>CAVOKS010000024.1:0-108425 GCA_963696565.1 uncultured Acidobacteriota bacterium | reverse complement strand
CTTCGAAGCTGTTGGCAAATGTGCCGTCGCCCAAAAGCAGGGTCGTTGGATACGCGGCCAGAGAAGCAGCCGGAGTGTTAGCGTTGAAGATCGCGCTGTAGTACGTGAATGCCGCGACCAGGTTGTTCACAGCCTTGGTGCCAAAGCTGTGGGTCCAGCTCGCCTGCGACTGATATTCCGGCTGATCGCTGCCGGAATTAAACAGCGGGGTGATGGGGTCGGTGTAGGTGGCTTGGAAGCCCTTGTCTTCCTGGGCGCGGATAAAGAGTTTGTCGCTGTTCGTGAGGTTGACATCAACTCTGCCCGCCAACAAGAACTCATGGGTTAGAGCACTGTCTGCCGACTGGAAGCTGTTGGCGCAGGGAACCGCAGTGCCAAACAACGGGGCACCTGGGAGCAGTGCAGCAACGCCGCTAAGGCCTCCAGCGTTTTGCGTGGAGCAACCACCGAGAGAGGTTCCGCCGAGCGGGATGGGGGTTGAACGGCTCGCGCCGGGCGCATTGTTCCAGAGATTAAACATGTTCTGGAAATACGGAATCTGGGCACCCTGCCCGATCGCGGTCAAATTAGCCAGCGTCGAAGTTTGGAATTGCGGGCTCGGGTAGGTGACCGTTTGGGTCACCGGAACCAGCACGCGCAGACCTTCGTAGTTGGCGAAGAAGAATGCCTTGTCCTTCTTGATGGGTCCACCGAAAGACGCTGCCCACTGATTGGCATTGTCAAACGTCTTCGGCGTTACCGGGGTGGTGTTGTTGTGGAACCAGTCGTTGGCATTCATGGCCGAGCCGTTCCAAAAGTAATTTGCGTTGCCGTGGAATTGGTTCGAGCCTGACTTGGTTACGTAATTTACAGTCGCGCCAGCGAAACCGCCGTACTGGCCGGAGTAGCCGTTGCTGGTGACCGACGCTTCCTGAACCTCATTGTTGCCGAGCAGCAGGTTGGTCGCGCCGGAGTTGTTCACGTTAAGGAACGGATCGTTGTCATACATGCCGTTCATAGTGAACAAATTCGAAGTGGCCGAAATCCCGAAACTGGAGAAGTTGCCGAAACCGCTCTGGGTATTCATCACCGAACCGGGGGCGGTTTGGGCAATGAAGCTCAGGTCGTTGCCGGGGTTGGGCAAGCTCTGAACCGCCAGAGTGTTCATCGTAGTGGAGATTTCGGAGCTGTCTGCCTGTAGCAGCGGGGCATCTCCGCTGACTTCGACAGTGGTCCCGGTAGTGCCAAGCTCCATGACGATATTGGCGATGGCGACTGCACCCACGGAGACTGGTTGGGTCACCGTGGTGGTCTTGAATCCTGACGCTGTCGCGGAAACCGTGTAATTGCCCGGAGCTAACAGTGAAAACCGATATGCACCCTGCGCGTTCGAGGTTGCACTCTGGGTGAATCCCTTATCGATACTCTTTAAGGTGACTGGGACATTGGGTACTACGGCACCGGAAGGATCGCTAACGATACCGCTAATTTCACCCGTAGTTGACGATTGGGCTAGCAGAAGCTGACTTGCAAGAAGACAGCAAGCTGCAGTCAGAACAAGTACAAAAGTTGAGATGCGTGGACGGTACATTCATCCTCCTCTTAGTTGCGGAACCCGCTTGGAAAGCCGGTTTCGCGCGAACTAGAAGATTGCAAGACGAACGCCAAAGAGCAGTCATCAATTCCTCAAGCAGTTAAAGCAATCATTGGATCAGTGCTGATGAGATTCCGGATGTAGTCTGATCTTGCTCAGAACGCATCTCGGTCGTGTGGGACCGCTTGTCGGCTCGAATCGTGCCGCTTGTCGGTCGTGACATAACATATGGGAGACGAGATCCAAGAACTTTCAGATTCTGGAGATTCCGACTCTGCCCCTGCCATCGGCCGCGAGCAGCATATGATTCGGTCGGCCAAACGTACATGTCCCACCGTGTAAACATACATACCCGTCGGTATTATCAGGCAACGATCAACCATGACTGCCGCATCATAGGTTGAAAGTCGGAGTGTATTTAAATCCGCGTCGAGAAATCGGCGAATCGAACGGCACTGCAATTGAACCTAAAGGAAAAACGATGAGCCGTATTGTGCTTGTCTGCTTGCTTGCCGGCGTCAGTATTGCATCCATCGCGACGATGTCGCAGTCGCCGCAGAAAACAACCCAGGGCGAACCCTCATCCCACAAGTCGAAGACGACCATTGAAGGCCTGGTTCGGGATATTTCCTGTCCGATTCAGAATGGCGAGGCGAAGGCTACGGAATTTAACCTGCAGTGTGCGTTGGAGTGCGCGAGGAAAGGTTCCCCTTTAATCATTCAATCGGCGGATGGCGAGTTGTACATTCCAATCTCTGACTCCATGCCGGACACGGATCAGCGCGAAAGACTGATGCCGTTCGTGGGTAAATATGTTCGGGCTAGTGGCACCGTTTTTGAGCGAAAGGGAACGCGTGCAATCGTAATCACTGAAATCAAGGAAATGAAGGACGTACATTTGACCACCGATGCGAAGTGACTATTCGCCGATCAGATCGAACACCAGGGGATAAAGTAAAACTACGAATGCGGGGAGTGCTGTAGAGCAAAAAAAGTGCGGAGTCCGTTGACTCCGCAAGAGATTTTTCGATTTGCCCTAAAGCCGCGACTACGCCGCTTTTGCCAAGCTTGACCGCAGTGATCGGAAGCCCGCGCGAATCTCTTCTGAAAGAAGTTGGGGCTGCTCAAATGCCGCGAAGTGACCGCCTTTATCGAGCTTGTTGTAATGGATCAGTTTTGGATACGCCTGCTCTGCCCAATTCCGCGGACATTGATAGAGTTCGTCAGGGAACGCGCTCACCGCAACCGGGACCGACACGCCCTTGACGCTGAAATAGGGAAATTTATTTTCCCAGTAGAGCCGTGCTCCGGAAAGCGCCGTGTTCGTCAGCCAGGTGATCGTTACGTTATCGAGGACATCGTCTCGTGAGAGACCTTCGGTCTGCCCGTCAAAGACGCGCGCGATCAGCGCGTAACTCCACGCATCGTGGTCCAGAAAATAGGCGGCCAGGCCGACCGGAGAATCCGCGATTCCGTACAACGTCTGCGGTTTCAACCCCATCTGGTAGCCGTAGGCGACGCCTTTGCTGTACACGAATTGGAGCCTCTCGAAAGCAGTCTTTTCGTCGTCTGAGAAACCAGACGGCACCGGGGCGCCGGACAAAATCGCTCGATAAATATCCGCAGGAACCGCGCCGGGCATGTTGGTGTTAATACCAAGAAGTTCGGGCGGCGCCTGTACGCCCATCAGATCGGTGACGACCGCGCCCCAATCCCCGCCCTGTGCCACGAACTTTGAGTAGCCGAGGCGCTTCATCAACACGGTCCAGGCACTCGCGATCCGTTCAGGGCCCCAGCCGGTCGTCTTCGGCTTACCTGAAAACCCGTAACCGGGCATCGACGGAACAACAACATCGAAGGCGTCTTCTGCTTTGCCACCATGGGCCGTGGGATTGGTCAGCGGATCGATGATCTTCATCTGTTCGATGATTGAGCCGGGCCATCCGTGCGTAACGATCAGCGGCAGCGCGTTTTCATGTTTCGAACGGACGTGAATGAAATGAATGTCCAGCCCGTCGATCTCGGTGATGAACTGCGGCAGGGCGTTCAGTTTCGCCTCGATCTTGCGCCAGTCGTAATCTGTTGCCCAATATCGCGCGAGTGCCTGGGTCGTCGCGAGCTGTACTCCTTGCGATGCATCCGCGACTGTTTCCCGCTCAGGCCACCTTGTATCGTTGATGCGCCTACGTAATTCGGTCAGATCTGCTTCCGCAAAAGTCATATGGAACGGACGAATTCCAATGTTGTCACCTGCATGGCTGGTGTCTTGTGGGGTAGTGGTGGTTTGGGTCATTGGTGTCCTCCTTTTTGAGTAGGTTGGGATTTCTTGGTTTGAGTCATGAGCCAACAGTTCAAACGGCCCTGACAACCTCAGGATGGCTATGGATTATATCGCCTATCTCTAGAAGTGTTGTTAACAGAACGTCACACGCACAAACTGGACCGATCGAATAGTAGGATACGCGGATCGTGCGAAACTGCGATGTCTGCGGTAGCAGCAGTTCGTAGAGGTTTCTGCTGGGATTCTATTTCAGGCGATGAACTCATCCACCCGGCGGCCTTTAAAAATCGCCAGTGGCGCCTCCGCCTCCCGAAGCTCCCCCGCCGAAGCGGAAGTCTTTACTGCCGGTTTGCGCCGCTGGCGTTATTGACTGGGGCGTTAGCAGGCCGAATACGGCTGATCCCGCGTTCATCCAGTCTTTGTCCTTAGCTGATAGGCGCGCGGCAGTAAAGCCGTGGCGAATTCCACTCGGGCCACGGGCAAGCCAGCGGCGGATAAAGACTGCGACACCGGTCAACAATATGCCCAGAATTATCGGGTCCCAGGTATGCCGCGGCCACCCGAGATAGGGCTTATTGCTGACGAAGGTCAGGATGGAGACGATCGCACCCACCGCAATCACGAAGCGGTCCTTCTGGCGAATGCCGCGCGTGAGTACGATCGGCGGCAGGCACCAGATCAGCACCCACGTGGTCCAGTAGAACGGCCTTGCGAATTCGGGGGTGGCGCGAGTGCCGCTCCACCACTGCGCGGGTAGGTCCGACGGCGAAAGCTTGAGATTCATGGCCAGGTAGATGCCAAGCCAGAGGAACGCTTCGACGAGCGAATAAGTGTCGTCGAGATAATCAAAGCGGTGGCGGGTGCGTACTGCGGCTACGCATATAAGTCCAGTTGCATAGAATCCGGCGACGATCAGATGCTGCGCCGAGTGCGATGAGGTCCAGTAGCCTGGTAAGAAGACGACGAACATCATCGCCGCTAGAAATGCATACCACAGGCCGAAGCGGCGCCATATCCAGAGCGAAAAGACGGCTCCGGCGGCGGGAACTAAAGACTCCAGCTTCGGCGAGTAAGGGCTGCCGGTGAAAAAGGCGAACAGTATTCCCGCGCTGAGAAAACCAACCGAGCAGGCGGCGAGCGCCTCTTCGACACCGTAGCGATAGAGCCGGGCTTGGGAAACGGCGAATTCGGCAGCCGCGTAGCAGACGGCAGCGAAGATCAGGAAGAAAACGCCGATAGCTTGCTCTGGTGGCCCCGAAACCGCAAAGAACAGCCCGGCGGCGGCGCTAATGCTGATCAGGGTGAAAACGAACAAGACCAGCCGTAGAAAAATGTTAGTAGTGCGGAGATCAGAGACTGTCTCCTGTTCCAAGCGCTGATACTGCTCCTTGGTCAGAAAGCCATCGCCTGTCCAATCCTTCAGGAGTTGTCGGGCGCGCAGAGTTTCTTCGCTGGACGCACTGTAGATTCTCACGCCGGCCTCCCGAAGCGGCGCGCGATCTTGACCAGCAGCACAAGCATCGCGATTGCAGTAAAGACGAAATAGCTCATGACCGCGGTGTTGTCGTTGACGCTGCGGAGGAAGATCGAGCTGACGCCCACGTATCCGTAAACGGCGGCATAAGCAACGAAGGCAAACTGCCGACGCGTCAAGCCCCAGGCGAGAGACGCGGTACAAGCGATAAGCAGAGCGAAAAACCATAAGCCGTAGCCCTGACGATCGAATACGCCGGAGAGCAATGCCAAAAAGAGAACGTTGGCCACGATGTTCAGATAAGTGCCGAAGAAATGCGGTTTCAGGCTGCGGTGCTGAAGAATCGCCCCGCCGACGCCGACCAGCACGCAGTAAAGAAGAGCATATTGGCGATACTCCGCATCCTGATGAGTCGGCCAGTGCGAGATTTTGAGCCCAAACCATCCGGCGAGTGAGGACAAGGCGAGTGACAGTACGAAGCGATTATCAAAACGGTAAGCGAGGAAGAAAAACAGGCCGGCGCTCACCAGGAGATAAAGATCCCACTGTCCGGAGAGCACGTGGAAACGGTTTTCCAGGTAAGCGAGTTCTACGCACCAGACGAGGCTGCCGAGGTAAAGCACGTAATCGAAGATCGGACTCGGCGCAGGCGTTTCGACGGGGGACCAGACGGGCGCGCGGGAAAAGCAGTACCAGGAACAAGCGGCGAGGAAGCCGGAGAGCACAGTCAGGATGACGACGTCACCGAGTTGCTGCGACCATGTGCTCACCGTCCAGCCGAGTCCGGCAACGAACGCCAGCACACCGACGTACAGGAGAAGGTTGAGCTCGAGAAAAAGCGAGAAAGGTTCTCCACGCGAGAGACTTGCCAAATGCGCGTGCTGCTCCGCCGATATCGCGCCCTGTTCCTTCCAGCGCTGCAAGCGGGCGAGGATGGTCATGAAGTCTTCGTTCTTTGGACCATGAACATCGTACATTCCAACGGGCTCACCGCGCTGAAAAAACGCTAGTAGATGTTGTGGTACAGATTCGGTAATTTCGGGGCCTAAAATTCCGGTGAATTGTGCTAAATTCGAGAGGAAGTGAGTCTGTGAGACGTGAGTCTGTGAAAGGATGCAGCCTTCAACCTTCGGGCCGCCGGCTTCGCGTGGCTGGCGCAGGATTCACCTTAGTGCTTGCTTTCGCCACGCCGCTCGTAGCCCAATCGCAAGCCCAGAGTACGACACCTCCTTGCTCCGACGTTCCTCCCATTTTGCAACGAGGCACACAGCCGGCTCTGCCGCCGTGTCCTGACCCGCCGCCGGCGGCCGCGCCGCGCCCCGCGGACTCCGTTCCCACTCGTTCGCTGACTCCCTCCGAAGCCTTGATCGAACGGGCCAGAGAGGCGGCGTTCCAGTTTTCCCAGAAGCTTCCCAACTTTGTTTGCCAGGAGTTCATGTCGCGGTTTACCCAACGAGGCCGCGAGCAGAAAATGCCACTGGACACGGTTTCGGCTGAAATCGTTTTTGAGGATGGGCAGGAAAGTTATCGTAACGTGAAGATCAATGACCGCCCCACGGATAAGCCCCTGCAGCAGATCGACGGGTCCTGGTCCACCGGAGAATTTGCGTCCATACTGCTGGATCTTTTTCACCCCGCTACACGCGCGCAATTCCGGTCCGGTGGTGCGTCTTCTATTTCGGGTTTCAATGCCCAGGTTTACGACTTTCAAGTGCAGAGCGAAAATTCACACTGGATGTTGCATGCCGGCTCTCAGAGTGTGTCTCCGGCTTACGCAGGCTCCGTATGGATAGATCCAAACACCGCGCGCGTCCTGCGAATCGAGATGCAGGCCCGTAACATACCGTCAGATTTCCCGATGGATACGGTCGAAACCGCGCTTGATTATGCGAACGTGACCCTTGGCGAGACGTCGTTTCTGCTTCCGGTCCATGCCGAGGCCTTGGGTTGTGAACGGGGAACCAGCAACTGCAGCCACAACATCATTGACTTCCGCAACTATCACGAATTCAAATCCGAGATCAAGATTCTTCCTCATTAATTCGCTCGGACAAGCACGCGTAAATCAATCCTCGATCACTTCTTGCAATACTTATGCTGGACGAAAACCATGCTTATTAGGGCTCGGCAAAACTCCGAGCCCTCCGTTAGTGCTTGTGGGAATCGCTAGAGGAGTCACCTTGCGACGGCTTTTCCGCGACTACGACCAGCAATGATTCCGGCCCTATCCCGCTCCCCGTCAGATAAGGCACCATTGTGGGCGATACCGATTCATATCCCACATCTTTCGCGGTCTTATTAGGCGCATAGAACATCAAGTGCGGGGGCACGAAACCGCTCTTCTTGGACTCGGAATCGTAGACGTAATTTTCACTCGACATCATGAAAAGGAAACCGGGTCCGGGCACTTTGAAGCGGCCATCCTTGTATCCCTTCGCGATGTCATCCTTGACCTCCTCCTCGGACTTGCCCTCTGCTCGTAGTTCTTCCCTGCGCAGATAGGCAAGCATAATTGTTCGGCTGCCCTCGGCGTCGAAGCACGCTGGCGCTGACGAAGTTTGTGTTGTCCCTCTGAATGACCGCTCAATCAAACAACTGAAGCCGTTCGTGCCTTCGCGAACTTTCTCGTAGCCTTTGGGCCCCAAAATATAAACGGAGGCCTTACTCGATACCTCGGTTGGAGCCGCGCTCAAGGCCAGTTGAATCTGCTGCTCGCGCGGCGTGGAAGCGGTCGCTAAGTGCACTTCCCGCCTGGGTTCCTGAGGCGTGTCTTGAGCCGTAGCACTGCTGGTTAGGACGCCCATTGACAGGACTCCCGCAAAAGTCGCTTTCATCCATCCCGTAAGCTTCATGGTCGTTCCTTTCTCGTGGTAGAGCGATGAACTGTGTTCGCAAATCCGCCCAATGTCGGAAGGTATATTCGATCAGGGCCAACGATCTCAATTCACAACAGCTAGCTTTTACATCGACAGTTAATCTCGGATCAGGAGATACGCAGGAGACATGTGGAGACCCGGGTCTCCAACTCAAGTTAATAAACCAATTAGCCTCTACGGCGTCTATAGAGAGATGGTGAGAGATGCTAGACTTTCCTGAAAACGGGAAGGTCACGATGAATAACGGGAATCGGACGATACGCTTTGGGGCGTTTGAAGCCGATCTCCCCTCCGGAGAGGTCCGCAAGTCCGGAAGCCGCATCAAACTCCAGGACCAACCCTTCAAAATACTGCAGATTCTGCTCGAGCACCCGGGAGACCTCGTGACTCGCGAGGAGCTGCAGTCCCGTATCTGGCCGGAAGACAGTTTTGGAGACTTCGACCATGCGGTGAATGTTGCTGTGGGCAAACTCCGCGCCGCTCTGGGTGATTCGGCCGAAAATCCCTCCTTCATCGAGACTGTGCCGCGTCGTGGTTACCGCTTCGTTGCCAGGCTGGACGAACGTCCGGTGGATACGCATCCGCAACTACCGCCGATCAACGGTGATCGGCCCAGCAGAGTGGTATTGAACCGCACGCTCCTGGCACTTCTCGCAATCGTGATCTCCGGAATCTTCGTCGGCTCTGGCGTTCTCCTCGGCCACCGAACAGGCAAATGGCAGCCGCCAGATTTTCAGCGGCTGACTTCGAGCCGCGGCACGGTGTACTCAGCAAGGTTTGCGCCTGATGGTCACGGCGTGATCTACGCCGCATCCTGGGACGGCGGACCAACTGAAATATTCTTCACCGACCCGCAAATCCCCGGAGCGCGAAGCCTCGGATTCACCGCAACGCAGCTGCTGGCAGTTTCCTCTTCCGGCGAAATGGCGGTTTTGCAGTCGGTCGATAATCGTTTTCTGTTCGCAGGTCGGGGAACTCTTGGTCAAGTCCCAGTGACGGGCGGATCTCCCCGTCAGCTCGCTGAAAATGTCGACTGGGCTGATTGGTCTACCGACGGCGTAACGTTAGCGGCTGTCCGCAATGTAAACGGCAAACAGCGTCTGGAATTTCCGCTCGGCCATGTTCTGTATGAAACTGCTGGCTGGATCGGCCATCCGCGGATCTCGCCCAAAGGGGATCAAGTCGCGTTCCTCGACCACCCGCTCTATCCTGACGACAAGGGCTTCGTCTCGATTGTCGATCTTGAGGGACACAAGAGGGTTCTCTCTGCAACAGCTTGGGTAAGTGTCGAAGGGTTGGCATGGTCTGCCGATGGAACCGAGATCTGGTTCTCGGCCGCCCAGTCTGGAAACGAACGTCAAATTTACGCGGTGGATCTATCGGGTCACCAGCGTCTGATCTTCCGTTCACCCGGAGGAGTCACGCTGCAAGACGTCGCCTCCGACGGCAGAGTCCTTTTAACCCGCGATGAACAACGCGTCGGAATGATGGCTCTGGCGCCGGGAGCCACCACGGAGAAAGAGGTTTCATGGCGAGACTGGTCGGTCCCGACGGATATCTCTGCGGACGGCAACACTGTGCTCTTCGACGAAGAAGGAGTTGAGTCTGGACCAACCTATACCGTTGCCGTGCGGGACATGCGCGGATCGCCACCCATCCCACTTGGCCAGGGAATGGCGGGCCATTTATCTCCGGATGGAAAATGGGCGTCCACGATTGTTTCCAATGCCCATCTTTTATTGTTGCCGACCGGAGCAGGCACGGCCAGGCAAATGGACCCAAGCGACATTCAGCAGTACTGGCACGGAGCCAGTTGGATGCCGGATAGCAAGCAAATCGCTTTTTCCGCAAACCGGCCGGGACATGCCGCTCAGTGTTTCGCTCAGGACATAGACGGTGGCAAACCACGCACTGTGACTCCGGAGGGAGTTACTTTCTGTCTAATCTCACCGGACGGCAAATTGATTGCCGGCAACGGTCTTACTGGTGGTGGAGGCTGGCTGTATCCCGTAGACGGTGGACAGCCGCGCCCGATTCCAGGTTTGCAGGCCGGCGAAACTTTCGTCTGGACCTCAGATCCACGCTGGTTGTACGTGTATCAGTGGAATCAAGCACCGGCGAAGGTCTATCGCTTGAATGCTCTGACCGGACAACGGCAGCTTTTCAGAGAAATGACTCCCCCGGACGTAGCGGGACTTCATGGCATCTCTCACATTTATTTCAGCTCTGACGGTCGAGCCTACGTTTACAGCTACACTCGCCTGCTTTCCGAGCTCTATTTGGTTAAGGGGCTCAAATAGGATTCACTCGCGCGTTACCCTGGAGGTTGTTCCTTGGCGCGAAGTCGGCATGTCGGGCACGACCGTTACAAATTAAGATTAGCCGACCAACCGAACGGAACTGGTGCTCATCCACTTGCAACGTTCGCACAGGCTATAATTGCGCGCAAGCATGGCCCTCGCCTCTGGCACCAAACTCGGTCCTTACGAAATTCGTCTCCCCGCTCGGCGCGGGCGGCATGGGCGAGGTCTATCGCGCCAAGGACACCCGCCTTGACCGCACCGTCGCCATCAAAGTTCTGCCGTCCGCATCTTTCCTCGACCCGGAATTAAAACAACGCATGGAGCGCGAAGCCAAAGCCATTTCCGCGCTTCAGCATGCGAATATCTGCACGCTCCACGACATCGGCACACAGGACGGCACCGACTTCCTGGTCATGGAGTATCTCGAAGGCCAAACTCTCGCCGAGCGCCTGGAGAAGGGCGCTCTGCCGCTTGATCAAGTCTTGAAGATTGGAACAGAAATCGCGCAAGCCCTGGAGAAGGCGCATCAGCAAGGCATCATCCATCGCGATCTGAAGCCCGCGAACATCATGCTGACCAAGGCGGGCGCAAAGCTGATGGATTTTGGCCTGGCGAAACCGGAATTGGCTCGGATTGCGCTCGCAGGCCATCGGCCCGCTTCACTCCTTCCACGCCGACGATGAACCTGGCATCGCTCACCGCGGCGGCGTCGCCGCTCACGCAGAAAGGTTCGATCGTCGGAACTTTCCAATACATGGCCCCGGAAGTTTTGCAAGGAGCGGAAGCCGACGCGCGCAGCGATCTGTTCAGCTTCGGATGCGTTCTCTACGAAATGGTCACCGGCCGCCGCGCCTTCGAAGGCAAATCGCAACTCAGCGTATTCAGCGCGATTCTGGAAAAAGATCCGGATCCCATCAGCGCCAGCCAGCCGCTCACGCCGCCCGATGCTCGATCGCGTGGTTCGTGCCTGCCTGGCCAAAGATCCCGCCGACCGCTTCCAATCCGCGCACGACGTCGCGATGGACCTGCGCTGGGTGGTCGACTCAGCGCCGCACCGAATCCGCAAAGTCAGTTTCGCGCATTCAAGAAAGTCGTGGGCGCTTGGGCGGCCGCACTTCTGCTCGCTTTCATCGCCTTGGCCGGATTCGCCGGATACCGGTGGGCGAAATCCTCCGAGGCGCAGCTCTCGTTGCACGCCGAAATCCCTCCGCCAGATAAATTCTCTCTCGACAGCACCGGCGACGTCGGGCGGCATGCCCGTTCTTTCCCCACAAGGCGACAAGATCGCTTTCGTCGCGCACTCTGGCGAAACCAAGCTGCTGTGGGTCCGCTCGCTGAACAGCGACTCGGCGCAAGCCGCTTGAAGGCACCGCGGGCGCTTCGCATCCTTTCTGGTCGCCCGACGGCCACTAGCATCGCTTTCTTTGCCGGCGGCAAACTTGATGAAGATTGCCGCCACAGGCGGCCCTGTCGCTACCGTAGCCGACGCGCCAAATTCCCGCGGCGGAAGCTGGAGCGCCAACGATGTGATCGTCTTCGCCCCGGATTTTACGAGCTCGCTGGCGAAAGTGAGCGCGCAAGGCGGCGCTGCGGAACCCGGCGACAGTAATCGATAGAGCCAAGCACACCACCCATCGCTGGCCATGGTTCCTGCCCGACGGCAAAGCATTTTATTTTTCTCGCCACTAGCCATACCGGAGGCGATCCCAAAGCAAAACGGAATCTATCTTCGGGTCCATCGACAGCACGGAAACTCGCCTGGTTCTGGCGACCGATTCGGCGGCGCAGTATGCATCCGGCTATCTTCTCTACCGTGCCAACACGGCGTTAGTGGCGCAGCCTTTCGATCCGCAAAAAGGCATTCTGTCGGGATCGCCAATTCCGCGTGGTGACCAACCTCCGCGACGACGTTGGCGTGTGGCGCAGCATTTTTGCCGTCTCGCAGAATGGACTCTTGATCTACCAGCGAGGCAGTATCGACTCGGCAAAAAGCCACCTGGTGATGTTCGACCGCTCCGGTAAGCCGCTGGCCGACTACGACCCTCAAGAGGCTACGAACACGAATGCGCGCGCCCTGTTGGGCGTGCGGGATGTGCGGCTCTCACCAGATAACAAGCGAGTCGCATTTGCCAGCGGGACTGGCATCTGGACGCTCGACCTCGAGCGCAAGACCAAGACTCGCATCACCTTCGATCAGCAGGTGGTTCAGGAACCTGCGTGGTCGCCGGACGGCAAAACGCTGATCTTCTCGGCGCAAGTCACCACCGGCGGCGGCAACGTAGAAATTCGCTCCAAAGCGGCAGACGGCAGCGGCGCCGAGAAAACATTGGTTGCCGACCAGAACAATTACCACAGCCCCGGCTGGTCGCCCGATGGAAAATATATAACCTACCTTTGGGGCGAGGGCGAGAAGATGGTTTCGCTCTGGATAAGACCGGTGAACGGGGACGCCAAGCCGGTCGCAGCCGTGCAGCCGCCTTCGCCGCAATCCAATCTTTCCTCGTATCGAATTTCTCCGGACAGCCGCTGGGTCGCCTACGCTTCCGACGAATCCGGGCAGCAGGAGATTTACGTAACCAGTTTTCCGGAGGGAAAAGGAAAATGGAGAGTATCGGCGAATACCGGCGCCTACCCCGCATGGAGTGGAAATGGCAGGGAACTGTTCTTCAAGGATCTTACTGACGATATCCTCGTTTGCACCGTGATCACAAAGGGATCGGAGGTCGAAGTCGGCACGCCCCAGCGTCTGTTCCACGCCGCTTCGCCGGGGATCGGCGTAGCCTTCGACGTCTCCTCCGATGGCCAGCGTGTGCTGGTAAACCACTCCCAGGATGAAGCTCCAGCTCCACTCCAGTTGGTCACGAACTGGCTCGCGCAGCTCAAGAAGTAAGATAGCTCTCGCGTGGCCATGAAGATGGCACAAAACTCAACGTTCGATTGAGACCAGCCGCACCTCTACGTTTTTCGTTTGCCGCTCTCCGCTCCGTTGCACCTCAAGCGCGTGATGCTGTCCCGAATGGCTCAGGCTGTCGCGCAATTCGCGAAGCGTAAACTCACTGGCGTCTTTGCCGTCCTTGCCCGCGATCACGTCGCCTTTCTGGAAACCGTCGGCCTCCGCCGGCGATCCCGGACGCACCGCCGCGACCGTGTACGTGTGCAAGTCCGCACCGGATGCAAGCAACGTCAGCCCATAGGTCTCGCGCTCAGGGAATGGCTTGTTCGCTTCCGGCGTTGGTTCGAGGATGACGCGGTAGTTCGAATAGTCGAGATAACAGTGATATCGCGAGTAGATGGTCTCACCTACCGTCCCTGAGAAATTAGTGCTCGCGTATGCTCCCTTCGTGTTCACTGACATGTTCACCGGAACGTTGTTCACGGTCAGGTGTCCGATCGTAAGTCGCTGCAGATTGCCGCGTACGTTATTCTGCGCGAAGAACTGGCTCTCGAGCCCCGTGGGCCGGTTCACAGTTCCATTTGTCTGCGCGAGCCGGGTTAGATCGTTCGATTTGACGAATGGCGAGGTCAGCGTCGCGGTCTCGGACGCTCCGAAGTCCACAACGAAGTATGCAGGAATGTCCGGTTTGGTCGGAACTCCAATCGAGCCATACGCGTGTGGAATTCCGTTGTCGAAGATCACCGGCACCATCATTCCAGTTCCTGAGTACTTCCACGTCCCGGGATCGTGCAGCGTGATCATCTGATTCTGGTAGTCAATCTCCATTACGAAGCGGCTGATGAAGTCGTATCCAAGAATTCCCCCGAACTTCACCCCCAAGGCGTGCTCCAGGCCGGTCTGGTCAATGGCCGATACATGCTGGTTGCGAAGTTCAACTCCTGGAAGCGTGAATGTCGCTCCGGCGGCATAGGTGTATTCCGCCGAGTTTCCGCCGCCGCTCGTCATCGTCTTGGCGTAGGTCTTCAGACCAAACTCTTCGAGGCGAGCTGAGTTGATAACGTTCTGGTCCGCCCCGGTATCGAGGATGAATCCGATTGGAGGCCGTCCATTGACAGACACGTTGAACACAATATGGTTCGCCTCCATCGTAAACGGAATAGGTGGCGCGTTAGGAGCCAGCGTCGCGTCCGATGGCCCCGGAACGAGCGGCGCAAAGGTGTCTTTCGACAGCGTGCTCTTGTACTCAACACTTCTGCGGTCCCACTGGTAGTCGGGTATTTCCGTCTCGGTCACAACCGCATGGTATGGCGTCATCACTCCATTGGCGTTGCGCCAATCGGAATACGTGGTTGTGATCTCGCTATCGTCTCCCGGGCGCACGGACTTGAGCGGCAGAAATGTCTTCGCGTCGATGTACCACGTTGTCGTCCAGCCACCCTCGGGTTTGTACCGCAATAGATAGGCTGAATGATCGCTGCTCTCTGACACCTCTCCCGATCGCATCTCCTGCGGCGGACCGAAGGCGATGACCCGCTCTTCGTCAACTCCGGTGGCAAACCGCTCTAGCTCCTGGCCTTCGACTTTTCGCACCCAGCCATTCCAGTCGCGCCGCTCTTTTCGCTGCTTCGTCAGCAGCAGTTGCGACTCGTCGACGTTGCGCTGAATCTCGCGACGAAAATCTGTATTCGAGATCCAATCCTGCACCGTGCCCGGAATTCCGTCCTCAGTGGAGACTGTCGTGATCACGGCCGAGTGCGAAGCCTTATTGGAATGCACCGCAGCCCGCCATCGGTTCACCACCTGAGAGGCGTCTAGAGTCGACTGTTGAGCACGCGACGGCAGAGCGGCGAACGAAATCAGAAAAATAAGGATTGAATTGCGCGCCTTCATGCCAACAGCTTACACAGATTCACGAGAGAAGTGTCGCAAAGTGGTCAAGGAATTTCACAGAATCATCTATAGCGGGATTCTTCGGAAGTCGGTCAAAATCGTGCAAACGAAACGTGGCCCAACCATCGGCTATTGCTGTAATCTGCATCGTCTATCAGCGAACGGCGCCTTAACTTGGGTTCCGCGCTCGCAAGGCCGCTAGGGACTTCACGACCATGGCCTTCAACACTTGTTGGTCCACGTCTGCGAGCTTCTTGATGTAGAGGCAGCCCTTGCCGGTCGTGTGCTTGCCGAGTTTTGCCAGTTGCGCCTCGCTGGACTCGATTACGTTGTACAGAACGATAGCGGTTTTTCGCGGCGAAAAACCGATAAGCAGCATATCGCCTTCACGCCCGCTGTCGTACCTGTAGTGGTAGCTACCGAAGCCTATAATGGATGGCCCCCACATCTTCGGCTTTTCGCCAGCCGCGTCTTGCATCAATTTGACGAGCGCCTTGGCGTCTGCGCGCTTGGTAGGGTCCTCGATGGCATCAATAAATGCCGCCACACTCAATTCCGTCGGCTTGGTTTTGTTGTCCGCCATTCTTGCTGCCTTTCGTTTTTTCAAAGGCTAACCTAGTCTTGGATAACGAGCAAATCTGGTCGGATGACGGGCAAGCGGGAAGCACAGATCTCCACATCTGCTCCAACGTGCCGCACAGGCTATAATTGCGCCGACCCATGGCTCTCACCTCTGGCACGAGACTTGGCCCGTATGAAATCGTTGCGCTGCTCGGCGCGGGCGGCATGGGAGAAGTGTACCGAGCGCTCGACACGCGGCTCGGACGCGACGTTGCGGTCAAAGTGCTGCCCGAGGGCTTGGCAAAAGATCCGGACCGATTGCGGCGCTTCGAACAGGAAGCGCGAACCATCGCGGCGCTGAACCACCCCAACATTCTCGGAATCCATGACATCGGGACACACGACGGCGCACCGTTCCTGGTCAGCGAACTTCTTGAAGGGCAAACTCTGCGTGAGAAGCTTGAAGCCGGACCGCTGCCGGTGCGACGCGGGATCGAGTATGCGCTCGGCATCGCGCAGGGACTCGCGGCCGCGCACGAGAAGGGAATCGTGCACCGGGACCTGAAGCCGGAGAACGTATTTGTTACGCGGGATGGACGGGTCAAAGTTTTGGATTTCGGGCTGGCGAAGTTGATGCGGGTCGAAGAAAGCCACGACACTGTGGCGACGCTGGCAAGTCCAGCGACATTGCCCGGTATGGTGTTAGGAACAGTCGGCTATATGTCGCCGGAGCAGGTGCGGGGTGAGTCGAGCGATGCGCGCTCCGATATTTTTAGTTTTGGTGCTGTGCTGTACGAAATGCTTACCGGCAAGCGCGCCTTCAAACGCGAGACCTCCGCGGAAACGATGACCGCAGTTTTGCGGGAAGAGCCGCCGGAGCTCCACGAAACCGGTTGGCAAGGTCCGCTGGGACTGCAGCGGATTCTGACCCGTTGCCTGGAGAAGAGTGTCGAGCGACGTTTCCAGTCGGCAAGCGACCTGGCTTTTGCCATCGAGTCGCTGGGCGGAACGTCGTCAACGAAGAGTGCACCGCAGCTGAAGTTGAAGCGAGCCTGGTTGCCATGGACAGCCGTGGTGCTGGGTGCGTTGGTGCTTGGGGCAGGGCTGTGGTGGCTGGGAAGGTCGTCTGCCGCAAAACCACAGCCAAAGTTTACCCGGCTGACTTATCGACAAGGCTATCTATCGAACGCACGCTTCGCGAAAGATGGGCAAACGATCGTCTATAGCGCGCAGTGGAACAACGACCCGTTGCAGGTCTACACCGTGCGCATGGAGTTTCCGCAATCCACGAAAGTAGATCTTCCGAGCGCGACCCTGCTCTCTCTTTCCGCCAGCGGAGACATGGAACTTGCTGTCGACCCGGTGAGCGGGCCGTACTTTCAGAGTGGCACGATGGCGCAGGCGCCGATGGCAGGTGGTACGCCACGCTCGCAGGAGAAGGACGTCATTTCGGCGGACTTCGCGCCTGATGGCAAGACGCTGGCGCTGGTGCGCCAAGCGAACCGGAAAATGCAGCTGGAATATCCGGCGGGGAAAGTCATTTACGCAACCGCTGGTTACGTGGATTATGTCCGAGTGTCCCCTTCGGGAAAGGAAGTCGCATTCGTGGAACATCCGGTCTACGCCGATGACCGGGGCTGGGTATCCGTTTTCGATGCTTCCGGTGAACGTAAGCAGCTGACCAGAGAGTACGCAACATTGCAGGGGCTGGCGTGGTCGCGAAACGGCAAGGAGATCTGGTTCACCGCTTCTGATTCAACCGACCGCCAACTGTATGGTGTGAGCCTTGGTGGGAAGCAGCGGGAAATCCTCACGACTCCGGAAGGGATGCGGATACTGGATATTGCGGCGGACGGTCGGGTGCTGCTTGCGAGTGAGCAGCACCGCACGGAGATCTCCGGCAGCGACTCCGTCACGGGCAAAGAACGGCACGGCCTCGAATGGTTCGACGGATCCATGTTGGGAGACATCTCCCCGGACGGGAAGGCGATCGTGTTCCTGGAATGGGGAGGACCGGCAGGGCCGTTGTACCTGTCGGTTTACCGGAAACTCGATGGCTCTCCGCCGGTGGCGCTCGGACCTGGAGGAGGGCCGAAATTTTCGCCTGATGGGACGATGGTTGCCACTCAAATTGTGACCAGACCGCCGCAGGTGGGCCTGAACCCGATTGGAACCGGGCAAAGCCGTCGGTTGCCCGTGGGAGATATTACTAGTCTGGCGAATATCGTTTGGTTTCCCGATGGCAAGCATCTGCTGCTGACCGGAGCGACGGAGGGACAATCGTTGCGGTCCTACGAAATGGATCTGGAGGGGGGAAAGCCGCAGCCTTTGGGTCCTCCCGATTTCGTCGGCAGCGCTATAGCCAAGGATGGAAATCAGATCGCCGGACGGAATGGTTCCGCGGAGGCCGTGGTATTTGATCGACAGACACAGAAGCTGCAAGTGGTCTCGGGCGTGGAGCCCCACGATCGAATTGAAAATTGGACCGAGGATGGTAAAGGTTTGTTAGTTGTTTCGGCGACACCGTGGGAAGGCCGCATCTACCGTGTGGACATCCCGACTGGAAAACGAATGCTGCTTCAGGCCGTGGAACCCAGCGAGAAAGCGGGTTCGACCCAAGACGTGAGGCTGGTATACGCCGAGCGCAACAAGGCATATGCCTACAGCACAGTGCGGGTTCTTGGGGCGCTGTATGTAGTGGAAGGATTGGAGTGAAGGCGCGGAGTATGCGTTTTGACTTGCGCCGGGATTAAGTTTCGCCTCCGCGGATGACCTTCAGAGCGACTTCTTTTCGTCGCCGACGGCTGGAGCACTTACAGCTCCCGCCCTGGAAAGACGAACATTCAGCCCAGCTTTCAGCAGCTTGTTCCATTATTGGGTTTGAACTGTTGCGGGCGGGCGTTTGAGTTCGGCGACCAGTTGCTGGAACTTAGGGTTGGGGCGGAGATTCTTCAGATTGGCGTCGGCCATCAAGGCATCGGCGTCTTTATATCCGCGATTGAAGGCTTCCCGTAGATACTGAAGTGCGTCGTCGGGATGGTTGGCAGCCGTCGCCACACATGCGAACGAATACCACACCTTGAAGCGGTCGCCCTGCTCCTTGGAATTGTCTTGCTTTCCGATCACTTCGCGAAACAGTTTGCTGGCCTCGGGATAGCGATGGTCGTGGGCCATCGCTGTCCCCAGTTGCTGCAGTGCATTCAGCGTATAGGGATGTCGCGGCCCCATGGTGCGACTCAGGGCTTCGAAAGCTTCCCGAGCTTTTTTTTCTGCTTCTGCATAGCGGCCCTCCCTGATCAGCGTTCCGGCAAGATTGGCTTGGGTCTGCAAGGTGCTGGGGTGCTCAGGTCCGAGGGTGCGAGCCATAGTTTCAAGCGTTTCCCGCCGTAATTTTTCTGCCTCGTGGACATTACCGTCCTCGAACAGAGAGTCGGCCAGGTTGGATTTGGTCATCAACGTGTACGGGTTTTCGGGTCCCAGAACTCGCAACTGAATCGTCAAGACCTGACGACACAGTTTCTCAGCATCGGAGTGGCGACCTTCGCGAAAGAGAAGGGCCGCAAGGTTGAACATAGTGAGGGCTGTGAAAGGATGATCGGGTCCAAGCACACGCTGCTGGGCGGCCAAAACTTCGCGATACATCTGCTCGCTTTCCGCGAGGCGGCCTTGCGACAGGATCGACAAAGCCAGATTGCTCATCGCTTTCAAAGTGTCAGGGTGATCTGGTCCGGCAACCCTGCGCTCGACATCGACCAACTGGCGAAGCTCTTGTTCAGCCTCGGCATAGCGGCCCTGGTTCCAGAGTGCAGTGCCCAGCGTGCCCATGGACCGCAGCACCGGAGCACTGTCCGGACCCAGTCTGCGAGTTGCGACGTCGATCGTCTCGCGCGCCAATTTCTCCCCCTGGCCGAAATCACCCGGCCCTTGCACGATGAAGGCGAGATTCGCCATCGTGTCGATCGTTAGCGGATCCTCGGACCCGAGAATGCGGCGCTCGCCGTCCAGTGCCTGGCGCTCCATCTTCTCCGCTTCGACATAATGTCCTTCGCGATTTAGAATCCAGCCCAGCTGCGACATCGATTCCAGCGTCTTTGGGTCATCCGGTCCGAGCAGGCTCATGCGAGCGTCCAAGGCACGCTTTGCCAGTTCATGAGCACGCGGGTATAGCCCCAAGTTCGTGTATGTGCTCGCCATGACCTGCATCATCTGCGACTGAACCTCAGGATCCTTCGCCAGACCTTTCCGCATATCGTTCGACGCCTTGTCGAGGATCTCGCGGGCAGTAACGCTGTTGCCGCGCGCTTCGCTCGGGTCGGACACCTTGAACATGCCGGTCATGAAATCGGTGATGCGAGTGGCGCGATCTCGTTCGCGCGTGGCGCGGTCGCGCTCCCGAGTAATCCGGCGCAACTGCACCGCCTGCAAGACGGAGAATGCCGCCAGCAACAACACCAATCCGGCGACCACAGCCACGGCTACACGGTGCCGCCGGGCATACTTCCGCAAGCGGTAGCCAGCGCTTGCCGGACGCGCCTCGACCGGCTCATGATTCAGATACCGGCGAATGTCGGCGGCCAGTTCCGAAGGCGCGCCATAGCGGCGCGCGCGATCCTTCTCCAGCGCCTTCATCGTGATCCAGTCGAGATCGCCGCGCAGCAGACTCACCAGTTGCTTAGGCTCGGTGCCGCGCGCTTGGGCTGTCGCGGCCGAACGTATCTCGATCGGCGCTCACCTTGATGCTCGGGATGCGGTGGTTCTTCCTCGCGCAACTTCCGCAGCAACTCGTCGAGCGGCTGCTTCTGCCACTGCTTGGTATCAAACGGCTGCGAGCCAGCCAGCAACACATAGAGAACCACTCCCAGCGAGTACACGTCGGTGCGCGTGTCAATGTCCTGCAGCGCTGGGATCGGCCTGCTCCGGGCTCATGTACCCGGGCGTTCCCACAAACTGTCCCAGTTGCGTAAAGAGGCTTTCGCCCGCGACTCTGCGGCGTGGTCGCCTTGGCCAACCCGAAGTCGATGATCCGCGGCACCGGTTTGCCGTCCACTTCCACGACCAGAATGTTCGCCGGCTTCAGATCGCGATGAATGATGGCTTTCTGGTGCGCGTGCTGCACGCCTTCGCAGGCTTGGATGAAAAGTTCGAGCCGCTCCGCGGATCTTGAGTTTCTTCTGATCGCAATATTCCGTGATCGGCAGACCGGGCACGTACTCCATCACGAAGTACGGCTGGCCCTGCGGCGTCGCCCCGGCGTCGAACACCTTGGCGATGGCGGGATGATCCATGATCGCCAGCGACTGCCGCTCCGATTGGAAGCGCTGCACCACCGCCTCGTCGTACATCCCCGCCTTGATCAGCTTGAGCGCGACTTGCCGCCGCACCGGAGAAGTCTGTTCCGCCAGCCAGACCTGCCCCATGCCACCTTCACCAAGCTTGCGGATGAGTTGAAAACGCTCGGCAAAGAGCTGTCCCGCTTGCAGCCCTCCACCAGAAAAAATCCCTTCCAGATTTGCGATCAATCCGTCAGGCTCTCCCGCGGATTGAAGGAAGGTAGCGCGGGCATCATCGCCAGAGGCGAGCAGGACCTCGACTTCTTGCCGCAAGGATTGATCGGACAAACAGGCGCGATCCAGGAATGCGGAACGTTGGGACGGCTCCAGTTCCTGCGCTTCTTCAAGCACATCACGAATCTGTTGCCAACGCTCCGGTGTCATGGGTCAGCTGGTCTCGCTGATCTGGTGATGCAGCCAGGCCCGGCGGAAGCCCAGTGTCTCTTCACCGTCCTTGGCGACAGTTTGAGCACATCCGAGGTTTCTTCGATGGAAAGGCCGCCGAAGAATCTCAACTCCACAATGCGGCTCTGTTGCTGGTCAAGTTTAGCCAGTTCGTTCAGAGCGTCGTCGAGAGCGACCATATCCACGCCGCGGCTCTTGAACGCCAGCCCATCCAGCGTTACGCGATCGCCTCCATCTCGCTTGGCCGTATTGCGGCTGCGCGCGTACTCGACCAGAATCTGCCGCATCAACTGGGCGCAGATGGCCAGGAAATGGGCGCGGTTCTCGAATTTGGCCGCGCCTTGTTTCTCCAGCCGCAGATAAGCCTCGTGCACCAGGGCAGTGCTCTGCAGTGTATGGTCTGCGCGTTCTTTCCGCAGATAGTGGTGCGCGACCCGCCGGAGTTCGTCATAAACGAGCGGAACCACGGCACGCAACGCCTCGTCTTCGCCGGCGTGCCACTGGTCCAGTAACTGGCTGACGATTTTGGATGGAACCTGCGGCAACGAGCCCCCAAACCGCCTTCAGGGTTCTTGGGTAGCACGTTAGGCTCACGGATGACCGATGTCAAGCCATTGAAAATGATGGTATTTCTTCGAGCGGCCCGCGGCCTTGCTCATGAGCTCGACGCGAGACGCCTAGGAATTTCTCATTCTTGCTGGCCCGCTTCTCGCATGAATTTCGCTTTATCCCAATAACAGGGCCTTAACGACTGCCATTTGCGGGCCTGTGCAGACTTCGAGTTCGAACTGTGAACATTGATCTGCGGACGGTCCGTCATTAGGTAAAGATTTCCGTCCTCTGGCACCGTGTTCGGTTGGTGCTGAAGTAAGGGAAACCACGAAACACCGTGGACAGAAATATGAAAACTCTGACCGAAACACGGGAGGTTTGCCTATGGCTGCGAATGGGATTCTGACGACTGATTCGAATATCTATCAGGTCAAAACGGAGAAGACGGCGAATGAAAGTTGCGCACCCGTCCCGCTGAAACAGCAGTTTGGAAGGCTGCTGCGCGACGTGTTCGAAGGGCACGATGAATATCTCGGGGCGACGCCGGATTAGGGCGTCCGTCCGCGGGTTGGGTTGATTTGCTGACTGGCTTCGCCGGTCAGGCATTCGGTTTGAACGGGAACCAATATTTACAAATTTGCAAAGGAGAGATCTTCAATGAAGCTACGCATCGGTTGTGTGGTCGTTGGATTCTTGCTGTCTGTTCTTTCTATGGCCGCTCAGAGTGCGAGCAGCGGCTCAACCTCTTCTTCAGTGCCGCCGTTGGTAAATTTCAACGGCGTCTTAACCAGCGCCGGCAAGCCGGTCACGGGCACGGTCGGCGTCACCTTCTATCTATATCAAGACCAGCAAGGCGGCGCGCCGCTCTGGCTGGAGACCCAAAATGTGCAAGCGGACAAAACCGGACACTACTCGGTCGCGCTCGGCTCCGCCAGCAGCCAGGGATTGCCTGCCAGTGTCTTTGCTTCCGGCGAAGCTCGCTGGCTGGGCGTGGAGGTTCAGGGACAGGAACAGCCGCGCGTCCTGTTGATGAGCGTTCCCTATGCTTTGAAAGCTCTCGACGCGGAAACCATCGGCGGCAAACCGGCTTCTGCGTTCATGATGGCACCTGCGTCGAACTCAAAGTCTCAGTCACCCATCCTGCCTCCGGGAACCATCACCGGCAGCGGCACAGCTGACTTCGTTCCCGTATTCACAGGCGCGGCGACCATTGGCAACTCCAAGATTTTCCAAACTGTCGGTGGCGACGTAGGAATTGGAACGACTACACCAGCCGCCGTACTCGATGTGAAGGGAACCGGCGACGTCCGCGATACTCTCACTTTGTTTCCCAAATCCACTCATAACGCCCTGTCGGTTCACGGAACGGCCTTCGACGTCAGCAGCACTGGCGTAGTGACATTCGTATCTGGCCAGACTTTTCCGGGCACAGGCACAGTTACCAGCGTAGGCAGCGGGGCAGGACTTACTGGCGGAACGATTACAAAGAGCGGGACGCTCAGTATCGCCACTGGCGGTGTCACCAACGCGATGCTGGCGAATTCGTCATTGACGGTGACAGCCAACAGTCCATTGACAGGCGGCGGAGCGGTATCGCTGGGTGGCAGCACGAGTCTGAGTTTGAAGAGTTGCTCCACTAACCAGATTCTGCAATTCGTGAGCGGCGCGTGGAACTGCGAAAATCCGGCAACCGGCACGGTCACCAGTGTTGGCAGCGGACTGGGACTGAGCGGTGGTCCCATCACTGGCAGCGGCACGTTGGCAATCAACACCTCAGTCGTACCGCAACTCGGGGCGGCTAACACTTTCACGGCGAACCAGACGGTGAATGGCACTATTTTTGCCAACTCCCCGGCGAGCGCCGTCATTGGAAACTCAACCAGCACGGTCCTTGCAGCCGTTGCGGGAGGGGGTCCCAAAGTCGGCGTGTTCGGCAACGCGACTGGCTCAAGCGGCTCCGGTGTTGAAGGTCAGAGTCCCTATAACGGTGTGTTGGGGGAGGCATCTGGCGCCAGCAACACGAGCACGCTTTTTGGTGGCGCTCCGGGCGTATGGGGTGATACGGGTGGCGCATCCGAGTCAGGGTTCGTGGGAGTAGTCGGGACCGCCGACGACAACAGCGCCGGTAACTTCTTCAACAACTCTCCGCAAGCAACTCTCTTCGTCGGAAACAACTCGACCGCGAACAGTACTGACCTCGTCCTGGTAGCCAAAGGCGATAATACGGGCGGCCTTTGCACCATCGACGTGAGCGGGAATCTGACCTGCAACGGCAGTGTCAAGGGCTCAGTCAAAGTGGACAATGGCTCACGGAACGTTGCGCTCTACGCTATGCAATCGCCGGAGAACTGGTTTGAGGACGCCGGTTCCGGACAACTCTCCAACGGCTCCGCACGCATCGAACTCGATCCCATCTTCGCGCAAACCGTGAATGCGGGAGTTGAGTATCACGTGTTCCTGACCCCGAAGGGCGATTCCGAAGGTCTGTATGTAAGCAAGGAAACGCCGCAGGGATTTGAGGTTCACGAACAGCGTGGCGGACACTCCAACATCGCCTTCGACTATCGCATCATGGCCAAGCGCATAGGCTATGAAAAAATTCGTCTGGCGGATCTTACTGAGCAACTCAACAAACAGGAAGCACAGAGCCCGAAAATGAGGCGTTCGGTGCGACCATCTTCCGGACCGAAGGCCAGCCTGCAGATGTCAACACCAACGGTGCTGCCAGTCCGGGCTGCGATACAGCCACAGGCTTTTCAATCCAAGTAAGCGCTGTCGGCAGATGACGCTTGCGCTGAAACCGAGGGGGCGAAGGCTCCGGGCCATGCCCCCTCCAACTATGAAAGGCAAACGTTGGCTCGGATGATTTCTTTGTGGACGATGAGGCTCCGTTCGCGCTTTCCGCTTCCTGGTACAGGCGCGGGCATTCAGCCGTGTGCTGGCTTGCGAGAGATCTTTCCGGTGCAGGCGATCCGGGGAAAATTCGCCACTAAGTTTCTCGGGACTTATCCGATCGATAGGGAATGGTCCGCCGCCTTTCGACCTAAAACCCGACCGTTCTTTTTTTGAAGCTAAACGGCAGCTTCTGCGGGCTGCTCGAGCTCAATCTCGCCGCTGCTCTCAATTCGTACGTGGGTTTTCGCGACAAGCATGTAGATGGACGGCACAACAAAAAGCGTGAAAGCGGTGCCGATGATCATTCCACTTACCAGCATGATGCCGATGCTGTTTCGTGCTCCAGCGCCTGGACCCTTAGCAAGAACCAGCGGGAAATGGCCGCAAACCGTGGCCGCCGTTGTCATCAGAATGGGGCGCAGTCGCGTGCTGGCCGCGCCGATAATCGCCTGCAGTTTACTGAGACCGGTTTCCTGCAAATGATTCCCGAACTCGACGATTAGAATTCCGTTTTTTGCGATGAGGCCGACCAGAGTAATCAGGCCAACCTCGCTATAGATATTCAGAGTTGTGAAGTTCAGGAACGAAAACACCAGAGCACCCGAGATCGCCAACGGCACCGAACCCGCGAGAACGATAAACGGATCTCGGAAGCTCTCGAATTGCGCGGCAAGCACGAGATAAATCAAGATCGCCGAGAGCAAGAACGTGCCCAGGAACTTGCTGCCTTCCACGCGAAGCTGGCGAGACTCACCAGCGTAGTCGACAGTAAATCCTTGGGGCAGAATCTGCTTTGCCTGGTCCTCCAGAAAGGTTAGCGCCTTATCGAGAGGAACATTGCGGCGGGATGACGCCTTGAATCCGAACCGCATTCAGCTGTTGAAATTTGTTCAGCGATCTCGGCTCGGTCGTGGTCTTAAGAGTAGCGAAAGTTGAAAGCGGAACAAGTTTGTCTGCGGAGCCCTTCACGTAAATTTGTGAAAGCTGATCTGGCGTTAGGCGGTCCATTCGTTTTACTTGCGGAATCACTTTGTAGCTGCGTCCCTGAATGCTGAAGCGGTTCACGTAGTTTCCACCCAACATGGTGGAAAGATCCGCACCCGCCTGGCTCAGATCCACACCCTGGGAGCGAAGCTTGTCGCGATCGAACACCACTTCGGTTTGTGGCTGGTCGAACTTTACGTCGGTGTCTGCGAAGATGAACATGCCGCTGGCCATTGCTTTCTGGACGATCTGCTCGGCGAGTTGACTGACCTGCTCTGGTTCGGCGGCCGACACAATCGCAAAATCAACCGGGAAATTTCCTCCTCCGGGAAACGGCGGCGGGGTCAGGGAATCACACGGACGCCGGCGATCTTTGACAGCGGACCCGATGACTCCACCAGCAGCTCTTGCGCAGTCTTCTTACGCTGGCTCCATGGCTTCGTGACCATGCCTCCGAATCCACCTCCCGGATTCGTGATCTGGAATATGCTCGCGCTCTCGGGAAATGAGTGGTAGACATCGTAGACTTGCTGCGTAAACAGGTTGGTCTGGTCGAGAGTAGAATTCGCGGAGGATTGAATAACTCCGAATACAACCCCCTGGTCTTCCGATGGCGCCAGCTCGTGCTGGGAGAACATGTAAAACGGAATCATCAGCACGCGCCACGACGACCCAGACCGTGAGCACCACCGGTCGATACTTCAATGTCCCGGTCAGTAACCTCACATACAGATTTCGAACCTGTTCGAAGCCACGGTTGACGATGCCGGCAAAGCCACGATCCGTATCACCGGCACGCAACAACTTCGAACCCATCATCGGCGAGAAGGTCAGCGCCACAACACCAGAAACAACGACAGCCCCTGCCAGAGTAAACGCGAACTCGCGGAACAGCGCCCCGGTTAGCCCTCCTTGAATTCCGATGGGGGCATAAACCGCTGCCAGAGTGATCGTCATTGCGATAATTGGTCCGACCAGTTCGCGCGCGGCGTCCCTCGCGGCCTGAAATGGAGTCTTGCCCATATGCAGATGCCGCTCGACGTTCTCCACCATGACAATGGCGTCGTCGACGACCAATCCGACCGAAAGCACAATGGCAAGCAGAGTCAGAAGGTTGATGGTGAAGCCAGCCACACAGCATCAGGAACACGGCACCAATCAGCGAGATCGGAATCGCGATAACCGGAATCAATACCGAGCGGAACGATCCCAGGAAAAGGAAAATGACGACGACCACGATCAGCAACGTCTCGACGAGCGTGTGCAGCACTTCATTAATCGCGTCTTGAATGTATTCCGTTGAATCGTAGGGAACACCCAACTTCATGCCTGTGGGAACTGCGCCTGGATCGCAGGCAACTCCTTGCGGACGTTTCGAATTACTTCCAGAGAATTCGCAGTGGGAAGAACCCAGATCCCCATGAAGGTCGCGGTTTCTCCGTTAAAGCGAACATCCTGATCGTAGTTTTCAGCGCCGAGCTGCACGTCGGCGATTTCGCCCAGACGGACCACTACGCCGTTCTGCTGTTTCACTACCATCTGGCGAAACTCGTCGGGAGTACGCAGATCGGTGTTCGCGATCAGGTTCACGGAGACCATCGAACCCTTCGTAGCCCCAAGCGCCGAAAGATAGTTGTTCTTCGCCAGCGCATCATGCACATCGGAGGGCGAAACGCCGCGCGCGGCCATCTCTTGCGGTTTCAGCCACAAGCGCATGGCGAACGTTCGATCGCCCAGAATATCGGCGCGCTGCACCCCGCTGATCGCGCTCAACTTCGGTTGCACGACGCGGGTCAAGTAGTCGGTGATTTGATTCTGATCGAGATCGGCGGAAGAAAATCCGATATAAATCGGCAGCGAACTGCGTCGTCCGCAGTTTCCAGATCGATGACGGGGATCTGCGCTTCCGGAGGAAGATCGTTGCGGACCTGCGCCACCTTTGCCTGGATTTGCGTCAGCGCCGCGGTAGTGTCGTAGTTGATTTTCAGGTGCACCTGGATCGTGCTCAGCCCCTGAGCGCTGGTCGACTCCATGTAATCGATGCCATCCGCGCTGGCGATGACGCGCTCAATCGGCGTCGTGACGAAGCCGCGAACCAGGTCAGCGCTCGCGCCGACATATACCGTTGTCACTTGCACCACGGCGATGTCGCTGCGCGGATATTGGCGCACACTCAGCGATCGGATGGCCTGCAGTCCGGCGATCAGGATCACCAGATTCACCACGATCGCCAGCACGGGGCGCTTAACAAATAGATCTGTGAACTTCACACTACCTCCTCAAAGTCGCCGGATTGGTCTAGCTATCCTCGGGCTTCGGACTCGGACTATTTTCCGGCTTGACGGTATTGTTCACCTGAACCGGGGCGCCATTGCGCAGCCGAAACACGCCCGAGCTCACAACTTCGTCGCCGGGATTGAGGCCGGAAGTGATTGCGACCTGATCGCCGCGGGAGCCTTCCATCTTCACTACCTGCTGGCGCACGCCGCGATACGTGTTTCCTTTTGCATCCTTCATTTCAGTGACAATGAACACCGAATCACCATAAGGCGCGTAATTGATCGCGGAAGCCGGCAGACGGCACAACTGACCGAGGCTGCCCAATCGGCAATTCAACCTGCACAAACATTCCCGGGCGCAACTTATTTCCTTTATTTGTCAAGGGTCGACTGCACCTGAATGTTTCGCGTCTGTTCATTGATCACCGAATCAAGCGCGGTGATCTTGCCGGCGAATGCCATCCCCGGCAAATCGCCATTCGTTATGCGCACCACGCGCCCGTGCCGTCATGTCGGCTATGTTTTGCTGCGGGACTCCGAAGTTCACATAGATGGGATCCACCGATTGCAGCGAAACAATCGCCTGACCCGCGGCTAGATATTGGCCGAGACTTACCTGACGAATGCCCAGCAGTCCGGTGAATGGAGCGTGAATCGTCTTGCGAGCGATCGCTGCTTTGATGTCACCTACCTGGGCTTCGGTCGCCTTTTGCTGCGCGCTGGCGTTGTCGTACTCAGAACGCGAAATGACTCCCGCCTTATCGAGTTGCTGGGCACGACCGTAATTGATATCCGCCAGATCCCGCTGAGCTTCCATGTTGGCGAGTTGCGCTCTTTCCTGGCGAGTATCGAGTTCGACCAAAATGTCGCCCTCATGTACCCACTGGCCCGATTCGAAATGAATTTTGTCGATTGTGCCGGGCAAATCGGCGCTTACGGTTACCCCTTGGATCGCCGCCGCCGTGCCGATCACCGTTAATGTGGAGGGCCAAGTCTCCCGCTGCGCGACCACGGTAGTCACCGCCGTCGCCGGCATCTGGAAGGATGCGCCCTGGGCGATTGCAGCCTCGACTTGCCGGAATTTGACGAATCCAAGGGCCCCTAATATAGCGGCCATTACCAATAACGTTACGATCAACCGTTTGGTCACATGTTCTCCAAAGTCTTTCAATACATTACCGTTTCCCCGCGGCAAGCGCCGGACAAAACGATAGTTCCTCAATAGATTTAGGTATAGACGAAAAGGATTCAGTTCGGCTCGCTCGAATTCGCAGTTATAGCCGGGCTGACGCGTCCTATCCCGCTCCGGGAAACGTGACTGGCCCAACCACGAAGCTTTGCAGCGGCCAAACCGAGCCTTCCCACATGAGAAGTCGGCGGTAAGAAGTGCGATGGATTCCGGACGGATGACGGGCAAACCAGAAGGTACGTTTTCGGGCGGATCCGACAGCCCGAAGAAGCCCCGCCTGCATCCGACTGAAACCAGACCGACGCTTTTACCCAGTCAGCCGATCCGGGGCCGGCAAAACGGAGGGCCACCGATCATCGTCATTTGGCTGGTGACTCCCAGGTATCGCCAGTCGACTGCCTCCGAAAGTGTGCTTTTCGTCGGCGCTGATGTTATCGATCAGGGTGCGGTTTCCCGGCGTTGCTCCCAGGAAAAGGAGATTGTATCAGGCGGTGGATGCGTCCTTCTCCCTTGGGGTCGGTGTTCGGGAGGATCTTCGATCGACGAAGATGGCATCTTTTTTGTCTTTCTCATCCACTCGGCCGCTCGTTGTTCGGCCTCGAGCAGTTGCTCCATGGTCATCGATTCGTTGACATGGTTCTTGGCTCGGGTGATCTGCTCATTGGCGATCAGAAACCACATGTAGGCATACATCAGGTCTTTTGGCCCAGATCGACGAGCCGAATAGAGTTGTGCCAATGCCAGTTGTGCAGTCGGCAGGCCCTGTTCGGCAGCCTTTTGACAGATGGCTATAGTCGCCTCGTCGTGGCGACCGCTATTGGTCGGATTCGCCAGAAGGGAAGGAAGCAGCGATTGCGCGGGACTGGCCTGGCTCAGAGTCATGAACAGCAGTTCAACTCGGCTCGAAACGCCTAACTTGTCAAACACTCGAAACAGGTAGTTCTTAATGGTGTGCTGACTCAGGCCGAGGCGCTCTGCGATTTCACGATTGGTCAGCCCCTCGGCCAGACTGCGGACGACTTCCATCTCGCGCTTCGAAAGCAGATCCAAACCATTCGCATCCACGGCTTTTACGTTGGGCGAAGATGCCAGGGCTTCTACGGCAAATGACATCTGCAGGCTCGTGGCCCAGATCTGGCCCTCATGAACGCTGCGGACGCACTTGCAAAGCGAGTCGACTGAGTCATGGCGGCTGAAAATTCCTCTTGCACCCGCACGAAATGCATGCAGGATAAAGTCGCGCTTCGAGGAATCCAGCAGCATCACGGCGCGGATCTGAGGGTACGATGCCCGCAATTCCCGCAGAACTTCAAACACGCGGTGGGACTCCTCGTCCAGGTTGGAACTGATCAGCAGAACGTCCGTTTTATGAGCGGCGGCTGCTACGATCACACCGTTGGAATCGGAATCCGCGCTGGTAACATCCAACCCGCGATCCCGCGCTAATGCATCGGCGAGCAGTTGGGTGTGGATCCTGGTATTGTCAGCAACCAATACGCGGATCCTGTCCTCCCTCGCACCTTGGGTATCCATAAGCTTCTCCAGCGACATCATTCGAGTAGGTCACCAAAAATGGGGACCAAGCCAACAAATGCCACAATCAAAAAGCTGTGCTGAGACGGGGGAGTATCTCCCACAGGCGGGGGATCTTGTTTTATTCGGGGGAGGTCTCAAAAAAGCAAACGCTGCAAAACATCAGCCAACAGATAGTAAAGGATGCACGGTGACTGCAAACACCAGTACCAACCGAGTGGAAGTCTACCGTATGTGCAGCCAGAATACAAGGGAAAGGTCGCAAAGGTTTGCACTAGTTGTAGCTGATTGCGACCTCTATGAAATTACATTGGATTGCCTTTAAGCACCGTGGACGCTCGATTTCTTGATTGCAGATATGATTCGATAGCCCGAGTATTAAGTATCCCATGTAGAATCAATCGTATGGAATTCATCTGGGTCTTCGATTCCGAGCTGATCGGATCGGGCGGCGAGGCTGGGTAGCATTGGCAGAGAGTTGTCGAACCGCTCTACTATAGGAGAAACTCTTCTCTAGGCTGGTTATCTCCTGGCACGGAGAATGTCCACTCGTGTCGGCGTGAGAAATCCATCGCGGAGAGCGTGTACCTCTTGCAGCGTCCTGCACACGACTGTAGTCTGAGTTCACTTTCGGGCAACTAACTCATAACTGAGTTCCATCCCCCGTGCCCGGTAAGCTGAAATTTTCCGAGTCAACAAAGTATGCGCAGGGACGAGTGACTCCTGTGATCGGTGTGCGACTTGACACGAAAAGCATATTGCAATAATGTTGATCGACTTAGTATAGATTAATTCTCCCCCCAGTATTTCTAAAGCACGTTCCCCCGGGTGCTGCAATTGTTCAGATCCTCCATCTTTTTTGGAGCCATACGCAGGTTCGGAAGTCACATTGTGACTCAGAGGGCGAAGCTATGAGTACCGGCAACCAATCGTGGGACTCTCCGAGTATGGCGCCAATCGTGACAACCGGCATTGAGCAATGGTATGCGGTGCATACTCGTGCCCGGCACGAAAGAGTCGTTGCCCACCGACTGCACGAGTTAGGGGTAAACACTTTCCTGCCGATGGTTACCGAGGTGCATCGTTGGAGCGACCGGCGGAAGTCGGTAGAACTTCCACTCTTTGGTTGCTACGTGTTTGTGAAACTGGCTCCAACCGGCGACGAGCGATTGCGGGTGCTGCGCATTGACGGCGTGTTCAAGTTTGTGGGCGCTCGCGGATTGGGAACGCCAATCGCCGAATCACAAATCGAGGCAGTTCGAACCCTGATCGGGCAGCAAATACCCTGGAGTGCACATCCTTTTCTTCAGATCGGACAGCGCGTGCGAGTTCGCGGCGGCGCATTGGACGGAGTCGAAGGGATTCTGCTGGCTCGAAATGACGACAACACATTGGTGGTCTCGATCGACGCAATCCAGCGGTCACTAGCGGTGCGCATTCAGGGATACGACGTCGAACCGCTTTAAATTCTTACATTCCCTTTCCCTCGGTATTTTCCAAAGGACACTTCAATCCTGTGATAGAAAACGCAATCGAAGCGGTACGCCTCCTGGTCGTCAGTAAGGAGCCCACCGTGGTTCGCTCGCTCTGGTCGATCGGGGAAGCCAATTCCTGGCAACTGGAGACGGTGGGCAGCGGTTGGGAAGCCTTGGAGTTCGTGCAGGCAGGGGTTACGCCGGACCTGCTTCTCTTGGATCTGCCCCGTGGGGATGCGGACAGCCTTCACATTTTGCGTTGGCTGCGCCGGCTTCGTCCGAACCTGCCGATCATCTTGCTCTGTTATCCCGACGACGCTGGACGAAAAAACGAAGCCATTCGCCTGGGTGCTCAGGATTATCTGGTGAGACCACTCGAGGACGAGCGGCTTGAGAGCGTGATTCGGGGCCAACTCAGCTCACAACCCGATGGCCTCGAGATGGAGTTGGCCAGTGAGGACATCGAGCAGGTCAGCGACGACGTATTCTTCGTGGGCGCCAGCCCGATCATGCGCAAGCTTCGCGCCCAGGCCGAATTGCTGGCCCAGGCCAACGTTCCGGTCCTGATACTAGGCGAGAACGGAAGCGGAAAAGATACTGCCGCTCGCCTTATTCATAAACTGTCCGTCCGCTCCGGATTCAAATTTCTCAAGGTGAATTGCGCGGCGCTGCCCGGCGATCTGCTCGAAACCGAGCTCTTCGGGTACGAGCGCGACTCCGCCGGTTCAATGAGATCGAAACCGGGCAAACTTGAGTTGTGTGAGAAGGGAACAGTTCTGCTGGACGAAATCGCTGAGATGCCAACCAGCGTCCAGAGCAAGCTGCTGCAAGTGTTGCAGAACAAGATGTTCTTCCGGCCGGGCAGCGGGGCCAAAGTCGACGTTGACGTCCGAATTCTGGCTGCAACCAGCGCCGACATCGAGCGGGCACTTTCTGAAAAGAAGCTGCGCGAGGATCTCTATTATCGCCTCAGTGCTTTCACGGTTCAGGCGCCTCCCTTGCGCCAGCGGAAAGATGAGATTCCAATTCTTCTTCGCCACTTCATGCATCATCTGGCGAAACACTACAGCCTCCCTCCCCGTACTTTTTCCCCGGCGGTACTGGAAGCCTGCCACGCATATTCGTGGCCGGGAAATCTGCGAGAACTCGAGGAGTTCGTAAAGCGCTACCTCGTAATGGGAGACAAAGAGCTCATCTTTGCTGCGGCAAAATCAGAGCCCAATCTGGTAAATGGTAAACCGGGTAACGGCCATTCGACGGAAGCGTCGGAATCAGCCCGGGAACCAATGAATCACGACGCAAATGGGGAGCGATCCGCGACTCCCAACTCGCTGAAATCCCTGGTGCAAAGTGTCCGGTTTGAGGCAGAAAGAACCGCGATCGCGACGGCGCTTGAGAAAACCGGCTGGAACCGAAAAGCCGCAGCGCGGTTGCTTAAAGTCAGCTATCGAACCCTGCTGTACAAGATCGAGCAATACCATATGAGCTCCTCGGAAGCCTATCCGACCACATTCCCAGGGAATGGCTTTAGGGGCAACGGAAAGCGGATTTAACGCCGAATGGGGACTAGCGCGCTACAATTGCTCAGTTCGGAGCAAACCATGACAATCCCAGCAAAGAAGATGTGTCGGCGTTTATCGATGTTCGCTGTTTGCATTCTGATTTCGGGTTGGCTGGCGGCACAGACTGACGCAACGAAAAACACAGGTAGCACGACACCAGCAACCCATCCGGCGTCCGCTGACTCTGGCACCGGGGTCACTGCAGTCCGGCCGCACGATAACACTTACATTATCGGCGACGATGACGTTCTCTCGATCAATGTCTGGAAAGAGGCGGAAGTATCACGCACGGTTCCGGTTCGCTCGGATGGGAAAATCTCACTGCCGCTGGCCGGCGAGGTCCAGGCCAGCGGGCAGACGCCGCTTCAGTTAGAGAAACTGCTGGCTACTAAGCTGCAAAGCTTCATCTCCGAGCCGGAAGTGACCGTCATCGTTACAGAAATCAAGAGCCAGAAATTCAATATCCTTGGCATGGTCAACAAGTCGGGAACGTTCCCGCTGACAAGCTCACTGACGGTTTTGGATGCAATTGCTCTTGCGGGCGGCTTTCGAGATTTTGCCAAACAGAAATCCATCTATGTCCTCCGAAAGAACCCAGATGGTGGAGAGTCACGCTTGCCCTTTAACTACAAAGAGGTCATCAAGGGCAAGAACATGGCGCAGAACATAAGACTGCAGCCAGGTGACACCATCGTGGTGCCTTGAGACCGCGCATGCTAATTCGAGTCTCCATCGGTATGATTCTGCTAGCTGCGGGCCCTGTCTGGGCGCAGATTGCGGGAGGCGCCGAGACCGCCGGAACCGGTCCCGGCAGTAACGGGGGTGGAATGCTGACACCCGCTCCGGTCAGCGGCGATGGATACTCGATGGGATTTACCTCCGAAACACGATCAAACTACCTGCGTGGAGGACTGGCTTTCAGCAGCGCCTATAACTCCGATGTCACGACTGGCAGCAATGGTCAGCCGATCAGTGATGTGAGCTATTCGATATTGCCTACGATCTCGCTAGACCAGACAAGGTCACGGTTACATTGGGTTTTCACTTACAGTCCGGGTTTTACGTTCTATCAGAAGACTAGCTCACTGAATCAATCCAATCAGAATCTGGGCGTAAATCTCAGCTTATCGGTTAAGCCCGCATGTGACCCTGAGCCTGCGTGATTCTTTTGTCAAGACGTCGGATGTTCTGTAATCAGCCGAGTTCTGATTTTGAAGCAGCCAGTCTCCGGCGGGGTGTTTGTTCCCAACTACTCGGTGATCGCGCCCATCGCGGATCAGCTCACAAATACCGCGAACGCCACGCTCACTTACCAATTCGCCGCGAATGGGATGCTGGGAGCGAGCGGAACCTTTACCAATCTGCATTACTCGAACCAGTCACAGGTTCCGGGATTATCCGATTCGAGTTCGAAAGGTGGATCGGCGTTCTATTCGCACCGCCTCTCGAAAATGCACTATATCGGGGTCACGTATCAGTACCAGATGTTTCTGGCCTATCCAACCTTGGGGCAGAGTGAGACTCAGACCCACAGCGTTTTCGGTTTCTATACGGTCTATCTCAAGCCGACATTGTCCATTTCGATGTTCGGCGGCCCGCAGTATTCCAACACGCAACCGTTCGGGATGCCGACATCAAGCCAATGGTCTCCGGGCGGTGGCGCCAGCATGGCCTGGCAGGGCAAGCTGACCAGTCTCGCCGCCAGCTACTCGCGAACCATCAACGACGCTGGCGGATTGAGTCGGAGCGGTGCAGGCGAATACCGCCAACGGCTCGCTGCGTCGGCAATTGACGCGAACCCTGAGCGCATCAATTGGGGCAAGCTATGCGAGCAACAATGTTCTGGACGCATTGCCCACGTTAAACACCAGCGGGCATACCATCTCGGGAAACGCCTCGGTGCAGCGCCAGGTAGGCCAGCATCTGAACCTGCAGCTGCAATACACGCGAGTGCACCAGAGCTACAGCGATATTGCAGCGATATCCCGCCTCCCGACCGAAATCTCGTGACAGCCACTATCTCGTATCAGTTTACGAGGCCGCTCGGAAGGTAATCAGGAACGGTAATTATGGTTGATGAGTCAGAAGAGAAACCGGGAGAAGGCATTAACCTTCAGCAATATGTCGACATTATTCGCCGTCGGCATATGTACTTCTTGATACCTTTTTTCCTCGGGTGGCTAGTGGTCTGGAGTGCGAGTTGGGTTCTGCCATCGAAATACAAGTCGGGCACGCTGATTCTGGTAGAGCAACCGAGTATGCCAAAGGATTATGTGACACCCAACATAACCGATGATCTGCAAACACGGTTGGCGAGCATCACCCAGCAGATTCTCAGTCGCACCCGTCTCTTGCATATCATTGATGAGCTCAACCTGTATGCCGACAAACGGGGCCACCTCAATGAGGACGAGTTGGTCGATCGCGATGCGAAAGGATATCGAGATCGAGCTGGTACGGATGATGGACGGGCGTATCACCTCATTCAACATCTTTTATCTCTTCTCACGATCCTCACGTCGCCCAACAGGTGACTGGCGAGCTGACAAACCTGTTCATCAGCGAAAATCTGGAGTTGCGGCAGCAGAAATCCGAGGACACGACCAAATTTCTCGAACAACAACTGGAAGCCGCTAGGCAGAATTTGGCCGAGCAGGAAGAAAAAGTCCGAGTCTACAAGGATCAGCATCTCGGAGAGTTGCCGTCCCAATTGTCGAGCAATGTCCAAATCCTCTCCGGACTCCAGGCCCAACTGCAGAGCGAACAAGATGGTCTGAACTCCGATCGGCAGCAGAATGCCTACCTGCAATCGATGCTGGAACAGTCTCGGGCCTTGCAGAGAACGCCCAAGAGCGAGAACGGCACGCCGGTGGGGATACCCGCTTTGGACCAAGAGCTGGACAAGCTCAAAGCGCAACTCGCCGATCTCAGTTCGCATCTACACCGATCGTCATCCCGACGTTCGCAAAATGAAAGACCAGATTGCGAAGACTGAAAAAATGCGGGACCAGGCTCTCGCCGCCTGAAGGCTGGGGCAATACCGCTTCAGCGAATGGTAACTCGCCGGCGTCTTCGCCAGACGACGTGGATGCCAGTGATGGTGCTGCAACGATTCAACTTCAGGGTCAATTGAAAGCCAATCAGATCGACATGGCCAACAAGGAACACGAGATCAGCTGCCCTGAAATCGAAAATTGACGATTACCAGAGGCGTTTGAACGAGGAGCCCGCTCGGGAACAACAATACGCCGATCTGACCCGAAGCTACGAACAGTCCAAGGCAGATTATGCCGAGCTTCTGAAGAAGAAAAACTCTTCGCAGATGGCCACGAGCATGGAATTACTGCAGCAGGGCGAACACTTTCAGATGATTGATCCTCCGAGCCTGCCGTTGAAGCCCGATTTTCCGAACCGTCTCAAGTTCTGCGGCATCGGTCTGGGCGTTGGCATCGCGTTGGGAGGAGCCCTCGCAGGCGGAACCGAGTTCCTGGACGACCGGCTTTACAATGAAAAGCGCTCAAGGGTCTGCTGCCGGTTGACGTGATCGCAGAGATCCCGCCGCTCACCAGTCCCTAAGAGGAAAGAAAGCAGGCGAGGAATCTTTGGGGGAGCTGGGTACGGCGGAGCTCTCGTTTTTGCAACCATTTTAGCAGGATCAGCGATAAGCTTTTTCCGAGGGTAATGTTGGTAACGCAATGTACAAAGCTTTTTACAATCTGAAGCGTAATCCCGTTCGAGATCACTCCGGATCCATTTTTCCTTTTTCCCACCCGGAGACACAACGAAGCTCTGGCAGCGCTCTACTATGGCGTTCGTCGGCACAAGGGATTCGTGGTCATGACCGGAGAAGTCGGCACCGGCAAAACGCTGCTGGTCCGTTGCCTGCTGCAACTGCTGAATCAGAGCGATGTTGCCTACGCCTACGTATTTAATAGCCGGCTATCGCCGATCGAGTTTCTGCAGTATGTTGCCGGCGACTTCGGGCTGAATGTGGCAGGGAAGAACAAGAGCGAGCTTCTGCTGATATTGAGCAACTATGTGATTTCGCGCCATCAGAAAAAGCTCACCACCGTGTTGGTGGTCGACGAAGCCCACCACGTCGCGTCGGAAGTACTTGAAGAGATCCGTCTCTTGACGAACCTCGAAACAACTAACGAAAAGTTGCTTCAGATCCTCCTGGTAGGGTCAGCCCGAGTTGGACGAGAAGCTCGACTCCATCGAGTTGCGACAATTGAAGCAGAGAATTGCTCTGCGCTCGCAACTGCTGCCCTTGAATTTGGACGAAACCGCAGGTTATATCCAGCGCCGCTTGCAACTGGCCGGAGGGAATTCTAGTTCCGCTCCGCTTTTTCCCGCCGAGACAATCGTAAGAGTACATCGGCACTCAAAAGGAATTCCGCGCCTGATCAATACCGTGTGCGAGAACGCTTTGATCACTGCTTATGCCAGACAGGCGCGCAGTATAACCCCAGACATCATCGAGGACATCGCCTCCGATTTCCGCCTGGGCGTAGTGCATCAACCCAAGGTTGAGGCTGCTAACGGGAATAACGAAGAAGGCGACGCGCGGCGAGCAGCAAAAACATTACTTCTCCTGCATGACTATCTGCAAAAACTGCAATCGAGCCATGGGGAACCGCGCGCAGCGGCAGCAACTGGAGCCAGTAAACATGAGCCGTATATTTGAAGCGTTACAAAGGTCCGAGTCAGAGCGGTCCGGCGTGGCAACAGCGCCGCCTGCGCTGGCAACGGAACTGTTGCAGGCAGTGGAGCGCGAGGCGATCAGCTGTTGCCCCGAGGACTCCACCCGCCCACGAACTTACTCCCAATGACTTCGCCGAGCAGGAATTCACCGAGAGAGACTTCGTTGCGAATGACCTGAGTCAGTTCCAGTCGTTGTCAGTATCATTGCCGGCGGACAGCAAGTTGGTATGCCTTAACGCCCCAGAAAGCTTCGGCGCGGAAAAATTCCGATTTCTCGGGGTCCGCCTGAGGCAACTCCAGCACACCCGACCGCTGAAAAAACTGCTGATTACCAGCACGATTCCCGAGGAAGGGAAGAGTACAGTGTCTGCAAACCTGGCGACGATTTTGGCCGGAGGCAACAGCCGAAAATTTTGTTGCTGGAAGGCGACCTTCGGCGTCCGTCATTAGGCAAACAGTTTGGCTTGGGCAGCCTTCCTGGCTTGAGTGAATGGTTGAAGGGCGAGCCCCGACCAATTCAGGACATCTATCGTCTTGAAGGCTTGAACCTGTGGTTTCTGCCAGCTGGCCGGCCCCCGGAGAATCCGCTCGAATTGATGCAGTCCGGACGGCTTCTCAAACTCTTGAATCAACTCTCAGCGTGGTTTGATTGGATCGTCATCGATTCTCCGCCGATATTGCCGTCTGGCCGATACCAGTGTGTGGGCACGATTGGCGGACGGCATTCTTCTGGTGACGAGAGAAGGAACACCAAGAGGCGAATGCTGCAGACGAGGTCTGCAGGCGCTTGAACAGTCGAAGTTGCTTGGGCGCAGTTGTGAACTCCTCTGCGAATACCGATCACACAACTATTACCATCGCTATGGCCCGGGGACAGTTTCGCGACAAGCCGACGTTGTCCAAGATGTAATCCATCCCCAGTGTCGATCAGCAATCCCCAGTAGTTAGTTCGTTTCAGTTCCCGGTTCTGTACTCCCCCAAGCAAGCACAAAACAGTTCAGAGTAGGTCATTTGTTTCTGCGCCCAAAAAAAGGGAGCAGGAAGAGGAGAGGGAGTCGTGAATGTAAGGCGCTCAGGCGGTATAGCAAATCTGGATACTCTTTCGGCAGAGGTCGTGCCGGTTGAGGAACGCGGCATTTTAAATGAGGGAGCCTTTCACAGGATGATTTCGCTCGAGCGAAAAAGAACAGAGCGCTCGCGAAAGCCTTTCCTGTTAATGCTCTTGGATATGGGGAATGGTCTGCGCTCCGATAACAACAATAAGGCCCTCGACAAAATTCTTTCGGCGCTTTCCCTGTCGACACGAGAGACGGACGTTACGGGCTGGTACCAGAACAACTCAGTTGTAGGAGTTATGTTCACGGAATTCGGAGCTGAAGATCGGAACACGATCCTGAGCACGATGATGACCAGGGTCAGTGAGACGCTGCGCAACAATTTGAGCTCGCAACAATTCGGTTTGATCAGCATCTCCTTTCACTTGTTTCCGGAAGAGTGGAATCACGATATTCCCCAAAGGCCCAGCAACCCAACTCTATATCCGGACCTGGCCCGTCGTGACAGTGCGAAGAAGTTCTTTTGCGCGATCAAGCGGATCATGGATATCGTCGGCAGCGCCCTCGCCTTGCTGCTTTTCTCTCCTTTTCTTCTGGCGATCGCTATCGCCATCAAGCTGACATCGAAAGGCCCCGTCTTCTTCCGGCAGAAGCGGGTTGGGCAATACGGGGAGCAATTTGTTTTCCTTAAGTTTCGCTCGATGCACGTCAACAATGATGCCAGCGTCCACAAAGCTTTCGTCAAGAAACTGATTGCCGGTAACGCGGAAAGCCAGCCCGCGAATGGCAATAGCAATGGCGTTTACAAGCTGACCAAAGATTCCAGAATCACTCGTATCGGTGGTTTCTTGCGCCGCAGCAGCCTTGATGAGTTGCCGCAGTTTATCAATGTGCTCAGGGGCGAGATGTCTCTGGTTGGGCCACGTCCTGCTATCGCCTACGAGGTCGAGGCCTACGACATTTGGCATCGTCGTCGGGTGCTAGAAGCGAAGCCCGGAATCACCGGACTGTGGCAGGTGAACGGCCGCAGTCGCATAAAATTCGATGACATGGTTCGCCTGGATTTGCGATATGCCAAGACCTGGTCGCCCTGGATGGACCTCAAGATTCTGCTGCGCACTCCTGTCGCAGTCGTGTTCGGCGACGGCGCGTACTAGAAACTCTCCCCCTCTGCATATGTCAACTGTGTTACAGCCAGCTAGTCAGCTTTCTGAACCTGCCTCGCACGAATCCATGCACAAGGGGAGTGGTGAAACTGTGGTTAAATTCGGCGTAATCGGATACGGATATTGGGGCCCGAACGTGGTCAGGAACCTCGACCAATTGGACGGCTCCGAAGTGGTGGCAGTCTGCGACAAGAGCCCGACAGCCCGCAAACGAATCCACAAAACTTATCCACATATCAAAGTTGTCGCAGAAACTGCAGAGCTCATGGCCTCGACCGAGATCGATGCCGTCGCGATCGTGACTCCTGTGTGGACTCACTATGAGCTGACCAAAGCCGCATTGCAAAACGGCAAGCATGTGTTTGTCGAGAAGCCGTTCACCAGTGATTCGGCGCAAGCGGAAGAACTCATCAATCTTGCGACAAAAAAGAATCTGAAAATCATGGTCGATCACACCTTCTTGTTTACTGGAGCGGTGAAAAAGATCGGCCAGTTGCTCGAGGAAGGTACGCTCGGAAAGATCTACTATTACGATTCGACACGCGTCAACCTTGGCCTATTCCAGCACGACGTCAACGTGATCTGGGATCTCGCTCCTCATGATCTCTCGATTATCGACCATCTGATCAAGGAGACTCCTGAAGCCGTTTCCGCCACCGGCCAGACCCATCTCAACGGCCATGAGGACGTAGCCTTCATCACTGTCTACTTTCCCAACAAGATCATTGCGCACATTAATGTGAACTGGCTTTCGCCCGTCAAAGTTCGTACCACGCTGATCGGCGGCGAAAAAAAGATGTTGGTCTGGAACGACCTCGAAGCCGACGAAAAGATCAAAGTCTATGACAAAGGTGTTCACATTACGAGCCGGGAAGGCCTGTACAACCTGCTAGTGAACTATCGCTCAGGTGACATGTGGGCGCCGCAAGTGGAACAGATCGAGGCCCTGCGGCAGGAACTCGCATATTTCATCGATTGCATCTCCAACAATCACAAGCCTTTTAACGATGGTGCCGCCGGCCTCCGCGTTGTGAAACTGCTCGAAGCAGCCAACCAGTCCGTACAAAAAAGAGGTGCTCTCGTTTACCTCTGATGCTTCGTGTCTAGAAGTTCTCTTCACTCTATGAATCCACATGTTTGTATAGCGCCCGACGTGAAGCTTGGCCGGGATGTGAAGCTGTCCAAGTTTATCAATCTCTATGGATGCGAAATCGGCGATGAGACCAAGATTGGTGCATTCGTTGAGATTCAGAAAAATGCAGTGGTGGGCAAACGTTGCAAGATCTCGAGCCACACCTTCATCTGCGAAGGGGTCACGATCGAAGACAACGTATTCGTCGGCCACAGCGTAACCTTCATCAACGATTCCTATCCGCGGGCGACGACCGCCGAAGGCGGCCTGCAGACTGAAGCCCACTGGAAGGTCGAACGGACCCTGGTCAAAAAGGGTGCATCGATCGGTTCAGGCTCGACGATTCTCTCCAACATCAGCATCGGCGAAAACGCCATCATTGGGGCCGGAAGCGTGGTCACCAAGGATGTGCCTGCGAACAGCATCGTCGCCGGAAATCCAGCAAGACTGTTGCGTCAAATCGACGAAACTTTGGAGGTCATAAATGAGCGTCAATAGCAATATTCCTTTCTTAGATCTGATTACTCCGCATATAGAGCTCGAAAAAGAGCTGACCGCGGTTTTTCACAAGGTTCTGTCGACGGCTGGCTTCATCGGCGGTCCCATGGTCGAAGAATTCGAGAGTGCGTTTGCGAAATTCTGCGACACGCACCATTCCGTCGCATTGAGCAATGGAACCGATGCTCTGCGGTTTGCCCTCATAGCTTGTGGCATCAAGTCCGGCGACGTGGTCGTGACGGTGCCCCACACTTTTATCGCAACTACCGAAGCGATTTCGCAAACGGGCGCGCTTCCGGAGTTCGTTGATATCGACGAGCAGACCTACAACATGGACCCAGAGAAGCTTCGCGAGTATCTCGAGGTCCAGTGCACGAAAGACAAATCAGGCAAACTTATTAGCCGCCGTAGCGGCCGCCCGGTGACGGCTGTCATTCCAGTCCATCTCTATGGGCAGATGGCTGACATGGATGCCATCCAAGAACTGGCTAATCGATACCAACTTACGGTCATCGAAGACGCTTGCCAGGCTCATGGCGCTGAATATTTTTCTCGAAAGCATAACCGCTGGATGAAGGCAGGAACGATGGGCCGGGTAACGGCTTTCAGTTTCTATCCTGGAAAGAATCTGGGGGCTTGCGGCGAAGCTGGAGCTGTGACTACGAATGACGCGGCCTTGGCCGACAAAATAAAGATGTTGCGCGATCACGGTCAGGCCAAAAAGTACTTCCATGACATCGAGGGCTACAACGGAAGAATGGACGCGGTACAGGCCGGGATGCTGCACGTTAAATTAGCCCATCTCGCGAAATGGAACGCCCAGCGGCGTGAACGCGCCGCAGAGTACAAGCGGTTGCTGTCCGCCACGCCGGACGCACTGATCCCACCGTATGAGCCTTCCTGGTCTCGTGCCGTCTATCACCTTTACGTCGTCCGCACCGACGATCGCGAAGGAATGATGTCGCACCTCAAGACCGCAGGCATCGGTACGGGAATCCACTATCCGGTTCCGCTGCATCTTCAGAAAGCTTACAGCTCCCTGAATTACCGCCGAGGCGACTTCCCGGTGGTCGAGAAGATCGCTGCTGAGATCGTATCTTTACCGATGTTTCCGCAGCTCACGACGGACCAGCAGGCGCATGTCGTGAAGGAGGTCGTGCACTTCGCGCGGATGGCTCGAAGGCCCAAAGATGCGGCACGAGAACCGATGGAATTGGCAAAAGCTGAACGAATGGCATAAACACCATCCGAGAGAACTCCCCGTTGAATTTCGTATGAGTACTCGAAAACTAAAAATCGGACTTCTCGGTTGCGGTACCGTGGGGCGTGGCTTGGTAGAACTGGTTAACCGAAGCTCCTCGCTGATCAAGCAGCGTACGGGGGCAGAGCTGACGATTACGAGAATCCTAGTGCGGGATTTGCAGAAGGAGCGTCTCGGCGTCGATCGCTCCCTTTTAACCATCCATCCCGAGAAGGTCATCGAAAACGGCTGCGACATGGTGGTCGAACTTGTAGGCGGGATTGAACCTGCCCGCAGTTTCATCCAACAATCGCTCGCCTGCCGAAAGCATGTCGTGACCGCGAATAAGGCGCTCCTCGCTCTGGATGGGTTCGGCTTGATGAAGGCGGCGGAAACTCGCAAAGTGCGCCTCGGATTTGAAGCCAGCGTCTGCGGAGGCATTCCCATCATACGAGCTCTTCGGGATGGGCTAGTCGGGAACAGCATTCAGAGCCTGAGCGGCATTCTCAACGGCACTTGCAATTTCATTCTGACGCGCATGACTGAAGATCGTGTCGGCTTCGAAACTGCCCTCCGTGAGGCGCAAGCCAAAGGTTTTGCCGAGGCCGATCCCTCGCTCGATGTTGACGGACACGATGCGGCTCAGAAGCTCAAGATTCTGGCTGAACTGGCGTTCCATGCGGAGATCTCGCCGGACGCAGTGCCAGTGCAGGGTATTCGCGAGATTACCGCCTCCGACATTGAAGCCGCAGCTGACTTCGGCTACGTCATCAAGCATCTCGCCAGCGTGGAATTGGTAAACGGGAATATCTCGCTACGGGCCGCGCCTATGCTACTGCCGGCAGCACATCCACTGGCAGGGGTTCGCGATGAGAATAACGCTGTATTACTTCGCGGCGATGCGGTTGGCGAGATGCTGTTTTCAGGCAAAGGAGCAGGCGCCCTGCCCAGCGCCAGTGCGGTACTTTCCGATATTGTGGATATTGCCTGTCACAAAGGCGGCTTTGCCATGAGTTCGGAAGGTCGGGTGAGCGCCACGGCCCAGAGCTATTCCGGCAAACATTATTTGCGTTTCACAGTTGGAAATCCCAGTGCGATCGGCCCCATCACAACTGTACTCGAACGAAACGGAGTGAGCGTGGCCCGCGCCGCAGCCGTCTGGGCGAAGGGCGAGTCCGCACAACATCAGGTTCGAGTGCTCACGCACACGAGTCCGCGGAGTGTGATCGAATCTGTTCTTCGGGATGTCGCTCTGCTGGGAATGGAAAACGGCAAGAACATCGTTCTGAGCGTGGCAGCCTGATTCGTTCGCTTGTAGCTTTCCGCTGCGATGTTTCATTGCGTATTGTTTTTAAAATGGAGATTTGAATCAAGGTGAAGCCTACAGTTTTGGTCGCGACAACGGCGCGTTGGTTCCCGACCACGCGCCTGGCAATGGCTCTGGCAAAGGCCGGTTTCGCCGTGGAAGCTGTCTGCCCCTCGGGCCACACCCTCGGCCGGACGAGCGCAGTACACCGAACTCACAAGTATCACGCCTTAAAAGGGTTGGCGTCTCTTGCGAGTGCGATTGCCGCAGCAACACCCGATCTGATCATTCCGGCTGACGATCTGGCAACCCGGCAACTTCACCAACTCTACCGGCGAAAACGCGATAATGGGAGATCGGGCGCTCAGACTTGCGAGTTAATCGAGCGTTCTCTGGGAGCAGCAGAAGGCTTCGAACCCGTTTATGCGAGAACATCCTTCATGCAGATCGCCCATGAAGAAGGCGTGCGGGCTCCGAAAACGGAGACCATCGCAAACACTCATGATCTGACGAAGTGGATTGCTCGAATGGGTTTTCCCACGGTCTTAAAGGCGAACGGAACTTCCGGTGGAGATGGCGTCAGGGTCGTCAACACCGTTGAAGAGGCCGAACACGCCTTTCGTAAACTACAAGCGCCGCCGCTAATGGCACGGGCAATCAAGCGCGCGTTGGTGGATGGGGACGCGACACTGGTGAGAGCATCACTTTTTCGCCGTCGATTCGTGGTCAATGCGCAAGCATTCATATCCGGTCGCGAAGCGACCAGCACCATTGCCTGTTGGAAGGGTAAGGTTCTGGCCAGCCTTCACTTTGAAGTGCTCAAAAAGGCGGGTTCGACCGGACACGCTACCGTGTTGCGCTTGATCGAGCACCCCGAGATGGCGGACGCCGCCGAGAAGATTGTCCGACGATTCAAGCTTTCCGGATTGCACGGTCTGGATTTCATGCTGGAGGCGCACACGGGGAATGCGCACCTGATCGAAATAAATCCCAGGACTACACAAGTGGGACATTTGGCGCTAGGTATTCAACGTGACCTTCCTGCCGCGTTGTATGCAGTCTTGACTGGCAAAGAAACTCAACCGGCTCCGAAGATTACAGAAAGCGACACCATTGCGCTATTTCCCCAAGAGTGGGCGAGGGATCCGAAGAGCGAGTTTCTCCAGTCGGCCTACCACGATGTACCGTGGGAAGAGCCTGCGTTGATGCGATCCTGTATCCGCAAAGCTAAGCAAACCGCACAGCCCTCTCGCCCAGGTTTGGCCGCGCCCCTTTCGGGAGATCGCCGGCTGTCGCCCGTGGTCGCTCCATCACAGAGTGGATCCGTCCGGTTGAACTGCAAGGCCGAGTAAACATTAACCGAAGTTGTTCTGCTCGGCCGAAATCACCTCACGTCAGCTTCCGCATAAATCCCAGATAAGAACTTAACGAAAGAAAAAATGAAAATATCCGTTATTGGTGCAGGCTATGTGGGCCTCACAACTGCGGCATGCCTGGCGCAAATAGGTCACGAAGTGTTCTGCAGCGAAAGCGACGCAGAAAAACTTTCTAAACTGCAGAACGGAGTTATGCCGCTCTTCGAGCCTCATCTCGAAGACGTTATCAAGGGGGCTCGAGGCGCTGGAAGACTCCACTTTGGGCCCACGGAAGAAGCTATTGTGTGGGGCGACGCGATCTTCATTTGCGTCGGAACGCCACCATTGGCCAATGGTGACGCGGACCTTTCTGCCATCGAAGGAGTCGCTCGAGCGATTGCCAAGCGGGCCTCAGGATATCGGCTGGTCATTGAGAAAAGCACCGTGCCAGTGCAGACCGGCGCGCAGTTGCGAAGGCACTTGTCCGTCCATAGCACGAACGGCTTGAGATACGACGTGGCGTCAAACCCGGAATTCCTGCGCGAAGGAACTTCGGTCGAAGATTTTCTGCACCCCGATCGGATCGTCATCGGTGTCGATTCTCCCCGCGCTGCGGAGCTCCTTCGTGAGATCTATGAACCGATTATCAAGCAGGAGTTTACCTGTCCTGTCCACGCTGATTGCGCGAAACGCAAGGAACCTGTTTTCCTGGTGACCGATACCGGTTCGGCGGAACTGATCAAGCATGCGTCCAACTCATTTTTAGCGATGAAGATTTCCTTCATCAACATGGTGGCGATTCTGTGCGAGGCGGTCGGAGCGGATGTGACCAAAGTTGCCCAGGGCATGGGGCTCGATCCACGGATTGGTTCGGCATTCTTGAATCCCGGAATCGGTTTCGGGGGCTTCTGTTTCCCCAAGGACGTACAAGCTTTCATCAGAATCGCGGAGAAATCCGGCTGCGATTTCTCTCTGTTGAAAGAAGTCGAGAAGATTAACCAACGCCGGGTAGAACATTTCCTCGAGAAAATTCGAAAAGAACTCTGGGTGGTACGCGGCAAGAAAATCGCGATTTGGGGTTTGGCCTTTAAACCCAACACCGACGACGTACGCTTTGCTCCGTCGATCGCGCTAGTGAAGTTTTTGGTCGATGAAGGAGCACACGTCCGAGCCTATGATCCGGAAGCCATGGAAAAAGCCAAGTCGGTGCTTCCTGAGATTACGTACTGCTCGAATCCATACCAAGCCGCGGAAGGCGCGGACGCCATCGTGATCGTCACTGAATGGGACGAATTTCGCAGGCTAGATTGGGATCGATTACTTTCATCTGTCGAGCAGCCTTTAGTTATTGACGGTAGAAATGTCTTCCATCCGGAAGAGATCAGCCGCAACGGATTCCGCTATGTCAGTATCGGACGCGCCGATACTTCACCATGCCAACCTGCCGTCAGCAAGCAGATGGATTCATCCTCACCACTCGCCGGCAATAGGGTTCGGGAAGTTTCGGCCTAATGCGCAGCCCAGCAGCGAAAAAACGCGAAAGCTGAAATGTCCAATACATCGACCTTACCTAAATCCCAATCCTCACCGGTGAAGCTCCCGTCGGCACGCAAGAAGATCTGGGTAGATTTGGATAATTCTCCTCACGTTCCTTTCTTTCGTCCGATCATCGACGAACTCAGAAAGCGAAATTATGAGGTGTTGGTCACCGCTCGGGACGCATACCAGGTGCGAGAACTGCTTGCATTTTACGGAGTGTCGGCCCGGCTCATAGGCAGGCATTATGGGAAGCACAAACTTTTGAAAGGCATGGGAACTTGCTGGCGTGCGCTGGCCGTTACTGCCGGTGTCCGAAAGGAAAAGATCGACCTTGCCATTACCCATGGTTCGCGAGCATGTGTAATAGCCTGCGCCTTGCTGGGAATCCCCGACATCCTGTTGTTTGATTATGAGTTTGCCGCCAAGATCCCAGGCATCAAACCGACCTGGCTGATGGCGCCCGACGTGATCGCGGACCGCGCTAAAGGAAACGGCGCCGAAATCATCAACTACCCGGGCATCAAAGAAGATGTTTATCTCTCAAGATTTCGCCCTGATTACGGATTGAAAGCCCGCCTGGGAATTCCGGCTGACGACTTGCTTGTGTTGGTGCGCCCTCCGGCCACAGAGGCTCATTACCACAACCCGGAAAGCGAAGGGTTGCTAACCGAGACAATCAATAAATTGGTCTCCACCCCGGGGGCGAGAATCCTTCTCCTGCCGAGAAATAAGCGGCAGGAAGCCGATTTACGATCGCATTGGGCCGACGCAATTTCTCGGCGGCAGATTCTGATTCCGGACCACGTCGAAGACGGGCTGAACCTGATCTGGAACTCTGATCTTGTGATCAGTGGCGGGGGAACGATGAATCGGGAAGCTGCCGCGTTGGGAGTTCCGGTCTATAGCATCTTCCGCGGGAAAATTGGTGCAGTCGACGCCTACCTCGCCGACCAAGGGCGTCTCGTTCTGCTGGAAACCGTCGACGATGTCAGGACGAAGATCAAGACGGTGCGCCGGAATCCGCAGAAGCAACGTCTCAGCGAAGAAAATAGCCCGGCGCTCGAAACCATAGTTCAGAACATTATCTCAATCGTCGAATTCAACACGGTCGCTTCTCACGCGGTTCATAATGAAACCCCCGAAGCCGTGACTGCAGAACCGCGTTGAAAATGTCCTTCGCGCAATTTCCTAAAGAAAGCTATCACGAGAAATGACAAACACCGTAGCCGCTCCGAGAACTGAGACGCGGGTTGCCCGGTTGGTGGAATTGGCAATTCGAGGTCTCGATGCGATGTACGACCAAGAGAACAGGCTGTTCTGCCACCGGCTGCAACGAACTCCATCCGGAAATATCAGGGAAGGCGTTTCGGCGCGGTACACGGTAATGACGCTATTGGGGCTGTTGCGTGCAGAAGCTGCCGGATACCAGTCTCCCGTCGACATTTTCGACACCGTCGATGCCTTGTACAGAAATACAGAATGGGTCGACAACATCGGGGATCTGGGCCTTCTGCTTTGGCTTTCTTCGGTATCTTCCCGGTGGTTGGACAGTTTCCATGCGAGATTCGATTTACAGAACGCTCTACAACATTACTCCGACTCCCGAAAGCGGCTGACGATGGAGTTGGCGTGGTTCTTGACTGGGCTCACCTACGCCAGTCGAACAGCGCAGAAACAGCCGCCGTACATCGAATCTTTGGCACAACAAACCTACACTCTGTTGCAGTCCAATCAGGGCAAGGACGGCATCTTCGGACACCTGGCCAAGTGGAAGTCTTTGGCCGGAGCGGTACGCGGCCACGTGGGCAGTTTTGCCGATCAGGTGTATCCCATTATTGCGCTGGCGCATTTTGGCGAAACTTTCGGAGTGAAAGAGGCGTTGCAGAATTCGCTGCAGTGCGCCAACACGATTTGCCGCCTGCAGGGTCCGTTAGGTCAATGGTGGTGGCACTATGACTCGACGACGGGGTGCGTAGCCGGGCACTATCCGGTGTATTCGGTCCATCAGCACGCTATGGCGCCCATGGCGCTTTTTGCGGCGCAAGATGCAGGCAACGCCGACTTCCGGGAGCAAATCTACAAAGGGCTGGAGTGGATCGACGGGGCAAATGAACTGCAGCAGAGTCTTGAGGACAAGTCCGCGAGTCTGGTTTGGAGATGCATCCGCCCATCGCAATCGGCTTCCAAACTCGGAAAGCTTTCCGCCCTGGTAGGACAGGAGAGGACCCCGCGAACATTGAGCATCCTGCACGAGTGTCGCCCGTACGAATTAGGCTGGCTTCTATACGCCTTTGCGGGCCGCGAATCTAAAGTGATGCAGGCTAGCAGATTTCAGTGAGCATCTGCTGGGTTGCTAAATCAGTCAAGGTAAATGCTGGTGAGCATGACGGTCTATGAGATTGATCCAATAACGGACCGCCGATGGGCAGAGTTTCTGAGCAGACATCCCGAGGCATCGGTATTCCATACGTCGGGCTGGATGGAAGCGCTACAACGCACCTACGGTTACAATCCCGTCGTTTTCACGACTTCACCTCCGGAAGCTGAACTACGAAACGGTCTTCCTTTCTGCCGCATCGCGAACTGGCTGACCGGACGAAGACTAGTGTCGCTGCCCTTCTCCGATCACTGCGCACCGCTCGTTGAAAGTTCCGCGGAGCTGCAATCGTTGTTGAAGTTCCTGCAACGGGAGGCAGCTGAGAAGAAGTGGGACTACGTCGAAATCCGGGCTGGAGATTTTCATTTATCGGGCACGGAGATTTTCGAGAAGGCCAGGGCCTTCGCCTTTCACAAACTGGATCTTCGGCCGAGCTTCGATGAACTCTTCCGCAGTTTTCACAAGGACTGCGTACAGAGGAAAATTCATCGTGCCGAGCGGGAGGGTCTGACTTGCGAAGAAGGAACAGACGACTCACTCTTGCGTAAGTTTTATCACCTGCTCTTAATAACTCGCAGAAGACACGGATTGGCTCCGCAACCGGTACGATGGTTCAAGAACCTGATCGCTTGCTTGGGAGACAGAGTCAAGATTTGGGTAGCCTCAAAAGATGGCAGTCCCCTAGCGAGCATTCTTACCCTGCGCCACCAAGGCACGCTGGTTTACAAGTATGGCTGCTCCGACCACCGCTTTAACAATCTCGGCGGAACACAACTTTTGATGTGGAAAGCAATCCAGGAAGCTAAGAATGGCCGACTCGATGAATTTGATATGGGTCGCTCGGATTGTGACAACCCTGGTTTGATTGCGTTTAAAGACCGCTGGGGCGCGGCGCGGTCGACTTTGTTCTACCTGCGCTATCCATTGAGCAGCGCGGAAACCGTCCGGGGAGTCATGCAGGGCAGTGTTACGAAGTATATCTTCGCACACGCGCCGGACAGTTTGCTGGCTGCCGACTGGAAGCGTGCTCTACAAATACATGGGCTAACGCTCCCGGACTCAGGAAACCGCTTGGGGATCCGATCCACAGGTTCTAAAACATATTAATCAATGATGCAAGACGTCAAATACGCAATTGTTACGCCGATACGTGATGAAGAAGAGTATATCGAGGCGACTATCGCAGCTGTGCCGGGCAGACCATTCGGCCGCTGGAATGGGTAATCGTCGACGACGGTTCCACTGACCGGACGGGCGAAATTATCGATCGGTATGCGGCCAGTTCCCATGGATCCGCGTCATACACCGGTCAAACCGAGGATTTCGCAAGTCTGGCGGCGGAGTGGTGGAAGCCTTCTATGACGGTTACAACGCGCTTCGCTCCAAGGACTGGGACTTCGTCGTTAAGCTTGACGGCGATCTGAGCTTTCCTGCGACTTATTTTGAAAAATGTTTCGAACATTTTGATCGCGACCCCAAGCTCGGCGTTGGCGGAGGAGAGATTTATCACGATCTTGGGCGGAGTGCAGAAACTTGAAGCCAATCCCAAGTTCCACGTCAGAGGAGCAACAAAGATCTATCGAAGAGCTTGTTGGGAAGCGATTGGAGGTTTATGGCAAGCTCCCGGGCTGGGATACGATTGATGAAGTGAAAGCCAATATGTTGGGTTGGAACACCTACAGCTTCGGCGAACTCCAACTGGTTCATCATCGGCTAACTGGAACTGCAGAAGGCTTGTTGCGCGACAGAGATAAAGCACGGCGTGGCCTGCTACGTATCGGGATATCACGCCGCTCTTTTTGTAGCGAGTTGCGTTCGAGGCTGATTCAGAAGCCTTACGTGACCGGTTCAGCCGCGATTTTCTACGGGCTTCTTAAAGGGTTATTGGATACGCGCGCCGCGCGTGAACGACAAACAATTCATCAAGTACTTGCGTACCCAGCAACTCAGACGTCTCTGCGGACTAGAAACCATCTGGAAGTGACCGCGGTTCGGAACCGCAAACGAGAATCGATATGTGTGGAATTTGTGGAAAACTGAATTTCGAGAAAGGCGCTAGCGTCAAGCCCAGTCTGATTCGGGCGATGATGGACACGATTCGCCATCGAGGCCCGGACGATGAAGGGCTTCACGTAGCTTCCGAGGTGGGGTTGGGTTTCAGGCGGCTCTCGATCATCGACCTGAGCAGCGGCCACCAGCCGATTTCGAATGAGGACGGCACGATCTGGATTGTTTTCAACGGTGAAATCTACAATTACCGCGAGCTGCGAAGCTTTCTCGTGAGTAAGGGGCATGTTTTCAAAACGCAGACCGACACTGAAGTGATCGTGCACCTCTACGAGGAGCTTGGCCCCCAGTGCCTGGAGAAGCTTCGCGGAATGTTTGCCTTCGCGATATGGGATGAAAACGCGAAAGACTCTTTTCCTGGCGAGGGACCGAGTTGGAATCAAACCTCTTTACTATGCGCTGACCGACAAAACGTTGGTGTTTGCTTCCGAGATCAAAGCGATCCTGGCCGATCCCTGCGATCAACCGGAAGTCTTGCCCCGGAGATCATTGACCGGTTCCTGACTTTCCTCTATGTGCCAGGCGAGGAGACCCTGCTCAAAGGAATTTCGAAGCTCGCGCCAGGGCACTATCCTGCTGGCTAAGAATGGCAAGAGCAGAAATACGACAATACTGGGATCTTCGGTTCCAAAAGCCCGCCGAACGCCTAAGCCTAAAAGACGCGGAGAACGAATTGTCGAATCTGCTGGCCGAATCGGTCGAACTGCACATGATCGCAGACGTTCCGGTCGGCGTTCTGCTAAGCGGCGGCGTGGACTCGACGGCCGTGCTGAGCTTTGCCGCCGAGAGAACGGACAAGGAAATCAGCAGTTTCACGGTAGGCTTTTCTGATTCCAGCTTTGCCGACGAACGACCTTACGCCAAGTTAGCTGCCGAAACGTTTGGTACGCAACATCACGACATGACGATCACTGCCAGCGATTTTGCGGAATTCCTTCCGCAATACGTCTGGCACATGGAAGAGCCGGTTTGCGAACCGCCCGCGGTTGCCATGTACTACGTGTCGAAGCTGGCGAAGGAATTACGTAAAAGTACTGCTTTCGGGAGAAGGCGGAGACGAAGCATTTGCCGGCTACGGCAATTATCGGAACATACTTTGGCTGGAGCGTCTCAAACAGCATTATGCCGGCCTAATGGCGCGGCGTCCTGGGGACTCTCCAGGCTCAGTTCATGGTTCCATTCGTCAAGACTGGCCAAGTACTACGCCTTTGATGAATGCGATCTTCCCCGACTATTATTACAGCCGCACATCAACCCCTTACCGATACTCCGGGAACGGTTTGAGTGAATTGTACTCGGCAGATTTTGAGCGGTCGATCGATCGGGAATATACAGTTGAGCCAGTCCAGAAGTTGTTTTCGAAAGTGAAGGATCAAGGCATTCTGGACCAGATGCTTTACATCGACACCAAGACCTGGCTGCCGGATGACCTGTTGATCAAAGCCGATAAGATGACAATGGCCAACTCATTGGAACTACGGGTGCCTTTGCTGGATCATCGAGTGCTCGAGTTCGCCGCCGCCTTGCCTGCCAGACTACAAAGTGAGAGGCTTCAGCCTGAAATACATATTGAAGAGAGCCTTGGCGAAGAGAGTTCCTCAGGCGATCCTGAAAAGGAAGAAGGCTGGTTTCCCGGTTCCCTATGACTCGTGGATGCGAGGAGATTTGAAGAATTGGCTGAGCAGCATCCTGCTTGATAGAGAGACTTCGGCGAGAGGATATTTCCGGAAGAGCACGGTCGAAAAACTTCTTTCGAGAATGCCGGCACCGGAAGATACTCGAAAGAGCTTTTTTCCCTTGCGGTGCTAGAGCTATGGCATCGCCAATTTCTCGGAGACGAAAGACCTTCAATGCCCGGTTCGGATTTGCCTGAACCTTCCTTGACGCGCGCCTGATCTGTCGATTTGTCAGCCGCGCGCTAGAAACTTCACTCCCGAACCGATGAAAACGGAGAAACAGACCGGACGAAATTCAGAGATTGCCGCGACGACTCTCGTCGCCGACATACAAACACAGCCGTTTCCGGCGACGGCGAAGTATGCTGCGATCGGAGCGCATCACCCCGGTGGCCGGGGCGTACTGAATCTGGTTGGTAGAACGCTGTGGCATTTTCCCGGCCGTTTTGGAATTGCTCGCCTTCTTGGTCCCCGATACTCGTTGCGGTGTGTCCTTTTTCATAACGTCTCGGATACAGAGTCATCTTTTACCCAAGGACTGGGTGGTACCATCACGCGCAAGAACTTCGAGGCGGCGCTGAAATTTATCATCCGGTACTACACTCCTGTCAGCTTGCAAGATGTTATCGGAAATTCCGACGGCCGGGCGCTGCCTCCGCGACCGGTTCTGGTGACCTTCGATGACGCCTACGCATCGATCAGTGAGTTCGCGGCGCCGCTCTGCTTGAAGTTTGGAGTGCCGGCGGTGTTCTTTGTCAACGGGGATTGTGTCGATAACCGGCGGTTGGCCCTGGATAATCTTGTCTGTTACGTCGCAAATGAGTGCGGCATGGATACCATAAATTCTGCAGCTCGTGTCGCCAGCGGTACGGACGACATCGCACTGGGCACAATGACCGAGGTCTTCGCCCGTTTTCTTCCGTCGATTTCGTGGTCCGCCAGAGAAGTCTTTCGTGGCGCACTGCTTCAGTTGGCCGGAATCAACGACGGCGAGTTGGCGCAGAAGGCTCAGCTTTATCTGAGCAGCCGGCAGTTGCGCGATCTGGCAATGTTCAATTTCGAAATCGGCAACCACACCTACTCCCATGCCAATTGCAGGTCGTTGTTGGCAGAAGACTTCGCCGGGGAGATAGACAGGAACAAGACGGTTCTGGAAGCAGCTTCCGGCGCTAGAGTGCGTTCATTCAGCGTGCCCTATGGCTCCTCAGCCGACCTGACGAGTGCCTTAGCGACGCACCTGCATCGGTCCGGATACGAGGCAGTTTTCCTTGCAGAGAGCCGCGCCAATCCGCCACGTCCCGACCCCTTTCGTCTCAACCGGGTTAGCATTCGGACGGGCGGCGACGACACACTCTTTTCAGAGATCGAGATCCTGCCTCGGCTCCGCACAACAAGGAACGCACTGTTCGGTGCCGCAAACGCAGAATCAGTTGGTAGCACTTCCGAATCAAGCGCGACCGACCAATCAGTGGCGTCTCGGGGCTAACTGTCATATGTGCCCTGCACAAACTGCCACAATGAGTCGAGAGACCGGGTTGAGTCCTTCGCTGAATCCCCTTTGGAAGGTCGAAGTCGATCGCGCGACGCCGGCGGAATGGTCGGCCATGCTCGATCTCTTCGACGACGCCAACCTTTATCAAACGTGGTCGTATGGCGTGGTCCGCTGGGGAAGAAAAAACCTTAGCCACTTGGTCCTAAAGCGGAACGGTGAAGTCTTGGCGATGGCGCAGCTTAGAATCGTTCGCCCGACAAGATTCAATTTCGGCATGGCGTATTTGCGGTGGGGCCCTCTTTGTCATCGACGGGGAAGAGATCTCGATCCCGAAGCCACCCTATGCGTGGCGGATGCCCTGCACGAAGAATATGTCCGCAGACGAGGATTGTTGTTGCAGATTCTTCCGAACGCGTTTGTGGGGACCCAGCGCGCGGCACTATTTCAAGCCAGCTTCTCCAAGTTTACGCAAGAGGCTCAGACCGCTGCCAATGTGTATAGAACTTTCATTCTCGATCTCGCACTTCCGACCGAAGAGTTGCGCAAGAAGCTCGACCCGAAATGGCGAAACAAGCTGACTCAGTCCGAAAAAAAGGGCTTGAAGATCGTGGCCGGAAGTGGGACCGACGAATACCGAACCTTTTGTCGCATGTACGAGCAGATGTGGAAACGCAAAACCTTCGAAACCACGGTGGACGTCGAGGAGTTTGGGCGGATCCAGGAAGACCTGCCGGAGAGTCACCGAATGCGGGTTTTGATCTGTGAGCAAGCTGGGATCCCAGTGGCAGGAGTCGTTGCCTCGGCAATGGGCGATTCTGCGATTTATCTGCTGGGAGCGACCAGCGACGATGGGTTAAATGCAAAAGGCGCCTATCTGCTGCAGTGGACCTTGATTCAATGGCTCAAGGAAAATGGCATCAAGTGGTACGACTTGGGCGGGATCGATCCGGAAGGCAATCCTGGTGTTTATTCCTTCAAGCGAGGGTTTTCTGGCAATGACGTATTCCAATTGCCTCCGCTTGTGGCTTGCGACAGTGTCATCTCTGCCGCGGTAGTCAGGGCCAGCCTAGCGGCAAAACGTGTAGTGGTGAGCCTGTCATCGCTGCGCTCTAGTTGGATCTCGAGTCAACGGGCGAAGACAGTCGGCGCTGTGCCAACCGCAGCTACGCATGCTCCTCAGGGCTGAGGTATTCGCAACTTCTGCTCGCAACGGATTTCATTTGCCTATCACAGTCAAGCCGCAGCCAGAAGTTAAGTGGAACCCCACTTCCTCAGCAGTCGTGGACATTTCTATTGTCATCGTCGGCTGGAACGCCAAGCACTATCTGGAATTGTGCCTGGAAAGCCTGGCGACAGCGTCGCCACGCCGCAGTATGGAAATTCTCGTCGTTGACAACGCTTCATCCGACGGCTCCGCGGAAATGATCGAAGCTCGATTTCCCTACGTCAAACTCATCAAGAGCAACGAGAATCTTGGCTTCGCGAAGGGCAACAACGTGGCCATCCGCCAGTGTCAGGGACGTTATATCGCGCTGGTGAATCCCGACGTAATCGTGTTTCCGGGCTGCTTGGATGCTTTGGCAGATTTTCTCGACCAGAATCCCAAGGTGGGTAATGTCGGTCCTCGCGTCCTGAACCCCGACATGACAATGCAGAGTACGTGCCGACGATCTCCGACCATTTGGAACAATTTTTGTTCCGCGACCGGCCTGGCGACGAAATTCAAGAACTCCAGGCTCTTCGCCGGCGAGCACATGTTCTACTTCGCCCACGATCGGACGCTGCCCGTGGATGTTCTGGTAGGCTGCTTCTCGATGATTCGCCGTGAGACCTTCGAAGAAGTGGGCCTGCTCGATGAGGACTTGTTCATGTACGGGGATGACGTCGATTGGTGTCGCCGCTGCTGGAAGGCGGGATGGCAGGTAGTTTTCTTTCCTGGCGCGAAGTCGATTCATGACCGAGGGAAGATTACGGCTCCTTATCCGGTTCGCTTTGCGGTCGCACAACAGAAGTCAGTCTTGCACTATTGGAGCAAACATCACAGTTTCTGGGGCGTGATGGGAATTCGGAGCATCATCTTTTTCCACCATGTGGCTCGTTATGGATTTGCGGTGGTGTCCGGCCTGGCGCGTGGGAAGCCAAGCCCAGAAAACGAGGTTCGCAAACAAGTAAGCGCCGCCTGCCTGCGGGCGATGTTCTCCGATCCGGTTCCACCCAAGGCGGTCGCGGCTGCTCGGTCCACATCGGCGTGAGCATTTCCAGTTCAGTTTCGCGCTTTACCGATTATTTCAAGCGCAACGGGTTGCGTGCGACCGCTCATCGGATCGGTGTAGCGACCAAGCGGGCGCTGTTTTCCAGCCGCTCAGTCCTCTTTTACTGCGACCTCTCGACCCTGAAACTGGCCTCAGCTGATTTGCCGAACTCCTGGAAAGTCGACAGGCACAGCGATCAAACCGGCATCAGCCCCGCAGACCTGCAAGCGATCGTTAGCGTCTGGAATCCCGCCCAAACCCGCCGCAACATGAAAGAGCGTTTCGAGCTAGGAGCTTCGCTTTGGTTGATCAAGTCCGAAGACCATGTGGCTGGCTACGGTTGGACCCTGCAGGGGCGCACCATCGAGCCCCATTACTTCTCCTTAGGACCAAGTGACACGCATCTCTTCGACTTCCATGTGTTTCCTCAATATCGTGGTCGGGGAGTGAATCCGTTTCTGGTCAACTATATTCTTCGGAACCTGGCAGCAGAGAGTCCGAGTCGAGCATTCATCGAAGCGGCAGAATGGAACCAGGCCCAGTTGGTATCCTTGCGCAGGACGCCCTTTCAGCGCTTGGGCTCGGCCAGGAAGCTTACTCTTTTTCGATACACCATGGTGTTTTGGGGCAGGAACGAAACTGTGCGACAATCAAAAGAAGCGACTGGTAACCTGCCCCGGCCTGTGACCAATCAGACAACGGAGAAAGCTTGAGCTTTTCCCTGCGTTTGCAGGGGTTCGTTGACCGAATTGGGCTAACGGACCGATCGACCCGTACGAGCGAACAGCTATAGACCCTGCCCTTTCGAGACCTACCCTGTTCCGCACCTCCCCTTTACGATGACTTCCGTGGCCTTCCCCAAGTCGATTTTCAGCGAGTTGGCCGCAAACTTGCCTCGGCATCTTTGCCGAACGGGAGAATCGATCACGATGTCATCCAAGAGAAACTGGCGGAATGCAGGCATCACATCATTCAACGGGAAACTCAGTCTTACATTTCTGTTTCTGCTTCTGGCCCTTCCCGCATTCGGCTCGGGAGGAAGTTGTCCTTCCGCTGCGAACTATCTGAATCCGTCGGGTTCCTTGGTTACGCTTGCCAGCCTTGGCGTTACGAACTGCTATTACATCGCCGCCAACGGATCGGATTCTAATAACGGAACCACCGAAGCCACACCCTGGCTACACGCACCGGGAATGCCGGCTTGTTCGGGCAACTGCCTGGCGGCCTACAACGGGAGCCTCAAGGGAGTCGGCATGATATTTCGCGGCGGCGATACTTGGCACTTTGGAGATAGCACACAGACGCCATACACCGGGGGTACGTGGGTCACAAACCAGGATGCTACTAACGCCAGCCCGACCTACATCGGTGTTGATCAGAGTTGGTCCTCCGGAGGGTCGTGGGCGCGTCCGATTCTCACCTACGATAATCCTCCAAACGCATCTCAGACGTTGACCTCCTGCCCGATTCCGACCGGCGGCAACATGTTTGACTGGTCAGGAGGGGCATACTTCATCCTGGATAACTTCGAGATGACTGGAATTTGCACGTCCTCGGTAAATTGGCAGCCCACCTACGTATCTTACGGATCTCTAAGTGGCGCCGCTGACTTCTACAATCTCTATATCCACGGCTGGAGTCATGTGGCGCTCGGAAATCCAAACAATTGCACGGCGAATAACCAGTGTATGGCCGCGTTCCGCGGAAACGTCAACTCCACCAATTTCCCCCCCGGCGACACGCTCCTCTATGACGTGGTTGACGGATCGGACTCGGACGGCGTCATAATGAACTTTTGTTATTGCGGGGCGTGGCGGGTAGCTTTTTCATATTTCAACAACGGCTCTCAATTCATTACTCGCAGTCAAAATTCATTCCACGATACCGCCATACTGAATTTCGTGGACAACGGCCACGCCAACGTGATGGAAAGTGTCGGCGATGCCCCGGGGCCATCCAACGCCTACGCATACTACAACAATATTTTCGGCCATCTGTACGTGAATACAACGGTCAATTCTAACGTTGGATTCTGGCCTAGTATTCCTACTACTGCGGCGCTCTATTGGTTCAACAATATCGTGTACGATGCGGGCCCAATGGAGTTTTTCAACGCCGGCCTGAATGGGCAAGGCGAGGGCGCACTTCATCTCTTCAATAATACGTTTCAGCTCAATCATCGAACTGATGGCGGGGTAGATAACATCAGCTGCAGTGCGAGTGGCATTACCATGGTCAACGGCAACAATCACTGGATCAGCGACGACGTCAGGACGCTCGGCGGGGTATATACCGCGAGTTGCGCTGGGCAGGAAACGGACACGAATAGCTTGCTGATGACCAACGCCACCGCGACCAGCGATGGCTATTCGTCCTCGCAGAGCTATGTGTTCGCTCCCACGACGAGCAACAGCCCCACGGTAGGAGCGGGCGCGAATCGCGCTGCTACATTCTGTTCAGCCCTGACAGCGGCCTCGGGCACGGACCCCTACTTGGCGGACGCAGCCGCAGTTTGCCAGAACGACACGCGCTATGCCTGCTCCTACAATACGACAAATCATATGATCACTTGTCCGGCGCGGGTGGTGAACACGAGGCCGGGCAACGGCGGTGGAAACTGGGATATCGGGAGTTATGAGTACAATAGCAACTCCAATCCTCCGAATCCTCCAACAGGTCTGACGGCCGTGGTCCAGTAAGCGTGAGGTAAAAGGGACCTTCGCTTGACTATCTTCGTCCCAAGCTGAAGGTCTCTTGCCCCTTGATTCGGGTGGCAGTCGAAGCATTCCCTCAGGCACGTTAGCTCAATCCTCCAACTATCGGGGCGCCGGCCAGAACTAGCTTCGGCGCACCGAAGCTATCAATTCCATCAAATTCAGTGCAGACAAAAGTGACCCAATCCATCGTCACAGCAGCCTCGGTCAAGGTACTTAGAACGTTGCCGGAGCTGGAAGATATTCGCCGCGCGTGGGAGTCTTGGCCGGGCAATCGTGATTCCGAGATGGACACGTACTTGGCGTGTCTACAATCAATCCCGGTGACGGTTCGGCCGCATGTTGTGGTGGTGGAACGTGACGGAAAGCCGGACGCTATTTTGGTCGGTCGGCTTGACCTCGGCCACGTGACTTGCCACCTGGGCTATTTGCGGCTAAATTTGCCGGCAAAGATCCTATGTTTTGTTTATGGAGCCCTTCGGGGAAATCCTTCCAATGAGAACTGCGAACTAATCGTGAATAGCGTTTTGAAGTCCCTCTCAGATCGGGAAGCGGACGTGGCCTACATGAATTTCCTTCGGGAGGACTCTGAACTATGCCGGTTAGCCAAGACACGGCCAGACGCGCTGACCCGTGATTACCTCCGCGTAACACAGCAACATTACGCCGCTGCTCTGCCAGCCAGCGTTGATGAGTTCTATCGGGGGCTATCGTCCAAAGTCCGCAAGAATCAAAAACGGCAGGCGAAAAAACTTGTGGATCATTTCTCGGGAAACGTCGCAGTTCGCTGTTTTCGGGAGGTAGCTGAAGTCGGGGATCTTATCAAGGACGTTGGGAGCGTCGCCAGCAAGTCATACCAGCGTGGCTTGGGTGTTGGGTTCTTCGATAGCGCTCACACACGAGAGCAGTTGCGGTTGAAGGCGGAAAAGGGTTGGCTCGAGGGCTACGTTCTGTATCTCGCCGCGCGCCCTTGTGCTTTCGTGATCGGTGACATTAATGGGAACACATTCGGCACCGACTATGTTGGCTACGACCCGGAATTCGCTAGCCACTCTCCAGGCATGTATCTGGTGATGAGGGTCATTGAAGGCTTCTGCGGCGGGCACCGGGTTAGCGAGGTCGATTTTGGCACGGGACACGCCCAATATAAGCAGGTCCTATCCAACCAGGAATGGTGCGAAACGTCTGTTTACATTTTTGCCCCCACCTTCAAGGGAGTCGGCATTAACCTAGTTAGGTCGGTTGTTGTTGGGACCGACCAGCTACTGAAGAAAACGCTGTCCCGCACAAATCTGCTCCAGAAAGTCAAGAAGGCCTGGCGAGGTCATGCAAAGCTCAAAGAGCCCGCCCAAGCCGATGCCTGAACGCTATGGAACCTGACCACCTTCGATTTGGCGGCGGCGCGACCGAGACCATGATGCATCCGCTGGTAGCGGTGTGGCTACTCGTCGCCATCGTGCTGATTCTGACCCGTCCCCGCGGGCAGGCTCTTACAGTTTTCCTGTTGTCCTGTTTTGATATTCCGATTGGACAAGTCGTGGTGCTGGGCACCCTTCACTTTACCGTGCTGCGCATCCTGGTCATCGCGGGGTTGATTCGGAGGGCCTCGAGCGGCGGGTCCTCGTCGCGAGAAAAATTTCCGGGGGGATTCAATGCGATCGACCAGGTGGTAGTGCTCTGGACGGTGTCGGCGCTGGTCACCCTTTCTCTTCAGTGGATGAATTCGACGGCGTTGATCCACAACTTAGGAGATTTCCTGGACGCCCTCGGCGGCTACTTTGTGGTCAGATTTCTGATCCCCGACGGCGAGGCAATCCGGACCACGATCAAAGCGCTGGCTGTAGTTTGCGTCATCCAGGGCGCATGCATGCTGAACGAGCTAATCAATCACTTCAATGTATATGGTTACCTTGGGGGTATGCCGCTGGCGATCACGATAAGGGACGGGAAGATACGTTCGGAAGGAGTGATGGGTTGTATCTATGCCGGTGTGTTTGGCGGTGTCTTGATCCCATGGTTTCTCTGGCTTTGGACATCGGGAAAATCCCGGATACTGGCATTAGCGGGGTTTTCCGGGGCCATGGCCATGGCCATCACATCGAACTCCAGCACGTCGTTGATGGGCCTTGGAGGGAGCATCGTTGGGCTCGCTTTCTGGCCACTGCGCAAGCAGATGAGACTGGTTCGCTGGGCACTCGCAGGGACTTTGATCTCACTGCACCTGGCGATGAAAGCGCCGGTGTGGGCGCTGATCGCCCACATTGATCTTACCGGCTCCTCGTCCGGCGATCACCGCTACAAGCTGATGGATAACTGCATTCGGCATTTCAGCGACTGGTGGCTGATTGGATATAAGTATTACAACGGGTGGGGCTATGACATGTGGGATCTCTGCAACCAGTTTGTGGTCGTCGCGTTGACGGGAGGTCTGCTGACCCTGATTTTCTATATCACGATTTTCAAGCGGAGCTTTGGGGCAATCGGGACAGCCAGGAAACAGGTGAACGGGGATCGGGCACGCGAGTGGCTCCTCTGGTGCTTAGGCGTCGATTTGTTTGCCAATGTGGTGTCGCATTTCGGCATTAACTACATGGCTGTGTTGATGATGAGCATGTTTCCCCTGCTGGCGTGCATTTCTGTCGCCGCCTTCGAAGCAAAACAGGAGAAAGCTCAAAAGGCGAAGATCCCGGCCAGAGTGCAGTTCGCATATGCAGGCGGTGCAGAAGAGGCCCATCCATTGTCCGTTGAAACAGTTGAAGAGAATAGGGCACAGCTCTCCGCCGACTGGTAGGCCATCGTTGAGGAAATACGGGGACAAACTTTCTTCCTCAAGGACAGCTTCGGCTTATGTGGCAAAAGTTTATGCTGCTTGATCAGTTGCTCGTTGCATACGGTCATCTTCCCCACCACCCTGGGAAGGGCGTGCTCTATGAGCGGTTGCTGCCGCACGTAGAGCGTGCATGGCGACAACCGAGGCTACGAACTCGGTTTGGCGTCCGCTTCGAGTGTGATTTGCACGATAAGGTGACCCGGGAGATCTACTATATCGGGTTCGATAGAAAAGACTGCCGGATCCTCAAGCGTCTTGTCAAACCTGGACACGTTGTCATCGATGCGGGAGCTAACATCGGGTATTTTTCGCTCCTCTTCGCCAAGTGGATGGCGGTCAGAGGAATAGTTCACGCCTTTGAACCTTTTCCAGAGTCGGCCAGGAGATTTGAGCGAAACCTTGGATTGAACCCCCAGTTGGAACCAGCCGTTCGCCTACACCGGCTAGCGCTCTCGGACTTTGAAGGGAGAATTGGGATGAATGTGCCAGACCAGAACAACCAAGGTTGCAATTACCTGAATGATGCCGGTGGCGTGGAGGTCGAGGTGGCTACGCTTGACGCCTTTTGCGATAGGGAACGTCTGTCGAGAGTTGACCTGATCAAAATCGACGTCGAGGGGTCGGAAGTGGCATTACTTCAAGGGGCGGAGAGAACGATACAACGGTTTCGCCCTGTGCTAATGATCGAAGTCAACCCGTCCACTCTCCAAAACTTCGGCCACAGTGCCCGAGATCTTATCCAGGCGATCGGTCGGCATGGCTACCGGCTGTACTACGGAAGCAGGTTTGGTCTGAGAGTCCTGAAAAGGCTTCCCACGCTGGGGGAAGAGCCAAACGTCTACGCCTTCCCGATATGACCCTTAGGTCTAACTTACCCTCGCGAATGGTCGCCGCCTAATCGCGTACCTTCGCGCAGTACATGATCCCCGACAGTGGCGTCGCAGATTAACAGGCGCCTTAGCTCGAGCAGGAAGCGATGAGTGAAAAGAACAAACGCGTGCGGGTGCTGTACAGCTTCCCGCTCAGGCTGGGAGCGGAGCGGATCTGTACCACCGCCTGGCATCAGGTAAACGGCCTCGCTCAGGCAGGCGCCGACGTTACAGTCTTTCCGGCCTCCATTTCCCGGCCGCTTGACCCGAGCGTGAGAGTCTCGTCCACACTGGCCAGAGGGAAGCTACGCCTACCGTACCGGATCGTGGGCACGGGGCGCGCCGCGGCGTTGCATGACAGGATTGTGGCCCGCCGAATCCAAAAACTGGCCGGGCAGATTGACATTATCCATACCTGGCCGATGGGCTCACTGGAAACGCTCAAGACGGCGAAGCGGCTCGGAATCCCGACGGTGCTGGAGCGGTGCAACGCGCATACGGGTTTTGCCATGGAGGTGGTCCAGAAAGAGTGCGATCGTCTGGGGATCGTGCTGCCGCCGGATCATGAGCACGCCTACAACGCGGAAAAGCTGCAACAAGAGGAAGAGGAATACAGGCTGGCCACGCGCCTGTTGTGTCCTTCAGAGTTTGTGGTGAAAACCTTTCTGGATAAAGGATATACCCGCGAGCATTTAGTGCGCCACATCTACGGATACGACGAAAAGGTCTATTACCCAAGCCTTGAACCGCGCGATCCGAAGCGCGGATTGACGATGATATCTGTGGGCGTTTGCGCGGTGCGCAAGGGGTTGCACTATGCGCTTGAGGCATGGCTACGGTCTCCGGCATCGAAAGATGGGACTTTTCTCATCGCCGGAGAATTCCTGCCGGCCTATCGAGAAAAGCTGGCGTCCATGCTCGCGCATCCAAGTGTGAAAGTGCTGGGCCACCGGAATGACGTGCCCGAGTTGGTGCGGACGAGTGACATTCTGGTCCTGCCCAGCATTGAAGAAGGCTTTGGCTTAGTGATTACGGAGGCCATGGGCAGCGGGTGCGTTCCGCTGGCCTCGGAAGCCTGCACCGAAATCTGCAGCCACATGAAGACGGGACTCATGCACCGCATAGGAGACGTTGAGGCGCTGACCCAACACATTACCATGCTGTATGAAGATCGCGCTTTGCTGGCGAGGCTGCGTGCCACGGGTCTCGAAGCTGCTCCGGAGGTCACGTGGACGGCTGCCGGGCGAGCGCTGCTCGAGGCGTATCGCGAAACGATTGCCGCCCACGATGCATCGCGGCGTGTGGGCCACGACCGAGAAGCCGTCGGCATTCAAGCATCATGAATCCAAAAGTATCTGTCGTGATCCCGACTTACAACCGTGCGACTACGGTGCCTCGTGCGATTGAAAGTGTCCTGGCGCAGACGGTCACCGACCTCGAAGTCATCGTGGTCGATGATGGCTCATCGGACGACACGGAAAAGGTTCTTGGCCAAAGGTTTGGCGATCGCATTCGCTACTACCCGCAGGCTAACCAGGGAGCTAGCGTGGCGCGCAACAGGGGCGTGGAGCAAGCGCGGGGGGAGTGGATTGCTTTTCTGGACTCGGACGATCTCTGGGAAAAGGAAAAGCTCGAATGGCAGTTTAAAGCTCTCGATCAATTTGGCCCCCAGTGCGGCGGTTGTTATACAGACGTCCAGTTTTTCAATCATTCGGAAACCCGGACCATGTTCCAACTGGTGGAACACGAATTTCGACACGAAGGAACCATGGGTGCGAAACCTGACGTGCTGGAGCGGTTGGTGAGACCAGGGGGCTCCGGGATGGTCGTGTGCTTGTCCTCGCTCGTGGCGCGCGCAGATTGGGTAAGAAAGACGGGAGGATTCGATCCCGAGCTGTTGTATAGCCAGGACAGCGAGTTCATGTTTCGTTTGGCGATGCTTACGGGCTTCTGTTACGTTAACCTCCCGCTCGTCCGTTTTGACAGGTCGCCCGCGGAAATTCGTCATGTCGGAGTGCAATCGGAGTGGAACAAGGTGGAATTCTGGCTGCAGGACAGCCAGCGCCGGCTCGAAGGGCTTTTGCGCTTAAGCGAAGGCCTTCCGATGAAAATCCGAAAGGTCATTCAAGAGCGGTTGAGCAACGTTCACAGCGGGTGGACCAACTGGTATCTGGAAACCGGACAGTATGAAAAGGCGCGCGCAGCCGTGTCGAGAGCAGCGCAACTGGACCTGACGTTCAACCTGGCGGCGAAATGGCTGCTCACTTGGATGAGCCCACAGTTGGCTCTTCGGACAGTCCGGCGCCGGAAGGAAAGCGGAAAGGAATCGGTCGCATGAAAGCAATCTCTGCTCCGGAACAAGAATTGGTTGCAGACCGCGAGGATGGAAGCGTGAGCGTGAATGAGAGTCAGTGCCCAACTTGCGGACAGCCTGGCGCGAAGGACTGGCTGCGAGCTCCGGACCATTTCCATGGCCGCCAGGAAATGTACGTGTTGCTGCGCTGTCCTGCATGTTCGCTGGTTTGGACCAGCCATCCGCCCAGGCCTTCAGAGATGCATCTGCATTACACGGATGCGTATCACAAACTGATTTCAGCCGCGGGCGACAACTCGCCGATTCGTTGGAAAGAACGTAAGGCAGCCTTAACGCCCTTTAAGCAGGGAGGAGCACTTCTAGACTTAGGCTGCAGCTCAGGATCTTTTCTGGAATCCCTGAAAAGCGAGCCGTGGAAACTTTTCGGAATCGAGATGTCCGCCGAAGGAGCGAGAGCCGCTGAGAAGCGAAGCAACGCTCAGGTATTTGTAGGCGATATCCTCGACGCGCCATTCGCGCGCGAATCGTTTGACGCAATCACGTGTTTCGATGTGCTTGAGCATGTCTATGAGCCGCGGCAGGTAATGGCTCGCGTCGGCGAATGGCTGAAGCCGGGTGGGAGTTTTCTACGTCCTGGTGCCTAATATCGACTCTGCCGAAGCGCGCGTCTTTGGAAGTTATTGGCATGGGCTGGAACTGCCGCGACACCTGTTTCACTACTCACCTGCGTCTCTTAAATTTCTCGCCGAGTCGGCCGGCCTTCGAGAAGTTTCGCTCGAAACACGACGGAATCCCGCGGTGGGGACCAGTCTGCGCTACGTGTGGCACGATGCTCTCAACGCGATGGGGATCCGAAAAACACCGGTCGCATATCGACACGATGCAAGTCTGCCCTGGAGAGCGGCGCGAAAAGTCGTTCGGATGACCGTTTTGCGTGGTCTCTTGGCATCGGCCCCGCTCGTGGGAGGAGGAGAGTCCATCCATGCTATTTTTCGGAAGGAAAAGGTTTCTGCGTGAGAAGTATGCACCGGTCCATTCATCAAGAGACCACCGGTTTCGTCCGTGAAAGTTTTTTCTCGCGGCTCCTGACGAAGTTGAATAGCGTCTGGCTGGCAGCAACCTACCCATTTGCGGGCGCAGGCCGCAACCTGTCCCTTCATTATGCAAGTGAGATTTCGCGTAGCCTCGCAACCCGCATTCGGCTGGGGAATCACGTTGAAATTGGGAGGCATACCTGGCTTCACCTCGGCATGGAAGGGAATCACGAGATTAAGATCACCATCGAGGACAATTGTCGCATCGCTGAACGCTGTACCATAACGGCCAAAAATTGTATTCATCTTGAGCCCGACGTCGTGCTTGGATCCGACGTGTTGGTCATGGATCACAACCATGCATACGAAGATGTGACCATGCCGATCAAGGACCAGGGCCCGACACCAGGCGGTAGAATCAGGATTGAGCAAGGGTGCCGGATCGGCCAGGGAGCTGCCGTCGTATGCCACAAGGGCGAACTTGTCTTGGGTCGGAACAGTGCGGTGGCGCCGGGTACAGTAGTCACCCGAAGCTTTCCGCCGGATTCGGTGCTTTCGGGGAATCCGGCTCGTACTGTGCAGAAGTCGGAGATAAGGCAGCTTCGCGCCGAGCAGGAAATCGTCAGTACGCCGAAATGAGTTTGCGAAGCAAAGGGTCTGAAATACGCTCTTGAAAACTTCCTCTCCATGTATTTTGCGGTGCTCGCGGAGGCCGGTAGGACAGGCGACTGCGAGGTGAGATAGCATGAAGAAAAGCTCTTCGGATGGTAACCCTAGTCTGATGGGTTATTCAATTGATGCGACGACGGAGGAAGATCCTCTGGCGTGGTTTTCGCGGGCGGCTGGTAAACTGCGCACGCTATGGATGGCGCGAACCTATCCTTTTGCTTCGTTTGGCAAGAAGGCTTGGGCTCACTACTCGTGCCACGTGGCCCGGTCCGCCGCACCATACATTAGCATTGGCGAAAACGTGGGTCTGGGAAGGGATGTCCGGCTGGAGGTCTACCAACTTCCGGGGATGAATGCACCTGTGCTGATTCTTGAGGCGGGCAGCGGCTGCCAACGGCGATGCGTGATTTCGGTTCGAAATCGCATCCACGTGATGCGAGACGTTATCTTCGGTCCGTCGGTGCTGGTGATGGATCACGCGCGCGACACGGAAGAAGCGGCGCATCTGACAGGCGCCAAGCAGGCAACTGGCGGCGGGACCATCCGCATAGAAGAGGGCTGTTGGATTGGCTTCGGAGCCGTAATTGTCAGCGAGCAGGGCGAACTGGTGATCGGACGACATGCCGTGGTGGGCGCGAATTCCGTCGTGACGCGCAGCATTCCCCCGTATTCCGTTGTTGCCGGCGACCCCGCGAGAATCATTAAGCAGTACGATTTTTCCGAGGGCAAATGGGTTTTGGGATGCATTCGCCAGGTTCGACAGGATCCAGAACCTGCAACCAGCGCTCTCTCTTGAAGCGGGATCTAACGCGGCTTGTCACCGAGGCCAGCACTAGCTTGCGGGACTATGATGGGACACTTTGCTCCTGCCAGAGATCACGGCCTCTCTCGAGACCGTGCGTGCGGCGAGATGGAGAACCACCAATGAGCAGTTCTCGCCAAGCGTTCAGGGAAGATCCTCTTAGGGGATTTTCTCGCGTGGCTAGCAAACTCAACAGTCTTTGGCTCGGATGGACGTATCCCTTCGCTTCGTTCGGTAAAGACGTCTCGGTGCACTACACTTGCGACCTGCCGCGGTCGAGAGCAAACTACATGAGTGTCGGCAACCATGTGACCCTAGGGCGGGATGTGTGGCTGAATATCCCTGACGTCTCCATTTGCAAGGAACCCGCCATCATCATCGAAGACGGCTGTGGCATCGGGCGACGCACTGTGATCTCAGCCAAGAATCGGATTCATATTCAGCGGAATGCGCTTTTTGGCCCATCGGTGCTCATTATGGATCACAACCACGCATTCGAAGATGTGAGAGTTCCCATTGGTCATCAACCGATGACTCCGGGTGGAACAATCCGAATCGAAGAAGGATGCTGGATCGGCTTCGGAGCAGCCATCATGTGCAGTCGGGATGAACTTGTGATCGGACGGAATTCTGTGGTCGGCGCGAATTCCGTGGTTACCAGAAGTTTTCCCGCATATTCTGTGATCTCGGGAAACCCCGGTAGGGTGGTTAAACAATTCGACCCGGTGAAGGGGGTATGGGTCTCGGTGCCCAAAGGGGAAGAGGAATTGACTCGGAGTGGCCGGCCAAGCGCATGAATCGATCTGTTATAGATTATTTCCGCTGTCCTGAACAGATTCTCGCGATGGCAGAGTCGGGTCCAAGGGTCTCAGTGAAGGTTGTCCGTCATGGCAAGCATTCAGGTGCAGATTCTCTGACTCGTTCGACCGAATGGAAAGGTGATCCAAAGGACTTGCTGGCTTATGGTTCTGACTCAACGAAAGTCGAGAGCGTCGCGGATCTGTCCAGAATTATCGATGACTTGCGTCACGAGCGCTATGTCGACACGGGTACGAGCCGCCTAAGTTGGCTGGAAAATCCGCTTTTCCGTCGCGCGTATTATGCGATACGGCCACTTCTGATCCCGGCCCTGCGTCGGTATATTCAGAGCATTTATTATGCCGGCTTTCAGAGAATTCCTTTCCCACACTGGCCGGTCGATTTCACCGTTGACCAACTGGTCGAAAATTCGCTCGCGGAGTCGATCAAGCAGGTCGGGGGCAATGGTATTCCGTTTATCTGGTTCTGGCCTAGTGGCCATTCAGGTTGCGTGATCGTCACCCATGATGTGGAAACAAAAACAGGATTGGATTTTTGCACAGATCTGATGGATCTGGATGACGCCGCCGGTATAAAAAGCTCGTTCCAGATAGTTCCGCGGGAACGTTATCCGGTTCCACAAAAATTGCTACAGGAAATTCGGGATCGAGGCTTTGAGCTGAACGTGCATGATCTCAACCACGACGGTCAGTTGTTCGCGAGCCGAGAAGTGTTTAGGCGCCGCGCCCGTGAAATAAACGCCTGTGCGCGTGAGTTCGGGGCCGCTGGTTTTCGATCGGGGGGGCTTTATCGTCAACAGGAATGGTATTCGGATTTCGATTTTTCCTACGACATGTCAGTTCCCAACTGCGGTCATTTAGAAGTCCAGCGAGGCGGTTGTTGTACGGTAATGCCATATTTCATTGGTGGCATTGTTGAACTTCCACTGACAACAGCTCAGGACTATCCGCTCTTCTGTTTGCTCGGCGATTTCGACTTGACGTTGTGGAAAACTCAGGTGGAGCTGATCTTAAGCAAGCGTGGTCTGATCAGTTTTCTTATCCATCCCGACTACGTCCGTGAAGCCCGGGCTCAAGCTGGATACAAGGCGTTGCTGAAGTACATTACGGCGCTGGTGCCGCAGAGAGATCTGTGGCTCGCTCGGCCCGGAGAAGTGGACAAGTGGTGGCGGGCTCGCAGCCGGATGAGACTTATTCCGGAAGGTGATAGCTGGCGAATCGACGGCGCAGGTAGCGAGCGCGCGCAGATTGCCTATGCCAAGCTGGAAGGGGACCGGTTGACATACAAGCTCGGCGGCCGATGTCTAGCCCGGTAAAAGTGCGATCGGTTTTCCCAACTGGGTTTTCCGAACCAGGGAAACGAAGTGGAATATTTCTGGACCATCGTCCAGGCGTGAATTCCGCAGCGAATCCGCAAAGGCCCTTCAACTTTTATAACTACATTTCATAAATGACAGTGGGCGAGATAAGTTTTATGCGAAGTTACGGGCGCACCAAGGTAATTATCGGTGACCTGCTGCGTGGTGACGGCCTCAGGGCCAAAGCCATGCGCGGTGGCAGTTGGCTGGGAGCTGGAAGCCTTGCTGAGCAGATGGTCCGGTTTGCCCGTAACATGCTGCTGACTCGGCTGCTCGCCCCAGGCGCCTTTGGCGCCATGGCGATTGTCATGTCCTGTTCTGCAATCATCGGGACTCTCACAGACGTGGGACAACGGGCGGCAGTCATTCAGAATCCCAGGGGCCGCGAGAAGGCATACCTCAACGCCGGCTGGTGGATGGGGATGGCACGGGCAGTCGGGATGTACGCCATCATTTTCATCGCCGCTCCTTTTGTCGGCCGATTCTACGGGAACGTAGAACTATCTGGGCTGCTTCGCGTGGCGCTGATCACTATTCTTTTCGAAGGCGCTATGAGTCCGCGGTCCATTCTTCCCGAAAAAGACATGAAGTTTGGGAAGTGGATGGCGATCAGCAACGGCGGCGCTATCCTTGGAGTCATCACGACGGTGATTCTGAGTTTTTATCTTCGCGATGTATGGGCCCTAGCGATTGGCACATGCAGCGAGAACGCCTTCCGTTGTCTATTGTCATATATTTTGTGTCCCGGGTTGCCGTCCCTCGGGTGGGACCGCCGGGTTGTGCGGGAACTTTATAAGTTCTCCCGCGCCGTAGTTGGTTTATCGTTTCTAAATCTCATTTTCTCGCGCACAGACATCTTCGTACTAGGCAAGCTTTATTCGACAACAACATTGGGGCTCTACACCATGGGGGTGTTACTGGTCCAGACTCCCTCCAGTTTTATCACCAGGATGATGGGACAAATTCTCTTTCCCAGTTTCGCTCACGTCCAGGACGATAAAGAACGTATCAACCGAATTCTGGTGGAGGCGACGTCCTGGCTGATCCTATTGGGGCTCCCGGGCGTGATTGCAATTTACTTGTGCGGGCATTCCCTTCTCTCGGTCATATACGGGGCTCGGTATGTCGCATCCTTCGGACCGCTGGCGGTCGCAGCCCTCGTGGTGTTTCTAAATATCCTAAACGCCGCAATTACGTGCGTCTTTAGTGGTATCGGCCACCCCGCCCTGCATCGTCGAGCAGTCGCCGCGTCCGCAGTGGCCATGCTGATCGCGATTTATCCCGCTTGCAAGTTGTTCGGAATGGTCGGAGGACAGGTAGCAGCCCTGCTGGCGATTATTCTTAGCTATTTTCTCCAGATCGTGCGGATGCGCGACCTCACCGGTTTGGATCTGCTTCGCTACGGCAAAACATTTGTCCCGCCCGCGATCGGTTCCGCGGCGATGCTGGTTGTCGTCCTGGGCATTCGCTGGCTTGGCTTTTCGACCAGGCCGACGGCCGACATAGCTCTTTGCGCCGGGAGTTGTATAGTTACATATGCCCTCTGTACAGCAGTTCATCTGCGCACTTCACGAAGGCAAAACAGCTTGTACGCCGCGCGTACACCAGAGTCGGTTGGAGTCCTTTGATGCCACTGCGAAGCCTGACTGAGTTGAATCCGGATGAACGGCGTGCTATGAGTCCCGACGAAGAATTTCCCTCACCGGATCGATCGAAGCACATGAGCAGCCCAGGCGCGCGTCGTCCGCACCATCGCAAGCCTTTTTCCGATCCACTGGAACTCTTGCCGAAAGGGCTCACCAAACTATATAGCCTCTGGGTGGCCCACACTTACCCGTTCGCCTCGATCGGACGCAATGTGTCGTTTCACTACACCAGCAAGGTCGATCGGCAACGGGCATCCCGTATCAGCCTTGGCAAGTCGTCGAGCCTCAGAGAATACGCTTGGCTGAACGTCGCGGATGACGATCCGACAGGTGAGCCTCTGATTGTGGTTGATGAGAACTGCCACATCGGTTTCGCTAGTATCGTGTCTGCCAAGAACGGGATCCATTTAGAACGGGACGTGCTGGTCGGCCAGCACGTCATCATCGTGGACCATAACCACGGCTATGAAGATATCTTAGTGCCGGTGCTCAAGCAGGGCATTACCGAGGGCGGGACAATCCGAATCGGCCAGGGATCCTGGATCGGTCATGGCGCAGCGATCATTTGCCCAAGAGGAGAGCTGACCATAGGCCGAAATTGTGTGGTCGCGGTTAATTCGGTGGTGACGCGGAGCATCCCGGATTACTCCCTGGTTGTTGGAATGCCTGCCAGAGTAATTCGGCAATACGATCCGGACTCGGGAGCTTGGTTGATGGGTTCGAAGGAAGCAAGAGCCGCTCGAAATCGTGCCGCCGCTGTTGGCAGTAGCGCGGAGCATGAAAACTCCTAGCGCGGGAAATGTTGATCGAGGAGAGGCTAGATGCTGACCCTTCTCACACATCCTGGTCCAAGGATTCATCGGTCTCCAGGCACAAATTCATATAAACACAAAGAAGAGACTGAGTCCGCATGATGAGCGCGAGCGGGAGCGACCTGTTTTCTTTGCGCGACAAAACGATTTTGGTTACTGGAGGTACACGCGGCATAGGCCAGGCGATTTCCCTTCGCTTCGCCCGCGCGGGTGCTACTGTGGTCGCGAATTATCTCCGCAACGAACAGTCTGCTCAACAATTGAAGGCGATCGCTGCGGAGGAACAGTTGGCCATTTCGCTGTGCCGTGCCGATCTGACCAGTGACCGAGGTATGGAACAGCTTGACCGCTCGCTACAAGAATTGGGTCCGCATCTTTCCGGATTCGTTCATTGTGCTGCCACTGGGATCCACCGCCCAATCGAGGAACTCACGGAGCGTCATTTCGACTGGACGTTTAACCTGAATGTGCGCGTCTTCTTCAAGCTGATTCAGCTTCTCATGGCGCGTTTTTCCAAAGGATCAAGCATTGTGGCGGTCAGTTCCTGGGGAGCGTTGCGTGCCCTTCCGTCCTATTCGCTGGTGGGCTCGTCTAAAGGCGCGCTTGAGGCGCTTGCCCGTCACCTCGCCGTTGAACTCGCGCCGCGTGGCATCCGCGTCAACATTCTAACCGCTGGGGCAGTGCTCACTGATGCTTGGAAAGCGATGCCGAATAGCGAAGCCCGCATCGCGGAGACCATCCGCCGTACTCCCGGAGGCCGCTTAGTCACGGCTGACGAAGTTGCGTACGGAGCCCAATTTCTTTGCTCCGACGCGGCCGCCGGCATTATCGGTCATACCCTTGTAATCGACGGCGGCACCGGGATCATGGCCTAAGCTTAATGGGATTAAATGCCTTTGTTAGTATGAGAGATGCTCCCAAATCCTCACCTATTAGCAATCATTCAGCCGACTCAGATCACACAGATATACGAAAGGGCAAAATGAGCGATCAGGATTACGTTTTGAACAATGTCAGGGAAGCCTTCAAAACCGCCTTTGACATCGACCCCCAATTGGTGTCAATGGATACCACTGCAAGTGACATCTCTGCCTGGGATTCAGTGGGGCACTTGTCCCTGGCCGGAAGTTTGGAGGACATTTTCGGAGTCAGCTTAGATGTCGATGAGTTGATGGAGATGGAGAGCGTTCGCGAGATTGTGCGAATTATTAACACCAAGCTTGCCAAGAAAGTCTAAAGTGACTGCTACCAAGGAACAGAATTTCGCCGGACGGTTGGTCGAGCGTCTGGGACCAGGTTCGTCTTTAATCGATGCCGCCACCGGGCGCACGATTAGCCCCCAGGATTTGCCCCGGCTGATTGCGGCGTACGGCGCCTCCTTGATCTCAGCTGGTTTGAGGGAGGGGGATCGAGTGCTGATCGGTTGTTCCCTGTCTCCATCGAGCGCTTTGGTTTATTTGGGAGCCATGTACGCAGGTCTCGTGGCAGTGCCGGTGGAAGATCGCGCTGTGACCGCGTCAGCCGCAATGCTGCTTGAAGTGACAGGGACCAGAGCGGTTTGGACTGAAGCAGGTCTGACAAACACGAAAATTCCGGGATGCACGCTTCAACTGCATGGTGACTTGGCCAAGGACTCGGCGAGGACCATGCCGCCAGCCGCTCGCGAGGATTCGGATCTCGCGGCTTTGATGGCAACTTCCGGTTCCACCGGTGTTCCGCGCTTCGTCAAAGTTAGCCATAAGAACCTGATCGCGAACACCGAGGCCATCATTCGCAGCCAGCGATTGGCCAACAACGAACGAGCCTTATTGATTCTCCCATTGAGCTATTGTTTTGGGGCAAGCGTGATGCACACGCATCTTTATCAGGGCGGTGGGGTGGTGTTCGACCGCCGCTTTATGTTTCCCGATAAAGTGCTCCAGGCCGTAGCAGAATTTGGCTGCACCACATTCGCCGGCGTGCCGACAGCTTATAACGTCCTTCTTCGGCGATCGAATATTCGGCAAGTTCCCATGCCCACTTTGCAACGTTTTCTTCAGGCTGGTGGGGCCTTGGCTCGCGAGAGAATTCACGAGATGCGGTCGATCTTCCCGACGACTGAATTCTTTGTGATGTATGGGCAAACCGAAGCCACCTCCAGGATCTCATGCATGGAACCTGAACGCTGGCAGGAGAGGCCGGGAAGCGTGGGACGACCTTTAGACAATCTGACGGTCCGCATTGCAGATGAAGAAGGAAATGACGTGCCCGCCGGGCAGGTCGGCAAGTTACTGGTAAAAGGGCCGTCGATTTGCTCGGGTTACTTAAACGATTCGGAAGAAACGGGTCGCATCTTCTGCGACGGCTGGCTGCGAACCCGCGACCTGGCGCGGCAAGATGAGGAAGGTTATCTGTGGATCGAAGGACGCGAAGGGTCATTTCTAAAAATGAGGGGAATACGGGTGAGTCTTGCTGAGGTGACGGCAAAAGTCGCCGCGATCCCAGGGGTTTATGAATGCGCTGCCCGCGCCGTCGATCATCCCGAAGCCGGAGAAGCTCTGGTTTTGTTTATCGTGCCCGATCAGGGTACAACCGTCGTGATGGAAGAAGTTCGCCGACACCTTCCAGCTCATTGGACTCTCGACTCGATCCGCTTGGTTTCTGAATTGCCAAAAACCTCCTCGGGGAAAATAGCGGCCTCGGCGCTTCCTGTTTAGGCAAGGAACTTACGTGCTGCAATTTGAGGATCAAATCGAGCCGCTTCTGTCCATGCCTCCTTATGGTCAGCCTCCAGAGGAAAAGCAGGCGAGTCTGCTGGAAATACTTAAGGAGGAGCTGGATTATGCATGTCAGCGGCATGAAGGCTACAGAAATTATGTCCAGAGCTGGCCTGTGGATTATCGATCCGCCAGCTCGCGTTGCCGATCTTCCATTTCTACCGGTCGGAATTCTGAAGGCTAATCCGCCGCTGTCCTTTGGTTGAGTCCTGACGAGATCAAGAGAACCTTGACCTCCAGCGCCACTACATCTCAGTCGCCGAGCCGAGTCGTGCTCGATTCGCCGACCGCTCGACGCATGACCAAGGGAGTCGTGACCATCGTTCGGGATTTCATAGGACCGGCTCGCAGACCTTACCTGGTCGTGGACACACCGGGTTTCATGGGAGGCGCGAACGCGATGGGGGCCAGGGGCGCGGCGATTCAAGGGTTGCAACCTTTTGCCAGTGAGACCACCTACTGTCTTAGCCTAGACGAGCAGGGTGACCTGAAGCTGGATCGGGATAAACTGAGATGAATTCGCCAAAGACCGGCAGGATACCGAGGTGCTTGGTCTACGGCTTTACCTTCATTCTTTGGAACCACTTGGTGAAGCCTCTGATGGAGGAGGGCGTCTGTCTGAACTTGCCGAAAGCCCGGATCCTGCACAGCGGCGGATGGAAGCGTCTGCAGGATCAGGCGGTTGAAAAAACAGTGTTCAACGAGCAGTTGGCTCGGGCGTTTGGGTGTTCCGCCGATCACATTGTCGATTTCTATGGCATGGTGGAGAGCGTGGGAGTTATTTATCCGGATTGCTCTGAAGGCAACAAACATGGCCCGGCGTTTGGCGATGTGATTGTGCGAGATCCGCTCACGCTCGAACCCGTCGCAGCAGGGAGAATACGGAATCGTTCAGGTCTGCAGCGTTTTGCCGACAAGCTTCCCGGGCCACCTGCTGCTCACGGAGGACATGGCTCAGGTGATTGCTTACGATGGTTGCCCCTGTGGGAGGCGAGGCATCAGTTTCCGCTTTGCGGGACGCATTCCCAAGGCTGAGCTCAGAGGATGCGGGAATCTCCAAATCAATCGGACGCCGGTGAATTGAATGAGCAGCATCTGCTATGACGAGCTTCACACAGAATGTCAGATTCGCCCGCGGAGATCTCCGCGGCAGCGGCCAAGTTGCGTCAAGCAGTTTCGGAAGCGGAGATTTCGCCGAATGACGTGATGAATGTCTTCGAGGCCTGGGCGAAGCAGTTTGGACGCTCGCGAATTTGACGATGTTCCGGGAATTCCTTTCCTTCGGATGTGGCTAAGACGGGGCACGTTGGAACCGATCATCGCCCGCGAACTCGGGCCCAATGGCTTATATGGCGGGTGGAATGAATATGGTCGTGCCAAATGCAAAGCATTTCCCGTAGGCGTAGTGGGTCACTGGCCCGCGGGCAATGTAGAAATCCAGCCCATTCTTTCGATGACCTGCGCTCTTCTGGGAGGCAACGCCGCCTTGGTGCGCATTCCCAGCGGTCTCATCGAGCTGACCCAGCGTTTGATGGAGAAGCTGGTGGAAAGCGATCCGAGCCAAATTGCTGACCGGACGCATTTTTATGGCCGCCTTTGATCATGGCCGGCGGATTTGCAGGAAGCGATGGCTCAAGTCGTTGACGGGGCGATGATCTGGGGCGGCGAAGAAGCAGTTTTGCAGATTCGGGGGTTGCCCTTTCCCCATTGGGCGAGAGTGGCGGTTTTCGGGCCGAGGATCTCGGTCGCGGCGATGGACGCGGGAGCTTGGGGCAACGCCGACGAACGAGATGTCTTGGTGCCTGCGGATCGCGCGCGATGTTTGGCAATTTGACCAGCAGGCATGTTCCTCGCCGCAGGTTTTGTTCCTCGAAAAAGGAAACGGCCAGTCGACAACGCAGTTTGTCGCAGCTCTTGCAGCGAGCCTTTGAAACCGAGAACCGAGCGCATCCGCGGCAAACCATTCCTGCCGCGTTGACTTCAGCAATTTGCCAGGCGCGCGCGTCCTGGCTGCTGAAGGATACGGCGACATCAAGCTGTTCTTTCCCCAGGGTCCCGATTGGACGCTGCTGCTCGGCTCTGGATCGGACATTCCCCAACCCACCCAAGGCAAAACCTTGACCGTGCTGGAAGTGGACGATTTGTTCGACCCGGTTTCGAAGTTCGACGGTAATGTGCAGACCCTGGGTTTGGGCATGGCCGATCCGGAAAAGGAAGAGAAACTTGCCTTGCTGGCAGGAAAAAAAGGTGTAGACCGAATCGTTAAACTGGGGCGCATGCATGTTTTTGTTCCCCCGTGGGACGGAGTGGATCTGATCCGGCCCGATGGTCAGGATGGTTCGTCACGTTGCCTCGACGGACTGACATACCAGGAGAAAAAGACCCAAATTATGAAGGATGCCAAGGCATTTCTTAGAAGTCTGGAGACAAACGCCAGGATGATTGGCTCCCTCCGCCCGCGCGACGTTTGAGGCCAATGAAGAACTCTGTTCCTGGCTGCTGAACCCGCTGGCCCGCTGGGCTGACGCGGCCTACGGCGACCGCGCCTTTGAGGATGCTGCGAAGGGCTATGCCAAATATTGTCTGGGCGTGTGGAAGTCGCAACAACTCTACGAGAAGACCGGCCGTTACACGCCGGAAACCATGCCAGAACTCATCTCGGAAGTTTATGAAGATGAAGGCTACATGGTTCCATACATGTGGGCCGCGATTTTGATTTATCCCTTCTGGCCGTCGATGGTCAGCCACATCGCATTATATCGGGACGATTTTCTGAAATCGCTGCCGCCTGGGGCGAAAGTCCTGGAGTTGGCTTCCGGTCATGGCGTGATGGGCCTGCTCGCGGCCGAGAGCAGAGCAGACATCCAGGTGAAAGGTTTCGACATCAGTCCGCCGGCGATGGCGGTGGCAAATCGGCTGCTCGCTGTCTCCGGACACGGCGGCCGCGTAACGTTTGAGGTCAAGGATGCTCTGAAATTGAACCTGGCAGAAAGCGGCAGAACCTATCAGGGAATCATTGCCGCCATGCTGGCGGAGCATTTGGAAGATCCACGTCCTTTGTTCAACGTGCTAGCGCATCATCTCGCGGATGACGGGCTCGTCTTTTTCAGCACCGCTCTGGAATCGGCCCAGCGCGATCACACCTACGAGTTTCATCATGAAAGTGAACTCGTGAAGATGGCCGAGGATGTTGGCCTCCGGGTTACGCGATTGGTCTGCGACGCAGGCATTGCCTGTTCCGGGCGGCCGTTTTCTCCCTCGCGCATTGGGCATGATCCTGCGCCGACGTTGAGGAAGGTGTTCGGAGCTGAGTCGTATAGGAGAGAGTAATGAAAGCAGCGGTTGCCGAGATTGAAGTGAAAGATACCCAGACCGTTACAAAAGACCGAAGCTACGAACAAACGCGGCTCGTCTGCTGGATCGTTTGTATTGGTTTTGCGTTGCTTGAGGCTTGGTCACAGCGACAATTCATCAATGAGGATGGAATCTCCTACCTCGACATGAGCGATGTGCTCATAAAACATAATTGGCACTTACTGATTAATCCAATTTGGAGCCCGCTCTACCCGCTTTTGATCGGCCTTGTGACCTGGGTCGCGCGTCCGTCAGCACAGTGGGAAGTCCCACTCGTGCATGGAGTGAACTTTGTTATTTTTCTGGGGGCATTGGCATCTTTCGAGTTCCTCCTGCGCCAGGTGATCTCTCTGGGGCAAGAAAATAGGCGAAAGGATTCGCCATCGGCAGCGCACATACCGGTCTGGATCTGGCAACTGCTGGGTTATAGCTTTTTTGCCTGGAGCACCTTTGGAATGCTTTGGGCGCCTCGCATGGTTACTCCTGATCTGTGTGTGACGGCGTTCGTCTACTTGGACTCCGGACTTCTGCTCAGTCTCCGCACCAGCACCAACAGGTCGCGGACCTCTCTCTTGCTCGGACTAACTCTCGGGTTGGGCTATCTGGCAAAGGCTATCTTGTTCCCCATGGCCTTTGTGTTTATGGCAGTTGCATTTTTCGTTATAGGAGATTGGAGAAAAGCGGCACTTCCTCTCGCCACGACGTTCCTTCTTTTTTGCGCAGTCTCCGCACCGTTGTTTATCGCTATGTCTCTCAGGGTGGGCCGACCCAGCTATAGCGAAGCTGGCAACCTGAACTACGCCTGGCACGTTAATAACGTTGGTGGAGGTAAGCTTGCTGGGGGGCCGTTCTTCCTTCCAGCTTCAGGTCCGCCTCCTTATTTGAGACACCCTGTAACTCTGCTTCACGAGAGCCCAGATGCATTTGGTTTCAGAGAGCCGCTAGCATTTACATACCCGCCGCGGCAGGATATGGAATATTGGGGTGCCGGCACTCGCGCAGGATTCAATCTAAGAGACCAATTTCGAGCCATTGGCGGCAGCTTGGCGGTTCTTTTTGGGGATCCACATGTTGCGCCATTGACGGGCCTGATTGTGGTGGCACTCGTGTTTCTGTTCGTGCGTCGGAATTCGCTGCGAGGCTTTAAGGACATTCTCGGAAGTTGGCCATTGCTTGTTCCCGGCATAGCCGCGGTGTGTCTGTATTCGCTTATCTCAGTTGAACCTCGTTACGTTGCCCCGTTTCTGGTGTTGGTGTTACTTGGATTGCTCCCGGGAATACTTCTCGATAATCCCGCAGCCGCTGCCAAACCAGTTGCCATCTTGACGATGGTTGTTGCTGCCTCTTTAACTGTCCTTACTGCGGCATTCGTTGTTTACCACTTGGCAGGCTTTCCTCGCGGGGTTCGTGGAGAAGCCTTAGGCGTGTATGTTCAGGTGGGCACATCTCTGAATCGGGCGGGCGTGCTACCCGGAGAGGAAGTGGCCCTTATCGGTGACAGTTCGGACGGGTGTCGCTGGGCGCGAATGGCGAGGGTTCGAATTGTTGCCCAGATACTCCGCGAAGATACGGGCGACTTTTGGAAGGCGTCAAAATCAGTTAAGGCGGACGTTTATGATGCCCTGGCGAGAGCCGGAGCGAAGGCCGTTGTAGCCGAAGAGACACCGCCACCAGGCGAGATCGCGGATTGGCAAAGGCTTGGAGATACGTTCTACTACGTGCATTTTCTGTCGAGAAGCGAATAGCTCGGTAGGTAAGTTCTGGGCTTGGCAACCAACGGTTAGCCCCGCGCGTACCGCGGCGCTTCTCGAAGCGGCGTTATCCATCATTGAAAACCTTGGCGCCTGGAACCAACGATTCCGAGCGCAGGCGTCTGGTCTGCTGTGCAGTTCGGACGATGTCGACAGCCCCCCACTTTCGACTCCGGAACGGCCTCCTTCTTGAAATCCGCAGTGAAATTCCCCCCGAAAAATCCCAGGGCCCGATTCTCAATTCAATGAAAAATGAGTCCTAGAGATGGCAGGGAAAACTCCTGCAGATTACGGGGAAGACTAAAATGGAAAACATTCTTTACAGCATCGTCATTCCGGCTTACAACGAAGGCGCGCGCCTGGGCGCAACTTTGGGGAAGGTGCTCGCCTACGTGCGGCAGCAGGGATGGCCGGCGGAAGTGATTGTGGTCAACGATGGTTCATCCGACAACACGGCGGAGATTGTGTGCGCGTTTAGGGAAAAGAATCCGGAAGTGAGATTGATAGAGAATCCGGGGAACCGCGGTAAGGGCTACAGCGTGCGCAGCGGGATGCTGAGAGCGCGTGGCGAGGTGGTGGTGTTCAGCGACGCGGATTTATCGTCGCCTGTGGAGGAGATGCCGAAGCTGCTGCAAGCACTGACGGCGGGGGCGGACATTGCCATCGGTTCGCGCTGGCTGCGTACGGAACTGCAGACGCAGCGACAGTCAGCGCATCGGCAGCTTTTTGGCAGGGTCTTAAATCTACTGTTGCGGATCATTCTGGGCCTGCAATTCAAAGACACGCAATGCGGCTTCAAAGCCTTTACCCGCCGGGCCGCCCAGACGATTCTTCCGCAGCAGCGAATCGAGCGCTGGGGTTTCGATCCGGAGATTCTGTTCCTGGCCCGTAAATTTGGGTTCCGCGTGGAGGAAGTGCCAGTGCTCTGGGGACACTGTGGAGGAACGCGAATTCATCCGCTGGCGGACGGGGCACGCATGTTTCAGGAGATGCTGCGCGTCCGCTGGTATAACCTTACGGGCAAATATGGTGGCCGGTCCGTGGTGACGGCGCAGCCGGTTAAGACGCTGCCTGGCGGAACCGCGCCGAGAGTTTAGGAATTCGAGAATTGTGCCTCTTGGGAAAGTGTACTCTAGCCATACTGGTCCACACCGCGACGATTCCGTTCTACCCGAGATGGGCTGATCGAGAATCCCGACGGATTGCACGTGGGAATGCGTCAGCCGGAGTTGTTCCTTATGACTATGAGCTTTGAAGACGTAAAAACCCATTTAAAGCAGCGCTTCCCTTTCATTATGGTGGACAGGGTCCTCGAGTTGGAGCCCGGGAAACGAATCAAAACTCTTAAGAACGTCACCGGCAACGAGATTCAGTTTCTAGGGCACTTCCCGGATTTCGCTATAATGCCTGGCACTTCTATCATTGAAGCCATCGGGCAAAGTGCTTCGCTTCTGTTCAGCCACACCACCGGCAAGGGCATGAACCCAAAAGAATTCATGGCGCTGGCGGCGGTAAACGATATGAGATTCCTGGTGCCAGTGTTGCCCGGTCACACCATGATCATGGAGGTAAATATTATTAAGATGACGGGCGAAGCAGCCTTGATTGAAGGAGTCGCCCGCGTGGAAGATACAATCGTTACGCGGGGCAAGCTGAGCTTTGCGCGAATAATTGTGTGAGCGTCCTCGACCTAAGGGTGCATTGGACATTCGATACCGGGGGCACCATGAAACCAATTTTTTCGCGCGCGCGAGTGTTCGGTTCCTTAGCAAATAACTTAACGACGGGTGGGGCCAACAGAGTTAAGGACGCATGGCTTTGATCGGCCTTCTTTCTACTCAAACTTTGTAGTTACACAATTCTCAAACCAACAGGCGGGTCCACTTAAAATATGCAAACCACTGACATCGAACGTGAAATTCGAACGTTTCTCGTAAACAACTACCTCTTTGGCCGCACCGAAGCACTCCGCGACGATGAGCTTCTCCTAGATGGTGTGATCGACTCAACAGGGGTGCTCGAACTGGTCGTCTTTCTCCAAGAAAGTTTTGCCATTGTCGTGGAGGACGACGAAGTCATCCCGGACAACCTTGAATCGGTAAAGACTGTTGCCGCGTTCGTCGAAAGAAAGCTTCGCAATAAACCCAAGGTTGACCAACCCGTTTAGACACTGAAAGAGGGTCCCAATTCGGTCTTTACAGCCTTCGGATCTTTGATCCGAACCGGGTCAGCGGCCGGCTCTGACAAACCAATCCGTTCGCAAGGATAGCCGCGAGCGACGTGGTCGTTCTGGACGTATATCTAACAAATAACACCAGTTAGGAGAGTTATCGGGTTCTGTAGGTGGACTTGCGTTGGCGTGTTATTATACTTCCAATCCCCCCATAACGGTCCCTGAGCATCGGGTACCAAATCAGAACACGAAACGACCCTAGAGTGGTTCCTAAACTTATGCTAGAAGCTGCGATCATTGGGGCAGGTCCCTATGGACTTTCGGTTGCCGCGCATTTCCGCCAGCGCGGTGTTTCATTCCGCATTTTCGGTCGGCCGATGGACAGTTGGCTGGCGCACATGCCGAAAGGCATGATGCTCAAATCGGACGGCTTTGCTTCCGACATCTACGATCCTGAAAGTGCTTTTACGCTGCGGCAGTTTTGTGCAGAACAGGGCGTCGAGTATGCCGATACCGGCGTACCGGTGCGCCTCGAGACTTTTACGGCGTATGGTCTCGCCTTCAGGGAACGCATGGTGCCGGAACTCGAAGACAGGCTCGTCGCGAAGGTCGAGCGGGTGCCGGGTGGATTCCTGTTGCAACTCGAGGACGGCGAAACGGTTCAGGCTCGCAAGGTTGTGCTGGCAATCGGTATTACGCACTTCGCCTATGTTCCCGAGAGCCTGGCGCATCTGCCGGCTGAAGTGCTCTCTCATAGCGCTCGGCATCACGAACTCGAGCCATTTCGGGGCCGCGACGTCGTTGTGATCGGTGGTGGATCTTCTGCCATGGATCTGGCAGGACTGCTTCATGAGTCTGGAGCTCAGGTGCAGCTCGTCAGTCGCAGGCAGGAATTGAAGTTTCATAGCCAGCCGACAGGCAAGCCACGCTCCCTCTGGCAGCAGATACGGCATCCGCAGTCTGGGCTTGGTCCCGGTATGCGCTCGCGCTTCTTCGCCAACTCACCGCTGGCCTTTCACTATTTGCCGGAGCGGATTCGGGTGGAAGCTGTGCGACGAACCCTGGGTCCGTCGGGGGGATGGTTCATTCGCGACAAAGTGATTGGGAAGGTGCCGTTGCACCTCGGGTGCACCCCGCAAGGAGCCCAAGTTCAGAATGGCAGAGTCCATTTAAGTGTTCGGGCTGCCGACAGCAGTGAGCGGAAGATGGCGGCCGACCACGTTATTGCGGCCACTGGCTATCGAGTGAATTTAGACCGGTTGAAGTTCCTCAGCTCTGAAATTCGTTCGCGACTTAAGACCGTTCAAGGCAGCCCGATGTTGTCTTCGAGTTTTGAGTCGTCTGTTCCCGGGATTTATTTCGTGGGCGTTGCAGCTGCGAATAGCTTCGGACCGGTAATGCGGTTTGCGTTCGGCGCGGGCTTCGCTGCTCAACGTGTCACGCAAACGGTTGCGAGAGCGTTAGCGCAAAGTCCTGTAGCTGCTCCCACTGCAAAGGTTGCCACTACGGCAAAGTAAGAACTCGATTGCGACTTGAAAGGCCGATCAACGCATGAAACGCGAGACGCTCGCGATACACGCCGGGTACCATGGAGATCCCACGACGAAAGCCGTGGCTGTGCCGATCTATCAAACGGTCGCGTTCGAGTTTGATAGTGCGGAGCACGGTGCTGCTCTATTTAATCTGGAAGTCGAAGGGAACATCTACACTCGCATCGGCAATCCTACAAACACGGTACTGGAAAAGCGCATGGCCGCGCTCGAAGGTGGCGTCGACGGACTTAGCGTCAGCTCTGGGATGGCCGCGATCGAATATGCGCTTATCAATATCGCCGAAGCAGGGAACAATATCGTTTCTTTGCCGCAGTTGTATGGCGCCACTTTCACCCTCCTGGCGCACATCTTTCCGAAGCGGGGAATCTGTTCGCGGTTCTCGGCAACGGATCGTCCTGAAGATGTGGAGAAGTTGATCGACGAGAACACTCGCGCGGTGTATTGCGAGAGTGTAGGGAATCCCGCTGGCAATGTCGCCGACATTGAAGGGCTGGCGCGAGTCGCGCACAAGCACGGTGTGCCTCTGGTGGTCGATAACACGGTTGCCACGCCGATTCTGTTGCGGCCCATCGAATACGGCGCCGATGTTGTGGTGCATTCCCTGACGAAATTCGTCGGAGGGGGTGGCACCAGTATCGGCGGAATGATTGTGGATAGCGGCAAATTTCCCTGGAGGCAATATCCGGAAAAGTTCTACATGTTCAATCGGCCGGAGATTGCCTATCACGGCGTGGTCTACGTCGATCATTACAAAGAAGCCGCGTTCGTGGCGCGGTGCCGGACGGTATGTCAGAGAAATACTGGAGCCACGCTTTCTCCGTTTAACGGCTTTTTGTTCTTGCAGGGGATTCAGACGCTGGCCCTGCGGGTGGAGCGCCACGTGGAGAATGCGCGCAAAGTTGCGGAATTTCTGCGGGCGCATCCGATGGTTGATTGGGTGAACTACGTCGGGTTTCCGGACAATCCGCTGTATCCGATGGCCCAGCGATATCTGGGCTCCAACTTCTGCTCGCTGCTGACCTTTGGCGTGAAGGGCGGCTATGAGGGCGGGCGCAAGTGCTTCAACGCCTTTCGCCTGTTCAAGCGAATGGTGAACATGGGCGATGCCAAGTCGTTGTCGTGTCATCCGGCATCGACAACTCACCGGCAACTGACTCCCGAAGAGCAGGAAAAGGTTGGCGTTACGCCAGAGATGATTCGGCTGAGTGTGGGCATCGAGCATATCGACGATATTCTCGAGGATCTTGGGCAGGCGTTGGAAAGTGCAAGGTAGTACTGTTTCTGCGGTCGTCGTGGGTGGGGGAGGGGTGACATGCCGTTGATTGTCGAAGGCGGGCGGGTGCCGCCTCGTTGGGCTGAGCAAAACAGTTTGCGCGCGGCAGGCATGGTCGGTAACAGTGCGCAGCGGGAATGCGTCCGAATTGCGTTCATCAACAATATGCCGGATTCAGCGCTTGAAGACACCGAAATGCAGTTCTTCGAGTTGCTCGATGCAGCATCCGCCAACATTCCCGTGTTCGTCGGGCTCTACTCGCTGTCCGGAGTTCCTCGAGGAGAACGGGGACAGCAACATCTAAACAGCTTCTACTTCGGTACCAACGATTTGTTGAACGGCCGCTTCGACTCTGTGATTATGACCGGAACGGAGCCCCGGCAGCCCAACCTGCGCAATGAACCCTACTGGTCCGCGCTGGCGAACGTTTTGGACTGGGCGGAAAGCAACACGACCTCGACCATCTTGTCCTGCCTGGCAGCACATGCCGGTGTCCTGCATAGCGATGGCATCCCGCGCTGCCCGTTGAATGACAAACAATTTGGTGTGTTTGATTTCGCTAAGACCGCGAATCATCCGCTGACCGACGGTACGGGGCAGTTGGTACGATTTCCGCATTCTCGATGGAACGAAGTGCAAGCCGACGCGTTGGCAGCATGTGGCTACCTCGTGCTGACGCAATCAGCCGAGGGTGGTGTGGACTCGTTCGTGAAGAAGAAAAAGCAGAGCCTGATCTTACATTTTCAGGGTCACCCGGAATACGGCGCGCAGACCCTTCTGAAAGAATACCGGAGGGATATCAAGCGCTTCTTGAGGCGGGAGCGAGAGACCTACCCCTCCATGCCGAGGGATTATTTCGACGGAACAGGAACAAACCTTCTTAGCGATTTTCGAGATTCCGTCCTGTCCGATCGGCGGGAAGAACTGATGGAAAATTTCCCCGAAGCCGCGTTGGTCGGCGCGCTACATAAGACGTGGCACTCGTCCGCCACGGCCATTTACGGCAATTGGCTGCAGTACGTGTTGATCAATAAAGCGGAGACTCTAAGCTTTCCCACTGTGGCCCAAGTTCGCAACCCACGACCCGCGTCATTAATCACGAAATAGCCTGACCGCGCCCATGCCTGAGATTCCCGCACTCCCTACTCTCCCAGTCCGCATCAGCGATGTTGTGAAGCCGTGGGCGGAGCGTTCGCCCAATCATAAAGCTGTTGTTGATCCGAACGGCAGCTGGACGTATCGGGAGCTCGATGGAATTATTTTGCAGACTGCGGATTGGCTCCGCGGCTCGGGAGTGCGCTCCGGCGATCGAGTCATGATCGTCGGTGAAAACTGCCGGGATTTCGCGGCTGTTCTGCTGGCAGTCGCCAGCTTGGATGCTTGGCCCGTCCCCGTGAACCCACGTTTGTCCGCACGGGAGATCGATGCCATCCGTGATCACTGCGAAGCTCGGCGCGTGGTCTACACGACAAGTGCGTCTGCGCATGCCACCAAACATGCGAGTCGCCACGGAGCGTTGGTAGAAGAGGTGCGCGAGTTAGGGCAGATCGGCTTGGGCCCTCTCAATGAGAACGTCCAACCCGAGGCGATCGATGCGGAGATCGGGAGTCGCGTCGCTGCCTTGATTTATACGTCGGGCACCACCGGCCTTCCGAAAGGCGTGATGTTGACGCACCGCAATCTGCTTTTCTCGGCTGGGGGAGCCGCAAAGATCCGGTCCTTGAACTCAGAAGACCGCCTTTATGGCATTCTGCCCCTGTCTCATATCGTTGGGCTCTCGATAGTTTTTCTTGGAACCCTGCTCAGCGGAGCAACCATCTATCTTGAGCCTAGATTCGATCCCGTGGCTGCGCGGGTCGCGCTTGAGAGAGATCGAATAACGATCATGTTGGGTGTGCCCTCCATGTTTTCGTTGTTTTTGCAGTACGCGAAGATGAGGAACTTGCAGTCGTTCGACTTTCCCGCGCTTCGGATCATTTCTTGTTCAGGAGCTCCGCTGCCCTCTGCCATCAAGTCATCGGTGGAGCGCCTGTTCGGCCTACCTCTTCATCACGGTTATGGCATAACAGAGTGTTCTCCTAACGTAGCGCAAGTGCGGGTCGAAGCGCCGCCGCGCAACGATAACTCGGTCGGCCCGATGTTTCCCGGAGTGGAATCCAGATTGGTTGGACCTGATCGGCAACCAGTGCCCGTGGGAGAAGTGGGTGAGTTGTGGGTGCGCGGACCCAATGTCATGAAAGGCTATTATCGCGCACCCGAAGAAACGGCGGCCGCAATCGATGCGGAAGGATGGTTTAACACGCGTGATCTTGCCCGGTTAGAGGATGAGAATCTTTTTATTGTCGGACGTACGAAGGATCTCATCATCCGATTCGGGTTCAACGTCTATCCTGCCGAAGTCGAGGCCGTGCTAAATGCCCATCCCGCAGTCGCGCAGTCGGCAGTGGTCGGCCGAACGACCGAAGGAGATGAGGAGATTCTGGCCTTTGTTCAAATGTCACCAGGTTCGCTTCTGACAGAAACTGATCTGGCCGAATACGCCGCAAAACACCTTGCCCCGTACAAACGACCGTCCCACATCTTCTTTGTCTCGACCATGCCTATGACGCCAAGCGGTAAAATTGCGAAAGCCGAGTTGGCGAAGATCGCCGATGACATGCGGCAAAAAGCTTAGCTAGCTCGGAGAATTGGAACCCGCAAGGAAGCCGCCATCAAGAACCAGGGACTGGCCGGTCATGAAAGAGGCTCGGTCCGAGCACATCCATACCACAGCTTCGGCGATTTCCGCTGGTCTTCCAAAACGCCCGATGGGATGGCAACTCAGAACATATTTGTGGACCTTCGGAGCGCCAAAAATCCTCTCAGCCATAGGCGTTTCGACCGCTGCGGGACACACGGCGTTGATCCGAATCCCACTTCGGGCGTTTTCCAGCGCGGCGGTCTTCGTCAGCCCAATCACTCCATGTTTGCTCGCACTATACGCTGCCGCCCCGACAGCACCGACCAGGCCGGTAATCGACGACATGTTTACAATGGCCCCGCCGGCGCCCTGCTTGAGCATTTGCCGGATTTCGTACTTCAGGCAAAGCCAGACTCCCTTGAGATTGATCTCGATGGTCCGATCCCAGTCTTCTTCGGATTGTCTCGTAATCGGCACCCAAACCCCCTCGACCCCGGCGTTATTGAAAGCGACGTCCAGGCGGCCGAATTTCTCCACAGCTCTCTGAACGAGGGTTTCAACTTCGGAGGCTTTCGATACGTCGGTTTTCACGAACAGACCGTCGCCGCCGGCGGCGCGGACCAGTTCGACGGTTTCCTGCCTTCCCGTTCGCGCCGTCCCGCAACCACCACTTTGGCTCCCGCCTTTGCGAAGAGCATGGCGGTCTCGCGGCCAATGCCTGACGTTCCGCCGGTCACGAGCGCAACTTTGCCTTCCAATTCCGGTGTCATAGTTTTCCTTCGCGAATCAGACTTCTCAGACAGAACCGCGCAGTATGGCGCTATGCAATGTTTCTACAAACGCGTGGCTCAAGTACTTTTAATGAGGCAACGATGAGTGTCAAGTGTGTTTCTCAGCTCAGCCGTTCTACCCGCTAGTTTGCCTCGATCCTACCGGCGCTTTACAGCCACAATTCGCGAACATAAAATCGAGAAGAGAATCAGGTGCGTAATTCCAGAGATGTCTGACACTGTTGTATCCGGGCCCGCAAACGACAAACTTGTGGGCACGTGGAAATTGGTGTCCGCCTCGAGCAAACGCATCGACAGGGGAGCGAAGCGAGACTCCCTATGGTCCCAACCCTGTGGTTTTCTCACCTATACTGCGGATGGCAGAGTAACCGCCCTGATCAGCTACGGCGGGCGAAAGCCACTCTCTGTCGGCGGCGGAGTCGCGCGAAGAACAGGCTGAGGCGTTTAAGACATTTCTTGCCTATGCGGGACGGTACACGCTCAGCGGTGACAAGGTAACCCATCACATCGAAATCTCATCGATTCAGAACTATGTAGATAGGGATCTTGTCCGCAGCGTCAAATTCCAGGGTGATCAGATCATATTGGTTACACCACCGACGCCGGTGAACGGAAAAATCCAAATCTTCGAATTGATTTGGCAGCGTCTACCGGTCGGATCCTGATGCAGACGTGCTTCGCGTGTCTCCCGGATGTTAAACTCGACTCCCAGTAAGTTGCGGTTTCTGCGCGCGTGAAACTTCTGATCTTGCGAGGAGGTGAAGGTTGTCCAAGGTTATCGCTCCGGACAAAAAAGTTCTCTTCAGCGACGAAATTCTGCAGGACCCGTATCCCACATACGCCCGCTTGCACGAAGAAGGGCCGTTGCATTACCTGGATGTCGGCGGCAAATGGGCGGTATGGTCGATTGTCAGCCACGCCGAGTGCTCCTCGATTGCCAAAGACCCCAGGCTTTCCGCAAAACGCGCGCAGCAGATGTTATTATCCCTGCCGCTCAGCAGCCAGGCCGAGTTCAGCGAACTCGCGCGCATGCTGGGCTTGTGGCTGATTTTCATGGATCCGCCGGAACACACCCGGCTGCGCAAACTTCTCAACAAAGGATTTTCGCCCGCGGCAGTCGAAGGCTTGCGTCCGCAAGTCGAGGCCATCGTCGATCAAATGCTAAAGCCGCTGCAACGCGGCTCCGAAGTCGAACTGATGCATGAGTTCGCAAATCCCATGCCGGTGCGCATCATTTTGGAAATGCTCGGAATTCCGCAGGAACTGCGCGACACATTTGTCAATTGGTCGCGGGCCATCGCGGTCTTTCGAGGCAATCCGGATCCCACCGTGGAACAGGCGCGCGCGGCGCAAGATGCGCTGATTGCGTTAACTGATTTTTTCCGAAAGACCGTGGCGGAACGCAGACGCAACAAAGGGAACGACCTGATCAGCCTGCTGATCGACATCGAGGAAGAAGGAGAAGTGCTGACCGAAGAAGAGCTCTACGCGCAGTGCATCGCGCTGCTTTTCGCAGGGCACGAGACCACTCGAAATCTGATCGGCAACGGAATGTACACGCTGCTGCAGCATCCGCAAGAGACAGCGGAGTTGCGAGAGAAACCGGAGATGATCCGCTCGGCAGTGGAGGAGATTCTGCGTTACGAGAGCCCGGTACAATTCACGGCTCGCGTGCTCAAGGAAGATATCGAGATTTGCGGCCAGCCCATACCGAAGAATGGTCGGTCCTGTGCATGCTCGGCGCGGCGAACCGGGATCCAAAACAATTTAAGGACCCGAATCAATTAAACCTGAAGAGGCTGAACAACCAACACCTGGCGTTCAGTGCGGGCTCCGCATTTTTGTATCGGAGCCCAACTCGCGCGGTTAGAAGGACAGATCGCGATCCTGAATCTGGTGCAGCGCTTTCCGGAGATGAAGCTCGCTGGCCCGCGGCCGGAGTGGGCGTCCGACGTTTGGATTCCGGGCCTGAAAAGTCTTCCGGTAATTATGTGAAGGGTGAAAGCTCTACAAAGGCACCTCAATCAGGCTTGGCCCTTCACTTTCAAATCCCGCCTGTAGCGCCTTCCCGAACGCATCCAACGAAGTCACCCGTGATCCTGGCACTCCCATACCTTTTGCCAGCTGTACCCAGTCGAGATCGGGATGCCCGATCTCAAACATCGCGCCTGCCCGAGGTCCTGGACTACCCACGCCGAGATAAGAAAACTCACGTCTCAGAACGGCGTAGTCGCGGTTCGCGAAGACTACGGTCGTAACGTTGAGACCCTCCCGCGCCATGGTCCACAGCGCTTGGAGGGTGTACATAGCGCTGCCGTCGGCAGTCAGGCACAATACCCGGCGATCAGGGCAAGCCACCGCTGCACCTACCGCTAGTGGTAACGCAATTCCAATCGAGCCGCCCGTGTTTCCCAGCCAGTCATGCGGCGGAGCTCCTTTGGTTGCGGCCATCAGTCCACGCCCTGATGTCATGGACTCGTCGACTACGATTGCGTTTTCGGGCAGAAGCGCGCCGACTACCGCAGCGAGCCCTGGCAAATTAGTTTCTCCGCTTGGCATCGGCGGCCGTTCTGCTTTTTCCACTTGTAGTTTTGTTCCCCGTACGGAGAAGGCTTCCTCGACCGCTTCGAGCGCGCCCACGTAGTCTTCGCCGGGGTTCGCGAGTGTGTGGATCTCACACTCAGGCGAAGTGAACGCACTATTTTTTCCGGGATAAGCGAAATACGCGACTGGAGCTTGCGCGCCCACCAGAATCAGCTGACGAAACTCCTCGAACTGCTCAATCCCTTGTTCAAGGACATATTGGACTCGGTCCACTCTCGGAATTCCCGCTCCGCGCTGAAGGCGAGTGATTGGGTAGGGAGCCAACAGCTTGGCCCCGGTTGCCGACGCGATGCGCCCAGCCGTAACCAGCCCTTTTCCGTATAGCGTATTTCCGCCGATTAGTATCGCGGTTCGCAAGCCTGAACGGAGCATAGCGGCTGCGCGGTCGATCGCACGAACGTCCGGCAGAGGAGGTTTAGCTGACGCCGGGACGTCCGCGATCATAGCGCCTTCGCTCCAGGAAACATCGGCAGGGACAATCAATGTCGCGATCTGCCCTGGCGCCGTTCGGGCGGCAACCACAGCCTCCGCCGCGTCACGGCCTGTTTCAGAAGAAGAGCGAGAAGTACGCAGCCACCTGGAATATGGCCGCGCAATGCCTTCGATGTCTGAGGCGAGAGGTGTGTCGTAATGGAGATGGTAGGTCGCGTGTTGGCCGACCACATTGATGATCGGAACCTGCGCGCGGCTGGCGTTGTGCAGATTCGCAAGGCCGTTGCCGAGTCCGGGACCGAGATGGAGCAACGTGCATGCCGGTTTCTCCGTCATGCGAGCGTATCCGTCGGCGGCGCCAGTGACCACGCCTTCGAACAGGCCCAGCACGCAGCGCATTTCTGGAATTTGGTCAAGCGCGGCAACAATATGGATTTCTGATGTACCAGGGTTTGTAAAACACACTTCAACCCCGCCAGCAAGCAGCGTGCGAATTAGACCTTCCGCCCCGTTCATCCAGTTATCCTCACAAACTCAAGTCCAGCAATAATGTTTTCCAAATCCGGCGATCATGGCTATAATAGCCATGAAAGTAAAAATCTCGCTATGCGCAGTGTCAATATCGCCGAACTAAAGAACCGCCTTAGTAAGTATCTGACATTTGCCAGGAGCGGCGAGGAAATCATTATTCGGGACCGGAATCTTCCCGTAGCGAAGTTGGTTCCTTTCTTGTCGGATGACGCCAGCGAAGAAGAGCTACTGCTGGTGGCTGCCGGCAAAATGCGGATGCCCAAGAGATCTGTCACCGTGGACAAACTGCTGAAGATTCCGACGGGCAGTGTGCCTGGCAGCGCGGGCATTCAGGCGGTTTTGAACGACAGAGAGGATCGGTCGTGAGTCAGGCAGCCGCTTTCTGGGATGCGAGTGCGCTGGTTCCATTATGTATTGACGAGGTCACAAGCCGCCAGGCTCAATCCCATTTGCGCGCATTCATGCCAGTGGTGTGGTGGGGAAGCCTTGTGGAAGTTCATAGCGCGATCGCTCGATTAAATCGTCAGGGACAACTGAACGATATTGGGAAAAAAGGAGCTTTGTTACGTCTCAACGTGCTGTGTCAAGGGTGGAGAGAGATACTTCCGGATGATAACTTGCGCGACTTGTCTACTCGTTTGTTGGACATTCATGATTTGCGCTCGGCTGATAGCTTGCAACTCGGGGCCGCACTCACCTGGTGCCGGCAGCGCCCCGCAAAAAGAAACTTTGTTTGCGGAGATCAGCGCCTGTCTAAAGCGGCAGCGGCCGCCGGGTTCTCCATTATCGAGCTTTCGCGGCGCGTGTCCTGATCCCGCGATAGTTCAACGGCAAGTATTTCCCGATGGGAGTCAATCCACGGCTAACGAAGGGCTTCTTCCATATAGCGAGAGATTGTAGATGCTAGCTGCTCATAATGCGTCGACATAATCCCCAAATGATCGCCCGGCACTGTTTCCACCTCGAACTTATCCGCGAGATGAGCCCAAACCCCAGTCGGATTGGCAGGGAAGTCGGTGGGGATTTCGGCCCGTACGAACTTGATTTTGCCCGGATAAAACCGTGGCTTGTAGCGAGTCAGCGCCAGATAGGCGCATTCGCGAGCGCGCTGCATGGCCGGCGACGGCGCAACGTTTCCCGGCGGTTGATAAGAAACCTTCGGCGCAAGCGAGCGCCGCCGCGAGGGACGGATCATAAGAGCAAGAGCTTCGCGCATGGGCAATTTCATGCTGGTTGCAGCACGCCGCGTTGCCAAACGCATTAGTAGACGCGTACGCTGCGCGAGCGACAGGTAGCGTATGTCTGGGTAGGAGTCCAGCATTGCCAACAGAGCTACCTTTTCGCCAACCGCAGTCAGCTGCTGTGCCATTTCAAGCGTTACCAAGCCACCGAGCGAGTACCCGGCCAAGAGGTACGGTCCGTGGGGTTGCACCTGTCTGATCGCCTCGAGATAGAAAGCGGCCATATCTTCGATGCGGTCAAAAGGCTCTTCCGTCCCGTCAATGCCCTTTGCTTGCATCCCCTGGATCGGATGCGACGTGCGGATGTGCTTTACCACCTGAAAGAAATCGATGACGCTCCCGCCCAAGCCGTGGGTGATGAAGAGGGGAGGTTTGGCGGAGCCGTCCTTCAGCAAGACGAGAGGTGGAAATCGGAGATCAGCGGGTTCTTCCAAAACCGCGGCCAGAGCCGCAATCGTGGGAGCACAGTAGATGGTTACCGGCGGAAGTTCTCGACGGCAGACATTTGCGATTTCGTTGAACAGTTGAAGAGCTAAGGATGAGTCTCCGCCGAGATCAAAAAAGTTATCCTCCACATCGACGGACGAGCGCTGCAATACCCGCTCCCAAATTGGAGTGAGCATCTCGACCATCGTAGAGGTCCGCGTCGGGTTCATAACACACCTCCGCGCCAGCGGTTACGTCCCACGGTGCCTCGTCGCCTGTGTGATTCGCGGATCATGAATGCGCAAACTTCCAATAGAGTTCTCGAGCTCTTGTGTACAGAGGGCCGAACGGAAGGGAACGCTCGCCGATCCGAGTCACCGGCACGACCTTAGAATAGTTTCCGGTGGAGAAGATTTCATCGGCCTTCTCGAACTCGTGGTAGGCGAGAGTCTTCTCGACCACGGTTACACCATTATCGCGCAGAAGCCCGATTACCCTTTGCCGCGTAATGCCCGCCAGGAATGTTCCATTGGGAATCGGTGTAAACACGACTCCATCTTTCGCCATAAAAACGTTTGAGGTTGCAAGTTCTGCGACATTGCCCAGCGCGTCGCACACCACGGCGTTATCAAAGCCGCGGGAGTGGGCCTCAAAAAGTGATCGCGAGTTGTTGGGATAAAGGCAGCCAGCCTTCGCATCGACCGGCATCGTCTCAAGCGTCGGCCGACGATACGGGGACAACGTGATTGAAAAACCCTTGGGCGTTCGCATGGGCGCTTCGTAGATCGAGAGGCACCACTGCGTAGACTCGGGGTCGTGTGCCTGCACCCACGGACCTTCCTTTTCGGCCCAATACATGGGCCGGATATAGAGTGCGGCATCCTTGTCGAAGCGCTTGATGCCTTCTCGTGCGAGCTTCACCCATGTGTCCGCCGAGACTGTCGGCTTAAGAAATAGTTTCTTCGCAGAGTCATTCACACGCGCGCAGTGAAGCTCAATATCGGGAGTGACTCCTTCAAACGCTCTGGCGCCGTCAAACACCACCGAGCAAAGCCAAGCGGCATGCGTACGCGGGCCCATAATCCCGATGTTGCCTTCGTGCCAGTCGTCCTTGAAGTACGTCCAGGTCTTTGTCCAACCGTCTCCAATGGTCAATCGAATCCTCCACGCCGCAACTCCTTCGCACATTGGCGACTAGAGAGCAAATACATACAATAAGGGGGGAGAATAACCTACTAAGACCGATCCCGGGGAGGTAGATCGTAGCTTCTGACTCTCACTAAGTTACGCCAGGCTGCCTCGGAGAGTCAACGATAATCAATTGTTGGCGTGGCCTGCGGCCTACCGATGGTAATGAAATGCCCGTTCCGTCGAAGCTCATTTCTGATTCGTCGCATAACCGAAGATGGCCTTCAACTCGAGGAATTCTTCGAGCCCTGCCTCGCCCCACTCCCGGCCGTTACCCGACTGCTTGTAGCCGCCAAAACAACCTCCAAAGTCGACTCGTGCGCCATTGATGTGTACGTTTCCTGCTCGAATTCGTTTCGCCACGCGACGGGCGCGCTCGATGTCTCTGGAGCTCACGAATCCTGACAGCCCGTAGGGTGTGTCGTTCGCAATTCGTACAGCGTTGTCTTCGTCCTCGTAGGGAATAATGCAGAGCACCGGCCCGAAGATCTCCTCGCGCGCAATGCTCATGTCATTGTGCACATCCGCGAAGACCGTCGGCTTCAGGAAGTAGCCTTTCGTAAGCCCATCCGGACGGCCGGGTCCTCCAGCGACCAAAGTTGCTCCTTCTTCGATTCCTTTTGTGATCAAGCCCTGCACCTTCTTGAACTGAGCTCTTACTGACGAGCGGGCCGATGTGGGTGCCTTCGGCGAACGGGTACCCAACCTTGGTTCCGTCAGCTACCTGCCGCGCTACTTCGATCGCTTCAGCCATCCTGGGACGGGGAACCAGCATGCGAGTAGGCGCGTTACAGGACTGGCCGCTATTGCGAAAGCATGAGCGAACACCCTCTTCGACGGCACTCACAAGATCGGCATCATCAAGGATGATGTTAGCGGACTTGCCGCCAAGCTCCTGTGTGACCCGCTTCACAGTGGGAGCAGCTGCCGAGGCTACCGCAACTCCGGCTCGCGTGGACCCGGTGAACGAGACCATTGCTATATCGGGGTGCGAAGATATGGCGGCTCCGACCGTTGGACCATCGCCGTTGACCAGGTTGAAAACACTCGGAGGAACGCCGGCTTCATCGAGGATCTGCGCGAAAAGATAAGCGGACAGCGGCGCAAGCTCACTCGGCTTCAGAACCACAGTGCAACCAGCCGCGAGGGCCGGCGCTACCTTGCAGACAACCTGGTTCATGGGCCAGTTCCACGGAGTGATCAGTCCACAAACTCCAATGGGCTCTTTTCGCATTAGAGTCGAGCCATGGAGTTCTTCAAACTTGAAGTGTCCAAGGACCTTCGTGATCTCTAGCAAATGGGCGAGTCCGGCGGGAGCCTGAGCTGACCGTGACAGCGATATGGGCGCGCCCATTTCTTGCGAAATCGTTTGCGCCATCTCATCCATCCTCGATTTGTAGACCTCAACTATCCGTGTCAGGAGCGCAAGTCGATCCTGCACCGTGGTTTCAGAGTACGATTCGAATGCCCGTTTGGCCGCTGCGACCGCCCGGTCGACATCGGCCGCACCTCCGAGTGAGATGGTTGCAATGGCCCCTTCGGTCGCAGGGTTGATAACTTCGAAGTCGTGGGTTTCGATCGGCTCGACCCACTTCCCATCAATGTAGAACTTGCGGCAGTCCTTCATAAGCTCTTTGTAACCCGAAGAGAGGGAAGTCTCATCGATCGGAGAGTGACGCAACCGGGTTCGTAGGCCGCTGGTTCTCCGTCAACGCTAGTACGGCATAAGCGGTCGCGGCGTCGCTCATGAAGCGGCCGGTGTCTGAAGATAGGTTGCGGCGCTTGTTTAATGAGTAAGAGGGCCAGGACCCATTAGCAGCGTTTTGGTTTGCCATTAGCCAGGAGAACCCCCGTGTCAGCGGAGAACTGTTCCGGTCGAAGCCCGCCTGCTGCAAAACCAGAACGATCAAGCCGGTGGCGTAGCCGTCGCTGTTTCGTTCCTGCGAAGTTCCATCCTCTCTGATCCACGTCCGCAAAAGCTTAGATAGCCCCCAGCCGCTTTGAGGATAGGCGAGTGAAGACAGTTCCCATCCGCCATCAAACCGCTGCTTGCTCAGCACTTCATCAACGATTGCGTCTCGCCGTCTTGGTTCGAGAAGGCCAGGCACTTTCGTCGAGGCCCACAGGAGGACAACACGATTGATCATGGATTGGTGAGCGTATTCGCGGTCGAGATATTCATGCAATAGCCTCAGGTTTGTCTGGATCTCGGGGGTCGAGCGATAACTTTCAGGAGCTGTGCCGACTGCGACCGCTGCGAGGGCCGCACCATAGTATTGCGAATCGTTCGCTTCCCAAGGCTCCAAATCAAATCGAAGCCACGACCATGCACCTTTTTTATCCCCGTCCATCTGCTGCAATGCCCACATGTTGTCGAAGGCAGTTCGCGTGTCGGCGGTCAGTCGTCCGCTTTGAGAGTCATGGGCGGCAAGGATCAGTGCATTGAGAACGGCTTCCGTTCCGCGGGACTCGGCAGCCTTGTATCCGTGGTCGGTGTAAAACGGCTCGACATCCTTCCAGAGGCGCACGCGCTTGGTTACATTATCCAGGAGTTCACGTTCGTTAGCTGATGGACCCGGTTCGGCGAGGGCCGCCCGCAGACCGGGTCGCGCTAGCGCGTAAGCCACTGAGGTGTGACATGAAACGCAAAAAGTGCCATGATCGCGGGTAGCCCCCGACCATCCCATCCACCAGGATTGTCTTTGATCGAGGTAGGCGGCTGCTGCCTTCTGATCCCAGGAAGTGGCAATTTTAGCCGCTGGACGGGCGCAGGCGACAAAAAGCGACAGTACGAAGCCCATCGCCAAGACAGATATCGTCCGCATGCTTGCTTTCATCTAAAATCGCCCAACGATAGTCTCCCACAACGCGACAAGCTAACACAATGTCAAACTCCTCGCGCAGCAAGCAGATAGCGGTAAGTGTTCATGTGCCCCCATCACGCTCATCCGGCGCTCTTCGACGACCCGAGCTGGCGTGACTGCTCAAGGGACCTCATCCCTCTAGCGCGACTTTGTTGCTGCAGAAGAGTTCGTCGGCGTACGCAATCTCGACCGGCTGCCGAAGACATCTGCGAGTGAAAGAATGACAAGACGTAGAGATTGTCTGATGACCGCCGCGAACCATGCCATCCGTCCGATTGACTGCTGTCCTGAAGTCGTCCACATGGACCGTAACATCCCCAGACGCTCGCGATGACTGACTCGAAATCTCGCTGCCTTTGCGCCGATGAGGTCATACGTTCTCGCTTCGAGAAATGCAGATCGGATTGCCTTGCAGAGCCACTCAATCAAAGATAGCGGGATAGCATGTTGAACGACTGCATCGGCAACAAATAACGGGAGTCCTCCGTCCTGCATCAGTTCGGTCATCAACAGCGTGTCTTCGGCCCTGCGCACCGACGGATCAAACAAATCCCTGTCACCATCAACCCTCGTTCGTCGGATGGCGAATCCGGCCGTATTCAAGTATCGGATGCAGCCGCTTGGTTGAAGCATCTGATTCTGAATGGCTATGAGACGCAGATCTTCGGCTCTGCCAACCAGGCAGGAACGGTCTCCAACTAACCGCAGTTGAAAAGCATTGTGCTGGGGAGAGGCGTTGATGGTTGAAGCAAGGGTTGCAAGACAGTCGTTTTGGAGTTTACAGTCAGCATCCACAAATAGCAGGACCGCGCCTTTAGCAACCTGAACTCCTCGATTTCTCGCGGCGGAAATTCCACCGTGAGACTTTTCGATGATTGTTAGCGGATAACAATCGAGCCAGTGGCGAATGAACTCAGGGGCACCCACCTTGCTGCCGTCGTCCACGATAATGACTTCAAAGGTCAGTCCATCGGTCTGTTGCTGCAGGGATCGCAGACATTGATCAAGCGGGCCCCAGTCGTTATAAACGGCGATAACGATGCTAAAGGCTGGAGTTGCACTCGCGATTGTGGAGTCCCCGACCATTCGTCCTTTTCTTGCAGCGGTCGACCAGAGGGTCCGTACTGACTGTAGGATTGCACACTCAACACGGAAAGCCCAATTTGGTTTGGGTGACTTTCGTCATCCCCAAGACGAGGCGTGCGGTGGAGTACCATAGTTGGAGAAACCATGCACATTCTTCATGTAGTGGGCGCTAGGCCGAACTTTATGAAAGCCGCGCCTGTAGTGCGCGCTCTTGGGACATGGGAAAACGTCCGGCAAACCTTGGTCCATACCGGCCAGCACTACGACAAGAACTTATCGGACGTTTTCTTTTCACAGCTCAACATGCCGGAGCCGGATGTAAACCTGGAAGTAGGCTCGGGCAGCCATGCTGTGCAAACTGCCGAAGTAATGAAACGGTTTGAGCCGGTGGTTCTGGAAAGAAAACCGGATGTTGTGCTGGTGTACGGTGATGTGAATTCCACGGTAGCGGCCGCCCTAGTTTGTTCCAAGTTACTGATTCGTGTGGCGCACGTCGAAGCTGGACTCCGGTCCTTCGATCGCACTATGCCGGAAGAAGTCAACCGTATTGTGACGGATCGCCTCGCCGATTTGCTCTTCACACCATCGGAAGACGGAGACATTAACCTGGAGCGCGAGGGTGTTCCGGCGGATAGGATTTTTAGAGTAGGGAATGTGATGATCGATTCCCTTGTCCGACTTTTGCCGGTTGCTATGCAGTGTCCCAGGAACGGCTTGCCAGAGCGCTACGCTCTCGTCACGCTACATCGGCCCTCAAATGTAGATGACAGCGCGAGCTTGCGAGGAATTCTCAAGTCCCTTCTTGAAGTGAACGAACAACTGGAAGTCGTCTTTCCCGTTCATCCCCGGACGCGCCAGCGCATCCAGCAATTCGGTATCAATATCGAAAAGCTTCATCTCCTTGACCCGTTGCCTTACATCGAATTCCTGTCATTGCAGAACCGTGCCGCCGTAGTTATTACCGACTCAGGGGGTATTCAGGAGGAAACAACTTACTTGGGAGTGCCCTGCTTGACGTTGCGCAGTAATACCGAACGACCGGTAACGGTCAGCATGGGGACAAATGTCCTGGTTGGCCAGGATCTGGAGTTGTTGAACTCGGAGCTGGCAAGGATTCTCGAAGGAAAAGCCAAGAAGGGATCAATACCGCCGTTGTGGGACGGCCACACGGGGGAAAGGATCGCTAAGATCCTGCACACGTAGACGAATCATGTCCTGACCTAACCGTTTTCACAAGCCTCGACGGCACCCAAATGCGAGTCCAAAATTGCCCTCACTTTCGACGCCCGTCTCGATCGCGAACTTTTTGTACATCCACCGCGGCAACGTTACAGGCCAGATACCGATATCTCGGGTTCTTCTCAGTTGCAATGCACTGATGCGTGGCAGGCATTGCACAGTGTGATCAGATTCTCCTCCGAGTCATCGCCCGAGTGGCTCCGAAAATCTTTATGGTGGACCTCAAGGTTGGACATCGCCCCGCAAGATTGGCATCTCCAGCCATCGCGTCGGAGCACTTGATGGCGCAGCTGTTCGTACAATTCTGAATCGAGCCTCAGCACTGTACGTTTTGGCCGGGCTCGAGCTCATGACGCTTTCTAGGTTACGTGGGACAAAAACGTCTGTTTCTCTTCGCCGGGGAGGAACTTGAAGAACCGCAACGCTGACTGCAAGAGAACGTTGGAATCCTCATTCTCCAGATTCGCTCCCGCCAAGAAGTCGGCGCAGATCATCTCAAGACAATAACCGCGGGACTTGTCAGTCCCGAGCATCAAGGCCGCTGTTTCGATCGCCTGCTCGACGACCGGGAGTTGGCTCTTATAAAGCTTGAAATAGATAATCTCTGACGGCTCGCTTTCCTTCCCAGTCAGTTCCTTCTCGACTTCCTGCTTAAATTCTTCCTTGGGCATTTCGCGGGCTTTGTGCAACCAGGTTGCACAATCGAAGTGCTGCCGATCCCTTCTTGCAATCTTCGCCAACTCCAACCCCTTCGTCCACCCCACTTCCTTCAACTCCTTTCGTGCCTGCAGTGGCAAGTGCTCATGGATCGACATCAGGTAGTACGCCTTCCTTCGCGATTCCGGAAACCGTCTTTCCAAGAACTCGTCGAACGACTTCACGTTCTCTACCCGCCAGTACTGTCCCGCCCGCACTTCGCACAGGTAGCGCCCGAGTTCCACGAACCGGGTATCCCGCTCCGCTTCCTTCTGCCTTTCCCAAGCCAGAATTTCGTCGATCTTGGTCAGCACGAACATCGCTCGTCGGCGATTGAGCTTGGGCAGCATGGGCGGATTCCTAGTACGTAAGCTCGTCAAGCCAACCAAGGTTCTCAGCTCCTGGCCGCCGCACCAGCGCGGCATCAACTAACTGTTGCTTTCCCAAGCAGAGTCCCAAGTAGGGGCAAGTGCTGCAAGGGTTCTGCGGAAACCGAATACCGCTGTGGGGCAGAAACTGTGCGGACTCGACACGATGAATCGTGTCTTCGACGATCTGGCCAAATTCCGCACGTTGTTCATCCGAGATGGTGGTCCGCAGGTACTGCACTTCGACGAGGCGTTTGCGGACGAAGACCACCTGCGCGACTTCAGAAATTCCTGTCATCCAGGAGTAGCAGACGAGTTGCGGATCGAGAGCCAGTAGTCCGTCCGGTTCCTCCGGATAACGGCTAGAGGTCGTTTTCCACTCCAGCAGGCAGCGCGTGCCATCCAGTTTCCCGATTGCATCGACATAGGCCACAAAGTCATTGTTTTCTGAGACTGCCCGCATGAACTTGATCTGTATGTTGCGGCGGGGCAAGCGAATGCGAATGCGGTCGTCCTGGCAGAACCGGTCCAGGAGCTGGATGCCTTGCTGCAGCATCCGGTCCCAAGTGTTGCCGTTGGAGTACCGTAGGCCTTGATTCTTACAAGCTGTCCATTCACGAAACAGGACGGCCGCAGTATCTTCACGCTGGAAGTAAGCGGTCAGGGCGCGTTCAAAGGCTCGCCCGAAGAGCATGGCTGCCCGGGTGTCCTTCTCCTGCCAGCCATCAAGGTAGCGATGCCGATATCGGCGGGGGCAGGTCAAGTATTGGCTGATCTGGGTGTAGCTGTAGGTCATCGCGTCACCTCCGGAACGGCAGTGTTTGCGGGCAAGGAGGTAGAAAGTTTTTCCCACTGGCTGGCAGGCGCGAAACCATCCAGGTTGAGCAGGGAAGCGCCGTTCACGACGACGTGGCTGATCTTGACCACTCCACGCAGGCCAACCAGATTCCTGTCGTCGATCTCGTCTTGCCCGAGCAGTTCGGCGTCGTACCCGAAATCGCGCAGAAACCAGTTGAGTTTCCACAACGCTCTTGGCGTGCAGTAGAGGCGCCCGGCAACGGAGTGTCCAGCGAGTTCCTTAGGCTCGAGGATCGAGAAGCGAAGGAGATAGAACGGCTTCCGCGAGTCCCAGCGATGGTTGGCTCTCTCGACCCGAACCAGCAGCAGGCCATCGCGAATTCGAGATGCGGCAGACAGGTCGGCGTCGTGTAGGCCATTGATTCGACGTTTCACGCGGCACCTTCTTTCGTGCCGAGGTAGCTGTTGAGTTGGCACAGTAGACCATCTCGGTTTTTCTCAGCCCAATCGGCCAAGTGGGCGACGAAGTTTTCGACCTGCTCACGAGTGGCTTCGCGAAGGGTTTTCACGCCACAGAAATCGGTGGCGTAGGACTTGACCAGCGTGGCGTCAAGTTGATGCTGGCGAATTAATTGACAGAGACGGTCGCGGACCGTGCGGCCACCGTAACCGTTGCCGTTGGCAGGCTGCGGTGCTCTTTTCGGCTCACGCGAAGACTCGGCTTGGCGGTTGAGTAAGCCGATCTCCTCGACCGAGCAAATGCCGATGCCGTAGGCTTTCCGCAAAGCCCGGTTCACCGCGCGAGTTTCGGCGACACGCATCTCCGCGCCGTGAACGAGGAAAGAAACATTGGAAGGATCGGCGTCGCCGAAACCCGCAAATCCGCGACAAGTTCTCGACTTGTAGACTGTTGCCTCGAAAGCCCAACGTTGAGTGGAAGGATCGCAGAACGTTGGCACTGGCCGAACGTGAATGCCAGCGCACCGGTTGCGGCGGGCAAGTCCGATCAAACCCGTGTGCGTGACGTACCAGCCGTTATCGAGGTAGGTCAAATCACCGGCAGCGATCGAAAAGTTGTGCTGTTCTGTGATCTCCCTCAGCCTACTTAACGCTTCCCGAGAGAGATTGGCCCAAGTCCGTCTCGCCAGACGAATGGAAGCGGCAGTCCTCTTAGTTGGTGTCATTTCTTGCTCCTTCGCCGCTCCGGTTATTCAACCTGCTGCATTTCCTGACAGCGAAACTCAGGCTCTTATGCCGGGAGATCGTTTGGTTTGTGTTTAGAGCTACGATGCGCCAGTGATATTCCGCTTCGCCCGTTGGAAATATTCGGAAGTCAGGGTGTAGCTTTAGGTAACGCCGCGACGCGACCGGTCGCACTATCCTTGCGAACAACTGATGAGCACTGAGGGGATTTGCTAGAGTGGGTGTAGCCACGTTGGCCTCCTTAGTAGGCTTACGGGTCAGGGCTGACCGAATGCTGCTAACATTCGGTTGGCCCACTTGACAGCTTTCACTATACGCGGCGGCCGCGCATTGTCAAGAATTAAATTAAGTGTGTTTCTATACATTTACGCGCCCGCCGCGCATAATAGTGATTTTGAATGATAAAAATATGTCCGTGAGTGCGAAAGACGTTCGAGAATATCTCCGCAAGATCGGGCGAAAGGGCGCGGAGGTTACTAACCAAAAGCTCACCAAAGAGCAGCGTTCGGAATCCGCCCGCCGTGCATCCCAGGCGAGGTGGGCGAAATCCAAGAAGAAAACCAATCCACCGCAGTGAGATTCGGAAGATCGCGGCACTCAAAGGCTCTCCTCGCCGAGGGAAAAAGCCCGGCAGGAGGACCTACAAGACGGAGCCTGATCTGGCGAAATTCAACCTCGAGAAGAATGGGACGCGACCTCGGCCCGGAAATGGATTACTGCAGAACCGGCCAACTGAATCCTGCCCCGCAAATCCACAATTTCTCTGCGCGCTTAGCAAAGGTCGGCCTCCATTGATCCGTTAGCTATATTACTCTCGATACAAACCTTCGATTGTTGACAGCAACTCCAGCTGATGTGAGACTGCTGATACGTCATCTCTCCTCCTAAGCGAGGAAACCTAAGACAACCTCGCACGGCATTCCTCCTAAGCGAGGAAATTTAAGAGAACCTAGCAGGCCGTTCCTCCTAAGCGAAGAACTGTCAGATACTTTTGTGAGAAAGCACTAGGATCCTGCAAAAACCAGGGTTCGGTGCGCCATTTCGGAATCGTGGAAAACTGCGATTCAGTGCTTAACGGAGGACCATGACTCACCGTGACCTAAAACTGATAGAGAAGTGCGAGGCGAAGCTCGCGAAGAGAAAAGGGCTCTCGAACGATGCTCCTTGGGTTCGGGAGGCAACCTCAGATACCTATCGCTGGTGCACCGAACACACCAAGACCTACAACGAGCACTGGCAGGAGGAGGGTCGACCGTCGCCTTACGAGCCCTTTCCCCCTGAGGAATACTTTGGCCACATGTTCGAACTTTTCGATCTCGAGCGCATCGTCTTCATCGAGAAAAGCCGCGACCTGATGGTTTCGTGGGCGTGTGTTGCCTACTTCACCCTCCATGCCATGCGCGTGCCCCACCGCGGCGTGATTTTTCAAACCTAGAAAGCGGCCAAGGTCGTTCAATTGATCAACTACGCCAAATGTCTGTACGAGCACCAGGACGAACGCGTGAAGGCCGCCTTCCCGCTGTCCAAAGCGATGCGCGCGCAACCGAAAGACAGTCTGACCTTCGCTCATGGCGGATATCTCAGAGGCGTGCCTGGAGGGGCCGATCAGATTCGTAGCTATCATCCTTGGGGCTACTTGCTTGATGAGGCATCATTCGTGGTCGAAGCCGGCGAGTGCTACAACCAAGCTCTTTCGGCGGTGAAGGGCAAGATCATTCTTAATTCGTCCGCTGGGCCCGGTTGGTATGCCGACGCGAGACACGACGTTATTCGCGTCGCAGAAGAGTGACAAGGAGCAAAATCGCCTCCAATTGTTTCTCAACGGACATTCTATGAAACCAAGGAAATGAAAGTGAAAGGTCATTGCAAAGGCCGGACGAAAGCAGGAAAACCTTGTAGGGCAGCAGCCACCGATGGCGGATTATGCTTTTTTCACGCCAATCCCAACAAGGCCTCGGAACTAGGTCGAATCGGGGGCAGGAGCAATCGCCATGCTGTCGCTGAAGGTGGCGATCCGCTGCCTCCACTGGACAGTGAGGTTGCAGTTCGCGACAGGGGGAATCGTCTTTACGACGATGTCAGTGCGGGTAAGATCCACCCTAGGATTGCAAGTGTCCTGGTATCGCTTCTGAACCAGCAGATGCGCGCGATTTATACCGCGGACATCGAGCAGCGACTGGCCGCGTTGGAGCGGCAGTCGAAGCTGGAGGATGGTACTTCTGAATGATCCTGCAATTGCATGTGATCAAAACAGTGGATCTGGAGCCGCGAATGACCAAACGGGGGAGCGGTGGCAAGGCACCAAGGCGGATGGGGTAACAGATGGCTCAAAAATCAATGAATCATAGGTTGATATGCCTTAACCTATAAAGTTCCACGAAGCTATCAAAATCGGGGTTGGCCGGATGTCCGGCGGTCAATGCCGATCTGATCCCATTTCCGGGCCGGCGTAGCGAACCGCCGCCGAGCAAAGGATTAACTGACGTGTCAATAAGCTCCCTGGCAGTGGGGCAAATGGACACCAACAATCGAAATGCAGAAGAAAGCGCTAGGACTGCTCTGTGCCGCCGTCTTAACCATCATCTTGATCGCCGGATTGTGGCCGTTTCATGCACCCAAGAATCAGGCCAGTTGGCTAAGCAACGGCAATGGTCTCCATTTCGGTGAATACGGAATAGTAGTCGGCCCTGGCGTCTAGTTTTGCTGGTCCGAAAGACGGAATATCCTGCAGCATCGAGATCTGGGTGCAACCTGATCACAGTGATATCGGGGGAACGATACTCGCATTTTACAAACCGGAGAATCGAATCGTTGCATTCTCGGTGTACCAATCGATAGACGACCTATTGTTGCGACGTGTGACTGCCTCGCGGCAACACCCTACGAAGACTGGATTCTACATCGGCACGTTTTTCGAGACGAACAACCAACTATTCGTTACCGTCACGTCGAGCCCACAGGACACGGCCGTTTATGTGAACGGCACTCTGGTTCGCACTTTTCCGCGGTTCGCGACTATCGAGTGAAGACCTAACCGGTCAACTCGTACTCGGCAACAACCCCCTGGCGAACGACGGGTGGGAAGGTCAATTCAAGGGTCTGGCTACTTACGATCGCGAGCTCACCGAGGCGCAAGTTTTGCAACACTACAACGCGTGGACAACGAACCGAGAATGCTGAGATTAAGAATGAAGGTCCGATGGCGCTCTACCTGTTCAACGAACGGTCGGGCAGGATCGTTCATAACCAGATGAACTCGGAAACTGATCTTCGCATTCCAGAACATTTTGTTGTTCTGCATGCACGCTTCCTGCAACGCCATGGGATGAGTTCCAACCTGGTTGGAGCTATTGGAAGAATGTCATGATCAACGTCGGTGGCTTCGTTCCATTGGGGTTCTTTTTCTGCGCGTATTTCGTGTCGGTGCGACGTATCGAATCGGGCTGTTCTAATCACTATTGTTCTGGGTGGAGTGATCAGTCTCACCATTGAAGTGCTACAGGCCTTTCTGCCGACGCGCAATTCTGGCATGACGGATCTCATTACGAATACGCTCGGCACTGGTTTCGGAGCCCGTTTGTATAGTTGCGATCCAGTTCGCAGCCTATTTGCCATAGTCGGTCTTGGAGGCGCGG
>CAVOKS010000023.1:0-512980 GCA_963696565.1 uncultured Acidobacteriota bacterium | reverse complement strand
GCTAAACCGTCAAGCACAAAGGCCACAAAAGCACACGAAGGAAAACCTTATGTCGCTACTCCTGCAAAAACTGATTTTTCACGGCATATGTTCCGTGAACAGGGGCATCGCCAAGAACGTACTGGCGTTGGGATGACACTGTGGCCGACAGCGCCTACAAGAGGAGAAGAAGCGAATGAAATCGAGATTGGCAACTTCAAGAGGCCGTAGCTTTCTACGCATGAATTTGGGGGGGCGCATTCTGGTCTCCACGTTAGTGGCGGTAATCCTATCGGCCGCAGCCGGGGCGCAAAGTGCTCATGCCATGAGTTCGACAGAAGCGCGAAAAGCAATTGAAGCCGCTTACATTGTGTTTGGTAAAGCGGCCGTGGGGCCGATGGACAAGAACACAATGGAGAGGATGCTGGGTCCGGATTTATACGTCCAAACTGCAACCCGACGAGCAACACGCCAGGAGTATCTCGATTATCTCTACACCCGCCCGTTGACCTTAACACGATTTGACGCCACCGTGCTCACGGTCGAACCCAGAGGCAACGACTGGGCGGTACTCGTATTTGAGAAACTAGAGGGCCAGCTTAAGGACAAGAGTGGCAAAACGAGCAAGATCTACATCTGGGGGGTTGCACGGGATGGCTGGGGACGAAGGAACGACAACCAATGGACCGTCCTATTCTCCGAGGAACTGGGGGGGCCGGAAATTTCGGAGGAGATTCCGCCGATCGCAAACTGGTAATGGAGTTTTCAAGTGATGTCCTCCGCCGGTCCCGATTTAGCTAGCCAGCCACCCTGTTAAAAAGGAGCGCTGACGATTTTGGATCCCCCACGTCCAACGACTTTGGAGGATCCATGAAATTCATCGTGTTCAGCCTTATGGTCGTCAGCGCCGCCGGCTGCTTCGCACAACAGCCAGCGACCGATGCCGCCATGGTCAAGTTCTTCAGCGGAAACTGGAGTTGCGCCGGCGAGTTCGCGAACGGCAAGAAAATTGAATCTGATCTTAGCTTCGCTCCTGAGCTCGACGGCAAGTGGCTCCTCTACCGTCACACCGATCGGCCGCCCGGCGCGTTTAAAGCCCTCGCCACCTGGGGAGTGGATCAGCCCACCGGCACCCTGGTGTCGCTCATGGAGGACAATTTCGGCAATGCACGCCTGTTCACCAGCGATGGATGGAAAGATGGATCGGTGACCTTCAGCCGCGTCCCCATGCTCCAGCAGAAAGCCAGCCCGGAACGTTTTCGCTACGAGCGCCAGTCGCCCGATTCCTTCAAAATGACCTATGAAAGATCCGCGGACGGGCAGTGGAAAATGGGCGATTTCATCGTGTGCACCCGGAAGTGACAAACGGCCGCACCGAGCAACCGACTGCCTGCGACTACCGCCTTAACTCGGGAATCACCCACTCGACCAACTCGCGCGCATTCACCACTTGGGTCTGCCGCCACTGCTTGGGGAAGTGGCGTTTGTTTCCCGTTAGCAAGTAGTCCGCCTTGGACGCTTCCGTGCATTCCAGAAAACGGTTGTCGGCTGGATCGCGGGTGACTTCCAGGCGATGACGGGGATGGACAATGCGGGCTACCTTCCGAAGGAGACGCATTGATCGGCCAACCTGCCTCGGGGCGATTCTAAATTTAGGCCGCCGCAGCACGCCCTCATACTCCTCAAGAATTGCAGCCGAGACCGCGATCTGCAACTTACCCGCGAGAACCAGATCTAATACATGCCGCTCGTAACCTTCAGCATTCAGGTGCGACGACACGACGACATTCGTATCCAGCGCAACCCGTATTTTTCTCATTGGCGTTAGAGGGATCGCTCGCGGCGATAAGAGCAAATTTCGCGGTCAATCTCGCGCATGGGGAGTTTATTCTTGCCCTGCTTGCGGGCTGCGGCCCGGATAGCGGCGACGACATGCTTTTCCGGGGCGATGGTCTTGAGAAAGTCCTTGATACCCATAATTACGATCTGCGGCTCTCCGCGGCGATCTACGACGAACCGGGCCTGATCGAGGCGGGCTCTCCGCATGATTTGTCCGAGTTGGGTCCGGGCCGCCAGCGCGGAAATGATCTTTGGAACGGATTCGGGCGTAGTTCCCATATTTACTCGAACTAATTAATTGATTCAAGACAATCGTATCACAACGCTCACAGTCCAGGCCTCCAGCATCCACACCCTAAATTTCGCAAAGGACGCGACATTTAGAATGGGCCATCCGGCCCGGATATCTTGATCCGCGGTTTCTGTGATCCGGCACGCACGGAGTATCAAAGTCCCGCGGTCGAGCGTGCTAAGGCTATCTGTTTGGTGGGTTCAGAGTTTCTTCGGTTGGACTCAATGAAAACGCCAACGCTCGTCGCCGGCATGGGTTCCGCAAACAAAAACCCCTGGGCTGACCCACAACCGGCCAACGCTAACAGTTGATGTTGGTTGGGTGTTTCCACTCCTTCAGCGACCACTTTAAGCTCCAGATTATGCGCCAGCCCGATGATGGTCTTAACGATGGCGTAGTTTTCAGCATCCATAGTCTTAACGAACGACTGATCGATTTTCAGCGTGTCGACTGGGAAACGGCGGAGATAGCTCAGGGAGGAATATCCAGTACCGAAATCGTCGATGCTGAGATTGACTCCTAAAGTCCGTAGTTGCGACATTGTCTGCTCGGTCCCGGCAACGTCGTTCATGGCCAAACTCTCGGTGAGTTCGATGGTTACGTACCGCGGATCAACCGCACTCTCTTCCAGTGCATCTTTGACGTGGGCAATAAAGCCGGCGTGAGAGAAATGTTTCGAACTGATGTTAATGCTGACGTATAGTGGCGGATCCGCAGGGTAGCGCTGTCGCCAACTTGCTCCCTCTAAGCAGGCCTTCTTTAAGACCCAAACACTAATAGGAACAATCAGGCCGCACTGTTCGGCTACCGGGACAAAAGTGCTGGGTGGTATTGAATCCGATCCCGAGGGCTGCCATCGCAGGAGAGCTTCGAAGCCCTCTACTTCTCTCGTATCTACCGCGACGATGGGCTGGTAGTGAAGTGTTAGTTCTTCATTCTGCAAAGCCGATCTCAGCTTGGCTTCTAGAAGAAGTCGACTCATGACTTGCTCATGCATGGTGCGGTCAAACAGTTCACTGCGAGACTTGCCTTGGCTTTTCGCACGATACATAGCGATATCGGCATTCTGAAGTACCGCCGCCGCAGATATCTCTGGTGAGGTCAGCGCGATGCCAATTGACGTGCTCTTGAAGACCTCAAGCCCCTCCAGCAGGAACGGCTGTTCAAATGAAGACTGGATTCTTTCCGCTACACGAATGGCATCGCTCGGGTCACTAACGTCCTCCACCAGAACCGTAAACTCATCTCCACCCATCCTGGCGATTGTGCCATCGCTGCGCAAGCAGGCCCGCAGCCGGTTGCTCACTTCTTTGATTAGGACATCCCCGATTCCATGGCCATAACAATCATTGACGACCTTGAAGTCGTCGATATCAATGAAAAAGACTGCGGCGGCCTCATGTGGGTGTCTTTTCATGCGATCCACGACGCTTTGCAAACGTTCCAGAAACAAAGCCCGGTCCGGAAGACCGGTAAGAGCATCATGGGTGGCATTAAAGACCAACAGTTCCTGCGCACGTTTTCTTTCTGTGATATCGCGGGCGTTGTAGACGATGCCTCCGATATTCTTGTGTTGAATCAAGTTTCGAACCACAAACTCGAAATCGAGCCACCTCCCGTCTGCATGTCGTAGCCGGGACTCCACGATCGGACTCTGGCGATGAGCTACCGATCCCGGCCCTGCGCTCCTGATCTTAGCCAAATCGTTCGGATGCACGAGGTCCATCATGTTGGTCCCTACCAGGCGATCTCCATGCAAGGCGAGAATTGCATGAACGGGAGGACTGGCGTACTTGATTTGGCCCGAGGGATCGGCGATAAGAATAATGTCGGTTGACTGCTCGGTGAGAGCGCGGAAGCGCTCCTCGCTCTCGCGGAGGGCATTGCGTTCGGTTTCTTGCAACTGGCCGAGGTGCTGTTGTCTTTTAAGCCCGAGAAAAAGTATCAGGATGGAAGTCGCTGCCAATATTGCGGCCGCCAGCAATTCGTTTCTAGCTCTCAGCGCAACCCCTTGGGCCCAATTGTCCTCGGCTTTAATGGCGATCTGCACCTGCTGCTGCATCACGTCGAACTGCGGACCGACCGCATGGAAATTGGCCTGCTTGGCCTCGTCAAACTCCCGAACTTGTATCAGGATCCATTGCTGGCCGGCCGACGTAAGGTAGTCATCCAGAGCCGGCCAGACTTTCTCTGCGGCGGAAGTGTGGTAAGCATGAAGGTGCGCCGCCATCACCGCTTGAGGCAACACCTGTCTTGCCGACCGCATCTCGGTTTCCGCTTCCGGGGTGAGGTTCTGTTCTTGCAAAGCTGTCCACGTAAGATTGTTAATCTTTCGCGTAAGAGTCGCAATTTGATCGAGAATTACCTGGCCGGAGCGGGCTTCGCCGACCTGAGTTCCATGAAACCACGACAGAGTAGCCAGGACGGCAATTGCCGTCGCGAGAAAACCGAACGCAAAAGCCAATCTCGGGCGCGCCACTAGACTGCCAGATCGTGAGTTCAGGATTCTTTGGGTAGCCCGGACCATTTTGATCATGCAGACGGCCAAATTCCTTCGCAAGCGGGTCTAATCGGTTGTCGGGAGGATCGACTGATCCGTCTTACGGGAACTGCCACATGATTACTATCGGAGATCAGAGCTGGTTCAGAGACATCCAGACGAACCCGCCACATTACGAAAGTGCTCTCGCGTTAGGCAGACTGTCAGACCATGACTGGCGTGAGGATCAGTCGATCCAAGAACATGGCTCATTGACTCAACGGCAGCGCTGACGGCGGGTGGTCCTCTCAAACCAAAGAGCGGCTTGAGTCGGCCACCCATCCTGCTAGTGCTCTTGAGGAAAATGCGATTCATGGCCTGCTACACACTGCCAGCGCCCATCGCGATAGACAAAAATGTCCGTAAAGCGACTCTTCACCGGAGGCTTTCCCTCAGCACTCCTTATTACAGCCAGCCCACGGGCATATGCGAAGTCGCCATACACCCGTGCATGTAAGTCCGAAAATTCGACTGCAGGCTGGACCTTGCCCCGGTTCTCGGCAGTCGCCAACATTGCGGGGCGGTCGATCAGTGCGCCTTCAGAGTCGGCCTCTTCGAATTCATCTGCCAGAATGCACCCCAGCGCAGCCACATCGTGCTGCTCCACAGCCTGCAGCCACACGTGTTCGATCTGAACCAACGCCGCTTGATCCTTCAGTTGGCCCGTTGGGCAAGCGGCGCCATGCGCCAACGAACACAACAGGAACAAGGGGAAGACACTTTTCATGGGCACTCTATTCCTCGACCGTCACGATCAACCGCCGACCATTTTGACGACGCGAACCCCAAAAAGTTAGCGATCCGGGAAGTCCCGTTTCCCCAGATGTCGCCGTTCTTCCGGAAAGTCTTGTTTGGTCAGTGCGAGCGCACCAGCAGTTTTCGACTCCGCAGGATCATCCGCACTCGCGGACGACCCCGCTCGCATCGAAATGTGATCCGGGCGGCCGCGCTTCAACGTTTCTGGTAAGGGTGGAAGATGTAGTCCTTCGCCTTCACTGGCGTATGGCACGCGTATCCGCAGTCTGAGAGGCTCTTGGCATCGGCCGAGAACGTGTCCGAGGCAGCATCGTAGTCAAAAACAGCGTATCCCCACCCGCCACTTTTCGGAAATCTCTTACTGTCCTTTTCCATAACGAAAGCCTGCTTAAAGACGTCTGGGACATCCACGACGAAGGGGGCCTCAGTGCTTTTCTTCGGCTTCCACTGGAGCTTCACGATCATGGAGCCATCCGGGAAAGGCTGGCCGTTGCCGGGAATGCCGGACTTGAACGCTTTGATCATCTCCGGGTTGGCGACGATCACCTTGAGCACATCGTCGGTGTGGGCGGAAGAGACCGTTGCCCAGTCCTCGTATCCGCGGAAGTCGGAGAACGCGATTCCGCTCGGCGATTTCAGCGAGTACTTGTCCTTGGTTTGGCCTAGCGCGTAAACGGCCGTGGCAGCGAGGACGGCGAGCGCTGCCGTGATCGCAATCGTGAGCTTGCTCCTGCGCTTCATGGCTGATGCTTTCTTAACCCGGATTTTCATGGTTCAGCTCCTTCGTCCTTCGCTGTAAAGATTTCCGATTGACTCGGTGTGGAGGCATCACACCAGAAGAGTTAGAGCCGCACAATTGGACCTTGGTATCCCAATACTTACGTGTTGGTTCACGTCAATTCAGTTCTGTAGGGGCAAGCGGGGATGCGTGGAAATGTTCTGAGCTTCGCGGTTGGAGTTCTCGTTCGCCCATTGAGAGATTACCGGTTTCGTCAATCGTACTTCTCATACAGAATCGACTTCCGGTCCCAGCCCAGCGACTTCAGCAGATCGCGGTTGGCTCTGACCATCTTGTCGAGGCCGCAGATGTAAGCGTGCATGTCGGTGCGTCCTTGCGCGATCGCGGCCACATGTTCCTGCACGTAGCCGCGCAGGCCCTGCCAATCGGCGCCGCCGCGGCTCAAAGTAGGCAGGTAATGAAAGTTGGCATGTTCGGTCGCGAGCCGCAGGAACTCATCGTGATAGTAGATGTCCTTCTCCGTGCGATTGCCAAAAATCAAATAAAGCTGTTTGCCCAAGTGATGCGCATCGCCAGCGTCGGGGGAAATGAAAAGCCAGCGCAGCATGGAACGAAAAGGAGCAATCCCGGTCCCGGTGGCGATGAAAATGGTATCGCGCAGCGGCGGACGCAAAATGAAATCACCAAACGGTCCCTGGCAGCCGATCTCGTCGCCTTCCTTCATATCGCAAAGAAAGTTGGACATGAAACCGTCCTGCACCCGGTTAAGACATAGTGCGAACTTGTTGGCGTCCCCCGGCGGGGAAGCGATGGAGTACGCGCGGACGATCTCCTCGCCGTCGGCCTTGTTGGTCTTGAACGACAGCCATTGCCCTGCTACAAAGCCGAAGCGGGGCACGCCATTCATCTCGAATTCAAGATGTTTGGTGAGTTCGGAGAGCGCGATGCAGTGAGTGAGACGCGCGGTGAAAGTTTGAAATGGCATCCCTGATGTAGATGATGGAAAGTATGCCGACGACGCGACCACCCTGCATCAGCAAACACCCTGTCATCGCATCAGCAAACACCCTGTCATCCTGAGCGGAGTGGATGTTCGCGAATGCGAACCTCCACGCAGTCGAAGGACCCAGCGACGACCGCAGTACTAACACAGCTTCAGGGAATTTTCATTGTGCCCATCGCAAGAACCCGAAGCCCGAAGCCCGAAGCCTATTCCACCGTCACCGACTTAGCCAGATTCCTGGGCTGATCCACGTCACACCCGCGACGCACCGCAATGTGGTAAGCCAGAAGTTGCAGCGGAACGATTTCCAGAATCGGCGATAGCGCTTCCGGCGCCGGCGGAATGTAAAGCACGTGGTCGGCGGCTTCCTTTATTTCTTCATCGCCCTCAGTGGCCAGCGCGATCACGATGCCCGAGCGCGCCTTGACTTCTTTCAAGTTCGACGACGTCTTCTCGTAGCGCACCATCGAAAGTTCGTTGTTGGGATCACGCGTTGCAAGAATTACGACGGGGAGGTTCTCGTCGATGAGCGCATTGGGGCCGTGTTTCATCTCGCCCGCGGGATAGCCTTCGGCGTGGATATAGGAAACTTCCTTCAGCTTCAGCGCGCCTTCAAGCGCAATCGGATAATGAATGCCTCGTCCGAGAAAAAGGAAATCCTGCGCTCGGACGTATTGTTTTGCCAGATCTTCGCAAGCCCGGTCATGCGTGAGCAGGTGCTCGAGTTTGCCGGGAATCAACGTGAGTTCACGAACCGCCTCGGCCGCTTGCTCTTGATTCATGGTGCCGCGCACTTGTGCAAGATAAAGAGCAAATAAATAAAGAGCAGTGAGTTGGGCGCTAAAAGCCTTGGTGGAAGCCACGCCAATTTCCGGACCAGCGTGGGTATAGATCGTCCCCGCGGCTTCGCGCGTGATCATCGACCCGACAACGTTGCAGATGGCCAGTGTCTTCGATCCTCTGGCCTTGGCTTCGCGCTGGGCCGCGATGGTGTCCGCAGTTTCGCCGGATTGTGAAATCACCACCGTGATCGTCTCGGGGGCGACGATGGGATCGCGATAACGCCACTCGCTGGCATAATCCACTTCCACCGGAACGCGTGCCAGGCTTTCGATCATGAACTTGCCCGCCTGTCCAGCATGCCAACTGGTGCCGCAAGCCTCAATGTTTATCTTTTTCGCGGCTTTAAATTCCGCCTCACTGATTTCCATTTCGTCGAGGAAGATGTGCCCAGTCTCCTGCGAAATTCGTCCCAGCGTAGTGTCTCGCACCGCCCGCGGCTGCTCGTAGATCTCCTTAAGCATGAAATGCTTGAACCCGCCTTTTTCCGCCTGAATTGGGTCCCAGGTCACGTGCTGGACTTGGCGGGTTACGGGTTTTCCGTTGAAATCGGTGACCTTCACGCCTTGGGGCGTGACTACGGCTAGATCGCCATCACCGAGAAAAAAAAGATCGCGGGTGTGAAACAGAATTGCGGGCACGTCGGAGGCGACGAAGTATTCGTCCTTGCCCAAGCCGATGACCGCCGGCGGTCCGTTGCGGGCGGCGATGATGGTGTCAAGGGCGTCGGCTGAGATCACCCCCAGGGCGAACACGCCGGTTAACAAGTTGACTGTCTTGCGGACGGCATCTTCGAGCGAGGGCCGGGTGCCATTGCTCTTGGCGAAATATTTTTCGACCAAATGGGCGATAACTTCAGTATCGGTTTCGGTGGTGAATTTGTGGCCTTCTTCGATGAGCTGTCTCTTCAGGGTGACGTAGTTCTCAATAATGCCATTGTGTACAACGACGATCCGTCCGGTGCAGTCGCGATGTGGGTGGGCATTTTCTTCGGTGGGACGGCCGTGGGTAGCCCAACGGGTATGGCCGATGCCGTAGGTTCCATCCAGGGGGTTGAGGCGGATGACTTCTTCGAGATTACGCAGTTTGCCTTCGGCGCGACGGATCTGCAGACCATCGCCGTTGCCACTGACCGCGATTCCGGCGGAGTCGTAGCCGCGATATTCGAGACGCCGCAGACCCTCGATGATGACCGGTACTACGCTCTTCTTGCCTACATATCCAACAATGCCGCACATGGACTGCTCCGATTAACCTCTTCGCACCGCGCTGTTGGGTGCGAGTTCCCTGATACTGGTGAGCGAACGACGCAGCGCCGGGGTCCTTCGACTCCGCAGACTCTCCGCCGGGCGGAGAATCCGCTGCGCTCAGGATGACATTTTTCTTTCGGTTTGTTCCTCTTTTACTCCTCAAGAGAGAAGCGGAATTCCTCGATGACCGGATTGGTCAGCACTTCTCGAGCCATGCGCGCGACTTCCGCTTCCGCTTGGGGGCGGGTGAGTCCGCCGTCGAGCGTGAGTTCGAAATACTTTCCCTGGCGCACTTCCTCGAGGCCCTTGTATCCCATCTTCTTGAGCGCACCCTGGATGGTCTTGCCTTGAGGATCCAAAACGCTCTTCTTCAGCGAAACATAGACGTAGGCTTTCATGGGGGATTTCTCATTATACTTCAGGCAAGACGCGAAGCGCGGTACACGACCGGCTTAGACCAGTCGTGCGATTTGCGAGTCCAAGTCCGCCAGCGCGCTTTGCAGGATTTCGCGGTGGCGTGGGTTCTGGGCAGCTTCGAGTTGTTGCAGTACATGGCGGCGGGACAAAAGCAGGCTTTGGCGTTGACGCTGGATGGCGATTTGCGCCGGAGTCAACGGGGGCTTGATGGGGCCGGGAGTGGAAAGTGCTTGAGCTTTCTGGTCCTCGACCGATTTGCTCTCCCATCCTCTTGCCACCCAGAAATTATAACTGCTTCGGAGCGGTGAAAAGGGCGGGTTTTGTCCAATTCATGGACAGCTCGTATGGGAGCGCAGCGAGGCATCGCCGCGCTGTTCCGAAGAATTCCGCGCCAATTGGCACGAAAAGTGCCAACCTGGCACCAAGCATGCCAATCCCTGAAAAAAAGGTGCTTGCGCATGGAGATTTAGGTTTATGATTTGCACAAAGTTGGATTTGGGTTTTTGCTAGGAAGGTTTGCTCGAGGGGGCTTCCTTACGTGGACTCGCGCAAATGGACCCTAGTCGCCACTTCGAAGTAGATGGAGATGTCGGGCGTTACGAAGCTTTGCTGCAGATGGCGGACCTGGTAGTTCACCATCGTAGCGTACCCGAGCTGTTGCCGGAATTAGCGCTGCGGTTGCGTAACGTGGCCTCTTTTGAAATTGCCAGTCTTTGTCTGCACGATCCCCAAAAAAATGTGATGCGGGTGCACTTCTGGGAAGGCAATGAGCGCCGTTCGGACCTGGCTGAACTGCCGGTGGAAGAATCGGCTTGCGGATTCGTGTGGGAAAAGCAGCGGCCGATTGTGTTGCCAGATCTGCACCAGGAAACGCGGTTTCAGCGGGCGGTAAGTCTGCTCAAAGAAAAAGGGGTTCGCTCCTACTGTGAATTGCCGCTGACGACCGCGCAAAGGAGGTTTGGGGCGCTGGGATTGGGAAGTGTCCGCCCCAACGCCTACGGTGAGGATGATGTGGAGCTTCTGCGCGGAGTTGCTGAGCTCGTGGCATTGGCGTTGGAAAACGCGATGACGCAGGCCGCTTTCCTGGAGGAGAAACAACGGCTGCAGATGTTGCTGGAAGTGAGTACGACGCTGATGTCGAATCTGGACGTGCAGCAACTGTTCCCCGCGATTTCAGATCTCATTCGAAAAGTAATCCACCAGGATTACGCCAGCGTGGCGCTGTATGAAGAAGGCAACCGTTCCCTGCGAGTGTATGCCCTGGATTCTCCGCTAGGGGAAGAACTCATCGGCCCAGAGGCGGTGCTGCCTATCGCGGAGTCCACTCCCGGATCAGTGTTCCTAAAAGGAGAGACCAAGGTCTGCAACCGCGAGGATCTGATCGCGATCGGCTCTCCGATCGTAACCCGAATGCTGGAGCTTGGAATTCAATCGTTCTGTTCGATTCCGCTGATCACCAGGAAGGGCAAGCTGGGGACACTGAACCTGGGCAGCGCAACGGACGGTGCGTTTGCTGCGCAGGACATCAGCTTTTTGAAACAAGTGGCGGCCCAAGTCGCCATCGCCCTGGATAATGCACGGGCATACCGGGAAATCGCGGAGCTCACGGACAAACTGAAAAAGGAAAAGCTTTATCTTCAGGATGAGATCCGCTCCGTGCTCAACTTCGAAGAAATCGTGGGCGAAAGCCCGGCCCTTAAGCACGTGCTGGCGCAGGTCAATACGGTGGCGCCACTCGATGCCACGGTGCTCATCCTGGGCGAAACGGGAACTGGTAAGGAATTGATTGCTCGTGCGATTCACCGCATGAGTTCGCGGAAAGACGGGAGTTTCATCAAGCTGAACTGTGCCGCGATCCCGACCGGGCTGTTGGAAAGCGAACTGTTCGGACACGAGAAAGGGGCGTTTACCGGGGCCGTGAGCGCCAAGATTGGCCGTCTGGAACTGGCTGACAAGGGAACGCTGTTTCTGGATGAGGTAGGAGACATTCCGCTGGAACTCCAGCCGAAGCTGCTGCGGGTGCTGCAGGATCAGGAGTTTGAACGGCTGGGCGGGGTGCGGACAATCCGGGTGAACATACGCCTGATCGCGGCCACCAATCGCGACCTGGCGAAGAGCGTTGCCGCGCGAGAGTTCCGCAGCGATCTCTATTATCGCCTGCACGTCTTTCCCGTACACATGCCGCCTCTGCGCGAGCGGGGGAAGGATATTGAGTTGCTCGTGCGTTACTTTGTGCAGCGGTTTTCCCGGCGCATGAACAAACAGATCGAAACGATTCCCACCGAAACCATGGGTGTATTAGCACGCTGGGAGTGGCCGGGGAACGTAAGAGAGCTGGAAAACTTTATCGAAAGATCAGTGATTCTCTCCGAAGGAACGGTTCTCAACGTTCCTTTATCAGAGTTGAGGCCCACCTACGTCGGTCGCCACGATACCACTCTGGAGAGTCTGGAACGGGAGCACATCCTTCGCGTGCTTCGCGAGACTGGCGGAGTGATCTCTGGTTCGCATGGGGCTGCAGCCCGGTTGGGAATGAAACGGACCACCCTGCAGTCAAGAATGCAGAAGATGGGGATCTCCCGCGGAGACTACGAAAACTAAGGCCAGACAGGCAAAGCCCAGTGCTTTCCTGACGAAATGTCGGCATTCTGCCGCGGCCCCGGCAGAATCGCATCAGGAAAGGTGCATTTTAAGTTCGATCTTCTCTTCGGTTCCTAAGTCTTTGCTGACAGTTGCGGGCCTATTCGAGTTTGGCATGTGGGCTGCGAAGGGGCCATCGAGCATACTCATCGGTCCGAGAATACAAGGTTGCTCAATTCAGATCGAGGGCTAATGCGATCGAGAGAATTCGAGTGGCACGGCTGCGCAGGGCCTATCCCCAAAGACATTTGCGCAGGATTCGAGGAGACAAGAGGAGAATTCTGTGCTCATCCAATTGGGCGCTGCGAGAGGTCGGGGAGGCGTCGAGCCAGTTTTAACTGGCAGAAACTTTCGAGGACGGTCCGACGCAACCGGAGTGAGGCCATCGTTTCCGACACTGGTTCAACCCGATTCAGCAAAACTGGAAGGCTTGGCCGGACTGACGCCGAAGGGAAACCGTGCGCAAGCGTTTTGCGAATCGGTCGATCCTTTGTATTTGTTTTCCTGCGGCGTGTCGTGGCACCGGGAGCGGGACGCCAGCGCAGGTTGGGAATTGATTCAATTCCTGCGATCGCAAGACAAAGGCTCACGGGCGATCGCAGCCGCGTTGTTGGCGAGGACGGAACACGCGCGGCTTTTGATTCGAGACTTACGTCGGGCCCGGGTTCGTGTGACTAAGCCGGCTGCACTCAGCGTCGAGAATCCCGTGGGGCAGACGCCGAGCAAGGTGGATGGAATGAATACGCCGTATGGGCTGGAAATCGTGGAGAGCTGTCTGACCTGCAAGTTGCGGAAGGATCACTGGTTCTGCGGGCTCTCGAACGAGGTATTAAAATTATTGAGCTCGGCAAGCCATCTGAGCACGTATCCCGGCGGCGCTGTCCTGTTCGTCGAAGGCCAGACACCGCGCGGCGCCTTTGTGCTGTGCTCGGGAAAAGCCAAGCTTTCGACTACGTCGCGCGACGGCAAGGTGCTGATTCTGAAAATCGCCGAAGCAGGAGAAGTGCTGGGGCTGAGCGCTGTGATTGCGGGTGAGCCCTTTGAATTAACCGCCGAGACGGCGGGACCCTGCCAGATTAACTTCGTCGAACGGGAGGCCCTAGTGCGGCTGATCGAAAAGAATGGGGAGTTCGGTCTGCATGCGTCGCAGGCACTGAGCCGGGAGTTCCAGTCGGCATACCGGGACATCCATGATCTGGTGTTGGCGCGTTCCTCTGCTGGCAAGCTGGCGAGGTTGCTGCTTTCGTGGACTCCGATTCGGGAACAATTCGAGCCCCCGGAGATCCGCGTCCGGGCAAGCCTGACCCATGAAGAGATGGCGCAGATGATTGGTTCGTCGCGCGAGACTGTCACCCGGCTGCTGAGCGACCTGAAGAAGAAGGAGTTCATTCGCCTCGACGGTTCGACTCTGGTGATCCGCAATCGGACGGCGCTGGAAGCGCTAGCTGCATAGTGACGGATGCAGCCTGAATAGACGGCCGGATCTCCTCCCCGGCCGTCTATCCCACCGATGTTTTCCTAGAAATGAAAGCCTAACTGCGCGGTCAGCGTACGGGGTGTGACGTAATGGGTGCCGCTAAACGTTGACAGGAAGTTATACAGCACATAGTTGTTTGCTATGTTGATAGCGGTTAGTTGGAGACTCCACTTGTATCGGTCGCCGTGGAAGAGATTGTCGTGGCCCACGGATAAATCGAACAGATTGCGGGAGGCAATACGCGGCGGATTCTTGTCATCGTTCTCGGTTCCCGGCGCCGGCACCTTGATAAGCGAGGATCCGAATTGCGAGGCGGCGCAATTGTACGGCAGCGGCGAAGTGGGAGTTGCGCGGACTCCGTTGCAAGTGAACCCGGCCGCGGACTCCTGGTCAGCAGAAAGCGGAACGCCGCCTACGTTGGAAGCGATCATGCTCACGTTCGGCACCCCGCCGATGAGGAGCGATCCAGGGCAATCGTTGAAGTTCGCCGGGTTCCCGAAGCATGGAGTAGCGCCAGCGACGAGTCCGCTGTCGTAGCGCCAGTTAAAGCCCATCCATGGGCCGCGTTTCCAGGGCTGGTATTGCAGGTGGGTCGTCTGATTGAAATGCTCATCGTGGTCGATACGGAACGGGAGGCCGGCAGCGGTCGCCACCGTGGCACCCGCTCCACCGATTTGGGGCTGGAAGAATCGCGCGGCCACGCTGGAGAAGACCATGAGCGCGGAGAATCCGTGGATATTCGGCACGCTGACGCGGCCGGCATAACCGGGAATTTTCGAGTTGTGCCACTCGATGGGGAAGGTGATGGGAGTGTTGCCGAGCACGCTGAAATCATAGCCATTGTGCGTGTACTTTGAAATCCACTCGCCAGAAAAGACCACGTACTTGCCGAAGGCCTGCTCGATTCCTGCGTGGAACTCATTGCGGAAGCCGGGGCTCAGGCGATCGGCCACCGGCGAAGTGCAGAGGAGCAGGGGATCCAAGACAGGATTGGCGCAGCCTAAGCTGGAAAGGATCAAATTTTCGTTGAAGGGAGACTCCAGGGTGCGGGCATAGGAAACCCGCAGAATCGTGTTGGTCTTCTTGACGTTGTAAGCGACGCCAACGCGGGGCTCGGCCTGGCGGGCGGTCGAGAGACCGTTGTAGAGATCGCCGCGTATGCCGAGATTTAAAGACCAGTTTCCCTTGGTGACGTTGTCTTGCAGGTACAGAGCCAGCTCCTTCACGTCAGTGTGGCCATCGAAGGTGTACAGGCCTCCGCCACGGGTCAGGTCGTAGGGAAGCAGGGTGGGATTGAAATTAGGGTAGAGAGCGCTGTTGGGAGCGTTCAGGTTCGCGGCTGTATTCGGCTGATTGGCGCCGATGCACTGCGAGGGATCGGTGAAACCTGGCACGGCAACGAACGGGAAAGGGTTCAGGGCTGTAACTGGTGACGCGGTGATGCAGGGTGCGTTGAAAGCTGGATCGACGATGCCGAGCTTGTCATTTTCGTTAAGGAATGTTTGTTCGTAGGTGACTCCTGCCTTGACGTTGTTCACGCCCTTGACGTAGGAGACATCAGACCGAATTCCGGCGTTGGTGAGGGTGCGGTTCTGGCCCACCGACTGTCTCTGAAGACTGGGTGGTCCCAGGTCGGCGAAAGGGTCGCTGCTCGGGTAGTAGTTGTAATCGTCGCGGCGCACGAATAGGCCTAAAGTAAGGACGGTGGTCGGATTGAGAACATGCGTCCAGGAAGGGGCAATGTTGAAGGTGCCAATCTTGGAGCGTTGGTCCGACGGACCGACGACTTCGCCGTTGGGAGCTATTCCTCCGTAGTTTTCTACCGATGGAAGGATGCCGTTCAGTCCGCTCCAGGGCGTGGCGTTTTCGGCGTCGAATGAATTCGGAGTTTGAAACCAGCTGCGGCTGTAGCCGAAGTTGAGATGAATCGAGTCGTTGGCTGAGAATTGATAATCCACGCGGTCGAACGCATTTTGTTCGTTTCCCTTGTCGTGCAGCACGGTGAATTCCGGCGGATCGAGGAATCGACCGCTATTCAAACCGTTTACGGAAATAAAGTTGCCCCAGTTCTTACCCCCGTAGGCAAGATCGGCTGCCAGGTTGGACGACCCAAATGATCCGTATGAAGCGCTCACGCTGCCATGGGGTGTAGTAACGCCCTGGCCCGAGCGTGTGGTCGCTACAATGACCACGCTGGTCTTGCCTCCGAACTCCGCAGGCGGCGCCCCGGAAATGACTTCCATGGATTGCACCGAATCGAGGGGGATCTGATTGGAGAAGACTTTACTCTGCTGATCGGTAATTGGCTGACCATCGACCGAGAACGAATTCTCAGCGTGGTCACCGAGGCCGTGAAAGAGGCCATTGGAATCGGCCGCAATTCCCGGCGTGGAAAGAGTAACCAAAGAACTCAGGGATGACGAAGAGCTTTCCAGTGGAAGTTTGTCGAACAGGCTCCGGTCGATATCGGAGTGGAAAGTGGAATCGTTTTCCAGCAGGTCTTCTCCAGCTTCACTTTGCACCGTAACGGTCTCCGCAGACCCCGCTACCTGCAGGTTGATCTTGATTTCTAAAGGCACCGAGGAGCGAACGTCAACATCTTGCGCGTAGGCAGAAAACCCCGTGGCTGCCACGCTCAAATGGTAGGGATTGAATGGGATGTTTCCGAAACTGAAACGTCCGGAACCATCGGTAATGGTTGATCGGTCAAAGTGGCTCACCGGGTTATGAATTTCAACCGTTGCATTGGGAATGACGGCGCCGGAAGAATCCAAGACAGCGCCGCTAAGAGATGCAGAGTTGGACTGCGCGTTGGCGTGAAGGCCTGACGCCAAGTAGAAAACCACCACAAAAGCCGCAGAAAGCGACTTCTTGTAAGAAGCCAGCATGAATTCCTCCAAAGGAAATAGAGCTAGGGTCGACGAGTGGGCTGAGAAAGCCCAGATCAATTCTCGAGTGCGAATTCCCTAGACTGCGGGAGGAGGACGGATGCGAAGAGAGGAGACGAACCCAAACGAGCTGTGTTCGACTTGCGGCGATACCACCCGAACCCGGCGGACAAAGAGCGGAACCGGACGGTAGACCGTACTGATGAGAACTCCGGCATGGGCCACGGAGCAGATCGAACACTCATGGCTCGGCAGCTTGGAGTCGTCAGTGTGTACGTGGACCGCTTGGACGATGCCGGTGAAAGCGACCAGCAGGATACACAACAAAGACAGAGCTAGAGTCTGCGTGTCTTTGCGCGATTTGTATCCAAGTGCAATCAAACAGGACGCCCCACCGCGAACGCAATTCTAGATATACCCAACTCTAGATATACCACGGGTTAGCCGTACGATGCTCTACTTGGCGGACAAGTTGCCAGGTACGAAAGTCATAGACGGAACAGTTCCCGCAGGCGCTTGGTCTGGGCGCGGCTGACTGGGATTTCCGTTTGTTTCTTGTCGTCGAGCCGCAACTGATAAGAGCTCTTAAACCAGGGAACGACCTCTTTGATCCGGTTAATGTTTACCAGGTACGAACGGTGGGCCCGCCAAAACAGATTAGGATCAAGGCTGTCCAGCAGTTCTTCGAGCGTACGGCAGTTGGATTGTCCTTCCATGCCATTGGCGCCGCTCGTCACCACGGTGATGACGCCATCTTCGATGGAAGCGAAACAAATGTCTTTCTGATTTACCAGGAACAACCGGCCGGCGGCCTTCAGCAGGATTTTGGACGTCTGCGGCTTCTGGGATTCCAGCATCCGCATCAGAGTGTCGAGTTTTTCCGACGACGGGCCGGCGCTTTCCATTTTGGCGCGCGCCCGCTCTACCGACTGAGCCACTCGCTTCTTGTCAAAGGGTTTGAGCAGGTAGTCGACCGCATTCACTTCAAACGCTTTCACGGCATACTGATCGAAGGCCGTCGAAAATACGATCTTCGGCAAGAGAACTTTTCGATCCAGAAGCTTTTTGATTACGCCAAAGCCGTCGAGGCCGGGCATTTGCACATCAAGGAAAACCAGGTCGGGATTGTGTTCGCGAATGAGATTGACGGCTTCGACGCCGTTTTTACCCTGGGCCACGACGTCAACCTCACCAATACTCTTTAAGAGAAACGCGAGTTCGTCGCGAGCAAGTTGCTCGTCGTCCACGATTACAGCGGAAAGCGACATTAAGGCTCCGTTACGCTACTCAGAAGTATAGGAGCGCTTATGGAGCTAACGCAACCCGCGGCAGAAAGAGACGTAGCTCGCTGCGTCTCTAGCTTCGCGCCATGGTTTGCGAGGGTGAGAGTTGAGTGGCCGGGGCCGCGACGGCTCCTCCGCAATAAGGGCAGTAGACGTCGTTCCCCTGAACTGGGTGCTGGCAATGAGGGCAGGTTGGATGCAATTGATGATTGCATTTTGGGCAATAGTTGAATCCGCCTTGCACCGCCGTGTCACATTGCGGGCATCGACTGAGCAGCGGTTGGCGCAGAACCAGATACAGGATGATGCCGAGACCGTGAGTAATCACAACCGCGACGATCGTCCACAAGACCCGATTCATACCCCGGCGGGCGGAGTCTCGGTTGACGTAGACGATCAGCAAGAAATAGCAGCCGAGTATGGTTCCGGCAAAAAAACCGAGAAGGCTGCGGACTACGAGCGACGGGTCCTCTTTCCGAATCGCAATCACAGTCGCGAACAGGATTTGCACGGCAATAAAGGTTAGGATAGCGCCGCCGTAGGCCCATTTGGGGATGAGGCGCAATTCCTCCGTAAACTGGGTTCGTATGTCGCTTCTTAACTGCATATATGTTCTCCGTTTCCCACCCTCAACCGCGCGACGTTCCGTTCGTGTCGGTCAAGTGAACCCCACGAGCCAGAAAAATCAGGCTGGCGGCGAGTGCGGGTGAAATCCAAAAAACCATGAACCCCACTTGCCAAACCGGACTAGACACGTGCGCCCACTCTCCAATCCACTCGAAACCCCGCCATAAGAGTGGCGTGGTGATGGCCGCGGAAAGACCGACCACAATGCAGGACATCCACACCAGCCACAGACGTTCTTGCCTTTGCTGCAGTTGCTGAGCGTGTACGCGGACTCGCATTTGAGTTGAGCGCACCAGAGATGGATCGGCGGCGACCGGCACCGACCGCAACGAGCGGACGAACTGCTCCGCGGCTTGGGCGTAGTCGTGGCAAGATGCGCATTGGTCGAGATGGATCTGCAACCAGGTTTGTTGAGAGTCCGTGAGGCCTTGTGAGCCACAGGCAATCAACTCGCGCGCTTGTTGGTGTGGGTCGCGGTTCACGTTTGCGCTCCTTTCAGCCGTGGCAAGAGAGCGTTTAAGCCACGATAGAGCCTTGATTTAACTGTGCCCAGCGGCGCGCCTGTGACCGTTGCAATCTCGTCCAGGGCCAGTCCTTCCTGAAAACGCAAAACGATGGCTTCGCGGTATTCGGCTGCGATGCCGACCAATGCGGCGCTTATCTGCTCAGACTGTTCCTGTTGAGCGATCATTTCCAAAGCCGAAGGTCGAAGGTCGGGCGGATCCAGCGAAATTCCTTCTTCCTCATCCAGCAGTCCATCCAGACTCGCCGGTTTCTTCTTCCGCAGGTAATCCACGGTGAGATGCCGCGCGATGGAAAGCAGCCACGTACTGAATTCGTACTTGGGATCGTATTGGTGGCCGCGTTCCAGCACTCGAATCCAAGTCTCCTGAAACATATCTTCAGCGAGTTCGCGATTGCTAGTCAGATAAATCAAGTAGCGCAGCAGACGGTGCTGATACTGCTCGATTAAACGGTCGAGCAGATCGGGGTCGCGGCGGCGAAGACCACGGGCGATCGCGCTCGTCTCGGACTCCATGCCATTCACGAAATAACAGGCTGCGGCGTTCATGCTAACGGATATACGGTCGAGGAGAGGAAAAAGATGCAGGCTGGGCACGCGGTTTTTATATGTTAATGTAACTGTATTGTTTACTATTGTTTGCTTGCTATGGATAAACCGGCGCTTGATGCCTTATGTCAGATTTTCAATCGCCAGCGCCATACCCATGCCACCACTCACACACAGTGTGGCAACGCCACGTTTGGCTTTGCGTCGAAGCATTTCGTGCAACAGCGTGACGGTGATCCGCGTTCCGGTGCAGCCGATGGGATGGCCGAGGGCGATCGCGCCACCATTGACATTGAGTTTTGAGCGATCGAGATGCAACTCCCGGTCGCAAGCGAGGACTTGGGCGGCGAAGGCTTCGTTAAGCTCGATTAAATCGAAATCGCTCACGCGGAGTTGATGCTTTTGTTCCATCTTGCGCAATGCCGGCACCGGGCCAATCCCCATGATGCGCGGATCAACGCCCACGGAAGTTACAGCCAGAACGCTAGCCAGTGGTTTGAGATTGTTTTTCTTGACGAAGTCTTCGCTCGCGAGCACCACTGCGGCGGCGCCATCGGTGATACCGGAAGAATTGCCCGCAGTGATGGTCCCGCTTTTCGAGAACACCGGAGAGAGCTTGGCCATTTTCTCCATCGTGGCTCCGACAAAAACATGCTCATCGTGACTGAAAGTGTGCGGGCCTTTCTTGGTTTCAAGCGTAACCGGAGCCAGTTCGCAATCAAATCGTTTGGCGTCGATGGCGGCCACGGCCCGGGTCTGCGAGCAGAGAGCATATTCATCCTGCTCTTCGCGTGTGATCTTGTATTGTTCGGCCAGAACTTCGGCAGTTTCACCCATCAACATTTTTGCCAGGGGACAGAAAAAGCCATCGCGGTACATGCCGTCGACGAGCTCCTGATTACCCAGGCGATATCCCCAGCGCGCGCCGTCAAGATAGTAGGGCAGGCGAGACATGGACTCGGTGCCACCGGCCAGGACGCAATCGACGTTACCGGTGGCGATTTCCTGATAAGCCAGGGCGATCGACTTGAGTCCCGATGCACAGGCTTTGTTGACTGTGTACGCCGGAACCTCCTGCGGGATGCCGCTGCGAACGGAAATCTGGCGAGCGACATTCGGGCCTCCGCCAGCCTGACGAGCATTGCCGAAAATCGTTTCTTCAATCTGTTCCGGACGAACCGCGGCACGTTCCATCGCGGCTTGAGCTGCCACGACTCCCATTTCGGCGGCCGTCATCGAGGCTAACGAGCCTCCGAACTTGCCAATCGGCGTACGTGCAGCAGAGAGAATGTAAACGTCGGACAACACCGCCTCCGGTTTCAGTCTAGCATTTGATGAAGTATGGATTTAGATGCCACGATGAGTGGCAAGGCTTCGGACGCCAGGCCGTCCAGCGTGCTTACGAGGCGAAGAATCTCTTTATCTGGGGCCAATATTTCCGTACTACGTATTCGGTTCGGAGATGCCCACCTTGCGAGAGAAGCTTGAGTTTTATGCCCGCCCGCTCGGCAAAGCCATCCACCATTTTCCAAGGAATGTAGGGATCGTCTTTGGCGTGGAACATCAAAATCTTTGAGGGCGTAAGCTCTCGAATGTGATGCGTGGGATTGTAAAACATTCCACCATGCAGTTTATTCCAATTCTTCGCGGAGAGCCGGTATGCGTTGCCGAACGCGGCGCGAATGTACGCGGGATAGCTAGGGATTGACGTTTCCTTTTTTTGCTCCTTGCGCAAGATGGCCCAATCTACGACCGGACAATTGGCAATCACTCTTGTGATCCGAGGGTCCAGCGAGGAAAGAATGGCAGCGGCGCCACCGAAGCTTCCGCCGATGACGAAGACTTTATCGGGAGAACAACGGAATTTTCGTCCAAACGCCAGTTCCTCGAATCCGTTGGGTAGCTCGCTGACTATGTCCAGAATATCCTCGTGAGGAGAGCGTTCGAGAAATTGCCCGCCACTCTCCCATGCTCCCCGCCACCGGGGATAGAAAACCCAATATCCTCTGGTGGAAAGATACTCGACCAAGGCCTGTTTTCTGGGGATCGAGGGCATACCGTCGCAGAGAATGATCACTTGTCGTTGTTTGCTCGGGCGAGCCGGAGGCAGGAACTCCGCGACAATTTCCTTTTTAAATCTGGTTCTAAACATGGGTTCAGTCTAGCCGATTCTCGAACTCTGCCGGTTCAACTCATGGTCCGCTTAAGACGCTCGTTGGCTTACTGAATTAAACTACGAGAGCATGAATTATATCTATGGGATCAACGCCGTGGCCGAGGCACTGAAGGCGCGTGGACGCACTTTTGCCTGGGTGGGAGTCGCCAAGGAGCGTCACGACCTTCGCCTGAAGCACGTGGTCGATGAGTGCCGGCGTCAGGGAGTTGCCGTGCGCTTTGTGCCGCGGGAAGAACTTGATCACATGGCGGGCAACAATGCGCATCAGGGCGTGGTCGCCGTCACCTCGGCTAAGCAATACAACGATCTGGAAGATGTAGTCGCTGCCAAGCGGTCGCAGTACTCACTCATCGTCGTGCTGGATGGAGTCGAAGACCCGCACAACCTTGGCGCCATTCTTCGCACTGCCGATGCGGCGGGAGCGGATGGGGCAGTGATTCCCGAGCGCCGAGCCGCGGGAGTGACGGCGATCGTGACCAAAACTTCAGCGGGTGCCAGTGAACATCTGCCCATCGCAAAGGTCACCAACATTGCACGCACGCTGGAGGAATTGAAAGCTCAGAATCTGTGGATGGTTGGCCTCGACGAACGCGGCAAGCAATCTTACGATTCGCTTGATTACAACATGGACTGCGCTATCGTTCTGGGCGCAGAGGGAAAAGGGCTTCATGATTTGGTCGCGCGGAAGTGCGATTTCCTGGTTTCGATTCCCATGCTGGGGAAAGTGTCCTCGCTGAATGTTTCGGTTGCGGCAGGAATCATGCTGTACGAGGTGGTGCGGCAGCGGAGAAAGAAGTCTGCATGAAGCTGCTGCGTGTCCTATGTGTGGTCTGCAGTTTGGCGGCTCCGAGCATTGCCCTCGATCGCGAGGCGTTCACTTTCACGAAATATGACTTGAACGTACGCGTGGAGCCCGAGCAGCAGCGTTTGGGCGTGCGTGGCAAGATTACGCTGCGCAACGACTCAAATGCTGCTCAGAAAAATCTTGCGCTGCAAGTATCTTCTACTCTCGATTGGAGCTCGATTCAGATCAGCGGGAACTCCGCAGAGTTTGTTACGCACGAATATACTTCCGACATCGATCACACCGGCGCACTCTCTGAAGCAATCGTGACTTTGCCGCGTGAGATTCCACCCAAGGGCACGATCGAACTCGATGTCGGATATGAGGGCGTGATTCCGCTGGATGTCACGCGGCTCACGCGAATTGGCGTGCCTGAGGACAAAGCCAAGCACGCGGACTGGGACCAGATCAGTAAGTCATTCACCGCGGTCCGCGGAATTGGCTATGTGGTGTGGTATCCGGTGGCAACGGAAGCGGCGAACTTGTCGGAAGGGAACAGCGTAGCGGAGACAATAGGCCGATGGAATGCACGTTTTGCTTCTGCCACGATGTCACTGATCTTTGAATCAACCATCGACGCGCCCATATTCTTTACAGGCACGCCTGACTCGGGCTTGGTGAGCAAGCAACCCGGCATCGTCAAAGTCGGCGTTTTCAGCGCGGCCAACTTGGGAGTCAGCGTGCCCACCTTTGTGATTGCGAATTACCAGAAGCTCGCGCCCAATGATCTGCTGACCATTCAATATTTGCCGGGTCAGGAAGATGGAGCGAAAGAGTACGCTGAAGTTGCAGCAAATATCGACACCTTGCCGCCGATAGGAGGCGGTTCGGGCAGCTTGCAGATTTTAGGTCTACCCGACCCCGACGCAGCATCATTTGTGAGCAACGGAATGTTGCTCTGCCCCCTTAAATCACCCATAGCCAACAATGGAGTGCTGGACATCGTTTACGCCAAAGCCCGCCATGCGGTGTTATCCCCGAGAGCCTGGATGCAGGACGGTCTTGCGCATTTCGCGCAAGCCACTTTCATCGCAGATGACCATGGCCGCCCAACCGCGCTCGATTACCTGAATGCCCACAGAACCCCGCTGGTCGAAGCTGAGAAAGCAAAACCGCACACCGCAGACGAAGAAGCATCGCGCTCGCTAATTAATGCTCCGGATGATTTGTACCTGCAGACCAAAGCTATGTACGTTTGGTGGATGTTGAAAGACATGTTTGGAAATGCTCTGTCTGGAGCCTTGCTCAACTACCGCGCGTCCGAAGACAAGGACGGCAACTATATGCAGCGCGCGATTGAAAAGGAGACTCATCGCGACTTGCAGTGGTTTTTTGACGATTGGGTTTATCGTGACCGGGGACTGCCCGATTTCCGCGTGGATTCTGTCTACCCTCGCCCCATCGTCGATGGCGGCTACATGGTAACAGTAACGATTGAGAATCTGGGAAACGCCGGAGCGGAGGTGCCAGTAATTCTGCGAGCGGAAAGCGAAGAAATCATAAAGCGCCTGGAAGTGCGCGCGAAGTCGAAAGCTGCAGTTCGCATCCAGACCGCATCCATACCGCAGGAAGTCGTCGTTAATGATGGTAGTGTCCCGGAAAGCGATATGAGCAACAACCTCTTCAAGGTTCCGTCAGCTGACGCGGCGAAGTGACTTCCAGTTGTCGGCCGTCAAAATATAATCGCGGGGAAGACTTTCTTGGCCTACATTCAATTTCTCGGCGCTGCGGGAACTGTCACCGGTTCTAAGCATCTGATCAGCACCAATGCGGATTCCAGCGACGGCTTTCAGGTTCTTATCGATTGCGGCATGTTCCAGGGTCCGAAGGAGTGGCGCGAGCGCAACTGGCAAGACACCCCGGTTCCCGCACGCCAGATCAATGCCGTAGTACTGACCCACGCGCACATCGATCATTGCGGATGGATTCCGCGTCTGGTGAAAGCGGGTTTCCGCGGACCGATCTACGCGACTCCGCCGACCATCGACTTGTGCGGGATTCTGCTGCCCGATTCAGGTCACCTGCAGGAAGAAGACGCTGCGTTCTATAACAAACATAAGAAATCGAAACATGATCCCGCTCTGCCTCTGTACACGCTGGAGGAAGCGCAAGAATCGCTCCAGTATTTTCGCCCGGTGCAGTACGGAGAGGCGCAACCGCTCTGCCCGGAGATTTCGTTCCGCTACGTGCGGGCAGGGCACATTCTAGGGTCATCGATGGCGGAGATCACGCTGCGCACAAATGGCAAAACTCGCCGGTTATTGTTTACGGGAGACATCGGTCGGGTGAAAGAACGCAGTGCCACGCCGGGCGAAGTCGTGCGTTCTGGACCGACGGAAGGTGAGACCGCGGACATCCTCGTGATGGAGTCGACGTACGGAAACCGTCAGCACCCAACTGCCGATCCAAGGCCCGAGTTAGCGTCGCTGATTCGTGCGACAGCTGCCCGCGGCGGAAGCGTCGTCGTGCCAGCATTTGCTGTCGAGCGCACGCAGAAATTTCTCTTCATGCTGAAAGAGTTGATGCAAGCCGGGCAGCTTCCGGCTATTCCGGTCTTTTGCGACAGTCCCATGGCGATCAAAGCGGTGGAGATCTTTATGAAGCACACCGAAGAATACAGCGAAGACACGCGCCGGCTTGTTGGCCAGCACGGGTCGCCGCTCACGTGGCCGGGCTTCACGTTTGCCTCGACTGCGGAACAGTCGAAAAAAATCAACGCCGTTAAAACCCCGTCGATTATCGTTTCTTCAAGCGGCATGGTTACTGGCGGACGCATTCTGCATCACCTCGCGCAGAGGCTGCCTGATCCGAAAACCACCGTCGTCTTTATCGGTTTCCAAGCGCCGGGAACTCGCGGATTCACCATCAAGAGCGGCGCTCGTGAAGTAAAGATCTTTGGCGATATCGTGCCAATCCGAGCGCAGGTGGCAGCGCTTGAGCAGTTCAGCGATCATGCGGACACGCCGGAGTTGCTGCAGTGGCTGCGTACTTTTCCCAGGAAACCGCCTGCGACTTACTTAGTTCACGGCGAGCCCGCTGCAGCCTCGCAGTTACGCGATACGATAATCAAAGAGCTGGGATGGAATGTTCAGATGGCGCAATGGATGCAGAAAGTGAAGATCATTTAGCAATTGAGCAATAGGGTAATGTGTGGACGTGAGCTGAAGTTTCTTAATTGCTCAATTACCCAATCACACTTAAGAGGTTCCTATGACAGAAGGTGAGCTGAAGAAGCATCTCGACGCAGCCGAAAAGAGCCCTAAAGAAATAGCGGCCTCGGTTTCAGGCCTGCCCGACAAAATATTGCGCTACAAACCGTCGCTGGACAAGTGGTGCGTCCTCGAGGTTCTGGGTCATCTGGCGGACATTGAAATCGTGTTTGCGCACCGTTTCCGACAGATGCTCGCCGACGAAAATCCCGTGATTGCTCCTATGGACCAGGATGCCTGGGCACAGCATCTCGATTACATGGAAACTCCTATGCCGGAGTTGATCGCGCTCTACGGATTGAATCGGCATCACACCCTGCAATTATTGCGCCGCTTAAAACCGGGCGACCTGGAGAATTCTGCGTACCATCCCGAACTCAAGCACGATGTCACAGTCGCGGAGTATGTAGAGAAGATGGGAACGCACGGCGCCGGTCACCTGGCTCAAATTGAGCGTCTGAAAAAGCAAGCAGCGGGGACGTAGGTCACTGCCGTGCATTCGTGAACTCCACTAACGCATGCAGCTTTTCGGCGGCCGCTCCCGAGTCGATGGATTTTGATGCGAGTGGGAGAGCATCCGTCAGGTGGTCCGCTTTGCCTGCTGCCACAAGGGCTGCAGCCGCATTCAGCAACACCACGTCCCTTCGAGGGGACCTCTTTCCGACGAGGATGTCGCGGATAATGCACGCATTGGCCGCAGCGTCGCCCCCGGAGATGTCATCAATCGTGCCTCGCTTCATGCCAAACTCTTCCGGCGTGACTTCATAGGTGCGGATTGTTCCCTCACGCACTTCGGCGATTCGGGTAGGACCAGTGATCGTGATTTCGTCCAAGCCGTCCAGTCCGTGCACCACGAACGCCCGGTGCAACCCCAACATGCTCAGCGCTTCCGCGAGCTTTTCGACGAGGGCCGCAGAATATACGCCGACCACCTGGGCCGATGCGTGCGCGGGATTGGTAAGCGGCCCGAGCAGATTGAAGACCGTGCGCAAGCGCAGTTCGCGGCGGGCAGATTGAACATACTTCATCGCCGAGTGCATAGCGGGAGCAAAAAGAAATGCGATGCCAACTTCATCGAGGCAGGCAGACAGTCGGGTGGGAGGCAGATTAATGTTGACGCCCAGCGCTTCCATGACGTCGGCCGAACCGCACTTCGAAGTCACGCTGCGGTTTCCATGTTTGGCGACACGCACCCCCGCGCCCACGACCACAAATGCAGTAGCTGTTGAAATGTTGAAGGTGCCGCTCGCGTCCCCGCCAGTTCCGCAAGTATCTACCAATGCGTCGCGCTCGGTGCCGCTGACATCCACCGTATGGTTAGGGTGCAGGCTTAGCGGAGCTACGGCAGCGCGGATGGCTTCTGCGAAACCTACAATCTCCTCTACCGTTTCACCTTTCATGTGCAGCGCGACCAGCAGAGCCGCAATCTGCGCGTCGGTGCATTTTCCGGCGAGAACTTCTGCCATTACATCGCGCGCCTCTTCGCGGGAAAGCGATTGGCGATGATTGGCAATGCGATGGAGTGCGTCTGTGATCATCGATGGAACAATAGGGTAGCATTGCCGAGAGCTGATTTCAGGCGAAAGACTCGCGCTCCGAAATGAAACTGCGAAGGCGGAATGCGAGGCCGCGCTACTAGTGGCGTTTGCCCAACGGGCAACCGTTCTATAGAATCAAATGTTTGCTGCCCGCGGTTCTAAAGCTGCAAGCGACCTGCCCAAAATCATAGTGAATCTGGAACTGTTATGAAAATTCATGAATATCAGGCCAAGGCGATGCTGAAAAAATATGGCGTCGCGGTGCCACGCGGCGAAATGGCCGAAAGCCTCGAGCAAGCAGAGGCCGCCGCGAAAAAGCTATTTGATGCAGGCGCAACCGGGGTCGTGATCAAAGCCCAGATCCATGCGGGAGGCCGCGGCAAGGGCGGTGGAGTGAAGATTGCGAAGTCGGTGGCGGAAGCCGCAGAACTCGCCTCGAAGATATTGGGCATGACTCTGGTGACGCATCAGACTGGTCCTGAGGGTCGAGAAGTGCGGCGCTTGCTCATTGAAGAGACTCTGCCCATCGAGAAGGAACTCTACTTGGGGATCGTGATCGACCGCGTCGAAGCGAAGCCCGTCTTCATGGCGTCCGCCGCGGGTGGCATGGAAATCGAGCAGGTTGCAGCGGAGAATCCCGATGCCATCCTCAAAGAGTACGTCGAGCCGGGAATGGGTTTGGAAGGGTTTCAGGCGCGTAAACTGGCCTTCAAACTGGGTCTGAAGCCACCACAGATTAACGAAGCCGTTCGTTTCATGACTGGACTATTTCGCGCGTTCCAGGAAACGGACTCGTCGCTGCTTGAGATCAATCCATTCGTGAGTTGCACCGATGGCCGTCTCTTTGCCCTCGATGCCAAAATCAATTTTGATGACAATGCTCTTTTCCGGCATCCTGACCTTCGCGAATTGCGCGACACTACAGAGGAAGATCCGCTGGAAGTCGAAGCTTCGAAGTACAGTCTGAATTACATCAAGCTCGACGGAAACGTGGGTTGCATGGTAAACGGCGCGGGACTGGCGATGGCGACCATGGATATCATCAAGTACGCTGGCGGGATGCCGGCGAATTTCCTTGATGTGGGTGGCGGAGCGAATTCGGAACAGGTCACTCATGCCTTCGAGATTTTGCTCAGCGACAAGAACGTGAAGGCGGTGCTGATCAATATCTTTGGCGGGATCCTTCGCGTGGACACGCTGGCCACGGGGGTTGTTGAAGCGGCGCAGAAAACCAGAATTCAATTGCCGATCATACTGCGTCTTGAAGGCACGAACGTCGAAGCCGGACGAGAGATTTTGAAGCAGTCAGGATTGAACTTCATTGTTGCAGAAACCATGAAGGACGCAGCTGAGAAGGTGGTAGCTGCGGCAGCGGCGTGATTGACGGCTGTGGAGACATAGCGAGCTGCGTCTCTTCGAAGAGAACAATTTTATGAGCATTCTGGTAGATAAATCGACGCGAGTTATCGTGCAGGGGCTGACTGGACGGGAAGGCACTTTCCATGCCAAAGCCTGCGCTGAGTACGGAACCAAGATCGTTGGCGGAGTAACCCCCGGCAAAGGGGGCACCACTCACGAGGGATGGCCCATCTTTAACACCGTGCAGGAAGCGGTCGATAAGACTGGTGCAGATGCGTCGGTGATTTTTGTGCCGCCACCATTTGCGGCTGATGCGATTATGGAAGCCGCCGATGCGGAGGTGGAGTTGATCGTCTGCATCACCGAGGGCATTCCGACGCTGGATATGGTACGCGCCTGGGAGTATCTGCAGAATCGGCGCTCGCGGCTGATTGGGCCCAACTGTCCAGGGATCATTTCGCCGGGCAAGTGCAAGATCGGCATTATGCCAGCGCGAATTCATCTCGAAGGCTCGGTGGGAATCGTTTCGCGCTCCGGCACATTGACTTACGAGGCGGTTTATCAACTCACCACCCGTGGGATCGGGCAATCCACCGCCATCGGCATCGGCGGCGATCCAATCATCGGCACAAACTTCCTCGATGCGCTCGAACTGTTCAACAAAGATCCTCAAACCGAAGTGGTCGTGATGATCGGAGAAATCGGCGGCAACGCCGAGGAAACGGCTGCGGAATATGTTAAATCTCGCATGAAAAAGCCGGTGGTGGGATTCATCGCGGGCCAGACCGCGCCTCCGGGACGCCGCATGGGCCATGCCGGCGCAATCATTTCCGGTGGGAAGGGAACTGCGGCTGAAAAGATCAAGGCAATGGAAGCGGCGGGCATTCGCGTCGCCAAATCGCCCGCCGAAATCGGCGAAACCGTCGTAGCAGCTATGGGTATTGCGGCGAAGGCTTAAGACCATACACCAAGGACAAACGACCAACCTATGAAGACTCTGCAGCGCACTTTTACTATTATCAAACCGGACGCGGTGGCCAAGAATGCAGTTGGCGATATCATCGAGCAGTTTGAGAAAAATGGTTTTCGCATCCTGGCCATGAAGATGCTCGAGATCTCGAAACATCAGGCTGAGCAATTCTACGCCGTACATGCCAGCCGACCATTTTTCCGGTCCTTGACCGATTTCATGTCGAGCGGGCCGATCGTTGTGTTGGCGCTGGAAAAAGAAAATGCCATCGCCGACTTGCGCACGCTCATGGGCGCAACCAATCCGGCCAATGCTGAGGAAGGCACAATCCGCAAAAAGTGGGCGAGTGACATTGAGCACAACGCCATCCATGGCTCTGATGCCGACGACACCGCTCGCTTCGAATTGAGCTACTTCTTTGCCGGGTACGAGTTAGCCAAGTGATGCCGTTTGGCTGGGCTTCTGAGCGCAGCTAGCTTCATCCCAGACGAAATGAAGGACCTTTGTTATGCCTCTAGTGCAAATTACGATGTTGACCGGCCGCAGCGCCGACCAGAAGCGCAAGCTGGCACAACGCATCACTGAAGCCATGGTGGAAGAAGCTGGAGCCCGCCGCGAAGCGGTCGTTGTGGCCTTTCACGAAGTGTCGAAGGAAAGCTATGCCTCGGGCGGAGTATTGATGGCAGACAAAGAGAAGTGACCTCTTAGAGCAAAGACCGCGGGCGAGGGTGCCCGCGCCACAAAGGACTATCCTAAAGGTTCGTACAGCTGCCCCTCAATTCGTTCTCCCAGCTTCGGCAGTTCTTTTTTCGCATACTGCAGAAAGTGGGGCGCGGCGCGATGCGCCTCCAGCGCGGCGTCGTCTTTGTATTGCTCATAAATGAAGAATCGGCGCGGCTCTGTCTTGTGCCGATGAACCTGATACACCAAGCAGCCGGGCTCTTTGCGAGACTCTTCGGTTAGCTTGGAAAATACGCCGATCACATCCGCTTCACGACCGACCTTCGCCATCCACGTCACAACCAGAACGACCATCGCTTGCTCCGTTCTCAATGTTTCGCCTGAGCTTTTGTTCTCGATTCCGTCAAGTCGCGAAGTTTCCCCGCAAACTCATCGAGAAAAATAGTTTCCTCGCGCCCAGGTCCAGTCGAGACCATCCCGACTTGTGCCCCACTTTCCTTTTCGACGAAATCCAAATACTCGCGTGCTGCCTTAGGCAGTTTCTCCAGTTTCGTAATCCCCTGCGTCGACGTGAGCCATCCGGGCATTTTCCGATAAACGCATTCGATCTGACCATAGCCGCTGTCTTGCGCCGGCGCCTCGGAGGTTTCCTTGCCGTTGATTTTATAACCAACGCATACCGGAATCTCTGCCAACTCATCCAGCACATCCAGCTTGGTTACAACCAGCCAGGAGATTCCGTTAATCATGCCAGCGTATCGCAGAAGTGGCAAATCGAGCCAGCCGCAACGCCGTGGCCGTCCGGTGACCGCGCCGAATTCGTTGCCGCGTTTGCGCAGCATGTCGCCATTGGCATCCTTTGCCTCGGTGGGGAATGGCCCACCCCCGACGCGCGTGCAATATGCCTTGGTAACCCCGATAACCGTATCAATTGCCGTAGGCGCAACGCCAGTTCCGGTAACGGCCCCTCCTGAAGTTGCGCTCGAAGAGGTCACAAACGGATACGTGCCGTGGTCGATATCGAGCATCGTGCCCTGCGCGCCTTCGAACACGACCGATTCACCCTGCGCCAGAGCCTTGCCCAACAAAGCAGCCGTGTCGCAGACGAACGGCGCAACTTTCTCAGACGCGGCAGCATATTCTTCGTACATTTTGTCCGCATCGAGCGGCTCCGAGTTGAAGAGCGCATGGGCAATCATGTTCTTCTCGTGGCAGGCATTCTGAATGTGAGTCTTCAGCAGTTTCAGGTCCAGCAGATCTGCCACACGCAGACCGCGACGTCCCATCTTGTCTTCATACGTGGGGCCAATGCCGCGCGAGGTAGTTCCGATCTTCACGCGTCCCGGCGCGTTTTCCGACGCCAACTCGATCATGCGGTGGTATGGCAAAATCACGTGAGCCCGGTTGCTGACGAACAGGCTGCCGTCGACTTTGACTCCGGCTTCGCGTAAACCCGCAACCTCTTTCAGAAAAGCTATGGGATCGAATACAACCCCGTTGCCGATTACACTGCGGCAGCCTTCGCGCAGCACGCCGCACGGCACTAACTGCAGAACGAACTTCTTGCCATTGATGATGACCGTGTGGCCGGCATTATGCCCGCCCGCATAACGCGCCACGACAGAGAAGTTCTCGGAGAGCACATCGACAATCTTGCCCTTGCCTTCGTCGCCCCACTGGGCGCCGACAATGACCGCAGCTTTGCCCTTCTTCAAATGCAGACTCCTTGGAAAATGAATGCTGCGGCCACCCAGCCGCAATGCAGGGTCGCACACACTCGTTGCCCCAGTGAACCAACGAGTCGCTGAATTACAAAGGATATAAACGGAGCAGAGGTGTACTTGTAATGATAACCCCGGCGGGCGAAAGATGGCAATTAGGCGTCAGGCTGTGGGCATCAGGCTGCAGGCGTCGGCCGACGGCTTTTCCTGAAGCCTGCGTCCTGAAGCCTGTAAACTACCTTCATGCCTGAACTGCCCGAAGTTGAAACCATTGCTCGCGGCTTGGCTAACCGAGTCACCGGCGACGTGATCGAGTCGATCTGGATTGGATCCAAACCAGAAGTGCTCAAATCGCCCGCGTCCGAAATTGCGAACACTCTCGAGTCACAGCGCATCGCTGGCGTGCGCCGTGTTGGCAAGCACATAGTATTCGATCTCGAAAATGGAGGGCGGGCGTCCTCGCCTCTCAAACGAAAATCCAGCCGAAAATCTTCGAAAGCATCGGCGTCTTTACCAGACAAAGCGCAGTGGATCGTGCACCTCGGCATGACCGGACGGATGCTCGTCTGCAACCCCGACCAAGCCATCGAGAAACACACGCATGCGGTTGCAAAGCTGGTTTCAGGCAGGGAACTGCGATTTGTGGATCCACGCCGCTTTGGACGTCTAAGCGTGGCCCATGGATTTGAAGCAGCTGGCGCCGAACCACTAGAAGTCAAATTGGATCGCTTCGTCGAATTGTTCCATGGCCGCAAAACCCCCATCAAAAGCGCCTTGCTGAACCAAAAACTGCTGCGCGGCGTGGGCAATATTTACGCGGATGAATCCCTGTTTCGCGCTGGCATTCGACCCCGGCGCCGAGCCGCCTCCCTTACTCGCAACGAACTGTCACGCCTCTACTCCGCCATCCAGGAAGTGCTTAAAGAAGCGATTAAGCTGGGCGGCTCTTCGGTTTCTGATTATGTCGATGCCGACGGTGAGGAAGGATTCTTTCAACTGCAACATCGCGTCTACGGACGGGAAGGCGAGCCGTGCCTGGTTTGCAAGACACCCGTCAAGCGCGTGGTGATTGCCGGGCGCAGCAGCCACTATTGCGCGAAGTGTCAAAAATAAATCTTGCTTACCGAACCGTCGTCCGCTCCATCACTTTCTTAAACGCCTTCAGAAAAACATCATTCTGTTCTGGCGTGCCGATCGTGATTCGAATGGCTGTCGGCGCACCCCACGGACCCAACGGCCGCACGATCACACCCTCGGCTTGCAGTCGTTTAGCGACGGCGGCAGCATCGTCTCCCAGTTCGCAATACAGAAAATTCGTCCAGGTAGGAATCGGCGAGTACCCAAGTTCGGTAATTCCTGCAGTAAGCCGTTCGGCCTGCTCCGCGTTGTTCTTAAGTGTCTTTCCGACGTGCGCTTCGTCGTCCAGCGCCGCCAACGCAGCCGCCTGAGCCACGGTCGAAATCGAAAATGTCGTGCGCATGCGGGCAAAGTAGCCCATCAATTCGGCAGGACCGATTCCATAACCAACCCGAACTCCTGCCAAGCCGTGCGCTTTCGAGAATGTTCGAAGTACAACCACTCCATGGCTGCGGCCTACGTGGTCGAGAGCATTTGAGCAATAAACCTTACGGCTCGTGGCAAAATATTCGGCGAAGTCGTAGTACGCCTCATCGAGGATAACGATCACGTGTTCAGGAACCTCATCCAAAAAGCGATCGAGTTCCTTTGTCGCAATAAGCGTGCCCGTCGGATTGTTTGGATTGGAAATGTAGATGATGCGGGTGTGTTGATCGACCGTGGCCGCGATAGCATTCAGATCGAATCCATCATTCCGCATCGGAACCTGGATCAGCTGCCCCCCCGCTGCTTGTGTGGCAATCGGATACACGATGAACGAGCGTTCGCTGGTGATCGCGTTGAGCCCCGGCGACAGCAAAGTGCGCGCGATAATGCCCAGCAACGCGGTCGAACCGGCCGTAGGAACGATTTGTTCCGGCAAAACATTATGGCGCTGGGCCAATTTCTGTCGGAGTTCGGTGGCGTCGTTGTCGGGATAAAAATTGCTCTCGGCAAGTACAGCCTGCATTGCCTCCACCGCTTTCGGCGAAGGCCCAAACGGGTTCTCGTTTGAGGCCATCTTAATGCAGTTCACATGGCTCTCCTGTTGCGCCTGGCGTAGCGACTTGCCCGGTGTGTACCCGCTCAGGTTCCGTACGTGTTCGGGCACAAACTGGCTGAAGTCACTCATGTTTTCGATATCTAATCTTGACATGTGGCTCGATCGGTGTCACCTGCAGCAGTGTCTCATGTGGGCGCGGACACTCCGGTCCACGGAATTAAGCTACTTGGCCAGGGATTTCAATTTAGAAACTTCTTCGATCGTAAGCTTGCGATACTTTCCAGGATGCACATCCAATTCGAGTGGGCCGTAGCGTACCCGCTTGATCTTCTCCACGTGATGCCCGATCTCTTCGAACATGCGCCGGATCTGGCGATTCTTGCCTTCGATCAGTGTGACTTCATACCATGGATTGGCAGATTCACGAATCACCCGAATCTTAGCTGGAGCCGTTTTCACTCTTTTACCGCGATCCGACGGAATGAAAATACCTTCGCGTAACCGCGCCAATCCCTCGCCCGGCGGATTGCCGGCCAGTTTCACCATGTATGTTTTGGGCACGTGGGACGCGGCTTTCATGAGGCGGTTGGCGAACTCTCCGTCGTTCGTCAGCAGCAGGAGGCCCTCGCTGGCATAATCGAGGCGTCCCACCGGGTACACTCGCGCTTTCACGCCGTGTAGCAGGTCCATCACGGTCGGCCGGCGTTCAGGATCGCGCAGCGTGGTGACGTATCCCTTAGGCTTGTTCATGAGCAGGTAAACATGGCGCTCCGGCCCATGCAGCAATTTTCCATTCACGCGGATATGGTCGCTCTCGGGATCGGCTTTGCTGCCGAGTTCCGTGACGGTCTGTCCGTTTACCGATACCAGTCCACCAGTAATTAGTTGTTCAGCTTTGCGGCGGGACGCGATTCCGGCGGCGGCAATGATCTTCTGTAGACGTTCAGCAGGCATAAGATTCTAGGTTTATGAAATCGGCGGGATGGTGAAGCAAGCTGCCGATCAAGCGGCCGGATCGCTCTCTTGGTGCTTTGCGGTGGCCAACTCGGATTCGTCGGCTATATCGGTCGGGTCAGAATCGTGAGTTTCGGTCGTAGGCAAGTCAAGGTCGCCGCTCGTCGTAGCCTCCTCGTTTCCCGCCGGCAACAGATCGCTCTGGAACGATTCCGCAACCAACTTCTCGAACTCCTCCATACTTGGTAGTTCGCCGACATCCTTCAGACCAAACCGCATCAGGAATTCCTTCGCAGTCTTGTAAAGAATGGGCCGCCCGATCACAGCCTTGCGGCCGGCAGTCGTGATCAGCTTGCGATCCAGCAAAGTCGCGATCACTCCATTCGAATCCACGCCGCGAATTTCGCTGATCTCCGGCACCGTGATCGGTTGCTTGTATGCGATCACTGCCAAAGTCTCAAGCGCGGGCAGCGATAGCCGAATCGGTGGCTTCAGGCTTTTGGCGAAGGCACGCACGATATCGTGATGCTCCGGCTTTGTCGACATCCGGTATCCGCCGGCTACCTGGCGAATCTCGATGCCATGATCCGGAGCATAGTAATCGACGATCAATTCTTCCAGAGCCAGACGAACCCGCGACTTGACTTCGGTGCCGTCGGCAGCGCCTTCGCTAAGAACCGACTCCTTGACCAATTCGATCAGTTGATCGAGCGTCACCGGCGTTTCCGCCGCGTAGATAATGGCTTCAAGTTTGGCTTTAAGGCTCATGGGCTCCTGATGCTAGCTACCGCTCTTTATCTCCAATCATCGCGCACGGCAGCCTGTTCCGCCATAATCGCATCGAATCCTACGTGTTTACGCAGTAAAATTTCCCCGAACAAGCGGTCTTGCCGCAGCTGGATGGCCTGCAAACGCACCATTTCGAGTAGCGCCAGAAACATGCAAACCAGCGCCTGTCTCGATTCAACGTTGCGCAACATCTGCTTCAATCGGATCGGCCGGTCTTCCAATGACAGTCGCCGCCGCAAGTATTCGATCATCTGCCCGACCGTGACGGTTTCTTCGTCCACTTGAATCATCGGCCGGTTGCGTGCCCGATCGAGAATTTGCTGGAAAGTCTTTACCAGATCAATGACGTCGGCCGCGAGTTCTGGCTCCGTCCCTTCGGCGTCGCGAAATTCTTTGAGCGCGGGGTTCGACAATATCGCATCTTCAATTTGCTGTTTCTGCATCAGCATCTGCGCCGCTGCTTTGAATTTCTCATGCTCGATCAGGCGATTGACCAACTCTGCGCGCGGATCGTCTTGAGAGTCGGACGCCGCCGCAGGATCGCGGGGCAACAACATTTTCGATTTGATGTGAATCAGAACCGCAGCCATATAGATGAACTCGGCCGCCACGTTCACATCCAGTTCACGCAGTTTTTCTACATAGGCCAGATACTGCGCCGTGATTCGTCCGATCGGAATATCGTAAATGTCGATGTCCTGCTTGCGAATCAAATGGAGCAGCAGGTCCAGAGGTCCCTCGTAGACGTCGCCCACGGTGACGGAAAAAGGAAAGTCGCTTTCCTGGTTTCTGGATTGTTCTTGAACGCGCGGAGCAGAATTCGCCACGAGCGCCGAACCAAGATCCAATGCTGCCGTCCCGTCAAAAGCGATTTTTGTTTCTTCGCCCATCGTGATTACTTTGTACCTTGCGGAGCGCGCGGAGCCTCGTATTCGAGCGACATGCCCATAGCCTCACGCACTTCGCTCATCGTAGCGCTAGCTACTTTGCTTGCCCGCGCCGAGCCAGCCTCAAGGATATCCCAAGCCAGCCGCGGATTGTCCTCATATTTCTTGCGGCGCTCCTGCATGGGATTCAAGATGTTAACCAGAGCATCCGCAGCCCAGCCTTTGCATTCAATACAGCCGATTCCCGCCGACCGGCAGCCTTCGTTCACTTTTGCCAATGTCGCGCGATCGCTGAAAATCTTGTGCAGATCCCCGACCGGGCAAACATCCGGATTGCCCGGGTCGCTGCGCCGCACCCGTGCCGGATCGGTCACCATCGTCTTCAACTTCTTCCGCACCACCGGTTCAGGATCAGTGAGCATGATCGTGTTGCCATACGATTTGGACATCTTGCGGCCGTCGGTTCCGGGCAACTTCGGTGATCGCGTTAGCAATGGCTGCGGCTCGGGGAAAACGGACTTTCCGTTGAGGCTGTAGAAATTGTTGAACCTTCGCGCGATCTCGCGAGTCAATTCCACATGCGGCACCTGGTCCTCGCCCACGGGGACAAAGTCGCCTTTGTAGATAAGAATGTCCGCCGCCTGCAGCACGGGATACCCGAGAAATCCGTACGTGCTGAGATCCTTGTCGGTTATGTTCTCCCGCTGCTCCTTATAAGTTGGCACCCGCTCCAGCCAGCCTAGCGGCGTGATCATCGAGAACAGCAGATGCAACTCGGCATGCAGGGGCACGTGCGACTGCAAGAACATAGTACAGCGCTCCGGATCGAGCCCCGCAGCCAGCCAGTCGAGCAGGACTTCGATTGAGTTCGGCTTAACCTGCGATGTATCGGCATAGTCGGTTGTGAGGGCGTGCCAGTCAACCACGCAGAAGAAACATTCGTATTGATCCTGCATGCCCACCCAGTTCTGCAGGGCACCGACATAGTTGCCTAAATGCAGTTTGCCGGTTGGACGCATGCCGCTGAGCACGCGCTTACGTTGATTGGATTCAGAAGGCATCAGATTCTCAAGAGAATGTCGTTAAAAATTCCAATGACGGGAAAGATCAGCCTGCCCAAAAGTCCTCCCCCGAGAAACACCAGCGCCATTAAGGCAAACATGCCCAGCGTGTCGTAAATCCGCAGCGCATTTGGGGGCAGAAAGTGCCGCAGCACATGGCTGCCATCGAGCGGCGGAACTGGTATCAGATTGAAAACTCCTAGAATGATGTTGATCACCATCAGCTCGTAGAAAAACAAACTGGCCGGCATCAGAAACGAATCGGTTTGACTTGCCAGGATATCGAAGTGATTCGGATATACGAGAGGAATAGTGTGGACAATCGCTGCCCCCAGCCGCGAGCTCAACGAAATAAGAATCAAAACCAGCACCGCGCCGGCTGCCACGATGAAGTTGCTGATCGGTCCCACCACGGAAGTCAAAATGTCGTCGAGCACTGGGTCCTTGAAATTTCTTGGATCCACGGGCGTAGGTTTGGCCCAACCGATCACCGGAAGATGGCTGATCATCGCGATCAGCGGCAATAAAACAGTTCCAATCGGGTCAATATGTTTGAGGGGGTTCAGCGTGACCCGGCCCAGCATTCGCGCGGTAGGATCTCCACGACGGTTCGCCATCCAGGCGTGCGCCGATTCGTGCACGCTGATCGCGAACAAGAAAACGATCAGCTGAAACAGGATGTCAACATGTTGCAGGGTCATCAGACGTTGAAGTTGATACTAACATGCGAGGCGGGAGGCGCGACCAGCTCAGCGGGTTCCGGCAAGCGCCAGGACCACATCTTCAGCTTCATAGTCGTATTGTGCGACGTCGAGCTCAGGCGGATGTGCGCGCAGCCATGCGACCGTGCGGCGGAGCCCATCGTCCACCGAAACCACTTCACGGCATCCTAGTTCACTCCAGATGCGGCTGGTGTCATAGGCCAAATCCTGCGAGTAGTTATTGATGTCGCGTAAGTGAGGCGGCATAGACGTCCGCGGAAGAGTGACAAGTTTGCCCGTCCAACCCACTACTTTTGCCAGCGATCGCACCCTTTCGATAGTCGTAAGAACTGACTTTTCCCCGACATTGTAGATGCGTCCACTCGCACGATCACTTGTGACCGCCAGCACGATCGCGGCGGCAATGTTCTCGACGTATCCATGCGACCATCGCCAATGTGCTTGATGTTCGTCGAGCAGAATCGCGGGCCGATCGTCATCCATGCGCTTCAAGTGCGAAAAGAGGCGATGGTTGGTGTCTCCAGGGCCGTAGACCGCGGGTAGTCGCAAGATCGTACTCGGTAGGCCCGAATTGCTCATGACCACTCGCTCCATCAGAATCTTGTCATAGTGATAGAGCCAGTCGTCAGGACCTTTGGCCATCTTGCGATAGGGATAGAAGTTCTTTCGCAAGTGCGATTCTTCGCGCAGCAATTCCGGTTGGGCAGTTCCGGACTCGCTCCCGGTCAGGACTCCATAAGGGCGATACACGTCGCCGCTGCTGAGAACAACCAGCCTCTGCGCGACCCCTGTGAACGCGCGCACCACGGCCTGGGCATCCTGCTCGCCCATCGCAACCATGTGCAGCACGACCTCGGGTTTCCACGAGACAAGTTCCTTCGGGAAACTTAGAACAGGAAACTCGGCAGCCACGCTGTGAATATGGCGCACGTTGCTGGGCAGTTCCGCTTCGTGCTCGCCACGGTGAAAAACTATGACTTCATGCCCGTGGGAAACGAGACTGCGCACCACATGAGGTCCGATGAAGTTCGTACCGCCAATGATCAGAACACGCATAACTGCCCTCGCAACGCACTCGGGCAGAAACATAACATATTTGAATAGCCTATCTCGTCATGCTTTATAATTCGCGACGCGTGATCACTCTAGCCCGGAAACTCCGCGTGGTGGATTACTTTGCCTTGGGCTGGGGCACGATGGTCGGCGTGGGATGGCTGGTCGTGATGGACGACTGGCTGCTGCGTGGCGGCGTTCTAGGCGCGATTCTCGGATTCGCAATTGGTGGGGCACTGTTATTGCCAATCGGCTATGTGTACGGCCGGCTGGTCACGGCTATGCCGGATGCGGCCGGCGAAGTCGCATACACCGCCAGGGTTTTTCCGCAATCGATCAGCTTCGCCACCGGCTGGATGATGATCCTGGCTTACTTCATCGTGTGCCCGTGGGAAGCGGTCGCAGTTGGCAGGATCGCCGGCTACATCTTTCCGGCGCTGGATTCGATAGAACTCTACCGCATTGCAGGCCAGCCAGTTTACCTGCCGCACTTGCTCATCGGGTTGAGCCTGACCGGATTGCTGACTCTGCTGAACTATCGCGGAATCCGCTTGAGCGCCACGTTTCAAAACTGGACCGCCTTCGGAACGCTGGCGTTGTTCGTGCTGTTTGTAGGCTTCGGAGTGAGCAAAGGTTCGCCACGAAATTTTCCGCCTCTCTTCACCCATAGCGCGTTCGTGTCCGTTCTGCTGGTGATGCAGATTGTGCCCTATTTTATGACCGGGTTCGAGTCGGTCGTAAAAGGCGCCGAAGAGGCCAGTCCCGAATTTCCGCACACGAGGCTTTTTCAAGGCCATTTGGATGGCGATTGTGGTTGGCATTCTCTTTTACACCATCGTGATCGCGTCGGTTGGATATGTCGCGCCTTGGAAACAACTCACCGGCGAGAAATTCATGACCGCGGTTGCTTTCGAGCGCGCCGTGGGTTCGCGTTGGATTGTAAGCGTCATTCTCGCGACGGCGTTGCTTTCGCTCTTCAAAGTATTCAACGGAAATTTTGTGGCCGCCAGCCGGTTGTTGTTCGCCATCGGTCGGCGCGGCCTGGTCGATCGGCGTCTTGGCCATGTGCATCCGCGCAACCAGACGCCCTCAATCGCAGTGATCTGCATCGGACTGGCGACAGGCGCGTGCATGTTTCTGGGCGATGCAATTCTCATACCCATTTCCGAAGTTGGCTCTGTGGCCTCCGCGATTGGATGGCTGGCAGCTTGCGCCGCCTATTACCGAATGGGTCCGGCGCCGCGCGAACGATTTGTTGCTGCGATCGGGTTGACTATCGGGATGCTCATGATCTTGATGAAGATTGTACCTGGCGTTCCTGGGCATTTCACCGGGTATGAATGGCTGGCGATGGGAGTCTGGATTCTGTTTGGAGTGGGCTTAGGTTGGCGACAAAATCCGGGCCCAAATTCTCGGTAGACTTCCTCACGGCTTGAGGGCGGCTTGCGTTTCCGGCGACACGATCGGCGACACGTGCGGCTCCGTCAGCGTGCCTGTGACGTTGAATCCCGTGGCGCCTTCACGCGTGAGCTTCAAATTCAGAACACGAGTCAGAGATGCTGTGCCGCTGACTTGGAACATACCCGTCGGTGTGTCCAGCTTGCCTTCCTGAATTTCAAACTTGCCATCTTGAAGGGACAACTGAGCTGTCAAATGTCGCATTTGCAGCGGTCCAGTTCCCTCGGCCAGCGCGATGTGGCTGCAGCACGCCGTCCCGCGCATCCAACTTCAGTGTGCTGACGGCCGACGCAAACAATTCTGTCGCATCCAGGCCCGATGTTTTCACCCGATAGCTTGCGGTTGCAGAACCCGTGATCCAATCGTCGTTCATGCTCGCGGAAAGCTGATCCAGCGAAACCCGCTCCAGTGTGCCGCTTCCGCTATACTCCGGAGGCTTCGCCGTGAAGTCGGCCTCCCATTCGCCGACGTGTTTGCCGCCAAGAACATCACCACGAAGATCGGACACTCGCAATTTTCCCTTATTCAGATCGACGTTGGCCGAAACTCGGTTGCCGATGAGCTTTCGGACCACAACGTGATCGACAGTGAGCTTGCCCATAGCGTGAACCGTAAGCAAATAGGGAACACCGGCGGCCGACGAAGACAGAAATCCATACCACGGCTGCTTGCGAACATGCGGATTGATGAGTTGGTTCAGCCGATCGGTCGCAATTTCGTCGGCATGCAGATCGAAGTGCACGGAGCAGGATTCTGGTGCGGCACACGGTCGCGGAAGGGTTAGCGATCCCTGCCACGATGTATCCGCGATCGCAGCGGTCAGATTTTGAACACTAACCTGGTCTGGCGGAAGCGGTAAGGTTCGCGGAAGCAATCTCCAGCGGTGCATTCAAACCGCGTACGTCCGCGCGAATCGAACGCAGTTGGGCTTTCCCAGTAGCTCGCGGCGCCGCGAATCCGGACCAAACACCAGCGATTTGCAGATCAATCTTAGCCAGGCCTTCGGCGGCGGTTTGGGGCGCCGGAATTCCGACCGTCCTCGCGACTTGCAATACTCGCTGCAACTGCGCATCCCCTCGGACCGCGAAGCTGTATCCCGAACGCGAAGCCCACCCGCGCAGGACTGCAGGCGCAGGCCTGCCCAACGCCAGATTGAAAGGACCGACAACCAAGCACGTCTCAAGCGGAGAGGCAACAATTTGTCGCGTGGTAGCTGATTTCGAATCGGCGACTGGAGATACGGATAAGGGAACTTTTCCCAGCACCAGTTCCGTCTTTGTGACTTTCGATTCAACCTCGAAGCCGGAAGTTTCGCCCTTTCCTTCCCATGCTACCTCGCTCAATTGCGAATCCGCGCCGCGCCGAAGCTTCACAGTTGCCATTCAAATGGCCGGCTGCGATCAGATCATCCGGCACTCCTTGTTTGGCATGGCGGGCGAACGAAATCAGCGACTGAATTGGCAAATCCCGAGCGGTCAATGCGAAGTCGTAATTGCGAGATGAGAAAGGATGGTCCACCCTGCCCGTGAGCGTAACGGTGCCATCCCCGACCGGGGCGTTGCAGCCAACTTCAGAGAGCTCTCGATCTACCGTGCTGTAATGGCCGTGCATGCGATCGCCATCCGCAAATCTCCGCCGCCGAAAATATCGTATCTTCGGAAATCCTCCACCGAGGCTGCGGTTACGATCGCGAGATTCGCCGGTGTACCGGTCAGCGTTGCGGAAACCTTAAGGCCGCCGCGCCAGCCTTTGTCGTTGCCGTAGGTGAGCTTTGTGACTTGGCCCGAGTTGTGCCCGATCCCACTGGAGACTGAACTGCAGAGGCGTGTCGCGTAAGCTCGCTGCTCTCTGCCACGATCCGCTCACGCTAACCATGCCAGTGTCGCTGAGATTGAAATCAGTCCGCACGGGCTGCGCCTTCAGGCGCATGCCCCACGCATTTTCCGAGTCCTGCCACAAAGCGAAATCTGCTTCAGTCAAGGCGTAAGGTTTTTTTTCCGCTCCGAACTTGAAATTAATCCGGCCGCGATCGGCCTCAATGTAGGGAAAACCGGGACGCCTTTCAGTCTTCGCCTTGCTGGTGGGTGCGACCGCGATTTTGGCCGTTCGCTCGATAAGATTTTCCAGATTCCAATGTCCTTCTTTATTCCGGACGAGGTTGAGGCTGGGTTCGGTCAGGTTCAGCCGCGAGATCTCCAGGCGTCCACGCAGAAGGGAAATTATGCGCAGCGAAGCCGTAACTTCCTGGGCGCGAAGCATGGGTTCGGCGCTGAAGGCCGGATCGTCATGAATTACGAAGTTCTCAAGTTCGAATCCGGGCCGGGGCAGAAGTCGAAGATTCACCGCCGCAACATCCACCTGACGGCCCAAAGCCAGGCTAATAGAATTGACAATCCGGGCGCGCAGTCGATTCGCTCCGGGACGCACGAGAAATAGCGCCAGAAGCGCAACGACGCACAGAGTGAGAATCCCGCGCTTAGATCGCCAGAATCTCGATCGCCAGAATTTCAATTGCCCAACCTCACTGCACCACTTTGAACGTCCGCCGCCAGCGAGTCTCATCGAAAAATGGACGACCACATGCACCAGGAACCCGACTCGTTGGCTGAATTCTCTCTCCAGATATTGTCCCGCTGGGGTCTCAAACGACCAATAAATAAACATGGGCCGCCCAATCACATTTTCTTGTGGAATAAATCCCCAATAGCGACTGTCGAGGCTCACGTCGCGGTTATCTCCCATGCCAAAGTAGCTGTTTGGAGGAACTACAAGGTCGTCGCCCTGGATGTGCTGCGGCAAGGCGAGCTCCCAATCCGGGGTGACATTGTTCATCTCGGAGGGCGGTACCGCGGGGAAGTTATCGCGGTAGGGATTGTAACCCACCTCACCTCCTTGATGGATCACGTAGGGCTCATCCAGTTTCTCCCCGTTGCGGTAGACCACAGCGTCGCGCAAATGGATCCGGTCTCCGGGAATACCGATGATTCGCTTTACCACGTAAAGGCCAGGCTCGGCAGGCGAGAGAAATACCACGATGTCACCGTGGTGTATCTCCCGATAGGGCAGAATGGGGCCAAGCCAACGAGTTCGTGGCGCGAACTGTTCGCGGTTCACAAACACGTGGTCGCCGATCAGCAGAGTGTTTTCCATCGAACTGGAAGGAATCTCAAAGGCCTGCACGATGAAAGTAATAATGAACAGACCGGTTACCAGCACCGCCGCCAGAGACGCGAGAAACTCAACTGTAGTTTCGCGCGGTTTTTCCGCCTGCATGTCTTCTTTTTTAGCCACTAGAATTTTTCCCGTTAGTTGGGCGATGTCCGCCCTTAGTTCACTACTCGAAATGTCCGATCCCAGCGAGTGAGCTGAATCAAATGGCTGACCGCGTAGGCGAAGTGATAAAGTTTATCACCCGGCGAGGCCGAAACTGGCATGTCATCCTCTGCACTCCGCACTGACCAATAAATCAGCAGAGGCCGCCCGATAATATTTTCCCTCGGAACGAAGCCCCAATAGCGGCTGTCCAGGCTCTCGTCCCGATTGTCTCCGAGCACGAAATAGTGTTTCTCCGGAATAATGAGTTCGCCTTCCTCGACCAGTTTCTTCATTTGCAACCACCATCCGCCTTCCAGTCCTGGAACGGGAATGTCCACACGGGGAAACTCGTCCCGAAAAACATCATGCACCTGGGAGCTGTAACGCACGTAGGGTTCTGTCAGCGGAGTGCCGTTCACATACACTCGTCGATTGATCAGGCGCACGCGATCCCCCGGAATACCCACCACGCGCTTCACGAAATGTTCGCTGGGGTGAATCGGATAGTGGAAAACGACAATGTCTCCGCGATGCACCGTGCGGTACGGCAGAATATGGTCCAAGCAACCCGCCGCTGCCACCGTAACAGAACTTGTCCACCAAGAGATAATCCCCGATCAGCAGCGTGTTCTCCATGGATTCGGAAGGAATCTGAAAAGCCTGGATAATAAATGTGATTACGAAAGACCGCAATTACCACGGTGGTCAGCAGCGATTGCAGCGAAATCAACCAGTCCGGCTGTGGCGTTTTCCCCATCGCAATCCCGGCTAGGGGTGTCCTTTGCCGGATACCTTGTCTGCCAGAATCCACCGCTAGCGAAGCCAGATGTTCCAGAACCTGGTGCGCCGCGGCCTGTTCGGCATTCTTTCTTGGTCGACCCCTCGGCTCGGCCTACGAACTCAGTCTCACCGTGATTGCCCACCGCGTGCAATCGAACTTCAACCGTAAAAGTCTTGCTGTGCTCCGGTCCCAGCTCTTTCACTAATACATAAGATGCCTGCGAACGGCCTGTGGCCTGGAGCTTTTCCTGCAAAGCCGATTTATAGTCGGACAGCGGCAAGCTGCTTCCATTTCGCGCCAGGTTTTCCATTTCCGGAGTGACGATATTCTGCAATACCACCCGCCGCACTGTTTCCAAACCGCTCTCCACGTACATCGCTCCCAGCACAGCTTCCAGGCCATCCACCAACAGGGCAGTCTTGTTGCGCCCTCCGCTTTTTTCTTCGCCTCGGCCCAGCCGCAAGTAGTGCCCCAGTTCCAACTGCCGGGCCACCACAATCAGATGTTTTTCACTGACCAGATGCGCGCGCAATTTGGAAAGCTCGCCCTCACGAAAATTTGGAAAGCGACGAAACAATTCTTCGGTCGTAACCAGACCCAGGACGGCGTCCCCAGAAACTCCAGTTGCTCGTTTCTCCCACTCGTCTCCCACTCGCGTCTGCGCCTGCAGGGATTCCAGCTCACGAGCTTGCGAGCTGTGGGTCAAGAGCCTGCTCCAACAATTCCGGCTTGGAGAATTGATATCCCAGCGCTCGCTCCAACTCCGAAATGTCGCGCGGCTTCATGTCTGATGAACAAGCTGATCGGACTCCGGTCAGAACCACTGACTCTCGTGGCGAACCACGCACCGATTCGAATTCAGCCTCGCCGCCTCCGACCGTGAACTCCCATCTAGTGAGCAGGAGAGTCGTGTTCGGAGCGGCGCTATCCGGCGGCTTGGCCGCTGGAGCCGGAGTGCTGACGGCCGGAATGGTAGCTCCTGTCAACTGCATCAACCGATCGCGTTCATGACGCGCGGTGGTTCCTGCGTTCGTTCCCTCCTGGGTTAAGTCGACAGCCTTGTTGGCCTGCGTTAACGCATCCGGATATTTCCCCTGCTTATCCAGAGCCAGCGCCAGGCGCAGCACGACTACGGGATCAGGCTGAGCCGGGTAAGCGTCGATCGACTTGCGAAAATAGCCCTCTGCGTCAACGTATTTTTCCTGATCGTACTGAATCGTACCCAGGATCGAATATGCGCTGGATCGCAACAATCCCTTGTATGCATCGATTTGAGCTTTTTGCGGTGATCGGCTTTGGGTCGCATTGGAGGAAGGCTAGTTTGGAATGTCAGTGTCGATCGTCTCCAGAGCGTGCTGCGCATCTTTTGTGGCTTTGGCGAAGCGCTGATCCTTATCCAGATCGGTGTCGCGCGTGTGTTCCGCAGTCACTTCGGCGGAAGCAATGAACGCCTCGGGATCATCGGGATCCAGCTTTCAATAATTTCTGCGCCTCCTCCAACATTTTGTCGCCATTGTTCGCATTCTGATAAGCGCGCATGGCCGCCTTGAACAGCAGGACGCGCAATTCGCTGTCGGGGAACTTCGTCGCGAAGTCGTCTGCCGCCTTTTCCATGGCAGCCGCGTCCTTCTGGTTTGCGATCGCCGCGTTATAAGCCATCAAATTCCGGCTGCGTCTTCGCTTGTGGTAGCCGTTTGCCGGGAGGCGTCGCGGGCGCGCCCGCACTTGCTGCGCCGCGCCTGCAGGTTGCTTCTGTTGGGCGGGAGTTTGCTGCTGCTGCGCAACTGCGAATGCGGCTACCGCTAGGACCCCCAATACCATGGCTGCTCGCTTCATGCTCTCTCCTTAAGTTTTGAGACCCTGGCTTCCTGGTCGCAGGTTACCGTAATTTCACTTCAATCCTGTTGCTGCGGATGGCTTGGCGGCTCGTAAGGCTGTTCAATTCCGCGCTGCGCCGCGGCTTTGGCCTCTGGTAACGAACCCCCGGCAGTCAGCGCTGCCCGGTACTGGTCGACGGCGGCCGCCCGGTCTTCCTGTAAATCAAGAATTCTTCCCAGGTAAATATGGGACCACGCCAACACCGTCGGTTCATGGGCCACGCCCAAGGCCTGCTGGAAGTAGCCTCGCGCCCCTTGCATATCACGATTCAAAATAGCCACCTGCGCCAGGATGAACAGAGCCCGGCCCGGATCCTCTTGCTTCTCATCCAGCGCCTGCTGCGCAATCTTCTTCGCTCCTTCAACATCTCCGCTTGCCAATCGTTGCTGGGCAGCAAGCAGCAGCACTGCCGGGGGATGTCGCGACAGGTGCAACAGTTCCTGATCTGCCGTGCTGGCAAACTTCACTTGCGCAGCGTTCTTTTGCTCCTTGCCCACATTGATGCCGCTGATCAAATCCCCATAGGCCGTCCGCAGCCCCATCGGACTCTTCTCGAACTGCGCCAGCGCATCGTAAAAATAAGGCGTCAGAATGAAGCCTTGCTCCACCGATCGCTCCACCAATTGCTGCTTCTGCTACTTCCGGCGTTTTGCTGGTCCCCGTGGTTCGCGCCTCGATGGCGCGTATCAAGCACTCCGTGGTCAGAAGCGAAACATCGTTCCTGAAACTTTGATCCATGGGAGACCCCTTGACACTGGCCAGCAGCGGTTTCAACCGATCCATGGCAGCGGGATATTTTAACGCCATGGGATCCAGAAGATAGTGCAGATAAGTGTGCCGGATCTGCTCCATCTTGAGCCCCGACTCAGCCCCCACGCCAGGAGATAAGCACGACGTAGTAGTCGCTTCCGTAATTGCGCGCATTGGCTTGCCCAGGCGCTCCCATCGGCTCCAGATAAACCGTAAACGATCGGCCCAGATATCCCGCCGACGGCAGCTTCAGATAAACCTCGGTATCGAATAGTACTTTGGCAAGCGGCTCGTGATAAGTCGCGGTAAGGCGAGAGTAGGCCGCCTGATGGCGCGTCCAGATTGTCCCGCAGTCCGGCTTCCTCATAAAACTTCTGCACCAGCGGCACCATCCCCGAAACATTGCTGGCGTCCGGCGGAAGGTCGGCCTCTTTGCCCTTGAGTGTGAGCTCCGGTGGAGCATTAAGATTTAGCGCCAAAGATACGTATTGTGCCAATGTATGAGCCGGATCCGGCTGCAGATGCTCCGTATAAAACTGACACATTACCTGGCTGGACTCTTTCGCCTCGGCGGAAGCATCGATGGCTTTCGTAACCTCGGCGCGAATCTGCGCTCGCAGCGGATCGGAAGCGCTCAACTCCGAATCGTAGCCACAATAGTTGATGGCCGTCAGAACCGTGAACAACGCCTCGTTGTTGTCTAACGCCACCTGATGGGCAGCGTCATCCGCCCACACCTGCGCCACCAGCGCAAGCAAAGCCACAAATAGCGAACTCCGAAACCGATTACTCAGGAACCCTCCAGCAGAGCGGTGAGATGTGCGGGTTACCTTGTCAGTTTAAGAGGTTCCGGGCAGAGGGTCAACAGAGGCAGGCTGCTCAGCTCTCGGCTCTCAGGCATCTGGCTTGCAACTGCCTCGGTTCAACGATGCCGAGATGAAAGGCCAGAGCTGAAGGCCAAAAGCCAAGAGCTGAGAGCTTCTACCCCTTGACCCTGACCATGGAGAACGACAGCACCGCGCGCCCTACCGTCGGCCGGCCCATCGACGTCGCGGGACGGAAGGTGGTGAACTCGGTCAGCATAATCTTGACTTGCGGCGAAAGATCCTTGGCATCGTGCGGACTCGACAAAATACGGTAGTCCTGCACCCGCCCGTTGGAATCGACATAGGCTTCAATCACGAGAGAGTCATCCGCAATGGAATCGAGAGCCGTTCCGAATGCCGATTGCTGCAACACCGGCGCGGTAGTCAACATCGTTGGAACATCAGAGTTATCGGCCTGCAACGGCAGCGCGAGAAAGCCCATGAGAAATCCGAAGATCACCACGGCTGTTAACAAGCCTGCAGTTGCTGGAACCATGAATCCCTGAATGGCGTTCTCTACCCGAATCCACAAATCGTTGAAGTACGGACGCCGCGCTTGCGCCACCTCGCGTGAAATCGCCAGACGTAATTTCAGCGACAGGTCGTCCGGCGCTTTTCTGCGCCCGACTTTGGTCAACAGTTGCTGAGTTTGACGGAGCGAAACGTATTCCCGCTGGCAATCGGCGCAGCTATCGAGATGCCGCGAGAGCGCCTGCATTTCGGTGCCGGTCACGGCGCCATCGAGATAAGGCGAGAACATCGGTTTCGCTTCGAAGCACTTCATGACGCAACCTCGAATTCCCGTCCTTTAGAGACTCGGGACGCAGCTTTCGATTCCCGTTTCTGCAGTCCCAGTTCCGTTCCAACCTCTTGCACATACGCTGTCAGCCGTTGCCGCAGCGCTTCACGTCCCCGAGTCAGCCGCGATTTCACCGTTCCAAGCGAGACTTGCGTGACTTCCGCAATCTCCTCATACGACATTTCCTCGAGATCGCGAAGAATCAGCGTGGTGCGGTAAGGCTCGGAAACTTTCCGCAACTCTTCTTCGACCCGCGCCCGAACTTCCTCGTGCGCGACTAGGTCGAAAGGCGAATCGGTTCCGTCGACTAGCGAGTCTTTTATGGCCAAAGCCACGCCAGATTCCGTGCATCCTCCCATGGGCTCAATCGAAGTTTCTTTCGATTTATGCCGGAACCACCAGCGCCGCCGATTCGAGGCCTCGTGCACCGCGATGCGATAGATCCACGTCTTCAAGCTGGACTCTCCGTGGAAATGCTTAATCCCGCGGAAGACTTTCAGAAACACTTCCTGGGTTGTGTCAGCGGCATCCGCCGGGTCACTCACCACGCGGTAAACCAAACTATAAATCGGCTGGTGGAACTCTCCGATAAGCCAGGCGTATGCTTCCTCCGATCCGGCTTTCAGTTCGGCGACGATCGCCGCTTCCTGCGTCCGGATGCCGATTGCTCCCGCTAAATCACCCACCGTGGTTGCTCCTGCCATGGCACTCATGGCGTAACCTCCATTATAGGTGCTTTTCGGCCGTAAGCCTTCGCCAAAATTTGAGCCCTGCCCGCCAACCCAGCCCCGACCGCAACCCTCGATTCGCCTGATACCTATAGACTCCAGAGACCCCTGCCAAGTTCCAACATAGAGTTACCGATGTTACTGTTACCGAGCCAAGATCGCGTGGGGACAGCCGCCCTAGGCTGTCCGTCAAAGCAACGCCCGCCAAGTAGCGCGGAACGCGTGTCCGCGTGCTGGCAGTGGTTAAGCGTTGGGGGTGAAATAGATTTCACGCGAGGTCGGTTAATTTTCAGCCTCAAGCCGCCTAGGATGTGGTTTATACTTGCGCGCGCCGAGGCCGGTCTGACAGCTAACAATTTTGCAATCCCTTGACATTCTCGTGACAGATTGCTGGGAGCCTCTAACGTAAAGTTCGCGCGTCGGCCAAAAGCCGTCAAAATCGACGGGCAAAACGCCCCACCAACAAAGGAAGAGTCTCAATGACCTACGGCCAAGTACTAGAACCGCACCCGCGCGCTATCAGCAGGCTTTTGACGACGGCCATAATCACGTTCATTCTCACCACAGCCAGTTGGGCGGCCAGCAAGGAAACCGTCCTCTATACCTTCCAGGGCGGATCCGACGGCGATTTCTCCATGGCCGGCCTCATCTCCGATGCCAAGGCAATCTCTACGGCACCACCTACGTGGGCGGCGATTCCAATTTTGGCACCGTCTTTAAACTCGCTCCTGACAAAAAGGGCGGTTGGACCAAGACCACCATCCTCAGCTTTCAGGGGATTCCCGTCGATGGATCGACAGCCCCTCGGGCCGCCTGGTTCTCGACGCCAAAGGCAATCTCTACGGCACTACCACCCAAGGCGGCGTCGGCGAAGATGGCGAGGGCACGGTCTACAAGCTAACGCCAACAAAGCAAGGCTCATGGAAAGAAACCATCCTGCATACCTTCGATTGCTTCTCCAATAACGATGGCTGTCTCCCGCAGTCTTCCCTGATCTTCGACCAGGCGGGCAATCTCTACGGCACAACCCTGCAAGGCGGTGGCGGCGACAACACAACTTTTTGCACCAACGGCTGCGGAACTGTTTTCGAACTCTCGCCCAGTAAAGGCGGCGGCTGGACCGAGACCCAACTCCACACATTTCCGAACGGCGACGGCGGTACTCCCGACGGCCAGAATCCCTACGCCAGCCTGATCTTCGACAAGCCGGCAATCTTTATGGCACGACCTGGGTTGGCGGCACCGACGACGAGGGCGTTATTTTCAAACTGGCCCCCGGATCCAAGGGCGAATGGAAAGAAACTGTGCTCTTCCGTTTCCACGATCTGGTCAACAATCCGCCCGATGGCGCGAATGCCTACGCAGGCCTGGTCATGGACAAGGCCGGAAACCTTTACGGCACCACTCGTGACGGAGGCGGCAAGGTGACGGGCGGTGGCGTTGTCTTTCAGCTCACTCCGACCACCAAGGGAGAATGGAAAGAAAAAGTGATCCACGCGTTCCCCTCGCCGAGGTACCACGACGGAGAACTGCTCATGACCGGCCTGACTATGGACGCAACTGGCAACCTCTATGGCGCGGCTCCTTTCGGCGGCGGAAAACAGGAGCCCGATTGCAATGACTTCGATGGTTGTGGCATTGTCTTCAAACTATCGCCAAACTCCAACGGCACTTGGAGCGAGACCATCCTGTATGCCTTTCAGGGTGGCAGCGACGGCAGCGAACCCTTACCCGACTGGCTGCTCTTCGACGCCAAAGGCAACCTGTACGGCACCACGTCCGTAGGTGGAATAGGAGACGGCGTAGTGTTTAAGTTAGAACCGTAGCCTTCGCTTAACTCGATCCAGCAGAGAGTAAGGCCTGGTGCGCCAGGTTCGCGTCCGTTCGTTGGACGCTAACCTGGGCCCGCTCCGATGCCATGCGGCATTCCAAGGCAAATTACTCGTCGTCACCCTTACGCAACGACCGACACTTCGCCGTGGGACTTGCGAGTGGGTTTTACGATGATTTCCACGTCTTGGCCCAGGGCGGTGAGGAAGTCCATAAGGCGCTCGACGGAAAAGGCGCCGGCGCGGTTGCGCATCAGTGCCGAAACGTGAGGCTGCTGAATGCCGAGAATCTTTCCGGCTTCCGCCTGCTTGAGGCCGCGTCGTTTGATCAGTCGATAGATCTGCAAGGTCAGCTTGGCCTTCAATAGTTCCTGTTCCGGATGAGGCAGTCCAAGATCGGCGAAAACATTCCCGCTGCTTTTTTCTACCCGCGGCTTTCGTGAACCGGACGGTTTTTTTGTTTTCGCGATCATTTTAGTTTTGGCTCTCTCGGTGTATCCGTTCGGCCTCGGCCATGCGCTGCCGAATGAGGTTCATGTTCCGGTTCGGTGTGGCGATGCCTCTTTTCGATTTCTTTTGGAAGGCGTGCAAAACATAGACCGCTTCCGCAAACCGGACGGTGTAGACGGCCCGCCATGTGCCGCCGCGGTCCCTGGCGACAATTTCCATCACAGAGCCTCCGCTAAATCCTTTCAGCGGCTTTGCCGAAGGATCGGTCTCGCCCTGCTGAGCGGCGTATAGCGATTGGCCGATATCTCGGCGGACGTCCCGGGGAAAAGCACGCAGGTCTTTTCGGCTTGAGCCGACCCAAATGATAGGACGTTCCAGCATTATTATACATGAATACGTCTATCCGTATATTGTGTCAACGGAAACCCGCTGGCTGAGATTGTTCATTCCCGAATCGGGAAGCGGAGCCTCTGACCAACCGCTTTCTTCTTGACCGCACTCTTCCGCTGCTGATAACGTCAATCTGTACAAGTTATCTATAAGATAATTTATGCTCTTTGACAACCTGATGATGGCCCCAGCCTCGATCCTAACCCGCAGTTCCAAAACGGAACTGCAGGCACCTCGGACGCAACGATAACTCCAATGTTTCCATCAGTCCTTTGTTTTCTAGATTTTAGGCAAAAATGAGATTTTTTTTGAGGTATTTTCTGCACCAGAATATGTGCATCTGAACCGCGTCACACTGAACAAACCCGGAATCGGCCAGCCGCAATGCGGCGAAAGAATCCAGCCTACGGCGCAAGCCGTGGCCAATGCGAGGAAACAGACAAGCCCCAGCGGGGCAAGATTGGTTCAACCTGCGTCACTGTTGCGGTTGCGTTTGCTGAGCCGGAGCCTGTGTGCTGGTCGTGCTCGGCTGCGTCGCCGGCGTCGTCGGCTTCGGAGGTTTCGGCACCGGCTTCTTCTTCACCGGCGGCTTCTTCGGCGGCTCCGTATCGTCCACGACAACTTTCTTCGCCGGCGCTGGTGGCGCCGCGGCTGCTTGCAGGTCGTGAACTTGGGCGCGCAGACGTGTCAGCTCGCCTTCTTTGGCGGTAGCCAGAGTTTCCATTCGCCCAGCCAGGGCGCGGCGCGATCGCTCCAGATCGTTGAAATCGTTTTGTATCGATTGGAATTCGTCCTTCGAGCCAAAAGCTCCAGCCGACTCGACCACCGGTCCGAGCACGTCGTAGAGCGCGTCCAGATTGCGATAGAGCTTGAAGGTCGCGGCCGCGTTTTCGGGCGAAGCGCGCACCTGGCCAATGATTTCCGGTAGCGCCATCTGCAGGTTGCGCTGGATGGAGTCAACATCCGACTGCGTGCCATGTTTGGTGTTCGAATCGGTCTTCCATTTCTCGATTCGCAGCTTGGCCAGATCCACCTGCGTCTGTTGGGCGACCTGCTCCAACTGGGAGAGCATGAGATTCAGTTCACTGACTGATGCGTACGGAACGGGCGTCGTCGAGGCCGCAGGCGCCGGAGCAGGCGCGACTTGGGCGGTCGCAGTCGCGATTAGAAACGGTAATACCCAATGCCAACCGCAAATAGAGCAAAGTTTCATGAGGTTACTCGACCTCAGCATACCCATTTTCGTAGTTTTCGTAAAACTGTACGAAACCAGAGTTTCGACGGTTGGTGCGCAGCGTTTGACTAACCTTACCCGGTAAGCGAGAATTGACTCACCCGATCCGGATGTCCGCGCCGGATCATGATTGTTCCTCAGTGGGCCTGTGGCGCAGTTGGGAGCGCGCTTCCATGGCATGGAAGAGGTCGTCGGTTCGAACCCGACCAGGTCCACCAAATCTCTTAGTAGCTTCCGCGAGCGCCCCAGCGTGCCTTGCTGGCATTTGGTGGCTTGCCGCCCATCCTATTAGAACCGTACTTCGCACATCTACGAGCCTTGTTGGCGCCATTGTCGAAGGCAGCAGGAGCGAGCGGTCTGGGTTATAGTGTCTGCCACGGGATTCTAGTTCCCGCCATACCCCGTAAAAGAAGAGGCCGGAATGAACCGAGTTGCCAAGCTGGCGTCTCTGGCGGTTTTATGTCACACGATCTTCCCAGGTCTCGTGCCATGCGCCCTTGCGCAAGCCCGGCAACCGGACGCCGCCGCGGTCGCCCGGCGCAACGCAACCGAAAGCGAACTCGAATCCATCGCCATCATTGAACGCAAGGTTATGGTGCCCATGCGTGACGGCAAACGCATGCAGGCCGATATCTACCGCCCCAAGGACGAGTCCAAGAAATATCCCATCATTTTTGTCCGCACTCCATACAACTTCAATTACTGGGACTTGGATTTGGGCGCGCCTCGCGACATGACCGCCCCACTGGAAGCGGTCAAACACGGCTACGCGTATATCGAGATGAACGAGCGCGGCCGCTACTTCTCCCAAGGTGACTACGACATTCTCGGCGTGCCGCTCACCGATTCCGACGATGCGCTCGACTGGATGGGAGGGCTGCCCTGGTCTTCGGACAAGGTCGGCCTGATCGGCTGCTCCTCGACGGCAGAATGGCAGTTAGCCGTGGCCTCGCGCGGTAACAAGGTGCTCACGACATTCATTCCGGAAAGCTTTGGCGCCGGCGTCGGCCGTGTCGGCCCTTATTATGAGCAGGGCAACTGGTTCCGCGGCGGAGCGGTGCAGATGCTTTTCGGATCATGGCTCTTCGACTACGGTCTTCTTGTCAAAGACGGACGTCCTACCTTTCCGCCGGGCATGACGCAGGAAGAGTTGGTGACTGCTGCAAAGTCCTACGATCTTTCCGCGCACCCACCCACGATTGACTGGTCCAAGGCGCTGCAGCATTTGCCGGAAAAAGACATCTACGCCGCCATTGGCGGCCCGCGCGGCATCTTCGCTGACACCACGCCTTCCGGTAAGCCAGGAATGATCACGCGCACGCCCAACGATCCTTCCTGGTACCAGGGCGGACTCTGGAACGACAGCATGCGCATTGACCTGCCCGGACTTTGGCTCATGACCTGGTATGACGTCAGCATTGGGCCGAACCTGGCTGCATACAATTACGTCCGCAGCACGGCCAGCCCTGCGGTCGCTGCCGAGCAGTACGCCGTGATCGCGCCCGTCAGCCATTGCGGTTACAAACGCGCCGCCGAACACACTATCGTCGGCGAGCGCGATATGGGCGACGCCCGCCTCGACTATGATGCCATCACCTACGGATGGTTTGACCACTTCCTCAAAGGCGCTGACAACGGGATTCTCGACAAGACTGCCAAGGTTCGCTACTACACGATGGGCAGCAACAAGTGGCAGTCGTCTGACTCCTGGCCACCCGAGGGCGCAAAGCCCGTGACCTATTACCTGGCCAGCGGAGGACACGCCAATTCGCTTTACGGAGATGGATCTCTGCTCGCCGCGCCGGAGCCCAAAGATACCCCGGACAAATTTGTTTACGATCCCATGAACCCCGTTCCCACCCACGGGGGCGACTTCTGCTGTCTAGGCGCCGAGTACAAGCCCGGCGCGCTCGATCAGCGCGGTCTCGAAGTGCGCGACGATATTCTCGTTTACAGCACAGGTCCGCTCAAGGAGGGAATCGAGTTCAGCGGTCCCATCGACGTCACGCTTTATGTGTCGAGCGACGCCAAGGATACGGACTTTACCGTGAAGCTCATCGAGGTGCTCCCCGACGGCACGGCCTACAACATCGAAGAGAATATTCAGCGTGTCCGGTATCGCGAAGGCTATACCAAGCCGCCCGTGTGGATGGAAAAAGGCAAGGTCTACAAAGTCACATTCCAGCCCATGCAGACCAGCATCTACTTCGCGCCCGGACACCAGTTGCGCATCGAAATCAGCAGCAGCAATTTCCCTCAATTCGACCGCAACCTCAACACTGGCGGCGACAACTTCAACGAATCGCATGGCATCGTGGCCCACAACGAAGTCCATCATTCGACGCAATATCCGTCGAGCATCACGCTAAGCGTCGTAAAAAGGTGAGTCGTAGCTATCGAGTCGAGACGTCGGGGGCCTTTCGACAAGACTCTGCAGCTGCGAAATTTCTTTCCTATACCGTCTCGCCTAAACTGGCTCGGGAGCCGCGAGACTCACTGAGGGCTTGGCCAAGGATAACGTGCGCAGCAGCGGCGCTTCGCGTCCGCGGGCGGTAACTTTCTCTACCGATGCGATCTGGCCGTCGCGCACGAGGAGCGCGGAATCAAAGTTGTTCACCGTGGGGCAGACGTGGCGCGGCAGGAGATAGAGCGCTTCGCCTACCTGCGGACCTGCGGTTTCGCGGTTCAATGCCATCGGAAGATGCTCTTCACTGGGCGCAAGAGGCGTCAGTTCTGAATGTCCGGCGACCACGCACGTGGGCACGCCAGCATCGGCCGAGACCGCTTTGTGGCCCGCGTCGCAAGTTATCATTCCATCGTGTGGCCGGCTGACCACGCGGGTTAATACCAGCGCCGCTGGCGCGTAGCCGTACTCAACCGGCAGTTGTGCCAGACTGGTAGCATCGCAATAGACAATTGTTCCAGGCGAGACACGGTGGATAAACCCTGCGCCGTGAAAACCCTTGTACGTGAGAGAGCAGGGGAACGTCGGCGTACCAGCGGTGATGACTTCCGGCACGCTCACCCCGCTGTCCTCGATCGCGATCACAAGTTTCAGCAAACGATCGTAGCCGGCATGCGCCGCTGCCGTCCGTTCGGGTTCGTCGAGCCCTCCGTGCTGGCCGTCATAGTAGTGGAGGCCGCTGAATCGCAGCTCCGCTTCTTCAATAGCACGCACAAGCCGAACCACTTGGTCGGTCTGGCCCTGTTCGACTCCTGTTCGATTCATGCCAGGATTTATGTCGACAAACACGCCGACTGAACTGCCTCGCCATTGCCGCACCTGTCCTTCGTTCTCGACCAGAACAGAAATCCGGACGTGCGGGAACTGATTTGCGATTTCGACGACGCGGCGCGCATTGGCGCCCACCACCGGATAGGCAAGAAGGACGTCGGCTGCTCCGCTGTGGCAAGCCACCAGCAGTTCGAGCGTGGTTGCGCACTTAAAATTCCGGACACCCCGCTCGACCATCATGCGAAGCGTGTAGGCCAGCTTTGTGGTTTTGATGTGCGGACGCCAGCGATCCGGATCGCCTCCGAGCAGATGCAAAGTCCGCGCAATGTTTGACTCCACGATTTCCGGATAGATCACAAGCGCAGGCGTAAGGACGTCTTCAATGCCGGCAACACGGTGACGTTCGTCCCAGGGAAACTCGCTGAGCATGAATTTGTGCGCTGCCATTGCGGCTTCGATCATATCTGGTTTCAGGCAGTTTTGGCTCGCCTGATATCATCTGCGATCTAGTGCGAGGCTCGAAGATCCCCACGTTTGCGCCAGTTGTCGCTGGATGCGCTACTGTGAAAGCTTGGCGAACTCAGAAGGCACTCCATGTCCAATATCGCTCGTCCTGCAATGGATATCCCCGTGATCGAAACGCCGCGGCTCACCCTGCGCGGCCACCGGATTGACGACTTCAGCGATTGCGCAGCGATGTGGGCCGACCCCATCGTAACTCGCCACATCGGCGGTAAGCCATTCTCGGAAGAAGACACGTGGGCAAGATTCCTGCGCTACGCGGGGCACTGGTTGCTGTTGGGCTTCGGCTATTGGGCGATCGAGGAAAAAGACAGTGGCAGCTTTGTCGGCGAGTTGGGATTCGCCGATTACAAACGGGACATCACACCATCAATAAAAGGCATGCCTGAACTGGGCTGGGCGCTTGCCTCCGAAGCGCATGGCAAAGGCTACGCCACGGAAGCGGTTCGTGCGGCGCTCACTTGGGGAGAAGAGCGCTTTGCATCTGCGCGGACAGTTTGCATAATCCATCCCGAGAATCTTGCGTCCATTCGCGTCGCTGAAAAATGCGGGTTTAGGGAATTCCAGCGCACCACCTACAAGGGCCACGCCACGATAATCTTCGACCGCTAAAGCCCTTCAAGATCGAAACCCTCGCGCGGAATCGCTGCCGGTCGAGCAGGCAACTTCGGTACGCCCGTGAGCCTCAAAGAATGGCGAAAACCCGTGTTGATCCGGTTCGTACCGAAGGAGACTTGAAGTGATCCGCAATGTAAAACTCATTCTCTGCCTCAGCGCAGCACTGAGAGCACCGCCGCATTTGCCCAGCTTTCATCACCAGATGTAAACGGAGATGCCCAGGTGGGAACCATAGCTCGCCTGTGGCTTACGTATACGTAGCCAGCACTCCCGCAAACAGCAAAACCAACGAAATCGTCGCTTATACCGCGGCACCGGACGGTAGCCTCATCCCCGGTGGCCGGCTCTCCCTTTCCAGGACAACGTTTGGTCCATGGCAGTGAACGGAAAATATCTTATGGCCGCGAATGTATCAAAGCCCGACATCGATGCGTTCAAAATCGAATCTGATGGAGCGGTCACCTATGCCGCATCGACCAATTATCAGAAGTACGATTACGGTTGCGGTTCCGCGGGCCAGATCTTTTTTGATCACACGGGCGCAACCTTGTACGTCATGGAATTCAATGGCAGCAGCGCCTGCGCCAACACCGTCTATGCCTCTTTCGAAGTGGCAAAAGCTACCGGAGGCCTGAAATATCTCGGCATGGACATTACTGGCGCATTTCCCGGTTCCTACTATTCAGCTTCCTTCATCGGAAATAACGTGTACGCCTACACCGCCGAGGATTCGGCCTGCATGTATTACCTGATCTACGGATTCGAGCGGAGCGCAAGCGGCCTGCTGAACGGATTCAGCGTCAAATACAACCTGCCACCTCCGCCGAAAGGGGTGCGCGGCTATATCCCCGCGTTGTGCAGCTGCGGACCCGACAAATCACGTGGCCTTTACCATGCAACCCGCCAATCCGCCGGGCTGTGCGCCAGGCCCGTTGCAATTGGCGTCCTACACCGCTGACGCAAGCGGGAACCTGAACACAACCAACACTCACTCGAATATGCCCGCAACCTTGATCTCGAGCCCAAATGACTTAAAGATGTCGCCGTCGGGCAAGCTCCTGGCAGTCGGGGGACAAGAAGGCCTGCAAATCTTCAATTTCAATGGAGCCAGCCCGATCACACATTACACGGGCCTGTTGACCACCGATCCCATCGCCCAAATGTTCTGGGACAACAACAACCATCTCTACGCCATCAGTCAGAGTTCCGGTAAGCTGTTCGTCTATACGATCACGCCAACTAAACACCAGGAAGCTTCCGGCTCGCCCTATACGATCAGCAGCCCGGACGCCATCATCGTTCAACCCTTGCCACTCGAAGAACAATAAATCTCAACCGGTTGGTCCCCAGGTTCGCGTCCACTCTACGGACGCTAACCTGGGGGTCAAAATCGACCGTGTCCCGCGCCGCCAAAGCCGGACGCTAACGCTTCGCCTTGGCAGAACCCTCGCTTTGCAGACCGGCATCATAGGCAGCCCTTGCGATGCGAGCGATCACCTTCTCGCGTGTGGTCTCGTCCGTCGTCGAATCCGTGACAAACACAGCAATCGCAATTCGCCGTCCGTCCGGCAGCGGGATAAGCCCGATATCGTTGGTCGCGTGCGCCAGCCCATTGTCCACATCGGATGTGCCCGACTTGTGAGCGACGTGGACTCCGGCCGGCAGGTCCCCTTCAAGGCGCTTTGTGCGAACGTCTGTCATCCAGCCTAAGAGCAGATCGTTATGTTCGCGCGTCAACGGTGAATTGTCACTGATCCTGCGCAGCAGTTGGACGGCGCCCGCCGGCTCAAACCAGTTTCGGTACTGCGCTGACATTTCACGATGCAAGCCCGCCTCGCTGTCCTGAAGATGGAAGCCGCTAACCCCAAGCGAGGCAATATACGAATTGACCGCATCCGGGCCGCCTGCGAGGCGCAGCAGAATGTCCGCGGCCACGTTGTCGCTCAGCGAAACCGTCAATCGCAGAAGCTCCCGCAAGGGCACATCGACTCCGCCTTCCGGATATTTGTCCTGCAGCGGACTGTAGACGTGCGGCAAGATGCGGTCCTGCGGAAGGAACCGTACCGGCTGATCGAGCGAAAACATGCCTTGCTCGATTTGACGCAGAACCACGAGAGCAAGCGGCAGTTTAAAGACGGACTGCATGGGAGGCTGCGCGTTGGGATTGAGATCGCAATTCAGCGCCGAGCCGGGCAGTTCTGAGCCAGGTAACGAGCAGGCCACCGACACTTTGCCGTGCGCCTCATCAGCAATGGCACGGATCTGTTGCCGGAGGGGTTCCTGCGCAAATGCGGACATCGCAAAAAGAGCAACAAGCAACGCAAGACGCATATGGCCCAGTATAAGAACTGCAGCGACCGCCGAGAATGACGGCGCTGATTCAATTCACGAAAACATTTTAAGCCCGCGCTGGCATCTTGCTTGTCATCCTGAGAATGCGGAGTCGTTCGCTCGCGAACGACTTCCAATGAAGCGTCGGCCGTAGTAGAGGATATCTCTATGAAGAGTGCTTCGCTCGGCTGGCCTATCTTTGCGGAAATCCAGGGGGAATGAACTGGAGTACAATTTGGGGGCGTTCTTCGGAACGTGAGGTGAGGTATGGCAACTGGATTCCCGCTCGGGCGTTTGGCTTGCTTTCTTTTTTTCCTGGGTTTTTGCGCGTCTGCTCCACTCGTAGCCCAAGTCACTAGTGAAGGGAGTTTCGACCCCGCCGTCGAAACCAAGGCCTGCCAGCCGTTCTTCCCGAGCATTCACTATCTGGCGAGCACGGGAGCTTTTGCACCCGCGATCGGGGATTTCAATGGCGACGGAAAGCTTGATCTCGTTGCGCTGGTTGAAAAAGATCTTACCGTCCTCCTCAGAACCAACCACGGGACATTTCGGAAAGCGGGAAGCTTCCCCACCGGAGCAGCGCTTCCCCGACAAGTGGCGACAGGAGATTTCAACCACGACGGCAAACTGGACGCGGTTGTTGCTGACGCAAATGGCGCTGTAGCGGTCCTGCTGGGGAACGGTGACGGGACATTTCAAGCGCCGCTGATAACCAAGATTAAGGTTGAAACCGACTTTGTCGCCGTGGGCGATTTCAACCACGATGGCAACCTTGACCTTGCAACCGTGGGTGGTTCTTTGATCCAGGTTCTGCTCGGTAAAGGGGATGGCACTTTCCACGCGCCGGTGCAGTACCCGGTCAGCAATATCGCGTCCTCAATCGCGGTAGCTGATTTCAATGGCGATGGCATTCTTGACTTGGCAGTTGCAATAAAAGGCTACGACGAAGATCCCGGCGACACCGTCACCATCTTCCTGGGGCGCAGCGATGGCACGTTTCGTCCCGGCGTGGACTACGGTGTTGGCTACGAACCCACCGCGATTACGGCTGCGGACTTCAATGGTGACGGAAGTATCGACATCGCCACCGCCAATTACCTCGATGGTACTGCCTCCGTTCTTCTGAATCGAGGCAATGGAGAATTCAAACCCGCCTCGAATTACCCGACCGGCCATCCCGGCGCGCCCTACGGCATCGTCGCCGCGAGCTTCGACGCGGGCAGCAAGCCAAGTCTCGCGGTTGCCACCATCGCTGGAACATTCGTTCTGGTGAACAAAGGCGACGGAACTTTCCGTGACGCGCTGGGCTACGATCCACCGGCCATCGAGGTCGTCAGCATGGATTTAAATGGCGACGGCAAAGCCGATCTAATCGTGGCTGGCGACTACGGCGGCGAGGGCAATGGCGGCCTAACCATGCTCCTCGGCAAGGGTCACGGGGTCTTTGCAACTGCCTCCGCCTATGTTGCCGTACCCAACCTCGAAGCCGTGGCAGTTGGAGATTTTAACCGCGACGGCATCCCCGACCTGGCCGTCGTCGATGCCGATGGCCGCCAGCTGGCCATCATGCTGGGTCTCGGGAAGGGGCGTTTTTCCGCTCCCGTTCACTATTACAACGCTCCGGGATTCCCGGTGGCCATTGTCGCCGGTGATTTCAACCGCGACGGCAAGCTCGATCTTGCAGTGGCAGCGGACTCAAACCAGGTGTACCTGTATCTCGGTAATGGCGACGGTTCATTTACCGCGGGAAAGTCATTCGGCATCCCCGGCCAATGGCCGGGCTGGATGAAGACGGCTGACTTTAACGGCGACGGAATACTGGACATCGCCGTTACCAGCGCCGGCGACTACGAGAGCAACGGAGCCGTCAGTATTTTGCTCGGAAAAGGCGACGGCACATTCCAGCCGGCAGTGGGTTACGGATTCGCTGAATACCAATACGGATTAGCCATCGCAGATTTCAACCGTGATGGCAAACCGGATTTTGCCGCGGCCAACTACGCCAGCGATTCAGTCAGTGTTTTTCTCGGTGACGGCACTGGCAAGTTCAAGGAGAAGGGAACCTATCCCGCCGGCTCCAAGCCCATCGGTCTCGCCACCGCCGATTTCAACAACGACGGGAATTGGGACTTGGCCACCGCCATCGACACTGGAGGCTATGCGGTTTTACTCGGCAAAGGCGACGGCAGCTTCGGCCCCCCGAAGTCCAGTTCCTTGCCGGGAAATACCTTTGCGGTCAGTGCGGTCGATTTCGATGGCGACGGTAACGCAGACTTGGCGATACTAACCAATGGCTACGCGTTGGTGTACCTGCTCCGCGGCAAAGGCGACGGAACCTTCGACCGAGCGATAAGCTCCAATATCGGCACCGGTTCCCACGGTATGGCGGTTGCTGACCTGAATGGCGATGGCGCGCTCGATCTCGCGGTTCCCAACTACGAAGGCGGCGAAGTCAGCGTTCTGCTCAATCACTGCCCCCAATAGCTGAAGTGCCTCCCGACAAGATCGGAGCTCGCGTCCGCTCTCTGGACGCTGACCTGGGAAACCGCCAAATTCTTGTCAATAGGCAAACCGTACCCGATTCAGGCTATCCTCATGAATCCATTGAGAAAATAAATCTGAAGACCATAGCACTTTTCCCTATTTCAGGGTGATATAATAGAAATATATCAATTAACTGAAGCGCGACCCTCCGGGGCCGCGCTTTTTTATTGTCCGGAACCCAACCGCGATCCAGCATTTCCCAGGAAATCACCTACATGACAAACCGAGGAGTAGATATCAAGAACCGCAAGCAGCGGGGCGAATGGGCCGAGATGTGTTTCATGGCCCGAGCCGCTGCGCACGGATTATGCGTCGCCAAGCCTTACGGAGATTCCGCGAGCTATGACTTCGCCATCGAGTATCAGGGCCGTTTTCTGCGGGTGCAGGTCAAATCGACCAAATACAAGCGCTTCGGCTCCTATATTTGCCGCACGACCTCAACCAGTCGACCCTATCGTGCCAACCAGATCGACTTCGTCGCCGCCTATGTAATTCCTCTCGACGTCTGGTACTTCCTACCCACCGCCGCATTCCAAGGTAAGGCCATGGTGTGCCTGTCACCCCACCGCAAGAACTCGAAATACGGACGCTACCGCGAAGCCTGGCACCTCCTCCGCGACAAACCAGCAAAGTCCCGCGCCGCCAAAGCCGGACGCTAACTTCTGTCACGCTCTTTGTACCCCTTTAAAGATTGTCATCCCGACCGCAGCTTCCTCATCCCCAAAGGGGATGAGAAGCGAAGTGGAGGGACCTGCTGTTTTCTGCCGGGACACAGAAGTGAGCCGGAAAGAACAAAAGCAGCGCCGATCTCTGCAAGGCCGCGCAACCCGCCCCCAGCTTTTCTGAAGGGGCTTGCGGGGCAAAACCCTAACCACCAACCACCGCCCGAACGGGCGGAAAGCAGGACACCACTATGGCAAACTCAGTCGCCGTACTAACTGACGCGAAAACCCTTGCTGCCGGAACCCCGAATGCCGCCAGCATCGCCAAAAATGCGACCCCACCCGGCGAAAGCCTTGATCTCGTAGGCATGGCCAACGACATCATGGATACCGCCGCCGAACTCCATCAAAAACTCAGCCAGTACGTCCTGAACACCAGTTCAACCGACGCGCTGAATACCCTGGCCGCAAACATTCTGGCCACCGTAAGTTGAGCCCACAGAAGCCAGCCTGTCTGGGCTGACATCGACAACGGAAACGGGCGACGAAGCAATTCGTCGCCCGTCCCGTCAGTGCCTTATTCCAGCCGGACAGCTAACCCGAGTTCACAATTCTCTGCGCGCCGACAAATTGGTTTTGGGAAGGGCATGGCTTCAGCCGTGCCAATAAGACCTCGCGAAATACCGGCTTTAGCCCCTGAGGGACGCGCCTACCGGACCCGATAGACGGCCTGGCCCGTCCTAAAGCTTCTGATTAACTCTCGAGGGCGCCCCGCTCAAGCTCCGCTTGGGCGGGTCTTTTATTCGTCGCGGATCCGGTTCGGTTCCAGCGATGCTCCGGTTGATGCCCCAGCCATCCGCGTGTTAGGGTAGTGAGTTTCACCATCCCAGCAGCCACTGCTCTGATTGAGGGACCATTGTCCGCCGTTTCAACCGACCACGCCAACGGTTCGCAAGACTGCCTTGAACGCCGTTCATCGCCAGTTGGGCGCGAAAATGGTCGATTTCAACGGCTGGGACATGCCGGTGGAATATCCCTCGGTCGGCGGCTTGATGAAGGAGCACCTCGCGGTGCGCACCGGCGTGGGCATCTTCGACGTGAGTCACATGGGCGACATTCGCATCTCGCGGGCCCGCAGGCGCTGGAGGCGGTGCAACACATCACCATGAATGACGCTGCGGGCATGGCGATCGGGCAGGCGCTATTCGGCGATGCTGTATCCCGAGGGAACGTTTGTCGACGACGTGATCGTGCACCGCATGGGCGAAGAAGACTACATGCTGGTGATCAATGCCGGCACGCGCGAGAAAGATGTCAACTGGGTCCGCGACAACACTCGCCAGTTCGATTGCAAAGTCGAGAACCTGACCGACGATTACACCCAGATCGCGATCCAGGGACCGAAGGGCGTCGACACGCTGCAGAAGCTGACCGACGTCGATCTGTCCAAGGTGAAGTTTTATTGGTTCACGCACGGGACGGTTTGCGGGCTGAAGAATATTCTGATCGCGCGCACCGGATATACCGCGGAAGACGGCTTCGAAATCTACGTGCCGTCCGACGAAGCCACCAGCGCCATGGTGTGGAATGCCGTGCTGGAAGCAGGCAAGGAATTCGGCGTTCTCCCGTGCGGCCTGGGCGCGCGCAATACTTTGCGGCTGGAAGGCAAGCTGCTCGCTCTACGGGCATGAGATTTCCGATACGATCAATGTTTGGGAAGCTGGGCTGGATCGTTTCTGCAAGATGGAGAAGCCGAATTTCATCGGCCAGGCTGCGCTGGAGAAAGCCAAGGCCGCAGGCATCAAGCGAACGCTGGTCGGACTGGAGTTGTGGAGCGCGGCATCGCGCGCGACGGCTACAAAGTTTTCGATGTGGACGGCAAGGAGATCGGATACGTGACCAGCGGATCCTATGCGCCGTTTCTGAAGAAGAACATTGCGCTGGCCTATGTGCCATCGAGAGTCCGAGGTTGCGGTACGCATGTAAAGGTCGAGTGCCGCAGCCAGGGCGTGAAGCGCAGGTTGTGCCAACGCCGTTCTATAAGCGGCCGAAGAAGCAGCTGCTGGACAGACTTCCGATTCGTATCAGGGTATGCCTTCAGGCATACCGAAGCTGATTGATCGAGCTTTAGTGCCAAGAATGCAGCCCACGGCGCAGCCGTGGAGAGCGGCCAGAACAGAAGCCCCAGCGGGCGAAGACGGGTTCTTACGCGCAGATTCTATCCAGACCAGAATCATGTTACAAGTACACCAAAGAACACGAGTGGATGAAGGTCGACGGCAACAACGGCATCATCGGCATCACCGATTACGCGCAGAACTCGCTCGGCGACATCGTTTTTGTCGATCTGCCCAAACTCGGGTGCGCGACATCGCCGCCGGCAAAACCTTTGGCTCGGTCGAGTCGGTCAAAGCCGTGTCCGACTTGTACGCTCCGGCTTCCGGCACCGTGACGGAAATGAACGGCGAACTGGAACCGCCCCTGAAAAGATCAACAAAGATGCGAACGCCTCCTGGATGATCAAGCTCACTCTGAAAGATCCGAGTGAATTGAACGGATTGCTCTCCGCCGCCGACTACGAGAAGTTCGTGGCCGAAGAAGGCGGATAGAGAGTTGGCGCTGTCCTGGAATCGACGAAGAGACACAAAGTCACAGAGAACCTCGTTGCGTGTTTTTTCTCTGTGCCTCCGTGTCTCCGTGGTGAATTAAATTGTGGTGAATTAAATTGAAGATCGCCGATCATCAATCGAACTAACGCCGACTTACATCTAAACTAATTCCTATGCGCTATCTTCCCAAATCTCCCGCCGACCGCGAAGCCATGCTGAAAGCCATTGGCGCGCGTTCGATTGATGACTTGTTCGCCCCCATTCCAGCCGAGTACCGGCTCAATCGGGATCTAAAGGTTCCGCGCCAGATGGCCGAATCCGAAATCGTGGACTGGTTCCGCGAGCGCTCCCGCGAAACCGCCGACGGCTACGTCAATTTTCTTGGCGCAGGCGCGTACTATCACTATCGCCCAGTAATCATCGATTCGCTAATCTCCCGCGCCGAGTTCCTCACCGCCTACACGCCATACCAGGCGGAAATTTCGCAGGGCACGCTGCAATCCATTTTTGAATTTCAAAGCATGATTTGCGAGCTCACCGGCATGGAGGTCGCCAACGCTTCGATGTACGATGGATCGACGGCGGCGGCCGAAGGCGTGATGATGGCTTCGCGGTTGACCGGACGGCACTCGGTTGCGATTGCGCGCAGTGTACATCCTGAGTATCGCGAAGTGTTGGCGACATATGCGCATCACCAGGGCATGCCTCTGGTCACGGTGCCATTTGCAGATAACGGACGGTTGGACCTTAAGCAACTGGAAAAGTCCATCACTCCGGACACGGCTTGCGTTCTGATTCAGTCCCCCAATTTTTTCGGCACGATCGAAGACGTAGGTGCTATCGCCGAGATCGCGCACAAACGTGGAGCGCTGCTGGTGGTTTCGATTGCTGAAGCGGTATCGCTCGGCGTCGTCGAACCGCCGCGGCAAGCTGACATCATCGCCATGGAAGCGCAATCGTTTGGCGTGCCCCTCGGCTTCGGCGGACCGTATTGTGGCGTGATTGCTACCCGCGAGCAATATGTGCGGCAAATGCCTGGACGGCTGGTGGGGCAGACGACCGACAGAAACGGCAAGCGCGGATTCGTGCTCACGTTGGCGACGCGCGAGCAGCACATCCGGCGCGAGAAAGCGACATCGAATATCTGCACGAACCAGGCTTTGATCGCGCTGATGGCCAATATCTTCATGACAATTTACGGCAGGGTTGGTCTGCGGGAACTGGCGAAGCAAAACTTGGCGAAGGCTGCCTATGCGGCTCAACAGTTCGGCAAACATGGCAAAGTGCTATTCTCCGGCGCGCCTCGCTTCAACGAATTCGTGGTGCAGACGGATGAAGATCCCTATGCAATTAACACGCGGCTTCTGGAGCACAAAATCGTCGGCGGACTTCCGCTGAAGAAGTTTTATCCCGAACTCGGCAATGCGGCGCTCTGGTGTTGTACGGAGATGACCACGCGTGCCGCGATCGACTCCGCGGTCGGATGGGTAGCGGAAGGCGATCGCTCGGCGAAATCTGCCAAAGAACCAGCCGTTGTTCAGGAGGTGGTGCGATGAAGCCCACGATTCGCAAAGCCACCCAGCATGTCAATCAGAATGAGGGATTGATCTTCGAGAAATCGTCGCCCGGCAAAGCCGCGTGGAAGCTGCCTCCGCTCGATGTGCCGGAAGTGGATACGGCGCAGCTGTTAGGGTCGAGCGAAAGAAAAGATCTGGGCAACATGCCCGAGGTGAGCGAGATCGAAATCATCCGCCACTTTACCCGGCTCTCCACCTGGAACTACGCCATCGATCTCGGCATGTATCCGCTGGGCTCTTGCACCATGAAGTACAACCCACGGGTGAACGAAGTCGTTTCACGTTTGGATGGACTGGCAAACGGGCATCCGTATCAGCCGGAAAGCGTTTCGCAGGGAGCGTTGCGGATTCTTCAAACCCTCAGCGAATGCCTGATCGAAATCACCGGCATGGACGCGATTACGTTGCAGCCTGCAGCCGGGGCGCATGGCGAACTGACCGGTTTGCTGCTGGTGCGGGCTTACCATCAGTCAAAAGGCGCACCGCGCAAAAAGATTCTCATTCCTGACTCCGCTCACGGAACCAATCCGGCAACCGCCGCCATGGTGGGTTATGCGGTGGAGAATCTGAAGTCAAATGCCAGTGGGATGGTCGATGTGGCTGCGCTGGCGTCGCAGATGAACGAAGAAGTCGCCGCGCTGATGCTGACCAATCCCAACACGTTGGGCGTCTTCGAGCAAGAGATTCATAAGATCGCCGACATTATGCACGCTAAGGGTGGCCTACTCTATATGGACGGCGCCAACATGAATGCGCTGGTCGGAAAAGTGCGTCCCGGCGATTTTGGCGTTGATCTTATGCACCTGAATCTGCATAAAACATTTTCGACGCCGCACGGCGGCGGAGGGCCTGGGTCGGGACCAGTTGCGATCAAGAAGATACTCGAACCCTTTCTGCCGACGCCCGTGGTCATTACCAGACCCAACGGCACGCTCGGATTCGAATACAACCGGCCGCAGTCGGTCGGGCGGGTGCGCGCTTTTTACGGCAACTTCGGAATGTTTGTCCGTGCCCTGGCTTATACGCTCGCCAATGGGCCAGACGGCTTGCGCCAGACGACCGAAGACGCGGTGTTAAACGCCAACTACATTCGCAAAGGCCTCGAAGGCGTCTACGATCTACCTTATTCCACGCCCACCATGCACGAAGTGGTCTTCAGCGACAAAGTGCAGGCCAAGAAAGGCGTGAAGACCATGGACATCGCCAAGCGGCTGATCGACTACGGATTCCATCCTTATACGACGGCGTTTCCGCTGATCGTGCCGGGAGCGCTCATGATCGAGCCCACCGAGAGCGAGCCCAAGGAAGAATTGGATTTGTTCATCGATGCGATGAAGTCGATCGCGGAAGAAGTGGAAGACGATCCGCAGATGGTTCTGGCAGCACCACACACTACGCGCGTGTCGCGCTTGGATGAGACTGCAGCCGCCAGGAAACCGGTTCTCCGGTGGAAACCTGCTCAGTGATGACGCGCTCAAGCGTAGAGACGTAGCTAGCTACGTCTCTACACAAAAAGCTGCTGGTGACCTATTTTGTCTCGATGATGCCAACTGATGCTTGCGTGTTCTCCCAACTGATGGTCATGGTGCAGCTGCTACCCATTGCGGCCAATGTAATGGTAAAGTTCTCGACCGGCGATGGCGTCGGCGAAACTTTCATGTCCGCGCGCGCCAGTTCGTTCGCTTCGTATTTATAAGGGATGCCCCACTCGCCGGTTGTCTTGTTGACGATCAGGGTCCACTTGTCGGCATTGGGGACAGTAAAGATGGTGTAGCTGCCTGCGGGCACATCTTTGCCGCCGACGCTTAGATTCGTGTTGGTGACGAAAGTTGTCGCTTCATTGGCGCCGGTTCGCCAGACTTCGCCGTAGGGCACGAGTTCTCCGAAAATCTTGCGACCTTTGGCGCGCGGGCTGGAATAGTTCACGGTGACCGTCTTGCCATCCGAAAATGTGCATTGCGCCTGAGCCGGCGGGCTGGGACGCTTGCCTTTGTCCTGACATGCCGCGAGCACGGTGAACGTGAGCAACAGCGAAGTTAGAAATACAATTTGTTTGCGCATCATCTCTCCTTTGAGCATTCAGCAAATTGGCACTTAGCATTTGGCTCTGAGCCCTCGCGACAGCCACCCTACGAAAGCGGTGGCCAAGTGCCAAATGCCAAGTGCTGATTGCTATTGCTTTGACGTATCGATCGAGGACTTGGACAGCAAAGCCTCACAATTATGCGCCACGCCTGACCGCGTTACAATCTCACCATGCCGGTATTCGACGAGAAGCAGGAAGAACTGGAACACTACGAAACCATGATGGGCGTGCCTCGGGGACGCCTCGCCGTTACCATGGATATGATCACCGATGCCATGGCGCTGGTCGGACAACACGGCGTCTATTGCCAAAGCCAGCGCTGGCCCGGCAAGCCGGTGATGGATATTCAGATCGTAATGAAGAATTTGACCGACGCGAAAGAGTTGATTCAGAGTGTGATGGAGAAATTGAAAACCGCCTGACCTGGTGGTAACGAAACACAAGGTCCCTCCACTCCGTTTCTCATTCCCTTCGGGAACGAGAAGCTCCGGTCGGGATGACAATTGGTAGGCGCGCTTCTATGCCAGCGTGTACTTTCCCCGCTCGATCACCTTCTGCGCGATCTGCTGGCGCAACTCAATCGTGTTGAATGGCTCGTGCTTCGCCAGGCGGCGCAAGATCGCCAGTTGCGTGCGCAGCATGTCGCCGTCGGCGACGGCGGCGATTACTTTTTTCGCCGCGGCTTCGATCTTATCCATCGCCTGGGAAAGATAAACGCGAGTCATCGCGATCGGCATGGAAGCGGCACTTTCGCCTTTCTGTTCCGCAATCTTCTGGGCGCGCAGCACAGCAGATTCCATGGCGTAGGTCTCGATGACCATATCGGCAATCGCACCCATGACTTCCTGCTGGTCCTGGATGGCCTGCATGTATTTCTGCGTGGCTGCTCCGGCGACGAACAATCCGAGTTTCTTGGCCGATGCGACCAGTTTCCGTTCTTCCGCCAGCGGGCCTTCGAGTTCTTCGCCAAGCGAAGGTCCGGACAAGACTTCATCCATCAATTTCTTGATAGCCGGCATAAGCGGCAACTGGCCGGACATGGCGCGCTTCAGCAGGAAGCCGGTGATGATGAGCCGGTTGATTTCGTTGGTGCCTTCGAAGATGCGGTTGATGCGCGCATCGCGATAGGCTCGCTCGGCAGGATACTCTTCGACAAAACCGTAGCCGCCGTAGATCTGGACTGTTTCGTCGACGACGAAGTCCACCATCTCCGAGCCCCACACTTTGATGATGGAGCATTCAACGGCGTACTCTTCGATAGCCTTGCGAGTTTCTTTTGCAGCGTCGGGCCTGGATTTGTCCACTTCGGAGAGCGCGACGTCCATCATGCCCACGGTGCGATAGACGAGAGCTTCGCCGGTATAGATACCCACTGCCATGTTTGCCAGCTTTTCGCGAACCAGGCCGAAGTCGGCGATTACCTTGCCGAAAGCCTTGCGCTGCTTAGCATAACCAATGGCGTTCTCGAGCGATAAGCGTGCCCCACCCACGCACATGGCGCCGAGTTTGAAGCGGCCCACGTTGAGGATGTTAAAGGCGATGACATGCCCCTTGCCAATTTCGCCAAGCATGTTTTCGACAGGAACCTTGCAGTCGTTCAAAATGATGGGGCAGGTGGACGATCCGCGGATGCCCATCTTGTGCTCTTCCGCGCCGATCGAAAATCCAGGAAAGTTTTTCTCAACCAGAAACGCGGTGAACTTTTCTCCGTCCACTTTGGCAAAGACGGTAAACAAGTCGGCGAAGCCGGCGTTGGTGATCCACATCTTCTCGCCGTTGAGAACGTAGTGGCGTCCATCTTTCGAGAGCTCGGCGCGGGCACGGCAATTGAGTGCGTCCGAGCCGGAAGAAGCCTCTGACAAAGCATAAGCGCCAACGATTTCGCCGGCCGCAAGCCGAGGCAGGTATTTCTTTTTTTGCTGTTCGGTGCCGAAATACACGATGGGCAGCGTGCCAATTCCGGTGTGTCCGCCCCAGGTCGTTGCGAAGCCGGCGTATTTTGCAATGTGGTCGGCGATCACGGCCGCCGTGACCTTATCCATCTCAAGACCGCCGTAAGCTTCTGGGATCTCCGCCGAGCTGAGCCCGAGTTCGCCGGCCTTCTTCAGCAGATCGCGAGTGATAGAGAAGTCCTTGTGCTCCATCTTCTCGATATTGGGCACGATCTCGTTGACGGCGAACTCCTCCGCCGTCTGGCCGATGAGGATGTGCTGTTCGGTGAAGTCTTCGGGCGTGAAAACTTCGTCGGGCTTGCGCTGTTCGAGAAGAAAACTGCCGCCGGAGATCTTGGTTTGCGGAATTGCCGTCGTCGCCATTTTTAATCAAATCCCCTCAACCAGCAAATTTCACTACGGAGGCACCGAGACACAGAGACATGTCTAATTCTATAGCGAGAGAATCAATAAATCTCTGTGGCTCTGGGTCTCTGTGGTGCGTGGAGGTGCTTGGCCTTTCGTGCTTACGAAAGGTTTTCAAAGATGCCGGCTGCTCCCATGCCTCCGCCGACGCACATGGTGACCAGTCCGAACTTTGCATTACGCCGCTTCATCTCGCGGATGATTGTAGCCGTAAGCTTCGCTCCGGTGCAGCCCAAAGGATGGCCCAGCGCGATGGCTCCGCCGTTGGGGTTCACGCGCTCGGGATCGAGTCCGGCCTCTTGGATCACCGCCAAAGCCTGCGCCGCGAAGGCTTCATTCAACTCGATCACGTCAATATCTGCCAGCTTAAGCCCGGCCATCTTTAACGCTTTCGGAATCGCGAATACCGGGCCGAGGCCCATTTCTTCCGGCTTGTATCCGGCCGTAGCAAAGGAAACATAGCGGGCCAGCGGTTTGATGCCTAACGCCTTGGCACGATCGGCGGACATGACGACGGCCGCCGCTGCGCCGTCAGACATCTGCGAAGAGTTGCCCGCGGTTACGGTGCCCTTCGCGTGGAATGCGGGCTTGAGCGAAAGCAGGGCTTCGAGGGACGTGTCGGCGCGCGGGCCTTCGTCGACTTTGAATATGATCTCCTGTCGCTTCGGTTTCGAGCCATTGGGAGTAGTGAAGCTCACCGGCACGGACACGGTTTCTTCTGTGAACCGTCCCGCCTGAATTGCCGCCAGTGCTTTCTGATGGCTGCGATACGAGAATTCGTCTGCCGCTTCACGCGTGATGCCGAAGCGTTGCGCCAGCCGCTCAGCGGTAAGGCCCATGGAAAGATAGGCGTCGGGATAATGGTCGACAAGCCAGGGGTTGGGCGAAATTTTGTGTCCGCCCATCGGGATCATGGACATCGACTCCGTTCCGCCAGCCACGATGATCTCAGCCGCACCGCTCATGATGCGCTCTGCCGCCATGGCAATGGCTTGCAAGCCAGAGGAACAGAAACGGTTAATAGTCAACGCCGAAACCTCGACCGGCAACCCGGCGCGCAGTGATGCGATACGCGCCACGTTCATCCCTTGTTCGGCCTCAGGCATGGCGCAGCCCAGGATGACGTCTTCGATTTCTTTCGCATCAACCTGTGGCACGCGTTCGAGCGCGCCTTTGATTGCGACCGCTGCGAGTTCGTCGGGACGGGTAGCGCGGAGCGTGCCTTTAAAGGCGCGTCCCACGGGCGTGCGAACGGAAGAAGCGATAATGACTTCACGCATTGGAAACTCCTTAAGTCATTTTAGATGGTTGATGGCCCATTTTGGATTGACTGGTTAATTCATCGGCCCGACGTTAGCCTCTCAATGATTTGACTGCGCGTAACATGTAGCGTTACACTATACGAGTGATCACGAGCTTCCGCCATCGGGGCGTGGAGAGATTCTTCCGCACCGGATCGAAAGCGGGGATTCAGCCGAAGCATGCAGGCAAGCTCCGTTTACAGCTGTTTGCTCTGGACAATGCCAGGCGGCCGGGCGACATGAATGCCCCGGGATGGAAACTGCATCCCCTAACCGGGGCGCTCAAAGAGAACTGGCCGTCAGCGTCAGCGGAAACTGGCGTTTGACGTTCAAGTTTGAAGGCGAGGACGCAGTTCTCGTCGATTATCAAGATTATCACTGAGGAGTTCTCCCATGCGCATGCACAATCCGCCTCATCCCGGTCAGGTCCTCCGCGAGTATTTGGGAAAAACGGGCGTATCCACGGCAGCCGCGCATCTGCGGGTCACGCGTGTCACTCTATCGCGTGTGTTGAATGGCAAGGCGGGAATCTCTGCCGCCATGGCCCTTCGGCTAGCTGCAGCCTTAGGCACATCCCCGGAACTGTGGATGAACATGCAATCCCAGTACGATCTCTGGCGCGCGAAGCAAGTTAGCCAACCGGCGGTGCGAAGGTTCGCGCACGTCGCCGCGGGTTGATCGAGTTCGGCGTCGACTGCCGTTTGCCCTTCAATTTCTCAGCGTCTTTCCCGTCTTCAGCGTGTACTGAATCCGCTCCTGCGTCTTCTTTTCGCCGCACAGCGACTTGAAGCCTTCGCGCTCGAGATCGAGAATGTATTGCTCGCTTACCGGAGTGCCCGGAGTCACGTTTCCGCCGCAGAGCACTTCGGCGATCTTGGTGGCCAACTTGACCTCGTATTCGGTGATGTAGTCGCCTTGGCGCATCAGGTACGCGCCCATCTTGAGCGCCGCGAGGATATTTTCTCCCGGTGCGGGAATGTCGGTGCGGGGCTGCGGAGGCTCGTATCCGGCGCGGACCATCTCCAACGCCCGCGCTTTTGCGTGACTCAGCACGCGCTCGCGGTTCATGGTGATGCTGTCAGAATCCCTCAGAAATCCAAGCCCTCGCGCTTCGTGGGCCGACGTCGCTACCTTCGCAGTCCCGATGGTCTCGAAGATCTTCTTCATCGCCTCCATCAATTCGACGGATTCGCCGCGGCCGCCCGGCCGAATCGACTCCGCGCTGTCGACGGCACGCAACAGCATCTCTTTGCATCCTCCGGCGCCGGGGAGCAAGCCAACGCCCACTTCGACCAATCCCATGTAAAGCTCGGCGTGCGGTTGAAGGGCGGGAGCGTGCAACGAAATCTCCGTGCCCCCGCCAAGGGTCAAGCCGAAAGGTGCGACCACCACCGGTTTTGGAGAAAACTTGATGGCTTGCGTCATGCCCTGAAAGGCGCGAATCGCAAAATCGACGTCGTCCCACTCTTCTTCCTGGATGGACATCAACAGCAGCATGAGATTAGCGCCAACCGAAAAGTTTGTCGCGTCGTTGGTGATAACGAACGCGTCGAATGCGTCACCCGCGCCACCGGTCTTCAGAGTTTGCGAGATGAGTTGCACGATGTCGCTGCCAATCGTGTTCATCTTGGAGTGAAACTCGATGCAGGCCACGCCGTCGCCGAGGTCGATGACAGATGCGCCCGAGTTCTTCTTCACCACCCCGTTCGATTTCTTCGCCACTTCGACCGACCACACGCCGCTCGGCACTTTTACCGCTTCGTAGGTCCCAAGCTTCAAATCCCAATAGGCACGGCCCGAGCCAGCCTTGGGATCGTCCAGATACCAGGTTTTCTTGCCCGAGGCCAGCAACTGTTCGACGTTAGTCGCGACCGGACGATCTTCCTTCTTCATGCGCTCGACTGTAGCTTCGACGCCAGCCGCATCCCAAAGTTCGAATGGTCCCAGTTCCCAGTTGAAGCCCAGACGCATGGCGCGATCGATCTCAACAATGGAATCGGAAATTTCCGGAATACGATTGGCAGAGTAAGTCCAAAGGTCACATAGAGCCGACCACAGAAACGCGCCAGCTTTATCATTCTTCTGTGGACTGCCGCCATCCAATCCCAGCAACATGCGAACCCGGGCTGCGGTTTGCTCGATGTTCTTGGCCATGTCAAGGGCAGGAAACTTAGGCTTCCGTCGCGGATGGTATTCCAGCGTCTTCCAATCCAGTGCAAGGCGCTCGTCTTCTTCACCCGTGCTCTTCACTTTCTTGTAGAAGCCGCCTTTTGTTTTGTCGCCGAGCCATTTGCGTTCCAGCATCTTCTTGTAAAAATCCGGCAACGTGTTCGTGTGGGGCCCAGACTCCTGTTCGCCGATTGTCTCCATATTGCTGACCACGTGGCCCAAAATATCCAGTCCGACCAAATCAATGGTGCGAAACGTCGCCGATCTCGGCCATCCCACTGCCTGCCCGGTCAGCGCGTCCACATCCTCAATGCTCAGATCCATTTCCTGCATGAGCCGCATGACATTCAGAACCGAGAACGTGCCGATACGATTGCCGATGAAGTTCGGCGTGTCCTTGGCGTGAACAATCCCTTTTCCGAGATGAATGTCGCAGAAGCGCGCCACGGCATCGATGGCATCGCGATCGGTGTCGGGAGTAGGAATGATTTCGAGCAGCCGCATGTAGCGCGGCGGGTTGAAGAAGTGCGTGCCAAACCACGAACGGCGAAAGTCGTCTGAGAAGCCTTCTGCAATTTTCCCCACTGGCAGCCCGCTGGTATTCGTCGTGATGATGGTCCCCGGCTTGCGAATGGCTTCCACTTTCCTTAACAAAGCCCGCTTCAGATCGAGGTTCTCGATTACGGCTTCGATGATCCAATCCACTTCGGCCAGCCGCTTGAGATCATCGTCGAAGTTGCCAACGGTGATCAGTCGCGCCAGTGCCGGCTCCATGAAGGCGGCGGGTTTGGACTTCTTCGCCGCATCCAGCCCGGCGGCGGCGATCTTGTTTCGCGCCGGACCGTCGGCGTCAGGTGGAACGATGTCAAACAGGTAACTGGCGACACCCGCATTGGCGAAGTGCGCAGCGATGCGGGCGCCCATGGTTCCTGCGCCAAGGACAGCAACTTTATGGATATGTTTCATCGATCAAACACTCCCATCCTGAAGGCGCAGCAAGCTGCGTCTCTACAGAGTAAAAAGTAAAAAGACTTGTTCAAGCAGTTTATTAGCACCCAGTCGCTCTTGCCAGCTCTGATCATACGGATGGATCACAAACATTGGGAGGAAACGGGAAAGGCTCCAAGAATACCGCAGGCGCGTGCCGCATTAGATGTGGGGTGAGGATGGCAGCGGCACGCGCCTCAATCAAGTTGAGTTGAAGATAGACTCCATGCGAGGTGGAGTCAAGGTTACATATCACACATCTTAGTGACGGGTTGGCGGCAAATTCGCTAGAGCTCTGGGTGAACCGCCAAGTAAGCCTGCGCGCGCCGAACCATCTCCTTCTCGCCGCGATAGGCCAGCTTTCTCGCCGCCTCTTCCAGGGGAATCCACAGGGCACGCTTCACCTCAATGCGCATCTCGGGATCGAGCTCGTCGATTTGGCCAGATTCATAGCGAAAAAGATAAAAGCTGACAATCTTGAAAACCCGCTCTTTGCCTCCCCAGGTGCGCACGTATGTGTACTTCGTGTCCCCGAGCTTTGTCACCACAATGGCGGTCAGGCCCGTTTCTTCGACCACCTCGCGGACGGCCGTTTCCTCAGGTTTCTCTCCCGGGTCGACCAGCCCCTTGGGCAGGGCAAGTAACATTTTTTGCGATGTTTTCTTTTTAGTTGAACCCGGTGCGTCCGCCGCGGGCTCTTTCCGGGGCTCAATCACCGCCAACTGCCACACCTCCGACGCTCGCCGCACCACTACCCCACCCGCGGAAATCTCTCGCACCATACTCTTAAGTTATCAGAAACACAGGGGTTAGTCACTTGCGAGCGAATAGGCTTATCGTCGGGAGTAACCAATATCGGTAATCTGGCGCGGCTGCCCTGGCTATGAAACGATTGGCATAGAACTGGCATCTTAGTTGCAGGTTTGGCTTGGGATGTTGGGCCGAACGTGGCGGACTTGGGTTTAGATAATTAGCCGGGCAGAGCCGGGATGGTGTGAGGTCCCCGTGAAGAGTCTGGATAAGATTATTCGTTCTGTGCAGGCGTTTGGACGCGGCCTTTCGGGGCAGCCTTCGAGCCTGAGTTCACGACAAAGCAACGTCGGCATAGGTCTGGCTCTGGGCGGAGGCTTTGCTCGAGGTATCGCCCACGTAGGCGTCCTCAAAGTCCTCGAAGAAGAAAACATCCCGATCCGCTGCATTGCCGGGACAAGCGTAGGAGCGTTAATCGGCGCGGCCTACTGCAGTGGGATCTCGGCCGCCGAGCTTCAGCAAGTCGCCGCCCGCGTCCGTTTCAAACACATTGCCCGTTGGACGCTTTCGCGCTATGGCTTCGCCAGCAACCAGCGCATGATCGGATTCCTGAACCAACTTCTGAAGGTTAAAACATTCGAAGAGTTGCGCATTCCCTTAGCGGTAACGGCAACCGATTTCTCCACCGGCGAGGGTGTGGTATTTCATTCCGGACCGCTGATCGATCCGGTGCGCGCCAGTTGTGCGTATCCAGGAATGTTTCTGCCGGTAAAGATTCGCGGGCGTTTCCTTATCGACGGAATGTTGTCGCACACTGTGCCCACGCGGCCGCTGCGGCAGATGGGAGCGGATCGCGTGCTGGCCGTGCATCTGAAAGGCAAATGGACCGACGGCGAGGGCCCGCGCCATCTTTTTGATGTCATTGGCCAATGTTTCGCCATCGCGCAGGAGATGAACAGCAGCCAGTGGAAGTCAGCTGCCGACCTCGTAATCGAACCTGACGTGAACGGCTACAAGTATGACGCCTTCGAACACAGCGTCGCGCTGGTGCGAGCCGGAGAAATCGCCGCCCGCGCCGCCCTCCCGGAAATTCGAAAGTGGCTGCAAACCGAAACCCGTCAGAAGACGGCAAGAGTGGCCCACCCCGCCGCCGTCCCGGCAGACTAAAGTTACGTTTGCGACCCAACAGGAACTGGAGAGGAGTAGCTAGCTTCGCCCAGCGCTACTTCATCACCCCGCGTTGCGCAATCCCAATATTATCCCGCGAGGTATTCTTGACCAGGTACATCATTTCGTCCGCCTGCCGGATGATGTCATGCGGCGTCTTGGCGTCATGCGGATACGTCGCGACTCCCATCGAAGCCCGCACATTCAGATTCAGTCCTTCCTCTTTGCAGAACATGCTGGTGCGCAAGCTGTCACGCAAACGTTTCGCCACCACCAAAGCGGAATCCTTCCCGGTCTGCGGCAACAGCACCACAAATTCGTCACCGCCATAACGAAAAGCATAGTCAATCAACCGCAGTTGCGCCTTGATCAAATACCCAATCTCGGCCAGCAACTTACTCCCAACTAAATGCCCGTTGGTGTCGTTGACCTGCTTGAAATGATCCAGGTCGATAAACACAACCGTAAACTCATACCCAAAGCGTGACGATCGGTAGACCTCAGTTTCCAAAGTCTTATAAAGATGCCGCGCGTTGTAAAGCCCCGTGCAATCGTCGGTGATGGTCAGTTCTTGAATCTTCTCCACCGCCCGGGCATTTTCAATGGCAATGGCCGCGTAATCGCACAGCGATTGCAAGAAGAAAATCTCCTGATCCCCGAAGTGCTCCATGTCCACGTTCACCAGCTGAATCACGCCCAGCACGCGCAAGCGCGACTGCACCGGGAAGCACACGATCGACCGCGTCTCCCACTTGGTCATTTCGTCAATGCGCTTGGCAAAGCGCGGATCCGTCATCACATCCGGCACCACCAGCCTTTGCCCGTTCTTCGCCACATAGCCGGCGATGCCCTCGCCCACTTTTAGCCGGATATTTTTCAAAGCCTCGGAGGCCGTTCCCACCGCAATGGCAAAATAAAGTTCGTCGCGTTCGTCGTCCACCATCAGCAATGACCAGGTGTCAGGGCGGAAATATTCCGCCATCTTTTCCATGATGGTCTGCAGAATGGAGTCGAGGTCGAGCGACGAAGTTAGAGCTTTGGCCACATCGTGAAAGATGGTCAGTTCTTGACTCTGCCGATTGTGATCGGCCTCGGTGGCCCTGGTCATCAACAGCAACCTCGAATCTGGAGCGGAAAGTATCGAAATTATAAGCGGCCCGCGGAACCCCGGGCAACGAACCATGGTAACCGAACCCGTAAAGGCACGTGTAAGCTTTGGCTTATGGAGTTACGGCGAGAGACCACGTCCGATGGAGCGACGGACGTCACACCCGTCCCGCCAAACAGGGCTCCGTGACAGCCTCAGCGAAAAAAATGAGGAAATCGCGCTAATTTCTGGAGAAAATTGGCCTTCTAGTTGGATGCTCTGCGCTCGCTCTTCCGTCTTTCCGACTTGCGCCGCTCTACCCTGCGTTTTTCCGCCCGCGGTTCCCCGGGAAGCTGCGAAATCGTTCGTTTAGCCTCGTCCACCATCTCCCTCAGATAGGACAACTGCCCGCGCAGCGCGTTCCTGAGTTCGGCGAACACAAGATTGAATTCCTCAGGGTCATCTACCGTGACCGCCTTGCTACTAAGCAGACTTATGCGTTCTTGTAAACGGGAGAGGGCCACGGTCCGAATACCATGCCACAACCCGGTCGCAGTGTTCGATACCATACATACCTTAGATGGCCCTAGGGGGAGCGGGGTTTTTTTGCCCATGTCTGGACGGGAGTCTGCCGGTTCAGTCCGTGCACGTGCGCGATGGGCGACCCCGGCCCGCCATGCGATGCGAAGCTGCGCAGCAGTCTCAGCCGAACCCGCGTCGGACATTACCCAGCGCGGCAATCCTTCAAGAGTGAGGTAAAATCGCAGACGGCATTTGGGGATGTTCATGAGACCAACCTTTCACCTGGATTTTCCACGCATTGTAAGCATGGCAGTCGTATTCCTGTTGCTATCCAGACTAGCCTCAGGTGCCGCCCAGACGGTCAGCATCTCCGTCTCACCCACCTACGCCGTCGTCCAATTGGGCCAGCAACTAGCATTCACCGCCGCGGGCAACACCGACGTGACCTGGCAGGTCGACAACGCGAACGGTGGCAACTCGACTGCGGGAACGATTTCCTCGACCGGCGTTTACACTGCGCCCGCGACTATGCCCAACGCCGCGTCGGCAACCGTCACGGCAGTTTCGCAAGCCGATCCCAGCAAGTCCGCCACCGCAGTGATCACCCTGGTGACGCAGCCTGCCACCGGTAACACGTACTACGTTTCGACGACCGGGAGCGACTCCAATCCCGGCACGCTCTCTCACCCCTGGAGAACCATCCAGCACGCCGCCGACACTGTCACTGCTGGTAACACCGTCTATGTTCGGAACGGCGTTTACAACGAAGTCGTTAGCATGAAGTCCTCCGGATCCGAATCGGCCGGCTTCATCACTTTCTCCAGCTATCCCGGCGAACTCGCGACCCTCGACGGCACCGGCCTAAGCATTCCCAACGGACAATGGGGCCTGTTCAGTTTTCCCAGCCAAAGTTATATCGTGATCAATGGTTTTGAGATTCGCAATTACAAGACCGACAAGCTGACCGAAGTCCCCATCGGCGTTTGGATCTTTGGTGCTGGCAGCAATCTGCAGATTGTGAACAACCACATTCACAATATCGAAACCACCGCCAAGACCAATCCGCAGCAGTGCGGATCAAACGCCTTCGGCCTCACCGTCTATGGCACCAAAGCTCCCGCTTCAATCAACGCGCTCGTCATCAGCGGCAACGAAGTCGATCAGCTGAAGACCGGCTGCAGCGAAACTCTTTCCGTCGACGGCAACGTCGAAAATTTCGTCATCTCGAACAATCTGATCCACGATGACGACAACATCGGCATAGACGCCATCGGTTTTGAGCACGTCTCGCCCGATCCCAAATACGATCAGGCCCGCGACGGCGAAATTCGCGGCAACACCGTCTACAACATTACTTCGTATGGCAACCCCGACTACGGCAAGCAATACGCAGCCGATGGAATTTACATCGACGGCGGGAAGCAGATCATCATCGAGCAGAACCTCATCCACAACGTCGATCTCGGCATCGAGATGGCCAGTGAGCATCTGCACCACGTCACCAGCCAGATCATCGCCCGCAACAACCTCGTCTACATGGATAACAGCAACGGCATCTCAATCGGTGGATACGCCAACAATGCAGGGGGAAGCGATCACTGCACCATCGTCAACAACACGCTCTTTGCCGACGGCACTAAGGGAAGCAACAACAATAGCGGCGAATTCCAGATCCAGTTCCACGCCACTAACAACATTTTCTATAACAACATCGTTTACGCCAACACGCTGGCGCTGTTCCTGAACAACTTCACCGCCACACCGCTAAATCCGGCCGCCATCGATTACAACCTTTATTACTCCAAAGTAGGTGCCGCAAACGGCAATTGGACCTGGGAAGGCAAGAACTATACCGGATACGACAGTTACCGCCAGAAGACCGGCCTCGACGCCAATTCTCCGCCGTTCTCCAACCCCCAATTCCTCAGCATTAGCGATCCGCCCAACCTCGACATTAAGCCGACGTCCCCCGCCGTCAACGCTGGAAAGAATCTAGGCGAAAACATTGTTGGAGCGGTAGATTTCGCCGGCAATCCCCGCACCCAAGACAACAAAATCAACATCGGCGCCTACCAGCACTGACGACCCCAGTCGAAGCCAACTAGGGCGAAAGCTCGAACACCACGCCCGACGAGTCTGTGCCGCCTCTGAACGTCGTACCGAAGAGATTGCCGGCGTTGTCGAAGATGACGCCGCCCTCCGGTCCACCGCCGTCGTTCCCTCCGGTAAAGTTATACAGCAAGGTCTCCTTCCAGTGCTTCCCGGTAGGGGGCGACAGCTCGAACACTGCACCATTTTCATGAGTACCGCCCGATGCGGTAGTTCCATAGAGATTCCCTGCCGCATCGAAGATCAGGCTACCTTCCGGACTCGCTCCGTCCTTCGGTCCGCCGAACGCGTGGATCACACTCGCCTTCCAGGGACCGTTGGACGTCGGCGTGAGTTTGTAGACGCCGCCGTAACCGCGAGTGCCTCCGAAATTCGCCATACCATACAAGTTCCCCGCAGTGTCGAAGATCAGGTGTCCTACCGCGTAGCTTTCAGTCGTCCCGCCTGCCCGAAAGTTGTGGATCACTGTCTCCTTCCATTTTCCTCCAGAGCCTGGCGTCAGTTTGTACACGACCCAAGTCTGTCCGTAAGTTGCGCCGTAAAGATTGCCAGCGGTATCGAAGACCAGACCTTCCGGAGCGGTTATTAACTCGCCGCAGGAGAACGCATGGAGCACGATCTCGTCCCATTTTCCATCGGAGCCTGGAGCCAGTCTGAAAACCGTGCCACAGCCGCCGCCGCCCGTCATGCTCGTACCGTAGAGATTACCCGCCGGATCGAAAATGACGTTACCGTACGGATTCCCTCCATCTTTGCCGCCAGTGAAACTGTGGAGCACGCTGTATTTCCATTTGCCATCGGAGGTGGGCGTTAACTTGAACACCGTTCCGCATCCCTGGTAACCTGCGTTGCAGCCGCTGAGGCCCCCATAAGAAGCGGTGCCGTAGACATTGCCTGACGCATCCAGGGTCACGGCGTCAAACGGATACCCTCCGTCGCTGCCTCCCGTGAAAGTGTGGAGAATGCTTTCCTTCCACTTGCCCCCAGACATAGGCGCGAGTTCAAACACGACTCCCAGTTCGTCAGCGCCTCCCCCGGCGGTGCCGTAGAGGTTGCCCGCCGCGTCGAAGGTCAGCCCAGCCTCAGGAAGGTCGCCGTCGCCGCGCGCTACCCCGAAATTGTGAAGTATCTTTTCCTTATCGCCCGCCCAGGCGCTGCCCACAAAAACCGTCGTCATCGCACCGAAAATCAGCATTACGACCAAGCCAATCGCGAATCTTCTGCATGCTGGCAAGTCACCACCTCCGCGAAACCCGTAAATCCTACCCCGGAAGCGCCCAATGTCAAGAGGACTTTTATTTCGTGCCAATCCGCGAAAATCCGTGGCCGAACCTCTCACGAAATTGCGCCACCCTTGACACTCGCATAACATATAGGTGAACAGAGAGAACATACGCGTGGCAACGTTCGGAGCCCAACTCAAACAGGAACGAGAGAAGCAAGGAGTCACTCTCGAGGAAATCTCCCTGTCCACGAAAATTGGCACGCGCATGTTGCGCGCACTCGAAGAAGAACATTTCGATCAACTCCCCGGTGGCATCTTCAACAAGGGTTTTATCCGCGCCTATGCGCGCTGCATCGGTATGGACGAAGACCAGGCGGTCGCCGACTACCTCGCTGCCACCGGAGCCAACCCTCTGTCCAAGAAATCTGAGACCGACGATCCGGGTCCCATCCTGGAGCCCCCGCCGCGAGAGGACAACTCCGCCGCAGGCCTTCCCTGGGGTGCCTTCGCAGTCGTGCTCCTGATTATTGCCTTGGGATTTGCGGCTTGGGGATTCTATTCACGCGAATCAGAGCGGACGGCTCAGGACGCGACTTCACCCGCCGCCAGCGCCACGCCCGCCGCGGGTGCGGAAACCTCCGCGCAAAGGCAGGCTGAGCCGGCGGATTCCTCCGCCACTACGCCGCAGCCCGACCAGCAGCCAGTCGCAACCAAATCCCTGGCTGAGACGACGGCGGCGACAGTCGACAGCGTACCTGCTTCAACACCAACCGCCACTCGGTCCCAACTCATCGCCAGCACCAACCCGCCACTTCAACTGATAGTCAGAGCGCGCGAAGACTCCTGGCTCTCCGTTTCCGTCGATGGCGAAATCGTTACGCGCACTCTCCTGACTGCACCGTCGCAGAAGGCGATTCGAGCCCAGAATGAAATCGTTGTTCGGGCAGGGAACGTGGGCGCGTTGGATTTCGAATTCAACGGCAAGAAACTGCCCACGCAAGGCGACTACGGCGAAGCGAAAACTCTGACCTTCGACGCCCGCGGCCTGCAACCCGCTGCCCCCAAATCAGAAGCCTCGCAACCAGAAGTCCCAAAACCAGAAGTTCCCGCTCCATCGCCCCAGTAATACGCCAAGCAGAATTGGTCAGTCTTAGTGAATCCAAGTTTTGGGGCGCAGTGCTTCACAACTTGCAGGAAAACTCTCGATTCCTATCAGGGTATGCCTTCAGGCATACCGTAACTCGATGAAAAATGGGTCCGGCTTTAGCCGCTGGGGCTCGAGGGTGCAACTGTAAATCGCTTACCAGATCAGCCCGCAATCCCCAGAACAAACCGGCACAAAATCCTAATAGAGCCCAAGAAAATCATGACACCCCACCGACCGCCTGCGATTTCCAGTTGAATCCTCGCCCGTGACCCTCCAAACCTGAACAAACTCCTTTCACTGCCCGTATCTGCAATCCCGCCCAAAAAGATTGCGCCTCCCCAAGTTCTCTGTTAGCCTTTTACGGACCGCAAAGAAAACGCATTTCGTGTGGCCGTCGTGTGTTGATTACGCATGCGGATTAGCGCGTGCTCATTGACGCGTGCTGATCGATCCCCCGCCAGACGTGACGCCCATAGTTTGCAAGGAGAACAAGCTTGTCCAAGAACCGCCATTTATTTACCAGTGAATCTGTAACTGAAGGACATCCCGATAAAATTGCCGACCAGGTTTCCGACGCAATCTTAGACGCCTGCTTAACCGACGACCCCTCCAGCCGCGTAGCCTGTGAGACCTTGACCGCAACCGGCCTGGTAGTGATTGCCGGCGAGATCACCACCAAAGCCTACGTTGATTTCCAAAACCTCGTGCGCGGAACCATCGCCTCAATTGGCTACAACAACGCCCTCTATGGTTTCGATTCCAACACCTGTGCCGTCATCTCCAGCATCAACAAACAATCCGGCGACATCGCCATGGGCGTAGACACCGGCGGCGCCGGCGACCAGGGAATGATGTTTGGGTTCGCTTGCAACGAAACTCCGGAGCTGATGCCCGCCCCTATTTCTTTTGCGCACAAGCTCACCATGCGGTTGTCGGAAGTTCGCAAGCATGGGAAGCTTCCCGTACTTGCGGCCGGACGGGAAGTCGCAAGTTACAGTGGAATACGATGCGCATCACAAGCCCATGCGGGTCGACGCGATCGTGATTTCGACGCAGCATTCCGAGACAGTTGGCAACGACGAACTTCGCAGCGACATTCTTAAGCACGTAATTCAGGCCACGATTCCGGCTCATCTCCTCGACGAAGACACCAAGTACCACATCAATCCCACCGGACGCTTTGTGATTGGCGGGCCCATGGGCGATACCGGGCTGACCGGGCGCAAGATTATCGTCGACACCTACGGCGGTATGGGAAGGCACGGCGGGGGCGCGTTTAGCGGTAAGGATCCGACCAAGGTAGACCGCTCGGCTGCGTATATGGCGCGACACATTGCGAAGAACATTGTGGCGGCTGGGCTGGCGGATCGTTGCGAAGTCCAACTTGCGTACGCCATCGGCGTGGCCGATCCAGTGAGCGTGCTGGTGGATACGTTTGGGACCAGCAAGGTGGATCCGGCGACAATTTCGGATCTGGTTCGGGCTCACTTCAAGCTGACTCCCAAGGGAATCATCGAATCTCTGAATCTGCGGCGGCCGATCTACTGCAAGACGGCGGCTTATGGACACTTCGGGCGCAGCGATCCCGATTTCACATGGGAGTCGACCGACAAGGCGGCGAAGCTGGCCAGCGATGCCGGCTTGCGGACAGCCCGGTCGCGGCGCATAAAGTAAATTTTAGGGTTGATCCCGGCAGCCTCTTTATTCGACAGGCAGGACGCGAAAAGTGAGTGGGAGCGATCCAGTATTGAACATTTACCCACAAGGTTTGAGAATGCAAGATGCTATTCAGCGCCCACAGGAGAAGTATGTCGACCACACCAACGCAATGCATTCTGATATTAAGGGTATTGAGTTTGCCGATCTAGGCAAGAAACGCATCGAGTGGGCGAACCAATCGATGAAAGTTCTACAGATCATTCGCAAGGAATTCATCAAGAACCAGCCGCTGCAAGGCATTCGCATCTCCGCCTGCCTGCACGTCACCGCGGAGACGGCGAACCTGGCCATCACTCTTCGCGATGGCGGCGCCGACGTGGTGCTGTGCGCTTCGAACCCGCTGTCCACGCAGGACGATGTCGCTGCCAGCCTGGTGCGAGACCACAATATTCCGGTCTTCGCCATCAAAGGCGAGGACAACGACACTTACTACAGCCATATTCTGGCGGCCATCGATCACCGGCCACACATCACTATGGATGACGGCGCTGACCTGGTAACCATTCTGCATACCAAGCGGCAGGACGCGCTCGAAGACGTGATCGGAGGCACTGAAGAGACTACGACTGGCGTGATCCGGCTGCGAGCCATGGCGAAGGAAGGCGTGCTGCGCTTCCCCATCGTCGCGGTGAACGACGCCGACACCAAGCATCTTTTCGATAACCGTTACGGAACCGGGCAGTCGACAATCGATGGCATCATTCGTGCCACCAACTTCCTGCTGGCGGGATCGAAGTTCGTGGTCGCCGGCTACGGCTGGTGCGGACGCGGGCTGGCCAGCCGCGCTCGCGGTAACGGAGCGGAAGTGATTATCACGGAAGTCGACCCCACGAAAGCTCTGGAAGCGGTGATGGACGGCTTTCGCGTGATGTCGATGCCGGAAGCGGCCAAAATCGGCGACGTGTTCTGCACTGTGACCGGGAACAAGAGCGTACTGGTCAAAGAGCACTTCGAATTGATGAAAGACGGCGCGATTATTTCAAACTCCGGACACTTCAATGTCGAGATTGATATTCCGGCGTTGGAGAAACTGTCCTCGTCGAAGCGCACCACCCGCACTTCGGTCGAAGAATATTCCCTGAAAGATGGACGGAAGATTAATTTGCTGGGCGAGGGCCGTTTAATTAATTTGGCCGCGGCCGAGGGGCATCCCGCGTCGGTGATGGATATGAGCTTTGCCGACCAGGCGCTTTCGGTCGATTACGTAGTGAAGAACCACAAGTCGCTAGAGAAGAAGGTCTACCGCGTTCCCGACGATTTGGACAAGCGCGTAGCCAAATTGAAGCTCGAGTCGATGGGCATCAAGATCGACAAGCTGACACCGGAGCAGGAAGAGTATCTGGCGGGCTGGAGCGAGGGGACGTAGGGCTAGGCTTCGGGCTTTAGGCTTCAGGACGCTAGGGGCGGCGCTTGCCGCCCCTTTTGTTTTCGGTTCTTCGCGAACGTAGGGACGTATGCGGAAGAGCACGACCGGGGACGCTCTCGCCTACACTTAGAGGTTTTCTGGGGTGCCTGGGACTAGGGGTGCGAGGGCTGCGGCGTTGCCATTGATGGGCTGGGAGATGGCCGGTGGCTTGGGTGGGCCATCCTTTAGGGAAATATCTTTGGCCGAAGTGTCGAGAATGCGGCTGTTCAGGCAATAGAGCGCAAGCTCGAGACGATCGGCGACGCCTAGTTTGTCATAGACTTTGCGAAGGTAGTTCTTGACCACCTGTTCGGTGGTTCCGACGCGAGTCGCAATTTCCTTGTTCTTCATGCCCTGAGTCACGCAGGAGACGATCAGGGTTTCTTTGGGGGTTAACTGCACCCTTGGGCGAGGTGCGCCGGCGCGCGAGCCCTGGGTGCGATAGGCTTCGAGCACCCACTGGGTGGCGCGGACCGTCTAACCATGGCTCACCCTTTGATACTTTGCGCAAACAGTCGATCAGCAACTCAGGCTCGACTTCGCGCGAGACGATGGCGTGCACGCCACGGCGGAACAGTTCCAGCGTCAGATCTTGATCGGGCTCAGTAGTCACGACCACCATGCGGAGCGCGGGGTTCTGCCGCAACAGGTCGGCAACCGCTTCGATGGGATTGGGGGCGATGGCGGCTTCGAAAAGAAGCACATCGGCGGTAAACTTCTTAGCCGCGGTCAGGGTTTGGGCCAGGGTTTCGGCCTGTCCCACGACGCGGACGTCGTCTTCCAAAGCAAAAATCTTACGCAGTCCAGCGCGAAAGATCGCCTGCGTATCAGCCAAGATCACGCGGATGAACTGGCCGTTGCCGTCACCCTCGTGAGGCTGCTCGACGATTCTCGCTGTCACTGGAGTGCTTGCCATCAGTCTCCTCGGTGCTGGGCGCGATCGAAACGGTATTCATCAATGACCACGCCAACTCCGCGGCGGCCACTGTCTTCAAAACTGCGAACTACGCGGCCGCGGCAATCGAGCCGAACATCCGCGTCCGAGCCCACGACATCGGCGGGCAGGGAAATGGTGAAGTCTACCATGGAACCGATCGGCATTTCGGAATCGACCATCTGAAACAAAACGCCATTGGCGGAGATATTCTGCGTTTCCGTAAGACTCTCACCCGATTTCGATTTTACAGAAATCGGCAGCTTGATCGGAAAACGCTTCGCACTCTGTACTTCCTCATAGGGCGCGCGGCTGGTCTTGGGGTCAGCGGGTTCCAGGGTCGAGGCCTGCGGGTTGGGCGAGGCGTCTTTTTCTTCCGGGAGACTGCTGGAATCCCCGTTCTTGACGAATGGGCCAATGTTATGCATTACGAGCGAAGACTACACCCCGGAACCAGCGACGCAAAGTTACCGAAGTCATGGAACTATTAGAGCTAAATTCTTCTGGGTCATGAACTTGCGCGTCATCTGAGGGTGATGCGATATCCGAGCGATGGCATACAAGGTCGAAGCAGAAGGCTAGGCGGGCTGTTGCCAACTGCTGGTCCTAGAATTTTGTCACTTCCGTGAAATTAAAATCCCGCACCTTCATGGCCGGCACGACCATGTCGAACGATTCTTCGCCGCTGGCGCGGACCGGAGTGCCCATGGATTCGACGCTCGACAGCATGTGAATGAGGCTTTGGTTGAAACGGAAATTGCGAACTCCGTGGCGGATTTTTCCGTCTTCTACAAAGAAGGTGCCGTCGCGGGTCATGCCAGTAAGGATTTTTTCGTAGGGATCGACTTCGCGGATGTACCAGAGGCGAGTGACCAGGACGCCGCGTTCGGTGGAGGAGATCATCTGGTTGACCGAGTTAGGCTTGGCAGTTTCGCTGAATACGATATTCATGGGGGCTTCGCCCATTTCGTTAGGGAGGGGGAAGCCGTGTCCGGTGGGCGCGACGAGGCCGACTTTGTCTTTGTGTTCCGAGTGCTTCATCTTTTCGGCGGTGGCGCGGGCATAGACCAGGCGCTTAATGACGCCGTTCTCGACCAGTTGCACTTTCTGGCGGCGCACTCCCTCGCCGTCGAAGGGAACGCCGGATTGCAAAGGGTGGGCCACATCGTCCCAGATATTGATGTTATCGCCGAAAAGTTTTGTGCCGACGCGGTTATTCAGGAACGAGCGTTGGTCGAGGACGGCGAGTCCGCCGAAATCGAAGAACATAAATCCGACGATGTCGAGCACGGCGGCGGGTTCGAGAATGACAGTGTACTTCCCGGCGGGAGTCTCGCGCGGGTTGGCTGATTCGATGGCTTTGCGGGCAGCGATTTCTGCGAGGGCAGTGGCGTCGAGATTCGCCACGTTGGGAGAGTTGGCCTTCTGCCATCCCGAGGAATCGGGGGCCAGCATGGTGATGGAGATTTCCGAGGAAGTTTGCGTGTGCCAGTCGTTCAGACCGCGAGAGTTAAAAACTGCTTCGACGGACTCGGAAGTGGAGACGATGCCGGCGGTCGTGAGTTTGTGTTTGTCCGCGATTAAAACAATTTTCCTAACAGTTTCCGCGCGCTGCTGGGGCGTGACCGCGGCGGTTTCCTCAAAGTGACGGCTGGGCAACCCTTCGCGGGCACCCGCGCCACATGGGTCTGGCACGGGCAGCAGATCGGAATCGGGGTGCTGAACTTTTGCCAGGCTCTCCGATGATTGGACGACTCGCTTCAGACTTTCATCGTCAAGTTTGTTCGTTGTCGAGCGGGCGGTGCGTCCGCCAAACGCAGTTCGCACGGAGACGACGTAGTTTTCTTCCGCTACATTCTGATGGATTACGTTGTTGGCGAAGCGAGTAAGAGCGCTCTTGCCGCCAGAGAAAAGAACTTCGACCTCGTCGGCGGTCGAGTGCTTCTTGATGCGTTCGAAGATGTAGGCGGCTTGGTTTGTAGTAAGCATTCGGCACTCAGCATTCAGCATTCAGCCAGAAACTCGGAGTTGAACAACGCTTCGGGACTGAATGCTGATTGCTGAACGCTGACTGCTTTTCTCAGATCACGTTCCCTTATACGCGCTTCCTACCTTAATATTGCGGAACCTGGCCGGGGCCGCGCCGTGTCCCGTTCCCATGACTTGCTGGGGCTGACCTTTGCCGCAGTGCGGAGTGCCCCACACTATCCACTCGTCGCGGGAGCAGATTGCGTCCATGGCGTTCCAGAATTCCGTCGTGATTCCTGAATACGACGGGTTCTTCAACATGCGCGTGCGCTTGCCTTTCTTGATCTCCCATCCCATTTCGCAACTGAACTGGAAGTTGTAGCGCTTGTCATCAATCGACCAGGACTTGTTAGTCTCCAGATAAATGCCGTCATCCGTATCTGCAATGAGTTGCTCGCAGCGTCATCGGCTTTTCGCCAGGCAGAATGCTGATGTTGGTCATGCGAATGATGGGCAACCGGTTCCAGCATTCCGCGCGCAGGGTTCCTCCGGATCGATTCGATGCCGATGTTGTGCGCAGTTTCGCGCGAACTCAGATATCCGGTAAACAGGCCGTTGGTGATAATCGGCGTGCATTGCGCAGGCACGCCTTCCTCGTCGAAAGCGAAAGTTCCCAGCCCTGGACCGTGCTCCTGGCGGGCGTCGGCGACAATGTTCACCAGATCGCTGCCATAGCGCAGGGTGCGCAGTTTGTCCAGAGTAAGAAACGACGTCCCCGCGAAGTTCGCTTCCATTCCCAGAACGCGGTCAAGCTCGATGGGATGGCCCACGGATTCGTGGATCTGCAGCCGAGTTGCGAGCCGTCCAGAATGATATCGAACACGCCTTCGGGACACGCTCTGCTTTGAGGAGCGCGACGGCTTCTTCGCCGACGCGGCGGGCGTTTTCCAATAGCCTCAATTCGCCAATCAATTCGTATCCTTTATTCTGCCATTGTCCGCCGAAGGAATTGGGATAGGAGCGCTTCTGAATCTCGCTTCCCGCAAAAGCATAAGCCGCGTAGCCGACACCGGTGGTGTATTTCGTCTGATGAATGTTTGTGTCTTGAGAAGAAACGAACCATTGTTCCTCGCGGCGGAAATTCATGTTGGTTTCGGCCAACGTAACTCCCGCAACCGAGCGCAGTTCAGCATCGATCTTCAGCAGTAGATCAATGTTCTGCTCGACCGAAATAGTAAAAGGATCGATCTGAAAAGGAGTGGTCCACTCCGCCGTAACAGATTTTTCGGGAGCAAGCTGAATGTCGCGCTGCTTTACCCGAGCCGACGCTTTGGCGATATCGACGGCGCGCGCGGCCGTGGCTTCGACGGCGGCGGGCTCAAATCGTCAGAGGCGGCAAATCCCCAGGCGCCGTCAGCAATGACGCGGATGCCGACACCGCATGACTCGGCGTCGGAAGCGCCGCCGACTTTGCCATTTTTAGTGCTAGAGCGCGCGGCTGCGATCGTCGGCAATCCGCGCGTCTGCGTAGGAAGCACCGCGTTGTGCGGCGACGTTCAGAGCCCAAGAGGCAATATCTTTCATGGGGAAAATTCAAATTTACCACAGAGCCAGCGGAGAGCACGAGACGCGACCATCATCTACCTATCATTCCGGTCCGGCACCTTCACAGATACTTCGTTGGGGAACCCGAGTATTCGCGAGGAGTCCGTCTTCTCAGCACGACAATTCTTCCACATGAGTTTCCCGTCTGCGCCTTGCGGTTTCAGCGGCTCGGGCCATAGAATCAAAAGAGACTCGATGGCGCCATATTTCGGCTGCCGATCGAGAGACTCCTGCAGTAGCTTCCCACCAACGCGCAGGGCTGCGGCAGATTCGTCGCGGGAGAGATGGCCGAGTGGCTGAAGGCGCACGCTTGGAAAGCGTGTTTACTCGAAAGGGTAACGTGGGTTCGAATCCCACTCTCTCCGCCAGTTCTTCTGAAAGCCACACCAGAAGGCCGGTGCTGGCGAATGGAGAGAGTGTACGCCTAGCCTGAAACCGAAGGCGGCGCACCAAACGTGGACTTGGCCGCCCCGAGCCCCATCAGCATCTTCCCGAGGTAGGGTGTTTACGGTATCGCGCAATTCTCGGCGATCTGTCATGATTCATGACAGAAGTCTTTGTGACTTTAGATACCCGAATCCGCGAACTGTGCGCTCAGGCTGTAGTAACGAAAGACGCGGAGGAGTTGCGTCCCATAATGTTCGAACTCTGGGAGGCGCTGCACGAACATTCCGAAGACCTCAAACTCATTGTTGGCGAATATCCCTTCTTGCTCGCGGACCTGATAAAACCAGCGGCGTAGGCTAGTGCCGTTCCAGTTCCGGGATTTGCTCGCTACGGCATTGTAGAAGCCGTCATCTTGGAAACGCTGTTTGTCACGCGTGCGTGCCGCTAGCTGGCGCTGTTGTGACGTCCTCGGGGCAAATGTTTCTGCGCTCTTGCTCACAAGCTCTCGAGCGCCAGCCTGAGGTAGTTCCAGAAACTCTCCACAGACGAAATCTGCACCCGCTCGTTCGGACTATGAGGATCTACGATGGTCGGGCCGAAGGACACCATCTGCATGCCGGGATACTTTTCGCCGATGACCCCGCACTCCAGGCCGGCGTGCATGGCGATCAGCTTTGCAGGCTCGCCGAAGAGCTTCTTGTGCACCTCCTGGAGCTTGCGTACGATCTCGCTATTCGGTTCAGGTTTCCAGCCCGGGTATTTGCCTCCGTGCTCAACTTCGAACCCCGCCAGCCCGCATACAGTCGCAACCAAGCGTGCGGCAGACAGCATGCTGCTCTCGATCGCGCTCCGCTGACTGGTAATAATCTCGACCGTGTCGCCTTTGGTACTGATAATCGCCAGGTTCGTGGAGGTCTGAACTAAACCGGGAACATCGGGGCTCATTGCGAGGACGCCATGATGCAAGCTTGCGAGCAGCGCCACCGTTTGCTTCGCGTCACTCGCATCCAGCACTTTTCCCGGCCGTTCGGCTTTCTCAACTGTGATGCGCAATTCGGAATCGAATCCCCCCAAGTCAGCCTTGCATCCAGCTTCGGACTTGGCGACAAGCGATTTCAATTCGCTCTCGCGAGCGGCATCCGTTAGCACGACCAAGGCCGCGGCTTCGCGCGGAATAGCATTCTGCGCGCTGCCGCCGTTGACCTCGGCAATTTCGATCGGAAGACGATCCAGCAATACCTGAAGAGTCCCGCCCATGATCCGCAGGGCATTGCCGCGGCCCTGATGGATATCGACACCGGAGTGGCCACCTTTCAGGCCCCAGACCTTGATGCGCCATGCTGATCCTGGGCTCGCGGGACGAAGCCCGACTTTGCGCCGAGCCGTGGTCTTGACCCCGCCTGAACACCCTATACAAAGTGTGCCTTTTTCTTCGTTGTCAAGGTTGAGAAAATACTTGGACTTCAACAACCCGCCCGGGAACGCTGCAGCCCCCGTAAGCCCGCTCTCCTCATCTATGGTGAAAACGAACTCCAGCGGGCCATGCGCGATCTCATTGCTCTCCATCACCGCCAGTGCGGCGGCCACGCCGACTCCGTTATCGGAGCCCAGGGTCGTGCCATCCGCCTTCAACCAGTCCCCGTCCCTTACTACCTTGATAGGGTCGACATCGAAGTCATGGACCGTGCCTTCATTTTTCTCGCACACCATGTCGAGATGCCCCTGCAGGAGAACCATCGGCGCTCCCTCGCGTCCCGGTCGCGCGGGTTTCCGGATCACGAGATTGCCCGCGTCGTCCTGCACGGATTCGAGGCCCAGCTTTGCGACCAGTGAAAGAACATAATCGCGTGCCGCAGCCTCTTTTGTGGAAGCGCGGGGAATGGCGGCCAGTCTGTCAAAGTGTTTCCATATCGCTTCAGGCTGCAGGTTCGCCAGTGCAGGTATCATGGCACGCTCCGTAGGATTAAATTAAAAGCTACCAGCCATCGTACAGGCGAACGTACAGCTGCGCATCCCTCTACAGGTAGGGCAATCCAAACACTTTCTTTATTGTTTTGGATGGGCCCTCGCGGCAAGCTCTACAGGTTCTTTGAACTGCCAAGCAGGGAACCCTTAACTTATTCGAGGGCCGGATACATGCGAGTCCATCGCTTTCAGCGCCAAGCCCCGAGCTACCGAGGTAAATTCGTTGCCGCCTCGAATTCGCTTCTGTCCAAATCGCACTTCGAAGATTTTCCTGACGGCTGGAACGAATGAAGAGCCGCCCGTAAGGAAGACCATATCCACGTCCTTGGGCAGAATGCCTGAAGAATCAAGGAGAGAATCGACGCATCGTGCGATCTGATCAAGTTCTTCAGAAACCCACTCCTCGAAGGACGTTCGTTCCACGATCGCTCTCAGATCCACAAACCCGTCCGAAAACTCGAACGTGGCCGCCGGGTCTTTCGACAAATCGCACTTAACCTTTTGCACGGCGCGGTGCAGGTGGAATCCCAGATCTTCTTTTATGAAGTGAATGAGCGCTCCGATTTTCTCTGGTTCAAGTGACTGCGCGTGAACGCCCTTCAGCATGTTCAGCACGTCCCTGCCTCTCAAGAGAGACAGATGATGCCAGCGCTCTAACCTTATGTAAACCCAGTTTGGAACCGTTAGAATCTTGCCCAGCGACCGCAACTGCGATCCGGCTCCAAGAGCCGGAGAAACGAGGTGCCTGATAATCTTCGCGTCAAAAGAATCTCCCGCAATGCCGACTCCTGCGTTGCCCACGATGTCGCTCGGGACTCTGCCTCTTCGGCGGACGGTCGGTCCAACGTGAACTAACGAGAAGTCGCTCGTACCGCCCCCGAAATCTCCAATAAGGATGAGTTCGTCATGATCAAGCGTGGATTCGTAAAAGTGAGCAGCTGCTACCGGCTCCATCTCGAACTCTACGGACTCATAGCCCGCTGACTCAAACGCCGATCGAAGCCGACCCTCGGCATAACCGTCGTCTTCCTGGTTCTCTGCTCCCACGAAATGAACCGGTCTTCCGACTACCGCTGACTTGATTTTGATTCCGAACTGATGCTCTGCGTTTTCGCGCAGGTCCCTGAGAATTCTGGCGATGAGATCTTCAACCGTGTACCGTCGACCGAAAACCTCCGTGCTGTGAAGGGTACGACTACTCAGGAAGGACTTCAGCGATTGAATCAGTCGACCTTTAACATCCGCGGAAAGATAGTGCTCAATCCCCTCGGGGCCTGTCCACGATTTCAGAGCACTTGCACCGCCTTCCTTCACCTGGTGAAGATACAGCAGCGACCGATAGGCATCAGTCAAGCTTCCCAAGTACGGAAATTTGGCAAGCTGAACCTCGTCTGAGCAGCTGGCACAGGCGATGGAACTGTTAGTGGTCCCAAAGTCGATGCCGATCGCGCCTTTACTCGTGTCGGAAGTGGGCGAATGCCCTCGAGGTGTCTTCAAATGGCCGCGGGAGGAATGCATCGGGGTGTTAGGCAATTCTAAACGGAACGGATCCTTCAACAAGGCGAGATTATTGTAATTGTGGCCAGGCAGCGCTTTTGCAGGTCGCGTGAGCTACCATCGGGGCAGCCTGATTGTTTTTGCGGATGACGCCGTCTTCGTTGGAGCGCGCTTGCTTTTAGTAACGAACGGTTGTTGATCCTGCCCCACTGCGCGGATTGCGGAGCTATTATTGGGGCATTTCTGATTCTGAAAAAAGCTGTGACCTCCTTCAACGCACATGTTCGGGACAAGCTGCAAGGCGAAACACTGTATGCCTACTGGCACTGCGCGTCCCTGGCGCAAAATCGCCATAGCGCTCATTGAACTCCATCGACCGGGATGACGCGTTGGTGCTGGCTCATAGACCCAAAGCCTTTACTTGCTCCTCAGTTTCGTAGCCGAGCCAGTGTGCAACCTCATGCCAGACCACCCGTTTCACTTCGGCCCGCAAATTTCCTTTTGAGCACCGCAGAATGGGGCCGCGAAAGACAAATATCAAGTCGGGGGCATATTTCAACTGGCTGTACGACTGTTTTGTCCTAATCGTGCCGCTGTACAACCCCAATAGCTCGGTGCCATGGCGCCATTTCTTTCGGTTCGATAAGTCGTCCAATACGTCCGCGGGAGGCTCGTCGACGACTTGAATTCCGGGGAAATCTCGCAGCTTCCTGATCTTCTGAGGTAGGGTGCGATACGCCCACTCCACAATCTCCTCAAAGCTTTCGGGATTTACGGTGTCGGCCATGAGCCAACTTTAGCACCAGGCCGATCCTCTGCGACAAATCGAGAAACAAAGCACTCCGCCCGACCTGCGCCTTCTAGCGCGCCCATTTAAAAACGTTTAATTGCGTCGACCCGAGTGTAGAGCACTCTATCGAACGTCCTTGTTCAAGGGAAGCGAGCGTCGAGCGGGGGAATGTGTTTGCGCCGAGTGGGAACTGTGTCCTAGAATCGTGGTAAGTGTCATTGACCGTGACAGGAATTCTGCGGCCAGTTTAAGGTGGCAGTGCCGTGCGATCTAAGAAGTTCGTTTTCGATCCGCGCAGTTTCCTCTCTACCATCGGGGAGGGCAGAAGGGTTCTGCATTGTATCAAAAGGCAAACTGTCTTTACGCAGGGCGATGCGACGGATGCGGTGTTTTATATTCAGAAAGGCAAGATCAAGCTCACTGTTATATCCACCAATGGTAAGGAAGCAACCATCGGCATATTAGGGGATGGCGATTTTTTCGGGGAAGGCTGCCTTGCAGGACAGGCGCTGCGCATGGGATCCGCCACTGCGATAACGACTTGTGACATCCTGCGAATCGACAAGCAAGTCATGATGCAGGCACTTCACCGGGAACGCAAGATGTCCGATATGTTCGTGGCCTATTTGTTGGCGCGGAACATCCGTTACGAAGAGGATCTGGTTGACCAGCTTTTCAATTCGAGCGAAAAGAGACTCGCCAGAATCCTCCTGCTTCTGGCTCATTTTGGCAAGGAAGGCGTGCCGGAAAGTATCATCCCCGAGATCAGCCAGACAACCTTGGCGGAGATGGTGGGTACAACTCGCTCGCGGGTGAATTTCTTTATGAACAGGTTCAGGAAGCTAGGTTTCATCCACTACAACGGCGGTTTGCAAGTCCACAGCTCCCTCCTTAATGTCGTTCTTCACGACTAGCTTGATCTCGGACTTGGATGTTCAATACTGAACTGACTGAACTGCATTGTGGCAGTATATTTGTGGACTTCTTGGAATGCTTTGACCAAGCGAGGAGTCCGATGTTCCCTAATCAACAAGAAAATTGGCTCGCCCTATATAAGGCTGCTTTACTGGAGTTGGATTTGCAGAAAATGCCCGAGCGGATTGCTCTCGCGAATAAGGCTCTGCAAGAGCGGTTACGAGAATTGCAAAAGTCTTGCGGCCATTATGGCGAGAGGCTGGAGATACAGTATGCCGAACGGAACCTTCACGTAGCCGAAAGGATGAAATGAGAATGGCATGAGGAGAACTCTACTTTCCATCCTGAAGCAACGGAACTCTGAATTCGCGACTACAAAAAGTACAGACTCCGAAAGACCAGGACTGTTCCTGAGCCACTTGACTACTCGAAGATGGCGTTTTTGCATGGACAACAGTTTCCTACAAGCCGGGATACTGATGTGAGCTTTATAGCTCAGACGGAGCCTAGATCTAGCGTCCACAATCTCTTATGGTCGGCCACAGCGTCGCTTTTCCCTCAGTTGTGAAAATCTGCGCGCGCATCAAGCATCGTGTCCTTGCGGCCGCTAGGCGCATCCGGCTCTATGGCGAGAAGTTTAAAGTGGTTCCCGACCCCATGTCTTCAATCCAATGGGGTTGTTCAATTGACGACGAGGAACGAGCCATGCATTCGCCTGCCCAAGCATTCCGGTTGCCGTGTTTCACAGTGCAAAAAAGAGCGGTGGCACGCACCAACCCGCAGTCTGTATCGAGAGAACCATAGTGGAGGAGAAGGAGAAAACATTCATGAATAATTCGAGGGATCAAGATCGGGGCAAGGGCGCGACGGAGCAGAACCCGCAGAACTAAGGCGGAGGCGGCAATACCAGCATGCAGGGTCAACTGGGGCACCGCGATGCAAACTCAGAGTTGAAGAACTCTGACTCCGATTTAGCGGGGTAAGACCTGCCAAGTACTGCGCCATTCTCCAGATGGCGATAACCAGATACACAAAATGAAAGGCTAAAAATGAAGAAATTACTCAAGACGTTACTCGGTACCAGCCTCTATTTGCTGGAGCAGTCGGATGGCGCACAAAAAGGGCGCAAGCGTGCGGCTAGCAGGATTGATGATTTCCGCGATGCTGTCCAGCATAAGTACGAAGACGCGGCTGACCGAGTGGCGAAAGCGTCAAGAGCCATTCGTGGAGAGGACAACCCAGGCCTCGGCAACGCTGTGCGCCTTGCGGCGGGAATAGGGGTCGGCATCGGCCTTGGCTTGCTATTTGCCCCTGCCAGCGGCCAAGACACTCGAAGAGCCATTGCGGGAAGCGTTCAGCAATTTGGCAACAGAATCCGAAAACGAGTCTCGTCCGAGCATGCTCGCGCTGCCGCTACCGCTGACTAACTGTATAACGGATATGGACCGTGCGAGGCAGGCTATGCTGCCGCAATGAACACAATCAGGGCTCGTAAAAACCCCCGAGGAGCCTTTCGAGTGCGTTCTCGTGGCGCGCACCGAACGGTCATTGCGTTTCACTTAGCTGTCAATGAGTGCAGCCAGGCGTCAGAGTCCCTTGCGTATCGTGATTTCCCTGCTGCCAGGTGCTCCAGTTCTGCGACGTGCCTTTACCGTTCGAATTAGTGTCGGAAAACCAATCGGAGATCGAATCCGCCAGGTGATAGTTATTGGCCAGGTACTGATTGCCCCGAGAATTCAAGGTGCCGCCTGCGGTCCAGATTTTTCCGATCGATTTGAAGCCAGAACAAGAGTACATCGTGTTGTTCGAGATCTGATTATTTTCGAGAGAGTTGCTGGTGTCCCCATCATTGCTCGCTAACAGGCAAGGATTTATCGACATGTTGCTGTGGGTCGGCTGAAAGAGCAGTAGAAATGCGTAACCGGAGTTGCCATAGATGAGGTTGGAATTGAAGGTCCCGGAATTCGAATCATTCACGGATATTCCTCCGCCTGTCATCGCAGGGTTCTTCAGAGGAACGCCATTGCCGTAAATGGTGTTGCCCTCGAACGAGACCTGACAGCTGATCTCATGTTTGTAGCCGAATTCCTCATTGTCGTACAAAGTTGAATTGGCAATCGCCGTATACTGACTGCCACCATCCGACCACAGTCCATCTCCGATGTTGTGATGGCTGGACAAATTCGTGATTGTAACCGAAGGTTGGGCCGTGGTCCCGATGTCGGCATAAATGTGAAAAGCGCCGGCATCATTGTAGTTCTTGCATTCGCCGTTTCCCGTTTCACCGTCGGTGACCTGAAAGTTGGCGATGTTGTTCCAGGACATTTCGCTATTGGCAATGATGACGTTGGTGGAGTGAGTGATATTCACCGCCAACCGTCCGTTGCTGGTGAATAACGTATCGCTGAAAATGGCCGGCTGGGTTGCGCTGCCGCGCATATTAAAGAAACCGACATTGTGGATAAAGCGGATTGTCATGTCCTTGAGGGTCCACGAGACTCCGCCGTAAAGACCGTAGTTCATGGTTTTTTCCACAAACAGGTTTTGCAGAGTTACATTGACCTGTCCGGGACCGTAAAGCAAAGCATCGTTGGTCGAACCGGTCAGGCTAAGGGCGAGATCGACGGTCGCGGTGTTGGGATCGAGGCCGTTGGGCAAACTCAAATAGATGCGCTGGTTGGGATAATCGAAAAAGAACCGCCCAGCTTCTCCGGCAGTGACCGCTTGTCCTGGAGTGGTGACGGGCTGAGTCGGATCTACTTCCGTCAGACTTAGCACGCGCATCACTCGTTGGTCGTTACTCGCGGTGGTTCGGAAAAACAAGTCGTCCTGATAGGTCGTCACCCAATAGCAAACATTCCCTGGCCCGGGACTGAACGTGTTCTCCTGGTGGGGTTGGATCGCGGCGTAAGAGCCTTCGTAGTAATAGACGCCGGAAGTCGAAGTGGGCTGCCAGTCACTCAATACCACGGCGCCGCTGATGCGAGCGTTCGAGGTGGTGCCGATAAGCGATTGTCCGGATCGGAGTTCAATGGGCGCGGTAATCCGGTGTTCTCCTTCGATGCAAAACGTCTGATTTTGCTTGCCGGCATTAATGATGGAAACAATATCGTCGCTGGCGGAAATCACCGTTCCCTGACAGGAAATGTTTGACTTTCCTGCGCCGGTCCCGCGTGCGGCGGGAAATATTGCGAGAAGAAAAACAAGAACCCCCAGGTATTTCCTTCTGCCTGCTCTAAAAGATTGGATCGTACGATTGCCGCTTCTGAAGCTAGTGCTCATGATTTAGCACCTCGGTATTAGAATCGACGCCTATGTAGTCCATCGTCAGTATTCATCGAGGTGATCGGCCGCGAATAGTTACACACGTGCACCGGTAGCGGTCAGTAGTAAGTAGTCCTTTGGTTCCTACAGGTATTTGTCTAGCCCGTCCAGATGACAGAAACTGTCATACGAGCGCCAGCATTTGTCGCAGTGTTTGCTTCTGAGTAAGGAAGAATCTGCTCAGCCCAAACCAACACAAGCCGCACCCAAGTGACTAGAGAAGCTTCGGACGGCATCATTCATGACAAGAGGTCCACTATCAAGCCACTATTTAAAAAGGATGGCACGCCTTTACATCCAAACACGATTCGTTCCATTGAAGTCGTGACGAGGGTTTCCTGGACAGCAAGCGGCCTGCCCTCGGGTCACCAAAGATGATCTGAAGGACTGGATGATGAAGTTCCGGCAACGCGACCCCAAGCGGCTACCTTAATACGCCGAACCCTGGGATGCACCCGGAACCCGTCTTGCGGGCAGGCGAGGAACGGAAGACCCTGGAGTCCTTCCGCTGCTTGAACTCCACGGAGGACGCGGCACGTAGCGGCTGATCTCCCACTGAATGGGTTCAGACTTCGACGTAACGACCAGCGGCCCTCCTGCGTGATCCCCCTTCGCGGCTATGTTCGACGTCCTGAAAGCCTGCGCGGGCCGGGGCTCGTGGGGTAGCGCGGCCGGAAGCACGGAGTCGAACGGTATTTGGGGAGAAGGTTTGGTCGCTGTCTTTAGCCAAACACCATCCTCCGGACCTTGTATCTTGTGACTCGTTGGCTTTAGCTTGTTCCCATCCATCGCACTCTGTGCATCCCTTGTCGTCTGGCTTTCTGACTTCTGAGCCGACGTTGCCTGCTGTCCCTGAATCTCAGGTAACCCTGCGGGTGGAACCGCACCGCTGACCCCTGCGGGCGCGACCGTCGCCGATCGGACGGTGCCGCTCGCGGGTTCATCCCCATTGCGCCCAGGGATGCTTGTCCCGGCCTGCCCAGCGCTGGAAATGCGAGTAGCTAGAGCCAAGTCGTCGTCAGCGGGAACTGGGTCATACGATTCGGCGTTGTTAGAAATTTGCGGTTTCAAATTGGCGTTTTGGGTCGAAGCGGGGAACTGAGTTCGCGAAGCAGCTTTCAGGTAACGAAAGAAACGCGGCCGTCCACGTGCCTGCCAGTAAGGCGAATCATAGGATTCGACGCCACGCCCCGAACGCATCGCACTGAAAAAGGAGTGCTGCACCGGACTAATCACGATCCCGACATGTCCACGCCATACGACCAAATCACCCGGTTGCGGATGGAGGACCCGCCGAAATTCTCTGATCCCTTGATAGAGTTCGGAGGAGTTCGAGTAGGAATAGGTAAAGCCTGCCCGTTCATAGATAGCGTGTACGAGGTTTGAGCAGTCGGCGTTGGAATCCATGGGCTTGCGCGATTCTAGTGCGGCGCCAATAATCGCGAGCCCCTGGTCTGAGTTCACAAGCCGGGGTGCAGTAGCCTCGGCTTCGCGAACCGATCGTTGCGCCGCCCCGAACGTTCCAGCATTTTGTTGGGCCGCGATAGTGCCCGGAACTACCATCCACAGGACAAGAAACGACCCTACACTTAGGCAGTGCCGGGAATAGATGTTGATTGGCATGAAGGCTAAGATTCAGTTCGCTATACAGAGTCGAACCCCCGGGGGAGGGAATAGTTCCGCTCCGCAAATTGTTTTAGATCTTCGTTTTGGTCCCCTTGGATCGCACGGGCAGGTTCGTGTCGCGATTTAGAACGGCGGCAATCGCATGGGGTAGGCCTTCCCTATAGGGTGGGTCGCCTCAGCCGGATCTATCATCAGAAGCTATACTTCAGGCCAAACTGCATGGTTCGTGATCGGTGTGCGTCGACGGGATGTAGAAACGAACTTCCAGCCAGGCAACTCGCATCTCCGGCGGAATTGTTTGGCCCGCCGTAACAACTGATCGTGTTACTGCCCGTATTGCCGAGGTCAGGATCGTAAATGCGGAATTGTGTATGGTTGAAAAAGTTGAAGGTCTCGACGCGAAATTCAAGGTTGCTGCCTTCAGTTATTTTGAAGTGCTTCAGCGCTGTCACATCAAAGTTCAAGCGACTCGGATTGTTCATGAAATTCCGCCCTGCGTCCCCGAAGGTGAGTCCCACGGGAGCCACGAATGCGGCAGGGTTGCCTATGGTCGGGCCAATACTCAACGGGTTGTTGGCCCCCACGGGCGGGGCTGCGTGCGGGTTGCCGACGACATCTGGGTACGATCCGGCGGTTGTTCCATTGGCGACTCCAGCATTATCAAGAACCGAAATGCCGTTCGCGCTGGCGCCGTTAATCACGCTGAAAGGCGTGCCCGACTGGAAGGTCGTAATGCCCGAAAGTTCCCATCCATCAGCAACGACTCTGGCGTATCGAGCAGCTGAGTCGGATATTGCGGCGCTGTGGCCGGATCCGTCACTGTTGCCCCACTTCTCCAACGCGGCGCTTAGGTTTGGCAATTTGTACACGTAGCTGATGTTGAGTAAGTGCCGCTGGTCGAAATTAGAACTTGCCCGATTCGACGCGAGATCGAAGGCGTTCACCAGCGTGGTATCAGAACGGTCTGACGAATCGTCGATGGAGTGGCTGTAGGTGTAAGCGACGCCCAGAGTGAGCGGACCGGTTGCGCGGCGGAGTGTTACTTGCATCGCGTTGTAGTCGGAGTCCGCCACGTTTTGCAAGGAAAAGATCTGGCCAAGCCCAGGGGCGTACGTGCGCAGACTGTTCGGATCAGGAAAATTCTTTCCCGCCGTGCCAAAGCAAGCTGCCTCGAGGTTGACGAAATCCGGATTTGTGTTATCCCACAGCGTACCGAACGGTCCTAGAGTAAAGTTCGTCCCCGTATAAGAGTTGCAGGTAGCAGTTGTGATGGGCTGACCCGCCGCCAGACCTCCCGGCCCAAAGGGATTGTTGGACGCGAGAGCAGGAGTCAGTTGATTTACCTGAAGCTCGGTCGTGAGGTGTGTTCCTTTGCTTCCAACATAGCCAATCGTACCGACCGTGTTCTTGGTCAACTCGCGCTGCACGCTGAAACTCCACTGTTGAACGTAAGGCCAAACACTGTGGGTCGGGATCGCCGTGACGTTCAGAGGGAAGGCTCCGGATGCTCCGCAACCTTCCCCCACCCCTCCGATGCACTCCCAGGTGAATGGCTTGTTCTGGGTCATATCAAGTACCAGGGGCGCGCTCCCCTCGAGTGAGCCCGTATTGGCTTCGTTGCCCGTGCCGTGATGAAAAAAGATTCCGTAGCCAGAGCGAATCGAGGTCTTGCCATCACCGAACGGATCCCAGGCAAAGCCGATGCGAGGAGCCGGATTAACAAACTTGCTGCTCATACAGCCATCCGGCACTCCATTGACGCCGCAGCGCTCCAGGCCGTTGGTGATTCTCGGATCGAGACTGCTGAGGTTGAGAGGAATAGGAGCGCATCCGGCGCCCGGCAAATTGCAGACTGAGGGAGGGCCGTTGACCAGTCCTCCCGTAGTGAAGTCGACCCCAGCCTGGTCGGCAAGTGATCGGTTGAACACAGACGGCACCCAGTTGTAGACGTTGTTGTATTTTTCATGCCAGTTTCCGAACAGGCTCACCCGCACGCCGAGGTTCAATGTCAAACGCGAGTTCACCCGCCAGTCGTCTTGAAGATACGGCTCATAAACGTTGTAGCGGTTGTAGTAGTTGGCCTGGGCGCTGTCCTGCTGAAAAGTCTTGATACCGCCATTTCCATTCGGTCGAGCCAGTAAGAAATCCGCAAAAGAGTTTCCTGTACTGTTGAAACTGCTGACGTTGCTGAAGCTCAGGATGCCTTGCAAGTCTCCCGTATTCGCGCCCACTGCCTGGTTCAGCTCGTTTCTTTGCGCAACCACAACTTGAATGCCAGTCTGAATGGTGTGCTTTCCGATGACCTTGCTCACATCGTCGCGGAAGTTATAGGTGGGGTTGGAATGGTGCCACGGCAGATAGCCGGGGTCGACCGCGAATCCGTTGCCTCCGTATGCCTGATTGGTCCCGCCGATCACGATCCCGGGAACTTTATCCCCAAATCCATTGTTGAATAAATAACCCATGGTCAGGTTAGATGGCCGTTGCCATTGGACGCCGTTGGCGTCGATGTTGTTGAGGTTAATGTGATCGGTGGTGTAGCTAAAGACGAATTCGTTCAGCAGCGAAGGCGAAATTGTGTTCGTCAGATGGGCCAGCATGCTGAGTCCGGGCCCGGTAAATGCGCTTTGAATGGTCGGAAAACTGTTTTGTACCGTGCCCCACTGGGGCGTGAGGATGGTTGTATCCCAGGAATCATGAATGTAGCGGAACGTTGCTCGCATATTTTGCGTGATGTTGTGATCAATGCGAAACAGTTCTTCGCGCCAGTAGGTGTTCGGAGAAACTACCGAGTTGAAGCACGATCCGATGGTCGAACTGCAGCCCGTGGTCGAATTTGGCAAGGGAATAATATTTGTTCCCATAATCGCCATGGCGTTGGGATCGATCGGCACCTGGTTTCCGGGAAAGGTGAGGAATTGTTGCACGCCATTCTGAATAACAGTCGTCGGGATTCCAGGACAGTCGGGATACACCTTCCCCGACGAGCCTGCGGCATTTTGTCGAAAGAAAGTAGTTTGGCCGCCGGGGATTCCGTTTAGACCAGGGGTAGTAAACGGGCACACGTCGCTGAAGACTCCGTTACGCTCCGCAATCGACGGCACTGCTTGGTTGTAGCTTTCCTTGTCGCCTCCCGGACCGACAGGAGAACGTTCGAAGCGAAATTCCTCGGAGAAAAAGAAATAGGTTTTGTCTTTGTTCGTGTTAAACAGCCCCGGGATGTAGAGCGGACCGCCAAGTGCGGCGCCAAAATCATTTCTGCGATACAGAGGCGCCTTCGTAGTCTCGTCAAAGTAATTGCGGGCGTTGAAGAATTCATTGCGAATGAACTCGTAACCCACGCCATGAAATTGATTGGTTCCGGATTTAGTCGTCGCCAGAACTGTGCCGGAGGCGCTGCGGCCGTACATCGCGCCGTAGTTCGAAGTTAGAACCTGCACTTCATTAAGAGCATCCAGGCTGGGATACACAATCAGTGTGCTCTGATTGCCGTTGAGCCCGGCGTTCAGGACGTCGCCACCGTCCACATTGAAAGAGTTGTATTCGACGCGCCCGCCATTCACGCTGTAACGAACGCTCCCGGTGATCCCGACCTTGGCCTCATCCTGTCCAGTCTGGTTGCTCACACCGGGCGTTAAAGCGATCAGTTGAGTGAAGTTGCGGCCATTCAATCCCAGGCTGACCAATTCTTTTTGCGTGATCGTACCGACGATCTGGGAAGTTTCAGTTTCCACCTGGGAGACCTTCTGTCCCTCCACATTGACTGAAGTCGTCGTGCCGGCAGGTTCGAGGACGGCGTCGAGCGGAATATTCTGATCGGCGCTCAAGGCGAGGCCTTCGGTGCGGAAGTCTTTGAATGCGGGCGCAGCGATGGTCACGGTGTAGGTGCCGGCAGGCAAGGCGGTCAGGGAGTATTCTCCCCGATCGTTGGTCGTGGCGGTCTGACTGAATCCGGCACCGTTGGTGACTGTCACCGAAGCTCCGGGAAGGACAGCGCCCGTCTTGTCGGTGACCGTGCCGTTAATGGAGGCGTGGGTTCGAGCGGAATTGCCCGGAGCCTTGTCCGTGGCGGCAACGTGTTGTGTCCCGACAAGGGCCAGCACGAAAAAGGCAAAGAAGCACGCAGAGAACATCCGGAATCGCACAGCATCACCTCTCGTAATCGGGGGGAGGGGAAATCTACGCCTCAAACCGGCGTCGTCGCTGTGAAACTCTACTAAATAAATAGACTAACAGGCAACCAAAAAATGCAGGTGCTGTTGGCTAAAAGGTGCAATGTTTTTCATAAAAATGGTCAAAATACCGATAGCGAAACTTTAACAATTTTTCTCTTGCTACTTTGTCTATTAATTTAGTAGAGTTCATCGCGCAACGCGCAAATCTGCGCCGAGAGGGAAAAATGACAACGCGAATCAGTAAAACGGTGGCCACCGTGGCGCTCGCCGTGATGATGTTTACGGGATTGAACTCCTACGCAGTCACCACCAAGATTCTATTCAACGGGGTTGGGGCTTCCGTACTGTTCAATACTTTTGCTCTGGCCGCTTACTCCGACTCACAGTGTGGCACAAACATTTGGACCTACAAGAAGGGCGGGAACGGTATTGACGGGCGATCAAGCGAGATTCCGGCCGAGAACGGGAACATTTGGATCGTTTGGGATACCTCGCTTACGACCGTGTGTGCCTATCTGAGCATCGATGCGACGGTTGGCGCTCAATTATTTTTCGCAGTGCCGAAGGCTACGTTATCTATTCCGTCCAGCGAGATCGGGGCCGCAGGACAGAACCTGGTCCCGACTCTAACCGACACCACATTGCCCCAGGCCGTTTACACCGCGCTTAATACCAAGGCGTTTAATGCGGCGGTGCTCGATAGCCGCCCTGAGGATGCATTGTTTGCCGAAACCCGTGTCTTAGCTGCCTATGATCCGATTCACTACAACGGTTTGGGTTATGGGCCGGGCCCGATCGGCACGGCGATCCAAAGTACCTTCAGTAGCACGTCGGCGACGCCGGTGGCCTTCGCCATCTCCGGCACTGACCCGATTACAGGGCAGACGGTTCCCGGGTGGACTGCCACGGACGTCGGCGCCGATCCCGAAGTTATTTTTGTGAACACGGAAAATACCGGATCCAACGGCGACTTCAGCAACACCGCCGCTTTTCAAAACGTAGACCGTTTTCCTCTCACATTGGCTCTTAACGGCACCTTCGGCTACACGCGCGACTTGTCGAACGTCCCCGGGCTGGACGCTCAGCCTCTCAATGTCGTCCTGCGCGAGCCGTTAGCCGGAGCCTTCAACACTCTGGAGTTCTCCGTTCCTCGGAGCGTAGAAATCGGGTCTACGCAGGAGTTGGGCGTGAATCCTGCACAGACCGGTGGCAACCCGCTGGATATCACCAACCCCGGCGGTGGATGGCGCAAACGCGCGCTCAGTTCAAGCGAAGAGGTTGCCGAAGTCGGTACCTCGGCCAACGGAAACGTGCTCGGGTACACCTACTGGAGCACAGGAAACTTCGCCAGCGTAGTCAACAACACCAGATACTTGACCGTGGATGGAATCGACCCGCTGTATGCGAGCTATGCAGGTGGGTTCTTCCCGACTTGCACAGCACCGTGTCCAGGGCTGGTCTCCTTCACCAATATCATCAATGGCAGCTACCCGATTTGGTCCGTCTACCGCGTAGCTACCGCCCACACAGTTCCTGCAGGAGTCGCGGCGCTGATTACGGCTGCGCAGACGCAAGCAGCCACGACCATCCCCGACTTTGTTCCATTTAATCAACTAGCCGTGTTTCGCTCTCACTACACTCTGTCGGGCAAGATCGCGTCAAACGGGTTCATAACTGGCAAGGCTGAAGCCGGTGGTGACTTGGGCGGCGCTGTCTTCCCCATTCAGGCGGACCTGGACTTTTACGCCGATACGGCGAAAGAGTTGGTCGGCTTCAAGCAATAACACGAGGTGGAAGCAAGCGGTGGAGACAGGACTCAGCATGGCTGGGGCCTGCCTCCATCGTGCAAGAATTCGCCGAAAAGAGGACGGAATGCAGTATCAGTGGAAGAGAAAAGTTAATCAGCTTTGCGTTATTTCGTTGACCCTGCTGTGTACGGGTAGCGCAACCTGCTGGACTCAAACGTTGAAAACGAACCCGGCTCATCAGGGTGGGGCGACTGCAGGCAAGGTTGAGGATTGGAATTCGCTTTTACTCGCTGACGGCGAGTTAACTCCAGAGCGGCCATTGCTCGGTGAAAAAGATGACCTTCCTCAATTCACGCGCGAGTTGCTACAGGTGAAGTGGCGGTCAGGCGATCCCATCGATTTGTATGTGATCCGCCCCAAAGCCGTGACCAATCCTCCCGTAATTTTGTATCTCTACAGTTATCCCTCGGAAACCGATCGCTTTCGAAATGACGACTACTGCGCTCGCGTGACGAAAGACGGCTTTGCCGCTGTCGGATTTGTCTCCGCGCTTACCGGACATCGATACCAGAATCGTCCCATGAAACAGTGGTTCGTGAGCGAATTGCCAGAAGCGCTGGGCACCTCAGTGCATGACGTGCAGATGATTCTCAACTACCTGTCGACCCGCAGCGATCTGGACGTGAGCAAAGTCGGCATGTTTGGCGAAGGATCTGGTGGAACCATTGCCATCCTGTCCGCCGCAGTCGACCCGCGAATCAAGACGCTTGACCTGCTCGATCCCTGGGGAGATTGGCCAGACTGGATGGCCAAGTCAGAGATTATCCCCGCGGAGGAGCGTCCCAATTACGTGAAGCCCGAATTCTTGCAGAAGGTCGCCGCCTTCGATCCGGTTCAATGGTTGCCCCGTTTGAATTCGCAGGCGGTTCGCATTCAACAGGTAATGGATGACTCGGTGACTCCGAAAGCGGCAAAGGAACGAATCGAATCCGCTGCCCCGCGCGGCGCGCAGGCCGTTCGCTATGACAGCACGCATGATTTTTTTGGCGCCGTCTCCGGCGGAAGAATTTTTCAGTGGTCAAAGGAACAGCTCAAGCCTGCTCCGCCGAAACCGCCGGCGATTCAGGCTTCGCAAAAGCCTGGGGTAAGAGCGGTTGAATCTGGCCGTGATTAGGGTCGCTCAAGCGACGGCTGCTGGATTCATATTCAAAAGGGCGATTGGAGTTTTTTGTGCTTAACAATATGTGGCGTTGTTCTTGCATTGCAACCTGGTTGGCTTTAGTGCTGATCCTGGCAAGCTGCGGCGGCGCGAGCCCGGCGACGATCGATGGCCTCGGTTCGCTATCCGCTGTGACCATCACCGTCTCGCCTCAATCAATGGCGATCACGACCAGTGCGCAGCAGGTTTTCACCGCCACCGTTACCAACAGCAGCATGACCAGTGTCAGTTGGATGGTCAACGGGATCGCGGGCGGCAATAGCGCCTTCGGAACCATCGACAAAACTGGTACGTATACGGCCCCGCCGTATGTGCCAATTCCTTCAAATGTGACGGTCACAGCCGTCAGCAACGCCGACGAGAGCAAGACGGCGAACGCCTCGGTCTCCATTAGCGGACCGAGCGCTCCCGGCACCGTCACCATCTCTCCGAAATCAGCGAACGTCGCGGTGGGAGGAACGGCTCTTTTCACTGCCAGCGTGAACGACGCGAATCCTGCCGTCACCTGGCTGGTAAATGGTCAGACCGAAGGCAACTCGAGCGTGGGCACGATCACTCCTCTTCCGGGGTCTGGCGACCAGGGGCTTTATACGGCTCCTTTGCAGGTGCCCGACGAAGGCGCGGTGACCGTCACTGCTGTTTCTGTTGCCAATCCCCAACAGGCCGCATCGGCGGTCGTGAACATATCCCCCGCAACCCAGGGCGGCGCCGTGGTCACGATAATCAGTCCGGCGACCCCGCCGACTGTTGAAGCGGGAGAGACGCAAGCGTTTCAAGCCAGCGTGACCGGAGTCAGCAATACAACTGTTTCGTGGCGAGTGGATGGCATCCCCGGCGGCAGTGCGGCGGTAGGCACGATCGTGGCCGGATCTAACGATACCGCGACCTATACCGCTCCGCAGGCGCTGCCCGATCCTCCGGTTGTGCAAGTAATAGCCGTCTCCAATGCTCAGCCTTCAGCGACAGCGTCGATACCGGTAAATTTGATTCCTGTGCAGAACGTGACGGTAACGGTATCAGCCGGTCAATGTACGAACACGAGCGCGGTGACCATAAATTCAAGCGTCCAGTTCAGCGCAGCGGTAACTGGGAACCCCAACCAGAATGTAACTTGGCAAGTCAACCAGCTGGACGGTGGCAATAGTCAGGTCGGGACGATTCTTACCGACGGAGTGTACACTGCGCCCGCGAATGCTCCCAACCCAGCGACTGTGAGTGTCAGTGCCGTGTCCAATGCAGTTCCCTCGGTAAGCGGAAGTCTGAAGATCACAATTGTTTCGGCTCCCGTGCTCCAAGTTTTGCTGGCACCCGTAGACCCAGGCCCCCTCTACCCGGACATCGAGACAGGGGATGGACAGGAGTTCCAAGCCACTGTGCTCGGTGGCGTCGACCCCTCGCAGAATGAAGTCAACTGGTTAGCGAATGGCTATTCCGACGGTGACGGTGGCATTTATGGGACAATAGTCCCGGGCACGTTCCAGAGCTGTATGACGACCGCGAGTTACGTGGCACCACTTACCGTTCCCAACCCCGCACAGTTTCCAGTAACTGCACAATCGGTCTACGACTCAACGAAGTCAGCTTCTGCCACCATCACGATAATTCCGGCGCCTCAGATTACTGTTACCATCGACCCCACTTCCGCGAGCGTGCCGCAAACAACGCAGCAACAATTCAACGCCACAATCGTAGGCACGTCCGATCCAAACGCCCTTTGGTCTTTGTCGTCGCAACAATGCACCGGGAACGCTTGCGGCACGTTGAGTACGCCTGGGCCTTCCCCAACGACAACCTACACGGCTCCGACCCAAGGCATACCGGCGGTGACATTGACTGCGATCTCCGAAGCAGATTCGAGCGCACAAAACACTGCCGCTATCACTGTGACGTGCGGTGGTACGCCCTCGATTTCCATCTTCCCGAGCACCGCTACAATCGTCGCCGGCTCGGCCAGTCCTCTTACGTTCAATCCGATAATCAACCCATGTGGAAACCAAAGTGCGAGCGTTAATTGGGAGCTAGGTTGCATTTCGCTATGGGATGGTGACCCCGGCGAGAATTGCAACGACACGGACTTCGATGGCGACGGGCCGGGCTGCACCGAGCTCAACAATGGCTTCGGAAAGATTTGCGGTAACCGCCCGAACGTCGGTCCGGGAACCGATTCGCTAAGCTACTATGCCCCGCGAGAACTGTTCACAAACGCATTTGCCCCCAACGCTTGCGAAAAGCAAAACAACAACAGCGGCGATGGAATGGTGCCTCTCACGGCGACTGTCAATTTGCCAGGCTGCCCTCAAGCGGGTTGCCAAGCCACAGCCTGTATCACCGTCACGCCACCATAGAACGGCGCGCCCGAATCCACGGGTGTAGGAATGTTCCCGACCTCTATTGCTCTCCTGGTCGTACATTAGGCCACAATTCGGCAAGCCCAGAACGCGACCCCGTCCCCGGTGGGGTCGCGCGCCCGATTTTTACAAGCCTCGCTGTGCAAATCTCGAAGTTACTGATATCGTGGCAGATTCATCGATGGCGAATAAAAAGCGAATACGCTAGACTTATCGTCATGGCGAAGATTGATTCGCATTGGCCGGTAAGGCAGTAACGACGAAGGTGAAACCATGCGATGGCAGGAATTTATCGACGGGTATGACTGGAAAGCTCGGCTAACTCCCACCGCGATTATATTCTTGCCGTCGTTCTCGACGGTCTATTACTTCTACCCTCGAGTGATTAGCAATCCACTACAGTTGGCAGGTTCCGGGTTTCTGTTCTTCGCACTGATCTATCTGGCTTCGATGTTCTTCCGGGATCGGGGAGTACGGTTTGCCAGAAAATTCTGGGACGAACGGGGCGGTCTTCCATCGACTCGCTACGGCAGGATGAGAGATCCATTTCTCAGCGCAGACCAGAAAAGCAGAATTCAGCTTGCGGTCCTGCAAAGGTTCGGGGTACGACTCATGTCGTTACAAGAGGAATGTGAATCGCCCGTCGTTGCCGACCAAAAGATCATGGATGCTTTCCGCGAGATCAAGGAGTTCTTACGTCGATGGGATGGTTGCGGTTTGGTCGATAAACACGCTGCGGAGTACGGCTTTGCACGAAATCTGTGCGGTTCGAGGATGATATTCGTGGTTCAGGCGTTCAGCGGAATCCTCATCTGCGGATTCAAGGGCAGTTGGCCGCATTGGACTTTCACGGCTGGCTGCTTGACGAATGTTGTCCTGCTCATGCTGTGGCTACCGTTCGCATGGCTCATACTTCCCGGAATGTTGGTCCTTAACGCCGACGCGTATGCCGGCCGTGCGTGGGTGACTTTCCTGAGTCTGGCGGAGGCTGTCTCCAAGAAACCCAACTCGTCCGTCACCGTATCGATCGACCAATCAATGGTCAAACGAGCGCAGACAAATAGCGAAAGCTAATGGTCTGCGTATGAACACGAGATACGCCAAGTACAGATAGTATATTGTCCTGTCACTCAACGGCATATGGTACGATGACCTCGCCCGCTTCGCGCCATCAGGCAGGTGTCCCAATGCATTTCCTACGATTCTTCTTGGCGGCATGGCTTGAATTCGGGATTGTAACGGTCTTCTTCCTGTTTTGCCTGGCTAAGCGAGCCGCCCGATCGATCAATACGCTCGACAAACCAGTCCTGGACCAGGATTCCTTGCAGCCACTCCTATTTGCTGCTTTTACGCTGCAAGAGGAAAACCGCTCGCTGGTTCAGGAAACCAAAGCGGACTCTTCCCCGATTGTTTCGCTGTGTCCAGAGCCGATGCAGATAGCTCAATCAGATCTTGAGCCGGCAGCGTCCCGCACTCATTCGGCGGTTCCCAATTCCCGTGACAGGCGAACTCCCGACGAATTCTTCTGGAAAGTTGCGACGGCCATCGCAATGATATCCCTTTTCGCTCTATTACTCGTCAGTTTGCCTCATCGCCTCTCACCTTTGCCCGCCAGGCTGGAAGTGACCCAGCAAGAAGTGCCATTCCGCAAAGTTCCGGCGCAGAGCGACGAAGTCAGCACGAAGACCACCACGATGGAACGACAGGCGACGAACATCGGGCCGAACGAACAAACCATCGATGCTGAGAATCCTGGAGGAAGCGTGCCAGCCGCTGCCCACAAGAAGATCGTGAAGCTGACTCGTCATTCCATTTATGAGAGCGAAGCCGACATGGTCGCTCCAGATACCGTAGTGCGTTATGGCAGACGTGCCGTCGGTCGCTAGTTCCGAGCCGCTAGTGTACGATGCACTATGAAGCGAATCGGCGCTCTCTTACTACTGCCCGGCACTGTTCTAGTCGCATTGCTAGTGTTCCAGGGCTGCAACGCACTCAATCCCCTGTGCGGAAGTTCTCGGCCAGCGCCGATCATTAGCTCCCTTTCTCCGAGCACGGTTACGTTGGCGGAAGTGCAGCAGGGCTTTCTACTGACGGTGAATGGCAGTCAGTTTGTTGCGTCTTCTGTCGTCGTTGTCAACGGGACGGCGCTAAGCACTCTGGCCACCAGCAGTCAGCAGTTGCAGGCCACGATCACAACGTCCGTGATCTCCGCCGCTGGAGCAGCAAGTGTGACGGCCAATACTCCGAGCGGGAACTCAGGCGATCTAGGCTGCTCGAGCGGTGGAACGAGCAAGGCCCTTGTCTTGACTGTCACCTAAAGCAAAAAACAATTCTCAAATGTCGAGTACCAGATAGCGCTCAAAGTGCTTGTCGAGTTGAGGACAAGACAAGCCGCCTGGACACCGGGCAACTGTATTCTTTAGTTCCGAACGGATCCAAATGTGTCACTTCGTCACCCGGAAGACCACGTTGCTCGCAAGTGTTCCTCCGGGTGTTTTTATCTTAACCTTGCCGGTGGTCGCGCCATTTGGAACCTCAGCCGTGACTTCGGAACCTGATAAGACTTTGAATTCCGCTGGCGTGCCGTCAAAGGTAACGCTGGTAGCTCCCGTCAGGTTCGTCCCCAAAATAATGACCGTGGTCCCCACCTCGCCGGACGTGGGACGCGTTTCCACGAACGGGCCAAGCCCCACAGACAAGCTGAAGACCGTGCCGCTCATGTTGGCCCCACCCCCGGACGTCGTCCCGTAGAACTTGCCGTTGGTGGCTTGCATCGGCCCCGCTTGAGGAAACTCGCCGTCAGCGCAGTTCGTCTGGGAGCAAAAGCTGTAAAGCGTGGTCAGCTTACCCTCTTGGTTGATTTTGAAGACCGCGCCACTGTTGTCGGCCCCGCCAAACCTGGTTGTCCCATAGAAGTTGGCGTCGGTGGCTTGCACCAATCCAGCATATGGAGTGGTGCCATCAGTGCAGTTTGTCTGGGAGCAAAAGCTGTAAAGCGTCGCCAGTTTGCCCTTCGGGGTAATTTTGAAGACTGTGCCGCTTGTATTGGCCCCGCCCTCGGCTGTTGTCCCATAGAAGTTGCCGTCGGCGGCTTGCACCAACCCAGCCAAAGCATCGGAGCCATCGGTGCAGTTTGTCTCGGAGCAAAAGTTGTAGAGCGTAGTCAGCTTGCCCTTGGGGGTGATCTTGAAAACCGTGCCACAACCGATCTTGTTTCGGCCTTGTGTCCTGCAGATGTAAGCACCGCCCTCGGCTGTGGTCCCGTAGAAGTTTCCGTCGGTGCCTTGCACCAGCCCTCCCCAAGGGTCGGCCCCGTCTGTGCAGTTCGTCTTAGAGCAAAAGTTGTAAAGCGTGGTCAGCTTGCCTTTGGGCGTAATCTTGAAGACCGTGCCGCTGGTGGTGGCCCCGCGCTGGGTCGTTGTACCGTAGAAGTTTCCGTCGGTGGCTTGCAGCAAGCCGCCGTTGGGGCTGTAACCGTCGGTGCCATCGAAGCTGTGCAGCGTGGTCAGCTTGCCCCATCGCGTGACTCTGAAAACCGTGCCACAACCTCCACTGCAGGCATTGTTGCCGCCTTGTTGTGTTGTTCCGTAGAAATTCCCGTCGGTAGCTTGCACCAGCCCGGCGTAAGGCTGGGAGCCGTCAGTGCAGTTTGTCTGGGAGCAAAAGCTGTAAAGCGTGATCAGCTTGCCCTTCGCAGTGATCTTGAAGACCGTGCCGCAGCCTGAGGCGCAGTCTGTGCTGTTTGTCCCGCCATTATAGGTTGTGCCCCAGAAGTTCCCGTCGGTGGCTTGCACCAGGCCGGCGTAAGGGGTAGCTCCGTTAGTCCCGTTGAAACTTGCCAGAGTCTTAAATGTCTGAGCTGGCGAAACGATCGCCGTCGCGGCACAAAACGCAATCGCGATGGCTATCGTTTTCAATGCACCAGCTTGCCTCATCCTGCCCACCTTAGGGTTTCGCGTTGATCCAAAGCTAAATTGTTCCAGAATTAAATTGGCCATAGGAAGTACATCCGGACGAAGCAGGGATTGTCGCTCCGGGCAAGCGATGTGTCAATGCGCAACATTTTGCTCGTATCACGGCTACAAATGACGGGTCTCATTCCGTCTGGTGACGGGAAATCCTTGCTGCTGGCCGGGTTTGGGAGTTTCGGTTGGGAGTGTGATCGCTAACTCTCTTCGCCTCGCAGTAGTTAGCGCACCAATCCAAAGTAGGCATCTTCTTTGCATAACTGCCCGGCCAACGGATCGTGCAGCGGCTCAGGGCAATTCCCGGATCCGAATACGGTATCTGAAAGGCCGATGTAGGGTATCTACGCCTGCTTTGATTACAACCTCGTGACCCTCCGACCGCTCAAAAACCAAGCGGCTCAATGTTTGTGGATCCGCATAATATTTCGGCCTTGGTCCACGCAACCCATCGCAGCGCCACGTTGGGAGAACGAGGGATCAGGCGAAAGGAAACCATGCAAAGTATTCGCTTCATTCGTACGCTGGCGTTCGCGTTCGTAATGCTGGCTCTATCCGCCGCGGCTCAGGCGCAAATCGCGGTATCGATCAACATTGCCCCGCCCGCGCTTCCCGTATACCAGCAACCCGTTTGTCCCGCCGCCGGTTATATCTGGACGCCGGGGTATTGGGCTTACAGTCCTGACGGCTATTACTGGGTGCCCGGGACCTGGGTGGAGGCTCCAGCAGTCGGTATGTTGTGGACCCCTGGCTATTGGGCTTTTGGCAATGGTGGTTACGTTTGGAACGCGGGTTATTGGGGACCGCAGGTCGGATTCTACGGCGGAATCGTTTACGGCTTCGGCTATACCGGTGTCGGCTATCAGGGCGGATACTGGAACAATGGGCAGTTCTATTACAACCGCTCCGTAAACAACGTGAGCACGACAAATATTACGAACGTTTATAACAAGACCGTCGTCAACAATACCACCGTGAATCGCGTGAGCTACAAAGGCGGTCCGGGCGGCACCATAGCGCGCCCGACGGCGCAACAAGAAGCGGCAGCTCGCGGTAAACATATGCCGCCGACTGCAGTTCAAGCGCGACAGCAGGAGGCTGCCAAGGCGAACCGGGCCCAATTGGCATCGGTCAACCATGGCCACCCGCCAGTCGCAGCAACATCCAGAGCAGGGGAGTTCGCTGGAACGGGTGTGATGGCAGCTAAGGGCGCGACAACCGAGAACAAGACCAGCGCGAATAAGCCGTCTCCAGCTAGAACCAAAGAAAACAAGACGGCGGTAAACAAGGCAGCTGCAACTCGCGCGAATGAGAACCGAGCGTGACAGAGAACAGAAACGAACGCAAATCGCGCCGCCGAGAACAAGGCATCTGAGAGTAAAGCGGCTGCAGCTCGCACAAAGGAAAACCAGGCGGCTGAGCAGAAGGCAGCCGCAACGCGAGCAAACGAGCAGAAAGCCAACGCGAATAAAGCCGCTGCAAATCGGGCCGCCGAGAATAAGGCAGCCGAGAGTAAGGCGGCTGCAGCTCGGACAAAGGAAAACCAGGCGGCTGAGCAGAAGGCATCTGCGGCGCGAGTAAACGAGCAAAAGGCAGGCGCGAATAAAGCAGCTGTAAATCGCGCCGCCGAAAATAAGGCGGCCGAGAGTAAGGCTGCTGCAGCTCGGACGAAGGAAAACCAGGCGGCTGAACAGAAGGCATCTGCAGCGCGAGTAAACGAGCAAAAAGCGAACGCGAATAAAGCCGCTGCAAGTCGCGCCGCCAACAACAAGGCAGCTGAGAACAAGGCGGCTGCGCACACTGCTCCGCCCACCGCGAGTGCCGAGCACGGACAACCTGCCGCACGTCCTGAGAGCGCACCTAAATCCGAGACTCGCCCGGAATCCCCTGCGACTGAAGCTCACGCCCGGCCACCGAAAGCGCCTCGTGCGTCGACTGAAGACCAGTCTCGCCCGAAAAAGGAGCAAGAGAAATCTCCGCAGTGACGACTCTGCAAGCGACGGTTTTAGCTTGCCGGCCCGTAACCATGGTTACGGGCCGGTTTCTTTTGTTTGCATTCCGGCATTCAAGCGGACTGACGTTGGCTGAACGTGCACGATATCGCATCGAGTCCGCTGAGCAGTTTCCAAGTGTCAACCAACCGTGAGTTGTAGCTTGGCGGTCCGACTCTTCACAGGGACCCTTCTGGCCGGACGATCCGTCTATTTTAAGTGCTTTCGTAGTACTCTCTGAGCCATGCGCATCCTTGCTACCCTCAGTTTTTCGGTTGTGATTGCGTTCTGTCTGCTGCTAGAGCCTGTCTGCGCTGCGCAGTTCGACCTCCCGGCGGGCCCGACTGTGATCACGCACGCGACTGTCCTTAATCCGGGTACGTCATCGATTCAGAGAAATCAGACAGTTGTTATCACCGGCGATCGCATAACCGTCTGTTTCCGACGCGGACAAATTCCAAGTGCCGAAGAACGCGCGGGTCATCGATGCCACAGGTCAATATCTCATTCCCGGACTTTGGGACATGCATGTGCACTCCGCTTTCGGCGATTGGTTTCCCGGTGGACGCGACATTATCCTGCCGCTTTTCATCGCCAACGGGATCACCGGCGTGCGCGATATGGGAGGAGACATTCCGGTTCTCCTGGAGTGGCGCAAAGAGATTGCGTCCGGCCAAATCGTCGGCCCGCGCATGGTCATCTCTGGCCCCATGCTGGACGCGTATCTCCCGAATGGAAAATTGCGCTTCCCCAGCTCTATCGCCGTTAGCACTCCTGCCAGTGCGGTCGCTGCCGTGGACTCGCTCAAGGCGCAAGGCGTGGACTTCATCAAAGTCCAGTCCGTCATTTCACACGACGCCTATCTTGCCGCTGCCGCGGAAGCCCACAAACAAGGCTTGCCCATTGTCGGCCATGTTCCGGATAAAGTTCGCATTCAAGAAGTTGTCGAAGCGGGGCAGAAGAAGTATCGAGCATCTGATGGGCATTTTTGAAGGCTGTTCCACCGAAGAGGACAAATTCATCAAGGGCGAAGGCAATCTCAAGCTGCTCCTCACGACACAGGACCAGCAAAGATGCGACTCGCTCATCAAACTGCTTGCGCAGAACCAGACATGGCAGGTGCCAACGCTGGCCTGGCAACGTGGCGGAACATTTCTCGACCAACGCGATCTGAAGCACGATCCACTCGACAAGTACGTTCCTGCCTACTGGCGCGATGTAACCTGGCACCGGTTCACCGATGAAATGATGCCTGATCTTCTACGCGATCCGCTGGCGCTGCGCCAGGAGTACTTCGCGCACAATCTACAAATGGTCGGCGCCATGCATCGCGCCGGAGTGCCTTTCATGGCGGGAACGGACACTGCCCCCGGCGTTTACATCGTGCCAGGCTTCAGCTTGCACGACGAACTCGCCAATTTTGTCGAAGCCGGTTTTACGCCCATGGAAGCGCTTCAGACGGCAACCAGTAACCCGGCGAAATTTCTTGGGATGGACGACAGCTTTGGTTCAGTCGAACCCGGCAAGATCGCCGATCTGGTGTTGCTGAGCGCAAACCCACTCGAAGATATCCGGAACACTCGGAAGATCAGCGTCGTGGTCGCCAACGGCCGAGTTTTTGATCGTGCGGCGCTCGATCAGATCCTGATGCAGGTCGAGGCCGCTGCGAAGCGGCAGCAGTGAGATTAGTTTCCGGATCAGCAGCAATCCTGAATTCGCCCAACGTAAGGTTTTCCGACGACTCGGGAGTTAATCGCCGGCCAAGCGCGCTGCCTGCGTCATGAGGTAATTCCGTTCCGGAATGCTCGTCGTCCGCGCAGCCGCAATTCGATAGTGTTTGATGGCAGCTTCATAATCGCCCGTCTTTTCCAGTAAATGGGCACGAACCGCAGTCGAGACGATAGTGACTGGCAACACGCGGATCGCGTGTCGAGAGCCCTAAGCAGTTCGAGGCCTTTGGCAGGGCCGTGCACCATAGCGGCTGCGATTGCGTGATTGAGAGTGACCATGGGACTGGGGGCGACTCGTTTCAGCAACTCGTACAAAGCGAGGATCTGTGGCCAGTCGGTGTCCTCTGCTCTCTCAGCCTCGTCGTGAACAGCGGCGATCGCTGCCTGAAGCTGATACAAGCCCACCGACTGCTTTCGACAGCGCGGCGGTGAGAAGCTCAATTCCTTCGGAAATCTCCGCGCGATCCCATAAACTTCGATCTTGTTTATCCAGCGGGATGAGTTCTTCATCCGGCCCGGTTCGGGCTGCACGCCGCGCGTCGGTTAAAAGCATCAGCGCCAGAAGTCCTGCGACCTCGGCATTATCGGGGAGTAGCGTTTTCGTGTTGCGCGTCAAACGGATCGCTTCCCGCGCCAAGTCGAATCGTTGCAGATGCGACCCGATGCTGCTGGCATATCCCTCGCTGAAGATCAGATAGAGCACGTGCAGAACTGCGGGCAGTCGTTCAGTTCGCTCGTGCGGAGAAGGGAGACGGAACGGTACGCCCGAAGCTTTGATGGTTTGCTTCGCGCGGCTGATCCTCTGCGCCATCGTGGCCTCGGGAACCAGAAAGGCATTGGCGATTTCAGCCGTGGTCAAACCGCCAACCGCCCGCAATGTCAGGGCGATTGCCGAGGACGGAGTGAGCGCGGGATGGCAGCACATGAACAACAAAATCAGGGTGTCGTCTGGATCCATGTCGGCCTCGATCTCGAGGGGGATGTCAAGTTTTCCGTTTCCGCAGCCACTGCCGTTTCTCTTTCGCGGCGGGCAATTTCGCTGCGCATCTGGTCCGTCATGCGGCGGCACGCCACCTGAATCAGCCAGCCGCGGGGATTTTCGGGAACACCCTCCTGCGGCCATTGGGTGAAAGCAGCAATCATAGCCTCCTGCACGGCATCCTCGGCCGAGGAGAAATCCCGGAAGCGGCGGGCGACGGCGCCGAGCACCTGCGGCGCAAGTTCACGCAACAGATGCTCGGAAGTCGCATCCCATTTCTTGGTCATCGGAACTTCCCGTTACAGCATATCCGGCGGCGGTCCGCTCATGACCTGGCGTACTTCAATCGGCATGTTCAACGGCGCACCGCCGGGGCCTGGCGCGGCGGACGCCTTGGCGGCAATCTCATAAGCTCGCTGTGGACTGTCGACATCGATGATCCAGAATCCGGCGAGAAACTCCTTGGATTCCGGAAATACGCCGTCCGTGACGGGCCGTCCATCCTTGCCCGCTGCACCAGCTTCGCCTGATCGGGAAACGACAGCCCTTCCGCCGACACCAATTCGCCACGTTCGTGCAGCTCTTTGTTGAACCCCATCATAAAGCCGATGTGCGCCTGCAGATCCTTCTTCGGCCAGTTCGGGCACGCCGTGGCCAGCCTTCATTGTGTTCATCATCAAAATGTATTTCATTTTCTTCTCCTATCGAGTTCGTCGGCGCTGTCCTCTCGCGCCTTCAGTCAACTAGTCGGAACCACGTAGCGTTCTCGACATTTGTTTATCGGGACTTGACTTCATGGGTTGCGAACTGCCGAACCTCGATCGGCATGTTTACGGATGCAGCAGAAATCCGTCCTGCGATGGCATAAGCGCGCTCGGCGTTCGGCAACGTCAACGATCCAGTAGCCCAAGAGAAATTCCTTCGATTCGGGGAAAATACCATCGGTGACGGGGAGGCCGTTCTTCTCGCCGCGCACGACCTTGGCCTCCTTCGGTTCGGCCAAGCCCTGTGTGGCGACAAATTCTCCGGACTCGGTGAGATCCTTGTTGATGCGATGCAGAACCGCCATATGCGCCTCGATATCCTGTTTCGGCCAGGCGTGATACCCCTCAACGCCTGCCCTCGTGCCCGACATCAGCAAAATGTATTTCACGTCCTTTACCCCTTTCTTTCTGGTATAGCGCCCTGTGATCTGCGCTTCATCCTGTAGTCGGAGCCGTCCCGCGATCCTCTACATCTTCGTCTAAAATATTTCACAGGCCAGGCACTGCTCTTGGGGCGAATTCGTTGTCTCCAACGAAGGAGAAGCGTACTATGTGCGGGCCATGCTCCGAATCGACGATTCCGGCTGAATCTACGGATGACGGGGAGCCCAGCAACGCAGCACTAACCTACGCAGCAAATTGCGGTAGTAGAATACGTCACTTTTTCGGAGGTTTCGGTTAACTATGCTGAACCAAGCGACGGTTGATTTCAGATCCCGCTTGCACGGAGGACTGATCGAGTCAGGCGATCCGAGTTATGACGCGGCTCGCAAGGTGTACAACGCGATGATCGACCGGCGGCCACGGTTGATTGCCCGCTGCGCCGACGTAGCCGACGTCATGACAGCGGTGAAGTTTGCCCGCGAGCAGAAAATGCTGGTGTCCATCCGCGGCGGCGGACACAACGCTGGCGGGTTGGGAGTATGCGACGACGGGTTGGTGATTGATCTTTCGCCAATGAACTATGTTCGCGTCGACCCAAAGAAGAGGACCGTGCAAGTCGGGGCTGGGGCGCTCTGGCGCGACGTAGACCATGCGACGCATGCCTTCGGTCTCGCGGTTCCTTCGGGCATTGTCTCGACCACCGGCGTGGCGGGACTGACTCTGGGCGGCGGTATCGGTTACTTGACCCGGCGGTATGGCCTGACCATCGACAATCTGCTGGCTGTCGAAATGGTGTTGTCCGACGGCCGGTTCGTCACCGCCAGCGCCAAGGAAAATCCTGACCTGTTCTGGGCGGTGCGCGGTGGTGGTGGCAACTTCGGCGTGGTGACATCCTTTTTGTTTAAAGCGCAACGCGTGCACACGGTTTACGGCGGTCCGATGCTGTGGCCGATGGAAGACGCGGCCGAGATTCTGCGCTGGTACCGCGATTTCATTGCGAAAGCGCCCGATGACGTCTATGGGTTTTTCGCTTTCCTCACGGTGCCGCCAGCAGCTCCGTTCCCCGCGCACCTGCACAATAGGAAGATGTGCGGCATCGTGTGGTGCTACACCGGACCGATCAAGAAGGGGGAGAAAGTGTTCAAGCCGATCCGGAGCATGAAGCCTCCGGCGCTCGATATGGTCGGACCAATTCCGCATCCCGCACTCCAAAGTATGCACGACGGTCTCTATCCGCCGGGCCACCAATGGTATTGGAAGGCCGATTTCGTGCGTTCGCTACCGGACGAAGCCATCGCGGCGCATGTGAAATATGCGGCGAAGATGCCGTCGATGCAGTCGACCATGCATCTGTACCCGATCAACGGCGCAGCCGGCCGGGTCAAAAAGAGTGCCACGCCCTGGGGTTATCGCGACGCAACCTGGAGTTCTGTGATTGTCGGGGTCGACCCGGACCCGGCCAACAAGGGAAAAATATCCACGTGGGCGAAGGAATATTGGAGCGCGCTTCATCCCTATTCCGCAGGCGGCGCGTATGTCAACTTCATGATGGAAGAGGGTGAGGATCGCATCCGGGCGACGTACGGAAAGAATTACGATCGTTTGGCGAAGATCAAGAAGCGCTATGATCCGAGCAATTTATTCCGGGTAAATCAGAACATAAAGCCGAAGTGAAATACGAACATGAGATCAAACCCTGATGGGCGGCTCCTTACTGTTTCCATTTATTTTCAATCCGCGGCGGATGCTGCAAGGTTTGCATCACGACGCAATATTGTTCCGTTTTGTCCTGCAACGCCTTTAACTGCTCTGCCGTTGCCTGCGGTGCACGAATGTCGAAAGTGACGCGGATGCTCTGAAATCCGACTGGAGCTTCTTTCGATATTCCTAGCGTTCCTTGCAGATCCAGATCGCCCTCGACCGTGACATCGATCGCCTCTGTGGGTATTCCCATGGCCGAAGCGACCATTTGGCAGGTAATCTGGGCGCATGCGGCTAGCGCGCCTAACAGCAAGTCTCCCGAGCAGGCTCCGGTACCGGCGCCGCCAACTCCTTTGTGCGCTTGCGCCGCGTAGATTGCACGCCCCAAGTCCACAGAACAGGCGATCGGCCCGTCAGCCTGAGTGCCGCGCGCAGTCAGCGTGATTTGCGAACTGCCCGGGTCTTGGCGGTACATATCTTTCAGGGGCCGCTGCAACGATCGAATATCCATTAAATCCCCTCCGAATTCTGGGATATTATAAAGCCCAACAGGGGTGCTGCCTTGAGATCGGTCGCAGCCGCGGACGATTTACCTGTAATTGTGCCGTAAGAAGAGTCCGCTTCGGCATGCCGAGAGCCGCTTCTGCAAGTTTCATGAATCCACCTTCCACTTCAGGTTCGTCGTCATCTACCCTGTCGCCAGGCGCACGCTTCGGCAGCTACGAGATCCTCCAGCGACTGGGCGCCGGCGGGATGGGAGAGGTCTATCGCGCCAAGGACAGCCGCCTCGATCGTGAGGTCGCCATCAAAACCCTTTCGCTCGACCACGCTTCTCATCCGGAAGCCTTATCCCGCTTCGAGCAGGAGGCCCGTTCTGCTAGCTCACTGAATCACCCAAACATCGTCACGATTTATGAACTCGGGCACGAGAACGGCACGCGCTACATTGCCATGGAACTGGTCGATGGAGAAACGGTGCGTGCGCTGCTTGCCTCGGGCCCGATTCCATTTCGCAAATTAGTTGCAATCGCGGCGCAGGTTGCCGACGGTCTCGCCAAAGCACACGAGATTGGCCTCATTCATCGTGACCTGAAACCCGAGAATCTAATGGTTTCTTGCGACGGTACGGCCAAGGTGCTGGATTTCGGTCTGGCGAAACTTCATAAGCCCGACCGCGGCAGTTCGGATTCGAGCACCACCATCACCGAGAATGGAACGGTGGTGGGCACTGTCGGCTACATGTCGCCCGAGCAAGCGACCGGCGAGGATCTGGATTTTCGTTCGGATCAGTTTTCCTTCGGGTCAGTTCTTTATGAAATGGCAACCGGGACCCCCGCATTCAGAAAGAAGACGCATGCGGAAACGATGGCAGCAATCCTTCGCGACGAGCCCGAACGCCTCGGCGCCAAAACCCTGCAGGCGCCCGCTCCATTCATTTGGATCATAGAGCGTTGCCTTGCCAAGGATCCTAAGCAGCGTTACTCCTCCACCCGGGATTTGGCTCGCGACCTCGCTGCGGTGCGCGACCGCCTGGCCGATGTGCCTGGAAGGGAATTGGAAACTCGCCCCAACAACCTGCCAGTGCAGCGCACCGCATTCATTGGTCGGGAACGCGAAACGGCTGATCTCCGCCAGCTTTTGAGCCGTCCTGACGTACATTTGGTGACTCTGACCGGTCCGGGCGGCATCGGGAAGACGCGGCTCGCATTGCAGGCGGCGGGCGAAATGGCCGACCAGTTTCCCAGCGGTGTTTGTTTCGTCGCGCTGTCCGCGATTGACGAACGTGGCTTAATCTTCGGCGATCGCGCAAGCCGTAGGCGTGCGCGAGACCGGAAATACTTCGCTGCAAGAAAACTTGATGGAGTATATCGGCGGGCTGCGCCAGCCGATGCTCCTCGTGCTCGACAACTTCGAGCACCTGGTCTCTGCCGCGCCGCTCGTGGCGCAAATGCTCACTGCCGGCCCCAACCTCAAAGTGGTAGTCACCAGCCAGGCGCCGCTTCACCTCTACGGCGAACACGAATTTCCGGTGCCACCGCTGGCGCTACCCGATCCCGAAGTCCATACCGCCTCTCGAAATGCTTTCTCGTCTTCCAGCCATCGAGCTGTTCGTGGAACGGGCGCGGGCGGTAAAGCACCAATTCGCGCTGACCAAGGAAAACGCACCGACGGTTGCCGCCATTTGCTCTCGCCTTGATGGTCTGCCACTAGCCATTGAACTGGCTGCGGCGCGTATCAAGCTGCTTTCGCCATCTGCCATGCTGACCCGTCTCGAAAGTCGTTTGAGCCTGCTGACCGGTGGCGCGCGCGATCTGCCGACTCGGCAGCAAACTCTGCGGAACACCGTAGAGTGGAGTTACAGCCTCCTCAATGACGCTGAACAAACTCTCTTGCGAAGGTTTTCGGTGTTTACCGGCGGCTGCACACTCGAAGCCGTGGAAGCCGTGTGCGACACCAAAGGTAACCTGGGGCTCGATGTGCTCGACGGGATGGCTTCACTGGTCGACAAGAGCCTAGCTCAACAGGTGGAGCAGCTTAATCAGGAAACGCGCTTCATTATGCTTTCTGCCATCCGCGAGTATGCTCTCGAACGCCTGGCTGAGAGCAACGACGAATCTGCGACTCGCCGGGCCCATGCGGCTTATTATCTCGTGCTTGCCGAAGAAGGCGCCGAGGAGATTGCCGCTCAACCCGAATGGCTCGAGCGTTATGAGGTCGAGCATGAAAACATCCGCCTGGCGATTGACTATCTCATCAAAACTGGAGATGCCGAATGGGGCATGCGTCTTGGCGCCGCCCTGTTCCGTTTCTGGGAGACACGCGAGCATCTCACGGAGGGCCGTGACGCCATCGCCAGGCTCCTAGCACTGGAAGGAGCCGGGACGCGTCCGAAACTGCGCGCACGCCTGCTGTTCGCTGCCGGAGTTCTGGCAGCGGCACAATGCGACTACGGCCCGGCGCGGCCACTGTTCGAAGAGAGCCTCGATACCTGCGTCGGGCTAAACGATAACCGCGGCGTTGCCGTCGCACTGAACGCATTGGGCGTCAACGCGCGCGATCGTGGCGAACTCACTGACGCGTCTTTACTCTTCGAGCGCTGTACCGCCATATGGAAGGAGTTTGGCGATCCCGCTAACATCGCCCGAACCCTCAGCAATCTCGCCAGCGTGATGAAGTTGCAGGGCAATTATGAGCGCGCGTCTTCGCTTTACAATGAGTGTCTGACAATGTTCCGTCAGGCCGGAGACGGCGCGGGTGCCGCGTGGACTTTGAACTACCTGGGCGACGTGGCTCGGGAAAAAGCGGACTTGGTTGCCGCGCGCTCTTATTGTGAACAGAGCCTGTCGGAATTTCGCCGACTGCATGATAGTTGGGGAATTGCGAGCGCGCTCTCTGATCTGGCAAGTCTAAGCTGCGATCAGGGCAACAACGCCGAGGCGCGTCGTCTGTACGGGGAAAGCATCAAGGTGTTTCAGGAGTTGGGTCACAAACGCGGCATCGCGAGGGCGCTCGAATGTCTCGCAGTGAGTGCCGCTGCGCAATCGAACGCCGAGCAATCGCTGCACTGGGCCGGAGCCGCGGCCGCGCTTCGCCAACAATTGGGCGTTCCGCTCATGCCTGCCGAGCAACGCAGGCTGGAAAAAGCCCTGGAGTTTGCACGCCGAACGCTCGGCAATGCTGCAGGCCTGACGGCGTGGATGGAAGGTTGGGCGATGCCGGTGGAGCAAGCCATCCGAGAGGCGCTTAACTGAGAGCGGAATCAGGTCTGCGGACTCGAAACTCCGCTTGAGTCAATTTGCGGTGTCAGGATCGATCATGCGGCGCACCGCCGAGATGCGATTCGCCGGAAAACCTCCACGCCGCGCGTGTTCGCGAATCGTTTCCTCGTCTGGCGCCAGGTACACACAATAGACTTTATCGCCGGTGACGTAGGAATGCAGCCACTTGATTTCCGGTCCCATTTCCTTCAACACGCCGACCGACTTCCGTGCGACCGCCTGCAATTCCGCATCCGTTAAATTACCTGCGCCTGGGATCTCCCGCTCGATCACGTATTGGGGCATACCCACCTCATCAAGCGGTCATGGTAGCAGATGTTGGGCTGAAAGGGCATCGCAGCGCGACATGCGGACATGCTTCCCGGCAGAGCGGCGCGGAAAGGAATCTTTGCCGAGTCACATGCCGGCGAAAGTCCCGACTGCGGCTTGAGGGTCATGGCTCCGAAGCCAGAAGCGAGCGTGCGCACTTACGCACCCGCATGAGCAGCCATTTTCCTGGGCGAACGATATGTATCCGCATTGCCGCTGCGGGTGTCATCGATCTTGAATTGCTCGACCAGGCGGCGGAGTTCCGTCGAGGTCTCCACCAGCTGTTGGGCGGCTTTCTGGGTATCGGTGGCGCCTCGTGACGTGCTCTCCGCAGCCTCGGCTACGCCCGCGATGTTGCTCGTGATCTCGCCGCTGCCATGCGCCGCTTCGCTTACGTTTCGCGCCATCTCGTTGGTCGTCGCGTTCTGTTCCTCCACCGCTGTCGCGATAGTGTTGGAAATGCCGTTGATCTGGTTGATGACTTCGCTGATGGTGCCAATCGAATCTACTGCCGCCTTAGCATCGATCTGAATGGTTTCGATCTTGCGGCTGATGTCCTCGGTGGCTTTGGCGGTTTTCTTAGCCAACTCCTTCACTTCGTTGGCAACGACCGCAAATCCCTTGCCAGCCTCGCCGGCGCGGGCCGCTTCAATGGTCGCGTTCAGGGCCAGCAGGTTGGTCTGCTGCGCGATCGAAGTGATGACCTTGATAACCTGCCCAATCTCGGCGGAAGAATCGCCGAGCTTGGTTACAGTGGCATTTGCGGCTTCGGCAGCCCGTACCGCGGAGGTCGCGACTTTGGCGGCTTCGGTGGCGTTCTTGGCAATCTCTTTGATGCTGGCGCCCATCTCTTCCGCACCCGTAGCTACGGTTTGCAGGTTCTGGTTAACTTGCACCGTCGCTCCTGAAACGACTTTGGTCTGGGCTGAAGTTTCTTCGGCGTTGGCACTCATTTGCTGGCTGACGGTGGTCAATTCTTCGGATGCGGAGGCCAGGTTCATGGCGCTTGCCCCGATGCTGCCGATGCTTTGGCGCAGATCGGTAAAGAATTTTGCCAGTCCTTCTCCCATTTGGCCGATGGCATCGCTGCCGCGCACCTGAATCTCCTGAGTGAGGTCGCCCTGGCCCGCAGCCGAAACTACGGTGAGGATGCTGTCCACTTTGTGGATGAGGTCCTGCGCCGCAATTCGTTCGCGCTCCGAACCCTCGGCCACTTCGGCGGCGGCTAGCTTTTCTCGATTGGCTCCGGCCGTAATACCGCGGATCAGGAAAAACGCCATCAGTGTTCCGATGATGAGCGCCATCAGAGTGGTGAGCGTCATCGTTATCGTGAGCGACCGGTTCTCGGCGTGCAATTCTTCTTTATTCTTATCCAGTAGCGTGACGAATGAATCGGCCATTTCGTTAAGGGATTTCTTGATCGCTTCGGTGGCGGGAGTAGCCTGCTGGGCAAATTCGTCACCAGCCTTGACCACCGCGTCCCGTTCGCCGCTTGCGGCATCGGTCATGGCAGCTTCCTGGGTAGCGCGAAGTGCGGGAAGGACCTTCTTGATCTCCCCCAGATCGTCTCGGTTGGATTGAAGCACCCACCTCGGAGCCAATTCGTCGAGTTGCGCGGTTTCTTTATCAACGTTGTTCCACGCTTCTTCAAACAATCTCCGCGCCGCATCTCTCTTGGCTGGCTCTGTTCCCGCGAGAATGACTTGGCGGCCTTTGCTTTGGGTCTGATTCAGATCTCTCTGCAACCTCCGTGCCGTTTCCAGAGTCGGGTAGCGCAGCTCAAACGTAAAGTCCTGGCTTTGCTTGATGGTGGAAGACTTCAGGTAGCTTAGGGCTGAATTGAAGACCATCAGGCAAAGGATCACGCCAAAGCCGAGCCCAAGTTTCTTTCCAAGTGTAAGTTTCATTTTCTTCCTTTTTAAGTTCCAGAAATCGTCCCACCGTCCGTCAGTCGCGTGCCATCCCCAGCTTGCAGCCGGTTTAAAAAGCCAGCCGCGAGGTGAAAATCAGCCCGTGGTTGTAGGTGTGAAACTGGGTTACGGCGATTTGTTCGCCCGCGCCGATAGTCACCGACAGACGGTTGCTGGGATTGTGTTCGAGTTTGAACTTGCTCAATATCAATCCCGGAGTCACGAAGTCCTGGGACTTGCCGTCGTGTGGTCCGCCCCGATAGTAGGTCGCATTGTTCTCAATCTCAGGCCAGAAGATTTTCGCGATTCGGTATTGAGCCACCGCGTTCCAGACCACCGGCCGCCCCAGCTTGGCGGTGTGCCCAGTGGGTAGAGTCTCGCCTACGCTGGATTGCACATCGAGTTTCCGGAAACCCTTTCCGCCATAGAAGGTCGGCGAAATACTCCCGGCCGTACTTCCGTTGCTATGGCTTCCAGTCGGAATAGTGCCGCCGGCGGAGACGCTCATGGAATAGGCACGCGCTTCGCCATCAGACAGGATTCTGTACTTCAACAGCATGCTGACGTCGCCAAAGCCATCTTCGACTTTCGGAGAATTGTGTTGGATATAGGGAGGGATGGTGACATCGAATTCCGTTCTGTACCACGGAATAAAGTCCACACCTTTGCTGTTGCCATAGTTCCAGGTTGTGATTTCGGTGGGCGTGATCTGGCGAACAAAGTCAGTGCGGAAGAGCTGGACGAGCCCGGCGTTAGCCGTGACCACTGGGGTGGGCCATGCCGGCTGCGCCGCTAGAGTAGTTCGAGCCCGGTCTTCCCAGGAAGAAAAAAACCCATCCTGCGCATGCGCAAACGACGCCAACACCAGTACGCCGAATATCATTCTCAAAGCTCGCACCGGTTTCATGCTTCCTCCCAATGAAACTGATTTTGCAGTTTTGCTTTGGCAGTCATATTCCTTGTATGCCACGTTGTTCATCTCCATGAACATCGGCGGGAAGCGCCTTCACTCAAGGCAAATGCCGAAACCAAAGGTGGAAGCCCCTTTGGGAGCAGGTTACCGCTCCGCAGCTGCGGCTTTGGTTAGGTCTGCCATGTGGCAGGCTTTTTCGATGTCCAGCACGTGCAAGAGGCGGTCATTTAGCTTGTGGACTCCGACGATCATGGTCCGGACTGAGCCGCGCAAGGTTTCCGGAGGTGATTCGAAGCTGGTTTCGTCGACTTCAACCACATCGCCAATTTCGTCGACCAAAAGGCTGACAGCGCCGTCCTCCGATCGCACCACGACATTCATGGGCTGCGTGTCCGGTGGCGCCGGCTCGAGTTCCAGCCGCCGCCGCAGATCCACCGCGGTTACAATCTGCCCGCGCAGGTTGATCAGTCCGCTGACCACCTCCGGCGCCAGCGGCACCTTGGTCATTTCCAGCGAACGGATGACCTCCTGCACGCCTTTCAATTCAACTCCGAACAGCAGCTTGTCCAGATAGAAAGTACAAAACTGTGAAGGGTGGGCCATGGTTCAGTTCGCAACCTCCGCCGATCGAGCGACCGGGCCCGGGTGCGGATGGCTGGCATCCGCGCTTCGCAGAATGGCCGGGATATCGAGCATCTCTGTTACCCGGTCCCCGATGACGACCGAATAGAGTACGGCCGACCGGGTCGCCGGCGACCTCACATCGGCGCGGTCTTCGACAATGTCCACAATCCGTTCCACCACCAAACCGAACGAGCGCCCCTCGTGATTCAGCACCAGCACCTGAATCGGCCCTGAATCCAAGGATGGCGGGGCTTGCAGAGCACGCAGCTTGTTGCGCCGTTCTTCCAGGGCGACGTTGAGCCGAACCAGGGGCAGGATCTGGCCGCGATACTGCGTCACCCATTGGCTGCCCGACATTTCCACTTGCGCGACCGGAAACTCCTCCAGGCGCGCTAGCGTGCTGAGTGGAATCGCCATGCGCGAATCGCCGGGACCGGCGAACAGCAGGAACGTCTGTTTTTCGTTCGCCGTCATGGCCGCTTCCCTGGTTTTTTCGGTCACGCTGCGGTCGCGGGTTTCCGTGATCACGCTGGCACGCTGTGCCAGGCCGAGTACGTCCAAAATGAGCGCTACTTTGCCGTCTCCCATGATGCTGGAGCCAGCAAATGTTCTTACCGTCTTAAGCTGCTTGCGCAGCGGCTTGACCACAATCTCCTCGGTATCGTTGATCTGATCGACGATCAATCCGAACCGCCTCTCGTCAGCTCGCAGCACTACGATGTTGACCACGCCGTCGCTTCCCATTGCGCTTTTCGTCTCATCGGCAAGCTTGAGCTCACGGTTGAGATACACCAGAGGAAGCAGCTGTCCGCGCAGCCGGTAGACCGGCGCGCCATGAACCAACTCGACACTCTTGTCCACGTCGTCGGCCTCAATCCGCACCAGTTCAAGCAGACTCACCTGGGGAATGGCGTAACGCTCTCCGCCGCAGGTCACCACCAGCGCCGGTATGATGGCCAGGGTCAAAGGAATCTTTACCCGCACCGTTGTGCCCCGGCCCAAGGTTGACTGAACGTCTACAGTGCCGCCGATCTTTTCCACATTCGTTTTCACTACGTCCATGCCGACGCCGCGGCCCGACACATTGGTCACCTTCTCCGCGGTGGAGAATCCGGGCAGGAAGATCAGGTTAAAGATCTCCCGCTCCGGCATACGAGCGGCTTGTTCCGCGGTGATCAACCCGCGTTCGACCGCTTTCTTGCGGATGCGCTCGACATTCAAGCCGGCACCATCGTCGCTGATCTCGATGTTGACCTGTCCACCCTCATGAAAGGCGCGCAGAATCAAGCGTCCAGCGCGATCCTTGCCCAGCTTCACCCGCTGTTCCGGAAGTTCAATGCCATGATCCACCGAATTGCGCACCAGATGGGTGAGCGGATCCTTGATCGCCTCGATAATGGTCTTGTCCAGTTCGGTTTCCTTGCCCTCCATCTCGATGCCCACTTCCTTGCCGCAACCCAGCGCTACGTCGCGAACCGTGCGCGGGAACTGCCCCCAGATGATTCCGATGGGCTGCATACGGGTCTTCATTACTTGCTCTTGCAATTCGGTAGCGATCAGATTCATGCGTTCGGAAACCGCCTGCAGACCAGTGTCTTCCAACGTACTCGTCAGTTGCATGAGCTGGTTCCGGGCAAGTACCAGTTCTCCGACCAGAGTCATCAGCTTGTCCAGCAAATTGACGCCCACGCGAATGGTGTCAGCGGCGGTTTCGCGCGGCTTCGCTTCCAGGGTTTGCTGGGCAGCCAACACGTCTTCCATTTTGGCCAATCCCAAGGCCACAAGAATCTCGCCCAGCCGCCGGCGATCCCCGTGTTCCTGCTCTTCCAGGGCTCGCGCGATGTCAGAAGCCTGCACCACACCTCGCTCCACAAGCAGGCCGCCGATCTTTCCGCGTGAGGGTTTGCGCGGCGCATCGTCTTTCCTTTTCCGAGGCTCGGTGGTCGCCGTATTCTGTGCCGATAGCACGGTTTCAGAAGGAGCGGGAAGAGTCTGGGTTACAGCCGCAGATCCAGACGCCTCCGGGCTCGGCACCGGCTTTGGATCAACTACAGCAGGCTGAGGCGGTGCGAGGGCGACGCTCACCGCAGCAGAGTTTTGCAACCGAGTGAGAGTTTCCCGCAGTTCCGGATAGTCAGCATCTCCGTCGTGACCTGTCGATCCGATCTCCTTCAGCATCTGGCGGACCGCGTCCACCATACCGAGCAGGGCGGTAGTGATCTCTGGATTGAGCGTCAACTGACCGTCGCGCAAACGTGTAAGAAGGTTTTCACCAACGTGCGCGACCTTCTCCAGCTTGTCGAAACCCAGGAAGCCGCATGTACCTTTGATAGTGTGGATGGTGCGGAACACACCCGCGAGCGCTTCCCGATCTTGCGGATTTTTCTCCAAACCAACCAGATCTCGGTCCAGCCGATCCAGGTTTTCGTAGCTTTCTACTAAGAAATCTTGGACGATGTCGCTATCGCTCATCGAGGTCGTTCCTTTCCAGGCGAGGGTGACTGCGCAGGCGGTCAGGCTATCGGCCGCACCGGCTTCTCAGGCTACTTGGAGGCAGCCTGCTGGGCGAGCCCAGGTTCCGTGTCGCGGGAATAGATTCCCTCTTTAGAGGTCTATCGTCCGTTCAGTCAATTTTCATTAGGAAGCTGGGTTTGACCGTGGCAACTTGGGGAGGGAATGAGCAATCGCGGTTTTGTCGTTTCTCTTGCTTTAAGCAGTGGCAGTCGGATCGCCCAAACTCATTCAGTGCGAAGCAGCCGCACGCCGATCCGACGGTCTTTAATGTGTTGAGAGCCAAATGTGCAATGACCTATTTTTCGACGTAGCTGTTGAAGCCACGGGGCGGAGCCTCGATCAATGGGTCGCATTGAGCTTCTTGAGCACATCCTCAGCGTCCTGGCGAATCTCCCCACGCCGGGCCTCCGTATCGGACCATGATGATGCCGGCGCCGCATGAGAGTTCAGCAAGGCTAATACTCTTTCGGCATACTGCCGAGCCAGATCCTTCTGTCCGCCCGCCAAATACCCATCGGCTAGATCGTCGTTGGCATCGGCCGATTCCGGATAAGCGAGGAGATTGAGCTTAAACACCTCGACCGCTAACCTCGGCTCACCTGCGCGCAGATGGTCTTGGCCTATGATGCTGACGGTAATTTCCGGCCACAGCTGCGCCTGGGGATCTTTTCGTCGGGCTTCCATCAATTGCTGCGTGGCTAGGGCAACTCCACTGGGCGCGCGGATTTGATCGAGGATCATGGCAGATGCTACGGTGTCCGCTGGCGCGTGCCCTGGCGTCTTGATCAGCGTGGTCACGAGCCAATCCACAATGATGCCGGGCAACTCGGAGTGAGCTTTGAACATGTCGGTTCCGTGGCCGCCATTGGCGAGGACTTTGCCGACATCGGGAGGCGGTTCATACCCTAGCCAGGGAGCCTCGTGCGCCGCCGAGTAGTGTACGAACTTCTTGCCCGCGTTCGGGGAAGTGATGTAGAGGAACTCCATCGCCTCTACCGTGGGAGGGTATTCGTCGTCGTCGGCCACGACGAAGAGTCCCGGCAGTTGTGAGGTCTGCCGCAGGAATTGCAGGCCGTCTGGGAAGGTCTCTCCGGAAAGCAATACCAGCGATTTCACCTCAGCAGAGTGCCGATGCGCGACTTCGACCGACCGGTCGACGCCGAGTGCCCCGGCTCCTCCCACGCCGATGACATCAGGTGTAACGTTTGGCTGCGAAATCAAGTATCGAAACGCTATGTCAATGTCGCCAGCATCTGTCAGTCTTTTGGTCGGTGTACCGCCGCTTTCGCCGTATCCGCGCAGATCGAGCGTAAGCGTGTTGATTCCAGCTGCCGCCAGTTGTACGGCCACATCATCCCAAGCCTTGCGTGTCCGGTTGCTCTGATGCAGCAGCAACACAGCGGGACCAGGCGTTGCCGCGGCAAAGTAGCTTGCCTTCAGGATGGTGCCGTCGGACGCCTTCAGATCAACCACACGCGCGGCCGGCGGCTGCGATTGCTGTGCTTGATTCCGCCGCGAATCTGGCGGCACCAGGTTGTTGGCGCGGTAGTAGACGACAAGCTGGCCGTAGTGTTCGCCGCTGTGCTCGATGGCGAAGCTCCAGATGTAGGAATTGTGCGCCAGCCGGTTGCCGAAGAATTTCGATGTGTTGTCCAGCCCCGCGTCGCCCTGCTGTTGAATTACTTTCGCGCCGTCCGTGATGGCCTCCTGCACAAACCTCACTACGGCGGCCTTGGTTTTGAAAACGTCTCGCGAAGGATTGTCGCCCTCGCCGAAGTCCGGCCCGAGATTTGCTCCGGAGATCCTGCGTATCAGAACGAAATCCAGCGCGGCGGCGTGGAGCAGATTCTGAGCGAACGTGCGCTCGTCCTTCTGTAGCTTGAAATCGTATTTGTCTTCGGGAAAATCCTCTGCCATGGCGATGAGTTTGTTCCCGATCGCGTTCCAGCTGTCCAACATCTCATCGGATCGAGAGCGTGCAGGACTTGGAGGTTGATTCTGTGTTTGGCCTTGACCATAGAAACTCGTTCCGACGATAGCAAGCAGAGTCACCGCAACCCGCACAACTCCAGACCGCTTCGAAGATCGCTTCATCGTGGATTTCTCCTTCGAATAATTGCAGGTGATATTTGCCCGATAGAGTGTGCCCTTCAATGTGAAGCAAGGTCATTCCTGATCACTTGCCCGTCCTTCATCACGAATCGAACTCGCTCGAGTTCGGTAATATCCGAGATCGGATCTCCTGCAACGGCCACAAGATCGGCAAATTTCCCGGGCTCAACCGCGCCCACGCGGTCCTGCCAGCCCAGCATTTCTGCGGCGCTGGTGGTCACCGCGCGAATGATATCGAGCGCCGGCATTCCGGCGTCACGCAAATTGGCAAATATTGTGGCACTGGCTTGGCCACGCGTTTTTCCTGGATAAAACCAGCACATGTCTGATCCAGCGGCAAACTTCACTCCCGACTTCAACACCCGCTGAGTGAAAGTGGCCGCCTTCTGTCGCCTCCGGTCGTCCGAGGCGGCCAGCTCAGACTTCATCGCGGGAGACATCACGATGGTCGGCTCAGAAATCTTCGTAAAAAGACCGCCCCAAAAAGTTGGCGTTATATCAATAAAAATTCCCTTGTCGCGCATGGCCTTCAATTGCTCGTCGGTTACATCGTTGCCGTGTTCGATGGAATCTGCTCCGGAGTCAATGGCGGTTTGAATGCTCGCGGTATCAATAGCGTGGACAGCGACTTTCAGGTGCTGACGGTGTGTTTCCTCGACAACAGCCGTCAGTTCAGGAACTGAGATGTCGCCGCCTACCGTGACCTTGATGAGATCGACGTTATAGAAGACGTTCTGCCGCACTGCTTGTCGTGCTCGGTCGGGGCTGTCTATCGGTAGAAATTCCTGTTGCATGATCGCTTCGGCAATAGCGGGATTGAGGCCTTGGAGGTATGAACCCAGCGCCATAAGCTTGCGTCCGGATGCCAGGATCCTTGGGCCTGGGACGCGGCCTGCATTGATTGCGTCCCGCAGGACAACATCGCCGTCAATGCCAGAGTGTCCAAGATTGCGCACCGTCGTGAAGCCGCTTTCCAAATCTTCGCGGGCCAGCTCTGCGCCCCGCAACACACGCTCGCTGGGCGATTCGAGGATTGCCAGCAATAATCCCGGAGCAAAGTCACCGTTTAAATGGCGCGCGCTCTCGGCTTCCGGCGGCACAATTACATCGAGAAGTAGGTGAGTATGGCTGTCAATCAGCCCCGGCAAAAGGGTCGCGCTGCCCAGATCGATCGTTTTGACTCCAGCCGGTGCATGCGCTTGCACTTGCGACGGCGAGCCAACTTCCTTGATCTTGCCGTTTTCAATGAGCACTTCCACGGGCGAAAGGACATTCCCGGTTCGCGGGTCGAGCAGCCGGCTGGCTTTCACTAGAATTACTTGAGGGTAGGATTGGGCGGCGAGCTGCGAAGTTAAAAGCAGAATCCAAAATAGTGCCGCCAACAGCTTGACCAGTTTGGGCATACGATCTCCTTGAACTTTGCGATCCAGCCAGAAAACAACAAGCTGTGTGGGCCACGGTTCCAAGAACGCCCGCCAGGAGTACGCCGCCGAACAGCGCAGCCAGCACCGTGTTCGCGGCGAGGCAAGTCCGATGCGGCTGAGTTGCAGTCAGTCGGGCAAGTCGACGGCCGATAAATGATGACGCTGTCGCTTGCAGTAAAAACGCCTCTTCTGGATTGGCAAGTTTTGCCAGCGCGGAAACCAGATCTCCACCGTGGGCGCTTTGAATAACAAATTCGTCGCAGGAGAGTTCCCGATACAAAGCAAGCTGAGACCCGGTAATCCAGACCAGCGGATGAAACCAAAGCCCGCAAAGCCCGAGTTCGTGAATAAGTCGTATCAAGTTGTCGCGTCTTTTTGCGTGTGTCAACTCGTGGATGAGGACAGCATTGAGTTCATGCTCACTCAGCACGCGGTCAATTCCGCGGGGAAGCGAGATATAAGGATGCAGAACCCCGTCAACAGCCGGAGCGTGGCAACTTGCAGCGAACCTTACTGGGACGCCGTGCGCATAGAAACTGCACTTTATTTCGCGAGAGTCTTCACCAGCTATGGCGTGAGCGTCGATATGTTCAGCACGGATCCGCAAACAAAGTCGCGCAAACATCAGAGTTGCGCCAAGCATCCACACCACGCTCAACGCCCCGGCGGCTGGACTTCGAGTGAACCGAGCTGCCGCGCCGCCGATGACGCCTAGCGGCGTCGCCCACGAGAAATGCGACGTCCATAATTTGTCGACAACTGCACCCGCCGGAAAAATGAAATTGAGCGCTGTCGCTACCCAAATCCAATACTTGATGGTCGCGCTGCCACGCGGGATCGATGTCAAAACCAAAGCTGCGAACCAGACCAGCGAGGCAAACAGGAGATGGACCTCGAAGTAATAAAGAGCGCGCGTGATGTGCTCAAGCATGCGTTCTTCCTCCACGTCTGCGGCTGCTCTTGTCTGTTGCCGCGCTTTGAAGTGCCTTTAAATCTCTCAGCGTGATCGTCCCCGTTTCAAGAAGATTTGAGACCAGTAGACGAGGAGAACCCCCGAATAAATCCAGGAGGTCGCGAACCAGTCCGGTGCGGTACTGATCCTGGTCAATAGCAGGCTCGAACAATTGAGCATTACCAATTTTCTTTACTTTGCGCAGAGCGCCCTTTTGCTCAAGCCTATAGACAAGCGTCTGAACGGTTGTGTAAGCAACGCGCTCATCCTCGGGCAAACTTTCAAGAATCTCGCGGACGGAGCAGGTGCCCAGCTTCCAGTACTGCTCCAGGATTCGTGCTTCAGCTTTTGAAAGACGCACTTTCGTCATCTGTCTCCTACCGACCCCGGCAATGCTACTACAAGATACGGTGCTCTGGCGAAAGAATTTGCTTCCAGGTGAGGACCCGCTTGTTCCGCGGATCAGGACTTTGGTTTTACGGGAGCGGGGACAGTTCGACACCGAACGCATCTGCCGACCGTCTAACTTACTCTTCCGGTTAGTCGAGCATCCGGGAGCTAAGAGCCAGAAGCGGACCCGTTCAACGTAGAGCGAATCACGATCAGCCTCCGACATGCGCGTCGAACACGCCGGTCTCGACTTGGCCATGCCGCTTAACCTGTACGAACAAACGATAGTCGCCCGGTTGGGGAAAGCCGTAGGGAAATGAAACTTCGTCAGTAAGCGTTTTCGTCGAACCATGGTCCATCTGCAATCCGAAATCTTTCTGTGCGACCATGAGGGACGCCATCGGCACCGAACCAGCCGGATGGATGTGCGCGAACACGGAAAAATCTGATCTGACGAATTCCGCATGACCAGCCATGCCCATGTATGGTTCAAGGTCGTTCACCGGTCTGTACTGAGCGTCTACAACGCAGAAACGTAACCAGGAAACCTGGCCAGCCTTCAACGCTGTTCCGTCTTGTTCCCATACCATGCGACCATCCGCCAGGGGCGAGACATCCGTAGCGCGGCCAGAGGGCTCATATGCTGAAGCATCCGCACCCGAGTCGTCGCCGGAGAATGGTCCCCCTGTTACATTGGGCAAGTCGATTTCGCTAACCATGGTTTCCGGGAATCCGGTGCCACGAACAATGTCAGCGAAAATCTTGTATTTTCCTGATGGAATCGTAGGCAACTTGAGAACGAATGATCCGTCGTTGGCTTGCTCCGGATGTAAATGATAAAAGCGGTCCATCGCGGGTACGCGTACGAGAAATGCATGCATCAAGTGCCCGTGATCCGGAATCAAGGTCATTGACCACTGATCCTTGCGGCTCTTGTGCCAGAAATCTTCCTGCATCCGCAAAGTCAGCTGGTCGGTTCCGTCGAAAGAAACTCTGAGAGGCGGAGCGCTATACAGCATATTCTGCTTTAGGTCAGCGGCCTGGGCGTTCCACCACCAATTTCCCAACGCCAGTAGGATTACAACCAGCGCACCGGAAACGGCCATTGCAATTCGTCCAAGACGTATGTCGTGTGGCGAAGGAATGGCCGCAGCCGAGAGCCCACCTTCGCGTGCCGCCGCCCCGGCGATGGAAATGATTCCGATGGAGAGAAGCAGCATGAGCGCGAAGAGCAGGGCGCCCAACGCTTTTTGCATAGGCAGAATTCGCCGCGCAAATGCGGGCACAGGCACCGCCAGGTTGCCAAGTCCTTGCGGCCCGGAAACCTCGACACGAATCTCCCACGAACCCGATTCCATCAGCCAAACCTTGCCGGTGAACGTTTGCGGATCGGCCGAGGGTTGCATCAAGTCAGGAGTCGGGGGCCACCCCTGATCTTTGCCACTTATGTAGACCGGCGCAATGCTGATGGTGTTTACAGTCCCCGACGTAACGCGAACTTGCACCTGGGCTACGCCGGGAACCATCGCCGGTGGGTTTACTGTCACCAGCAAGTGATATTGGCCTGCATCCCCCTCGAGATACACGTTTGGGCTTCCCACGTGTCCAAACGCGGAGGAACTCAACATGAAGATCAAAACAGCTAGTCCATAGGCTCGCATAACACTCATCCTCAAGACAGGCGCAACTAGCAATGCTCCGGGATCGATTGCTAACGGCGAATACGACGCATCCAATCGCCCCAGAGGATACCAATGCGCGCCGAAAGTACGGTCGCGGCCAAAGCGATGAGCATTCCCACCCAGAATTCCACGCGCGTCTTTTCGTAAGATTGCAACTCCCACGCCAAGTGATATTGAGAAGGAGGAGCGTTGTAACCAAATTCGTTCATCGCAAAGACCCAGTTGCGCGCGTGGGGTGACATCATGAAATAGGCGAATGGCCAGTTCACAATCAAACTCGCAGCCATGAAGCCGAGGCCACTCACCATGGCTTTCCACGTGTCACCTCGACCGGAAAATCGGTTGAGAACCAGGTCCAGTGCGATCGCTCCCGGAAGCAGCAGCACAGGAAATCCGAGCGGCACCATGTGAGTGATCGGAGTGAATACGGGTCCAAGCTTCGCCTGTGCGGGAAACACGGGGAATATCCAATTCCCGGCGAGCCACAAGGCGGTGTAGATCGAGGCCACAGTGGTGGCAGCCCACCGACGCCCTGAAGTCCGAGCGATTCCGACCAGCACGACCGGCGCGATCATCCCGAGCACGCGATAGTAAATCGCGCTGTGCATCAGAGTTTGGTCGCCGATATATTCGTAGCCCAGCATCAACAGTAAACACAGAAGCAGCGATCCGTTGTATAGCAAGATCCGATAGAACTTATCTCGGCCTTGCCCCGACGACAGATTCATCTGGCCGGTGGTCAAGATTAGTCCCCCAAGCCCCATGACGAAGATGCCCACCAGCAGCACTACGTGAGGCGGGCTAAGAATTGTTACATCCAATCCGTAGGAGTTGTGCCACCAGTTGTCGAAGGGAGCGGAGGTGAGCATGCAAAACCCGCCCCATGCGGCAATGAATGCGCCCAGCGGGCCACGCAGACCCCATATTTTCACCGATTTCTTTTTACTTGCGTCATCACCCGCGAAAGTTGTGTGCAGGATCAGATAGGCGCAGGAGAGTCCCGCGAGCACGGCTCCAAACTGAATGGCCAAATGGGCTGGTGTCCAAAATGTGTCCCGTCCAATTCCGATGTGCCAGGAGATATCCCAGTAAAGGCCGAAAGTGGTAGACGTCAGTGCCAGTGCGGCCGTGCGCACATACCAGGGCACGGTGCTCGCCCGAATCGAAGGCAGTTCTCGGACCGCCGCAAAGACTGGCGAGTCTATTTGTATGCTCTCCGCTTGGATGCCCTCCGCCATAAAATCCTCCTCGACGACTGACAGCGTCGTAACCCCACGAGCCGTGTTCGAATGAGCCTGACTTCAAATAAAGTCGAAACTCACTTCGCGTAGATTAGCGCGCCTCGAGCTAAGTGCTTCTCCAAGTCCGCAGTTCGCCGGAGAAGTGAGTTCAACCGAGGGTTCCACGCGATGAACCGATGCGACCTTGGCTATTACCGGCCTACCGCCGGGACTCGGCGGAACGGCTCCCACTGCAGGTATGTCAAACAGCGCCATAACCATTCCAGCGGACCAAACAAGAAATGCCGAAGCCAGATCGGCGAGACAACCAGTTGCAGCGCCCATATCGCTAACACAATCGCGAATTGCCACACCCGCTCCACTTTTCCGAACAAAGCAAATCCGTGTCCGTAGAAGATCGTGGTACAGATGGTTGTGTGCATGATGTAATTCGTGAAAGCCATGCGTCCGACCGTCGCCAGACGATGCGTGAGTGGAAGTAGCGCTACAACGTTGCAGGCCAGCATGATTGCGCCAACCCAGCCGAGGCTTACCAGCAGGCTAGCCCAATAGTTAAATTGCATGCCATAGAAGAAGGAGTATCGGAAATCCCAGCCGGCTGCGAAGTCGTGATGCGTTCCATAGAGCGTGATCGGAATGCCGTAACACACAGCGATGGCGATCATGTCCAATACAGCGATGGCGCCTGCTTGGCGCTGAAAACGCCCAGCTTGAAAAGCGCCATGCCAGCCAGCATCAGGCCTGTTACCCGCCAGAACGTGAACACCACGAAGAAGATGGTTTCCATCTGCACGGAATCTGGCACACGAAACTTCATCTCTGCGGTCCAGCTGCCGCGATAGGCTGCGATCTCGTTGGCCACCTGCGAGGGCGTCGGCATCCACAACTGTTCGCGTGCGATCTGCACCTCCGCCGGAGACCAATGGCGCGACCATGCGCCGTACGAGGCTAAAGAAGCAGACGCGACTGCGATGGTCAGCAACCCCAGCACAAGAAGGGTGCGCGGTCGGAGCTTACGAAATGGGTAGACCACCAGCCCGCACATTCCGTAGGCGACCAGAATGTCTCCGCTCCACAGCAGATACGCATGGGCCAGTCCAAACAGAATGAGCCATCCCATGCGCCGGTAATGCAGAGCGGCCGAAGGCTTGCCGGCGGCCTCAATCCGGCTGGTCATCAAAAGAATCCCGGCGCCGAACAACATCGAAAAGATCGTCATGAACTTCTGATCCGCCAGGACATGGCACAGCAACCACACCCAATAGTTCGCGCCGTGCAGATCGCCATAGGCCGTCGGGTTGTCATAAGCGGCGCCGATCATCGAAAAATACTGGATGTTCATGGGTAAAATGCCGAGCAGCGCGAACCCACGCAGGACGTCGATGCTGACGATGCGTTCCTTCTCGGTTACCGGCTGCGCGACAGTGACTCGCAGTTTTTCAGTTCGATCGGCTGGTCGCTCGTTAAAAACAGAAATACTGGACATTATTCCTCCTACTGTTGAACTTTCGAGCCGTCCCCGGCAACGGTACTCGGGGCGTGGACTTGCTGGAAGACGTCCGTGCTGGCCTTGAGATAGTCGCTGAACTCACTTACTTGACGAATCCGAAAGCCTTTGACGATTTCACGCCCTTGGGCCACAAAGTCTTGGCGTTTTGGCAGCCATAGCTCTCCGCTCATTTTTTGTTGCTCGACGAATCCCTGAAAGCTTTTTACCTTGACCAGGAAGTTCATGCCGAGCGGAGAGACGCTGACGAATTCCATGCGAACGATCTCGGCGGCTTCTGGATTGACCCACACCGTGCCCTTCATATCGCTGGCGATTTTCTCGTCAGTACTCCCGTGCCGAGTCGGTTGTGTTTTCGGCGCAAAGGAATAAACCACCGTGGCAGTTCCATTCACCTCTTCCCATCTCAAAGGATTGAATTGAGACTTGGCGATAATGTCACCGAACAGAAGAGCGTCTTTGGGGCGAGCGTTCGGATTCTTTTGAGCCTTGCGCTCATAATTTGTCAGCTTATGTTCGATTTCCTTCTCCTGCCTGGCGAGATTGCTCTGCGAGATCGGTTTGCCGTCGTGGCTGATGTGTAACGTGAAAACCTCGTACGGTGTAGGCGTGATGTAGTAAATATCCGTATGCTGACTTTGCACCGACCCACCCTTGTCGAGCATGTAAAGCGTGGTCTTATCGGTGAATGTGTATTGGGTCAGCAGTGCCTCAACAGCCTTCTGGTGTTCCGCTACGCGTGATATCAAAAGCTCAGTGTCGGGGAAAGGTGGATGGGAAGTTGACGATGGACCCTGGGCTCCCACCGTCGTAACGCAAACGGCGGCGACGATAAGCGCGAGAATGCCTCTCGCCGCTCTTTTGCCCGAAAAGTATTTGTGCGCATTTCGCATTGACTCGGCAATCCTTCTCATCGGATCTGGCTCCTTTTGAAAGGAAACTACCTCAGATTGGGTGTGCCCGTTCCGTCTTATCCGCCAGACGCATAAGCCATGCGACGAAGCGCAGGTCTAGCGCGATGGACCGCGGTTAAACTATGGCGCTTCTGCGCTAGAATGCTGCTCATGGCAAGTGAGCGCCCACTACAGTTCCCCTCGTTCTGGCGTCTCCAGGCGGCCGGATGGACCTGCCTTTACGTGCTGGTGTTGGTCGCGTGCATCCCTGATCTTTTCCAAAAACCTGGAGTGCTGCGCGACAGTACCGTGTCTGTCGCTTTCATGTTCCTCGGCAGTTTCGTTCTGCATCCCGTTTGTCGATCGCTCTTGCGCCGCTCGCCTTCCTGGCTCGCATTCGAACTCAGAATCTCCGCATGGTCGCTGGCTGTTGGAACTGTGAGTGCAATCGCGGCTGAATTAACAGTGCTAGCTTTCCGCAGAATGGATTGGCCTGATTTGGCGGGGAACTCCGTGCAGTTTTCGGTGGTCCTCTTCCTTTGGTGCAGTCTGTACTTCAGCATCAAGCAGTGGCAGCAATCGACCCAGGAGAGAGAACGTCTGCTGCGTGCCGAAACCGAGGCCCGTGAAGCGCGGCTCAGCGCTTTGCGTTATCAGTTGAATCCGCACTTTTTGTTCAATTCGCTGAATGCAGTTTCCACGCTGGTTCTCGACGGCAACGCTCCCGCCGCCACGCGGATGCTGGCGCAGATCGGAGAGCTTTTGCGCACCAGCCTGGACAACGAAGTAATGACGGAGGTCACGCTTTCTCAGGAAATGGCATTTACACAGCGTTATCTTGCCATCGAGCAGACCCGGCTCGGTCAGCGCTTGCAAGTCGATTTGGCGATTCCTTCCGAGACCCTGGATGCGCTGGTACCCAGCATGTTGCTGCAGCCGCTGGTCGAGAACGCTGTCCGCCATGGCGTGGTGCCGCTGATTCAAGGGGGCAGGATTACGATCGCGAGCGCGCTTCGCGCCGATCGATTGCAAATTGTCATCGGGAATTCTGGAATGCGAGGTGGAGGAAAGCAGAACGAAAATGGAAATGGAATTGGCCTAAGAAATACCGCCGAACGTTTGAAGACGCTATACGGCGACGACCATCGCTTCACTTTGCAATGGCCGGACGCCGGCGGTTGCCAGGTAATCATCGAGTTGCCTTTCCGAAGACTTGCCCAGAGTGTAGAGGAAGCAACGTGCGCACAGTAATTGTCGACGATGAGCCGCTGGCACGACGCGGAGTCAGGCTCCGGCTGCAAAAATTTAAAGATGTCGAAATCGTTGGCGAGTGCGGAGACGGCGCGTCCGCGGTCGGGAAAATTCTTGAGCTGTCTCCAGACGTAGTTTTTTTGGATGTGCAAATGCCCGGCATGGATGGCTTTGAGGTTCTCCGGGCTTTGCCGCGGGAGAATCTACCCTCGGTCATCTTTCTCACCGCTTACGAGCAGCACGCTTTGCGCGCGTTCGAGGTCCACGCATTGGATTACCTACTTAAACCTGTCGACGACGAACGCTTTAGCGCCGCTGTGCAACGAGCCAGGCAAGTAGAGAATTCCGGTTCGAAGATTCAGATGGCCGAACGAATTCTGCAGATGCTCGAGCGCGATTCGGTAAGGTACCCATCGCGTTTCCCGGTTCGAATGGGTTCAAGGATTCAAGTTGTGCTTACCGACGATATCGAGTGGATTGCGGCAGCCGGAGATTACGTGGAATTGCACGCTGGCGCACGCGGTCACCTATTGCGCGAGACCATGAATTCCATGGAAGAGAAACTCGATCCCGCGCAGTTTCTTCGCGTTCATCGCTCCCGAATTTTGCGGGTCAAATGTATCCGTGAACTTCGAGCCATCGACAATCGGGAGTATCTGGTGAAGCTGGCTGACGGGTCAGAGCATCGCTCCAGCCGAACCTACGCAGATCGGCTTGAAAATTGGCTGTCCTCCACAAAACCGTGATGGTCTGCAATCAATTGGGTGAGGGACTTTGTTTTGAACGGGATTCAGCAGCGCTACAACTAATCATCCCCTGCGTGCAGAAGACTTTCCGACAGCTCCACTGAGGTCACGGCGAAAGCGTTGGACTTTGGCGCGGTTACCGCACGCTTTCATATCGCACCAGCGCCGCATCCCGTTGCGGCTGTTATCGACAAATAACCACGAGCAGCTTTCTCCAGAGCACTGCCGCACGCGTGTCAAGGCCTCTGACGTCAGAAGGTCCGCGGCGGAACGAGCGATCTCTTGCGAGATGCGTTCCAAAGGATGAGTCGCCGCCGGCCACATGAGCCGGTAGTGATTGGCCACTGGGTGAAATTCGGCGCGCCGGATCGCATTCTGGTAGAAGCTCTGAAAATTCTCGAAGTGCCTGTGGCGGCGGTTTCTTTCCTTTTGCCGTCGCGGCTGAAGATTTCATATAGCAGTTCGCGCAGCGCTAAGGCGCGCTGGAATCGCACCTGGTCAGCGTGAACCCTGCCCAGTTTATGGGTCTCCGTGTCGCGAAGCAGTCCTGCCTGGGCTGCCCATTCCACGAGGTCGGCGGCGCGTCTTCAGATCTTCGCCGAGGATCGGACTCGTGCCGTGGCTGTGCAAGGTGTTGGTGAAATCGAGCGCCAGATTGCCGCCGAGAAATTCATAGTCCATGTTTAGTATTGTAACTCGTATTTGCTCATTGACAGGTTACTCTTGCCGTGATTAGTATGTAACCAGCTATACTGATAATTAGCGGTTACACTGTACACGTGCACTTGCCAGCGAGCGGAGGTTCCATGGCCATCCAGTCTTTCCAACTACCCTATTCGGAGGATGCGGTTCAGGATCTTCGGGAACGACTTCAGCGCACCCGCTGGCCCGACACGATTCCCGGTTCTGGCTGGGAGTACGGATTTGATCTCGCCTATCTGCAACGCATTTGCCGCTATTGGCGCGAGAAGTATGACTGGAAAGCGGAAATCGGGCGGCTGGCGTCCCTGCATCACCAGCGATACATCGCGGGAGACCAGTCCATCCATTTTGTTCACGAGCGCGGACGAGGACCCTCGCCGATCCCGATTTTGTTGGTCCATGGCTGGCCGGGATCGTTTCTTGAAATGCGCAAGCTGCTTCCCCGGCTTACCGATCCGGCAGCGCACGGTGGGGAATCATCCGATTCGTTCGACGTAGTCGTGCCGTCTCTCCCGGGTTTTGGATTTTCCAGCCGACCGACAGAACGCGGGATGAACGCCGCCCGCATGGCAGACCTATTTGCCGAGTTGATGACGGAACTTGGATACGAACGTTTCGCCTGCCACGGCGGCGACTTTGGAGCCGAAATCACCAGTTGCCTGGGACGTCGTCACGCTCCGCGCATCATCGGGCTGCACTTGAATTACACTCCGGGCTCCTACCGGCCCGGCCTTCAGCCCGGAGCAGTCCTGAGTCGAGAAGAAGCAGCAGTTTCTCGCAGACGCGGATCGCTGGTTAGAAAAATCGGGCGCATACGATCACATTCAGGCTCGCACGCCCGCAAACCGTTGCCTACGGACTCAATGACTCTCCCGCTGCGCTGGCCGCCTGGATCCTTGAAAAATTCAGAGACTGGGCCGACTGCGACGGCGACCTTGAAAAACGCTTCACCTGGGACGAATTGCTGGCGAATATCACGCTTTACTGGATGACCGAAACCATTCACTCGTCGTGCCATTTGTACTTCGAAACGAGGAAGGCCCCGCTTCATCTCGCACCGGGTGAGCGGATCGAAGTGCCTTGCGGCATCGCGCACCTTCCGAAGGAAGCACCATTTCCGCCTCGGTCGTGGATCGAGCGTGGCTACAACGTCCAGCACTGGACCGAATTCGCCAGCGGAGGACACTTCGCGGCGATGGAAGAGCCGGAGGCATTGGCAACGGATATTCGCACGTTTTTTCGGAGAATATTCCGGAAGCGCACGACTTGAAATAGACGATCTCTCACGGCTCGTTTTCTTGCGCGGTCCTACGCGCGCCTGCCGCGGGTTCTGGTGCCAGGCGAGGGATTTCACTTACAATCAAGGCGCGGTTTTTTCATCCGCATCCGCACTAGGACAAACGGGGGTTTTTTTGAAGCGCAAGATTGCTTTCGTCACGTTCGTTGCCATTGCACTAAGTACTCTCTGCACGTCTGGCTGCGGCCGCCAATGCGAAGTTTGGCCCAGTCGAACCCGTTTTATGCACCCGAGTACGTTGCCGTTCCATGCGCCGCCCTTCGACAAGATCAAGGATGAGGACTATCAGCCGGCCATCGAGGCAGGCATGGCCGAGGAACTCACCGAGATCCAGTCGATTGCGGACGATCCGGCGTCGCCGACCTTTGAGAACACGCTCGTTGCCATGGAGAAGACCGGACGACTCCTTCAGCGAGCGATGGCGACGTTCGAGGCGGTTAGCGGGGCGAATACCAATCCCGTGCTGGAGAGAGTACGCACCGAAGAGGCGCCGAAGCTGGCAGCCCACAACGATGCCATCTACCTGAACGCCAAATTGTTCGCCCGCGTGGCCGCCGTCTACAAACAGCGCGAGTCGCTCCAGCTCGATCCGGAATCGCAGAGGTTGCTCCAGGTGACCTATGACGAGTTCGTCCGCTCTGGCGCAAGTCTTTCGGAGTCCGACAAAGCCGAATTGAAGAAGCTGAACGAAGAAATCTCGACGCTCTCGGCGACCTTTTCGACAAAGCTTCTCGCCGCAACGAAAGACGGAGCTTACTCCACTAAGGACAAGAGTGCGCTTGCCGGCTTGAGCGACGCCCAGATCGCTGCGGCGGCACAGGACGCGCAGAGCCGCAAGCAGCAAGGCTATGTCCTCCCGCTGCAGAACACGACGCAGCAGCCGGACCTTGCCTCGCTCAGCGTCCGGGCGACACGCGAAGCCATCTTCGAGAAATCCTGGAACCGTACCGAGCGCGGCGATGCCAACGATACGCGCGACATTATTTCGCAGCATGGCGCAGCTGCGTGCGCGACGGGCACAACTGCTCGGCTTTCCGAATCATGCGGCGTGGAAGTTGGGAGACCAGATGGCCAAAACTCCAGAGGCGGCTTTGCAGTTTATGGATGCCCTGGTGCCCGGTGCGACTGCTAAGGCCGTGAGCGAGGGCAAGGATATCCAGGATGTCATCGACGCGCAGAAGGGCGGATTCACTTTGCAGCCCTGGGACTGGGAGTTCTACTCCGAACAGGTGCGCAAAGCGAAGTACGATCTGAACGAATCTGAAATCAAGCCATACTTCGAACTGAACAATGTGCTCGAAAACGGTGTCTTCTACGCGGCCAACCAGCTCTACGGAATTACCTTCAAGGAACGCAAAGATATCCCGGTCTATCAGACGTGATGTTCGTGTGTTCGAGGTCTCGGATGCGGATGGCAAGCCACTGGCGCTGTTCTATTGCGACTATTTCAAGCGCGACAACAAAAACGGTGGGGCATGGATGGATGTCTTGGCGGACCAGTCAAAGCTTCTGGGGACGCTGCCAGTGGTCTACAACATCGCGAATCTGCCGAAACCCTCGCCGGGAGAGCCCGCACTTATCAGCTATAGCGATGTGACGACCATGTTCCACGAGTTTGGCCATGCGTTGCACGGCATGTTCGCGAACACCGAGTATCCAAGCTCTATCGGGCGCCGCTACCGCATCAGACTTCGTGGAGTTTCCCTCGCAATTCAATGAGCACTGGGCGCTCTATCCCGCGGTCCTCGATCATTACGCCCGGCACTACAAAACGGGCGCGCCGATGCCAGCTCGAGTTGTCAGCCAAGATCAGAAACGCTGCAACCTTCAACCAGGGATATCTGCTGACCGAGTTGGTCGCGGCTGCCGAACTCGACATGCAGTGGCACACGCTTCCGGCCAGCGCACCACTGCAACAGCCGGACGCGTTTGAGAAGCAAGCGCTCGAGAAGACTCATCTGCTGCTCAGCACGGTGCCGCCGCGCTACCGCTCGAGCTATTTCGCCCACATTTGGGGAGGTCCAGGCTACTCCGCCGGTTACTACGCTTATCTGTGGGCGGAGATGCTCGATGATGATGCGTACCAGTGGTTCGAAGATAATGGCGGGCTTGACGCGCGCCAACGGCGACCGCTTCCGGCAGATGGTGCTGTCGCGCGGCAACACAGAGGATCTGGCGAAAATGTATGCAGCCTGGCGCGGCAAGAACCCGAGCGTCGAGCCCATGATGAAATTCCGCGGCTTGCAGGAGTCTGCACACTAAGGCGCAAAATCTACTCGCGCACATCGATTCGTAACCTTTGACCGCGAGGCCGAACCTCGGAGCAGCGCGAAGGGACACTATGAGGGCATTTTCGATACTTCTGACACTGGCTGCATTGGTGGCCACCAGTGCATTCGCGCAGATGAGCCAGCCGATGGTCAGCGAGAACCCAACAAAGATTTCCGACCACGTTTGGGCAATCATGGGTTTCCCTAACATTGCAATTGTCGTTGGTAGCCATGCAACCCTCGTGGTCGACACCGGCCTAGGCCCGAAGAATGGAGCGACCGTCGCGCGCGTAGCCGCAAAACTCTCGCCCGACAACTCGATGCTCTTCCTCACGACCACGCACTTCCATCCAGAGCACGCTGCTGGAGAACCGGGCTTTCCTCCTGGCACCATCCTGATCCGTAATGCAGTGCAGCAGCAAGAAATGGAAAAGCACGGTCAGGAGATGATCGACATGTTCAGCCAGCGTTCGGCACAGAATAAAGAGTTGCTGGCGGGTGTTGTATTGCGCCCTCCCGATGTGACTTTCGATCAGGAAGCGAGGATCGAGCTTGGCGGCGTTACTGCCCGCCTGCTCTGGTTCGGCGGAGCTCACACCAAAGGCGATGAGCTAACTTTTGTTGGACCGGACCGCACGTTGATCTCGGGAGACGTTGTGCAGAACAAGACCATGCCGAACATCTACGGTGACGGCGGCACGCCTGCGAGCTGGCTGGCGGTGTTGGAGAAGGTCGCCGACCTCAACGCCGCGCACGTCTTGCCCGACCATAGCGCTCCCGGGGATGGTTCGCTGGTGGCGGCGGAGCGGGACCTGATCTCCGAAATTCGCAAACGAGCGCTTGGCTTCAAAAGCCAGGGCGTGTCGCCCGATGATGCCGGGAAACAAATCAGCGCCGAACTCAAAACGGAGCATCCCGACTGGCCCAACACCAATGCTTCTGGATTCGTAAAAAGCGCCTACGCAGAAGTTCCGTAAAACACGTTTGGCTATTCTAAACGGTTATCAAGCAACTCGGAGATTAAACAACGAAGTCCCAGGTCCATAGCCGTTCAGATGAGGCCCTTGCCGACTCTCTGAAGGAAATCCTCGGCATCGGCACGCGCCTTTTGCATAACGGTCGGATCGTGGCCATGTTCAATTTCTGTTTCCTGAAGAGCAAGCTCCACGGCGACCTTCGGTTTGTACCCTCGTTTGATGAGCATCCGAGCGCGTTCAACGAAAGCGTTGTCAACATCGTGTTTTACTTCCGGCGCGGTCGCAGAAATGCCCGTCGCAGCCTCACATAGGTGCTGGCGAAACTTCGCAGCGGCCAGGCGGTCATACGCACCCTTAGCCTCTTGTCCGCTAAGGAGTGTGGGCACGGGGAACCTCCATAGACAGTTCGAGCAGGCCCATCCATTCACATCGTTTTCCATCCAGATCAACGAGCGTTCCACGTTGGCAACCCAATGCAGTATTGCAACGAACAACATGATATGCGTAAACCTGAACGAGAACCATTGCTGGTCATCGGCTAGATGCGGCTCACCCATTTATCTGGCAGCGCTGCCCTGTAACATCAAAGCGCGGCTACTCGGCGTTGTATCAACAGAAAGTATAGAGCCATCAGAATCAGGACCAATCCGTTGACCCCGAGGACAATGGGAGCGGTAAACATAGGAACGAGCCATCCCGACAACAAATTTCCCATTGGCATGCCCCCGCGGAATGCGCAGTTGTAGACACTCATTACACGTCCACGCATTTCGTTGGTCGTAATCAACTGCACCAGCGACGTCACGGTAGCAAATACCGTCATCATGGAAGCGCCCACGAGCACCAGCATGGCATAGCTCAGGGGAAGCGATCGAGAGAGCGAAAAACCAGTGATGCCCACGCCCAAGCTGATGAGTGTAGTGAGGGCAACGCGTCCCTTGCTTCGTATGTTGCCCATCGCAGCCACAGTCAACGACCCGCAGATCGAACCGATTCCCATCAGCGAAAGCAGGTTGCCGTAAGTCTCCGGGCCGCGATGGAAAACGTCTTTCACAAACACGGGAATGTAGGTGCGCATGGGCATGCTCAACGAGGTCATGCAGAACGCCAGGACGATAAGCGCTTCCATGGACCCCTGCTTGCGAACAAACTTGATGCCTTGCTTAAGGCTGCCGAACAGCGACTCGGTGGTTTTCTCCGGGAGGTACCGGGCCGTAATCATGGAAAGAGAAATGACCGGGGCGAGGAAGGAAAGCGCATTCAGTCCGAAACACCACTGCTCGCCCAACTTCGCCAACGCTTGCCCGGCCAGTGCTGGGCCAATCGTTACCGCCATATTGAACTGGATGGAATTCAGCGCGATGGCATTCGGCATATCCTCCCTGTCGACGAGAGAAGGAATCAGCGCCGAGTACGCGGGTCCGCCGAAGGCCTGGGCCAATCCGGAAACGAACGAGAGGCAGAGCATATGCCATACGTGGATTCGGCCCGTCGCCACCAGCACGGTCAGAATTGTGGCGCAGGCCATCTGCACATATTGCGAGCCGAGGAGAATTTTCCTTCGTTCGGCGCGGTCCGCTACGACACCGCCGATCAGCGAGAAGAGAAAGATAGGAATACCAGCTAGAAACTGATCCATCGCCAGCAAGAACGCGGAATGGCTTAGCCGGTAGATCAGCCAGCCTTGGGCGACGATTTGCATCCAGGTGCCAATACTGGACATGCAGGCACCGAACCACATCAAACGGAAATCCCGATATTGAAATGCCTTGAATACTCTCCGAAGAGTTGATGTTTCCATGTCTTTCGCGCTTGCTCGGCTTCCGCATCTCTATCTTTGCACGGGGTAGGATTCGCCCCTCGCGTGATGCGCGGTTACCTCAGCCACATATAGATTCACTGGTTGCGCATAAGGTCTCACGGATCACGACCGTGATGAGATTGTAATGATGAAAAGATCAGAGGCTCTCAAATCGCATCTCTACTGACAACACTGACGGTGTTACAACTCTTGCGGAATTCATTAAAGGAAGGGCTTTTCAAAACGCGGAAAGTTCCTGCTTACCGTCATGAACGGAGCTTGACCGCGAACGACACGATTTGCCCGTGTCGGCTGCTGAATTCTACGATCCGCCGCCTCCAGGCACCAGATTCAAAGTAACGGCGGCGGGAACGAAACTACTTAGGTACTACTTGCGTTAATGATTCTTGCGGGAGTACTCTCCTCTGAACTCCGTAGCCCAAGTGGCGCCATGGTCGGTCGATTTTTCCCATGTCTGTTCAACCTTATTCTCGCCCAGTCGTACCACTCTGATTCGGTTGAGAACCTCTTTTCCGTCGGGCCCACGGCTCAGTCCAGTAAACTCGGCGGAGCCTTGCGCCACCTTTCCTTCAAACACGTGCACACGACCCTGGTTATCCGCGAACATGCCGTGCCAGCTCTTATCGTCCGAACTGTAGGCGAACATGTTCTCCCCACTGTGACCCTTGCCCCCGTCCCACGTTTCGGTGAGCAAACATTTGTCGAGCGTGAGTGAAACTGTGCTGTTCGCGCTGCCGGGCATGCCAGGATACGTTACCGTCCAATCGCCCAGCCAGAAATCCAACTGCCGACTCTCCGAGTTTGCGGAGCAGGACTCGGCATCGGCCGCCGCTCGTGCAGATGGCATCGCCAGGGAAAATGATCCCCCGATGACCACCAGCAAGAGAACGCTTCTGAACCACTTCGAACTCTGTACAACAATGTTTCGCTTCATGATCGTATTCCTCCTCCTGATTTCAACTCACGACCTGTTGCTCTCGAGCCCAACGTGCTGCCGGCTTCCGTGCGTGGAAGCGAAATGCGCCAGCGCACTTTTCCAGTTCCAAAACCTCGAATCCCGCTTCTTCGAGGCGTACACCAAACGTATCGGGCGCAACCGGGACAAGCGTGTCGCCAATATGGATGACCCGCATAAATAGACTCTGCAGGCTGTCGCTGCCCACGAATACCCCTCCGGGCTTAAGCACGCGCCATACCTCGCGGAGCAGTTTGTCCTGCAGTTCCGGAGAAGGCACGTGATGCAGCATGGTGAACGAAACACTTCCCGAAAACTGGCTGTCCGCGAAAGGCATGACAGTGGCATCGCCGGCGACGACTTCAACATTGCTGCCCCGCATACGCGAGCGCAGGGACTCCGCCAATTTCGGGTCAACTTCGATAGCCGTGATGCGCCCCACCGCTGAGCCGCAACAAATCGGTCGTAAGACCCGGACCGGGTCCGAGTTCAAGGACGTTGTGCCCAAGCTCGGCGCCTGAAACGACCCACGGCACTCGCTGCTCGATAGTTTTTCGCCATCGGGCAGAACGGCACAACCACTCGTGCAAGCGGTTCAAGCGACCCACCTTCCATTCTCAATCTCAGCGCTCAGATTAGCGCTTGCCAGGTCTGCGTACTTTCGCTATTGTGACAATGAATGTCGCAAAAGCGCCAAAGGGCGATGTTTGATCCTTCGCGAGATCGCCACGCCCAGATCGCCACCCACACGCACGATTACCCCGCAGGGCACGTCATCCCGTTGCATTTTCACGATCGAGATCAACTTGTCTATGCGTCCCGGGGTGTGATGACCGTTCGCACCAGCGACTGCGCCTGGGTTGTACCCACGCACCGGGCGGTATGGATACCAGCGGCGTTCCGCACACCATCACCATGTCAGGCGAGGTCGCGATGCGAACTCTCTATTTCAGGCCGCGCCTGGCTGCGACTCTGCCGCGAAGTTGTTGCGTGGTGAACGTGTCGCCGCTGCTGAAGGAACTGATTCTGAATGCCTGCACCTTTGCCGCCCTGAGGAAAACCAGCAAGCGGCAGCGTCATTTGATTGACGTGATCATCGACCAACTGGAAAATATTCAGTTGGTTCCTCTGCAGCTTCCCAATCCTTCCGATCGCCGGGCGCTCCGAGTCGCTGCAGCACTGTTAGCCGACCCAACCGACCGTCGGTCGCTCAAGCGCATATGCAAGACAGCGGGTGCCAGCAGCAGGACGGTGGAAAGACTCTTCCAGGACGATGTGGGGATGACCTTTGGCAAATGGCGGCAGCAGTTGCGCCTTATGCAGGCGATGCGACTTTTGGCCGAGGGAGCAAAGGTCACGCACGCCGCACTGGAATCCGGCTATAGCACGCCGAGCGCATTCATTTCCATGTTCAGGAAAACGCTGGGAACCACCCCCGCGTTGTACTTCAAAATGCCTGGCCCGCGGTGATACACATCGGAAACGACAATGTAGGGCAGAGTCTGCCCCGAGAACGGACTTAGGCTGCAACAAGAACTGCACGCGGATTGTCAAACATGCCACACTGAGCGAGAATGATCCGAACTTAGACGACTGAAGGAGCAAACGATGAGACTACGAACCGGCGCCTCATTCCTAGTGGCGATGTCCGTTGTCTGTCTGGTGCCAGTTGCCGGTACAGCTCAGTCGTCGTCCCAGTCGACCGGACAGAGCGTCCGCGAACGCGCCAACGCACTTCTGCAGCAGATGAGCGTGGAAGAAAAGGTGGGGCAGCTTAACCAAGCCTCGGGAATAACGGCAGCGGACTTTGTCAAGGAGGTTTCAGACGACGCTCTCGCAAAGGGACAGGTTGGCTCAATCCTTTGGCAGGTAGACGTGAAGGAGATCAATCGACTGCAGCACGTGGCGGTCGACCGTTCGCGGCTGCACATTCCTCTGCTGGTGGGTTTTGACGTAATCCACGGCTACCGCACCGTCTTTCCCGTTCCCCTGGCAATGGCTGCTTCGTGGGATCCTTCGGTAGAAGCTCAAGCTCAAAGAGTGGCTGCGGAGGACGCGCGTGCAGCGGGCATCCAGTGGACTTTCGCGCCGATGGTGGATATTGCGCGGGACGCTCGCTGGGGTCGCATCGTGGAAGGAGCGGGTGAAGATCCCTACCTTGGCTCGGCGATGGCGCGGGCTCAAGTGGTTGGATTCCAGGGGACGGAACTCGGCCCCACAAGCGTGCTGGCCTGTGCCAAGCACTTCGCCGGCTACGGCGCCGCCGATGGCGGCCGAGACTACGACTCCTCCTATGTTCCCGAGGAACTGATGTGGAATGTGTACCTGGTCCCGTTCCACGCGGCGGTGAAGCAGGGCGTGGGCAGTTTGATGAGTGCCTATATGGATCTGAACGATGTCCCGGCGACCGGCAACCGGTGGCTCCTGCACGACGTGCTGCGCGACACTTGGGGCTTCCAAGGGTTTGTGGTTTCAGATGCGATTGCCGTGGGCAACCTCGTGACTCACGGTTTTGCCTCCGACCCAGAGGACGCTGCGTATCGCGCGATTACTGCCGGGCTGAACATGGATATGGCGAGCGATACGCTGATAAAGAACGTGCCGAACTTGGTAGCTTCGGGCAAGATTACGCCCGCTCAGCTCGATGATGCGGTGCGGCCAATTCTCGAAATGAAGATTCGGTTGGGGCTCTTTGAACATCCGTTTGTCGACGAGACGAAAGTGGATGCGGTGTTGAACCGGCAGAGCAGCCGCGATTTGGAACGGAAGCTGGCGGCACGATCGATGGTGCTGTTGCGCAATGAGAGCCACACTCTTCCGCTGTCGAGGAGCTTAAAAAAAATAGCGTTGATCGGTCCTCTGGCGAATTCCGTCGCTGACCTCGAGGGCGGCTGGACGGTGGAAGGTCTGTTTGGAGGAGCTCCCAAGAGCCACGTCGTCACCGTCGAGGAAGGCCTCAGGAACAAGTTGGGAGCCAACCTAAAGATTACGACGGTCAGCGGGCCGGCATTGCGGCGCGATTATCCGGCGCTGATAGACGCGCTGTTCGGCAAGAAGCCGAAGCCCGTTCCAACACCAGCGGAAGTCGAGGAAGCGTTGCAACGCGCGGTAGACGCTGCTAAGCAAGCAGACGTCGCGATCGCTGTTATGGGCGAAGCCGCCGACATGAGCGGGGAAGGGGCTTCGAGAGCGACGCTTGATCTTCCCGGAATTCAGGAGCGGATGCTCGAGGCGGTCGCGGCCACCGGAAAGCCAGTCGTTCTAGTGTTGGTGAATGGCAGACCGCTGGATATTCGCTGGGCTTCGCAGCACGTGCCGGCAATTCTGGAAGCCTGGTATCCCGGCACTGTCGGGGGTGACGCCGTGGCTGATGTGCTGTTTGGCGATGTGAATCCGGGGGGCAAGTTGCCCGTGAGCTGGCCGCGAGAAGCAGGCCAGGAGCCAATTTACTACAACCATAACCTGACGCATGATCCCGACGACCGTTCGAAGTTTACTTCGCGTTACTGGGATCTCTCGAGCAAGCCACTCTATCCTTTCGGATACGGGTTGAGCTACACCAGCTTTCATTTTGATCATTTGCAATTGAGCAAAACGCAAATTAGGTCCGGGGAAACGACCGAAGTTTCGGTCGACGTTACCAACGCCGGTCAAACCGCAGGCGATGCAGTCGTGCAGATCTACATTCATCAGCGTGCGGGATCGGCCTCGCGGCCGGTTCGGCAATTGAAAGGATTCCGTCGCGTCGCGCTAGCGCCGGGCCAGACGCAAACTCTTACCTTTCCACTCGGCCGCGACGAGCTGAGTTTCTGGAGCCCGCAAGGAAAGGCCTGGGTTGTGGAACCAGAAAAGTTTGACGTCTGGGCGGGAGAAGACTCCACAGCCCCGCTACACGCCGAGTTCCAGGTAACGGCTCAATAGGATTGCACCGAGACTATTTCACCCTCGGCGGGCGGCAGCGTGCCGATATTCTTCTTGTTTCCCATCACAGTTTTGCCTTTGCCCCGCCAGCCAGCCACCAAGTTTCAATTTCCTCGAGACTGCGTCCCTTGGTTTCCGGAACTGCTAGCTTTACAAACAAAACCGCTGCCATGCAAATGACCGCGTAAAGCAGGAATGCGCCGGGCGCGGTCAACACTCGTACCATCGACAGAAACGTGAGAGTAACAATCAGGGTCCCGCACCATAGAAATAAGGTCGCGATCGACATGGCGCGTCCTCGTATTCGGTTCGGACAGATCTCTGACATCAACACCCACGTCCCCGTGCCGATGCCGATGGCGAAGCAAGCGACGTAGATCAGGACGAAAAGCAAAACTGTGAAGGGTGGGCCATGGAAATGAATCGACGCAGCCACGCCAACTAAGGAAACGCCCATGCCGGCGAATGCGGATGTCATCAATGGCTTCCGGCCAACGCGATCGATCAGGTACATCCCAAGGATTGTGGCTGCAAAGTTGATGGCACCGATCATGACATTGGCAAACAGCGCCGTGCTGGCGGTCTGGTTGGGTACATGCTCCAGAAAAACCAAAGAGCCGTAATAAATGATCGTGTTGATGCCGGTGAACTGGCTGAAAAGCCCAATCAGTATGGCGACCACCAGCGGCTTTCGAAAGGCCGGATCGAAGCATGTTCCCGCTCTCCTCGGCAACCGCAGAACGGATGGCATGGATTTCAGTTTGCGCGGCCTCTCGTCCCTTGATACGCGATAGGATAAGTTCGGCTTCGGTCTCTCGGCCCTTTTGTACGAGCCAACGCGGACTTTCAGGAACGGAGAGCAATGTCACCAAGAAGAACGCCGAAGGAACCGCTGCCGAAGCGAACATCCATCGCCAGTTCGCCGAACCCGCTCCGGTGAGGCCGTAGTTTACGCTGTAAGACAGCAGAATGCCGGTGACGATGGCTAACTGGTTAACGCTCACCAGCAGCCCGCGGATGCGGGCCGGGGAAATTTCTGCAATGTAGAGTGGTGAAAGCGTGGAAGCCAGTCCGATGGCAAGGCCGCCAACCACGCGTGCGAGCACGAACTCAGTGATATTGCGGGGAAGCGCCGCTCCGATCGATGAAACCGTAAACAGCGCCGCTGCCGCCAGCAGCGATTTCTTCCTGCCGAAGCGGTCGCTGGTGAAGGCGGCCAGGCTCGCTCCGAAAACGCATCCCAGAAGCAGGCTGCTGGCGCCGATTTCGGTTTGCGAATCGGTCAGCGCAAACTGGCGCTTCAAGAAAACTATGGCACCATTGATGACCGCCGTATCGAATCCGAACAACAACCCGCCGATCGCGGCGACAGCAGCGGGCAGATACAGATAACGCGCAGATCCATCTTTCGCGCGACTCGGATTCCTGCGCATTGGTTGGGTTCATCTTGTTCTTTGGCACGCGGCTCGTCGAAGTGATGGCTCCGGTTTTAAATTGTCAGCAGTCCTTGTTGAAGGAAGACGAGCCCCGCGGCACCGGCAACTCCCCCGTACCCGCCAGCAGTTTGAAGAACAATCGGTACCTTCCTACCCAGCAGAACACTCGTGCGGCGCGCGACCTCTTCATGCAATGGGGCCAGCAGTTGCGGACCGGCTGCGGCGATGTTGCCGCCCAGGATGAGTAGTTCGGGATCGAACACGTGCAGGAAGCTTACCAGTGCCGCTGTGAGAGATTCGAAAGCAAGATCCAACACGCGTCGCGCGCTGGGGTCGCCCTCGGTTGCCGCCTGAAAGATAGCTTCCGTAGCTCGGAATCCGGCCGGCATCGTCAAGCCCTAAACGAGTCGGTGAAGCTCGATGGATGTGGGCCGCGTAAGCGGACTCGATGGCACGCGAAGAGAAACAAGTTTCCAGGCATCCGTAATTGCCGCAAATGCAAAGCCCCCCGCGAATGTCGAGAGTAACGTGTCCCAGATGGCAAGCCGCTCCCGAGGCGCCGCGGACGATTACGCCATCGACCAGCGCTGCGGCCCCAACTCCGGTACCGAGCGTGAGCAGAACGACGTTTCGCCGTCCCCGAGCCGCGCCCCAAAGCACCTCGCCGACCAGGGCCGTGCGCGCGTCATTGTCGGCGACAGAGTGGCAGGCCATCCACGCAGACAAGTTCGCGCAGCAAACATCCTTCCAGAAAATTCAGATCGCCAGGCAGGCGGTTCACGCGAGTGGTAGCGGCATCGATGACCCCCTTGCAGCCGATCCCGATTCCCAGCACTGGACCCCTGGCGCGCTTGCGGACGGAGACGGACAAAATCGTGGAGCGCTGAAGCGGTGCGCGGCGAATCCTCTTCGAAAGCTCGCCAGCAGATCTCCGTTCAATCCGACCAAAGCGGCCTTCATCGCGGTCGCGCCGATGTCAACGCCGATCGCGACCGCGTCCGCATGAGTTGCCGTTTGAGTTTCGCTCACAATGATTCTGAATTATACTCACGTCGATCCTTCGCAAGCTTCCCGCAGGCGACAGGAATCAATCTCATCCGTGACCACAAAAAGCTCCGTCGCATCCGATGGTGAGTTCGAAGCAGGCGGGCTTGGCCTTCTTCGACCAAGCGATGGCGCTGCTCGAAAATCTGCGACGCACGCAGGCTGACAACATTCAAAAAGCGGCTGATCTATGCGCGGAACGCATCGCTCGCGGCGGCCTGGTTTTTCTCTTTGGCAACGGGCACTCGCGCATGATGTGCGAAGAAATGACTCCCCGGCAAGGCTGCTACGCCGGTTTCGTGGCCCTAGTTGAACTCGCGCTCTCGAATCATGCGTCGATTATCGGCGCGAATGGACTGCGCGCTCCGCTCTATCTGGAGAACTACGAAGGGTACGCGGAGCAGATCCTGCGGAGCTTTCATTTCGGAGCGAATGACGCGTTCATCGTGATTTCAACCAGCGGCATCCGGCCGGTAGTCGTCGAAATGGCGGCGGGAGCGCAGAAGCGCGGGCTGCCGGTGATCGCTATCGTCTCCAAAGCACATTGCGAACAGGCCAAGCCCGCACATTCGTCGGGAAAGAAACTGATCGACTGCGCTGATCTGATCATCGACAACCAGTGCCCGCCGGGTGACTGCCTTATCGAGTTAGAGGGCCTGGAATGGCGAACGGGACCGGTTTCCACAATCACCGGCGCAACCATCATCAACATGATTCGTTGCGCGACTGCGGAAGCGCTGCTAGCGCGAGGCGTCAAGCCGGTGTTGTTGCCCAGCCACCAATTCGTCGGAAACGCCAGCGCCGCAGAGCAACTGGAAGCGTTCTACGAGGCCTATCGCAAAAGCCTCAAACACCTTTTTGAATAGAGGCCACGTGAGCGAAGTCCTCCTGGTGACTGGTTCGTCAGGTATTGCGGCGGCAACAGCGCGTCTCTGGGGACGAGGGCAGCGTATTCGTCGTTGGCGTGAAGGAAGAAGAATGCCGCTCGCTGGCGGCGGAGTTACCCTGAGCAGGCTTTCACGCTGCCGATGTGCGGGATGAAGAGGCTGTTTGCAGAAAGCGTGGCGGCGTGCATTGAACAATTCGGGAAAATCGACGCGCTTTTCAATGTAGCGGGCATCAGCGCCCGCTCGCTGGGCGATGGCCCGCTCCACGAATGTTCGACTGAGGCTTGGAACACTGTGATGGACGTGAACGCCAAAGGCACATTCCTGATGTGTCGAGAAGTGCTGCGGATGTGGACTCGAGAATTCGGAGAAGGGCGTCATTCTTAACATCGGAAGTGTTCTAGCGCAGCACCCTGAGCGAGAACACTTTCGCCACTGTCGGTTATGCCGCAAGCAAGGGAGCCATCGAGGCGATGACGCTTTCCGCCGCCGCTTATTATGCGCCTGCCGGAATCCGGATCAACGTCCTCGCAGCGGGATCTGGTTAAGACGCCAATGAGCGCGCGAGCGCAGGGCGACGTCCGCGTCATGGAATACGCGGCCCACAAGCAGCCTTTGACGAAAGGCATGATCGCACCTGAGGACATCGCAAAGACCGCGCTCTTTCTTTTGCGAAAAGAGTCGAGCCCGATCACGGGCCAAGTTATAACTGTTGACGGAGGTTGGACGGTGAGCGCATGAGTGAAGCAAGAGAACACCGGCCTCTGCGAACGACCGTGATCGGCAGCTACCCTTTTCCGGGATGGCTCGAGTTCGCATCAGCGCACCTGGATGAATTTGGCGAAGCTGACGTCGAAGAGATGCGAACCGACGCCGTGATCGCGGCCGTTCATGATCAGGTCCAAGCAGGGCTCGACGTAATCACGGATGGAGAGCAGAGCCGGTACGACTTTAATCTTTCGTTCTATGGACGACTTGAGGGTATTCGCGCGACACCGTATTCGCCGCGCCGCTTCGGCCCACCGGCGCACGATCAGCGCGGAAAATATCCGGTGACCGGAACGATTGTCTCCAAACATGGGTTGGGTGCAGTAGCTGAATTCAAACTCCTGCAGATGGTCGCTCCAGCGGGGCCTGTTCTTAAGGCCAGTGTGCCGGGGCCGTACACGCTTAGCGGTCGCATCGAGCCCGGCGGCGCGTATCCCAGCCGATGGGAGGTCGCCGATGCGTTGATCCCGATTGTCCGCTCCGAACTGGAGCAACTTGTGGAAGCTGGTTGCCGCGAGATTACTCTCGACGAACCTTCCATGAGCTGCTATGGATATCGCGAGGATCCCCGCCGCTTCGTGAAGATCTTTGCAGAGACCGTCAAACCTATCGTCGGCCGATGCCGTCTCTCCACTCATCTCTGTTTCGGCAATTACAAAGGTCGCGCGGTCGCGCCACGGCGCTACGCTCCGCTGTTCCCAGCGTTCTTTGAACTACCCGTGAACGAAATCCACCTTGAGATGGCGAGCCGCGAATTCGCCGAGATCGAACTGATTGGAGAAATTTCGAAGCGAGGTATCGATGTAGCGGTCGGAATCATCGACGTGAAAAACTACTACGTCGAAACTCCCCCCGATGTTGCGGATCGAGTGCGTCGCTGCCTCAAGTACGCGCCCGCCGACCGGCTTTCGTTCGCGCCCGACTGTGGCCTGAGTCAGACCGCGCGCTGGGCAGCACGGCAGAAGCTCATCAACATGGTCGAAGGTGTGGCAGTCGTGCGCAAGGAGTTGGGACTCGCGTGATCCGCCCGGTGCAGTCGCACGCCGCGCTGCTCGCCGACATTCGTGGCGAAGACCGGCGCGATAGCGGCTTCCGGCTATGGTGGCTGGGACAAAGCGGATTCCTGCTGCAATGGCAAGGCATCCATGTTCTGCTCGATCCTTATCTTTCGGACTCGCTCACGCGTAAGTACAGCCAGACCGACAAGCCGCATGTGCGGATGACCGAACTGGTCATTGATCCAGCGGAGTTGTCGTTCGTCGATATCGCGACTTCCTCGCATAATCACACCGACCATCTTGACGCGGAAACTCTAGCGCCCGATTCTGGCGCGTAACCCATCGCTGAAACTTGTGATCCCGGAAGCCAACCGCGGCTTTGTAGCGGATCGTCTGAAAATCGATCGCGCGATGCCGATCGGACTCGATGATGGGAGCGCGGTCGAACTCTCGGGGATTCGATTCTCCGGCGTCGCGTCGGCGCACGAAACTGTGGAGCGCGACGAGCACGGACGCGTGAAGGCTCTGGGCTATATTTTGCAGTTCGGCGACTGGAGCCTCTACCACAGCGGCGACACGCTGCGCTATGAAGGGATGACGGAAAAACTGCGGCCGTTCGCAGTCGACGTCGCTCTTCTTCCCATCAACGGCCGGGCTCCGGAACGGCGCGTGGCCGGCAATCTGTCCGGCCCTGAGGCTGCCCAGTTGGGGCACGACATCGACGCAAAGGTGGCAATTCCATGCCACTTCGAAATGTTTGAATTCAACACGGCAACTCCGGATGCCTTCGCTGATACCTGCCAGAGCCTGGGGCAGGCCTTCCGTGTTTTGCGTTGTGGCGAACGATTCGATAGCGAACGGTAAGTTTCTACTTGTCGGCCGTAACGTTGCCTCGCTGGAGCCAGGAAGCGAGCTGAGGTCCTTGCTGTGTTTTCATATCCACGCAATAATTGATTTGCTCGATCGATTGCTTCAGCGAACGTTCCGCTGCGGGAGCGGGGTGGCTGGTGAAGAAGGCTCGCACTTCATCGCGCATGCCCGGGTCGCAGAAGCTTCCGGTGGCCTGGACAATCATTCCAACCGGCAAAGGCTCCGCCCAGGTTCTCGATACTTCCCCAATGCGCCTGAACAAAACTCCACGCTTGTTTCTCCGTGGCCGAATCTCGCATCACGTCTGCGACCAAGTATGGAGCATCCTGTGAGCGCATGTGCTGGCGAAATGGCGAACTCCAGCGTTTTCTCAACCAACTTAGGATCGCTGAAATGCCTAAGAGCAGAGATGTCGGTGAAATAGGCTTCCGGTGTTTTGGCAGCTTTAAGATCTGCCATAATTCTGTCGTACAAAGTCTGATCGCCGTTGAGGGCAGCAATTCGCAACGCAATGGAGGCGATTTCATGATCGACAGAGGAAGGATCAGCAAGATACTGGTCGGTGAGCTCTCTTGCCAGCGCCTGCACTTGTGGATCACGGGCAACGTCGCCCAAGGCCAGCATTAGTCTCGCGCGCAAGCCAGCCTGATCTTCAGCTTTCGCCTGGCTTGGCTTCCCACCCTACATTGCGGGCTACCGGATCGAGAAGCTGGCGCACCCACAGATCGAAAGCTTCGCGATCAGCATCGCTCACAAGGTAATCGCTGATGTAGATGAGTTGATTGATAATTTCACCCAGAACGGCGCTGCTGCGGTCCGCCTGCAGGCCTTCCGCTAAGACGAGATAATCTCCGATTGGTTCGCGATCGACGCGGACCGAGGCCCAAACGTCGCTAAGCAACATCATGCGTTCGGCCGGAGTAAGGGCACTCTCGGCTACTTTGGCGATGGAGCGGCATAGCTTCGGAACTGTAGGCGGAGCGATAGAAACCCTTTGCCTTGGCGTTGGCGTAAACCCACGGCGAACATTCTTGGAGGGTGAGGCTCGCCTGCTTTTTTGTGATCAGCTCACACTTTTCTGTGCTGATGTTGGCGACCCAACTTTCATGCACAGAGGAATCTGCCACAGCTCCGGACTCCCCGCGTTCAACTTCGCCCGGTCGTAAAAGTAGCGTTGCTGTTCGAGCGCGACTGTCTCGGAGTTGCCCGAGCACTCGGTTTTTACAGTTACGAGCGGCTGCCCAGCTTGCTCGGTCCAGGTGGGCATAATTTTGTCGATTGGCTTTTTTGAGACCTGGGTCTGCGCGTTCCAAAAGTCAAAGGCTGTCGCGTTGGCGTAGGAGTGTTGCTTCAAATACAAATCGACGCCGGCGCGAAACGAGTCTGCTCCCACGTAGGATTCCAGCATGCGCAGTACGGCTGCCGTTTTTGTGTAGGTGATCGCATCGTCAAGTTCGAGGATCTGCGCCGGTGTGTCTGCCGGCTGGTGGATAGGATGGGTATTGACGAGCGAGTCCTCGCCCAGCGAATACACGGTATCGCTGACTTCATCGAGTTGTACATTCCATTCCGGCTTCCAGGCTGCAACCGGCTTGCTCGACATCCAAGTGGCAAAACCCTCGTTGAGCCACTTGTTGTCCCACCATTGCATGGTCACCAGATCGCCAAACCATTGGTGCGCCATCTCATGGGCGATGACCGATGCCACAGTCTTCTTCAGGTCAATGGCCGTGTGCTTCTCATCCAGCAGCAGTAGAACTTCGCGGAAGGTAATGCAACCGGTGTTCTCCATCGCACCCGCCGAGAAATCTGCGAGCCCGATCAGGTCAAGTTTGCCGTAAGGATATTTGATTCCGAAATAGCGATCGTAATAGCTCAGGTTAAATTCGGCTGCCGCTAACGCAAAGCGGCCCAGTTCCTTCTTGCCGGGACTGGTCCACACGCGAACTGGAATACCGTCCGACTCGCCTTCGATGTATTCAAAATTGCCGACGATTACTGCCACCAGATAAGACGACATCTTGGGGCTGGTTGAGAAATGAACGGTGTGTTTTGCGTCGCCGGGACCAGGCGCGTCGGAAACCACCTTCCCATTCGAGATCACGGTCAGGTCTTTGTCCGCGATGACGGAGACGTCGAATGTAGCCTTGTAGTTGGGCTCGTCAAACGAAGGAAAGGCGCGGCGAGCGTCGGTGTCTTCGAGCTGAGTGGCCGCGTATTTCCGGCCTTGATCGTCTTTGCCGATGTAGAAGCCGCGCAGTTCATCATTCAGTTTTCCGGTGTAGCGAATTTGAATTGTCGCTGGACCCTGTGCAAGCGGCTTGTCGACCGCCAGGTGTGCCATTTGCTTTTCTTTGTCGAGAGAGACATGGGCGGGTTGGTGACCAGCGCTGCTGGCGATGGTCACCGCTTGAAAGTCAATGCCCGCTGCGTTGAGGACGATCTCCGAGGTGGATTGCAACACACGCACCTGGATGGTTTCTACACCCGCGAAGGTGTTGTTCGAAAAGTCTGGCGCGAAACTCAATTTGTAGCTTTCCGGATCTGCAATGTGCGGAAGGCGCTGTGCCATGCAGAACGGAGTCAGTAAGGCAATCGCAATCAACAAGACAAGTTGCTTCATTTCGTCCTCTCAATCCATGGCGACGGTCCCGCCCAGAGCCGGCGAGCGGTCGGCTCATGACACACTCCACATTGTTTATAGCCAAACGGGAGAGTGGTGCCTTGAACCGTATTAACATGCGTTTAATTATTTATTGTGTCGTTTGCTGAGAATTGGAGGTTCCTGCGAAAAGCGGAAGGGGTAAGACCGGTCGACTGTTTGAATGCCCGGCACAGGTGCGCGTGGTCGGCGAAACCACAGGCGTACGCCACGTCCACGATCGAATTCTTCGAGTGGAGGAGGAGCCCGAAGGCCTTGCGGATTCGGATTTTGGCCAAATGATCGCCGAATGTATATCCTAGGAATCGCCGAAAACTGCGCGCCACATGCACCGGATGAACGCCAACCGCAAGAGCAAGGCTCGCCAATGACAACCGCGACTCCTCAGTTTCATTGCAGATTTGCAGGGCGCGGTTGAACCAAGCCGGCGGACGCCGCTCGAATGGCCCTCTGAAGAAAAAACCGAGCAATTGCGTTGCTACGTCCTCGAATCGATCGGAGCAAGTGCTGAGTTCGCGATACATCCGCAGACCGAGCGCATAGGGAAGGCCGCCGCCAAATATGTGAGCGCGCGCGACTGATTCGAGCGCCTGCGAGGCATCGTCCAACCAGGCATCGTCGATTTCGAGATCGAGCAAATGACCGCCTGCGGAGCGAAACTGGTCGGCATGAGCTTCGCTTCTGGGATGCCAGATTACTGTCCCCGGCGTACAGATTCGTTCTTCCCGCCGAAGAATTTCCACATAGGACCCAGTCAGAAGGAAGGAAACGTACGCTTTTTCATGCTCGTGCAAGGCAAGCCTCTGGCTGGGAGAATGGAATTTTTCAACGATCCGGAATGGACCGACTTGCTTCGTGCGAAGAGTGTTGCTGAACGGGTTCATTTTCAAAGTGCCGGGGCTCAGTTTGGGTTCAGAAAGGGATACGCTGAATTTGCTCGAAATGTTCAACCCCGGCAGTCTTTCACGACTGCAAAATCTGCCGCGAGATGGGTTACATTGCCTCATTCGCCACTAGTTAGACGGCCTTGTTCGAATTTTGTATTCTTCTCGACATCTAAAATAACAGCAAGGATCTCGCGTTTGACGGCCTCCTACCGAAAATTCCAAGCGTTGACGGGCTGCTGTCACCTCCGTAAGATGAAGCGACCCGGAAGTGACACGTTTTCTCGCGCCACATCGTGGAATGATCGGTCAAACCATCTCGCACTACCGCATCACCGAGAAGCTCGGTGGCGGCGGCATGGGCGTAGTTTACAAGGCTGAAGACACGCGCCTTGATCGTTTCGTGGCTCTCAAGTTCTTGCCCGACGACGTCGCTAAAGATCCGCAGGCCCTGAGCCGTTTTCGGCGGGAAGCAAAGGCTGCATCGGTACTGAACCACCCTAACATCTGCACGATTTATGACATTGGGGAGGAAAATGGGCAGGCATTCATCGCCATGGAGTTTCTGGATGGGCTGACGTTGAAGCACCGCATTGCCGGCCGTCCGCTGGAAACCGAACTGATTTTATCGCTCGCCATCGAAATCGCGGATGCGCTGGACGCCGCTCATTCGGCGGGCATCGTCCATCGCGACATTAAGCCGGCCAACATCTTCGTCACCAAGCGCGAGCACGCCAAGGTGCTGGACTTCGGCCTGGCCAAGGTCGCGAACCCTACCGGTTCTTCCAATCAGGTCGCATCCGCGAACACGATGACGGCCGACGAGCAGCATCTTACGAGCCCCGGCTCTACGATCGGCACTATCGCGTATATGTCACCGGAGCAGGCGCGGGCCAAGGATCTGGATGCCCGCAGCGATTTATTTTCTTTCGGAGCGGTGCTCTACGAGATGGCGACGGGTACGCTTCCATTTCGCGGCGGCAGCTCGGCGGAGATTTTCAAATCCATTCTGGATGCGGCACCCGCTCCGGCGTTGCGCCTCAATCCCGACTTACCGGTCGAGTTGGAACGGATCATCAACAAGGCGCTGGAGAAGGATCGTAACCTTCGCTACCAGAGCGCTGCGGATTTGCGGACCGATCTGACGCGCCTGAAGCGCGATTTCGATACCGGGCATTCCTCGGGAGCAAGTGCGCAGTCGTCCGCAAGTTCATCCTCAGTGCAGCCGGCCGCTTCGAGCAGCAGTTCGCTTAAATACTTCGCTGTGGGGATCGCTGCGTTTCTCGTGATTGCGGCCGTTGCTGGTTTTTATTTCATCACGGGCGAAGTCCGATACGAAGAAACTCACCGTCCATCGCGGTGCTGCCCTTCGTCAATGCGACGGCGGATCCGGGCAACGAATACTTAAGCGACGGTCTCACGGAAAGTTTGATCGGCACGCTCTCGCAACTTCCGGACCTCAAGGTCATGGCGCGAAGTACGGTCTTCAAATTCAAAGGCAAAGAGGATGACCCGCGGCAGATTGGCCAGACGCTCCAAGTTGGGCGCGGTTCTCATGGGACGCATCACGCAGCATGGCGATGAGCTCGGCATCGACGCCGACCTGGTTAATACCGCCGATGGCAGCGAGCTGTGGGGCTCGCACTACGCGCGCAAGGCGACGGATGTATCGGAAGTGCAGGGCTGACATCACCCGTGACATCTCCAGCAGCCTGCGCATTCACTTGAGCGGCACCGAACAGCAGCGCCTGAGCCGCGCCTCGACGACAAACCCGGAAGCCTACCGTCTCTACCTCGAAGGCCGCCAGCTTTGGTACGGACGCACTCCTGATGGCATCAAGAAGAGCATCGACCTGTTTCAGCAGGCAATCGCGCGCCGATCCCAACTATGCCCTTGCCTATTCGGGGCTCGCCGATACCTACAACATCGCCCCTAGCTATGGCGTTGGAATCACTTCGAAGCAAGGGCGAAGTGCTGGCCGATGAAGCGGCCCGCAAAGCTCTCGAACTGGATGACTTTCTGTCCGAGGCCCATGCCGCGCGCGGCTTCGCCCTCTCGAACCTGAGAAGGTGGAGCGAGGCGGAACCGGAATTTCATCGCGCCATTGCGTTGAACCCCAACAACGCCGCTGCCCGCTACTTTTACGCCTTCGGCTATCTTGCTCCGCAAAACCGCATGGACGAAGGCCTGGAGCAATACCGGACGGCGATATCGCTCGATCCTCTTTCATCGATCGTCAACACGAATTACGGTGTGATGCTGATGGAAGCCCGGCGCTATCCCGAGGCCCTCGCCCAGTTCCAGAAGGTTCTCGCACGCGATCCCAATTTTCCTGCGGTGCACTACAAGCTATCGCAGTTCTACGCCACTACCGGACGCTTCGCCGACGCTGTCAATGAACTCCAGGGGGCATTTCCGAAGCCCATTCCGATGAGTGAAGATGCGAAAGGCTATCTCCAACTCACATTGCGGTTGGAAGGCTCGGATCGCTCGACCGCCGCAGCCGTTGCAGCAGCGCTCGCCGGAAATCGCGACATGGCCTTCGAATATTTGGAGAAAGCTTATTCCGATGGAGACAACGAACTGCTGATCGCCATCCGCTATCCGGCGCTGGATTCGCTTCGTTCCGATCCGCGTTTCGCTGATTTGATGCGCCGCCTCGGACTACCCGAGTAGCGATTTCGTGCTCTGCTCACGGGTCGACGTTTATGCTGTGTAGCAGACGTCATTCCGTTCCGAGGGTCATATTTCCGAGGGTCATATGAAGATACGAGCCAGTTTTTGCTGCCTCCTTGTCGTGCTGACCACGCTCATGACATGTTGCTTATGGGCTCAGACAACAGCTCGGTCAACTATAAAAAGCTCTTCGCAAGAGGCAATGGATCGCGACCTGCTCGAAGTCACTATCCCCCAGTTGGAGCAGCTATACCGCAGCCACAAATACACCGTTACAGAGGTCGTGCGCTGGTACATCGCGCGCATTGAGAAGTACAACGGGATCTACCGCGCCGTGCAAAACCTGGATGTGCCCGGAGCTCTGGCCACGGCTGCTCGCGAGGACGCCGAAGCAAAAGCAGGGGGCAGCGGTTTTGTGCGCGCTGCCATGTGGGGTGTTCCGATTGTTACAAAGGCAAATACCAGCATCAAAGGACTCGTCACTACAGACGGATGGAAGGGCTATATCATTCCGGGCCATGAGCTGGTCGCACCGAAGCATGCGACCATCATCGCAAAGCTGCGCGGGGCGGGGGTTGTCATCCTCGGGCAGACCAATATGCCGGATTTCGCAGCCAGCGACACGAATCGCAGCACGGCCTACGGACGCACCGGAAATGCTTATGATGTGCGCTTCAGCCCCGGTGGTTCGTCCGGCGGCACGGTCACGGCTGTTACCTCAAACTTTGCGTTACTGGGCAATGGGACCGATACAGGGAACTCGATCCGAATGCCGTCTGCAACCAGTTCGGTCGTAGGTGTGTTCCCGACGCGAGGCCTGGTGAGTATCGCTGGCATCGCGCCACTCGACTGGTTGCTCGACAACACTGGACCTATCGCCCGTGACGTGACCGATGCTGCTATAGCACTCGATGTCATGGCTGGAGAAGATCCGCTGGATCCCCGCACGATGGGTTGTGCGGCAAAGGCCCAGCCCGGTCCGTATACGCGATATCTGAAAGCAGATGCGCTCAAGGGGAAGCGCTTCGGCGTGCCTGCTTTCATTCTTGAAGGAGCTGGCATTCCGTTTCAAGGCATTCCCGCGTCCGAGTCGGCGGCTGAGGTCGCGGAGGACACCGCTGCCTCCCGCCTCCCGCTACGACCGGAGACACGCGCGGCTTTTATGAAGGCTCTGGAAGGCCTGCGAGCGGCTGGCGCAACCGTCATCTTCGACGATTCAATCCTACCCGACAGTTTTGCCGTGACCGTAGCTCGCGTCGGCACGTTTCCTTACGTCCGTGAAGGAACAGAAAAGTTTCTAGCCGAGTATGGTCCAGCACAATACCACTCGGTCGACGAGTACCAGAAAGCTGTTGGATCTCCTCTGCCGTCGACGATCATCGGAGGCGTGGATGAGAACACGCGAAAGGATCGGCCGCCATTGATCCAAGCCGTGTTCGAGACCGATCCGCAAGCCGAAGCCAACGTCCTTGCGCCCCGGCGACGGGCACTCGACGCCTACAACGAAACTCTGGATCGGCTGCACCTCGATGGATTCGTCTACCCGGCAACACAGATGCCTCCGCCCGATGAGACCATGCCGCAGGACGGAAAGATCAGTGAAGGTCCACACAGCGACACAGGATGGGTGAACATGATCGGTGTTCCCGCGGTGGTCGTTCCCGGCGGGTTCTACCCCGACGGTCTCCCATTCGGATTGGAGCTGTCAACGCGGCCCTGGAAAGACGGCGACCTGCTCGGTTGGGCTTATGCGTATGAGCAGGCCACCCGGCACCGCCGGCCGCCCGTACTCGTCGAAAAGGGATTGCTTCCTGACGCACGATGACCGGCCTCTAGAAAGCGTTGCCGTGCTGATTACTTATTCCTAAGTGCTCTTTCCGACAAATACAAACGCCTTCGTTAAAGTGGAAACAAATTCCTTTGCTGACTGCTGCCGTAGGGCAGTCTTGGGACTGAGAGCTTGTTCGAAAAACTGCTGCCACTCAGCCGGCGCATCGGGTAAATGCGTGGATAATGCAGTGAACCGGCCGTAGACTATGGCGTGGTGCATCTGGCCTATAGAAGTTGCGGGAAAAGGATGGGCCCCGGTTAGCATTTCGTAGGTGATCACGGCCAGCGCCCAGATGTCCCACGCTGGAGATGCGACATCGCCGTTGAGCTGATCGGGCGACATATATTGCGGCGTACCCATCAGAACCCCTGGAACGGTGTCGACGGTAGCCGCGGCCGAGTCGGTCGGCAGAAACCAGAAACTTTGCCAGACCGAAGTCCAGGATCTTGGCCACTTCACCTTCGTTGCTTTGGGCTAGGAAAATATTTTCCGGCTTCAGATCGCGATGGATTAAGCCGTTTTCGTGCGCCGCTCCAAGACCGGCGCATACACCCCCAAGCACTTGCAGTATCTGTTGGGGTGAAAATTTCTTCTGCTGCTCGAATCGTTGCCGCAAGGTGAAACCTTGGAGCAACTCCATCACCAGGAACACGCGAGTATCCGAATCCACACCGAAGTCATGCACAGTAACCAGGTTGGGATGTGCGAATGAAGCTGCCGCCTTGGCTTCGCGGCGGAAGCGTTCCGCGGCCTCGCCGCTGGCGACAAGGTCTTCACGTATCAGCTTGACGGCGACGGCGCGTTCCAGGGATGTGTCCATCGCCTTGTAAACCGTGCCCATGCCTCCGCGGCCCAACCTTCGCTCCAACCTGTAACGCAAGGTCAGCAACCGCGTGAACGACATCCGTGTGAGTTGGGAGCCTTCGCTGGAGCAGCGGCCCATGCCGCTCTCGTAGCACAAACCACAACGCGGACACTCTTCAAATCCACCGAGCGCGCTCGTGACGGGACGCTCCAAGAGCAAAGCCAGCGCGCTGCCGATCCCAGAGAGTAGTTCCTGATCTTCGCTGCCGTAGGGCTCCTCGGATTTCTTCGGGCCCAACACCATTAGCGCTTCGCGACTGTGGGGTGCAATCGCGATGGGCACCATCAAGTCAATATGTGCGTCCCGCAGGAAGTTCGTGTCTTCTGAGGGAAGCTGCTGCTTCAGCCATCCGCTTTCGGCCAGCGATATTTGCAAGGGCTTGGCAAAAAGCCGAAAAGCCGACATGAGCTTGCTCTCGGCGCTCAGTCCGCGGGGATACACTTCAGGCGGCGCCGAAGCGATGCAACGATAGAGCGGCTCAGTGGCCTCACGCATCAGGATTGCGACAAACTCTGGATGCAGCGCCTGCTCGATGCGGGCGACGGCTTTAGGTGCAACCTCGACCAAGTTGGAGGAGGCGCGAATCTCATCCACCGTTTGCCGTAACAGTTGTTGCGCGTTGTAGTGCTCGCGATAAAAGCGGCGATCCAACAGCTCCATCCATTGCTTTTGTTTCTTGTGCGCGACGACTCCGGCCACTCCCATCAATGCATACGCCCAGCCGTGTGCCGAGAGCAGAACACCAAATGGCTGATCTTTGTGTACCACCAAATCGAAGATGAGGATTCCGGCCAGGATTGGAATGGGAATCAGCAGTGCGCCGCGTGCTACGGCATATTGCAAGCTTTGCCGGACGATAAAACTTACTTGGAACAGCCGTTGCTTAAGAACTGCGTAGGCTATACAGATTGTGAAGGGAACTTGCGCCAGGCCAAACACGAGCGGTGAAAAAGCAAGCGTTGAAAGCCAGAACGTCTTTTGGGACAAGGAGAAGACAGCAGATGCAATTAAATCTCCGAAGAATAGGAGCAGACCAAAGACCACCAGTCGTATGCGTCGCTTTTCATTTACATCTCGGAGCCTGAAATAATTCACTGCCAGGATCACGATTGGAGCCACAAAAGTTAACAGCGCATCCAGCTGCATAAATGCCCCAAGCCATTGCGGGAAATTACCCATAGAATGGTTGGGGGCAAAGAGCACGATGTAATTGAAAGCGGCCGTGAACCCCAGCAAAGGCGCGGAGAGCACCGCCAGCATGACCCATGCCCATCGCCGATGCAGCAGCGGTTTAGGAAACGAAAGCGAAAAGAGCAGCAAGGGCGCGATGGGTAAGCCATTTATACCGAGTATGAGCGTTGGAAAGACGAGCCACTGAATGGCCAATGGCAACTCTCTCCAGAGCACCGCCGCATTCGGAAACGTAAAGTGATAATTTCCCGTACCCAGACTACAGAGGAATATGGCGGCTGCGACGGCGGTCCAATCGCGCGGCCTCTTGAAAAGAACGAGCAGTCCCACCAGCAACTGAATCAGGCTGACAGTGAATTCCACCCACCAGCCCAGGGACTCTTTCGAGGTTCGAGCTTGGGTCACTGTCTGATTGAGAGTCAGCTGCAAACGAACTTCTTGTCCCCTCCGCAATACGATGACAGAAACAGGATGGTCGAACGTCGTATTGCTCAGCGCGCTTACGACCTCACTTACGCTTCGTACAGCCCGGCCGTCTACATTGACGATTCTGTCATCCCGATTGAACCCGGCGACTTCGCCCGGGCTTCGCGGCGTCACGCTTGTCACCCGGTTGTCGGGAAAGTTGAAGTTGATTCCAGTTGCCTGAGGAAGTTTGAGAGGTAAGTAGACAAAGCCCACCACGAAGCAGGCGATGAAAGACGCCGCAACCAACCAAACCCACCACGGGATGCGCGCAGAAGACATGCTCTTTGCCTGTTCGATTCGAGACGCCCATTATAGGCGCGACATCTGCCCATCCGCCAAAAACGTGGGTCGGAACAGCGGCCGCGAATTAAGTTTGGTGCCGGGATCGTGTGTGATCCGTCACAGCAGGTCAAGGGGTTAAGTGCTAACCTTCTGAGCCAGGGCTACAAGTGCCGACACAGACAACAGGTTCCACTCTACGGAGAGATGAAGCGGAGTTGCGCGACGCGAATTTCGCCATGCGCCTTTCCCTGATTGTTGGTTTGGCAATGCTGATCGGTAAGACCACGGTGTACTTCATGACGCATTCCGCCGCCATTTTCTCCGATGCGGCCGAGTCGGTTGTCCACGTGATCGCCGTAGGGTTTGCGACTTTCAGTCTTCGCCTCAGCATAAAATCAGCATCGCCTCAATTCCTCTACGGCTACGAACGGATTACCTTTTTTTCAGCAGGATTTGAAGGCGCCATGATCATTGTCGCCGCGCTTGCAATTTTTTATGAGTCGATCCGGAAATGGATGGCAGGGTTACAACTGGAGCACCTGGGAGCCGGGGCGTTGCTGGTCCTGATCGCTGGAGGGGTCAACGCGGGTCTCGGTTTCTACCTTTTGCGTACCGGACGGCGCACTAATTCGCTGATTCTCGAAGCCGATGGCAAACACGTTTTGACCGATAGCTGGACCAGTTTTGGCGTGGTGGGAGGACTCGGTCTGGTGTTGCTGACACACTGGAAACCGTTTGATCCCTTGGTGGCCATCGCGGTTGCCGCGAATATTCTCTGGTCAGGAGGGCGCTTGGTCTGGCATTCGGCAGTCGGGCTGATGGATTATTCCGATCCTGCAGCCGGCCGGAAGATTCGCGACAAGCTGGATGCGATCTGCTCGGAACTGGCTATTCAATACCATGGCGTACGCTTCAGAACCACGGGCTACCGACAGATCATCGACGTGCATCTGTTGTTCCCGCGGCTCACGTCAGTCAGTGAGGCCCATCGCCTGGCAACGATTCTGGAAGAACGCTTGTCTGCCGAACTCGAAATGCCGGCGGAAGTCATGACTCACCTGGAATCTTTAGAGGACCATGCCGACGTCCACCGCGAGCAACATTACACCGGGAAACCTGAGTAAACTCGCTGCGTGAATGAGACGAAACAAGAGGATCAAGAGGAGGCATTTTCGCTTACACTGGGCAGGTGGCGCCCGAGATATCGGGCACGGCCTTGGCAGGTCCCGACTCCGGATCGTTCAGCGCTTGCCAAAGGACATCAATAAAATGGGGCTGTTGCTTATCGAGATGGATTGTCCGGGAAAGATGGAAGTGATATTGCCGTTGATGTCCTGCTCCTCGGTAAACCCAGGTGGGACTCTGTACTCCCTTGTCTGATCCAGCGTGTCGTACCACACGAACTCCCCCGTTTGATACTGGCCTGAACTCGTATGCTCGCATATCCAAACATTGCCGCTGACAACCCGCAGGCTCGTACAAGGTGCTTGGAAATTGACGCCCTCGAGCCAACTGTAAACTCGCGACCAGCTTATTTCTGGTAAGCAAAAATCTCCCGGAGATGCGGGGATCGAACAATAGTATTTGGTGCTGGGCGCCCACAAAGCGGCGAGCGCGGCGGGACCCACACTGGTATTGCCGATATAATTGTCATACATGAACAAATTGAAATCGATGACGCCGGTCGAACTCACGGACAGTAAGTATCGTGCCAACCAGTTCTGTGCGTCTGTCCAAGTCGCCGGAGCCGTTTTGATCCATCCGCCTTCGGAGCAGGAGATGGGCTTTCCCGCCGCTGCCGGAATTGACTCTGCCAATTGTATTAATTTGGCTAACGTTGCAATGACAATCTCAGGACGCTTATACCCATACACATAACAATGGTAGTCAATAATGTCGGCCAACTGCGCCGGAGTCTGCGCTTGGCTTACGTTCGCTTTTGTGTTCAGGTATGCGTAGTCATCCGAGAGGTTGTACCAGGCCATGGCGACGGTCATTACTTTCGCGGCAGGATTGATTTTGTTAACGATTGCCTTTTCATCCTGCATCATTCTTGCGAGCTGGGCAAAACTTCCGCACCACTGTTGAGGATCTGACTCGAACTCATTCCCACTTTCCCAGTAGTCGATGTCCGCGTACTTGTCAGGATTTTGCACGTGATTGCTATGAACGTGTGTAGCCAGGGCAATCATAAAGTTTTGCCATGTCGCATCCGTGCCCGAACCATCGCCATTTATATCCTTCGGCGGGTAACAACCATTCACCCCCCCGACGGTATAGTTACAGGCACATGTTCTTGGTCCGTCATCGTTCGGCATATAGCCGGCGGGACTTGCGATGAAACCCGGAACCCCGATAGGCGTGTACATAACTTCGACATTCGCCAGCGCCGCATCTTGCAATTCTTGATCGAAGCGGCTGAAATCAAAGCTATCGGGACCGGTCTGGATATCTTTCCACATGGTTCCAGAGGGAGAATCCAACGTCCTCCAAAGATCAAAATCCACTTGCACTGGCCATGATGAATCGTGGTTGACGTGCAAACCCAAAAGCAGTGGCTTTGTCTGGCCCGCGGCCGAGCCTGTCGCTGCGAGAATAATCACGATCCAGACCCACTCCAGTGCGAACGAAGAGAGTCTCGCTGGGTGCGAAAGTGCGTTATTTGAGCGGACGAGTTTTGCCTTGGTCGTTTTTATTCCTCCCAAAGTCCGTGGTTCGAACCGCATTCAGGACCACCTCTTGAGAGACTCGCAGAGGAAGCTCGCAGCAAGCCCTCTTGGGCGGGGAGTATATCACTAATTTCGACATTTGCATCCGCAGACCGGATATCGCTGCGAGACCATGCCGGAGTAGCGCTGATGCCTCAGTCCAATTCTGAGTGGTCGTTTAAGCTCTCGATGAGAGTGCCTGCCGCATGAAACACAGCGAACCCGGCAATCAGAGCAGTCACAAGCAGAACGAACAATATCGGCCAGAGCATTGTTTCCCTTCGTGGCGGGGCACCGCGAGAGACACTTCCGAAAGTAGCTTGACGCGTCGGATATAGGCAATACCGTCTGTACTGTAGAAGCTTGGCTTTCTTGCCGATGGTTCCGCGAACCGCTATCCTGCCCTGGATGAACCCACCCAACAACCAGGATCGAACTGGGCAACGACGAGATTTGTTTCGCAGCCGGAAATAACAGGCGGGTCTAGGGGAATCATGCCAATGATCTTTCGTCTCTTCGTTCTATTTGTGCTTCTGGCTTCCGTACTTTACTCGGCGCAGGTACCAACGCAAACGATTAATGGCTGGCAGATGCAAGACTTCGGCGAAAGTTGCGGCGGCTGCTCCGATCATTTCGACCTCTGCTTTTCAGTCGCAAGGTTGGTATGCCGCGACCGTGCCTGGAACCGTGCTTACCACCTCTAGTCAACGACGGAATTTATCCGGAGCCGCTGTACGGCGAGAACATGCGCGCCATTCCGGAGAGCCTGAACAAAACCAGCTATTGGTACCGCACAACCTTTATGGTGCCTGCGGCTTTAAAGGCCGTCATATCTGGCTTCATTTTGCTGGCATCAACTACAGCGCAGAGATCTGGGTGAACGGCCGTCAGGCCGGAACCATGCGTGGCGCCTTCATACGGGGCGACTTCGATGTTTCCGAGTTGGTGAAGCCCGGCCGCAGCGCCGTTCTGGCCGTACTGGTTTCGCCACAACCTCATCCCGGCGTTCCGCACGAACACACTGTTGCGCTGGGCGTGGGCAAGAACGGTGGCGAGACTGCCATCGATGGCCCCACGTTCCTCTCTACCATCGGCTGGGATTGGCTTCCTGCAGTTCGCGATCGTGACACTGGCATCTGGCTTCCAGTCACGATGGATGCAACTGGGCCGATCGTGGTCAAAGATCCATTTATTACTGCGGATTTGTCCGCATCGCACGACAACGCGGACCTTCACGTCTCCGCTACGCTGGAAAACAAGTCGGCGAAGCCCGTCACCGGCACACTTGCCGGCATCATTCAATTGCAGAACGCTCAAGAGCCTGAGATTACCTTCCACACAATCCGTGACCGTTGCGGCGAACGGCACGGAAGCGGTCGCGCTTGGACAGCAAATCCACACCGGAGCTGCATCTTTCTGATCCGAAGTTGTGGTGGCCCAACGGCTACGGTGCGCAGAACCTGTACATGCTCACGCTGCGTTTCGACGTGGGGAACAAATCGTCCGATAGCGCGACCCGGCAGTTTGGCATTCGCAAGATCGAGTACCAGGTCGCCGACTCGGAGAATCTTACGCTTTCAGTCAATGGAGTTCGCGTGATGGCGCGCGGGGGCAATTGGGGTCTCGACGAGGGAATGAAGCGGATTACGCGAGACCGGCTGGACGCTCAGTTTCACATGCACGCGCTGGCCAACCTGAACATCATCCGCAACTGGGTGGGGCAGAGCACCAGTCCCGACTTCTACGACATGGCCGACAAATACGGAATCCTGCTGTGGGATGAATTCTTTCAGCCCAACCCCAACGACGGCCCTGACCCGACCGACATTCCAACCTATCTCGCCAACGTCACCGACAAAGTAGTTCGCTACCGCAACCATCCAGCCATTGCAGTCTGGTGTGCGCGCAACGAGGGCTATCCGCCCAAGGAACTCGACGACACACTGAAGACGCTGATGAGTCGCCTTGATCCGACGCGGCTGTACCAATCGAACTCTGCCGATGGCCGCGGCGTTTCTTCGCATGGACCTTATTATTGGCGCTCGCCGCGCTTTTTCTATGCGTTTAACGAAAGCTTCAAGACCGAGACCGGCTCGGTCTCCATTCCCACCATCGAATCCATCCAAGGCATGATGCCGCAGAAAGATTGGGAGACGATCAACGACGACTGGGCGCAACACGACATGGCGGCTGGCGCACAACGGGGCAACGAGTTTCCAACTTCGCTAGCCGAGCGCTACGGGCATATTCGCAATCTCGCCGACTTCGTCCAGAAAGGCCAACTAGCCACGTATGAAGCTTTCCGCGCCATGTATGAAGGGCGTAACGCCGAAATGTTCAAAACGACCACGGGCGTGATTACCTGGATGAGCCACCCGGCGCAGCCCAGCTTCGTTTGGCAGCTCTACCACTACGATCTCGAACCTAACGCTGCGTTGTATGCGGCGAAGAAGGCTGCCGAGACCGTACATGTTCAGTTTAATGAAGAAAACCGCGGCATTGAGGTGGTTAACAATCGTCCGGACGCATTGAACGCACTCAACGTAAAGTTGCGTATCTATCGTTTTGACGGCACGCTCGATTCCGAGAAAACTTATCCAGTAGCGCAGGTTCCCGGCAGTAGCACGATCAAGGCCGCGCAGATCGTGGTGAACGCGCGCATCAGCCCACTCTACTTCATCAAGCTCGATCTCACCGACGCAAACGGAAACTTGCTTTCCAGCAATTTCTACTGGCAGCATGTGGCGCAGGATCAGTTCGACGGTTTAATGAATCTGCCCACCGTCACCCTCGACGCCGAAGCCAACGCTCGCACCCAAGGCGACAACACGGTATTTACCGTAACCTTGCACAACAACACGAAGAATGTCGCTCTGATCTCGCACCTACAGCTTCATCAAAAGAAGAGCGGACGGCGCGTCCTGCCCGTCTTCTACTCGGATAACTATATTTCGCTTGTGCCCGGCGAATCCTCGACCGTCTCAATCGAAGCAGCGACGAAGGACTTGCAGGGAGACCTTCCGCTCGTTGAAATAGATGGGTACAACGTGGATGTGAAGCCGGTCGATGACCCAGTCTCTATCGTTGCCAACATCAATGCGCAGCCATCGCATTGGCCCGCATCGAACATCGTTCCTGACAACAAATAAGCCGATGCTCTCGTGTTCCTGGAACGCGGGACGACAACAAATGACTTAAGCGCATCTCATCGCGTTGACGCTGCCGGATTGAATGAAACGATTGGCACCGAATCTGCACCATCCATCAAGCCGGTATTTCCCGGTTACTTCAGTCAAGGCAACAGTACAGGTTCGTGACGGCCTTGCCAGGCGCTGAACCCGTACGGCTGATTGAGAGGAAATCTCTATGGCCGCAAACCCAAACGTCATTTCCCGAGCGAAGCCTGCTCTCGAGAAGGAAATCATACGGCTGTGTGAGCCGAAGCCGGTAACCTTGAAACAGCGGGTCCGGAATCTTCTAGTCGAGATGTTCAAGGGATACGAAGAATTTCTTGGCTGGACACCCGATTAGTTTTCAAGATGTACTTTCGCTCTGAGAGTAAAGCGCCCATGCGGTTGCCAAATCCTGGACGATGTGGCCAAGGGATTTATAGACGGTGATCTCGTCCGCCGAGCGGCGGCCCTCGACTTCTCCCGCCAACACCTGACCGATCTCGGCGACAATGTGTTCATCACCAACTAAGCCAGCAGCCTTGGCTCGGAGAAATTCCGCGCCTTGATTCAGAACGCCTTCGCGACTGTCGACAATGAAGCGCGAGCGGACGACCAGGTCATTGTTAACTTCCGCGGGCCCGGCGTAGCTCGAGCCGACTAAATTCAAGTGTGTCCCCGGCCGCACCCATTCGCCCTTTAGGATCGGCTCGGCAGCGGAAGTGACGGTACAAACAATGTCGGCTTCTGCGACGGCTAATTTTACGTCTCCTGCGTCGGTCACCGGCAATCCAAGTTCCGCCTGCATGCGCTTCGCGAAAACCCGCGCGCGTTCGGGTGAACGACCCCACACAACGATGGATTCAAGATTGCGAACCTTACCAATTGCGCGCGCGTGGGTCGCGGCCTGCTCACCATAACCGAGTAGCGCCAGTCGGCATGCGTCTCTGCGCGCCAACGCGTCAGTGGCCACGGCACTAGCCGCCGCCGTGCGGATCGCGGTGATTTCTCCCGCATGGAGCACGCAAACCGGAGTGCCGGATTCGGGATCAAAAAGGATGACGAGGCCTTGGTGCGACTGTATTCCGCGATCGAAGTTCTCCGGGAAGACGCTGATCAACTTCGCTCCGAAGGGGGCATGCGCGCCCATCGCACCGGGCATGACGCCGAAAAGTCGGCCCTCGGACAGCGGGATAATCGAACGCAACAGTTGCTTGGTTTCGCCCCGTGAGAAGGCAATCATCGCATCGCGCACGATGGGGATGCACAACTCATAGGTGAGGCGCCTGGCAACCTCTTCGCGGTCTATGAATCGCATGCGCTAGTCCAGGTCGTGAGCGCTCCATAAATTGAGCGTGCTCTGTTGGAATTTCAGCTTCCACTGGCCAGCCTGCTTCACCCAGGTATCGCTCAAGTGCTGGTATTTCTCTAACTGGCTGCCAGGAAATACTGCCTTGTACGTTACGACGGCGCAGCCTTCATCGAGTTGCACGACATCGAAATCGTAGAGAATGGGGGAAGGCTCGGGGTGTTCAGAGGGATGAATATCACGCACGAATTCTTTTTTGCCTGTGGTGTTTCCGTTAGTCTCGACGGATAAGAAATCGTCAGCCACAGCGTTCCTGACATATTCCGCATCGCCACGGTCCTGCGCGTCCTGAAAAGCTTTTTGCGTGCGGATCAATTCCTGCTGTAAGCGCAGACGGACTCGATTGCTGCGGAGCGCTCACTGTTAATGTTTCCGAGCGCGTGCCGCTATGAACGGCATTAGAGCCAGGCAGGACACAAACACACTATCCGTCAGAATCTTCATCGAAGGCTCCTCTTTCTTCCGCGAGTCTTGCGCAGACTCATTATCTCGCATTTCAGGCCTATTGAAACGAATCAATAAACGATATTATCTAAGAGCGACAAACAGCCTGGGCGGAGTCGATGGTGCCGTACCGCCTCCTATCCCGGCACTGCGATGGTTCTTTGCTTGAAAGGGATTCGAACCATGAAGGCTCCGGGTTTTGTTTTCTTCCTCTCTACTGTTGGCTGCTCATCTTCTGTATGCGGCGGCACTCTTCGCGGCAACGGAACCATTTCCAATGCGACCTTTGGTTGATGGATGGACTCTTCAGTCCTCGGGCAAAGTTGCTGAGTCCGGCGACGTGATCTCGACCTCGGCCTACCGGCCGAAAGGGTGGTACACGGTTTCGTGCCAACGACCGTGGTGGCCGCATTGGTAAAGCAGAAGGTCTATCCTGACCCCGCGTTCGGCATGAATCTACGGCAATTTCCCGGGAATGACGTATCCCGTGGGAGCGAATTTTTCAAATCCGCCATGCAGCCAGACAGCCCGTTTGCCGTGGCGTGGTGGTATCGCAAAACGTTCACGCTGCCGGCCGGTGACCGAGGCAAGACAGTCTGGTTGGACTTCAACGGCATTAACTACCGCGCGAATATCTGGGTCAACGGGAAGCAAATTGCCAATCTTCAGCAAGTCGTGGGCGCGTGGCGAACCTATGAGTTCGACATCACCGCGTTGCGCGTCCCGGGGCGGAGAACGTTGTGGCTGTTGAGGTGTGGGCTCCGGAAGAAGACGATCTGGCGATCACCTTTGTCGACTGGAATCCCGCTCCTCCGGATAAGAACATGGGGCTCTGGCGAGAGGTAAACATCAGGACGAGCGGCCCGGTGGCTTTGCGCTACCCCGCGGTTCTGTCACACATTAATTCTCCCGCAAATGACAGCGCTCAACTCACCGTGACTGCACAGCTCAAGAATTCGACCAATCACGCGGTGAAGGGCAAGCTGAAAGGCACAATTGAGAAGACGCAGTTCGAGCAGGAAGTGGAACTATCGCCGAACGAGGTGAAGGATGTAACTTTCGCGCCCGACAAATTTTCGCAGCTTGCGTTCTCTCAGCCGCGGCTCTGGTGGCCGGCGCAGATGGGCAGTCCGGAGTTGTATCGGTTGCATTTGGAGTTCGATATCGATGGACAACGTGTCCGATGCGTCGGACTCGCACTTTGGGATTCGAGAAATCACTTCACAGCTCAACGACAGCGGCAATCGCGTCTTCAGCATAAACGGCAAGAAGATTTTGATTCGCGGCGGCGGCTACTCTTCAGACATGATGCTGCGATACGATCCCAACAACATCGACGACCAATTCAGATATGTGCAGGACATGGGGCTCAACACGATTCGGCTGGAAGGCAAACTCGAGCCTGATGATTTTTTCGAGAAGGCTGACCGCAAGGGCGTGCTTGTCATGGCGGGTTGGTGCTGTTGCGATCACTGGGAGCACTGGTCGAAGTGGTCGGACGCGGATTACCGGATCGCCAAGGAATCGCTGGTTTCGCAGATCTATCGTCTGCGCAGCCATCCGAGCTTGATCATGTGGCTCAACGGCAGCGACAATCCGCCGCCGCCCGATGTTGAGCAGATGTATCTCGATGTCGAAAAGCAGGCGCTGTGGCCGAACCCAATCGTTTCCTCAGCGACTGCCAAGCCGGCTGGATTTTCCGGAACTAGCGGAGTAAAGATGACTGGGCCGTATGAGTACGTCGCGCCCTCTTATTGGCTTACCGATTCTCTCGACCATCCTTCTCCCACCGAGTGCAACGAAGGTGGCTGCGGTGGTGCTTATGGGTTCAATACCGAAACCAGTCCCGGACCGTCCGTTCCGCCCATCGAGAGTCTGGAACGATTCTTGCCGAAAGAGCACCTTTGGCCAATCGATGACTACTGGAATTACCATGCCGGCGGCGGAGCCTTTAAAGATATCCACGTGTTCACTGATGCATTGACTGCGCGCTATGGAAAGGCCGACAACGTTGAGGACTATGCCTTGAAGTCCCAGTTGATGGCGTACGAGGGAATCCGCGCGATGTACGAAGCCTATAGCCGGAACAAGTACACGTCCACGGGCGTCATTCAATGGATGTTGAACAACGCCTGGCCTTCGTTGATCTGGCATCTCTATGACTATTACCTGCGTCCGGGCGGCGGATATTTTGGCGCGAAGACGGCGATGCAGCCGCTCGATCCTATTTATGGCTACGACGATCGCTCGATTTGGCTGGTCAGCAGCCAGTATCGGGACGCGAGCAATCTCAAAGTCACGGCCAAGGTTTACAACCTCGACATGAGTGAGAAATTTTCCAAGGAACAAACCGTGAACGCGCCTGCGGACAGCACGAGCAAGATCTTCGCCCTTCCGGAGATTCAGGGCTTGAGCCCGACTTATTTCCTGCATCTCGCGGTTCAGGATTCAGCGGGAAAAATCGTGGGATCAAATTTCTATTGGCTATCCACGTCTCCCGAGACATTGGATTGGGAAAAATCAAACTGGTATACGACTCCCACGGCAACTTACGCCGATTTCACCGCTCTCAAGCAATTGCCCAAAGTGAAGCTGAACGTCACTTCCCGTAACGAGCGAAAGGGTGATGAAGAAGTCACACGCGTCGCGATCGAGAATCCGAGCAAGAATCTGGCCTTCTTTGTGCGTTTGAAGGTCGACAAGGGCAAGGGTGGTGAAGAAATTCTGCCGGTGTTGTGGCAGGACAACTATCTCTCGCTGATGCCAGGCGAGAAGCGCGAGATCACGGCAACGTATCGCGTCCGGGACCTTGGCGGTACGAATCCCACAATCGAAGTGAGCGGCTGGAACGTCGAGTAGCTCATTCGTTGTCGTGTCGAGCGAAGTCAGATTCCTGGCCGCCTGTGGATTCGACGAAGCCTTTCCGAGCAACTCAATTTCATCCAAGACGTGGCCATCGCAGAAATCTACAGCAGATCAACTCTGTCCGCGGATCTTTGTCGCAGCGCGCATTCGCATCGACCAGCCTCACGCTCGAAAGCCCCGCGAACTTTAGCACTAAATTACCTACGTAATTACCGACGTAATTATCGGGTGTGATAGACATCAATGTGGGCTGCCAGTTGGCAAGCTATTTTGATGCTGAGATTTGCCTTCCAGGCGGCGGTTGCCAAAGCCCCGGCGTCCCGGTTCGAGGAGAGCGATGTCAAAGAAAATTCTTGTGGTGGACGACTCCAAGACAGCCTTGATGATGGAGCGCGAGATCGTCGAACGGCGCACGACCTACCAGTGTGTGACTGCGAGCGACGGCATGGAGGCGGTCGAGAAGGCGCAACAGGAGCAGCCCGACTTGGTTTTGATGGATGTGGTGATGCCGCGCATGAATGGGTTTGAGGCCTGCAAAAAGATGCGTCAGCAACCGGGACGCGCGAGATTCCCATTGTTCTGGTCACCACTCGCGGCGAGGAATCGTATATGGAGGCTGGGTTTCAAAGTGGATGCAACGACTACATCACGAAACCTGTCGATGGCGCAGAGTTGGTGGCTTTGCTACAGAGCTATTTGGGTGAGTAGGGAGCTGAGAACGATTAGTTTCTCTCCGTTTCATTCGAATCAGTGACACAGGATCTTCATGAACGGAGACAAAAACATCGCGTCTGGAACGAAGTCCTCTGCGAGCCGGCATGAACGATCTGCGGTTGGAAGCAGCACGCAAAAGACTAAGCGAGAGCAGGAGTCAAGAGGATGCTATCGAGGGCCTGCGCGAAATCGTGGCCAACTTTCTCGGCTCCGAGGAAATTGGTCTCTTCAAAGTGGAACGTAGAACCGCAACATTCCAAGTTTATTGGTCGTTCGGAATCGACGCCGAAAACTACGATCTGCTGCGAGTTCTGGGCGAAGCGGGCCTTCAACGTGTCATGCGGGGTGAATGCCACGTTGTGCTCCCATCTCGTCACCGCTCCGGCGCGGTGGTAAGGTCCAGGCGTTTATTCCGATCCGCTTCGCAAACCAGACGGTAGCGATTCTTGCGATATTGCGGCTGCTTCCGCAAAAGGTCGCTTTCGACCGGTCAGACATGGAACTGTTCAAGCTTCTTTCCGACGAAGCCGCTAAACCCTTGTTTGGATCGAGTGTCCATTCGATGCCAGTCGAGGGACCAGGAATGAGAGCATGACCGAGGCCAAATTCAATCCAGCAGTGCTGCCCGCGGAGGTCGATGAAGAGTTTCGATCACGCGGACTCCGAAAAGGCCAGGCACTTCCTGTATCCAGGACAACTGTTTGTAACGCGCGATCCCATCACCATTTCGACCATTCTCGGATCGTGCGCGGCTATCTGCCTGTGGGACAGGCACAAGAAGGCAGGAGGAATGAACCACTACCTTTTGCCCGAAGGGCAGGGCGAAGGCCCGAACCGGCTGCGCTACGGCAACGTTGCCAATTCCGAACTGCTGAAACAAGTTTTGGCGCTGGGATGTGAAGTGCGAAATTTGCAGGCCAAGGTTTTCGGGGGATCTTGCGCGTTCGGCAATGATCCTTTGCAGTCGCTGGGAACAAGGAATGTTCAGCTCGCGGAAAGTTTTCTTCGCTCCGCTGGCATTCCCGTGGTTGAAAAAGAGGTCTCCGGAAAACACGGCCGGAGACTGGTATTTCAGATCTCCGATGGCGTCGACCACGATCAAGAATTTCGACCAGGTGTAAGAGAAAACTTTGCGCCAGTTGGCGCGACGACGAGAGGAGAGCGGGTGGATTTGGCGGACTTTGACCGAGAAGCAGTTCTGGCGTCGTTTCTCATCGAGTCGGATAGAAGGCCTGGATTCGATGGAACAGGCGTTAGTTCAAATGGAATCGAGTCCATCCGATCTTGAACTGCTGCACAGTATTTTCCGCGTTGCTCATACCCTCAAGGGAAACGCAACTTCGTTGGAGCTCAGTGCACTCGCGGGTTTCGCCCACGTAGTCGAGGATCTGTTAGACGTTTTTCGCGAGCAGCAGGCTCTCCCCAGCGCAGATCTGATTTCAGTGCTGCTAAAAGCCGTGGATGAACTTCGGGCAATGGTCTCAAGCGCGGCGGCCGGACCTCAGGAACTTACTCCGAGCCAACAAGCGCTTCGGAAAGAAATCGCCCGGGAAGTTGAAAAGCGGGCGAAAAGGATTGTGACCGCCAGCGAAGCCCCGGCGGAATCGAGTTCAACCGCAAAGGTGGAGATACCGTCAGGCGCCGCGCACCGCACGCTGCGCGCCGACGTAGACAAACTCGATCACATGTTGAACCTGACTGGGGAAATCGTGATCGCACAAGGACGCCTGCGCCGGATGATCGAAAAGCTTGATGCCGAGCAAGGGCGGGCCATGCTGGAGATGCATCGCGAGGCCGAGCGGCTGTACATGGAACTGCAAAGTGAAGTTATGAGCATCCGCATGGTTCCAGTCGGCCCGCTGTTTCGCCAGTTTGTTCGTCCGGTGAGAGATCTTGCCAAGAGCCATGGAAAATTGGCTCGTCTGGAATTGGTAGGGGGTGACGTCGAGGTTGACACCACCGTCCTCGAACAATTGAAGGATCCACTGCTGCACCTGTTGCGCAATGCGGTCGATCACGGATTCGAGAAGCCAGCTTTGCGCGAAAGCCGAGGCAAGAATCGCTTGCGGGCTGATTCGGCTGACGGCGGCGCACAGCGGCGGAAACATCATCGTGAAACTGGAGGACGACGGAGCAGGGTTCGACCGCAGCCGCATTCTCGAGAAAGCAAAACGCCTTGGACTCGTTGTCCGGTAAAGATGAAGTTCGCGACGAGGATCTCTACGATCTGGTGTTTCAGGCTGGATTCTCTACCGCCGAATCGGTGACCGATCTTTCAGGGCGTGGAGTCGGCCTCGATGTCGTCCGCCGCAACATCGATAGTTTGCGCGGCACGGTCGAAATATCAAGCACGGCTGGCAAAGGCAGCACCATTACCATCCGCTTGCCGCTGACCTTAGCGATCATTGAGGGATTTTCCGTCAAGGTTGGCAGCGAGACCTTTATCGTTCCTTTGGAGCATGTGACGGAGTGTACGGAACTGCCGGAAAGACAGCGCAGCCAAGAAGCCAGCGGGATTCTTAGCCTGCGCGGAACCGCCCTTCCCTATGTCCGACTGCGGCGCATATTCAGCCTCTCGGGCGAGGCCCCAAAGAGAGAGAACATTGTTGTTGTCAAGGTCAACGAGTTCCACGCCGGAATCGCAGTGGACGAATTGCTGGGCGGCATGCAGACAGTCGTCAAACCGCTAGGCAGAGCATTTCGAGGAGTTCCCGGGATTGCTGGTTCAACGGTTCTTGGCGATGGACGTGTGGGCTTGATCGTTGACGTACCCAGCCTCCTGCGTGGAGTCATGCAATCGACTTTACAAGCGCAAGCATAGACAAAAAGAGCAGCCATTAAAGAGGTGAAGGAACAATGAAAAATTGGCAAGATCAGAAAATAGGCACGCGACTGGGTGTCGTCTTTGGAGCCATCCTGCTGTGCGTGATTGCCGTCGGTGGATTCGGACTGAACTGGCTTGGCCGCCTGAATTCCGACATGTCGGCCTGCGATGCAGAAGCGTTATAACACGGTAGAGTTGACGCACCAGACGATTGAGAACTCAATCACCAACGCCCGCATCACTTTGCAATTGTTCCAGACCACCGATCCAGACGAAGAGAAAAAGCTGAATCAGCAAAACGACGCGATCAGCAAGGAAATCAGCGGGCAGGTCGCGGAAATCGAAAAGAGCCTCAGCTCTGCCCAGGAGCGAGATCTGTTTGAGGTCGTCACTCAGGACCGGCAGGCCTATATTTCGGCCAGGAATAAAGCCAAGGCGCTGCTGGCCGACAAGAAGCGGGAGCAAGCTATGGCGGATTGCGTGACGAGGTGATCCCCGCTCTCGATAAGTATCGCGGCATGTGGGAAAAATTTATCGACCTGCAGACGGCGGCCATGCAGCAAAGTATGAAGGAGAGCCAGGAGGCTTACACCGTTGGTCGCAGGATTGCTTTGTTACTCCTGAGCTCTTACTCTATTTTTGGCCACCTTCGCGGCAATTAGCGTCACCAGGAGTATTACGGCTCCGATCGAGCAGGCAGTCGGGCACGCCGAGCGAATCGCCGCCGGCGATTTGACCAGGGAGATAGTTGTCACGAACCGTTCGGAAACTGGCAAATTGCAACGGGCCATGCGAGAGATGAGCAGCAAACTTTCGAGCATCATCAAGGATGTTCGCGAAGGGTCCGCTGCGGTCGCGTCGGCAGCCCAACAGGTTTCAGCGTCCTCGCAGAGTCTTTCGCAGGGAACCAGCGAACAAGCCGCTTCGGTCGAGGAGATGAGTTCCGAGCCTGGAGCAGATGAACGCATCCATCACCCAAAACGCCGACAACAGCCGGCAAGTGGAGCAGGCCGCGGCCAAGGGCGCGACGGCGGCGGAAGAAAGCGGCGACGCGGTCAAAGAAACTGTCGAAGCCATGAAGCAGATTGCCGCCAAGACCTCAGTGATCGAAGAGATCGCCTACCAGACCAATCTGCTTGCGCTCAACGCGGCGATCGAAGCGGCTCGTGCCGGAGACCAGGGCCGGGGCTTTGCGGTGGTCGCCGTCGAGGTTCGAAAGTTGGCCGAGCGGAGCCAGTTAGCCGCGCAGGAAATCGGCGGCCTGGCCGGAAAGAGCGTCAGCGTAGCCGAACGATCTGGGCAATTGCTGTCTGATCTGGTGCCGTCCATCAAAAAGACTGCTGAGTTGGTGCAGGACGTGGCTGCAGCATCCACCGAACAGTCAGGTGGGGTGACCCAAATCAACAAGGCCATGTCCCAAGTCGACACGGTTACCCAGCGCAACGCATCGTCTGCGGAAGAGCTTTCAAGCACTGCGGAAGAATTGGCCGCGCAGTCCGAACAACTACAGCAGCTGATGACTTTTTTCCGCGTAGCGGGAGAACAACCTGCTCAACGCAGCAGTGGCGACAAACAGCACGTGGTCATGCCCCTGAATCCGCCGTTCAGGAGCGATTTCGCGCAGCGTAGTCGGAATCAATCGGCGAGCGGCAAGGCAGCGGAAGAAGCTAACTTCGCTCCGTTCTAAGAAAATGGACACTGTCCGGCTCAGCCGACGCATTGGCGTTGCTGCGATAGTGAGCGCATTCGACTAAGCAAACGGCATAGATGCGAGGAGTGAAAAGTATGGGAGCGTCGAAGCAGGGAAATAATCAACTCCCTCAGAGCCCGGTGCAATACCTTACCTTCTTAACCGCGGGTGAGGAATATGCGATCAGTATTGTGAAAGTCAGCGAGATTGTTGAGTACGAGGCTGTCACCACCGTGCCCAACACTCCAGTCTGGATCCGCGGCGTCACCAACCTGCGAGGCAAAGTTGTCCCAGTGGTCGATCTCGCTGTGAAGTTCGGGTTGCCATCCAGCCGCGTTACGAAGTTCTCTTGCATCATCATCACCGAAGCGATGTTCCAGGGCGAAAAGCTGACCATGGGTGTTCTGGCCGACTCGGTAAGCCAGGTTATCGATCTCTCCGCGGACGAAATCGAAGAGACTCCGCCGTTCGGCACTCGGGTCAAGACCGAATATCTACTCGGCATGGGCGCGTTAGGGAAGAAGTTTTGTCTGATTCTTGATATCGACAAAGTCCTGTCTGCCGACGAATTGCTGGCGGTGACCGAGTCGGTTGCCGATGGATCATGTTCGGACGACGCAGTCGTTGATGTACCGGCCAAAGAAGCACACTTCGAGACGGGAGCGTAGCCTTGCCCGCTGGAACCGCCGCAGGCAAGGATTCTGGCAGCTTGACTCAGGGCGACGGCTACCTTGAGCAACCACCTCATCTTTCAGTGAGCCCCGCCTTATTCCAAAAGTTCCAGAAATTAATTTACGCCGAAACCGGCATCTGGCTGGGGAGTTCAAAAACGGCCTTGTTGTGCGGACGGCTTTTTCGGCGGCTACGCACGCTGGAGATCACTTCACTGCAGAATTACTACGAATTGGTTTCACAGCCGGAGCAGCACGAGGAACGCGCCCGGATGATCGACGCCATCACCACCAATGAAACGCGGTTCTTCCGCGAGCCCAGGCAGTTCGAGTTCCTGGTGCAGAGAGTATTTCCTCGTTGGCACGCGGACGCTGAGCGCGGGTTGCGGCCTAAGCGAGTGAATATCTGGAGCGCCGGATGTTCCTCGGGGGAAGAGCCATACACCGTGGCCATGCTGCTCGCCAAGCATCTTCCTGCTGAGCAGGGCTGGGACGCGCGGATTCTAGCCACCGACATTTCGAACCGAGTGCTGGAAAAGGCCTGTAAGGGGATTTATCCCGTTACGAGGTCGACGGAGCTTCCCAAAGGACTTGCTGCACACGTTCATGTTGCGCGGGATAGCGGATCGGCAAGGCGAGATGAAGGTGAAAGTTGAAATCCAGCAAATGGTCGAGTTCCGAAGGTTGAATTTGGACCAGGAGTCGGATCGGGTCGAAGGACCGTTCGACGCGATTTTTTGTCGCAATGTCCTGATCTATTTCGACGCGGCTTCGAAGCAAAGGGTAGTCACCAGCCTGGTTGGTCATCTCGTCGCCAACGGCATTCTGTTCGTGGGCCACGCGGAAAACCTGAACGCCGTGTTCCCCCGAGTTACGCAGCCTTGAGCCGACGATCTACACCAGAGCAGGAAACAAGAGAGCGCTTGTGAGAACCGCGGATGAAGCGACATATTCCGCAGCCTTAAGCGCCTCCGAAGGGAAAGAGCGTGCCGCGTATGCATGGAGATGACTTGCACGTGCTGGTGGTAGATGACTCCGCGATGGTGCGCCAGGTTATGCAGGGCATCCTGAGCACCAACAGCCGGGTCAAGGTCAGCGTCGCGGCAGACCCCCTGATTGCATGGGTCGAAGATGCAAAAGGAACCTCCCGACGTGGTGATTACCGACCTGGAAATGCCGCGAATGGATGGACTGACTTTCATCCGGAAAATCATGCCGGAAATGCCAACGCCGGTCGTGGTCTGCTCCGGACTGGCTGCTCGTGGAACCGAACTCGCACTGCGAGCGCTCGAGGAAGGAGCGGTTGAAGTAATCACTAAGCCCAAAGTTGGCGTGCGTGACTTCCTGCACGAATCAGCTGTGACCCTTGTGGATGCGGTCTGGAGCGCATCTCAAGCACAAGTCAGGCCGCGGACGGTTATGGCAGCGGTTCCTCGTCTGACCGCTGATGCGGTTCTGCCTCGCAAAACTAAGTCCCAGCTTCGCAGGGGCGCCGAACGGACTGATAGCGGTCGGTGCCTCGACAGGCGGGACCGAAGCCCTGCGTGTTTTCCTCACAGCCATGCCGGCCGACTGCCCACCGATCGTGATTGTGCAGCATATGCCGGAAGGATTTACCCGCGCTTTTGCAGATCGCTTGAACAAGGAGTGCACCATAGAAGTCGAGGAGGCTCGGGACGGCAGCCGATTACAAACTGGGAAGGCGCTGATCGCAGCGGGCAACCGGCACATGGTTGTCAATCGGAGTGGCGAAGAGCTTTTCGTCCAGATCCTCGATGGGCCGCTGGTCTCACGTCATCGTCCGAGTGTCGATGTACTCTTTCGTTCAGTGGCCGTTTCCGTCGGAGCAAAGGCGGTTGGCGTCATCATGACCGGCATGGGCGACGACGGCGCACAGGGGCTTCGCTGAAATGAACGAAGCGGGAGCGGCTACGATTGCGCAGGACGAAGCCAGCTGCATTGTCTTTGGAATGCCCAAGGAAGCCATCGCCCGCGGTGCGGTGAACCTGGTTGTACCCTTAGAGCGGATCGCCAACACCGCACTAAACGTACAGCAATGGCTGGGTGGGACGGAAAGACGAGCTACAGAAACGATAATGAAATTAACGGATCGCTCAAGGTCTTTCTGGCAGGTGCTCAGGGCCGTACCGTCTTACTGGCGCCATCCGAGGTGTTCTTCGCGTCCTTTGAAAATCTCATGTAGCAGATGAAAGAAACGCTGCTTTAGCGTCAACGGCTTCGCCTCAGGCGTTTCCGTCGTTGTGGTTTTCGCATCTACCTCTGGTTCGCGGGCTGTAACTGCACCAGTCGCCATGATTGTGGCCTCCTTTAGAATTGATTCGCGTAATCCCGATCGCCTTTACCTGCGACAAACTTTCGCGGCAAACGTCCGCCGAGAGGAGGTCGGAAGAGTCTCTAATGGAGTTTTCATTCTAAGGAGGTTCTAATCCTGCAGGTAAGATCACTGATGGTATAGCACTTCGGGGTTACCATCGAACCGGTACCCGCCTGGCGCTTTAGGTGTCAAAAGATTAATCGGGCCGAGGTGGCTCGGACATCTTCGACCGTGGGGCGATGAGTGTTCCCAACCACTTTGGGGAAATGGGCTGTCATAAGCACACGCCGCCGGAAGTCGTTCTGGCCTGGTTTGAGGACACGTTAAGCGCGCTCAACGATCTGCACACCGGATGGGCGCCGTGGAACATTCGGGGAGCGCTTGGCATCCTCGATACCGAGCGTTCCGGCACAAGTTCGAGGATTGGCATGGCCACCAGCTTGGTCGGGCACTGCCCAGCCTGCTTCAGAAACGAATCAAGTCCGTAGATTGCCGCGCGGGAGCTCCTTCGACCCAAGCAAGTTTAAAGCGTACCTTCCTGCGCCTACCTGTGATGGCTTTCCGCCGCTCGACAGGACTGAATTTCGCTGGCGCTCACCGGAACGCTGATGGGCTTTCCATCGCGGGTGGCACTGCCGCCACCCTTAACGACCGGGTCAAAGCAATCTTTCCAGAGGCCATTATCTTTTTTCCACTGTCCCTGAATGAAACCCAGATTCTTGCACTCGTTGATGATTTTCTGGCAAGCCGGGTTTTGTTCAACGGCGGCGTGATTCTGGCCGCCCCTGGCTTGGCCGGGGGCTGAGGGTGCAGTCTGCGCTGTGACATTCGCTCCGATCACGACCGACGCAAGAAACGTTGCTGATACTAAAATCCGACTGATTGTTCGCCCATGCATGAGTCTTCCTCCGCTTAGAAAGTTTACACGAATATTTCTGACTGGCCCCAAGGCGGCTACGAGTGTACACCCATCTCGCCCGCCAGCAACAGGGTCCGTGCACTACCGATTATCGCGGCTTCGCAGCATCTTACGCGATTATCGATTACGCCGATGCGCATCAAGCTCCGTCCGAGAAGGGGCGGAGCTTGACGGTTCGTGATCGTTCCGCCCGGTCAGGCACTAAGGATAACTGGCCACATCGTGGTTAGAAACTGATCTTGAGGATGGCGCCACCGTTGCCCACAAACCATCCCGCTTGCGGATCCGCAAAAGCGACGGCCCAATAACCGCTAACCTCTTTGGGCAGTTTGAACCAAGTCTGACCCTCATCGGGAGTCCAGGCTCCTGATCCTGAAGTGAAGTTTGGCTCGGTCTCAGCCGTAATTACGACCGTTCGGTTGCCGCCATCGTGTCCTTCTTTAACGTGACCGTGGCCCATGCCTTGTGTGTAACTCAAGCAGAAAATGGTTCCGCTTACGGGAGGCTTGTTCGTCAGCTGCCAAGTCATTCCGCCATCGTGCGACGCAGCCATGTCTGCGCTCTTGTTTGAGGACAAATCGCCGCCCCCCACAACACCATTCCGCGAATCACGGAAGGCCACGCTAACCCCGCCCGCGCTGGCCGAACTGACCAGCGGGGTGTCATACGCGTTCCAGGTGTCGCCACCATCTCGCGTGGCCAGGATCCGCGCGATGGTTGCGCCGCCCGTTGCAATCCACGCGTTCTCCTCGGCCCTGAGTTGTTATGCAAGTTCCGCTGGCCGCGAACGAGGCTTCACCGGGCAATGCAGGCGGCATACTATTGGCGATGCTCTGCCACGTTGTTCCATCGGTCGTGCGAATATCGGGAAATACTCCGTTCACCGAGTCGCTCTGCGCAACGCCTCGATTCGGTGTCCAGAAGGCGAAACAGTCGTAGAATGCGCTTTCCGTCTCGTTCTTGAACTCGATCGTCCAAGTCGCCCCGCCATCGACAGTTTTGTAGATACGAAAACTGCCAGTGTTGTTTCCGATTGACATTAAATACGCGACCTTGTCACTCACGCCCTGCACATCGCGGAATTGGAGTTTCTCGGCCCCGGGGACGACACCGGCTTTCCACGTGTTCCCGCCGTCGGTTGTGACTACGTAAGTGCCACCGGTCCCTGCTGCCCAGACCACACGGGAGTCCACCGGACTGACCGCAATGAGCAATTGCGTTGTCCCGCTCTTTTGCGGAGTGAGTTTGGGTTGATGAGACTTCCAGTTTTGCGCAAAGCCAAGGGTTGCAGAAGCGGCGATCAGGAAAACAGCCAGCGAACGTTTCAGCATAGAGGTCTCTCCAGACGCGGGTTTCGCGGCGCGGAGCAAGTATAGGGGCGGTTGCAAAGGGGTGTCAAACCGGTAAATCCTGAATCTTCACTTCCGGACTTTCGGGCGCGGCGATAGCGGACTGCTGCTTGCCGGTGATTAGTCGCGTTTGATTGCCGATATCCTCTTCCCGATGTAGGATTCAAAGCTTGTTCAACAATTATTCTTGGCCGGCTTCGTGCAGACGGGCTAAGATCGTCTGGGCGAACGAATTCCGCGGAACAACATTCCTCATCGAGGGCTAACACTGTGACCGATCATAGTCAGACGAATACAAACCATACCTACACGCTGCGCATCGATCTTGATCCTGACCGTTCTAGTCGCGGGAGTTGCGGCCGCGCACTCGCAGGACGTTCCCTCCAACGCTCCTTATAAGAATGCAAAACTGCCAGTCGAACAGCGTGTGCAAGATTTGCTCGGCCGCATGACTGTCGAAGAAAAAGCCAGCATGTTGGCCGGAGCCAACTGGATGGAGAGCGTCGCAGTTCCGAGGCTGGGTATTCCGTCGATCAAGATGGCGGACGGGCCGATGGGCATCCGATCATGGGCTGGCCCGTCGAAGATCACGAAATCGGCTGCGCACCCTTTCAATAGCACCGCCTTTCCCGCGGGAATCGCGGTCGCCGCCACCTGGGATCCAGCGGTGGCGCAAAGCGTAGGTCAGGCGATTGGACAGGAAGTGAGAGCGATTGGCCGCGACATGATTCTCGGCCCGACGGTTAATATCCAGCGCGTCCCGCTGTGGGGAAGAAACTTCGAGGGCTACGGCGAGGATCCCTACCTCGCCGCGCAGATGGGTGTGGCCTACATCAAAGGCGTGCAGGGCGAGGGCGTGATTGCCACGGTAAAACACTTCGACGCCAACAATCAGGAATTCGAACGCCATCGCGTAGACGAATCCATCGACGAGCGTACCTTGCAGGAGATTTATTTCCCCGCATTCAAAGCGGCAGTGCAGGAGGCTGGAGTTTGGTCGGTAATGTCTGCTTACCAAAAGGTAAATGGACTTTATTGCTCGGAGAATCCGTTTCTGCTGAAGGACATTCTGCGAAAAGAGTGGGGCTTCAAGGGCTTTGTGGTTTCAGACTGGGGCAGCACGTATAGCACGCGTCGGCCCGGTAAATGCCGGGATGGACCTGGAGATGCCCGGCGGCGAACCGGCCAAGTCATGGTTGATGACTGAAAACCCAAAGAAAGTTGGCAACGGCGGCGACTGGCTGTCGCCAGAGAAGGTTCTGCCCGAAGTAGCCGCAGGCAGAATCACCGTCGGCAACTCTTGATGACAATGTGGGCAGCATTCTGCGCACGATGTTTGTCAGCGACGTTTTTGATCGTGCACCAAACGCCGTCGGGCGAAATCGATACTCCCGCGCAGCGAGCCGTGGCGCGCCATGGAGCGGCAGAGAGCATCGTGCTGCTCAAAAATGACGGCAATTTACTTCCGCTTGATGCTTCCAAGATCAAGTCGCTTGCCGTCATCGGACCCAATGCCGCGGTTGCCAGAGCCGGCGGTGGCGGCAGTTCGCTGGTGCATTTCAAGCATGCAGTCACACCACTGGATGGAATCAAAGAACGAGCCGGCAGCAGCATGCAAGTCAGCTATGCGCTCGGTGCTTCTATGCCAGGCGAAGACCCCGCCAAAGATACCCCCGAAGCCCGCGAGGAATTGCGGAAGGAAGCTGTCGCCATCGCTGCGAAAGCGGATGCGACGATCGTGCTGGTGGGGAACTCTGCCGGCGGTTGAATCCGAAGACTTTGATCGCACAACGTTAGATTTGCCTGCCGGGCAGGACGAACTGGTTCAGGCGATCGCAAAAGTGAACCACAATACGATCGTGGTCTTCAACGCTGGCGCTCCGGTCAACGTAAGCCGCTGGGTTGGCCAGGTTCCGTCAGTTCTGGATGCATGGTTTGGCGGCCAGGAAATGGGCCACGCAATCGCGGATGTTTTGTTCGGCGACGTCGATCCCTCCGGCAAACTTCCTTTTTCCTTTATCAACGACTTCAAAGAGTCTCCCGCATACGGGAATTATCCGGGAGAAGATCTGCACGTGAAGTATGCGGAAGGAATTTATGTTGGCTATCGCTATTTCGACAAGCACGGCATTGCGCCTCAATTTCCTTTCGGATATGGCTCTGTCCTATACCAGCTTCGGCTATAGCGATTTGAAGATTAAACCGGGCAAAGCTTCGAGCGGTCAAACTTTCGAGGTGAGCTTGAAAGTTCGCAACCAGGGAAAGCGCGCGGGCGCGGAAGTTGTGCAGCTTTATGTTCACGACGGACATTCCAGCGTAGATCGCCCAGTCAAAGAGCTGAAGGGTTTCCGCCGAGTCGAGTTATCGCCCGGCAAATCCACGACCGTCAGCTTCACGCTCGACAAGAGTTCAATGGCCTACTACAGCACGCAGAAGAAAGACTGGATCGCAGAGCCTGGCACTTTCGACGTGTTGGTAGGCTCATCCTCGGCAGACATCCGACTGAAGGGATCTTTCGAACTGTTGCAGTAACATTCGAAATTTGCATCCTCAGCGATACAACCTCACTTCGCGAGTTGGTAGAGCGAGCCCAAGATTGCTCCGAATACTGCGTGCGCGAGAAAGATGGAAACCGGAGTCTGAATTCCATAATGCAACGCCATGAAACCGGGTGGTTCGAGTTGACGATTTGCATTGGGACCGTGCTGTTCGCTTGCCATTCTGGGATGGATGCCTGGCATCAGTGACATTCCGACGGTTAGGACGAAGAGCGCCTGCGCCAATCCGATAAGCGCTCCGAACCACCAATTAGCCAAGTGCCGCGCCTCGAAGATCAATACGTAGAAGATGGAAAATATCCAGCCGTTCAGCAGATGAATCAAGAAATCCGTAAAATCTTGCCTTTTCCCGCTGCGGCGTGACGAAAGTTCCAATCAGGTAGGGCAAGTTCATTCGGGTTAAGCCAAGGCCCTGGCTGGTTGCGAGAAGCGTAGACAATGCCAAAGTCGCCAGAAATCCCGAGAGCAGCCAGCTTGGCCAGTTCATGAATGAACCTGGATTCCTGCGGAGTGGCCGTGGGCGGACGATGCGCCAGTTGCTGCTCTCCCTTTTCGCGCTGGCTGATTGATAATGCTGCGCCGATCAGGCCCACGTGGGTGAAGGCTTGAGGGAAGTTTCCCAATGGAGCGCCTGTTGTCGGGTCTATCTCTTCACCATACAAACCTAAATCATTTTCATACTTGATCAAGTCCGCGAATCGTTGACGCGCCTCCTCTAGCGAGCCACCGCCTAAGGCGAGATATTCTGCTTCCCAGAAACTACACAGAGCAAACGTCCCTTCTGCTATTTCTCTCTCGGTAGCGGAAGAGCAAACCGTTGGATGTTACCAGCTGTTGGCGGATCGCTCGGTAGTGCTGCGCATTCTTGGCGATCCCGCCTCTGCGAAACCATACCAGGAGAGCAGAAGCAGGCTGGCGTCGAGTTCCTGTCCATCGAGCACGCTTACGTAACTTTGCATGTGCTCGTTCCATGCACGTTCCTCAATCTGGCGCCGGATCAAGTTGCTCTCTTTTCTGTAGCGCTCGATCGGCACTCCTCGTAGCCTGCTCGCTCACCAAGACGAACGAGGCGATCCATCGCCGTCCAACACAAAAGTCGCGAGTGGGTGTGGTTCTCGCGTCCAGACCTGGGCTCCCAGATGCCCTCGTCCGGCTGATCCCAATTTTGCTGTTACATAATCTCCAAAGCCAATCAAAGCCTTCTGCATTTCACGGTCGAGATGCCCGCCATGGAATGCGAATTGCGCTGCCGCGTCGATCACTTCTCCATAGACGTCGAGCTGAAGTTGATCGCGTGCGGCATTCCCGATGCGCACTGGGCGAGATTCGCGGTATCCGCTTAAGTATTCCAGTTCTCGTTCCACCGGAGCTTTGTCGCCATAGAGGGAATAGAGAATTCTCAACTTGGGCTGAGTTAGCCGCGTTGCTTGTAGCATCCAATCGAGAAAATCCACGGCTTCGTCCCAGTAGCCCAGTTCGAGCAATGCACGGATTGTGAAGGATGCATCGCGCAACCAGCAATAGCGATAGTCCCAGTTCAAGTCTGCCGCCAATGCGCTCCGGAAGCGAAGTGGTCGGAGCGGCAATAATCGCACCCGACGGAGCATAAGTGAGCAACTTGAGAGCCAGCGCGCTGCGTATCACCTCATCCCGATACGCGCCATCGTAGTTGGCGCGGCGGCCCCATTGTTGCCAGGCTCCGACGGCATGGTCGATACGAGCTGTCGAGCGAAAGATCCAACGGACGCAGCACTGCAGGGGCCTCTTCCGAATAGGAAAACGAGAAGCGCAGACTCTCACCGCAACGGAGGACGACACGGGCCCAAGCACCTTGGTCAGTAATCGAAAGAGCTGTGCTGCTCCGCAGCCAATATGCGCCCCTGCCCACGGTAAATCGAAGTCCCAGCTTTCCAATTCCCGGATTTGAACCTTGGTCTTGCCGTAGTCAGCTACGGGAAAAAATTCGATCTCGAATTCAAGTTCGCCCGAATCGCACGTCACCTTACGGAGAATCTCGTGATCCGGCAGGAAATCATTGTGATAAAAAGCGTTCGATGCACCGGGCATCATATCAGTAAGGATGGCGCTGCCCGATGGATTGGAAAAGTGTGTTTCAACGACATTGGAATCCGGAACGTACTGATGTTTGCTAGCTGCAGGTCCGACGGGAGAGATACGCCAGTAGCCGCCCCGTTCGCGATCAAGAAGCGCGGCGAAGATCGAGGGCGCATCGAATCTTGGCCAGCAGAGCCAGTCGATAGAGCCGTATCGCGACACTAAAGCCGCGGAGCGGCAGTCACCGATGATGCCGTAATCCTGAATTTCCGGCCAGGCAAAAGCACCCCGTCGATCCTCCGGACGCAGTTCGGCAGAGCGTTCTGAGACGTGAGCGCGCAGTGGCACGTATCAGTTGATGCGTTTTACGGCAATTCGTTGCACGTTGTGCCCGAAACGGTCCGTCAACGCATTGGCGCTTCATGCTCGCACCATGGGAGTGGCGTTTGATGATACCGATGCGGACGACGCCCGATAAGTTGGCGTTGTAAAAGTGACTAAGGGCGATCATTGCTTTCCGTCTGGCGACATTTTCGTACCATCTCCTGATGGCATTGCAGGGCGAAATATGAGGTCAAACCAGGGTTTCCAGGTCTTGCCGCCGTCGGTCGAGGTCACCGCAAACTCGCGTACACCGTCGGAGACCGGCTTCCATGTGCCGCGGACATATCTCGTTTTTCCTTCGCTTGTGCGATCCGTGCCACTGAGAACCATTTCGCCATCATGCATTCCACCTTCGATGACGAGCAACGCTCCTTCATTGGTCACCCACGTCTGGTGCCATACCTTCCTGGACGCGTCGTAAATGGTGAAACTCTGACCATGCTCGCCGTCTGTGCTCTGGTAGTCCTCGAGTAAGACGCAGCCGTCGAGTATGCGATCCACGCGGTTGTGTGCGACTTTCTTGTTTGAATTGTCGACGTCGAACGCGTCCCAATTACCAACCCAAAAGTCGAAGCTTCGATATTCGGGCGCCGTACAAGAGTTTATCTTAGGGGCAGTGGATTGAGCCTGAGCCTGAGCCGTAGAGCCTGACAATCCCATAATAAGTACAACCGCAAAAGCTAGGGTGACATTCCATTCGGCGAGGACCTGATTCATAGCGAATTTCTCTCCGCTCTTCATTTTAGTTCGAGGAACTTAAAATATTAGGCCTCGGCGCAACCGTGAACTCGATCGTCCCGAGTCAGCTAGGCCGTTCTTTTCGATTAGCCAATACGAGGGCGGAACATTTTGCCGCCCTCGCTGGTCAACACGATGACTGTCAGACTGAAAGTCCACATTGTTTGTGTTGATTCTCACTTCGTTGGGGCAACCCCTAGCGCCGTGCGGCTGAAGAAGGGAAGTTGTTTCTTCATCCGTTCCGTGAGAATGAACTGCCGCGGATGTGGATCAAGCTTCGCGCTCGACGCAATGTCGGGATTGCCACTCCCGTCGAACACAGGAACTGCCAGAAAACCGACCGTTTCGCCGCTGCTGGTGTCGATCGCAGTTCCGGCGATTTCCCCCGCATCGTTGATGCCCTGGGCCAGAGTTAAATAAAGGGAAGTGGGCTGAATGACAAGAGTATTCAAGTCGCTCAGTACATTGTTTTGCCAGAAGATCGCTCGTGAAGCCCCACTGTTGGCGTTGAAAGACTGGCCCACGATTTGGCCTTTCTCGTTAACATCGAAGGCGATGTCATTCGTGTCAGTGCCGTAGGGAGCAATGGCTTTCATCCCGGACGCTTTTGTCCAAATGAAAGCCGTCGGACTGAGCGCGGCGTTCTCATCGCCGCTGGTGTTCGCAAATCCAACGATTTGACCTTGATTATTGAGGGCGACGGGAGTGTTCCACGCTTGGCCCCCGATATTGCCCAGATCGGTAGGAACGCCATTTTCCCAGAGCAGAGCGTGCTCGGCGCTCGCACCCCCAACCGCAACCGAGCACAAACCAGAGATCCCGACGACCTGGTCTTTGTCATTGATCGCCGTCGCGGCCGAATCGGGGTCCGGGGCCAGTGGCGGAAGCTGCGTCATCTGATTCAGCCGCGGCCCCCAGATCACGGCCTCGAACTGGAGCACTTGTGTTCCTGCGCAGGTTGGGTCGTGAACGGTGTTCTCTGCCCATCCAACGACTCTTCCCTGGTTGTTCACGCCGGCCGCGTAACCGTCATACCCGCCCAGCGTGGGGAGCTCAGACATCACACCGTCTTGCCACGCGAATCCGCGACAGATATAGCCATCAGCACCAAAGAAAAAGGCCGAGCAGCTCCAGGCCTCGCCCAATGGATTCATTTGTGAGGTCTCGGCAATACCCGCAATTTCCCCCTTGGTGCTGTGGTTTGGCCACGACACATTGCTGTTGGGTCCTCCAAGAGTGCCGAGGTCCATCGGAGCCCCAACCCACAGCACAGCGTGCACGCTGGTATTCGATGCTAGATTGGCGCCGCCTGAGATCCAGCCCAGGTCGTTAATACCAACTGGCTCGGGAACTCCGCCAAGCGGCGAGCCCAGGTTGAAAACGTAATACTTGGCCGGTTGCTTTTTCTGCTCGACCTGCGCTTGGAGCGAGAAGCTCGAGGCGAGGATCATGAGTGCAATGGCTGCGGTGAGGTAGGTCCGACTCCTGAGTTGCATGTTGCCTCCATGGTGGGTCTGGTTTGATGGCTGTCGAACTGGGATGCATCTGCGACCTCTCGGCTGCGGTTTCGAGGCCCGCAGTGCAGCACGCTCGAGACCATAGCGAAATGGATGCCATCGCATTGGACGATTACGGACACCGATGCCGCATGCCGGACGTTTTCGGACGTCGCTACCGATGGCGGCCAACGACTCGAGAAGCTGGTCCGAAAACGTCCAACAGCTACCGCAGAGTGAACTATGATGGGGGGACGGTCGCGAAGCAGCGGTCGTGATTCACCATGGGTTCGCAACAGCTATGAATCTTGATTGGCGGGTATGTTCGCGAGCAAGACTGTCGCGCGATGCGCGTTTCGACGGCAAGTTCTTCATTGGAGTGCGTGGCAGTCGGGTTTACTGCCGTCCAATCTGCCCAGCGCCAACGGCGAAAGAAAAGAATGTCCGTTATTTTCCGACGGCTGCTGCTGCGGCGGAAGCCGGTTTTCGTCCGTGCCTCCGTTGCCGGCCGGAATGTTCTCCGGGAACACCGGCTTGGTTGGGAACTTCGAATACCGTCTCGCGGGCTTTGCGCCTGATCGGGGAGAGCGCGTTGGAAGCGGGGGGGATGGAATCTCTGGCCGAGCGCCTCGGTGTCGGTTCGCGGCATCTTCGCCGCCTGTTCATCCGGCATCTGGGCGCGACCCCGAGTGCCGTTGCTCAAACCCGGCGTTTGCATTTCGCGAAGAAGTTGATCGACGAAACAAGTTTACCCATGAGCCAACTGGCCTTGGCTGCGGGTTTCGGTTGCGTGCGAAGATTCAATGCTGCGATCCGCAAGACCTACAAGCGAGCGCCGACTCAAATTCGGCGGCTGGCGCGACAGAAAACGATTCAAGCGGAGAATCAATACATCTTTCATCTTCGTTTTCGTCCTCCCTATCACTGGCAGAGTATGTTGGCATTTCTCGCAGCCCGCGCAACACCCGGGGTCGAAGCGGTGAAGGCTGGAAGCTATTTTCGTACGATTTGCATGGACGGGATGGCCGGCTATTTCGAAGTCTCGCTCGATGAAGAGCATGACTCGCTTAAAGTGCGCATTGAATTTGGCGATCCACGTTCGCTGTTCTTTATCGTCGAGCGGATACGCGCCATGTTTGATCTGAATGCCGACTGGACGGACATTGCTTGTGTTTTGAAAAGCGATCCAGAGTTGGCGAGACTAGTCGAAGTTGCTCCGGGGCTCCGGGTGCCGGGGTGCTGGAACGGCTTCGAACTGGCAACGCGCGCGATTCTTGGTCAACAAGTCACGGTTCGAGGGGCGACCACGCTCGCAGGCAGGATTGTGAAAATGTTCGGGCGCGCTTGTCCCGCGACCGATGAGCTTACTCATCTTTTTCCAGTTCCCGAAGTTCTCGCAACTGCCGATCTAAGCGGTATTGGCATGCCTCGGTCGCGGGGCGAGACTATTCGCGCTCTCGCTCGGGCTGTCTGCGAGAGGCGCATCAATTTTGAAGGAGTTGTTGATTCCGAATCTTTTCTGGAACAACTGATGGAGATTCCGGGTATTGGAAAATGGACTGCCCAGTATGTGGCCATGCGAGCCCTCGGTGAGCCCGATGCTTTTCCAGTCGGCGATGCAGCTGTGCTGTCCGCCCTGAATTTGACCATTTCTGCGGAGCTCGAGCGGCGCGCTGAGGCTTGGCGGCCCTGGCGAGCCTACGCGACCATGTATCTTTGGAACACCACGAATCAGAGCGCAGTTCTCAGCCAGCCACGGACGCGATTCAAGAATATGACTGTTGTGGGCGACAGTTCCAATCGAGTCCGCCGAGAGCAGCCGTTTGCCAGTTCGTCAAGCAACGGATGAGGCTCAAGTCAGGTTTATCGCTCCCGATCGCGCACCCCTCTTACGCGCGTTGCTGTTGACCAACCAAAGAATTATCCACCATTGATCTCGATGAGGAACCTTTTGCCTCGCGCTCCCGTAATATTAGGGAGGTCAGATTACGACGATGGAACTACGAATCGAAAACCTCTCGAAACGATATCCCAACGGCACGCAGGCGCTGCAGAATGTTTCGCTGAACATCCAACTGGGAATGTTTGGCCTGCTCGGGCCAAACGGGGCGGGCAAGTCCACGCTCATGCGAACCTTGGCCACGCTGCAGGAAGCCGACAGCGGCCGGGCCGTGCTGGGGGACATTGATGTCCTTCGCCAAAAAGACGAAGTGCGCCGCGTGCTGGGCTATCTGCCCCAGGAATTTGGTCTGTATCCAAAGGTCTCGGCGGAAGATTTGCTCTCCTACTTCGCGGTGCTCAAGGGCATTGCCAACGCGAAGGAGCGACGGGAACTGGTGCAGTCTTTGCTGCAGCAGACCAATCTTTACGATCATCGCCGCAAGGCGCTGGGCAGCTTTTCCGGCGGCATGAAGCAGCGCTTCGGCATTGCGCAGGCGTTGCTCGCCAATCCCCGCCTAATCATTGTGGATGAGCCCACGGCCGGCCTCGATCCCGAGGAGCGCGTCCGCTTCCACAACTTGCTCAGCATGATCGGACAAAACATCATCGTCATTCTTTCCACCCACATCGTTTCCGACGTCAGCGACCTCTGCAGCGCCATGGCGATCATCCATGAAGGGCGAGTTCGGGTCGCGGGCAATCCCTCTGAGTTGGTCGCAGAACTTGACGGCAAAGTCTGGCGCAAATCGATCGCGCACGACGAGCTAGCGCGTCTGCCGGGATCGCTATCAATTGATTTCGATGCGGCTGTTCGCCGGCCAAGACCTGGTGCACGTGCTGAACGATCAACTACCGGAAGCCGGTTTTGAGCCCGCCGTAGCCGATCTGGAAGATTTCTATTTCGCGACCATTAAAGGCTTCATCTACCCGGCCGCGGCGACGGTGAACTGAGCCATGGTCGCTCCCATCCTGGCATTCGAGTTTTCGCAGCGCTTGCGCCGCATCTCCACCTACGTATATTTCCTCGTGTTTTTCGCTCTGGGCTTCCTCTTCGTGCTGATGTCGGGAGGCGCATTCCCGAATGCCACCGTGGACTTCGGCACGGGCGGAAGAGTGCTGGTCACCTCGCCCTTCGCGTTGAATCTCATCATCATGTACATCAGTTTCTTTGGAGTGGTCGTGAGCGCGGCGCTGGCCGGCCAAGCAACTTACCAGGACGTAGAAAATAACACGACAGCATTTCTCTACACCGCGCCCATTACCAAGTTCGACTACCTGGGCGGACGTTTTCTGGGCGCATTCGCTGTGCAGTCGGTGATTTTCACCAGCGTAGGCCTGGGAGCGTGGACTGGCACGCACATGCCGTGGCTCGATCCTGCGCGCGTCGGGCCGCAGAGCGCGCTGGCTTATCTTCAACCGTATTTCACGCTCGTCATCCCGAACCTGATTCTTACCTCCGCGATCTTCTTCGCGCTTGCCGCGCTGGGACGCAAGATGCTGCCCGTGTATGCGGGCAGTGTGTTGCTGCTGATCGGCTATTTCGTGGCCACACAGCTCTCGAAGCGACCTCACGACGAGCACGCTGGCCGCGATGGTCGATCCATTCGGCGGCAATGCCGTCGGCCGACTCACGCAATACTGGACACCCTTCCAGCGCAACACGCAACTCATCCCGTTCACCGGAGTGCTGGTGTGGAACCGTCTTCTGTGGCTTGCGTTCGGTGCAGCCATCCTCGGCGTTACTTATGCGCGCTTCTCCTTCAGCTACTCACCTGGCAAGGCAAAACGGCAGCCGCAGCTCGGATCCCTCAACGACACAGTTCATCGCGACGGCGCGTGCTCTGCCCCTGACTCACCCCACATTCTCGACGGCCAACTCTCTGCGCCAGTTGGTTTTTCTGACGCGCCTCCAATTTGCCGAGACGGTCAAGAGCATCTTCTTCGCTGTGCTCGTGCTGGCTGGGGCTCTGTTGGCCATCCTTTCGGCCAGCGGAATTAACAATCCGTTTTCCGCTCCGGTCTACCCCGTCACCTGGCGCATGTTGGAATTGGGCGGTGGCGGTTTCACGTTTTTCATTCTGGTGATCGTCACCTTCTTACTCCGGCGAACTGGTTGGCGGGAGCGCGACGCGCAACTCAACCAGATCATGGACGCACTCCCCGTACGCGCTGGGTGCTCTTCGGCAGCAAGCTGTTCGCGCTGATGCTGGTCCAGGTCGTGCTCGTTCTCATGGTGATGGTTTGCGGTTTGAGTCGTCCAGATTAGCCACGGCTACCACCACTTCGAGTTCGGCCTGTACTTCACGGACCTCTTCGGTCACCGGCTGATCACGTTCTGGATTCTGTGCGTGATTGCGTTCCTGGTGCACACCATCGTCAATCACAAGTATCTCGGCCACTTGATCATGGTGTTGTACTTTGTGGCCGCGATCGCGCTGCCGCAGATGAATTTTCAGGACTATCTCTACCGTCTGGGCGAATCTCCGGTGCCCATCTATTCGGACATGAACGGCTTACGGTCCGTATGCGGCGCCGCTATTTTGGTTCCGGTCTATTGGGCAATTGGCGCCGTGCTGCTCGCCATCGTGATCAATCTGCTGTGGGTGCGTGGCATGGAAACCGGTTGGCGCAACCGCCTTCGGCTGGCGCGAGGCTCGCTTGTCGACGGCATCCGTCGCACGGGCTCGTAGTGTGTCGGAGCTGCTCTTCGTCGCCGTGGCAGCTACATTTACTACAACACGCACGTTCTGAACTCCTATCTCACGACCTTCAAAATTCAGGAGGCGCGCGCCCAATACGAAATCAAATACAAACAGTACCAAACCCTTCCGCAACCGCGGATCACCGATGTTCAGGTCGATGTTGATCTCTATCCCGAGCAGCGGCTCGCCGTGTTCCGCGGAAAGGGATGGCTGGAGAACAAGACCGACGCGCCCATCGATCGTATCGCCGTAACGATCTGGCCCGAGGACGTGGACGTGATTCCGCGGCCTCGCATCGAAGTTCGAACTCTCAGCTTCGAGGGTGGCCAGACACCGGTCATCGAAGACGCGGCGCTGGGTTTTTATCTCTATCGACTGCCGCAGCCTCTGCCCCCGCATGGTCGAATCGCCGTCGATTTTGCGCTGGAGTATCCCAATTACGGATTCGTCAACTCCAATCCCAACGGCGACATCGTGCGCAACGGCAGCTTCGTCAATGGCAGCTATCTGCCGTCCATCGGATATTTCCAGGACGTACAGCTCGTCGACGACAGTGCACGCCGTGGCCACGGTCTGCAGAAATCGACGGGACTTCCGAAGCTCGAAGACGTCGCCGCGCGCCAGAACAACTATGTGTCCACCTGCGCCGACTGGGTGAATTTTGAGGGCACGGTCAGCACCAGCCCGGATCAGATCGCCATCCTTCCTGGCTATCTACAGAAAGAATGGGTGCAAGACGGACGCCGCTACTTCCATTACAAAGCCGATGCTCCCATCCTCGCCGGCATCTTCTCAGTCAATTCGGCGCGCTACGCTGTACGGCGTGACCACTGGCACGACGTGAACCTCGAAATTTATTACCACCCGACTCACGAATTCGATCTCGACCGCATGATGGCAGGCATGAAGTCTACGCTCGACTATGCGACCGCCGCTTTCAGCCCGTTCCAGTTCCGGCAATTGCGCATCATCGAGTTTCCGCGCTACGGCGACTTCGCCGAATCGTTTCCCAACACCATTCCGTTTTCCGAAGGCATCGGCTTCATTACCTACGTCGACCCCAGCAAGAAGGACGCGATCAACTTGCCCTTCTTCGTCACCGCGCATGAGAGTCGGCCATCAGTGGTGGGCGCATCAGGTGGTGAGCGCCAACACAGAAGGCGCTACCGCCATCGTCGAGACCTTGGCGCAATACACCGCGCTGATGGTCATGCAGCATACCTATGGCGCCGAATCGATGAAGAAGTTTCTGCGCTACCAGCTTGACGGCTATCTACGCGGACGCGCGCAGGAGCACGATGAAGAAAAGCCGCTGATACGAGTTGAACCCATCGCAGGGATACATCCACTACAACAAGGGCGGGATGGTGATGTACGCCCTGCAGGATTACATCGGCGAAGACCACGTGAATCAGGCCTTGGCCGCGATGGTAAAAGATTACGCTTTCAAAGGTCCGCCATATCCGACTTCGCTCGATCTGGTCAACTACCTCCGCAATGTCACGCCGCCGGAGTTCCAGTATCTCTATGAAGACTGGTTTGAAACCATCACAATTTTCGATAATCGCGCGCTTTCAGCCAGCTATTCGCCTCTTCCGGACGGTAAATACTTGGTGCACATTGCGGTCGAAGCCAAGAAATATCGATCCGACGGCAAGGGACAGGAGCACCTCATCCCACTGCACGATCTGGTAGACATCGGCGTGCTCGACGCCGACGGGAATTACCTGTATCTGCAGAAACACAAAATCGAACAGGAGCGGCAGGAGTTCACGGTCACGGTCAACAAAGTACCGAGCCAGGCAGGCATCGACCCGCTTATCAAACTCATTGACCGTAATCCGGACGACAATGTGACAGAGGTGAAGAAGCAGTGAGCGCGCAATCTCAATGAGATCTAGCTCGTACTTGAGAGGTCCGCACCTCGTTTTTCGCGGCCGCTCCAGGTAACGATAGCGACCAGCGATGCGACGATCACGACCGTCCATGCCAGCACCGGAGGATAACTTCCGCCGTAGTGATGTTCGACTAGCTTGGCTTGAATGACCGCATTGCGCGACGAGAGAAAATTGCCCAACTGATAAGCGAATCCGGAAAATGTGGCGCGCACAGCGGGCGGCGACAGCTCATTCAGATGGGCTGGAACCACTCCCCACGCGCCCTGCACCATGAATTGCATCAGGAACCCACCTAGCGCCAGCATGGGCACGGTGCGCGAATAAGCCCAGAGCGGAATCACCGGAATCGCAAGCATTGCGGCGATGACGATGGCTCGGCGGCGGCCGATTCGCTCCGACCATGTGCCAAACAGAATCCCGCCCAACAACGCACCAATGTTGTAGACGATTGCAATCAGTCCGACGATTTGCGGAGAGAACTGCTGGTTCTTCTGCAGAAAAGTTGGGTAAAGATCCTGGGTTCCGTGGCTGAACGAATTGAAGGCGAACATCAGTACGACCAGGAAAAGAAAATTGCCAAGGTGGGCCGAGATATCTTTTCCCAGATGACTCTCCGCTTCTCGCGACACGCGTCCTTGCAGCCAGGCCGGCGATTCGTCGACTTTAGTGCGAATGTAAATCACCAGGAAAGCCGGCAGCGCTCCGATCACGAACATGCCGCGCCATCCCACGACCGGGAATAGCGTGCCATACACCAAGAGCGGCCATCAGATAGCCAACGACGTAGCCTTCCTGCAACAGGCCGGAGAAGAATCCGCGTCCTTCCGCGGGTAACGATTCGAACGCCAAGGCCGCGCCGACTCCCCATTCTCCCCCCATCGCAATCCCAAAAAAAGCGCGCATGATCAGAAAGAACTTTAACGAAGGAGCGAAGGCTGAGGCCAGTTCGAAGACCGAATACGCAATAATATCGATCATCAGCGCGGGACGACGGCCAAAACGGTCGGCGATAAGCCCGAACAAAAATGCGCCGATCGGTCGCATCGCGAGCGTGAAAAAAATTGCTTCCGTGATAGCCGAGACTTTGGTCTGAAACTGAAGCGCCAGCGCGTTCACGCAAAAAATGAGGATGAAGAAATCAAAGGCGTCGAGCGACCAGCCTAGAAAGCACGCGATGAATGTATTTCGCTGTACCGGAGTGAGCCTGCGAAAATGGCCAAGGAATTCCATTCGACAGAATGTGTCCGACGAAAGTCACCCGGATGCTAACACAGGTTGGCTCAGCAGCTATTTTTTCCCGAGGAAGCGGATGCGGGACGTGAAGGAGCGCCGATTGTAACCGCTGAAAGTCAGGAATTGGGGAGAGTTGACGTCGGCGTTGACGACGACCGGATTTGAAGCGCCAGTGATGTCGTCGAAGCCGCCGCGCAGCGCCCAATAATAGCCGAAGAGATGAAAACGTTTTTCCAATTGCAAATTTAGAGTGAAATAAGTCGGGAAGCGATAAGATCCGGGCGATCCGTAGAGCAGTTGCTGATCGGTGAAGACGTTGAAAGGGAATCCGGTGCGCGCCTCGGCGGAGTAGGCGAGATCCAGGTCGTGGATGATGGGAAGGCGGAAAAAAGGAAGAAAGCCCCAGGACAGAAAGCGGTTGGGTGCATCCCAAAGAACCGGGCCGGGAGCTTGCGGACTGCCGAACGTGGATGTTCCGGGAACAACGTGGCCAAGTATTGGGTTGTCCACGTTGAAATCGAGCACTTGGTTGGACGTGCTGCTGGAGCGCGTATACGAGCCCATGATCATGTAGCGTTCTCGGAAACTGCGACGCAAGGTCAATTGGAATGCGTTGTAGTGGTCGTCACGCGTGTTTTGCAGGATGAAGTTACCGCCGGGCAAATTGTTAGGCGTGTTGTAAACAAAGTCTCGAGTGCCGCGACGCTGTATGAATTCTGCTTTCATGAACACAGATGCTGGAAGTTTCTTTTCCAGTGAAACGCTCCAATTCAAGAAACGCGGTGCCTCGAGAGCCTGGTGGTTGACAGTAAAAGTCGAGAGAACCGCAGTTGGAGTTGAAATAACCGAGCCGCTGAGATTGGTAGGCTGCCCGGCCGAGTTGAAGAAGTAGTCTTGGCGTGAGCCGGCGTAGGGGCGCGCGATCAGAATGAGGTCCGTGGCGTCGTAAACCACACCCACGCCAGCCGAGAGCTTGGTGTTGCCAGAGTTATCCAGGACGTAAGTGCCAGCCAGACGAGGGGAGACTAATGGGCTACGCACGATTTCATCCCAATCGACACGTAAGCCGGGCTCGATGAGAAAGCGGTTCGTAATCAGCCAGCGATCTTCCGCGTAAGCGCTGGCTTCGAAATTGTACGTGGCAGAATAGTTGCCACCGGAAAAGATGGAATAGCGGGCACAAGGCGAGGGTACGATTGGCACTCCGGCGGCGTTGGTGGGACAAGCGCCGGTAGGCGTACTGACACTCTGGCCGGGCCAGAACGAAATCGGCTGGCGGAGGAATTGGGCGTCGTAGTCGATGCGGTCGAGGTCGACGCCGACTTTAATATCGTGACGACCATGGGCGTAGCGCGGGCGGAAGTATAGATTCGACAGGCCCTGCCATCGACGAGCGTGGGTTTGAGAGTTGAGGTAGTAATTGCCACCGGCAGTGTCCAGCGTCTCGTAGTAGGGCTGTGTACCAGCTGGCGTTAGCGCAAGGTTGTACTGGTCGACGTTGAAACCGGTCTCCCACAATTCGCCGCCACTGAAATAGTGCTGGTCTTTGACAGTGCCGACATATGCGAATTCGACGTCCGAGGGCGTGCTGGGAGCGGGCTGAAGTGGCGAAAGACCGGCGTGCTGGTCGTCGAGATAATTAAACAGGAAGCTGGTGGTGAGGATATTGCGCGAGGAGATATTCGCTTGCACTTTGGCCAGATTGCCGGCGCGCCAAAAGTGGTCCGTGTCCGCGTTAGATGGTAGTTGGGTGATGATGAAATTGTCGTACTCGCCCTCGAGCGCGTCGAAGAACCACATTTTTCGGGTGCGAATCGGACCCGAAAACGTGACGCGCGGCGTCCATTGATCGAGCGCAATCCCGTTCTTGTTTTGCAGCGAGGGAATGAAATTGGTGGCGATGATGTGGAACTGATCACTGCCTATGCCGGTGTTCAGGCTGAGGACTCCTCCCGAACCTTCGCCGTATTCCGCTGGCTCGCGACTGGGTTCGACTTCGATAGAGCGGAAACCGTCAGTGCTGACGCGCACCAGCAAAAGCCCGTTGGCGGGCTGAGTCACGTTAAAGCCATCGAGCAATGTGACGGTTTGATAAGTTTGCGCGCCGGCAACATGGGGCTGGCCGGAGGCATCCTGCACCACGCCGGGAATGAAATTCAGCACGTTGCGGTAGTCGTGGGTTGCAGGATAGGGAATATCAATGATGTCGATGCCGGAGATTTGTTCTTTGGAGGAAACCTGAGCGGGGTCGATGACGGATGGAGACTCGCTGACATTAACCACCGACCGGACTTCCTGGAGATGAGATAGAGTGACGTCAACAGCGGAGGTTATCTCCGGCCGGACCGAAGGCAGGCTCACGGCATAGAAGCCTTGCTTTTCCACTCGAAGTTGAAACGTAGCAGTGGGCAGACCGGCGAAGCTGCAGTGTCCGGTGAAGTCGGTTTCGCAACGCGCAGGGGAAGCGGTTTGCGAGGCGGCGGTCAGAAGCACCAACGCTGAGCGTACCGCGACGCCGTTTTCGTCGACGACGGTGATATCGAGCTTGTGAGCGTCGGGCTGAGCGAGCTGAGTTTGAGCCATGCCCGGGTTGGCGAGGCACATCAGTGCGACGAACCGAAAAGTCAGTTTCCGGATGGATGCGAAGCCACACACGGAGCTACCTGCTAAAGACGTAGATCCATTTTTTCCCGTTGCCTGCGCCGCGTAACGACTCATTTATCGACGGAAGCGGCGCTACGTGAAGATCCGCCGTTCGCTAAGGCTGGCTCGGATTCGCCGCCGGTTGCGGATCCGGCACCAGTCGAAGCCTCCTATTGATGTTCGGCCAGTACTGACGCAACAAGTGCCCGCCGAACTTCCAGCCCAAGTCGGACCCGTAACGTATAAAGGTACTGCTCACTCCACGGCTTCCTTCCGGATAGTAAGTGTTGGCCAACCCTTCACCCGCTAGAGGGCCAAGCAACCCGGCAAAGTTGACCGCTCGTCCTCCCCGGTCACTGCGTGTGACCGCGACTCGGACCGCGGCATACTTGAGAGACTCCTTGAAGGAGAGGTGTTTCCTCACGTAAAAGCGCGGGTCCTCATGCAGCGCGGACGCGATCAGGAAAGTTCCAAACAAGTTGGCCGACGCAGAGCGTGCCATGTCAGCTCCAAAGCGCTTGGCATATCCTTCCCCGCCTTGGTGGTAGCCCGCAGGGGTATTGATGGCTTGGTCGAAGGCCGAGCCAACCAGCGCCGCGCCGATTGTCGCGAGTGACACGCTGTTGTTTGCCGCCAGCTTGAACTTCTGCCACCTGTCGAGCGGCCCCGTGTTCGTCGCAAGGTCAGGAAAGAATACCGACTTCCTCTGTAAAAAAGACATGCTGCTCTGCACCGGATTGTTTCCTTGCCGCGTTGTTCGCGACTGTACGCTGGAAGACGGCGCGTCGGATGTCGGACTGGGCTGGCTTTGTTGGGTCACGGCGAGCGCACACAGAAGGCAGCAGGTGGTCGTCGTCAAGACGATGTGTCGCAGACCGGCCCCACGTGGGCGCGCCATGACGACCTGTCCAACGCGCGTCGGGGCGTGGTGCGGCTTTGCCAGTTGCCCCGTCGACATATCCTCCTCTCGTGCAGACCTCAAGACTCTCGCAAAAGACATTCCTGATGATTCCATAGCTTGAGCGGGGCTGGCAACTTCACTGACCGTAAGAATCTCACACAGAGTTGCGCCTGGGTGGGGGCGCACCCGCAACGAAACCTTGCTCCAATTCCAGGCTGACATTCTTGGGATCCCTGGGGTTGCGTTCGTTGATTTCAGAGTCCATTACCACCGGTAACAGAGGTAATCTCAGGGGCTCAAATTCATGTTCGGAATGGCGAAGAATACGATATCCTTAAGTACAATGAGTTTCTGTAAAAACCCCTTGAAAACCTATTGTCTATTAGCGTGTTCGTTTGCTCTCGCCTTCCTGTTGACTAGCAATGCCCGCACCGCCGAGGCTGCGGTTGCAGCCGCACCGGAATATCGGCTGCGACTTTTCCACACTCACACCGGGGAACGTATCGATATCGTTTACCGCCGTGGTGACACTTACGATCCCGAGGCGCTCGCTGAATTAAATCATTATTTGCGGGATCATCGTACGGGTGCGGTGCTGGCCTACGATCCCCGGGTTTTCGATCTGCTCCACGATCTCGACGCGAAGTTAGGCCGGCCAAACGGCGAAATTGACATTGTTTGCGGATACCGCACGCCTTGGAGTAACGAATTCTTGCGCACCCACGGTCATGGCGTCGCTGTTCACAGTTTGCACATGGAAGCAAAGGCCATCGACATTAGAATGCCCGGAGTCGAAACGTCGACCTTACGCGACGCCGCGCTTGCACTTCATCGCGGCGGTGTTGGCTACTACGCCAAGTCGGAGTTCGTACACGTGGACGTCGGCCGCGTGCGGCGCTGGTAGATTTCTGTCCCATCATCCCGGATACGGATATCCCTGCGCGAGCACCTTCTCCAGTTCCGCATCGTGTCCGTAGATGTCCTCGAAGAAATGAACTTCGTTGTCTTCCTCCACAACCGCGGTTCCGTAGAGGATCAATACCGGAACGGGATTCGTAAGATTGACTTGCACATTGTCTTTGCCGGTCTCCATTGCGGCGCGGACGCGCTCCAGCGGCCAGTCCGGCTTATCGCGTAAAACCCACGCCGCCAGTTCCGCGGGTTTCTCCACGCGAATGCACCCATGGCTGAAATCCCGGCGCGATTGCGAAAATAATTGTGGGGAGGGGGTGCTGTGCAGATAGACGTTGTATTCGTTTGGGAACATCAGCTTTACTAGCCCCAGCGCATTCGTGGGGCCCGGCTTCTGCCGCACCATCAGCTTCCCCGCGCTGAGCTGCTGCAGAATGTCGTCATTGATCGTACCCGAAGTCACTACGCTGCCCTGTGGAGTGACCACCTCAAAACCTTTTTTTGCGATGTAGTCGCGATCCTTTTTAATTGCGGGCACGATTTCAGAACGCTGGATGCTTGGCGGCACATTCCGATAGGGCCGGAATACGATGTATTTCATCTCCCTTTCGAACACCGGAGTCTTATGGCGGTAAGCCTTGCCCACGATCACATTCATACGCAGCGCGATCGTGCCGTCCTGGTTGTAAGCTCGCAGGCGAAACTCGGGGATGTTGACCACGATCGGCGGCTGGGCAAATTGGAACGGTATCCAGCGCCAGCGCTCCAACGTCAGACGCAGTTGCTCCACGCGAAAGCTCAACGGCGTGTTTAATTGCTTCAGTGTCTGCGCACCCAGGCGCCCATCTGGAATAAAGCCATGTCGCGCCTGGAAATGTTTGACGGCGTCGACGAGCGGGCCGTCATAAACATTTGCGCTTCCGGATACAGCGTTCTCCGGCAGGTCTCCCAAGAGACGCAGCAATCGCTTCAAGCGCGGAACCCCATTGTATGGGTTGCCGGGTTCGACAGGCTTGGCCGGAACCGGCAGTTGTTCGCCGTCATCCTGCTGCGACCACACCATATATTGCTGCAGGGCCTTCTGCGTACGTTTGTATCCTGGAAACGGTGGTTCTACTTGACCCAATTCGACGCGGATGTCCGCTCCATGGATGAGCTTTTCCCGTAAGAATGACGGTAGGTCGTACTTCTTCGCCGAAACATCGAGATTGAATTTGAAATGCTGGGGATTGACTCTGCCAATATGCAAATCGGAAATGTAACGCATGGCGCAAACTGTGAGCGTGGCATCGAATCTTGCGCGATCTTCCGACGAGGGCGATTGACGAAGCCGAGCCATGCGGTCAGCCCAACGTGAACCGTCGTAATCTTCGGCGTTCAGCCCCTTGCTGTCGGCCTCTTTTAGCACGTCGATCACAGCTTGGGCTTGTTGTGTTGGCTCGTTGCTGTTCAGCCAGGCGGGAGCGTAACCAATTGAATCGTAGAAGTTCGTGACATGAATCCGGTAGTCGGAAAAATCGGGCCAACGAAGATCGGGGAGTTTTCCGGCGGCGGCAATTTCGCGCAACGCGACGCTGAATGAGCCGTCGGGGGTCGCGGAACCCGCCGCTCCTGCAAACTGCGCCGCGGCCTCGGCGCCAAGGGCGGTTAGGTTCCAGCCAGTCGAGGCCAGCATTACAACCAGAAATGCGCTCTTCAAGAGTCGCGATGATTTAGCTACGATTGCTGGCCACCGTTTCATCGGTATCACTCCTTCACGATCGGGCACGGTTTCTCCCTCCGCGCTGTCTCGGTAAGTGCCCCTGTTTTTTGCGCCCCAAGTATTGCACTTGTTCTTTGGCTTCGGGAAGGGAATCGTGTTATACCGACACTACCGATCGGTGGCTCGCGGGTGGAGACCAAAATGGACGCGCCAACGGAAACGAAGCAAAAAGCCGACTTGCGGGATTTTCTGGCTGCCGAACGCACCTTCCTTGCATGGATCCGCACCGGTCTGGCGTTAATGGGATTTGGTTTTGTTGTCGCACGATTCGGTCTTTTCCTGCAGCAACTCCAGGTAGTCGAGCATGCTGCTTCGACACAGTCTTATAGTATGTCGCTCTGGTTTGGCACCGCGCTGATCGCGGTAGGAGTGCTCGTGAATGTTCTTTCGGCATGGCATCATGTTCAATTGGTTCGCGAGTTAAATCGGGGAGGGCCCATGCCTTCTCGTCCATCGACCCAGGCTGTGGTGATCGCCTTGTTCCTGGCTTTGGTTGGACTGGCGATGGCGATCTATCTGGTTTCCGTGCACAGCTCCGCAAACGTACATTTCGAAAACAATAGAGGAGTTCTCCATGACACCGGCAGCAAATAAGGGAATCGTTGACAAGCCCAGTAATCACTCGGTCGAGCAGACCGTGGAAAAGCTGAAGAATATTCTGCAATCGAAAGGAGTCACGCTGTTTGCCTGATCGATCACAGCGGAGAAGCGGAAAAGGTCGGAATGAAAATGCCTCCCACAAAATTCCTGATCTTCGGGAGCCCGAAAGCTGGAACCCCATTGATGTTGGCTTCGCCCAGCATTGCGCTCGACCTTCCGCTTAAGATTCTGGTCTGGGAAGATGCTCAGGGAAAAGCTTGGGTCACCTACAATAGTCCGGCCTACTTGCGGGAGCGGCACAATCTGCCCTTGGAACTGCTGCCGAACATCGCGGTCATCGAAACATTGGCGACCAAGGCCGCGGAATAACAATTCGATTTCGTGCATGCGCGAAATCGCGATCTAGAGCCTGGACCTTGGTTAGATCCCGTAGTTCACGCGACGTAGCCCATCCTTGTAGGCTTCGCGGGCTTCCGTGGCTTTCTGTGGGCGTCGTGCTCTTTGAAGTGAGCAGCATCCCATCGCTCCATCGCGATCATGGAATGGTCAGGCGTAGCTAGGGCCTCTTCGGCGCGAATGGCATCGACCCATTCATCAACCGCTTTTTTGTAGGCGAGACGCGTTTGATCAAGCTCGGCGTTGCTCATAAGCGATGGAGGTTAATGCCGCCCTTGGGCGCTGTCAATTGGATGCGGCAAATTTAACGGAAAATTAATGGAGCGGTTGAAGGCTCTTGCCGCTATTACCGTAGTTTCGCGAACCAGCCGGGCCGTTGAGTTACCATGATCGAGAAGCCATGCATATTCCCTCCGGTCGTTGCGTGACGGAGCGATGGTTTTGAGCATTTTCATGCCCACAGGCACAGGCACAATGGCAAGGATACCCCCATCTGCGCGGTTTGCGCTTCTGTGCGGAGTATCACTGGTCGTCGGCTGGCACTCCCTATTCAGCACCCTTGCGCTGGCGCTGCGTGTCGATGAATACACCCACCTGCTGTTGATCGTGCCGATCAGCGCATCTTTGATCTTTTCCGAGCGAGTCTTATTCAAACCTGGCGACGGAACCAGCCGTCGGACTTGGTTCATTTCTATTGGTCGTTGCGATTCTGATCGGCGGCTTCTCCCGCACCGCTCGCACAGAGTGATGTGCAACTTTCTGTAAGTATGCTGGCCATCGTGATCTGGTGGATCGGATCGTTTGTGTTGTGTTTTGGCTCTCGCATCGCCCAGCTGTTTCTGTTTCCTCTTTGCTTTTTGTTTTGGCTGGTTCCCATTCCTGCGCCATTGTTGGAAAAGATCGTGGCCATTTGGCAGCATGGCTCTGCCATCTCTGCCAGTTTGCTGTTTTCAGCCTTAGGAATCCCAAATACCCAAAACGGCGTGATGCTGTCGATACCAGGGCTGAACCTGGAGGTCGCCCAGGAATGCAGCAGTTTGCGATCCAGTCTTATGCTGATCGTCACCAGCATGGTGCTGGCTCAACTTTTCTTGCGGTCCTTTTGGAGGAAGGCTGTTGTTGTTCTGGCCGCGATTCCACTTTCGATTGCCAAGAATGGGGTTCGAATCTTCACCATCTCGATGCTCGGGACCCGCGTCGATCCTGGATTCCTGCATGGCAACTTGCACCGGCATGGTGGCATTGTCTTCTTTTCGTTGGCGCTATTTGCGGTGGTGCTATTGCTGTGGCTACTGAACCGGAGTGAGAGCCGCGTCCACACGGTTAGCTTGAAATCGGTTTCTGTTCAAAGGCTTTGACTGTTCTGCCACTTCCTTCTACCATGCTTACTCTTGGGAGTTGTTCCGAATTCTTGTTCTCTAACCCTTGCCCTCTTAAACAATGATCGGCCAGACTATCTCGCACTACCGCATGCTGGAGAAACTTGGCGGTGGCGGCATGGGAGTTGTCTTCAGGGCTGAGGACACGGAACTCGGCCGTTTCGTAGCCCTGAAATTCCTGCCCGAGGAAGTAGCTCACGACGAACAAACGCTGGAACGCTTTCGACGCGAGGCGCGAGCCGCGTCCGCCCTGAATCACCCCAACATCTGCACGATTTACGAAATCGGAAAGCATGAAGGCAAGTCCTTCATCGCGATGGAGTATCTCGATGGGTCGACGCTCAAGCATCTGATCAATGCTCGCCCGCTTGAGATCGAACGCCTGCTGTCGGTGGCCATCGAAGTCACCGACGCTCTCGATGCGGCGCACGCCAAGGGGATTGTCCACCGCGACATCAAGCCAGCAAACATCTTCGTCTCCAAGCGCGGACACGCCAAGATTCTGGACTTCGGGCTAGCCAAAATCACCGACGTGGGCAAGTCGGTCAGCGGCGATTCTCAAACCATGGCCGATGCCGCGGCGCTCCACCTGACCAGCCCGGGAACGGCGCTGGGAACTTTGGCGTACATGTCGCCCGAGCAAGTGCGCGGCAGGGAACTCGGGCCTGGGCACGGATCTGTTCTCCTTTGGCGTGGTGCTCTATGAAATGGCAACAGGAGTCCTGCCGTTTCGCGGCGAAACTTCAGGCGTAATCACAGAAGCGATTCTCAACCGCGCTCCCACCGCCCCCATTCGACTGAATCCCGATCTGCCTGCGGAACTGGAGCGCATTATCAGCAAGGCTCTGGAAAAAGATATTGAGTTGCGATATCAGAGTGCTGCTGAAATCCGCGGCGATCTGAAGCGTCTCAAACGCGGATTGGATTCTTCTCGACTGTCCACCAGCGTAGCCGAGGTCGAAAGCGGTGCGAAACAGACTGCGTCTACTCCCGCGAGATCCGATTCCTCCCTTGCCGAGAAAGTGGTTCCTGCCAGCCGGTACCATCGGGCATTGGCGCTGGCCGGGGTCGCGCTGCTTGCCATAGTAGTGATGGCGTTCTTTCTCGTCCGGCGCGGCGGACCCGTTAACTCTGCGTCGTATCATCTTCTGACGTATCGCCGGGGCACGATTCGCATGGCCCGGTTTGCTCCCGATGGACAAACTGTGGTCTACAGCGCCGCGTGGGAGGGCGCGCCGGTCGAGGTCTTTACCACGCGTTTTGGCACGCCAGAGTCACGCCCCATCGGAGTTCCCGGCGCCGAGATTTTGGGCATTTCTTCGACTGGCGAAATGGCGCTCCTGCTGGACAGCCAGCAGACCACGTCGCAGGTCCACAGCGGAACCCTGGCGCGCATGCCATTGGTTGGCGGCGCTCCGCGCGAGGTGCTGGAGAACGTGCAGTGGGCCGATTGGTCTCCCGACGGCACTCAGCTCGCCGTCGTACGCGACGTTGCGGGACGCAATCGGCTTGAGTATCCCGTGGGCAAAGTGCTTTACGAGACTGGGGGCTGGATCAGTCATCCCCGCATCTCTCGCCGTGGCGACATGATTGCGTTTCTGGATCACCCTATTCAGGGTGATTCGATCGCCGGCGTCTCGGTCGTCGACATGGCCGGAAAAAAACGGACTGTGACCGAGCCTTACGAAGGCGGCGCCATCGGCCTGGCATGGTCGCCAGATGGAGACGAGATCTGGTTTACCGCAACGCAACTCGGAATCGATCGCGCGCTCTATGCAGCCAGCTTGTCGGGAAAGAAACGGTTGGTAGCCCGCGTGCCCGCTGACTTGACGCTGCAAGATGCGTTGCCCGATGGCCGAGTCTTGCTGGCGCGAGATTATTGGAGACGCGGACTCATCGTCCGCACCGCCAAGGATGCGACAGAACGTGACTTCACCTGGCTGGATTGGTCCTATCCGGTCACTCTCTCGGACGATAGCAAGACACTCTTGTTCCGTGAAGAGGGGGAAGCAGGCGGACCAAGCTACGCCGTTTATCTGCGCAAGACCGATGGCTCCCCAGCGGTTCGACTTGGAGACGGGCAGTCGCTCGCGCTTTCTCCAGATGGAAAGTGGGCTCTTTCCAGCCGTGGCGACAACCAGACTGACCTCTTCCTTCTGCCTACCGGACCGGGAGAGCCCAAACAGTTGGACGGTCACGGAATCATCCATAGCAAAGCGCAATGGTTTCCGGACGCAACCCGGGTTCTACTGTCTGGAACAGAAACAAATCATGGTGTTCGGCTTTATGTGCAGGACATCAGTACGAACAAGATCGAGGCCATCAGTCCGGAAGGAACCAACGCTCTCTCGTTTGCTCTGTCGCCCGATGGGCAGTTCGTTGCTGCGGTTGGCCCTGACGAAAAGGGCTATCTCTTTCCGGTTGCCAAGGGCGATCCTAAGCCAATTCCCGGTCTGCTGCCCGGAGAAGCGCCGGTCGCATGGAGTGCCGACGGCCATTCGCTATACATCTATCGCGGTGGTGAGTTGCCGGCAAAGATCTTCCGGCTGGATATCGCCAGCGGCCAGCGGACCCTCTGGAAGCAACTGATGCCTCCGGATCCCGCGGGTGTGGAGTACGTCGGGCCAATCCTCCCCTCGCCCGACGGCACGGCGTACGCATACGGCTATCGCCGCCTCCTCTCTGATCTCTACCTGGTGGAAGGCTTGAAATAGAACTGCGATCCGTCGCGGGCGCGTTGACTCGGATTCGTGCGACGCCCACGATGGCCCGCGCGGGAGGCTTTTCATGGTTGGCAGCACGGTCACCCACTACCGCATCCTGAGCGTACTTGGGCAGGGGTGGCATGGGCGAGGTATATGAAGCTGAGGATATGAATCTTCAGCGGCATGTCGCCTTGAAGTTTCTGAGCCCTGAACGTGCGCGCAAACCCGAAGCCATTGAACGATTCCAGCGCGAGGCGCGAATGGCTTCCGCGCTGAATCATCCTCACATCTGCACCGTGCATGAGATCGGCGAATCGCAAGGGCAGTACTTTATCGTTACCGAGCTGCTGCGAGGGCAAGATCTGCAGCAGATGCTCGCACGCGGGCACGATCGAGGCGAATCGGGTTTACCAATTCGCGCTTCAAATCGCAGACGCGCTGGCCGCAGCCCACGGCCGCGGCATCATTCATCGCGACCTCAAGCCGTCGAACATTTTCGTTACCGACGAAGGCCAGGTTAAGCTGCTGGATTTCGGGCTGGCGAAGCCCGCGGAGTCCGGTTCGTCGTATCCCGCCGACGCCGTCACCATGGCGCAAGACGGCCTTACCCGTGCCGGCGCGATTGTAGGCACCCTGACCTACATGTCGCCCGAGCAACTTCGCGGTATTCCGCTTGGCACCGCATCGGATGTCTTTTCATTTGGGATCGTTTTGTGTGAGATGTTGACCGGGATTCATCCGTTCGTGAAAAGAACCGCCGTCGAGACGGCGAGTTCGATTCTCTCCGACGTCTTCCCCGCGATCGACGGCTCGCTGCCCCCAGTTCCCGAGCCTTGGCTGGCGATCTTGCGGAAAATGCTGAGCAAGAACGAAAGCGAAAGATATCGCAATGCGCAGGAAGTTCGCACCGATCTGCTTAAGTTGAGCAGTGAGGCCGGATTCAGTCAGATGGGTCTCACGGCAGTAGCCGCGGTGTCTCCGGCGAGATCCTCCATCGCGGTGTTGCCCTTCCGCAACCTGACGCGAGATCCGGACAACGAATATTTCAGCGATGGCTTGACCGAGGAACTTATCAATCTATTAAGCAACATGAGTGATTTGCGAGTTGCTGCCCGGAGCTCCTCGTTTCGTTTCCGGGAAAAGGCGCTGGATGTGCGAGAAATTGGAAGGGAATTGGCAGTCAGCTCGATTCTTGAAGGCAGCGTACAGCGATCCGGTAACCGCATCCGCATCAACGGACAGTTGGTAGATGTGGCCGACGGTTTCCAACTATGGTCGGGAAAATATGATCGGGAATTGAGTGACGTATTTGCCCTGCAGGATGAGATCGCACAAGCGGTTGTCGCAAGTTTGGAACCTGCTTTGAACCGCAAGCCCGCTGCTGCCCGTGCGCCGCGGATCAATCCTGAGGCCTACAATCTTTATCTGCAAGGACGTTTCTTCTGGAATAAGAGGACCGCACAGGATCTCAGAAAGGCCATCGAATGTTTCGGAAATGCCATCGCACTGGATAACAGCTTCGCTCCGGCGCTCGCCGGCATTGCGGACGCGTACATGGCACTGGCAATTTACGGCGCCGAGGCGCCAGAGGCAGTGATTCCGTTGGTCAAAGAATCCGCGCGCAAAGCTTTGGCGATCGACCCGAAACTTGCTGAGGCGCAAACCCCTCTGGGATGTGCGGAGGCGGTGTATGACTGGAACTGGGAGAGCGCTGAACGCCACTTTCAGCGTGCTATCGAAAGCAGTCCCAGATACGCCACGGCTCATCATTGGTATGCCACGAGTTGTCTGCTGCCGCAGGCACGCTTCGAGGATTCTCGCCGGGAACTTCAGTTGGCTCGTGAATTGGAACCGCTTTCGCTAGTCATTGGCACGACGTGGGGTTTGGGGCTTCTGCTGGAGCGAAGACCCGAGGACGCGATCGAGGAACTCGCCAAAGTGATTGCTATGGACAAGAACTTTGGCATGGCCCACTTTTTCCTCGGGCAAGCCTATTCCATGAAAGAAATGTTCAGTGAGGCCATCCGGGAATTGCAGATTTCTGTCGAATTGAACGCACGCAGCCCGGAATCCGTTGCGCTTCTGGGATGGGTTTACTCCCAGGCCAGTCAACCCGAGGAGGCAACCAAGATTCTAGGGGACCTGCGCCAGCGAAGCCTGTCGACCTACGTTTCTCCCGTGCTATTTGCGCTAGTGGCGTTGGGGTTGGGAGAAAAACAAGATGCTCTCGATTACCTCGATCAGGCCGCCAGAAACGTGCCGCGGATCTGGTTTGGCTTAAAGTTCGTCCGGCCTTCGATCATTTGCGCGAGGAACCGCGCTTCATCCAACTCTGCAATGATATCGGGCTCCCGGCTAAGCCTCTGGCGGACGCCGTTGCTTTGAGACCAGGCGCGCGGCCGCTCCTGCCTTGTGCAGAAGGTAAACGTAGATCACGTCGAATAAAAAGATGCAGGCGAACAAATAGTCCAGCAAATAATGAGTGCCTCCCTGGCGCAGGAAGGCAAGAAACGTAGCCAGAGCCATGATGCCAGTTCCCACCATTTTTGCCCACGCGGCCCCGTAGGAAAGTCCCCTCAGGTCGCGACGATTGAAATACATGAATACGAAGAGAACGCTCATGATGAAGTTAATCGAGTAAGCGGACGCGTCGCCGCCACTGTCCGCTAAGCGATGGTGCAGCGCCATCTCGCCCAGATACGCAAGCGCGAACGTGAACAACACCACGGCATAGAAGTGCTGGCGAATCTCCGGCACGCTCTGAACCGCCTTGCCGAAACGGAACAGCAACCAGACATTGAAAACGTCAAACACCAGCCACGCGATCCGCAACAACATGACTATGTGGTTATCAGGCGGGTAGAAAAAAACGTAGATGAACTCCCAGGAAAAATTCAGCGTGATGGCCACCAGGGGCAGGCCGTAAGTTTGATCCTTATAGCCTTTGAGGGCCATCAGAATGTAGGCCAGCACCCAGAGCAGCGAACCAATAATCGCGGCCACCATCTCAAAACCATGGCTGTCGAAGAACAAGTTGAAGAAATTGAAGATCATGGTTTTCCCTGTGCGCTGGTGGACAAAGGCGAACCACAGCGTAGGCCCGTTGTCGACCCGCTAACCGTAGACTCGACGATTTCAGACTGCAGCGCTAAGTTTAAGTGATGCCCGTGCCGCGGGCGCCAAATGCTGTGGCCACTTCGTCGAGCGCTTTATAATTCAGCTGCTTTAGAGCCGCTACTTGACCCGGAGTCGCTTTCAGTCCCGCAGTTGCTAAAGCCTTGGCGGGATCCTGGCTGAGCTCCTTCCAGAACTTCGGGTTGTGAAGAGCTTTTTCGAAAAGTTCCTGTACAGTCATGTTCGCTCCTTTTTATTGTTTTGCTGCAAGCTGTGAATCTAATCAGAAGTCTGGGCCGTGGGTTCTTCTGTGACAGTGGCCACAGCCTCCAGAACCTGAAAAGCTTCGCTGATTCGAGTCTTCTGGCCTTCTAACATTGTTTCCCGCAGGTCGAGATAACGGGCGACGACGGGACTGTTCAAGGCCGGAACCAGATCGCGCAAAGCGGACAACTCCCGCTGTAAAAGTTTTACTCCTTGCTGAAATCCCTCGCGGAGTACCCAGGCATCGACCGTGTTAAGGCCCTTGCGGCGGTTGGCCTCGGTAAGGAAATAGGAGGTTTTGCCATGGCGCAAATCCTGATGCCAGTCGAATAAATCGTCCTCCATTTGCGACCATCGCGCCAGCGCCAGGACAAAGTTTTCCCAGCGTTGCGTGGTCTGACCAGTCCCGTACCGGAAGCCCACAGCTGCCAACGGAATTCTGGCCCCTGCGAGTTTGGACACCGTGATACGCTCGAATTCCGCTTCTCGGATGCGATCCAGAGTGAATTCGTGCGTGACGGCATCGCTAGCGGAAAACCACGCTGAGCGAAACACCTCCCAGAAAGGGTGCGCGGCTTCGAAATATTTCTGATATGTCGCTTGAAATTCAGTATGGAAAAAAGCTGTTGCCGGCAGGATTTTCAGCTCGATCGTGCCATGACCATCCATGAGGTTGTCGAGCAGGCGGATGTAGTAATAACCATTGATCGTCGAATAAATTACATCGGCTAGAAATTCGCTGTCGGACTCGGCAGCAAAACTTTTTGCCGCCCACAAAGGCAAACGCAGCAACGGAAACATGCGCGGCTGCAGAAAATAGTCGGCCGCTTTTCCGGTGGGAGACAGTTGTGCCATCCAGCCGCAAACCTGCTCAGCAAGAAAAGGAGCGCGGCAGGTTAATTCATCTTGGATTCGAGCGCACGCGTGGCTAACCAACTTTTGCAGTTGGTCGTCGTGAAGAAACGAAGACTGATCTACCGGGCTTTCGTTGTGGCGCGCCATCCAGGCCCGTTCCATGAACACGGCAGAGGAGCGGAAACGGATGCTAACACTCAAGCTATACCGCGTCAAGCGCGATGCTGGGTTTCACTGCGGCCAGTCTCGGCGAGCCCAAGATCATGGTCCGCGCCCAGCTTGCGAAATATTTCGCAAGCACGTTGTAAATGTTCGCTCCGGGTGGCTTCGCCCGAGGCACCGCGTCCGATCTCGAATTCAATCAATCCTTCCAGATAGGGCATTTTAATTTCCCGGGCGGACGTGATGCCCCTTGCCCAAGCAGCTTGAGCCTTGGCGGCGTCGCCAGCAAGATGCCGGTACTGCCCCAACCGCAACCACGTCATGGGCTGACCAATAGGAAAAACGCGAGTGAAGCTGCGCAGCGCGCTGCAGGCTTTTTTTGTCCCGACACGGCACTGTGTCAGCGCCTTTTTGCCCGGCGACTTCCATTCGTCGGATTGAATCCGTTCCCAAAGGCCTAGGTAGACACCGGCCACAGTGCCACGTTCGAGGATCAGTTCATGCGTGGTGTTGGAAATCTTTGCCAGTCGAGCAGCAGCTTCCTCGATGGACTCCAGCGCTTGAGGATATTCCCGGACACGCAGGTGCAAGTTGGCGCGCAAGGCGAAAACATCACCCAGATTCAGGAGGCCTCCACTCTTCTCACTCGATCGCAACTTGGTGAGCTCTGCCAGGCATGTGGGCAGTGTATCTGTTTTTCCCAATGCCAGGAGGCCGTACGCTTTCCAGCGCAAGGCCTCAGCTTGCAATCGCGGGTCGTTGCGCTTCAGCATGAAGGCATAAAGTTCTTCCGCCTCCTGCAGGGCAGCGGCGAAGTTCCCACGGAAATAATGCAGCATAACCTGGCACTGATTGGCGTCGCTCAGGCTCCTGGCGTCTCCGAGTTGAGTACTGATTTGCGCCATCCTCTGAAAGTCGCTGGCGGCTTCCTCCCACTTCCCCAAACCAGATTCGTAAATGCCCTTGCAGAGTAGGACCCAACTGACGGCCGACAGATCATTTACCGACTCGGCGGTTTCGAGCGCGCGTTGGCAGTACGCAGCGGCGGTGCTGTGCCAGGGAATAAAGCCGAGGATAGCGCCCAGCGAAGCATATCCTCGCGCCAGCTCCGGCGACGGTCCGGCCGACTCGGCGAGATTCAGTGACTTCATCGAAGCGACCAGCGTGGGCACCGGGGCATTCTCAACGTAATAAATCTCCATCAGGCCCTGGTAGGCTCGCGCTGCTTCCAACAGCATCTTCCGCTCACTTGCGTTCTTGCCGAGATAACGCGATGGCCAGAGGCGATACACAAACTGCCGCAAGGTTTCGCCCAACAGGACGCGGCTGGCATTCACCATGGATCGAGGAGCCGGTTGCCGGAGGGCTGCGAGACCACGCTCCAGATTAGCCCGCGCATCGCCGTAATTGGAGAGGTTCACCTGTGCTCTCCCCAGCCAAAGCCGGCATAGCGCAAGTTGCAAATCTGTTTCGCCACCAGCTAATTTGCCCTGTTCAGACAACTCGATCGCGTCCCGCAAAAACCGGATCGCTTCCTGGTTGGCAAAGTTTTCCAGCGCCTGTGCTCCGCTTTTGATGGAGTAGTCAATGGCCTTGGGAATCATTTCGGCGTGACGCCAGTGGTAGGCCAGAAGCGGGTAATACGGGGTCAGGTCCTGAGGATGTTGCTTTTCGTACCACTCGGCAATGGTCTGGTGCAGTTCCCGCCGATTGGCGAAAGACACCGAAATGTACACGACTTCCTGAATGAGAGCGTGTTTGAATTCTTCGGTCGGATCGGAAGATGGAACGCGGCGCGTGAGATCGACTTTTTCCAGATGTTCCAGGTGTGATGGAATATCCGGGCTCTCCCCCGCCACGGGATAGACATTCTGCAGCACAAACAGGGCGAAGCTTTTGCCAATTACGCTCGCGACTTTGAGTGTGAGTTGCTGCGGTGAAGGCAACCGATCGACGCGGCTGGTAATGACCCCCTGGATCGTGTTCGGAATATTGAGCGCTCCGAAAGCGCGCTCCAGGCCTTCAGCGGAATCCCCCAAGCCCTCGGAAACCCGGCACTCGCCCTGCGCGATCTGGATCAGGCCTGCGTCCCGCAAGGCGTAGGCTAATTCCTGAATGAAGAAAGGTTGACCTCCCGCACGGCTTTCGAGAAGATCCTTTACAGACTGGGGCAGAGATTTCACTGCCAGGCGCTGCCGCGCAATCTCCAGCGCGTCATCGAGCGCGAGCGAATCCAATCTCAGATATTGCGGCCCAGCCGCTGTTCTTATTTGTTCAACCTCCGTTGGGACAGGATCCGGAAAGGGCCGCGCGGTAATGACCACGAGCAACGACTGCGTCTGTTGTGTGACGAGCGCTGTCAGGGCGAGAGAGGAAGGATCCAGCCAGTGAGCGTCTTCAAGAACAAGCAAATGGGGCGCGGAAAAAGCCGATCTCGTTAGCAGTTGAACCAGCAACTTCTGCGTATTCTCGGCTCGCACTTTGCCGGTCATTTGCGTGGTTACTTCGTTGTCCGTAAAACTGAGCGGCAGGACTGCACTTAACAGCGGCGCCAATTGGAGAAGATCCGGCTGTGACTGCAGCATAGTTGTGATGCGCAGCGCCTGCGTCTCCGCGCTCGCAAGCTGGTCGACACGAAACAGAGTCCGAAACACGGTTTGCCAGGCGTGATAAGCGGATGAACTCTCCACTGCATCACCTGCACCTTGCACGCAGGCTACGTTCAACTTCCGGGCTTTTTCGAGCAGATATTCGATGAGGCGCGACTTTCCAATTCCCGGTTCCCCTTCGAGAACCATGACCCTGCCCCGTCTCTCTTGCACCAGGGATTCCAGCGCGCGCGTTAGCGCGGCGCGCTCAGCTTCCCGGCCAACCACGCCGCTTTCTTCCCGAGCCTGTGCCTTCAACGGAATGTAGACTGAAAGTGGCTCTAATCTGCCTTTGACCTTAATGTCCCCAAGGGACTCGAAACTCAAGCCCGGATGCGCTCCCGAGGCTCGGAACGTGGTTTGGTCACAGAGCACGCGGCCCGCAGCGGCTTGCATCAGGCGTGCCGCCATATTCATCACGGTTCCCACTGCCGTATACTGCCGCCTAGTTTCACCGCCGACGACCCCGCAAAATGCGCGTCCCGTGCTGATTCCAATAGAAACGCGCATACCGGTGCGCTGCAATTCAGCTTGTATGGCAAGCGCGGAACGCACCGCACGCGAAGGATCGTCTTCGTGAGACGGCGGTGCTAAACCGAACGCGCCGATCAGGGCGACGCCTTTGTCATCCATCAGAAACTGGTACACGCTGCCCTCGTGTCGGGATAGAACTTCCTGCATATCGCCCACGGCGGCGTGCAGACTTGAGCAGAAATTAGGGTTCCCATTCTTCAGATTGGTCAAATGAATGAACAGAACGGTGACATTGCGAAACTCGGCGAGCCATGCGCCCTGCCCCGCACGCAAACGGTTAACCACAACCGGCAAGACATAGGGCTGCAGCGTGGAAACAGAAAGCTGATCTGAGGAAGCGAGAGGAACGACCGGCACAGGTTGCTGCACCTCGCGCAGTTTGACATGGCCGGATGGCAGCGCATCTCCTGCGCAATGCGATTGCGCAAGCCTCCATGCGGCTGCTGACAACACGACATTGCCCGAGTTGGCGTGTTGGCTGGTTTCTCCAGCCTGCGTAATCGCGTCGCCAGCGACCAGGAATTGCCAGCGGCCATCGGTCCCACCCACTTCCATAATCGATAACGGTCCAACGCCAACGGCGGCCCGCTGCCGCAAAGTGAAACCCTGCGCTCTGTAGTCCAGCAGTTCCGCTTGGACAGCCTGCGCTGCTTGTACTGCCCTGCAAGCGCATCGCACAAGTTCATCATCGTTTTCCGCTAGCCACAAGACCAGAGCCGCATCTCCGGCAAACGTCAGAATGTCGCCACCATGCTCAGTCAGGACCTCTGCCATCCGCCCGAAGTAGTCGTTGAGTACCTTAGAGAGTGTCTCCACTGCGGCCGCGCCCTGCGCCGCGAATTGTTCCACGACCTCAGTGAAACCTGTAATGTCAACCAGCAGGATGCTGCCCGCGCATTGTCTTTCCCAAGGTTCTGTCTGAATCGCGGTCCGAGCGGCTATGGAACGCAACTGAATCTGTGGCAGATAAGTCGCGAGCGGATTGTTCGCAGACCACGAAGGGCTGGTCACCATATGAGAGTGAAACGTCTCTCGAGGGGGGTAGAGAGGCCAGAGGTCAGCATCATAACGCTTGCAGGAGTCAAAGTAAAAAGTTGTCTATCAGTAGATCCTGGGAAGCAACCGGGCTGTGCGCTCCGAGTAGCTGCCGTAGTCGGGCCCGAAGACTTCGAGCAGGTGCGTTTCTTCCAGCCGAATCCGCCGCCGAACCATGAGAATCGAAGCGACCAACGAGATCCATGCCAGAACACTGGCGAACAGCAGAGTAAATCCGAGCTTTGCCAAAAGGAGACTGGCATAGCGGGGATGCCGCACGATACTGAACGGGCCAGCCGTCATTAGTGGTCGATTGTTCAGATCACCCTGAAAATGATGTACCAGGTAATTATCGGTCCACATCAGCCCGGCAACCGCACATGCGTACAGCACCAAACCAGCGATCTGCAGTGCGGGCTGCCGGAGCGAGGGCATCAAGTGCCAATGGGCATAGTCCAGAAACACTGACAAATCCGCGATTGCGAGCATGGTTCCCAACCTGATTGTGGCGGGATCGTAATTCAACCCTGATGCTTCGCGCAGAGTTTCCCGCGAGTCCAAGATCCCGAGGCTGAATCGAACCCGATGCAGAAGCAGAAGTGCATTGAGCACGAAAAAACCTCCGGAAAAGAAATCCAAATCCCGCCAGGGAGTGGCACTTCGCCAGTGCCGCAGACAAAGAAGGGCGAGCACTTGGTAGACAAGCGACGAAAGCAGTCCCGCACGGATCGATCTTTTCCGGCTGGTCTGAACGCAATCGCTCACGCTTGGCATCTTACGACAAGACGACATCTGTCCAGACAAAGACGTTCGATGTCCAGTTCGTCAGGCGAACGCCGCTTTCATTGCCGAGCACTCATGGGCCACTCGACCGCGCGGATTCTTCCGTCAGAATCACGCGTGATCGCCGGGGCGTAGAGCCCTAGAAACTGACGACGCCACCAAAGCCCAGTCTTACGTTTCTCGTCCGCCGTGGTGAACCAGTATTGCCAGAGAACTGCGCGTACTTCGTGCGGAGGTTCGTGCAGGAAAGGATTTCCCGCAAAAAGCGCAAGCACATCGGGGTCGTTCGACAGTAGCTGTATCTCGGTGCTGAGTACGATTGGATACTGGCGCCACGAGCCGAGAGAAGCGAACCACAAGTTCCAGTCGAAACGCGGCTGATAAGGCGCGTAAATTCCCGGCGGCTTGCTCGGGTCCTGTGGTTTGTAGCGGAACGGATATGCCTCCCAGGTCTGCCCATCCTCTGAGCCCTGAAACTCGATCTCGTAACGGCCGCGCGTCATGACGGCGAAAAGGCCGTATCGATTGGCGATGCGAAATGGGTCAAGCGCTTCGACTGGCGCGGTCGGGAGTTTGATCGACGGCCAGATGATCCAGATCATTTGCGCAGTGGTCGCATAGAAGATCCAGCCCAGCATCAACCCGATCATGGAAAACTTGATTGCGGTCAGTTGCGGATGCGTCGAAAGGTCCCGCGCTTTAGAGGAAACAGCGGGCTCCACTTGCTCCGGTGTCGGCTGGCCGTTTCTCATCCACACGATCAACCTTCAGTTGATTGAGCAACGTATGGTTTCCATCGCCGCGGTACCAGGGACAGCAGCAGGCAGTCATCCAACAGTAAGAATCCCAGCGCGAGTACCAAATAGTTCAGGAACGTGTAATTGGCAGTGAGGATGATGCCGATCTGCCAAGGCGTCACGAGGAAGAAACATAAAATCCGCCAGCGCCGCGGTAGGAATAGCATCCAGACCAGACCGAGTTCGAGTGCAAGCGTGGCATATGCGGTCGAGGCATGAAACCAGTGTGGCAGATGTTGCAGATACCAGCCGATCCACGTGGGCAACGGGCCCGTTCTGGTAATACTCGTCCATGGCAGTCATGTTCCGCCATTGCGGATCGCCACTGGCAATCTTAACGATGCCCGACTCGAAGTAGATGCGAAACCACTCCCACTGCAACAGGAACATGCTGGCGCGGGAAGGTGGCCGTGCAGCGCCGAAGCCTGGACGTAATCCCGGCGGCGCAAAGAAAAGAGCGATGAATCCAGCCTCCAGCAACATTCCGTCGGACTGGTAGCCAGAAAAATCTCCAGCTGCACTGACGAATGAAAGAAAACATACGAAGCAAACCGCGAGCGCTGCGCGCGGCCAGACATTCAAAGCGAGCAGCACCGACGCCGCCATGCCCACCCAGCAGATCGCCACGAGCATGTGCGATCCGCTCGAAAACCAGAGAAGAGTCGGCGCATACCAGAAGCGCGCGTGGCCGAGCGAATGCGCTACCGCCTGTAGATAATCGCTTGCCGGAAGGATGCCTTCAGGACCGATCAGTCCGCGGATCTGGAAAATCAAGGAGAAAAATGCGGAGAAATAGATAAAGCCGAGCCAGCGCAAAAAGAGCCAGCGCGGAATCAGGCGGTCGGACGCGCCATGCTCCGAGTCCAACAGCCAGCGGACGGCGGAAGCAGGAGCCCAGTCCATGAACGTTGGGAATTATACACAGGACGGGAGCTGGCGCTTTCGATGGGTTACGAAGTTAGATGGGGGACCAAAGACGTTGAGGCTGGTTGTGGTTTGGAATACGAAGATTTGTTGTGGATTTCTGCGCAGAGCCGAAGCATCAGGCGAAAACAGTGAGCTTAATTATTCTCCGCCCCGCGATAAAGCAACGACTGTGTCCGTATCCCGCACGCCATTGTCGAGCACTTTAATCGTGAAGTTTACGGTGATGTTGGCTTGCGTTTCGACCGGCTGTCCGTTCTGCAGATAGGGCTTGAATTGCCATTGACGGGCGGCTTCGCGGGCTGCCGAGGCCAAGATCGCTGGTCCGCTGAGCACTTGCAAATCGCGGATAAAACCGTCGGCGCCGATCAGCGCCTTTAAGCAGCACGGCACCCTGGACCTTCATTTGCCGGCCCAGTAAAGGATATGGCGATTCGGGCTGCGGAACCGTAGCCTTAGCCAACGACATCTGCACCCGCTCGGCGGCGACTGTTGCGGCCCCTGCATGGCCAGCGTCGAATTCCTCGCTCCCAGATTTGGAGTCAGGCTGCGCTCCGATTTTCACAGGGCTGTTGCCCAGATGGATGCTGTTGTGCGCGTCGCCAGCGATCACTTCGACTTCGAGTGGCGGAATCACGGCTGGCCGGGTGACGGCGGTCGAGCGATGGTCCGGTTGGTTGCGATGACGGATTTGCTACGCCGGTTCTGCGGAACTCTTGGTCGCAACCGAACCGGCTTCTTTGCCGGACGCGGCGGTCGCTGCGGGCGGTTCCACTGGCGCTTTCGGATTCCACTCCGGCGTGTTTTCTTCTGCGGTAGTTGCGTCAGAATTTCCAAACCAGAAATCGCGATCTTTTACCACCAGTACGGCGAGGGCAACCAGCAAAACAACGAGCGCCGACGAACATCCGGCTGCGATCATTTTGATAAGCCGTACCAGCCTGCCGTGTTTTTGTTTGCCCTAACATTTCTAGTGGTAGCGTGCACTACTAAGATGATGCCTTTCGCTATTGAGCACAATGGCACGGGCGTGGGTTGCCATGGCACGACAGGGCCATACGACTAAGAAGGCCGTTCTTGGCGGCCGCAACAATCGATAAAAGGGCTGCGCGGAACACTTTTCAACACCTCAGTGGAAAACACTGTGGAAAAGCACGGAAGTAACCTTGTAACTACCTCAACGAGAGATGCTTCTACACCTTGCACTGAGTTAGTTGCTGGCACTTTAGTGGTAAGTTGATAGCTCAAGATCGCAATCTCGACGGAGACGATTGTGAAAGTCAGACTCGACAAGCTCTTGCTGGAACGTGGACTCGCCAGTTCGCGAGAGCGGGCGCAAGCACTGATTCTGGCAGGCAAGGTCTTGGTGGGCGGACAAAAAATCGGAAAAAGCCGGGACCGCCGTGGACGCGGAAGCCGAGATTCGACTTCTGGGAGAAGACTTGAAGTACGTCGGTCGCGGTGGCCTCAAGCTTGAGAAAGCGCTTGCGCATTGGCAGATCGAGGTTACTGGCAAAGTCTGTCTCGACGTAGGAGCGTCTACGGGAGGTTTTACGGATTGTTTACTGCAGCACGAGGCAGCGCGTGTGATTGCGGTCGACACTGGCCACGGCCAAATTGATTTCCGCCTGCGCCAGGACGCGCGGGTGCGCCTGTTGGAAAAAACCAACGCCCGCTATCTGACCCGGGATCAACTCGGCGAAGTCGGTTGACTTTATCGCGATGGATGTTTCATTCATCTCCGCAACCCTGGTTCTTCCCGCAGTCATCGCGGCCGCTTTCCCGGAATCACCGGAAGAACGCCGTGGCCGTCAAATGGTTGTGCTGGTGAAGCCGCAATTCGAAGTGGGCCGCGGACAAGTGGGGAAGGGAGGCATCGTGCGTGACGATGCTGCGCAGCAAGGCGCTATCGAGAAGGTGCGTCTCGCGCTCTTGGCGCAAAATTGCATCGCATACCGATGTGATCGAATCCCCGATTCTAGGCGCGGAAGGGAATCGAGAGTTCCTGCTATATTCGGTTTTCTGACCTTCTGCGCGTTCGTTCCGACCGCAAGCTGAATCTTTTTCGACGATTTCTGTACAATTCAATCTTCACATGGATATTGGGAAGGCTCCATCCGCAAAAGGCAAAGCTGCAGCCATCGTCTCCAAACCGGGCAAGCCGGAACTGGCAAGCATTGTGCCCGGGCTCCTCGAGTGGTTTCGTAAGAGTCAGTATCAGATTGTGGTGGACGCGGAGACGGCGCCGTACGCGGCCGGCGTTGAAGTGCTTCGGCCGCGACGAAATGGCCTCCCGGCCTCTTGAGCTTCGCCGTCGTGCTCGGTGGCGACGGGACGTTGCTTTCCGCTGCTCGTTCCATGGCCAAGGCTGGAATCCCAGTGCTGGGCGTGAATCTGGGTTCTCTAGGATTCCTCACCGAAGTGCCACTGGAGGAACTCTACCCAACTTTGCAGGCGCTCGAAGAGGGAAGTTGCAACGTGGAGACGCGCTCCATGGTGCATTGCGAGGTGCTCCGCAAAGATTCGCTGGTCGCCAGCTATGACGCGGTCAACGATATTGTGGTGGGTAAGGGAACCATTTCCCGGCTCAACCACTGCGCTGTTTACATTGATGCGGCGTTTGTCTCCGTTTACAAAGCGGATAGCCTCATCGTCTCCACTCCTACCGGTTCGACCGCCTACTCGCTGGCGGCGGGAGGGCCAATCCTGATGCCCTCAGTGGATGCGTTTGTGGTGACGCCGGTTGCGGCCCACTCGCTGACGCATCGGCCGCTGCTCGTCCCCGACACGTGCAAGATTGACATCGTGGTGAACACGGGCCAGGACGAGGCTTACTTGAGCATCGACGGTCAGGTCGGCATGCCAATGTTCGATGGAGACCGCGTCGCCTGCCGCAAGTCGGAGCGCCAGGTTAAGTTACTGCGGATCAAAGGAACATTTTTCGATGTGCTTCGAGCCAAGCTGAAATGGGGACAGAGCTGACGATGGCTGGCAAGTTTCGCTCGTTGGAAACGGGAATGAGATCTACCGCTCTTTTGATTTGTCTTTTGGGAAGCAACCTGCTGGCGCAATCCAAACCCACCGCCGATCTCATCATCACCAACGCCAAAGTGTGGACCGTGGATAAGGCTCATCCCACGGCGCAGGCCGTTGCCGTTCTCGGCGACCGCATTATCGCCGTGGGCGCGAATAGCTGATGTCGATGTTTTGCGCGGCCACGACACCAAAGTGATCGATGCCGGCGGCAAGTTACTTCTCCCGGGATTCAACGATGCTCACGTGCATTTCGTTAGTGGTGGCTTGCAACTCGAATCAGTGCAACTGAATGACGCCACCAGTAAGCAGGAATTCGTTCGCCGCATTGCCGCGCAAGCGAAGAAGACTCCGAAGGGAGAATGGATTCAAGGCGGCGATTGGGATGAGACAAAGTGGAGTCCTGTCAGCCTGCCGACCAAAGAGCTGATCGATCCTGTTACTCCTGACGATCCGGTATTCGTCAGCCGATATGACGGCCACTCTGCGCTGGCAAACTCGGCCGCGTTGCGTTTGGCGGGCATCACATCGCAAACCCCCGACCCGCCGGGCGGAGTTATCGTTCGTGATGCGCAGGGTAATCCTACGGGCGATTTGAAGGATGCGGCTACGGACATCGTTTTCAAGGTAATCCCGCCGCTCTCGCATGAGCAGCGTCTGCGCGCAGTGCGGCGAGCGCTGGAATACGCTGCTTCGCTCGGCGTCACCAGCGTGCAGAACATGGATCCCGACTACGCCGACATTGCAGCCTATGCGGAGTTGTTGCAAAACGGGGAACTGACCACGCGCATCTACGCCGCCCCTCTGATCGATCAAGTCGACGATCAGGTGAAAATCGGCATCCGGCACGCCTTTGGTGGACCGTTCCTTCGTATCGGCGCAGTCAAGGCTTTTGCCGATGGATCGCTCGGCTCGCGCACGGCATATTTCTTCGAGCCATTCACCGATGAACCTGGCAATCACGGATTGCTGGGCGAAGAAATGCAACCGCTATCCCTGATGCGCGACCGTATGATGAAAGCCGATGCTGCCGGTCTGCAAATCTGCACGCATGCAATCGGTGATCAGGCCATTTCCATAATCCTTGATCTGTATGCAGATATCGTCAAAGCTCACGGCGAAATGGACCGCCGCCTGCGCATCGAGCATGCACAGCATATGGCGGCCAAGGATTTCGATCGCTTTGCTCAATTGAACGTGATCGCATCGGTGCAACCCTACCACGCCATCGACGATGGACGCTGGGCTGAGGGCTACATCGGCCACGACCGCGCCAGCCGCACCTATGCGTTCCGCACATTTCTCAATCATGGGGTGCATCTGGCTTTCGGCACCGATTGGGATGTCGCGCCGCTGAATCCGCTGTCCACGATTTATGCCGCGGTTACCCGCGCGACTCTCGATGGAAAGAATCCCAACGGTTGGTTTCCTGAACAGAAGCTCACTGTGGCGCGAAGCTGTCGAGGCCTACACCATGGGGTCGGCGTACGCTGAATTTCAGGAGAACGTAAAAGGCTCAATCACGCCCGGGAAATTGGCGGATATGGTCGTGCTGAGCGATGACATCTTTTCCATCGATCCAGCAAAGATTCGCGACATGAAAGTGCTCAAGACGATTGTCGGCGGAAAAGTTGTCTGGGATGAGGACCGGAAGAACAAGTATTCTGCGGCGAACTAGCGTTCGCCGCGAACCAGATCGGCGACGGTCTCACGTCTTCGAATCACTCTTGACCGATTTTCCATCCACCAGTACCTCCGCCGGACGCGGCCGCGTATTGTAGTTCGAGGCCAGAACCATTCCGTAAGCTCCAGTATCGAGCAGGGCCAGCAAATCTCCTTCCTGCATCGATGCGGCATGTCGCGGTCGCGGGCAAAGAAGTCTCCGGTCTCGCAGATCGGCCCTACGACATCAACCGTCTCATGCGGTTCTTCTCCCGATCGCGCTCGGGCTCGAACGGGGACGATCTCGTGATAAGCCCGATACAGGGAAGGCCGCAACAGATCATTCATCGCCGCATCGACCACCAGAAACTTCTTCTTGCCATTGGTTTTCTTGTATAGCAGGCGTGTGATCAGCGCCCCGGCTGGGCCCACGATCGAGCGGCCAGGTTCGAGAAGAAGATGCACCTTCAGCCCCTTCAGTGGCGTCAGCATCGCTTCTGCGTAAGTCGCAACCTGTTCGGCAAAACCGGGCAGGCCTGTGATTCTCATAAGCGATGCCAAGTCCCCCGCCCGCATCGATGTATTGTAATCGCAGTGACCATCCGCCCGCAGAGCCCGCGTCAGTTCAGCTACTCGCTCCATGGTTGCCGCGAATGGCTTCACATCTGTGATCTGGGAGCCAATGTGAACGCTGATGCCGGCAATCTCCATAGACTTCACTTCCGGATGCCTGGCATAAAGCGAGCGAGCTTCCTCAATCGGTATGCCGAATTTGTGTTGATGCAGGCCGGTGGAAATATACGGATGGGTCTCGGCGGGAACGTCCGGGTTTACGCGCAAAGCAATTCTGGCTTTCTTCTTCACTTGAGCGGCGCATTCCGCGAGCGCCCACAATTCCGATTGGCTCTCGACGTTGAAAAGTAGAACACCGGCCTTCAGCGCCGCATCGCATTTCATCCCCCGTTTTACCCACGCCAGAAAAGACAACTCTCCTCGCAGCGCTTCGGCTGACGCGCAGCACTCGCTCCAGCTCTCCCCCGGAGACGACATCAAAGCCGCACCCCATCCGGGCGAGCAGCCGCAGAATGCTGAGGTTCGAATTTGCCTTCACCGAATAGCAGACAGTGTGTGGGACCTTGCGAAAGGCGCGTTCAAAGAGTGCGCATGCGTTCGCGAATCGTCGACGCGGAATAAACGTACAAAGGCGTGCCGAAGCGCTCTGCCAAAGCTGTGAGAGGCATACTGGTCGCAATGAAGCTCAAACCAGACGACGGTCCGGCAATATCCTTGTGCTTCACATCTCGGTAGGAAAAAGCCGGAGGCCGGCCTTGGGCCCGGTTCTTCGTGGGCGTCACTTGCGCTTCCCGGGAGTGCCTTTGACCCGAATCGCAACCACGGTCTGATCGTCGAAAGCTTCCACTCCAGAGGCATGCTCAGCGACTGCCTGAAAGATCAATTTGACCATCTCGTCGGCTGAAGCGTTAGGGTTTGCAGCGACGATTTCTCCGACGCGCTCACGCCCGAAGAGTTCTTCCGCTTTGTTGCTGGCATCAAGAATGCCATCGCTAAAGAATACGAACATATCTCCGGGCTTAGCCCGAAAACTGAACTCATCGTAGTCCGCATCGTCGAACAAACCCAGAGGCAGGCCAGTGGCTTCGATGATTTCAATCTTGCCGTCGTGACAATAGATTGGGCGCGGCAGGCCGGAGTTGGCTACCTGCAGGGTTCGATTCCGATCGTCCCAGACAGCGTAGATCAATGAAACAAACTGGCCGTCGATCCGGCGTTCCCCGAGCGAGAAGTTGACGGCAGACAACATTTCCGCAGGCCCGGGCTCGATCGGCGCATGGGATCGCAAGATCCCGCTGACCAAGGCCGCATAAATCGCCGCGGGCGCGCCTTTGCCGCTGACATCTCCAATCACGATGGCCGTGCGCGACATAGAATAGCCGACGAAATCGTAGAGATCGCCGCCGATGGCTCTTGCCGGGACGAACTTCGCCGCTATGTCGAGATTCGCGAGCTTGGGAAGCGTAGGCGGCAGCAGCCGGAATTGCAACTGGCGCGCCATCGCCAGGTCGCGTTCCAGGCGTTTTTCCTGGCGGGCAATCTGCTCGTAGAGCTGCGCATTTTCGATGGCAATCGCAACTTGCGCGGCCAGCGTGGTCACGGTTCGCTTGTGATCGTCGGTGAAAAAGCCGCGCCGCGTGTGCTCGAGATCAAGCACTCCGATCACCTTGTCTTTGTAGACCAGCGGTACCGCCAGCTCAGAACGCGTCTCCGGATTTCCCTGGATATACCGCGAGTCCTTCTTGACGTCGGGCACCAATACCGCCTGCTTGTGTTGCGCCGCATAGCCCACGACGCCCCTGCCGAACGGTATTTCATGCTTAAGCTGAATATTCTCCTGGAAGCGCTGCGAGAAACGGTGCTGCAGCTTCTCGCCGGCTTCATCGAGCAGCAGAATGCTGAACATCTGATAATCAATCAGCCGGCTGAGCAGTTCCGCAATGCGCTTCAATAGTTCGTCGACATTCAGAATCGATGTTAACTCGCGCGCGATTTCATTTAACAAAACCAGGGTGCGCGCCTGTCTCGTGGTACGCGTATACAACCGCGCATTCTCGATTCCGACGGCCATCCGCGAACCGATCAAAGTCAGCAACCGCTTGTGCTCCTCGGTAAAGTGGTTGGGTTGTGGCGACTCGATGTCGATTACGCCGATGAGCCGATTCTTGACGATCAGCGGGACGGCCAGTTCCGACCGTACGGTCGGGAATGGCGGAGATGTAGCGAGGATCTTTGGAGACATCGTCAACCAGAATCGCTTCCCGGCGCTGCGCCGCGATCCCGGTGACGCCCTCGCCGACTTTGATCCGTAAGCGTTCTGCGACTTCCGGCGAATATCCCACCTGAAATCGGAAGTACAGTTCCTGCGTCTTTTCGTTCAACAGGAGAATACCGAAGATTTCGTAATCGATAACCTTGCGGACCAGTTCGGCCACGCGCCGAAGCGTGGTGTCCAGGTCCAAGGTCGTGTTGACCACGTCTGCAACTTCCAACAGAAGCGGATCGACCTTGGTTTGAAAGTCAGTCGGGCCTGCGACCATTTCCACTTTCCTATGATAACAGCCGCGATTTTCGGTCCTCTCGCGACCGCCTGATCCGCGCGATGGCGTTGCACGCAAACGGTCGCGATCAGCTTTCTCTCGGCACCACGCAAATGTCGGGAAGGTTACGGTACTTTTCGGCATAGTCCAGTCCGTATCCGACGACGAATTCGTCAGGAATGCTGAAGCCCACGTAATCAGCCTTGATTGGCTGTTTTCGCCGCGATGGTTTGTCGAGCAACGTGGCAATGCGCAAGCTCTTCGGTTGATGTCCCAGCATTATCCTTTGCAGATAGTTGAGCGTGAGGCCCGTGTCCAGGATGTCTTCCACTAGGATCACATTTCGATCCTTCATCGATTGGTCCACGTCTTTGGTTAACTGCACTTCGCCGGTTGAATCCCATCCGAACTGCAGCTCATGGGCCGGGCTGGGCCGGTTGCCGTAGCTGGAGACCCCGATGAAATCGAAAGTAGCGTCGAGTTGGATTTGGCGCGCCAGGTCACTGAGGAAAATCGTCGCGCCCTTGAGCACGCCCACCAGAATTACCGCTTGTCCGGAAAAGTCGCGGGTGATTTCCGCGCCCATCGCACCCACACGATGCGCAATCTGCTCGCGCGATATTAGAACCTTGAGTTCACTCACGGCGAACTATATTAAACTAGCGGTTGGCATTTAGCACTTAGCATTTAGCCAGCGGGCGTTGGTGGGATTCGTCAGTATTCTTGAAGGACCAAATGCCAATTGCTAACTGCCGACTGCGATCCCAATATGATGAACCTCAACGGCATCAAACTGACCTGGCTGGGCCACGCTACGTTTCGGGTTGAAACACCCGGTGGCAAAACAATTCTGATCGATCCCTGGGTCATGGGAAACCCCATGTGTCCAGAGAAAGAAAAGAGCGTTAAGAAAGTCGACGTTCTGCTTTGCACGCACGGCCATTTCGATCACATCGGTGACGCGGTGGCAATCGACAAGAAACACAATCCCCAGGTAGTCGGCATTCCCGAGTTGTGCGGATGGCTGGAGAAAAAAGGCGTGAAGCAGACCTCGGCCATGAACAAGGGCGGCACGCAAACCGTCGGCGATATCAAAGTCACCATGGTGCACGCCGATCACTCCTGTGGCATTCAGGACGGGGATGAGATTGTTTACGGTGGTGAAGCGTGCGGATACGTCGTCGAGTTCGCCAATGGAGTGAAGATTTATCATGCCGGAGACACGAACGTCTTCGGCGATATGAGAATCATCCACGAGCTTTACGCGCCAGATATTGCCATGATTCCGATTGGCGATCACTACACCATGGGGCCGCGCGAAGCCGCCTATGCCTGCAAGCTTCTGAAGGTGAAAAGCGTGATTCCCATGCACTTCGGAACCTTCCCGGTGCTGACGGGCAGGCCGAGCCAACTGCAGAAACTGGTGCCCGATTTGGAAGTTCTGGAGATGAAGCCCGGCGAAACGATTTCGTAGCGTTGATGGTGGGCGTCCCCGCCCGTCAAGCCGAGCGAAGCTCGGCTGTTCTGCAAGGAGAAGAATTGCCCAAGTCAAAAGCAACCAAGCCAGACTGGCAGATGTCAGGCATTACAGCCGGGCCTGTCGAAGACTATCTCTACTCCATGCTTCCAGCGCGTGACGAAGTGCTCACGAAGATGGAAGAGGAAGCCGCCCGGCGAAAGATTCCCATTGTTGGTCCGGCCGTCGGGCGCATTCTGCATCAACTGGCGCTGATGATTAACGCGAAAACAGTTTTCGAGATGGGCTCCGCCATCGGATATTCGACCATCTGGTGGGCACGAGCCGTGGGCACTGGCGGGCTCGTGTTCTACACCGACGGCGATCGAAAGAACGCCGAGGAAGCCCGCGGATATTTCGAGAAGGCCGGCGTTGCGTCGCGCATCAATGTGTCGACCGGCGATGCTCTGGAGCTTCTTTCCGAACACAAGCAAGAGTTCGACATCATTTTTAACGACGTTGACAAGGAAGACTATCCGCGCGTGCTCCGACTCGCCCTGCCGCGTCTGCGCAAGGGTGGGTTGTTTGTGACGGATAACGTTCTGTGGAGCGGGCGAGTCGCCCAGAAGAATCCTGACAAGACGACGAAAGCCATTCTCGAATTCAACCGTCTGCTCTACAGCACGCAGGATTTATTCACGACGATCTTGCCGATTCGCGACGGGGTTGCGGTCGCAATCAAGAAATAGGTCAGATCGATTTGACGGGAATCAGCGTCAGATCTTCCACCAAGCCCACTTCTTGCTGCAGGAATGGCTCGGCGTAGGTCACGCCTCCAAGCAGGCCGTAAAATCGTGCCATAGCTTCAATGCGGGCGCGAATCTCGGCCTGAGCAGGGAACAAGTCTTTGCCAGCTTCCTGATCGCTGAACTGCGACTTGTAGGCCATCAGCGCCTGGAAACGCGCCTCAAAGAGTTCCGTGATGTCTACGACGAACGTGGGTCGGACGTCGTAGTAGAGGGTCGCATAGATAATTTTGAAGGGCCGATGAGGCGGAAGACTTTTGTCATCGACATCTTGCTTCGCGGACGAAGGCGCCCGTGCTATTTCCAGTTTGGCGAGCCCGGCCAAAAAACAGGCCTCATATCCCAGCGTCGATGCGGTGTAGTGATCCGGATGGCGTCCCTTCCAGTAGGGAAGGATCACGACTCGCGGCCGCTGCTCCCGGATCACGCGCGCCACTTTCAGCCGGTTCTCCCAGGTGTTTTCGACTCGCCCATCCGGAATGTCGAGAGCCTCTCGCCACGACACGCGCAGTATCTTTGCGGCCTCCGCTGCCTCCTGCGCGCGGCTATCCGCTGTGCCCCGCGTTCCCATCTCGCCTTGCGTGAGATCGAGGATGCCGGTGCACCGTCCGCGCTGCGCCATTTTCAACAACGTGCCACCGCAAGTTTGTTCGACGTCATCGCGGTGGGCAGCGATAGCAAGGATGTCTAGAGGTTTCGTCTGCATACAGTTGGGACTCTGTGTTACTTTTTCCTCTCCACCAGGAATCGCGCCAGCGCCTTCAAAGTATCCGCGCGCGAGCCAAAAGCTTCTAGTGAATTCAAAGCTCTATCCACCAACGTATCCGCTTTCTTCAGCGATTCATCGATCCCGAACAAAGCTGGATAAGTCGCCTTTTCCGCTGCCATATCCTTGCCCGCAGTTTTTCCCAATTGCTCAGAAGTCTGCGTCACGTCGAGCACGTCATCCACGATCTGAAAGGCTAACCCGATCGATTTTCCGAACGACCTCAGTTTCTCAACCGTATCCCGATCCGCGCCTGCGTAAAGGCCGCCGCTGGCCACGCTGGCGGTGATCAGAGCCGCAGTTTTCGAACGATGAATATATTCCAACATTTGCACGTCCGGTTTGGTGTGCTCGGCTTCGAGATCGACCACTTGACCGCCAATCATTCCGTCCACAGTTCCAGTGCCATGAGCGATCTCTTCGATGATGCGTACGCGAGCTTCCGCAGGACAATGCAATCGCGCCAGCGTTTCATACGCCTGAGTTTGCAGCGCGTCACCTGCCAATATGGCAATGGCCTCGCCAAAAACTTTGTGGCAGGTCGGACGGCCGCGGCGCAAATCATCGTTATCCAGCGCTGGAAGGTCGTCGTGGATTAAGGAATAAGTATGCAGCATCTCCAGCGCGGCGCCCAGCTCTTCAATTCCAGCGGGAAGGGAACCATCCAGCATGCGTCCCGCTTCCATGCACAGAATGGGCCGCAAGCGCTTGCCACCGGCGAAGACGCTGTGACGCATAGCGCGATGAATGGAAACTGGATGCTGTGTGGCCGGAGGCAGCAGACGTTCCAGCGACACGTCGGTCAGCTCTCGGCCTGCCTCCAGGGTGTCTTTGAGCATGACGGTGAGTATAGCAAGCGCGCTTTCGCGTTTGCCGAACGGGGTCGCCGTTTCAAAATAAAAGGACGCCCACAAGGCGTCCCTTTTTATTTGCACTCAGTTTTCTAAGCAGCTGCGGATTGGTTCATGACGGTGTTTCCCAGTGCGGCCCGCAGAATGCCCCGCGTGTCGGATGGAGGACAAACGTCGGCAGCGCCCGCGTTCAGCGCGGCCGCCCACATGTCTTCATCCGCCAAACGGTGGGTGCAAACAATCCGGGCTTTGGGAAACTCGCGCGACAGATGCTCGACATCGGAAATGGAGGCGGCCTCCATATCCAGAATGGCAATACCCGCAACGTGCTTTTCGATGCTATTGCGCAGTTCGCCCAATGACTTAACCTGGCGAACCGATGTGGAAGAACTGGCTAGGGCGGAAACGAGACACTCTGCCACCCTAGAATCGCTCTGGAGGAGTACCACATTGAGAGGCTGCATTCTTACTTCCCTCTGCTTCTACCGCTAGGCACGGCGAGCCGGGCTATGGCCAGCGTTACACGGGCGTGAACGCGGTCACAGACGTTGATACTGATGAGCGGCGCAGCAACCGATGCGGCCTTTACTTTTACTTTTATCTTTTCCCCGCCGCACTCTCGGTCAAGGGCTCAAACGACTCAGCCTGGAGCTTCCCGTTCTGCTTAAGCAGGATTTCCACTTTGCCCTCGGCCTGTTCCAATTCTTTCCGGCAAGTGGCTGAAAGTTGCATGCCTTCCTCAAAGAGCGTCAGAGATTTTTCCAAGGGTACTTCGCCCTTTTCAAGCTCCTGAACGATCTTCTCCAGACGCTGGAGGCAATCTTCAAATTTTGCCAACGGATTTCCGCTCCTGCAGTTATTTTAATCCACTTGCGGGTGGAATGTGTCCAGCAGAAAACAAACTTTAAACAAGATTTAACAAAGATCACACCGAAGTGGGACGGGACGTTCCCAGAGCTTCCAAAACGTCTACCGCCAAGCTGTAACGGCCCATGGGCGCGCTGATCTGGGCCCCCTGCGCCATTTCGCGTACCGCGATCAACATCTCGCGCGCGATCGCCACTCCTTCCTCCCGAGCTGCCTCCGGAGTTTTCGCTGCGGCCATGCGCTCCAGAATGGAATCCGGCACCGAGACCCGCAATTCGTTCTTCATGAATTCCGCATTGCGCACGCTCACCAGCGGCCAGATGCCCGCAACCACCGGAATCCGGCAATGCTCAATCCGGCGCAAGAAACTCTCCAGCAGGCTAAGATCGAAGACGGGCTGGGTCACGGCATACTCAGCACCTGCCTGCACTTTGTACTCGAAGCGCCGGATTTCTTCGTCCATGTCGCTCAGTCCGGGATTCGCGCCGACGCCGATCACGAAATGTCGTTCCCGTCCCGATCGGGTTGCCACCAATATCGAGGCCGCGATTCAGATTGTGAACAATATTCACCAGTCCGATGGCATCCACGTCGAATACGGCGGTCGCGTCAGGATAGCTGCCCATCTTCGGCGGATCGCCCGTGATGCAGATCAGATTGCGAATGCCCGTGGCGGCCGCGCCCAGCAAGTCCGATTGAATGCCCAGCACGTTGCGGTCGCGACAGGTGTAGTGCAGGATGGCTTCGATGCCCACTTCCTGCTGGATCAGCAACGATAACGCCTGATTGCTCATGCGGGCAGAAGCCCGCGGACTATCCGGCACGTTGATTCCGTCCACGCCCACCGACTTTACGAAGCGCGCGCCCTCGATTTCCTTGCGAATGTCCGTTCCCTTAGGCGGAACAATCTCAACCATGGTCAGGAATTCACCCGAGGCAAGCTTGGCGCCCAGCCGGGAGCGATTCTCGAGAGCGATGGCAGAAGTTGCGGCAGGACTGGCTTCGGTTGCCGTCGGCGCGGCCGTAACCTTAGCGCGCGCATCTCCTATTCGCAGCGCGGACTTCATCACCCGAATGTGGTCCGGAGTGGTGCCGCAGCACCCGCCGACAATGCGCACACCTGCAGCCACGAACTTGCGGGCATAGCTCGCCATATATTCCGGCGAACAAAGATAGATATTCCGGCCCTCCACTGAGCGTGGCATGCCGGCATTGGGTTGCGCCGCGAGGGGCAGGGAAGTTGCCGCGCGCATGCGCTCGACCGCATCGAGCATCGCCACCGGACCCACGCTGCAATTGCATCCGATGACGTCGACGCCCCACTCTTCCAGCCTGGGGGTGAAGGTTTCCGGGGTCGAACCGTCGAGACAATTTCCGTCTTCGTCGATGGTGACGTGCGCCACCACCGGAATCTTCGGATTCACGTCACGAGCAGCCAGTATGGCTTGATGAAGTTCTTCCAGATAACCAAAAGTCTCCAGCATCAACAGGTCGACGCCGCCTTCGACCAGAGCCGCAATCTGCTCCCGGAACGCGGTACGAGCTTCCTCGAACGAGGTTTTCCCCAGTGGCTCAATGCGCACTCCAAGTGGTCCGACCGATCCGGCGACGAAGACATCAAAGCTCTTGGCGGCTTCACGGGCCAGCCGCGCTCCGGCAAAGTTGATTTCGCGTACCTGGCTCGCCATGCTGTGTCGCGCCAGCCGGAACGAATTTCCACCGAAAGTATTGGTTTCAATAATCTCCGCACCTGATTGCAGATATTCATGGTGGACGCCACGAATCAGATCGGGCTGCGAGACGTTTAACTCGTCGTAGCTGCGATTGATGAAGATTCCCTTGGCATAAAGCAGAGTTCCCATCGCGCCGTCACAGAGAACGGCTGACTGCTTTATCCGTGTCAGGAAGTCAGTAGACATTGTTTTCAGGATACAAGAGGGAGGCTGCTTTTGCATCTTGGCCGTGCGTATGCCCGGATCGGCCCTAAATTCTCCGAAGTCGCTCTGTTATAATCCGGTTTCTTGCATCTAAATCTCTATCCTTCACGCTCTTCGGAGTCCCAGGTTTGAAGAGAATCTTAATCGGCATTTTTGCGCTCGCGGCAGCCAGCCTGACCATTATTGCCTGCGGAAAGAGTAACCCCTCAGGCGCCACTACCAGCACTATTTCGACCAAGCCCAGTGGCCTCGCATTTCGCGTCTTCATTTCGAATGCCCTTTACCCAACTACCACGGGCACAACCGGGCCAAATGCGCCGGTACTGAACATTGTGAACGCCGCCATCAACGAAGACATCCTTTCCCTTTCCGTCGTTTCCCTGGTCGGTAGTAGCACTCAGCCCGGCCTGATGGCGCTTGCTCCCAACCTGCAATACACCCTGGTTTACAGCCAGATCGGCAATACGGTCACCGTCGTCGACAATGCCAAAGAAACAGTCGCAACTGTCGCCGGAGGCACTACCCCGGTCCCGGCTATCACGCTGCCTGGCCTTACTGAGAGCATGGCGGTAAGTCCGTTCGCTACCGCCGCCTATGTTGCCGTACCCACCGCCCCAGTATTTGGACAAAACCCGGGTGCCGTGCAGGTCTTGAACTTGCAGAATGGGTCCACCACCGCATCCATTCCAGTTCCGGGTGCGCACTACGTGGTTTGCAGCCCGGATGGCAACCATGTCTTGGTGTTTAGCGATAACTCCGACACCGTGACCTTGATTACGACGGTCTTGATCGGCACCAACACTGATCCGCGGAGCTACATCACCGGCTTCGACCGTCCGGTATGGGGTATTTTCACGAGTAACTCCAGCGCTCTCGTGATGAATTGCGGGGCGCAATGCGGTGGGAAGGCGGCCGGGGTGAGCGTCCTCAACGTGGGTGCGCCTTCACCCTCAAGTACGACGCCGGTCAGCGCCGCCACCTACGCTTTGCTGAACAACTCTACGCTTTACGTGGCAGGAACTCCGCCCGGAAGTAATACTTGCGCGGGGACCGCAACGGCAGCCACTACCTGCGGCAGACTAAGTGTCATCGATACTGCTTCGATGACGGTCACAGGTTCAGCCGTTATCACGGATGGGTATCACGATCGCATGCAGATCAGCCAGAACGGTCAGCTCTACATCGGCTCGCACACCTGCACCAATATCAACATCTCCGGCGGCGAGGTGCGCGGCTGTTTGTCGATCTTCAACACGAACAATGGTGGCATCGAAATCCCACCAAATAATGGTGACGTGACCGGCCTTCAGCAAATCACCGGCCGCGACATAGTTTATGTGATCCAGAATAGCGCGCTCGGAATCTACGACACCGACACCAACCAGTTGCAGGTAACTCCTGGCGACACTCAAAACAATAATGGCCAGGTGGATATCGTCGGTCAACTCTACGATGTCAAGCTGGTGAATTGACGCGACGCTCCCGCATTGGCGCATGCTGTTCAAACCGACGCGCCAATATCAGACGGCCGCATTTACGGCGCCAGCACGACCTCGTGCGCACGCGCTTTCTCGACCGCCGCTCCCGAAAATGGCCACGGGAACGTGAACCCCTCGTACCAGGCCTTCCACTGGTCCATATAAAACGGACTGAACAGATTTCCTGCCTCGCCGGTCACCAGATTCAAAGTGGATTGATCGAGATTCGCTAGATCGTCCGTGATTCGTTCCGACGGCCCATGGTCGAGCGATACCGCTTTCACCGTGAACTCGCTTCCCGATTGCGGCTGCAACCCTGGCCCGGTCCAGCGCCGCAGGAGTGGAATCTTGCCGTAAATGGGATGCTGAATCCTGACCGGATGAAAACTTCCCCATTTCCAGGAATTCAGATCCTGCGGAGCATTCGATCCCTGCGCCGGATTTGAATCAACAGCGGCCTCGACAGCAGCAGTCAAAAGTTCGTCGTAGTTCGAATAGGTCTCCGGCAACCAGCGCTGCAGTTGATGCTGGATCACGTTCTCCAACCAGACCGTGCTCATCATCCACTGATAGCTTTTCCAACTGAGAGTCGTTTCGATTTGTTCAGGATCCTTCGGAGCGACGCCCAACTTCGGCTCGAGCAGCAAACGCACCAACTCCTCCCGCGCCTTAACCGCGATTGTGGGCGCGGCCGAGCTTGTGATCATTCTTCCATCCCATTGCCGCAGAATTTCCGCCGCAGCCTTGGCGCGAGCCGAAGGATTTTTGGCATGGTCCACTGCGTACACAAACCGCTCGCCGAAAAACCGATCCATGTCGGAATAAACATCAGTTTCAAGCGCGAGCGTGTCCGCTGCCGAAAACTTTTTCCCCGACTCGAGCACCCGGTAGATGCGAGCGGTTCGCCACGGAGCTTCCCATTCCGTGCTCAGCGAATATTTGTACCCATCCGGCGTGATTCGGCTATTCGCGGTGGCAATGATCCCCGACGGCGGATTGTATACATTGGGCAACTTCTCAAACGGAACGTAGCCAGTCCATTCATGAGCGTCGTCGCTGCCATTTTCCGGGAGGCTGCCATCGCCCGTGGCTCGAATCGGAATCTTTCCGGTCGCCTGATAGCCAATGTTGCCATCTACATCCGCATACACGACGTTTTGCCCCGGAGCATCCAGCTCAGAAAAAGCGCGCCTGAATTCTTCCCACTTCTGTGCCGAATCGACCGCAAAGAAGGGACTGCGCGTGCCATCGTACAAAGTCCAACGCAGCGCCAGTTTGCGCGTCTCACCCGGCTGCAACTCGCTAACGATTGGTCCGTGACGGGTCACCACCACGTCCACGATTGCGTCTGGTTTCTCTTTCACGCGGATTACTTCGCGACGATGCTCAGGTTGTTTCCACCCATCCGGCGTGAGATATAGCCCGTCCGGATTGAAGGTCTCAACGTAGACATCCTCGACCGTAGGCCCGAGATTCGTGAATCCCCAGGCAATTCGCTGGTTGTGCCCGACGATCACATAGGGATACCCCGGCAGCGTGACCCCTGCCACATCGAAGTTGCCGGCACCATAACGAAGATGGGCTTCATACCAGAGGTTCGGCATTTGATGGCCGAGATGCATATCATTCGACAGCAACGGCTTGCCCGAAACCGTATGCGCCCCCGAGACCACCCAATTATTCGACCCAAGCACGATAGGATGCTCGTCAAGAAACATTTCAGGCCGCTGTGGCAGAATATCGAGTCGCGGCGTCAAGCCCGTAACTGAGCTGTCTGTGCCCGAATCGTCATCATCGTCCTCATCATCGTTCTGATCGTTGTTCTTGATCTCCTGATCCAAGCCAGGCCGCTGCACCGTCGGCGGCCGATCGTGCCAGGATGAATTCACATACAGATCCGCCGTAAGCTCCGGTCCCAGCTTGGCCAGAATTTTCTCGCGCATCAACGCGTGCCGCGGACTCGTGCTCAGATCCTCCACCATCTGCATCCCGATCACCATCGAGTCGTCAGGCGTCCATGGCTTCGGCGAATACCGCAAAATGCGAAACTCCAACGGCAATCGATCGCGATGCGTCTCGATATACGCATTCACGCCCCGGGCATAAGCCTCGAAATGACCTCGAGTTTCCGGCGGCGCATTTTCAGCCGACTTTTTTGCCATCATCCTCAGCCCCAGGATTCTCTGCTGACGGTCGTGCTTTACAAAATCGCCTCCCAGGATTTCTGCCAGTTCACCTCCTGCGAACCTGCGCATTCCGTCCATCTGGAACAGTCGGTCTTGGGCCGTAACGTAACCCTGCGCGAAAAAAAGATCATCGAAGTTGGCGGCGTCGATCGTAGGCGCTCCGTGAGCATCGCGAATCACCGTTACCGGCGCCGAAAGCCCCGCTACGCGGACCTTCCCATCCAACCGTGGCAACGCGGATCGCGCCATCGAATAGAACAACGCGCAAATACCGAACACAACCAGCAATAGAAGGGTGAGAACCAAACCGATAATGCGCAAGATCCGCAGAGGCGGACGAGGATAAACCGGAGTACTGATGGTTGCCATAGAGGACACTCGATTTTAGGGCCTCGCCACTCTGGAAAACAAACTGAATGCATGTCAAGAAGACGACGTTGTATCATTCGCAACGGAGCACGAAGGTGACGGCAAATCCCCGTACTCGGATTCGGTTCGCCGTGTGCGCTGTGGTTCTGCTCAGTGCTTCGGCGTGGCTCGCACGAACATCGCCGTTCGCAGCTCAGAAAAGCGATTCATCACCAACTGCCAAAGAACTGCCCGCGCAAGTCACAGGCCAGGTCATTCGCTCTGACACGCTGGAACCCGTATCCAAGGCCGAAGTAACTCTCTATCCCCAGTTCGAAACACCCGAAGGAAGTCGCACGGTACGCTCTGGTGTCGACGGCAGCTTTGTCTTTCCTGATCTTCAGGCTGGCGCTTATATCCTGAACGTCTCCCACACGGGCTACTCGACTTTTTCCTGCGGGAAGGATCCCAACTGCCGAGACCTGTCTCTCAAGCCCGGACAGAAAATCGACGACATAGTCGTGCGCATGGATCCTGCCGGAGTCATCTCCGGTCGCGTATTCGACGAAGACCAGGATCCAGTGGAGGGTATTCAGGTTTACGCGCTCCGCGTCAATTACCTGCGTGGCGGCAGACGGCAGATTTCCAGCAGATCCGGCGCGGTTACCGATGATCAAGGCAGTTTTCGTATGCCCAACATCGCAGTGGGCTTCTACTACGTGCGTGCCGGCGGCTTGGTCCAACATCCGATGGATCAAGTGGCATTGAAGCGAGGGCACGGCGTCGCCCTGCAGTATCGCGACACATACTATCCGGGCACCAGCGAGTTGAGCGAAGCTTCGCCGCTCGAAGTGAAGGGCGGAGTTGAGGCCAGCGGCATTCGATTCTCAGTTGCCACCGAACGAACCTACACCGTCGCCGGCAAAGCGCTCGGGGCACGTGGTCAACCGAAACCCACCGAAGTCCGTTTCACAAAAAAGAGTGACGAGGAACAGATGTTTGGCGGTCCCGATGCCGAGATTGGCCCCGACGGCTCCTTCAAGATCGCTGATCTTTCCCCCGGCGAATATACCTTGATTGCCAAAATGACCACCCACGAAGGTAGGGAAGTCCAAGAAGGCTATGCTTCCGTGCGCATCGTAGATTCCAACGTTCAGGCAAACATCGAGGTTGGACACATCGCTGAAGTGCACGGAAAAGCGGAAGCCCCAACCGGCGTCTCCTTAACGGGGAAGCAAATCATTCTCCAATCCAGTGGAATGGTTTACTACGCTTCCGATATCAGCTCGGACGGACGGTTTGATATCGCAAACGCCCCGCCCGGCCAATACACCCTCGCGATAACCGACAACGGAGACCTGGCCGAAGCGATTTATGTCGCGAAAGCCGTTTGTGCAGGCAAGGATTACGCGTCACAACCGCTCGAACTCGCGTTGGGCACAGTCCTCGATTGCGATCTCGCAATCGCAAACGACACAGGCTCAGTTAGCGGGCAGGTCATGGAAGGTGACAAGCCGGTCCCACGGCTCGTCGTGGTGTTGATTCCGGAATCGCACGACCTGCGACGAATACCGCGCTACACCGTCACCGGAAGATCCCGAGCCGCCGGGCGCTACCAGATCGTCGGAGCCATCCCGGGTGACTACTTGCTGTTTGCCGTTCCCCGCAGCGAGGATCACGAATATTTCGCTCTCGACTTTGCCGATCGCAATCCGGACAAGGCGGAACACGTGACCATTGCCGCCCACGCAACCCAAGTCGTCAACCTGAAACCAACGGTAGCTCGATAGAGCCTCACGCGTCCCCCCGGAGCAAATCACCAATTTCATACTGTGACTTGGCCTTGCCGGAGTTGGCTCATTTCCCAAAGGCCAGTATCATTCAGAAGGTTGCCAACATTAGCGAAAACCACCATGCTGCAAAAGCGCATTGACGATCAACCCAGCATCTCCCCCGAGATGGTGCGTGAAGCGCAGCAGATTCTGCATCAGCATCTCAAGCGGGTCGGTCTGAAGCATACGGCGCAGCGCGACACTATTCTGCGAACTTTCCTCGAAACTCGCGAGCACCTCTCTATCAACGAGCTCCACCGGCTGGTGCAAAAGAAAGATGCCCGCATCGGTTTCACCACGGTGTATCGCACTCTGAAACTGTTCGCCGAATGTGGACTGGCCAGCGAGGTTGCTTTTCACGATGGCATCGCCCGCTACGAGCATCAATACAACCGCCGGAGCCACCATCACATGGTCTGCACCGCATGCGGCAGCTCGGTGGAATTTTTCTCGCCCGAGGTGGACGGACTGGAGCAGGAAATCGGAAAACGATACCGCTACGCCACCACTCGCCACACCTTTCAGATTTACGGAGTCTGCGAGGATTGCCGCAAAAAGAACTCTTCACGCCGCCTGGCCTAAGAAAATCATGCCCATCTCATGTCCGCAATGTCACGCCGAGATGCCCGACAACGCCGCTTTCTGTCCCGGCTGCGGCCGCAGAATGTGGGTTCCCGGCCAGGAAGCGATTAAACCTGCCGCGACCCGGCCCGCGGCGAGCACTCCTGCGGTACGCATTCCGCCTGCAGTACGCATTCCCGCTGCCACACCCGACGCCAGCGTCCCCATCCAGCAGCCCAAGGACAATCTCCTCGGTGCCTTGGCTTACTTGACATTCATTCCGGCCGTTGTCTTCGTGCTCGTCGAGCCTCTTAAGCGCAACCGGTTCGTCAGATTTCACTCCTTCCAGTCCATCTTTCTGACGGTTGCCACAATCGCGCTCGCAATCGCTCTGCGGATACTCTATTCCGTGCTTACTCTGATCCCTGGGATTGGGTATTTGCTCGCGTGGTTAGTGTCAGCCTTGGCTTTGCTGGGCCTGGTCATTCTTTGGCTGGTGCTCGTCGTGAAAGCCTTGCAAGGCGCGACCTTCAAACTGCCGCTGATCGGCAATCTTGCCGAAAAAGTCTAGACCCGCTGACAATCCTTTGACAAAAGCTTTACGCCTTCCTGACACCTCTGTCCTTGATGTCGAATAGATTTCAGCCCGCGTCGCCGTCTGGCGAAATCCTAATCGAGGGGGGTTGTTTATGACACGAAAGACGCACTATCTGCGTTTCGCATCTCGTATGATTCTTACGGCGACAAAAGCCGGGCTGGCCGTTGCTCTTCTGGCCATGGTCGCAACATCCTGGTCGGCAGAAGCGCAAACTTTTACCGTTCTGCACACATTTGCTAATACACCCGACGGGGCTTTTCCCGTCGCGCCCTTGATCAGAGATACGGCGGGGACCCTTTACGGCACCACATCCTTTGGCGGCACTGAGACTGCCGGCACGGTGTACAAGCTGGACAAAGACGATACCGAAACCGTCTTGTTCAGCTTCGAGGCCGTCATAGGTCAGGCAAGTGGGGCGTTTCCCTCCGGAAATCTGATTATGGACAAGCAGGGAAATCTTTACGGCACAGCGCTCGAGGGCAAGGGTGGTTCGGGAGTGGTCTACAAACTTACTCCGAGCGGGAAGGAAACCATTCTGCACAATTTCGAAGGTGGGATCGGCACCAAGGACCCAAAAGTGCCGGAATCGGGTTTGCTCATGGACAACGCTGGCAACCTCTATGGCACAACGATATGTGGTGGCGCGTCTAAAAATTGCTACACCGGAACCGTGTTCAAACTTGCTAAAAACGGAAAGCTCACCGTGCTACACAGCTTCACCGGAGGTTCAGACGGTGGCGCGCCCATGGCCAGCTTGATCATGGACAATGCTGGCAATCTCTATGGCACAACCTTCACCGGCGGCGATGTCAGCTGTAAGCTCCAAGGTTATACGGGCTGCGGAGTCGTGTTCAAGCTCGATCCATCCGGCAAGGAAACCGTACTGCACGCGTTTGCCGGAAAAGCAGACGGAGCTTTTCCCCTTGGCGGTGGAGTCAGCCTGGTCACCGATGCCTCCGGCAACTTCTATGGCGCGGCCGGCTACGCCGGTGCTTTCGGAGGACAATGCGGTATTTACGGCTGCGGGACCGTGTTCAAAATTGACACGAACGGCAATTTCACGGTCGTTCACACTTTCAGTAAAGATGGCTTGGAAGGGGAGAGCCCCAACGGAGCATTAGCCATTGACCCCGCCGGCAATCTGTATGGCACTACACAGACCGGTGGCGCTGCCGGAAATTATGGAACCATCTTCGAAGTAAGTAGCACTGGGAAGTTCACCGTGCTGCACAGCCTCAACGGCGGCACGGATGGCGCGACCCCATTCGCAGGATTGACCCGAGACTCGGCAGGGAACCTCTACGGAACTGCGTATCAGGCCTTCCTTCGATTCGAGCGCGTCGGAACCGTGTTCAAAGTAGCGCCGTAACGGCAGTGGCCCATCCTTGATTGCCGCACTGGACCGCCGCATCAACCATTGGCCATCCTTTTGTTCGGTAGCCAGAAGATGGCTCCCCTTTCTGCGCCGTTAGTGAGCAACTGCACTACCCAGCTTCGTAAATCGATGTGCGAAGGCCACATGCGACATCTCTCCCGATCCCGCCTCGCCCTCTCCATCCTCGCTGATGTCAATTACCGAAAAGTGAACGTAGTTATAAATGTCGACGTCTTCCACTTTCACTCGTAAGCCGGTCGGATCGCCGCATATATCGCCTCGATTAAGTTGAAAATCACTCATCATCTCAAACCTCCGATCCGTCAATTGCCGAACAACTCTCAATGACAAGCTGGAACCCCGTACCGCTTGGGGGTTCCAGCGCGCTGAATGATTATGTAAGATTAGGCCGACATCGCGCGACGTTGGGATCGAGTCTCTCGGATCGACGCAACGCCACGGCGGATGTTCAGCCAGCCCTGCTCCTGAAACAAATGGAACAGGTCATAGCTGTACGGCACCTCGCCGGTGATGATCTCTTCCTTCCCTTGATCATCCGTAACGGCGAAGGCAACCTGCACCGGCTCATCGGGTGAGTTCTGCTTGGTGAAGTGAACCAGTTTTACGTTGAGGGTCGCTTGCTCTTGAGGTTGCATAGGCATTTTTCACTCCTTCGTGTTGATTGAGTTTCATCGTACAACTTAGGAAGGATCGGCAGCGCGACTCCTGCGGACATTTTTGTAAAGAGTTGTCATCAACATTAACAATTGTTCATAGCACTTCTTGATGCTTGCATACGGTGTTTACTGTAGGGGCTGCGAGCGCACTCGTGTTCGCGTCTTCTCCCTACTCAATGACCCGGTTCGAGAATTAATTTCTGCACCCGCCAATTTAAAATTTCAGCCACGTAAAGCTCGTTTTCAGATGGACAAGCGATCTCGTGAATCCATCCGAACTGCCCCGGTTGCTTCCCCGACTTCCCTAAAACTCCCAAAACTTTTCCATCGAGCGAAAGTTTGTAGATCCGCCCAGGAAAACCGTCGGAGCTAAACAGCACTTGATTCGGAGCAGGCGTGATACAGATTGCCCAAGGCGCCCCTGGCGCTCTCGACCCGGTCGTCTGCACCCGCTTATTTCCGATCGCCGGGCGCGCATCGGAATCAACCGGCACGTCGATTGTGATCTGACGCAAAAACTTTCCTTCGCCGTCGAACACTTGAATTCGCCGGTTGCCGCGGTCCGCCACGTACACACTTCCCGCGGCATCAATGGCAAGGCTGTGCGGAGTGTCGAACTGCCCTGGTCCGCTGCCGGGTTCGCCCCACGACTTGAGCCAGTTACCATCCTTGTCGACTTTGCCTATACGCGAGTTGATATAACCATCGCTGATGTATGTGTTGCCAGCCTTGTCCCAAGCGACGTCCGTCACCTGTCGAAACATTCCATCTTCCGGGGGCAGCGGCGGATTTGGCTTTTTCAGCGGACCGGTTCCGTCGTCGGAAGCTTCCTGCTTGCGGCCGAATACCATAGCGACACGTCCCTCCGGAGTGAACTTGATCACCATGTCCGAGCCCTTATCCGTCACCCAGATGTTGTCTTGTGGATCGATCTTCACCGTGTGCGCAAAAGACCATGCGTACAGGTTGTGGCCGATCTCGCGAACGAACTTGCCATCGGCATCAAACTCGAAAAGTTGCGCTGCGCTCGCCCCATAGGCGGGTCCAGTGGAATTTCCACGCGAAAATACAAAGATGTGTCCCTTGGAATTGACTGCGACTCCAGGCACCTCGCCGAAATAAACATTCGGCGGAAGTTGCAAAAAGTCCGCAACCGCGTGGTAGCGTATCTCCGGCACCGCCGTTTGCTGCGCGTAAAGCGAACCCGCCGCCAAAAACAAAACCAGAATCATTTTTCTCACTGAATCCTCCCATTCCGCACAAGTTTGGTACCAAATATAACTCGGCACTTCTCGAATGGCAGTTTTAGCCGTTGAGCAACATCCTTCGAAATGATCCGGCACGCGCGATTTTCTGCCTTGACGCCGTTCTCAACAAGGGATAATGTTGACATTGTTGTATTATCGCAGAGATAATCGCTGATCTTTGACAATCTGACATTTCGCGACCTGTCCGCCGGGCTGCCGAATCAGCAATTATGTTCCAAAACGGAACGCAAAGAGCCGGCCGCGCGTCCGTAACTCCCATGATCACTAGATTTTGCGTGTAACTCCTGCAAACTCAAAGATCTAGCACAGGGTCGAAAATTAAAGTCCTTGTTTTCTAGATTTTGCGCGCAAAAGGGGGAGGGGGGTACCCATGCCAAACAGTACACTTTCCCGTTGTGGGAAAACATCTGAGAACCCTGTGCTATCATGCGCGCAATTCTCATGTACTTCGGAAATCCCTTTACCCGCCCACCAATGGCGAGGCGGACGATATCTGGTCACGGATTGCCGGGCGACGGATTGCCGGGTCAGAGATTGTCCAGACTTGCGCTCGTGACAATGCTATTGGTGCTCCTGGCTCCGTCGACTCTCGCCGACGAAATCCGCAATCCATTTTCCGGTGACCCGAAAGCCGCGAAGGCTGGCGAATTTGAATTCCGCATCAACTGCGCTTTCTGCCACGGCCTAGGCGCTCGCGGCGGTGGCCGCGGTCCCGATCTCACTCGCGCCCACAAACGTCACGGTGACGCAGACGCCGATCTGTTCCAGAACATCAGCCAGGGAATCCCCGGCACCGTGATGCCTGCCAACGGAACCAACGGCCAAGGCGTAGGCATGACCGACGATGAGATTTGGCAGATCATCACCTATCTGCGCAGCATTCAGGTTCAGTCGCCGGCGAAGCCTGTTGGCAACGCTGCGCACGGCAAAGAACTTTTTTACGGCGACGCCAACTGTTCATCGTGTCACATGGTCGAAGGCAGTGGAGGACGACTCGGGCCGGATTTGACCTCTGTCGGCACCGCGCGAACCGTGGATTCGCTGGTTGAGTCGGTTCGTACTCCCAGCAAGCGGCTGGCTTGGGGGCTCACGGAATCTACGAAGGAGTTTGCGCAGGAATATCAGACCGTCACGGTCGTGACCCCCGACGGGCACGAGATCAAAGGCGTCACTCTGAATGAAGACCAATTCAGTCTGCAAATGATGGACACCGCCGAGCACATTCATCTCTTCGAAAAAGACAAACTGCGTTCCATCCAAAAAAGCCGCGATTCCCTGATGCCCGTTTACAACCCGACGATCCTGAGCGACCCGGATCTCGATGACATCGTTGCTTACCTGCTCAGCGTAGGTGCGAAGTGAGCGCGTCCGATGAAAAAGCTGCGCAGCGTTTGTCTGCTGATATCAATTTCCGCTGTGTTCGTCGGTTGAAGTCTGTGCCCAGGTCACATTTGAGCGGCTGCTCAATTCTTCCAGCGAACCGCAGAACTGGCTTACCTACTCGGGCGATTACGCGGGCAATCGGTTCAGTCCCTTGGATCGAGTGAACACAGCGAATGTACATTCACTGACCGCGAAGTGGGTTTACCAAACCGCTGCTACTGGAAAGTTTGAGACCACTCCGCTGGTCGTGGACGGAATCCTATACGCCACCGCTCAGGACGATCGCGCATTTGCTCTCGACGCCCGCACTGGCCGGCCCATTTGGCTTTACCAGCATCAATTGCCCTCCGATATTCGACCGTGCTGTGGCCGCGTGAATCGCGGGCTCGCAATTTTAGGCGACAAAGTATTTCTCGGCACGCTCGATGCCCACGTCATCGCACTCGACGCCAAAACTGGAAACGTTATCTGGGATGTTGCCGCCGTTGACTACAAGGAAGGCTACAGCTTCACGGTGGCGCCGCTAGCGGTAAAGAACCTGGTGATTCTCGGCGTCTCCGGCGGCGAATACGGCATACGCGGCTTCATCGATGCTTACGATGCGGACACGGGCCAGCGGAAGTGGCGGTTCTACACCGTCCCTGGACCCGGCGAGCCCGGTCACGATACTTGGGAAGGCGATTCGTGGAAAATTGGCGGCGCGCCTGCCTGGAACACGGGCGTTTATGATGCGAAGACCAATCAACTCTTTTGGCCGACCGGAAATCCTTCGCCATCGAATCGCGGTGAAGGACGCGCTGGCGACAATCTTTACAGCAACTCTCTGCTTGCTCTCGACGCTGACACCGGAAAACTGAACTGGTATTTTCAATTCACCAAGCACGACGAGCATGATTGGGACGCCACGCAAGTTCCGATCATGATCGATTCCGGCGACAAGCATCTGATCGCGCAGGCCAACCGCAACGGATTTTTCTACCTTCTAGATCGCACCACGGGCAAGCTCTTGTCGACCAATGCCTATGCCCGCACAACTTGGAGCGACAGCAAAGATGCAGAAGGTCGCCCGGTTCCGAACCAGCAGAGCTCACCCACGCCCGAGGGTCGAACGGTTTGTCCAGGCGCACTCGGCGCGACGAACTGGATGGCCCCCAGCTTCGATTCGCAAGACCAATCTCTTTTATGTGACGGCGCGAGAACAGTGCGACATCTTCAGTACTGCCCCGCAGCCCTATGAGGTGGGCCATGCTTATTACGGAAGCGCCTATTTTCCCTCCGACAAAGCCGAGCCGTACTGGGGCGCATTGCGCGCCATCGATCCAGCAAGCGGCCAGGTAAAGTGGGAGTTTCGCCATATCTCGCCCACGTGGTCGGGCGTGCTCTCGACAGCTGGTGGACTGTTGTTCACCGGCGATGCAGAAGGCAATTTCATCGCGCTGGATGCCGCTTCCGGAAAACCGCTTTGGCACTTTCAGATGGGCGGGGCAGTCTACGCCTCGCCCATGGCCTTCGCGGTGGATCGGAAAAGAGTACGTGGCCATTGCCGCAGGCAGTTCACTGTACGCGTTTGGTCTTCCTAAGTACGCCTTTGGTCTTCCTTAAGTTTTCTTTTTCGCGCCGCAAGCGGCAGCATAAACTCGCAAGACCGCTCGAATGTGCTCCTGAATCATGTCTTCGCTGTTCGCTCGGAGACGGCCAGAGCGAATCGCTTCGAACTGCATTGGCAGATATTGGCTCACCAGCGTCAGAGGCGGAGGAGAAGCATCAAGGTTGGCGTGAAGTTGGGCCAGTTCTTGCTGAACTGTGGCATCGACCCAGTAGTAGCGGCATCGATCGCTGTAACTGTAGATGCCGCGCAAAACGCATCTCGTCTTCGCTCCCGTCGATAGTACGAACGCCAGTAAGCTGGATTGCGCAGCATGGCGGCTTCGAGGGCTTTCCGGACTTGCGAGAGCCGAACTCCCTTGCGATGACAGAGCCATTCCGCGCTCGATCGCGCTTAGAGCGAAGACCGCCTCTCGAAATGCGAATGTCAGCCAAGGCCCTACTTTCAAGATCGCGAAATGATCTTCCACCATCTGCGCGAGAGCTATGGCTTCTGGTAATCCGTGGAGTGCGCCTCATAAACGAGAGGCGGATCGTCCGGCAATGCAGATGAAAGTGAACTCGCTTTCTGCCGGTCGTAATCGAAAATCACGTTTTCGCCGAACTCGACTCCGGGTTGCACGACCAGGCCTATCACTCTTTCCCATGCCGAAGTCACGGCCTGCTCAGCGAAAGCAGCGCGGAAAAGTTCCAGGGTGTGATGAATCTGGTCGGCCGAGGACACTGCGGGACCTGCTGCTGCCAACGATTCGCCGCCAGGAGCAGGAACTTCGGTGCCGATTACATAAAGGAGTAGGCGAAGAGGCCTGGCGGCAGATCGTCGAATGCGCGCTCGGCGGCGTGGCAAAGAATAGCGGCTCGTTGCGCGATAGTGTTTTCGCTCGGGGCCGTTCTTGATGTCATCGGCGCAGGCCATGCTTGCGTCGAGATGAATCTTGCTGTACCCGGCGAGCACGCAAGCACGAACCAGGTCGCAGAGCCTTGTTCATTGCCACAGCCGAGGGCTGGTCTCGCCAAGGGTAGGGGCCCAGATGGTCGCCGCCCAACAACACTCGTTCGCGCGGGAAGTCCAGCGTGTTGTGCTGCGGAATGAACAAACGATCGGCGAACTGAGAAGGAGTTTGTCCAGAATAGCCGCCGAATTGATTCACCTGGCTTGATGTGGATTCGATGTGCAGAACTGAGTCATCGTCGACGGCCTGCTGAACCGCAGCTGCGATAACGCTGGGATGAGCCGAGCACACGGCGTACACGCCGACTTTCTCGCCTCGCCGATTGCGACGGATCATCGTCCTGCAGTCGTTCGCTTGCGTTCTTGGGCCGAGTTCCACGGTTGGCGGTGTTACTCGGGATGAGCCTCGATCAGCAGATGCTTCTCGAACTCAGCGGAAATCGTTGCCTTGGGGCCGTGGACACTTCCAAAGTCTTTGCCATTCACATAATCCACGATGTGATAAGTGCGGTCCTGCAAGCCGCGTAATTCGATCGGCCCGCTCCAATGGCGGGCGAAAAATGCGTAATACATTTCGCCGCCTTTGCGGATCGCGTGGGCCTCGGGACGATCAAAGCCGATGTCGTAAAGTTCTCCGAGATACTCTCCTCGCGAGAGCATTTTCGTCTTTGTAAATCTGCAGCCACTTTTCAAACACCTTCTCGCGCTCGGGCGTCAGGTCGGACGTGCTGTGCTTCTTGACGAGATTGGGAAGCACGAACTGCGTGCCGACGACTCCGCCGACGCCAACCGTGGAAGCGAAATCATTTGCGCCGTCGCTCAACTCGACGTGGTCGCCGAAATAAGGAATGTTGTCGCCCATGAGCGCTTTCAGCGTCTTGCCCTTGGAGCGGATTTGAAACGAACTTTCCGGATCGGACGCAACCGACATATTGAAATGTGGCATGGTGAAAAACGAGTACGCGGTGCCGCAAGGACAAAACTCTACCAGCGCGTCCGGCTTCACGCTGCGAGCAGTTTCATAAATCTCGCGAAAGAAATCGGGCAGCGCCTCAACGGAATCTTCCGGGCTTTTGTGGTGGTGCGCGGGATTGTAGCAAGGAGGAACGGCGTTCATGTGCTGGCCGTCGAGTTTGAGGCCATCGAATCCCCACTCGCCCAGGATCTTGCGAACCAGCGCTTTGTGGTATTCCACAACGGCGCGGTCGGCCGGACACATGTAAAACGAGTTCCACCAGGAAATCTTTCGCTTCGATCCATCCTCGATTTAGCAGAAGGAAATCGGGATGCTCTTTCAGGAGTTGCGAATTCGGAACGGCGCTCAGCGGGGACCACCACAGTTGCGCTTTGAATCCCTCTGCGTGGATGCGATCGACCAGCGCTTTCATGTCGGCGTCGCCGTTGGGAAACTTCTTGGAGTCTACGCCCCAATCGCCATAGTTGTTTTGCCAACCATCGTCCAGCGTGACCCAGGCGAAGCCCATCTTCTTGACCGTTGGAAGCGTGTCGTACACCTGCTTGAGTTGCACCGAGCGGCCGTAACCCCACGCGCACCAGATCGGGCCAAACGCGCTGTCGGGCGCTGATGCCATTTGAAATCCCTTGCCGCACCATGAGGCGTCGGTATTCGGTGAGCGTGCGAAAATAATCTCCCTGATGCACCGAGACAAAGGTACGAAGAGTGTGAAAACTCTCTCCCGGATCGAGCGTTCGCTCACGATTCGAGCGGACAGCGACGCGGGCATGGCGCGCATCCGGCATAGAAACGGGAAGTGAGATGAGCCGGGGTCCCGGTTCCACGTCACCTACGGCGAGACCAATGTCCTTACGCCAGACGTCGACGATCGGAGTTCCTCCGCCGTAGTCGCTGGCGTTCATGCCAAGATAATTTTCCTGCCGGAATCCCGGCCGCAACGGGAGCACCCAGTTCGGACGCTTCTCGTAGGAACCACTTTGATAGGACCAGAACGCAGGACCTTGAGTCGTGGAAAGTGAAGTTAGTGAATACTGATTGTTGGTCCAACCGCGAATCGTAAGTGGATTCGCCCCTTGGCTCGAGTACTCCACGTCAAAGATGGCGATAGAAGGGAAGTCAGTGTAGATCGTCACCGAGACGGTCTTGCGCAAGTCTCCGGACTGGCCGGTCAACGATAGTCGCTCTCCGGCACCGAACGCGTCGGATACTCGCTCTCGGCGGGCCGACGTCAGTGCAAAGTCGCTCCAGGTGTGGCCCGTGCCGGCTACCGTTTCGGATGCAGAGAATGGAGTCAAGGGTTTCGGGTCCGGACCGAACAATGCCACCACTCGGCTGCGCAAGTTGTGGTCGAATTCGATTCGTAAGACGGAGCTTTGAATCTGAAGATCAGTCGTGGCTTCGCCTGCATCGCCTGCGGCCAACGTGGGGCTTAAATTATTTTGCCTGAAGTTCGAACCGAGCAGCGCCACGGCGAGCAAGGCGCAGCAGGTCAGCGCGACTCGTCTGCGCCTCATGATTAATGCGTACCACTGATCGTATTTGATCCCATGCTTCAATGAGATTGACTTTGCATCCGGACGATCGCCTGTCCGGAAGTTCGTTGGCCACACACAGGAATTGCGATATATTGCGATCAATTACTTTTACTTTCGTTTACTTTGCGTGTCAAGCTCAGATTATCGGCTGATGGAGGCTGAACCCGATGGCAATCAAAAAACCTAGGTCCCTCGCTGTCGCTCGGACTGACAACGACCTGGGGGTGGCTGTGTTTGTTTTTGTTGTGCGCGTCGACTTGGTCGGCCGCGCAGACCCCCTCCAAACAGCAGGACAAATCCCAAGATCAAATCGGATACAAGTCCGCGGCCGATGCCGAACAAAAGAAGACCCTGCTGCTAAAAGACTTTCAACCAGTCCCAATGTTGCATGCGCCGGTGCACAACGTCGATCGCGCCAAATACTACGTCATTGACGTTCACAATCACGTCAACGACGCGATGGGGATCGATGAACACATGCCGCCGGAGCGGGTGATTGAGATCATGAACAACACCAACGTGAGGACGGTCGTGATTCTGACGGGCATGTGGGGCGACAAGCTGCAGCACGTCATCGATGAGATGGTAAAGCCGTATCCGGGGCGCTTCATGGTTTTTGCCCAAATCGACTGGAGCAAAATCGACGATCCGAATTTCAGCCAGGAAATGGTCGCGCAGCTTGACGATGCGGTTGCGCGCGGCGCGCGTGGTCTGAAACAGTTAAAGGATCTCGGCCTCACCGACCGCGACAAGTCGGGAAAACTGATTGCGATCGATGATCCGCGAATCGACCCCGTCTGGGAGGAATGCGGACGGCTCGGCATTCCAGTATCGATTCACTCTACCGATCCCGAAGCTTTTTTCCATCCGGTGGACAATATCAACGAGCGGTACGAGGAACTGATCGAACATCCCGACTGGAGTTTTTATGGCCCGCAATTTCCCAGCAAAGAGTCGATTCTGGCCGCACGGGATCGCATGTTTGCCAAGCATCCGCATACGACGTTTGTAGCGCTGCACATGGCGAACTGGCCGGAAAATCTTGACTACGTTTCTCATTTGCTGGATACGCTTCCCAATGTGATGGTCGAATTTGGTGCTCGGGAAGCCGAGCTAGGTCGTCAGCCTCGACGGGCGCGCGAGTTCTTTCTCAAATATCAGGACCGCATAATGTTCGGAACCGACAACGGCATGGACGAGGCTATGTATCGCAACCATTTTCGATGGCTGGAAACGGCGGACGAATACTTCGACTATTGGGGATATCCGGGGCAGGGACGGTGGAAGATCTATGGCATTGGACCTTCCGGATGCGGCCCTCGAAAAGATTTACCACAAAAACGCGGAGCGCATTTTCGGTCAATTCCGGGGAGTTGCCAAGGTCAAATAGTCGAACTAGACCAGACGTCACTTCGACTCCGGTTTTCTTTAAAGTGGCGAGGTCGGACTTGGGAATGCCTCGATCGGTAATTAAATGGTGTACCGCCGAAAGCGGGGCGATCGATGACAAGCTTCTCCGTCCGAACTTGCTGGAGTCGCATACGGCGACCGTCGACCCGGGCAACGTCCATCATGGCACGGTTGACTTTGGCCTCAAGCAAGTTGGGCGTGCTCAATCCGTAGTGCACGTCGAAGCCATCCACGCCGAGAAAAAGAATGTCTGCGTTCAATCGCCGCAGAGTCTCTTCCGCGATCGGCCCCACCAGCGAAAAGGAATTCTTCCTCAGGGTACCGCCGGTCAGAATAACCTCAAGGGAAGAACCAGAGAGTTCGGCGGCGATATTCACGGCGTTAGTGATGATGGTCAGATTCTCGCGCTCGCGCAGAGCCCGTGCGATCGCGGTGGTGGTGGTTCCGGAATCAAGAATGACTACTTGGCCTTCCTTCACCATGCGAGCGGCTGTGGCCGCGATTTGCGACTTTTCCTTGCGATGCAGCTTTTCTTTCTCACGCAAGGTCGGATCTTCCAGCGCGCTTTCTCGCGCTGGCAAAGCGCCGCCGTGAGTGCGGTGGATGCGGCCATGCGTCTGGAGAATGTCCAGATCTTTTCGAATCGTGACCTGAGATGTGTGGAAATGCCGAGCCAGGTCGCCGACCAATACACGTCCGTCGTGATTAAACATCTGCAGGATCAGTCTGCGTCGTTCTTCGTTCAGCACAGGCTCACTCGAAAGCGCTTACTTTCGCGCATATGTATTTTACCCTTGACAGAGCAGTATAACCGAAAGTAAAAGTTATTAAACGCAAGCATACGAAAGATCGGCTACATCATCCTTCTGTCACGGGCACAGAATGTTAGTATGCACTCCTGACTTCAGTCCTCAGCCTGCATAACTCACGAAAGGTACGTTCGAATGATCGAAGTCTGCGTCGTCGGTGAACTGAACCTGGATCTCATCCTCTACGGATTGCCGAAAGATCTTGTGCTGGACTGCGAGCACCTGGCGAGCGACATGGCGTTCACGTTGGGAAGTTCGTCGGGCATCTTCGCGCATAACTTGTGCGTGCTGGGTACACCAGTCGGTTTTATTTCGAAAATCGGCAGCGATCCTCTGGGGAAATTGGCTGCAGATCGGTTGTCGGAAGCGGGCGTTGACCTCAGCCGGATGAAGCGAGGAGCGGGCAAGACTTCGACCGGACTCACGGTTGTGCTGCCTCAGGCTCAGCACCGATACATGCTGACGTATCCGGGGACGATGTTTGAGATGCAGTATTCCGATGTAGATATGGACTACGTCCGAACAGCTCGTCACTTCCATCTTTCCTCTTTTTTCCTGCATCGCGCGCTCCGGCCACAAATCCTGAATCTGTTTCAGCAAGCCAAAGAAGCCGGCCTGACGACATCGCTCGACACCAACGATGACCCCGAAAACGAGTGGGCGCAGGATCTACTCGAAGTCCTGAAATACGTCGATGTGTTTTTGCCCAACGAGCGCGAAGCGAAAAAGATTGCGCGCACAGAAGACTTTTCGCAAGCGCTCGAATTCCTGGCGGGGCTCTCCAAAGATCGTCGCGGTGAAGCGAGGTTCGGCGGCCTCTGTGTGCCGATCGGGAAATGAGCAGTGGAGCGTGGCGCCGCCGAGCGTGAAAGTCGTGGACGATGTCGGCGCCGGAGACACGTTTGATTCTGGCTTCATCCACGCCTATTTGCTTGGCGCCAAACTGGAAGACTGCGTGGCCTTCGCCAATCTCGCGGCCGCATACTCAGTGACAAAAGCAGGTGGTACCGAAGCGTTTCGCGACCGTAGCGGATTGTTCAGCTTCATGCGTGAGCAATGGAAATTAATGGGCAGAGAGGCGTTGCCACTGAAAGAGGAGAAGAAATAATTCTCGCGCTACTCTTCGGGCGGAGTTTGTAGTGCGCTAGCGCTCTGAATGCCGGTAGCGATTTCTGGAATGATTCCCAGGGTTCGGTAGATTGGGCGGACAACGTCGCGCATCGTGCTCAGCTGGGATGCGAACCAGGCGGCAACGGCGATGCAGATAGTCCCGCTGATCATCACAGTTCGCGGTGCTCCGATCTGATGGGCCAGTGCGCCGGCCAACAAACTTCCGAACGGCGCCATTCCGAGAAAAGCCATGGAATAGAAGCTCATCACGCGTCCGCGTTTGTCATCTTGCACGATGGTTTGCAGAATGGTGTTGCTCGACGCCATCTGGGTCATCATGGCGCCGCCGACGAACAGCATCAGCAGCAGGGATAGCCACAGAAAGCGGGAAAGCCCCAGCGCAATCAGCCCGGCTCCGAAAATCGCCGACGCCAATGGGACCACGCGGCCCAGGCCGAGCACGTTTTTTCTAGTTGCCAGAAACATTGCACCGCCGAGCGCCCCTACGCCCGAAGCGCCCATCAGAAAGCCCAGACGTATGCGGTCCGCCGTGAAGCACCTGGCCAGCAAATATCGGCATGAGCACGGTGTACTGCATGCCGACAAGGCTAATCACGGCCAGCAGCAAAAGAATCGACCGGATGGGAACGAAGTGGGTGACGTAGTTCCAACCCTCCTTCAATTCATGCCAAACCGGCTTTGTCCGCGCCTCGGGGCTTGGCCGCGGCGATTCTCATGGCAAGCAGAGAAGCAATGACAGCGAGATAACTGAAGCCATCGATCAGGAAACAGTAACCCTCGCCAAACGCCGCGATAATGACTCCGGCAATGGAGGGACCGAGAAGTCGAGCCATATTTACCATGGAAGAATTCAGTGCAATGGCGTTGCCCAAGTCAGCGCGGTCTTCAACCATTTGAATGACGAAGGCCTGGCGAGCAGGCATATCGAAGGCATTGATGATGCCTTGAGCCAGCCCTAGCCAAATGATTTCGCGAATGGTAATGATCCGGGCCAGGGCCAATCCAGCCAGAGCGAACGATTGCAGCATGGAGAGAATCTGCGTCACAACCAGAGTTCGATGACGGTTCCATCGGTCCACCCAAACGCCCGCAAATGGTCCCAAAAGGAAACTTGGGATCCGAGACGCGAAGCCCACGATGCCCAGAAGCCAGGCGGAGCCGGTTATTCTATAGACGAGCCAACTCGTGGCGATCTGCGTCATCCAAGTGCCGATCAGCGATACCGACTGGCCGGTGAAGAACAGGCGATAGTTGCGCGAACGCAGCGCCCGGAGAGCAAACTTCCAACTTTCGCCCTGGGCACCCGAAATGATTGCGGGACGGCGCGAAGGCGAGTCCGGATTTGCCGAGTCAGCTCTAGGCATTGACGATCCTGATGACGGGCGAAGTTGCTACGTTCAGGCTGTGAGACAATTCGAGTCCCGCATAGCCATGATCGAGTCTAATTATTTCCAACGCGAGTGTGATGGCAGCTAACGATCCAGCTCCCAAAGATATTAATCCGTGGCTGATCGCGATCGCGGTCATGTCCAGCACTTTCATGGAAGTGCTGGATACCACCGTGGTCAATGTTTCACTGCCGCACATCGCCGGCAACCTTTCCGCCACGACGGACGAGGCTACGTGGACACTCACATCGTATCTCGTGGCGAACGCCATTATTCTGCCCATGACGGGCTGGCTGGCTAGCACGTTCGGACGCAAGCGGCTGCTGATGTTATCGGTAACGGGCTTCACCACGGCTTCTTTTTTCTGCGGGCTCGCACCATCGCTTCCGTTTCTGATCTTCTTCCGGGTCCTGCAGGGAGCCTGTGGCGGCGGTTTGCAGCCTTTGTCGCAGGCCATTCTTCTGGAATCGTTTCCTCCAGAGAAGCGTGGCCAAGCCATGGCATTCTGGGCTCTGGGCATTGTGGTTGCGCCAATGCTCGGCCCGGTAGCGGGCGGCTGGCTTACGGACAACTATAGTTGGCGCTGGGTTTTCTATATCAATGTTCCGATCGGCGTTATTGCCATCCTGCTGACCCAGGCGTTTATTTTTGACCCTCATTATCTGCGCAAGGAGTCGAAGGGAATCGACTACTGGGGAATCGGCCTTTTGGTTTTGGGCATCGGCTCGCTGCAGATCATGCTCGACAAGGGTCAAGAGGATGATTGGTTCGGCTCGCACTTTATTATCACCCTGGCGGTGCTGGCGGTCATCGGCATCGGTGGTCTGCTCGTTCGCGAACTGAAAGCTGAACATCCGATCATCGATCTCAGCGTGTTCCGCTACCGGTCGTATGCGATTGGCACGTTCATTATGACGGTCGTTGGATTCGTCCTCTACGGCAGCACGGTTTTGTTGCCGCTGTTGATGCAGGAACTGCTGGGCTACACCGCAACTCATGCGGGCATCACCAATCTGCCGCGCGGAATGGCTTCTTTCATATTTATGCCGCTGGTTGGTTTTCTCACCGGGAAAAGTAGATTCGCGAAAGCTGCTGGGAGTGGGTTTCCTGGCTACAGCATTCGCGATGTACCGGATCTCAATGTTCAGTCTGGGCGTGGTTCGTCGAATTTCTGGTTGCCGCTCACGGTGCAGGGCGCAGGCCTCGGATTGATTTTCGTCCCTTTGACGACGGTGACAAATGATCCCAATCCCTCAGGGAACGGATGGGCAATGCGACTAGCATCTTTAACCTGATGCGCAATATCGGCGCCAGCGTTGGTATTGCGATGGTAGAGACCATGCAAGTGCGGAAGGCGCAAATGCACATCAATGTTTTGGATAAGCACGTCAATCCCGGCGAATCCGCTGGCTCGCCGAACTATCGACGGCCTGCGGGCGCTGTTTCATGTCGCAGGGCAAGGATGCCGCAACTGCGACGCGTGATGCCCACGCAGCGCTTTGGGCGATGGTGCAGCAGCAGGCCGCGATGCTGGCCTACAACGATACGTTCCGTTTTCTCGCCCTGATGTTCGTGTTGATGCTGCCGTTGCTATTCCTGATGCGCAAGCCGAAGAAGGGCAAAGCGGTGATGGCACATTGAGCGCCCGGCGGAAAAATACCGGGTCGCATCAATCCTTTGCCGTTACCTGATCCTTGATCTTGTCGTATTCCGACTGCGAGATGACGCGCCGGCTAACCAGTTCGGAGGCGCTACTGTAAGGACGCCCGCCGATTATCCGATCCGCTCCCTCGCTGCTCATTCCCGGCAGACTGAGCAGTTGATCTTTGCTGGCTTTATTTATATCGAGTGGCTGATCGCGATTCCATCCTTCTTTTACGCCTTGAGCCAACGCCTTTGCGTCCTGCTTGATGTCTGATGTGGCTTGCGCAGTTTTCTCTCGTACTTCGTCGGGGCTGGGCTTCTGCGAGGTGCATCCGGATGCCAAGAGAAGCGAAAAGACGGAAAACGGCAACAATTATTTTCACCACCCTACGATGCAGGCGGAGTGGAGGAGGTTGGTCTCATCCAGCGAGGATAACTGGCTTCGCTGTCGAGGACGATCCTCAGCTCATCGTCGCGCGTGCTCGCCGGCGAGACTGAAATCGATTTGCAATTGTCCACAATCCAATCGGCGCCAGCATCTTTGAGTTCCGATTCGTGGGCCGTGGTTCTGCACGCGATGACCCGAGCGCCAGCAGCCTTGCCCGCGCGAATTCCTGCCGGGGCGTCTTCTACGACAACGCAATCCTTCGCTGATACTCCCAGGAGCGACGCACCTTTCAGGTAAGGCTCGGGATCCGGCTTTCCATTCTTTATGTCGTCGCTGGTGACCAACCGGTCAGGGATCGGCAGTCCGGCCGCGCGCAATCGGGTTTGCGCAAGTCGGCGCGTACACGACGTCACGATCGTCCATCGGTCGGGAGGAAGAGCGCTCAGCAATTCGCGCGCTCCCGGCAAAGGCACAACGCCATCCAGATCTTCAATCTCGCCGCGTTCCACTTCGCGATTCTCAGTCCTCAGCGTCTGCATGCGGCAGATAATCGCGGACGGTTGCGATGCTGGGACGCCCGTGGGCTCTGCGAACCACTTCGTCGGGGTCGAAACCGCGCGCGAGTGCCCACCGCGTCCAAACCCGAATGACAGCCGGTGTGGAGTCGACCAGCACGCCATCGAGGTCAAACAAAACCGCGCCGCACGTGATTTCGGTCATGCACCACGATAACAAACCGCGAACGGCTACTGAGGTTCCTGTGTAAGCTCGGGGTTCGGCATTGGTCCTGACTCAAGCTCCTGATGCCGTTTTTCACGGGCAGCATTCGACAATTGCGTGAAGGTCTGCATTTCGGTTTTGGCTTCCTCGATGCGTCCCAGACGCTGCAGCACTTGTCCCCGTAAGTAATGAATGCCGGGGCTGTCGGGATCGAGCTTGAGCGCTGCATCAGCCTCGGCCAGCGCATCGGCGAACTTGTTCTCGCGCTGATACACGCGGGCGAGTTGGAAATGAGAGCTGGCCAGCTGAGGATCGAGCCGCAACGCCTTGCGAAACATCTCCTCCGCGTCCCGATCTTGCTGCTGAAGGTAATAAACTTCTCCCAGTTGGTCGTAATCGTAGGAGACATCCGGCTCGATCGCGATGTCTTTGAGGAATTCCGCCTTGGCGCGTTCCAAATCCTGCTTCTTGAGGTAAGCCATTCCGAGATTGAAGTGGACGAAGGGCAGAGTCGAATCTCCCTTGGCCGCAAGTTCGAGCTCGGTGATGGCTTGGTCGTATTCTTCGTGGTTGAGGTGAGCCTTGCCCATCAGCAGATGAAACTCGGGAGAGTTCTGGCCGATCTCGACCAAATGACTTAACGCCCGCTGCTCCACATCCGCACGCCCTGCTTTGTTGGCCGCGATGCCCAGCACGTAGAGATAATTCAATTGGCCGGAAGCCTGCGGCCAGAGCGGCTCCAGCGTGTTGGCTGCGTCTCCGTAACGCTCGACAAAGAAATAGCACAAGCCTAGCAAATAGCGCGCCTGGAACGTGTCAGGCACATCATTGACGACTGATTCGAATGGTGGAATGGCCTCTCGAAAATCGTTTTGGCGATAGTAAACCAGCCCGATGTTAAGTCGTATCCCGGCAATTTGTGGCGCCAAGTCTTCAGCCTTTTGCAACATCTCGAGCGCGGGCTGCCACTGTTTACGCCGCATGTAGATCACGCCCAGGTTGGCGTAAGCTCCTGCCACTTGTGGATTGATCGCAAGCACGCCTCGAAACGCATGTTCAGCCTCATCCAGATCGCCGCTTTTCAGCGCCGCTTCACCCTGCTGAAAAAGCTGCTGCGGATCGGCATTCTGCGAAGGCTGCGCGTGCTGAGCTTGCTGAGATAGAGCCGCTGGTGTCGTCTGCGCGCGGCCCGCCTGCCAGGGAACTAGCAACAGGACCGTCAGCAGAAATCGAATAGTTGAGCTTGACACTGATTGCACTCTCTGCTGTAGTGTCCGCCAGCAGCCGCATGAATTCAAGCCACGATGATTCACGACAATGCCGTCCAAGGATGAAAAACTCGCGATGAAAGCTGCGACCATCACCATTCGGGACGTGGCCAAGGACAGTGGTTTTTCGTCGACCACGGTCTCCATCGTTCTGAACAACGCACCATTGGCGCGCTACATTCCAGCCGTCACCAAGAAGCGAATTGAGCAAGCGGCCAAGAAGCTGGGTTACCGGCCCAATCTGTTTGCCCGCTCGCTTGCGCAGCAAGCGCAGCCACACGGTGGGAGTCATGGTCTTCGACATGACCGACCCTTACTGCACCCTGGTGCTGCGCGGCATAGAGAACACTCTGTATCAGTCGTCTTACCTGCCCATTCTGACCGACGTTCACAACGAGCGCAGCCGTTTCGAGCGCTACCTTGAGATGCTGCTCGACCGGCGGGTGGAAGCGCTAATCGTGCTGGCCAACTGGCTGTTCGTGGATATCGATGTTCTGGCCGATTTGGAGAAGAGCAGCATTCCGACGGCGATGATCGGACGTGAGTTGCGAACTGACTCCGTCAGTTCCGTCATGGTCGACAACGAACTTGGAGCTCATGCCGCGCTCGAACATCTGTACTCGCTCGGGCACCGCAAGATCGCTTTCATTCGCGGGCCAAAGACTCTGGCCGACAGCGCTCCGCGCTGGAAGGGAATCCGCTCTTTCGCCAAATCCAGCGGGCTGGAGATGGACTCCCGGCTGATTGTCGATCTGCCCGAATCGCGCGACCCGATTTCAAGTTTTGAAGCGGGCTATAAGTTAACCGAGGATTTGCTCCGGCAGAAACGGCCGTTTACTGCGCTGGTGGCCTTCGATGACATGACCGCATTCGGGGCGATACGTGCCTTGGCGAAAGGCGGCCTACGAGTTCCGGAGCACTGCTCGGTCATCGGTTTCGACGACATCGCCGCTTCCAGTCTGTACACGCCCTCGCTGACCACGGTGCGCCAGCCCATGGAAGTTATGGGCACGATGGCGGTCAGTATTATTGTGGACGGAATCAACGCGGTTCAGGAGAAGCGGGAATTCTCCGCCGTACATCGCAAGGTAGCGCCGGAACTGGCAGTGCGAGAGTCGACCCGAAGCCTTTTCTGAGCTTCAGCACGGTTTTTTCGCTTGACTCTGGAGGTAGACCTACAGCACTATTAACACGTTTTAATAAACGGATTTTCGTGATTGCGGTTGCATGCCCGGTTTGACTGTGGGGCATGGCTGGGTTTCCGGGGCGAGACCTGGCATGGTTTCCAATTACGTTTCGAGCATTAGGAGTTGACGATGAAATCCCGTCTCCTGTGGTTTCGTTCTTCTCGTGTTTTCGTTGTGCTTGCCGGCCGCGCTCTTCGCGCAGGACACGGCGTCCATTACCGGCACAGTCACCGATCCTTCCGGCGCGGCAATTCCTGGCGCTCAAGTTTCCCTGATCAGTGCAGAACGCGGCATCAATCGAACAACAACGACGAACGGTAGTGGCGATTATCTGTTTGCCTCGCTTCCTATCGGAGCTTACGATCTCACGGTCAGCGTCGCGGGATTCAAGAAATACGATGCCAAAGGCATTATCCTGCGCGTCGCAGAAAAGGCCCGCGTCAATGTCATCTCGAAGTTGGTGCCATCAACACCGAAGTGATCGTTCAAGGACAGGAAGTCGCTCAGGTAGAAACTCAATCTTCAGATCTTGGCGGCACGGTTACGGGCAAAGAGATCACCCAACTCGAACTCAACGGACGCAACTTCACGCAGTTGATCACACTGGTTCCAGGTGTGAGCAATCAAACTGGACAGGATGAGGCCGGAGTCGGCGTTTCGGGGAGTGTTTCCTTCAGCGTAAATGGCGGCCGCACCGAATACAACGCCTGGGAAATGGACGGCGGCGATGCTATGGACAATGGCAGCAACACCACGCTCAATGTCTACCCCAGCATCGACGCCATTGCCGAGTTCAAGGTGCTCACTTCCAACTACGGTGCCCAATACGGCCGAAACGGATCAGGCACGGTCGAAGTTGAGACCAAGTCCGGTACCAGCCGCTTTCATGGAGATGTGTACGAATTTGTGCGTAACGACTTTTTCAACGCCACGCCAGAATTTCAAACCGCGCCTCCAGCCTACAAGAAGAACGACTTCGGTTTTACCATCGGCGGTCCGGTATACATTCCCAATCACTACAACACCAATAAACAGAAAACCTTCTTCTTTTGGTCGGAGGAGTGGCGCCGCGAGGTTGTACCGTCATCCGGTTTCTTTAACGTGACCACTGTTCCCACGCTCGCGGAACGAACCGGAAACTTCAGCGATGTGTGTCCAGCAGCTAATTCGGCGGTTAATACTGCCGGCTTTCCAAACTGCCCGATCAACCCGGCAACCGGCGCTTATTTTCCCAATAACCAGGTGCCTATCACCAATCCCACTGTTGTCAATGGCCTTTTGCCGACTGATTCCGACTCCGAATTTCGGGCCAACGCCTGGTTTGCGACTCCGTCCCTCCCCACGAACTGGCGCGAAGAACTCTTCCGCATCGATCACAACGTCAACGACAAAGTCCGGGCTACTTTTCGCTACATCCACGATTCCTGGGACCAGGATTATCCTGTGCCCTTGTGGACCAGCGGGGTTACCTTTCCGACTGTACAGACCAACTTCAATGGCCCGGGCGTCAGCATGGTGGCGCGCGTCACCGCGACAGCTTCGCCGACGCTGCTGAACGAATTCGTCGCCAGCTACACAACGGATCACATCACCACGAGTTTGATCGGGCCTTGGCAGCGGCCCGCCGGATTCCCCGCGATCGGAATTTACGACAATGGTTTTGACGGTAAGGTTCCCGGCATTAGCTTGGGTGGCGGCCAGTACAACTTTGCTGAAGATCCAGGCTATGTTCCGAATGGTCCACTAAACTCGAACCCTACTTTCACGTTCCGGGATAACATCACGAAAAGTGTCGGCGCACACAACCTTCAAGCCGGCATCTACGTCGTTAGTGCCCACAAGAATGAAATCCCGCAGCCAAGCTATGGCGTGAATGGTTTTTTGCAGTTTAGTACCAGCAGCGCAGTCACCACCGGGAATGCGTTCGCCGACATGCTCCTGGGGAATATCGGTACCTTCACCCAGGAACAAAATGCGCTGAAGATGCATGAGCAATACCACATTTTTGAGCCCTTTGTTCAGGATGACTGGCGGGCCACGTCGCGCCTGACGCTGAACATCGGCCTGCGGATGAGCTTCTTCGGAACCTATTCGGAGAAGAACAATCTGGCTTGGAATTTCGATCCGGCACGGTACGTTCCCGGTGCAAGCAGCGTGGACCCTGCCACGGGCCTGGTCGTCGGCAACCCCTTCAACGGATGGGTAGACTGCGGCGTTACGCCCGGAGTGCCCAAGGGTTGCATGGCCAATCATTGGTGGAATCCCGCGCCTCGCCTCGGCTTTGCTTATGATCCATTCGGCAATGGGAAATGGGCGATTCGCGGCGGTTACGGCATTTTCTTCGAGCACACCAACGGAAACGAAGCCAATACCGAGTCGCTTGAACAGTACAACATCAATACCCAGACCAGCAGTGTTGTGAATGTAGCGGGATATGCGAATCTGACTCCCAGTCTCCTCGGAGGTGGCACGACGCCGCTATCGTTCGTTTCGATTCCGAGCAAAGCCACCTGGCCCTACATGCAGCAGTGGCACCTCGACGTGCAGCACGATATCGGCAAGAACACGGTCGCGACGTTGGCGTACGTAGGCAGCGGCGGAGTGCATCTGACTCGTTCGTACGAATACAACCAGATGCATTCGGTTGTGCCGAGCCAGAATCCTTACGCGCCCGGCCAGGCGATCAATACGTCCTTCGACTGCAGTTGGGGTCCGGGCAGCAGCCAGCCTAATGTGGTTGTCGACGCCTACGGTGTTCCTACAAACGCGGTAACTTCCTACGGCACGCCGATCCCGTACACTCCTCCCACGACGGCCGGAGGCCTTCCATCGGGTCCGGCAGTCAATCTTTTCGTGGCTTGCGGCAACAACGCCAATTTTTTCCTGCCCTACGCAGGAATCGGATCCGTTACGCGCAAGGATCAGACTGGATCCTCCAACTACAACGCGCTGCAGGCTTCTTTGCGCCACAGTATCGGCGGCCTGCAATTGAATGCGTCGTATACCTATAGCCACTCGATTGACGACTCCTCCGACTACAACGATTCAGGATTCGTCGACGCGTACAACCTGAACGCCTACCGCGCCAGCTCTAACTTCGATGAACGGCACATCATTACCATTGGTTACGTTTACGATCTGCCTTTCCTGAAGGGCAAGACCCTCACCGACAAACTCCTGGGAGGATGGCAATGGTCCGGAATCACGGACATCGAAAGTGGAACCCCGTTTAGTGTTTATAACGCTGGCGGCAGGAAATATTCCCTCCGATAACGCGGGAGTTTCCAACACCTTTGCCACTGCAGCCTCTTATCCCGACCTCGCCGGCAATCCGAGCGCCGGGATACCAGCCCTTCCGCCCGGTAACGCGCCGTTGCTTTATAACCCGGCGGCGTTCGTAGCTCCCACGGGGCTTACGTTCGGCAATGCCGGAAGAAATATTTTGCGCAATCCATGGCGAACCAATTTCGACATGGCATTGCTAAAACACTTCGCGGTCACCGAATCAAAATATTTCGAGTTCCGGGCTGAAGCCTTCAACGTGTTTAATCACAGGGAGTATTCCTGGCTGGGCGGGGACGCCGGTTCTGCTGCAGACAACGCCAACGGCACCGGAATCACCACCGCAAACTCCGTCGGGCTGCTATGGCGGGGCTAATCTTTCAGCCGGTGACCCGAGTTGTGCCGGAAGCGGACTGCTTCAGCCCAATTCCGCTCACAATCCGCGAATCCTCCAGTTGGCGCTAAAGTTTATTTTCTGAGCGGGCATGCGAGCCACTCCTCCGACCTGGCCTCTCGTGAGGCCAGGATTTTTTTTGCTCTTACCCAACCTGCGCGTGCTGCGGAGAACCTACAACCGTGAGCGCCCGCTCAAGGTCGGCGACCAAATCATCCGCGTGTTCGATTCCCACCGATAACCGGATTAACTGCTCAGTCACTCCCATCTTCTGCCGTTGCTCGGCCGAAATCATGGCATGTGACGTCAGCACGGGAATAGACACTAAGGAATCGACTCCGCCCAAGCTCGGCGCCAAGGTGAAGAGTTGCAGCGCTTCGGTTAGCCGCCGTGCATCGTCACCTGAGCCTTCGACTTCGAAGCTCACCATGCCACCGCCACCGCGCATTTGCTCCATCGCAACCACGCGTTGCGGATGGCCTCGAGAAACGGGTAGTGAACCCGTCGCACCTTGGAGTGTTGCGCCAGGAACTGTGCGACGCGCAGGGCGTTCTCATTCTGTCGTTGCACACGAACTGCGAGGGTCTTGATGCCGCGCAGCAGCAGCCACGCGGCGTGTGGGTCCATCACCCCACCCAGCGTGGTCCGAGTCTCGTGAATTTTCTCGATCAAATCCTTGCGGCCGGCAATAATGCCAGCCATCAGGTCAGAGTGTCCGCCGAAATACTTCGTGCCAGAATGCATGACCAGATCGATGCCAAACTCAACCGGGCGTTGGTTGATCGGTGTGGCAAACGTGCTATCAATTATGGAGATCAAATTATGTTTTTTCGCAATGCGCCGCGGCCTTGACTAAATCAACGATACGCACCGTGGGATTGGTCGGAGACTCCAGATAGAGCAGTTTCGTATTAGACCGAATTGCCTGCGCGTGTTGTTCGTATTCAGTGGTATCGACGAATGTGGTTTCAATCCCGAGCTTGGGAAGCCATTGACCGAAGAGCTTTCCTGCGCCGCCGTAGATGTCCCGTTGCGCCACAATGTGATCACCGCTTTTCACCAGCGCCAGAATGGAAGTCGTAATCGCGCTCATGCCGGAAGCAAACAACAAGGCGGCGTCAGCACGTTCCAGTTCCGCGATTCTCAACTCAACCACGGTGTTTGTGGGGTTGCCGTAGCGCGTGTAAAACATGTCCGTCGGAGTCACGCGCGACTGTTCGTCGTTGTCCGTGACCTCAAAGGTAGAAGTCTGGTAGATCGGCGGGCGAGACTGGGCCCATGCTTCTTCTGCAAGTCAGCCCCCGCATGGACGGCCTCCGTTTCCTGGTGGTGCTTGCCTTTTGTTCATCACAACTCCATCTGCGAATATCGGATTAAGAGTATCGTTCACCGGCCAAGCGGGCAAGGGAGCCGAAGCTCGGTCCAACACTGCTGCAGCCTTTATAATTCCAATCTCATGGATACAGGCCTGAAAAACCGGGTAGCGATTGTTGCCGCCTCCAGCCAGGGAATTGGCCGCGCAACGGCTGAGGCCTTCGCCGCCGAGGGATGCCGGGTCGCGATGTGCGCTCGCAATGCCCAAACTCTGCAGGCCGCCGCAGACCGCATTGAGAAACAATACAGCGCCGAAGTGTTCGCCCAAGCTCTGGATGTAACTGACGCGGAGGCGGTGCATCGGTTCGTCGAAGCAGTGGCGTCGAAATTTGGCGGCGTCGACATTTGCGTGACCAACGCCGGGGGCCCGCCGGCAAAAGGGTTTCTTGCTGCCAGCGTGGAAGAATGGCGAAAAGCGGTGGACGCGAACTTTCTCAGCACGGTTTATTTCGCCCGCGAAGTGATTCCTCACATGCAACGCCAGCATTGGGGACGCATCATCACGATCACTTCGATTACGACGAAGCAGCCGGTGGCGGATCTGGTTTTATCCAACGCGGTTCGCGCTGCGGTTGTTGGGCTTGGTCAAAAGTCTCGCCAACGAATTCGGCAAAGATGGCATACTCGTAAACAACGTCGGGCCGGGCTACACTGCAACCGATCGGCTAAAAGAATTGGCTAAGACTAGGTCCGCAGCGACGGGCAAGAGCTGAAAAAGAAATCTTCGAAGGATGGAGCGCGGACGCGCCACTAAAGCGTCTTGGGGAGCCCCGCGAAGTTGCGGATGCGATCGTATGGCTGGCCTCTGAGCGCGCTTCGTATGTCACAGGACAGACCCTGCTCGTGGATGGCGGATTGTATAAAGGCTTGTAAGCGGAGAAGGCCTCGGCCAGTCCGGGCGGGCGTGGATGCCCCGCTCCACTCGCAAGAAGAATTTTGGAAAGGCAAACAATGCGACGAGCTAGCTTCACGAATGGCGGTGATGACGGGTGAGGGCGCGCTATCCGTTTATGCGCGCGCCAAAGAACTGGAGCGTGAAGGCCGCTCGATCATCCATCTAGAACTCGGCGAGCCCGACTTCCACCCCTCCGCTTCAGTAAATGAGGCGCTCAAACGCGCTGTAGATGATGGCAAGGATCGCTATTGCGCGGTAGCGGGCGTTCTAACGCTGCGTGAGGCAATCGCTTTCGTATCTTCACGACACTCGCAACCTGAAAGTTTCCGCCGACAACATCGTCATCGCGCCGGGCTGCAAAATCGCCCTCTTTATGGCAATGATGGCGCTCATCGATCCCGGCGACGAAGTGTTGTATCCCGACCCGGGGTTTCCTGGATACCCGTCCATTACTCTCGGGCTCGAGCGGCGTTCCTGTACCATTCGAACTCTCCGGACGCAATTGCTTTCAACCGCGATCCGGAACGAAATCGCAGCAAAGATTACACCTCGCACAAAAATCCTGATCGCGAACTCCCCGGGCAATCCGACCGGCACGATCTATACCGACGAAGTGCAGCGTCGACTTGGCGGAACTCGCCGTGAAGCATGATCTGCTCGTGCTCTCTGACGAAATCTATGCCCGAGATCATTTACCGCAGTCAGTATGTCTCACTCCTGCACTATCCGGGAATGGAAGAGCGCACGCTGATCATCGACGGGTTCTCCAAAAGTTTTGCGATGACCGGATGGCGGCTGGGATATACCGTCGCGCCGCCACGTATTGTTCCCGCCTTGCATATGCTGGCAGTCAACAGCTATACCTGCGTTGCGGAATTCAGCCAATATGCGGCCATTGAAGCGCTTAAAGATCGCGAGGGCACGACTCCTCGCATGGTTCGCCGAGTTCGCTAAACGACGCGAGCAATTCATTCGCGACCTGAATCGTGTTCCCGGATTTCGCTGTTCGCCGCCGGAAGGCGCATTCTACGCATGGGTGAACATTTCAGACACGGGAATGACCGCGGAAGAACTCTGCCGCATTCTGCTGGAAGAGGCTGGTGTCGCGGCCATCCCCGGCGCGGCTTTCGGGGAGGCGGGCGCTGATTTCGTCCGCTTCTCGTTTGCGTCATCGACCGCGACGCTGCAGGAGGCTGTAGAGCGGATTCTGCGGGTTTCCACCGCGTGGCAAGGAACTGTCGCTAGCGCGATAACGACAGTTGCGGGCAGAACACTTGTTTTGGAATCTCGGCAGGGACGGAGATCTCATGAATCGAATACCCGAGCTGTTTTTGGTGATGATTTGTGGACTGTCGATCTTCGCCGCCGGCCAAGCGCGCCCGCTGCCCGGACCTGACGTACAGCAAATCTATCAACGACTGCTCCCGCAGATCGAAAAGATTCCTATCTTTGATCATCATGCGCATCCTAGGTTACTCCGACGATCCTCGATGTCGACGCTATGGCCGCACCGCCAGGAATCTACGCACTCCGGATTCGTGACACGAACCCGGAACTCATTGTGGCCGCGAAAGCACTTTTCGGATATCCGTACGATGACCTCTCTCCTGAGCATGGCAAATGGCTGATCCAGAAAAAAGCGGAGCTCAAGAAAGAAAAGGGAACAGTCCTATTTTTCCGACATTCTCGACAAACTGAACATCGAGCAAGGAGCTGCGAACCGCGCCATGATGGCCGACTATCTCGATCCCAAAAGGTTTGTCTGGGTGTTCTTTGTGGATTCATTCATGTGGCCGTTCGACAATCAACGGGAGCGCTGCCCGTAATGCCGACGAAGAGGTTTATATCCCACTGCAGGAGAAAATGCTACATCGCTGGATGCAACAGGAAGGCCTGAGCAAGTTGCCTGCGGATTTTGGCGGAGTATCTGAAATTCGTCAGCCGCACTCTCGAAGACAATCAGAAGAAGGGCGGCATCGCCATGAAGTTCGAAGTCGCATATTTTCGCTCGACGAAGTTCAGCGATCCGAGCGCGTGAGGACGCGCAGGACATTTACGAGCGCTTTGTGTCCGGCGGAATCCCCAGCAAGGACGAATACCGCGCTTTTCAGGATTTCATGTTTCGCTATTTGATTCGAGAAGGCGGCCGGCTTCGTCTTCCGGTTCACATTCATTCGGCCGTTGGCCCTGGCGATTATTTCAATCTCACCGAAAGCAACATCATGAACCTGGAAGATGTGCTGCGCGATCCGCGTTACTCGAATGTGACGTTTGTGATGCTTCACGGCGGATATCCCTTATGATCGTCAAGCCATCTGGCTGGCTGCGGCGAAGAACGTTTACCTGGATACGTCGGAAACTGAATTTCTGCTTTACCCCTCAGAATTCAAGAACGTGCTCAAGCTGTGGCTAGAGACATTCCCTGAGAAAATTACCTTTGGGAGCGACGCATTTCCTTACAACGACGTGATGGGCGCCGAGGAAAGTTATTGGCTGGGAGTGCAATCGTCCCGCACCGCGCTTGCCGCGGCATTGGCGGAAATGATTTCCATGGGCGAAGTCAACGAGGCGCAGGCGCTGCAGATGGCCCACGGGTATTTGCATGACAATGCAGTTGGACTTTATCCCGGAAAGGTGCACTGATGGCAAAGCAAAGACGAAATCAGCAAAGCGGCCAACCTCGAAAAAGAAGACGCGAAAGGCAACGACGAAAAATCCGCCAAAGGCTCGAGTTGAAGCATATTCCGTGGAATTCCATACGAACTTGAAGACCTGAATCCGCTGCTGCAACGCCAGTTCGTGGTGGGTCAAAACGTCATGGTGGCGCGTGTGCTCTTGAAGAAAGGCTGCATCGTGCCCGAGCACAGCCACCACAACGAGCAAATTACCTATATTCTGGAAGGTGCGTTGAAGTTTTGGATCGATGGCAAAGAGATCGTAGTGAATGCCGGCGAAGTGCTGGCGATTCCTCCGCATATGCCGCACAAAGCGGAAGCCGTCGAGGATACGGTCGACTTGGACATATTCAACCCGCCGCGCGCCGACTGGATCAACAAGACCGATCAATACTTGCGCGGTGGAAAGTAGATTTGCACTGGTCAATCTTCCGCTGGCCCCAATTCGGATGACCAATGAACTCTTCACCAAAATCGAATTCCGTCCCGGTATCTCAACTTGCGATGCATCGGCTGCAGACACAGTGTTCGAGAAAGCGGAACAGAATTTCCGCTGCGCCAGTTGTGGCGATCTGTTGGAGATCGTTTATCCCGATTGGAACACGACCGACACAACGCGAGTGGACCCTGCCGCAACTTCAAGCCCTTTGGCGTGAGCGCCGCACTTCTGGGCTTCCAGTCGACGAAAGCGGCGTCTGGCGTTTCCGTGAATTGCTGCCCAGCTTTGCCGACGGCAAGAGGTCATCACGCCTGCGCGAGGGAAATACTCCGCTGTACGAAATGCCTGGCTGCGCCCGCGTTGCAGGATTGCCGCAACTCTACGCCAAGCATCAGGGCATGAATCCGACCGGATCATTCAAGGACACAGGAATGACTGTGGCGGCATCGGTCGCGCGGCGGGAGGGATTCCGCTGGGTAGCTTGCGCTTCCACCGGCAACACATCCGCTTCCATGGCAGCTTATGCAGCGCGCGGCGGAATGCGCAGTCTGGTGCTGATCCCGGAAGGCAAAGTTTCGTGGGGGAAACTTTCTCAGGCACTCGACTACGGCGCCGTAACCTGCCAGTTGAGAACCGATTTCGATGGCTGCATGCGCGTGTTGAACGAGGTCGTTCAGCGGATGCCGATTTATCTGTTGAACTCGGTAAATCCGTATCGTCTCGAAGGACAAAAAACAGCGGCAATCGAACTGATGGAACAGCTCGATTGGGAGCCTCCCGACCACATTATTGTTCCCGGCGGAAACCTGGGGAATTCCTCGGCGTTGGGAAAAGCGTTCATCGAGATGAGGCAACTGGGGCTTATTTCGAGGTTGCCGAAAGTCTCGATCATTCAGGCCGCCGGGGCCAATCCGCTGGTGCGGACCATGCGAGAAAATGGCGGGAAGAAACTAATCTCCGTACAAGCGGAAACTGCGGCCAGCGCAATTCGCATCGGAAATCCTGCCTCATGGAAAAAGGCGGTAAGGGTGTTGCAAGCGACCGGCGGCACCGTCGAAGAAGTCAGCGAAGTAGAGATCGCTCTGGCCAAAGCAGAAATCGGGGCTGATGGCATTGGCTGTGAACCGGCATCCGCCGTGACTCTCGCAGGACTCAAAAAGCTGGTGAAGCAAGGCTTCGTTAAAGCCGGGAGAAAGCGTGATCTTGATCTTAACCGGACACCTGCTAAAGGATCCCGAATTCACCTTGAAGTTTCACCGCGGCGATTTGTTTGCCGGCACGGCGAGCGAAAAAGAAGCTAGCATTCTTAGGCCTCAACAGCGCGCGCCCATCGTGCTAGATGCGACCGTGGACGCCGTCATTCAAACCTTGAAGGAAGCGGATGACCAATTAGAAGACGTAGCAATCTACGTCTCTTCAGCTACTGCATTGCTGCGAATTAATTGTTATGACGGATCGCGCTGCCAAACCGCGGCCTAAACAACAGTCCCTGGAGATTGTCCTTCCGGCGACTTCCGCAAATCTCGGTCCGGCGTTCGACGCTGCCGCATTCGCGTTCTCGATGTTTCTTAAAATCCGGGCAGTCTCCGCAGATGAATTCTCGATCGTAGCGCGAGGCCGTGACCGCGAAATCTGCGCGCAGACTTGAAAACAATCTTATTCTGGAAACTTACTCGCGAGGTGCTGCAAGGGGAAAGAAAGCCGGTGCAGCCGCTCGCGCTCCGCATCGAGAACCAGATTCCTATCGGTAAAGGATGCGGATCCTCCGCGGCCGCGCGGTTGGCTGGAATCGCCCTGGCTGTGCACTTTGGTCGATTGCGCTGGACCGATAACCGAATCGTGTACGAAGCGAGCCAGCGCGAGCACCATCCCGACAACGCTGCGGCATGCTGGATGGGCGGGTTGGCAATTGCACGCATCTCCGCAAACGGCGAAATGCAAATGGCAAACGTAAGGCCGAAAGGGAAGTGGCCGCTGTTGCTCGCAGTCCCCGACGAAAGCCTTGCCACCGAGGATGCGCGCCGAGTTCTGCCCAATCAATATTCCCGCGCTGACGCCGTAGCCAACATCCAGAATTCCATGCTGCTATTGGCGGCGTTTTTCCAGGGGCGGAAGGATTTGCTCGCTTCCGCACTAGAAGATCGCATCCACCAGCCTTACCGTGCGTCGTTGTGCCCTCTGCTGCCCGCACTGCAGAAGCTCAACGGAACTCCCGGGATATTGGGGAGTGCCTTGAGCGGGGCCGGGCCCTCCGTACTTAGTCTTTCTCGATCCAAAGTCGAGTGCGAATCGGGTTCGAAAACACGGTACGCGACCACCTGCGAGCGCAAGGACTCAAGCCGGAATTAATCCACACCGAGATCACCGCGCGGGGGTTAGCGAGACAGCAGCGTTGCTGAAGATTCCGAGAATCATGCCTACTCAACGGCGCATATCTTCCTCCACTGCAGGTAGCTGCTCTGCGGTCACGATGCGGATAAGATGCTGCTGGAAACTCAAGTAAGGCTCGCGGGCGAACCGGTCTGGGTAAGAACTGACTGCTCGGAGAAAACCATCTATTTCCCGCTGGACTTTACTCACGTTCGCGTCAGATACGCGCGAATCTGCCGCCCGTTCTTCTTGGTCTTCATCTACTTCTCCCTGCCATCGGGCCGGGCTGGTGGCCTGCCCGCACAATCGAACCGCGACGCACGCATCCGCCTATTCCAGGGGTTTAACCTCACATCACAAACGCCTCAAGCAAAAGGGGGAAACTGAGAATATTTCCCATTCTTGGACATGTAAATGGCACTTTCGTGCCATAGGGAATTCCCGATGGCGAGGATCGGAAAAACGGCTAGCGCCGACTGTCGATGTCTTCGGTGACGCAATCCTCAGCGGCTGGCCGGAGGAACGATGCCATTCATGCGCAGATATTCCACCATCTGCCCATAGTGATCGAAAGCAATGTCCGAAGATCAAAGTCGCCGTCCCCAGCCGTGTAACCGTGGCCTCGCTGAAAGGACTCTTGATGGGAGTCAGGAGATTTCCATCGTTAATCGTAACCACTGCCTTGTGGGAATAGGCGAACGACTCCTTTGCGAAATTTCATAATGTCGGCCTTGGTCTTCATCGAGTCCGGTCCGTCTTCACCACCCAACTTCGACCGGCGGTTTCTCCTCGAGGATGGCCGCCCCGATCATGTAATTGATGGCGGCAACGTGCTTCACCTGTTGCGCGAAAGTGCGCACGCCTTTGAATTCGCCGTCGGTAGGGGCAAATGAGTACTTGTCCTCGGGCATGGCTTCGGCGGCTGAAACGAACTCTTTCTCCACGCCAGCTACGTTGTGATCCAAAACTTGGGCAACCGTGGGAGGTTGCGCTGGTTTCGTATCTTGTCCCAGAAGCAGACTGCTACCAGCCAGCAGAAGCACGCACGCGAACATCCATTTCGTCTTTTGCATGAGAAATCTCCTTGAAAGTGAGTGTCGAAACTCGTGGAACCCGGGCTTATTTAATCCCGCACCACGGACGGCGCGTATTGTAATTCCTGCGAGGTCAGCGGATAGCGTCGCACACTTACCAATCCAGCCACAAGCGCGATTGCGGAGCACAGAAATGTCGCTGGAATTCCGACCCGGCTGGCCAGCGCGCCCCAAAGTGCACTGCCGATCGCCATCCCTCCTTGCAGGACCAGCAGATATAGCGAGAGAGCCCGCGCCCGCAGAAACGAAGGTGACATCGTCTGGGCAGCGACATTCAGACAAGCGAGGATTCGCAATCCACGCAGTTCCGCTGGTGAACAATACCAGTTCGAGCCAGCCGAATGTTTGCACTCGTCCCGCGGCAAAGGTCATAGCGGCAAATACCAGGATGGCGACGGTGACAACGCCGTCCACAGACAGCGTACTTCGCAATCGAGGCAACACTGCCGCGCCCGCTAATGCTCCCAGCCCGAATGAGCCGAGCAGCAAGCCGTAGCCCGTGGCCCCGTGCGGTCGAGCAACGATCGGGAGCAGCGCCAGAAGAGAACTTGCTGCCCAAACTAAAAGCGCCGGTGCGGATCAAGCACGCAACGCACGACCGGAGCCCCACGGCACGTAACGCAGGCCGGTGAGGATAGCATCAGAGACGCGGCCGGTTTCGACATCTTCAAAGCGGGGACGTTTCCAGCGATATAAAAAAAAGATGACTCCAAAAAACGAAGCCGCATTCAGCAGGAAAGCCACGCCCGAGCCCGCGATGGCGATCACAATGCCCCCGATCGCCGGACCCACGGCACGAGCCACGTTGAATCCGACGGAGTTCAATGCCACTGCAGGCGCATGCTGCGCGGGAGAAACAATCTCCGGCGTGATGGCTTGCCATGCCGGATCGTTCATTACCGCACCCATCCCCAGCACGAATGTGAACAGGAGAAGAATCCACGGGGTCACATGTTCCGAGCAGCGTGAAAATGCCGAGCAAAGCCGCGGCCACGACCATCCAACCTTGCGTGATCAGCAGGAAGCCGACGTCGGTCGACCATGTCCGCCAGCGCGCCTGCCGGCAAGATGACCAGAAAAACCGGAAGCGTTGTCGCCGCCTGCACCAGACCCACCATGAACGGAGACATTGTGAGCTGCGTCATCAACCAGCCCGAGCCGACGTTTTGCATCCAGGTTCCGGTATACGAAATTACCGCCGCAACCCAGAGTGAACGAAAAAGAGGCTCGTGTAACGGAGACCAAGCCGAACCGTTCGCAGTTCTCGGCAATATCGGCGTGTTGACCATGTCGGCCATGCTATTTGCCTGCAATCGTTTTTGCGGGAGCGTACCCTCTAAACGGCCACTCTCCGTGACGCCAGGCGCGGAGGAGATAAATGATTACGCCGCTAATAAGGATCAGAAGCAGCGTAGCGAATCTGGGTGAGTGAGTTGGTTCGCGAAATTAGTACGAACACAAATCCAACTGATGCCGCCAATGCAGGTAGCGGGTATAACCACATGCGGAACGGCCGGGGCAGGTCCGGACGACGGATGCGCAGCACGATCAGACCGATCGCCTGCAAAAGAAACTGCAGCATAATGCGGATCACCACCAGCCCGGCGATTACGTCCGCCAGCGATAGGAAACAAAACAGCGCCGCCACCACAGCCAGAGCGAGCAAAGATACGTACGGGAAACCTTCCCTCCGAATGCAAGCGAGCAAACGCCTTGAAATAATTTCCATCAAGCGCGGCCGCGTATGGCACGCGCGAGTATCCCAGAATCAGTGAAAAAACCGAGGCGAATGCCGTCCACATCACCAGTCCGGTCGCGAGATTGGCAGCCCACGGCCCATAAAGTTTTCGCATGAAAATGGACACAACATACAATCCACGATTGTCTTGCCCAACTTGCATCTCCTGCCACGGCACCACGCCCAGAATGCTGATGTTCATCACCACGTATAGACATGCCACCAAAAAAATGGATAGCAATATCGCCCGAGGAATCGTTTTTCGCCGGTTCTTTGACTTCATCGCCTAGAAAAGCGACGTTGCCATATCCCCAGTAATCGTAAGTAGCGATCAGCATGGCCGAGCCCAGGCCCAGGAAGAAATTGCGAGACAGGGCGAACGCTCCCGGCGGAAAACTGAAAGCTCGCGAAGCATCGAAGTGGCTGAGTCCCGCGATGATGATCCAGGACATGGTTCCGATCACGCCGGCCAAGAGCAGCTTCGAGATCCACCCAATGCTTGTGATCTTGCGATACAGAAGGAGCACCGCCAGAGCAACTGTGCCGATCGCTACAAATGTTGATCCCGAAACCAGCCAGTGCAGTTGCAACGTTCCCAGCAGCGGCAAGGGTACGCTCCAATGGCGAGCGACGTATTGCGTTTCCAACCCGGGCCAGAAATAGGATGCATATCCCGCAAGGCCAATCGATCCCGAGGCGATAATCAGCGGCGCACTGAAAGAAAGCTGCCAGACAAAAAGAAACGAGATCAACCGGCCAAGGCCTTTGGGACCGTAAATCTCGCGCAGATAACGATAAGAACCGCCCGACTGCGGCATGGCCGCACCCAGTTCCGCCCAAACCAGGCCATCGCACATGGCAAAGATCGCACCGAGAATCCAGCCGAGCATCGCCTGCGGCCCACCCATTGCACTCACCATCAAGGGGATGGTGATGAACGGGCCCACGCCGATCATGTCGATCATGTTGAGCGCGGTTGCGCTCCCGAGTCCAACGCCGCGAATCAGGTGCGGTGAATTCTGGTCGGTCTGAGAGGGATGCGGCATTCGGAAAACAACTGAGAACGAGAACTGAAATCCGGGAACTGACGGCTTCGACTAAAGACTAATCACCGAGCATTGTCCTTCTCATGTCCCGCACTCAACAAGTTCACATAAAGCCGGATGGCTCCCGGCACTCCCGCCGGTAACTGGCGGAAGAAAGCGTATCCCGTGTAGATGTATGTTCCCTTGCCGTATTGCGCGCGCAACAAGCCTCCCTTTTGCGACGGCTCTCCGGGATCATGACAAGCCAGAAGCGGCGTGAAGTTGCTGTCCCACTGATCCATGAAATACAACCCGCGCTCCTGCACCCATCCGTCGAAGTCGTGCTGCGTGATCTGGTTGGGGAAGTGAAAGATGCCATCGTCCGGAGCCAGAATCTCTACCGGAGCCTCTTCCACCGAAACCCGTGCCCGGCTGAGTTGCGCGGGATAAGGCGTGAATTTCCCTTTGTTGAAATCCGCTACGCCAGTGTTGTATTGCGCGACCAAGGTCCCGCCGTTGTAGACGAAATCCAGCAGCTTTTTGTTATTGGGCGCGAGATCCTTTTGAGTATCGTAAGCGCGGATGCCCAGAACAATCGTCTGGTACTGGCTCAGGTCTTCGCTCGCGAGTTTCTCCGCCGGAATCATCGTCAACTTCATTCCAAGCTGTCCGAGCACAGTGGGAATGTCATCGCCCGCGCCCATGATGTAGCCGACCTTCAAAAGTCCGGGTACCTTCACGTCGACGATGCTGATGCGCTGCAGCGCCGGCTGATAATAGTAAAAGCTGTCGAGGTCCTCACGAGTCACCGGACTATAACCCTCGCTGTAATTCACTCCGCCCGACTCGAAAACAGCGCGAATGGTCGCTCGCCCTTCCTTCAGGCTGGCCGGCGATATTTTGAACTCGACTTCTTGTTTCTCCCCGCGCTTATGAAACTCCATCGCTATTTGTGCGGGATCGATGCCCCAGCCGGTGGGGGCTTCCAGATGAAGCGTGCCTTTGACAGCACCCGACAGATTGCTCGAAACTCCCACTTTTACGTGCTTCTCGCCATCGCCTTCCGTGGGGATTACCTGCTGCCCGGGCTCAAGCATGACCGAAAATACGGGAACGATCGCAGGCGGCCGCGTCAGTCGTTCGCCTTTATCATCTACGAACGGCGTTACTACCGGAGTTGAAACTGCGGTTTCGGGTCCGTTCGAGCCGCCCAGTTCATGCGTCCCACCGAAAAGGGTCAGATCGTGTGGAGAATGATGCGTGTGATACTCGACCGTCGCGTGGAATGGAGGCGGCGGGAAGGGGAGAGTAACGTATCGCTCGTCGTCGATTGTATTGAGGCTATCCGTTTCCGGGTCCGTTCGATGCCAATAAGGACGTGTGTAGAAATGGCCGTTGGCAGCATCAGCGGGAATCTGCACCACGAAGTTTGCGTACTGATCCGCGCCGGGGGCGACGGCCAAGACAACTTCTTTGTCGATCTGCTTCGCCCATCCTTGGGGAGCATCGAGCTTTATGCCGTCTAGTACGAGCTTGTACTTTGAGCCATTGTGAAATTTAAGCCTGACTAGAAACTTTTGGCCGGGAGAAACAGCGGTCAGTGCATCATCCTCCTTCGGCAAGCCCGTCCCCTGCGGGGGAGCGACCGTCGCTTCCAGCGAGATATCCATGGCCAGGTTCAAGGCCGCGCGCATCTGTTGCTGTTTTTCCCGGAGCCTCTGCAATAAATCCTGCTTAGGCGCCGGGATGATCTCACTGCTGTCCACACGGCTTACGACAGAATCGAGTTTCTGCAATCCAACTAGCAGCGATCCTGTCGCATCGCTTTTATCTTTTTCGCTTCGTTGGGTCGCAATCTGGACTTGATCGGCAATCTCTGTGAGTTCCGGACGCAACCACGGCACCTTCGATTCATCGGCTCCCAATCGCGACGCCAGTCCCGGCAGACTGGTATCGATCCCGTCGAAGAAATCCTGCTCGTGGCCATCTTTGTCGGTTGTGGAGGGCAGAACCGAATCCACGAGTTTGTAATAGGTGTATCGAGGCCCGGCATCAATAGAGAACGCTCCCACGCCTTGGGAAAGCTGATGCCGCAATCCTTCCACCGCGAACTGGGCATACGACATGCCTAGCGTGGGATTCGGCTCTCCCGTATTCAGCCGTACCGTGTAGTTCTCTGCTGGGCAGGTCTGAGCGCCAAATCCGCACACATTCCCGATGTAAAGCTTTTTCGCCTGCCACGGCAGCAAGCCTTCAGTGATCTGTTCAGGGAACCGATTTGGATCGGCCGCCGCGCGGAAAGCCTCGCGCGTTAGAATCGACGAAGCCTGGTGATGACCGTGTCCGTCACGATCGGTGCCTGAAAAGCGGGCGACCAGGACGTCAGGCCGAAAAGTGCGAATCACCCGCACCATGTCGCCGAGCGCGATGTCGTGCCCTTGCCACTTCTGAAATGTTTCATCAGCATTTTTGGAGAAGCCAAAATCCGCAACTCGCGTAAAACGCTGTTCCACCCCGTAATAGCGATCTGCTCCGAGCAGTTCAAGCGTTCGCAAAACGCCAAGGACGTCGAATAAATTACTGCCGACTTTGTTCTGTCCGCCTTCGCCGCGATTTAGAGTCAGCAGCAAAACCGTTGCCCCCTTACCACGCGATTCCAGGGTTAACATGCCGCCATCTTCGTCGTCGGGGTGGGCTACGGTTTGCATCAGGCGCGCAGTTGTCCGCAGCCGCAACAGCGTTTCGTGCAGGCCGGCAGCGCCAGTATCCTGCGGTAAGGGATCTACAAAACCGGGGGCGGTTGGGTCTGCTGGAGTTGGCGTGGTTTGCCAAAGCGCAGCGACGGACCCCAGCAGAATCAAGAATAAGGCCAAAAGAAACTGTATCGACCTGGGCCGAACTCGTCGGTGCCAGACCCCACGGTCATCATCGGTCATAAGTAAAGGATTGTTTTTCTTGCGGACGGGAACCAATATTTTTCCTGATATCGTGTTTGGTCGTTAGATTGAGTAGAAGCAAAAAGGGTAGCGCAATTCTCACTAATAATGCTACATGATTCACTGCGCCTGCGGGTTACGCACGCTTTCCTGGCACTCATGGGCAGCGGTCAGAACCGCATCGAAATCTTTGCTGCTGCGCAGGTTCGCCAGCAGCGGATCGGACAGCAGAGCCGCATAGGAGCAATAGTTCTGTTCTACCGCCGCGGTGAGCATATGCAGCGCAATCGCAGGCTTTCCGCAGAATGCCATGATAGTTCCTTCGTAATACCATGGCTCGGGATCAGGTTCCGCCAACACGGAAGTTTCCGTATCAGTCGCGATTTTGTCCAACTCTGACGCGGGGCGCATTCCCAGACACGCCTCGAGCAGATCCCGATGATAGCGGGGATTGTTCGAAACCTTTTTTACGGCTTCGCGCGCCTCGGCCAGTTTACCCTCGCGTATAAGAACCGAGAGAATTGCTGAGTTGGCCCACTCCGATCCGGCATCCAGGTCGACAAAGTCCTTCGCGCGTTGCTCTCGCCCCAATTCCATGAAAGCCCAGGCGCACGAGCGGAACTGATAATTTCCCGGAGACAACTCGATCGCCGTATCGCACTCACGTGCCGCTTCATCCTGCATTCCGGCATAGCGGAGCACGAAAGCCAGCGTGAAATGAGCCTGACCGCTCTCCGGGCGGCTCTTGACCAGGGCTTGTGCCGCCTCGTACGCTTTGGTCAACTCGCCGCGCTCGACGCGGTTCGTAATCAACTGGCCGGCAGCCACGATTCGATTAGGATCAAGCGCGATAGCGCGTTCCGAGGCTTTATTGGAACGCTGGAACATCTCTTCTCCACCATTGGAATAGTCAGCGTCATAATAGCTGCGCACACCGAGTTCCTCCCAGGCGGGAGCATAGTTCGGATCCATCTCGACAACGTGCTCCAGCACCGCGATCGCATCTTTGTTGGGGCCAGCATCGTGGGGCAGGGCGAGGCTATGCAGGTAAAGATCGTAAGCTTCCTGGTTCTTCGGACGTGTCCCAGTATCGAGATAATTTCCGGCCGCCCCGAGAGTTGGCAACAAACCTCGGCGGAGCTGATTGGCGAGTTGCGACTGCAGGGCGAGCAAGTCTTCGCTTGACGCGGTGAAATTCGTCTGCCACAACATTTTGTTGCTCTTGGTTTCCGTGGCCTCCAACGTCACGAGCAGATGATCTCCCTGCCGCAAGAAATGCCCAGTCAGGACATTGCCAACGTGCAGCTCGCGTCCTACCTTTTGCGGGTCGATGTCCGGACTCGTATACTTCCGGGTGACCCCGGAAGGCCGAACGTCCAACGTTCGGCTGTGGGTGAGCACGTTGGAAATTTCGTCAGCTAATGCAAAGCGCAAGTAATCGACGCTAAAATCACCGTTCAAGTTCTGCAGGGGAAGCACGGCGATCGCGTTCGCGCCGGGGCTGGCGATCGTGCTGCGGTGCTTGAACCACCAGGTGCCCACGGCGGCCAAAACTGCGATCAGTAGGCCGGACAACCCGAGCAGCAAATACTTCTGCCACGCATTGGAAGTCTGGAAAGCATTCGTGGCCACGCGCAGGGCGGCTTCCCGCGAATTTGTTCTAACCGATCCTGATTCCGTCTGTTTCTTCAGGCGCTGCAGGTCGGTTTTCATCTGGGCCGCGCTCGCGTACCGCTTATCGCGATCCTTCTCCATCGCCTTTCCGATGATGCCTTCGATCTGCGGAGGGAGAGCGGGATTCAACGTGCGTGGCGCAACTGGCTTGTGATGCAGCATCGCATCCAGCGTGGTGACGACATTCGCTCCCTGAAACGGCTTTTTGCCCGTGGCCATTTCGTAGAGCACGACGCCGAAAGAAAACAAATCGCTTCGCGGGTCGAGGTCTTCGCTGCGCGCTTGTTCGGGCGACATGTAAACCGCAGTCCCGGGCACTACTCCGATTGCGGTGAGCGAATCCTCGTATGGGGTGTCCTCGGACGCAGCCACGCCCTGGTCGCGTGACAACTTGGCCAAGCCAAAGTCCAGAATCTTCACCTGCCCCGTCGTAGTGATAAATAAGTTGGCAGGTTTGATGTCGCGGTGAATGATCCCCTTGGAGTGAAACGCCTCCAGCGCCTCCGCTACCTGCGCAGCAATGTCGAGAAGTTCTTCAAATTCCAGCGGCTTCCCGTGGATACGCTGCTTCAGGCTTTCGCCTTCCAGCCGCTCCATGACAATGAAAGGGTGGCCGTCGTTGTCCTCGATGTCATGGATGGTGCAGACGTTGGGGTGGTTCAACCGCGACGCGGCGCGGGCTTCGCGCTCAAAGCGGTCCAGAGACTTGCGGTCACCCAGGAGATTGTCGGGAACGAACTTCAAGGCAACGTGACGGCCGAGGCGCACGTCTTCCGCCTCATAGACAACGCCCATGCCTCCACCGCCGATTTTCCCTAGGATGCGATAGTGGGAGACTGTCTGGCCGACCATCGAGACGAACCGCCGTTCGCGGTAATGTTAGGCTGTGCCGGGGCTTAGGTCAACCGCCTCGTGGGGGGAACTGAGAACCGAACAAGGAACCGAGAACCGCAAGTCAAACTCGAAAGGTCTGAACCGGATCCGCGAGCCTAAGAACCTGAAGCCCGGAGCCGGAAGCCTAATCCATCATTCCGTATAAAAGCCAGCCGACGACCCCACCCATTGCATGTTCTTGTTGTGGTCCACGCCCATCATCAGGCCGCGGCCCATACGAATGATGGTCATGACCGGCAGCAGTTCGTCCAGCCAGATATACATAATGCGGATCTCGGCCTTGGTCCCCCCCATGGGCGTTTCGATCATCGGCTCAAAGTGCATTCGTTCCTGCAGGATGTATTGTGAGCGCTTCGCCTTGGGGATGTTTGCCAGATCTTCTTTTGTGGGATTGAGAATGACACCTAGTCCGGCGAAGGAAAATAGCGGCTTGACCACGTAGTTTTCCAGATCGTTGGGCAGCGGTTCGACGCGATCAAGAAAAGACGTCTTGGGCACGCACTCGTGACGCAGGAAAGGCAGGGAAAACTTGCTCATGCGGAAATACCAGTTGGGATGCCCGGCCCATTCGACGTCAAGTTCGTCGGTGAAGTTAAAAGAAAGTCTGAGCCTTTTGCGTACCAACTCATCCACGATGGCGCGGTTATAAATCCGGCGAATCGGGGTGCGCTGGCCTCCGCGATCATAAAACAGTTCCTTACCTCTTTTCTCGATTGTGGTTATGTCGACCGTGGGGATGCCAAGCAGTTTTTCTGTGAGCAGAAAATCCGGCAGCGTCTTTTGGTGGCTGGGATCGATCTCCATAAGAATGACATTCTGCGGATCCTGATCGCCCAGGATGGCGCGCCGCAGCAGCTTCTTGTATCCCTCCCAGTCCAGTCCGCTCAGCAGATACTTGAGGTTTTCGTCGAGCTCAAAGACCTCCATGTAGATTTGCGAAAGCATGGCCTGGTACGCGTAGAGAGAAGGGAAGCCCTGTAACTCAACCAACTTGGGTTGAAGCTTGCCTGCCGCGTCGCGCACCAATCCGAAATCCACTTGAATGAACATGGGATGCGGGGCTTCGCGCGGAACGTTGAAATCGGGAGGAATCGCATCGAACGAGGCTTTCCGGTATTCCAATCCGCCGAGTTGCTGGATCAGCTCTTTGCCATACTGCGACATCTGGTCCAGCAGCGGCTTGGGAAAAAAGCAAGGCGTTTCAGAAACCTGAAACTTGACGGGGCCACCACAGCGTTCTTCCATCAACTTCAGGAACGACTGGTACTTCTCGGGCGTGAAGTTCGTGTTGAACTGCTGACGCAGGGCAGGAATCATGATTTGGCTGTCGAGACGTAGCTTGCTACGTCCGCGATTTCTCCACGCCCAGACGTTGCAAGCAACGTTTCTGCAGGCGCATTACGCTTCGATCAAGAACTTCCCATCTCGCATGATCTGTTCGTCATCCACCCAAATGTCGAACTTTCGGCCTACAACATCGATGTGAGTCGACGAGTACCACTCCGCCCCGGTATGTGCGCCATAAGGATTGCCGAACGCGATGTGCACGCCGGGATATTTCTCGTCCTGCAGAATCTGGCCGATCACATCCTTCAACTCGATATTCGTGCCGATCGCAAACTCGCCTACGCGATCGCTGTTCTCATCGGTATGGGTGTAGCTCCAGAAATCCTTCTCCAGTTCAGGATTTGTGGAGTGCGCCTCGACCACGCGATTACCCTTTACCCGAATGGTCAGCGGATGCTCGCGCAAGCTGCCGAACTTCGCGCAAAGCCAATCGCCGACCACGCCATCAATCACAAACGTTCCATTGACTTCGCCCGGAGTCGTAAAAACTTCTCCGCCCGGCAAGTTCCCCCATTTATCCGGGCTGATAATTCCGCTGGTCTTCACCCAGCGATAATTTGGATTCAAATCCGCCACCAGATCGGTTCCCGCCGGCGTTTTTGCGCGGACTTGCTTCGGCTTCGGCGGACCATTCGACTACTTTGACGCTGATGCGATCCACCTTGAGAAAATCCGCCCGCATTCCCTCCAGCATGATCTGCCGGTTGACGTTCACCATGTGCGCGTGGCGAATCTTGCGCCGATTCACCACGTCGGTCATCTGCATGCGTGAACGCAATTCATTGGCCTGCGCCTGCACCGCAAAGATGCTGACCTGGCTGGTTTCGAGATCCTCGAGGATTTCCTGCGGAAGATCGCCCAGCGGCCGTGGCGCCAAGTCCTCAAGCACCCATGCGTGGTACGGCGCACCCACGGCTTCCAGCTCTCGAACCATGCTGGCCGCGATTTCCTTGGTCGCCTCGTCGGTGATGACCGTGACTTTCTCGCCGGGCTGCACGCGCAAACAAACTTTTACCGCGTTGCGGGCTCCGGGAGTGAGTTCAGGATCGAAGGGGATCGTATTAAAATTGCGGTTGGTTGTGCTAACTGGAACGCTCATTACCCTACTTTTCTAGCGGAAGCGATGACCGGCGACATCCGTCAATCGCCGACTTCCGTCTCTTCGATGATGTAATCCACAACACTCTTGAGTTCCTGGTCTGCTCGTAAACGCGCAACTGGCGGTCCGCGCCGGTTCCCATTTCCAGGATCTTGTGAATGTAATTCAACTCCTCGCGCGAATCCAACTCATCGACGACGTCGTCTACGAAGTCCAAATATTCCAGAATCAGCTCGCGCGCCGGAACTTCTTCCTGCTTGCCGAAATCAACCAGCTTGCCTTCCAGTCCGTAACGCGCTGCGCGCCACTTGTTCTCCATCACCAACGCGCGCCGGTAAAGCCGGAACCCGGTATTGGCCGCATGCAGCTTGTATAGCTTGGCAACCGTCGCCTGGATGAGGGCAGCCAGCGCAATGCTTTCATCCACCCGCATCGGAATATCGCATACGCGGAACTCCAGCGTGTTAAAGAACGGATGCGGCCGAATGTCCCACCAGATCTTTTTCGCGTTGTCGATGCAATTGGTCTTGATCAGCAGCTTGATAAAGTTTTCGTATTCGCCCCAGCTGGGAAAGTAATCCGGGATATTAGTCCGCGGAAACTTGTCGAACACCTTGCACCGGTATGATTTCAGCCCTGTGTTCATGCCCAGCCAGAACGGCGAATTGGTCGAAAGCGCCAGGATATGCGGCAGAAAATAGCGCGCATGATTCATCAATTGGATGGCAATCTCGCGATCCTCGATCCCGATGTGTACGTGCAAACCGAAAATCAGGTTAGCCCGCGCCACCAATTGCATGTCCTCGACGATGTGCTTGTAGCGTTCGTCGGGCGTGATCTCCTGCACTCGCCAATCTGCAAAAGGATGGGTCGCGGCTGAGGCCAGCCTGAGACCATTGTCCCGGGCCAGTTTGATCATGTCCCTTCGTAGTGTTTTCACCTCGGCCTTGGCATCTTTGATGTCAGTGCAAACCGAAGTCCCAACCTCCACCACCGCCTGATGCATCTCCGCCTTCACCCGTTCCTGGAGGCGCAGCCGTCCCTGCTCCATCATTTCGGTGTGGATGTGCGAGCGCAGGTCGCGGGTGACCGGATCGACGGTCTGATATTCCTCTTCGATCCCGATGGTAAAGGTAGGTCGCATGGGCAGCAGGCTAGCTCTGTCGAATCAGTATAGCAATCCGACCCAAACTAAGCGCGATGTTTATGCATGGAAAAAACGACGGAGGGACGGGCGTCTCGCCAGTCGGTCTGACGGGGACGCCCGGCTTTCATTCAAGCCCGAGCCCGCTTCCGAGGAGCTGGCTTCGACGCGGGGACAACTGTGGGCACCGGTCCCGCCAGAAACGCAGCCCACCTCAACTCGCGGGCTGGATTCTCATCACTAAGAGCTTTTTTTACAGCCATTTCCGCGACAGCATTCACCACCCACTCGAAGTTATCCTGGCCGACCGAAGTAGCTTCCGCATCTGGCGCCGGATTCATAAAGTCGATCGCATAAGGAATCCCGTCCTCAACCGCAAACTCGACCGTATTCAGGTCGTACCCCAGAGCCCGGCACAACGTCAGCGCATCCTTCTCCACACGTTCCAGCAATTTGGCATCGGCGGGAACCGGATTTCGCACATAGCGTTCATGGAATGGCGCTCGCGGGTCGTAATACATGATTTTCACCTTTTCCTGCCCGACTACGTAACACCTGAAATATTCCTTGAACTCCACCCCATGCTGCAAAGTCATGCACAAGTCGCCGGTTTGATTGTAGTGATGAAAGAATTCCTCGGGCGAATGAACCTTGTACACGTGCTTCCAGCCTCCGCCTGAATACGGTTTGAGGAAGGCAGGGAAACCGACATACTCGAAAATCTCATCCCAATTCAAGGGATAGATCAGATTTCGCATGGACTGATCGGTTGTGCCCTCGGGATGTTTGTTATGCGGCAAGAGAACGGTCGGCGGAATCGCCACGCCCAGCTTGGTCGCCAGCGCATAATTGAAGAACTTGTCGTCGGCCGTCCACCAGAACGGATTATTAATCACGATCGTCCCGTTCAGTACCGCATTCTTCAAATACGCCCGATAGAAAGGAATATCCTGCGAAATCCGGTCAACGATCACGCGATACCCGCTGGGGCCCGCCATCTTCACCCCACCCAGCTTCACGAATTCGGCGGTCACGCCATCGACTTTCATGCTGTTGACCTTTTCCACGAAAGCCGGCGGAAACGTATTCTCCATGCCAAACAGAATTCCAATCTTCTTCATTAGCAATTCTCCTGTACAGACGTTGCTTGCAACGCTCTCTCATTATCCCACGCGCGACAATTTATGACGTAGCAAGCTACGTCTCTACGGGGAACTCAGCCGAAGTATTTCCCCGCCATCCTCTGCCACAACGGCCAATCATGCTGCGAGTGATCGCCATACACATCCAGCCAATTCGGTACTGCCTTTTCATTCAGCATCGCCGACATCTTCACATTCTGATCCAGACACATATCCCAGTCCGCCGATCCCAGCACGATCTTCATCTGCCGGTAGTGGGTCAAAAACCAATCGTCATTCATTTTCGGCACATAATCGGGCGGGCAATTGAAATAACAATCGTCGTCGTAGTAGCCGTCCAAAAACTGGTGAATGTCATAGGCCCCGCTCATGCGCACACAATGGGTCACGACATCCGGATGCTTCAACGCAAAGTTCACGGCATGGTAGCCACCGAAGCTGCATCCGGTCACAGCCAATCTTGGCGTTGGGTTCTTCCAGCGAAGGAAGGGAAGGAATTCATGCAGAATGTAGCGCTCATATTGCAAATGGCGCAGCACGCGCTGTCGCGGATGAACGCTTTTGTTGTACCAGCTCTCGGTGTCCACGGCGTCAGGACAGAATACCTGCAGCTCTCCGCCCTCAATCTTCGACGCCAGCACACCGATCATGCCACGATCTTCGTATTCGAAGAACCTGCCCATCGAGGTCGGAAAGACCAGCAGTGGCGAGCCCGCATGCCCGAAGACGAGAGCTTCCATGTCGCGATGAAGTTCCTGGCTATAGCCTCGATGATATTCTCGATTCATTTGTCGGGGCGGAGCGAACGACGAAGTATCTTACCTGATTCCTCAGCGACGAACCACATGCGCGACAGCCACCAGGGTTGATGTGACACCTCTGTCAGTGTGCTGTGCTAACCTCTCCGTTTCGTCCCGCGAGGCTAACGGAACTTGACCAGACCTGGAAAATTCTGTCTCGCTGCTGCCGCCCTTCTTGTCCTGATGGCCATCCTTGCGGGTGGTGCAGCGAGACGCGAATCCGTGACCATCGATGAAGTGGCTCATGTAGCCGCTGGCGTCAGCTACTTGCAGAAATTAGATATGCGGATGAACGAAGAGCATCCTCCGCTGGCCAAAGTTCTGGCCGCGCTGCCGCTGGTGCTGCGCGGAGCACATGCCGACTATTCCCATCTCTCCTGGACCTTCAGCAATAAGATCTTCAATCAGTATTTGGCGGAGTGGGTCTTCGGCGACTGGTTCCTCATGCGCTGGAATAATCCATACGCCACGATGCGTTGGGCCAGAGCGCCGATGTTGCTGATGACCTTGCTATTGGGACTCGTGCTTTACATTTATGGCTCACGGCTGGGTGGGGCATGGGGAGGCTTGCTCTGTCTTTCAGCTTTCGTAACCATGCCGGCGTTTCTTGCATTTGGACCCCTCGTGCTCACTGACATCGCGGTCACGTTGTTTTGGGTCCTCACGGTCTGGCAACTTCCCGAATATGTGGCGCTCACCTACCCGAGGAACAGTGATTAAGTTTGGCCTGGCACTGGCCGGCGCGTTACTTTCCAAGTTTTCGTCGGGACTGTTGTTCTTCGTATTCATCGCCTATGCGTTGAGTTTGCGATGCAAACGGTTGCCGGAGCAACCAGTCGAGAAGATCGAACTCCGCCACTGGCGTCGACGAGCGTGGCGCAATCTGGCAATGGGAACTCTCTGGGCCGGATTGTTTGTTTACATTGTTTATTTTGTACTCTCGTGGAACCAACCCACGGATTCCTTTCGACTCATTCCGCATTTTCCCGCTTCTCTGGTTTTCCGCCGGCTGCTCATGCCGGTGTGGCTCTACTTGCGTGGGCTGGTACTGTTTGCACTGAGCGCCGGAAGCCGGCCTACTTTCATTCTCGGCCATGCTTATTCGCACGGAGTCTGGTTCTATTTTCCCCGTGCTCTTCCTCCTGAAATCACAGCTGACATTTCTCTTGCTGCTCCTTCTTGCGGGCGGGGCGGGTTTGCTGGTAAAGCGTCGTTTACCCAAGCAATCTCCAATACTCACTGGCATGGAGCCGCACTGGCGCAGCATCTGGATTTCGTCTGGCTGTTTTCGTCTCAGCCTGCATGCTGAATCGATTGGACATCAGCATTCGCCATTTCTCGATTGCTCTGGCGCTGATTGTTTTGCTGCTCGCCCCGCTGCCGCGTGCGCTCGAACTGCTGCGCAAGTCGAGCCCGCAAACCGCGCGCATCGGAAGCTGGGTGACAATTGGACTCGCACTCGCTTCCATCGTTACCGCGGTACGCGTTTACCCGAACTATTTGCCTTACTTGAACTCGCTCAGCATGGGGCGTCCGGGCTACCACCTGGTCAACGACTCGAACCTCGACTGGAATCACGCGCTTCCCCAAGTTGAGATCTTCGCGCGTCAACGCGGTCTTCAGCAGATTCTACTCGACGAGTATGGATGGTCAGAGTTTGAACGTTACGTCCCTCAGGCCTTGCTTTGGGATTGCCAGCGTCCCGCGGCCCGCGACGGCGGCCAATGGGCTGCAGTCTCCGCGAACTATATCGAGGAGTCCGCAAATTGTATCTGGCTGCTGCAGTACCCGCATGAAGTTCTCGCGGGTGGCAGCATGTACGCGGTGCAACTTCCCGAAGTCATTCCTGCGGCAGGCGCGCCTGGCGGCCCACCCCTGCCCGCCGATTACCATTATTTCGCGGGTATGCAACAGGGAGATTTCGACGTGCGTTCGATATTTCAGAACTGCATTCGCGATCCGCAACAACTGCAACCCACGATGGACCGCATGCGGGCCATGATGGAGGAGTACCGTAAGAAGAAGTAGCTACGGCGAGACTTCACGTAGAAGAAAAAGCCCGCTCCGTAAAGAAGCGGGCTGCGAAATCAAAGCAACATCGAGTTACTTGCCAAGCAATCCTTTGTCTACCCCGACGCCCGTACAGAAATCCCATCCAGTGGTTGCGCTGTGTGTGCCGCAACTTCCGGAGGTGACATCGGTAAAGTCGGCGGTATTGGTGTAGTTGGCATAAATCTCTGTGTTCTCGGCATTGCTGCTGGTGTTGAAGGTTCCAGCATTGTTGACGATGCCGGCCAACGAGGGTGAAGCCACGCTGGTGCCATAGACTTCGAGCCAGCCACCGTAGCAGTTAGAGTTGTACACGGCCACCGGCGAACCGCCGCTGGAATCAAAGGAGAAGTCAGGTGTGCCTCGCTTGGTGCCGACGATGCCCTCGATGCTGTTCTGGAATGATGGTCTCGCCTCGTACGCGCTGGGGCCTCCTCCACCATCGCTCCATGCCGTCTGGTTGGTGTAGTTGCCACCACTGCGATTCACCTGGGTGCCTCCGGCGGAAATCACGTTGACCGAGGCGCTGGGATAAATCACGCCCGGAGAATCGCCGGCCGACGCAAAGTAAACAACGCCCGACTGTGTGAAGTAGTGGTCGGAGCCGGTCTCGCTGCTGGTCTCACTGCCGCCCCAGCTCATCGAGACTTCGCCTTTGCCGCCATGGGCCACGATGTAGGAGTTTGCTGCGGTCACGGCTTGGTACAAAGCAGTGTTAGAAGACGAAGATGCTTCCATCAGCACGATCTGGGCATTCGGCGCCATAGCGTGCGCCCATTCGATGTCCAGCGATTCCTCGCCATTCCATCCGTTTCGGCAACCGTTCGCCGGTTTTTTCCCGCTGGCATACTGCACCGAGAAGTTCGGCGCGGGTAAACCAAAGTCGCTCGAGAACGTAGCCAGGTCCGCCGCGGCGCTGGGGTAGTCATAAGCGTCCACGATCACGATCACGCCGCTGCCACCCGTCGGAACTTCCGACGCGGTCGCGATCGGGCATCCCGAGATCGGGTTCGACACAATGTCGTACACACAGCCCAACGATGCCGGCGTTTCTCCACCTGGGTTGAACTGCGGACGAATCACCCCGTCCGGGGCATAAATGATGTAGTTGGTGTGCATCCTTCGGCCAACATCTTCGGGCCTCTCGATGCTCGAACGCGGAACAATGCCGTCGCCCCGGCGCACTTGCGCGGAAGCGACACTTGCCGCGACAAGCACGGCGATAATAATCATCTTGCGCATTTTTTCCTCCTTACTTAACAATTTGACCAAGAACCCACCCAGCCAGAACTACCGCTCTTTGATATTCCCGAGCCGGATTCCTGGCGACTCCAAATCAAAACAACCGGCCACGATTCTTAAATCTGCTTGTTATGGATGTCAATGTTATTTCGCGGGAGGACAGCGATCTGGTTTCAAATAAGGACACTTAGAGGATTTTGAGCGCGTTTTCGTGTCCAAGTCTTGGACAGAATTAAGCAGCGAAACAACGTTGGCGTGAGGGCCCTCGCTCGCGCGGCGCATTCTAAAATTAGTTCGGGCTAGGTGTTTTCCTCAATCCTTCCCCGCATCGAAGGGCCGCAGGAAAATCGCAGGCTGAAACTTGAAATATGCGGGCGCGACGTGAACATTCTTTCCGTCGACTGACAACACATTAAATTTCGATCCCAACCCCTTGGCAGCTTCGTTCAGTTCGGCAGCACCGAGCGCAGGCCATTTGCCGGTATCCAAACGGCTGATCAGCGCCCCGAAGGCGACTACGGTCTCCGCAGGAGTGAACTCGCAATGCCCTGCGCGATGCACAAATAACTGCCGCAGCAGTGCGCCGTCGTTCTCCCGGTCGACAACATCCTTGTAAGCTGTCTCACCTTCAACCACCACCAAGCCATCGCCCTTGGTATGCAGGGTCAGGACTGGGATCGGAATCTTTCCGTTGAAGATAATATTTTGTTCCAGGTAATTCAGAGCTGATTGCTTCGCTTTGATCCGCGTAGCATCGCTCAAAGCCTGAAGGTCTGTCTCCAGGCTTAGACCGGCCTTCTGGTAGAGGGCTTGAACCTCGGCATAGTCCACGGAGTTCTTCAGCTGCGTCTCATAGTCGACTCCGCTGTTCCATGACCCGTTTCCGCCCGCGCGCCCCTCCAGTTCCGCGCGGAGGTCGAAAGCAAAAGGGAAGTCAATGTTCGCAAGCCACAGGTACTGGTTTGCCTCCTGTGCAGCATAATCGGTGGGAGACGGTTCGGGCGATAGCGGATCGTACCAGCCCGGCGTATCGTCGAGAGCAGCAGTCAGGGCAATCCGCGCCCGTCCTTGAGCATTGTTTTGTGCAGCCGAAAGAATCTCTTCGGCAATCGTGACATTCTTCACAGGTTTTTTGATATTTACGAGCTGCAATCCCGACCCTGATCCGAGCAGCACGTCGAAAGCAAAAGCCGAATCCAACGCCTGGTTCCATGTGCCGACGGCCCCCGCGACCACTCCACACATCGGCAACGCCGCGTCGAAGCGCTGCGGGTAGAGTTGCACCAAGCCAGCCGTGACCATGCCGCCGAGGGAATGTCCCCACGCGATGGTACGGCTGGGCGCGCCGACCAAAGTCTTGAACGTATCCAGAACTTTTATCTGATCGGGAACCGCCTGCTGAAAGGCCCAGCCCGTTGTAGCGTAAGAAGATCCGCCTAAGGCATAACCGTTGGCTAGAAGGTAGCCGCCAGTGATCGGATCGCCGACATCCGTAGCCGGATTCGACGACCCTGGCAACACATATCCGTGGCTGTAGAGAACCAGTGTGCCGTTCCACTTTGACGGAACCTGGATCAGGTACTTCGCCCCGTCCGAAAATTTGCCTTTATAGGTTTTAACCCCTGAGGCCTGAGCGTCTTCAAGGAACAGCCCAAACAGAATGACCGAAAGAGACACAAGGAAAACTTTTTGCCTCATCATTTTGCTCAAGGCCCACCTCTGCCGCACGAAGATTGTGATACTGGAACGAATCGGAGGCAAACTTTATCTTTGATGACAAGCTTTGTCAACGAATTCCACAAGCGCTTTGTGAATCTTCGTGTCCTTTATGGTTGAAGCATTTGGTCTGCCCATAAAATCTCACCGAATATTTGTAAAGTCTGAAACTTCCTTCCACCCCGTGACTCTTATGGCCGCGCGCAGCCAAACCGGCGAACAATTCTGTGCAGGGGTTCGTCTTGTTCGGAGCGCGACATAAAGTACACAGGAGTTGGAATATGCGTAAGGCAGTTCACATCCTCTGGATGGTCGCGCTCGCGATCAGCGTCGTCTCCCCAACCCACAGCAACGCAGAGGACCGGCATTCCCAAGGTGCAGTCTTCGTTATGACCAATGACGTCGACCGGAATGAAGTCATCTCCTTCAAGCGAGCGGCAGACGGCTCATTGCAAGAAAGCCGGAGGTTCGCTACCGGCGGCCGCGGCAGCGGCGGCAACAACGACCCTCTCGAATCGCAAGGTTCTCTAACCCTGAGCCAAGACCACAACTTGCTGTTCGCCGTCAACGCAGGCAGCGGAGATATTTCGGTGTTTCAAGTTCAGGGCGCGAACCTCTGGCTCGCCGACAAGGAACTCTCAGGCGGCAGTGAACCAAACGCAGTGGCGCAGTACGGACACGTGGTATACGTTCTCAATACTGGAGGCAGTAGCAGTGTGGTTGGCTTTCGGGTCGACCAGGACGGCAGACTGCATCAGATTCCAAACTCTCTTACCTTTCTAAGCACAAATACCTCGGGAGCCTCATCGTTAGCGTTCAGCCCTAACGGCCAGTTCCTGCTCGTCACCGAACGAGAAACCAACAACATTGACGCATTCACCGTGCAAAGCAACGGAACCCTATCACCGATCGTGATCAATCCAAGCGCAGGTCCCGGAGTTTTCGCCTTGGTTTTCGCCCCGAACGGAGCCGCCCTAGCAGCCGAGACTGGACCCGCCGGAGGCAATGACGCTTCAGCTATCTCGTCCTATTCAGTCGCTTCCAACGGCACGCTGACCGCAATCAGTAGCAGCGTTCCCACGCTTGGCGCCGCCACTTGCTGGAACGCAGTCACTCCTAACGGCAACTGGGTTTATACGTCCAATGCCGGCACCTCCACCATCTCCGGCTTCACCATCGCTTCAAACGGGGCGCTGACCGCGTTGCCGGGAACCATCGTCGGGACAAATCCTGCTGGAGCTACGAATCTCGACATCGCCATCAGCGCTGACGGCAAATTCCTCTACACACTTGATGCCGAAGTAGGCATGATCAGTGTGTTTGGGATTCAGTCGGATGGCACTCTGACGAACCTCGGAACCGTCGGCGGGCTCCCCAAGGCTGTTGGATTTAATGGAATTGCGGCAATCTAAGGTTGGATTTGTGAGTTGCGGGGAACTCTCCGCAACTCACGCTTTCTTTTTATTACTCAATGCCTAATTGTGTTCTGGCCTCAGGACTTAAACGCTCCGGAGTCCACGCGGGAGTCCACACTACATTCACGGTCGCTGTGCGGATGCCGGGCAACTGCTCCAGCCTCGCTTTTACTTGCTCACCGATCATGACGTGCGAAGGGCAGCCGGGAGAAGTTAGCGTCAGGTCTATCGAAACATCCTGACGATCTTCGGCGACGGCTTCAAAGCGCACCGCATAAATCAGACCCAGATCCACAATGTTCACGGGAATCTCCGGGTCATAGCACTGCTTCAGCGCGCTCCGAACTTCTTCTTCAGTCACGACAGCCATAGTCTTCTCCCCTAAATGGGCATGGACAGAGTGCCACGCTGTATGTAAGTTTACCGCATCAGACCGGGATTCGGCGTACGGAAACTCGAAACTTGATTTCGTACAGAGGCATGGTGAGGCCGCAGTCTGGTAAGGTTACGTCTGATGCCGATCAGTCCTGAACTTAAACAAAGGCTTCAACTGGTAATGATTGTGGCAATCCTCGTTTCGGGTTGCCGCCTCGCCTACATCCTGTACGAACGGCATGAAAGCCAGGTCGAACAAGCGAAGAAGCAGGCGCCCCCACTGAATCCCGACTATTACGTGACTCCCAAGAAACTTTATTCCTACGATTTGAAGTCCGCCCACCAACTCACCGAGCAGCCGGTTTGGGTCAAGGTCGGTTATGCCTACACGTTTTATCCCTACGATTCGGCGCGCCATCGCGTCGACTTCTCGCAGGAAGCCGGAAAACTCTTGCCCATCGAAAAACTGCAAATCAAAGACGTCATCACCGCAGATGCACCGCAATCGCCCGGTGAGCGGCAGGTGATGGCGGTATTCGAGAAAGACGGCGAAGGCTATGCTTTTTCGATCGGATCGATCAAGGGGATTGACTACAAGTTCTATTCCGACGACATGCTCTTCATTCAGGATCCCCACGAACTCTACAAACATTGGCCTGGAGACATCTGGGACGCGATCGACAAACACCAGGTCAAGCCGGGGATGAGTGAGTTGCAAACCGACTTTTCGATTGGCTTAGGGATTCCAGAAAAATCAGGCGAGCCCGGAAACCGCACGGTGAATTACCCGAACGGCGGCAATCCTCTTAGCGTCACCTACCACAACGACAAAGCAGTAGAAATCAAACCCGGGCCGGCAAGCCAGTCGCTAATGTAGGCCATGGCGTCCTCACCCGTGCGGTGCCACGAAGGCACCGTCACTTCACTGCCTGCGAATTCTCGTCCGCCGCTTTGGTTTCATCGGCGTGCATAACTCCATCCTCGTTGGCGTAAAACGCGCGATGCTCGGCGTCCAACTGCTTTGGAGTCATCGTCAGTTCATAGCCATCTTTTCGCGAGTGGAAGCTTACGGTGTAATCGCCCCGATCGGTCTGGGTCATGCGTTTCGTAAAGGACCCCGTATGAACCAGATCCGCCAGGCTCGTGGCGTACTTATTATTCTTTTTGTAGTACTGCTGCTGCGCCCGGATGACGGTACGCATGTAACCAAGGGCGTTGGCTTCGGACTCCGATCGCGCCGGATCTCCCTTAAACTTTGGCTGATATGCCGTTTGTGCCACGGAAAGCAGCGTTCCTGCGATCAGCAGCATTGCAATCCCGCATAGCTGTTTCTGGGACCCTAGACGGTAAGGTAACCTCATGACTTTTCTGCCTCTTTCTAACGATGTTTGCATGTTACTGCCGTAATTGCAAAACCGTTACCGTGCTTTGCATGAAGGACGAATGCGGCTATGCTAAACCATCTACTCGAGTAGGAAAGCTATGAAATCAGCAATGGCCACGAAAGCAGCACCGGTAAAGAAAGCGCCGATCCGTATTGCCGTGGTGGAAAGTGATCCACTACGGTTCGTGGGATTTAGGGCCCTGTTCGACAATGAGTCAGATTTCGAGTTGATCTCTGCCTCGCTTCCCGATATCTCCTCACTGCAGGGCATTGATCTTATCCTGCTGGGTAATCGCAATGGCCAGAACTTGTTTGATCTCATGGCCACCATGAAAGCCACGCGCCCCGACCTGCGCATTATTGTGACAGGTTCCGGCATTGATGAAGAGACCATTCTCAAGGCCATAGCCTCGGGCGCCAAGGGTTACGTGGACGAAGCCGCTTCGCCGACCGAATTTGTGCAGGCCATCCGGGTCGTCAATGAAGGTTCGGTGTGGGCACCCCGGCGGGTGCTTTCTATGTTCATCGAGCGCGTGTCGTCGTCTCCGGGGCGCATTTTCCCTGCGGGCCGTGTCACCTTTACCGACCGCGAGAAGGAAGTTCTGGAAATGCTGGTCGCGGGACGCTCGAACAAAGAAATCGGTTCCGCATTGGGCATTGAAGAGCGAACCGTGAAGGCGCACGTCGCCAAGTTGATGCGAAAAGTCGGGGTGCAGAACCGCATTGCGCTTTCAGTTCATGCCATTACGCACAACCTTGTTGCGGCAAAATAGACCTTAGCTCTTTTCGTAAGCTCGACTGCTCGTTCCCCCCGGCAGATGCACAACTCTCATCTAGGGACGGTCAGGATGCAGAACTCTCTCTTACCAGCCAACGCTTGGCCTTTTGGCTCTGATACGCATGCTGTGCTGAAGAGTCCGCGCCCCCAGCGGTCGCGGATGCTCGCAATTTTTTGCCTGGCTCTGGCTATCTGTGCCGCTCTTCCAGTCCGCGCCCAGGAAACGGAATCGGTCGGCGATGCGGCCCGCGCCTTCCGTGCCAGGCGCGCAGCGCAAGCTAACCAGGACTCCGGGCACCCGACGCAGCCTCCGCTCTCCGCAACCACCCTGGTGACATGGCAAATCGCCGGCATGGCCGTGCCCGACATCTTAAACGAGGTCCAAACCCGTGGAATAACGTTTGTGCCCGACAACACTCAACTGGATCGACTGAAGGAGGCCCGCGTCGCGCCCGAACTTCTCGCCGCTTTGCGGAATGTGCCTTCGCATCCTGACGCTTCCAATTCCTCGGAGCCTCCGCAGGCTTTGATCGCTGCCGCCCAAGCTTTCAGTGGCAAGGACTACACCGCGGCTCGTCACTGTCTAGAAACTTTGGTTCAGGGGAATCAGGATGCAAACCTGTACGCAGCCCTCGGCAACCTGAATTTCATCAGCGGCGATTTCGCCTCCGCAAAGACCGCTTTCGTCCGATCCGCAGAACTGGATCCTAGTTTTGCCTATGCGCATGTCCGGCTGGCGCAGATCTATTATCGGCTCGAGCAAGGTTCTCAGGTAGCGGAGGAGGCGAAACAGGCACTGCGTCTGCAACCTACCAATGCCGAAGCGCACAAGTACTTGGCCCTGTCCTCCACCTTACAAATGCAGGATTCAGGAGGAGCTGCTGCAGGCGGCAATAAAGTTGAAGACCTATCCGACCTCAAGGCGGGAAGCAATACCGAGGCGAAGGATCTGAACAATCAAGCGATCGCACTAGCTCAGCAGAATGATTGGAGCAAATTCCCCAAAGCCGAGGCGGCATACAAGCGAGCCATCGAACTGGACCCCAACGTCGCGATGTACTACTACAATCTTGGCAATCTTTACACGAAATGGCGGCACCCTCAGCAGGCGCTGGCTGCTCTCAACCAGGCCAAGGCTTTGGCTCCGCGAAATATGGCGGTTCGGCAAAACCTCGGCTACACCATGTGCCAATTCAATCTGTTTTCGGATGCCGTGTCGGAGTTTCGCGAGATGCTTGATATGGATCCACATTGGAACATGGCACGGCCCTGCTTGATTAAAGCTCTCGATAGCCTGGGTAGAAGAACGGAAGCGGACCAAGTCGAAAGGGACTACAAGCTTTACAAGGCGAGCGACGACTCCGGTGACACCGACGACGGGGACAGCAACGAGGACGAGAGCGGCGTGAAATTGTGAAGCAGCGCCTTTCGCAAGCGGGCTCGTTCTTGGTTACCAAAGGACAATGACCCTCGTGATCTTGTCTGCTTTTTGCGCCTGACGCATACTCGGTTCACCTACCACAGAACCTGGGAGACGGGGTTGGGAGCGGAGATTAGGGTCACCGTTGCCAACCCCGCATTTTTTTGTGCGTGCCTGAATCAGCAATAGCCCAGCCCGATTTTCCCCTCGGAATCCCTTCCTAACCTCAAGAATCCTTTAGAATTAATTGAAACTGGTTTCCACAAATCCCTGTAGGAAAGCTGAGGCGATAATGAAGAAATTTCTGCTCTTATGGATTTCGTTTGCTCTCGCGGCTGTGTCATTCGCCGCTGATGACAGTTCGGGTGGTAAGCAAAGCAAAGCGCAAGACCGGGTTCAGGCCGCTGCTGACGTGCTCAACGAAATCCAGTCGGCACCCGACCAAGGCATTCCCTCCGACGTGCTGGGCTCGGCCGAGTGCGTGGCGGTCGTGCCCTCCATGTTGAATGGGGGCTTCATCGTGGGCGCTCGCTACGGGCGCGGATTAGCCAGTTGCCGAAATCCGAAGGGATGGAGCGCACCGGCCTTCTTCAGCATTAAAGGCGGTAGCTTCGGCTTGCAGATCGGGGGCCAGGCGGTCGATTTAGTCATGCTCGTCATGAACGACGACGGCATGCACAAACTGCTCTCCAGCCAGTTCAAGCTAGGTGCGGACGCCAGTGTTGCCGCCGGTCCCGTAGGTCGCCAAGCTGCGGCAGGGACGGACTGGAAGTTACGCGCTCAGATCCTGAGTTACTCGCGAGCCCGCGGAGTCTTTGCCGGATTGGCGCTAGACGGAGCCGTCGTTCGTCAGGACAAAGACAGCACCCGAGAGTTCTACGGGCACATGGTTAGCACTAAAGCTGCACTTCAAGGGCAGATCCAACCACCGGCGGCCGCGTATCCATTTCTGCAAACACTAGCCAAATGGGCACAGGATGCCAGCAAGTAAGGCGAGATCGTCCCTCGACGGACGTCAGCGCAGCGCCGTGATTTGTTTGACGTAGAGTTTTGCCGGTGCTACCGTCACCCTTTCCCCCAACATGCGTCAGCGCCTCGAGTACGCCTTCGCCTGGCTGATCATCAAGTTCATAGGCGCGTTGCCTCGTCCGTTGGCCCGTGCCGCGGGAATCAGCCTTGGTTGGATCGTTTACGTTCTGCATGTCCGGCTGAGGCGCGTGGGGATGCACAATCTGGCAATGGCATTTCCCGACAAGAGTCGGCATCAGCGTGCCAAAATCCTGCGCGGGGTTTTTACTTCTTTCGGTCGGCAAGCCGCTGAAGTGTGTCTGTTTCCGAAGTACACGCGGGAGAACGTAAACAAAGTCGTGGTCTACGACGGATTCGAGAACTTTGAACGCGCCCTGGCACGTGGCAAAGGTGTGCTGTTTCTAACTGCGCACCTGGGAGCGTGGGAGCTCTCAGCCTTCACGCATTCCCTCCACGGACATCCCTTGCACGTCGTGATGCGCCCGCTCGACAACGTCTACCTCGATCGCCTGACCCGCCAATACCGCACCATGCACGGCAACTCCATGGTCGACAAAGACGACTTCGTCCGCGGCTTGCTCTCTGCCATGAAGGCAGGAGAAACCGTGGGCATTCTCATGGACACGAATATGACTCCGCCGCAGGGCGTGTTCGTCGACTTTTTTGGAATCCCAGCGTGCACAGCAAGCGGTCTGGCGAGAATTGCCTTACGCACCGATGCGGCGGTCGTTCCAGGCTTCACCATCTGGGATCCCGCCCTGCGAAAATACCGCCTGCGCTTTGACCCGGCAATCAATTTGGTGCGTACGGGAAATGACGAAGCGGATTCGATCGCCAACACAGCCTTGTTTACGAAAGTAATTGAAGACTACGTGCGGCGATATCCAGATCAATGGCTATGGGTCCATCGCCGCTGGAAGACCCGACCTGAAGGCCAACCGCCGCTTTATTAGCTCAAATCCAGAGTTTGTTTGCTGCGTCTTTGTTCGTGTTTTCACGTTCTTTTGTGTACAGTTCTGCGTATGCAACGGCAATGGTGGATCGCGGCCCTCGCAACAATGACGGTCTGGCCGACAGTAGGTCACGCCGAAAACCTGGTCAAAGAGGTCAAGAAGGCGGTTGAGCTCAGCACGCTCGATCAGCACGGGACAAAGGCGTTCCACCTCAGAGCGTCGCTGGCACCGAGCTTTGATCGAGACAAGGGATCTGGCCGAACGGGTGAGGTTGAAATCTGGTGGGCATCGCCGACCCAGTGGAAGAGGGAGGTCCGCTCACCGGGGTTTCATCAAACCGAAATTGTGAATGGTTTGCAAACGTGGCAGAAGAACGAGGGCAATTATTTTCCTCAGTGGTTGCAGCAGACGGCTGAAGAACTAATTAGGCCAGTGCCGCCACTCGACGAAGTTCTCGAGCAAGCCGAGCGGGCGGAGATACGTCGAATGGGACCGATGACGAATCTAAACTGGATCACCCCAAGCGGAACGCCAGAGGCCCATAACATTCTGAGGTCTTGGGTCGCTTTGCAGAACAGCACAGGGCTGCTGCTTTATGCGGGTGGTTTGGGTTGGGGCGCAGAGTTCAAGGATTACGCGGACTATCACGGACGAATGATCGCACGAACGGTAAATGTGGGTTCGCCTCCGGTGACCGCAAAAGTAAAGACGCTCGAAGACTTGGGAATGATTCCAGCAGGTTTCTTCGATACGACGGGGACAGGTGGCGACGCCCAACATCTGCGGACCGTATTGATCGACGAAACTTCGCTCAGAAGAAATCTGCTGCCAATCGAGCCAGTGCCTTGGCCACCGCTTCAGGATGGGCCACTGGAAGGAAACGTAACAAGTGAGATAGTCATTGATCGTGAGGGAAAAGTCAGGCAGATCGGAACGTTAGTTTCGGAAAACTCGGGTGTTAATGAAGCTGGCAAGCAAGCAATCGCCGCGATGCGCTTCAAGCCTTTTCTTGTGGACGGCGTACCTGTTCAGGTCATGTCGCAGCTTACGGTTCCCTTCAAGACGCTGCGGCCCGTGGGAACAGAAACGTTTGATAGTGCCCAGAACTATTTTGAGCACGGAAGACACGTCGGTTTCCCGGCATTCGGCAACGGAACAGCTTATGTGCTTCACGCCGAGTTTGAAGCGAAGGCCCGCGACGGCGTGATGGCTAAAGGTCAGTACGAGGACACATGGTTGAGCGACACGCAGTGGCGTCGCGAGGTGTTGTTCGCGAAAAGTCGGTATGTGCGGTCGAGAAATGGCGACAAGGCTTACCAGTTCGCAGACGGCGATGATGCAGGTTTGCTGCGGCTTGTAATGAAGATGCTCGAGCCAATTCCCGCGATCGACACATTTACGGAGTCAGACTGGAGGATCAAGCGCGACACGGTCAACGGCGTTCGTACGGTCCGCGTGCTTGCTGGATACGAGAGCCCGGAGGGAAAACTAGATCCGGAGCAAGCGAGGGGTTACTGGTTCGATGAGACCGGGTTATTAGTTAAGACATATTTCGGTGGCATCGAAACAGAGCGCTCAGAGTTTGAGGATTTTGCCGGTGTGAAGATAGCGCGTCTTATCGACGTGCGAAAGGATGGAAATCTCGGAATGCGAATCCGGGTGACTGACACATCACTCGTGGGAAAGATACCTGCAAAGGCCTTCGAACTGAAAGGGCATGAATGGACGCGAGCCTTCACTGCCGAAGCGAGGTAGGCGCAGGTCGCCTTGAAACACAATCCTGAGGCTCCGCTCGCAGTTCGGATACATCGCCACTACACCCGCAAGAACCCGCAGTGAGCGTCCACGAAACGAACTCCTGAGTTCTAGCCGAACCAGTCACTCCGATACGCGATCCACCAGCTCACATACACAATTGGGATGGTTGCCGCTAACGCCCACCATAGCGGCAAAACGAAATCCGCTGCCAAGCCCAGCACCGTGAAGCTGATCCAGAAAATCTTTCGCTCCATTCGAATATTCTAGCCCTAGCTTTCCTTTCCCACGGCAAACGTATAAAAAGGTGCCATGACTTTGGTCAGGGCCCGATCGGTCAAAGAGGTCGCCGAGTTTGTGCAGGCCCGCGTGCTGGGAGACGAAACTGTGCAACTGACAGGCATCGCGAGCGTCCAGTCGGCAGGACCGGGCGATTTGATTTTTGTCGATGACGAAAAGAATTTTCTCTCCGCCCTCGAATCGCGCGCTGCGGCGGTGATCGCCGGCGAATTTGCGACAGGGAAGCCAAGCTCGAAGCCATTGCTCCTCGCATCCCAGCCCCGGCTGGCTTTTGCCCGCGCTGCCCAACTTCTTTGCCCTGAGCCAGAGCAGAAGCCCGGCATCCATCCCAGCGCAATCGTGCATCCGGCGGCGCGAACAGCCAGCAACGTCACAATAGAAGAGCGAGTCGTGATCGGCGAAGGCGCGAACATCGGAGAGGGAACACGGATCAGCGCGGGCAGCGTGATCGGCGCAAAAGTAATTATCGGACGCAATTGTGATCTGTATTCCAACGTCACAATCTATCCGGGCGTTCGTCTCGGAGACCGCGTGATCGTTCATTCCGGCGCCGTGCTCGGCAGCGACGGCTTCGGCTACGTGCGCGACCCGGCGACAGGACGCTACGAAAAATTCCCTCAAATCGGACGCCTCGAAATCGAAGACGACGTCGAAATCGGCGCCAACAGCACCATTGATCGCGGAGCCTTGGACGTAACCCGCATCGCCCGAGGCACTAAAATTGACAACCTGGTCCACATTGGCCACAACTGCCTGATCGGCGAAGACGTGGTGATCGCCGCGCAAACCGGGCTCTCCGGCAGCGCGGTGTTGGAGCGCGGAGTGGTGGTGGCAGGTCAGGTGGGCATCGCCGATCATGTCCGGGTGGAAGCAGGCGCGATCCTGGGCGCCCAATGCGGTGTTCCCAGCAAGAAAGTGATTCGCGGCAAAGGCATGGTTTTCTGGGGCACGCCGGCGCGGCCCATCCAGCAATACCTCAAAGAACTGGCTGTGCTGGCGCGCCTGGCAAAAAAAAAGTAGGCCGTTTATGTGGCGCGGGCGCGATCGTCCGCGAAATCAAATCACTATGGCCATTGTTGTAATCGGCGGACACTCCCGGAGCGTAGGCAAAACCAGCGTAGTCGCTGGCCTGATCGCAGCTTTGCCGGAATACCACTGGACCGCCCTGAAGATCACGCAATACGGACACGGAGTGTGTTCTCTTAACGGCGAATCCTGCCACTGCGCTACCGACGATCACAGTTGGGCGATCTCGGAAGAAAAAGATCGTTCCGGCGAGTCCGACACCTCACGATTTCTCGTAGCTGGCGCTGTTCGCGCCCTTTGGGTGCGCACCGAACAAGGCCGTTTGGCAGAAGCCGTACCAACCATCCGCCGTCGACTCGCCGAGTCGGAAAATGCAATCCTCGAATCAAACAGCATTCTAAAATTTGTTCGCCCGGATCTCTACTTGACGGTTCTCGATCCAGCCACAGCGGATTTTAAACGCACAGCTCAGGAATTCCTCGACCGAGCCGACGGGGTCATTCTGCACGCGTTGAAGGAAGATGGGCCGGCGTGGACAGGCATCTCCCTAAAGCCAGTTGCAGGACAACCGATCTTCGAAATTCATCCGCCCGACTACGTGACCAAAGAGATCGTCGACTTTGTCAGAAGCAAAGTCCGTGCAGACCTGAAGCCAAAAGCCTAAAGCCTAAAGCCCGCCTTTTGCTATCCTGCTGAGTGCTACACCTCCACAAAAGCGCCTGGCTCCTGGTTCTGCTCTCATCCGTTCTTGCAGATCCTGATCTTCCCGCTTCCCAATCTCTACATGCTGTGCTGGGTGGCGATCACGCCGCTGCTGATCGCGATTTTGCGGGCGAGGAAGCCGGAGACTCTTGCAACTGCGAGCCGGGATCAAGCTTCTGCCAGCCAACCCTCTGCAAGGGTTCTTGCTCGGTTATGCCTGCGGGATCCTCTGGTATGCCGGTAACTGCTACTGGATTTATAGCGTCATGCGCCAATACGGCGGGGTAAACACTCCAGCTGCAGATTGTCATTCTGATTCTCTTCTGTCTCTATCTGGCGATTTACCACGGCGTCTTTCGGGTTGTTAGTCAGCCTGCTGGCAAGCAAGAAATCGTTCAACCAGCTCGCGCTGTTGTTGTCTCCAGTCCTTTGGGTTCGCGGTGGAACTGGCTCGCACCCGCATCACCGGTTTCCCGTGGGATCTCCTGGGGATCGCGCAAGTGGATAACGTCCCGCTGGCGCGCATTGCCACGGTGACTGGAGTGTACGGCCTCTCTTTTGAAATCATGGTGGTGAACGCCGCGGTGGCCGCGGCTTTTCTGGTACGGCGCGCTAAACGCAAGCATTTGTTGGTCGCCACGTTGGGGCCGCGGTGGTGCTGCAGCAGGAACGCGGTGGATCGCTCCTCCCGCCCTGCCCTCGGACCGAACCGCCGCGTCTGGTGCAAGTCAACATTCCGATTCTTAACGAGGCCGATTGGACGCCCGCACTACTTTCAGGACACCTTGCACGACTTGATTCCATCAGCTTTGACGCCGCTTCTCAAGAACCGGCGGGCAGCGCGGTGCAGACATCCCGGTCTGATCGTTTGGCCGGAATCGCCTGCGCCCTTTGCCGACGGCGATCCAGTGTTCCGCAACGCAGTCAGCAATTTGGCTCGCAATCGCGCGCCTGGGTTTTGGTTGGCGCATGTTCGGCATCCAGTCCGCGCCGGAGGCCGGCAAATGTACAACTCCGCGTCGTTAGTCGGTCCGGGCGGGGACTGGTCCGCGCGCTACGACAAGGTTCACCTGGTTCCCTTCGGCGAGTACACTCCCTTCCCAGCGGATGTTTTCGTTTCGCCGGAGGACTCGACGAAAGAAGTCGGAGACTTTTACCGCAGGCCGGGCGCGCGTGCCGCTCGACGCGGGCGCGAAGCAAGTTCGGAGTTTTCATTTGCTACGAATCCATTTTCCCCGATGAGGTCCGGCAGTTCGTCGCCAGCGGTGCGCAAGTGCTGGTGAACATTTCAAATGACGCCTGGTATGGCGACAGCGGCGCCTACGCTCAGCACTCCAAGCAAACCCGCATGCGGGCCGTCGAAAATAATCGCTGGCTTCTCAACGACACCAACACTGGCGTTGACGGCAGCCATCGACCCCAACGGACGGATCGTCGCCACTCTCCCGCGCAAGCCGCGCACCGTGCTGCAAGCGCCATACGCGCATCACCGACGTAACCACCTTCTACACCCGACATGGGGATTGGTTCGCCTGCTTGTGTGCGATAATTTCTTAGGAGTGGCATGGCTGTTAGCTCGAACGCCAAAAGAAACTTAGCATACGTTTCTATGGCCACAAATGTCCTGGACGAATTCAAGAGCAAACATTATGAGTGTAGAGCTCGATCAGGAATACGCAGTCGCTGAAAGACAAAGTCGGCGAACTTCGGGAGTACCTTTGACGCGGACAACCTGCGTCCCACATTGAGCCGAGATCGAAAAGCAAGCTGCCGACCCCAATCTCTGGTCGAATCCCCAAAAATCCCAGCAGGTCATGCGCGAGAAAAAGCGCCTCGAAGACATGCTGGCCACCGAAGCCGATCTTATCCGCCGCAGCGAAGATATTTCCGCCTACTTTGATCTGGCTCGGCGAAGGCGAAAGTGTCGACGCCGACCTGCGCCGCGAAATTGATTCCCTGCGCCAGTTAGTGGATCGCCTGGAAACCGAAACTCTTACTCTCCGGGCCAAACGACGCGCGAACGCCATCGTGACTATCCATCCCGGCGCAGGCGGCACGGAATCGCAGGACTGGGCCGACATGCTGCTGCGCATGTATTTGCGATGGGCCGAGCGCCAGGGATTTGAAACCGTTCTCTACGACTATCAGCCTGGCGAAGAAGCCGGATTGAAATCCGCGACCTTCGCGGTCAACGGCGAGTACGCTTTCGGCCTGCTGACCAGCGAAATTGGCGTGCACCGTCTGGTGCGCATTTCTCCATTCGACCAAGCCAAGCGCCGCCATACATCGTTTCGCCAGCGTGTATGTCTCTCCGGAAATCGACGACAGCATCGAATTGTTATCAAGCCGGAAGATTTGCGCATCGACACCTACCGCTCCAGCGGCAAAGGCGGCCAGCACGTCAACACCACCGACTCCGCGGTACGCATCACGCACATTCCCACCGGCCTTGTAGCTAGCTGCCAGAACGAACGTTCGCAGCATAAGAACAAAGAGCGCGCCATGAGCATGCTGCGCTCCAAGCTTTATGAAAACGAAATGGAGAAGAAGCGCGCAGCGACGAGGAAGATCGAAGATTCCAAACTGGATATCGATTTCGGCTCGCAAATCCGCTCGTATGTTCTGCAGCCGTATCGGCTGATCAAAGACCACCGCACCAAGATCGAAGTCGGCGACGTAGACCGCGTGATCGACGGCGACCTGCAGCCCTTCATCCGCGCCTATTTGTAAATGCGCCGCGGAGAAAAGCAAGCCAGGGTCTTCAATATCGCTGCGAAGTGCCCCAACCCAGATTGCAACGCCTTCGTTGTTAAGGGCTCGCTAACGGAAGACCAACTGAAGAATATGAAGCCTACGACGCCGAATAAGATCTCGTCTACCACCTGTCCAAACTGCAAGACGACTTTCGAGACTCAGGAAAAAGACCTGTTCCAACTTCCCGCGAAATCAGGAGAACATGGCGACGGTTACGGCTTCCCAGTTTAACGCAGCAGGCGACTCTCTTCGGGTCGCCTTTCTCTTCGCCGACTGATAACATTCCATAGCCTGAGGCCCGAACCAACTGCTGAACCAGACCATTTCGCACTACCGCATCCTCGAAAAACTGGGCGGCGGAGGAATGGGCGTTGTCTACAAGGCCGAGGACATCAAGCTCGGCCGCTTCGTAGCCCTTAAATTTCTTCCCGATGACGTAGCCAAAGATCCTCAAGCCTTGAGCCGTTTTCAGCGCGAGGCCAAAGCCGCCTCTGCTCTAAATCACCCCAACATCTGCACTATTCATGAGATCGACGAGCAGGACGGCCAGGCGTTCATCGTGATGGAATTTCTCGACGGCGTGACTCTGAAACATCGCATTTCGGATCAGCCAATGGATACCGAATCCCTGCTCTCGCTGGCCATCGAGATTGCCGACGCGCTTGACGCCGCCCACACCGAAGGCATTGTTCATCGCGATATCAAGCCGGCCAACTTATTCGTCACTAAGCGCGGACACGCGAAAATCCTCGATTTCGGCCTGGCGAAACTCACTCCTGTGTCCGGAAAATCCGGCGACGCAGGAGCAACCGCGGCAACCATGGCAGGCGTCAGCCAGGTTTTTCTGACCAGCCCGGGCACCGCGGTTGGCACCGTGGCATATATGTCGCCGGAGCAGGCAAAAGGGAAAGAGCTGGACGCCCGCACCGATCTATTTTCTTTCGGCGCGGTGCTCTACGAAATGGCGACCGGGACGCTGCCGTTTCGTGGCGACACTTCGGCGATGATCTTCGACGCCATCCTGAATCGCATGCCACCCGCGCCCGCTCGCCTCAATCCGGACATCCCACCCAGGCTGGAAGAAATCATCAACAAGGCGCTGGAGAAAGATCGCGACCTCCGATACCAGCACGCGTCCGAAATGCGCGGTGATCTGAAACGATTGCAACGAGACAGCAGCTCTGGCCGCCGCTCGGCATATCAAACTGCGGACGAAGCAGCGAGCCCGTCAGCACAATCGGTTCCGCCGAGCGCAAAACATCCAACCGATTCCGCTCAGATTTCTGCGGCGAGCGTACCCGCGCAAATTCCCGCACGCCCAGAAAACGGAAACAAGAAATTGCTGGCGATCACCTTGGTCGTCGCATTGGCAGCCGTTGCAGCTTTCGGAATTTACAAATTCACAGGCCGTCCCTCGAAACCAGCGGCGGCAGCCTTCCAATCCATCCACCTAACGCGCCTGACCAACACTGGCAAGTCTCGCGTGGCTGCAATCTCGCCCGACGGCAAATACGTTGTCCACGTGATCGAAGACGCTGGAAAACAGAGTCTCTGGGTGCGGCAGGTTACAACCGCAAACAACGTACAGATCGTTCCCCCCGCGGAGGTCGTGTACTTTGGCATGACGTTCTCCAGTGACGGCAACTACGTCTACTACGTGACTGCCGGCAAGAATGAGACCCAGGCATTGCTCTATCAGGTACCCGTGCTCGGAGGACCGCCGCGAAAGTTGGTCGTAGACATCGACGATCCCGTCACTCTTTCGCTCGACGGTTCCCAAATCGCCTTCGCCCGCTTCGCCCCATCTAAAGGGACTGACGATCTTACGGTTGCGAAGGCGGATGGGTCCGAGCAACACGTCGTGGCAAGCCGTAAGCTCCCCACAAGGTACGCAGCCTCCTGGTTCAGTAATAGTGCCGGTCCCAGCTGGTCGCCGGATGGCCGGACCATCGCCACAGTTGCCTCCGAGGGCATGGGCGCCGCTCAGTGGAGCGTGGTGGGTGTGCCGGCAGCCCGCGGAGCGGAAAAAACAATTTCATCCAACAGGTGGTCCAGCCCCGGCCGTGTAGCCTGGCTGGGCGACGGTAGCGGGCTCGTGCTCGACGCCGCCGATCAAAGTTCCAGCCTTTTGCCACAGCTGTGGTTTGTCGCTTATCCCAGCGGGGAGGCGCGACGTATCACGAACGACTTGAACCGGTATTTCGGAGTCAGTCTTACTGCCGATTCCAGCGCGCTGGTTACGGTGCAGACGGAAGTCTCGTCGTCGATTTGGATCGCTCCGCGAGGCGACGCTGCGGCTGCTCGACAGCTCACGTCCGGGAGCGGGACCAGCGAAGGTCTAGCCGGCATCGCGTCCCTGCCGAACGGTGGCGTTCTGTACACTTCAAACGCAAGCGGCCATCGTGATATTTGGAGCCTGGGCGCCGATGGCAGCAGCCCGGCGCAATTGACCATGAATGCGGGCAATAACCTTCAACCCGCCATTTCTCCCGATGGCCGAACCGTGGTTTTTTCCTCCGACCGCGACGGTCGTCGCAATATCTGGAGTATGAATGTTGATGGCAGCAGCCAAAAAAAGCTTACGGATGGAGGCAGCGACGTCAATCCGCGGATCACGGCCGACGGAAAGTGGCTGATTTACGAATCTTCGCGCAACGGCAAAATCTGGCTTTGGAAGCAGCCTCTCTCTGGTGGCACGTCTCAGCCCCTCACCCAAAGTACTGCAACCAATCCTACGATCTCTCCCGACGGAAAGTGGATCGCGATTTATGCACTAGAGGAACCAGCAGACCGCTTTGAGATCGCCTATATGCCGGTTGAGGGTGGCGAGCCAACCAAGCTTTCCTACCTGGTGGACACGCCGTTTGGATGGTCTCCCGACAGCAAGGCTGTGATGTACGTGGATAACAGGAATGGCGTTTCCAACCTGATGAGCCAACCCCTCGACGGCCATCCGCCAAAGCAAGTGACAAACTTCACCGAGGGCACGATTTTCAATTTCGCATGGTCCCCTGACGGCAAGCAATTGTTCCTGGCGCGCGGTTCCGTAAACAGTGATGTAGTCCTGATCAACAACGTGAAGTAGACAGGCCCCTCGATGAAACCCAAAAGAAAAACAGCTAACCGACTCGGCCCACGTTTTGAACAGGCGCTGCTTTTCGCTACTCGCAAACACGCCAGCCAAACTCGAAAGGGAGGCGGCGTTCCTTATATCTCACACTTGCTCGGAGTCGCCGGTCTGGTCCTCGAAGCGGGCGGCGACGAAGATCTTGCCATCGCAGCGCTTCTCCACGATGTCGCTGAGGACTGCGGCGGCGTTCCCATGCTCAACCAAGTCCGTCGCCGTTTCGGCAAGCGTGTGGCGCATATCGTCGAAGGCTGCAGTGACGCGTTTACTATTCCCAAGCCGTCGTGGCGCGAGCGCAAGGAGCCGTACATCAGGCATCTCCGTACTGCCGACGCCGATACGCGCCTGGTATCGGTGGCGGACAAGCTGCACAACGCCCGCTCCATCGTCGGCGACTATCGTGAACTCGGAGAACAAATCTGGGAACGGTTTCAAGGAAAGCGTGAAGGCACGCTCTGGTACTATCGCGCTTTGTTAGATGAATTCAAGCGAAAGAAACCCAACCGTTTGATCAATGAATTTGAGCGAGTCGTGCTCGAACTGGAAGCCCTAACCGCATCTCCTAAATAATCCCACCCGATCCCAGTGCCTTTCGTAACGTTACTGCTCACCAAATTGCTGGCGAAAGAGCCAGCTCGGCGCGATCCTATACTGTCCAGCATTCTTCGGAGCTGACCAACATCTATGCCACGCATGATCGACACCATCCGCTCCTCCATGGCGTCCTCGCAAGTGATGCAGACCGCCGCTCGCGGAGCACTTTCCGTGCCCCCTCAGGAAATGCTCGAGATCCTGGTTTATCTGGCAACCCAGACCAAAATCTTTGCCGAGCGTGCCCGCCTCACCCTGGCGGGATGGGACGAAGCTTCTTCGCGCAAAGCCGCAGCCGATCCGTCGACGCCCAAAGAAGTGTTGGCCTACATGATCACGCCCGGGAATCTTCGGCCTACGCTGCTTCCAGCATTGCTCGAGAATCCCGCAGTCTCCGAGCAATTGGTGGCTGAACTCTGTGCTGCCGCCTCTCGCTATATGCTGGAAACCCTGGTCAAGAGCCAACGTGTCAACCAGTCCAAAATAATTCTAATTTCACTAAGCTCCAACCCGAACTTGAACCCGACGCAATCGTCGGCGATCGCGGAGAAGCTTGCTTCATTCGTTCCGACCGCCGTCCAGGAACCCCAGACTACAGCCCCCTCGCAAGAAGTGACAGCCGGACCTATAACGCCGGAGCCTCTTGATCAAGCAGTCGGCGTTGAACCCGGCACGGACGAAGCCACCGACAAAACGACCGTTGCGTACCTGACTGAGCACGCCGTCGAAATCTCCGCAGAGGGCGACAAACCATTCCACCCGATCGGTGGAATAGAAGAACTTCCTACTCCCACGCTTCCCGAACCAGCGCCCGTCGCGGCAAAAACAGAAGCGGTTGCTTCGGGCTCCCAAGGTGCAGCCACGGCGGTGAAGAAAGCGCCGTCTCCGGTGAAAAAGGCCTACCTTAGCCCCGAAGAACAACGAGGCAGCGCGCTCCAGAAAATCTCCAAGCTCGGCATCACCGGACGTATTCAACTGGCGATGAAAGGCAGCAAGGAAGAACGGTCGCTCCTCATTCGCGATGGGACGAAAATCGTGGCTCTCGCTGTGCTCGAATCACCGAAGCTGACTGACGCTGAAGTCGAAAAGTTCGCCAATCAAAAGAATGTGCTCGAGGCGGTTCTACGTGCCATTACTCTGAAGCGCCGCTTCATGAAGCAATACGCGGTCGTGCGAAACCTTTGCAACAACCCTCGAACGCCAATCGATGTCGCCCTGGGCCTGATCAAGCATTTGCTGGCCACGGATCTTAAGAACCTTGCCGGCAATAAGGAAGTCTCGGACACGGTTCGTAAAATGGCGATCAGGATGTTCAGGCAGAAGTCGGAAACCGTCAAGAAAGATTAGAAAGCGCAAGGCCGCAAAATTGGCATCCTGCGACCGACGTCGCTAGAATGCTTAGGATGTCTCCATCCCCTCAGGCTGATCCCATTGCAGATCTGCTGCAACGCGCCAAAACCATCGCGGTAGTCGGACTCTCGAGCAGCCCAATGCGGCCAAGCTACGGAGTTTCCGCATACATGCAGTCCAACGGCTACCGAATCATACCGGTCAATCCTAAAATTAAAGAGGCATTGGGCGAAACGGCTTATGCATCGTTGGTCGATGTTCCTGAGAAGGTCGATATCGTGAATATCTTTCGCCGCCCCGAATTCGTAGAGGAGATCGTCGATCAGGCGATTCAGTTAAAGATTCCCGCCATCTGGATGCAGGAAGAAGTCATCAACGAAAAAGCCGCGGAGAAAGGCCGCAAGGCCGGGATCTTCGTAGTCATGGACCGCTGCATCCTTAAAGAACACAAAGCCCGCTTTGGCTAATGCAGGCGCGGGCTTCCGTGCCCGTGCCGTAATGGCGACGACCTACGCTTTCACCAAAATGACAGTCGCGTCGTCATGCAACCCTTCCCCGTCGGCAAACGTCCGCACATCTTCGAGAATGCTCTCCGCCGAAGCATCCGCCCGCCTAAAGTGCTTTTCAAGGCGTTCCGCGCCGTATTCTTCACCGTCGGGATTCGTTGCTTCGGTGATGCCATCGCTGTAAAACAGCAGGCGTGAGCCTTGGGACAAATGGATTTCCGCTTCGGAATATTCTCCCAATCCAATTCCCAGTGGCAAGCCACGCTCCGTGTCCAGAAAGCGAACTTGCGAATCCTCGATCAAGAGCGGCCGCAGATGGCCTGCACTTGCGAATCTCAAGGTTCGCTCAGTTGGATCCAGAATCGCATAAAGCATGGTCACAAATCGGCCGGAAGGAAAATCATTGACCAGCAACGGATTCAGCTTCGCCAGCACTTCGCTGGGGCAGCAAGCGGTGGCCAGCGAGCGAAGCATGCCGCGAGTGGCCGACATCAGCAGCGCAGCAGCAGTACCTTTCCCTGAAACGTCAGCCAGCACCAATCCCCAACGGCCATCCTCGAACGGGATAAAATCGTACCAATCTCCGCCCACCGCGCCTGCTGGAGTTGAGAGGCCAGATATCGCGAAGCCGGGAATGTATGGCGAACTCCGGGGCAGCAGAGCCTGCTGAATCTTGCGTGCTTCGTGGGCCTCGCGGCTCATCTCCCGCCGCCGGTCCTGTTCCTCCTGAAAGCGCCGCGCATTGTGGACCGCGACGGCCACATAGCTGCAGAGGGCTTGCAAAAGTCGAAGTTGGTCTGCCGAAAACCCGTCCAACTGAGGATGCGATGCGGTGAACACGCCAATTAGCTTGCCATCAACGTGCAGCGGGATCGCGACCTCGGACATCGTGGACTCGTCGCATCCGATGTAATACGGGTCTTTTCGCACGTCGGGCGCATACCGCATCTGGCCGGTGCCCGCGACGTAGCCAACCATGCCCTGTTTCCCAATCTTCAGGCAGTTGCCGGTGCCGCAAACTTCGCAGCCGGCGCAACCGTGGGCGCAGGCCAGAACCAATTCCCCACGTTCTTCGTCGTGCAAGTAGACGTCTGCCTCGACGCATCCGAACGACGGCGCCACATCGTTCACGACCTTGTCGATCAATCGATCGAGATCAAGGATTGAGCTGATTTTCTGCGCTGCCTTCTGCAGCTTCAGCAGATCGTTGACCTGATCAAACGCCGGTTGATGCTCACCACGATATTCCCCTGTTGGCACTCTCGGAATGGTCGCCACGGCCTGAGTCTCCTGTCGGTAAATGCATGTAACAAAGGGCACTTACGTATGTGTATAGGATGCCTAGGAAAGGACTTACGATTCATTATCGCAGCGCGAGCAAAAGCCTCGGTATTGGCGCTAAAGTGCGCGTACTCATGGATTCGGACTAGCTAGATTCCGCCTGTTCGCCCGACTCGTGCGCTTTCATATAGGCGCGCAGGATGGCGTTGATGCGGGTTTGGTAGCCGCGCTGTTGCCGAAACCAGGCCAGTAAATCCGCATCCAGTCGCATGGTCACAACCTTTTTTGGGGTGGGCCATACGACTTTGGCGTCTTTCCAGAACTCTTCATCCGTGGGGCGCACGTCGGGGTTGGAGGCAATGCCGTGGCGTATCCGGGCGTCGGTCCGGTGACGCAGCTTGCCCCAGTCCGTGCTCGCGCCTGGCTTAGCTTTCGACGTTTTGCCAGTAGGAGCGTCGTTCGTGCGGTTCCGCCCGCCACGCCGAGATGATGCGCCTTTCGTCGTCGTTTTCACCCGTATAAACCTGTCCTAACTGTAGAACAGTGCGCGTATTGACACAACGTCAATATCGCCATCCCCCCGGGTTCATCGCAGCGGCACAATCAGGTCCCTCCACTGCGCATTGCGATTGATGGGGCCAATCGCAATGCTCCGGTCGGGAAGACAGATTCTTGCTGATGGCGGCCCAAGGTCAACAGCGCAGGAGCGAGACGCTCGCGTCTACCCTGCTTACTCCAAGCTATTGTTTATAAGCAAGATAGATGTGGCGGGGCGGCCTGTGGAAAACTGGCTCAAGAAAAAGCTTGACACATGTTCTAGTGTTATAGTTAACTATAACAGTGATTGGCAACGCTAATCCCGCAAGCCACTCGACACATGAGATTAAGGAGAGATTGAATATGAAACCACGCATCGCACTTTCGGTTGTATTCCTTCTGATCGCCGCCACCGCCTTCGCAGCCGACGCCACCGCGACTCAGTCTGACGCCCAAAAATCCTTCGATCAACTGAAAGCCCTGGCCGGTTCCTGGCAAGGGACGGTCGCAGCCCCGAAAGACTCTGGAATTCCGGAGGGGACGATTGTGAAGGTCCAGATGCGGATAACCTCCCGTGGAAACGCGCTGGCGCATGAAATGTACGACTGGACGAAGCCCGACGATCCGACCAAGAACGACCATCCAGTCACCATGTTCTACCTCGACAACGACCGCCTCCTGCTGACACATTATTGCGACGCCGGGAATCGGCCGCGCATGGTGGCCCGCACTTCGCCCGACGGAAAGACGGTGGACTTTGATTTCGTTGACGTTGCCGGCAGTACGCAGTACGGACACATGCAGCATGTAGCGTTCACTTTCATCGACGCCGACCATCACACCGAGGAATGGACGTTCCTGATGCCGGGAGACAAACTCATGCGCGGCCACATGGATTTGCAGCGGATCAAGTGACGAAGTCTAAATGAATCCATGAGTTGCCATCCGAATTCGGGGGCAACTCATGACTCTGAGGAGATTTCCATGACCTTCAACCCGAAAGCGATTTTTCAACGGAATGACAAATACGAAGGTGTGCGCAACATCAACATTTACTTGTTGCGCTTGCTCTATGTCCTGATGTTCTTCGTGCTGGGTAGGATCACGTGGACGCACGTCCTTACGCACCAGGGACCTTGGGAGCCGACAAATGCCGTGGCTTGGTGCGTGTGGACGGCGTTCGCGACCTTGGCGGGCATAGGAATCATCCGTCCGGTGAAGATGCTGCCGATCGTCCTGCTGGAGATATTTTACAAAATGCTGTGGCTGATTCTTGTAGCGTATCCACTCTGGTCGGCGGGTACGTTGGCGGGATCACCCGCGGAAGAGATCACCTCGCAGTTCTTGTGGGTACTCTTGCCTATCGTCGCCGTACCGTGGGGGTATGTGTTCGTGAATTATTTTTACCAGCCCAAGAAAGTAGAAGCTGTTTAGTCGTACCTGGAAAACACCATGGACAGTGAGTGGAACGACAGTCAACCGATTTACCGCCAGCTTCGCGATCGCGTGGTCGCGATGATCCTCGACGGCGTGCTCAAAGAGGGCGATCCGTTGCCCTCGGTGCGCAATGTCGCGGCGGAATATCGGGTCAATCCGCTTACGGTGCTGAAGGGCTATCAGCAATTGGTCGACGAGCAACTGGTCGAGAGCAAGCGAGGTCGTGGCATGTTCATCAATGCGGGCGCGCGCAATCTGCTGCTGCAGGGCGAACGGCAGAAGTTTCTTGCGGAACAATGGCCGCGGGTCTACGCCACCATTCAGCGGCTCGGCTTGAACGCCGGAAGAACTGCTGGAAGCCGCCAACGGCAAGCCGTCAAACGCCAAAGACAAAGATAAAGACGAGGAGCCGAAGTCATGACACGTCATCGAAGCACGCGGGCTGCGCAAAGCCTTCGGCAAAACCATCGCGCTGGACGGCGTCAATTTGCGCGTCGAAGAGGGCCGCATCCTCGGACTCATCGGCCCGAACGGCGCGGGCAAGAGCACGGCGCTCAACGCCATTCTCGGCCTCACCCCATATCAAGGAGAACTGAAGGTGCTGGGACGCGACCCCTGGCGCGAGCGCGACCAGCTCATGCGCGATGTCTGCTTCATCTGCCGATGTGGCCGTGCTGCCGCGCTGGCTGCGGGTTTCGCAGGCGCTCGATTATGTCGCCGGCGTGCATCCCCGATTCGATCGCGCCAAGGCGGAAGCTTTCCTGGCCAAGACCACCATCAAGCGCGCCAGCAAAGTGCGGGAATTGTCGAAGGGCATGGTGACGCAGCTGCACCTGGCACTGGTCATGGCCATTGACGCAAGATTGCTGGTGCTGGACGAGCCCACGCTGGGCCTCGACATTCTGTATCGCAAGCAGTTCTACGATTCCCTGCTGAACGATTATTTCGATCGCAGCCGCACCATCATGGTGACCACGCATCAGGTGGAAGAGGTTCAGCACGTCTTACCGATCTAATGTTCATCAACCGCGGGCGCATCGTGCTCGATTGCAGCATGGAAGAATTCGAGGCGCGCTATCCGGAAGTGACGGTGCATCCCGAGCAGGTCGCGGCGGCGCGGGCGCTGAAGCCCATCCACGAGCGCCAGGTGTTCGGCCGCAGCATTCTGCTCTTCGATCACGTTGAATCGTCAGCAGCTCGCCGCGCTGGGCGACGTGCGCACGCCCAGCATTGCCGATCTGTTCGTCGCCGTGATGGGAGATCAAGCGAACCGGCAACGGGGCATGGCCAAATGAATACTAGGTCGAACGCAATGTCCGGCGTCTTCCTGTGATTCGCAGATAAGCGAGTGCAGATCGCGCCCGCCATCGTCCGGGCGACCCGGCCGTTGTACTGGTCGGTGCGGCGGGAATTGTGGGAGAACCGTTCCATCTATATCGCGCCGCTGGCCGTCGCCGTCTTGACGCTGTTCGGCTTCCTGCTCACCCTGATTATCCGCCGAGCAGCATGCGTGGCGCTGGCGGCGATGCAACCATCTTTGAGCGATTCGCATGCCATGCGACGCTGCGATGCTGATGTGCTGGCCGCTTTCATCGTCGTCGATCTTCTACTGTCTCGACGCGCTCTACGGCGAACGCCGCGATCGCAGCATCCTGTTCTGGAAGTCGCTGCCGGTTTCTGATCTTACTACCGTGCTCGCAAAGGCCAGCATTCCCCTCGTGGTTCTGCCGCTGATCGTCTTCGCCATTACCGTTGCCACGCAGCTGATCATGCTGCTGCTGAGCAGCCTGCGTCCTGCTGGTGAGCGGCTTGAGTGTCGGCGACGCTGTGGAGACACTTGCCGCTCTTCCAGATGTGAGCCGTGCTGCTCTACCGCCTGGTCCGTGATTGCGCTCTGGTATGCGCCCATCTACGCGTGGCTGCTGCTGATCTCCGCCTGGGCGCGGCGCGCCGCATTTCTGTGGGCGGCATTACCGCTGGCTCGCGATCTGCGCCGTCGAGAAGATCGCGTTCAACACTACGCGATTCGCCGCCATGTTGGGATATCGCTTCGCGGGTGGACCGGAGGCTATCCCAGGAGTAGATAGTTTCTTCGATCCTATGACGCAGCTTACCCCGGGCAGATTCTTGAGTAGTCCGGGCCTGTGGATTGGGCTGGCCGTCGCTGCGGCGTTTCTTGCCGGAGCGGTCCGGCTGCGGCGCTGTCAAGGGCCGATCTGATTCGCATGAGTGGGTCGAACGCCCGCTAAAGGGAGAGCAGCTAGATGAATACGCCATTGAACTCGGTGCCCGAGTCTTCGATCGGTCCGCAAGCAGTCGAGCCGGTGATGGTTTCGGAGACGCGGCCGCTGTATTGGTCGATCCGGCGTGAGCTATGGGAGAACCGCTCGATCTACATCGCGCTGTTGGCAGCATCGGTCGTTTATTTAATTGGCTACACGATCAGCCTATTTTGGGTGCCACGCGGCATGCACCACATGGGAGTGGACGAATCGACGCCTCTGATCGTCCAGCTTGCTATGCCGTACGCCCACGCTCAGATGCTACTCGCGCTGACCGCGTTCCTGGTCGGCATCTTCTACTCGCTCGACGCGCTGCACGGTGAACGACGCGATCGCAGCATCCTGTTCTGGAAATCGCTGCCGGTTTCCGATCTCACGACCGTACTCGCCAAGGCGAGCATTCCTCTCGTAATTCTGCCCGTGCTTGTTTTTGTAATCGCCGTTCTGCTGCAAATCGTCATGTGGCTTGAGAGCGGCGCATTTCTTTTGTTGACGGGTGCCAGTACAGCGACGCCGTGGGCTCCGCCAGTGTTTGAGATGCAATTGGTGCTGCTTTATAGCTTGATCGTGATGGCGCTCTGGCACGCACCGCTTTACATGTGGATGTTGCTGGTCTCGGGCTGGCCTCGGCGCGCCACATTTCTCTGGGCGGTGTTTCCGCCGCTGGCGCTTGCTGCCCTTGAGTACATTGCCTTCCACACCACGTATCTCTCCACCATGCTACATAGGCGACTGTTGGGTTTCGACGCGCTCGCTTTCGACCTGGTGGACAAGAATGGCGTTCCGGTAGATCCCCATTTTATTCCGCTGGCACAACTGGCTCCCGGGAGATTCCTAAGCAGCCCAAGTCTGTGGTTCGGGTTGATCTTTGCTGCAATATGCGTGGTCGGCGCGGTCAGGCTGCGCCGTTATCAGGGACCGATTTAGTTGAGATGCGCTTGATTCAACGAACTCGCGCAAGGAGTAAGGAGTACAGAGTATGAGCACAACATTCACCACATTATCGATGGCAGGGATCGCAAAAGCGCCTCCGCGTTTCAAAGCCAAAACGGCTGGTGTCCTCTACTTGCTCAGTGTACTGGCGGCATCATTGGTCGAGATCTTCGTTCACGGCAGGATGAATGTCGCGGGGGGCCTCATCACGGTCTCGGTCATGATCGCCGCCACGCTGTTCTTCTATGAGGTCTTGAGTCCGATGAGCAGGCGCCTCACTTTACTCGCCGCGTGTTTCAACCTCGTCGGACTCGCGTTTGAGCTTCTTCGATTGCAGACTCAGGGTGGGAACGTAGCCGTTGTCTTTAACGGGTTCTATTGCATTCTGATCGGATACCTCGTTTTCCGCTCGACCGCTGCGCCCCGATCTCTGGGAGCGCTAATGGCCCTGGGCGGTGTGGGTTGGCTGACCCTCCTGTCTCCCCTGCTCGCAAGTTATTTGTCTCCATACAATCTCGCCCTCGCCATCCTGGGACAAGGATCGGTGTGTATGTGGATTCTGTTGATGGGTGTAAACGTCCGATGTTTTGTGAATAGAGATGATGAGGTACAAAAATGAAAAGCTCCAACGTTCTTCGCATGCTGAAGTTTCCGTTGCTCGCCGTGCTGTTTGTCGTCTTGCTCGCCGGGATCGGTTTCGTGGTCATGGGCTTGTGGAACTGGCTGATGCCGGGGCTCTTTGGATTGAAAGTGATCGGCTACTGGCAAGCCGTAGGACTGCTCATCTTGAGCAAGATTCTCTTCGGTGGATTGCGTGGACCGCGAGGGCGAAGCGGACCCCGGCTTCATGGTTGGAGAGAACGCTGGAAACAGCGGACGCCGGAGGAGCGGGAAAAGTTCCGCCAAGATCTTCGTGCCTGCTGGAGCCGGATGACATCGCCGGATCTAAAGCCGAGCGCCTGAGCGCAGCCAGGCTGGCTCCGTTCGCGCAAACCACCGGGAAACGCCGAATTCAGGAGTAGAGATATGCGATCGCCGATATTACTGCTTCACATTATCGCGGGCACTTTGGGAATGCTGTCTGGATTTGTCGCAGTGTTTCTCCGCAAAGGTTCGCGTCGGCATGGCATCGCGGGAAAGGTTTTTGTCATAACAATGCTCAGCCTGTCTGCCAGCGGAGTGTACCTGGCGATCTTGAAATCCCAGCCAGGCAATATTCTGGGAGGCACGCTGACGTTCTACCTGGTTGCGACCGCATGGATGACCGCCCGCCGCACGGATAGCGCGGAACCCGGCATTTTTGATTGGGGCGCTCTGCTCGTTGTTTTAGCGGTTGCCGCCAGCCAAATAACTTTTGGGTTAGAAGCGGCGTTCAGCCAGACGGGGCTCAAGTACGACTATCCGCCGTGGCCCTATTTTTTCATGGGATCCGTAGCTGTGCTCGCCGTCACCGGGGACATTCGCATGCTAGTGCGGCGCGGCGTTTCCGGTACCCAACGGATCGCGCGGCATCTTTGGCGCATGTGCTTTGCGCTGTTCATCGCGGCATCGTCGATATTTCTGGCGCGCCCACACCTATTTCCCGCGATATTACAAAGAACGGGAGTCCTTTATTTCCTGAGTTTCCTGCCGCTGCTACTCATGATTTTCTGGATGCTCCGGGTTCGTTTCACAAATGCGTACAAGAGAAGAGGGCCGGTGGCCGGTCCAGAACTATCGCTGTCTGCAAGTTGGAAACAGATCTAGGTAAGGAGAACGAACATGAGCGTTGCCGTAATGACCGACCGATTGGAGCTGGCCTCCGTCGCCGACACCGCCTTGAAAACAGCCGCGCGGTTTTGGTTTGCGGTGACGGTCGTCGGCCAGGTGGTGTTCGCGTTTACCGTAGCGTCTTTCTACAGTCTTACCGCGTTGCGAGGGGACTACCACAAGTGGAAGTTTACGAACGGTTATGTGCCTGGCCTTTCCATTGGAAATAGCGCGGTGATCATGCATGTCGCTTCGGCAGCGTTCGTCATGCTCGCCGGGGCGGTTCAGTTGGTTCCACAAATCCGCAACCGCTTTCCGGCCTTTCACCGCTGGAATGGGCGTATCTACATGCTGACGGCCGTCACTCTCAGCGTGGCCGGCCTCTACATGACGTGGTTCCGGGGAAGCGTTGGCGACCTTTCTGTACACCTGGGTTCTACGCTCGGCGCGGTCCTGATCTGGCTTTGCGGGGGCATGGCGCTGCACTATGCGCTGGCTCGGGATTTCAAAACTCATCGCCGCTGGGCTCTTCGCTTCTTCCTGGTCGTAAGTGGATCGTGGTTTTTCCGGATCGGTTTTTTCTTGTCGTTTCTCGTGTTTAAAGGCCCCTTCGGTTTCAACCCGGTCACGTTCCGGGGGCCGTTCCTCACTTTCATGACTTTCGCCCAATACCTGATTCCCCTCGCCGTTCTCGAAATCTATCTGCGGACGCGGGACCGCGCAGGTGCTCTACAGCGGACGGCTACGGCCGGGATGCTTTTTGCAGTCACCCTCGTGATGGTCGCCGGGCTTTTCGCGGTAGCCATGACTCAATGGGTGCCTCAGGTCAAAGCCGCTTATGACCCTCGCAAATCCATCGCGGAAACTCTCTCTGCAACCATTGTTTCCGGCGGTGCCGACGCGGCAGCGAAGCAATATCAAGAGCTCAAGACCTTGGCCCCCACAACCTACAACTTCGATGAAGATGAACTCAATACCTTGGGCTACGAACTTATCCGCGCAAATAAGCTTAAGGACGCGATCCGTATTCTCCAGCTCAACGCTGAAACTTATCCGCGATCCAGCAACGTTTACGACAGTCTCGGCGAAGCTTACATGGACGATGGCAACAAAGCGCTGGCCGTCGCCAATTATCAGAGATCGCTCCAGCTCAACCCTAAGAACGGCAATGCCGTCGTCATGTTGCAGAAGCTTAGCGCTCCTTGATTTTGTTGTTGGTCAATCTTGATTGGTGTGCGCAATTCATTAATTCGAGTTTTTAGGAGGGCCACATGGAAACGCTTATTGGTCTTAATCGCTCAACGATTGAATGCACTTCACCCACGGCTCCGATTTGGCAGGACGTGCTGGCACAGGCCATGACCGGGGAACTCATCGCCGCGATGAACTACGAGTCGTTATCGGAGATCTGTGACGATCCCGAAGAAGTGGCCGATGCCTTGGAGCATGCGCAGATTGAACGTGGTCACGCCGCTCGCTTTGCCGCCGAGGGCCGCAAGATTCGCGTGGACGTCGCCAACAACGTCGACGCAAAACATTGGAAGCGGCTGCGCGAAGCATTCCTGCGTTGCATCACCGAGCGCGATTTTATTGCCTGCCTCATCGTCCAGGAAATCATGCTCGAGTCGTTCGCGGTCGCCAGCTATGCGCGCGTCGGCAAAGTGGCGCCGGGTAGTCTGGGCACAACCTTCGCCTCGATCGCAGCCGAAGAAGAAGAGCACGTCGATCACGCCATGGCGATTCTCCGAGCCGAGCGCGCCCTGGACGAGCGGCGCTTCGACGAGAAAGTGTACCGACTGCATCTGGACGTGATGACCACGCTGGCGAAGATGCTGGCGAAGGAATGCAAGGATGGTCACTGCGAAGTGTGCCACGCCAGCTGCGTGAAGCCGGCACTGTTCGATGTCAGCTTGAGCGCGGCCGAGCTTCGCGGAGCGTCGCTGCAACAGTATCTGAAGACACTCGACATGTTGGGAATCCCTGGCGAGGTCACACTTGCATGGGTGGCTCAATTGCCAATTTAGTTGAGGCGAGGACAGATTTATGGACGTCGATTTCGCTTTGATCGGGCATCAGGAAAGTTGGCGAGCCGCCGCGGATGTACTCGCTGTCCTGCGCGGACACGAGCGTTCGCCTCTCCCGGACGATGAGATCAGAGACATCCTCCCTTGGATTCCGCCAAGAGTGGTCTGCCATGTCGAGGTCGAATCTGCTACCGGCACCGCTGCGCGCGGCCTCTACATCGACTGCTTTATTCCGCCCGACCGGCTCGGATCCGCCTGCGTGCACGAGAACATCGCCCGCGTTCGCGCGGCGGCGGCCTGCGCGATCAAGGCGGGAGCGAAGATCGTGAGTCTCGGCGGGTTCAGTTCCATTCTGATCGAAGGCAATTTCGATCAGCTTCCGGCAAGACACGACACGGTCTTCACCACGGGCAATACCTTGACCGTCGGTTTCATCGTTCAGGGCATCAAGAAGATGTGCGCGTTGGAGGGTCGGAACCTCCGCCGATCAACCCTGCTCATCGTTGGAGCCACCGGAGATGTGGGTTCCGGCTGCGCGCGCTGTTTAGCGCCTCTGGTCAAGAGCGTCCTGCTTAACGCGCGCAACGAAGCCCGACTGCGCCGCCTCGCTGCGGAGTTGCAGGCCGATGGAATTGATGTAGAGATCGGAACCGATCTAGAGCAATTCTCTGCAAAGTCCGACCTGGTCATCTGCGCCGCCAGCCTCGCATCGCCTTCGCTGCTGTTGGGCTGCGTTGCGCCCGACGCAATCATTTGCGATGCCGGCTACCCGAAAAACCTCTCCCCGAACGCGGAAAAGCCGAAGGCCAGAATCTTCTTTGGAGGTCTGGGGCAAATCACCGGCGGCTTGAACTTCACTCCGGATCTTCACGGAATCTTGAATCGCCATCCCTTTCCCGACGTGGTCCACGGATGTCTACTCGAAGGCATGGTTCTTGCCCTGGAGGGCCGCTTCGAACCCTTTTCTCAAGGAAGAGGATTCATCACTCCGGAGCGGGTCGAGGAGATAGAGACAATTGCTGAACGGCATGGCATCTATCTTGCTCCGCTTTACAACGCCGCCGGTCCCGTGGAAAACGGCCTTCATCACGAAACAGAAAAAACCGGCTTACCGACCTCAGCCAACGTAGCGACCTTGCAAAATCCGCACTCTGTCCCTCTACAACCGTAAAAAAAAGAATGCGGCGGACTGGAACGAAGGCCGGGATCAGTGGGCTGACCCCGCTAGGAATCTTTTCCTGAATCGGACAAATCTGCTTTCCCAAGTTGCGAGCGGCGCCGCTTGATCTCGTCCATGCGCTCGCGAATTCGCTTTTCGACGCCTTCGCTGGTGGGATGGTAGTAAGTGCGGTCGCGGAGATTGTCGGGCAGGCATTGCATGTCCGCGGTTTTGCCTTCGACGTCGTGGGCGTACTGATAGCCTTGACCATATCCGAGGCCCTTCATTAATCCGGTGGGCGCGTTGCGCAGGTGCAGAGGGACGGATTCGGCCGCGGTCGCCTCGACATCCTGCCGGACTTCGCCGTAAGCGGTGTACAGCGCATTCGATTTGGGTGCGAGCGCAAGATAGACGACGGCCTGAGCCAGAGCGAGATTGCCTTCGGGCATGCCGAGGAAATCGACCGCGTCGCGTGCGGCCATGCAGAGCGCGAGAGCGTTTGGGTCGGCGAGGCCGATGTCTTCGACGGACATGCGTACCACGCGGCGAGCGATGTAGAGCGGATCTTCGCCCGCTTCGAGCATGCGGCCGAGCCAGTAGAGCGAAGCATCAGGATCGCTGTTGCGAACCGATTTATGTAACGCGGAGATGAGATTGTAGTGCTCTTCGCCAGCTTTGTCGTAAAGCAGCACGCGCTTCTGCAAGGCGTCGGTGACGATAGCATCAGTAATCTCGGCACCAACTTCGCTTATGGCGCGAGCTAAAGTTGCGGCGACTTCGAGCACGTTGTAAGCACTGCGCGCATCGCCGCTGGAATAGGCTGCGATCTTCGCTAAGACAGCGTCTGAAGCTCGCAGCTTTATCGCTCCCAGCCCGCGTTCTTCATCAACCATCGCGCGCTTGAGCAGAAGCGCGACTTGATCCTCGGTAAGCGGTTTGAGCACGTAGACGCGGCTGCGCGACAAGAGCGCTGAGATGATTTCGAACGAAGGATTCTCAGTGGTCGCGCCGATCAGGCGGATGTTTCCCTTCTCGACGTGGGGGAGAAACGCGTCCTGTTGCGCTTTGTTGAATCGGTGAATCTCGTCGATGAAGACAATAGTGCGCGTGCCATACTGGCGGGCGCGTTCTGCATCGGCCATGACCTGCTTGATTTCCTTGATGCCGGTCAGCACGGCTGAAAACTCGATGAATTCGGCTTTGGTCATGCGCGCGATGATCTGCGCCAGCGTGGTCTTGCCGGTCCCCGGCGGACCCCAGAAGATGAGCGAGCCAATATCGTCGCGCTCGATCTGGATGCGCAGCGGCTTGCCGGGCGCGACCAGATGCTCCTGGCCCACAAATTCATCAAGCGTCCGCGGACGCATGCGGTCAGCGAGCGGCCGGGTGCGGTCTCCGGAGGTGTCGCCGCTCGGGATGGTTTGGAATAAGCTCACGACCCTATTTCACCACAGAGTCACAGAGACGTAGCGGAAATTAGGTTTGCGTTCTCTGTGACTCTATGTCTCGGTGGTGAGTTGCTTGGCGGGCTGCTTCGTAGAGCACGATACTCGCGGCTACGCCCGCGTTGAGCGACTCGACATTCGGCGAGTGCGGGATGGCCACGGTATCGGTCATTTGCGTCAACAGTTCGCGCGGTACGCCTGCTCCTTCGCTGCCGATGAAAATGGCCAGCGGTCCGGTCAGCCTGGCTTGGTCGAGTGGCGTGCCTTTGTGCGAGGAGGTTGCGATCAGGCGCAAACTGAGGTGTCGCATTTGGTCGAGAACTTCTGGCAGTTTTATTTGGACGATGGGAATCCGGAAGACTGATCCCGCAGACGCGCGGATTACTTTGGAGTTGAATGGGCTGACCGTGCCTTCGCCTAGCAGTATGCCTCCGGCTCCGAAGGCTTCTGCGGAGCGGAGGATCGTGCCCAGATTTCCCGGGTCTTGCACTCCGGCAATCGCCAGCAACGCCCCAGCCTGCCATTTGGCTAGGACTTCTTCCAGCTTGAATGTCTTACAGCGCACTAACGCCGCCACCCCCTGTGGAGCCTCGCTCGGGACCGCGCTGGCAAACAGCTTGTCCGGGAGCAGCAGAGTTTCCACGTGAGTGGCGAGTTGCGGAAGCAGGCGTTCGGCGCGGTTTTCGGCGGAGGCACTGAAGAATACGGCTTTGAATTTCAGTCCGCTGCGGATGGCTTCTTCCAGAATGCGCATGCCTTCGATAGCGCAATAGCCGTCGGGGGTGAGTTCGCCGTGGGCAAAGGCGCTGCGCAGTTCTTTGACGAGGGCGTTGTGGCGTCCCTCGATGCGTCTCAGTCGGCTTGCCGGGTCGTGGGTAGCTTTTTGTTTCACAGGCTGGTCAGAATCATAACTGTTTATCTCTCCTTGCAGTGGAGGGTCGTGGTATGTTAGCTTTCGCGGATTCAGAACATTGCTGGGAAGGAAGCGTGTGCGCGCGGAAATTCTCAAGATCAACAGCGAGAAGCCGGAGACGTCATCTCATCCGGTATGCGGCCGATCAGATTCGTGCCGGCGAAGTGCTGGGCATGCCCACGGATACGTTTTACGGCCTGGCTGCCGACCCCTTTAACTTGCGCGCGGTGGATCGCGTGTACGAAATCAAGTCGCGCTCGCGGCACAAACCGCTGTCGCTCTTGATCGAAAGCGAAGAGCAAGCTGAGGAGTTGGCCCGGCCGCTGCCCGACGAGTTCTACAAATTGGCGCGGCGTTTCTGGCCGGGGCCGCTGACCATTATCGTCAAAGCGGCGTCGCGGCTGCCGTTGAAAGTGACGGCCAACACTGGCAACGTCGCGCTGCGCATACCTAGCGCCAAGATTCCGCTGGCCGTGGTGCAGGCGGCGAAAATCCCAATTACTGCGACCTCGGCGAATCTGAGCGGGGAATCGGAGTGTACGACGGCGGAAGCGGTGCGCGATCAATTGCAGGAGCGCATTTCCATTATCGTCGATGGCGGTACTTCGCCGCGCGAAACGGCTTCGACCATCGTCGACCTCACCGATGAGGAAGCGCGCTGGCGCATCATGCGCGAAGGCGCAATCTCTGCTCAGGATATTTCCGAGTTCTTCGCACAAGGATGAGCGAAGCAGCTGCGAAACGGCCTTTGCGACGCCATGGGCTGCTGTGGCTGGTGGCGTTGGCTGCGCTTGCGCTCCTTAGTCTGGCTCGCTGCAATTTGTGTGGGAATCGTGCGCGAGGCTTCGCGACAAGAAATTCATCCCGCTGACGCTATTGTAGTGTTCGGAGCAGCGGAGTATTCCGGTCGCCCGTCTCCTGTATACCGCGCCCGCCTCGATCATGCTTTTGATTTGTTTGAAAAAGGCGTCGCTCCCGTGGTCATTACGACCGGCGGGGCGGCGGCTGATCCCAGTTACAGCGAAGGCGGGGTGGGCCATGATTACCTGATGCATCGCGGGATCCCTGACTCCAGCCTCATTGAGGAAACCCAGGGCTCCGACACGGCGCAATCCGCTGCAACGGATTGGCGTGATCATGCGAACGAATCACATGCACAGTTGCGTGGCGGTGAGTGATGGGTATCATGTTTTCCGAATTCGCAAGCTCCTCGAGCACGAGGGAATGCAGGTGTATGTTTCGCCGCGTCCCGACTCGCGTCCGCATTCGCTCTGGCAGCGCGGGGAAGCGGTGTTGCGCGAGGCCGTGAGCTATATGGTTTGGCGGCTGCATGCGCCGGTGTAGGGGAGGGAATACCTTGAGGGTATTTTGGTCGCGCCGGCGGTCGCGGGGTCCTTCGATTGTAACCGCTTCGCTGGCGCGAAGCAGTTACTTCGCTCAGGATGACAGCGTTAATTAATTAAGAGCCGATGCGCTACCAGCCCATCTTGTTTCTCAACTCCGTAATGTGTGCCACGTGATGCTTGCCGTGCCAGGCGTAGAGCGCAAGATTCCTCTCAAGGGACACAGTGCCCAGTTCGGGATGGCGGAAGGTTCGCTTCCAGTCGGCTGGTTGCATCGAGCGCAACAGGCGAACCCACCGGTCATGTAATGAATCCAGCATCGAGAGAGAAATTTCCAGCGGCGTTGAGCGCACCTCGGCCGTATCTGCCCAGCGATCTTCCAGGTACGGTTTGATGGTGGGTTCGATCTTCGGTCAGCGCCAACTTGAAACGTATATAGGCGTTCATGTGGCTTTCAGGAACGTGATGCACGACTTGTCGTACGGTCCATCCGCCTTCACGACAAGGAGTTTCGATTTGTTCGGGAGTCAGGCTTTTGACGGCGGTTCCGCAGCGCTGCAGGAGCTTGCTCGATATCGTCGATGAATTTGGTTCGTTGGGTCTCGCTGGCAGGACCGTCGAACGTGAATTTTCCGATGGGATAACGTGGGTCGGTCATGTTCGCCTCTGCGACGTGGATTCGACTACAGCAGTCAGATGAAGGCGGTGTGGGGAAAGCTGCAGAGATTCTGGTCGGGTTTAATCAGTACGCTAGTTCCTGCAAAGTTCATCAACCACAAAGGACACGAAGATGTACGTGGAAAGCTGCAAATTATCGGTTTAAAGCGCACGAGTGCCAGGATTCGCACCGGGCCGTCGGAGACCGCTTTCGAGTTTAGTGGGAGCGACCACGACCATCCCACCGGCGCTCGGCGCGCGATCCAGATTGGCGACGTTTTCCAGTTGGTAGACACTATGCGCCAGGGTGTATTGGCGTACAGGGAAGTCTTTCGATGGGCCGTAATCGATGCTCGAAGTGTCAATGCCGAGGCCTAGGGCATTGCGTCCTTCAATCAGAAACTTCGCCGCATCTTGCGAATATCCCGGGAAGTGCATGGTGCCCCTGCGGTCGGCGTTGCGGTAGTCCTTGATCGAGTTCCAACGAGAACCCCATCCGGTGCGCGCCATTACTACCGAGCCCAGCGGAATCTGGCTATGGGTTTGCTCCCACTTGGCAATGTCTTCTACCGAAATCTGGTAGTCGGGACGGGTCGCAGCGTTAGCGGTCACATCAAGCACAACCAAGGGCGCAATCAGGCGCTCGGTTGGAATTTGGTCCACGGTCCATAGTCCACGCGCAAAACGGGCAGGAGCGTCAATGCGCGTGCCGAGCAGTTCAGAAGACGATGTTGCAGTGGGTTCATAAGCCAAAGCGCGAACATCGGTCGCATGGGTCAAATCGACGACGGCACGAAATTCAGTCGGGGATGATGCGTCGGGATGGCGTTTGGCAAACAGGAAAAGCGCGAGTGCCAGAACATACCCTATGATCAGCGTGCGGATTTTCATCGGTTAATCGACTTCGTCCCTAGCAAAATTCTGCAATCCTGTTAAATAAATTGGATGCCCGGACCTGTCTGGAGATGCTCCTTAAGATTCTCTATGGGATGACGGTAAGCTTCAAGGAACTGCGGGACATGAACTACTGGGAGGGTAAAAGCGTTGCAAGCAACGATTCTACCGAGGATTCATGCGCATTTCTCGAGAATTCATGTGATCAGGAACGCGACGCTCGCGGCGACGAGAGTACCGAGGAAGTTAACCGCATCATTGCTCAGCAGTTTTCGTTGTTCCAGCAAGGCTCCCAGGTAGCTGTCAGCTATCGTACCGAAGACTGCGGCAATTATCGAAATACTCAACCATCTCAAAGGAATCGAGGCCGGTTAGAACGCATACCCAACTCACCACGGCCGCGGCTGCGATTCCGGACGCGGTACCAGCCCAGCTGATTCCTCCGTCGGTGCCTGCGGCTACTTCTTCCCAAGTGGTGATCAGCCGGGCTTTTGCGCTGCGAGCTTGGCCGAGTTCGCTCGAGACCGTGTCCGCAGCGGCTTCGGAGAGCGCGGCTGAAACCGCGAGTAGGAACACCGGTTTCGCGGTCAGCGCTGACAATCCAGCACAACCCGCGGCCACTGCGAGGTTGGCTAGAACTTGCAAGGCGGTTCGGCCATCCCGTTTTTCAGCCATTCCCAACTTCTCTTTGCGGCGATAGCCGAAGCGAGTGGAAATCCAGGTCAGCGCGAAAACCGAAACCAACGCCACGAATGCGCCAGGCCCCGCGCCAACATACAAAGAAAACACACCGCGGCTCCCGCCATGGCGCCGGAAAGGCTTACACCTCGCACCCAGCGGGCCAGGGTGGTGAACACCACGGTGACGATCGTTGCGGTCCAGAACGGACGCACTGCGGCGAGTTCTGCAAGACTCTCTACGGTTCGGGTCAGGTCAGCCACTGGGAAGATTGTCGCTCCAATTGGCTTGTGGAAGTACAGGCGCCAATCCCGTTAATACCATCTATAGGGTTGCGTCCGATTCAGCCCCAGTGTATCGTGCTTTCACTCTGGGTTACCGGGGCGACGTTTGTGCATCAAACGCTTGGATGTAATTTAAGCTCAGAGCGCGAGTTGCGGGGCGTTTCCGATCATGCAGCACGGGCGTGGACGCCCGCGCCTACATTTCCAAAATTGGCTGATCTTTCGGGTGAACTATGGCAGCTTCGGTTTGGTCTGGATATCTAACCTTCGGTTTGATTTCGATGCCGGTGAAGCTGTTCTCCGGCGCGCGCAGTTCGGGGATCTCTTTCAACATGCTGCACCGCGACGACCTGTCGCGGCTGAAGCAGCAATATGTTTGTCTCGCTGACGGCAAGGTCGTGGAACGCAGCGACATCGTGAAGGGCTACGAATATCCGCAAGGATGAATATGTGGTGATTGAGCCCGAGGAGATCAAGAAGATCGAACCTCAGACGGCGAAGACGATGGAGATTCTTGGAATTCGTCAAAGACCAGCGAGGTCGATCCGGTTTACTTCGAATCGTCCTATTACATGATTCCAGACGAAGCCGGCCGGCGGCCCTATGCGCTGCTCACCAAGGCGATGGAGGAGTCCGAATATGTGGCCATCGCCAAGCTCACAATGCACAATCGCGAGTACACGGTGTTTCTGCGTCCGCATGAAGGCGGAATGATGTTGCACACGATGTATTACAAAGAAGAAGTTCGTGAAGTAGAAGGATTCGGAGCTCCCGATGTTGAACTCAAAGACGCAGAAGTGAAGGTTGCGCACCAATTGATCGAGGCGCTGGCGGATAAGTGGGATCCGGAGAAATATCACGATACGTTTCAGGACAATCTGAAGAACCTGATCCAGACCAAACTGGAAGGCGGCAAGATCGCGGAAGTGGAGAAGCCGAAGAAGCTCGCGCCGGTTGTCGACTTGATGTCGGCTCTCAAAGCGAGTTTGGCTGAGATGGAGGGAAAGAAAAAGCCTGCTGCGCACGCTGGGGACGCTGCGGCTTCTCGAAAGAAATCGGGCGGAAGGTCGTGAACCTAACCGCCCATTTCTGCGTTTAAAGTTAGGGCGTCAGCTTGAATACCACGCCGCAGCCTGAGCCATAGTCACACCCGTTTGCCAGGCCACCCAGGTTGGTAGTGCCATAAAAGTTACCCGCCTGATCCTCGGTCAAGCTCGAAAAGGGAAGTCCTCCGTCGGTTCCACCGGTGAAGCTATACAGGGTAGCGAGCTTGCCGACTTTATCCAGCTGAAAGATGCTGCCCTGGTCATGGGCTCCGCCCGCCCAGGTTGTGCCATACAGCTTGCCGGCTGCATCCAGAAGAACCCCGCCTGAGGGTGCAGCCCCGTCCGGTCCAAGGAAGGTATGCAGTATGCTTTCCTTGCCCTTGTTGCTTATCTTGAATATGACTCCACAGCCGAAGCCGGGACAAGCACTGGCGTCGCCGCCCTCGGCTGTGGCGCCGTACACATTGCCAGCTTTGTCGACGGCTAGGGCGCCTTGCGGCAGAGATCCGTCCGGCGCGCCTTTGAAGGTATAGAGCAGGGTGAACTTGCCCGTCCTGGTTATTTTGAACACCGTCCCGTCGCCAGTTGAGCCGCCAGTGACGGCGGTGCCATAGAAGTTTCCGGCTGCGTCTTGAGTTAACCATCCCGTCGGCTCAACTCCGTCAGTGCCGGTGAAGGTGTGCAATACGGTCACTTTCCCCGACTTGCTCATTCGGAACACGGTGCCGTACTCGTCAGTTCCGCCGGCAACGGTAACCCCGTAGAAATTGCCGTCCGCGTCAAGGATTAAACTAGCTACCGGCTGTTGACCATCGTTTGCACCGCCGATGAAGCGATGGAGAATGGTCTCGCGGCCTGTGTGGGCTATCTCAAATGCCACTCCCAAGCCTATGTTGTACTTAAAGCCGCCATACACGGTCGTTCCAAAAAGGTTGCCGGCGTTATCGCGAAACAGGTTGCCGAAGTAGGGTTGCCTTCCGTCGGCATTGCCCTGGAAAGTGTGCAGCACGGTTTGGTTGCCGGAAGGGTCGACCTTATAGACCACGCCACAGCCGTGAAACAAACCACAGCCTTTGACATTGCCTCTTACGAAGGTTGTGCCATACAAATTGCCTGTGGGGTCGAGGATCACGCCCCCGTAGGGGTTCCCGCCGTCGGCCTCTCCCGTGAAGGTGTAGAGAACGCTGTAGGTTTGCGCCTGAGCCGGTTGGATCAGAGCGGTCGATAGCAGAAATGCGAGGGCCAATGCTAGCATGGCAATTATTCCACGCGAGCTCAGTTGCAACAGCCTGTCTTGATAACTTCCCATGCTCATCCGATTCGCCTCCTGGGCGGAAGGCACGGTAACATATCTTTCTCGTTAGCAATGTAAAAAGAATGTCAAATCATGGGAGCGGGACTGCCCGCAGGATAGGAATTTCGCGAGGTCTGGGCGGGTTCCGGGTGGTTCGAAGGTTGATCTGGGGCCAGTGGGTATGCTGGAGTGATTCGATGCAAGCGTCCAACCCTATGCTAGTGAGCCCGCATCAACTGAGAAATTGAGAGATGGGAAGCGACAAACGAGCTTGTGTATGTGCTTCTCTGGCGCGGAACGCGGCCAGCCGTTAGAATAGAGAACTCTTCCAGGATTCTATGCAGAAATGGATTTTGTGGCTGGGGTGTCGATGACCGGGGTGCGCACGGCGGTCGTTCTGATGCTCATGTTGATATGCATTAGTTGCGGGGAAACGTACCGTCCTGTGGCTACTCCGATCCCGCCGCTCCCGCCCAGCCCCGCTTTCTCTCATTTGGTTTTGGTGATCAGTGGCAACGGTTCCGCGCATCCCGGCGCGAGCACATCGATCGATGTTTCCGGCGACACAGCCGTATCTCAATCTGCCGTGGGCTTGATGCCAGTGCAGGCTGCCTTCGTGCGAAATGGCACGGTCATCTACGTGCCAAACAGCGGAGATGACACCGTTTCAACGTTCTCGCCTTCCAGCGCCGTTCCGGTAACGACGATCAGCTTGCCGACGGGTTCAAAGCCGACCTTCGCGGCTACAGCCGAAGGCGCCACGGTTTACGTCGCGAACTCGGGTAGCAATACAGTCTTTGCCATCGATACACTCAGCAACGTGATCGAAGCGCCGCTCTCTGGTATTCCGGTGGGGATTAATCCCGTGTCCCTGGCGGAAACGCCGAACCAGCAATATCTCTACAGCGCGAATCAGGGCACTGGCGGAAGCGGCGGTTCCGTGACCAGCATTGACCCCATCGACCGAACCGTCAACCCAGCCATAGCGAACGCGACTTGGATTTCCCCAGTGTCAGTTTTGGCGCGATCGGACAGCAATCGAGTTTACGTGCTGGATCAGGGCAGCGGGTTGGTTTCTGCGATTGATACCGGTTCCAATGCGGTGGTCAATAGCGTTTCGGTCGGGGTGGGAGCGAATTTTATGGCCTACGATCCCACGCGAAACCGGCTTTATGTGACGAACCCCGCCAAGAACACGGTGACTTATCTGGATGCATCGAGTGATGCGCTCTCGGCGGTAGTTATTCCGGTAGCGAATCCGATCTCGGTAACGGCTCTAATCGACGGCAGCCGCGCCTATGTATCGAGCGCCTCTGTCAGTGGCGGAAATGTGACCTCGAGTGTCACGGTCATCAATGCCTTGAGCGGCAGCGTTTCAAGCACGATTCCCATCACCACGGTGCCAAAGGTATGTGCTTCGAACCCATCCGAATTGTCCATTGCAGCGTCTGCGGACAGTACGAGAGTTTATGTGGGGAATTGCGATGCGGGGAATGTAGCGATTATTCAGACGCTTGAACGATACGATGGTGCTGCAAATGCCGGCGCCTCTGAGCGCTTCGTTCTCATCGAGCGGGACTCCGCTGCCGCAGAACCCGGTGTTCGTCGTGGCTGGGCCGTAGGGTCATTCTTAATCTCATCTTCCTTTAGTGGTCGAAAATCAACTGCGGCCGTTATTGTCCCACTGCGGCTGCCCGTTCGGGCTGCCGAGTGGCATTGTGTCGTAAGGCGATGTTCAGAAATACACTGCCGACGGGAGTTTCGAAACAGATAACCAGCGCCTCGGTGTCTTCACTGCTTTTCGGTCCATGCTCTGAGGTATGGAGTACGGGAGGATGCACCCGAAAATGGAACCCCTGGTCGTTTAGCGATGTGACCGCGTTGCCAATCACCTGATTGGCTAATTCGCAGACGGTTTCGCGTATCAGGTCGTCCGACTCCGGCAGTTCCGCTCCCGCGAACTTGCTGGCTACGCGCAGGGCGGTCTGCGGATCGAGGTCGATGACGATGCGTCCTTCGATGTCGCCGGTAACCCAGATCAGCGCCGCGACGCCTTTGCGGCGATAGGCCTCTTCGTCCATGCTGAGGTTACCGACGGACGTGGGACATTGCAGTCCCTGCGCCAACACGGCATCGGCCGCGTTGATGAAAGGCTGAATCAACTCCATCTTCATTTCAGGCCCCCGCGCCCGCGGCCTGAGCCGCAGTGCCATCCTCACCCATTACGTATTTGATCACTTCGTACAGGACTTCCGCTTTTACTGGCTTCTGCACGAAATGACGCGCGCCGCGTTGTAACGCCGCCACGATGTTCTCTTGATATCCAACCGAGGACACCATGACAATGCGCGCTTCCGGATGTTGCTGCACGATTTTCTCGGCAGCCTCGATGCCTTCCATTTGTGGCATGGTGATGTCCATGAGCACGATGTCAGGCTTAAGGCGTTCATATTCGGTTATGGCGGTCACGCCGTCTCCGGCTTCGCCTGCTACCTGCCCGCCGAATGTTTCGATCATTCGGGCCAGGTTCTTGCGCGCGAAGACGGAATCGTCCACTACCAGGTAGCGGACTGGCTGACCGTCCTTGCTGCGTTTCACTGCGACAAACTGCTCCATATACAACCTCCCGCCGTTTTCAAGTTCCGGCATCCTGTTCTTGCCTGCCGGACAAAATCAGATTTTGCCAACTCCAGCGGCTCTGCCGCCGTCTTCCGCTCTGGTGCTCTTTCGATCCTGCATGCACTGAGCTTGCAAGGTATTGGCAAGTGCATCGAGAGCGATCACTCGTACTGCATAGCCGCGCTCGATAGCCGCCTTCGGCATACCATAGACCACACAAGATTCCTCGCTCTGAGCGATGGTCATGCCGCCTGCTGCCTTTACCAGACCCAATCCATGCGCCCCGTCCTCTCCCATGCCGGTCATGATTACGGCAATGCCCTTTTCGCCGAATTCCTCGGCGACACTCTTGAACAACACATCCACTGAAGGACGGTGACCGTTGACCCGCGGTTCGTCGCTGAGTACAGCGACATCGCCAAGCGTCAGTCGTTTCACTTTGAGGTGCCGGTTCCCGGGGCAAATCAGGGCCCGTCCGGCCAACAGCAGGTCTCCCGACTGTGCTTCTTTGACGGTGATGGCGCAGATTTCCTCTAATCGCCGGGAAAACATCTCCGTGAATCCTTCGGGCATGTGCTGCACGATCAGAATGGTTCCAGGAAAATTCTTGGGCAGCTGCGGCAAAACATATTGCAACGCTTGTGGTCCGCCGGTCGAAACCCCAATCGCCACGATGCGGGTGGCTCGTGTTTGAGTATCGGGTTTAGGTTTCGGCGAAGGATTCGTAGATTCGAGCGGTGCTGAGATAGTGACTCGGCGGCTATGGGCGGCGGCCTTGATTTTGGCAATTAGCTCCCGCGCGATTTCCGGCATGTTGGCGGAGACATCGCTGGGCTTGGCCACGAAATCAAACGCTCCCATGGACAACGCCTGCAGCGTCACCGACGCTCCCTGGGTGCTATGCGAACTTACTACGATGACCGGCAGCGGATGGCGCAGCATGATTTCTTTCAACATGTCCAGGCCGCTCATGCCCGGCATGTCGAGATCAAGCGTGATGACTTGCGGTTTCATTTCTTCGATCTTTTTCAGACCGAAATTCCCATCCATGGCGGTGCCGACAACTTGTATGGAGCTGTCGGTTTGCAGGATTTGTGGAATCAGCTTGCGCATCAGCGCTGAATCGTCCACTACCAGCACGCGCACGGGAGAGCTCATGCCTGACCTCCCATGGCCGTTTGTGGAATCCGGGTTCGCTCGGAGTGGGAGAGAAGCAGACCCACGCCGGGACCGCCGATGGTATCGGGCCGCGATGTGGCAAAGCGTTCGACAATGGCGGCGAGATTCAGAATGAGCACTACATGCCCGCTGCCTAGAATCGAAGCGCCGCTGACGAGATCGGTTTCCGCGGTCTGTTCATCGAGGGCTTTGATGACCAATTCCTCTTCACCCTCGATTGCATCTACCAGCAGCCCAAGTTTCCGCTCACCCATGGCGATGACGAGCACGAAGACTTTTTGCGGCCGTCCGTCCGGACGTTCTTCTGGCGGACGCCCCAATCGAGCCACGGGCAGGACAGTATTGCGCAGTTGCAGGACTTCACAGTTATCGACTTGGTGTATGTCCGACTCGTGGGCGCGGGCGATCTCGGCTACCGCATTCAACGGAATGGCATACAGACGCTGCTCTACGCGGAACAAAAGTGCTTTGATGATGGCGAGAGTCAAGGGCAATTGCAACCGGAAGGTCGAGCCTTGCCCCGGGCGGCTGACCACGTGCACCGTGCCCTTCAGCCGATGCAGGACACTCTGCACAATGTCGAGACCCACGCCGCGTCCAGAAATCTCGGTGATCTCGTCGGCGGTACTGAATCCGGGGCGGAAGATGAGATCCAGAATGTCGGCTTCGCTGAGCCGGCTGGCTTCTTCCCGCTTGAGCAGTCCTCGTTCAATGGCTCGGGTCTTGACCTTTTGGGAATCGATGCCGCGGCCGTCGTCACTGATTTCGACGATGACTTGATTTCCCTGGTGGTAGGCCTCGAGGCGGATGGTTCCCTGAGCAGGCTTGCCGGCGCGAGCACGTTCCTCCGCGCTTTCGATGCCGTGCCCAATCGCATTGCGAACCAGGTGCGTCATTGGCTCGGCGATGGCATCCAGAAGGCTTTTGTCCAGGGCAGTGTCTTGTCCATTTAAGACCAAGTCGACCTGCTTGTCGCACTGCTTCGCAACGTCCCGAACCATACGGGGAAATCGGCGGAACAATTGCTCGACCGGGACCATGCGGACCTTCATCACCGACCGCTGCAGATCGTTCAATACCCTGGACTGAAAGGCCATAGCATCGGCGAAGCGGCTGCGCATGGAATCCTTGGGATAGTGCGCGGAGAATTCGTTGAGCACCTGTTGAAGCATGGATTTTCCGATGATCAGTTCGCCCACGAGATTGAGCACCGTGTCGATGCGTTCGGCATCCACGCGCAAGACGTTCTCTGACGGCGCGGGACTTGGCCTGGCCGCGGCCTCGCGTTCGGAAGATGAGAGCAGGACGGTTTCGATTTCCTCGACCGGTTCGGCTTCGATATTTGCCTCAGGAGTCCCGCCCGAGGCAGGGCCATCGATTGCGGGAGGCTTGCGCCATCAACCGCTTTGGCTTTCTGAATTGCCTGCTGCGCCGGAGTTTCCAATGCTTTGGATGCTCACCTGTGAGATGACAGTCGGGATGCGACACTTTGCACTTAGAAATTCTGCTGTCTGATCAGTTGCCACCAGCAACTGGAACTGCATCGCGTTCTTGCTGGATCCTGCCTCTGGCCGAGTTCCCAGCACTTCGCCGTTTTCTGTCAGCGCCTTGAGGACGAGCTGCTGAGCGGCGATGGGCATGGCGCAGTTCGGGTCAATCTGCGCGACGACGTGATACACATTCTTTCCCTGTTTCAGTGCGGCTTGGGTGGAGAGCTTTTCATACTCCGTCCACATTACTTCTGGGGCAGAGGCGGTCCGGGCTTTCGGGCTGCGGGGTTTTCGGGTCTTCGGATCGCGCGCCATTTTGCGGATCATCTTCCGCACTGGCTCGGACGAGGGCAGCTTCGCTCCCTCGCGATAGGAAGTCAGCATCGCGCCGAAAGTATCTGCAGCGGCGAAAGCTACCTCGGCGAGGGCTGCAGGAGTCGCGGCTGCTTCCAGAGCTAAGGCGTCTTCCAGTTCATGCGCCAGTTCGCTGAGTTCGTGAGTAACCGACCGCGGCTGAGTCGCCCTTCAGGGTGTGCACGATTCTGCGGATGGTGCGCACAGGTTCGAGATCGCCCGGTTGCTTTTCGAGCTTCAGCGTCTCCTCGTTGAGCGACTGGAGCAATTCCAGAGCCGTCTCAAAGAAAAGTTCTTTCAACTCCGCCGCGCGCTCGTCGTGGAACTGGCTCAATCGGCCACCTCGATCTTCTGGTAGGCGGTACCGGTCTCGCGGTAGATCATGTTGAATTTGTCAGTCAGCCCCAGGAGGCTTTCGGCGTGGCCTACGAATAAATAGCCGCCCGGATTCAGGCAGCGGAAAAACTTCTCCACCAGGCGTTTTTGCTCGGCTTCGTCGAAATACATCATCACGTTGCGGCAGAAGATCACATCGTTGCGCTGCGGCAGGTATTCGGTTTTCAAGTTGTGAAAGTCGAAATGGACCAGTTCCTTGAGCGCTTTTTTCACTGCATAACGCTCGCCAACCTTGTCGAAATGACGAAGCCGGAAACTGTAATCCACAGACGCCATCTGACTCTCCGAATAAGTTCCTTCCTGGCCCGCCCGCAGAACCGAATAGCTGATATCGCTGGCGAGGATTTCGAGTTTCCAGGGCGGAGGGATCAGAGGTTTTGGAAACGGCGTAGTGTAGTTCGAAGGATTGCGCAGAGCGTGGTAGGACAGTGCGTCGGCAACCTGCATCGCCATGGTGTAGGCTTCCTGGCCGGTGGAACATCCGGCACTCCACAAGCGCAACGAAAAATCCCTGCGCTCCTGTTTACCGCGAAGGATGTGTCGAGAACGTGTTTGTGGAACAGATCCAGTTGCGCCTTGTTGCGGAAGAAGCTGGTCTCGTTGACGGTGAGATTTTCCAGGAGCTTGCTTAATTCTTCCTTGCCTTCGTTGCTGATGAGCAGGCGATAGTAGCTGTAAAAGGAGTCGAGCTTGCATTCTTTAAGGCGACGCTGCAGGCGATCCTGCAAGAAGTCGGCGCGGCGGGAATCGAAGTGCATTCCGCACTCGTGATAGACCAACGCCTGCAAGAGTTTCAGTTCGGGTTCGGTGAGTGCCGCTTGTACGCCAGCTGTTCCCATGCGCTTTTATGTCACCTGTCCTTGCTGCTATTTCGAGGCTGCAGCGACCCGTGCAGCTCCCCGCGGAAGCAGGTTGAGCTGCACTCTTCGGAGCTTCGTTCTTCAATCGGGTTCCGCTGAACTCCAGCACTTTGTCGATATCCAGCAAGACGATCAACCGGCCCTGGTATTTGCCGAGGCCGGTTACGCAGTTCAATCCGCCTTCCACAAATTCGGTGGGAGAAGGATCTATGTCCGCGGTTGGAATCTTGAGCACGTCGGATGCGGAATCTACGATCAGCCCGCAGAGCCGGCCCCGATGCTCAACCACCAGGATTCGATTGCGCTTGCTGGGAGCGACCGTAATTTCTCCGAGACGCTTGCGCAGATCGAGTACGGAGACAATCTTCCCGCGCAGATTGATTACGCCCTCGACGTAGTCTGGAGCGTCCGGCACGACCGTGATTTCGGGCACGCGCACGATCTCGCGAAGAGCAGTGATAGGTACGCCGTAGGTCTCGCGGCCCACCTTAAAGCCGACAATGTGCAGTTCTCGATTCATTCCCGAAAATCCTGGAGATCAGCTATTCGATCCCGCAACCGCTTGCCGAGTTCTGCCTCTGGTAGTCTCTTCGCGATGCGCTCCCACGGCTTCCATCTGCTCCAGCATGAATCGGCCCATGGAGTCGAGTAAGATCGCGCGACATTTTTGACATCTGCTCCGCCGAAGCGGCCAATTCGGTCGAACCCGAGGTAGTGTTCTGGACCAACTCGCGCATGCGTTCCATCGCTTTCACGACTGCGTGTGCTCCGGAAGCCTGCTCTTCCACCGCCGAATTGATTTCATGGGTGATCTCGTTCAAGCGCGTAGTGGCGCGGGCGATTTGTGAAGAGCCGTGCGACTGTTCGTTGGTGGCCGCGCCAATTTCCTGCGCGAACTTGTAGACTTCCGTGACCACATTCGAGATCTTGCGCAACGCCGTATTCAGTTCTTCCCCGTGTCCCAGCCCTTCGTTCACAATGGTGGTGCTGCGGTTCATGTTCTCAACTGCTTTGCGAGATTCTTTCTGGATGCTCTGGATGAGTTCAGAAATTTCCTTGGTGGACTGGGCGGACTTCTCCGCCAGCTTTCTGACTTCGTCCGCGACCACGGCGAAGCCCAATCCATGCTCTCCGGCGCGCGCGGCTTCGATGGCAGCGTTCAGGGCCAGCAGGTTGGTTTGTTCGGCCAGATCGTCGATGACTTCAATGATCTTGCCAATGTCATCGGCTCGTTGACCCAGCACGTCGATAATTTCGCCCGAAGATTGGATCGTCGTGTTGATGCGATTCAAGCCATCGGTCGCTTTCTCCATGGTCGCGATGCCGTTGTGTACTTCTTCGCGCGAGCGGTTAGAGATGTCGAGCAGAACTTTGGCGGTATCCGCCACGCGCTGGATCGAGGCCACCATCTGATCGATCGATGCGGACGTTTCGCTGACGCTGGAAGCCTGCACCTTGGTGCTCTTCACCATGTTCTGCACGTTGACGCTCATTTCGTGCATGGTGCTGGTGACTTCGTCGATGGCGGACGAAGTTTGCAGACTGATCTTGGCCGATTCGTCGGACGCTCCCGCCACTTGATTGGAAGCGCTGGCCACTTGCTGTGCGGCATCGCGCCCGTTGCGCACGAGCTTTCTCAAGCCCTCGATCATGCGGGCGAAGGCCTTGCCCAGCGTGTCGTTCTTGGATCGTGGCTGGACGTCGACCCCCAGATTCCCGCCGGCAATGGCTTCTGAAACCGAAGCCATCTCTCTGAGGTATGTGACCATGTTTGAAAAAGTTCGAGCCAGTTCGCCGATTTCGTCGGTGCGATGAATATCGATTTCATGATCCAGATCGCCGGCATCGGCGATCTGCCGCGCGATCCGCATCAGGTCGTTGAGCGATGTGGTTATCGATTTCGCAGTGGTGTAGGCAATGACTACGCCGAGGGTCAGCGCGACCAGAGTGCTCAATAATGCAATTACGAAAGTTGCCGTGCCCGCGGTCTCGTCGGACTTTCTTCGTGCCTCGAGCACCTTTGGTATTTTCGAGATCAGCCACGTCCAGATATTCGGTGGCGTTTTTCACCCAGGAAGAGGCGTCTTTCTGCAAATAGAAAATTTGGAGTTCAGCGACGGTGGCGTTGCCGCTGTCTACTTCTTTGCGCTTATCCATTAACGGCGCGGCAAATTCACGAGCCCAGTTCTGTTCGCTGGCCTGCACTTTCTCCAGCGCGGTCCGCTGCTGCTCGGAGGTGGTAAGGCTCTCGCCGGTCTGCAAGTTTTTCTTCCAGCACCCGCATGCCATCGTTGAGCCGCTCCACCTCGCGAGTGTCGCCGCTGAGCAGGTAGTTGCTCAGCGACAAGCGGTTCTGCATCATCTGGAATCGGATCTTGTCGGTGGTCGCGGCCATTTGCAGCGCCTGGGAAGCCGCAGCCTTGGCGCTATGCTCCCGTTGCACCGCGATGAGGTTGATAAGGAAAAGCACAACGACCATCGCAAGGACGGCTCCGAAGTTTAGGTAGAGTTTCTTGCCAATCGTCATTCGCTATTCCTCCGCTGGTCTCGTTTCCTGCAGCTGCGCCTCCCAGCCGTATTCAAATCGAATCTAAAATCAGCCGCCGCTCTCTGGAAAGCCGTTCAGCTACCGTCCCGGCTAATCTTGGGGTTGAAACTTGAACTCTACGGTACCAGTGCTCTCGCCGTCAGCCGGCTCAAATTTCCACTTTTTCAGAGCATCCATAGCGGCATTGACCAGGATGGGGTTTCCGCCGACGACTTTCGTATCCTTCAAGCTCCCATTTGGCGCAACCACGACCATCACTTTGACTGTACCGGTAATGTTCATCCGCCTCGCCAACTCTGGATAAGGCGGCATTACTTTGGTTTTGGTTTTTCGAGTCAATTCTGCTTGCGCTATTGCAGGCAAAGGATGGAAAGTGTTGCCCTTCGCCACTATTGCCAAAAGGCCAACCATTGCCCACCGCCGCATCTTTTGCAAAGACACTTGCTCCTCCGGGTGAAACCCGTTTTGCCACAGCAATGCCTTTGCCACGATTGCGGAATTCTGGCAGGAGCAGCGATCATGTAGTTAAAGCCAGTTCATTCAGCAACTTAAGTTGATTTTGGAATACCTCGGTTAAGACATCGCCGAGAGGCCTGAATCGTCTCACCAATGCCTTGATCCTCTCAGACTGAGACGATTTTCGAGGTTTTGGCAAGATTTCACACTTGGGCACTCCAAACGGTATTCGCTTGACTCAATTTGAGATGCCAGTCTATTTTTCTTGTATATTCAATTACTTGTAGTTTGGTCGCGAAAGGGCGGTGCCTTTCTGATTATGCGTGCCGGAGATGCGACGGTGCTGGAAAAGTCCAGCCCTCGATCGGACGATGCTTTCCAGAAACTGCTGCTGCGATTGTCGGAGGCAGCTGCCCGAGGAACTGCCGCTCCCGCCCTGATTGGCCTCTTCTGCAAGGAAACGCGCAGCTTTTTTCGCGTGGATGGTACCTACTTTTGGCGATGTGCTTCTCCGGAAGAACTCTTTGCCGCGGAAGCGGATGGATTGATGGCAGCTGATTTTCTGGGCCGCCGACTTAAGGCACGCGAGAGCGCCGTCGCCTTTGATGCCATTCGTCTAGCGCCGAACGGTATACGTGAACAATCCGGCTCCGGGCCGGTATCCGTGGCTGCTGAATTCCGCGCCAAGTCACTGATGGCCGCTCCCTTGATGGTTTCCAACGAGGTCATTGGTGCCGCCGTATTTCTGCACGCCTCGGAGCCGGATTATTTCAATGACGATCTCGCTGCGAAGGCGACCATCCTTGCCGGTCAACTGGGAACTTTATTGGAAGCGAACCGCCTGGACAGGGCAACGCACGAGGAGCATCACCGCGTGGAGATATTGTCCGAGGTTGCGCAGGCGGTGTCCGAGCAACACCGGCGCCGCGCTGAATCTTTGAAGGGACTCGCGCTTGAGTTGAACTCGCATCTCCGTCTGCCCGAGTGCGCCCGGAATTTCGTGACTCGCGCTGCCGACTTGATGGGCGCACAGGCGGCTGCATTCGCCGTACAACAGGGTTCCGATCTGCAAACGCTGGTGCTGCAGGGGACGTCGACTGCCGGTCATCCCCGAAATTCGTTGCTGCGCCGTTTCGACCACGCCCTGGCTGAGGCCTTGGCGCAGCACCTGCCGGAAATTGTTTCCGTGAGCGCGGTCGATTTGTTCGGCGCCGAACTGAGTTCGCTCTTGGGCTGGAATGACTGCAATCTGGTCCGTCTACTAGGTTCGTCTGGTGATCTGGTCGGCGTCTTGTGTCTCGCCAATCGGGGAAAGCCTTTGCAGGAGGATGACCAGCAACTCCTGCAAGCCATCGCGGCTCACGCTTCGGTTGCGCTGGAGAATGCCCGCCTTTTCACGCGCATGGATCAGGCGAACCGGCACTGGATCGAGATCTTCGACGCCATTACCGATTTCATTGTCGCCCATGATCAGTCCGATCATGTGTTGCGCGTGAACCGTTCCTTGGCCGATTTCATCGGGGTGCAGCCGCATGAGCTCATCGGCGTAAATATGGGCGCATTGCTGGCGATGGGAAACGAGACGCCCCTGCACTCTTGTCCCTTTTGCCGCTCGACTGCCGACGTCGCCACCGACGAGTACGTTCTCCCGGTGCTGGACCGAACTTATCTGGTGTCCACTTCACGCGTTCACGGAGCCAACAGCGAGGGACTTCAAACCATCCACGTGCTTAAGGACATCACGGACCGACGCGAGGCGGAACGCCGCTACCGCGAGCTCTTCGACAATATTCAGGAGGGAGTGTTTTTCTCGACTCCCGATGGACGCTTCATTGAAGTCAACGACGCGCTGGTGCGCATGCTCGGGTACCGCAATCGTGAGCACCTCCTCCAAGCCGATGTCCGCACCCAGGTCTGTTTCTCGGCGGAACAATATGAGGAACTCGCCGGACAGATGCAACAGTACGGGGCAGTGCGGAATCATGAGCAGACTCTGCGCCGCAACGATGGGTCACCTGTCCATGTTCTGATCAATGCGTTTGCCGTACGCGACGCGCAGCAACACATGGTCCAGTACCGCGGCGTCATGTTGGATATAAGCGGCCTGAAGACATTCCAATCTGAATTGCAGCGGGAGCGGGATTTCTCCGGCAAGATCCTGAACAACACCCAGAGCCTGATTTTGGTCGCGGACACGGCCGGATTAGTCAGTTACGCCAACCGGCGCTGGTACGACATGGGGTATCAACAGAACCAACTGTTGAGCCGGCCACTCGAAGAGCTCATCGTTCCTGCACGGCGTCAGGCTCTCAATGAAGCGTTTGCCTCAACTCTTGCAGGACAGCAGATCGATAACCTGGAAGTGCAGATTGTGCATGGCGAAGGACGTGTCGGATACTTTTCGATGAACCTGAGCCCCATGCGCGACGAGCAAGGTCATGTTGCCAGCATTGTCGTCGTGATGAGTGACATCACCGATGCGGCGACGCTGCAAGCCAAGTTGCTGCATGCGGAGAAAATGGCGGCGGTCGGACCAGCTCGTTTCCGGAGTCGCTCATGAAGTCAACAATCCACTCACCGCAATTCTCGGTTTTTCCGACTTGCTTCATGGAGAATCCCGAAGTCCCGGAAAGCGCGCGCAAAGATCTGCGCGTCATTCTGGAGCAAGCCCAACGCACCAAGCAAATCGTGCAGAACCTGCTGAGCTTTGCTCGTCAAATGCCACCGCAACGCCGACCGGTACAGCTCAACACTATTCTGAGTCGTACCGTGGAGTTGCGTGCTTACGATCTTCATAGCCGGGGAGTTGAAGTTGTCGAACAATTCGATTCCGAATTACCGCAGGCGATTGGTGATGCGCACCAGCTGCAACAGGTGTTCCTGAATATTCTTAATAATGCGTACGACGCCGTGCGCGACACTGGGCGTCCGGCGCGGATTGAAATCAAAACTACGAACCAGGGCGCTTTTGTAGAAGTTTTATTTCGCGATAACGGCTACGGCATTACTTTTCCCGAACGCATCTTCGACCCATTCTTCACTACTAAGGAAATTGGCAAGGGTACCGGCTCTGGGCTTGAGCATCTGTTACGGCATTGTGCGCGAACACGGCGGCGAAATTCTTTGCCACAACAATACAGACGGGCAGGGCGCAACCTTCATCGTGCGCTTGCCCGCCGCCGCAGAAAGCGCCTCGGCGGAGCCGCGGCAGGAGTGATCCCAGCATGAGCACAACGCGTCACGAAATCCTCCGGCTTTGCCAGTACTGCTCATCGAGGATGAACCCGCGGTGATGGCATACGTCCGAGCAACCCTGGAGCGCAGTGGCTACGCCGTAGTGTGCACGGAGTCGGGAGCGGAGGGCCTGCGGCTGCTCGAGTCCGAGCAGTTTCTGGGCGTGGTCTCTGACATGCGCACGCCCGGCGGCGTGGATGGCGCCGGGGTGCACGCCTGGCTGAGCCGGCATCGCCCCGACCTGGCTGCCCGCATTGTTTTCATTACCGGCGATATCGCCAATGACGATACCGTCGCCACCTTGCGCAAAACCGGCGCGCCTTGCGTGGAGAAGCCGTTCCGGGTTCAACAATTTATTTCGGTCATCGAGAAGACCATGGGGAAAGCACCGTGAGTGACGATTTACGTATCCGCCTGTTGATTGTTGACGACGAGCAGAGCATCCGCCGCCTGTGTATGACCGTGGGTGAGGCGCTGGGCTATACCTGCATGGAAGCCAATAGCGGCGAGACCGCGCTGGCCCTGCTCGAAGAGCAGCCCGCGCACATGATTCTCACCGACATGGTCATGCCCAACATGTCTGGCATTGAGTTTCTGGAGAAAGTGAAAAAGCTGCTGCCTCGCAGCGAGATCGCGGTCATGACCGGCCACGGCTCGGTTGAAACCGCTGTGCAGGCCATGAAGCTGGGGGCGTACGACTACATCAGCAAACCGTTTTCACCGCTGGAAGAACTGCGTCTGTTCCTGCGTCGGATGGCCGAAAAGGTCCGACTGGTAGAAGAGAATCAATTTCTCCGCGAGCGTGTGGATACCGAATCCGACCTTCATGGCATCGTCGGCTCTTCCGCCAAAATTCAGGACGTGCTGCGCATGATTTCGCGCCTGAAAGACACGCGGACTCCTGTACTGATTTCCGGCGAGAGCGGCACCGGCAAAGAGTTGGTTGCGCGCGCGATTCACTTCCGCGGTTCGTTCGCCAATCGTCCCTTTGTGGCCGTGGACTGCGGTTCGCTCGTTCCTACCCTGATTGAGAGCGAACTGTTTGGCTACGAAAAAGGCGCATTCACTGGCGCGCTCAGATCGAAAACAGGATTGTTCCAGTCGGCCAACGGCGGCACCATTTTCCTGGACGAGATCGGTGAACTGCCGCTGGAGTTGCAAGCCAAGCTGCTGCGCGTTTTGCAGGAAAAGGAAATCCGCCCGGTGGGAAGCAATCAGAAAATTAAAGTGGATGTCCGCGTGGTCGCCGCGACCAACCGCGATCTTGAAGCCGAATATCGCAACGGGACTTTCCGCAAGGATCTTTATTTTCGCCTGAACGTGGTCACCGTCCATTTGCCATCTCTGCGCGAACGCCGCTCCGATATTCCTATGCTGGCGCACTGGTTTCTCGACCGTCATGCGCCCGACAACTCGACGCAAGTCACCAACGCGGCGATGAAATGCCTGCTTGCAATACGATTGGCCAGGAAATGTCCGCGAACTGGAGAACTGCATCGAGCGCGCCGTGGCCTTAGGCGATGGCAAACTCGTTGATCTGAGCGATCTGCCGCCCACCATTGCCTCGTCGTCGCCTTCTTCAGAAGTGACGATAGGCGCGATGGCAGGGCGCAGTTTCCTCCACCGATCTCGAGGACATTGAACGGGCAACGATCGAGCGTGTTTTCGAACAAGTAAAAGGCGACAAAGCGCTGGCGGGCAAGATGCTTGGCATCAGCCGTGCGACGCTGTATCGCAAGCTCAAGCGCTACAACATTGGCGGTCGCCAGGAAATGGCGCCAACCAGCCAGGCGCTGCAATAATAGAAGCACAGATTTGCTTGACCTAAACGCTCGACTTCGATGGGGGAATCCGAGACATGTGTTTTTCAGCCACTGCGAATTTTGTAGGTAGCGGAGTTTTGGCAGGCGTCGGCGTCGTAACCTTGACCAAAGTAAAACACCGGCGTGAACTGCTATTTGCGGCTCTCCCTATGCTTTTTGCCATTCACCAATTTATCGAGGGTTTTGTCTGGCTGGGGCTGGACGGAATACTGTCGCCAAAAGTCACGCACAATATGGGGGCGGCGTTCATGTTGTATGCGCAGGGACTTCTGCCGTTTATATTGCCGCTTAGCGTTATTTTATTTGAGGCCGACGCGAAAAGCCGCCGCCGCATGCAACCATTCCTGATTCTTGGAACCTTAACCGCCCTTTATATACTTTGGGCTTTGACCGCGTATCCGACGCAAGTTTTTGTCAAAGGCAACAGCATTGTGTACATCAATCAGGCAACTAATAATGAAGTCGTTGCAGTTCTTTACGTCATCGTGACGTGCGGTTCGCTTTTATTTTCGAAAGTAAAAGACATGGTGATTTTCGGAATCGCGAATCTTGCGATACTGCTGCTCGTGATGGCGTTCAAGCGATACGCGTTCACTTCTCTTTGGTGCGCCTACGCGGCGGTTGCAAGTGTGATTATCCTGGCTTATTTCTGGAAGAGTGCAGGAATTAGACCTTTCCGGTACGCCAGAGCGATCTAGTTGTAGCGGGGCGGCGACGCTTGTGCCTCAGCTGTTAATCTAAATATTATTTCCTTTCGAGGGAACGCTACCTTATGGCTTTAACGACCGTGCAGCCAGTTCGTCGCAAGCGTTTTTTTGTCCTGTTGGGAATTCTCTTTCTCGCTACTTTCTCGGCCGCAACATTCGTGGGCCGAACAATGGAAAGTATTGGGGCCGGATGGTGGAGACGCCCGCAGCCTCGCGTATGATCCTCGCAACCTTGATCACATTTTCCTCGGCACCGGCACAGGAAGCCTGTTTGAGTCGTTCGACGCCGGACACAGTTGGTCGCGATTTGCGCATCTCGGCACTGGCAATGACTATGTACTGGATCACATTGCTATCGATCCGCAGAATCCCGACGTCATGTTCGTCTCCGCCTGGAGTGTAGAAGATGAGAAGGCTGGCGATGTGTTTCGCTCCCGCGACGGCGGAAAAACCTGGGAAACACTTACCGCCTATGCATGGAAAATCCGTTCGTGCTTTGGCTCTTGCTGTCTCCGACTCCAAGGTCGTGACAGCGGGCGCACTGGATGGCGTGTATCGCAGCAAGGACAGCGGCGAGACTTGGGAGCATATTTCTCCCGCCGCCGACATCAGGGATGTTGAATCGATTGCCGTGGATCCCAAGGATCCGAACGTGGTCTATGCCGGAACATGGCACCTGGCGTGGAAGACGAATGATGGCGGGGTGAACTGGCATCACATCAACAAAGGCATGATCGAAGACTCGGATGTGTTTTCGATCATTATCGACTCGACCAATCCCGCAGTGGTCTACGCCAGCGCTTGTTCGGGAATTTATAGCAGCGACAGTGCCGGCGAGAGTTTTCGCAAAGTACAGGGAATGCCTTTTTCTGCACGCCGCACACGGGTGCTGAAGCAGGATCCGCGAAATCCGAAGATCGTTTATGCGGGAACCACCGAGGGACTTTGGAAGACGAGCGACGCGGGCAAGACCTGGAAGCGGGACGGCAATCCAGAAACGGTAGTAAATGATGTGCTGATCGATCCGCGAAATTCCAAGCTGGTTTTACTGGCGACGGATCGCAGCGGCGTGATCGCGAGCGACGACGGCGCGCAGACCTTCCGTCCTTCGAATCACGGTTACGCGCATCGCTACGTCACCGCAATCCTGGCGGACAAAAAAGATCCCGACACGATCTTCGTAGCCGTGGTGAACGACCGCGAATGGGGTGGCGTGTTTTCGTACCGCTATGGCGGGCAGCACTGGGACCAGAAGAGCACCGGACTAGGAGGCCGCGACGTTTTCACCTTGCAACAAGCGAGCAACGGATCGCTGATTGCTGGCACGAATCGGGGCATCTTCATACTCGATCACGCGAGCAAGGCGTGGCGGCCCAGCAATACCATTGTCAAAGAGTCGCCTCCGGCGCCCCGGCGAAGAAGGGAAAGAAGGCGGTCGCGAAGCCCGTGCCACATACGACGTTGGAAGCGAAGGTGAATGAAATTGAAGTGACTCCGCAACGTTGGTTGGCGGCCACGACGGCAGGATTGTTTGCCAGTTCGAATGGCGGGTAAGACTTGGATGGGCGGTCCCGTGCTTGGCAGAAGCGATTTTGTCGCCGTACGGTCCAACGGACAATTGGAAGTCGCCGCCACTCGCAAAGAAGTGGTGATTTCAACCGATGGCGGGACCACATGGCAACAGGCAACACTGCCGGGAAACATCAGCGGCATCCGCGGCATAACGGTGACGCCAGACGCGCAGATTCTGGTGGCGTCACGCGAAGGCGGATTCAGCAGCACGGATAGCGGGGCCACTTGGCTACGCTTGAAAAATGGCCTGCCAGATCGGGATATCAGTTCTATTTCCTACGACGAATCAGATAAGACCCTGCTGGCAACCAGTATGGCAACCAGCACGATCTTTCAAAGCAGCGATGGCGGGCAAAGCTGGCAGAGTGGTGCGGACTCGGGTTATCCACTTCGCATGATCAGTGTAGTCCGAGGACGCTTTGTCGCGGCAACGCCATTTGATGGCGTCATTGTTCAACCGTAAATCGCTCAACCGTAAGTCGCTCAACCATAAAGTCGCTCGACCGTAAGTCCGGATTTGCCGTCTACGGGCGACCAGCCTACTGATGATCACGCTCTTTTCTTCTTGTGATCGGCGTGGAGCGCGAGGTCTGCCGCGCCCAGGCGGTCCTCAAGATCCGCCAGCAGCCCTGCGTCAGTCAGATCGAGAGGATGGGAATTCTTCCAATCGTGGTGCACGATTGTGTGCAGACGTTCGACCACATCGTCGTCATGCACCTCAATCGCGAGTTCACGCCGGCTGTCAAAACTGCCGGGCGCCAGATTAATAGAGCCTACGATTGCCCGGACTCCATCGGCAAAAAGCATCTTGGCATGGAGTTTGAGATGCTTGAGCTTGTGGACCTTGATTCCAACGTCATCCATGATGCGCAGCCCGCCGACGCCCTCGACCAGCTTTTCCTTTTTCAGTGTGTGCGGAGGCCGCGCCATCACATGTACTTTCACTCCTCGCTCCTTCGCGCGCACCAGGTGTTCGATGATGATAGCGTCCTGATAACGCTCGTTCTGCAGGAACAGCGTGTGCTTTGCCTGGTCTATGAATTCCGCAATTTTGTTTCGTCCGTTGCCTTCGCACCAGATAAGGTGCGCGTGTTCGCCCGGGTCGAAGGTCTTCCGGCTCCAGTCAGCCTCGAAGCAGTCGATAACCTCGCTGACCTCGCGCTTGTTGTCCGTGATCACGGCATAATCCCGGGTCTCAGTAAGGTTCTTGGTTTCCCAGTTGAGTGATTTCACGAAGGCGATGCGATCGTCGACGACCATCGACTTCTCGTGCGTCAGATCGAATGACCGGGTTGCTGTCAATCACCTCGACTCCCGCTTGAGTGAGCGTCTTGCGGGATTCCTCATTTTCCTCCTCGCCGCTGCGCCGGGCGGGATTCAGCATCACTCGCACCTTTACACCACGACGATGCGCATCGATGACCGCACCCAACAGCGTGGGATCGGAAAAGACAAACATCTTGATGCGAAGCGATTTAGCGGCCTTATGGATGGCATCGAGAATCGGTTGAGCGGAGTCGTCCGGAAGAACGACTAGACGAACGAGACATACTGCCTCCAGGAAATAGCATGCGAGACAACCTGCAGACCGCATGCCAGCGATAATTTGCGTCTAGCTTGCAACTTTTTCTGATACTCCATCGACCTGTATGCGGTGCAGTTCGGCATAGACTCCGCCGAGGGCCAGCAATTCCTCATGCGTGCCTTGTTCCGCCACCATGCCTGCCTTGAGCACAATGATTTTATCTGCATCCCGAATGGTGCTGAGACGGTGCGCGATTGTGATGACGGTTCGTCCCTTCATCAGACGCTCCAGGGCTTCGATCACGAGCCGCTCGGATTCGGTGTCGAGAGCCGCGGTAGGCTCGTCGAGGATAAGAATCGGTGTGTTGCGAATGATGGCGCGAGCAATCCCAATTCGCTGCCGTTGCCCTCCGGAAAGGGTAAGTCCCCGCTCGCCCACCAGGGTGTCGTAGCCGTGGGGCATCCGGGAAATGAACTCGTCGGCGTTGGCCAGTTGCGCGGCTTCCTCGATTTCTTTCTGGGTCGCACCCGGGCGGCCGTAAGCGATGTTGTCGCGTATCGTCCCGCGGAACAGCACCGTGTCTTGCAGCACGAAACCGATTTGGCTGCGCAGAGGCATGCAGTTTGTACTCACGAACATCGACGCCATCGATGCGCACGCAGCCAGCAGTCGGATCATAGAAGCGTGGGATCAGGCTCACGACCGTAGACTTACCACCGCCGGTCGTGCCCACAATCCCGACTAACTCGCCTTGCTTGACGGTAAAGCTGACATCGAGCAGGACAGGTTCATCCTTGCTTGTAGCCGAAGGCCACGTGGTCAAAGGAGATGTCGCCGCGAATAGCTCCCGGTTCCCGCGCGGTCGGCAGATTCACGAATGGAGCTGTCGGTCTCGAGGATGGCCTGAATTCGCTCGACTCCCACCGCCGCCTGCGCGATGGAGTTGGTCATCTTCGCGAGATCCTGCACCGGCTTGAAGAATTTGGTGAGATACGAAAGAAAGACGGTCAATGCGCCCGCCGTCATGGTTCCAATCAAAACCAGGGACGCACCCCGCCAAAGCACAAACGCGGTACACAGAGCCACGGTCACGGTGACAACCGGCGAGAGCATTGACTTCACTCTGCGAGCTCTAAGCGCGGCATCGACCGTCGCCCGGCTGGCTTCATTCAGTTCCTCTTGTTCCAGATCCTGCCGGCCGAAGGCCTTCACCACGCGTACCGATTCAAGCCCTTGCTGGACGACGGCGACGATGTCAGCTTGCCGGTGGCGCACCTCGCGGGTTGCTTTCTTCACCGCCCGCTTGAACCGCGACACGAAAAGCAGCAGGAACGGAGTGATTCCTACCGCCACGAGGGCAAAATCCCATTGGAGCCAGAACATCAGGCCGAGCATTCCGATGATGGTCAGCAGGTCGACGAGAATGCCTAGCGTCGCGGAGGAAGCGAAGCTTTGAATAGTTTGAATGTCGTCGGTAATGGTGCTGAGCAGAACACCGGTCTGATGGCTGTCGTAATAAGCGAGCGAGAGGCGCTGGAGATGATGATAAGTGCGCATGCGCAGATCATGCGCCACCCACTGACCCACGCTTTCGGTGTAGTAGTTATCGATATAGGACGCGAGGGAGCCGATTACGGCAATCAGGATTGCGCCGATAGCTGCGACCGCAGCGATTTTCATCTTGCCGGGGCCCAGCTCACTAGTCAGCGAAGCTACAAAGTGATCGAACCATCCGGGAAGATGATGCGATCCGACCACATTGTCGAGAATGATTTTCAACGGCCACGGGCCAGCCAGGCTCATCAGAGTTTCGACCATCATGGCGGTCAATATGACGAGAAGAGTTCCCCGATAAGGCCGTATGAGCTCGCGAATCAGCCGCAACATACCGCCTCACTAGTGGCGATGGGCAGGGCCTGTAAGTTTGGCTTTCTTCCGTGGAGGGCGTGGCTCATCTGTTTCCGCTCTTTGCTACCGGAATCCGGAGCGGACACTCATCCGACATCCGTTACGTGCGAGTGACACATGGGCGCTCTCGGCGCTGTGAGGGCGAAGTATATCGCAAAAACGGAGGCTAAGTCTCGCGTGATTTGGAGGCGAGGTCAGCTCGGGAGACCTGCGTTCACGAATGGAATAAGTACGAGAGGAAGCGGAAGCGATCGGGGGCCTGCGGCGGAAGCGTTTAGAGGCCTGGTGGTGACAGGTAATTCGAGTGGCGAGGAAGTTGGAGGCGCGCACCGGCGCGCATGCCGATGAGTTGCGCCTCCTCCCGAGACTTAGTTATTCCAAATGATATCGGCCTTCTTAACCGTTTCGTGCTCTTTCTTCAGCATACGGGCGACATCACCCAGAGGCACGGAGTGCGCCAAAGGTTGAACTTCCCAGAGTGGACGCTCACCCTGTGCAAAGGAATAACTGGAGTTTGCCAGCAAGTTCTGTTCTTGAGCCATCGGTAGCTGAACGGCGCGTTCGTTGTGAGTGGAAAACTGCAGCTCATTGCTCAGGTTCGCACTGCCACTGCTCGATTGCGCGAGGGCTGTGGTGGCGAAAAGAAGACATAAAATCAACAATCCAGTTTTCATCGCATTTTCTCCAAATCGTAGAACCTATGGATCAGAGGCAGCGCGAGGATTCTCTATGCGATCCAGCGCGTTTCCGATCCTACCTTGGCTATAGGCAAGCCCTATACCAACCGCTGCGGCCCGAAGAATGTGTGCTTTAGAGACGCAGGGGCATAGGCCATTGTGCAATTGTTTGCACATTTGTGAAGGGCTCTCTCTATTGGGATCGCATCGAATCCGGGCATAAACTATTGCCAAATCACCACTAAGGACCGCAAAGAGGCCCGCCGCCAGCTGTCGCTGGCGGCGGTCGTGGTCCGTCATGGATAACTCACTTCGGCTATCGCCTTGCAGCCAACAACGTCTCGAGCTTGGTCATGCGCGCAGCCAGGTCTTGAATCTCCGTCTGCTGCCTGGCAATCGTGTTGCTTTGCTGCTCGTTCGTTTTCTGCTGCTCCTCGATTCGTCGGCGCTGCTTCTGGACTTCGTTCAACAGCATGGCGTTAACGAAGTGGTAGCGCACTGTCTCCGGAGTACCGTCCTGGTTGAATACGACCAGTTCCGGCGCCACTTTGGCCACTTCCTCAGCCACCAGACCGTACTGCCGCGTCTGCGTGTCATCCAGTTCGGGCTTGTAGTAGAACGCGACCGGACGCAGTTTCATCAGGACATCGCTCTGGTCGCCCATGTCGGCGATCTCGTGCTTATAGCGGAGTGAGGACTTCACCGTGCCAAGCTGACCCGTCGCGTTAACGAAAACTTCCATGCCGTTGGCGCTGGTTTTTCCGGAGATCCCGGCGATGTAAGTCGCCGAGATGTTTTTGATGTAGCCGATGCGGATGGCGCCTGATTCGCCGGCGATTCCGCTGTCGCCGATGTAGATGTCGTTGCTTTCGGCGGCGTTGAGATTTCCCCCGGCCCCGGTGCCGATGGCGATGTTGCCACTCCCGGTCGTGAGGCTCGCAAGCGCTGCGGGGCCGACGGCGACGTTGTTGTTCCCACTCGTGTTGGCTGTGAGTGCACTAAAGCCAAAAGCCGTGTTGCCACCGCCTATCGTATTAGCTAAGAGTGCGAAGTTCCCAAAGGCGGAGTTGCCGCCTGTCGTGGTCGACGAACCACCGGTTGTGTTCTGGTACAAGGCACCAGTGCCGAAGGCGGCATTGCCGTTCCCCGTCGTATTGAAGAAAAGCGCTTCATAGCCAAAGCCCTCGTTTTGGGTGCCTGTGGTGTTGGCGTGGAGGGCGGCATAGCCGAATCCGGAGTTGTTGATGCCTATCGTGTTGGAGTAGAGAGTGGCAAGGCCGAAGGCGGAGTTCGACGAGCCCGTCGTATTCGAATAAAGCGCTCCGGCGCCGAAGGCGTGGTTTTGAGCACCGGTTGTGTTGGCGGCGAGCGCAAACCAGCCGAAGGCAGCGCTGTCGTTGGCTGTCGTGCTGGCACTCAGTGCCGAAGCTCCCACCGCCGTGTTGCTCTTGCCCGTGGTATCGGCGCTTAGCGCGGAGGTGCCTATACCGATGTTCCCGGTGCCTGTCGTCGTGGAGTTTCCGGCAAATCCTAAAAATGCGTTGGTGTTCGCGACCGAGCCGAAGGCAAAGGGAGCGCCACCGATCTCGTAACTCGTGCCGGCGCTCACCGAACCGGCAACCGAGATCGTTGAGCCGGATTGGCTCATGATCGAGCTGTCTACTTTGGAGGCGCCTCCAGTGGTTGTAAAGACGGGGACGGTGCCGCTCTTGCACGCTGTGCCCGAAGAGCAGGTAATCGGGAAGGTTGTCGGTTGCTGAGCGAATGCGGAAAGAGAGCAAAGCGATACCAAGATCGCACAAACAGCGCAAGCGCGAACCATAAAATCCTCCTTTTGGTTTTCTGGTTTCTAGCAGTTCCATTGTGCGGGAAAGTTTATCTTTTTGCCGAACGTGTTGCTTGAGGAGCGTTGACTACGTATCGAGACATTGTTGTTTCCCCAGGGATCGTTTCGTAAACTGGCTAACCGGCGCATGCAGCGCAGTAAATAAGGGTCGAAAGGCCCGCCGTAAATCACTACAGCGGGCGATGTGACGTTAAATCGGCGCAAATCTAGGGCTGGTAGATTTGCAGGTAGTTGTAAACCGTGCCTTGAAATACTCCGCCGTTGTTTGAGCCTCCGAAGCAATAGAGCTGGCCATTGACGTCGGCGCTGCCTGTCCCGACGACCGCGTGGGGCAATGGCAAAAGCGTCGCCCACTTGTTGGTGGAGACGTTGAACGATTCGGCTATGTTCAACGGCGCCCCATTGGTCCCGCCTGCAGAATACAGCCGCCCGGAAACGGATGCCGCGCAGGTCGCTTGCCGGGGAGTTGGATCGTCGGTGAGAGCGCTCCACGAATTCTTGCTGGCGGAGTAGCCTTCGTTGTCTCCGGTGACGCCTGAAGCGGCTAAGCCACCGGCAGCGACAATGGTCGAGCCAAGCAACCCAACTGCTGGTTCGGATTTGCCGACCAACAGCGGAGATTCTTCGGCCCATTTATCCGTCGCAGGATTGTAGCTCTCGACAGTGTTGAGCCGCCCATCGCTGTTGTTGTAGCCGCCGACCACGTAAATGATTCCGTCTTGCACCGCTGCGCTAATGCTGTCTCGCGCAGTAGGCATGGGCGATTTCGTGGACCATTTGTTGGTGGCGGGGTCGTAAGCCTCGACCACATTGAGCTGCGAGCTGCCGTTCGGGTTTCCGCCGATGACGTAGAGAATGCCCTCGACCACCGCGCCAGCGCAGGCGAAACGTGCAGTTGGCATGGATGCGCCAGTTGTCCACTTGTTGGTTCTGGGATTGTAAATCTGATTGATGGCGACGATGGCACTGTTCGTCGCTCCGCCTACGACGTAGACTTTGCCTGCGATGACTCCGGTGGCCGAGCCTTGCAGAGCGGTGGGCAAAACAGCTCCGTCGCTCCAGGAGTTGTGGACGACGAAACTTAGCGAGCTGGTTAGTTCGGTGGAGCCGGTGGTCACGGTGACTTTGCCGTCAGTTGCTCCCGCCGGCACGGTCGCTGAAATGTAAGTTGTTCCGGTCACGGTGATCGTTGCGGCCGTTGCCCCAGCGAACTTCACGACCGAGGATTTACTGAAACCCTGGCCCAGAATGCCAATCTTCGAGCCGACCTTGCCCGAAGTACTCACCAATCGAACGAACGGCGCGAGTCCGAGATTCAGGCTATAGAAGACTCCCTGGTTCTGGGTGCCCCCTAACTGAGCGTCGCCGTACAAAATGCCATTCGTGTCCTGGGTCAAATAACTTTGAGGGTTCGCGCCATGGGTATTGTCGAAATTGTAGAGAACGGAAAATGTTCCGCTGGCCGTAATCTTGTAGATCGTCCCAACGCTTGACGTTCCACCCATGCCCGTTACACCGTAGAGGTTTCCATCGGTGGCCTGCACCAGGCCAGAATAGCCTTGATTACCATCGGTGGTTCCATTGAAGCTGTGAAGCACTGTATAGGTTCCGCTGGTGGTGATTTTAAAGATCGCCCCATCGTTGCTGGTGCCTCCCAATTCGGTGGTGCCATAGAGGTTGCCGTCGGTGGCCTGAATAAGGCCGAAAGCGGCGGACGCTCCATCGGTGCCATCAAAGCTGTGGAGCACCGTCACTGTGCCAGCCGGCGTCATCTTGAAGATAACTCCATCGCTATTGGCGCCCCCTTTCGCGGCAACGCCATAGAAGTTTCCGTCGGTTCCTTGGATCAGTCCTGCGATGACATCATTTCCGTCGCTACCAGTAAAGGTATGCAGTGTGGTCATCGTACCTGCTGGTGTGATCTTGAATGCCACGCTGTTGATCACGTTCACACCACTCGCAGTTCCATAGAAGTTGCCGTCCACTCCCGAGGTTAAATTGGCCTGCGGATAGCCGCCGTCGGCGCCGGCCGTGAAGTTGTACAGAGTTGTCAGCGCGCCACCAGGAGTTACCTTGAATACCGTTCCGGCTCCGTCTGTCCCCCCTCCTTCAGTGGTGCCATAGAAATTTCCATCTGTGCCGAGCGTCAGGCCGCTCCCGGTGTAAGGATTGGTGAGGCTGGCCACCACGGCCAGCTTTCCCCCAGTGGTTACACTGAACGCCGCGCCGTCATTGGAAGTCCCGCCGGTGGCTGCATTCGAATACAATTTGCCATCTCGTCCCTGAGAGATGACATCCTGACCGTGCGGTTGGGTCGGGTCGTTGGTGTGAGTTCCGAAGTTGTAGAGGACCTTGTAGGTTTGGGCCTGGGTGGGAATCGTTGCCGTGGCAAGAGTGAGGACAAGCAGCGCGACAGTTAATGCCGCGGTCATGCGAAAAGGTCTAACCTGTTGAACGTAATTCACTAAACCCCCTGAGAGTGCGGAAATTGTCGTTGTGTCTTTGGATCATTGTTGGAATTCATCTCTCGAACAAGCCCGCCGTGCCTAAGCACGGCGGGCACACTTTTTGGTTCGAATCGCAGACGGATGCGGTCAGCCGGTTTCTATTCCGTACCCTTGAAGGGTTGGGCAAGCGTCGTCCCGGTCGGAGTGTAATAGCCGACTATCAGGCCGCCGTCGTTGATTCCACCTGCGGCGGCGTTGAAACCCTTTGGATCATCGAAAACAAAGTAAGAGCTTCCTTGCTTCAGCGCGCTGTGCCCGACTCCGTAGGGGTCGTAGACGACGAACACGATGTCGCCAGCCGTGTTAATGCCTTGCGCATAGGAGGACGCAACTCCGGGGACGTTAATCGAACTGAACGTCTTTCCGTTGTAAAGGGAGGATTGCACATAGCCCTTGGAGTCCACCCAGAAAAAGGTAGCGTTGCCGGAGGCGTTGATGCCCGCGCCGAACGTATTGGTCGAACCGGGTGGATCGAGCTCCGTATATTTGCCCCCTTTGAACAAGAAACCATGGTGGGTGCTGTCCGAACCGGAGTAGAAGTCGCCAGAGATCTCTCCCGCGTCATTGATTCCGGTAGCGTCGTCGGAAAGCGCTCCAGACGGTCCCGAAATATCGGTGAATTTTCCGGCGACGTACTCGAATCCGTGCGGGTTGCCGTTAGTGTCAATGTAATCGCCGACGATGTGGTTGGCCGAGTTGATGGCAAAACAGATGGTTTGTACGCCGTTTGAATCGTCGATATTCGTCACCTTGCCGTCCGAGACCATCATGCCGTGCTCTTGTCCACTTGTATCGACGTAGGCTCCGACGGAAACATCGTCCTTGTTGACGCCATAGAGGAAGCCTTCCTGCTCGTCCGGAATCTTGACCGTGGATAACGTGAAGGCCTGTGGCGAGGCCAGATAGCCGGACGGCACGCCGTCGACGCCCCAGTAGAAGCCGACGTAAGCTCCTTTGCTGTTAATCCCGCGGGTGGCGGCAAAGTCGGTAGAAGCATACTTACCTTTAATGTAGGTAAAGCCGTAGGGCAGATTCGAGGCGTTGATGTAAGTACCAGTGATTTCGCCGGCATCGTTGATCCCGTAGGCCACAGTCTGGGTCGCGCCCGGATATTCGATCGCCGTAATTTCACCGGCCGCGCTCCGGTAAAAACCGTGTGCGACATTGCTGGAATCGAGGTACTCACCGACGACCTCGTCGGAGCTGTTGATGGCGTAGACATAGGTAGCGTCCTTGCCGCTGGCAAAGAATTCAGTCGGATTGCCACTACCGGTGTAAATGAAGCCCTTCACAAAACCAGTACTGCCTTGGTGACCCTCGGCGCCGGCGAAGTGTCCGGCACTGTTAACTCCGAAGATCGAAGTCGATACCTTGCCGCCCACGTCGTACTGCTGATAGGTTCCGTTCACATAGGTGTAGCCGTGGTAAGTATTAGCACTCGCTTCATACCAGTCGCCTACGATCTCGTTCGAATCGTTAATGCCGCTGGCCCGGGTAAAAGTGTTCTTTTTTGGGAAATCGAGGGTGGTGTATTTGCCCCCGCTATACAAAAATCCCACCGTGTCCCCGGACGTCGCCATGCCGAAGCCTACAACAGCTTCGCTTGCGTTCACGCCATATGGAATCGCAGTACCCGCTTGGAACCCGGGCGGATTCAGTTGGGTCATTTTGAATCCTTGTCCCAGAGCGCTCGATGTGCTGAGCAGCATGAGAAAGGCAGCGACGAAAAGTAGGGTGACAAACTTTACGTCTCGCGAACTTTGCTTGCGCCAACCTGAAACGTTTTGGATCTTCATTTTCACTCCTTTTGCGCGTCGAAAGTGATCGCGCGTGTGCTCATTGGTTTCGTCGAGTCGAGTTGTGAGTGCAAAACTAGTCCCCGGAAACCACGCTGAGGGTTACGTTGTCTGGGTTGTAGGTTACGGTGAAGTGCTCGCTGTCGTTGATCTTCGTCCCATTCACCGTGGCGAACGTCCCGGTCACCTTTTTTGCTGTCAGAATTTCGAAAGTGTCGCCGACGGCCGGAACAAACTTATCCAGCAGACCGATATTTAGGGTTCCGCCAATCGTCGCCGCGCCGGTGACATTGAGCACGTTGAACTGGCCCGAACTGGCACCGGCTATGTTGGCATCGAGCGCGCCCGCGGCAGTTTGGGTGTAGGCGCCAGTGATCGCCAGCTTGCCCGTTGCGGTTAGCGAATCCGCTGGGATTACGGTTCCCGAAGAATAGACGTGAGCCGCGACGGTACCTCCGTTGCCGAAGAGCGTGCCTTTGGCAATCTTGATGTCGGCAGCGGCAGGGGCGGAATCGGAATCAGCTTCGTCGGTCTTCTCCTCGGTGCTGGAGAGCGTGACCTTGCCGTTCACTGTAGTTTTGCCTTCCGTCTGCAGATAGGATCCGCCCGACCCCACGGTAAAGGTGCTGCCCTTGCCAACAGTGATCGCTCCCTGGTTGGTGAATGTGCCTGCGGAGGTGAAGCTCTGGCCTGCGGTTACGCTAAAGCTGCCCTTGGAGGCATTGGTGACGAAGCCTGCCAACGCGTTGGTGCTGGGATTCAGGATTTGCGATGCCTTGCCGTTGAGCGTGATTTTGGCGTCGTTGGTGGTGATATTTCCGGGGATCTCGAGGGTTCCGGTGACGTTGTAAGTGCCTCCGGTCAGAACGCCGTTCGCAAGGTTGCCAAACGGGTTGGCGTTTTGCAGGTTGACCGTGCTCTTGGCGTCCGCGATTATGGTGCCTGCGTTAGTGAACGGGTTTCCGCAACAGGAGCCGCCACCGATGTAGAAGATGCCCCCCTGGGTGGCTCGAATCGTACCGTTGTTCTGGATGTTTGCGACGCGGTCTACAAGGAGCATTAGGCCACTGGTGCCGGTCGGCACATTGGCGATGATCGTCCCATCGTTGATCACCTCGTTGGTCAGGACGATGCCTCCCGTCCCTTCGATCGTGGTTCGATTGTCGAATGTACCGTTGGTGCCGAGGTTGTTGCCGATTGCAGCATTATTGTTGTAGCTGTTGTCGGTGCCATCCCCCATGATGATGGTACCTTTGCCGGTTATCGTGAGATTCTCCCCGTTGGGAATCTGAAGGAAAGTCTGGCCATTGTCATTCGTAGGGGCGAGGATTTGCATAGTGCCGCTGTTGTTCAGTGTTCCCTGCGCCTGAAGATCCTGGTAGTTAATGACCATCGTTCCGGTGTTATTGACGGTACTAGTGGTTCCGTCAAGTAGTGAGCCACCCTGGCCGTAGATCACTCCTCCACCCGAACCGTCGAAAGTGCCGCCGCTGATGGTCAGGCCTGAAGTCCCAAGCGAGCCGACCAAGGAGAGGTTCGAGCCGGTGCCGGAAGCGGCGATGGTGCCGCCGACGTTGTTGATCGTCGTGCTGCCGATCAGGAGCACTCCGCCGTTCGTGGCCTCGATGGTTCCGGTGTTGGTACTTGCGCCGGCCCGGCCCAATTGAAGCTGCAGGTTATTGGGACCGGTGGGAACGTTCGCGTTAATGGTGGCGCTGTTGTTGAAGCTCGACCAGATTCAAAATGTTGCCCGTCCCCTGGATGAGCTGCTGGCTCACAAACGTGGCTCCACTGATGTAGTTTTGATTGTTGTAGGCGTTGCTGGTGCCGTCTCCCATCGTGAGGCTGCCCGAACCCGTGAGAGTAAAGGTCTGGCCACCTGGAATGTTCACGCCCATGCCGGAGCCCTTTGACAGAATCTGGAGGGTTCCTGTGTTCATTAGGGTTCCTTGAAAATTACCGCCCGGGTGCGCTGCGCCGTCAACCAACTGCATAGTTCCGGAGTTGGTTATGGTGTTCCCATTCGTGCCATCGAGGAGCGCGCTACTGTCAACAACCTGAATCGCTCCTCCGTTGGCGGTTGTCCATGTGCCTCCCGTAAACGTTTCGCCTCCCTGACCTTCGCCCTCGAGTTGGACGTAGGAATTCTTACCCGCCGCCTTAATGGTCCCGCCGACGTTGTTCAGGGTGAGGCTCCCCATGACGAGTTGGCCACCATCTGTGGCTTCCATCAGGCCGGTGTTGGTTGAGGGGCCCTGGGAATTGTTGCGTCCCACCACCAGTTGAACTCCGGATTCGTTGGCGTTGATCACGCCGGCCTTGGCATTGTTGAATGTCATATCGAGGCCGCCGCCGCCCCGGATCGTCGAGCGATTCAGCAGAATCGCGCTGCCTCCGATCGAGTCGCCGCCGAAGGAGTTGGCGTTCAGGGTAATCGTTCCGCGGCCGGATAGGATCACCGTCCCGCTGGATGAGAGGTTCAAACCTGTTGAGCCAAACTGCACTGGAGCGGCCATGATGATCTGCCCGCTGTTCGTGATGGAGGAGCCACTGATGCTGAGGCCATTGTTCGTGTTAGATGGGGTGGGAAACGTCAGGCTGTCGGAGCTGCCGACGGCGAGGCCGGCGACCCCGTCGGCGACGTCCAACAAAACTGCCGCTCCCGATGTCTGAATGCAGACGGCGTCAGTGCTGCCTGGCTCGTTGCCGTTCGACCAATTGGCGCCGTTGCTCCAATTGTTATCTCCTCCCCCTCCGGTCCAACTGTCGGTGCACTGCTGAGCCTGTGCCGGAATCGCGCAGACGAGTGAGAGCAGAATCATTGCGGCAACGAATAACACAGAGTTCAGCGATCGTTTTTCCTGTTGGCGTATGCAATTCATGAAGGCTCCTCGAACTCCAAAAGATCTTTCTGCGTTTGGCGGACAATTTTCGAGTTGAGCTTGCAGCCCGGCAAATCTCGTGAGTATCTGAGACTCGCCTGGGGTGTGCAAAATATTGCACTCTGCAAGCTTCGTCGGCCCATTTTGGGCGGCGAAAGACTGCGGGGGATGTATCCACGATCTTGGCAGTCGCGCTATACTCTAGGAACTTGCTCCCCCAAGCAAGGGACATCACGGGACAACTCAGGACATTTCAGGCCTATGCATGCTCGCGAGCAGCAGGCGTCGAATCGCCGTCTGGATTCGTGGAAGGAAATCGCGGCCTTCTTCGGTCGGGATGAGCGGACCGTCAAGCGATGGGAAAAAGAAAGGGCTCTCCCCGTACATCGGGTGCCGGGAGGGGTGAGGAGTGGTGTGTTCGCTTACACGGACGAGTTATCTGCAGTGGTTGAAAGATCCAGTTGCCGCAGAAAGCGAACCCTCAGACTGCGCTCGGATGTTGGCACAGACGGAACGGAAGTATTCAGCCGCCGGCATCTTAGAAGCACGCGGAACCCTCGATATCCAAGCCGGTTCTTGGGCCGACTGCTCCGCCGGGTAGTTCGAAATTCGCAGTGGCTCGAATCCTGGGATTGCTGCTGGCGATCCTGCTCGGATTTCTCATACTCAGACATCAAATCCCGCGTCCACCAACCTCAGCGTCGGCGATAAGCAATGCCCCGGTCGACCATCACCCGAGCCCCGAAGCCGAAGAGTTGTATTTAAAGGGTCGCTATTTCTGGAACAAACGGACGCCCGAAGATTTGAACAAGGCTCTGGACCTCTTCACCCAGGCGATCGTTCGTGACCCCGGTTATGCTCAGGCCTATGTGGGCCTTGCCGACTGCTATAACTTGATGCGCGAGTATTCCGTGATGCCACCGAATGAGGCTTATCCGCGGGCGCTGGCGGCGGCAAAGAAAGCCGTGGAGTTGGACGACAATTCCGCCGAGGCGCACAATTCGCTTGCCTTCGCCACCTTTTATTGGACCTGGGATGCGGCGACGGCCGAACGTGAGTTCAAACGAGCGATCGCCTTGAATCCCAGCTACGTCGCCGCTCACCATTGGTATGCGACTTTCTTAATGACTATGCGGCGTTATCCCGAGGCGCTTGCGGAAATCGAAACCGCGAGAAAACTTGATCCTTCTTCCACGCCGATCATGGCCGACAAGGGACTCATCCTTTATTGGGCGGGCCAACCCGAAGCAGGCATTGCGCTGTTAAAGCAGATCGAAGCTCGGGAACCGTCGTTTCTTTCGCCTCACCTTTACCTGGCGGAGATCTATCTCAACGGCAAGGGCTATCCAGATTATCTTATCGGAGACAAAGAAGGTTGCTGTCGTTGCGCCAGGACTCGATGGCCCTTGCGATCGTGCGCGCGGCTGAGAAAGGATTTGCCGGCGGTGGTGTGCAAGGTATGTGGGAAAGCATGCTGCCGGTCCAGAAGAAGTTCTATGAGCAGGGCTCGTTGTCGCCGTACCCGTTGGCGCAGACCTATGCCCAACTGGGAGAAAATCAGGAAGCTCTCAACTACTTGCGCGAGGCTTACGACAAGCGCGACGCGGCCATGCTGTTTATGAACACCGACCGCTCTTTCGAGGGGCTGCACGACGATACTTCTTTTCAGGATTTGTTAGCCCGATCAGGCCAGCCGCAGCTCGAACTGAGCTGAGATTCTGTCTCAATCTTAGACAAGGACGCCAGGATTTTCTCAAGAGCTAGTCCAGCACCCTTTGTTTATCCCACTGATAAAGCTAGATTTACAGATTACGGCCCCTATCCCGTCCTTTGGCCGCTCTCGTGCATTCTGACTGAGCGATGCGGTCCGGGTGCCTGAGTCACGCTAACCGGCGGACTAGGGAATCCAGGCCGCATCGACGACCCCCGGGAATCAGGAATCATGAGGAACTCTGTGTCCAAATCGGGCGCTGCGGCTGCTCCGGCACGTGAAAGCTCGACCACCAAGTTGGCTAAGTTTTTTCCCAACGCGACGCCGGTTCGTATTCCTGTTCGCCTGACTCGCATGGCGAATGGGAACGGAGCATTTAGCGAAAGCACGGTTATTGAGTTTGGCACTCCGACGGAAGTGCTGTTCGCCTCAACCTTGCCCCTTGAATTCGCCGATACACTGCGGCTGCGCAATTCCGATGGCACGCTGGATACCGAGGCCTGTGTGGTGGCCGTTCAATACAACGGGGGCCGTACCGCGGTTGCCGCTCGCTTCACTGGCGAAGTTGCGAATTGGATTGTGAAACCTGAATTGTGAAATTATGACACCCACATCTCAACTGAGTGAACTCGCGGCGGAGTGGCGTGACGCGCGCCTGCTCTATCCGTTATATGCTGCGTTGGCTCGGGAGTTCGTGATCGATCTGCCGGCGCACAGCGATCTGGAAGCTGGAGTGGATGCGCCGCCCCAGGAATCGGTCGAACAAGCCCGGCAATTGTTTCAGGACATGGATGCGCGGATTCAGGTGCATCAGCTTCGCCAGTTCCTGCAGACAACAACGGTGGGGAGCGACGAAGCTCTTCGTACCCTGCTGACTCATCATTTGCGCAGGGCGGAACATTCGGATTCTGATCGCGACAAGATCGACTTCCTGCTGGTGCAATTCTTTTCTCATTGTGCTCCCTCGCGGCTCGAAGATGCCGATGTCGATGTGGCTTATGTAGCGCAGACGCTCGAGACTGTTCTGGGGCCAGTCGACGTGAAAGCGCCGGAATGGCTGAATCCTCTCGATGAAGTTCTGCAAACCGCAAATGGTTGCCGCAACTTAAACCAACTGCTTACCAGCCGGATTCTGGAAAAGGGCCGAAAGCTCAAAACTTCGTGCGGACAGAAGTATTTCATGCCCGCAGCCATGGTCGGGTTCACCCGCTTCAGCTTTCTGATGAGACGGATTTTCTTCCGCCTGATGCATCAGGATCTCAACGCCATTCTGGATGGCTTGCGTGAATTGGAAAGCCGCGGAGTAGAGACACTCGATTGCCGACGGGCCCAGTTTTCCGCCGAGGAGCCCATCGCGCGACTGCGCATGATCTGCCAATCGTGGAAGGTGATGTTTCACGCCGAATACTCATCCGGGCAGCCGGTGTCAATGTTGGTCGACCTCCGTGCCGTTGTCGAAGCCGCATTAGCCAAGAATGCAAAGAATCTGAAGAACGCGGCCGTCACCAAGCCAGCCACCACCACAAAAACTCTGGCGCAAGCCGCGGGCGCGGCGGCGAATTCGGATGTGCCTGACTTTGAAGTATCGGCCGGTTCTCCGGAACCGGAGTGATCAAATAGCGGCAAAAGCTCAGACTTCAGGTTTCAATGTTTTGGGCTGAAGCGTCTGAAGCCCATGCCTGACGCCCAAAGCCAATAGAGAAAGGCAACGTGGATCAACCTTCCGTATTGATCATTTCTGATGACGTGGAACTCTCGCGTGCCGTGACCGGCCGCTGGCAATCGGAACGAACCGTCCCCGCGTTTACTCTGATGAGCAGCGACATCTGTCTCGGCTTTGATCCGGACACCTTCCACCTGGCCATTGCCGGTGGTCTGCGGCCGCAAGCTCTCTCGGTGGTTCTAGAGGCGATGGATGCAGCAGGAAAACGCGTGTTGTTTGTCTCCGAAAATGCGCGGGTTGTCCAAACTGTCCACGATCGTTGGCCCGGGATAGCCGTGGTACGGCAACAGGAAAATTGGCTGGACACGTTGGTTCTAGTAGCCGGGGAAATCCTGCATCGAGTCGCAGCCGAGGCTGACGCCCGCCGTTTTGAGCAGGCCAACGCATCGCTCGAACGCCAGGCTCTTCTCGGGCGTTACATGCTGGAAATGCGTCACACTTTGAATAACACGCTCACCTCGGTGCTGGGCAACTCCGAATTGCTATTGTTGGAACCGGGATCGCTGTCCTCTGGCGCTCGCTCTCAGATCGAAACCATCCGCAACATGTCTTTGCGTATGCACGAAATCCTGCAGCGTTTTTCCTCTCTGGAAAAAGAACTCACCGTGGTTGATCGGCAGGCGGAAAAGGAAAGCGGCGCCAAGTCTCACGCCGTGGCGGCGAGTTTATAGGTCTCTCCTCTGCCGGCATTTCTGTCTGGGTGGAGAGAACAGACTCAATACGCGATCTTGTTAGGTTTATCTTCCCACTCGCGAAACGCCGCTAGTGCTTCTTTGCGCATCATTTCAATCATCGGAATCTGGCGCTGCGCATGCGCCTTGACGATTTCGCGGTAGATTGCTGAATCATCAAATCCCGCCTTGGACGCATCGGCCGCAGTATTGGCAAAATAAACGCGAGTCAGACGTGCCCAGTAGATTGCGCCCAGACACATGGGGCAAGGCTCACAAGAGGTGTAAATCTCGCAGCCCTGAAGATCGAAAACCCCATGGCTCTTGCAGGCACCGCGAATGGCGAGTATTTCGGCATGTGCGGTGGGATCGTTGGTCAAGGTAACCTGATTCGTGCCTTCGGCGATAATGACGGCCTCTTTTACGATGACTGCGCCGAACGGCCCACCGCGCCCGGTGCGGACATTCTCAATCGAGAGCTGAATGGCGCGGGCCATGAAAGGGTTGTCCATGCTTTTGCTCTGTTAACGCATGAGCGGATAAAGGATGCGCGGTATTATCCCTCGCCGATATCCTCGTTCCAAACCGCAGGATTCGCACGAATGTAATCGCTGAGCAGGGAAGCGCACTCTTCGGAATCGAGGTCGATGACTTTTATACCAAGGGCGCGCAGCCACTCCACGCCGCCCTGAAAGTTACGGCTCTCTCCGACGACTAATGTGCTGAAGCCGAACTGGCGCACCAGGCCGCTGCAATACCAGCAGGGTGCCAGCGTCGTCACCATAATAAGGTTACGATAGCTGCGCTGGCGTCCGGCATTGCGGAAGGCGTCGGTCTCGCCATGCAACGACGGATCGCCATTCTGTACCCGGCGGTTGTGGCCGGCGCCGACAAGTTTTCCGCTCTGGTCGAAGATCGCGGCGCCGATGGGAATTCCGCCCTCAGCCAACCCTTTACGGGCTTCCGCCTTCGCGACTTCCAGCAGTGCCAGGTAATCGGGATCGCGCATGGTCCTTGATTATATGGGCAAAGATTATATGGGCAAACCCTGGGACTTCACCCGATCACCTGGCAGTCAAAATCACCGCACTGCGGCCAGCTCGGGAACGCCCGCCAGTTCTTCGAATTCCTCTGATGTCAGTTTCACGGAAGCTGCGCCGATATTTTCTTCGAGATGTTCGACCGATGACGTTCCCGGAATTGGTAGCATAATCGGCGAGCGCTGGAGCAACCAGGCCAGCGCGACCTGCTTGGGCGTGCTGTGGTGGGCTTTCGCGACCCGATCGAGAATCTCGCCGGCCACTCTGCCGGCGCCTAGTGGAAACCATGGGATGAAAGCAATTCTATTTTGCTCACAATAGTCGACCACGTAATCCCATTCGCGGTCAGCAAAACTGTAACGGTTCTGCACCGACACGATCGGCACAATCTTTCGCGCCCTCTCGATGTGTTCCCGCGTGACGTTCGACAATCCCACCAAGCGAATCTTTCCCTTTCTTTGTAATTCAGCAAGGGTTCCGACCGACTCTTCCAACGACACAACAGGATCAGGCGCGTGCAGTTGATACAAATCAATGCGATCCACACGCAGCCGTTTGAGACTGCCCTCAACCGCGGCACGAAGATGCGCAGAACTCGAGTCATGAGTCCACTGATTCGGTCCGGGCCGATTCCACCCACCCTTGGTCGCAATCACAAGGTCCTGCGGATAAGGAAACAATGCCTCCGCGATCAGCTCTTCACTGATATACGGGCCATAGGAGTCGGCCGTATCTATGAAATTGACGCCGAGCTCCACGGCACGCCGAAGAACCGCCGCTGCGCCCTTGCGATCTTTCGGCGGACCCCAGATGCCATCGCCCGTAAGGCGCATCGCCCCAAAGCCGAGACGATGGACAGAAAGTTTATTGCCGAGCGAAACATTCCCAGCCAGAATTGCAGAGTTCTCCTTCGCGTTCATATTCATTCTCCTGAATCGACTTTTGAATAATCACAGTTAGGCGTTTACCGCAGCAACTTAACCCACAGACAGTTTGCCCTCGGTCACCCCTCGCGAGAAGGCCGTCGGAGCGATGTATGTTTGGATGAAATGACCGCATCCCGCGCTGCATCTTTGTTGCTGGACGGCGTGACTAACCCTTCTCGTTGGCACATAGTGAATCTTTCAAACTGCGAAAAGCATCTTTCCCCCCAACCAAGGTTTTCAGCGGATGGTCGATCTGAAAGAGTTTGTGATCCTTTCCGCGCAGCCGTTGTTGTCCGCCGTTCTTATGATTGCCGGCAAGCGAAGCAGCCTGCCCCGCAGTGGTAAAAAAGTAGAAGAAACAAAGGAGCTGGTGAGCGCTTCATAAAGGTTGATGAATGTTTGAGAGCATACTTTGTCAGGTGACCGAATACGATCCCGAAGTGCTCGATTCTCTGATCGAGCTCGCGGTTGAGATCGCCCGCGAAGGGCGAGAGGGAAGACGCATCGGCACTCTGTTCACGCTTGGAGACGAGCAGGCTGTCCTCGCCAAGTCCAGGTCGTTGATTCTCGATCCGCTCATGGGACATCCGGAGTTGTCGCGCCACGTCACGGATCTTAATCTGCGCGGGACGATTAAGGAACTAGCGCAACTGGATGGAGGCTTCGTGGTTAGCCGCAGTGGGATCTTTCTTTCTGCGTGCCGTTACCTCGACGCCGTAGTCTCAAGCGCGGATGTGCCCTTGGGCCTCGGCAGCCGCCATATCGCCGCGGCAAACATGAGTGCTGTGACCAACGCGGTGACGATTGTGGTTTCCGAGAGTTCGGTGGTTCGACTTTTCTGCCACGGCAAACTGGTCGGAGAAATCCTGCCAGAGCTTTGGATGATCGATCACGCCACTTATCTTCGCGGGTCGCTGCAGAGACAAAAAGTTGGCGATGTCACGGTCCTTACGCCCAACTTGCATTGACGAGCCGGCACTCGCCAGGATTTATAAGCAGCGCCATCGAAGGTGAATCATCCGTTTCCGAACCACACTGCGCATCAGTTTCCTGAACCCCGAATTCGGTCTGTTGACGAAGTACGTTTTATGTAACTTTGTCTGATTGTTTCCCACAACTGTGAACTTTGTTCATGCCGCACGCGGCACGGAGCAACCACGAAGGGCTGCCTTTCATCGTAACGGCTGGTTCTACACTTGGGAGAATTTTATGACACGTGTACTTGTCGCACTGAGCTTGATTTTATTTGCAGCGGGTGCATTCGCCAGTGATGCGACGAAGGAACTGGATGGCGCCGCGGTTGTGATCCGCAACATGACAGCATCGCACCAGATTCCGTCCTCCATTCTCGCGAACACCGAGTGCATCACGATCATACCGGCGATGGCCAAGGCAGCAATTCTGGTTGGCGGCAAGCATGGAGATGGCGTAGCGAGCTGCCGAACGGCGAAGGGTTGGAGTGCGCCCGCTTTCGTGAGTATGACGGGCGGAAGCGTAGGGCTGCAAGCTGGCTTGGAACACCAGGATCTGGTTTTACTGATGAACAAGCAGGGAGAACAGGAACTCAGCCAAGGACAATGGAATCTTGGGGCGCAAGCCGTGACGGCTGGACCGATGACGCCGGGCACGGGTGGGCCGGAGAGCAACGGATGGAAAACACCGGTCCTCGTCTACACGTCGTCAAGTGGCGCCTATGCCGTTGCGAGTCTCGAGGGTTCAAAGATCACCATCGACGACACGACAATCCGCGCCCTGTACGGACCAAACGCCAGTCTGCAGTCGATCTTGAACGGCGAAGTGCAAGCTCCAGGTTCGGCTGAGGCGTTTCTCGCGGCGTTGCACCAGGTAGCTGCACGATAGGCGCGTCGCGGCGCTCTTGAGGTTGGCTCAATCTAGGCAGCTGTTGCGAATCCGCCGTGTATCTCCAGGCAAGTCTTCAATGCGCGAAGGGCGTAGAGCGCGTCGTCAAGCGCTTCTTCCTCCTGAATATTGTCTCCCGAAGCCTTGAACAGCTCTCTCGCTCTCTCTAAGATTGCGCTCTCTGCCTCGGTGATACGCACGGACATTTTGTGGTTCTCGGGCTCCATCAGCGCCGCAACGTACGACTCTCGCCAGCCCCAGGCTCGCGAGGGTAAATTTCCAGAAGTGGCCATTTACGTCCTCCACCTGCGCACGGGAAATACATTAAAGACCTTAACCGTTTACTAGAGGATCGCGCTCCGAAGCAATACAGTTAATCCTGTAGATTTCAGAAAAAAGCCCAGTCGTCGTCAGGCTGGGCTTGCGCCAAGTTCAAGATTATGGAAATTGGGACTAATGGGAAGCGGCGCCATTCTTACAAGTCTTCGAGATGTGCTTGACGGAACTGACGTCGATCGATTGCGGAGAAGAGCTGGTTTGTCCCATAGCTCCGCTACTCGATGCGCCACTCGACGATGTGGAAGCCGTGGTCGTTGTGCCTGTGATTTTAACCGTGTGACCGACGTGCTCGCTTAGCTTCGAAGTGTCTCCGGTCAGTGCAATGTTGTTTCCGTGGCTATCTGTGAGGGTGTAATTGCCATTGTTACTGCTCAAGCAGCCTTCGACAGTGGTGCTGGCGCTGCTGGTGGCATGAGTTGATCCGCTCTGACTGGGATAGTTTTGTGCGGCGGCCCAGCACGTGCCCAGTAGCAGTACCGAAAGTAGCAGCAGATATCGCATACGGAACCTCCAAGGTTCACATGTTTTCTGGTTATTAGTTTGAGTCTTGTGGTGACAGAAACGCAATACAGCCTTTACCGGAGCTTCGGACTCGCTCAGCAGCCGCAAGTTAAACGGAGCAGGCATATCCTGTGCGATCAATGAGCTTCAGCTCTAACCTTGTGCGTTAGATTTTGTTTTTCTTCGATCTTCTTCGATAGCAGGGATTTTCGCTTTTTCAAGTTCTCTCCGACGCGCGGGGCTGAGTCCGCGACCAGCCCGGTTTATGAAGTAAGTAAGCATTCTCATGCCGGAGCCTGGACCTTTTGGCGAGACCTTCTTCGAAGCCAGCGTTCTCGCGATTGTGCTTGCACTCTTGGTGAACAATCCTTCCGGAGGATGAGTGGAATCCGTCTTCACCTTTGCAACCCATTTGTTTTTCACGGCAGTCATCGCACTTCCTTCTTTCGAAAACGCCATGCTAGTTCGAAAGGCCTAACCGCTTCGCTCCTAGTGATGTTTGAAGTATTGCACCGCCCGCTCGTGAGCTTCGGCTGCTTTTTTCGTACCAAATGTGCCCAGGTTGCGGCGGCGGCCGGTCTTGGGATTCTTTTTGCGAGAGTACAGGCGGTACTGGCCAGATTTTAGTTTTCGAATCATCGGATGCCTCGACAATTGGATGCCAGGTGGAAGCAAGGTGTTGACCACGCAATGTCCGATGTCGTTGGTTGCGCGGATTGTGGTTTGACTGAAGTCGTGTTATGAAAGAACGGGAAAGCCCGATGAAGGCAGTAGAAGAAAGGATGGCAAACCATGGAAGCTGTGAGCGGAGTGTTTCGTTCAAGATCAGATGCAGAGCACGCAATGGCCGAGATGCGTTCAGTCGGCTTGGGAGATCACCAGATCGCGCTGTTGACTCCTGAAAAGTCCGATGCAGATCTCCGATCGATCCCCACTGATGCCACAGAGCAACCAGGCATAGCGACGGCGATCGGCGCCGTTGTCGGAGCTTCTGCGGGAATATCCGGGGCCTCTCTACTAATTGCGGCAGTCGTGCCTGGTGTCGGAGTTATTACGGCGATGGGTTTGTTAGGGGAACTAATTCTGGGCGCAGCCGGGGCGACTATTGGTGCTGCAGTCGGCGCAAAGCTAGAAGGTTCCATGACCGAGGGACTGCCGCAGGACGAAATATTTATTTACGAAGATGCTCTCCGCAAAGGTCGCAGCGTGGTGATCGCTCTCGCCGACGAAACCAAAGCTTCTCTTTTCCGCGAATTGCTGAAGGCCGAAGGCGCAGAAGAAGTAGACGCAGCCCGAGAGCAATGGTGGATCGGTCTGCGTGACGCGGAGCACGAGCATTATTCGGCTCTCGGCAAGAACTTTGGCGATGACGAAAAGTTCTATCGGATGGGCTTCGAGTCTGCGCTGCATGCACGCACTCGGTGCAAAGAATATGACCAAGTCATGGGCGAGATGACGGCTCAAATCGAGGATCTGGAGAGTCAACATCCGGGGATAAATGTAGCCGAGCCCTTCACGCGCGGCTACGAACGCGGTCGCGACTACTATCAGCAGCTATGCAGTGAATCGAAAGCGGCGTGAGCAGAGAAGCGCAGTCGAGGACCCAGCCGTTTTCTCGACACCAAGGGACCATCCGCATTTGCGGGTGATCCCTCCATGCTCGACACCATGCTTGAAATGACAATAGGAAGTTAAACTCGAACTTCCTTCAACACGAAGTTGCTCCCTTCGGCTACAGGAAAGCGTCCGCCGGACTACAGAATACATTTGATTCCTTCTCACGCCCTCGCCATTTAGATTGGCGCAGGAGGTGGTTAATGCCCGAAAAAGAAACCGTTGAACGAGCTCAGGAAGACGCTCGTGAAGGAAAATCTCCCGGCACGCAAGCCGGAGAATTTGTGCGGGAAGAAATGGACCACATCCGCCAAGGCAAACACGGTGCGCGATCGACGAAGCAGGCCATTGCAATAGGGCTATCGAAGGCGCGCCGTGCGGGAGTGAAGCTGCGCGCCCCCCGCAGCGGAAAGGCGTCAGCGCGAACCAGGAAACAAGCCAGCCGCGGCTATCGAAAAGGGCAGAGCCATTCGAAAAGCAAACCATCTGCAAGGCGCTCTCGCGCGACAAGTGCAGCTCTGAAGAGGGAAGGTCATAGCGCGGCTTCGCGGCAGTCGTTATCGAAGCAAGCGCATGCCAGTGCGAAACGTCGTGGCTCGGCCGCGCGCCATCGATCTGCTATGAAGGCGGTCCATACAAAGGGCAAAAGCGGACGCAGTCAAGCGGCACGTAAGGCTGCAAAGACGCGGGCGACAGGCTAGCGGGAAGTTTCATCGCACTGGGGCGTCATCGCTCGCATTGAAGCATGGCTAGCCCATCAGACAAAGCGCGACTGGGAATTCCGCAAGGATCTCGGAAAGTGCAATCTTTGTGCAGGTATCGTTTGTCTGATGGGCGAGGGTTTTCCCCGTAAACGCGTTCCGATACTTTTCAGCACAACCGCAGGACGGCAGCAGAAGATGAGTGTCCTCCCAGACTTGGGACCCGACGGGAGGGCGATCGAAATCGCCCAATAGGCCCGCGATCAGGCGGGGAACAACGACTAGTACGGTTCCGGTTTCGGCCTTCCGGGCGAACGCGACGACGTGATCAGCTTTGGTCCCTTCAACCTGCAATGGCAGATATTCGCCTTCGTCGAAAAGACTGGGTCGCAGCCGGCGCAAGCAAAGAGTTTTCCAGATCACGTACAACTTGATCCGACCGCTCTCGGGAGTTTCCAGTAATCGATCTGTGATTGATGCGTCATTCGACGATTCGAAAATATTCTGGAGTATCTCTTGGCGGCTGGCGTAGTCGACCGCACGCCGATTGTCCGGGTCGACAAGGCTAAAATCCCACAGTTCGCTGCCTTGGTAAATGTCAGGCACGCCCGGGCACGTAAGTTTAAGAAGTGTTTGCGCAAGACTGTTCCAAAGGCCAAGGCGGGCGATTTTGTGTTGGAGGGGCAGAAAGTCGTTGAGGAAACGGTTTTGCGCTCCCGGCGTCAGTAATGTCCGGACGAAGGATGTAACTGCGGTTTCGTATTCAGTGTTTCGATTGATCCAACTCGTATTCTGCTTGGCCTCCCGCATCGCCTTTAGCATGTAGTTTTCTATGCGCTCGTAGAAAGTTTGCCAGTTTGTTTCGTTGAGAGTGTGTGATGGCCAGGCGCCTAGCAACGTTTGATAGAGCAAGTATTCATCATTCGGCGAGGGAGCGGGGCGGCCGTTGACCAGGCGTTTATGGTTGCGATTAAAGCGCTTCCACTCTCGAACCCGAATCCTCCATAATCCCGATAATTCCGAGAGCACATTGATTCGCGCACGCACGTCCTCGGAGCGCTTCGAGTCATGGGTGCTGGTAGTCAGCATGGTATGAGGCCAACAGCGAAGGCGATCCTGGTTTGCGAGATGAAACTCGGGCGCTGTAGTTCCAAAGCGATGCAGATCGCTGCCGACTTCATTTAAGGAGACGAGGCGGTTGTAACGGTAGAAAGCTGTGTCTTCCAGACTTTTGGCCATTACCGGACCGGTGAACTGCTGAAATTTCATCGCGAAGGTTGTGACTGCGTTCCGGTAAGCGGGATCGTGTCCTTCGGCAATGCTGGTCAGAAGCACTTCACTCACGAAATCGAAGATGCTGGTATCAGCGGCCGGACTTCTCCATTTGGCCGCCGCGACCGCGCTGCGAATGTAGCGCACATCTTTATCCGAAACTTCAGTGGCTGTGACGTAAGTGCGGTAGACCGGGAAGCAGGCGACCACCTCCGCCAGAGCTTCGCGCAGGCTGTTGAGCGTAAAGTCGCAGGTGCGCCGTTTTGACAGGGCGATGCGAGTGAGTTGATTGGCGAGTACATTCAGTTCGCTAGCTAGCGCGACCTGCATGATCAGCATCCGACAACCGTAAGCAAGGTCATCAACATCGATTTCGTCATCGACAAAGTTTCGATAAGTGCGTTCCATCGGCAAGGCCGCTGCGGGATCAACAAACACTCCGTTGACGAGATTTGCGAAGTCGTATCCAGTGGTGCCGCAGACCGGCCACTCGTCTGGCAAACGTTCTGCGCCCGAGAGGATCTTCTCGATGACCACATAATGCGCTTCGTTCCCGGAAGTTTGTGTCGCGTCCGCGACGGCGCGGTTGAGGCGTTCGAAGTATTGACGCGGATCGTACAGGCCGTCTGGGTGGTCGATGCGTAAACCATTCACTTTGCCTTCGGCCATCAGACGAAGAACCAGGCGATGGGTCGCTTCGAAGACCACCTCGTTCTCCATGCAAATGCCCGCAAGATCGTTAGAGTCGAAAAAGCGCCGGTAGTTGATATCATCGGATGCGACCCTCCAGTTCGCCAGTCGGAAGGCCTGCGCCTTGATAAGTTCGTGCAGTTCCTCAAAGCTGGCAGGATCGGCAGTGTTGCCGTTCAACCGGTCGACGGCTTCACGAATGCAGTCGGCGATTTCGAAGGATCGCGCACACAACTCTGCCAATCGGCGCTTATGGATTTCCTTATCGCGATTGCGTTCAGCAACGCGTTCGGGAGTGGTCTCGTACCTCGCAGGTAAATGACTGAAAGCCGTGATCAGGCTCTGAAACTCCAGAAGGTCTGCATTTTGCTCACCGAGTTTCGCAGCGAGTTTGTCGGTGCAATGCTGCAGGATGCGAGGATACTCGCGAGGATCGACGGGGAAACGATGATCGTGGTACGAGACATCGAACTCGCCACGCTCGGGACGAAAGATGAGCTTCAACTCTCCGCTTTCCAGCACGACCCCGTAATGATCATGAAGAACTGGCACGAGGACTTTTCCGTAGAGTTCGTCTTTCGTCGGATGCCAGTCAATATCGAAGAAGCTTGCATAGACGGAAGATTCGCCATTCTCGAGAACGTCGAGCCACCACGCATTGTCGCTGCCCATGACTCCCATGTGGTTAGGTACGATGTCGAGGATCAGTCCCATGCCATGCTCGTGCAAGGTGCTGACAAAGTGGTCAAAGTCTTCGGGGCTACCGATTTCAGGGTTCAGCGAATTGTGATCGACGATGTCGTATCCGTGCATACTGCCAGGACGCGCCTTTAAGCACGGAGAAACATAGCAATGACTGATGCCGAGCGCGGAAAGATAAGGAACGATACCGGTCGCCTGGACGAAGGTGAAATTGCGATTGAGTTGCAGGCGATAAGTCGCACGCGGGATGGGCGAGCATTGCTTCATGATTTCAAAAACCACACCACCGACCAAGGTGGCAATGTCCCTTGCAGGATCGCATCGGCGGTTACTTCCTCGGCGGTATAGATGACCTTGGAATCTGAAGGAAGCGACACGGAAAGGGAATCGTTTCCAAGATTGGCCACCAGAATAAGTTCGTCCGCGTGGTGAGGAAATTTCCAACGTGCGGTTATGCCCCGATTTCCGTGGATTTCGTAGTTCGCATCGAGTCTGCACCCGGCAAGAAGGCGAGGGACGATGTGCTGGCAGCGCAGCGTTAATAGACGGCGGTAGAAACGTAGCCACTCGGCGTGACCTTGTTGCTCAATCTCGGCCCAGTTGAGACGCGAGGCTTCAAAGGTTGTATCAGCGCTGGGATCGGGGATGCGTTCGCGTTGAGCGGGGTCATTAAAGCGCGCGAAACGAGCGAACTCGTTTCGACGGCCCTCAGTTACTGCCGCAGCGAGACCCTTCTCGAAATCGCAGAAAAACAGAAATGGTGTGTCAGCGCCGAACTCTTCGCCCATGAAAAGCAACGGCGGTGAAGGCGCGAGCAATAGGATCTCCATTGCCGCGCAGACGGCGCGAGGATCGGCAAGATTAATGATCCTTTCCCCGAACGCGCGGTTTCCAATCTGGTCATGATTCTGAAGGAAGGAGACGAACGCAGCAGGAAGCAAGCCGACGGTGGGTTCGCCACGGGTTTCGCCGTTGCGGTGAAGCGAAACTTCACCTTGATATGCGAACCCCTCGATCAGGCAGCGGCCTAACTGTTCGAGAGGATGCTCTCGAGTAATCCAAATAATAGCCGTCCCGTTCACCAGTGATGAGTACATGCAAGGCGTGGTGGACATCGTCATTCCACTGGGCCGTGTACCACGTCGGCCGGCAATGCTCTCCACGTTGCAGGTAACGGGCTTGATTGCGGTCGTTTTCCAGGATGAGGTGGACGTGGCGATCAGGTTCGATCGCAGTACGGACCGCATCAGCCAATTCTGTGAGAATGTGGGGCGTCGAGTCGTCGATAATGGCGTGAACCGCGTCCAGCCTCAGACCATCGAAATGATATTCAGTCAGCCAGTAGAGCGCATTGTGGATGAAGAAATCACGGACCACTCGGCTTTCCGGACCATCGAAGTTGATGCCGTCTCCCCAAGGCGTGCGGTGCCGATCGGTAAAGAATTGTGGCGCGTAAGACCTCAGATAATTTCCCTCCGGGCCGAAATGGTTATAGACGACATCGAGCAGAACCATGATGCCGCGCTCATGGGCGCTTTGAACCAGCTCTTTCAAGTCTTCCGGCCGTCCGTAAATACTATCGGGAGCGAATAGAAAGACGCCGTCGTAGCCCCAATTGCGTCGGCCGGGGAAGTCGGCAACCGGCATCAACTCCACGGCAGTAATTCCAAGATCGGCGAGATAGTCGAGGCGCTCGCTCACGGTGGAGAACGTTCCAGCTGTCGAAAAAGCCCCGACGTGCAGTTCGTAGATGACCGCTTCTTCCCATCGGCGGCCACGCCAGGCGTGATCGCGCCAATCGAAGGCATCAGGTTGGACCACTTCGCTCGGTCCATGGACATCACGCGGCTGGAATCGGGAGGCCGGATCGGGCACTTCTTGCTCTCCGTTGACGCGGAAATGATATTGAGTTCCGGGTCTGGCCACATTCGTGATCAGCTCGAACCAGCCATCGTCGCGGCGTTCAAGAGGAATCTGCGCGGAGGTGCCAGCAAGGCAAAGCTCAACCTGCCGCGCTGCGGGCGCCCACAATCCAAAGCGCACACTCCCATCCTCACGGCACTCGGCGCCGAACGGCATGTTATAGCGGCGCTTCACTCGACTCTTCCTTTTTGCCGTTTCCGCGTCGTTCCAGCAATACGACCATCGACCGTGCCTGCAGAGGATAAGGTGTGCCGCCGTCGTAGGTTTCGACGGAGCGCAAACCCGCTTCGCGAGAGGTGTCCATCCATGCGGTCCAACGGGTGCCGGGACGGAAGGACGGCAAAGCGAACTGTACATCTTCGTGACACGCGTTGAGAAGAACGAGGAAGTTCTCGTCGCCGAGTTTTCGTCCGCGCTCATCGGTCTCATCTAATCCCTGACCCGAAAGAAACATTCCCAAACAGTGAAGCGAGCCGTCGCGCCACTCGTCCTCAGTGATCTCGTGGCCCACGGGATTAAGCCAGAGCACATCCTTTACGTTTGCACCTTTGATTGGACGTCCCTGAAAGAATCTTTTCCGACGGAACACGGGATGGCGCTTGCGCAGGTTGATCATGCGCTGAACGAATGCGAGCAAGTCGCGATCCTGGGGCTGCAGATTCCAATTCAGCCAACTGATCGGATTATCCTGACAGTAGGCGTTATTGTTTCCCATCTGCGTATGCCCGATCGCATCTCCCGCATACAGCATTGGTACTCCCTGGGACAGAAGTAGCGTCGCGAGCAGATTCCGCTTTTGCTTGGCGCGCAGTGCCTGAATATTAGGATCGTCGGTAGGACCTTCGACCCCGCAATTCCAGCTGCGATTGTCATTGTTGCCGTCGCGATTGTCTTCTCCGTTGGCTTCGTTGTGCTTTTCGTTGTAGCTGACCAGATCCTGCAGTGTGAACCCGTCATGCGCGGTGATAAAATTCACGCTGGCATAAGGACGCCGTCCGCTGTGTGCGTAGAGATCGCTGGATCCGGTGATGCGATAAGCCAGATCCCCCACGACTCCTCCGTCACCCTTCCAATAAGAGCGCACAGTATTGCGATAGCGATCGTTCCATTCCGCCCAACCCACGGGAAAATTTCCGACCTGATATCCTCCTTCGCCGAGGTCCCAAGGCTCGGCAATCAGCTTTACTTGGGAGAGCACGGGATCCTGATGGATGATGTCGAGGAATGCCCCCAGGCGATCAACTTCATGTAGCTCACGGGCCAGAGTGGCGGCGAGGTCGAAGCGGAAGCCGTCCACGTGCATATCGAGAACCCAGTACCGCAGACTATCCATGATCAGCTGCAGCACACGCGGATGCTGCATGTTCAACGTGTTCCCGGTGCCAGTGTAGTCCGTGTAGTAACGCGGGTTGTCGGGCGCAAGCCGGTAGTAGGTGCTATTGTCGATGCCCTTCAACGAGAGCGTGGGCCCAAGTTGATTGCCTTCGGCAGTGTGGTTGTAGACGACATCGAGAATCACCTCGAGACCCGCTGAATGCAGGGTCTTGACCATGGTCTTGAATTCGCGGATGGACTGAGTCGCCATATAACGCGGCTCGAGCGCAAGAAATCCGATGGAGTTATAACCCCAATAGTTGCGCAGACCTCGCTCCACGAGTTGACGGTCGTCGACGAACGCGTGAACCGGCATAAGTTCGACCGAGGTCACTCCCAGGCGGGTTAGGTATTCGATAACGGGAGCGGTGGCCAGACCTGCATACGTCCCGCGCAACTGAGCGGGAACGTCGGGATGGCACATGGTGAATCCCTTAACGTGAAGCTCGTAGATGATGGTCTCGTGCCAGGGAATTCGGGGTGGGGCATCCGCTCCCCAGGTGAAGGCGGAGTCGATCACGCGGTTCTTGGGCATTCCTGAAGCATCGTCTCGACGATCGAAAGACAAATCTTCTTGCTTGTGTCCCACGCGGTATCCAAACTGTGAGTCACTCCAACGGATGGTTCCCTGAATCTGCTTGCCGTAGGGATCGAGCAGAAGTTTGTGATGATTGAATCGATGTCCTTGCTGCGGCGCGTACGGGCCGAAAACTCGATACCCATACAATTGGCCGGGACGCGCTTCTGGCAGGTAGCCGTGCCAGACCATATCTGTTTGCTCGGGAAGCGGAACCCGGAGGATCTCGCGCTTCCCAGTAATGTCGAACAGGCAAAGTTCAACTTTCTCCGCGTGCTCCGAGTAGAGAGCAAAGTTCACGCCCTCGCCGTCCCACGTGGATCCCAAAGGATAGGGACGGCCGGGCCAGACAATGGGCTGTGGTTGAGGGCTCATGAACTTGGGTTCCTCCGGCGCGCGCTATTGCGAGTTTGTGACACCAGTCTCTTAGTTCAGTCCCGCCGCTCCTGCGCCGATCACAATGACATCAGGAATCTTCGACATGAGAATTTGTTTCAACGGCAGTGGAATAAGAGATCGCCATTCGACAGCGGACGCCTCGATCTTCAAGCGACCTTGCTGAAAAACAGGTAATCACTTGTAGCTCGATGTTAATTCAATCATGCCACTCTCGCCGATGGCGAGTGAACATCTTGGATGACTCTCAAGCACAAAGGTTGTGAGCTGGTGCAACGGATGCGCGGTCTGGTTCAGTCCGCCTCATGGTCTTTGTGGCCGAAGTCCGAACCAAAGTGAGGTTCTGACTTTGTACCAGTGACTTTGACTGGAAGCTCGGTTCCAGCGCCATCCTTGCTAAAGAAAGGATCTGCCGGCTTCAGCAGAATTGACTTCCATCCGGTCACCATATGCGAGAGTTTTGCGTCCAAGCGCGCTTTCCCATGGAAATCGAATTCGTTTCCGTCCAGGCTGTACTTTCCGGTCAGGTTCACGCGGGTCCCTGGAATCTCGAACTGCAATTGGGAAAAGTTAATAACGCCTTTCTCCAGAATGAACACCCCGCTCAAATCGGAGCTAACGACGTCGCCTGAATTTTCTTTGGCCAGTTTTGGTTTCCCTTGACTGCGCAGGCTGAGCGCGTCGATTTTATTCTGGATCTTTTCGTTGGCAAAATGCGCCTCCGTCACTTCGAAGCGGCCTGCCAGCTTTAGCCGATCGGACATCACGGGATCTCCAGGTGGAAGATCAAAGTTTGTCTTCAACTGCACTACACCGGTCATCACCGGCGGATCGGTTCGCACGGCGAGTTTCAGCAGGTCCTCAATTCTCCCCTTAGCGATCGTGACATCGAGCTGCACACGGTGTCCATTCGGTTCTTTCATCCGTACTACAGAACCGTTTGCCACCAGCCAGGTACCCAGAATTTCCGCCTTAACGGGCTGCAAGTATGTATCTCCGTTGGTCCCGTCAACGATTGCATGAAAGTCTGTATGCAGTGGGACGGGTCGCCCGCTGATCGCGATGCGAAAATCGGGAGTGTCTGTGGTGCCGTTCACGACTATATTGTCGAGGCTACCTGCGTATTGCCCAGTCGATGAGAGGATCCCGCCAATACCCTTGATTGTGCTCAAATCTGCGTGGCTGAATGAATAGGTGCCGCGCACAGGAGTATCGCGCGGACTGTCTGCCTGCCAAGGCCCGAACGACCCACTCGATAAGATAGTTCCAACCGGTTTCGGGTTAATCAGTTTTGCGTCAAAGTGCAAAGGCTGGCCGGGCCCGATGCTGGTCATCTTCAGGCTTTCGATGTCAAATTCGAGAGGAAGCTTGCCTGGCTTGGAAGTGTTGATGACCAAAGCAGCCTGGTCACATACAAACTTATCGACGGTGATTTTTATCTTTGCACCCTTCGGCTCCAGGTTGTTCATTTGGTCGCGTTGTCCTCGGGGCGGCAAATTCAGCGACAGCCCTTTCACGTACACAGTGTCGACATGCATGGGAGAGCGAAATAGACCCATCACATCCGTACGAAAGCGAAATTCTGCCACGCTGATAATTGGCTGAATTCCCGGCTCGTGAGTGTTCGGGTCAGTGACTCCGAAAAGTCTGAGGCCTTCGCCCGAAACCTGGAATCCGCGCACCAGCGAGACGTGGAATCCGTCGAGCTGAACCTTCGTATGGAAGCGAGCGGATAACGTCTCCGTTATGCGTTCCCGCAGAATCGGCTCGGCATGAGAGACAAGAATCGCTGCCACCACACCGAGGATTGCCGCCGAGAGCACAGCAATTCCGAAGATCCAGCGCCAAGGCTGGTGTCGCTTTGTCTTAGCCGACAAATCTTGTTGATGATCTGACATTATTATCCCGAAGGGAGTGTATGCTCCTCACATACGAGGCACAATCAAGGGAACCCCTTAGCAACGCAAAGGAAAAACTGCAACACCGTCCCCTGTGCCTACGCAAGCAATTCTCCGCGCATTACAATCCGAACTCAATCGCCTAGCCATGCCCCGAACGCATGCAGAGAATCAATGTAGTCGCAGACAATTTTAGTCATCGCCACGAGCGGAACCGCCAAAATCAGCCCCATCGCTCCCCAGATCCATGCCCAAAACAGCAGAGCCAGCGTGACCGCGAGAGGATTTAACTGCAAGCGCTTACCGACTATTTTCGGGAATAAGACGTTCGTCGCGACGATATGCATTCCAACCACGGTAAAAAGAATGGTCAGAACGCCGGTTTTGTCCAGGATTCCGATACCTGCCGCTAAGGGCGGGAGGAGAGCGAGAAAAACACCCAAATACGGAATCAAGCTTACAAAACCGCTGATTGCGCCCAGGAAATAAAAATACGGTATGCCCAGCCGCCAGAATATGACTCCGCTAATCACAGCGTTGGCCAGGCCCAGAGCAAGACTTCCGGCTATGAATCTGCGAATCATCTCAGATATTCGCGCCACCGTGCGATGAGCCACTAATCGATGTTCTTTGGGGAACAGCCGCACAGTATTGGAATGTACGTGATCCTTCCACGTCAGCATGAAGTAAACCAGGAACGGCACAAAACTGACGGCTAGGAGAACGTCGCCCACAGTTCCGCTCCCCGCGGAGATGATGCTGGACAGACCAGTGGATTGGTGGATTTCAACCGCGATTGGCTGTTTAGCCAGCTTTGGCGAGGCGATGACGGACCCTGCACTCTCTTCAATCTTTTCGGTTTGCGCTCTAAAGCCGGCAATGGCGGAATGAATCTTGACCGAGTACTTTGGCAGTTCGGTGGCAAAATCGACGGCGCGGCTATAGAAGAAGTGAATTAAGCTGACGGCCAGTGCCACCATCAACGACACTGCCAACAGCGCTCCCAACGCCCGGGGAACTCGGATCCGGTGGAGTTGGTTAACCAGCGGTTCCATTGCGAATGCCAAAAGCATTGCCGACAGGACGGTCACAAGCACAATTTTCAAAAGGTAGATAAGACCGATGATCGCAATTGCAGCCACTATAATTTGGGCCACCGAACCGGCTTTGATAGACGCATGCAGAATTTCCACTTCTTCCGTGTTTGTTGCGGCGCGCCCGGGTTCCGCGAGTCGGGCCCTGGCAGCTTTGCTTGCGGCGTTCCAATCGTTAGTGGCGGAATCGGTCTGCGTCAGCAATGTCTTCGGGGAATTAGATTCAAGCGGCATATGAGTGGCGCTATAGGACGGCTCCGAAGCCTCTTCCGTTGCTTTCCGCAAACTGCGGGCCAAGCAAAGCTCGAAAGTTCTTTCATCTGCGATTCCGCGCCAGGCAAGGCAACTCGCGTTTAGCCAACACCATCGAAAAGCCGCCAGTAGAGGGCAGGAGCGCGCCAGCCTATGTCCAGGCCTATATCGATGATGCGGTATTCTCTTGTTTGCGGTTTGAGTTGGGTATCCCTTGTTTTTTCGGGTTGCGGAGGATTAGGGGGCAATTCCGGTTCTTCAAATGGTTCTTTTCAACTCAGCGTAGAAGTCGCTGGCGGCGGAACCGTAAGCAGTAGCCCTGCAGGCATCAACTGCGGTCAGCTGTGCAGTGCCAGTTTTGCTAGCGGGACAGAGGTAACGCTTGCTGCATCTCCGGCGGCCAACTCTTTTTTTGCCGGGTGGTCAGGGGCCTGCAGTGGCGTTGGCGTTTGCAAAATCACTCTGAGCCAAAATTCCTCCGTTACTGCTACCTTCAGCGATTCGCCAGTGTTGGCTGTGACTCTGGGCGGAACGGGCAAGGGAAGCGTCAGCAGCAATCCATCCGGCATCAACTGCGGGCAAACATGCAGCGCTAGCTTTGACCCCGGGGCTGCGGTGACTCTCACGGCGGCCGCCGCAGAAGGCTCAACCTTCGTTGGATGGGCAGAAGGCTGCACCGGCACCGACGCGACCTGCACCGTGAAGCTCAGTGCGAGTGAGCAGGTAACTGCAACCTTCGATGATGCTCAAGCTCCGCCAGTCTTGAACGTTCGCTTTGCCGGTACTGGCACGGGTACAGTCTCAAGCAATCCCGCGGGAATTAGTTGCGCCCCGACGTGTAGCGCGAGCTTCAGCGTTGGAACTCAGGTGACGCTGACGGAGACGGCAACAACCAACTCAACTTTCGCCGGCTGGTCCGGAGGCGGTTGCAGCGGCACCAGCACCACTTGCACGGTAACACTTAGCGCGAGCGAGCAAATTACCGCCACGTTCAACATCAATCAAAGCCTGCCCTTGTTAACCGTGACCCTGGCGGGAACCGGCGCCGGTACAGTATCGAGCAGTCCTCCTGGAATTAACTGTCCAACGACGTGCAGCGCGAGCTTTAGTGTTGGAACTCAGGTGACGTTAACCGAAACTCCTGCGACAAACTCATCGTTCGCCGGATGGTCAGGAGCATGCAGTGGGACCGGTTCTAGCTGCACGGTCGCGGTTAGTGCGAGCCAGCAAGTTACCGCGACCTTCAACATTAACCAGCTTCTCTTAACCGTGAGCCTCGCCGGAACGGGCACAGGTTCGGTATCAAGTAGTCCCGCGGGGATCAGTTGTCCCACCACGTGCAGTGCGAGCTTTAACGCCGGAACTCAGGTTACGCTCACGGAGAATCCTGCAACTGGCTCAACTTTCGCAGGGTGGTCCGGAGGCGGATGCAGCGGCGTAGGCTCGACTTGCCAAGTCACACTGACGGCGAGCCAGCAGGTCACCGCAACCTTTAACGTTGCGCAAGGTATCAACGTTCTCAACCACATTGTTTTCCTGGCGCAGGAGAATCGCTCATTCGATCATTATTTTGGCGCGCTGCGACAATATTGGGCCCAGAATGGCTATCCCGACCAATCGTTCGACGGACTGCCTCAATTTAATCCTACGTCGGGCCCACCGCCGCTGTATGGGCCACCCCCAGCCATTCCGGGTTGCGATCCCAGCTCGCCTCCACCGGAAGACTGCGTGTTTGACCCGAGTAATCTCGTCACCTCGTATCAGCTGATCACTCAGTGCATAGAAAACCCAAGTCCCTCGTGGAATGAGGGTCACGTGGATTGGAACTACTACGACCCGGAGGGCCAGGCGCCCGCCAATTTGGACGGCTTCGTCTGGACTGCGGGGCACGACGCTCGGGCCGACCAATTTTATGACGTCGATGGAATCCGCGCGATGGGTTACTACAATGGCGACGACCTCAATTACTACTACTTCATGGCATCAAACTTTGCCACTTCGGATCGATGGTTTAACCCGGCGATGACCCGAACGCATCCGAATCGCGAATATCTTATCGCCGGTACCTCGCAGGGATATGCGTATCCGGTAGGCACCGACAACAATGATAAGAAGCTGCTGACAGCAACGACCATCTTTCAAGAGTTGCAAGCCGCAGGCATCAGCTGGAAAATTTATGTGGACCCGACCAACAGCGGTTGTTCCGGGCCACCCTACGATCCTGCCTGTCTGCTGGGGTTAAGCTACGTGCAGTTTTTTCAGTGGGGACAGACGATACCGACACAGTATCCCAACAACATCGCTCCCATATCCCAGTATTTCACCGACCTGGCGAATGGAACTCTGCCCCAAGTCGCACAGATCGAGCCTGCGACAGACGCTGGTTACGACGAGCATCCATCGGTTTCCGACTCAGAGCCAAATGATATTCAAAGGGGAGCTAACTACGTCTCCTCGCTAATCAATGGGCTCATGACGAGTTCTTCCTGGGCGGATTCCGCGTTTATTCTCACCTACGACGAAGGCGGAGGTCTTTACGACCACGTTTCGCCGCAGGCGACCGTAAGTCCGGACGGCATCAAGCCAGTGGATTTGCTTCCCGGCGATATCTGCACGCAAACGACTGGGCCGACTTGCGACTTTGTTTATACGGGTTATCGCGTGCCCTTGATCGTGGTCTCGCCATATGCGCAGAAAAACTACGTCTCGCACACCGTCGCAGACCTTACTGCGATTCTTAGGTTCGTTGAAACTCGTTTCAACCTGCCGACCCTTACCAAGCGGGACGCCGCTCAGATGGATATGACGGAGTTCTTTAATTTCAACAATCCGGTCTGGCTGACTCCTCCAACTCCGCCGACCCAAAACACCGACGGAGCGTGCTATTTGAACAAGTTGCCATAGAAATCGACCAAAACTCGGAGCAACCGTTTCCTGTGATTTGGCCTCTGAATATGGGCATCTATGGGACTCAAGCGCAATCATAGTAGTGGGGAATCACGCGTTCTCGCGCCGTACCAGCGATGGTACGGCAGCGTCATGATGGTCGGAGTCTGGCTTTTTCTCGGAGCAATCGGGCTTCACGCTCAAACATCTCCTGCGACTCCAGTTCCCCCCGCCGCAACCGGGGCCGCGCAGCCGGCCCAGGCTCCCGTTGCCGCGCCAGCGAGTCAGAGCGAGGGCGCGACGGGCATGCCGCAAGCGCAGCCTAGTGAACAGGCATCGGCCGATGACCAGAGCGGTGTCTTCGTATTCAAAAAAGAAGTGCAGGAAGTCGCGCTGCACGCAACCGTCGTCGATGATCAACGTCATCTAGTCACGAATCTTGACCGGCCCGCTTTTACGGTTTTCGAGGATGGGGTGCGACAGGCTACGACCTCGTTTCACCGCGACGACGTTCCCGTCGCGATGGGCATAGTTATCGACAACTCGGGCTCTATGCGCGAGAAGCGAAACAAAGTGAATGAGGCTGTGCTCAACCTGATTCGAGCCAGCAACCCGAACGACGAAATCTTCGTGGTGAATTTCAGCCAGGATTCCTATCTCGACCAGGACTTCACTTCCGATATCAACCTTCTTCAACAGGCTTTGCAGAAGGTTTCCGCGCAAGGCAGCACGGCGCTCTATGACGCCATTATTGCGTCCGCGGCTCATTTGAAGAACAACCCGCGCGTGGAACGCAAAGTCCTGCTGGTGATCACCGATGGCCGGGACAACGCGAGTCAGGAGACGCTGCAGGAGGCGACGCGCAGACTGCAGCAGCAGACTGGGCCAACCCTATATGCCATTGGGCTGCTCAGCGACGAACTTAAGCAATCGGGAACCGACGCGCTGCAAAGCCTCGCCGCCAGCACCGGTGGAGTTGCGTTCTTTCCGCAAAGCCTCGATGAAGTTGACGGCATCACTCGAACCATTGCGCACGACATTCGCAGCCAATACACCATCGGTTACAAATCGACCAACCCCAATCCGAATGGCGGATACCGGCGAATTCAGGTTACAGCGCAGGCGCCCGGCTATCGCGGTCTAACGGTTCGCACTCGGAGCGGATACTATCCTGGTGAGGCTGTTCACTGATCAGGCTTTTGCGCAATCGCCCGCGTTTGGATGCGCCTACCCTACCAGATTCCTTTATCGCTTCCCGTGATCTTCTGACCCACCGCTGCCGCCGTCGCCAGGCAGGGCAACAAACTAAGTCGAGCGGTGTTCTTTAACTCTCGATTGAGCAAGAAGGTCGCGAGTTGCGATGCGTAGAGCGTGGCCGATTCGCGGCATGATCGGGACGCGCAGGAAGTCTCGGCGGAAGTGGAGTTTGTCTCCGCCGAATCGCGCCGCCGCTCTCACGAAGTCCGGCAGATCGAGCGCTTCACCGCGATAGTGTTTTACGTAATCCGACACAATTACGAGGTAAGTGGCTCACGCCTTCCCAGATGCCGGCAGATTTCGCCGAATGGCGCAAGTCTTCGTAATCGATGGTGCCGGTCTCAGCGAGCTTAGCGCTATCGACGATATCGCATAGCCGGAAATAGAAATGGCGGTACATGCGTTGTAGTGTAGAGATCATCAGTCGGTCGGAGATAGCCGGCACCCGAAACAGGTGATTTCCGACGTGAACAGAGCGGGCGCGTCTGGCCAATGAACTCGCTATCACCAGTTGTTCTCCGGTTTGTCCCAGGCGACCCATGTGAATCTCGACCGCCTCGGGCAAGCCAGGGATGACGAAATTCCACTTGTTGGCAAGGCGATCTCCCCAACTGCGCGGAGCGAGTTCCGCATCAAAGCGGCGCTTCATAAGGCCGATGACTTCGGCCGGCTTCGTATTCGTATACAGATCCAAATCACTGCCCAGGTCAGGCCAATGATCCAGAGATTTGATAACGGCAATGTCGTGTCCTTCTAATTCGAAGGTGCAGCAGATTTTGTGCAGGAACGAAACCGCATTCTCGATCCGCGAGCGTTCAGCCCCGATCGCAGTTGCTGCCCACTCTGCCCTGCGCCAGTCGCCCGCGTCTTCTGCGAGCTGTAGAAAGACCTCCAGTCCGCGCACTACCACGTGATTCGAGTTGGCAAGAGCCACCAGGTCGTTAAATTCATCCTCGCTGATTTGTGTAATGTCCGAGTCAGGCTTCGGCCCGCCAAGCAGAAACTCGGAAAGAATGGTCAGCGATTTCGTCGAACCGAAGGGAGACGCGGTTTGTGTAGTCATATGTGATGAGATCCCATTGGCTATTGAGTTGACTGAGACGTCGGTGGTTGAGCAGCAGGAGGCTGTGGAGCGGCGGGTGATTGCGACGCATCAGGCGCCGGTTCCACCACGGGCGTGTTGTCACGGTGCTTGAGTTCTACGGGTCCGGGATGCTGTCGTCTCGCCTGGTCTTCGTCTGCAATCTTGCCGTCTACTTTTTGATCGCTGTCAGCCGCGACTGCGACAAGATTCATGCCTTCGGCAGCCCGTCGAGTAGCGAGTCCAACCCGCACGTTAGCGTCCTGCGCCTTACGCGCCCTCTCGTAGAAGAATTCCGCGGTTTCAAGGTCGCCATCCATTTCGGCGACATATCCGACGTTGTTCAGCGAGAACGCGCTGTTCGGATCGAGTGAATACGCCTGCAGAAAATCCTGTCGGGCAGCCTGCAAATCATTGTGATTCGTCGCTGAGACGCCGCGTACGTTGAGTAGGGCGGCCCGCGCCTGGGCGGTGGATTCATTTTGCATGCGTTCTTGTAGCTCTTTGGCGTTGCGGGAGGCCATCTCGCTGACAGGCTTTCCTCTCCATGTCCGGTTCACGGTGACGATAGCGGGCTCCGAAGAACCCGAGTTTGCGGCTGCCTTGTAGTATTTGAGGGCCTCGTCATAGTCGCCGCGAGATTCCGAGGCAACTCCCATATTGTTTAGAGTGAATGGACTGCGAGGATCGAGAGCCAGCGCCTGTTGCAAAACACCCTTGGCCTCGAGAGCGCGCCCCTGGGACAGAAGCCGAATCGCCTCAACATTCATGCGGTTGACCTGCATGGGCGCGTCTTTCAGGTTGCCTAATGCATCCCTCATCGACTTGCCTTCGAGCTGCTTTGCGCTGGTGCGGTCGATGACCGCGTCGGTGGCCTGTTCCGACGCCAGCCCGTAGAGCTTTTGTGCGCGATCGAGTTGACCCTTGAGTTCAGAAACGTAGCCCAGGTTGTAGAGCGTGAAAGGGTCGGCGGGATCGAAAAGGTACGCCTGGTAAAACAGCGTTTCCGCTTTTTCATAATGTTGCTTCTGAATCGCCTCAACCCCTTCGCGATTCAGACGCTGTACTGGCGTGAGATGGCTGTGTTTTGGGAGGTTCAGCGTAATGTCCCCCGCCCACAGGTTCTGCGGGACCCATGCTGTGATAACCGCAATTGTTATTATGAGGCTGAGTTGTTTCACTGACATATCTCTACGCAAGTCCTTTTAAGCTCCAAATTGGATGCGCCGGCCTGCGCGGCGTTGCCCACTAAACTCGACATTCTTATGGCAAAAGTGAAGCTTCAGACCACTGTTTTCCAGCTTCAGACATCCAAGAGACGGCAGAAATCCTAGGATGAGCAAGGGTACTTTTATGGGGCGTTTTCTATTTGTTGTGATTCTCAGCGGCCTGGCATTTGCGCAGTCGCCGGTGAACTCGATGTTAGCCTCCGGAAACTCGACGTTAGCCGAGGATCCTGGCGATTCGCTCGTATCCACACCCGCAAGTCCTTCCGTCGTTCTCCCCGACTTGCCAGCTATTCCGAAGGGTAAGAGCACCGTGGTTGGTGGAGCGATTCGTGATGTCGATGGTGTTCGCGACCAACTCACGCTGAATATCTTCGGAGCACGACCGATGAAGGTTCTTTTCGACGAGCGTACGCAAGTCTATCGTGACGGACTCAAGGCCTCACTACGCGATCTGCGCGCCGGTGAACATGTCTCGGTCGAAACGATGTTGGACGGAACGACAATCTTCGCACGCAGCATTCACATGTTGTCGCAACTGCCGGAAGGGCAGTGCCAGGGACAGGTGCTGAGTTACGATCGCAGCAACGGTGAGCTCGTGGTGCGTGATTCACTCTCTCCTGCGCCCATTAAGCTGCGCGTGTCTTCTGCGACAAAGATTTCGCACCAAGGCCAGGAATCTTCTTCGGGCAATCTGATCCCGGGAACGCTGATCTCCGCCGACTTTCAGGCCGATAACGACGGAAGGAACGTCGTTCGCAACATCGCGCTGCTCGCGACTCCAGGAAGTGCGTTCGTATTTAGCGGGAATATTGTATTTCTCGACTTGCACTCCGGTCAGCTGGCATTGGTTGATCCACGCGACGACAAGCGATACGAAATATCTTTCGATCCTGACCGCTTCGCAATCAACCCCGATGTGCACGAGGGAAGCGACGTAACGGTCACGGCAAACTTCGACGGCGTTCACTATTCGGCGAGCGCAGTTAGCTTGAATCCGCCCGCGATTAAATAAACCGGTTCCATTCCCTATTGTCATTTCGAGCGCAGCAAGATCATCCGCAGGCGCGGATGATCCCGTCGTGTCGAGAAGCCTGCCTTCTGACTTGGGCTGGCTAAACAACAGGTTCCCTTGGAAATGACAGAAATAATTAACGGATGAATGAACAGGAACAAAGAAGCGGGGCAAACGATTAGGGGAGCTTATTCAGATAACAAGCCCCGTTGGTGGGCTGAACCGGCGGCGTCGGCGGGGTGCTCCAAGGCACATCTTGAAAGTCGAAAAATTCCGTCATATCCATTTGCGCCGCATCCCGTTTGGTGAGACTGGGAAGGTTGAAGCGGGTTTCGACCAGTTTAAGCCACGCAGTGTAGTCGGCGACGGTGTGCGAAACGTAGTTCTTTTTCGAGAAAGGTGAAATCACGATCAGCGGAACCCGGTAACCGGTATAGACGAAATCGCAAGTCGGTCCAATGCCGTTGGTGCAAATATCCCCGGGCATGAGGTCGGACGGTTTTATGCCGTCCGGACTGACCGCCGACTGCGGCGGCACGTGGTCGTAGAAACCACCAAACTCATCGTAGGTCAGAATAAACACCGAATCCTGCCACGACGAACTCTGCATCAGCGCGTTGATGAGAGTGGAAACATATTGCGACCCGAGTTGCACGCTTCCGCCCGGCTCACCGTCGTCAAGACCAGGATGTTCGTCGAGTCCGCTGTCGAAACCTGGATCGATGAAGGCTACCGACGGGAGAGTATCGTTCGTCACATCTGACAAGAATTGCGAAACCGGCACAATATTTGTCGGATACTTGCTGGCTGCGGTGAACATGTTGATCGTGCTGTCTTGAACGGGCGGCGTAGCGTGGGTCAGATCAGTAACGTACACCTTCCAGGTAACGCCTGCGTTCTGAAGCAAATCAAAAATGGTGTGGTTTGGAAGCGGCGATGTAGGTGGATACACGTGTCCGGCCGAAGTGGCCGCCAACATGTAAAGTCGATTCGGCTGAGTTCGCGACATGACTGGCGAAAACCAGCGATCCGACGTAGCGAAATTCGATGCCATGAAATAGTAGTAAGGCAGGTCGCTTCCATCGTAGTACGCCATGGCGCGCACTCCGTTCACGTCGGTAAAAGGCGGTTGATTTGTTCTGGCGTCATGAGCCGCAGTCCACACGAACCCATTCAAACTTGGCGTGGCAGAGAGCGGGTTGCTGAGGTTCCAATCCACGTGGTCCTCATTCCAGGAGGGACTCGGGTTTTCGACACACATCGAAACCATCGGAAAAGACGCGACCTTCGGACTCTCGCCGCCGATCGTACAGTCATTCGGGGGGAAAGGGAATCTGGGATCGCAGCCAGGATTCGTGGGCACTGGACCTTGAAGCGGCGCAGCGCCGGAAGCAGGATTGAATTGAGGCAACCCGTCAAATGATTGATCCGGAATTCCATTGGCGGCCCAGTACTGGCGCATGGTTCCGAAGTAGTGATCGAAACCACGGTTTTCCTGGGCCATGAAAATGATGTGATTGATGCTTTGCAAGCTGCTGTTCTGGTCGGCCGGATCTCCGGCCAGGCCGCGGCACCCACTCAGCAGCGCGATCAGGCCTAGCAGCGATAACAGGGGCAGCGTTGGAAACTTGACGTTGCCATTTTGCGGTCGAGCTATGACTTGGCGCTGAGACATTGCAGGCTTATTGAGATGGCTCTTGAGGGCGAAGCGTTGGCCCGAAAACCAAGAGGACCGTAGGGTTACCCTAGTTTTGGAGCGGTTTCAACGGATTGCGCAGGACTGGTAAAGGGCTGCAAATCGTTGGGGGACAGTTTCTTCAGCGCTTTCTCGAAGATTCGATCTGCGGCTTCTGCGACTGAAAGTGGCTCTATGACTGTCATTCCGCCGCCCATTTCGCTGAGGGTCAGATATGCAGCGCGATTTTGATGGAGAAAGTCGACGGGGTATTCGGGCTTGCGCTCGCGTGCCTTTTCCGGATCCGCATCCAGCAGATATGCGATGTCCGGCTGCGGCGTGATCGTTAATAACAGGCGGGCAAACATTCGCGAAATCGGACGGTCGAGTGCGAGGTTCGCGAGTTCGTCGTGAAGGTAGCGGTCGAAGATGATTACATCGGCATTGGATCTTCGTTGTTTCGCGACGACAAAGGAAAGCGAAACCGCATCCAGAAAATAAAGCGCAAATCGCACGGCAGTCATGTACCAGGAGCGTACATTCTTGTCCTGCCGGTTCACCGGTTTATCCGGTGCCCCAACGCCTTTCTCACCTTTGAATAGAGCGTGGCCACTGAATTCGCGAACGCGGGTAAGCACGGCTACGTCGTCCCAGAAAGCTAACAGGGCGACCCCGAAGCCTGCCTGTTTCAAACGATCGACCAGAACTTCTATCTGAGTGCTCTTGCCAGCTCCGTCAATACCCGAAAAACTTATAAGTCTGGTGCGGTGATTCTTATGCTCGGCGTGAGTCATGGTGGATAGGATTTCTCTCGTCCTGGCAGCTATCGAGCACCAGGGGGCCGGCTGGGGCTGGCACTGGCAAGTGCCGCGACAGTACCGATGGCGACGCCTGCGCCTACCAGAGCACCGACTTTGATCAAAATGGAGCGCGTACGTCTTTGCTTGGCCGGCGCAATGGCCGCTCCGGCTGGATTGGAAGCTGCTACTCCCGTTGTCTCGACAGACTCCGCTGCAGCCGTGCCCACCGGCTCCTGCGTCCCCTTCGAAGATGATTGTGGCCCATCGGATTGTGGAGTTTGGGCTAGAGCCTGCAAACGAGCCGAACCGGGACTGTCGGGAAGGGTTACCGCCTGAGGTGGCGCAACGTTCTTATTTATCGCGCCGCTACTCGAGTCGTGCGATGCATCGTATGCCGAGGAGACCGTCTTCCCCGACTGACCGGCGCTGCTATCTTGCCCTTGCGCGGTCGCGGCAAATGAAGCTAGCGATAACAACACAACGCAGGCGGTAATCTCTCGCTTAAGCCCCAACATTCTCATGATTCGCTCCAGAGCCAATCTTCTTCCGCCCTCTTCGCGGATCAGCCGACCATCTTTGAATTGCGGTAAGCCTGGCCCTCTAATGCTGGTGTTGAAAGTCCCGGATCCACCACCTGATCGAAAACATATGCCGGAAATTGGTCAAAGCTATTAACAGCCTCACGGATAGTTTCGAAAGTTTCGAACAGGCCATCAACCCGCGTCAGTTCCAGAATCTCCGCGACGCCTGGAGGGATAGCGGCGAGTTTGACGTCACCGTTCCGCTTCATAGCCTCCTCAAGGCACTGCAACAGCACTTGGATGCCAGCACTGTCGAGTTCGCGCACTCTGGAACAATCAAGCACGAGACGAGGACGATCCGCCGCAAACGAAGGTTCTATATCAAGAAAAAACAAGCGACTTTGTTTCACACTTAACTTCTCAGGCAACTGCTTCACAATCACAGGTCTTGAACCGATCATGTTCTCCATCCGGGGCTCGAAAAATACCGCTCTAGCCCCCGACTGGGAGCAAAACGGCTAGTACACACTGCTTAATCTAAGTTCATTGCGGCGTGGAGTCTATCCGGTGCTACCTGTAGGGGGGGATCGGAGTTTTCATTAGTGGGAAAGCAGGATCGCCGCCTAAGAGCCTTGTAAAAGGCGCTCAAGTTCGGCTTCAGCATCGTGCACGAGATTGGCTAACCGGTTTGCGCCATACCGGCAAAGCGTCGCCAGATTCGTATCGTACCAACAGCATTCCGCCATTCTCGGCGAGAGTCCGCAGAAGAACTTGAACTTTTGCATGGCTTCCGGCGATGTCAGTGTGGCCGCTACCAGCCGATGATTTCCGTCGAGGATAGTCAACGGTTCGCTCTCGTTAAGGCCTATAAGAAGTACGGCACCGGGTTGGGTATCCTGGCGCAACCAATCGCGTAATGATGTGATTTTCGACAGGAATGTTCTTACCGACACGTCGCGACTGCGGTATGTGCGAATGCGTTCGGCAACTGTTGTAATCCCAAAATTACCCCGAGCGAGCTTCCGCCACATGGCGCGCGGAAATACTCGGATCTGGGCCAAATCTGCCGGCCGGATTTCCACCTCAAACCATTCCGTTCCCTTGGGCAGCTCTCGCCACAGTGGAAGATGTCGAATGAACAACAGGGCACGCCGCTTCGCATTTTCCACATCGTCGTCGAGATGTGGTTGCATTACAAGTTCGCGAAGAGATTCCTGATATTCCTCGAAGGCGGAGTTTTCAAAGTCGCTCTTTAAGAATTCAGCAATGACTTCATCTTCCGGGACGCGTCGAATTATCCTTATTCCACGAACGGTTGAACTGGCCTGCACATTGTCAGAGCCGATCAGCGTCTTCCACAGGAATGGCACTGCGAGCACGATGAGCAGAACCAACATCAGCACAAGCTGTATCCAAATAACTTCTTGCAGCGACGAGTGGAAACGGCAAATGCCCGCAACGAGGACGCCACTGAAGGCCAACTGCACCCAACTTGTATTCGCAATCTTGTAGGACATTTCGTAAGCGATGATCACGACACTAAGCGAATATACGGCCGTCGTGGCCGCGTACAATGCCAGCAGATAGGGAAGGCCGTGTTTTCCTGCGATGGCGAACTGCGGGCCGAACAGAGCCGTCCAAATCCATGCTGGAGCCAGCCGCAGGCCGACCGCGATCACCGAACCGATCCCGAACACGAGCAACAAAGAAGTCACGAGGACGCTGTGATCTTTTCTCTGCTCACTGCGAGTGCCCGCCATAACTGGGAACATCGTATTTATGATTGCTGAAGAAAAGGCAAAAACCACTCGACCCACCAACGCCACTGCGGCGTACAGTCCTGCCGATGTTGGAGGAAAGAAGTGCTTGACCAGTTCGATGTCACAGTTATTGATAAGCACTTGGCCAGCAAAAAAAACGATTGCCTGCAGCGCTTCACGAAAGGCATCAGGCAGATGTAGTTCGCTGGGAACTCCGGGCGCGAGTTTGGGTGCAGAGGCAAGATAGGCGACCGCAACTCCGGCAGCATTGGCCGCGATCACCCCGCGAACGCCGAAGCCCAGCCAAATCGCGAGAAGAGATCCGCCGAGCCGCACCAGTCCTTCCAAAACCAGATTGCCAGCCAGACTATGGAAACCGTAAGCCCCTTGAATGTAGCCGCGGCGGGTTCCCAGGGGAACGTAGAAAGCGACGCCAATGGCGAGCAGGACAACCAGAATTGGACTGAGGTAGATTCAGGTAGCCAGCAATTGCTTTCTGCAACATCAGCAACAAAAGCGCGACGATGATTCCGCACTCCCACGCGCTTTTGTGGAATCCTCGATAGGCTGTACTTTTTCCTTCCAGAGAACTCTGTTGCGCGATAACTTTTGCTGAGACGATTTGGAAGGACAGGGTAACCGCGGATATCAGGATGAGCAGGGTATAAACGGCCGTCGCATGGCCAAACGCGGTAGGACCGAGAAATCGTGCGACCGCAATGTTGTAGGCGAAATTGATTGCGGTCACGAGCCCCGAACCCGTGAGCAGTATGAAACTTCCCGAAAGAACGCGGGCCTGTAGAGTCTTCGATTCGGGGCTTGGACGACTCACCGTGTTTTTGGGGCTCCAACCAACCAAACCGTGAAAATTAACAGGAATCAATCTCGGCCTCGCAGCGCTCGGCGCTGGCTACTGCGAAACTCTGCACAGGAATGCTTCTCCCTGGCAGCCCTTCTGATGCAGGAAGTAGAGGCCACGCTGCCCGCGAAGTGACGAGTAAATCAGGAGTTGCTCTGATTTTGCGACAACCGATGGCGTCGCTACCGCCTCTAACGTTGAGCACTCCTATGATCGATCGCTATCGGGTGATTTGTGCACTGATTTTTGTCGTGCTGCTGCAGGGATGCACCCAGCCCGGCCTGCGCCAGACGCTGCGTGAGGGTGTTCCGCTTACCGATACTTCGCCGCAAATCCTGGCAGTGTATGAACCCTGGTTTGGGCATCCCAGCCACATCTCCGTCGGCTATTCCTCGCAAGATCCTGTTGTGATACGCAAACAGATCGATCAAGCCAAGACTTTGGGAATTTCCGGATTTGTCGTGGACTGGTATGGCGATCGCGAACCTTTCATCGATCGCAGCTATGCCCTGATTCAGACCATCGCCGCCGAAAAGAACTTTCATGTGTCGATGATGTATGACGAGAGCGACCCGGAAAATGGCGACGCAACCGACGACACTCTGGCCGCTTTCGACAAGTTCAACAAAACCTATCTTGCGTCGAATGCCCCCGGCCGTCAGGCTTATCTCACCGTACAACGACCGGCCGGTAATCTTTATTTTTCCCAAGGGAGGACACACGGACTGGAACCGGGTGCGGGCGCTGACCGACAAATGGAACCCCCCGCCTTTGCTGATTTACGAAGATCAGGCAACCCCCTTCGCGCCCGCCTTTGACGGTTTTTATGCGTGGATCAACCCCGGGAGAAAAGGGTGGGCGGCGGATGGCAGCAACTGGGGAGAAGAATATCTTATCGATTTCTATCGCAAAATGCAGTCCAAATATCCTGACAAAATTGCTGTGGGAGGCGCGTGGGCAGGTTTCGATGACAGCAAAGCTTCGTGGGGGCTTAACCGACACATGGCGCAGCGTTGCGGCGAAACCTTTGCCGACACTATGAAATTGTGGCGGCAATACTACAGTGATCGCCCATTGCCGTTCTTGTTGATTGAAACCTGGAACGACTACGAAGAGGGCACGGCAATTGAACGCGGACTAGCCAAATGCGGGCCTGACTCGCGGCAACCCGCCGGGCAATAATCCCTAAGCGATCCGAAATACCCGCTCCTCGATCTCCATCCGGCGCCCGATGGCAATCTGAGCAGTAGCCAGCTGCGAAGCGTAGTAGACCTTATTGATGATCGAAAGCGGCCGGCTGCGGACCTCGTCGTATACCCGCCCGAGATACTCGCCAAGCACGCCCATGGATAAAAGAAGAAAAGCCCCCATCAAGAAAATCGCGGCAGTTACACCATAGCCGAGTACCGTTCGAAAAAATGCTCGATACTGCAAGAATGGCGGCCAGGGACATTGAAAATCCCGCTAACGCAAAACTCAACCGAAGAGGTTTGTAGCTGAAGCTGGTGATTGCGTCCATCGCGTACTTGATCCGGCTGAGGAACGTCAGCTTACCCTCTCCACCCTGCCCGATCTTGCCGGTCGTAGAGAACGACGCTGGTGCTGTAGCCCACCCACGCGCGCAGCCCAGGCAGATAACGGTTGCCTTCGCGCAAGGAGTTAATCGAATCGACGGCTTGTCGATCGAGCAGACCGAAAATTCCCGCGTTGAGCGGGATGGGAAAATCGGAGAGCGCGCCCAGCACACGGTAGAAGAGAGGGAAGAGCTTGGCCAGAATTTTTCGCCGTTCTTGCCGGCTTCTCCGTACGGCGGTAACAACTTGCGCCCCGCCGCGCCAGGCGGCCACCAACTCCGGCAGAACTTCCGGCGGATCCTGGAAATCGCCGTCCATCAAAACGACCGCATCGCCCGCGCGCCGTCTGCAGGCCAGCCGAGATCGCGCCCATGTGCCCCCAGTTGCGCGAGAGATCTACAACGACCACATGCGCGTCTTCGAGTTGCAGTTCCCTCAACAAGTCTAGGGAAGCAGTCCCTGGAGCCATCGTTTACATAGACTACTTCCCAGGTTCTCACCGACTTCGTTCATGGCGTCGGCTACCGCGGAGTGAAACAAACGTACGAGTTCTTCTTCATTGAAAATCGGAACGACGATGGAAATCATGTGGGCTCCTTAAAAAATATGCAGCTTATTCAGGTTCCGCCTGGAAGACACGCACCTTCCAGCGCACCTCTGTGGGCGTCAGAACCGCAACGTAGCGCGCGCGAACATGCTGCGTTGTCTGAACCTTTTCGTGATCCATAATTTGCACGTCGTACGTCACCGTATCGATCAGTTGAACGGACAGTCCTTCCGGCGAGTAAAAAACCAATTGAAGATCGTGCGCACTGTCTCGATAGCGTGTCCGGAGCCCCAATTTTGCCTGTTCACGCACAGTGTCCACGAGCTTTTCTTTGGCAGTACCAACGAAATCCGCATCCAGGAGATCCGCACGATTCTCCTCGAACGCACTGCTCAAACTGCGCCAGGCCTGCAGATAATCACGAATCACCGCCTCCTTGGTCTGTTTTTCCAAAACGCGTGGTCCCACTGAATCCGTAGGCTCTACGCGCACCGCGGGTTGGTCGGAGCCGCGGACAGAAAGCGCAGCCAAGAGGGAGCACAGCCATGAAGACAGGTTTCAAGTCGACAGTCTTCGCCTGGTGTTTTTCATTGACCTCGCTCCCCAATGAATTTCATTTCCCATCACGACGCCAGTTGCGACGGAGATCGTGGCTCCTTTGTACGCCGGCATTTCCGTCCGCGCGATTCCGCGTTTGAGAGGCACGTCCACGGTGGCTTCATCCCCGTTGTAGGTTTCGGTGAACGTGACAATTGTTCCGTCCGGCACGGCATTGCCGCTGCAGTCGCGCACCGGGTCTGTTTCCAGCGCGAGCCTCTGCCCCGACGGGCGAGCATTCATTCTTAAGTTGCACGGATCGCCCGGAACTTGCGCGATCACGCGAGTATCGGACAGCACTTCCAACTCGGGCTACAAACTGCGCGGAGCCTTCTTTGGATGCGGAATCCATTTTCGTCCACGCAACGCCGTTGCGCGTGAGCATGGTCCGCGCCTGAGGAGCGCCAGCGACTCCTGAAAGTTGAAACGAGGCTTGCGTCGGGTTCCAGGATCAGGTTCTGAAAAGTATCAAACACATAAACAACACCGCTGATGCCATCGCGCAGATCGACCGGAACGCGCGAAGGCTTGGCGAGAAAACTCAAGTCCGACGGTTGGGGCGCCGCAGTGACGTCGAACGCACCATTTTCCGTGGATGAACCCGCTACGACAGAGAACGATGTAGTGGCCGGCATTGTGCAGATCGCCGGGAGCGAAAGATATGGTTTCTCCTAAGCTGCACTTCGCGCCGCAACGACCTGCCCAAGACCCACGATGTAGAGAGTCGCATTGCCGCTGCCACTGGTTTGAATCGAGAATGCAGCGCCCGCTTCAACCGACTTTGGCAATCTGCAGGCCGCTGGTTTGGCTTACAGCCAGCTGCGAACTCGCAAGCCAGAATCAACCCACCGAGAAACAACGATATGAGTCTCGATTTCATTGGAATCGGTTCGAGATGTATGTGGTGGTGACTGCCCGCTCACTCTTGACTTTGCTGGCGATGTCCGGCGGAAGCGAAACAGCAAAACGAAACCGGCGTCTCGGGCAACAGAGCACGATCGACGTATCCGTCGGAGACCCAAACCAGTTGGCCGCTATTGTCGTAAAACGTTCCGAGAACGTGCACTACGTTGACGACCTGGCCGCTTTGATTGAGCAGATTTCCAGTTAACATGCGGCTTGGGCCCTGGATTTAAGCGCTGATCTTGAATCTCGATTACCGGGTCCGCCGAAGCCGCGATCAGGCTTGACGAGGGCTGCATGTGAATGCTGTCGACTTGCGACAACGCCATCATTGTGAAACTCAATAAGAAATGGAGTGACTTGCCTAGGCAGGAGAATGTGAGAGATCTTGTCGAAGCTGTCTTCGGTCGCCAATGCCGACCCGTCTTTCGCCAGCAGCGTGGCCTTGACCGTCACGAAGGCTGGGACCACATCTTCGTTCAGAAGCTCGCCCAAAATGACGACTTCTCCAGCGCGTTCGACGGGATGCATGTCCACGATACGCACGTGCGGCGACTCCACGTCTTGAGCTCCCCAGTCGTCCTCCGCGCCGCGGTAGATCACATCCCAGCGCAGATAATTCACGGGAATAACTTGCGGCGGCACGCGAGGTTCTTTCACGATCGGCCAAACCACTCCCCAGCGATCTCCCGCTTTTGTCACGCGCAGGTCGCGTGTGTCCAGGAACATTCCAACGACGGTCGACCAGCGCAAATTGAGCCGCATTTGCGCATCATCCGCGGAAGCATGAAGCGGGCGAACGTCGAAGCTGTCGAGGCTGGCGTGGCTGCGCAGGCTGGGGTAACTGCCCCTCAGGTCGCGAACAAAGTCGGATTCCGTGAACTCGCTTTTGTTGGCGAGGTTGGAGTATGCCTTTTCCCAATCTTGCTCGGCCGATTTCATCGGCAAGATTTTCGACTGCTGCCTGCGGTGACGACGCGGGACGCAACAGATCGGCTCCTGATTCGACTCCCGCCATAGCCAGCACTGATTGGACTGGCCAAAGAGTGCCAACGACAATGAGTGCAACGGTTACACAGCCCAATCAGAATAGCGAGGAAACGCCCGTTCATGACGCCAGCCTCCCTAGAACGAGATCCTCGTGGGCCGTGGCAGGCTGAACCACGCGCCGTTGGCTCCACCGTTTCTCTGGAATGAGCACAAGCAGCATCGCGAGAATGCTGCTGCAGATGGGAAGAGTGCCCCACATCAGGCCTTGCCAGTGCGGCGGAATCTGCGGCGCGTTGAGTGGGAGTTGCCGGCGGCACATCTTCCTTGCTCCACACGGTGATCGTCTTGTCTTCCAGGTCATCGACTTTGCGCCAGCCTGCAAAGACCAGCAGGGGTTCGTAGTACGGGTCGCGGAGGAAAACCCATTTCAACCCGTAACGGTCGGCGTGATGAAGGATTGCGCTTAAGCGCGTCGATGCCGGACTTGCCAAAATATTTGGAGCTGGTCAGCGCGCCCGCGCCGTGCTGCGTCAATTCGGGCAGCATACGACCGGAGTTCCATTCGCCATCGACGCTGCTAGCGTCGGTCAGAACGGCGAGTCGAGAGATCTTGTTGCCGAATCCCAGTGTGACATAGCGGTACCGGTCGTGACCGTCGCGATTGAGCCATGCGGCTACTGAGTCCACCTTGAAATCTGCGGCATCGGCTGGTCGGTAGGTTGCCCATGCGACGGCCAGCCCGCAGCTCAGGGCTGCTGCCACGGTCAAACCAACGACGGCACGCATGCGAAATCGGTCGATAAGTTTCGCGGCCAGAAGTCCCACAAAAGGTAGCGCGAGCAAAGTTGCCCAATAGCTGAAACGCTCCATGGTGAGTACTTCAAAAGCTCGGCCCAATACCAGTCGACCTACGGGCGTGGTTCCGCCCAGGCCCAGCAAAAATGCCAGCCAGAAACCAAGAAGCAATGGACGGAGCCGAGTGACGGAGGAACCTCGCCATACGATGAAGGGAAGCGCCAGAACCAAAGCTCCGTAAGGCACGATGAAATAATTCAAACCCCACTGCGGACTCAAAATGTAATTCGCCCGGCTGGGATGCGGAATCGGAGTCTGGGTCACGGGGTAATGAATAAGGGCAATCCAGAACGGCAGAAGCACCACGGCAATCGCGACGCCGACCAGCAGGGCGATGCCAACCGTGCGGAAGAGTAACGCGCGGGTCGATGTCGGCTCACCATCCTTACGATCCAGAATTGCCAACGCCAGAACCGGCAGCGCAAACAGCAACGATCCGAAAAGCAGCGTGGCGTGATGGGCAGCGGCAGCGGCCACGGAGAGCACTGCACCTTTGAAAAACGCTCGCCAGTCGCCGTGCCGGACCCAATTGTAAAGATAGGGCAGGGCATTCAAGTAAAGCGGAGCGGCGAAAGTGGTCGATAACTGCCCTGCGGAGTAAACCAGAAAACATTCCGAGCCAAGAAAGACACTAGCCAATGCCGCAAGTGAAGCGGCACGGCGGTCCACCCAGAGCAGCGAAAAGCGATAAACCCCCAATGCAAGAAGCAAGAATCGCAACAAACTGAACCGCCATATACGCCATGTCCAGGCCAACCAGATGAGACACCAGCGCCAGCCACTGCTGCGGCAAGGGAGGATAGGTCGTCTGCGAAAAACCGGCGTACCATTTCGCGTTCCAGGGATCGAACCAGCTGTGCAAATAGTGCGACGCGAAAAATATATGGAAGTTCGCGTCGTACGACTTCAAAGGCAACTTCATGAGCAGCAACGGCGCGTGAACTACCAAGAGCCGCCAGGAAGATCATGGTTAGCGGTATCGGCTCTGGTGCAGGCGCAACGGACTCAGTTCTTTGCACAGGCTCCCTCCCGAACGATCTTCGATTCCACTAAGCCAGTCAGGGTTGCTCTGCTCCGCGAGTTCGCTCAAACAACAAAACTTACGGTCAGCCAACGGTTGAGGTCTTTTTCGAATCGAAGTGCGATGGATTCGACTGAACCGGTGGTGACACTTTGACTTCCGCGTTGGGGCGCTTGAAGACCGTGTTGATGTATACGCAGATCGGTGCGCTTGCCTGCGTGGTGCAAGCGCAGACCTATAAGGTCGGGGATAGCTGCCCCTCAAAAACCTCAAGACAATCCCAATCAAACATCGTCTTCGAACAAGCTCGGATGGGGATCGAATATTCAAAATGCGCGTCTTGCCCGCGCGGCCGAAGAAGCGTTGAAAAACGGAAACTACGCGGCGGCGGTTGGCTATGCGCAGCGGGCTGCGGAGGCTGCCCCAAACGATCCCCAGTTATGGTTCCTGTTGGGCTATGCCGCGCGGTCTGGCCAGAAAGTTTCAGCTCGCTACCGATTCCTACGACTCGTGGTCTTCGCCTCAATCCATCTTCTCTCGATGGGATTTCAGGGACTGGCCCAGACCTACAGCAATATGGGTCGCACTGATGAGGCCGAGCGCCTCTTGAAACAGGTACTTGCATCTGACCCGAAGCGAGTTAATGATTCGCTGTTGCTAGGAGAACTTCTGATGCGCTCCGGAGATTACGCTGGCGCAATCGACTGTGCTGGGGCGGGCGGAACGGACGTGAACCCGGCACGCGGTCAGAGTTATTGCTGGCATTGTCATATCAGCATCTGAAGCAGTTCGATCAGGCAAATCGTTTTCTCGAACTGGCCAAGCAGCACGCCCCGAACAATCCCGAAGTGCAGCGATCGCTGGCAGGCTTCTATCGCGAGACCGGAAACTATTCGGCAGCGATTGCTGCTCTCAAGTCAATTCGCAACCCGAATCCCGACGTGAAAGCCGAGCTCGCCTACACTTATCAGCTCGATGGCAAACAGGATGAGGCCGCGAAGCTGTATGCGCAAGCAGCCAACGCTGCTCCGTCCGACTTAGGTTTGCAGCTTTCCGCAGCGCAGGCCGAAGTCGCAGCCGGTTCCATTGAACATGCGAAGCCTTTCCTGCAGCGCGCCGCCGCGCATCGATCCGGAAAATTATCGGTCTGCACGCCGTCCGTGGGAGAGATTGCCAGACTTCAGGAACACAATGACAGACGCGATTCGCGAATACAACGCCGCGCTGGCTCACTTGCCGCAAAGCCCAGCCGAGGGACCTCTATACGGAATTCAGCTGCACATGAATCTCGTCGAACTCTACAAAAGTCTTGAACGATGAAAGTGCGGCTCAGCAAAATCTTGAAATTGCTCAGAAGCAGATCAGCGCGTTGGACGAACAAGGACCCGACCGAGCGCAATTTCTGCGCCTGCGAGCGCTAGTCAAATTAAACACCGGCGACCTTGATGGCGCCGGAAGCGACATTAAAGAGGCACTGGCGATCAACTCCCAGGATCCAAACAGTCTGCAACTCGACGGAGATCTGCTGGTAAAACTGGGTCGCCCCGAAGAAGCGATTGCCATATATAAGAAGATCCTCGCGATTGACCCGGTGAACCGGTTCGCCCTCACTTCGCTGGGCTATGTTTCCCGCGAGGCCGGACACGATCAGGACGCCGAGAAATATTTCCAGAAGCTCGCGGCCGCCTATCCAACTTTGTATGTGCCCTATCTTGCGCTTGGAGATTTGTACGCGGCGCACAAAGAGTTCACGAAAGCTGACGCCGCGTATCGCAAGGGTTATGAACTGGCTCCCAATAACAGTCTGATCGTGGCGGGAGGCATGAACGCCGCCATCGAAACGCATCAAATGCCTTTGGCGGCAGAGTGGTTGAGTCGCGCGACGCCCGGAAATGCAGCAGGAACCTCACGTCATGCGAGAGAAAGAAAGGTACCTGAGCTTCAAAGGAGACTATCAGCGTCCGCCGATGTCGGTCGGGAAGCCATCAAGCAACTTCCCAAGGACCGAGATGTGGTTGTTTATCTCGGCTACGATTGCTCAATCTCAAGCAATACGATGAGCTGCTGCAATTAACTTCGCAATACGATCAGGTGCTGCCCAAAGAGGCCGATATTCCTCTGCTAGCCGGCTATGTGCACAAGCAGGCTGGAGAGTCTGGAGCTGGCGCAGAAAGACTTCACCGAGGCCCTGCAGCGCGATCCCGACATGGTTACGGCGTACGTGAATCGCGGATACGTGTTGCATGACCAGCAGCAAGCGACTGCTGCCGCAGCCGACTTCGAAGCAGCCCTCAAGCGCGATCCGAAGAATGGCGAAGCCCACCTGGGACTCGCGTATGCCAGCCTGGATATGCATCGCCCTCGAATCGCTTTGCGACAAGTGCAACTTGCGGAAGAGCAAATGGGCGATTCGATGCCCATTCACCTGATTCGGGCGACCGCCTATGGGCAAAACGGAATGCTGATGAAATCCGCTGCGGAATATCGCACTGCCTTGAAATATTCGCCCAATGATGAAGGCCTCCACCTGGCATTGGCGGATACGCTGTACGGCCTGCGCCAATACCATGAGGCGATTGATGAACTGCAAGCGGCCCAGAAGCTTTCCCCAGACGATCCTCTCATTTACGCGCAGCTTGCAAGGTCGTACGCGCAACTGCACGATCGCGATCAAACCCTGCAATACGTACAACTGGCAGAGCAGCACGCCCAGTCAACGCAGCCTTCGAAAGCAGATCAGAAGCGAGGAGAAAGCGCAGTATTCGTCTCCACTGGCGAGGCTTTGAGCGCGCTGGGAGATCAGAAAGCTGCCATGGAACGATTTGAAAAGGCGCTCGACGCTCCAGATAGCGATCGCATAGCCGTACGTCTGGCAATTGCCAAGCTCATGGCGAGTGAGGATCATCCGAATGATGCCCAGCGGCAAATTGCGTTAGCTCTGATGGAGGCGCGAACCGGAGATACGCTGCCGCCTACCGGCGAGCAGTTGATGGAGGCAGCAGGCGTATTCCTCGATCTGCACGAGTATCAATTGGCGCAATCTTACCTGCAACTCGCTCAGGCGGCAGGCGCCCCTGACACGTCTGTGCACGTCGGCCTCGCCAACACTTACCTGGCGCTAGGCGAGACGACCAAAGCCAATGCCGAACTCAACGCCGTCAGCAGTTCAGCCGATAGCGAGCCCAGCTATCAATATCTGCTGGCCAAAGCTGCTGTGCTCCGCCAGCAGCACCAAAACACGCAGGCGCTTACCGCCTTTGCTCAAGCCGCCGACGCGGCGGGCGAAGATCAAATCGCGCAGCAGGACTTGCTGCAAGCAGCAGCGAATGAAGGGCTGAGGATCAACAGCAGATTGAGTGTTCTTTCAGATTTTTCCATAGAGCCCATTTTTGAAGACACGACGGTTTATCCACTCGACGCAAAGCTGGATGTCCCCAATCCCATCCCAGGCCGTCAGGGACTGCTTCCGCCGCCGCGGTCTTCGATCCAGACGCAATGGACAGGCGCGTTTCACCTACACTTCGGGACCTTCCCCGACGCGAGCGGATTCTTTCAAGTACGCAACGCCCGCGGACAGATTTCTTTGCCCAGTGCGGACGAGATCGTCAACCGCGATACGACCGACTACTCCTTCAACATTGGGCTGAACCCGACGCTCCATCTGGGAAACAACGTATTCAACTTCAACACTGGCATTCAGGAAACGATTCGTAGGGACTCGCTTCAGCCGGTGGAAATGAATCAGAACCTGTTTCGACAGTTTGTATACATGTCAACGAGTTCGTTTTTCAACATGGTTTCGGTTAATGCTTATGCCATTCGCGAATCTGGACCATTTACCGAAAGCAACCTGAGTTCTCGCGACTCTGGCTGGCGCGGTCGACTTCCGCGTCGGGCGGCCGTGGGGCAAGACCGCTTTCGTGACGGGATGGGGAGCTCGCGACGAACAGTTCTTTCCGATCACTCGCGAGGTTTATTACACTTCTGACCTACGTCGGCATCGAACGCCGAGTCTCCGAGCGGCTCAACTTCAGAGTTGTAGCGGAAGACTTGCGAGCATGGCGAGTGGAAGAAAACGATTGGGCAATCGCCCAGGCGTTGCGTCCGGCTGGAAGCGTGCAGTTTGCCGCAACGCGCAACTGGAGTTTGCAAGCCACGGCCGCCTACTCCCGCAACATGGGTTTCCACGCCTATGACGCGGTGCAGAGCGGTTTTGCTGTCTCTTATGCGATGCCCATTCCATCACGAGTTCAAGGACCAGGCTGGGGAAGTCGAACTGAAATACCCGATTCGTTTCTCGGCGGGCATGCAGCAGGAGACTTTCTATAACTTTCCTGGGTCGGGGAGTCAACAGATGAGACCTTATGTGCAAATCAGTTTGTTTTGAGATCGGGATCCGATGAAGATTTGTTTAGTTGCGACTTTTCCTCCCAGCGGCCGGCAGTTGAACGAGTACGCGTTTTACATTGCTCGGGAACTGAAGCGCAATCCACGCATCAGTTTGACCATTCTCGCCGACGAACTGACCGACTACGAATTCGCCACCGACCAGAACGGAAACTCGCTTCAATGCTCACGAACAGGAGGAGCTTCCTGGTTTCGACGTGATCCGCTGCTGGAAGTTCAACAGCCTCGCGACTCCAACGCGATTGTTAAGCGCCATAAGACAGATTGAAGCCCGATGTTGTGTGGTTCAACCTCGTCTTTTCGAGCTTTGCAACTCCGGAACTACCCAGTGGCGGCTTTTGCCGGATTGATGCGTGCCAGCCCTGACCCGAGCCCTTGGCTATTACACCCATATCACGCTTGCACCACATCATCGAACACGTCGATTTTGCGAGTGCTGGAGTGCGCCAGGAAAGGATGTTTCGCCTCGGCAGTGACTTGGCCACCAGAACTTTGCTCAAGGCGAATTCGGTGTCTGTACTGCTCTCCGGATACCGGCGCACTCTGATCGAGAAATACTCCGCTCAAAATGTTTTGTTAGGTACGCATGGGACATTCGCGCCATGCCCCAGCCCGCCCAATTTTTCGAAACGGGGTAATCCCGAGCATCGCATTCTGGCAATTGGGCATTGGGGAACTTACAAACGGCTGGAAACGCTGATGGAGGCTTTTCCCGCGGTAATGAAGAAAATGCCGAATGCCAAGCTGATCGTCGCGGGCGCCAATCATCACACGAGACCGGGATATTGGGAATCGATTCGCGACTCGCAAAGCGTGGGCTTACGGGTCGAGTTTCGCGGATATGTTCCCGAAGAAGCCATCCCTGAGCTTTTCCGTACGGCTAGTGTGGTGGTCATGCCCTATGATTCGGCGACCGGATCGAGTGGTCCGGCGCACCAGGCGTGCGAGTATGGAGTTCCAATCGTCTGCGCCGATCTTGCCGATTTCCGTGACATGGCAGCGGATGAAGACATGGCGATTAATTTCTACAAGCTCGGGGACGCGGCGGATCTCGCAGACCAACTGGTTTCGATCCTGGAGTCCCCAGAGCAGCAATGTCGAATGGCCGAGCAGAATTTCTCCGCAGCTATCCAGATGACGCTGCCCAGCGTGGTCCGCAATTACTTACGCTGGTTCGAACTCAAACGCCGCAAGAAAGAAGTTGGGTCTTTACCGTTGTTTCCACGAGAACCTTCTTTTTGGCAGCGTCTTGGGTTTCCGCGTCTGGGAGCTTTCTCGGCCGGCTGGGCTTTCGCTCCGAGCTCTTGCCGAAAACGGAGGCGGTCAAGAATAACGGTGGCGGCCCCGATTACGTAGGAAGCAGCCCTGCAATCCATCGAGCTGGGGAATCCTGATGGGTGGCAAAGATCGGAAACCGGCGACTGATTGACGCTGCAAAGCGGTCTTGTAATTCAGGGTTTCGTGCGCCGTCAATTTATCAGTACAAGAAAACCTGTAGCCACATACAGGAAACCCACTCGGGTCGTCATACAGGCCGTATATTGAGATCGACGACTCCTGATTCGTCGAACTTCCCACCTTTCACTGTTGAAATGCCTCCTTGCATATCGGTGAAATCCTGTGCGCACCTACAGGCTCATTGATCTAAACCCAAAATCCCAGTCGCATCAAATCATTCGAGAACAGTGAGGAAAAGGAGGGCCCTTTTGGCAAACGGAAACTCTGTTGTTGAAAGGCTGGCACGGCCGAAGTTAACGCCGTTGGCTACTGGCGCTCGTACGGATGCCGCGGGAAAGGCAGTGAACAACGTGATTCTGTTGTCGCTCCCGGATGAAGAATACAACTTGCTTCGCCCTCATCTGGAGCCAGCAGAATTACCGCAATACCAGATCCTGCACGAGCCCGCTGAGAAGATCGATTTCGCATACTTTCTCAACCAAGGCATGACCTCTCTAGTGGCGCTCAGCGCGGATGGCAGAAGCGTCGAAGTCGGTATCGTCGGCCGCGAAGGGATGGTAGGAATGTCTATCGCCGTGGGTCTGCTGCGCGGGACCTTTCGGGCCATCATGCAAATGTCGGGATCTGGCGTGCGAATAAGATCGGAAATCTTCCAACAGGTTTTGCTTTGCGCTTCGACGTTGCAGTCAGAAGTCAGCCGCTTTGCCCTCATGCATGGCATGCAGGTCGCCCAGCTCGCAGCGTGCAACCGCCTGCATGACATCGAACAGCGTCTGGCTCGCTGGCTGCTCATGTGCCAGGATCGAGTCGATTCTCCCTTGCTGCCTTTGACCCACGAATTTCTTGCGCAGATGCTCGGCACCGGGCGTCCCAGCGTCACTTTGGCGGCGGGAGCTCTGGAAAGCGCCGGTGTGATTGAGAATCTTGCGCGGCACGGTAAAGGTACTGAACCGCAAGAGGCCTCGAACAGGCTGCCTGTGAATGCTATGGCGTAATCCAGAACTTTAATGGCGGGCTGGGCCTGCGATAGCGCATCTGCTGCACCCCAGCGTTCGGTGCCGAACAGACAAACTTCGTATTCGGCCACTAGCCTACGCCCACCTGCCTAAACCATGTCTTAAGGCTTGCGCAAGCTTGCAAGGGAGCGGTGTGGAACGTACGACTGGCCGAAAAGAACGAAAAGCCATACGAACTGATTCCTCAGGCAGACGAGTGCAGAACTCGATTCTGCGGTCCATTCCAGAAGGCGAATACAATTTGCTTCGAGAATATCTTGAGCCGACGGACTTACCGGCGCAGCACATTTTGCACGAGGCCGGCGCGAAGATCGACTTCGCATACTTCCTGAATGACGGCATGGCCTCGCTGGTCGTGCTCACCAGCGACGGCCGAAGCGTTGAGGTTGCTATTGTCGGCAAGGAAGGCATCGTGGGCACTCCCTTAGTAGTCGGATTGAGTCGGGGCCCACACCGGGCGGTCATGCAGATCGTTGGAAGTGGCCTAAGAATCAAATCAGCAGATTTGATGGAGGTTCTGAACTCGGCGCCGGAGATGCGGCTGATCTGGAACCGTTATGTCCTGGTCCAGGGATTGCAGGTCGCGCAGATCGCCGCCTGCAACCGCCTGCATGACATTGAGCAGCGGCTGGCACGATGGCTGCTTATGTGCCAGGACCGGATCGGCTCGGAAACGCTTTTAGTGACCCACGAATTCCTGGCCCAAATGCTAGGCACTGGACGCCCCAGCGTCAGTCTGGCAGCGGGAATTCTGCAAGGCTATGGGCTGATCGAGAATATCCGGGGCACCGTCACCATTCTGAATCGGCCCGGCCTGGAAAACGCCGCCTGCGAATGCTATGTCGCCATGAAGCACTTCAACGGCGGGTCAGGCTTGCGATAACTGCTGCCGATTGTCCGGTAACGAACAGACATTTTCTCCTATCCCGACTTATCTTGGCTCCGTGTAACGCTGCTGGTAAGAGCAAGCCTTTCCCCTAGCAGCAGTTCACCTAAAAGCCGTACGGCCGGAGGCAGGATCTGGGGAACGCAGATCAACAAAACGATTGGCGGGTTCACTATCACGCGGCTTTGCTGGAAGCGGATCCGCTGAAGATGCCGGAGCGAATTCAACAGGCGTACAACGCCATACAGACTTGCTTGAATGCGCACCAGAGCATCGACAGTGCTGAGTATCAGGCGCTGGCGGATGCGTTGGCGAGTTTACGAGTGCTGCAGCGCGAAATCGCATCCACTAAGACGGATCACGGCACCTCGAGCTGGATTGACACCGCTGTGAGTCGCGCCTATCACTGCGGCGCGGTCGTCTGAGCTGCTGGTACAGGCGTCCCGTTTGGTACCGAGGACTGCGTTGGTGCAGTTTGATCAGTTGTGCTCGCCGGTGCCGCCGACGTGGCATTCTGACCCGGCGCGTTTTGCTGCGCCGCCTCACCGATCGACGAACCCGATACCACCAGCTCTACCCGCCGATTCTGCTGTCGCCCTGACGCCGTATCATTCGAAGCGATCGGCTGGCTTGGTCCGAAGCCTTGACTGGTTATGGCCGACGAGTTGACTCCCTGGCTCGACAGGTAAGTGCGCACCGCATCCGCTCTCTCTTGAGACAGACGCTCGTTAAGTTCCAAGCTTCCGGTGCTGTCCGTGTATCCATCTATCTCGACGTGAATATCCGGGTACGCGATGAGAATCCCCGCAACCTTGGCCAAGCGTTCGCGAGCTGTCGATTTGAGATCTGATTTTCCCGTATCGAATAACACATCCGGCATACTCACAATCAGTCCTCGCGCAGTATCCTTCGTTTCCAGGACCTGGTTCAGTTGCTGCAACATGCGAGCACGCATTTGCGCCTTATCGTTTTCCGCCTGCTGGCGTGCCTGTTCCGCCTGCTGGGCCTGTTGCGCAGCCTGCTGTCGGGCTAGTTCAGCCTGCGCCGCTTGCGCTTGAGATTGCTGCGCCTGTGCCTGAGCTTGAGCAGCTGCGGCTTGTTGTGCCTGGGCGTCTGCTTGAGCTTTTGCCGTCTGATCTGCCGTCGCCTGTCGTTCTTGGTCGCGTTGCGCCTGCTCCTCGCGCTGGATAGACATCACCCTGGCTTCTTCCGCCGTTTGCGTGGCTTCTCGAGCCACCGTCCCAATCGGGCCGCTGCCTTGCTTGCGCCGGTAATAGTCTTCCGCCCGAGTCAGCAGATCCTGCGCTTTTTGTAATTCGGAAGGCGCATATTGACCGGCGCCTGCATCTTTAGCGATTCGCACCGCGTTTCGGGCTTCGAGCAAATCGAGAGGTGTCTTATTGCTGACTTCATACACCGGCGAATTGATCGGCTGGACTTGCGAGTTGTAGGTATCGCGGGAAATAAGCTCAAACTTCACATCCACGGGTTCGACCCCGCCCTTGGTGTCGTGACGAATCTCGTTTTGCGCAACGATCAGGTCGCTGGGCTGCGTGACCGCGAAATCGGGTTCCGCGGTTACGACCAGAGCGAATGCCTGCATGTCGACCGTAGTCTGAAGCGAGCTCTTACCGTCGTGTACGACCAACTCCCCGAGGTTCCGAGGCCGTCCTTCCGGAGAAATTGCCCAAAGCACGTACGTTAGATAGGCCAACCCAAAACTGTTTGCCGGACGGAGATGATCGAGATTAGCTTCGATTTTTACGCCTGCAGTTTTGCCTTCTACTTTGGCTTCTCCGCGCACGTCGGAAGAAAGATCGGTGCCTTTCAGATCCACTTTTGTTGAGCCCTTATGGCGATAGTCCACGGCCTGGGTGCTGCGCGACACCACACTCATGTGGTACCCGGAAGATTGATCACCAGTGATTGCTGTGTTCTGTTGAGAAACTGCGGGCAAGACTAAGCCCGCGAATGCCAGAAAGAAGGTCGAATATTGTCCGAATCTAGTCACATGCACCTCATGATGAAAATCTCCGCGGCTTCCTTCCAAGTTCGGGCCTGCGGCCTTCAATTATTCGAATCAACAGCACACCTACCGCGAGTGCGAGGAGCGAATGAACAAAACCAACTGCACCGCTCCCAAGCAACCACAGAACCAGCAGGATGGCGAAAATTGTCCAAAGCATTTCTGTCTCCCGTTTTCGCTCTGCAGCTTATGGCAAGCCAAGAATGACTGAATATGACGATGTGCCCAATCGGGGAGATACCTTAAGTCCGCGAAATAAGTCATGGACAACCGCATGGAAGTCAGATTGAAGACAGCCGAGAAGGCACGGAGAGTGCCAGAAGGATTCCGCTGGCCAAAATTACACAGGACAGCCTACCTGACCAATCTCTTCTGCCAGCATTTAAGTATTGCAAGATCAATAATTTTCATATCTGCATAACTTTAGGCCTACTTCATCCTCGGTTTCAGCATCGTATCAGCGACAAATTAGAGAAGATTGCTTCACGCGGAGCGGGAGATGAGGGCTTTTCGAATCTTGATTGCGGACGACCACGAAGTTGTGCGGCGAGGGATCCGCGCTTTGATCGAAAGCCATCCCGGCTGGGAAGTGTGCGCGGACGCGGTGGATGGTCGTGAAGCGGTAGAACGGGCGAGGGAACTGAGGCCGGATCTGGTTCTGCTCGACATCGGAATGCCGAATCTCAACGGGATGGAGGCAGCGCGGCAGATTCTTGCCAATCGGCCAGTGACGCACATCCTTGTCCTGACCATGCACTATTCGGAACAGACCGTGAAGGAAGTACTGGCGGTTGGGGCTCGCGGCTTTCTGCTGAAATCAGACGCTGGCCGTGACCTCGTGACGGCTGTGGAAGCGGTGCAGGACAATCGCACATTCTTTACCAGCAAGGTCGCGGAAATCGTGGTGGACGGGTATCTGAATCCGACGCGGAAAGAATCGCGTCCTCTCAAGAATTGTCTCACCCCCCGGGAGCGAGAGGTCATGCAGCTTTTGGCGGAGGGAAAAACCAGCAAGGAAGTGGCAGTAGCTTTAAATCTCAGTGTAAAAACTGCTGAAACCCACCGCACGAATATCATGCGCAAGCTTGACCTACATTCAGTTGCCGACCTGACTCTTTACGCTCTTCGTAACGGAATCGCCCAGGCCTTCTAGGTCGCGTCTGATCGGTTTTTTCCGGTCGTGCCGAAAGAGTGGTGCTTTTGAAAACAGACATCATTCGTTAGCTTCGAATGTACTAAACACTGACTGCCCAATCGGCAACTTTCTCGCGCTATAAGGTGTCGAGGGTATTGTCCGGCAGTACAGGCAGAGCTATAGGCTCCAGGCAGCGTCGGGAAATTGGCCTTGATGCGCGGCTGGATAGGAGAGATTTCGTTGGTTCGGATCCTTGTAGCGGACGATAGTCCGGCCATACGACGCTGCCTACGCGAGTTGCTGGATCACCACGGCGATTGGCTCGTCTGTGATGAGGCCAGCAATGGAAGGGAAGCAGTTGAGAGTTCCCAAGACGCCAAGCCTGACCTGATCGTGATCGATTTCCAGATGCCCGAGATGAATGGTTTGGATGCTGCCCGCTGCATCGTCAACCTCTCACCGAAAACTCCGATTCTGATGGTGACCATTCATCTCTCCAGACAGCTTAGTGAAGAGGCGCGAAAAGTAGGAATACGGGGCGCCTGTGCCAAGGGGAACATCAATTGCGTTGTTGATGCGGTAGACGCTTTGCTTCGCCAGGAAACCTACTTCCCGAACTGAAATTCAAGCCGCAGCCGTGGCATTGATCGCATTAGCATCGCCATCATTGGCAGTTTGCGAAAGCGGCATGGCTCACCGAAATCAAGGTTCCATGCCTGGAACGAATATCGAGCCGGCCGCCAAGTTCGCGCAGGCGTTCCCGCATTCCTGCAAGGCCCACGCCGGAGTTCGTTCCCTTATCCTGAAAATTCCTTAGCAATGCCTGCGGGATGCCCGTCCCATGATCCCTGACTTCAAGAATAACTCGGTCGGGAAAAAGTTTGAGTTCAACTTCGGCCTTTGTACTGCCCGAGTGGCGATGAATGTTGGTAAGGCTTTCCTGCAGGACCCGGAAAAGTCCGAGCTCGATCGACTTCGGCAAACGTCCAACATCATCGGGAAAATCCGATTTCACTTCAATTCCGCTGCGTTGCGCAAATCCATCCAGATACCATTTCGCGGCAGATGAGAACCCGGCCTCGTCCAACAGCGGGGGATGCAGGAGGTGCGAAATCGTTCGAGTCTCAGCAATGGATTGGTCAAGAAGATGTATCGCCTCGGCCAAAAGTCTATCGCCAGGCTGGGAATTGTTGAACATGTCCAGATTCATTTTCACGGCCGCCAAATACTGCCCCAGACTGTCATGAAGCTCACGGGAAAATCTCCGGCGCTCTTCATCTTGTAACTGCAGCAGGCGAGCGGTCAGAGTCCGCAGCGATTGTTCACTCTCACGAACCGAGTGTTCTGCCTGTTCGCGGGCGTCAAGTTCCTCAGTCAGAAGCTGTAATGTAGGGAAAAAAGAATGAGCGCTAAAATAAATGTGATCATCAGGACAACCACCGCCAGGACAAACAGATGGTTGGATACTCGCGCGCGGACGTCGAGCAGTCTTTGCTCCGCATCTCTCATCTGCTGCATCGTGGAAGTGATTTCGGCAGTAATCGGCAATCCTCGACGGGATATCTCGGCCTGCCCTTGCCTCGTCCTGCGGGGCAGATTTCTTGAGCTCGATCGATTCACGAAGCAGGGCCACTCGGCTTGCAGTGAGCGCTTCCAGACGCGTGCAAAGGTTCTGCTGCGCTGGATTATCTTTGGTCAGATCCCGCAAATGCTGAAGAGTTTGGCCGATGTGAGAACTGCAGTCTCAAACTTGCCCAAAAAATCGGCGTTCCCTGTAAGCGCGTAACCGGAGCGGGCACGACCGGCATCCAGCGCCATCGAATCCACGTTCCCCAGAGCGGCCTGAACTTCATGACTATGAACGACCCACTTCTGACTTTCCAGTAGGCGCACGATAGTGAGATAGGTTGCGAGTCCGCTTAAGAAAAGCAGAACGACAGCCGATGCGAAGGTTACTTGCGCTCTCTTACGTGGTGGCATCATTTGTCGTGATATAGATCCGGCCAAATCTTGGATCGTTACACTCCGGTGCGTTTGTAGCCGGCCTCCAGCAGTTGCTTAGTTTTTTTCAGATCGTTTGCCAGTTGGAATAACTTGTCTGGGATCCGTTTCTATGGTGGCATGCCGGCGGAGTTGGAGCCACGCCTTATCAAGGTTCTCGGCCATCACCTGTCTTCTAACCCGAGACGAAACCCTCAAGTTGCGGCAGTTTCTGGTTTTCAATCCCATGGTTTTGGAATGCGTGATGTTCAAACACGAGTAACTTCATGACGTCACGTCTACCTTTATCTAGCTCGCCTTCTGCAAGACGAAGATGATCCGCCTGGCATTCGCTTTGGGCGAGGACGCGCAGTGTTCGTAGGGCATCTGCCATCGCCGCCTGCTCTTCGTTGAATTGGTTACCCGCCTGTCTTAGCTCTTGACTTCTTTCGATAAATTGCCTTTTCCGCGTCGTCAATTCGCTGCCGCAATTGTTTCGGATCTGAACCTCCAGCAGAGCCGCCCTGTATACCTCTCGCCACGAAAGATTCATTGTGATCCGGTCCTCCACTTGCATTTCGAAGTGAAGCATACATCGCCCACTAAAAAAGGGTGGAAATAACACATCCGCAAAAACTAAAGAAACTTCGAAAAACTAAAGAAGCCCCTAACGAACATCTATCTCGCTGGGCATAGCGAACGTCTTAACGGTTACGTTAAAAGTATTGTGTATAAATCATAAAAAATACTTGACAACGTCAACACAGAATTCTATAAATAGCCGTAAGATTACACGGGAGTACGTAAACCGTATGACTAAGGAAAATTTAAGGAATCAAAAGCCTACGCTGAACTATGACCGTGTTGTGCTCGCGAACCTCAAGAGAAATCGACGGGGGAAACACCACGATCTGATTCAGGGAATTTTTCAGGACCTGGAAACCTTGCCGGTCGGCTCCGCGATCAAGATCCCTCTAGCGGAGGCGGACGGAATCACCTTGGCCAATCTGCGATCGGCAGTCCATCGCGCGTCGACCTCCAGAGACTTGGCAATCGAGACCATGTCAGACGACGAAAATTTCTATATCTGGAAGACGACGGAATAGTCGAAAATAATCAGTTCGCTGTGTTCTGGCAGTGTCTGGAGCGATTTCACGGCTCGCCGGCTGTGTGGGTCCCCGCTGCGTAAACCCCGCGAGACAGGTACAGGATTCCCTGTATGTGCTGAAATGATTTTGCACACTAGAATCGCTCAGACCGTTGCCATCCTGCTTTCGTTCCATGTAGGCGCGAGATGCTGGCTGAAAAGGAGTTGATCCAGATGAGCATCGCCAATACTCCGATTCCGGGCAAGCTTTCGTCAGCGCCACAAACGCCTTGGGCTGACCACAACCAGTCCGCGCACGTAGTTCAGTTTTATGGAGACGATGGATTTCTTCTTGACGAGTTGAGCCGATTTATTGGCCCGGCATTGGGAGCAGGAGAAGCCGCAGTGGTTATCGCCACCAAGGAACATCGTGATGGACTAAGCCGAAGATTGCAAATGTGGGGCTTGGATCCGAACTGGGCAGTCGCGCAGGGGCGCTACGTCGCGCTCGATGCGGCCGAGACTCTGTCCAAAATTATGGTAGGCGGATGGCCCGACGCTGCCCGTTTTGCCGAGGTGGTTGGCACTCTGATCGCAACCATCGCGGCCGGCCCCGGAGGCGAACCGCGCCGTGTTGCTGCGTTCGGAGAAATGGTCGCTTTGTTGTGGAGCGACGGCAAACCTGAAGCCGCGATCCGTCTGGAACAGTTGTGGAATGATCTGGCAAGGATCCATCGTTTCTCACTCCGCTGTGCGTACCCGATGTCCAGTTTTTATCGTCAGGAACACGGCGAGCTGCTGCTTAAGATCTGTGCTGAACATTCCAATGTGATTCCCGGCGAGAGCTATACCAGCGCTGGCCAATGAGGACGAGCGTCTTCGTACGATCGCTCACTTGCAGCACAAGGCAAAGGCGCTCGAGACCGAAATCGCGGAACGTCAGCAGGTCGAGGACAAACTCAGGCGCAGCCAGGCCGAGCTTGAATCCCTGGTGGAGCAGCGTACCGCTGCGTTGCGTCAGCTTTCGTCGCGGCTGCTGAGTTTGCAGGATTCTGAGCGCCGACGAATTGCTCGTGAGCTCCACGATAGCTTGGGTCAATATTTGGTAGCGTTGAAACTCAACGTGGATATGCTCCGCCAGTCTCCGGATCGCGGGGAGTTGTGGTCGCAATCGGAAGAACTGATGGAGCGATGCATAGCCGAAGTTCGAACCCTTTCTTACCTGCTTCACCCGCCTACGATGGATGCAGTGGGGATCGCGTCGGCGGCGCGTTGGTATGTCGAGGGCTTTGGTCTTCGCAGTGGGCTCAAGCTGACGTTGAATGCTCCGGACGATCCGGTGCGCTTGCCCGACGCCATCGAACTCGCCCTGTTTCGCGTGTTGCAAGAAGCTTTGACCAATGTTCATCGCCACTCCGGCGCTTCGGCGGCTGACGTTACTGATCCGAAGGGTAACCGGACAGGTGACTTTGGAAGTGCGGGACAACGGCCGCGGATTGGAGCAAGACGTTCTCGACCGTTTTCGCGAGACCGGCGCCGGAACCGGGGTTGGACTTATGAGCATGAATGAGAGGGCGCGTGAACTTGGGGGCAAGATTCAGCTCGAATCAACCAGCTCCGGAACGTCAGTAAAAATAACAATACCGGTCCCGCCTGATTGCGCCCTTGTGCAGGGAGAGGCCTCGTAATTGTGGGACGGCGGTTATTCGAAGCGGTCGGGCAAAGATTTGAAGGCTCACACGACGTCGTGGGGGAACAATAACGTCGATATACCCTTGAGAATTTGTTTTCTGCCCTCCCTCGAGAGCTAGAAGCAATTTATGACAGTTCGCATTCTGGTTGTTGACGATCACCCGGTTGTGAGGCATGGTCTCAGGACCTTGCTGGGCGGGCATCCCGAGTGGGAAATCATCGATGAAGCGGCAGACGGCATTGAAGCCGTCGAAAAAGCCGATCGCTTGAAGCCGGATGTCGTGGTGCTGGACATAACCATGCCGAAGATGAGCGGGCTCGAGGCATGCCGGCTGATGCGCAAGCGGGTACCGGCGTCCGAGATCCTGATTGTTACCCAACACGACTCTCCCCACATGATGCGGGAGGCAATCGAGGCTGGAGCCAGAGGCTACGTCGTGAAATCCAATGCGTCTCGCGATTTGCTCGCGGCAGTGGAGGCGGTAAGCCAGCATCTGCCTTTCCGAGCCCTGAATGAGCAGTCGGTCGATTCCGGCTGATCTCGACAATCGGGATCTGTTGCTATGTGTTTGAGTTGGAAACGTCACAATACTCGCGGAGGTGGGCAATGAAGTTGCGAATTCTGATAGCGGACGATCACGAAGTCGTGCGGCGCGGGTTGTGTGCGCTGCTGCAGGCGCGTGAGGGTTGGGAAATTTGCGCCGAGGCGAAGGACGGACGCGAGGCCGTAGAGAAGGCTTCGCAATTAAAACCCGACGTGGTGATTCTCGACGTCGGCATGCCGAATCTCAACGGTTTGGCGGCGACGCGGCAGTTGACCCAACTGGATCCCCATTGCAAGGTCATCGTGCTGACCATCACGGACTCGGATCAGGTCATTCGAGAGGCTCTGGATGCGGGCGCTCGCGGGTTTGTGCTGAAGTCCGACGCCGCTCGCGATCTGGTCTCTGCGGTCGAAGCACTGCAGCGCAACCGCATGTTCTTCACTCCGCGAGTCAACGACATGGTCCTCGCCGGCTTTCTGGATAAAGGACACAGCGGATCCAGCAGCGAGCCTCCCCGTTTGCCGAAGCTGACCTCGCGTGAGCGCGAGGTCATCCAGCTTCTCGCTGAGGGCAAAAGCTCCAAGGAAGTCGCCTGCGTTCTCAACTTAAGCACAAAAACTGCCGAGACACATCGCAGCAACATCATGCGAAAACTTGGCTTTCACTCCATTCGCGATCTGGTGGTGTACGCAGTGAAGAACAACATTATCCAGGTCCAAATGCCAACCCAGCTTCACACGCCGACCGAAGGGTCGGCCGCATAGCAGCCTCAGTCGCTTTTTGTGAGGCGTCGCCGAAAGGACCGATGTATCCCCGTCGGAGGCGCCCGTTCTTCGGTCCGCCATTCCCTTCTTTAGCGTATTTCCACACTAGCGTTGCGCCAGCGGGAGCAGAAGCTCCGCGCCTCATCTACAGCGAAGCCTCTAGATAAATTCGACAACCGACCGCATCAGAAGTGAGTACAAATTTCCCAGCGGCTCGGCTCGGCAAACAGGGCCTGTTGAGAAGAAAGAAGAATTCGCGGTGGCGATTCAGTTGCCTCTACCGTTGCGTGTTCGCGGGGGCCGCTTCGTCATACGGAGGTGCTGACATGAAATGCGGAGCCAGTACGTTGCTTGGGTTGGCGCTCTTTCTCTTGGTTTCTTCCTGGGCATTCTCACAGGACGCAAGTCCCCAACCTTGTCCCGATGTAAAACCAGACGCCATGGGATGCGAACCGGTCGCGTGGTCGCGACTGCAGGAACCAGTGCCCTTGCCTGAGCCAGGTAGAGCGCCCGCGCCACGACCGGACCCGCAACCGGATCAGCAATCCGCCCAATCGACGAGTTCCCAAGTCCAGCCGGATACACCGAAGCAGAGCATCAAAGGCATCATCGTGCGGCAAGGAGAAAAGTTCGTCCTCAAAGCTGGAGACAACACAACTTACCAACTCGATGACCAAAGCAAAGCCAGGCAATATCAAGATAAGCAAGTGAACGTCGTCGGCGTCTTGGACGCGGATAGCAACACTCTACACATCGAGACTATCGAACTAGCTTCCTGACACCCGGTACGATTGATAAAACACCTTTTCGAAGAGAGATGGGTACCGACCGAAGCGTGACGAGTTCAGGATTTTTTATTGAGCGACTAAGGAGTCTGCTCGATAGCCTTAGAAGGCTTCCAAGCCCCAAGCTGGCACGTGACTTGGTTTATCTCTTGATCGGAGGTTACATGAACGCGAAAGCAACTGTTGTTCTATCTCTTCTATTGCTCTCTGGAACCTGGATGGTGGCGCAGAGCGCGGGTTCGGGCAGCGCAGGATCAGCAGGGGGGCACGCGGGACCTGCGGGCCAGAACGCGACACCCGGCCAATCGAATTCTCCCGGAACTGCGAATCCGAATCCGGGTAGTGCAACGCCAACTCCCGGTACGGCGGCGCCGACTCCGGGCACGGCAGCACCGCAACCCGGAACCGCAGCTCCTAATTCCGGAACCACCAACCCCAACGCTAATAACCCTTCGACGCAGTCCCCGAACAATTCGCCGGAACCGGGCAGCGCTTCGCCAGGTGCGGAAAATCCGGGAAATGCAACCCCACCGTCAGGTCAGACGGCACCGAATGCCCAGCCGCCCAATGGCGGCGCGAATAACGGCACGACCGCTCCTCCCAACTAGAGGAAGCGCACAGTGGACGTTTTCCAGCGCAGAAGTCTCCTTGTCTTTATCTTTGTCGGACAATGAGTCTTCTGCGCATTTCTTTTTGCTCCGTTCCGCAAGAAGCTTAGTCATAGCGCCGCGCTTTTTCGGGAGGAATCTGCATTGTCGTTGCCCCCGGCGACAGCAGAATCCTCGCTTCGCGAGCAATGCCAATGTGCTTAAGGTTGCAAAATTTGTTTGAAGTTCCCAAAGACACACGTTGATCGGTTGACCCAAAAATAAAAGGGAGCCGGACTCTCCGGCTCCCTCAGTCTTACATTGGATCGTCTTTAGCTGGCTTTGCGTCTCTCGTCCAAGTCGGCTTGATGGGACTCGACTGCGTTCCACTCATCGACCTGTTTTTGAGCCGCTTCTTTTGCAATGCCGTACCGCTCTTGAATCTTGCCCACCAGTTGGTCGTGCTTGCCGTCGATGACGTTAATGTCGTCGTCGGTCAATTTACCCCAGCGTTCCTTCACTGACCCTTTCATCTGTTTCCACTTGCCCTGCAGTTGATCTGAGTTCATTTGTCTTCTCCTTTATGTGTTTAGTATTAAGCCCCCGCCGGCTGCGCGTGCAGCCGGCACGAGATTGCTTGCCCCCGGCCTTAAACTGCGCGAGGTAGATGTGTTCTGGTCTCGGTGTCATCAGAGCTAGCTTCGCCGCTTGACGAGACATCCTGCGCGCCCGTTCGCTCAAGGACTTGCTTGGCCCGCTTTATCTCTTCCGAGGTGTCGCAGTGAACAGAAAGCAATATTCCGCCATCCTTCACCCTGCCTTCGTAGCGCTTAGCCTCGTATTCAGGAATTCCCATCCCAATCAGCGCGCCAGCAATTCCTCCAACTGCGCCACCCACACCCGCGCCCGCGAGGGCAGCCATGATCGGACCGGCCGCGATAAAGGGCCCCAGGCCAGGGATCGCCAGGGCACCAACCCCTAGCAGCCATCCCATCGCGCCACCGAGCACTACGCCGGTGCCGGCGCCTGTGGTCGCTCCTTCCGGGGCCTTGGTGCCTTTCTCGTGCGCGAAGTCCCTGGACCCTGCGCTCTCCGGGAGTAGCGCAGAAATATCGCGGTTGCTAAATCCCGCGGCTTTCAGGCCGTCCACTCCGGCTTCCACGCCGCTGTAGCTCGGGTAGATGCCGAATACCGCTGTGTTTTTTCCTGACATTATGAATTCTCCTTGGTTGGTCTGATTGCGATGGTTAACGTGATGGTTTGACGTTCAACTCGTCGTTGACATTGCCTGCGCCCGCTACTTCTGTGGCCTTGGCCTCGAGCGCTCGCTTCTCGTCGTCTGATCGCACGGGTCCCTTCAGCGTGACTTGGCCATTTTGTGTGATGATTTTCACGTTGTGGGCATAAGTCGACAAAGACTTGTCCTGCACGATTGCCTTGCGAATTTGTTGCGTCATGTGCAGGTCAGCATGATTGCCCTTTTGCTGATCCGCTGTGGGTTGGCTTGTCTTCTGATCTCCCTGATTCATTTTTGTGTTGTCAGCGGGAACATTTTGAGAGGCGGTCTGCGCCATTGCCCAGGCGCCACTCAACAACGAACCCATGAGCAGGAGGGTTTTGATACCGCGATTAAGTTTCATTGAATGACTCCTTGTGCATCTTTGACCAAGCACATCTTGACCATAATTCGGACGATCGCAGGTGCCAATCGAGTTTGGCCTCTAGTTGATCCGGGGATTGCCCGTAGGCGCAGACTTAAGTACCACGAGTGAGGTGCACAAGTACCGCGTTCACCTGATGGCGCGAACAATCTCCAGGGACCTATGCTCGGCTGGCGAACGGGGCAGTCTAGAGTGGCGTCCGAGAAAGTGCGATTCTTGCGCCTCGAATTTAAAGTCAAAAGGAGCCAAATATGCTTTGGACGATTTTCGTAATACTGCTGGTCCTGTGGTTGCTGGGGTTAGTGAGTTCGTACACCTTGGGAGGATTTATTCACATTCTTCTGGTGGTCGCGCTAGTGATTCTTGTGATCAACCTTCTGGGCGGCCGTAGAACCGCAGTCTAGGGGTCGCGAGTTGGAGCCGACACGCGGCGAAACGCATCTTAGAATTGGCTATGCTGCAAATTCGACAGAGGGTCACAAAAGGAGCGGTCCTGTTCTTCGTGCTCCTCTGTTCAGGAGTCGGAAACGGATACTCAGTACTCACCCACGAAGAAATGGTTGACTTGCTGTGGAAAGATCAGCTACGACCGATGCTGCTGCAGCGTTTCCCCCAGGCGAGCGAGGAGGATCTCAAGCAAGCTCACGCCTACGCCTACGGCGGCAGCGTGGTTCAGGACATGGGGTACTATCCTTTTGGCAGCAAATATTTTAGCGATTTGGTGCACTACGTACGTAGTGGCGATTTCGTGTTGGCCCTGATTCAGGATTCGTCGGATCTGAATGAGTACGCCTTCGCATTGGGAGCGCTATCGCACTATGCTTCGGACAATAGCGGGCATCCCACCATCAATCGCGTGGTTGCGTTAACCTTCCCCAAGTTGCGAAGGAAGTATGGACCGGAAGTAACCTACGTTGACGATCCCAAAGCCCACATTCGCACCGAATTTGGCTTCGACATGGTGCAGGTGGCGAAGAATCGCTACACCTCCGACAATTTTCACGACTTCATCGGGTTCAACATTTCCAAGCCTCTGCTCGAGCGCGCATTCGCAGAGACGTATGGCCTCCCACTGCAAGACGTCATGCATAACGAAGATTTAGCCATCGGGACCTTTCGGCGCGCCATCAGCAAACTCATCCCTGACATGACTCGCGTCGCGTTGCTGTCGCGGCGCAAAGAGATTGTCCACGATACCCCGAATTTCAACGAAAGGGAGTTTCTCTATCATCTTTCGCGAGCGAAGTATCAGAAGGAATGGGGAAACGGATATCGCAAACCGGGCTTTGGCACGCGTATCCTGGCGTTCTTCCTTAAGATTGTGCCCAAGGTAGGCCCCTTTAAAGCGGTCGCTTTTAAGATCCCCGACACGCAGAGCGAGGACATGTATATCAAGAGTATCAACAAGACTGTGGATGATTATGGCGCGCTGCTACGCGAACAACAAACAGGGAAACTGACGCTCACAGACATGGATTTCGATACTGGCCGTGAAACTCGCGCCGGCGAATATTCGTTGGCGGACCAAACCTACGCCCATCTACTGGATGACTTGGCCAAGCGCAATTTTGATCAGACATCTCCCCAGTTGCGCCAAAATATTCTCAGCTTCTACGCCGATCCGAATGCGCCAATCGCCACCAAGAAGAATGCAAAAGCGTGGAGAGCGACCCAGGAGGAGTTAGATAAGTTAAAAATGGCCAGCGGGGACCGGGCAGTTGACACGGCATCGACGATCGCTCCAGTCGAAACATCATTGCAATAAGCCCGAGCCATCCCCCACTCCGGCTCTGCCATCCTAACTCCGGCAAAGAACGCACATCCAAAGATCATTTCGAAGGAGACTTTAATGGCAGGCAAGAATACGGCAGCATTCGGAATTTATCGCACTCAGGCCGACGTTGAATATGCAGTCGACCTGTTACGGGCGGAGGGTTTTCGCAATACGGACATCTCCGTTTTGTTTCCAGAAAACCAAGGCACCAAAGACTTCGCGGTGGAAAAAAACACGAAAGCGCCAGAGGGCACTGCCGCGGGAGCAACTACGGGAGCCTTGGTGGGCGGAGGTCTCGGTTGGCTTGTCGGTATTGGCGCGTTAGCGATCCCAGGCGTGGGTCCCCTGATCGCGGCCGGTCCGATTGTGGCTGCCTTAACCGGAGTGGGCGTTGGCGGCGCAATCGGCGGCATCGCCGGGGCTCTCATTGGCATGGGCATTCCGGAGTATGAGGCCAAGCGTTACGAAGGCCGGATCAAAGAAGGCGGAATTCTGCTTTCGGTCCACTGTGATGATTCGAACTGGACAAAGAAAGCGAAGGACTTGCTCGAACGCACTGGCGCGACGGATATTGCGTCCGCCGGAGAATCCTCTGCGGACTGGCAAAAAACGGACAAACCTTTGCCGCGCGCCAGTTAGCCCAGTTTAGCAAAGAGAAAGTTGAGAAGCTGAAAGGGCGCAACCCGCCCTTTCAGCCCATAGGCAGGAAAACCCAAAAACCGGCGCATCGATACAGGATTTACTGTATTCCAATTTGTTGTCGTTACACCCAAGATAGTTTTTCATACGGAGGCAAGCATGGAAGCAAGGGCCTACTTACCCTCTTCTAATGTCAGTGATTGGAAGCAGCTTTACATGGCCGCACTTTTCGAGGACGACGCTGCCAAGATTCTACAGCGCATCGCCGAAGCGGAAATGGCCCTCGCGACGCGAGCAGCTCAGCTGGGCGAGAACGGCGACGAGGCTCGAGAGCAACAAGCGATGGATAACGCCACGTATTTCTTGCAGCTCCTAAGAAAAATCGAGAGCAAGGCAAATACCTCCTACGAATCCCCTAACCGGATCGCGTGTCCGCCACGCCGCTCGGAGGAATGGGTGCCAGCGGGATATTCGCATGGCTCCGGGCCTGGAGCTCTTCAACCGTAAACATGCGGCCAGACCTCGCACGCCAGCGACTTCTTCTTCCCATTCCATCGAGATAGGCGATCGAGAAGCTCCGTTTTTCTCTTCGATCGATTCGCGCAGTTGTTTCACACTCGTCCGGTCAGAACCAGAATAAGAACAATAACCACCACCAAGCCAAGGCCACCGCTGGGATAGTATCCCCACCCCGAACTGTATGGCCACGTGGGCAGTGCGCCCACTACGAGCAACACGAGAATAATAAGCAGAATTGTTGACATTCGTCTCTCCGTTTGCAAAAGTTCCGGCGCACGATGCCGGTGTTCGATTCAAAGTTCCCGGGCTGCATTCACGCGTTCGCGTTACCGGGCGTGTTAGCCGCGTCGTTCGATAAAGGTTTCCGGCGTTCACGAAAACTAAACTACAACACCCAAGCATGAAGCTATATCCGGTTAACCAAGTACCTCATGGTGTTTCATGCTGTATCTTTTTCGAAGGCAATGAGGTCCTGGCCAAAATCAACCAGCACATTAAGGATCCAGGACTCGTCTACGCTGAACACGGCATTGCTCATACCGGTGATGAGGTCTACGAAATAATCATCGCGGCGTACTTTGGCAAGCCATATGGGGTCGCATACTTCACAATGGAACCCGCGTCCTTCCAGATATCTCAAGGCGGGCAACCAGCTCTCTGAGGCCAGAAACAGATCCAGATCTTTGGTGGTGCGGCAGGTCCCGGCATGCTGTAGCAACGCGAAAGCCCCGGCGACCGCGAACGGAATACGTTGTTGCTCGAGCGCCGCAAGCACCTCTCGAGCCAGCCATTCTGCCATCGTCGCTAGCAGTGATGAGAAGTGCGTTTTTAAGATGCTGCAAAATGAATAACGGCCAGACCGCGATGGCCTGGCCGTAATTGAAGTGCAAAATACGTCTTATTTTGACTGGTTGCTCGCAGAAGCAGTATTGGCCGTCGGCATCTCGCCTTTACTCTGTTCTCGAGCCTGACCAGAGTATTTCTTTACCGCCGCCAGGAAAGGCTCGCTTCCTGCAGGGGGAGCAACTTTGCCACTCAAGATCTCGGCAAAAGGAATGGGCTTGCTGTAGAGCAGTGCTGTCTCGTCCTTATCCTGAGCGACGACGGCGCCGCTCAGATCGATGCCGGCAAAAACACCACGAGCTCGCGAATAAGTCAGTACTTCTGCTCTCATCGAGATATCCGTGTCAGCAGCGGTGTCACGGCCAACCGGGCCGGCGGCAGCCGAAGCGTCTGCTCCCAGTTTGAACTTGCTGGACAGCAAGTGCTGCATTCCCGCGTCATTGGTGACGACCATTACGAGATCAGTGGCCTGGCCGCCGAGTTGTAACCCCCAACTACCTCCGGTGATAGTGATCGGGGCAGGTGCGCTCCATCCCTTCTCTGTCCTGCAGGTGGCAACCCCCTTGCCGTGCTCACCGCCGAAAACAAACGCAACCTTGATAAGCGAGGGCACTACGGCTATGCACTTCGCATGATCCATGACCTTGTCGGGGATGGCCTTGTCAGGAGTCGCCATAATTTCATTGAGAACCTCGGCCGATTTCACAATGCGCTTCTGAATATCGGACTGATTCTTGCCGTCGTCATTGTCCGCGGCCCAGCTGATGCTGGCAAAAATCAGAACTAAACTAGCGAGCGTCAAAAGGCATTTCGCTGCTGCACTATTTCCTACTCTCATCGCAAACCTCTTCTGCCCTATGCGGGCACGCAGGATTTCTTTCTTCTTAACTTTACTTGCGCGTATCAAGTAGCTTCTATCCGGTCCACGCCTTACGACCGGCTTAAACATGCCTTAGTCAGGCCGAGGTCACACCGTCGGACCGGCCAACTGCGGCATGTTCGAAACTGCGTGCATGGCTACGCTCGGACCGATTGCCCGCTCCCAGTCTTCAAACCGTGGAATAGCCGTTTTGGTGCGTGAGCGCTCAGTGTGTACCTTTACCGACCGGGCTTCTGGTGCTTGAGCCAGCAACTCGCGAATTCGCAACTTCGCCTTATGCAGCTGCGACTTTGAATTTCCCACAGAGCAGCCAAGCATTTCCGCGATTTCCTGATGTTCATAACCCTCGACTTCATGCAAAAGGAAAATGGTTCTGTATCCGTGGGGCAGCTCCTTGATGGCATGAGCTAACGCGACCCGGTCGACGCACCCGGCCAGGCAATTGTCTCTGGTCCCGTACTCCCGCCGAATCTTGGCGCCGTCGCTGTTGCTGTACGGTTCGTCTAGAGAAACCTGGCACAGTGACTTTTTGCGAAAATGCATTAGAACTGTGTTTACCGCAATGCGGTGAAGCCAAGTTGAAAACGCAGAATCTCCGCGAAAAGTAGCGATCTTGCGGAACACCTGCAAGAACGCATCCTGAGTGAGATCTTCCGCTTCGGCGGCGTTGTTGGTCATGCGCAAACATACCGAGTAGATACGTGCCTTGTGCGCATGAAACAGAGCGGCAAACGCATCAGAATCACCTTGTTGCGCGCGCTTAACAATGTCGGAATCCAGAGAAACTGTGCCCGTGCTAGCTGAGTCGCTGTTCACCGGAGTGCTCCTTTCAAGTCTCAAGTCCAATTCGTGTCTGACAAAATTGAGCTTCGTACCAATCACATTTTGGAGATTAGAGTCGAAAGGGAAAATGGTCTATCCAGTGCAGCCTGTAGGCGTTTCTAGATGTTGCTGTACGCCTGGTGGTGTATTTGATGAGCTTAATCCACGGAAAATCTAGGGTGTTCTGCATTCTTCGTTTGGTTCTTCGGTTTCGTCGTTAATTATTTATTCTTTCCACCTCGTTCGAATTCGAGACGGGATTGCTACAGAGAATCCTTAGGAGCAGTACAGCGTCGGTGGGATTCCCTTGGCGCATTTATCGACCTATTCTGCCCGCATGGAATGTTCCCTCAACGTGCCTACCTATCGAGCAGGAGCTAGTGGAACAGTGCCGGCTCCTGCTTCTCGCCCTCGCCAGCAATCAGCAAGACGTTGATGTGAGTGGTCGATTTTTAGTGGCGCATCAGGGCACGTTCTTCAATTGTTTCATCATCTTTTTCCTGGAGGATCAAAGTGAAAGTGAATTCCCTGCGCGACTTATATCTCGAACAACTTAAGGATTTGTATGACGCGGAACATCAATTGATCAAGGCATTGCCAAAAATGGCAAAGGCATCTTCTTCGGCCGAATTACGTGAAGCGTTCGAAGAACATCTGGAAACAACCAAAGAACATGCTCGACGCATTGAGACTATCTTCGAAGCGATGGGAGAAAACGCGAAAAGCCAAAAGTGCAAGGCCATGGAGGGCTTGGTAAAAGAAGGCGGCGAAGTCATAGAAGAGGAGATGGACCACGGCGTGAAAGATGCCGCTCTGATCGCTGCTGCCCAGCGAGTGGAGCACTATGAAATGGCGGGATACGGTTGCGTCCGGACGTATGCCTCCCTGCTCGGAGATAAAAAAGCTGCCGATCTTCTCGAGAAAACATTGCAAGAAGAAAAGGAAGCAGACAAGACGCTTGGCGGAATCGCCGAGCACATCAATGTGGCGATTCCTCAAGGACGAAACCAGGGCTCAAAGGCGACGACTAACGTGTCGGGTCGAAGATCGAAGCCAGCAGCGTGATTTGGAGAGACGGCGTCCGATCGAAATGCTCTCTGTGGCTACAGGACTTTCGATTTGAGATTACAGAGTCACCCTGATCGCCACCCGCGCACAACGAGTCTAAGTTAGGAGTGACGGGCAAGGCAGACAGAATCGCATAAAGTCTTACCAAGGAGGCACTATGGTTTACTGGGCGTTAATGTTCTTGCTGGTTGCGTTCATCGCTGCAGTGTTCGGCTTTACCGGGATCGCATTGGCCGCAGCCGGTATAGCGAAGCTATTGTTTTTTATTTTTCTAGTACTGTTTGTGATCACGCTCGCTACGCACCTGATGCGCCGAGGCAGCGCCGGAATCTAAAATCCTTTAGCGACACGGACAGAAATGACCCGTGCTGGGAGTCAAATCGTGACTCCTCGCGCGGGTCAAAGTTTTTTAAGGAAAATTCGCATAGGGCAATCTGGCCAGCGAGTAAGGCAACCGCATAGGCAAAATACAGAATCAGCCCGATGGGTTATTGGAGTCGACAGGCTTATGGTTCAAACAGCCCCAACGCGAGGGGTAGAAGGCAGGTGTTGGATGTACCTTCCTCTTAAAACTGGCGCCTGCCTTCTGCCCCAAATGATCTCCTGTTCCCCCCTGATCTCCAAGAACGCGAAAAGCTCGATACGCATTTTGAAGGAGAAGAATCTCATCAATCTCAGGCTACCTGCTGCCTTAGTTCTTGCAACTAAGGTGACAGAGCGCCGCACAAATCTGTACTGCGCGGCGATCAACTAACTTTTCTTATAAAGGAGCAATTCATGGGAAACGAAACTGACAAGGACCTCCGGAACCAGCAGCAGAAGTCGACTGGAACCGTGGATCCATCGAAGAAAAACCCGTCTCACGAGGGACAGACCCCTGGCCAGCAGGATCCTTCCAGGAAAAACCCCTCACAAGGAGGCGACTTCCAGAAACGCGACAATGAGGGAAATTCGGAGCAGGGTGAAAAGCGTCGCGCATCGTAATCCTGATTCCCGGTAAGTACCCAGAGATCCCCAGCGAACCTGCTGGGGATTTTTGTTGCCCATTCTTTCAGCGAACCAAATATTTCTATTCTTTACAGCGCACTTCCCCCAACCCCTACAGGAAATACCCTAGAGCGAATTCGGTACCTTTCGTGATAAGAAATGCTGTAAGGCCGAAGTTCCGCCCCTGGTACTGAAAAGAATCAAAACGAGATCGCACAAAACAGGTGACTCCTCGTTCATTTAGAGACGACCATGAAGAGAACTGAGCGTAACGCAGCGACCGCGACCATCGAGAGTGCGCCCAAGAGGAACGAAAAAAGCAACGGGCATTCCAATATCACAGCCGAACCCGCCGCTGCTGACTTCACTACCATACTGGCCGGCTTGCAAACCATGCGCGACGGAGACTTTTCCGTACGGCTGCCGGGTTCGTGGACGGGTCTTGCTGGCAAAGTAGCAGATACGTTTAACGAGATCGTTGCCGCCAATCAGCAGATGGCAGACGAGTTGAAGCGTGTCGGACAGGTCGTGGGTAAAGAAGGAAGAACCCGCGAGCGCACAAGATTTCACGAGTCTCGGGGCGCTTGGGGTGAAATGGAGATTTCGGTCAACACCTTGGTCGAGGATTTGCTGCGACCAACCACGGAAGTTACCCGCGCCATCGCCGCAGTGGCTCAGGGCAACTTGACCCAGACCGTTCGGTTGGACGTGGATGGTCGACCGCTCGAGGGCGAGTTCTTGCGTTCGGCGAACATCGTAAACACCATGATTCAGCAACTCGGTGTGTTCACCGCCGAAGTGACGCGCGTCGCTCGTGAAGTGGGTACTGACGGCAAACTCGGCGGACAGGCGCAGGTACCCGGAGTGGCCGGTACGTGGAAAGACCTTACTGATTCCGTCAACTCGATGGCAAGTAACCTGACCGGTCAGGTGCGAAATATTGCCGAAGTGGCGACTGCCGTCGCAAGCGGCGATCTCTCCCGCAAGATCACGGTGGACGTGCGCGGCGAAATTCTCCAACTGAAAGAAGCCATCAACACCATGGTGGATCAGTTGCGATCTTTTGCTTCAGAAGTGACGCGTGTAGCCCGCGAGGTTGGCACTGACGGCAAACTCGGCGGCCAAGCCGTTGTCCCTGGAGTGGCGGGAACTTGGAAGGATCTTACGGACTCCGTCAACGCCATGGCCGGAAACCTCACGGCTCAGGTGCGAAACATTGCTGAAGTGACTACGGCCGTGGCTCGCGGCGATTTGTCGCGCAAGATCACTGTAGACGTAAAAGGCGAAATTCTTGAACTCAAGGACACCATTAACACGATGGTGGATCAACTCAACGCCTTCGCTGGCGAAGTAACCCGCGTGGCACGTGAAGTCGGCACTGAGGGCAAACTCGGCGGTCAGGCCCAAGTCCCAGGCGTAGGCGGTACCTGGAAAGATCTCACAGACAACGTGAACTTCATGGCCAGCAACCTGACCGGACAAGTACGCAACATTGCCGAAGTGGCGACGGCCATTGCGAGCGGCGACCTTTCGCGCAAGATCACCGTCGATGTGCGCGGCGAGATTTTGCAGCTCAAGGAAACGCTCAACACAATGGTGGATCAACTCAACCGCTTCGCCGGCGAAGTTACTCGCGTGGCTCGCGAAGTGGGTACGGAAGGCCGTTTGGGTGGGCAGGCCAATGTGCCCGGCGTGGCCGGCACCTGGAAAGATCTCACTGACTCCGTCAACTCCATGGCTGGAAACCTCACAGGTCAAGTGCGAAACATTGCCGAAGTCACGACGGCTGTAGCGCGCGGCGATTTGTCACGCAAAATCACAGTCGACGTGAAGGGCGAAATTCTCGAACTCAAGAACACGATTAACACGATGGTGGATCAGCTAAACGCGTTCGCGGGCGAAGTAACGCGCGTGGCTCGCGAAGTCGGCACCGAAGGCAAACTCGGTGGTCAGGCGCAGGTACCCGGCGTGGCCGGCACGTGGAAAGATCTCACAGACAACGTGAACTTCATGGCCAGCAACCTGACTGGACAAGTGCGCAACATCGCGGAAGTGGCAACGGCTGTGGCCCGTGGCGACTTATCGCGCAAGATCACCGTCGACGTCAAGGGCGAAATTCTCGAACTGAAAGACACCATCAACACCATGGTGGACCAGTTGCGCTCGTTTGCTTCCGAAGTGACCCGCGTGGCTCGCGAAGTGGGCACTGACGGACGCTTAGGGGGGCAGGCGCAGGTGCCTGGCGTGGGCGGCACGTGGAAGGACCTCACTGACTCGGTGAACTCGATGGCCAGCAACCTGACCGGTCAGGTGCGAAATATTGCCGAAGTCTCCACCGCGATTGCTACAGGTAATCTTTCCAAGAAAATTACCGTGAACGTCAGCGGTGAGATTCTCCTGCTCAAGGAAACCATCAACACGATGGTGGACCAGCTGAATGCCTTTGCCGGCGAAGTGACTCGCGTGGCTCGCGAAGTGGGTTCTGAAGGCCGATTGGGAGGCCAAGCCAACGTGCCCGGCGTGGCCGGCACCTGGAAAGATCTTACCGACTCCGTCAACTCGATGGCCGGAAACCTGACTGGTCAGGTACGCAACATCGCCGAAGTCACCACCGCAGTGGCACGCGGCGACTTGTCGCGCAAGATCACAGTGGACGTGAAAGGCGAAATTCTCGAACTCAAGAACACGATTAACACGATGGTCGATCAACTCAACGCGTTCGCGGGCGAGGTAACGCGTGTGGCCCGCGAAGTCGGCACTGACGGCAAGCTTGGCGGCCAAGCACAGGTGCCCGGCGTCGCTGGCACGTGGAAAGATCTTACGGACAACGTAAACTTCATGGCGAGCAACCTGACTGGACAGGTGCGCAACATCGCCGAAGTGGCCACGGCGATTGCTACAGGTGATCTCTCAAAGAAAATCACGGTGGACGTTCGCGGCGAGATTTTGCAACTCAAAGAAACCCTCAACACCATGGTTGAGCAATTGCGTTCGTTCGCTGCGGAAGTTACGCGCGTGGCTCGCGAAGTGGGTAGCGAAGGTCGTTTGGGTGGACAAGCGAACGTGCCGGGCGTGGCCGGAACCTGGAAAGACCTCACCGATTCCGTGAACGCGATGGCCGGAAACCTCACGGCGCAAGTGCGTAACATCGCCGAGGTCACAACAGCCGTGGCCCGCGGCGATTTGTCGCGCAAGATCACGGTCGACGTCAAGGGCGAAATTCTCGAACTCAAGAACACGATCAACACCATGGTGGATCAGCTCAACGCTTTCGCCGCCGAAGTTACGCGCGTGGCCCGTGAGGTGGGTACGGAAGGCAAGCTCGGTGGTCAGGCGCAGGTGCCAGGAGTGGCCGGTACGTGGAAAGATCTTACCGATAACGTCAACGTGATGGCCGCGAACCTCACCGAGCAGGTACGCGGCATCGTGAAAGTCGTAACCGCCGTAGCTGATGGCGAACTTACGCAGAAACTAACTGTGAACGCCAAAGGCGAAGTTGCAGCCTTGGCTGAAACGATCAATAACATGACCGGTACGTTGGCCACCTTCGCCGACCAGGTCACGACGGTGGCGCGCGAGGTCGGCGTGGAAGGGCGACTGGGCGGCCAAGCGAACGTGCCCGGGGCGGCCGGTACATGGAAGGATCTCACGGGCAACGTGAACCTGCTTGCCGATAACCTTACCAATCAAGTTCGCGCCATCGCGGAGGTCGCGACCGCAGTCACCAAAGGTGACTTGACCCGCTCCATTCAAGTAGAAGCAAGCGGCGAAGTCGCCGAGTTGAAAGACAACATCAACACCATGATCGACAACCTGCGGCTCACCACGGACCGCAATACCGAGCAGGATTGGCTTAAGACCAATCTCGCGCGCTTTACCAGTATGTTGCAAGGCCAGCGCGACCTCACCACCGTGGGACAAAAGCTGCTCTCCGAATTAGCCCCGCTGGTGAGTGCGCAGCAGGGTGTGATCTATCAGATGGAGACCGAAGAATCGGCGGGTATGGTATTGCTCTCCGCATTTGCGGCCGACGGACACGACGGGCATCTGCGGCGCATAAAGCTGGGTGAAGGGCTCATCGGACAGTGCGCGGCCGAGAAAAAGCGCATGTTGATCAGCAACCTCCCGGAAAATACCGTTCCCATTCGCTCCGGCTTGTTTGAGGCTGTTCCAAAGAATGTCATAGTGCTGCCCGTGCTCTTCGAGGATCATGTCAAGGCGGTCATTGAGCTTGCCTCTCTCAGCGCTTTTACTGCGTCGCACCTGGCTTTTCTCGAGCAACTGACTGCCAGCATCGGCATCGTGCTCAACAGTATCGAGGCCACGATGCAAACCGAAGGCCTGTTGAAGCAATCGCAACAGCTAGCCACCGAACTGCAAACGCAGCAAAGAGAATTGCAGCAGACCAACGAGCAGCTCGCGCAAAAAGCGCAGCAGCTTGCTGAGCAGAACGTGGAAGTGGAACGCAAGAATCAGGAAATCGAGCAAGCCCGCGGAGCGTTGGAAGAGAAGGCTAAAGAACTCGCGTTGACTTCCAAGTACAAGTCTGAATTCTTGGCCAACATGTCTCACGAATTGCGCACGCCTTTGAACAGCATCCTCGTGCTTGGCCAACAACTCACCGACAATCCCGATGGCAACTTGACTCCGAAGCAGGTCGAGTTCGCTCGAACTATTCACGGTGCGGGAACGGATCTGCTGAACTTGATCAGCGACATCCTCGATCTGTCGAAGATCGAGTCTGGCACTGTCTCGGTGGAAGCGGAGGAAGTTTTCTTCGCCAGCCTGCTGGATATGGTCGCGCGCCCGTTCCGTCACGAAGCGGAGAACCGGCGGCTTGGATTCGAAGTACACTCCGATCCACACCTGACCCGCAGCCTCGTCACCGACTCCAAACGCTTGCAGCAGGTCCTCAAGAATCTCTTGTCCAATGCGTTTAAGTTCACCGAACAAGGTGGCGTGCATCTGGCTGTATCGCTTGCCTCGGATGGCTGGAGCGACGACCATCCGATCCTCAACGCGGCTGCTTCAGTCGTAGCTTTCGAAGTGACCGATTCAGGTATCGGCATTCCGGCGGAAAAGCAACGCATCATCTTCGAGGCTTTCCAGCAGGCAGACGCCGGCACCAGCCGCAAATACGGAGGAACCGGCCTGGGGCTGGCCATTAGCCGAGAACTGGCGAGCCTGCTGGGCGGCGAGATTCAACTGCGCAGCATGCCCGGGAAGGGAAGCACGTTCACTCTTTATCTACCCCAAACCTACGTCGGTCCATCGGCAGCGAGTGCCGCGACGGCGGATCGAAAAACTCGGTCCGCGACTCCGCCGCTTCAGTTGTCTGCGGTACGTACGGCAGAGGCCACGGTCGAGCACGTTCCCGACGATCGCGAGAATCTGCAGCCCGACGATGCCATCCTGCTGATCGTTGAAGACGACCCGCACTACGCGCGAGTGCTGTGCGATCTTTCTCACGACACTGGATTCAAGGTGCTGGTGGCCATGAAAGGCGCAGAAGCTCTGGCTTTGGCTCGAGAGTTCCATCCCACTGCCGTTTCACTGGATGTGTTCTTGCCTGACATGCTGGGCTGGACCGTGCTCAATCATTTGAAACAGGATCCTGCAACTCGCCACATCCCGGTGCAGATGTTGACGCTTGACGAAGACCGCCATCACGGCTTGGCTCGCGGGGCGTTCGCTTTCGTGACCAAGCCGACCACGCCCCAGGGTCTGGGAGCGGCGCTGAGTCGTATCAAAGAATACACAGCGCCACGCAGGAAGCGCTTGCTGGTGGTTGAAGACAATCCGGCGGAACAGCTCAGCATCCGCGAACTGTTGGGTTATGACGATATCGACGTCTCGGTCGCAGCTAGTGGCGGCGATGCACTCAACGTACTTAACGAGCGGCCTTTCGACTGTGTCGTACTCGACTTGCGGCTCCCCGATATGTCGGGCTTTGATGTTTTAGAGCGTCTGCGCGACAGTGAAGCACTCAGCGATCTGCCGGTTGTCGTATTCACCGGAAAAGAGCTGTCATCGGAAGAAGACGCCCGCCTGCATACGCTGGCGCGCAGCGTGGTCGTGAAAGGCGTCGAATCGCCCGAGCGGTTGCTCGATGAAACCGCGCTGTTCCTGCATCGCGTAGTCTCCGATCTGCCGCCCGAGAAACAGAAAATGCTTGACCGGTTGCATCGTTCCGATGACGCCCTGGTCGGAAAGAAAGTTTTGGTGGTCGATGATGATGTGCGAAACATCTTCGCCCTCAGCAGCGTTCTTGAGCGCCGTGGAATGACGGTGTTAACGGCGGGCACCGGACGCGAGGCGATCGCGACCCTCGAATCCACTCCTGACCTGGCAATTGTGCTCATGGACATCATGATGCCCGAGATGGACGGATACGAGACCATGCAAGTCATCCGGCGGAACGCCTCATTCCGGCGTTTGCCCATCATCGCCCTGACCGCGAAGGCGATGAAAGGCGATCGCGAGAAATGTCTCGAAGCCGGCGCGTCCGAGTATTTGGCCAAACCCGTTAATACAGAGCAATTGCTGTCTGCGCTTCGTATGTGGCTTCACCGATAGTTCTCGCATAGGCCGCGGCGGCTTGGCAACGGCGCGAGATGGAGGCTGAAAGAACAAAAATGAGTGCGAACGAAAAAGTCAACATTCTCATGGTCGATGATCAGCCAGCCAAGCTGCTGAGTTATGAAGTGATACTGGCTGAACTTGGGGAGAATCTGATTAAAGCAGCCTCGGGAAAAGAGGCGCTGGAACATCTGCTGAAAAACGACATCGCAGTCGTTCTGATGGACGTGAGCATGCCGGATCTCGACGGTTTTGAGTTGGCAGACCTCATTCGCCAGCATCCGCGCTTTCAAAAGACGGCCATCATCTTCATTTCTGCCGTATACCTGACCGACGTCGATCGGCTGAAAGGCTACGAGCGCGGAGCCGTGGACTACATTTCCGTTCCTGTGATTCCTGAGCTCTTGCGGGCAAAGGTCAGCATCTTTGCCGAATTGCATCGTAAGGCAAATCAATTGGAAGCGCTCAATCATGAACTGGAGCAACGCGTCACGGAACGGACCGACGAATTAGAAAGACGAGCGCAGGCACTGCAGCTGCTTAACCTTGAACTCGCGCGTAAGAACCAGGAACTTGATGCCATTGTGCGCACCGCTCCGGACATTATTTTCAGTCGCCAGTCCGACGGGGCCAGGGATTACATAAGCGATCGATTTTACGAATACACCGGCGCGCCCAGCGGCTCCGCGAACGGATTCGGTTGGCTGGACTTTGTCCATAACGATGATAGGGAGCGGAGCATGGCCCAGTGGATGGGCTGCGTCGATTCCGGAGAAAACTACGAATCCGAATACCGCCTGCGCGGAAAAGATGGACAATACCGCTGGTTTCGGGCTCGCGCCGTGCCCATCCGCGACCTCGAAGGAAAGATCCTAAAGTGGTACGGAACCTGCTCCGACATCCATGACAGCAAAGTGCTGGAACAATCGATTCGCGAGAGCGCAATCGAATTGGAGAGGCTGGTTGACGACAGAACCGCTGCGCTTCGGCGGCTTTCCGTCCGTCTACTCACTATGCAGGATGACGAGCGCCGTCGCATCGCACGCGAACTACACGACGGTTTGGGGCAGGACCTGGCCGCAGCCAAAATGATGATGGACGGTATTCGTGGAACCAAGACTCTGCAGGCGAACCAGAAAGCCGCCATGGAAGCCAGCGAAACCATAGATCGGGCCATCCAGCAAGTCCGCAGTTTATCCCATCTCTTACACCCCCCCCTGCTCGACGAAGTCGGTTTGCTGTCAGCGCTTCATTGGTACTTGGACGGCCTCTCTAAGCGTAGCGGCATCAAAACCTCCCTCGATGTTCAGCCGCCCCAGTTCCCGCGTCTCACTGCGGAGTTGGAAACCGCCATCTTCAGAATCGTTCAGGAGGCTCTCACCAATGTCTATCGACATTCGGGGGCGCAGAAAGCATGGGTCACCCTCGAACAGGCGGGAAATCATGTGTTGGTAAAGATACGGGACGACGGCAAGGGCATCGAAAGTCCAGTCGTCGAATTGCGGCCGGGCAGCATTGGGATTGGTATTGGAGGAATGAGCCAGCGGGCAAAGGAGTTTGGCGGACAATTAAAACTGGTGAACGTCGATCCTGGCACGCTGGTCGAGGTCGCCATTCCTTCGCACAGTTCCGCCATCCCAAACAACCATGTCATGGCCTGAGGAGTTTCTCCTCTACGGAGTTGTTAAGAAACCGCGAATGCAGTCATCAGGCATTTTCCGCAGCCCTCCAAGTTGCTTCTTCAGTCAGGCGACTTTCCCGGAGCAATTCGGATGCCCGCATTCGCACGAGATTTGGGCACTACTTTTTCCCGTTTGACAGTGAGGGCTGCAATATTTGCTGCCCGGCGTGGGACTGCAACTGCAGTTTGGGTGCGCGCATTTATCTTTCCTATCGCCCATAAATATATGTCCCCTTCTGAACGGATGAGAACCGGACAATGCACACTGGGGCTCTCGAACGAAGGCGTCGATCTCCGCCTACCCGCGCGTACCGGTCGCTGCCCTTTCGGTGGAAAACTGTCTACGAACTTTATCGCCGACTTCGTGGACTTTGTCCGCTATGACGGTTCTCGTTTCATCGCCAGGCGCTGGTGCGAGAAGCAAGCCAACCCCCACTCCAACTCCGATCCCAGCAGTAAAAACAAGAGCATTCCGGAGCACGTCACTATCTCCGCCGCGAATAGCTTTGGACGCCCGCGCCATTCGTTCAGCCGCGGCTTCGTACGTTTCCTGGGCGGTATCGCGCAGATCTCCGAGGGACCCGGCTGCGCGGTCTCGCACACCTTTGGTTGCACTGTCCGACTGATCGAGCAGGTAGAGACCAACGCCCAGCAGGGTTTTGAAGATCTTGTTCATAGAGGTTCCTTTCATGACACGTTCCTTTCGATTTATCTATCACTTCTCACAAAAGGCAATGTAGCATCAGGATCTTTTTGGAGCCATCAAGTCAATGCTGTAGGCGGACACCATAATCTGCGTACGAACAAGACACGCGCCTAATTTGGACAATGCCGCGATGTTCATGCCCAGTTTCCGGTTGCAAATAAACTACCCGCGGGCAACCCCGGTAAGCACCTGTACAACCAAAGACCGCAGTGCACACGAGGCTCCGGGAGAAACTGTGAAAAAGCAGGAACGTTCGTGGCTAAGCTTGGTCAGTTTTCTTATCGCGACCACGCTCGCGTCGTCCTTGGTCTTCGCTCTTGCATTTGCTGGTGTCACCGCCGTGATTGGCGAATCTGCGCAAGCCGCTGACGACCCGCAAGTGGACCCAATCCACACAGGGCAAACTTTCTCAGGGGTTATCACGGACGCGCGTTGTGCTGCCAGACATTCCAACCGGGAGAAGAACGCGTCGGAATGCTCCAGGGAGTGCGTGCGCCACGGCTCGAACTACATAATCGTCGACGGCGATAAAAAGTACGAATTAATCGGCGAATTGAGGAAGATCGCTGAATTTGCCGGACAGCGTGTAAGCCTTACCGGCGTCCTCGACGGACAAACAATCAAAGTAAGTTCGGCAACCCTGCAAGCGGAGGATAGACATGGAGGCCAGTAGGAAATCCGCGATAAAGGTTATCCCGGAATCCTCCTTTTTCTCCAGTTTCGCTCCAATTCGCAGGAAATCCGACACAATACGATTTCTCGGAGGTCAAGGGATGCCGCTTCGAATCTTAATCGCGGACGATGACACGACGATTCGCCACCTTCTTCGGAGGATACTGGAAGAACGTCCTGGCTGGGAGGTCTGTGGGGAAGCCGCAAATGGCAACGACGCAGTGGTTCAGACCGAACAGCTTGCGCCTGATCTCGCCATTATTGACTTGGCGATGCCTGAAAAGAACGGAATCGAGGCCGCCAGGGAAATCTTCTCGCGCTGTCCCTTGACCGCAATGCTCCTGCTGACCGTGCAAGAGGTATCGGCGGAGCTGGCTCGAGCAGCACGCGATGCGGGATTTCGCGGAGCGGTGACCAAGGCCAGCGGCAGCGAGGTAGTCATCGCAGTCGAAACTCTTCTGGGCAAGGGGACGTTCTTTGCTATTGAGGGATCCGCCGGTACCCCCAACTAACGCGGCGTAAATACAGTTTTCACCCGATTGCCCTCTGCGGCTGCCCAGGTTAGCTTTTAAGGGTTTTGTGCCTTGTGTCGTGGCTCTCGACGCACGCGGGCGGTCAATTGGGTTGGGATCGGCGATGCCGACGTTCTTACCCTCACGATCGCCTTTTGTATTTATAGGGATGATCTGAAATGGCGGGCAACATCGGCAGATATTCGGGTATGATTATGGTTATAACGGGGCAGTGCGGGATGCGCGACGCTCACGCAATCAAAATTTCAATTACTTGCGATCCCTTCAAGACGCAGTCAATTTAGGACCCACTATGGCGCAGGAGAGTTTCTGGAGCGGTTGGCGCGATCGTCTGGCTGCTCTCCGTAACATCCCTCCTGTTCTTGGAATCGTTTGGCAATCCGGGCCAGCCGTAGTCTCCGGAGGATTGATTTTCCGCTTATTCGCTTCGTTGCTGCCCATGGCACTGCTGTGGGTCACGAAGTTGATTATCGACGGCATCGTGCGCGTCGCATCCACCCACCAACCCCTACAGCCGCGCTTCTGGTGGCTGGTGGCTGCGGAATTCGGGTTGGCGGTTCTAAGCACTATTCTCACTCGGATCATTGATTATCTTGACGCTCTGCTCGCTGATAAGTACACCCGTCACGTCAGCATTCGGGTCATGAAACACGCGGCGGAACTGGATATTTTGTCCTACGAAGATCCGGTCTTCTATGACCGGCTGGACCGAGCGCGCGTCCAGGCGACGGACCGTTTAGGAATGATCCAGTCGATCGGACGCCTGGTCCAGCAAGTCGCGACGGTCGTTTCCCTATCCATTTCGATCATGCTCTTCTCGCCTTGGCTTATGCTGTTGCTTGTTGCTGGGGTCGTTCCTGCGTTTCTGGGCGAGAGTCATTTTGCATTCCTCGGATACGCCAAGAACTTCCGGCAAACCCCGATCCGGCGCCAATTGGATTACCTGCGCATTCTTGGCGGCAGCCGGGAAGCAGCAAAAGAACTCAAGCTGTTTGGACTGAATGGCTTTCTTACTGACCGGTTCACACGTCTTTCCGACGAGATCTACACTGAAAACGTCGCCTTGTCACGGCGCAGGCTGATTGCCGGCTCGTTTTTGTCAGTTATCGGCACGATGGGCTATTACTCCGCGTACGTCTTCGTGATTTGGCGCACGATCGCCGGAGCGCTCACAATCGGCACCCTCACTTTTCTCTCAGGCGCAATTCTGCAGGCGAGCACTAATATCCAGCAGATTTTCTCGACCCTTTCCGGCATCGCCGACCAGGCGCTCTTTCTCACTGATCTGCTCGCATTCTTTGACATGCAGCCCACCATTCGCTCCAAACCGAATGCGCTCCCGGCTCCGAGACCAATCTTGCGCGGATTCGAATTCCGTGATGTGTCGTTCCGATATCCGGGCAGTCCCCGTATCATTCTCGACCACATGAATTTCTGGCTGCGGCCGGGAGAGCGGGTAGCGCTGATTGGGGAAAACGGCCAGGGTAAGACAACCGTAGTCAAGCTGATTACTCGCCTTTACGACCCGACAGAAGGTCAGATTTTGCTGGATGGTGTGGATCTGCGCGAGTACAGCCTCGAAGATCTTTATCGTGAGATTGGCGTCATTTTTCAGGACTTCATGCGATACGAACTGACTGCGCGCGAAAACATTGCGGTGGGCCGCGTCGAAGAACTCGACAACCTCACGCTTTTACGGGCAGCAGCTAGAAAGAGTATGGCGGAGAATGTCATTACCCGGCTGCCCCGTGGCTACGATCAAATGTTAGGCGGTCGCTTCGACGGTGGTCTCGATCTTTCCGGCGGCGAGTGGCAGAAGGTTGCCCTTGCTCGCGCCTACCTGCGCGACGCACAACTTCTTATTCTCGATGAGCCGACGGCCGCTCTCGACGCCCGCAGCGAGTTCGAAGTTTTTCACCGCTTTGCTGAACTGACCACGGGAAAGATGGCGCTCTTTATTTCTCACAGATTCTCTACCGTGCGTATGGCGGATCGCATCGTAGTACTCGACAAGGGCAGGATCGCCGAAGAGGGAAGTCACGCCCAACTGGCCGGTATGGGCGGTCGGTACGCTGAAATGTTTGAAATGCAAGCCGCCAGCTATCGCTAGGACATTCACGAGATGCAGCAAAACGTCCATCTAGAAGCGGTTAACACCGAAACCGAATGCGGGCTCGATCCGTCAATGGAATTGGGGCCGAACGAGCATGATTTGCGCTCTCGCGCAACGGAACTGGCGGGCAGTTTGTCCTGGCTGCCCAGCGAAAACTCATCGCGTGCCTTTGTTGAGCGTTGCCGTGCCTTGTCCAAGGCTCTTAAACCACTGCTCAGAAAACTCGATGTGCCGTTGCCTGGCACTCCCGTTTCGGATGACTCGCGTTGGCTGCACGACAACGTCTATCTGCTCATCTCAGAATTTGAGGGTGCGAGCGAAACGCTTAAGCTCAAGCGCAAGACTCCTCATGTCCGAACCCCAAGCGGTGCGGTTGTTCCCAGAGTCTCCGCTTTGGCCGAGGGTTTTCTGGCGGCGACGGCGTATCAGTTTAGTGAAAAGACTTTCACTTCTTACGTCGAGGCCTTTCAACAACAGACAGTCCTCAACATCAAAGAGCTATGGGCGCTGGTTCCGGTGCTCAAGCTGGTTTTGTTGGAGCAGATTGCGATCCGCGGCTCTCAACTGATTGCAAATCCGACGGGCGCGTATGACATTGGCGTGTGCGTGCGCAGTCTACGGGACGTCGCTCAGGCGTCTTGGAAAGATGTTCTCGAACCGCTGATTCTTCCCGATCACATTCTCCGCGAAGATCCAGCGGGCGCTTATTCCCGCATGGACCTTGACAGCCGTGATCTGTACCGAAACAAGCTTGTAGAGATTGCCGAGCGTGCTGACATTACCGAGATGCAAGTTGCCCAGGAAGTCCTGGCTCTGGCCCGGCAAGCGCAGTTGCAAGTGCAGGCAGATCCGCGAGTCTCATTGCGCTGTTCGCACGTCGGCTACTATCTGCTTGGAGAAGGAACCACCTTGCTCCATCGGAGAGTTGGCTTCAGGCCAACACTCTACCATCGAATCTCGTCGGTCCTTCGCCGATATCCCGACGAGTTTTACCTCACAACAATAACGTTGGTCACGTTAGCCATTATGTCGGGAATTGTGTTGCTCTTGATCGAGTCCCAAGGTTCCCCCGGACTCATTCTGTTCTCGATGTTGGCGTTATTTCTGCCCTGCTCGCAGGCTGCCGTTCAACTTACAAATTATCTGACAACGGCATTGTTGGAGGCGCAGATTCTTCCCAAGCTCGACCTGTCCGAAGGAGTTCCCGACGATTGTGTGACCTTCGTTGCCGTTCCGAGTCTGTTACTGAACGACACTCAGGTTCGCAGACTGGTCGATGATCTTGAAGTACGGTTTCTCGGCAATCACGATCCAAACATCCATTTCGCACTCCTGACGGACCTGCCTGATTCACGCTCGGAACCCAGGGAAGACGATCCCCTCGTGGATCTGTGCGCAGAACTAATAACTGGGTTGAATGAGAAGTACACGAGTAGAGGGATGGGCTCGTTTCTTCTCTTCCATCGGCACCGCGTCTATAACCCAAGAGAAGAATCCTGGATGGGATGGGAGCGCAAGCGTGGCAAGCTGATGGATCTAAACCGGCTCCTGCGCAACCAATATGACAGCTTCCCGATCAAGATCGGAGACCTATCCGTCCTGTCGCGGGTTCGTTTCGTAATTACGCTCGATTCCGACACTGAGTTGCCGCGAGGCTCGGCACAACGCATGATAGGGGCTCTGGACCACCCTTTGAATCAGGCAATCATCGATCCAGAAAAGAATATCGTCGTCGCGGGCTACGGAATCCTGCAGCCGCGTGTTGGGGTGAGCGTTCAAAGTACCGCTCGCTCGCGGCTGGCCAATATCTATTCGGGAGAAACCGGATTCGACATCTACACCCGAGCCATTTCCGATGTGTATCAGGATCTTTACGGCGAAGGTATCTTCGCAGGCAAGGGAATTTATGAAGTTGACGCCGTACGCCAGGTTCTCGATCGTCGCTTTCCGCGCAATGCTCTGCTAAGTCACGATCTCATCGAAGGCGCATACGCGCGCGCAGGCCTGGCCAGCGACATCGAGGTGATTGAGAGCTATCCTTCTCACTACAGCGCCTACAATCGACGGAAGCATCGCTGGTTGCGAGGAGACTGGCAGATCGCGGGATGGTTACTCCCGCGAGTGCCCGACGAGGCGGGACACCGCGTCCCGAATCCGATCTCGATTACTGCCCAGTGGAAGATATTGGATAACCTGCGGCGCAGCTTGGTTGAACCTGCGACCTTATTATTGTTCGTACTCGGGTGGGTCGTACTGCCCGGATCCCCCGCATATTGGACGCTCGCAACCCTCGCCATTTTGTTTGTGCCTACCTGGTGCCAGTTTGTGTTTGAGCTGGTTCGAGCCGTCGTCAAAGACAAGTCAGAAATTGCTCGTGACGCAGTCGACGCGCTTTTTGCCGCGAACATCAATGTCTTCCTCAGCCTGACATTTCTCGCGCACCAAATGTTGTTGTCGCTGGATGCAGTTGTGCGAACGCTGGTCCGACGCATAGTGACACGGCAACGGCTCTTACAATGGGAAACTGCGGCGGAAGCGGAGACCGGCAGTTCCGACCGCACAACCTTGGATATTTATTTGGATTGGACACCTGCCCTTGCATTTGGGTTGGGTGTTTTGGTGTGGTTTGTTCGCCCCCGCGCTCTTCCGGTCGCGTTGCCGATCTTGTTGCTCTGGGCTGCGAGCAAACTACTTTCCCGTTGGCTGAACCGCCCGCCCCGCCCCCTGCGCGCCGAAGTACCCGAGAAAGATGAACTATTGCTTCGTCGCGCCGCGCTTCGCACATGGCGGTACTTCGACGAGTTCAGCACCCAAGAACACAACTGGCTGCTGCCGGACAATGTGCAGGAGGACCCACCTGCCATCGCTGCCCGCATCTCGCCCACAAACCTTGGTCTTCTTCTTAACGCGAGGCAGGTTGCCTGCGAATTCGGATATCTCACCGTTCCCGAGTTTGCGCTGCAGACTAAGCGCACTCTAGCGACGATGTCGAAACTGCAACGATATCGTGGCCACCTGCTTAACTGGTATGACACTCAAACGCTTGTGCCGTTGCAGCCCGAACTGGTCTCTGCTGTCGACAGCGGAAATCTGGTGGCTTCACTCTGGACTCTTCAGCAAGGGTGTTTGGATCTTCTGGGCCGCCCCGTGTTGCAGAGTTGTATAGCCGACGGGTTCCGCGACCACCTTCGCATTCTGGCCGATTTGCATGCGCTCCCACGCAAGACCTTGGCAGCTTTTCAGAAAGACATTAAGAAGGAGAAATGGCTGCAATATTTGTTGAACATCCCCGATACCGTTCTGCAGGAGATCCATCCGGAATCCAGCCGGTCGAAGCATTCGAAGGACGCACAATGGTTCTCGGAACAGGCGCGTACGCGGCTTGAGAGCGTCAAGGAGATAACGGGTTCCTATGCTCCGTGGTTGCTGCCGGAGTTTTCTCCGCTGTGGGAAAAGCTTGCCATCAACTCGAATTCCGCGCCTGACCTTCCCGCTCTCGATCGAGTGCCGAACTTTATCGACAATCTCGCGGTTCGCCTTCGATTCGTCTTGCGTTCGGCCGGAGGCGTCGGAGAGCAACTTGCCTTATATCAACGTCTCGAGACTTTGCTCCCCGAGGCACGCGCAAATGCAGTTCGTCTCATCCAGGATCTCCAGACGATAGCGACGAACGCCGGCAAATTTGCGAATGAAATGGATTTCCGGTTTCTTCTAAATCGGCGCAAGCTATTGTCAGTCGGATTCGATGTGAAGACTCAGCAGGTCCATCAAGCTTGTTACGACTTGCTTGCCACGGAGTCGCGCACAGCCGTGTTCGCCGCGATTGCCAAGGACGACATCCGCCAGGAAAGCTGGTTCATGCTTGGCCGCGCCCACACCGTGGACCAAGGGCGCCCGGTTCTGCTCTCATGGACGGGGACCATGTTTGAATACTTGATGCCGCTCGTCTGGATGCGCACCTACCCTAACACGCTTCTGGAGCGCTCCGCGAGCGGGGCAGTGCGTTCGCAACAGGCATACGCCGCCAGCAGGCATATTCCATGGGGTATTTCGGAGTCGGCTTACTTCCGGATGGATGAGGCGGGCAATTACCAGTATTACGCGTTTGGTATTCCTAGTCTGGCGCTCAGTAACCATGAACTGAATGCGCTGGTGATCTCTCCGTACTCAACCTTCCTGGCATTGCACGTGTGCGCTGCGGACGCTCTGAAAAATCTGCACAGAATGAGTCGCGACGGATGGTTGGGCGCTTATGGATTTTACGAATCTGCCGACTTCAGCGCTTCCCGCCATCATTCCAAACATCATCGCTACGAACTGGTGCGTTGCTGGATGGCCCATCACCAGGGCATGAGCTTGCTCTCGATTGCAAACTATCTTCTCGATGGCGTTGTACAGCGCTGGTTCCACAGTGATCCGCGTGTGCAAGCCACGGAGTTGCTGCTGCATGAGAAGCCGGTCGCCCATGTCCGCGCAACACGCGCGGACTACGGAGCCAGCGCCGCATGAACGCTGGCCCCGCGAGGAGTCTCCATCTCAATTACAATTTATAGCCTGACTTCCATCTGCTAAGGTGCTTGATGCGGAGATTCTATCGATTCTGGATGTTCGCCTGTATCGTCGCAACGCTCGGGTCAGGTGTGTGCAAGTTGAATGCTCAGGTCAGTTCGAATCCCGAGGTAATCGTCGTCGACGCGAACGCGGCTTCTCATTCCTTCCCGCACTTTTGGGAGAAGATGTTCGGCTCGGGACGCGCCGTGCTTAGCCTGCGAGACAGCTATAGAAGCGACTTGCGCGAGGTCAAGCAGGCGACCGATTTTGATTACGTTCGCTTCCACGCCATTTTCCACGACGAAATCGGTTTGTACGACGAAGACAGCCAGGGTCTGCCCTCGTACAATTTTTCCTACGTCGACCAGATCTATGACGGACTGCTTGCCGAACACGTGCGACCTTTCGTTGAACTAAGCTTCATGCCGCAGAAGCTGGCTGCTCATAACACCCTGCATACTTTCTGGTACAAGCCCAACGTGTCTCCGCCAAAGGATTGGAGCAAGTGGGGAGACCTCATCACCGCGTTCGCCAAACACCTGGTCGATCGCTACGGCATCGACGAAGTCGCGCAATGGTATTTCGAGGTTTGGAACGAACCCAATCTGGATTTCTGGGCCGGAGATCCCAGGCAATCGACTTACTGGGAGCTCTACGACCATGCGGCCCACGCCATTAAAGGCGTGAATTCACGGCTTCGCGTGGGCGGCCCGGCTACAGCTCAAGCTGCGTGGGCGGATGTTTTCATCAAACATTGCGCCGAGAACAATGTTCCTGTCGACTTCGTTTCCACGCACGTCTACGGCAACGATCGCGCGCAGGACGTCTTCGGCACCGACGAAAACATTCCGCGCGACAAAATGGTTTGCCGTGCCGTCGATAAAGTGCACAAGCAAATTGCAGCTTCAAGCATGCCCCACCTGCCCTTGATCTGGAGTGAGTTCAATGCCAGCTACATGAATGAGCCCGCCGTAACCGACGCGACTTTCATGGGACCTTGGATGGCAGATACCATCCGCCAATGTGACGGGCTGGTGACTGTTATGTCGTACTGGACTTTCTCTGACGTCTTTGAAGAGCAAGGCGTTGTGAAAGCGCCTTTTTACGGAGGCTACGGACTTATCGCCGCCGGCGGCATTCCCAAACCCGCCTACAATGCGTTCAAACTGTTGCATCAGCTTGGAGATCAGCGCATCGCTCTCGATTCCGAATCTGCCCTGCTCACCCGCAGGAACGACGGCACGTTGGTCATTGCGGTATGGAACTACGCTCCGCCCGGAGAGCTCGGTTCACCGAAGACAGTCACTTTGCAATTGAAGAATACGAAAGCGCGTCACGCGTCTATCTCGCGCGTCGATAGCGACCACGGGGACTTCCACGCCGTCTACCACAAGATGGGTTCGCCCCGTTATCCCACGCAAACACAGATAACAGATTTGCGACACGCTACCAACCTTCCCAGTCCAGAAGATCGCAAGCTGAAAGATAGCCAACTAACTCTGACACTGCCTGCGCATGGCTTGGCGGTTATCGAACTGAAGTAGCAAGAAGTTGCAGCTGGTTCATCACACGTGAGCCGTCACTCCGCCGACTCGGAAGAAGTATAAGTGTGGAACCCGGCGCGTTCCATGCCCCGCTTTGCCTCTGGATTCTTCATAAACGTCTCCCAGACAAATCCAGTGCGGGCATTTTCAGCCATCACCATCGTAATTCCGGTGTCAATTCCGATCACATCGGTGTCGTACCAGTTTTTCAGGGGATTGAACGCATTCACAAATCCGTACCGGCTCCATGCCGCTCCATAGTGAGCCTTGATGTTTTGCAAAACACGCATCACTGGCTGCGGTAAGAATGGAAGGGAACCGGCCGGCGCGCTGGGAACAACAGTTCCATCGATCGGTCCCATCGAAGGTGGCCCACCCCAAATTACGTAGCCTTTCTGCGAATCCGATGCCGTAATCCCCCAGAGGTCGTCGCTATAATCGGGAAACTGTTTGGCCAGCTCCAAACAGAAACGGCGGTGCACGTCGGTGGCGATGGCCGAATTATGAAAGTAATCCGCATATTTATCGCGCTTACCCCGGAAGTCAAACCAGGCCTGCGAATATTGATGCACAAACAACGGCGCAAACGAACCAATGTAACGGAGACCGTCATATTCAAACGTGATTCGCTTCCACGCGTTCCAGGTTTCGACCCGCAGCGGATACGTCGCAGATCCCAAGCCGAGGAGGTACATCATCATCAGTTCGCTATAGTTGTCCCAGCGGTAAGGCAAAAACCCGATTTCGGGAGTCCATCCGTGCGGCAATAGTGATGTGTCTTCCGACAGCCACGTCCAATCGACGCGATTAAAAATCTCGTACGCCAACAGGCTGATCTCCGAATGCTGGAAGTGCTGCCGGCAGGTAAGAATTCCACATAGCAGAATCGCCGTGTCGACGGAAGAGACTTCTGAATCCCACACCCTCTCGCCGGTGTTTATGTTGGCGAAGTGATAAAAGAATCCACGATGAGTGGGCAACTTTTTCCAGAGAAAACGCAAACTCGCCACCGCCCGCTCGCGAGCCTCCGACAAAGATACGTAGCCGCGTTTTTGCCCGATGCAGAGGGCAGTCAATCCGAACCCGGTAGCGGCAATACTCGCCACGATACCGGTGTCATTCGTGTGCACGTTGGATCGGTCCTTCACCATCCCGGTTTGCGGATTGCCTTGCTCCCAGAAATAGAGGAAATTTGCCTTCTCAATCTCCTCCAGTAGTGCGTCATCCGCCTGAGACAGGGATGTTTGCGCCGGAGGGAGCGCCGGTTTTAGGTGTTGTTCGTCGGTAGCAGCTAAAAGGGGATGAAGGCCCCATGCGAAGGGCAGGCCGAGGCCCAAGCCAGACATCTGCTTCAGCAGACTCCGGCGCGATAGACCTTGATTTTTTGAATTGTTGCCGTTCGTCCCACTCACTTAGGGAAGTTTAGACGATTTCCGGCGATCGCGCAGACGCAGGAACCACAAAAATCAAGAAACCTTTGTGCTTCACCGAGGGGATACCCGCACAATCTAAGCATCCAACGGAATCAAGATAGTGTCATAGAATATTGATCTACGCTGACGGCATGACTAGCGGACGAAAAATCGCGATTTCGGCTATTGTGATTGCAGGTCTCGCCGGCGCTCTTGCCGCAGTGCTTGTTGCCATTCACAGGGCGCAGCCGATCACAATAAAGGGCGCAGTCCTGAGCCAGGACCCCGATCCCCAAAAGCAATTGCCCATTGCGGATGTCGAAATTACCGGCACCGACGGTTCGACCGTGCGCAGTGCGGAATCCGATTCTTCCGGCTTCTTCAGTCTTACTCTGCGCCGCGGACTCCGGCGCCGTCAGCCACTCACGCTGCACTTCCGACACCCTGGTTATCAGCCACTCGACCTAAATGAATTTGTTAGCGATCAGATCTACCTCGCGCGCATGGTGCCAATCAGCCACGAAACCCACGTGCAATCCGATCATACAGACGTTGCAGTTTCCAACATACGAGTACGGTATTCCGTAAAGACCACAACCGAAGCCGATGTTGGCAGTGCAGTAAAAACATTCCAGGTAGAGAACGTCGGCGATGTGCCGTGTAAAGGCCGTCATCCCTGTTCACCCGATGGGAAATGGAAGGCGGCTCTGAGCTCTTCTTCTCTCGACGCAGGGGACGGAAATGAGTTTCGCAATGCCCGCGTTTCTTGCATCGCAGGTCCCTGTCCCTTTTCGCGAGTGGAGTTCGAAGACCTGTCGCGCGGAGGCCGCAAGGTCAGCGTTTCCGTGCGTAATTGGTCGGATACGACGACTTACCTGGTCGAGGCTGAGGTGGTCCACCCCATGGTCAGCGATCTTGTGCGCGAGTCATATCCAGTGATTTTCGGCCGGGCGCTCAATTTCAGTCTGCCACTCTCAGCGGAGGGTCCGAGCATTGAAGCTGAGATAAACGGAGAATTGATCGTGTTCCCCTTGGGACCAGACCTCTACTTAAGCTGGGCCGATTGCCACGCCCGAATTGATAAAGACCAAGCTAAAGCCTATCGCTGCGAACTCAAGCCCGGATATCGGTTCAAATAGTGGATTTGATCCGAGAGTGCCGCTTCTAAGGCAGACGCAGCGCTGACTTAATCTGCCTCACGATCTCGGTTTCTGGGAAAGCAGCGTCGATCGTGATCGCATCGGCCGGTTCTTCCAGACTTTCAAATTGGCTGGCCAGCAAAGATTCTCGCGCAAAATGGGCCTGCCGCTCTTGTAGCCGCGAGTAAAACAGTTCGAAACTGCCTTTCAGATATACGACTTTCATATCCAAACCCTTGCCCAATTGCTCGCGATAGCTCTGCTTCAATGCCGAACAAGCAAGCACGAGGTTTTGTCCTTCTTCTACCTGACCCGCAACGAAGTCGTGAATCGCTCGTAACCACGGGCCGCGATCAGCATCGTCCAGGGGTATGCCGCGGCTCATCTTCTCTTTGTTCGAAGGGGAGTGAAAATCATCGGCATCGACAAACTTCCAGCGGAGTTCTTGTGCGAGCAACTCGCCAACTGTGGTCTTGCCCGAACCCTCCACTCCCATAATGAGGATTACCAACGCGCCGCTCCCGGCCAGCCAAATCTAAATCTGGTAATCGATATCTTCCATGATTCTCTGCATTGACGCTGAGAGCGGTTCATGGGCGACCTCCGCGCCTTCGAGTGTTTGCACGCGGTCGCGCAACTTGTTTACCTCAGTCGCCACCGCTGCCAGTGCTTCGGAAAGAGGATCGTTGATTTGCTTAGGGTCGGTAATTACGACTCGTTCGCCGTCGCGGAAGATTATATGACCCGGAACACCGACGACTGTCGAATTCTCCGGCACGCTTCGCAGCACGACCGAACCCGCGCCAATCCTGCAGTTCCGCCCAATCGTAATGTTGCCGAGAACTTTCGCTCCTCCACCAATTACTACTTCATCTTCGATCGTAGGATGCCGCTTTCCGTGCTCCTTGCCAGTACCCCCGAGCGTGACGCCCTGATACAAAGTCACGTCGTTGCCCACGATGGCAGTCTCACCGATAACCACTCCTAGACCATGATCAATGAATAGCCGTCTGCCAATCTTGGCCCCGGGATGGATTTCGATTCCGGTAAGAAAGCGCGCCACTTGCGACAGCCATCGCGCAAGCAAAAAGAAACCATGGTTCCAGAGCCAGTGATTGATACGGTAGAACCACACCGCGTGCAGCCCTGAGTAGCATAGGAAAACTTCCAGACGAGACTTGGCGGCTGGGTCGCGCTCCAGCACCGTGACCACGTCTTCGCGAATTAAGCCTGCAAGATGAGACATGAATTAAGCCGCAATCGCTGTGGTTGGGATCTGGAGCGCCTCGTCGCGCAATGCCTCAAACAGAATACTCGTCAAGTAACGTTCTCCGAAATCCGGCAGAACGGCCACGATCAGTTTGCCCGCGTTTTCTTTCCGGCTAGCAACTTTGATCGCGGCGGCTACGGCAGCCCCCGACGAAATCCCCACCAGCAGACCTTCTTCCTTCGCGAGGCGACGCGCCATGTTGATCGCGTCGTCGTTGGTTACCGTTAGAACCTCATCGATATAATCCCGGCGCAGAATGCTGGGCACAAACCCGGCGCCGATGCCCTGAATCTTGTGCGGCGAAGGTTTGCCCCCCGAAAGCACGGGACTCTCCGCCGGCTCAACTGCAACGGCTTTAAACGACGGTTTCTTCGGCTTGATGTATTCGCAAACTCCAGTGATGGTTCCACCCGTGCCCACGCCGGAGATCAGAATATCGACAGCTCCATCCGTGTCTTTCCAGATCTCAGGTCCTGTGGTTTCGAAGTGAATTTTGGGATTGGCAGGATTGTCGAACTGCTGCAACATGTAACCGTTCGGTGTTTCGGCGAGAATCTCCTCAGCTTTGGCGATAGCGCCCTTCATTCCGTTCGGCCCGGGAGTAAGAACGATTTCTGCGCCGAAAGCCAGCAGAAGCACGCGCCGCTCCAGGCTCATGGTTTCGGGCATGGTCAGGATCAGCTTGTACCCTTGTGCCGCCGCCACAAAAGCCAAGCCAATGCCCGTGTTTCCGCTGGTGGGTTCGATCAGCACGGTTTTGCCGGGATGGATTTTCCCCGCCCGTTCGGCCTCGGTGATCATGCTGACGCCAATCCGATCCTTTACGCTGGCACAAGGATTTGAGCTCTCCATTTTCGCCACAACTTGGCCCACGCATCCCTCGGTTACTTTATTGAGCCGCACCAACGGCGTGTTGCCGATCAGTTCCGTGACGTCGTTTGCAATTTTCATCAACTTTTTCCTCCCAAGAATTGGATGCCAGCAGATTCATCGTAAGCCTAGTAAGGCTACTAGACTAATCGCCTATAGTCTGTGATACAAGTCACAAGCGTACGGCGCTCGAAGACGACACCTCACACCAGATCGCCCGTGAAAACACCGTACCTTTTCCCAACAGTGGCCCATCTTTCGTACCCACCCTTGTTTTTCGCCTCCTACGATATAATCAGTGCAACACTTCCATGATATCTGGCCACCGAATTGGATGCGAAATCGCTGTGCTGGTAGTTCTCTCTGTGCTGGCAATCTTTCTATTCCCCGGCGTACAAGGGCCGTATTCAGTGGTACATGGGCCGGTCTCTGCGCTTCAGGCGGCAAGAGCGGCAGTTCGCTTAAGGATTGCCATCGTGCAATCCGCCTTAAGTTCACTCGCGAACGCCGTGTTTTCGCCTGTCGTCATTGTTTCTTGGATGTCTCTCTCGAATCCAAAGTTCCAGTCAATAGGTTCGTCCGAATACAGTTCCATCCTCCGTTGCTGATTCTATCCAGCTCGTCACTCTAAAACCCATCAATCTCAGCCGTGCTTGCGGGCAGGCATGTTTTTGTCCAAGTAACGTTCTGCCGAGGCTTAACTGAGGTTGTCTCGTAAAACGTTTGCTTCACAGCAAACCCAAATGTCTCTGAGTGAGGAGGAGAAGATTATGCAGAAACTACGCAAGGCATTCTTACCCGTGGCGCTGGCAGGCGCGGTGTTGTTATCGGTAGCGTGCAGCAAGAAAGCCGCCAAAGTAACACCGCCAAATCCGCCAGCACCCACCGCACCGACAGCCACTCTCGCGGCCAACCCCAGTGTGATTCAGCAGGGACAGTCGACCGTACTGACATGGCAAACCAATAATGCCAATGAAATTACTGTCGCAGGCCTGGGCACACTGCCACCTTCAGGCTCGCGTACGGTCGTGCCGGGCTCGTCGACGACCTACACACTGGTCGCCAATGGTCCGGGAGGCACCACAGACGCCTCCGCCCGTGTCACCGTAAACGTCGTCATGTCCAACGCGGCGCCTTCACCTTCGGACGAGGACTTGTTCGGCAAAAACGTGAAGGATATTTTCTTCGATTACAACAAGGCCGACGTCCGCTCGGATGAGATGCCGACAACACAAAATAACAGCGCGTTTCTTTCCCAGCATCCGAACGTGAAGGTGGTCATCGAAGGGCATTGCGACGATCGGGGATCGGAGGAGTACAACCTCGCTCTGGGAACCAGCCGGGCGGAATCAGCCAAGCAGGCGCTGGTCCAGCAGGGAATCGCGGCAGAGCGCATTACAACCGTCAGTCTCGGTAAGGAGAAGCCCTTCTGCAACCAGGACAACGAACAGTGCTGGCAGCAGAACCGCGTTGACCACTTCGTATTCGCACGTTGAGTCTGGTCCAGGGAGGGCGGCCTGCTCCCAAGCCGCCTTCCGCTCCCCAGCCCGCCAGCGGCAGACTTCTGTCTTCAGTTCCCGGTATGATCGAGGGAGTTGTGTCACGCGCGGCCAGTAAGGAAAAACCATGGCTGTAAGAGAAAAGGTGCAGAGTCTCGGGCTGTATCCCACGCGCGAGCCAGTAATCCTTGCGTTACTCTCCGCGATGGCGGTGCTGTGTTTCCTGGCAGTGGGCGGTTTGTCGCGCATGTATCACTCGCAACAGGATGCCTTGGCGAATCGATGGTTCGCTCGTGGTTCTGTGGATCTCAAAGACGCGCATTTTGATCGGGCGGTCGCCGACTTTCGCGCCGCGCTCCTTTACTCGCGCGACAACTACGATTACCAACTCAACTTGGCCCAGTCGTTAATCGGTCTGAAGAAAACCGACGAAGCTTATGCCTATTTGATTAACCTCTGGGATCGCGAGCCTGAAAACGGGCTGGTCAACCTGGAACTGGCGCGTATTGCAGCGCAAAAGGAACACACCGAACGGGCGCTCCGTTATTACCACAATGCCATTTATGCAACCTGGCCCGGAGACAAGGAAGTACAACGACGGAACGCTCGACTGGAGCTCATCGAATATCTCTTAGGCATCGATGCCAAGCCTCAGGCTCAGTCCGAGTTGATCGCGCTCGCAGCGAATTTGGGTGACGATCCCTCTCTGCACCAGCGTGTCGGAGATCTTTTTCTGCAGGCGCAGGACTATGAGCATGCCCTCGCCGAGTACCGCCTCAGCCTGAAGTCAGATCATCACAATCCGGCTGCCTTGGCCGGAGCTGGCCTGGCTGCTTTCGATCTCGGCCGCTACTCCCTGGCTCAACGCTACTTGCAAGTCGCAGCGGCCGCCGATCCTGAAGATAAACGAAGCGCAGACCTGCTCAACACAACGGAGCTCGTGCTGCACATGGATCCTTACCGGCCACAGATTTCTGCAGACCAGCGTACCCGAATTGCCATCGAAGCATTTGCAGCCGCAGGAGAGCGTCTCAAGTCGTGCGCCGCCGCAGTCAATTCGAGTGGATCCAATTCGTCCGAGACCTTGGAGCAGAGTCTTGTTGATAGCTGGACGAAAATGACACCGAAGATCAATCAGCGCGACCTGCGCCGAGATCCGGACTTGGCCGAAGGAGCAATGGACCTGGTATTCGAAATCGAGCGACAAACCAAGACCGCCTGTGGAGCTCCAACCGGAACCGACTTGGCATTGCTTTTGATCGCTAAATTGCACGAAGGGAACTAGCGTGGACCTCTCGCCCAACTCGCAAACCGGGACCGCACTAGACAACGGCCAAGCCGAACTCATGGCGTCGTTGCCCCAGCGCGCTCGCGGCGCTTTAATGCGCTCGGTCTTTCGAGAAGAGCGCTTATTTCTTGTCCTGTCGGTTTTCATCGGCATCTTCTCCGGACTCGCGGTTGTTTGTTTCCGTTTCGCCATCGACTGGTGTCGCATCTATCTCCTGGGATCGGGAGCTACGCTCTCGACGGCACGCCTCCTGCTGGCGCCGAGTCTCACGGGCTTGGTCATCGCCGTGCTCGTCATTCACGTGTTTCCACTGGCCCGCGGCAGCGGAGTAAACCAGACCAAGGCTGCGCTCTACATCTACAACGGCTACATTCCGCTTCGCACGGCTATCGGCAAGTTCATCACGGCGGCGTTGGCAATCGGGTCGGGACACTCCCTGGGCCCGGAAGATCCTTCCCTGCAAATCGGCGCCAGCCTGGCTTCGGCGCTGGGAAGGCGCATGCGTCTATCCCGGGATCGCATGCGGCTGATGGCTCCCGTCGGCGCAGCGGCTGGCTTGGCCGCTGCGTTCAACGCGCCCATCTCCGCGGTTCTGTTCGTGATCGAAGAGGTCATCGGGCGTTGGACCGCCGGCATTCTCGGTTCAGTCGTGCTTTCCGCGATTTCCAGCGTAGTGGTCACGCGCTGGTTTCTCGGATCCGAGTCGCTCTTCCGGATTCCCGCCGTGCAACTGGAACGCCCTTCGGAATTGATCGCATATGCCATCCTCGGAGTCGTGGGCGGCTTCGCTTCAGTAGCATTTTCCAGCGGCATAACTACGCTACGCCCGCGCTTCAAGGCGCTGCCGCGCTGGACCCAATACTTTCAGCCCGCAATTGCAGGTTTGCTCATTGGGATCATCGCGGTCTTGGGCGCTCCGCAAGTGATGGGAGCAGGTTACGAATACATCGATGAAGCCATGCACGGGCGATTCACTTGGCAAATGCTGGCCGTCCTCGCGGGTTTAAAAATCATTGCGACCATGCTGTCGTTCGTCAGTGGAACCCCCGGTGGCATGTTCGCTCCTACCTTATTTATCGGCGCCATGTTGGGAGCCGCCGTCGGAGGTGCCGAGCATGTGTTTCTCCCACACCTTAGCGGTTCACCGGGCACTTACGCTCTGGTGGGCATGGGAGTTCTTTTCGCCGGCTTCCTGCGTGCGCCCATGACATCGGTTTTCATGGTGCTCGAAGTCAGCGGAAACTACTCGATCATCGTTCCCGTTATCGTGGCCAACACTTTCGCTTATGTGATTTCACGGGCCCTGCAGCCTACGGCGATTTTCGATGTGCTCACCCGCCAGGATGGCCTCGACCTCCCGTCCATGGAAGAACAACGCGAAGAAAACATTCTCCGCGTCGAGGACGCGATGCAGCCTTCGACTGCGCCCGTGCTCGATGCCGAGCAGCCGCTGGAAGACGTGTTGCGGCAGATCGAAGAATCCCCGTCCGAAGTTTTACTTGTGCGCTTGCAACCCTCGGGATGGAGCCACATCAGCAAGCAAGAAATTCGGACTAAGGTCAATGAGGGCAAAGGGGTGAATACCCTCCGGTCGGTTCTTCCCATGCGTCAGCTCCCAGTGCTTCATCCCGACCATCCCCTCGATATGGCTCTGCGCTACGCCAATCAGTGGGCGCTCGTGCCCGTCGTCAGCCGGGCGGACCTTCGCAGGTTGGAGGGAGTAATCAGCGAGCGCGACATACTGAATCGCTACCGAGCATTTGATGAAGAAAGCGGCTAGTGCCAGCTGATTGTCGTCCTGAACAAGCGTTCTTTGCGCAGTGAAGGATCTGGGCGAGCCGCGCGTTGTGTCGCGCTTCTTTGCGACACAATAATCGCGCGTCTGGCTCGCTTCCTTATCAAACTCCGAAGCGGCGATTCTCTCACACCGCACAAACCCTGTTGACTGCAACCACCAATCCACCTAAGATGGCTCGACAGAGCGTCAGTCCGTCGCCACTCGGACCATGATAGGCCAGACCATTTCTCACTACCGGATCGTTGAACGCTTGGGTGGTGGCGGAATGGGTGTCGTCTACAAAGCTGAAGACACGCGGCTACACCGCTTCGTCGCTCTCAAATTCCTTCCCGAAGACGTCGCCAAAGATCCTCAAACCCTCAGCCGTTTCCAGCGTGAGGCGCAGGCCGCTTCCGCCTTAAACCATCCCAATATTTGCACCATCTACGACATTGGCGAGCAGGACGGCAAAGCTTTCATCGCCATGGAATATCTGGAGGGCGCAACCCTTAAACACAAGATTGAAGGCCGTCCGCTCAAGCTCGAACAGTTGTTGGAGCTAAGCATTCAAATTGCCGACGCGCTCGACGCCGCCCACTCCGGAGGAATCGTCCACCGCGACATCAAGCCGGCAAATATTTTTGTCAGCCCGCGCGGGCAAGCGAAAATCCTCGACTTCGGTCTGGCGAAACTCACGCTCCAGAATCGCGTCGCGGAAGTATTCGTCCGGCGAGACACGCACTGCCATCAGTGTGGATCAACTCACCACGCCGGGGACGGCGATGGGAACGATTGCCTACATGTCGCCCGAGCAGGCCCGCGGAGAAGCGCTCGACCACCGCACCGATCTCTTCTCGTTTGGCGTAGTGCTCTACGAAATGGCAACCGGCCGCCAGGCATTTTCGGGAACGACATCTGCGGTGGTCTTCGAAGCCATCCTGAATAAGGTGCCAATTCCGCCAATCCAGTTAAACCCGGGATTGCCTCCGCAACTGGAAGGCATCTTGAACAAGGCGTTAGAAAAAGACCGCGAACTGCGCTGCCAGAGCGCGGCGGAACTACGCGCCGATCTGAAACGCCTGAAGCGAGATGTCGATTCTTCACGAGTGCGCGACCAGCGGCGTGGTCTCGACCGTGGCCACGGAAAAAGCGACTCGCGAAAGAGTGGGCCCACCCCAAGCCCGCAGTCGTCTCCTTCCCGTGCTGGTCTGCTTCGGTTTCCTTGTCGCGTTGGCCATCGGACTGCTCGCAGGCAATCGTATTTGGGGATCATCCGCCGCCAGCGCCCCGCTCTATCACGAGATCACTTTCCGCCGCGGCGAAATTCGCTCCGCCCGCTTCGCGCCCGACGGCCAAACGATCCTGTACAGCGCCGCCTGGCAAGGAAATCCGGTGGAGACCTTCTCCGCGCGCCAGGGCATGGTTGAGTCGCGCTCTTTGGGACTCGGCCGCGCCGAGCTGATGGCCATTTCATCAAGGGGCGAGATGGCGCTTCTCACTAGGCAGTCATCCCGTCGGAACCTGGATCAACGTCGGCACCCTGGCCAGAGCGCCGTTGGCGGGTGGCGCACCCCGTCCCGATTCTCGAAGATGTTGAATGGGCAGATTGGTCTCCCGATGGAAATAGCTTGGCCGTGGTGCGCAATGTCGGCGGCCGCGACCGGCTCGAGTATCCCATCGGCAAGGTCCTCTACGAAACCAGTGGCGGTTGGATCAGCTACCCGCGAATTTCTCCCAAGGGCGACGTACGTCGCTTTCATGGACCATCCCAATCAAGGAGACGACGGAGGCTCCATTGCCATCGTCGATATTTCCGGTCACAAGACCGAGTTGACTCGCGAGTGGTACGGCACCCAGGGTCTCGCCTGGACGCCGGATGGAAAAGAAGTCTGGTTCACCGCCAGCGAGTTGGGACTTGTTCCACTACATCACAGCCGTCGACTCTCTCGGGGAAGCATCGCTTGGTAACACGCGTACCCGGTTCGCTTGTCATCTTCGATATCTGGCGCGACGGACGCGTACTGCTGGCTCGCGCCGATCGCCGCCGCGAAGTCATGGGTCTATACCCGGCGGCAACGCCAAAGAGCGTGACCTTTCCTGGCTCGACTACTCCTATCCCGCCGACCTTTCTGCTGACGGCAAAACTCCTCTTTTTGATGAAGAGGGAATTGGCGGCGGGGTGCAATACGGAGACGCCCAGGATCTGACCTACGCAGTCTATATTCGCAATACCGATGGCACGCCGGCCATTCGTCTCGGCGAAGGCGGCTGCCTCTGCCCTCTCGCCCGATCAGAAATGGGTCATCGTGGTCACGCTCCCATCTCGCCCGGACAACTCCGGCTGTTGCCCACCGGCGCTGGTGAAACTCAATCGCTGACCACTGACAACATTAACCACCAATGGGCGCGGTGGTTTCCTGACGGCAAGCGCTTTGTGTTTTCGGGAAACGAACCGGGGCGCGGCGTGCGCTTTTATTCGCAGGACATCGCGGGAGGAAAACCGAAGGCAATTTCTCCCGAAGGCGTCGACGCACAAAACTTTGCCATTTCGCCAGACGGCCAATCGGTCTTGGGCATTGGCCCCGATCAAAAGGGCTACCTGTTATCCAGCCGCCGGGCGGTGAGCCTCGACCTGTCAATGGCATGGACCCCGGAGACATTCCCATTAATTGGAGTCAAGACGGCCGCTCCATTTATCTTTACCGCACCGGCGAAGTGCCGGCCAAAGTTTATCGATTGGAATTAGCCACAGGAAAGAAATCCGTCTGGAAGCAAATTGCCCCGCTCGATCCCACCGGCGTCTCCACCATAGGACCGATCCTCATGACACCCGACGGCAAGACCTACGTCTATGGCTTCCATCGAACCCTGGGCGACCTCTATCTGGTAGAAGGCCTGAAGTAAATACGGCAAAGTAGTTCCATCACCTTCTATTTCGACTGTAGGGATGCGACATAATTCGCGATATTGTGCATTCGCTGCTGGGCTATGGCCTCGTGGCCTTGATTGAGCGAAGCAAACATGGGAAGCCAGATGGGCATGTCGGCGGAGCCGTGTGCGGGCGTGGCTGTCCCGAACTGTAAGACCGCATAGAAATGTTCGTAGGGAAACTTGCCGCCATTGCTGCTCGCCAGCATTCTCAGGTCGACCGGTTTGATGGTGCAAGCCGATGCTGCCGGGCCTTGTCCATCACCGTCCGCTCCGTGACATGCAGCGCAATACTCCTGGTACATGTGCTGGCCCGATGCCCACGATGTAGGCCTGACCGGAGTCTGGTTGAGAATTGTCTGTTGGGCTGACCCCGCACCACCCAACGAAAGTAGAATTGCAATCGTAAAAATTGTGTAGCGCATTGGGAACCTCCCAACCATGTCGTCTTAATCTATTGCAGACCAAACTTCAAGCGTTCGCGAGGAACTGCGTCACACAGCAATGTGATGTTGAGTCAGTCTTTTCCTGTGGCTGGCCCGCCTTTACGTTCTTTGTAAAGGTGGGGACTCATGCTGCCGACACCGGGGTTTTCATCTTTATCTCGCCGCACAACTGCAAGTGATGAAATGCAGTTCCTTCGTTCCGCAATAGCGCCGGGGATGTTTAGACACGGCGACAGCTTACTGGCGTCTGCAAAGAAAAGCTGTGATGTCCGACCTCGTAGTCCCCGACCTTTACAAAAAGCGTAAAGGTGGGCCAGCCCCCGGCTCAAACCTCATCAGGCATACTCCTACGACAGCGAAAAAGAACCGCTTTACGATCCAGTATTAGAAGAATAGGCTACTTCCTTCGGAGATATGCCAAAACGAACTGGTAGCAACCAACCCGAGGTTACTCTGCGCGACCTAAAGAAGGACTTGAGGTGGCATGCGCAAATTGGATGGACTATCGCCAGTGCATACGCTGCGGTGTTTGGCATCGTTTTATGGTGGTTTCTGGGCAGCTACCTGCCTGAGCAATTCAAGGACAAACTGCCGGATGACTTGAGGGGAAACTAGCGACGCTACAACAAGCCTGACCGACACGCAGAAACAGGTTGACCGCATTCAGCAAAGCTTTGAGAGGCTTACGCCCGACTCCCTGAACCGCCTCATATCACCAAACCTAAAAACATTGCCGGGCGTGTCAGAAGTCAACCAGGCTAGCAGCATTATCGACGTAGCTCTCAAAACCGGCATATCAGCCAACCCGAGCTTGCTCGATCCGGTTGAGGCCAAGCTGAAGCGCGTTATCGCAAGCACAACTGCTGACCCACAATTGCACAATGCCGCCGTCGGTGCCGCAGTTCGGGTCGCGGGATACAAGAATTTTAGCCACTTGGCGCTTGTCGGCGGCGAGGCGATAACGTGGTGGGTGAACAAGCCCCTAGTCCTGACGTCAGATTTCAACGCAATCGGTAAATTTACAATTAACTGCAATCGCATTCCCGGAGCCACCTCTTAACTGCCCCAGACAAGGAAATAGCTAAGAGGGTCGTCCTGTTCGATTTGACAATCATCAGCTGCAGTCAATCGTTGGACAATTTTCAATGGATAAATGTGCAATTTCAAGGCGTGACAGTGGTATATGACGGCGGTCAACTCAACTTGGCGAATGTCACCTTTCAAGACTGCAAACTTCGTGCGGACCTCATGCTTAATGGAAAAGATGCTGGATCGCTGGTCAGGACAGCTACTTCAAAATGACGCAAGCGGCCCAGGTTAAGAAATTGCGGGGAATACCCGGCTGGGGAAATCGGACAAACTCGGACTATTCTGCCGGTTGCCTGGCCCACCTTTACGTTCTCTAGTAAAGGTGGGAACGAGGAACCCACGGATCTCCTCTCTCCTCAATATCACCTTCGACGCATTCCCAAATTGGAACCGCATCGTTAGCCCGAGCGCTTTGTTCTTGACCTCCCGCTTCCACTTCCGATAATATAGAGGTAATAATATTATCTACAAGATAATACGCTTCTTGAAAAACTCGTGACCTTTCACAACTCATCCATGGTCCCTGCCTCCGCCATAATTCCAAGCGCGGACGCCCGGCCAATCCTCATCAAGGCCAGGGCAGTCGAACACGAGGATAACTCCAATGTTTCCAAGATTTTGCCTCTAACTGCCTTAAGAACCATAGATCTACGAGGCAAGAAAAATCCCGGCTCTTTGTTTTCTAGATTTTGCGGGAAAATGAGAGTTTTTTTTGAGGTAAGTGCTGCACCAGAATATGTGCAAGGCGCGGCGAGACTTACTCACATCTCGTCGTCATCGTCCCGGTCGTCATGATCCAGATCCTTGGCCGAGCTTAACGCGCGGCCATCGTTGGCGTGACGGATTTCGATTCGTCCATTGACATTCGAGACGCGGATACGAGTTCCGCCTCCACCCAGTTCGCCGCGCAGGTCGTGACCGACAAAGCGGTGATGGCGCACTCGCAAGCCAAAGTCGTTCTCGATTCCGCCCGAGATCGTCGAGGCTTCCAGATTCGCCTTGATGTCCGAGGGAAGAGTCAGCTCAACGCTGCCGTTTACCGACGACAACTCGATCGGAGAATCGGAGAGCCGATCGAAGTGCGCTTCCATCCGGCCATTGATGCTCTCAAGTTTGACCCGGCCCTGCAGACCATCGGCCGTCAATTGTCCGTTGATGCAGGAAGCCCGCACTTCGCTGGTAACGCCGTGAATATCTAATGGCCCGTTGATCAGTTTGATGTCGTCGAGGCGCGCGGCGCGAGGGACGGTCAAGGTGTATTCAACCCCGGCAGGATCGTTCCATCCCCCGCTAAAGGTATGGTCGTGATGCGGGTATTTGGTACGGATCGCGACGAAGTCGCTGCCGGCCTCGACCTCGATCTGGGTTTCATCAAGCCGCTCCTTCGTGCCTGCATACTTGACCGCGTCGACCTTGACCACATTCTGGTCCCACGCAGTGATATGAACCGCGCCGTTCAGGTTGTCGAGCTCGATCCGGCCGCCGGTAGCGAGCGGATAAGTTTGGTGAAACTCCTCGGTGAAGCGCCGTGAATCCGAAGCATTGCCTTGAGCGGCAAACAACAGCGCGCAAAGGGTTCCGAGAATGGCACCAACCCATGGGGCAAGGCGACGTTGGCGTTTCATAGCTCCTCCGTTTCGACACAGCTTAGACGGGGCAAAGCGGAATTCGTGAGTGGCTCAAAGCAAGATAATTCCCATGCGGATGCCCATGGTTACGGCCTCAGTGCGAGTCGCGGCTCCGAACTTGTCGAGGATGGAGCTGATGTGGAACTTAACAGTATGGTCGGAAATACCAAGGCGCACGGCCATTTCACGATTGCCAAGTCCCTCAGCGAGCATGCGCAAGACCTCGATTTCGCGCGGAGTCAACTCGTCCAAAGCTGCAATGGGCCTCGCGGTTGGCGCGGGAATACGGGATGCCAGATTCTGAGTCACGTCGGGATCGAGCAATACCAAGCCGACATGAGCCGCCTGGATATGAATCGAATCACGATTTTGAGTACGGTGTGGGTGCTGTCGCTGTCTTTTGCGGCGTATGCGGGCGAGGAAGAACCGAAAACGTTTCGAGGTGAGATTTCCGACAGCCAGTGTGCGCTTAATGTTCACTCCCTGACTCAATCGCATCAGGAGATGCTGAAGTCGAAGTTCGGAGACGCGGGAAGCACTCCGGCTTCATGCTCTCAATTTTGCATCGTGCACATAGGAGGCAAGTTCGTACTGGCATCCAACGGGCACGTTTATCACCTCGATAATCAGGATTTGCCACGGGGCTTCGTCGGCGAGAAAGTTAAGCTCCGTGGCTTTCTGGATTCAAAGACCGAGACGATTCATGTGGTGGACATCGAGGCCGAGTAGCTGCAGGAGTTGAGCTACATCGTCGCCAAGCTTCATTGATCGTTTCTACTGCATCTACTGCAACGGCTTGCCAATGCTGAGGCACGAGTCGGCCTTGCCGTCGGTCGAGAAACGAATCACCGCAGATTCATCACTGCAGAAGGCACGCGTCCCAGAATTCGGATCCGCAGGCACAGCCGTGACGCTGAACCGTGACGACGGGGTTCCGTTGCACCCGCTCAGTGCGAATAGATATCCGTTCTTTCTACCATTGGCCAGACGTGGGTCGATCAACATCGCCTGGTGCTCCGACACCCCGTTGCCGCCTCCCATGCCGCCAAGGTCTGAAAGCGTGCAAGTGAACCCGTGGGTCGGGAAGGTCGCGGCGTAGGTGATTTCGGCAGTATTGAGTGTGCGGACTGCGCCTACAGTTGCCGATTCATTCGCTGCGATCGATGCGGTCGCTAGATTCATTACTTGCGGTGCAGACGAACTCGGCATCGTGGTGCCCACGCCGGTTACAGTCGGCCTCATATTCTTGGTCATGGCCTTTAGAAACTCTGGATTGGACAGCGAGACGCCGACCGCGGCCGAAATCTCATTAAGCCGCCAGCTATCCGCTTCCTGCTTCATAGTGAGGGTAAGCCGGAATTTCGCACCCGCAGTTTGCGTCTCTCCGTCTTTCGAGCCGTGGAATGCAAGCTCAATTTCGTCTTCGTCGCCACGCAGGTCGTCGCGTTCCACTGTAATTTCGAATTTGCTGTTGGCTTTAGGATCATCGATCAGCAGGAGCGTTGGCCCAGCTTCGAAAGTCTGCAATAGCTGCCCTCGCGCGCTGAGTTGGGTGGTTATGGCAGAGAAACCGGCGAGCATGGACGCTCCCGAAGCCGGTTGCGCTTTTCGCAGTGCGGCCTGCGTCGCTTGCGGCAGATGCTTTTCAAACGTCCCAGGCGTTTTGCTGAAAAACATTTCGAGCAGCGCCTGACGGGCAGTTTGAGGCGTAGCTTGAGCGCTCGCGAACAGGTTGCCGAAGATTAGGAAAAACATACCTCCGAAAATCACAGCGAGAACCTTCTTAATCCTAAGCATGGCCGCCTCCCCAAGCGTCGCTGTTGATGATCGCAGCTCGAACCGCCATCTGCCAGTTACATAAGTAAGGAGACACAGATCCAATGGCGAGCTTGCCGAATGCACCTAAGATTTGTGACTTGGGTCATCGTCCGGATGGTTACCGGTGTTTGACGATCCCCACCAATGAGCCATTGTTGAAACGCCACCCTTAGCGCAAGCTGGTAGCAGTCGAGAGCAAGTTTGAGGGCTATCGGGGGGAGAGGGAATATGACTGAGTTTCTGCGCAAAACGCGGGCGTCGTGTGTGGTCGAGAACGTTGCCGAGTACTTCGTCATGCTGTTCGTTGCCGCGATGACCGGGGTGAGCACGCTACGATTGCTAGGGCTTCTGCCCTGATCGCAAGGGCGAAGATGTTAGTCTATTAAATTACTAGACTTTAACTGCTGGACTATATACAATTCCGACTGCATCACCTGAGAAAAGGCCCGGAACCGTGGATCTCCTCCCGACCGGGCTTTTTATTCTCCGTGTACTTTTTCCATCGTAGAGGATTTCTTCGGCGGAATGTTCTGGTTCAGCCGAAAGAAGTTGTGGGGATCGTAGCGCGACTTAACTTCGGCCAGGCGGTCCCAGCGTTCACGATAGGCTTCGGGCACGCGGTCGTCCTCGTCACCGCTCATGAAGTTGACATAAACTCCTGGAGCCATTGACGGACGAAGCTGATTAAACAGATTCCGAATCCATGCGACGTTGGCAGCGTCGTCCGACACGTCCGACCAGTTAGCCAGCAGATTGATGACGAAGGGCGAACTCCGATCGCCGAACGCGGTTTCGTGAGGAGCGATTCGTGCGGCTGCTCCGCCGAGGTACGCCAGTTCGATCTGCGTCGCAGGAGAAGGAACCGTGGCTAGAGCCTGCACCATTTGCTCGATGCTAGTGTCATCGAGAGATTTGAAGTAACCAGACTTGGTGTAATAGCGGCGGCCGTGCGGAAATTCGTTGTCGGCCATGGTTTGCAGATCGAGATAGGACACGACCTTTTTGGTTACTGCGACTGGTTTGCTAAGTGAGAAGATGTGATTGAGATAACGCTCGCCCTCCTCGGGATCGCCCAGCCAAAGCGCGGACTCGCTCGCGACCGCACGTCCGCGAACGTGGGCTGGTATGTTTTCAGCATTGGGAGCGAGCCGAAGATTCAAGTTCCATTTCAACTGGTCGGGCGCTTCCGGCATAAAATCTCTCCAGTGCCGCAACAGGCCTGAGATGTCGTCTTCGAGACATAATCCTTCGGCCAGAACCACCGACCTTAATGGATGGAGTTTTACTTCGAACTCGGTGACGACTCCGAAATTGCCACCGCCTCCCTGTAGGGCCCAAAACAAGTCGGCATTTTCTTTTCCGCTTGCATGCACGATCGAGTCGTCGGTAGTCACCAGCGTGAAACCTTCGACGTTGTCGCAAGACAAGCCGTGCAGGCGCGTGAGCCAGCCGAATCCTCCACCGAGGACCAAACCGGAAGCGCCGGTGTGCGAGACCACTCCAGAGGGAAAAACAAGACCGTGTTGCTGCGTAGCTGCATCGATCGAACCGAGCAGACAGCCGCCGGCGAAGCGCGCCTTGCGGGCTTGGGGATCAACTGATGCCTGGCGCATTCGCGATAGATCGATCACCAGGCCGTCGTCGCAAGTGCTGAAACCAGCGAGGCTGTGGCCTCCGCAGCGCACAGCGGTGAGAACGTCTGCGGCCGAAGCGGCCCGGACTGCACGTTGCACATCCTCAACATCAGCGCAGCGGGCTATGAGAGCGGGGCGACGGGCCGCCATCGCGTTCCAAATGCATCGCGCCTGGGCGTAGTCCTCGTCATCGGGACGGAGCAAATCTCCACGAAATCGGCCCGTCAGTGACGAAAAGATTTCTTCGATGGCTGTCTTCATGAAGATTTGTTGAGGTGAACCTAGCCAAACCCATTTGCGCGAAGTGCTTGCTGCAAAAGTAATGGTACTTATCTTCAGCCTTGAGCGTCTAAATCATATTCGCAAATGATTAAGATGCGGAGTTTTTCAACGACCGCACTCCAACGGGAGACCAGTGAAACTTCGACACTCGCTCTGTTTACTCGCATTGTTCGCGGCGACCCTCGTCGCACAGACGCCAAAACCTTCCGCCGCACCCCCCCCGGATACTCGGTTCAAAGCCGACGTTCTGCTGGTGGTCGCCCATCCGGACGATGAGACCGGAGTTTCAGCTTATCTGGCTGAACTTCTCGATCAGCACAAACGGGTTGCCGCAGTTTATCTGACACATGGCGAAGCCGGCCACAACAACATGGGGCCAGAGCGCGCGGCGGCGTTGGGGGCCGTTCGCGAGATGGAGTTGCGTCATGCGATGACGAAGCTTGGAATTGACAATGTGTGGTTTCTGGACGGACGCGATACTCCCACTCAGAATGTTTTAGAATCCCTGGCCAATTGGCACAACGGAACAGCTCTGGAAGAAGTGGTTCGCATGGTGCGCTTCACCCGACCGGAAGTGATCGTGACCTGGCTGCCGGGATTCTTCATTGGCGAAAATCACGGCGACCACCAGGCGTCCGGCGTGCTAGCGACGGAGGCGTTCGATATGGCGGGCGATCCATCGGTATTTCCCGCGCAGCTCGCGGCGCCGGTGCACGTCAACGAGACCTTATTCGACGGTTTGCGGCCCTGGCAAGCCAAGAAGATTTATTACTTCTCCGACGCTCAGGAGCAAGACCAATTTAAGAAGACCGGGCCGGAGTACCAAGTCACCGGAATCTCACCCGTGCGTAAGCTGCCTTATTGGCGCCTCGCCGTGGAGGAATTCGAATTTCATCTCAGCCAATACCGCGATTACATCGAAGGTCTTGCGAAAAAGAACGACCAAGAGCTCGTGAAAGACGGCTGGTCCGATCCCTTGCAGCTGACTTTCGGGAAGTCGAACGTGGGAGGGAGCCTCACGGGAGATGTTTTCGAGGGTGTGAGCTCGGAACCGATTGCGTTTGTCCGCCCGGCGGAAGAAGTGGCCAAACCAACGCCAGGCATTTCGGTCGAACTCGCTGGTCCCTGGGGTTTCTACGATACTTTCCGGCGCGAGCATGGCCTGCAACATTTGCCGCAGGCTGCCGTGCCGGAGATCGCGATTGCGGGCGGCGCAACTTTGCAGATGCCGTTGCTTCTCCGCAACGGCACTGCGATATCGAAAGAAATAACTTTATCGGTAACGTCGCCCGCAGGGTGGGCCACGCAAGACGGCGTCGGAAGTTACACGGTTCGAGCCGGAGATCAGTTGCGCGTACTGGTCACGCTCGATTCGCCAAAGAATGCTGAGAGCAAGACGGCCGAGATCGTTTGCCACGCCCAGGCTGATGGGCAGACCGTGGGCACGATCAAACTAGAGGTACACCTCGGTACGGGAGGCCTGCCTCAATATTGAGGCAGGCCTCCGCCTCTTAGCATTACCGGACTCTATTGCTTCTTCTTACTGCCGAACAATCCCATGATCTGGTTCACGGGATTCTGCTGCTGTCCGGCGGCGGGTTGGCCCTTCTGCCCGGTTAATCCACCCAGTATCGAAGAAGCGGCACCCAAGGGATTATCCCCGTTGGGTATCAAGCCTTTCAGTTTCATCTGCGCCATCTTCTGGACATCAGGCACAACCTTTGGATTCTGGAAAGTGCCGGTGACAATGGCCGGGATCACAAGTTCTCCCTGATTGTTCGCCAGTGCGGTAGTCATGAAGCCAGTGACTCCCGTGCCACCGGCCTGCTGAGTGAAGGCTTTTGAGAGCACGGCGGTGAGTTGCATGTTGAGGGTCTGGCTGGCCAGGTTGGCCGTGCCGGTTGCGCCCACGTTGCCGATGTCGAGAGTGGCTTGCAGATTGCTGGTCTGCGCGACCCCGTTCTTCACAACGATGTTTCCCGTCATTTTTTGAACATTGGTATAGCCCTGATCTTTTCCTCCCTGCGAAGAACCGATCATAGAAAGAAGTTGGTGAGAAATATCGACTCCGGCGTAGCGCACGTTGTTAAAGTTGACATTGATCGTGCCATTCAGGGTTTTCATGATCTGGTCCGAGCTAATAGATTGCAGCGGACCTGCGGCACTCATATCGAGCGCGAGATTTCCCGAGCCACTGATCTTGTCGAGCGAGGTTACGCCGTAGGCCTTGGCCATGGAGAGAAGATCCGGCAGGGCCGCTTGCGGAGCACGAACCGTCGCGTTTACTTGCGGCGAATTCGACGTGTATTGCTTCATGGAAAACTGCACGGCCGCCGTGGTCCCGCCGGAGGTCACATTAAAGTTGTCGGAATTTATGTCAGTCGGAGTCAGGGTAATGTTTACGGTCTTGACCTGGACCGGCTTGGCGATTTCTTTTCCGGAAACCTGCAGGTTGTTGCCTGCCAGAGCCCCGTTCAGTGCGGGCTTATCGGACGCGCCCTGCGCCTTGATGTCGGCATTGATCTGGCCAGTCACTGTTGTGCCGGGTGCGAAGGCAACGCCGGCAGCAGCGGCCAGGCGGGCTATTTCCGCGATGGAAACATTGGTGGCTTTCAGTTCAATGTCGATCTGCGCCGGTGTGGGCTTGGAGTTCATCGTGCCCGCTACGGAGACTGGCGTCGGACCTAATTTGATCGCGCCCTTATTAATTTTTAGTAAATCATTGACCAAGTCGTCGCTGACGTCGTAGTCCACGTTGATCGGATATCCCACATCGATGCCATGCAACTTTGGTTTGTCCAGATTCATCTGTCCATTCGCCGATAGGTTTCCGTTCGCGCTGGCGATATCCGTGTGTCCAGAGAGCACGCCGTCAGTGTTGACTAACGCCGGAGTCTGCAGGAATTTTTGCAGTTCCCCGATTTCGACTCCCTTTAATTCTAAAGTTCCCTTGAAGGGAGTGTTGGCGGGATTCGCGTGCGAGAGTGGCCCACCCTTGCCCTGCAGCTGTACTTCCTGGCTTCCCGAGCCGGGCAGGTGAACCGAAGCGTCCAGGTTGAACGGAGTGTTGGGAGCGAAATCCGTTAGCTTGAGGTTGATGTTGTTGTAGACAGTTCGCGGTTTGCGGTTCTGCAGATCGGTGATCGCGACCAATCCATCGTTGATCGCCAATTCGCCCAACGAGAATTGCTGCCCGCCGGACGCGGCTGGCGGCGCTGTTGCAGGCGCATTTTGACCAAGCGAGGCGAAATTCCACACGCCCTGCGTGTTTTTGATCAGCTCGACGCTCGGACGCTCCAGAGTCAGAGACTCTACCTCCACGGACTTGCTCAGGAGCGGAAGGAGTTTGACGGAGACGCTCAACTCCTGGGTTTGAATGAACGGGCGATTGCCGAACTTCGGATCGTCGGCGATCGAAAGATTTGCCACTCGAAAACGAAGCGGGAAGAGCCCCAAACTCATGTCGCCCAAGCTGACTTTTCGATTCAACTGCTGCTCGAGTTTGGTCTGGACCGTTCCCCGATAGTCGTTAGGATTGAACGTGGCGAACAGCACGCCCACGGCGACGACGATGACGAGCACTACGATTCCGATGACGATTGCGATTTTGCGCATGGAAGCCTCCCAAGAACTTAAGTCGCGGATCTCGTCCCCAAGCGAATTCCGGAGAAGACTATCTTATATCGGTTCGTTGGTGCCGTGCTTTGGTTCCAAAACAAATTGCGAGTAAAGGCGCCGGCCCAATCTCGCTCGTGGAATTGCTCTGCAAATAAATCTACGAAAGACGGAGAAGTCCGCATGGCAGCCAGTGCTCCGGCTACCGACGCGGACTCCTGAATTCACAAAACGAACGTGGCTTTCTGTCGCTCTTTACTGCTCGACCAGATCTTTCGAGCGCAACGCGAAATCGACGTGTCGTTCTCGATTTACGCCGACTGTCTGGTAAAGATCCATGGCTTCGAGGGCGATCACTTTCTGCTCTCCGTTCAGGCTTACGCAATGAAGCTGTCCAGCTTCTACCCAATAGTCACGGGCGATCCACGCGCTGCCGCCCTTCAGCACGATGACCGTGGTTGGTTGCTGTTTGGGTTGAACCTCCGCGGGGCGCTGCACGAAATTGGCCGGCTGCAAGGTCGCGGTTTGCTCTCGCGAAGCTGTGGAAGCCGGGATGTAGAGCGTGGACGGAGAATAGTTGTAGCTGCTGGGGGTGGCCCACGGCGGCATCGGAACCGAAGCCCGAGCAGCCACTGGAATTTCAATATCTTCCATCAGTCGCAGAGTCAGCCGGGCCTCACCCTTGAAAGCGGGAAACGGTCCGCGGTTGGGCAGAGTGATGAGCTTGACTGGCCAGAAGATCGGAATCGCCCAAAGAGCAGCGTCCCTCTTGGGATGCCCCTTGCTGTGAGCTTTGCCTTCGGCGTCCACTCGCAGGTGAGGTGCTGAGATTACTTTCGCTGTAAGCGGAAAGACCTGCGCCCCGGGAAGGATGATGCGATCGAAATCGATCTCGATCCAGCCCTTGCCGACAAAGTGTCCAGGATTTTGATAATCCTGCAGGTGCCCACCTAGCTCCGCGCCGCGAGGAAAAACCGAACGCCCGAAGGCGGTCACATGGCTCAAATAGCAAAGCACGGGATCGCCTACTTGTGCCGTCTTCGACGAGAAGTTGGGTTCATCTAACGTGCATTGCAGAAGCGTTCCGGCGGGGACAATCTCATCGCTGGCCGCGGCGCGCGCGCCTAGGCAAGCCGAAACACAAAGAAGAACGGTTAGAACGAAATAGCTTCGGGTCATACGAGCTTCTCCTCGGGAGTCTTCGTTAAGGAGCGCGCCCCATGCCGCCACAGCTCGAAAGCGGGTGAATCTTACCACGGAAAAGGTTTCACCACCAAGGTAAATGCGGGTTGGAAGGGAACTATTTGGGAATCGCAGCTTCGGTGGCCAACCCTTAGCGGTGGTTGAGGTCGTAGATGACGGCGAACGCCGAAGCACCAAGGTCGAGCATGGGAGTAATCCGCTCCAGCCGATGGTGCCCGGTTCTGTGAAAAAGGTAGCTCAGTCCAACAACTCCCGCAGTTTCGCCTGCGAAATTCACTGCCAGCCCCGCAGTGCTGCCGCTGAAAAAGCGGGTTACCGGGTTCAGTTCTTTTCCGCCATTTTGCAGAATCGACCGAGTTACAGCAAAATCAGCGGCGCTGAGGACAGCAACTCCGGCGAAAAGGGCACGATTTTCGTTATCCCAGAACTTGTGTTGTTCGGGTGCTTCGGGCAGGGAAGCTGCAGCCGCCGGCGAAGGTACCGTGCCGCCAGCGTTGCCAGAACGCGAGCTCGCCAAAGAAGAGTTCCCAGTGCTGTAGTTGAGTGGGCTATCGCTAAGGGGCGCCATGGAAGGCCCTTGAGCGCAAGCTGGCACAGACAGCAGTGCTAAAAGAATCAGGCCTTGGGTCCGCAATAGAACGGTGGGCAGGAACCTTATACCCGTGGGTGGGGGATTTGTCATTTGTCCGGCTCGACTTGCCTGCCGAGCCGCAGCAATTCAGCAACCGATGAGCCTTGACTCCGCATGTTGTTTAGTATCTGGCCTTCAGTGATTTGCGTGGCGTAATGGAGGTAACGGTCGATTAACCGTATGCAAACTCTTGCAGATCAAGGGGAGTTTAGGGCGTTGGCCTTGTGTTAGTGGCTTACTGCGAGCTTCGAAACGCGTAGTACGTGGGGAGCCCCCGCGCCGATCTGGATTGAGGGACTCGGGACACCACGCCGGAATCACGGAATCGTAGCCTGCGCCTGATTGGAGTAACCGCTCTCTTCATTGTCCGAATTGACCGCCGTGGTTACGTAATAGTATGTGTTGCCATCCGTCACCGAAGTGTCGGTGTAGGCGGTGTTCGAATCTAGAGAGGAATTGATCTTGGCATACGGTCCGCCCGATTGATTGCCGCGATAAATGTTGTACCCGACGACATTCTGAGAAGTACTGGCGACCCATGAAAGATCGACGCTATGATTCTGTGAGACGATGCCGATGCCATTCAGAGTCTCCACCGCAAGAGAACTCCCATTCTCATCGAGGAAGGAGAGCGTGGCCGATGCCGTGCCACTGGCTTGAGGGGTAAACGTAACCGTAAATCCCTGGTTTCCACCGGCGGGAATGATCACCGGGAATGACATTCCGCCGAATGTAAACTCAGCGCTGCTGCTCGATGCGGACGAAACGATTATCTGACTCGCCCCAGCGCTGAGGGTTCCTGTCTGGCTGGCACTCAATCCCACCTGCACTGCGCCAAAGTTCATGGTTGCCGGGTTAATGATGAGCTGCCCATCATCATCTGACCCAACGCCTGTCAGTTCCATGCTCAGAGATGGGTTCGAGATGCTGGAAGCATCAGAAACAAAAGCAACGCTGCCACTGCTGGCGCCTCTGGACCGCGGGGCAAACACGCCACTGAATGTGTAACTCTCTCCCCGCGCGAGTGTTACGGGTAAATCCAGCCCGACCAGGGCGAAGTCGCGTCCCCGGGTGATGACTTGCAACAACCTAACGTCTGAATCGCCTGCGTTGGTTAAAGTCACACTCTGGATCTGTCGTCGGCCGACTGCAACCCTGCCGAAACCAAGATTCAGGGGCGTAACGATAAGGCGTTCCTCTTTCGAGTTTGATGAAGCAGACTTGTTGGTGACAGGATCGCGCGCAAGCGCTGGAAATGTCGATATGAAAACGATCGCGATCACGGCCCACAAAACCGGCAATCGAGACATAGCGTGCAGGAATCTCATATCGCGATTGTGGAAGGTTATCGACTAAAGCGAATAAAGGAAGGTCTCGGTAGTACATCGGGCCGGACCGAAGGACGGACCTTCTGAACGCATTTCCTTTCTTGTAAAAAGTCAGGAAAGGTTAAACAAATACATGAAGTTATGCAAGTGGAAATCTCTCTAGGAGGTTGGCGGTACCGGTGTCTTTTCCGGAAGCGGGGCGACATAGCCATGTGTCCCACTCCCGGAGATGTGTCGAGTTTTCCTAGGCAAACCAAGAACTACGGGGGAGGGATTACAGCCGTTGTCTGATTGGAGTAGGAGCTCTCTTCGTTACTCGAATTGACTGCGGTGGTTACGTAGTAATAAGTCTGCCCGTCGGCGACGGTGGTATCCGTGTAAACCGTGCTGGCGTTCAGCACCGCATTGATTTTCGAATAAGGCCCGCCCGACTTGATGCCACGATAAATGTTGTACCCGATGATGTTCTGCGATGAGCTCGCAGTCCAGGAGAGATTGACGGAGTGTTGCGGGGGAGGGGTGCCGTCGCCCGTAAAAGTTTCCACGGTTGGAGAGTTCGAAGCATTGCTGGCGAACAAGACACTGCCGGAGGCCAAGCCTGTCCCTGCAGGTGTAAACGTTATCGTAAACTGCACGTGCTGGCCTGCTGGAATCGTGACCGGGAACGAAATACCGCTTAGAGCATAAGCTGCTCCGTTAAAAATGTCAGAAGAAACCGTGACGCTCTCGCCGCTGGCGGTGAGCGTCCCGGTTAGTTGAGAATTCGTTCCCACCACCACGTTGCCGAAGTCCATACTGGTTGGAGTGACGGCCAACGTTCCCTGGGGCACGGGTGTTCCGGTGCCGCTTAGTGGGATGGACAAGTTTGGGTTCGACGCATTCGAGACAATCGAAACATTCCCGCTGTCACTCCCAGGGGAGGGCGGCGTAAACGTGACCGTGAAGGTGTAATGCTCTCCGGGAGTGAGCGTCAACGGCGGGTTCAACCCGCTCATCGTGAAGCCCGTTCCCCCGACCGAAGCCTGCGAGATATTAACGTTGACTCCACCAGAGTTGGTTAGAGTTTCTGAGAGTTGCTGGTTATTGCCGACCTGAACGCTTCCAAAGCTAAGACTTGAGGGACTCGGTGCGAGCGAACCCGGCGCCAGGCCGTTTCCGGATAGCGGAACATTGAGACTGGCGTTCGACGCGTTGCTGATGATCGCCAGATTTCCGCTGCTGTTGCCGGCGGAGGACGGAGTAAAAGTGACGCTGAAGCCTTGGCTTTGCCCGGACGTCAGTGTCAACGGCAAGCTCAACCCGCTCACGCTGTAGCCCGTCCCCGTGGGAGTTACCTGGGTGACCGTAACGCTCGATCCACCAGAGTTGGTCAGAGTTTCCGTGAGCGCCTGGTTGCTGCCCACCTCGACGCTTCCAAAGTTAAGACTAGCGGGACTCGGCGTAAGAGCGCCGGCTGTCTGTCCGCCTCCCGACAGTGGGACGTTGATTGCAGGCGTGGCGCCGGTGTTCGTTATGGCTAGGTTTCCGCTGACTGTGCCCGCAGATTGCGGGGTAAAGGTGACGCTGAACGATTGCCCTTCACCAGCCGGCAGGTTCAACGGCAAAGTCAAGCCGCTTACGGCAAACCCGGTGCCAGTAGGAGTTACCTGCGTCACCGTGAGGGCCGATCCGCCGGTGTTGTTCAGAGTTTCAGTGAGCGTTTGTTTGCTGCCCACGAGAATGCTTCCAAAATTAAGGCTCGAAGCACTTGGAGTAATCGCGCCCTCGGCCAGCGAGCCTCCTGAGAGAGCGACGTTCACCGTAGGTGTTGAGCCCGTGTTTGCGATCGCCAGATTTCCAGTGACAGCGCCTGCGGATGTTGGCGTAAAGACGACGGTAAAACCCTGGCTCTGACCAGAAGCCAGAGTCAGCGGCAAACTCAGTCCGCTCACGCTGAAGCCTGCGCCGGTGGGGCTCACCTTAGAGACGGTCAGGCCCGACCCGCCGGAGTTGGTCATAGTGGCGGGCTTGCTTTGGTTGTTTCCAACTTCGACGATGCCGAAGCTAACACTGGTCGGCGCGACCGTAAGCTCTCCCGGCTTAGGGTTGTTCGGAGTAGGAGGGGAGGACTTGTTCGAGCTACTCAGGCCTTGGCAACCCAGCATCGTCGCAAGAGCGATAAGTACAACAAGCGCATTCCAGCGGGCAGGAAGCTGTCTCATCATAGAGGACCCTGTTGTCTCACCCGACCTAACTCATCTGGGGCGAAGAGGTAGTCTGAACGCTGGACCGGCTATTGAGTAGGTCGCGGAAGGACGTGCCGGAAGCAACCGAGGGCCAGTTTTGAAAACAGGTGAATTCACCGCCGCGCACGGCAATCGGACAAACCATATCAGGCCAAAACCAGATATTCGATCCAGCGAATCTCCGCAGAAGGATTGAACCATGGCACCGCAGGAACTGGCCTCTTGGGCAGCATCCTTCGTGCTCTTTTGACCCCGACGTAACCACAATTAGCATCGGGTTCTGGTCGCCAAAGTAACCTCACACTATGAGCAAACTCAACGGCGTTGCGTGGTCCTCCTCCCCTCCGCAGGAACGCAAATATCGGCGCTTTCGACTGCAATATCCGGTTCGCCTGAAGGTTCTCAATGTTGACTTGATGGTCGAGTTCGAAGCGGTCAGCAAAAATATCAGCATCTGTGGCCTGCTGTTGGAAACCTCTTCCATGATTCCGCAGCACACTCCGGTAAGTTTCACTGTAACCGTGGACGGTCACGAACTTGGTCGTCCTATTCGGTTTGTGGGTGAGGGTAAAGTAGTGAGGGTCGACTGGAAGACTGGACGGGAAGTGTTTGCGATCGCGGTGGAGTGTACGCAACCAATCCAGCAGATCGATCACTATTTCGAAGCAACCGGAAGTTGAGGCAAATTCTGATTGGCTCGCGATTAGGATCGGAATGGCGCACAAACGAAGAGCCGGGGATCGAACGACTGTGAACTGACAACAGCGAACTGACAACTGGTCTCTGTCGTCGGTTCGACGTAAGCTCCTCGGTCTTGCTCGAAGTGTCCGCCCAGACCACTATTTGCTTCGACTATCGGTTCGCAAGCTGAAACCTTGGCCGGCTTTGCAGCTTACCTTGGACTTTCCCCGGCTGAGCCGGCATTCTCGGCCGCAGGCACGACGATGGCCTGAATGTTCTGCCCGGCCATCATCTTCTGAAAATCAGCGAGCTCGGTCCTTTGGATCTCCGTCCAATGCGCGATCGAAACGTCCGCCTGCTGCTTCAGCTTCTCGAAGACTCGATATTCCGCCTCAGTCGGAGCGGAATCGGTTCCCACACCGACTGCCATTGCCAGACCGGCGAGTTTACTGTCGACCTTCTGCGGGTAAGCCAGCGAATCTTCATTCGATTTAATTTTCATCTGGGCCAGATCATCGCGCACCAACAATAGATTCTTGTCGAGCGCGTCAGCGGCCGCAATCGTGTTCTTCACGGCGGCGTTATCCGGGAGTCGTTTTCTCAGTCCATCCATTTGCTCGCGCACGTCCTGAATCTGGTTGACTGTGTCGTAAACCCGGCTGAGTTGGTCGCGCACTTGAATAAGCAGGTCAAATTGTTTTTGCAAATCGGCCTGCGACACTTGGACCCGCGGATCCATTGTGACTTCGAATCCAGCGCTCTGACTTTTTCCGTCGACCGTGAGCCGGACCTGGTATTTCCCTGGAACCGCCAAAGGACCTCGGCCGCCGTCCTTATATTCCCAGAGATAGTAATCGGGCACGCGCGCGATCCCGGTGTAGCGCAGGTCCCAGACAAAACGGTTGAGCCCGGCTTCCGGCTTGATCTGTTTTTCCGGCTTCTTATCCTCCGGGGTCAGAGGCTCGTCCAATTCTTCCGTCTTGTTGCTGGAATATTTTCGAATCACGCTGCCAGTGGCGTCGAGAATTTCAATGGTGGTTTCTCCCTTAGGTTTGTCTTTAAGAAAGTAATAAATCAAGGCCCCGGTTGGAGGATTGTCTCCGACCAGCACGGGCTTGGGAGCATCCTCGTCTTCCGTCGGATTCTGGAATCGCATCGCGGTCGCAGGAGTGTAGAGGTGTAAGTCTCGCTTGGCAATGTCATCGCTGTATTGCCGCAGTGGAGAAACATCGTCGAGAACCCAGAATGCACGCCCATGCGTAGCCACCACCAGATCGTCGTTCTTCACCATCAAATCGTGAACCGGCGCGGTAGGCAGATTAAGTTGCAGAGCGCGCCAGTCCGCGCCGTTGTTGAACGACACATACACTCCCGTCTCAGTGCCTGCATACAGCAAGCCCCGTTTCTTGGGATCTTCACGCACCGCGCGCGCAAATGTGTTATCTGGAATGCCCTTGACGATCTTTACCCAAGTTTTACCGTAATCGTTGGTCTTGTAAATATAAGGATGCATGTCGTCCGACTGATGCCGATCCACGGCGACGTAAGCCGTGCCCGCATCATGCGGCGAAGCATCAATCAAGCTGATGCGGCTCCAGTCCGGCAGATCCTTGGGCGTAATGTTGCTCCAGTTCTGGCCGCCATCGCGCGTGATGTGTACCAGTCCATCGTCCGTGCCCACCCAGATCAAACCCTTCACCAGCGGTGACTCCGCCACGGCGAATATCGTGTCGTAATATTCCGTGCCCGAATCATCCTTGTCGATCGGACCGCCCGACGCCTGTTGCTTACTTTTATCGTTGCGCGTGAGGTCAGGACTGATGGCTTCCCAATGCATCCCAGCATCAGTCGTTTTGAACAGCCGTTCTCCGGCGTGGTATAGCGTATTGGGATCGTGCGGCGAGATCAGAATCGGCGCCGTCCACTGGAAACGGTGCTCCAGTTTCGCCGCGCCGCCGCCATCGCTGATCTCGGGCTGCACCGCGATGTTCTTCGTCTGCCCATTGCGCTTGTCGAAGCGAGTGATCACCCCTTCATACTCGCCCGCATAAACAATATTAGGATCCGGCGGATACGGAGCAACGTAACCTGCTTCGCCGCCTCCGACCGTATACCAGTCCGCACGATCAATTGAGCCGTCATCGCTGCGACTGGCAATCGCGACTGAACCCAGGTCCTGCTGGGAGCCATACAAATAGTAGGGAGTGCGCGTGTCGATGGCCACGTGATAAAACTGTGCCGTCGGCTGGTTATCCTGGCGGGTCCAGTTCTTGCCGCCATCCAGACTTAGGGTGACCCCGCCGTCGTTCGAGACGATCATGCGATTCGGATTCTTAGGATCAATCCACATGCCATGATTGTCCCCGTGCGGCACCTTCACCTTATTGAAGGTGTGTCCGCCGTCGCTCGACCTGTAAAAGTCGACATTGGCGATGTAAACCACATCCGCCGACTGCGGGTCCGCAACGATATGCATGTAGTACCACGCCCGCTGCCAGAAGGCGCGATCGTTGTTCAGCAGTTCCCAGGTTTCGCCGCTGTCGTCGGACCGATACAGCCCTCCCTCGGGCGCTTCGATCAGAGCGTATACGCGATCGGAATTCGCGGCCACGGCGATTCCAATTTTGCCGTAGGGCCCTTTGGGCAGGCCGTGTTCTTCAAGCCGCTTCCATGTACTTCCGCCATCGTTCGAACGATAGAGTCCGCTGCCGGGACCGCCGCTCGTCAGTCCCCACGGGGTGCGCCGCGCCTCCCACAACGATGCGAAAAGAATGTGAGAATTGTGAGGATCAAACGCAATATCGATGCCGCCCGTGTTCTCATCCTTGTACAGAACTTTGTCCCAGGTCTTTCCTCCGTCGGTGGTACGAAAGATGCCGCGTTCGCTGTTCGGCCCAAAAGGATGGCCCAGCGCCGCCACAAATACAACATCCGCATTCTTGGGATCGACAATCACCTTTCCGATTGCCCGCGAGTCATGCAGCCCGATATTTTTCCAGGTCTTCCCGCCGTCGACTGTCTTGTAAATTCCATCCCCATGCGAGATATTGCCGCGAATGCACGCCTCGCCAGTTCCCACATACACGACGTTCGGATCCGAAGGCGCAACCGCCAGGCTTCCAATCGCGGAGACTGCCTCCTTGTCGAAAACGGAAGTCCAAGTCATCGCGCCATCGGTCGACTTCCATACTCCTCCGCCGGTCGAGCCGAAGTAGTAAGTGTTGGGATCGCCAGCCACGCCGGAAGCAGTCAACGATCGTCCGCCGCGAAACGGCCCCACCAGCCGGTATTTCATGCCCTTGAACTGGGGATCTTCGTTGTCAGCGTCGGTCGTGGAAGTTTTGTCACTTTGAAGCTCAGGAGTTTTCGGCGCTTTCTCTTCGGTTCGGCTCTGTGCGAAGCTCGTACTCGCAACCCATATCAGGAGAATGCCAGCAATCCACGCAGTTTGACCGACTGTCCGCTTGAGAACATTCATTGAGTTCACCACCCCGTGAAAAGGAAACTTCAGTGTACCGCCTGGAATCGTCTCACGAAAGCATGCCGGCGAAGCAATCCGAAATTGTCTTATGCCGTTACGCCTTCTTGTTTCCCTTGAGCATCGCCGCCGCGGCTCGTAACTCCTTCCGCTTATTAGCATCGACAACCGGGTAGGCCAGTTTCAGATCTTCCATAGTCTCAACAATTGCCGCCGCCACAGCCACGTGAGTGAACCATTTGTTGTCCGCCGGAATCACGTACCAGGGAGCTTGCGGGCTCGACGTATTGACAATCATGTCCTCGTAGGCCTTCATATAATCATCCCAGTATTCGCGTTCGCGCACATCTGCCTCGGAGAACTTCCAGTTCTTTTCCGGGCGATCCAGACGGTCCAGAAAGCGCTTCTTCTGCTCCTTCTTCGAAAGATTGAGAAAGAACTTCCGCACTACGATTCCATTGCGCGTCAGATAACGATCGAAGCAGTTGATGTCCTGAAAACGATCCTTCCAGATGTCTTTGGTTAACAGAGATGGAGGAATTCGTGAATTCTTCAACACCTCCGGATGCACCCGCACCACCAGCACTTCTTCGTAATAAGAGCGGTTGAAGATACCGATCTGGCCGCGCTCCGGCAGCCGCCGCAGGGCACGCCACAGGTAGTCGTGATTCAGTTCCTCCACCGACGGCGTCTTGAACGAATGCACCTGGCAACCCTGCGGATTGACTCCCGACATCACATGCTTGATAACACCGTCTTTGCCGGCCGCGTCCATGGCCTGAAAAATAAGCAGGACACCCCAACGGTCCTGGGCGTAGAGCTTGTCCTGCAAATCGGTCATTGCGGCGATGCCATCGGCCAGAAGTTTTTTCGCGTGTTTCTTGGAATGTATTTTCCCAGTATCTTCCGGATCGAAATCCTTCAGACGGAACTTGCTTCCGTCTTCGATCCGATACGGTTTGACAAGCTTGCTCGCCCAACTCATGCGAGGCCTCCATCCGTCCAGGTAATCCGAGGAAAGATGCAGTCTACATCAGCGTCGACCATGTAGGCGCGTGCACTTTACTCCCGAGAGCGGTCGATTGAGGCGTGGTTGCAAGCCCTTGCAACCATCGCAAATATTACGTTTGCTGGTTACTTCGCAGGTTACTTTCCCAAACTATCGTGCTACGTCTATAGCCCATTCGGGCGTTGCACTAGTGGTGCGGGCTTGCTACCTTGACCTCATTGAGCCTCCCCTTAGGTGCTGTGGAAGACCTTCTTGGGGGTGAGTTATGAAACTTGTTCATCTGTGCTATGCGGCGTTGGGGTTTGCGGTGGCTCGTTGGATCTTTAAGCGGGAGCCCATGCCCATAGCTGATCCGGTCACTCGTTTCCGCTCATCTGGCTTGCTGTAAACTTCACGGGCGTGTGGCGCCCTGTTGCGCGGCTACTTCGTCCCGCACGTCCGTGATTTTAACTCTTCGACCGCCGATGCTGGTTCCGCGTCTCGGACTCTGCAGGTGTAATCGAAACTCCTATCGATCCGTGCGCCGCTAAAGGTTCTACGACCAACGTTCCTCCCGCTACGCTATAGCCCAGCTTTTTCTGACTACAATCTAGGTTAGAGAGAGACCCTCGGTTTTTGGGGTGAGTCTTGATGAAACATCGGCTTTATCTCGGCGTATTTCTGGTTTTTATGGGCTTGGTCTCGCTGGGATTGCTGCTACCAGTGTGCGCCGCGCAATCGGAGGATGAAGTATCCCTGGGCGACCTGGCGCGCTCCCTGCGCCAGAGCAAGGAGCCCAAAGAGCCAGCCGCGCCGAGTGTAATCGATAACGACAATCTCACTCAGGTGATTGACGATGTCGAGCACTTCCGGCTCGGGACAAGACCGACCTTTACCTTTGAGGGCGGCGCAACCCATTTCCAGATGTCTTCCCCCGATGGAACTTGCAGCCTTTCCTTCAACGCCAACAGTACCGCGTTGCTCTCCAGTCCCTACGTATCGCAAGACCTTCCGCAGAGTGAACTCGCGAAGTTGGACGGCCCCGCGAACATTCATGGAGACACATTGGAAGTCTCGATGTACAACGCCAGTTCCTGGAACGTGCGCGAGATCACGGTTGGCCTTACCATCGTGCGCCATGACGATACCACTGCCGACGACTATGGAGCCGCGAAACTACTGCCTGCCGCCGCCGAAGATGCGACGCCAGCCGACAAGCGTTCGGATGTGACCCTTCTATTGCATTTGAAAGGATCGTCCGCGCCTTTCGCGACCACTGTCTATCGGGAAAAGCTGGACGAAAATCTCGACGACGGGCAGGAGTGGCATTGGGCGATCGTAGAGGCCAAGGGGATTCCTCCGACTACGGTTGCGGACGGCTCAAAGCATTAGTCGCAGCAATCGCTGATCATTCAACGCAGCAATCGGCTGTAGAGACATAGCTAGCTGTGTCTCTACAATCTGCATTTCTAGTTGCTCGTGATTCCAGCGCCAGCCGATTCCTCGCGCCGCCAGATAGAAAGCGCAGGCGCTCCCAGCGCGAGCATTGCCAGCGTCGCAGGTTGTTTTGGAGCGCTCACCGAAGCCGTTTGGTCAGCGCCAACCTCCTCCGGACCTTTCGTTGCGCCCGTGAGAATAGGTTTGTTGGCGATAGTCTCATAGGCGTAGCCGATGATGGTGGGGTAGGTCTCGCCAGCTTGCTGGATGTGCACCCAGCCATAATGGATTTTTCCCTTGATCACGAATTTCAATCCCAGGTAAGCCTCTTTTTTCCCTAACCACTGACCACCGCAACCACCGCCGGAAGTGCCGCCCGCACAGGCCCACATCGATGCGGCGGAATGTTCCGGTGGGAACGGGCTCTTCGGTCCGACGGTCTTCCCGTGCCCGAGCGCAAATGCCTCCGGCTCATAGCCTTTTTTCTGAATTCCGACCACTCGATTGGATTGCTGGGCCGGAGCTACGTTCATAGAGGTCTGGTGGAATCCTTCTGGCACACGCCTCTTTTCCGTGGTATAGGCAAGGGAAAATCCAAAATCGTTGATGCCATCGTGATTCAAATCCAGTTCAACCACGCCGCCGTTCTCCACGATCGGAATGTTGGCAAGGGTATGAACGATTTTGGCCTCGGCAGGTTGTGACAACGCCAGCATCCCTACTCCTGCGGCTCCAGCCGCGAGCGAATATGCGTTGAGCCGTTGGCTCATAGGTTCAGAAAAGTTGCAGGCGGAACGGGGTGATCGTTTCACGCGATTTTCCTCCGAAGACGGCACATTATGCGTCCGCTCGAAACATCAGTCAATATGCAAGTGCTTGCGCAGTCTTTTGGATGAATAAGGCCGACCTACGATTGAGCGCGGTCGATGGAAGATTAAAATACCGAGCCGTACTTTAGTTATGTTCGGACGCCGAATCCTCCCGCCGCCAGATCGAGAGTCCGGGCGCTCCTAGTGCTAGCACGCCGAGTGTGACTGGTTCGGACGTCGGGCTAGTCAGAGCTGCATCGGGTCCCTCAAGAATATCATCGGTGCCCTTGGTCTGACCCGCGACGATGGCCTTGCCCGGTATGGTCTCGTAGGCGTAGCCAGTCAAAACAGCGTGCAAGCTCTGGTGCGGAAAGCTCACGTTGAACCGTGCCCAGCCAAAGTGATACTTGCCGTTGATCTTGAATCGGAGCGCAAGATAGCGATTTCTGACACCCTTTCCACCGTTTGCCCAGAGCCCACTAAATCCATAGGTCTTGCCGCTACCCCATATCCCTTCGGCCATGAAGCTCTCATGGCCGGTGAACCGGCTCTTGGCCCAGCCTCCGATAACAAACCCTGCTTTGACATCCCGTGCCGAATCTATCGTTGCGCCGAGGATTTCATCCGCCGAGCTTGAAGTGCCGGCACCAAGGCAAAACAATGCAGACGCAGTGGCAGAAACGTTCGGGTGTTCGAGAGCAATATTAAAATCTGTTACCCCATCGTGGTTTAAGTCAAGATCATAAATTCCGTACACCATCACCACGTTAGCTGGCGTGTAAACGATCTTCGCCTGCGCCGATGGGGTCAACGCGAGCAAACTCACACCCGCCGCACCGGCAGCAAGCGCATACGTGTTGAGCCGTTTGTCAACCGAGTGGGAAAGCTTACAGATTGCGCGAGACGAGCGGGGAGATCCTTTCACGGCGGGCACTCCTCTGAAGACAACACATTATTGTCCCGCATAAGACGCATGTCAATATTCAGATTTTTGCACTGTCGTTGCGTTCCGAGCCATGCTCTCCTCTAGTGGATCACTCGCACCGCTTCGGTGCGCCCGCTCTTCATGCTGCGATACGCAGCGTCCAGGATTTCCTGATTGCGCCAGCCTTCTTCGCCGGAAATCGGAAACTCGGCTGTGCCTTCGACAGCGTTGGCGAATGCGTCCACCTGTAGTGCGTAGGCGAGCCGGTTCGAGACCGTTTGGCTTTCTACAACGGCTCCCCCGCGACGCAGTTCAAGGTTGATGGGATGCTCGACGGTCAATGCATTGTCGGCCCAGAGCACACCAGTCTCCCCAACCAGCTCGAGAGGCGTGCGGTATTCGGCGAGGAATGAAACCGAAACTGTAGCCAGCGTGCCGCGCGAGAACTCGAGCACCATCGATGCGCCGGCTTCTACTTCTCCAGCGTTGCCCGGAATCTCGCGAGCGCTTACCCGCGATACCTCGTCCTGAAGAATGAAGCGCAGCGTGTCGATGCAGTGAACCCCAACATCGGCGACCGGTCCGCCACCGGAAACTACGGGATCGTGAATCCATGTACGCGCATGTCCATGGGATGCGGGAAAGGAAAATTCCGAACGCGCGAAAACCAGTTTGCCGATGTGTCCCGCGGACAACTGTTGGCGCAACCACGCCGTGCTCTCTTCAAAGCGAAAGACCTGGGCCACTCCCAGCAGAACTTTGGCTTTACGGGCGGCTTCGACCATTTGCCTGCACTCGTCGGCATTCACCGCCATTGGCTTCTCGCACAGTATCGGTTTGCCACATGCGGCCGCGACCAGCACATCCTCCAAATGGCAAGCGTTCGGAGTCGTAATGAAGACCGCGTCGACTTGAGGAGAACGGCACAGCTTTTCCGCCGAATCGAAGGCCAGAGGAATATTGTGCTGCCGCGCCGATTCTTTCGCCTTGGCCATATCGCGCCGGGACAGAGCGCTCACCCGGCAGTTCTTGGCCAGCGCAAAACCTGGCATCACCCGCTTTACCGCGTGCAGTCCGAAACCGATAATTCCGAAGTTGATCATAGATGGATACCAATGCAGGCGCGGGCGTCCATGACTCGCGTCGAATCAGCTTGCGGAATTCATTTCGTGACCCCCATCGATGAGGGTGAAACCCCGGTCGCCGCCGACTGCGAGGTTTCGGCTAGCGCTCCTGTACTCGTGTCAATCGACAGCGCAGTAATGCTGTTGGCACTTTGACTGCCCACGTAAAGAAACAGATTGTCGGGGTCCAGCACCTCGAACAACGGAGCGATCCCAACGCTAAAAGGGGAACTCGTAATCTGCGTGAGAACCCCTGTGACGGGAGTCACAGTGAACGCAGAGACGTTCGTGGATCCCTGATTGGCCACATAGAGATAAGGATCCAATGCCACCACGGACGTGGGCGTGGTCCCAGTGGCAAATGTGCCCAGCAGCGTTAAAGCCCCACTGCCGGGGCTAATGCTAAGTACGGAAACCGTGTTGTCGGCCGAATTCGTGACGTACACGAAACTTTCCGCAGGATCGACCGTGATACCCCGCGGTCCATTGCCCACTTGAGCCGGCAAACCAGCCACTGGCGACAAAACGCCGGAGGCAACGGTGTATGCAATAACCGAAGTCAAATCCGGATTCACCACGTAAAGGAATTTGCCCGAAGGAGTGATGGCCAGCGTAAACGGATTATTAAAGGTGGCAAAGGGCGATCCCGCGATCTGGCTGAGAGCTCCGGTACCGGAATTGATCGAGTAAGTCGAGATGTTGCTCGACAGTTCATTGATCACGAAAAGATAATTGCCCCCGCTGTCCATCACCATCGAAACTGGCGTGAGCCCGGTAGTGGTTCGCGGCAGCACTTCCTGCAGCGAGCCTATCGAGCTGTTGATGGTGAACAGGGAAATATCGTTCTCATTTCGATTCACCACATAAACGTACTTGCCGGAAGGATGTACCAGAACCGATGTCGGCGAACTCCCGGCAGGAAACGGCGATCCCACGATGGTTGTGAATTGGGCCTGGGCGTTGTCACTGGCACTGCTGCCGCTGGTTTTAATCCTGAAGGCTGCGACCGCGTTCGAGTTTGGCAGCGACACATAAGCAGTATGCGAAGTAGACGACGATGACAAAATCGAGGGGGAACCGCACCCCATCAGAGGCGCCAACCCCACCGCAATGAGAACCAGACATATTCGCTTGCTCGGCATCAATCGAGCCCCTTCGCAAAAAATGGACGTTTCGACAAGTCTAAGAAACATGGTTCGGGATGCAACACCTTGCTCAAAGTTTGGGCCGCCGGCCAAAGTGACCGATATGGTAAACCAGCCCGGTCGATATCCGTACATCGGTCTGACTCGTGTTAAACGTGTTGGTGTGCAGGTAATCGGCCATGATGCGAAACGTGAATCGCGGAGTCAGGTCCCGGTCGTAACCTCCTCCGAAGGCGTATGCGCGCCCAACGCTTTCAAATCCACTCTTGATCAAGGTTGTGATACCGATCGTATTCTCCGCTTTGCCAATAAACGCATGAGCGAAGTATTTTGATTTGTCCTTGCGCAAGTTATATTGCGGACCAATCATGTAATTGTATGCCGTGATCATCGATCCATATCCACCGCTTCCATCCGCCGTCACGCTAAAGCGCTGCGTGATGTTATAGGTGACCTCGCCGTTGAATCCGTTCAAATTGGACCAGCCCGGATAGCCAAGTGGCGGGGAATCGAATCTCATATAGGAATAGCCGCCAAAGAACTCCCATTGCGGAGCGATCTGTCCCGCCGAAAGGGAAGATGCCGCCATGACGACCGAAAAAACCATGAAGAGGAAGATTGCCGTTCTCTTGCAGACGATGCCCAAACCCTTGCTGGCCATTAGTATGAAATTACCAACTTCCCTCCAGAATTGTGCCCCGGTCGACGGTAATAGAGCAGCACTCTACCTTCGCACGTATGCCTTGTGAAGTCTAACTGTCTGGAATCAAACACGATTCTACCCGGAAGTTGCGTGGAGAAGAAAGTCGCGGCTTGTAATTCTTTGTAAACCGCAAGCCAGCCGTGCTTATCAAGCCGTCATTCCGAAGCCTCGCGCTTTCATCGGCGGAGCGAGGAATCTCGCGTGTGCCATTTCAACCTGACCTGCCACGGGCCTGACGATCGCCTTGACTTCGGTTCGCCAACTACCCATAATCGAGGGCAACGCTTGTTGTATCCCTACCCTCCCTGTGCGTAGGCGGGCCCCGAATCACATCTTCCAGGAGCGCACTATGCGAATCCGAATCACCGCCCTGACCCTCGTAAGCTTATTCGTCGCGCTGAGCGCTCATGCGCAGTTTGCTCAACTCAAGTCCTATGGTGTGGGAACCGGTCTTTACCAAATCGTTGAAGCCGATCTGAACCATGACAACACGCCAGACATCGTGGGATCAGGCTACACCAACGGCGCAGTGAATGTGACCGCGCTGCTGGGCGACGGCAAGGGAGGCTTCTCGGCCCCCATCGTCTCTGCGATTACCGGCATCACCGTCAACAGCGGGCCCCCGCAGGCCGTTGCCGACTTCAACAACGATGGGTTCCCGGATTTTGCTTTTGTGGGAACCGATCCTGTCACCGGAGCGATTGCCATTGGAATCATGTTCGGCAAAGGAAACGGATCGTTCGAGGCCCCTGAAAAGATTGTCCTCCCGAAGGCAAGCACTCCGGGGCTACTGGCCGCGGGAGATTTTACCGGGCATGGAAACATCGATCTCGTGTATGCGAATGGCGTGAATGTTATGGTCCTGCCGGGGAAGGGAAACGGCAAATTTGGCTCCGCTATTGTTTCGAACATCAGCCAGTACGTGCGCTGCATCGCGGTCGGCGACTTCAACAACGATGGAAAACTGGATCTGACGGTAGGCACCAGCGTCATGTTGGGCAATGGCAATGGCACATTTCAATCTCCCATCACCGTGCCCGGCGGAGATTGCAACGTCGCGGTAGCCGATCTCAATCACGACGGCAACCTCGACCTGATCACCGGTTCGTCGCATAAGAGCATTCATGTGTACCTGGGCAACGGCACTGGCAACTTTAGCCATTTCACTGCATACGATACCGGGAACAACGGAAGCAAGGTATTCCCCTCATTCGCCGTGGCGGATTTCAATGGCGATGGTCATCCTGATGTCGCCGTCCTCAACGGCTCCGTCAGCGATGTGACCATCCTGCTGAATAAGGGAAACGGCAGTTTCAACATCGGTGAAACTTTCAACGGCGGCAGCTTCGATATCGTAGCTGGCACTTTCAGCGGAAACAAAACACAAGACCTGGTAGTTTCCTCCGGTGTGATCAATGTATTGGTCGGAAAAGGAAACGGAACTTTCATCGACAACCTCGCGCAGAACAATGTTGTCAACTCGAGTCAGGCGATCGTGGCCGATTTCAACAATGACGACAAGCTCGATCTGCTTACTTTCGCTCCTGACGGCGCGGTTCAGTTGGGAAACGGCGACGGAACTTTCCAACCTCCGATTTTGTTGCCGTCGAGTTGCCGGTTGAACCAGAATCAGGGCAACAGCCTGCAGAGCGCGGCGGTTGGCGACTTCAACGGCGATCACAACCTCGACATTGCCGTCATCATTGATAATGATCAGGGCATTGGAGTAGGCGTAGGCGTTTGCCTCGGCAAAGGCAATGGAACCTTTGGTGACGCCGTCTTCTACGATCAAGGAATTGAGCACGACTCGGTCGTTACCGGCGACTTCAACAACGACGGAAAGCTCGATTTGGCCGTGTCCGATCAGGGAGGCATCAGCATCCTGCTAGGCAATGGCAATGGAACTTTTCAGGCTGGAATTCCCACCGCGTTGAACGCTCCGTTTCCGATTTTCACCGTGGGAGACTTTAATCACGACGGAAACCTGGACATTGCGGCCCTCACCGGGACCACAGTTACGTTTCTCCCCGGCAAGGGTAACGGGAAGTTCGGCAATCCCATAACTTCGACTAACGCGGATGCCGAGTTCGTAGTCGCGGGCGACCTCAACAAAGACGGGAACCTCGACCTGATTACAGTCAACTCGAACTTTGCCAACACCTTCAGCGTGCTCTTGGGCAATGGAGACGGAACGTTCAAGACGCCCGTCACTTACCCGGATGTAGGAGCCACTCAGGTCGCGCTCGGCGATTTTAATGGCGACGGCACTCTCGATGTCGCCTACGTCTTTCCCAACGAATTGGCCGTCCTGCTAGGGAACGGAGACGGCACGTTCAAGTCTCCGGTGAAGTTCTCCACTTTCAGCGGCCATGGTTGGCTCGAGCCCGGGGACTTCAACGGAAGCGGCGCCCTGGATCTCGCCGATTTAACTGGCAGCCGCGGGTCCGCCAAACTCGTAGTGTTCCTGAATACCAAGTAACCCAATCAAACCTGGGTGGCCCGCTCCTTGCGGTTTTTTCGCAAGGGGCGGGCGCACCGGCGACCAGAGAGCGAGTTTCTGCCGCCCGGCATAGTTCGCGTAGGGACGGCCGTCCGCCCGAATCGAGCGTTCTCCGCCGAAAACAAACTTTATTGAGGCATATTCTGCCCCACTATCTGTGCAAAACGGCAGTTGACATCACGACCGCCTCGTCATAACATCCCGACAATCGCCGCTTCAGATTTGCATGATTGGTAAAGTCCTGGGTCACTATCGCGTCCTAGAAAAGATAGGCTCGGGAGGGATGGGCGAAGTTTACCGTGCCAGCGATGAACGGCTGGGACGGGACGTCGCCATCAAGATACTCAAACCCTCTCTGGCCCATGATCAGGACCGCCTGCGCCGTTTTGAGCAGGAAGCCCGCGCCGCCGCTGCTCTCAGTCATCCCAATATTGTCGCCATTTATGACATCGGCATGCACGATGGCGCGCCCTACATCGTCTCCGAGCTGCTCGAAGGGCAGACCTTGCGCGAGCGTTTGCTCAATGGTCCGATCCCGCGGCGTCAAGCCCTGGACTTTGCCCAACAAATTGCGCAGAGTCTCGTGGCGGCGCACGAGAAGCGTATCGTCCACCGCGACCTCAAGCCCGAAAACCTGTTCCTCACTAAAGATGGCCGGATCAAAGTTCTCGATTTCGGAATCGCCAAGCTCTTAGGTTCCGCCTTCGATTCGGAAGCCGGCGAGGCCGAGTCGATCGCGAGTATGACCACGCAAACGCGTAGCGGCTCGATCCTCGGAACTGTGGCCTACATGTCGCCCGAGCAGTTGCGCAGCAAACCTGTGGATCATCGGAACGACATCTTCAGTTTTGGCGCAATTCTTTACGAGATGCTCACCGGCAAGCGCGCCTTTGATGGCGATACCCAGGTCGACACCCTTACCGCGATCCTTAAAGAGGATCCCCCGGAGATGATCCGCCAAGGCCAGGACATTCCGAGCGCGTTCGAAAACGTGGTCCGGCATTGTTTGGAAAAGGAGCCGGAGAATCGCTTTCAGTCGGCACGCGATTTGGCATTCGCGCTCAGCACCTTGTCGGACGTTTCCACCGGCGCACACCTGCTTCCGTTCCGTTTGAGTTCGACGCGCCTGCGGACCTGGTTGCCCCGCATCGTAGGTGCATTACTGCTGGCTGCCCTTGCACTGTATGTGGGAGTCAAGCTCCGAACCGTGCCAAATCCCGAATACCGCCGCGTGACCTTTGAGCGCGGCACGGTTTACTCGGCTCGCTTCACGCCCGACGGGCACACTGTGGTCTACGGAGCTTCGTGGAATGGCCGTCCGCTACAGATTTATTCCACAATCCCGGACTCCTTGCGGGCGCGGCCGCTGGACCTGAACTCCGCCTATCTTCTGGGTATCTCGCGCAGCGGGGAACTGGCTCTGATCTTGCGTGGGAGGCCGGGTTCGCGTCTCGACTTCGAGGGCGGAGTTCTAGCTCAGTCGCCGATGATCAACGGAATGCCGCGGGAGATTCTGCAGGATGTGACCTGGGCGGACTGGAGTCCCAGTGGAGATGTTGCCGTGGTTCATCACGAGAGTGGACGCGACAGACTGGAGTTTCCGATTGGCAAAGTTCTTTATGAGACCAGCGGCTCGATTAGCAACATCCGCTTTTCTCCGGATGGTGGCCGGATCGCCTTCCTCGATCACCCCAAGCGATGGGACGACGGCGGTTCGGTTTGCGTCATCGACCTGGCCGGAAACAGAACCACGCTTTCGTCTGGTTGGGGATGGGCATACGGTCTGGCTTGGGCTCCCAAGGGCAACGAAGTGTGGTTCAGCGCGGTGGAAAGTGGATCGAGTAACCGCTCTCTGTGGGCGGTAGGTTTGTCGGAGCGCCAGCGCAAAGTTCTCACTGTTCCCGGTGGCTTTACCGTGCAGGATATCGCTCCCGACGGACGCATCCTGGCCACCATCGACAACGAGCGGCTCGCCATGGAGTGGAGCGGCAAAGACAAACAGGTGCGTGATCTTTCCTGGTACGACTGGAGCATTGCCAAAGACATTTCGCCCGATGGCCAGTGGGTATTATTCGAAGAGGGATCGGAACCAGCCGGTCCGAAGGATGCTGTCGCCATTCGCAAGATTGACGGCTCTCCGCCCATTCATTTGGCGGACGGAACGGCGGACACGCTGTCACCCGACGGTAAATGGGCAATCTCGTTCTCGCGAACCGGACCAGCCCAGCTGACTTTGCTCCCTGTCGGCCCCGGCCAAGCGCGCAATATTTCGTTGCCGAGCTTGGAGCGTTTGCAGAACGGCGCCCACTTCCTGCCGGATGGCAAGCGGATCGTCTTCAACGGAAATGAGCCCGGACACCCGGGTCGCACTTATGTTGTCGATGTGGCCGGCGGAAAACCTGAGCCCGTCACTCCCGAAGGCGTCTTTGCCACTCTGCCTTCGCCTGACGGCAAGCTCCTGGCGGGTGAGACGGCCGGCTACAAACTGGATCTGTTCCCGCTCGAGGGAGGGCCGGTGCAGCACGTTCCGGACGTAGATCCGGGCTATGTGCTGGCGCAGTGGACCGCCGACAGCAAAGCGCTCTACGTGTTCCGGCCCGGGGAGCTGCCCCTGACCATTCAGCGCTTGGATATCGCGACTGGAAAGATGAAGCCGGTTCGAGAACTGGTGCCGGCAGGCCTTGGCGGCGTAGTCTCGATCGCGCCCGTGATCACCGATGTGAACGCGTCCGAGTTCGCCTATAGCTACTACCAGACGTTGTCAGTGCTGTACGTGATTTCGGGGCTGAACTAATGTAAGCGCGAGAGCCCTCGCTCCTGCGAATCTGGAAGCTTGCTGGTACTACTTGGTCCAATCCTCGACCTTCAGTCGCTTGATCCGGCGGAAGACGTGATCGTGGGTCACCAGCACAAGTTGGGCGGAGAGCGCATGTGCCGCGATCATGAGGTCCAGGTTGCCCATGGGCTTCCCGGTTCGTTCGAGTTCCGCGCGAACTTGCGCGTATTGCTGGGCAGCCTCTGAATCCCAAGAGAGAGCCTCGACCCGCAATAAGAATTCTTCGACGGCGATCCTGAGCTTCACGGCTTCCGGTTTCCTGGCAACGCCGAATCGTAACTCCGCCTCGGTGACGGTCGATATTCCAACTTCAGCCATAGGCACTTTCAGCAGGCGTTCGCGGACGCGAGGGAAATTTCCCTTGATGACAAAGCTGGCCGCGTTCGTATCCAGAAGATAGCGGACCGGCATCAGAATAAGTCGCGCTTTTGTGCTGGCGCGTCATCTCGGTCTGCCATAAAGTCATTAGGTACGTCGATGGTCTTCATCAGATCGAAGAAGTCCTGCCAAGAGTCTGGTCTGCGCGACAGAATGACGTCGCCGGTGGTCGAGTCGCGGCGGACGTAGACCTCCGAACCTTGGAACCGGTACTCAGCGGGCAGGCGAACAGCTTGGCTGCGCCCGTTGTAAAAGAGTTTTGCAGTGCGAGGCATCTGGCGACCTCCTAGTCAGTCGACGGAGATATATCAAAGTATATCACAGGCATAGATCATGATATATATCGCTCATTCTAAGCACTGGCTTTGTCAGTCAGCGGGAGCATGGGTTCGTCGGTCTCTTGGACGGTTCGGCTGGCGCTGGCGGCATCCAGATCTAACTGCTCCTGGCCGCTGAGCACGGTCACGCGGCCGCGATACGTCTTCAGATGGGTTTGCGCCTTGTCGAAGGCTTCTTGCGCTTTGCTTAGACTCTTGCCGACGTTCTCAAACTGGCTCTGGAAATAGTCGAATGATTTCTGCGCTTTCGATAATTCCAACCGGCTCTTCTCAAATCGGCTGGCGACTTCATACCACTTATGCACCAGTGCGATGGTCTGCAGCGTCATCAACAAACTGTTAGGCGAAACCGGAAAGACGTGCTGCAGGTTCAGCCAGTCGGCGAGCTCGCGGTTGCGGATCACTTCCATGTACAGCGTCTCGCTTGGCAAATACATCAGCGCAATGTCGGTTGTTCCGTTCTCCGGCTGGATGTAAGCCTTGATGCGCTTCGCTTCCGCTTTCATCACGCGCACCAGTGCGACGCGGGCTTCTTCTATCTCCGCTTCGACATTGCTTTCAAACAGCGCCAGCACCGCTTCACGCGGAAACTTCGCGTCAATCGGTAAGCGCCGGTCAGGAAACTGGATGATAGCGTCGGCGCGCCCTCCGCCTTCGGGAAGTTGTGCCTGCATTTCAAACATGTGAACTGGAAGAAAATCCGAAAGCAGGCGCTCCAGGCTGGCTTCGCCAAATTTGCCACGCAGGTGAGGCAGCTTGAGCAGATTGTTCAAATCGTTAATCGAGTGTCCGAGGGCGCCAACTTCGCGGAGCTGTTCTTCCGCCGCTTTCAAGTGCTGCTGCACTTTCTCGAACTGCGCGAAACCTTCCTTAATGTTCTGATCGAGTTTCTGCTGCACCTGATCGGTGATGTCGAGCAGCCGAGCATCCACGCGGTCGCGAATCGAGTCCAGACTCTGCGCGGTTTTCTGGTTCAGGCCGTCGAACTCGGATTTCAGCTGCGCCGTGGTAAGCGCGAGTGACGAAGTCAGCTCGGTACGAGCCTGCGCCAATCCCTCGGACTGCTCAGAGCGGCCGGCTTTCATCTGCTCTTCGACCGCGGAACGAATGGCCGAGAAGCCATCGCCCAGGCGGTCAGCTACCTGCAGGCCAATGGCCCCTTTAGTCTGCTCGAGGCGCATGGCGGTGTCGGCCGTGGCCGAGGCAAACTGCGCCGAGAGGTTTTGGCGCATGGCCTCCGCTCGGTCCGCAAGTTGTTTTAATGCTTCGAGTTGCGAGGAAGCGCCAAACCTTCGCTGGAACAGCGAAACGGCCAGTATCAAAAGGACTAGCTCGAGAACGAGAACCAGACCAAGCAAAAACGCGAATAAAGTCAATGCGAAACCATCTCCGTTGTAATCGTGCCTAGCCCGATTCTAGAGCGTATGGTCGTAGAAACAAAGCAGCAAAGTTGATCCCCCAAACGTGATCCTCCCGGGTCCTGAACGTGGGTAAGGGAAAACATGTTTCGGGTCCCAACAGCTTGGCTGGCGATGTTTTTGATCGGCGGAGCGGCTCCGGTAAAGGATCCGAAATCGCCGCCCGCCAACGTGTTGATGGCCTCGGCGCAGCAGCCCACCCCCAACGATCGATCGCCCTATGACGCCGAGGCCGAACGCCAACTGTTCGATCTGGCAAACCAGGCCCGAGCGCAAGCCGGAGTCGCGCCGCTGCAACGGGACGAGGGATTGACCCAGGCCGCCCGGGCGCATGCTGCGGCAATGGCCGCGCAGAACGAGCTTTCGCATCAGTTCACCGGGGAGCCCTCCCTGCAACAGCGGCTGGCCGCCAACTCTTCGCTGCATCTGGATAAAGCTGGAGAGAACGTTTCGGTTGCGAGCAGCGTGGAGCAGTCGCACCAGGGTCTGATGCACTCGCCCCCGCATCGCGAGAATCTGCTGAATCCCGGCTACAACGTGGCCGGATTCGGCGTGGTCCGAGCCGGCTCCTCGCTTTACGTGGCGCAGGATTTCGCCCACAGCCTGCCCGCCTATTCGCCTCGGCAGGCCGGGGGATTGGTGACCGGAAGCATCGCCCGCCTGCGCCGCGAGGACAACTTGCCGCAGTTGCAGTGGGTGGACAGCGATGCCGCGGAGAATGCCGCCTGCTCCATGGCGCGTACGGATTCGTTGAAGACCGTGTCCGCTCACGGATCGTACGTGGTTCGCTACACCACCGAGCAGCCGGAGACGCTGCCAGACGCGGCAGCCAAGGCCATCGAAAACCGCGCAGTCCGCACTTTCTCGGTCGGAACCTGCTACGCCCGCACCAGCAGCTATCCGAACGGCGTCTATTGGGTGACGCTGGTCCTGCAGTAGGCTCCTATCCGCAAGCAGCACCTTCCCCTATGCTAACCTGCAATTCTTGGCTCTGGACATTATGGAAATCCCGATCGAGATTCGCATCGGCACGGCCGGTTGGAGCTATAAAGACTGGGACGGGGTCTTTTATCCGCCGGGAATGCAGCGCGGGAAGCGCCATGCCCTGGAATTTCTGGCGCAGTGCTTCGACGTGGTCGAGATCAATACTTCTTTCTACGGACACATCAAGCCGGAACTGGCCAAGCTGTGGGTGCGCAAGGTCGCGGCGAATCCGAAGTTTATGTTTACCGCAAAATTGCATCGCTCGTTTACCCATTCTCCCATTGCGGTGATGGAGCCGACATCCGCTGCAACCATCAAGCCCAACGATGAAGATGAAAGGCTGGCGCGCGAAGGGTTGGATGCGCTGGCTTCGACCGGAAAGCTGGGAGCGCTGCTCATTCAGTTTCCCGTGTCGTTCAAGAACACATCGTTGAATCGCGAATATCTGGAGCAGCTGCTGCGTCAGTTCATTGAGTTTCCCCGCGTAGTCGAAGTGCGGCATGAAAGCTGGAACAATCCGGAGACCCTCAGCTACTTCACGGAAAGAAACGTCGCCTTTTGCAATATCGATCAACCGCTGATCGGGCGCTCGCTAGAAGCCACGGAACACGTGACCTCACCAGTAGGATACGTGCGGCTGCACGGCCGGAACTACGATCAGTGGTTCGAAGCCGAGAAAGGCGCGGACCGCTACAACTATCTTTACAGTGAAACCGAATTGTCCGGATGGAAAGAAAAGATAGAGCGCATCGCGCAGAAGGCCGAAGTCACCTACGTAGTCGCGAACAATCATTTTGAAGGGAAGGCCGGAGTAAACGCCCTGCAGTTGAAACACATGCTGAGCGGCAGGAGGGTGAAGGCGACCGAGCCGCTGCTGAAGCATTATCCCGAACTGAAAACCATTGCTGATCCCGTAGCAGACGATGACGACAAGTTGCCCCTGCTGTCGATGTCATCTTGAAGAATCGCGACGAAGCGCGTATGAGGGCGCTTTTGTTTATTGTCAGAGCGCCTGAACAGGGGTCGGAAAAGCGACCCACCGGGCGTATAATTCATGTGGAGAACGACGATGCCAAAGAAGGTGCAGATCGATTTCGCGCCCAAGACTCCTGAAGAACTGGCCGAAAGGCTCGGCGTGTCCAAGACGCGATTGGCGCGATTGGTCACCATCGTTGGAGAACGTAATTCCCGCAAGAATGGCGCGGGCTCGGTACACGTAGCATTCAGGAAATCCAGAACCGCAAACTCCCGCTCGGCACGGCGCAACAATGCCAAAGCAGCGCGTTGAACCCGACGCCGTGTTTCTGAACATCCCCTACGATCCCCAATTTGAAAGACTCTATCTCGCCTACATCGTAGGCTTGACCATTCTGGGGTTCGTGCCCCGAGCCACGTTGGGCATACCGTCTGGCACGGGTCAATTCGGAACGGATTTTCGATCTTATCCAGCGCTGCCGCTTCTCCATCCACGATCTGTCTCGCGTGCAACTGGACCGCAAGGCACCAAGCACGCCCAGGTTCAATTTCCGTTCGAACTGGGAATTGCAGTGGCGTGGGCCGCCCAGAGTCCCCTCCCGTCACACCCGGTTCACGTGCGAAGAAGATCAATACCGGCCGCTCAAATCGATCAGCGACCTCAACGGCACGGATTTCCATATTCACGATGGTACCGTGGAAGGCCTGATGCGGGAACTGTGCAACGCGTTCCACACCAGGAAACGCCCTAATGTCCCCTTCATGATGGGCGTCTATCGTAAGTTGAGGAGGCGGGTGCCACTCATCCAGCAAGCAGCCGGTGCGGCTTCGCTCTTTGAAGCGCGCGTATTCGATGACATGTGCATCGCCGTCGCTGAGCTGTCCAAAGGCTAGCGGCACCTAGGTCTAAACCAACGCGAGGATGCCCGTACCTACACTTTTACAGCTTCTTCGGAGCGGGCGGCGTAGTGCGATTCGACATATTCATCCATGATCTTGATGAACTCTGCCACAATGTGATGGATGGATGGATGGAGGATCGATCGTGCGTGGATCGTCGTCGTCGATCGGCGTCGTCGTCGTCGATCGGCGTCGTCGGCGGTGGATTAATAAGTAGTTGATTGATCAGTAGGATGGTGTCAGTAGATCAGTGGTTGAGTGAGTTGAACGACTGATCCTTGTATGAGTAACG
>CAVOKS010000022.1:0-197948 GCA_963696565.1 uncultured Acidobacteriota bacterium | reverse complement strand
TTCGACGACAGCTGAGCATCGCCCCGAGCCGACTTGGCCCAGTCCTGCACCACATCCCATGGCAGCGAATCGACTGCCTTGCGGTAGCGCTTGGCAAAGTCTTGCTCAAAAGCGGGACCGCTGGGGCTTTCCGTCGCGATCTCGCTTTCCAGCACACACTGCATATAGAGCCCTGTGGTCAGACGCGGAGACGGTTTCTCCTCGAGCGCGCGCAGCGCTTTGACGGTCTCCAGCGCAGCCGCGTCTGCGCCAGCCAGGTGCTGAAGATCCAGCTTAGCGCTCAGTAGAGACCTCAACGTAGCCTTATCCTCGATTTCATAGTCGCGAAGGATTGAATCCAGATCAGTTCTTACCTTGGCTGCAAAGGCGTTAAAGGTCGCGGCATCCGCTTGCAATAGGACGGACGCAGGCCGAGACAAGGGATACGTGAATCGGGGCAAATCGCTCTGGTCTTTAACCTGAATCTTCTGGTTGGCCTCTCCGGTTGTGAACGGGACGAACAGCAGAATCAAGGCCAAGGCACAAACAAGCGGGGATCGCTTCACCATGAAGTCTGAACCTCCTTTAGGTACGTAAATGGCGGGTGCTCATTTCAAAATAATTTCACGAATCAATTCAGTGCCCAGAACTTTTCTGTATTCATTCCGGGCCACTCTGGCCTTGTTCTGACACTCGGTGCTACAGATTACTTTCTTGGCCACTGCTTCCAGCTCGACGCCTTTATCTAAAGCCGCCATGTTTTTATAAGTGATCCAGAGAAATATATTGGGCTGATCCGGTGATTTTGGAGTGGCCCTGAAGACCTTGTAATCGATGATTAGCCCAGCTTTCTTCGATGGCTTCCATGGTCGGCTTCCATGTCGAATTTAGCCAATCGATGTACTCTTCAAAATGCCCGTACTCAACTTGTATGTAGTCCACCTCAGTGACCGGGCCGTCAGTATACTGGCGCTCATCATCTTGCTGGGCACGTGCATTAATCGAAAGTGAGGAAGCTGCGAGACACACGGATAAGATAATAGTCTTAATCATTTTCTCTTCACCTGTTGTGATATATCTCCACTCGGCAATCTCGATGTCATTCGCTTCTTCTCCTCTTTTAGGCGCTGTTGCCTGTCAGCTGGGAACATTCCTGGTCCAGACAACGGACAAGATCTTCCACTGCCCATCAATTTTGCACAACTGCCAGTGCTCGACGCCTGTATCGGTAAGCTTGTCGTTGATGTAAAAATCGTAGTTAAATGTCACCATCCCCAGAGGACCGTCCTGGCGAATCTCGATGTTCTGCAATTTCCCTTCGAGCTTGTCCTTCGACGTAGCGAAAATTTCCACAAGTTCATCGAGATGGCTCGGGCCAATCCCATCGAATTGAGCGTTATGTTTGCGGGCGCTATCAATCTCTTCCTGGGTGTTGATGTGGTGAAAGAGCACATTGTGGTTCAGCACGAGCTTCGTTATGGCGTAGCCGTCTTTGCGAATAATGTCCTGACGGTACTCCTCCAATACGCCGCGAATCTTCGCGAGGTCATCGGCATTGGAGTTGAATCTGGGTTCCGCGTCCTGCGCAGACACTTGAGAGACCAAACCCCACATAAGAAGTGCAACGAACACTGCGCTCATTCCCTTTTTATTCATATGGCATTTTCCTTTCGCGAAATGCGACGCTACTTCATCGGCGAAAAATCCGTCGGCCGCATATAAGTCGAATCAACTTTCTCAAGCAGCTTGTCGGCCTGCTCAGATTTGAGCAGCTCTTGAGTTGCGGGGTCGGCCCGCATCGCATCCCAGTTCTTTTTCGCTTCCTCCCGGCTTGAATGAGCTACGAGGTAGATGAATGTGTTGTCCCAGGCAGGCGCCCCCTCGGGCACCCAGTAACCTACAACCTTCAGATCGTGTTTGGCGAGCAGATTGGACCATGTGCTGCGAAAGTTAGACTCCAGCGCCGGCAGTTTGTCCGGCATGGCGTGATAAACACGAAGCTCGAAGACGCGATTGCTGTCGGCCCTCACGTGGTCCGTGTGAGCGAGGCGCGCAGTCATGAGCGATCCGGCGGTGAAAGAAAGCAGGGCAATGGCGCAAAGACTGCATCCCCAGGATTTCCCGCCTTTGAATTTCCAGCAGTTGAGTGTCATCGATACTCCTTTCTAGACGACGCGAAATGAATGTCCCACACCGCGCGGCGCTCCTACTTAGACCAGGGCGGAACGACGCCGTTGCTGCGCGCGTAGGCGATCGACTGCCCCAGATGCTCGTGTTGATCATCGAGAACCAGCATCACCGCGCCCTGCTTCGTCATGTCTTCTCCGAACATTTTCACCGGCGTCTGCAGGTCGTTGTCGGAAAGTCCCGTAATCGCTTTTTGCAGATTGACGTAAGAAGCCTTCAGTGCTTCCTGCAATTTCTCCGGATCGGTGATGGGCGCGGGCTTTGCCCCCGTATTCGGTGTGCCCGAAAGCACGCCGGCGAGCAAGCGGTTCTCCCTAACAATCAGGTTGAACACGTCGCCGACGGAGCGAACGCCCTGGCTGGGCTTCCAGTCGTACTTGCCCGACATAACGCGCGCCAGTCGCGGTGAATTTGTCGGAAAGCGTTCCGGCATCTTCTCCGAAGGCGGCCTGCATTTCGTGCCGGCTGCGCCTGCGCCAACGGCACCATCAGAGCGATCGCAAGCACGAACACTCCGTACTGAGTCAGAATCTTCTTCATGTGGAACTCCTCTTGGCGATGCTCCTGCTCACTGGACAATATGCCGCGAAGAACCAGTGTTTGCAGGAAAAGTGACATGCGGTATCCGAAGTGAGACAAGCGGTCTGTCCTCAGTGATGTCTCCTTCGAAGGCTCAGCTATAATCCGTGCCGGAGAGGTCGACACACCCATTGCTGCAGGCCACACCAGATATGGGACGCACGAGATGGATTTTGATCCTGTGTGCGTGGACGATGGTAGGACTGTTGTTCACCGTGCAGGAGATCGTGCTGGCGAAGGTTCACGGCGGGCACGTCAACTGGGTGTTCGTTGTGATCGAACTCGTCTACTGGTACGTGTGGGCGGCGTACACACCGCTTGTGATTGGTCTGGCCAAACGGTTCCCGTTGACGGGGCCGAGGTTTGTACCTCATATAGCGATCCACACAATCACGTCGCTCCTGATGGCTCCCCTGGCATCTGTCACCGAATACTTTCTGAGCGGTGGACTTCTGCGGTTACTTTTTCGCACATACCGATCCTGGTGCGCTGCGCCTTCTCCCGACGTTCACAGTCAGTGTTCTATCTATGAGCTTCACTGGCGTGCTTACGTACTGGTTAGTTGTGGGACTGTATCAGTCGATCCACTTTTACCAGGCCGCTATGGAGCGCCAGACTATAGCGGCGCAACTGGAGACGCAGCTCTCCCATGCCGAACTTGAGAACCTTAAGAGCCAGTTACATCCGCACTTTTTGTTCAACAGTCTTCACACCATTGGAGTCCTGATGCAGGAAGACGTCGATGCTGCAAGCCATCTGCTGGTCAGTCTCGGCGACTTGCTGCGCATGGCCCTCGAACGGCGGGAGAACGAGATCACCTTGCAGAGCGAACTCGAGTTCGTCGGCAAGTATCTGGAGATCGAACAGACACGCTTTCATGATCGCTTGAAAGTTCACATGGACGTGCCACCTGACCTTCTCGCAGTCTATGTACCGAGCCTGGCGCTTCAGCCACTGGTTGAGAATGCCATCAAGCACGGCATCAGCGTCGATTCCGCCGCAGGCCGGCTGGAGATCGCTGCGCAACGCCACAACGGCAGAGTTCGGCTCTGCGTCCGCGATGATGGCCCGGGTCCGGCACCGGGATCGCGCCTGCGATTCGGCGTCGGACTCACCAATATCCAGTCACGCTTGAAACAGCTCTACGGGAACGAGTCATCGCTGGAACTTATCGGGGGCAACGGTCGAGGCTGTGAGGCCATCATCACCATTCCACTGCGGAGTTCGCATGAAGACGCGAGTCCTTATCGTCGATGACGAACCTATCGCCCGGCGCGGTATCCGTCGCTATCTGGCCGAACACAACGGCATTGAAATTGTAGGCGAGGCGGCGAACGGAATAAGTGCGGTGGAGCAGATCAATGAACTTCATCCCGACATCGTTTTTCTCGATGTGCAGATGCCTGATCTGGATGGTTTTGGAGTCATCGAAAATGTGGAGCCATCGACCGGCCCCGCTCCGGTATATATCTTTGTCACGGCTCACGATGCGCACGCCATTCGTGCATTCGAAGTGCACGCTGTTGACTATCTCTTGAAACCGTTTGATAAGGAGCGATTTGCCAAGGCCCTGGTTCACGCGCGCGAGGTTCTCGAACAGCGCGGGAAAGCAAATCGAAGTCTCGAACCACTGCTCCAATCCCTCCGTAATCTCCGCCCGTTGGAACGCTTTGTGGTGAAGGACAAGAAGCGGATTTTCTTTGTTCCCGTTTCCCACGTTTTGTGGATCGAAGCCACGGGAAACTATGCCTGCATACACACCGCCAGCGACAGTCACCTGTTGCGGGAAACTCTGGCACATCTCGAAGAGAAGCTGGCGCCACACCACTTCATCCGCGTGCGGAAATCGGCCATCGTGAACAGTGCCCGCATTAGCGAGATTCGTCCGATGTTCGATGGGGTTTACGACATCGTACTGGCAGAAGGAACGGTGGTCACGTCGAGCCGCAGATACGCTCACAAGTTACGGGCGCTGCTGGAATCCTAGTCTTGGAAACCGGGTGGCTGGCCCACCTTTACGTTCTTTGTAAAGATGGGGACGACGAATCGAATCAGTAAGACGAGGCCAAGATGAACATCCCGACGCTGCCTGCATGAGTCCCACCTTTGCCAAAACCACAAAGGTGGGCCATTCTTCCGCCCGGATCAACTGATTCGGGCGCGCAATTGCCTGAGGGTTTCGGAAGGCTCGGGACGGATCGTGTAATCCGCGTTCACATCGGCTGCACGGATGATCCCTTCCTGATCGATCACGTATCGTGCCGGCATCGGCAATCGGTATTCCGGCTCGTCGTTGAATCTGTCCAGAGTGCTACCGAACGACTTGTAAAGCTCGCGCAGGTAATCCGGCAGCGTGAAGACGAGCCGAAACTGCTCTGCGATCTTTAGGTGAAGGTCGGTCAGGATATCGAACGTCAGGTTCAGCTTCTTGTGCATAGCACGCGTATACCGCTCGAGCTCAGGAGTGATCACGACGAGTTCTGCGCCGACCGCTTGCACTTCGGGATGGATCTGCTGTAGAGCCTCCAGCTCCATATTGCAGTAAGGTCACCAGTGTCCTCGGAAGAAGCTGACGACCAGCGGACCTTTGGCGAGGAGATCGGCTGAGGCGATCTGCACGTGATCCTGATTGAATAAGGTGAATCCGGGAGCGGGGTCCCCGACTTTTAAGGCTCGCTGTTCAATTCCCGTAGCCTTGAGCTCAGCTGTGGCGCGATGCATCGTTTCGATTGCTTCGTGCGGCGCATTGTATGGAGGAGCCCCAGACTCAAATGACTTCTTAAACTCGTCCAGTCGCTCCTGCAGTTTTGCCATTGCAACTCCTTCTTTCTGCCCCTCGGGACTAAGAATACCAAGGTTTTTGGGCGCTGGCCCAACTAGTCCGCATCACAGAAACCGCGGATTGAGGCACCCCGGACAGACGCGTCCATTTTTCGGCTCACTTGACAGGCCACTGGAGAGAAATGACGCGTCCGAACTTTGCGGAGCCATCAGGCCCCAGGCTTCCCGATACTGTTCGTAGTGGCCACAGCGCGCTCCGCCGTAGGGGAAAAACAGCAACCATCTGTTCTGGATCTTGTCGACCGGAATGATGTACCAGATGTCGAGCGGAATGAGGTAGCCAGCCAGGAAGTCGATCTCCGCGGATGTGTACTGGGTCTGTCCGCGATTGCCGCACATCCCATGCAAGCCATAGCGACGATTATGATGATGGCTTCCCGACTTGACCTGCACCCGCCACAACCGCTGCCCCGAGTCAAGGATGAAGTCGTAGCGCTCACTGTCGCCCCAAGGCTTGGCCACGCCAAACCCGAGGCTCGCGGCTTTATAAAAGAACGCCAGTTCCGAGAGTTCGCCGCGACGCTTCGCCCAAAGCGGCCCGCGCACCAGGGTCTCTTTCATTCCAAGCAAAGCCTCCCGGTTGGCTTGCCGGTCGCGCTCCAGATTGGCCATGATCCAGGGCGTGCAAGGCGGAGTTCGCCCGGCGAGCGGATTTCCATAGGCGTCGAGCAACGGCTTTTGCGGCATTGTTCCCTTCCAATCCCAGTAAAAAAGGCGCGAGCCGGATTTCCGGTCGCGCCGTCTGTTTTTATCTTCTACTTCCAGACTACCAAATCCGAGGGGGGAACTATGACATGATTTCAAACTTTATTTTCGTAACCGAATCAGCGGGATAGCAGGAATTGAGGGGTCTAGGGGGCTTGACAACCTTTTTCCCAAATCGGGAAAAGTGGGCCTGTCATTTTGATTTTGTCACCCTGACGAATTGACTTTGTCATCCTGAGCGAATTGATTTTGTCATCCTGAGCGAAGTTGGCGTGCGCAAAGCGCACGACAACGCAGTCGAAGGATCCCTACAACGACAAATCTGCCAGCCGTGCTCAGGAAGTTCTAACAGAAATACCCACGCGCCCGCCGGGTGGCCCATTCTAAATTTCGCGCCCTTTGCGAAATTTAGAGTGGGGACCTTCGAGGCACTCCAATCAAACAGGGTCGCGTAGCCCATTCAAACCGTTGTTTGGCTTGAGCGGGACTGCTCTCGGCGTAAAAGGACCCACCCTAGTCGCAAAGAACGCGACTAGAATGGGTCACCCGTCCAAGGTAAGAGTCGGAGAGTTTGTATAGTCATGCTCGGTTGAATTAAGCTTGCTGGTCGAATCAGATCGGACGGTTAATCATGTCTCCTCCCAACGACAGCTTTATTGCGAACCTGCGGAAAATAGTGGCCGAGCATTACGAAAAAGATAGTTCCCCGCTGCTGCTGTCGTATCTCGGAGCCACCTTACGGGAGCAGAATCTCTGGCCTTGCGCAGGAGCTGAAGGCAGGACGCTTAAGGAATTTATTGAGGCAAGCCATGATCCTGACTTGTTCATCGTGCGAGATAGGAACTCTCCTGCCTACGTAGCAATAGCCACGCAGACAACCAAAGAAATAGTCGAGCAATTCATAGAGCGCCGCCGTCAGTCGACGGCGACCATCCCAGATCTCGACGCTCTCCCTCGCGCCGTATTACTCGCTTTTTGTGTACGTCAACCGGCCGGCCGACCTGTTTTCCTCCGTAAATCACCACCATTTAGGTACGTGACCGAGGAACCCCCAAGCGAGGACAGTGATCAGTTCCTGCGTATCGATGAGAGGTATCGGCGGCCAGGACTGAAGGTCGAGGCAGCGGCCGAGTTGTCCGCCTCGGATCGCCTCGACCTGCAGACAAAGATCGCCGCTTGGAGCAGGGACAACGACGTTCGGCTTGAGGATTTCTACAGGCTTCATGGGAAAAAGAGCGGCAATGCACTTGAGCGCCTCCTTGCCGCTCAGCCGCCTGGCGTCGCCAGCAAGATGATGATCCCTGGGGATATAGCTCTGAAACTCAGCCAGAGTGAATAGTTATGGCGAGGCAGCGTCAAGACGTAAGGAAATCGGCCCACAGCGCGCCCTTGGTTCTTCTTGCAGGTCTCCCACATCCCAACTGCGGGGCGGTGGCAGGCGCAATTGAAACCGATCTCTCTCCGTCCCCGCGAGTTATTTTTGAGGCATCGGGTACCGACGATTCGGGGCTGTATCGGGAGCGAACCGTTACTGTGCTTCTGAGAGCGGTCAGTGAATATGCGGTCAGACAACTGAAGGCCCAGATGTCCGCTCCCGCCCCCGCGCAAATCCTCCTGGCATACGTTCCTGCTAGCGATGACGAGCGCCTCCTTGCCGAATTCGATTTTTTCGTTTTCCCGGTTCGGCTGACGCGTCTTGCGGAGTACGACCACTACGGACGACAGTACCGGCATGACCGCACGACGGCTGAGGGCTATGTAGTGAGTTCCATCCAAACCGCGTTGAGGGATTTTGTCGAAGTTAAGCGTCGACTGTCTAGCATAAGTATGAGGGAACCGCTCTTCCTACCCCCACGCAACTTCAAGGTGTCTCAGACCGAACGGATGGCAGATATCTTTAAGGACATGCGACAAGCCGCGAGGCCTTGGGGATCTCCAGTGACAGAGATTCGCACGGAGAAGGTCACTCATGATGACCTTCCAAAGCATGTTCTAGGCGGAGGGCATAAGGAAGTATTCTCGGACTCACGAGGCCTGCTCTTCCCTCACGATCCGACCGACCACGGCCCCGCGAGAGATCTGCCGTCCGCTTCTTCCCACGAAGAGCGAAAGCAGTTCATGCGTTCGTCCTTCCGCTTTGGGGTGCCTCTGATCAACGGTTATCACCACGATGCCCAATTTGCCAGACGGGACCTCGGAGGCACAACCTTCGAGTGCCCTGTTGGGGGAATTATGCAACTGAATTCCGACTACGCGAACGTTTACCCAAACGACTTCGTCAGGCCGGGCAAAAAATAAGCCGCGCTCTATAATTAGAGTCGCGGCATAATAACTTCGCAGGATCTCGCTCTTCGCCTAACTTGCGTCCCAGCTGGTAGGTTCGCGTCGTAAATTCGACGCCTTAACCTCGACGATCCGGGCATCACCGGGATCGAAGGACCTATCGGTCGTCAGATCTCAGGGCATTACCCCTGGCGCTTTTCCCAAACACAGGGTCCGCGCGGATACCATTAGCAGAGCGACTGCTCCCCTGCTGAATGTCAGTCTAAGGCTTCCGCGTCAAGCTGTCAACGATGCTTTTGCTACAGAGCGGTCGGTCGCGATCAGCAGTAAGCGCAACTTCCTCCCTACTAATTGCATCTAAACCTTGACAACGATTCACTCAGGTCTTAGGATGGGGTCGTTCGTAATCATGTATCTACTGATTACACAGGACTTATCTAGTTTAGGAGGAGCCAGTTATGGCCAAGATTATAGGAATTGACTTGGGAACCACCAACTCTTGCGTCGCCGTCATGGAAGGCGGCGAGCCGAAGGTGATCCCCAATGAAGAAGGTGGCCGGACTACCCCATCGGTGGTCGGGTTTACCAAGACCGGTGAGCGGCTGGTTGGGCAGGTGGCCAAGCGGCAGGCCATCACCAATCCGGAGAACACGGTTTATTCGATCAAGCGGTTTATGGGACGCCGCTTCGACGAAGTTGGCGAAGAGATCAAGATGGTGCCCTACAAAGTCGTGAAGCAGGGCGACGGCGTGGCGGTGCTGGCGCAGGGCAAGGAATATACGCCTCCGCAGGTTTCGGCGATGATTTTGCAGAAGCTGAAGAAAGCGGCGGAAGACTATTTGGGCGAGAAGGTAACCGACGCAGTCATTACCGTGCCGGCGTACTTCAACGATGCCCAGCGGCAGGCCACGAAAGATGCAGGCAAGATCGCGGGGCTGGACGTGAAGCGCATTATCAATGAGCCCACGGCGGCGGCGCTGGCGTACGGTCTCGATAAGAAGAAGGATGAGACCATCGCGGTTTACGACTTCGGTGGCGGGACGTTTGATATTTCGATCCTCGAAGTTGGCGAAGGCGTGATTGAAGTGAAAGCCACCAACGGTGATACGCACCTGGGCGGCGACAACCTTGATCAGCGCATTGTCGATTGGCTGATTGACGAATTCAAGAAGGACGAAGGTCTCGATCTGCGCGGCAAGGGCAACGAAATGGCGTTGCAGCGTCTGCGGGACGCGGCGGAGCGGGCGAAGATCGAACTCTCCACCACCATGGAGACGGAGATCAATCTGCCCTTCATCACGGCCGATGCCGGCGGTCCGAAGCATCTGGTGAAGAAGCTGACCCGGGCCAAGCTCGAATCGATGGTGGAAGACATCATCCAGCGTTCGGTTGGACCGTGCAAACAGTGCATGAAAGATGCGGGCGTTGACGCCAGCAAGATCAATGAAGTTGTGCTGGTCGGCGGACAGACTCGTATGCCACGCATTCAGGCGCTGGTAAAAGAGCTGTTCGGCAGAGAACCGCATAAGGGCGTGAACCCGGATGAAGTCGTTGCGATCGGCGCAGCCATTCAGGGCGGCGTGCTCGGTGGCGAAGTCAAGGATCTGCTCTTGCTCGACGTGACTCCGCTGACCCTGGCGATTGAAACCCTCGGCGGCGTAGCTACGCCGATGATTCCGCGCAACACGACGATTCCAACCCGCAAGACGGAAACGTTCTCGACCGCAGCCGATAGTCAGACGTCGGTCGAGGTTCATGTGCTGCAGGGCGAGCGTCCGATGGCGGCGCAGAACCGCACTCTGGGCAAGTTCCACCTGACCGGCTTACCCCCGGCTCCGCGTGGCGTGCCCCAGATTGAAGTGACGTTCGACATTGACGCCAACGGCATTCTCAACGTGACCGCAAAAGATATGGCCACGGGCAAAGACCAGAAGATCACGATCACGTCGTCGTCCGGTCTGAGCAAAGAAGAAGTCGAGCGCATGGCCAAGGAAGCGGACGCGCATTCGGCCGAAGACAAAGCCCAGCGCGAAGCGATCGACGCCAAGAACCAGCTCGATTCCATGGTCTACAACGTGGAGAAGATGCTGCGCGAGCAAGGCGATAAGATCTCCGGCTCAGAGCGTGGCGATGTCGAAAACGCAATCGCCGACGCCAAGAAAGCGTTGGAAAGCAACGACAAAGCCGCCATGGACAAAGCCCGCGAGACGCTGACTCAGGCCTCGCACAAGCTGGCGGAGCAGATGTACAAGGCAACTCAGCCGCCGCAAGGCGCGCCGAGCGCTGGAGCGGGAGCGGACGCATCGTCAAGCAATGGCAACGCAAAGAAAGACGAAGGCGTCATCGATGCAGAATATGTGGATGTAGAGGACAAGAAGTAAGAACGGCGAAGAGCTTGGCCACGGATTTACACGGATCGTCACGGATCTAGAGACCAAGGGGCAGCATCTGTGAAAATCTGTGAAATCCGTGGCTTGTTTTTTCGGGGATTTTTTCGAATCAGGGGAGATTGAAATTGCAATTTGAAGTGAATGGGCAAGCATATTTTCTGAATTTCGCCGAAGACGAAGGGCGCTGGTACGTCTTCGCGCAAACGCTGACTGGGGTGAATCGTATCCCGGTCTACGTAGATGCGCCGAAGTACGAGCGAATCGGCGTGCTGGAAGCGGGAAGACACAAAATCCAAAACTGATGTGCGGTTAGGATGCACGAATAGAAATGGCGACCACTGCCAAGAAAGACTATTACGAAATCCTCGGGGTGAAGAAGTCCGCCTCCGCTGACGACATTCGCAAGGCCTTCCGCAAACTTGCGCGCAAATATCATCCGGACGTCAATCCTGGAGACAAAGGCGCCGAAGAGAAATTCAAGGTGCTGTCCGAGGCTAACGATGTCCTGAGCGATCCTAAGAAGCGCAAGATTTACGACCAGCTCGGCTTTTACTCGGACAACATTGATCCTGCGACCGCCGATGCGTATGCGCGCGCGGGCGGTGGGGCGGGAGGCACCGCCACAGATTTTCAAGGAGGCTTCCCGGGCGCACAACCCGCTGGCGCGGGAGGTCAGGGCGCAAATTATGACTTCAGCGGGTTTGATTTCTCCGATCTTTTCGAAGGCGGAGCTGGCGGCGGCCGGGGCCGCAAAAGTGGCAGCGGCGGAGGTTTCAAAGACATCTTTTCCGGGATGTTCAGCGGCCGAAGCGCCGGGGCTGCACACGAAGTGCCTGAGCCCGGTTCCGACCTGGAGTACCAGGTCAACGTGCCCTTCTGGACCGCGATCCGCGGCGGCGTCATGCGATTGAACATCACCCGCCAGGAAGTCTGTGGAACCTGCCACGGCAACGGCTACACGGAGTCGCCGGGCAAGTGCCCCGAATGTGGCGGCTCGGGCCAAGTCACCCAGACGGGCGGACGCATGAAGTTCAATACTACGTGTCCGCGCTGCCATGGAACGGGCAAGAACATTTCTACCTGCCCTACCTGCCACGGAGTAGGCACGGTTGAGAAAACCGAACCGCTTGAGGTCCGTATCAAGGCTGGCACGCGCGATGGCCAGCGCATTCGCATTCCTGGCAAAGGCAATGCCGGTTCTCACGGGCAACCCCCCGGCGACCTGTTCGCTATTATCCGCGCGGGTGACCATCCTATTTTTCACCGGGAAGGTGACGATATTCACTTGACCGTTCCGGTTAGCATTACGGAAGCGGCGCTGGGCGCCAAGGTCGAAGTTCCAACCATCGATGGTCGTGCCATGCTCAAGATTCCGCCGGGAACCCAGTCGGGTCAGAAGCTTCGTCTGCGCGAGAAGGGCGTTCCGTCGGCCACCAAGGAGGGCGCACGCGGAGATGAGATCGTCGAGATCAAAACCGCCGTACCCATGCCTCACGACGAGCGCTCGAAGGAAATCCTGCGGGAATTGGCGAAGCTGAACCCCGAAGATCCACGTGCGGAACTCTGGAAAAACGTCTAAGGCCCAATTGCTGCCTTTTCGGCATCAAAAAGGAGATGAAGAAAGTGACGGCAGCGCCAGCCATTCTTGTCTCGAAGACCGCGATCTTGACTGTACTGCTGTTTGCTTGTCTCTGCCATGGGCAGAGCGCCGGAGTCCAGCAGAGCACAAATAGCAACACCTCTCAACCCTCGCAGCCCCAGATGATGTCGCGGCCAGACGTGACCAGCATTATCGCGGCCTCTCGAAAGATTGTCTCTCCGAACGGTGTCGATGAGCTTCTTCCGTTGCAGATCAATGGGTCAACGCAGTGGGTATCCATCCGCGGGAAAGATCGCCGCAACCCAATTATTCTTTTTCTGCACGGCGGTCCTGGGTCGCCGACGATGCCCGCAGACTATACCTTTCAGACGCCATGGGAAGATTACTTCACCGTTGTGCAGTGGGACCAGCGTGGCACCGGAAAGACGTACGCCGCTAATGACCCCGACGCACTCGCTTCGACGATGACGATCCCGCAGATGACCAGCGATACGGAAGAGGTGGTGCAGTATCTGCTAAAGACATTCAGCAAGAGGAAAATTTTTCTGCTCGGACACTCATGGGGGACCATACTCGGTCTGGCGGTTGCACAACGGCATCCCGAGTGGCTCCATGCATATTTAGGCGTGGGACAGATGATCAATATAAGGCGCAGCGAAGAGGAGGGCTATCGCTTCGCGCTGGACGAGGCTCGCTCTCATCACAACTCCGAAGCTGAAAAAGAACTCCTGTCCATCGCTCCTTATCCCGGTAGCGCTGAGCTGACTTTTGCCAGAATTGGGATGCAGCGTAAGTGGCTCAATTTCTACGGTGGTCTCACTTACGGACGCACCGATTTCTCCTATGACGGAAATGCGTGGAATCTTTCGCCGGATTACACGGACAGAGATCTAGACCTGGTTGATGAAGGCAGTTTGTACTCCCTGACTCACCTTTTGAACGCCTTGGAGGAACTGAACTACGAAAACCTTGTTGCGTTCAAGTGCCCAATCTTCCTTTTCGAAGGTCGACACGATTACGCAACCTCTCATACGGTTGCCGATGAGTGGTTCAAGCGCATCGATGCGCCCGCAAAGAAACTGGTATGGTTCGAAAATTCGGCCCATATGGTAATGCAGGAGGAACCAGGCCGTTTTCTTTATCACCTCATTACCGACCTTCGACCGATCGCTGTGAAAGCGGACGACGGCCCCCCGATCGAATAAGCTCACCCCAGGCAGCTTCAGGTTCGGTTACTTCTTACTGGGATCGTCCGCCGGGTTCACATAGTTGAACTGCAGCGGCGACATGCCATGCACTTGAACCACAGTTGGCCCCGAAGCCATCCCGTAGTGGTGCATGTCGGGATCCAGATAAGCGAAGCTGCCAGCGGGGAAGGTCCCCATTTTAGCCGCGTCGAATTTGTCCCCCATACCAACCTTGAAGCTTCCCGAGATGACGGTGACGTTCTCCCTCTTGGGATGCCAGTGAGGTGCGACCTTGTATCCGTCAGGCATCTTCAGCCGGATGGTGAAATCGCCGGTGCTGGCGGTCGGATCGCCTTCGAGCACGGCGAGCTGCGCGCCAGCAGCCACGAACGGCGGAGGCGGTCCCCACTTAATTTGACTTGGCGTAAATGTATTCTGCGGTTTTCCTGATTGGGCGAGCAGGACGATGGCGCTCATCAAGAATGCAGCAACCAACATTTTCTTCATGGAATCTCCTCCTGAGAGAAACGGTTCTTGAAATTCCATTATTTATACCAGATCGTTCTGACCCGGTTTTCTGGTAGTGGCTCAATTCGAAAAGGAAGCGAACCAAACGCGCGATTATTGCGTCGCAAAGAACGCGACGCTTCGCGCGGTCCGCCTAGATCCCTCGCTGCGCAAAGAACGCTTGCTCGGGATGACAATCAAATATCGGCTTTCTGACCTGCTTCGCGGGCGGGAGGCGCACTGGCCTGTTACCTCCGTCGCAGCCCCTCTGAGAAAAAATATCGCTAATTCTCATCACTTTTTTTCCACAACGCATCTAATTTGCCGTATTCTCACTGCTGCGAACTAACTTCAGCGCAGCTTCCGGAATCTTAGTGCACCGGGAGGCCCAGAGCGAATGTAGGCGCGACGGGGTTGGCTGAGAGTGATTCGCCCAAGGGAGGAAGACATAGAAATTGGCAACAGCTAGCGCGCCACGTCAACAATTCCAGCCACCCACGATCGTCCCCCATCGGAAGAAATCGGTTCGCCTCACCTTGTGGCCACTCGTCGCCGCCACCTTTTTCATGGTGTCGGGCGGCACTTATGGCACCGAGGACATCGTGCGCGGCGCCGGTTACGGCAAAGCTATCCTTATTCTTCTGTTGACTCCAATTCTATGGAGTCTGCCTACTGCTTTCATGATCGGCGAACTCTCCAGTGCTCTGCCCTATGAAGGCGGATACTACGCCTGGGTGCGCCGCGCTATGGGCAACTTCTGGGGATTTCAGGAAGCCTGGCTCTCGCTGGTGGCGTCGATTTTCGACATGGCGATCTACCCGACTTTGTTCGTGCTCTATCTCACGCGGCTGTTCCCCTGGTTCGCCGAGGGATATCGCGGATGGATGGTCGGGCTGGCTGTGGTCGTCGTCTGTGCGCTGCTGAATGTAGCCGGGGTTCGCGTGGTTTCGACGACCTCACTTTGGCTTCTGATCGTTCTTTCAGCGCCGTTTATCCTGATCGTGGCTATCGCGCCCTTCAAGATCGGTGCGCTGGCTCACGCCGTAACCAAACCGACTACGTCCTCTGTCGACATTCTCACCGGCTTGCTCATCTGCATGTGGAATTACATGGGCTGGGACAACGCTTCGACCATCGCCACTGAAGTCGAGCGACCGCAGCGGACGTATCCTCGCGCCATGCTGGCCGCGGTCGTGATCGTGGCCCTGAGCTATATCGTTCCCGTGGCCGCCATGTGGATGACCGGGCTTTCCTCAAGCGCATGGGAAACCGGATTCTGGGCAGACATCGCCGGCCTGCTGGGTGGGCCACTGTTGCGCGTCGGCCTCGCTCTCGGCGGAATGATCAGCGGCTTTGGCATGTTCAATGCGTTGGTCATGAGTTATTCGCGCCTGCCGCTAGCCATGGCTCAGGACGGAATGTTGCCGCGCGTCTTTGGCAAGCTGCATCCTCGTTCGCGGGCGCCGTGGGTCGCGATTGTGGTTTGCGCAATCGGATGGGCATTGTGCCTTGGCCTAGGTTTCGAGCGCCTCGTGACCATCGACATTCTTCTCTACGGGGCCAGCCTTTCGCTGGAGTTCATTGCGCTGATCGTTCTGCGCGTTCGCGAGCCTGAATTGCATCGGCCGTTCCGGGTTCCCGGCGGAATGTTTGGAGCCGTTGCGGTCGGGATCGCTCCCATGCTGTTACTTGGATTCTCAGTGGTTCGCAGCGAGACCGAGCAGGTGCTGGGGATGAGTTCTTTCGCCTTCGGAATGCTTCTCATCGCGGCGGGGGTAATTGCGTATTTTCTGAATCACGCGCTTAAACCGCAGGGATGGACTCCGGCTGCCGTAGAGAAGCCGGAAGCGGTCGCCTAATTAAAGTGGCCACGGATTACGCGGATTGACACGGATCACGAAAAATCCGTGAGCATCCGTAAACTCCGTGGCCGCTTTCTTTTTGTTGTAGACTTTGAGGCGATGACCAAGCGCAAATCCAAGGGCGCCTACATGATTTCGGCTGTGGCTGAGATGTATGGCATCCATCCCCAGACCTTGCGTCTGTACGAACGCGAGGGGTTGCTGAAACCGTCGCGCACCGAGGGCAACACCCGGCTCTACACCGACGAAGATTTGCAGCGGCTGGATTTCATCCTGACGCTGGCGCGGGACTTGGCGGTGAACATCAGCGGCATCGCCATCATTCTGCAGATGCGCGAGCGCATGGAAGAAATGCAGCTTCAAATTCAGGATTTTGTGAAGTACATCCAGGAAGAAGTGCTGGCGCGGGCCAGCGCGGCTGCCGACCCTGCGCGGGGGGCCATCGTTCCTGTGCGGCGAGCCATCGTTGCGACGCAGCCCTCTAACCGCAAGAAGTAAGCCTGCTTGGGATTTAGTTGAATGAGCGACGGACCCAAACCGACGCCTGCCGAGCAATCGATTTCCGTGAAAACAGCGGCTCAGAAATCGACCGTCTTGGCAATCCTTCGCCAGATGTGTCCCCGATGCCGCTCTGCCAGAATCTTTCGCAAGTCGATCTTCACCGGATTCCCCCGCATGCAGGAACGCTGTCCGAATTGTGAACTGAAGTTTGAACGCGAACAGGGCTACTTTCTGGGAGCCATGTACATCAGCTACGTGCTGGCTTTGATCACGATCGTGGCGCTCGCTCTTTTGCTGTGGGCAGTCACTCCGTGGTCGATGCAGAGGGTGACAGTCTGGGCGATTCTGCTGTTCTTACCGCTTGCACCGACGCTGACGCTCTTCTCGCGCGTGCTTTGGATTTATTTGGATCGGGCGATTGACCCGGAGTAGCTCTCGCCAAACTTCTGAGACCGCCGAAAAAGCACCTACGGTTCGTAGACCGAGCTGCCCAATCCGGCTTTGCGCGCGGATTCCTGCATGTCTTGCAGCTTTTCCTTTTGCTGGTCGAGTTGCTGCTGCATGCGTTGCACACTTGCCAGCTTTTCAACTTGCATTTCATTGTGCTGCGCACAGCTGTAACAACTCACCCCCGTAAAGCGGATCGAGGCATTTACTCTGTCGATTTGGTTTTGCAGAGACGCGATCGTACGTTCTTGTGCGACGATCTTTGCCTTCCACTGTTTGGCGGCGCGCATGTCGTTGGACGCCGGTGTTACCGGATCGACCGGGTGCGTGACTCTATGACGCCGGACCCGAACCGAAGGGGTTGAATCTGGTCCGTCAGTTTCTTGAATGTCCTCATTGGTGAGTGTTTTTGCTGGCGCGGACGCATCGGTCGCCAGCTTCTCCCGTTGCTCGCGGGCTACGTCTCCGAGCGATTGAGCGTGGCTGCTGGGCAGCATTAGGAACAACGCTCCTGCAAGGGCGACGATTTTGAACGCAGGACGCACGAAGAACTCTCCATTTACGGATGCGGATTCGTCTCCCATGCTATCGCCCCCGGCTCGGGTTGACGACGTTACCGTCGTCTAGGCACCAGCGGTCTTTCGGACTCGGCGAATCAAACGTTCGTGCGAAATCGGCCGCGGTTTCGACGTTCCGAGTGGTACCATCCTTCCGACAACCATGAAAAAACCACACTACTTTCCTGCCCTGGCCGCGTTTCTTCTGGCCTGCGCCCTAGTCTCTGCGGCCCAGTCTCAGACCGAAGCAGCCCATCCCATTGTGCTGCACGCGGCTCGACTGCTCGAGGTGGAAAGCGGACGCATTGTGAAACCTGGCGAAGTGCTGGTGCAGGGTGAACGTATCGTCGAAGTGGGGTCAAAGGTGGCCCACCCGGCGGGCGCGGAGATAATCGATCTGGGCGACTCTACTTTGCTGCCGGGATTGATTGATGCCCACGTGCATCTATTTCTGCATCCCGGCGCCGAAGATTTGCAGACGGTAGAGGAATCGGTGCCGCAACGGACCATCCTCGCGACACTTGCCGCGCGAGCCGATCTCATGGCCGGCTTTACCGCCGAGCGTGATATGGGCACCGAAGGTGCGGGCTCGGCCGACACCGCGGTGCGCAACGCCATCGATCAGGGATTGGTTCCCGGACCTCGGTTGCGCATCAGCGGGAATGCCGTCGACATTCTCGGCGGACACGAAGATGCCAATCACTTCAACCCCGCGCAACACGTGCTGTCGAACGCGACTTACGCGAACAATCCTGTCGAGCTGGTGACCGTAATTCGCGAACAGCTCAAAGAGGGCGCGGATTTCATCAAAATTTATGAGACTGGCCCAGACACGGTTCGCGACGGACGTTTCTCCACGATTTACCAGTACACAGAAGCCGAACTTAAAGCCGCCGTCGATGAAGCTGCGCGCTCGGGCAAGCATGTTGCAGTTCATGCCACGGGCGAACCCGGTACGCTCTATGCGGCGCAGGCCGGAGTGGTTTCGATCGACCATGCCAACCAACTCAGCGACGAGACCATGCGGATCATGCGGGAAAAACAGATCTTTGCCGTTCCCACGTTCACCATCTTCGAATATTTTTCGGAACATGCCCAGTCGCCCGAGCAGGGAGCGCACGATCGACAGATGCTCGACTTGCACGCCATCGAGTTTCGCAAGCAACTCGCCGCCGGAGTGCCCATGGCAGTTGGATCGGACGTCGGACCGTTTCCCCACGGCACCCAAGCCCGCGAATTAGAGCTGATGGTCAAGTACGGCATGACTCCAATCGCCGCACTGCAAGCCGACCTGCTAAACGGAGCCAAACTGCTCGGCTGGCAAGGACAGATTGGCGAACTGAAACCGGGCTATCTTGCCGACGTAATCGCCGTCCCCGGAGATCCGTCGCAAGATAATGCCGTGCTCGAAAAAGTAAGCTTCGTAATGAAGGGCGGCTTGGTGTATCGGAAATGATCAAAGGATCTCAGGTTATTTCCCAGACTCAACGGATAAATAACTCGGCGACGACCGTCAAGCAGGCGCAACCGCCTCGAGCGAAGGCATTCTACTGTGACCCCGGTAACCTTGCTTGCAGCCCAAGTCGTCAGCAGAATGAGTGCAAGGAGTCGCTGTGCTTCATACAGAGTGTGGAGTCGATTTTACCGATCATTCGCACCTCTGCCGTGCCTGCAGGGAAATACTGAAGCGTATCGTCATCTGCTTGTGCGTGTTGCTCTCGGTGATGCTGCCTTCAGTTCCCGTGCTGTCCGAAGCGCTGCCCGACGGCAGCACTGATCAGAAAGTTATCGGCCTGGTGCAGCGTGCCGAAGATTTATGCCAAACCGGCCGCAGCAAAGAAGCAGAACCTTTGCTAAGCGAAGCAGCCGAGCTGAAAACGGACTTTCCCGATACATATCGCGTTTGGGGATGCGCGCTTGAAAAAGAAGGCAACTTCTCCCAAGCCGAGGAAAAATATAAAAAATGGTCTGAACTCAAACCGGACTCCTACAGGCCATTTGAAACCCTTGGTGAGGTAGCTTACAAACAGGGCCACTACTCTGAGTCCAACGATTATTTGGCGGTAGCCAAGCGCCTCAATCCCTTCCGCACCTACATCATCAATTATCGCTGCCACAACTTCGTGCTGATGGAAAAATGGCAGGAAGCCATAGCGGAGTGCACCGAATCCCTCGCCCTCAATCCCAAGGATGACTATGCCCACGGCGAGCGCGCCAAAGCGGAGCGGGCCCTGGGCGAAAATGAAAAGGCGAGCAACGATGCCGGCGACGCAGGCAGATACCGCAACGACAACGGCGGAATGAGATTCATGACCCGTAAGATTTTTCCCGCCATCTTTGGCATCATCGCGCTGGCGTTTCTTCTCATCGGCTTTGCGGTTTTACTCCGGAAAAAGCCGTTGCTGTTTTCATCGAGGTGGATGTTCGCCCTCGTGCTCGTGTGTTTTGCGCCCCAGTTCATCCTGCCGTTTCAAATGCGCGGCCTTCCCGGTGATCAGTTGGGAGGGTTCAGGACGATAACCTGGCTCATGCCCTTAATGTTTGTGGTTCTGCTGGTATTTCTCTGGATGCAGATGCAAGGCTACATAGCAATGGGGATCGTCGATAAATCGTTCAGGAAAGCGCTTCTGTCTGTGCTGGATGACTTACACCTGGAACGCGAGGAGGAGCTTTCCATCATACGCATACCCCAGGCGAACCTTGATATCGCAGTTGCCATTCAGTCACGGACGGGGGTGGGACAGCTGAGAAACAAAAGTAAGAGCGGTCAAGAGGTATTTCAGCAGATCATCGCCGGCTTGAAGAGACGGTTCGCACAGGGAGAACTGGAAACTAACAATACGACATCCGTGTTCTATGTCATTTTCGGCATTCTAATGCTCATATTCTGTAACTTTTTCCTTAGGCAGGGCGTTCTTATGAAATGAGTAGATGATTGCCTAACCGGATCGGCCCAGGACCTGGCGCAGGATCAGGTCAATCTCTCGCCCTAAACGTCTACTCGTCAGCGCAAATTGTAAATTTCAGGATAGCCTCGACGGGCTGGCCGGTTTGTGATCCCGGAGAAAATTGCCATTGTCTCGCGGCATCCACAGCGGGATTGCCGAGCATAGGACTGCCGGAAACTAGTTGAACGTCTTTGACGAGACCAGTGTTCGCGTCAGGAACAATCGTCAATCGCACCTCGCCCTGAATGCGCGCCTGTTTCGCCAGCGGCGAATATTTCGGCAGATCATACTTCGAAAGATGCAGTTGAAGTGCATTGATAAGTTCGACCGAGGAAGGATCTTTATTCGCGGCAGGCCCCGTGTACCCGCGCAACAGCCATGCCAGGTAGTTGGTGTCGCATTTCTCACCCCCGCAAGTGGCGTCGGCAAAGGCGGAATCAAATTTTCCAGAGACTAGTTCTGGCAAGAACCTTGTTCCGAGATCCTCGGCCTCCTTTTCTTGAGCCGATGGAAGGTCGCGGAAAGAGAAGTGCTCCCCAAAGGTGTGACTCCGGACTTCCCAGATCAGGTGCCACAAACGCGTGACGCGAGGATTGTCCCGCCGAAGAACCTTCTGATCAACTTCCGAGGGATAGGGGAAATCGAAAACCTTTTCCTTCCCCCCGCACATTGCAACAATGCTCATGGTTGCGGAGTCCTCGTTGCCTTCCACTGCCTTTGGTGCAGCCGCCTTGAGCGCGGCCGTCACACTCTGCTCGGAATAAGAACAAAGATCAACCTTTCCCGCTACCTCTCGCATTGTGGTGTCCGGCAACACACGGTCTGCAGCCCGAACGAGATCGCCGCCGCAGTACGGGTTCGCAGTAGATATGCGGATCACGCGGATGCGCACATCGTTCCCCTGAGGCGTCACTTCCAGGATCTCCTCGTACCAGCCGGGCAGATAATCCGAGAAGAAATTGGTAACCGCGTAGAACGACTCCGGCGGATCTGTGTTCTGGGCTCTTGATACTTCAGTGCCCAAGAAGAGGGTTCCACAAAGAAGCCGGAAGGCTAACAGCAGGAGGTTACGCTGACGCATCGTGTGCCTCGTTCGTGGTTTCCTTCATGGAGGTACCGTTCGCCATTGTAGTGCCACGATACCTCGACCGTATTTATGACGAGGCCTAGCCGGAACGGCCCAGCACTTGGCGCAGGATCATATCAATCTCTCTGCGCGATTGCCGGATTTCCTGAATTTCGTAACGCCAGCGTTTGATCTCCATTTCTTTTTGATGGAGGTACGCCTCATGCCTCTTCAGGAACAACGCGAGTGCCTCGTCCTCTCCACGAACCACGGGCGCCGCTAGGGGATTGAAGTTGGCCCCAACTTCCACCGGCTGCACTTCGGCTAAGCCTGCGTCGCCAACCATCTCGGCAAACTCTGGTTCACCATTTTCTCCATCTTCGTTCGGCAGCAGACCAAGAAATTCCAGTCCGAAACAATAACCATTCCGATCGCGCACCGACGCGGCCACACGCAAGCGATTGAAAGTCTGGAACTCGACCTCCATCAGATCGCCCGGCTGCAGCGGCACTCCTCCGTAGAGAGCCATACCTCCGCGGCTAATCTCGGTGGTTAGGCCGGGTACCACAATTTCTGAAACGTCGTTAGGGGTAATAATGCGGACAGGCAGCTTCACCTGATGTCGTGGCCAACGGCGAGTGTTGGGGGAAACCATCGCTGTTTTAGTGCATGTACCGAATAAAATAAAAGGCGCAGCCCACACCAAGTATTCCCAGGGCGAGCGCACCGCTCGCGAACTTGAGCATACGCCGGCGCGGCCGATTCTCGCTGCTCGATGCTGCGCGCAGCTTCTGCATCCATTTCTGCTCGGCAGCTTCTTTGTTTAAAAGGTGCTGGTTCAAAGTTGACTGAATCGCCGCTCCCAATCTGCGGCGATCGTCCGTGGGCAGCGAAACAAAGCGGAATGGTTGTTGCGTGCTGGTCAGCGGGCTCAGCATTTCTGCCGCGCCCAGCACCGGCCCGGTGCGGGTAAGGAACATCACCTTGACCTGCGAGCCCCGATTAATCGGGCTCGGCAGTGAAAGCAATCCCCCGTTCACGGAAAGGACCTGAAGTTTGCCGGAAGCGCGTTGACCATCCTGAAATCGAAGCACCGCGGGAGTGAAGTCTGCGAGGTTGATTCGCGGTGCGCGCAATTGAGCGTGCAGTTGGGAGAGGCCGTCCATAGTCCATGCCAGTATGGTACGCACCGGCGACGAGCGGGAGATTACGAAAGGTGTTGTACGGATTCCATCCGCTGAATTCGGACCTGCGGACTGCTTTCGTAATCTGCGCAGGACTCGGGCCGCGTGAGATAGTGGAAGCGTAATGGCAGACTTCCCCCACCCCGGAAGAAAAATCCGCGCCCCTCGCGTCAACCTGTGGGGAACTGTTTCCACAAGCATTCAGCTCGAAAATGGACGCCAATGCTGGGCCAAGACACTTCGGCTCTCCACCACCGGTGGTTTGCTCGAGCTGCCCAATTGCCTGGACGAGGGAGTGTCCGTTAGCCTGACCCTGCATCTGGGCACCCGCCCGGTGCGCGGTAAGGCGGCGATGTTGTTTCCCATGAGGGCCACCGAGGGCTACCTGCAGCCATTCCGCTTCACCGAAATGCGCGATGAAGAATGTAGCGCGCTCGACGTGGAGATCCGCGAACTGCTTAGGCAGGCTCGACCGTTTGCACGCGGACGTCGCAGCTTCGGCTTCCGCCCAGCCCGATTTCTCGAATCATCCTAGCCCATCAGGAACGTCCAGCACCCAAGCGTGACCCGCGCGAAGAATGGCGGAAGCGAGTGGGAGTCGAACCCACCGGCGACATCAGAGATGCCGCCCAACGGTTTTGAAGACCGTGACGATCACCGGACCACATGCGCTTCCGTGCCGCTGAGCCAATTTATGATGCGCTCCCATGTTAGCTGGGCGACGGGTTGGCTGCAAAAGGTCTCAGCTCTGCTCGCGGGAATCCCCTCACCCGGCTGAAGTTTGCCGGGTTCGGGATGACGTCATCTGAAGAAAAGTGGGGCCTACGATTACATTTACTTCGGCTGCGGCACGATGCGCAGATAGGGCTTGGGCGACTTCCAGCCGCCGGGATATTTCTGCTTGCGCTTCTTCGTCCGAGACCGCGGGCAGGATGATGACGTCGTCGCCGTGCTTCCAGTTCACCGGCGTGGCCACCTTGTGCTTGGCGGTGAGCTGCATCGAATCCAGCACGCGCAGGACTTCGTCGAAGTTGCGGCCGGTGCTCATGGGATAGACCAGCATCAGCTTGATCTTCTTGTCGGGGCCGATCGACGAAGACCGTGCGCACGGTGGCATTGGTCGGCGGCGGTGCGGCCTTCGGAGGTGTGCCCGCTCTCGGCGGGCAGCATGTCGTAGAGTTTGGCGATCTTCAGTTCCGGATCGCCGATCATCGGGTAATTCACCTTGTGGCCCTGCGTCTCCTCGATGTCGGCGGCCCATTTGCCGTGGCTGGTCACCGGATCGACGCTCAGTCCGATGATCTTGCAGTTGCGCTTGGCGAATTCCGGCTGCAGCCCGGCCATGTAGCCGAGTTCGGTGGTGCAGACGGGAGTGAAATCTTTGGGATGCGAAAACAGGATGGCCCAGCCATCGCCGATCCATTCGTGAAAGTGGATCGTGCCTTGCGTGGTTTCGGCGGTGAAATCGGGGGCCGTGTCGTTGATGCGAAGAACATTGGTTCCAGTTTCGGTCAAAGTATCCGTGCTCATAATTTAATCTCTCCTTAGTGAATAGGGTTAGTCGGGACCCGCCGCGGCTTTTAAAGGTAGTGTCTCAGTCATAAAAAGGAAACCCACCTTCAGTTCGCCAGGTGGGTGTGAGAGAACCAGTCCGCACTACCCACACGCAAAGGCCGACAGACAACAACGAAGAGGCCGAGGCGTGGAGCGGAAGCTCATACATTAGTCAGGATACGCGGGGGCTCGAATCCAGTCAAACAAGCGGGGGAATCGACAACCATAACGGTACTCAGGGGAAAATCAGTTGCGTCCCAAGCCCCTGCCTCACCGCTGGCGATACAATAGCCAAGCCATGGCGGAACTACGGCGGTTTCAGTTCGTTCAATTGGATGTCTTCACCTCCCAGGCTTTTGAGGGAAATTCTGTAGCGGTCTTCCGCGACGGCCGCGGCCTCAGCGACCAGGAAATGCAGGCGCTGGCACGCGAGATGAATCTGTCTGAGACCACATTTATCCTGCCGCGGGAAGCATCGGTCGAGCGCGAACGCGGAGTGCGGGTGCGTATCTTCACCGTACAAGAAGAATTACCATTCGCTGGCCACCCAACGTTGGGAACCGCGTTTCAATTGCGTGGGTCGTCGGGTGCGCGGGAAATTGTGCTCGACCTCAATGTGGGCAAGGTTCCGGTACAGTTCGAGGAAACGCCGGGGCAGCCGGCTTTCGGCGAGATGACCCAGGTCAATCCCGAGTTCGGTCCGCGGCATGACCGCGAGACCGTGGTGCGTGCGATTGGTCTGCGGGACGGCGATATTGATCCTTCCCTACCCATTGAAACAATTTCTACCGGCCTGCCCTTCACCGTCGTTCCGCTGCGAGGGCTCGAAATCATCCGCAATCTTCGTGTGGACATGAAAGGCGCAGACGAATATCTGGAGCGGTCGGGAGGAAAGTTCTTTTACTTTGTCAGTCGCGAGACGGTGGACCCCGCAGCCCGACTGCACGCGCGAATGATATTTTACAACGGCGAGGATCCGGCGACGGGTTCAGCGGCGGGATGCGCGGCGGCATGGATGGTTGCGAATGGCGTCGCACAGCCGGAGGAGCGCGTCTTGATCGAACAGGGAGTGGAGATGAAACGTCCCAGCCGGATTTTTGTGCGCGCGTCACGCCGGGATGACAGAGTGGTTAATGTGCGTGTCGGTGGAAATGTTGTCGAGGTCATTCGTGGCGAAGTTACTTTCTGAGAGCGTGGTGCGCGAATGTGCAGGAAAAATGATGGCATGCACAAGTGCAGAAGTTTTTCAATGGTGCAAATCTCCCATTAGCATCGGCGGCACTTTACATGTGATGAGTTCGCCTTTACGATTCTTCTCGCTCTGAATTCTCTATCAGGAAAGTTTTCGGATTTCCCCGGACTCGCGGGCTGGGCTGGCACGGCGTTTCGGAAACAAGAATGAAACCAAAAAGAACCATCCTCTGTGTTGACGATAACGAACAGTCGCTCTCCATTCGCAAGGTCATGCTGGAAACGCGGGGCTATCGCGTGGTCTCTTGCACCGGCGGCGAGGAGGCCCTGGAGCGATTCAAGAAGGGTGGCGTCGATCTCGTCCTGACCGATCTGATCATGCCGGGGCTGGATGGAACCAAGCTGATCGAAGAAATCAAGAGCCTTTCTCCACAGACTCCAGTAATTCTTTTGTCCGGTAAGGTCAAAATCTACGACCGTGACAGCAAAGCCGACGTTTTCCTGCCGAAAGGAATGTACGCGCCAGCTGAGTTGCTGGAGCGCATCCGCTTATTGCTGGTTCGGAAGCGCGGTCCGAAGCGTGCGCCAGCGCAAATAGCGCAATCTCCTTCTCAAACCAGCGCGGCCTGATCGATCAAGAAATGAATAGGAGTTTCGTGCTTAGAACGATTCTATTGGCTGCGTTGTCTATAACTGCCAGCGTGGCCAGTGCACAGAAATACACCGGGCCGAGATGCCTTGGGCTTTATTGCCTGAACCGAGACGCACTGATCAGCCAGTTGTTCAAGCAACTGGGACCAGCGCCCAGGAACTCGGAATTCGCTCCCTATTGTTACGAATCTAAGGATCATGGAGTGTTTCTTTACTTAGGGTCGGCTGAGGGAGTTCCTCCGACGGTCGACGCCGCTTTCCTCTCTGATTTTCCAAACTGCATGCACATGGCGACAGCATCGACGGCGGACAATCTGAACCGATGGAAAACTCCCGAAGGAATCGGGCTCGGAAGCTCGGAGCAGGACGTCTTGCACGCCTATGGAAAACCGTCACGGGAAGGAAAACCGGATTCGAAGACGTACCGGGAGCTTGTCAAAGGCTACCAAAAGGGCGACACGTTGCCAGACCTGGGTGACAAAGAACTACAGTACGGCGCGGGCCCGGCGATCGGGGATCTCAGCTTAGCCAAGTTCGGGATACGCAACGGGAAGGTATCTTACATCTGGCTGTCTTATAGCGACTGAACGCGATGTCAGGGCCGAGGCGTCGGGCGCGGACCTAGCAGTGATTCTCACATCTCCGTCCAAGTCGTATCTCCGCGTGATTCCCCCGACGAGCACCGGTGCACGAAATATCCACGCGGTCTTTCAGCAAGGCTGTTCGGCGAACGCGACGGCTGCTGCCGGTCGAGGCTTCGTGTAAGATCGATTATTTGGATGGCAGTCCTTATCGAAGCCGTGGATGTGCACAAGACGTACCGCGTGGGCAAAGTGGAAGTGCCCGCGTTGCGCGGGGTTTCCTTCAGCGTGCAGAAGGGTGAGTTCGTCAGCGTGGTCGGCCCTTCGGGCAGCGGCAAGTCTACGCTTTTTTATCTTCTGGGTGGACTGGCTCGCGCCGACTCGGGCCACGTCATCATCGATGGAGATGACTTCGCGCAACTCCCTGATGCGGAACGCACCCGCATGCGCAAGCGCAAAATCGGATTCGTATTCCAGAAGTTCAACCTGCTGCCCACGCTCGACGCGCGTTCGAACATCAATATTGCGGTGGACATTGCCGGGGCTAATGGAAATCGCGACGCGGTGTATTTCGACAAGATCGTGGGCTTGCTGGGGTTGGAGAAACGCCTGCAGCATCGGCCATCAGAGCTGTCTGGAGGCGAGCAGCAACGGGTCGCGCTGGCACGGGCACTGATCAACAAGCCGGCGATCGTGCTGGCAGACGAACCCACGGGCAATCTGGATTCGAAGAACTCGGTGATTGTCCTCGATATGCTGCGGCACTCGAACCGGGAACTCGGCCAGACCGTGCTCATGATCACGCATAACCCCGAAGCCGCCAGCTACGGGGACCGTATTATTCACATGCGCGATGGCGAGATCGTGGCACCGGAGAAAGATCCGCAGTGGACCGGAGCAAAGAACTAATCAGTCACGCGAAAGATTCGCCGCTATCTGGAGACGAGTAGCATGGACGATTTGAAGAAACCAATATTGCCGGGCAAGGGAGCTTCGGACTACGAACGTTACTTGCATACGGATGAACTGCTGTCGCTGCAAAAGTCTCCCCAAGAGTTTCTGCATAAGGATGAAATGACGTTTCAGGTGGTACATCAAGCCTCTGAGCTGCTGCTGAAAGGCGTCGCCTGGGAACTGGACCGGGCGCGACTGCACATCGAGGAAGGCGAGTTCTCGAATGCTGCGCGCTTGATTCGCCGCGCCAACCAGATGCTGGAGTATCCGATTTCCATGCTCCATGTGCTGGAAACCATCACGCCTTATGACTACCACATTATCCGCGCCGGATTGGGACACGGGAGTGGGTTGGATTCGCCGGGATTTCTCTCCATGCTGCACGTGGGACCACGGCTTGGCGAGGTGTTCCATGCTCAGCTGCGCAAGGCAAATCTCAGTGTGGATGACGTTTACCGGCGGCATGATGAATTCTTCGGCCTGCACGACGTGGCGGAGTGTCTTCTGGATTTTGACGAACGCATACACCTTTTTCGTTTTCATCATCTCAAACTGGCGCAGAGAATTATTGGCGGCGGCGTGATCGGCACGATGGGAACGCCGGTCGAGGTTCTCCATCAAAGGATGGAGCACCTTTTCTACAAGGAACTTTGGGATGTGCGCAACCAGATCACGGCCAAGGCGAACGAAGCTATGCTGAAGCCCAAGGCAGGTTGCGCGTACTGAAAACATGCAGTGAGTCGGGTCGCGTGATTTCGCATACATCCTGCGGTAGCCAATCGTCATGGCGCGAATCGTCATCCTGGGTTGCGCGGGCAGCGGCAAGACTACTTTGGCGCGCGAACTCGGCGAACGAATCGGCGCTCCCGTTATCTGCCTGGATGCCATCTGGCAACCTGATTGGAACGGGAAGGACGTTCCTGCTTTTCGGACCTTGCTAGAGAAAGCACACGCGGGAGATGAGTGGATTAGCGACGGTAATTTTGCCGTGGCGAGCTTCGATATCCGATTGCCGCGGGCCACTTTGGTAATTTGGCTCGAAGCTTCAAGAGTATCTTGCGCATGGCGTGCAATCAGGCGGGTGTTAAAAAGCAGTGAGGCGCATCGGATCGACAAGCTCGGCGAGGTGCTGGCGTTTATCTGGAGATTTGACCGGGTCAACCGGCCGCGCATTGAGGCGCTTAGAGTTTGTTATGGACCGGATGTCCCGGTCCGTAGATTGACCGGCAGCCGCGAGGTTACGGAGTTCCTAGCTTCTTATGGCGAGGACGTTCAGTGTCGAAGTTCAACATAGCCTTATCGGAATGCGGTCGGCGTTGCCGCGAGGTGACGGCGTGTTTATAATCGAGGCTGCCGAGCGGGAGTAACTCAGTGGTAGAGTGCGACCTTGCCAAGGTCGAAGTCGCGGGTTCAAATCCCGTCTCCCGCTCCAGATTTTTGTTGCCCGCACTGGATTCATCAACACAAAAACGCGAAGTTATACATAGGAAGGACCCTCGGCATTTTCGCTGGAGCTTGGGCCTTCGCGGAAAATCAAGTAACATAAATAAATGCCCAAACGGTTTTGTCTCAATCATGCGGAGGGTCCCAATCCCGCATGAAGTCTTCCAGTCTGCACTTGAAAACCTACCTGTTGATCCTGTTGATGGTGATCTTTGGCCCGCTGGGCAACGTGCTGCTGGGAAAGGGCATGAAGCGGATCGGCGCGGCGAGCCTGGGTACGCCGGCGGAGGCGCTTGAGGTTCTTTCTCGCGTCCTCACGTCGGGCACGATTTGGCTGGGCATCGGGTCGCTGATTACGTTCTTTGTGGCGTACACGCTGGTGCTGTCGTGGGCGGATTACAGCTATGTGCAACCGGCGTCGGCGGTGGCGTACGGCATGGTTGCCCTGCTTGCTCATTTCATGCTGCGCGAAGTGGTCACGCCCATGCGTTGGCTGGGAGTGCTGGTCATTTGTCTCGGCGTTCTGGTGGTCGGACACACGCCGCCGCGCACCACGGAGTCCAGCTAAGTGCGCGAGGTTATTTTTTATCTGCTGATTATTGGCGCCGGGACCGGGGGCGAACTGTGCATCAGCCGCGCTATGAAAGCGGTAGGCGAGGTCAAGGACTTCCGGCCGGCTGCGCTGATTGGCGTTTTCGCGCGTGCGTTGCGAGTCTCGTGGATGTGGGTTGGGGTGACGCTGATGGGAACGGCGTTCTTCGCGCTGTTGGCTGTTCTATCAATGGAGAACGTCAGTTTGGTAGTTCCGGTCACTGCACTGAGCTATGCTGGCGGCGCTTTGGGTGGGAAATTCTTTCTTGGCGAACAGGTCACGCGCAGGCGATGGGCGGGCGTTCTCTTGGTGTGTGTTGGCGTGGCTTTGGTGATCATGGGCCGACGGTAAAGTAGGCCCGGACTTTTGATTGTGCATCATAAAAAAGGTAGGATTGCCTTTCATCCTAGCCAGTTGATGCGTGCGCGCGCGGGGTAGCAGGCTCCGCTGGTTGATCTGCTGGCTGATTTCAAGAAATGGGAAGAGGTGCAGGCACTTGTGTGGAATCGTCGGTTTCACCCACAAACGTTGGGCGCCTGATCCCGATCGCATTCGGAAGGCCACAGCTACCCTGATTCACCGCGGCCCTGACCAGCAAGGCGTGCTCCAGTCGAGCGTGTGCTCGATAGGGGCGACGCGGCTCAAGATCATTGACCTCGGCTCCGGTGATCAGCCTATCCTGTCGGAAGATGGCGATGTAGCCATTGTGTTTAACGGCGAAATCTACAACCACCTGGAGCTCCGGCGCGAACTGGAGGAATTAGGGCATCGCTTTTATTCGCACTGCGACACGGAAACGGTTCTGCGAGCGTTTATCGAGTGGGATACAGAAAGTTTTGCACGTTTGCGCGGTATGTTCGCAATCGCGTTGTGGACGAAATCTACGAAGCGACTGGTGCTCGCCCGCGACCGGATGGGGATCAAGCCTCTTTACTTCGCGCGCCGCGGAGACGACTTGTTCTTCGGTTCCGAACTCAAAGCGATCCTGATCCATCCTGAGATTGAGCGGCGGTTGAGCTTGGACGGCCTCGATTGCTATCTGTCGCTGAATTATGTGCCCTGTCCGTGGACGCTGGTCGAAGGCATCGAAAAACTTCCCCCGGGACAATGGCTGGAGTGGAAGGATGGCAAGGTTTCTTCCCAGCCCTACTGGCGTTTGCCGCTGGGCGTGGTTCGTGAACGGACGCTGGAATCTGCGAGGGAGGAACTTGACGCCCTTCTACGGCAGTCGATCCGCGAGCACCTGATTTCCGATGTCCCTCTTGGCATGTGGCTTAGCGGAGGCATCGATTCTTCCACGATTTTGCACTATGCGGCAACGGAATCAAGTGCGCCGCTGAAGACTTTCTCGATTTCGTTTCAGGGACGGAGTTTCGACGAGACCCCGTACATTCGCGAGGTTGCAGAGCACTACCAGACTGACCACGAGGAACTCGATCTCAATCCGGAAGTCGACCTGCGGACTGCGATCGAAGAATTTGCCTACTACTCCGATGAACCCTCGGCGGATGCGGGAGCTCTTCCCGTCTGGTTCCTATCCAAGCTAAGCAAGACTAAGACAACGGTTAGCCTGAGCGGCGAGGGCGCCGACGAACTGTTTGGCGGCTATCTCACTTATCGGGCGAACCGATTGGCTGCGCTCGCCCGGCGATTGCCGCGAAAGGTTCTCAAGCTCGCACTCGGTGCATTGCAGATGTGGCCGGTTTCCGACGATAAAATCAGTTTCGAATATCAGTTGAAACGATTTCTCGAAGGCTCGTTGATGACGTCGGATCGCGCCCACGTCTACTGGAACGGGACGTTTTCTGAAGAGCAAAAGTCGACTTTGCTGCGCGCGGAACTTCCGCCCGCGCTCGACCGCATTCTGGGTGAACTTCGCGATCGGTCTCCGGCGCACGATGATCTGGCGCCGTATTTGTGGTTCGATCAAAGATATTTTCTTCCCGACGACATTCTGAACAAGGCGGACCGCATGAGCATGGCGCATTCTCTGGAAGTGCGGCCGCCGTTCCTTGATCACCGCATCGTAGAATTCGCCGCCTCCCTGCCCGCCTCGCTGAAGATTAGGGGCTCGCGGCAGAAAGTTCTACTCAAGGAATTAATGCGCGACAAACTACCGGCTTCGGTACTTCGACGGAAGAAGGTCGGATTCGATATTCCCGCGCACGATTGGCTTCGAGGCTGTCTGCGCCCGTTCATGCAGCAACTTTTGATGAACGGTGTGTCTGTTCATGGGGAGCTTTTCCGGCAGGACGTAATCGAGAGGCAGATTCAAGATCACATGGAGAGACGAGCGAATGTCGGATACCACCTATGGGGATTGATGGTGCTGTTTCTGTGGATGACAAAGTGGGGGATTCAGGCAGCAGCGCCCCGAGAGACGAACGTTTGGATACAAGAAAAAACTGGTACCTATATCTAGTCGTGTTGCTGGTTGCGGGGGCTGTATACCTGGGGTGCATCGTTTCTCCTCCGTCCCTCATGGACGACGTGGACGCCGTCCAGGCGCAGATTGCACGGAACATGCTGACTTCAGGCGACTGGGTCACGGCCCGGCTGGACGGCGTGGTGTATTTGGAAAAAGCTCCCTTGATTTATTGGGCCATGGCGGTCAGCTACGCGATTTTTGGCGCATATGACTGGGTAGCGCGCATTCCGGTCGCGTTCTCGGCCATCGCGCTCTGTCTGCTGACAGCGGCGTTCGGCGCGTGGGCTTTCGGCAAGCGTGCGGGATTCTATGCGGGACTATGCATGGCCACGTGCATTGGACTGTTCTTATTCACCCGGGTTCTGATCCCCGACGTCATGCTGACTTTCACGGTCGCTCTCGGCATGTGGGCGTTTCTTCGCGCCCTGGACGAAGAGGAACCTCATCCGCGATTTTGGGCTTTTGTGCTGGCTGCGAATCTCGGGCTGGGTCTTTTGCTGAAGAGCTTAATCGGAGTACTTTTTCCCCTGGCGGCTGGCGTCATCTATCTTTGGATCACGCATCAGCTTTTTTCTGTTACGACTTGGCGAAAGCTGCATCCCTTCAGCGGCTTGCTCATCATCCTGCTTATCGCCGCACCGTGGCATATTCTCGCAACACTGCGCAATCCTCCTTACTTCGCGTTTACGCTGCACAGCGGGCCGGGACAATATCACGGGTTTCTTTGGTTCTTCTTCATCAATGAGCAATTGCTCCGCTTTCTGAATCTTCGCTACCCGCGAGATTACAACACCGTCCCGCGCCTTTACTTCTGGCTGCTGCATTTGGTTTGGCTGTTTCCCTGGAGCGTGTATCTTCCAGCCATTGCCAAGCTTTCTTTCAAACCCACCGATCGCGCGGGCCGAACCCGGCTTCTGGCGCTCTGTTTGACTGGCTTTGTGCTGATCTTCTTCACGTTTTCTACCACCCAGGAATATTATTCGATGCCTTGCTATCCGGCGCTGGCGCTGCTTCTGGGTTCGGCGATGGCGATGGGAGGCAATTGGATAAAAAATGGCACACGCGCGCTCGCGGTGATTGCGGCTTGTGCGGGTCTGATTACGTTGGCTCTGTTTTTCCTCACCCGCAGCCTTCCCGCACCCGGAGACATTTCGCAGGCGCTGAGCCAACATCCCGGTGCCTACAAGCTTTCGTTAGGGCACATGCAGGATCTCACACTGGCCTCCTTCGCCTATCTCCGGACGCCGCTGCTGGTAGCTGCCATTGCATTCTGCATCGGCGCGTTGGCGATCTGGAAATTCACCAGCCAGCGCGCATTTCTTGCGGCTGCGCTGATGATGGTGCTGTTTTTCCATGCCGCCCGGATGGCAATGGCGGTGTTCGATCCGTTTATGTCCTCGCGACCACTGGCAGAGGCGCTCTTGAAATCGCCCGATGGCACGCTGATTATCGACCATCACTATTACACGTTTTCTTCGATCTTTTTCTATATGAACCGGACCGCGCTGCTTCGCAACGGACGATTCTTCAATTTGGAATATGGGGCCTACGCTCCCGGCGCACCCGATGTGTTTATCGACGACGCACAATTCAAGAATCTCTGGCTCAAGCCGGAGCGTTCCTACATCGTGGCCAAGCAGAACGTGATACCTCAACTGGAATCTCTGGTGGGCGCAGCCGACCTGAATCTGGTTGCGGAAAGCGGCGGGAAGGTCTTTCTCACGAATCATCCGATTAGTATTTCTCAGGCCGAACCACCGAAGACGGCGGCAGTGTTTTAGAATGTTTGGTAACCTCAAGTGTGGGAACGCGGGGCCGACAAAAACTGTTCAACCCTAGTCCTTTCAAGTGCATCTCAGTTCGGTAAGAGCGGCTGATTTAGCTTAATCATTTTCAGTAAACATTACGGCGAGGAGGCCAAATGAGAGTTGCGGTGCTGGGTGGCGATGGCTATTGCGGTTGGGCAACCGCTTTATATCTGTCGAAGAAGGGTCATTCCGTCGCGATCGTCGATAATTTCTGCGCGGCGGCAATGGGACCACGAACTTGGCGTGCAGACGCTGACGCCGATTCGCCCGCTTTCCGATCGTCTGCGAGTCTGGCAAGAGCTGACCGGGAAATAGGATCGAACTCTTTGTCGGCGATGTGACCGATTACGACTTTCTCGTCCGCACTGGTCGAGGATTTCGAGCCGGAGGCAGTGGTCCATTTCGCCGAGCAGCGCTCTGCTCCCTATTCCATGATCGACCGCAAACATGCGGTCTTCACTCAGGTCAATAATGTCGTTGGAACGCTGAATCTTCTATTCGCGCTGCGCGAATTCCGGCCCGATTGTCATCTGGTCAAGCTGGGCACCATGGGCGAATACGGCACACCCAATATTGATATTGAAGAAGGCTACATCACGATCGAGCACAACGGGCGCAAGACACCGTGCCATATCCCAAGCAGCCGGGCTCCTTTTATCACCTCTCGAAGGTGCACGACAGCCACAACATCATGTTCACCTGCAAAATCTGGGGACTGCGCGCCACCGACCTGAACCAGGGCGTTGTGTATGGGACCGATGACCGACGAAGTCGCTCTGACGAAGCGCTCATCAACCGCTTTGACTACGACGAAGTCTTCGGCACGGTGCTGAATCGCTTCTGTGTTCAGGCGGCGATCGGGCACCCGCTGACCGTTTACGGCAAGGGCGGCCAGACGCGCGGTTTCCTGGATATCCGCGACACGGTTCGCTGCGTCGAAATCGCGTGCCTGAATCCGGCAGCTCGAGGCGAATGCCGCGTCTTCAACCAGTTCACCGAGCAGTTCTCAGTGTTGGAACTGGCGCAGATGGTGCAAGACTGCCGGCGAAAAGCTGGGCCTGAGCGTCGAAGTCGAACACCTATCCGATCCGCGCGTCGAAGCGCGAGGAGCACTATTACAACGCGAAGCATTCGAAGCTGATTGATCTCGGATTGGAGCCGCATTTGCTTTCCGACTCGCTGCTGGATTCGCTGATGAATGTGGCATTGCAATATCGCGAGCGGATCGATGCAAGCGTGATGTTGCCGCAGATCAACTGGCGTCAACCCCGCAACCAGCGCCGGACGCAAAGCAGCCGAGAACCTGTGGCCGTAGTTGAACCATCACTTGAAATCGTGGGCGGATCGGCCGGGAAGAGCAATGGAAGTCGCCGCGCGACAAAGAGGGGAAGCGGCGAACTGCAGAGCAAAGTAGGACGCTGACGGCCGAGCCGACTCAGGCGGCCGGCTCAACACTGGGTGGATTCACCGGCACGAGCCGGCCGTCGCGGATGTAATATTCGCCATCCCGCCAACGGATGCTGTTTCGCGCAAAACTCGTCATCCAAATAAGAAAAGCCAACGTATCCCAGACCGGAATCAGTCCCAACTTCTTCCAAAGCGAACTTTGCTTCAAACCCCAGATCCCGACCATCGAGGTCATGGCAAATCGCAAGACAACGTATGTGCCGAGATAACCCAGCGCCACTCCTGCTGATGGATGAATCGCAATCGCAGCCAATGACCACGGCAACCCCTGCGTGAGAAGCAATCCGAGATGTCCCCAAGGCCGCATATGGCGCATGACCACGATCCAGCGCAGGCGTTTATGGAATAGGTCACGCAACGACCCGTAATCGGCGACGGTCGAAATCGTGTAGGGCAGCAGTTCGACTTCGTAGCCTTGTTCCGCGATGAGTCGCCCTACCAACAGATCATCGGCAGGCCGGTTGTCGATCGCTCCATAGCCGCCGAATCCAGCCAGCCGTGTGCGGGTCGTGGCGATGGTGGGACCCAACGCAAACTTCACTCCGTCGAGCTGGCGCGCCACCAGGATGCCCGCATAGAAATCGGAAAACATCCCAATCGTCTGCAGGCTGTCAGTCAGGGTTTTATCTTCGATCGGCGCATAAAAACAGGTCACAGCGCCCACCTTAGGATCTGCCAGCGGAGCAACCACGGTTCGCAGGTAATCGGGCCGCACCCGAACGTCGCTATCGCTGATTACGACGACTTCGTGCTGAGCTTCACCGACCAACCGGGCCAGCTTGACTACCTTGTCGTTCGACCCCCTTCCGCCCGAGCCGAACAGAACCCGAATGCGACGCTCCGGAAAATCGCGAGCCAGCTTTTGCAATACGGGAACAACCGGGTCATCCTCGTCGCCCACGCAGAAGAGCAGTTCGTAATCAGGATAATCTTGCTGACAGAAACTGGCGAAGTTTTCGTAAGCGTCGGGATCGAGCCCGCGAATCGGCTTCAGATTACTCACGGGTGGGGTAAAGCTATGATTAGCAGCCCTTGGCGCTCCAGTACGACGAAAGAATTGCCACGAACTGAACAGTGCAATCAAATAGTAGATGAATGGGATGGCGGCGACGGCAAGAACCACATCGCTGATACTGGGAATCATCGGGCTCCTCGCGTGTCGAAGACAAACCGCGTCGCCAACGAGACCGAGGGGGAGGCCACGTTTCGGACCCAAATGCCCCTGCAGCAACATAGAAGGAGCAGGTCCGGCGTTCGTCGTGCTGTTTTGTAATCCGGATATCTCAATTGCGAGCCGTGTTCAAACCGTTCTCGCCCTTGCCGAGCCAAGCAAAAGCTTTTGTATGCAACACTTAGGTAAGCAAATTCCGTTCATCCTACTGTTGGTCGGACGCTTAAGCTATCCTCAAACCATCCCTTGAATAAGGCCGACTGTGCCCGATTCTCTGCAAATCGAACAGGGTGGAGCGGGAACTATAACTATACAATGCTCCCCTGCATTCGCATAGGCAGGATAGGCTAGCCCAGAGGAAACGACGCTTCGGCGTTCTTCGGCCAACGTCTTGACACCGGAGTACCCACGCGAGACACTTGTTGACGCTTTTGGACGGAGGATTTATGAAGCGCTCTTCCGGGCCCCGCAAGACAGCAGACCTTTCTGAATCAATCCATCGACAACTCAACATGTATGCCCTTGCGGCAACCGCAGCGGGAGTAGGAACGCTCGGGTTAGCGCAGCCATCGGAGGCAAAGATTGTTTACACTGCTGCCCATGTCAAAATTCAGCCCCAACAGAAGTACTGCTTCGATATCGATCGCGACCAAAGGTTGGACGTTTGCCTGACGAGAAGAGGTCACTATTACAACACATACGTACTGGCCTTTGTCGAGGGGAGCCAGCAGGGGAACGGCATTGCCGCTAGTCGTCCTGGCCGAGCGTGGGAATTGGCAATACTCCCCGGCGCAAAAATCGGCCCAGCACGGCACTTTACAAACTCCAGCTACGATCTCATGGCGGACGGAAATAGCAGCAAAGGGGCTTCGCACGTGACTTGGGGAGGACCCTGGGCAAATGGAGGTAAGGGAGTTAAGAACCGCTATCTCGGAATAAAATTCAAGGGAGGCGACGGGTATTCTCACTATGGTTGGGCACGAGCCACTGTCACAATAGACAACCCAAAAATTAATCAGATCAGCAGCGTGTTGCTCACCGGCTATGCCTACGAGACGATTCCAAACAAATCCATCATCGCTGGCGCAACCAAGGGCACGGACGAAATTCGCGAAGAGCCGGATGCCGCTCTTACGCCCTCGACTCCGGTGCCCGCCACGCTGGGCGCGCTGGCATTGGGAGCGGCCGGACTCTCAATCTGGCGGCGGGAGGAGTCGGCGGAAACCACACGGTAAGATTCATTCTTCGGACGGAGGATTTATGAAGCGCTCGCCCGGACCCCGCAAGACAGTCAATCTTTCTGAATCATTTCACCGACAGCTCAACATGTACGCCATCGCGGCCGGTGCCGCGGGAGTGAGCTTGCTGGCTTTGACTCCGCCTGCTGAGGCGAAGATTATTTACACGCCAGCCCACCGCGTCATCGGACCGCATCAGAGCTACAACATCGATCTCAACCATGACGGGATCACCGATTTCACCATCGCGAACTCCGTCAGTGCTTGCACCGACTTCTGCTTCTTCGAACTTCGTCAGCGGCCCGCTGCGGGCAACAGCGCTCTAGGCTACGTTCTCGGCAGCGGATTTTTGCTTGACTCGGCGCTGAAATCAGGTGCACCCATCGGATCCCGCCGACCATTTAAGAAGGGAACTGCAGCGATGGCCGTAGCGCGGTCTAACGTCTACACCAGCAACAAGACAATTGCGTATGGACCCTGGGTCAACGTCAAAGACCGCTTCCTCGGGCTTAAGATCCAGATCAACGGCAAAACTCACTTCGGATGGGCGCGGCTGATGGTCAAAGTCAGCAAGACCACGATCACGGCCACGCTGACCGGCTACGCCTACGAGACCATCCCCGGCAAGTCGATCAAAGCCGGCCAGACCAAAGAGGCAGCCGATGATTCGGCCAACCAGGATTTCAATCCCACTGCTTCCCCGACCCATCCCTTGCCCGCCAGGCAACCCGCCACGCTGGGCTCGCTTGCTCTGGGATCCACAGGACTCTCGATCTGGCGGCGGGAGGAATCGGCAGGCGCTCCGCAATAGACCCGCAACCAAAACCGATGCGCCTGTGCGCGGTCCCCAGTGCTAGTTGCGAAGCGGATCGACCGCTTCGCGTATGCGAGTAGACTTTTGCGCCGTATCACGCTAATTTAATTCATAGGGCGCGGTACCCAAGTGGTAAGGGAGAGGTCTGCAAAACCTTTATGCGTCGGTTCGATTCCGACCCGCGCCTCCAGCCTTTTCGCGGAGTGCCATCCAACCTGAGAGCTCTTTAGAAACCTTTAAGGTTGGTCCGCGATTCGCTCGCACTCGGCGCGACTGACAACCCCTCGCCAGTCTCACCTTCCTAAAGTCCTATCACTCCGCGCCGATATATCAAAAAGCGAACGCTTAAATGCGTTCCGCCAACTACAGCCTTATGACGATACGTGCTCTTATCATCGACGACTCTTCGGTCATGCGAAAGATCGTGGAACGTTCACTACGCCAGGCGGGAATCGATCTGGCTCCGGTCCTCGAGGCCGGAAACGGGGCGGAGGCACTGGTTGTCCTCCAGGAGAATCAGGTCGATCTGATCCTCTGTGACGTCAACATGCCGGTCATGGACGGACTGGAATTCATCAAGCAGCTGCCGGGCGTGCCCAACGCGAAAGACGTCCCCGTGGTCATGATTACAACCGAAGGCAGTGAGTCGCACGTGGTCCAGGCCTTGTCCTCGGGCGCCCGCGGCTACATTCGGAAGCCATTCACGCCGGAGCAGGTTCGGGAACATGTGGTGCCGGTTCTGGCAGGTAAATCATGAACACGCACAGTCCAGTGCTGGGCGCCAACCGCAACCACGAAAATTGGACTCCCTTGCTCGAAATGGCGGTGCGGGAAGTCTTCGAACTCATGCTGGGCTGCCAATTAACCGCACCGACAGACGGCGAGGAAGCAACCGCGGACTACACTGCCATGGTAGGTCTAGCGGGGCAGCTGTGCGGCCTGTTGAGTATCCGCTGTAATGGGAAAGCGGCCGCGCTGATGGCCTCCAAGATGCTGGGCGTAGACCTGGACAAGGTAGGCCCCGAAGTGTCGGACGCGCTCGGCGAAGTTTGCAACATGGCGGCTGGCAACTTCAAAAACAAGGTTGCCGGTTTGGCAGAAGGTTGCATGCTGTCCCCACCCACGGTGGTTACCGGCAGTGACTATACGCTTCACTCCTTGTCTGACTCTCCTACCATCGAGGTCAGGCTGTTCTTTGAGGGCATGCTGATCGTGATTTCGCTTCAGATCAACAGTTAAAAAAGATCAACAGTTAAAAAATCTGGCCTGATGCGAACCTCCCCTCCGCGAAATTCCGCTAGAAAGCCTGCTTTGCCTGCGAATCAGAGATTGAGCCCGTGTGTTCAATATATTCCGGACGGCCAAGCACATTTTTGGTATAGTTCCCCACTGTCATGCCCCGCCCCGCCACGAACCAGGCGAACCATTCTGTACCCGCCTTAGTTCCTTCCTTATCTCCATCCCCAGCTCTCACTCGAAATCAAATTCGCGGCTTCTGGGCATCGTGGGGCGGGTGGACGCTGGACGGCATGGACTCGTTTGTCTATGCCCTGGTCTTGGTACCCTCGCTGCGCGAATTGCTCCCACGCACCGGCATCCCGGCCACCAAAGGCAACGTTGGACTTTATGGAGGCTTGCTGTTCGCCCTGTTCCTGATTGGTTGGGGACTTGCTTTCCTTTGGGGGCCGATCGGAGACAAGTTTGGCCGCGTGCGTACGCTCATGCTGACCATCCTGTGGTATTCGGCATTCACTTTTTTAAGTGCGTTCGTTACCGGAGTGTGGCAACTGGCGATTCTTCGCCTGCTTGCTGGTGTGGGCATTGGCGGAGAATGGGCCATGGGCGGAACCTTCGTGGCTGAGGAATGGCCGGAGAGTCGCCGGCGCGTCGGCGCGGGCCTGATGCACACAGGATATTACGTCGGCATATTTCTCGCAGCACTGGCAAACTATGCCATTGGCAGCCGTTTTGGCTGGCGCGCCATGTTCATTGTCGGGGGATTGCCGGCACTGCTATTGGCCTGGGTGCGACACGGGGTTAGTGAGCCTTCCGCCTGGACGAAGAAAGAAAAGGTTGTCCGCGCTTGGGCGGTTTGGCGTCCTCTGGCGACGCTGTTTTCACCCGCGTGGCGACGCCGCACCATAATCAATTCTTTCCTCATGCTGGCTTCCATTTGTGGTCTGTGGGCTGGAACTGTGTATGTCCCCGCTGCTATCACGTCGGTCGCGGAAGCCGGTGGCCGCGCTACTGCTCAGGCGGCGCAGCTCGCCTCCTGGGGCATCATGCTGGTGTCGTTTGCCACGATTCTCGGCTGCCTGGCGATGCCCTGGTTCGCAGAGCGCGTGGGACGACGCGGGGCGCTGGCGGTTTTCTTCACTCTCATGATGGTTTTCATTGCGCTCACCTTCGGCAAAGTTTTCTATCTGGGAGCCGTTGCCCTACCATGGTTTTTCGTTTGTCTCTTTTTTCTAGGGTTGGGCGGCGCCAACTTTGCCGTGTACACTCTTTGGCTGCCCGAGCAATATCCTACCGAGTGCCGTGCCAGCGCCTTCGCGTTTTCAACTTCGTTTGCCCGATTTGGCGGGGCGGGAATTACCTTTCTGGTTGGTGCGGGGGTCCGCCATTTTGGATCGCTGGGAACTCCCGTAGCCATGACTTCTATTGCTTTCGCGCTCGGGCTGCTTCTGATTCCGTTCGCCGCGGAGACCCGCGGCAAACACTTGCCAGCATAGTTCAGCCTGGGCAATGACGTTCCGAGTACATCCCTTCCCTCCTGCCCAGTTAAATCACTGCCTCTAAAGCTTCTCTGACATCGCGCCGATAAACACTTCATCGAGGACAATCCGTCGTGGAAGACCGTGAAAACCGTGTGAGGCCGGACAAACCTATGCGCCACTGGTGGCTCGTCCATGACGCTGACTCAGGAGAATTGCTTATGACTACATCGAAGAAAGCGCTTGCGCCGTGCTTGCTCATTTTGATCAGCGTGATCGCCAGTCTTGGCCAGGCTCCGCCCGAGATCAAGGCGAAACTGGATGCCAAGATCAAGCAGTTGGCAGCGTTCAGCACCGACCCGGAGATTGTGAAAGAGGTAAAGGCTCACAACGCGGCTCCCGCCAGTGCCGAGGCTGCGGCCATGACCAACGACAAGTGGCACAGCCTCACCGTGCTCGATCCCTTCGTCCGCGCTGCGGCGAAGACGCCACTCTCTGAATACCTGAAAACGAAAAAGAGCACTGACGACACCATCGCAAAAATCTTTGTCTCGGGTGCAGACGGCTCCAAAGTCGGATTTGACGCGAAGACCGAACACTGGACGCACAAGGGAATGCCGAAACACGAAGTACCGATGACTGGAGCGACTTGGATTGGTTCGGTCAAGGTGGATGATTCCACGGGCCAGCAGCTTATCCAGGTTGGGCTGCCGGTGCTCGATGGTGGAAAGCCTATCGGGTCGATCGTCTTCGGTTTGCGGGTGGACAAGCTTCACAATTAGACCCGCAAATGGAGCGTTCCAGGTTATGAGAAATCAAAACATAGCTCGCCGCATGATTTTGCTGGTTGGGGCATCTGTGGCGATCACGGTAGCCGCCGTTCTAGGATTGGCATACTTGCTCAAGGTTTCTGCCGGTTCGGCGCAAAGCGTTGCCGCAGCCGCCCGCGAGCAGACCCGGCGTTCCTTCGAACTGTTGGACCTCGCGGTGAGAGTTCAAGGGATTACGCAGAAACTGGTGCAGGCGAACGATCCCGACGTCATGGAATTGCTGATCCAACAAAACCAGTCACTAGTGAAGGATGGGGAGGCAAAACTTGATCAGGCAGGCGCGGGCGACGGAGGAGTAAAGACCGCGTATCTTGTCCTGGTCCGGGCCAACCAGCAAGTTATCGATTTAGTGCTGCAAGCTCGCAACGCTGAGTCACACCAGGCCATCATCGAAAAGTCGAACCCTGCATTTGAGGCGTTGCTCAGGGCCATTAATAGCGATCAGAATCAGGTAGCCAAGAAGCTCAGTGACGATGCTGCCACCGTAAGAGTGCATTCCGTGCGGCTTGAGTTCACCATCTTTGCTTCGGTGACTGTCGGAATCCTTCTGCTGATGGTCTGGGGCCTGGCCCTGGTACGCAGCGTCTCCAAAGGCCTAAACAACATGATCCGCATGGTCGAGGATCTGGCAGAAGGGGAGGGTGATCTAACCAAGCGGTTGGAGATTGTCAGCCACGATGAACTGGGTGAACTCGCGAAGTGGTTCAACACATTCCTGGACCAGATCCACCACATTATTTCTCAGGTGGCGGGGACGGCCGAACAGGTTGCCATCGCAAGCGAAGCATTAAACACCACCAGCCAGCAGATCACTGCCAACTCCGAGGAAACCTCGGCGCAAGCCGACGTGGTTTCGAAAGCGGCGCAGGCGGTCAGCCAGAACCTTCGGACCGTCGCAACTGGAGCCGAAGAGATGGAGGGCAGCATCAAAGAGATCGCCAAGAACGCCACCGAAGCTGCGAGAGTGGCAACCTCAGCAGTCAAGGTGGCTGAAAGCACGACTGCCACCGTGTTCAAGCTGGGCGAGTCCTCGAGTGAGATTGGGCAGGTCATCAAAGTCATCACCTCAATTGCCCAGCAGACCAACCTGTTGGCCTTGAACGCAACCATCGAAGCCGCCCGCGCTGGTGAGGCCGGTAAAGGATTTGCCGTAGTCGCCAACGAGGTCAAGGAACTGGCGAAGGAGACCGCCAGGGCCACGGAAGATATAAGCCACAAGATCGAGGCCATTCAAGCTGACACCAAGGCAGCGGTGGATGCGATTGCATCGATTAGCGAGGTGATCAACCACGTAAACGACATTTCCGGCACGATCGCCACCGCGGTCGAGGAGCAGAACGCAACCACCAACGAGATGTCGCGGAATGTAAATGAGGCGGCGCAGGGCAGCGGCGAAATCACCGGTAACATTGCGGGAGTAGCAGAGGCGGCGCAGGGTACAACTCACGGAGCCACCGATACTCAGAAGGCTGCACAGCTACTGGTAGAGACTTCCACCCGATTGCGCAAGCTAGTGGGCCAGTTCAAAGTCAATAATACCGAAACTGACGGTGCAACCGCGCCGACCACGAACTTCGCCACCAGGAGTATGGCAGCCCACGCGTCTGGATAGCTGCCGCTGGAGGCTTTCTTTGACAAAACCTCCAGCGTTTGTCGCAGTTCGACTGGCGCTAGGCCACTACTCGTGCCTTGATCGGCGAACTGGTCGCCGTCGCGCCTCCCGAAGCCGAACGCTCCGAGTTTTTAACGACGCGGGCCGCCAAAGGCTTTAGCCAGAGCAAAGCCATGAACGCGGCGATGAGATCGCACACAATCATCGCCCAGAAGACCTTTGTCCAAGATCCGGTTTTGGCAAACAACCACGCGGCGCCGGGGCCGGCAAAACCGGCAGCCACACCCTTAGCCGTGTACACGATCCCATAGTTGGTCGTCGCCCATTTGTTTCCGTACAGGTCGCCCGTGATCGATGGGAATAACGAGAAAATATTTCCCCAGGCGAAGAAGCACAGGCCAGACAACGCCACGAACCAGACCGGATGGCTGATCAGTTGGAGCAAGGCAAACACCGCGATTGCCTCTAGGACGAAGGCGATGAAGATGGCGTTCTCGCGTCCGATATTGTCCGAGACCCATCCCCAGAATGGACGCGTCAACCCGTTCAGGATCCGGTCAACGGTAATGGCTAGCACCAAGGCCGTCATTCCCCAAACTACAATGACCTTATCCACATGGTAGGAGGACGCCATGGGATTAAGCTGTGCGGTAACAACCAAACCTCCGAACGCTAGCATGGTCATCATCACATAGATGACATAGAAGGATGGCTGGCGCAGCATCTCCATCGGCGTCATGTCGACCGACGATGTGTTCACCTTAGCTTTGATCTTCGCTTCTTTTTCTTTCCAGTTTGGCGGCGTCCATCCAACCGGAGGCCGGGCCAGGAAAAGGGACGATGCCAGCACAACCACTCCCTGGATAATTCCCCAAACAATGAACGTGTGCTGGTAGCCAGAAACTTTCAGCATGTCGGCAATCGGAGCAATCGTCGTCGCGGTGCCTATGCCAAAAGCTCCGGCCGTCAGGCCAACGCACAAACCACGATGGTCCGGAAACCATTTCAGCGCGTTTCCAATGGCGCCCCCGTATACAACCCCGGCACCAATACCGCCCACGCCGTACCAAAAGTACAGGCCGTTGATGGTCTCGGCATAGCCAGATCCGATCCATCCTAGTCCGACCATGATCGAGCCCATTCCCAGCATGAACCGGGGTCCAATTTTATCGACCAGGTATCCTTCAAAAGGCACAAGCCAAGTTTCAAGAGCCACAAATAAAGTGAAGGTCCACTGCACCGCAACCAGCGAGACGTGCAGATGCGCCTGTATCGGCTTGGTGAAAAGAGTCCAGGCATACTGCAGGTTCGCAATCGCCATCATCGCAACGATGCCTGCCATTAACTGGACCCAGCGGTTGGGGATACGAGAGGGGTGAATCAGCGAGGCTGGAGATGCAGCCATTTAGGTATACCTCCGTGACAGCGCACTAGACTTTAACAACCCCCACACACAACTGCCGGCCCGCAATTCGATTCCGCAAACATAGTCATAACCACTAAGAAATCGATATTGCAAAAAGAACTGTGCTAAACTGGTCCGGTGATCGAACCACTTTGCGGCAGCGAATCTATCACTCTCCTACGGGAATGTCAAGGATTCGTAAACCCTCTCAATGCAGACGTTTGTACCGTCGAGCCACCCGAGAAAACGCACCAGACAGAAGAGATCGCCGCAACCTTGATTCTTGACGGCAATTTCCCGCAGGGCCAGCCTCTGCCCGGCCGGTAGTCCGAGACGCTCCGATGGACGAGACCCTGCGAACCCAGATCGATACCTACCTTGCCCACCTCGACGGCCTTATGCGCCGAGGGCTTCAGCTTCGCGATGTGTTGGCGACTGATGCCTCCAACCAATCGACCATTGCAAGCGCCCGCGCCTGGCAGGAAGATTGCGGTGTCACCATCAATCAATTGTCCGGAGGCAGCAAAGCTCATTGGCTCGCCCGATCGTTTAGCGACGCCTTCCTGATGCGCTCCGCGGACGGTCGTGCGGTCGAAGGCGCAGCGCCGGCCGAGATCGTCGAACGACTGCTCGATGTGCTCGAGCAAGCGGTCGCTTCGCTTTCCGGAACGGACGATGGCGCGGTCATTTCTGCTTCATCGGCGGCGCCGCCTCCCCACCGCTTCGACTTCGTTCACAACCGTGAGCTTCGGCCCGTCGTCGAGCAAGCTTACCTTGATAGCCGGCGGGCCCTCGAGGACGGGGACTACGACTCGGCTCTGCGAACCTCCTGCGGAATCCTGGAAGCTATCGTGACTGATGCATTGGAAAACAAAGGTCTGGCCGCGCTGGTTGCCGCGGGCGCGCCAACGGGAAAGATCGCGGATTGGCCGTTTGAGACGCGGATCGCCGTCGCCGAGCGAACCGGACTCATTCGCAGCGGCTGCGCACGGCTGCCTCCGGTCGCGTGGAGCTATCGGAATTCGAGCAATGCCAACGGCGCGAAGGCTGCGGTATCCGAGCGCGATGCTCGACGGACAGGGCAAGTGCTTCACGTGATCATGAGAGATCTGGATCCCGGCCGGTAGAGACCCTAATGCTCGATGCGCTCCTATCATGAGTCAATCTTCCAGGTCCTGCCGAAATACGGGTTGCGATGGATCGAGGCTCCCGTCAATTACGCCGACAAGCAGACTTCCGTACGCGGTCACGGCCTCGTCCAGCGTGGCGTAGCCTCGCTCTCGTTGTAACGCTCCGCCGTCCGCGTAGACCAGCGTGAAATAGCGGCCCGACGAGTATTGAAGTTCGAGCAACTTGTTCGGCATCTCGGGATCGCCTTGCTGGCCCAGCACATCCATCAGCGCCACAGTCCACTGCCTGCCTTTCGGGTCAGTGACGACCTCACGTTCGACGTATTGCCACTCGTCCATGCTCCACAGAGGCATATTTATTTCAGCAACCGATCGAGCGCGTTGGCAACCTGCGACCCAGTAAATGGTTTTGGGACGAGCAGGACTCTTTGAGCTTTGCGGGAGCGAAGGCTCGCATCAGCCTCTTCTGGCGTGTCACTGATGATGACGATGGGAAGCGCGGCGTGATCTGGATGGTGACGCACGGTGTCGAAGAGCGACTCGCTCATGTTGAAGATGGAACAGTCGAGCACAAGCGCGTCCGCGCGTTGCTCGAGAATCAGTTCGTTGATGCTCTCGGTATATCCCGCTGCGAAGACCTCGCAGCCGTGGTCCCGGAGCGAGAACGTCAGAAGCTCGGCAATCTCCGGCGTGTCGTCAATGAGCAGGATGCGGTGCAACCGTACCCTAATTCTTGCCGGCTCCGGCACGAGGCAGCCGCGGCTTCTTCGTCGGGGATGGCTCCAGGTCCATGACCCACACGCGCCCGCCCGCCGTGTAATAGGCTCGGTTATCGTTCTCGATCATTGCGCCCCATGCTTCGAGCGTCCGCATCGCGAAAGTGTATCCCTCGAAGTTGTTGCGAGCGTGATCCAGCACTTCCTTGGTGTGCCAGTTGTCGGTGAGAATCGCGTCACCCGCGTGTACGCGCAGGACGGTGTAGAAGCGGTCGAACGCCGCTTCCTGCCGCACGTCGCGCGTCGACCCGCGCTTCTTGCCTTCGGTGACAATATAACTTTCTTGTCCCTCTGGCTCGACTTCGGGCTCGGATTCGACAGGATGAAAAGGAGCACTCGTTTTCGTGTTCATAAAGTTTGCGCCACCGCTTCGGCTTCTGCTGCAGCCGCCATGTTGGTAAGATTTTTCGCGTCCGCGGCATGGATCAAGGCCTCGGGCAATTGGACGCCCATCATTCGCCATTGCTCGTTGGCAAACTTCTGCAGCGTGGCGATGTGCTCGGCGTGCAGGTGGCCGAAGCGTCCCTGCAGTTTCAGATACTCGGATACCGGCCGCATACTCGCGGGGCGGAAGCTGTAATCGAATGCCCGCTTCTCAGGATTCCACTCCCAGATCGGATAGAGGCCGCATTCGACAACCAACCGGCCCAGATCGATGGAGCGCGGGGTCTCGTAGACGAAACCCTTTTGACAGGGCGTGTACACCATGAGATAAGCGGCGCCTTTGTGGTTGAGTCCCTTACGCACTTTGTTCATCAAGTCGATAGGGTAGCCCACGCTTGCGGTTGCCACGTAACAGTGCGGATGGCCGGCTGCCATCATGCGGGCGAGGTCCTTGGGAAACAATTTCTTGCCCTCTGGAACCAGCGGACCGGGAGGCGAAAAAGTCGTCATGCCGCCGTAGGGCGTGCGCGACGACGCCTGGATACCGGTGTTGGCGTATTGTTCGTTGTCGTAGCAAATAATGAGACAGTCGTGATTGCGATAGAGCGCGCCTGAAATCGAGGCGAGGCCGATGTCGGATGCGCTGCCGTCGCCGGCTTCGCAGATAATATTCGGAAACTGGCCCTTCCACTTGCCCTTGCGGATCATGGCTTCATAAGCGGCGGCCACTCCGGCGGTGAAGCTGCCCGCGCTGCCAATCTGAGTGTGCGCCCACGGCACGTTGTAGGGCGTGCACAAATATGAGCTGTTCGCGACGTACATGCAGCCCGTCGGCCCGACCAGGATGGTATTGTCGCCCGAGGCCTTGCTCGTCATCCGGTATTGGATAGAAGGTCCGCAGCCTGCACAAGTGCGATGGCCGGGGACGAAGGGCTCACTCGATGGCAGCTCAGGATTATAGAAACGCGCTCCCTGATTCGGACTGCCGAGAATCGGCAGTATCTGGCGTTCAACTTCAATTGTTGCCATATTGCTTCTCCAATGGCAGAGTTCAAACTCTGCGTGCAAACTTGATGTAGAGCGGACGCTTTTGAAGTCGCCGCAAGAAACTCTCCTACTCTTCGAAACCGACCCAGTGCGTGCGCTTTTCGATCTTGCCGCGTTTCTGTGCATCCATCATCTTCTGGGTCATCCAGTAAAATTCCTTCAGCACGATGGCCTCGCCACCCATACCGGCCATGAACGAGATCACCAATGGGCGATTTTTGCTCTCGTACAGGGCCGCGGCCGCTTCGCCATAGAGAACACCGCCGCTACTTACGCTGCCGAGAGCCATGTTAGTTTCGATCACGCCTACCACCTTGAATTTGCTCAGGACCTCGTTTACACGATCGGTTGGGTAGGGCCGGATGGTTCGCAGCCGCACGAGACCGACCTTCAGGCCTTTCTCGCGCATGTGCTGAATCGCGAAGCGCGCCGTGACCGCGTGGGCGCCCTGCATAAAAAAGACCACCTCGGCGTCATCGGTCATGAACTCTTCTACCCAGGGATCGTATCGCCGGCCGAAGATTTTTGCGAACTCATCGTGTGCCTGCTCAATTACTGCCATCGAGTCTTCCATGGCGCGAGCACGCTCCAACTGCAGCGGCGGACCTTGCTCGGGCATGATCTGGGGGCCATGCGACACCGGATGCCGCGGATCGAGCGGGTAAGGATGTTTGTAGGGTGGCAGGAATTCCTTTACCTGACTCGGATCCGGCAAATCGACATCACCCGTGATATGAGAAACGAAGAAACCATCCTGGCAGACCATCTGGGGCAAAAGCACGCGCGGGTCCTCGCCGATCCGGTAGGCGATCAAGTGGTTGTCGAATGCTTCCTGGGCATCGCACGACCAGCCCATGAGCCAACCCATGTCTCGCGTGGACAGTGCGTCAGTATGTTCAGAACCGAAATCACCAGGCGGATCAAGCGTGCGGTCGGCGATCATCATTTGTACCGGCATACGACTGCCGGAGATCGGCGAATATAACTCGTATGCGAACTGCACGCCGACACCAGAGCTGCCGGTGAAAACACGCGCGCCGCTCGACGCAGCGCCGTGCGCGATACTCAATTGTGAGTGCTCGCTGTCGGCCACAATGTACTCGGCGTCGAGTTCTCCGTTAGCCACCATTTGTGCCAGTGCCATCATGGTCGCCGTGTACGGACGAATCGGGTATGCTGCAATTACATCGACATCGGCATACTTGGCGGCCTGCGCCGAGGCGACGCAGCCGTTAATCCGTACAGTCCTTTTTTTTACTTCAGTACCTGTTGCCATATTCTCTCCGATTCTAAATGTTCTTTGCCGGCCGGTCCGCGAGGTTCCTTAGCTCATTCGCCTGTCGTCCGTGCAACCCGGGCGAGATCGCGAACGCCGTGTCCATTCGCACCACGCCAGTATCGAAGTCCAGCTCGGGCACGCCTTCGAGACAGCCGGTGGGACATTCCTCGATGCAGACGCGGCAACCTTTGCAGTAGTCGACCAGAATCTTGTAAAGGCCGTTTGAACGCTCCGGACGCGCGATACACGGCTCCGGACAAACCAGATAACAGTTGTCGCAGGCATTGCAGGTACCGCAACTGAAACAGCGGCTGGCCTCTTCCACTGCCTGCTCTTCCGACAGCGCTTGAATCACTTCGTCTTGCGTTCTGCGCCGGCTTGTCGGCGGCAGCAGGGTCTGCTGTACGCGCGGGAAGTGCGGGAAATACGTCATGTTCATGCGGTTCAGATCGACGATGACGTCGATAGGAATCGTCCGCGGCTGCAACTGTTCCCCGCGCAGAACTTTGTCGAGATTGAAGGCCACGCGCTTACCGTCGCCAACGGCGTTGACCACCATCAGCGGCTGACCAGAACCCAACTGCACGATGTCGCCCGCGGCGAAGAAATTCGTATCGCCGAGGCGTCCAAAGCGGTCGATCTTAATGGTGCCCCGCTCGTTCTTGAACTCCTGCGGCAACCAGTTGAGCGACGCGTGCTGACCCACAGCGATTATCACGTTGTCGACGGCGAAGCGTTCGGGCGAGGCTTCTCGATCGACAGTAATTGGCGAGGCGTTGATGGCGCCAGAGAAGCGTGCAGGATACAACTGCAGAGCCTCTACTTTGCCGTTGCCGAGCACCGCGGTCACCGCCCGGCCATGCATCAGTTCTACTCCCTCTTCGAGCATGTCGTGCAAGTCTTCCGGCACGGCCGGCATCTCTTGAGGATTGGCTTCTACCGTGATCATGGTCACTTCGACAGCGCCTTGGCGCAGAGCTTCGCGGGCGCAGTCGATCGCGGTATTTCCGCCTCCGATGACGGCGACGCGAGCACCCACCTTCACTTTGGATGTGCCCATGCCGATGTCGCGGAGGAATGGAAGACCATATAGCACGCCATCTTTGTTGTTCTCGCCTTCGGCGCGCACACTGTTGGGCTCGGTGAGGCCGACGGCGAGCACGCAAGCGTCGTAATTCTTTTTCAAGTCGTCCCAGGTAACGTCCTTGCCAACTTCCACGTTGGTCTTGATCGTGATGCCGAGTTCGACCAGGCGCTCGATTTCGCGATCAAGCACGTCGGCGGGAAGAACCCAGTCCGGAATGCCGCCGCGGTTCAGTCCGCCAGCTTTCGGGGATTTCTCAAGGATCGTTACTTTGTAGCCGAGGCGCGCAAGCTGGTAAGCCGCGCTGTGTCCGGCAGGACCTGAACCAACCACGGCAACTTTCTTGCCGTTGGGCGTTCCGGCTTTAACTACATCTTGTTTCAGCGCCTGTCCCAGATCGCCGAGAAAGCGTTCGACTGCACGAATAGAGATGGCTTCATCGTATTTTCCGCGGTTGCAGGCCGTTTCGCACGGGTGATAGCAGACCCGGCCCGTGACCGATGGGAACGGCATGTCTTCCTTGATGAGCGCGTAAGCATCCAGATACTTGCCGCGCTTCACCAGATCGAGGTAGCCCTGAATCTTTTCGTTGGTTCCGCAAGCGTTATTGCACGGAGGCAATTTGTCCCGGTACACCGGCCTGATCGAACGCCAGTTGCCGGTAGGAAACAAGTCCTGCCCCTTTTCCTGCGAGGGAGCCGGCGTGATGCCCGCGAACGGGACGGTAAGCCAATCGGGGATGCGTGTGCCTTTGGTCGACATGTAAAATCCTTCCCTAAACCGCCACTGGATTCAGTGGCATGATGTGCAACGCTTCGAGTGCCGCATTGAAGGCGTGTTTGTTCGAAATCATAGGCTCGATCGTCGACATTTTGACGATACCGGTGGCCTTGACCACCGCTGCAATCAGTGGAGCAGCGATGTCGGGCGCGACGGATTTGTTTCTCTCTGCGGCTCCCTCGGTCGAAAGACGGTCGAGGCCAAGCTCGCCTAAGCGGTAATAGAGCCATTTGTGGTCGGCCAGATGAGCGGCATCCACGCAGACGAGCTGAGCCAGGCGCTCTGCGCCCGGTACGAAACGAATCATGTAATCCGGAGTGTAGTGAGTGTTGATCACCAGCGTGCCGCCAGGAGGCATGCCGCGCATGTAATCCCAGCCCTTGACCATCGTTCCCTCGACCAGCACGACGATGTTGGGGTGCTCATTTTCGTAGGTTAGTTCGTTCTCGAGAATGTTGTCGCTCACGCGGCAATATTTGCGCGTGGGAGCGTTGGTGCGATCGGGATTATCGACGTAGTTCTCCATCGCCTGCGCATACTTGCCCTCGATGCGGGCGGAATTGGAGATGGAATTGACAATGTCGCGGCCCTCTTTGTCCATGATGATGCCGCGTGTCCAAACCGTAAGTTCGGTATAACTCATGATCAAACCTCGTTCATCACTTGGTAGATGCGTCAGGGCACAAGTCCCCGGCGCCGTTGTTTAATGCCTTTGCTATTTTCAATTGCTCGGGACTGCCACGATCCGATTGAAGAACTGCCAGAAAATCGCTAGCCAGAACAACGAAAGGCGCAGCGCGAGTACTGTCCTGAAATTTTGCAATGGCCGAAAGTGTGGCCTTCTTGCACAAGCTCTCGATATCGGCGCCCGTGAGCCCTTCCGTTCGACCAGCGAAATCTTGGAAGTCGACATCGGGCGCCACCGGTACGCGCCGGCAGCAGAGCTGCATGATGGCCGCACGCTCGGCAATGTCTGGCTTAGCGAACGGGAGTATATAGTCGAAGCGCCCGCTTCGCAAGAGCGCCGGCTCAATGCGCTCAGGACGATTGGTGGCCGCGAGCAGGATCACTCCCTTCACATCACGCAGATTATCGATCTCACGCAGAAGTTGGCTCAGAATTCTTTGATAGACATCGCTGCCGAATTGATCAATGCCGAATTTTGGCGCGATTGCGTCGATCGTATCGAAGAACAGAATGCAGGGCGCGGCCCGTCTTGCCTTCTTGAAAACTTCGCGCAGCGCTCGCTCTGATTCGCCCAACCATTTCGAGTACAACTGCGGACCTTCAATGGCGATCAGCGGCAGTTGCATTTCACCTGAGAGAGCGCGCGCCATCGCGGTCTTCCCCGTGCCCGACGGTCCGGTCAAGAGAATGCCTCGCGGCGGTGCCAGTCCAACCTGCTCGTAGATCTCATCGCGCATGTGTGAATGCTCAATTACAGCGTGCAGCAAACGCTTCACCTCGTCGAGTCCTCCTAGGGATGCAAACGTCGACGAGCTCTTTTCAATGAAAAATTCGCGAGTCGCGCTGGGCTCAACTTCCTTTAACCCGGCGAGAAAGTCATCACGCGTAACCTGAAGGGATCCGAGGTCTGGGGATGTAGCGCCATCCGCGTCCAGTGGGACGGACGAGAGGAAGCGGCGAAGCGCGATCATTCCGACTTCCTGTCCCAGCGCTTCAAGATCGGCGCCGACGAAGCCGTGAGAATGCTCGGCGATCTCGGGAAGATCAACGTCGGACGCGAGCGGCATAGCGCGCGTGTGGATTCTCAGAATTTGCAGTCGCGCTTGCGTGTTGGGAACGCCGATTTCGATTTCACGATCGAAGCGCCCGGGACGCCGCAGAGCGGGATCAAGAACTTCGGGAATATTGGTTGCACCGATGACGATGACCTGGCCGCGCGCCACAAAACCATCCATCAAACTGAGAAGCTGTGCTACCACGCGCTTTTCGACCTCGCCGACCACCTCGGTGCGTTTGGGAGCTACGGCGTCGATCTCGTCGATGAAGAGGATCGCCGGAGCGTGGCGCGCTGCCTCTTCGAAAACTTCTCGGAGCTTGGCCTCGCTTTCGCCGTAGAACTTCCGCATGATCTCAGGGCCATTGAGATGAATGAAGTGCACTCGGCTTTCGGCTGCCACGGCGCGGGCAAGCAGAGTTTTACCCGTGCCCGGCGGACCGTACAACAGCACGCCTTTGGGGGCGAGAATTCCCAGCCGCTCGAAAATACGCGAGTACTTCAGCGGCAGTTCGACCATTTCGCGCACGCGCGCCACTTCACGCTCCAGCCCACCGATATCTTCGTAAGAAACCGCCGGGGCGCGCGCCGCCGTCTGCTCGCCTTCAACGACCCGGATGTCGGTACGTTTCCCGATCACGACCGGGCCCGAGGGAATCGTCCGCACAACCTGGAAGTTCACCGCCTTGGCAAACGTCGGCACACGCACTGCGCAACCCGCGATTACAGGAACGCCGATCAAGTCTTCGAGCATTCGATCGGGCGCAATGGTCGCTGGCGCAGCCCCCACCCACAGCGGCGAGAGGCGAACCGCGACCGCCTGCTCGCTTTCAATTCGCATTACCGTCACTTGTTCCTGCAAGCCCGCACTGCAGTTGCTGCGGCACGTCCCATCGATCTGGATCATGCCTTCATACCCTTCATCCGAAAGCTCAGCCCGGGCAACGCCGACGGCGGCGCCAGTAATCTTCAGAACATCACCAGTTCGGACACCCATGCGGTGCAGGTCGGATGGGGCCAGTCGGGCTACTGCATGACCAACATCTTCGACACGCGCCTCGGCAACACGAAGTGTGAGCGTTGCAGGGAGCGGCGATGGAGGGACTTCCGGCATGGTGCGATCTGCAACCGGCTCCTGGCGGGGAAAGCCGTCGAAGAGCTTTACCTTTGGCTGCTCCGTGCGCTCCGGTTCGCGAGGCGCGATGGCCGCACGGGTGCTGTCGTTTACCAAGTCAGTCAAACTGATCGTCCCCAGATTGGCGAGCGTCGTGGCCCACCCTTAGCCCTTGGCACAAGTAACCGCCATGTTCAACGCGGCGCGATTCGCTGCCCCACCCTTTTGCAAATCGCGAATGGCCGACCCACGACGAAATCCCTCAGCGGGTCAGAACTTGTCAAGTACGATCTCTTCTACGTCCTCAATGTGCCGCCGCATGGCCGCCTTCGCGGCTTCCCCATCGTGGCGTTTGATCGCGGCCAGAATCCGCCGATGTCCAGCGAGCGATTTTTGCGGCCGACCTTCCACCTGCAGCGAGCGTTCCCGCGTGTCACGCAGCAGGTCCATGATGATGTCGAGCACTTTCAACACGACACCATTGCCAGAAGCCAGGGCAACGCTGTAATGGAATTCCGCGTCTTCAGCGACAGAGCCTTCCCCTTGAGCTTGTTTTTCTTCCTGGCGTCGCAGGATTTCTTCCATTTCGGAAATCTCGTCGGCGGACGCGTGCGTGGCAGCGCGCGCTGCCAACGGCGGCTCGAGCATCTTGCGAAAATCCAGCAGCTCGCTGACCATTTCGTGCCGGCGCTTCAGTGCGTTGGCAAATGGATTTGGCGGCTGTTCGGCTGAGGGTTCGCGAACGATCGTCCCAGCCCCTTGCCGCGGCTCAACCAATCCCCTCAATTCCAAACCGCGAATCGCGTCCCGAATGGAGCTTCGGCTTACCTTTAACATTTCCGCCAGCTCCCTTTCGGAGGGCAGTTTGTCACCGGGGCGCAGTTTCTTTAGAATCAGACGTTCGATCTGCTGAGCGACTTCCTCGTAGACCTTGTTTCGTCGGATTACTTCAAATCCCGGATTAGTCTTGGCCAGCGCCATAACTCAAAGTGGTCCGATAAGTGGACCAGCCACCGAACGGAGTATACGCCCGTTCTCCTGCCTATTGTCAACCCCGTAGCAAGTATTTTTATTGAGGAGATTCAGAAAGTCGATCAAGGCCATCCTTGGCGGCCTCGGACTCACGGATTTAGCTCACTTCGGCTGCTGCCCGGCTGCACCCTCGGCCAGCAGCCTGGTACAGCTGTACACAGTTCGCGTGATGGGCATTGGGAGACCCATGCGTTCGCCGAGTTCCACGACAGCGCCGACCAGCGCTTCCAGTTCCATCGACCGCCCGGCTTCGAGATCTTGCAGCATGGAGGTTTTATGCTCTCCAACTTTTTCTGCGCCCGCAATTCGTTGGTCGATAGAAACCGGTAACTCCATGCCTAACTTGCATGAGACTGCTTCCACTTCCTGCATGATGCTTCGGATCACCATGCAAATGCCGGAATCCCGGAGCATTTGAGCGACGGTAGCGCGCGTCAGCGCACTGACCGGATTCAAAGAAGCGTTACCCAGGACCTTCACCCAGATTTCGTGCCGAATGCGAGCCGTGACCGGGCAACGTAAACCGGAGGCGATGAGAGCCTCAGCAATTTGGCGGGAGCGATCGGAGCGCGTGCCGTCCGGCTCGCCCAGGGTAATGCGGTTGCCCTCAATGTGCTGAATAACCCCTGGCGCGGTAATCTCAGTCGCAAAGTAAACGATCGATCCAACCACACGGCGCGCTTCGATAGCTGCGGAAATGACGCCATGGGGATCGACACGCTCAAGGCGCATTCCTTCCCACGTGCCGCCGAAGCCCTCGAAGTACCACCACGGAATTCCATTCTGTGTACTGACGATTGTGGTGTCCGGCCCTAGCACTGGCTTTAACTGTGGCGCAAGTTGCGGCAAGCCGTGCGCTTTTACCCCGAGAAAGACAACGTCCACTGGTCCCACATCTTCAAGTGAACCTGCGATCGCGGGCCGCGCCACGAAATCTCCGTCAACACTCTTTACGTGCACGCCGTGTTCCTGCATGGCGCGAAGGTGTGGGCCGCGGGCGAAGAGAGTGACATCGAATCCGGACTGGGCCATGCGGGCGCCGATATAGGCTCCGATTGCGCCGGCTCCCGCGATCAGAAATTTCATGGGCGGTCTTTCATGGAGCGATGCTTCATGGAGCGATCTTTCGAGGGGCGATCTTTCATGAGCGATCTTCCGCGAGCGCGGAGGCAACAGCGCGACGACGAATTTTTCCGGTCGCGGTAGTGGGAATGCTTTCCACCAGATAAATCTTGGTCGGACATTTATATTCCGCTAGCGACTCGCGGCAATGCTTGATCAATGCCGATTCGGTAGACCCGTTGGGTTCGTGCAGAACAACGGCCGCGGCCACCTCTTCACCCAGCGTCGGATGCGCGCAGCCAAATGTAACCGCCGCTGCGACTGCGGGATGCCGCAGCAAAATCTCGTCGACTTCGTGAGGCGCGATGTTCTCGCCTCCACGGATGATGATGTCTTTAATTCGGCCGGTCAAATGCAAGTAACAGTCCGCGTCGAGGAACCCTTCATCACCCGTACGAAACCATCCATTCACGAAAGCACGAGCGTTGGCTTCCGGATTGTTTTCATAGCCACGAAATACATTGGCTCCTTGGATCGCAACTTCTCCCCGCTGGTTGGTGCCGAGGTGATTACCTTCTTTGTCCATGATGCTGATGCGTAGGCCCGTGCCCACACCGACAGAACCGGCCTTCCGATGCCGCGGAGGCAAAGGATTCGAGGTCATCTGATGGGCAGCTTCCGTCATTCCATAAGCTTCGACGAAGGGTACACCAAAAAGACTCTCGATTTTGCCAATGAGTTGCGGCGAGAGGGGCGCACTGCAAGAGCGGATGAAGCGTAAGGATTGGGCTTCCACCGGTTTGTCGTGAGTACGCGTCAGCAAGATTTGATGCATCGTGGGTACTCCCGAATACCACGTCACACGATGTTCGCGCACAGTCTTCCAGAAAGAAAGCGCATTGAACTTGGTCGGAATCACCACGGTTCCTCCGGAGAGCAGAGTCGCCATGGTCGAGCCAATCAACCCGTGAATGTGGAACAGCGGCATGATGCAGAGCGATACATCTTCTTCGGAGAGAGTGTAGGTGTTCGCGATATTTGCCGACGAGACTGCGAGGTTGAAATGCCGCAAGGGCACACGCTTGGGCCGCCCAGTGCTACCGCTGGTATGCAGGATCAGAGCAATATCGTCGGCCGTCGGTTCGGTTGCCGTTGCTCCCGTAGGAGCATTCGCTATCTGGACGTTTCCCTGCTCATTCATTTCGACCGAAAATACTGGGATCTTGCGGTCGGCCGCTGCGGTGCGCACGAATTCCGCGCCTACTGGCGGGCAAAGCAAAATGCGGGCGCCGGTGTCCCCGAGAAAGAAATGAAACTCTTCATAGGGGTACGCCGGATTCAAAGGAGCCGCGGTCCCAGCGATCGACGCGGCTAAAAAACTTACAAGCGCAGGCAATCCGTTCGGCAACGCGATCGCGACCGTATCGCCGCGATGGATGCCGGCGGAAGCCAAAGCGTTTGCCATTGCCCAGACTTGCTGCCGGAGCGAATCGTAAGTGACACGGATTCCAAGCTCTGGGACGACAACTGCCGTGTGACTGTCTGCAAAATGTAAAACGTCGAGGAGTGTCTGAACTGACTTCAGGGTCATTCGTTGTTGCCTTTGGAGCGAGTCCTTCGATGACGAGCCGATTTAGTCCGTTGTTCGTGAAACCAGAAGAAAATGGCGGCACGCTTCAGGCCTACCGTCCTCCGCCGAGCGCAGATCAGATTGAGTAGCCCTCCGCTTGCAGCGCCTTACCAAATTCTTTCAGAAAAAACTGAACATTTTCCTCTGTGGCCAGCGGACCCATAACCCCGATGCGAAAGACTTTCCCAGCAAGCGGTCCGAAACCACCAGCGATCTCGATGCCGGCATCGTCGATCAGGCGCTTCCGAACTTTTGCTTCGTCGATGCCTTCCGGAACTCGCACCGTATTCAAAGTCGGAATACGGTACCCCTCGGGAACGTGCATGCGCAAACCCATCGCCTCGATGCCCTTAACAAAAGACTGATGGCACCGGCGATGCCGTTCCCATCGGTTCTCAATTCCCTCTTGTGCGATGACCAGCAGCGCCTCGCGCAGAGCGTAAAACATCGAAATCGGCGCGGTGTGGTGGTATCGGTGCGAAACGGTCGAGTAATCGTGAATCAGTTTGAGGTCGAGATACCAACTGCGCACCGGCGTAGTGCGGCTGTTCAAGAATTCCATCGCCCTCGGCGACATGGCCATGGGGGACAGTCCCGGTGGGCAGCTCAACCCTTTTTGCGTGCAGCTGTAAGCGACGTCGATAGCTGTCCGGTCGAAATCTATCTGCAGGCCACCGAGCGAGGTCACACAATCCGCGATTACCAGCGCGCCGATATTGTGCGCGGCGGTACATATCGCCTTCCCTGATTGCAGCGCTCCGGTAGATGTTTCGGCGTGAACATAAGCCACAACCTTCGGCTTCTCGCGACCGATGAATTCGGTTGCCTCATCCTCTGTGAAAGTCGCTCCCCACGGCTTCTCAAAACGCACCACGTTCGCGCCCTGGCGCTTTGCCATCTCTGTCAGGCGATCGGAAAAATATCCATTGGCAAAAATTGCCAACTTGGTATCAGGTGCAACGAAGTTGGCAACTGAAGCTTCCATGCCAGCGCTGCCGGTTCCGGAAATGACCAGCGTAGCGCCGTCGTTGGTACCGTAAGCCATTTTCAGCAACTGCTGAACGTCCCCCATCACCTGGATGAAGTAGGGATCCAGATGGCCAACGATCGGCTTTGCCAGCGCCTCATAAACACGGGGATGAACCATACTCGGCCCCGGTCCAAACAAGTACCGGCGTGGCGGTTGCAAGGGAGGAAGCAAGTTAAGTGCAGGAGCCTGCTCTTCGATAGCGCTCATAACCCTCGTTTCTTTACGGAAATAGTTAGATATTACGTGGGGGAAGCAATCTCCAGAATCTCATCCCGAACTCTGACGTTCGAGACGCGATGTAATCTGATAGTGGGCACTGATAAGGCAAACTTCGTCAAGCTGATTCTCTTGATCTATTCGATCAGAGTTTTTTATCAGCACATTCCTTTCCGCATCAAGACTAAATCGGCGAATGGTGACCCAGCACAATCATCGCTTCTGCAATGCGTCGCGCATCCGGGAGTGTCCTTGCCGCCATGGAATCAATCTCCGCCGGCAAATCACGTTGAAGCTTCGCCAACTCCTCGTCAAAAATGCGGCTTACCAATTCGGGGCTGTGCTCTACCGGCTTACCGTCGTCGCCAGGAACTTTGACTTTGTGCCGAACGCGCTGCGCAATCATCAGCCGGTAGATGCGGTCGGTCGCCAGATCCTCCATGTAGCCGTCGAGCAAGCTCGCGCCCTTTCCGTTCAGCACCCCGTTGCGATAACGAATCACGGTACGTGCGGCGGCTCGCGTTCCGGCAAGGGTCGTTTTGCCAACACCTTTTGGGACGGGACGCAGGTCGGGATGCGGGTTCGCCTGCTTGGGCCGTTTCGAAATTTGATTGGGGAACGGAAACTGCGCCACTGCGATCTCGTTCTGATCAGGATGACCCGTCCACGCTCCATCCATCAGGCATTTGGCTTCGTTCTTCTTATCTTCCTCGAGCACTTTTAGAGCGCGCTCGTTCAATTCAGCATCGGAGCGACTGGGATAGAGCGCAGTCATTCCGCCAATCGCATGAGCGCCGTGCTTGTGGCAGATCTCCGGCATAAGCATGCGAAAGTTCTGGAAGAATGCCACGTCGTGCGGAATCGTGTTCCTGTCCGGCAAAATCCAATTGGGATCTTCGGACATGAAATCGATCAGCGAGGCCATGTAATCCCATCGCCCCAGATTCAACCCCAGGCAGTGCTCGCGCAGATTGAAAAGGAATTCTTCCATCTGGTAAGCCAGCGGATGCGCCTCTACCAGCGCCATGCATTTTACGTAATCTGCGGGCAATCCCTTATGCTTGGCAAAAGCCTGAAAAAGATCGCGCCACCAGAAAGCCTCTTCGGCAGACTCGCTCTTGGGGATGTAAACACAGAAATTGTGAGGCAACCGCGCGGGATCAATCTGGTACCAGATGAGCGCCAGATCGAACAAAGAAGCCGACATAATCTCGTTCTTTATGACTCCGCCCTGACTGATGTGCAGCCCACGGGGCCGCACCCAGGTCACAGTCTTCGAGCGCTGGACGGTAACTTTCTTCCCCCGCTTCTTATCGTCGTAACTGAGCTCGTACTTGTAGGCAGCGAGCGTGTTCTCCACCGCCAGCATGATGTGCTCCCAGACGTTCGCCGTGGAATCTTCAAGGTCAATCATGACGGCTGGCGATCCAGAGTTGAGTAGCTTTACGGTCAGTTCACCATCATCAGCGGGCCCGGTCATCTGGTTCCGTTGATCCGCGCACCATTCGGGGATTTCGATCCGCCAGTCGGACGTAGTCGCCTCAGAGGCCGGCAAGTAGTTCGGCGGACGCCCTCCGTGCGACAACCGCAAAACTTCAGCGCGCTTCGCCACCAACTTCTGTTGCCACGGAGTGAATTGTTTGTGAAGGGGCAAGAGGAAATCGAGAAATCCCTTGGGAAAACTTTCTTGCGGATTCAAATCCGCGGGGGCGTAATTCACCTGTTGCGAGACGGGGTCTTTGGTATGCGATGCCATGGGATCAGATCCTTCAGAGTGCTCGCGCCGGCAACCAAGTGGCGAAGCCGTCGGCGTCGCCGTGCGACCTTCTTAATCCTATCTGATAAATCTCGAAGCCCAGTTTTCGGGATTCAGCTTTATCAAAGAGCAATCGAAGACGGGGAGTCTCTTGCTGCTTGCGTGAGATCATGTCGCGGGCCATTGACGGCGCCCATCAGGGTGCGTTCCTGCTTGTCGAAATCAGATTGAAGTTGCTGTTTTGGCGGCGTGGAGTCGCAAATTCCCCCGCCGCGTTCGGAACCTAACTCGCCAACATGGACGGGCAGCGTTCGATGGCTCACGACGAATCTCTATTCTAAGATTCTCGCAGCAACAAGACATCATTGCAGGGCATGAATACGGAGTCAAATGCTTTTAGCGTTCGGCGAAGGGAAGAACTGTGATGTGTGATGGCGATCACCGCAAAGCCATTTGCCCTCCGCCTAACATGTGCCGTCTCTTGTCGCACCAGTTGAAGTGCATACAGCCATTGCAGAGTGTCAGCCGGTCAGGCTCGAACTGATTATGTTTACTGTCGCGCCAACTCTTTTCCATCGCAAACTTCTAGTTGCTGCTTGTCTCGTTTTTGGAAATAAAACTTTACTTGACTCTGTTCAAAGATATGTGTTAGATAAACGCGCCAGCGGATTGGTCCGCTTTTCATACAAGTTATCGATTTTTCGAATAGGCGGTGTAGTGATTTGCGGCCTCGAGGCAGCCCGCGTGTGAGCTTCTGCACGTGCACGCTTGCTCTGCGCCCAGGCCGGTTGGTCGCCAAATCATGGTCGGAGAGGAAAACATGCGCTTGCTAACAACGCTTTTCGTGCTTCTGGTTGTTTTCATGGCACCGGGTTCGCTCGCCCACGCTCAAGCCACAGAACCCGCGAGCAAAACCGGCACACCTACCTCCGGCAGCGCCAGCAAGGAAGAGGTTAACCAGTTGCGCAGCGAGGTCGAGGCGCAACGCAAGACTATCGAGGAATTAAAAGCGATGGTCCAGCAATTGGTTGATGCTAAGACCGCACCCGCTGCGGGCGCTTCCGCCAGCGTGAAGCCGGCGGCGGCGACCGATTCCACCGGAGCTATCCCCGTCGCGGTGACTACCCCGCAACCCGTCAGCAGCGACAGCGCCGACAGCGTCCATCTGGTGAACACCGTCATGGTGCAGCCCGACCCGGGGATCGGAAGCGGAGGCATCGATCAGGCACAACCAGCGCCAGCACCCAAGAAAGACGCGCCCCTGACCGCAGGATGGAACGGAGAACATTTCTTCATCAGAAGCCCGGACGGACAGTTCAGCATCAGTCCATACGGGTATGTTGACAACGACTATCGCGCCTACAAGGGCGACGGTGCGCCCGCTGATACTTTCCTGGTTCGGCGCGCTCGCTTCGGGTTCCAGGGTAATTATGGGTCGCACTTCGACTTCGCCCTATTGACCGACGCTAACTCCACGACGGGCGCGATCGTTCGCGACGTCTATCTCAACGTCAGGATTAAGCCGGAGTTTCAAATTCAGGCCGGTCAGTTCAAAGAGCCCTTTGCTCAAGAGACTGGCATCGGGGCCACCAACCTTGACTTCGTTGAGCGCGGGTTACAGGCGATGCTGTACCCTTGCGCGGTTACCGCATTCCGCTGCCCGGGCGTCACAATTCACGGCGATATTGACGGCGGCGTCTTACAGTATTGGGCTGGAGCGTTCAACGGCAGAGGCGGTGTGACTGCTAACGTCACCAATGAACCTGAGTTTGTAGGAAGGCTCCGCTTGTATCCATGGCGAAAGACGAAAAATGAGTGGCTCAGGCAGTTCGCCATTGGTGGTTCGATCAGCCACGCCCGCTCTCGAGGACTTTCTGGCGACGTGAACTTCAGCGGCGCACTCCCGGACGGCACCTATACGTTTTTTCCCCAGTTGCCCATCAACGGCCCGATCGAGCGCTATGAGGGTGAGTTCACCTATATCAAGTCAGGGTTCGCGGTGCGCGGCGAGTACGTGCAGGCGCAGTATCAACGGGACAGTGTGGGCTCTTTGCAAGCTGGCGGCTTAGGCTACCTGACTCTGCCTGGCATCGGAGCCAAGGCGTGGAATGTTGGGGCCACGTATTTGCTGACCGGTGAAAAGCGTCCAGAGAATGGCACGCCCCGCGTAAAGCACCCGTTGTTCGGACCCGATACTCCCGGAGGAACCGGGCGAGGCTGGGGAGCTTGGGAAGTAACAGCTCGTTACTCCGGAATTCAGGCGGACGCGCCGGCGGCGAATTTCTTAACCTATTACACGCCGGGCTTCGTCCCGCAGTATAACGATCACACTGACCAGATCACATTCGGTCTCAATTGGTACCTGAATTATTGGGTGAAGTACCAGTTCAACGTCAACATCGAACAATTGCACCAGCCCAGCGTGATTGGGCAAGTGCCGCAGAACTTCTACGCACTGACGCAAGAGTTGCAGTTCCGCTTCTGACAAATCGTTCGACGCAAGAATTGCGAACGGACTGAAAGAGTTTGGTTAAAGGCCGGGCTGGTCACAGCCTGAAGGGAAAATTGCAGGAGGAGATTCGATGAGATCGAGAATTCTACTTACTGTTCTTCTCACCGCCCTGATCGTGCTGGCGAGCAGTTGCGGCAGTACGCCGAATTGTCCCACTTGCGGCACCACGATCAACGGCAGCTATGCCGTTATTAACACTATAAGAGTGCCGGAACACAATAATACGGGTGAGCCGGGCGGTCCATTCAACTCGTTCGACGTTAGCTGGATTTCGCCTCCTCCCTCTGGCGGGTCGGCGGGGACAGACAATCTCGACTACGTCTCGGATCGCATCGGTATCGCGGTCCAGGTTATCGACACGACCCAAGACCTCGCCGTGTATTCCATCGCCGGCTCCAACGGCATCTCCGGAGGCGGAGACAACGCGAGTCCGTGTACGGCGCTCGATCCCGCCTTCCCGATCCCTCCCATCGTCTCGGTGCTCGGTAATTGGACAAGGTTCGGTTGCAGGACGACAAATCCGCCTTTAAATACTTTCACTTTCCACATTCCAGGCTTCGGCGCCAATGGCAACTTCGGTGGATTTGTAGGAGGGCAGTGCTGCGCAGCCCGCGCCAACCAAGTAAACCCATTATCTGGCCCGAACGGAATAACGGCCACGCCTGACGGCAACACTCTTTTCGTCGGCAACGGCAGCAGTTCGCTCGTGGTCTTCGACCTCGCGTCAATGAACCTGTCGACCGGGGTTCAACCTAACGTCATCGCCATTATCCCGACCGGATTGTCTCCCGACTACGATGGTCAAATTGGCAACGCCAATCCCATTCCTGGTCTATACCCCAATGGCAATACCACCGGGGTCGCCGGCTGCATACAGTCCGCGAACGGACGTGCCTTCTCCGACCCGAGCTGCGGAGATCTCCGCGGCGACGAACTTGCTTATGACCCTAAGGACCAGATCATCGGCATAATTGATGGCGATCCAGGGCTCCCCTACATCACGTTCATCGATGTTTCAGGTTTGGTGACTCGGCCCAATACCACGAACTGCCTGCCAGTTGTGCCGACGTTGCCGTTCGGCCCACCTTTGGGCAACGCTTTGGGTCCAATCAATCCATCTACGTGTATCTTGGGCCAGATCTATTACGATGGCGCTCCCCAAAACGATGTGGGCGTCCCCGTTGATAGCGGAGGCCTGAACGCGACTGCGGGATTCCCGTGCCCCGATCCATCCAATCCTCAGGTAAACTCCGGCGTGTCTGGAACGCCTCCATACATTACCGGCACGAAGTCCATTCCTTGCCATCACGGGCCGATCATCGACAACGCCACGGGCAATTACGATCCGACTTGCAATCCGACGGCTACAGGTGCGATTTGCATAGGTTCGATTAGCCCAGCAGGCCTTGGCGCCCCCGCGTATAACCCCAACACGGGCCATTTCCTGCTCCCTAACTCGAATTCCACTGGTGTTCTCAATGTCGGCTCCATAGACGAGATCGATCCCAGACCCGGCAACCCGAACGGACCGGTGGTAATCAACAGTGTGCCGGTACTGAATTGCATGCCCACCAGCATCGTTCAGGGGCCCGGAGACAATTTCCTGGTAGGGTGCGCAGATCACGACGGCGAAGCCTTCCCGGCCAACGAAGTTATCATCAACGGAACCACGCTCGCGACCATCGCGACCACCAATAACGTCGGCGGCGTCGACGAGGTTTGGTACAACCCGGGCGACAACAGGTACTATCTCGCGGCGCGCGACATGCTCCCCAATCCGGTGATGGGCGTCATCGATGCCAAGACAAACCTTTGGCTGGCCAACTTGCAGGTCAATACCAATTCGCATAGCGTCGCCGTCGATCCCAAAACTAACCATGTTTTTATGCCTCAACAAGCTGGCACCATCTGCGGATCGATAGCCAGCGCAGGCTGCATTGACGTCATCGCGCAACAATGAGAAATAAGCCTCGCGTCGGTGCTATAGTTTGTTCTGGCGCGAGGATGGAATGATTTTATGAAGCCCTGTTTCAGAAGACGATTGCTGGGTTATGCCCCTGTATTATCGCTTTTCCTCTTGTCGGTGCTGTTCGCCCGGGCCGCCGACAATCCGGGACAAAAACCCACGGACGTTCCGGCGACCGTAATCGCCCACCTGCCGTTACCGCTGGCAACTGGAAACCAGATGTTGCTGCAGAAGGAAAACTCGAAACAGTATCTGTACGTTCAACAGGCCGGGAAGCAGGGCTTCATGATCGTGGATGTGACTAAGGCAGAGAAGCCCTCTCTCTTGAAACGAACGGCGGAATCAAATCAAGCAACTCAAGGAAACCTGCAGATCGTTAGTCCTGACGTTGCCATCGCGGTGGCGCCGGAGAAAACGCCGGCAACAGTGACCAGCAACAACCATCCTACGGAGACCGTTCGCGTGCTTGACCTGAGCGATTCGCGCAACCCAAAGACGTTGGAGACATTCAACAATGTCACCAGCGTCCTTCCTGACAGTCACCGCGGATTGATCTTCCTTACCAATAACGAAGGCTTATGGGTTCTGCGTTACAATCGCCCCGCCCTGCTGGAGCCGGCCAAGCAAAAGAAGCCGTGTAGCTCGGAATCCGATATTCAGGCCATGCCACCGGATTGCGACTGACGCTGGCTTACTGAGCCGAGACTTGGTGCGCCGGACACTCCTTGTCGATGGTCTTGATCGAGCTGATGGTTAATGTCACCGGCGATTGTGCCCTCGCAGCGTCGGAGCTCGTGCTCAGCGAAGGTGACTGCGTCCCAGTCACTTGCACTCGTTGCCCGAGATAGCGGCTTAGTTTTGTCTTGCCGGTCGCCTGAAGTTCATAAGTTATACCAGGATCCTGCTTGATCAAAACGTAATCGCCGCTCGATCTGCTGACGCAACCCTGTACCGTCACTTGGCCTTTGGTATCTTTGGAGTTGCCCTGACCCATGGTGCCGGAAGTGCTGTCTTGTGCTACGAGAAAGCTGCTCGAAAGCAGCAACAGAACCATCCATCCCTTTTTCATTGAGATCTCTCCTGTCGCAGAAGTGGGATGACAACGCTGCCGCAGTGGTTGCATCAATTTCTACGGTAAGGACTTACTTGACGTGAGTTTCCTGATAGTGCAACTCCTTCCATTGCCCGTCGCGCTTCACCCAGAGTTCCGTGATATAGACTCTGGAAAAATGCACCACCGATCTGGGTGGAAACTGTAGTGTGACTTCATAGATAACGAAGCCGGCATCAGAAGAAAGTGGAATGAATTTGTAGCCCCACAACGTGTAGTTGGAAACGTTGCCGTTCGCTAGCTCGTTGAGAGCTTGGATCTTGGTGCGCTCGCCCTGGGCATCGACTTCGACGCCCTGATAGTCGTCCGCTAACATTTCGCCGTAGGCTTTCTTGTCTTTATTCTTTATCGCCTCCCACTCAGCCTTGATTTTTCCTTCGAACATCTCCTTGAGACCGGAGTCGGCGGAGACGCTGCCTGATTGACGGCTTTCTACGGACTTGGACTGTGGGGCGGGTTGCTGCGCCACAGCCAGAGCCGTCACTCCCACAACACAAGCGAAGACCAGGAAATTTCGCACAGTTCCTCCAAAGCGAAACGCCGCAGGTCCAATCAAATTTCTCGCCGCGTTTCGGGTAGTTGAGCGCTATTGCAATTCTTTGACTTTTTTTCTCACGGCCGCGAGCAACTGCGGAGGCAGTTCGGAATAACCTTCCTGGGCTGCAAATTGCTGGCCGTCCGAGTATATCCAATCCAAAAGATCGCCTAACGCGGCTGCCCGGGCGGAATCAGTGGACTTAGTCCGCAAATAAATCCACGTAAAACTGGTAATAGGGAAAGAGTCAGCGCCACCTGCATTGGTTAGCGAGGCGGAGAAGCTATTCCACCGCGGCTCCTCAACCGCCTGGCACGATGCGGCAATACTCTCAGCAGAAGCTCTAACAAACTTGCCCGCGGGATTCAATACCGCCGCATGCGAAAGATTGTCCTTTACCGCGTATTCATACTCGACGTAGCCGATGGAACCGGTGCTGGCTTTCACTTTGTCTGCCATATCCGCACTGCGTTCCGTGGGAGCGCCAACTGGCCACTTAGGGGAAGCGCTGGTTCCCACTTCAGTTCGAAACTTGGGACTTACCTTGGCGAGAAAGTCAGTGAAAACGAAATTGGACCCCTTTCCCGCAGGGCGGTTGATCACCTGGATTGCCAGAGTGGGCAAAGCAACATCCGGGTTGAGTTTGGCGATCTGCGCTGCATTCCAGTTCTTGATATCGCCAAGGAAAATCTCAGCTAGCACCTCCCCCGAAAGCCGAAGATCCCGATGGACACTGGGAAGGTTGTAGATTGGAACGATCCCGATCAGCACGATCGGCAACTCCATCAAACCGTCTTGTTTTCGTTCGGTGTCGGTTAGCTGAGATTCTCCAGCACCAAAATCGCTTACGCCATGCGAAATTTGCTTGATTCCTTCGCTCGTGCCCACGGGAAGGTATCGCATTTCAATGTGGGCGTTATGCTTGCCGTACTCCTGTGTCCACCTGGCGTAAAGAGGCGCCGGCACACTCGATCCGGATCCAACCAGGACAATCACGTTTTGCGCGACAGCGGAAGCACTGTGCAGTCCAAGCGCAAGCAAGAACAGTAGCTCGACATGCGCGAGCAAAGAGTATCTACCAGCACGAACCGGGCCGTTTGGCGTTGAAAGTCTTGGCCATAACTTCATGCGGTCCACCTTACTTCTTGCTGTGCTCCGTGGCAATCGTGGGCGTCTTCCTAACCTGCCACTTGAATGATGATCCTAAACTTACCATTGTTTTGCAGCGAACCCGACCATGGCAACGGCTGGGACCTGTTGTCAGATTAGGAACCGTCGTCGTTCTGACTCGCTCTCGACAATGGAACAATTTTCCCGATGGCGCGGAAGAAACCCGAGTGGCTTCGCCCGACTCCGGCTTCCGAAAGGCTGGAGCAGCGTTGGGTTCTTCACAACCGGCAGGTGTTAAGATGCAGAGCGTTGGATCGCTCTTACCGCGAATCGCGGCGTGGATACATGATTCACGAAAAAACCTCGCAGGGACAAATCAACATATGGCAGACATTGACGTCGAAAGCCTGGCGCGGGAACTGCTTTCCGCACAAGAGACAGACCAGATGGTCCCGATTCTTCCCTCTACGCGCCCCGGCTTCGATCTCGACGCCGCGTATGCCGTGGAATCGGCCCTCATGCGGTTTCGTGAAGCTGCGGGACACAGAGCTGTCGGCCGCAAAGTCGGTTACGCCAACAAGGCCATGTGGCGTGTGCTCAAACTGGAAACCCTGGTTTGGGGTCACATGTACGACGATACCGTGCACTACAGCGACAACAACTCTGCCACGCTGACGCTTCCCCATCGCCGCTCGCTGAAGGTCGAACCCGAGATTGTTTTCGGCCTGAAACAACCGATCACCACGGTGGGCCTCGATGCCACTGCTGCGCTTGGGGCCACGGAATGGTTGGCGATTGGATTCGAAATCATCGATTGTCCCTTTGCAGAATGGAAGTTTCAGCCGAGTGATTTCGTTGCATCCTTCGGGCTACACGCGGCGCTCGTAGTCGGAGAGCGTCTGCCCGTGCGGCCTGACGCTGTCGCCACGCTTGTGGATGAGCTCGCGCGATTGAAAGTGCGCGTGTCCAAGAACGGGGAGTTCGTGGAAGAAGGATCTGGCAAGAACAGCTTGAAGAATCCAGCCTCGTGCCTCGCAGAGCTAGGGGCCGCGATCGTGCGACGCTTCCCAAACGAGCCATTGCGTAGGGGGGGAATCGTCAGTTCAGGAACGCTTACTGCGGGACATCTTACCGAACGAGGCGATCGGTGGACGGTCGAGGTCGAAGGGTTGTCGCTGCAACCACTCACATTATCGGTAACTTGATGCTTGCTGTGTTCGAATCTTTTTTCTGCAGCCAGTTTCGTCTATGGGAGTAAGCAGAGACGCGCGCAGATCGTGTTCGCTTACTTTCTCTCGCTGCTTCCGCTCCGTGCCGTCCTCAATTCGAGATCGCCGCCCAGGTAGAGCAATGAATTCAGGGCGTTGATCGCCCGGTCTAAGGCTTGCCTTTCGTCGCGGCTTCCTAACCCGCCATGAAATAGTCTTCGGGCTTGCCGTACGATTGCGGTCCGTGCCTCTGCGATTCGGCGTGGAAGTAAACTCCGATCGTTCTCTTGAACGGCGGCCAAATACAGGGTCCGCCAGCCGTCCCTTTCATCGCGCGACATAGCCATCGTGATTGTCGGGGTTGCGCTTTTTACACCCCAAATTTCACTCTAGTTTGCGGGGATGCGCTTCGCAATACGGCGGATACGGTAGAGTCGGCCCAGCGGACCCCGGAGTTGCCTTCTCCGAGGTCGCGGAAAAAACCAATCGACGTTATAACGAACAGCGCTGAAGCGAAGTGCTGGTCCCCTTAGCTGGCCTTGCGCCGTTCTGCATTTTTGATCGAAGCATCCAGTACTTCTTCCCGACGTTGGCGAAGTTTGTCCTCGAACGTAGTCCAGCGAAGTGATGGCCCGCTAGGCGAGATGTCCATAGTGGCATCGGTTGTGATGGGCGTGACTTCAAGCTCCTCGTCGTCAAGATCAATATCGTCGTCCTCGTTGGCAGGCGAGATCGTTCCCGAACCTCTTCCGATTTGCTGGTCAGTCGTCGGCGTGCGGTCCGTCCCCGCGCGATGCATCACTGGTGCATCCGCCCATTTTGAGCGATAGCGCTTCTCATAGTCTGCCCATAGTTCGTCGGAACCCAAGGCCGCACCGTCATAAGGGGGAAAGCCTTTGATCTGTTCCTTTGTAAGATTGACCAGAAAATCGTCCTGGTGTTGCAATGAAGGACGAATCCTTTCGGGGGGCACTAGAAACTTGTGGGTGGACAGCCAGCCTCCGGTATCCACCACAACATATACGATGCCTCCGGTAGCCTGGTCAAAGATGACATCGTCGATCTCACCCAACTTCTCATCATTCGGTCCGTAGATCTTGGCCCCACGAATGTCGTCGGCAGCATCCTGGGTATTGGAAAATCGGTAGTCCCCGAGCGTTCCGTAGCGTGGCATGTTTCCTCCTGAGATTCGCTTGCTCAAGTCACAGTTGCGAACCGTTAGATGCTAGGCAGTCGGGAAATGTTTCGCACAAAGTGAGACACTTTTGCGGATAAACAAGGCCTGAATGAAGCGAGGGAGCGTACACTGACCCCAGACCGGGACCTCACACGGCGTGGCCGGTTGATCCGGAAGAGCCGAAGAACGCCGGAGCATGAAATCGTCCGGCCCGCTCGAAAATCCTTCACTTCTCATTAATGCAGTATTCGCCGAGAACCTGATCATGCTCGTCCACATTCGCGGTTTGCTGATAAAGGTCCACGTTCGAACAATCGTAAAGCCCGTGGTTCTTGGGAAGCCGCACCATCCAGTAGTCGGCCGCCTTCAGGCCCTTGCAATTTGATGAACTCTGGTTGCATTGCAGCTCGTAAGCTTTGCCTGATTCGCTGATAGTGACGATTACGACTCCATTGCTCACAGTTGAATCCTTCACTGTGATCAGCGATTTATCTGCAGCGAAGAGCTGTACGGCCATCAATAGAATGAATACGCAGATGCTTTTCTTCATTTGAACCTCCCGCTCGGCTGACTGCAGCCCGTTGCCATTCGAGGAGTTAAGTCCAGTTTGATTATGTTTCACCCGCCCATGCCACGCAGTGACGCGTGTCACTGCCCGCGGCCCAAATCCATCGTGTGACTTTGGGTCTGCTAACTGGGCAATGAATGTCGGCACCGCTTGGTTCTCACATCGAAATGTGTCGCAAGTCACAGACCGGCGTAGCGACCAGTGTTGTACTTGCTGCTGAGGAGAAGCCAGCGTGTGCCTTGCTATTCCAGGAAAAATTCTTGAGATACAGGAGCAGCAACAAATGCGGATTGCTCGCGTGCAGTTTGGAGGCATTGTTCGCCAAGTTTCTCTCGATTTTGTTCCCGAGGCAGCAGTCGGCGATTATGTTATGGTTCACGTTGGTTTCGCCATCAGTCGTATTGATCCTTTCGAAGCTGAGCGCACCTACAAGCTCCTGGAGGAGATGGAAATGCTCGAGGGGGAGCTCGCTCCGACCGGTCCAGACCTCGCGTAAACCAGACCGCCGCCGTTCTGTGCAAATCCATTCATCGAATCCAGCCTATTTCTAAGCATTCACCGCTTCTTCTCACAACCTCGTGTGACGGAGATCACCGATGGTGGTTCGCCCAATGGTTAGAGTTCTACCAGGTAAGGCTCGTATTTAGGTCCAACGAGAAATGGGCAGAGCGTTCCAGCATGAAATACCTGGATGAATATCGTGACGCACGGATTGCCCGGGCATTAGCCGCTGAGATCGTCCAACGCACAACTCAGCCGTGGGTGCTGATGGAGATTTGTGGCGGACAGACCCATACGATCATGCGCTATGGGATCGATGAACTGCTGCCTCGTGAAGTGGAACTCGTGCATGGCCCGGGATGTCCGGTGTGCGTGACGCCACTTGAAACTATCGATAAGGCGATCGCGTTGGCGCGCCGGCCGGACGTGATTCTGGTTTCCTACGGAGATATGCTGCGCGTTCCCGGATCGCATGCTGACCTCTTCCGCGCAAAGGCCCAAGGGGCGGATGTGCGGATCGCGTACTCCCCTACTGAGGCAGTGAAGATTGCCCGCTCGAATCCGAGCCGCAGCGTCGTGTTTCTTGCAATTGGTTTCGAGACGACTGCCCCAGCGAACGCCATGGCGGCATGGCAGGCGAGGCGCGAAGGTTTGACCAACTTTTCGATGCTGGTTTCGCATGTTCTCGTCCCCCCAGCCATCCGGGCATTGATGACTGCTGTAAATAAGCGCGTGCAAGGATTCATCGCACCCGGACACGTGTGCACAGTGATGGGTTGTGGTGAGTACGAAGCGCTGGTACGCGATTTCGGAGTACCGATTGTCGTGGGAGGATTCGAGCCTGTCGATCTGCTGGAAGCAATTCTGATGTTAGTCAAGCAACTGGAAGGTGGAGAAGCAAAGCTGGAAAACCAGTACGTGCGCTCAGTCAGCCAGCAGGGAAACTTGCCCGCACAGCAGATCATGGCTGAGGTATTTGAAATCACGGACCAAAAGTGGCGTGGCATTGGCTCGATTCCCCAAAGTGGCTTGCGGCTGCGCGAGGAATACGCTTCCTATGATGCGAACCGGATTTTTGATGTGGGCGAGATCACGGTTGACGAGCCGTCGGAATGTGTCAGCGCGCAAGTATTACAGGGCTTAAAAAAGCCGACGGACTGCCCTGCATTCGGCGTGCGCTGTACTCCAGAAAACCCGCTGGGTGCGCCGATGGTTTCCACCGAAGGGGCGTGCGCTGCTTACTATCACTATCGACGTCACGCCGTTGCCACTTAGGAGGAATGCGTGTCCACATACAAAACGATCGCCGAACTGACCTGTCCTACACCAATGCCGGCCAAAGATACGATCCTGCTTGGCCACGGCAGCGGGGGTAAGCTGAGCGCCGAACTCATTCGCGACATTTTCCTCCCCCGATTGAAGAATCCGGCTCTGGCCCGGCTCGACGATCAGGCGATCGTAAACATTGATGGTCAGCGGCTGGCATTCACAACTGATTCCTTCGTAGTCAAGCCCTTGTTCTTTCCCGGCGGCGACATCGGTTCCCTCGCGGTGCACGGAACAGTCAACGATCTGGCGATGGGAGGCGCTACGCCGCTTTTCCTGAGTGCGGCATTCATTGTTGAAGAGGGCTTCTCCATCGAACAACTTCGCCGCGTCGTAGATTCGATGCATCGAGCCGCATCAGAAGCGGGCGTGGAAATAGTTACCGGCGATACCAAGGTCGTTGAAAAAGGCAAAGGGGACGGACTGTTTATCACTACCAGCGGAATCGGTTCTGTGCCCGAAGGTGTCGATCTCTCGGCAGACCGTGCGCGTCCTGGCGACAAAGTTTTGCTGAGCGGCTCCATTGGAGACCACGGCATCGCAATCCTGGCGCAGCGTGAAGGTTTGGAATTCGAGACCACGATTGAGAGTGACAGTGCTGCGCTTCATACCCTCGTCGCCGACATGCTCGGAGTCAGCCGCGAGATTCGCTGCATGCGCGATCCGACTCGCGGCGGTCTCTCCAGCTCTCTGAACGAAATTGCACAGCAATCGCGCGTCGGAATCGAGTTGGAGGAACGCTCCATTCCTGTGCGCGACGAAGTGCGTGGTGCCTGTGAGTTGCTGGGGCTTGACCCTTTGTACGTCGCAAATGAAGGCAAGTTGATCGCAATCGTAGCTCCGGGTGCGGCTGAAGACCTAGTGCTGGCGATGCGACGGCATGCGCTCGGCTCCAATACGCAAATTATCGGAACCGTGCACCAGAAAAACGCAGGGCTTGTAACCATGCGAACGCCGCTGGGCACGACGCGAATCGTCGACATGCTCGCCGGAGATCAGTTGCCTCGGATCTGCTGAACGCCATGCACGAAATGGGGATCGCCAATTCGGTGCTGGACGCGGTCAGAACCGAGGTCGCGCGCTATCCCGGAACGTATGCGGCAAAAGTCTGCGTGCGGATCGGTGAGGTCGCGGCCGTCGATCAGGACGCATTTCGATTCTGCTTTGAAGCGATGACTCGCGACACTGATTTGGAGTCACTCGAATTAGAAATCGAATTCTGTCCCCGCCGGCATCGTTGCACCGTCTGTGCTCAGGAGTTCGTGGTGCGCGACTATGACGTTCGCTGTCCGCAGTGTGCGAGCTTCGCGACGGCCTGCATCAGTGGCGACGAGCTGGAGTTAGCCTATCTGGAGGTGGAGGAATATGGAACGAGTCTCGCTGGAACGAAAAGTACTCAGTGAAAATGACCGCATCGCGGCCGAGCTGCGCGCCCGATTTCAGGAGCACGGCGTACTTTGCCTCAACATCATCAGCTCACCAGGATCCGGCAAGACCAGTCTGCTCGAGCGCACGTTGGAAAGTCTGCCGCTCAACGAGCGAGTTGCTGTGCTCACTGGAGACATTCAGACCGATAACGATGCCGCTCGCCTCCGTCGCTTCCATTTCCCGGTGAAGCAGATTACAACTGGCGGCACGTGCCACCTCGACGCCCGCATGATTGAACGGCACTTATCAGATTGGCGGATCGAAGATCTGGACCTGCTGCTGATTGAAAATGTCGGCAACCTTGTGTGTCCATCGAGTTACGATCTCGGTGAGGCTGCCAAAATCGTATTGTTGAGCGTAACGGAAGGCGAAGACAAGCCGCTGAAATATCCTTCCATCTTTTTCAAGTCCGACTTGCTCATTTTGACGAAGACTGATCTGCTTCCCTATGTGCCCTTTGACATCGAAGCTGCCGCACAAAATGCGCGCCGTGTACACCCGGGAATGGAGATTGTGAAGGTGTCGAGTCTAACCGGAAACGGATTAGACGAGTGGCTGACGTGGTTGGCGCAACGGCGCACAACCGCACGATCACTTTCGCCCGTGGGTTAGAAGATATGGAAGTGCGCCGGCAAATCGAGGTCTCGGGAATTGTTCAAGGAGTTGGTTTTCGACCTTATGTATTTCGCCTCGCGTCCAGCAGGCACCTGAACGGAATCATTTGCAATACTTCTGCGGGCGTTACGATCGAGATCCAAGGCCCCGCTGAAACGGTTCAGGATTTTGTGGAACGCTTGCCTGCGGAAGCGCCGTCGTTGGCCCGGATAACGAGTCTTGCGATAAGCGAACTACCGTGCAACGGCGATCTTGATTTCCGAATTGTCCACAGTAAGGATGGTGAGGAAGTCTGCACCCTGATCTCGCCCGACGTTGCGATTTGCCCGGATTGCCTGCGTGAACTCTTCGATCCCAACGACCGGCGCTATCTCTACCCGTTCATTAACTGCACCAACTGTGGCCCACGCTTTACTATCGTGCGCGATATTCCTTACGACCGGCCTCGCACTTCGATGGCCGCATTTCCCATGTGTCCGGCTTGTCTGGCAGAATACGAAGATCCGTACGACCGGCGATTTCATGCCCAGCCCAATGCATGTTGGCAGTGCGGGCCTCAGGTACAGCTCTGGGATAAAAGCGGTGGGCTAATGCCATGTCGAGATCCGATTGCGGAAGCCGCGAGTGCGCTGCAATCGGGCCTGATTGTCGCAGTGAAGGGCCTAGGCGGATTTCACCTGGCGGCGGATGCAAGCAGCCCTGCAGCCGTGGCGCTTCTGCGCGAGCGCAAGCGGCGGGTCGAAAAACCATTCGCGGTTATGGTCCCTGATCTAGAAGCCGTGCGCGAGTTGTGTGAGTTGGACCTACCTGCACAAAATGTACTCGAGTCCATTCAGCGGCCCATTGTTCTTCTTGCGAAGAGAGGTGGGGCTCCTATCGCGGAAGAAGTTGCGCCCTTCAATCGTTATCTCGGCGTTTTTCTTCCCTACACTCCCCTGCACTACTTGTTGCTGCGGGAAGGCACTTTCAAAGCTCTGGTGATGACCAGTGGCAACGTCAGCGAAGAACCGATTGCGATTGACAATCACGAAGCAGTTTCGCGCTTGGGCAGTCTTGCCGATTGCTTCCTGGTGCACAACCGGGACATTTTATTGCGCTGCGATGATTCTGTAGTGCGAGTCAGCGGCGGAAGCGTGCGGCAATTGCGCCGTTCGCGCGGATTCGTTCCCGTGCCTGTTTTTTTGAAGAACGAACAGCCTTCCGTCCTGGCAGTTGGTGGAGAACTGAAGAATACGATTTGCCTGACCAAAGGGAAGTATGCGTTTCTAAGTCAGCACATCGGGGATTTGGAGAATATTGAGAGCTTCAAATTCTTTCACGAAGCCGTCGATCACCTTGAGCAAATTCTAGAAATTCGTCCCGAAATTATCGCTTACGATCTTCATTCCGATTACTTTTCGACCAAATGGGCTTTGCAACAGGACGGCGCGCGCTTGATCGGAGTGCAACATCATCACGCGCACATTGCCAGTTGCATGGCAGAGAACCATCTTGAAGGCAGAGTGATCGGGTTTGCCCTTGATGGAACTGGGTATGGATCCGACGGTCGCGTTTGGGGCGGCGAAGTATTGATTGCTGACTATTGCGGCTTCGAGCGTGCCGCGCATTTTGAATACGTTCCGTTACCTGGCGGATCGGCCGCGATCCATGAACCCTGGCGCATGGCCGTCAGCTATCTGACGCATCATTTCGGGCGTGATTTTTTGTCCATGCCGATTCCTTTTGTGCAGCAACTCGATCCGGGCAAAACGGAGTTGTTGCTGCAGATGATCGACCACCAACTTAATTCTCCGTTGACATCCAGTTGTGGACGTCTTTTCGATGCGATTGCAGCGCTGGTGGGAATTCGCCAGAAGGTCAATTACGAGGCGCAAGCCGCCATCGAATTAGAGATGGTGATCAGTTCAACGGAAGAAAATCGCGGATATCCCATGGATCTCGTGCCCGACGGTGAGCATTGGATCATTAGCAGCCGTCGCTTGTTCGAGTCCGTTGTGCACGATCTGCAGCGAAACGTTGCCGCAGGTGTAATCAGCCGTCGTTTTCATCAAGGACTCGCAGAGAGTTTCACGCGAATTGCCAAAACGTTGCGCGAGAAGACTGGCTTGACGCGTGTTTGCTTGAGTGGAGGAACCTTTCACAACGTTTATCTGTCTGAGCATCTGGAAGCACAACTGCTAGCGTCGGGATTCGAAGTGTTCACCCACCGTGAGGTGCCCGCGGGAGATGGAGGCCTTAGTCTGGGACAAGCCTTGATCGCGGCGGCGGTGGCCAGGAGCAAATCGATGGGGTCAATTACGCCTACCGCCTGATGACTGCACCTCACACCAATAAGTGATTCAGATCACTGACTCAAAATGTGAATTCGGGCGATAACAAGTCTCGATCATCCCGGGTTGCTGCCGGTCGGAAGAAAGTGGAAACCACGGGGATTACAGAGTGAAAAGGAGACAACCGGGTATCGCACACTAATTGCTTTAATTCTTACTCTTAATTAGTCGGCAGTGCGCGACCGTCGGCTCGTCCTCGGTTTCTTCCCACACTCTTCCTCCCGTGATCGCCCGAACAGTACACAACTCAGTTCGCGAGAGTAGTTCCGGCTCAAGGGGCCACGGGGAAATGCCGTAACGCTAGGAAGGCGCTCATGTCCAAGCAACCGACCATTGCAGAACACCTGGAGGCTTGCGGAGTCTCCCGAAGAAGCTTCATCCAGTTATGCGGCATGCTGATGGCCACCGCGCCTGTGGGCTTGGCGCTCACCGGCAAGAATTCAGTCTTGCAGATGGCGGAGGCGATCGGAAAAACCAAACGGCCGTCGGTGATCTGGCTACACTTTCAGGATTGCACTGGATGCACTGAGACTCTGTTACGCACCTCAGCGCCCGACGTTGCTCATCTCATCCTCGACGTGATTTCCCTCGACTACCACGAGACCTTGATGGCGGCCTCGGGCGCACAAGCTGAAGCGGCGTTGCGCTCGGCAATCGCTGACAACGCGGGCAAATATGTGTTGGTGGTTGAAGGCGCGATTCCGACCAAGGACGACGGCGTCTACATGCAGATGGGTGGCCGACCAGCGGTTCAAGTGGTGCGGGAAGTTGCCGCCCAGGCAGCCGCGGTAATCGCCATCGGATCCTGTGCTTCGTGGGGCGGCGTGCCATCGGCAGATCCAAATCCGACGGGTGCCGTCGGAGTTGATTCCGTAGTGTCGGGCAAGCCCATCGTAAACCTCCCCGGTTGCCCGCCCAATCCCTACAACCTGCTTGCGGTTGTTTTGGAATACGTCACCATGGGCAAGCTGCCTCAACTGGACGAGCTCAGCCGTCCGAAGTTCGCCTATAACCGTGTCATCCACGAGAATTGCCCGCGGCGCGCGCACTTCGATGCCGGCCGATTCGCATTTGCTTTCGGCGACGAAGGGCACCGCAAGGGTTGGTGTCTTTACAAGCTCGGATGTAAAGGTCCGGTCACTCATGCCGCCTGTTCAGTGCGTCATTTCAATGAGATTCCGGGAGTGTGGCCCATCGGGATCGGAGCGCCGTGTCTTGGCTGCACGGAAAAAGGCGTGGTGTGGAAGATGGGGACATTCGAAACGGTTGCGATTCATCAGGCGACTCCGCCCGACACGTACCCACCCATTTACAGTCCTGCTGGGCAGATCAAAGTGGGTGCAGCAGTATTGGTGGGCGCAGTGGCTGGGGCGATCGGCGGTGCTACCTGGGTCGCAACCCAGCGTTTCCAGAGCAGCCAGGAGGCCGGCGTTGCGCGAATCATAGCCGACCGTGCTCAAGACGAAAAGGCGTCAGGCGAAAAGCAAGTCGATAAGAAAGAGGACTGATGTGGCCATCACTCGGCGAGAACTATTTACCAACGTCGCCAAGGCCGGGGTGCCGGCGGCCGTAGCCATCACCATCGGCGGCGAAGCTCTGCACGCCGAGAGCATCCCAGTTCCCAATGCCGCTGTCGGATTGCTCTATGACGCCAGCATCTGCATCGGTTGCAAGGCCTGCGTGGCTGCGTGTGCAGAGGCCAACGATACGGCACCTGATACGCGCCGCGACGAACTGCACCAGGCGCCCTCCGACCTCAACGATCTCACTCGCAACATCATCAAGCTCTATAAGCCTGAAGATGGCTCGGCGTTTTCTTATGTGAAACGCCAGTGTATGCATTGTCTCGATCCAGCGTGCGCTGCCGGCTGTCCATTCCAGGCTCTGCACAAGGATCCTGAGAGTGGCATCGTGACTTGGACCGCCGACAAATGTATCGGCTGCCGTTACTGCACAATTACCTGTCCCTATCACGTGCCGCGATTTCAGTGGCAAGGCTACAATCCGCGCGTCACGAAATGCGAGTTGTGTCACCATCGGCTGGAGAAGGGCCAGAAACCGGGATGCACCAGCGTATGTCCAACCGGCGCCGTAATTTTTGGTCCGCGCACCGTCCTGCTTTCAGAGGCCAAGAAACGCATCAAGAATAGCCCCGGCCGGTACTACCAGAGCCGCGTGTATGGGGAAAACGACAACGGCGGCACGCAATGTTTGTATCTGTCGCGCGTCCCGTTCGAAAAACTCGGCCTGCCTGAACTAGGACCGGAGTCGGTGCCCGCACGAACTCTGCGCTGGCAGAGACGTCTTTATCAGTACTTCGCGCTGCCTGCGGTTTTGTATGTCGGCTTGGTACAGGTGATTCGCAAAAGCCTGAAGGGTCATGAGCAGGAAGCTCATGAGCGAGAAAAAGAAACCGGATTGAGGGCGCAGCTATGAGCACGGCAACCATAAATAACGTGCCAGATTGAATAAGACTCGGTGGGAGCGAGCGGTGCCAGTGTACGGTTTCCCGGTCGTGAACCGGTTCTTTCTCGTACTGTGTGGCATGACTTTGCTGGCGTTTGTCCTAACCGCTTACCGCGAACTGGCGGGACTGGGTCCGGTCAGCGGCATGAATGATGCCTATGGGTGGGGCATCTGGAAGACTTTCAACGTGATGGTGCTGACCGCGCTGGGTTCAGGCGCGTTTGCCGTAGGAATTGCCGCGTGGGTATTTCAGGCGCAAGAAGCTTCACGCACTGATGCGCATGGCTCTGCTAACCAGCTTTCTGGCTTATGCGTGCGGTCTGCTTTTGCTGGGCATCGATGCCGGACGCCCGTGGAATTTCTATTGGATCGTTTTCCCGTGGAAATGGAATATGCACTCGCCGCTGGCTGAAGTTGCGATCTGCATGTCGATTTACGCCATGATTCCGCTGGCGGTCGAAAATATTCCGCCTGTGCTGGAGCGGCTTTGGTACTTCGATTCGCGCCTGCGCCCTGGAGTGGAGAGATTCGAAGCGCGGCTGCATTCATTTTTTCCCTGGATTATCGCGGCGGCTTATCTGTTGCCGGGGATGCACCAATCGTCGCTGGGCGCGCTGATGTTGCTGGCGGGAGAACGAGTCCATCCCTTGTGGCAGACGCCGTGGCTGCCGTTGCTCTATCTGGGCGCGGCGACCTTCATGTCATTTGGTTGCGTTGCCGGAACCACCATGCTGTGCTGTCTGGTGTGGAAGCGCGCAATGGACATGGATGTTCTCGACGAAGCCGCGCGCATCACCGCGTGGCTGATTTTCGGCTGGCTGGCGCTGCGGTTGCTGGACATCCTTTTCCGTGGAGTGCTGGGCACGGCTTTTCACCTCGATCGTTTTGCCGGCGTGTTCTGGCTGGAAATATTTCTGACTGCATTCGGCGGATGGCTGCTTCGTCGGTCGCTGCAAACCCACGACACCAGATCGATGTTCCTGGGCTATATTCTCAGTTCGCTGGGCGGCATGATCTATCGCTTCAGCCCGACAACATTGGCTTTCCGGCCGAATCCTGAGTCGCTGTATTTTCCGTCGACGATCGAGGTGCTGGTGTCGCTTGGATTCATTTCGCATGGGCAGTTGCAGGATTTCTGTTCGATTGTGAAGCGGTTTGGCATTCTTCCGGCGCCGCTTCAGGAATGGCACGACATGGCGAATTACTTCCGGTTCCGCAGACCTTACATTCGCTGGACGGGGTATTTCAAGTACGGATATTTCGGCGAAAACGAATCCAACGACTCCGACTGACAGCAGGCACATATGGCAAAACAGAATCACGATTGATCCGATCACCAGAATTGAAGGCCACCTTCGCATTGATGTCGAGGTGGACAACAATGCGGTCAGCAACGCATGGGCGTCCTGCACCATGTGGCGCGGCATCGAGAAGATCCTGCGGGGCCGCGACCCGCGCGACGCGTGGCTTTTCACGCAGCGTTTCTGCGGCGTTTGCACGACTGTGCATGCGATGGCCAGCGTGCGCGCGGTCGAAGATGCGCTGCAACTCGAGGTGCCGCTAAACGCGCAGTACATCCGCAATCTGATTCTGATTGCGCACGCGTTGCACGACCACATCGTTCACTTCTATCAATTGTCCGCGCTCGACTGGGTCGACATTCTGCAGATTCCGAAGGCCGATCCTGCGGCGACGGCAAAGCTGGCGGAGAGTCTGTCGCCCTGGACGCGCAATTCCCGCAACGAGTTCAAAGCGGCACAGGACCGCGTGAACGCGGTCGCGGCCAGCGGGCAGCTCGGAATTTTCATGAATGGGTATTGGGGCCATCCGGCGATGCGGCTTTCGCCGGAGGTGAATCTGCTCGCCTTCACGCACTATGTGCAGGCGTTGGAATATCAGCGCAAGGCTCTGCAGGTGGTCGGAATTCTGGGATCGAAGACTCCGCACATTCAGAACCTGACGGTTGGAGGCGTGGCGAACGCCATCGATCTGGACAGCCAGAGCGCGCTCAGCATGGACCGGCTGGAGATGATTCGCGTGCTGCTCGACGAAGTGGTGCGGTTCATCAATGAGGTTTACCTCGTCGATGTGTGTGCGGTTGCCGCCATGTATCCGGAGTGGTTCAAGATCGGCAGCGGCGTGCGCAACTATCTTGCGGTGCCTGACCTTCCGCTGGACAGCCGAAGCTCGGCCTACGATCTGCCGGGCGGGTATGATCATGCACGGAAATATCGCGGGCGTGCATCCGTTCAAGACCGCATCCGACAAGGACTTTCGGCAAGGCAGTGAGCGAAGATGTGACCCACGCCTACTATCAGGGCGGCAAGCCGCTGCATCCCTGGATGGGAGAGACCGAGCCCGAATTTACCGGCTGGAATGGCGAACAGAAGTACTCCTGGGTGAAGGCGCCGCGATTTAACGGCCAACCGATGCAGGTCGGCCCGCTGGCGCAGGTGCTGGTCGGTTACGCGCAAGGCCATCCGCTGACGGTAAGTATGCCGACCTCGCTATCGGAAGATCGAGGCGATCGGCGGCATTCATGTGACGCCGGACATGTTGCATTCGACGTTGGGACGCCATGCTGCGCGCGCGATTCGCGCCGCGATGCTGGCAGAACTGGCGCAGAAGCATCTGGCAATCTGCTGGTCGACAACATCGCGAAGGGCGACTACACGGTCCATAACCAGCCGGTATTTTCCGGGCACGAAGTGGAGGGCGTTGGGACACACGAGGCGCCGCGCGGTACGCTGTCGCACTGGATCGTGATCAAAGACGCAAAGATCAAGAACTACCAGGCGGTTGTGCCCTCGACCTGGAATGCCAGCCCGCGCGACGCCAATGGGGCGCACGGTCCGTACGAAGCTTCGCTGCTGCACACGCCGCTGGCTCGGCCCGAGGAACCGCTGGAAGTTCTGCGGACCGTGCACTCCTTCGATCCCTGCATGGCCTGCGCGTGCCACGCCTTCGATCCATCGGGACGCCAGATTGCCAAAGTGAAGGTGCTGTGAAGCAAGTCCTGATAGGCGGGATCGGGAACGTCTTGCTGGGGGATGACGGCGTCGGGCCGTACGTCGCGCGGCTTCTGGCCGCCCGTTACGAGTTCGATGAGGGCGTTGAAGTCGCCGACCTGGGGACCCCGGCCCTTGATCTGGTCGATCAGATCTCCGCGAAAGATGCCGTTATCCTGATCGATTCCATCGACACCGACGCGACACCGGGAACGGTGCTGCTCTTCCGCAAAGCCGATATTGTTCGCCATTCTTCCGGCGTGCGAATGGATACTCACTCCCCAGCTCTCGTCGACACGCTGCTCGGCGCCGACTTCTTCGGAATTGCGCCCGCCAGTGTTCTTCTCGTGGGAATCAAAGCTGGCTCCTACGAGGTGGGCTGCAGCTTAAGCGAGCCCGTGGAAGCCTCTCTCGATCAAGTGATCGCAGAGGTTTTGCGTGAACTGGATCGCTTGGATGTGGGTTACGTGTCCCGAGAGCATCCCGCCGAACTACGCATCTGGTGGACAACCGAGGACGAGATCGAATCTCCGTCGCTCTCACGTAGTATCTGACGATCACATCACAGACCTCAGTGCGCACGGTCACAGTGCCCGGCGCGCGATCGCTCGTATCATTCTAAGAAAGACACGCTAAAAAGGACACAACTCATGTTTTCTCAGCGCTACGGACTCGCCCGCGAACAGGTTTCAGACTTCTCTTGCTCGCGACCGGGATCTCTAGACTCGGTTCGGCCCATGCAGGCGTCCGACTACGCGCCTTTTCTGTGGAGCGAGGGATTCGGCCAAGGGGGTAAGCTCGATCGAACTATCGTCGCCCGTTCTGCCGAAATCAAAACGGATTTTTACGGCGGACGAGTTTTTGTAATCGTTCCAATTTATGTGACCAGCATCTGCGAGGAACAATGTCTATATTGCAATTTTAGGGGAGGAAACAAAGGGATCGGTGTCGAGCGCAGGCGATTGACGGACGACGAACTCGAGGAGGAGGCGATCTATCTCGTCGAGGAAAAAGGGCAGAGAGTTCTTGAGTTGGTCTATGCGGCCGATCCGCAGATGCGAGTCGATGCGATGTGCCGTCATGTTGAATTGCTGCACCGAGTGTTGCATCGTCACGGCGGTGGCCTCGTCGGAATAAGCGCCGAGGCATTGGAAGAAAGCGATTACCGTCGCCTGGTCGACGCCGGGCTGTGCTGGTCGGTGCTGTGGCAGGAAAGTTACGACAGGCTTCGATACGCCGAGCTTCATCCAGGAAAAACAAAAAAGGCAAACTTCGACTACCGCCTGGACGCCTATGAACGCATGCTCGCCGCCGGTGTTGAGCACGTTGGTGTCGGAGTGCTCTCGGGACTCGCGGACTGGAGACAAGAGTGGGCCATGCTAATGCTGCATGAGGAATACTTGCAACAACACTACGGAGGAGGCGCCACAATTCTGGGTACGCCGCGTCTGAAGCTGGCTCCTGGAGCGCTTCTTCAGAAGTCGCCATACGCGCTGACTCGTCAGGAATTCCTAGCGACGGTCGCTCTTCACAACATATTTTCGCCGACGACAGCTCCGTTTGTGAGCACGCGTGAGGACTGGGACGTGTGTGTCGAGCTGGCGCGAGGCGGCGGCTGTCTCTTCACCCTCAACTGTTCCACCACGCCGGGCGGTTATTCACTCCAACACGATGGATGTCAGTTTGCTGCTCATTCGTACGATGCACCCGTCTACTCCAAGAAACTTCAGGCCGAAGGGCTCGCTCCAGTTTTCAATTGGAAAGCGGGGGATTTATGCGGTGATTACAGGCCGGATGCAGTCGTTTGTGGAGCCGCCACTCGATAGCGCCCAAATTTTCGGAGGAGAGCCGAGGTTCGTCTTCAGGTGTTGCAACGTCTGCTTCGGCGAGCTCGCCGCGGGTGAGCGTGGCGACCGTAGGTCTCGGGACGGGAATATTTTTGCGGAACCGTGTTGCGAAAATCAGTGCCGAGGAAAGCGCTGGGGGAAAGTAAAAGGCTGTGACATTGGTTATGCTCTAGCCGCCCGCTCCTGCGAGGGAGCTAACAGCGTGGAGGCATGTACCGTCACAGCCTTCGATGCGATCACCGCTTTCGCGGTCTCAAACCCCAACTACTCCTCGCAGAGCCGTCGGTTTTTTCAGGTCTGGCTGCTCATCCGGTTGCCCTTCTGAGCTGATCACTCAGCCTACTTCGGACTGGCAAAAGTTTAATTAAGCCAACCCTTTCAGCCGTCGACGAACGCCACCTTAGAGATTTGCTCGATGATTGTCAACGCCCGTTTTCAGTGCAAAGTCTGAAATTCACAAGCCCTCGCAGGAAAGATGCAATCCTGTTGAATTGTTGGCGGTTAGTGAATAGACGGGCAAATTATCCACACTTCTCCACAGCTTAATTCACAGCCGCCGCAACAGCGCAGAGCCTCGATGACCAGATCAGAAACCAAGTCAGTGGCTCGACGAGATTGGGTCGTCAGTCATGTTTCTGATCTCAGTTGATTGAGACAGCACCCGTCCTATAGGTTTGTGTTGGAGCTGCTCCCTGGAAATCTATCTCGTCGACGGTACATACGAGTTGTTCCGGCACTACTACGCTCTGCCATCCGCGAAAGCGGACGGACGCGAAGTCGCAGCGGTCCGAGGCGTCCTCGCTTCGGTTCTGGGCATGATGAAAGGCGGGGCCACGCACATCGCGGTTGCGACCGATCACGTAATCGAATCCTTTCGCAACGAACTGTGGCCAGGATACAAGACGGGCGAAGGCATCGACCCCGACCTGTGGCGCAATTCCCATTGCTCGAAGATGTCCTCTCGGCCGCGGGCGTTGTCGTCTGGCCTATGGTTGAGTTTGAAGCGGACGATGCGCTTGCTGCGGCAGCGGTCGCGGCGGCCGGGGATTCGCGCGTCGAAAGGGTGGTCATCTGCACGCCGGATAAGGACCTCGCCCAATGTGTGAGGGGCACGCGGATTGTCCAACTGAATCGCCGGACGCGTGTCACCTTGGACGAGGCGGGTGTGATCAAGAAGTTCGGCGTCTCGCCGGTATCGATCCCCGACTATCTCGCACTCGTGGGCGATGCGGCCGATGGCTATCCGGGACTGCCGGGCTGGGGAGCGAAGTCGTCGGCCGCCGTGCTGGCCAAATTTATCCATCTCGAATCCATCCCTTTGGACCCTCGCGAGTGGCAGGTGAACGCCTCCAACGCGAGCGCGCTCGCGGAAACCCTCCATCGCGAGCGGGATCGCGCCATGCTCTTTCGCACGCTGGCAACCCTGCGAACCGACATCACGCTCTTCGAAGACGTTGACCAGTTACGGTGGAACGGCCCAACACCGGCCTTCGCCGCGATCGCGGCTCGATTAGACGCGGCGATCGCTCAATCAAGACGTCCAGTCGATCCCTGAGCGTTCCGCCCCTCGGATCCCGCGATCGGATTAGCAAGGCTCACTTTCGCTAGATCCTTCCACGAGATCAATATGAACCCTTGATCTCGGAGAAACTGGCGGAAGTCCTGGCTCCGCACCATGTCCAAGTCGTTTTGCCGCCACTCTGCACCCCAGTCAGGAGTATCTGACGTTGCTCCGCGTATCTCATCATTGTCGTATGCCAGATGAACTATAAGTTCATATGTCCCTGCGGGCAGCGGGGCGAGCATCTTCTTGTACGTGTCGATCCATTCGGACTTCGGCACTCCTGGACCAATCTGCACATGGCGATCTAAAAGGGCCACGCCTGGCGCGACCTGTAAGCCGTGGAGATTTTGATCGCGTTCCAAAAGCAGCGGCAATTTGTAATCCCGTCCCAGGTTCAGATACACGTTGAGCAGATCGGCCGTGCTGAAGAGAGTCTCCATGTGCGCGTCCAGGTGGCTTATGTGAATGCCGGCAGCTTGCGCTTTGTCGATCTGGGCGCGGGTCTCGACGCTAACGTCCTCCATCTTGGCGTGGGTTTCGACGAACTCAGTCGTCGAAGGCAAGTAGCCGTCTTCATCCAAAAGACTGGATCCTCTTGCTTGCGGTGAGACTGAACCCCAGCGATAAGTGGCCCATTCGGAATTCAGAGCCAGGTGCACTCCGAGATCGGCATCGGGATGCGCCTTCGCCCAGTGAGCTACTTCCGGAAACCACGGGCAGGGCACGAGAATGCTAGCGGAGGTAACCCAGTGTTGTTCGAGTGCCTCCATGATGGCCCGATCGACTGTATGCATCATCCCGAAATCATCAGCATGGATGATCAGCAGCCTCGAATTCGCGGGGTACCCAAGGCTCTCAGCGACAGTTCTTGGTTTAGCGGATGGACTGTCCTGAGCAAAAGAGCACGAAGACATTAGGATGGACAACAGAAGGATCTTCTTCAACATTTATGGTTCCTTCTACCGCGCTGGTCCAGGTTAGGATACGCATGGAAGAAGCGTTAGCGTGATTATTGGCGCACGCATAGGCAGCGCGGGCTAGAGCTTCTAAGAAATCCTCGTCCACCCCCCGTGTTAGTAATCTGAGCCTCGCGTTAAGCCTTCTTCGCCTTCGCGGGAGGAGCCAGCGCGACGGCGGCCTCGGCGGTGAGCAGGAGGAAAGTGAACGTCTCCTGCAGATACAGGCGGACGGCGGCATCGGTATGGCTGGGATAGCCGATGGAGACGTCCTGGCCGATGTGCAGGTCGAAATCGCCGCCGCGGGTGGTCAGCACGAAAGCGCCGGCGATGGCGGGCGCCCAGATGATTTGATCGTTGACCAGCCGCTTGACGTGCTCCAGCACCGGGTATCCGTGGTCGCTGGTCTCGGCGAGTGCGGTGTAGGCGTCGGCGCCGAGCAGCACCGAGTAGGGGCCGTTGACGCCGACGAGACGCAACTGGCTCAAGCCCTGGGCAATGGCTTCCGGATACTGCGCGCACGTCGGCAGGAAGCGTCATGATCGGATTGCTGGTCCCCTGACGGATGCCCCCGATGCCGGCAGCGGCATAGCCCTCGAATATGGCGCCGTCCTCGGCAAAGGCGATCTGGCGCGCGGCGTCCTTCGCCGGTTGCCAGTCCGAGTCGTTCGCGCCACGATCGACGTCGTCGATCGCCTGGCGATCCAGCTCGAACGGAACACGCAACTCGACCAGCGCCTTCACCTCGCGCTGCCTCGCGACGATGCCTTTCCCCGGAGCGGTGATCGTCCGCAGGTGGCCGGTGCCGACGGCGGAGAGGCCGACCCCAGCCGGCCCCTGCACGTCGACGACGCGCCGTCCGGCAAGGTAGCGCTTGAGCGTGCGCGATGTTTCCTCTTCGATCTGAGCCCATGCGGAATCGGAAATGGGGGCAAGCTCGCGATGGAGATTATTCATGTTGATGTCTCCTTTGAGGGAACCGATGCCGAGCGAACCATCGCGCACCGATGGAATGGATGGAGAGGTATGCGGGCGACGCCGAGGGCTCCGCATTTACCGGCTGGTCTGTCACCGGCTGGTCTGTGTTCGTTTCGTCGTCGGTCACGTTCTCCAGAAATGTCGCGGACGGCACGAAGAACAGATTTCCGGTGACGGCGCGGCTGAAGTCGAGCAGCCGGTCGTAGTTGCCGGGCGGGCGGCCGATGAACATGTTCTCGAGCATCTGCTCGATCGTGCGGGGCGAACGGCTGTAGCCGATGAAATAGGTGCCAAATTCACCATGACCCCGGCCGGCCGAAGGGCATGTTGTCGCGCAGGATCTTGATCTCTTTCCCGTCCTCGACGATCGTAGTGAGCGCGTTGTGCGCTGAGGTTGGCTTGACGGAATCGTCCAATTCGATGTCGGACAGCTTGGTGCGGCCGATGATGCGTTCCTGCGCCTCCGTGGAGAGCGCATTCCAAGCCTCCAGATCGTGGAGATATTTCTGCACGATCACGTAGCTGCCGCCGGCAAAGGCGGCGTCCTCCTCGCCGATGAGCGACGGCGTCGATCACCGCCGTCGCCCCTCGGATTCTCCGTCCCGTCGACGAAACCCAGGAGATCGCGGTCGTCGAAGTAACGGAAGCCCTGCACTTCGTCCACCGGCGAAACGGCCTTTCCGATACGCGCCATGATCTGCGTCGCCAGTTCGAAGCATAAATCCATGCGCTTGGCGCGGATGTGGAACAGCAAGTCGCCCGGCGTGGAGACCGCGTGGCGCGCTCCGGAGCGAATCTCCCGGAACGGATGCAGCTCCGCCGGCCGCGGCCGCCCGAAGAGTCGGTCCCACGCCTCGGATCCAAATCCCATGACGCAGGAAAGTCCGCCTTCCAGGTCGCGAAATTCCACCGCGCGCAACAGCGCGGGGAGGTCTCCGCAGAACGAGCGCAAGGTGGCGCGATTCTCAGAGCCAGGGTTGAGCGTCACGACCAGGAAGATCGCGGCGCGGGTAAGCGGCGCGGCTACCGGCTGCGCGAGGGCGGGCAATTTACTTGTCGTTTCGGGCGCGTTCATTGGATCGGGATGGAGATCGGCCCCCATCGGATGTTATCCATGAAAACACAACTACGGCTCCCTCACAACGGGTCTCAACAACTTTGCGTTCTTTCCAAACGGAAGTCACGGCCGTCAGCTGATCAAATCTCAGCGACACAACAATTGTCAAGCCAACCTTGCCGCGCTATCTCTGGAACTATCGTATCTCCGACGCCGGTCAGGCAACGCCGAGCCCCCAGTGGACCCGTCCGCATCGGTCGTCATTGCTCCCGATTCTCCGTCGAGTCCGCGTTGCCGAGTAGATATGTGTTGGCTAATAAGGCGTCATGAATTGTCATCATTTGCTCGATTGCAGCGCATGGAGGGCGGCGTGGCTCTGTGCAACTGGCGATCGCGCATCCCCCTTCAACATCAGCCACAGAATGCGGTTATAGAGCTGATCGTCCACGCGATCGGGCGCACTAAGATCCAGTCCCTCCGACATGCGTGCGGCTGCCGTATTCTGCGGATTCTTTTCATTCAAATCTTGCGTGGGGATGATTGGGTCATACGGCGCGAGGTCGGGCTTCGGTGCGAAGATGTCCGCCAGGGATCGGCTGAAATAATCAAATTTCGAAAGCCGCCCCATGCCGAGGATGTCCTCAATCGCCGCGACCACGTCCGTCGTGTTGATGAAGCGATGCACTGTGCCGGGCCGGTTGTAGGCGGAAATGGCATAGAACGGAGCGCGGTGCGAATCGGTGTGGTCGGGCCCCGCCTGCGCGTCGTCTTCAACGACGAAGATCACCGTGTCCTTCCAATAGGAGCTATTCGAGAGCGACTGCACGATCCGCCCAAGTGCGAGGTCGTTGTCGGCCATGCACGCGCGCGGCGTGCACTTTCCCGGACGCCCGGCGGCCAGGTGGTCCATCGGCAGCCACATGACTTCGAGCTGCGGCATGTTGCCGTCGCGCACATAGCGCTGCGAGTTCGGCGATCCACACATCAGCGCGCTTCTGATCCTGCGTGGTCAGATCGAAAGGTATGTAGTCAGGATTTACGTCGGCACCCAAGTCGTGTTGCGTCACCGGCCAGCCGGGATTCCCCTTGACCATTTCGCCATAGTCGCGGAAAGTGATGCCTTCTCGCATCGCGAGCGTCCACAGGAAACCGCGCTCCGGCTCATCGCTCTCTTCGCCGTCCACGTCGGCGCGCTTGCCGGCGTAAGCCGAGGGCACGATCTTCTCACCGTAGTTCGTGACGTAGGCGGCGGTGGACCAGATGTGTCCTTGCGAACTCACCTCGGCATTCACGAAGAAGCGATCGAACAGGCCGAAGCGCCGCGCCAGCGCGTGGTGATTTGGGGTGACGGCGATGTCGGGGAAATAGACGAGGCTCGCATCGCCATCGCCTTCCTTGATGTCCCCGAGCACTTGATCGTAAGTGCGATTCTCTTTGATGATGTAGACGACGTGGCGGAACGGCGGATAACGCCGCGCGTCCCGCGCTGCTCTGCCAGTTATTGGCGGCGGCGACGCGTTGCGTGAAGCGAGCAAGTTGCGTCGGCGGCAGTGATCGCGCGGGAGCACGCGCAGTGTGCCATTCAACTGTCCCAGCGTGTACGCGGTCGGATTCCCGTCCGGCCAGTTCGTGAGCGGAACCGGGCCGTCGGGGTTGGCATGGGTGCCGTGGCCTTTGCCGGAAAGGACCAGCAGTTCGCTTCTTGTCTTCGACGATCGCGGTCGGATACCAGTCGGTGGGAACGCGCCCGAGCAACTTGCCGGTGGCCACATCGAAGACGGCGACGGCATTGTTGTCGGCTTCTGCGACGAGCAGGCGCTTGCCATCGGAGCTAAATGCGACCGCGTTCGGAGTACTGCCCTCGGGCGGCGCGCCGGGCGCGGCATCGTGCAGATAGCGCACAACCTTACGCAGCTTCGTGTCGACAACCGCAACCCGGTCGCTACCTGCGAGCGTGACGTACAGCTTCGTTCCACTCACCGCCAGCGCCGATGGATGTCGGCCGACCTCGATCCGGCCGAGATACGCGAGCGTTCCGTCCGCCAAAACACGGAACTGCGACACCGTGCTGCCGCCCCAAGCCGACACGAACACTTGACCGTTCGCCGTGAGCGCGACGCCATAGGGATAATGATCGGTAGAAAACCGTTGCGTGATCTCGCCGGTCGCGGTATTCACCACCGCCAGATGATCGCCGACGTTTTCGGCGACATAAACGAATTTTCCGTTGGGTGAGAACGTCAGTCCCGCCGGATAACTTGTGCCCGTGCCATCCGCAGTTTTTGCCTTCGCCAGTTCGAACTTGTTCTCGAGTGTGGCGGCGCCATCTTTCCATGCGTAGACGAAGAGCAAGTCGGTGTTGCCGCCGGAGACGCAGAGGTGATGGCCGTCGGGCGAGAAGGCGGCGCCGTAGAACGCGCCATCCTGGAGCAGCGTCTGCGTAACCTTTCGCGTCTTCAGATCGACGACCTGAACTGCCCTGCTCGCGCCACCCGCTGAGCACGACCACGGCCTTTTCCGCTTCCGGCGCGAGCACGAGATTGATCGGCAAGCTGCCAAGGTCGACGCTTTCACCGGCGGGATCGAGTCGCACTCCGGTCGGCAGCGGCGAAGTGAATGATGGCTTGTCTTGTGCGGACACCAACGTGCACAGAAGCGCAGAGATCGAGAGAGCAAGTCGGCCTATAGGGAGCGAATGCATAACAGGCATTCTCACAGAATTCTTACGACAAATATAGATTGCGGATACATTCATTGCCGCCACAGCGAACCATCTCAAACATGCTTGCACGGTGATATACTTCCGCAACTCTTCCAGCAAGCGCCGGACCGGTGGCAACATTTTTGAACTCGGCAAGCCCCAGGAGACAAGATGATGTTTAGGCCTGTGTTTATGACCCTTACCCTAATAGCCGCCGCACTCACAAACTGTGCAGCAGCGGCGGTCACTTATCATGTAGGTTCCATTCAGGAAATCAGCCAGGGATGTAATGGGAGTGCGGAAGTAGAGCAAGCGGTCGATCCAACGCAAAGCAAGTATGTGTATGAGGCGTGGATCGGGTGCGGAGGCATCGGCTTTGCCCGCTCAACGAACGGCGGGGTCAAGTTCTCGGCGCCGGTAACGATGCCGCTGACGCAGTCTGCGTTTTCCTGGGATCCTACCGTTGCGGTCGGCCCCGATGGCACTTTGTATGTGGGATATATGCTGGCCAGCAATACGCAGATGTTCCCCGTTGTTGCTGCGTCGTTTGATCATGGGGTTAGCTTCCCGCAGGTGACGCAGCTTCTTCCTCCCGATCAGAACAACTGGGGCGACCGCGTCTTCCTCGCGACCGCTCCCGACGGCACGGTGTATGCCACTTGGGATTACGGCCCGTTTAATTCGTACATACAACTTATTTGTTCGCAGGGAGGCAGTTGCTCTTATTCCTACGGCGATCTAAATGCTGTGGTGCAAAAGTCGACAGATCGGGGAAAGACGTTCAGCGACATGGTTCATGTGAGTCCCAACTTTCCTGGGGGCGGAGCCGAGGCGGCTCCCATGGTCGTGGAATCGGGCGGCCAGATCGACACCTATTACCAGGCAGACCTCACTCTCAACCAACAGAACTTCCAGCTAGCCCCCTGGGGCGGGCACTTCACTTCGTCCGTCGATGGCGGCGAAGAGTGGTCAAAGCCAATTTTCCTTACTTCCCACACGGGAAAAGTAGCGCTTGCCGTGTGGTGGATCGACGGCGCGATCGGCATCGATGCCGGCGATAATCTTTACGCAACCTGGGACACGCAGGGTAAGAACTCCGACGGCAGCCCGAACGATATCGGCTACTTCTCTTATTCGACCGACCACGGCCAAACCTGGTCGACGCCCATCAAGCCGATCCCAGACAAGCTCAGCGTTCCGCACATCGTTGAGGTTGCTGGAGGTGCGAACGGAATCGCCTATGTAGCCTGGCTCTCCGACAGCGATTCACGCGGATACGCGCTTTATCTGCGGACGTTTTCCATCACGAAAGGATGGCTGACCCCGCCGGTGCGCATTTCGAAAGGGTTTGGGAACAGCGGCGTGTGGCCCGGCGACACCTTTGGCATTTCGACCCGGAGCCCCAACAGCCTCGTCGTAAGCTGGGGCAGCACCCTATCAACTGACAATCAGCCCAACATCTACGCTGTGCCGGTTAAAGTGAGTTTTTGACCTTGAGGAATGACCGCCCCGCGGAACTCATAGCTCCTTCTGGTCATTCCCTGTTCGTTTAACAATCGCCGAGTCTGAGCACCTCAACTGGCGCAACTAGCGTTAGCACCAAGCTTGCGCCGTCCGTTCTCCCCTTCGCAATTTTGAAGGGGGTTTTGAGTGCAATCGGGATGTAACGCCAATAATGGGTTTCGCTAAAATCAGTGACCTGCGGTAGTAGCGTCTGCAGGCTCTTCGCGCTTCCAGATAGACAATCCCGGTGCCCCTAACGCCAAACTACCCAGCGAAGCGGGTTGGGGAACGTGCGTATTGAACGACGCGGTTAGTTCGTCGTCCGGGCCCTTGGTCGCACCAGCGATGATTGCTTTGCCGGGGATGGTCTCGTACGCGTAGCCGGTAAGAATTGCTCTGCAGAACTTCACCTTAAATCGCGCCCACCCGTAGTGCATCTTTCCTTTGATCTGGAACTTCAGGCCTAAATACCGATCAGTTGTCTGGAACCAATAACCCGTGTGATACGTCCTGCTCGAGTATTTTCGGAAGTCACACATTATGGCCGAACCAGTGAACTTTCGTTTGAAACCGATTCGACTTCCCTCCCGCAATGCGAGGGCAAGCGGGTCTTGATTGAACTTGTATGCAATCCCATTTTTCCCCGACGCAGCCCAAACGCCCAAGGTCGTCAAGCAACCGAAAGCCCCACAGAGAGTTGTCGAATGGACAATGAAGTCATTTATTCCGTCGTGATTGAGATCGATGGGGAGCTTTCCCCCGACGTAGAAGTTAGCGGGCGTGTATACAATCCTCGCCTCAGCTGGTAGTGCCAACGCCGCCATCCCCGCTCCCGCTGCACTGGCCGCGAGCGCGTACGAGTTGAGACGGCGTAGAACTGACTCGGACAGGTTAGCTATCCTGCGAGGTCCGGAAGTGCGTTTCATAGGTCCTCCCCCGAATTGGCACATTATCAGTCGGATAGGATCGATGGTCAATATTGGAATTTTTCAACTGTCCTATCAGGCCTTATCACTCATTGAGTGGTTTTGAGCGTAATCGCGATTTTGCGACAACCCCGGCCCGTCGTGCCAGAAACTAGTTAAATGTCATGGTAAGATTGCGCCCGCTTTCTGGGAGGAAGCGACCTATGCGGCGATCAACTTGCTGCGTACTGGTGGCACTTTTCGGGTCGTGGCTGAGCAGTTTCGGGCAAAGCACTCCACAACTCACGTCTCCAAAAATCGTGGCGACGTTCGAGCGACTGGGTCTGACAAACGGGATGAAGCAGGTCACGATATATACCCCTCCACAGTGGGGGACGTTCCGCATTTCCGTTGTCATGGTCTTAACCGCACCCGCCGGAACCACGGGTGAATTCTGGTATGGATACCTTCAATTTGTGAACGCAGCCGGAGTGAATGTATATAGCGTAGCGCTGCCATCTAAAACTCTGGGGAGTGCTTTTGGAGAACTTCCCATCCGTGCAAAAGCAGGAACACCCATCAAATTTTCAGTGCAACCAGCGGGTGACAATTCCGGCTCGAAGTACAACGTCTGGATTGTTGTGGAGCAGCTCATGTAACGCCGTTGACACCCCGCGACATTCGGACATGCAAGCATTGCTGAACCAAGCGCACAAGAATTGCATTGCGTCTTGAACCGGTCGCTACGCTTATTTCTGATAAAGTTTTCGTTTGGCAAATTCGGAGCGGGGGCGGGGCACTCTTTATGATCAGAATGTTTTCACTATTCCAACCAGGTGCGCCCCGGAGATGGTTACGGGTCGGGATTGCTCTTTTCATAATCGCTACTGCCGCCCACGGACAGACCGCACCTCTCACTCCAGATATTCCCTCCAAGTTTGAGGCTCCGACCGCATCCTACGACTACGTCAAACGCGCAGTGATGATTCCGATGCGAGACGGAGTCAAGCTTTACACCGTGATTGTTATCCCTAAGGGCGCAAAGAATGCGCCGATCCTCCTGACTCGTACACCCTACAACGCTGCTAAACGGACGGAACGCTTCTGGTCTGCGTCCATGCTCGCGACTTTGCCCCAGGGCGACGAAGTGTTCGTGGCTGATGGTTACATTCGTGTCTTTCAGGATGTTCGCGGCAAATACGGCTCCGAGGGTGAGTATGTGATGACTCGACCGTTAAAGGGGCCGCTGAATTCGAGCGCAACTGATCACTCCACCGACGCCTACGACACCATCGACTGGTTAGTCGAGAATGTTCCCGAGAGCAACGGCAAAGTTGGAATGCTCGGAAGTTCCTACGAAGGGTTCACCGTAGTGATGGCTCTGGTGAATCCGCACCCAGCTCTGAAAGTCGCAGCGCCGATGAGCCCCATGGTCGACGGCTGGATGGGTGACGACTGGTTTCATTTTGGCGCCTTTCGGCAGCCGGGTCTGGATTACTTTACGGAACAGACCGCAGTGCACGGGCAAGGGCATCCCATCGTTCGCCAGGCATATGACGACTACGACAACTTTCTTCGCGCCGGCTCGGCCGGAAATTTCGCTAAAACAGGAGGCCTGGACCAACTGCCCGTCTGGCACAAAATGTCGGAGCACCCAGCCTACGACGCGTATTGGCAAGACCAGGCTCTCGATAAAACCATGAGCGAGCAGCCGCTGAAGGTTCCGACCATGTGGATTCAGGGTTTGTGGGACCAGGAAGATATCTGGGGAGCGATTCACTGTTACCTGGCGGTTGAGCCGAAGGACACGCACAATGACATGAACTTTCTGGTGATGGGCCCTTGGCGCCACAGCGGAGTCAACTACGACGGTTATTCACTGGGGCCGCTGAAGTGGGACGGCGACACTGCCCTGCAATTTCGTCGCGACGTGCTCAAGCCATTCTTCGATCAGTATCTTAAAGACGGGGCGCCGAAGGCCGCGACACCGCCGGTGCTCATCTACAACACCGGCGAAAATCATTGGGACCGTCTGAATTCCTGGCCGCTGGCGTGTCAGTCTGGCTGCGCGACGAAGTCGAAGCCACTTTATCTGACGTCCGGCCTTGGTTTGTCTTTCACTCCTCCGAGCGGACACTATGGAAAGTCGCCCGCAGGTTCCCAAGATTACGATGAATACGTTTCCGATCCCAGCAAGCCTGTGCCTTATTCACCGCGCCCTATTGTTTCTACCGATAGCGATGCCTGGCGGCGTTGGCTGCTCGTCGATCAACGTTTTGTCGCCGACCGCACCGACGTGTTGTCCTACACGACGCCAGTTTTGACAGAGCCTTTGCGAGTCAGCGGTGCGCCGGTGGTGAATCTTGTCGCGTCCACAAGCGGAACGGATAGTGACTGGGTGGTGAAGCTCATCGACGTCTATCCAGACGAAGTGCCGAGCCGGCCGGAAATGGGCGGCTATGAGCTGAGCATTGCCATGGATATTTTCCGGGGCCGTTATCGGGAGAGTTTCGAGACTGCAAAGCCTATCACGCCAAATACCCCATTGCCTTACAAGTTCATTTTGCCGACCGTGAATCACGTGTTTCTACCCGGTCACCGCGTCATGGTGCAGATCCAGTCCAGCTGGTTCCCTCTGTACGATCGAAATCCGCAAACGTTCGTGGCAAATATCTTTTTTGCTAAACCGCAAGACTACGTGAAAGCGGTTCAGCGCGTATACCACGCAGAGGATGCAGCCAGTTTTATCGAGCTGCCTGTGGTTCCAGTACAGTCACTGTCAGATGGAAAGATCAAATAGGTAACAGCCATATCACTACTCGACCTTGCGACGGGTGTGGGCGCCTGACAACGACAGTCGGAAATCACTTCGCCCCAATCGCCGTGGGACATTCGGGCATCTCACGACCGCTCGAAATCCCGCACTTTTATCCTCACGTTTCAGGCCGGTTACAAAGTCCGGCTTTTTCTTTTGCCTTGCATTGCAACTCTCTGCTCTAAAGGTTCTCTTGGATAAAGCGGGGACTCAGGTGAACGTCGAATTGTACCAATGGTGAATCGCCAACTGCCTTAAAGCTGTGGACCTCGCCAGCCTTGATGACAAAGATGTCTCCGGGGCCGCCCTCGAAGGTCTTGCCGCTTACTGTCCACACCCCGCGGCCTTCGCGAATGAATTGGATCTCGTCATAAGGATGCCGGTGCGGACCCGGCCCCGAACCGGGCTTGCCATGGAATAGGAACACCGAAACACTGGCGTTGCCTTGCTCAGCTCCGATAAACTCGTACGAACTACCAACAAAAGGCAGGTTCTCTTGCCGCACGTGATACATCTTTCGCTACCTCCCAACAGGATGTGATGAGTGTAGCCATGGTTTGGGCTCCCGCGAATACCTGAGTGCCATTGAGATGTTAGCCTATCGGCATGTCCCAGTCTCCAAACCCAGCCGAGGCAGAACAAGTGGTGCCACTGCTTGCCTTGGCTACTCAGTTTCTCAAGGCCGGACGGCCAGCCGATGCGATCGCGCCGTTACAAGATGCGGCGCTGGTGCAGCCGTCCAATCCCATTATTCAACACGACCTCGGCCTCGCCTGCCTCGAAGTCGGCCGCGTACCGGATGCCATCGCGGCATTGCAGCGGGCCGTCGCCAACAATCCGCGCTATGCCGATGCACATTTCCGCCTGGGAATTGCCTTGGAGAAACTGGGCGACATCGTCGGGGCACTGGCTGCGTACGACCGAACCACAAAGCTGCTCCCATCCCTGACCGAAGCGTGGTTCCGCGCTGGCGCGCTGGTCTACACGCTGGGCCATGTGGGCGAGGCGATCAGCTGGTTCCGGCGCGCGGCGGCGACCGGAGGTCGGACCAGCTTCGGCCGCTTGGGTAAGGCGCGGGCGCTGGTGATCGAGGATCGCAATCAGGAAGCTGAAGACGTTTTGCGAGAGATGCTGGTGGCTGATCCGAGAAACGCCATGGCATATGATCTGCTGGGCAGCGTGCTCTCCGAGCTCGGCCGTTTCGAGGAGGCCCGTGCGTGCTTCGAACGGACAGTCGCGATCGCGCCGTTGCTGGCGGGAAGCTACTACGATCTGGTCCGTTGCCGCCCGGTCACGAATGCTGACAAGGGTCTGCTTCAAGCGATGCAAGCGGCTCTGGCCACGCCCGGACTCGACGCGGGGCAACAACAGCGGCTTCATCTCGCGATCGGAAAGGCGGCGGAGGATCTTGCAGAGTACGCGTTGGCTATGCAGCATTTCGACGCCGCAGACAGCGTGCGCCGCGGCGCTGCGTCGTTCGACTCGACCGCGTTCTCCGTCGAGGTCGACCGGCTGATTGCCCGCTGCACGCCCGAATTCATCGCGCGGGTGCACGAACTCGGAAGCTCCGACGCGACCCCGGTGGTGATCGTCGGCATGCCGCGATCCGGCACAACTCTGGTCGAGCAGATCGTCTCCATGCATCCCGAGGTCGGGGCCGGCGGCGAATTGAATTTCTGGAACCAGCGCGGGATGGCATGGCAGCGTTCCGTCGCGGCCGGGAACGAGACCCAATTCCTTGCCTCGGAATTCCGAGCCAAAGCGACGGCCGACTATCTCGGCGTGCTGCGCACGATTGCACCGACGGCGGCGCGAGTGACCGACAAGATGCCGTTCAACTTCCTCTGGGCCGGGATGATTCACGCGGCATTCCCGTACGCAACCATCATCCATTGCCGCCGCGCCGCAATCGACACGGCGCTGTCGATTCATCAGACTCATTTCCATCCGAGCATGCCGTTCCCGACTGGGGGCGCCGAACTGGTCGCGTATTTCCACTGCTACCAGCGGCTCATCGACCATTGGCGGAGCGTGCTGCCGACGGATCGCTTCATCGAGGTCGATTACGAGGACCTGACCCGCGCGCCCGAACCAGTCATCCGGCGGATCATCGCGGGCTGCGGCTTGGCCTGGCACGATGCGTGTCTGCGCCCCGAATCGAATCCGCGGGCGGTGAAGACTCCCAGCAAGTGGCAAACCCGGCAGCCGATCTATCGCACCTCTGTCGAACGCTGGCGACGCTACGAACCCTGGCTGGGCCCCCTGCGCGCGCTTGCCGACGAAGAGTCAGAACTGGACGCGGCTATCGCCCGATCGTAATTGGGCTGAAGCAGCCCACCTCACCGGAAGGACTCGACGACAAGTCCACGAAACGTCTCCTTACATACGCACGGCAGTGGCACTAACGGCACACGACTCGATTTGATTCGTGTGTGGCCATCGGCTCATTCCTTTCTGCTCTCATTTTCGGCATCAAGGTGCGTAGTGAGTAAAGACGAGGTCGGTCGCTTTGGCCTTCTCATGGCAGGGGAAGCAGGGCTTCATGAAAGCCGCATCGGCAGGTTTGCCGTCTTGGAAGTGGCCGAACCCCCAGCCTCCGGTTGCGGCGTACTTGATTGAGTCCTTGACCATAAACTGAACATTCGTGGGGGCGCCGGGAACGAAAGATTGTGCTTGGCCAAAGACTTTGTTGTTTTCTGCCGATGGGACGTTCTGGTAATGCAAAGCGGCAATGATCGTGCCGTCCGGGTACGGGAGCTTGCCATCCCGGAAGGCGTTGAACGCTACATCGTTGCCCAAGACAGCACCTAAACTGTTGAGCTTGCCTGCTTCGTGGGCCGAGGAGATCCACTTCCAGTCGCGGTACCCTTGAGGGATTTCGGTAACGAAGGGACTGGCGGATTGCCCATTCGCGTGCCCTGGTGCAGGGGCAAAGAGGGCGACAAGCCCAGCCGTTATTGCAACTGCACCCAAGAAGAATGTGAAATGTTTCATAAGGGTTCCTCCATGCAATATGTTTCGCTGAACTGAAATCGGCAGCCTTAACAACGGCTGCCCGGCAGATCAAACACAAGAATTGTTTGGGGTGTTCTAGGCTAGGTTTTCAACGCTTGTCGAACAGGTCGGGTGACCGCATTCGCAAGCGATCTCCACGTCACCTGATCCGGCATCGCTGCAAGAGTCACTACAGTATTTCTTGCCACTTTCCACCACACAGGTGCAGGGAATGTGGGCACAGGTCTTTTGCTCAGGTGTTGTCATAGCTTTTGCTCCATTCGCAGGGGATGACAAAGGACGCTCGCCATTATAGCGCCCGAGAAGGCTGAATAACCGAACGGCCTGCGTGCTTGACCGGGGCAAAAGATTTCAGCTCGCTCCTGATGTCCTGTAATGCGCGCATCGCCACTCGCGAAAACAAGTTCTGCCCATTTAACGGAAAATTCACCGGATGGTCATAGAGCCGTCACGGGTCGTCTGTAAAGATTAGCCGCAGTCGCATTCCCACTCTGATGTCCCACAGCCGATCCTAGTTGCGTTATGAAAAAAAATCCAAGGAGGAGAACGGTACATGTCCCGAAAGAACTCTCAAAATAACTCCCGAAGAAAATCTCGAAATAAATCTCGGATCAACCGTTTGCGTCCGCTCGCCGGCCTGCTGGCGGCGGGGTTGAGCCTTCCGGGGCTCGCCGCTGCTCAGTCCAAGGAATTCCCTACTTACTTCACAGGCCCGCAGTCGAACGGCTCGTGGGTGGTCAGCAGCGGCCAAGTCCTCACCCCAGCCGGCATCCAAGTTGACCTCGGCAACCAGGTTCGCGCGAAGGCCATCGCGGTGAACCCCAATCTCCGCACTCACACCGCAGCCGTCCTCACCCTGGGCGCGTCGGAGGCCGTTGAAATATTCGACACCAACACCGGCGTTGTCGAGCAGAACTACATCACGTTCGGAACGGATTCGAGCGGCAGCTATAGCGGCATAGCCTATTCGGCGGACGGCAAGCACTTGGTGTTCAGCCAGGACAGTAGCAATATCACCATCGCCAACGTCGATGAAGAAGGCTTCCTGTCAGACGACGCACAGATCAGCGTGCCGCCGAACAATTCCTTCATCACCTGCTTTCCGAACAGCCCTCCGGGCGCTTATGCCGTACCCTGCGGCACCTTCTATAGTCCGAGCACTGCTTATCCTGGCGGCCTCGCGCTCTCGCAGGATGGCAAGAGCGCCTACGCCCTGCTGAACCAGAACGATACCCTCGCCCAGATCGATCTGACTACGAACCAGCAGGGTACGCAGATCCGCGTTGGCAACGCGCCACACAGCATCGTAGTCGACAGCAAGGGCACGACTGCCTACGTCAGCAACGAAGGTGGCCGGGCCGCTACGGAAGCGGACTTCCAGATTTGGTCCGCCGGCACTGAAATCGTCGCCGACCCAGTGGTTGGCGCCGCGATCACCGGTACCGTCTCTGTGGTTGATCTGGCCTCGATGACGGTCACTGCTAACATCCCGACGGGTCTGCACCCGACCGGGTTGGCGTTCTACGGAAAGTACCTGTTGGTCGCCAATACCTATAGCGACAGCATCTCGGTCATCGACACGACCACGAACGAAGTGGCGTGGACGATCGACCTTGGGCTGCCGATCGGAGTGCCCGGCGCAGGCCAACCGGCCTATGGCGCCGCGCCGAACTCGATCGCCGTCGATTCTTCGAGAGGCGTTGCCTACGTCGCGCTGTACAACGCCAACGCGATCGGGGTGGTGAACCTCACCAAGGGCGTGAAGAATCCGGTCGTGGGCATGATCCCGGTGGAATATGCACCGTCCTCGGTCGTGCTGGACCGCGCCAATGACGCCCTCATTGTTGCCAACGACAAGGGCATCGGCACGCGTTATTCGTTCGAGTGCGACTACGGCGTGTGCGATTACAACACCCACCAGGACAATGGCACCGTCAATATCGTTCCCGTGCCGGATAGCGGGGCCCTGACGAAGATGACGAAAGATGTTTTCCAGAATAACCACTGGGACCTGACAGAAAATATCCAGTCTGCCTCCGGTGGCAACCCGAACACGAAGCCGGTCGCAATCCCGGCCAAGATCGGCGATCCGTCGCTGATCAAGCACGTGTTCCTGATCATCCGTGAAAACCGCACGTACGATCAGATCCTGGGCGACGTGGCCGCCGGCAACGGCGACCCCAACTTGGCAGTGTTCGGCTACGACGGCAAGACGCACCTGGACACGCCGAACGTTCACAAACTGGTGAAGCGCTTCCCCCTCTTCGACAATTTCTACGACCCCAGCCGCCAGTCGGCTGACGGTCACCAATGGATCCAGGAGGGCATGGCGCCCTACGCCGACGATATCCAGTCACCGGACTGGGTCCGCAGTTATCCAGGCGGGAACGGCGGCGATGCGCTCGCCTACCAAACCAAGGGTTTCCTGTTCTCGGAAGCGGCCGCCGCCGGTCTGCCGCTCAAGATCTACGGAGAATACGTCGAGAACGATACGTTCCTGCAGCCGAACGGGTCGAAAACCGAGCCGACGTGGTCACAGTTTTTCGCCGACGCGAAGGCCTTCGAACATGGGAAAGAGAAGACCCTCTACTATCAGAACACGGTCCAGGCAGAGTCCTCTGTCCCGGCCGTGTATGACCACCTCATCACGAACTTCCCCCAGTTCGATCTGAACATCCCCGACCAGTTCCGCGTCGATCTGTGGGTGCAGGACTTCAACAATGACGTCACCAACGGTACAGTGCCCGCATTGAGCATGCTGTGGGTCATGTGCGACCACACCGGTGGCCCGCCGAGCGTGGACGCCGAACAGGCGGATAACGACCTGGCCGTTGGGCGCATTATCGACTACATCAGCCACAGCCCAGTCTGGTCCTCGTCGGCGATCTTCATCGAGGAAGACGACGCGCAAAACGGCGTCGACCACGTTGACGGTCATCGCAGCCCGGGTTATGTCGTCAGCCCATACACCGTGCAGAATGGACCCACCCAACACTACTACTACACGCAGGTCAACATGACTCGGACGATCGAGCAAATCCTCGGTCTGACGCCCATGAACCAATTCGATCTCGTGGCCTCGCCGATGAGGACGGCTTTTGTCGACAAGCCGCCCGTGGACAACTTCAAGCCGTGGACGCACGTTCTCAACCAGGTCCCGCTGAACCAGGGCGTGGGAGCAGACGAAGCCAACACAAAAGGCAGCGCTACGATCAAGGCCCTGAGGGCGGCTTGGCAACAGAAGAAGGCGGAGATCTTCGCCGGCAAGCTGACCAAGCCTGACGCCGAAGACCCGGACACCGTTGGCCATCTGAACTGGTATGAGGCCACCGGATTTACGCGGCCTTATCCTGGGGAGAGCACGGTTCGTCCGCCGAGCGACTTCAACAACCCCGCACCCGCCGGGGACGACGACGGAGACGGGGACGAATAAAACACGTTGAGACTGCAATGGCCCCTCTCCCCGATCACCGGGGAGAGGGTTTTTTGTTTCGTGCGGCAAACGCAAAGTCACGTTGCGTGCCGGCACGAGTTGCAGTGCGCCTATCTGTTGAACCCGCCTTTTTCGGCGTCGGTGGCTGGCACATTTTGCGGTTTTTGCAAAGATGAAAACTCGTGCAGTCTGCGTCCCGGATTTTCCATTCGCGACCACGAATTCATCGTGCCCAAATCTATGCATAACATATGGGTGGGCCAGCCCTCGCGTCAAAGAAAAGTGCTTGACCCTGGAACCGATTCCAGGGTTCATACTGATGTCGTGGGTGCCAATTCTTTGCGCTCGGGAGAACTTGCCCGCCTGACTGGTGTCAGTGCTGACACGCTACGCCACTATGAACGGCTCGGTATTTTGCCGACGTCACAGCGGACCGACGGCGGTTATCGGATGTTCCCAGCATCTGCTGTCGAGCGAGTACAACTTGCACAGCGGGCGCTCCAACTAGGCTTTTCGCTGAATGAACTCTCGGACATTCTCCGAACACGTGACAATGGCGGGGTTCCTTGCCATCGGGTGCTCAGCCTGACCGAGGAGAAGCTGCGCTCACTCGGGCAACAGATAACGGCGCTTCAGCAAACCCAGAGCTACATGCGAAAGCTGGTTCGCGACTGGAAGAGGACCCTGAAGCGCACTCCGCCCGGCGCCAAGGCAATGCTGCTTCACTCGCTCGTGGAGAAGCCAAAGACCAAGTCCACGGCTAACAATCTAAAAAGGAGATCACGGTCATGAATCGACTCGTACTCGCACTTTCGTTGTCACTATTCGCGTCGGTAGTGTTCGCTCAGGAGGCAAAACCCGATGACACGATGAAAGACTGTCCCATGCATGATCAGCACGCGGCTCACCATGCGAGCGTCGAGAGGAACAGTGACCAAGCGATGGGCTTTCCTCACGACAAGACCACCCATCACTTTCGGATATCGTCCGATGGCGGGACGATCGAAGTTACTGTGAACGATTCAACCGACAAAACCGACATCGGAGCAATTCGCTCTCACTTGTCCCACATCGCGACGATGTTCAGCAAGGGTGATTTCTCTACGCCGATGTTCGTTCACGACGGTATTCCGCCCGGTGTGACGACTATGAAATTGATGAAGTCAGCTATTCGCTACGCCTACGAGGAGATGCAATCAGGCGGAAGAATACAGGTAAAGTCTGGCGACCCGATTGGCGTCGCTTCAATTCATGACTTCCTTCGTTTCCAAATTACGGATCATCAGACGGGCGACAGTCTTGAAGTGGCGCAGAAGTGACTTTGCCCCCGGACACTGAGCAAAAAGTTTGGTTCAAGTTCTCGGTGCTCCTCTACCATTGGCGTCGGAGCGCTAAGCAGTCGCCAGCTACATCACTGCCGCGTATTGGTTCACCGCGTCGACATCTTTCGCAAACCCTGCCGTCACGGTCGCAGGGTCAATCACTGACACGTTTTCCGGAATTCGGCCTGTCGATGTACCGGGCTTCATTCTGGCACAGGTTGCAGGGGCAATAGCCGCTACGTTGTTGTTCGGCTGGCTACTTGGCGAAGCCGATTAGGATGCGAGAGCAGCGTCCGCCAGAGAGTCGTGCTAAAACGTGAATCGCGCGGAAAACTGCAGCACTCGTGGAAGGCCGTTCGGGCTAATTTCCTGCAGCGTTCCGAAATTGCCGGGGCCGGAGTTGGGTACGAGATAGCAAGTCTGCTTCAGCGTCGCGCCGTCGCCACAGTTGGTTCCGATCGGATTGTATTGCAGTTGGTTGATCGCCGTCGCCATTCTGCACGTAGTAGTTGGCGTGGTTGAACACATTGAAAGCCTGCACCTGGAATTGCAATTCCTTACCTTCTTTGATTGCAAAGCTGCGGGCCAGTCCAACATCGATCCTCTCCAGCCAGGGGCCGTAGAAGGAATTCAGGCCGATCCCCGGCGTAGGACCGCCGCCATTGATGCCGCCCGCAGTGTTCGCCGTATCCTGGTTAAAGGCAGTGTCGTTGAGGTTGTCGTCGGCGCCGTTGCAATTGCCGAATGACAGCGTCGAACTGGTGCATGCGGGACTCAACAACCCTGCGTACGGGCGACCGGAAGAAAAATCCATGACCGTGCTCAGCGTCCAACCCGAGAGCAGCGCTCGCCCCTTGTCAGAACTCGTCAAGGTTTCCAGCCGAGGCCGGTAAACCGCCGCAAGGCTGATCCGATGCCGCTGATCTAACAGCGAGGGAGCGTGCGTATTGCTGAAGTCGAACTGATTGTTGAAGTCCATCCCATCCAGCATGTTGCTCTTGGCGAAAGTGTAGGCAAATTGCAGCGAAAGACCTTTCGACATGCGCCGCTGCAACTGCACGAAGAAGGAGTTGTAATAGTTTTGCGCCGGACTTATCAGTTCGTTGATCTGGCCTAGATTCGGATTGATCCGGCCTTCGGTCAGCAGGCCGTTATCCATATTCGGCAGCGTAATCGACTGGCCGCTGCACGGCGCCGTAGTTGTACTGGGAGGACAGACGACGTAGGTGGTCGTGCCTTGCAAGGGATTCAGGTTGGCGTCATAAGCGCTGCCCGAAAAGATGTGCACCCCGTGATTCCACATGGTGCCAATACTCACAGTTGTATTCTCGGAAATCTCGCGCTCAATCTGCAAACTGGCTTGCAATATGTAGGGCACCCGAAACTGCGGAGAAACCAGAGAAATATCGGGAGAAGCCTCAAACAGAGGAGAATTACCAGGAAGGATGGTCGGGAACGTTGGGAGCTGTTGGTTCGGTGAGCCTCCGTTGTAACTGGCACTTACCTCCGACTGCTGCGACGCCAGCCCATTCGAGATCACCGCGTTCCGATAGTTCAGTCCATTCATGTTGTCATAGAACTGCCCGAATCCTCCGCGTACGACCGTCTTCGATGCAGGCTGCCAGGCAAATCCGAGGCGAGGCGCCAATCGTAGAAACTGATTGGGATACTGTCCGGTCAGAGGAAACGCGGGATTCTCCTGCGGCTGCGGGTAAACTTGGAAGTCCTCACGCAAACCCATTTCTATGGTCAGCTGGGGCAAAGCCCGGAACGTGTCCTGCACATAGAATCCGTAGTAAGGGACGGCAAAAGAAAAGGTCGGCTTTCCCGAAGCCTGACTGAACGTGTTGTATTGCCCAAGGGCAAAGGCCTCCAGGTTGGAAAATTCATAAAGGCCAAGCGGCGAGCCGAAATCAATCGCCTCATTTGGGTCGGCACCACCGTCGTTGGTGTCCGCATCCCAAGAACGGTTCCAATCAAAACCGAATTGCAAAGTGTGCTTGCCGATCACGTAGTCAATACGGTCGGACACGGAGTACTGCTTTTCAAAGACCCTCCCCACTGAGAAAGGTGCGTTCCCGAGAATGAATGCGGCGGGACTATCCAGAACTACGGTCGGCGTGTTCGGAGCCAACCCGGTTGGGGTCGAGATTTCATTGTCCTGCGAAGTGCTTACATGGAATTCGTTCAACAGGTGAGAAGACAGCGTGTGTGTCCATCCTACACTGGCCTGAAAGGTATGCACGTAAGCGTTGGCCAGCGTCTGCGTCCCATAATTCCCAACCGTAGGGTCGGTGATGACGCCTCCCGGCGAATTGAAGTGGTTTAAATTCAGGCTGAAGAACAGGGCATCGCGTGAGGTGGGCTGATAGTCCAGCCGGGGCGTGAGCACCCAATCATTTTCCTTTCTTGCTTTGCTGCCGAGATTGGAGTTGAGCGCGTTCACTGCATTGGCCACTTGCTGGAGATAGATCGGATTGCTCGGGCCGGGTGCGGTGTCGCTGCCTGGAACGGGCAACGGTCCGTTCGGCGCAGGCAAAGTCGTGCCCGCGGGAATTCCAAAGTTCGCGCTCAAGAAGGCTGGTAAGTTCGCGGGCTTCGTCGCCAACGTCGTGTTAATGACGGAAATCGGATTGTTGCGCAGTTGCTGCTCATAATCCACGAAGAACCACAGACGGTTGTGAATGATAGGTCCGCCCACTCCGGCCCCGAACTGCTGCAAAGCATCTTCCGGTTTTGGATTGCCGGCGGCTTTGTCGAGGGCGTCGTTGGCCCCGAATCACTGAGTTCCGGTTGTAATAGAATGCGCTTCCGTGGAACGCGTTGCTTCCTGACCGCGTCACCGCATTGACGAATCCCGCTCCACCCCCATAGACGGCCGAGTAAGGACTCACCGAGACTTGAAATTCCTCGATGGCGTCCTCCCCGTAAAGGTAAGGAATACGATTTCGGCCCACGATGTCGGCGAAGTAGTTGTTGGTCGCGTTGCTTCCGTCGACGGTGAAAGCATTGGAGCCATTTCCGTTGGCGTATCCCGAGTCCTCGCCGCCTTGTTGTCCGGCGACGCTCACCAGACCGGTGTCGCCGTCGTAGCTGGTGTTTGGCGTCAGCACCATAAAGTCGGTATATTTCCGTCCGTTGAGCGGTAAGTCCTGCGTAAACGACCGGTCCAGCACGGTACTGGCAGAGGCTTCCTCTGGCCGCAGCAGCGGCGTGCTTCCGGTTACCTTAATCGTGTCTCCGCTGGCGCCCACTTGCAGCTTAATGTCCAGCGACGTGGTGTTTCCTACTTGCACGCGCACCAGAGCCTGGGCATCGCGAAAACCTTTGCGAGTTGCCGTGATGGAATAAAATCCCGGCGTGAGCACCGGAAAGCGGTAAAGTCCCGTGTGATTAGTCTCGGCAGACTGGGACACGCCGGTCGCAGGTTCTGCACGGTCAAAGACGCTCCCGCCACGACCGCTGCACTTTGGTCGGTAACCCGTCCGCTAAGGGCTCCAGTTAGAACAACGTTCTGAGCTGGTAGTTGAGCCGTGCCTGCTAAGACGAATAATGCGGCGAGAAGCAACCGCGTTGTGAGCGGGCTTGGTGTCGCGCTGAATACACGGGACCTTTTCGTTTTCGAGTTGATTCTCATCGACCCAATCTCGTGTTGCTACTGCCCTGAACGCTGGCAAGAACTTCAGAGATCTCAAGCGGAGACACTTAACCAGCGACCCTAATGTGCACAAGTTACGGGAAGTTGATGCGGATGTTAATTTTGGGTGAAAAGCAGCTGGCGCAATACGACATTCTCAGCCCTAGGAAGGGGCAACCAAAGTCATTGATCAATCATCTGCCTCAGGAGGGAGGGTGGTCCTTGGTTATTCGGCGCACGTGGAGCAAGACGGAATGGCTGCCCTCGTGTTCAGCCTTCGTGTGTCTAGTGCTGGTTGTTCTTTTGCTGACGCGTGTCGGTCCCGGCAGCTTTCCGGATGTATCCTCGAATGGCCCAACCGTCGACTCCAGCCGGCAGCATGACCCGAAGCCATGCCTTGATAAAGATGAAGCGTATGGCTGCGTCGCGATCGCGGTCTTCTCTCCTGCGATTCCACTCGTGTTTTCGCCCCTGACGTCGGCATCGGATCCGATCATCTCACTTGATGCAAGCGGCACTCACTACACTCGCCCTCCTCCGGTCGTCTAGCTTTCTCCAATTCGTTTGGCTCGGCTGACCTGTACTCCGTTTTAGCAAATGGGTTAACGGCGTTCCGGGTCTCCAGAGAATCGCAAGCCGTTCTGAATTACCAACGAAATCTTGGAGGAATCACACCATGGCTGAAAACAATTCCGAAAACTGGAAGGACCTTTGCAATGCGGCAGTTGAGGCGAAGGATCCCGATGAGTTGTTGCGAATTATTAACCAACTTTGTGAGGCACTCGATCGAGAAAGGCTGGCGAGGCCGGTCTTGCCACCGGCCACTAAGTCGAGCAAGAAGGGATTAAGCACCGCTGCTTCCACGCGCGGATAAAGTCACCGCGTAGAGCAAGGCAGCTCTTGCATTTCAATAGGCTGCTGGAGCGGCAATTGCTGCTGCACAAACGCGCACGTGCCACTCCAGTCCTCGCTTCATGCTACATTCTCCTCAGCGGATTTCTTCATTCAGCCGAAGCAATGGAACAGCGCCTCATCCTCGTTAATCTCCTGATCAAGCTGGGCGTAGCCGCCGCCGTGGCTAGCGTTCTCGTCCGCTCGGTGGAGTTCAAATCGCTTCTGTTCCGCGAAAGCCGCGCCCTCAAGCACCGGATTTACCTCATCTTGTGGATCGGCGTTCCTATGGCTTTGGGAGTGTGGGTACGCTTCATTCAGACAAGTTTTCTGGCTGGCGATCTATCTTTTGAAACCACGGTGCTGCTCGGAGTTATTGGTGGCCGGTTCACCGGTATGGTGGGAGGCGCGCTGCTGGCTCTTCCCGCTCTGTTGCACGGGGAGTGGGCCACTCTTCCCTTCAATCTCATCGTCGGCTTCGTCGCAGGTCAACTGCGTACTCTCACTCCCGATCGGGAAGATATATGGTCATTCTCTCCTTTTATCGATCTCAGCATCTATCGCATGATCCGCCGCAACTTGCCGACTCCCCGGCTGTTCGACTGGCAGATCATGTTCTTCGTGACCATCGTCGCGCTGCGTTTCGTGCAGACCGAGATATCTCACTTCCTGCCCCATGCAACTTTCAGTCTGGAGAGTCCGAACCTGTGGGTGGAAGCACTCATCTACGCGACCTCAGTGATGGTGATCGGCATCGAACTCAAGATATGGAACAGCGTGCGGCTTCAGATCAAGCTCGAGGAACAGGAGCGTCTGCTGTTGCACGCGCGCATGGAAGCGCTGCAAAATCAGATCAACCCGCACTTCCTGTTTAACACGCTGAATTCGGTTTCTTCGCTGGTGCGCTTCGATCCCGATACGGCGCGCGAACTGATCATCAAGCTGGCCACGATTCTGCGACGGCTATTGAGCAGTGGTGATGCTTTCGTGCCTCTGCACGAAGAACTGGAATTCATCGACAATTACCTCGACATCGAAGTCGTCCGATTCGGCCGCGATAAGTTACAAGTCAGGAAGGAGTTGGAGCCCGCGTCTCTGGACGTGATGGTGCCCAGCATGCTTCTTCAGCCGCTGGTTGAAAACTCGATCAAGCATGGGCTCGCCTCCAAGATTGAAGGCGGCAGCATTTTTTTACGCAGCCGTCTGACTAACTCCCAATTGATCATCGAAGTGGAAGACGACGGCGTAGGCATGGGCGCCGCCCAGTTCCTGGAAAAACCCACAGGCCTGGGAGGAACCGGTATCGGCATGGCCAACGTCGCCGAGCGATTGAAGGTGTTGTATGGGGAAACCGCGCGCATGACCATCGATAGCCACGAAGGAAAAGGTACGCTGATCCGTCTGCGTTTGCCGGTGCTGGAGAGCGAAGGCTCAATTCCCGCCGCGCTTTACGAAGAACGCTCCAGCACGCGCCGGTAGAATTCTTCATATTGCGGGACAATCTTCGAAGAACAAAATCTGGACTTCGCCACTGCGCGGCAAGCCTTCCCCATTTCCTGCAGTCGGCTCTCGTCGCTCAGCAATTCGATCGAGTATCGCGCCATAGTGTCGACATCCCCGACGTCGGCTAGGTATCCGCTCTTACCGTGCTCGATCACCTCAGGCACGCCGCCAACACGGGTTGCGATGGGGACGACCTCGCACGCCATGGCTTCGAGAGCCGCGAGGCCGAAGGACTCCAGTTCGCTGGGCATCAGGATCAGGTCCGCGATGGCGAGCTTTTCGTGCACGTTGTCCTGCTTGCCCAGAAACAAAACATCGTTATGAATTCCCTTCTGGACGGCGAGCCACTCGGCGCGCGAACGATCTGGCCCGTCACCGATCAGCAATAATTTGGCGGGAATCTTCTTGCGAACTCGATCCAGAATCTCAATGGTATCCGTAATGCGTTTCACCGGCCGAAAGTTGGACAGATGCACCAGAATGCGTTCGCCATTTGGCGCATACTCGAGCCGCCGCTGCGCCGCTCCGGCATCGCGAACGTAAAGGTCGCAGTTTACGAAGTTGTAAATCACCTGGATGTTGTTCTTAACATCGAACTCCCGCAGCGTGCGCTCCCGCAAATATTGCGAAATCGCAGTCACACCATCGCTCTGCTCGATGGAGAAACGAGTAATCGGCAAGTAAGAGCGATCCAGTCCGACCAGGGTGATGTCCGTGCCGTGCAGCGTGGTCACAAAAGGCAATTTCTGTCCCTGGGGTTTGGCCGCGAGCATTTGTCGTGCTAACAACGCACTCACGGAATGCGGGATCGCGTAGTGCACATGCAGAAGATCGAGCGCGTAAAGCTCTGAGACTTCCGCCATACGCGTGGCTAAGGCCAAATCGTAGGGTGGATATTCGAACAGCGGATAACGCGAAACGTCGACCTCGTGGTAGTGAATGTTGGGATGCAGTTCAGTCAGCCGAATGGGCTGGGCGTAAGAGATGAAATGGATCTCGTGTCCACGCTCGGCCAGTTCGACGCCGAGTTCAGTAGCAACCACTCCGCTGCCACCGTAGGTCGGATAGCAGGTGATTCCGATCTTCATCTCCGGTCCTTTCAGTCTGAGCCTATCGGCTCTCTGATTCGATGGTGACCGGTGCGATGGGATTCAGATTCTGGCAGTTGCTGGCCGAAAAAAGAGATGGGTGAGAAGCAACGGAGCTAAGATTCGGCGTTGCTGGCGCCCTTGGCCGCGTCCCGGACCCTAAGGCCCTCGTCCAGCTTATCGAGATGTTTTTGCAGGCGATCCTGGACCTGATTGTCCAGTTGAGTAAACTCAATCCCCATCCCGACTCCTCCATCGCTGGCCCGCACCACGCCGCTGGTTTGAATCTTTTCCGAGTCCATCCAGAACGTGATTTTGACTCTTGTGCCGATCGGTAAAGGAAGCAGGGTTTCTACATAACAACCGCGCCCGCCAATGTCAGTCGCATTCGTCTGCATGTGAGTACGCCGTGAATCCTCAAAGCCGATTTCGAGGGGAAACAAAACCTTGTGCCGGATGTACTTCCTCTTGTTCTTCGCGGGAGCCACGTCAACTTTTTCGTTCGGGGTCAGGGCTTGCCACGGGACCTGTTGGTTGGGGAGAACTTGTACGCCAGCCTCAATCTGCCGGGCCACACCGCTATCAATCACCCATATGACTTTGAAGCGCGCCTTCTTGTCTTCGTGCTGCACGCCGATGACGTCGCCAGTCTTCAAGGGATGACTGATGCCCAAGATGCGTGCGCCTTCGCTGCTTAGATTGGTAGCGTTGGCGTTCTGAAAAAACGGACGGCCGTCCGCATCCATGCCCCACGCTCGTACCAGGATTACGGTCGCGACCCGGGTTTCCGGTCTTTTGTCCATGTTTGTCCGTGCCTTCCGCTACATTCACCGCGGCTGGCCTATGATACCTTGGGCCTCGCGCCCTTGTTACAGCAATTCGGTGGCTTGCACCCTATCCAAAGGCCGTGTACGTTCGGGGTCGCGGAACTCGCTAATTTCAGGCAAGATCGCGATAGGAGATGAGCTGAACCCCGCTTCGATCCAATATTTCACGAGCTTCCGGCGAGATCAGAACCCGCAATTCCTCAACCCGGGACTCGCGCAGGCGGGTTCGAATGTTTGCCAGATCGGCGTCGTTGTAGCCAGGATGGCAGACGAGTTCCCAAGTACCTTCGGGAAGACTATCGATAATATTTGCAAACAGGTAGTGATCCATTGCGCCCGTAGCCACAATGCCCACAGTTCCGTCGGTCGTGAGCATCTCAGCTTCGGAGACGGACTTGCGAAACCTTCCACCGAGCCGATTCAGAACGGCGACTTGGCTGTAGCGTTTCCATAGGCTTGGGTATTTTGCCAGGATGGAAAAACGAACCGGTCCAAACGGATTACGTACAGCTGGCACACCGCACGCCCGAGCTGCCCGCAACAACGGCCGTAGCACCTGAGGAAATATGTGGGTGTGCTTATGCGTGTCCAGGTGAGAGACGGCAACGCCAGCGGCTTGCAGTTTACGAATCTGCGCCGTCACTTCGGCTTCAATCTCGTCCGTATCGATGCAGCCACCGAGCGCGCGTAGAGCGAAGCTGTTCAGACTCTGGTAGAAGCGTCCGCCGGGAAATTTCTTATCGGAGAGCGTTGGGGTTTTAACAACTCGCAGGGGCACACCGTCCACCAGTACCACGTGGCAGCCGATGCTGAGGCGTGACGCAGATTTTGCGCGCTCGACGGCGTCATCAAATGCCTGACCATTCGCCATCAGTGTCGCTGAGGTCACTGCACCGTGGCAATGCGTCTCAACAATCGCGCGGTTCACCCCCACAGTAAGTCCGAAATCATCCGCATTGATGATCAAGCGGCGCACGCGCCAGTCTAGCAGAGGCTATCCAGCACTTAGCATTCAGCCACCGACTCTTGGCGGCCGCGTTAGATTCTCGGGACTGAATGCTAAGTGCTGAGTGCTAAGTGCTGAATCCTGCCACTCACATTGACCGCTCTGACACCGCAACGTATACTTAAAAAGTTCTTCGTGTGGATGCCCCTCATCTCTGCGAGGCCTATCATGTAACGGTGACGTCACGATTTGCGTCATGACGAAACCCAGGGGCCGAGGGGCGGTTAGCTCAGTTGGTTAGAGCGCCTGCCTTACAAGCAGGAGGTCGCAGGTTCGAGTCCTGCACTGCCCACCAGTTCGGAATTCCGGTCGTCAAAACCGGGGACGTAGTTCAGTTGGTTAGAACGCTGCCCTGTCACGGCAGAGGCCGCGGGTTCGAGTCCCGTCGTCCCCGCCATTCTTTTCAAAGCAGTTAGGCGGACTTCATTCAAACCATCGAGGGCGCAAAAAAGGCACGTTGCGCGCCCTTTGTGTGCCCTTTTTCAACGACCAGTAGTTTGCTATCCGGCAACGAGTACCCCTCCATCCTTATCGGAAGAAAAAACCAGCGCCATTACCGCCGCCTGCCCCGCATGCTTCGCGGGCGTTACTGCTTGCGTGTAAACATCTAGCGTGGAGCGGAACGATGAATGCCGCAGTAGCTCCTGCATCACCTTGAACTCAGTCCCCACGCTTCGCAGCAGGGTCGAGTACGAGTGCCGAAACGTATGCCATCCGAATCGCTTCTGAATTCCAACTCGTCGCGCTAAGGGAATTCGTTGGTCGGCCATCGGCGTTGAGTTCTGAGACCAACCCCACTACGGAGCGCCGGGCAGCATCCTCGTCCGGGTATTGCTCGACTGTGCCGACAATTTTCTTGTGGTAAAGACGCTTGCCGTCAGGGCTGGTCTCGGACCATCGAAATTGCCAGACAGCAGGACCTCGTTGGCGACTTTTGCGTTGCAAACATCCGTGCTGCATCTTTTCCTCCTGCGCCGCGGTTGCGGCGTAGAAGAATGTTCAGGCAGGAGGCGAATGGCAGGGGAGGGGAGGGTGAAATCGGTCGAGTGAATTGCTTTGCGGCGGCAATGCTCCCATTGGAACGTTATGTCTCAGAAGCCGGTTTCTGGACCGCGTCACATTTGCGCCCGGGCTGGCGGTTACTCGAAAGAGCGCTGTCGCCACACCTCAACGGCTGCGGTGTTAGAAAACCTGCCCAGAATTGCTCCGTGCAAACCCCGTAAAGATTGGCCTTCTTGATCTCCGCATATTGCGGTTAGGAATGTGAGCAATGAAAGTTGGGACCATTGATGGGCTGCACGTCGAAAAGCAGATCGCAGACCAGTGACTATTTTCTACTGCGTTCCCAAACTAAGTATCAGGGTAAACACACGGTTGACAGATTGAATCCGCAGCCAAGCCGACTTCGCCTAGGATTGCTCCAGCCCTGACTCCCGGTCTTGCCGTCTTCCGATCCACTCGCGGATGTAGGCGGGACAATTGCGGAGCTGTGTACCGTTGGCTTCGCACTCCGCCAAGAACGTGACTGCGTCTTGATCCACGAGCCTCACTTCTTTCAGATCGAGCACGACGTTCTCGTCTGCGCCCTCCGAAGCAATTACTTCTTGCAGTTCGTTCAGTTGTTCACTTTCAAGTTGGCCGCTTACTCGTAGAATCACCAACTCGTCGTTCGCCATTCGCTGGACTTTCCACATGTGATCCCTCAGGCTTTCTCATTGTCCGTCTTGGTTTGTTGAAGCAGGCTGGCACGTAATCATTCAAATCGCGTGCCAAGTCCAGTGCACTAAAAAGAGGGCCCGCTCTAAAACGCGGGCCCTCTAGGTTGAGGCAGTTACTGTGCCGTCAGAACCACCGGAACGCTCACCGTAAAGTTTTCAGCAGCTGCGTTGACTAGAATCGTCTGCTGGCCTGCCGGCTGATTCTTCGTACCCCCACCGCAGCCCACCAGACCTCCAATGGAAACCACGGCTAGCAGAGTGAGGCACAGGGAAGCGCCTATGACCCGAGCGTTCTTGCGAACCCGCCACAGTGAGAACATCGCGAGCGGGAAAAGCAGCATGCCCGCAGCGCTCGATGACCACGGCATTCCAGCCGCGTTGACCGCACTGGCCGAGATGGTCAGTGAGCTTGTGGCTGTTCCGCCAGCAGTGATCGTAGTCTGGGCTGGGTTGAAGTTGCATGTCATGCCGACAGGCAGGCCGGTGCAGCTCAAAGTCACCGTTCCTGCAAGCCCCGACTTTGAGACTATCTGCAGGCCAACCGGAGAAGAGGCTGAACCGTAAGAGACGTTGAGGTTGCGGGTTGAGAGAGCGAGCGTCATTTGCGGCGAGTTCGCGTAGACGTTCACCGTGGCAACCGCGGACTGCGATGCCGTGTACTTACCGTTCACGACATAGTAAACGGCAATGGAATGCGGTCCGAGAGTAAGTGCACTGGTCGAGAAGGTAGCAATGCCCTTGGAATTCACGGTCGCGGTTCCCAGTTGAACCGAGCCATCGTCGAACGTGACGGTTCCCGATGAAACCGGACCCGAGGAAGTAGTGACGGTCGCCTGCAGCGTCACGTTCTCTCCGAGCACCGAGGATGCCGGGGCAACCAGGGTGGTGATGGTGGCGTTGGGATTCTGCTTGCCGCCAATTCCTCCGTTGGGGTTGTAACAGGTATAGACCTGGTCCTCGGGAAAGTTGTCGAAGCCGTTCACCGTTGTATCCAAGAATACGTTGGCCATGGGGCCGCTCCGCGTGACGAACTCGTCAAACGGGATGTTAAGCTGGCTCCCCCCAAACATCGTACTGGCAACCTGGCTGTCGATGAAGGGGAAGCTTTGGTTGGTCTGCCCTGGATTCCGAGCGGACCCAGCAATGATGTAGTGGTCAACCGGATTCTGGCCTGTCAGATAGTTGGTGTTTGTCCATTGATTGGGGACGCCTGCGTAGGTCGGGACCGCCCTCTCCACATTCGGAGGAAGGTTAATTGTTCCGCCGGAACCATACCAGGCATACCAGCTGTTGCAAATACCGCCGCCGCCCTGGGATAGAGATCCAAAATCCGGAGGATTGATTGGCCGGCTTTTCCACCCAACCCACGAAGGGTAGTACTGAACCGAATAGTATGCCGGTAGCAACGCGATGTAGAAGTCGCGTTGCGAACCCTGGCCCAGCAACTGGACCGCGACATTCTCTGCCACCTGGTTGGGCGAGTAGAACTCAGGGTAGTTGGTGTTGGTGATGAGCGGCCCTAGCGCCGACAACTTACCCCAGTCGCCCAGAATGCTATCCAGTTCGGTATCGAAGCCGATGGTGATCTGCTGCTGCAGGGAGCTGTTTGCCAAGTCTCCGATCGTAGTGGTAAACGAATATTGCGGGCTGGGCAGTGGTGCCGGTCCGCCTCCTTGCGTGAGGCCGCCGGTGATGGAACTGGCGCCGCCGAAGATCGACCCGATAATCGAACCTCCTCGGGTGACGCTATCGACCAAATCGGGTGGCACCAGGCCGTCCGTCGCAACGGTTACTCCAATGTTTATGACACTAGAAACTAGATTAAGGATATTTGAGACATTGGTGGTGACAGGAGCAGCTGGAGGCGGCTGCAATGAGCTGCCTTCGATCTCAGCGGCAGCTCCAATTAGAGCCAGTGCTGCGCTCCCGTTGCCAGTCGCAACCACGTCCTTCATGTTGGTGGATCCGGTCACCATGAATACCAGCACGTTGTCCAAATCAACCATCTCTGTGCTGAGCTGGGATGCTACGGCTTTGAGGTCCTGCTGCGTGAAGCAAGGCAGAACCGCGTTGTTTACCGGGTCAGTCCACGCGTAACAACTGCCTGGCTGGCCGGGAAACGTCAGATTGGCCGGGTCAAAGGTGTGATAGTCGAGCAGCGTGTTGAGCGACCCCGTAAAGTAATAATGGATGTCGTCAAGGAAATCTCCCTCGGCGCCCTTGATGTAGTACTGGGTGATCAGCTGATAGCTCGCGTACTGATAAGCGGAGACTTGTCCGGCAACGCTACTCGCACCGGGGAGAAGATTCCCGCTTAGCTCCGGCCACTCGACCGGCTGCTGGCTGGTAATCGTGTCGAGCGTGAAATCAGAGACTGCGCTCGAACCTGCGGTTTCCTGGGAGGCGCGGGTCGGCCAATACAGCCCCTTGAGATTTCGTTGCAGAATGCCGTGCAGAGTTCCGGTCTGTCCTTGCTGCGCGTACGCAGTTGTGGACAGAGCCGAATTACCGGTCAAGGGATTGCCGCAACCCAGGCACGTCACGAAACTGTAGGCGCTCCCTGGCGCGTACAAGTTCAGGGTTGAAATTGGCACGCCGCCTAGCTTCTCAAGAGCACCGCCAAAGTTCTGATAGTAGGCATTCTGGCCTCCACTTGATCTGGTAGCGAGATCCCATGCGTCGCTCGCGTTGGCCGGTTTTCCCACCGAGACCAGAAACGCCAGTTGGTTCAAAGGCAGGTTGTTCAGGGCATTTGCTAACTGCGTATAAGCAGCCACCTGGGTCGCAGCATCGCTGGCCCCGGTCGGGTAGAAAGTGCCACAGGCCGGCACGTCCGTCTCCTGCTTTGCGCTGTTCGCAACCGCGCCACACTGGGTGCTGAAGTTCAGATTGTCCCGCTGCAGCGTGAGCAGCCAATAGCCATTGGTCTGGTTGGCGGGGGAGAAAAAGACAACCTTGCCGGGATAGCTGAATTGGTTGTACTGGGAAAGTGTTCCCACCTTGTAGATGGTAACTGTACTTTGGTTATTGTTGGCCGGATCGTTCGGCGTGACTAAGTATTCGACAGCGAGAGAACTCTGGAAGTTATAGTGTCCGTATGGGTCCTCGACCATCATTCCCTTTGCAAACGGATCGACTGGCCCGCTGAGTTTTGTGTAGTAGTTTTCGTAGGCCGAGCCCGGCGCCGCGCCTCCGGCTCCGATCGCCATATATCCCTGCGGATACAGGGTCGGGAACGGAACCAACGGAGCATACCAGGAGCCCCCGATCGTCCTCGTGTCAAACGCCGCCGATACGTCGGCACTCTGGAGCCAGAGGGTGCCAACGATTACGACCTGGTCAGAGGTAAGCGTCGTGAGGTACGCGCTCAGGTTCGCGGCGTTCGCTTCGCATTGCGTCGCACCGGGCACCGGCAGAAGCGTGAAGCGATCCAGCACGATAACCAGGTAGATGCTACCCGAAGGGCATGCGCCGACACTCGAGTCGGGAAGCTGTTCGTTGCCGATCTGTATCCATGGCGCATTACCCTGCCATCCTCCAGGAGTTAGGGTGTTGAAGGTTACGGTCGGGGGCGTGAAGTTGGTGTCAGCGATGCCATCACCCTGTGCGCGGATCACCTGACCGCGTGATGTTCTATAGGATACCGGCCTCGAATGGACCTGACGATCTCCCGCGTTGAATCGCAAGCGCGAGCTTACGAGAGTGCCGTCGGATTGAGTGGTGATTGCATACAGTACATTTTTTCCCGAACGCAGGCCATCGGCTGGTGAGAGTATGGCGGTTGCGCATACGCCTTCCGAACCAGTGCACTCGGACGCCCTGAACGCAGTGCTTACATCGGTTCCGTTCAGCATGGCCTTCAGCGAACTGAGCTGGGCCCCGGCGGGCAGCGTGATTGTCATCGCTTTGCTGCCGGTGGCTCCCTCCGGCAAACCTTTCGAAGATTCCTGAATCCACAGGCTATTGTTAGGTGGAGTGGTGTGCCGCGCATTCGCGGCAGCGGTTACAGCCTCGGCAGCCGAATTGGCGGTCGACGCGAACGCGACAGACGATTGACAGGCGAGCAAGACGCCAGTCAGTACGGACAAGACTTTTGCGAGTTTCATGATTTCACCTCTTAAGCCCTTTCGAAGATCGACCGGCTGCTTTTCAAGCGAGGCCAGATTCGTTTTGAAATTTTTGGAGCGCTCCCGACCGAATCTCTGAAAATCAGTTGCGTTGCGCCCAACCTTGAAATTGCAAGGGAGTGGCCAATCATAAGTACAAGAAGGACAAGGAACTAAACGAGGCGGAGAATCTCGATGCTTTCGGGATTTCTCGAAACTTCGTGAAAGAACCGAGGTGATGAGTGCGACTTCCAAATTTACTAAGTCGTCTCTTGCGGGATCTTAGGGAGTAGCTCCCGGCTCCCTATCTGTCCCCATATTCCAGTGCTAGAATTCGTTCAACTAAAAGGGGGCCAGACAGTGCAGGCCGAACCGTTACTCTCTCTTGCCGCTGCAGTCGCTGGCGAACGCGCTACTGACGGGGTCTTGAATTCAATCGTTCATGGGCTGGCAGCACAGCCCGCAGTGGCCCTGGCACGGATATGGCTGCTTGCGCCCGGTGACATATGCGACATCTGTTTTCGCAAAGCCGAATGCGACAATCGATCCCAGTGTCTTCATCTGGTCGCCAGCGCGGGTGCGCCACAAAACTCTGCGGGAGAGGATTGGTCGTATTTGCAGGGTCAATTCCGCAGGATTCCACTAGGCCATCGGAAAGTTGGCGGAATTGGCTCGACCGGCAGGTCGATCCTCATCCCGGATTCTGCAGCAGAGAGCGAGTGGATCGGCCGTAAGGAGTGGGCCGAGCGAGAGGGCATCCGCGCTTTTGCGGGGTACCCACTCGTTGCCCGCGGAGAGATTCTTGGAGTGTTGGCGGTGTTCAGCCGGGAGACCCTTAGCGAGCAGGACTTCGCATGGCTGCGAGTCTTCGCGGATCAGGTCGCCGTTGCCATCACAAATGCCCGGGCCTTTGAAAAGCTCAAGCGATCCGAAGACGAACTGCGCGAGAGCGCGACCAAGTATCAGTCTCTGGTCGATCTTTCTCCCGTTGCGATCCTCTTATTGAGTAGTAACGGCAAGATTCTTTCGGCGAATCCTGCCGGGTTCAGCCTGCTCGGATGTACCTCCGCGGACATTGGCCAGATGTCCATCCGGGATACCTACTCAGCGGATGATCTCGCCCCGAATCAGACACCGCTCGAGCAAATTGCGGGAAGCATTTTCCGGTTCGAACGTTTCTTCAATGGCAAGGACGGAAAGAGACTACAAGTAGAGGTATTGCTCTCTCCAATGTTTCAGGGCGGCCGCCAGGCGGTCATCCAGGACATCAGCGAGCGCAAGCGCGCCGAAGAAATGTTACGAGAACATGCTCAGCAACTGCAGCAGGTTATAGATGTCGCTCCTGTGCACATGTTTATCTGCGAGCGAGATGCCAGCGCCTCACATGATAACCGCTCATCTCTAGAATACTTCGGCCCAATCCCTTCGATGCCGGCCAACGACTTCCTTGATTTGGTCACGCATGCCGAAGATGTGGAGAAGCTCAAGTCAGGGATCAAGGAGGCAATATCGCGCGGAGAGTCGTTCCAGATGGAAGCTCGTATGCGCAGATACGATGGCCAGTATCGCTGGTTTTTATATCAGATCGTGCCAGTGCGGGATCAAAACGAGAATATCGTTCGCTGGTGCGGCGTGCGCACCGACATCCAAGACCGGAAGAAGGCCCAGGAACGAGATCAAAGGGAAAATCTCGCCCTGAGAGAAGAAATCGACAAAGTATCGATGTTCGAGTCCGTCGTTGGCACTTCGCCTGCGTTGCAAGCGGTGCTAGCTCGGGTAGCCAAAGTCGCGCGAAGCGATTCGACCGTGCTCATCACCGGCGAGACCGGCACGGGAAAAGAGCTAATCGCACGTGCCATTCACAAGCGGTCGCCACGGGCAGACCGGGCCTTCGTGTGTGTCAATTGTGCCGCCATCCCACGTGACTTGATCGCTTCAGAATTGTTCGGGCACGAAAAAGGCGCCTTCACTGGTGCTCTGCAGCGGCGCTTGGGTCGTTTTGAATTGGCCGAAGGGGGAAGTATTTTTCTCGATGAGATCGGAGAGCTACCGGCGGAGACTCAGATTGCACTTTTGCGCGTTCTGCAGGAACGGGAGTTTCAACGAGTCGGCAGCAATCTATCGCTACGCGCCGATGTACGCGTCATTGCCGCTACCCATCGCGACTTGCCAACTGCCATCAGCGCCGGCACTTTTCGCAGCGACTTGTTCTACCGGATCAATGTTTTCCCGATTGAACTTCCGCCGCTGCGCGAACGCAGGGGGGACATCCGGCTGTTGGTTGATTATTTTATCGACCGTTACGCCAGCAAGGCGGGAAAACAGATACGGCAGATCGAGAAGAAGAGCCTGGACCGATTGCAGTCCTATGCGTGGCCGGGCAACATCCGTGAACTGCAGAATGTGATCGAGCGTTCGGTAATTCTATGCGACGGGGAGAATTTCTCGGTTGACGAAAGTTGGCTCTCCACAGAGCGACGTCCTAATCGGCCATTGCCCCATGAGATGGATGCTCAGGAGAAGGAATTCATCGAATCTGCTCTTGCTGAATGCAAGGGTCGGGTATCCGGACCATCTGGTGCCGCCGTCAAGCTTGGAATGCCGCCATCCACCCTGGATTCTAAGATCCGAGCGCTGAAGATTGACAAACGACGCTTTCACAGCGCCTGATTCTCTTTTCAACTCTGGGAACCAGATTTTGTGGGACCTCCGCCACGAATTCTCCGCTCCTCTTCACGAAATCTCGTTAATTCCCGAGCCCGTCAAAAGTACCCGTGTCATTCACCCCCTTTTTTTCAAACGATTGTCGATGGACTTCACATTGCATTCAAAGGCGCCGATGCAGGAATAAGACAACAGCGCTTCAAAGTGCGGAATGCGATGGGATGAGATGCATACAACGATCCAGAGAACTCCCGGTCTTAAGGTCCATTCGGTTGAGCTATCGCTCGGGCCGACAAGGCAGCGCGAAGATACGCTCCAGTCTAAGCTCGTGGAACTCACGAGAGAATGCTGGCCGGCATTTCTGGACGCCACTGTGATCCATGCAAATCGGCTCACGATTTTCGGCGTTCGTTGTAGGCCTTATTGGATCATGTCCGACCTGGCCGTGGCGTCGACGTTAATCTATGCTTGGGCTTTTTCTCGTCGCTTCCCGCATGTCTCCGGACTTGGTCTCGGAGTCGCCGTGGTTGCCGCGTTGCTGATTTACAAGCTCGTGCTGGAGATCAAGGCCGTTTTTCGAAAGACCGCGGCCCGCTCGTTTCTTCAAGATTGTCTGTCGATCATCATCCCGTGTTTCCTGGCGGTGAGCCTGATATTTAGACAACCCCTATCTCTTGCAATGGCATTCCTTGGCACATTGATGCCACTCTACGGTTGCCTCGCTCGCCTTGGATGCTTCCTCGGGGGGTGCTGCTTTGGCAAGCCGTCCAGGCTTGGCGTTTTTTACTCAGCGTCGATTTTTGAGTCGACCGATCACGGCTGCAGAAGATTCTCTTCCAGTCCCAACCCCGGCACTCGCGTATTTCCGATACAACTCGTCGAATCGGCTGCTCAAGCGATACTCTTTGTGGCACTGGTGATTCTCGTCTGGCGCCATCCGAACGCGGCTTGGGCCATCTTTTGGATCTATCTATCTCTATACGCGATTGTGCGATTCGTGCTGGATTTCTATCGCACTACCAGCGCCCGGCCGCGCTACGGCTGCTTTTCGGAGGCACAGTTGGCATGCGTGGTGGTGCAGGCAGTTAGCCTTAGTGTCTTGATAAGCGTAGTTGGGCGCTGACTTCGTACTCTTCGAGTTGCGCTTTCCCGAAGAGTTGCGCTTTCCCGAACGCGCGCCTCGCGATGCGAAGAAACACGCCCGAAATGGCTCCCTGCATCAATCGCAATTCCGCCGGCTTGCTTGAGACCCTGATTCGTCCGAGTCCCGTCACCTTCCCGAGATTTCGTGAATTCTTGAGCCCTCATGAACTGAAGATCCGACAAACTCAAAGCAGCTCAGTAAGTTAACTTTGGCTCCTCCGTTGCATTCTCCCGATTGAGCGACGTTGGCAGACAAGGTCGCAGAACCAACCAGGAGGATGCTATGAGAAGAACGAACTCGGCGATGAGTCTGACCGTTGTTGCTCTCCTGTCGCTGATGCTTTGCAAAACCGCATCGGCCGACACCCCGCCAGACAATGTGCAGGGCAACTGGACGATTTACTCCACCAGTCTTGCGAACGGAGAAACGGTGATGAAGCATGTGCAAATCGCACAATACGGCAACCGCATCACGGGATTTTTTGAGGGTCCTGATCAGTCCGGTCCGATTCAAGGACAGGTGAACGGACACCACATCCAATTCAGCACCGTAACCCGGACCGTCATTACGTTTCGTGGACAGATCTACGGCGACAATATGTCGGGGTTATATGGAATTCACGGCAAGCATGCCCCGTGGCAGGCGGTGCGTCCCGCCACAGCTGCGGCACCGGCTCCGCCAAGCAATGGGGTGGTCTATCAATCTCAGCCCGTGTTAGCACCTCCAGCACCTGCTGCCACGCCTCAACTCGCCGCACCGCCGGCGACGGGCCCCGCCACCTCAAGCAACTCTGCGCCCACACCGGCTCCGCTTTCGCCCGATCAACTTGACGCTCTGGTTGCTCCGATTGCGCTGTACCCCGATGCGCTCGTGGCGCAGGTGCTCGCAGCCGCTACGAATCCGGACCAGGTCGCATACGCAGACGACTGGCTCGCTCAAAACAAGAATCTGACGGGCACGGCGCTCGTGCAGGCTGTGGATCAGCAATCTTGGGACCCCAGCGTAAAGGCATTGACGCAGTTTCCATCCGTGTTGGACAACCTCGCGCATAACCTTTCGTGGACGTCGAGCTTGGGGCAGGCATTCGCCAATCAACAGGCAGATGTGATGGCAGCAGTGCAGGCGATGCGCGCCAAGGCACAGGCGGCAGGAACACTGCAATCCAATTCGCAGATCACAATTACGCAGCCTGCGCCAACTACGATCGTGATTCAACCTGCGAATCCCCAAGTTGTCTACGTCCCGCAGTACAACCCGACTTTAGTTTACGGGGCGCCCGTGGTGGTGCCGCTCTACGTGCCTCCACCGGTTCCTGTTGCTGCGGTCGGTCTCTACTTTGGATCTGGCATCACCATCGGAGCTGCTTTCGGAGGAGGCGGATGGGGTGGAGGCTTCGGCTGGGGCTGGCACGCCTGGAATGTGAACTGGGGCTGTTGTGGCGGTGGCGGTTCGACAACCATCATCTACAACCACAACACCTATATCAACAACCATACCTGGAACAACACGAATTACAACGGCTACCACCCCTGGGCAAACGGAGCAGCTGGAAGTCAAAACCATGCCTGGTACGGCAATAACGGCACCTTTCACCCCGACGGGGCCTACAAGCCGGGCGAAGACACTCACTACGGCCCCAACGGCGCCTATCACCCGAATGGGTATTTCGGTCCTGATGGCGGCTGGCACGCTGACAGCAACGCCGGTCAACACCTGCCCAATGGCGGCGCCAACGGCAACCATGGTCTGATTGGCGGGAATGGCGGCGTGCAGAATCCGAATGCCGGCACGACCCAGTCCGCGCTCGGAGCCAGACCCAATGCCGACGCTAACGCCAATCATGGCTTGATCGGCGGTAACGGTGGAGTGCAGCGCACGGGCGAAGCTTCGAATAACGGTGGTCAACTCCTCGCTCAAAATCGCAGCAACGACAACCGCTTCGCGGGTGCTGAGCAAAACCGCTCGCGATTTAGCGGAGATGGCGCTTCCAGCCGCGCCGAAAGCAATCGAGGTTGGGGCAGCATGGCGGGGCGCGGCCAGCAACCACGTATGGCCCGGCAGCGCGCACCCATGGGAAACCGTTCTTTCGGGGGCGGCGGACGCCGTCGATAGGAACCCGAAATCCAGTTAGCGAGACAAAGGAAATTATCACAAGGAGATTGAAAATGGAATCGAATAAGAACAAAACAATGAAGTGGAAGCAGGTGGCTCTAGTCGGAGGGCTGGCGCTGGTCGCCATTGCCGTCCTGATCTTAAGGCTCGAAACGAAGAACACCGCGTCCGCCCAAGGGACGCAGATGACGTTTCAGTCGCCAGCAGAAGCCGGTGCCGAGCTGGCCAAGGTTGCGAAGAGCGGCGACGAAGCCGCCCTTGCGAACATACTGGGGGTTGACGCAAAGGCCCGCCTGATTAATGGAGACCCGGAAGCCGACAAAACCGCCATGGCAGCGTTTGCCGCCAAATACGAGAAGATGAATCGATGGGTCGAGATGAGCGATGGCAGCCGTGTGCTCTATGTCGGAGTGGACAACTTCGCTTTCCCCGTGCCCCTCGCGAGGAATTCGTCGGGCCAGTGGTACTTCGATGAGGTCGCCGGGGCCCAGGAAATCAGGGCGCGTGACATCGGGCGAAACGAACTGCTTGCGATCGATGCTTGCTCTGCGATCGCGAACGCCCAAGAGCTTTACTTCCTTAGAGGAGGCTTATCCCCAGAATATGCGCAGCGGATCATCAGCACTTCGGGCAAACAGGACGGGCTCTATTGGGCTGTTTCTCAAACCCAGTCTTCCAGTCCGCTTGGAGATTTCAGCCAGTTCCCGAAATCTTCGTTGGGTTCGAATCCTCCGCAAGAGCCGTTTGTCATCGATGGATACACCTTGCGCATTCTGAACGCTCAAGGCGATGCCGCTCCCGGCGGCGCTGAAGGCTACATAGTAAACGGAAAGATGACCCGAGGCTTCGCAATTCTGGCGACGCCCGTCGAGTATGGCGAAACCGGCATTATGACGTTTGTGACCGGTCGTGATGGCGTGGTCTACGAGCGGGATCTGGGGCCGGACACGGTGAAGATCGCTGCATCCATTCAGGAATTCAATCCGACCGAGGATTGGTCGCCGGTCGAGTAGGTGGAGAACTGCAAACCTGAAAAGGAGGGTTGCATAAGGCGCGCGCAAGCGAGACGAAACATAAGTCCGCGAGAATGTCCGCGAGAAGGATTCGAACATTCGTGTGAGAACGGGAAACCGCTGGAGAGCAATACAGCGGCGCAAGATGAAGGCACAGGGCATAAGGCCCCCAATCGGCAGGAAGTATGGAGCGTCAAGATCTCTGAGTTGGTGGATGTACCAGATTGGCTTTCTTGTTTTGCGGGCGCGCGGGAGCAGATCCAATTCTGAAGTCCACAAGAAAGAATTCGGAGTCACTCAGGCTACGATTCGGAAGCCTTGGCATGCTATCAACTTCAAAACTGCTAAGCCTTTTTGGAAGAAAGAAAAATTGCGGGTATTCCACGTCATACAGGTTCTGGATCGCCGCTGAAACCCGGCTAACTGGAAATTATTCCGGGCCAGAAGTCGGCTTATGGGAAGTAAAACACGCAACCAGCTAATGAGCATTCACGGAAATCGGGGAAGGCGGGTCTCAAACCGTGCACTCCACCTAGTGTGGAGAAAATGCCGCACGGTAGAACTAGCGCTGTCGGTAATTCTCAACCCACAACTCAACCCACAGAATGCGATGTCTTATACGACGTCCGCGAACTTTGGCGGTCCCCGCGGGTGTTGTAAGTCGTTGTAGAACCTAAAAACGCTGCCCTGTCACGGCGGAGGCCGCGGATTCGAGTCCCGTCGTCGCCGCCATTCTTTTGAATGGTTTACGCATTTACCGCACTTGCTGCCTGATCCACAATCAATCCACCGGATCCCGTTCTGGTAGAACTAATCCCCAGATCCCGGTTTGGGCGCGAGTGCAAGGCCCTGCAATTGCGTCTGAACGCATGCCAGTTTATTCCTGCGGTGACGACACCTAAGGTCTGACACGGACACGGGCACGGACCACCACGTGCCAATTCGGAAATTCTTGTCCGAACCCAAATCGGGCGAACGCATATTGCGGTTGGGCGACGGCCTAAGGTGAGTCGCCGGGCATCAGGAAAGCAGGGTATTGTCGCCCGGTTCCCGAGCCCGTGCTGACGGGGAATCCCGCGGGCTGCGGCCACGTCGCTTCCGAAAATTCCTAATGGTTTCTGCGGGTCCTGCCGATTACCAAACGGTAACTCGAGGATCGGAGCCTCGCGAGCACGCTGGTCTATCTGCGGGCTGCCGTCTCTTCTAAGATGAACGATTTATGCAAGCAAAACGCCGCAAGCAGAATGCCGCAAGCAGCTTGCGATGAGTCGAGCTCGGCTTTGGCGGCAGTGACTCATCGAACGGTCGATGCAGTTATGGTGGAGTGGAGACGACTGCCGTAAAGGCAATGGCTATGGGATCGTTCCAACAATTGCTCTCTCCCGATTTCACGCCGCACGGGTATTGCTACCTTTGGGATGCGCGAATTGTTTGGCTGCACGTCGTTTCGGACGGGCTGATCGCGCTTTCGTATTACTGCATTCCTGCGGTGCTCACTTATTTCATGCGGAAGGATCGGGACACTCCCATTAGCTGGGTTTTCTGGATGTTCAGGAGCCTTCCACGAAAGGGTAGTGCCGCATGAGGGATCGATCCGATCCACGGATGGCCAGATGGCTGAGCCGTTTGGCTTCGGCGTCCGTCGCATTCACGGTCATCGTGGGGTTGTCGGGCTTGGCCGGATGGAAGTTCCACATTGAAGCCTTGCAAACCTGGGGAGTCGCACCAGTAAAAATGGTGGCGAACACGAGTGCCTGCTTTCTTCTGCTTGGCGTCTCCCTGTGGCTGCTAAAAAATATCAACTCGCCGCCGGTGGGGGCATGGAGGATCGTGGCCAAAACCTCGGCGGCCATTGCCGGTCTGGCGGGCTTGCTTAGTGTCTTGGAGCACATTTTCGGACTCGACTTTGGGATTGATCAGCGATTGGCCTTGGTCTCGGCCGCCGACCACGCTGCCGGCGTGCGGCCGGGATTGATGTCTTCGATCACAGCGTTGGATTTTCTCATGCTGGGTCTGGCTCTTCTAATGCTGGATTGGAAGACGCGGCGGGACGATTGGCCGGCCCAATTCCTTATTGTTGGAACGACAGTCCCTACCACGTTCGGGCTCATCGCCCTGTTTTTGTCGCCCAACACGTTGCCCGCCAGCATGGCTTGGCCGACGGTGGGGACCTTCTTTGTTCTCGCGGCGGGGACGTTGTGCTCGCGCGCAAGCTGGGCCATAGGAGGACTTCTCGTCAGGGATACGCCGGGAGCGCGGCTGTTCCGACGGGCGGCGCCGACTGCTTTGCTGGTGCTGGGTCTCATAGGACTGTTGATATCGAAACCCCTCCTGACCGATTCTCACTTCACCTGGATTGAAGTCAGCGTGCTGGCATTGTTTTCCAGCATTCTGCTGGCCGGGTTCGTCGCTTGGGTCGCCTTAGTCGTTGAGCGTGGCGAGGCCGAACGCAAGAAACTCGAAGAGGCGCTGAACGTCGGCAAAGAGCAAATCGACCGGCCTCTGGACCGGATCGAGGAGCCGGAAGCGGAGGCCGCGCTGCGGCGGAAGGTGCATGCTGGCTTCGCCATGGCCGTACTCCTGACTGGCATGCTAGGCCTGCTTTCCTGGCGTATGGCACAACAGGCTGCGGATGACGCGGATTGGGTCGGCCACACTCACGAAGTAACTGCGAGGCTGGAGCTAACACTCAGACATCTGGACGACGTGGAAACTGGGGGGCGTGGTTTTGCGATGGCCGGGACTCAACCGTTCCTAGGCCCTTATGAAGCAGGAAAGCTTGCGGTCGTCGACGACGTGCGCGCCCTGCGCCTGCTGCTTGTGGACAACCCCGATCAGGAACGACGAGTGGACGTGTTGGAGCAGGAAGCTAACGCCAGGATAGCGGCGGCGGAAGAGATCGTGGCTTTTAGGCACAACACGGGAAGGGTACCTACTGAGAGTCAGCTCGAATCCGGCAAAGAAATCATGGATGAAGCCCGTGTCACTGTCGCGCGGATGGAATCTGACGAGAGAGGCCTACTGGAAGAGCGTTCCCACCGCCTCAGCAGAGCTCGGCGCTCAACCATTTCCGTTATCGCGATCGTCTCACTCTTCGGGGTGGTCTTCCTGTCCCTTGCAGGCGTCACAGTCAGCCGCGAGATTGGCATCAGCGCAAGGGCCCGAGCCCAGGTGAGCGCTCTGAATGCTGACCTGGAGCAGCGTGTGGCGCAGCGCACTGCGGCGTTGGGCGAAAGCCAGGGGCGGCTTTCGAACATCGTGCAATCGGCCATGGACGCCATCATTACGAGCGACGAGCAGCAGCGCATCCTAGTGTTCAATACGGCAGCCGAGAAGATGTTCCGTTGCCCGACTGCCGAAGCTCTCGGCCAACCTATCACCCGTTTCATTCCACAGCGCTACCACGCGGCGCATGACGGGCATATCAAGAAGTTCGGCGAAAACGGGGCGACGGCCCGGGCCATGGGCGCGTTAGGCACACTCTGGGGGCTTCGCGCCGATGGCGAGGAGTTCCGGATTGAAGCCTCCATCTCGCACATCAAAACCGCAGACAAGAATCTGTTCACCGTGATCCTGCGGGACGTAACCGAGCGCGTCCAGGCGGAGGCGTTGCGCGAACACCTGGCTTCGGTAGTCGACTCATCCGACGACGCCATTATCAGCAAGGATCTCAACGGGATCATCAACGGCTGGAATCATGGCGCCGAGAAGGTCTTCGGGTACAGCGCAGCAGAGGCCGTGGGCCAGCCCATGCTGATGCTTTTTCCCAACGGCCGAGGCAAGGAGGAATCGGACATTCTGGCGCGCGTCAGCCGCGGCGAGAGCGTGGAGCATTTTGAAACTCTCCGGCTCCGTAAAGATGGCACGAAGATTGACGTTTCCGTGACGATCTCCCCGATTCGAGACGGCAGTGGGGCGGTCGTTGGCGCTTCAAAAATTGCGCGCGACATTACCGAGCGCAAGCGAAAGGAGGAGCAGCTGCGCGAGAGTGAAGACCGGTTCCGGCTTTTCGTGGAGCACGCCCCGGCGGCGTTAGCCATGTTCGACCGTGAGATGCGCTACCTCCACACGAGCCGCCGCTGGCGGACGGACTATGGCCTGGGCGAGCGTGAACTGCACGGCGTCTCGCACTACGAACTCTTCCCCGAGATCCCCGGACGTTGGAGGGACATTCATCGCCGCGGGCTGGCAGGTGAGGTGCAGCAGGGAGAAGAGGACCGGTTCGACCGGCCCGACGGCAGCGTGCAGTGGATACGCTGGGAGGTCCGGCCTTGGCACGACCGGAAAGGCGCAATTGGGGGCATTGTGATCTTCGCGGAAGAGGTCACCGAGCGCAAGCGGGCGCAGGCGGCTCTGGCCGGACAGGCACTCGAATTGTCCCGCTATGCCGAAGCATTGAGCGATTCGCAGCAGGCGCTGCAGACCCAGACCCTGATGCTTCAATCGGTGCTGAACAGCATGTCGGAGGGGTTGGTGGTTGCCGATGAGAATGGGAAGTTCATCATCTGGAACCCGGCGGCAGAAAGAATTGTTGGCTTGGGCGCGGCAGACGTGCCCAGCGGGGAATGGAATCAACATTACGGAGTGTTCTTGCCCGACACGGTGACACCCTTCCCGCCAGAACAAAATCCGTTGTTACGCGCTATTCACGGCGAGGCGTGCTCCGCCGAAATGTTTTTGCGCAATGCAGAACTCGCCGAGGGGGTTTGGATCGATTCCAGCGCCAGTCCCCTCAAGAACAAAGATAACGTGGCGCACGGCGCGGTGATCGCGTTCCGTGACATCACGCAGAGAAAAAAAGATGAACTGAAAATCAGGAAGCTCAATGACGAACTCGAACTGAGAGTGGTGGAACGAACGGCCCAGTTGGAAACGGCCAACAAAGAACTGGAAGCTTTTAGCTACTCGGTTTCCCACGATCTGCGGGCGCCGTTGCGGCATATCGGCGGATTTTCCAAGATGCTGGTGGAGGAATTCGGCTCTACTCTTGATCCCACCGCGCAGCACTACCTCGATCGCATCCAGTCCGGAACACAGAGGATGGGCCTGCTGGTGGATGAATTATTAAATCTGGCACGGGTTGGGCGGCAAGCGGTCAATCGTCAGCCGACCAACCTGAACTCGATGGTCGCGGAAGTCATTGCGATGCTGCAGCCTGAGATCGAAGGCCGGCAGGTGGAATGGGCGTTCGCCGACCTACCGGTCGTGGAGTGCGATTCCGTCCTGGTGAAGCAGGTGTTTCAGAATCTGTTGACGAATGCGCTCAAGTTTACGCGGTCCCGCGCGCCAGCTGTCATCGAGGTTAGCCACCAGGAGAGCGACGGGCAACTTGTATTCACGGTCAAGGACAATGGCGTCGGCTTCAATATGAATTATGTCGACAAATTGTTCGGAGTGTTCCAGCGCCTGCATCGCGCCGAGGACTTCGAAGGTACCGGCATTGGTTTGGCCACCGTGCAACGCATCGCGCAAAAGCATGGAGGCCGAGTGTGGGCTGATGGGGAATTGGACCAGGGTGCGGCTTTCCATTTCACTCTCAGCACGGGAACGCGCGCGGAGTTGAAAAGAGATGCAGCTGCGGCTGGAGGCCGACTATGAATTCAGAGCAACTCGACATACTGCTGGTGGAAGACAATCAGGACGATATGGATCTTGCCCTGCACGCACTGAAACGGGAGAAGCTGGCGAACAACATTTTCGTAGCCCGAGATGGCGAGGAAGCTCTGGACTTTCTCTTCTGCCGGGGAACGTTCGCGGAAAGATCTTTTGATCATCCGCCCAAATTAGTTCTATTGGATTTGAAGCTGCCCAAAGTGGATGGAATGGAAGTGCTCAAGCAGCTCAAGGGCGATCCGCGGACTAAGACCATCCCAGTAGTCATGATGACCTCCTCCAAAGAGGAGCGGGATTTAGTGTCCAGTTACAGCCTGGGGGCCAACAGCTTTATCCAGAAGCCGGTCGACTTCGACCAGTTTCGGGAGACGGTCAAAACCGTGGGACTGTATTGGCTGGTCACCAATCAGCCGGTGCCGACCAATGGCGTACACCAAGTAGTAACGCGCCGTTGACACTTGTTTGTTGGATCGATGCTTTCGCATTCCTGGCGTAAATCCTGCCAAGCTTTCCTGGGCCGCCGAAACCCCGTCACTTCCTCACGTTTACGGGATCAACTACACGCAAGCATTCCACCGGACACGAGCCGTTGACAGTGCCCTCAAAACAATTGGGTGCATCCAGCCCGTCCGAAATCGTTGTTTGAGCGTTTTAATATGCCTTGACACGTATATACTCTATAGAGTATATACAAAGAGTGGAATCTGTCTTCGACATCATTGCAGAACCGAACCGCCGCGCGATCTTGAGCCTCCTGGTCTCGTCGCAACAGTCTGTGGGAGAGATCGAGCGTCAACTTCATATGTCGCAGCCGGCCGTGTCAAAGCACCTGCGCGTACTGCGCGACGCTGGTTTTGTGGAATCCACGGTGGACGCACAGCGCCGTCTCTACCGGCTCAAGCCGGAACCACTTCAGGAGATGGATGCGTGGCTGGCTCAGTTCCGCCGCTTCTGGTCCGCTCACGTGGATGCTCTCGAACGCCACCTTGATCGTATGGATCGGGGCCATACGGATCGGGACCGCAAGGATCAGAAACCACCAAAGAAACCGAAGACAAAATAGAAGACGACGCGGCCCAAACCGCGAACGTGATAAAGGAGAAACGAAATGAAGATCAAACTGACCAGCGTATACGTGGACGACCAGGACAAGGCCCTGCGCTTCTATACCGAGGTGCTGGGCTTTACCAAGAAGGCCGATTTCAGTAACGGCCCATATCGCTGGCTGACGGTGGCCTCGCCCGAGGAGCCGGACGGCACCGAGCTGCAGCTGGCGCTGAACAACAACCCCGCGGCCAAAGCGTATCAGCAGGCGATGTTTCAACAGAACCAGCCCGCGGCCATGTTTTTCACCGATGACGTCAAGGGCGACTACGAGCGGATCAAGGCTCGCGGCGCCGAGTTCACCATGCCGCCTACCGACGTGACCGGCTCGACCATCGCGATGCTGAACGACACCTGCGGCAACCTCGTTCAGCTCACCCAGTTGGCACGCTGGTAAGGCTAAGGAGAAGAAGATGACCGATCGCGAGCAGTACGTGCCGGGTCCGGCCAACGTCGCGCGGATACGAAAAAGACGGAGAGAAGTGGACGCTCGTTCTCGTCCGTGAACTGCGCCACTCGCCGGAGAAAGTCTGGCAGGCGCTTACCGACCCGGCGCATCTGCGCGAGTGGGCTCCCTTTGAAGCCGATGGGAGCCTGGGTACGGTTGGAGCCACGGTGAAGCTCACCACGGTGGCAGCGCCCAAGCCACACGTTACCGAAACAACAGTGACGCGAGCCGACGCTCCCAAGCTGCTTGAGTACAACTGGGGCGACTTCGATATGCGGTGGGAACTCGAAGCCTTTGCTGGCGGCACGCGCCTGACGCTGTGGACCAACATCGGTCGCCGCTTCATCGCCATGGGTGCTGCCGGGTGGCACATTTGTTTCGATGTTCTGGATCACCTGCTCAGCGGAACTCCTATCGGCCGCATCGTCGGCCCGGACGCGATGAAGTTCGGCTGGCAGCGGCTGAACGCGGAGTACGCCAAGCAGTTCGGTATTGAAATGCCCAAGTGGCCGCCTCAGGCGGATCAAAAGTCGTGAATCGAAGTGGAGCGCAAAGCTCCCGAAAACCAAATTGAAGGAGAGACATTATGGCCACATCAGCCAATGCAGCCAACGTCGTGAACCGAGGCATGACGCGTACAGTTTTTCGCTGGATTCACATCGTCTGTGGCATTCCGATACTTGGTTACATTTATGATTCGCCTTCGGATACTCACAACTATGCCCACAGTGTCAGGTATTTCTTTCTTCCCATACTGATCCTTTCGGGGCTTTGGATGTGGAAGGGCCATGTCGTCCGCCGACTGCTCTCGCGGACTGTACATATTATGGTGCAGAATTTCTCTCAAACAAATCACTCGATTTCATCCAACATCTAGAAAACAAAGATCCGGTGGTCAAGGTAGAAAATCGCCACGCAGGCTGCGCTAATCCCGCCTTCTTAGGCGGGCCAGCCACCGATCCTTATAGTGCCGGTGACTCGATACTGTCATCGCTGGCCGGTTGCGTTTCGTAGGCTGCCTGAAGCTTCTAAACTGCGGAGACACGAGTAGATTTCGTGGGAGAGCGGAGCTTCTTCTTGGCGCCTGACTTCGGAAGATGCGTTTCCCGAAGTTCAGACATAAATTTTGCCCTCATCTTCGGTCCCCCCTCTTCCAGAACCCGAGCGAGGCCCCTTAGCCCAGGGGACGGCAAGCACTTGTTTCCCCACGCAACTATCTCCATCAGAAGCGGGAGCAATTCGATGCCTTTTTCGGTGAGACTGTAAATGGCTTTCTGTTTATGGCTGGCGTCCTGAGACTTGACGATGATCCCTTGCTGAACCAGCCTTTGAAGACGATCGGCCAGAATATTCGACGCAATCCCTTCCACCGAGTTCGTCAGGAGTTCGCGAAAATGCCTCCGGTTCATGAAAATGATGTCGCGGATGACGAGCAGACTCCACTGGTCGCCAAATATCTCGACCGTCAGGTTGATAACGCACTCTGACCTGTGATCCTTGTGCACTCTGCCTCCACTCCGGTTGGGCGTTGCATGTTGCATGCCGATTTGATTGTACAACTGGTTGCATATGATAACTAGTTAAGTTGCGAGTGCAGGGCGTAGTTTCCGCCAACTTCTTCCATTTCAGAGGCCGTCGCAGCTAGCCAGTGCCTAGAGGCCACAAGCCTTCTCGTCAGCACCTAGTTTCCAGCAGCAACTACTTGTTATATGCAACTGGTTTCACACTACAATCAGTCTACATGTTCCCATAGACTCGTCCTTGCCAAAGTCCCGTTTCTTGTAGATTCGGGTCGGCTTTCCGCAGCCAGAACTGCAAACGAATGTGATTTCAAATATCTGATTTCATTCATGCCGCAACTAAAGCTGAGGCTGGGCAGCCGGTGGTGGAAGTTAATGGCAGCTCAAGTGCCTTTGTACATGCCATGCACTGAACACCGCATGGTTCTGCTCCGAATCGCACATCAACCATTCACTTCAAATCTACCCAGGAGGATTTATGAATCGACTGCAGCTGTGGAAGGTAGCAAGCATCGTATTTCTTGCATGTGGTTTAGCAAGCGCTCAAACCATCACCTCATTTAGTGCTCCGGGCGCGGGCACCGGCGCCGGCCAGGGCACCGGGGGCTTCGGCATCAACCCGCAGGGGACTGTCGTGGGGTCCTTCCTTGATGACGGCAATGTGTTTCACGGCTACCAGTGCGTTTCGGGGTGTGGCACGGCCAGCACCTTCGCCACATATGATGCTCCGGGCGCGGGCAAAGCCGCGAACCAGGGCACTATCACTTTCGGCATCAATGTTTTCGGAGTGATTACAGGGTTCCTTATTGACGCAAATAACGTGTCCCACGGCTTCGTGACTACCGCTCCGTTCAAGCACTTCACCATTTTGGACGAGCCGGACGCCGGGAAAGGCGCTGGCCAGGGCACTACCGCGGGCAACATCAAGCCCGAGGGAGGAGAGATCGCGGGGTCCTACGTTGACTCAAACAATGTATCTCACGGCTTCGTCACCGCTCCGCCCTACCACACCTTCACCTCATTCGATCCCAAGGGCTCCGTATCCACGCTTATCCCAGTGGTAAGCGCCCTCAACCAGGAGGGGGAGGTGACGGGAACTTACCGTGACGCGAGCGGCGTGTTTCACGGCTTCGTGCGCGCTGCGAACGGCACCATCACCGAATACAACGTCAAGGGGGCAGGCACGGGCTCCGGCCAGGGCACCGAAGGCTCAAGCATCAGCGACCTGGGGACAACCACAGGAAACTACATTGATTCGAACGGCGTGAATCACGGCTTCCTGCGCCTTCGGTCCGGCCACATCACCACATTCGACGTTACGGCCGCGGGCCAAGGCTCCGGCCAAGGCACCATACCGGAGGGCATCAACCTGCTGGGGGAGATTACGGGACAATACGTCGACTCGAGCGGCGCAAATCACGGCTTTGTGCGGAGTCCGTTGGGCGACATAAGCACCTTCGACGCTCCGGGGGCGGGAACGGCCGCTAACCAAGGCACCCTTCCGGCGACCCCCAACCTGTTTGGAGTAATCACCGGACAGTATATTGACTCGAACAACGTGCATTTCGGCTTCCTGTTGAACCCGTAACCACGCTCTGAGGGGCTGGCCCAGCCTTACGTTGCTTGTAAAGGTGGGCCAGCCACGGTCACAAGCCAAACGGGGATAGTCGAAATCCCAACCGTAACGCGAAACAAGAGAGAGGATGGCATCGGACTATTTCCGCGACGTTAGGATCGGCCACCGGGGCTACTTGCAATCGACCTTATTGTCCTGTGCCGCAGCGATCTGCCACTTGCCGTTGCGCTTCAACCAGGTATCTGTCCAGACCTGGCACTGCTTTGCATCGGGATGCGATTTGTCTTTGCCGATGGCGTGCTCGCTGCCGTAGATGATTGCCACGTCTTCGCCCGAAGAGAAAGAAAAGAAATGCACCTTGGCATCGTCGAGCACGCAGCCGTGTGCCGAGTGTGGGCCTTTTTCATCGCGTAGCTCATCCGCCTTGTTGTAGCGTTCGCCGCGAGTGCTGGTGCCCTGGAAATCGTCGGCCAACAACTCAGAGATAACTCCGTTATTCGTGCACACGCCTTCGGCCCACTTGCGCTCCATGTCGATCATGAACTTCGCGGTTTTGTCGTCGGGCGTGGCCCAATGGCTTTGCTGCGCATAGGCGGCGTTCATAAGGACTGCGACGCAGGTTACAAGGCACATCAGGTGCAGAAGTCGGAGACGCATCGTCCCTCCAGTATCTGAATCACTATACACAGAGCAGAGCGCCCAGCGACCTAATTGCTCGGCGTCACTTTGTCCGTGACACGAGAAAGATTTTGCAAACTGGAGACAAAGCTCTGACAACTCCGGGCCGCTGACTCGGCTACCATCGCACGCCAAGCAGGTCAGAGAAGGCTCCGTATCCAGTCACTCCCGGCGGTGGTTCGACCTACTTCTGCTCCTGACTTCGCTAAGGAGAGACTACTATGCAGCTACGCAGAATCGCAGTCGCCGCTTGCCTCGGCCTGGTTCTTCTCATGGTTTCGGCCCCGGCCCAAGCACAATATCTCCTCACAAACTTAGTTTCGAATCAAGTCCACCAAGCCCCGCACATTGATCCACTGCTGGCCAACGCCTGGGGACTAGCCCGGAGCGCAACCAGTCCATGGTGGATCTCCGATAACGACACTGGATGGTCGACAATCTATGACGCAAGCGGAGCGCAACAGAAACTCTGGGTCTTGATTCCCACCGCCGGAAACGGCCCGATCTCGCCTACTGGTCTGAACGGCCCGGGCACGCCGACAGGAATCGTTTACAACGGATCGTCAACGGATTTCCAGATTCAGGGCATGTCATCTCCTTTCATTTTCGCGACGATTGACGGCACGATCAGCGCGTGGGCGCCGGGTGTGAACGCCAATCTGGCGACACTCGCGGTGGACAACTCGGCCAACAAAGCCATGTACACGGGCTTGGCCATCACCAGCAAGCCCTCGGGGAATTTCCTCTACGCGGCCGACAACACGAACAACGTGATCGATGTGTACGACGGCAGCTTCACGCTGGTGAAGTCGTTTGGTGATCCGAACATCCCGAAAAACTTCTCGGTGTTCGGCGTCCAGGACATCAATGGCCTGGTCTATGTTGCGTACGCTGTACCGAACGTCGGCTCCGGTGGTTACATCGACCTCTTCACGGAGGACGGTACCTTCGTGAAGACGCTGATCCAAGGGCTGCCGCTCAACCAGGCCTGGGGCATCGCCGCGGCTCCCCCGAATTTTGGACCGCTGAGCAATACTCTGCTGGTTTCAAACAACTCTGTTAACGGCACCATCAACGCGTTTGACCCGATTACCGGGAAATTCGTGGGTACGGTAAAGGACGAGAACGGAAGGCAGATCGTCCTGAACAACCTCTGGGGCATTGCTTTCGGCGGAGGAAACTCAACCAATGGGGCGACAAATGAGATATTCGTCACCGTAGGTCAGGGAATTGGCACTGCCGAATTGGCCGGCACCTTTTTAAAAATCGTGTACAAGCCATAATTGACAGAAAAGCTTGAGAGAAGACGTAACATGGGCCACCTGAACAGGACGGGTGGCCCACGGATCAACAACAGATCTGATTGGCATCTTTACTTTGCAGTGCTGTCAGGCTGGAAGATGCCGAATGTATTCCCTTCCGGATCGACGAAATATCCCTGCCAGCACACGCCCGGCACTGGGAACTTCGGGAGCGCAACTATGCCGCCGAGGCGCGCGATTTTGTCGGCTACTTTGTCGAAGTCGCTCACTTCCATGGAGCAGACGAATCCATTCGTGCCATGCCCGGGCGGCGGCGCCGTTGCCGGGCGCTTTAAGAGGCCGCCTCTCGGCCCGTCGGTCTCGATTCGCCAGTACTCGATGGGAAGCCCTTCCGCTTTGACAAACTTCCAGCCGAAGAGCTCGCCATAAAAACGAGTGGCGCGCTTCAGGTCGTCGGCTTGTATTTCGAAATACGATGGTGCGTTCATGTGACCATGGTAGCAGGCACGGAGAAAGGTGTGTTCGCTTACCCCTTGTAACGGCTCAAACGAAATCGGGCGCAATACGATCGCGGTCAAGAGTCCAAATCCCCACCCCAATGCCGAAAAACCAGAGTGAGGTTGGGATCGGACAATTCCCGCTACGTTAGGAGGGGCACCCACAGAAGTGCTAGGGCTTCGGTGCTAACGTGGCTATCTGTATGTCAGCGAGAATGAGATCCTGGGATACGTCGATGTTACGCAAACTGGGTCTGGCAATTTCGTATTTTGTCGCTATCATTTTCATCTTGTCGATTCTGTTGCCTTCTATTTACTGTCTCCGACACGGATGCAAGGGACCGGGTGAGCTCGATGCTTTTATGCCCGCCTTCATGCTTACTCCGGTTGGAGCAATCGCTACGGTTTTCTCACTGTACAACGCCATACAACAGATCAGAAAAAGACAATCATGGTCCTGGGTCTTATGGCCTTTGGCAATTATTTTCGCGATTGTTCTTCTCGGTACAATTGTTTTCATCGCGTGGGTAGTTTATGAGACGGTATTTCATCGTGGCTTCCCTCATTAGCGCGTGTTTCAAGAACAGGGTTTGGCGAAAGCACGACCTCAGCCGCGCCGTGTGACTATCTGTACCCCAACGAAAACAAGATGGCTATCTTACGAAAACTAGGCCTGGCAATCACGTATTTCATCGCAAGCGTTTACTTTCTGTCGATTCTGTTTCCTTCCATTTACTGTCTCCAGCATGGATGCAGGGGGCCGGAGGGCGACGCTTTCATGCCCGCCTTCTTCCTTACTCCGGTTGGCACAATCGCTACGGCTTTCTCGCTGTACAACGCCATACAACAGATCAGAAAAAGACAATCATGGTCTTGGGTTTTCTGGCCTCTTGCAATCATTTTCGGAATTGTTCTGCTCGCCGCAATTGGTTTTATCGGGCTCTTGATCTATCACCTTTCATTTCATAGTTAAGGGACGAGTTGCCGCCATCCCGAACTGCCATCGAACCAGAGCAGGCTTCCACTTGCGGAGGTTGCAGCTTGCGCGGAGCGCAGCTAAATTAGATGCGAGTGTTTGGAGGTGTACATGAAAAAGCCCGTCGCGATGGAATCTGCTTCTGCATTCATCGACGAGAGGATCAAGGAACTTGGGGACTGGCGCGGGAAGACGCTCGCGAAAGTGCGCGACATCATACACGCGGCAGACCCTGAGATCGTCGAAGAGCGGAAGTGGGTCAAGCCGAACTCGCCGGGGACTCCCGTCTTTTCGCACAACGGCATCGTGTGCACGGGAGAGACTTACAAGAACGTCGTCAAGCTGACATTTGCCAAGGGAGCTGCGTTGAAGGACCCTTCAGGTCTATTCAACTCCAGCCTCGAGGGGAATGTCAGGCGCGCCATCGACATCCACGAAGGCGACAAGATCGATGAGGCGGCTTTGAAGGATCTCATCCGCGCTGCCGTGGCGCTCAATCTCATAGGCAAAAGCAAGCCGAAGCCTCGGCGAAAATCCGCACCCTAAATTCGCGAAGAACGCGACATTCAGAATGGGATACCGAAGCACTTTGTCTCTCGCAGTCTATCTGACTGGCCGCGAACCCGTGATGAGGATGTCCACGAGTCTCCTCGCGCTTTGCTGCCAGTCAGGACCGGACGCCACATGGGAGACGCCGATCAGCGCGCGGAGCAGATCGAATGGCTCCAGATCTCTACGAATGTCGCGGCTCTTGATTGCGCGCTTCACCAACGAATCAATTGCTCCCTGGATCTGACTGCGTGAACCTTCAAACAGCTTCGAAGGCCCTCCGACGACCGAATGTAGCGCAGGCGCGATGATCTGCTTCGTGCGCGATGTAGTCGACGAACAATAGCATCCAGGCTCGCAAGGCCTCGATGGGAGGCAGGCTTTCGGAGAACTTCTTCTCTGCTGCGGCTAATTTTTCTACTTCTGTCCGATAGACCGCTTCGATCAGTGCGTCTCGCGTGGGAAAGTGGCGATACAAGAGTTCCCGCTCCCACACCCGCCTCTTTCGCGATGTCGTCCAGGCTGGCGTTCGCGCCGGAACGAGTAAACGCCTCCTTCGCCACGTCCAGAATGCGCTCGCGGTTCCGCTGCGCATCGGTGCGCGGTTTTCGCGAGGAGCAGTTTGTCGATTCTTTGTGGGCATACAAAAAAATTGCAACCGGAGACAGTCTCCGGTTATCTTATCTACTGATTCGGAGACACTCTCCGTTTTAGTCGGAACGCGGCGGCCTGTCAATAGCGGTTCCCGGTTCTTCGGCTTCAGAGGTGAGGAATATGAATCCACTCGCTCGCTACAAACCATCGAACAATTCCAATCCTCCTTGCCCCGACCTCATGACAATGGCGGAGCGAGAGCTGTCCGCATTCTTCAACGCCGTCACGCGGGTGTTCGGGTCAGAACAGGCGGAGCTTTCAGCAGAAGACTGGCTGCGAGAGTTAGCCGAGATTGATGGTCTGCCCGCTTCAGCCCGCGAATGGCGCTCGATCACCGCGAAGGTTTCGACTCGGCTCGCAAGCCGAGTGAACGCTTCGTCTCTATCGACTGAACCACAAATTGCTTAGGAGGAAAGATATGCGTGTTTTTGTTACTGGTGCTACAGGCTTTATCGGTTCTGCCGTCGTTCGGGAACTCATCGACGCTGGTCATCAGGTGCTCGGCCTCGCGCGCTCGGATGCGGGCGCCAAGTCGCTTGTCGCCGCTGGCGCCCAGGTGCATCGAGGGGATGTTGAAGACCTGGACAGCCTGCGGAGTGGAGCGGCCGCGTCGGATGGCGTGCATTCACACCGCCTTCATCCATGACTTTTCGAAGTTCGAGGATAACTGTGAGATAGACAGGCGCGCGATCGAGGCTCTCGGCTCCGCTCTCGCGGGCTCCGACCGTCCCTTGATCGTCACTTCCGGCACCGCGATCGCCTTCACGCCGGGCCGCCTCACGACCGAGGAAGATGCGACCCAATTCTCCGATTCCCCGTGTAGCTTCGGAAGAGGCAGCAGCTTCAGTGGCGGCGCAGGGCGTGCGCGTTTCGGTGATGCGCCTTCCGCAGGTCCACGACCCGGTCAAGCAAGGCCTCATCACCTACATGATCGATGTGGCCCGCGAAAAGGGTGTCTCGGCGTATGTCGGCGACGGACTCAACCGCTGGCCGGCGGTGCACGTGCTCGATGCCGCTCATCTCTACCGGCTGGCGCTGGAGAAGGGATCAGCCGGAGCCCGCTATCACGCGGTCGCAGAAGAGGGCGTGCCGCTTCGAGAGATCGCTGAGGTAATCGGCCGGGGCCTGAAGGTGCCGGTCGTCTCCAAGTCTGCTGAGGAAGCAGGCGAGCATTTCGGTTGGCTCGGGTTCTTCGTGGGCGTCGACGTTCCCGGCTTCCAGTGCGCTAACACAGCAACGGCTGGGATGGCGGCCAACCGGTCCGGGGCTGATTGCCGATCTGAACGCGATGAAATATTTCGAACCCGCTGCGGACGCCGTCGCTTTGCGCAGTTAACACGTGAGCGATCATAAATAGCGTTCCGGCTAAACACGGATCTTGGTTCCACGTCTGCCGAATCAGCGCGGCGCGGCGGCGTTGACGGCCTGTCGAACCAACGAAAAGGAGACTGACTATGCAGAGACAAACGCAGTCGCCCTGGTCACCGGGGCCAATCAAGGAATCGGTCTTCAGGTCGCAAAGGAACTCGTGGCGACACGGCCTCACCGTGCTGGTCGGGTCGCGCAATTTCGAGCGCGGCGAGGCTGCGGCCAAGGAGATTGGGCCGGGCGCCATCGCGCTCCAGCTCGACGTGACGGATCGGGCTTCGATCGCCGCCGCGGCGGAGCGCATCCGCAAGGAGTTTGGCCGCCTCGACGTGCTCGTCAACAACGCGGCCATCTCGAATACGAGGAAGCTGCCCGGCATGTCCATCGAGGAGTACGCTAAGATGACCCGCCCGAGCAACGTGTCCCTCGATGAAGTGCGCGCGGTGTGGGAGACCAACGTGTTCGGCGTCCTCGCCGTTTACCAGGCGATGCTGCCGCTCCTGCGCGAGTCGCCGGACGCCCGCATCGTCAACGTGTCGAGCGGCGTTGGCTCGCTGACGACGAACGCGGACCCGGCCTACCCCTACCGCTCGATCTTCGGCCCCGTCTACCCTGCGTCCAAGACGGCTCTCAACGCTATGACGCTCGCCATGATGATCGAACTGGAGTCGACCGGGATCAAGGTCAACGCCGTCTCCCCGGGCTTCACCAAGACGAACCTCAACGGACTATGCGGGCACGGAGACTGTCGAGGAGGGCTCCCGCGAGGTGGTGCGCGTTGCGCTGCTCGGCCCGGACGGCCCGACAGGTACGTTCACGCGCTGGGAAAACGTAACGATCCCGTGGTGATCATGCACGATCAGGAACATCAATCGAGGCTTGGTTCACGCTGGTACTTGAAAAAGAAACGAACACTTACAGGAGGAACGCAATGATTGGACAGATTGACCTCGCCGGAAGCTTCACACTGCCGGGCACATCGATGGCAGTGAACCGCATGGGCTACGGGGCCATGCAACTGGCTGGCCCGGGCGTGTGGGGACCGCCGCGGGATGTTGAATGCCGCCATTGCTGTCTTGCGCGAGGCCGTAGAGTCGGGCGTGAACCACATTGACACCAGCGACTTCTACGGACCTCATGTGACCAATCAGCTTATCAAGCAGGCACTCTATCCTTATGCCAAGGATCTCGTGATCGTCACCAAAGTAGGCGCTCGTCGAGGTCCGGACAAATCCTGGCTTCACGCGCTATCTCGCCAGGAGTTAATCGATGCTGTTCACGACAACCTTAAGAATCTTGGCCTCGACCATCTCGATGTCGTCAATCTTCGCGTTGGCGGAATTCAGGAGCCGGGCGAGGAATCCATCGAAGAACCCCTGACTGTGCTCGCCGAACTCAAGCGTAAGGGACTGATCCGGCACATCGGCCTGAGCAACATTACCCCCAAGCAGTTGGCTGAAGCGGAAACCATCACCGAGATCGTTTGCGTGCAGAACTTCTACAACGTAGCGCACAGGAGCGATGATGCCTTCATCGACGACCTGGCGTCGCAAGGAATCGCGTATGTTCCGTTTTTCCCGCTGGGGGGTTTCACTCCGTTGCAGTCGTCGGCGCTTGACGCAGCCGCAGCGTCGCTCGAGGCGACACCCATGCAGGTTGCGCTTGCCTGGCTTCTCCAGCGCTCGCCCAATATCCTCCTGATTCCTGGCACATCTTCCCTCGTGCATCTTCGTGAGAATCTTCAGGCTGCGAGACTACAAATTCCCGCTGAGGTGATTGCCGATCTCGACTCGATCGGCTGATTTGCACTTTCAATATGGTCCAATAATTCCGCCGATTTGGCGCGAGGCAGGAGCGAATTGACGCGCGGACTGCTTTTGGCTCTCGATCACGTCCAGATACTTCAAGCCGGAGCCGGTGTTGAACAGCACGACCGTGTCGTCAGGGCTGAAGAAGGTGCTGGCGCGCAACTTGCGATACGCGGCTAACGCTGCCGCTCCCTCGGGTGCGGCAAAGACCCCTTCCATCCGAGCCCATTGCCGCAGCGCGTCCATGATTTCATCGTCGGTCACGGCAAGGGCGACGCCGCCGCTCTTTTTCAGAATATCGAGAATCAAATAGTCGCCGTAAGCTTTCGGCACGCGAAGGCCCGCCGCCAACGTTGCGGCATTCGGCCAGAATTCTGCGGTGGGCTTCGCGTCGTCCCAGGCTTTCGCGATTGGGGCGCAGCCTGCCGCCTGGACTGCGATCATCTGCGGACGCTCTGCGCCGATCCAGCCCAGGTCTTGCATCTCTTCAAACGCTTTCCACATCCCGATCAAGCCGACTCCGCCTCCGGTGGGATAAATGATGGCTTGGGGCATCCGCCATCCCAATTGCTCGGCGACTTCATAGCCCATGGTCTTTTTGCCTTCGACGCGAAAAGGTTCTTTAAGCGTGGAGACATCGAACCAACCTTCTTTTTCTTTTCTCTCGGCAACCATGCGAGCGCAATCGCTGATCAGGCCGTCCACTAAGGTGACATGAGCACCGTAACTCTCGCATTCGACTCGATTGGCGAGCGGCACGTCTTTGGGCATGAAAATGTGGGCCTCAATCCCGGCCGCAGCCGCGTAGGCTGCCAGCGCACTGGCCGCGTTTCCCGCCGAAGGAGCAGCTAACTTTTTCAGAGCGTACGATTTCGCCATCGTGACCGCAGCCGACATGCCGCGGGCTTTGAATGAACCGGTCGGATTTAAGCCTTCATCTTTTATATAGACGTTGGGAAACTCGCGGGACGGCAGCATCGGAGTGAAACCCTCGCCCAGCGAGACGGGTTCGGCCTCGGGCAGAACCTCGGCGTAGCGCCACATAGTGGGTGTGCGTCCAACGAGGGAAGCAGTCGTGAATTTCGATTTCAGCACGGAGAGCTTATAGCGGACGTAGAGCACACCGCCGTCCTTCGGGCAAACTGTTTGCGGACGAGTGGCGTCCATCGACGCGCCACATTTTGTGCATTCCAGATGATCGATACGGGCCACGATTGAAAGTTTAGCAAACTTTCTAGCGGAGGCTGTGCGTCCGCATCGGCCTGGATGGGCGAGACGCCCGTCGCTTCATCACTTCACTATTTCTTCGGGAACTTGGCATCGAGATCGAGATTCAGTTCCAGCACGTTGACTCGCGGTTCCCCGAGCAGGCCTAATTGGCGTGACTGAGTGTGCTCCGCAACGAGTCGCCTGACTGATCTTCAGAAACTCCACGTTGCTTTGCGACTCGCGAAACCTGAAACTCAGCGGCAGCGGGAGAAATGTCGGGATCGAGTCCGGAGCTGACGTTGTTACTAAATCGACGGGCACTGGCTGGCCCGGATTATCTGCCTGGTTGGTGGCTACGTCTGCTTTCACCCGGTCGATTAAGTGCTGATTAGTGGGACCGAGTTGGGAGCCGTTGGAATTCGCGGCATCGTATCCGTTGCCCGCCGCGGAAGGACGCGAATGGAAATAGCCGGAGCCGACGAACGCCTGGCCGATAATGCGCGAGCCTATGACTTTGCCATTTTGCACAATCAGCTGCCCGTTAGCTTTGTCTTTGAAAAACAATTGTGCCAGTCCTGTGACCACCAATGGATAAATGATTCCGAGCAGAACCGTGGTAGCGATCGTCATCAGCACCGAAGTTATTAAATTCTTTTTCATGACAAATCCTCTCAGGCCATCCCCACGCGGGTAATGAGCATGTCGATCAGCTTGATTCCAACGAATGGCACAATAATGCCGCCGACGCCGTAGATCCAGAGGTTGCGGCGCAGCAGCACCGCAGCTCCCATGGGCCGATACTTCACCCCGCGCAGCGCAAGGGGAATCAACGCAACAATGATCAACGCGTTGAAAATAACAGCCGACAAAATCGCCGACTTCGGAGTCTTGAGCTGCATGATGTTTAACGTATTCAGGACTGGAAAAGTCGCGGCAAACATCGCGGGAATGATAGCGAAGTATTTGGCAACGTCATTGGCGATGGAAAATGTGGTGAGTGCGCCACGAGTCATCAGCAGCTGCTTGCCAATTTCGACGATCTCGATGAGCTTGGTCGGATTGGAATCGAGATCGACCATGTTGCCCGCTTCCTTCGCCGCCTGCGTACCGGTGTTCATGGCCACGCCAACGTCGGCCTGGGCTAACGCCGGAGCGTCATTCGTGCCATCGCCAGTCATCGCTACGAGCTTGCCTTGCTTCTGCTCGCCACGGATCAAATCCATTTTGTCTTTTGGAGTGGCTTCGGCAAGGAAGTCGTCGACTCCGGCTTCTCGCGCGATGGCGGCTGCGGTCAGCGGATTGTCTCCGGTAATCATCACGGTTTTGATTCCCATGGCGCGAAGCTGATCGAAGCGTTCGCGCATACCGCCTTTGACGATGTCCTTAAGATGAATCACGCCGAGAGCCCGGCGATTCTCAGCGACCACTAGCGGGGTTCCGCCAGATCGCGCCACAGTTTCCACCGCAGCTTGCACTTCTTTGGGGAGAACGGTGCCATGCTGAGCGAGATATTTCGAAATGGCATCGACCGCTCCCTTGCGAATCTCGCGGCCATCCATGTCCACGCCTGACATTCGCGTTTGCGCAGTGAAAGGAATGAACGTGGCTTCCTGCGACGCCAATTCCCTGCCCCGAAGACCATAGCTTTCCTTGGCAAGAACGACGATGGAGCGGCCTTCCGGAGTTTCATCTGCCAAGGAAGAAAGTTGGGCGGCGTCCGCCATCTGCGCGGCAGTAATCCCAGGCGCAGCTATGAATTCCGAGGCTTGACGATTGCCCAGGGTAATGGTTCCGGTTTTGTCGAGCAGAAGTGTATTGACGTCGCCGGCGGCCTCGACCGCGCGGCCGGACATAGCCAATACGTTGTGTTGCACCAAGCGGTCCATGCCCGCAATTCCGATGGCGGAGAGAAGTCCGCCAATCGTTGTTGGAATCAGGCAAACCAGCAACGACACCAGCACGAATACGGTTTGGGGAGAACCGGAGTAAATCGCGAAGGGCTGCAGGGTTACGACGGCAAGTAGAAAAATAATCGTCAGGCCGGCCAGCAGAATGTTCAGCGCGATTTCGTTCGGTGTCTTCTGACGCTCGGCCCCTTCGACAAGGGCGATCATGCGATCCAGAAAGGTTTCGCCGGGGTTGGAAGTAATCTTGATTTTCAGCCAGTCCGAGAGCACTCGCGTGCCGCCGGTCACGGCTGAGCGATCGCCGCCAGCCTCGCGAATCACGGGCGCAGATTCTCCGGTGATTGCGGATTCGTCGACGGAAGCCACTCCCTCGAGGATCTCGCCGTCGCTGGGGATGAATTCGCTAGCGACAACTTTCACCAAATCGCCGGAACGCAATTTAGAACTGGCAATCTGTTCAATCTTGCCATCGGGCAGCAAGCGATTGGCAATGGTCTCGGCCCGCGCTTTACGCAAAGAGTCAGCTTGGGCTTTACCCCGGCCTTCCGCCATGGCCTCGGCAAAATTGGCGAACAAGACGGTGAACCAGAGCCAGAGCGTGATCTGGAGGTTGAAAGCCGAACGCTCCCTGATTTTCGAGCACATCGCGAATTAACAGAATCGTCGTAGCCACGCTGCCGACCTCGACCACGAACATAACGGGATTCTTCATCATGTTCCGCGGATCCAACTTCACTAGAGAATCCAGAAGCGCGCGGCGGACGATGTTCATGTCCCAAATGGATTTCGATTTCTTCTTCTCTGCCATAGTTCCTCAGAAAGTCTTGCCGGCGGACATCAACAGGTGCTCAAGTATCGGACCCAGGCTCAGTGCCGGGAAAAAGGTCAAGGCTCCGACGATGAGAATCACGCCGACCAACAACACACTGAACAACGGCGTGGTCACGGGAAACGTTCCCAGTGAGGGCGGGACATATTTCTTCTTGGCCAAATTTCCAGCGATCGCCAGCATGGGAATGATCATGAAGAAGCGGCCGATCAGCATGGTCATTGCGCCCGAGGTGTTGTACCAGAGAGTGTTTCCGTTCAGTCCTCCGAAGGCGGAGCCGTTGTTGCCGGCCATAGAAGTGAACGCGTACAGGATCTGAGTCAAGCCGTGAGGGCCGGGATTGCTGATGCTCGACGTGCCAAATCCTTCCACAGACGAGATGGCGGCAAGCACCAGTATCACGAGAGGAAAAACTAGCGTGACCAGCATCGCCATCTTTACGTCATAGGCTTCGATCTTCTTGCCCAGATATTCGGGCGTGCGGCCGACCATCAGTCCCGCGATGAAGACGGCGAGGACAACATAGATCAGAATGCCGTATAAGCCCGGCGCCCACGCCGCCGAAAACGGTTTCGCTGAGCATGATGTTCGCGAGCGGAACCATTCCACCCAGTGGCGTGTATGAATCGTGCCAACCGTTGATGGCTCCACAACTGGCATCGGTCGTGACAGTCGCAAACAGCGCGGAGTCGGCGATGCCAAAGCGAACTTCTTTGCCTTCCATGTTGCCGCCGGACTGCGGTCGCACTCACTTGCTGATCCGCGCCCTTGAGTAAAGGATTTCCGCGCGCCTCCGCCCAATATGCCGTTGTAACTCCGCACAGGAATAAGAAAGCCATGGCCGCCCACACCGCCCATCCATGGCGTTGCGATCCGGTCATGCGGCCGAGTGTGTAGGTCAAGCCCGCGGGGATGACGAAAATCGAAAGCATCTGCAGATAATTGCTGAGCGGCGTGGGATTCTCGAACGGATGTGAGCTGTTTGCATTAAAAAAACCGCCGCCATTCGTGCCCAGCATCTTGATGGCTTCCTGGGACGCAACCGGGCCCTGCGCGATGGTCTGATCGGTAACGGTATCCATCAGCGGTTTACCGTCTGGGCCGACCATGGGTTTTCCATCCGCGCCGGTTTTCTGGACTTGTTGCGGACTCAACCAGCTTCACCGTGTCATACGGTTTGAGGTTCTGCACGACTCCTTGGGAAACCAGAGCGAGAGCGTAGACGATGCACATCGGCACCAGAAGCCAGAGCGTAGCGCGGGTCATGTCCACCCAGAAATTGCCGATGGTTTCTTTTTCCCGCCGCGCAATGCCGCGAACGAACGCGATAGCCAGCGCGATGCCAACCGCTGCGGACGCGAAGTTGTGATATGCGAGCCCGGCCATCTGGGTGAGATAGCTCATCGTGGCCTCACCCGCATAGTTCTGCCAATTGGTGTTGGTGGTGAAAGATGCAGCCGTATTGAAGGCCAGGTCCTGAGCGACTGCGCCGAACTTCTGCGGATTCCACGGCAACCACTGCTGAACCCGCTCGATCACATAGAGAAGCAGCATGGAGACGCCGCTGAACATCAGCATCGAGACGGCATATTCCGTCCAGCGCATCTCGTGATTCTCATCGACGCCGGTCACGCGATACAACAAACGTTCGACGGGCCGGGCAACCGGATCAAGGAACGTGCGTTCGCGATTGAAAACCCTGGCCATAAATATGCCCAGCGGTTTGGTGACCGCGAATATCAGCACCAGAAACAGAAGGATCTGAACCCAACCATTCAGCGTCATCAGAACTTCTCCGGCATCAGTAGCGCGTAAAGCAGGTAGACCATCAACAAGACGCAGACCACCAGCATGAGGATCGATTCAAGACTCATAAAGATTTCACCTCAACGAATCCGATCACAAAAACGAACATAAGCCAACGCGATGGCGAAAAATGCCAGCGTAACGATTATGAAAATGATGTCTTTCATAAACGACCTCCCTTACCCAAACTCACCACGCACCCTCCTTGCGGCCCCACCACCAAACCAGCCCAAGCGTCGCCGTATTCTGTTGTTTGCTTAACACGCCCTGGGTCTGGGTAAGGAATGAGGGCTGATTCGAGAAGTCGCGACGCCATTCGTAACGCATCAGAAAACCATCTGCGACGTTATAGTCAAAGGTCGCAGTCGTTTCCTTCAGCGCTTGAGTCAAGCCACTGAATAGGCCTCCGCGATCGGACATATATTCTGCACGCCCGGCCAATGCGAATTTGGAAGACAGCTGATATTTCACGTAGGCCGCGCCTCCATCGTCATGCGACGGCGCCGACGATTCTCCGGGCGCAGAATTCCTCCACAGCCGTTCTATTACGTAATCACCCTCGATGGCCAAGGTGAGCTTCGGCGTAGTCTGCCAACTCACATAGCTGTCAAAGATATGCAGCCGGCCGTTTGGCGCGGGATCAATCGGCGCAAAACTGAGGCCAGGCTGCACTGGAATCGGGCTGGTTGCTGGGACACTGATGCGGTCGGGGTGCTCTTGACCTAAGTAGTAATTCATCGTCCAGCTAATCGTTTTTCGCGGGGTCGTGGTAAATCCGAACAACTCGTCTTTGAAACTGTTCGTGGGTTCGACTTGATTTGTACCGTTGATCAGCCAGTAGTTCAGGGCAAATTTATCGGTGACCGGGTAACTGGTACGGAAGCCCATATGGTAGAAGGGCAGAAAGTTGAACCAGAACGATCGCGAATAATTCATCTGGTCTTTGGTGTAATTGCCTTCGATCCCAATGGAACTCGCGAATTTGCCGAAGTCGACATTCAGGCCGTGGCCGAGCGGGACAACATAAGTGCCATAAGCCTGAAAGATGTTCCGATAAATATCGGGCCGCGGTTCATTCGAAGGATTCCCCTGCAGCGTATCCGTTGCCTGACCAAATTGCAGGTCGAGACGCCCGCCGAAGCGGCGCCCATCGGCGACATCGGGCGCGCGTTCAAATATCACATCCGCCTGATTCAGGCTGAAACTATTGCTGAGCACGTCATAGGCCCGCAGCAGATTGACCCGCCCGATGGGAGCGTTGAAGTTGTATTCGTAATATCCGTCGAGACCGATGTTGATGGTGGTGTCACGCAGAAAGTCGAGGCTCTTTCTGTCCTGTGGAGTGAGCGTAGACTGCTCCGCCGAAAGCGAAGCCGATTGCGGCGGGCTTCCTTGGATGTCTGACTGCGCATTCGGAGGATCTTGCGCTCCCACTGCCCGCCTGCGAATTTGATTGCAGCTCTTTCACCATGCGCTTCAACTCGGCAACTTCTCCTTCGAGTTCTCCAACTCGCTGTTGCAGCCCATCGCTGGTTGGGACTTTGGCAGCGAGCGTCCGCCGAAGTAGCCGCTGCCTGACCCTGTGCGAGTACCGGCGATGAGTATGAAAACCCGATCATCAAAACCACCAGCATGCTTTTAGCAAATCTCTGCGACGCAGAGACACTAAGTGAAACAGCCACTCTCGATGAAGTCATGGTCTTCGCTCCTGTCGAAAAAATCAGTGTCAGAAGCGATAGATACTAAAACTTGACCAAGATTGCCAGATCAAACCGATTCTCGTCCTTCACGAGATCCGGAGACCAGCCCGGCACGGTCGATCCGGGCGCACCAGTATTGCCGCCCGGCGGCGTGATTCCACCTGGTCCGGAGAAATACGGCACATTGGCGGCGCGATGATCAAATTCCCAGCGGAACGTGATGTACTGGCTGGGCATGTAATCGAATGTCGCCGACATATCCCATGCTTTGTAGGGGTCGCCGGGATTCTCCGTGAAGTAGTTCGTTCCGGAAGTGGCGGTTGCGCCATTAATCGGAGGCAACAGCACTAGATAGCGTCCGGGATTATTGATCTTTCCGCCGCCAAGTGTGAAGCCATAAAGGTCTTTGTGGAACCACAGGCGGTTATACAGCATGAAGCCGAGGAAGTCCTGCTTGGGGCCTTTGCGCCGATTGCTGTCAGCAACTGACGCCGCCGCCGTGTTCGCATCCCATGTCTCCAGTCAGCGAGAAAGCGGCCTTGTCTAGCAACTCGTTCCGGATGGTCGTAATATTTCATTTCAACGCTGTCGTCGGTGTGGTAGCGCACGCGGCCTGGAGTGTTCAACGCATCTTCTCCCAAGGCGTATTGATTTCCGAGAACGGACAGCCATCCGTTTGGACGCCACAAGATTTGGCCACCCACGCCTGGCCTCCCATTGAATCGCCCGTACGATTGCCACCCGTTCACGAACCAGGGCTCGATCTTCAAATGGGCCGTGGGAAAAATCTGCACCCGCATGCCGTTGAAAAACCATGGCGTGTTGGACGAAACATACGATGGCTGATAAGCCCAGTTATCGAAGTTGTAATAACTGAAGAGGCCGATATACGACACGAAGATCCCGGCATCGACATTGATCCCGTGCAATGCATTGAAGTGATATCCGCCGTACGCTTCGGAAACGTAACGATAAGCGTCGGCAAGATCCCATTGGCCACGACTTGGACTGGCATCGTTCCGGGGTGTTGTGGTCGAGTACATGCCGAACTGCGTCATGACCCGGGCGCGAACATTATCAAAGTGAAAGTCTCCGCCGACGCCAAGTTGCGTGACCTGCACTTCGTCGGAGCGAAAGACCTCGCTCGATCCGCCGATGGTGTCATCTTTCGGATGATTTAGGTCATAGATGTAGTCGACGTCGGCTCTGATTTCCGGAGTAAAGAATTTCGAATCGAACGCCGGCGTTTTCGTGCGCGCGTTGCCGTTCAGCCAGGTCCAGTCGGCGAAGGCGAAGGGCTCGGCCTTAGCCGGTTTTCTGGCGTCGTATGCCTGCGATAGTGCTGCCTCGGCTTCGGGCGCCGCGGCTCGGCACGGCCGGGACACTCGCAGAAGCTGGCGGTGGCGCGGTCGCCTTTGCAGTAGGAACGACCGTAGTCGGCTGCTCCGCCGCCTCATGTTGCTTCAGGGCGAGTTCAAGTTGCTCGATGCGTTTTTTCATGGCCGCAAGCTCTTGCACGATCTCCTGTTCTGCTTTGCGGGCTGGCTGTGGAAGTCTGAGGGTTGGGCGAAACCGTCGTGTTGGCCGGAACATCATTCGGCGTATGTTGGCCATGCAGCGGGAGGGTCAATAGCGCTGCGGCGATGTACAACAAGGGCCGCGCGTTTGCCAGTTTCTACCGCAGATTTGTGTGCATAATTCTTGGAATTCATAACTATTAGTTCTCCACGTCGCTTCGAACCGGGTTGAACTTCGCGAAGTAAATTCTTAGCGGTCGCGGCGACAGGCTCTTACTCTCAGTGAGAAGGGCGTTAGAACGCGCAGCATGAAGAGCACTGCGCCCGCACAGAGAAAAGTGAAGACCAGTTTCATTCTGACCATCCGAGACACAATTGTCAGGAAGATTCCGCGAAAGTCATTCGACAACCACCGGCATAAAGATGGGCTAAAGGGTTCGTAAAGGTTTCGTAAAGATGACCTAAGTTGGAGCCTCCGGAGCCAAACTAGCAGCCCCAATCGGCTTCACCGGGCTTGGCGAAATATTGGCGATTGGATTGCTATCTCAGACTCCGCCGCCAGTTCCAGCAACGTCAGCCGCGCAGCCGCGATCATTAATTTGCGTTCGTTTTGCGGAGCTTGCTCCCACGAAAAGTCGGCTTCCGCGTTTGCGGAACCTTGGAAGTCATGTGCTAGAGCCTCGTGGTAGTGATGAAAAAGTTTTGCTAAGTCTTCAGCCGATACGTTGTGAATCGATGACATAATCCTTCTTTCTTTACGCCCTTACGGAGTTGTCCCACGTAAGCCTTTACAACCGGAAATCGCCAACCGCGCTTACTTGGCGGCAGAGCTTTTCTTGCCAAGCACGGGCAGAAATCCGATCATCAAGAGCAGCATGTTTACGATGGCGAGAACGAGCATTAGCTTCACTCCCTTGACACAACTCATTGGATAATGAAACCCGTAAAGATTGAATAAAGAGTTCGTAGAATGTTCGTTAGGGCGAATCAGGTTGAAAACAGAGGGACTTATTCGCCGGGCTCGAAGCGGTATCCAACCCAGGGTTCGGTAACGATGTAGCGCGGCGACGATGCTTCCGGTTCCAGCTTCTTTCGGAGTTGGCCCACGAATACGCGGAGATACTCAATTTGTTCCGAGCTCTGGCCGCCCCAGATTGCACTCAGGAGCGTGCGATGGGTCACTACTTTGCCAGGGTGACGGGCGAGATAAACCAGTAGGTCAAATTCCTTGGGCGTCAGATGCACTTCGCGACGACGAACCGCGACCTTGTGGGCCGCCTGATCGATCCGGAAATCCCCGATCTCGATCAACGATGCCTGTTCGCTCTCGGCCGCCGGGGCGCGACGAAGATGTGCACGCACGCGCGCCAGCAATTCCTCGATCCCGAACGGCTTGGTGACGTAGTCATCTGCGCCTGCATCCAGGGCCTGAACCTTGGTTCTTTCCTCACCCTTGACCGAGAGCACGATGATCGGAATCTTGGTCGAAAGCCGCAATCGCCGGCACAACTCCAAGCCATCCATGTTCGGCATGGAGAGGTCCGTGATCACCAGATCTGGCGTCCAGTCTTTCATGATTTCGAGTGCGGTCTCACCGTCATTAGCCACGCGAATGTCATAGCCATGGCTGGAGAGACTGGTCCGCAACACGCGCGTAATCTGGGATTCATCGTCCACTACGAGGATACGGCGATGTTCGCTCATGAAGGATTTTAGGAGGGTTCCTGAGTAACGATGTGTATGTCTACGGGAGGAGCATCGCGCAAGAACTTGTTGATAGCGGTGAGGTACAAGTATTTTCTCCATCCGCCCGTGGCCGATCGTCCGAACACAACTTGGGTGACGTGTTTTTCACGAACGAAGTCAGCGACAACTCCGGCTACGCTGCTACCTTTCCTTTTAGCGATCTGCGCGCCAACATTTTCGGCAAACTGGAGATTCGCCGCCAGAGTTTTCTGATTGGCCTCGTTATCGTCCTGGCCGAGATCCACGTAGATGACATGCAGCTCGCCGCCCATCGCCTGGGCCATGCGAGCACCACGCGCAATTAGATATTGCGCTGCCGGATTGGAGCTGATGCAAACCGCGATCCGCTCTCGGACCGCAACCGTTCCGCTGGCCTCATCTTTCTCTCGGTAGGATTCCAGACTCTGATCTACTGCCTGCGCCACCTGACGAAGTGCCAGTTCTCGGAGGGCAATCAGATTTCCCGGGCGAAAGAAGTTACCCAGCGCGCGACCGACCCGGTCCAGCGGATAAATGTCTCCGCGACGCATCCGGCTCTGCAGTGCCTCGGGAGTGAGGTCCGACATGACCACTTCATCGACGCGTTTGAGCACCCAATCTGGCACCGTCTCGCGCACCGTGATGCCCGTCAAGGCTCTGCACTGTGGGAGTTACGCTCTCGAGATGCTGAATGTTCATGGTCGAAAGCACATCAATGCCGGCGTCGAGCAGTTCTAGTACATCCTGATATCGCTTGCCGTGTTTGCTGCCTTCCACATTGGTGTGCGCCAACTCGTCTACCAGAACGACGCTCGGCTTTCGCGCCAGGATGGCGTCAACGTCCATTTCTTCGAATAAGGTGCCTTTGTATTCGAGCTTCTTTCGAGGAACAGCATCGAGCTGGCACGCGAGTTCGGCAGTCGCTTTGCGGCCGTGAGTCTCGATCACCCCGATGACCACGTCCTCGCCCCGTTTGTGGCGTCGAATGGCTTCACTCAGCATGCTGAACGTTTTGCCGACGCCCGGTGCGTATCCCAAAAAAAGCTTGAACACTCCACCCTTTTTTGTGGGATCAGCCTCGGCCAGCCATTGTTCAGGAGTTTTAGGCATCGCGGCTATTGTCGTCGAGAGGATCGAAATTGTCGATATTCCTTTATTGCGTGACCGTGATCGCTGATGTCCATCCCAAGATCAGCTACAATCGGCGGCGTGAACCAACCCCGATTCAAATCGGTCTTGCACTACGCTGCGACGGCAGCTGCGGTGGTGGTTGTTACTTTTGCTTACCACGTCGTGATCAAGGTGAACCCGACCACGGTCGCGCTCACCTTTCTGATTGGCGTATTGATCGTCTCGGCGAACTGGGGTTTGCGCCCTGCTGTTTTCATGGCTTTGGTCGCGACCCTGGCTTTCAATTACTACTTTCTTCCTCCGGTCGGAGCGTTGACCATCGCTGATCCACAGAATTGGGTCGCCCTGTTTGCTTTTCTGGTCACCGCGATCATCGCCAGTCAACTGGCCGAGCGAGCCCGCCGGGAAGCGCAGAGCGCCAACGAGCGACGGCGCGAATCCGAACGTCTCTACAAATTCAGCCAACAACTTCTTTCCAGCGACAACGTCGTGGAGTTGTTGAATGCCATCCCGCGATACATTGTGGAGCGTTTTGCAGTCAAAGCCGCGGCCATCGCGTTGCCCAATCGTCCTGATGTCTATCGTTCAAGCTCCGCCATCGCATGACCTGGAGTTGCATGACCTCCAGTTGGTCTGTATGCGAGGCGAACCCATGACCGACCCTGAGAAACACGCCGTGTTTATGCCTCTCCGGATGGGGGTTCGTGTGGTGGGCAGCATGGGCATTTCGGGTGCGCCGCTTTCACGCGAAACTATGGAGGCGATGAGCAGCTTGATTGCCATCGCAATCGAGCGCGCTGGAGCAGTAGAAAAGCTCGGCCGCGCCGAGGCCGCTCGCGAAAACGAACAACTGCGATCCGCGTTGCTCGATTCCGTCACCCACGAATTTCGTACCCCGCTTACCGCGATTAAGGCGTCAGCCACCTCGCTCCTCTCCAATCCTGGGCTCGACAGCGCTCAACGGACAGAACTCCTGACCGTGATCAACGAAGAAAGTGATCGCTTGAATCGTCTTGTGGGCGAAGCGGCTGAAATGGCGCAACTCGACGCCAACCAGTTCGAACTCCAACTCGGGGCTCACCCAATCCAGGAAGCTGTCGAGGCAGCTATGGAGAAAGCGAAGCCGGCGCTGGGGCAGCATCCTGTCGATGTTCAACTGCCCAGCAGCTTGCCTCTGGTTCGAATGGATGAAGGCCGCATCACCGAGGTGATAACTCAGCTGCTGGAAAACGCCGCCAAGTATTCGTCACCCGAATCTCCGATCCAAATCACGGGAGAACTGGGGAACCGCATGGTCATGACCAGCGTCGCCGACCGCGGACCTGGGATCGACGATTTCGAGCAAGCTTTGATCTTTGAGAAATTCTATCGTGGTCGCGATCAGCGCTTGCAGGTCCAAGGCACAGGCATGGGCCTGGCGATTGCGAAAGCAATCGTCGAAGCCCACGGCGGCAAGATCGGCGTTACCAGCCAACCCGGCCGCGGATCAGTGTTCTACTTCACCCTGCCCGTGGCTTAAGCGTTCAGAGCAAGAAAATCCCCGCCTCCGCATTCCACCAGCTCTGCGAAGGCGAGGACTTCCCTTTAGGGCAAGTAGTAGCGGAACGACGTGAAGAACATATTCTCCGTCGCTGAGGGATTTCCGCCTACGCCTGCCCAAGTATTACGAACAATGTAGGAGTACTGCGGTCCCCATTGGATCCTGCCTTTCGGGCCTTGGTAAAAGCGATACCAGAACCCGAGCGTGCCTTCAATGATGCTCCGCGTATCGCCGTTGCAGTTTGACAATCCTCCGGGATTGAAACCGCCGGTGAGCGGCGTGCCCACCGCGCCGGGTACGGGAACAGTGGTGGTGCCGCCCGTGGGATCAGTCGAAGTCGGGGGAGTCGCCACGGTGGTAGTCGTAGCGGCTGGCGGCGTTTCGGTGTAGCAACCAGAGTTATTGAACAACGTCGACCCATAACCGACGCCCTTCCCGGAAGAACTCAGGAACGACGTCCGGGTTTCATATTCGCCGCCCACATTCGCGTAGACGTCCAACCTCTTGCCATGGTATTCCAGCGTGCCCAGGGCCTGGTAGTTCCTTACCGGAACCAGAACGCCATCGGGCCGGACAACCAGATCCGAGAGGCCTGCGCTGCCGTACCGCCCAATGCCATTGCCACCCAGGAAGTGAGCTCCCAAGTCGAAATGCTTGGCAATGGTGCCGCGGATGTTGGCGCCGATACCGCCGTCGAATGCGGAGTTGTTATAAGCGCCCACAGCGGAAGGCTTGGTCGCCGTTCCCAGGGGGTAAATCCGGTCACGGAAGTCGGTAAAGACGCCAAAGACTTCGAAATGTCCCCAGCCCGGCTCCAAGGCAAGCTTGCCAACGAAATCAGGGCTTGGATTGTAGGAGTAGTTCGCGGTCGGGTTGTAAAGTCCGCCGCTCGCTCCCTGCTGGCCAAGAACGAAGTTATTGCTGGCGCCGTGACCACCAACAGTCGCCTGCGAATCTTCTATCGAGAAAGCCGCCCAGGCTTTGTTGCTGATATTCTTGGACACCCGGAAACCATACTGCCGCGCCCAACTGAAGCCGACGTTATACTGTGGGTCGATGGTCATCGGCAATGCTTCGCTGCGGTTGTCAACGCCCTTCTTGGTTTCCGTCACCAGGCTCCACATTTGACCGCCGGTAAAAGTCCAACCGCTATTTAACGCCGCCTGGGCGAATGCCTGCCTCATGCGAAGCGTATAGCTATTGCTCTCGTTGTTGTTCGAAGTGACTCCAGCCGACAGGAAATCCGCCTCGTAGTAACTCCCGATCTTGGCGCTGCCCAGTTTGCCCTCGGCCAACAGCGAAAGACGGGACTGACGACCGGAACCAAAGAATTCCGACATGTGACTTGCCGCCGAGCCATCGAACGGAATCGAATTGAAAGGGGTGTTAATGTCGGCCCCGAGTGCATGCGAACGCCACACAGTTTCTGCCGCGGCGAAGCCTCCCGGCGTAATCGTGATTCCCTTGTAATGGATCGCCAGAGGGCTCTCCAGAGCATCCTTGACGTTCTTTTGTGTCTCCTGTAACGACAACGCCGTGTTGGTGGCGTTCTGCTTCAGGTCTGTCACATCGCTTTTCACAGACGCCACATCCTGTTGCTGTTGCGTGCTCTGGGATGCAGCGGCATCGGCCTTCTGCTGCGCCGCAGTCGCTTCACTTTGCACTTGTCCAACTTGCTGTTGCAGTTGCTGGATTTGCGAATCTCGACTCTGCACCTGTTGCGTAAGTTGCTGGATTTGCCTCTGTTGTGCGTCGATCGCCAGCTTCATTTCATTGAGCTGGACCGAAACACTAGGCGTGGATGTCTTCGCAACCGCCTTTTTCTTGGTAGTTGTGCTTCCCGCGGTCGTAGCTTGTTGTGCCGACGCAGCGATCGCGCCGACGACCAGCGCAAACGCCACCGCCAAAGCCATTAGGTGCTTCATTTCTCCTCCCGGATGTTCAAAGATGACTTCTGAAAAAACGCGCGCGTCTTCCCTTTGTATGTGTTGTGCTGGATTGTGTGAGACTGGTCATGCTAGCGGCGATTTGTTACAGAAGTGTGAATATTGTGTAAACGTCGCGTTAATCCGCCATCGCGAATCCGTGCGGGCTGTTCGCTGAATGTGAGAACTCGTCGGACGTTGCTGTCGAACCGGCCTTTACCTTGGCGATCGCCTCTGCGAAACCGTGCTCGCCACCACATCCGTCGCCAGATGTGGCACACTCTTTACTTCAGGAATGTGATGAATATTCTCGAGTTCACCCTTCTGATCGCGGCAGGGTCGTTTGTGGCCGGGCTTCTGGGATCGCTCACCGGTCTCGGCGGCGGAGTGGTCCTTGTCCCCCTGCTCACTCTTTTTTTTAAAGTCGACATTCGCTACGCCATCGGAGCCTCGCTGGTTTCCGTCATCGCTACTTCGTCAGGTGCGGCCGCCGCCTACGTTAAAGAAGGATTCTCCAATATTCGGATTGGAATGTTCCTCGAGATCGCAACCACAGTAGGCGCTCTGGCGGGCGCATTTCTCGCCGCCTTCATTTCCACTAAAGCGCTCGCCGTGATCTTTGGGCTGATGCTGCTCTATTCCGCCTATCTTTCCCGAAAACCTCGTCCTCGTGCGGAACGCAATTTGCCTCCAGATCCTCTCGCCACTCGCTTACGTATGAATGGAAACTTCCCTTCGGAAGAAGGAGGAATTCGGCAATACAACGTGCAGCGCGTGCCCACCGGCTTCAGCCTCATGTTTGGCGCCGGCGCGCTTTCCGGATTGCTGGGTATCGGTTCCGGGGCGGTAAAAGTTCTTGCTATGGACCAGGCCATGAAAATTCCTTTCAAAGTCTCAACCACTACCAGCAATTTCATGATCGGCGTCACCGCCGCCGCCAGCGCCGGTGTATATCTCAACCGCGGCTACGTCGATCCCGGCCTGGCCATGCCAGTCATGCTGGGCGTCCTTGCCGGTTCCATGCTGGGCGCTCGTATTCTGGTCAAAGCGGAGACCAGCATGTTGCGGCTCGTCTTCAGCGTCGTGATTGCCGTACTCGGCGTGCAAATGCTCTACAAGGGAATCACCGGAGGAATCTGAATTGACCCAAACCGAAACGCGGGCATTCACCGACCAGAAACTCGAAAACATGGTTGGCAACCTGCTTCGTGCGGGCGTGTCTCTTTCCGCTTTGGTGGTGTTGTTTGGCGGCATAATTTACCTGGCCAGGCACGGTCGCGAGCCCGCATGCTACAACGTATTTCATGGCGAACCCTCTGACCTCAAAAGCCTGAGCGGAATCGTCCGCTACGCCTTCGCATTTCATGGCCGCGGCATTATTCAATTAGGACTGTTGTTGCTCATCGCCACTCCGGTCTTCCGCGTCGCCTTATCTATTTGGGGTTTCGCCGAGGAGCACGACCGGATGTATATGATCTTCACTGGCGTCGTGCTGATCGTCCTGCTGTACAGCCTGCTCGGCTCCGGCTCCGCGTTTTGAGAGGAGTCTTTCCGCGACCCTAGACTGCTGGTCTGCTATGGTTGACCATCCGAAAGATCAAAACGATCTGAACATCTGAAATGGATGCCAACGCAGGATTTTGGATCATAGCTCTCGTTGTGGCGTTCGTCCTCCTTGCCGTCAGAGCGCGATGGCGACAAGAGTCTATGCCATGGATCTACATTTTGTTTTTCTGCTCCGGCTTTCCCGCGCTTATCTATCAGATCGTCTGGCAGCGGGCATTGTTCGCCGTATACGGTCTGAATGTCCAATCGGTGACGATCGTCGTCAGCGCTTTCATGCTTGGCCTTGGGCTGGGTAGTTTGGCGGGTGGTGCACTCTCCAAAAGCGCACGCCTGCCGCCAGTGGCACTGTTTGCTCTGGCTGAACTTGGAACAGCCGGGTTTGGACTCGTGTCTCTCAAGTTGTTCCGTTGGGTCGCTGAATTCACCGCAGCTGGTTCTCCGGCCTTGACTGGCCTGGTCGCCTTCTCATTGATCGTTGTGCCAACGCTGCTCATGGGAGCGACTCTGCCTCTCCTCGTCGAATATTTGGTGCGCGGGTCACGGAATATTGGAAGTGCCGTAGGGGGATTGTATTTTGCTAACACCCTCGGATCAGGCGTGGCTTGCTTCGTGGCTGCGGATGTGTTGATGCGGCTTCTCGGCCAATCCGGGTCAGTCCAGTTCGCGGCATCCATTAACGCGCTGGTGGGGGCAGGCGCACTCGTCTATGCCTTTCGCTTAAAGCGCGACAAGGAAGAGATGTCGCGTCTCGAGCAGCCGGTGAAACTGAATGTGAACCCGAGTAAGGATCGGTTGTTACCTTTTCCTCTAGCTCTTGCCTGTGCTGCTTTCTGTGGTTTCGCTGCACTCGCTTACGAGATCCTCTGGTATCGTTTGCTGACTTTTGCTGCCGGGGACACGGCACGTGTGTTCGCCTCTCTGCTGGGCAGCTATCTATTAGGCCTTGCGCTCGGATCACGGTTCGTTGAACGATACTCGGATCGCAAGCAGAATCGCGGAGTTGGGGTGAATCTACTGGGCGGAGTCATTTTCGCGTCTGCCATTCTCGGCTTCGTAGTGAGTCCTGTCGTCGCGCTTGCGATGAAGTTCGTATCACTGACTAATACTGCCAATACTACGGCACCGGCATATCTAATCGTTCTGCTGGCGATCTGTTTGGGGGCGCTGTTTTTCGGGGCAACCTTCCCGCTCATCGCGCACGTTTCGGTTACCCCCGCGAGACATGCCGGCGCTGCACTAAGTTTCCTTTATGCAGCCAACATTGTCGGGTCGACTCTGGGCAGCTTTGTGGTTGGTTTCATCTTGATGGACTATCTTTCCCTGTTTTCGATTTCGTTGCTGCTCCTCGCAGGAGGCGTCGTGTTTGCTGTTGTCGTGCTGGTCACGAATGGAAGACTCACCGGAAGATCGAGAATCGGCATGGCATTGGGTATAGCTGTTGCATTAATAGTCGTGATCGGCAGCGGCCCGGTATTTAGTACGATTTATGATCGTCTGCTGTTTAAAAACCAGTATCCAAAAGGGCGATTTCAGCAGGTGATTGAAGGGCGGAGCGGTACTATTGGCGTGACTCCGAACGGGTCAGTGTTCGGGGGCGGCGTTTACGACGGACGATTTAACGTCGACCTGATGCACGACGTCAATATGGTTGCCCGTCCCTTTGCGCTGAGTGCTTTCCACCCCGCACCACGACGCGTGCTGATGATCGGACTCGGGTCTGGTTCATGGGCGCAAGTCGTGGCTAACCTGCCGCTGATCGAAGAATTGACGGTGGTGGAAATCAACCCTGGGTATTTGAAACTCATTTCACAGTATCCCGCCGTATCGAGCCTCTTAGGAAACCCAAAAGTGCGGATCATCATCGACGATGGTCGACGTTGGCTCCGGCGAAATCCCGGGCAACGGTTCGACGCCATCGTGATGAACACAACTTTTCACTGGCGGAACCATGCCTCTAGCTTGCTTTCGGTGGACTTTCTGCAAATGGTACGCCAACACCTGAACTCGGGCGGAGTTTTGTTCTATAACACCACTGGCTCCGAAGATGTGGTGGCAACTGGGCTCGCGGTATATCCCTACGCTCTTCGGTTCTCGAATTGCTTGGCAGTGAGCGATTCTCCGATCGTATTCGATCGCGCCAGGTGGAGGGCTGTGCTTCTCGACTACATCATCGACGGCCAGCATGTCATCAACTCGAACGATCCCCAGCAATTGGCAAGGCTCGACGAGGTTGTGAATATTAAGGAGGATCCGACCGGACAGCAACCCTTTTCAATCGAAAACAATGACCAACTTCGCAAGCGCCTGCAAGGCCGATTGATCATTACTGACGACAACATGGAGACCGAGTGGCGCTGACGGCCCGCCACTTAAGTCTGCGCTAACCGAGGGTGGCCCACCCTTCCGCCGCGGCTCGCAGGTTTTGCGTAACGTTACCCGCATCTCACCAGTAGCTGAAGGTGAAGTCGTCCACATAGGTGGTATTCGACGACTGATTGTCGTTTCCATCCATCTGATAGTTCACCGTGATGCCCCACCAGTTCCCCGGGGCAGTGCCTGGCGCATAAGATCGATTAATGTTGGCGGTCACCCCATTCAGAGTGATCGACTGAAAGAGCAGCCAATTGTCCGATTCCCGCTGCACTTGTATGGTCACGTGATTCCATGCGTTGTTCACCGGATTACACGCCACGCCTGCAGACACCCAATGCTGGCTGACATTATCCCAAATGTCCCACTCGTGTCCGCCGAGGATGTTGCACTGATTGCCCCAAATCAATCCCAGGCCATTGAAATACATGCTGATGTCGAACTCGAGGACCTGCGTCACGCCGAGGTTCGTGGGATAGAAATAGGCGTCATAGGTGAAGTTATGCAAGGTCGGAAGCAGTGTGTGATTGGAGTCAGGTAGACCCTGCGTCGAACCCTGGCCGATCAGCGGATTGCTCCACAGCACATCCGCATACGGCGTGCTGCCTCCGATGTTGAACTGGGTTGCGTCGCCGCTCATGGAAGGCGATTTGATGCCTTGCTTCATGGACCAAGTTACGCCGGGGCACGGGTCTGAGCAGATACTATAGCCCGGCGGCAACTCGCCCCAGCTTTGCCATCCGCCGCTGGCCTGCAGATTTGGCAAAGGAGTTCCATTTGATTTTACGGTTACGGTAGTCGACGCTTTGGCTGAGCCGCCTGCTCCCTCCGCGGTCGCGGCGTAGGTGGTAGTGGTGGCCGGTGTAACGTTTGTCGATCCGTTGGCCGGGAAATTACCGAGCCCGGAAATATTCACCGAGGTTGCATTGCTGGTGGTCCAGCTCAGAAGCGCCTTGCCACCGCTGCTGATGTTGTTAGGTTGAGCGTTGAAGGAAATTGTAGGCGGGGGAACTTGCGCCGCGGTGACGGTGACTGTGGTCGTGGTCGCAGCTGTTCCTCCGGGTCCTGTCGCCGTGGCCGTGTACGTGGCAGTAAACTGGGAGTGACATTGACGATCCGTTTGCCGCAAATGTTCCCACTCCGGCGATGCTCACGGAAGTGGCGTTGCTCGTGCTCCAACTCAGCATCGCTGACGTGCCTGCCGCGACGCTGTTGGGCTGCGCGCTGAACGCGACCGTTGGCTTTTGCTAGGAGGTAACAACGCTTACCACAGTTGAAGATTCAGTCTTTCCTCCGGCTCCCGTCGCGGTGGCCTTGTAAGTTGTCGTGACCGTGGGAGTGACTTTTACCGAACCGCTGGCCGGGAAATGTGCCAATGCCGCTGATGCTGACTGAGGTTGCATTGCTTGCGTTCCAGCTGAGCATCGTCGCCGCGCCACTGGTCACCGTATTGGGTTGAGCGTTAAGTTGCGATCGCGGGGGCTTGCCCGGAATTACTGGACGTGCCCATCGATCCGCCCACCACATCCAATGCTTGCGATCAAAACTCCGAAAATAAAAAGACGAATGCTGATATGCGCAGAACAAATCGCATAGAAATCCCTTCCTGGTGAAATTTTCAGGCGAAGCGACTGGTTTTCAGCTCTTGGGTTGACTGAAATTCTATGCAGCGTGCCGAGCTAGCTCGCAAGGGAAAGCGCAGAAGTAAATACTCGAAAGTACATCGGGGAATTGTCCTAGTGGGTAGCGAAATGCCTTGCTGGACGCGGGAAAGCCGAGGAGCACTACACGTGTTTTAATTTAATTAAGAGCCGAGGGTGACCCACCCAAGCGTCTATTCATGTTCAGTCTATTCGCTTGAGTGGGTCTTTTTCGCGGGTTCGGAGAAGGACCCAGCCCTTCGGCATCCGGCCACGTGGAGCAAACGAGCTTCCACGGGAAGCTTCGCTCTTACGAACCCTCCGGCGCGTGCAGGACGCGGAAGGTGTTGCCGCCATTGGACCAGACCAGGATCAAAGCGTCTTTCCCTTTGGGCACAGCTCCCAGACGCATGCTGAACATCCGCCGCGCTTTGCATGTCGTGGCGATCCACCTGCACGATCACGTCGCCGCGTTGCAGGCCAGCGTTGTCGGCCGAACTGCCCGGCTGCACCTGTTCGATCACAGCTCCATGAATCGAGCCGGGAGCTTGCAGTTGCTCACGAAGATCAGGAGTCATGTCGCCAAGACCAAGCCCCCAATGCATTTTGCCGTGCTCGTTTTCGCCGACTTCGTTGCCTTCTTTGTCGCGGCTTCCCATCGCCTCCAGCGTGACCGGGATGGTCGTGTTCTTGCCGTCGCGAACGATTCCAGCTTGATGGTCGTTCCCGGACGCTTCTGTCCCGACTTCGACTTGAAGTTCGCCAGCGTCGGCTCACTTTCTGTCCGTCGAGTTCGGTGATCACGTCGCCGACCTTTAAGCCAGCCTTGGCCGCGGGTGAATCGTCTTCGACCTGGGTCACGACTGCGCCCGCGGCATCGTTCACGTTAAAGAACTTCTCGTTCTCGGGCGTGACGTCGCTGATTCCGATTCCCATGTAGCCGTGCGTCACTTTGCCATCGCGAATCAGCGTATCGACGGTCGGCTTCACGATCTGTGTGGGGATGGCGAAACCCATTCCAGAAAACGCGCCGGAGGAAGACACGAGGAAGGTATTGATGCCAACCACTTCGCCGCGTGCGTCGACCAGCGGGCCGCCGGAATTTCCGGGATTGATCGCCGCATCGGTCTGGATGAATTCGCCGGGCTTGCGCGCGTTATCCGAGAACGGATTCGGACGGTTCAGCGCGCTGACGATGCCGCGCGTCACGGTGAAGCGGAAGCCGAGAGGATTTCCGAAGGCCAGCACGGTCTGCCCGGGATGGAGAGCCGTTGAGTCGCCCCACGGAATGCTGGGCAGGCTGCCTCCATCCACTTTGAGGACAGCCAAGTCTGTCAGAGGATCGGCGCCGACCAGCGTTGCCTTCATCGTTTTGCGATCACTCATCGTGACTCGAATGTCGACCGCGCCATCGATGACGTGGTTGTTGGTCACGATATATCCATCGGGCGAAATAATGACGCCGCTGCCGATGCCATGTTCGATCTGCGGCTGAGGCCGGCCATGAGGTCCGAAAAACTGACCGAAGCCCTGGCCACCGAAAAATTGCTGCATGTCGTCGGGTATCTGTTGTTCCGATGTGTCCACTTTCGTCTTGGAGGTAACGGCAACGTTGACGATGGCTGGAGTTACTCTCGCAGCCAAAGTCTCCATGGCATGGTCGAGCGAGAGCAGGGCTGCGACGCTATTGTCGTCGAGCGCTGCTGCGGCCGGGGCCGGAGCTGCAACCGAGGCTCGCGCGGACATGGGTTTGGCAGTTTCGTAGGTTACGACGGCTGCGAGGGCTGCGATGGCTATCGCCGAAACAGCCATGCGGGTTATTGTTTTTTTCCAGTTTTGTGATCGAGTCTTTCATGATTCGTTTTACCTTCTCCTTTTGCAACTAATTATTTAGTTTTTGTTTGCGAACTCGTATTCTCTAAGATCTCTCCAACTTCCTAAATCTGTTTTGCGGGAATTCTGATTTCAGCGGGACCATGCGAATGCACGACAGTCACGCGCCAGAAGCAGACTCTCAAAAACATGGGCCCTGATTCGTGGTATTGCGAGGCTTGCATCATTACAAAGATTGCCTGCGGTGACTACTTGCTCGTTGATGGTCATCAGCACCGCCGGTAAAGAGCTCTGCGGGGCCTGCGGAAAGAGACCAGCCTCGATGAGCCTCTCAGACGCTTCTTCCGGGACAGTCCTTTCGCCCCGCTGGGGCTCAACAGTCTGCCCCATCGCAACCACGCCTTGCGCCACGGGCTGCATTCTTGAGCCGCTTCGCGGCTGGTGTTTGACAGTGGCCGGTTTGACGCGCTGATTCGTTAGGTTCCGCAGTGTCTTCGCGGAAGCTTGCCAGGGTTGCTACTGGCTGTCCTTCGCTGGCGCCGCGAGCGAATGTCAGCTTCCCATCGGCTGAAGCACCAGAGGCAAGAGCGGCTTGTGGCGCCACATCCTCGAAGGCCACGATTTCTGGAGCGCGTGGCAACGAAACCAGGCAAACCACGAAAAACGCCGCCACGGAATATAGCAGCCGGTTTCCAGACGCGAGTCGCGCCTGAGCGGTTCGCGTCGAGAATCCTGGAGACGCGCAAGGAGGTCTGGCGCATCCGATTCACGATTGCTTGCGCCAACGCAACTCCGCGCCGTATGAAACTTTTCTCCGCTACAGAAACTAAGCATTGGGCGTAGGCGCGCGGATTCGTCGTCTCCGCCAGCACGGCGTCGTCACATGCCATCTCGCGTTCCAGCGCAAGCTGGCTCTGAATCCACCACACCGCCGGATGGAAGAACAAAAGCGCTTTCAGGATCTGCTGAGCCAGATTAGTCCAATCGTCGCGGCGCCGGAGATGAGCCAACTCGTGAATCAAAATCGAGTTCAGCTCGGTGGTCGAGAGCTCATGCAACGCCCAGGTCGGAATCACGACCACGGGTTTCAGAAATCCGATGGCGGTCGGTACGCGCACGTGATCAGACTGGCACAGCGCCACGGCTCTGACCGATTGAAATGCTTCCAACGTTTCGCGCAGCTCCGGATCCAAAGTCGCGACATCGATTATGGAGCAACTGCGCCGAAGTTTTCGCAACTGCCAGAGCCCGAGGGCCACCCTCAGCAACGCCACGCCCGCAATTGCAGCCCACACGAAAAAAATATCGAGCGCCCATGCACTGGGGACCGTGATGGCAGAACCCGCGCTCCCCGCGCTGGATAAGCGGGCGCTCGATGCGGCAACGCCAAGAAACGGCAGCGCTGCTATCGCAACTAAAGCAAAGAACCATACCGCGAACCGGGTGCTGGAATTTCGCCTGCCAACCAGCCTCAAAAGCACCCAGGCAAACAGCGCGATGCCGACCCCCTCGAGCACGCAGTTCAGCAGGCTCGCGGCGGAGATTCGAGCGACTTCGTTCAGATTGAACGCGGCGATCATCTTATTTACTCGTTCCCCGTTTCTTCTTCCGGTTGAGTCTGTTCCAGTAGCTGACGGAGCCGATTCAGCTCCTCCGCATCAACCCCGCGCTCTTCCAGGATGTTCAAAACCAACATTTCATGGGAGTTCTTGAAAAAACGATGGGCGAGATGGCGAATCTCCGATCGCGAAGCTTCCTCCCGCTCGACCAGTGGCCTGTAGATATGTGCCCGGCCATCCTTTATATGCCGCACGTATCCCTTCTTTTCCAGGATACGGATGGTTGTAAGTACTGAGTTATAAGCGAGTTGCGACGTCTTGGGAAGCGCATCCATCACCGCTGAACGCTCGACGGCCCTTGCTCCCAGAGCACGTCCATGAGCCGGAGTTCAGCTTCAGTCAGGGTCGCGGACTTAGTAGGCGGCAAGGAACCATCCTCCGTTCTTAATTATTAGACGCGATGGGGACTCAAACGTCAACTAATTATTTAGTTGCATCCGAAGAGGCATTTGGTTGTATAGGCAAGAACCCGGTGTGATCAGCCTGCGGAGTTCGCCGGCGCAGATCAAAGACCCTAGACAGTCCTCGCTACACTCCGACCGGCAGCTCGGGTAGAAACGTTGTGGCGGGCAGATGGCTTTTCACGGCTGCGGCCAAGCGGCGGATCCCTTCTCGTATTTGCTCCGGAGTGGCGTTGGAAAAGTTTAACCGCATGTGGCGCGAACCTTCGCTGCCGTTGTTTCCCCGTAGATCGTTGGCGTAAAACGAATCCCCAGGGACGAATGCGACATTTTGCTCGACCGCTGACTTGAAGATCGCCTGAATGTCTACGCCAGCGGGCAAGGTCACCCATAAGAATAGCCCACCCTTCGGATGCGTCCATGTGACCTCGGGCGGAAAGAATTCTTGCAGCGCTTGCAGCATTACGTCACGGCGTTGGCTATAGATCTTACGAATCAGCTTCACGTGCTGATCGAGGAATCCATCGCGCGCGACCTCGTAGGCCACGAACTGAGTAAAGGTCGAAGTGTGCAGATCCGCGCCCTGCTTGAGTTGCGCCAGCTTGCTGATGATCTCGGGCGGAGCGACGATCCATCCCAGGCGCAGCCCGGGAGCCAGCGTCTTCGAGAATGTGCTCAGGTAAATGACGTTGCCAATCGAATAGCCGTTGTCGCGGCGCAGGTTCTCGCGGTCGATCACGACCAACGGCGGAAGGTGCTCGCCCTCATAGCGCAACTGCCCGTAGGGATCATCTTCGACAATGGGAATGCCGTATTTATCTGCCAGGAGCACGAGTTCGTGGCGCCGTCCCTCGGACAACGTGGTTCCCGCCGGGTTCTGGAAGTTAGGCAGCACGTACATGAACTTGGGACCGAAACGCAGAGGCTTTTCCAACAAGTCGGTGCGCAGGCCGTCCTCGTCGATCGGAACCGAAACATATTCCGCGCCATAGACATTGAAAGCCTGCATCGCGCCGAGATACGTCGGGGCTTCAACCAGCACCCTATCGCCGCGATTGATAAACAGTTTGCCGATCAGATCGAGCGCCTGCTGCGAGCCCGAGGTAATCAGCACGTTCTCTGCCTTCGCCTTGATCCCATAGCGCGCCATATTATTGGCAATCAGTTCGCGCAGCGGCTCATAGCCCTCGGTCGTTCCGTACTGCAAGGCCGCAGCCGCCTGCGTGGAAAGGACTTTGTGACAAGCCTCCTCGAAGCGCTGAATGGGGAACACGTCGGGCGCGGGAAGGCCGCCGGCAAAGGAAATCATTCCAGGCCTTTGAGTGATCTTCAACAACTCGCGAATTGCAGAACTGGTAATGCCCTTGGTGCGCAGTGCGTAACGAGCGGTCCAGGCAGTCGACATGGCCAGAGTCTCCTCGAAACCAGTTTAGGCCGGGGCCCCGCGTTCCTACTGTGACGTATGAGACATCCGTCTGTGACGAGAGTAACCGCCGTGAGGTGACCTAATGGAGGCGAGAGCGTCCACGCTCGTGCGGCCGCGGATCGCTACCAATTTTCGCTATGAAGCTAGCGCAAATTCGCATCCCTCATTCGCGGCCTGTGTGAAGCGGTAAGGGCACGAGCGAACCCGCCTGTATGACATCGTCGATCCACGCGCCAAGTTTTCCCGAGTGAGGGGATTGGGCGCGAAATGTCGCTTTCTAAGGTGGAGGAGAAACATCCTCATCTCTAATCTCATAATTCAACGAAAAGGAAACGCCACAATGAATCGTTTACTGAAAGCCGTTCCAGTCATCTTACTCGCGGTATCCGCCTTCGCTCAGAGCGGCGGAGACGCTCAAACTCCAACCAACATGACGGTCACCACGCCCGGTGGGGCCGCGAACTACATCTCGCTGTTCTCGAACAAGGACACGATTGTGAAATCTGGAATCGTCCAGAAAGGCGGCAAGGTAGGCATCGGAACCACCGCTCCGTCCTCGCCCTTGACCGTGAATGGAACCATTCAGAGCCTGACGGGAGGCTTCGAATTCCCCGATAGCAGCGTGCAAACCTCGGCCGGTCTTGCCAGCATTTCTCACGATGCTACTTTGACTGGGCTGGGAACGAGCGCTTCACCATTGATGCTCGCCAACCCGCTCTCCATCGCGGCAACCACTTTTGTAACCCCGCTTCAGGTCAGCAACTCGTACGGAGGCTATGCCATTTACGGGTCGGATGACAGTTCCACAGGCGCCTATGGCATCACCGGGTTCACCAACGTCGGCACTGCAATCCAGGGCATCGGCAATTCGAACAACAGCATCGGAGTTATCGGAGTGGATGGCTCAGCTGGCGGCTACGGACTTTTCGGCTACGGAATCAGCGGATATTCCTGGGCCGGATGGTTTCAGGGCGACGTCAACATCACCGGTAATATTTCCAAGTCCGGCGGATCATTCAAGATCGATGATCCGGTGGATCCGGCCAACAAGTATCTCTACCACTCGTTCGTTGAGTCGCCCGACATGAAAGATATGTACGATGGCACCGCGACCACTGATGCCTCAGGCAACGCCACCATTCAGCTGCCCAAGTGGTTCCAGGCGCTGAATCGCAGCTTCCGCTACCAGTTGACACCGATTGGACAATTCGCGCAGGCCATCGTCGCCACTGAAGTAGAGAACAACCAGTTCACCATTAAGACCGACAAACCTTACGTGAAAGTTTCGTGGCAAGTTACGGGCACGCGTCACGACGCCTGGGCCAATGCGCACCGCATCCCGGTGGAAGTGGAGAAGCCGCAAGAGGAGCGCGGCTACTACATCCATCCCGAACTTTTCGGTCAGGGACAGGACAAGAACATTATGGTTGCGCACCGTCCAGACATGTTCGGACCGGACGGCATTATTGTTCGAAAGCCGTAAGGTTCTTACCTGTTCGTTGTTGGACTGATGACCCTGCTCTTTGTTTCCCGCAAAGAGCAGGGTCGATCTTTTCATGCTGCGCGAAAGAAGACGGCGCGCGCAGGCCGCGGTAAACTTGACCGGCACTGAGGAGAAACTTCAACCATGAAGCCGCGCAGCCCTCGGAGTTCGAATGCATTCCGGCTGGGGAGTGCTGGTGGCGGTTTCCGGAGACCCCAGGTTCCCCGGAAGTGATTGACCGCAGGCGCATCGTCATTACCGATCCGGCAATTCCTGGGGCCAATCAGCCCTATCACCATGCTGCTAGTCTGGGAGTCTCCGGGCCGGGACTCCGCGAGTCAGAGAAATACCTTGCCAGCTTGTGCCACGGTTTCGGAGCGCCTGGCTTTCACGGCGATCGAGGAAGTGGTTCGGGAATTAGAAGGTCGCGGCCATCGCGTCGTTGGTTCTGCCGTGCTTCTGGCAGCGGGCCGTCCTCTGCCGCCGCTTGCGAAAATTCTCGGCTCGCATCCCCTGCTTCATACCGCAGAAGGACAATTCTTTCGCAACGCAGTCATCCAAGCTTGTCAACGCTTGAAACTTGCGGTCGTGGAAACTCGAGAGCGAGAACTCGAAGCGCAGGCCAAGATCGCATTCGGACCTACCGCCAGCCAAGTGCAGCGGAGAATCGCGACCTTAGGGAGTTCGATTGGCCCACCTTGGACGAAGGACCACAAAGCCGCGGCGCTGGCCGCCCTGATAGCTCTAGCAGCCTAGTGGAGATCCTACGCCGGGAATTCCCTGCGCGCTGAGTGCACATTCCTGTCAGCGATCGACCACCAGATAACGATTGAAGAACACCAGCGTCTCAGCAGCGAGGCGGTGGCGTGCTTCCGTGCTTTCGAATGTGTGACCGTCGTCCAGCTTGATCAAGGTCACCGGAACTTTTGCCTCGTGAAGTTTGTCGTAAAGTTCCTGGGCTTGCGCGATCGACACATCTTGATCATTCGTACCATGCACGATGAGGAATGGCGCATTCGATTTGTCCACGTGGTAGACCGGCGAGCCGCTGCGCCAGACGTCAGCGAGTTTGGTAAAGTCTCCGCCAAAGAAGCTCGCCAGAAAGGCATCTCCGTCGGGATCGTGATTGGTTAAGAAATCGCTGGGTCCGCTCACGTCGACCACGGCCTGAACCCGGCTGGAATATTTGGCGAGCGTGGGATCGGAGTTGTCGCGAGTGTCCTCCATTCCCAGCAGCGCCGCGAGCTGCGCACCCGACGAGTGTCCGAAAGATCCGATCCGACTGGCGTCGATGTTGTACTTCGAAGCATTGGCTCGCAGCCAGCGAACCGCCCTCTGCACATCATCCAACTGCGCCGGCCAGCGGTTTTCGCTGCCGTGAAACAAACGATAGTCCACCGAGACAGCAACATATCCTGAGCGCGCCAGGAAATTTCCCATTCCGCGCATGGTGCTCTTGTCGAAACTTATCCAGCCACCTCCGTGGATCAGTACGACCGCAGGTCGAGGCCTGGAGCTGGACTCAGAAGGCTCATAGATATCCAGCAGCAGCTTTTCCCCGCCCTGCACTCCATACTCGACGTCTTGGTGCAGAGAAACCTGGTCGGACGACAACGGGTTCTCCGCTGCGCGCGGAGCTGGTAGCGTGGCGGGCGCGGATTTAGCTGGGCCGCAAGACAAATGGCACATCCAAGGAAAAGGCTCAGCAACAAACATTTCTTGAGCAGGCGAGAACTCATAAATGCTCCCGGTCGACGTGCAACATTAGTTGGGCGGATGCACAATGATCGCGTTCATTTTACCCTGAAGGGTGCGCTGGAGCGACGGATCCACAATAACTGTTTATTATTGGCTGCACCAGCCCTTTTCCCAAAGGCAGGAGAAGAAGATGAACACCGAAGAATTTAGAGCATCGGTTGCAAAAGACGCGCCACCGACGGCGCTATCAGCCCCGCTCGCGGCCTTGTGGTGGGATGCGAAGGGAGATTGGTCCCGCGCTCATGCGCTGGTTGACGAACTGGAGACTCGCACATGGAATGGCTGTTCACGCTTACCTGCACCGCAAGGAGGGTTCTGTTTCGAACGCTGATTACTGGTATCAGCGTGCCGGTCGTCGCTTCTACCGCCCCACGCTTGAGGCCGAGTGGGCGGCATTGGTAGAAGGCTTGCAGCATAGCGAAACGAGCTTTCTGCGCGGAGGTGAATCGAATATGGCCGTAGCCCGCAAGGACAGTCGACGCCCAGAAAAAAATATTGCAAGGCAAGATCGCCTTGGTTGCCGGCGCGACCCGCGGAGCCGGCCGGGGCATTGCCATCGCACTGGGCGAGGCAGGAGCGACAGTCTACTGCACCGGGCGGAGTTCACGCGGACGGCTTGCAACTCCGGGTCGACCTGAAACCATCGAGGAAACCGCCGAATTGGTTACTGCTGCAGGCGGGTGCGGTATTCGCCGTAAGGGTGGACCACACTGAGCCTGCGGAAGTGGAAAAGTTGGTCGCTCGCATAAAACGGCGGCATAAGGGACTGGACATTCTGGTCAACGACGTCTGGGGTGGAGATGCGCTTACCGAGTGGGGCAAGCCATTCTGGACAGTCAATCTTGAGAATGGCCTGCGCATGTTGAACCAGGCAATTCATTCCCATATCATTACCGCGCACTACGCTGTTCCGCTGATGCTCGGGCGGCGCAGAGGAATCATTTTCGAAATCACCGACGGCGATGCTTTTTACTATCGTGGAAATCTTTTCTATGATCTGGTGAAGATTTCCGTGATCCGGCTGGCTTTCGCCATGTCCCGCGAACTGCGCAAAAAAGACATTACCGCGGTGGCGTTGACTCCGGGCTTCTTGCGGTCGGAAGCTGTGCTGGAACATTTTGGAGTCAGCGAGGCCAATTGGAAGGACGCAGGAAAGAAAAAGAGCGGGAACAGTGAAAACCAGAACGATGCGCCCAGCGATTTCATGGTGTCGGAGTCGCCGCGGTACATAGGCCGAGCGGTAGTAGCGCTGGCAGCAGATCCGCAGGTAAAAAAGAAGAGCGGACGCGTCTTCAGTTCGTGGGCGCTCGCGCGCGAATATGGATTTACCGACATCGACGGGACGCAACCGCACTGGGGCAACTACGCGCGGAAGAAATACGGAAAGTACAAAATCTGCGATGAGCGATTTTATTCTTACTGGGTTCCCGGCCTTGTAGAGCTGATATTTCCGGATTGGTTCTGATACGGATCGAACTGGTGACGGTCCGGTTGCTTCGCCGGACTTAATGAGAATCCGGGCGAGAGCTGGGGCTGTTTAATTCGCTTTCATCTTCTCTTTGACACTGTGTGCGAGCTTCTCAATTTCCTCTGCCTTTTTCACGACGTCCAGTGAAAGTGTATTTTCGTTGGATTTATCCACGGACTGCTTCAGTTCGTTGGCCAGTTTAACCAAATTATCGGTATCACGTTGCAGTTGAGCCTGGCGCTCCCGGTTCGCCTTCTTGGCAATATCCTTTTCGAGCTTGGCGCGGTCCTCGTCCTCGGTGGTGTCGGGAGCACGACCAGGATTGGGGCCTAAACGCGGCACAGGAACGGGATTCTGACCGAACGATGAGACCGTGAATTCAGGCGTGATGAACAGGAGAAGGACCGCCAGCGCGAAGAGTTTGAGTCGCACTATGACCTCGTCAACGCCGGAATGATGGAAATTATACGAGTTCTGAGAGATTGAGGAAACAATGCTTGGAGACTTAGTCGCAGGATTAGAGAAGTTCTGTCAAAGCTTCGGGCTTGATGTCCGCGTCACGTAAAATGCTCCGCAGGAGTTTGGGGTGCAGGATTTTCTGAGCATGAAATGGGACTGTCACTCGCCTTCCGGAGGCATTCTTGTAAATCATGTGGCTTCCACTCTGGCGCGCAAGCGAGAATCCTCTTTTTCCAACACAGCCGTAATCTGTCGAGCCGTGACCCGTGGTAGTTTCGGCATCAGACTGAAACTTCGACCGTTGAAAGACTCACCGATTTTTCTTCCGCGAGCTCTTCGTGGTCCGCTTGGTGATCTTCAAGGTGCAATCGGATGGCGTCTTTAATGTTTGCAATCGCCTCATCGTAGCTAGCCCCCTGCGTATAGCATCCTTGCAGAGCGGGACAGGAGACAAAAAATCCCTCAGCATCACGTTCGATAATGATGGGGAGCGTATAGTGCTTCATACTTCGTATTGTACCGCGGTCTGTCGAAAAACAACCTTACTCCGACAGTGCTGCAAGGAGCCAAATCAGCAGCACCCATGAAGCCAGAATCGGAGCCTTCAGCCGAAGCGGGTTTCGGTATTCTTTCCCGGCCGAAGAAGAATGCGACCAGCGCGAGTCCAAGTCCCCAATCATAGATCCAAAGAAGGGTTGGGTCGTCAGTGACGAAAGCCACAAATGTGGTAGGCATATATTGCCGTGCCAAAATTGAGAAGGGCTGAAACGGAGGCCAACGTAAATGCCATCAGCGTCCACGCCGCACCGTACGGGAGCGGTTTCGGACGGTTGCGCAACCAACCGGTCCAACCCCAGGCCACAACCGCAACTGGACCGGTGATCAAAACGGCCAGAACGATCCCAGCGACGATCTGCGCAGCATCCATGTGAAGCCACCCAAAGTTACAGCGAGCTCATGTTGGCCAAGAACTCGCCGTTTGATTTGGCTTTGTTCAGCTTGTCAATTAGCAGTTCCATGGCTTCTACCGGTGACAGCGGATTCAACACGCGGCGCAGAACCCAGATGCGGGTTAAGTCTTCTTTCGGGATCAGCAGCTCTTCTTTTCGCGTGCCGGAACGCTGGATGTCGATGGCCGGGAAAGTGCGCTTGTCGACCAGTTTGCGGTCCAGGATGATTTCGGAATTGCCGGTGCCTTTGAATTCTTCGAAGATCACATCATCCATGCGGGAGCCGGTGTCGATCAGGGCCGTCGCGATAATGGTCAGCGATCCGCCTTCTTCAATGTTACGGGCCGCGCCGAAGAATCGTTTGGGACGCTGCAGAGCGTTCGAGTCGACGCCGCCGGAAAGCACTTTGCCGCTGGGCGGAACGATGGTGTTGTAGGCGCGGGCGAGACGGGTGATCGAATCGAGCAGAATCACCACGTCGCGCTTGTGTTCAACCAGGCGCTTGGCCTTCTCAATCACCATTTCCGCGACTTGCACGTGGCGGGCGGCGGGTTCGTCGAAGGTCGACGAAATTACTTCCCCCTTCACCGAGCGCTGCATGTCGGTGACTTCTTCCGGGCGCTCATCGATCAGCAGAACCATCAGCACGACTTCCGGATGGTTCGTCGTGATCGAATTGGCGACGTTTTGCAGCAGCATGGTCTTGCCAGCGCGAGGCGGCGAAACGATCAGGCCGCGTTGTCCTTTACCGAGCGGCGTGAGCAAATCCATGACGCGGGCGCTGACGTTCTCGCGCGTGGTTTCGAGCTTGAGCCGTTCCTGCGGATAAAGCGGCGTCAGGTTGTCGAACAGAATCTTGTTGCGGGCCTCGTCGGGCGACTCGAAGTTGACGGCTTCAATCTTTACTAGCGCGAAATACTTCTCGCCTTCATGCGGAGGACGAACCTGGCCGCTGATGGTGTCGCCGGTCTTGAGGTCGAACTTGCGAATCTGCGACGGCGAAACGTAAATGTCGTCGGGGCCGGGCAAATAGTTATAGTCAGGCGAGCGCAGAAATCCGTAGCCGTCGGGCAGGATTTCCAGCACGCCCTCGGCAAAGATGTGGCCTTCTTTTTCGCTCTGGGCCTGAAGGATTTTGAAGATCAGGTCTTGCTTGCGCAGTCCACTGGCGCCGGGCAGATCCAAAGATCGGGCGATCTTGGTCAGCTCTGTAATGTTTTTTTCTTTCAGTTCTGCGATGGTCATTATTCGATATCACCTGCGAAGGGAATTTTCAAAGGGGGGTTACTCAGGAAAGACTTGGCAATCACGGGGCAGGCGGCGGGGCTGGTGTTACGCAGCCCGCCGTTGTGCCTCAGCGAAGTTTTCCGGTTCCGACAGAACCGTCTGCCGTTCCGAGCTTGCAATCTTATCCAGAACCTCGTTCATGGTTTCCTGGATTCTGGTGTTGGGCTTGTGAAACTTACGGGTAGCCTTCGACGCAAGCTGGCAAAGCATATAACGATTCCGCAAAGTATGTAAAGCATCAAAAACGCGATCAGACCGCATAATAAGTCACTCTCCTAATCCGAGCAAATGGCCGCATGTCCCTTTTTCTGGCAAGACGAAACCCGCCCAGAGCGTCCAAGTTACTCAATTCAGATGGGTTGTACGGGAAATCTCTGGTTACTCGTATAGATGCTCCGTTGGGTCCGAAAGTTTCTCGGTTTCAGGATTATGTTCCGGATCGCGGCGGAGGTTCGTCAGACAAACTGATGCTATAAGCCTTCGGAACTGTACACCCTACGTGAGAATGAACGCGACGTCAAGTATTTCTTGCAATACGGCTCAATTTGTCACGAAAAATGCCGATCCGCGTTCCCCGAACGCCGCCAAGTCGACCCAACGACAAGACCTCAATATATTGACATTAAATAACTTAGCACTGCTTTCCCTGCGGCCGGAGCTGGCTCTAACTAACAAATGACGTTTGTTATCTCCTTACTTATTTGACGAGTCTCATGCCCAGAATGTTCGGTCGAGCGTACGGTATTGGATAGCCTCAGCGATGTGCTTGGGCTCGATTGCTTTTCCTCCTTCCAGGTCGGCCACTGTTCTCGCTACCTTAAGGATGCGATCATGAGCGCGAGCGGTCAGGCCCTGCTGGGCCATGGCGCGTTCCAGTAATCTCTCGCAATCTGCGGAGAGTTCACAGAAGGCGCGAATATGCCGAGGTCCCATTTGAGCGTTGCAATAAAGCTTCTCTCGTGGCGAAATCAGGAACCGCTCTAACTGCGCGCCGCGGGCTCGCATCACGCGCTCGCGAATTTTGGCGGAGCTTTCCGGTTCGGCGCCCGACCTCATCTCCTTATAGTTTACCGCTGGGCACATCAATATGAATGTCGATCCGATCCAACAACGGCCCCGAAATCTTGGACATGTAGCGCTGGATTAAGGGCGGCGTGCAGTGGCACTCGCGCGAGCGATCATTGAAGTAACCGCAAGGACAAGGATTCATGGCCGCAGCGAGCATGAAGCGTGCCGGGAAGGTCAGCGACATGGAAGCACGGGCGATGCAGACGGTTCCATCTTCCAGAGGCTGCCGCATGACTTCGAGAACGTTGCGCGGGAATTCGGGAAGTTCGTCCAAGAACAAGACACCGTTGTGGGCCAAAGACACTTCGCCGGGACGGGGAACGGCTCCGCCTCCGATTAAACCCGCGTCCGAAATTGTGTGGTGAGGCGCGCGAAAAGGACGCACTCCGACCAATCCCGCGCCAGCATCGAGCACGCCCGCAACACTATGAATCTTGGTGGTCTCAAGGGCTTCCTCGAATGTGAAAGGCGGCAGGATCGTGGGCATGCGCTTAGCCAGCATGGTTTTGCCGGAACCCGGCGGCCCGATCATCAGGATGTTGTGGCCACCGGCACAAGCAACTTCGAGGGCACGCTTGGCCGAGTGCTGACCACGCACATCCTTGAAGTCGACGAGAAATTGCTGGGCTTCACTCAGTAGAGCTCCGCTATCCACTTTGAGGGGCTGGATGCCGTTACCGGTGTTCACGAAATGGATCACATCCAGCAACGATTTCACCGGATAGATTTCCACGCCGGCGACCATCGCCGCTTCTTTGGCATTCAGTTCAGGCACGACCAGACGAGCAATTTTTTTGCCGCGAGCCTCGATGGCAATGGGAAGCGCTCCGCGCACGCCACGAACGCCACCATCGAGCGACAATTCCCCGACGAAAAGGCAATCGGGCACCTCCTTCTTATTTAGGCCACCGTAAGCGCCCAGAATTCCTAAGAGCCATAGGCAGGTCGAAACCGGAGCCTTCTTTGCGAATGTCCGCCGGGGCGAGATTGATCGTGATATGAGTGGGGGGAATGTCGTAGCCGCAATTCTTCAACGCCGCGCGCACTCGATCCCGGCTTTCGCGAACAGCGGCATCGGGAAGGCCGACGGTGTGAAAATGGTCTTCCATTGTCTTAATTCCAGACACATCGACCTCGACCTCGATGATGTTGGCATCAATGCCGAAAACCGCGGCGCTCAGGGTCTTATAAAGCATGGGGCGTTTTGTAGAAGTTGGATCTGCGCTTCAGACAAACAAGACTTGCTCGGACTCGTCGTGACGAGGGAAGGCCCAGCGACGCGTCAGCCTGACACTTACCCTACGCCTCGCAGTCTTAAACCCGTGGTGACTGATGTCACAGGCGAAGTGTGACGAGTGAACAGCGGCCCAACGTTTTGTCTGTGAACCAAATTACCCAACACAGTTTTGGTTGTGTGCGTCCGCACTGTGAACTAGGATGCGCCTAGACCCCGGCTCGCCTCGAACCAGGATTCGTCAACCTGACGAATGATGGCAGTTGTGAGTGACTCTTATGTCGGAACCGGAGAAACAGACCGACGCGTCCCGCGACCACGCCAACCAGCCTGGAGCAAGAAGAAGCTTGGCTGTGGCGCATTGCGCTGTTCTTTGTAGTCCTTCTGGCAACGGGGTTGGCGGCTGAGTCTTGGGAGCGTTTGCAGAGTCTTCCTTATCATCTCGGGCTGCTCTCGATTGGCTTGCTGTGCGTTGCCATAGCGTTTTCCGGTTTCGCCTACGGACGAAGAAAGCGCGTAACGGAACTACAGAACCTGGTCCGCGGATTTCAGGAGCGCACAACCGCACCCACGGATGAGCAACTTGATCAACTGGGGGAACTGATTGCCCGTTCCCAACGCAGCTTCAAGGAACTGATCGATTCCTTTGACGACATCGCCTTTGCCACTTCGCTGGAGGGGAAGATCAAAACTGTAAACCGCCGCGTGACTGAACTGCTCGGGATTCCCTACTCCGAAGTCGTGGGTCATCGAATCGATGAGTTCCTGGATGAGCCGAAACGCGAGGATGTGGGTCGCGGGTTGGCCCGGTTTCTCGAAAAGCGTCGCTGGTCGGGCGTGGTTTGCGTCCGCCTGAAAACCAGTGGGCGCGCGCTCTATTTTGATTGCGCGCTCAATGCGATTGTCAAAGGTGACGAGGTAGTCGGCATGAGTGCCCTTGCCCGCGACGTGACGGAAGAACGCGAGAAGGAACGACGATTTACCGAACTGTTCGAAACTCTGCAGGAAGGCGTTTATTTCAGCACACCCGAAGGCAAGTTACTCGATGGCAACGTCGCGCTGGTCTATGTGCTGGGATTCGAAAGCAAGGAAGAGTTGCTCTCCGTCGATTCCAGGGCGCTGAATTCGGATCCCAATCAGAGTCCGGTGCTGGGGCGGTCTGCCGATGACCAGGGAGGCGTGCGCACGCGAGAGATCACGTTACGTCGCAAGGACGGCACTCTTGGCGTATTCCTCGATACTTCCCGCGCGGTATGGGATGCCGGAGGCAAGATCGTCCGCTACCAGGGTACGCTCGTAGATGTAACCGAGCGCAGAGAGATGGAAAAGGCGTTGCGCCGCCAGGAAGAATTTCACCGTTACCTTTTGGAAAGCTTCCCCGACCTGATCCTGGTGATCGATTTAGACGGGCGCTACGGGTTCGTAAGTTCGCGAATCCACGACCTGCGTGGCTACAAGCCGGAAGACCTGCTCGGGAAGAAAGTGGAAGAAGAACAGGATTATTCACCCGAACTGTTCGCGCTTTATCGCGACCTGATTACGGGCCGGAAGATGTTTGGGTCGTGTGACTATAACGCGCGTCACCGCGACGGTAGCTGGCGCACCATGCGAGCTTCGGCCAGTCCGCTGTTCGATGCGGAGAACAAGCTGAGCGGCGTCATTGTTTCTGTGCGCGACATCACCGTAGAGAAGAAACTGGAACAGCAGATCATTCAGAGTGAACGGCTCGCGGCCATGGGACAGATGATTGGTGGGTTTGCTCACGAACTGAATAATCCGCTGACCAGCATTCTGGGGATGTCGGAACTGCTGCAGGAGGGCGAAGCTCCCGAGTCCGTGCGGAAGCAGATGGTCATTCTGCAACAACAGGCGCGCCGCGCCGCAGAAATTGTTCAAAACCTGATGTATTTCTCCCGGCCTCCGGCACCTGGCAAGAGCCCGATCGATTTGGGCGAACTGGTGCAACGAACTTTGCACCTGCATGCCTATTCTTTGCGCAAGAGCAACATCACAGTCGACTTTTTGAAGGCGAATTCACTGCCACCGGTAAGTGGAGACGCGCACCAGTTGATGCAGGTGTTCCTCAATCTGATCTTGAATTCAGAGCAAGCCATGCGAGAAGTTCGCGATCGCGGTACCTTGCGCATCCGCATAAACAAGGATGAACAATCGGTCTCCGTCATTTTTCAGGACGACGGCCCGGGGATCTCTGCCGAGATTCTTCCAAATATCTTCGATCCCTTCTACACCACAAAGCGCCCCGGCCGTGGAACCGGCCTCGGCCTGAGCATCTGCAAAGCCATCTTGCGAGAACACCGCGGGAACGTGGAAGCGGCTTCGGGGGCAGGCGGCGGGGCGGTGTTCACAGTCACGCTGCCGATCGTACGTATGCCTTCGGGGACCGAGGACTCGGCCCCAACTGCATGAGAGCCCCATACCTCCGTTTCGCGGTCTTCGACAGGTGAGGGCCGGGAGCGCCTGACCTTTTCATAGTGGTCAGGACTAGATTTTGCTGAAGCCACGTAATTGCGAAAGTCAGCCTATCGTTCGACAGCCATAGCCACCGCGTTGCCACCACCCAGGCAAAGAGCTGCGATGCCGCGATGAACATCGCGGCGAATCATTTCATAGATCAGCGTAACCAGCACGCGCGCTCCGCTGGCTCCGATGGGATGTCCGATGGCAACAGCTCCCCCGTTTACATTTACTTTGTTGGGGTCGAGACCGAGTTCGCGCATCACACCGAGCGCTTGCACGGAAAAGGCTTCGTTCAGTTCATACAGGTCTACGTCTTCATTCTTCCAGCCAGTCTTCTCCCAAATGGTGCGAACCGCGCCGACGGGAGCCATCATTACCCATTTGGGTTCGACGCCGCTAGTGGCTTGCGCCACGATTCGAACCATGGGCTTGGCGCCGAGGTCTTTCGCTTGTTTCGCACTCGTGACCACGACGGCGGCCGCGCCATCGTTTACTCCGGGAGCGTTGCCCGCAGTGACCGTACCGTCTTTCTTGAATGCTGGTTTCAGGGCACGCAATATCTCGATCGTAGTATCTTCGCGCGGGGATTCGTCTTTATCGAAGATGACTGGCGCGTCGCCTTTTTTCTTCGACGGCAGTTCGACCGGGACGATCTGCGATTTGAAGCGGCACTCCTTGATAGCCGAGACTGCCTTACGATGTGAGTTCACCGCGAACTGGTCCTGTTCTTCGCGGGTGATGCCATATTTTTCCGCCACGTTCTCGCCGGTAATCCCCATGTGATAGTTGTTGTAGATGTCCCACAGGCCGTCGTTCACCATGGAATCGACGATCTGCGCGTTTCCCAGGCGATATCCTTTTCGCGCCTGCGGGAGCAGATAAGGAGCGTTCGTCATCGATTCCATTCCACCAGCAACCACGACGGAACTGTTTCCGGTCTGTATCGCTTGGGCTGCAAGTGCAACCGCTTTGAGTCCGGAGCCGCAGACTTTGTTTACGGTCATGGCACCTACTTCAGGAGCAAGACCTCCGAAGATTGCAGCCTGTCGCGCCGGATTCTGACCCAGTCCGGCAGAGATGACGTTCCCCATGATGCACTCATCGATCGCCTTGGGATCGAGGTTAGCGCGCTTCACCGCTTCGCGAACCACGATCGCTCCCAGTTGTGTAGCGGTCAAATCTGAAAGACTTCCTTGAAACTTTCCCACCGGTGTGCGACAGCCTGAAATAATGACGACATCGTCGAAAGCAGCCATTTATACGCTCCTGCGAATATTTCCTGCCTGTCAATTATAGATGTGCCGGCGACCGGAAAAGGATGAACTCAGTTACCGCGCGCAGCGCTTGCCTGTGCAGCATTTTTTTGAAAGCACACCTCGGCCAGAAACAAGATCGAAACGTAATTCCGTCGGAATTTTGCGCGAAAATTCCTATCCACGGACACGCTCATCAAGTTTCCCGTGCGATGAATTTTCTCACTTTAGTTCGCGGCGGTGACTTTAGTGTGGGGGTCGCATGCTCATTCAACATCATTTTTTTCTTGACTTCACTTTTTATAGACTCTATACATCAATCAGTTGCAACAAACGATCGTTGCATTTCAAGTCCATGAAAAATGGAAAGGGAGAATAGATCAAATGGCAACTAAGAAAAAAGCAAAGAAGGCCGCAAAGAAGAAACACTAAGAGCCTTCAACCAAAGTAAAACCGAGGGGACGCTACAAAGCGTCCCCTAAGTTTTTGCGAGCTAGTTTCGGCTGCTTGATTTCTTATCGACGGAATTGTGTAAAGGCGTTTTTCGGTAGCGGGGCAAAGACTGCGATAAGCGCAGAACCTGCAATAGAAACCGGGCTTGGCCTCAAATTCCTCCGCGGCGATTTTTCGTGCGACCTCTTCCACCTCCTGCCTGCATTCCTGCAGTTGAGTTTTCGGTACGGCGCGTGACGACCGAACTGTTGTCTTCCAGGTTGTAGAAGACGATCTGATCGGCGTGATAACCCCATTTCTCCCGCGCAGCCAAAGCGTAGATCGAAAGTTGGAGGCTCCTATCTGCATCTTCCTGTGATTTCGGCCTTCCCGTTTTGTAATCCGTAATCAGCGACTCGACCGTTGCTCAACTGATCGATTCGGTCAATGCGCCCGGCAACCTTTGCCTGTCCGATCTTCATTTCGAACCATTCTTCCGTGTGGAGCACCTGGGGCACGGGAGTGCGTTTGCAATTGGCTAAGAATTCGCGCAATTGCTCAATCCCCTGTCGCTCGTAGAGATCCTGCTGATATTTTTCTTCGATGCCTGCAGCCCTGAGGTCGGTCTTGAACAACTCGATCAGTTCGTCGTCCTCGATGGTTCGTCCGAGGCGAACCGAAGCGTAATAAGCCAGCAGGATGCGATGAATGGTAGCGCCGTATTCCATTGCTGCCGGAACTTCGCCGGGAATCCTCCACTCACGCTCGAGTTTGAATTGAAGGGGACAAATCTCATAAGTCTGCAAAGCGCTGGCGCTAAGTCTCGCGCCGAGATCCAACGCAGGCGGCAACTTGAGCCATTCAGTCACAGGCGAGCCGGGAACTGCTGGAGCGGCCTCGGCAAACAAGTCGGTTTGAAATTCCAGTGCGTGACGTTGGCGGAGAAAAGGTTTCAGGCGGGCGTCTTTAAGCAAGTCGCGCAGGAAACCACTTGGAGTGGGGTCCTTCTTTCCTGTTCCCTGCTTTGCATAGATGGTGAGCGAATCCCGGGCGCGGGTCATGGCGACGTAAAACAACCGGCGTTCTTCCTGCCGGCAAATTTCTTTGTCGTCGACTAGCGGCATCGATCCGGCCCCCTGCAACTCGCGAGGAAAATCGACCAGGGGCTCTTTGTAAGCGGACGGGAACGAATTGGAGTTGGCTCGAATGATGAAGACGTGATTGAACTCGAGCCCTTTGGCAACGTGCGCGGTCATCAGCCGTACGGCATTTTCTGCCCCCGTAGAAATCGGGATCACGCCGCCGGCGGTGCGGAAATACTGAAGGTAATCGATGAATTCGCCGATCTCGCCGGTCTTTGTGATCGCCTTCGGGCTTCTCCTCCCATCGCTTGACGAAGTCGAGCACGGCGATGATCGCCGGCTGAAGTGCGGCTCAATCCGAACTGACGAATGATAATGTTCAATACTCCGCTGCTCGTGCTTGCGGCCCGGCTCACCTCCTCCCGCGCCTGCTGCAAAGCATTTAACACGGCGGGACCATTGTCGATCTTGGACAAGACCGACGCCAATCCGGATTTTCTTTCCTCTCGCGGAATCGCTTTTATCCCTGCACGCAGTTTCTCTGGATCGATGGCAAATTGAGGGAAAGACGCGACTCGGAACAGGCTAGCGCTGTCATTCACCGAGACGACGGCTCCCAGGCAGGCGAACAGGTCGCGGGCTTCGGGCGTATCCATGACGTCCATGTTCTCGATCGCAAACGGAATCCCCTGCTCGACCAGCTCCGCCACAATTTGCTCGCGATGAAAATGCTGGCGATAGAGGATGGCAAAGTCGCTCCACTTGCAACGTAATTTGCGTTGCCGATCACGAATGGTGGCGACGAGATCGGCACATTCAACTTCCTTCGCCGCCAGCACGACGGCGTCGACGGGCTGACTCGGCAGGAATCTCCCGTCTCGCGATGCTTCTTCTTCGCGAGCGGAAATCAGCGGGGAACGTTGGTAGCTCGATGCTGGACCATGCCCGGGAGGAAAGACATCCGGGTTCTGGGAGATCAGCGCAAAGGCGGACTTCAAAATCGTTGTGATGGAGCGGCGGTTCTTTTCGAGGACGACCATCTTCGCGTCTGGAAATTGTTCTTGAAAAAGCCCGAATGCGGCACTGGACGCGCCACGGAAGCGGTAGATTGCCTGGTCCGGATCGCCCACCGCGAAGACATTCCGTTCTTCTCCGGCCAGTTGTTTGAGAATCTTGACTTGCGCAAAATTGACGTCCTGGAATTCGTCGGCGAGGATGAAGCGGGTACGGCGGCGTTCGTCGGATCAGCAGTTCAGGATTCTCCGCCAGCAACGCGTGCGCATGAGTGATCATGTGACCGAAGGTGCCGAGATTGTCCTCGCGCAGCATGCGCTCGACCGTGGCAAATACGCTGGCGATTTCCTGGCATCGCCCGATGACCTCCTCGTCTGACAAGTCATCCGCATCTTTTGATTTGCTCACCCTGGGAATGCTGACCTCGCCGCGCTCAAGCTGACGCACGTATGTAGCGTATCTTTCGGGGCCGACCAGATCGTCCTGGCATCGCCTCATGAAGCCGAGCAGATCGTGGAGAAATTGGCTGACATTCGCCGCGCGCACGAAGTAGTTCAGGTGCAACTCTGGAATACGCTTCCGCAGATAAATCCAGAGGTCCTGGTCGTCGAGCACGCCGAACTGCTTGCCGCATCGGCCCAGAAGCTCGTTGCAATATTCATGAAAAGTGGCAATCTGCAAACCGGATATATTCGTGCCGCGCAGTTCTTCACGCACTCGTTCGCGCATCTCCTGGACTGCATTCTTTGTATAAGTGACAGCGAGAATTTCGTCCGGGCGAGCGTGCCCGTCGCGGATTAGCCGCGCAATGCGACGGGTGAGGACAGTAGTTTTCCCTGTACCCGCGCCGGCGATCACCAGCATCGGGCCGTGGACATGTTCGATGGCTTCTCGCTGGCGCTCGTCAGGTTCGAAGGCGCGCATAGCCGGGATGGGTTTCGCAACAGCCACTGGGCAGGAGCATATCAGAGATGGTTGAGGATATTTTGGCCGCAGTGCATCAGACTTGCAGCTCTGAGAGAACGACTGCCAGGCTGGCAATCGCCGCCGTTTCAGCGCGGAGAATTGTGTCTCCCAGTGATGCTGAAATCCATCCGGCCTCGTGAAACAAGGTCAATTCTTCGTCCGTCCAGCCACCTTCGGGCCCGAGGGCAAGAATCACCGCACCGTCGCTGGAGTGAGATTGGAACACATCTTTCAACATCACGGCGGCTTCGGATTCCGACAGAACAATGCGTAAGCTTGCCGGCAGACCCGCCGCATCCTTGAGCTTCAGCGGATCCGAGATTTCCGGCGGTGATATTCGGCGGGACTGTTCGGCAGCCTGCAACGCAATCCGTCGCCAGCGGTCGACGCGTTTAGCAGCGGCTGCGGCGAGATGAGCTTCAGTTCGCCGAGCAATGACTGGGACGATACGGCTTGCTCCCAGCTCCGTGCATTTCTCAATCGCCCACTCCATGCGATCGAACTTGAAAATGGAAAGAGCGATCGTGACCTGAGGCTGTAGCCGGGGCGGGAACTTCGTCGCCGAGTTCAAATTCAACTCGGTCTGGTGCAACCGACGTAACTCGTCCGCGGCGGACTTCGTTTCCCGTGGTGATGTCGAATTCCTGGCCGACTCGGGCTCGAAGCACACGGGACAAATGCTCAGCGTGGGCGCCTGTTAAAACCGCGTGCGTGCCAGAGACTTCATCGGCAATCCAGCGTCGGCGGGTCATGTATCAGGACAAAGATTAAACCACTAAGGACACCAAGGTACACAAAGGAAATTGGGAGACAAAAATCGCTCTTGCTGGTCGGCTATCCGAAAATATCCTTCACCTTGCCCAGCAATGTTCGCCGCTGCGGCTTGTTCTCCACACGCGTCATTCCTTCCAACTCCTGCAACAGCTCACGTTGACGCTTATTGAGCTTTGCCCGGAGTTTGCACGCGCACCTCGACGAACAGATCACCTTTGCCATGACCATTCAGCACAGGCACTCCTTTGCCCCGGATCCGCATCGTCGTTCCCGACTGCGTCCCGTCCGGCACTTTCAGCGTGTGTTCACCTTCAAGCGTCGGCACTTGAATCTCGGTGCCCAACGCCGCCTGGGCAAATGAAATAGGAATCACGCAGTGCAGGTCGTTGCCTTCGCGCTCGAAAAACGGATGTTCCTTCACGTGCAACACCACGTAAAGATCGCCCGCAGGCCCGCCATGAGCCCCAGCTTCGCCGAACCCGGAAAAACGGATGCGCGTTCCGTCTTCGACTCCAGCCGGAACCTTGGCATCCACCGTCGCTGGCGCAGCACGCGGCCTTCGCCCTTGCATTTAGCACATGGATCGGTGATCACGCTGCCCGCCCCCTGACAAGTGGGACAAGTGCGGGCCATGCTGAAGAATCCTTGCTGATAGCGAACCTGGCCGCGTCCCCCGCAGGATCGGCAAGGACACGGGAGCCTTGCCGGGAGCCGCACCCGAGCCGCGGCACTCCTCGCAAGTTTCGTGGCGACGAACCGTAACGCTCGTCTCCGTGCCAAAAACTGCCTCTTCAAATTCCAGCGTGACATCTTCGCGCAGATCGGGACCGCGCTGAGCCCGACTGCCCCGCCGCGAACCGCCGCCGAAAAGATCTCCGAAACCGAAAAAGTCCCCGAAGATTTCGCTGACGTCCTGAAAAACCGTCGGGTCAAATCCGCCTGACCCAGCGCCGCTCACCGCAGCATGCCCGAAGCGGTCGTATGCAGCCCGCTTGTCGGCGTCCGCCAGGATCGCGTAGGCTTCGCTGCACTCTTTGAATTTCTCTTCCGCGTCGGGATTATTCGGATTGCGGTCAGGATGAAACTGCAGCGCCATTTGCGATAGGCGCTCTTGATCTCCTGCTCGCCGGATTCGCGGTTCAACGCCGAGCACTTCGTAGTAGTCGCGTTTTACGTTGCTGGCCAGAATGGTTCCAAGTCCTTTCAGATTGCTTGGTGGGTTAGTGCTTCGGGTTGCGCGCAACTCTAACCATCGAGGGACGCAGCAGGCGATCCTTCAACTTGTAGCCGCGCTGCAGCTCTTCCAGTATTTGATGATCCGCGGCGGCGGTTGTATCCACCATCTCGATCGCCTCGTGAAGGTGAGGGTCGAAAAGTTCGCCTTTTGCCGGGATGGCGCGCAGCCCCAATTTCGATAGCGCATCCTGCAATTGCTTGTAGATGAGCTCAACTCCGCTGCGGAACTCGGATCTCTCGCCTCGAACCGGTCTGCAACGCACGTTCGAAGCTGTCGAGAATTGGCAGCAAAGCCTTAACTGCATCCGCCATCGCGAATTCGCGGAAGTCCTGTTGCTCGCGGGCTGTGCGCTTGCGGGCGTTTTCGAACTCGGCCTGCAGACGGGCCAAGCGATCGATCAGCGTGTCCCGCTCGACCCGGAGTTTCTGCAGCTCAGTGCTCTCAGCTCGAGACCCGACCGGAGGCAGAATCAATGGTCACGGCGTCGCCTTCCGCATTCTCCGCGGCGGGCAATTCGTGTTCCGCATTCGAGTTCCTCAGGATCTACTTCTGATTTTCCGTTTGTTCTTGCCATAAACTTCTCACTCGAGCCGCTTACTCAGACTCATTCAAGATTTTGTCAAACAGGCGGGCAATATAAGAAACCGCCGTCATGGTGTGTTCATAATCGATTCGCGTTGGCCCGATCACCGCGAGCGATCCCATCACTTCACCACCTACACGTGCGGGGGCGCCAATCAACACGAAATTGCGCATCGAAGGCAATGTCTGGTCGAGTCCAATCACCACGCGAACCGCCTCCTGCTTGGCATCGAGATAAGAACCCAGCAGTCCTACAATCTTCTGTTTCTCTTCCAGCGTCTTCAACAACTCCTGCAAGCGCTCTCGATCTTGTTCTCCCGCCACCAGATTGGCTGCACCTTCAACGTAGACTGTCTGCGCACCATCGTCGGCAGCCAGCGCCCCTTGTTTATAAAGTTGCTCGACGGAAGCCATCAATCGGTCGTATTCACTGCGCTCCTGTTCGAGCCGCCGTGCCAACTCAACCCGCATCGCTTCCATGGTCCAGCCGCGAAAGTTCTCATTGAGGAAGCGCGCAGCCGCGTCGAGATCGGATTGCGGAAGGTCGAGGCGCAGCACGCGGTCACGTACCAGGCCCGACCGCGTCACCAGCACCGCCAGCACTTTCTGATCGCCCAGCCGAGAAAAGTAAACGTGCTCCAGCGCATTCTTCGGTCCACCGACTGCGACCGCAACTCCAACATTGCGCGAAATCAGCGAGAGCACATGCGAAGTGCGTTCCATGAACTCCTGCACGTCCGCCACTCCATGAAACGACTCCTGAATAATATTTTCATCGTTATTCGACAACCGCGCCTTACCCGAAAGCTGCTCGACGTAATAGCGGTAAGCCTCGGTGCTTGGCACCCGTCCGGCCGAAGTATGGGGCTGCTCGAGAAAACCCGAGTCCGCCAGATCCGACATGACGTTGCGAATCGTCGCCGGACTCAACCCCTCCCGGTTCGCCCGCGCAAGCGTGCGCGATCCCACCGGCTCGCCCGTGGCAATAAAGGTCTCCACAATCGCCGTAAGGATTTCGCGTTCGCGCTCGCCTATGGGTGGGCCCGGAGGCATATACTCCCTTGTATCATATTGAGCTGATGGGACCAGCCGGCTTCTACGTTACTTCGTAGCTAACTTATTTAGATGCAACACTTACATCGCAGGATGCAAAACGACCAGTTTGATTCTAGGAAGCGATGCGAGACCTGTCAAGCGCCAGTGGATCGATCCAACCTGCCTTACCGGACAAGGCTATATTCAGCCTGTACGTAGCAGGTTTTTCTGCCGTTCATGCTGGATTGACCCATTCCGGGAGCCGGAGCCGAGCACCAACGTCCATTACTCGGTCAGATTGTAGATCAGCCCATAGGGATCTTTGAAATAGCACCGCGGAAAATCCGGCTCGTCCTTCACGACCCGGCAACCCTTTTTCTTGAGTCTCGCTTTGGCTTCCTTAACGCTTTTGACCGTAACTTCAAAAACCGGCCCAAGCGCAGGACCCCGCTCAATGAAGAAATTGATGTCTTTTCCGTGGAGGCTGATCATATTCGGTTTCTTATCCGTAATCTCAAAGCCGAGTTCCTTTACATAAAACTTAGCCGCCTTCATCGGGTCTTTCGCCTGAATCAAAATGTCTGTACCGAATGCATTTGCCATAGGCCTCCTGGTTGAACCGTACGTAGAGACATTGCTGTGCAATGTCGAACTCTCCCACTCGCGAAACTGTGCACCCCTGGACAGTTCTCTGTCCATGAAAATATTAGCTTGAACATAATTTAATCCCGTGTTCCCATGCAGAAACAGTTGAGACCTAAGAATCTACGAGGACGATCATGATCGAGGGAATGAATCCGACTCCGACCCGCAGACACGTGATCACCGGCGTTGCCATGGCGTTGGGCACTCTGGCCGCGGGCGGCAAGAGCTGGGCGAAAACTCAGCAGCAAATGCAAGAAGCGCCGAGCACAGTAGCGAACCACGCCCGCACATCGCTTCACCAGGAAGTCGATTTCAAGGCAACCCCGCAACGCATCTACGAAATACTTCTCGATTCCAAACAGTTCGCGGCGTTTACCGGTATGCCGGCCGAGATCGACCCGAAAGCGGGCGGCTCCTTTTCCATGTTTGGGGACTTGATCGTCGGACGAAACGTTGAACTGCTTCCCAACCAGCGAATCGTTCAGGCGTGGCGGCCAACACATTGGGATTCGGGTGTTTATTCGGTCGTAAAATTTGAACTAAAACCCCAGGCACTCCGCAACCCTAATCGTTCTCGATCACACCGGTTTCCCCGAGGGCGAATTCGACCACCTCGACCCTGGCTGGAAATTACGATATTGGGACCCGTTAAAAAAATATGTGGCTTAGTCTGAACAATTCAGCCGCGCCGGAAGGCTGCCGCAATTCGGGGCTCAAGCGCTGACCTACACCACCGCACCCGCCAAAATTAATCTACAAACCTCCAGCGCGGCACCTTATCCTAGACGTTCGTTCGCTCGATCGACATGCGTTCCAAATCTCAAGTCGTGGTGGTTGGAGCTGGCGCGTTCGGCGGGTGGACCGCTTTGTTTCTGCTTGCGTCGCGGCGCACAAGTTACTCTGCTGGATGCGTGGGGGCCGGGCAACTCGCGATCGTCTTCCGGCGGCGAAACCCGCATCATGCGCGGCACCTATGGTCCGAACCAGCCGTACACGAAAATGGCCGCTCGCGCCTTGCGGCTGTGGAAGGAGCACGAGACCCGTTGGGCGCGACAGTTTTTTCATCGCACTGGTGTTTTGTGGATCGCTACATCTGAGAATGATCGCTACGAACGCAGTTCCCTGCCAATGTTGCGCGAAGCCGGCATCGCGTATGAGGAATTATCCGGACGCGAAGTCGGACAAACGCTGGCCCCAGATGAATGTTGAAGACGTGCGCTGGGCAATCTATGAATCCGAAAGTGGCTTCCTCACTGCGCGCACGGCATGCCAGGCGGTAGTGGAGGGCTTTCAAGCAGAAGGCGGAGAGTACAAACAAATTGCTGTCTCGCCACGCGACCTTGAAGCTGGTATCCGCGATGGCTTGCTGCTTTCGGACGGCTCACGGCTAGCGGCCGACCAATTTGTCTTCGCCTGCGGTCCCTGGCTGAGCCAAACTCTTTCCGGAAACTATCGGCGCCCGCATTCGGCCCACGAAGCAGGATGTTTTTTTCTTTGGCGCACCCGCCGGAGACGCTCGCTTTGCGGAACCGAAGCTGCCAGTCTGGGCCGACAATCGCGACCGCTTCATCTATGGCATCCCGGCCGCCGACGGACGTGGATTCAAGGTTGCCGACGACACGCGAGGCCCGGAGTTCGATCCGACTTCCGGAGAACGAGTAGCGAGCGAAGCCGGACTAAAGATGATTCGCGATTACCTCGCCTTCCGCTTTCCGGCGATGAAAGACGCGCCGTTGATTGAGACCCGCGTCTGCCAATACGAAAACAGCCCCGACAATCATCTGATCATCGACCGGCATCCGAAGGCGAAGAACATTTGGTTGTAGGAGGCGGTTCAGGCCATGGCTTCAAACATGGGCCAGCGGTGGGGGAAATGGTCGCAAAGTGGGTGATGGAAGACGAAGATCCCGATCCGATATTCCAGCTGGCGCGGTTCGAAAAGTAAACGTAAGGCGGGCAGTTAAAGTCCAGGATCTTCTTCAAATGACGCAGGCTGGATTTCATGCCCCCGAAGCTCGGGAATATCAGAGGAGAGACCTACATGAGCGAACAATCCTGAGATCTCCGTACCTAGTCCGCCTGCGGGAACATCTTTCGTGTTCGCTTCTCTACAATGTTTCGTATGGTGCCTCCCAATCCCATGATCGCAACCCGACAAATTTTCATCTCCGAGGGCTTCCGCTTTATTGAATCTGAATTACGCTCTCACCCGCGCTCGATTTGATCTCGTCCACGCGCGCAATAACCTTGCGGGCAAAGTCATAGAGTGACTTGGCATGGGGAGAGTTTTCGCCTTCGAGGACCGCGGGCTTGCCGCTGTCTCCTGACTTGCGGATGTCGGGATCGAGTTGGATGTTTCCGAGGAAATGCGACGTCGAACTGCTTCGCGGTCTTCTCTGCTCCGCCGCGAGAAAAAACATCGATCTCATGATTGCAGTGCGGGCAGACGAAGTAACTCATGTTCTCCACCATGCCCACGAGGTCCACTTTCATCTGGCGAAACATCTCGATGGCTTTACGAGCATCCTGCAACGAAACATCCGACGGAGTAGAGACCACGATTGCGCCGGTGAGCGGCACGGTTTGAATGAGCGAGAGCGAAACGTCTCCCGTGCCCGGAGGCAGATCCACGACAAGGTAATCGAGTTGCCCCCACACCACCGAGCCCAGAAACTGCTTGATGATCGAGTGCAGCATCGGCCCGCGCCAGATCAGCGGCTTGTCTCCGGGATTGAGCAGGCCGACGGAGATTACTTTCAGTCCGTGGGCCTCGATCGGTTCGATGCGATTGTCTCCGAGCACTTTCGGTTGAACGCCATTGCCGAGCATGAGCGGAACGTTCGGACCATAAACGTCGGCATCGAGCAGACCGACCTTGTGCCCGAGCTTGGCCATGGCGAGCGCCAGATTTACGGCGAGCGTCGTCTTTCCGACTCCGCCCTTGCCGGAACCGACCGCAATAATCGTTTCGACGCCGGGAAGCGGCTGCGGGCCTTGCGGCGGTTGTCCGGGACGAGGAGACATCGGTGTATTCAAGAGATCACCTTCCAGATAGGCGGTTGGATGATCGGGCCTACGCATTTAATTATACAGGCGCTACTTCGCCGTAATGATCTCGCTCAGCACATCGGGCTTGGATTCGTCCCGCACCAGATGCGGATATTTTTCTCCGCCGTGATAGTCGAGCTTGTAAATTTTGAAGTAGTCGGTGTTCTCAACCAGCAATTCGAGCGGGTCGGAGCTGTTCTTTCCAATCTTCAACGCGTCGCTCAAATTTTCGACCGAGAAGCGATGTCCATTGACCGCCACCAGCTTCATCCCGGGCCCGATGCCGGCCTTCGCCGCCGGCATGCCTTCGACGGCGTCGATAATCTTTCCGCTCTCGTCCAGCAGGAGCCCAATCGAATATTCGGCGTTGATCTCCTTTACTCGCGCTTGCGCGCCTTCACCAGTTCCGAGGGAATCTCGTCATAAACTAATTTCCACCCGCTTCGCTCGATCCCGGTCAGCGGAGCGCCGGGCCCGTGGTTAGTAAGTCGCTCCGTCCAAAATCCGCGCCAGTCATAGGAAGTCAACCTGATTCAAGTATCCACGACGTCATCGAAGGTGTAAGTTTTCACTTCTGGTGGCCCGCTCTGGCCGCCGTGGAAAAGATGGCAGAAATCATCCATCGATTTCTGGCCGTGAGTCTGTTCACGGATGATCGTATCTACCCACAGCCAGTTCAGAACGTCTTCGTCGTAATAATCTACTTCCCTTCGCCAGGATTCCCATTGGGGTGGGGCACCCTGCATGGAGGGTACTCCATCGGCTGTGTCTTGCAGATTGCGCCAGGTGCGGCCGGGAACATGATCCAAGCGAGCAGCCATGAAAGCCAGGTTGTCGCGAAACTCGATCGGGGGTTCGGATGCTGCTGCGGGCGCTTAGTGTATCCCCAAGATATGAGGTCAGCCCTTCGTAGACCCAAAGCAGGTCGTCCTGCATTGGCTTCTCATAATCCGGGGTTGCCAGGTCTGCCGGCCGGCGGTACTTTCCGTTCCAGGAATGAACATATTCGTGCGAGAGCAATCCAGATGCTAAGAAGGCGCGGATCAGCGTCAACCAGGGAGCGTTCCGAACTGCGGCTATCGTTTGATTCGTGGTGCTCCAATCCGAAGTGCGCCACATGATCGCTCAGGCTGTAAATAAAATGGTAATCGCGAAAGTGCTGTGCTCCGAAAAGTTTCAGCGCCTGATCGGTCAAAGCCTTGTAATGGTCGAGCTCGTCTTGCGGAGCGTCCAGATCCGCAGGGCTATCGGCGGCGATGTCCATTTCCTGACGCGGGTTCTCGCTTAAAGGCACGACGCGGAGATATTCGCCAGCGATCACGGGAGAATCCACCAGCATGGTCAGTGAGACCGGATTGAATTTCAGGTTCGCGCTCCCGATTGCGAAGCGACGGGCAGCGGCGTACCAAACTTCCAACCATCGGGCAGACGCAGGCTCGCCTGGTACGTGAGTTCATCGCGTGGTCCATCCCGCCGGATACAGCAGCACCGTGTTCCAGCTCAATACGGTCATCTTGTCCGTAGCTGATTGGCCCGCCAGTGAAAATTCCCTCGTCGTCGCCGGTGGGTGAGATGAAGTCCAAGCGATGCGTTCACCTCCGTAACACCAGCGGGCACTTCGATGTGGAACTTCCATCCGTCGAGCAGGTCTCGCCGCCACTTCAACGTTTGTCCATTGGCGGTAAACTTCAGTCCCGCCAAGTTCTGGATCGGCCCAGTTGGGCCGTGTTCGCCCGGAATCCATTTCGGATAGTAGAGAGTGAGCGTGCCCGGAGCGGCCGGAATCGTCAATTGCGCATGGAAAATCTTACGCGGGGCATCGCTCGCATCGACGGAGACGGTGATGGTCGGCGGCACTGATTTTGGCGCTGGCTTGTTTTTCTGCGCCACGACTGGCATCGCGACTGCGCAAACCGCAATCGTCCACAACCCAAGACGGCTCGAGCTGAAGTCATATAGCTCCTTGATCAAACAGAACAGTTGACGACACAGCAAAAGAACAAATGACTATAACAGTGGAGTGTGAGCGTAGTCACGCACACCCGGTCTTAGCCAGTGGCTCATTTAAATAGAGCCGATACCCTGCCTTAGAGTCGGGATCCGTTGGCGACGACCTCAACTAGTTGCAGATTGACGGCGATGCAACCGTCATGAGACTATCGCTGCCAAGTTTTTGGGGCACCTCCGTCCTTTGCAAGCTGCCTGGAACGTCATTTCCTTCTGGGTTACCGAAACGTTCGGCCTTATTTAAAACCCGAGGTTTTATTTCTCAAAGGAGACCCCCATGAAGCTCCGTATCGGTTGTGTGATGGTTGCATTGTTGTCGTTAGTTCTGACTACGGCCGCTCAGACTGCGGGCAGCAGCCCTGCTTCTGCTCAGGTGCCGCTGGTGATGAATTTCAGCGGGGTGTTGGCCGATGTCAACGGCAGGTCGCTGACCGGCGTGGTTGGCGTAACTTTCTCCCTTTATGAAGAACAGCAAGGGGGCTCGCCGC
>CAVOKS010000021.1:82500-107867 GCA_963696565.1 uncultured Acidobacteriota bacterium | reverse complement strand
GTTCGGGCTCAATGCCACCTTGGCTTGCGGCGCCGGAGCGTATCTGATCGCCATCCTGCTCGCACCAACTTTGCAGCGGCCCCGTGCCTGACGAGAATCGTTCGCCGACAATCGTTCGGCAACGGTCTGCTATCATGCTGGCATCCGCTTTGATCTTACGGGTCGCCACGGAGAATGCTGCCATGACGTGCTTGGGGAAAATCAGTGCCTAGCCAGAAGCAGTTGCAGTGGTCTCAACTGAAAGTCGGGCTCACGGTGCTGATTGCCAGCATCACGCTGGGCATTCTGATCTTGCTGATGAGCGGCACGGGCGGCATTCTTACCAAGAAGATTATCCTGATATCGTATTTCGACAATGCCGGCGGCTTGCGCGAGGGCGCGCCGGTTCGACTGCAGGGCGTGGACATTGGCAATGTCTACCGGGATCCAAGTCGTCTCCGATCCGGCGAGGAAGCTGACCCCGGTTGAAATGATCTTGAAAGTGAATACCAAGTATCGCGCCAATCTGCACAAGGATTCCGTTGACCCTGCTGTCCACCGCCGGAGTGTTGGGCGAGACCTACATTGACATCGACAGCTCGCAAGCCCATGGGCCTGAGGCTCAGGCAGGAGACGTCCTGACGACGCGGGAGACCCCTGACATTCAGGATGTCGTGCGAGCCAGCCAGAGCACTCTGCAAAACCTCGACGCGTTGGAGAAACGCGTGGATCGAATCATTGCCTTTATAGAAAGCGGCCAGGGATCGATCGGCAAGGTGATCTACGATGCCTAGCCTCTACAACCGGCTGAACGCCACCGTCGCCCAATTTCAAGGCTTGGTCAATGACGTAGTTTCGGGCAAAGGCAGTATTGGGAAGCTGCTGGTAAGCGATCAGCTTTATCAGAACGCAAATGCCACAATTGATAAGCTGAACGTGATCATCGACGAACTGAATGCGGGCAAGGGCACTGCCGGAAAGTTCCTGAAGGATCCCACGCTTTACAACACCGCGAACGACACTATCGCCAACGTTAAGAAATTGACCGATGACGTGAACGCCGGGCAAGGGCGCCTTGGGCGTGCTGGCCAAGGATCAGCAGTTTGCCGACAAGCTGAAAAATACCATGAACAAGCTCTCGGATCTGAGCGACCGTCTGAATTCAGGCGAGGGAACGATCGGGAAACTGCTGCAGGATCCGTCGGTCTATAACCATACCGACGAGTTGCTGCAGGAAGCGCAGTCGATCTGATCAAAGCGATCCGCCAGAATCCCAAGAAGTATCTGACCATCCACTTGAAGATTTTCTAAGTTGTTTCATCGACTAGGCGACGCGGACAATCCGTAACGCAAAGCACGCACCGAAGCTGATCTAGACGATGCTTGGCTGACTATGCCCACTCGGCGAAGTTGCCTCAGCCTGCTCGTGGGCATGATAGCTCGAACGCACCATGGGTCCTGATTCCACGTGGCGGAAGCCAAAGCGCAAGGCCTCGTCTTTCAAGTAGCGGAATTCATCCGGAGTATAGAACAAAGCAATGGGAAGGTGATCGCGCGATGGACGCAGATATTGACCGACCGTGAGGATGTCGACGCCACGCGACCCCAGATCACGAAACACTTCCACCAGTTCGGAGATCGATCTCCCCTAGGCCAACCATGACGCCAGACTTAGTTACCATGCCCGGCGAGAACTTCTTGGCGTTCTCCAGCAGGCGCAGGGTGCGCTCGTAGCGGGCGCCGGAACGAACGACGCGATAAAGCCGCGGCACGGTTTCGGTGTTGTGATTCAGGACATCGGGTTTCGCATCGAGAACAATTCGCAACGCCTCATCGATGCCCTGGAAATCGGGAATCAGGACTTCGATGCGACAGTCCGGAGACAACTCCACGAATCTCTCGAATCGTCTCCGCGAAAATTCGCGCCCCGCCCAGATTGTCGTCGTCCCGGTTAACGCTGGTTACGACGGCATGTTTCAAGCCGAGGGTCGCCACTGCCTCGGCCACGCGGCGTGGTTCGTCCCAATCAATCGCACCAGGTTTGCCCTTGGGTACGGCGCAAAAACCACAGCGCCGGGTGCAGATGTCGCCTAAGAGCATGAACGTGGCTGTTCGGTGGTTCCAGCACTCTCCGATGTTGGGGCATTGCGCCGATTCGCACACCGTGTGCAATCCCAAGCCACGGGCCAGTTTTTTGAGATTGTGGAAGTTCTCGCCTACGGGAGCCTTCGCCCGAAGCCACTCCGGCTTGGGCTGCCGGACGGGTGGAGCGACTTCGATCTGGACGAACTGGGAAGCACCTGCCATCTGCTGATTCAATTCTACATGCGAGCTTGCCGATTCGCGAAGCGCCGGCATTTATGAGACGCGTACATCAAACAATGCCAGCCAATACTGGACCGATTGCAAAGCGAAGCCGCAAAAGATGAGCCCGATACCAAAGGCTCCAAGCCGCCGCTCTGGAAGGTTGTCCGCGTAATATTCGATGTATGGATTGACGGTCACCCCAATGCCAGTGACCAGGCCGGTCACCAGCCCTACTCGGATGGCAAAAGACCACGCGTGGGCAAAACGATGCACGAGAGCACTACACACAAGCGCTGTGACGATGTAACCAACGGTGCGAACGACGGTTCCCCAAAATTGCCGCCGGGTAAGGCGCGGGCGGCGAGAAGATGCGTAGTCGATCGAGGGCCGCATGCCGCGTGAATAGGCGAATATTTGACCGATGGTGATGAGGATGCCGAATGCGATTGCGTATTCGAGGCCTAGAATCCGATATAGTCCGGCGCCGAAAGCTAGTCCGCGGATGGCGCTGAACAACCCCTCCCAAGGCAAAGAGTAGTGGGGCAAACCACGAGCAGCTCGATTGAGTTCAATCGAGATCGTGATACCGGTTGCGAGACCCGAGGCGAGGCCAAAGAACAGACCGAGGCCAATGCCGTAGCCGACGCCAAAAACGATAGAGTACGTCACGGCACGGGTGAGCAGCCGCAGAGGGCCGTGTTGTCCGCCCAATAGGTCGTAAGCAAGATAAAGACTGCCCAGCACATCAAGAAAGGTCCCTGCGATGCTTATGGCAGCTACTAGGGTGTGGTGGTCCATGGAGTGATTGTAGAGATATCACTCAAGGGATTGTGCTGCGAATCACTGTGCATTCGGAAGGAATTAGTGTTAGTCGTGCGATTATGAGGAGCCAGCTAACCTTCCAGATAAGCGTCGACCCACTCTTTGACCCTGAAACGACGTTCGTCCTGATGTGTCGAAGCGGATGCCGAAAGTTTTGCCGCCCACGTTGTGCCAAGTCACTGCGCAGCGAACCCATACCCTCGGCAAGGTCAGCAAAGCAAACGAAACCTCGCCCGACTGCCCAACCGCAATATCTTCAGCACTGCGCAGGGACATGCCTCCAGAGCTGATTTCAATACTGGTTGCTGTGACCTTGCGGCCATCGTTCAACGACCAGGGAAATTTCCGTAATCACCGGAATGCGGACATAACGCCGCAACTCGTGTAGGACGAGCATTTGCGTGGCCCGGACCAGTTTCAGCACGGCCGGGCGCTCCAGTGGTTCGTGGAAGATGGCGTTGATCCCGTACTTCGAGTAGCTCATTGCATCCTGGGCGCTGCCGCCCACAGCATAGAGTACGATTCGGCTGTTCGAAGGCGAAGTGCGAGCGGACTCCATTACTGGCCTGGGCCGGCGGACCCAGCTTGATCACGCAAGCCTCGAATTTCTCTTTCTTGAGGCGTTCGGCCGAATCTCCGTTCAGCGAGACGCTCTCGATCCCAAACTGCCGAAAACACTCCACCAGAGTATTCCTGGCAGGTTCTTTGATGTCGATTAATGCCACTCGGGCCGAGGCCTTCTTGGTGCTGAGCGTAGGGCATTACAGCGGTTGCAAAGGCTTTATCCATAGAAAAAGTGATCTCGCCGCTAAATCCTATTCTGTATTCCACTATCGGCATTGGCAAAGGCGAAGATGGCCAATCCCTGGGTACTAAGGTCTTATTACCATGAACAAGGGAAGGGCGACCTAAAGTTCCTTGCCAAAAGGGGACGAAGTTCGCCTGATGCTCTCAGCCGTGTACTTGCCGGGTTGCCCGAGCGTGGCGATAAAAATGAGAAGCGATGCCAATACTCCCTCCACTCTCACGCAGCTAATATTAGTTATGACGATATTATCTAGTATGGATCGGCGAGGCAGACAGCTCGACCGACGCCTGGTGCTTCAGACGCGAGAGGACTCCAGATCTGGAAACGGAAAGAGATGCTCGATGGTCGCGAAAAGATCTTTGACCGAGAGCGGTTTCGAGATATAGGCATCCATTCCCGCCTGAAGGCAGCGATCCTTGTCCCCGACCATTGCGTGAGCCGTCATGGCGACGATCGGGATGTGTTTTCCGGTGCTCTCTTCTTGCAGGCGGACGCTAGCCGTCGCTTCCAGGCCATCCATCTCCGGCATCTGAACGTCCATCAAGACCAGATCGAAAGACTGTTTCCCGAGGGCTTCTAAAGCAGCCGTGCCCGTCTCCGCTAAGACGACGGTGTGGCCCGCTTTTTCGAGCAGGCGCGTCGCCAACAACTGATTCACGTCGATTGTCCTCGGCCAGGAGAATTTGGAGATGTCTTCGGCTCTCTCGCAAGGAGTGAGCCGTGACCAGCGCTGGCGGCTGTTTTGTTCGACCCGGCGAGCTCAACACGGTTTTAATGGCCTCGAGAAGGTCCGAGCCCTTGATTGGTTTGGGCAAGTACGCCTGGATTCCCAACTCTCGGCAGCGCGCGGCATCGCCTCGCACGCCCGCCGAAGTGAGCATGACCACAATCGTGCTTGCCAATTGCGGGTCCCGCCTCATTTGTTCCACCACCTGGAAACCGTCGACTTCCGGCATTTGGGAATCAAGCAGCACCAGAGAGAAAGGCGCTTTCGTCCTTGGCGGCTCGTCTTAAGGCATCCATAGCGGAACGGCCACTTCCGGTCTCGACTGGCCGCATCTGCCAACCCAGCAGCATTTCTTTCAGAATGCGCCGGTTGATCGCGCTGTCGTCCACGATCAACACGGACAAGTTGCGAAGCCCCTCTAGACCGACGGCAGGGCTTTGCTCGGGGAAGCCTTCTGCAATGAAAACGGGCGCTGAAATGAAATGTACTGCCTTGCCCAGCTTTGCTTTCCAGCCACATCCGGCCGCCCATCATTTCGACCAGACGGGAGCAAATCGAAAGGCCTAAGCCAGTCCCACCATATTTCCGGGTGGTTGAATTATCCGCTTGCGTGAATGCCTCGAAGATTGAGGCCTGTTTGTCCGCAGGAATTCCAACTCCGGTGTCGGTTACGGCAAAATGGAGGATCGCTTCATTCTCGGTTTCCTGCTCTGGTTCCACCCGGACCACTACTTCGCCGCGCGAAGTGAACTTGATGGCATTGCCAAGAAGGTTTATGACGATCTGACGTAAACGGGTGGGATCGCCTAGCAACGCGTCCGGAACCTCAGGCAGAATGTGGCAGGCAAGTTCGAGTCCCTTCTCGTGCGCCCGCAGGCTGACAGCTTTGATAATGTCGTCCAAGCAGTCGCGCAGGTTGAATTCGATGATCTCCATGTCCAGCTTGCCGGCTTCAATCTTGGAGAAGTCCAGAATGTCGTTGAGCAACGTGAGCAACGACTCCGCCGAGCTCTTGACAAGGGTTAAATAGCCGCGCTGCTCCTGGGTAAGCTCGGTATCGAGCGCCAGTTCCGTCATGCCGATGACGCCGTTCATGGGCGTGCGGATTTCATGACTCATGTTGGCGAGAAATTCGCCTTTGGCGCGACTGGCCGCTTCGGCTGCTTCGCCCGCCTCTCGCAATGCCTGCTCGGCTTGGCTCCGTTCCGTAATGTTTACGAAAGTTACGACCGTGCCGATCACAGCTTCGCCCGGTGCATGGGATGAGACCAGTATTCGACGGGAAAGCTGGTGTGGTCGCTACGCCAGAGGACTTCGTCATCTCTGTGCGTGCCGTGCCCGCGGCGAAAGGCTTCGTAAATATGGCACTCCTCCACCGGGTAACGCGTTCCGTCGGGCCGGGCATAATGGGCGAGGTCGTGCATGTTCTTGCCCAATAAGTCAGCAGCCTTCTGAAAACCCAGTAGCCGGACACAAGCGGGATTGCAAAATGTACAGTTGCCCTTTAGGTCGATACCGTAGACTGCCTCGGGAATGGAATCCAGCAACAGCATGAAGCAGCTCTCTGCTATCGCGCAGTTCGGCCTCCGCCCGTTTCTGGTTGGTAATGTCAATACCGACTCCAGCAATCCCAGTTATCTGGCCGTAATTACCCCGAATAGCCACTTTTGTGGACAGAACAAGGTAGCTTTTCCCGTCCTGGTCGATACGACCGCTTCTTCACGATTGAGGAGTGGTTCTCCCGAGCGAATTACGGCCTGGTCATCTTTATAGAAACCGGCTGCGAGACGTTGAGGGTAAATGATCAAAATCGCTCTTCCCAACAGATCCGCGGGAGCTTCCAAACCCAACCGCCGCGCGCAGTATCAGGTTGGCCACGACGAACCTGGCCTGCCTATCCTTTACGTACAGGAAATTGGGCACGTTATCGATCAAGGACCGCAATATCGAGCGTTCCTGCGAAAGTGCCTCTTCCGCGCCGCCACGCAACGCGATCTCCGCTTCCAAAGCCGTATTCGCTTTACCCAGATCCGCAGTGCGAGTCCGTACCCGTTCCTTCCATCTCGTCATGCGCCCGCCGTAGTTCCTCTTCGATCTCCTTTGCGTTCCACGATCTGCGTCGCCAGCGACTGGTTGGCCCGCAATAGGTCGGTTGCGCTTCTCGCCTCTGACTTGAAGATGGAAAACATGCTGATGAAAAGTCCCGTGAGCACGAAGATGTGTCCCAGAATCTTCAGTCCGTGCGCAACAAAAAATTGGGTGTCAAATAAGTTGGCGTAAAACGACATGTAGCCCATATGGCCGACTGCACACAGAATGAGGGAAAGCACTAGCCAGTGTTCGAAATCGTCAGTTTTCCACGCCCCCTTCCACAAATATCCGATCGTGGCCAAGGCGAAAAAGAAAGCCGGCACGAAGTCGGCGGGCCGGTGAATCAGATGGTGAGGATGGAAGGGAGGAGGCAGTCGCACAAATGCGAAGCAGAGGAAGCTGACGACAGTCCAGATTCCGACGATCAAGTAAACCGGGATCTCCTTCATCCTGACCCCCGCCGGCCGGGACTTCTCCATTTTCCACGCCACAAGACTCGCGCACATGAGCAGAGACATGAACACGCGTGACATGATCCCGCTCCAGGCGGCGAGAATGGAGAGCGCCGAAGGAGCGTGCCCGGCAAAGAGAGGCGATGTGACGGCCGCATGGTAGGCATCGAGCAGGGCCCCTCCCAGAAAGCCACTGCCCAACAGCAAGAACATGCCACTCTTCTTTGTGTAGTAGCGCACCAGGGCCATTACGCCTGTGACGAAGCCCAACACCGTCGCGATGGTCTCAAACAGAGTGTGTAATTCGCTAGTGCCTTGCCATGTTGACCGGTGGGCGGGAAGGCCGCCGACAAGCAGCGCCAAAGTGAAAAAGGCGTAGATGACAATCCGTTTTCGGACGTGGTTTGGCTGGAGCACCGCCATTCAAGGCCTATCGGCAAAAAGGGATGCTTTGTTTAGTAGTTGATGGTGCCAGGAGTTTCGTGCGGTTCCCGCATGCGGGGAGGTCTTCGTCAGTCGAACCCGATACGAGCTGCATCGTGCTAACTGACAGCGATCAGCGCAGCGGGAAGTGCTGGATTGGCTAAACGACTATTCCGTCCAGCGCCGGAAAAGCAGAGCGCCGTTGGTTCCCCCGAAGCCGAAGGAATTGGACATGGCATACTCGACGTCCGCTTTTCTGGGATGAATGGGAACGTAGTCGAGATCGCATTCAGGGTCTGGATTGTCCAGGTTAGCGGTCGGAGGCAAGATCTGGTCGCGGAGCGCGAGGACGGTGATGCCAGCCTCAAGGCCGCCAGCGCCACCCAGCAAATGTCCCGTCATCGACTTGGTCGAACTGACTGCGAGTTTGCGGGCGTGATCGCCGAAGGCGCGCTTGATGGCGATGGTTTCGAGCTTGTCGCCGAGGTCCGTCGAAGTGCCGTGGGCGTTGATGTAGTCCACGTCCTCAGGTCGGACCTTGGCATCGTTGACCGTATTCAGCATCACGCGATAGGCGCCATCGCCGTTCTCGGCGGGCTGGGTGATGTGGTGGGCATCGCCGCTCATGCCATAGCCCACAATTTCAGCCAGAATCTTCGCCCCTCGACGGCGGGCGAATTCGAGCTCTTCGAGAATCAAGATTCCTGCGCCTTCGCCGATCACAAATCCGTCACGTCCTGAATCCCAGGGACGGCTGGCTTTTTCAGGCGCGTCGTTACGGGTCGAGAGGGCGCGCATTGCGGCGAAACCGCCAACGCCCATGGGGGTAATCGCGGCTTCCGTCCCGCCCGCAATCATGATGTCGGCGTCGCAACGCGCGATGATCTTGTAAGCATCCCCGATAGCAGTGCGCGCTCGAGGTGCACGCCGTACAAGTGGCCTCGTTCGGACCCTTGGCGTTGTAGCGGATGCTGATATGTCCCGCAGCAAGATTCACGATCGAGGCAGGAATGAAAAATGGGGAGATCTTGCGCGGTCCGCCGTTAAGCAGATTTATATGCTCGCGCTCGATCACGTCGAAACCACCAATGCCGGATCCGATGTGCACTCCGGTTCGGGTCGAAATCTCTTCTGAGCATCTGCAAGCCTGCGGCTTTCATGGCCTCGTCCGCGGCGGCCAGGGCCAGGTAGATGAAGCGGCCCATCTTTTTCAATTCTTTTTTCTCGACGAACTGCAGGGGATCGAAGTTCTTGACCTCCGCCGCGATCTGGCAAGCAAACTGTGCGGCATCGAAGTGAGTGATGCGCGCCACTCCGCTCTTGCCCGCGAGCAGGTTTCGCCAAATCTCCTCGGTGGTGTTGCCCACGCCGCAGATCAGGCCAATGCCAGTAACTACGACCCTTCTGCCCAACTACTTCCCGCCTTTCGCGTGCTTGCCGATGTAGTCGATCGCATCCTGCACGGTGCGGATCTTCTCGGCATCCTCGTCGGGAATCTCGATCTCAAAAGCCTCTTCGAACGCCATGACCAGTTCCACGGTGTCCAGAGAATCGGCTCCCAGATCGTCCACGAACGAGGCATTCTGCGTGACTTCGCCTTCATCCACTCCCAGTTGTTCCACGATAATTTGTTTCACTTTTTCGTCAACGGCTGCCATGAGTTCTCCTTGCGATTGCGTGTATGCCACGATGGAGGACGGGCATCGCGCCCGTCCAGCCGGGCGGGGACGCCCAGCCTCCATTTGGGAAGTGCAACTTATTTGGCCACTTTGGCGTGCTTATCGATATAATCCATGGCATCCTGAACCGAGCGGATCTTCTCCGCATCCTCATCAGGAATCTCCAGATCGAATGCTTCCTCGAGGGCCATCACCAGTTCAACCTGGTCCAGTGAGTCCGCGCCTAAGTCGTCCACGAACGATGCGCTGGGTGTAACCTCAGCTTCGTCAACCCCCAGTTGTTCGCTGATAATCTGCTTTACTTTTTCATTGATCTCTTTCAACTTTTCTCCAACGGCCATAGCAATCCACCTCCCGAAGAATGGTAAAAGGGAACGAGTAGTGTACTGGCCAGCACGAATCGGTGTAAAGGCGAGTCCTACCGCAACCAATTCGGACTGCGGTCGGCTCTAAGAAGTCCCATAAGAATCCTAACCGCTGAAAGTTGCCCGGTCAAACGTCATGGCTGACAGAAAGCGCGGTCTTTTCAGGACGTATGATGGTTGCCGATCAGCCTATGAAGGGAAGACGAATGAAACGTACTATATGGTTCACGCTTCTGATTTGCCCGTTTGCCTTTGGGGGCTGTCCGACCGGGCAGAGCAAAGACGAGGGTGCCTTGATTAAGATCGAGCAATCCTGGGCGCAGGCTCTCGATCAGCACGATTCCGACACAGTTGGCTGCCTGCTGGCCGAGGAATTTCAGGAGGTGGATCTCCATGGGATGCTGCGCGACCGTGCCGAAAACCTGGCGAGCGTCATCCACCGCCGCCCCGGACGCAATCAGTTGAGCGAATTACATCCGCACGTCTACGGAGAGTTCGGCTATGTTCGCGGGTTAAACACTGTGATCGACGCCGATGGGCAAGTTCGCGCCAAAGTCCGGTTCACGGACATCTTCGTCTACCGCGAAGGACGCTGGCTGGCGGTAGCCGGGCAAGAGTCCCTGGTGAGCGAATCATCGAAATGAGGCGTTAAGACAATCATGCGCGCCATCGTACAACGTGTCAGCCGTGCGCAGGTCGCCGTCGATGGAGAAATCGTGGGTGAAGTTGGACGCGGTCTGCTCGTTCTGTTGGGCGTGACTCATGCCGACACTGAAATGGACGCCGATTACCTGGCCGACAAGATAGCTGGATTGCGTGTTTTCGAAGATGAGAACGGAAAGATGAACCTGGATGTTGCATCGATCGGTGGCGGAATCCTGGTGGTCTCGCAGTTCACGCTCTACGGCGATGTGCGCCGCGGCAAGCGGCCGTCCTTCGATGCCGCAGCGCCGCCGGAACTCGCTCGCCAACTTTACCAATACTTTGTTGCGCGCATTCGAGCTGCAGGCCTTCCCTGCCAAACCGGGCGCTTTCAGGAAATGATGGAAGTGGAATTGGTCAACGATGGGCCGGTAACGATTCTGCTGGATTCTGCGAAGATCTTTTAGTTTTCTACCGCACAGACACAGAAAACGGTGGCGTAGGAACAAAATCGTTCGGGCTTTGCCGCCAGAACCTGTTTTTTTGATTTCTCTGTGTCTCTGTAGTGAAGATTCAAGACGGCAGCCGGTACAATTCTTCCAGTACCTTGCGCGTGTTGGTCAGGACTTCTTCAACTTTTTCCGGGGAATAATCGCGGTTGAACATCTCAGGGTCGTGAATGGCTTTATTGCCTGCCTTGGCCACTTCGCGGGCGCAACGCGGACGAACATCCGTCAAAAGGTGTTTCTCCACTGCCATTCCCAGCATGTCATGGATCGAATGATTGGTTTCACTTTGCGGATCGGCGACTTCCTTGAGCGCTCCCTCTAGAATGGCGCGGCAGAACACCGCACAGGCTAAGTGAAACCCATACAGATAGCAGCGATGGGCCTCCTCAAACAGGAACTGGACTCTTTGGTTGGGTACGATTTCCAGACCCACGCGGTTCAGCGCCGAGGCGCGGGAAACAATTTTGTTCAGCTTGCCGAGAATTTCTTCAGAGTAATAGCGATCGAGCGCGTCCAGTTGGCCCTCGACCCCTGGCGGGCTTTCAGGGATCGGCGAATCGCGTCCAGCGGCGATCGGACCAAACGCCTGTCCCAGAGCTTGCTGGGTTTCGGGCGTCAGTTCATCCATCAGTTTCTTGAACTGGCCGGCGAGCGAATCTACCGTTGGAGGGCTTGAAAGCGAGGTTCGTTCAATCGCGACAGTGCGCGCAACATGGTCATAAACCAGATGGCGCATCTTCTGAAAGACGGCCTCGTCCTTGTCTGCACCACCACGGTTTGCCTCATGACATGGGCCGCGACCGACGCCGAACGACCATCCTTCTCCCGCTCGCTCATAGTTGCCGTCGTTGATGTGCCGCAGAACATCGGTGAGAAGTTGGGCCCGTTTTGAGAGATCGTCGCTCATCTCTGGCCTCCCTGCACTGGTTGGATCTCTCTAGCTGCCGAGTTTAACTCGGCTGGACGGCCAGGGGCGGCCGTCCCACGTGGTTCTTGCCAGTCTACGCGTGCACCGCGCTGGGCTTGGTCGAGAGCAATTGCCGCAGCACGAATTGCAGGATTCCGCCGTTAGCGTAGTACTGCGCTTCCTGCGGTGTGTCGATTCGCACTAACGCCTTGAACTCCGTAGTCTTGCCGTGCGCAGTGGCGCGCACGTTCACCTGACGGCCCGGCGAAAAGGCTCCGATCAGTTCACGGATGCCGCTGATCTCGAAAACTTCTTCGCCGGTCAATCCCAACGAGTGTGCGGTCTCGCCCTCAAGGAATTGCAATGCCAGAATGCCCATTCCAACCAGGTTGGAGCGGTGAATACGCTCATAACTTTCAGCGATGACCGCGCGCACGCCGAGCAACAGCGGCCCCTTGGCGGCCCAATCACGCGACGAGCCGGAACCATACTCTTTGCCCGCGAGGATCACCAGCGGGATGTGTTCAGCGATATATTTCTCGGAAGCTTCGAAGATGCTCATCTCCGCGCCGTCGGGCAGGTGACGCGTGAAGCCGCCCTCGAGGTTGGGAACCATTTTGTTGCGCAAGCGGACGTTGGCAAAAGTGCCACGCACCATGACTTCGTGATTGCCACGCCGCGAGCCGTAGGAATTAAAATCGGCGGGCTTGACGCCGTGCTCGATCAAGTACTTTCCCGCCGGACTATCTTTCTTGATCGACCCGGCCGGCGAAATGTGATCAGTCGTCACGCTGTCGCCGAGAACCGCCAATACGCGCGCATTCCGAATGTCCTCCACAGCCGCCGGCTTCAGTGTCATGCCATCGAAGTAAGGAGCGCGCCGGATATAGGTTGAATCTTTATCCCACGCATAGGTTTCTCCCTTGGGAACAGGCAAGCCGCGCCAGCGCTCGTCGCCGTGATAAACCTCGCCATAGCTGCGCCGGAACATATCCGCCGAAATCGATTTCTTGACCGCCTCATCGACCTCGCTTCGAGACGGCCAAATATCGGCCAGATACACGGGCTTGCCTTGCTTGTCGTTGGCGATGGCGTCCTTGCGCAAGTCGATATCGATGCGGCCGGCCAGAGCAAAGGCCACCACCAATGGTGGCGACATCAAATAGTTGGCACGAACGTCAGGATTGATACGGCCCTCGAAGTTGCGATTGCCGGAGAGCACCGACGCGACTACCAGATTCTGTTCGTCAATCGCTTTCGAAATATCTTCTCGAAGCGGCCCAGAGTTGCCAATACAAGTAGTGCAGCCGTATCCGACGATGTGAAACTTTAGCTTCTCGAGATAGGGGGTCAAGCCGGCGCGCTCCAGATAATCGCGCACAACCTTCGATCCCGGTGCGAGCGAAGTCTTCACCCAGGAAGGAACTTGCAAGCCGCGCTCCACCGCCTTTTTCGCCAGCAAGCCAGCAGCAACCATCACGGAAGGATTCGATGTATTCGTGCAACTGGTGATGGCCGCAATCACCACGCTCCCGTGGTGGAGATGCCCGTTGCCCGTAGTCGCTGCACCGGGTTTCACGTCGCCCTTGCCCGGCCTGATCAACGAAGGCAGAGCTTGCTCGAACGATTCGCGCGCCTTGGGCAGAGGCACGCGATCCTGCGGACGCTTGGGCCCGGCCAAGCTGGATTCGACTGTGCCCAAATCAAGCGCAAGCAGTTCGGAATATTGCGCCTCGGGCGTTTTCTCATCGTGAAATAATCCTTGCTCACGGCAGTAGGCCTCGACCAGCGCAATTTGTTCTTCTGAACGTCCGGTCAGCCGTAAGTAAGTAAGCGTCTCTTTATCGACAGGGAAAATGCCGCAAGTGGCGCCATATTCCGGAGACATATTGGCGATGGTGGCGCGGTCGGCCAACGGAAGTTCCTGCAAGCCAGGTCCGAAATACTCGACGAACTTCCCGACCACACCATGCTTGCGCAACATCTCAGTAACGGTCAGGACGAGATCAGTCGCGGTCGCGCCTTCGCGCAATTTGCCAGTCAGCTTGACGCCAACGACTTGCGGAATCAGCATTGACACGGCTTGACCCAGCATCGCGGCCTCGGCTTCGATTCCGCCCACGCCCCATCCCAGCACGCCCAAGCCGTTAATCATGGTGGTATGAGAATCGGTGCCGACCAGCGTATCGGGATAAGCCGCGCGTTTGCCGTTCAACTCCTGCACGTAGACGACGCGCGCCAAAAATTCAAGATTCACCTGATGCACGATGCCCGTGTCGGGCGGAACGATCGCCAGGTTGCGAAAAGCAGTTTGCCCCCAGCGCAGAAATCCGTAGCGTTCCTTGTTGCGCAGGAATTCGAGTTCGGCGTTTAACTGGAATGCCTGTGGCGTGCCGAATTCATCCACTTGCACCGAGTGGTCGATGACCAACTCCGCCGGCTGCAACGGATTAATCAATGCCGGATCCCCCGAGAGCACTTTCATGGCGTCGCGCATAGCGGCTAGGTCGACCACTGCGGGCACCCCAGTGAAGTCCTGCATCAGCACACGACTTGGGGTGAAGGCGATTTCTTTGTCTGGCTTCGACTTGCTGTTCCATGCTGCGAGGGCGCGAATATCGTCCTTGGTCACGCTGCGGCCATCTTCCGTGCGCAACAAATTCTCCAGAAGAATGCGCAGCGAGAAAGGAAGATGCGTGGTCGAAATGCCCTGCTTGTCGAGGGCGTCAATGCGGTAAATTTCGTAATCGTGGCCAGCAACGCGGAGGGTAGAATGGCTGCCAAAGCTGTTCATAGAAGATTGCCTTCCTGACAAATAGATGCGACCCCGGATCGGTAAGAACCAAGCCGGAGCAGCATGTCAACTAGTTAGTTTAGTCGTTTCCAGGAAGAATTGCGTAGTGCGACGACCTTTCGTCACGGAGCTTTGGGCAGTGTGTATTCGAAGTCGTACGAATGTTTTCCATCGGTGATGGTAATCGTCATCTTGCCAGCGATGCCAACCAGTTGGCCAGTACCCGAATCCGGCACCACGGTGATGGACAGTTGTGTCGCGCCCCTGTTTGAGCTTCCACTGTGCTGCAGGACGAAACTCCCTGCGTGACCATGCAGCGTTCCGGTGACCCGCTCGATGGCGACGTAACCGGCCGAACCCTTGACGTCCGTCATCGCGGTCAACATCTGTACTTTGCTCGTGCCTTCGAGATCGCCATGAAACTGTTTGTCGCCCGACATCCGGCCCAGGGTTGAGCCGTCGGCCTTGTCCTCTGGAGGCTGAGGAGTCAACTTTACTTCGAACGTTCCCTTTGCTTGCGCCGCCATCGCCACCTCATTCCGAATTGTACTTGGAGCCGCGCTAGGTCCCTGTGTTTGTGCGTACCCCGCAATCCCACAGCACAACCAGATGACCGTGATGACACCAACCGCCGCCTTGTTCGCCATTGTTCCATTATGCCTTTTCTTGTGCGCTGGAAACACACGCGCACTAGCCTCGTCTAGCAGAACCAGGGAGATCGAACGCCAAGTTGGGGTATTCAGGTTAAGACTTGCGCTTTGAAAGTGGTCAAGGCACGCTGGACAGAATCTCAACTGAGGTCACGACTCCAATGCTTTCGATTCACGTCAAGATTGATCGCACCCAGCGTTTGCTTCGAATGCTGGAGGAAGATGCTCCGCTGCTTGCCGCTCGCGTTGCCCCGTTGACCCCCGAGCGCCAGCAGTCGGCGAAAGACTATGCCGCCCAACTCACCGCACATGCCCGCGCAGAACTGGAGAAGCTGATCGAGGAAGGCTCCTTCTGGGATCCCAATGATCGCACTCCCCAAGCCGCCGACTAGCATTTTGTGCTGCCTTCTGTGCAGTAAGATTCAACCCACCCTCTCGTGTTTTGGCTTCCATTTCCAAGTTTTATGATTAGAGTGTGCGTTCGGAGAATCGCCCCTGTACCAAATTGTTGAGCATTACGTTGCCCCGGCTTCAGGTCGCGATGCACGATCGGTCGCGGCGTGCTTTTTCGAGAGGATGGTCAGTCAGCGATATTCATACCACCTTTTTTCGTCTCTTTTGAGTAAGATCAATCGAATATATTTGTGCGTGGGCAAAAGGTTGGACTAGAAAAGGAGGTCCGCATGATGTGCTCCGACGAAGCATTCCGTAGGTCGTCCACTGTCCTCATTCTGCTTGCATGTCTCGCGTGGTCAAGCACACCTTCCCTCGCCCAGGGAACCGCTGCCTCAACAACGCGGGAAGCGGGTCTCGCCGCCTGGCAGCAGGTCTATTCCGTGCTGACAACTCCTCGCTGTATCAATTGCCACACCGCTACGAACTATCCGGAGCAAGGCGACGACCGGCACCGTCATTTGTTCAACGTCGTGCGCGGGCCCGGAGGCAAGGGCGTGCCAGGCCTGAACTGTGCTACCTGTCATCAGTCCGCCAACGCGGATAGCACCGGTGTTCCCGGCGCTTACAACTGGCACCTGGCGCCTCTTTCCATGAAGTGGCAGGACACCAACGACAACATCTTGTCCAGCACGGCGGTTTGCCGGTCTCTTACCGATCACTCCAAGAATGGCAGCCTGGATGGCCACGGCATCGTGCGGCACCATGAGCAGGAGCCTTTGGTGCTCTGGGCATTCCAACCAGGACGCCGCCGCGACGGCACTGCACGATCTCTGCCACCGCTCACTCACGAACAATTTGTTGCCGCCACCCGGACGTGGGTCGATGCTGGAATGCCTTGTCCAAAGAATCCTTGAACTCGGAGGCTCTTATGCAAACTTACAAGCTGACGGTAAACGGACAAACCAGAGGGGTCACGGCCGACCCCGGCACTCCGCTGCTTTGGGTGCTGCGTGAAGATCTGAAGATGACCGGCACGAAATACGGTTGCGGCATCTCGGCATGCGGTGCGTGTACCGTGCACCTGGCTGGAGTCGCGACTCGCTCGTGCGTGGTTCCGGTCTCGTTGGTCGGCGACCGGCCGATCGTGACCATCGAGGGCGTCGGAGAAGACCGCGTCGGCCGCGCCGTTCAAGACGCCTGGGTGGCCGAGGACGTCGTGCAATGCGGCTACTGCCAAAGCGGTCAGATCATGAGCGCTGTGGCGTTGCTCAAGAGCCGCCGGAAACCCACGGACGAGGACATCGAGGAATCGATGGGCGGAAACATTTGCCGCTGCGCCACCTATGTTCGTATCCGCAAAGCGATCAAGACTGCTGCACAGCAGTTGGCGTAAAAGGAGAACACCATGTCCGCGACCACCATCTTGAATTCGGAATCAGGTCTCAGCCGCCGCAGTTTTCTGCGCATCTCGGGGACGGCTGCCGGCGGGTTGATCGTCGCACTCTATTTTGATTTTCCGGCACAGGCTCAGGCCCCGCAACCGAAGATCTATCCTCCAGATGCCTTCGTTCACATTCAGCGAGACGGCAAGATTGTCATTCAAGTGAATCGCCTCGAGTTCGGCCAGGGAGTTCAGACCTCGCTACCGATGGTTCTGGCCGATGAGATGGACGCCGACTGGGCGCAAGTCGTAGCCGAACTCGCTCTGGCCGCCGATGTCTATAAGGATCCCGTATTTGGGATCCAAATGGTTGGCGGCTCGGGCTCGATTGCACATTCGTTTCAGCAGTACCGCGAACTGGGAGCAAAAACCCGCGCCATGCTGGTCGCCGCTGCCGCGCAGCAATGGAAGGTATCGGCGCCGCAATGTCGGACTGAAGCCAGTGTTGTGTACGGTCCCGGCGGCCAATCTGCCAAATACGGTGAACTCGCTGATGCCGCGGCCCACATGCCTGTGCCAGAGAATGTGCCGCTCAAAAAAGCATCCGAGTTCAAGTTGATTGGTAAAGACACGCGGCGGCTCGACAGCCGTCCGAAGTGCGACGGCTCCCTAAAGTTCGGCCTTGACCTTGATCTGCCCGGAATGAAGGTTGCAGTCGTGGCGCACCCTCCTATCTTTGGTGGAAGACCCAAATCGATCGATGATAAGGCGGCGCGAGGCATTCCCGGTGTGATGGATGTATTCGAAATCCCCACCATCAGTCGGGGAACTGCAGTAGTCGTTGTGGCAGACAAGTTCTGGACCGCCAAGCAGGCACGCGATCGCCTTTCCATCGATTGGGATTTCTCTGGAGTCGAACCGGCGGACACGGAGCAGCTGCGGGCAAAATATAAAGAGCTGGCTGCCACTCCGGGCAATGTTGCAGTGACTCGCGGCGACCTCAGCGTGCTGAATGGCACCGGCACAGCCAGCCGGATCGAAGCCGAATACGAATTTCCCTACCTCGCGCACACTCCGATGGAGCCATTGAACACTACCATCAGATTTGATGGCGATCGGGCAGAAGTTTGGGCTGGTTCTCAATTTCAAACTTTCGATCAAATGGCTATCGCCGAGACCCTCAGCCTGAAGCCGGAACAGGTGACCTTTCACACCGAAATGGCCGGCGGCGGATTTGGGAGAAGAGCGACGCCTGATTCTCATGTGCAGCGCGAGGCGGCTAACATCGCCAAGCGTTACAAAGGCATTCCTGTAAAACTCATCTGGACCCGCGAAGACGACGTGCAAGGCGGCTACTATCGCCCCATGTTCGCGCACCGGGTCGAGATTGGGATCGGAGCAGACGGCATGCCTTTGGCATGGCGACATGTGATCGTAGGACAATCTCTCGTGGCGGGCACACCGTTTGCTGCCATGCTAATAAAGAATGGAGTCGACGAAACTGCGGTCGAGGGCGCCTCCGACAATCCTTACGAAATCCCGAACTTCACGGTTACAGCCCATCACCCTACGCCAAACGTCCCCGTACTGTGGTGGCGTTCTGTCGGGCACACCCACACTGCCTTCGTAATGGAAACGCTGGTCGATGAGCTCGCGAGTCGTGCGGGAGCGGACCCGATCGTCTATCGCCGGAAGCTTCTGAAACCGGATGAAAAAAGAATTCGCGGAGTGCTCGATCTGATGGACGAAAAAAGCGCCTCTTGGCGAAATCACCTGCCGGAGGGCCACGCCGCCGGAGTCGCCTGTCATGAGTGCTTCGGAACCAACGTTGCGTGCGCTGTGGATGTCTCGATCGAGAACAAACGGCCGAAGATCCATCGCGTAACGATCGCGCTCGACTGCGGCATCGCAGTGAATCCGTTGACGATCGAGAGCCAGTTTCAGGCTGGTGTGAGCTTCGGCGTATCGCAGCTGGTGGCGAAGGGGGCGATTACTTTCAAGAACGGCCATGCGGAGCAGAACAACTTCGACGGCTACACTCCTCCGTACATAATCGACGCACCGGTTGCCGTCGACGTTCACATCCTTCCGAGCACGGAAAACCCCTCAGGATGCGGCGAACCACCCGTTCCGGTCATTTCCCCCGCCGTGGTCAATGGGTTGTTTCGCTTGACCGGCAAGCGGTATCGAACCCTGCCGTTGCTGAGTCTCTAAGCTGAGCGAACAGGTTCGGATGTATGGTCACCGAGTTGTTCCTGGCCGGACAACGCTAGTGCTGGCGCACAATCCGGAACCTGTCGGGGTTGCGAAACGGGCTAGTGTTGAAAGAAATGGTAGGCACGAGGAGACTCGAACTCCTGACCTCTACCGTGTCAAGGTAGCGCTCTAACCAACTGAGCTACGCGCCTACATGCAACGCTAATTGTACCGGGCTCAGCCACTCCGGGCAATCCTGTGTGCTCGTCCGAACGACCGTATGAATGTAGAGACATGTGTCCCTGCCCGTCCATGCTGGTGTAGAGCGTACACTTCTGCCCGCTTCGTTGTCTGTGCAAGTGTAGGAGCAAGGCGTGGAGAAAGCCGCCCTCGGCTGTGCAATCGCGTGAAGCTCGACAAAAGGCGCGTCAGCCCTGCGACTTCTTTACCGTCGCGCTCACCGTCCCCTTGGCCAATCGCGCCGAAATCTCATCCCCGGCCTTTGCTTTCGCAGCATCCTTCAACAATTCGCCGGAGGCATCGAAAACCAACGCATACCCGCGCTCAAGAATGGCCAGCGGAGAAAGCGCTTGCAGGGCCGTGTCCATTCTTTCGAGGCGAACTCTGCGCTCGAGCAGCGAATTGCGTGCGGCCGAAACAATCGCCGTAGTCCGCGCGGCGAGGTCTTTTTTCATCCCAGCCAGCACGCGCCGCACATCATAATGCCGAACCGCCGCGGACAAGGCCTCGAACCGCCGCCGCTGCTTCTCGAAGACATCGCGCTGCGCATGGGCCAGCCGATTCACCAGATCGTCCAACCGCTGCTCGCGTCGATGGATCAGGTCCATCATGCGAGCAAATGCGCCATGCTGCGCCAACTCAGTCAGATTCTGGCGAGCCATGAGCAAGTGATAGCGCATGGCTTTTTCGAGCCGCCGGTGCAGCCCCCCCAGTTGCTCATCCACTTCCTGCCGCGATCGTATGACTAACTCCGCTGCCGCCGACGGCGTGGGCGCTCGCAGGTCGGCAACAAAATCAAGGATGGTGAAATCGCTCTCGTGTCCTACCGCGGAAATGAGGGGAATTTCGGAAGCAAACGCCGCACGCGCCAGACCTTCGTGGTTGAACGCCGCCAGATCCTCCGCCGATCCTCCGCCGCGCGCCACGATAATCACATCCACACTGCGCGCCTTATTGAAGTAGCGAATCCCAGCCGTGACTTCAACCGCGGCCGTCTCGCCCTGTACTTGAGCGGGAAAAATCAGAACGCTGGCGGTATCGTGCCGTCGCCGCAGAATGTTCAGAATGTCCCGCAACGCCGCGGCCTGCGGTGAAGTCACAATCCCGATCCTCGCCGGCAGAGCCGGAATCGCCTTCTTCCGTGCCGAGTCAAATAGTCCTTCCGCCTCTAGCTTCGCCTTGAGTTGCTCGAACGCAATCTGCAAAGCGCCCGCGCCCTTGGGCTCGATGTACTCCGCCGAAATTTGCAACTCGCCGCGATCCTCATAAATCGTGACCCGCCCTCGCACCACAACCTGCAAACCGTCTTCCGGACGAAAGCGCAACAGCCGCGCCGACGACCGGAACATCACCACCCGAATCTGCGCGTTCCGCTCTTTGAGCGTGAAATAAAGATGCCCCGAATCATGCGCCCGGAAATTCGAAATCTCGCCTTCCACCCAGACGTCGCCATACTCGCGCTCGAGATTCGTGCGCACCGCCGCCACCAGATCGCGCACCGTCCAGGTGCGGCGCTCCGCTGGCCGAAAACTGAATCCGAGTTGATCGGCAGAAGCCATGAACAGGAGTTTAGCTGAGAACTGAGAACCGGAAACTGACAACCGAAGCTATTTCCTAATCCGCGCGATCACATACAACAAAATCGAAAGCACCACACTCACCACGATCGAAGTCGCCAGCGGAAAATAAAAAGTCGTGTTCTTCCCGCGATAAATAATGTCACCCGGAAGCCGCCCAATCGGCAGGTTGGTTCGTCCAATCAAAATCAGCGCCAGCCCGACGATGACAATAATCCCGCCTAGCAACACCAGCAATTTGCCCAGATCCGTCACACCAAAAGGATAAATCATGCTCAGGTCCATTCCTCAGCGGTGCTAGAATCTGCTCTCATGAAAAGCCGCCTGCTCTTCCCCGCGCTTGTGCTTGCCGCCATCGCCCTGGCAGCGCAAAGCACATCCGACGTCGAGATCACCGCCGAGCCTCATCACCATCTTCTACTCGAAAATCAGCAAGTCCGCGTGTGGCTGGCCGAGGTCGCACCCAACGACGCGACCCTCATGCATCGCCACAACCACGACTATGTTTTCGTTTCGCTCGGAGACACCAACGTCCAGAACGAAGTCGAAGGCAAGGCGCCCGCCGCCCTAAAAATGCAAGACGGCGAAACCCACTTTTCGCCCGGCGGATTCGCCCACATCGCCCGCAACCAGGCCAGCACGCCCTTCCGCGCCATCGCCGTAGAACTAATGCAGGACGAAGCCGCTCACAAAACGCCTCCTCCCAAATGGGACGAAGACCGCGGCCTGCACGTCTTCACCGGAGGCACCCAGCACATCATGTTCGTGCAGGACGGCGTCCGCGTCTCCGAAATCGAGTTGCAGCCCGGAGCGACCATCCCCAGCCATCACCACACCGGCCCACATCTGCTGGTAGCCGTGAGCGACTTGGAAATCCGCAGCGACGTCGAAGGTCAAGGCTCCATGCCCGGACACTTCAAGTCCGGCGACGTCAAATGGCTCCCCGGCGGCTACACCCACACCCTCACCAACACCGGCAAGCAAGAAGCCAAGTTCGTGACGCTGGAATTCCACTGATCGAATGGTTGCTCAATGTCAATCCATCCCAGCCGAGCTAAGGAGCCGCGCTACACTGCCGACCCGCGCGTCCACATTGGCCATGTGCATCTGAAGGTCGCTGACCTGGAGCGCGCACTGTCTTTCTACGCCGGCGTTCTTGGCCTCACCGTCACACAGCGATTAGGCGAAGGTGCAGCTTTCCTCGCCGCCGGAGACTATCACCACCACATTGCTATCAACACGTGGGAAAGCCTCGGCGGATCCACACCCCCACCCGGCACAACCGGCCTCTATCACACAGCGATTGTCTACCCTACTCGTGCTGCGCTTGCGCAAGCCCTGCAACGCGTCCTGCATGCCCACATCCCACTCGACGGAGCTGCCGACCACGGAGTCAGCCAATCCATCTATCTGCGCGATCCCGACGACAACGGAGTCGAGCTTTACTGGGACAAGCCAAAAGACCAATGGCCACGCACTCCGGATGGCAAGCTGGAAATGTTCACCCACAGACTCGACCTGACCCAACTGCTGAGCGAAGCTTCAACCGGGCCTCCACTAGGTTCCGGCCCACGCGATCTCTAAGCCAATGTTCCCCAAGAACCTGCCATCCGAAACGAGGTCGAGGGACCTTGCGTTTTCCCGGCCCATAATCCAATGCCTGATCAAGCCCCAATTCCCAATTCGGGGAAAATCTTGTCAAGAGGCAAAACCGACCCAATTCCCCGCAACTCCATGCAGCCGCTACGAAAATAAATCCCGAAACCATGTCTCATTTACCCATTGCCACGCGATATAATAAGAACAGATCAAATAGCTAACCAGCGCGGCCCCAAAAAGGCCGCGTTTTTTATTCGTAGCCATTTGGCGCGGACGCCCCCGTCCGCGGCTTTTGACTTTCCCGAACCCAAGGCAAAAATGACAAACCAAGGTATCGATATCCAACACCCCAAGCTCCGGGGCGAATGGGCCGAACTCCGTTTCATGGCCCGCGCCGCCGAGAACGGACTCTGCATCGCCAAGCCCTGGGGAGACATGGCCCGCTACGACTTCGCCGTCGAACACAACGGACGCTTCCTCCGCGTCCAGGTCAAATGCACCGTGCACAAACGTGGTGACTCTTACAGGTGCCACGTCACCGGGAACGGCGCTGTGTTGTATCGAAGGGATGAGTTGGACTTCATCGCCGCATACGTCGCTGACGAGGATGTCTGGTACATCATCCCGATCGAGGCGACCGGGGGCCAAGTTCGTATCCAACTGTCACCGAATCGCAAACAGTCCAGGTACGAGCGATACAGAGAAGCGTGGCACCTGCTTCGCACAAAGTAGCATCGTGCTCCGTAACTTTGTCATCCCGAGCGAAGTCGAGGGACCTTGCGTTTCCTCCGCCATTGAAGGTGACAAGCATCACAGACAACACGTGTCGCCACGGCACACAATGAACACAAGGTCCCTCGACTCCGCTCGGGATGACAGATGGTTGGCAGCATGCGCCGAGAGCACTGCTACTATGTCTACATGCTGCAAAGCGCCTCCCGCCGCGCGCTCTACATCGGCATGACCAGCAACCTGACCCAGCGAGTCCACCAGCACAAAACCCACGAATGCGAAAGCTTCACCGACAGCTACAACGCCATCCGCCTGGTCTACTGGGAAGGTTTCGACGACGTGATTAAAGCCATCAACCGCGAGAAGCAACTAAAGAACTGGCGCCGAGAAAAGAAGCTATGGCTGATCGCCAGAACCAATCCAAAGTTCAGAGACCTAGCCGCCGACTGGTACAAAAAAGAAACTCCCAAAACACGAGAAGCGTAAAAGAGCGAGAAGCTCAAAGCTCTCACCCAAAAATCCCCACGCTCTGTCATCCCCACCCAACGCTGTCATCCCGAGCGAAGTCGAGGGACCTTGCGTTATGCGTCACGCCCGGAAATCGCGGAGTCGAAGCAACGACAAAGGTCTTGGTCGCCGCGAAGAACGACATTCGCGCGTGCTGCCGGGACAACGAACCGCCAATCAGCGCCAGCGTCCTAAGAAACGGCGGCCTAAAACTCCTGATGGACGCAAAAGGGAATCTGCACGACAGAGGCGAGGAAAAGCTCTACCACAAGGGAAGAGTCACGACTCGCGTTCCGTATAAATCTTAGTGTGCCTCGTTGACGAAGCCGCCTCTCTTCCGAACGGGAGAGTAGCCTGATCGGAGGGCAGGACTGCTTGCCGCTTCGGGAGCGCCGCAAGATATTTACACAGCCGATCAATCAACTCCAGCCTTCGTTGCTCCGGGAGTTTCGGCACATCTGCAGCATCGATGCCCCGTCCTACAGCCCTCCGAACTAGATCGGAATTGAATGCAAGGGCAAGCGACATGCTGTCCTGACCTTTTCTGGACTCTATCGCTTCAAGTTCCTCGGCTCGGAATCTGAGGGGGTACTGATAACGGCTAATCAGATCGAAGAGCCTGTGCGCGAATTCAGATGACTTTCCATCGTATATCGTAAGGTGGGGATTGAACGGGAAGTCAGACTTGCTCCAAACTGATCTCAGCCGGGGGGCTGAGCATCGAAAGAAAACCGTGTTTTGACGCGAATTGAAGAAGTTGCCGATGCCATCGAACGAAACTATTCCGCCAGCAACCTTCTCGTTTATGCTCGTGACGTCAATTCTCTTTTTGTAGGGTCCCCTTACGGTTATATGAGCTCTTTGTTTCTCCGTGGGGTTACAAAGGAATCGAATAGCGTCCAGGCAATCCGCCAACGGCTTCGCATTCACATGCAGAACGTAAAAGAAAGGCATATTTCAGATAACTAGAAATCGTAAGTCGTCAGTCGATTTCAGACTGGTTGTCAAAAACGAGAACATAGTAGCGCCAAACTCGTCGGCTTTGGGAAACGCAGTCCTTCGGTTCTCACTCCGGCCGATCCAGTCATGGATATCAGCCTTAGCGACCGCCTCAAGAAAAAACTCATACAGCTCGGTCAAGTGATTATAAAGCTGCTTTTGATCTTCAGTGCGGGCAACGTTTGCCAAACGCTGCAGCGGCGGTACTTCGGCCAAGGTTAGCACTTCATCGGGGGAGTTCGTTCGCGACGCGAACAAAGGGATGATCGTCGAAAAACAGATAAGCAGGCGGCTGAATTTCAACTTGAGGTTTTTCAGGTGGTGCTTGTTCTTATTTTGCCCGATCTTGTGGCAGATTGCGTCTACTCTCATAGTTCAGACATAAGGTTTTCCAAAAGCGGAGCACATCATTTACCAGAAACAAAGGCCGAAAATCCCCGGTATGGTCATGGAAGTCTCGAAAGTATGCGCCTATTATTTCTTGCATGATGGCCCTGTATGCAGCGTCTCCAAACACGGGCCGACTCTCCAGCAGCAGAAGCATACGAGCGGTGAAAAAATTCCTGAAATCATCTTCCGCGCATC
>CAVOKS010000021.1:0-77500 GCA_963696565.1 uncultured Acidobacteriota bacterium | reverse complement strand
GCCAGGCTGAAAGTAGGGTAAAACCTACTGGAGGGCCGAACGGGTGTTTGTTGAAAAAAGCTCCGATGAGCTGAGGGTAGGGGTGAAAGGCTAATCAAATTCCGTGATAGCTCGTTCTCTCCGAAATAGCTTTAGGGCTAGCCTCGGACGATTTGTCGTGGTGGTAAAGTACTCGATGGGCTATGGGGCTTTCCAGCTTACAGAACCCAACGAAACTCAGAATGCCATTGAACAACCAGTCCGGGAGTCAGACGGCGGGGGCTAAGCTTCGTCGTCGAGAGGAAAACAGTCCAGATCGCCTGCTAAGGTCCCCAAATCCAAGCTAAGTGGGAAAGGAAGTCGGAACGCCCAGACAGCCAGGAGGTTGGCTTAGAAGCAGCCATCCTTTAAAGAAAGCGTAATAGCTCACTGGTCAAGCGGTCCGGTGCCGACAATATAACGGGGCTCAAGCTTGGTACCGAAGCAGCGAATGCATCGATTAACGTCGATGCGTGGTAGGAGAGCATTCTCAACAGTTTGAAGCTAGACTGAAAAGACTGGTGGACGGTTGAGAAGAGACCCTGCCGGCATAAGTAGCGATAACGGAGGTGGGAACCCTCCGCGCCGAAAGTCTAAGGTTTCCTGAGAAAGGTTAATCCGCTCAGGGTCAGGCGGTCCCTAAGGCGAGGCCGAAAGGCGTAGCTGATGGACATCCGGTTAATATTCCGGACCTCCCTTGTGTTCGTTATCACGATGGGGTGACGCAGGAGGATAAGCAGGCCGTCCTATGGCTATGACGGTCGATGCGTGTAAGGTGTTTCTCGTAGGTAAATCCGCGAGGAAGTTATCACTGAGACGCAAAGCAGTAACCCGTATGGGTGAAAGCTGCCGATTCCACGCTGCCAAGAAAAACCTCTAAGGAGAACGTAAGGGAACCGTACCTCAAACCGACACAGGTAGACGAGGAGAATATCCAAAGGCGCTCGTGAGAACACTTGTTAAGGAACTCGGCAAATTAACCCCGTAACTTCGGGAGAAGGGGTGCCGCAGTAGGGTGTCAAAGCCCGAAGCGGCCGCAGAGAAATGCGCACTGCGACTGTTTAACAAAAACACAGGTCTCTGCAAAGTCGAAAACGACGTATAGGGGCTGACGCCTGCCCGGTGCTGGAAGGTTAAAGGGAGAGGTCAACCGCAAGGTGAAGCTTCGAACTGAAGCCCCAGTGAACGGCGGCCGTAACTATAACGGTCCTAAGGTAGCGAAATTCCTTGTCGGGTAAGTTCCGACCTGCACGAATGGCGTAACGAAAGTGCGACTGTCTTAATGAGTGACACGGCGAACTTGTAGTGCCGGTGAAGATGCCGGTTGCCCGCAACTAGACGGAAAGACCCCGTGCACCTTTACTACACTTTTACTATGAACTATGGCACTTGCTGCGCAGGATAGGTGGGAGGCTTTGATTTCAGGCTCTCGGGCTTGGAGGAGCCACCGGTGAGATACCACCCTGCGAGTTCTGTGGTTCTAACCTACTCCCATGAACTGGGAGAGGGACATAGTAAGACGGGTAGTTTGACTGGGGCGGTCGCCTCCTAAACAGTAACGGAGGCGCGCGAAGCTACGCTCAGGCTGTTTGGAAATCAGCCGACGAGTGCAAACGCATAAGCGTGGTTGACTGCGAGACCAACAAGTCGAGCAGGTACGAAAGTAGGCGTTAGTGATCCGGTGGTTCTGCATGGAAGGGCCATCGCTCAACGGATAAAAGGTACGCCGGGGATAACAGGCTGATCGGAGCCAAGAGTTCATATCGACGCTCCGGTTTGGCACCTCGATGTCGGCTCATCGCATCCTGGAGCTGTAGAAGGTTCCAAGGGTTAGGCTGTTCGCCTATTAAAGCGGTACGTGAGCTGGGTTCAGAACGTCGCGAGACAGTTCGGTCCCTATCTGTTGTGGGCGCAGGAGATTTGAGAGGACCTGTCCTTAGTACGAGAGGACCGGGATGGACGAACCTCTTGTGTTCCAGCTGTCGTGCCAACGGCATAGCTGGGTAGCGAAGTTCGGTAGTGATAACCGCTGAATGCATATAAGCGGGAAGCACTCCTCGAGATGAGATCTCCCAACCCGTAAGGGATAAGAAGGGCCCAGGAAGACTACCTGGTTGATAGACGGGAAGTGAAAGAGCAGTAATGTTTGAAGCTTACCCGCACTAATCGCCCGTTCGGCTTGACCATAAAATTTACTCGGTGCAGGAACAGCCGTCAGCTTTCAGCACTCAGCACTCAGTCAGAACCTGGACTGAGCTGAATGCGAATCTCAACTACTGCCAGAACTTGGGCGGGGATGAGAAGCAAGAACTGACGACTGTGCGCCGACGAAAAGCCGAAGTAAGACGTGGTTGAAATCGGAAGTAAGCAAAGATGAAAGTAAGCCACACCCAATCTATTCAGTTGTGAGGCATCGTCCTCACGATCTTTTAAAAGATTGCAGCGAGGTTTTTGGCCAACGACGAACGGCCAAAGACTAACGACCGCTGCTACGATTTGTCGGTGATCTTACCGCGGGGGCTCCACCCGTTCCCATCCCGAACACGGAAGTTAAGCCCCGCAGGGCCGATTGTACTGCACGCGAAAGTGTGTGGGAGAGTAGGTCGTTGCCGGCATTAAATAAAGGCCAGTCTGAGAAATCAGATTGGCCTTTTCCTTTTCTGTCGTCAAAGTGTGGCGCGGGCGCCCTCGCCCGCGAACCCGCATCAGGAACTCAGCTCTGGCTCGACCCACAACCAGCGATAATCCTCCGGCCTGGCCACCAAACTCGCCTTCACCGGATTCTGCCGAATGTATTCAGATTTTTCCCGCAAACTCTCATCCGATCGCAACACATGATCGAACGATTCCTCCTCCCAAACTGGGCCTGAAGTCCGCAGAAGTCTGTTAATGCGATGCGCCGTCGTGCTCTTCAAGCACTGCAATATGTCTACCAAAGCGAAAGGCCGGTCATTTTCATCCCGCAAAGGCAAAAACAATAAATGAACATGATCCGGCATGATCACGGCTGCGTGCAGATGAATTCGCGGCGGCGGTGTGGCGCGGGCGCCCTCGCCCGCGAGTGGCCGAAGGCCGCCCTCCCGCAGACAATGTTCAAGCACAAGATCGCGAGCCTGGTCTGGCAAGATCAAATGCGCACCAGTACAGAAAGTGACGAATAACGCCGCATCCGCTTTCTGCAGATGAGGTAGCCTCCGGCGATAGCAATACTTGGTCGGTGCACTGGTGGACATGAGGCTCAATGTTGGGCGGGCGCTGTCGCCCGCCATCTCCATACCACAAATAACCGCTGCCGGATTTCGTGTCAGTGACGGCCGAACAAGTTCGCCTAAGCTCTTCCCGAAATGGGATCTCTGGCGATTGAGCCGTTTTCGCGGGCGAGGGCGCCCGCGCCACACGTGTGTGGGAGAGTAGGTCGTTGCCGGCATTAATGAAGGCCACGTTCAGAAATGGGCGTAACCTTTTCCGTCAGCTGAGCGACCACATCGGTCCGCCCTGGGCGGTTTTTTCTTGACTTAGCCCTGCGATATTGTTTATTGTGATCTTATAGCCTTAATGGGCTTATGAGGCCTCTTCGGACTGGATTGTCCGAAGGGGCTTTTTGTGTCTTGGGTGATTGTCGCGGGGACAAATGCAGATCCCTCGGCTTCGCTCGGGATGACAATCTGTTGGGGGATGACAGTTTTCTCGGGATGACAATTTGTCGCGGGGAAACGCAAGGTCTCTCGACTTCGCATCAGGTTGGCTTTCGCGAATCTGATGCTTCGCTCGGGATGACAAATTTTGGTTGGGATGACAGATTGTATTTAGTGATGGAGTCAGGAAAATAAGGAGAGTGAATCGATATGAGCTTGGGTGTTTTGGTTGGGGATTTGTTTGCTTCGGTGGAGGTTGGAGATTTGCTGGCCTCGGCTGATGCTCGGGATAAAGGCGGGATGGCCCGGTTTACTGGGAAGCGGCGCGGGGAGATGGCGGAGGCGGCGTTTGTGGCTAAGGCGGTCAGCCTGGGATTTGGCGTCGCTAAGCCTTGGGGCGATAGCGATCCGTTTGACTTTATTGTGCAGTCGGGTGGGAAGCTTTTGAAGGTGCAGGTGAAGTCGGCGCATTGTATGGGAGAAGACGGCACTTACAGTATTCGGACGCATGGGCATGACATGAAGGCGTATCGGGTGGATCAGATCGATGTGCTGGTGGTTTACGTGGTTCCGGAGAATGCATGGTATGTGTTTCCGGTGCGGGTGATTCGGCGGATACGGAGTTTGAAGTTGTTTTCTGGGAGCCGGAGGCGGCGATCGAAGTTTGAGAAGTATCGCGAGGCTTGGGGATATTTGCGAGGGTGAGGTTGAGTAAGGGCGGGCCGGAATAGGCCCAGTACAAATATCAGGCCAGGTTCAGAAATGAGGGTGGCCTTCTCCGTTTTCCATTATTCTTGTCCGATGCCGGGGGATGTCTTTGGCCATGGAGGAATCTTGAAAAGACTGGGAGTGGTTCTGCTGCTTACGGTCGTTGCTCTTGCTCAGAATTCAACACGGAATGGTGGCTCGTCGGACGCCAAGCCAGCGAGTTCGCCGGGTGCGCAGGGTGCGGACTTGGCTTCGCAGGTTCCCTCTCCGCGGGCGGAAGACGTGAAGTCGCTGGATAACATTTTGCTGGCGATTTATGACGTGATCTCGGGTCCGGCGGGTGATCGCGATTGGAAACGGTTTCGTTCCCTGTTTGTTCCTCAGGCGCGCTTTACACAGACGATGAAGGCGCCGGACGGCAGCGTGGCGGTGAATTTGTTGGGGGTCGACGATTTTGTGATGATGGCGGGAGACGTGTTCAAGAAGGATCCGTTCTACGAAAATGCGATCGTGAATCGAGCGCAAAGTTTTGGAAACGTGACGCAGGTCTTCAGCAGTTACGAATCGCTACGCGCCCCCGGAGCCAAGCCGTTTGAGCGGGGCATTAACAGCATTCAACTGATCAATGATGGGAAGCGCTGGTGGGTGCTCAGTATTTTATGGGACGAGGAAAGGCCCGACAATCCTTTGCCGCCGGAGTTTGCGGGCGAAGCGGCAAAGAATAAATGACGAAATCTGCGTGAATAAAGGGCCACGTTTGGAAACGAGCGTGGCCTTTTTCGTTTTGGATGGCTCTAAGCGGTCGCCGTTGCCTTCTGAATCCTGGGGTTGTCTATTGTCGCGTGCTGCGCTAGTTGGTTGCGCCGGATTCTCCGCCGGGGTCTGACTGCAGCCAGGGAGATATTGGAATAGACCACACGTTGGCGTAGCCACTGAACCATCCCCAACTTTCCAAGCGGTTGAAATCCTGTTGAGCTTGATCCGGTGTGCGGGGAAAATCCGCCGGAAGGGCGCGATCACTGGTGAAGTAAAGTGTGCGATGGTCGAGGCCGAGATGCGGCTCGTCATCCGTGCTGTAGCCGTCTTTCTCGTCGCCAGCGTAACGGATTGGCACCACCGGTCCCCATTCGTCGGATTTTCTGAGAACAATAAAAAGATGATCTTTCTGGTCGTCCGGCAATCGTCCCGAGCTGCAGAACACCAGGAACGATCCGTCGGGAGCAATCTCCGGATCGACGTCCGATGTGGTGCCATCGCTGAAAGGAAGCGGTTGGGCTTGCTGATAGCTGCCATTCGCGTATCGGGCGGAGTAAAGACGCTTGTTGCGCTTCTCGTCGATGGAAACGAAATAGATCGTGCCATCGGCAGCGACACTTGGCTTCCATATCGCGTGACCGATGTTGACAGTGTCGGGGAGCCGTGTGGGGTTGGTCCAGCCTGAGCCTACGCGGTCGACACGCCAAAGGTTGGATATGCGGTGAATCTCTTTAGGATGGTCGGTAGACGAGGCTGGAGTCGTGGGGCGGGTGGATTGAAAGACGATATAGGAGCCGTCGGGAGACATCTCGGGCGAGGAGTCAGACCATTCGCCGGAGAATGGCGCAAGGGTGGGACGTGACCAATGACCTTGAACCAGGTGTGACTCGACAATCATTGACCAATTGGAGGTGCTGCGCGAAAAGAAGATGGTATTGCCGTCCGGTGAAAACGTCGGTGAGCCGTGATTTGCCGGACCGGATACGACTCCAGGAGCAAAGATTTGCGGTGAAGGCACGGAGGCCGGATCGTGAGTTGTCGCGGGCGAAGGCGCTTGCCCGAAAATAAGCGGAGTTAAGAACGCGAAGGATAACAACCAACAGATTTTGCTTACGTGCATGAAGTCTCCTGTGCAGTTGGACGGAAGGAATGCAACCCGGAAAGCATGCGGGCAGCAGGATTTTGCGGAAGCGGTTCGAAGTGTGTGAGGCCCTACGACTTCGCTCAGAGTAAATCCGGTCGTTGAGGGTATCGATAAAGGCCACGTTCGGCGATGAGCGTGGCCTCTTGGGTTTTGGCGCGAGCGCGAGATTTCCGGCCCACTTTGTCTCTGCTCGCGGGCGAGGGCGCCCGCGCCACACGAGGTTACGCGGCTGTCTGCTGTCGATAGGCTGGGAGGAAGACTTCGGCGACGAAGTTTTCGTAGGTCGTCGGAGTTGTGTTGCGGGAGGTGCGCGGCTCCAGCGCTCGCATGTATCCGGAGTTCAGGGCGGCTGCCAATTCGAGGATCAGTCCGGCAAATTGCTCGGACATCCCAGACTGAACCAGCGCGGGCCGCACCTGTTCGTCGGGTGGCTGCCTGTATTTGAGATCAGGTTTGCCTATGGCCTTGCCGATAATCGTGACGACTTCGTTGTAGGTGATGTCGCGCGGGCCCAGCAGTTCCTGGGTTTGCTTGCCGCGGAAGTCGAGGCGTAGAAGTGCATCGGCGGCAAAGGCTCCGATGTCGCGGCTGGCGATCATGGGAAGTTGGAGGTCGGGGCGAACTGGCCCGGCGGAAAAGCCCATCTTGGAGATGACGACAGCTTGCGGCAGCGTGTTTTCCATGAAGTAGGCGGCGCGCAGAAAGAGTACGTTGACGCCTTCGATCTGGTTGAGTTTTTGCTCGAGTTTGTGAAGGCCGATCACTGGGCCAGTTCCCTGGCTTTTGTCGGCTCCGATGCTGCTGAGCGCAACCACATTCTTGACACCCGCATTTTTCAAAGCGGTTGCGATCGCATCGCAGACGCGCTCCGAGTGAGCGAGGGGATCGTTGCTGGTAGGGTTGGGTGGAATCAGGACGTAGGCTGAATCTGCGTGTTGAAAGGCTTTGGTGAGGGCGGCCGCATCGGTGACATCCGCGATGAATATCTCCGCGCCCTGCGCCGCATGAGCTTGCAGGTGAGCTGCGTTTCTGCCAACGACGCGAACCTTCTGCTGGCGAGCCAGAAGATTCTGCGCCACAATGTGTCCAGTATGGCCGCTTGCTCCAAGTACAACGTGCATAGGTTCCTCCTTGTTATATACAAGATTGGATGCGGGAGGGTGGGCTGAGCCTCCGCCGTTTTGGGTTAGCTGTGGAAGAATAGGTCTTTGCCCACTTCGTGGCAGACCATCGAAATTGCAGTGATAGCTATCCAGAGGTCACGGTTCTAGGCTGCGGTCTGTTCAAAAAAATCTTCGATTTCGTTTATTTCCTTGTCGCTCAGTTGGAACTCTCCAGCGCGCATTACGCCATCGGCTTGCCGGGCAGTGCGGGCGCCCACAATTGCGCCGGTCACAGCGGGATTCCGCAGCGTCCAGGCGATCGCCACTTCACCCGGCGAACGCCCGTGACGCTTCCCGATTTCGCGTAGCTGCTCGACCAGCGAAAGATTTCGCGACAACCTCGGCTCTCTGAATTCGGGATCGCTGGCGCGCCAGTCGTCCTTTGGCAATCGGGCGGCACGTTCGCGAGTCATCGCACCCGTCAAAAGCCCGGACGCCATGGGGGAATAGACGATCACACCGATTTCCTCACGCAAGCAGTAAGGCAGAATGTCCTCCTCAACGCCGCGATTGATCAGCGAGTAAGGCGGCTGCAGAGAAGTGACAGGAGCGATGCTTTGCGCGCGGCGCATTTGTTTGACGTCGAAATTGGAGACGCCGATCCAGCGCACTTTGCCCTGCTTTTGCAGGGCTGAAAGAATGGACCACCCTTCTTCAAGGTCCGGCGAATCTGAATCTTCGGGCGGCCAGTGGATTTGGTACAGGTCAATCGTCTCCACATCCAGGCGGCGCAGGCTGTCTTCGAGCTCGCGGCAAATTGAATCGGCGTGCAGGTTTTTTTGGATGTTGCCCTGTTCGTCCCAGCGCAATCCGCATTTGGTGAACACGTAGGGCTTGGCGCCAGACCACTCTTTGAGCGCGCGCGCGACCACTTCTTCAGAATGCCCAAGGCCGTAAACTGCAGCCGTGTCGATCCAGTTGACGCCCAATTCCAGCGCGCGATGAATGGCGGCGACGGAATCGTTGTCATCCTGCGTACCCCAGCCGAACTGCCAGCCGCCGCCTCCGATCGCCCATGCTCCATATCCGACGGGCGTGATATTCAAATCGGACTTGCCAAGTTGCCGAGTTTCCATTTTCATCTCCTATGTCAGGTTTGCAGGTTTGTTAGTATCTTAGATGATCGCTACAGCATGAACGTCGATTCCGTTCGAGGCTATTGTCTTTCTTTTCCGCAAGCAAGAGAAAACTTGCAGTGGGGCGAGACGGTTTGCTTCAAGGTGGCGGGGAAGATCTTTGCCACGTTGAGCCTGGACTCGGTTCCGCCGAGCCTGTGCTTGAAGTGTTCACCGGAGAGGTTTGCAGAGTTATGTGAACAGGAAGGGATCAGGCCCGCGCCGTATGTGGGCCGCTACAAATGGGTATTGCTGGAACGTTTGGATTTGTTGAGTGATGAGGAGTTGACTGATCTGATTTGCCAGTCCTATGAGATGGTGGCAATGAAGGCAAAGCCAAAGCGAAAGTCGAAGCGCGAGTCAGCCCGCTGAATTTGACTCCCACTCGCTCCCTACGCTAGCCTCAAGGGTCTGCCCACAGATTTAGATTCCATGCGATTCAAGTGCGAGCGATTAATCGTGCTGCTTGCAGTGCCGGTGGCTTTGGCCACTGCCGCGCCGGCGGGCGTGCAGCCCATCCACGCGCCTCATGCTGTAGTAGTGAGCATTCATGAACTGGGTTCCCGGGCCGGATTAGACATTCTGCGGGCAGGGGGCAACGCCGTTGACGCCGCTGTAGCTACGGGATTTGCTTTGGCCGTGGTTCACCCGCAAGCAGGAAACTTGGGCGGTGGTGGATTCATGCTCATCCGTTTAGCGGACGGACGGACGCACTTCGTCGACTATCGCGAGATGGCTCCCGCGGCAGCGACGGCCAATATGTATCTCGACGCGCAAGGCAATGTCATCGAAAACGCCAGCCTGATCGGTTATAAAGCTGTCGGAGTGCCGGGTTCGGTGGCGGGCATGGTTTACGCCGAGAAAACGTACGGCAAGTTGACTCTAGGTCAGGTGATGGCTCCCGCAATCAAGTTGGCGCAGGACGGTTATCCGCTTGCCTGGCAGGAGACACAGGATTTCCAGGACGAAGGGTTGGCCAAGTTCCCCGAGTCGCGGCGCATCTTTCAACGAAATGGAAATTACTATAAACAGGGCGAAATCTTCCGGCAGCCGGAGTTGGCACGGACACTGGAGCGGATTGCGCGCGACCCGGCCGATTTTTATCACGGCGCGATGGCGCGTGAATTAGCGGCGTCGATGCAGAAGGGCGGCGGCCTGATCACCGCTGAAGATCTTGCACACTATGAAGTGAAGGAACGCGAGCCGATTCGGGGAACCTATCGCGGCTACGAAATCATTAGCGCGCCTCCTCCGTCCTCGGGGGGGATTGCGCTGATCGAGATATTGAATATTCTGGAAGGATACGACCTCGCCAAGGCGGGCGACCGGTCCGCGGCTTCGGTACATTTGACGGTTGAGGCATTCCGGCGGGCGTTTTATGATCGAGCCGAGTTTTTGGGAGATCCGGATTTTTCCAAGATTCTGGTCGCGCAACTCATCGACAAAAAGTATGGCGCGGCTTGGCGGGGATCGATTGATCCGGCGCAAGCCAGCGTCAGCAAGGATCTGAAGCGGCCAGCGATTTTCAGCGAGCTTGAACAGTATGCGGCGCAGCATTCGCAGCCGTTGGCTGGGCGCGAACCCGCACACACACGCATTATTCCGTTGTAGATTCAGACGGCAACGCGGTCGCAGTGACGACCACGTTGAATGACAGTTTCGGTTCGCGGGCGACGGCGGAGGGGTTGGGTTTTCTGTTGAATGATGAGATGGACGACTTCGCGGCGAAGCCGGGTGTGCCCAATCTCTATGGGTTAATTCAAGGGGCCGCCAATGCCATTGGACCGGGTAAGAGACCGCTTTCCGCCATGACGCCGACCATGGTGCTGAAAGATGGAAAGCTCTTTCTGGTTCTTGGTTCGCCAGGCGGACCAAGAATTATCACGACGGTGGCCAACATCCTGATGGGCGTGGTCGATTACGGAATGAATATTCAGGAAGCTGTGAACGCTCCGCGATTCCATCATCAATGGCTGCCCGACGTCGTGAATGTCGAGCGGTGGTTTTCTCCGGATGCCGTGAGGTTGCTCGAGCAAATGGGACACAAGGTCCAGAGCGGAGAAACCGCGGGTGAAGACCGGGCCCCATACTGGAGCGACGGCGAGTGCATTGCGATCGACCTGAAAACCGGCGAGCGTTTGGGCGCAAGCGACGTCAGGAATAACGGAAAGGCAGTGGGCTACTGATGCTGAAAGCGATATCCACGCTCGTTTATGTGAAGGAACGGCTGCATCCCGGCCTGTTGGATGGATTGGTGCGAGGCGGGGCGCAGGCCATTGAAATTTTTGCCGCGCGACAGCACCTGGACTACGCCAATCGCAAGCAACATGTCCGGGAAATCGCCGACTGGTTTCGCACCAGCGGAATTATTCTGAACTCGGTTCACGCGCCTCTTTTCGCGGATTACGAATGGGGACGGGCCGGCGCGCCGCAAATGAACATTGCTTCAACCGACCGGGCAAGCCGGATCGAAGCCATGGACGAAATTAAACGTGCCCTCGAATTAGCGGAGCACATTCCTTTTCGGTTTCTGGTGCAACACATCGGGACGACTGGGGAGTCGTTCGACGATCGCAAATTCGAGGCTGCGATGACTTCAGTCGAGCATCTGCGAGCCTTCGCCAAGCCGCTCGGAGTGCGAATTCTGCTCGAGAACACTCCTAACGAATTGTCCGTGCCTGAGAGGTTGGTGGAGTTTATCCGCGCCGCCCACTTTGACGATGTGGGCGTGTGCTTCGATTTCGGTCATGCGCACATGATGAGTGATGTGCCGCAGGCGTTCGAAACATTAAAAAGTTACATCCATTCGACCCACGTTCACGACAACGCAAAGATTAACGACTCGCATCTCTGGCCCGGCAGCGGATCAATCGACTGGAAACAGGCCATGGAGTTGCTACGGTCGGCCCCGCACACTCCGGCGCTGTTGCTTGAGATCGAGAGCGACGAGAAGATTAACCCGGTTGAAAAGATGAGTGAAGCATTCGACAAACTGGAAGCAGCGTAAGAATATGTCATCTCCCGTAACTACGATCGTCGACGTTGGCAAACACGAGGGTCAGAGCGTCACCATTCGTGGCTGGCTCTATAACCTGCGCGAGAGCGGGAAGCTGCTGTTTCCGCAGCTTCGCGATGGCTCCGGCGTAATTCAGGGCGTCGTGCCCAAGAATGCAGTCACGCCGGAAGTCTTTGAAGCAGTAAAAGGCCTGACTCAGGAATCAAGCGTGATTGTTGAAGGCAAGGTCCGCGCCGATAAGCGCGCGCCCGGCGGCTATGAGCTGGACATCTCGAATGTGCAGGTGGTCCAGAAAGTCGCGGAGAGTGATCCCTATCCCATTTCTTTGAAAGAACACGGCGTTGATTTCCTGATGGAGCACCGGCATTTGTGGGTGCGAACTCCGCGACAGGCTGCGATTCTTCGCGTGCGGGCTGAGATCATCAAAGCCGCTCGCGATTTTTTCGATGAGCGCGGCTTTACGTTGACCGATCCGCCAATTCTCACGCCGGCAGCCTGTGAAGGCACGACGACTCTGTTTCCCGTAGATTATTTCGACGAGCAGGCCTACCTCACGCAGTCCGGACAGCTTTACATCGAAGCTACAGCGATGGCGTTGGGTAAAGTGTATTCGTTCGGGCCTACATTCCGCGCGGAGAAAAGCAAGACCCGCCGTCATTTAACCGAGTTCTGGATGGTCGAGCCGGAAGTCGCCTATGCCGAACTCGCGGACATTATGGATTTGGCCGAAGGGCTGCTCAGCTTTCTGATAAAGCGTTGCCTCGAACGCCGCCGCTCAGATTTGCAGACTATCGGCCGCGACGTTTCAAAGTTAGAGAAAGTCAAAGCTCCGTTCCCCCGCATCACCTATGACGAAGCGGTGAAAATGTTGCAGGAAGCGCACGCTAAGGGCGCGCTCGAAAACAATTTCGAATACGGCGGTGATCTGGGCTCGCCAGACGAAACGTACATCTCGTCGCAGTTTGACCGCCCGGTGATGGTGCATCGCTATCCGGCGAAAATAAAAGCGTTCTACATGGAGCCCGATCCGCAGCGGCCAGATCTGGCGCTGTGTGTGGACGTGCTCGCGCCCGAGGGCTACGGCGAAATCATCGGCGGTTCGCAGCGTATGGCGTCCTACGAGTTGTTGCTCAAACGCATTCACGAGCATGGTCTGCCCGAAGAGGCTTTCAAGTGGTATCTCGATTTGCGGAAATACGGAAGCGTGCCCCATGCAGGCTTTGGCATGGGGATCGAGCGGGCAGTCGCGTGGATCTGCGGCCTGGAGCATGTGCGGGAAACAATTCCATTTCCCAGAATGCTGCACCGGTTGTATCCGTAGGTTGTGATTTCTACCGCCGAGCACGCTGAGGTCGCCGAGAATGGAAGAAAAAGACAAGCTCGACCAGATCACGCGTCGCATCATCGGGGCTGCAATCGAGAACTTTACCGTGCGAGTACTGAAGGACGGGCTTAAACGCATCGTTAATGAATTTCCCGACTCGGCGTTCTCGGCGACCTCGGCGGTGGGCTAGTCTGAACTTATGACCAACATCACTCCATCCTTTTCGAGCATCACGCCCCGGAGAATTCGTGTCATCGGTGTACCGCTCGACCTTGGGCAGTCGCGACGCGGCGTGGACATGGGTCCTTCGGCAGTGCGGGTTGCCGGCCTCGAGGCGCGACTGGAGGCGCTTGGCCACGTTGTTGAAGACGCCGGAAATGTGTCCGTTGCTATTGCCGAGCAGAAGAAGGAAGGCGATGCGCATGCAAAGTATTTGAAGGAGATCACCGCAACCTGCACCAAGCATGCAGAACTCGTGGTCAAGACACTGGAAGCCGGCAAGGTGCCGATTACTCTGGGCGGCGATCATTCCATTGCCGCGGGAACGGTTGCGGGTGTCGCGGAATTCTATCGGCGTCAGAACCAGCACATCGGCCTTATCTGGATTGACGCTCACACCGACGTCAATACCCCCGACAGCTCTCCCAGCGGAAACGTGCATGGCATGCCGCTGGCGGCGATCATGGGATTAGGCCCCCCCGAACTAGCCAACATTTTCAACTTCTCTCCTAAAGTGAAGCCGGAGAATTGTGTGCTGGTTGGTGTGCGGGACATCGACGCCATTGAAAAAGAAAACGTACGCCGCGCGGGAATTCACGTTTTCACCATGCGTGATATTGACGAACGCGGCATGCGAACCGTGATGGAAGAAGCTTTGCGCGCCGCAGGACGAGGCACCGCAGGCTATCATGTTTCGCTGGACATGGACTGGGTCGATCCCGAAGATGCGCCCGGAGTAGGAACTCCGGTTCGCGGAGGAGCGACTTATCGCGAAGCTCACCTGGCAATGGAAATCATTGCCGACCACGGCCGCATGTTGAGTTTTGAAATCGTCGAAGTGAATCCCGTAATCGACGAGCACAACCGGACGGCTGACTTAGCTGTGGAGTTGGCCGTGTCGGCGTTTGGGAAGAAGATTCTGTAGGGCATATTCAAGCCATGAAAAAGATTCGAGTCGGCATCCTGTTTGGCGGACGCAGTGGGGAGCATGAGGTCTCTCTGCTCTCCGCCGCTTCGGTTTTCAACGCCATCGACAAGAACAAATACGAAGTGGTGCCCATCGGCATCACCAAAGAAGGTCGATGGGTTACTGCTGCGGATGCGGAACGGCTGCTGCAGGGGAAATTCGAGGAAGGCAAACATCTGCGTGCCGGCGATCCTGAGGCAACTCCTGGAGCTGCGGTTCTGGCCAAGGGCGAAGCGGTCGTGGTGCCGCCAGAGCCGCAGAGACATGGGGCGATGACGCCGTTTGAAACTGACGCATCGTCGCACGCGCTGACTCGCCGCGCCGCCGATCGTGCCATCGATGTCGATGTGATTTTTCCCGTGCTGCACGGCACTTTCGGCGAGGATGGAACCATCCAAGGCTTGCTGGAACTGGCCGACATGGCTTACGTGGGAGCGGGCGTGCTCGGCTCAGCCGCGGGCATGGATAAAGACATTATGAAAGCGCTCTTTCGCGCGTCGGGATTGCCGATTGTGAAACACGTTACTGTTCTGCGCGGCGATTGGGAAGCGAACCGGAAGAAAGTTCAGAAGCTGGTTGAGAGCAAGCTGAAGTATCCGGTGTTTGTAAAGCCGGCGAATCTCGGATCGTCTGTGGGAATCTCCAAGGCGCATGACGGCAAGGAGCTTGGTCCGGCGATCGAGGAAGCGGCAAAGTTTGACCGCAAGATTGTGATCGAGCAGGGAGTGGGCGGAGGTAAACAAAAAGCCCGCGAGATCGAATGTTCGGTGCTTGGCAACGACAAACCCGAAGCGTCCTTGCCGGGAGAGATCGTTCCCAGTACCGAGTTCTACGATTACAACGCGAAATACCTGGATGAAGGGTCGCAGCTGATCATTCCCGCCAAGCTCAGCAAAGCCGAAACAAAGGAAGTGCAGCGGCTTGCCGTGGGGGCGTTTAAGGCGGTGGACTGCTCAGGGCTGGCGCGGGTGGATTTTCTGATGGAGCCGAAATCTCGCAAGATTTATTTAAACGAGATCAATACCATGCCCGGATTCACGGCCATCAGTATGTATCCCAAGTTGTGGGCGGCTTCGGGTGTGTCGTATTCCGATCTCATTGGACGGTTGATTCAGCTCGGGCTGGAACGGCACGACGAGAAGAAGAAGAATCAGTACAGCCGGTGAACGGCGAAGCAGATTCCTCGCTTCGCTCGGAATGACAATCTGGTCTATGGTGTTTGTTTAAAGCCAACATTGTCTCCTGCCTCGAATAAACTCGATGGTCTTCGCGTGGTATTGGTGGCCGCGCGCAATCCTCTTAATATCGGCGCGGCCGCACGCGCGATGAGCAACTTTGGATTTCATCATCTGCGCGTCGTCAATCCCTACGAGGCGGCGTTTCGCGAGGCGCGTTCTGCGGTCGGGGCTTCGGAACTGCTGGCGAATGCGGAAGAGTATAAGACCGTCGCAGAGGCCGTTGCAGATTGTACGGTGGTCGTTGGCACAACGGCGGTCCGTCATCGGGAGTTACAGCATCCGCTCCGGCGATTGGAATATGGCGCGCGCCTCATTCGCAAGCACCTGGCGTCGAGCCGGGTAGCGCTACTGTTCGGTTCGGAGAAATTTGGTCTTTCGAATGCTGCTCTCAGTCACTGCCATTGGCTGATTCGCATCCCTACGTGCGAAGAAAACATTTCGATGAACCTCGGGCAGGCGGTGGCGGTTTGTCTGTACGAACTCATCCGCGATGCAAAGGCTGCGCGGCCGGCGGAGAAGGTGAGGCGGGCAACCGCCGGGGAACTCGAGCGCATTACCACAAAGCTGCTCGAAGCGATGCGTGGCAGCGGCTACCTCGACCGGCGCCCCATCGCGGATGTGGAGGAAAGAATGCGACGCCTGATCCGCCGTCTCAACCTGCCCGCCCGTGACGCCGTGGTCTGGCTAGGAATTCTCCGGCAGATCGTATGGAAGCTGCGGTCAGGCAAAATTTCGCCTGACTGAAAAACGACGTCCCCTGGGGAGGGCGCCCATTTCCCCGAACCTGCCGTCAGGACCGCCTCTGCCATTGCACATCACTTAACGCCCCCGACATAGTGCTAGGGCGGCGTAACAGTGACGCAAGCAGTCGCGGAACACACGCCTTGGGGACATCCAGACGCCTGCATCGTAACGGTAATAGGAACGATAGAAGCGTTGGGGTTACCGTTCAATGTACATGCGTTTTGCTCATATTCTGCCGTCGACACATCAAGTGGTGGCGTGTAGTTCAGGGGGGCTGATGGTGTATCGCTTGTGAACTCTCCAGTGCCACAAAACTCAATGTGTTGATGGCCAGCGTTGAAAGCGACACAACCCGGACCGTCTTCATGGCCCCGCTGTGGCTGGCAGTTGCCGTTTGGCGCACCATCCCAATCCGAGATGCATCCTAAAGTCCAGGTTAACTGCGTCGGATTAGCTCCCCCGACAACGGCAGTGTACGAGAACGGACCAGTGCCTGCTTGGACTGACGTCGGACCGTTGATGTCGATGGTCGGCGGTACATTTGAGATAGTGATGTCGTTGTAGTTGTTTGTCTGCGGAGCGTTGGGATCGGCCACGGAATTGGCGGTCACAACCACATCTGGGTTTGCAGGGACGGTCGTTGGTGCAGTGTACTTTGCCGTGAAAATCCCATCGGACCCACCCGTCGGAGTCAACGTGCCGCATATCGATCCGTTGCTTACACTGCAATCTTGACCAGTGCTAGTCAAAGTCCAGCTGATCGTATCGTTGGGGTCGCTGTCGACCGCCGTGTATTGCACAACGTTGTCAGGCGGCTGTACCTGCACCGACTGCGGGGAGTCCGCTCCCGGTTCCAGCATCACCGTAAGAGGCGGTGGAAGAATGGTCACTATGGAGGCCGGAGACGTAATACCGTCGGCCGTTTCAGCCGTGACAGAGACTTGATTGGGATTAGGGACGATTGCGGGAGGATCGTAGCTCGCTGGGCTTACGCAGCTAGCCGGTTGTCCGGGGTCGATGCTCCCAATAGGAGAACCAGAACCCCCGCCGTCTAATTGGCCGTCCACATACCAGCTCACGGCAATTTCACCATCACCCATGCCTTCGACCGTAGCGGTAAAATCGACGCCCATGCCTGACGCGTAAGCGTTCGCGGTGGTTGGACTGAGCACAACCTTCGGTATCGCCGTCGTGCTGATAGTAAACGGCACCGTGGCAGATGCCAGCGGATCTGCCACTGAAACCGCACCTACGGTGACCGTCGCCGGAGTAGGTATGTTGGCGGGTGCCGTGTAGGTGGCTTTATTTGTTGTGCCAACTTGAGCTATCGTTCCAATCGCAGCATTGCCTCCGGTGATTTTATTGACCTGCCAAGTGACATCTTGATTGAGCGATCCGCTAACCGATGCCGTAAGATTGACCTGGCTCGTGACTGGTACAGTATCCGTGTTCGTGCATACATCGGGAGTTAGCGTGACGATCGTTGGCTGGGCGGGAAGCAGGCCCACCTGAATCGACGCATGGGACGAGGGTTGTGCATTTGAGACTGCGGTTACGGTGACTGTGACAGTGGATGCCACCTTCTCGGGAGCAGTATAGAGCGCTGAATCGTGCGGTCCGGTTGCGATCGTTCCTACACTGGCATTGCCTCCAGGAATAGCATCGACCTGCCACGAGACTGTCGTATCACTAACACCTGTCACGCTGGCCTGAAAAGGGAGCGTCTGTCCCGCTTGTACGCTCGGACTTCCGGTAGGACTAATGATCTCGACCACCGCGCCTCCCGCTGGTGCCTCTGATATCGTTACCACGGCTGAGGCGGCTTCCAGGGGATTGGCAACGGCTTGAACGGTGACTTGTACCTGGGCAGTCTGGACGCCGCCGGGCACCACCAGAGGAGCGGTATAAAGCATCTGGTCGGCGCTACCGGGCACGGGTGCGATTGTGCCCACGGCCGCGCTGCCATTTAATATATCTTCCACAAGCCAATTGACAGCCTGACCCGCAGGTGCGGTGCCTGTGAACAGAACGTTCCCCCCGACTGTCACACTTGCGGAGGTGGGTAAAATTGAAACTGGTGAAGGGGTTCCGTTGATTGAAACTGAGGCATTTCCGCTTGCGCTATTGTTGGCGTTGGCGACCGCCGTGATGGTCACAGTCGGCGGAATCGGAATGAACGGAGGCGCCGTGTAATTCCCATTCTTATCGATGGTTCCGAATGGCGAACTGTTGGTGGCGGGGTTTACCCCGCCGGGGAATCCGTTGACCAGCCAGGCCACGCCAGTTTCCCCCGTGTTGATTACCGTTGCTGTGAAAGCTTGCGTCGTTCCAGTGGCGATCGTCATGGTCGGAGGAGACACGCTAACGGCAACCCCTCCAAGAGAACCGTTATTGAGCGGGGCCGCACCGACTCCTCCGCAGCTCACCAAGGCAAGCGTCGCGCTTAACGCCACGGCAATCAAAAGACCGATTCGAGTATTCTTCAACATGCCGCACTCCCAGTTAAGTAAGCCACCGCTCCCGAAAACTTGATCGTTGTCTTTCGGTTCATCATTGGTTCGATTCAACCGATCGCTTGGCTGCGTTGGAGTTCTGCGAACTTATGGCTGGCTGCAGCGGAGAAGCCGGCCCGACCTGATTTTTTACCCATTGCAGAAGCCTGTCGCCCGACTCGGTGCCGGAAAACTGCCGCGTAGTATGGAAGGTGATCCTCTGAGCCGTTCGTGGGGCGGCCTTTCTGATGCGCTGTTGCACCACTTTGGGTGTAATCGAGTCGTCGAGCACTTGTTGCAAGCGAATGCGCTGCGATGTCAACTGGGGCAACCATTTCACCGGATCCAGAGGTGCGACCTTCTTCAAGAATTCCGGTGTCAGATAACGGGGCCGCTCCACTTCTGGAATCAACGAAGACTTCGCCATCCAGTCGGGCCAATCTCCCCACGGGTCGATAACGTCAATGGTCTTGATCCGCGGGTCGGCCGCGGCGGCAAGAATCGCGATCGTGCCGCCCGAGCCCACTCCAAACATGCCGATCCTGCTCATATCCAGATCGCCGCGGGTGGCGAGGTAGTTCAAGATCATCTCGACGTCATGAACCGAACTGCCCAAGGCCTCTTGCAGTTCGCTGACGAACCACTGCTTCATTGGTCGATTCGTGTAACGATGGCCGGTGAGAGCGGACACAAAACCAACGGCGGCGAATCCCCCCTTGGTGACATTCGCGCAATAGGTATCGCCACGAAAAACTTCAGTTTCAGAAGGGTAGCTGTAGAGATACAGAATAGCGGGAGGGTGGGCCACGCCCTTCGGGCGAATGACATACAGATCGATCGGATCGCCTTGGCGCCACTTCACCTGCAGCAACTCACGGGTAAACTGTGGGTTGTCGTATTTTTCTCCGAGCAACGGCGGCTCCGGGAGCAATTCGCTATTGGCCAGGGAAAGTGAACTCCAGTCCTCCAGGTTGCCCACGGGACGAGCCGTTACCGAGCCAGCTTGATTCGATCCCGCAAGACTCAACCCGGGTTGTTGAGCCCACCCCATCGTGACGTTTGTGAACAGCAGGAAAAACAAACCTGCGAGAAGCTCGCCGTGGCGATTTCTCCTGCACCCGCGCCGCATTCCAACCTTTTTTCGCAACATTCTCTTTGGCGCCATTGTGGTCCGGGTTAATTGTTCCTGGGATTCCCTCAATTCAAGACCGAATTGCCTGGGAAAGTCCGATAGACCGCTGTTGAGGAATTACGGTCACAGAACTGAACCCGAAAATCTCGCTGGCAATCACTTCAGCGATCTCACAAGCCAGATCCTCGGGTTGCTCAGCGGCCTCGAAAACTTCACAGTCCGGAATCTCAACGATGAACCTCATACTTCATACTTCCTGCCACAAACACTTCGTCGAGGCTGGCTCTAAAAGGGCAAACCGCCGGCGACGGAACTGCAAAAAAATCCTGTTGATAGAGTCGGGCTGAATATCGTCGAAGTTTGTTGCAGGAAAACTACCAGCTGATTAAAATCCGGTGAATTTCTCAGGATGGGGCGGTTGCAGAAAGCGATCCTGAGGAAATCAGTGACCTCCTGCGGAAGGAATGAGGATTCCATACAGTTCGTGAAGCGTGGAGAACATTCAACGAGGGGGAATTTCCCTTCGTAAAGCCAGCGACGCTTTTCATCTGAAATTAATCAGCCCGTCACAATTTCGTCACACCTTCTCTGTAACCATGTGGCTCCTTTTACTCCCTAAAGAGGGCGGGTGAACCTGTGAGATTTCTGAAAATCTCTTTGTGCATTGTTGCCGTCGCTCTATTCGTCTCGGCCACAGCATTAGCGCAAGGGGTGAGAAGTTCGGCCAATTCCGCCAAAGGAAAGACGGCCATTACCGGTAGTGTCACCGATCAGACGGGCGCAGTGCTTCCCGGAGCGACCGCAACCATCACCAACGGAACTGGACTGACCCAGACGGCCACGACCAACGATCGCGGCGAATATTCAATCGAAGGATTGCCTGCTGGAACCTACACCCTGACCATTTCCGCTCCCGCTTTCAAGGAATTCCGCAGCGACGGATTGGCTTTAGCAATTGGTCAGAGCATCGCAATCGATGCCGTCCTCGAACCTGCTGGCGCGACAACTTCGGTCAATGTAGAAGGACAAAAAGTCTCGCAAGTCGAAACTGAAACTTCTCAGATCGTCGGCACCATCACGCAGAAAGAACTGGTTAGCCTGGGATTGAACGGTCGCAACTTCACGCAGTTGATCGCCCTAACTCCGGGCGTGAGTAACCAGACGGGACAGGACGAAGCTAAAGTGGGAATCTTGGGCAGCGTCCGCTACAGCGTGAACGGTGGCCGAGTTGAGTACAACTCGTTCAACGTCGACGGCGGCGACGTCTTAAACGCTGGGCTCAACGGCAACCAGAGCACATTGATCGTCTATCCCAGCCTGGATGCGCTCAGCGAAGTGCAAGTCCTAACCTCGAACTACGGCGCCATGTACGGGCAGAGCGCGTCCGGCACGGTAATAGCGACAACGAAGTCTGGAACCAATCAGTTTCACGGCGTGGCCTACGAATTCATCCGCAACGAATTCTTCAATGCCCGGAATTACTTTGATGAGACCACAAAGGCGCCTTTGTACCGAAGAAATGACTTTGGCGGCGCCATTGGCGGGCCGCTTTACGTCCCTGGGCTCTTCAACACGAACAAAGACAAAACTTATTTCTTTTTCTCGGAAGAGTTCCGCTTCGAGCGTACTCCCACCGATTTCAATCAGGCGGTTCCGTCTTTAGCCGAGCGTGGCGGAAACTTCAGCGATCTTTGCCCATTCGTACTGCCAGGGCTGCAAGCCGATTTCACCCGCACGTCTTATCCTGATTGTCCCGCTTTTGGCACCGATCAGAATACCGGCAAGCCGGAAACCTTCCCGGGAAACCAGGTTCCCATCGATCCCAACGCACAGGCTATTCTCGGCACCGGCATCATTCCGGCGCCTGATGCGACCGCAGGCTGCACCACCACTGAAGGGTCGTGTTTCAACGCGGCAGTTTCTCCGAGCACTTACTGGCGCGAAGAGCTGTTTCGCATCGATCACAACATCAGTCCGAACATGCGCGCGAGCTTTCGCTACATTCATGATTCGTGGGATACGACCATCCTCTCCCCGCAATGGGGCGCGGTGCAAAACACGTTTCCCACCATTCAAAGCAAATTCACCGGGCCGGGGCTGAGCATGCTGGCTCACCTCACCAACACCATCTCACCTTCGTTGCTGAATGAATTCGTTTTCAGTTACACCACCGATCACATCACGCTCCAAAACATCGACGCCAACGGTGTCCAGTGGCAGCGGCCAGCCGGTTTGACTGCCGGATATCTGTTCAATAATGGCTTCGGCGGCAAAGTGCCGGGAATCGTAATTGGTGGCACCAATGCAGCGTACGGCGGTTTCGGATTTGGCATCGATCCTGGGTATTTGCCCTGGCATCATTCCAATCCGACCTACAACTTTCGCGACGACATTAGCAAAGTTCTGGGCAAGCACACCCTCCAGTTCGGAGTTCAATTCGTCATTGCCCAACGAAACGAATTGAATCAGGCAGTGGGAGCGAATACCGGCGATCAGCAAGGAATCTTGACCTTCAGCAACGTCAGCAGCTTTAACAGCAAGGGCAACGCCTTTGCCGACTTCCTGCTCGGAGAACCAACCGGCACCCCGGGCATTCTCGAAGGTGGAATCAAAACCTTTCAGCAGGACAGCACCCAGCGCAATTACTACAATCGTTACCAAATCGCCGAACCCTATTTTCAGGATGACTGGCGAATCAGTCCGCGCCTTACCCTTAACTTAGGTTTGCGCGTGAGCCTGTACGGAAATTGGCACGAAAAATACAACAATGTCTTCAACTGGGTGCCCTCGGTGTACAGCAAATCCCTGGCCGCGCAAACTACCGTCGATCCTTTCACCGGCGTTCTGCTCAACGGCCCGCCGTCGAATTGCGATCCGCCGCCGGGTTCCATTGCGAGCCCTTGTTCCCCGATTCCCCTGAATCTCAGCAATCTCGACCCGCGAATCACCAACGGCCTGCAGCGATGCGGCGTGAACGGCATCCCCGATGGCTGCATGACCAGCCATATCTTTAATCCCGCTCCGCGCATCGGCTTCGCTTGGGATCCCTTCGGCGACGGCAAGACTTCCATCCGCGCCGGCTACGGAGTATTTTTCCACCACGGAATCGGCAACGAAGCCAACACTGGCTCGCTCGAAGGCAGTGCGCCTCAGGTGCTGGACATGACGCAGAACCATCCCACCAGCTACGAGTGCATCGGTGGCGTGGGCGAGGGTTGTGGCGCGTCCGGAGCCTTTCCACTAAATGTCACCGCCATTCCCACGCAAGCAATTTGGCCCTACGTTCAGCAGTGGAGCTTTGGCGTGCAGCGCGAACTTTCGAAAAATACCATCGCAACTCTGGGCTACGTCGGAAGCAAGGGAACCCATCTCACCACTGAGCTTCAGGTCAACCAATTGGTCCCGGCAGTGTCGACCGACAACCCGTTTGGACCGAATGGTCTCGCGCCCGGCCAGCCCATCACCAGCACTCTGTGCAATTCTTACAACGGAAATAGTTTTACTTTTGTCACTCCAACTAATCCCACCGGAGCTGTCTGGGACAATACGAATGTAAACTTCGTCAACCTCGAGGCGGCGTGCTTCGGTACGCCTGGGAAGAACTTTCCCGATCCCAACAGCCTTCGGCAATTCGCCCCCGGCTTTGGTCAAATCTTCTCGCTGCAAAACGTGGCAAATTCCGACTATAACGGACTCCAATTCACCCTGCGCCGCGCCACTGGTCCTCTGACTCTCGGCGTTTCCTATACCTACAGCCATTCCATCGACGATTCTTCGGACCGGTCGGACACCACTCTGGTCAATTCGTTCAACCTGAGCTCGAACAAGGCAAGTTCGAATTTTGATCAGCGTCACATGCTGAATATCAGCTACGTCTATAAACTTGACAGCTTCGTCAACAAGCTCCGTTACTGGTTCTCGGATATAGGCTACGACGACACCACCTCCACGCAATCCACGCCAATGCCGGAAAGCTCATCTGGTTGGGTCCGCGCCATGGAGAATGGATGGGAACTTTCTGGCATCACCCTCTTTCAAACAGGAACGCCGTTCAGCATCATTAACGGCGGCAGCAGCACTGGCATTTCCGTACTCGACAACGCCGGCGTAGCCAACGGAACCGGCGCAGGATCTTATCCCGACGTAATTGGGGACCCGCACAGAACTGCGCCCTTCGGGGCAAATAATCCGGAGAGTATTGGCCCCATCCTCGGCAATCCCGCCGCATTCGGCGCTCCCGTGGGTCTGACTTTCGGAGATGCCGGTCGCAATTTCATGAACAATCCCAATCGTTTGAACTTTGATGTTGCTCTCTTGAAGCACTTCAAAATCACCGAGGGCAGCAATCTCGAGTTCCGCGCGGAAGCGTTCAACGTTTTCAACCACACCCAGTTCCGCATTTACGATCCCGACAAGGGCAACACCGGCAGCAACACCATTACCTGCTACGGCGGCACAAACAATTCCGCTGGCGACCCCAGTTGCCTTGAGGGCAGTTCCTTCCTGCATCCCGTGGACGCCCATCGCCCCCGCACCATGCAATTCGGCCTGAAATACAACTTCTAAGCCAGGTTTCGGATGGCCGCAGGTGCACGGGTGCCCCGCTCCTTGCGTTTTTGCAAGGGCGTTGGTTGAAACGAGAGTTTGTTTGAGATACTTTCTGCACCAGAATGCGTGCGAGTGGCGCTACGGAGAAGGCCTTCTTCGGCGCTCGCTTGACGCTAGACGTGACGCCCCCGGCGGCGTTGTACACGCGAGGCAGGTGCATCCGTCGTTCGGCGTCAGTTGCCAGGCGGCAACCGCGTCCAGGCGATAACCGACCCCGCGAATGGTTTTCAAATAGGTCGGACTCGTCCGGTCCGGCTCAATCTTCTCGCGGATTCGCCGTATGCACGCATCCACGCTACGTGGGGTCACAAATTGCATGTCTCCCCACACCGCATCGAGCAGAAGGTCGCGAGTGAACACTTGGCCGCGATGGCGCGCCAGGTATTCGATCAGGCGAAACTCCAAACTCGTAGTCGACACTTCGCTGCCGCGGACAGAAACCTTCATCGCCAAACTGTCGATGACCAGATCCGCCATCTCGGTTCGGGATCGTCCGTTCGCGGGACCAAAGCGACGCAGAACCGCTTGCACCCGGGCCACCAGTTCACGCGGGCTGAATGGTTTCACGATGCAGTCGTCGGCGCCAGACTCGAGAGCCAGCGCGCGATGTTCTTCCGCCGACTCAGGTATGAGAAAAACGATGGGCGTTCTTGCCAGCGCCCGATTTTCGCGAATCTGCCGGCACAGATCGAGTCCATTGCCATCCGGCATCATCATGGTGATCAGCATCAAGGAAGGATGGTTGTCCTCCGCATCCTGAATCACGTTGGACGTGGAAAACATACGTACCGCATAGCCCGCCTCTGCGAGGCACCACTGCGCCAGCTCGCGGACCTCGATCTCATCTTCCACAACGAAAATGAGCTGCTTCATGAACGCGTCCTCATCCACTCTCCGGGCACTCACCTGCGCACACGCCATGCCGCCACACCTGCATCAAGAAATAAGGAAGCGCGACAAGTTGTCGCGATGCCGAGAGCCGCGCGGACATACCGCAACCAGTCAGACACGTACGACGCAAAGGAAGACCACCGAACGTCAGTGACCTATCCTGTTCGGTTCCGTAGTTTAGGCCCTCGTCTGTTACGAAGACGTGACCGCAAGATGAATAACGTGTAAATTCTCGCCACCCCTTGCGCCGCCAAGAGGCACGCTTGCCATGGTTTCGCGGTAGACGCTATTCTGTTCCCTCAACCTCCAAAGAAATCCCTGAGATCTCCTACCAGTGCCGACGCCTCGACCAACGCCCCGCAAGTTCGACCGTGAAGCCAGACGAAAGCACACGGGACCGGACCACCTCGTGATCAGCCGATCGAAGATTGATTCTGAGGGCTGTCATACAACCGCTCCCATCAACAAAGGTACCGTCGTCGTGGAATACACCGGACCTCGCATAACCATCAAAGAAGCTGACGCGCTCTACGATGACCACCCACGCACCTATTTGTTCGGACTCACAGATGGCAAGCACGTCATCGATGGCGAAGGTGTGGCCGCGTTCATCAACCACTCCTGCGATCCCAATTGCGAGGCGGACGAGATTAAGGGCCGGGTGTGGATTATTGCTGCCCGGGACATTCAGGCCGGCGAAGAACTAACTTATGACTACAACCTTTACGATGGCGATCTGGATGATCCGTCGCCATGTTCCTGCGGTGCGTCCAACTGTCGCGGAAGCATGTATTCAGAGGAAGAGTTGACCAAGCGTGCGAAAGCGTTTCGACGCCGCAGCCAGAAGGCGAGCAAGAAAACCCTGCCGCGGAAATCTAAAGCGTAACGCGATTTTACTGACCGGATGGAACCGGAGCGCGCGACTCCATCTTGACCGTAGACAAGCTCGCTGCATCCCAGCCGCCGCCCAAAGCCTTGATCAGCAGCACGCTGGCAACCATGCGACGGCCAGAAATCTGTACTGCCGTGCGCTCGTCGGCAAGCGCCGTAGTTTGCGCCGTGATGACCTCAAGATAGGTGGTCACACCGCCCTTGTAACGGTTGTTCGAAAGAGCCAGCGAATGTTCCGCCGCCGCGACCGCTGCGCCTTCAGTTTTGGATTCATCTTCCAAAAGTCGCAAAGCCGCAAGATTGTCCTCAACTTCCTGATAAGCGGTGAGCACGTCTTGACGATAATTGGCCACAGCCTGGTCGTACACGGCACGAGCTTGATCGCTGGCAGCCCGGCGTCGCCCAACATCAAACGCAGTCACCACCGCCGAAGCCCCGACAGAGGCGAACGTGCTTGGGCTCGAAAGCCAATTCACGATGGTCGTGCTTTCGAATCCGGCGCTGGGAAACAAATTGAACAATGGAAAGTACGCTGCCTTCGCCACGCCAATGCCGGCATTCGCCGACGCCATCAGGCGTTCGTTAGCGGCGATGTCGGGACGGCGCTCTAACAGCCCAGAAGGCAATCCGGGTGGGATCATTGGCGGGATTGCCTTCAGCACGACAAATGACAACGTGAAAGTCGAAGCCGGTTCCCCGATCAGAACGGCAATCGCATGTTCAAACTGAGTTCGCTGTTCTCGCACATCAATGGCCTGTGCCCGTGCTGTCTCCAGTTGCGTTTGCGCCTGTGCTACATCCACCTGTGACGCCACTCCACCCTTGTAGCGATAATCGGTGAGTTGCAACTGCTTCACGTAACTGGCCACGGTGTCATCGAGCAACTGTGCCTCGGCGTCGAGTTCGCGCGCCTGATAGTAATCGACCGCCAATTCCGCATGGACGCTCAGCCGTACCGACTCCAGATCGGCCAAGGTAGCTTGCGCATTCGCCCGCGCCTGTTGCACGGTACGCCGCACGCTGCCCCACACATCGGGTTCATACGACATGTCTACGGGGATCACGAGATCGTTCGTGGTTTCGCCAATGCCCGGAGTCAGATTCAACGGACGATTCCCGGAATAATGTTCCCGCGTCGCCGAGACTCCCGCTGTGATCGTCGGATAATAATTCGCGCGATTGTAGCGAACCGTGGCCCGCGCCTGCTCAAACTGGGCCTGCGACGCTTTCAGATTCTGGTTCGAAATATTAATCTTGTCTTCGAGCGCGTTGAGCTGCGGATCCTGATAGACTTCCCACCATTTTCCCCGCAGCGTCTGATCCGCCGGCTGGGCGGGTTTCCAGTTCTGTGGCGTTTCTTTATACTCCGGGGCCGCGGGTGCGGGGGGCCGTGAATAGCGGGGGCCAACGGCGCAAGCGCACATCAACGCCAAGGCGGCGAAGAGTGCCCCACCCCGTGTGAATGACAACGGTTTTCTGCAGGCGGAAAGCGTATGTCGCCAGCCAATCACTTTTGAGACTCTCCCGAAGCCGCCGGTTTTGCGATGCGGACTTCTTCTCCTGACACCAGCGAATCGGGCGGATTCGCGATGATGGATTCATCGCCAGTAAGCCCGGCAACCACCTCGACCTCGGAGCCAAAATCGTGGCCCAGCGTAATCGGCTTCAGTTCGGCATGCTTGCCGTCGGTGACTGCGGCGACACGGAGTCCTTCCGACCGGAATAGCAGCGTGTTTACCGGAAGAATGAAAGCTGAAGTTGCGGTTGGCAGCTTCAAATGGACTTCCGCGTAAGCTCCGCTGAACAGCGTGCCCGTCGGATTATTCACGCGGATTTCCACCAATAAAGTCCGTGTGGACTGATCGATCGCTTGCGCTGTTCGCACCAGCGTTCCTGGAAAAACCCGTCCCGGAAATTCCGACAGGACCAGGTCAGCGCTCAATCCGGGCTTCATCGCCTGCGAGTAGACCTGCGGAACGCTGACATACACGCGCAGCTTGTCTGGCTGGGCGATATGAAAAAGCTCGGTCCTCGTTCCACCGCTGCTCCCTGAGTCGATCAGCGCACCAATATCAGTATTTCGCGCCGTAATCACGCCATCGAACGGAGCATAGATCTTCTCGAAAGCTTGCAGCTCTTCTAAACGTCTGACGTTGGCTTGCGAGGATTGGACTGTGGCCTGTTTGGCCGCCAGGTCTCCCGTGGCATTATCCGTGTCTTGCTTGGATACGGAATCCGTTTTCAACAAATCCTGGTAACGGGTGGCAGTAATCTGTGAAAGATTCAGGTTCGCTTCCGCCGTAGCCAAATCAGCTTTCGACTGCCGCAGTTGCTGGTCGACTTCCGGGGTCTCAATCTCCGCGATCAATTGTCCAGCTTTCACCCGCGCTCCGATGTCTGTGTACCAACGCTTCAGGTATCCATTGGTGCGAGCGTAAATCGGAGAGTCAATATAGGCCTGAACGTTTGCCGGCAGCACTACTTCCTGCGTCGGCGCGCCACGCTTGGGGGTGACCACGGAGACGGTCGGAATCGCCATTTCTGCTGTTTCTTTCTCGAGGGCCGCGCGGGCATTGATTCTCGGCAGAATTCCAGAAATGACAACTGCCACCACGATCACAAAAGCAAGAACGGCAATCCACCAGCGGCGGGCTGGTTTGCCCGGCTGGTTTGCCAGTTTTTGTTCGTGGACCGCCACGGGCTTTTCAACTTGCGCGGGCATCTCCGTTTCGCTTTGCGGTTCAACCTTCATGAAAAGACTCTCCCAACTTCACGAGCAAAATCAATTATGAACTGGATCAATGCTTTGCTTCTCCTCGCGCCAGCCGTTGCCTGCGTCCGTGCAGGATACTGAAGAAAACAGGAACGAAAAAGAGCGTCGCTACCGTTGCGAATAGCAGACCGCCGATCACCGCCCGGCCCAGCGGAGCATTCTGTTCGCCGCCCTCGCCCAATCCCAGCGCCATCGGAACCATACCAATGATCATGGCCAGGGCGGTCATCAGCACCGGCCGGAAACGCGTGAATCCGGAATTGAGAGCGGCGGCAAGCGCGTCTTTGCCTTCGGCCAATTGCTCCTTGGCAAAGCTCACAACCAGGATGCTATTAGCGGTCGCAACGCCAACGCACATGATGGAGCCAGTTAACGCAGGAACGCTGAGCGTGGTACGGGTGACGAATAGAAACCACACGATGCCGGCAAGGGCCGCAGGCAAGGCCGAGATAATAATGAAAGGATCAAGCCAGGACTGGAAGTTCACTACGATCAGCAGGTATACCAGCACAATCGAAAACACCAACCCGCCCAGCAGCCCTTCATAGGAAGAGATCATGGTCTGAATCTGGCCGCGAACGATTAGCTGGGAGCCGCGTGGCAACTCCTTTTTGCTGTCCTGCACGATTTTATTGAGGTCGCGCGCCACTCCACCTAAGTCCCGACCTTGCACCGAACCATAGATATCGATCAAGGGTTGGATGTCGTAGTGTGAGACCACGGCCAGACCAGCGTCGCGGCGAATGGAAGCGAGGCTAGCCAGGATCCCCGCGGGAGCGCCGCTCGGCCCGGTAACTGGGATGTTCTCGAGATCCTGCAAGGAATCGACGCGGTACTGCGGCGTCTGGGTTGCGATGGAATAGCTCACCCCGGTTTTAGGATCGACCCAGAACTCAGGCGTCGTCTGAAAACTGCCGCTCAGCGAAACCAAAAGATTATTCGCAACGTCGCGCTGCGTGAAGCCGACTTGTTGGGCCTTCGTGCGATCAACATCGACGTGCAGATAAGGCTGATCAAAAGGCTGCTGAATGCGCAGATCCACGGTCCCGGGAATCTGCTGGACCCGCTCCAGCAGCTTGTCAGCGAATGCGCGGTTGGCATTGATGTTGTAGCCGACAACCTGAATGTCGATGGGCGCGGGAAGACCGAAATTCAAGATCTGGCTGACGATGTCCGCCGGCAGAAATGCAAAAGTTACTCCTGGAAACTCCTCCGGAAGTCTCAAACGCAGATCGTGAACGTACTGCGCCGTAGGCCGGTGCTCTTTTGACAGGCTGACTAGAATATCGACATCGCCGGTTCCAATCGGCGCCGAGTTGCTGTACGAAAGATTGATGCTGCTATAAGGCAGACCAATCGTGTCGATAATGCTGTCGATTTCCTTGGGCGGGATCTGCTCGCGAATCGACCGCTCCACCAGATCAGAAAGGCGTGCTGTTTCCTCAATGCGAGTTCCCGTCCGCGCACGCATGTGCAATTTAAATTGACCCGCGTCGACGGCGGGGAAGAAATCCTGGCCCAGCCACGGAACCACAAACACGACCGAAGCTAAACACACGCCGAGAAAGACAAGCAGAAAAGTCCGCTGGTGATGAAGACAGCGTTCCAGCAGCTTATGATAGCTTTCGCGAAAACGCTCAAAAGCCAATTCAAACTTGATTTGCATCGCGACCAGAGGATTTCGGCTTTGACTCGCCGCTTGCGTCTCCGCTTCATGGCCACGCAACAAATACTTGGCCATGGTCGGCACCAGCGTCCGGGACAAGAGGTAGGAAGCCAGCATGGCAAACACAACTGCTTCCGCGAGCGGCACAAACAGAAACCTCGCGACCCCGGAGAGGAAAAACATGGGCACGAAGACGATGCAAATGGCGAGCGTCGAAACGAACGCTGGAACCGCAATCTGCTGAGCGCCGTCGAGAATGGCGTGCTCGACTTCTTTTCCTAGTGCCAAATTCCGGTTGATGTTCTCGATCTCGACCGTGGCGTCGTCCACCAGAATGCCTACCGCCAGCGCCATGCCACCCAGCGTCATGATGTTGATGGTCTCGCCCAGCGCGCTCAGGACGATGATCGAAGTCAGAATCGAAAGCGGGATAGAAACAGCGATAATAACGGTACTACGCCAGCTGCCCAGAAAAATCAAAATCATCAGGCCGGTGAGGCAGGCGGCGATCGTCGCCTCTTTTATAACGCCATCAATCGATGCCCGCACGAAAAGCGACTGGTCGGCCAGAGGTTTTATGTGGAGTTGGGGCGGCAACCCCGCCTGGATTTGCGGCAGTAGCGACTTTATTCCGGAGATGATGTCGAGAGTCGACGTTTGCCCACTTTTGAGAACGGTGAGCAGCACGGAGCGCTGTCCATTCACCCGCACGATATTGGTCTGCGGCGGGAACCCGTCGCGCACATATGCCACATCGCGGATGTAGATGGTAGTGCTGCCGGTTGTCTTGATCGGCAATTGATTTAATTCGGCAACTGTCTTGGGACTGCTGTTGGTATCGACGGCATATTCAAATGTCCCAATCTTGGATGTGCCGGATGGAAGTACAATATTTTGCGCGCTGATCGCGTTGACCACGTCCAACGGCGACAGCCCTTTCGATTGCAGCGCGTTGGTGTCGAGGTCAACCTGCACCTGGCGCTGCTTTCCGCCATAGGGATACGGAATTGCACACCCGGGGACGGTGATCAAACGGGTCCGAATGAAATTTACGCCGTAGTCAAACAGTTGCTGTTCGGAAAGGCTCTGCCCCGAGAGCGCCAACTGGATAATGGGCACGCTGGACGCGCTGTAAGTAATCACCAGCGGCGGCGTCGTTCCAGGCGGTAATTGCCTAAGCTGGGTTTGCGAAATCGCCGTCACTTGGGCGATTGCCTTGGTAATGTCCGCGTGTGGCTGAAAAAAGACTTTCACCACCGCGATCCCGTTCAGCGATTGCGACTCGATGTGCGAAATGTCATCGACCAGGGTCGTGAGCGCGCGTTCCGTCTGAAAGACGATACGGTTGGACATGTCGTCGGGATTGAGGCCCTGGTAGTTCCAGAGGATGCTGACCACGGGAATATTGATATTCGGAAAGATATCGGTGGGGGTGCGAAGAATGACGATGGGACCCAGGATCAGCAGCAGCAGCGCCAAGACTACAAAGGTATAAGGCCGCCGCAGTGCAAGTCGGACAATCCACATAATTCCCTCAGGGTATACAAAAGCGGCGGCCGCGCCATCCGCAGATAAGAATATTCAAGAAAAAATGATGCCAGGCACCGCTATCCTTTTGGACAGCCTCAGATTTGCGCCCTGCGTGGCTGACGCCGGATCATTAATATTCTATTGGATTTAGTTTCTCAGGCGGAGATGCATAGTTTTTGATTGTAAAGATTCGTATCGTGTACGCGGGATAGGAGAGAAGAAAGTTTGGGAGGCAATTTAGAGGATTGTCCATAGACTACTAATATGATAGACATAGTTATGTACTACTCACGCGGGCGTCGGTGAGGTACCTCCAGCCGTAACTACACCGGGGCCCGCGCCAGAGGACGGGTAGCCAAGTGGCAAGGCGTCGGTCTGCAAAACCGATCATCGTCGGGTTCGATTCCCACCCCGTCCTCCATGTTTTCGATTGCCGGGAGGTAAACAAAATGCCGAAACTACTGGATGTCCATCCGCTCCGCACTAGCGTCGGAGACTTCGTTGCGGGTCTGCGCTCGCTGGAGACTGAGATCATTAGCCAGTCCAGAGTTCTCGCATACCTTTCGGGAGTGGAACTTCGTTATGAAGCGCTCTCGCCCTATGTCTTTTGGAAGGACAGTTACTACACCCGTAATCTGATCTTTCGGGATAGCCTTTTCGAAGTGCTGGCTCTCTGTTGGCTCCCCGGACAAAAGACGCCGGTCCACACTCACAACGGGCAGCTGGGATGGATGACTGTGGTTCAAGGCGAGGTGCGGACTCACCAGTATCGCTATGTGCGCTGTAGCTCTCCCGAGAACCAGAATGTCGTGGGACTCGACTGCCTGGCCGGCGGACACGAGGTGGAGTTGCAGCTTCTCGGCACCACCGTTTGCGCAGACGACGGCCGCGTGACCACAGTCGACAAAATACAAACCATCCATCAAATCGAAAACGCCGACAACGCTCGCTCCGGTTGTGTGAGCCTGCACATCTACTCGAAGCCGATCGACTCTTGCGTAGCCTTTGATTTAAAGAGTGGCCGCTGCGGCCGCCGCTGCTTGCAGTACCACAGCGTTGAGGGCGTAGTGCTTTCAGATGAACGGCAGGCCAATATCGCCTAGGCGGAAAAGGGGAACTCTCGTGAAGAGCGGCTTAGTTCGGTTTACGAGCCTTGCCGTCGGACAGATATTGCAGCAGCGCGGTGTCCGCGGCGCGTTTGAACTTCTCTGCAGCCGCTACTCTCGGGCTGACCATGCCCTCCTCGGCTGAATTCGGGGCAAAGCCCTGACGCAACCTGTCGCCTTCCTCGGATTCGTTGGTCATGACCTGCATGTAGAACCAGAGGAAGTGTCGCATCTGGTCGAGGGCTGACCTCAGTACGTGCAGGGATTCGATCTCGGGCAACTGACAGAGAGCTTCCATGAGTTCCGGATCGCCCGGCGCTTGCATGGCTGCGCAGTTCAACGTCTGCTGAATGGCCCGCAGGTCTTCCGTGACCCGCAGGATTCGCACATGAACCTCGTCTAGAAAATCACCTTTTTCCATGGGTAGCCGGCTTCCTCACTCGAGAAATACAAGCTCACCATCTCACCGGCGACCACGGACTAACAGATGTCCCACGTGCATGCGCTTTCGTAATTCGGGCCATTACTTTGGTCTGAAGAGGAGTTCGTTTGTTGAATGGGCGACGTCGAGGCCCTTTCTTGCGGCTGAAAGCCGCGAGGGTAGCCCGTTTTCGAGCACTTTTATGTCAGCTAGCGAACGAAGGTGCCCACGAAAGCGCTGCGCCTTCCGTGCGACTCCCAATCTACATCGAGCCCTGGCCCGCGATAGGAATCAGTGAGGGCAACCGCAGGCCTCGAGTGGGTCAGTTCGGTCAGTGGCGGATAGAAAGTCACCTCGTTACCACAGACATGGTCTTTGTCATTGACGGGGCGGGTTTGCACCGTAGCGAACTGTCCGGCGCGCAGCAGCGCAACTCCGTGCCGCTCCGGATTGACCGCGAGTTCCATGGGAGCTGGGATTATCTTGTCTGCATGACGCAGAAGTTCACCTCCCATTTGGTGCGCAAACGCGACCAGCGCTGAGATCTGCTGTGGAGTCGCCTGGTCATCGACGAGCAAGACAGCCTGTGCTGGATAGGGATTCGCGTAGGGGTCGCCCAAAGTGGCATGGGCGTGGACCGCAGCGGCGACCGTCAAGCCGTCCAGAGGAACGCCATCCCAACTCCCGCTCTGGACGTGCCACGCCAGAATCGCTTCATCACCTACCAGGTTGACCTCGCCATTTGCGAAACACTGCCCGGTGTAAACGTCGGCGCTGCGAGTCTCGACGTAGTCGCCGCGGATCTGTTGAGCGAAAGCCGATGTAGCCAGAGTTAAAAGTGCAACGCAGAGAAGTTCAGACAGGCCATGCCGCATAGGTCACCTCACCCGGGAGTATTTAACTATTGTCCTCCAATTGGGCCGGTTGTGGAAAGTAGGACCGGTCGTCTCTGCGTTCTTCGCTACGCCATGGGGCTGCTACTGGATCTGCTTTGAGGGGGTTGCGTTTGGAATCAGGACGAGCAGGTCGTATCCGAAGATAATGCGTTCCATTTCTTTGTCGACGGGTTTGAGAGAACTGAATCCTTTGCGAAGGCCACGGAGATCAAACATGGTCCACCCTTCGGATTCAAGGTTGTCGAACATGGGCTTGAGGAATAAGAAATCGGAGTCTTTGTCTTCGGCCAAATTAAAGTCAGCGGGTTGATAGGGGTGTCCGATGCCAGCGAAACGCAGTTGGGAGCCCTTCACTCCCAGGATCACGATGTGGAGCGAGGTTGTGTTCTGACCGTCGGCCAATTCAGTGACGAAGTTTCCGATATCGTTATTTCGCAGGGGATTGATGCCTGTGTACATATGCCAGGCGCCGAACTTGAGCAATACTTTGGGCGGGGCGCCGTCGGCCTGGGTGGCTTGCTTGTAGTCGGCCACGAAATCCGATTTCATCAACAGCGAGCGTTCCCGGTTGGATTCGTAGCCAGAGCCGTTCATATTCTTCTGGTAGATGTCACGGCTCTTAAGCAGAGCTTCGATCAGCGCTTGGCTGGTCGGAGTTCCCTCTTTGTGGAGCAGATCTTTGAGATTGTTAAGTTCGGCATCGGAAGCGGTCATCATGAAAATGTCGCCCGGGCTACCGCTTTTTACAGCGGCGGCATGGGCATCGTCGTTTTTCTGCAGCAGGCGTTCCGTTTCGTCCGCCGCTTGTTTGCCGGGATGAGTTTCGAGGATGCGGGTCAGGATGAGGCGGGACGAGCCCATCAGTTCCTGGTCGAGGCCCCACAAACGGAACTGGCCGCCCTGCGCTGCGCGAGCACAGTGGGAAAGCAGATCGTACTCTTCCTGAACATTGTAGAAGGCGATGGTCTCCGGAAACTTTGTTTCAAAATCCACCAAGCTTGTGCGTCCGGAATCGGCCGTAATCCACTGCTGGAGTTCATTCGCCGCTAGCGGCCCGGTCTCAATGGCCATAGTACGAAATCCCTGGGGCCCGATCAGGTCGCATACCGCACCCGCAAATTGCGGAATCTGCGAGATGCCGTGGTCTTCGCCGATGAGCACGAACTGCGCACCCGCGAGGGCATTTTGTAGAACTGGCAGACCGGTTCCTGACAAACGACCTTCCTGAAAATCGATCTGGTAGCGGTTTTGGAGCAGGCGGGCGGTGAAATTGTTTTCCTGGGCGAGCGCCGGAGTGAGCGTAAGCACGATGAGACCGAGGATGTATGCTGTGCATCTTTGGAACATAGTTCTCCTTGAATTTTTCTCGCGGCACTGGCTATGCCTGGTTTGTGCCCCGATGTGAATCCCGTGCTTTGCGCCGCGTCGGACGGGGCGTCCACGGCTACGTGGGCATCACGGAGTTCGGCAGGCTCTGACTCAGTTTCGAACGACTTGGAATAGTACGGAGGCAGGATTGGGTTTGTTTCATTTTTTTGCGGCTCTTGATGAGGACCTTGGCTGTGTCCCGCACGGGCGGGGGTGCTCGCGCCTACATTGCCTTCCTGAATTGGAACTTTAGTCACTTTATCTTTTCAGAAAATGACTTCTGGTAGCGATGCTCCAGCAGTTAGCCTCCGATGTAATCACTAGCGGGATATAGCGGGAATGGGAAAACCAACAATCTCGGAGACCGGCAAACGGCATTTGCAATTGCTGCTGGTAGGAGGTAGCGAGCGCGACTTCGCTGATCTGCGCCAGTTGTTGGAGGAGGATAACCGTGGCCAAATACGTTTCGAACATGCAACCTCATTGGAAGATTCGCTCAATCAGTTGCGACAGCGAAGCTATGACCTTCTGCTCTGCAGTAACCATTCGACTGACAACGTTGCGTTTCAGTTGTTACGGCAGATGCGCCAACATTATTCTGGCGTTCCGATCATTTTTCTGAGCGATCCATTCAACGGGGAAGTGATAGAGACAGCGATTCAAGCAGTCGGCTGTCACGACGCAGCAGCTCAGAACTACCGCGTGGACTCAAGCCCGGAGTTTGCTACCACAATTGAGACACATTCCGCGGAGCAGCAGCACGTCGAGCGGCAGTACCAGGAGTCCAACGACACCCTGCGCAAGCTCTGGCGGTCCGTGGAGCAGATGGCGGATGCGCTAATCATTATGGACCGGTCTGGGGTGATGGAGTACGTGAACCCGGCATTCGAGGCGATCACCGGATATTCGGGGCAGGAAGCCATCGGTCAGTCGCTCGGAATGCTTAGATCGGAGCAACATGGGGATGAGTTCTACGAGGAGATGTGGAGCACAGTTCGGTCCGGCACCGTGTTTCGGGGAATCGTGATGGACAGGAAAAAGAATGGGGAGACTCTAATCATTGAAAAAGCCCTCACCTCTCTGCGCGATGGCAGCGGCGAGATTACGCACTTCATTTCGACAGGTCGCGATATCACCGAGCGACGCAAGCTGGAATCGGATCTGCAACAAGCGCATAAGATGGACGCTATCGGGCGACTCGCTGGCGGTGTGGCTCATGATTTCAATAACCTGCTGCTCGTGATCAGCGCTTATGCCGAGCTCATGCTCGACTCGCTGGGCGAGACGGATCCTCTGCGACGAAACGTGGCTGAGATTATGGGAGCGTCCCGGCGGGCGGCGGATCTGACTCGCCAGTTGCTGGCGTTTGGCCGGAAGCAGATGCAGTCGTTGCAGATTCTCGACCTGAATACGGTTATCGGAGAAATCACTGGCATGCTGCCGCGACTGATCGGCGAGGATATTGAATTAGTGTTTACCCCCGCGAAAGATCTGGGCAAAGTAAAAGCCGACCCCACGCAAATCGAGCAGATCGTGATGAATCTGGCAGCGAACGCGCGTGACGCTATGCCGGGCGGGGGCAGGCTCAGCATCGAAACTACCAGACTGCGAGTTGAAGAATCCTATGTGCAGCGGCACGCGATCGTGCCTCCCGGCGACTATGTATTGCTCACGGTCACCGACTCGGGCCGGGGCATCGCGCCGGAACATCTGGCACACATCTTCGAACCTTTTTACACTACGAAAGAAGCGGGAAAAGGAACCGGGCTGGGGCTGGCGACGGTGTATGGCATTGTGAAGCAGAATGGCGGCTTTGTCTGGGTGTACAGCGAACCCGGACTTGGGACCACGTTCAAAGTTTATTTTCCCCAGGTACAAGGGCTGAGTTGCGAGGTCCCGATCGCGAAGTTAGCCGAAGGCTCTCCGCGTGGTTGCGAGACCTTGCTGCTGGTGGAAGATGAAACATCAGTGCGGCTGGCGTCGTCGCAGTTCCTTACTCGCAGCGGTTACAGCGTGCTGGAAGCGAGCAACGGAGAAGAGGCGTTACGCGTGTCCCGGGCGCACGCTGGCCGGATCGACCTGATGATTACAGATGTGGTGATGCCGAAAATGGGTGGGCCGATGCTGGCGGAGTGGTTGGCGGATGAGCGTCCGAACATGAAGGTGCTGTTTGTCTCCGGCTATGCCGAAAACCCTGTTCTCCGACATGGAAAAATTGACGTAACTACACGCTTTTTGCAGAAACCTTTTTCGGGAAAGATGCTGGCGAGAAAAGTCCGCGAGGTTTTAGAGGAGAGCGAAGCGGATGGGTTGGAGACGGCGTCCCGCGGCTTGGGAAAAGCTGACTGAGTTCAAGTTGGCCCTGTAACCGGCGGGATGCTCGCCTTACATTCTTATCAGCTTGCCGTTTTCTAATCGGAATTGATCTCCGCGCCAGACGATTTTGTGGCCGGCAAAGCTTACAACCCAGACCAGCAACGCGAAAAAATCACGAACCGGAATCCATACAAGGAAGCGCGCGACCTGGCGATCCTGCAGCACAAGTCTACCAACCACGACGGCGACGATGACGCGCATCCCTGCTGTACATGCGAACAACGCCCACGCCCAACTCGCGCCTCGGGCAATAATCAATGCCAGCACAGCCCACGGCAGCCCGAAGGTCAATCCAAGTCCCACGTATCCCCAGAAGCGGGAATCACGAACCGTGCGCGCCCAGCGCAGCTGATGATCCAGGAAGCCGCGCAGCGTGTACCGTGGCAGGAAAGTCTCGACCACGACGTCGGACAATCTTACGTTCAGCCCCGAGGCGGCGATACGGCTGCCCAACTCATAATCATCGGCTAGATAATCGACGAGAGATTCGAAACCGCCGATGGCCTGCAGGTCGCGACGGCGAAAAGCCAGGGTCGAACCCAATCCGAAGCGGATTCCCTGCTCGATATTTTGTGCAACCAGCACACCGGCAGAAAAGTCGGTGCTAATGCCAAGAGACTCGAGCCTGGAGCCCAGGGTCGAGTTGGCTACTCCACGGTAGAGACAAGTAACTAAGCCAACTTTGGGATCGGTGAGGTGAGCAAGCACGCGTCGCAGATATTCGGACTCGACGCGAATGTCGCTGTCATTGACGATGATGTATTCGTGACGTGACTGGCGCATCATCTGGGCGAGATTGCTGGCCTTAGTATTGTTGCCCAGCTTGTCGAGACAAACCACCAGCCGAATTGCGCGCTGCGGGAACTCTGCTTTTAATTGCTCGACCAAGTGGATGGCGGAATCGTTGGCGTCGCTGACGCCAAAGATGATTTCGTAGTCCGGGTGATCCTGCAGGCAATGACTGCGGAAGCTTTCGTACATTTCAGGGTCGGTACCGCGAAGTGGTTTGAGGATGGAGACAGGGAAAGTAGGTTGTGGGGGGTGGACACTCCGGTCTGCCGCCTTTTGCTTTCGCAGAAATGATCCCGCGCTCCAAAGACACAGGGCGTAGTAAACGATGCTTGCAATCGCGCCCACGGCGGTCAAAATCTGGATAATCTTTTCGATTTGATGAACCATGGTTGGCTTAAAAGTGCTTGTGGCGGGACCAGCGCGCGTGCGTGAAAACTAATCTTGCCTGATTCCTCCACTTTACCCACAGCTTATGCCGCGAGCCGCATTCGTACGCCGCTACGGGGCTGAAGCACTGATTTTGTCCCCACCGTGACGCCGGAATCCTAGTTCTCACGCGCAATCTAAACCTCAATCAGTCCAACTCATTATCGCAGTGCTGCAGCGCTGCACCACCAAAATCGAAGGGGTGCCCAACATCGCATATGCTGGATCGGTTGTTCCGGTCTGGATCGGAAAAGGCGCAGGAGGTCCGCATGACGGTTTGATGCCCGCACCATGCCACTTTCCCTCCCCCGCCGCATCCAATAGAATCGCTACACTCTAAGAATGGGAGTCATTTCTATGGCTAAAGCAACTTTTGCCGCAGGCTGTTTTTGGGGAGTCGAAGCGACTTTCCGCCAACTGCCGGGCGTAATCTCGACCCGGGTCGGCTATACCGGCGGGCAGACCGCAAATCCGAGCTATAAGGACGTCTGCACCGACCGTACCGGTCACGCCGAAGCGGTGGAAGTCGAGTACGATCCGGCAAAGCTTTCTTACGACAAACTGCTCGAAGTGTTCTGGGAAAATCACGATCCGACGCAGCTCAATCGCCAGGGGCCGGACTGGGGCACGCAGTATCGCTCAGCGATTTTCTTTCACACTCCGGAACAGGAAGCTGCAGCCAAAGCTTCGAAGGAGCAATTGGAAAAATCCCGGCGCTTCAGCAAGCCTATCGTCACCCAGATTGTGCCGGCGGTGTCATTCTTCGAGGCCGAGGATTATCACCAGCAGTATCTGGAAAAGAAGGGGCTCGCAAGCTGCCACATCAAGGCGTAGCCGGAATCACGTAACCCCATTCACTGTGATCCGGATGCGTACGAGCGTCCGCATCTACGTGATTCGGGGCCGGCGCGGGCTGAAGAGCAGCATCAGGGCGAAGCCCACGACGTAGAAGGGCGCAACCTCGGAAAGCGTAAAACCCATCAAACGCAACACAAGTCCGAACAACACCACCGTCTCGCACAAGGTATAGGTGATGATGTAGCCAGTCCGCCAGCGCTTCAAGGCGGCCGTGTCTTCAGGCTGATCCGCCAGCGCAGCTTCGGAGCGCAATACGAACAGCCGCCACACCGCGAAGATGATACCTACCGTGGTGATCGCGACCAGAGTGACGACAAAATAGATGTTGCGGTCCGGCGCCGCGGACGTACTCCGTCCCATGCGCTCGCCGATGAAAACATAGAGCGCGATACTCACCAATAGGGCGATGCGGACGGTTTGCAGAAGCTTCCGCTGGGGCTCCATGCACTAATTGTGCGCGGATCGCGCGGGCTTGAGCGCCGAAATCTGGGACGTATCCGAGTTGACAATACAACACTCTCAGCCTTAGTGCATGGGCCCCATCAACCCCGGCCGCACTCGAATGAAGACATGGAAAGAAACGGGGTTGTCTCCGTAAAAGGGGTCGAGCACCGCGGGCTTCGAATAGAAAGTCACATCCCCCCCGAGCCCCACCTGCCAATGCTCGTTGTGCACGAAATCGCGCACTCCTCCGAAGGTGTATGCGCCAATGCGATACGACGGGTGCGTCGCGGCCTCGGGAAATAGCTCGTCTTTGTCCACCAGTTCCAGGCGCGTGTAGGCGTAATTCCGGGCGAAAAAGTTCAGGGTCGATTCCAGCAGGTAGCTGTTGAGAGGAAAAAGCTCGAATTCCTTTTGCACCCGACCCCAAATCAGCGATGTAGCCCAGTATCCTTTGCCCATGCCTGCTGCGAGTTGCCGGTTGTATTCGAGCGATGCGGTTTGCCTTTGCTGGTTGCCCGGTTCGAGGGCCTCGGGATGTGACAGTCGTCCGTAGCTGTATTGCGCTGTCCAGTTACGCGTGGGCGCAGCGGTCACGCGGAACGACCAGGAATCGAGCGCGGCCAGCTGAATGCTCCAGCGCTCTTCGTTGGGTTCGTGTCCGTTGAAGGCCGAACCTTCTACCTTGAGGAAACCCAGCTTGGACAGGTCAAGCTTGGAAAGATTAAAGATGAAGCCGGTGGTCACCACGCCAAAACTTGTATGCGTGGAATCCTGCAAATGATGGCCCAGGGGCGCTTCCGGATCCTCCGACGCGGACTGCCGATGCATAAACGTCACTGGTCCCAGCGCGGGCTCAGCCGACGGGCCTCCATAGAGCAGCCAGGTAACTTTCTCATTGACCGGCAGGTGTAGAGCGCAGCCAGTTCGGCAAAAACGTTATGCGGATGCTGATGATCGACCAGCGGCTGCCCGTGATAGGTTTCTCCAGTTTGAAAAAGCTCGGGAAAGCCGGGATGGGGCGAGGTCAACGACTCCGCCGAAAACATCTGCCGCAGCAGAAGTGTGCCTGAGCCGAGCCGGTGCTGCTGCATGGTCATTAAGTAATTGGTCGATTCTGCTTTGCCTTCGCCGCGTGGCCCACCCTGCTGGTTGTAAGTGATGAACACAGTTCCGTGAAACATCAACTCCCAACCACCGCGCGAAATCATCCACATCGGGTCCGTTACCGAGGCCGGCTGCCATGCCGTGCCTGAAGAAGCGTGGAAGGAAGGCATCGAGGATAAGGCAGCGTCATTCATATTCATGCCCGACATGTTCGGCATGGTTTGCGCGGACATGTTCCATGACTGTCGATCGTGGCCGCATTCTGGGCCAAGGACGAGACGGCCAGAACCGCAACCACTGGCAATGACAGACCCTGCTCTACGCATGCATCACTCTCGCATTGCCTTTGAGATCGTGTTTTCAGCCTTAACACAAAGAAGCACAAAATACATTTGAGAAAATGGCCTTCGGGAAAGTTTGAGCGCAAGCGGCTTGCAGTCTAGATGCGCAGAGGGGAGAGCAGCGGAGGATCGCCGGATTGCGATTTTGATATTCGGGAAATTGTCAAGCACAGCTGCTGCAGCCGCATACAGGGCGGATCAACCTGGGCCGAGCCTCGAAACGACGGTTGCAAGCAGAACTCTGCGGCAGGATTGCGGGATGATGCGCGCCCTGACAGCAACGTGGCTCGCGGGTGGACGCGCGGGAACGCTCCCGCCATCATCATGATCGGTCGAAAGATGCATCGCGCAGGCCGCTGGTTCGCCGCGGCCTGAGGATGAAAATCCAGCGCCGCCACAGGGGCAGCAGCTACACGCCGCCAGCAGCAAAAACACCAGCGTCCTGGAAAAAGCCTGCATGAGTTACGAGCCTGTGATCTTCAAACGCAGTTCTTCGGGAAGGCGCTCGCGAATTTCCGCTGGCAGTCGGTCATGCACATGGCGCGCGCCAATCCTGGCGACGTCCACCACCGCCATGGGCGCTGGCGTAGCCACCGCGACGATCAGCCAGATCAGCGCTGACAGCGCAAACCCGACCAGCGCCGCAATCTCCAGCCAGAAGGCGTTGCGCGGACCAAAGTGCCGAATCACTCCAAAAGCCAGAAGGAAGAGCCCAGCGGAAACCGACGCCAGAGCAATCAATGCGATGTCAATGGTGCGATGCAGGCGCTGCCGGCTGCGGCAGTGCTCGCAGGCTGTAAAATGTTCTTCGTAGTCGCCACCCATCTCCGGCGCCAGGCCGGAAATATCATAGCGCCAGCCCGCCAAAATCTTGCCTACGATGGGATCGATACACTGACTCATATGAACTACGGAATGCCTTAGTCTTACCTACTACAGATCAATTTACAAGCGGATAGGTTGCATAGGCTCGCCTTGTACCGCCAGCATGACCCGATTCTGCAACAGGGTCCGGCGGCCCGCCAGCGCTTTTTCCGCCTCCCGCAGAGCGCATTCAGGATGATTATTCTGCTCCGAGAGATGCGCCAGCACTATATAGGATGCGTGCCCGTCATAGCCGGTGGCAAAGAATTCCGCGAGTTTCTCATTGGACAGGTGCCCAGTTGGACTGCCGACGCGCTGTTTCACCGACCAGGGATAAGGCCCGTTGCGCAGCATTTCCAAATCGTGGTTGGATTCGATGACCAGCACATCGCAAGCCCGCAAGTTATCCTTCACGTTCGCGAGCAGCCGTCCGAGATCGGTGGCAATTGCGATTTTGATGCCCTCAGCGCGGAAGGTAAAACCTACCGGATCGACCGCATCGTGAGGAATGGTGAAAGGCGTAATGCCAATGTCTCCGATGTGGAAGCTGTGGCCGGAAGAGAAGAACTCCAGCCGTTCCAGCTGCGGACGCTCACCGGCGGCGTCGCGCATCGACCTTGACCAAGCCTGATGGGTGGCCCCGGTCATGTAGACGGGAACTCTTAGTTTTCGCGCCAGCACCAGGAGACCAGACACATGATCGGCGTGCTCGTGCGTGATCACGATGGCGGAGAGCGAGTGCGGATCGTCGCCCGCTGCCTTCATGCGCTTGAAAGTCTCGCGGCAGGAAATGCCCGCATCGACCAGAATGCGCGTAGACGAGCTTTGCACAATCGTGCTGTTTCCCCGGCTACCGCTGGCCAGCACCGAAACCGACACACCCATGCGCGCAGCATACTCCCTCGCGCTGTGGAAACAGAAGTAACTTTCTGGACAGCCGGTACTTTCGAGCAGAGCAGAAGTCAGCACTTAGCCTAGAACTCACTAATGTTGAAACGAACCGCCAGGGCTAAACGCTAAGTGCCAATTGCTAAGTACTGTCCTTCTACAAAATCACCCGCTCGTCCCCGGCTCGACGGGTCACATGCTCGCGGTCGAGATACTCCAGCAACGGAATCGCATACTTGCGGGTCACGCCGGTCAGGTCTTTGAAGCGCGCCACATCCAGCTTGGGAGACTTTGCTTTCTCCACGACCATTCGTTTGCGCAGATCCAACAGCGTATCGCGATGAAAGACCAGATCGTCGGAAATCTTCACCAGAACTTTGTCGCGTAGCAGTAGCGTGACAATCTTCTGTGCCCGTATCTTATCTACCTTCAATCCCGCCAGCACATCTTTCAGCGCGGGCACTTTAAGCCCGGCAGTCGCGAATGCAGCTTCGATGACTTTCTTCGACTCGGCTTCTTCATCTCTCATCACCACGCCGCGTCCCGGCAGGCGCACCAGTTCGCCCGCCAGTTCAATCTTTCCAGCGCGCGCCGCCTCGTTGAACACGCTGTCAAAGACTTCGGGCATGACTTCGGAAAAGCGTCCTCGCAACTCCTCTTTGCTCATGCCGGCAACCAGAGCATTGTGCTTATGAAACGTGTCCAGAGCCGAAATAAAATCTTTCCGGACGAAGTCCAACGCCGGCCTGGAGATAAAAATGTCACGGATACGGACAACTTCGGGATTCTCGGAGATCCCCGCAACAATCTGTTGTGCCGTCCAGCCGGTGCGAGCGACAGCTTCCGCGATGCCCAGACCCCTTCCACCGCTCGCCATCACCCGCGTGCGCAAACTGCCCGCCCTGAGTTCTTCTGCAAGAACCCTCAGGAACCGAGCGTAGTCTGCCGCGTTCTTTACCTTCCGTGGCGGAGTGTTTTCGACGACCACGCCGCCGCCACTGGTGATCACGGGCGAAAACTGCCGAATGATGAAACGGTCTCCCGGAAGCAACAGCACGGGCTCGCTCAATCGCAGTTGTGCGAGAGCGCTTTCGCCCGGTTCTACCTGCTTCTTCCCGTATAGCACGACGGTGGCGATGGTTTCGGAGGTGTAGGAGTGAAAGTGGACGCGAGCGCGGTCCTTCAGTGGTTTTGCCGAAGACAGGAGCGACAAATCCACATCCAGTCGCGAGGTGGCATGAAAAGTGGAAACCGGAGCCAGCATCATTCCGCGCGCCAGTTCTTCGGTGGTCGTCCCCGCGAGGTTCAGCGCTGTGCGTTGTCCAGCAACCGCTTGCTCAGCCGATTTCCCATGTACCTGTACGCCGCGCACTCGCACTCGCCGCCCACTGGGAAACACTTCAAGCTCATCTTCTCTGCGGATGACCCCAGAAATCAGTGTCCCGGTGACCACCGTCCCAAAACCTTTCATGGTGAAGACCCGATCGATGGGCAGGCGGGCAATCGCGGTGGAATTCTTCGCCGGAATCTCGCTTGCGACCCGTCACAAGTTCGCGCTTCAGATCGTCAATCCCTGCGCCAGTCAGTGAACTGACCGCCACGATCGAGTTGGAGTGACCGAGACTGGGTTGACCAAGACTGGGGTGGACAAAAAACGACTCGCGCAGAAAGTCTTCGACCTCGGCTCGCACCACCGCTAACGTCTCTGCATCGACCGCGTCGGACTTGGTCAACACCGTGATGCCGCGGCGTATCGAGAGCAGGCGGCAGATGTCAAAGTGTTCGCGCGTTTGCGGCTTGATCGATTCATCCGCCGCAATTACCAGCAGCACCAGATCGATGCCGCCAACCCCGGCCAGCATGTTGCGCACAAAGCGCTCGTGTCCCGGCACGTCGACAAACCCCAGCCGCAGAGTTTCGCCACCGGGCAGGGACAACTCAAGGTTGGCAAAGCCGATATCGATGGTGATCCCGCGGCGCTTTTCTTCTTCAAGGCGGTCGGCATCGATGCCGGTCAGGGCTTTGACCAGCGCGGTCTTGCCGTGGTCGATGTGGCCCGCGGTGCCGACGATGACGGATTTCATTTGTGGACAGTATAGTTGGGATGTGGGGTGACGGACGCACTCTGCAATTAGCACTCAGCATTCAACCGGCAAATCTTTGGGCAAGAATTGCACTCTCCACACTTCCAAATGCAGCCCTGAAAGTGTTCTTCCCTTACTCTCGTTCCAGATGCGACAATAGTATTTCCTCATGACCACAGCCTCCACTCTTGCCATTACTCCAGAAATTGTCCGCGAACACGGTCTCACGCCGGAAGAATACGAGAAAGTCCAACAACTTCTTGGCGGACGTGAGCCTACGATCACCGAGCTGGGCATCTTCAGCGTGATGTGGAGCGAGCACTGCTCTTATAAATCTTCGCGCGTGCATTTGAAGCGGCTGCCGACGCGCAGCCGGCGCGTGGTGCAGGGGCCGGGCGAGAATGCCGGGCATCATCGACATTGGCGATGGATGGGCCTGCGCCTTCAAGATCGAATCGCACAATCATCCGTCGTTCATCGAGCCATTTCAGGGAGCGGCTACGGGAGTCGGCGGAATTCTGCGCGACATCTTCACCATGGGCGCGCGGCCGGTCGCGGTAATGGATTCGCTGCGGTTCGGGCCGATTGCTGCATCAACAGCGGCGGGCAAGGGTGCCCGCGCCAACAAACTAATTCCACGCAAGCCGAGATTCACAAGAATCATTCCGTGCTGGAAGGCGTGGTCAGCGGCGTTGCTTCTTACGGAAACTGCTTTGGCGTGCCCAACCTCGGCGGCGAAACCAAGTTCGAGAGCTTGCTACTCGGGCAATCCGCTGGTCAATGCTTTCGCTCTGGGATTGGTGCGGCGCGATCAGATCTTTTATGCCAAGGCCGCGGGCGAAGGCAATCCGGTGATCTATGTCGGCTCGAAAACCGGACGCGACGGCATTCACGGCGCGACCATGGCCAGCGAAGAATTCAGCGAAGCGTCCGAAGCGAAGCGGCCCAACGTTCAGGTCGGCGATCCCTTCCTGGAAAAGCTGCTGCTGGAAGCTTGCCTCGAAGCCATGCAGACGGGCGCGGTTGTCGGCATTCAGGACATGGGCGCGGCGGGCCTGACCTGCTCGACCTGCGAGATGGGCGGGCGCGGCGGCGTCGGCCCCGAGATCGAGCTCGACCTGGTGCCGCAGCGCGAAACCGGCATGACCCCCTACGAGATCATGCTCAGCGAATCGCAGGAGCGCATGCTGCTGGTCGCGGAAAAAGGCCGCGAAGACGAAGTCTTCCGCGTCTTTGAGAAGTGGGGTCTCGACGCGGTCGAAATCGGCCGCGTTACGAACGACGGCAAGATGCGCGTGCTGGATCACGGCAAAGTCGTCGCCGAAATTCCGAACGCCGCGCTCACCGACGACGCGCCGCTGTATAAGCGTCCGCTGGAGCGATGGGAGCCGCCGGTGCCGCGCGAGGTTCCGAAGTCCATCAAGCTGGCGAGAAGCGGGCGATTTCACCGGACAAGCTGAAGCGCCTGCTCGCCAGCCCGAATATTTGCTCCAAGCGTTGGGTCTGGCAGCAATACGATCCCATGGTGCAGACCAATACGGTCGAGGGTCCCGGGCCGGCGAAGCTGGCGTGATTCGCGTAAAAGGCACGCAGCGCGGACTGGCGATGGCGCTCGACGGCAACAGCCGCTGGTGCTATCTCGATCCGAAACTCGGCGCGATGCACGCCGTCGCCGAGTCGGCGCGCAACGTGGCCTGCACCGGCGCGACCCCGGTGGGGGCGACCAACTGCCTGAACTTCGGCAATCCCGAAAAGCCGCACATCATGTGGCAGTTCTCGCAAGCCATCGACGGCATCACCAAAGCCTGCGAAGAGCTGGACGTCCCGATTACCGGCGGCAATGTCAGCTTCTACAACGAGACCCTGGGCGAAGGCATTTATCCGACGCCCGTGATTGGAATCGTTGGCATCCTGGAGGACGTTCACAAGGCTGTGGGCCCGCACTTCCGCGAGCCGGGACGCGTCATCGTCCTCCTGCGGCCTCGGAGCCCGGCGACCTTACCGATGCCGAAGCCGAGTTTGGCTCGTCCGAGTATGCCAAGGAGATCTTGGGACCGATCTGGGGATTCCCTCCGTCGCTCGAACTGGAGCGAGAAGCCGCCCTGCAGAAGGCGCATTATCGAGATGATCGGGGCAGGCTTGGTCGAGTCCGCACACGATTGCTCGGAGGGTGGCATCGCAGTCACGCTGGCAGAATCGGCGTTTGGCAAGGGCATCGGCCTCAGGGCTAATCTGCCATCGATGGGTTTGCCTCCGGAGTTCGTTTTATTCGGCGAGGATGCAAGCCGGGTCGTCATCTCGTGCGACCGGAGCAAGCTGAGGGGAATCCAACGAGTAGCGGAAAAATATCGGCTTGTCTGCGGACGAGATCGGCGAGACGGTTTCCGATCAAATAGAGATCAAGCTGGATGGGCGAGTGGTAGTGTCCGCGTCCGTCAGTGAGTTGCGCGATTCGTACGAAGGTGCGCTGGAAGCGGCTTTGCGGGCTGATCCGGAATTGGTTGTTTGAAGGCTGATGGATAATGTCAACTTCTGATAAATTTCGCGATGAGTGCGGCGTGGTGGCGGTTTACTCGCACCTGGAGGCGGAGAAGCTTGCTTATCTCGGGCTGCACGCTCTGCAACACCGAGGTCAGGAATCGGCGGGCATTGTGACCTCCGATGGCATGACGCTGCACATGCACAAGGCGATGGGCCTGGTCGCGGACATCTTTCAGGAAGCCGTTCTGGCCAAGTTGCCGGGCACGCTCGCCATCGGTCATACGCGTTATTCGACGGCGGGCGATTCGGCTTTGCTGAACGCGCAGCCCATCATGGTGCAGTCGAACAAGGGCATGGTGGCGCTGGCGCACAACGGCAACCTGGTCAACGCGCAGGATATCCGCCATCGGCTGGAGAGCCAGGGTTCGATCTTCCAGACCAACAGCGATACCGAAGTCATCGTGCACCTGATCGCGCTCTCGAAAGAGCAGACGCTGCCGGAAGCCATCGCCGATGCGCTGCGCCGGGTCGAAGGCGCGTTCTCGCTGGTCATGATCAGTCCCGACCGGATCTTTGCCGCCCGCGACCCGCGCGGCTTTCGGCCGCTGGCCATGGGCAGGATTCCGGCGATCGATGGCGAAAAGCAGGACACCATCGTGTTTGCCTCCGAGACTTGCGCATTCGATCTGATCGGCGCCACTTTCGAGCGCGACGTAAAGCCGGGCGAGTTGATCATCGTCGGTCCCGAGGGAATTACTTCGCGCCTGTACACGCCGGCGCTGGCGCAATCGAGTTGCATCTTCGAGCATGTGTATTTCTCGCGGCCGGACAGCCGGGTTTTCGGACGCGCGGTGCAGGAGAGCCGCGAGGAAATGGGCCGGCAACTGGCGCGCGAAGCGCCGGCCGAGGCCGACGTCGTGGTTCCTGTGCCGGACTCCGGCGTAACTGCGGCCATGGGCTATGCGGAGGAGAGCGGCATTCCCTTTCGCTTCGGGCTGATCCGCAATCACTATGTGGGGCGGACGTTCATCGAGCCTCGACAGAGCGTGCGCGACTTTGGCGTGAAGCTGAAGATTAATCCGGTGCGCAGTTTGCTTGAGGGCAAGCGCGTGGTGCTGATTGACGACTCGATCGTGCGCGGCACCACCAGCCGCAAGATCGTGCGCATGGTCCGCAGCGCTGGAGCCAAAGAAGTGCACATGCGCATTTCGTGTCCGCCGACCATTTCGCCGTGCTTCTACGGAGTGGATACGCCTTCGAAGAAAGAGCTGATCGCCGCCAACAAGTCGGTCGAAGAGATTCGCGAGTTCATTGGCGCGGACTCGCTGGCCTATCTCTCGCTCCCAGGATTGAAAAAGGCCTGCGGCGATGGCGAGAAGACCACGTACTGCACCGCCTGCTACACCGGCGTCTATCCCACGAACTGGGTGGATGTCGAAGAGATTCAGCCAGCCAGCGTGGGCAAGCCCTGAGGCAGGCTTGGGGCTTCAGGTCTTTCTGCCTGGCCTAGCACCTTCTTTTCCGCGACCAGAAAAAAGCCCGCTCCATGCCGAGCGGGCTTGGCTTTTGAGCATTACGAAATCATTGGCCAGGACAGGCCTATGTCGCCTGGAAGGCAAACCATTTGTTAGTCGAGGTGTTGGCTGGGGCTCAGAAGTAGGTCAGGCGTCTGCGCAGGCTCGGCCGTTTTGCTGCAGTCTCAGATGCCTAAACAGTATTACGCCCGCCCACTTATGTGGGCGGGCGCGATGTTCGTTTGTTCGCCACAGCCTCAAGCAGTTGCCTGCTGAAGGTTAGCCGCCGTTGCTACAGACACCAAGTCCAAACGGGTTGTCGTGGAAGGTCATCCACCCTTTAATCGAGGTGGTTTTTGGAGCGCCGAAGTATTCAAGGAATACCAGGTCCTGCAGATGGTAAGTAAATCCGCCCAGCGTATACGGGAAATCACCGTAGTCGGTGAAAGTCTCTTCGGGATCGCCAACTTCAAGAATTCCGCAAGCAACTGGGTTGAATGCTCCCTTGACGCCGGGATCGTCCAGCCACTCGCCCATTTCGTGGGACAGAGCCCCCACATCCTGCGAGAAATCGCCGGTGATGGGGATATAGGTGAAGTGCGAATAGGCCTGCGCGCCGTTCGCGCTGTGGTAGCCGCCGATGCAGCAGTTGTTGAGGATCGGTGCTCCCTCTGTCAGGTAAGTGTTAGTGGTCATGAAGATCGGGATCGTGTCCGGCGTGATCTCGCTGTGGGATGAGATGTACACGCCGAAAAGTGGGTCAAGATAGTTGATGTCCACTAGGGCCGTTGGAACACTGCCACCAAAAGGATTGGACGACAGAACAGCTCCATTCGATCCGGGTTTCACTGTCAGTTCGGGCAAAACGGTTGGGCCGCCCAGCAGGACGTGGTAGCCAGTGTGGCTCTTGACGGTTCCCCAGAAATTGGCGCGCTGGAAGGCGTCCTCATACTGAGTATCGCCTACGTCGGTTCCACCCAGCTTATAAGTCTGGTTTTTGAATATCGGTGAATCTTCGGTTAGCGTGACAACGTTCTTGCCACTCTCTGTTGTTGTCTTGGGATCAAATGTGTTGCTGCCAATGACAATCTTCACCGGGATAATGAAAGCCTTGACGGTTGTGGACGTGCCTGTTTTCGGAGCAGTACCCACCATATAGTAGGTATACTTCGTCCCATTGTAGGTGAACGAATTAGTCCACGTGGGCAATGTGACTGGGGGCTTCCCCACACTGGCCTTCGGCGGCAAAGTGACGAATCTGGGAACCGGATTCCCTTCATCCTGAGCGATCGCGGACGCTGCAAAACAGCAGGCGAGCGCGGCCACGCTGATAATTAATCTCTTCATAGTTTTTCCTTCTCCTTTTGATTGGTTGATCAGTTTAAGGTTCGATTCCAGAGCCAAGTCTCTCCACAATAGTGCAGAACGCGACAACGGCGTTACGGGCGATCAACAATGTTTCTCGGCCGTCCGGCATGACGAACTGCGGGGGGAGCAACAAAGGGCGAAGCGATTTTGAACGGCATCCCGCCGGAAGTCAATGTGAAAGTTGTCAAATCTCTTGCTGTAGGCAAGATCTTGCAGATAGTGCGCAAGTTGATGCGAGTCTCGGCGGCAGTGAGCCCGGTGACGCAAATAGAGAGATCCATCGCGTTGCTCGGGATGACGTCAAAATAGTCGGTATGAGGCAAGTACATCTAAAAAGTCACCCGCACTCCGAGTTGGGCTGCGAAAGGAATGCCAACCGTGGTGCCTGGGCCGAAGAAGTCTCCCAAGGCGCCCTCGGGGATCTCGAGCTGCTTCAGGCTGGTAATCGGTGCGGTCTGGGAGCAGCTTGCGTTCGTGCAGACGCTGGTCACATTGGTGATCCCGGTGACGGGATTTGGCGCCATCTGGGCAGCCGGAACCGGAAGCTGGACAACGTTCACCGCGAAGTTCGCACCCGGATTGTTACGGTTGAAGAGATTGAAGAATTCTGCGAAAGGAATCACCGACCAGCGGTCGTGGAAGTTGAAAGGCCGGCTGACGCGCAGGTCGGACTGAATGTAGGGCGTGCCTCGGAATTCGTCGAGGCTGGTGTACGTTCCATTCACATAAATGCGGCCGGTGTTGTCGGCATTGGTGATGGTGATGGGGCGCGCGCTCTCGACCTGGGTAATGGTGCTCAATTCGAATCCGCCGGGAAGGTGCGCCGTCCCTGCGAACACAAAGCGGTGAGTGACATTTTCACCCGATGGACCATAGTCGCCGGGCCCAAAAGCATTCAGCAATGGCGGTTTCGGGTATTGCTGTTGGCAGACGCCATCCACATAGTCAAACAGTTCGCCCAGCAGGCATCCCCAGGTCTCCGCTTCGGAGAGCGTGTAGTTCGCGACCAGATTGAAGCGGCGCATGTTGCCTTGCAGATGCAGCATCAGCCCGTTGTAGCTGGAGCGGTTGTCAGACTCGAATACATTGACATTGGGCACGACGTTGGTCTGATCGGTGGCATAGTTTGGGTCGGTCGTCGGAATGAGCGGCGTGAATAAATTCGTACCGCTGGCATAGGGAAACCCGCGGTATCCGTGATTGCCTTGCTCGTGCACGTAATCTGCACTTGCCAGCCAATGTTCGTTGAAAGCGTGCTGCACGCCGCCCGTGGTATGAATGGCGTAAGGCGTTTTGTATGGGGAGCCGACCAGATTGCCCGTTGCTCCGGCGCCGCCGGTCAGGCAGCCCGCGCCGACCAGCGCGTAAGTGCCTGGGCCTCCGGTAAGAGCGCAGGTTCCGGTGGTGAAGTTCGTGTTGTTGACACCTTGAAACGCGGTAGCCCATCCGTTCTGCGCCAGATCGTCGAAGTAGATGCCGAAACCGGCGCGGATGACCGTCTTCTCGCTGTCGCCGGGCGAGTAAGCGATGCCCAGGCGAGGCGCGATTTGCTTGCGGTAATCCTGCGGCAGGCTGGGCACGATCGGAATCTGCAACGCACGCAGCGTTACATACGCGGCGTTGTCGGCCTCACTTCGGCCCGAACCCGTGAATAATCCCCAGGTGGTTTGGTAGCGCGCGCCATAATTTACCGTGAGTTGGTGCGAAATGCGCCACGAGTCTTCGGCATAGAACGCGAGACGCTGAACACTCTGGGAAAAGGTGCCGTCGCCAGCGGGAGTGAAACTGCAAGTCGAGCCGTCCGAAGCAGTGAAGTTGACGCACTGCGGCGTGAAGACGCCGAACACGCCGGGGTTCTGAATGTAAAAAGTTGGGTTATTGGCGTATTGAGCGAGAGTCTCGGCGGTCGAAGCAAAGGCGCCACTCAGCACCGGTTCGTGAATGAAGTCGACCCCGAACTTGAGCCCATGAGAACCCACAACGTGGCTTAGGTCGTAGCGGAATTGATATTTCTCCTGATTGCGCAGGTCGGGAAAAAGTGTAATCGGGGTAGCGAATTGGTTGTCGCCGAAAGTCTCGAAGCCGGAAATGGTCAGTGCAGTCGAACTGAAAGGGAAGGCCAGGGCGAAGCCTAGATCTGAGTTCCGAGCCTGCGTGAGGTGCAACAGGCTGGCGTCGAGAACCAGATTCCCCAGCCACGTGGGACTGAAAGTATAAGCATTGCTGAGCGCCACATTCCAGTAATTGTTATGCGTGGTCAGGCCCGTCGAGGGCAATGTGCCTTGCTGCACCAGCGCGTTGTGGGTGAGATAGCTGTCGGACGATGTGCGCAGGAACCAATTCGATTTTGGCGATTGTGCCCAATCAAAGCGGACCGAAGAGATATAGTCGCGAAACGGAATCGGAACGTTGGCGGGTACGGCGATGGATGGAACTCCGGTGATCAATCCCTGTGAGGCCAATTGCGCAAGGGCCTGGAATTGCGTAGTGCTGGCGGGGCTGTAAGCGATGCTGGCATCTTCGTGCACGGCCTCGAATGAAGTAAAAAACCATGCCTTGTTTTTGACGATGGGACCGCCGATCGTGGCAACATAATTCTGGCGCGAGAACGGCTGCTTGGGATTAGGCGCAGGATTTTCAATTGGGAAGCGGGCGTTGAGCGCTGCCGCGCGCTCGTAGAAAGCCCCGTCTCCGTGCCAATTGTTGGTTCCGTGCTTAGTCGTGATCACGACAGAGCCGGCGGTGGTCCAACCGGTATCCGCGTCTTCGTTCGAGGTGCGCACGGCGAATTCCTGAATGCCGTCGGGCGAGAAATTCTGCAGAAAGCCGCCAATCCAATCGTCGGAGTTGTCGGCGCCGTCGACCGAAAGTTCGTTGTTCAAGCCGGAGCTCCCGCCGGTAGAGACGGCAGTGATGCGCGCCTTGGTGGGATCGGAAGGCTCGACCGGCTCAGTTCCGGGCACGAGATAAGCAATGTTGGCAAAACTGCGTGCGGGCAGCGGCAGAGCTTCGAGGTCGCGGCTGCCAACTACGCCGCCACGCACCGCGCTCGACGTATCGATAGTCTGGGTCGTAATCGAGGAAGCAGTCCCTTGCACATTGACCGTCTCATGTCCTCTTGCGAGCGTGAGCGTAACGGCGATATCGCGGACCACGCTCACTGCGACATTGACATCGGCAGTGGCTTCCGCAAACCCTTTCGCGGTAACGGCTACGTGATAGGAGCCGGGCAGCAGGCCCTCAATGCGAAATTCTCCGCGATCGTTGGCCACGGTCTCGCGAGTGATGGAGGATCCCATGGATTGGACGACGATCCGGGCACCAGCTACGCGCGCGGAGCTGGCGTCCTGGACCTCTCCCCGAAGTGCGCCGTTCGGATTCTGGGCATATCCGATGATCGAGAGCAGCGCCGTGGCCGCGAAAACGAGAAACCGGCGGCGCATGACAGTATGTTTTAGTTCAAGACGCGTTCGTTTGGATGGCATAGGTTCGTTATCCCCAAATAGTGCACGTGCGAACTCACGCGTTTCACTCCTTGCCGCGTGCGTAGGTCAAACTGCGTTGGGGTCGCTGCCAGGGAGCGGGAGCGAGATGGAGGAGATTATCCCGCGCAGAGAACTACTACCAGAGCCCGTAGATGCGGCATGCCGTGGCGTAAATCCGCGGACGGGGGCGCCTGCGCAACATGCTCAAGGTTTTCGTGCGAAGGCTACGCGCGGAATACCTTGCAGGTCATTCGCGATCTGAAGCTGTTGCCATTCGGCGAGGAGTCGCTTAACGCGGTCTACGATGCTTCCGCTGATCTCGATGACCAGCCAGCCGCCGGGGCGCAGAACGGCGAGCGCTTGCGGGATCAGGTGTTCGATCACTTCCAATCCGGTCGGCCCAGCGAAAACAGCATTGCGCGGTTCGAACTTGCGGACTTCGAGTTGCACCTCGTCTTCTTCGGATTCTCCAACATAAGGAGGGTTGGACACCACGAAATCGAGGCTTCCGGGATCGAGTCCGTGCAAGAGGTCGGTTTGGTGAAAATGAATCCGGCTTTCGAATTGGTGGCGGGCGGCGTTGGCATGGGCCACCTCGAGTGCGGCGGCTGAGATATCGGTCGCATGGACTTCGGCATGGGGGAATTCTTTGGCGAGCGCGAGAGCGATGCATCCTGAACCCGTGCCTACGTCGACGATGCGAGTTGGGATGCCCCGCGAGGAGGGCTGGTCTCCTTCTTTCTCGTTAGCCAATTTCAGAACGGTTTCGATAACATGCTCAGTTTCCGGACGGGGAATCAGCACCGCCGAAGACACAATCAAGTCCATGCCCCAGAATTCCTGGTGGCCAGTAATGTATTGTGCCGGGACGCCGCGGGCGCGCTGGCTCAGCGAATCGTCCAAGCGGGCTTGTTCCTCAGTCGTGAGTTCGCGTTCGGGATGAGCGAAAAGATAGGCGCGGTCGCAGCCGAGCGTGAACATGAGAAGTAACTCGGCGTTCATGCGCGGCGAGCCCACCTGGGCAGCCGTGAGACGATCGACGGCCGACGTGAGTGCGTCTTTTAGAGTCACGCGGAGGGTCACGCGACTATTTGAACATAAGAACCTAGCAGCCTTGAACCGTTGCTCCGGCAGCCTTAAACTTAATCCAGATGCACATGCACAGCCATGGCGCCGGCGAACGAACCTCCAAGGTTCTGCGCATTTCGCTCGGCGTCACGTTGGTCTATATCGTTTTGCTGGTGGTTGCCGGCATCCGCGCCCACTCTCTGGCGTTGCTCTCCGAGGCCGGGCATAACCTTTCAGATTTCGTTGCGCTTCTGCTCTCGCTGGCTGCGGTGTATTTGGAATCGCGTCCGCCAAGCGCTACCAAGACCTACGGCTGGCATCGCGCCGGGGTGCTTGCGGCCCTCGTAAATGCGGGTTCGCTGGTTGTGGTTTCGTTCCTGATTTTCTATGAGGCTTTCCGACGACTCCAGAATCCCGAGCATGTGCACGCCGGCATGATGATCTGGGTCGCGGCTGCTGGCGTTGTGATGAACGGCGTGATTGCCCTGCTTCTCTATCGCTCGGGCCGCGACGTTAACATTCGCAGCGCGCTGCTGCATGAAATTGGCGACACGGTTTCGACCGCGGCGGTCATCGTTGGCGGCTGGGTGATCCTGGCCACGGGCCAGTATTGGATTGATTCGGCGCTGTCGTTTGGTATCGGCGCGCTGATTCTGTGGTCGGGGTTCGGAATCTGCCGTGAGACCCTTAATATCCTGCTGGAAGGCACACCACGCGGAATAAAGCTGGATCGTGTCGAGGCTGCCATGCGGGCGGTCGAGGGCGTCAACGATGTGCATGACCTGCACGTGTGGAACATTGGCTCAGAGACGCGGGCTCTGTCATGTCACATTTCGATTGAAGATATTCCTCCGTCAGTCAGTGAGCGCATTCTGCGCGACGTGAAGGAACGGCTGCACCAGGAATTCCATATCGATCACACCACCATCCAGTTTGAGCATGTGATTTGCGAAGTGGCACATGGTTGCGTGATTCCGGTCAGCGAAGAAGAGCACCACCACGGACACTGAGGGCAGCAGGTAGCATTTAGCACTCAGCACTCAGCATTTAGTTCTTCGACTTTCTTGCGAATTCGAACATTTGGCTAAGTGCTAACTGCCAAGTGCTAATTGCTGGTTTCTCGACTCTGCCTCTCGAAGATTTCTTGCGCTCTTTCGATGGTGTCGGCTTCTTCTGGTGATTTATCAGTTCTTATCCGTACAATTCTGGGGAAGCGTAACGCGTATCCGCTTTCGTGGCGATCGGAGCGCATCATGTTGTTGAATGTGACTTCCAGCACGACTTTCGGTTCGACCACAAGGCGAAAACCTTGATCTTCAATCGTGTCCTCGAGAAACCATTTGGTTATTTCGGCGATCTCGGCGTCGGTCAGTCCTGAATAGGCTTTGCCGATGTTGACCAGGCGCTCGCCGTCGCGGACGGCGAAAGTATAGTCGCTGAGAACGCGGATGCGCTTGCCGTGCCCGTATTCGACGGCCGTGACTACGACGTCGAGCGTGGCCAGTTCGCGTTTTAGCTTCAGCCAGGATTTTCCACGCCGCCCCGGCGTGTAAGCCGACTCAGGGTCTTTGATCATCAGTCCTTCATTGCCGCGAGCCTGGGCCGCTTCGAAGAGTTGGTCTAGTTCCCCAGGCGAAGACGCGCGAAAAACCGAAGCGCGGATAACCTGGGTTGTGATTGTTGGTTCGTTCGTCTCTTCGGGCGCTCCCAACATCAACCGACCCTGCGCTTCCGTGGATCTTGCTCTCGTTGGAATTCGGGGAGTTGCCAGCAAATCATCGAGCAGCTTGGCCCGCTCTCGCAGCGGCCGATCAATCAGCAATTCGCCTCCGGAGTACAGGATGTCGAAGACGAGATAGGCGACCGGCACCCGCCGCATCATCTCATCACTGACTTTTTTTCGGCCGAGCCGCTGTTGCAATGCGCTGAAGGGCAGAGCGCGGTCGATCTCGGCGGTTTCAGCTCCAAGATAGCTCCAAGCCACGATTTCTCCGTCGAGGATCGCGTCTTGAGGAAGCCCCGCGAGCGCATCTGGCAATTCGGGAAAAGATTCTGTGATTTCATCCCGAGTGCGAGAAAAGATGCGCACCTCGCTGCCCGAGCAGTGGGCCTGAGCGCGGATTCCGTCGTACTTATCTTCGACCAGCGCGTTGCCAAAATAGCCGAGAGCTTCTTCTGAGGACTGGGCGGGGCTGGCCAGCATGAATCCCAAGGGATGGAAAATGCGCATCCTGGCCTGGTCCAGTTTTCCTTCGGCGGCGAGGCAGAGGGTTTCTCCGATGTCGCCGAGAAGCATGTTGGCTCGCTGGGTGTCTTTTGCTGAACTCCCAAAAGCCTTGGCGATGGCTTCTTCGACCAGACTCTCTTTGAGCCCGATGCGCAGGTCGCCAGTGATGATCTTGATGATGTACTTGGCCTCGAGGGGAGTCACTTGCGCGAGCAGTTCGCGGACGAGAAGTGACTTGGCGGCAGGACCACGAGCGGCAGAGATTCTTCGAAACGCGGCCTCGACTTCTTGCAGGCTTAAGCCGCATTCATGGGCTCGGTCTGGACGAGCGGGGTCGCCCGTCTCCACATGACTCTTCGATAGAACTTCCGCGGCTGCCGCACCCAGGTCCCCGTGATTGCGGTAGGCAGCGGTCAGCTCCTGAGGGCTTTTTCCGGACAATTCCTCGACCACTTGCCAGAGCAACCGTCCTCCTACCTGCAGCGTGGTCTCCTCCCATGCAGGAAAAGGTCTACCGGAAAGAAATACCGCCGCGACTGCGGCTTCCTCTGGTGGGCGCGAGACGAGGTAGTCGGCAACGATGGCAACCTTCTCCAGCTTCTTGGCGGTCGCTGAGATGCGTTCGGCGGCTTCTGCAAATTCGCGCATGGTGAATGTTCTGGACGGGGTGGTAATTCTTAGTCCATCCCGTCAAAGCGCCGAGCCTAGCTCGGCCGTACAAAAATAGGAGATCAGTCCCCACGCCATTGATTCTGTAACAGTGGCGTTGTAAATGCCTGCGAACCTATTACTTAGAGCATTGGCTAGCCCATCCTAAATCAGTTCAGGCTGTGATACTCTTAGCGTGGTACTTTGTCTCCGGAAAGACATCCAATAACCATGCGGTTTTTGCGAACATTGTGGCGCTTTTTTGTAGCTGTCCAACTGCTGCCCGCGCTCGAGGGTGGCGAGGAAACCCTTGTGGGCGGACAGGCCGTGCTCGAGGGCGTTATGATGCGTTCACCGCATGCCTGGGCCATTGCCTGCCGCAAGCCTTCGGGCGAAGTTTCCACCCACAGCGAGCCGCTGGAGCGTCTTTCCGAGAAGCATAAATGGATGGCTTGGCCGGTCGTTCGTGGCGTTATTACTCTCGGCCACGCCATGACGCTGGGCTTCCGCGCCCTGAAATTCTCTGCCAACGTAGCCCTCGACGAGCTGCAGCCTCAACCCGCGCCAGGTGAGCCTGAAAAAAAGAAGCTTGAAATCAGCGGGTGGATTGCCGCCGTCAATATTGTCTTTTCTGTAGGTTTCTTCATTTTCATGTACAAGTTCCTGCCCCTGCTGGCGACCACGGAATTGAAGCGCGTGAATCCGGTTTTCGGCGAGCAGATTGTGTTCAACCTGGTGGATGGGATCATTCGGCTGGCCTTGTTTCTGCTCTTTATATGGGGAACGTCGCTGTGGAAGGACATTCGGCGCGTATATGAGTATCACGGGGCCGAGCACAAAACAGTTTTCGCGTTTGAGAACGGCGATCCGCTGGACACCCTGTCGGTGCAGAAGTATTCGACTTATCATCCGCGTTGCGGAACCAGCTTCCTGATGACCGTGATGATTATTTCGATTTTCGTTTATATGCTGGTGCCGGTGACGACCTTCTGGGCGCGGTTTGCGGTTCGCATCGTTCTGCTGCCCGTGATTACGGGGTTGTCATACGAAATCATTCGTTTTGCCGCCAAGCACCGCGGATCGCTGTTTGCGCTAATGACTGCTCCTGGATTGTGGATGCAACGCATCACGACTCAGCCTCCATCAGACGAGCAAGCGGAATGCGCGATCGTCGCTTTGGACCAGGCGATGTCGCTTGAAAAGCAACGTGGTGGCGAGTTGATCATCGCGTAGCGGTCCCGCCGCGAAACTCTTTCTGCCTCATCTCCCATTTCTACAACTAGAATAAGCAGTGGAGACTTGTACTTTCTGCATCTCCGCGCAACCGAACGTAGCAAGCTACGTTTCTACGGGGCACATTATGTTTGAACGGCTAGACCAAATCGAGGCGCGTTACGACGAACTGACGCAGACGCTGGCGTCGCCGGAGATCATGAATGACTCGTCGAAATATCAGAAGACTGCAAAGGCGCACAGCGAAATCAGTCTCATCGTGGAGCGATACCGCGAATATAAGGATTTGAAACGGGGCATTGCGGAAAGCCGGGCTGTGCTCGCCGACGAAAAGGATCCGGAAATGCGGGCCTACGCGCAAGAAGAGTTGGACAAGCTTGAGGGCCGCGTCGGCGGCGTAGAAGAAGAGCTCAAGGTTCTGCTCTTGCCCAAAGATCCCAATGATGAGAAAGATGTGATCCTCGAAATCCGTGCAGGTACCGGCGGGGACGAGGCTACTTTATTTGCGGCAGAAATGTTTCGCATGTACACCCGATACGCGGAAACTCAAGGTTGGAAAGTAGAGGTGCTCTCGACTTCCGAGTCTTCAGCCGGCGGATTGAAAGAAGTCATCGCCCTGATTGAAGGGCAACGGGTGTTTTCGCGTTTGAAATACGAGAGCGGTGTGCATCGAGTGCAGCGCGTCCCGGCAACGGAGCAGCAGGGTCGCATTCATACATCGGCGGTAACAGTCGCAGTGTTGCCAGAGGCGGAAGATGTGGATGTCAAGATCGAAGCGAAAGACCTTCGCATCGACACATTCTGCTCGTCCGGGCCCGGCGGGCAATCGGTAAACACGACGTACTCGGCGGTGCGCATTACACACATCCCGACTAATACAGTTGTGAGCTGCCAGGACGAGAAGTCGCAGATTAAGAACCGCGAAAAAGGTATGCGGGTGTTGCGCTCGCGGCTTTACGAGATGGAGATGCAGAAACAGCAGGACGCGCTCGCCAAGGAACGCAAGGCGATGGTGGGTTCGGGAGATCGCAGCGAGAAGATCCGGACCTACAACTTTCCGCAGAACCGAGTCACCGATCACCGCATTGGCTTGACCATCCATCAACTGCAGGAAGTCATGGATGGGAAACTGCAGCCGCTGATCGAAGCACTAACGACGCACTATCAGTCGGAAAAAATGAAGCAGGAAACGGCCAGCGTGGTGTAAACAAAAGAGCCTCCTGCTTGCGCAGGAGGCTTTTCTGGGGGGAGGGCGCCCGGGTTTTGGTACCCGTCGTCCTTAGAACTATTTCGCTGGGGGCGTGGTCGACGTTGCCGTCAACTGTTCCAGATCGTTCTTCAGCAGGCTGATTTCTACGCGACCGCCACTGGTTCGCTTGGTCTTGGATTGGTCATCAGCGCTGGCGCTCGGAACCGGAGCGTTGCCCATGCCAACCACGTAGATTCGGTACACCGGAACGTCGTGGTTCAGCACGAGGTACCGCACCACTGAATCCGCCATCTTCTGTGAAGTTGCGATGGCGGCCTGGCCGTGGCCCGAAGAGAATCCCTGCACTTCGATAATGTAGCCGCGCTGATCCTTTAGCGGCGTGGCCATGTCATCAAGGGCAGTCTTGGCGTTCTGGCTTAGGACGCTCTGGCCCGGGCGGAAGCGGATCTCGGTCTGGTTCGTCGCCTTGTATTGATCGATGTTTCCCACTACCTGCTCGACCGTAGTGAGCCGGGTGTTTGCCTGGGTTGCCGTCTGCTGGGCCGCCTGGGCTCGGTTACCGGCGTCAACGGCATGCTGATCGGCCTCATTGGCCTTGGCCGATGCGAGTTGAATGCCTTGCTGCGCCCGCGAATCAACATCCTTGATCATCTTGCTGTTATTCGCGGTTAATTCGTCGAGTTCATTGACGCGGTCGCGGATGGGCTGGGTCTGGCGCTGCACATACTTCTTGCGAGCCCACGGATTCATCTTGCCCCAGAACCCCTGGCGAGTTTCAGGCTGCAAAGGCTGCTTTCCAGTGGCGCCGACCGTCGATGAAGAAGTAGAAGAGGCCTGGTCGGTGGTTGACGAAGCGGCGGGCGCGGTCTGGCTGGTGGTGGATTGATCCTGGGAGGTCGAACTCGTCTGCGCAAAGGCTGGCAGAGCGAGCACGACTGCAACGAACAGCGCTACAAGTACACGGTTCTTCATTTTCAACATCCTCCGACGAAGGGAGCATCCTGGAGGCCCCGTTCGGCACGCCTTACGGGCGTGCTGCGTGATTTTTGATTGCGTCCGCTAACCGGCTCACTGAAGGCAAGCTCACTGCGCATTGCCGGCCAACGCTGACGCCGCGATGGCCAAAATCGGAAAACCCTGGGCCGCCGTTTGACTCGGCACCCACAGCTCTCTATAACAGTTCGATTGCCAAACTGCTCTAGGCCTAACCCCTTGACTTGCAATAACATTGTAGCCCCGCCACGCCAAAGGCGGAGAATAATGTCCGCTTCCAGGGTAATTTTGGCAAAGCTGGTATAAAAACTGCGTGCCCAAAAACATAAGAATCACCGGAGATTGGATGCCTAAAAGAAGCGGAAGAGCTTGTTTTCTTGGGTTCGTCTTTGCGATCGTTGCCACACTCGGGTGGGCGCAAATTGCTGCTGCAAGGCACGGACTTGCCTCGGATAGCATTCCTCCGGAACGCCTGAAGCAGTATGCCGACCTCGCGGTGCAATGGCAGCGTGAATATCTGCGGATCGACACTACAAACCCTCCGGGCAACGAAGTTCGTGCGGCGGAATTCTTCAAGAAAATCTTCGATCAGGAGCAGATTGAAAACCGAGTGTTCAATTATGCTCCGGGACGAGCTGATGTCTGGGCGCGAATTCCGCACACCGTCTCCTCCCCTCAACGACCGATCGTTCTGCTCAACCATATGGATGTGGTCACCAGTGACCCGTCTCATTGGAAGGCTCCGCCGTTCAGCGCGGAAATCGTGGACGGATCGATTTATGGTCGCGGGGCGCAGGACATGAAAAACGAAGGCCTCGCGCAGTTCATGGTTATGGTGATGCTGAAGCGCGAGAAGGTGGAACTTGATCGCGACGTGATTTTTCTGGCCGTTAGCGATGAAGAAGTCGATGGCACGGGCAGCGATTGGTTTATCGAACATCAGCGCGACTTGCTGGGAGATGCTGAATTCCTGATTAACGAAGGTGGCGAGAACCTTTTGGAAGACAACGGCCACGTGAAATACGTGGGCGTGGATGTCGGCGAGAAAGCGGCATTCTGGCTGCACATGGTGGCCCATGGACGCGCGGGACATGGCTCCCTTCCTATCGCAGACTCGGCGCCGAACCGACTGGTGCAGGCATTGAGCCGGATCATTGCCTATCGCACTCCGCTCAAGGTGCTCCCGGTCGCGGAGGAATTTCTGCGCGCGATGGCGCCTTATGAGTCTCCGGAGCGGGCGGAGAAGTTTCGCGATATCCGAAAGGCACTGGAGGACAAGAATTTTCAGCGCGAGGTGGAACAGGACGAGTCTCTTAATTACCTTCTGCGCGACACCGTTGCACTGACCATGCTGGGTGGCTCGGAGCAGACGAACGTCATTCCCCCTGAAGCGTGGGCCAACCTGGATGTGCGGCTCCTGCCGGGAGATGATCCAAAGCAGTTTCTGGAGACCATCCGGCAGGTGGTGAATGATCCGAATGTGAGCATCGCACCATTGAACGCTGATTTCCGTCTCGCGAACTCCTCGCCCACGAACACAGCGTTGTTCAGCGCGATTCAGAAAGTGTCGGCTGCGTATTTTCCGGGGACCCCTGTCGTGCCGCGGCTGGATAGCGGCTACACGGAAAATCAACGCTATCGTCCTCTGGGAATCAACTCCTACGGATTCACTCCGTACACTTCGACGGAAGATGAAGGCAGCACGGAGCACGGAAATGACGAACGCATCCGAGTCGAAGAGGTGCAGCGTGGATTCCGGGTGTTGTATGACGTGGTCATGACCGTCGCGAGCAAGTAACAAAACTTCGCCACGGATTTGCACGGAACTTCACGGATCTCGTCTCTCTCTTCTTTTTTTAATCCGCGTGATCCGTGGAAATCGGTGGCCGTTCTTGACTCTTTAATGTCCGCAATACTTCTCGTACCGTTCGTAAATGTAGTTATCTGTCATGCCCGCGATATAGTCGCAGACGATTCGGGGCAGCGGCTCTTGCGTGGCTTTTTCCTGGTAACCGTACGGTAGATCTTCCGGCTTCGCCATCCAGAATTTAAACAGTTCGCTGATCACTCGTCCCGCGTCGTCTTTTTCCGGGTTCAGGGTGGCGCTGAAATAAAGATTTGTATAAAGAAATTCCTTGGTCGCTCGCCGTTCCAGCTCAACCGGTGGACTTAGCGTAACCAGTCGATGAAGGCAAGAGCGCACATCTTCAATGTTTCTTACGCCCGCTAGCCGAATTTGTTCTTTGGTGTGCTTGATTAGATCTCCGACCCATCGGTCGAGTACGCGTTTGACCGTCTCATTGAATTTCAGCTTGTCGATTGCGTCCGGATAAATCGATTCGACTTCGCCGTAGAAGCGCTCGAAGACTGGGATGCCTTCGCGAATTTGCTCGAGGGTGAGCAGGCGGGATTCGTAGCCATCGTCGAGGTCGGCGGCGCTGTAGGCGATTTCATCGGCGACATCGATGAGCTGAGCTTCTAGCGGCGGCCGAAGGTCGAGCAAATATTCGGCGAGCTCGGGAAACTTTTCAGGATCGTAATCGTGGGAATGTTTAATGATGCCCTCGCGGACTTCGAAGGTCAGGTTGAGGCCACGGAAAGCGGCATAGCGCAACTCGAAATCCTCCACGATGCGCAACGCATGCAGATTGTGGTCAAAAAAATAGCCGTGCTCACGCATCGCGATGTCGAGGCCTCTTCCCCGGCGTGTCCGAAGGGCGGATGACCGACATCATGGACCAAAGCCAGCGCCTCGACCAGGTCGACGCTCAGACCGAGTTGGGCCGCAATGGTTCGGGCGATCTGCGCGACTTCGATCGTGTGAGTCAGACGATTGCGAAAGTGGTCGGAGTAGCGGCGGGTGAAGACTTGGGTTTTCGCCTCAAGACGACGGAACGCTCTGGAGTGGATAACGCGATCACGGTCGCGCTGAAAATCGTTGCGGTAGGAATGCTGCGGCTCGGGATAACGGCGTCCGCGGGATTGCTCCACCCGCACGGCGTAGTCGGCGAGCATGAAGAAAGTTTAACAGAAGCGGCACTCAGCAATTAGCAGTCAGCATTAAGCCATGCAAGGGGTATTTGTAGGTGCAACGAAAAGCGCCAGGGCCTGAATGCTAAGTGCTAAATGCTGAGGGCTGTATTTGCTACTTGTTCCCCGGATCTTCCTTGGCGAGTTTTACCTTGGCCGATTCAAGCTTTTGCGTTACCTGCATTAGGCTGTCCGTGTCCACTTCCGCGGACACAGTTCTGTTCCACTCGTTAACCGCTCTCTCCCAGTGCGCGGCGGCTAGCTTCAGACGCCCCGTTTTTTGATAGAGGTCGCCGAGATGGTCCTGCACGGTGGGATCCGTTCCCAACCGCTGCGACGCTTTCATCAGATTGTCTTCTGCCAGTTCGTACTTACCCAATCTGTAATAGGCCCAGCCAAGGGAATCGAGATAAGCGCCGTTCGCAGGCTCAAGTTCGACCGCCTTTTTGATCATAATGAGCGCTTCGTCCAGCTTCGTGCCGCGATCGGCGAGCATGTATCCGAGATAGTTAAGCACGGCAGCGTTTTGAGGATCGGTGGCGATCACCTTGCGAAATGTTTCCTCAGCCTGATCGTATTTCTTCTGGCGCTCGTAGGTAGACCCGCGCAGAAACTCTACGAATTCTTTGTCCTCATCCCGCGTGGAAAGTTGAGCAGCCTTGTCCAGAGCCGCCTCCGCCTCGGGCCAGCGTTTCAGCCGTGTGTACATCTGGGCCAGGTTAATGTAGACGTCGCGATCGTCAGCGTTTCCCTTGAGTAGAGACTTCACCTGATCGAGTCCAGCATCCACTTGCCCCATGTCAGCGAGTTGCGCGGCATAAACCATCTTCAGGCCGCGATCATTGGGCAGTTTCTGAGTCGCCTCCTTGGCAACGTCAGTCGCCTTCTGCCACTGCTTGCTTTCCCGATAAGTGTCGATAATCTGTTGGTACCCACGTTCGGCGTTGTCGTCGCCCAGCGGCAACATCTTTTGGAATGTCTCTACGGCAAGCTGATCGTTGTTGTTGTCGCGGTAGACCGTTCCCAAGCGCTCAAGAAACACCGCCCGGTTGTTTTTTTCGCTCTGGCTGTAGCTATTGTCGGGTTTGTCGGTTTTCTTGACCAGGTCTTGCAGAATCTGCGCCGCTTCGTCGTAGCGCCCCTGCGCCTGGTAAACGGCGGCGATGTTGTAAGGCACTTCCATCGAGTCCTGCACCATGGACTCGGCCTTCTTCAAGTTGTCCAGCGCAAGATCGAACTGGCCGTTCCTGCGGTAAATCTCGGCCATGCGCAGGTAGGTCTGCGCGTCCTCGGGATTCGAGTCGGCAATGATTTTGTATTGCTCGAGCGCAGCGTCCGTCTGACCGTCGTTCAACAGATTCTGCGCTAGACCGCGAATGGCATCGAGATTGTCGCGATCAAGTTCAATCGCTTTTCTGTACGCAGTAATAGCCTGCTTATATTCTTTGCGCTGCTCGTAGGTGTAGCCGAGCGCAGAGCAGAGCTTTGCGGAGCGCGCTGCGTCCGGGACCGAACTCAAAGTCTCGGCTGCGCGAGTGCTGTCGCCTTCTTCGTTGTAGAGATATGCAAGCGTGGTGACGGCTTCCTCGGAATCGGGTTGCAGCTTGACCGCTATCTTGAATTCGCTCTCGGCTTTTCGCAGATCGTTGTTCAAGCGGTAAAGCCGGCCGAGAAGCAGGTGATCGTCCACGTTGTCCGGTTCGAGCTTTATGATTTCCTCATATTGCTCGATCGCCAGCTTGAGCACGCTATCGGAGCCGGTTCCGCTCTGAACATCTCCCAGAGATCGCAGGTAGATCCGGCCTAGCAGCTTGTGCGCTTCCAGGTTAGTAGGATCTTTTTTGAGAATATCCTGAGCCTCAAGCACGGCGTCGCGAATGCGCCCGGTTTTGGCGTACAACTCGGCCAAACCGGACGTCAGATATTCAGAAGTGGGGTCGGCGTCAATTGCCAGCCGGTATTCTTCAATGGCTTTGGTCGCGAGATCGCTGCGGTTGTAGACCGCGAACTGATCCTCGTACATATGAGCCACGGTGTAATGGTAGTAGGCAGCGGCGCGATCCACTTTTCGCGGAGCAGTTGCGGTCACCGGCTTTGCAGCCGTGGCGGGAGCAGTGGAAGGGGTGGTAGTTTCTTGCCCCACGGCGGCGGCAGCCAAAAACAACACAAAAGCAAAAATAGACCAGCGCATACTTTTCATCTAGGACCTATCGGATTCCCGAACCTAACGCGTTTAGATGCCGGAGCGCAGTAGGTGGGTGCTCTGTCTTATTGTAAACCTTCGTCAACGAGGATAGCGAAAAAGTGCCCGCAGATACAGCATCAGAAAGATTCGGAGGTACAGGGGCGGATGGATTGTTGGGACAGCACTTAGCAGTTGGCATTTAGCAGCCTTTGGTTGGCAGAAGAGACGCCGCTCGGCGGCCAACGACGAACGACCAATGACCGACGACTGCTTCCTCAATGCCGGAAATGCCTTACGCCGGTAAAGATCATGGCCAGGCCCAGCCGGTCCGCAGCCTCGATTACCTCTGCATCGCGCACTGATCCGCCCGGCTGGATGATCGCCGTCGCGCCGGCCTTTGCAATTTCTTCGACTCCATCGGGAAAGGGGAAAAAAGCGTCGGAAGCAGCAACCGTGCCTTTCAACGGAAGCACTGCCTTCATGGCTCCGATCTTGCACGAATCCACGCGGCTCATCTGCCCAGCTCCGACGCCCACAGTCTGTCCGTCGCGGGCATAGACGATGGCGTTCGACTTTACGTGCTTGCTCACCTTCCACGCAAAGAGTAGTGCTCGTTTTTCTTCCGCTGTGGGTTGGCGCTTGGTGACCACTTTCAAATCGCTTTGGGCAAGCGAGTGGGCGTCGGCATCCTGCAGCAGAATTCCACCAGAGACGTTTTTCAACACCCACTTCTGCCGGGCATCGTTAACCTCCACCAATCGCAGGTTCTTCTTGGATGCGAACTTGGCTTTAGCGTCGTCGTCGAAGCTGGGCGCGGCAATCACTTCGAGGAAGAGCTTCGCCATCTCTTCGGCAGCGTCGCCGTCCACCGGGCGATTCACGCCGATGACGCCTCCGAAAGCAGAAACCGGATCGCATTCAAGAGCTTTCTTGTAGGCCTCGACCAAAGTCGCGCCCGTGGCGGTTCCAGCAGGATTCGTGTGTTTAATAATCGCGCAAACTGGCTCTTCGAATTCTTGGGCCAGGTCCCAGGACGCTTCGAGATCGACGATGTTGTTGAAAGAAAGCTCCTTGCCTTGAATCTGCCGGCCATTGGCTACGCCTTTACCCGAGCCGTCTGAATACATAGCAGCCTTCTGGTGCGGATTTTCTCCGTAACGCAAGTCCGTCACCTTCTTGAAAGACAGGCGCAGGGTTTGCGGGAAGCCAGTTTCTCCATGAAACTCGAAACGCCCGTTGGCGCTGACTCTTTCCAGGGTGGAAGCGATGGCGGAGTCGTACGCTGCCGTCGTCGCAAAGGCTTTCTGCGCCAGACGCCATCTCGTGGCAGACGACAATTCGCCGCCAGAACCGGCCATTTCTTGCGCGATTAGGTCATAGTCGGCGGGCGAAGTGACGACGGCGACGTCCTGAAAGTTTTTGGCGGCAGAGCGAATCATCGACGGACCACCAATATCGATGTTCTCAATCAATTCGTCAAAGGGCACGTTTGGTTTGGCTGCCGTCTTTTCAAAGGCATAGAGATTGACGACGACCATGTCGATGGGCTAAATTCCGTGCTCTGCGACCGCCGCGCTGGTGCGCCAAATTCTCGCGCCGATGCAGGATGCCCCCGTGGACCTTGGGATGGAGAGTCTTAACCCGGCCATCGAGCATCTCGGGGAATCCAGTTAGCTCAGAAATATCTTTCACAGCGATGCCGGATTCGCGCAGCAATTTCGCGGTTCCGCCAGTCGAGATTAACTCCACACCGAGACCGGAGAGTTTGCGGGCGAACTCGACGAGTCCAGTTTTATCGGTAACGCTGAGAATGGCGCGCTGAATCTTTCCTGGGGACATGAAGGCCTCTGATAGCACGATGGGACGAAATGAAAGTTTATCAGTTGACGGCTCTGACGGGAAAAACGGAGCCGAGCTTCGGTCGGCGCAAGAAGGCATGCGGGCCGACGTTTCGCGGACGGGCGAGTCGCCCGTCACCACACTTTTATGCTAGGCCTTGGCTTTCGCTTTGAGCCGAACCTGCCCGCCTTGCATCTCGACGGTGTATTCCACGGATTGGCAGCCGTGCTGTTTCCGGATCTGGTCAGTTTTCTTTTGCACAAACGAAGAGAAGCTCTCGATATTGCCGGTCACCGACTCGCCGGCTTTTTTCTTGGCCTCGGTTAGTGCGTTGTAAAGCTTCTCCACTTGATCATGTTCGGCTCGGGCATCGGAACACTGTATGGTGAGCGGGCCATCGTCTGCGCCGGGCGCGGCTGCCGCGGCCGTTGCACGGCTTAATCCGTATGCCGGACGGTGCGCGGGTTCATGTTCCGGTTCCGGACGCACACCTTGCACGGAAAGCAGCGCGTCCTGGGGACGCCGGTAGCCCTCCTCGCGAATGCGGCCTTTCTTTCGCCACAAGTCGCTGTAGATGGCATAACGTTGCGCCATTTCGTTGTAACGGAAGCGCTGTTGAAAGCTCATCCGCCCGCCATCGCTAAACTTGCGCAGCATGCTGAGCACCTTCCACTCGACATCCGTGGGCGGCTTCTTGGTGGGGTTGCTGAAGTAGACTTCGTACTCGATCTTGAGCCGGCGCAGCTGGGTTTCAAGAAGAGTCAGTTCTTCGTCGAGAGTCACTGAGAGATCTCCAAACCACAATATAGGGCGTATGCAGCGGGCGGGCGAGGTACCTATGGGTCACGTGAGGGATGGAACGGAAGTAACCAGAAGAAGCTTCTAGCTTACCGTCCTAGCGTGCTTATATCGGTTCAACCGGTAGTCAGAAGCTAGCAGCGAGAAGCTGCACTACTTCGCATTCGAGGCCATCTTCTTGACCATCGCCAGAACTAGCTTGCGATCGCTGTCATTGAGGCTCACGGAGTAGCGGCGGATTTGGCTCAGAAAGCGGACTTCGTCATCGGACAGCTGGGGCAATCCCTTGCCTCCGTTGCTGTGTCCCGACTCCGCAAAGAATTGAGACAGCGGAAGCTCCATCGCTCCCGCGATCTTGGAAAGGGTGTCGAGAGAAGGGATGGTGTGGCCGTTCTCCACTCGCGACAGGTAGCAACGCAACAGCCCGGTGCGCTTTTCGATGTCGCCTTGGGACATACCTTTCCCCAGCCGGTAGTTTCTAATGGTCTCGCCGATATTCATGGAAAAAACGGCCAAGTCGAGTTCTCCGAGATGGTGAATAGTAACCAGAGTAATACCGTCTGGCAAGTGGAAATTTTGCTGCACAACGAGCGGTGCAGGCGTTTGCCAGCATTCAGGACTTAACATTTAACTGCACTGCGCAACTGCGCTGCGGCTTTCGATTAGGAATTGCAGTAATTGCAATAAGGATGGCTGCCAATCTCGACTTGCAAATTATGACGGACGTTCGATAGTGTGTTACGGCATTGCCAACCCGATTATTCCGCCGGGCAGGCGACCTCTTTCTGGCGGGTATTAAGTCCTCTGTGAAGCGATGAACGAAAAGTAGTATAGGTTGAATTGGAGCAGGCACTGTTTGAAACGTGCAGCTCAGAGCTGACGACAAACTTGATCACTGACTGCCACATCCATATCGCGCCGATGGAGATGTTTCATCCCGACGCTTTGGAGTTGATCCGCCGCAAACGGCCCAATTACGAGCAGATCGCCGAGTTCTGCCGCTCGCCCAAATCGTTTCTCAAACACATGGATGCCGTCGGCATTGATCGCGGCGTTCTCATCAACTACGTAGCTCCTGAAGTCATCGGGTTTACGTCGGCGGTCAATCAGTGGATTGCCGACTACGTCAAGGAGAACCCTAAACGTTTAATCTCATGCGGCGGTCTGCACCCGCGTCACAGCCAGAACATTCTGGCCGACGTCGAGCACATTTTGCGGCTCGGGATCCGCATGATCAAAATTCACCCTCCCCACCAGCTTCTGTTTCCCAATGACTACCAGAATGGCGTGACCGAACTGGAAGTGATCTATCGGGCTGCCGAGGCCAACGGAATTCCGGTCATGTTCCACACCGGCACCTCGATTTTTCACGGAGCGCGCAACCGCTACGGCGATCCCATTTTCGTCGATGATGTCGCCGTCGATTTTCCGAAGATGAAAATTCTGCTCGCCCACGGCGGCCGCCCGCTGTGGATGCAAACCGCTTTCTTTCTGCTCCGCCGCCATCCGAACGTCTACCTCGACATCAGCGGCATCCCGCCCAAGACGCTGCTGAAATATTTCCCGCGTCTGGAAGAGATTGCCCACAAGACGCTTTTTGGCACCGACTGGCCGGGGCCGGGTGTTCCCGACATCAAAGCGAATCTCGATGATTTTCGCGCGCTGCCCTTGAAAGAAGAAATCAAGCAGCAGATTCTCAGCAAGACCGCGCTGAGTATCTGGCCCGCATAGGAATCCAGCCCCACCCCATCTTCCAGGAATGTGCCACCCGGCACGCCGAAGCATGCTGGGTGGCGAGTTTATTGATCAGTAAGGACATTTACCTTCGGCTAGACGGCGGAACAATACCGTTCATACGAAGATATTCCACCATCTGGCCGTAGTGATCGTAAGAGTGGGCCACCACATCCTCGGCAAGCTGAAGACGGGTCTTCTGCCGGGAATTGGGAAAGGCCGACATCGGCTCGATCAGGTTCGCGTCGTTGATGGTAGCCATAGCCCGATGCAGTGCCGCAAACGAGCCTTTTACGTAGTCCATGATCTGAGCTTTAGAGTGGACTGCGTCGGGCCCGGTCTCGGACTCTTGTTCGGGTGTGGGCGACTGGGAGAGGATGTAAGCGGCCATGCGATAGTTATTGGCCGCCAGATGTTTGACCTGCTGTGCGAAGGTACGGACGCCAGTAAACTCGCCATGGATTGGCGCGAAGGAATATTTCTCCTCCGGCATGGCGTCGGCAGCCGGGACCACCTCATTTTCCGTAGTGGTGATCCAGAAGTCGAGCGCCTGGCTGACCGTAAGCCTGGTTTGCGCCAGGGCAACCCGGCTAGCGACAGCGAGAAGCAAGCAGAACAGAATGCGAAAAGCAGTTTTCATAATAGTTCCTTGAGAACCAAGTTTCAGACGTAGGACCAAACGCACGAGCCAGCCACACGTAGCTCAATGCGCAGAATGGGCTTGGTTTCTTAGGAGCGGGGTGGGCCACGGTCGGTTTCAGGAGAGCCGATCGAGGAAACTATGATCACTGCGTCGGGCGGCCTTGCGATGTTACCGGCCGCGGGCCGGAGCGGAGCAGAAATCTGGAATGCATGGAACGCCACAAACTGAAATTGGATAAAACTTCGCATGCCGCACCTGCCCGGCAGCGATTGCAGAACGTGGCCGCATCCCGCACCCGCGGGCTTTGCAACAACTTGCTTACTGCGTGCGCATGCTTGTTGGGTGCTCGGATGAGAACAGGAAGACGCTTGCTGACCCAATTGTGCCACGCAAGCTGACGCCGACGCGGCGAGTACCAGGATCAACAGCACGGAAGTGATGGAAGTTCGGCGCATGAGATCAGTTCTTAGACGTGCCAGCGGATGAAGGGTCACTTACCCTAACGAGATTCGGCTGCCCTGGTTCGGCACTTATCCGTCTTCAATCTATGTGCCCGTCAACGCTCGCGCAAGCGACAAAACCGACCCGACTATCATCGGAGCATGCGCGTGGGGCATCGAGCAAAACAAGCGCTATTGCAACGGCGGTGCGAGCAAGCCGAGGAATGTCGTCCCCAGAAATTTCCCCTGGGCATCGAAGTTCCAGTTGAACAGGGCAGATCCAGCGCTGGCGCAGGCGTGGCATCCATTGCGCAACGGATAGCTCACCACAAATTGGATTCCGCCATTCGGCCCAGCTTGCGAGTTGGGCCAAGTCTTTCCATCACGATCCCCCGGCCACAAATTGACCTGGGGAAATTGATTCTTGAGATCCTGAAACTGAAAACTTCGCTCCATGGTTTTGGTGTCGAGCAAATGCAAATCCTCAACGTTAATAATGGGTGGCTGTCCATTCACGAACAACAGGCCGTAATTCGTGTTTGCGCGCAGAGGATAAGTGATCCATGCGAAGGCAACCGGAGATTGATTCTGGAAACCCGCCATGACCCCGAAGTCCCCATGGCTTTGCTTGTAAAGCTCGCGGGTGAAGCTAACCGCGTCGGCCGGAGCGCCAGCTTTTGCCATCTGCTCGATCATGCATCCCGCGGCCGGGGATGACTTGTCGCAGGCCGCGTGAGCGGTGGCCAGAAACTGCGGCGGTAGCGGCCACACGGCGGATGAACCAATCTTCGCCGGGCCGTTCTGAGACTGTGCGGCACAACCAGCCAGACACGCTAAAGCGAGAAGTAAACGGGCATGGCGCATGCGCTTCCTCTTCGGGCCAACATTCTATACGTTGCGATTTCGCTATCCGACTTCTTCGCTCCAGTTCTCGAGTGTCTTCTTCACAAAAGCCATGAACTGATCTGCAACCGCGCCGTCAATGAGACGGTGGTCGTAGCCCAGGGTCAAGTGAACAACCGAGCGGATGGCAATGGAGTCGTTGCCATCGTTGTCCGTGACTACCAAAGGCGCCTTGGTGATACCGCCCACACCCAAAATCGCCGAGTTCGGCTGGTTGATGATGGGAAGTCCGAAGACGGCTCCAAACTGTCCGGGATTCGTAACCGTGAAAGTTGAACCTTCCACTTCCTCGGGTTTGAGTTTCTTTGAGCGCGAGCGCTCGCCTAAGTCGGAAATCCCGCGTTGCAGGCCAAGGAAATTCAGCTCATCAGCATTCTTCAGCACGGGAACGATGAGGCCCCAATCGAGCGCAACCGCTATCCCCACGTTCACGTGCCGGTGGTACCGGATGTTCTCGGTTTCGATGGACGCATTGACAATCGGAAACTGTTGCAGACCGATGATCACGGCGCGGACGAAGAACGGCATGAAGGTAAGCCTCGCCCCATGGCGCTGCTCAAAAGCAGACTTGGTTTTGTTACGCAGTTGCACGATGCGAGTGATATCCACTTCAAACATGCAGTGAACGTGAGCGCTGGTGCGCCGGGATTCGATCATTCGATGAGCGATGATCTTGCGCATCTGCGTCATGGGCACAATGTCGCCAGGGAATGCCGGGGCGGTTGGCCTCGGCGAAGGCGCGGATGATGAAATCGCGGGTGCGCTCGCACGAGCCGAAACGGCAGGAGATCCGCCAGCGGGTGCCGGCTTCTCCAGGAAAGCCATAATGTCCTGCTTTGTAATGCGGCCACCCATCCCGGTGCCTGGTACCTGCGATAGGTTTACGTTGTGCTCGCGAGCGATTTTACGGACCAGCGGCGAGGAGCGAGCATGCTCATCTTCTTCGTCGCGCGCAGGCTCGGCAGCGGGCGAATTCGCGACCGAAGGGGAGGACGGCGCGCTACTTGGTGGCGTCGCCGGCGAGACCGGCACGGACGCGGAGGCCTTCGAAGGAGCGGGCGCGGGTGCTGCGCTTTCGCCCTCGCCTGCAATCGTTCCTACCACCGTATTCACTTGTACGGTGTTGCCCTCGACTACCTTGATGTCCTGCAGAATGCCGGAGGCGGGCGCGGGGATTTCAGCATCGACCTTGTCGGTTGAAATCTCAAACAGCGGCTCGTCGCGCTGCACCTTGTCGCCAGGCTTCTTCAGCCACTTTGTGATGGTTCCCTCAAAAATAGATTCGCCCATCTGGGGCATAACGATATCAGTAGGCATAAATTCCTTCCACGCGATCCCGGTGGCAAATCTCGCGCCACGCGTAATCTTTTATTATATCCAAGGTCCGCTGCAGGCCATGGATGACTACTTGTCTTCGTCTTTCGCCGAACCCGCAGCCACAGGACCAACGCCAAATGATTTTTTCCAATAGTCCTGTACGCCTGGTGGCAGCTTTTGAATTCGTGACAGAAATGCCGTGACTTTCCAGATATCCTGGTCGCTGAGAGCTTTACTCCAGGCTGGCATTCCCGTGTAGCGAATTCCCGTACGGACCGCATAATAAATGTGCCACTCAGGATCATCCAGTGGATCAAGGATCAACTGCGGCACCGGCGGATAAAACGATTTCTCCAGCGGGCTGGGCTTATTGTCGAGCGTTCCGTGGCAGGTCGAGCAATTCATTGTGTAAACCTTCATACCGTCGATCAAATTCTCGTCAGTAGGGGGAATCGGGTTACTGACTCGCGGTGCATGGCGCTCCATGGAAGCGTCCAGTGCGCTCATGGCGATACGGTGCTCCAGTCGAGGGGGAATCGCATCCGCGTTGGTCGGCATCAGGCCTAAGGTCGCGACCGCTAATCCACCCAGGCCGAGCACCAGCAGCGTAACCACGACTCCGAGAATGAAATTGCGCATCACTCCTCCTCGCTCTTTTATGATGGCCAGCCGACTAACTTATACTCGTCGTGTTGCAAATACGTCGTACCAACAGCTTTATGCCATGCTCACGTTGTCGTGAGATCGCAGACTAAACCGCAGCTAATACGCTTTTAGCCGGCGTGCCTCCCGCACGACATCGCCGACGTTGGGCAGAAAATATTCCTCCTGCGGCGGAGAAAATGGAACGGGAGAATCCTGCGCCGTAAGGCGGACGATCGGACCATCAAGATGGTCAAAGGCCTCTTCATTAATAATCGCCGCGATCTCACCCGCAATGCCACCAGTACGCACGTCCTCATGCAGCAGGATTACTTTGCTCGTTTTTCGCACCGTCTGAGCAATCGCGTCACGGTCAAGTGGAGAAAGCGTGCGCAAGTCGACCACTTCGATTTCTGTTCCCTCTTTCGCCAGAATGTCAGCGGCCTCGAGTGCAACGTGCACCATCGCGGCATAAGTTATGATGCTCACGTCGCGACCCTCCCGGGCAACCCGCGCCCTGCCCAGCGGCACGATGTAATCTTCGGTGGGAACGTCTTCTTTGATCCGCCGGTAAAGATACTTGTGCTCGAAAAAGATCACCGGATTGTTGTCGCGAATGGCAGCCTTGATGAGACCCTTGGCGTCGTAAGCGCTGGCGGGACAAACGACCTTCAGGCCCGGCGCATGCACAAACCACATCTCGGGATTTTGCGAGTGAAACGGACCGCCATGAACGTTTCCGCCACTGGGCCCCCGAATAACCATGGGCGCGGGCGCACCCCAGCGATAATGCGCTTTGGCAACCATGTTCACAATCTGGTTGAAGGCGCAACCGATGAAATCCATGAACTGAAATTCGGCGACGGGACGCATGCCCGTGAGCGACGCACCGAAGGCCGCGCCAACGATTGCGGATTCCGCGATGGGCGTATCAATCACACGCTCGGGCCCGAAACGGTCGATGAAGCCATCGGTCACTTTGAATGCGCCGCCGTAGATGCCAATGTCCTCGCCGATGCAAAAGACTGTAGGATCGTGCTCCATCTCCTCCCAGATGCCCTGGCGGATGGCTTCGAGATAGGTAAGTTGAGGCATAGGGTTATGCTCGCTTCTCTCTATTTAGCGGATCGCAGGCGTGAACCAGATAGCCGTAGCAGCGCCGGTGCCGTCCGCCAATGCTTCCCTGACATCGTAAACCGGGAGACAGATGGCGACGAGAGCATTGTAGCAACAGCCTAAGACGCCGATAGCTATGGGCGCGCAAAATCGGGCTCTGCGATCCGGCTTGGATATGGCGAAGCATCTACGTTCGTCTGAGCCTTCGAAATCACAACTCGCTACAGCTTTGGGTAGATCGCCAAGAGCTAAAAGCTATCCATGCTATTCTGAGCCCATCCCATGAAGGTCATCTATCAAGACCTTCCACCTGTGGAAGTCGCGGGACGAAAATTGGTGGGCCGCGTCCTGTTCGGCTTGCTGGTATTGGTGGCTGCGCTCGTGGGCGCGACCGCTGGATTGTTGCTGGTCTATTCCACCGATCTTCCCCAAGTCGAAGAGCTGGAACACTACCGCCCAGTTCCATCACCGAACTATACGACGGGCAGGGCCGCATCATCGGGTCGTTTGCTCTACAGCGACGAGTCGTGGCGTCCTACAACGATTTTCCGCAGGTGTTGCGCGACGCCCTGATTTCGATTGAGGACAAGGATTTCTATCGTCACTGGGGCATTAATGTTTGGCGGAT
>CAVOKS010000020.1:0-982796 GCA_963696565.1 uncultured Acidobacteriota bacterium | reverse complement strand
TAGTGTTATGTACACTACTACTCATCAGTTTTCGTATTGCTCCTCCCGCACCGCGAGACTGCCCTTTCCGCTCTCTCGAACCTAGTTTTCATACGCTCTCACACTGTGTTGATCGAACTGATGAGGAGAAACTCGGGCCTGACATCCCGCATTTCTCTCAGTTCGGCGTTCCATCCGACCACACGCCAGTGGGCATCAGGAACATATTGATCGGTTCCGGGCTTGCCTTTGTACGATGGCGCCAGTAACAGCGGAGATCCCGGGAACGTTTCCGACAGATTATTTGAAGAGTCCACCACATTTGCGCCCCATACCGTACCGAGGGGGGTGTAGAACATAAGATGGGCCATGTTGTGCCCACCCTTATCGGTTAGATACGCTTCCTTGGACATCATGTAGCTCATCCCGCCAGGTTCGAGCTCCGGCAGCTCCTTTTTCGCAATTGCAGCCTTGATACTCTCCTTGACTTCATCTTTCGATTTTCCGGCCAATAACAATTGCGTCCTCATGAAAGTGAGAGGCAGCACCGATCGAGCTGCGGGCGGATTGTAGCAAATCGGGCTGCGATTCTTAGGGTTCCAAAACTCGGGACTGTCGAATGGACTCATCCACGCGCGTTCTACGATGCAGACAAAGCCGTTTTTGCCTTGGGCCGCCGTTTCATAGCCGTGCGGCCCGAGAACCACAACTTCCGCATCGCGGGAAATGGACGGCGGAGCCGCGGTCCGGGCCAGAGCAATCTCAGCATTTCGATCCACTATCAGGTACTGATCGAGCGGTGCCATGCTGGGATAGGCTGTTTTCGCGTCCTGCGCTCGTGCTTGCCGTGGCGCGCTCAACACGAGAATAACCAGCGCGCAGGTTCCCAATGCGATCGTCCTAACTATTTTTCCGCTCATCGTTCCCCCTTGGAGTGCGACACCTTCAGAACAGTTGTGATCATGGTTAAGCGTTTGTCAGATACCCTGCTGATAAATAGTGATCAAACAAAAACGAACACTTTTCCATCCAGTGCTAATCTTGTCCTCACCAAAGTGATCGGCACCACAGTTCGCGCAAGCGCCTCAGTGAGCATCCGCCGATGTTCCATCCGACCACTCGGACAGTGCAACCATGAACTCCGTGACTGGCTCCGGAGCGCCATTAAAGTGTGAATTGATCATAATCGGGGAGTCGGGCGCGCCCGCACCCCAAGTCTTAGCGTCTTTCAGGGGAACGTAAAACATGAGATGGGGAAGCCAGGCCCCGGCGCGATCGTTCAGGTGCCCTTGCTTCGACAGCATATAGGCCATCCCGCCAGGCTCGAGGGGAGGCAGTTCCTTTTTCTCAATCGCGGCCTTCATGCTCTCATAAATTTCCTCTCTCGATTCTCCCGCCAGTACGAATTTTGTCCTCATGAAAAGGATCGGCAGCACCGTCTTCGCGGCCGGCGGATTATAGCAATCCGGGCCGCGACCCCTGGGGTTCCAAAACTCGGGACTGTCGAATTTGCTCATCCAAGCGCGTTCCACGACGCAGACAAAGCCGTTCGTGCCTTTAACGGCAGTTTCATAGCCATTCTTTCCGAGAACCATAACTGTGGCGTCGTGGGAAATGGATGGCGGAGCCGCGCTCCGAGCCAGGGCGATTTCGGCATCGCGGTCGGGAATGAGGTATTGGTCAAGCGGCGCCATGCTGGGATATGGATTTTTGGCATCTTGTGCTTGCGCGTGCCGGGCTGGACCCAGGGCAAAGCCCAGCACAAATAATCCCATCGCGATCATCTTGGCTCTTTTTCGCTTCATATGGTTTTCTCCTTGAATTCTGGTGATGCCGATTTAACGTATAGCTCGACTCCTTTTTCCACTTGCCCGAAACGCACGCTCACGTTCCAGGAACTCGAGCAGCGCCTGGTTAAACTCCGCCGGCTTCTCGATCTGCGGAACGTGGCCGCAGTGCTCGAACACGAGCAACTTGGCTCCAGCTATGCCATCACGAAGTTTCTCGCCGCTGGCCAGTGGAATTAATTGGTCCTGCCGCCCCCACACCACCAACGTAGCCGCGTGAATGGAGGCCAGCTTTCCATCTTCAAATTGGGGCTGCGCAAAGTTCGCCACCGTGCGTTGGATCGTATATCCGTCGTTGTTGCGCATGTGCTGGGTGAACGCCTGTATCACACCTTCATCGCTCACCATCTTCTTGTCGTAGAAAACCAATTCGATCAAAGTTCGCCAACCCGCTATCGTAGACGGATTCAAGTCTGGCAGAGGCGCCTGCCAAGCCAAACCCGCCGCATCCACCAGCACCAACTTGTCGACCATCTCTGGATGCTGCACCGCAAAGTCCAGGGCGATCCATCCGCCGAACGATTCCCCACCATCGTCGCTTTGGCAATCTTCTCTGCCTGCATGAACCCGTAGAGGAAGTCAGTGAATGTCGCAATTCTGTAATCAAGGAGTGGCTTGTCGGATTGGCCGAAGCCGATCTGGTCGATGGCGTAGACGTGATACTTGGAAGCGAGAGCGCCAATATTCGCAAACCATTGTTCTTTGCTCCCGCCCATACCGTGCAGAAGAATCACCGTGGGGCCTTGGCCGACCTCGAAGTAGTGAATATTCTGCCCATACACGGCGGCGATTTTTTCCTGTGGCAGACCGGAGTTTTGTGAAAAGCCAAGCGAAACCATTGCCATCAGCACGGCGAGGAACAGAGCGGAACGGGAATACAGCTTCATAGGACCTCGCTTGATCGAAGTACCAGAGAATCTTCTTTCTGAAAGCCGATTGTGCCAGTGCCACGGCCAGATCGGCGGTTCGGTCGTGTTCGTCGATTAACCAGTCGGTTCATCGAATTTCCCTTCGATGCGGATTTAAGTACACCGCGACCCTTAAACCTGTGATGCGGCAGTGATCGTCGATAGTTGCCTTATAATACCGACTGGTATGTATGTTCGTATTTCAAGACCTGCGCGTTAGGGCAAACCACCTGTCGCTCGTGCAAAGCCGCGGGCACTTTGCCCGTCCCTGAGGAAGGGGTTGCTAAGCAGGTTACGGACCCACAACAACGGCGGCCTAGTCTCGGCCTGACGCTCGCGTCCGGCCGCGCGCCGGGCGCAGCGCCTCCAAATGGCGACGCACGCTTCTTTTTCCTGATTGCAACATCCGAGGATCCTGCGAATTCTTCCCCAAAACGGCATACCCCTCCCAAGCCGCGATCAGGAACGTAGCCGTTTCGTTGGCGTTTATGTCGCTTCGAACTAACCGGCGTTTCTGTCCTTCGCGCAGTGCCGCCGCCATGGCGTCGTGCCAATCCTTATAAATTCTTGCCGTCCTGCTGCGGAATCCCTCATCGAGGCCTGACATCTCTTGAGACAGGTTGAGCAATTCGCAGCCACGCTGAACGTCTTCCTTTTTCTGCGATTCGGACTGAAAAATGCCGATCAGAACGTCGATGGGGTTCTTGGCCTTCAGTAAAGGCTGCACCCACTTCTGGTGAACTCTACTCGCGATGACTTCGTCCGCTACCGCATAGCCAAGGGCTTCCTTATTGTCGAAGTGGTAATACAACGCGCCCTTAGTCACGCCCGCTTTGGCCAGAATGGCATCCAGGTCAGCACTTCGAAATCCTGAGTGATGGATCTCCCGGAAGGCAGCTTGCAACAAACGTACACGAGTGCGTTCTGGATCGCGGGGCGTGCGCACCTTGCGTTTCGGTTTCTTTCTTACAGCAAACATACCAACTAGTATGCGTGTTTATGGTTGCAGCTGTCGAGACAAACCTTTAACGGACGAGCACATGGTCCTTCTAACCCTTCGGACCGATTGTGAAGGGCACACTCGCACTACAAACAGGCGCACACATTAAGGGCTATGCCCCTGTTTTGAGGGGAGGGCCTTCCGCGCGTCGCATCAAACTGATGGTCGGAAAAGTGCTCTATTGAGGTGGACGACATTCCATTTCTGATGCGCCCGCTAGCTGCGCGTAAATCAGCGCTTCACCCTGCTCTTCGCCGTTTTATGATGGTCAGGTTGTGTCGGTCCAGTGGTACCGGCACGGCATTGTGCGGATCATGAATTCGTTGCAAGCCGTTGCTCTGAATGGCGGGGGCCGCTAAAATGAGCCTTGTGAATCCGTTGTGATCGCCGGCAAGTTTTAGTCATCACTCTAGCTACTCGGGCATGCTCCGATTTCGCTCGTTTCATCGCAACATGTGGATGACTCGAGCGCATCTAAGAAATGTGAAACGCGCAGGATTGAAGCGAATTCTCGCCGCCACGTATAACAATGTGGTGCACCATAACGTCCTGCAGATGGCGGCTGCACTTTCCTACTACCTGGTTCTCGCCGTCTTTCCGAGTTTGATTTTTCTTTCCGCAATCATGGGATCAATCCCGTTACCCGACTTATTTGGGCGCGGAGTAGGGGCGATGGCACTCCTGCTGCCTCGCGACACCATGCGCGTTGTGCAATCGGTTTTCTTGGACGTTCTAGCAACGAATCGCAGGGCTTGGTTGTCATTCGCTACGTTGGGAGGGATTTGGGTGGCATCGGCCGCCTTCGACGCACTCATTGAATCGCTCGACATCGCCTACGGTGTGCGCGACGACCGCCCCTTCTGGAAGACGAGACTTCGAGCGATCTGCCTGGGGATCGTTACTGCGGGCCTGGTCTCGATCGCCCTGGTTGTCATGATGTTGGGCCCTCGATTCGGCGCGTGGCTAGCAGTCAGGATTGACGTTCCCACGGGATTCGTCTTTGTTTGGCCTCTGATCCATTGGACGGTTGCCATCGTGTTGACGCTCGTGGCAGTTGAACTTCTCTATTTTCTCGCTCCCAACGTCAAGCAGCGCTTTGGGGCAACCTTGCCGGGAGCGATTCTCGCGGTGACGTGCTGGATTGGCCTTTCCTACTTGCTCGGATTTTATTTTCGTCACATCGCGAACCTCAGCCGGACGTACGGAACTCTGGCGGGGTTTATAGCCTTCATGACGTGGTTTTACTGGAATTCCATCGCATTGCTGGTAGGCGCGGAGCTCAACGCAGAATTGGCCAGAGCAAGCGGTAAAGGACAGTTGCCGCAAAAGCATCGATCGACCAGGAAGGATGTCTTTCGTTCCGCCGCTTGACCCAAGCAGGAAAACGCAAAGTCGCATGCCTGCTCAAAATGAAGTGTGGAAGCGGCCGTCCACGGATACCCCACCGAGTTGGTCGCGCTCCACGCTAACCGACCATTTTTTATTGATCTGATACTCGCCCTGAACAATCTCTTGTCCCGGCTGCGAAACATCGGTCGAGAACGTGAAAAGAAAATTCTTGGTCACACGCTGCTGGACCGCTATTTGTGCCGAGGGATTCTGGCTGTTGCCGCTCAGCAGCGGATCGATTTGCAGGCTGGAAATTCCAGCGAGTTTCTGAACGCCGCTGCCGAGCTGCCCGAGAGCTTGCGAGGCGATGATCGAATCTGTGCTTTGACTGGCGGCAGCCGATTCCGAGGTAGTTTTGCCCATCGCAATCAGATTAATAATGTCAGCCATAGCCAGTGGAGGATCGGAAACATACGATGTTGTCAGCCGGTCGAACTGCCCCCGCAAATTCAGGGTTAAATTGTATTGTTCGACCGTGGTGGTAACGGAAACATCCAGCACCGGAGTGGTCTGATTCGGATCCTCAAAGGTAATAATGCCGCGCTGCAGTTGATAACGCGCGCTGCGGTAAAACAGTTCTCCGGAGGTGAGATCGGTTCTGCCGATGACAACCGGGTTGGCTGCCGTCCCAATCACATTTAGATTTGCGCTTCCAGCGAGACTGACCTGCGAACTGGTCGCGCTCAGATTGTCTTTCGTCTGAATCGCGACTTGTAACTTGATCGTGTCGTCAAAGCCAGGCTCGGCAGGGGCGGCGACATTGTTGAACTGGTCGCTAAAGGTGGCCAGATCGAAATCCGGGGTGAATGAAAGTTGATCAACCAGGATTCGTCCCGTCAGCGTTGAAGCCTGGGGCGTGCCCGTCCAGTTGAGGTTGCTATCAAACAAACTTCTCAAGCCTTCGGGATACAGCAAGCGAACCGATTTTCCCTGCAGAGCCACATTAAATTGGAAGCTGGGGCGGTACTCGATCGAACCCGTAGCGGAAACCTGTCCGCCGTTAATCTCTCCTGAAAGATCGGCAATTTGCACGCGCTCGTTGCCCAGATCGAGAGTGCCATTCAGCTTATCGACGCTGAGCGGCGCCGCCGCCGTCGACAATGCGACATTTCGCAGATGGACTTGCCCTTGAACTATGGGGCTCATCACGGAACCTGAAGTGCGAACATCCAAACCAATTGTTCCCGAACTGCGCAAGTCAGGAGAAACGAGACGCAGGATGCGAGCATCGATTGAGCCCTGTGCCGTAAGCGTTGGGGATCCGGTGCCGGCGAGTGAAAAGCTGCCTCCGATGTGAATGGAAGTATCTGTGCCCCGGATTTCAACCGGATCGAGTGTGATGACGGAATGGGAGTAATCCGCGCGAATCGGCTTAGCAGCCTCGATTTGCAGCGATTGGTAGCTGGCGCTCAGCGTCGGGATGATCACGTGGGCTTCAAGTTGCGTCTTATCTTTTAAGGGTCCCTTCAGTGTGCCGTGAAATTCGGTCTGGCCTTGGAAACCCTTGGGTACACCACCTGCATAGGTTGCCAGCAACACGTCAAGTGGAATCGCCGCTGTGTCGATGGATGCGTCAGTTTCATAATCCCCTGTTAGATTCACGTGCGCACGAGCCCGAACGAAAGCCTGAGCGACTTGCGAATCCAGCACGAGATCAGCTTCATGGTTTGTAACATCGACTGTGGCTTTCACTCCGGCAATCGGCTTCTGCTGCAATTCGATCTTAGGTAGCTGAAGGATGGCAGTCAGTTGAGGATTATCGAGAGTGCCCTGCCCACTCGCGGAGAGGCTCAACGTGCCGTTCACCGCTAAATTCTTCTCTTGCACAGCCTTGAGTTTCTGCAACACAATCGCTGGAGCATCGAGACGAAGCTTGTACGCTCCAGTCTTGGGTGTATAGGCCAAGCTCGAGTTGGCAGAACCCGCAGTGGTAGCCACATTCAAAGTAGAAACGATGGACCCGCTCTCAGTATGGAACTTTACTGCGAACATCTGAATGGGTTCGTCGTAGACACGAGCGTTCGCAAGGTCGATGGAACCGGATCCCGCCGGGTCCAGTTGCGATCCACTCACGGAAACATCGGCCGACAGATTTCCGCTCACTGGATATTGAACATTGGCCAAGTGCTCCAAATCGGTCACAGACATCTTCCGCAACGAGAGATTCGCTTGGACCGGATTGGAAGGGAAATAGGACCAATCGCGCAATCCGATGGTTGCACTGAAGAAAGCTTGGCCGTGTTGCGCGCCGATCAGCGTGCCATTTGACACGACAATCCGCGATGAGCCGGCTTGCAACGAGAACGCTGCATTTTTCCACTGGCTGCCTTGGACGTCGAGATTCTGCGCGGTGAGCGTGCCGGAAATCTGGGGCTTCTTCAATGAGCCTTGCACCGTGACGTCCATTGCTCCCGATCCAGAGACCAGCGGCGGAGCGCTCGGCGTAGCGCGGAATGAAAAAGCCAGTTCAATCAACCGGTGGAGGTCGGTCGCGTTGGCATGAATCTCCAAGTGAGAGCGCTGGCTGACTTCTCCCTCTGCGGTCAACGTCGCAGAGGGAATTCGCAGAGTTGTGTCATGAACACTAAGGACCTGATTCGGGCCGTCATACGAAGCATGGATCACGCCATCCAATGGAACATTGGTCACGGAGGGTTTAGGAGGGCTCATAGCCGCACGCAGGGTAAGATCCGAGTGAGCAATCAAATTGTTAATGCTGCCAGTCCAAGCGGCTTCCGCTGTGCCGTCGATTATTCCTGAGACGGCCATGCGGTTCAGTTCGGGTTTGTTTACCACCCGCTGGGCAGCGCGAAGCGAAATGCTGTGCAAAGAAATGCTGACTTGCGATGATGGCGTGGTATCGAGATTCTTGATGTCGAAATCAGCATGAACTCGGCCATCAAGCAACTCCGCTTCAATGTCGTTGCCATGCAACGTACCGTTGGCAAGCTGATACCGTCCCCGCAGACCACGCATTTCAATGCGTTGGCCCGAGTAGACCGCGGATAAAGCCTCGCTGCCGATATTTCCATCGACGGCAATGCTTCGTAGAAAAGATTGGTTACGTTCGCTTCGGTAGGAGATTTTGCCGGTCAGCAAAATATCGCCGGCTGATTTCGTCCCAAGCGAAATCGCGGCTAGGTCCTGGGCATGAAATCGAATGTCGTAATCTCCTGCGACTGCGGGATTGCTGTAGTCAGTTAAGTTCGCGTGCAAAGTGACGGACGACGACGCCACTTTCACGACGGCGGATTCGAGCGAGAAACCCGACGGCGTCGCGCTGAATTGTGCGCTGACACTGTGAGGTAAGGGTGCGTACTCGCCATAACGAAGGTTTCCTTGGTCGTACGAAATCGAACCACGGTAGCGAGTGGATGAAGAATCGAAAATAATATTCGTTCCCAGATCGTAGAGGTCTGCATCTACTGGCGTTTTCCGGTCGGCGTAATCGATCTCACCGCGAGTGACAGAGACGTGCCCGACCGCGAGTTCGAAGATGTTGGTAGGTGTGCTGGACTGACTCGGGGACGGCTGCGGAATGTTGCTCCTGCCTTCGCCATTTACCTCGAGATGAACGACAGGGTGCTCAATCAGCAGCTCGCTGAGATTTATTTTTCGGTGGAGCGCGGATCGGATTTTCAATCCCACGGTCACCTTATCGACTCGAAACAACGGAGGAGCGTTCGGCGATTCATCGCCGCGAATGACTACATCGTAAAGATGAGCGGTAAGCGTCGAAAGCTCAAAGTCCACGGCGCCAATCTGAGTGTGACCGCCGGTTGCTCGGTTAGCTTCAGCGACGATTTTGCGCATCGCGAGTTGTCGAAACGCATCGCTCTTGAGATACAAGTACCCACCCAGCACTGAAACGGCAACCATGATTGCGAGTGCTGCGAGAGCCCAGCCGAACAACTTCTTCCACTTCATCCCTACTCCTAAAAGGCCTGACCCAGAGTTATGAAATACTGCGTCGGATTGATTCCAGGGACTGGATTGAGGTTGCGTCCAACATCGATACGGACCGGTCCGATCGGCGTCGTGTAACGCAAACCTATTCCGATCGTGTTGCTGTAGTTGTTAACGAAGTTACTAAAGTTGATTGCGCTGTAGACGTTGCCGCCGTCATAGAAGACCACACCTCCCAGCGCTTTCATAATGCCCAAAGGGAAGCGCAACTCTGAGTTCAAGATAAGTAGTGCGCGTCCGCCCACCGGGACAGTCACGTTCACGCACCCCGTCTGTCCAGTCAACACATTGCAAAAAGGAACAAGCCGTTGCGGTCCAGCCTCGTCGATGGGAAAGCCACGAAGCGTGGTGCCGCCACCGGAAAAAAACAATTGGCTGGTCGGGACGAAGCTTCCATCGAACGACTTTACGAGCCCCAGCCGAACGCTGTTTGCGAAGACCACCGAATGTAGCGGCTTATAAAATGCGTACTGGCTGAGAAGCCTGGTGAAACTTGCGCTGGAGCCCAGGGAGGTGGGAGTAATGCCCAGGGTCAACAGACTGAAGCTGCCATGGTGCGCGTCGAGAGGTTTGTCTCGGGTATCGCGCAGAAGAGTGCCCGAGACAGTCGACAAGTGAATGTTGCGATCCTGCGGCAGAACGAGTGCCGGCACGAGCAGATTCGATAGCACCGTTTTATTAAAGTCGTAGCGGATTTGAAAACGCGTGTTGCTTTTCCGGTTGATCACTCGTGCGAGTTGGAAAGAAGCGTCTTCAAGGCTGGCCCCAAAAAGCGGGTTTTCGGTGGTTCGCTCCCAGGAGAGACTCGTTAACGAACTCCATTTCGAGCCGATGAAATGGGGTTGGGCGTAGGTGGCAAGAGCGCGCTGATCCAGTCGAGAAAGCAAAATAGACGCGCTCGCGGTTTCCCCCAAACCACGCATGTTGTGACGGTCGTACTCCACGGAGCCACGGGGACTGGCGAAGGTCGACTGGCTGGGCGCAATTTGATAGTTGCCAAGTTGAACGGTTGGACCTCCCGGCACGGCGACGGTTCCAGTGGGAATGTTTCCTCCGCGATGCGAGACCTCGAAGCCAAATCCGTAGGTGATAGTGTTGCGCTTCGCCTCGTGCACCTTGACCAACGCGGATTCCTCGGTCTGATCGGTGATTGGCTTTCTCGGACCCACGCTCGACCAATCGAAAATGTTCAGATCGTAGAGGCGACTCTGCGCTTCGAGTAACTCTTCTCGGCTCATAGGCGCCTCGCTCGCAATCTGGGCAGTTTTGCGAATGAGAGAAAGCCGGGTGCGTTCCTGTCCCAGATAAATCACATCTCCAACGCGCACCATTTGCTGTTCGTTGACGGCATATGTGACATCGACCGCGTAAGGATCAGTGGAATCGCGATTCACCGTGGCTTTCACATCGACGTTAAGGTATCCGCGATCCAGATAGGTAGCAGAAATACGATTCCGATCAGCGGAAAGCCGCCGTGGTGAAAAGGGGGCGCCAGAGCGAAGTTCAAAGCCCACGGGAACCGTGAGTTGCTGATTGGGAATGTGACCGTTTCCGGTTACTTCGACGTTGCGGACGAGGGTCTGCGCGCCTTCTTCAATGTTGAATTGGGCTTCGATGTGGGACTGGTGATCGATAGTTTGCGCAGTCACCTTGACATCCTCAAACCCCCGGTCGTGATACAGAGCCTCCAGATTGGTCGCGCTCTGTTTCAAGAGCTTTTGACTTAAACTGCCGTGCGACCAGAGATGAGATTTCTTCACCACCACCACTGACAGCAGATTTTTCTCCGTAATTTCGTGGTTGCCTTGAAACGCGATGCGGTCAACTTTGTACTTCTTACCCTCGGCAACTTCGTAGGCCACCAGAACTTGGTCGGGCTGCTGCTGGAAAGTAGTTTTGACCTGGACGTCGAAGTAGCCTTTTTTCTGGAAATAATCGACTAGATTCTGCTGACCTTCCTCGACCAGGTCACGATCAATGGTTCCTTCCGAGTAGATCGGAATCAGTTTCTTCTTTTCCCGTGCGGACACGAAAGGCAGCCGAGATAAACGCGCCCCAGTCACCCGAACCGTCACCACTGGACCCACGTCCACTTTGAACGAGACATCGACGAGATTGTTTTCCCGGTGATATTGCGGAGGGTTTTCCTCAACGTGACTGGCTAGGTGACGCTGACGCGAGAGCGTTCTTCGCATTATCGCCTTAGCCTCTTTGATGCGCTCCGGTGTATAAGGCTTTCCCGGCTTGAGAAGACCGCCGGAAAGGCGCGCCCGCAGCGATCGAAGCGAATGCTGCAGGCTTGCGTCCTCGGTTGCATTCGTTCCTTCGAAAGTCACGCCTGCCACGCGCGCCTGCCTTTCAAGTTTTACGGAAAAAGAAACATCGACCAACTGGTGTGCGTCGTCGATACTCGAGTCCGTTTGAACAGTCGCCTGGAAGTATCCGTTGTGTTGCAAGAACGTTCGCAGCGCTTCTTCCGCGAGAGCAACTCGCGCCCTGTCATAGGGGTCTTCGTCGGGAAGATTGGCAACCTGCAGAAGTCGAATGTAGGGAAAAACCTTTGTGGCGCCTGGAAAGTTAATCATGCCGAGGTAGTAAGCAGGCTCCAGAAGGAAATTCAGACGTAGGCCTGACGGATCAGGAACCACCGTTACCTGAACCTTGGGAAATTGTCCTGCATGTTCGAGCGCGGCGATGCTGGCTTGCACTTTTTCCTGGGAGTACGGTTCGCCCGCTTTCTGCGCAACCAGATGTCGATATGGTTCCAAGTCGCGATGAGGATTTCCGATGAGATCGAGCGCCACGACAGTTTGCCCATCGTAGATGGGCTGCGGACCTTGGAGCGCGAGCTGTCCCCAAGCCAGTGGGACGATAAAAAAAGGCACGAATAAAAGGACAAATACACTGCACAACCGCATACTCGACAATTTTGGTTTCCAAAGGGTTCCGGTTGGCATCCCGGTCGTCCGCGTCAAAGCTATTCTCTGATGCGGCCCCAACCCGGCCGGTTGTCACTGGTAAGACTCGCGTTCAGATCACAAAGCGCGCGTGGCGCGTTGCTTGTCGTCCCCTCGGCGGAAGCGCAGACTTACACGATTGTTTATTTCTTGGATTATGGAAGAAACAAAACGGGCGGCAAGATCGTGCTGCTGCCCTGGAGGACGAGGAGTCGCTTCAATAAAGTTCGCTGGCTACGGGTGAAGAAAGTAGCCGCCAGCTAGTGCAGGAGAGATTCCCAGTTGGCTGGGACTCTTCCTGCCGGTCCGGGTGCTGGCTGGTCCGCCGGATGGGAATGCGGCGGAAGTAACTCCACACCGTTGACCATCCGCTGCTTCTCGTAGTCGAAGAACCAATCCTCACCTGGTTCGAAGCTCATAATGATCGGATGTCCAGTCGTCGCGGCATGCTTCGACGCATGCTGGCTCGGAGAACTATCGCAGCATCCGATGTGGCCGCACTCCGCACACCGCCGAAGGTGAAACCACCAACCTTTCGCCGACGCCAGGCATTCCACACACCCATTGCCACTCGGCTTCGAAGCGGTGTTGATTCCGCGCCGATCTTTCTTCATTTCCGATTTTCCTTTCGTGCCCTGCTGCCGCAAAGAGAATTTCAAGCCACTAGCAAAATCTTACCAATACTACCCTCTTCCGCGGGCGGCTTGAGCGCTGGCTATCCATCGAGACGAACTCCTTATTTAATCATCATCTGGAGGCGCCGGTGGCCTGGTGTTGTTCAAGAAATAGCTCGCGTCTTGTTTTGCTTGAATCGCATGAAAAGTTAAAGGCGTTTGAGTGAAATCGAAACAGTCGGAGAGGTCACCAGTGGTGTTGAGCGCGTCCGCGTAAGCGGGTGAGGCTTCAGGAGCCACCTCGGGCAAACCAAAGGTCTGCTCAGTGAACTTCAAGATGCTGCCGAAATCGTTGACCTGGTGCGAAATGTAAGCCGGCTTTGCGTAAGGAGAAACGACGATCAGGGGTACGCGGAAACCGTACTCGTAGGAGTTAATGATCGACGGCGCAACATGGTCATACCATCCGCCCCAATCATCCCACGTGATAATGATCGCAGTATTCGACCAATACGAACTGGCTCCGATGGCATTGACAACCGACGATACCCAGCCTGGCCCCTCGTTGGCGTCTATAGTACCGGCATGGTCGGATTCTGGACCACTGGGAATCACCCAGGTCATGCTAGCCAGTTGGTTATTCTGAATATCCGTCAAGACCTGCTTGTTATTTACGACCACACTCTGTTGCCAAATCGCTCCGGTGCATGCGGTCGCATTCGGCGGTTGCGGGGTCGGCCCACAGATATGCTGCACCGCGTTCGGAGCGGCCCACAGATTGCCAGCGAGTGGAGTGTAATAACGCCACGTGATCTTTTGCGTGTCCAGCAGGTCGGTAATCGTGGGATGGTCGTAGCAAGGGAAGGACTGCTGCGTTTCGTTAGTGTTGGGATCTGGGTTCGCGGGATCAATTAACAGAATGTATTGACCCGCCGCGGCTAAACAGCCGGTGATGCCGGGAGTCGTGCCTGCCGCGTTTTCAGCTACGAAAAAGTTGCTATTGGTTTGGCCGGGCGGCGACGGCGCCGAAGTGCCCGAAATAATAAATTGGTGCGCGGGAAAGCTCGGACCTTCATTGGTCTGGAACATGCGATCGCCGAAGGTGTAGGTTTCGGCGAGCGCGTAATAGGGCTGCACATCCGAGGCTTGCACATAATTAAATGGACGGTTGGGACTGGGACGGCAGTCATTCCAATTTTCGCAAGTTAGCGGAATGTTCCCGGCCCCATCCATTTTCCCCCCATCATACATTTTCGTAAAACTCGGATGAGAATGGTCGTTGTCCCAGTCAATGCCAAGGGGGATGGGCGTGAGCGGAACTGTCGCTCCTTCAGAGTTCACGCCGTAGTTTTGGATGTCCGCGCCCCTTTGAATAAGAACTGGATCCTGGAACAGATTATCGGGGGTGCGGTTCTCTTGGAAAATCACCACGATGTGCTGAATTTTGGATTGTACTCCGAGCGTCAGAGGAGCGCTGCTGTTGGTCGACCCCGACATTCCCTGGACCGTGAACTTATAACTGCCCGGCGTGGTCGCCCCCGAAGTGCTAACAGTAAGCTGTGAACTGCCGGAGCCTGCGAGAGATCCCGGGGAAAATGAGCAACTGGCTCCGTTCGGCAACCCGGAGCAAGCCAGCGTCACCGTGCCGGAGCCGCCCATAGCAGTGATCGATACCGCGGATGTAGCCGAACCGCCCGCCATCACAGTCGCCGGCGAAAGAGCTGCGGCGGAAATCTGAAAGTCCGAACTTGCTGGCGAAGATCCTCCCCCGCAAGCATTGAAGATGCCAAGCAACCCTGCCACGAACAAGATCCAGACAGTCTTCATCCGATGTCGAGTCATGTTTTTTCCTCGTCGGCTCATGACAGGGGCCCGGGTCATTCAGTCCCCTTCTCGCCGAACTCCCTCGAGTTTAGGTAGACCTTCAACTTAAGATGAAGTAGCAGCTGCTGCGGATCACTCTCATTATCATCCCTTGTAAACCCCATTTCCGTCGTTTCCACTCGCCGTCCACGCAATTTTTATGTGGCGAGATTCCGGAGCTCCATACCGAGGCTGGAACTTGGGTTTTGCCAAACCCAACGAGGCAGAGGATTTCCAATTCACAACTCCACTGACAAAACCGCATGTCTTGGCTGCCTCCGGTGTGTTTGCAAACTGTTACTGTCTACACAAAATCTGAACGACATTTTCACAGAGAATTAATCCTTGCGTAACAGTTCGGTCACCGCGGGTAGGCAATACTCATACTCTCCTGGAGGATTCATATGAAGACGAAAACGCTAGCGCCAGCCCTAGCTGCGCTTACGATTGCTCTGGCATGGTCGACGCATGCCGCGGCAGCTGGAACCAACAGCCCGAGTTCAGGGAAGATCAAGCATGTTTTGCTGTTGAGCATTGACGGAATGCACGCGGTTGATTTCTACAACTGCGCAAACGGGATTGCGGGTGTCAATGGCGGCGAGCCTTATTGCCCGAACATGGCATCACTCAGTTCGACCGCAATTAACTATGTAAACGCCATCTCGTCAAAACCTTCAGACTCTTTCCCCGGAATGGCGGCACTAGCCTCCGGCGGCACGCCGAAGAGCACGGGGCTTTACTACGACGTCGCATATGACAGGTCGCTCGACGCGCCGGAAGAAAAGACGGGCACAGGCTTAGGAGCGGGACCATGCACGCCGTATGGAACGCCAACTGGAACCACCACGGACAACGATCAGGGCAATGAATTCAACGATACCAGGCTCAACGGTGGCGCTCCCGGCGCGGGTCTGACGGACGGTGGCATCGCCTCCCTCGACCCGAAGAGAATGGAGCGCGATCCACAGAAGGGTTGCGCGCCAGTCTATCCCTGGGATTTTATCCGCACCAATACAGTCTTTGGCGTCGTTCATGCCGCCGGCGGTTACACAGCATGGATCGACAAGCACGCGTCGTACTCGTTTGTAGGAGGGCCTGGCGGCAAAGGCCTGGATGACTACTATTCGCCCGAAGTCGACTCCAACGTGGTTCCGCTACCTCACATAAATACTCTGAATGGAATTCCGTGCGACCCCATCCGCGACAAGACAAATACGTCAGGCTGGAATAGCAGTTTCGAAAACATCCAGTGCTACGACGCGATCAAGGTCTATGGGCTGCTGAACGAAATTGCCGGCAAGACCACGGCGGCAAGAAGGCATGGTTCCGGCCGTATTCGGTATGAACTTCCAGTCGGTTTACGTCGGGCAATCCGTCAACGAAGCAGGCGTGGCCGTTGGTGGCTACAAGAATGCCGCCGCCGAGCCCAGCGCGGAATTGCTCAATGAAATCGAGTACGTCGACATTGCCATCGGCGAGATCGTCCAGGCATTAAAAAAAGCTGGTATCTATGACGACACGCTGCTGATCATCACCGCCAAGCATGGCGAGTCGCCAATCGATCCAACTCGTTACGTTGCAGATGGCACGGACACGCCTGCGACGTTGTTGGGGAAACTCATTCCGTGGTCGGAGTCACCGCTCAACACGCATGGCATTGGCGCGACCGAGGACGATGTCTCTGTTCTTTGGCTGAAGAAAGGCGTGAACGTAGAAGTCGCTGTGGACATTCTCGAGAACGATGCGACCGAGATCGGCATGGGTGAGCTTCTCTACGGGCCGACGCTAGCCCTCAACTACAACAAAGGCGGAGACAGCCCCGGTGACGACCCACGCTCACCCGACATTATCGTGACGCCAAACATCGGCGTGACGTATTCCGGCAGCACATCGATGATCGGCGATCACGGTGGGTTCGCACATGACGATACCAACGTTGTGATGCTGGTCGCGAATCCGAGCTTTAAGGGACAGACAGTATCCAATGCAACCACAACCACTCAAATTGCGCCAACGATGCTGCAGGCGTTGGGTCTGAGTCCAAGTTTGCTCGACGCCGTAAGGATTGAAGGCACGGCAGTTCTGCCTGAGGTCGCACGGCAACTCGGTAAATAAACTCTCGGTAAAGGGGTCACAGGGGACGCAGATGATTGCGTCCCTTTTTTGCATTTGGAAATAGAACCATCGGATTGCAGATTGGGTCCGCTATACTTCTCTCGATCTCTCATCCGGAGAACCTGCGTGAAGCAAATTGCGCTCGCCGTCATTCTGGTTATGTCCGCGTTGCTGGCCGCGCAGACCGATTCCATCGCAGATCCCTCTTCGAATCCGAAGGTCAGGACGATTACTGCATTCGTCCGGGTCGACAGAGGAAAATACCAACAGCAAATTGCCGAGGCGCTCGCAGTTTTGCGGAAGGCCAAGGCCGATTTTGAGTCCTCTGGCTACGAAGTGGAAACCATGCGCGTGACCACGCAACCTCTCGCAGAGCTCGTCGCCGACATGCCAGAAGATCAGGCGCTGGCGTTTCTCACACAGCTTGACCAGCTCTCCGCCAAAGAGAACTTCATCCCGAACGTTGGACCCGGAATGATGCACGAGAGCGACGATCCTGCGACGATGCACCTGCTGGAGAGGGCTCTATCAACGCTGCCAAACATCCAGGCCAGCGCCATTATTGCGGATGACGCCGGCATTCACTGGAAGACAATTCGTCGCACCGCTGAACTTGTGAAATATGTCAGCGAAAACACTCCCCGCAGTCAGGGAACATTCAACTTCACTGCCACCGCGATGCTGAAACCGTTGTCACCATTCTTCCCCGGCTCCTACCACACTGGCGCTGGCAAGCAATTCGCGATTGGTTTCGAAGGTGCCAATGTTGTTCACGACGTTTTTGTAAGGGACAAAGGAAACGCTGACGCTGCCTTCGCTGACCTGACTGCTGCGCTGACGAAACATGCATCAGTCGCAGACACGGTCGGCAACAAGGTGGCAGCAGAGACAGGTTGGACCTACGTGGGAGTCGACCCTACTCCCGCGCCTCTTGGGGATGTTTCGATCGGGGCCGCGATCGAAGCCTTTACTGGCGCCAAATTCGGCTCCAGCGGAACCCTCACCGCGGCTCGCATCATCACCACGGCAGTCAAGGCTGTGACATTGAAACAAGTCGGCTACTCGGGATTGATGGTGCCGGTTATGGAGGACAAGCTTTTGGCACAGCGGTGGGCTGAGTCTACCTACAACATCGATTCCCTGCTCGCTTACTCGGCCGTTTGCGGTACCGGACTGGATACGATCCCGCTCCCCGGCGACATCAGCCTCGATCAATTGGAACGTATCTACGCTGACGTTGCTTCGCTCGCGATGAAGTGGAACAAACCGCTCTCTGCACGTTTGCAGCCTATTCCGAACAAGAAGCCAGGCGACCGAACGGACTTTCAGGATCCGCGCTTGTTCAACACGATAGTGCATCCGCTGCCCTAGTTTGGTTTTCTGCGGAGCCGATATTCTTCCGGATCACTTCACGGGTTCCCAACCCTCCGGGAGCATATCGAATGCCAGCGTGTCACGGTAGGCGTAGTGATTGCCTTCCAATACCGTCACTGGCGTCAACATATGCCAGATGCGATCATCATCGAAGACGTAACATTCACCCGATTCGCGCATGGTAAAACGATCCAGTTCGTGTTTGTCATTGTCGGTGATGACGACTTCGCCACCGTCAGCGCCGCAGCGGCCCAATAGATGCGTGGCGATGTACTTTTCTCCGTCCTTATGTAAGCCCGGTGGGCTCGTGTCGCACGGCCGGCCCGGCGTAGCCGTGAACCTTATTAGATGGAGGTTGACCAAATACCTCGTGCCCGGTACCGACAGCGGCAGGTGATGAAGGTGGTAGGCAATCATCTTGCGGACACCAATCGAACCAGCGATTTCCGCCGGCAGCGGAGCGTACTCTCGCGGCAGGCCGCCGATTGTCGTGTTGTATTTTTTCAGCTGCACATAGGGCGTGCTTTCTTCGCTCAACCAAACCTTTACACCACCCTCAACAATCTCGGCCCCGAGACGATTTAAGGAACGATACCTGTCGCCTCCGTCGTAATACTTGTCCCTTGAAATGGACCAGGCCGCGTGGGAGAACGTTTCCAGCGTGCGCGCTATGTCCAGATCGACTCGGAGCGGCTGACGACTAAACCCGCGCTCGAGGAGATCGTTTCGCGACCTGTCATTGCTTCCAACCGGAATAAAGTTATCTTGATCCATGATCGTTCCTGACAAATTGCTTGTAGCCTAGACCTGCTGACGGAGGTTGGGACGCAGCGTGAGCGAGCCGTCATCGTTCAGCTTCTGGTGACAAGCCCACCGCACCGGATAGCGCATTCCCTTTACCTCGATCTCAGCTCTAAGTTTCAATCCTTTCCAATCGGTGACGTTCGGAAGCACGAACTGCGCCTGCCGAATCTTGCCCGGTAACGGATAACCGGCGTCCAGACAACCGCTCTTGAGCACCTTTCCGTCCTGGCTCTCCACGGTCACCCGCAATACGCCCGGCACGCCGGCGATTCCGTCATTGGCGAAGCCGACAATCAGCCCCACGGTAACCATCGTCCTTATAGCTCCAGATGAAAGACGGCCTCACCCGATAGCCAATTCGGCGATTGATCCGGTCGAACGCTGCCGGATAAGCCTGGTAGTAGCTCATCAGATTCTTTGCGTTGATCTGGTGAAAGTTCCACAGCGACCAGTAATTCGCCCCGATATCGATCACGTGAGTCGATCATGTTCTCGGCCGGAGATATCCCTTCAACTGCGGCGCTTGGGATCGGGAGGTTTACCCGGAAGCCCCTGCTCGAGCAACGCCGCGATCCAGGGTGGGCGATTGCTGAGCGCTTCAATCTGCTCGTTCTCAATAAAGATGGTGTCGCTGCGAATCCAATTGTTGCTGCGGACCGTGCGGTCCAGCAGTTCTGAATTGCCAACCCGGCTGTAGTCCGGTTGAGTATTGGTCAGCAGCGGAGTCTTCGTAAAGTTCTCGAGCTGCACTTCGAGCATATTGATCCAGGTGCGCTCCGCCGTCTGGTAATCAGGGAAAGGATTGTTGGCAAATGGCCAGGTGTGCCCTTCGCCCCAAAAGCCGTACATGAAGGTATCGATATACTCGATGAGCGGATTGCCATCGAACTCCGCCGCCAACAGGCCAACCAGTTCTTTGAATGCCTGCTGAAAAAAAGGATGGTCATAGCGCGGCTGATACGTCGAATGCGGATTCTCCAAGAATCTTTTCGCCGCAGCGACTGCTTTCCTGATCGCACCATTCACCAGATCAACTTTCGGAACTTTTTCGAGGACAAAATCCGGCAGCGCCGCTTCGTGCGTATAGTCCGGAGCGCACATCTGAACTCGCAATCCGACGCGCTTGTTGTTCTTCTTCGCCAATTCAAAAACCAGCTTCAGATAATCGGGCAGCTCCAGGCGTCCCGGCCGCGGCTGCACTTCCCTCCAGGTCGGACGGATATAAAGCTGCTGGCCCAGGGGAAATCGAACCAGGTCTTCGATCGCCTGCGGAATATTGTCTGACTTGATTTCCTCCGTGCCGCTGTCTGCCGTGATGTAGGTGACCAGTCCCTTGCCATAGTTCGGCACGACGTCTTCCGAAGGAGTCGTGGTCATCACCACGTCGTCGGTGGGAATGACGGCATCCGGTGGGTATTGCGGGAACGGACCCTGATTGAGGCGATCGGTGACCTGAGGACCGGAGCCGAAGTCGTAGTTTCCCCAGTTGTGGGCGGGAACCTTGGCCTGCGCTTTACCGATTCCAAGTTCTGCAGCTACGGCAACAGCGACGGTACTTTTTAGAAAGTCTCTACGCTGCATCGGAATTATCTCCTGCTGCCTATCGAAATTAGCAGTGCCGCGTTTCTGACCGATTGTAATCTCTCTCGGGGGTCGCACCCGAATCGCACGAAACGGGAAGCTTGCCACTGGAAGAGCGCATGGTACCGAGAAACGCGCAGCCCAGTCTATTATTCTGAAATGTGACTGAAAAGCCAGACACCCGCGCCCAAGACCCCGCTTCGCAAGGGTTCTCTCCGATCCTTTGTTCGATGGCTTGCCATCGGCGTGGCGCTTGTTTGGTCGCTTGCCGCGCTGACTCCTTCTGGCCGCCCGGTGGATCGACCCACCGACAACAGCGGTGCACATCCAGCGCCGCTTGCAGGCCTGGATTCACCACACTCCGTATCACGAACGCTACCAATTCATTCCGCTCAGCCAAATCTCGCCCGATCTCCAGCACGCCGTAATCGCCGCGGAGGACGCGCGCTTCTACCAGCACCATGGGTTCGATTGGCACCAGATCCAAATCGCTGCCGAAGACGATTTGGAAGGCGGTCGCACTCGCGGAGCTTCCACCATTACGCAGCAACTTGTAAAGAACCTATTTTTCGGAACGGGCCGCTCCGTCCTCCGCAAGGGTGCGGAGTTCACGCTGGTGCCGGTGGCCGAATTCGTCCTCGGCAAGCGGCGCATTCTGGAGATCTACCTCAACGTGGTCGAATGGGGTCCTGGTATTTATGGTGCAGAGTCGGCGTGTCGTTACTACGACGGAACCGAGGCCCGGAATATCGGCCGGGAACAGGCGGCACGGCTCGCCGCGATTCTGCCGGCTCCCCTGAAGCGACGGCCCGAGCGCATGAATAACTACAGCGCGCTCATCCTTGAGCGGATGCGCCAAATGGGTTGGTAATCGCGAGCAACCTCCTACCAAAGCAGCGCGCATGATTTCTCCCGCGGTGAGCTCAGACTGGACGGTTGCCGATTTGTCGATTACTTCCCCGACAACAGACCACATGGCCGGTCGTTGATAGTACAGGCGTCTGTGCGTTTTTCTGGGAGCGGCGTAAGCCGTGTTTTTGCACTTGACAGCTGGACACAAACGAAAGTAAAAGTTATCGAACGCAATGATACGTAACCATTCACAACTTGCAGCTACTCCGAGCATTTTCCGGACCGTGACGAGGTCGGTGGTCATTATCCTTTTGCTGCTCGAGGCCTCGCTGCAGGCTACTCCCGATGCCGCGGAACAGAATTGGACAAACTACGTGCGCATCGGAGCTTATGGGCTGCGAAGCGACAATGCGGAGCACATTGTCCGAAGCGCGCAGGAAGACGGTGTGTTTGGGATTGAGGTCGATAACGACATCGAGGGACGGTATGAGAGTTTTGTCAATCCTGACGGAAAAGCTAAAGGCCATCCGCGATGTGGCCGAGAAGGCGCATGCGGCGGGCAATCGGGCGTTTGTGTACATCGCTGGAACCGAGTGCATTACGGCTAACGCGGCTCACACTCCGCACACTCTGTTTAAGGAACATCCGGATTGGCTGCAGCGCAAGATCACTGGAGAGCCTGCGATCTTTGGAGGCGGCACCGCCTTCTGGATAGCTAAAGGCGATGAGGATGTATGGGTCAGCCCTTATGCGCAGGATTGGCGCAAGATCTACATGGAGCGGGTGCGGCAAATTGCCGGAACTGGGATCGATGGAATTTACGTCGACATCCCTTACTGGATGACGCATTTCGAGGGCTGGGAAGACACTTGGGCGAGCTTCGACGACTATACGGTGGCAGCTTTCAAAAAAGAGACGGGTCTGGATGCCAAGAAAGACCTGAAGCTGGGAGACTTTTCCGATAGCAATTTTCGAAAGTGGGTTGACTTCAGAATTCAAACCTTCACCGACTTCATGCAGGAAATTGACCGCAACGCAAAGAGCGTGAATCCAGAGATCAAAACGATTCCGGAGATTTATCCGGGCATTGAAAAGGAATCGGTGCGGGTAGGAGCCGATGTTTACAGTTTGTACGGAGTCGTAGACGCTATTGCCCATGAGTACGAATTCGGCGAAGGCGACCATATGGCGTCTTCAAGAACTCCGCTGGATTGGTTTAACTATCAGGTGGGGATGTACTCGTTTCGAGCCTTCGCGCAGGGCAAGGCGACTTGGATACTGAATTACTCGTGGGACGGCGACAAGAAAGTCGACAAGCGCGAGGCCATGATGAATCTGGCAGCGTCAGAAATCATGACGGGATCGAACTTCTGGGATGCGCCTGGACATTCCATGGCGGGATCGAATGATCTTGCGACCAGGAAGCGAATTTTTTTGTGGATCAAGGCGCATGAAGACACTTTTTACTTGCCGCGAAAGGCGATCGCTCCGATCGGTGTTTATTTTTCTCCGGACACGCGGAATTATTACGCGGACGAATTCATTTCCTCCTACCGCGGGAATCCTCATTCTTCTTATGCAAAAACATCTGGAGTTTCAGGTGGTCACTCCGCGGACGCTGGCTGATTTTCGGGGACACACTTTGATTCTCCCTGACGTGCGGGTGCTGAGCGACAACGAAAAAGCCTGGCTGCGGAAATATGTCGATGGTGGCAACATGCTGGCGATCACGGGAGAAGATGCGACTCAGTTGGGCGCCGCGGCGGGCGTGGTCCGGTTCAGCAAGTGCCCTGGAAAAGATTACTACGCGTCATTGGAGAAGAGCGTGGCTGAGTCTACTCCCGATCAAGAGCACGAATTTCTGCAGAGTATGAATGTGGACACGCCGCTTCGCATGGTGGCATCGCATATGATTGCGACCTCGATCGCACAAGTGAATGGAAAGACGCATGTATTTTTTGCGAACTTCGCAGGGCTGAAAGGCGGACTGAATCCCATTCAGACACCGCAGACTGGGATTCAGATTACGGTGTCTGGGGCACAGAAGGGCCGCGGATTCTTTCTCCCATTTCTGGGAGACGTGCAGCCGCTGACTGGAACTGCGGGAGACGGCGGCATCGTTTACAAGCTGCCCGCGATTGAAAAGGGCGCGGTGTTCTGGTACGAGCCGTGAGTTCCCAGTAAGGCAAACGGAGGATTTTTATGACACCGACTAGACCACTGCTGTCTTACATTTTGGTGGCGTGCTTGTGTGGAAGCTTTGCGACGTTGGCAACCGCGCAGGGCAGTTACCGCGCCCAACTACGAGGCGTTGTCTCCGATGCCACGGGAGCGGTCATTAACAATGCGGCCGTTACCATCACGGATGCAGGCACGAATATCTCAAGGGCGGCCCACACCGACGAAAAGGGTGAATACTACTTCACAGGTTTGCGGCCTTCGACGTACACGGTCAAGGTTCAGATTCCAGGTTTTCGCGCGGAAGAGCGGACCGGAGTAGTGCTTGCGGTCGACCAGGAAGCTACACTCAATTTCACTCTAAGCCCAGCTAGTGTTAGCGAGAAAGTCGAGGTCACGACGACCGCGCCGCTGCTGGACACGCAGAATGCAACGCTGGGCACGGACATCACCAGCGAATATGTGAAGCAAATCCCGTTGATCAACCGCGATTTCTTTGGTCTGACATTCCTAGCCGGAGGTGTGACCGAGGTAGCGGGTTCGGGCACGCAAGATAACTACCCCTCTGGGACAAACTTCGTTTCCAACGGACAACGCAACGCGACCGCTGAGGTGCGTATCGATGGCGCACTAATCAGCGCTCCAGAACAAGGCGAGGGCGGGAACCCGAACGTCTATTACGAGCCATTGATCGAGAGCGTCCAGGAGTTCAAGGTTGAGAACAACAGCTTCTCGGCGGAGTTCGGCAACAACGGCGGTACGGTCGTAAACATGGTTCTGAAGAGTGGGACCAATGCGTTTCACGGCACGGCTTGGTATTTCCTGCAGCGTTCGCAGATGAACGCTCGCGATTTCTTTAACCCTGCGCCCAATCCCAAACCAGATGGCAAGCGCGACCAGGGAGGCTTTTCGCTCGGTGGGCCGATCCGGAAGAACCGGACATTCTTCTTTGTCGATTTTGAAAAAGTTCGCTTCGACAATGGCTTCAACGGTGTCGCGACTGTGCCAACCATGGCTGAACGAACCGGCGATTTCTCGGCGACGGCAACTACGATTTACGACCCGACTCCACAAGCTTGCGGGAATCCATGTACGTTTCCGAGACCGGCCGTCCAATACAACGGGCAGGCAAATGTGATTCCACCGAGCGAAATAAGCCCTATCGGAAAAGGCATCATCAATCTTTATCCCAAGCCCAATCTGGCAGGAGAATTTAATAACTACCTGTTTAGCGGCGTCTCGTCGGCACCCGATTACCAGTTCGACATCAAGTTGGACCATCAGATCAACGACAAGCAGCGCATTAGCGGCCGCTACAGCCGAGAAGCATCCACTTATTCCACTCCGTATTTTCTGGGAGACAGCTTTGATAATAACGGAAGCGGAGACGGAATCGGAAGCACTCCCACGACGGCGCAAAACGGTTCGCTCGAATACGCCTGGCCGCTGAATCCGCGAATTGTCTGGACCAACCGTTTCGCCGTGGACCGGGTCCACGAAGTTGAGACGCCGAATATTCCTACGATTTCCAGCTTCAATGCTACGCAGGCAGCAAACGGACTGCCACTGTTGCCGGCAGTGTTCGAGCAGGCCAACGGGTCGGACCGAATGCCGGCGTTCTACATGTCGGGAGCTGCCCTCGCGTCGAATGCATCGACTACGGCCGATCTGTTCGATCAGTGCTGTCTGAACACTACCTTCGCGCACACTCTTTATAGTTATTCCTCCCAGTTAGTGGTTTCCAAGGGCTCGCACCTGATCAAGTTCGGCGGCGAGCAGAGACTTTTCTACAACAACTTCTTCCAGCCGCCGGATCCCACTGGCTCTTTCAACTTTACCGATTACACGACGTCGCCGACTCCGAATAGCGAGACTGATGCTAACGGCAATCTCACGGGCAACCCATTTGCCAGCCTTCTTTTCGGTTATGCCGACAACATCAATCCCTTTTCTTCAGAGCCGACTGCGCTCAACGTCTTTCCCGCGGTGGCTAACAAATCGAAAGAGACGGGGTTCTACGTCCAGGATGACTGGAAAGTGACCTCGAAACTCACACTGAACCTCGGCCTGCGCTACGAGTGGAGCACGCCCTACACGGAGCGCTACAACCGGATCCAATTCAGCAATTTCACCGCGCCTACCGGCGTCAGCATAAACCTGGCCAGTGGGGGCGCGAGCAGCGCGCAGGCGGCAATGCAGGGGATCGGGTTGAACTTGCCGTCCTCGGAAGCGCTGTATGGCACCACTCAGTTCCCCACCTCCAGCATGAGGACCGTTCCAACCTATCGCAACGACATTGGCCCAAGGGTGGGCTTTGCCTACGCGATCGATTCGAGAACGGTGGTGCGCGGCGGGGCGGGAATTTATTTTGGGATGAGCCCGGCCACAAATTTCCAGTATCCGGGAACTGCGTTCAGCGAAACTGCCACGATGTTCTTTACTCAAAACAATTTTGCCAGCCAATACGCGACCCTGGAAAATCCGTTTCCCACCGGCTTTACCGGTCCGCAGGGCACGAAATATGGAGCACTGGCTGAATGGGGGTACTCCAACAATAACGACCTGGGCACGACCGCCGCGCGGGACGCTGACATTTACCAGTGGAATCTGGGAATCCAGCGCGAGTTGCCCAGCCAGATCGTCGTCGGCGTAGACTACGTTGCCAACCGCGCCACTCACCTGCCCTGGTCTGGGACAAACAATCGGGATTTCATTCCGTCATCTCTGTTGGCAAAGATTTCCGCCGCCGTAACCCCCACTGATCCGACTTGCTCGGCCGACAGTTGCGTCAGCAACTTCCTGCAGACGCTGGTGAATAATCCGTTCTACTCAATGTTCAATACGCCTTGCACTCCTACTCCGTCCACTCCATGTTTCAACCAGCCCGATTCGCTTTACACTGCTCCGCAGATCCCATTGGGATATCTGCTCAATCCCTATCCTCAATTCACTGGAGACTTTGAAGGACTGATGCTGGAGGAAGCCAATTCCTGGTACAACGCGATGCAGATTCGCTTCCAGAAACGCACCACGCGCCACATCAGCTTCGAAGGCAACTATACGGTTTCGAAGTCGACCGACGATTCCTCGGCAGGCAGAAACAACTGGGTCGGGTCCCTTGCCGCCGGCCTGCCGCAGCAACTGGACCGTCTGAATCTTGAGCACAGCATCAGCGCCAACGACACGCCGCAACGGCTCACGGCCGCCGTCGTCGTGGACCTGCCCGTCGGCCGTAACGAATGGATTGGCGGAAATATGAATCGCGCGTTGGACGCCGTTATTGGGGGCTGGTCGATTTCCACCTTGATGACACAACAATCGGGCCAGCCCATGGCGATCTCTGATTCCTTTGCGCGATTGGCAAATGGCAGCCAGCGCCCCAATGTCGTCTGCCCCCAACTGAAGAGTGGCCTGAGCATGAAGGAAGTTGCTTTGAGCTGGGAAAGCGCGATGCCGCTCTCATTCTTCAATAGCAACTGCTTTGCGGATCCCGGCGATCAGAACCCGGGCAACGCTCCCCGCTATTTTTCCGGTTTGCGGGTCAACGGCATCCACAATTTCGATACCAATCTCAACAAGTCGTTTGCGCTCAAAGAAGGCATGAAGCTGGAGGTGCGAGCCGAGATCTTCAACCTCTTGAACCATCCGCGCTTCGCAGCCCCGAACACAGCCTTCGAGGAGACCGGCTTCGGATCGATCACCTCCGATGCAGCGGGCTATCTGCCCCGGTACTTCCAGTTCGGAATGCGGTTCGAGTTTTGATGCGGAAAACTATAGGCGTTTCTTCACGTTCCGGTGGACGATCTCCTTGCCCGAAGCTGTGTGAAGTTCCCACCTTGATCGCTAGCCCAGGATTTAACCGACCATAATCCGATGGGAAAATCTTTTCCCCCTGTGAATACTCTTTCCGTGGCGCTCTCATTTAACGAGTTACTCGTGCGTAACTCGTAACGCCCTATGGAGGTTACGATCGTGCCAGAGAAGCTTCCGAAGGGCCGCTCCCTTGAACGGCTCGGGCGCGAGCTAAATGCTTTTGCTGGTGCGAATTCTGACGCTCCAGGGATGCAGGGAACAGAATCTTCACTGCTGACACATCCCGTAATCGGCAGTGGCATCGCGATTGCCCATATCCCTGCCGAGTGGGGCAACCTTACGTGGAGGGGCTACTGTTTACTTTATTGCCATCGCCGCAGTCACGCTGGAAATCACTTCTGACTGGCTGGGGCGTGCAAGTTGTCTCGCTGGTAGGTCTTCTTGTTGTGAGCGCCCGATACCACCAAAACCTGATCCCGACTTGCAAGACTATCGGGTAAACAATCTCGTCGCCTTACGAACCGTTGGTTCTCCACCGCAGCAGCAGCCGGTTCTCCCACGCGTATCGGCACGGTCAAGGCAGCGCTCGAAACCAAGCCGTTACTGGAAAGCAAGCCGCGGTCGCAACGCTTGTCGTCACCCCGCAAATACGCGCCATACCGGAACACAAGCTGCAGGAGCCTGATCGCCCTGCGCCGGAGCTGAAACTCGCGAGCAAGATGCCCGAGATTCCCACTGCACCGATGTCAAAGATCCTGGCTGTCGGTACTTTTTCAACCAACAATCCGGTTGCTGCGACAAGCAAGAAACCCGATGCGGCAGTGAGGCCCGGCGGCTTTGGCGATCCGAACGGTATTCCTGCGTCGTCAGGGCATCACGCGGCCGCCAACATCCGCGCGGCAGGATCGTTTGATTTACCCGCCGGATCGGGTCACGGCAACGGGAGTCGGCGGCACAAGCCCGAGTGTGGTAATGCAGTTCGGGATTTGGCAACGGCGCGATTGTCGCTTCCAACAGCGCTGGTATGTACACCAAAAACAGCGTCGCACCAAGCGACCAACGGAGCCAACGCTCCGGTCGAAATCACCTTCAAGCCCAAACCCGATTACACGGATGAGGGACGCAAGCAAAAGATTAACGGAGAAGTTCGCCTGGAAGTATTGTTCAAATCCGACGGGCAAATCCACGTGGTACGAGTGTTGCAAGGGTTAGGGTACGGACTGGACGAACAGGCGGTAAAGGCTGCCGAGCAAATCAAGTTCAAGCCGGCTTTGCATGAAGGCCAGCCCATCGATTCGGTGGCTCAAATCCACATCATTTTCGAACTTATTTCGTGAGGAGTGCTATGCGCAGTTTCAGAACCATCGTTTTCTTGGTGCTTGTATCCGCGACGGCAGCCGTCGCAGCCGATAACCCGAAACCTTCGTCGACTCTCTCCTTCGACCAGACCGTCGACCGCGTGGTTGACCGCGAACGCGGGTTCGTCGTAACCATGAAAAAGCTGCACCCTCTCGCCGAAACTTATATCCAGAATCTTCATGAGGACAGCGATCACAACGTCGCGCCCGCAAGCGATCAGTATTTCCTGGGACGGCTTGACTTGAATGGGGGTATCCGCGATGCGCAGTTCCAGCGGCAGCGCGAGGGATTCATGCATCACGTTATGAATCCCATCTCCGACGCTCTGGCGTACAAGTACTTGCCGCAAGGCTTCGCGCAGATGGTAGTTCTCGATTCCGACTTCCAGAAAAAGAACTATCACTTTACCTTTGTCCGACGCGAGTTTCTTGGCGAAGCGCGCTGCATCGTGATCGATGTCCAACCAGTGAAAAAAGGGCGCGAAGGTTTGTTTACCGGAAGAATCTGGGTCGAAGACCACGACTTCAATATTGTCCGCTTCAACGGGACCTACGCCGGTCATTCAAACTTCACCCATTACCTGCACTTTGACAGTTGGCGTTTTAACCTGCAAGCCGATGTGTGGCTGCCTTCCTATATCTACGTTGAAGAGTCGGGCACAAAACGCAACAGCCCACTATTCCACGATTTATATCTCAAGGCGCAGACGCGTCTGTGGGGCTACGATCCGGAACAACTGAATCACAACGAAGAGTTCACGCAAATTAAAATTGACAACGCGGTGGATGATCGTCCGGTTGCCAAAGACGCTGGCCCGGTCGAAGCCCAGCGCATGTGGGAACGGATGGCCGAAGACAATGCAGTCGACCATTTGCAGAAGATCGGCCTGCTTGCGCCTACGGGCGATGTCGACAAGATCCTGCAGACCGTGGTCGACAATCTCATCATCACCAACAAGCTGCAAATCGAGCCGGATGTGCGCTGCCGTGTGCTGCTGACGCTGCCTCTCGAATCTTTCACGATCGGGCACACCATCGTGGTTAGTCGCGGGTTGCTCGATGTACTGCCGGATGAAGCGTCTTTGGCGACGATCCTGGCTCATGAACTCGGCCATATTGTGCTCGGCGACCACGTCGATACGCAGCTGGCTTTCAATGACCGCTTCTTCTTTGCCGATGCGACCGCTTTCCAACGTTTGCATTTCGAGCGGGATGCCACCGACGAGCAAGCCGCCGATAACAAAGCTTTAGAGTTGCTGGGGAACTCTCCCTACAAAGACAAACTCGGTAATGCCGGACTGTTCCTCAAACAATTGCATGATCGTGCGCCGGTGCTCTCCAGCCTGATTAGCCCGCGGCTGGGCAGCAGAATGACGAGCAGGAACGACACCCGCATGGCTGCACTTTTCACCTCCGCGCCAGCTTTGGAGAAGCAGCGCCTTGATCAGATTGCCGCTCTTCCGATTGGCAGCCGGGTCAAGCTGGACCCGTGGAGCAATCAACTGACGATGATGAATGCGAAGCCGGTCGCTCTGGTGTACCCGAGGGAGAAGATGCCGTTCGAGGTCACGCCATTTTTTCCTTCTCTAAGCTATAACCAGACCGACAGAAAGCTTGTGGCCCAGGGTTCGTTAAATCCCTAAACCAGTTGTCGGACGACTTTGGCTGCGCGTTGACCACTAAAAATTAAATCCTCTCCCTAAATTGGTACTGCCGATGAGAAAGGAAGCAATGAGAAACGCGATGAGGACCATCGGGAAGGTCTATTTTCTAGTGTTCGTGATGGTGGCGCCCGCTCTGGCGCAAAATCAGATGGTAACGCGCCGTCGCCCGCAGTCGCCGGGCCAGCTTTCGATTTGAGCACTGGTTATAGCCGACGTCTCGATGCCAATTGCCTCCGCCGGACGCGCGAATTTCAACGGTTTGGATTTCGCGGAAGCATCGGTCTGAGCCCCCGTTGGGGAGCGACGCTAGACTCGAACTATCTTTATACGCCCGATGTCCTCGATACCCGCCACCAGGGCTATGTCTTGAGTCTTTACACGGGCCCACTGTTTTATCCGATTGAGCACAGGAATACCCGCGTGTTCGTCCGCGCGTTAGCCGGCATGGGTCTGGTCGACGGCGCAGTCCCGATAACTGAAGTCCAGGACTTTCATGGCTGGTTGGTACGGCCCTCCTATGCGTTTGGGGAGGAATCGAGCAGTTTGTCTCCGGACAATTGGCCGTTCGCTTCAATGGAGACTACCTGCGCACTTCGTTTTACGATGCTGCCGGTGCAGTCGAGCCCCAGAACAATTTACGGTTAACCCTGAGCTTCGTCTTTCGCCTGAAAGAACGTCCGCACAGATCCAGCGCCCAACTCTGGTGAAACCGGCGCGCGCCGGCGCGACCGTTGAGCGTTGCCTCCAGCGTTTCTGCGGCCATCGCTGGATCGAGACTCCATGTGCGACACTCCGTCGCCTCGTCTCACTTTTGTTGAATCCATAGGGAACCGGTTGGGATCAAAACGTGTTACCAGTTCACGCGGAGGAGCCGCATCCGATGTTCGAAGAATCGCTCATGACCGTCTCTGTATCGTTGCCAACGATTGAGGAAATCCGCCAGGCTCAGCAGTTTGTCTATTCGGTAATGCTTCCAACCCCGCAAATTGTGTGGCCTCTATTGTGTGAGCGGCTGGGAACTGAAGCCTGGGTGAAGCATGAGAACCACACTCCGATCGGCGCCTTCAAAGCACGGACCGCTGTGGTTTACGCTGAGGAACTGTTTCGAGAATCGAAAGGCGTCACGGGTCTGGTCACCGCGACTCGTGGCAATCACGGCCAATCGGTCGCGCTGGCCGCACGCCGGTTCGGAGTGCCCGCTCACATCGTTGTGCCCCACGGAAACAGCCCGGAGAAGAATGTGGCCATGCGGGCCCAGGGAGCGAACCTCATCGAATTCGGCAACGATTTTCAGGAGTCCAAGGAACATGCGCAAAAGCTCGCGGGCGAGCACGGCTGGCACTTCGTGCCCCCGTATCATCGCAACATCGTGAAGGGAGTTGCGACCTATTGGCTGGAGTTTTTCTCGGCCGTCCCGGATCTCGACGTGGTCTATGTGCCGATTGGGCAAGGTTCGGGCATCTCGTCTTGCTGTGCTGTTCGCAACGGACTGAATCTGAGGACGAAGATTATTGGGGTGGTTCCAGACGGAGCCCCGGCCTACGCACTGTCGTTTGAAGCGGGACGAAATATTTCAGCGCCCGTAACCACGATGCTGGGCGACGGAATGGCTTGCCGTGTGCCTGACGAAGCTTCCTTGGAAGTGGTTCTGAAGAATGTCGATCACGTGGTGCGTGTCGGCGAATCGGAAATAGGCCACGCGATGGTGATCTATTTCACGGATACGCACAACGTCGTCGAAGGCGCGGGAGCGGCTGGACTCGCAGCAGCATTGAAGGAGAAACGATTCTTGCGCGGCAAACGCGTCGGGCTGGTCGCCAGCGGCGGCAACGTCGATCGCGCCGTGTTTGCGAAAGTGCTGCTCGACTCTCATCAGTCAGCATCGGGTGCGATTTAGCGTCCTGCGAGCCGTCGGCCGATGTTTACAATAACGATTCTCAGCTCGAAACACTAAGCAGTCACCTGCACGGGCACTAATTCGGGGTTGCACCGCGAATTTTGTATGGATTTGACAGCGTCTTCGGCGGTGAATCTTCCCATAATCAGCGCCAGTTTACGTTGGGTTGTCGTCTGGATGGGTGCCCGATCCGTTCGCTGAACATATTCGGGAACGCGCGTACCACCGCGGTTTACTTTCACAACAAATTTGATAGTTTTCATGAATCTCCATTCTCTGGGTGGCAAACAAATGAACTGCGACAAGAGAGAAAACTTCAGGACGGGCTGACTTAGTTCAGAGGACCTGAAAGAGCAAGGGTGATCTGCCTCTTCTATGATGCTAGGCTTCTGCTCGCGCCCTGTCAAACCTCGGTGAGTACCGGACGCTTGTTAAGCAACAGCCCAGTCCTACCGATGTCTGTCACCACCGGGCGTCACACGGGTTTGCAAAGCCAGCGATTTTCCTATACTTTCGCCAGAATAACCTTCTTGATTTGTTTGATCTTGGCCTCATCCCGCTTGTAGAAGGTCCACTTCTTGATTCGCTTGGAGCGAGTCAGCCCGGCCTGGCACAGAATCTTCATGTGTTCGCTCGTCGTCGGTTGACTTACGCGAAGCTTGCGCGCGATCAGGCACCCGCAAACCCCATCCTTCACCAGATCGCCGTCGACTTGCGGAGGGAAATGTTTTGTCGGGTTCTTAAGCCATTCGAGAATCTGTAGTCTGCGCTCGTTCGCGAGGGCCCTGATTGCGATGGTCGATATCATTATACGATTAGGAAACTCCCTAATCATTATAACGTGGACGGGCGAAGAGACGCCCGTCCTTCGCATCTGCGATTCTTACTTCTTGGCAGTCGGCGGCAACACACCGTTCAGACGCAAATACATTGCAGCTTCGGCGTAGTGGTCGGCCCAGGCGCCGGACAAGATCAGGCTGAACCAGGCGCGCGTAGCCTGTTTGCCACCGAATCCTTCCGTGCTCTCCGCCAGCTTCGAATCGTCCATTTTCGCCAGCGCGTCGGAACAAAAATCGAAGGAGGCCTTGGCCGCGGCCACCAGCTTGTCTTTCGAGTCCGTCTCTTTGGCCTCATCGACCTTGGGAGGCGCGACGCCGGTGGTCTTGCCGCAGAGCAGGTAATTCGCTTCGGCCACGTGGGCCGCGAGTTGGCCGAACGTCATCTGGTCGGCGGTGGGTTTGTAGTTGAATTTGTCGGCGGGCATGGCTTCGAGGGCCGCTATGGTATTTTTCTGCCGCCCAGGTGAAACGTCTCTCAACGCGGTGCTGACGGGATTCTTCGTCGGTGCGGAAGCTGTTTGTGCAGCGGCCGATGCGGCGAGTAAAAGCGATGCAGCGATCACAAGAGTTGTCTTCATTTTGTCCTCATTCTTGGCAATTTGGCGCGTATAGCAAGGTAGCCGTCTTCCTGACTCGAGCATGGCCTGCACCGTCAGGCTGCAAAAGGCGTACCCACTATATTTCGTCAGTTAGCTAAGTGTCAACTGTTTAGCACCCGAACCTAACTTGGGAGCGCAAAGGCCTATCACATCTGAGACGAGTACCAAACGACATTGGTTAGCACATAGATGCGGAGATTCTAAGCCAGAACAGCAAACGATGGACAGACTATGCGGCGTCCAGCCGCTTCCCTTCCTCAGCGATTGACAGCAACAGAGCCTCGATCTCTTGCTCAGAAGTGGCTGGATTCATGCACGTGAGCTTGAGATATTGCCGTCCGTCCACGCGCGTGTGCCCGATAACAGCGAGCCCGCGTTCCAGCAGACGTTGTCGCAAAGCACCATTCAAGCGGTCTCCGTCGATCCGCGGGCCGGAGGGACGATAGCGGAACACCACGCACCCGTACTCCGGCTCGTTTAGCAACTCCAACGGCGGGTTGGAGCGGATAAACCTGGCAGCATGCGCTGCAAGCTCAATCGTCCGGTCCACCATCTTCCCGAACTTTTCCCGCCCCAAAACCTGAAAAGAAAACCAAAGCTTCAACGCATCGAAGCGCCGGGTCGTCGAAAGCGATTTGCCCACCAGATTTGGAATGCCCGCTGCTTCATCAGCCTCCGGATTTAGATAGTCAGCGTGGATTCTGAGATGCCGCAACTGGCCAGCATCGCGAACCAGGAGCGCAGCACAACTGATGCACTGCCAAAACTCCTTGTGAAAATCCATGCTGATCGAGTCGGCGCTTTCCAGCCCGCGCAGTTTCTCGCGATACCGATCAGAAAGCAGCAGAGCCGACCCGTAAGCCGCATCCACATGCAGCCAAGCCCCCGCTTGTCGCGCCAGAGCGGAAATCTCGGGCAAGGGATCGATAGAACCGAAATCCGTTGTACCGGCGGTTGCCACCACGGCTGCCGGAATCAATCCTCTTTCCCGTAACTCCGCGAGAGATTCACTCAGGGCCTTTGGGAGCATGCGAAACGATCGGTCAACTGGCACGCGGATGACCGCCCGCGTTCCCAGGCCGAGTTGGTACGCCGATTTCTCGACGGTAAAATGCGCGACTTCCGAACAAAGAAAGCGAAGCCGGGATGCATCCGCAGGTAAGCCGTCCCGCTGTACCTGCCAGTTCCAATGCGAATTGATGCACGCATCCCGCGCCAACAGCAATGCCATGAAGTTTGACTGCGTGCCGCCCGCGGTGAAGATCCCATCCGCTCCGGTCGGCAGCCCCGCTTCCTCAGTCAACCAACGGATGACCGCCAGTTCCAGTACCGTTGCGGCCGGAGCCTGATCAAAGGAATCCATCGACTGATTCAATGCGGAAAGGATGACCTCAGCCGCTAATGATGGAATTAGAGGCGGACAATGCAGATGGGCAATGGCTTTGGGATGCGTTACAGCGACCGAATGCGCAACGATCGTCCGGACTTTTTTGAGAACCTCATCGACCGGCGATCCATGTCGCGGTAGAACGTCCCCCTTAAGAAGCGCAGCCAGTTCCGCCGGGCTCTTTCCACTGTACGGTCGAGTTGGAAAAGCATCCAGCAGAGCTTCGACCGCCTTCGCAATACTCTCGCGATAGGCTACGGAGTTCTTCGGCGTCAGGAACTCCTCGGCAAATCCTAGCGCCGGCACGTTTGGCCCGCGATAATAGATTTGTCTGGAATCGCTGCGATCGCATAGCCATTGACTTGTCGGTGAACATCGGAAAGGTCAACTGTCCCGTGGGCCCGGTCTTTCATAGAACCTCTGCAACCGGGTGATTATCCGTTCTCTCGATCCGAGGGTCAAGCAGTGAATTCTGATCCCGTTGTCACTCCACAGCCACGTCGCCTTCTCATTCCGAGGAGCGAAAGCGCATCTTCACCTCGGAATTTTCAAGCCCAGGTCGCCGTCATATTGCCGGATAACCCCGTAGCATTCGCAGGCTGAGTTTTCAAGTTTCTTGCGGTTTACAATCTCCACTGAACCGCGGACGTACTGGATAAGCTTTTTCTTCTGCAGAGCACCAGCCGCGACGCTCACGGTCGGTCGATCCGTACCTAACATAGTTGCCAGAAAATCATGAGTGATGGGCAGCGACCCTGAATCTACTCTGTCCTGCGTCATCAACAGCCACCTTGCAAGGCGCTGCCCGATATCGTGCAGCCGATTGCATGCTGCTGTCTGCGCAATCTGCATACTCCTGACTACAGCATAGCGGCTCAACATCGATTTCAGGTGTGGAGAGGACTCCAACGTGTTCTGCAGCGCTCCGACCTCGATCCGAAATCCGTCCCCGGTGATTTGCACGATCGCTTGAAGCGGACTCCTGCTCAAGCCAACAGCTGCCAGTGTTCCCGTGAAGCCCTCATTCCCGACTATGCCGGCTTCGGCGGTTCTTCCATCTTTCATTACCACTACAAGAGAAATCAAACCGCGATTCGGGAAATATGCAAATTTTAGTTTTTCACCCGCCTCGTGAAGGACTAGATGGTTGGGCAAGCTGACGTATTCGAGATGAGGACGCAGTGAGCGATAGTCGCTATCCGGGGTCGATAAAAGTATGAGACTGCTGACTGGTTTTCCTTCAGTATTCGTCCGCTCGCCGGAATGTACGAGTGGGAGATCTTTACCTTCCATAAACCATCCTTCACCTGATAGCGTGTTGTGCTTAATCTCCGGGAAAAGATCTTGACTCATTCCCCTTCGATGTAGCTGTCAACTGATACTTCCGCGTGCGCTCGCCATCCAGCGCGTAGCAGAGCTTTTCAATCAGGATCATCAGCTTCGCTGAGTCCATTTCTTTACTGGCATGTTCTGCAATGGATTGCCAGCCTTCATCTCCCTGGGTGTGGGCCATAACTGAATTCCTTTTTCACGACATAGCAAAGTTATCTTGGAATCAAATCTGGGTCTGAGCAATAAGGCACATTTCAGCAGAGAGCAGGTGGCACCGAACGCGCTCGGGCAGGCGCAGCGGGCCGTTGGACGCACCGAGGCTGGCAAAGAAAACTTAGCAATCCACACTTCAACAAGCCCGGAACCGCGCGTGCGTACAAACAAGAACGTCTTAATCTATGTAGGATGACCGACAGACAAATCAAAATTGGCGCAGCTAGACTCCGCCCATCCTCTTATCATCTTCGACCGCGCGCGAGCTGGTCGAAAATTTTTTCTGCAATCAAGCCGTACGCCACTACGAAAGGAGAAGCTAAATGGCGCACCGGAACCTTTCATTTCTTAGGAGTACGCGGATACTCGTTGGCAAGCGGCGGAAGAGGCACATATGAGCCGCAAGTTGGTGTGGATTGAGAAAGAGCGTTTTCGGGGCTTTGGTTGCTCTGAATGCGACTGGCGGTTCAGACCTTCTGGAGCGCCTACCGGCAATTCTTTCGATGAGATGCTGCGCAGCTTCGAGTTGCAGCGGGACAAGGAGTTTACCTCTCATGTTTGCTCTGACCACGTCCCCAAAAAGGCTAGGTAGCCACTGCTGGCAACGCAGCGACAGAAGAGGCCACGAGCCTGAACCTGTTATGGATCAACGATGGACGCTGAAGAGACGAGGAAAGCGAGAGTAGCCGCCTTGCAGGCTGAGATAGACTTCATCCATTACGCCAACGAACTGTATTGGCGACAGGCGAACCCCAGCAGCGCAGCCAAGGCAGACTATTTCCGCAGGCAGAATCGGTTACAAGAAATCCGGAGCGAACTTGCCAAATTACAAGAGCATTAGGCATGCCTGCAGCGGGAGCGGCACTCTCTGGATTTCCTCCTAAGCCATTCTCCATACGGCAGACACGTTTAGCGAGCCGCCGCAACCCCGCCATACTTCTCCAGCCACTTCAACTCTTCCCGCACCTTGATTTTCCCGTGCCACGGATTCTTATCGAGGTCATGCCTTCCTCGAAAAAATCAACAGCATGAAAATAGATGTTGTCAAAGCTGGCGCCGTCGTTGCCTCGGTAGTTAGTTGATCGCATACGTTCAAGCGATATTCCCCGGTACCCCATGTACTACTGGCCATCTTCGAATAGCCCGCCAGTCGCCGCTTTTGCTGTCCTTGCGAAGAAGCCACTCTGGACCTCCGTTTCTTGACGAAGCACCAGCTCCCAACTAAGGTCTCGTTAAGAAATCTCTAATCTTTCAGCCTGCGGACAGCAATCAAAGGAGCCCGTCCTATGCAATGGCGAAGAACAATAGCGCTTGCGTTTGCGTTGATCACCGTGAGTTTCGCCGGTCAGGGACCAAAGGATCCTGGGCCTAGGCCCGGCCCCGCCGGAGCTGGAGGATTCTATCCAACCCTGAATGCGGCCGAGCAAGCAGCGTTCGCCAACGGAATTTCTCAGTTCATCGAAGATGAACCCGTGCCTGATGTTCCCCAAGGCAACGGAGGGCTTGGCCCCGGATTCAATAGCACCAGTTGCGGCTCGTGTCACTCTCAGCCCGCTACCTTAGGGACCAGTCCGAGCCCGTCGAGCCCTCAGGTTCCACAGCCAAATCCGCAAATTGCGGCCGCAATGGAAATGGGAGCCACCAACAGGATCCCATCATTTATTACGCCGAATGGTCCGGTGCGAGAAGCCAGATTCATCCTTAATCCCGATGGAACTCTTGACGGTGGAGTACACAATCTGTTTTCGATTGCGGGCAGGACCGACGCTCCGGGTTGCAATCTAAAGCAACCGGACTTCAAAGCCCAGTTGGATGTCAGGAACGTGATCTTCCGCATTCCGACGCCGCTCTTTGGCTTGGGGTTGGTCGAGAACACTCCCGATTTCGTATTGAAGTCAAACCTGGATCGCACGGCCGACAGTCGGCGCGAACTGGAAATCGGAGGAAGGTTCAATCTTAGCGGCAATGATGGAACGATTATGAAATTCGGCTGGAAGGCACAGAACAAGTCTCTCACCATTTTTGCCGGCGAAGCCTATAACGTTGAGATGGGCATTAGCAACGACGTAATGCCTAACGAGAGAAACCTGGTCAAAGGCTGCGTGTTCAATCCCACCCCGGAAGATTCGCATGCCCAGGCCGGTGGTTCCGATGTCGACGCCTTTGTCGATGCGATTCGGTTGTCCGCTCCCCCGACTCCGGCGCCCTCTGCGTCTGCCATTGAGGCCGGGCGCCAGGAATTTGACAGAGTCGGATGCGCGTTGTGTCACTCTGAAGCTCTGACTACTTCCCAATCATTCAACACCGGAATGAGCTTCGTCGAGTATCATCCGTTCTCCGATTTTGCCTTGCACCACATGGGCACCAACCTGGCGGACGGGATCAACCAAGGAATGGCCACTGGGGACGAATTTAGAACCGCTCCGCTGTGGGGCATCGGTCAGAGACTGTTCTTCCTGCACGACGGTAGAACCTCGGATCTGTTAGATGTGATTAACCAGCATGCCTCTCCCGGATCTGAAGCGAATCAAGTAGTGCGGAGGTTTCGCAGTCTTTCAACGACAGAGCAGCAATATCTTCTCAACTTCTTGAGATCGTTATGAGCGCGCCGGAGGAGGTAGCGACGCTACGCAAGCGTCGGGCGAGGACTAGGGAGCAACATCTCGCTGGCTTCTGGCCGCTAAAACTGCGGGGATCTTTTCCTTGAATGAAGCTGATAGATCCTAGCGGCTCCCAACCCCGCCATACTTTTCCAGCCACTTCAACTCTTCCCGCACTTTGATTTTTCCGTGCCACGGATTCTTATCAAGCTCATGCCCTTCCTCCGGAAAAATCAGCAGCGTGCTCGGAACGCCGAGCGCGTGCAACGCATGATCGAGCACATACGCTTCCGCCACTGCCACTCGAATATCCTCCGCCCCGGCAACGATATGCGTGGGTGTGCGAACTTTATTCATCTGGAAAATTGCGGCTTCATCCTGATAACGCTGCGGCACGTCCCAGGAAACCCTCCCAGAAAATAAATGTCGTCAAAGCTGGTATCGTCGTTGCCCCAATTAGCAACGTTTTCCACGGCGCCCCCGCCCGTCATCGCGGCCTTGAAACGAGTCGTCTGCGTGATCAGCCAGTTGGCCATATAGCCGCCATAGCTGTAGCCGCCGACAGCCAGGTGGTCGGGATCAGCAATGCCCTCCTTCACCAGCGCGTCCACGCCGGCAAGAACGTCCTTGCCCGGACGGGAAACGATTTCCGGCACGATGCCCGCCAGAAACTTGTCTCCATAGCCAGTCGAGCCACGATAATTCGGCTCAAACACCAGCCAGCCCTGCGTTGCCGCCAATCGATCCCAGACATACCAGTCGGCTTCGAAGTGATTGCCGTCGGCATCGTCAGGCCCTCCGTGCGGAAATACCAACATGGGCAGGTGCTTCGCTTCGAATCTTCCCGGCGGATACATCAACATGCCTTCGATGGTTGTCCCGTCATCCGAAATCCAGTGGTAAGGCTTGGCCTTGGGCAGATCGCGTTGAGTAAACAATTGATTGAACGAAGTAATGGGACGAGCCGACTTCAACCCGTCGCGACTCTCTGCTAAGTAAACCTCGGCCGGCTCCTCTATCGCCGAGCGTACAAAAGCCATACGCTGCGAATGTTGAGCACAAGCAACCAACGCGTAAGTGCCCGGCACACCGGGCAGTTTGGAAAAAGGCTCAGAAACCTCGGACTGGAAATACGTCTGAGTCTCGGTGCCAAGCTGACCGGCTGCAACGACACCGCCCTCCGGAGTGATCGTATATCGTCCGACCGCACCTTCGAAATCAGCCGCCCAGCGCTGAATTTCGCCCGTCTCCGCGTCCACCCAGTAAAGCCGCGTCTGCCTGTCTTTGTACTTTCCTTCGACCGAACCGTACTGCACTTCGAAGAAAATATGCCTGCTGTCCTTGGCCCAGCGCAGATCTTGTTCCTGCGCCTCGTTGTGCGTGATCTGTCGCGGCGGATGATCGACAGTTGCGTTCGGCAACTCGACCGTATAAATCTCGAACTCGCCGATCTTTTCTTCGCGCTCAGAAATCGATTCCGACGCAAATGCCAACTCGCGTCCATCCGGAGAAACATCCAATTCATGTACACGCCAGGGTGTTTGCGCCAACGCATGAGCGCCGGGAGTCGCATCCGATTCCTCCTCCGAATCTTGCTCCGGTTTCGTTCCCTCAGCCGCGCGCCGCGCGGTCGCATCCGCAACATCAATCCTAAAAATCATGTCGCCCCGCTCGGCCGCGCGATACTGTAAAACATCCTTCCACTCTTTCTTGTAAGCATCCTTCTGAGCCTTCGTCCACGGCGTGCGCGTAGCAAAGTACAGCGAGCGAGAATCCGGCGACCACGAAAACGAATGGACCTCCTCGTCGCCTTGTGTCACCGGAAACGCTTCCCCACCGCCAACCGGAATCAGATAAAGCTGCGCAACCACTTCCTCCTTGGCATCGTTTTCTTTTGCGCTCTTGCGCTCCGACAAAAACGCAATCCATCTTCCATCGGGAGACCACTGCGGCTTGGTGTTATCGCCCGCTTGGGTAAGTTGAGTCAGCGACCCGCCGTGGCCATCGTCGCGATAAAGCCACAGGTCTCGCCGAAAGATGCTCTGATCCCAATCCGCCCGCTCCGTGTTAATCACAACTGAATTTCCATCCGGGGAGACCGCTACCGCCAGAATCTCGACGTAATTAAAGAAGTCATCGAGCGTAAGCTTAGGCTTCTCCGCGGCGTAACCCAGGGCGCAAACCGAGTCGCAAACAAAGATGAGAGCAAATACAACAAGCGTAGAAACGCGCAGAAGCCTTCCGTTTGTCATGGGTCGAAACAGAGGTATATCGCGACCAATCAGCCCTTGTAAACCAGAATCGCCGCCTGAACCGGGGGTCACATGCTCACGGCGCAGGTTCAGCGTTCTTGAAGGCATCATCAAGTCCCTGATTGCTCTTAGGCGCGCTGCCTTCGATGATTCGCCAGCCGTCGTCGTATCGCCGGAATCCCACCGTCGATTTGTATTGCACGCCGCCCGCATAAAGCGCGGCTCCGACTTCATTCAGCGGAACCCACTTCCATAGAAAGTCCACATCGGCGGCGCTGCCCTCTTTGCTGATCCCCGATATTCCCGTCAACTGTCTCCGCGCCACGGGCACGCTGAAGTAGCGCGATTCCGCCTGGCCGCCCGGGATCAGATCATGAAAGGTCTCAACCCCAATCGGAGTCAGCGCGACCTCCCAACACGGCGGAGGCGCAATGTCGGCCGTGCAAGGACTCGGCGAGCCGGTGATCCAGCCGCGCCGCTGCAAAACCAGATACTCCGGCGACACGTAATCTCTGTTCGAAATCAAACCGGTGCGTAGAAAGAACTGCTGCGTGCTCTTAAACGTCTCGGAACCGGCAATCAAATCTGATGCCAGCCGCCGCGTGAGAAAGTCGCGAGGCGAGCATGCCGATGCGATCAACAGCAATTCCAGCGCGAGCGCGATTCGCAGTGTCCGCATGAAGTTTGGTTTGAGTCTAGTTGAGGATTGTAACCAAACGCGAGCCCCGCTGCGGCAAGAAAGGACGGTCCGTGATCTGTCCCTCGAATTTCGCCGACCAACGGCCCGGAATCGCCGTCCTGCAGGATGGACAACAACCATCTTCACTCACGCGATACTCTTCGACGAAATAGCTGCGGCGCTTGATCAATGTATCGCCACATTGGTGGCACTTCGTGTTTTCCTGATCGCCCACCATGCCCGGCAAGTTTCCCGCGTAGATGTAGCGCAGGCCCGCCTGCTTTCCAATTTCCGACCGCACGCAACAGATCCCGAGGCCGCGTGTCATCGGGATCTTCCATTTTGTAATCTTTGTGGAACGCAGTCACATGCCAGGGAATTTCGGGTGAGACGCTCGCCAGAAACTCCGTCAATCCGCGCAGTTCTTCTTCCGAATCGTTGAAGCCGGGGATGAGCAAAGTAACAATCTCCAGCCAAACGCCCATCTTGTGCAGGCTCGAATGGTTTCAAGAATCGGCCCAATGCGGCCGCCGAGTTCGTGGTAATGGCGGTCGTCGAAGCTTTTGAGATCGACCTTGTACAGGTCGATCCAGGGGTGCAGATATTCCAAGTACCTGCGGCGTGCCGTTTCCGTTCGAGACAAATCCGGTGATCAAGCCCCGCGGCCTTAGCCTCTTTGAACACCGCGACTGCCCATTCGCCGTGATCAGCGGCTCGTTATAGGTGCTGACCAGAACCTTCGCGCCTTGCCGAAGCGCGTCACGCACCAGCACTTCCGGCGACGCTTCAAGCGGCGGGGAAATCGCATTGGGATCGCGCAACGCCTGCGACGTTACCCAATTCTGGCAATAGCCACAGTGCAGATCGCATCCCAACATGCCAAAACTGTACGCCAGCGCGCCGGGATAGGCGTGAAAAAACGGCTTCTTTTCGACGGGATCGCACTGCACCCCGCCGACGTATCCCCAGGGAACGTAGAAAGTGCCGCCGCGGTTGTAGCGAACCTTGCAAACGCCGGGCTGGCCCTCGGGGATCGGACAGCAATGCCCGCAGGCAAAACAACGCACCCGGTTGCGGTCCAGTTTCTCGTAAAGCTCGCCCTCGCGCACGTGGGAATAAACGATGTCGCGTAGGGTGGGCATGCCTACATTCTAAACCTCGGGTCTGTCTTTATCTTTGTTCGGTTGGCCAAGGTTCGGTTGGCCAAGGTTCGGTTGGCAGATGCCGGCGAATTCGAAGACGGTGCGCAGGTCGCGCCAGTTGCCCGCCAGGGCACCGGGGATTGCGGCTTGCGCCTGCTGGATTCGTTCGTATTCTTTCGGGTCGTTGTGATCCACAGATTCGTGGCGGGGTTTCTTTCGCTCCTTCGAAGCTGGATTGTTTTCTGCTTCTGTCCCACGGCTTGCGACGTGGGCTGCGTTCTGTCGCCGCTTTGCGGCTGGTTCTGCGACGCGACTTTCTTGCGATGCGTTTTGTGGTTCGGCTTGGGCTTCGAGCTGGACTACGCGCATTCGTTCGTCCTCGCGGGCGGGGGCGCCCGCGCCACATGGATCGCTGATCGGAGGGCCGAATTCGGGGTGTTCGATTAAATATTGTTGGGCGTAGTCGGGGACTTCGCGGACCATGCTTTGCTTTTCGGACTCGCGCTTGGTGTCGAAGCGGACGTTCTTTGCATTCCTCGCGGCTATCCGCAGGGCCTGATGATGAGGCGGGCACGGGTTGGGTCGAGGGTGCCTTTGAGCAGACCATCGACTACGTGCATGATCGAAAGCTGAATGGACTCGCAATCTTCGAGCAGGGCCATGGAGTGCAGCTGCATATCGACGCGTTGTTGCACGCCTTTGATGATGCGGGTGTGGAAATAGCAAAAGAACTCGCCGCGCAGGGCGGGGGAGCCGCAGCGCTGTCCGGTGACTTTGACGTGGGTGCAATTACGGACGTTGGGATGTTTGGGTAACGGTTTGGACATTTACTACTCCTGAAAAAAACTCGCGAATTCGCGTAAATCTATGAATCGATTGAGTCGGGTTGCGATGGTACCGGCCAGATCTATGAAACCAAAGGGGTTGCGGGCAAAATCTTGGGAACAAAGGAGTTGCGGGATGGGATTGAGCTTTGAACGGGAACTCTTGGGGGAGGAGGGGAGCATCTTGGCTTTACCTAAACGTGATATAAACTGACTATAGTATATATCTTAAAGTAAAGTCAAGGAAATAGTGAAAAAAGCTGGGGTGGAGTTCCAAAATGGGAATTGGGTGAGTTCGACAGCGGAGGCGGCTTCCGGTTAGGGCCCGGTCAATGAGTGTAATCGGGATTTATCGCCAACTCACATCCAATGCGTCGTGCGAGTCCCTTTCGGTGATTGACTTACCCGATCTTCCTGTCGAGAAACTACCCACAACGAGGCAAGGCCGCTTCAACTGATTTGCCAGCTCCGCCCGGAGCCGCTACAAAGGAAATGCTTGCCCCTAACGTGTCGTTTTTTTCGCGCCGTTTCCGATTTCATGATTAGAGAGAAGGTTGCCATGTCAGCTGACCCGGTTGTCCGTATGCGAAAAATTAAAGGCTCGAATTTAGGAAACAGGTCGGCCGAAATTTTGACGATTGAGAATCCCAGACCGTGCGCAAGCGATCGGTTTCGAATTCGTTGGATTCAGTGTTCAGGGCGCAGGAGGAGTTCCTGGGATAACCCCGATTAGTGAGGTGGCGATTGTTGTGATAGTCAAGATGGTCGAGGATGGTGGAAATTTTTGCCCGTACCCTGTTGTCTTTTTCCACCTGTGTCCGATTCATGACGTTACTACACGTCAAGCAGACCCGAAATCGCGGGTTTGCTACTTGATAATTAAAGAAGGAGGTTTCAAATGACGAAGCCGCGCGGGAAAAGAGTTTGGATGATCGTTCTTATGTGTGCTGCAGCAGTGGGTCACTCGCAAGCACAAACCTTGAAAACGCTTGCAACCTTCGATATTGACGACGGCGATTACCCTGCAGCATACCTCGTTCAGGGAAGCAACGGAGATCTCTACAGCACGACATCCCAAGGTGGAAATGTTGTTTATGCAAGCGGCACGGTCTTTAAGGTCACGACTGCGGGCAAGCTCACCAGCCTGTACAGTTTTGGCGGACCCGACGGCGCCTACCCTTCCTCCGGCCTTGTTCAAACAACGAGCGGGGACTTCTATGGCACGACGTCAGAGGGAGGGCTGGAGTGCGGCCAAAGCGGCTGCGGCACCATATTCGAGATAACTCCAGGTGGCAAGTTGACTACGCTGCATAGCTTTGGTGGTCGCGACGGCTCCTCGCCGACCGGGCTGGTTCACGCCACCGATGGAAACTTCTATGGAACAACATTCCGGGGTGGAGCTCACAGCTACGGTACGGTTTTCAAAATTACGTCCGCTGGCAAACTGACCACGCTTTACAGCTTTTGCGTCCAAAGCAATTGTGCGGACGGCAGCTACTCTTCGGCGCAGCTCGTTCAAGCGTCTGATGGCGACTTTTATGGGACAACGCGGGAAGGTGGCACCAACGGCGATGGCACGGTGTTCAAGATTACGGCAGAGGGCGAACTAACAACATTACATAGCTTTTCAGGCGTGGATGGCGCACTACCTATGGCGGGGTTGGTGCTAGCAACTAACGGGTATTTCTACGGGATGACGTACATTGGCGGGGCGCACAATGAAGGCACGATCTTCAAAATGACGCCGCAGGGCACACTCACCACGCTGTATAGCTTTTGCGCTCAAACGAATTGTGCCGACGGTCGCGAGCCCTTCGGAGAGCTAGTTCAAGCTACCGACGGAAACTTCTACGGGACAACTTCGATGGGGGGCAACGGTCCGGATTGCTCAGCAGGCTGCGGTACGGCTTTCAAGATCACGGCAGCAGGCGGGTTCACCACACTGTACAACTTTTGCAGTCAAACAAATTGCAACGACGGCGCCTACCCTGAATCTGGGCTGGTTCAAGATACCAACGGAAAGCTTTACGGAACAACAGCCGGGCTCCTTTTGGACCGCGGTACGATCTCCAGCGCGGGCGAGGGTACGATCTTCAGCCTGTCTGTGGGACTAGGGCCGTTTGTGGGACTAAGTCCCGCGTCCGGCAAGGTCGGAACAACGGTCATTGTTTTGGGAACAAATCTGAGCGGCGCGACCGGTGTGACCTTTAACGGTATCCCGGCAGGGTTCGCTGTGATTTCCAGCAGCGAAATCAAAACCAGTGTGCCAACCGGTGCGACCACTGGCTATGTGCGGGTAAGGATGCCCAAGAAGACTCTCAACAGCAACGTGGTGTTCCGGGTGACGAAGTGACTCTTTGAGCAGTTCGGAATAAAGGAATACAGGCCGCCTGACAGTCTGGGCGGTTTTTCTTTTGCATCAAGTCGAAGCTTTTGGGCGGTGAAGTGTTGCTAACAGGCCATTACACTCAGACCCTCAATGGTCGTTATTGGCTTTACGGCAGCTGTGCTCGGGGAGGCACGCTGGCGCTGTTCAGGCCTCACGCGAAACGAATTCCAGGCCTTCGTATTTGTCGAGAGAGGCGGTTGGGCGCATCGCTGCGGCGCTGGCGGGGATGCAGGGTTCCCCTCGGCAGGCTCGAGGTAGGCTCTTCGTTGGGAATCCTTGGCTTTGCCAAGGATTCCGTTGCGCTCAGGATGACATTGAGGTAGGTTTCGGGATGACAGGGTGTGGAATCTGTCATCTTGGGCAGCTTGGCGGCCCACCCTCCGCAGAGAACGCGGAAGGGTGGGGCACCGTCTTTATTTATGCGATATTTATGCGATTTGGAGTGGCGGTTGGAAGGGGTGGGCCACCCGCAATGGAGATGGCCCACCGCAGAAGAGGTTAATTATTAGTAACTCGCCTGGAAGGCAAGCCACGGACCAGCGCTGGAGGCTTCGTGCCCGCCAACGATTTCGTTCTTGTCGTTAATCCCGCCGCCGTAGGTGTCTGCGGCTTTGGGGTAGTTGTACTTGTAATATTTTGCGGCGTGAAGCAGAGCGCCGTGGATGGCGCCAGCGCTATCTTCCCACTCGTAAGTTACGTCGCCAGCTGCATCCAGATCCAAGGCGAACGAATCTGACGCCCCGGGGACGTTAACCGTTTTGTAGGTTTTGCCGTTGTAAATGGACGACTCATAAAGGCCGCTGCTTGAATTTACCCAGTAGAAGCTGATGGTGCCACCGGTGTTGATGCCGGTGGCAAAAGTGTCGGCTGCGCCGGGCACGTTCAGGGTGGTGTACTTCCCGCTTTTCAAGAGATACCCGTGATAGACGCCGGCCGAATCAGAGTAGTAGCCCACGACCGCGCCGCTGTCGTTGATCGCGGCGCCGTACACGTTCACTGCGCCTTTGGGACCCTTGATGTCGGTGTATTTGCCGCCCTTATAAACGAATCCGACGGCGGCCCCGGTTTTGCTGCTGGTATAGAAGCCAACCACCGAAATCGCGCCATCGGGATTCAGGTTGCTGCCTTCCGTCGTGCCTGCGGTTGCATTCGGATCGTCGAGCGTGGTTAGCTTTTTGCCGTTGAGTATATAGCCGTGATCCAAACCGGCGGTGTCAGTGTAGAACCCGACCGAAGCGCCGGCGTTGTTAATGCCTCCGGGTTCCACGACGGTGGACCCAGGGATGGTGACGGCCTTGAACTTGAAGGTTAGGACTGGAGCATCGGCCGCAGTGGCCAGGCATACGCACACCAGTAAAAGTCCCAGTGCGCACAGGATCGATTTGCTATGTTTCATAGTTTTCTCCTCTTTGCAGTGAAGTGAAGAAGTGGCTCCCGTCGGCGAATTGCTGACTCAGAGCTAGACGTCGCCGGGCGGATACGAATCGAGACGAAATGAAATCCTTCGGCTCGTCTATGACGGGAGTCAGAAGGTTCCACGATTGGCGTAGAGATTATCTTCACCGGTTTGGTGGTGTGTCAATAGGATTACGCAAGGTTTTTGGATTTTGAGAAGAGATGGGATGGTGATGGAAGGCCTTGGCATTGCCAGGAGTCTGCTGCTGGGGATGGCGAGCTGCCGAGTGGCGCGGAGGGTCGCCCATTTTAGTTCGTAAATGTGCATTAGGTTGCATCTGGTGAGGTTGGCAGCCGCCGGACGATCTCAGTTAAGTAGTTATTTTGTAATGACTTGCGAAAGCTTGTTGCGATGGTTGTCTAGCTGCATTTCCCCCTGTGCCCGCTGCCTTGGGGCGTAGATCGGGGTCCCAATTGTTAAGCTGGACGCAAGACACCGTAGTCGCAACCTCGCAGCCACTGCCTGCGCCGCCCAAGCGCAAACATTCATTGCTCCCGGTTCTAATCGTGTTGTTCCTGATTTCTTATACATTGATGTGTCTGCTGGCGGTGGAACAGGATCGAACCATTGCTTCCCAGCGATGGTTGATCCGGTCCTTGCTGAGCGACAGCAGCGAATTGAGCAGCATTAAAGGTAAGATGGTGCAAAAGCGATATGCCGACGCCCAGGCCCAGGCGAAGGCAGGATCCCGCTCCCAGGCGCAAACTCCGTTGACCCAGATTCCGTCGACCCAGGCTCCGTTGAGTCAGGCTCCGTTGAGTCAGGTTCCGTCGACTCAGGACAAGCCTGGAGCTACCGCCCAGAGCAGCCATAATGCAGGCAAAACGCGAAAGACGATGCCGCCGAAACCGCCGTTAGGTATTTCGGATATTGTGGACGGACGCAGGATCGTGAAAACGATCTGAATTTCAGGGCCAGGGGAAGTCAATGAAGGCCCTGGCGATGGCATTACTCGCTCTATCTCTACCGGGTTCAAAAGTGGCGGCGCCGGTGCGCCCGCCGGTCGACCTTCCCGTAGCACAACATGCGCGTGAGAGTGGAACATGGTACATGGCCGAGAGCGGTCATGCCGTGTTCTGCTATGGTCCGGTGATGCTGGTAAAAGGGCCCGATGGCGGGCTGCAGCATGTGGCGACTTTCTGCCGGGGCGGGCAGGCGATCGTGCCGTTGAAGGACTGACGGGCGCGGGAATCTGCGTGGAAACTCATCTTTCGCCCCGCTGGGGCTCGTACGGTTGCCACTTCTACCGACGGCTTGCGAGGTTGGGGGAGAAGCCGTTTACAGTTGTGCCATCGAGCTTCAGCGGCTGAAGCCGGACCGTTTTTCGTCGAGTCACGGTATGCCTGAAGGCATACCCTGATACGAATCGAGAGTATTTCCGCAGCCTGTTGCGCCGTGGGCTGCATTCTTACGCCGCTCCGCGGCTTGAGCCTTGGACCTCTGTTCCGAGCTTAAGTAGGCGTCCGGGCCCGCGATCGTCCCTCGGCCCCCGACGCATCCTGTACATTGTTGTGATGGCTAAGTTTGAGAAGCATATTTTCATCTGCGGGAATCAGCGCCCGGCGGGACATCCGCGGGGATGCTGCGATCCTGAGGCAAGGGCCGAGTTGCAAAAGCTATTCAAGGAAAAGCTAGCGCAGCGCGGACTCAAGGGAAAAGTGCGGGCGAATCAGGCGGGGTGTCTGGATCAGTGTGAGCACGGTCCGAACCTGGTGGTTTATCCGGAGGCGGTTTGGTACGGAGGGGTGACGCTGGCAGACGTCGATGAAATCGTCGACTCTCACATTGTGGGAGGCAGGCCGGTGGAGCGGCTAGTGATGAAAGAGTCTTGCATCAACACGGCTAGTTGTGAGCACAGGCCGCGGGCAGCATCGACTAAGTGAGAACGAGGGAATCGCACCAGTTCTCTGTTCTCAGTTCTCAGTTCTCTGTTCTCGGTTCTCAGTTGCGGGTTAGTTCTGCTTCTTTTTTGCCGGCTATGGTTACGAAGCGGATTACGCCTTCGCTGTCCTCGAAAATCAGGCCGGTTCCTTCGGGGTTCACGACTGCGCTCACCAAATGGCCGTAGGATTTGGGGATGCCGCCGCGGGTCGGAGTTTGGTCGTAGCGCACCAGTTCTCCCTCTTTCATGCCGGTGACACTGACGAAGCGGATCACGCCCTGAGCGTCTTCGAAGATCAGGCCGGTCCCGATCTGATCGGCGATCGCTGTGACCAGACGACCATACGATTTCGGCACTGTGCCCTGCGTCGGAGCCCCGGCGTGGGCGACGGTCGCGCTCCGGTTTCCAGCCAGATATCCGGCGACAAACAAGAGCGCGGTACCCAGGATAAAAACACTCCTCTTTCGCATCGTTCTTTACTCCTCTTTCGGAAGAACCAGAATCTTGTGCATCATGCCCATGTCTTCGTGCAACAGAATGTGGCAGTGAAACACGAAGGTGCCGGCAATGGTGGGATCGCGGAAATCAAAGCGAGCCTTGAAGCTGTGGTAGGGATGACCTGGCCCTTCCCAGAAAGGAACCTCATAGGTGTCGCGCTCGTCCTCATTGGCCACCGGCTTGCCATCCACTTCTAATAACTTGAAGTGGATTTGGTGGATGTGGAAGGCATGGGTCTCAAGAGCGCGGTTCTCGATGATCCAGTCTTCGACGGCGCCGACGTGAGTGGTGATGACAGGCTTTTCGTTGGCTTCGAAAACTTTCTGCTTTTGTCCATCGACGGTGATGTAGAACTGGATGGGACCGTTGGTCCCGCCAAATTCCTCGGAGAAGTAGAGTTTTCTCAGGGTGGTTGGCTTTACATTTTCCAAGCCAGAAAACTTAATGTTTTGCATGGTGATGGGAGGCCCGGGCTGGGCGGGCTTTGTCTCTGCCGCTTGGGTTTCATCGTCGCTGGTGAGCTGGATACTGCCGAGTTCCTGTTCGAGATCGGGGTTGCCCGTCGGACCGGTCGAATAGCCGAGCGAAATGAACTCCGCGTCAGTTCCCGTGGGTGGAGCCTGCACGATAAACTCTGCCCGACCGGCCGGAGGGACCAAAATAGTCTCCTGGTATCGAGGCTTGGCAAGAGGATAACCGTCGAAGGCGATCAATTCGAGCATCTGCGGCTTGCCGTTAAACCAAACCTGCAAGGGCATGAAGTCCTGGATCGTGGCGTTGGCGACACGCCAGAACTGCTTCTCGTTGGGCTTCATTTGAATGATGGGAGCGGGAAAACTGGGAGAAGCGGCAACCTGGAAGTTAATGGTTAACTGGTACGGTCCAGGGATCCACGGAACCAAGTACTGCTGGCGGATGGTGAATACACGCTGAGTAAGTCCCTTCACCTCTGGACGCACATTTTCCATGCCTTCGACGATCAGCGCTCCGGCAGCGCCTCCATTGACCTGGAACTCGGTGAAGCCGTGGATGTGAGGATGGTACCAATAGAGCCCCGGCGGCTCATCCTTTGGAATCTGCATGTCGAAGCGAAACGCGGGTTTGTTCGGCTGAATCAGCGTGGTAAGAACGTCGTCCTGATGGCAGACCGGTGGAACATTCAGGCCGTGGAAGTGGACATTGGTCGAAGCCAACGTGGGAGTTCCGGTGTCACCGCACACCGGCGCACCAGACATATCCATTGCCATTCCGCTCTCGCCAGCTTCGTCAGTGCTCTCGATGCGGTCTTTAACATCGAGGACAAGATGGTCGCCCTGATTAAGGCGCAACGTCGGGGCCTCCACCTCACTCTTAGCGGTGTCGTAGATGTAACAATAGTGGTTGAAGCCAGCGGTATCGACCGAGTGCTTCATAGTGAAATCGGCGGTGAGAACGCCATTCACGCTATCAAGAACGAGTGCGTCCTTGACTACGGTGCCGGAGTCAGGACGGGCAGGACATTGGGCCTGCAGACTCACGAAAGAAAACCCGCACAGCAGGATTGCAAGCAAATATCTAAACGCAGAGCGCATATTCAACTCCTTCATCTCAGTTAGAACGGCCGGGGTGGAAAAGCTCCGATGGAGAGCAACCCCGGACTGTTTGGGTCGGCGATGGGCGATTTCGATGATTCGGTCAGCGTGCATTTGCCGCCGGACGAAGTCACTTCAATTTCACCGATCGAGGACACCCCGCCATACTCGGCGACGTATACCATTCCGCCGGTCCCGGTAGTTTGTTGAAAGGCCAAGGATGCAGTGTAAGACCAATCGGTCACGAATCCCTTGAGCGCTCGGGAGACGCAACCTTTGGAGAGTGTGCCTGTAGTCTTGTCGAAAAAAGCAGCCGTGATTTTTGCCGATTGATTGTTGCTAATGTAAAGGAGCGTCTCGTCGGGGCTCAGCAGAATGTTGCTGGAATTGATGGCATTCCCCAAGCGATAGACAACGGTCGGAGTCAGCTTACCGGAGGAGATGTCAGAGACTTCGACGATGGTGAAGGGAGACGTATCGCCGAAGATGGCGTAGTGGCCATCCTGGGTGATATCGATGCCACTGGGATAAGTATTGCCGGTGCGCGAGCCAGTGGAATTCTGCTTATCGCCATTCGAGACCGGAACGCCCGCCGAGATGTTAAAGGATTCGATGGAGCCGTCGCCATAAGTGACGACCATCATGTTGCCATGGATCACCATGCCATCGACGATGCCGGCTTGCAGTCCGACGACGGTGATGTCGCTAACGAATTTAAGTTTGCAGCCGGGCAAAACCTGAAAGGTTCCGATGTTGCTCGAGTCAGTGAAGCTGGCGTAGAGATATTGGGCGTTCATGGCAAGGCCGACGCCGTTGGATGCGCCGGTGTCTTTCTTGGAGCCATTCGCGTGGCCATCAATCTTGAGAGTCTTGACGCTGATTCCCTGGATCTCGCCGGTTTGTGCGTTGGAGGCGTAAACGCACTCGGCATCTCCGCTGTCCAATACATTCACCCGATTCGCGGCAAAGTAGCCCCCGGCGATGCCACCTTGTCCAGTCAAGATTTTGGTTTTCAGGGTCAGTTGACCATCCGTCGCGACGGTATAGAACGTGACACTGGTGGCAAGGCTGGGCGGCACATCATCATTGGTGACGACGTAATGGGGCTGATCCGCACCGACCGCAAAACCGCTTACGAAACAAAGGGCAGCCACCAACACCGGGGTTAAGGAGGCGAACCAAGGTCTAAGGGAAATCCGCATAATTCTTCCTTAAGGGGGCAAGAATAGGACCAATTAAGCTAACCGCGAGTGGTGCCACGATGCAAGAACAAATGGCTTTATCCGCTCGCGAAAATCATTACGGGTGAAAAAATTTGCGGAATAGTGGAAAACCGTATCCTCGCTTCCCAAGGGGGGTTGGGCACCCGTCGTTTATCGGCGGGCGTAATCAGCGGGAGTAATATACACCAAAAGCGAGGTGTCATTTGCTGAATTTTTCGGCTTATCATTTTTTCGTTTGTCTTTATCATCATCATTATCATTTTTCCGTTTGTGAAGGTTGAGCAGGTCTGGCAAGTTGAGGATTGTCATCTCTCTTGCTCCTGTGCTACGGTAGTGGAAAGTTCACGCCTTCAGAATCCACAATCACAGTCGCGCCGGGTTGTGGCCCGCGAAAAAAAGCGTGTCGAACAAGGTGAAGCTATGGCCATGAAAGATGCGGTTGATTCCATGCCAGACGAGCGGACAACCGAACCTGAAAGTTTTGCCAACCGGAAGCTGATTCGTCCTTCGCTAAACCGGAACGACCACAATCATTCGCCGGCACCTGTGGGCGAGCGGCGGGATCGCCCCGAACGCACTAGCGACCGCAACGAGCGAAGCGATCGGAACGATCGAAACGGCGGTGGCCGCAAAGTTGCGCCCCCCGAGCAAACCAACGCGGAGAATTTCTATTATCAGAAACAGATGCAGGCGAGGACGCCGATGGTCATTGTGCTCCGCGACGGCGAAGAAATTCATGGCGTCATCGAGTGGTACGACAAGAGCTGCCTGAAAGTCACCTGCAACGGTTCGCCCAACATGATGATTTACAAACCTGCAATTAAGTACATGTATAAAGAGGGTGAGAACGCTGGGAAATAGGCTTCTCCGTTCAGGCTTCAGGCTTCGCGCTTCAGGACAACGGCCTAAAGCCAGAAGCCTGGCGCCGGTTTCCTCTTTTGACTGATTCGATAACCTCCCGTTGACAATCTCTCATATCTTCCTTAGCATCAATAACTTGGTGCAACGCTACTGACTCCATCGCTGGGGGCGCCGCCTGTGATCAAGCTCGACATCATCAACGAAGTGGTCAACAAGACAGGAATCACCAAGACGAAGGCCGAATTGGCCGTGGAAACAGTGTTTGGAAGCATGAAGCGGTCGCTGGCCAAAGGCGATCGCATTGAGCTGCGCGGATTCGGCGTATTTAATGTCCGGCCACGCAAGACCGGCATCGGACGCAACCCGCGTACGGGAGCCGAGGTTTCCATTCCGCCGGGCAAAGCGGTGCGTTTCAAGCCGGGCAAGGAACTGCAAGCCATCGACTGAGACACTTGGTCTCGCGTAGGATGGAGACGCGGGCGTTCCCGCTCGCGATTGCTTTGACCTGACAACGCGGAATCCTGATGCCTGAATTTCTTCCTCCAGTCTCTTCTTCGACCACCGAGTATTACCGTCCCGTCGAAGTCTTCGTGGTGCAGCCTCCGAAGCAGCGATACTGGCTGCACATCGTGCTGCTGCTGGCTACGATTTTCACTACGCTGGTAGTGGGCGCTCGGATGCAAGCCAACTTCGAGCACAACCAACCCGCGTTTTCGCTGAATGATGACGAGGTGCCTTTTTTCCCGCTGCGCTGGATGTTGGCTGATCCGTCGCGGATGCTGCTGGGGGTGCCGTTTGCATCCACGCTGATGCTGATTCTTCTGGCGCACGAGATGGGACACTATCTGTGTTGCCGCTACTACGGCGTGAACGCGACGTTGCCCTTCTTCATTCCTGCGCCCACGCTGATCGGGACGCTGGGCGCGTTTATTCGGATCCGTTCTCCGATTCGGTCGCGGGCCGCACTCTTTGATATTGGAATTGCCGGGCCGATTGCCGGATTTGTTGTGGCTGTCACGGTCTTGATATTCGCTTTGCCACTTTCCAAAGTGATGTCGCCGGGTATGGCGAGCTCTGATATTCAGCTGGGATACCCGCTGATTTTTCGCTTGGCCTGGTATGTTCTTCCGCTCGGGCAGCTCAAGGCGAACTCGTCGGCGTTGCACTCGATTTATTTTCATCCCTGTGCGATCGCGGCTTGGGTGGGGATGTTCGCAACCGCGCTCAATCTCTTGCCCGGCGGGCAACTCGATGGCGGGCACATCGTGTTCTCGCTCGCTCCGCGGGCGCACAAGACGGTTTCTCGGCTGACCATCCTTGCGCTGATTCCGATGGCGCTTTATTTCTGGGCGGGATGGTTGATCTGGGCGGTTCTGCTGCGGATCAGCGGTATGCGGCATCCCATGGTCGCGGAATGGCCGGGAGTGACCGGCGTGCGGCGATGGATTGCCGGGTTTGGTCTCGTCATGCTGATTCTAACTTTGGCGCCGGCGCCTTTCGGGCATAGTTCATTGGTGCAGGTGTTCCGCGAACTGCGCGGACAGTAGGGCTGGGGTTCGTCGAATCAAGAAGGTCTCCTGTAGGTTGCAAATAATTGACAAATTGTTGACACAACCGTTTCGCGGCCGATGTACATCTTTGACCCGGAGCGAGTTCATCGCGCCGTAACTCAACAAAAAATGGAATGGGGTTCGAACATGCGAAAGCTTTCTACGATGATTTCGTGGCTGACTTTGGCGGTAGCTTCGCTCGGCTGCTTCTGTTTCGCAGCGGCACAAACTTCTAACGGCCAAAATAAGCCTCCGAAGGGCCCGGGTAAAGTGATCGTGCATCCCAAGCTGGGTGGCACGATTTTTGGTTTCGATGTCGACCAAAACGGCGGCGAGGGCTTGCTTAGCGAGGCGATAGGGAGCGGCGAGTGCCCTTACGCAACGGAGACCTTTGACCAGAAGACTGGCAAGATTATCAAGGTGGTGAGAAAAGGCAAATCGGCGGGCTGCGGAGACGATGACGTTACCTGGGGAATCGTGGGCTCTTCGGTAGGACTCGTGGAACATCAGCACAGCCCTACGTTCGATCATCTGGAAATGAGTTTTCCGGTGCTGAATCCGCTCGAGGGTAACCAAGTCACGGGTTTGTGGGTGACGCCTTTCAAGAAGACTGCCGAGATTGAGGCAGTGAGCCGCAATCAGGGCACGCCCATGAATGCAATTCAGTTCTACGATTTCGCCACCATGATGGAATATGTGGTTGGCTCTAATGTCGCGAAAAACGAGTTCGGCCCGGTGGTTCAGATTGGTTCTGACCGTGGGATTATCGGCCTGGATACCAAGACCAATCGCGCTGTTGTGACAATTGGGACTAGTCCATTTGGAATTTCCGACATTGACCAGATTGATCTGACTACGGGCAAGATTGAATCATTCCCAGGCATCGGATCGGGACAGGTGATGGGCATTGCGGTCGATTCCGACGATGATGTGGCGGTTACGACCACTTTTGGAGATGCTGGGGTTGAGTTCTACGACCTCAAGAATCATTCGAGCTTTGAAGTGATACTGCCGTTCATCCCAGAAAACTGCGACAACGCTTGCACCGGAGTCGATGTTGAGTACGACCCCATCCATAAACTTTTCTTGGTGGCGCAACCCATTTCGAGCCAGCAGCAAAACTCAAACTTCAGCACGATCTACGTTTACGACCGGCAGGGGACGCTGCTGGAGACGCTCAACGGCTTTAACTTCGTGACGCAAAGATTCGACGTGTTCCCGGTGCACATGGCAATCCATCCCAGCGAGCGTAGCGGATTTGTTGACGTGACCAATTCTCTTGGGGTGGGCGCTATCCAGTCGTTCACTTACTAGGCAGGCTTGACTGGAAAACTTCGCACTAGACATTTTCCTTGATTCCCGCGAACAGGTCGCTCTCTTGCTCAATCAATCCCGGAGTCACTCTGGCGGCCAGATGGAACATCTCCTTGCGCCCGCGCTGCCGGACGTGGGATTCGAAGAGAGTCCACAAGGTTGCCTGGCTGGCGTGAGCCTTGAATGCCGCAACCTTGGCCTCGAGGTAATCTCCGATTTCAATGATCGCGGTAGCTGGCGGCAGCGTGACCGGCTGGCGGTCGGGGAGCGTGAAGTTGACTGTGCTGTAGTAAAGCTTCTGGGTTCGGTGCGGAGCGATTTCGCCGGTCAGTTGGTCGGGATAGCGGTTGTTTCGTCCTGCCCAGTGAAAAGCCATGGTGGCGAAAATGGAGGCCATGGAATGATCGGTGTGGCCGGTGACGGAGCCGTCGGGGCCGAAAGTCATGAGCACGTGCGGACGGAATTGACGAACCTGCAGGGTCAAATCGCAGACTACTTTGTAAAAATCCTGGCGATGGAGCTGGCCGTCGGGATAGTCGAGCACGATTGCTTGCGAAACTTTCAGGATCTCGCAAGCGGCGGCAAACTCCTTACGGCGCAGGGCGGCTAATTCCTGGTCGTTGGCGGCGCGGCCGCGATGGGTCGCGGCTTGTCCGGGAGTAAGGCAAAGTACGCAGGTCTCGACGCCGTGATCGTGGTAGAGGCGCAGCGAGCCGCCGAAGCCTCCGGCCTCGTCGTCGGGATGAGCGGTGACGCACATCAAGCGAAGCATGCGTTCATTGTAGCTTGAGCATTGCGGCTCAATCGCTTGCGGGCAGGTGCAAGATGATGCACTCTAAATCCAACCGTGAGTTCCACCCTGACTCAAAAAGAATTGCTTCAATCTGTAGCCATTCCGAAATAGAATAGGTCCGCGCGACACGGTGCGACACGCTCGCGCCGGCATTGGAGATTTTGTGCACGTTCTGGTTACCACCGATACGTTGAGCGGAGTGTGGACCTACACGCAAGAACTGGTCACTGGGCTGATAAGTCGCGGAGTGCGGGTGACGCTGGTTAGCCTTGGCGATATTCCTCTGCCCCAGCAGACCACCTGGATGGATGACCTGCAGGGTTTGGAATACCGTCCAACCGCCTTCCGCCTGGAGTGGATGCATGGAGCCGAACAGGACCTCAAGGACTCCTCCGCGTATCTCGCGGCTCTGGTGAAGGAACTCAAACCTGACCTGCTGCACCTTAATCAATTGTGTTATGGAAACCTTTGCGTCGACACGCCGCGCGTGGTGGTGGCTCACGGTGATTTGATCAGTTGGTGGAAGGAAATCCACGGTCACGAATTCAAAGAAAGCCGCTGGATGCACTGGTATCGGGAAGTGGTGACGCGTGGCTTGTGGCATGCGAGCGCGGTGGTCGCGCCTTCGGTATGGATGCTGGATGCGATTCGCAAGTGCTATACGCAGCCTAGACGGGACGCAGTGATCTATAACGGCCGTAATCCAGTTTCATTTAATCCTTATGTGAATAAGGACGATTCTGTGCTGGCCGTAGGACGTCTGTGCGATGCCAGCAAGCAAGTAAGCCTGCTGACTCAATACACCCACCCTCTGCCGGTTTGTATCGTGGGCGCGGAAACGCCGGTGGTCGATACGGAGATTCCGATCCGGACCGATGTAAAACTTGCGATCGACCAGATCAACGTGGCGATAAAGGGACCGCAGACTCAATCTCAGCTGCGCAACCTGTACAGCCGCGCATCGATTTATGCGGCTACGTCGCGATACGAGGCTTTTGGAATGGCTCCGCTCGAAGCGGCGTTCTCGCGCTGCGCCATCGTGGCAAATGACATTCCTTCCTTCCGCGAGATTTGGGGTGATGCCGCAATTTACTTTCAAGCCAACGACGCGGAAAGCCTGGCGGATGTGATTCGACGATTGCATGAACATCGCGACCTGTGCCGGGGCTACGCCACCCGCGCCTACCAACGCGCGCGCGAATGCTTTACTGCCAAGCGCATGATCGATGAGTATGTGCGGCTCTACCATAGTTTGATTGGGGCGCGGCTAGCGGTGGCTTGAGGCTTCGGGTTACAGGCTTTGGGCTTCGGGCTTTGGGCTTCGGGCTTCGGGCCTCGGGCTTTGGGCTGGCTTTTCACTTCTGGCTCACGCAGTTTCTCTCATTCCTGTCCCTTGCCTTCGCCATTCTCTCAGCGTTGTCGTTCCGAGCGCAGGTAGGAATATCGTTTTCCCGCCGAGAACTGGAAGCCGGTGGATCAAAGCTGTTATCTTCTTAGCTCGAATACATTTCAATTGGAGGCCTCATGGCTACAGTAAAAATCACGATCCGACCGAACGGTCCGTTTGTCGTCGAAGCTCCTGAAGGTACGATCGAACTGGTCGACCCGAGCGGCACCAAGTACGATTTGACCGGCAAGCCCGCCTTTGCGCTCTGCCGCTGCGGCGGATCAGTGAACAAACCGTTCTGCGACGGGACGCACAGCAAGATCGGATTCCAAGGCGCCGAGTTGGCAGTGAAAAAGGCCGATGGCTAGAGTTAAAGTTGGAAGGGCTAACCAAGCGAAGGCCGCGCGACTGATTGTTTCGGTCTTGTTGATGGCGCTGCCATTCTTACGCGCCGAAGCGCAAACTGCTCACGCCGAGGATTTCGTCGCGCGCGCTGGAACCACGCTGACTCTACACAGCGCGCCGTTTCGTTATAGCGGACCGAATATCGAGTGGCTGGGCCTCGAAGGCTATGGCCCGCACGATCCCATGGGGCCTCGGTATCCCAGCCGCTTTGAAATCGATGATGCGTTTGCAACCGCGGCAGAAATGGGCGCACGTGTGGTACGGGCTCAGACCATGGGCGATACCGTAGGTTGCAGCCTATGCGTTGAACCTGAGCAAGGTAAGTTCAACGACGCAGCGTTCCAAGCTTCTGACTACGCGCTGGTCGCGGCAAAGCGGAATGGCATTCGGATCATCATTCCACTGGTGGGTGATTGTGCGACCTGCTCACTGGGCGGCATCGGCCAGTATCTGGTTTGGGGTGGCAAGCAGAATCCGCAAGATTTCTTTACCGATTCTGCGCTGATTGCCGCGTATGAAAAGCACATCGATGCAGTATTGAACCACGTAAATGCGCTGACCGGCGTGCGCTACAAGGACGATCCGACGATCCTCGCGTGGGAAGATTGCAATATGTGCGGCCTCATTTCTCTGCTGATGGGCGGCGGACCGAATGCGCTGGGGCAGATTTCGGATTGGGTCGAAACCATTGGCCGGCACATCAAGCAACAGGATCCGGACCATCTCTACTTGGACACCTCAGGAATTTTTCGCGCGTATCCGAAAGTGCTCGACAACAAGACTACGGACCTGGTCACGTTTGAATACTATCCTCATTGGGACGCGCTGCTCGGGACCGGCGAGCACACGACGGCGGAGACGTTTGGCCTCGATGCTGCAGCCGTTACGAGTCACGGAAAAGCTTACATCGTGAATGAATTCGGGTGGGACCGAACGGACTGGAAGACGCAGCAAGATCTGCAAAATGTTCTTGACACGTTGGCGAAGGATCCGAATGTTTCGGGCGATGGCTTCTGGGCTCTGCAGGCGCATCTGGACAATTTCGGGTTCCAGCTAATTCCGGCCGATACCAACAATGCGGCCTATGCCGAGACCGGCGAAAGCGGCGAATGGTGGGCACTTTATTATCCGGGCATCAAGACGCTGGTGAATTCGGCGGACGATATGGCCGCGCGGGCTCAGCAGCTTCGCGCGCACGCTTACGCGATGTCGGGTGTGCCCTTGCCAAAACACGCGATCCCGCCTGCGCCCGTGATTACCTCGATCGTGATCGAAGGTCTCATCGCCTGGCGCGGCTCGGCAGGCGCGGTGCGCTACTCGATCGAACGCATGGACGCAGGCGCGAAGGAATGGAAGACGATCTGCGATCGCTGCGCAACCGATACTGACGATCCATGGGCAGATCCGCACGCGAGTCTGTTCGGAGCGCGGTACAGAGTGACTGCGTACAATGCCGACGGCGTAGCGAGCGCGCCATCAGAGCCGCGTTAGGGCGCGTGGTCAGGCTCGCTCAGTGAATGGTTTTGGTCTTGCGCGACATGTAATCCATCAGCAAGTATTGGCCTAGCGTGTACGGCGTAGTGAAGTAGGCTTTGCCGCGGCACATTTCTGTTACCTTCTGGACGAATTGCACCAGGCCATAATCCGAGGCCAGCATGAAAGTATTAATCAAGACGCCGGCGCGCTTGCACTTGGAAACTTCTTCCAGAGTCTGACTCACGACCAGCGGATCGAGGCCGAAGGCGTTTTTGTAGATGCGTCCGTCTTCGAGGGTCAGCGCGGACGGCTTGCCGTCGGTAATCATTACAATCTGCTTCATATCTTTGCGCTGGCGTTGCAGAATGCGTTGCGCGAGGCGCAGGCCTTCGCGGGTGTTGGTGTAATAGGGGCCGACTTTCACGCGGGCCAGTTGCGATAGCGGCACTTCTTCCGCCGAATCGTGGAACAAGATCAACGATAGAGAATCGCCCGGATACTGGGTGCGAATCAGGTGCGAGAGCGCCATTGCGACTTTCTTTGCCGGGGTGAAGCGGTCTTCTCCGTAAAGAATCATGGAGTGCGAACAGTCGAGCATGAGCACGGTGGCGCAGGAAGATTGATATTCGCACTGATGGACCTGCAAGTCCGAATATTCGATGTTCAGCGGGAGCTTCATGCCCTCACGCTGGATTGCGCTGGAGAGTGTGGCGGTGATGTCGAGATTGAGCGTATCGCCAAATTCATACTGCCGCGATGCTCCGCTTGCTTCGATGCCGGTGGCCATATCGCGCGTGTCATGGCGTCCAAAGCTCGACTTTCCCAGCGAGCCCATGAGGTCGCGCAAAGTCTTGAAGCCCAGAAAATCCAGACTTTTATCGGTGATTTCAAACTTCACCTGCTGTTGCGCCTCGCCTACCTGCCCGCCCGCTCCGGATTGTCGCGCAGGATCATGAGGCTGATCGATACTGATGTAGTCCTCTTGCTGCATGCGCTGAATCAGTTGGTCGATGAGTTCATCGAGCGTGCCTTCCAGTTGCATTTGCTGAAGCTGCTGACGCATTTGTTCGTCGAGCAGATCGCTATCGAGTAAAGCTTGCTCAATGGCGCGGCGCAGATCGTCGAGGGTCTGCTCGCCATCGCCGAAATCGTCGTACATGTAATTCTGGAATCCGCTCTGGAGCAGGTAGTCGGACAGCGCGCTGAGCAGGTCTTCCATGCTCATTTCGCCGGCCGGGTCGGGGACGTATTTGCTGTAGCGGATGCGTTTCATAAGAAAGCTTTCAGCAGTCAGCCATCAGCATTCAGCAAAGGCAAAACCGTTGACGGCTGAATGCTGAGTGCTGAATGCTAATTGCTAGTTAAACGGCCTTCTGCCGCGGAACGGCTGGTCTTCTCGCTCGAAGGGCTTTTCTGCGACCTTCGGTGGCTTTTCTCCGGCGGTGAACAGGCGCTCTTCGTTTCTGCCAATGCGTTTGTGCGCGTGCAGGCCCTCGAGCACGAACTCTGCCGCCGAAACTTGCGACTCGGGGCTCTCTTTCGGTCCCACGTTCAGCTTAACTACTTTTTCCATCAGGCCCTGAATGCTGCGGAGGGATTGCAGGGCTTCGGTCGCACCAGCGCTGTCCGCTAACTGAATCTCGCCGCCGAGGTCGAACCACTGCACGATCTGGTTCATGTCCGTGCCTTTGAAGTAGCCATCGTACGTTTTGGCGATGGCGGTTCGGATCAACTCGCGTCCTACGTGGTCCGCGCCTTTCATCTCGCCTTCGTACTCCAGTTCGAGTTTGCCGGTGATCGCGGGCATGGCGGCATAGACATCTCCGATACGCGGCACTACTAACTTCTCGCCGTGCCGGATGGCGCGGCGCTCGGCGTTTGAGATGACGTTCTCCATGCACGAAATGGGCAGGCGCTGGCTTACGCCGGAGCGCTTGTCGACTTTCTTGTCTTCGCGGGCGGCAAACGCAATTCGCTCGATGACCTCTTGCACATATTTCGGAATGTGCAGTTTGTATCCGTCGCGCTGGGTCCAGGATTCCTGCGTCGTAATTGCGATGCCCTCTTCAATCGTCGCTGGGTAGTGGGTGCGAATTTCGGAGCCAATGCGGTCTTTCAGCGGAGTAATGATTTTGCCGCGAGCCGTGTAATCCTCCGGATTCGCACTGAACACTAGCGCTACGTCGAGCGGCAGGCGGATGGGGTATCCCTTAATCTGCACATCGCCTTCCTGCATAATGTTGAACAGTCCAACCTGAATTTTGCCAGCGAGGTCGGGCAATTCGTTGATGGCAAAGATGCCGCGATTGGCGCGGGGCAGCAATCCGTAATGCACGGTCATTTCGCTGCCGAGTTCGTGGCCACCGCGCGCGGCTTTGATGGGATCGATGTCGCCGATGAGGTCGGCAATGGTTACATCGGGCGTGGCCAGCTTCTCCACGTAGCGATTTTCCTGAGTGAGATACGCGATGGGGGTTTCGTCCCCGAGCTGGGCAACCTGGTCCCGGCAGCGGCGGCAGATCGGCGCGTAAGGATTGTCGTGAATTTCACATCCAGCAATGTACGGCGTCTGTGCATCGAGCAGCGTGGTCAGAGCTCGCAAGATGCGGCTCTTCGCCTGGCCGCGAAGTCCGAGCAGAATAAAATTATGGCGCGAAAGAACGGCATTGATGATCTGCGGCACCACGGTATCGTCGTAGCCGACAATCCCAGAAAATATCGGTCCGCCCTGGCGAAGTTTCGCCATCAGGTTGTCGCGCAATTCGTCCTTCACGCGCCGGCTTCGCAGTTGTTCTTCGGAAAATGGACTGTGGCGTAACTCGCCGAGCGTCCGCGGAAGACTCATGATAGAAAAACCCCCAGAAGAACTGCTTCTGGCCCGATTATACGCTTGCCTCAGCTTATCCCGCGTGCCCGTTGCCGCCGGCTTTGCGGCGAACGTGCATGGTACGGCGCATAGCCGGCAGGATGGTTTCAAAGAATGAAATGATGGCGCGCAGACGCTCGGCTTCTGAGGTCATTCCCAGCAAGGTTTGTTTGAAATCGAGATCCAGAGGAAGTGAACCAGCCAAGTGAAACGAGAGTTGCCCTTCCGCGACCTCCGAAGCTCTTTCCGGCTCGGCTCCAGCCAGGGTCATGATTTCGCTGTGCAGTTTCATCGCCTGCGCAATTTCGTCTCTTGATGGGATCTCAGGTTCGTCGTGCAGGTAGAGAACCTCGGCCTGCAGAAACGATCGTTCCTGATTTAGCTGGATGACTTCAAAGCGGTTGCGGCCTTCGGTGACGATGTCCATGCGCCCGTCGGGATATTTCTTGGTGACTGTCAGTATTTCTGCGGTGCAGCCGATTTCGGCGAGTTCCTGCTCCTTCCCTCGGAGGACGCCGAAGTGCTGGCTACGGTCGAGGCATTCGGAAATCATTTCGCGATAGCGCGGCTCGAAAATGTGCAGTGGCAGCGGCGTGCCCGGAAGCAGAACCAGGTCCAGTGGAAATAAGGGCAGCAGTGCGCTCAAGAAACGGCCTCCGGGATTCTTCGCGGCGATAGGTGACGCGAATTTCTAGGATTGTACGCCACAGATTGACGTTATCCGGCTTGACTTGGGCACTCAAGGAGAATAGAAGCTCGACATGGGATCGAGTGGAATGCAAGTCTCTGGAAAAGTCGTGGTGATCACTGGCGCATCGATGGGCATCGGCGAGGCTGTTGCCAAACTCTTTGCCGACCTTGGTGCAAGCGTGGTGCTGCTCTCGCGCGATGCCGAACGCGCGGAGGCTGCCCGTGGCCGAGTTGGGCACGCGGAACGGACGTTGGCTCTCGCCTGCGATGTGCGCAATCGCGAAGAGATTGATCGTGTGGTTGGGCTCACTCTCCACCACTTTCAGCGAATCGATGTGTGGATCAACAACGCCGGCCACGGAATATTGGACTCGGTCGCGAACGTGGATATGTCTGCGGTTCGTGAAACCTTCGAGACCAATTTCTTCGGCGCGCTTGAGGCGATGCAGGCGGTGATTCCGGTGATGAAGCAGCAAGGCTCGGGGGCGATCATTAACATATCGAGCGTGGCTGGGCACATTCCGCTTCCCTTTCATGCAGTTTACAGTGCGACCAAATTTGCCATGAATGCGATCGGCAAGGCTGCGAGGATCGAACTCCTGAGTAACGGGATCAACGTGCTGACCGTGTGTCCCGGCTACGTGCGTACGGACTTCAGCAAGAACGCAATAAAAGGCAGAGAACAAAAGCAAGTGCGGCCGGCGCGAGTGCGAGGCATCACCGCCGAACGGGTCGCCAACGCAGTGCTTCAAGGCTACTTGAAACGGAAGCGGGAAGTGGTTGTGCCGTGGTTCATGCACCCGGTGATCAAGCTTTATCAACTGTTCCCGGGATTAATGGAATGGGCGATGGTGCGGATGGCGCGAGAGCGTGTGTAGTTATTTAAGCTCTCAATTATTTCAACTCATCCAACATGGTGGTCATCTCGGACTGGGCGTGAGTATTGCCCGTGCGTCTTGCCGATGAGATTCCGTCGACTAACATTTTCTTGGCTTCATCCACTCGATTCGCGGTCACCAAGGTCTGGGCAGCCATGAAGTATCCGGCGGTGTAATCGGGATGGATGGAGAGCAACTTCCCGAACTCCTCCAGCGCGCGCTCAACCTCGCCGGTTTTGGAGTGTTCCATGGCAAGACCGTAACGGGCGAAGGCATCGTTGGGGTTCTGCGAAAGAATTTCGTTTAGCATTGCCAATCGGTCCATAAGGCAGTTCCCAGTTCCCTGTTCTCAGCCAAGACAGATTACTACAATCTCGACTGAACTCTTTGCGAGTGGATTGTCTTCAGCACTAGCGATCCATTCTCTCGCTGAGTACAATGCCTTCATCTATCAAAAGGAGTTTTAGCGAGTGGCGTGTCCATTCTTCATGCCGACTGGCAAGCTGGACGATGGCGGCTGGCTTCATCCTTCGCGCCTGCCTTTAGGTGGAGGATGGATTGGCCATTGCTCCGCGCCCGGTCATGAAGGCGCAGAGCCCACGAATCAGGAACTAAGGGAGCTTTGCAATTTAGGGTACGCTGCGGGTTGCGCGCGTTTGCCCGCGGAACGTGCTTACGATGCGGTGAGATTTTCCATCGCTCGTGATCGCGGCGCGCAGCTGGAGCTTTGGTTCGTCTGCGAATCGAGGCATCGTCCCGCCGGCCACGGAATTCTGGAATACGATGTTTCGCTCGGCCAATGGATCTCTTCTCACCCCGACATGCGCATTCAGAAAATGGCGGAATGTTATTTGCAATCGTATCTGGTGCGTAGAATCCAACCCGCCGCTGCGGGTCTCCTCTCGAGCACAAATCCATGAACGAGAATCTTGAACCAGCGTTGCCTCGCCCCGTCCGCGATTCACAATCTGAAATGGCCGAGATTGTTTTACCGAACGACGCCAATCCTCTCGGCGCCCTGCTCGGCGGCCGCCTGATGCATTGGATCGATCTTGCAGGGGCCATGGCCGCGCATCGACATTCCCGGAACTATGTTGTGACCGCGGCGATCGATCACATGGATTTCTGGGTTCCGGTGCATGTCGGAGATCTGGTAATTCTCCGCTCGTCGGTCAATCGCGTTTTTCACAGCTCGATGGAGGTGGGAGTAAAAGCCTGGGTGGAAAACTACATTCTGGACGATTGCAAGCACGTGAGTTCGGCTTACTTGACGTTCGTGGCCGTCGACGCTGGCGGACGGCGTATCCAGGTGCCGGCGGTGATTCCTGAAACTGACGATCAGCGCCGCCGCTACGACGATGCTGGAAGGCGCCGTCAAATACGCCAGGAGCATGTTGATCGACGACGCAGCAGCCTGCGATAGAGTGTGACGCGCGTCACAGCGCCTGCTCATCGCGTTGAGGTACTTTTTTCTCACACTCAAATGAGAGTTCTTCATGGATAGCGCACTGCTGGTTCACCGGCTGCACTTTGCTTTCACCGTTACTTTTCACTATCTGTTTCCCCAACTCACCATGGGACTAGCGCCCCTGATTGTAGTGCTGAAGACGCTGGGGCTGCGCCGCAATGATGAAATCTATAACCAGGCGGCGCGGTTCTGGGCGCGCATTTTTGGCATCAATTTCGTGCTCGGCGTGGTGACGGGCATTCCGATGGAATTTCAGTTCGGAACCAACTGGTCGCATTTCTCGCGCTTTGCCGGCGGCGTAATCGGCCAGACCCTGGCGATGGAAGGCATGTTCGCGTTCTTTCTGGAATCGGCATTTCTAGGACTCTTCCTTTACGGAGAGAAAAAGCTAAGTCCGCGCGCGCATTGGTGGTCGGCGGTCGCGGTATTTCTCGGCTCGTGGCTTTCGGGATACTTCATCATCGTCACCGACGCGTGGATGCAGAATCCTGTCGGGTACGAGCGCGCACCCGATGGCTCAGCCCAACTCAGCAGTTTCTGGGAGTTGGTGCTGAACCCCTGGGCATGGTGGCAATATGCGCACAACATGAGCGGTGCGGTCGTTACGGGCGCCTTTGTGATGGCCTCCGTGGGGGCGTTCTATTTGCTCTCGAACAAGTATCGCGAGCATGGACAGGTTTTTCTGCGCACGGGTGTCCTGGCGGGCTGCATCTTCAGCATTCTGCAACTCTTTCCCACCGGCGATGGACAAGGCCGGATGGTAACGCGCTACCAACCAGTAACGCTGGCCGCGATGGAAGCGTTATTCACCAGCCAACCCGGTGCGCCGCTGGTAATCATCGGTCAGCCTGATGTTGAGGCCCGGAAAATCGACAACCCGCTGCTGGTTCCCAAAGCGCTCAGCTTCCTCACCTACAGGCGTTGGGAGGCGAATGTGGAAGGTCTGGATTCCTTCCCCGAGCGATTATGGCCGCAGAATATTCCCCTGCTTTATTACAGCTACCACATCATGGTGGGGCTGGGCACGATCTTCATCGCGATCATGGTCGTGTCTGTTTTCTTGCTGTGGCGCGGCAAGCTGTTCGATGCGCGCTGGATGTTGTGGGTTCTGCTGTTGAGCCTGCCATTCCCTTACATCGCCAACACCGCAGGTTGGATGACGGCGGAGTTGGGCCGCCAACCTTGGCTGGTTTATGGCTTGATGCTCACGGCGGATGGATACTCGAAAACAGTGTCAGCCGGAAACGGTATGTTCACGCTGCTGGGATTTATGGGTATGTACCTGGTGCTGGGAATTCTTTTCCTGTTCCTGGTTCATCGCGAGATTGACCACGGACCTGCCGCGGCGGTTGCCCTTGAGCATTAGGCGTCTCGAATTCGAGGATCTATGGAAACGCTCTGGTTCATGATCGTTGCGGTGATGGTCGCCGCGTACGTAGTGCTCGACGGTTTCGATCTCGGCGCGGGCGTGATCTGTCTTTTCGTGGCGAGGAGTAGCGCGGAGCGTCGCGTCGTGCTGCGCGCGATTGGTCCGGTGTGGGATGGGAACGAAGTCTGGCTGCTCGCTGCCGGTGGCACACTTTATTTTGCCTTTCCGCAACTCTATGCCTCCAGCTTCAGCGGATTTTATCTTCCATTGATGATGGTACTTTGGCTGCTGATGCTGCGCGGCATCGGCATCGAATTCAGGGCGCACATGGAGAATCCGGTGTGGATCGGCTTCTTCGATGCGATTTTCTTTGCCTCAAGCGCTCTGCTCGCCATCTTCCTGGGTGCAGCCCTGGGCAATGTGATTCGTGGAGTTCCGCTGGGGCCAGACGGCTACTTCTTCGAGCCGCTGTGGACCGATTTTCGCGTCGGTGCGCATCCCGGCATTCTGGATTGGTACACCGTGATGGCAGGCGTGATCGCTTTGGTGACGTTGACCTCGCATGGCGCGCTGTACATCGTCACCAAGACAGAAGGCGAACTAAACCTTCGCTCCCGCAGAGTGGCCTTGCTCATGTGGCCGATCCAGGCACTTCTGACTATCGTCAGCCTGATTGCAACCAATGGGATGAAGCCCGAGGTCATGGATAATTATCGGGAACATCCTATCGGCTTGGTGATACCTCTGCTCGTGCTTGCAAGTCTTGGCGCAATGCTCTGGGGCACATTGAAGGGAAGAGAGAAGCCTGCGTTTGTGGCTTCCGCCCTTTACATTGTCAGTATGCTGGTTGGGGCGGCTTTTGCCCTGTACCCGGTCGTGCTGCCGGCCAGCACCGATCCCAGTTACAGCCTGACGATTTACAACTCGGCCACGGGACATCACGGGCTCGTCGTCGGCCTGACCTGGTGGTGCATCGCGTTTGTCGTGGCGATCGGCTACTTCGTTTTCATCTTCCGTATGTTCCGCGGCAAGGTACGGCTTGAGGGCGGCGGCTACTGAACGGCGATGAATCGTCTAAACTAGTTTCAGCGTGGGCTCCCGACTCAAAAACAAAGTCGCTATCGTTACCGGAGCGGGTAGCGGCATTGGCCGCGCTTGCGCGGTCGCGCTAGCCGGTGAAGGCGCGAAGGTTGCTTTGGTCGGCCGCCGTCGAGAACGGCTCGAAGAAACAGCCCATGAATGCGGCGGTTCCGCTTTTGTCCTCGCGGCAGATGTGTCCAACTCAGAAGAGGTTACCCGCGTCGTCGAACAATCAGCCGCACATTTCGGGGGCCTCAACGTTTTGCTGAATAATGCGGGCGTGCTTCACATTGGAACCGCCGAGCAGATCACACCAGAGCAGTGGGATGAGACCTTCGATGTCAATGTTCGCGGCCTTTGGCTGCTCTCCCGCGCCGTGCTTCCTGCGATGCGAAAGGTTGGGGGCGGTTCGATCATCAACATGGCTTCGGTCCTCGGAATCAACGGAGCGCGTAACCGGGCTGCCTACGCGCCCTCGAAAGGTGCCGTGGTTCTGCTCACCAAGTGCATGGCCATCGATCACGGACCGGAACACATCCGCGTGAATGCCATCTGCCCATCGTTCGTCGAGACCGATCTCACTGCTGCCGTCATCAGCAAAGCACCCGACCCAACTGCGGTTCGGTCAGAACGAATTGCGGTGCATCCCATCGGCCGCCTAGGTCAGCCGGAAGATATCGCGGGCATGGCCGTCTATCTCGCCAGCGATGAGTCTGCTTGGGTAACGGGATCGGTGTTCCCGGTTGATGGTGGATACCTCGCGGTTTGAGTGCGCGCTGGAAACTTTCCCGCCTCCCCGGTAGTCTAATTACAGAGGGATTCTCCACTTCCCTGCGTATTTGGTCTTCATGAAGCTTTTCAAGCTGATTTCGGGTCTTGTGATTTTTGCCATCTCACTGTCTGGTAATGTCCTGGCAAAAGATCCCGCCCCGTCGAGCTCGATTCTTCCCAAAGAATTCGGCGGATGGCAAATCTCCGGCCCATTGCGAACCAGCGCCGATCCCGCCGTCGCCGATCCTGTCAACGCCGCGGTTCTCAAAGAATACGGATTCACCGGATTGGAATCCGCCACCTATACCCGCGATGATGGCCGCAAGCTGACATTGAAAGCGGCCCGTTTCGAGGATGCCAGCGGGGCCTACGGCGCCTATACCTACTACAAGACGGTGCCGATGTTGATTGAAAAGATCGGCGACGGAGCCGCATCGCTAAACGAACGCGTCCTGTTTTATCGGGGTAACATTCTGGTCGACGCCGTCTTTCAAAAACTGTCGGCGATGTCCGCCGCTGAGTTGCGGGAGATGGCAGACGGCCTTCCCTTGCCATCGGGAAATACTCGTAATCTCCCGGGACTGCCGGCTTATCTGCCCACGCAATCGTACGTGAAGAACAGCGCGAAGTATGTTGTCGGACCCTCCGCGCTGCGAAATGTAGACGCTCCCATTCAAGGGGAACTGGTGGACTTCAACGCTGGGGCGGAGGTGGTTGTTGGAAACTACAACAGCTCGGGCGGGGAAGCCACTTTGATGTTGATCGCCTATCCGACACCACAAATTGCAGCCGAGCACCTTCGACGGATCGAGGCTGCGCACTCGCAGAGCTCACAAACACCAGGCGGCATGGCTTCCGCGAATGCGAATCCCAATCTTCAAGGTCCAATCTTTGATAAGCGCACGGGTCCAATCGTGGTAGTGGTGTCGGGTCCGATATCGCAGGCGGAAGGCAAGTCGCTGCTGGCTTCGGTGAATTACGACGCCAACGTTACCTGGAACGAGAACACGTATTTCACCAAGCGAGACAATCTCGCAAACCTGTTGGTGAACGTCATCATTCTTTGCTTCATCATTATTGGTTTTGCTCTGGTCGCCGGCGTGGCCTTCGGGGGCATTCGCATCCTTTCCAAGCGCCTGTTTCCGGACCGGGTATTCGAGCAAGCTCAGAACCGGGAATTCATCTCCCTGCACCTCTCTGAAAAGCCACCTGAGCCGCGACTGAGACTGTAAGCCACACAATCAAGATGCTTTAGCGTCGTTTTAGCTTCCGTTTGTCTCACAATGAGCAACGCACAGGGACTATTAACCTATTTTGTAAGTCATTGAAACGAAAGATGTTTATTTCCGAGATATTTCTTGACACCCCCCTTTTTAGACTCATAAGATTTCGCCAGAAAGTTTTGACGGTTTTTGATCTCCGTTAGAACTATTCTCCCTTGAAAGAAAAGGCTGCCCAAGTTGCCGGGTAGCCTTTTCATTTTGTGCGAGGATCGTGTGGCGCGGGCGCCCTCGCCCGCGAGCCGATACGTAGGGCCGGCTCTCCTCATCGATTCTCTGTTTTGTTGGAACGCGCGTGCGCTATAGTGCGTATCTGATCCAGTCGGCAGTTTAGAGAGGCGGACTCATGTTCTGCGATAAATGCGGCGCGACGCTACAGTCAGATCAGCAGTTTTGCAGCCGGTGCGGAAAAGAAATCGCTGGACCGATGTTGGGATATCCTCAACGCAGCCGAGTCCGGGAGCATGTTCGACTTCTGGGAATTCTCTGGATTGCGCTGTCGGGCCTCGATGGCCTCATGGGGGTCGCGTCCTACGTCGTAGCCAATGTTATTTTCAACCCGGTCACACATCCGGAAAGACCCGCGTTCCTTCATCCCTTCTTGAGCTTCATTGCCACGATCGTGATCGTAAAAGCATTCGCGGGATTTGTCGCAGGTTGGGGTTTGTTGCAGCGGGAACCTTGGGCACGCATGGTCGCCGTGGTGCTTGCATTTCCCTCGCTCCTGTTCAACGTGCCCTTCGGTACGGCACTCGGAATTTACACGCTGTGGGTTCTCCTTCCCGCGGAATCGGATGCGGAGTACGAAAAAGAAGCGCGAACCGTCAGCGCAACCTGAGCAACGCACAGACGCGCCGTGTAGGACAAGCCGTGCGCGATTGCTTCTGCCAACTTCACACTCCTCAGTGCTCGAACAGACTTGCAAATCTACGATGCGGAGCGCGATCTCACCTCGTCGGTTCGTGCGCGATCCGATGTTGATGACCAGAAGAAAGCATTTGAATAAGGTGCAAATCGTAGGGTTGACTACTCGCCCCAGCGGACAGATAATCCTTCAATCCTTTTCGGGAGGTCTCACAAATGATCAAAACAACTATGTTCCTGCTGTTGTTTGTGGGTAGCTGTTTGATCGCACAAGCAGGTCAAGCTCAGTCTCAGCCGTCGACCAATGCGAAGGGGCAAGTGACAGTACAGGGATGCGTAAGTCGGCAAAGTGAGGATTACATACTGACGCAGTCTGATCCAGGCAACAGTTACGTGCTTCACGCTGCCGGCAAAACCAAGCTGAGCCAATACCTGGGCCAGCAAGTAAAGGTCACCGGAACGAAATCACCGACTTTGAACGACAGCTCAGATGCCGGGCGGGCATCTTCTGCTGTAACGCTCACGGTCAGCTCAATCAAAACCATCTCCAAGGAATGCAGCAGCAGATAAGCGATCTAGCCCGGCAGATCTAGCCCGGCAGAGGACCCGCGGGCTGAAAGTCGAAACTTTTTGACTTCGGCACTTTTTTCTCAGCGCTAGATGGGTGGTCACTGGATGCGCTTCCACGCCACTTAGCCGGAACAGCCGGGCGTACTTGTCGTCAGGAAAAACCATCTCTTCGTGCGCACGCCTACTGAGGCGCATGCTCTTGCCCGGGATAGTATCCACTGCGCGTCCGGACCACGAGTTTGCCATAACCCTTAGCCTTTGCTTCGACGCGGATGGCGCGATAGCCGCCTGCGGTTTTCGGGGTCGTCGGCTTATACCCGATGGTGTACTGATTTCGGATGTCGTGAGCCACACTGCTGCTGATCGCGTCCACTTCGTCCAGGGTGCGTGGAAAAAAACTGATTCCTCCGGTTCGCAGAGCAATGGTTTCCAGAGCCCGCCGGGCACGACGCGCTTTCTCCTCGCCCAGCAGGCCGATGGCATATACCGTCGGGCCGTTCTCTTCTTGCAGACGACGAACCGCTTCCTCCAAAGATTCGCGGCTGGCATTGTCTTCCCCATCCGTCACCACAAACAGGACTTTCTTTTGTAGCTTGGCATGGTCCTTCATGTAGACCGATGAGGCCACGATCGCATCGTAAAGCGCCGTCCCACCCCTGAGCTTCCACCTTCTCCAGAGCCTCACGCAACTTATTGATGTCGCTGGTGAACTCCTGATCGAGGTAATACTCGTCGTTGAAGTTGACGACAAAAACCTGATCTTGCGGATTGCTCGAACGCACCAGATTCAGAGCCGCCCGGTTGACCTTGTCACGCTTCTCCCGCATCGAGCCGGAGTTGTCAATGACGATGCCCATGGCGACAGGAACATCCTCGTGGCGGAAGGAAGTGATCGTCTGCGGCTGGTTGTTCTCGAAAACGCTGAAAGCGCTCTTGTCCAAGGTCGTCACCAGATGGTTCTTGTCGTCCATCACCGTAGCGTGCAGCACCACTTCTTCAACTTCCTTCTTGAAGACGAAGACTCCGCTATCGCTCGATCCTTGCCCCTGGTCTTGATTTGGTTGAGCCTGGTTTGTCTGAGACTGGGCTGGTTGGGTTGGCTGCGATTGGCTGGGCTGAGTCTGATTTTTCTGGCTTTGCTGCTGCGGTCTGATGATTGCGAGCCCTGAAGTTGAAGCCTGCGGCGCCTGTTGCTCTACGGTCCTTGATGCTGCCGATACGACAGCCTGATGCCTACAGGTGATGGCAGCGAAAAGAAGAATTAACAAGCAGAACCGGGAAAACGGCTATTCCGAAGGAGCATAGTACCCCGTCTTGGCGTACACCTTTAGCGGCGGCAAGCCTTTGGGTGGAATCAATTTCACTTTTATCTTACGCCATTTGCCGTCGTGCCCGGGGTTTTTGGGACGGTATCCAAGTACATATTGATTGCGTAATTCAATCCCGATCTTTGTTGCCACATCTGCCAGGTCGTTGGGGTTATCAATGGTGAACGAACGCCCTCCGGTGAGTTCGGCAATCTTCACCCAGCAGAGCCGGCCCTAATGCTTCCTCAGGAGTCGCCATGTAATGGTCATAAATCCCGATTGCATAAATCAGCAGATCGGCCTCTTTAACGGTGGATTTGATTTCACCTTCGGTGTAGCGGCTATGGTTGTCGCCTCCGTCCGAGATGATGAGCAGCGCCTTCTTCTGGTACTTGGCTTGCCGCATTTTGCTGACGCCCAGATAAATCGCATCCAGCAACGCCGTCCTGCCTTTCGGAAGCGTATACATCAGCTTGCCCTGTATGTCCTCTACCGAAGACGTGAAATCTGAAACCTCTTGCGGTTTATCCGCGAACGCGATCATGAAGAACTCGTCCTGCGGATTGGCAGTCTTGAAGAACTCGACCACCGCTTCCCGGGCGCGCTCAATTTTGCTGGTCATGCTGGCGCTCATATCGAAAATTACTCCGATCGATACGGGAGCGTCTTCGCTCGAAAAATGCCGGATATCCTCTTGGTCCTTACCCTCGAAGAGTTGGAAATTCTCCTTGTCCAAACCGGTAACCAGGCGGTTCATGGGATCCGTAATCGTGACCGGGACCAGAACCAGGCTGACGTCAACCTTCAGGGGTTTGGTATGAGTCTTGAGCGATGGATCTATGTTGTCCGTGGGATTGGACTTGGGCGGCTCTATGCGCGGGGTGACGTGGACGTCATCGATCGGACTCTGTGCCGACGCACTGGACGCGAGGACAGCATACGACGGTCGCGACAAAAATCAGGCACAGAACAAGAACGCGCCCTCGCCTACACAGCATGTTTTCTCTCGGGGATCCCGTCAGAACCCCTATCGAGATCGCAGCGTGTAGTTAGGCTGCAAGACGACCCGCGCCTGTCATAGCGGCCCACAAATACCTCATTGAGGCTGATCGTAACACAGTTGGAACCCGGTGGCGTCAGCCTTTTTTCGCCACTCAACAATGATTTCCCACTTTTTACAACCGTTTGACTTATGTCGATTCGCGGATTCGCTGTTAGTCCGATTTAATCACCCGTGTTAGAACCCAGTTGTCAAATATTCGTCAAAATCCACTTAGCCTCTAGCTCGGCGCGGTGCCCCAGATCGGATTCTCTGCGCACTCTGCGGCTGTTCTCCGCGTTCTCAGCGTTTTAAGGTTTTGATGAACCCTCGCAAACAGAGAAATCGCCCAACGTTTATCCATCCCGCAGCTTTCGATTTCAAGCCTGCCCACAAACCCGAGCCTGGTCTTGTACAATTCACATTTCCAGCGTATGGCCTATATCGCACCATTCCGCGCCTTGCGTTATGACCCCGCCCGGGTCGATCTGGCCCAAGTTGTGACCCAACCCTACGACAAGATCACGCCGGAGATGCAAAATCGCTACTATGATGCCGATCCCCACAATTTGGTTCGCATCATCCTTGGCAAACCGCAACCCACCGACCATTTAGAAGAAAATGTTTACACTCGTGCCGCCGCCTCCTTCGGAGATTGGCGTCGGCAAGGCATCTTCCTGCAAGACCCACAGCAATCCCTATACCAATACATCCAACGCTTCCAACCCCCGGGCGGTGGAGCGCGAACTGGAGCGCCGCGGCTTCATCGGCCTGGGCAAAATTGAAGACTATTCGGCGGGTATCGTCCATCGCCACGAGCAAACCCTAGCCAAACCTAAGGCGGACCGTCTGGAGCTGTTGCGCGCCACCAGGGCGCATTTCGGCCAGCTTTTCATGCTCTACAGCGATCCTGCTGCCGAGATCGACGAAGCCCTGTCGGGCAGCTCCACAACGGATACGGAAAACAATATAGAAATCCGTGACGAATATGGAGTTTTGCATCAGTTGCGAAAAGTCTCGGATCCCAGCCTCATCGAACTCGTCCGCAGCAAGATGCGCGACAAAAACCTGATTATCGCCGACGGTCATCACCGCTACGAGACCGCCATGAACTATCGCAATGAATGCCGAGCCCGCCAGGGAGCCGCGTTCGCTTCGTCCGAACTCGCTCCCTACGAACTCGTAATGATGACCTTCATTAATATGGATAGCCCTGGCCTGGTTATCTTGCCGACTCATCGCGTGGTGCATGGGCTGGAATCGTTCTCGCCCGACAGTCTCCGCGATCGCGCGCGATCTTATTTCAGCGTGGAGGAAGTCGATCCATCCATAACCGCGAATCGAGCCCTGGGAATCTTGCGTGCCGCCGGAAAGGCCGGAACGGCTGTGCTTGGAATCACCGCCAATCGCGCATTTCTGTTCGATACGCCCAGACCCCTCGCTGCCAGCCTGCTTCAAAGCCTGCTCGCTCCGCCAACAGGGTCTCGATGTGATTCAGCTCCACAAGTGCTTGCTCGAAGGCGTTCTGGGAATCTCAGAGGAAGCTATCCGCGATCAGACGAACGTCACTTACATTCGCGACGCCGAGGAGGCGTTGACTCGCGTACGCGAGGGAACTGCCAACATCGCCTTTTTTATCAATCCGGTCCGCATGCGGCAGGTGCGGGATATCGCGTTCGCAGGCGAAGTTTTGCCCCAAAAATCTACCGACTTCTACCCCAAGTTATTAAGCGGCCTGACCATTTATGCGCTGGAGTAACCCGCGCCGCGTCGTAGCCCCGGCATCCAATCGGCTGTCGCGCGAGACGTCCCGTTCGCCGCAGCCGGAGGTTCGCGGTGGCCGTTTTTCTTGCCTCCGCGCTTCTCCTCTACAGCGCTCCCGAAGAAAAGCGCATCACCATCTACTCCAACGCGGCCAACTATTCTCTCCCGGTTCTCGACCGCAATGGCGACGAATACGTTGGACTGCTCGAAGTCTTCGAACCCCTCGGCGCCGTCAGCGCCAGAGCCAGCGGATCTCACTGGAAGTTCCGCTACTACGATGTCGAAAGCGAGTTCACCGCCGGCAAAACCCGCGCCCGCATTCACGGCACCGACTACGATCTTCCCTCGAACTTCCTGCTGGAAAACGGCCGCGGCCTGGTTCCACTCTCTTGCCTGGGCACTCTCATGCCTCGCATTCTCGGCGGCCCGGTTACCTTCAACCAGAATTCGCGACGCTTGTTCGTCGGCAATGTGGCCGTTCATTTCACCGCGCAGGTAAGCAAGACCACTCCGCCGAAATTGGTGATGAACTTTACCGCTCCCGTGAACCCGACCATCGCCACTTCACCCGGAGAGTTGCGCATGGCTTCAATCACGAAGCCGTCGTCGCTCCCGGCTCTCAGGCGCTCACCTTCGACAGCAAAATCATTCCTTCCGCCAGCTTCCAGGAAAGCAACGGAGCGGCCGACGTAGTCATCGCGGCGACAGTCCCGCTCATGGCGAGCTTCGCCAACAACGGACGCACCATTATCATCGAGCCCGTTCCGCAACCTGCCGCGCCCTCTCAAGCCGCGACAACGGTTCCGCGCCCGCCAACCAATGCTGGGCATCGGCCCCCGCACCTTCAAGCGTAGCGCCGACCGGCATCCGGCATTATTTTGCCGTGGTCGATCCCAGCCACGGAGGCGACGAACGCGGCGCTTCCCTCACCGACCAACTGGCAGAAAAAGATGTCACCCTCGCTTTCGCCCGCCGCCTGCGCCAGGAACTCGAAACTCGCGGCCTCGCCACTTTGCTTCTGCGCGACAACGACGCCACCCTCAGCCTCGACCAGCGTGCCAGCCTGACCAACTCCGCCCATCCCGCGATCTACATCTGCGTCCATGCCGCATCGCAGGGCAAAGGCGTTCGTGTCTATACCGCGCTGATCCCACCTGATGCCGAAAACCGTGGCCCATTCTTAAGCTGGGACGCGGCTCAATCTGCTTTCCAACTCACCAGCCGATCGGCGGGAGCGAATTTAGTGAAGGACCTGCAAAACAAGCAGATCCCCGCCCGCTTTCTGATCGCCGCGCTTCGCCCACTGAATAACATCACCACCACGGCGCTCGCGGTCGAAGTCGCACCTCCATCCGACGACGTTTCTCAACTGAACTTCTCCCGCCTATCAGCAATTGATCGCCAGCGCAGTCGCCGCCGGAGTCGCCGCTTTCCGTGACAAACTGGAGGCCGGCCGATGATCCCACGCCATCTCCTCATCGGCGTCGCCATCCTGCTGGCCGCAACTCTGGGCATGAGTGTCTATGTCTGGAAGATGCGCAGTCGGGTACACCGTGCCGAAATCTCAGCCCTGAATACCCGGCCTGTAGCACCGCCCGTCTCCGGCGCCACCGAGCGCGTCACTCTCTATGTCGCGTATGACGACGCCGGGGTTTTACGGCCTCAACAAGTTCACGTCCAACTTCCTGCCGGACGCCAGGAGCGCGCCGCCGAACTACTCCGCGCCTTGCTCACCCTGTATCTCGACAAGTCTTCCCCGCATCCGTTGGGAGCGGGCTCGGAAATCCGCGACGTCTATCTCGTCGATCCCGGACTCGCCGTCATCGATATCAACGCCGCCTTCGCCGACAACCACCGTTCCGGCGTCCTGGTCGAAGAGCTCACGGTGGTTTCGTTGATCCAAACGCTCACCGCGAACATCCCCGGCATCACTCGAGTAAAGATTCTTGTTGAAGGCAACGAACGCGACACCCTCGCCGGCCACGCCGACCTCTCAAACTTCTACGACGTCCCCGCAGTGACCCAAGCGGTCGCCCAACTGCAAAGCGCCCAATGACATTTGGAATTCGTACCCCTGCCACGGTGGCCCAAGCTCACCAGCAACTCCCAATGAGCGAAATGGCATGGTTTCGCCAACTAACAAAACGACCCGCTCTCTAAATGCACTTCGGTAATTCGCTTCTACGTGCTGCGAGGCGATACGCTCTCTACTCATGGCCGACGATAGGAGGTTAAAGGAACGGATATTCACAGCGAGAATGCGGACAGTCTGGAAAGTCCTGTCGATTATGGTAAAAACCATCTGTCTTGTGTGCTTCCTAATCGGCTTCTCTATGTATTGGTGGCCGGGCATTCCGTCTTCCCCTCGGCCCTCCGAAAGGTCGAGTCTACCCCCTTAACAACCACGGTCATTACACCTACATGAATCGACAGGAATATCTGCTGAACGAAACAGTGCGATGGACCTTTCCTGCGGTTTTCTTGCCATTCGCCTTTATCGAATACTTCCTGGACCCGCTTAATCGCAAACCCCGATGGCGGCCCATGGTTCCGCCTCGCCCGTGGTAAACGGCTAGGTTGTGATTGTTGTCGCAAAATCGCGACAACGCTGATTGACCCTGGAATGTGTTCTGCGGTCTGATTTCGACGGTTACGCTTCACGTAACACGCCGTGCCTCCGAGAACGTGGCTGGCCCACCTTTACGTTTTTTGTAAAGGTGGGGACCACAAGGTCGGATGTCACAGTTTTTCTACCGGACGGCATTCTAGACGTGCGGCTCGCATGATTTCGCGAGGGCGGCGCCCCAGTTGCCGGGATTCGCACCTTCTACGGGCGAAAGTATGTGAAGACATGATTTGAAGAATTGACCCCAAAGACGCCGGCTCCGGACCCAACCGCGATATTTTTAAGAACACCGGAAACCTGGACCCACGATTCGCTGCTGGGGTCAAAGCGAAAGATATCGTTGGTGAGGTTAATGCCCCAGACGCCATCGCCGCTGACCGCAATTTGCCCCAGCGTTCCGAATTGCTGGGGGAACGAGTTGCTGTTGGGATCGTAGCGAAAGATCTCATTGTTGGAGTTGATCCCCCACACGTCGTTCACTCCCACGGCGATCTGCACCAGTGTGCCTGGAACCTGCACGAACGACTGCGTAGCAAAGCTGAAGTGGAAAATCTGGCCAGAGCTATTCAGGCCCCATACATCGCCTCCGCCGGTTGCGACCTGGGTCAGGGAGCCTCCATCGAAACCGACGAACTGCTTGGTGCAGTAGTTGTATCTGAAGATTTGGCTAGAGGAGTTGACGCCCCAGACTTCGTAGGGGTGGCAATTGTCCTGGTTGCCTATGCCGACGGCGATCTGTGACAGAGAACCTCCGGTTCGATCGAAGGCTTTGGCGGTGTAGTTGAAATGGTAAATGTTGTTGTGAGCGTCTAATCCCCATACCTCGTCATGCTGTGAGAGAGAACCGCCGCCCACCGCAACCTGGACAAGCGACGCTCCCGTGATTTTGATAAAGGATTTCTCGGTGGCATTGAATCGCCAGACCGCGGAATGGGAATCGAAGCCAAAGACCTCATTTCGGCCAGCGGAGACACTGGCTAGAGTGCCCGTAACTTGTTTGAAATATTGTGCTGATGCCGGAGCGACCAGCGAGGCCCAGCAAAATAGAACCACCAGAACGCTCCAAGAAAGCTTTTTATCTGACATACGAATCTCCTACGAAGGATTTTTTATTTTGGGGGACCTGGGCGTTGGAGCGAAGAACCCTTGCCTCGTCGACCCTTCCGACTGGAATTAGCGGTCGCCTGGGAATCATGGTAAAATTCCCGCCAACTTTCGGCTTACGCCAACCCGCCCTCCCCCGCGGCAAAAGCTACTTCGGATGCCGTTCACATGTCCTAAAATCGGCGCTCAAAAGTTCTCAAAACTTCTAAAAGCCGGGCTATGTCCAGTCTGACCACCAACTTGTATGAGTTCGACGAATTCCGTCTCGACCCGCAAAACCGGGTGTTGAGACGGGGCGGGACGACCCTGCCAATAACCCCCAAGGCCTTCGATGTCCTGCTCTTGTTGATACAAAACGCCGGAAGGATTGTGACCAAAGATGAATTGATAAAAGCGGTTTGGCCGAACAGTTTTGTTGAAGAGTCGAACCTGACGCAGACAATTTTCATGGTGCGGAAGGCCTTGGACGAGACGGCCGGTCGGCGCTACATCCTTACCGTGCAAGGCCAGGGATACCGGTTTCTTGTGCCAGTTACAGAGACGGCCAATTGCGGCGCGGTCACGGAAGCACCGGAGATAGACGGGCTGGTGCTGACTCCCAGTGTGGGCAGCGACCCCGAAATTCAATCGCACCCGCGACCCGCACTGCATTGGCGATTGGCCTTCATAGCCTCCGGCGTCGTCGCGCTAGTCGTAGTAGCCACGTTTGCAGTTTGGATCTGGCGTTCGCGGCGCGGCCCTGTTGAGCAGCCTCACAAAACCATGCTGGCGGTCCTGCCCTTTGAAAATTTCACCGGGGATGCGGGACAGGAGTATTTCAGTGATGGTCTGACAGAAGAGATGATCAGCCAGCTCGGAGACCTCAATCCCAGCCATCTGGGAGTCATTGCCCGGACTTCGGTGATGCATTATAAGCATTCACAGGAATCAATTGCCCAGATAGGAAAGGATTTGGGGGTGCAGTATGTGATCGAAGGCAGCGTGCGTCGCGATTCGGAGCGTGTGCGAATCACAGCCCAGCTGATCCAGATAAAGGATCAGAGCCATGTTTGGGCGCGGGAATACGATCGCGATCTGGGCCACCTGCTGGAGCTGCAATCGGAGGTCGCGCGCGAAGTTGCCAATGAAATCGAATTCAGCCTGAGTGGGCGTCGGCCGATCGAGGCAGAGCGGAATTCCGCTGCGCCTGTGCTGGGAGCGAACTCCTACGAAGCGTATGACCTGTATCTGAAGGGCCGGTATTTCTGGAACAAGAGGACAGCCGAAGGATTTCGACAGGCAGCTGATTACTTCCAGCAGGCAATCGATAAGGATCCGAATTACGGCCGCGCCTACGCCGGGCTAGCGGACACTTTCAGCTTGATGAGCGCGTGGTACCTGGGTCCACAAAACGAGCTGATGCCAAAAGCGCGGACTGCTGCTTTGCGGGCGCTGGAACTGGATGAGAGTCTCGCGGAAGCGCATGCCTCCCTCGCTCTGATCCGGGAGAACTACGACTACGACTGGTCGGGAGCGGAGAAGGAATTCCGGCGGGCGATTCAACTCGGACCGCAATACGCGACCGCGCACCAGTGGTATGCCGAGTTCCTTTCGTGGCAAGGCCGATTCGAGGAAGCATTCGCCGAGAGCGGCCAAGCCAGGCAGCTGGATCCATTGTCGCTGATCATCATTAGCGATTACGCATCGATCCTGTATCGCTCGCGCCAATATGACAGTGCGCTGAAGCAATGCCAGTCAGTGCTCGAACTCGATCCCAATTTTGATCATGCGCGGATATTGATGATTCCCGCCTATTTGCAGCTAGGCAGAGATGACGAGGCGGTCAACATGTTCAACCTCTGGGCGGACCACGAGCAGGGGCCATGGAAGTGGGCGTGGAGGGCGGACGTTTATGGCCGCTCCGGGCATGCTGAGGAGGCGCGCCGGGCGCTGGCGAAGCTTGAGCAGGTTTCTGGCTCGCGGGCTGACCGAACTCCAATGTTGTTGCAGGCTTATTCAGGCACCGGCCAGAAAGAACGTTTGATTGAATTGCTCCAGAAAGCGTACTCGGAGCACTCGAATGCGGTGGTGCAAATCAAAGTAGACCCGATGTATGACCCCATTCGGAGTGATCCGCGGTTCGAGGATTTGCTGCGCCGGGTTGGATTGCAGTAAGAACGGGTCGTGCCTCCCGGAAAATCAACTGCCGTTCACAATCTCAGGGCGACCACTATCAATCCCTAACCACCGTCCCCTGCTACAATCGCGTATGTTTTATCGCTCCGACAATCGCACTCCCGACCAGATGCGCCCGGTCAACATCATTCCCGGCTTCATCAACACCGCCGAAGGTTCAGTCCTCATCGAGGTCGGCAACACCCGCGTAATCTGTACCGCCTCCATCGAAGAATCCGTCCCGCCCTTCATGCGCAACAGCGGCAAAGGCTGGATCACCGCCGAGTACAGCATGCTCCCCCGCGCAACATTAACCCGCACCCCGCGCGAAGTCACCAAGGGCCGCTCCAGCGGCCGCACCCACGAAATCCAGCGCCTCATCGGACGCTCCCTGCGCGCCGTCACCGACCTCGTCCGCCTCGGCGAACGCACCATCTGGATCGACTGCGACGTAATCCAAGCCGACGGAGGCACTCGCACCGCCTCCATCACCGGAGCCTTCATCGCCCTCGGCCTCGCCCTGGAAAAGTTGGTCGAAGCCGGAACCCTGACCTCCGCCCCGCTGCGCGATTTCGTCGCCGCCATCAGCGTAGGCATCGTCGACGGCGAAATCCTCCTCGACCTCTGCTACGAAGAAGACTCCCGTGCCGACGTGGACATGAATTTCGTCATGACCGCCGGCCGCAAGCTAGTCGAAGTCCAGGCCACCGCCGAGCATCAAGTCTTCGACGAATCCCAACTCGCAAAGATGATCACCCTCGCCAGCCAGGGCGTTCAATCCCTGATCGCCAAACAACAAGCCATGCTAGGCACCCTGACCCTGCGCCAATGAAAACGCGGGGACAGCCGCCGCAAGCTGTCCCCGAGCACATCCCGGCAGCGACTTCCAGCGGACCAGCAATTTTGAACAGCTCTCGTGGTGGCGTGGTTGCGTATATTGTTGTTGGCACAAGTTGCGTCAGAGGCCAACAGCAGTGCAGATTCTGAAACCGAAATATGCCAGAGGGATTCAAGTGAAAAACTACCAGCCTGTTCTCCTGTTGTTGAGCACTTGGTGTCTCCTGATGTTCACCGCGCCCGCCATGCACTCACAAGACAAGAGTGCTCAAGCCACGGTTCAAGTCCAGTTGCTTGCCACCAACGAGGCCCAGCAGGGCAACGAAATTCCCCGGTTGCAGCCGCGCGACGTAAGAGTAAAACAAGGCAAGAATTTTCTGAAAGTCGACCAGTTGATCCCCGCCAAGGGCGACAACGCCGCACTCCAGCTATTTATCCTGATCGACGATACGCTCGACGCCGGCGTAGGAAACAATCTCAACGACCTTCGGGATTTCATCAAGGCTCAACCCGCGACCACCCTGATTGCCGTCGGCTACATGTCGAATGCCACCGTCCAGGTCAATCAAAACTTCACCGCCGACCACGACCTTGCCGCCAAAGCGGTTCGCCTGCCTTTCGCGCGGTTGTCGACCATGGACAGCCCCTATCTGTCTCTCATCAGTTTGCTGCAGGGATGGCCTCAGCAAAATATCCGGCGTGAAGTTCTAATGCTTACCGACGGCATCGACCGCCTTCGCGGAGTGCAGCCCGCCCGCCCGACAGCTCAGCCCATGACTCCCCGTTCCGGACGCGTCCCCGTAGGATCTCCGCTCCTCGGCCCTGACTTTGGCCCCGTGTATCACAGCATGCCCACCATGAGTCCCGACGTCGACTCCGCCAGCGAAATCAGCCAGCGCTACAACGTGATTGTCTATTCGTTATACGCCGTCAGCGTCGGACGAACTGCCCGAAGTTCCTGGGATCTCGAAGTTGGTCTTTCCGGCCTCACCAAGCTCGCCGATGAAACCGGCGGCGACTGTTTTTCTCTCGGCACTTCACCTCTGGTCAGCTTCAAACCCTACCTGGACCGCCTGCAGATGATCTTCAACAACCAGTACTACGTAGTTTTCCAAGCTACGCCGGGAAAGAAAGATGGCTTGCAGCCTGTCAGCCTAACCACCGAGGCGCCGAATTCCGAGTTAGCCGCTGCCGACAACGTCTGGGTTCCGGCAGCCAAATAAGCGCGCTTCCATCCTGCGGCTCTTCTGGATTCGCCACTTCCGCGAGTGCCCCGCTGATTGCGTTTTTGCCAGGGGCGGGAACCGTCACATTTTCGCGCGCCACTCCCGTTACAGCAACCGTCGAGTTGCCGTAGCCAACAAACTCAGAGCGGCACGCGTATCAAATAAACTCAGAACGGGAAGGGCATGGCTTCAGCCATGCCACCCAGCCGCAAAATACGACCCAGGCCCCGCAGGGACCGACACTGCACGAATCCCCCATCTCGACTTGACGAGAGCCCATTTTGTTGATACCGTCTAGGCCGCAATTCTCGACCTGCCGGAGGCCACCGTGTTTTCTCCCCTTCGTCGTATCCTGGTGCTAATACCTTGCCCTCTTGCCTGACTTCGATGACGGCCGTATCCGTCGCGCAGCAACTCTGCTCCGGGGCAACACCCTGCGTCACCACCTGGCATGACGATCTGGTCTTGGTAGCACCCAGAGCGGCGGGTGCAAGCATTAGCGGGAGGCGGGAACAATGAGGTCCACACGAATCACGATCTGGCGGACTGCGGTCCTGGCCCTCGCCCCCGTCTTGGGACTGGTTCTCGCTACGAGCCCGTTGGCTGACGCGCAAACTTTCACCGTTCTTTACAGCTTTGCCGGATATCCGACAGATGGAGGGGAGCCCAAGGCGGGGTTGCTCATGGATGCAGCTGGGAACCTGTACGGCACAACGAGGTATGGTGGCAGCCATAACAGCTGTTCAGCCAACGGGATTGAATGCGGAACCGTGTTCAAGTTGAACACAAATGGTGTGGAGACCGTGTTGCACAACTTTACCGGACCGGACGGGGCTAATCCCACCGCGAACCTGATCATGGACACGAATGGCAATCTCTACGGAACCACCGAGTTCGGGGGCAATACCAAAGTTTGCACTGGCACAGGCTTCGCAGGTTGTGGGGTGGTCTTCAAGTTGAGCGGGGGGAAGGAAACCGTGCTACACCGCTTCATCGACGGAATCGACGGTGCGTGGCCGTGGGCTGGGCTAATCACGGATGCAAGCGGAGCCATGTACGGCACCACTTATCTCGGCGGAAAGTATCAAGATGGCGTGGTTTTCAAGCTGGTCGGCAAAAAGGAGACCGTACTGCACAGCTTCACCGGAGGCAAGGATGGCGGATTACCGACGGCGGGTCTAACCATGGACGCAAAGGGGAACCTGTACGGAACCACCACCTACGGCGGGGACACCGAATGCGACTACCCATATCCCTGCGGTTTAGTATTCAAGCTTGCCGGCACAAAGGAGACTGTGCTTTACGCCTTCAAGGGATCGCCCGACGGCGATGAGCCATACGCAAGTTTGGTGATGGACCCTGAGGGGAATCTCTACGGCACGACCGCTGCGGGCGGGACTGACTACAGCGCCGGCACAGTCTTCGAGTTGAGCTCAAGCGACAGGGAGCGCGTGCTGCACCGGTTTCAGGTAGGCGTACACGTGCAGCATGATGGCATCCAGCCCGTAACGGCACTGGTTCGTGATGCGCAAGGAAATCTCTATGGGACAACCGAGGAGGGCGGCCTGAATGGGGACGGCGTTGTGTACGAAATCGCCGCGGACGGCAAAGAGAAAATCCTCCACAGCTTCTGCTCCGGTGACTGCTCGGACGGAGCGTACCCTAACGATTTGATCATGGATTCGCAGGGAAACCTCTACGGCACAGCCGCCGCCGGCGGCGCCCATGGCAATGGAACGATCTTCAAGATCACCCTTCAGCCGACGCAACCCCAATGACCCCCACCCGCCTCACAGCGTATCGCTCCGCCGCCATGACGTTAGCTGCGGTCTTTGGCCTTGCCTTCATCGCTACTTCATCAGTCGCGCAGACCTATAAGGTCCTATACAGCTTTGCCGGGTACCCAAAAGATGGTGGCCAACCGGGAGGAGGACTGCTCATGGACGCCGCCGGAAACCTGTACGGCACGACAGTATACGGAGGGAATCACAACACGTGTTCAGCCAACGGGATTCAATGCGGCACCGTGTTTAAGCTGGATACGAAAGGCGTTGAGACCGTATTGCACAACTTTAACGGACCGGACGGAGCAAATCCTAGTTCGAATCTGATCATGGACGCGAAAGGCTCCCTATACGGCACGACCACCTATGGTGGCGTCACCACAAGTTGCAGCGGCACCGGTTATGCCGGCTGCGGGGTCGTGTTCAAATTGAGCGGCACTAAGGAAACCGTCCTTTACCGCTTCACTGGAGGCGCAGACGGTGCATTTCCTTGGGCCGGGGTCATCATGGACACACAGGGAGCCCTCTATGGCACCGCCAACGCCGGAGGAACTTTCGGGGACGGAGTTGCGTTCAAGCTGGCTGGCAAAAAAGAGACCGTGCTGCACAGCTTCACCGGGGGTAAGGATGGGGGCTACCTAACCTCGGGACTGTTAATGGATGCCACGGGAAACCTCTACGGTACTGACGCCTATGGCGGTGACGTCAACTGCGGCTGCGGGGTAGTATTCAAGCTGGCTGGCAAACAACTGACCGTGCTTCACAGTTTCAAAGGGCCTCCCGATGGGGCAAGCCCATCCGCAAGTTTGATAATGGATGGTCAGGGTAACCTTTACGGAACAACCACCAACGGCGGTGAGAGCTACAGCGCAGGGACGGTATTCGAGCTGAGCCCGAGTAGCAAGGAGAGCATATTGCACCGCTTCCGGGCCTATACTAAGCAGCATGATGGCATCCTTCCTAACACGTCAGTGGTTCGCGACGCGCAGGGGAATCTCTATGGAACGACTGACGAGGGTGGCCTCTATGGTTTCGGCGTGGTGTACGAAATTACCACAGCCGGCAAAGAGAAAATTCTCTACAACTTCTGCTCCCCGAGGGAATGTACGGACGGTGCCTTTCCAAACGATTTAATCATGGACGCGCAGGGAAACCTCTACGGCACCACCTTCGACGGCGGCACCCTTGGTTATGGAACGATCTTCAAGATCACCCTTCAGCCCTCTCACCCCCAATGAACCCCACCCGCGTCACAGCGTATCGCTCCGCGACGCATGCCGCGTCTTTGGTTCCGAGACCAGCTTCTCCCCTGACGCAGGTCAGAAAAATCCTCCTCCTTATACGGAAAAAAGGCGGCCTGAAAGCCGCCTCATAGGTCTTCTGCCCTGACTACGGAACGGGTTTGAACACATCGGTAATCACTGAAATCGCTGGTCCACCCTTTGCCATCGGATCAGCCCTTTTGTCAAAGGGATCATCTCCGAACGTACCCTGGTAGCAGGTGTCGTCACCGGTCGCATTGAGACAGCCCAATTCAACCTGAAATGTGTGCGTGCCGCTGCGAACTGACAGAAGAAACGTAAAAGAACGGGTAGTTGTGTCATTGGTGCTGCTGGATTTCCAAACATGGTCGAAAGACGTCAAGCCCTTGTTGACGTTCCCAATAAATCTGTCATTCAAAGTATCGATGCGAAAAACTCCGTAAGTTCCGGCGCTTCTTGGATCTGAATTATCCATCTCCGCAACCACCGTCACCGTAACCAGACACTGTGACGGTACGGGGTTCCCGCCCAAACCTGCTGGACAGGTAAACGTCGTGGGCTCGACAAGGGATGCGAACGAATCAGACTTGTACACTCCGACTTCACCCGGTCCCGCTTGCTGGGCGATCCGTTGGTATAGGGCGGTCGCCCGCATCTCAACAGAAGGAATGATTGGCGGTGGGACAGGCGGGACGTATTGCGCGAACCCGAATGGTGCTAGTAGAAAAAGCATAAACGCAAGCGTAAATCCGCGTAGTTTCATTTTAGGCCTCTTTCTTATTACTGAATCTGACAACAAGAACAGGGTAGTGCGAATAAATTCTTCGCCGACAAAACTGGTCTTTTTATTGATGCTCTGAAAATACCGCGGAGCGAGTGGCAATGCAGTAACTGCTGTTACCTGGCCTAGTGACAGTGGTCACAGTCGAAGAGATTAGTCCTGATTGCTCCTGATTGCTTTCTCGTTACATCAATGCATCGTCGGCGAAATACTCCATCGAAAGACGCGTGGCTTGGCTCCCATGCCAATATGGCGGAATTAATGTAACGACGGAATTAACGTGAAGACGGTGAGCGATGGAGATTAGACCAATCCGCAATGCACCAGACTACAACTCAACCCTGCGACCCAGGGCCAACCGCAGGAAGCTGTTTAGCGGACGGGACGAGCTCGGTAACAGCCTCCATTCTGCAAACGCTGACTTCGCCCGACGATCCGTTTAGTCACTGCTCGACTAATAACCCATAATTCGCATAAATGCCATCTCCAGCAACATCGTCGAACACCTGAATCGAATTGGCCGTCCCGTTGTACGTCCCGCTGCTGTCAAAATATCCAAACAAAGAAAACTGATTCCCATTCACCATCCCGGAAACAAACATTACGTTGCCGACCGCGGAACCCGAGAAGGTGAAGACTCCATTGTCTGCCCCGCTCAACGTCGTCTGCACCGTCAGTAAATTACCGCTGCTCTCGGTAAGCGTGGCCGTCACCAAATCCGCACCCGAAGGAAAGTTCAACGTCCCCGAGAACGTTCCGGCGAGATTCGGCACTTTTGTGCCGGTAAACGTCCCCGAATCGGAGCAATCAGAATTCCCCCCGGAATAAGTTCCCGAGATCGAGCTTCCGCTTACAATCCCCGCACCCGTAAAAACGTTTCCCCCTTCGTTGAAGGTGAGAGTGATGTTATTGCCGCTGGTCGTTCCGCCAATGCTATTCTGCCCCGGTAAAGAATAAGGACACTGGCCATCCCCGTTGACATACCAAACCCCGTTCAGGCGAGTCGCGGTTTGTACCTGATTGGGGCCGGTAGCGCTGATTTGAGTCCCGTTCGCGGAAAGATTGGCTTCGATAAGAGTCGTCCACCCGCTGGTCGTATTCGACGTCGCCACAAACTCATAAGGACCCGAAATCGATCCCGAGCCGCTGCTCCCACCCCCACATCCAACAGCGAGAAACAAAGCAATCGCAACCACAACGAAATTCGCTTTCCTCATTCGGCACTGCCCGGAAGCTCTCCGATCTCCCATCCCAATCACGCAAAATTCCCAGTGAGATCGTCATCCTAGAGCAAGCCCCGGCCGATTGTCTGTGACGTGCAGGCCGCTCAACACCCGTCACGCTGTGCAAATTATCCCTCTGCCTGTGATCGTGGTGTGAGCAGGAATCGCTCACCAAGGATTTTAGGGTTACAATAAGCTTTCATCTGAATTGATAATCACCACGGAGGAATCCCATGAAACTCACTCCCGGCAAGCTAGCAGGCCTAAAAAGAGTCTCCACCCCCCAAGGCGTAATCGCCGCAGCTGCCATGGATCAAAGGGGGTCTTTGCAGAAGTCTTTGGCTAAGGAAAAAGGCGGGGAAGTCAGCGATGCTTTGATGGAAGAATTTAAATCGCTGGTGGCGGAAGTTCTCACTCCGCATGCGAGCGCTATTCTGCTGGATCCCGAGTGGGGATTGCCTGCGGCCAAGCGGCGCGCGAAGAATGCTGGTCTGCTTCTGGCTTATGAAAAGACTGGATACGACAAGACTGGCCCCGGCCGTCTGGGCGATTTGCTCGATCATTGGTCGGCGCGACGACTGAAAGAAGTCGGCGCGGACTGCGTCAAAATTTTGCTCTACTACACGCCCTTCGATCCCAAGGATGTGAACGACAAGAAACATGCATGGGTAGAGCGCATCGGCGATGAATGCCGCTCGAACGACATCCCGTTTTTTCTGGAGTTTGTCGGCTACGAAGAAGGCGCAGACGAAAAGGGTTTCGACTACGCCAAGAAAAAGCCGCAGATCGTCACGGAGAGCATGCGCGAGTTCAGCAAGCCTCGCTACAACGTCGATGTGCTGAAGGTTGAAGTGCCGGTGAACATGAAGTATGTCGAAGGCGCCAAGGCCTACGCCGGACAGAAGGCGTACAGCAAAAAGGAAGCCGCAGATCTGTTTCTGAAAGCCGCGTCGGTCGTCAACAAGCCGTTTATTTATTTGTCAGCCGGCGTGAGCAATGCAGAGTTCACAGAAGCGCTCGAACTCGCCGGAGAATCTGGCGTGAAGTTCAACGGAGTGTTGTGCGGCCGTGCGACGTGGAAAGATGGCATCCCAATCTACGCCAAGCAAGGCGCAGAAGCTTTCCGCAAATGGCTGCAGACCGAGGGCGTGAAGAACATCAATAACGTGAACGACCGATTGAAGGCCGCGACGTCGTGGTACTCGATCTACGAGGTCGAACCGGCGATGGCGAGCGTGTAAACGTAGCAAGCTACGTCTCTACAGCCCATTAGCAAGGCGCGCCGCTCACATCGGGCGCGCTTTTTATTTCTGATGAAACGGAATCAACTTCTATGAACCAAACCGCTCTCGTCACCGGCGCATCCGGCGGCATCGGATACGAACTGGTTAAGCTCTTTGCCAAAGATCACCACAACGTCGTTCTCGTCGCCCGCGGTGCGGACAAGCTCACGCAATTTGCCGGGGAACTTCAGCGCCAGTTTGGCGTTTCGGCCAAGGCTGTGCCGCTCGACCTGACGGATGAACCTGCTCCGCAATTTCTGTTCGATCAACTGCAACGCGAAGGCGTTGCCGTAGACATTCTGGTGAACAACGCCGGCTATGGCGTGCTCGGCGAGTTCTCAAAGGTCCCGCTGGAAGAAAGTCTTGGCCAGATTCAACTCAACGTCATCGCGCTCACGCATCTCACCAAGCTTTTTCTCGGACCCATGATCGAGCGTCATTCCGGCAGGATCCTGAACGTTGCTTCTACTGCGGGATTCCAGCCTGGACCGCTGATGGCGGTTTACTACGCGACGAAAGCTTACGTCATCTCATTCTCCGAGGCGCTGGCGAACGAATTGAGCGGCTCGGGCGTGACCGTGACTTGCCTGTGTCCCGGGCCGACTGACACCAATCTCCAGGAACGCGCAGGCATGGAAAAGACGCGGTTGGTTAAGACGCTTCGCCCCATGGATGCGAAGACCGTTGCCCGCGACGGCTACCGCGGAATGATGGCGGGCAAGACTCTGGTGATCTCGGGATTTCGAAATTGGCTGGTGGCAGAGTCCGTGCGCTTCAGCCCGCGAAAGATGGTGACGGCGGTTTCGCGCAAGCTGCTGGATAAGGCCTAATGTATTCGCGGATTGGGACGATGCTGGAATTATGCGAACCAGTTTTGAAATCGACGACCAGTTGATGCGTAAGGCGATGCGATGCAGCGGAGTTCGGAGTAAGAAGGCTGCTGTGGATGCGGCTTTGCGGCTATTGGTGAAGACGTATGCGCAAGGTTCCATCAGCGAGCTCCGGGGCAAAGTGATTTTCGAGAGCAAAACTGACTTCAAGCGCTTGCGCCGGATGCGCGATGCGGACATCGACGACTCTGACATTCCTAAGCTGGATCGATCGTTCTGGAAACGTGCGAAGCTCACCATGCCGGAACCCAAAGACCGTCTGACCATCCGGGTTGACCACGATGTTGTGGAGTGGCTCAAGCGGGCCGGCAGCGGCTACCAGACCCTCATTAACGCGATTTTGCGGTCGTACATGAAGGCTCAGTCGGAGTAGGTTGTTTGGAGCCGACACGGTCGTCTGGTCAAGCCTCAGCGTAATATTGGGGGAGTATGGCGGTGAGAAAACTAAATCTTCGACGTGCTGCCCTCGAACACCACCGGCAGATCGGGAAGGAGCTGATACCCCCGTTCCAGCAGATCGGGCCTCCCATGGAACAAGTCTTCTGGCTGCGCGATTTGCTTCCCGAGTTTCTTTGGATCGACGCGCTTGTTCATGAATATGGTCAGCCAGTTGCCAGCCGAATACTCAATGACTTCCTAACGGATGCGGATCGCTTCAACTCGCACCCTAAGGAAATCCTTGACGGAACAATTGGGGCATTTCGGTTGATCGGAGAGGAGCAGCGTCCCGCGTTTGTGAAGGAGTTGGCTGCAAGTATCGGTATCGCTGTCGCCAGACCACTTAGACACGTGCTAAACCTTTACCCGGGGTGCCCGATGAAATGGATGGCGCCGGACCAATCGGCGGACCGCGAGGTGTCGATCTCTGCTACCCGAGATGCAATTGAGAGGCTTTTTGCAGGCAAAGACCCTCACGCAGGGTTCTGTCGGGCGTTGCCGCTCAACAGGTTCTTCGCCCACGGGAAGGTGCGTATATCCAGCAACCTCGCTGACACGATCCAAGCAATCAAGAACTACCCGCACGGCGACAAATATCGTGCTGAGACGTTTGCGCGGACGACGCACAACATGGTGCTGATGCGTCGGGCAAAGGAGGATTCGGACATGTTCGCCTGGGCTCGTGATTTTTGGGACTCCAATCGAACGCTGGTGCTGTGTCTCTATGAGTGAACGTCATGATTTTATAGTTCACTTCCGTGATTGCGGGCGTAAGTTCCTCGACTCGGCCGTTCCGGTGCTCGAGGCCCAGCGCAATTCAGCGAAAATTGATTTGTATGAGCCTGTGGCTGACGAGGTCGTCGGAGGTTTATTCGCGAGGGTCTTCCGCTTTCTCCAGACCTTCGTCCTTGACTACCATCTGTGGGCGGATGATTTAGGCCGCGTCGTCCTTCGGATGATGCTGGAAGCTGTTTTTTATCTGCGTTTCTTGAGCGAGCAAAACCAATCCGAGCTGTTTCTTGCTTTTCAGAGATACGGAATCGGTCAAGAAAAACTTTACAAGATGCAGCTTCGCAGGCTGCTGGAAGAGGGGAAACTTGCGGATTCCCCGGAGCTCCGTGAATTTATTGATTCCGATTCGGATGAGGAAATTGCGGATGAACTTGTGAACGTGCGCCTCAAGAACTTCGAGGATTTAAGGAAACTCGCTGCCGACGCCAATATGAAGGACGAGTACGTACTGTACTACCAGCCAGACAGTGCAGTCGTGCACGGCCAGTGGCCCGCTCTACGTAGATACCATCTTCAGATGTGCACTGAACCGCTTCACCGATTTCATCTGCAGCCAACATTCCACTTGCCGGCGCTGAATCCGCAGTTGTTAGAGCGGGCGTTTCGGTTGTTTATGGATGCCTATGAACTCTGGACAAAGAGGTACGGGCTTGACGATCAGATCTATAAGTTGGTTGACGAGTACTTCGAAGGGTGTGAGGCTGCAATGGTGAAGCAGCAGGCGTCCAACGGCGGGGTTACGGGCAACCCGGTGCAGGAGGGTGAGTAGTCGCCTGTTGCAGCTAGTTTGATTGTCGGTTGTGACGTTCGAGGCTCCCACCTTTCGCAAAGGGCGCGAAAGATGGGGCACCCCTCATTTTTCCGCTGCCTGCGGAGTGCGGAGATCCTTTGTTGGGAGTGCCTTGGCTTTGCCAAGGACTCCGCTGCCTCAGGATGACAGCGGATTAGAATTAGGGGTGGGCCACCCTTATTCTCTGAAGATCGTGCGCAGAGTTCCCTTCTGATTTCTTGCTGGGCATCGGCAGACGCGGGGTCCCTCGACTGCGCAAGATCGCCCGCGCGCGGACGATCTTTCTTCGCTCGGGATGACAGAGTTCGGTTTGGAAGCACGATAGGGTCCGTCTGTCGTGGAGTTCGTCGCTCCCACCCTAGCGCAAAGAACGCGCTAGGATGGGCCACCCCTCGTTTGTCGTGCTGCCTGCGGAGTGCAGAGATCCTTCGTTGGGAGTCCTTGGCTTTGCCAAGGACTCCGCTGCCTCAGGATGACGTCAACTTCTCCTCCCTAACATCGAAGATGTGCGACGTTAGGATGGGCCACCCCTGCATCGTCGAACACAAGGTCCCTCGACTTCGCTCGGGACGACAGAGTTGGGGAGTGGGTGGGAGACGACGGTTCATCCATCCGAAGACAGGCCGTCTGGTTCGCGGAGGAGGTGCCAGGCTTCGCGGTAGTGGGCGTAGGGGTCGCGGCGGGGGTAGCCTTTGGGTCGGAAGAGCAATGAGCGGTGCTCGGTGACCTCGCGGACGGGGAGAATGTACCAGGTTTTTTCGGGCTCAATGTAGACGGCTACGAAATCGATCTCGGAGGCGGTGTAGGCGTGGGCGCTGCGGTTGGCGCGATGGTGGACGCCGACGAGATAGAGTCCGTTCAACTTATGTTTTGTGGTTTTGACCTGCACGCGCCAGATGTTTTTGCCGCTGTCGACCAGGAAATCGTAGCGCTGCATGTGTCCGTAGGGCAGCGAGAGCGCGAAGCCCAGGCTTGAGGCTTTAGATAAGAAAGCCAGTTCAGCTTGTTCGCCTTCTTTTGGTTTCGCGCTTCCTTTCCTGGAGGCTTGCCGGGCGCGGCTCCGCTCGGACGCTGGGGTGCGTCCGCGGGTGGCGCGCTTGGCTTTGGGCATTTTCTGGAATAGCTGGGAGTTGTGACAAAAGAAAAGGCGCAAGCTTGGAAGCCTGCGCCTGTTTTTATCCCTATTTTCAGAATAGCAAATCCGGAGGGGAAAAGATGACATGGTTTTCGGATTTATTTTGTGTGTTGAATCAGGGGTTTGGCGGGAATTGGGGGCTGTGGGGGGCTTGACAAGATTTTTGGACGAGCGGCGCTTGTGGTACTTCGCCTGCGCAAGATCGTGCAGACGCGGACGATCCCTCGACTTCGCTCGGGATGACAAAGTTTGGGAGGAAGCCGGGTTCGGGGCGGATTTCCGCACGTGATTTGCCACAGCTAAAAGCTGATCGCCAAAAGCTGATTTACTCCCACTCGATTGTGCCTGGCGGCTTTGAAGTGATGTCGTAGACTACGCGGTTTACTCCTTTGACTTCGTTGACGATGCGGCTGGAAATTGTTTTCAGGACTTCGTGCGGGAGCGGGACCCAGTCGGCGGTCATGCCGTCCTCGGAGTGGACGGCGCGGATGGCGCAGGTGTTGGCGTAGGTGCGCTGGTCGCCCATGACTCCGACGGACATGACGGGGAGCAGCACGGCGAAGGATTGCCAGATTTTCTGGTAGAGGCCGGCTTGCTTGATTTCGTTGACCACGATGTCGTCGCATTCGCGGAGGATGGTCAGGCGCTCGGGCGTGACTTCGCCGACGATGCGGACGGCGAGGCCGGGGCCGGGGAAGGGTTGGCGTTGCAGGATTTCTTCGGGCATGCCGAGGTCGCGTCCGATTTTGCGGACTTCGTCTTTGAATAATTCTTTTAGCGGCTCGATCAGTTTGAGCTTCATTTTTTCGGGGAGTCCGCCGACGTTGTGGTGCGACTTGATGATTTGCGAAGGGCCGCGGACGGAGCGGGATTCGATGACGTCGGGATAGAGAGTGCCCTGGACGAGCCATTCGACTTTGCCTTCTTCTTTTTCGATGCGATGGGCTTGCTCGTCGAAGACGGCGATGAATTCGTTGCCGATGATTTTGCGCTTTTTCTCGGGATCGGTGACGCCGGCGAGTTTGCTTAGGAAGCGGTCGGTGGCGTCGACGGCGATTACGTGCAGGCCGAGTTTGTCGCGCAGGTTCTGCTGGACTTTTTCGAATTCGTTCTTGCGCAGGACGCCGTTGTTCACGAAGACGGAAGTCAGGCGCGACGGATTGTTGCCGTCACGTAGGGCGCGATCGACTAGCGTGGCGGCGACGGCGGAGTCTACGCCTCCTGAGAGCGCGCAGATGGCGCGGCCCTGGCCCACGGTTTGGCGCACGTCGGCGATGGTGGCGTCGATGAAGTGTTGCGGCGTCCAGGTGGGCTTGGCGCCGCAGATGATGAGAGCGAAGTTGCGCAGGATGTCGGTGCCGGATTGCGTGTGGCGGACTTCGGGATGGAACTGAACGGCCCAAAACTTTTTCTCGGGATTCTCGATGGCGGCGACGGCGTTGGGCGAACTGGCGGTTAAATGAAATCCTGCGGGCAGATCGACGGCTTCGTCGCCGTGCGACATCCAGACGGAAAGCTTTTTGGGCACAGCTTGAAATAAGAGTGAGCCATCTTTAATTTCGACGTTGGCGTGACCGTATTCGCGTTTGTCGGCGGCGCGCACTTTGCCGCCGAGGACGTGGACCATCAACTGCAAGCCGTAGCAGATGCCGAGCACGGGCAGGCCTAGATCGAAGACGCGGCGGTCGGTGTTGGGGGCGTCCTGATCGTAAACCGAGGAGGGACCGCCGGACAGAATGATGCCTAAAGGCGAGTAGCTGCGGATCTCGTCGAGGCTGGCCGTGCAAGGGAGGACCACCGAGAAGACGTTTTGTTCGCGGATGCGGCGGGCGATTAGTTGGGAGTATTGGGCGCCAAAGTCGAGGACGACGATCGATTGGGTTTCCACGGACGAGTGTCTCAAATCGGAGGGTTGGTGTAAAGAGAGAAGGTCGCTTCTGGCTCCTGAATTCTGGCTTCTAGCTTTTCGGGCGGTGCTGGGGAAACGCACGAGATGCCTTCATCTCAGCAGTCTCTTATCAGCCCACGCAACGCGTAGGGCTTGGTGCTGCGAGATAGATGCAGAGATCCTTCGCCTACGCTCAGGATGACAGCGTGAATTTTATTCTGTGGCTTTCGAGTTTCGTCTAGCTGCTTGCGGGAACGTCGCTCAGGATGAGTTCGCTGGCGTCGACGGCGGGGCTCGACTGAAGGTTTGGATCGAGACGCGTTCCGGCGAGAGGCACCGGCGGCGACGCAGGCGCGGCGCTCACTTGCGCATCCGGCATTTCGACCATGGCTACGTACGCCGCCAACCGTCCCACGTACAAGAAGTCTGCTACTGCGAAATAAAGAAGCGTTACCAGAGCACGCCGCCGAGCACCACACTTGTGGGAAGATATGGGGCGAAATCCAAGGGGAAGGCGACAATCGAGGTGGCGAGAACGAATGCCGTGATGTGTGCCAGACCAAACCATGTCCCTGCGGCGAAGACGGATGCCGGGGCGAGCGCGACACAGATCGATTGCGGCTGTGATCGCGCCGAATGTATCCTCAGCGTCGGCGAGCACAAATATCGCCGCGAGCGAAAGCAACCAGTTCACGGTGGACCATGCGAACCAAACCAGCATGGTGACGGTCAGGAAAATCAGTACTGCGCTGCCTGGGGCAGGATCAGGCGGGCGGGACGCGGCTGCGCTCAAGAGAATGGCGGCGAGGCAGCCCACTGCGGCTGCCAGTGTTGCGCCCAATCGAAAAAAGTTGAGAGCGAAAAGAGAGCGCAATCTCCAGCCTTTTTCTCTTTGTATTCCGGCGTGGAGGCACCGTGCTCGCGAAAATGGGCGAGCAGGGCCTTTACCGTGGCTGCCCGCCCCAACGAGGCGAGGACGATCCACGCTGCTCCCAAAGTCAACGCCAGCACAACGGCGGCGCTCGACCACGCGAAATGCGCTGCCTCGAAAAATGTGCGCGACCGCGCGAAAGATCAGGGGCAGCTGCCTGCTTCGCAGCAAGAGCAGGTCGGCTTTGCCGACTGGCAAGGTGTCCAGAAATTTGAAGAAGGAAAACACGAGCAGCAGGGAGGCTGCGGCGCCGAAGCTCCAGCGCCAGGCGATCTCGGCCAGCCCAAACGACGGGCGGCGTGAATATGCGCGGAAGCCTTCGAGTGTGGGCGAGCGAGGTTTCATGTTAGTTTAGGATAACGCAAGCCGACGTTTCAGGAGCAGTCACATTCAGTCGGTTTCATAGTAGAATGGTCGCGAAAAAACAGACCCCGTTGTCAGGCTCCCTATCCCGAGGTGGAGGATTGAGTGAATGATCCTCGGCACATCAGACATTATTGCCCTCGTATCCGCCGTCGTCGCGGTGGTAGCTCTCTTCGTCAGCCTTTACGCTGCACACGTGACCCGACAGGTCGCCACGAGTGGGTTTCAGTCGGCGGAGAGGGTCAAGTCCGACACGGCGAACCTGGTCGTTGCGCTTCGCGGCATCATGATTAAGGCGGCTCTGTACACAACGGACGATCCCAAGACACGAGACGATGAGCAGAGGGCGGACTCTATCGATATCCGCCCCGAGAAGGCGGCGATTCAGAGTTTCTTAGGTTCTTCGACAGCCATTGCCTATTATGATTTCGCTGCAAAAAGAAGCAAGAAGGCGCGGGAATCGGGAGAAAAGGGCGAAGAATGGAGGGTATTCTTCCTGATGCTAGTGACCTTGCTGCGTACCGACAACACTTACAGCGCCGGAGTCCAGGCAGCGGAACTGGAAAAGATGTTTGACACCGTCTCGGAAGAGGATCTCAAGGGGATGTCGAGTGGACTGGGGGATCTTGTCGGTTCAATAAAAAGGATCCTGCATAATCGTGGAGATGACGTCCTGCTGTACGTTTTCGTCGACAATGCCGGGAAGAAACGGGCCAGTTTTGAGGACTTTGTGGCGTTTCTCCGCGCACAAGGAATAAACGATCCGGACGTCGACTTTTTTTGGTCGTCCGCCAACAACGATATGGGCCTCGCCGAGGATGCCTTAAAGCGCGGGGCAAAGGCCAGCACTAAAGCCGGCGAAATAAAATCCAGGTATAAGGATTTGTGGGAGAAGTTCAGCGCTGAACAGAACGACCGATAAGACATCAACCCAAGTTATCGCACGACGATATTGGCCAGTTTGCCTGGAACTATGATCACTTTAACGATCTGCTTTCCGGCGATTGCGGTTTGGACCTTTTCGGCCAACAAGGCGCGTTCGCGGATTACGGCCTCTGGCGAATCTGCTGGGACCAAGATCAGGCCGCGCAACTTCCCATTGACCTGCACCGGGATGGCAATTTCGTCTTCTTTCGCCAAGGCTGGATCGTATTTCGGCCAGGGCGCACGAAGAAGATTTCCCTTCTCGCCCAACATTTCCCAGAGTTCGTGGGCGAGGTGCGGAGCGAATGGCGCTAGCAGGAGTACGAGATCGCGCTGCACTTCGAACCATAGCTGGGCCGGAACTACCTCCGCGGGCGAGGGCGCCCGCGCCACACGTTCTTCGTCAACGTAGAGGTCGTTTACCAACTCCATGATTGCTGCGATGGAAGTGTTGAAGTGCCAGCGTCCCTGGAAGTCGTCGCTTACGCGTTTGATGGTTTGGTGAAGTTTGCGCTGAATTTTGCGCGCCTCGCGTGACAATTCGGCGGGAACGGGCTTGCGCCAATCCGGATGGTTCGGCTTTGCGTTTCTTGCGACGAAGCGGTAAATCCGTGACAAAGTACGCCGGATGCCTTCGACTCCTTCATCTTGCCAATCGAGTTCGCGATCCGGCGAGGTCGCGAATAATGTGTACATTCTGGTGCTGTCAGCGCCGAAGCGGGCGATCATTTCGTCCGGCGAAACGATGTTGCCCAGGCTCTTGGACATTTTCGCTCCGCCTTTAATGATCATGCCCTGGGTAAACAATCGGTCGACGGGTTCGTCGTTCTTTACCAGTCCCATGTCGCGCATGAACTTGGTCCAGAAGCGTGAGTAGATGAGATGAAGAATCGCATGCTCGACGCCGCCGATGTACTGGTCGATCGGAAACCAATACGCGAGCCGTCTTGGAATCGAAAGGCGCAAGGTCGTTGTGCGCGTCGGTGTAGCGATAGAAGTACCAGGACGAATCGACGAACGTGTCCATGGTGTCGGTCTCACGGCGGGCGGGGCCACCGCATTTTGGACAGGTCGCATTTACAAATTCAGGAACCTGGCCTAAGGGTGAGCCACCCGTCAAAGTTATGTCAACGTTCTCGGGCAAGATGACCGGCAAATCTTTTTCCGGCACCGGGACGATTCCGTCTTTCTCGCAGTAAAGCATGGGGATGGGCGTGCCCCAGTAACGCTGGCGCGAGATGCCCCAGTCTTTCAGACGAAAGGTGACCGTGGCTTTGCCGAAACCGTTTTTGTGCGCGTACGCGGACATCTTCGGGATGGCTTCTTCGCAATCGAGACCGTTGAATGGACCGGAATTGACCAGTGTGCCCTTCATGGTGCTGAACGGAAGCGTTGGTTCGACGCTGGTTTCTTCCGGATCGATGGGTCGAGGCACGACCACGATGCGAATCTTGAGGTCGTACTTTCGGGCAAATTCGAAATCACGGTCGTCGTGCGCGGGCACGCTCATGATCGCGCCCGTGCCGTAGTCCATGAGGATGTAATTTGCTATCCAGATGGGAACGCGTTCGCCGTTGAACGGATTGACGGCGAAGTGGTGCGTGTTGACGCCGTGCTTTTCGATGGCGCCGATGTCGCCTACTTCTTTGGCTTTGCGCTGCTCGGCAATCAACTGCTCGACCTGGGCGCGCAATACGTCGTTATTCCTGGCGAGTCGACGCCACCAGCGGATGCTCGGGCGCAAGTTGGACGGAGGTTGCCCCGTAGATGGTGTCAACGCGAGTGGTGAAAACAGTGATTGTCGATTCGGGCGAATCGGCCGCGCCATCGAGTTTGAAATCGACCAGTGTGCCTTCGCTGCGGCCGATCCAGTTGCGTTGCATGGTGCGGACTTTCTCGGGCCAGTCGCCGAGTTTGTCGAGGTCGCGGAGCAATTCGTCGGCGTATTGCGTGATGCGCAAGAACCATTGTTCGAGTTCGCGCTGCTCGACGAGAGTGTCTTCGTGGCGCCAGCAGCGGCCATTGACGACTTGCTCGTTGGCGAGCACGGTGCAGCACTTGGGACACCAATTCACTTTGCTCTTCTTGCGGTAGGCCAAGCCTTTTTCAAAAAGCTTCACGAAGAACCACTGATTCCAGCGGTAATATTCCGGCAGGCAGGTGGTGACTTCGCGCGACCAGTCGTAGCCGAAGCCGAGGCGATTCATCTGCGCCTTCATGTTGGCGATGTTGCGAAGCGTCCACTCGCGCGGCGGCGTGTTGTTGGCGATGGCGGCGTTTTCCGCGGGAAGGCCGAACGAATCCCAGCCCATGGGATGAAGCACGTTGTAACCGTTCATCCACATGTAGCGGGCGAGCGCGTCGCCGATGGCGTAGTTACGCACGTGTCCCATATGCAAAACGCCCGAAGGATAGGGCAACATTTCCAAGCACGTAATATTTCGGCTTGGTCGAGTTGGGCTCGGCAGCGTAGAGAGACGGATCCTGCTGCCAGCGCTCGAACCATTTGGCCTCGATGCGCTGGGCATCGTAACGGTCCTCGTGGACCGGGATGGTTTTTTCTTCTTGCGGCATAGAAGGAAAGTTTGGGTACGGATAAACCTACATTTTACAATAGCGGAGCGACGGAATCAGCGATAGACATCTTTTCGGTGTGCGACTTCGAGGACTAACACCGTGATTCTTTTCGTCCTGGATATCGCAAACCAAACGGTAGTCGCCCACGCGATATCGCCAAAGCCCACGCTTGTCGCCGTGAAGAGGCTTACCCCATTGCCGTGGATTCTCCGCGGATCTCAGACGTTCGCGCAGGAAACGAACGATGGACTTTTGAGCGGGACGGTCGAGCTTCTTGATCTGTCTTTCAGCGGAGCGGGTGAGTTCAATCGTCCAGACCAAGCCTGCGCTCCAGTTCTTCGAGCGTGATGGTGGGTTCGCGGCGCTCCAGCGCGGCGATGCCTTTCAGGTAGTCCTCGCGGTCTTCGAGATATTGCCGGATGGCCTCGCGAGCATAGTAGCTCTTGCTGCGGCCGGTTTCTTTGGCAAGAGAGTCCAGCTTTTCTTCGAGTTCGGGTTCGAGGCGGATGCCGAGCATGTTAAACATGTTAAACATAACAGAATTGGGGTCTGAATTCAAGGGATTACTAACTTCTTGAGCCCCGCGATATTCCTTCTGTCGTCTCCCGGTTTGTCGATGGGGGTTTCGGCGATGAAGGCGGCGTGGGCCAGGCGCGGATCGTTCAGCAGACGGCGAAACGGTTCATGGCCGATGCTTCCCTTCCCGATGTGTTGATGGCGATCGAGCTTTGATCCGCGGGCAGCCTTGGCGTCGTTGCAATGCCAGACACGGACGTTCTTCAGGCCGATGGTCTCGTCAAGATGCGCTAGTGTCTGGCGAAATCCGTCTTCGCTGACGATGTCGTATCCGGCGACGTGGGTGTGACAGGTATCGATGCAGGCGGCGATGGGAACTATATTGCGAAGGCGTTCCAACACTTCGGCGACTTGTTCGAAGCTTCCGCCCAAGGAATATTCCGCGCCGGCGGTGTTCTCGATGAGGATCGTCAGATTGCCTTTGGCGAGATCGAGCCCTCGTGTGGCGGCGGCGATAGCTGCTGAGGTCTGAAGCAGGCCGGCTTCTCGATCGGCTCCACGGAATGAGCCCGGGTGAAGCACCAGATAGTCCGCACACAGCGCCAGGGCACGTTCTACTTCGCCGCGAAATGCTTCGATCGACTTCTTCAGGAACAGCGGAGTCGTGCTGGCCAGATTCACCAGGTAGTTCACGTGGATCGCCATCGGCTTGAGGTCATACTTCTCGCGCAGGCGCATCAGTTCGTCGCACTGCGGACGGCTTAGGTCGTATGGCGCCCACTGGCGCGGGCTGGAGGAGAAAATCTGGAAGGTGTTGCAGCCCAGACGATAGGCGCGTTCGGCCGCATTTTGGACGCCTCCGGCGGTGGAAGTATGAATGCCGATGCGGCGCGAGGTCAGGCGCGGCGGGCGCTTGGGAGCGGGAGCTTGAGGATGTCCTGCTCGCGGGCCATGGAGTGGGGCATGGAGTGAAGTATAGCTAGGGTCGAGATCCGGCGCGGTTCTCAAATCCGTGCAGTTTGCGTGTGTTAGCGCCTTCGACGATAGACTTGAAGCTTTTCGAGGTGGGTTCATGTTAGTCGTGATGCAGGCGCACGCGAGCGAAGAGCAGGTGCGCGCCGTCTGCCAGAAAATCGAGGCGCTCGGCTATCGCGCTCACTCCATTCCAGGAGCGGAGCGGACCGCGATTGGCATTACCGGAAATAAGGGCGAAGTCGAGGCTGGCACGCTGGAAGAAATGTCGGGCGTGCAGGAAGTGATTCGCGTCACCAAGCCTTACAAGCTGGTCAGCCGCGACATTAAGGCAGAGAACACTGTCGTTCGTTTCGCCGGGAGCGATGCCACGATTGGTGGGCCGGGGCTGGCGATCATGGCGGGGCCTTGCGCGATTGAGAGCCGGGAGCAGGCGTTTGCCATAGCCGAGCGGGTTTCTCGGGCGGGCGCGCAGTTTTTTCGGGGCGGGGCTTACAAGCCGAGGACTTCTCCGTATTCGTTTCAGGGTCTGGGCGAAGAAGGTTTGCAGATCATGGCTGAAGTCCGCGAGAATTTTGGCCTGCGGACGATTACCGAGGCCATTGATCATGAATCGCTTGAACTGGTTGAGCAGTACGCCGACATCATTCAAATTGGCGCCCGCAATATGCAGAACTACTCTCTGCTCCGGCGTGCCGGACGGTCGAAGCGCCCGGTGATGGTGAAGCGCGGCATGTCGGCTACGCTGGAAGAATTTCTGATGGCGGCCGAGTATGTGATGAGCGAAGGCAATTACAACGTGATTCTGTGCGAGCGCGGCATCCGCACGTTTGCCGACCACACGCGCAACACGCTCGACCTGAGTATCATTCCGGCCGTGCATCGGCTGAGCCATTTGCCGATTATTGTCGATCCGAGCCAGGGCACGGGGAAACGGAATAAAGTTACTCCGCTTTCGCGGGCCGCGATTGCGGTGGGCGCGGATGGGTTGATTATCGAAGTCCATCATGAACCGGACAAGGCGCTGTCGGATGGCATGCAGTCTCTGTATCCCGATCAGTTCGATGAGTTGATGGCGCAGGTGCGGCAGATCGCGCCGGTGGTGGGAAGAACGGTGGACGAGCGTCCTGTCCCGCGCGCGGTGGTCATATCCGCCGGGCAACACGGAGCGCAGCCAGCTTCTACAGGCTAGGATTCGAATGCGAGGACTTTTGCTTGCCATATCCGGGCTGGCGATCGTCGTTCTCTTGTTTTATTCGCACGTCACGGTTGCTCAGCTGCCGCCAAATTTCCCCTGCGACCCGGACCATCCGCGACCCGTAACGCTCGAAGCGCTCGATTACCTGTCCGACGTAGACCTGCACCCGTACTTCGCAGCGTTGAAGCAAAGCGTCAAAGAAAACTGGTACTCGATAATGCCCGATGAGGCGCGCGCGTCGGTACAGAAAAAAGGCTGCGTCACAGTGGCTTTCTCGATCTCACAGGAAGGAAAACTCGCAAACTTGAAGGTTGTTGACTCTTCGAGAGATGAGCAGCTAGACGATGCCGCGCGGCAGGCGATTTTTCTGTCTTCCCCCTTCCCGACGCTTCCGATTGGGGCGCCGTCATGGGTGAGATTCCGGTTCCAATTCTATTACAATCCGGACTTCGGTCCTTCGTGGTCTCAAATCGAGTCGGTCAACGCCCTACTGGCAGAATCAGCACTGATAACATCTAACCCGCCGTCAACGAGAACAGAAAACCCGCCGCCGGTGCGCGTTGATTTAATCCCTATGGGCGGTCAGACTCCACGTGGATTGCACACGCCAGCACCGTCTTATACACTTCCCCCTGGTTCGGCACCAGTGCGCGGGATTGTGCTTCTGTCTTTGGCTGTAACGAAAAAGGGCGAGGTGCGCCACGTAAAGCTCCTGAAAGGACTGAACCCAGTTGTCGACGAAGCAGCTCGTAAGACAATCGAAACGTGGAAATTCGAACCCGCAATGCGGTACGGCAAGCCTATCGAGATGCCGCTCAATGTTCAGATAACCTTCAACCTTAAATGAACTCCATCAGTATTGATCCAGTTCCTCAGAGCGCGGTCAGTTGAGAAAAGTCCTCCTCATCATTGTCTCTCTTCCAGTACTCATTGGCCTCGGCTGGTTGTATTTCCACGAGCGGCAGCTTACGGATTACGGTCCGGCTTATCACGAGTATGCCTACATCACGAATGGCAAGAGCAATACGGTTAGCGTGATCGATCTGCGGACGTTTCAGCACGCGAAAACGATTAAGGTTGGCAACGAGCCTACCGGCGTTGCGGCGAATAGCAAGAAGAACGAGATTTACGTCGTCAACACGGGATCGAACAATGTCAGCGTGATTGACGCTGAACGCAACGCTGTTGTCGCGACCATCGGCGTTCACGGAAGGCCTTACTTCATCGATGTTTCTGCGGATGGGAAGCGCGGCTATGTCGCCAATTCTGGGCTCGGCGAATGTTTCGGTGATTGATCTCGAGAAGCGCGTTGTAATCGCTAATATTCGCGTGGGAGCTTCGCCGGGGCTGGCCAGAGTTTCTCCGGATGGCGAAACTGTGGTGGTCAGCAATCGTGGCGACAATACGGTTTCGCTGATCGATGCTCAACGGCTTACGGTTCGCGAGCACGATTCCGGTGTGCCAGCAGCCGGAAGATATTGCCATCCTGCCGGACAGCAATAAAACGTTTGTCGCTTGCGCGGCTTCGGGTCAGGTCGCGTCGATCGATCTGAAAAACGACAAGCTGCTGGCCTTGCTCGATGTGGGAAAAACTCCTGTTCAGCTGGCGCTCAAGCCCGACGGCGGCGAACTCATGGTCAGTAACTTCGATTCCGACGATATCTCGATCATCGAAACAACGACCAACGAGGTTGGCGGCAGCTATCTGATCGGGACACATCCGGCGCGGGGGATTGTCACAGCGGATAATTCGCGCCTTTACGTGAGCAATTTCGGATCGAACACCGTGGCAGTTTATGACATTGATATTGGGAAAATGATTGCGACCTTGCCTGTCGGCAGCCATCCCGGATGGGCTGGCGCTTTCGCAAAGCCAGAATTATTTGCTGGTTCTGAATTCTGGGTCGGGAGATGTCACGGTCATTCAGAAACGCACGCCTAAGAAGAAATTTGAGCCGGGCGAATATTCGCTGCTGACCATGATTCCGGTGGGAGTTCAGCCGAACAACATCGTGGTGAAATCGTTCGTGCTGGCGAAGCCAGCTTCCAAGTAACTTGTCGTCCTGAGTGGAGTTTGTCCCGTGCATGGCGAGGGACAAACGGAGTCGGATCCTTCCGCGGCTGAGTTCTTCCATCTGTGATTCAAGGCGTTCCTCAACTACCCGGCCATTGAATTTGGCGAGAATTCGCTGATGCATGTCAGTCAGGATTGGCGTTGCAGGGATCCTTCGACTCCGCCTCTGTTTCGCTTGCGAAGCAGAGACTACGCTCAGGATGACTAATGGGGGTACGTGAGATGAGGCTATCGGGTAGGGTTAGGCGTTGGCGCCGCAGCACTTCTTGTATTTCTTTCCCGAGCCGCAGGGACAGGGATCGTTGCGTCCGATCTTGGCTGTGCCACGGACGACCTGCTGCACTGTTTGCAGGTCGCCGGAACCGGCCATGCGAGCCTGCTCGAGTTCGCGGCGTTTCTTGCGCTGGAAAGCTTCCTCGATTTCGTCGACGGACGTGGCCACTTGCCGAGGCTTGCGGCCATTGCCATCGCCACCCATCTGCGGCGTGGCCGCCTCGGGACCGGCGCTACCCACGGGTCGCGGCGGGCCACCTTCGCTTGGCCGCTCCAGAATCTGCATGAGGTAGAGATAGCGGACAGTCTCTTCCTGTGAGCGCCGCATCATGGCTTCGAACATGTCGAAGGACTCGCGCTTATACTCAACCAGCGGATCGTGTTGCCCGTAGCCTCGCAGACCGATGCCTTCTTTCAGGTGGTCCATGTCACGAAGGTGGTCTTTCCACTGCGAGTCGAGCACGCTTAACATGATCATGCGCTCGTGATAGCGCATGGCATCGGGACCGATCAATTTTTCCTTGGCGTCGTAGCGGGCTTTCAGTTTGTCAAAGATCGCATCGCCGAGTTCCTGGCGATTCAGATTCTCAGGCTGGACGCCTTCCGCCAGAATGTCCACGCCGAAACGAGTGAAGATGGAGTCCTTCAGGCCTTTGAGATCCCAATCTTCGACGTGAACTTTGACGGCGCAGAACTGATCCATCAAATCGCTGAGGATGCCGGAAACGTAATCTTCGAGGATCAGTTCCTTCTGATCCATTCCTTCCAGCAATTGATGGCGCAGGCCATAGACGGCCTCGCGCTGCTTGTTCATGACATCGTCGTATTCCAGCAGATGTTTTCGGGCTTCGAAGTTCTGCGCTTCGACGGCTTCCTGCGATTTCTCGATGCGCCGCGAGATCAAGCGCGATTCGATGGGAACTCCTTCTTCCATGCCGAGGCGCTGGAGCAAGTTGGAGATCCACTCCTTGGCGAAGATGCGCATCAAATCGTCTTCGAGTGAAAGATAGAAGCGCGAAGAACCGGGATCGCCCTGGCGACCGGCGCGGCCGCGAAGCTGATTGTCGATTCGGCGAGCTTCGTGACGCTCGGTGCCGAAGATATGCAGGCCTCCGGCGGCGATGACATCGTCGTGTTCCGTGTCAGTCTGCGCTTTGTAGCGATTGAAAATTTCTGTCCACTGCTCGGTGGGGACCACGTACTCGTTGCCGGCGTAATACCAAACCGTGCTTTTGGTGTCGTCGACGGCGGCTTGAACCTTGCCTTGCGCGGCGCGCAGGGGCTGCGCGATTCCCTTCTTCACGCATTCCTGCTTGGCCATGAACTCAGGATTGCCGCCGAGCAGAATATCGGTTCCGCGGCCGGCCATGTTCGTGGCGATCGTGACCATGCCTTTGCTGCCGGCCTGGGCGACGATTTCAGCTTCCTTCTCGTGCTGCTTGGCGTTCAACACCCAATGCTTGACGCCTTTCTTCTTCAGCAGGTCGGAAAGACGTTCCGACTTTTCAATCGATGTCGTGCCGACCAGCACCGGCTGGCCGGTGGCGTGCAATCTCTGGATTTCATCGGCTGCGGCGAAGTACTTTTCTTTTTCGGTGCGGTAAACCACGTCCGGATTTTCCAGCCTCCGCATCGGCTTGTTGGTCGGAATGACCATCACTTCCAGGCGTAAATGTTGTCGAATTCGGACGCTTCAGTTTCGGCCGTGCCTGTCATGCCAGCCAGCTTTTTGTACATGCGGAAATAATTCTGGAAGGTGATGGTGGCGAGGGTCTGATTCTCGCGTTCGATCTTGACGTTTTCCTTGGCTTCGACTGACTGATGCAGGCCATCGGACCAGCGGCGGCCCGGCATCAAGCGGCCGGTGAACTCGTCGACGATGATGACTTCGCCATCTTTGACAACGTACTCAACATCGCGGTGGTAGAGAGCGTGGGCCTTCACCGCAGTTTCGACGTGGTGCTTGAGGTCCCAATTTTCCGGGTCGGCAATATTGCCGATGCCGAGCAAGTCCTCGACTTTTTCCCAGCCTTCGTCGGTAACGGTGATGCTTCTATGCTTTTCATCCACTACGAAGTCGCCGGTATATTGCACCGGCTCGCCGGGAGCCATGTCAATTTGCTTCGCCTTTTTCGAGCTTGGGAATGATGCGATTGACCCTGGCGTACTTGTCGGTGGACTCTTCGCTGGCACCGGAAATGATAAGCGGGGTGCGGGCCTCATCGATCAGGATGGAATCGACTTCGTCCACGATGGAGAAATTGTGGCCGCGCTGCACGCAATCGTGAAGATCGAACTTCATGTTGTCGCGCAGATAGTCGAAGCCGAATTCGTTGTTGGTGCCGTAGGTCACGTCGGCGGCGTAGGCTTCGCGGCGCTGCTGATCGTCGAGATCGTGAACAATGACGCCCACGGTGAGGCCGAGGAAACTGTACAGTTTGCCCATCCACTCGGAGTCGCGCTTGGCCAGATAGTCATTGACGGTGACGACGTGTACGCCGCGTCCGCTGAGTGCATTCAGATAGACGGGCAAAGTGGCGACCAGGGTTTTTCCTTCACCGGTCTTCATTTCAGCAATCTTGCCCTGGTGCAGAACCATGCCGCCGATCAGCTGCACGTCGAAGTGTCGCATGTTCAAGACGCGGCGGCCGCCCTCGCGCACGACCGCGAACGCTTCGACCAGAAGTTCATCGAGGACTTCGTTGACTAGCTTTGTGCGCTCGCCGTCGAGTTCCTTGCGGCGATCCTGGTCCGCGTCCGGCTCGTCGGGAATGCTGGTGAGGCGTTCCTGTATCCGCTGGCGGAACTCGTCCGTCTTGGCGCGCAGTTGCTCATCGGTGAGCTTGAGCATTTCGGGCTCAAGCGCGTTGATGGCCTCGACACGCGGCATCAGGCGCTTGACCTCGCGCTCGTTCTTGGTCCCGAAAACCTTGGCTACTAAAGCGTTTATCAAATGAGAATCCTTGGAGGGCGCACTACGCCTCATCTATCCAGAAGCGTGAGCTATATTAGATGCGTGCGTAGAGCGTCTTGAAGTCGTCGGCGAAAGCCTTCTCACGACGCCAGCTCTCCAATCACGGCGCTGAACCGCCTTTTCAGGTATATTTCCCACTGATCGCTACTGACCCATGCCAACCTTTTACGAACTGTTCGGCGAATGCGCCGAGCGCTGGCCCGACAACGTGGCTCTGGAAATTCAGCGGCGGGATCGGGCTAGAGAGCATAACATACGCCGAAGCACGGCGCATGGCGGAGAGCATTGGCCGCTGGCTGACCGAGAATGGATTTCAGCCAGGCGCTCGGATCGCGATTCTGGCCGACAATCATCCGCGCTGGATCACTGCCTATCTTGGCATTATCGCAGCGGGATGTGCGGCTGTTCCGATGGACACGGCGTTTCATGCGGATCAGGTTGCGAAACTTCTCAAAGACAGTGGCGTTCCCTGGTGTTCTGCGATGTGCGGCACGTAGCGCTCGCCCAGAAAGCCGTCGAGGAAGTGTCGGTGCGGATCTTGTTAATGGATTCTGCCGAGCTTCGCTCGGCTGGACAGCCGGGGCGGCTGCCCCTACGCAAGCTGATCTCGACAGCATCTTTGCGGCAGGGCCGGGAACCTTTGTCCCTGTAGCCTTCCAAGGACGATGACCTTGCTTCATTGCTCTACACCTCTGGCACGACCGCTGATCCCAAAGGAGTGATGCTGACTCGCACTCGAATCTGATGGGCGAAGTGCGGGCCGTATTCGGCTGGGCGCATACTTGGGCCTGAAGACGCGTTGCTCGGTGTGCTTCCGCTTTTTCATGTGCTATCGCAGATGGCGAACTTGCTGTTGCCGCTGGTAAAGGGCTCGCGCGTTGTTTATCTCGAGACGGTGAATACGACGGAACTGCTTCGTGCATTGGCAGAGCGGGAAATTACGGCGTTCGCGGTCGTACCGCAGTTTTTTTATTTGATCCACGAGCGCATTTTCAAAGAAGTGGCGAAACGGGGACGACTGGCAAGCGGAGCGGTGCGGATGATGATGGCATTTACACGCTTCAGCCGAAGATTCGGATGGAATCCTGGCCCGCTTCTCTTTCCTAAAATTCACAATACCTTCGGCCGCAAGATGCGCTATCTGGTGACGGGTGGGTCACGCTTTGATCCGAAAATTGGACGCGATTTCCACGCCCTGGGAATTGACATCCTGCAGGCGTACGGCCTTACCGAAACCAGCGCCGCCGCTTTTGCTACTTCACCGAATGACAATGTGATTGGATCGGTCGGAAAGGCGCTTACGGGTGTGGAAGGAAAGATTGTCGATCCTCACAATCACAAGAGGACGGCGGCCCGGCGACGGGAGAAATCGCGATTCGCGGGGCCATCGTGATGAAAGGCTACTGGAATCGGCCTGATGCCACGGCGGCGGCCCTTCGGGACGGCTGGCTCTATACCGGGGATCTGGGCTATTTCGATGGCGCTGGAAATCTGTTTATCACTGGCCGAAAGAAAGGAAGTCATCATCCTCAGCAACGGAAAAAATATTTATCCGGAGGAAGTCGAGGCGCATTATCTGAAGTCGCCTTACGTTGGAGAAATTGCTGTCATGGGACTTGAAGGCCGTCCCGGCGAGGATCAGGCTGCATGCCGTCGTAGTTCCGAATTTCGATGTGCTCAGACAACGGAAGATCGTCAACGCGAAAGAAGTGATCCGCTACGACATTGAAAATCTTTCGGCAGCAACTGCCTTCGACCAAGCGAATTGGAAGTTATGAAATCTGGCAGGAAGTTTGCCACGGACGACCACGCGGAAGTTGAAGCGATTTGAAATCGAGAAAGCGGGTGCGAGCAAATCAGGCCGGAAGGCCACTCGGAGGATGCGGAAATTAGCTCAGACAAACCGTTGAGCGCGGAAGACGCCGCCTGGCTGGAGCAGCCCGATGTGCAGCGCGCGCTCAAGATCATCCGAGAGGCTGCAAGAAACAAGCCGCAATCATCCGTCCCGGCGACAATCTGGAACTCGATCTTGGGTTGGATTCGATGCAACGGGTGGAACTTCTTGTCGCCCTTGAACAAGAGCTTGGCGGGAGCATCGAGAATCGCGTCTGTCGGAAATTTACTCAGTACGCGAGCTAGTGGATGCGGTGCGCGAGAGCGCAGCCGGCGCGCGGTTGGCCCATCCCGCCCGCAGTTTGCCGGCTGGAATGCAGTGCTGCGAGAAGAGCCTGCAGGTGGCGAAATCCGCGACGCTGTTGCGGCCAGCGTCGTTCAAGGAAACATTCTGGTATGTCGCTGAGTCGGTTGATACAGATCGTCGCTCTCGACCGTTTTCATCTCCGCGTGACTGGTCTGGAAAAGCTTCCCGCCCATGGACCCTTTATCATTTGCTCGAATCACCAAAGCTTTATCGATCCGATCATTCTGGGAAGTGTTCTACCTTGGCGGATATTCCGCGACACCTTCGCTGTGGGGACCAGCGAGATTTTCGGCAAAGGCTTTATGCGAACGCTGGCACATTGGTTGCGCGTAGTGGTAGTGGATCCGGATGCGAACCTGATTCCCGCCATGCGTGCCGGGGCCTACGGTCTGGGACGCGGGGGCGTGCTCATGCTTTATCCCGAGGGTGAGCGCTCCATTGATGGCCACGCCGAAAATGTTCAAGAAAGGCGCGGCGATCCTCTCCATTCACATTGCAGGCGCCGATTGTTCCTGTGGCGATTGAAGGTTTTTATGAAGCGTGGCCGCGCGGGAAACTTTCCAGAAATTTGCACCGTTGCAAATCAATTTTGGCGATGCGATTCGTCCTCCGCCTGAAGCAGAGGCTTCGGAAGAAGCTTACGAGAAACTTACGGCGAAGTTAAAAGGCCGCATCGTGGCGATGTGGGAGCAACTGCGAAAGCGCTCTCTGTAGAAACGTATCTTTGCTACGTCTATCGGCAGATTTTAGGCTGACATGGGTAGACGTTGCAAGCAACGTCTCTACGGATCACTTTGCGCGGGGATGTGTCTGATCATAGACCTCCAGCACGTGCTTCATGGACAGCTGCGTGTAGCGCTGAGTGGTCGAAAGGCGCTCATGGCCAAGCATCTCTTGAATGGAGCGCAGATCGGCGCCTTCTTCCAGCATGTGGGTGCCGAACGCGTGGCGCAGGGTGTGCGGATGCACGTCCGGCGACAGTCCCTTGGCGATGGCGACCTTCTTGATGATGCGTCCCACGCTTCGCGTCGTAAGCCGGCCACCGCGCTGATTGATCAGCAACGCGGAGGTATTTTTTTTGCGCTCCGCCAGCGTCTGCTGGCGCGCAGGCAAATACGCAGCGAGCGCGGTTTTCACGGAATCTCCAAAGGGCACATATCTTTCTTTCTTGCCTTTGCCGCGGATGAGAATGGCTTCGGAGCTCAAGCGGATATCGTCGAGGTTGATGCCAATCAACTCGGAATTGCGGATGCCGCATCCATAAAGCAGTTCGAACATGATGCGGTCGCGTTCGGGAAACGACGCTATCTCTGGCATCTGACCGTCGAGCACGGTGTTCATTTCTTCGATCGTGGGAACGCGCGGCAACTTCTTAGGCAGCTTCGGCGTGGAGACCAGCGCGGCAGGATTCTGTTCTACCACGCCTTCCTGGGCCAGCCATTTGTAGAAAGAACGAACCGCGGCCAGGGCGCGGGCAACTGAAGTTTTACTGAGATCCCTTTTCGTAAAGATGGGACAGGAATCCGCGAATCGTCAGATGATCGATGCTTCGCCAATTTCTTGAGCCTAGGTAAGCAGAAAAATTACCCAGGTCGCCGGTGTAGGCTTTGATGGTATGAACGGACGCGTTGCGCTGGCGCAGCGAATGCAGAAATTTGTCGATGGCTTTCTCGACGGGAGTGCGGCTTTTTTGCGTCGTCATGCCCTATCTTGCCTTCGCTCTTGGATGATGTTTTTGATAAACGCTCTTCAGTCGATCGAGCGCCAAGTGCGTATAGACCTGCGTGGTCGAAATATCGGCGTGGCCCAGGATGGTCTGAACCGTGCGCAGGTCCGCACCGTTCTCGACCATGTGTGTGGCACAACTGTGTCGCAACATGTGCGGACTGGCGTTGCGTCCCATGCTCGAAGATGCCGCTCGAACCATCTGCCACACGCGCTGACGGGTCAGCTTGCGCGCTCCACGTCCGAGGAATAAAAGTGGCGAAGTGCGCTCTCCCATTAGCAACGGCCGGGAATGCTTCATATATTCTGCAAGTATTTCTTGCGCCGATTTTCCGAGGGGTACGATTCGTTCTTTATCGCCCTTGCCTCGCACCAGCAAATAACCGAGGTCGAGTTTCAAGTCTTCAAGCTTCACTGCAACCATCTCCGAGACGCGGAGCGCCCCGGCGTAGAAAACTTCCAACATGGCGCGATCGCGCAAGTCGATGGCTTCGCCCAGCTTTCCCTTTGAGGCCGATTTCGGCGCGTGCAGTATGATTTCCATTTCGTCGCGAGCCAGCGATTTGGGCAACACCTTCCACTGTTTCGGCGAGTCGATATTCAGCGTGGGATCGTGTTCGATGAGCTTGTCGAGCAGCAGGTAACGATACAAATGGCGTAACGCGGAAAGCTTCCTTCCTACGGATCGTCCATCGACCGAGTTGGCGAATAATTCCTGAATGAAATCGCGCACTTCATTGCGACGGGCATTCAGCAATGTGCGCTTACGCTTTCCCAGAAACCCGGTGAACTGGCTGACGTCGGTGGTGTATGCGGCGACTGTGAGCGGAGCCAATCCCTTCTCGACTTTTAGATAGTCGAGGAAGCCGCACACCACGCGTGAGTCTGCTTCGGAAGGCACAGTCGAAGTATGCGCGTTATCGGACGTTGGAGGAAGTGACGAAGAGGGTGCTGTAGAAACGCGGCTTGCTACGCCTCGGGCTGAGGAAGAAAGTCACGTCCGGTGCTCAAGAACTAAATCGGCGTCGGCGACCCGACGACGTTTCAAAACCAGCAACGTCTCTACGGATTTACTTCCTTCAGCACTTCGACCGCATAAATCGCCCCCTCCGGCGTTTCTTCATGCTTGAAATAAGCAAATACGTTTCGGCCTTGTGCCAGGTGCTCTCGGATGCGGTCCACCATCGCGCGTCGTTCATCGGGCGTGTAGGTCGGTTTGCGATAACGGTAATAGCAGAAGTCCGCAGTGACCACGTCGGGTGTGGTGCGCTCTTCGGTTTCGGCTACGCAGAGCGCGCGGTTACCGCTCTTCAGGATGGCGAAAATCTCGTCGGTGAACCACGAGGCATGGCGGAACTCAAAGGCGGAAGCAACCGCGCGCGGGAGGACGGTCAGAAATTCCTGCAAAAGCGTAGAGTCTGCTTTCATATTCGGGGGTAACTGAAACAACAATGGCCCGAGCTTTCCGGCACGTGCGATCGGCTCGATCGTGCTCAAGAAGCGCGGAATGAAATCCTCCGTCCCCTTCAGGCGCTTGATGTGCGTGATGACTTGGTGTGCTTTGATGCTGAGGCGAAATCCAGCGGGCGTAGCTTCGATCCACTTCTGGGCAGTAGTCTCTTTCAGCAGTTGGCGAAAAGTAAAGTTGACTTCGACGGCGTTCAGTTGTGTTGCGTAGTATTGCAGGAATTTCGCCTGGGCCAGCTTAGCGGGATAAAAGTCGGGCTTCCAGCTTGGATAAGCCCATCCTGATGTGCCAGCATAGAGTTGTGCCACAATTTCGCCCCTGAAGTTTCTAAAGACTTGAAGATCTAGGATAAAAGACCAGCCGGATTATACCTTTCGACCCTTCTTCTTTGCGGCGGAACGGCGGGCAGGTTTCGTGCTCTTCTTTGCTTTCTTCGTCCCGCCTCGTCCGCCTGCGCCGCCAGTTCCAATCCTCTCTTCTGGCTGCAGCCTTCCGCAATCCCCGTCAGCTTTGGCAGCTTTCTGCTTTAGCGCGACGCACGGGCCCGAACAAGTCTCCCATCTTTTGGACGCGATCGAGCACCTGACCGGCTTCGAACACCAGCAGCTCCGCATCTTTCTTCTTTAACGCCTGCTCGACTTCTTCCCATTTCACCGGTGTCGAGACTGTGGGATGCTCGCGCGCCCGCAGCGAATACACGCTTACCGTAGTCTTATGGTCGTCGTTCTGGCTCCAGTCCACGAACACTTTGCCGACACGTAGCTCTTTCTTCATGTCAGAAACCACCAGATCCCGGTGCTCATTCTCGAGCAAGCGGGCGAGCGCGTGAGCGAAGGCCTTGGTGATGTCGTAACTGGTGGGCGAGTTCAAGGGAACATAAACCTGCAGACCCTTGGAACCTGAAGTCTTGGGAAAACTCTGCAAGCCGAAGTGCGCGAAAATATCCCGCAGCCAGATTCCCACCTGGCAGCATTGCACGATATTCGCAGGCGCTCCGGGATCGAGATCGAAGACCATGCTGCGTGGACACAGGATGTCCTTGGCCAGTGAGAGCGAGGGATGCAGTTCGATGGACGCGAGATTCGCGATCCAAACCAGTGTAGGCAGATCGTTGGCCAGAATGTAATTTACGTTGCGCTGGTTGCCTTCGCTCCAGATGGGCGCGGTCTTCACCCAATCCGGGCGATGCTTGGTCGCGTTCTTTTCGAAGAAGTATTCTTTGTCCACGCCCTCGGGATAGCGCTTCAGAGTGAGCGGGTGATCCTTAAGATGCGGCAGCAGAACGGGCGCGATCCGCGCATAGTAGTCGATGACTTGTCCCTTCGTGAATCCGGTCTACGGGATACAAGCACTTTATCCAGATTAGTCAAACTCAGGTGCTTGCCTTCGATTTCAACGACCTCTGGTTTGCTCATGCTGTCTCTTTCCTTCCAGGCGCGTCACGCGTTCTTGGATGCCGAATTGTAATCGTTGGAGCGGCTTGGCGTTTGACAACCTCCCCTTCGGCCACGTAATTTCAAACTTCTGCCCTTCATACACGTCCAACCTCATGGAGGTCCAATGAGCTACAAACGTTTCCTCAAGTCGTTCGCCATCGTGCTCGTCCTCGCAACGGTCACCGCCGCACAAGATCTGGCTTCGTTCGAGAAGCGCACGACGGTCAAGACGCTGGACAACGGGCTGACTGTCGTGATCTGCGAGCGGCCGGAGGCTCCCGTATTTTCCTTCTTCACGCATGTGGATGCCGGTTCAGTGCAGGATCCGCTCGGCGAGACCGGGTTGGCGCACATGTTTGAGCACATGGCTTTCAAGGGCACCGACAAGATCGGCACCACGGATTACGCCGCCGAAAAAGTGGCTCTGGAAAAAGTTGAGCAAGCTTATGCAGCGTACATCGCAGAGCGCGACAAGCCCGTTGGTCGGGACGAGCAAAAAGCTGAAGGAATTGCAAAAGGCCTGGATGGATGCCATTGCCGAAGCCAACAAATATGTGAAGCCCAACGAATTTCCCCAGATCGTTGAGAATGAACGGCGGCGAGGATCTAAACGCGAATACCGCCGACGACGAGACCAATTACTTTTATTCGTTCCCCGAGAACCGGCTGGAGTTGTGGGCCTATCTGGAGTCGGAGCGCTTCCTGCACCCGGTTATGCGCGAGTTTTATAAAGAACGGAATGTGGTGATCGAGGAGCGGCGCATGCGCGTCGACAGCAATCCCATCGGTCGGTTGCTGGAACAATTCACCACCGCGGCTTTTCAGGCGCATGAGTACCATCGCCCGACGATCGGCTGGATGTCCGACTTGAATACGTTTTCCGCTACCGACGCCAAGAAGTTTTTCGACAAATACTACATTCCGTCGAACATGGTCGTAGCGGTAGTCGGCGACGTCAAGGCTTCCGAGACGATGCCGGTCATCGAAAAATATTTCGGCCGCATCCCTTCGCGCCCGAAGCCGGACGAGCGCACCACCACCGAGCCGCCGCAGAACGCTGAGCGCCGCGTCATCCTGCAAGATATGTCGCAACCGCTATATCTCGAAGGCTATCACCGGCCCGACTATCGCAGCCCGGATGATGCTGTATACGACGCGATTGCCGACCTGATGTCGAACGGCCGCACCTCGCGTCTTTACCGAGCGTTGGTGCGCGACAAGAAAATCGCTGCCGATTCGGCGGGCTTTACTGGATTGCCGGGCAACAAGTATCCCCATCTTTTTGCCTTTTATGCGTTTCCGCTCCCTGGCCACAAGCCAGACGAAATGGCGGACGCCATTCATGTCGAGATTGAGAAGCTGAAGAACGAAGACATCAGCGACGAGGAATTGAAAATGATTAAGACCCGTGCCAAGGCGAACCTGATCCGCGGCCTGGGCAGCAACGAGGGTCTGGCCAACGATCTGGCTATTTATCAGTCTCGATACGACGACTGGCGTGAACTGTTTCGCTCGGTCGACCGCATCGACAAGGTCAGCAAAGCCGACATTCGCCGCGTTGCCAAACAAACCTTTGTTCCGACCAACCGTACCGTAGGAATTATCGAAACCAAGGCTCGCGGCCCGGCCGATCAGAAAGGCGGCGCGCAATGAAAACTCAACTTACGCGCATTCTCTTTTCGATCTTGATTCTCGCTGGCACGGCTCTTCCGCGATCCGCGGCGCAAGCCAGCGATTGGCAACAGATCACCATTCCTGCTTTGCCTGCATTTCATCCGCAGGAGCCCAAGCGCATCGAACTGCCGAATGGCATGGTGATCTTCCTGCAGGAAGACCATGAACTTCCCATCATTGATGGTGTCGCGCGCATCCGCGGCGGGTCGCGTTCCGAACCTGCGAGTAAGACCGGATTGCTCGATATTTACGGCGAAGTCTGGCGCACCGGTGGAACTAAAACTCAAACTGGCGATCAGCTCGACGATTACCTCGAAATTCGCGCTGCGAAAGTTGAAACTGGCGACAACGTGGACTCGACCACGATCTCGTGGTCTTGCCTGAAAGGCGATTTCGATGACGTATTCAAAGCGTTCAACGATCTGCTTCGCGAGCCCGAATTTCGCGCCGAGAAGATCGACCTGGCGCAGCACGAAATGGACGATTCCATCTCGCGCCGTAATGATGATGTAGAGCGAGATCGCGAGCCGCGAATCAAAGAAATTGGCGTACGGCGCGAACAATCCATACGCCCGCGAGCCCGAATACGCGACGGTTGCCGCCGTCACCCGGCAAGACCTGCTCGATTGGCACCATGCCTACGTACATCCCAACAATATTATTTTGGGGGTCGTCGGCGACTTCGATTCTGCCGCGATGGAAGCCAAACTTCGCAAGGTCTTCGGCGATTGGCCGAAGGGACCGGCAGCGAAAGAAGGAGAATATTTCGATTTCGATTCCGGCCAAGCCCGGATACTACCTGATTGCGAAAGAAGACGTGAATCAGAGTTCCATTAATATGACGGAACTGGGCATCCGGCGCGACAACCCGGACTACTACGCCACTCAAGTTTTCAATGAGGCTTTCGGAGGCGGCTTCTCGTCACGGCTGTTCAAGAGCATTCGGACGGCGCAAGGGTTGGCCTACGGCGTCGGCGGCGGTATCGGTTCCGCGTTTGATCATCCCGGCATCGTTCGCATTGCCATGGGTACCAAGAGCTCGACCACCGTGGAATCCATTCAGGCGCTTTACAAGGAGATCGACAACCTGAAGCAGAATCCGATTTCGGATGAAGAAATCAAACGCGCCAAGGATTCCATTCTGAACTCGTTCGTATTTAATTTCGATTCGCCAGAGAAAGTTCTGCGTGAACGCATGGCGTACGAATTCTACGGTTATCCGGCAGACTTCCTGGAACGCTATCGCGCCGGGATTGAAAAGGTTGGAAAGGAAGATGTAGCCCGCGCCGCGGCGAAGTACCTGCACAAAGACAAACTCGCGGTGCTGGTCGTAGGCAACACGCCGGATTTCGACAAGCCGCTGTCGTCGCTCGGCTCAGTCACCAACGTGGACATTAGCATTCCGCCGCCACCGGGTGAGAAGCCGAAGCAGTAGATTAGGAATGGAGGACGAGCGTCCTCGCCCGTCCTGAACATTCTACCGCCCGTGCCATTCGTCTCTCGTGCCACGAATCACACCTCCAAGGGAGAATCCTTTATCGAGCAACGCAAGAGCCTGACGCTTAGCCCGCTCGTAAGCTTCGTCCTCGCCGACTAAGGCTTCGATCTGTTCAGCGAGAAGTTTGCTGATGGAGGTAGCACGGCGCGCGGCCAAGCCTCTCGCTTTCTGCAAGGTCTGGCGGCTCAGACTTACAGTCACGTTCTGTTTGGATGTCTCTTCCGCGTCTTTCATAGCCGCTCACGTTGATTACGTGCAAGCCAATGGAAAGTTGCTTGACCAGGAACCAGCGCCTCAGCTATACTCTGATGGCGAATAAAAAGCGAATATGCCATGGCTTCTCTTCCCCTAATTCCCGACTCCAAGCCGAAACTCATCGGCATTGCTCGCCTGGCTTCGGAGGGGGAATCGCTGCGGCAAGGGCACGAGGTCGAGTACTTCACGCTGCCGGTCCGCTCGCTGCTCAATCGTTGCACCGGGGTGCGGATGCCCTTTACTTGGACGATCAATCCTTATCGCGGATGCGAATTCGCTTGCAAATACTGTTATGCCCGTTACACCCACGAGTTCATGGAAATGCGCGACGGCGTCGACTTCGAACAGAAGATTTTCGTGAAGCAACATGCGGCGGACTTGCTGCGGCAGGAACTTCGCCACGTCAAGCCGGGGGAAGAAATCGCAATCGGCACAGCCACGGATCCCTATCAACCGGCAGAGCGGCGTTTCGAAGTGACGCGGGCGATCCTTGAGGAACTGGCGCGACATAGCGGCCTCGAGATCGGCATCGTCACCAAATCGAATCTTGTATTGCGGGACGTCGACGTACTGCAGCAGATTGCAAAAAACAATCGGCTGTTCGTCAACATCACAATCACCACTCTCAAGGTCGAACTGGCGCGCATTCTGGAGCCGCGCGCTCCGCGTCCCGATCTGCGCCTCGAGGCCGTGCAGAAATTGAACCAGGCAGGGATTGCGGCAGGCGTGATCTGCGCGCCCGTGCTCCCCGGCATTACCGATTCTCCACGCGACCTCGAGGCGTTGGTTCGAGCCACGGCCAAGGCGGGTGGAAAACACATCTTTGCCAATTCCCTGTTCCTGAAGCCTTGCTCGGCGGCTGTCTTCCTGCCGTTTCTGGAAAAAGAGTTTCCCGAACTTGTCGAGACCTACCGGAAGCGCTACAAGGACCGCGCTTTCCTGCCGGAATCGTATCGCAAACCGCTTTCGCAGCTCATGAAGCGGCTGCGCGAGAAGTACGGCATTCCCAGCGACTACGACCGTTACAGCCAGAGGACGCATCCCGCGCTCGACCCCCAGCCCGATGCCCAAATGAAATTGTTCTGACGCATGGTTTCAGCTCACAACTTTCTTAGGATTTCTGATTCCCCGCGCAAAAGGTAGAATCATCCGGTTCTCCAGGAACCGCATGCAAACGCCACCTTCCACACGCAGGACGAAACCGCCGACCGTCCCTTACATCTGTCTGGCAGCGCTGTTGCTAAGCGTCTCGCTCTACCAGGTGCGGGTGGCCATGGACATTTTGCCGGGCGAAAAGGTAAGTGTCCCCTCGATCGAGCCAGCCACGGCCAGCGCATCTTTGGAAACGGTTTCTCCAGAGGCGGAGAAAGCCGGACTAAGTCGGGGCGACGTGCTGCTCGCGATCAATGGAAAACCCTATACCGGAACCGCAGTGCTGACGATGGCCATTGCCCGAGCCCGGCCCGGACAGAACGTTTATGTAACCGTTCGCTCCGCGACAGGAGTACATACCGTCGCGCTCCCAGCGACCGTAGGTCAGAACCGAATCTCGGACATGGCGCTGAATATCCTTCTGGGAATCGTCATGCCGACAGTTTGCCTCCTGCTGGGTTGCTGGGTGGTTCTCGCCAGACCCAGAGACTTGCTGGCGTGGTTATTGCTCGCGGTGCTGCTCGGCTTTTCGGAACTCTTGGGGGTGCACAACATTGAAAATTGGGGTCCTGGATGGCGTGTGTTAGGGAAGCTTCAGACCTTCGGAATCGCTCCACTGCTGGCGATCCTCTGGCCGGTCTCGATGTTTTTCCTGGGCATGTATTTCCCCGAACAATTTCCCCCCGGGAACAGGATGCGGCGCATCTGGAAATGGACGGCGTGGATTCTAGCTCCTCCATTCACTGTATTCAGCATAGCCCTCGCGTGACGACGGTTTGGGCAGCGTCCAACTATGTGGCAGCGGCGCGGACTCTATCGGATTCTGCATCCACTTTTGATTCCGTATCAAGCTCTGACCTACGTATTCGTCAGCTCGTTCTTCACTGCGATCTTCACCAAGTCATCGATGGCCATCTCGCAGGATGCCCGCCGCAGGCTGCGCTTGCTGTACTGGGGCACGACAGTCGCCATGACGCCGGGATTGATCGTCACCATCGTCGACAAAGCTCTGGGACCTTCGGCTTCCGCGACCATCCCCAGTTGGCTGAATTCGTTCGCCCTTCTGATGTTGATGATCTTCCCCTTGACGCTGGCCTACGTGATTGTGGTGCAGCGCGCCATGGATGTTCGAGTCGTGGTGCAGGCAGAGACTGAAGTACGGCATTGGCGAAGAATGGCATTCGCATCTTTCAGGTCATTCTCATCCATCGCGATGGCGCGTTTCGTCCTGCGGCTGCTCGCTGACAAGTCCATGAACCTGGGATTGAAAGTTGCAGCGGTCGTGCTGGCGCAGCAATAGTGTGGACTCGACATCACCTCGCCGGGCGAAAGCTTCGCACCTGGACCGATCGCCGTTTCTTTCGCGAAGCTTATAACGCAGAACAAGTGCTGAGTGAACTTAGCGATCAGGTACGCAGCATGGTGGAAGCCCGTCCTCTGATCGAAATCGTCGCAACGCGGCTCGCCGAGACCTTGCACATTCCGCAAGTGGCGGTGCTCTTGAGCAACGGCGGTCCCTATCGGTCGGCCTACGCGCTTGGCTTCGACACTCCTCCAGACGTTGTATTCCCCTTGGGTGCGGGTGCGGTAAGAGTGCTGCAAAAACAGAAGGAGCCGGCTCGGGTTTACTTCGACGATCCCAATTCCTGGCTTTATCGCGAACCGGAAGTGAGTGAAGAGGATCGCGCCAAACTTGCGCAACTCCAAACTGAACTGCTGCTCCCTTTGGATGCGCGTGACAAACTGCTCGGATTCATCAGCCTCGGGCCAAAGCGCTCTGACGAACCTTATTCTGGCGCGGATGTGCGTCTGCTGAAGTCAGTGGCCGCGCAAACTGGACTGGCGCTTGAGAATGCCCGACTGATGTCAGCTATCGCCGACGAGGTCGCCCAGCGCGAACGTCTCAACCGCGAAGTCGAAATCGCTCGCGAGGTACAGGAGCGCCTTTTCCCTCAAAAATTGCCTGCCATCGATGGCATTGACTATGCCGGAGCCTGCCGTCCTGCCCTTGGCGTAGGCGGCGACTATTATGATTTTCTGGCGCTACCCGGCGGACAGCTGGGGATTGCAATTGGCGATGTTTCTGGCAAAGGCATTGCCGCGGCCCTGACTATGGCCAGTTTGCAAGCCTCTTTGCGCGGCGAAGCCACTCGCATGACCAACGACCTCGCGGCGCTCGTGAGTAACGTGAACCATTTAGTATACGAAGCATCATCGGCGAACCGCTACGCAACCTTTTTCTACGGACAATACAATCCCGCCTCGCGGCAGCTTTCTTATGTGAATGCCGGCCACAATCCGCCTATGCTTTTCCATCGTTCGAACGGCAAATGGCAAGTCTTCCGCCTGGAGACGGGTGGGACTGTGGTTGGTTTGCTCGAAAGCTTCCCCTATGACCAGGGAGTGGCAACGATTGCGCCCAACGATATCTTTGTCGCATTCACTGATGGCATTAGCGAAGCCATGAATAAGGCCGACGAGGAATGGGGCGAGGAAAGAATGATCGCAGCCATCCATGGCAGTTCTGGCGCAAGAGCATCCGACATGATTGCTCGCATCATGCAAGACGCCGACACTTTCGTCGCCGGAGCCAAGCAGCACGATGACATGACGCTGGTGGTGATTCGTGCGGGGCCGGAGCCCGGCCAGTAGCCTTTCGCCTTCGTACTTTTCGAGGATCCCGCGCCGACAGCGAATTCTCTCGCGAACTTCTATAATGGCTGTTCGCCGAGAGCGTGATGAGTTCCCCGACTTCCCAAGCCGCGCCAGTTCCGCCCCCGCCGACTGCAGCTCCCACGGCCCGGGTTCCTCGTGCAACTTGATCGATTCTGGCATCGGGTCACCGAGGGGCTGGAACTCAGCCAACTCTGGAAACAGTTCAGCGCCGACGCGCGCGCCAGTTACCGGCTCTATCACCGAGACTTTCAGGCTCGCGCTCCCGAAGTCCGCAAACACGGCTTCTGGCATACTGCCCAGGAGTACGTCTGGGCGATCCTGGAAAAACTGACGCCCGCGCGGCGGGTATTGCTGCTACTGGGCGTTGTGCTCCTGATTTTTCCCGCCGGCGGCTACAGCTATACGGGGAAATCGGGAGAGCTTGTAGTTCTCGAACTCGATCCTCATTTCTGGGGTGGGCTCGTACTCTTCGTTCTGCTCATGCTCGAAGTCGCAGATCGTGTCGTGATGAAGCGCGACCTCGAGATCGCGCGCGATATTCAGAAATGGCTGCTGCCAGCCACGCCCCCGCAAGTGCACGGTTTGGACATTGCGTTCGCCGCGCGTCCCGCAAATACGGTCGCGGGCGATTTCTATGACGTCTTCGCCCGTCCGGCGGTGAACTCCGCCGAACCTCATTTCCTCCTGGCTGTGGCCGATGTCGCGGGAAAGAGCATTCCGGCGGCGCTGCTGATGGCCACATTCCAGGCCAGCCTGAAAACTCTTTCCGAGACGCGCTGTTCTCTCGCCGACTTGGTCACAGGCATGAATCACTACGCCTGTACCAATAGCCAGAATGGCCTCCGCTTCACTACCGCTTTTCTGGCAGAGTTCGATCCAGGTACCCGCACCTTGACCTACACCAATGCCGGACACAACGCGCCTATCCTGCGCCGCAGTTCCGGCGCAATTGAACGTCTGTCGAACGGCGGACTGCCCTTAGGAATGTGGGCAGACAAAACCTACGAGGCTGGAGAGGTAATTCTGCAATCAGGCGACTGGCTCGTGATCTTTACCGACGGCGTCGTCGAAGCCGAGAATGCCAACAAAGACGAGTACGGCGAGCAGCGGCTGCTGAATATTCTGCAGGGCGGCGCAACGGCGACTCCTCCGGAACTTCTTCGCCGCGTCATGAGCGATCTAGATACCTTCGTCGGCCCCACCCCTCAGCACGATGACGTAACCTGCATGCTGGTGAAGGCAGCCTAGCCTGCGGGCGGACAGCCGCCCCGGCCGTCGCTCTTGACGCTGCAGGGATTCAACGGAAATTGTCATAGCAGAAACGGTTGTTTGCCAGCGGCATTCTAAAATGGGGATCTCCCCAGAAACGGGAACACGATTGACAAAATTTGTCAGGCTTTCTCTTTTTCGGCTTTCTCGCTGAAGTGGATTCAGGCCCTCTAAGTTACTCTCGTTTCCTCCCCGGCGTGGCAGGCGTGAGACTTATGCCCAGTGACTCAGAAATCCGGCTGGCGATCGGCGATGGCAAGTAAATTGCCAATGAGTGTTGAGTCGGGCGTATGAAAACTCATCCTGCTAATGGAGACACCGTGAAGAACACGCGAAAACAAAAAGGCTTTTCATTGATTGAGTTGCTGATCGTAGTGGCGATTATTCTTATCATCGCTGCTATCGCAATTCCAAACCTGCTGCGGGCGAGGATCGCAGCCAACGAATCGTCTGCGGCCAGCTCGATTCGAACCCTCAGCACGGCTGAAGTTAGCTATACTTCCACCTACCCAACGCAAGGCTATTCGGGCTCCGAACGCGGCGGGCTTGACGGCCCTTGGGCCGGGAGCGGTCACTGGTTGCCCCGCAGGCGGACCGCTAGTCACCGCAGCTTGCTTGATTGACTGGAACCTCTCGCAAGCCGCCACAGTACGCACTGCAGAAGAGCGGTTACTACTTCAGTCTTAAGCAACTCAGGCGGAGTGCCCGTACCATGGCTTACACCGCCAGCGCCTCGCCGCAGCTTTCAACCAGACGGGTGTGAGCGCCTTTTGCGCGAAACGAAGACGGCGCAGTCCACTTCCTCGACCGCCGCAGCTGGCGGCCCCGACAGTTACGTGGGCGACCTGCACCCGGCTGGGCCAGTTGCAGTAAGTCTGATTTGGCGAAGTACCTGGGGGAGGGTACGAGCCGGGAGCAACGGAGAAATCCGTTGCTCCCTTTGCTTTTGAGGGCACAAATTCGCCTACCGCATCACGACAATTGGCTCGAAATACTGGGAAGAGCAAATCGCAGTTGGTAGGGACTCAAAATGACACAACTTGTCATGTCGCCGACAAAATCTGCCAGATAGCTGTCCTCTGCAGCCCAACCCGTTTCGGGCTCGGGTTACGGAAGATTGCTGAGTCCTTGAAAACAAAACACAGCCAAGAATCCGACCCTACCCTATAGTAACTTCTGCTTCTGGCCGCTAAAATGCGAACATAATCGGCAATTGGGTCTACTGAGACCACATCTGATAACGGAGAAGAAGGGAACACACATGCGGAAACAGAAGGGTTTTTCACTGATTGAGTTGCTCATCGTGGTGGCGATTATTCTTATCATCGCTGCTATCGCTATTCCGAACCTGCTGCGCGCGCGTATTTCGGCGAACGAATCATCTGCCGCCAGCTCGATTCGTACCATCAACACGGCTGAAGTTAGCTTTTATTCCACTTACCCAGCGCAAGGCTATTCGACGCCTGGCGCGGCTGGCTTGACGGCCCTTGGGCCGGGAGCGGTCACTGGTTGTCCGGCTGGCGGCCCGCTGGTCACTGCGGCTTGCTTGATCGACTGGAACCTGTCGCAGGCTGCCACAGTACCACTCGCCAAGAGCGGCTACTACTTCGGTCTTACCAGCACCTCCGGCGGAGTCCCGCCCTACCTGAGCTATACCGCCAGCGGCTCGGCTGCAGCATTCAACCAGACTGGTGTGCGCGCCTTCTGCTCTAACGAAGACGGCGTAATCCACTTTCTCGCGTCGCAGCTGGCGCCCCGACAGTTACGTGGGCGACCTGCACCGGCTGGAGCCAGTTGCAGTAAGTTGGTTTGGCGAAGTACCTGGGGGAGGGTACAAGCCGGGGAGCAACGGAGAAATCCGTTGCTCCTTTTGTTTTTTTGTGCGCCTTTGCCCCGCGCCTCTAGCGCTACCCAGCCGATCATCCCGCCCAGTACAACACTCACCGAACATCCAGAATTGGTCCGATCGGTCAATCGCAGCCGTTTTACTTTCGTAATCAGTAACCTGGCGCAGCTCTACCCTCCGCGCGTATTTTGCATATAATTTTCTTAACACCTATGAAAGGAGGGCAGTTCAGTTCCGCAGCCATGACCGCAATCGATATTCTCGGTCTCGAAAAAACCTACAGCGTAGGCTTCTGGCGTAAGAAGCCGAAGTGCGCATTGAAACCGCTGCACCTAAGAGTGGAGGAAGGAGAGATTTTCGGCTTTCTCGGCCCTAACGGAGCAGGCAAAACGACCACCCTCAAAATCCTGATGGGCTTGGTCTACCCAACCGCTGGATCGGCCAAGATTCTGGGCATGGATATTAACGACCCGCGGATGAAAGCGCAGATCGGCTTTCTCCCCGAGCAACCGTATTTCTATGATTACCTCACTGCCGGCGAACTCCTCAATTACTACGGACAACTCTCCGGCGTGCGCCCAAAGATCGCGAGCGCAAAGTCCGCGAGGTTCTCGATCGGGTAGGGCTGCCGGATGTAATGCGAGTTCAGTTGCGGAAGTTTTCCAAAGGCATGCTGCAGCGAGTGGGCATCGCGCAAGCCATCCTGCACGATCCCAGAATCGTCTTCTTCGACGAACCCATGTCTGGACTTGATCCCATGGGCCGTCGCGAAGTGCGGGACTTAATGGAAGAATTGAAGCACGAAGGCAAAACGGTATTCTTCTCCACGCACATTCTTTCCGACGCAGAGGCACTTTGCGATCGAGTGGCAATCATTCATTTAGGCGAACTGCGGAGCGTGGGTGCAGTCGCGGACCTCACTTCGAGCGTGGAAGGCAAAATCGAACTGGTCTGGCATGGAAACAAATCCCCGCCGCCATGAAAGCGTTAGGTGCGGATTGCCACGTCACCGGCGACACCATCCGCGCCGTGCTTCTTGAGGGCAATCAAGACGCAGCCCTTGAAGGCTCTGCGGCGCGAACAACTGCGCGTCATATCGTTGATTCCCGTCCGCACTTCGCTGGAAGAATATTTTGTGCGCAAGCTGCAACCATCCAAAGCGGTTGCGGGGGTGACGCAATGAGGGTTACCAATGAAGGCGACGCAATGAGCGGACGAATTGTATACATCGCCTCCAACACCTTCCGCGAAGCGGTGCGCGATCGCGTTCTCTATAACCTGATCGCGTTCGCGCTGCTGATGTCGGGAGCGGCCATCCTGGTCGGCCAGATTTCCATCGGCATCGAGCGTCTTGGTCGTCATCAATCTTGGCCTCACGGCGGTTTCGTTGTTTGGCATCGTGATCGCCATTTTTATTGGCATCGGGCTGGTCTCAAAAGAAATTGACAAGAGAACTCTCTACACCGTCCTTTCTCGTCCCGTGCAACGCTGGGAGTTTATTGTCGGCAAGTTCTTCGGCCTGGCAGGGACGCTGGTGGTGAACGCTCTCTTCATGGCGCTTGGAGTATTCGCCGCGTTGTTCTACGTTACGCGCCACTTCCAGGCGACCGATGGCTGGGTGCTGGTGGCATTGTATTTCATCATCCTCCAGTTCCTGATCATCACCTCGCTGGCTCTTCTGTTCTCCTCGTTCTCTTCTCCGTTGTTGTCGGCGGTCTTTGCGTTTGCGTTGTTTGTAATCGGCACTTTTGCAGAAGATTTGCGGGGATTCGCCGGCTTGACCCAAGGCCTCGTGCGCTGGCTGGCGACCGGCGCGGCGTATCTGGTCCCGAATTTCTCGGCGTTGAATGTGATTAGTTCAGTGGCCCATGAGCAACCGGTTGCCAGCCAACTCATCCTCTCGAACACGGCTTACGCGCTGGTCTACGCCAGCATGGCACTCTGCGGAGCGGTGCTGATTTTCGAGCGCCGGAACTCTGAAATGAAGCCGTCACGTCAGATCACAATTGTAGCCAGTTCCCTGCTCGTGATTTGCCTTACCGCCTCCGTGTTGTTGCTACGAACCATCGATCGCGAGCGCAGCTGGAGCAACGCTCCAGGAGGTACTTTATATCTCCTCGCCCACGCTGCTTAAGCGCATGAGCCTGGGATACGATGGGTTGCTCGCCGATGTGTACTGGACTCGCGCCGTCCAATATTTCGGAGACAAATTCGACCGCGGCTCCGAGCATTTTGATTTGTTGGCTCCGCTGCTCGAAATCACGACCACGCTCGATCCGCATCTCATGGTGGCCTACGAGTATGGCGCCAACTTCCTGGCTCCCAAGATTCCGGGCGGAGCCGGCCAACCGGAGCGCGCCGTCAAACTGGTAGAGTTCGGGATTCGCAATAATCCAAATCAGTGGCGCCTCTACTACGAGTTGGGTTTCATTTACTACATGGAGCTTCGAGGACTACGACAAAGCCGAGAAGGCATTCGCCGATGGCGCCAAATTACCAAATACGCATCAGGTCATGCCGATCATGGCGGCCAAGATGGCAGAGCACGCGGGCAACATCGAAACCGCCCGCATGATGTGGCTCACGACTTATCAGACCACGCGCGACCCCAATGTCAAATCCAACGCGGTAGCCCATTTGAATGCTCTGCAGGTGGATGAAGACGTAACCACTCTCGAAAGGCTGGTATCGAGATATCAGGAGAAGACGGGACATTTGCCGCAGACATTTTCCGACCTGGTAGCGGCCAACCTGATGCGAGGCAATCCGACTGATCCGCTTGGACACGCCTATAAGCTCATGCCAGACGGACGGGTCGAAGTGCGAGTACCCGATGATTTGCCCTTCCTTGAAAAAGGAACCCCGATCGGCTACATTCCACCCCGAAGCTCCGAAACTACCGCCCGTGAATTAAAATTCAAGTGACGTAGGCGCGAGCGTCCTCGCTCGTGCAAACCAACCCATGTGTGTCGAATGAAGACTCGTACGGCACAAGTCGACGATGCCGAGAACATTGCACGCCTGGTGAATCTCGCCTTTCGTCCGGAACGTTTCTTCATCGACGGCGACCGCACTAACCCGGAAAAAGTTCGCGCACTGATGCAGAAAGGTAAGTTTCTGCTCGCCGAAGAAGCGGGTGCGCTAACCGGCTGTGTCTATGTAGAACTGCGCGAAGATCGGGGATATTTTGGTCTGCTGGCGGTCCAGCCTAAATTGCAACGTGCGGGCCTGGGATCTCGCCTGATTGCCGCCGCCGAGGAATATTGCCGGCCGCAGGTTGCCGATTTCATGGACCTCACCATCGTGAACCTGCGTATCGAACTGCCCGCGTTTTATCACCGCCTCGGCTATGTCGAAAACGGCACTCTGCCATTTCCCTCAGACCAGTCACCAAACCAGCCCTGCCATCTGATAAAAATGTCGAAGCCCCTCGCCTGACTCACGTGGAGTACAGCCGCCCTCGGCTTTCCGGCCGGGCAAAGCCCGGATTCATGGCACCATATGTTCGATGACTGCCGAGTCGGCTTCAGGGCTGGGTCGTTGTTGCGACCATTCGCGATTGGTGGAGGGACCACTCCGCACGTAACGGCTTTTTTCCCACCCTCAAGCGTTTCATCTGCCACACTTGTGGGAGTTCGCCCGCGATTCGACTCCAGCGCGACGGCGGCAACGCTACGGCGACGTCGACTATGACTGGGACTTCCGCGTGGATACGACCAGTGCGACGGTTGGCTGGCGCGATCGGCTGCTGGGAATGTTTCATTCGCCGTATCAACCAACCGAGCCGCGCTGTTTCGCGAAATGCTGGCGAGCCTGACGCAGGCGAATCCGAAAATCGATCTTTCGCGAATTTACTTTCATTGATGTCGGCTCGGGCAAGGGACGCGTCTTGCTGATGGCTGCGGATTATCCCTTCCGGCGCATTCTTGGAATCGAGTTGATGCCAGAATTACACCGGGTAGCGAAAGAGAATATCGGCAAGTATAAAAGCGATTCACAACAGTGCTTCGCTATCGAATCGGTCATGCGCGACGCCAGCGATTTCGTTTTCCCACCGGAGCCACCGTGCTTTATCTGTTCAATCCTTTACCTGAATCCGGATTGGCCAAGATGATCAGCAATCTGGAGCATTCATTGCGCGAACATCCCAGGCCAGTGTTCGTGGTCTATCACAATCCGCTGCTGGAGTCGGTGCTGACGCGGAACGGCGACTTTCAAGAAGATCGGCAGGCACGCCGCAATATTCCATTTTTTCCAAAACAGATCGGTCTTATCTGACCACGATTGACTTCGCTCGCGCTTCAACTGTACAGTTGGGATCATTGAACTGGAGAGTCGCCATGCTCAGGATGGGCAACAACGGCAGTATCGTAGTCTCCGCATTGCACGCCCGCGCCAATTTTGGCAGCCTGTTGCGCCGAGTAGCGGACGAACGACGGTCCCTCGTCATCGAGAAGCGCGGTACGCCCAAGGCGGTACTTTTGAGCATCCGCGACTATGTACGCCTTGCCGCACCCGAGCCGGAAGTACTTGCAGTGCTTGGAGAGGAGTCACAGCGCAAGGGGACGAACAGGCTCAACTCGCGGCAAATTGATCAGGTCATCAAGGCCGTCCGCGCGCAAAAACGCAAGCGCCGATGATCGCGCTCCGGCTTGTCATCGACACAAATATCCTGGTTTCGGCGGCGTTGAAACCGGAGGGCCTTCAGCGCACCGTGCTTGTGCTTGCGATGACCAGACCGGCACGGCTGTATATCAGCCAAGCCATTCTGGCGGAATACCAGGAAGTTCTAGCACGCCGGGAATTCAAGATTCGTAGAGGCCTTCGCCAGCATCTTCTCCAACTCATCAAGAACCGGGCGCAACTCGTGGATCCAGTACGTGCGCTACAGGTCACGAAGGATCCCGACGACAACAGGTTCCTGGAATGCGCCGACGCCGCCCGCGCCGACTACCTGATCACCGGCAACCAGCGGCATTTTCCCAGGTTCTGGAAAAAGACTAAGGTAATCACTTCCCGCGAATTCATCAGCATCGTAGCCCCACATTTCATCCCATAGCGGAGTGGACGCGCCAGCCGACATACAGTTTGCCGGACGCTTGGCGATTCGATCCTAGAAGGGCACCCCGCCGGAGCAGGATCCCGTAAACTAGTCTTGTGTACCTAGCTTCCATCCTGCGCAACTTTGTTGTCCTCGGATTGGCCACCGCCATCGCATCCGCCGCTTCCACCCCCGACGTCCACGCCATCGCCCAAGCGGTCGACGAGCGGTACAACCATTTGCACTCCCTGCAGTCCGATTTCACGGAGATCTACCGAGGAGCGGGAATGGAACGTACTGAATCGGGAACACTTTGGTTAAAAAAACCTGGCAAGATGCGTTGGCAGTACCGTTCTCCGAGAGAGAAGCTGTTCCTGAGCGACGGCAAGGATGCGTGGTTTTACGTCCCAGGTGAGCGCCAGGTGCAGCGGACGGCGGTTAAGAAGCTCGACGATTTGCGCTCTCCGCTGGCCTTTCTTCTGGGTAAGACCAAGTTGGAGAAGGAATTGCAGGTTTGAGCTTGGCCTCGGATGTGGCTCCGTTGGCGGCGGAGGATGTGGTTCTGAGGGGTGTCCCGAAGAGTTTGGCGGATCGGGTCAGCCAGGTTTTGCTTGAAATCACGCCCGAGCACTGGATTAGCAGAATAATTAATGAGGAAGTGGATGGTTCGGTCACGGAATATCGCTTTACTAATCAGAGGGAGAATGTGGCTGTGCCCGATCAGAAGTTTCAGTTTGCGGTGCCGGATGGGGTTGAGGTGATCGACGGGGAGTTGGGGCAATAAGATCTTCGACAGACAGCCGAAGCGGGCTCACAGCCTTTTGGGATTGACGGCTGTTGCTATATCCTGATACGAATCCTGAGCTTCCGACACTATCAGGATGTCAACGTAAGTAATTGTTTTTAGGCTGGTTATGACGTATCTCGAGTTGGGGCAGTGGGGTTCGGCCGGCGGCATTACTCCCGATATAGTTTGACCGGCAATTAACAAATCGCTGGGCGACGAGAATGCTAGACTGGAGTGGGCAACGGTAGACGGACAGCAGCATGGCCGAATTCGTAGTCAAAATCGCGGACGAACGCGGGAACCTGTTGGAGCAGATCGAAAACGGCTACTCCGAGGCCGAGGTTCGCGACCGCTTCGTGCAACAGGGTTTCCTGGTCTACTGGGTCAAGCCTCGGGGTGTGCTCTCCGGCGGATTGAGCCGGCGCGGCAAGGTCAAGCAAGGGCAGTTTCTTATCTTCAATTCGCAATTCCTTACCTTGATCAAGGCCGGACTGCCGATTTTGAATTCTCTGGATTTGCTGATCAAGCGGCAGCGGAATCCCTATCTGCAAAGCCTGTTGCAGAATGTTCGCGACCGGGTCAAGGCCGGGGAGTTGCTCTCCGACGCTTTTTCCGGCCAGGGTGCGTTCCCCAAGATCTACACCAGCACGCTGATGGCGGGCGAAAAGAGCGGCAACATGGAAGAAGTGCTCACCCGCTACATTGCCTTCCAGCGCATGGCGCTGACCTTCAAGAAGAAGTTGGCAGTCTCCCTGGTTTATCCGACGCTCCTGGTCACGGTGGTCACGATCATGCTGGTGTTCCTCGTGACCTACGTGGTACCGCAGTTCGCCAAGCTTTATCAGGATATGGGCGCGCAATTGCCGGTCATCACCCTGATCATGCTGAATATCGGGAACCATGCGCAGAGATATTTTCCGCTGTTCGGGATCGCAGTCGTCATCTCAGTGCTGGCCTTCTGGCAGTGGAAGAAAACCGATCGCGGGGCGGAACGCATCGATCGTGTCATTCTGGCGCTGCCCTTGCTCGGCGAGATATGGCTGAAGTACCAGGTATCGAACTTTTCGCGCATGCTTTCGACCCTCCTGGCAGGAGGCATGCCGCTGGTGCCGTCGTTGCAGACCGCGGGAGCTTCGATGAGCAGCCGACGCATCTTAAATGGTATATCGGATGCCGCCATTCGAGTGCGCGAAGGACAACCGCTGGCCAAGAGTCTCGAAGAGCAAAAGATGTTTCCCGAGTTGTCGGTGGAAATGATCGAAGTGGGAGAATCCACTGGAGCCTTGCCGGCAATGTTGAACTCGGTGGCGGAGTTTTATGAGGAGGACGTGCAGAACGCGCTGGGAGCCGCCATGGCTCTCATCGAACCGGTCATCCTCATTTTCATGGCAGTGATTGTGGGCGGAATACTGATCTCGCTGTATTTGCCGATCTTCACTTTGGGATCTACGATTCACTAGGTTTACAAGTTAAACGAGAAATATGGCCGCAGGGCCGGTGCTGGGGTAGGTTGAGAAATGGCAACGACGACCGAAAACAAAGCAGTATTCGTGGGCGGAAACGGAACCGCAGCTCCGGGCACCCACGCCGAGGAACTGGAACGAGCGCAGGATATCGCGCGGCGCTATCGCTGCCAGTTTGTCGACCTGCACAACTTCAACCTTCACCACGATCTTTTCAAAACCATTCCCGTGCACCTGATGTTCCGCTATAACTTCGTGCCGCTCGAAGAGACCGAAGACGGCCGGCTCGCCATCGCCATCGCCGATCCCAGCCAGTTGATGATGATCGACGAAATCAGTTTGCTCCTGGGCAAACGCATCGTCACCAAAGTTTCCACCCTGGCGCAAATCACCGAAATCCTCAAGAAGACGGAACAATCGAAGCGCGTTCTCGAAGACGCCAGCGAAGGTTTTGCATTAGACGTCATCCGCGAAGATGAAAGCGGCAGCGAAGAGAGCATTTCGATCGATCGGCTGGCCACGCAGCAGGGCGACATCAGCCCGATTATTCGTCTTGTCGATACCACGATCTTCACCGCGCTGCAGCGGCGAGCCAGCGATATTCACATTGAAACGCGCGACGATTCGGTGTGCATCAAGTTCCGCATCGATGGCGTGCTCACCCAGGCCATGCCGCCGATCGCCAAGGAGCATCACTCGACCATCATTTCGCGTATTAAAGTCATGAGCGAACTCGATATCTCCGAACGCCGGGTTCCGCAGGACGGACGTTTCCGCGTTCGCTATGGCAGCCCCGAGCGGCCGATCGATTTCCGTGTTTCGATCATGCCTTCGATCCACGGCGAAGACGCCGTGCTCCGCGTACTCGATAAAGAATCGATGAGCGAGAAGTTCCACAAACTCACTCTCGACGTTGTGGGCTTCGACGAAGACGATCTGCGCAAATTCCGCCGCTACATCAAGGAACCGTATGGCATGGTGCTGGTCACGGGACCAACCGGAAGCGGCAAAACCACGACGCTCTACGCAGCCGTCAGCGAAATTAAGACCGACGAAGACAAAATCATCACTATCGAAGACCCGGTCGAATACCAGATTCGCGGCATCACGCAAATTCCGGTCAACGAGAAAAAAGGTCTGACCTTCGCTCGCGGACTGCGCTCGATCTTGCGTCACGATCCTGACAAGATCATGGTCGGCGAAATTCGTGACACCGAAACGGCGCAAATCGCGATTCAATCCGCGCTTACCGGCCACCTGGTTTTCACTACCGTCCACGCCAACAACGTGGTCGATGTTATCGGGCGCTTTCTCAACATGGGCGTCGAGCCCTACAACTTTGTTTCCGCTTTGAACTGCATTCTGGCGCAACGGCTGGTGCGACTGATTTGCGAATCCTGCCGCACGGCAACGCACTATACTCCGGAGGCTCTGGAGGCAAGTGGGCTCGATCCCAAGACCTGGTCCGAGGTCAATTTCTACGAAGGACAAGGCTGCATCGAATGTGCCGGGACCGGATTTCGCGGACGAACCGCGATCCACGAATTGCTGGACTTGAGCGACCGCATCCGCGAGATGATTCTGCTGAAGAAGCCGACTTCCGAGATCCGGCGCGCTGCACGCGATGAAGGTATGCGCTTTCTGCGTGAGTCCGCGCTGGACAAAGTCAGAATCGGGCTGACCACGTTGAAAGAAATTAACAAAGTTACCTTCATCGAGAGCATGCGCTGATTTCATATCTTCACGTTTGTCATTCCGAGCGTAGCGAGGAATCTGCACATTTGCGGAGTACGGAACTGCAGATTCCTCGCTACGCTGGGATGACACATTTGGGAGGTTTGATTGGAACGAGGTAACGGTTGCCCAAGTAATCGGCACCACTCAGAGATTTAGGCTTGCTCCCGTTAGGTCAATGACTCTAGTGCTCTTCCAGCTATTGCATTTATGAGCGGCACAGCGGTTTACTTATAGTATCGCTGTAGGAAATACTGTCGGTCATGATTCCTAATTTCAGTTCGAGTGCGAAACCGAAGCTGGCGTGCGAGATCGCGGCCGATCGCGTGATCGCCGGACGAGTCTCGGAACGAGGCCACATGGTCGAGACCTGCGCCACGGGAGAAGCTGCCGAAGGGCAGCGTGGTTCCCGACCTGCTCGAAACCAACGTGCGTGAGCGCAAAGGTGTTTTCGACGCCATCCAGCAGACGCTGGGCAGCGTAAGCAGCCGGTCGCGGGATGTCATTGCCGTTCTCCCCGACGCCGCGGTCCGCGTCATGCTGCTCGATTTCGAGACTCTCCCTACCAAACACGCCGAGGCTGAGAGCGTGGTCCGTTTCCGGCTGAAGAAGTCGCTCCCTTTCGATCTCGACAAAGCCAAGATCTCCTACCACGCGCAGCCGGCAACGAGCGGCCTAAGAGTAGTGGCCGCAGTAGCTCTGAGCAGCGTGATCGAAGACTATGAATCCATATTCCGCGAAGCCGGATACAGCCCGGGCATCGTGTTGCCTTCGATGCTGGCTGCGCTGGGTGCGGCCAACGCCGACCGCCCGACGCTGGTCGTGAAAGTCGACGCGCGCACCACCAGCATTGCCATTCTCGATAAGAATCAGCTGCTGCTCTTTCGGACTTTGGAAAATCCGCGCGAGGCGCAACCATTAGCGGAGAGCAACTGGCGGAAGAAGTTTATCCCTCGGTAGTGTTTTTCCAGGACACTTATCATCTGAATATTGAACACATTTTCATCGCCGGTTTCTCGGACGCGGGCGGAGCTGTCCCCGCACTTCGCGCGCAGACTGGCGCGGAAGTTACGGAATTGGTCGGAGATTCGCAATTGGTTACAGGCGCAGGTTCGATTCCAAAGTGGAGAATGGCGGGCGTGGTCGGAGCCCTGCTTTCATAAATGCGCGTCGATATCAATCTCGCAAGTCAACCCTACGAGGATGCGCGGGTCTTCTGGCTGCGCTGGGGCGGAGGGCTGGTTGCGCTCGGCATTCTGACTCTGCTGCTGCTGGTTATCACAGTCAATGGATGGATCGGCGCGCGCAAGGACCGGCAACTGATCCGGAAATACGAAGCGCAGAGCGCTGCCCGAGACAAAGAAAAAGCCGACGCCATCGCGCTTTTGAACCTGCCACAAAACGCCAGCACCCGCGACCGGTCGCAGTTTCTTAACGACCTCTTCCAGCGAAAATCTTTTTCCTGGACCAAGGCTTTTGAAAACCTGGAACAGATGATGCCGCCGCGGGTGCATGTGGTTTCGATGCGTCCCGAACTAGGGCCGGATAATGAGTTGGAGATCAAACTGATCGTAGCCGGGGATTCCCGCGACCACGCATTAGACCTGGTGAGCAAAATGGAGGCTTCGCAACACTTCCAGGACACCCATATCGAGGAGGAGAGTTCCAGTCCCGGCAACGCATCGGTTGGTGGGGACATAGTGCAGTTCAACATTACCGCGTTTTACGTGCCTGAGATTGGAAGCGGCACTCCCGGAGGGGCGCATTAATGCCCGACCTCAAAGACACCCGCCGGAAAGTGAAGATCGCGCTCGGCGCGCTGGCGGTCGGTGGATGTGCTCGCGATCGCAGTGTTTTTTTCTCCCTTGGTGGATCCGGAGTCGTCGAGGCGCGAACAACTCAATCAGGCCTGGAAGCAATTGCAGCAGAAAACGCGCGAGGTCGAACCGCTGCGTGGTCTGGACAAGAAGATTCCCGTCGCCCGCAAAGAGATTGCCGACTTCTACGCGCAACGGCTGCCCTCGCAGGACTCTGGATTTCCGCCGATCTGGGCAAGGTCGCGGCCGCAGACCGGAGTCCGAATCGAAAGCGTCAAGTACGCGATGAAGGATCCCGAGACTCTGGGAGTGCGGCGCGTGGAGATCGAAGCCGATCTTGCCGGCGATTATCTGCAGTTGGTGCGTTTCATCAATGCGCTGGAGCGCGACCAAGCTGTTTTTCCTGGTGGATAGCGTAGTACTCGGCGGAGAGCAAAACGGCGTGGTCAAGCTGCAACTGAAACTGGAAACTTATCTGAAGACGGGTATCGCCTAAGTGAAAACGGGTGTGAAGTGAAAGTCGGAGCTGAAAATCGGACCAAGCTGATTGCGGCCATCGCGCTGATGGCGATTGCCGTGATTGTGCTGCTGTTCAATTCGGGGGGTGCGGGTCCTAAAGCAGCAGCACCTACACCTCCGATCCCGACGCTTTCGCCGACTGCGAATTCTCGACCGGCTGGCACAGGCCGGACGGGCAAGGGCCACGGCAAAAAGGCCACCGCGGCGTCCCGTTCGCTCGATCCCAGCCTGCGATATGACTGGCTGAAAGCCAGCGAGGACACCAAGTACGAAGGCAATGGACGAAACATCTTCCTGGCGCAAGCGGAGATTCCAAAGCCCATAGCACCAGCTCAAACGCCCGACGAAATACGAAAGGCACAGGGCCCGCCGCCACCACCGCCTCCGCCGCCCATCAACCTGAAGTTTTTCGGGTTCGCCAGCAGACCCGGCGAGGCCAAGAAGATTTTCCTGTCGGAGGGCGAAGACGTCTTCATCGCGGCTGAAGGCGACGTGGTCAATCGCCATTACAAAGTGTTGCGCATCTCGCCGACTTCGGTCGAAATCGAAGATGTGCTCAACAACAACCGCCAGAATATTCCGCTGACTCTGGGATAGTAGAATTGAGTCATTGGGGAATTTTGTAATTGAGTAATTTCAAAGCGCTCCGAATTACCCAATCACAAAATTGCCCAATTACAAAATCCCCATGATGCCGTGCTCACCAAAATCCGCCGCCCGCCGCTCTGAGCGCGGATACATTCTGATCACCCTCATACTGTTCGTGGCGCTCGTTGCCATCGCGGCAGTTGTCATGGCTCCGGAATTCGTGCATCCAGATGAAGCGCGATCGGGAACAAGAGTTGATTCACCGCGGCGTGCAGTATTCGCGGGCGATGAAGCATTTCGTCAAGAAATTCGGCCGTTATCCCACGCGCATCGAGGAACTGGAGAACACCAATCAGATCCGCTTTCTGCGCCGACGCTACAAAGATCCCATCACAGGGAAAGACTTCAGAATCTTGCACATGGGCGACGTGCAGATGTCGTTCGGAGGGGGAATCGCGGGCGCGACCCCGGTAGCCGGCATGGCTCCGGGCGCTCCGGGAATCGGTGGCCCCGGCGGTCCTGGCGGCCCCGGCGGCATCGGCGGGCCTGGAGTTCAGAACGCATTGAACACCATGAACACCGTGGCCATGGCGGGCGGTCTTGCGGCCGGCGGCATCAACGGAGGCGCGGGCGTTGGGGGGCCGGGCGGCGCCACATCGCCGGGAGCAACCTTCTCTACAGGGTCGAATTCCGACGAAAACAGTGGCGAAGCGGGCGGGGCTACGCTTAATCAGGGCCCCGGTCTCGCTGCGGCAGGTCCGGGTCCTCCCGGCGCCTTTGGCGTGCCGGGGCAAGGAACGAACGGTCCAAACGGTCCAAACGGCCAGACTTTCGGCGGAGGTCCGATCGTCGGAGTCGCCAGCACCAGCAAAGACAAAACCATTCGCGTGTTCAACAAAAAAGAGCATTACAACGAGTGGCAATTCATCTACGATCCGACTTCGGATACGGGTGGCATTCTTACCACTCCGAACCAGCCGTCCTTACAAGCCGGAGGCGTAGGCCAGACGGGTATTCCCGGTGCAACCCCCGCAGCCGGCGGACCCGGTGGATTCAGTGGACCGGGCGCACCAGGCGGCTTCCCCGGACAACCCGGCACCGGCCTGCAGCCTGGACAACCGTCACAACCAGGCCCGCAAACTCCGCAGATGCCCCCTGAGCAATAAACGGCGTCAATCTAAGTCTGGTTCTGAAGCGCTTCGTCGGTTGGGCTGCCGGGATCATTGCACAAATTCTGGTGCACAATTTACCTCAAAAAAAACTCTCATTTCCGCGCAAAATCTAGAAAACAAACGACCGGAAATTTTTCTGCCTCCTAGATCTATGGTTCTAAAGATAGTTAGAGGCAAAATCCTGGAAACATTGGGGTTATGGAGTTCTCGCGCTGCCTTCGGTTCCATTTCGGGAACCTTGGAAGTCGGAATTTCCAGGAGCTGTCCGTTCACGATGAGCGTACTGGTCAAGTTGTCAAAGATCCGATGATTATCTTTTAGATAATCTATGCGTATCTATGTTATCGGAAGTGATCGCGCAAATCAAGGAGAAAGCGTGCGGCGGTGAGGCCTCAGTTCCATATTGGGAATCTGGCACCTTTCCCCTTTTCGCAAAGTACGCGCAAAAGGATAAGCAGCCCGCCTGTCAAAAGTTTTGAGTTCCCCAAAGTCTGATTGCTCAATGCGAGTTTGACCCTAGGGCGACACTTCGTAAACTGTTCCGCAGCCGCCTTGACAAGACTGGCCTGTGCCGCCCCACTGACTCGTACCGTTGAGATTTCCGGACTTGTCGAAGACCAGGCTGGCGGCAGGATGACCGGCGTCGGGGCTGCCTGTGAAACCGTATAGCAGTTCAAGGCGCCACGCGCCTCCGCTCTTGGTAGACGGCTTCAAGCGAAAGACATCGCCGCGAAACTGGTCGCCCCCACTTGCAGTACCATAGAGGTCACCGCTGGCGTCGAAAAGTAAGCCCGCTATCGGATACCCGCCGCTACTTCCGTCATTGAAAAGGCACAAAACAGTTTCCGTCCATGAGTGGACCTTTGCCGACGGCTTCTTCAGCTCAAAAACGAGGCCAAACCCGTTTGGGGGGCCCGAGGCCGTCGTACCATAGAGGTTGCCGCTTCCGTCGAAGACAACGCCTGCGTCGGAGTTTGCGCCATCCTCGGCATCAAAACTATGGAGTAATTTCTCTGTCCACTTGCCGCCGACTTGGCTCGGCGGGGTGAGACTGAACACGATGCCACAACCTGTCCCGCCGACCCCTCCCTCGCATTCTCCCTTTACGTTGTTGCCACCGAAGTATGTTGTGCCGTACAGCGCGCCGTTGTCATCGAAGACCAAGCCGCCGTTCGGGTTTGCGCCGTCGCCTGACTGTTGACTGTCCTTGACACCCTTGAAGCTATACAGGACTTTTTCCGTCCACTTGCCGCCCTGAGTCTTCGGCGGGCTCAGCTCATACACAGTCCCGCAATGCTGGTAATAGGGCGCATTGCACGAGCCATAACCGCCGCCATAGGTGGTCGCGCCATAGATGTTGCCATTGGCATCGAATGTCAGAGTCTCTGCCGCGAGTTGCCCATCTTTGCCGCCCTTGAAGCTGTACAGCGCTTTTTCGGTCCATGCCCCACCCTTTTCTTTCGGCGGGGACAGCTCGAATACCGTGCCACATCCGACCGTACCGCCCAGAAGCATGCAGGGTCCAGTGCCGCCGTAGCCGGTTCCTCCGTAGAGATTGCCGGAGCCGTCGATGAGCAGCGTTCCTCCCGGGGACGAGCCGTCACCATACTTTTGGCCTTTGAACACGTACAGCACAGTCTCGGTCCAGGCTCCGCCTTTCTGCTCGGGCGGACTCAGTTGATAGACGATGCCGCATTGCGCCGGGGCACAGGCACCGGAGCCTCCCTCGGTCGCAACTCCGTACAGCTTGCCTGCTTTGTCAAAAGCTACGCCTCCCCCTGGAAAGGATCCATCGGGAATGCCTTGGAAGCTGTACAGCACTTTCTCCTTCCATTCCGCTGACGCGGACACGCTCAACGCGAAAATTGCCGCGAAGAAGCTCAGCAGGCTGATTGCGGACCGGGAATGTCTCTTGTGAGTCATAGCGAGGGACCACCTTCGAACGGGATTACCGGCGCTTTCGCGGGAAAGCGAGGAACGGCGCGGCTTCCCGCGATGTTATACCTGGCCGGGGCTGGTGTCCACACGCGCCGGCTCTGAGTTGGGGGCTGGCCGTTCTTTCAGCGCACAAAACTGGATGCCCTGCTCTTCTCGCGTTCGAGGCTGCTTGCTCGGCTTCAGATTAGGAATCTGGCTCCTACCCTTTGCGCAAAGTATGCGCAAAAGGATGGGCCACCCGCGGAATGGTCGGATTTGCATTCTCGCTTCCCACCCTTTCCGCAAAGGACGCGGAAAGAGTGGGGCACCCGACGTTTATACGTGATTTGGATTTCGCTTGAAATTCGGTTACGGTATGCCTGAAGGCATACCCTGATACGAATCGGGAGTTTCCCCGTAAGCTCTGAAAGGCGCGCCCTTTCACGACTCCCCACGGTCAAGAGCTTCTCCGCAAGCTGTGGAACTGCTGCACCATCCACAAGAAGTGCAAATCTTTTCACCGTATTGCTAGCGGGTAGAGTCGGTGTACAATCACTGCCGCCGCTACGTCTAGAAAGAAGCCTTGGGCTGCTCCACGCAGCCTTTTATGGGGGGATAAGAATGAAAGCTCGCAAATCGTTATTGCTATTTCTGGGATTCGTGTCGGCGTTCCTGATGGCGGCGACTGCGGCCGCTGCGCCAACTTTGACTTTTAAATTTACCAAGTTCACCGTGACGGGCTCACTCACTACCGCTCTCGGAGGAATTAACAACTCGGGCGTGATCGTGGGGCAATATCAAGACAAGAAAGGTGTCGAGCACTGCTTCATGCTGAAGGGCAGCAAAGTGACCACGATCAATTATCCGAAAGCGGCTTCGGATAGTTGCATCCATATCAATTCCGCGGGCGCGATTGTGGGCGCTTCGAAGAATTCCGCCGGGATTACGAAGGGGTTCGTGTATCAGAATGGCAAGTTCACTGACATCCCTGGCCCGAGCGGCGCAAAGTCGTCGGTCGCGTATGGCATCAACGACAGCGGCGTGATTGTCGGCACTTACACCACTTCCAGCGACGCAATTGTAGGGTTCATCTTAAAGGGCAAAACCTACACGACCCTGAACCCGCCCGGCGCTGATCTGACCATCGCGACCGCGATCAACAATGCGGGCAATGTCGTCTTATTTTACGGAACATCGAAGGGCATCGATTCTGCTCTGTACAACGGCAAGACTTACAAGACGATTAACGTTCCGGGCGCAGCCAACTCGTTCGCTTTCGACATAAACACTGGGGGCAACATCGTTTATGAAACGTTGAACTCCAGCGCCACCAAGGCCCAAGCTGTGCTGTATCAAGCTGGCAAGTTCTACACGTTTGTCTATCCCAAGAGTGCGGATAGCAGTGCCACCGGCCTCAACGACAAGAGCGAACTGGTTGGATACTATCAGACAACGTCGATTAGCGGCCCCGAGCAGGGCTTCAAGGCGACCTACTGATTACAAAATCATTCCCGGAGGTTGCGGCAGCGGTGTACAATCGCTGCCGCTTTTCATGTCCGAGAAACATATTGGCTGGAGTGTGCCAATACAATCCGTGCCAATACAATCCGATACCAGGGAGAGAATAATGAAGATCTGCAAGTCGGTGATGCTCGCAGTATTTATGCTGATGTTCATGATTGCGGCGACTGCAGCCGCAGCGCCTACTTTGACTTTCAAGTTCAAGACCATCCGGGTGCCGGGAGCGCTGACCACGACTGTCGGAGGGATTAACAACGCGGGCGCGATGGTCGGATATTATCTGCTCAAGGGCGGGGGAAACCCGCACGGCTTTCTGGTAGCGGATGGCAAGTGGACCCACATTGATCATCCCAAGAGCTCGTCGACGATTTGCAAGGACATCAACTCGAGCGGCGTGATCGTAGGAAATTATCAGGTCAAGACCACGACGATGGGGTTCTCCTATCTGAACGGAAAGTTTACGGATATCCCCGGTCCGGCTGGAGCCAAGGACTCGCAAGCCAGCGGGATCAATGATAAGGGAGTGATTGTCGGCTCTTATCAGGACTCCAAGGGGATTCACGGATTCCGCCTGACGGGAAGCACCTACAAAACATTCAATGTGCCCGGCGCTACTGCGACCTTCGCGACCGGCATTAATAACAAGGGATACATTGTGTTTTATTGGCAGGACGCTGAGCAAAATAGCGAATCGTCTATTTGGAATGGCAAGACCTACAAAACGATTGACGTTCCCAACGCAACGAACACGTTTGCCATGGACCTCAATAATGCGAACGACGTTGTCTTTCAGTGGTTCGACGCTAATTACCATCCACATGGCGCGCTGCTGCAAGGTGGCAAGTACTACACGACGGATTATCCCAACAGCGGGGGAACGTATGACATGGGAATCAATGACAAAAACACGCTGGTCGGATTTTATGTGCCCGACAACGACTACCAGGGAGGTTTCATCGCGACCTACTGATGTACCGTCAACCAGGCAAAACACAAAAGCCTCATCGCTCGTAGCGATGAGGCTTTTTAACTTTGAAGTCTTCCCGATTACACGCTGAAGGAAGATCCGCATCCGCAGGTGCTCTTCACGTTGGGATTGTCGAATTTGAAGCCGGCGCCTTCGAGGGTTTCGACGTAATCGACGATGCAATGATTCAGGTACATGAGCGAAGTAGCGTCGACGTAGACTTTGAGGCCGTCCATGTCGAACACTTTGTCCATCATGCCCGCGCCGTTTTCAAACGACATCGAGTAGGAGAAACCAGAGCAACCGCCGCCCACAACTCCGACGCGCAGGCCGGTTGGGACGGGATTCTGTTGCGCCATGATTTCCTTCACTTTGGCAATCGCGTTGGCGGTCAAGCTGACCGGCGGCGTTTTGGGCGTAACTTCTGGAACGGTTGTGGGGACAGTGGTTGTGGCCATTGGTATCTCCTTGAAATTGCTACCTCCGTTATTATAACAAAGCTGGGCTCAGGGTCGAGGCTAAAATCCTGGCTCCAATATCATGATTGCACAGCCCTTAGATGACCAAAAGCGGACTGGAGTCGCATCCCCAAAAACAAAATCTGCTGCGGCTTGCGTTATGGGGATATAATTCGCGGTTAAGGGGCCCCGTCGCCCACCCGTATTGGCAAGGCTTCGGGGTTTTCAGAAGATCGGCACCGAGGTGGCTTATGATGTCAATACTTATGTGGCCGCTAGCTGTGTGGGGAGTTGTGACGGCTGTCCTGGTCATCCTCCTAATCTACCGCAGTACTCTCACCATGCAAGAGGACGATCAACTGTTCCTGGGCGAGTCTGAGTCGCACATGGAAAAGGAACAGATCGAGATCATGGCCAAGGTGAACAAAATCACTCCCCTGGTGAAATGGGTGGGTGCTGCCTCGGGTGTGCTGCTCCTGGTAATCGCTGGGCTGGCAGTGTACCAGGGATTGCAGAACGCAGCGCAGTAGTTCTGGGGAAACCGGCCGACGGATTCGCGGCTAGAACCGTCTGATCGGCGTTTGGCTGGAAAGTTATCGAAGGGTGAGGCGCTAATGCGTCTCGCCCTTTACTTTTTGAACGAGTCAATCAGTGAGGTGCGACGGAAAACTCTGCCCGATTTGTGCCCAATAGCTCCCCGACCCGCCTAACGTTTTGCAGTCGACAATCGTCTAAACCGGCTGAGATCAGGCTAAATTGCTGGCCGACGCTTACTCGCAATAAGCAGCGGAGGGCAATGATCGCCTGGGAGGAACTGCCCTGTGAAAACAAAGTTGGTAGGAGCCGTGTTGCTGTGGTTATTAATCAACGCTTCGATGTCATTCGCTCAGGAAGCGCCCGATCTGTTTCAGGGATACGAGGGCGAATGGAATCACGTGTCCGAGCAATTAGTGTCTCTGGCTGAGGCGACGCCGCCCGAAAAATTCGCGTGGCGGCCGGCGAGCGGAGTCCGGTCCACAAGCGAAGTGTATATGCATATCGTGCGAGCAAATTTCCTGATGCTGAACGCGATCGGGGTCAAGACGCCCGCTGACCTTAAGGATGACATGGGAAAAACAGTGACTTCCAAGGCTGACGTGATTCGCTGGCTGAAGCGCTCGTTGGACGCGGTGAAAGAGGCTCGCGCCGCTGAAACGCCCGCGGATCTGCAGCGAAAAACAAAATTCTTCAATACAGACACGACCGTGGACAGCGTCTTCCTGCGAATCATCGTTCATAACAACGAGCACATGGGCCAACTCGTTGCGTACGCGAGAATGACAGGCGTTGTGCCGCCGTGGTCGAAGTGATTTAGGAACTCGATATTCCGCTCTCATTCTGAGAGTTGGAGCGAACTCACGTAGGCGATCGTTGACGAAACCGGCCAAATACACTCTTTGATAATAGGGCTGGTCCGGGTCGATGATTGAAATCGCGATGTCGCATGAACAACGAACCAGAAGCACGCTTTAGTTTGAAAAGCGGAAGCTGTGTAGAATCTGCGACATGCTTTGATCCAATTTTTTCTGCTGCGCGGAAGTAAGCGTCTTCAACGGTGGATCGGAAACGCTCGGGTCTGTCGCAGTCGTACTCACTCTCAGCTCAAAGCATCTTTGTATGTGAAACCCGCGATATAGGTTACTGCCAAGCGAATGGCTTGTCGCGCCCTCGCCGGTAACCCCGTGTAGAAACTGGACGCCGCCGATCGTTTCCACCGGATGTTCGGCGGAGACGAGGAACTCTGGCCACCTCCAAGGCCCGTTGGAGTCCATCAGCGGGTAGGGCGTCGCGCAGACATCGGGGGTCATCATTTCCTCCCTATGAATTTCTCTTACCTGAAACGAAGCGGCCCCGAAATTCGTATCCCCGAACTGCCGGGTGGGATAAATAACACACACGAGCGCGTCTGCTTCACAAACGGGCATGAAGGAATGAAGGCATAGGTCGATCTTCCCTGCTGTACAAATTTGAAAGTCGTTGGGATAAGAAAAAAGAAACGCGCGGTCGGGGGCGCTGAACGTTGTGGTTTGAGGAACAGATGCTCGCTGCTGACTGTTTGCCATCTGCCCAATTAACGCAACCGTCGTCAGCACCGCCAACTTTCGCCAACAGCGAGCGTTCATGGGCTGCATTGTAAATTGAAGTCTGATATCAAACCTACTCTTGCTGAGGGCCGAAGAAAAGAAGGAAAACTAAGATATTCTCATTCGGTATGAGGAGGTTTCCGGAAAAGTGAAATTGGCGAAGCTGGCACCTGCAATTCTTGCGTTGGCGACGCTCTGGCAGTCCTTTGCGCTGGCGCAGGATGGAACGCAGCCGTCTTCGACGGCTGTTCCGCAATCTAATCCGCCGCAGACTAGGACGGGACCTTCGGGACAAATCAAGGAAACAGTTCCAGCGTCCCCAGCCACGAGTTCGTTCTCTGAGAGTCGTGCCGCAGAGAACCAGCCGGCCGATGCCATGCCGAGAAAGTATATCGAAATGTGGAACAGTGGGGATCTTCAGGCAGTCACGACCATGTTCACGCACCCGGTCTTCATAACTTTTCACGGCCAAAGAAGGTTTCTCGATACCGGCACCTTGGCAAAGGTGATCATTTCGTGGCGCAAGTCGATGCCCGATCTTAATTTCAGAATTGAAGATACGATCGTGCAAGGGGATCGAGTGGCAATGCGGTTGACCTTCAGCGGATCTTATAAGGAGCGTTTGTTCGCGGATACCGCGGCGCCGGAGGCCGCCCCGCGAAAAATCCACGCAGTTGAGATGCTCATGTTTCAGATCCGCGACGGCAAGATTTCAGAGCTCTGGGACGATTACGACGAGCTCGTCATGCGGCTCCAAATGGGAGCGGTCTGGCGCTCGAACGATCAGCTAGCGAAGTGCCCGTGCAAGCCCGATGCCGATTCGACGCAGGCCCCTTCGCCGCTGTCCCGCCCCTGACCCATTCCTGCCGAGCCACGAGTTGGAGCGGGTGTGAGGCGGGACTTATTCATAGCTTCGCAAAAAAGGGCACGGCTGCGTGGCCGTGCCCCAAATTCCGTTCGTCCAAGCTGCTACTGTTAGAACGGGCGAGGAGGATATGACCCAACCGAAAATACGAAACCGGTGGGGTTCGCATAAGGTGAGCCTTTCGCTTCGGTCAAGGTGCAGCCAGAACTGCTAGATTTCACGTTGACTTGGCCGATGCTCGATGCCCCTTCTGAACCGGGGAACCCAAACTCGCCAACATATACTGCCGTGCCGTTTCCGGTCTGAGTGTTCTCAGTGGTTAGGCCTCCCGCGTAGAACCAGTCGGTGCCGAAACCGGTCAACACAGCGGACATGCAAGACTGGGTTGTGGAGACCACGCCCGTTGTCTTGTTGAACGCCGCCGCGGTTATGGTCCCGCCCTGGTTGTTACTGATGTACAGCAGCGACTCGTCCGGGCTTAGCGACACGAAGTTGGAGTTGAAGCCTGTCTGGATGGGACCGTAAAGCTTGGTTTTCCCATTTTTCAGAGTCGCGATTTCACCAACCTCCACGATGGCTCCGGAAGTGGACGTGGTCGGAATGTCACCGAAGATCGCGTACTTTCCGTCCTGGGTGATGTCCACGCCACCCGCGTAATCGCCGCTTGCGAAACCGGTAGTGTTTACCGCCTTTCCGATCGGCTTCGGTACACCCGCAGAAATGTTGAATGACTCGATCGAGCCGTCTTCGTACCCTACGACCATGGTTTTGCCATCCGGTGTGATAGCCATGCCAGTCGGTTGCCCGATGCCGAAAGTGCCTTGGCCCAAGCCCTCTGCGCGAATCGATTTCAAGTACTTCAGCTTGCAGCCCGCTTCCTCTTTGTAGGTCGCGATGCTGCCTTGGCCAGCTCCGAGCGTCGCACCGCTGAAGCCCGCATAAACGTAGTTCGTGCTTGAGACAACAGAAATGCCACCGGCCGCGCCGCTGTCGCTCGATCCCGCTGCGAACGGTCCGTTGTTCTTTAAGGTTTCTTCATTGATTGCAGAAACGTTGTTGGAAGTGGCATTGGAGACATAGACGCAGGGTTGCGTCTTGCTATGCGATACGTTGATCCGGGCATCTGCGAAATATCCGCCGCCCAATCCCGTGCCGCCCGTGGGCACGGTCTTTTTCAGAGTCAGTTTGCCGCCCGCTTCGACATTGTAGAAAGTGGCGCTGTTGGCGGTTGGACTGTCATCATTGTCGACCACGTACTTGGTCGTCGCAAATGTGCTGGCTGCGCAGAGCGTGACCAAAGCCAAGTCAAAAATCAACTTCGTAAATGCCCTCATGGGAAGGTTTCTCCCCCTTTAATTTCTTGGACGTGTTTTCTTGATTTACTTCATGTCACAAAACACAACGGAAGCGGAAGGTATCACGACCGGACCCGATGTTCAACGAGATTCTTGCGTTTTGGCCAACAAGTTTGGTCCGAGAAAAACGTTGCTAAGAAGCGGAAATTACTTGCGGCGTGAGCGCAGGCTTGTGCCGTTTTGAAATTCCGGATCAAGGAAGTCAATCGGTTTTTTGGGCATAAAGATTTCGCAGAGACTGGGTGCTACCGGGAAAATGTAGTTGACATGTGTATCGTGCACTGATATATCCATTGCTGATATAGCTGAGGCTTAATGAACCGAAATCTCCCCGAGGAATTGCGGCGACTTCTGCCGCTGACGCCAGTAGTCTTCTACGTCCTGTTGGTGCTGGCCGACGGCGAAAAGCACGGTTACGCGATCATGCAGGAAACGTCCGTGCTGTCGGATGGTAAGTTCCGTATGGGACCAGGAACGCTTTATACCACGCTGCAACGGCTACTCGACTTGGGGCTGATCGCGGAAGTGGATAGGAGCCGAAACCCAGAAGATAGCCGCCGGCGATACTACCGGCTCATGGGTAACGGCAAGTTGCTGCTGGAAGCCGAGCTCGCACGAATGGAGTCGGCGGTGCGATCGGCGCGCAGACGCAAGCTATTGCCGGGAACCGCGGAGTGACTGATGTCCACTGAAAGACGATTGACCATCGTTCGCTTGAGCCGCGTCGTCTACACAGGCTTGCTCATTTTCTATCCAACTGATCTGCGCCGCAAGTTCGGCGCGGAGATGGCGGACGTCTTCGAGGCCGCAGTGCACGATGCCATCGTCGAACGTGGGCCGTCTGGACTGACTTCTCTGTGGCGTTCTGCTCTGTGGGAACTGCTGACGGTGGCAGTGCCGTTGCGCCTCGCCAGCAATGCGGTGATGGCCGGGGCGATTTCGTTTCTCGCGTCGTCCGTATTGTTCCTGGTTTTTTTCAGAGCGGTCAGTTGAGCTGCTAGCAAATTCCACCCTGGGAGGGGAACGATGCGTGGTCACATGGCAGTTTCGTTATTCGCGCTTGTATTTGGAGCCCTCGAAACTGGCGGGGCTGTGCAGGAACTTGTGTATCGCGGTGTCCTTAACAGTGAGACCGATCCGATGATCGTTGGGGCTTTGGGTACCGTCACTGGAGCTGTGCTGTTGTGGACTGGCGTCGCCCTTCTCATCCGTTCGCCGCTGGTGAGCGTCCTGGTGCCGGCGACGGCATATCTTTCAATTCCGACTTTCCTGATTTCCGGGGTTTTCAAATGTAGTTCCTGCCCTCACCATCATTACTCAGGATGGCCGATTACTCTGGTGGGTATCGCGTACCCGCTGATTATGCTGTTCTGGTGCAAGATGCAGGCAAAGCGGCAAGCGACCCTAATGGGGTAAGGCCTTTCTGAGATGGCGGCTCGCCTCGCCAGTTGACCAAGAAAATCAAAGCAAGGGGCGGGATACTCCCGGGGGATCAATTCCGAACCCCGCCCACTCTTCTGCATGCTTTTCCCATTGCGCGTCGCTTGAGGCGTCAATAAAGCGTTCGTAGTTGTAAATACCGGACTTCTTCGCCAGCCGCATGAATTGAACGGTAACGGTAGGATCCCTCAGAATTATGGCGGAACGCTGTAACCCACTGTTGCGGTACAGCATCTGACCTTTCACGATCTCGGCTTGAACGTCGGGCGGCAGAAGCTCCAGGTTTCTCATGTCGACGATTACGCCGAAGGGCTTCTTGCACTTGATGAGTGCATTCTTGCTCTCTTGAAACCAAGGTTCCAACTCTTTTTTGGTTACCGTGCCACTGAAGGTCAGCTTAAATCCGATCTCGGTTTGCTCTATTTTGTACATTCTTCCTCCGACACATCTTTATATATATATCGGTAACCTGCGGATCGAACATTAGGGAAAAGTTACTTGCATACACGAGACTGCACATGCTTTCTACAATGCGGCGTCTGTGCTTCCGCTGCGACCGACCCATTCAACGGCATCTGTAGTCTTATAAAACCGACGGCGATACAATCCACTTCAATATCAAACCCGCCGTTCCAAGCAGGAACGTTAATAAAGATGCGCGCGGGCGGATTTTCTGGGAAATAACGCCGGTAGACCGTATTCACCGCCGGGAACATGTCTACTGAGGTGACGTAGACATTCAGCTTCAGAATGTTTTCCAGAGAAGAGCGGCCGTTTCGACACAGAGCTTGAGTTGATCCAATACGATCTCCGTCTGACGTTCGATCGGTCCCTTGAAGATTTCTCCTGTTTTGGGGTCGAACGGCGGGCCACCTGAGACGTAGATTGTGTCGCCGTGCTTCGTCACGGTTGAAGCTGGGGCCTTGTATTTTTTCCAGGTAGGTCGCCAGCGGCTCGACGCGAATGATTTCCCGTTTCATAAATTTCCTCCTACCTTACTAATGGTGTTTCTTCTTTCAGTGGTGGTGTGTTTCCCCCCCAGGATTCTGGGGCGGTTCCCCGCACTTCAGAAATGCGATGGATCTGCCTCTATCTTCGAGTCCCACCCCTTCATCTCATTGAGTTCCTCGGGCGTGATCTGGGGCAAGTGCCGAATGAACAAAACCAGGCGCCAGGTTTGCGGGACAGTGTGCGTTCCGCTGAAGGCCGGCATGCCGCTCAAACGAACTCCATCTTCAATTGTGTAGTAGAGCTCGCCGTCGCTTTTGTTCTGCGTCCCGGCCGCGCGCAGGTCGGGCGGCTTCGGATACAGACCCTTGCCGTACACCGTGTGGCCCGATCCGTCATTCGAATGGCATGGAGCGCAATGAAAGGCGAAATGCTCCATGCCTCCGCGAATGTTCTCGGTTGAAGGCGGGATGGGATTGCGAAGTTCGCGGTACGAGGATGGCACAGCCAATTTACGTGCCGTTGTAGCCGCGAGTTCCTCAATCGCTGATGGTGTTGCAAGTGCGCTGAAGCCTCGTCGCACGAGAATCAACCCGTAGGCCGCGGCTGCAACCGCAAGAGCAACCAGAATCAGCAAAACTACTTTCCAGGGTTTCATGTCTACCTCTTCTGTCCCGCGGCATCGTCGTCCACCCGCCCGAGCGCAGGCAGGTGCTTGCCGAAATTCAATTCGAAGTCGCTCGGAACGCCGTAACCCAGATTGCGAATCTTGGTACGACGGGCCTGCGCACCTGGCAAGGCCAGCAGTGGAAAGAACAGGTCGGTGCTCGACTTGAGCTCAGTAGCTGTCGGCGTCCCGAAGCGATTGACTTGGGCCTTCGCCGCCGCCAGCGTTTCACGGTCGAACGAGGCCAAACGCGCGGCGAGATTATCGACAAACGAGTCGAGGTCGTCATCATCTAGCGTGCGGTTCACCCAGCCGTATCGCTCGGCGATATCAGCGTCAAAGTCGTCACCGCTAAGCACGATCTCAAGCGCCCGTGAGCGTCCGACCAAACGCGGGAGCCATTCCATCGCGCCACCGCCCGGGACCAGTCCGACGCCGACCTCGGGGTTGCCGAACAGTGCGCTTTGCCGGCTGGCGAAGCGCATGTCGCAGGCCAGCACGAACTCGTTCCCGATGCCGCGCGTGCGGCCGCGAATCTTGGCGATGCTCACGACTGGCGTGGATGAAAGGCCCAGCACAAATTCTCGCCAAAGGCCCAGCACCTCTGGCCGTTCAGCTGCCTTGGCTACGTCGAGATGGGCGATGAAAAAATCGGGATTCGCCGACTGGAACACTACGACCTTCACGGACGGGTTCGCCTCGAGGTCGGTCATGAGCGCTCCCAATTCGACGATCGTTGAGGGAACAAACATGTTGATCGGCGGGTTGTTGAAGCTGATCGTCCACCGGCCCGGATTGCTACGGTCGATGTTAAACTGCGAATGGTCAGGCATGGCGCGCATCTCCTCCTCTTTTGTGAAGAACTAGCGCAGCGATCTGAATCCCGCGCGAACCTCCTCTGAAAAAAGCTTCGGCTGCTCCCACGCCGCATAGTGTCCGCCTCTGTCGACTTGGTTGTAGTAGATGAGTTTGTGATAGGCCCGCTCCGTCCAACTTCGCGGGGCTTGATAGTTCTCGCCGGGAAAGACGCTCACTGCAGCTGGGATGGAAACATTGGCCGCGTTATAAAGATTGAGGTGAAGTTCCCAATAGAAACGAGCCGAAGAAACCGCCGTGTTCGTCAACCAGTAGAGTGTGAAGTCGTCGAGCACATCGTCTCGTGTCAGGTCACCTGCGGAGTGTCCATTCACCGTGCGCCCGAGCACTGCCGAGGTGATCGGCGCCGCGGGCTGGCCATAACCATCACCGTGGTCAAAGAGCCAGGCTGCCAGGCAGATGGGTGAATCCGCCAACCCGTACAGCGTTTGCGGACGCGTCGCCATCATTTGTGCGTAGGCACGTTTCTTCGTAAACAGATAGGTCAGCTGCTCGTACGCACGCCTTTCGTCGGCGGATAGGCCGGATGGCGCAGGATCGCCACACTGAAGCGCCTTCGCGATGTCGGATGGAATAGTTCCAGGGAAGTTGGTATGAATTCCCAGCAATTCTGGAGGTGCGTGTTTTGCCATCATAGTGCAGACGCCCGCGCCCAAATCGCCGCCTTGCGCCACAAATTGTGCGTATCCAAGGCGCTTCATCAGCACGACCCAAACCCTTGCAGTGCGCTCGGGACCCCAGGCGGAAACGGTGGGCCTGGCTGAAAACCCGAACCCCGGTAGTGACGGAATCACCAGATGGAAGGCGTCCGATGCGCTCCCGCCATGTGCCGTGGGATTGGTAAGTGGATCAATAATCTTCAGCTGCTCGATGACCGAGCCGGGCCAACCGTGCGTCACGATCAGCGGCAACGCATTTTCATGTTTCGAGCGAGCGTGAATGAAATGAATGTCCAGCCCATCGATCTCGGTGATGAACTGCGGCAGGGCGTTCAGTTTCGCTTCGCACTTTCGCCAATCGTAGTCTGTGCCCCAATAGCGGCAAAGGTCCTGAATTGTCGCAAGCGGCACGCCTTGCGATTCATCCGTGACCGTCTCCCGATCAGGCCACCTGGTCGAGTTGATCCGCCTGCGCAATTCGGTAAGCTCGGCTTCTGGAACATTCACCTGAAACGGACGAATAGCCGTCTTGTCGGCTGCCTGTGTAGCACTGGCTTGGTTCATGTTGTTCTCTTTTTGATCAGTATTGGATTTCGAATCTGCAAATACTTCGCCGATCGTTGCTGGTCCGAACGCGGCTGCCAGGCCCAACATCGAACTTGCCTTGAGAAAGCAACGGCGCGATCTGTCGTCTGGATGGTTCATGTCATCCATTTGAGTTGGGCGTGGAGCCCTGGGCTGTGCGCGAACTCAGCACGTTCCGCGATGAGACCAGAAGCCAAATGAGGGAACAATTAGACGAAAGTATCGATCGATACTTTCGTATCACGCTGCATCAGGAATTGCCTGCCTATCAGTGTTGCGGGACATCCGAGCGGTTCCACCATCCACCGCCGAGGGCCTGAAATAACGCGGCAGTGTCCGCATAACGATTGCCTTGGGCCTGCGCAAGGTTAACGACAGCTTGTTGATACGCTTGCTCCGCGCTCAATAAGCCCAGATAGTTGGCGTAGCCTGCCTGAAACTGCTTTTTGGCCAGATCGAGAGTAACAGCGGCAGCGTCTTTCGAAGCGTCCGCAGCCTTCAGGCCGTCGGCGTCTTGCTGGAGTGCATTCAGCGTGTCCGCCACATTTTGAAATGCAGTGAGGACGGTGCTTCGATATTGCTCGTCGGCCTGCACATAGGCCGCTCTCGCGGCGCGCTCGCGATGCATCAGAGTCCCGCCTTCAAAGATGGGCTGAGTGACCCCGGCGCTCACGTCGCGAAAGCCGTTGCCAGCGGAAAATATATTGCCAAAGGCGAGCGCCATGCTGCCGATGTCACCCGTCAGATTAAAGCTCGGGAGCCGGTTGGCACGCGCGACCCCAATCAGTGCGCTTGCGGAATGCAGATTCTCTTCCGCTTGACGCACGTCCGGGCGTTGCTCCACCAGTTTCGAGGGAACGCTTACCGGTAATTCTTGCGGTAGGTGCAGATTCGAGAGTTCAAATTTCTCAGGCACATCTTTATCGGGGAAACCTCCGGCCAAGACGGCGAGCAGGTCTCGTTGCTGCGCGAACTGCTTCAGCAGCGGAGGTAACGTCGCAGCAACTTGCGCGAGCTGCGATTCCTGAGCCGCCACGTCAAGTTCGCTCGCATATCCCTTGGCGTACTGGCTGCGCAAGATGTCCAACATATTCGTGTTGATCTTGATCAGCTCATTGGTCGCATCAATTTGTGCCCGCAACGAGGCCTCTTGGATGGCTGTAGCGGCGACGTTGGAGCTGAGCGTGATATTGGTTGCGGCCAGGGCAAAGCGCGCTTGCTCCTGCTGCGCTTTCAAAGACTCGACCGTTCGCCGGTTCAATCCGAAGACATCTGGAACGAACGAAACACTGACCTCGGGCGTGAAGAGGCTGTACTGAAAAACGCTGGCGTTCGGCACAGGTGAAAGTTCGTTAGAAGTCTTGGCGCGCGCCGCCGAGAAACTACCCGACACACTCGGATAGTACGCGCCCCGCTGTGCCAGCACGTTCTCTCTTGCCACCAGCAACGCCGCTTGCGCCGCCTTGAGATCGGGATTGGCTTTCAGCGCGCGTTCGATCAAATCGTTGAGCGGCCGGGAATGAAATAAGGTCCACCAATCTCCGGGAATGTCGCCTCCAGCCGTTAAATGTTGTGCTTCTCCACCCGCAACGTTGGGCGTGGCAGTGGTGGTCGTAATCGGAGCCGGAGTGTAGCCGCTGACATCGGGAGCCGCAGGCTTCTTGAACTTCGGCCCGACGACGCAAGCGGACGTAATGAGCAATAAGTTCAAGAGCAATGCCCAAGTCGTTAGCAAGCGGGGGAGGCTCGATTTGTGAGTCTGAATCATCGAAAAAGTTCCTTAGGGCCTGCGGCTGAAATGGCTACCGTTGATCGCGTCCGTTCCGCCAGGTTTTGAGGTTCCGAGTCCGCCAATCACCGCGGGGTTCGGGCCACGATGGCGCTGATTGTCGAGCGACGGAGAGGAAGACGGGAACATACCCGGCGGCTGCACAGCAAAAACGCTGGTCAGGGACTTGTTCTGGATCGATCCTCTTTTCTCAACCACGGTGGACTGGCTTGGTCGGGAATGAGACTGAAGGCGAGGAGTTGCAGTCGTAGACCTCGCCTGGCCGTTCGCAAGCCGTTTGAGCCGATTCGTGTTTGAGACGTGGGGAGGTTTGGGTAGTTGATTCGCCTTTGCAGCACGATGCTGGACTCGGCGTTTGCCAGCTGGCACTGTGCTTGCGGCGCCTTCTAAACTCTTCGGTGCTGAATTCGACGCGATCGCCTCACTGGCAGTGAGCGTAAACGTGCTGGTGATCGCCAAGACAAGGCAAGAAATTTTCATTGCGACTCCTTCGCCTCCAGGTGGTGGGGGCCTAGGTGGTTTTCGCCGCCCAGGAAAATCATTCGTAGTGCAGGCACGGCGAGGAGCAGCATAACGGGGCCAACTAACATTCCGCCCACGATCACGGTGGCGAGCGGGCGCTGCACCTGGCTGCCGATGCCTGTTGAAATTGCTGCGGGCAGCAGACCAATGCACGCCGAGAGAGCCGTCATCAGCAGGGGCCGCATGCGCGTGGAGGCAGCACGGTACATCGCATCTGCGGGCGCGAAGCCGTGGGCGCGCTCCTGATTGTAGAAAGTGATCATCAGGATTCCGTCCATGACAGACACACCAAACAGCGAGACAAAACCGATGGCTGCCGAGATGCTGAAATGAAGACCAGACACATAAAGTGCGAGGATGCCGCCGACGACTGCGTCAGGAATGCCTGCAAGCGCCAGAATAGAGTCGCGAAAATTGTTGAACAAACTGTACAGCGCCCCTGCAATCAGCACGAAGCTGATCGGCACAATGATCTCCAGTCGTTTCTTTGCTTCCTGAAGGTCGCCGAACTCGCCGGCCCAGATCAGATGGTACCCAGAGGGAAGTTTTACGTTGTTCGTGATTCGCTGTTGAGCATCCTCAACCGTCCCGCCCAGGTCGCGGCCACGAACGCTGAACTTGACCGGAATGAAGCGCTGTACGCTCTCGTGATAAATCCAGGCCGCGCCCGTATCGAGGCTAATGGTGGCCAGTTCGCTCAAAGGGATGTAAGCAGTGACGCCGCTGGCGGTTGTGTACGCGACCTTAATGTTGTGAATTTTGTCGATGCTGTCCCGGTATTCCGGCGTATAGCGGACTACGAGATCGAATTGCCGGTCGCCTTCGAGAACCTCGCTGGCCACTGCGCCGCCCATCGCCGCCTGAATGACCGAGTTGACGTCGCCGGAATTCAGGCCATAGCGCGCGGCCTTCTCGCGATCGACTTTGATATTCAGGTTCGGCTGACCGAGCACTGGGAAGATGCCGAGATCGGCAACGCCGCGAACCTGGCTCATCTGGTCGCGAACTTGTTCGGCAAGCTTCGTTAAGACTTCAAGATTGGGGCCGACGATCTTGACCGAATTCACGCCTTTGACGCCCGAGATTCCTTCTTCAATATTGTCTTCGATGTATTGCGAGAAATTGAAGATGACTCCCGGCAGTTCATTGTTGAACTCTGTCTGAATCTGCTGGGTGAGTTTGTCTTTGTCCAGGCCTCGGGGCCATTCGTCAAAAGGCTTCAGCGGAGCAAACAATTCGACATTGGAGAACGGAGAAGCGTCGCTGCCGTCGTCAGGCCGGCCATGCTGCGAAACGACCGTGAGAACCTCGGGATGCCGCAGGAGAATCTCGCGCATTTTGCGCGTGGCGGCCTCGCCATCCTCCAGGGAAAGCGTAATGGGCATGGAAGCACGAATCCAGAAATTGCCTTCTTCCAGGTGGGGGAGAAATTCGCTGCCCAGACGGGGAGCAATCAGGAAGAAGGTTCCCAAAGACATGGCCAATTCGATTCCAACGACGAGAGCGCGGTGCGATAAAGCAAACCGCAGAGCCGGATCGTACAAGCGGTGCAAGGTGCGGACGACGATCGTCTCAACTTCTTTCACTCGCGCCGGGAGCAAGAACGAAGCGATCACCGGAGTGACTGTGAAGGTGGCGATTAAGGCCCCGGCCAGCGCGTAACCGTACGTGCGGGCCATGGGTCCGAAAATCTGACCTTCGACGCCCTGCATGGTGAACAGGGGCACGAAACCGGCAACTGTGATGAGGGCCGAGAATAGAACTGCCTTATCCACCTGGAGCGCGCTAATCAGGATCAAGCGCAGACGGTGCGTCCAGCCATGCCCTGGCATTGCGGGATCCGCGATTTGCGTTGGGTCAGGTCCCCAGGCGCCTTTGGCCAGGCGATCTAACAACTCCTGACGTTCTTCATGATTGCGCTGGAAATTTCGGAAGATGTTCTCTACGAGGATTACGGCCGAGTCCACGATGATGCCGAAATCTACCGCACCCACCGAAAGCAGGTTGGCGCTTTCGCCGAGGATCACCAGCAGGATCGTGGCGAAAAACAACGCGAACGGAATATTGATTCCAACGATGAGTGCACTGCGAAGATTGCCCAGGAAAATCCATTGGATCAGGAAGACGAGCACACACCCGAAAATGAGGTTGTGCAGGACCGTGTGCGTGGTCAAAGCGATCAGCGACGACCGGTCGTAAAAAGGAACAACTTTAACTCCGGGCGGCAGACTTCCGTCGTGATTGATCCGATCAATTTCCTCTTTTACCTTCGGAATCATGTCAGCGGTCTTTTCGGTGCGCCGCTGCACAACGATGGCCCCGACCACATCGTCGTGGGTGTCACGGCCCAGAATGCCCAGCCTCGGCCGGTAGCCAACGGAGACCTTCCCGACATCCTTCATCAACACGGGGACGCCGTTCTCCTGGCTCAGAACTACATTTTCGATGTCGTCAACCTTGTACCCTTCCCGCAGGTCATCACTGCCTCCGTCGTCGATGAGGCCGACACCGCGAATATTGATCGACTGCTGGCCGACGCGGATTTCTCGCCCACCCACGTTGATGTTGGCGTTGCCAAGTGCGGTCAGGATCTGGGGTACGGTGACGCTGTAGGCTTCGAGCTTGTGCGGATCGACTTCGACCTGGAATTCTTTAGTCGGCCCACCCCAACTGTTGATGGCTGCAATGCCTGGGATCGTCAGCAACCGCCGGGCGACAATCCAGTCCTGCACTGTGCGGAGGTTGATGATTCCAAAATGCGGCGGACCGACAACCTGACAACGATAGATTTCTCCGGTCGAGCTGTTGGCCTGGATGCTCGGAACCTGATTGCCGGGCAAATTCACGTTCTGCGCCAATGCCACCGCTGCCTGGCTATAGGCGAAGAAGTAATCGACACCGTACTTGAAGCTCACGCGGACAAAAGAAAGTCCGTAGAACGATGTTGAGCGGATAACCTCGATCCCCGGCGTGGTGTAGAGGCCAATCTCCATGGGCCGGGTGTAGTAACGTTCCATCTCCTCGGCAGAGAGGCCGGGCGCCTGCGCGGTGATCTCCAGGATCACTGGCGTCGGATTCGGATACGCTTCGATGTTCAGAAGCTTGAAAGCAACGAGTCCCGCGCCGGTGAACAACAGCAGACCCAACACGACGATGGTTCGACGGCTTAGACAAAACGCGAGGAGAGACTTGAACATGATTTTTGTCTTTAGTAAAAAATGGCCCGTCTGGCAATCCGATCTAGTCGGAGGGTGGCGCCTCCAGCATGTTGCTCAGGAATACCGCACCGTCGCTGACCACCAGTTCTCCACGCTGCAGGCCGTCGAGAATTTGAACCTGACCATCGGTTCGCAAACCGGTCTTGATAATGCGCTCGGTAAACCGCCGGCGATCCGTCGTGATCCATGCTGCCATGGTGCCGTCGGGTTCACGGACCACTCCGTTAGCCGGTATCGCAGTGGCTTCGACCGGCCCCCGAACGCGAATGACGAAGTTGGCTAGCATCCCCGGACGCAACTCGTCTTTGGGATCTGTAACTTCGGAACGGATCGTCACTCGATGCGTGTTTGGATCAACCGTCTCGTAGATCTTCGAAACCTTTCCCTTAAATGTGTGATCGGGGAAGGCCATCACCTTGACGGTGACAGGTTGTCCCAGTTGAAAGAAACCGTTTTCGCTTTCAGGAACGTTGGCAAGCATCCACTTGGCCGAAACATTCGCCACCGAGTAAGGCGCGGGGGGATTTCCTGGCTGCACCAGGAGTCCGGCAGGAGCATTGAACGCGGTGACCTTGCCGGCAATCGGGCTGCGTACAACCAAAGCGGGATCAATTTTGCGCGAGGCAATCATCTGATCCACTTCAACCGGGGTTTTGCCAAACACCAGCACTGCGTCCTGGGCCGCCTTGAGCGCGCCATCTGCCGTCTGTTGGTCCGAAATCGCCTGTTCTTTCTCGCGCTGGGAAACTCCGGGAAGGCCATCAACGCGCGCCAGTTCCTTATTGGTCAGATCGAAGGTAGCCGCTGCTCCGATCAGGTTCGACTCCGCCTGAATCAGGTCAGGACTCTTGATCGTGTACAAAGGCTGATCTTTCTGGACTTTGGCCCCGAGTTCAACAAACGCTTTGATAATCGTCCCCTGATAGGCTGGGAAGACATCCACGGAAAGATCGTCGGCGAAACTGATGGTTCCGACCGCTTCTTTTTCCACCGGGAATTGGTAACTTCCAACCGTATCGATCTTGATCGAGTTCAGTTGACTCGGCGAAAGGTCCACGGTCGGATCAGCGGTTGAATTCGTGCTCGGCGCGGCCTTGGTGCTTGTGGCTTCTCCCCGACCACAGGCTGATTCCAGAAGCGCTACCGCAAGAACCATCGCCACGGCAATAACAACCCCCGTACCGACCTCTTTGCGAATGTGAACGGGATGCTTCATGCTTTTCACTCGAACGTCGTTCCCTGTTCCCGAGGCCGGATCAAACAGACCCTCGCTGATTCCGAAATCCACGAGCCCGCGCGTTCCGACGTCGCCTCTTACGGTTATCTTTCTTTGATATGCGTCCTATAAACTCAACCAGTCCCGCGTACAGCAAACCGATGTACAAAAGCACTACGAAAAGACCAATTGCCATCGAGACGTAGCGGTTCAATGCTTCATAATTCAAGGAGTTGCCCCAGCGTGCAGCGCTACATCTCGACTTGATTCACGGTTTCACGGACTACACCTGTCCTCCGCGAAAGAAAAATGTGGACCGTGAGTCTCTTGTACGGGAAGTATTCGGTTTGGGGGAGCCACTAAAAGGGCTAGCGCGAATAGTATTTCGATTCCTATCGCGAGAATTACACTGGCAATCGTTTGATTGGTGTTAGCGGAGCGGGAGCATTTGATTAGTTAGCCCAATCTTATGGATAAATCGTTTGATTGGGTTCCTTGAACAAGAGCTCACGTGAGATAAGGAATGTTGCGACTAAACCCATGCCTCACTTGGAGATAATCTGGGATCGCCGGAACCGGATCGCGATTCTGCTGACCAGTGCTGTGCTTGTCGTCGTGATCGCAATAGTTGATTGGTGGACGAAGCCTTACTTTTCCCTGGGCTTCCTGTATTTGTTCCCCATCATGCTGGCAGCAGGATTCCTGCCGCGATGGGCAATCGTTTTACTGGGACTTGCATGCGCAGTGCTAAGCGAACGTTTCAGCAACCTCGACCCGGCGGATGCGAATATCCGGTTGGGGTTCGAAGCCCTCGCTCTTTGCGGCTGCGGACTGCTGACGTCCGAAGTGCTGCGTAACCAGCGTTTACACCAGGAAGCTCAGGAGCGAACGCGCATACTCGTGGAAACCAGCCCGGCGGCCATTCTTACAGTCAATGAGGCAGGTCTGATCGAATTAGCCAATCTTGCCGCGACCGAACTGCTGGTCCCACGCGATGGACATCTGATCGGGGAACCGATCGCGGCGTTCCTCCCAGAACTGCATCGCGCGCTGCGCCCGGAAGAGGGACCTCAGTTCCGCGCGTCGATGCAGTGCCGGGCGCATCGGGGTAATGGAGAGTCTTTCCTCGCCGAGGTTTGGTTCTCCAGCTACAAGGAAGGGGCGACACCCAAGCTGGCAGCCATCATCGCGGACGTTAGTGAGGAACAGACCGTCCCGGCGGGAGCGGGTTCGGCGCCCCTGGATCAGATGGAGCGGCCCTCACTTAATAGCCGGGAGATCGACGTACTCCGGCTGGTTGTTCAGGGCTCATCGAATAAAGAAATCGCGTCAAGCCTGAACATCTCGGAGAGCGCGGTCAAGAACACACTGCAGCAGTTGTTTGGCAAGACGGAAGTGCGCACTCGAAGCCAACTGGTTCGCGTGGCCTTGGAGCGTTACAGAGATTTGCTCTGATGGAACCTGCCTGAAATGAAGTAACCAATCCTCGACTGCGTCGCCACATGGCAGAACGGCCATCCCTGTGCGCAGGGGAATCATCGGAGGATGGTGTTCGCGTTTCTCGGGGACAAGCCAAGCCACCCTTGAACAGCCCATTGTTTTAGGGCGTAGACCGGAGAGTGACGGGTTTGTCAGTTGTCGAAATGCCGGATCAGATCACCGCTTGTTCATGGCCATGCTCTTGCGCAGGCTATTTTCGAACCGCAGTCAAAGGTTGTATCGACAATCCCAACACGACTGAAGAAAATAAGGCTCCCTGCCTGCAACGTTTCGCGGGCTGCTTGCACAATCCATGTAGCGGACCACTAGGCGGCCCGCAGAACGACCGCGCAAATACGCGTTGGGATGAACGTCGCGTGCGGTTCGGACAAATCATCGCAAGCCACGGGTAGCCTTTTCCAGTTTTGCTGGAGGAACATCACCATGCCCGGAACCTGGACAACCTTCAACGCCCCCAACACTTCAACCGGCGAGTTCAACGCCGATTTGATGATCTTGCTGACGGATGGGTCAGTGCTCGTTCGGGGATTCTCTCGGCTAATGACCCACGACGGTTTGGCTTCCACAACCTCAGGCACTCGCTGGCCTCTTTCCTTGTCAGTGTCGGCACAAACCCGAAAGTGGTTCAAGGGCTGCTCCGGCACAGCGACGTGCACACGACGCTTCAGCTTTACAGCCAGAGCGTAAGCGCAGATCGGCTAGCGGCTCAGGGAACAATGCTCGATGCAATGGGTGTTCGACCGGAGTTGGTAAATTGAAAAACGGGCTAGCGACGGGCTACGGAAAAACGCTGAAACCGAGCAACCGCTTTAGAATGTGGTGACCAGGGACGGAGTTGAACCGCCGACGCCAGCCTTTTCAGGGCCGTCTACCGAATTGCCGAAGCGGTTCAGAATCAACGCATGACGCTGATGCGGCTGGACTTGCGCCGATCTCCGTTTGGGCCTGTGTAGGCTGATTTGGGCTGAATTCGGTTCGCGGATGTTCGCGTATGGTTCGCGAGCATGGTGCGGCTATTTCCGTCCGTGCACAGCGGCTCGCACCGGAAATTTCCGGAAGTCGAATACTTCCAGCAGAAGAGATTCCAGCTCACAACACAGCCTGTGGTCGATGTCGATGCTCACGGAAAATATGTCTGCCCGACTCCGGTAGAAATCGCCGTAACTCCGGTGTGATCTGGGTCATCGTTCCCGCCTAAGCAGGTGCATCTTCCCTGGCAGGAAACGCTAAATGGAACACCAAAAACGCCAGCCCAATCAGCGCATACGTCAACACGCTTCCTTCCGGACCCACCGATCCTCCCGTGAGCCACGCAGGACCGTGGAACGATGAGTTCAGGAGATGCCCCGTGGCGGCCGTACCGCTATTCGGAGCGCCATAAAAATAGATCTCTCCCCAATCCCATGCCGCATGGAAGCCGACGGCGAACCAGAGCGTTCCGGTACGCAGCAGCGTAAAACAGCAGAACAGCCCCATTAATCCCACGGAAACCACACCCCGCGAACTTTCTCCTGGGTTCCCCGAGTGCGCCAAGCCGAACAAGATCGATAACAACACCGCGCTCGGCCAAAATCCTATGCCGCGGGTGAGCGTGAACAGCGTATAGCCGCGAAAGAAAAATTCCTCAAAAAACCCCACCAATATCACTACAGCGGCCCAGAACAGGGCAAACTTCGCTGCGCGCGCTCCATGAATTTCCGCCGAACCAAAGTAGAAGCTGCCATTCACACGCAAAACGCACAGCAAAACCGTCAACGCAGAAAATCCCCAGAGCAGTCCGGCAAAGAATCTGCGCCCAAACGCTTGCGCGCTCGGCAGGCCATAAGCTCCAAAATTGCGTTTCTCAATTCTGGCCATCACCAGCGCTGGCAGAAAAGCAACCATGGCAAGAAGTGCTTCCTGCACCAGAGGCTGCCAGACGCTGCCTTTGAGCGCATGCAACGGCTTGCTCAAGCCGCGTAATGCCAACAACACCAGGGCAACAACCATGCCCACATAAAGCAGGAGGCCCCATCCCGATCGCAGGCCATCAGGACCCATGAACATGCTGCTTGGTTTCGGAAGCGGGACAACAGACATAGGGTCGCTGGCAGAAATTCCTTCCGTGGGTAAGTCAGGTTGAGGATTGGTCATAAACGCTCCAATAATACGGTTCTTGCGCGTGGCCAGAACCGGTTTCCCCTCATCCTGTCAGCTGCGCTTGCCCCTGTCTTGAACGATAGTGATCTTCTGCGTAGGCGGCAGGGGTCATCCCAGTAAGCCGTTTGAACCGTCGATGGAAATGACTCTGATCTGCGAAGCCCAGCTCTAGCGCCAAATCACAAATTCGAGTGCCCTTCTTAAGACGTTCTCTGGCCATGTCGATTCTCAATTGGATAAGCCATGCGTACGGAGGCATGCCCACCACGCGGCAAAAGGAACGAATCAAATACGCTTTCGATAATCCCGTGAGTCGGGCAAGCTCGCTCAACGCGACGTTGCGGCGAAGATTGGCGCGCAGATACTCCTGGATCACAGCTATATGCCGTGGCTCGACTCCGGTCTCCTGACGAACGCAAACGTGGGCGTGCCGGACGAAGAGGCAACTTAGAACGGCAAACAATTTCGTTTCGACTGCGAGGGTGGAACCGCCCGATTCCAGCAAGCGGCAAACACCGCATAAGCGAAATGCCAGGTCGGAATCCTGAATGCTTGCCTGTGGGAATATCGGCGAAGCGGCAGCGTCGGACAAAACATTCCTCACCAATTCGTCACCGACATACAGCATCGAATGGCTTATCCCGGTTTTTTGTAGCGGATAGCCCGTATGAACTGTGCCAGGGTTTACGGCGATTACGGTTCCGGGGCCGAGGAACTCATTCGATCCACGATGCCAAATGCCACCGATACCTTCATCCACAATACCAATGGCCCAGGTCGAATGGCTGTGCCGGGGATATTCGTGGACGAAGCCCACGCCCCGAAAACACTCCAAGTGCGGTATCTCGGCCACCATCCAAGAGCGCATTCGCGACGTCAACATCAAATCCGCCATTCTACTCTCCGCGGAAGCTTCGGGTTTGAGACCACTTCGTGACTGAGGCGATTTCGCAGTGCGCGACATGGCGTCTTGCGTAAATCACCACACGTAAGTAAATTGGCCAAAACGGTGCCTAGATCGGGTGGTCGGCAACTCTTGGGGGCGGCCCACACAACGCGGTTTTCGTTGTGTGGGGACTTCCAAAGCTTACAGTTCCTCTTCAAATTATCCCACTCAAGCTAAAACCGGGCTTGAGTGGGCCACGCGTCCTGGCAAGAATTCCTTCCGTGGGTAAATCAGGTTGAGGATTTGTCATACACTCTCCATAGAAACTTCTTCACTCCTCATACGAAATGTGCCGTGCGCCGGTTCCGGCCCACACAAAAAGAGAAGGCGGCTCGAATGCCGCCTTTTCCCCGAAAAATCTTGATCTGCAGCGTTAGTGGGTCTTTTCTTGTCAAACGATGTTCGCGAATGGTTCGCGCAAAAAATGCTCGTCCCTGCCCTTCTCTATGTGCTGCTGAATCTGTGAGATGGCAGAGCATGTGGGCGACGCCAGCCTATTTCTGCTGATCAGCGGCCAACGACCATGTTTTTTATTGATTTTAAAAAACTTACCAGGTAAAGAAGATGATCCAGAAGAGAACAAGGTGCAGCGACGTTATCTTGTAACTTATTGATTTTAAATGGTGGCCAGGGACGGAGTTGAACCGCCGACGCCAGCCTTTTCAGGGCTGCGCTCTACCACCTGAGCTACCTGGCCACGTTCGTGCCGCTCCACCTGCCGGACGGTTGCGAGTTGTGGGCTACGCCAACTTTGGCGAACATGCCGGGAATCGCGGGCAGTCAAAACGCAGGAAGCGTGTGGAACAGCCCCGATTATAACAACCAAGTTGGATTCCCTCAATGCGCACGCTAGTTTCATTCGCCGCAGTGTCATTCAAGACAATCCTAGTGGATCGGCTGTGGGTGGATCTCGAATAGGCCGCCACCTTCTTGCGTGACAGGACTCGCTTATCGAGGAAGCGCAGTTGCAGGCTTACGCTCTTACTCTCCAACCGAATTGCCATGAGTCTGCAACCAGGAAGCGAGCTGTGTTCCCTGCTGCGTCTTCAGATCGACACAATAGTTTATGCGCTCTAACGATTGCTTGAGCGTGCGCTCGGCCGCGGGCGCTTGATGCGTGGAGAAGAAGTCTTTGACTTCGTCCCGCATACCGGCGTCGCAGAAGGAGCTGGTATTTTGCACGATCATTCCGCCGCCAAATGCGCCACCCAGATTCGCGATCTCGTTCCAATGTGCCCGCACAAAATCCCACGCCAGCTTGGTTCCGGCTGGATTTCGCAGTACGGCGGAAATCACCATCAGACTGTCTTGCGAGCGCACTTCGGGCGAAATTGCATATTCCAGAGTTCTCTGCAGCAGTTTGGGATCGCTGAAGCGGGTCAGTATTTGCTGATAAAGATATTCTTCCTCGGGAGTCTTCGCAGATTTCACCCGCGCCAAAATGGTGTCGTAAAGGGCCGCATCGCCGTTGCGCGCCATGACAGGCAAGGCCGCAAACAAAAGCTCACGGTCCACGGACGACGGATCCTGCATCGCCTGCTCCGTCAGCTTTCCGGCCACCGCTTCGATTTCAGGATCACGCGCGGTATAGCCTAGCGCATGCATGAGCCGAGCTCGCAGGCTGCTCTGATCAGGGCTCTCGCCCGGCTTCGGTTCCCATCCCACGTCTTTGGCCGCAGGCGTCAGGAGCTGACGGACCCAAAGATCATACGACTCGCGATCTGAATCGTTCACCAAGTGTTCTCCGATGTAATCCAACTGGCTGATCATTTCACTCAAGACCGCGCTGGTGCGATCCGTCTGCATACCCTGGGCCACCGCCAAGTAGTCACCGATAGGCTCACGACTCACGCGGACGGAAGCCCAAATGTCGGACAGCAACCTGATCCGCTCGGCGGGGGTCAATGCGGTTTCAACATCCTTCGCCATCGAACGCACCGCGTCGGACTCATAGCCCGAGCGGTAATAGCCCTTCGCGCCTGCGTTAGCGAGAACCCAAGGCGAACATCCGGGAAGATTGAAGGACTGCTCCTTCTTGGTCAGCAATTCGCATTTCTCCGCGCCGTGCATCCTTGCTCGATTTCAGACAAGCCGGAATCTGCCACAGTTCCTTGCTTCCGGCGTTGAAGAAATCGCGGTCGTAAAAATAACGCTGTTGGGCCAAGGCCACCGTTGTTGAATTTCCCGAGCATTGAGTCTTCACGCTGACCAGCGGCGGCCCTGGTTGTTCGACGAAGGTGGGCATGATCTTATCCACCGGCTTCTTGGAAACTTGGGTCTGCGCACTCCAGAAATCAGACGCGGTGGCATTTGCATAAGCATGTTGTTTCAAATATGCGTTGACGCCGGCACGGAATGTTTCCGGCCCGAGATAAGCTTCCAACATGCGCAGCACGGCCGCTGTTTTTCCATAAGAAATGTCGTCCGCCAGTTCGAGGATCTGTTGCGGCGTCTCTGCTTCCTGGTGAATCGGATGCGTGTTTACCAGGGAGTCCGCATTCAACGCGTCTCCGGTCTCCCTTACATCATCGAGATCCATGTTCCATTCGGGCTTCCATGCCTCCACCGGCTTGCTCGACATCCAAGTAGCGAAGCCTTCGTTCAGCCAAATGTCGTCCCACCACTTCATGGTGACCAAGTCTCCGAACCACTGATGCGCCATTTCGTGAGCGATGACCGAAGCCACTTCCTTCTTCAGACCTAGCGAAACGTGCTTGTCGTCGAGCTAGCAGAAGGATTTCGCGGAAGGTGATGCAGCCGGTGTTCTCCATGGCGCCGGCTGAAAAATCGGCGAGCCCAACCAGATCCAGCTTTCCGTAGGGATATTTGATGGCGAAATAGCGGTTGTAATAGCGCATGATATTTTCGGCTGCGTCCAGCGCGAACGTGCCCAGTTCTTTTTTCCCCGGGCTGGCGTAAACGCGAATCGGGATGCCATCGGCCGAGCCCTCGATGTATTCGAAATTCCCTACGACCATCGCGACCAGGTACGAAGACATCTTCGGAGTTGTGGCGAAAGAGACTGTGTGCTTGCCGTCGCCGGGCCCAGGTTTGTCGGAGACTACTTTAGTATTCGAGATTACAGTCATTCCCTGGTCTGCAGTGACGACCACGTCAAACGTGGCTTTGTAAGCGGGTTCGTCGAACGAAGGAAATGCCCGGCGAGCGTCGGTGGCTTCGAACTGCGTGGCTGCGTATTTGCGGCCGTCAGAGTCCTTGCCCATGTAGAAGCCGCGCAGTTGATCGTTTAGGATTCCGGTGTAACGAATCTGGATGGTCGCCGGCCCCGGCTGGATTGCGTTCGCAATCGTCAGCGTTGCCATTTCTTTCTCTTTGTCGAGCGTGACTTTCGCCTTCTGGCTTGCGCCTCCGCTAGTGACGGTCGCGACGTCGAAATCGATTTCTGCAGCATTGAGAACGATGACTGAGGTTGGCTTTAGCACGCGAACCTGGATGGTCTCGGTCGCCGGTGAAATTATTCTTGCTGAAGTCGGGGGCAAAGGTGAGCTTGTAGTTATCGGGAACGGCGAGTTCCGGCAAACGTTGCGCCGCGCAGACGGCAACCAGACACAAAAAAAGGCCAGCAAGCAAGAAGATTCGTTTCATTTTTCCCTCAATATTTATTAATTACTCGGTGGAACCCCGCGATTGTTCGATCTTGCTCTATACGCAATTCCGGAGATGAAAGTTTCATCCTAAAACTGCGGATCCCGATGACGCAATCAGCGTCCCATTCAAAACTGTGAAGGCGCATCGACTGGAGGCAACCCAGTAAGGAATCTCGCGATAATCGTCGACCTCGAATACGGCCAGGTCCGCGTCTTTTCCCGGTTCAACCGAACCCTTCCGCTCGCTCAGTCGCAACGCCCAAGCACCATTGATAGTTGCGGCGGAAATTGCCTCAGCGGGCGACATCTTCATGTGAGTGCAGGCCAGCGATAGGACGAAGGGCATGCTAGGCGTCGGCGACGAACCCGGATTGTAATCCGTGGCCAACGCCACGGGCACGCCCGCGTCGATCAATTTTCGCGCGGGAGGAAAGTCATTCAAGCCGAGAAAATAGTTCGCTCCCGGCACTAGCGTTGCGATCGTGTCTCGTCGCGCCAACTCTCGAATGTCGTCATCGTTCGCGTGATCCATGTGGTCAAACGACACTGGATTGTAGCGCAATAGCGGACTGCAGTGCGGTCTGGCTCAATTGGCAAACGTGTGCACGTACGCCTAAGCCGTATTTCTGTGCGGCATCAAAGATTCTTGCGGTGTCTTCGACGGTGAATGCTCCGCGTTCGGTGAACACATCCACAAACTGGGCAAGCTTTCGCTTTGCTGCCTGCGGAATCATTTGTTCGCAAACCAACTCGACGTACTCGCGAGAGCGACCCTGAAATTCGTTCGGCAGCACATGAGCACCTAGCAGAGTTGGGACCACCGTGCCGGACCAGCGAGCGGCAGCCGCTCGTATGGCATCGAGGGATTTCAGTTCTGATTCCAGGGTCAGTCCGTAACCCGACTTAGCCTCGACCGTGGTGGTTCCTTGTTCGGCCATTTCGCGTAGCGCTCGCAGTACCTGCTCTGCGAGTCGATTCTTCGTTGCGTTGCGCACGCCCTCCACGCTCGACCGGATTCCGCCGCCCGCCTTAGCGATTTGCTCATAAGTTGCGCCTGCGATGCGCTTCTCAAAATCTATCAGCCGCGGTGCAACGAACGCGGGGTGGGTGTGGGAATCCACGAAACCGGGGAGAACCACTTGATGTTCGCAATCGATCTCGATGATGGTCTTACGGTTTTTCTTCAGCCAGGAATCGCGCAGAGCGTCTCCGCTTTTGCCGACCGAAACGATTTTTCCGCCAAGGCAAAGCACCGCAGCGTCTTCGATGACGCCGAGTTCCTTAAGTTCGGGCGCCGCGGCGCGGACCTGAGCTTATCGGAAGTAGAGCGCAGCGTAAGAAGCTGACCGATGTTGATCAGCAGCAGCGCAGTCTGCGGCCACTTTGGGGAGGGCTTCAAGGTATTAGTCTAGCAGTCCGATCTGGATGCTCAGCTGAGCTTCGCTCGGGTGAGACGCGCGAGCGCCTCTACCAACTGCATCTACGAGGTTACATTGGCACTTTCACGCCCTTCTTTTTCGCGAACTCTTTCGCTTCTTCATAGCCCGCATCGACGTGGCGGATCACGCCCATGCCTGGATCGGTCGTCAGCACGCGCTCGATTCGTTTCGCCATCATTTCAGTGCCGTCAGCGACCGTTACTTGTCCCGCGTGCAGTGAGTAGCCGATGCCCACGCCGCCGCCGTTGTGAATCGAAACCCACGAAGCGCCAGCGGCCGTATTCAACAGAGCGTTGAGCAGCGGCCAATCGGCAACGGCGTCGCTGCCATCTTTCATGCTTTCGGTTTCGCGGAATGGAGAGGCGACCGAGCCGCAATCCAGGTGATCGCGGCCAATTACGATGGGCGCTTTGATTTTGCCTTTCTTCACCAGATCATTCATCGCCAGCCCGAATTGCGCGCGCTCGCCGTATCCGAGCCAGCAGATTCTCGCAGGCAGTCCTTGAAACTTGATTCGCTTGCGCGCCAGATCAATCCAGCGCCGCAGAATCCGATTCTCCGGGAACAGTTCCAGAACTAAATCATCGGTGACGTGAATATCGGAAGGCTCGCCCGACAAAGCCACCCAACGAAATGGTCCGCGGCCTTCGCAGAATAGTGGACGAATATACGCGGGCACGAACCCGGGAAAGTCGTAGGCGTTCTTGACTCCCCGCTGAAATGCGAATGTTCGAATATTGTTGCCGTAGTCGAAAGTCACTGCGCCCATCTTCTGCAATCGAAGCATGCCTTCGACGTGGCGCGCCATCGCGTCGAGCGACTTCTCCTGATAAGTCGTGCGGATCGCGCTGGCGCAGTTCGATCGCGGCTTCGAGCGTCATCCCGTTCGGTACGTACCCGTTGAGTGGATCGTGCGCCGAAGTCTGATCGGTGAGGATGTCCGGGACCACCCCACGCTCGGCTAGTTCGGGAATCATGTCGGCGCAATTCCCCACTAATCCGACTGAGACATTTTCTTTTTTACGTACAGCGTTTTTCAGGATACGTAAGGCTTCGTCGAGCGTGGTCACCATGAAATCGCAGTAGCCGGTCTTGAGGCGTTTCTTGATGCGCTCGGGATCGACGTCGATTCCCAGGAAAGCCGCGCCGGTCATGGTTGCGGCTAGAGGCTGAGCTCCACCCATCCCGCCCATGCCGCCGCTCACGATGAGTTTGCCGGCAAGGTCTCCACCAAAATGTTTTTCTCCTGCTGCGGAAAATGTTTCGAATGTGCCTTGCACAATTCCTTGCGAACCGATGTAGATCCACGAACCTGCGGTCATCTGGCCATACATCATTAAGCCCGCGCGCTCCAGTTCGTTGAACTTCTCCCAGTTCGACCAATGCCCGACCAGGTTAGAGTTTGCGATCAGCACGCGCGGCGCGTACTCGTGCGTCTTGAAAACGCCGACCGGCTTGCCGGATTGCACCAGCAGAGTCTCGTCGTTCTCCAGGTTTTTCAGTGACGCAACGATGGCGTGGTAGGCCTCCCAACTGCGCGCCGCGCGGCCGGTTCCGCCGTAGACGACCAGATCGCGTGGGCGCTCGGCGACCTCTTCATCGAGATTATTCATCAGCATGCGCATGGCGGCTTCCTGCTGCCAGCCTTTGCAGGAAATGGTTGTGCCGCGAGGCGCGCGAATCGGCGTGTAGGTCGCTGGAGTGATTTCAGTTTCAACGGGCATGCCTAGATGTTAGTGCCTTGAAGGCAAGTCTTCAAATCCGGCCTCAGTACGGCCTCCAGTCGACCGATATTGTTTCGGAATCGGGTGGGCCCGGGGACGGCTCGGATTCAATTCCCAAATGCCGCCGCAAGAACTACTTGAGGCCAAAGGCGTAAACATCTCCTCCATCCGAGCAGACATAAACCATCCCATTGATAACGACCGGCCAGATATCGCGTTTGCTATGTAATAACTCCACAAGTTGCGGCCGGTGCGCGCGTCCAAGGCGTAAAGCTTCCCGTCCCATGACCCGACATAGACCACGCCATTGGCCACGGCGGGGGACGAGACCACATCGTCGCCGGTCTTGTATTTCCACAGCTTCCTGCCCGTCGTGGCATCCAGGCGCGTATATATTGCTTGTCCGCCGATCCGATATAGACCACGCCCCCGGCCACCGCCGCCGAGAGTCTACAGTGTCCCCGGTTCGATAGGCCCATAACTTGGCGCCGGTACGCGCGTTCAATGCATAGATGTTTTTGTCCCAGGAGCCGACGTACACTATTCCGTTAGCACGGTGGGCGAGGAGAACACATGGTCGCCGGTGGCGAATCTCCAAATCAAGCTGCCGGTGCTCGCATTAAGCGCATATACGTTGTGGTCGTACGATCCCACATACACTATCCCGCTAGCGTACCGCTGGCGAGGACAGTGTGTAACTGTTTTCGTCGTCAAAATCGAGGGCATCCAGAGCCGGGATCGCTTTTTTCAGCGCCTTAAAATCCTTGTACAGAATGCTCTTCGGGCCGACGCCTTGCGCCTCGACCAAAGCCGTGATGTCTTCCCAGTCTCCGTAGTTCGAGGAGCCGATGCTGAAGGTGACTCTTTTGACAATTCCCGCTTTCTTTAACGTGGCCATATCCGCGGCAAAGTTCGGATAAGTCTTGTTGCCCACATAGACGCCCTTTGAAGTCAACGGAAACTCGCCGTTGAAGTTCAAATCGCCTGTGCTATTGACCTCAACGCTCCACACGATGGCTTCGGAGTAGCCAGCGTGTTCAATTTCAGCGATGTCCTTCGGGACATTGAAATTCGCAGTCTTGTAGAACGGGCCTCCACCAAATATTCCCGTAAAACCCTGCGGAGCGGGCGTGGAGATTTTTTCTAACGAAGTCTGCGCCAGGGCTGAAAAGGAGAGAATGAGAAGGCAGGTTACAAGCTGAAACAGCGGAAACACGAGACTGCGACTTCCTGGGGAAAACCTTCCTTGGGAGAACCTTGCTCGGGAAAATCGGGGCAACGATTGAGTCATTTGAGATTCCTTTGATGTGAAATTGGCATGCGTTGTTGACGAGCCGTTGATGGAGTGACCTTATAGAACCTGGCAGGTTTCCCACGACGTGCGTGGCGTGATTCCCCCAACTGGCAGCATTCAAGTATCGCCCTGCGATGGGCAGGAGTCAACCGCGCTAAGGAGGCCTGTACTATGTGATTTAGACGCTGACGTCTCTACGGGCTTACCAGGTATTGTAGGCGGTGCCGTCGCTGCCGACGGCGGTCGAGCCACTGTGCACATCGTAGATTCCGGGCTCTTGCTGGTTGACCGTCATAATCGTGTCGGTTTCCTCTTCGACGGTCCAAGTGTCGCTACGGCCGGTCATGGGGTCGTTGGGAATTTGCTTGAAGTAACCGGCAGAAACCAGGTCTTCCAAGAGATTGTGGAGCCTTCTGCTTGTCCAATGTGTATTGGGAGATAACGGAGCGGAGCGCGAAAAGATTCTGTTTCAGGACCGATTCCCGAGCTCGCCAGATGGATTGGTTGTAAGCCGGGAGCGCGACCGAAACGAGGATCAGGATGACGCTGATGACGATCATCAGTTCGATCAGGGTGAAGCCACGGCTTTGCTTTCCGCGAGGTCTTGCCATCTACCAGTCCCTGTACTTAGTGCCGTCTAGTGCCGTGTCCTGCGATTTGGTAAACACGTCGAAAACGTTTTGCTCACCCCAGGAGTCGGAATCCGGATCGTCCTGCATGGAGTGCATCCCCCACTCGGTGCTGTTCGTCATCGGATCAATCGGAATTCTGCGCAAAAACTTTAATTTCTTGCCCTGTACGTCAACGCCTTTCACCAGCGATCCAGATCCGGGGGATAGTTTTCCGAACCTACCTTAGTCTGGAAGGCGCCCTTGTCGGCCGCGTCCTTGTAGCGATCGATGGCATCCCGCAAATCCCACAAAGCCTGTCGCAACTGGTGTTCCTTTTCGCGCTTAATGCTCACCCGCACCAGCGGAATGGCGAGCGTGCTGAGGATCAGCAGAATCGCGGTGGCGACGATTAGCTCGATAAGAGTGAAGCCACGCGCCTTTTGCGCGACGTTTTTTCTGGCAATCAGCATTTGAAGTATTAGTGAGAAATGGTCTTTCGCCCCGCTAGGGCTTGTCTATTTCTCACTTTGCTGACGGCTTACGCCGTTCAGCTGTTTTCTTAGGCCGCTTCGCGGCTATCGGGGGAACTCGGTTCCATTGCCTCTGTGGCGACGGGAGAGGACGCCCGTCCTCCACCAACAATTCACTATTGAATCGTTACGGTCACGTTGGCGCCGGCCGCTGGCGCAGCTTGCATACCGGGATCGCGCACGCTTCCCCTGGCGATGGTTAGCGAGGACTGTCCAGCTGCCTTGGCAACTAATGTCAAAGTCACGATGGAGCCCTCACCAGAAATTCCCGTGGCTCCCGGTGGCCGGGTTGCCGTAATCTGCAGGGTTCCGGTGGTGTCATCGTCGCGATGCACCAGTGCTACGGCCTGGCCATCATGCGACAGGAAACTGCCATTCGAAACATTGATTACCTGCAGCATCTTCGGATCGTAGCTGATCTGCAGTGGAACGGAGAACGCGTTCTGGGCTCCGGTGAGCATGACGTTGACGGCAAAAGTCGACCCCTTCGGTTGCGAAATGTTGGCCGGATCGAAGCTGAAGGTCGCGGGCCCCGCGGGCGCGACAGCGGCTGATCCTTGGGGCGGAACTGCCGGAGCAGTAGCCGGAGCCGGTGCGCCTTGCGGCTGAGCTTGTGGTCGAGACACAGGAACTGGAGCAGGCGCGGCCAACTGATGGCTGACCCGGCGCAGCTCAATTGCGTTCGCTGTACCTACGTCGATGGCCTCTTGATTCATATCGTTGTATTCGTGGGCGCGCACGATGTGCGGAATCAGGACAAAGACGGTCTCAGTTTCCGAGTGGTCGGTAGTGGACTGCGCGAATAGATATTTCAGGATCGGAATCTGGCCCAATCCGGGGATGCCACTCAACGACTTGGTCTGCGAGTCTTCCAGCATGCCGCCGAGCAGGTTGACTTCTCCTTCTTTCAGCCGGACTTCGTGTTCGATTTTCCGCTGCCCGATGATGGGCTGGCTGATGCCGCCAATGTTGGAGGTTCCGGTCACGGAAGAAATATCCATGACGACCTTTAGCGTTACCTCGCCGTTGGCGTGAACCTTGGGGGTGATATCGATGTTTACGCCGACGTCCAAATATTGAAACTGTGTGTTGACCAGTGGGTTGATGCCGACGCCGCCGATGCCGGGCTGGAACGAACCGGTGGCCACGGGCACACGGTCGCCGATCTTGAGCGAAGCTTTCTGTCCGTCCACGGCGCGAATCTGCGGTTTCTGAATGAGCTTGGTGCTGGTGTCACTGAAGAGCGCGGTGGCCGTCGCCTGCGGAATGGTGATGGTGAAATCGGTTGCGTTCAGGTTCGCGAGCTGATTCAGGTTGAGCTGGTTGGGTGTACCGGTCGTGCTCGAAGTATTGCTGGTGGTCAAGCCGGTGGTCGGAGTGGTTCCGGTCGTGCTTGTGTTGGTGATGTTGTTTTGCAAAGCGACGGTTGCGCTGGTCGGCGGGCTGATGCCCAAGGTCTTTGACTTATCGCGGTTGATCTGCAGAACCGCGACGTCCACGATGACCTCGGCTTTGGCTTTATCCAAATCACCGATCAATTTTTGAGCGAGCGCGATCTGGTCAGGGGTCCCGCGCACTACGATTGCACTTTGCGAGGGTAAGGGCTGTATGCGGGAGATTTCGAGAATCTGCCGCATGGCGTTGACCACATCCTGCAGCTCGGTCGGCTGGGAAAGGTTTGCCAGATAGAAAGTCTTAATTACGCTTTGCTCGAGATCCTTGCGCTTGGCTGGGTTGTCGGAGGCTACGAAAATTGTGTTGGGGGTTACTGGTCGCCAGAAGGTTTTTGATTCGAGCGCGATAATCTCCAGCGCTTCCTCAAGGGATACGTTATTCAGCTCGATCTTGATGCGACGGGAGGTATAGTCGGGATCAAACAGCACGTTGATGCCGGCGAGTTTGCCTACCGTTTCGTAAATGACCTTCGAATCTTCCGTGATCTTAAGATTGATGGGAGTATTCGAAATGGTTGCCAGTTCGACCGGACCTCCGGCTTCTTCCAGGCGCTTTTGCACCCCACTCGGTGGAGGGGTTGACGCTTTTGGTCCGGCAGCCTTGGCCGCGTCGATCATCTGTTTTGTGTGCTGGAGTTCCTGCTGCGCAATCGCACTCGAAGGATCGATCTCGGCGGCTTTCTGGAATTCGGCTAGAGCAGTGTCCAGTTGGCCGGCGTCGCGGAGCAATTGTCCGCGATGCACGTGAGATGCGCCGGCGAGAAAACGTAAGCGATCAAATGCGGACTTGTAGGTAAGCTCGGTGGGCTTGAGGTCGTAAGCCTGCTTGTAATAGATCGTAGGCTTGTTCGTAGTTTTCTCGAGCCTCCGCATCCTTGCCTTTGTTGTATAGAGACTTGGCCTTGTCGGCCGCGATGGCTAAGGTTACAGCCAAAACCAGCAAGACCATCGCCGCCGAACGGATCAAGCGTTTCATCAAAATTCCTCTTAGAGCAGTTTTCTCCCGCCGGTCGGCCAAGACCTCGGGATGAAACTCTAAATATCTGCCAAAGATAGTGTTAGCTGCGCGATTATAGCATCGCCTCAGAGCCTTCCGAGGTGGTGGCTGTGCTGGCAGTTACACTCTTTGGTTCTAGCACGAAGGTGTGATGGTCCCGGATTCGCCCAATCCCAATTTCTGCTTTCTATTTCTTCTTCCATCGCCTAGTTTCGAGTTGGAAGGCTTGGGACGTTGCACGCTACGTTTCTACAGTTGCACTGCACCGTCGCTATGTACAGTTGCTTGCAACGCATCCGTTTGCCGATCGCCTGGTCCTAAAGTGCAGGACCGGGTCAACATCGATCGCCCTTCAGGTCGAGAACCCGCTGGACTCGACGCTGCCCTCCAGCAATGAGATAAGCTAGTAGAAACCATGCCACGGCAGCCCGTACAACCAACCCGGCCGAATCCGGAGAAAAACCCTCGTCGCGATCCCACAGCGGCAGGGCAGCGCGATGCCTCCGTTAATAGGATCGCGTCACATAACTACTTCTTGCTGGAAAAATTTGAGGCGGGCGTCGCGCTGACCGGAACAGAGGTCAAATCGGTTCGAGCGGGACGCACTAATCTCAAGGATGCTTACGGCCTGGTCAAAGACGGCGAACTCTGGTTGCTGAATTGTCACATCGGTCCGTATGAGCATGGCAACATCTTCAATCACGCTCCCCTGCGCACACGCAAGCTGTTGATGCATAAAGAAGAGATTCGCAAGCTGATCGGCAAAACCCAGCAGCGCGGACTGACCCTGATCCCCACCAGAATGTATTTCAAGAACGGTAAAGTAAAGGTTGAGATCGCGCTGGCAAAGGGTAAGCAACTGTGGGATAAACGCGAGACCGAACGTCGGAGAACTGCGGACAAGGAAGCGAGAGAAGCGATTGTGAGATCGCGAAAGAGCTAGCCATGACAGTCCGTCGTCGGGCCTGGCTGCGGGATCCTTTGGTTCTGCTGGCGTTAATTGCAGGCCTCGGCGCGTTCGTCGTGCAGTCCGGCGAGCTTGGCTCGGCCGATACCATGCATCGCCTTCAGACCGCTCATTCCTTCTGGACTTCGGAGCCGCCGGTTTTTCCGCAGGAGTATCCCGAGTTCGGTGTGCATGGCCGCGGCGGGCAGACTCTTCGATTGGTACGGCGTGGGCCAGCCACTGCTCATGCTGCCGGCAGATATCGTGGGAACCTACATCGAGCGTCTGCCGGTTTTCAAGCACTACAACGGCAACGACCCGAGCGTGCGCAACATTGTGGTCAGCTACAGCACCAACATCCTGCTCAACGTTTTAACCGCACTGGTCTGCTTTCGCTTTCTGCGCTGGTTGAACTTCAGCGTTCGCCAAGCCGTCGGTGGCGTGCTGGCGCTGCTGTTCTGTACCACTCATCTCCATTACACCCAGAACATGATGGAGAACAATTACATCATGCTGCTGACTCTGGCTGGATTTACATTTCAGTACGAGTGGCTACGAACCGGCAGCCGCCGCGCATTGGTCGTCGGCTCGGCCGCCTTTGGACTCAACCTGCTGACTCGGCTGACCACCGGCCTCGACCTTCTGGCCGGAGCGGCGTTTCTGTTTCTCGTGCTGTGGTTCGAGCTCGTACGCGGGCGGGCATTGTGGGAACGGTTCGCTGCGTATTTGAAGATTGCCCTGCCGACTTATGCGTTCTTTGTGCTCATCGACCGCATCTACCAGTACTATCGCTTCGGATCGTTCTTTAATACCTACGTACACTATTTTAGCTGTCGAACGCCGGCTTCTCGATCCCTCGCTAGCCGGCGAGTTATCCATTTGAGAATCCTTTCCATGTGGGCTTTCTGGGTGCGCTTTTTGCGCCGGAAAAATCTATCTTTCTTTTTGATCCTCTGCTGATCCTCACGATTGTCGTTGCGGCGTTCGCGCTGGAAGCGCCTCCGCCCGGAAATCAGGGCATACTGTCGTCGCCGGCTTTCTGCTGCTTTTGGCATACATCAGCTTTTACGCAAAGTACACGGTATGGAGTGGCGATTTCGCCTGGGGCGACCGCTACGTTTCAACGGCGGCGGAGCTGGTGGCATTTATTTCAGTGCCGTTGCTGCTGCGTCATCGCGCGGATCTGGGAAAGTTCGTCTGGACGATCGGACTGACTACGATCGCGATCAGCGCCGCCATCCAATTGGCGTCACTTGCGTTCTGGTTGCCGCTGGAGATTTACCAAATGGAGACGCTGGGGCATCCGACCTTGGTGATCGCACTACGCCTCAAGAATATTGTTGCGTTTGCTTTCGGCAAGATGGGCCCATGGGGACTCAACAATTACGTCATGACTCAGGATCCGTGGGACTACGTTCATATCACCACCTGGAATTTTCTGCCATTTCTGCTGCGAAGAGTGGGAGAGGCTCCGGGTTGGGCGGTTAAGCTTTGTTTCTCGGTGTGGATGGCAGGATGGCAGCCTTAGGGCTGGATGTTATGGCGGCTACGCGAAGTCCTTGCGTCGAGCCCGATGGACGACGACGCCAAAGCGCCGGCTGCCTTTCCCTTTTCTCACTCGAAGAGTGACGCCGGCCTGCTCACGTTCGTCCAACCTAGCGGGAGGGAATGCAATGAGAGTACCTCGCAGGCGGTTGCTGGCAATTGCTCTGGCATTCGTTGCTCCGGCAGTCATTGCTCCGGCAGTCATTGCTACTGGATGGTCTGCGCACCTTCGAATGATGAGCAAGAATCCGTCAGACTCTATTAGACCCCGAGACTGGTGAACACTTGTCTCATCACCAATGATGTGAAACGACTGGGAGTTTTACGAGCTCGTCCTCGCACTGAAGGCCAAAAGGTCGGGAGAAGACTACGCTGAGTTTCTCACCGGCGGAGGAGTGCTGGCGATCTTCTCGGCGGAGGCTCATGGAAAAGTACATTCCAGGGTCGGCCGAAGCGGCGAAAAACAAGAGCGTGGTCCTGGAATTTAGATGTTGCGGATGTTGACCGGGCAATAGCGGAGCTGCAGAGGGAGGTTATCGAAAGCTTCTCAGGCCACGAGCAACAACCGTGGGGCACTCGCTCCATCTACTTCCGCGAGCCCGGACGGTAATGTTGGTCGGGATCATTTTACTCCGTCGATGCGAAAAGTAAGCAGTGAATGATTCTGTCAGGTCCTCGCCCGGTCGTGACGTGATCAAAATGCGCTTAGAACACGGGAACAAGGTTGTGTTTCTTCTGGTAGAGCTGGCGGTCGACGGCTACGCAGGACATCTTCAACTTCGCTGCCAGTCACATAACCCGCGATGCCCCAGCTGAACGAGAGTTGATAGCTTTTGCCGCTGCTGAGGTTCCACTGCTCCAGCGCACGGTGCAGGCGGCGGATGGGAAAATCCGCGTCTTCCTCGCTGGTATCGGGCATCACGATAAGGAATTCGTCGCCGCCCTGGCGAAAGACGATGTCGCCGCCTCGAAAAATCATAGTGAGCAATTTGGCGAACTCTCTCAGCAGGAAATTGCCTTCGATGTTTCCGAACTTGGAATTGATGGCGCGGAAACCATCGAGGTCGATGGTCAAGAAAGTCAGATGACTGGACAGCCGATTGGCGCGCGCCACCTCCCGGGGAATCAGTTCGTTCATCGCCCGCGGTTCAACAGTTGGGTTAGGGGATCGATCAGTGACAGGCTTTCCAACCTCTCGTTAAGGACCAGTTCGCTGATCAGGGCGCGGCGGGTGTTATTCAAGGTGATTTTTTGCCCGACCAGGTAAATATTGAAAAGCAGAATCAGCGAGATCAAACCGAAAAAGAGCTGCGGGAGATAAACATGTTCGATGCGGATAACGCGCTGCGCCCAGATCACGTTGGGCAAAACCAGCGCCAGCATGCCCGCGGTGAGCACGACAATGACGAGAATTACGATCGACCACAACTGCAAGTCGCGTCCCGAGAGCTGCTGAATCTCCCGCTGAATTTGTTCCGCGCGCGCCAACATGGTAGGCGGCAGGCGCATCCTGTTCCTCTCTCGTCCGCTCCATTTTCCCCTCCGCTTCGGACACACTCGCCCGGCGAAATACCGCTGCTCAGTAATTCTCTACTGGATTCGCAGGCTCGAGCGAGGCGGAAGTAGGGTTGCGAGTTACGTTCGTAATCAGCAGAATGGTCAGTTGCGGATTGCGGTCGAGGCCCAGGGAGCCGACGGCCGGACCCGCGAGAAGGACGAAAATTCGGAATTCATGCCTGCCCTTAGCTTCTTGTTCGTCGAGGAAGAACACAAGGAAAAACCAGTTGTCAGTTGCTGGTTCTCGGCTCACAGTACGCGTCAGGCATGGTTTACGTCAACCAGGACGTTCTTGCCCGCTTCTTTGCGCAGCGTGATTTCGAGCGTCTGACCTACGGGGAGGGCGTTGCGCACGTCCCCTTCAAGGGCGAGGGTTTGCGAAGAACCGCCGCCGTCAAAAAGGGTAACGATGGATTTGTTGGGCTGCCCCACGTTGGACTCGAAGAACACAACTTCCTTTACCTTCCCGCGGGCTTTCAGCCGGGCACCCTCCACTACAGGCCCAGCCGTTCTGGCGGCGGGCGCTCTGCGGCTAGGGGCAAACGCGGACTTCCCTTTGCGCAACTCAATCAAGACATTCAAGCCAAGAATGCCCGAGATAGAGAGAAGGATCAGGGACATGAACAGCCCGTCGACCGTCGTGGGGGAGCCGAAGAAAACGATATAAGCGATACCGAGGAGGGGAATCAGCGCCAGAAAGAGCGAAGTCAGCAAGACCATAGTTTTCTCAGCCACACCCGGTGTAGGCCAGCTTACCGGGAACAGACTAGCAGAAAATCATAGGGTTTTGGAGAGAGCGGTGAGATCACGCGCACTGATCGCGCCAATCGCCAATTTCCTTGAGGCCTTCGCGACGGCTTTGCTCGAAGAGGCGGACACGATGGCGGATGTGCTCGAATTCATGAATATCGGCCCACACTTCGGCCTGCCAGTGTTCGTCATGAACGGCGGATTCGCCGCAGGTGGCGCAGCGAGTGTGAAGCTTGCGGATTACGGGACCGGTTGGCGCCTGGCGAGCCATGGGCAACTCGATGAAGATGCAGCGTACTTCCTGGATGTTTTCGTTGGCGTCGATGACGTGCTCGTAGCGCAAGAGAAAGCCGAATCCCAGTTTGTGCGCTTCTGCTTCGGCCTCGGCGCGGGTTTGGAAGGGTCCGTATTCAGCTCGCAACTGTTCGATGGAGTCACAGGCCATCCAGAAGCTTTCTTTAGTGGTCATTTCTACCTTGAACCTCGAATCGCAGGGGTTGGCCGGGGGACGCACTCAAACCTGGGTGCAACCCCGGTGCCAGTGCAATCGGAATGCCGCGGGCTTATCGTCAAATGGCTGTAAAAATGCGGTTTGCACTGTCAATCCCCAGGAAGCAGAAAGCGTTTATGCAAGCTTTTGCAGCGTTTTCCCTTGTGCGGGTTACAGGGCTGCCTCCGGGACGGTCCATCCGTTCATTGGGCGAGCGCAGATATTGAAGTAGAATCACATCACCTGCGGCCCAAGCTATTTTGGAGGATTCTGGTCAGGTCATGGGTAAACGTCGCGAGCCCCGCAAGGAAATCAGAGTTCCCGTCCGAATCTTCGGGACCGACAGTGGGGGAGAGATTTTTTCCGAGAAGGTCTTCACGGTCAACATCAGCCAACATGGGTTGGAGTTGGATGGCGTTCAAGCCCGGCCAAAAGTGGATGAGATTGTCGGCGTCACTTACGGAACGACGAAGACTCATTTTCGGGTCAAGTGGGTAGGGGAGCGAGGCAGCGCCAAAGCGGGGCGGCTGGGATTACTCAATCTGTCGCCAGAGAAAAGCCTTTGGGATTTCCCTTTACCGCCGCCTGCTTTCGATGGATCAATCCGCGATGCCCGGGATCGCCGGACTCAAGTTCGGGTGAAGTGCACAAACTCGGCGGAAGTTTACCCCGCCGGCACGACGGCTCCCATGCGGAGCAGAACGGCAGATCTCAGCCTGGGAGGATGTTTCCTGGAAATGCCCAATCCTCTACCCAAAGGAACGCAAATCAGGATGGCTCTTTGGGTTAAAGATTTCAAGTTGTGGGCGAACGCCGAAGTCGTAACCAGTACGCCCGGTTTTGGGATCGGAGTGAAGTTTATCGAACTGACCGAGCAAGACAGGAACCAACTCAGGCAATACGTCGAAGGCTTGATTCGAATCAGGCTTTGAAGTCGTCGAACAGCGGTTGTTGCTCACATCGGGCTAGGCGATGGCAACACGAACAGTTGGGCGCCTATAAGCTCACTCGGGCGTTTCGCCACATTTTCCGTGAGGCAGCGTTCAACTGCAGCCGAAAGATACAAATGCTGGATGGGCTTCAGAAGATAGCCGTGTGCGCCCAGCGCGGCGGCCTCGCGAATCTTGACGGGATCGTCAACGCCCGAACACATGATGACTTTTGCTTTCGATCGGAACTCTTTCAGCCGGCGCAAAGTTTCCAAGCCGTCAATCCCCGGCATCTGCAGGTCAAGCAACACCATATCGGGACACACATCGGCCAAGCTCTGCAGAGCTTCGTAGCCGTTGCTGGCGGTTTCGACTCGGTAAGAGTCAAGCTCTAACAAGGCCCGCAGATAGCGTTGGATCTCAGGGGAATCGTCCACAACCAGGATGGTGGCTTTGACCGAGTTACGTCTGACATTAGCCATAGAGGGAGAGACAATTGGCTACTGAATATCGCTTAACTGATTTCTGATCTAACTTTCCACCTATTCGGTTGCAATTCTTCGCTGCACTACACTTTTTACCACGGCGATTCACAGCACTACCCCGACGCTCGCAATGGCGAACGGCCACAGCGTCACTGATCGCAAGCTGAGCGACGAACAAAACCTCGCTCCACTCCAAAAAAATAAACTGACGAAATCGTTTCCGCTTCTTTCGAGCTCTCGTTCCGACGCTCGCTTCGTGGGCGACCCTGTTGCAATTAAACCGATTCAGTTCTTGATCGCGAGCGTCCCAGTCTTCTTACTACGAACGAAAGCCGTGCAAAATCGCTGGAGGTGTGTACTCCGAAGGATGACCATCGTCAACTAATTTCATCTCATTGCAGGCTATTTGTTTTCAAAGACATGCATTCCCTCCACAGGGTAGTGCACCATTGTCGGTGCAGTCGTTGATCGCCAGTTAGGCAACACGAGTGCGTAGGCGCGCACTAACAGCAAACCGGACTCGGCCTCCCAATCGGAGCGTAGCCTCGGAGGGCGAATTTCGGCTTGTGGAAAACTAGACCGAAACCAGTCGTGGCAGTCCTCTTGACTTATTACGAGACCTGGATGACCTCTGGTCATTTTGTTCGCTAGGTGCACATGTCTGTTGAGCGGTCTGTCGCAATAGCGTCTCGGAAGGCGACAGGAAAGGAGCAGGTGTCGAGGGTGCGGGTTCGCGCCACTGCACGCCGCCGTGTGCGGCCACATAGAGCGCCAGTTCAAGGCGGCTCCACACACCGAGTTTATCGAAGGTATTGCGCAAGTAATTCTTTATGACTTGCTCTGTAGTGCCGATTACATTCGCGATTTCACGATTGGTCTGGCCTTCCCAGACCAGCATCGCGACTTGAATTTCCTTGGCGGTTAGACGATCACATGGTTGCATGAGACTCCCTCTGCTCTCTTTGGAAAACGGCAGTCGCGAGTTTCACGCGCTTGCGGCCATCCGTAATTCCGGCTCGCAGAAACAGCGTGCGCAAATGCTGCTTCACTGTCCGGGGGCTGATGTTCAGTTGCTCCGCGATTTCCTTGTTGCTGCATCCTTCAACCAGCAACTTCAGAACCTGTTCATCGCGTTGCGTAATCTTGATGTCGCTGAGATCCAACATGAAATTTTCCTTTCGCCCTACTGGCCATACCTTTCGCTGCTTGCTTCTGAATGACTCCAACTCAATGTTGATAAGCAACTCATTCGCCAAACTTTCGCCTGCCTGCACTTCGGGATAAAGACCTTTGCATGCCGCATTTGCTGCAACATGGAAGCGAATTCTAATGATTAGGTAAACCCAATATGGGAGAAGCCGCGCCGATTCGGGTCGTGTGTGCTACCCAACGAACAAACTCTACCTCCGGCCGATTAGAGCGCTCCGAGGCCCTGTTGAGAATCACAGACACAAGCGATGCGGAATGCGTGGCGCGGTCAACCCTCGGCACTTCCAAGCGAGTTCAGGACGCGTTAAGGTTGAAAAGACTAAGTGTTTGATAGGCACATGAGAGGTTAAAGTTGCGCGTTCTCGTTATCGAAGATGAACCGCGGCTGGCGGAAAACATTGCCCGCAGCCTGCGCGAAAGCGCGGGGTACGCGGTCGATATCGCGCACGACGGTCAGGAAGGATTGTTTCTGGCCGAGTCCAGCGAATACGATGTCGTGCTGCTCGACCTGATGCTGCCGCAAATGGATGGCATGCAAGTGCTCGGGCGTATCCGGAAGGCAGGTCAGCGCACACCGGTTCTGGTGGTGACGGCTCGCGACGACAAAGAATCCGTGGTCGCGCTGCTGAACGCCGGAGCCGACGATTACCTCACCAAACCTTTTGATCTGGGCGAACTGCTGGCCCGAACCAAAGCGTTGATCCGTCGCGGAAAAGGACAACCTTCGCCAGTTCTAACGGTCGGTGATCTGGAGTTGAACACGGTTAACCGCTGTGTACGACGCGGAGGACGATTGATCACTTTGACCGCAATGGAATATCGCGTTTTGGAATACCTGGCGCATCGTCCCCGTGCCGTGATCTCAAAGACGGAATTATTGGAGCATCTCTACGACTACAACTGGGAGAAGTTCAGCAACGTCATTGAAGTGTATATCTCCGGATTAAGGCGCAAACTCGACGATGGCTCCTCGCGGCAGTTGATTCATACTCTTCGGGGCCAAGGTTATGTTTTGCAGGACGGAACCTCGCAAGGATGAACCCCAGAAACAATTCGGTGGTACAGCGTCTGGGTTCGATCCTGCACGGCTCGATCAAAGCCCGGCTAATTACTATCGTCGTGCTTTCGCAGGCGTTGCTGGCAGCGGGCCTGTTGTTCAGTGGTATTTTCTATACTCGCCAGCGGCTGCTTTCAACACTCGACGCGGGAATGCAAGCTCGAGCCATGAGCGTGGCCGCCCTGGTGCGTTACTCGGAGGACGCGAGCGGCAATGTCTACTTTGACGACAGCCTGATACCACCATCCCTCGACCCTGCCCATCCGGATCTGTTTGCCGTTTGGGCCGAGCGATCGGGGCTGCTCACTCGCTCCGCGAACTGGCCTGCCGGTCTTGAGATGCCTCCTTCGGGCCCGAATCATTGGAGGTTTAAGTTCGCGCATGTTCATTACCGCGGCTTGCGCGTTTCCCGGGTTCCTGTTCTCGATCGCGAAGAAGGCAAATCGTTCCAGCCTCAGTCGCTGACGATTGTGTATGCAGCGCCCCTGAACCAGTTGGACGATCAGGTCAAGCAAGCCGGGATTTCCATTGCGCTATCGAGTCTGTTATTGCTGGCGGCAACGGTTCTGCTCGCGCTTTGGGGCATCCGGCGCGGACTTTTGCCTCTGCAGGAATTGGCGGGGCAAGCAGGATTGGTATCAGCTCACAATTGGGAGTTGCATCTGCCAGAGGACGCTCGCCAGATTAAAGAACTGCGTCCGCTGACGCAGTCGATGACCACCATGCTGGCGCGACTCCAGCATTCGTTTGACCAGCAAAGAGACTTTCTGGGCAATGCGGCGCACGAATTGAAGACGCCGGTCGCCGTGTTGAAGTCCACTTTGCAATCCCTGTTGCAGCGGCCAAGGGCCTCGGAGGAGTATCGTGCCGGGATCGAACACTCGCTGGAGGATCTGGAACGGCTGGAGCAACTGCTGCAATGGATGCTGCGGCTGGCCCGAGCGGAACAATGGGCACACGGCGCGTTGCGTCGCGATCTGCAAGTCATCGATGTGACCGCGACGTGTGAAGAAGCCATCGAGCGGGTTCGTTATTTGGCGGAGAGCCGCAATGCGAAAGTTCGTCTGTCGAAGAATGGTCCGGTGCCGTTTCGCGCCGATCCCGAAGATTTGCAACTGGTCTGGATCAACCTGCTGGAAAATGCGGTCCGCTACGGTCCCGAAGGCGGGTTAATTGATGTGACGATCTCCGGCGACAAGAGCAAACCGGCGCAGATTGTTTTCGAGGATCGCGGTGCAGGCATCGCGACTGCCGATCTGCCCCATGTCTTCGAGCGCTTCTATCGCGGAGATCCCTCTCGTACGCGCGTCACGGGAGGCTTTGGGCTTGGACTCGCGATCGCGAAAGCTCTGGTCGAAGCCTACGGAGGAACGATCACTGCCGCCAGCACTCCTGGCAAAGGCACGCGCATGACCGTCGAGTTGCCGGCGGGACAGAGCGAGAACTAGTAGTCCTTGCTTCAGCTTCGCTTAATCTCCCATTTAGGAATATCTACTCGTGGTTGACGGCCCTCCCCCTGTGCTTCGCGCGCGGGTACGGCCACCTGAGAATTTGAAGCCGCATCCTGCGCGCGCCGTCAACCACTAAAAACGGGTGTCACGAGATGGCGACTTTGAATTCACGAGTTCGGAATGGCGTGATGGAAACCAGCGTCGCACTGCTGATTCTTGCGCTGAGTTTAACGCTTGCTGTGTCCGCCCAGACCGCGCCGAGCCAGGTGCTGACGGGAAGCGGAAACCAACAGAACACAAGCAGTGCCCCGAGTAATGCGCCGCTCACGCTCACCCTTCAGGATGCGCTGCAGCGGTCGAAGAAGAACAATCCTGAATATCGCACGGCGGTGACGGAATTCGGGCTGGCCAAAGAAGACCGGGTGCAAAGCCGAGCCGCTCTGCTGCCCAGTGTCAATTACAACGGTGCATTTATCTATACCGAGGGCAACGGCACTGCAGGAGCCAGGTTTATCGCGAACAACGGAGTGCATGAATATATCAGCCAGGGAAATGTGCACCAGGAGTTTTCGCTGGCAAATATCGCGGACTACCGACGCTCGGCGGCGGCGGAGGCCGTGGCCCGGGCGCGTCCGGAGATTACGGCTCGCGGGCTGGTTGTGACAGTGGTGCAGGCCTACTACGGACTCGTCGTGGCGCAACGGAAATACTCCACAGAGCAACAGGCTGCGACCGAGGCAGAGCGGTTCTTCGACATTAGTCAGAAGCTGGAACACGGCGGCGAGGTTGCGCACTCGGACGTCATCAAGGCACAGATTCAGAGCAATCAGCAGCAGCGGGACTTGCAGGAAGCAGAACTGGAGATGAATCGCAGTCGGCTGGAGCTTGCGGTTCTGGTGTTTCCTGACTTCAACGAAAGCTTTTCCGTCGTAGACGATCTGCAGATGCCGGAGCCGGTGCCGTCGTTTCCAGAAGCTCAGGCGGCGGCAGCAAGTAAGAATCCGGAACTGCGCGCTGCGTTGGCTGCCGTGCAACAGGCCGAACAGGAAGTAAAGGTCGCCTGGAATCGTTTTCTTCCCTCGCTCGGCATCGATTATTTCTACGGCATCGATGCAAATCACTTCGCAGTCAATGGAATCGATCCGTCCACGGGACTGCCGGTGCGCAATCTGGGTTACGCTGCGACGGCGACGCTGCAGTTGCCCATCTGGAATTGGGGTGCGAATCGCAGCAAGGTTAAACAAGCGGACTTGCGCCGGCAGCAGGCTCGCGTTGAGTTGAGTTTTACGCAACGACAATTGCTGGCTAAATTGCAGACGTTGTACAACGAGGCACAAACTGCGCGTGCGGAACTGGAATCGCTGAATCGGTCGGCTGAACTCGCGGCGGAAAGCTTGCGCTTGACCACGATGCGCTATCAGGCGGGCGAATCCACAGTGCTGGAAGTCGTGGACGCACAGAACACGCTGACTCAGGCACGTAACGCTTTTAACGACGGGCAGGTGCGCTTTCGTGTCTCTCTGGCGAACTTGCAGACACTGACGGGAAGTTTTTAAACATGAGTGCGTGCAACCTCAACCCGGGGCGAAACAGAAGCACGTTCCGTAGCGCGGTCCTCCGCGTGCAGATTGGCGCCGATCCTTTCGCCCCGCTGGGGCTCGATCGTCTTAGCCCGCTATCCCACGGCTTGCGCCGTGGGCTGCACTCTAGCGCCGCTACGCGGCTGGCTTCATGCTGGCCGCGGTCGATCTGTTTGGCGCTGGTACTTGGCCTGCCTTTTCTTTCTGGGTGCGCCAAGGAACCTGCCGAGAAAGAGCCGGTCGTTCCGGTGCAGACTGCTGCGGTTGAGAAAACGACGATCGAGCACACGGTGGTTGCGGAAGCGGTTTTGTTTCCGCTGGCGCAATCGGCGATCGTTCCCAAGATCAGCGCGCCAATAAAAACGTTCCTGGTTACGCGCGGCAGTCGGGTGCGTGAAGGAGAATTGCTTGCCGTGCTTGAGCACCAGGACCTCGCAGCCGCCGCCGTGGATACGAAGGGCACGTACGACCAGGCGCAAGCCACTTACGAAATCAGCACGGGGGCCGATCTGCCGGCAGAGATGCAGAAGGCGCAACTGGAAACGCAAGCCGCCCGGCAAATGCTGGACGCGCAGCAGAAAGTCTATGACAGCCGTCAGGAACTGTTTCAGCAAGGAGCTCTTCCCCGTAAAGGACTCGATCTGGCCGGCGTGGATCTCACCCAGGCGCGCAACCAGTACGAGATGGCACAAAAGCATCTGGAGGCGATGCAGGCAATTGGAAAACAGCAGACCCTTAAATCGGCAGCGGGACAGCTCGAATCGGCGAAAGGAAAGTATCTCGGAGCCACAGCGCAACTTAGTTATTCGGAGATTCGCAGCCCGATCAGTGGCGTAATCGCGGACCGCCCGTTGTATCCGGGAGAAATGGCCGCTGCCGGAACTCCCCTGCTGACCGTGATGGATGTTTCGCAGGTCATCGCTCGCGCTCACATTCCGCAACCGGATGCCGCTTTGCTCAAGCTCGGAGACAAGGCGGCCATTACTGCACCCGGCGACGACCAGCCGACCGAAGGCAAAATCACAGTCATCAGCCCGGCGCTCGATCCCAACAGCACAACGGTGGAAGTCTGGGTTCAAGCGAAGAATCCCGAACAACGACTCAAGCCGGGCACGAGCGTTCAGCTCTCGATGCTGGCGCGAACCATTCCCGATGCGCTGGTTATTCCCGCGGCCAGCCTGCTCACCGCTCAGGATGGAATCACTACGGTGATGGTCGCTGGCTCGGACAATCGCGCTCATCAGAAGCCGGTCAAGGTTGGCGTGCGACAAGGCAATCAAGTCCAGATCGTTGACGGTGTGCAAGCCGGCGATCGCGTGGTCGCGTCGGGCGCTTACGGATTGCCCGACAATACTCCGATCAAAGCGGAGGAACAGCAAAAGGATCCGAGCGACAAGGGCAGTGGCGGAGCGGAAAAGTGAGCCAGCCGGAATCCTCGTACTGGTTTGCGCACTATTCCAAGCCGGTAATCTTCCTGATCCTCACGGTAGCGCTATTGGGTGCTTATCTCGCATTCACCATTCCGGTGTCAGTTTTTCCAGAAACCAATTTCCCCCGCATCTTGATTGCTGTCGACAACGGCGTCATGCCCATCGACCAGATGATGGTGACGATCACGCGGCCCTTGGAAGAAGCGGTCAACAGCGTTCCCGGATTGCAGGATGTACGTTCAATTACCAGCCGCGGATCGGCCGAGATCGACCTGTTCTTTACCTGGAACGTGGATATGTTCCAGACGCTGCAATACGTGAATGCGGCGCTCTCGCGGGTGCAGCCGGAGCTGCCTCCGACAGCGAGCGTGGTGGCAAACCGAATGACGTTCGCCAGCTTCCCGATCATCGGTTACAGCCTCACCTCGGATACGGTTCCGCAGACGCAACTTTGGGAGATGGCGACTTACGAGATCAAGCCGCGGCTGAACCGGCTCGATGGCGTGTCGACTGTGCTGATACAAGGCGGCCAGGAGCCGGAGTTTCATATCACGCCCGATCCTGCGAAATTGCTCACCGCTAGCGTAACGGTGACCGACATCCTGGATACGATGCGGCGCACTAATTTGATCGACTCCCCCGGATTGTTCGAACGCAATCACCAGTTGGTTTTGGGCTTGATCAGTGGGCAGGTGCGCACGCCGGAGCAGATTGCAAATACGGTAGTGAAGTCCACTCCGGCGGGAATTCCCGTTCGTATCGGAGATATCGCGACTGTCACTCGCGCCGTGAAACCTGTTTATACGATTGTGACCGCTAACGGGAAGCCTTCGGTATTGCTCAACATTAACCGGCAGCCGGACAGCAACACAGTGGAAGTCGCCAAGGAAGTTCACGCGGAAGTGGACCGCATCCAGAAATCGCTGCCCCCGGGAATTAAGATTCAGCCCTTCTACGATCAGTCCATCATCGTCGAAGACTCCATCAAAAGCGTACGTGACGCCATTCTGTTGGGACTAATTCTGGCTTCGATCATCCTGGTGGTGTTCCTGCGGGACTGGGGCACATCGATCGTGGCGGGCCTGGTAATTCCAGTCACGATTCTGGTAACGTTCGCCGCACTCAAGCTTTTGCACCAAAGCTTTAACCTGATGACTTTGGGCGGGCTGGCCGCGGCCGTGGGCCTGGTAATTGACGACGCGATCGTTGTCGTGGAGAACATCGTGCTCCATCGCGATGCCGGGCAGGATCGCCTGCAAGCCATTCACAGCGCGCTTCAGGAAATCACCATTCCCCTGATCGGTTCCACCGTAACGCCGGTGGTCGTGTTTCTGCCATTGATTTCGATCACTGGAGTCACCGGAACATTCTTCCGTGCGCTGGCCGTGACCATGGCGATCGCGCTGTTCACATCGCTTGTGCTAGCGCTTACGTGGACGCCTAACCTGAGCCAGTATTTCATCAAGCACAAAGCCTCACCGGCAGTCGGGGCGGGGACGGAACCGGAAGAGGAATCTATCACTCGATTGCTCGCAGCCGAGGATGGCTCGATCGGCGGCTCCTTTCGCAAGGTCGTGACTTTTCACGAGCACTGGCTGCGGTGCGCGCTGGCAAAGCCCGTCTGGCTGGCCGGCGGAGCTGTCGTCCTCGTAATTGCCTCTTATGTCTGCTACCGATTTTCAGGATCGGATTTGCTGCCGGCAATGGACGAGGGCGGATTTACGCTCGATTACTGGACGCCCGCGGGATCGTCGTTGGCCGAGACGAACCGCATGATCAGCCGGATTGAGGCCATCGTGAGTTCTATTCCCGAGGTCGAAAGTTCATCGCGGCGCACCGGAATGGAGTTGGGCCTGGCCGCGGTTACAGAGGCGAATCGTGGAGACATTCTGGTTAAGCTCAAAAAAGATCGTAAGCGAAGTGTGGACGAAATAACCGAAGACATCCGTTCACAGGTGAATGCGCAGGAACCCGCCGTCCGGGCTGAGTTCGTGCAGGTATTGCAGGACATGATTGGCGATTTGACCAGCGAGCCCGAGCCGATCCAGATTAAGTTGTTCTCGCCCGATGGGGCCGCGCTCGAGCAGTGGGCGCCTAAGGTGGCCGAGGCGATTCAGAAGATTCCGGGCGTGGTCGACGTTCTGGACGGCATCGAAAACACAATCAGCGGTCCCGCTGCAACTTTTCAGATTGATTCCGGTGTCGCCGCTCGCGCTGGATTCACTCCCGAAGAAATCGCGACCGATGCCTCCGCCATCGTGGAAGGCGAACCTGCCGCAACTCCGGTGGTCAGCAACGACCGCGCCTACACCGTGCGCGTGCGCTTCCCCGCCAGCAACCGCGCGTCGCTCGAGGCAATTAAAGATACGCTATTGAACAGCAGCAGTGGCAGAACCGCCACGCTAGGAGGACTGGCCACAATCACCGAACTCCCGGGGCAAACCGAGATTCGTCGTGAGAATCTGCAGCGTGACGTTTCGGTTACGGCTCGGCTGGAAGGGACCGACCTTGGCAGAGGCATGAATGCTGTGATGAAGACTGTCGATGAACTCCACCTTCCGGCGAACATCCGCGTCACCTACGGCGGGACCTACCAGGAGCAGCAGAAATCATTTCGCGATCTAGTATTGGTACTGACACTCGCAGTCCTGTTAGTCTTCATTGTGCTGCTATTCGAGTTCCGCACCTTCGCAGCGCCACTTGCGATCCTTGCTTCCGCTCTGTTATCGACCTCCGGTGTATTCATCGCTCTACTGATTACCGGCACTACTTTTAATGTCTCCTCTTTCATGGGAATGATCATGGTGATTGGCATTGTGGCGAAGAACGGGATTCTGCTGCTGGATGCAGATCAGAAATTCCGCAAGCTCGGCTTCTCAGCAGAAGACGCCATGCTGCAAGCCAGCCGACGGCGCTTGCGCCCCATCGTGATGACTGCCATGGCGACGGTTGCAGGCATGCTGCCTCTGGCCTTCGCGTTGGGTGCGGGATCTCAGATGCTTCAGCCTCTGGCCATCGCCGTGATCGGTGGAATCTTGATCTCAATGGTGCTCTCACTAGTGATTACACCTGCGGTTCACTACTACCTGAGTAGCGAGCCAACAGAGAGAAGAGAAGAGTTAATACCCGCGCAAACCTAACCTTCGCAGGACAGAATGACCTGCCATCAATGACCTGCCATCGAGGACAAGTAATCAGCAAAGTGCAATATCTTGCACATCGCCTCTTGCCTTGCCGTGTTCAAAGATCTGTCGCGATCCGCTTTACCCGCACTCCACCTTCTGCATCCAACGATGTCGTCTGCTTCGAGCTCATAATCCCAAGAAGGGCAAGCACTTGAGTGCATCCACTAGGGTCTGGTCGAGGCCATTCACGGCTGCTAGAATCGAGGGGGTCGAGACTGAACGCAGCGTTGTGGACGCGGAATTGCATTGGCCCATGGCAGAATCGCACGAGCCCGGAGCCCATCAGCCACTTGGAGCAAACGATCATAAGCGAACGGGAAAAGCCGGCGCTGGACGAAGAAACATTCCAGCAACTCCTGGAAGCCGCCCATGTGCTGCAGGAGCAAAAAGCATTTGAGGTCGCGAACCGCCCGCGGCCCAATCCCGCGGAAGCGCTCGCTGAAATCGTCGAGACACAGGAGTTCCTTCGCTCGCAAGCCAGCGATTTGCAAGTTGCGGCGAATGTCATCGTGGAGCGGCTGCAGAAAATCACTCACGCCAGCGGAGTCGCAGTCGCGGTGGTGCGAGAGGATCGGCTCGAGTATTGCGCGGCCACAGGAGATGCCGCGCAATCTAACGGGAACGAGCCTGCCGATGGATTCGAGCCTCTCCGCGGATGGACGGCTCTCCACCGAATTCAGCCGTGAGCACCCGGACAAACAATCCATCGCCTTGCCGCTTTATCACGAAGGCAGTTTAACTGGTCTGCTCGAGGTTCGCTTTGCCGATGCTGATTCCATCCAAGAGTCCGAGATGCGAAGTTGCCAGCTCATGGCGGGGTTGATGACCGAAGCAATCGCCCGAGCTGCGGACCGGGAGTGGAGGCAAACGCTCGCGGCGGAACGCGCCGCCATGTTGGAAGCTCTCGAGCGAATCAAACCGCAGCTTGAGCGCCTTGCGGTGGGACCGGCGAAGAACGCGGAGCCCGCACACGAAGTTATCGAGCCGCCCGAGGACATCGTCAATCTGGCAGGAGAGATCGAAGAACCAGAGATTCAAATTCCGATCAGCGAGTCCAGTGCGAAATCAGGCCGAGAGACAGTTTGCCCGCAGTGCGGATATCAGTTTGGGGATCAAGAGCTATTCTGCGGCAGGTGCGGGACCGCGCGACCGGCAGGAACTTCGCCTTCGGGTGACTTGCAGAGCAAATGGGCTTCGATGTGGCATCTGCAGCAGGCGGCGGAAAATAAGCAGCACGAAGAAACGGAACCAGCTACCGAAGACCACGAACTCAGCTTGCCGACGCTTGCTGAAGATCGGCCGTCTCACGAAACTTCTTCCGAGCTTTCTCCCGAACTCCAGAAAGTAATGGAGCAACTTCTCGGAAGAACCGGACGAAGCGGAGGTAGCATCCGGGACGACGATTCCGCGTTAGTCATCGACGGTGAAGTCGCGGAGGATGCGCTTGCCCCAGCGGTTCCGGAGGCAGGCAAAACGCCATCTCCGTGGGCTTCGGCGACCAAGGCGAATAAATGGCTGGAGTCTCTCAATCCGAAATCGCCGGGCGGAATCTGGCTCGCGAAACACCGCGCCGATCTCTACGTCGCGGGTGCGGTCGTTCTGCTCCTGATCGTTCTATCAGGATGGGGCATGCGTCCGGCCGAGAGCCAATCGCACGCAATCGAAGAATTCTGCTCAGCCGAATCTTACTCTTTTTGAAAAGCTACTGATCAACCTGGGATTGGCGGAAACGCCGCCAACGCCAGTTTATCTCGGCAATCCCAACGCCTCGGTATGGGTCGACCTGCACACCGCTCTTTACTATTGCTCCGACTCCGACCTCTACGGAAAAACTCCGGGAGGGAAGTTTACGACGCAGCGCGACGCGCAGCTGGATCAGTTTGAACCTGCGGCTCGCAAGAACTGCGAGTGATTACTCGTCCGACCGTGGGATTCAAGCATCCCCACAAAGCAAACACTCTTACGTCCTAGGCGAAGACGTAAGCCGTATTTCTTTCTGTCGAATCGCGACGCGAAATTCACGGAAGGTTAAGCCTGAACTAGACTCTCGTGGCGACGCGCCTCGTACCAGAGCGCAAGCTCGACCCGATTCCACAGTCCAAGTTTGTCATAGATGACGCGAAGGTAATTCTTTACGACATGCTCAGTGGTACCGATGGCTTCTGCGACTTCACTGTTCTTGAGCCCTTGGGCGACAAGTTCGATGACTCGCCGCTCCCGTTCGTTCGGAACTCGCTTTCCGTAGCGTTCTCCTCCAAACATAACTGCCTCCGGTATAAGGTTGTCGCGAGTTTGACCCGCTTGATACCGCTGTCAATTCCAAAGCGCTGGAAGAGACGATTGAAGTGGGCTTTGACCGTGCGCCGAGCCATTTTGAGCTGCGCAGCAATTTCCGTATTGTCACAGCCCTGCAACAGCAGCTCGGCGATTTGCCGCTCGCGTGGGCCCAGACGAACCGGCTTTTCCTCCATGTCCTCTCTTCCTCGGGGTGAAATCATAACTGACGCCGCCCAAGGAAGTTTTCCACAGATCCCTTGCTGCAAGCGCCCTTCGCCGTCCAGCCGCTAGGGAAGCACATAGTTTTGGCTGGTCTCCAATAATTCATAGCATGCACGCTGCCAAGTGAGCCGGATTTCCTCAGTGATTTCTAGTATCGGTTCTCACAATTCGCTGCCATCACGACGAACCCTGTAACAAACAGAGAATGCAGCCCTGCTCCCGCTGCGATCAGTAATCGTGAGTCGCCGGGGCTATGCCGAAATGCCACCTAACCACAAGAAACTAAAGAGGAAACTTAATTGATATTGTTCAATGCCATACCGATCTTTAGCTGTGAATAAAAGAAGCGACCGAAAACCGCTGCCGATCCATGCCGGAGGCGTCGGCATCAACCTCGCGCCTGCGTTTCCCGCCTCGAGCCCTGCCAACGACGTTTAGGGCAAAAACCTTAGGACAAAATTCCCCGATCATGCAAGCATCCTAGGAACTAATTACACTTCTTGACGATTTCTGTGCGAACTTGGCCATAGTCACTCAATTGTCTGCCAGGGGAAAGTTGAAAGCCAAGACCGACGGAATGTTCTACACTAGGAGGACTTTTCGGTCACCATGAAATTGTCGGTCGTCATTCCCGTTTACAACGAGCGCGCCACGTTGTGGCAGGTGGTGGAACGCGTGTTGGCAGTACCGCTCGAGCTTGAAATCGTTTGCGTGGACGATGGATCGCGCGACGGTTCGCGCGAAATCCTCGCCGAGTTGCAGCGCAACTATCCAGCAGGTCCAGGTCTTTCTACAGCCGCGGAACATGGGCAAAGGAGCGGCGCTGCGGCGTGGAATTCAGCAAGCCACGGGAGACTACGTAGTGATCCAGGATGCCGATCTGGAATACGATCCATGCGGACTATTCGCTGCTTCTGGATCCGTTAGTTCAGGGCAAGGCGGATGTAGTTTACGGCTCGCGTTTCCTGGGCGCCGCCCCTCACCGCGTGCTTTACTTCTGGCACTCGGTGGGAAATCGGCTGCTGACGCTGCTTTCGAATTGCCTCACGAACATCAATCTGACCGATATGGAAACATGCTACAAAGTTTTCCGGCGCGAGGTCATCCAGTCCATTCCAATCGAGGAGAACCGGTTCGGATTTGAGCCAGAGATCACGGTTAAGATTGCAAAGCGCCGCCTGCGCATCTACGAAGTCGGCATCAGTTACTGGGGGCGTACGTACGAAGAGGGCAAAAAGATTGGCTGGAAAGATGGAGTGCGCGCGGTTTGGTGCCTCGTAAAGTACTCGATCAAGGAATCTCCGTGGTAGCGGTCCAAGCAGCAGGCGGAACTCTGCGCAGACATCGTCCTGCCCAAAACCGAGTTTCCGGAGGCAGTAGCTGAAATCTGCCGCGCCCGCCGCGGGAGAGGAACTGCATCTTGAGTGCAAAGGTTTTCACAGTATTCGAGCTATGCCACACCGGAATGGAACCACCGCTAAACCTACCATTCATAATTACATAGCGGTCCGAAAAGTCGCTTTGCAAAGGTACGCAAATTGCTCGTACTGATGCTTGATTCGCTTAGATCAATCAGACCTTGCTGCCCCGCTTGTTACGCGGTATTCTGTTGCGTCACTCGTTTCGTTCCCCCCGCGAAGTTTCAGTGGGCCGCAAACTGCCACCGTCATAGTGCCTGCATGGCAAGCAGATACAACTGTCGTTCTAATTAACTTGTAATTCAAGGAGCCAGGATTTGATCGCTTCAATCAAGCCACATTATTGCGCCGCACGGCGGAGAACTTGCCGACTTAATCGCGGCGCCGGAACGTATTGCGGAACTGAAAGCCCATTCGCGAGAATGGCCGTCGTGGGATCTGACGCCGCGCCAGATCTGCGATCTCGAACTGCTCATGAGCGGAGGATTCTCGCCCCTGCGCGGGTTCATGACGCCCGCCGATTACGAGGGCGTCTGCCACAACATGCGGCTCAGCAGCGGAGTTCTTTGGCCGATGCCGATCACGCTCGACGTTAAAGAGGAATTCGCGAAGTCGCTGACGCCGGGCAGCAGCAAGGTTGCATTGCGTGATGCCGAAGGCGTGATGCTCGCGGTTCTCCATGTCGAAGCAGTCTGGCAACCGGATCGCAAAGCGGAAGCGCAGTCAGTATTTGGAACCACCAGCGCCGTTCATCCCGGCGTAGATTATTTGTTGAACAAGGGGAACTCCTGGTATGTGGGCGGCCGGGTGGAAGGCCTGCAAATGCCTTCGCACTACGACTTCCGTACTTTGCGTCTTACTCCCGCCGAATTGCGCGCCGAATTTGCGCGTCTGGGCTGGCGACGCGTAGTAGCGTTTCAAACTCGCAATCCCATGCACCGCGCCCACGTGGAACTGACGTTCCGCGCCGCGAAACAAGTCGAAGCCAATCTGCTGATCCATCCTTCGGTCGGAATGACCAAGCCCGGCGACGTTGACTACTTTACGCGGGTGCGTTGCTATCAGTTGCTGCTTTCCAAATTTCCCGCGGGCAGCGTGAAACTCTCCATGCTGCCGCTGGCCATGCGTATGGGTGGACCACGCGAGGCCATCTGGCACGCGTTAATCCGCAAGAATCACGGAGTCACCCATTTCATCGTGGGCCGCGACCACGCGGGTCCGGGAAAGGATTCCGACGGCAAGAACTTCTACGGCCCCTACGATGCCCAGGAGCTGTTCAAGAAGCACGAAGCCGATATCGGCGTCACCATGGTTCCGTTCAACATGATGGTGTACCTCGAAGATAAAGACCAGTACGTGCCCGACAACGAAGTTACCAACGGATCACGCGTGCTGAACATTTCCGGCACCGAACTGCGGGATCGCCTCAACGAAGGACGTGATATTCCCAGTTGGTTTACTTATCCGGAAGTGGTGCAGGAACTGCGCCGCAGCTATCCGCCACGGCACAAGCAGGGTGTAACGATTTTCTTCACCGGGCTTTCAGGTTCGGGCAAATCGACCATCGCCAATGTTCTCGTGACCAAATTTCTAGAGGCAGGCGGCCGTCCGGTTACGCTGTTGGATGGAGATCTGGTGCGCAAGCATCTTTCGTCCGAACTTGGCTTCTCGAAGGAACATCGCGATATCAACATCCGGCGCATTGGATATGTCGCTTCGGAGATTACCAAGAACGGCGGGATCGCGATTTGCGCTCCGATCGCTCCTTACGACGCGACCCGCAAAGCCGTGCGTGGCATGATCGAACCGGTTGGCGGTTTCATCCTGGTGCATATCGCAACGTCCGTCGAGACCTGCGAACAGCGCGACCGCAAAGGTCTTTACGCGAAAGCCCGCGCCGGCATTCTGAAGGAGTTTACCGGCATTTCAGATCCCTACGAAGAGCCCAAGGATGCTGAGGTTGTAATCAACACAGCCGAACTGAGCCCCGAAGAAGCCGCACAAGAGATCATTCTGCATCTCGAGCGCGAAGGCTTCATCGGAGTCAACGGACAATCGGCCTGATCAGCACACGAATAGGATCACGAAAAGGTTTGAACGGAATTCTGGATGCTCATCGAAAAAATCCTGATCGGCTTCGTGGTGGGGACCCTGATCGGCATGACCGGGGTGGGGGGCGGTGTGCTACTGCTCCCCGTGCTGATTTTTGTTCTGAGAGTCCCGCCGATCATCGCGGTCGGATCTGATGCGCTTTTCAACTTCGTTACCAAAATTGGTTCGAGCTGGGTCCATCTCAATAAAGGGACCGTTCGAAAAAAAGTCGTTCTAGCGCTGGCGACAGGCAGCGTTCCTGGATCGATTCTTGGCGTAAGTTTGCTCGGCCATCTTCGAACCGTCTACGGCACGGGCGTCAACACCTTCATTACCACGGCGGTGGGGATTCTGTTGATCTGTGTTCCGACGCTTCTCTTGTTCCAGAGCCGGATCGAGGAGCACGTGGCCCATCGTGCTCCGACCCTGCAGTCGTTCGTTGGCATGTCGGCCATCGGGCTATTGGCGGGCTTTCTGGTTGGCATGACGTCGGTTGGCTCGGGCAGCATCATTATGATGCTCCTGCTCTTGTTCTATAGCTTCTCGCCCAAGGTGATGGTGGGCACCGACATTGTGCATGCCGTCATCCTTACCGGCGTGACCAGCCTGCTGCATTTTCGGCTGGGCAACGTCGATCCGTACCTGGTGGGTTCTCTAGTGATTGGCTCCATCCCCGGAGGATTGCTTGGTTCGCACTTGAGCACCCGCCTTCCTGTACCCTGGCTAAGACGTCTACTGTGCGCCGTGTTGCTGGCAACTGGCGCGCGCATGCTGTGGGCCTGAGCCAACCTCGAAAATATAATGAGCGATAACTCCAACGCCGAAACTCTGCAACGCATTCAGTCCGCCATCGAAGCCGCTCGCGTAGTGTTCAGCCGGTTCACGGCGGGCGCGATTGAAACGGAATACAAGATTGGACATGATCCTGTTACCGAAGCCGACCGGGCGCTCGACGCGGTGCTTCGCAAGGAATTGCTGCGCGATGGCGAAGGCTGGCTCTCCGAAGAAAGCGTGGATGACTATACGCGCCTGGACAAGAGCCGGGTTTGGGTCGTCGATCCTCTCGATGGCACGCGCGAGTTCGTTGCCGGAATTCCCGAGTTCTGCGTTTCCATCGCCATGGTAGAGAATGGCCGGCCCATCGCTGGAGGAATCTGCAATCCAGCCACCAACGAAGTGTTCCTTGGTTCGCTCGAATCGGGAGTAACCTACAATGGAAAACCCGCGCAGCCCAGCCAACGAACGACTCTCGATGGCGCCACGGTGCTGGCCAGCCGCAGCGAGACCAAGCGCGGAGAGTGGAAGCAATTTGAAGGCGCAAATTTCAAAGTTCGCCCCATGGGATCGGTCGCTTACAAACTTGCTTTGGTCTCGGCCGGGCTGGTCGACATCACTTTCACGCTGGTTCCGAAAAATGAATGGGACGTTGCTGCGGGAGTCGCGCTCGTAACCAGCGGCGGAGGGTTTGTCAGCACGCTCGAAAACGGTCCGCTGCGATGCAATCGCCGTGACCCGCTGATCTCAGGCCTGATCGCCTGCGGTCCCGAATCTGCGTGAGCCGCTGCTCCAGTTACTGGAAAATCATATGCGGCCCGTGGGCTCTCAGTCGAACTCCAACCCAGTGCTGAGCTGTGGCTCAGGCGGTGTCGCTAGCAACTGGTTCCTCCATCAGGGCATCCGGTTCGGACGCATAAATCTCTTTCCGATCCCTCGCGAACGACCATCTCGCAGCGAGAGATCGTTCGCTTATAACTGAGAACCCGCCGTCCATCGATTTCCACATAGCTGCCATTGCAGAAAATCAACAGCTCTTCTTCACCCTCGTGCTTCTTTTGCCAGCAAACGAATTCGGCGTCGCTAGCGAATCTGCCGTGACTCCATGGCCGTCCCGGTATCGGCAAAGAAGAACGAGTGTTCTTCTGTGGTCGTGCTGTAGACATACGCTTCGACGGGTATAGCCGCGACTTGAGTTGCGACCCTCGTCAACTTGCCTGGAATTTCGCGGATTTCTTTCAACGGAACCAGCAAGGTTACAAACTCCGCGGGCAAAGACGCGTTGGCACCGAAAGTGAGCGACGGTGATCGGCTCTTTTCTGCCATAGACCGGCGACCAGACATCCTTGCGGACCTCTTCCGACCATCCGTGCTTCTCTGCGCACAAAATCGCAATCCGCTGGAAGTCCCTTTCACTCCGAATAGATGTTCAGCGCTGCATCCGCATTTCAGGCCCTAAATGCCAGTCAATATCGAGCCGATGCTTGCCTGAGCCCTGAGCAAGATCACGCACCAGAAAAAAACCAGACTTCAACGAGAAGACCCAGCGCTGATGCACCACCGGAGACGGAGGCGGCCATAACCATCGTGGCTTCCGACGAACAGATCGAAGTTTTCTCCCGTGATCCATTGTTCAGTCTTGGCGCGAGAGAATTGCTTCCACGCAAATGGACCTGCCGGTTCCGATTGGCTCTCGCCGTCTACTCTTAGTGTATTGTGCATCGCCGTGCTGCGGAACAAATCGCGCTCCTTGCCGTCGCCGACGTACTCGAACGTGCCCGGATCAACGAGCAGAGCGTGCCCTTGAGAATGCAGGCAAACGCTGAGTGCGTCGGCGTGGCCATGACTGCGCCTTGGGCGCCTTGTGGACCGCCATCGACCAATAATTGACTTGTGCGGATTTGAAGTGGCAAGCAAATGCAGACCTGCGGACTGCAAGCTGGCAGAAGAACTGCCTGGTTGCTGCGTTCTGCAGGAGATCCCATTCGGCAACGCCCTGTTCTCCCAAGAGCCAGATCGTCTCTTCGCGTAACTGCGCAGCCGCAGCTTTGAAATCTCCACGATGGAAAAGCACGGCTCCCGTGGCGAGCGGATCCAACAAATGCTCGCTTCGATTGCGCCTGGGATCGAACAACCGTCCTCCGTCGTCGTCGCCCAAGAGTGGTGGCGCGCCTCGCACGTCCCAAGCAGCAATAAAGCATCCATCATCTTCTCGATGGTCTTCTCGAATTCAGCGGGGAACGCGAGTTCATTGAGACTGGCGAGGACAACGGCGTGCAGAAAAGAAGTCGATCGCGTAAACAGTGATAGTAAGTCGATTGCTCGAAGTGGAAACCGTCGGCCTGGACCTGACGCCGCGACTCTCCTGCAAAACGATTTCCCATCCCAAGAGACTTCCAATGTTCCGCCCGAGAGATTTCCGGGCACATGTATCCCGAGAAATAGCAACGCGACAGCTTCGCCCAGAAGGTGCGTATTCGGCGAAAAATAAGTCGACAGGTAACGCTCGATATGGCGGCCGTTCAGAGCCTGCGCACGAAGCCATTCTTTTCGAAATTCTCGCGGCATAACTGGCGTGCCTTCCAGCAGTTGATACATCCAAATCCAGGAAAGACTGCGAAACGCCACCTCCAGACTGCTGACCCAGTTGATCCCGAACGGGTACGGATTCTCCGCGTGCCAGTGCCGCCATTGCTGAAATATCTCGTCCGCGTAACGCCGATCTTCCGTAAGACGGTACGCTTTGGCCAAAGTGACCAGATGCTGATGACGATTCAGCTCCCACGTGACCTTGGAATCGCCCAACCTCGTCGAAGTCGAGATAACGGATCTTGTGGAAACGCCTTTCTGGGAGCCCGTTTCCCATGCACCGCGTCAAGATGCCAATCGATCGGATCGCCGTATTCCAAATCCTCGTAGCCGAGAAGATCAAAATGGTGGCGGCAGATTTTGTCGGCCTGGCGAACGATGTGCTCAGCCTGTTGCGGAAGCCTTTGACGAATCAGTTCAAGCAGGCCCGCAAGAGATTCCGGCGTAAAGAAAAATTGCCCGGGCCTTGACGTCTGAGGAGCCAACTAAACCTTTTGCAAAATCGAACCCGACACGGGAGAGAAGAGTGTCGTACCGTTTGGCCAGTTCTTGCCGAGTACGACTCAGGAGTTCGCGTCTATTCATGCCCGCCAGTCGCGACGCGGTATGACGCCAGCTCTTATCCGGCATGACAAAGTCCGAACTCAGCCGCGCGCGGCACAATCATAAGTTCATCATCGCATAAGCGTCCGACCGTGATAGATATTACCTATGTCGTCAGACGCACAGAATACGAAACATTCAGCCAGGCAAGGGAATGGCGTCGTGTTCCTGATGTATCACGAGCTAGAAATTCCGGGCCGTGCGCTTTGCCACTCCGAAGCAGGTTATTCGCGATATGTGGTACAGGAGGCGCAGTTCCGCTCTCAGATCCATTGGCTACAAGAGGCCGGATGGCGTGGCCTGAGCGTGAGTGAAGCGCTCACATTCGCGCTGCGGAATGGCTGCGAGCCCAGGAGCGTTGCGGTCACCTTCGATGACGGCTCCGAGTCTGACCTCATCACCGGAGCTCCGATCTTGAAGGAAGCGGGATGCAATGCCACTTTCTACATCACCGTAGGGTTTCTTGGCCAGCGTGGGTATATGAACGCAAACCCAACTCCGTGAGCTAAGCGATTTGGGATTTGAGATTGGCTGTCACTCGATGACGCACGTCTACCTGACTGACCTCGACGACCGCGGATTGCAACGCGAAATCGGCGAGGCCAAAGCGGAGCTGGAAGAAATTACCGGCAAGCCGGTCGAACACTTCTCTTGTCCGGGTGGACGTTGTGACGCGCGCGCGATTCAAGTTGCCCGGCACGCGGGTTACCGCTCGGTGGCCAATAGTCGAGTTCGTCAGAATAGAACTGCGACGGACAGTTTTGACCTGGGGCGCATCGCGATTTTGCGCGAAACCGACCTGCAAGCCTTTCAGAAAATTTGTCGAGCCGAGAGCCTTTGGAAGATTCAGGCGCGGAGCCGGCTGCGAGGTGCGGCTAAACAGGTCCTAGGAAACTCTCTGTATGATCGCGGCCGCGCGCTTTCTGCTCCGGTAAAAGATGCCTTTCGAGAGGGTGCTAGACTGAAGCCGATGGAGACGTCGAGCCCAGCAGCGATCTCATCGCAAACCACTTCGCCGCCCGATTCGAAGATTTCGGTGGAATGTAGTTCGCCTGTCGAACGAAAGCTGCGGCCCGTCTTCGTGATCGGCTGTCATCGCTCGGGCACAAATTTGCTCTACGACACGCTCCTCTCTGCCGGCGGTTTCGCGGTTTATCGCGGATACTTGCCGGTCTACAAAATGCTCATTCCTCGATTTGGAAGCCTTGCCAAACGAAGCAATCGAAGCAGAATGATAAATGCGTGGGTTCGCAGCAAGGGCTTTCGCCGGTCGGGTCTCGATGCCGAGCAACTGAAGGCCAGAGTGCAGGATGAATGCCGCAGCGGAGGAGACTTCATACGCATCGTGATGAGTGAAATCGCCCGCAACCAGAGCGTCGTTCGCTGGGTACTTTACGATCCCGATAATCTTCTCTACATTCCCAGGATTCAGGCGGATATTCCCGAAGCTCTTTTCGTTCACATCATTCGAGATGGGCGAGACGTCGCGCTGTCTCTCAGTAAGATGGGCTGGATTCAAACCACTCCCATGGAATCGAAGCAGCAGGCCTGTTGCCGACCGCGCTTTATTGGGAGTGGATGGTTCGCAGGGGACGCCAACAAGGTCTGCGCATCGCCGATGATTACATCGAAGTGCGCTATGAAGAACTGGTCTCTGATCCGCGCGCGACAGTGCGAAAGCTCGAGGAGTTTCTGGATCACGATCTGGACTACGACTGCATCCAGAAGACCAGCCTGGGTCGGCTTCGCGAGCCCAACTCCTCTTTCTTACAGGAAGATGAGCAGCGCAGCCCACTCAACCGCTGGAGGGAAAAGCTATCACGCAGCGAAATTATGTCGGTTGAGGCGATGGTCGGCGAGTTTCTCCAGGAGCTAGGCTATTCCTTAAGCTCGTCGGGAGGAGCGCCGAAATCAGGCCTTTCAGAAAAAGCCATGCGGGCTTTTCACTTCGGCCTGCTCAATTCGAAGTTGCGGCTGAAGACCCAGACTCCGGCGGGAAGGCTGGCTAACCTCGGGGCGCTTGGAAATCTCCGACCATATGGAATCAATCGGAAGCGGAATGATTCGCATCGTCGACAGCGGTGATTCTTGCGAGCGCTTCATTCGTGGCAATTTCGTCAACCATGGTTGCCGCGCAAGTGGGCAGTTCCCCGGCAACAACCTGCGGTCCTCCGAACTACTGCGCTCGAACCGATGTGCGGGTTGAGCCCTATCCAAAAGTCGCCGCCGGCGATAGGACCAGCCGGTTCTATTGTCAACGATCCGACCTTTGGTTCGCGGGTAGTTCGTGCGACGGATGCGAAGACGGACTCGCGACGACCTTCCGAGTCTTACGTCACGCCATCATCCGCAGAACAAAATTCGTGGAGCACGGACGACACGAAGTTTTACGTGCGCAGCATTGATGGCGGACTGGAATTGTTTGACTTCAATCCCGCCACCCTGGCGGTTCACGCAATGCGCGCGCTCAATGTCTCCTGGATCGGAGAACCGCAGTTCAGCTACTCGCAGCCAAACGTGCTTTATGGGATCGCGCGCGGCCAGCCGGTATTTCAGCAATACGACATCTCAACAAATCGAACCACGCAACCTGCATGATGCCTCGGGATGCGTGAAGCCGAAGTCATCCGACGCCGGTCATGCCATTTCGGTGAATGCTGACGACCAGCGAATGGCGATGGTTTTGGGTCCGCAACAAGACACTGATTATCTGGTTTACATTTACGACCGCACTAAGGGTTGCCGCTGGTACAACACGCAGACCGGCGAAATTGGCGGGAATGGGGCGCCAAAGGGATCGTCTCAATCCCTGATCGTTTCCTGATCCATGACGCTCGCATCAACAAGTCCGGGCAGATTTATCGAAATCATCAGGAGCGGCGCTTCGGTGCGCGGAGTTGCCCCGCCGCAACACTCCGCTCCGTCGTTCGTCTGGAATGTGGAGACGACGGAAGTCGCCCCCTGTGGCCCGAAAGGATGCAAGGGGCACCATGCGCTGGGCTATTCGCATCTCCTGAACCCTTCGGAGCAGGAACATCCTATGGACTTTGGATTCGTCCGTTAAACCAGTTGGATGCGCCGATCTCCGTTGATCAAGCAATTGCCGCCAGTTCAAGGATGGTATGACTTACATATTTCCTGGAACAATGTGGACGCAAACGATTCGAACCCCGCATGCCTCTCCACCTACCGTCGGGACAATCCGAATACACCGGGTGCGCCGCCGAAAGTCGTCGGGCCTTGGGAAAACGAAATCCTCTGCATCGAGACGGATCGAAAGGATTCCAAAGTCTGGCGGTTTGCTCACACCTACAGCACGGCGCAGAATGGGTTCTGGTCGTCGCCTCGGGGAAACGTTTCGCAGGATGGTCGATTCTACATGTTCACCTCCGACTGGGAAGATCAATTGGGACGGGCGAGCGGAACGTCAGCGTATCGAACTGACGTGTTCATCGTAGAGTTAAAGTAATTAGCATCTGCCGCATTCGACGTTCACCTCTTTGGAGCGGAAGTACGATGTTAAATGCACGGGACGTCGCAGAACCTAATTCTGACCTTCCCGCGAGCAGAATCTCCAGCGGTCACTGCCGAATCGAGACGCAGGATGGATCGCTCCCTTGCCCACAGCTTGGCATGGAGGGCGGGAGCCGACTGGTTCAGCCAAATCCTGAGCTGGAGTTCTTTCCTCATTGTCGTCCGCCTGCTCACTCCGGCCGATTTTGGAATTGTGGCGATGGCCATGGTGCTGTGGGCTTACCTGCGTTACCTGGGCGAGTTTGGCATTCCGCAGACGATTGTCACGTTGCGTGACTTGACCGAAGATGAACTCGCACAGTTAAACACGCGTCGCTCTTCTGCTTGGTTTCGGCTGCTTCGGACTAGCATCCCTGCTTGCCTACCCGCTGGCGGCGTTCTTCAAAACTCCGCAAGTGTTTTGGGTAGTGATAGTCACTTGCAGCGGACTTGTTCCTCTGGGATTTCGCGCGGTTTCGGAAGGCTTGCTGAACCGCGACATGCGCTTCCGAACGCTCTCCTTGCTCGACGCGACGACTTCGATCATCGCTGCGACCGCAACGCTGGTCATGGTTTTTCTAGGCTTGGGATACTGGTCTCTGGTTCTGGGAAATTTAGCCGGCTACACAGCGCAATCGGTGTTGACCGTGGCTGCCCGGCCTCACCGGTTCGCTTTTCCACGACTGCGTACTCTTCGCAGACCCCTGGTTTTCGGATGGCACATTTTGGTGTCGGTGGTTGCTTCTTCGGCTTACGAGAAACTGGATAACGTCACGGCAGGACGAGTGTTGGGTCAAACCGCCCTCGGCGTCTATGGCATGGCCTGGAATCTTGCCAACGTGCCCATGGAGAAACTAACTACGCTGGTGACCACTACGATTCCCACTTACTTCGCCGCAGTACAGAACGAACCCGCTGCATTGCGACGGTACCTGCGCACTCTGACCGAAACTCTGGCGATAGCTACGTTCCCCGCGACCATTGGGCTGGCATTGGTTGCGCGCGATCTTATTCCTGTTGCACTCGGGCCCAAATGGGATGGCGTCATCGCGCCCCTGGAGATTCTTTCCATCTACGTAACATTCCGCTCTATCGTCGCGCTGCTTGGCAAACTCCTGACCGCTGTGGGAATCCACGATTCGTGATGTGGAACGATTTGGCCGCTCTAATCATCCTTCCCACCGGGTTTTATATAGGCAGTCACTGGGGAACACAAGGAATCGCCTGGGGCTGGGTCGCGGCCTACCCTCTTGTTGCCCTGCCGCTCTACTGGAAGACTTTCAAGACCATAGAAATGCCGGTTGGAGACTACCTGCGGGCTTTGCGCCCGGCCCTGCAAGGAACTGCAGTGATGGTTCTGGCCGTGACTCTGCTTAAGTGGGCACTCGCGGCGGAAACCTTTCCTGTTGCGACTGATCCTCGAAATTGCAACTGGTGCGGCGGCGTATGTTACAACTTTGCTGCTTCTGCACCGCGAACGCATGATGACATTCTTGCGCGCCGCGCGAAACTTTCGCCAGGCCCGGGCGCAGGGAGTCTAAAAACGCTTTCGTTCGCCTTGGAGCCAACCCAGGAATTTCTGCTTTCGGTTGAACATCTTTTTGGCCTCGTCGCGCAGTTTTGAAATCAGCTCGAAGCGTGATTTCGTGAACCACGGTACGCTGTGCGGCGCACATCCATATTTCTCTTTGTATTTTCCTTCGCCACCCCAATCGTAGATCTCAATTCCATGCCGTTTCCAGTAACGCATTGCGTACCAATGCATCAATTCGTTGGGACGCAGGTTCTGGCTCGACCGAAAGCTGGCATTGCCCCAGAACTCGGCGATCTTATTGAAACCCGGGAAAATTCCGCTGGCAATGCACTTCCCGTTGGAGTCTCTGCCCGCAGCAGTAGAATTCGGCTCGGTGGGCAGCGAGGTGCTTGATCAACGTTCGCACGCGATCCACGCTGTAGGTCGGGACCAGTTTCTGCTTGGCAAAAACGTCGCACCAGCTGTTCGTAGTATTCGTCAGCGAAAGCGAGATCGTGCGCCTCTTCAATCGTCACTCCGCTCTTCTCTGCTTTTCGAATGCAACGACGGCAGGCACTGTCCATGCCCTCGAACAGCTCCTCTTCCGATTTTGTTAAATCAGTTCGATAGGAAATGTAAAACTCACAAGCAAACCCCAGCGCGGCCCATCCTCAATCGCGAAATAAGGATCGGACACCTCTATGTGGAGACACTTGAGATCTGCTCCAGGCCATTTCTTCGACGGCAGCGAGCGCCGTCGCTCGTGATGCGCCAGACCGGAGATTGAAGCCTAATGTAGGGCGTGGTCCAACCCGGGAACGAACTTCCCAGGATCTTTATCCCGAGGCGGGTAAAGGTGAGTCCGGTGAAGTAACCGGCGACTTCCCTTCCCTCGCGCAATTCGGCAATCACTGGCGTAGCATTCTGGGACTGACGGATGAATTGAATCCATTCGCGAGTCTGGAAAACGGTACGGTCCGCGAATCTGTCGAGAACGCTCCAGTCAACCGCGTCAAATTCGATGATGTGGCACTTCATCCGTTGTTTGATTCTATTGTCGTATCGCTCCTACTTATCGATAAGACTCGCCGAGTAGTCAACCATGAGACGAGACAGCGGCGTATTGATCTTTGCCCACTGCTTGAGATCATAGTAATTGCGATAGATGAACCGCATTCTTCCTACCGCGGACGATTGGTTTGTATTTGGACTGCGATTATCGGAGAGAGCATAGCCTAGCTGCTGCAGATAATCTCCTACCAGACTTTCCAACAATACCAACTGGCCGGGAGGGAACTTACTCCGATCTTTCCACCGCCCCACCGGCGCGAATTGACCTCGCTTTAGGTCTTCTTTGAATGAAGTCAAGGGAATCTTGACTGAACCAATCAGCGGACCGCTGAATGCTGCACATAGTTCAAGATCGTGCTCAATAAAATCGGCTACTCGATGAAGCGTTTCAGCTGGTTCCCGGACCAGGTCCTCATACCTTATTTCCAGGTAATCAGGTTGCAGCACAGAACCGAACCCTCGGCCTTTGCGGACGATCCACTCCCAGTAAAGCCCCGCGGCCAACAATCCGTTGGCTCGGTCCCAGGGAAGCGGACGACTCCAACCGCGTTTGTGCAGAGACAAAGCAACGTCGCGACCGTCTCGGATGATATGAATGATACGCGCGTCCGGGAAATCCCTCTTGATCCGCAACAGGTGGGGAATGTTGGTCGGAGTTGAATCAATCCAGCGATCAACTCCTTGCATGCGCCCAATTTCTTCCATCACGATTCGCAGAAAATCGCTGGTGCTCCGGCATTCCGATAATACCTTGGCTTTTATTTCGTCCGCCTCTAATCCTGAAAGGACGAAGGCTTTGCTCCGCAGCCATTCGTTCATCATTTTAGTTTTATTCTTGACGACGCCCAGATTCCCATAAATAGGCTCCAGCACGTCAAAGACGTTCATTTGGGTGCGGAGCTCGGCGAACCCGCCAGCGGAGAGTAGCAAGTGATACAGATAGCTCGTGCCCGAGCGCGGACAACCGACGATGAACACCGGCGCCTTCATGGCGATGCGGTCACCAGCAGATACCTTGATAAGAAGCAGGTTTGTCAGGGCGATTGGCGCGATCCAGATTAACCAGATCCAGAACAATCTGGCTTGGTTGCAGGTACTGGAGGAGCAGTTCCTTTTTAATCGACTTGTTGCCGATGATTACCACTTCCGCGCTTCGCACTACTTGCTCAAGGTCGGCGGAAAGCAGTGATCCGATGTGAGGAATCACTTCTTCGATGTACTGACGATTAGCACCCGCGAGACGTCCGACGGAAACATCTTGATCCCAGATTCGCACCTGACATCCCTCTCCAAGAAGCCGCTTGACCAACTGCACTTGGGGGCTCTCCCGCAGATCGTCTGTACCGGCTTTAAAGCTCAGCCCTAGCAGGGAGACGCTTTTCTTGCCCGCATGCAACACCGCATCCACGGCGCGATTGAGATGTTCGGCATTGCTTGGCATCAGAGCTTCGAGCAACGGCAGGTTCAGGTCGAGTTCTCTGGCTCGATAGGCCAGGGCCCGCAAATCTTTTGGCAGGCAAGAACCGCCGAAGGCAAAGCCCGGGGATAAATAGGCAGATGAGATATTCAACTTTACGTCCGACGAAAAAATCTTGCTCACCGTTTCGGTGTCCACTCCCAGCTGTTTGCAAAGTGCTCCCATCTCGTTGGCAAAACCGACCTTCACCGCATGGAACATATTGGAGGCATACTTCACCATCTCCGCAACCGGCATATCGTCGTTTCGAACCTTGGGCACCGGCGAGCGCGTCATATAGCGTGCGGAGCAACGGCAAATGCTGCGGGCTTTGCGCACCCAGAACAATGTATGGCGACTCAAGAAAATCCTGCGACTGCGCTACCCTCGCGCATGAATTCTGGGTTGTAACAGACTGCGAAATCTGAGCCAGCGTCGCCGCCCACTCGCGTTCTCAAGCATCGGAATGACCAGAGATTCGGTGGTGCCCGGGAAGCAAAGTGCTGCGCAAAACCACCGTATGATGAGATTTTTTCTGCTTGAGAGCCGCACCAATTTCGCGAGCAACGTGCTCAATATGGCCCAAGTCGAGCTTGCCGTTGCGCAAGCTGGGAGTGCCAACGCACACAAACGAGATGTCCGAATTGTGGACTGCCGCAATTCCGTCGGTTGTAGCAGATAACGCGAGCCGCTCGATGGCCCTCAGCGACCAAATCGCTCATGCCCGGCTCCAGGATCGGACTGCGTCCCGAGGCCAACATCTCAACCTTGACGGAGTTGACATCCACGCCAGTCACGCGATGGCCCGCGCGCGCCCAGCAAGCAGCGCTTACCGAGCCCACGTAACCCAGATCCGAAGACGCTGATCGACAGGCTCAAATGCCGGTTCTCCTTGTGCCGACAGACTTCGTCGCTTCCATAGTACACATAGATAATTCAGGAGCAGATCCGATAGATCTTTAACCACTCCGCTCGAACAGTCTCCCAAGAATAACGGTCCCAACTCCGCGCGGGCGTTGAACGCCAAACGCGAAGCTAATTCCGGGTCCGCTGAGCAGTCGCACGACGTTATCGGCCAAAGCTTGCGCGTCTCCCGGCAGAGAGAGCAGTCCAGTGTGCTCGTTCGTGGATCAGATAAGACATGCCTTCCGGAGCGGTTGTGACCACTGGCGTCCCGAAAGCAAAGGCTTCGAGAATTGATACGGGCATATTATCCAGACTCGAAGCGTTGATGAAAATATCGGCGGCGTCGTAATAATCGAGAGATCTCGTGATGCGGCACGGCGCCGGCGAAATTCACCCCTGACAGCTTCATCTCACGCACGAGACTTCGAATCGATGCGGTTCCAGTGGACCTTTTCCTACCAGGTCGAGTGTTGCCTCGGGAATCCCTTCTGCAATCTCCGCGAATGCGCGGACCACCACATCCACGCAATAATAAGGATGGAATCCCCGCGTACAAACCAGGCGTGGACGAAGCGGCTTACGCTCTCGAAAGCGAAATTGCTTCAAGTCCACGATGTTCGGAACGACCTGCGCCTGGAGTCCAAACTCGCGAAAAACGCCGGCGAGATATCCCGATGGAACCACCAACTGGTCTGCGTCCTCAAGCACCGACCGAACGCCGCGAAATCGCTGCAGATGATCCCGGGCCTCGCCGCTGTGATAGTGGATTACCGTTTTCGCTCCATGCAGCCGGGCGATGAGCCACGCCGGGAAACGGCGCGACCAGAAACGACCAGTAGGAGGCGGAAAAAATATGTGCAATCTCGACGTTCTTCAAACCTCGCCACAGCGAAGCCAGATATATAGGTTCGCGAATCAGGGTTCGAAGAAACGGGATGCGCTCCATCCATGCCAGCGGCCGCGGGAGCGGAGGATCGATAGGAATAAATTGCGCTTCAATCGCCGGATCGTTTTGCCAGTTGCGCAAGAGCAGCTCTGCTTGTACTGACTGTCCACCGACGTAGCGCTGCGAAGCGGCTACGAGCGCGATACGAATGCTACTTTCGCATCGAGTCGATGAGCCGAGTGACCACTCTCGATTCGCGATCCAGTTTTTCTTTTCGAGCAGATCGGCATAGAGCTCTTCATAACGATCACGTATCTGGTCCAGACTAAAGTTCGCTCTTGCGAATTCCTTTCGCGTTGCCGCCAAGAGTGGCGCGCATGGCCGCGTTCAGAAGTAAGCGCTCGATCGCATCCGCAAGAGCTTTGTCGTCGTCGGGCGCAACCAACATCCCTCGATCCGCACTAACCAATTCAGGGTTTCCTCCGACCCGGCTTGCAACGACGGGCACTCCCGCCGCCATCGACTCGAGAATCGCATTCGAAAGACTTTCCGAAGATGAGGGCAGCACCGAAACATCCAACGAAGCTAGAACGGCAGCGAATGTCCCGCCGATCGCCAAGAAAAAGGGCATGGTCTTTCAAGCCCAAGCTCTCGGCCTCGCGTTCGAGCTCCGGGCGAAGCGGTCCGTCTCCGACCAAGACGAATTCCAAAGCATGGAAATCTGCCGCAAAGTCGGGACTGCCGCGCGCAAACAACACTTTGTGATTCTTGAATGGCATGTTCATTCGCGCAATCATTCCGACCCGGAGGAGTGCTTTTCCGCGCGGCAGGGCGGGCACAGTTTCGCAAAAAGCTGAAGCTGGCAAACCGTTGCCAATTACGACGACGCGAGATTTCCTCAAACCCTGCTCAACCAGCCGGTCTGCGGCCGCGTGCGAGTTGCACACCACCGCATCGCACCAGCGAAAAGCGGCTGCTTGAGCTCGTGATTTTGAGCGGCTCAGGAGATCGCCCAGTTGACGCTGGCTTCCTATGACCACGGGCACACCGGCGAGCCTGGCGGCTGGAATCAAGGTAAGATTCGTGTAGAAATCGAAGGCATGGGCAACTGTAATCCGATTCCGGTGCAGGTACTGCGCGAGCCGCAGCCGCGTCCAAAGCGAGTTCAAGCCAAACAGGCTGCCGCCAAGCGGAAATTCTGGCACCCGGCCTAAGTCAGCGAGAAATGCTCCGCGCCGCTGAATGCAACCGGGCTGGACGTGGAACGCCGCTGGATTCAGCGATTGAGCCAACGCAACAAATTGGCGCTCGCTGCCGCCAGTTTCGAAACTGTCGGTCATCAAAAACAGTTTCGAAATCGAATTTCTCGGATGAAGATGCTTTGCTCTCCACTGCGAATCCGCGCTATAGTCGCCGCTGTGTTCGTCTCGGGTCATCCACCTCCCAAGGAGGCGGCCTGATTCAAGTGCCCAGTCGCATCCGTGATCTCGACGTTAGCCAGAAAGTTGCGATGCCACAATTCGAACATCAGGAACCGCCAAATGCGGGCTGAGTGATCGCGTCGTCCCTCGAAATGCTCGTTCAGCATCCGCTGGACGCCTTTTGGGTCAAAGTAACCACGCTGTCGAGTAGACGCGTCCAGCAAGACGGACATGATCAGGTCCTTCAATTCGTTCCGTCATCCAATGCCGAAGCGGCAACGCGAATCCTTGTTTCGGCCGATCAAGCACTTCCCGTGGCACGCCCAACTTTTCCGCGAGCTTGGCGAAGATGTACTTTTGCTTCTTTCCCCGCATCTTCCATTCCGCTGGCAAGCCAGTGATCCATTCGAGGAAAAGATGGTCAAGAATTGGAACTCGCACTTCCAGCGATGCGAGCATACTCATCCGGTCGACCTTCGTAAGAATGTCCCCCGGAAGGTAGGTCTTCGTATCGAGATACAGCACGCGACTCAATCGATCGTGAGCCGGGGCTTCATCGAGAAATCTACGCACCGCGTTCATCGGATCCATGTCTCCAAATGCCGCGACACGGAAGTCATTCGGAAAGAAGAGTCATTTCGCGGTCGAAGGGTTGAAGGGAAATGCCTTCCATGTAGCGCTCCGCCCATGGCAATGAAACGCTGTAAGCGAGATTCCGTCCTAGTAGTCCGGATGGCAACTCGCGGTGGAGGAGTTTGCGATAAGCATGCCCCACCCATTCCGGAATCCAGTTAATGTTTCGCCGCTGCAAATGGATTTGATAGCGTTCATACCCGGCGAATGCCTCATCGCCGCCATCGCCAGACAGGGCCACGGTAACGTGCTGCCGAGCCAGACGCGAAATGTAGTAAGTCGGCAGCATGGAAGAATCCCCAAAAGGTTCTTCCATGGATTGCGTGAGGCTCTCAACGGTTTCCACCACGTTGGGCTCCAAGATCAACTCACAATGTTCGGTACCAAATGCTCAGCGACGAGCCGCGCGTAAGGAGCCTCGTTGAAGTCAGTCGTGAAGGAAACCGACTGAAAATGTCTTGACGGGGCGAGAGCTGACGCGAGCCATCAGTGCAACAATCGTCGATGAGTCAGTACCGCCGCTCAGCAAAGCCCCAAGAGGGACGTCTGCGATCATGCGGATGCGGACCGCTTCCGCTCAGCCGGTGCTCTAGTTCTTCGAGGCATTCTTCTTCGCTGTGGGGCTGGTGCGTGCCGTATTCGGGCAAGTCCCAATACTGGTAGATACTGACCTTACCTCCTTCAAATTCGAGAACGTGCCCCGGCGGCAGTTTTCGAATTGGCAGGAAGGCTGTGGCGGGATCGGGAATATAGCCGAAATACATGTATTGCCACAAGGCACGATGATCGATGGTCGCGAGCTCGGGTGCCACGGCAAGAATCGATTTGATTTCCGACCCGAACCAGCAGACGTCCGTCAGCGAAAGCATAATGCAGAGGCTTGACCCCCAATCGATCGCGCGCAAGCAGCAAACTTTTGTTGCGCGTGTCATAGATCGCAAAGGCGAACATGCCGCGCAGCTTCTGGACGCAATCGCGGCCCATCTCTTCGTAGAGATGGACTATCACTTCTGTGTCGGTGTGCGTATGAAAGCGATGACCGCGGCCTTCGAGATCCCTGCGAAGCTCGGGGAAGTTGTAAATCTCTCCGTTATAGACAACGCAGATGGTTTTGTCTTCGTTGAAGACTGGCTGGTGACCACCAGACAAGTCGATGACGCTGAGCCGCCGCACCCCTAAGCCTGCCCCATCCTTTACGAAGATGCCTTCGTCGTCTGGCCCGCGGTGGACGATACTCTGGCACATTCGGTGAACTGTGGCCGCGTCAACTCCGCCCCGCTCCGAGTTAATTACTCCTGCGATTCCGCACATGGCTATCGCTTCACCAACGCCGAAGCAACGTCAAGAGCTGGCTGCGCAGATTTCGCGCGTAGTACGGTTGAGGCGGTAGTCTCTGTATTCCCCGGGATTCCCTTCTCGCCCGTCGCAAGCCGCCAGGATGATGTTTACCATTTCGCGCGCAGAGACAAAATGGAGAATTTCGTCTCTTTGCGCCGCGCCCTCCACCAGTTCACGCAGAAATTCACGCATCGGGTTCCCCGAGCACAACATCGTGCTGCGTCGGATCCATGCCATGGCAATGTAACTTGATGAACAGCCAGTCCGGCTTTCCGTGCACTGAAATCGCCGCCTGCTTCCATAATCGCAACCGAGAAAGGCTGAGCGGATTCCGCCGGGTTATCGCACCATTCTCGATGCTGGCCAATCCGCGATCGCGACGGACTCCCGCGACGCAACATGAGTGGTCCCTGGACTATTAACGGGAAAATCTCCGGCGATCGCCCGCGCTCCAAATCGCGCCCTTCGCGATGCGGGGCTCGCTGGTTTAGCGGCATCGCACATTCATAAAGTGAATTGATTTTTGCAATCTGTGCCGGATGAAAGATGCGGTGGGTAGCGTGAAATCCGCGTAGCAGCCAGTCTCTGCGAGGATCTGCATCTCGTCGTCAACCCCGCAAAAGCGTCCGTCAGCCGAGTTTGCCAAGGCAAAATTGCCATGGACAAAAGCGTATTTCGGGAGTCCCACACCATCGAAGTAGGACAAGCAGCCATGTTCCGAGACAAGCGCATCCCGAAACTCCAAGAGTTGACGGCGAGCATTCTCTGCCGTATCGGGCTCGACCACTCCGTGATGCAGATGAATCTCAATCTCTCCCCAACCTGCTTGGCTGTGTTCCGCAATCTGCTGTATCAGGCGACGGTCATACTGTTCGGCAGGATAAAAATAAGTGTGAACGAATGGATGGCCGTCGCTATCGCGCCACGCGTCCGCCATCCGAGGATACTCATGACACCAGAGAGTCGAGGCGGCGTTCCTGCTCGTGACTGGGGGCGCGCAACATTCCATTTTCTGGAATGATCGAGGGCTCGAAGTGATCCGCCATCGCAATCATTAAATGGACTGGGCCGCGAGGCACGCGTCGTGTGAGTCGTTGCCAAAAATAGCCGGGGAAAACGCGACAACCATAAGACACCCTTTGGCGAAGGCCTGGGCGCAGACCTGCGCCCGACATTGGTCGCTTGGCCGCTGGAGCTTTCAAATCACCAGGCATAAGTGAAAGTGGGTTTTCGATCTCGCCGAGTCTCGTCGGCTGTGAGGTCGATCTGATCCTCGCGAGGATTCAGCCCCCTGCTCGATCGCAAGCAGTACGGCGGTGTAGGCAACTGCGAAATACGGGAAATACTGATAGGCCTCCGGGGCAAACAACGCCCCGACCAGAAAACCAACCAGTGAACTGTGCAACGCCCCGGCAAAAAGTTTCACCTCGGGGTCGGGATCTGCGACGCGCCTTAGCGCTCTGAGATTGGAAAATCCGCGCCCGAGGAACAGGAGATAGAGAATCAGACAGGGAATGCCGCCTTCCACCGCTATTTGAAGGTAGGTGACGTGCACGTCTCGCCAAACCCCCGAATAAGTCGAGAAGTTGTGCAACCCGATTCCAAGAATCGGATAACGCTCAATTCCGTCTAAGCTTCGGGAAATAAGAATGCGACGCTGTTCGTACGATCCGTAAGCGCTGCTCTGCGAATCGGTGTCCAATCCTTCACCGGACACGGCCAACAGCCGATCCTTAAGCGGGCCGCCCACCGCAATTCCGACGACGATCGCAATCAGAAGAGCCGCTGCAATCAAGTACAGACGTCGACCCTTGATACCGAAATGCCACAGGCTGGCAGCCCCAGCTACGAGAAAAGTAATGAAGGCCCCGCGCGAGGCCGTCAGAAACAAGGCGCTTGTCATAAGCAGCACCGAAACAGTCCAAAGCAACTTGCGCAGGATACTGCCAGTTCTCAACAGAAAGGCAAGACAAAAAGGAAGCGACAGGACTATGGCGAATCCCAAGTCGTTGGGGTTCGAATAGATTCCGCCCAGAACGCCGTCAAGCCGGGGATGAGACGCGCCCTTTACCATCGAAACAATCGAGATCACGGCCACGGAAGCGGCCTGAATGAAGAGCACGCGACGGAGCCTTGCAAGGCTGGTAACTGCCAGGAAGGTGAGGACCCAGGCGATAAATACTTTGGAGAAGTCCAGGGTACGAAAGAATGCACCACCCTTCCACACCGGAGAAAAGGCTGCTGAAAGGAAAAATATCCCGATCATCAGCAGCAAATACAAAGCTTCCTTCGGAAAGTCTCGAACGCCGCGTTTCGATCGCCCCACGCTCAGCAGTAGCCCGATGATCGCAAACACCCCGGAAATCTTAGCCAGCGGCACCGAATGCAACCCCGGGATCCAGTCCTCCGGGCGCGCACAATACACGACATAGAACACCGTCAGCCAGAAATATGCGCCTTTCAACGGCTCTGGCGTCTCTGCAAAGTCAACGGATGGTGCGAAGGTGTCTGCGGCTATCGCGTAGCGATCAAGTGAGCCAGACAGGCTTTCGGCGTAGCAGTTCGAAGTTTGTTGTTTGTCAAACACTACTTCCCCCTCGCACTTCACCCGCGAACATTGCTAACACAGGCGACCTCGGCATACCGCGAACTGTCTAGCGATTGTAGTTCCCGCCACCGCTTCCAGGACCTGACCAAACTTGTCTCCAATCGCCGTCCAGTCATACTTGACGGCGAGCGCTGCTGCCGCGCGCTCGTAACTACGCCGGAGTTCGACATCTTGAAGCAACGCGGTCACGGCTTCGGCGAAAGCAACAGCCCCGTCCGCCAGCACAATATCCTGGCCGTGTTGCACGTCCAAGCCTTCGGCCCCGACGGATGTAGAAACTACGGCCTTGCCGGTGGCCATAGCTTCGTAAATCTTGAGCCGCGTGCCGCCTCCGACGCGCAAGGGCACAACCACAACAGCGCTCTCCCGCAAATGGTCAACGATGGAAGGCACCGACCCGGTAACTTCGACCGAACTCGACGTCAGCCTCTGCACTCGGCGCACGGGGTTGCGCCCTACGATGCGGAATCGAGCCGCGGAAACTTTCGCTTGAATCGACGGCCAGATATTGCGGCAGAAGTACTCGACCGCATCAACGTTCGGCTCCCAATCCATCGCACCCACAAAAAGTACCAATGGATCTACTGCTCCGGAAGCCGGCCCAGGACGGTATTGCTGCAGGTCGACGCCAGTCGGCACAACTGTGATTCGTCCGGAGTCTGTCCATTCACTCATCAAGTGCCGATCGTGTTCCGATACTGCGATTATGTGATGAAACTTCCGTACCACGCTTTGTTCGTAGCTGAACATCTTCTTAGATTCCACGTGATACGAAAGCTTCTTGACCGGATTTCTCTCGGTCATGGCATGCCGGCGCCAAATCTCACTCTCTACGTTGTGTTGAAAGAGAATAGTGGGAATTGTGAGGCGACTGCGGAAAATTCACCGCCGCGTCGAGAAAATCACAGACCGCAACATCGAAGTTCTTTCCTTCGAACCAGGTATCCAGCTTTTCCTGAACCTGAACCGACTCAAATCGACTGACCGCATACGGAACCTTGGCATGGCTAAACGAAGAAGATAGTCCAAGGCACGCCCGACCGAATTGAGTCCGCGTTTTCCGGTACAGAGGCAAACTGCCCCGGGAAACTGCCGCGCGAGCTTTGCTCTTCGTATTCGGTATCGGGCTCTCCGTCGTAATAGGAGAAAAATACGAGTTCGTGGATCGAGGCCAATCGGCGAAGGATTTGGTAAGAGCGGATATCGCCGCCACTGTGCGTGTGGCAGAATTTTGTTCGCCTTGACCCAGAGAATTCTCAACCGGCATTCCTCAAACTTTCACCTCGCAACATTCTCATCATCCTCTGGGCCTTTAACGAGTCCATGCAGCTTTGCGTCCCGAAACAAAGTTGGCAAACGCCACCACCGCTGCGCGTATTGAGCACAACGAAAGTGAACACCGCGTCCGCCATGCGGGCCAATGGGCCCTTTTTCACTTGCGCCATCGCCAGTACACTTAACCCGTAAAAGGCAGCCTGCAGAACCAACGCGACGCGATAGAGCGGTGTGTGGAGCAATTGCCGATGCCACCGAATGCCGGCCAGCGCGAAGGGCACGATCAACCTCAGCAACTTATGACTGACGAACTCGAAACGAATCGGATTGGCGCTGGTCAACAGCCAGGGAGCAAGCTGCAGCAACTGGTAATTGCCGCTCAGCGTTCTAACTTTTCGCGCAAACTCGCGCTGCAGCTCCGAGATCGCTATCCCAAGCCCGGGCTCGGGAATCAAACACGACCCGAAATCCCTGCCTCGCCACTTGCATGGGCAAATAAACATCGTCGAGGATTGTTTCTGGTGGAAGTGGCATGAGTAAATTCCGTCGGATTGCGTAGAAGCGCGCCTGTAGCGCCGACTACCGATCCCGAAGCCGACTCCAGTTCGCGGATTCGTTTCTCGACCCTCCAATAGAACCCGAGGCCTTCGCTACTTTCTCCCTTCTTCAGGATCGCCCAGCATTAACTCCCCGCTCACGCAACCAACCTGCGGATCGGCAAAATTCTCCAACAAAAGACGCAATGCGCCTGGCTCAACTTCTTGTCGTGCGTCGGTGAACATTACGATGTCTCCCTGGGCGAATTTCGAAAGCATCGTTCAGTCCCGAAGCTTTCCCTCGGGAAAGTTGGTTCAACACGACATTCACGCGGGGATTGCTCGCATACTTCGCCAGGATGGCTTCCGTGCGGTCCGTGGATCCATCGGAGACGACTACTAACTGCATGAGTTCCGCTGGATAATCCAGCGACAGCAAATTCCCCAGCTTTCGTTGCAAGTACCGCTCCTCGTTGCGAACGACCATAACGACCGACACGAACGGCAAATACGGACCTCGCATTACGTCCTTACGTCGCCAGCATCCTCGCAACCAAAGCCATCCTGGATAACCGAAGTATGTGTACGCGATCACGGCAGCTGATCCCCAGAAGATCCAAATCCAGAAGATCGAGGCTGACGAGATCCATTTCATTGCGCGCCTCGACCCAGGGTCACGATCTTGATGGTCTCGAACATGATCAGCAGATCCAGTCCCAGCGATCCGTTCTTGATGTAGTAAAGATCGTACTGTAACTTCTCGCGCGCATCGGCCAGCGTGTTGCCATACTTGTATCGAACCTGCGCCCAGCCCGTAATGCCGGGACGCACGGCGAGCCGAACGGGATAATACGGAATTTCGCTGGCTCAGCCACTCGATGAACTCCGGACGCTCCGGACGCGGCCCTACGAATGCCATGTCGCCTTTCAGCACGCACCATAGTTGGGGGATCTCATCCAATCGCGAGATGCGAAGCATCCTTCCGATGCGCGTGATGCGCGGATCATCGTCGGTCGCCCAAGTCGCGCCTGTATCGGCTTCGGCGTCGCGTCGCATGGTACGAAATTTGTAACAATAGAATGTAGCGCCAGCGCGCCCCATACGTTTTTGCCGGTAGAGTACAGGGCCGCGCGAGTCCAGTTTGATCAGCAGAATTACGAATGGAACCACGGGCAAGACCAGCAGTAAGAGGACGGCCGCAGTAATCGTGGAAAGGAATCGCTTCATCATGCGCAAGCTGCTGCTGAAGCGGAATCCTCCGGTAAAGATCAGCCAACTCGGATAAAGCTGCTCGACCTCGATTCTTCCAGACATCCGTTCCAGCCATGAGGCAGCTTCTTCAATCTTTATGCCGTTCAGTCGTAACTGCAGCAATTCATGCACGGGCAGCGTGCCCCGACGGTCGGGCATGGCGACGATCACTCGGTGTACCCGCTGCCGCTTGATCAATTCCAGCAGGTGTGAAGCCACCGAGTCGCGAGTCACAGCGCCTTCTAGATTGCCACTCCAGCCAACCACTTCGATACCCATTTCCGATCGCGAGCGCAGGCCGTTAACCAGGCGCTGAGCGCGCTCGCCTGTACCGAGCACATAAACTCTCTCTCGTCAAATAGGGCCATTGCGCCAGCCATCCATACGCGACACGCCAGCCAAGCATCGCCGCCGTCAAAATGACCAGTCCTGCTAGAGCGGAGTTGTTCCCAGGAAGAAAGCGAGGAAAAACATATCCCACCGCCGCCAGCATGAATGCAAGAATGCCCGGCACGAGCAGAACCCGGAAATAGAGTTCGCCTTTCTCGTCGAAGTGATTGGGATCGTAGAGATCGAACCAATGGGAAAAAACCAGCACCAGCAGCGTCACTGCCAGAATCTTCAGGTATCCGCCTTCGTAATTCAGTGCGACGTAGAGGTCCTCGCGATGCTGTAGCGCCATCCCCAACAGGAACGACGCCCACACAATCAGGGCCTCGCCCACCAGCAGAATCAGCGTGCGGATCGGATAATAAACGTTAAAGAGCCGGATCACCCTTTACCTCGAACCATCTTTGCCGTATTCGCCGTAATACCGCCGGTACTCCGCGGGGTCGTGCTTCGTACCGTTCAGAACGACACCCAGCAGGAGTTTGTCCTCAAATTCCGCCCGAGCTTTGCGCGCCACATCGGATGGCGTAGCAGTCGAGCGCACAACCATGAGCACGCCATCACAATGGTTGCTCATCAGCCCAGCGTCGGAGACGGGAATCGCCGGGCGGGGAATCAATGACGATCCAATCGAACAGAGACTCCACGCGGCTGAGCAGAAGTTTCAGCCGGCCATTCGCAACCAGTTCTGCGGGATTTGAAGTCGAACGGCCTGCGGGGATGAAGAACAGATTCTCCATCGCGCCGCGCTGCATGATCCCGAACTCGTCCACTTCGCCCAGCAGATACTCCGCAAGCCCCGGCGTTAAAGCAGTTCCCAGGGCAAGATGCAGGCGCGCAGCGCGCAGGTCTCCGTCGATCAACAAAACGCGACGGCCGTGCTGCCGCACCATAGCCTGCGCCAGATTTGCCGCCACGAACGACTTCCCTTCCTTGGGCAGCGAACTCGTCACCAACACTTTCTTCAGCGGCTGCTTCTCGCGCATCTGGTAAAGCCGCGATCGTAAGGTGCGAAATTCTTCCGTTCCCGGTCCCTGCTCCGAGTTGTAGAAAAGCATGGTCTTGGTGTCTGGCGACCAGCTACAGGGAACGCATCGCGACAGCAGAGTTTCGAAGGTGAGCTGGTTCGGAAGCGACGGAACGGTTGGAATGATCGAGGGCGCGCCCGCAACTGGAGCCTGAGTTGGAACCTCGCGTAATTTTCCCTGACTCACTGTGACCCGCTTGCGCCGCAGCCCGGTCTTGTTCCGCGCGCTTCAGCGCTTCGTGAATTCGGCTCACAGTTTCCTTTCCTTGGTGGCTTCTTGTTCCGACTCTCGCAAGCGGTCCGCGAGCGTTACCAACGTCTTGAGCGCCGCCACCAGATCGAGCTTTTCGCCCGACGGAGTGGTGAGCACGGTTGGCTGCGCCGTCGCCGCCTTGTTCGAGATGCTGGTCTCGCCCAAATCAAAATCTCGTGCAACCGCCTCCACCACGCTGCTTCGGATTACTTTTTCGTGATCCACGAAGGCGCTTACCAGACAATGCTCGCAAATCAGATTCACCACACGCGGAATCCCTGCCGAGTAGCGATGGATGAACGCTAGCGCTTCAGGATCAAAGATCTGTTGCCCGTTCGATCCCGCAATCCGCAGCCGTTGTGCCACATAGGCCTTGGTCTCTTCGAGCGTCAGCGGATGCGTCTTGGCTCGCAGAGTCAGCCGCTGCCGCAGTTGCCGCAGATTCGGCTGCTTCAACTTTTGTTCCAACTCCGGCTGTCCCACGACGACGATCTGCAACAATTTCTCAGTGAAAGTCTCAAGGTTCGTCATCAGGCGAATTTCTTCCAGCACTTCGTCGGAAAGATTCTGCGCCTCATCCACGATCAGCACCGCGGTTTCACCCGCGCGATAGCGATCCAGCAGCCAGTTGTACAGCTTCAGCAGGATTTGGCTTTTCGATTTGGAATCGCATGGAATGCCGAAATCCGCCATCATATATTCCAGAAACTGTGGCACGTTCATCTGCGAGTTGAAGATGAAAGCAGTCGCCACCTGCTGCACCCGCAGCCACTCCATTAGCTTATTGAGCAGCGTGGTCTTGCCAGTGCCCACCTCGCCAGTCAGCAACACGAATCCCTTGCGGCTCTGGATTCCGTAGGTCAAGCACGCCAGAGCTTCTTCCGTGTGCCGCGTCAGAAACAAGTAACGCGGATCCGGATTGACGTTGAACGGATTCGCTTTCAGTCCAAAAAACTCTTTGTACATCAGCTCTTAACCTCTACCGTCTTCGCGCTTGTCTTCTTCGCTCTTGCGCTCAAAGCGTCTCTTCGCATCGCTCCGTGGCTTTCCATAACCGTTTCCCTTGGAATTTTGTCGTCGATCCACGGCACCGATACCAGCATCGGCATTTCCAGCGCCGCCACCACGTCGCGCTCGTCACGGATCGATTTGTCCCGCACTTCCAGCCAAATTGCCAGGCCCAGTCCGAACGTCAGCCCGGCAGCCAATCCTCCACCAGCAAACAACAACCGATTGGGAAAACTCGGCGAGTCGGGAGGGTTGGCGGGATTCAGCAAACTCATCTGTTCACCCTGCTGCCGGCGCTCCATATCCGTTTGCATTTCCGACTCATTCTTCTTGGCGAGCAGATCATTGTAGAACTTCTGCGCCGTCTCATAGTCCCGCATCAATGCCTTGTATTGTTCTTCCACGCCGGGACTGAGCGAAAGCCTCCCCTGATAAGTCTTGATCTGATCCTGCAGTAGTTTCTGTTCTCGCGAGTCGCCTGAGCGATGGATTGATCGTACTGATGAATCTGCAATCGCAGTTGCTTGATCTCGGCTGGCTCGGACGCGCTTCCTTTATCCGTATTTCCCGCATCGGGCGCCGTCGCCGAGTTCATTTCGTCTAACTTGCGCTTCAGTTCGGCGATGTCACTTCTTGGTCTTCACTACGTCGGGATGGTCATCGGTATATCGGGCCTGCAAACTGATTAATTGGGTCTGCAGGTCGGCCAACTGCTTCTGCAGGTTCTCGGGATTCATCGAAGTCTGCGACGAACTCCAAGCCGCCAACTGCTGCGAAAGCAACGATTGCGCATATGCCCGGTCCTGCTCCGCGCGATTCAACGCTTGTGTATAGGCATCGAGTTGCGAATTCAATCCCGCCAGCATCTTCATGGTGTTCTCTTCGTCGCCCGGCAACTGGCCCATGTACTGTTTCTTGAAAGCGGCCATCTTGGCGTCCTGGTTGTCCAGGTCATGCTTGGCCAAATCGACCTGCCGGGCCAGGAAATCTGTCGTACTCTGCGCCACCTGCTCGCGGGTCTTCAAGTTCTCCGCCAGCAGCATGGATGTAAGCTCGGTGCAAATCTGTTGCGCCTCCTGAGGATTGCTCGCCGTGTAGTTGACATAAAAACCGGGGATATCGTTTTGTCCCGGCCTGTGCTGCTTAACGGCGGCAGAGTCCGGAGACACCCATTCGATCAAGGGATTCTTCCGAACTTCCTCTCGTATGTCGTCGATCACTTCTTCCACGCTCTTGCCTTTTGCTAAACCAAGACGTTCGACCATGGCTTCTAATTCTTTCTGGCTGAGCACTTGCTGCTCCATGGTCGCAATGCGTTGCACGATGTCCTCGGTGACCACCGGCTGCAACGTAGCCTTCGGGAACTTTTTGTGTCTCTACCAGGATCAGGGATTGCGAAGTGTACCGGGGCGCAAAGGCATACGAGATCAGGAACCCGGCAAGCGGCGCCAGCAGTGCTGGAATGAGAATAATCTTCAGACGCCGGCGCACCATCGCCAGATAATCGTCCATGCTCAATTCGCGATTTTCAATCATGCCGATGTCCCATCCGCACTGCCCACGCGAACAACCAAAATCAATCGAGCCGGATCGGCCGAGGATTCCAATCCAGACCGACGGCGGCCACATTTCGCGGCACCGAGCCGCAGACTCCTCCCGTATTGCAGGAGGAACCATTGAACCAAAGATCGTTGTATTGATAACTAAAAAACAAAGCGAAGTGTCTTTCCGAGCGGGCGATGCACGGCCGCTCCCGCATACACGTACTGAAACGAAGTCGTGGAAGCAGGCAGCGGACCCGTCAGACTTGGCTGCAGCGCGCTGCTGTAGGCGTAGCCGATGTCCGCAGTCGCGCTCCACAGTCGAGTGATCGGACGCGAAACCGAAAAGCGCGCCACGTTGCTGACTGCTCCGGCGAAATAGCCCGATCCACTTGAATCGTAGCGGTCGAAGTAGATTCCAATCGAGGTGCGCGGAAAACGGTACCGCAACGTCCCTCGAACGCTCGCCGTAATCCGGTCGCTTGATCCCCCAAACAAAGGAGAATTATGGATGAACGTAAATTGCGGGCCCGCGCCGATCAGAAAGTCCATTCGTCCCGAAATGCGGTAGCCATACATGAAATTCACCACCTGGGTATTGAACGAACTCCCCGCAATGTTGGGATATTGAAAATCCTGGAATCCGTAAATCACCGCAACCTGGCTCCGCCGGCTTAGTTGATAATCGTACCCGACTTGCGCCGTGATCTGGTTGCTGTCGACGAAGTTCGCTGTGTTATTCGTGAAGTGTACAATCTCGTACCCGCCGGCCGCTGTGATCGACGAACGTGCCGAGAGGCTCTGGACCACATCCGCAACCGATAGGTTATCGATGCGAGGCGCTTGGCCCAGACTGCCGAACTCGCCCAAACCAAACATTCCGCCCAGTCCTTGCCCGAGAGTTCCGCCGACGTATCCGATTCCGCCTAGCCCGAGGTTGTAAGCTCCCGACTCTCCGTATGCTCCGAACCCGAACGATCCTTCGGGCAATAGCTGAATCGATCCCGCAACGTCAATACACCGCTTCGCCAAAGAATTCTTCTCCTCGGCGTCGAACTGTTGGATCTGGCTGACGCTGGGGCTGATCCCGCTGTAGAACGCAACACCGCCGACGTAGTCGAGCGCGGTTTCAAAGCGACCGCCAATCTTCTGCAGCATCAGACTGCCCAGAGCGCGCGTCACTCCAGTAACGGCCGAACTTCCTGAGCTTTCGCCCGCGTTCGTATCCAGAGCTTCGCTTATATGCGCACCCGGAACCAGAAAGCTTCGCGTCGGAAATCGGGCGCCCAGGGACGGTTGATCAAGTCCTGAAATCGGCGGATTCTCAGTGAGCTTGGGCCGACGAATTGTCTTGACTGTCCGGCGCTGTCCCAGCCGTGCCCGACGCTTGTCCGCTTTGGCTGCTGTCGCTTTGCGCACTAGCTAACTCGCGCGAAACTAAACAAAATCAACGAACCAATCCACATCCACCGCAACGCGTTTCTCTTCATCGCATGTTCCTCACGGGACAACAATCGTGTCTCCTGGCTTGAGGATGATGTTTTGGTCGATGGCCTGGCCCTTGACCAAGCGTTTGTAGTTTACCGGGATCTTCTGCTGGCGCCCGTTTCCCTCGCGCAACACATAAATGCCCTTCGTATTCGCGAACTGTGTGAAACCTGCGTCGGCCAGCGCCTGCAACACCGTCATGTTCGGCAGCAACTGAATCGCTCCCGTATGCAGCACCTCTCCCGTAACGTAAATTTTTTGGCTGTTGATCTGGGTGACGATAACGGTTACTCGCGGATCGGCGACATACTTCTTCAGCCTCTCGGTAATCGAAGCCGCCAGTTGGGTCGGCGAAAATCCCGCAGCGGGAACGTCATTCAGCAAAGGCAACGAAATGTTTCCATCCGGACGAACCGGCAGCGTAATTGTGAGGTCCGGTTCCTTCCATACTGAGACCAGCAGCACATCGTCCGCGCCGATCAAGTAGCTCGGCCCCGCCACAGACATGGGTTGACCGGCGGATCCTTGGTCCGGAGGAGGCCTGGCTGGGCGACGGATCAGCTGCAGACTTTACTTTCTCCTTCGCAGCGTTTTGCGCCGCCATCGGCGCACTCGCAAACCCAAGCAGCATCGCAACTGCGATCGACGATCATCGCCTTCATCCGTTCTCCTGCTGACATTGCATTCCCAAAGCCCACGCCATCATCCTGAGCAAAACGAAGGATCTACGCATTCTGCCACCGCACCCAAACTTACGCATTGCATGGGACGAAGCTGGAAACGATGCTTTGTCGAAACCTATTATGGAGCAGAGTTGTCTCCCTCTCTACGCCTCATAAGGCACCGGAACCCAGCAAATACACTAGCCCCTGCTTTCAGCAACTTAGAACTGCCAAAATGGGAAAACCTGATTTTTTGGTATTGCCCTACCCTACCGCAAATGGCGCGCGCGCTGAACCAAAAAAGATGGCTTGCTTCTCAATTCCTGTGCAAATCCCTTGCGGCTGTTTCTTGGCGATGGAGTTGGCGCGGAAGCACCAAAACTTTAGAAGCAGGAAAGAGTAGCGATTTAGGGTTGGGCGTAGTAGCCGGTGCGCGTTCTGGCCGTAATTCCTGGCTTGTCGATCGTGACCGCAAGGGAGTGGTACTCATTCGCCTGATCCGCACGAGCGGCCTCGAACGAGACGACATAAAAAGCATCGGCATCTGCAACACAATGCGCGATCTCGGCTGTGAGGTCGTTACTTGAATTGAAAACGCGCCCGCCACTTTGAACCACAAGCACCTGCAATCCTAGATTGCCGGGCAGCGCATGGCTAGGTGAGCCTACGCCTTTCAAGAATTCCTCGTAATACGAAATCCGAATGCTAGCGGCATCCGTCAGACCGAGTGGGTCAACGCTATAGAGAGTGATGCGGGCTTGCCTGGGCCCAGTGGAGGCCGCGACGATGGAGCTGAAAAGCTGCTGCTGGCCTTTATGGGAAAGCTCAACGTTCGGCCCTGAAAGCAGGGGCCATCCCGGACTGAACCAAATCATGAGCTTTCTACCCGGTCGCGGCTGCTCGTACTCAATAACCGAGGTCAAGGTTTTCATCGAGAGATCGAAACGATCGGCTGCACCGTAGAATCCCTGAGATCGATTAATAGACCGCAGCCCGGTCTCGTATTGATCGTAGAGCGCCGCCAGAGCATTCCCGTCGCGCGAGGAGCCGTCCTGGATCTTCGCTCCAGCGTCGGTAAAAACAATCAGCGATACCGGCAGGGCCAGCTTGCCTCCGTTCTGGAGAAGAAACTTCTTAAGTTCATTTCGTTCGTAGTTGACCGTCTGGAAGGTAGCATTGACTGCGTCGACGACCAGAACGATTTCAACCGGCGGATCCGTGCTTGATCCCGCCGCGTTATCCACGGCCTGAAACGAGAGAATGTTCTTTGGCTGTTTGTCGTCAAGAAGCGTGAAGTCTTGTTTCTGTAGTCCGCGGACAGGTACACCAGATTTGTCCGTAACCTGCACGTCGAGTGTGATTTGCCGGTCGGTGGTGCTCGGCGGTGGAAGCGACGGCCCGCTGGGGCGGGGTTGGAGTTGGGGTGGGGCTGTTTTTTGCTGGGGCGGACTAGTACTTTGCGTTGTTGGTGGAGAGTTTTGCTGTGATACCGCAATCAGCGGCAGGACCAGCACAAGAAACAACCGAAAGAATCGGCCCATCCCGACTCACCTCGCCTTACTAAGCTCTGTCCAAAGGCCCGGAGCTGTTTCTCCATCCCTGAAGAAAGTCTAGGCTTGTGTCCATCATGAAAGCAATCAATGCATTCAGAAACGCCAGATGGCGCCGTCTCTATCTCTCGCGCCCGCTGAAAAGGTGGGAGCGTCGCCGGCACCACAAACCCGCGCGCCCGTGGAGTTTTCAAGCTGCCGCCATCAGGTGGCAGGAATGCGTTTTCACGATCAGCCAGACTTCGCGTCCCGGCTGGAGTTGCAGAGAATCGCGCGCGGCCAGGGTTAGGTGGACTTCCATCTCCACTCCGCAATTCACGCGTACAACCACAATCACATCGCGCTGCGCCAGCGAAAGCACGCGCCCGGAAATTATGTTGCGAGCGCTCAACCCCGCGGGTTGAACCGTAGCCAGCAGGATATCGCCGGCGCGAATCCCGATGAGCAGAGTCGATCCGACTTCCGCTCGCACCAACGGCGTTTCCAACTCCACATCGCTTTCGGCGATGCGGCACCGCATAGTGCCGCGTTTCTCCTGGATCGCAACCACGACGGCGTGGAAAATGTTTTCGAATCCGATAAGCTGCGCCAGTGATTCCCGCCGGGGCGCGGCCATCACTCCATGCGGAGTACCGTCGGCAATGACGCGGCCGTTTTCGAGCACAAGCACACGGTCGCCTAGAGCGAAGACCTCTTCGCGGTTGTGAGTGATGTAAACAATCGGGATATGGTGGGCCGTGTTCCAGGCGCGCAGGTCCTCGATGATCTTAGACTTGGTTGCCGCATCCAGCGCCGCCATCGGTTCGTCGAGCAGCAGAAGGCATGGATCGGTCACCAGGGCGCGGGCCAGTGCCACCCTTTGGCGTTCGCCGCCAGAAATCTCTCCCGGCTTGCGCTCGCGTAGATCCGCAATTCGGAAAGATTCGAGGATCGTCTCACTCTTTTTGCGTCGTTCGCTCTTGCGTACGCCGGCAAGGCCATATTCGACATTTTTCTGCACAGTGAGATGAGGGAAAAGAGCGAGATCCTGAAAGACGTATCCGATTTTTCGGCTTTGGACAGGGAGATTCATTTCGCGGCTTCGAAGAAAACACGCTCGCCGACCGTTATCTTTCCCGAGTCAGGCGTCGTCAAGCCCGCGATGCAGTCGAGCAGCGTCGTCTTACCTGCGCCAGATGGGCCGAAGATGATGGTGATTCCTGGGGCGAGAGTAAATCCGATGTCGAGCGTGAAATCACGCCCGGCGTTGGCAAAGCGTTTATGGATCTGAATTGTCAGAGCATGCCGCAAACTGGGATCGGCGGGAATGTCGTTCTTGCGGTTTGCGTTGTCATCTGGCTCTGTACCGAAAAACTTGAACCACTAAGGGCACGAAGGTTCACAAAGGGAAACATCCGGCTGCATGTTCGAACTATTTCCATGGCCACGCCACTCCCACTTTTCGATTAACGCCATACACCAAGGAGAGCACTGCAAAAGAAATCGCCAACAGCACCAGCGCCGTCTGATTGGCGCCGGCATAATCGAGCGCTTGAACCTTATCGTAAATGTCGATGGAAACCGTCTTGGTAACGCCCGGAATGTTTCCTCCAACCATCAGGACCACGCCGAACTCTCCCATGGTGTGAGCGAAGCTCAGGGCGACTCCGGTCACCAGTCCAGGAACAGAAAGCGGCAGAATTACCCGGAACAATGTTCGCAGCCTGGATGCGCCCAAGGTCGCCGAGGCCGCAATCAGTCTTGGATCGACCAGTATGAATGAGGCAGCAAATGGCTGAACCGCGAAGGGCAGGCTGTAAATAATCGAACCAATGACCAGCCCCGCAAAAGTAAATGCAAGCGTGTGCCCGGTCATTGCCTGCCACCAGCGTCCCAGCGGGCTGTGGGACCCAAGCGCAACCAGCACGTAGAACCCCAGCACAGTGGGAGGCAAAACGATCGGCAAGGCAACGACAGCCTCGACCAGAAACCTCCAGCGCCGGCGCGAATACGCGATCCAGTAGGCGATCGGCAAGCCCAACACCACGAGCACTGCAGCCACCAACACTGCTAATCGGATCGTCAGCCAGAATGCCTGCCAGTCCATGCGTCTCCGTAAAACCCAGCAATAAACAAAGGCCAGTATAGCCAAAGCCGAGGTCGCCCAGTCCCATTGTGGGCTAAGCTCACGCTCAATGTTCATTGATCACAACGGTCCGCCCCATCCGCCAGCTACCATACGTGCTCGGGAGGTTGTGGAATGGAGATTCAGGAAGCCATCAAAGTGATCCGCGCACTGGCGGACGGCGTGCATCCGGAAACCCGCGAGGTACTGAAAGAAGACGCGGCTTGCCGGAATCCGCAGGTCGTTATGGCATTGAACAGAGCGCTGGCGGCGCTCGTCACCCAGGAACAGCGCGAACTCAAGAAGCCCGTCAGCGCAGGTCAGTACTGGTCGCGAGCGGAAGATAAACAGGTCTGTGAGGAACTGCGCAAAGGAATGAGTTTCGACGATATCGCGACCACCCATAACCGAAGTGTGCCCTCGATCATCGTGCGTCTGGTCAAATTGGGGAAGATCGCTCCGGACAAATCGGGTTCGCTGTTTCCACCGCAGGTGGCATGAGGAAAACGCCCGCAAGTGCGCGGTGCTTTATCTCGTCGTGGGACATCCCTTACAGCTCGAATCGGAAGCACAGACGAGAACGCCCGCGCCTGTATTGGCTTGTATTGTTGTTAATGACATTGTTCCCCCTGAGTGTTTGCGCACAGGATTTGAGACCTCACTCCGAATCCGAACTCGCCGGCCGCGCACAGCGAGCATTGCGCGAGCAGTGGTTTCTGCGCGGACGAAGTTCTTCCATTCAATCAGGCGCAGCTCGAGCGATATCAGGCCTATCTACAGAAGATGCGAATGCGGGCTGCGCGCGCGGCAAGGGCGCAGAAGTTAGGGGATGCAGTGCCGACTGCGCTGGTTTGGAGCCCACTCGGGCCGGCTCCTTTGGCGTCGGATGCGAGCGGCGTCGGTGAGTACAACTACGGCTGGGTATCCGGACGAGCCACTGCGGTGGCAATCGATCCGGCGGATCCGACCGGGAGCACGGTTTACATTGGCGGGGCGTACGGCGGAGTTTGGAAATCTACGAATGCCACGCAAGCAGTCACGCAAGACTTCGTCAAACGTGACTTGGATTGCTCTCACCGACAACCAGGCCACGCTGGCCGTGGGCGCGATCGCTATTCAACCCGGAAATAACAACCCCAACAACAGCGTGATTCTGGTCGGCACGGGAGAAACCAATAGTTCCGCCGATTCTTACTACGGTTTGGGAATCCTGCGATCACCTGACGCCGGCACAACGTGGACGCTGATCACAGAAGACACTACCCAGACACGGCCGTTCGCAGGCATGGGATTCAGCAAGATTGCCTTCAGCAGCAATGCTCCGAACATCGCAGTAGCTGCCACGGCGGGCGCGTCGGAAGGAATCATCGAAGGTCTGGCAAATCCCCTGACTGCGAATCTTGGACTTTATTATTCGGCGAACAGCGGTGTCTCCTGGACATTCGCCAACGTTAGCGACAGCGGCACAACAACAGCGCCCGGCTCAGCGACTTCGGTCGTCTACAACGCGAGCGCAGGGCTTTTTTTTGCAGCACTGCGCTACCACGGTTTTTACTCGTCCCCCGATAGCATCAACTGGACTCGTCTCGCGAATCAACCCGGCGGCGGGTTGGCTGCGGCTGCGTGTCCCGCGAGTCCGAGTTCGTCGAGCTGTCCGATTTACCGCGGCGAGATCGCCGTGGTCCCCGGCCGCAACGAGATGTATGTCTGGTATGTGGACGCAAACGACTTCGATCAGGGCATCTGGGAATCGACCAACGGCGGCAGCTCTTGGACCCAGATCAGCGACGCAGGCATTATCAATTGCGGCGACCAGCTTGGCTGCGGAACCGAGCAAGGCGCCTACAACCTGGAGCTAGCGGCGGTGCCAAACGGCAACAGCGGTGTCACCGATCTGTACGCGGGAACGATCAATCTTTATAAATGCGAAATCATCAGCACAGCGCCGACCTGCAGTGGTACGGGTGCGAATACATTCCTGAACCTCACGCACGCTTACGGATGCAGTTCCATCGCTGAGGTTCACCCCGCGCAGCACGGCGTGTCGTTTCTCGTCAACAACAGTACTGAAGACGTGATGTATTTCGCCAACGATGGCGGGATTTACCGCGCGTTGAATGGCTACAACCTGCTGACGGGAACCTGCGGCGGAACCAATCCATTCGACAGCCTAAACATGACGCTGGGATCGATGACCCAGTTTGTTTCTTTTTCCCAGTCGCCTACCGACGCCAGCACGATTCTTGGAGGAACCCAGGGAAACGGATCGCCAGGCACCCAGTCGACCGGCAGCAGTTGGCAGAACGTAAACTTCGGGGATGGCGGATATACCCAGATCAGTCCTGCCAATGAACTTTTGTGGTTCGTTTCCAATCCTCCCGACGCAACTTCGGGGGTGAATATTTTCAGTTGCGCGTCGGGAATCAATTGTCACACCCAGGACTTTCAGAACACGCCCGTGGTCACCAGCGCAACCGTCGGCGGGGACACAGGTCCGTTTTATCCACCGTACATTCTCGATCCGCAGAATGCTGATGAAATGATGGTAGGCACTTGCCGGATGTGGCGCGGCTCGAGCTCTGGCGGCGCATTCACTGTTCTCAGCCACAGCTTCGAAACCGGTGGCGATGGGATCTGCACCGGGGCGGAAATTAATCTGGTGCGTTCGCTCGCCGCAGGGGTCCTTGATACGAACACCGGCTTATCCAACGTAATCTACGCGGGAACCGATGGCGATGGGCCCCTCATTCCCACGACTCCGCCCGGCGGACATGTGTGGGTGAGCACGAATGTCGCGGCCGGCCGTTCAACCTGGATTGATCAAACCGGTTCGATCAATCTAAATAACTTTCCGATCTCTGGGATCGCAATGGACAGTTCCGATCACCAGGGCCTCACCGCGTATGTCAGCATCATGGGCTTCAGCAGCCCGAGCTTCCCTACGTCGCACGTATGGCAGACGACGAACGGCGGATTCTCCTGGACCGATTTCACTGCCAACCTGCCCGATGCGCCAGCCAATGTCGTGGTGGTCGATCCCGGCTCGGTTCCGACCAATGGAACCCTCTACGTCGGCACGGATGTCGGAGTCTTCTCCAGCAGCACGGCCGCGCCCAGCTGGACAGAAGTCGGGCCCGCGCCGAACAGCGGTCAAGCTGGATACCTTCCGAACGTTGCCGTGACCGCGTTGGGTGTGTTCATTGACGTAGCCGGAAACAAGTGGCTCCGCGCTTCTACCTATGGACGCGGGGTGTGGCAGTTCCTTCTGACCACGATTCCGGATTTCTCGCTCTCCGTCTCCAATACGCCACTCACTGTGTTTGTCAGCCAGCAGCCGGCGGAATTCAATGGTTCGATTGTCGGGCTGGATGGCTATAACAGTTCCGTCACGATGAGCTGCATCGCGGGATCCACTGCGCCGCCCCCAAGCTGCTCGGTCGCTCCCGGCAGCATCGTGCCGACTCAGGCAGGAGTTCCATTTACCGTGACCGCGAGCGGCACTCCTCAAACCTACGTCTTCTCCGTTCAGGGAGCCGGAACCGACCCGGATATGCTTACGCACGATTCTCCCGTGACCCTGAATGTGGTGGACTTCAATCTGACTGCGCCTTCACCTGCGGCCATCACAGTAGGTCCGTCGAGTACTTCCCCACCGGTTTCGTTCCAGGTCACGGGGCAAGGACCTTTTGATGACACCGTAAATCTGTCCTGCGGAAACTTGCCCTCTGGAGCAACCTGCAACTTCCTGCCTTCCAGTTCGGTGAGTGTGACCTCAAGCAGCCCCGCCGCAGTTACTCTGACGTAAGCACGACCTCGAACGCAACCGCGGGCACGTGCCAGTCACCCTCAACGGGTCAGTGACCAACGGTCCCACCAAGGACGCCCAACCCTATCGCTGACGATCACGATGGACTACGCGCTGACGATCACTCATCCGTCGCTGCAGGCAGTGGTTAACAGCACAGTAAATTTCAATGGAATGCTGACTTCACTGAATGGCTACAACAGCGCGGTAAGTCTAAGTTGCGGACAGGGTGCACCTCCAACCTGCTCTGCCGCGCCGGCAAGCGTAGTACCGACCGCGAGCGGCGCGCCGTTCATTGTGACTGTCGGCAGCAGCGCGTGCGGAATATTTAGCTTCAACATTGTTGCCACAGGCACGGACGCGCAAAAGACCACACATCTTTTTCCCGTCACATTCACGGCAACTTCGTATACCACGCCGAATTACACTCTCGAGGTTATCCCTCAATCCCAAACCGCTTCGGTAAACACTGCAACGATCTTTAACGGCAGTCTGCAAGGCACAGACTGCTACAACAGCGTCGGTAACTCTGAGCTGCGGGTCGAACCATCCGCCAAGTTGCACGGTTTCCCCAAGCAGCGTTGTGCCCACCGTGAGTCCCGCGCTGGCCGCGCCGTTCACCGTAACCGTGAGCAGCAACGTGGCGCAGACTTACAACTTCAATATTGCGAGCGTAGGCACGGACGCCAACAAAACTGCTCATTCTTTCCTTCAGCCTTTTACCTCTACCGGCAGTGGCTCGGGATCTGGTTTCGCTTTTACCATCACGTCGAATCCCGATGTTGAGTCCGTGCCCGCTGGGCAACCCGCAATCTATGATCTTGACGTGTCGCCAACGGGAGGCAATTTCCCAATAATGTCACGCTGGCGTTCTCCGAGCAATTGCCCACCTTTAAGCACGTGCGCACTGAGTTCGACCCAAGTGACTAAAGGCAGCGGCGATACGCACGTGACGTTCACGATCACAACGACTGCGCCGGTTATCGCGAGGTTGCGTCGAACCCGCGCCCTGCGACCATTCATCTATGGCCTTATGGCTTTCCCTCCCGGGGTTAATTGTGGTCTCAGCGGGGTGGGTCAGAGTCCGCGGCGGCGAAGACGATCCCTGCAGTTTTCTTCGTGCTCATCGTTCTTGCACTCTGGCTGGAAGTCGCCTGCGGCGGTGGATTGCAAGGCAATGGTAACGGGGGAAATGGGCAGGCGGGAACGCCGTCGGGCACCTACACGATGACCGTAAGCGGGACCACAAGCTCACTTCCACAACAAACCGCGCAAGTGCAGCTGACAGTTAACTAGGCGGGATGGCTTTAGGCTTTGGGCTTTGGGCTTCGGGATCTCCCCCCGATTTACTCTCTGTTTGCCGCAGCCTCCCTCAACACTGCAAGCCATGAGCCCGCGAGCACAGTGCCAACATCAGGTCCGCGCGCTCACCCTGACACGCTCCACTCGCCCCAAATCTCGCATTGTGTCTCTTTTCCATTTATCTTGTTAGCAGCGTTCTCGACATCCTCGATCGAGGGCGCACTCAACAAATGCCCGATCAAAGCTTTGACATTGTGGTTATCGGCGGCGGAATTGTTGGTCTTTCCACCGCCATGCAACTCTGCCGAACCTTCCCCAAGCTCCGCCTGTTGCTGGTGGAAAAAGAAGATCGCGTAGCGCGCCATCAAAGCGGACACAACAGCGGCGTCATTCATTCCGGAATCTATTACAAGCCGGGTTCGCTGAAAGCGAAATTGTGCGTCGAAGGCGCAGCCGCGATGGTGGCCTTCTGTCGCGAGCACGCGATTCCCGTCGACATCTGCGGCAAGATCATTGTCGCGACCACCGCGGAAGAAATCCCGCGACTGAAAGGACTTGCTCGAACGAGGGCAGGCCAACGGAATTATCGGCCTCAAATTATTGGACAAGGCGCAAGCACTCGAGATCGAACCCCATTGTGGTGGCGTCGGCTGGCTGCACGTGCCGGGAACCGGAATCACCGATTACGTGGCCGTCTGCCAAAAATATGCCGAGTTGATTGTCGCGCAAGGCGGCACGGTAAGCACGGGAACCGAAGTCACAAGCATTGCCCGGGGCAATGGCGAAACGGTACTCGAAACCAGCCGAGGATCTCTGAGCACGAAATATGTGATCAATTGTGCCGGCCTGCATAGCGATCGTGTCAGCCGCATGGCGGGAGAAAAAACCGAAGTCACGATCGTGCCATTTCGAGGCGAATACTACGATCTGACCCAGAGCGAGAACATCTGGTTCGCGGCTTGCTCTATCCCGTGCCCGATCTCCGTTTTCCGTTTCTCGGCGTGCATTTTACGCGGCGGATCAGTGGCGGGGTGGATGCCGGACCGAACGCCGTGCTGGCATTCAAGCGAGAAGGTTATCGACGAACCGATTTCAGCCTCCAGGACGCGGCCACCACCTTCGCATATTCCGGCTTCTGGCATATGGCTGGCAAATACTGGCGCAGCGGCGTCGGGAGAATTTTATCGCTCCTTTCATAAGCCAGCGTTCGTTCGCGCTCTCCAAACTTTAGTGCCTGATGTTCGTAGCGCTGATCTGGTTGCGGACGGCGCGGGCGTGCGCGCGACCGCCGTCAGTCGCGATGGATCACTGGTCGATGATTTTCAGTTTCTGTGTTCGCAGAACATGTTGCACGTTTGGAACGTTGTATCCCCGGCAGCTACCGCTTCGCTGCCGATCGGGCGCGAGATTTTGCAGATGGCGCAGCGAGGATTTGGGCTAGAGCAGTGGCTCAATTAAGTCATCGCCAGCGAGTGTCACGACACGACTGGAGGGCTCCGGTCGGACTTTGTCCCGTTTCTAGACGCCAAGAATGACGCAAACTTACTGCCTCACTACCGCAATCCACTGCTAACTTACCCGTATTCAATACTTAGGCTGAATCTTTAGGGTTACGGTTTGGCTTTTCTTTTGTGGCACTAAAGTGCCATTTACCGTGTATAGTTATGAGAATAAAGTCTCGATAGACAGTCGCCGGGGTGGCGGCTGATAAGGGTGGGACATTCTCCTCCGTGCATTTGTGACCCGTCCTTTAGAGCTATTTTAACTTCTCTGGCCATGCGAAAACCGATCTTTGCGGGAAGAGTGTCATCTTGCGGGGTTGGTAACTGAATTGGACAGTCTGGAGAACCCACTCCAGACACGTGGTTTCTAAATTTTTATGGCTCACGCTATCGCCTTACCTGAAGTTTCTGAAGTGATCCGAGTGCTGGCCGCCGACGCTACTAGAATGAACAGCCAACTTCTGGCTGCCGCCCTGGAGCGCGACAAACGTTTTCAGGTGCTGGAACCGGTGTCCGATGCGCGTGGAATCATTGCCGCCGTGGCCAAGGAGAAGCCGGCCGTCGTCGTGATTAGCGCCGAACTCGACGACGACAAGCGCAAAGGCTTTGAGGTAGCGCGCGAACTTCACGCCTTGCACGGCGAAACCCGCGTAGTGATGCTGCTTGACAGTTCGGAACGCAGCCAGGTTGTGGAAGCGTTCCGCACCGGCGCACGCGGCGTTTTCTAGCCGCAGCGAATCATTGATGTCGCTGGCAAGATGCATTCAGTGTGTGAGCGAAGGCCAGATCTGGGCAAATAGCAAAGAGCTGCGCTACATTTTGGAAGCGCTCGGCGAAGCCCTGCCATTGCGCGTGGTCGACACCCGAGGAGCCGCGTTGCTCTCGCGTCGCGAGGTCGAAGTGGTGCGCTGCGTAGCCGAAGGATTGTCCAACCGCGAGATCGCGCAACGACTCGGCCTTACCGAACACACGGTAAAGAATTATCTGTTCCGCATCTTCGATAAGTTGGGAGTTTCCAAGCGGGTTGAGGTCGTCCTCTACGCCTACAGCTTGGGCAGCGCGGCAGAAGTCTCGCACCCAACAACGGCAATAGCAAGAAGTTGGCCCCGATCGCGACAACTAAGGCCGTGGGAACGCCCCAGTCGCGTCTCACAATTTCCTCGCGCCAGCCATCTCCAGGCTGGCAAAGGCGTAGTCGAACAACTACAACTTCTCGCAGCGGCACCTCAGAACTAATCCTTTAGATTGCGTGCTTACGCGGACGCCGTCTCTTTAAAACACTGACATTTCCCTCGCCGACAATCCCAATCACTGTTCCCTATCCGTGCGAGCTCGAACTTGGTGTCCTAATCTGCGAATCGCTGATGGTCTTGTCCAAAGAATCCTGCCAGTTCTTCAGCTTCACACGCGACCTGCTGCATGTAGGCCGCAGCTTCCGAGGGACTCAAAATCTCATGATTGTTTTGCCCGTTGGGAGCCGGCGAAGACATGGGATTCCGCGGGTAGGGCTAAGTCGATCGGCTCGGAGGGAACGTCCGAGGTCAACTTTGAAATGTCGAGGTCGGCAATCACTTCACTCACAGTTTCAGAGTCGACGATCTTCTTTTGCGTTGCGCAGGTGAGCGACAGCGCATTAAAACAGAAGTTATTGATGTTTCGCGGAATGCCTTCGGTGAATCTCGCGATCTCCTCGTAGACCCCGGGAGTGAAAAGCGGTTCGCCTTCATAACCCGCAATGCGCAGGCGATGCTCGATGTAATTCTTGATCTCCGGCGCGTTCAGCGGTTGGAGGCCATGAACAATCGAAACGCGCTGGCGCAACTGCGACAAGCCCGGGCTGGCTAATTTGTCGGCCAACTCCGGCTGTCCCGCCAGAATGATGTGCATCAACTTGGCTCGTGGAGTTTCGAAGTCCGAAAGCAGCCGCACCGTCTCCAGCACCGAAGGTTCCAGATTCTGCGCCTCGTCGATGACGACGATAAAGCGATTGCCTGCCCGCGCCTCCTGCAGCAGGCGGCGGTTGAATTCTTCGTGCATGCGCACGAAATCATGGCCATCGCTTTCGTAGCCCAATTCCGCCAACAGGAAACGCATGAATTCGCGCGAACTGCACTGGGTCTGAAACAGGAATGCGGTGCGCGCTGTATTGCGGAATTTTTCCAGCAAATGAAAGAGGATCGTCGTCTTGCCCATGCCGGGCTTGGCGATCAGACCCAGAAATCCCCGATTGGCTTCAATGCCATAGTAGAAGGAGGCCAGCGCTTCGCGATGGGCCGCGCTAAGGTACAGGAATCGCGGGTCCGGAGTTACGCCGAACGGCTGTTCCCGCAACCCAAAATACTTCTCGTACATGCTGCTCTCCTACCGTCTCAACTATACCCACCGATGACGGCGTAGCGCCGAAGAAATCCGGCTGACCATCAAGTTTTTGATAATGAACACATGCATGATGTCGCGGGTACAACCCAAGAAATCCTCGGACGGGGAACATCCGAAGCCGACCAGACTGAGATCCGCCCTAGTTACACTGTGCCCGAAAGACCGATGAGTCAACAAGAGGATAAAAGTCATGGAGCCGAACGTCTCAGTTTTCAAGTAGCGGATAAGTTGAGGCATAACTCGAGTTCTTCGATCGGATACCAACTGATTCTACGGCAATTAGACGAATGCGACAATGTCCTGATGAAAAATGCAGCATTCAGGGTCCGACGACTCCTTGTGACCCTCAGCGATTGCGGGTAAAATTTTCAAGTTCCTCCCCCTCTTTGAAGTGGACATTTAGAAGTGTGTGTTGAGTTTCCGTTGGACTCCGTCTCCAATTCGGGCCTCAGGACTAGAATCCTGGTGGCAGATGCAGTCGCCATGAGCTGTCAGCTCCTGGTGGATGCATTGCTGCGCAGCAAACGCTTCGACGCGGTAGCGGCTACGACCCCGGAAGAGGTTGTGCTCGCGCTGGACCGCGATCGATTTGATGTCGTGCTGATCAGCACCAGCTTTTCCCCGGAACCTCTCGACGGATTGCGCTTCGTGAGTGAGATCCGGGACCTTTATCGCGACGTGAGCATCGTGGTCTTGCTGGACACGGTAGAGCGCAACCTGGTGGTGGAAGCATTTCGTTGCGGCGCGTATGGTGTGTTCTCGCGATCCGACTCCTTCCAAGCGCTGTGCAAGTGCATTCTTTGTGTGCAGGAAGGTCAAGTGTGGGCCAGTTCCGCGGAACTGCAATTTGTGCTGGAAGCGTTGGTTAACCCGATTCCGATCGAGACCCGTGGCCTGCCCAACTCGCGGCCGCTCAGCAAGCGCGAAGATGAAATCGCTCACATGGTCGCTGAAGGATTCAGCAATCGCGAGATTTCCGAGCGTCTGGAATTGAGCGAGCACACCATCAAGAATTACTTGTTCCGGGTTTTCGAGAAACTCGGAGTCTCTACTCGAGTGGAGCTGACGCTTTACGCCCTCAAACGCGGCAAAGTTCCACGGACCCGGCCGCCAAGCGCCACCAAATCCGAGCCAAGGCTAGTAGGCAGTGAGAACTAAGCAAACTGAGAACAGAAAACTGACAACTGTTTTCCTGGTATCCGGTCTGAATTAAGTTTTCCTCTGTCCTCAGTGTGCTTGGCCACAGCCTTGCTTTCGAAGACCGCCTTCGATTTCTTGCACGAGCACTATGCGCAGAGTGAGTGGACTGCAAAGACGAAATATTACTATTGACGCGCGACGGACATCTTCAAGGCAGCCTGAAACTCACCGTGATTTGGGTTTGAAATTCTTCCGGCGAGCCGTTGCGGAAAAAAGGCTTGAATCGCCACTGCTTGACTGCGTCGGTGGCCGCAGCCGCCAACTGCGGATCGCCACTCACCGTGCTGAGCTTCTCAACCGCACCGTCTTTGTCCACGACAGCATCGAGAACCACCGGCCCCTGAATGTGCTGCTCTCTGGCGGACTCAGGATAATCGGGTTCGACTCGCAGCATTAGGTATTCGTCAGCAACTTTCGAAGGGACCGTGACCGGTCCGGTGCTGGCCTTCGCGATGTGACTCGTGCCCTGCGGTGTCGTCCGATAGATGACTTTCCCGTTTTCATAAACCACCAAGCCGCCCGGTGGGAGCGTACCAGCCCCGTTCTGCTCGGAAGCGCTTTGCGGAGTGGCAGTCGGAGCGGACGCTGGGCTCGTAGATGTGGTCTGATCGGTAACACGGGCGGCCGCAGTCCCGGCCGATGACGCACCTTCGGCCGGCTTGGGCTGAGCTGGCTGGGCTGCGACATTCTTCGAGGTCTTAGCTTTCGTTCCGGGGCTACGCACGTATCCCATCATCCAACCCAGAAACAAGGCCAAGGTAATCACAGCAAGGGTCAGAATAGCCATCGAATAGTCGCGGGGCGGACTCTGGGATTCCGTCGCTGTTTCCGGCACGGAGTCTATCACCGGAACAGGAACGTCCTCGTGCACGACTTCGACCGGCACGGGACCAAGCTGCACTGCGATCGAGCTGCACATGATCGACACTTTCGACTTCGGCCACTGTGGCCGCGGCCGCCGCTTGCATGGAAGGCGAAGGCAGAATCGGCGCGGGCGGCGCCACCACATCGGCAGCACGATCCACATTGTTCACTATGCTGCGCGAAAGCGCTTGCAGAGTTTGAATCTCTCGATCACTGAAGGCGTTGGGTCGGGGCGAGAAAATCTCGAACACGCCGAGCAACTTGATCTTCCCGGACTACGGGAAATACAAGGATGGACCGCACCCCCAGGTCACGACATATTTCGGCATCCACGCGCGAATCGGTTTCGGTGTCGTCGCAGCGTTGCCACTTCTTGCTTTGGACGCATGCGCCGGAAAGACCGGAATGCACGTCCAACTTGACTCCGAGGTCAGGAGCGTTGGCGCCGTCGTGGCGCGGCAGACGATCTCATCGCCGCGCACCAACGCGATTGCGGCTGCGGTCGCGCCCGTCGCCAAACGGGCGTGCTCAACAATTTCGTTCAGCACCAGATCCAACGCCAAGTCGGCCGATAAGGCTCCGCCGCCGTGCGCGGACAATGCCGTCGCCAACTCGGCGAGGGACAAGCCTTCCTCAAGCTGTCTTCGTTTCGGCCACAGGTCTTGGCCCCAGGGTTTTGGCCAAAGAGCTTTGACCGAGAGGGTCTTGACCCAGGGAAATCGGCGCAGCGCTCGGCTGCGGAGGAGCGAAGGGATCGGGCCGAGACATCGGATGATGAGCCATTTAACCAGCCCTAACAGGGAAGCAGCGCGGACATGTGGCTTCTCGAGCGAGCCATGCCGGCCTCGAGCCACTGCTATCTAGTGTAAACCTTGAGCGGAGTTTCCCGCGAAAAGAGCGCCTTGTCAACCCCGAAATCGTTCCTATTCGCGTCTATTTTCGCGGCGCCAGCTTAGGCTATGCGGTACGCTTTGACTTTACGCCCTCTTGGGCGATTGCACATATTCGTGGTGCAGCAAATCCATCAAAAAAATCTCTTGTTTTCGCGCAAAATCTTGAAAACAAACGACCGGAATTTTTTCGTCCCGCTAGATCTATGGTTCTAAAGGTAGTTAGAGGCAAAATCTTGGGAACATTGGAGTTAGTCGGCATCTCCTGCTGCCTGCGGTCCGAATTTTGGGCGCGGATTCTTCGCCCGGCCGGAAGGCGCGGGGCTTCAGGACGATCAGATTGTCAAAGAACGCAAGATTATCTTGCAGATAACCTCTGCGTTCCAATGTTATCGCAGATGATGGAGTAGGTTCAAGAAGAATGTGGGTCGAACGCGGAGTTGGTTCCAAATTGGGAATCTCGGCGAGAGTAGAATGGATGCGCTTGTCTGGCCCCTGCCCCGAAGGAGTGCTTTCATGAAGTCCATCCACTTTGTCTTTATTTCTATTTGTATTTGTGTCCTGCTGACGAGTGCACTTGCCCTGGGGCAATCCAATCCTATTCCGCTCGTTTATCAACCGCTGGTTCCCGCTAGTGCTGCGCCCGGCGGTGCGGGATTTACGCTCACCGTCAACGGTTGGGGTTTCACATCGACGGCTGACGTGTACTGGAACGGATCGTTGCGGCCAACAACGGTAGTGTCGAGCAGTCAGTTGCAGGCTCAGATCAATGCCTCAGATATTGCCCAGGCGGGCTTCGGTTGGGTAACGGTCGGAAATCTCGGGGTTGGTGAAGTGCAATCGAACGTGGTTTATTTTCCGATTCGGGCCTCAGCAAAGGGAGTCGGTTTCGTGCCGAGAAGTATTCAAAATGTCGCGAGCAGTCCTGCTGCAACCGTGGTCGGCGACTTCAATAACGATGGTCTCTTGGATTTTGCCGTGGGTAGTGGAACAGTGCTTGAGGTCTTTCTGGGAAAAGGGAATGGAACATTCCAGCCGCCGATTGTGATCAACCTGTCGGACAGTGTCATTAAGATGGTCGCGGGCGATTTTAATGGCGACGGGAATTTGGATTTGGGTATCTTAAAGACGACGTTTCATAATCATTGCTGCTTGCTGAAGGTATTTCTCGGGAAGGGCGACGGCACGTTCACATGGACGCAGCAGGAAGGCATACAGCTGAGGGACATTTCTAACCTGAGCGTCGCTGATTTCAACGGCGACGGGAAACTGGACTTATACGTCGGCGGCTTGCGAGGGTACAGGGTCTGCGATGGAGATGGCCCAAGTTGTTTTTCTATATGGCTGGGCAACGGATTGGGCGGTTTCACCTATGGAGGCGCTGGTTTGCGTGCGCCCAACGGAACTGGTTACCCCGCCATTGCTGACTTCAACGGCGATGGGAATCTGGATATCGCAGTCAGCGGCACTGACTATTTCGGAAAGGGCGCTGTCAACGTATACCTCGGTGACGGCAAGGGCAACTTTCCAACCAGGGTTAGCTATTCGGTGGAGTATGCAGGAGATTCTGTAGCCGCGGCCGATGTGAATGGCGATGGAAAGATCGATCTGGTGACCGATGGAGTTTCCGTGTTACTGGGAAACGGCGATGGAACTTTCCGCAAGGGTGCGAGTATCGCGAGTGGTGGGATTGCGTCGATTAACCTTGCAGACTTTAATGGGGATGGCAAGCTGGATGTCGCCGCGGGTCTAAACCTTTTGCTGGGTAATGGGGATGGCACATTCCAAACACCGCTGACCTTTGCCGGTATGCTTTCGGGAGCTCCAATCAGCATGGGCCCTTTCGTCGCGAACGGGCAGTTGGATCTGCTCGGCATCGATGCGCTGAATGCCGCATTGTCCACATTCGTGCAGCGTGCGCTCTATTTCACTCCGATCAGCCTCAACTTTGGATCACTCCTCATTGGCACGACCAGTCCGCCGCAAACTGCCACGTTGACGAATTTCGGCCCCTTGAAACAGGACTTCAGCATCACCATTACCGGTACCAATTCTGCAGACTTCGCGCAGAAGAATAATTGCGGGTCGAGCCTGGCCTCAAACGCGAGCTGCCAGTTTCAGGTCACGTTCACGCCGAGCCTGGTGGGAGCGGAGTCTGCTTCGCTGAACGTCAACCAGAAAGGATCGCCGCCATTTAGCATTCCCTTGAGCGGAACTGGGACGGATCAAACTTATACGGTGACATTGACGCCGTCGAGCTTAACTTTTTCCACCCAGTTGGTGGGAACGACGAGCCAGCCGCAAGATGCGACGCTGACAGACACAGGCAACCAGCCGATCACGATTTCAAGCATCACAACCGCAGCTCCCTTCAGTCAGACGAATAATTGCCCATCGACTTTGGCGGTCAACGCGAACTGCGAGATCCAGGTGACGTTCACACCCACCGACTATGGCGTGGTCAATGGTACGCTCTCGGTTACTGATAATGCGACGGGCAGCCCGCAGAAGGTAGCATTGTCAGGCACGGGCACCGCTGTCGTGCTCTCACCCACCGCAATCGAGTTCGGGAATCAGAAGGTTGGAACTTCGAGTGTGCCGATCAAGGTCACTCTGAGCAACCTGGGTACAAGTTCGCTTTCCATCACGCAGATCGCGATCAAAGGCGCTGACCCGAACGATTTCTCGCAGACGAACAATTGTGGTAGCAGCGTGCCTCCGCAAAGCAAATGCACTATCACGGTGACGTTTACACCCACGGTCAAGGGGTCGCGGTCGGCCAACGTCAGTATCACCGACAATGATCCGACCAGCCCGCAGGCTGTGCCGCTGTCGGGAAACGGAACCTAGCCGCAGGATGCAGGCACTTGGTGAATAAAGTCAGTGGTCAGTGGTCAGTTCTCGGTTCTCAGTTGTTGCTAAGAGGAGGCGCGGGTCGACGTTTTCCCGTTCCTGCATCCGATTCCGCAGAACCTATCTGCCAATTCCCTGCCCAGCGATGAAAACTGATAAAGTAGTTTTTTGCGGTTGAAATTATCGCGGATTCTCGCGTTTGATGCAGTCCTCAGGAGTTTTGGATGCACATCGCTATAGTGGGATCGGGATATGTCGGGCTGGTGGCTGGGGCATGCTTTGCCGACATGGGCCATCAGGTCATCCTGGTCGACAACGATCAGCAGAAGCTGGCGGCGCTCAATGCTGGCCAGGTCCCGATTCACGAGAAGTTTCTGCCCGAACTGCTGCAGCGACATCGCGGACGCAGCCTCACTTTTTCCGACGATCTGCGCGCCGCGGTGGAAGCCAGTGCGGCTGTCTTTATCGCCGTGGGAACGCCGCCTACAGAGCAGGGTCATGCGGATCTTTCTTATGTGGAATCGGTAGCTCGAATCATCCCTTCGGCGATCAATGGGTACAAAGTCGTCGTAGAAAAAAGCACGGTTCCGGTGTATACCAGCGAATGGATCCGCAAAATCATTCTGCGCAATGCGGCCGCTCCGGACTCGTTCGATGTTGCGTCCAATCCTGAGTTTCTGCGGGAAGGAACGGCGGTCACCGATTTCCTCTATCCCGATCGCATCGTCGTTGGCGCTGACAACGAGAGTTGTGCTGCCGTGCTGCGGGCGATTTATGCTCCGCTGACGGATGGAAGTTATTACAAACAGCCGGATGCGATCCCGCGCCCGGACCAGGCGCAGATTCCGCCGCCATTGATCATCACCAGCACCAAGAGCGCGGAACTGATCAAACACGCGTGCAACGCGTTTCTGGCGATGAAGATTTCGTTCATTAACGCGGTCGCGTCGGTGTGCGAATCGGTGGGAGCGAATGTGCAGCAGGTTTGCCAGGGCATTGGAACCGATGGCCGAATTGGGCCGCGTTTTCTGAACCCAGGAATCGGCTATGGTGGGTCATGCTTTCCCAAGGATCTGATGGCCTTTCGTTCTGTGGCGCGAGAGTGCGGATATGAGTTCCGCCTGCTCGATGAAGTGATGCGTATCAACGAAGACCAGCGCCACCGTTTTTTGCGCAAAGTGCACAACGCCCTCTGGACGCTGCGAGGCAAGCGTTTGGGCGTGCTCGGCCTCGCTTTCAAAGGCGGAACTGACGATATCCGCGAATCGCCAGCCATTTTATTGGTGCAGACTTTGCTTCAGGAAGGCTGTCAAGATCGCGGCCTATGATCCTGCGGCGCAAGAGCGGGCCAAAGAAGTTTTGAATTCGAGTGTCGAATACGCCAGTGACGCCTATGAAGCGGCCCACGGAGCCGATGCTCTTCTGATTCTCACGGAATGGGACGAATTTGCCAGCTTGGATTTGGATCGATTGCACCAGGAGTTGAAGTATCCCATCGTGATTGATGGCCGCAATCTCTATGATCCCGACTCCATGGCCGCGCATGGGTTCACTTACTATAGTGTCGGGCGGCCGGCAGCGACGCCCGAAACGCTGCCCGTCGAGGCCGCCAGCTCCGCCCCGAGGAAAGCCAGCCATTCATGAGCAAGCGCGGGCGCTGGTCACCGGCGGAGCCGGCTTCCTGGGTTCTCATCTGTGCGACGCGTTGCTGGCGGAGGGTTATTCCGTCGTTGTCGTCGACAATCTGCTGACCGGACGGCGATCGAATTTCGACCATCTCCGCAGCGAACCCCGGTTTGAATTCCAACAGATCGACATCAACCAGCCCTTCGACTGCGGCAAAGTGGATTACGTATTTCATTTCGCCTGCCCCGCGAGTCCGGTCGATTACACCCAGCACGGGATCGAAACCCTGCAAGTCGGATTCGTTCGGCACTTTTCATGCTCTCGATGTAGCTCGCAAATATGGCGCGAAATATCCTGACGTCTTCCACTTCCGAGTGCTACGGCGATCCTTTGGAGCATCCGCAAAAAGAAACTTACTGGGGACATGTGAATCCCATCGGCCCGCGCTCCGTTTACGACGAAGCCAAGCGCTTCAGCGAAGCGGTGACCATGGCCTACCATCGTTATTACGATGTAGACACGCGCATTGTGCGAATCTTCAATACCTACGGGCCTCGCATGCAACTCAACGACGGCCGCGTCGTCCCCAACTTCATGAAGCAGGCGATTCGCGGCGAAGACTTAACCGTCTACGGCGATGGCAGCCAGACTCGCAGCTTTTGCTACGTCAGCGATGAGATCGACGGATTCATACGCTTGTCCAAGTCTTCGGAGCATTTACCCGTCAACATCGGGAATCCCACCGAGTTCACCATTCTCGAATGCGCCCAGTGCGTGCTCGCGGTAACTGGCTCAAAAAGCAAGATACGCTACGAACCGCTGCCGCAGGACGATCCCAAACAGCGCCAGCCCGATATCACCAGGGCTAGAACCTTGCTGGGCTGGGAACCCAAGATCGATCTCGAGACCGGTCTGCGAATGTCGCTGGAATATTTTAGGAAGGCGGCCTTCGAAGAAAAAGTGCTTCAGCGCTGAACCCCGACGCAATTGTCATCCTGAGCGGAGCATTTGCTTCGCATCGCGAAGCAAACGAGGAGTCGAAGGATCCCGACTCGGCAAATTGTAATGGGGCCGCATCAAGGCGTTCTTTTCAGAATAGAAGCCGACCTAAATCAGCTTCGGCTCTGACTGCGCAGATGCAATCAACTGCTGCACTTGTTTCCGGTGTTCGTCGGTTCTCAGACTGAACTCCACTCCCATGCCGAATCCTGGGTGCGTGCTCAGCACCTTTCCATGGATGCGCAATTTCAGATCTTCGGTGCGCACGACGATCTCCAGAACCGTGCCAGTGGGAAAAGTCTCGATGGTCTCAATGTAACAACCACCCGGACTGATGTCGATCAAGGTGCAGCGAGTCGCGGCCCTGCTGTTCGCACGGAAGACTTCTGCCCCCAGGCAGCAGGTGCGCCGCGACAGGTTGCGGCGATCACCGGCGGAAACCGACAGCAAGCCCAGACCAGCGGAGAGCCGCAGGCTTGCGTCTTCGTCACTGCTCGTAACCTGGGTCTCGGGCAGAACGGCCTCGGTCGCCGCGGCAAGATTCGCCTGCAGCCAATCGTTCAGCACACGGCGTGAAGTTTGTGGCACCTGCGCAAAACGAATTCCTACCCGGCCGGAAGAGTCCTGCCACATGAGTTCGCCCGATAATCGAATCAGCGAAGTGCTTCCTGGCAGAGAAAACTGGAAATAGACTTTGCAGTGCGGAGGCAATTTGCCGTCAGAGCGAAAGGCAATACCATCCTCACTCAGATCCACGAGAGCCGCGGGGACGTTTTCTTCGCCCGCGTATGCGACGGAAGTGTTTGCCTGCACCGGGATGCGCGGCCGGATACGGCGCTCACTTTGCATCAAACCGCGCGCTGCCCGCATGCTGTGTGCAGCTCGCTCGCGGGAAATCGGTTTGTAGAGCATGAAGTTTGCGCCCTTCGCGAAAATAGCGCGCACATCGTTTAACCCGCTCACGATGGCGATTACGACCACAGTCTTTTGGGCAGAAGTATTTCGCGCCTGAACAATCAGTTCGATCGCGGCGGGTTCGTTCTGACAATCCACCAGCACCGCATCGTAGTGCCCATCCTCAAGCCGGGCTCGGGCCATGCGCAAGTCACCGCAGGATTCCACCACAATGCCCATGTCCTGCAGAATGTTTCTGAGCACCTGCACAGCCTGGGCATCCGAGCACACGAGTAGCGACGTCAGCGCCATGGTCACGGCCATGGTAGGTGCGCCGGGGGCAGGTCACAAGTTACCTGAGTCACGGGACGCGGCGGACATGACTTTAGTCATCTGGAGTTTCAGCCAGTAACCGGCTATGTTCGGCATGGAGTAGTGAAGAGATTACGCGGTTCAGCAGCAGCCGTTTTACTGTCCCCTGAAGGATTAACATTCATGTCTTCGAAGACAGCCACCTGGATCATCGCTGCGGGCGCACTCTTGATGTTCGTTGGACTCTGCTTTCTGCCCGGCGCTTTCGGCGAACATCCCGAACCCGACATGTTGGAGTTTGGCGCATGTCAGTTCTCGCTGGGCGCTCTGGTCATTGCTGCGGGCATTTATGCCAAGGCTCGAGTGCTACAAATCGCGATCGCACTCCGGGGAACCTCGAAAGGACGCTGCTAGCTCGAATCAGCGCGTCCGTGGTGGCTGCGACCTATGCGGCACGGAAGCCCCCGCAGTGCAATGCAAAGTTCACCAGCTTCATCTCTGTGGTAGCTGCCTGGCCCAGCACTACGATGTTCGCTCCTGCGCCTACGTCCCAACCACCCGCACCTCCACCAACAAGACGGGCAGGAACGCAGCGGCGCACGCCCGAGGCGCATAACCGCCGTCGTCGTCTCGCGCACGCTTCCGAGTGACGCTACAGCGCCAAAGTTACCGGAGTTACCTGGTCAAATTACGTTACGCAAGTCCAGCGGCGAAGGCCGTCCTTTAGTACTTTGACGCTCTCCCTTGCCCCTCCTTACGATGAGCTTGTATGCGGGTTAGCCAGCGGTCTTTCCCATAGGCGGAAAACCCCTCCTTCGGCGTAACACGCGATGAAGGATGTCAGTGCTCAACCCCGAGATGGCAGGCAAAATAGGGCCGGAAAAGCCTTTTGCCTTAAGGCTGGCCTCGGACAAACTCCCCGGAGAAAGAAAGGGTTCATGGTTGCACGCAAAATGCGCGGGTTTTCGCTGATCGAAATGATGATCGTAATTGCCCTGATCCTGATCGTGCTCGCTTTCTCGATCATGGCGATCCAGCCCTCGCTGACGCAGAACGACGTGACCGAGGCCTTCAACCAGACATTGATGGCATTGCGGCAGGCACGCGACACCTCGGTGGCCCAGCGCCAGATCTATTTCGTGACTCTGACCAACGCCGGCAATCCCAATTCGATCACCATCACTCAGGGGTCGACCGGGACGGTGACCGCGACTTATTTCCTACCCACAATGTGGCCTTTCTTGCCTGGCCGGGCCTTCCGCATATCACCAATTGCCTATCCCATGACGCCGGATGGTTTCGGAGTAGGCGCAACCGCCATTGACTTCGACCAAGGTGTGGCCGGCGGCGTAAAGAACGTGATCTATTTCTATCCCGACGGCTCCGCGGAAGACGCAATTGGCAACGTCAACAATGGGGTGGTCTACCTCGCGCTGAGGTCGGAAACACCGCATACGTAGTACTTCGCGAGCCATCACTTTGTGGGGTGCGACGGGCCGTTTGCGCGGATGGCATATCTACTTGAACAACGCGAAAGTGGTACTGGAGGCAACAGTGAAAACCAAATCCACAACGCTTTCCAGCCACGTCGCAGAAAAGCCCTTCGGGGTTTCACCATTGTCGAGGTCATGATTTCGATGGCCCTTATAACCATCGGACTGCTGAGCCTGCTGGGCGTATTCGGGTATGCGATGGCGGCGACGCAAAGCTCGCAGGAAAACGCGACCGCCAAGTTGTTGGCCGATGAGGCGATGGAAGGCATTTTGACTGCACGCGAAACCGCCAACATAAGCTGGGCGCAGATTAACAACACCGGCTCCGGCGGAATCTTCCTGCCTGGCTTCCTGCCCATCGATTGTGCGGGAGTAGACGGAATTATCGGTACTGCTGACGACGCTGCCTGCGGCCCTCAGATTCTGGAGCAGCCTGGACCAACTGGCGTTTATGTCGGAACCTGCCCACCCGACGTCTGCAACACTTTGACCAACTTTACGCGCTCGATCCTGATTTCGCCGGTTATTCCCGCTGGCGGCGGTCCCGCGAGCACTACGCTGCGCTCGGTCACGATCACGATCCAGTACACCCTCCCCGGGTTTCAGGTCCCCAAACAATACATCCTCAACACCTTCATTTCGCCGTATCGGTAAAAGAGGAAAACATATGAGTCGGACGTCTGCAAATTCGAGGCGCGGTTTCACCTTAATTGAAGTGCTGGTTTCGTTGGCTATTGGCACTCTGGTTCTGGGTGCCGCGGTGAAGTTGTTCAGCCAGGCCATGGGCGCGACTTTTGTGGTTTCCCAGCGAGCCGAAATGCAGCAAGACCTGCGCGCCAGTTCTGACTTGCTGATCAAAGACATAAGCTTGGCGGGCGCTGGCTTACCGACGGCGACCGGCATCGCCTTGCCCCAGTCGGGAACAAAGCCCATTTACGGCTATGCCCCCAGTTGCGTGGCAAACAACAACTGCGTTCCCGGAAACGGTATTGCCTACCCGTGCACTTCGGCAGGCGCAAATCCGTGCAATCCGACTTTGTATGGACTCATTCCCGGCTTCCAGATGGGTATCAAGCCGGCGGGCAGCCCCAGCAGAACTGATGTGATCACCGTGGTCTACTCCGACACCGTGTTCGCTCTGCCGTGCTACACCATCCAGACCATCACCACGGTTGCCGTGACGGTACAGCTACCCGCTGTCCTGCCGTCGAGTTGCGTTCTAACCGCGCCCCTGGTGGCGCCTCAGCCAGTCACCACGCTTCCGCCTCTGGCCCCGGAACTGGTCCCCGGCGATCTCGTTCTGGTTCAAAGCACAGTGGGAGGAAACTCGGCCACGGCAGTGGGCGAAGTCACCAACGTCACCAACAACGGAGGCAATAACTATACGATCGCTTTCGCTGCCGGGGACCCGCTGAACCTTAACCAGCCCGCTGCGGCCTCCGGCGATTTAGCACAATTGGCATGCGCATCGCCGAATTGCCCCACGACTGCGACGGCGACTCGTATTTTTGTAATCAGCTACTACCTCTGGATGATGCCCGATCCGCTGGGCGTGGGAGCGGGAACACCCACCCTGATGCGGCAAGTGAATGGGCAAACTCCGATCCCCGTACAAGAGAGCGTGGTGAACCTTCAGTTCACTTACGACACTTACAACACCGATGGCACTCTGCTCAACGCGGTGGGCGACGGAGGATATTCAACCGGCACATCCTTCAATCTGATTCGCAAGATCAATGTGATTCATTTGACCACCCGCTCCCAGATGTCCGGGGTCGGAAGCGGTCTCATGATTTCAAAAGGCTATCAGACTTTCGACACGCAGACTTCCATCAGCGCGCGAAATCTGAGTTACCAGAATCGCTACATCCTCACTCCGTGAGGCGAGTGGGGGAGAAATTAGGAGCGGAAACGAAGAAAGTTGTGGCAATGAGGAGCGACAACGATGCGTAGCATGAAACTTGATTCACGAGGATTCACTCTGATTGCAACCCTGATGCTGTTGCTGATCATGTCGGGGATTGCGATTGGTCTGCTCATGATGGTTAACACCGAAGGCAGAGTGGGTGGCCAGGACGTGCAAAACAATTTGGCCTTCCACGCCGCCGAAGGCGGTATTGAACACATGACCTCGGACTTGGCCAACATGTTTCAGAACATCGAATCGCCCACCGCGGCGCAAATTGAAGGGCTCAGCTCAGACGCGCCTGTCAGCAACGGCCTCATGAGTTACCCCATCTACACGCTGACTCCGGCAACCAATGCTAACGGAACCCTCGCCACCAGTTGGGGGCAAATCTCCAGCGGAACCTACCAGGGCCTGTACGCAGAATTGCTTCCCGTCAGCCTGCAAGTGACCGCGACCACCTCGCTTGCCGGGCTAGGCACGGTCGGCGATGAAGTCAACATGTCACGCACCATCGAAGTGGCGTTGATCCCTGTATTCCAGTTTGGTGTTTTCTCTGATAGTGATCTGGGCTTCTACAGCAGCCCCAATCTCAACTTCGCCGGCCGGGTTCACACCAACGGGGATTTGTATCTGGGCGTGGCTACCGGCAACACGCTCACCTTTCACGACCAGCTTTCGGCGTGGGGGAACGTGATCCGTCAAGTGCTTCCCAATGGACTTGCCGCCGCTAACTTCAATGACTCCGGAACAGTGTTGATTCCCTATTCGACTGGGGGTTGCGATCTTCCTGCACAGTCAGCCTGCCGAGCCATCACGGCGACCGAGGGTAGTGTGACTGGAGCGGGCGGCAACCCGCCGGCCTCTGGGCCGACAGTTGGTCCGCCATCGTGGCAGACAATTTCCCTGGGCGCAGCCTACTTTAACGGTTTCATCGTCGACGGCGACTACGGCAATACCGTGCTGGGCACGGGAGCTACCGATCTCACCCTGCCTTTCGTCAACGGCACCACCGGAACCAATGCGGGACCGCAACCTTTTGAAATTGTCCGCCGCCCTCCGGCTGGAGAAGTATCCACTAGCGCCTTGGGTGCGTCTCGACTCTACAACGAAGCGGAAATTCGGGTGTTGCTCTCGGATACTCCCGCCGACCTTCCCGGCGGCGTAGGGGATCCCAATAATATTCGTCTGGCTAACATCATCGGGGGAACTTATCCGTACGGCATCGCGGCATCGACCCCGGCTTTACCCGCGCTGGCCGACGGCGGAAGCTATAACACATATTTCGCCGCCGGAACCACTGCATACCCCGACACTAGCACCTGGACCAACGCGCTGGTCTCGGTCGTCAGCCCGACCTTGGCTCCGGATTGGCCCTATGCGCCGCTGCAGCCGATCGCAGCCGACGTTACTTTCACCAATGACCAGGGTCCGCCCGCCGCACCGTTGACTACGCTGGTCGCGAATGCCAACAACAATGGCCTGACCGCTGCGCCTCCGACGCTTGCGCTTACGCCTTGCACCAATACCAATCCCCCGGTTTGCCCGGCAACTCCCGTCCCTTACTACCACGCGCCTTATCCCTATTACACGCCGACTGCCGCCAATCTCACCAACACCTGGAACCTGATCGACGGCTACTTGCGCGTCGAATATCGCGACGTTAACGGCAACTATCACCCGGTCACTGCGGAGTGGTTGCAGCTTGGATTCGCCCGCGGCCCGACGCCCCCATTGACCGCTGGCAGCAACCCAATCAATCCGAATGCAATCCTGATTTTCCAGTACCCCGCGGATCGCAACGGAAGCGGCGGCTGGCCTGACCAGACGGGCGCTGGCCCCACTGGCTGCGTAAAGTCTGGCGCGGTGTGGAACTGCATCAAAGCCAAACCACCCGAGGTTACACTCGATCAAACCACGCTCTATCCCTGGTATGGCGACAGCAAAGCCGCCGTGCAAAGCGTCAGCATGAACAACTGGTATCCCATCAACTTCTACGATCCGCGAGAAGGCGAATCGCGCGACACCCAGCAAAGCAACAACAGCTGCACGCCCAATGGAGTCATGAACGCCGTCGAACTCGACGTGGGCAACTTGAAGCGATGGCTGTCGGGCGCGACTGGCCTCAGCGGCGCATCGGTCGACTACATTTCGCAGAACGGCTACATCCTCTATTTCTCTGACCGCAGAGGCATGCTGCCAAACCCATGGGGCACACAAGTCGATCCCGCGGGCTCAAAGACCGGGGACTCCGGCCTGGAAGACGACATCAACAGCGCCAATGCCGCCGGTAATCCCGACGGACTTCTGGACCCCATCCCCGCGGGCAAAACAAATTCCCCCGAGGACGTTAACTTGAACGGTAAGCTGGATAACTTCGGAGCCGGCAACATTGGCCTGGGCCTTGGTTATGGCATTTATAACGGTACTGGCAGTGCCTACAGCGTGGCCAAGAGTGTGAACCGCCAGATCATCAACGCGGCTCCCGCACCCGATCCCTATCTCACCGGCAATCGCATGCCTGCTTGCATCATCGGGCAAAAGAACTGGGTCAGCGGCGCCCGCCACGTGCTGAAATTGGTCGATGGTACCCTGGGCAATCTGCCTCTGCGTCCCGATAACAGCAAAGGTGGATTCACCGTGGGCTCGGAAAATCCCGTCTATATTTTTGGAGACTACAACAGCAATCCCGGCGACCTTATCTGGAATACTCCGGCGGGAGCCGACAGCGCGGGCATGGCTGCGGCCGGGATCGTTGCCGATGCCGTCACCGTAATGTCCAACGCCTGGATCGACCAGAACAGCTTTTACAACGTCTGGCCCACCAACCCCTACACCGGGAACAACTCTGTAGGCTTCAACGTTCCTGCCCCAGCGCGTACCGCTGCGACGACTTATTATCGTGTCGCGGTCGCCGCAGGCAAGAACATGAACTTCCCCTTCCCGGGATGGGAGACCAATGCCGACTACGGCTTTGGCACCGACGGTGGCGTGCACAACTTCATTCGCTTCGTCGAGGACTGGAGTGGCCAAACTCTCAACTACGAAGGCTCGTTGGTAAGCCTTTACTACGCCACCTACGGCACCGGCGTATTCAAATGCTGTAATTATTCCGTGTATGTGCCTCCGATTCGAAACTATATTTTCGATCCCGACTTCACCATACCGTCGCAACTGCCGCCGGGCACGCCGATGTTCCGCGACATCGACAACCTGACCTACCGGCAGAGCTTCACGCCGCACACCGGCTGCTACTAAACCAGGGCGCAAGCCCAAGCCGCCCCGATCCTGCTGCCCAGGATCGGGGCTTTTCCATGTGGGCGCAGGCGTCCACGCCCGTGCAGCCTGTAAGATATCCCAATCGCAACCGGGAGGATCGCTCTTGCCCAAGATCACTGCTCTCTTCTGGGACGTCGGCGGCGTCCTGCTCAGCAACGCATGGGACCGCGAGCAGCGCCAGCGCACTCTGAAAGAATTCAATCTCGATGAAGTCGAATTCGAGAGCCGCCACGAGATGCTGGTTTCCTCCTTCGAGCGCGGCAAGATCACGCTGCAGAACTATCTGGAGCGCACCGTTTTCTATCGTCCCCGATCCTTCACCGCCGAAGCTTTCACCCAGCACATGTTCTCCCTGTCGACGCCAATTCCCGAGACCTTGCAACTGGGCAAAGAGCTGAGCCGGTCGGGCAAATATCTGATGTCCACTATTAACAACGAATCGAAGGAGCTGAATCTTTATCGCATCCAGACTTTCGGCCTGCGCGAAATCTTCAGCCTTTTCGTGAGTTCGTGTTTTGTGGGATTGCGCAAGCCCGAGGAAGGCATCTATCGTCTCGCTCTGGAGATCACGCAGCGGCCTCCCGAGGAGTGCTGCTTCATCGACGATCGTCCGCTGAATCTGGACAGCGCCTCGCGCCTGGGAATGCACGTCATCCAGATGAAGACCGCGGAACAGTTGCGCGCAGATCTGCAAAAGCTGGGCGTTGCTCTTGGCTGAGGCGGGTGTCGAAGGTGCGGGGTGGCCCATCCTTTTTCGGCTTCTTTGCGGGAAGGATGGAAGACGAGAGTGCGACCAGATTTCTTCTCGGCCGGCACAACTGAGAACCGAGACCTGGCAACTGAGAGACTGATTCTTAGGCGATCATGCTTTGCACCAATCATGGTGCAGAAAATACATCAAAAAAAACTCTCGATTCCGTCCAAAATATTGAAAACAAACGGTCGGAAATTTTTCTGCCTCCTAGATCTATGGTTCTAAAGGTAGTTAGAGGCAAAATCTTGGAAACATTGGAGTTATGGCGTGTTCTCGCTCGCCTGCGGTTTTCATTTTAGAACCGCTAGGGAGCGGGGCCAAACGCCGTTCAGGGCGATGGCTTGGGTCTCGGCGCAGGGGCTGCGCTCTGGATCAAATTGTCAAAGATTCGACGATTATCTCTGAGATAACCTATGCGTCTCTATATTATCGGAAGTGGTTGGGGCAAATCAAGGAGAAAAGCGGAGGAAGGTACGGTCGCGGTTTCAAATTGGGAATCTCGCGCCCAGCCTGCTCGGGGTCATTGGGGTTGCGTCGGCTGAAGAGTGATCTTGAAGATCGTTCCGTATTGATTGGGGCCGCCGCCAGCGGCGGTTGTGCCGTAGAGGTCTCCTTTCGCGTCCATGATCAGGCCGTTTGGGTACGCGCCGTCCGAGCAGTCGCCGGAGCAGAAGCTGTGTAGAATCTTCTCTTTGCCGTCTGCGGTGATCTCATACACCACGCCAGCTCCAATGGGACCACCCTCTTCAGTGGTGCCATAGAGATTGCCCTGTGCATCCCGAATCACCGCCGTGTCAGGTTTGATGCCGTCATGCTGCACGTGATAGTTTGCCCGGAACCGGTGCAAGATGCGCTCCTTGCCGTTTTGGCTCAACTCGAATACCGTCCCCGCGTTGTAGCTCTCGCCTCCCCTGTCGGTCGTTCCGTAAAGATTTCCTTCAGAGTCCATAATCACGCCAGCGATCGGTTCTGCCCCGTCGGGAGTGCCCTTGAAGCTGTACAGCACGCTCAAGTGCTTACTAGCCAGCTTGAACACCACCCCGCAACCGCAGTCAGTGTCGCCGCCGTATGCGTCGGTGCCGTAGAGGTTTCCCATCGCATCCAGCAGTAGGCCGGAGGGGTTGTCCCCATCGGTGCCCCCGGTAAAGCTGTGTAGCACGGTCTCCTTTGTGCCGACCAGTTTGAAGACCACACCGCCCCCTACACTCCCGCCCGCGGTGGCGGTGCCATAGAGGGCTCCGCCTGCGTCCATGACCAACCCGGCCTGGGGAAACCCGCCGTCTGCGCCTCCGGTGAAGCGGTGTAGGACTGTCTCTTTCTCCCCGCTTAGCTTGAATACCACCCCGCAGCCAGCGGAGCCGCTGCCGAGGCAATCTTGCGAACTCCCCCCGTACCAGGCAGTTCCATAAAGATTGCCCCTTGCATCCATGATCAGGTTCGAGAGGGGATTGGCCCCGTCCGGCCCAGTAAAGTTATGCAAGACGGTCTCCACTCCGTTCGTGTCCAGCTTAAATACGGCTCCGCAGCCGGTATAGCCGGCCTCGTCGCAGTCGGTGAGGTTTACATTGCCTCCGAACGTCGTCGTGCCAAGTAGGTTGCCAGATGCATCCATGAGCAGGGCCGCCCCAGGCCCCGCGCCGTCCGTCGGGTAGCCGGCAAAGCTGTGGAGCACAGTAAAGGTTTGCGCCCCCGCCAAGGAGCTCGCAGTGAGGGCCAGTCCCAGGACGGTGGCTAACGCCATGGCTGCGTTGCGAGACGGCCTGATGCGAGTCATCGTTGTCTCCCTTCCGCTACACACCCTTGCGCGGGGGTTTGAAGGCGGGATTGGGCGGGCTCTGCACATTGGGCTTGGGAGCGGCTGAGTCCAGGTTGACTCCTAAACTCAAATCGCTGGACCAGCAGTCGGCGAGGATCTTCCAGTCGCCCGCCTGTCGAGCCAGAGTCAGCAGATATTTGCCGCGTTCTTCGCGGCGTTTGCCCATGGTAAAGGGAACCAGCATCTTGCAACGTCCGGCTTCGTAGGCAATGTCTCCGAAGACTTCGACGCGCAGAGGCTCGAGATCGACTTCGCCGAGTCCGGCATCGAGCACGCTGAAGAAGAACTCGCGAATCGCCGCCGTGCCGCGAACCGGCGGCACATTTGGACGCAGCACGATGGCGTCGGCTCCGTAGAGTTCGACCAGGTCGTCGAGCTGCTTGCTGTTACAGGCCTGCGCCCAATCCTGGGTGAGCTTGCGAACCGCAGCTTCTCCGCGGCTCAACGACAGTCGCGCCCGGAGCGCTTCGGGCGCGGGCATCGCGGGCCACAGGCGTACCACTCGATGCCCGCGGCTCAGAGCCAGCCAGCGGCGCGCCGCCTTCGGGCGAGGCCAAATAGTGGTGGTGGTAATGATGATGGTAGTGATGCTGACCGGCCGCCTGCGCGGCGGGTTTCGCGCTGGGCGCGATGGAAGCGTTCAGTTCCTGCGGCGGGGCATCTGCTAAAGGAACGCCGCAGATGGCGCAGAAGCGGTTGTCCGCGGGATTTTGACTGCCACAGGAAAGGCAAGTTCGCGACTCTAAGCTCTCGGCAATGGCGCCGGCGGAACCGTCCGCGTCGACCTGCGAAGCCAGCCGCTGCACCGCCTGCAACGCGGCGGCAATGGCTTCCGTGCCGGGCTTGGGATGCAGGTCCTGCTTCAGACGCCGGAAGAAATCGTCGACTGCGGGGTTGGGAGCGAGCTCTCCCTCGGACGCAGGATGCGGGCAGATTGCGGATCGGCCCAGTTGGTTTTTCATGATCCATAGCGCTGGCTCACCAGCGGTCATTCTAGTCGAAAAAGATGGCTATTGGGGAAAAGGAAGCGAGCCGAACGCGCGATTCATGGGCCGCAAAGAACGCGACCCTTCGCGCGGCTCGCCCAGATTCCTCATGGCGCGAAGTACGCTGGTTCGGAATGACAATCTACTAAGAAAGTGCCTATTGGCCGGAGAACTCGATCTTACCTTCGGTTTCCGTGGCGGCGCCGTTGCAGAGAGCCGGACGATAACGCCAGGAGCGGACCGTATCGAGGATGGTTCGGTCTTCGGTTGGACCTGCGCTTTCAAGGATCAGAGCGGAGTGCACTCGGCCATCGGTGCCAATGATGAAGCTGACGCTAACCTTGGAGCTCGGGTCGGCAATGTCGAGCAGCGGATTAGGAGTGGCTAAAGGCTCAGGAGGTTGCGAGGCCTCGCAATTATTGTTGGCGCTGGCGCGCATCATCGCGGCGAACTTGGAGTCGCGGAGCGGAGCGGCCCATATCTGATTTTCGCGGACCGCCAATGTCGACGTCGTCGCTCGCGCCAAGTTCGATCCGACGGTTGAAGCCAGACAGGTGGCGGAAGCGACGGCGGACGCGAGAAGAAACGAGCACAATCTGCGGACTTGCATGATCCAATTCTCAAGAGCTGGCGGAATTGGAGGACCCGCCACACTCGGAACTCAGGTTTATAAAGGGCAATCCGAGATGCCAGCGGTGATCTATTGTATATTGTTGATTTAATGACACTTACATTGGGGCTGCGGATCTAAACAATGAGGCGAAGGTGAAAACCATTGCAGCTTTGAATCGAAGAGTTGGGCTCGGACCTTAGGCGCGCTGCGCTGCCATTTCTGCCCGGATCGAAAGACACGCCTACGAATCCGAGTAGCTGGGAGCGGGGTTTCCCACCTTTAGCGGCCATTTATTCCTATCGAGCGCCGGCGTCCATAGGAGGTCGGGCTGGTCATGGGTTGGTAGCGACACGATCATCGCCCGCTTCGGTGCTCCGGTCGGCAAGCAGCGGGACGACGACCCGAAGCGCATCAACTTCGGTACGCAAGCGCGCCAGACGCATCTCTTTTTCTCGCAACACTTCGTAGACGTTTTTCATGGGCCGCCAAGCTGGGCCAATCAAAGGCCCCAAAATTTGTTCTCGCGTAGAAATGTGCTTCTTGCTGCGGCTGGATTGCGGCAATTCTAATACACACTTCTGCAAACCGCCATGTTCAAAACCGTTACTTTGCAGCTTCACCTTGTCCGTGATATCTAAGGTCCGTGATATTTAAGCCTGTGGACTCGTCAGCGCTGCTCCGTCTCGATGGCATCTTGCCGGACGATGAAGTCCACGTCTGGCAGGTTGACCAGCTCGCGTGGGAGAAAGAGACCGGCGCTTTGTTCGAGCTACTCGATTCAGAAGAGCGAGAGCGGGCGGCGCGGTTCAAGTTTCCAGAACCGCGCAATCAATTTGTCATTAGCCGAGCCTTGCTGCGGCGGTGTCTTGGCCGATATCTTCGACATCGAGGCGCGTGAGATTCGTTTCCGAACAACCGGGAATGGGAAACCGGAACTTGCCGGGAACGCTGATCTGCATCTCCAGGATTCTTCCATCAACGACCTTCGCTTCAACCTGTCACATACGCAAGGCGTGACTGTCTTCGCCGTGGCTCGGCATCGGCAAGTGGGAGTTGATGTGGAGAGGATTCGCCAGAACACGAATGCGTTGGAGTTGGCCGAGCGCTTCTTTTCGCGTCCAGAGGTGGAGTGGTTGCGATCGCAACCGGCCTCCGAACATATTCCATCGTTCTTCAGTTGCTGGACTGCGAAAGAAGCGTACATCAAGGCGCGCGGGCAAGGGCTCTCCATGTCATTGAGCAGCTTCGGAGTAGCTGCCAGTGGCGGGAGCCGACTCTAAATTGCAATTGAGCGTGTATGAGGATCCGCAAGAGTCACGACGCTGGTCCATCTGGCAACTGAACCTGGGGCAAACTTTACGGGCCGCGCTTGCGGTCGAAGGCGAGACGTGCAGAGTGAAACTTGGTCAGTGGCCATCGCCGGACGTGGAAGCAAACCGGCAAAGGTAGCTCTGGCTGGACGTGCTGAGGGACTTCGCGGAAAGAGACTTCGAGAATATTGTGGAGACCTTCGCCTTCAGCGGTTGACAGGTCGCGGAATCCGACCGAATCTGCTCAACAAGACACAACTTCCGCAAATCGCCGCAGCAACCGAACCTGCCAAGGTTCCGATTTTCGACATGTCCAGCAGACTTCCCTCTCCGAAGGCTAAGATTGCGATGAATAGCGACATGGTGAATCCGATGCCGCAAAGCCAACTGGCGCCAAAGATCTGTCCCCAGGAGACAGTAGCCGGCCGGGTTGCCAATTTAGTCTTCGTCGCCGCCCAGGCAAAAAGCGAAATTCCTATGGGCTTGCCTAGAAAAAGTCCGAGTGCCACGCCTAAGCTCACCGAATTCTTTGCCGCTGCCGCCACATTTCCGAGAATGTGTACGCCGGCGTTGGAAAAGGCAAATATCGGCATCACAAAAAAAACCACCCACGGCTGAAGACGATGCTCAATACGGTGCAAGGGCGATTCGACCAGCTCACATTGCGCTTCGAGAGTGTGAATAGCCGCGTGCTCTTCAAAAGAGTCGGGCGGCGCCGCTTCAAACCGATCGAGCAGGCCACGACCGCGCTTTAGGAAATGAGCCCGATCGATATAGGTGCGCGCTGGAATGGTGAAGGCAAACGCAACGCCCGCTACGGTAGCGTGTACTCCCGATTGGAGCACTGCGCTCCAGACACAAATTCCGAGAAATGCATAAATGGCCGGTTTGCGGATGCCAAGGAGATTTGCGCCGAACGATAGAGCGATCCCTCCCAAGGCTATAGCCAGACTGGCCATGCGGATTTGCTCGGTATAAAAAACGGCGATCACCAGAACTGCGATGATGTCGTCCACAATGGCCAGAGCAGTCACAAAAATCTTAAGCGATGTAGGAATGCGATCCCCGAGCAAGGCGAGCACTCCGAGAGCGAATGCTATATCGGTCGCCATCGGGATGCCCCACCCTTTGTGGGCAATCTCGCCCCGGTTGAGCGCTACATAAATGAGGGCCGGAACGATGGTTCCACCGACTGCTGCGATCAGCGGGAACGCCGCCTGCTTTAACGAAGACAATTCACCGATCAGGATTTCGCGCTTGATTTCGAGTCCAACCAGAAAAAAGAAAGCAGACATCAGCCCATCGTTAATCCATTCATGACGCGTTTCCGATAGAACGTAGTGGCCAAAACCGATATCAAACTGGGCCGTCCAAATCCCGTGGTAAGCATATTCCCAGCGTGAATTGGCCCACACGAGGGCTGCAAAGGTGCTGGCCAAGAGAAGAATGCCACCCGCCGCCTCCATGCGCGCGAACCGCACGAAAGGACTGGTAAGGACCTCAATCGGTAGGACGGTCCTCGATGCTCCGCTATCCGTCGAGCCTTGGGTTCTCATACGCCAAGCACTTTCAACTGACCCCTTTTCAGTGTAGGTAAAGAGCTCGTGGGAGCTTTGTTTATGTGGACAGAATTTTCAACAATCTAAAGAGTTCCCGTTTTTAAACTTATCCGATGCTAACTGAAACCGAGCACAAAGATTTCGCATCAGAGACAATAATGCAGGATCAAACTAAGAGCAATTGACGTGTCGTAGTTCGGCCGTTCCCAGCTCCTGCTTTCACGGCGAGGACGTGGCGTGAAAGTTTGCGGCTGAAGCAATGTAATCTCAGGCCTGAGGATGTTCTGATGAGCACGAAACCTGTCAGCAAAGACCCAGTCAACGAAAAAGCTCCGTCGGTCGTTTCCATGTTGGGGGAATCCGATTATCTCGCCAAGATACGCCGCCAATATTTTGTCGGTCCGATTCACTTGACGGGGGCGGAGAGCGCGCTCTATGAACGGCATCTGCTGTTCGACAACGTCATCGATGTTGCGGATGTCGGAGAGCGAGAGCGTTTTGAGGCTGTGGCTCATTCTGTCCGGGATGTTCTCTCGCAGCGATGGATTTATACCGACAAAGTCTACGACCGCGCGAATCCCAAGCGTGTCTACTATCTTTCGATGGAGTTCCTCATTGGCCGTTCGCTGGCCAATAATGTGATGAACCTTCGGCTCGATCCCATCATGCAACAAGCCGTTAAGCAGAAGAACCTTGACTGGCCCGATGTCCTCGAGCAAGAACCCGATGCGGGCTTGGGAAACGGCGGCCTGGGGCGGTTGGCCGCATGCTTCCTCGACTCGATGGCCACCATGCAACTGCCCGCCATGGGCTATGGCCTGCGTTATGAATACGGCATTTTCAAACAAACCATCCAGGATGGCTGGCAGCGCGAGCAGCCGGACAATTGGTTGCATCGGCCAGACCCATGGGAAATCCGGCGCCGGCACGAGCATATCGAACTCCCGCTGAACGTTTCGTTCCGAATGCACGAAGGCAGCCTGCATGCGATGGAGGGTCGACCTTCAACTCTGCTCGGTATTCCGTTCGATCGGCCCGTCGTTGGTTTCGGCGGCAAGACGATCAATACGCTACGGCTTTGGAGCGCGGTCGCGGCCGACTACTTCGATTTTCAGGAATTCAGCAGCGGCGATTTTGTCGGAGCGCTAGCCGAGACTCTCACCGCCGCCTCGCTTACGCGCGTGCTCTATCCTGACGACTCCACGGCACAGGGGAAAGCTCTGCGCTTCGTGCAGGAATATTTTCTGGTCGCCTGCTCGGTAGGCGACTTGCTGCGCCGATTCCGGCGCGACAACTCGGATTGGAATACGCTTCCGGAGAAAGTCGCCATCCAGCTTAATGACACGCATCCGACACTGGCCGTTCCTGAGTTAATGCGTATTTTGATGGATGATGAACATCTCGGATGGGATCAGGCCTGGAATATTACGAACAAGACGCTGGCGTACACGAACCACACTCTGCTGCCCGAGGCGCTTGAGAAGTGGCCAGTCGCGTGGTTTGAAAAGATAGTGCCTCGTCACCTTGAGATCATCTACGAAATCAACCGGCGTCTACTGGATGCCGTGCGAACACGCTTTCCCGGCGACGAAGGCCGAATCGAACGCATTAGTCTGATCGAGGAAGGCCCGGTGAAACAGGTTCGCATGGCCAACCTCGCAATCGTTGGTTCGCACAGCACCAATGGGGTGGCTGAGATTCACTCCAGGTTGCTGCGCACGATGACGGTTAAAGATCTGGCGGAGGTATTTCCGGAGCGGTTCAACAACAAGACTAATGGAGTCACGCCGCGGCGTTGGCTGCTGCTGGCGAATCCGCCGCTGGCGCAGACCATCACCGACGCGATTGGCGATAAATGGATCACCGATTTGAGTCAACTTAGCAAGCTCAAGCCGCTTGCCGACGACAGAAACCTTCGTGCCGCCTTTCTCAAGGCTAAGCGCGAGGCCAAAACTGAGTTTGCTGGCTGGCTCAAATCGACGTCCGGCCAGATAGTGGATGTGGACACCATTTTTGATTGCCAAATCAAGCGTATTCACGAATACAAACGGCAACTGCTAAATGCGCTTCGGATCGTAGTGCTGTACAACCGGATCCGCAAAAACCCGGACGCCGTTGTCCTGCCGCGAACGTTTCTGTTTTCGGGTAAGGCAGCGCCTGCGTATCAACTGGCCAAGCTCATTATAAAATTCATCAACAATCTGGCCGTGACTGTCGACGGCGATCCTGTCGTGCGCGGACGGCTCAAAGTTCTGTTCCTGCCGGAGTACAACGTGTCGCTGGCGGAGAAACTCATCCCCGCGAGTGATGTTTCAAACCAGATCTCGACCGCGGGCTATGAAGCCAGCGGCACGAGCAACATGAAATTCATGATGAACGGCGCGCTCACGATCGGTACACGCGACGGTGCGACCATAGAGATGGCGCAGCAGGCCGGAGAAGAGAATTTCTTCCTGTTTGGCCTTACTGCGCAACAAGTCGAGGATAGCCAGGGCTGGTACAATCCGCAGTGGCACTACGAACATGAGCCCGAGACCCGCGAGGCTCTGGATTTGATCTTCTCCAATTATTTCAGCCGTAACGAACCGGGTATCTTCGAACCATTGCGCGATACGCTTCTGATTCACGACCACTACATGCATCTGGCTGACCTCAAATCGTATCTCGAAGCGGATGCGCGGCTGCTTGAGCTGTACGCCGATCCGGACGCCTGGGCCCGCAAGGCCGTTCTGAATGTGGGGAGTTCAGGGAAGTTCTCCAGCGATCGCAGCATTCACGAATACGCAACCCAGATCTGGAAGGTGGAACCATGTCCAGTGCCTTAGAAACCCGTCCATCTGGAACTGTCGCGAATAATAGTAAGGTTACGATCTCGCCGCTCGCAGGCTTGCCCGCGCCGAAGTCGATGCTGGTGGATGTTGGCCGGCTCGTGCGTGAGTATTTTGAACGCCGGCCCGACCTCGAAGATCCCAATCAAATGGTTATTTTCGGCACCAGCGGACACCGAGGCTCGCCTTTCCAAGGTACGTTCACCGAAGCGCATATTCTCGCCATCACGCAAGCGATCTGTGAGTATAGGCGCAGCCAAGGCACGGATGGCCCACTCTTTATGGGCAAAGACACGCACGGAGTGTCCGAGCCGGCTCAGCGAACTGCGCTTGAAGTGCTGGCTGCAAATAACGTCGAAACCATAATCCAGCAGAATGACGGAGTAACTCCAACACCAGTTATTTCTCGTGCCATTCTTGTTTACAACAAGGGGCGCAAAGATCACCTCGCGGATGGCATCGTGATTACGCCATCGCACAATCCTCCCGAAGATGGCGGCTTCAAATACAACCCGCCCAGTGGTGGGCCAGCCGATACTCATGTGACGCAGTGGGTTGAGAATCGCGCCAATGAATTACTGCGCGGCAATAACGTCGGCGTCAAGCGAGTGCCGTTTGCGTCGGCCATGAAGGCCAGCAGCACGCATCAGGAAGATTTCGTTCTGCCTTACGTTCGCGATCTGAAGAATGTGGTCGACATTGATGCGATCCGTAGCGCTGGCCTGAAGCTGGGGGTTGATCCTCTTGGCGGCGCGTCCGAGCCCTACTGGGAGCCGATCAACTCGATCTACGGCCTGAATGTGATTGTCACGAATCCGGTAATTGATCCGACTTTCTCGTTTATGACGGTGGATCACGATGGCAAGATTCGCATGGATTGCTCGAGTCCATACGCGATGGCTCGGCTGGTCGCTATTAAAGATCAGTATCGCGTTGCTTTCGCCAACGACACCGACGCAGACCGACACGGCATAGTGACACCGGGCTCTGGATTGATGAACCCGAATCACTATCTGGCCGTGGCCATCGGCTATCTGCTGGAACACCGTCCGCGCTGGGGTGCGCAGGTGGCAGTGGGCAAGACCTTGGTGAGCAGCAGTATGATTGACCGGGTTGTGAAAAAACTCGGTTATCCACTTTGCGAAGTGCCCGTGGGTTTCAAGTGGTTCGTACCTGGGTTAGTCGACGGTTCGCAATGTTTCGGTGGAGAAGAGAGCGCCGGAGCAAGTTTCCTGCGGCTTGACGGCACCGTGTGGACAACCGACAAGGATGGCCTGATTATGGATCTGCTCGCGGCTGAGATTACAGCCCGCACAGGCAAAGATCCTGGCGAGCATTACCTTGAACTGACCGCGGAGTTCGGCACGCCGTATTACACGCGCATCGATGCTCCCGCCACTCCCGAGCAAAAGGCAAGTCTGCAAAAGCTTTCACCTGCAGCAGTGAAGGAGTCGAGCCTGGCTGGCGAAGCGATCACGGCGAAGCTGACTCGCGCTCCCTGCAACAACGCGGAGATCGGTGGCCTGAAAGTCGTGGCTGGCAGCGGCTGGTTTGCGGCGCGTCCGTCCGGCACGGAAAACATCTATAAGATTTACGCGGAGAGCTTCAAGGATGAGGCCCACTTGAATGCCATCATCAGTGAAGCGCAGGCAATTGTGAGCAATGCGTTGCGGGGGTGAAAAGGGTTCGAATGAAAGTGCTGGTGCTCGATGTCGGCGGAACGCATGTGAAGATCCTCGCGACTGGGCAGACTACCGCGCGGGAGTTCCCGTCGGGTCCCAAGATGACGCCACAACAGATGGTCTCCGCTGTTAAGCGGATTCTCGGGACGTGGGAATATGAAGCGGTCTCGATTGGCTATCCTGGGGCTGTCCTTCACAATCGACCGATTGCCGAACCGAATAATTTAGGGACTGGCTGGGTTGGTTTTGATTTTCGAGGAGCGTTCAGGCGTCCGGTCAAGATCATCAACGACGCCGCCATGCAGGCTCTGGGAAGTTACAAGGGCTGCAAGATGTTGTTCCTCGGCCTGGGCACGGGGCTCGGTTCAGCGTTTGTTGTGGATGGCATTGTCGAGCCCATGGAACTCGGTCATCTGCCTTACAAAAAGGGAACGTACGAGAGCTACGTCGGACTCGCTGGACTGGAAAAACACGGCAAGAAAAAGTGGCGGCGCCATGTCAAGGACGTGGTGGCTCGCATGATCGCCGCTCTCGAACCGGACGACGTGGTACTGGGCGGAGGCAATGTTAAAAAGTTGAAAGAGATTCCTCCGCATTGCCGGGTAGGAGACAACGCCAACGCTTTCGTGGGAGGATTCAAACTATGGGAGCGAGATGGAACTTGGCAGACTCCACTTCGCACAGCCACCGTCTCAGCTAAGCACAATGGACGAAAGGAAAATGGACATGGCAGCACGCGTGGAATCAATCACCGGAAACCCGGTCGTCAAACGCCAAGCCTGGAAGGCTCTCGAAGCTCACTCTAAGGAGATTCAAAAATCACATCTCCGTAATCTCTTTGCTGACGATCCCAAACGCGGTGAGCGCCTTACGTTAGAGGCAGTGGGAATCTATTTCGATTACTCGAAGAATCTGGTCACCGATGAAACCCTCAAACTTCTGCTTCAACTGGCGGAGGAATCGGGTCTGCGGGAGCGGATAGATGCGATGTTCCGAGGCGAGAAAATCAACATCACAGAAAAGCGGGCAGTTCTGCATGTGGCTCTGCGGGCGCCACGAGGAACATCCATCGTCGTGGACGGCGTGAACGTGGTGCCCGAGGTTCACGCTGTGCTCGACAAGATGACTGATTTTAGTAACCGTGTCCGGAGCGGCGCGTGGAAAGGCCATACCGGCAAGCGTATTCGCAACGTGATCAATATTGGGATTGGCGGATCAGATCTTGGGCCGGTGATGGCTTACGAGGCGCTCAAACATTACAGCGATCGAAACATGACGTTCCGCTTCGTTTCCAATGTCGATGGTACTGATTTTGCCGAGGCGGTCCGCGATCTCGACCCATCGGAGACTCTTTTCATCATCTCTTCAAAAACCTTTACGACGCTGGAAACCATGACCAATGCGCACAGCGCGCGCGATTGGTCACTCGCGGGTTTGGGGGGTGATGAAAAATCAGTCGCGAAACATTTTGTCGCGGTCTCGACTAATACGGCGGAAGTGGAAAAATTCGGCATCGATACGGCCAACATGTTCGAATTTTGGGATTGGGTCGGTGGGCGCTACTCCATGGATTCTGCAATCGGCCTTTCCACCATGATCGCCGTCGGTCCAGACAACTTCCGCGCCATGCTTGACGGCTTTCACCAGGTCGACGAACACTTCCGCAACACTCCGTTCGAACGCAACCTGCCCGTGTTGATGGGATTGCTCGCACTTTGGTACAACGACTTCTTCGGCGCGCAGACGGTTGCCGTTCTACCGTACGAGCAATACCTGAAACGATTCCCCGCGTATCTGCAGCAGTTAACGATGGAGAGCAATGGCAAACATGTCACGCTCGACGGGACGCGGGTCAATTACGACACCAGCCCTATCTATTGGGGTGAGCCCGGAACCAACGGCCAGCACTCGTTCTACCAATTGATTCATCAGGGCACGAGGCTGATCCCGTGCGACTTCATCGCGTTCGTGCAACCGCTCAATGTGCTTGGCCCGCATCACGACATGCTTCTGGCCAATGTGTTCGCGCAGACCGAGGCGCTTGCGTTTGGCAAAACACCGGAGCAGGTAAAGGCCGAGGGAACGCCGGATTGGCTGGTTCCGCATCGCGTTTTCGAAGGCAACCGTCCGACGAACACGATTCTGGCGGAGCAACTCACGCCGGAGGCATTGGGTAAACTCGTGGCGCTGTACGAACACTCGGTCTTCACCCAGGGAACGATCTGGAATATCGACTCGTTCGATCAATGGGGAGTCGAATTGGGCAAGGCTTTGGCGCAGCGCATCATTCCAGAACTCGAAAGCAAAACCGAACCCGCACTGAAGCATGACAGTTCAACCAACGCTTTGATCCGTCGTTACCGTAAACTAAAAGAGGCCGCGTAACCCACATTTTTTGAGAAGCACGAGCGAGAACTCAGCGCCGCGTGAGGCAGAGCGGTCTAACAAATTTTCCCTTTCAAAGGAGTTATACATGCAGCTCGGAATGGTTGGTCTCGGACGAATGGGAGCAAACATGGTGCGGCGGCTTCTGAAGAATGGCCACAGTTGCGTGGTCTTCGACATGTCACCGAAAGCGGTTGAGGAATTGGTTAAAGAGAAGGCGGTCGGTTCGACGTCGCTGCAGGAGTTCGTGAAAAAGCTGGAGAAGCCGCGAGCCATCTGGCTGATGGTCCCGGCTGCAGTCGTCGATGAGACCATTGCTGGACTTCTGCCCCACCTCGAAGCAGGAGACATCCTGATCGATGGGGGCAATTCTTATTACGTCGATGACATCCGTCGCGCCAAGGAACTCGCCGCAAAGAGCATTCACTATGTTGATGTGGGCACGAGCGGCGGCGTGTGGGGTCTGGAGCGCGGCTATTGCATGATGATTGGCGGCGAGAACGATATCGTCAAGCATCTCGATCCGATTTTCGCGACGCTCGCGCCCGGCATCGGAAACATATCGCGTACTCCCGGCCGCGACAAGGTCGGTGGTACCGCCGAGCAGGGATATCTGCACTGCGGACCTAATGGTGCCGGCCATTTCGTAAAGATGGTTCACAACGGAATTGAATACGGAATCATGGCTGCTTACGCGGAAGGGCTGGCAGTTTTGCGCGCCGCGAATGTCGGCAAGCAGGAACATGCAGCCGATGCCGAGACCACGCCATTGCGCGACCCCGAACATTATCAATACGACCTGAACCTGCCTGACATCACAGAAGTGTGGCGGCGCGGCAGCGTGATCGCGTCGTGGCTGCTTGATCTGACCGCATCCGCCCTTCTTCAGGATCCGGCTCTGTCTCAATTTGCCGGCCGAGTTTCCGACTCCGGCGAAGGTCGTTGGACGATCAAAGCGGCCATTGATGAGGCCGTGCCGACGCCGGTTCTAACCACGGCGCTCTACGAGCGATTCAGCTCTCGCGGCGAAGCCGATTTTGCCAACAAGCTTTTGTCGGCGATGCGCTTTCAATTTGGCGGACATCATGAGAAGCCGGGTGAGAAATCGCAGGCCGCCTAGCGAGTGACGGAGAGCCGTTATGAAAATTGAAGTGTTTTCTGACGCGGATGCAGTCGCACGGCAGGCTGCCGCGCTGATCGCAACCGAAGCGCGTGCGGTGGTCGCGGCTCGTGGCCGTTTCGTCCTGGCGGTCAGCGGCGGCCACACTCCCTGGGCAATGTTGCGCGCGCTGAGTGGGGAGGACGTTCCCTGGGCAAGTGTTTTTGTCACTCAAGTCGACGAGCGTGTGGCGCCTGCGGGAGACCCGGACCGAAACCTAACTCACATTCGTGAAAGCTTGCGGGCCCCATTGCGTCCGGAGCAAATTCTTGCGATGCCGGTTGAAGCCTCGGATCTGCAAGCTGCCGTTGCACGATACGCCGCAACCCTTCAGGAGTTTGCAGGCTCGCCGCCAGTGCTCGATCTGGTTCACCTAGGTCTGGGGCCTGACGGTCATACGGCGTCGCTGGTTCCGGGAGATCGCGTCCTCGACGTTACGGACGCGGACGTTGCGCTTACCGGCATTTATCAAGGAAGGCGCCGAATGACGCTGACCTATCCGATGATCAATCGCGCGCGTCGCATTCTCTGGCTGGTCACCGGGAGTGAAAAAGTCGAGATGCTAGGACGCTTGCGCAAAGGCGATGCGTCGATTCCGGCCGGCAGGATTCGGCAAGATCAGGCAATCGTGTTTGCCGATCAAGCTGCTGCCCAGCATCTGGCAGCGTAAGCAGAGCCGACAGTCCGCTCAAACAAAACATCCATTGGCAGGAAATGAACGCATGAGCATCGGGCTGGATGATCCCGTGGCAAACCAGGATCAGAACATCTCACCAACAACTCAAAGTAAAAGCCGAAGCGCTCCGCTCGGAAGCACAATTCGGGAAGGCGGGGTTAACTTCAGCGTTTTTTCCCGTGCCGCAACTTGCGTGGAGTTGCTGCTCTTCGATCATGAAGATGATGCCCGGCCGGAGCGCATTATTCCGATAGATGCGTCACAGCGAACCTATCACTACTGGCACACGTTTGTCCCCGGCCTACAGTCGGGCCAGATTTACGGCTATCGGGCTTACGGCCCCTACGATCCCGCGAGCGGGATGCGATTTGATTCGAGCAAAGTCCTTCTCGATCCCTACGGCAGGAGTGTCGTAGTCCCCAAGAACTACGGTCGCGAGGCCGCTAAACAAGCGGGTGGCGACGCCGCGAGTGCGATGAAGAGCGTCGTGGTGGATGTGAGCGCGTACGATTGGGAAGCTGACGCGCCGCTTCACCAACCGTCCTCGCAAACGATTATTTACGAGATGCACGTGCGAGGCTTTACCCGCGATCCGAGTTCTGGTGTTTCCGAAAACGTACGCGGCACTTTTGCAGGATTGATTGAGAAGATTCCATACCTCCAGCAACTTGGCATTACCGCGGTTGAGTTGCTGCCGATCTTTCAGTTCGATGCCCAAGATTGCCCACCCGGGCTGGTCAACTACTGGGGCTATGCGCCCGTTTCGTTTTTTGCGCCGCACCAGGCATACAGTTCGCGTCAAGGCCAACTTGGCCCCATCAATGAGTTTCGCGATATGGTGAAAGCGCTTCATCGCGCCGGCATCGAGGTCATCCTCGACGTTGTCTACAACCATACCGCCGAAGGCGATCATTCCGGCCCGACGCTGAGTTTCCGTGGACTGGACAACAACGTCTATTACATTCTGGAAAAAGATCGCTCCCGCTACGCCAACTACAGCGGCACAGGAAACACACTCAACGCAAACAACGCGATCGTCCGTCGCATGATCCTCGATAGCCTGCGCTACTGGGTCGAGGAGATGCATGTGGACGGATTCCGGTTCGATCTCGCGTCAATCCTCACCCGTGATTCAGACGGCCAGTTGCTGGCAAGTCCGCCTGTGCTTTGGGACATTGAATCCGACCCTGTGCTCGCGGACACCAAGATCATCGCCGAGGCCTGGGACGCGGCCGGTCTGTACCAGGTCGGCAGCTTCATTGGAGACAGTTGGAAGGAATGGAACAGCCGTTTCCGCGACGACGTTCGCAGTTTCTTCCGCGGCGATCGCGGTTCGGTGGGAAGCGTGGCCGATCGATTTCTCGGCAGCCCCGAGATCTACGGCCACAAGGATCGCGAAGCTGAGCAGAGCGTGAATTTTGTGACTTGTCACGACGGCTTCACGCTGAATGATCTGGTCTCTTACGACCAAAAGCATAACGAAGCGAATCGCGAAAACAACGCCGACGGCATCAACGATAACCGGAGTTGGAATTGCGGAGTCGAGGGGCCTAGCGATGACCCGGCGGTTGAGAAATTGCGCAATCGGCAAGCCAAGAATTTCTTGAGCTTCACCATGCTCTCCCTCGGTATTCCGATGTTTGCCATGGGCGACGAAGTCCGGCGCAGCCAGTCCGGCAATAACAACGCTTACTGCCAGGACAATCAAATCAGCTGGTTCGATTGGACATTATTGGAGAAGCATGCTGACCTGCATCGCTTCCTCCAGCTTCTGATCAGACGGCGGCTGCTTCGAGATTTGGAGAGCGAACTCCAACCAAAGCCCCTGCACCAACTGCTGCAGGAGGCCCCGAAAGCCTGGCACGGGGTAAAGCTGAACCAGCCGGACTGGAGCGACGACTCCCACAGCTTTGCCTTCGGCGCGGAGCTGCCAAAGGAAAACCTGCTCTTTCATCTCATCGCAAACGCTTTCTGGGAGCCGCTCGATTTTGAATTGCCGCGGGCGAGCAGCAGCACCCGAGATCCGTGGCGCCGTTGGATCGACACCTCCATCGAGTCGCCCGGGGACATCGTTCCGTGGCACGAAGCGGCCACCGTTACCGGTTACACGTATCATGCCGGACCGCGTTCCCTGGTCGTGCTCTACTGCGACTCCGCGGCAACTCAAGTGGTGTGATTTCTGACGAAGATAAAGATTCTGGGGTGGGAGACGGGAATCGAACCCGCAACGTCCGGAGCCACAGTCCGGTGCTCTGCCAGTTGAGCTACTCCCACCGCGTACTTGCGATTATAACAACTCGCGCCGAGTGCCGTGAACGGACGGGCAGGGCCGCAGCTTTCGTACTGCGCGCTAGATCCTTGGGGACTGGAAATTTCCGAAGGATAACGGTGTGGGAAATAGACATGGAGATTAGAGACTGAGAGCGCGCGAGATGCAAACGCAGGCTAGCCGCGGCCTACGCCGACGTATTCGAATCCCATGGCGCGCAGGCGGACGGAGTCGAGCAGATTTTTTGTATCCACGATAAGCGGACGGCGAAGCATTTGTTTGATGCGGCTGAAGTCGAGGCCGCGAAATTCCGGCCAGCCGGTGCCGACAACTAATGCGTCGACTCCTTCGGCTGCGGCGTAGGGCGATTCGCAATAATAAACCGAGCCGTTCAGTTCGAGGCGCGCATCCGGCAGTGCGACGGGATCGTAGGCTCGCACTCGCGCACCCTGGGCAATTAAATTCTTAGCCAGGCGCATGGAAGAAGATCCGGCAACTGAATTCGTGTTGGGCTTGAACGCCAAGCCGAGAATTCCCACGTCTTTGTTCTGCACCGACTGAACGCACTTTGAAATCTTTTCGATCACCTGGTCGGCCAGCCCGTGATTCACTTCGCGCGCGGCGCTCAGAACTTTGAGCGACACGCCGTTGCGCTGGGCGAGGTCGGCAAGCGAATCCATGTCAGATTCCGCGAACAAGCCGCCCATGCCGGCTCCGGGCTGCAAGCAGCGAGGCGCGATTTTCTTGTCCAGTCCCAAAGCCAGAGCGAGGCTGACTGCGTCCGCGTTCACCCGTTCGCACAAACTCGCCAACTCATTAATGAAGGAAATCTTGGTGGCCACAAAAGCGGTAGCGGATTCACGCACCAGCTCAGCCGTCTCGTGATTAGTCACGATCACCGGAACGCCACGCATCACCAGGGAATGAAAAATTTGTTTGATGGCCAGCACGGCGTCGTTCGAATCGGTTCCCAGAATGATGCGGTCCGGCCAATTGAAATCCTCAATCGCGCATCCCGGAGTAAAGAACATGGGCTGCGAAACAATGGTGGCCCGCAAGCCTGCCTCGGTAATACGTTGCTCGATCGCGGTCGCTGTGCCAACCGGAACCGGCGTGACTAGCGACAGGATCGGAGGCTTGGCAGCGGCACGTGCAATGCGAATGGCTAGATCGGTCAGATGCTGCGGACTGTCTTCGGCGAGAAAGATCACTTGCGTCTTGCGGGCGAATGATTCGATGTCGGTGGAATAGGCCAGCCGTCCCGAGCGTACGTTACGTTTGATTACTTCGGTGAGGTTCTTTTCGTGAAACGGGACGCTGCCCTGGGCCATTGCGACCATTTGGGAGCTGTCGGGATGGCAACAGCTAACCGGGGTGCCGAAGTCCGCCAGACAAGCGGAGACGACAGTACCTAAGTACCCTGCTCCGTAGACCCCAATCTGCATGAAACCTCCCGAAACCCACTATGAATTCGCTGGGGGAAGGTGCCCGAGACGGCTTGCGCAGCGACTCCAACCTCTTGTTTACGCTCGCCTTCAGCACTTGGCAACGCACGGGAGGGATTTGTACTTGAGGACATGACCTAGTGGAGAAACAGGAATTTGGACAGCCGGAAGGTCACCTCGGGGGACGTGTGGCTTTCTGGCGGGAGTGCTTCGAGGTTTAAATCGTCTGAAATTGGAATCTTCTAAGGTTTGACCAAACTGCGCCCTAACCGTATTCCAGCCAAGTCCACCCAACGGTTCTGCTCCTCTTCGCGAACGAATGTCAGTTCGCTCAAGGGGATATGGCGGCTGCCTTCGAACAATGCCCAACGGTCGCGGGCGAAAATGTAGGCCTTCTGCGCCAGTTCCTCGGTGCTGACTTTCACAATCGTGAGATGCGGCATGTAAGGCCACTCTTCGGTGAAGGCGAGAGCGCGAGTGTTCAATCGATCGTGCAACTCCTGCATTCGGTGGGCACATCGGGCTACCCGGATGAAAACCGTCGGAGTGACGGGGACGAAGGTTTCAACATCCCCGAGGGTGACTTCGAAAGGCTCGGCCTGGCTGCAGATATCTTCGAGCGTCTCCGAGCGCCGATAGTTCCCCGCCCTGCAGTCGCCGGGGAGGAAGGATGGTCACATGGGCAGGCAGATGGGGCAGATTGGGATGCAGTTCCTGCCGGAGGTTCTCAACTAGTTCCCCGACGGCATTCCTGACGTAAGCCACCAGGGCGTAACGAGGACTTTGCATGTCAACCAGAAATTATACCTCCGAAGCAGGCCGCGTGAGTTGCCACGCTTGGGAAGCAGTAGAATTGGCGCGTGACTTGCCTGTGAAAACACTGAACGAACTGTATTCGTCTCTTTCCTCCCGGCGCCGGTATGAAGTGTGGTTTCTTCGACTGGGACTCGCGGACGCTTCGGGAGCGTGGTGGTTCCGATATTTGCTGATGAATCCCGGCCGTGGCGGTTGCACTGGTGATCTGGGCGGCATGCCTGTGCAAGTGTGGGCGACCTGGTTTCCGCGGGGCGGGAAGGCGCAAAGCTTCATTCAAGGATTTCCCTTGCAGGGACTGGATCTCAGTGGCAAAAGCCAAAATCCCTTCCACTTTCGAGTCGGCCAAAACGAGATCGGCGAGAATTCCTGTCGAGGCATACTCGAAGTTGAGGGGCACGCAATTACATGGGATCTGCATTATCGTTCGACGTTTCGGGTCACGCTCAGCAATAAAGGCTGGATCGGCTTCTCGCGAACTCCGCATTCCGATGCTGTCTTTTCTGGCAGGATCACGCTGGATGGGCGGAGTTTTGACGGACGCCCTTTGGGGATCGGAGTTCAAGGACACAATTGTGGATACCGGCATCGCAACTTCTGGACTTGGACGCATGCGCATTTTCCCCGCACGGGCGCAGGCCCGAGCACTTTGGAAGCGCTCGCCTACGAAATGCCGTTCGGGCTTGTCTTTCGTAAAGCGGTGCTCTGGCATGATGGGGAGGAATACGAATTCCGAAATCTGCAAGACATCGGGAGAGATGCAAACGAATTCAATTGGAGTTTTCGGTGCTCCGCTAAAAACGGATTGCAGTTGGATGCGGTCATCGATGGCGCCGGACCGAGCATCCATCGTCTACCCTATGTGAAGACCGATTGTGCGGGCAGCTTTGAAGTTACGAACAACAGCCTGGCGAGAGCGGTGCTCCGGTTGGAGCGGCAAGGCAGAACCGAAGCCCTAGAGACCACTACCGGCGCAGTGCTGGAGATGGTTGGCCGCTAAACTCGTTTGGAAGACTGCGCCATGGCGAGGCGGTCGGCGACGATGGAGTACGCCGAAGGATTAAATGCCATCCCAATGTGTGTGCCGGGAACTTCAAAATCGACGTCAGGATTTTTGGTCATGCAATATCGCCAATCCACGATGCCGTCATCGCGAGTGTAGATGGCAGTTTCGATCATCGAGTCGGGAATGTCGCGCTTCAGCGAGTCCACAAAACTGCACGTGCAGCGCCCGGTGTAGCAGTCCGGCAGCACTCCTTGGCCGTGCTCCTTGAGGATACGCAGGCGAATGGCTTCGGCAGCATGAAGGATGGTTCGACTGGTAGCGGTGCCGCGAATGGGCGCGGCCAGAGTGATGACGGAAGCAATATCGCGCGGCCTCTGGCCTGCAACGGAGCGTGCGATTACCCCTCCGAGGCTGTGCCCGATCAAATGAATTCTCCGCCCCGTTTCGGCTCGTGCTCGTTCAATAGTCTCGTTCAGATGACGTTGAACCAGCAGATTCGGGCACTCGGCGTTGATACCGATACCGGAAAAATACGGCCGGTATCCGATGCGGCCCAGCCAGGCATGGAGTTCCATCAAATAAAGATCGGTACCCAGAAAACCAGGAATAATGACCACGGCGGAGTCATCGCCGCGGGGGACACCGAAGCCGTAATAGACGGGAGTTGCGTGCAGCAGGAGAATCTCAGCCGCAAACAGCGCTTCTGTCCACGGGGAAATGTCGGCCTGCAAATTGGCCCTGTGAGTGTGCATCCGCGCCCCCGCTTTGGATGAACCTGTTGTCTTTTTCTGTTTGCGCCGCAATTTCGTCCTGGGTCTGTCGAGCATTTACACCTTACGCTGGCGCGCGTAGCCGGGGGAACTTACCGGCTGAATTATACCCTTCTCTTACGTTTTTGAGGTGAGTTTTGTTTTCTGGTTGTTGGCTTTTCCAGCCGTGCTTCCAGTTCCGCCACTCGCTTTCGCAAGGCGTCGAGTTCCGGCTCCGCATTAATTCGGGGCTGAGATGGTCCGGGCAAGCCTATCAGTTGCTTCATCATATCCACTGGAGACAAAATGGCAGACTGGACTTCCCCTAAGCGGCTCTGCACTGCGTCCTGCACCTTCTGATAAGTATCAAAGGCGGACTTTAAATACCACATTACGAACTCCTGCCGCACCTCGTCGGAAGCGACAATAAGTTGGCGCAGCAACTCGAGCGGCAGGCCCGTCGGTTTTTCTTTCGCATCCTCAGTAATGATTTGGGTGAGGGTGACGCGCGTCAGATCCTGGCCGGTTTTCGCGTCAATGACCTGAACATCTCGGCCTTGCCGAATGAAGCCCGCGATGTCCTCGAGATTCACGTATTTGCTATTGGAGGAATCGTATAGCCTGCGATTCCCATACTTCTTGATGACGACGGGCGGCTGCATTCCTTGCTCCTGGTCATGCTGCTCTGCACACAATACAAATATATCTTGACACAAATCCCAGTCAGCCGTATATTTTAGCTGATGCTGCAGTGCAGCAATTAATAGGAGGTGTCAAATGGCAGCAACCAGTAAGTCCGAATCCCCCCGAACTCATCATGGGGAGTCTTCCTTTGTATCTCTTCTCTCGGGTTGGGCGCAACAGGGAGTCCAAAGCTTTTTCGCCACGCAACGGATCCTTCTGGATCTCGCCATGCGGCAGAATGCAAGCTTGATGCACTCTCTGCGCCAACAACTATCCGATCCTCAACATTCCCCGACCGCCATTCTGGGCGAAGTGACTGCCGAGGGTATTTCCAATTTCATTGAAGGGCAGAAAGTCCTGCTCGACCTGGGACAAAAGCAGAACGAAATCCTGATGTCCGGCGTGAAGGAACGTGTCGGAGAATGGCCTGCGGCGCAGGCAGTAACCGACCTGCTGCGACGAAGCGTGGAGACTTTCATCCACATGCAGCAGGAGTTTCTGAAAATTGCCGGCAAGCAAAGTCATACCTGGGTGGAAGCAGCCAAGGCCGGGAAACCATACCAAAGCGAGCAAGTTGTCGAATTGGCCCGTGAGGCTATGGAGAATTTCGTCAAGGCGCAAAAGCATTTTATGGACGTGATCGCCGAAGAGACCGCGAAGGCGACCGGCAGCAAGCACACCAATGGGGTCAAGAAAATTAAGAAGACCGAGTTGTCCCAACTGGCGCGCGAAGCTACAGAGTCGTTCATCGATGCGCAAAGAAAGCTAGTCGATGTCGCCGGGCGACAGATGAATGCCAGCGTGAAAACTGCAGGCAAGACTCTGGACCTCCTGCGGCCCTTTCCATTTCTGCCATTGGCCGAGTTAACACGGGAAGGCGTGAAAAGCTACGTCGACGCCCAAAAAGAGTTGATGGACGTCATGGTAAAGCCGAATAGCGAGCACAAACGCGCCCACAAGACCGAACCGCGTGCGAAGCGGACGCCAAAGAAGCACGCGGCAGCAGCAGCGGCCGCCTAAGGGCAGAACGACGCATAGAGCTTCACCCTGAGCGGAGTATGGCCTGTGCGAAACGCGGGCCATACAAAGTCGAAGGACTCCGCACGGCCGGGTGCCCAAAGCCGCGTTCTGCGGGAACAGCCCGCTCGCACGTGTAAAACAACACGGAGAAATGCAGCGAGGCCGGCAGCGGTAGGGCAAACGGGAGTTCTTCGGCTCCGCTCAGGATGATCGGTCAACTCAATTAACAATCCAGTTTGAGTATCACGTTGGCGAATCCTGCCGGCGGATACTTGTCATCGTTATCGGTGTGGAGGCGTCCATGAACATTCCACTGACTCCCATCCGTTTCCTTCGCTATGCGCGCGAGCAATTTCCGGACAAGATCGGTCTAGTGTGTGGTGAACAGCGGTTCACCTATGCGCAATTCGCCGGGCGCGCAGCGCGGTTGGCGGGCGCTCTCATCGCCGCAGGAGCAAAGCCCGGCGACCGCATCGCCTTTCTCAGCACGAACTGTCATCGTCTGCTAGAGGCCTATTACGGCGTCCTGGAAGCTGGTTGTATTTTACTGCCGTTGAACATTCGCCTTAGCCCTCAAGAACTCGCGTTTGTTTTGAACGATGCGCAGGCGAGATTCCTATTCGTCGAAACGGCATTCTTGCCGCTGGTTGAGTCATTTCGGGCGACCGTCGGCTCGATCGAGGCCGTCATCCTATTAGATGGCCAGCCGCAGGCGAGTTGGCTGATGCCGGGGAACTACGAGGACAGCCTGGCGGTTTCCCCTCCGTTCCAGTGTGACTTCACGCAAATCGATGAAAACTCCGTCGCTGAAATCTTTTACACCAGCGGCAGCAGCGAGCGGCCAAAAGGCGTTATGCTTACGCATCGAAACGTGTATCTGCACGCGCTGTCCGTGATCGCTGCGGGACAAACCTCCGCAAGCACGCTTGGGGAAATGTCGTGCAAAGCGGTATTGCTGCATACCATTCCGCTCTTCCACGCGAATGGGTGGGGCATAGCCCACATCATCACGGTAGTCGGAGGAACGCACGTGATGATTCATCACTTCAATCCGGCGGAAGTTTTTCGCCTTATCGAGCAGGAGCACGTAAGCAGCTGCGCCATGGTGCCCACGATGGCGACAGCTCTGGTGAACTCTCCCGCGCGAGCAAAATTCAATTTGAGCAGCCTCCAGGTTATTAGTATCGGCGGAGCCGCTTCATCTCCGACACTGGTCAAGGAAGTCGAGGAGAAGCTGGGTTGCACCTGCATCTCGGGATACGGCTTGACCGAGACTTGTCCCACGCTCGCCAAGTCGCCGATGAAGTCGGACTTGTTAGACAAAGGAGCACAACGCTACGCCCGCCAGGCAATGACGGGATTTGCAATTCCCGGCGTCGAGCTTCGAGTGGTCGGTCCCAACGGCGACGACGTCCCGCACGATGGCGTCGTGATGGGCGAAATCGTGGCCAGAGGTGACGTTGTCATGGAAGGTTACTGGCGGCAGCCGGAGGCGACAGCCACCGCGATGGAGGGCGGTTGGTTTCACACCGGTGATGTAGCTACCGTCGATCCGTACAACTATATTCAAATTGTGGATCGCAAGAAAGAAATCATTGTGAGCGGGGGCGAGAACATATCGTCACTGGAAGTAGAAAAAGTGCTGCTTGCCCATCCAGACGTGTACGAGGCGGTCGTGATTCCCGTCCCTCACGAGAAGTGGGGCGAGATACCGAAGGCGCTCGTTGTCTTGAAGCCGGGGTCACAAGCCCGAGAACATGACCTCCTGGAATTCTGCCGTTCGCGGTTGTCGCATTATAAGTGTCCACGCTCGGTCGAGTTTCTTGAGAGCTTGCCCAAGACTGGATCGGGCAAGGTTTTAAAACGCGAACTGCGGCAAAAGCACGGAGCAGCGCTGAAAACCACCGTTACCTAATGCTGAACGACATTCGATAATCGAGGTGAATTATGGTCACATCTACCGCACTCAGCGCTGCCAAGATTTCCGGCGGCAGTTTCCTAATCGAAGACCGCACACCCGACGAGGTATTTACTCCAGAAGATTTCACCGAGCAGCATTTGCTGATTGCACAGACTGCGGAAGAATTCGCAATTAAAGAAATCGTTCCCAATGCTGAAAAGATGGAACACAAGGATTTTTCGGTCAGCCGCGAATTGGTGAGGAAGGCTGGCGAACTCGGTCTTAGCGGGGTTGATATTCCCGAGCAGTACGGGGGCATGCAGTTGGATAAAGTCACGTCGGCCATCGTTGCCGACCGCCTGGCAAAATACGCCGGCTTCAGCACAACATGGGGCGCTCACGCCTGCATCGGAACACTACCCATCGTTTACTTCGGGACCGAAGACCAGAAGAAAAAATATCTCCCCGGCTTGGCTAATGGCACGACGGTCGGTGCCTACGCACTTTCAGAATCATCTTCGGGATCTGACGCCCTCAATTGCCGCACCCGGGCCACACTCTCCGCCGACGGCAAACGCTATCTCCTGAACGGCGAGAAAATGTGGATTACCAACGCAGGCTTTGCCGATCTGTTCATCGTTTTCGCCAAGGTCGATGGAGAGAAGTTCACGGCCTTCATCGTCGAGCGGAACTTCCCAGGATTTGCAGTGGGCGCGGAAGAACACAAGATGGGTATTCGCGGCTCCTCAACTTGTCCACTCATTCTCAACGACTGCAAGGTGCCAGTGGAGAACGTCCTCGGCGAAATCGGCAAAGGACATCACATCGCCTTCAATGTTCTGAACGTGGGCCGGTTCAAGTTGGGCGCAGGCGCGATCGGCGCGGCCCGAAATTCTCTGGAGAGCGCCATCGCTTACGCCAAGCAGCGGAAGGCATTCGGAAAAGTCATCGCCGACTTCGGTCTGGTACGGGAGAAACTGGCCAACATGGCTGCCGGCATCTTCGTTGGCGAAGCCATGGCCTATCGCACCGTTGGCATGATTGACGCGGCCACCGAGCAACTGGGTGAAGCCCATAATGACATGGCCCAGGCTCGCAAAATATTTGACGAGTACGCCGTCGAATGCTCCATTCTCAAAGTTTGGGGATCGGAGCTAATCGACTACGTAGTCGATGAGACAGTGCAAATCTACGGTGGATACGGCTTCGTGGAGGAGTATCCTGCGGAACGCGCCTACCGCGATTCTCGCATCAATCGAATTTTCGAAGGCACGAATGAAATCAACCGTCTGGTCATTAGCGGGTTCCTGCTGAAACGCGCGATGTCGGGGCAGCTTCCGTTGATGGGAGCAATCAAGAAGCTGATGGACGAGGTACTCTCCGGCACTAGAAACGACGGCGTGGAAGGTCCGCTGGCAGAAGAACGCAAGCTAGTATCGGCGGCCAAGAAGATCGCACTGTTTGCCGCTGGGGTTGCCACTCAGAAGTACATGCAGGCCATCCAGGATCAGCAGGAAATCATGGGAGCAATCGCAAACATGACTATCGAAACGTACGCCATGGAATCGGCAGTGTTGCGCGCTCAAAAACTGGCCATGCGGAACGGCGAGAGCGGAGCAGCCAACGCGATTGCCATGACTCGCGTGTATATGGCGGGAGCACTCGACCGAATCGAGAGCGCTGCAAGAATGGTTATTGCGGCGGCCGCCGAGGGCGACATGCTCCGCTCGCAGATGGCGATCCTGCGCCGCTTGTGCAAGTACGAACCATTTAATACTGTGGCGCTGCGGCAGACGATCGCACAACGAGTTATCGAAACGGGCAAATACACAGTGGCATAGCATTAGCGGAAACAACTTCGCTCATCGCTTTTGACATTTCGTAGCGCCGGCATCTTGCCGGCTGTCGCGAGGTCATCATGGTCTCGCCTGTGGGAGTCGTTTACGTCCAAACATCCGCACAGGCGACGGCGCTGCATTTCACTCTCTGCTACACAACTCCAGACTCAGAAGAGCGCATCCTTCAAACATCTTGAAGTGCACCTTGTCACAACGACGTGTGACCAGCGGTACGGACTCACTCCGTGCTGAGTGATGTAGTGAGCTTGTATTCCAGATTTGGGACCGCGAGGAAATCCGATGGATTTACGCCAATGGTCGAGATCGAATGTTGATTACGGTCGCGAGCTTTTGCATTCCGGAATCGAGGGAGCGCGTTCGGGCAAAGAAACATTTTTCCACGGAGAGGCTATTACTCCGTTTCTTAGCGAGTCTGTCCGAAACGCCCTGAAGCCGGCTGCCATTGGAGCGTTCGTCGGTGTGTTGAGCAGTTATCCAGCGTATCGGGAAAAATCGAAAACCAGAGCGCTGGCGTTTGGTTTGCTGGGTGGTGCAATCGGTTTTGGAGCAGGCATAGCTTGGGAAAGTCGCCGCCTAACCGTGAGTGCGGCCAGTAGTGCATTAAAGAATATTGGCAAAGTGCGCGATGAACACTGGCTGGCAAAGCATCCTATCGACTACGCATAGAAACCGAGCGCTTCAGATTACTGTCCTCATGGCCGCGAAAGTTGGGAACCTAAGAGCAAGCGTGCTCTTCGTCGGAAGTGGACTCCAACGCATTGGTGCAGGGGGCAGCGATGAAAACGTGCGAAGCAACGGTGGAGAGGGTTCAGATCCCGCTAGCCGCAGAAAGCCTCAGCGAAGAGCGCATTGCCTACCTGGACAAACTAGTCAGCCAGGCCAGAGCCGCCGCTGCTGTCTTTACCCAATTCACCCAGGAAGACGTTGATCGCATCATCAAGCCGATGGTGCTGGCGGGCCTCGGACAAGCGCAACATCTCGCGCGCCTCGCAGTCGAGGAAACCAAGCTCGGAGTCATGGAAGACAAGGTCATCAAGAACATGGTGGCCACGGAATTCGCCTACAACTACGTTAAGGATAAACGTACGGTTGGCATCATCCGCGAATTTCCGGAGCGCAATCTCGTCGAACTGGCTGAGCCGATCGGGGTCATCTTCTCTCTGACGCCGATAACGAACCCGACATCCACCGTGCTCTTCAAATGCATCATGGCCATCAAAACTCGGAACGCAGTCATTTTCAGTCCCCATCCAAGTGCGTGGCGTTGTTGCTCCGAGGCCGTGAGGATCATGTATGAAACCGCGCTGAAGCATGGCGCACCCGAAGGAGTTTTCACTTGCCTCGAAACACACACGCTGCAGGACAACTCTTATCTGATGCGGCACAAAGCCATCGGTCTAATTGATGCCACCGGGGGTCCGGGTGCAGTCAAAGCTGCGTACAGTTCCGGCAAACCAGCCCTCGGCGTAGGACCAGGCAACACGCCAGTTTATTTGGAAAAAAGCGCTGACCTTAATACGGCCGTGGTGGACATCATTCTCTCGAAGACGTTCGATAACGGTACCATCTGCGCCTCAGAACAAACCGTAGTGATCGACGATGAAATTTATGACCTCGTGCTGAAGAAGTTTGCGGAGCTGCGCACGCACATTTGCAATGCGAAAGAAACCGAACTGCTGGCGCGCACGGTAATCGATCCGGAAACTGGATTTATGCAACCTGCGGCAATCGGGCAGAAGGCAACCGATATTGCCCGTCTTGCTGGTCTTTCCGTGAAGCCGGACACCAAACTGCTGATTGCACCGATTCAGGGTGTGGGCCGCAAGCATCCACTCTCGGTCGAGAAACTGTTCCCGGTGCTTTCGGTCTATCGAGCGAAATCCGTCGATGAGGCGCTCAAGGTTTGCGTCGACGTGAATCATGCCGGTGGGCTCGGACACACCGCGGTAATCTTCTCGCGCAACGACGAAATCATTCGCAAGTTCGGCGAAGTCATCAACGCCGGCAGGATTCTTGTGAACTCGCCCGGCTCGGTCGGAGCGGTGGGCGCGATCTACAACGATCTGGTACCCACCTTCTCTTTCGGATGCGGGACCGGCGGTGGCAACAGCACGACCGACAACGTAAACATTTATCACTATCTCAACATCAAGCGCATGGCTCGCAGGACACAGGCTCATATGTGGTACCGGGTTCCGAATCAGATTTATTTCAACCTGAATGCAGTGGAGAATGTGCGCCAGTTCCCATCGCACTCGACCATCATTGTTACAAATCCGGCTCTGGAGCAAATGGGCCACGTTGACCTTGTCCGGCGCTACATTCCGGAGGGAACCCACGTCCACGTCTCGGTCATTCCCGATGCGGAGCCCGAGGTCAAAGTGGTGATGCAAGGCGTGGAAGCGCTCAATTTCTACAAAGCTGACCAAATCATTGCGCTGGGCGGCGGCTCGGTGATCGATGCGGCGAAGATCATGAAACTCAAATACGAGTCGCCGGACGCTGATCTGGAGGAACTGGCTGCGCCCTTTCTGGATCTGCGCAAGCGCGTGGTCCAGTACCCAACCGAGAAAATCAACCGCGTGCGGCTGATCGCCATCTCCACCACCAGCGGGACCGGAAGCGAAGTCACTCCTTTTGCCGTCCTCACCGATAAAGAGCGCGGGCGCAAGGTGACACTGGCCGACTACTCGCTGACCCCGGACGTGGCCATCGTCGATCCACAATTCGTTATGTCGATGCCGAAGGGCCTTACCGCCGATACCGGCATCGACTGTCTCACTCACGCGCTGGAGGCTGCCGTTTCCACATACGCCTCGGCCTACACCGACTGCAACGCCATGCAGGCAATCCGGATGGCATTCAAATATTTGCCCGTCGCTTTCGAGCATCCTGACGATGAAGAGGCGCGTTGCATGATGCACAATGCCGCCTGCATCGCGGCCATGGCGTTCTCGAACGCATCGGTGGGCGTGAATCACGCGCTGGCCCACGCTTTCGGGGCGCGCTTCCACGTGGCCCACGGCCGAGCGAATGCGCTGATGCTGCCGCACGTCATTGGGTACAACGCGGCCGTGCCCACCAAGTTCCTGCCTTCTCCTTATCAGAAAGGGTATCTCGCTCACAAGAAATACGCGACGGTGGCGGATTTGCTCGGTCTGGGCGGTCATACGATTGAGGAAAAAGTAAAGAACCTGATCATGGCGACAGAACAGTTGCTCAACCAACTGCAATTCCCGCGTTCGATCGCCGACCTGGGAATCTCAAAGGACGAATTCGAGCGGGCAATGCCGGAACTGACCAAGCTTGCGTTTGACGATCCCTCCTGGCGGTCGAACCCGCGTATGCCATTGATGAGTGAATTGGCCGAGCTCTACTGGAAGGCATACGAGGGACGAGGACAGGTGAAGGTAGCGAGTGCAGCGCAGCAATAAATCGCGTAGGGGATGGTTCTTATGGCAATGATCGACGTATGGCACAAGATTGAAGAAGCAAGCGTTGTTCAAGCGTTAAAAGAGGCCGGAGAAAAACTGGACAGCACCGAGAACGAAGTTGTTTTGGATTTCTCGTCCGTGAATCGAATCGATGCGAGCGGGCTCATCGCTATGGAGGAGTTCGCGAACAAAGCTGACGACAAAGGCGTCAAAGTCGCATTGCGCGGCGTCAACGTCAGCGTCTACAAAGTGCTTAAGCTGATGAAGCTGGCCTCGCGATTTTCTTTCGTGAACTGAGACGCGCAACAGTTTGGCAACTGGGTTTAGCAAATAGGAGAGTAGCCGTGCAGAACCAACAACAAGGTGACCGCCTTTCTTGGGGAGATACGGTTTTCCTCCACCTCGAACGCGAGGGCATGCCTCTCAACGTGGCTTGTGTCTGCGTGTTTGATGGCGAAATCCCGTTCGAAGGCTGCGTGCAATTTGTGGAGTCCAAGCTCCCGCTGATTCCACGGTACCTGAAGCGGGTTGTGCCTCCGCTCCTCAATATTGGGCTGCCCAGCTGGGAATTCGACCCGACCTTCGACATCCGCAACCACGTACGCGAAGCAACCCTCAAGCATGGTTCCGATGCAGAGTTGAAGACGCTTGCGGGAAGGATTCTAAGCACGGTAATGGATCGGCAACACCCGCTCTGGGACATGACCCTGGTGCATGGACTAAAAGGTGATCGCAGCGCCTTCATCTTTCGCCTGCACCACTGCCTCGCCGATGGCATCGCCGGCGTTGGGATCATGAATGCGATTATGGACGCGAGTCCCGTTGCGCCTCGTCTTCCGAAGCGAAAGCTGCGGCTCCAAGTGCCCGCGCCTCCTGGCATTCTGACTTCGCTGACCAACGGATGCGTCGATAGTTATTCCGAGTTAGTCAAACGAGTTCTCGCTGCCCTGGCGGATGTCTCAAGCATGGTGGAGCGCGCCGCGACAAATGGCGGAAGCGTGGCTCCCGACGAGTTCACGCATTTACTTCCGGAATTTTCGCTGTCGACACAGCGCCTGCGCTTCAACGTTCTTTACCGCGGACCGCAGAAATTCGCCTGGGCTGAAGTTCCGTTAGCAGAAATCAAGGCCATAAAGCAGGCCTGCGCGACGAGCGTAAACGACGTCATCCTTGCGCTGGTGACGGCGACCATCCGGCGCTACCTCGAATTGCATGGCGACCGCGTTAAGGGCCGACAGTTCCGCATGATGGTTCCGGTAAATCTGCGCGGGACCGAGGGTCCGGGCGAATTGGGAAACCGCATCTCTCTAGTGCCAGTCACCATTCCGCTGGATATTCGCAACCCTCGCAAGCTGCTCGCCGCCGTGCATAAGAGAACCGAACTTCTGAAACGCGCGCACACCGCCGAACTGGTGAGTGTGGCCGGTGGCTTGATAGGAATGTTTCCGAATTCGGCGCAGGCGGTCGCTGGCCACATCATTAGCAGGCTGCCGTTCACACCCTTCAACATGGTCTGCACTAACGTGCCCGGACCGCAACAGCCGCTCTACCTTCTCGGCCACAAGATGCTGCACTGCTATCCGTACGTTCCCGTCGGCGGCGAGATGGCGCTTAACTGCGCCATCCTGACCTACAACGGCACGGCATATTTCGGGTTCAGCGGAGATGTTCACGCCGTGCCGGACCTGCGGCGGCTGGAAGCGTTTCTGAAGCTGAGTTTCACGGAGCTGCGGGAAGCGGCCGCAGGTAATGTTCCGCGAAAGAAACAGACGAAGCAGAAGACAGCACGGGCGAAGGCGAAAGTTGAATCAGCAGCAGCGTCGGCGCCCGCGCCGGTTCAACAATCGATCCCTCTTCGGCCTCTGGTGCCAGTCGAATCCGCAGTAGCGGTACCACTTAAGCCACTTAAGAAGGAGCAATTCGGAGCCCGATTGATCGCCTAGCGATCGCTAGGCGGAAGGACAAAGAACGTGGCAGGTTTCCAGTCAAATGCGCAACTGACATCGTGGTTGACCCAAGGGCAAGTTCTATTCCTACTCATTCATATTCTGGGTGTGGCGTGTTTTGCATACATCGTAGCGAAGCGCCTGGAACCGCTCGTTCGCGGCCAACGTGATCTTCGTTTTGACCGGCCGCTAGTGCGACTGGGAAAGGTGTTGAAGTTTTGGCTGGGGCAGTGGAAGCATCCCCGCTACCGCGTTGCAGGAACTCTTCACATTTTCATTTTTACCGGATTCATTCTTCTGGCCATGCGGGCGTTTACCGTGCTGATCGTCGGCGTATCGCAGAATTTCGTGATGCCCGGCCTGTCGGGAAGAACTGGTCCAATCTACAACACCATCACGGATTACGCCGCCACGATTGTTTTCCTCTGCATGGCGATCGCGATTGTTCGCCGGCTGGTGTTCAAACCCGCACGGTACGCAGTACCCGCGCGATACGGCAAAGCCCATACGGCGGATGCAGTTTTCCTGTTGGCGTTGATCGCAATTCTAATGGTGGCCGACAGCCTCTTTGCAGCCGCCAGAGCCGCCGCCGAATCACAGCAAGGCCGCCCACTTGAAGCCCTGGCCATATTTTCCCTTCCGTGGATGTTGCAGAGTGCGCTTGCCTCAACTTCCATTCCGATCCTCGGGAGGCTTTACTTCAGCGGTTATCTTCTCCATGAAGTCACTTTTTATTTCCTGCTGTGCTACCGGCCCTTTGGAATTCAGTTCCACGTAGAAACGTCGTTGTTCAATGTGTATTTCGCGAGATTAAACCGGGGCACACTGAAGCCGGTGCGATGGGGCGTTAGCGATGAGCAGTTGGATCAAGTGAAATCTTTCGGCGTAAAGACCTTCGAAGACTTCACCTGGAAGCACATGCTCGATTTCTATTCTTGCGCTGACTGCGGGCGTTGCTCGGACAATTGTCCGGCCAACGCGGCGGGAAGGCCGCTGTCGCCACGATTCATCAGTATCAAAGCAAGAGACTACGCCTTCGAGCATTATCCGATGTTTGGCCACTCGGGCAATGGAAAGCCACTGGTCGGCAGCAAAGAATCCGGCGGCATTTATTCGGAAGACGAAATCTGGTCGTGCACGACCTGCGGCGCTTGCGAAGAGGAATGCCCGTTGCTCGTCGAGTACATCGACAAGATTGTCGATCTGCGACGCGGCCTGATCGACGACGGGAACGTGCCGCAGTCTCTACAAAAGCCGCTGAAGGCGCAGGAGAGCCGCGGCAACCCTTACGGCAAGATGGAAAAGAAAAGAGGGGACTGGGCCAACACTAAGGACTTCCAGCAAATTTGTCAGGTTAAGACGCTCGACAAACAAAATGGCGGTGACACTCTCTATTTCGCAGACAGTATCACTTCGTACGACGACCGGATGCAGTCGATCGGGCGGGCCACAGCCAAGATTCTCGATCATGTCGGAGAGAAGTTCGGGATCTTAGGAGCGGCGGAACGAGATAGCGGCCACGAAGTCCGGCGCTTCGGCGAAGAGACTCTGTTCATGGCGCTGCGCGACCACAATGTGGACGCGATCAAGGCCTCCGGTGTGAAGCGGATCGTCACTGCCGACCCGCACGCCTACAACGCACTGACACACGACTACAAGGATCTGCCGCCTGTGGAGCACATCAGCCAAGTGGTTGCCCGCGAAGTGAAATCCGGCAAGATCAAATTCAATCCCGTAGAAGATGAGAAGAACGTCTACACCTATCACGATCCCTGCTATCTGGGACGGCACAACCAGATCTACGACGACCCGCGAAGCGTGCTGGATGCGATTCCGGGTCTGAAGAGAGTCGAAATGAGCCGTTCTCGCGATCGCTCGTTCTGCTGTGGTGGCGGCGGACTGATGCTTTTCTACGAACCGAAAGAGGACGAACGGATCGGAGTGAAGAGGGTCAGGATGGCCGCGGAGGCGGGAGCCAACGTGATCGTGACCGCGTGCCCATTCTGCATGGTGAATCTCGAAGATGCGATCAAGGTTGAGGGTCTGGAAGGAAAAATGACTGCCATCGATTTGGCGGAGCTAGTGGATCAACAAATGACGCGTGAAACTCAAGCAGTTGCATGACAGGTTCTGGAGGCAAGTATGGAGATTCTAGTTTGCGCAAGGCGAGTACCGGATACTTCGGAAAATGAGATCGCTCTCAACAGCGCTGGAAATGACATCGAGCGCGACGAGTTGGTCTATTCGATCAATGAACCCGATAACTACGCAGTCGAAGAGGCCCTGCAGATCGTCACCCGAGTTGGCGGGAACGTCACCGTCGCCACGGTTGGCGGCGAAGACGACGAGGAGATCCTCCGCCGGGAAATGGCTATGGGCGCGAATCATGGCGTGCTGATCACCGACGCCGCGTTCAACGGATCGGACGGCAAGGGCATCGCCACCATATTAAAAGCCTTCATCCATGAGGGCAACTACGACCTGATCCTGACCGGCGTGCAAGCCGAGGACGGCGGCGCGCAGGTTGGCGGAATGCTGGCGGCGCTGCTCGACTACCCGTTCGCGTCGCTGGTTAATTCCATTGAAGTCGTCGACGGCGGGAAGCTGAAGATCAGCCGTGAAATCGAAGGTGGCAATAAAGAGATTAGCGAAATCGATCTTCCATGTGTGCTCTCGATTCAGACCGGCATCAATGAGCCGCGCTATGTCGGGATGAAAGGGATTCGCCAGGTGGCGTCCATTCCCATTCCAACCTACGGCGCGCCGGAGCTGGCCCTCGACGCGAGCACTGTGGGCGCAGCCGCCGCGAAAGTGAAACGCGTAGATTACTTCGTTCCCGTGCTGGGCAAGGGAGCCGAAATGCTCGAAGGCACGCGCGAGGAGAACATCGAGAAATTGCTTGAGTTGGTGGCAGCCAAAGGAGGGCTGAAATAATGCCGCGAATCTTCGTTTACATCGCACATAAAAATGGGGTGGCCGATGACTCTGCGGCCGAGTTACTGGCCGCGGCCAAGAAGACCGACGCGGCTGCATCTCCGACGGCCATTGTCACAGGTTCTGGCCCGGATCTTGATGCCGTGTGCTCAACTCTCGGTGCTTCATACGGCGAGGTTTGGAAAGTCGCAAACCAAGCTCTCGCCTATCCCAATGCTGAATTAATCCGCAAGGCGCTGGTCAAGATCGTGCCGGCTGGCAGCATTGTGTTAGTTGCCCATGAGCATTTCGGAATCGATCTCGGTCCGGGGCTTTCCATCAAGCTGGATGCAGCTTTTGTCTCTGACGTGTTGGCGATCGACGGCATTGACGGTACCGATCTGAAAGTAGTCCGCCAGGAATTCGGAGGCCAGGTAAGTGCTCACGTCCGCTGTGACATTTCTTCGGGCGCGGTGATCACGGTCCGCCCGGGCGCATTCAAGCCCACGGACAGCGGTGCTCTCGGCGGAACCGTAGTCGACAAATCCTCAGAGGTCGGCGCACTCACCGCGGGCCGGCGCTATCTGCAAACCGTGGTCGCGGAAGCTGGCGATGTCGATATCACCAAGCACAATGTTTTGGTTTCCATCGGGCGCGGCATCCAGGAAAAAGATAATGTCTCGATCGCCCAGGATTTGGCCGACGCTCTGGGCGCAGCGGTGAGCTGCTCGAGGCCGGTGGTGGATGCGAAGTGGCTGGAGAAGTCGCGTCAGGTGGGCTCGTCGGGTAAAACCGTTAAGCCCAAGGTTTATCTGGCATGTGGCATCAGCGGAGCCTTCCAGCACCTGGCTGGAATCAAAGGCAATCCTTTCATCATCGCGATTAACAAGAACCCCAAAGCCCCAATTTTCCAGGTGGCGGATGTCGGAATTGTTGATGACATCCTCGAGTTCCTGCCTGAATTCACCAACAAAGTTAATGAAATGCGAACCGTCGCAGCAAAGTGAGGAACCGACCATGATTACAAGCAAAACGCTGAAGCTCAGTTTGAAGTCGCTCAAGGACTTCGCCAAGAAACGCCTGCCGGACGAAGTTCTTCGGGAGCTCGACGATAACGACGAATGTCCTCTGGAGATTGTCCGCCACATGTGCAGCCCGGACAAGCTGGGCATTCAACTCCTGTTCATCCCCGAAGAATTTGGCGGCATGGGCGGCGGCACGTTCGACGTGTACTGCGTCTGCGAAGAAATGGCGCGTATCGATCTGGGTGTCGCCACGGCCGTACTGGCTACGTTCCTGGGCAGCGACCCGATCACGGTCGGCGCAACTCCGGAGCAGAAGAAGCTTTGGTTGACGCGTATCGCAGAAGAAGGATTGTTGTTTGCCTACGGCGCCACGGAGCCCGAAGCCGGAAGCGATCTGGGAGCACTACGCACCACAGCGGATCCGGTCATCGAAAACGGCCGCATCGTCGGCTACAAGATCACCGGAAACAAGCAATGGATCAGCAATGGCGGAATCGCCGATGCGTACACGATTCTAGCCAGCACTCCCGCCGGTCCGAGCTGGTTCGTGGTGGAAAAAGGAGCGAAAGGGTTTACCCACGATGAACCCGAAGACAAGCACGGCATCCGCCTCAGCAACACTGCAGCGCTCGCGTTAGACAACGTTTACGTCGACGCCGACCGCCTGCTTGGCGGTGTGGAAGGCCAGGGCCTCAATCAGGCGCAGGCCGTCTTCGGCTACACGCGCTTGATGGTGGCTGCGTTTGGTCTCGGCGGCGGCTGGGCTGCGCTCGATCGCGCGATCCCATATTCGACCAAGCGCATCCAGGCGGGAGCGCCACTTTCAGAAAAGCAGGGATACACCCACAAGCTGATCGTGCCCAACGTGGCTCGACTGGAAGCAGCCCGCTCCTACATCGAAGAAACCGCGGAGCGCATCGACGCCGGGGTCGAAGGCAGCTTGAACACCGAAGGCGCAATTGCAAAGTACATGGCGACGGAGGCTGGGAATGCAGCCGCCGAGGCCAGCATCCAGGCGCTTGGCGGCTACGGATACACCCACGAATACATGGTGGAGAAGATCAGCCGTGACGTTCGCATCACCACCATTTACGAAGGCACCTCCGAGATCATGGAGATGACTATCAGCCGCGACCGCTGGCAGTCTCACCTCAAGACTCGTGGCCAGCACTATCACGAGCGGGCCCGAGAATTCGAAGCCTTGCACTCCCGCCACGCGAACGTGGGCGCCGATATTGCTGCACTGGCTTTGCATGCGCTAGCCGAGGTTATGGAAAAGGCGCGAGTGGCGCGCCTGACCCGCTACCAACACATCCTCCTGCGCTTGGGAGAGTTAATCGCTTATGCCGAATGCGCGGGTAGTTTATCCCGTCGCGCCGCGCTCTTAGCTGAAGGCAAACTAAACGAAAAAGCCAACCGGCGGTTTGACGCGACAGCGCTGGCGGCGATCAGCCGAGTCTTTGCCCGCGAGGCCGCGCTCAAGGTGGGCGAAGACGGTTTGCGGTGGGTCATCGGAGCCGGAGGCATCAGCGACGCAGAGATCGCTGGATTTGAAACGAGTTTGGGTTTGCCCGCCATCCACCGCGCGCAGTCAGGCCTCATTTCAGACATGGATCATATAGCAGACGTTCTATACGGCCGCGCGGCCAAGCGCTTGGCATCGGCTGCATAGATTTTACTGGTCGACATTCATAGGAGTTTCGTCATGGAAAATACTTCATACCGGGCCATAGCAATCGTGGGAGCAGGCGCCATTATGCCTGACGCCGCGAACGTTTCAGCCTTTTGGGAAAATGTGAAAAACGGTCGCTACAGCATCACCGAGGTTGACCGTGACCGCTGGGATCCTGCGCTCTATTTCGATTCCGACCGTAGTGCGCCGGACAAAACGTATTCAACCATCGGCGGGTGGGTACGTGACTATGTGTGGGACCCGATGAAGTGGCGTCTGGGTGTTCCACCGCGCGTCATCGATGCTATGGATGAGGCGCAAAAATGGGCGATTGCGTGCACCCGCGAAGCGCTGGAGGACTATGGGTTTCCCAATCGGCCGCTGAACCTTGATCGCACCGCAGTGATTCTTGGCAATGCCATGGCGGGGGAAAAACATTATTTCACCGCGTTGCGTCTGTACTTTCCGGAATACGCGCATGAACTGGCCGAGAGTAGCAGCTTTGCCGGTCTGCCGGAGACGTTACGGCGCGATATTACTCGGGAACTGCACGACCGCATGGCCAACCGCATCCAGGACGTCACGGAAGATACGATGCCCGGCGAATTGGCCAACTGCATTGCCGGCCGCATCGCGAACATTTTCAACTTTCACGGCCCCAATTACGTTGTCGACGCGGCCTGCGCCTCGGCGATGGCGGCCATCAGTGCGGCGGCAGAGGGCTTGGTGGCGAACGATTATGATCTCGCGGTTACGGGTGGCATCGACCGCAACATGGGCGTCTCGAGCTACATCAAGTTCTGCAAAATCGGCGCGCTCTCGGCGACCGGCACTCGACCCTATGCCGAGGGAGCTGATGGCTTCGTCATGGGCGAGGGCACCGCGATCTTTTTGCTCAAGCGTCTGGCTGATGCCGAGCAGGATGGAGACAAGATCTATGCCGTGCTGCGTGGCATAGCCGGATCGAGCGACGGCAAGGGAAAAGGCATTACCGCGCCGAACCCGGTTGGTCAAAAATTGGCCATCGAGCGCGCTTGGCAGAATGCCGGATTGTCGCCGGCTACCGCAACTTTGATCGAAGGCCACGGCACATCTACGAGCGTAGGCGATGTTGTGGAAGTGCAAAGCATGATCGATGTGCTCAGCAGTTCCAATCTCCCTCCCGATTCCGTCGCTCTGGGTTCGGTGAAATCGAACATAGGGCACCTCAAAGGAGCAGCTGGCGCTGCTGGCCTGCTGAAAGCCGCTCTGGCGCTTCGAGACAAGGTTCTGCCGCCTAGTGTGCATTGTGAACATCGCAATCCCAATATTGATTTTGCCCACTCTCCCCTTTATGTCAATACCGAACTGAAACCATGGACCATGCCACCCGACGGCGTGCGCCGGGCAGGTCTGAGCGCTTTCGGTTTTGGGGGCACGAACTTCCACGCCGTGCTCGAAGAATATATTCCACACAGGCTGAATGGGAACGGCAAACTGACAGTGGCAGTCGGTGAAATACCGTTGAATGGAAAAGAGTCAGTTATGAATGCGAAAGATACTTCCTACACTTCCGATAAAGCACCGCTACGCGGCGCGCTGGTAATCGGCGCCGCTTCCGAAACCACACTCATCGAGCGCTTACGCGCCGTAGAAAAAACTGCCAAAGCGGGCACGGCGCCGGCGCCGACCGCACCGACCGAATCCGACTTGCGCGCCCCCGAGCGCCTCGCCATCGATTATGCCAACGCCACTGAACTGGCGGACAAGGCTGGCAGCGCGCTCAAAGCGCTGAGTGCCAATCAGCCAGCCATATGGAAAGCTCTGCGCGCGCAAGGCATTTTCCGTGGTCACGGACCCGCTCCCAAGGTGGCGTTCCTGTATACGGGGCAAGGCTCGCAGTACGCGAATATGCTCAAGCAGCTCCGCACCACCGAGCCGATTGTGGCTCAAACCTTTGCCGAAGCCGATCGCGTGATGACACCCTTGCTCGGCAAACCGCTCAGCGATTTTATCTTCGTTGACCACGCCGACGCCGACGCGGTTTCCAAGGCCGAAGAGGACCTGCGCCAAACCGAGATCACACAACCGGCCGTGCTCGCCATCGACCTCGCCCTGACCCGGCTTCTGGCCGCACATGGCATCGAACCAGATTTCACCATGGGGCACAGCCTGGGAGAATACGGAGCCCTGGTCGCTGCGGGTGGCCTACCCTTTACGGACTCGCTCGAAGCCGTCAGCGCTCGCGGCCGTGGAATGACTCAGGTGGCGATGGACGACAACGGCCGCATGGCCGCAGTGTTTGCTCCGCTCGAAGAAATCGAGCGCATCCTGAAAACCGTCAACGGTTACGTCGTGATCGCCAACGTCAACAGCAACCATCAGGGGGTTATCGGCGGCGCGAGCAAGGCAGTCGAGCAAGCTATGGAAGCCTTTCAGAAAGCGGGCTATGACGTGGCTGCACTACCAGTCAGTCATGCTTTCCATACATCGATTGTGGCTGGAGCAAGCGAGCCGCTGCGGCGGGTTCTGGAGCGGCTGCATCTGCAATCGCCGCGCTTGCCAATTGTCGCCAACACAAACGGCGAGTTCTATCCAACCGGGCCTGACGTTGTGCCGAAAATGCTGGACATTCTTACCCAGCAGGTCGCATCTCCCGTGCAGTTTATTAAAGGTCTGCGGACGCTGTACGATGCTGGCGCCCGTGTGTTCGTTGAAGTTGGACCGAAGAAAGCGTTGCAGGGATTTGCCGAAGACGTGCTCGGCGGCAACGGCGATGTAGTCTCGTTGTTTACCAACCATCCGAAAGTCGGGGACATCGTTGCGTTCAACCAGGCGCTCTGCGGCCTTTATGCGGCGGGACTGGGCTGTGGAACTGCGGGAATTTTACGCGAATCGACGGCGACTCCTGCTTCACCTGCTGAGATTTCGACGCCCGCGCCTGTGGCAGCATCCGCCATAGCATCAGCAGCCCCAGCCGCGCCCTCGAACGGCAATCGCTACAACGAGCTCGGCCGGTTCTTTGCCGATGTTTTCGATCGCGGCTATGAAATCTACCGCGGCAACAACGGGCGCTCAACCTCTGATCCGGTTGTCATCACCGGAGCGGCGTTGGGCCTGCCCGGAACCGAACACATTTTCGACGATGGCAACATCGGCCGCATCCTGCAGGGCGAACAGTTCATCAATTTGATCCCCGCGCCCTTCCGCCAAGCTATGCTCGACAAACACATTACTCGTTTGGTCAAGAGTGAGAGCGGAGAAGCCAGGTTTGAGACTCTCACTGATGTCGCCGACGTCATCAAGCTGGCAGGCCGCGGAGGCGCGTTTAATCTGGAGGAGGAATTTGGAATTTCCTCCGACCGCGTGGGCGCACTCGATATTGTCACTCAACTAGCTATTGCTGCTGGGATCGATGCCTTGCGCGACGCCGGCATCCCGCTGGTCATGCGCTACAAGACCACCAGCAAAGGAACACAATTACCCGAACGCTGGGGATTGCCTGATGCCTTGCGCGACGATACCGGCGTGATTTTTGCTTCCGCTTTCCCCGGGTACGACGCATTCGCGGATGAGATGGCGCGCTATTACGCGGACCATGAGCGTCGCGAGCAGCTAGCCACGCTGGAAAGGCTGCTCACCGGTGCGGCTGAAGGGAACGGTCACTCCACTCTGGTGCAAGAAATCAAACGGCGTATCGACGAATTGCGCGCCGCCATCGACAAAGAACCGTATGTTTTCAATCGACGTTTCTTGCTCCGTGTGTTGTCGATGGGACACTCGCAGTTTGCCGAATTCATCGGCGCCCGCGGTCCCAACACTCAAATAAACTCTGCCTGTGCGACGACCACGCAAGGGGTGTCGCTGGCGGAAGACTGGATCCACGCCGGTCGGTGCAGCCGGGTGATTGTCATCTCGGCCGACGACGTAACCTCCGACCATCTGATCGGATGGTTTGGCGCTGGTTTCCTGGCGAGTGGAGCAGCGGCTACCGACGAAGTAGTCGCGGACGCCGCTATTCCCTTTGACCGCCGCCGACACGGCTTGATCATTGGAATGGGTGCTGCAGCTCTCGTGGTCGAGAGCGCCGCCGCCGCGCGTGAACGAGGAATACAGCCCATCTGCGAGGTGTTGTCCACCGTGACCGGCAACAGCGCATTCCATGGCACTCGTCTCGATGTCCAGCACATCGGCAAAGTCATGGAGTCCCTGGTGGCCAAAGCGGAAGCGGGCGCCGGCATTTCGCGTCAGCAGATCGCGCCGCAGACAGTTTTCGTTTCGCATGAAACCTACACACCGGCTCGCGGCGGCAGCGCCTCCGCCGAGATCCATGCGCTTCGCGGTGTTTTCGGCAAGGTCGCAGACCGCATTGTGATCGCCAACACCAAGGGGTTCACCGGTCATGCAATGGCCACCGGCATTGAAGATGTTGTCGCGGTCAAAGCGCTGGAAACCGGCTGCGTGCCTCCGGTTGCCAACTTCAAAGAAGTTGATCCCGAGTTAGGACAGCTGAACCTGTCGAAAGGTGGCAGCTATCCCGTCGAATATGCCATCCACCTGGGAGCGGGCTTCGGTTCGCAAATCAGCATGATGTTGTTGCATTGGGTGAAGACAAAAGATGGGATCCGTCGCAGCCCCAACGCTCTGGGCTACGCCTACCGCATCGCAGATGAGACTGCTTGGAGCGCTTGGCTAAATGGGATCGCGGGTCGTACCGCTGCGGATCTAGAAGTAGTTTACCGTGCGCTGCGCGTGCGGGATCATGCGGCGATAGCACGGGTCGCCGAAGTTGCTGAGGCATCGCGTCCCGCGACGAAAAATCCCGCGGTCCAGCCGCCGGCCACGCCCATCGACAAGGCGAAGCCGGTGCCGATTAAGGTAGCGGCGGCAAAGGTCGAAGTTTCAGTTGCTGCACCCGCCCCGTCTGAACCGCCGAAATCGGCAACGACGGCCGATCCCGTGAAAGAAAAAGTGCTGGCGCTGGTAGCCGAGAAAACCGGATATCCAGTCGACATGCTCGATCTGGATCTCGATCTCGAGGCGGACCTCGGAGTCGACACTGTGAAGCAGGCGGAAGTTTTCGCCTCCATCCGTGAGGCTTACAACATTCCGCGTGACGAGAACCGCAAGCTACGCGATTACCCAACCCTGGCGCACGTAATCCGCTTCGTCTACGACAAGCGCCCAGACTTGGCAGCAACGCCCTCGGCCGCAAAAGAAGAAGTCAAACTTGTAGTGCCTACATCAGCAGTGGCGGCTGAGAAACAAGCACCCGCCCTGAAGTCCACACAAGTTGGCGCTGTTGATTCCGTCAAAGACCGCGTTCTCGCGCTCGTCGTCGAAAAGACTGGCTATCCGAAAGACATGTTGGACCTGGATCTCGACCTCGAAGCCGATCTCGGTGTCGATACCGTGAAGCAGGCTGAGATGTTCGCGGCCATCCGCGAAATCTACAACATCCCGCGCGATGAAAACCGAAAACTGCGCGACTATCCAACACTAGCGCATGTGATCCGATTCGTCTTTGAGAACCGCCCGGATTTGGCGGAGGCGGGCGAGAAATCAAGTCCACCCCCTGGGACGCCGACGTCGAGCGGAGAAGTCAAGCCGGCTGCAGCACGGAAGCCTGCAGCGATCTCGGCGAAGGTCAGCATCAGCGATTCTGTGAAAGATCGTGTGCTCACGCTGGTGGTCGAAAAGACTGGTTATCCGAAAGACATGTTGGACCTGGATCTTGACCTCGAAGCCGATTTCGGTGTCGATACCGTGAAACAGGCTGAAATGTTCGCAGCCATTCGCGAGATCTATAACATCCCACGCGACGAAAACCGAAAGCTGCGCGACTACCCCACACTCGCGCACGTGATCCGATTCGTCTTTGAGAACCGGCCAGATTTGGCTGGGTCACTTGCGGCTCCATCAGCCCCGACTGTTAGCCAGCTGACTGTTCCTGAGACGGTCGCCGCCACTGCGGCAACCGACGATGCGATTAAGGAAAAGGTGCTGGAGATTGTGGCCGACAAGTCGGGCTATCCCAAAGACATGTTGGACCTGGATCTCGATCTGGAAGCGGATCTCGGCATCGACACCGTCAAGCAAGCGGAAATGTTCGCGGCCGTGCGGGCCGCATACAACATTCCGCGCGATGAAAATCTCAAGCTGCGCGAATTTCCGACCTTGGCTCACGTAATCAAGTTCGCTCGTGACCGACAGCCCAGCGTGGCTAAAGCGCCCGCAAGTTCTGCCTCCGCACAGGAGCAAGAACCGGTGCAGAAAAAGCCGGTAGCGTCTGCATCTTCGGGCGCGAAGCCCCTGGCGGCGGCTCGTCCGATGCCCGCTGGCTTCGACGCCGCCAATCGCATTCCGCGGCGTGTACCTGTTCCGAACTTGCGCCCACCGCTCGATCTTTGCAAGCTCACGGGCGTGACGCTCGGGGCCGGTCGTCGCGTCGTTGTTGTGTCAGACAAATCTGGGGTTGGAGACGCGTTGGCGCAACAGCTGCAAACAATGGGAGTGGATGTTCTTCGCATCAGCGCAGACCTCGATGCAGACGCGCTTGCCGCGGGCCTCAAGGCTTGGTTAGCTGGGGGTCCGGTGCACGGAGTGTACTGGCTGCCTGCGCTGGACAATGAGGGAATCTTCACAGATATGAGCTTCGTCACCTGGCACGAAGCCCTGCGGGTGCGTGTCAAATCGCTGTATGCCGCGATGCGCATTCTGTACGAGCAGATCGCGTTTACGGAAACGTTCCTCGTCTCTGCAACACGTCTTGGCGGACAGCACGGCTACGACGAGGCCGGCGCAATAGCGCCACTCGGTGGAGCGGTCACGGGCTTCACCAAAACCTACAAGCGCGAGCGGATGGACGCTGTGGTCAAGGCGATTGACTTTGAAGCAGAACGAAGGCCGTTGGAGGTCGCGGCCATTTTGATCGAGGAGACTCTGCGCGATCCAGGCGCCGTCGAAATTGGCTACAAGGGAAAACTGCGTTGGACGATCGGGCTGCAGGAACAATCCGCAGCCGACGGCAGGCCAGCCCTGAAACTGAACAGCAATACCGTGTTCCTGGTCACCGGCGCGGCGGGAAGTATTGTATCGGCCATCACCGCCGATCTGGCGGCGGCTTCCGGAGGCATATTCTACCTGCTCGATCTGGTGCCCGAGCCCGATCCACAGAATCCCGATCTCAAACGCTTCGTCACTGACAAGGACGGCCTTAAGCGTGATCTGTTCAAACGCATCCAGGCACGCGGAGAACGCGCCACGCCAGCCCTGGTGGAAAAAGAACTTGCGGCACTGGAGCGAGCGCAAGCCGCCTGCAACGTCATCGAAGCGGTACAAAACGCAGGAGGCACAGCGCATTACTTCAGCGTCAACCTCACCGACGCAGACGCTGTAACCAAAATCATCCAGCAAGTGCGCGAGCGTAGTGGGCGGATCGATGTGCTTCTGCACGCGGCCGGTACCGAACGCAGTCACTTCTTGCCGGACAAAGAAGCCCGTGAATTCGATCTAGTCTTCGACGTGAAAATCGACGGCTGGTTCAACCTTCTGCATGCCGTCGGCGATATGCCGCTCGGTGCGACGATAGCCTTCAGTTCCATTGCCGGGCGCTTCGGCAACGCGGGACAAACCGACTACAGTTCGGCCAACGACCTGTTGTGCAAGATTACGTCGAGCTTCCGCACCACTCGGCCAGCTACGCGCGCCATCGTGATCGATTGGACAGCATGGGGCGGTATCGGCATGGCCACGCGCGGATCCATCCCCAAGATGATGGAACTCGCAGGCATCGATATGCTGCCACCGGAAGCCGGGGTTCCTCTGATTCGGCGTGAACTGACAGTCGGCGGAACGCGCGGCGAAATCGTAATCGGTCAGAAGCTAGGCGTTATGCTCAAGGAATGGGATGAAACTGGCGGCCTGGATGCTTCTAGTCCGAAAGTTAGCGGTGAAAACCTAACACCCGCGCAAGGGCCGATGGTTGGCAAGATCGCAAGCGCCAGTGTTTTCGGGCCCCTGATCATTGAGGCGACTCTCGATCCGAAGATTCAGCCATTCTTGCATGATCATCAAATCGACGGTACACCGGTGTTGCCCGGAGTCATGGGTATCGAGGCCTTTGCCGAAGCTACGCTTTCCCTGCTTCCCGGCTGGCAAGTCGAAGCGGTCGAAGAAATCAATTTCCTGGCGCCGTTTAAGTTCTACCGGAGCGAACCTCGGACATTGACCATTGAGGTGCTGATTAATCCTCAAGGCGACTGCTTGGTTGCAGATTGCCGGTTGACGGGACGCCGGTCGCTCCCCAATCAACCCGAACCGCAAGTCACCACCCACTTCACTGCGCGTGTGCGGCTAACGAAAGAGCCAACCAAGGCGGTGACCGTGCCGCCGCTGGGCACGCCGTCCGGAAACATCATTGATGCTTCGGATATTTATCGTCTCTACTTCCACGGACCAGCGTACCAAGTCGTCGAGCGGGCATGGTGGGATGGAAAGCGGATCGTCGGACGGATGGCCACAGGCTTGCCCAACAATCATCATCCAGCCGAATTGCCAACGATTGTCGCGCCGAGGCTGATCGAGCTTTGCTTCCAAACTGCCGGCTTGTGGGAGATGGGAACTCAAGGCCGCATGGGTCTACCGCTGCATATTGATCGCGTCACACTATCAGGACGCCCTCCACAGTCGCCTGAGACCAGGCTGTATGCAGTGGTCACTCCCAATTCGAGTGAGGGCGGTTTCGACTCAGAGATCGTGGACGCAAAAGGAAACTGCTACCTGCAACTCAAGAGTTATCGCACCGTCGCATTACCCAATGCGATTGATGCCGAGCGGTTGAAGGCACTACAGGCTGCGATGTCACTAGCCGCCGTCGCCGCATGAACTGATTGTCCTGACGATCGCCGATCGGAGGACTTACATGAAACACGAATTTCAACGCGTAGCTATCGTGAACCGCGGCGAAGCCGCCATGCGTTTCATTCACGCTCTCCGGGATTTCAATCAAGAATACGGTACATCGTTGCGCGCAATCGCGCTTTTCACTGATCCCGACCGCCATAGCATGTTTGTGCGTGAGGCGGATGAAGCAGTGTGCCTGGGTCCCGCTCAGGTTCTCGATCCAGACACGCGGCAGATGAAGAGCAGTTACGTCGACTATGGCCAACTGAAACGAGCACTTGCTCTGGCGCGTGCGGACGCGGTCTGGGTGGGCTGGGGTTTTGTAGCCGAGCACGCCGCGTTCGCCGACCTTTGCCGCGAGCTTGGCATCGTGTTCATCGGCCCGGAAGGCGATGTGATGCGACGTGTGGGCGACAAGATCGCCTCCAAACGATTAGCCGAGCAGGCCCAAGTTCCGGTAGCGCCCTGGAGCCATGGCGCAGTCGAAACACTCGAGGACGCGTGGAGCCATGCCGAACGCATGGGGTATCCATTCCTGATTAAGGCCACTGCCGGAGGGGGCGGTCACGGCATTCGCCTGGTGCGCTCGCCGCAAGAACTTCCGCAAGCCTTCATTAGCGCCCGCGCCGAGGCTTTCAAGGCTTTTGGCGATCCGACCATTTTCATGGAGAAATTGGTCCAGGCCGCGCGTCACGTCGAGGTGCAAATCATTGCCGATCACTACGGAACAACGTGGGCCTGCGGCGTGCGCGACTGCACCGTCCAGCGACGTCATCAGAAAATTCTCGAAGAAGCGCCCTCGCCGGTCCTTTCTCCCGAGCAAGATCAGGCGCTGCGGGAAGCGGCGGTGCGATTGAGTCAGGCGGCGGGTTATCAGAACGCGGGCACAGTCGAATTCCTGTACGAGCCGGAAGTCAACCGCTTCTCGTTCATGGAAATGAATACTCGGTTGCAGGTCGAACACCCGGTGACCGAATGTACCACCGGGCTGGACTTGGTCAAACTTCAAATTCACGTTGCCCGCGGGGGCCGTTTGGAAGGCGAACCACCGCGCACCACCGGACATGCCATAGAAGTCCGGCTGAATGCGGAAGATCCTGACAACGGCTTCGCACCCGCCCCAGGCGCAATCGAGCGGTTCAGAATTCTGCCAGGACCAGGAGTGCGCATTGACACCGGCGTGACGGAAGGCGATGCCATCCCAGCCGAGTTCGATTCGATGATCGCCAAGATCATCGCCTACGGGAAGAACCGCAAAGAAGCGCTTTCCCGCCTGCAGCGCGTGTTGCGCGAGAGCGTGGTGGTCATCAAGGGCGGAGCCAGCAATAAGGCGTTCCTCCTGGAGTTACTGAGCCGTCCCGAGGTCCAGAGCGGAGAATTTCACAATGGGTGGCTTGACCAACTCGCCTCCACCGGCAACCACGTCTCGCGGCAGTATGCCGATGTGGCCCTGGTTCAAGCCGCCATCGAGGCCTACGACGCCCAGTTGGTGGTTGAGCAGACGCAGTTTTATGCAGCAGCGGTCCGGGGGCGACCACGGCTTCGGAGCGAAGTCGGCCGAACTGCGGAACTACGCTATCGAGGCCATTGCTATTCGCCGAGAATTTATCGCCTTGGTCCGCAACGATACAGAGTAGAAGTGAATGGCTCCCGCATCGATGCGCGGATCGACCGTCTGGATAAGTTCGAGAGTTGGCTCATCGTCTTTGGGCGGCGTTTTCGGATTGTTTCGGTTGTCCAGGGCCTAAGCTACCTCATCGAAGTGGACGGTGCTTCACACCGGGTTGATCGGGACGACGGAGGCATGGTACACGCGCCAGCTCCGGCGGTAGTCGTGTCCATCGCCGTCAAACCGGGCGATACAGTTGCGATTGGCGACCGCCTGGCTGTGTTGGAAGCGATGAAGATGGAAATGCAAGTCGTCGCTCCGTTTTCCGGAATCGTTCGACAGGTGATGACGATACCGAACGTTCAGGTGGACACTGGTGCACCGCTGCTTCAGATCGATCCCGTCGCCGGTGATGACAGCGTTGCCGACTCGAAGCGAGTAATCTTCGGCGCATCGACCTCTCCGGACAACCTGCAAGGTATCCAACCCACCTGCCATCACAGCTTGGATGAACTCCGCCAGCTCATGTTGGGCTTTGACGTGGATCCGAAGCACGCAGCCCGGCTGTTAGCCGATTGGAATCAGATCTGCCCTGCGGATAGTGAAGACATCAGACAGAGCGAGGATGAGATTCTCAATATCTTCGTGGATATTTGTTCCTTGTTCCAACGCGAGCCGGAAGTAAATCATCGCGCGAGCGGCGAAGAGCCCAGCGCGGAAGCTCATCTTTTTTCTTATTTGCGCATGCTGGAGACGCGAGGTCACGGCCTTCCGCCAGCCTTTGTCAGCGCTCTTCAACGTGCCTTGGCTCATTACGGAGTACGAACGCTGGATCGGTCCCCCGAACTGGAAGAGACGTTGCTCTGGATCTACAAATCGCATCAACGCGTGCAACAGCAGATCGCATCAGTTGTCAGCATCCTCGAACGGCGTCTGCGATGCATTCAGAAGCTATCACCACAGGCCGAAGACTCGTTTCGGACGTTACTGGATCGTATGGCCTCGATGACCAACGGGATCTTCCCCGCAGTCACGGACCTCGCCCGGGAAGTACGCTATCGTTATTTCGACCAGCCTCTGTTTAAGCGGGCCCGCAGGCTAGTTTACGAACAGGTGAAAGCGCATCTCGCCTACATGTCCGCCAATCCTGATGCTGCGGACCGCGGCGAGAGAATCCGCGCCTTGGTGGAATGTCCACAGCCTCTGGCCAGCTTGCTGTCCGGCCGGTTCGCGGGCGCAGACACACCCATGCGCGATGTGATGCTGGAAGCGCTCACCTTGCGTTACTACCGCATCCGTGATCTGACGAACTTTCACTGCGGGGCGGTGGACGGACGTTCATATGCGTCGGCTGAGTACGATCACGAGGGAAAGAGAATTCACGTTTTCACCACGCACGCCGAGTATTCGCACCTTTCTGAGGCGGCGCGCACGATGTTTCCGATGATCGCGGCAGTGCCGGCAGACCACGACATCGTCATCGATTTTTACGTTTTCCACTCCGGGCGGTTAAGCGACCCGGACTCTACACAGCAGGAAGTGCACTCGGTGCTAAACCAGGCCGGATTCCCGCGTCCGGTCCGACGCGTTGTCGTCACAGTTGCTGGTTCCAGCCACGGGCAAGGTGTGGCGGCCACGCAGCATTTCACGTATCGCCCCAACGGGAATGCGTATGAAGAAGAGAAGTTCTACCGAGGAATCCACCCGATGATGGGGAAACGGTTGCATCTCTGGCGACTGAGCAATTTCAAGATTGACCGGTTGCCGTCAGTCGAAGATGTGTACCTTCTGCATGCCGTTGCCCGTGATAACCCAAAGGATGAACGGTTGTTCGCCTGCGCAGAAGTTCGCGATGTAACTCCAGTGCGCGATGAAGCCGGTCGCATCGTGCAACTGCCGCATCTGGAGCGCATGTTAACGGAAGCGCTGGCCGGTATTCGGCTGTTTCAATCGCGACGGCCTGCCCATCAACGCCTCTATTGGAATCGGATCCTGCTTAATGTGTGGCCCCCTCTGAACCTCGGACGCGATGAATTGCGCGATCTTGTGCGGAAACTTGCACCCGCGACCGAAGGATTGGGGTTGGAACAAGTGATCGTGCGTGCGCGCATTCCCAGTCCTACGACCGATGAGTTGCGCGAAATGGTGGTACGCATCTCCATTCCGGGAGGCACCGGCGTGCTCATCTCCTTCCGGCCTGCGGATGAACTGCAGCCCATTAAGCCGCTGACCGAATACGACCAGAAAGTTGTCCGCATGCGCCAGCGCGGGCTCATCTACCCTTACGAAATCGTTCACATGCTCACGCCCGCTTTGGAAAATACGCGGGCGGAGTTTCCTGCTGGCGATTTTGTCGAGTATGATTTTGACGCCTCGGGCTGTCTGAGTCCCGTCGATCGCCCCTACGGTAAGAACAAAACCAACATTATTGTTGGCGTCATCCGCAACTTCACGACCAGGTATCCCGAGGGCGTGACTCGCGTCCTCCTCCTTGGAGACCCGAGCAAGGATCTGGGCGCATTAGCAGAACCAGAATGCCGGCGCATCCTCGCAGCTTTGGATCTGGCCCAGGCGATGGGCGTTCCGTTGGAATGGTTCCCCATCTCGGCCGGCGCCAAGATCTCGATGGAGAGCGGAGTAGAGAACATGGATTGGATCGCCCGCGTCCTGCGAGGCCTGATCAATTTCACGCAAGCTGGCGGCGAAGTGAATCTGGTGGTTAACGGGATCAATGTCGGCGCGCAGCCGTATTGGAATGCCGAAGCCACTATGCTGATGCACACTCGTGGCATTCTGATCATGACGCCGAAAGCGGCCATGGTGCTCACCGGCAAACGCGCACTGGACTACTCTGGTAGCGTCTCGGCTGAAGACAATCAAGGCATCGGCGGCTACGATCGCATCATGGGAATCAATGGCCAAGCGCAGTATTGGGCGCGCGACATCGACGAAGCATGCCACATTCTGTTGCGTCACTATGAGCATACTTATGTCGCCCCGGGCGAACGTTTCCCCCGACGCGACAGTACGATCGACCCCATTGATCGGGATGTGCGAGTGTCTGCACACGGCAGGAATGGGGACGAAGGTTTCGAACTGATCGGCGATATTTTATCGGACGAGACCAATCCCGGCCGTAAGAAATGCTTCGAGATTCGCAAAGTGATGACAGCGGCCATAGACCAGGATCATGCGCCGCTTGAGCGCTGGGCCGGGATGCGTGCAGCGGAAACCGCGGTCGTGTGGGATGCCCATCTCGGTGGCTATCCCGTTTGTCTTATCGGTATCGAATCGCGGCCCGTGCCTCGGTTGGGATTTGTCCCGGCCGACGGGCCCGATCAGTGGACATCGGGAACGCTGTTCCCGCAATCCTCCAAAAAAATTGCGCGTGCGCTCAACGCGGCGAGCAACAACCGACCGGTAGTGGTCCTCGCGAACCTATCGGGGTTTGATGGCTCTCCGGAGTCGATGCGCAGGCTGCAACTTGAGTACGGCGCGGAGATCGGGAGGGCGGTTGTGAACTTCAAAGGCCCCATCGTCTTTTGCGTGATCTCGCGCTATCACGGAGGCGCGTACGTGGTCTTCTCGCGGGCGCTGAACGAAAGCGTAGAAGTCGCGGCCTTGGAGGGAACGTATGCCTCCGTCATCGGCGGCGCTCCGGCAGCGGCTGTGGTTTTTGCCGGTGAGGTGGAGGCCCGGGCCCGCAAAGATGCGCGTCTGCAACCGCTCAACTTGGCGATGGCTGAGGCCGAAGGCGCAGAGAAGGGCCGGCTGCGCGCCCAGGTGGACGAACTTTTCAAGGTCATTCACTCCGAAAAGCTGGGCGAAATGGCCGCTGAGTTCGACCGCGTACATTGCGTCCAGCGGGCTCTGGAGGTAGGCGCTCTCAACTACATTATTCCGCCCGCAAACCTGCGACCTTATCTCATCCATGCGATCGAACGAGGTATTGCGAGAGAGCAGAAAGCAGAATCCGCAAAGTCGAAAACCGGCATTTCGGAAACGATACTCGAAAACACCATTACCGAAGCGGCCTAGCTTCGGTCAAGGGGAATTGGATGAACGTATATTGGTTGGAACAAACTGAAGCTGACGTACCAATCGAAAACGATTGGCTGAGCGAAAACGAAGCATCTTCCCTGAACCGTATGCGCTTTGCCAAGCGCCGTGCTGACTGGCGCCTCGGACGCTGGACGGCGAAACATGCGCTGTCGGTTTACCTCGATCTGCCCGCTCATCCCGAGATCTTCAAGAAAATGGACATCCGCCCGGCGCAGTCTGGTGCGCCTGAGGCATTCTTCGTCAACCGACCAACTGGAGTCACTATTTCGCTCAGCCATCGCAGCGGTGTCGCAGCTTGCGCCGTCGCCATGTCCGGTGTGGAAATTGGTTGTGATCTGGAAGTGGTCGAGCCGCGCAGCGACGCTTTCGTCGCCGACTATTTCACCAGCGAAGAACAAGCTCTGATTGCGCGCGCCTCTGTGTCGGATCGCCCTCGACTGCTGGCCCTGCTTTGGAGCGGAAAAGAGAGCGCGCTCAAAGCTTTGGGTACGGGGCTACGGCTCGACACCCGATCTGTGGTCGTTAACCCTTTCGATGCGTCCTTCGACCTCAACGGGTGGAGTCCACTCCGGGTTCGTTATACCGGTGGCGCGGTCTTCCACGGCTGGTGGCAGCTCACCAACAACATACTGCGAACTGTGGTCGCCTCGCCTCAGCCGGATTCGCCGATCGCCTTGACTATCCCGGCCCACTTTTTCGACTGCGCGTCTCAGTGCGCGTAGGGTTCCATGGGTGACGCGTATGGACCAGTTGAAGGAATTCGATTTCGACTTCATCGTCATCGGTTCGGGATTCGGTGGTAGTGTTTCGGCCCATCGCTTGGTGGAAAAGGGTTACAAAGTTGCGGTGATGGAAATGGGCCGGCGCTGGACGCCTGACAACCTGCCGCATACCAGTTGGTCTATCCATCGTTGGCTCTGGCGTCCGAATCTCGGATTACGGGGCTTCTTTAACATTCAGTTTTTCCGGCATGCAACGATCTTCCATGGCAGCGCCGTCGGTGGCGGATCGATCACCTACGCTTGCACCTTGCTTCCGCCCCCCGAGAAAGTGTGGCAAGCGGGATCCTGGACTGGATTATCCAACTGGCAAGCGGAAATGCCGCGCCACTACGGGGTCGCTGCGGGCATGCTGGGCGTCACCGAAAACAAGATCCTCGGCCCTGCCGATCTTCTCCTGAAGAAAGCCGCGGAAGCCTCGGGCATGGGCCACACTTTTTACTGCACCAAAGTCGGGATCTTCGAGCCGGCTGAGGGAAAGCCAGGCGGCGAGACTTTCCCTGATCCGTACTTCGGCGGAGAAGGTCCGGCGCGAACCACCTGCATCGGCTGCGGTGGCTGCATGATGGGTTGCCGGTATGGCGCAAAAAATACACTGGACATGGGCTATCTCTATTTAGCTGAGAAGCACGGAGCGCAGGTCTTTCCGGAAACCAGGGTGGTAAATGTCAAACCGCTGGAAGGCACCAGCGATGGGAGTGCCGGATACGAAGTGAGCACGGTTAGGTCCACGGCTTGGATTCGTCGCCATCCCCGGCGTTTCACTTGCCGCGGCGTAGTCTTTTCCGCGTCCTCGCTGGGCACGATGGAACTTCTTTTTCAGCTCAAAGAAAAAGGCTCGTTGCCTGCCATAAGTAGCCAACTCGGCCAACACGTGCGCACCAATTCCGAGTCGCTCATTGGAGCGCGCACGCCGGGCTATTCTCAGGATGTGTCCGAGGGCATTGCGATCGGTTCCGGCATTTACATTGACGAGCACACCCACATTGAAGCAGTCCGCTATCCAAAAGGTTCCGACGCAATGGGATTTCTTACCACAATCCTCACTGACGGTCGCCCCGGTCCCCAGCGGATCGCACTGTGGGTGAAGAACGTCGCCGCCTCTATGCTTCGCCACCCATTCAAGACTATGCGAGTTTTGCAGCCGTTGGGCTGGGCTCGGGAGTTCGTAATTCTGCTTTGCATGCAGGCGCTCGAGGGAGAGATCGAGATGCGCTGGCAACGTCCATGGTTCTGGCCGTTCCGCAAGTTTCTGGTAAGCCACGGCGAGAAAGTCCCGACCTACATTCCGAAAGCCAATGAGTTCGCGAAGACGCTTGCCCAACTCACCGGCGGCTTTCCCATGAGCATGCTTCCCGAGATCCTGTTCAATGTTCCGGGCACCGCACATTGCATCGGAGGCTGTGTAATCGCAGACAATGCCACCCACGGCGTGGTTGATTCCCGCCATCGCGTCTTCAACTACAAGAACATGTACGTCTGCGACGGGTCGGTGGTCGCGGCTAACCTCGGAGTCAATCCCAGCCTGACCATTACTGCACTGGCCGAACGGGCGATGAGCTTTATTCCGCCGGCTGCAGAAACGGATTGGAACGATGCCGCTGAGGCCATTATCAAGAACTGGGGTCTCATGGCTTAGCACGGTCCGAAACTGCGCTAGCTTGTCGCCGTCTCAACCGGGGCGGTCGAGTTCGCGGGAATCAAGCGGTCCAATATCGCCTGCTCGCACTGCAGCCACAGACGCCCCGTGTAAAGCAAGGCGCTGCACTGGAGTGTAGCCCAATCCCGAGTCTTCAAAGGCGAACGAAATTCTTTTCGATTGCTGATCCAGTGCTGGGCCACGTGACGCGCAATAGTGACGCCAAAACCCAACCCGCTGTCGGAACCTCCGATGTCGGCTAGAATTCCATCCAGGGTAAACATTACCTTCGACATCATGATAAGCGGCCCTGGAAACTTGACGCCCTTCATGGCAAGGCGCTCCAGTAGCAGCATCGCGTCTACTCCACTGGGCAGGCGCACCACCGGAAGTTCGCCAAGAAAATGTGTGACAAATTCCGCGATCATGCGCCCCCGCGACGAAGTAGTTCGGATGTGCTGCTGGCTGAGCGCCAATACTTGGTTGCAGGTGCCCACCGGGTCGCGTAAGGTCACCATCAGAAACAAGAGCGCGAGATGCCGGCGCTGATCGCGGCTCAAACGTTCCCGCAGTGCCCAGTCGATGATCGTCAGTTCGCCAGTGCGATTGTCGTAAAGCAGATTGCCGGCATGAGGGTCGCCGTGAAAAATCGCATCTTCCGACGACGACAAAAGTGGGACTGCGATCAGGGCTTCGATGAGTTGTTCGGCAACTTTCCTGCGCCTGGCCACTGGCAGTCGAGCCGCCGCGTTCGTCACCTTGATTCCGCGCTCCTCCGTGAGCGCCGTAATTCTGGGCGTACACAGCGGCTGAATCAGCCGCGGGACGCGCACCCCCTTCATCGATCGGTACAGGCCCCATGCTTCGACCAGCGTCTTCTGCTCCCGGACAAAGTTGACCTCGTGCCGGAGCAGGCGCCGGACTTTCTTGAAAGTATCGGGGAGCAGCTTCGCGGGAAATCCGTAATTGTGTTGCCGGTCGCTGAAGTATTGCGCCAGCCCCTGCAGATAGTCCATGTCTTCCGCGAAATACTCGGGGATGTGAGGCTTCAAAACTTTGAAAACTCCTCGCTCCCGCTTTCCGCTCTGCGGACTACGCCAGGTAAAGCGCACCACTGCGCTGACACTGGCCTCCGAGAGAATCGACGGCGCGATCTTCACGTCGTATTTATCAACTCGCGGGCCCAACTCTCGTCGGATGATCGCGACCACATCCTCGGGCCGGACATCGCGAATTCCATTTTCCAGCCGCTCCAGTGCATTCCGCAGCGCCGGACGAAGATGCTGATTGCGCGCGATGACTTGCCCGAGTTTCTGCAGACCGGGCACTTTCGCAATCAGCCGCAGCAAGCGCACTTCCGCCGAAGTATCCAACGGAAGCTCAAGCTGCTCGAGCAATTTGGGAGCAAGGCGCGTTGGCGAAAGCCGCGCCACCACAAACATCATCGCGTCCCTCACCGGTGGACGCCACTTGATGTAAGCCTGCGGCACTAACCTCTCTACCGGAACGATCTCGTCGACGATCCATCGCGCCATCGTGTCCCGCATGCCCTGGCCAATCGGGCTTCGCAATCCAGCTTCAATAGCGCGGACCTGCTCCTTAGCCGTAGCCCCCTTAGGCAGGAAGTTCGCAAGTGCAGCACGCAACTGTACCGGAGCCATCTGGCGCAAACCATTTTCGATGGCCGATGAACCAAGGGCGGGGGACGACATAAAGGTTACCTTCTAAACGATATACGCAACACAGTGATTGCGCTGTGATCGCTGTCACGGGATCATGAAGTTGTAGGAAATTTTAACTTGTCACTTCGAGTAGCTTCGTTTCCAATTTTAACTTCGTCATTCCGAGCGAAGCGAAGAATATGCAGTTATTTGGAACTGCGAGAGTATCCCGGCAAAAAGCAGCGCTCATCTCGCTTAATGCTTCTGAATCACTTTGGCGATTTGCTCTGAAGGCCCAGTTCATCTCTTCGCTTGATGATGAGCCCTGCGGGAAATATCGGGCCCGGCCGTTCGCCGTCGAGCGGCGGCTAAGCGAGTGTCCTCACTCTTGTCATAGCCGGGCCCACTTTGCGGTATTCAGTTTTTAGTTCCTCCTGAACTAATTACTAAACCATTCTGAGTTCGTCTGTCGGTGAGCTTCATCACGAATGCGAGTTCAAATCAGCGACCGTTCGGATCTGTTTCGCGACAAGCGAATAATCACAGCTTCCCTGCTTATTGCACCAGCAGAAGTTTGCCTTCGCGATCGCGGAATATTTCGCAAAACCGTCAGTTCTATTCACTTGGGTGCTTGATATGGCAAAACGGTACTGAGGAGCGAGTGTGTTGAATCCTTTTGATCTCAAGAGCGTGCTCTTAGCGAAGCACGCACAACATGTGGTGCTCATCCATTTTCCTATTGCACTGTTTATCACAGCCGTGGCTTTTGACCTCTTTCGCGCAATGGACGAAGCGACGTGGCCTTGCAGACGCCGCATACTACAACCTGTTCGTGGCAGCGATTTCAACGGTCCCAGTTCTCGCCACGGGTATTCTCGCGTGGCAGTTCCAGCTCGAAGGCCAGAAGTTGAAGGGCATCTTATTGCTGCATCTGGTGCTGGCGTGCGTCTCGACTGTGGTGATCTGGCTGGTCTGGTGGGTGCATTTCCGGGCGCGACGGCGGGCAGAAGCTCTGCCGAGTTACCGCCTCGCGGTGGAATTCCTGGGCGTCGCTCTCGTCGCGCTGACCGGACATTTGGGCGGTTTCCTAAGCGGCGTAAACGGGCCCGGCTAGATGCACTTGCGCTTCCTTAATGCAATGGTGTTGCGTTAGCAGTGGCTAAGCGCCATTTTTCCATCTGCAATTGATACAACAAGACCGACTTGTTCCCTTCCCGCGATCAGTTGTTGCCTGGTGAACCTGAACACACGCGTCCTTGGAATAAATGGCTATCGCTGCAGTTAGCAGTAACACGGTCGTTTCCGTCTTCAAAATTGGTCGGAATAAAAACGATCTGCCCCAGTTATCAACTCTGAACGTCACAAACCACGGAGGACAAATGCCCGACAAAAAGCTAGATCTTATCGATCAGAATTTGCAAGACCTCAACAACGATGGCGTGGATCGCCGCGGATTCCTGAAGTGCATGGCATGGGCGGGCACGGGCCTGGTCTGGACCATGAGTGGTGGCATCCCGGTATCTCGGGCTTTCGCCAAAAGCGGTGGCAAATTCCGACAAAGATGCCGGCAAAGGCGCGGACTTCAGCTTTGTCCAGATCAGCGACAGCCACATCGGCTTTAACAAGCCAGCAAATCCGGACGTCACCGCGACTCTGCAGACGGCGATCAACAAAATCAATGCCATGCCTCACACACCGGATTTCATTATTCACACCGGTGATCTGAGTCAGCTCTCGAAGCCGAGTGAGTTCGATACGTTGGATCAAGTATTAAAAGGGGCGTCCGCGAAGCAGATCTACTTTGTGCCGGGTGAGCACGACATGCTCAGCGACAACGGCGAGCAATATCTCGCAGCGCTATGGGAAAGGTACGAAGGGCACTGGGTGGTCCAGCTTCGATCATAAGGGTGTGCATTTTGTTGGTCTGGTGAATGTCGCCAATTTGAAAGCTGGAGGCATGGGGTCGCTCGGCCACGAGCAACTGGAGTGGCTCGAGGACGATCTCAAGGGCCGCTCGGCCAGCACTCCGATTGTGCTGTTCGCACACATTCCGCTGTGGACCATCTATCCCGATTGGGGCTGGGGAACCGACGACAGCGAACAAGCCTTGTCTTACGTCAAGCGTTTCGGTTCTGTGACGGTGTTGAACGGTCACATTCATCAGATCATGCAAAAGATCGAAGGTAAGGTTTCGTTCCATACCGCGATGTCGACCGCGTTCCCGCAACCCGCGCCCGGAACAGCGCCCTCCGCCGGACCCATGAAAGTGCCAGCCGAGCAGTTGCAACAGGTGCTGGGCATCACCGATGTGAACTATGTGGTCAGTGGCCGCAGTCTTGCGATGGTCGATTCGCCACTCGCGGGTTAAGAGTCTTCGCCTTTAGGAAACGCAAGCAGGAAATAAATCACGAAAGGAAGTAAGAGAAATGACAAAGCAAAACATGTGGGTTGCAGGTTTCATAGCGCCATTAATGATCGCAATATTGCTCCTGTGCGCGGGTTCGCCGAACGTCATGGCGAGTAATAACGACAAAGCTTCCGCAGCAAGGCCGCGGTCAAAATCGACAATTTCGTTTTTGGGCCGCAGACGCTCACGGTACCCGTCGGCACGACGGTTACCTGGACAAACAATGATGACATTCCCCATACGTCGGTCAGCACAGACGGTGTGTTCAAGTCCAAGGTGCTGGATACGGATGAGAAATTCTCTTACACGTTTACCAAGGCGGGAACGTATCCCTACTACTGCACGATCCATCCGAAGATGACCGGACAGGTCGTGGTGCAGTAAAAGACGTGGACTCTTCGATGGCGATACGACGGAAACTGCTTCACATCATGGAAGCATGAATTTGCTTCCGCAGAGTTGCTGTTCGCAAAGAGCGTTGAGCGATTATGACTGCAGAGTCAGCACAATTCGGAGTACGAGCACAGACAAATGATGACTTCGATCTTGTCCAGGCCAGCAGGAATGGGGATGTAGCTGCTTTCGAGCAGCTCATGAAGCGATACGATCGCACACTTCTGCGAATCGCTCAAAGCGACAGGCGTCAGCGACGATAAGGATTCCCGAACGGAATCGACCCGAGTTGACGACCTGTCCGCCTACCTAAAAGATTCTCCCTTTCTAGTCGCATTTGGTTCACTCGATACTTAAACGTGCTGAAGTCGTTACAGCTCTCCATGCGCACCCCTGCCAGGCGTGGCCACGGGCAACTGGAATATCGATTTCGTGCACGAGTCAGAGCACTGCCGAGAGATTTCCAATGTCCGTGTTTTCCGTTCGAAACATAGCAGCGATGCTGCTGCCGTGTGTCTACACGATCCGACAAAGACTTGACAATCAAATGACATTCCATCCCCATCTCGTCAAGTACTCGCCGCGTCTAACGACTATGTTCTGAAAATTTAATAGCTGCGACTCGGTAGACACTTCTGGAATAAAGCGTCACGGGGCGCAGTTATCCGTAGCGAAATCCAAAATGTTTCGACAAGGAGAAATTATGAAGAAGTCATATTTTATCGCGGTACTTGCTCTGACTTGGCTACTTGGGCTGTCTTCTTCGGGCACTAACTAAGCGAACACAAAGTCGGTTGTTACGCCGAGGGAGTTCGAGAGCCAGGAAATTACATCAATCCGTGCCTGAACTCCTTCTTCCGACAAAAAACGGCCTGGTCGCGGGAAAGCGATTTATCCGGCTTCAATGTTGTACAGATCGCAAAAAGATTACGGAGGACAAACATGAAAAAAACACTTTTGTTGTTCGGACTACTCATAACGTTGGCGGTTCCGTCAAGGTTTTGGGCTCAGCAGGCCGGCTATTCCCAGACCAACCTGGTCTCCAATACTGCCGGCGTAGCCACCACTACAGACTCTCAACTGCTCAACCCCTGGGGAATCTCGATTTTCCCGGGCAAGATTTCTGGATCGCCAACAATAACAGCGGCACCTCCACGCTCTATAACGCACAGGGCACCAAAAATGCTTTGGTCGTAACCATACCCGGTGCCTCAAAGAATCCGAACGGTAATTGCACCCCTGGTTGCCCGACGGGAAACGTGGCAAACACCAACGGCAGCTACTTCGCCGGCGGATCGTTCATCTTTGACACCGAAGATGGCATCATCGCCAACTGGACCGGCGCCAACACGGCAGAAGTGGCCTTTGATAACTCCGCCAGCGGCGCGGTTTACAAGGGTCTCGCCTTACTCAACGGTACCTCCCTTTTGGCCGCGAACTTCAACAGTGGCAAAATCGACGTATACGATCGTAACTTTAACCCCACTTCGTTGAGCGGTTCGTTCACCGATCCAAAACTTCCCGCGGGTCTTGCTCCTCACGGCATTCACGTCATCGGCAGCCAGATCTACGTCGCTTATGCTATGCAGGATGCCGCGAAGCACGACGCCCAGCCCGGCGCCGGCCTGGGGCAGGTGGATATCTTCGATGCGAACGGCAACTTCGTCAGCACCTTCGTCGCTGCCGGCGGCAAACTCAACGCGCCTTGGGGCGTGGTAGAAACTCCGGCATCTTTCGGAGCATTTCCAAACGCGATCCTGGTGGGGAATTTTGGTGATGGCACTATCAACGCCTTCGATACAACCGGAAAGTTTCTCGGCCAACTCACCGACTCATCCAACAAAGTGCTGGTGAATCCCGGCTTGTGGGATATGGTATTTGGCGGAGGCGGACCCTCCGGTGATGTCAACACTCTTTATCTCACCGCAGGAGGTAGCAACCAACCTAATTTCCCGGCTGGCGGTAACACAACCGCCGTGTTCGCGAGCCTTGTCCCAGCGGCGGCGGTCACCAATGCGAATTTTTCTCTGAATGTTTCGGCCCAAAGCGCAACCGTTGCGCCGGGGGGATCGGCTAACCTGATGGTCAGCGCCAGTGCGGTTGGAGGATTTAATAGTCAGATTACACTCTCCTGCACTGCACCAGCTGGCCTCAGCTGCACTTTCAGTCCGGCCACGATTTCCCCAGGGTCGAGCGCGGCGTCTTCCACGCTGACCATTGCCGCCGCGTCAACTCCGCCGCCGGTTACCGGTTACAGTTTGTCTGGCATGGCGTCCCTTCTGCTTCCTGGTCTGGGCGTCTTCGGAACCGTTCTTACGACTCGCAAACGGAAACCACTCGCAAGTAAGAGCGTTCTGCGGACGAGCGCGCTGGGTTTGCTGCTCGTCATCTCAATGTTTTCTCTCGGATGCGGTAGCAGTTCAAACAGTCCAAAAGCGCAAACGTCCACATCCCAGGTCACCTTAATGGTGACGGGCACATCAGGCGCACTCAGCCATACCACGCCCGTAACTGTCACTATCAATTAAAACAAAACCAGCCTTGGCCAGGGCGCACTCCCATGCGCCCGTGCCTAGCATCGTTGCTTGAGATCCGCAGTGGCAACCTCAGTTATCTTCCACTCGTTTTAGCGTGACGTTGGAATAAACCTCAATTGCCTCGGTTATAGAAGACAGGTTGCGGGCTCTATGTAGTCCGACGGTTAGAGACTCGACAAAGACGAAAAGGAATTGGAAATAGAAATGCTGTGTGCCAGTTATCAACTTCCTGTCAGTGTCGCACGTCGCAGTGATGCGAATATTACGTGTGACAAAGAGTTGACAATCAAATGACACCCTTTACGCATCTCGGTGTTGGTCATCGCGTCTAACCCACAGTACCGCTGCAACAAAATCACAAACAAAAGGAATCAAGGCGTGAACATTAAAAAACAAGAACTTTTCCCATCCGTCGACCGTTCAGTTGACCGCCGTTCTTTTATGAAAGGCAGCCTTCTGGCAGGAGGCGCAGTCGTAGGCGCCGGTTTGTTATCCAATGCAACTCTTGCCCGTGCTCAAGAGAGCGGGTCTCTCAATGAGGGCGATGTCGCCATTCTCCGGTTTCTCGCGGCAGCAGAACTGATCGAGTCGGACCTGTGGACCCAGTATGCAGAATTGGGTGGTCTCGGCCACCTTCCGCCCATTGAGGTTGACCCGAATGAACATTTGAACCCGTATCAGATAGCTTTATCGAACCTCGATTCCGATGGCCCGCAATATATCAAGAGCAACACGCTGGATGAAGTGAGCCACGCCACCTTCCTCAATGCCTATCTCGAGTCCAGAGGAGCCGAGCCAGTCAACTTCACGCAATTCGAAACTCTGAAGGGAAGCACAGCTAAAGGTTCGTCCGGCAAGCTGCGCCTCACGAACTTGATGCAGCTCAACGTCGACACCAGCTGGTTCGTTCGCTACCGCAGCGCAACCAACCCGGACCTCGGCGCCACCTTCCCGCAGGCGCTCACTCTCGAAGGGGTTACCGCCATTCCTAGAACCGATGCCGATTACAAAGGCGAACACAACAAGAACTTCAAGGGCAACGATCACATTCAGGCGATCGCCAATGTAGCCGCCTTTCACTTCGGATACATTGAGCAAGGTGGCTCCAGTCTTTACGCAACCATGAGTCAAAAGGTGACGGATCCTGAAGTGCTCGAGATCACACTCGGCATTGGTGGAGATGAGATCGCTCACTTTCTGGAATGGGTCGATTTTGCGGGCAACGGAGTGCAAGCTCCCATCGCGCCATTTACGGACTCCATATCCGGACTAACATTTCCCAACTTTTTCAAACCTCTCAACAAGAAGATTCAGCCCAGCCTGATCTTCCCTGTCCCTGTCGAGTTCAGGCCCAACCTGCCCCATGTCTCGATCATTCGTCCACTGACCGATACATTCGGCGGCGCTGTGGCCGCGATACAAAGCTTTACCGCCGATGGGCTCTTTATCGGCCAAAGCCAGAAGTTCCTCGACATACTGGCAAATATGGCGGTGGAAGCCGACTCCGCAGTGCGCAAGGCGTAACTGAACTGTAATGCACAAAATGGGGGCGCCGTCCCCAGACATATGGGTCGCGGCGCCTGCCTTTCTGTAAATCATTTGACTGCGTCTTCGGACGAGAAATAAAGGAGGACTCAATGTTTGAAGGACTGTTTCAACCGATGCATCTGCTAGTGATTTTCGGAATTGCTCTGCTCGTGTTCGGTCCGAAGAAGCTTCCCGAGCTGGGCAAAGGAATCGGAGAGGGCATCCGTGGCTTCAAGTCAGCCATAAAAGCCGAGGAAGAGAAACCAGCCAACACGACAACCATAATTGCCAATGACCAAGCCATAACCAAGGGGTGAATCGTGGCTTTCGGAACGGAAATCCTGTTCATGCTTATGCTCGGACTCGTCGTCTTGGGACCGAAGCGGCTGCAAGCCATGCTGGGACACGTGGTCCGAGCTAAAGCTGAACTCGAGAAAGCGACGCGCGGCATAAAGTCTCAGCTCAGTGCCGAATTTGATGCAGCGCCTCGAAACGGAAAAAACGATCGCTCGGTCGAACCAGTTGGCAGCCAGTGAACCGGGAGTAATAACATGTCTGTCAAGTTTAGGTAATTGAGAGCCGGAGACCGACCACGAAACGCTCTAGTGATCATGTCCAGCGCAGCCAGAACTGCCGCCCCAGTGAGTCTTTTCCCGAGACACGGGAGACGGAGAGAACCTTCTGCAGCCGTGATCGGTCGATTCAAAAATCGACGCTGAGAAAAAAAACGCTCTGCTAAAGAGAAGTGAGCGAAAGAAGATCCCCCATCTCCGCGTAAATAGGTCGTAACATCCGGTTCTTGAAATCGGATCTCGAAAAGTTTCGCGCTTCATTCAAACAGGAGATGGAGAATGCCTAGAGCACGCAAGTACTACGGAATTGTCTGTCCGCGGACTGGCACCTCAAGCAAATGAGATGGCGCCTGCTAGTCCGGCTCCAATGTGCACGGTCATGGTGCAGTAACCGCATTCGTGCACAGTTCGGGCCCCGAAAACGAAGTCTGGAGTGGAATATCAACGAAAAGTCTTTTAGAATCAATCGTGCAGTACATGTCGGGGCGTAGCGCAGCCTGGTAGCGCACCTGCCTTGGGCGCAGGGGGTCGTAGGTTCAAATCCTATCGCCCCGACCAATTTTCAGATCGTAGAAGCATTATCTCTTCAGCAGGCTGGTGTGGCTGGCGACGCACTCCCATTTGCCGTCTTCCAAAATCCAGGTATCGGTGAAGCGGCCAAGGTGATCGTAAGGTTTGCCGTTGTACGAACCTTTGGTGTGATAAACGCCGGTCACCACGCCGGTGTTGTGATACAGGTTCACTTTCACATCCTGGATGGTGACCAGGTCAGGTTTGAACTTGGGGTCTTTGATATCGGCGAGAAATTTGCCGCGTTCGCTGATTTCGCCATCCCACTCCGTGTCCGAGAAAGAATCGGCGATCATGCCTTCCAATGCGCGCTCATCGCGGTGCACCTGAGCGTCATTCCAAAGATGCTCGAGTACGACCAGCTTGGTCGATTGTGGATCGTCTTTCTCGCGAGCAGTCTGCGCGAAGGCTGTCAGAGTAAGAAAAAGGCAACAAAGGATTGTGTTGATCGTGTTCATTGACAGTTTTGTGGCGCAGGCACCGCGGTGCGCATACGCTCGCAAGACCATAACAGCCGGCAAGAGCGCTCGCCATCCAAAAAAACAAAGGCGGATTACTAATGTCACGTGGCTGGAGACAACACCAGTTTCCTCGAAACGCAGTGCAGAGATCCTTCGTCGACAGGCCTTCGCTTGGCGAAGGCCTGGGCTTTCTCGCACAGCGAATGGTCTTACCTGAGCGCCTTACGGGGCTTCGATCAATTCCATTTTTCCGTCCCGGGTGCGATGCAGCACCATGACTTTGCCTTTAGGATCGCGAAAGACAAAGACGTCGCGATCGCGAAAGTGGGCTTCCTTAATCGCCTCTTCCAGGGTCATGGGACGCATGGCGACCGCTTCTTCGGAACGCACCAGGTGAACTTCGGTGGTTTTGGCGACGGCGGGAAATTTGTGCACGACCACGTCGATGGAGGTTTGTTCCGATAGGCCGACGGCGACTCCTACGGCTTCCTGGGATCCTTCACCGTTCCATTTTCCAGCAGTTGAAGTTCTAGAGGTTTGGTTCTTGGGGTTCGGGCTCTTGTGGTTGTGGCGTTTCTTGGTACGCCAGCGGGTCTTATATTTGACCGCCTGTTTCTCCAAATGTTCGAGGGCCTCGCTGACGGCTGAGGGCATGTCTCCCGCTTGGGCCAGTCCCACGAGCGGACCGTTGCGTGGGCTGATAGTGATCTCAGCCTTGTGACGGTGCTTCTCAACCGCGAGAACCACCTTGGTCGGAAACTTGTCACCGAGGATCTTACGGATTTTGACGAGGCCGGATTCGACGTCCTTGCGGATGGCGGGAGTAACTTCGTAATGCCTGCCGGTGTATTCCACGTTCATGAGCGCCCCTCCTTGGGTTTCGATCTTTCTTGATTGGGCACTACATCTGGAACCTTTTAATCTTTCATGGGCTAAAATCCGCGTCGTTTTTGACTCTGAGCGCCACGACTGAAGTCCTGCCCTCCCCAAAAAACCATTTGCGAGAGAGCTCCGTACTTTACTTCTTTACTCTGCGCTGGTGGGTGCTCGGGATGCGCATATCTTCCCTGTATTTCGCGACCGTGCGGCGGGTGACCTGAATGCCCTGCGATTGCAGCAGGCGGGTGATCTGCTCGTCGGTCAGCGGCCTGGCAGGATCTTCGTCCTCGATGAGCTTCTTGACGCGGCGTTTGAGGATGAGCAACGAAGTGTTGCCGCCTTGCGGACCGTTCACACTTTCGCTGAAGAAGTACCGCAACTCAAACACGCCTTGCGGAGTGTGGGCATATTTGCTGGACACAGCGCGGCTGACGGTAGAAGGATGCACGCCGATTTCTTCGGCCACCTCCTTGATCATCATGGGCTTTAACTCGTCGATGCCTTTTTCCAGAAAGTCCTGCTGGCGGGCGAGGATGCTGTAGCAAACTTTGACGATGGTCTGCTTGCGCTGCTCGATGTTCTTGATGAGCTGGATGGCGCTCTTGTAGCGCTCTTTCACGTAATTGCGCGTGTCTTTGTCGTTCGTCTCTTTGGTAAGCAAACGCTTGTACGCTGGGATTCAGGCGAAGCTGGGGGACGTCTTCGTCATTCATGACGACCAGCCATTCGTCTCCGTGCTTGACGAAAGCGACGTCGGGTTCGATGAGGCGCGGCTGGGTTTTGTTGTAACGCAGGCCGGGACGCGGATCGAGAGTGCGGATGTAATCGAGCGCCTGCTGCACGGCTTCCACGGGGCGACTCAGGGCGCGCCCGATTTCCTTAAACTGCTTGTTCTGCACGGCGCGCAGATGCTGATCGACGATGGCGATGGCGTCCGTAAGCGTCTGGGCGGTGGATTCTCCGTTGCCGTTCTTGTGCAGTTCGAGCTGCAGCTGGTGGTAACGCAATTGATAGAGTAAGCACTCGCGAAGATCACGGCAGGCAACTCCGGGAGGATCGAGCTGCCTAATGACTTCGATGGCTTCGTGGAGATCGGAGAGACTAAAGCTGGTGAGAAACTTGGGATGCGGAGCCGGGGTCTGGCGCGGGTCTGCACTGCTGCGGCGGCTTCCAGTGCAGTTGCTGGTGCGGCGGCGCTGCCGGCAAGATCGACACCGTGTGCGGCTTCGTTCCAGTTTATTGCCGCCGGAGAATCGATGACCGGGTTGGTCGAAAAGGATTCGCTCGAAACAGGCTCTGGGGAAACAAATTCAGCAGCATCCAGCTCGGACGCACCCATGTCAGACGCGCTTGGTTCGGGCAAGCCTTGCGCAGACAAGTTAGGCTCGGAACTGATGCCTAGAGCAGCAGCTTCTTTGAAAACATTCTCGACGACCGCGGCGTCCAACTCAGGCGGGGCCGGCGGCGCGACTCCCAGCAACTCTTCGTCGCTCGCAATCAGGTAGCCGTCTTCGTTGAGATTGCCGATGATGAGTTCGACGGCTTCCTGCACTTCGGGACGCATGGAGATGGAACCGAGTTGCCATACCAGATGGTCGGTCAGACTGCCGGGCTTGGAAAGGAAATTTTCGAATGAAGGCCGCTCGATATCCTCCATTTCACGGGAGCTGCGATAGCCGGGATCGAGGTAGTCCTGGAAGAATGAGCCGAAGTCGATTTCTTCGAATGGATCTTTTTTCTCGGCGTCGGCGGCGGTGGTGGGGCTTTCTTCGATGGAGTACGGTCGCGGTCCTCTTCCCGCCGATTCACATCGTCGATCCATAGCGGAACTGATTCTTCCAGTTCTTCGAGGACTGGGTTCTCCACCATTTCAGCCGTGATCATGTCCCGAAGCTCAAGCTTGTTGAGCGCGAGCACGCTGACCATCTGGACGAGGCCCGGGGTCAGGATCTGTCTCTGCGAGACTTTGAGACTTAGTTTGTGTTGCAGTAAAACCATAAATTCAGTCGTTCGTTTGTCGTTCCTCTTGTCGATCATCAGCGTCGACGATGTTCGTGCATTTCCACAACTCGCAGCAGTCTCGCTGTGCCTTGAGCAACTCGGTTACCAGGGTGCCCAGTTGTGCGATCTGCTTATCGTGCTTTTCACATCTCAGCGATAACAGAATCCTTTGGGTTCTTCCACAATAAGCACGCAAATTCAACCAGCGTAAACTTTGCCAGGTATACGCGCTCACCGGATCGCCTAACTGCTCGGGTGTCCCCTGGCGGAAAATCCGGCCTTCATTAATTATGTATGCGCGGTCGGTGACCGATAGTGTTTCACGCACGTTGTGATCGGTGATCAGGACGCCGATGCCGCTGGCTTTCAGATCACTGATGATCTTTTGCAGGTCGAGCACGGCAATGGGATCAATCCCAGAAAACGGCTCGTCCAGCAGAATGAACGTCGGATTGATGCATAAGCGCGCGCGATTTCGACCCGGCGACGTTCTCCGCCCGACAGAGCGTATCCGCGATTTTGGCGAATGTGCTCCAATCCCAATTGATCGATCAGCTTTTCCATCTTCTCCCGGCGCTCATGCCAGGAGATAGATTGCGCTTCGAGGACGGCCAGGATGTTTTCCTCCACCGTCAGCTTGCGGAAAACCGAAGCCTCTTGCGGGAGATAGCTGATGCCGTACTGACGAGCCCGGAGATACATGGGCACGTCCGTGATGTCATCGTCGTCGATAAGGACTCGACCGGTGTCAGGGGGAACCAGGCCTACGATGGCGTAGAAGGTTGTGGTCTTGCCAGCGCCGTTAGGTCCAAGTAAACCAACGACTTCGCCCTGTTCGACGCGCAGGCTGACACCGTTTACAACCCGGCGGCTGCGATAAGATTTGCCGATTTCGTCGGTGGCCAGTGTACGCATTTATCGTGCCACTCGCGTTTGGGTGACGGTGGGGGATAAATTGTTGCCTTCAACCAGCACCCTATCATCGTGTCTAAAGAAAGTCAACGAAACCCCGGTAATCTTGCCGTGTTCGGCATCAAAAATGCTAGGCGGTCCCCCGGTCAGGACGAACTTGTCGTCCGAAGCAGTGTAAATAAGGAGATCGCCGGTGGCGCGACGGTCGGGTTGGGTGATCACAACCTGCTCCTGGGCGACGATCTTGTCGAGTTTCCCTGCTCCGGAGAGCGCTTCGTGGGTCGGGCCGCGCGCTTCTAGAAACGCGTCCATCTTCTTGGCGGTAATGGTGACGTCCGCTTCCTTGGCCACGACATCGCCTTCGAAGTGCGCCTTGCGCTCGTTGTCAGCGTAGGTGAGACGCGTAGGATGTTATGGCGATCAGGGTAGGTTTTTGAGATTTGTCCGTCTTGCGATCGATCGACCTGGCTTTGTCCGCTTGAGCGTTGTCCGTCTGAGCTTTGTCTGTCTGAGCTTTGTCTGTCTGGATCAGGACCGTCGAGACGGTTTGGGACGTGGTTGATCCAATCGCGGATGTTCCCCCAGCAACCATGGAGCGGTGGTCGCGGTCGAATTCGATCGACTGAGCTTCGACGACGTTTGCATCCTGCCAGAGCCGCGCATCCCCGGTGTAAAGAGCGATGGCTGAGTTGCCCTGGACGCTCATGGAGCGGGCGGTGACGTGGATAGGGCTGGAAGAAGACAGCAAGGCGCCACCGGGTTGTGGTTTGAGGTCATTGTAGGTAGTTTTGACGTTGCCTTCGGCGAAGGCATATCCAGTGGCGCGATTAAGGCGCATGGAATTTGCAGTCGTGGTCATGCCACCATCGCTCACGCGGGGAGAGCCAGTCAGGATCAGTATTTGATCGGCCGGAGTGTAGCGGGCATGCGCTCCCCAGGCTTTGCGCTCTCCATCAACGTAGACTACATTTCCCTGCTGCACCAGAGATTGGATGCCAACGCCGGGTTGAAAGTTCGCGTCGAGGATGCGGCTGGTACTGATGCGATCAGGCTGGCCGGGATTCTGACTGACGATGCGCGCGTCCGGGGCGCCATGGACGGCGGTGAGCTGTCCCGAGTTGTCAAAGCGAGCGTCAAACTTGGCTGCCGTAACCAGAGTTTGCTGCCCAACACCGGTCGTTGGACGAATAGCGATTTGGGCCGGGCCGGAAGTTTCAGCGCGGTCGAGGTGGCTTGCCTTGTCGCCTCGCGCGAGGTTGGCGGCAAAAAAGTCTATGGCCTGCGTGGTCAATTCGAGATCCTGCGTGACGGCTGAGGCGCTCGCTGGCCGCTGATGCTGCAGTAACTTTACGTGATCTTCGGCGTGTACCTTGGTGAGGAAATTTTTCCCGGAGAATTCGAGGACGACTCGACCGGCTTTGCCTTGCATGGGCCACCCTTGTGGCAGTTTGATCTTCGGGAGCGGCCCCGCTGGCCGAATTTGACCCCTCGGCCTCACCGTGACGGGCCGGGGGAACGTGCATCCTCCATGGGCTGTGCGCCCGCGACTTGGGCCTGGACGTCGCCAGAAAAAATGGCGGTGCGCAAGAGTATCACGCTGCTTCGCCATGGTGAGTTCGAGTTGTTCGGATCGAGCTTCTGCTGGCTGCGAACCTTCCGCTTTCACCAGTACGTTCCCATGGGCTAGAACGCGGTCCAGAGTGTTGTCGGGGCGCAGAAAAAGTGTGGCCTCGTCGGCGTCGCATTGGCGTGCGCCACTGCGCAAATGGGGATGATCGAGCAGGACCAGGTGCGGATCCTTGGTGATGGTTGCGCGAAGAGCAATGACAGTCGCTGCAGTAGCGCCCACCGACACGAGATTCACTTGCGATTGCAGGGTGAGGGTGTTGGTCTTAGCAGCATAGTCAACGCCTACGGCCGATCCGCGGGCTTGAGCCAGATCAAAGTCGACTCTTTCTTTGGTTTGAGCGTCTCCGGTGTTCTGGTTGAATATCAAGCCGCTGGTTTTGAGGTGAATGGGATTCTTCAGGTTCGTCGGAGGCGACTGGTCCGGATGTAGCAAGCCGCCAGGATTTGACTGCAAATCAATTTGCACCTCTCCCTTGGCGATGACGTTTCCAGATTGCTGATCGTATTCGAAATCGGCGCCACGGATCAGATCGAAGCGGCTGGAATCGCTTCCGTATAGAGTGATTTGCACGTCGTGCAATTCAGCGTGTCCTCCCTGCTTGAATTGCACTGCCTTGCTGGCTTGGATGGTGAATAGAGTGCGTCCTTGTTGAGACTTAGAGACGGTGAAACCGGTCGCAGTTTGTTTGATTTCGAGGCCGATCTTCGCTGGAACCTGCTTGAGCGCGTTCTGCATGCGATGACGGGCATAGAAATAAACGCCCGCCACCGCTAGGACTGCGACGATAATGGCGCCAGCGAACCAGCGGCGCAGGCGGGATAGATAGGCTGGCATCTGGAGTTAGTTTACTTCAGGCTTCGGGCGACAGGCTTCCGGCTTCGGCAAAGTTGTCAGCTCATCGATTTCACTTCTTCGCCCAGTTTTCCCTGCGTGCGGATGTGGATTTGGGTGTAAGATACGCGACCAGAATTAGAACTTTGGGCCGACCCCTGGGCAATCCAATCAATCGGTAGGATCCGATGAGCCCGGACATTCCCTATACTGCGGCGCAAGACGATCTTTTCAATCCTGGACGGCGGGAGGGATTCTTTTCTCCCAAACCACGGTCCGATGCGGCTTTGTGCGCGGAGATGGCGCGCTTGGCATATTGTCGGAAGGAACCCGATTTTGGTTTCGACCGGGAGCGCATTGAGAAACTTCTGGCGGGCATCGAGTTCAGGCCACTCAAGTTTGTCGAAAGCATAGGAACGCCACGAGGAACGGGGGCGCATTGCCTCTTGGCGGTAGCTGACGACTCACTCAAAGCCGGAAAACTCGCCGTGGCCTCATTTCGTGGAACTGACATCAAGGACAGGCGCGACTTGCTCTACGATGTGGACGCTCTGTTGGAAACGTGGAACGGTCCTGGAAGAGTTCACCGAGGCTTCGCCAGCGCGCTCGAAGTTGTCCGCTCGCGTCTTGAAGAGGCGATCCAACAAGTCGGCGAGTGCCGGTTGTTGTACACCGGCCACAGTCTGGGTGCAGCCATGGCCGCTCTAATGGCCGCAGTGCGGGCACCAGATGCTCTCTATACTTTCGGCAGTCCGCGGGTGGGAGACACCACTTTCGTCGAGGCACTGAAAAACGTTGAGAGCTATCGCTATGTGGATTGCTGCGATCTGGTCGCACGCGTTCCGCCGGCGATCGAATATCAGCACCTCGGCGTACCTTATTACATTCAACGCGATCGTCAGGTGGTCATCGATCCGAGTGAGAAGTTGATGCGTAGCGACCGTTTTTTCGGGTTCGTGGATTATGAGGTGCGGTACGCTCTCCGTAAAGGCAATGAGACCTGGCGCGGATTCGCCGACCATGCTCCGATGAACTATATTTCGCCGGTGAAGGCTAGCTCGCCGTAGCCATCTGAACCAAGGCTAGAAACTCTCATCGAGGGTAATCTGCTGCACAACCTGGTCCAGTTGATTCCTAGCCTGAGTTTGCTTCTCCTGCAGATCTGATATTTCTTTGTTCAGCGCATTCAGGCGGTCTTCCTGGGTGTCCAATTGGTGAGCGTATCGCTGCAGCAAAGCCTTTTCTTCGGCGCTGCCTTTCAATGCTTTCATGTTCTCTCGAACCCGCGCCTGATCTTTGGTGATCGCCTCGACTTCGTGCTGGTCGCGCTTTGATCTGTGTTCCCAGACTGTCGACTTTATTTTTCTGATCGAGGACGCGGCGAAAGGCATCTTGCATGGCGGGCGTGATCTGCCTTTGCTGGGTGATCAATGCGATCTGTTTTTCGTCGAGATTGGTCAAAGCAAATTCGCTGCTCTCGGGATGGTATTCCGCGATCTGGAGATTCGCTGTTTGGCCGGACGGAACGGCCACACGAAAGCGCAGATACGAGGCAGAGGTTTCTTCGGGCTTCGGGCCCTCGGACAATTTCCAGTTTTCCCGCGCGGGATGCTCGATGACCACTTCGCGAGGAGATGCGTCCGCATTGTGCAAGGTATATTTGCGGCTGTCGTTTTGCTCGCGAGTAAGATACATCAAGCCTTTAACAATGTGGATGCGGGTAATGGGTTTTTCACTCGACTCCTGCTCCATGGTGACTCGCAGAGCAGGATCGGCGGCATAGGAGATGAGGCGGCGCTCGGCGGGATGAACCGTCTCGATCAATCCTTCTCCGGCAAAGGTATCACTCTCGAGGATGTTGAATGTTCCGGAGTCGAGCGTCAGACCGCTGCTGTTGGTAATCCACAGGGCGCGGCGAATTTCGCGAGTGTTCTCGTTCCAGATCGTGACCTTCTCCGCGCCGATGGCAGATTGCAGAATCGGCACGAGGGCAGACTGATTTTTGCCAATGGTGATCTTCTGCTTGAGGTTGTATTCGAAATAATCGCCGAGGTCTTTGGCCTCGGCTTCCGCTTGCTGCTTGGCGACGGCGTCGAAGGGGGATTGGGCAACCCATTGTTTGAGATTCCCGTTCGATGCTTGAGCGCGCAAACTCCCACCACCGACGCCTCCGCCATGTATTGCGGCGGCCTGGCTTTCCATTGTCAATGAGGTTTCGGCGTTAGCATCGAACGTCTGTGCCAGCGCAGGTGCGGGTGCACTCATTGACGCTTCCTGCGTCTGCGGAGTAAGCATGGCTGCCTGCGGCAGGGCAACCACCGGCCGGCGAGTATAGAGCGGGCGAGAAATATCCTGGATAAAGGACTGTGGCGCGCCCGCGATCAGCGAGAGCTGAACCTCTTTCCAGTCCTCGCCAACGGTGTTATCGACGATCGCCCAGCCTTGCAGCAGCGGCTTATCGCCCGGCTTTTCCGGCAGGATGATGCGATAGGTGCTCTTCCAGACCGGAACTTCGCTGATGTAGCTCACAAAAATCTCGCGATCGCCGGTGCCGATGGCGGAGATAGTCATGCGGCGCAGGTCGCGGGCCCGCGACGAGCCGATCAGGTTCAAATATTTTCCAACCTCGTCGCTCAGGTCGCGTTCGACAAGCCGGACGGAAGTGGTCGAGCCAAGATCGAAATTCGCGCATGTCGCCGTCGTCGGAGATGACCGAGAACTCGGTGACCTCGTAGGATTCTCCCTTCTCGGTGAATCGTTTTTTCTTTCTCGACGCTCAGGAGCCGACCGGTTACGTTGTCGGAACCGTTGTGCACTTCGACGCGTGCGCCGCGCAACGCGGTGAGGAAATCGACCTGGGTCAACTGCTCACCGAAGGGCAGACGCAGTGCCTTCAGACGTTCGTCGAGGGGCGCGATAGAGTTGTAGCGGACGCCCGAGATGTGGCCATCGCCAAGATCCACGGCAGTCAGCGACTTCAGAACATCGTTGAGCTGGCTGGTAGTGAAGTCGATGGCGAGATCCTGATTGCCGTGGACGCGGGCCGAATGCTCGAAGTACCCGACACCATTCTTGTAGAGCACGACACGCCTGACCGGCAGGCGACTACTCGCGTCAGTTTCATTAGCTGAGGCGGATGCCTGCGATTCTTCCAGCGTTGGCTGATCAGGATTGTTTTCTGCAAACGCGGCGATGAAAAAAGAAACACTGATAAACGTGACGAGAATGGATTTGCGCATCGACATCTCCCGCTCTCGCCGGGAGTGTAGCAGTGGATCGGGTGAGGAGGCAGTGACGAGTCAGGGGCGTTCAGCAGGATCGATCGGCCTGCCATTTCAAAGCCGGATTCCTTGAACCTGGCTGTCGGTTCTCAGTTCTCAGTGGTGCTTAAGGACGACGGCTTGGGCTCGATCTCGGTCGTTCATTTTCGGACTTTTGAAATCGCGGAGCGAAAGTTCCAGTCCGCCGAATTCGGGGTGGTCATTGTGATCGAGCGTGAAGGCGATATCCAGAGTGTCGCCGGGAAGCAGCTCAGCTTGCTTGATGCGCTCGGCCATCCGCCAACCCAGGGCATCGTAGGTGATGGACATTCGCGAGCGAGAATTTGAGCTCTGGGCGTGGAGCGCGGCAGCACGGATGAATCAGGATGACATCGAGGGGCGGTCAGCACGGCAACGTCGCTAAGTTCTTCGCTGGGTGGCTGCGAAGCTAATTTTAGTTTCGCGTGCTTCTCTTTCATCACGCGAGGCAGCGACATCAGACGCAAATTACGCGCAGCAAAGACTGGTTCGGGATTACCCATGCCGAATGGTTCGAGTCTAGCGCAAGGCCTGAAACAGGTCAGGCGTGATCTCATCGAATGGGAGTTCGGCATCGAGGTCGAGGATGGGTTCGAAGTCGGCCAAGGTCAGCCTCGCGCGGGCATACGCATCGAGATGGGTGCCAAGCTCCGGCAGGTTTGCGGCGGGCATGGAAAAGCCGACGGCGTGGGCGTGTCCGCCAAAACGAGTGAACAACGGGGCGCAAGATTCGAGTGCGTTTAACAGGTGGAAAGCGCGGATGGATCGGCCCGAACCGTGAGCCTCTTCGCCATCGCGGGAAATCACCAACGTAGGACGGCAATAGCGTTCGACTACGCGAGTCGCCGTGATTCCGATAACTCCGCGATGCCATCCGTCGCCGTCGATCACCAGGCAGAACGAATCGAGCAGAGCGGGCTGTTCTTCGAGGCGCGAATCGATGGCTTCGAGAATTCTGCGTTCTTCGGCTTGGCGATCGGCGTTGAGTTGATCGAGCTTGTTTGCGATCTCGCGGGCGCGCATAGAATCTTTCACGCTGAAGAGTTCGATCACGTCGCGGGCAACGTCCATGCGGCCGGCGGCGTTGATTCGTGGCGCTATGCGAAATCCGACTTCACCCGAGCTGAGTGGTCGACCGCATGACTTGTGCGACTTCGAGTAGAGCCTTGAGTCCGGGATTTACGGCTGAGCGCAAAGCTTCGAGGCCAAGTTTGGCGAACACGCGGTTCTCTCCGGTTAAAGGTACGGCGTCTGCGATGGTGGCGATAGCAACCACTTTCATGAACGACTTCAGCAGCGGCGCTTGATCTCGGTGAGAGAGACGACGCTCCATCAAAGCCTGCGCCAACTTGAAGGCAACGCCAGCACCACAGAGCGCTTTGCACGGATATTCGCAACCCGGTCTGATTCGGATTCAGCACCGCCAGCGCAGTAGGCATACCGTCCTGACCGGGAAGATGATGGTCGGTGACGATGAGGTCGATGCCGAGGCGGTGCGCGGTCTCCGCAGCCGCGAAGGCGCGGATGCCTGTGTCCACGCTGATGATCAGCCGAATGCCCGCGGCGGCGGCGCGCTCGATCACGTCGCCGCGAAGATCGTAGCCTTCTTTGATTCTGTGGGGAACGTGAAAGTCTGCGGAGCCGCCGCATAGCTCGATAGCAGTCTTAAGGATGACGATCGCGGTAGTGCCGTCGACGTCGTAATCGCCGTAGATCAGGATGCTTTCTTTGCGCTCGATGGCGGCATCGAGGCGGTCGACGGCAGCTTTCATGCCCGACATTAAATAAGGCGAGTGCAGATGGCTGAGGGACGGAGTAAGAAAGCGTTCCGCAGTTTCGGAGTCATCGATTCCGCGCATGACGAGCAGACGAGCGAGAGTCGAGGCGAGTTGCCGGATCTCTAAGACCGAGGCTGACGTTTGAGAGCAATGCCGCAGCCAGAACTTCCGATCTGGGCTGCATCAGCGGTCTTGGGAACCCATCTCATTTCGTGATTCGGAGTCTTCGGGAAGGATTCTACTCGCAGCGTGGCTCCATGACCTTGACCCTTTGCTCAGCCCGCACGGACCGGGGACCCTTTCGCCCCACCTGCCGAGGCCATGTCTAATAGGGCTTATCGTCGTCCTGGTCGGATTCGTCAATGGAGAGGCCGGCGAAATCGTCAGCCATCTCGAGGATATTCTGATAACGCTCGTACCACGGGGTAGAGGCCTCGAAAACCATCATGACGCCCTGCTGGGCGAATCCTAGTTGCACGAATCCCGTCTTACCGACGTAGGTGCGCAGCCAGCGGGCATCTTCCAACTCTTCATCGCTGGTGAACTCGGCCGTGCTCAGACGTTCGATCATGGCATCGAGTTCCTCGCGCTCCAGGCGCCACGAGTCCATGGTGAGGAACGGCGCCGCGGCGGCCTTTGCAAGTTCGACGAAATCTTTCCAACTATCAGGATTATCTTGCGACTTCCAGGTGACGCTCTGCACTTGTTCGTAATCGACGAAGCCGGGAAAGCGGCGCATGCCGTGGCCTTCGATGAAGGCGACCATGTCATCTTTGAGGTTACTGAGATCGTCGGCGACAGGAGGCATAAGGGGGCTCGGATAATTGCATTGTATCCCTGAATGCGGGCAAATGGGAGGCAGTGGGTGTCAGGCTCCAGGCTTCCGCATGGACGTGATCACTTACCCATCATTAGAGCCGACGCCTGGAGCCTGACGCCCGCTACCCTGTGCTACACTATTTGTTTCACGACGAACCCCTGATCCGCACCATGCTTCTTTCCAAAGAATATGTGGGCTATTTGGCCCGCGAAGTCACGAAAAAACTGATTGCAGGCAAACTTATTGAGACCAAAGCACCGGCTGCGGTCGGAGAAAAGGTGCATGCCGCAATACTTGAGGAATTCTCGCTCGAGGATCGCATCAACGACGAAGTGCGCGTAATCTTAGAGGCCTATTCCACGGAGATGCAGAAGACCGGGGCTAATTATCAGGAGATGTTCCGCAAAGTGAAGAACGAACTGGTGCGCAAATATAAGGCGGTGCTGTGAGAGTAAGCCGTGACAAAGTGAATAAGGTGGCGCATGTGGTCACGGACGCGCTGGCCGAGACGGACGATTTGGACTTTATCGAGGATCGAAATACGATCCGCCTGGAAGTGCGCAAGATTTTGGAGGACCTGCTGAACCATGAAGAGAAAATCGATCAGGCCGCCCGCCACAAGATCGAGAACCAGAAGCGGACCATCCTCGAGGGCAGCCAGGAATGGGACATTCTGTACCGCAAATACTACAACGAAGAAGTGAAGAAGCTGGGGATGTAATGCCTCAACGACCCGCTCTCAGCGGATCACGAATTTCCACACTGCGACAACCACGAAAACAGCTATCCCTAATACATATCCCCAGATTCGTATTCTGTCGGATTTTTCCTGTTCGATCATCACGAAACCTCACGAAACTCTGCTAACTATGACATGAACCCGGCCACCAAAGCGAGGCGGTTGAAACTCACGCTGCCCAGCTACGCCTTTTCTTCGTCCCGCCTATCCTGATACCGGCGCCTCACAAAAAGACGCAGATTTCGGTACTGCATAGGGGTAAGATTGTCACGGTTCCAGGTGACGCGGGTCACGGCAAAAGTCGCGGCGCGGGCCTTAAATAGAGCGTTGGCCAAGTTTTATGCGTGTGCCACATTCAAACGAGCAAATCGTAAATTCTAAGAGAAGTTCCTACATTGGAGGAAAATCCCATGAGCGTCATGACACCGCCCGGAATCAAAACTCCGGGCAACTACATTGAAGATGTAATGACCACGGTAAAAGCGAAGAATCCGGCGGAACCTGAGTTCCACCAGGCAGTACAGGAAGTGTTCGATTCTCTAAGGCTGGTGCTGCAAAAACATCCGGAATATAGATCGTCGAAGATTCTTGAGCGCATCACTGAACCCGAGCGCGTCATCATGTTCCGCGTGCCCTGGTTTGACGATCGCGGCGAAATTCAAGTCAACCGCGGTTTCCGCATCGAGATGAACAGCGCCATCGGTCCTTACAAGGGTGGGCTACGCTTTCATCCTTCGGTCAACCTCGGCATCTTGAAGTTCCTGGCTTTTGAGCAGGTGTTCAAGAATTCACTGACAACTCTTCCCATGGGCGGCGGCAAGGGCGGATCGGATTTCGATCCCAAGGGCAAGAGTGACAACGAAGTCATGCGCTTCTGCCAAAGCTTCATGACCGAGCTGTCTCGGCACATTGGCCCGGACACCGACGTTCCGGCTGGGGACATTGGCGTTGGCGGACGGGAAATCGGCTTCCTCTTCGGCCAATACAAGCGTCTGCGCAACGAATTCACCGGCGTGCTGACCGGCAAGGGCCTGGGCTGGGGTGGGTCACTCATTCGTCCCGAGGCTACAGGATACGGCTGCGTGTATTTCGCAGCGGAAATGCTGAAGTCGCGCAAAGACTCGCTCGAAGGCAAGCTCTGCCTGGTTTCAGGTAGTGGCAATGTTTCGCAATACACGGTCGAGAAGCTGTTGGATCTGGGAGCGAAGCCGCTCACGTTCTCCGATTCCGACGGCGTGGTTTACGATCCGGATGGAATCGATCGCGAGAAGCTGGCTTGGGTCATGGAACTGAAGAACGTCCGCCGCGGACGCATTCGTGAATACGGCGAGAAGTTCAAGAAAGCGATCTTCATGCCCACCGACATCAAGCTGGAGCACAGTCCGCTGTGGAACATCAAGGCTGATTGCGCGTTCCCCAGCGCCACGCAGAATGAGATCAAGGCGAAAGATGCCGCGAACCTCATCAAGAATGGCGTCAAGCTGGTGGCCGAGGGCGCGAACATGCCCAGCACACTCGAAGCAACCAAGATGTTCCTGGAAGCCGGGATTCTTTACGGCCCGGCCAAAGCTGCGAACGCCGGTGGCGTAGCAACCTCCGGCCTCGAAATGGCCCAGAACAGCGCACGGCTGAGCTGGACCCGCGAGGAAGTGGACGACCGGCTGCACAAAATCATGATCGCCATCCACAAGAATTGCTTCGAGACAGCCGAGAAATACGGCACCCCGGGCAATCTGGTGAACGGCGCCAACATCGGCGGCTTCCTAAAGGTAGCCAATGCCATGTTGGATCAGGGCTTGGTGTAGCAGTTGTGTGGCTAAGATGCGGGGTGGAAGAAGTTCCACCCCGCTATTTTTATTAGGGCAGTTTTATACGCAAGTGCAGTGTCATCCTGAGCGCAGCGTCTGCTTCGCGGAGCGAGGCAGATGCGGAGTCGAAGGACCCTATCAGCATGGATCAAGCTGACTGCGGTGAGGCGTTCTCACAAGGCCGCCAAGTGAAAATTCCCTGGGACAGCATCGCAAGGTTCAGGACCACGGGGTCCTTCGACTGCGTGGTCGTTCGCTTTGCTAACGATCACTTCGCTCAGGATGACACTTTAAAATAGTTCAGTCGAGTTTCAGCAGATGCCCATTACCCACACCCCCGAGCCCATCGTCGACACTGAGCGCCTCTTCGAGGGCTTCGAGAACCTGATGCCCTTTCGGGTACAGGATATTCTGCTGGTCTCCAGCCTCTACGACTCTTTCATCCTTCGCGAGGACGGGCGCCTGAACGAGTTACTGATCGGGGAATCTCTCGAACTCGAGCTGTCAGCAGATTCCCGGGATCACCCACGTTTCGTCACGGCGCCGAAGCGCTGGAACTGGCGCGATCTCAGCCGCGATTCAACCTGATCGTCACCAACCTCGAAGTCGAGGACATGGACGCGGCGCAATTGGCACGCGGAGATCAAGGCGGCGGGGCTTGATGTGCCGGTGGTTGTGCTGGCCTACGACTATCGCGAGATCAAGAAGTTCGTGGCACGCAATCCGGTCAACCGAGATCTGCAGCAGATATTTCTTTGGCAGGGAAATGTCGCGCATTCTAATTTCAATCGTCAAGTACATTGAAGACAAGCGCAACGTTGAACACGACACTCGGGCCATCGGCGTGCCTGTCATCCTGGTCGTCGAAGACAATATTCGCTATTACTCCTCGTTTCTGCCCACTATTTATACCGAGCTGATTACGCAATCGCGGCGACTGCTAAGCGAAGGATTGAATGTCGCGCACAAGCTGGTGCGAATGCGGGCTCGGCCCAAGATTCTGCTGGCGTCGAACTACGAGGACGCGGCGCGGCAGGTAATGCAGTATCGTGAGTATCTTTTGGGCGTGGTGTCAGATGTTGAATTCCCGCACGATGGCGAACTAAGCCCCGATCCGGATTCGAATTGGCCCGCATGGTTCGTGAAGAAGTGCCGGATGCTCCCATCGTCCTGCAAACCAGCCGAACCGAATTCAGGGCGCGCGCCCATGCTCAGGGATATTCCTTCCTGCGCAAACGCTCACCTACGCTGTTGCGCGATCTACGGCGTTTTCTTACCGAGCAGTTCGGGTTCGGCGACTTTGCGTTCCGTCTGCCCGACGGCAGTGAAGTCGCGCGGGCTCAGCGATCTGAACGAACTCGAGGAACGGCTTCACGAAGTGCCAGCGGAGAGCATCGCGTATCACAGCGAGCGGAACCATTTCTCCCGCTGGCTGCGGGCGAGAACCGAATTTGCCCTGGCACAAAAACTCAGGCCGCGCAAAGTTTCCGATTTTGCCACGCTGGAGCATCTGCGGCGTGACTTGATCGAGTCCATTGCCGAGTATCGGAGTGAGCAGAGCCAGGTTCTGATCGGCGATTTCAACGCGTCGACTTTCAAATCGACTGAAGGCTTCTTTCTGACGGATTGGCGGCGGCTCGCTCGGCGGAAAAGCGCGCGGACTGGCTTTCATCCGGCACCTGCTGCACAAATATCAGACCGCGCGACGCTTCGCCGATGTGCGCATTGCCGTGCCGCCGAGCATTGTGTTGGCGACGGATATGTTTGACCGCTTCCTCAGCGAGAACAATCTGCTCGACTTCGCCATCAATAGCACGGACGATGCCGAGATTTTGCAGCGGTTCCTGGAAGCTTCACTGCCGGCCTCGCTGCGCGACGACCTGCTGGCGTTTCTTGCCGAGGTCCACTATCCGCTGGCAGTGCGTTCTTCCAGCTTGCTCGAGGATTCGCAATACCAGCCTTTTACTGGCGTGTACGAAACTTTCATGTTGGCCAATCAGCATCCTGATTTGTCGGTGCGTCTGGAGCAGTTGATGGAGGCGATCAAGCGCGTCTATGCTTCGACCTTCAGCCAGCACGCCAAGGGATACGTGCGCGCGACGCCTTACCGGTTGGAAGAAGAGAAGATGGCGGTGATCGTGCAGAAGGTCGTGGGCACGATTCATGGTTCGCATGACGGGCAGCGGTTCTATCCCGATTTTTCTGGCGTGGTGCGATCGCATAACTTTTATCCGGTTCCGCCGATGAGTTACGGCGATGGAATCGCCGCGGTGGCGTTAGGCCTGGGCCGGGCGGTTGTGGATGGTGGAAAATGCCTGACCTTCTGTCCTCGCTATCCTCGCAACATTGTGCAGTTCTCCTCGGTGGAAGATATTCTGGCGAATTCGCAGCGGGAGTTCTGGGCGCTGGAACTCGATCACGTGGAGCGTGGCGATGATTCAGCGCCGATCCGCTGCTGGAACTGAAAGAAGCCCGCTTTGGTCTGGACGTGGCCGAGGCCGACGGAACCTTAAATAACCTGGGATCGACTTACTCCGTCGACAACAACGTCATCTATGACGGGCTCAGCCGGCCCGGTACCCGTGTCGTGAGCTTCGCTCCGATTCTTAAGCACGGAGTGTTTCCTTTGGCTTCGATTCTCGACCGGCTCACGAGAATCGGCGAAGACGCGTTTGGCCGCCCCGTGGAAGTGGAGTTCGCAGTGCGCCTGCCAGAGACTCCTCAGGAAACAGCTGAGTTCGGTTTTCTACAAATCCGTCCGCTGGTGCTTTCGCGAGAGGGCGAAGAATTGCGGATGGAAGATGTGGATCCGGAGCGACTGGTTTGCCATAGCTCCAAAGTGCTAGGGAATGGGCGCATCCCGGATTTGCGCGACGTCGTGGTCGTCGACTTTCACCGCTTTGAACGGGCTCGGAGTAAGGAAGTCGCTGAAGGGGTGGCCCACCTCAATGCAAAGCTAAATGAGAACGGAACACCCTATCTCTTGATCGGAGTGGGCCGCTGGGGATCGAATGATCCCTGGCTCGGAATTCCTGTCGAGTGGGACGAAATTTCGGGAGCGCGCGTGATTGTCGAGGCGGGCTTCCGCGACTTTCGAGTGACCCCATCGCAAGGCAGCCATTTCTTTCAGAATCTCACCGCATTTCAGGTGGGATACTTCACCGTCAATCCAGATGCGGGAGAAGGTTTTGTGGACTGGGAATGGCTGGGCCTACAGGCAGCAGTTGAGGAGCAAGGGTGCGTTCGGCATCTGCGATTTGACTCGCCGCTGGCCGTGGTGATGAATGGGCGAACCAGCCGGGGAATGATCTTTAAACCCAGTTGACTTTCGCCTTTTATTCGTCTACCATTCCCGTCCTGTAGATTTCTAACTTCCAATATCCAAGGAGCAATCACATGTCGCTGAGTCAATCTCTTCTACCTGAGTTCGATCAGGAAATGGCCAGTACTCGCAAAACTTTAGAACGCGTACCGGACGAAAAATTCTCCTGGAAGCCGCATGAAAAATCCGGCGCCATGGGCTGGTTGGCGGGTCATTTGGCCAATATTCCGGGGTGGGCGATTGAAACCATCACGAAAGATGGCTTCGACATGAACCCTGGGGGCAAAGGATTTCAGCCGCCTCCCACGCCTAAATCTCGCAAAGAACTGTTGGAGTTATTTGATAAGAACGTTGCAGCGGCTCGGGCAGCCTTGGCGAAAGCCAGTGACGCCGACCTGGGCAAGAACTGGTCGTTTCTCAACAACGGCGTGACCGTGTTTTCCATGCCTCGAATTGCGTGTCTTCGCACCTGGGTGATGAATCACGTGATTCATCATCGGGCGCAACTGGGCGTTTATCTGCGGTTGAACAATATCGCTGTGCCGGCGATTTATGGACCGTCAGCGGACGAAACTGGAATGTAGAAGAATTCGGAAGCGGAACCCTGCAGCCGACGCACATCCTGGGCGCGGGCTTTAAATTTTACATAAGGACAAAGACGCGCAGACAAAATTGAAGTCAGTGCCTGAGGGAAACTATTGTACGCGTGGTGCCTGTGAACTCCGGTAAGGTTGCAGGGTTCGATTTGCAGCTATAATTGACTAAACTGATGAAGTCCCGCACTGCCATTCTATTTTTCGCTGTTTTATCTCTGGGCAGCTTTGGTCTGTTTATGCGGGGCGCTCAGGCGCAGGACGCGGGGCAGGCAGAACTGCCTTCGGCCCCTTCCGCCTCTCAACAACAGAGCCAATCGCCGGCGGCGCCGGCTCCGCAACAGCCTGCCGCGTCGCAGCCGTCGCACAGGAAACCCCGTTCCATCTGATTCCGCAAACCGGATGCGGCGCCACCGACCAAACAACCTGCTGATGATGCGGGACAGAATCAGCCGCCGAAACCCGGAACCGCTTCGACGCCGACCTCCACTTCCCCCGCAGGCACGATTCTATCGGACGATGAATCCCTCACTACGATTCGCCAGCACGGTAAACGAGGTGAATGTGGTCTTCACGGTTACCGACAAACACGGGCGTTATGTAAAGGATTTGAAGAGAGAAAATTTCAAGGTCGTCGACGACAACAAGCCCGCGCTGGATATACGAAGCTTTCATGCGGAAACGAATTTGCCTCTGGAGGTCGGACTGCTGGTCGACGCCAGCAATTCGGTGCGTGACCGTTTCAAATTCGAGCAGCAGGCAGCCATTGAGTTTCTGAATCAAAGCATTCGTCCCAAGTACGATGAGGCTTTCATCGTCGGTTTCGATGTGACTCCGGAAGTTACGCAGGACTTTACCGACAACACGGAAATGCTCTGCAGTCGGAGTGCGCGACTTGCGCCCGGGCGGCGGTACCGCGATGTACGATGCGCTGTACTTTGCATGCCGCGACAAACTCATGAAGGCGCAACACAACGGGCCGGTGCGGCGGGCGATTATTCTACTTAGCGACGGCGACGATAACCAGAGCCACGTGACGCGGGAAGAAGCTATCGATATGGCGCAGCGGGCTGATGTGATTGTCTATACCATCAGCACCAACCTGAGCGGCGCGGGGCACCATGGCGATAAGGTGCTGGAACGCATCGCCGATGCCACGGGTGGCCGCGCGTATGTTCCCTTCCAGATCACCGAAGTGGCCAATGCATTCGCTGCAATTCAGGAAGAGCTGCGCAGCCAGTACGCGATTTCGTACAAGCCTGCTGATTTCATTTCCGACGGCCGCTATCGCAGCGTCGAAATTCTCGCCCAGGGTCAGAAGGGCTTACGAGTGCGTAGCCGGCGCGGGTATTACGCTCCTTCGCAATAGGTCCTCACATGGCGGGATACTCTGGCACTCCTCTGCCCAAGAAGCTTGGCATCAAAGAGCAACACCGAGTTGCTCTGCTTGATTTGCCGGCGGATGTAAAGACCGAACTGAAGAGCGCGCTGGCAAGTTGTCAAATTTCCAAGCATGAGCCCGTCGACTTCGCGATGATCTTCGTGAAAACCGCGGGTGAACTAAAGAAGCAGTTCCCAAGATTCGCAAAACAACTTGCTCCCGCCGGGATGCTGTGGGTGAGTTGGCCGAAAAAAGCTTCTGGATTGGCCACCGACCTCAACGAGAATGAGGTGCGCAGGATTGGTTTGGAAGCGGGCCTGGTCGATGTGAAGGTGTGCGCGGTGAGTGAGATCTGGTCGGGGCTGAAGTTCGTGATCAGGGTGAAGGACCGCTCTAAGAGCTGATTCCGCAACGCCCACCCGAGACTTTTCACGCAGATTAAATGCACGCGACGCGTGACGATCGCATCGCGTGTGAATAAGTGTTATTGCTTCGCCGCGGGCACCCAGACGCTGTCTGCGGCTGAGAAGTCGACGCCGGCAACTTCCGTGCTGATTTGTACGCCTTGCAATCCGGCCTTATTTTTCGGCTTGGCGAGGAAGCCCAAAATATATTGGCTGTTGATTATTTTCTGGATATCATCCAGATAAGGTTTGAAGCTCACCGGGCTCTGGATATCCAAGATAGTAGGACTCGCCGCCGGTTTCTTCCGACAGTTTCGAAATGCCAATCTGTCCGTTATTCGCGCGCCAGAAGCTGCGGTGCCAATGGCCAATCCCGGGAGAGTAGATGGTGTAAATAATCGCGCCGGTGCGCTGCGCTACGTCGCTTGCGGTGTCCACGTCGGGATTGATCGTGGGGGTGCGAGTGCCGAAGCTGCGCCTGGCACGGTCAATTCCATCCGTCACCATCACGATCTCGCGGCGGTTGGGTGCGTCGGGCCAGCGTTTCATCAGATCGATGACCGAAAGATACGGGCTGCCGAAAGCTCCCGCGGTTCCGAGGGGTAAGCGCAACGCCTTGGCGGCCTGATCGTGGTCGGCGGTGAAGTTCTGCACAATTTGCACCGTGGCATTACTCATGTAGCCCACGCCCACTGACGTGGTCGACGGTTGAGCGGTGATGAAGGCACGCAGATCGCCGAGTTGGGAACCAAGACTGCTGTCGCAGGCATCGTCAATGAGGATAAATAGATCTAGACCTGCCTGATCGCCACGGGCCGGAGTCCAATCCGTCACCTTCAGGCGATCTTTCCCTTGCTTGACCATAATATCGTCGCGACTCAGTTCGGGCATGGTCTTGTCGTTGAGTGGGGTTGCCGTAACGGTCATGCGAACGGGAACGTTCGTCGCCGGTGCTTTGTCTTGTGCCTGTAAGCAAAGCATGCTGGTAAACACAACGGCCAGAACCGTGAGCGATCTGAGAATGGTGCTGCATTTGGGCTTTTGGTTTGCCATCTTCGTTCTCCTTCTTCCGCGTGGTGCGGAAACAGACAGGGCTATCCGATTGTCTGAAATTGGGACGTTGAACCAGAAATGCGCGAGTATTTTATAACGAATCCGCTGTGAACAATCTAGAGTAGGTGCAAGTATGGGGAACCGAAAATCATGAAGCTTTGTTGTGAAGAAGCGAGAAGGCATTCACTCGACTGCTCAAGAAGACCCAGCGAGAAGGATTCCCTGATCGCCCCCTGGCTAGATAAGTACGCTGCGGTCCCTCGACTGCGCATCACTCGCTTTGCGAAGGAAGCCTCTGCTAATGATTGCGGTCGCGGTTATTCGTGCTTGGGAATGGCATAGTATCCGGCACGCGATTGAATCTTGTAATCTTTGTTCGAGGGGTGGATTTCCACTTTGCGGAAGGTGCCATCGAGCGCCGCGTTGGTCGAACTGTAACCGATGTTGTATTGGCTGCGCAGTTCGTTGGCGATCTGGTCGAAGCCCTCTTTTAGTTTTTCGTATTTGTTTCCGACATCGATGACCCGGCCTCCGGTTTCCTGAGTCATCTTCCTCATTTCACCTTCACCCGAGTAGCCGCCGAATCCGCCATAAAAGCCGCGATCGGCGCACAGCAGTACGTAGACGATGCTGTCGGACTTTTGCGCAGCTTCAATGGCATCCTTGATCTTGAGTTGGCTGCCTTCATCCTGGCCATCTGTGAGAAGGATCATGGCCTTGCGTCCCACTTGCTGGGCTAATTCGTCGTGTGAAGCCAAATACACGGCGTCATAAAGCAATGTGCCGCGGGGAGCGCCCTGGGTAGGAACCGTACCTCCGCCCAGACCCGGAATACCTGTGCCGCTTCCACCAGCCGTGTTGATGCGGGCGCTATTGAGAGCGGTCTTCAGCAGGCGCACGGAACTGGTGAAGTCCTGCAATAGTTCCACGTTGACATCGAAGTCGATGACAAAAGCTAAGTCCTTGTCGCGCAGAATTTGACTGAGGAACTCCCCGCCGACTTGCTTCTCCATGTCGAGCACGCGGGCCTGGCTGCCACTAGAGTCGATCAGAATTCCAAGGGTCAGCGGAAGGTTGGACTCGGCGGCGAAATACTTGATGGTCTGCGGTTTGCCATCTTCGAGTATCTGAAAATCGTTCTTGGTGAGGTTGGGGATCAGCGCTCCTCGTTTGTCCTTGACATTGAAGAACAGTTGGACCACATTCACGTTAACTTTCAGAGTCGCAGCTGACTGGTCCTGATCCTGATCCTGATGGTTCTGGTCGGGCTTATTGTCAGGTGAAGTGGCCGATTGCTGGGCGTTAGCGGCCGGAAGCCCCGCGAAAAGGAGCACGAGTATCAGGACGCGGAAGACCGGAAGTGTACAGGCTTTAGGCATGAAAGTATTCTCTCGCAGTTTTTGTTAGTCTAGTCCAATAGCGTTAGATGCACCAGATCGTGAGTCTTAGCATCCCAATTAAGAGCATAGTTGCCGTCGAGGCAGAGAGGGTTTCCCAGTGCTGCGAATAACGGGTAAGCAGTGGATGGCTCCAAGTGTAGCAATCCTATTGTTTTTGCTAACCTTGGTGGCTACCGCGACTCCACAGCAGCAAAACGATCAAAAGCAGGAAATTCCGGACGCGCCGTCGGCCAGCCGGCCTCCGCAACCGTTCCCTGCCGCTCCGCCGGCCGAACCCCAAGGACTTCCTCCTAGCGAAGCGCCGACTGCCGATCAGGTACCCGGAAACGACTTGCCGCCTTCAACTGCCAATCCGGCTCCGCCTGCCACCGACGCCAATCCGAACCCGCCTCCACATCCGGTTGATGTTAAGACGGTTCCGGAAGGCGGTGCGACGCCTGACAACACGGGAAGCAGTTCGCAGGACGAACTCTTCAAAATTACTCGTAACGTGAACCAGGTGATTGTGCCCGTGCGGGTAACGGACGACTCCGGACGGCTGGTCAGCGGATTATTGCCCAAGGATTTTTCGGTTTATGAGGATGGCAAGAAGCGAAACATGAACTTCTTTACCAGCGATCCGTTGGCCATCTCGGCGGCGGTAATTTTCGATCTGGGCATGGCAGACATCAATGTACAAAAAGTAAATCAGACCTTGCCGGCATTGGAGGGTGCATTCAGCCAGTTCGATGAGGTCGCGATTTACACCTACAGCGGCACGGTTGGAAGAATGGCCGACTTCGGAGCCGTTGGCAAGCGCCTGGATGCTGTACTGAACCAGCTAAAAACGGACCACGGCGAGAATAATGGAGTGCCGGTGCTGGGTGGTCCTTTGGGTCCGCAAGGTCCGATGATCAATAACATTCCCGTGGATCGCAGCATTCCCCCGGCGATTTCGCCTCCGAAGCAAGCGCGGGTTCTGAACGATGCCATTTTAGCCGCCGCTCTGGATCTGGGACAACGGGAGAGAAGCCGCCGCAAAATTATATTTGTCATCAGCGATGGCCGCGAATACCGAAGCACAGCCAGCTACAGCGACGTTTTGAAGGTCCTGCTTTCGAATGGGATTCTGGTCTATGGCATCGGCGTTGGAAGTTCAGCGATTCCGGGCTACAAACAGCTGGAAAAGTTGCACATCCCCGGTCAAGCCACAGGCAATATCCTGCCCCGGTATGCGAACGCGACCGGAGGCGAGATTCTGAGCGAATATTCGAAGGATGCCATTGAAAGCGCTTATCAACGAGCGATTGGCGATGCCCGCAATCAGTACACGCTGGGCTATGCTACAGCAGCCACGCCTAGCAGTACCTATCGAGAGATCGAAGTCCGGGTCGGCCGACCGGGCTGCAAGAGCTCCGATCTGCGTCCGTGCGTGCTGGTATTTGCCAAGGCCGGATATTATCCTTTGCCAGTTGGCCGGTGAGGTTGGCTGTTTCCTGCTTGGGAACATGGGGGTCCCGCTAGTAACCAGGGTAACCTGCCGGTAGAGCGCGGCGGTGTGGTATAAAACCAGCAGTACCAAGCCAAAACTACAAGTGGAGGCCGCTCGGGTTTTGAGCGTCTGCCGCGTGTCTTGAGGAAAGTCTTTGAGTTTCATCAACTTTGCAGCCCGCGAGATTAATTGCAAAATCGTGTACTACGGTGCCGGGCTGGGCGGCAAAACCACGAATCTGCAGTACATCTTCCAGAAAACTGCTGAACAGCAGAAGGGGAAGATGATCTCGCTGGCCACGGAGACGGATCGAACCCTGTTCTTCGACTTTCTGCCTCTCGACTTGGGCTCCGTGCGAGGTTTCAAAACCCGTATCCACCTCTATACCGTTCCCGGCCAGGTGTTTTACGACGCCAGCCGCAAGTTGATCCTGCGCGGTGTGGATGGCATTGTCTTTGTCGCCGACTCGCAGCAAGAGCGCATGGATGCCAACGTCGAAGCGCTCGACAACTTGATGGACAACCTCAAAGAGCATGGCTACGACTTCAAGAAGATTCCCTACGTACTGCAGCTGAATAAACGTGATCTCCCCAGTATCCTGCCTGTAGACGCGCTAGCGAAAGAGCTGAAGCGTAAAGACGAGCCGGTGATGGAAGCCATCGCCTTCCAAGGCAACGGCGTGTTCGAGACCCTGAAAGAAATCGCCAGACAAGTGCTGCTGGAATTGAAACAGGGCGGGTAAGGTTCGGGCATGAGGCTTTAGGCTTGGAGCATATCTCTCGCCGGGGGGCATTCGTCGTTCAAAATGACGAGTCCAGGCAATACAACCGCACCGAAGCCAAACGCTCCCACTCTTGACTCGCGGACATCCAATCTCCGGACTGCGATCATTGCAGCATTTGTAACGGCTTGCGTGTTCTTCCTCTTTTCCGCGAGCTCAGTCGCACTCCAGCACGATCGCCAACAGGGGCGACCTTCTGCACCGATGTGGGTTTTTCTCCTTGGCACTGGTTTCTTCTTGGCGCCTTGCGCAATCTCCTGGTTTCTTCTCTCCAGACGAGAGCAAAAGTCGATTGCGAGTGGGGCTGGCGTCGCTTGCGCTTTCTTCGGCGCGTGTGTGCTGGTTTCACCGTTCGCCTTCATGGCAATGTTCTTCTTTGTGGGAATGTCTGCCTGGAATGGTCCGCCAGATGGCGGATTGATGGCAGCGGGATTGACCATGCTTGTGTACATGGCAATCAGTCTTTGGATCGTGTGGTCGGCATTCAGAATCGGAAAGATTCAGTGGAATGCGTTTGGCATGGCGCTGGGCGCAACCGCCTTCTATCTTTATTTTGGTTCTCAGTCGCTCAGCCTTACGGCGTACAGAGGCCAGCGAGGAGCGGAGCAGAAAAAAGTGGCAGCCGAGATGGAGCTGTACAAGCCCGCCATACTTGCGCGTGAGACGATCATTGGCCTAACCGCTTGCCTGCTGCGAAACCACATGCTTCATCCTGAAGAGGAGTATCCGGCAACGCTGAATCCGATTTCGGCGGATTGGGCTTGCCAAACAAAGTTCGCCACCGACGCGGTTCCAGAGTTCACCCTCGCCTACGAACCGCAGAAGAATGCGTCTAGCGGGCGCGTGACCGATTTTCAGCTAACCGCCATGCCGGGCAAAAAGGGAATTCGAGGCCGCGAGCCCTTATTGATCGATAGTCGTGGAGTTGTTTTCGTCGACTATCCGTGGGAAATGGAGAACGTCACTGCAAAAGTCATGGTGATGCCGAGCGATTTGTCGAACTCGCAAATGAATTTTCTGAAGTTTAATCTCGATCGCTATATAAAAGAAAAAACCAATGGATTGCCGCCAGCGACGATCAATGCCGACATTGACGGCAGCGCTGCATACGAGACTCCGATTGTGGAAGATGGCCGTACGCGCCTGGAGGCAAGAGATTACGAAACCCTCTATTTCCCGCCCAGAGCGGGCGATCCGAACCGGTTCGCCCTCTCAGCGCAGTGCAAACGTTACGGAGAGATTTGCCTGCGAAGCTATTTTGTCGATTACGACGGCAGCCTTCACGCTACGGGAGAGCCGCGCCCGGCGACTGCCGATGACCCGCCTCCGCTTCGCTGCGAAAATGCCAGCTCGGAATGCGAAGACATAATTTGGGATCCGATATAGCCCAGTGATCCCTGTTCGATCGCTGCCCATAAACTAACCAACCAGCGCCTTTCTCGTCTAGAATGGCAGGCGCAATTCACGCTAACTAAGACTTTCGGAGAAAAGAACCCTTCATGCGCATTCTCAAAGCTTTATTGCCGGTCTTTTTGCTTTCTCAACTTGTTCTTTCGCAGACCGCCGTATTGCACAGTATCGACGTAACCGACCTCGATCGGAAAGTCGACCCTTGTAACGACTTCTACGAATTTGCCAACGGTTCGTGGCGTGCCAACCACGCCATGCCGGCTACCATGGTGCGTTGGAGCAAGCGTTGGGAATCGGGCGAAACCACCAAGGATAAGCTGAAAGATGTCCTCGAGGTCGCGCAGCAAGATACGACCGCGGCAAAGGGAAGCACCGACCAAATTATCGGCGACTACTACGGCGCATGCATGGACGAGTCACGAGTAAATGCTCGCGGCATCGCGCCGTTGAAAAAGTGGTTTAACGAAATCGATGCGGTCAAGGATGCTGGCGGCTTGCAACCAGTCGTCGCTGATATGCAGGACATTAACGTCGCCGTTCCCTTTAATCTCGCCTCCGCAACCGATCCTCACAAGCCCACTTGGGTGCTGGCGGACCTCGGCGCCAGCGGTTATGCCCTTCCTGATCGCGACTACTATTTGAAGCCCGATGCCCGCTTTAAAGAGGCTCGCGAAAAGTACGTGGAACATATCGCCAAGATGTTCGTGCTGGTGGGTTGGGACCAGAAATCAGCAGCCGCGGCCGCGCAAACTGTCATGTCTATGGAGACCAAGTTTGCCGAAGCTTCCTTGGACAATGTGGCTCTTCGCAATCCCAGCGCTACTGACCACAACACCACGTTTGTCCAACTGCAAACCATGGCTCCTCATTTTGACTGGGCGGGCTACTTCAAGCACAACCAACTGGCCCAAAATGTTGACCTGAATGTCGACCAGCCCAAATACATGCAGGAATTCGACCGTCAGTTGCAACAGAATTCATTGGCGGACTGGAAGGTTTATCTCAAATGGCAAATTTTGAACTCGGTTCCTGACGCGCTCTCCGCGCCCATTGACGAAGAAGATTTTGCCTTTTTCGGCAAGTACCTGAGAGGCCAGAGTGAGATGAAACCCCGCTGGAAGCGCTGCGTGGAATCGACCGACCAGTTCTTGGGCGAGGCCTTGGGAAAGAAATACACCGAAAAGTATTTTCCGCCAGAAGCCAAAGCGCGAGCACAAGAAATGGTGCGGAACATTCTTGCCGCCATGCGAGACGACATTCTTAGCCGGCCGTGGATGAGCGACGAAACCAAAGAGCGGGCGATGGCCAAAATCGCCACCTTCAATCCCAAGATTGGCTATCCCGATAAGTGGAAAGACTACAGCAAGGTTGATATTCGCCGGGATGCATTTTTCGAGGACTATCTTGCGGCGCGGAGTTTCGTGGTGGAAGACGACCTTCAAACCATCGGAAAACCGGTCGATCGCAGTCGCTGGGGAATGACGCCGCCCACCTCAAATGCCTACTACAACGCCCGCTGGAACGAGATCGTCTTTCCCGCCGGTATTCTGCAGCCTCCGGGATTTGATGTGAATGCCGTCGATGCCGTGAACTACGGATCCATAGGCGTGGTCATCGGCCACGAAATTTCTCATGGCTTCGACGATCAGGGGGCGAAGTCCGACTACCTCGGCAGCCTGCGAAACTGGTGGACGCCAAACGATCTGGCCCAATTCCAGCAGCGTGGCGCCTGTGTGGCGGACCAGTTCGACAATTACTTCATAGAACCCGGCGTGCACCACAATGGCAAACTGGTACTCGGCGAGAGCATCGGCGACCTGGGTGGCGCGAAGATTGCATTTCTGGCTTACGAAAAATCGCTCGAGGGTAAGCCGCGCCCTCCCGATATCGACGGCTTTACCCCCGAACAGCAATTCTTCATTGCCTGGGGACAGTGGCGCGGAGACGCCATCCGGATCGAGGAGCAAAGAGTGATGATGCAATCAGACCCGCACCCGATAGGGAAATATCGCGTCATCGGCCCGCTGTCGAATCTTCCTGAGTTTCAAGCGGCGTTCAGTTGCAAGGCTGATGCGCCGATGGTCCGGCCCCCAGATAAACGCTGTGAAGTGTGGTGAGGGGCTGCCAGAGGTTCGACCGGCCGGATTGCCGGCGGTATTCTTGTGAGGTTGCATGAAGAAGCGGTTGCCTTGCCTCGGAGTTATGCTGATTTTCCTGGTCAGCGGTTTGTGCGCCGAGGATGCTCATCACCATCTTGATTCGAACCAGAAGCTGGGGACGGTTTCGTTTCCCACTTCGTGTGCCAATTCCGTGCAAAAACCTTTCGAACGCGGCGTGGCTTTGCTGCATTCGTTCTGGTACGACGAAGCTGACAAGCAGTTTCAGCAGGTCGCCAACCAGGACCCGCGATGCGCGATTGCGTATTGGGGCGAGGCCATGAGTTTGTTTCACCAGTTGTGGTCTCGCCCCGAAGAATCCGATCTGAAACAAGGATCGGATCTAATTCGCAAGGGCCAGGCGATTGGCGCAAAGACGCAGCGGGAACGCGATTACATCGATGCGCTGGCCTTCTTCTATCGCGACTACGACAAACTCGATCACCAACAACGCTGCAAGGCGTATTCGCAAGCCATGGAAAAGATTTATCACAGCTATCCCAAGGACCAAGAAGCGGCTGTGTTCTATGCGCTGTCTTTACTGACGTGGGCGCCTGACGCCAACACAGCGTTGGGTAACGCAAAGAAATCGATCACCATTCTGAATCCACTGTTTGCAGCTGACCCGAACGATCCCGGCGTCGCTCACTACCTCATTCACGCGGCGGATGATCCGCGTCTTGCGCAGCTCGGATTGCCGGCGGCGCGCCGTTATGCACAAATTGCTCCTGCATCTCCGCATGCGTTGCATATGCCGTCGCACATTTTCGCCCGGCTGGGCTTGTGGCAGGAGGACATTCAATCCAACCTCGCGACCATCGCGGCAACGCAGCAACCGTCCGCCATTCATTTTGGTGCGGAACATCAAGTCCATTCGATGGATTTTCTGGAGTACGCCTATTTGCAAATTGGCGAAGACAGCAAAGCTGAAGCCATTGCGAATGGATTGGGAAATGTGCGCGAGCAGGACATGGACAAAGGCCTGGACGGTTATCTCAACCAGCAGCGTGCCCATTTCCCGGCCATGTATGCGCTTGAACGGCATCAGTGGAAAGAGGCTTTAGCGCTGCAACCGCCGCCGGGAGTTGAACCGGAAAACCAGCAGATCACTTATTGGGCGCGGGCTGTCGGGGCCGGGCACTTACGCGATGCGGCTGCGGCCCAGGATGCGGTGAATCAATTTGACGCTATGCTCGAGGCGACACGAAAAGGCAAGCGTCCCTATCGCGCCGATCGCATGAGCACCAACCACGACGAAGCGCACGCTTGGCTGGCATTTGCTCAAGGAAGAAACGACGACGCCTTGAAGCTGTTGCGCACGGTCGCTGACAAACAGGATGCCGAAGGCAAAGGCGAAGTCGAACTGCCCGCACGCGAAATGCTCGCCGATATGCTGCTGGAAATGGGACAGCCGGAAGAAGCTCTGGCCGAATATGAGAGATCGATGAAAACCGATCCCAATCGGTTCAACGGCTTGGCAGGTGCGGCCAAGGCAGCCGAACTGACGCATCAGCCCGAGAAAGCCAAGACTTACTACGCCCAGTTGCTGAAAAACTGCGACAACGGGGCGCACTCGGATCGCGTGGAACTAGCCCACGCAAGATCGTTCAGTCAACAATAGTGCGCTCCAAGAAAAAAGCGCCGCTGGTTCGCGGCGCTCTTTTTGTCCGGACGTACAGCAAACTCTACTTTGTGTCAGCGGTTGGCGTTGCGCCAAATTCGCGGCGTCCGATGGTGCGCGCTGTGCGTGCCGCCATCGGTGGCATTCCCGCAGCTGCTCCGTAGCGCTCCATCAGCATGGGCACCATTGCGCCTTCCGCTTCTTTCACGAAGGTCAGCGAGCCCTCGGCAGCCATATCCATGCGGATGAAGTCTCCCAGCCTGACCTGACCCGTAGCCACCAGATTCGCCAGAGGAAATACCAGGTGACGTTCGATCGCCCGCTTCAAATGCCGCGCACCATATTTCGGATCCGTGCCCTCCTGCAGCAGGAAGCTCTTCACTTTGTCCGTGCAATTGAACACAAACTGGTTCGCGGCGGAAGCCATCAGAATGCGCTGCTGCACCATGCCGAGCTCGATATCGAGAATCTGCTCGAGGTGCTCTGGCCGAAGGGTCTTGAAAACCACGACTTTGTCGATGCGGTTCATGAACTCCGGCGTGAACTTGCGCCGCGCAGCTTCGATCAGCAGTGCGATCGATCTTATCGTCCAGACTCGAATCCACAAGCTTGGGCTTATGGGTGAAACCCATGCCGCCGTCCACCAGGTTGCTCATCTCGCTGGTCCCCAGGTTCGAGGTCAGGATAATGATGCATGTCGAAAGATCGACGCGGCGATTGTCGCCGAGGGTCAAGGTTGCCTTATCCAGGATGCCCAACAGCAACTGCCAGAGCGCATCGGAGGCTTTTTCGATTTCGTCGAATAACAGGATCGACAGCTTGAGCTTCTCGGTATGCCACTGATTCAGCGCTTCCTGCGTGAGTAGCGGATGAGTCTCGCGATGGCCCAGGTATCCCGGAGGCGAACCGATCAGCTTGGCGATTTCGTGGGAGTGCTGGAACTCGGCGCAATCGATCTTGATGCAAGCCCGCGCGTCCCCGAACAAAGTCTCGGACATGGCCTCGACCACTCGGGTTTTTCCCGATCCCGTGGGCCCCAGAAATAAGCAGATTGCCGACCGGCCGTCCCGGAGGATTCAATCCCGCCAGAAACATCTGATAGATTTCGACCACCTTTTCCAGCGCGGCGTTCTGGCCGACGATCTTGCGGCGCAAGGTCTTGTCAAAATCTCGGGCGTCAGTACTGCGGCGGGTGGGATCGAGCACTGTGTTAAGGACGGTTTTCATTCCGGGCGTTTCCCTTTCCTGGCTTTCCGTTGACTGCGCGAGAGTGCTGCACTCCTGCTGATTCGGGAGCGACAAATTCTGTCACTCTCCGGGCTGTTTGTCGATACCCTTCACTTACTGCACTATCCCTCAGTGCAAATGACTCGCCATCCCCGGCGAACTCCCAGTGGCTTATTCCTCCGCAACTTAGATGCTTATTCAAGGTCATTGGGAGGCATTTCCATGGCAGGGAGAAATCATGGAAAGGGAAATACTTTGCGCACGCAGGAAGTTCCCTGGTAGCCGCTGGCACGATGCAGTCTACCTTCACGGCCTTGACCAGACGTAACTAGCACAGAGAATTGGACGCCCGCTAGCATCCGGAGATAGCGCTACACGCGTCTTCACGGAGAAAAACTTGCGCCGCTCAAGCTCAGTTCTACTCATAGTTTTGTCTTGTCTAGCCTTAGGATTTGTTTCCTGGCAATTGGCATTTGAAGTCCCGGCTTCGGCCGCCCAGTCCGGGCAAAGCACCGAGCTGGTGCGTACTTCTAACCCTGTGCCACACGTTTCCAAGCCGGGAGAACCGCCGGCTCTGGTCACGAACATCGCCCCCGCCGGGCAGCGCCATGTATGTAGCCAAGCGCGGTGACACAGTTGCTCTGGTGGCCCATCGATTCTTGTCGCAGACCTCCTTTCTGACCTCCAGTGAACTGGCCGATGCGATCCGCCAAGCCAACGGGGATCCACAGGGCACTTATCTCAAGTCTGGCCAACAGCTAGTCATACCGGGGATTCTGGCCGCACCGATCGTGGAGAAAACCATTCCTGTGCCTCGTGATTTTGAAGTACGAGCAGTGTATTTGACGGGAGTAATGGCGGCCAGCGATCGCGGTATACGCATCATCAAGCGCTGGCACGAGTTAGGCGGAAACTCCGTAGTTTTCGATGTGAAGGATAGTGACGGAAGCGTCAACATTCCCTTTGACCACCCCCTCGCTGGCGGCCACCACATCGCGATTCATGACCTGCCGAAGTTCACCCACTTCCTGCACTCGCAAGGTATGCACGCCATTGCCCGAGTGGCCATCTTTCGCGACGAGCGGTTGGTGGTTGCCCATCCTGAGCTGGCGGTAAAGTCCCATAAAACTGGGCAGCCATGGCGCGAAAACGGCAAACTGGTATGGACCGACCCCTCGCAACCTCAGGTACAGGCATACGATATTGCCTTGGCCAAGAAGGCCGCTGAAGCCGGCGTGGACGAAGTTCAATTCGACTACGTCCGTTTTCCGGCTGAGGGCGATCAGAAAGACGCTAGCTTCATGTTTCAGACCGACCACCCGGCTTGGCATCGTTCGGATGTGATCGCAGACTTCCTGAAACATGCCTATGCCGAACTGCATCCCACCGGCGTGCTGCTTTCTCTGGACGTTTTCGGGATTATGGCCTGGCAGCGGCCCGTCGATCTGGCGCATACCGGCCAGGATATCGTGCAGATGGCAAAGTATAGTGACGTGGTTTCGCCCATGATCTATCCCTCGCACTTCTTCGGTATGGACGGAATTGCGCATCCGGGTGACGCGCCCGAACATTTTATCGGCGAATCCATGAAACGATTCGAGCTGATCACCAAGGGCAGCGATGTGGTGATACGTCCATGGCTGCAGGCCTTCCGCTGGCGGACGAAGACCTACTCGCCGGAGTACATCGAAGTGCAGGTGAAGACGGCAAAAGAGACAGGCGGAATCGGCTTTCTGTTCTGGAATGCCGCCAACGACTATAGCAAGCCCTACGCGGCCATGCCGGAGATGCGGGCCGCCAAGGGCCAGTATTTCCGCGGAGATGAATTGCCCAGCGTTGTGCAAGCCGACCTGACGCGGCCAACCGACAAAACAGCGATAGACAAATAGCGAGTATGGGCTCTCTAACTTGGAGTTCGGGCTGCGCCTATTGCCCGCCCCCTGCTGCCTCCTCCCGGCGCCAGATCGACAGCCCCGGAGCTCCCATCGCCAACATCCCCAGAGTCGCCGGTCGCGGCGCGGATGCGCAAACCACCTCTGGCATCGGTCGTTCGACCTTGCTGACCTCATCGGTTCCCTTCGTCCGGCCCGCGATGATGGATTTATTCGGGATCGTCTCGTAGGCGTAGCCGGTCAAAACTGCGGTGACGGTTGATTTCGGATTACGATAGATTCTGACGTTGAAACGGGCCCAGCCATAGTGAACTTTTCCGTCGACAACGAACTTCACTCCCAGATAGCGATCATCGACCGGCTTGCCCGCGTCCGCCCACTCGCCCGAATAGCTTAGTTCTTGGTTACGGAATTGAACTCCCCCCATGATTCCGCGGCTGGTGTTGAAAGCGGCCTTGGGTCCAATAGCGGCACCGGCGCGCAGTGCAGAAGCGAAGGCTGGTTTTCCGACAACGCCGTTTCCTTTAACCTGCGGATAGACAAAGAAAATCGCCGCATCCCAACTCGAGCAGGTCCCCTTGCGTGCAGAACAGCTTTCTCCCGAAAGCGTGATGTGGAATCGAAAGTCGTTTGTGCGGTCATGGTTGAGATCGAGGAAAAAATCCCTATTCAAAGGCAGCTTTTGGTGCGTGGGCGTATACACAATTTTGGCTTCGCCAGGCTGCGCCAGCGCAAACATCGCGACTCCGGCCGCGCCTGCAGCCAGTGCGTATCCATTGAGTTGTTGTTGAATTGACTTGGAAAGAGAAGAAGCGTTGCGAAACCGAGGGGAGTACTTCATGGAAACCTCCGAGGAGCGCCATTATGCATAGCAGCTGCCTGCCCGTCAACGTGCAAAAGCTTGCACTCTGCGGAGAGATTGGAGTGATCGGCTGCGACCTGCACTAATCCGGCTAGGCCTTCTTGATTTGGGTCTTTCACTTGGTCACTGTTACCAGGTTACGACTGACGCGCCGTACCTATTCAACTCACTTATCTGTTCTACGTGCCTTCACCCGTTCTGATGGATCAGAAAACCTTCCTGTGTTCCTCCCCCACCTCGGTTATAATCTGATGGCCTTAGAAATTGGATGTCTACGTGCTCCCTTGTTTACGTGCCGTCTGTCATTGGTGCCAACAGGCGGGTCCGCCCACGGAAGGAATTTTGGCATCTAACCGACGAAACTCCCTGCTGTACGCGTGAATCAAATCTTTAGGAGTCCTCATGGCGATTCAGAAGACGGAGAAAATCTGGCATAACGGCAAGCTCATCCCCTGGGATGATGCGCAAATCCACGTAATGTCGCACGTGGTCAACTACGGCTCGTCGGTATTTGAGGGCATCAGATGCTATGCCCCTCCCAGCGGTCCCGCGATTTTTCGCGCCCAGGAACACACGCAAAGGCTGTTGGATTCGGCCAAGATTTACCGCATTGACGTCGACTTCACCCGCGAAGAACTGATCTCTGGCATGCTCGAACTGGTAAAAAACAATGGCGTGTGGCCGTGCTACATGCGCCCGATCATTCTGCGCGGTTACGGCGAAGCTGGGGTCAATCCCTTTAATTCGCCCACCGAAGTCTTCATCTGTAACTATCCCTGGGGAAAATATTTGGGCAGCGACGCCGAGCAAGGCGTGGACGTCTGCGTCTCATCGTGGACGCGCATTGCGCCCAATACGCTTCCCGCCATGGCCAAGTCCGGCGCGAACTACATGAACTCGCAACTGATCAAGATGGAAGCCATCATCAACGGCTACGTCGAGGGCATTGCGCTCGATGCCAACGGATACGTCAGCGAAGGCTCGGGCGAGAATGTGTTCGTCGTCCGCAATGGCGTCTTGCAGACTGCGCCGTTCGGCAACTCGGTGTTACCCGGAATTACGCGTGACTCGGTCCTGCAGATCGCTCGCGGTTTGGGGATTCCTGTGGCCGAACAAGGCATCCCGCGCGAACTGCTTTACATTGCGGATGAAGCCTTCTTGACCGGAACCGCAGCTGAGATCACGCCGATTCGCTCCGTCGATAAGATCAGCGTCGGCAAAGGCGTCACCGGGCCTCTGACCAAAGCCATTCAGAAGGAGTTTTATGGCATCGTGCACGGTGAAAAGGCTGACCGGTTCGGTTGGCTGACTCCAGTGCCGGTGGGCAACAAGCAGCCGGTTAGCGTTTAACAGATTGAAAATTCACCGTCAGGGGCGCTTACCTGAGCGCCCCTTTCAACGTCACACCTATAGCAACTTCGCAGCAGAAAGCAAAAGGAGAACATATGGCAACCGCACAGCAAGGTCCCACCCCGGAATTTGCCTTGGCCTACCGCGACATCATGCTCATGGGCCTGACCAACGAACTGAAAGCCACGAAGAAAGTTTTGGCAGCGATCCCCGACGCAAAGCGTGACTACAAGCCTGATCCCAACTCGCGCACTGCCGGCGACCTAGCCTGGCATCTGGCATCTGCGGATGTGCAGATGCTCGATGAGACCGCCGATCGCAAGTTCGCCATGGAGGCCCGCTTCAAAGACGAACCCAAGACCATCGGCGGAACTGGTCTCCTGGTACGAGAAAAACTTTTTGCGTGCTATCGAGCGGGTACGAGCAATGTCGCCGGAAGAGTTGCTTACCCCGGTAGACTTCTACGGCGCTTTCACTCTGCCCGTCGTCTTCTATCTCGGCTTTGTAAACAATCACAGCATCCATCACCGCGGTCAGCTTGCCACCTACCTGCGTCCCATGGGATCCAAATGCCCATCCATTTACGGAGGCAGCTACGATGAGCCATGGCAGGGAGCTCCGGCGGAGAGTAACGCCGCTTGATCGCTTTTGAAGTAACTTGGAAGCCGCCCCGCGGGGCGGCTTTTCTTCATTGTCCAGCCCAGAGTAGCTGAACCGGGTATCGGTCAAACATCCGGTCGGCGCTAATGAGCGTCATCTCCTCCACCTTGGCTTGAGCGATCAACAAGCGGTCGAACGGATCTCGATGATGCGTAGGCAGCGCGAATACCTCCAAGGCGTGCTCGTGAGAAACGGCTAGCGGACGCAACCCCTGAGCTGCCATCCGCCGCGGAACGTACAAGTCCGGCGGCTCCGGAAGCTGCAGCTTGCCCGACGCCGCCTTGATGGCGACTTCCCAGGAAGTAACGGCGGACAGAAACACGTCGTGACTGACGTCGGCCATCACCTCGCGCGCCTTGCGCGAGATTCGCAATGGCTCGCCAACGCTCCAGAGCCACACGCCAGTGTCCAGCAGGTACGTCACCGTTTCTTTTTTCTCTTGCGGGTTGGGGCACTCGTGATCGGCGCGTTGTAGAACAGAGCTTCAAGTGCTGGGTCGGGAGCGTCAAAATCCTCCGCAATCCAAATCTTTCCTTCATCCATGCCCATGGGACGCGACTTACCTTGTGGGCCTGCCGCGATCAGCTTGGCCACCGGCACTCCCGCCCGCGCGATCGTGACTTCCTCGCCTTCGGCTACGCGTCGCAGAAGCCGTGATAGGTGAGTTTTCGCCTCATGAATGTTCACTTCCATGATGCTTTCAACATAGACTAAGTCTGTAGACTAAGTCAATGTCCCTCAGCTTAGAAATCAACTGAGAACTGAGCCTGGCCACTGCCCAAACGCGCGTCGTCCCATTACTTAGGTCATCTTGGGTTCGACGCCGTTTCGGTTCATCATACAAACTGATCCCTGGGGACTTATCCAACATGAATATTGATGATCTTCTTCGCATCGCCATGGAGCGGCGCGCCTCCGACTTACACCTGAAAGTCGGCAACTATCCTCACCTAAGGATTGATGGCGAACTCACGCCGCTGACTGACCAGCCGCGTATCAGCGCGGAAGATATGCTGACCATGGCCTTCAGCATGATGTCTGCGAGGCAAAAGCAGAAATTCAAAGAGAGCACTGAAATTGATATGGCCTACGGCGTAGCCGGACTGGGCCGCTTCCGTGTAAACGTTTTCCAGCAGCGCGGCAACGTGGGACTGGTCCTGCGCGTGATTCCCACCAAGATTCGCGCGCTCGACGAGCTTTACCTGCCGAAGATTGTCGAACAAGTTTGCGACATGCCGAGAGGCCTGATCCTGGTCACTGGCGTCACGGGTTCCGGCAAATCCACGACTCTGGCCGCAATGGTGGACCGCATCAACTCTACCCGCGCCGAACACATCATCACTATTGAAGACCCGATCGAATTCCTGCACCGCGATAAAAAAGGCTACGTAAACCAGCGCGAGATCGAAGTCGATACCCCGACCTTTTCCTCGGCGCTGCGCGCTTCTCTGCGTCAGGATCCCGACGTCATCCTGGTCGGCGAAATGCGCGACATCGAAACCATTGGCACTGCGCTCCACGCCGCTGAAACCGGTCACATGGTTTTCTCGACGCTGCATACGCTGGATGCGGTCGAAACTATCAACCGTATTATTGCGGTGTTCCCGCCGCCGGAGCAAAAGCAGATTCGTTTGCAGCTTGCGGCTGTACTCCGAGCCGTGATCAGCCAACGCCTGGTTCGACGTTGCGACGGCGATGGCCGCGTACCCGCCGTTGAAGTCATGATCAATACCGCTTACATTCGAGAATGCATTCTGGTGCCGGAAAAAACCCGCGCGGTTCGCGACGCCATCTCTGCCGGTACTTCGCAGTATGGCATGCAGACTTTCGATCAATCTCTCTGGGATTTATTCCAGGCAGGGCTGATCAACTACGAAACCGCACTGGAGAGCGCCTCCAACGCAGACGACTTCAAGCTGCGTATGCAGGGCATTTCTTCCACCAGCGATATCTCCAAAAACGCGATGCAACAGACCGGATTCGGTGGCCGCTGATCTATCCTCCTGAAACACTTAAGGGCGCGCCGGAGCGCGCCCTTTTTTATTTCGGAGGGGGCCGGAACTTGACTTCGACTGCTCAAACCAACAGGCGAACTGACGAAAAGTTCCGGCCCAGTGAAGATCAGTGGCAGCTAGCAAGCAGCCGCATATTTCAAGTGATGACAATCCGCCGCGCCGAGAACGAAAAGCGCATGCTCGAACTTTGAAATCTCAAACACACGATTCAGCCCAGTGCGCGTCAACACCTCGCAAACGAAGTGTGACGGATTCACCAGCTTCAGTTGAACGTTGCGGCTCCACGCCCACTCCTGCAAGGAAAGCAACGCCGCCAGCCCGCCCGCATCCAGCATTTCGACCTCGGACAAATCAATCACCACAATGCGAGTGTTTTTCTCCGACAACACTGCGTTCCGAAGCGTGCAAACCTCAGCGCCGCGAACGATCCGCCCAACGCATCTCACAACCGCTACATCGCCCGTTTTTTCCACATCGATGGTAAGCATGACTTTCATCCTCATTCATTAGCTATCTACGCAAATAGACGCTGGGAAGTTCCCGATGTCACCACGATCAAGGTAAAAAGTTGTAACCTCTTTGCGTGCAAAACTTTTCTCTGCAGGAGGAGCACTTGGCGCGGTAACTTGTTACTAGTATGGCCTTCTCCCGTCCCAGGAAAACGGACTCGGAAAATGAGCTCTACGAGTATGCTGTCGGAGCGCTCGGCCGCAGGATGCGTTCTGTGGCGGAACTGAAGCGTCTGCTGCGGCCCCGCGTGGAAGCCGATACAGAATATGGACAAACGCTGGTCGAGCTCGTAATTCGCCGGCTGAAAGACCGCGGCTATCTCAACGACGCGCAATACGCGGCAGCGTATTCCTCCTTTCGCCGTGACAATGAAAAATTCGGCCGTCGTCGCGTGATCATGGATCTGAAAGTTAAAGGAGTCCATGGTGAAATCATCGAGAAAGCAGTCGACGCAGTCTATGAAGAAGTGAGTGACGAGAAACAGGCGCGCGAATATTTGAAACGCAAGCGTTTGGTGAAACCGAAAGATCAGAAACAGGCAGCACGGATTTTCCGCCAGCTCATGCGCGCTGGATTCGCATCGAAAACAATCTTCGCCATCCTCAAAACATGGGACGTGGATGAGGAGACGCTCAACGCGCTGGAGGAGGAGTCGGAGTGACGAGCCAGTCGCAGAAAATGCCTGTCCCAAATCGCTGTTGCATTTTTTGTGCCGGATGCTACATACTTTCCACGACCATTTCCATCAAATTCAGACGGAGGACCGTATGAAATCCAAATTGGCAGCAATTGCTTGCCGCAGGAGTGTTGTGTTCAGCATCGTTCCTGTTCGCGCAGGATGTCGTTCACGACGTGGATAAGGGAGCAAAAGACGTAGGCCACGACACCAAGGTCGCAGCCAAAGACACGGCAAAAGGCACAGAAAAAGCAGCCGACAAAACCGGACATGCGACCAAGGACGTCGCTAAGGACACGGCAAAAGGCACCGAAAGGCTGCCGAAAAACCGGACACGCGACCAAAGTCGCGGCTAAGGACACGGCAAAAGGCACCAAAAAGGCCGCCGACAAAACTGCAGACGCCGTAAAGTAGAAATTTTCGACAGAAACACGAACCGCAGAGTACGCCGAGGCGCGCAGGTTCCTGCTATAGCAGGATCTGTCTGCGCGACCTCTGTGGCCTCTGCGTTTTTAATTTAGAATTGATTTTTCATGCTGACTGGCTCGCAAATTCGCCGCAAATTTCTGGACTACTTCGTCCAGCACGGACACAAAGAGGTGCATTCCTCCTCGCTGGTTCCGGCAAACGACCCCACGCTGCTCTTCACCAACGCGGGCATGAACCAGTTCAAGGACGTCTTCCTCGGCCTTGAAACTCGCGACTACAAACGCGCCACGACCTCGCAAAAATGCGTACGCGCCGGCGGCAAACACAACGATCTCGAAAACGTCGGCTTCACCAACCGCCATCACACGTTCTTCGAGATGCTGGGCAATTTTTCTTTTGGCGATTACTTCAAGAAAGACGCCATCGCCTACGCCTGGGAGCTGATCACTTCGAAAGACTGGTTCGCGATCGACAAAGACAAACTCTACGTCACCATTTTCGAAGGAGCGAGAGCTTGGAACCGGAATCGTTCCGCGCGACGCTGAAGCAGAACAAGCGTGGCTCGAGCAAGGTGTCCCGAAAGAACGAATCTTTGAGGGCGACGCGAAAGACAATTTCTGGCAGATGGGCGACACCGGCCCCTGCGGCCCGTGCAGCGAAATTCACTACGACATGGGCCCAGCCGCATCCGAAAAAGGACATGCGGATTGCAGATTCCCCTGCGACTGCGGCCGCTACGTCGAAATCTGGAACCTGGTCTTCATGCAATTCGACCGCGACGCCAGCGGCAAGCTGAATCCGCTGCCCAAGCCTTCGATTGACACAGGCATGGGATTGGAGCGGGTGACCGCGGTGCTGCAAGGTGTGATTTCAAACTACGACACAGATTTGTTTACGCCGCTGATCAAGCGAGCGGCAGAACTGACAGGCAACTCGCTTCAAGAGGAGGCTCGAGAGCCGGAAGCTCACAGCGCAACAAGACCGCAGCCTCGCTAAGCGTCATCGCCGACCATTCGCGCGCAGCAACATTCCTGATCTCCGACGGAGTGCTGCCCTCGAACGAAGGCCGCGGATACGTGCTGCGCAAGATCATCCGCCGCGCCCTGACGCACGGCCGCCTTCTCGGACAAACCAAGCCCTTTCTCAATGAGATGGTCTTTGCGGTTCGCGATTTGATGCAGGATGCATATCCTGAGCTCATTGAAACCTGTGAGCGGGTTGCGAAAACTGTTCTCGTTGAAGAAACGCGATTTGGCCACACCATGAACGTTGGGCTCGAAAAGCTGGAAGCTCTAATTAGCGAGAACAGGCTATCGGGGCCAGAAGCGTTCAAACTTTACGACACATTCGGCATGCCGCTCGACTTCATGCAAGATGCGGCTCGCGACCAGGGAATAGAGTTTGACCAAAAAGGTTTCGATGCCGCCATGACGGAGCAACGCGAACGCGCGCGCGCATCCTGGAAAGGCGCAGCCAAGCAAACCGCCAATCCCTGCCTACCAGCAGCTTCCGAAATCAGACATTTGAGGGCTATCGACAAACTCGTTCTGACAACTGCGAAGTCCTTGCCATCATCCACAACGGCCAAGGCGCCCAGCAACTCAATCCCGGAGACGAAGGCGAAATCATCCTCGACCACACTCCGTTCTACGCCGAATCCGGCGGCCAAGTCGGCGACCGCGGATGGTTCTACTGCGACGATCACAACACGGTCGTCGCCGAAGTGAAAGGCTGCTACTCCCCGATTCAAGGCGTGCGCGCGCACCAAGTCATCGCCAAACAGCCAATCCGCATAGGAGACAAAGTTGACGCCGTCGTCAACGCGGAACTCCGCGAGTCCACCATGCGCAATCACACTGCCACGCACCTGCTTCAAGCCGGGCTGCGCGAAGTTCTGGGCAAGCACGTTAAGCAGGCAGGATCGCTGGTCGCGCCCAACCATCTGCGCTTTGACTTCTCGCACTTCACCGGCGTTGCCGATGAAGAACTGCAAGACATCGAAGACCTGATCAACAAAGAAGTTCTGCGCAACCAGAAAATCGAAGTCATCGAAAACGTGCCCATCGATGTCGCCATCAACGAATACAAAGCCATGGCTCTGTTCGGAGAAAAATACGGCGACCACGTCCGCGTCATCAAAATCGGAGACTTTTCCACCGAACTTTGCGGCGGCACACATACCAAAGCCACCGGAGAAATCGGCCTGATCAAAGTTTTGAAAGAAGGCAGCGTATCGTCCGGAGTCCGCCGCATCGAAGCCGTCACTGGAGAAGGCTCGCTCAAACATTTCCAGGGAGGATCACTAACTGGAGGAAGTGACCCGACAGTTGGTCGCAAGCCGGAAAACCGGAGTGCTCAAATACGAGAAAGAAGACGGGTCAGTCCGACAGATGCCGACTCGATACGAGCAGCCGTTGTCTCTCGCGCTGATGGAGGAGTTCCAAGCAGAAAGATTCAGAGATCAAACGTCTGCAGCGCGAACTCGATCAAGCCCGCATGAAGTCCGCTTCCTCGACGGTTGCGTCCGTCACCGACAAGATTAAAGACATTCACGGCATAAAAGTGCTTGCCCACCGCGTAGATAATCTCGAACGCGCCCAGATGCGCACGCTGGTCGATCAACTCCGCGACAAACTGGGCTCAGGCGTAGTCGTGCTGGGCTCGGCCACGGACGGCAATGTCTCGCTAATTGTGGGCGTAACCAAAGACCTTACCCAGAAGATCCAAGCCGGCAAAGTCATTGGCCCGGTAGCGCAAAGAGTTGGCGGCAAAGGCGGCGGTCGCCCCGATCTGGCCGAGGCTGGTGGGAAAGATCCTGCGGCGTTGGACGCGGCGCTAGCGAGTCGTATAGAGTAGTGGAATCTATGCTTATCTAGAGAGTTGGGTCGACACCGCCCTTGAAGTTGAGCTGTTTGTCGAGGCTCAGACGACCTCTCGGAGCCTGCTATGGAAGACCGCATACGACTGATCACGCATAAGGGCAAGGCGATCCTGCTGGTGGATATATCTCACTGCTCCCCCGCTGAGTTGCTGAAGATTTCCCGTCTGGTTCCGCGCTATGTCATGCCTGAACCGCGCGAATCCGTCCTGCTGCTGGCCGATTTCACGGGAGCCGAGTTCGATCGCGAGGCCATTACCAGCATGAAAGAGAGCTGCGGTTTTCGATCGGCCTCATATTAAGAAATCGGCGTGGGTGGGAACAGAAAATTTACCGCGAGTGTTCTACGAACACATCAAGAATTTTTCCCAGCGGGAATTGCCGACGTTCAAAACGCGCGAAGAAGCGATGGATTGGCTGGTAAAAGACGAGTGATCTCTGACTCGGTGGTGAACAACGCAACTAGCTTCTCCACTTCAGCGTAACCGGCCCATTCATCGGATGACGCATCTCTCCGCCGGTGCGTCGTGATTCCAGATACGCTGCCTTCAATTGGAAGTACCATTTTGCGGGACGATCCGCATCGTCGATCAGCATGAGGTGCGGATTGTGCTTCAATCCTTCCGATTGATTCTCCATCGTCTGGCGGTCTTGCTCGACAAACTTTGCAAACACAAACTTCAGCAACTCCGGACCGAATGGAATCCAGCGAAAGATGTTCCAGCACGCCACCACATCGATGCGGCAATGGCCGCGCGTGATCGGCGTCACTGTTGTGAGACTTGAGAACCAATACTTCCCTGCTCGTATCGTTTCCAGGCGCAGGTTGGGCAGAACAAAATCGATGGTGGTCGTAATCGAATCCGCGTCCGCGTAAAGCCGCAGCAGTTTATAGGGCGCGCTGTTCGAACTGGGCGTGTGCGCGCTCATGCGAAAGCCCATAGGGATCGGCTCGAAATTCTTCTGCTTCTCATGAATGCTGTGGCGACTGCGCCACCACCATGCCTGATGGACAAATGGCCCGTGCGCCGGATCCATGAGTCCGATGATGCCGTGGTCCACGCTGCACGGCAGGTCCGCGGTCAGATGAGCGATCTTATATTTTCCATCGAACGTCGGGACGCGCGGTGCTGGAAAAGATGGTTCGACCGCCTTAGTGAAACCGGCTCCGCTCGGAGGAGGTTCGGGAATGAAGACCCAAACGTAATCATCGTGTTCCTCGCAGGAGATAACTGCCGGCGTAGATCCGATCCACTTTCAGCGGCTGATCGGACGTCAGCGACGGAATCAGTTGGCACTGGCCGGAGTGCGCGTCGAACTTCCAGCCGTGATAACTGCACTCCAAGTTCTGTCCGTCAAACCGCCCGCACGACAGCGGCATACCGCGATGCGGGCAGGCATCGCGCAAGGCAAACGGCTTTCCCTGGCGATCGCGGCCGATCACCAGAGGCGTTTCGAGCAGCATGGCTTTGTGCAGACGATTGCGGGTCACTTGTCCGCTGGGCAGGGCGCGATACCAGAAGCCGTAGAGCATCAGCGAGTCCGGCGTTTGACGTTGGGGGGGTTCCAGTCCGCGGGTTTCCGGTCCGCGGGTTTCGAGTTCGTGCGTTTGGAGTCGCTCGCTCATGAGGAATCACAGGCAGCGTACTACAGCCGGGAAGTTTTGTGCAGACGGGGCTCGAAGTCCGCTGGGCGGGCGATCTTCCCGCTGACCCGTCTGAAAACCCGACAAAAAGCAAACCGCTGCCTCCCGGTGGCTCGCAAGATTGAGAAAAAGCGCCGTCCGGTGAGGGAATTCTGCGCGATCTGACGCTTTAGTAGTGAGTAGAACAGGCAATACGCCCGGGAAGCTCAAAACTTCGCATTCTTAGAATGGAGACAGATCCAATGAAAACCACAAAAAGCGCGCTACTTGCTGTTGTTTTGATATTTTCAGGTCTTTTGACGATTCAGGCTTACGCTGTCTCGGCGCCGACGATTGTCAGCGCCGTGGCAAATTTTCAGACTAACCAGCTTACGATCACGGGATCGAATTTCGGCACTGGCGTGCCAAAAGTCACTCTTGATGGAAGCCAGTTGCAAGTGGTCAGCAACAGCGGCAAAAGCGTAGTAGCGGCGCTGCCCACTGGCACCAATCCCGGAGGCTACTTGCTCACCCTAACGAACAAAGATAGTGGCCTGAAAGTCGCATTCGATGTCACGCTGGGCGTAGCTGGTCCTCCGGGTCCGCAAGGACCTCAGGGAACGCAAGGAGTTCAGGGTGCGCAAGGCCCGCAGGGCGCTCAAGGCCAACAGGGAGCACAAGGGCCCGCGGGAATGTCCGTTGGCATTTTTGCGGAGGCCTTTACCGTTTATGTGCCAGGATACCCTGGGTATTTGGTCGCGCAAAATACGGTTCAAACCACTGGCACGTACTTCGTTTCGGCCTCGGCGCTGTTGGTGATCGGTTACTACGATGGGGCGGCCTACTGCTATGACCAGCTTGCAAGCGCCAACACTCCCCGCCAGTACGGAGGATCGAATCTAGGGAACTATACGCAGCAAGCGAGCATCGTCGATTCGGTGTATGTGAACGCGGGCGACTCCATTCAGCTATTGTGCTACGGGTATTATGGGACTGGCGACACCGAGGTTTACAACGCTGCACTAACATCCACCCTGATCAACACAGTCACTACCAAACCGGGGAAGCACAGGGGGCAACGGCAGGCTCCGCCTCCGGGCCCTGCAGGGACGAGAGCAAAGTAGAAAGCGGACCAGGGCGTCGAATTGGAGGGCTGTGAATAATGCTCTGGGAGTCGGATCCCCCTTGGATCTTAAGGGCGGATCTTAAGGGAGCGGGATCTGAGGGGGCTGTTGGAGACGGGCGGGGACGCCCGTCCTCCATACCGCCCGTTACTTTCCACCAACACTATCATTTTCAACAACTTGCATAGATTACCAACGTGGTTCAGTATCCCTTTCGTAAGTTGCCCCCCACTCCCTATCAACCTATAATCGACACACTCTGGTATTAGGATTCTCCGTCAGGTTCCGGGTAGGTGGCGCGGAGCTTTCGTCCGCGTCGAGTTTTTTCACGCAGATGGTCCCTTGACCGTCTTGCGTGCTGATTAGTACCCGGCTATGCGAAAACGCCTGCAACTCGCCCTGATGGCTAGTCCCGTAATCGCGACCTTCCTCTCGTTCACCATGCCATACGTGCAGGCAGAAACCGGTGCTGCCACCGTCATTACCAGCACTGATGACAACGGCCACAAAGTCTATGTCAACGAATCGTTTCCGGTGGCCACGAGCAAGCGCTCCGAAGCTCCAGCCCAGCGCAGTTCGCTGGCATTTTGGAGCACCGCGGAGCACCGCTGGAAGCCAGTTCCTTCCGCCAACATCCGGGCAGCGCGCTCGGCCGCGGCGGAGGTCAACCATTATCTCGGCGAGCATCCTGGCGACAGCGCGCCACTCCCGAACTTTGTTCGCGGAAAGTCGTTCTCTCCGCAAGAGATCGACGCCGCCATCGACCAGGCGGCCTCGCGACATAATGTCGACCCCAACCTGGTGCGCGCCGTGATCAAGGTGGAGTCGAACTTCAATCCCAATGCCGTTTCCCGCAAGGGCGCGATGGGGCTGATGCAACTGATGCCGCAGACCGCAAGGCAGTTAAACGTGGCAAATCCCTTTGATCCGCAACAAAATGTGGACGCCGGGGTTCGTCATCTTAAGCAGCTTATGGAGAACTATGGAGGCGACGTGAAGCTGACCTTGGCCGCGTACAACGCAGGTCAGGGAGCGGTAGCTCGCAGCGCCGGAGTTCCTCATTTTGCCGAGACTCGCAATTACGTGAAGCGGATCACGCAACTGTATTACGGAGGATCGGATTCTGGCTCTCATTTCCTCGAAAGCCCTATGCACGATCCTATTCATGTGGAGCGCGACGCCAGAGGCGTGCTGCACATCAGCAACACCGAGTAAGCGCAAGGGCATCTAAACGCAAAGCGATTGACGGGCAGTTCCATTTACGGGCAGTTCAATTGAAGACCCTTCGAATTCAACGCGCGCTGCGCTGGAGTGCGGCTGTGTTTGCGCTGCTGCTCCCGGTGGCGGCGCATGCCCGCGTGCATAAGTCCAGGACCTGGGCCGACTCGCAATTTGCCGCCGCCCAGGAAATGCAAGAACACGTTGGAGGGTCGCCCGCTCGAGGATCGCACCCGGCATGACTATGAACGCGTGATTAGTGCTTACCGGCGCGTTTACCTCGAAGCGCCGAGTTCGGGCCGGGCCGATCCCAGTGTGGTCGCGGCCGCGCAGATGACCGAGGAAATGGGACGCCGTTTCAACGATCCCGACACTTTGCGCTCGGCCATCCAGCAATATGAATTCCTCCGCCGGGAATATCCCGGCAGCAAGTTCCGCTTCGATGCTCTATTTCGCGATTGGCGAAATTTATAAAGACGATTTGCGCGACAAGACTCGCGCCGATGCTACGTTCGAGGAATTCCTGCATCGTTATCCCCGCAACCAGTTCGCTGAAGCGGCGCGCCTGGCGCTGGCCGAACCGGCGCAGCAGCGGGCTGGCGTGAAATCGAAGGCTGCGATCAAGATGGCGAAGGAATCCAAGCCAAGCTCCGCTCCTGGCAATGACAACGACGCGGATATTGACTCCAGCCAAGATAAGTCGCTCAAGGAAACTAATATTCCCGCCGAGGGCTTCCGACGGAAAGCCGGCCCGCGTGCTTGGAATCCGGCACTGGTCTACGCCCGACTACACGCGCGTGGCGATTGATCTTGAACAGGGAGTCAAGTATCAGTCGCAGCGAATCGACAATCCTGACCGAGTTTTCTTCGATCTGCTCAACACCCAGCTCGATCCGAAGCTAGCCAAGACCTTCGATGTAAGCGACGGCCTGCTGAAAGATATCCGCATGGCGCAGTTTGCAGCGGGACGCACGCGCGTCGTGCTCGATCTCGATGAGCTCTCCGAATTTCAGGCTTCGCTGCTTACGAATCCTCCGCGACTGATTATCGATATTCGGAACCCAGATGCTCGAAAGGTAACATTATAGCGCGGACGACCACGGCAATGACATCCAGAATCCGCAGCCGGATGCGATGCCGGTCGTGAAGCAGGCAGCCTCCGTTACAAATACATCGGAAGACGACGCAAGCGACGTGACGCCCAACTCAATTAGCCGCGCTGAGGAATCTCCAAGCATGACCGCCGCGGCGAAACCTGTCGCGACGCAATACTGTCGTGATCAGCAACGGCGTGAAGAAGACTATCGTCGATGCCGACGATGACGAGCCCGCGCCAAAGACCCTTCCGGTTAATGATCTCGCGGCAAAAGATGTCACCATAAAAGACACGGCAACAAACAAAGAAAAAACGGTCGTCGCCAAGCTCGACCCTGCAGCACTCGACACTGGAAAGCCCAACTCCGCGGTGGTTAACGATGAGAGTCCCAAGCTGGCTACGACGCCGAGCGCCGCCGATGGCAAGACCAGCACTTCTAAAAGAAGGCGTAAGACGCAAACGGCCGACCCCGACATCCGGGAGGCCCAACCAACCGCCAATGGTGAGCGTTCGCTAACCCGCGTGCTTGGGCTGAAGATCGGCAAAATCGTGATCGATCCCGGCCACGGAGGCCACGACACGGGCACAATCGGCCCCAACGGCCTGGAAGAAAAAGATCTGGTTCTCGATGTAAGCCGCCGCCTGGGCAAGCTGCTGCAAACCCGCCTCGGCGCTGAAGTCATTTACACGCGCAAAGACGACACTTTCATTCCGCTCGAGACCCGGACTGCGATCGCGAATGAAGAAGGCGCCGATCTTTTTGTTTCTGTCCACGCCAACTCCAGCCACGATCCCGATGCCCGCGGAGTCGAAACTTACTATTTGAATTTCACTTCGTCGCCGGACGCGCTCGAAGTCGCTGCCCGCGAGAACGCAGTCTCGGAGAAATCGATTCACGAACTGCAAGACTTGGTAAAGAAGATCGCGCTAAAAGAAAAGATCGACGAATCGCAAGAGTTCGCCGGCCGACGTGCAGAGCTCTCTGCACAGCGGCCTGGCCGCGAAGAATCCGGGTGAGCGCGACCGCGGAGTGAAAAAGGCTCCTTTCATCGTGCTCATCGGCGCGAATATGCCCTCGATCCTGGCGGAGATTTCCTTCGTCAGCAATCCGGGCGACGAGCGCCGCCTGGAGACCTCCGATTACCGCCAGAAGATTGCCGAATCCCTCTACCGCGGTATCGCCAAATACGTCAGCGGCCTGAGCGGAATAAAAGTAGCCAGCAAAATCGACAAAGACCCACCCCGCTAATGCACGCGCGAGCATTCCACTCCTGTTCTTCGGGATTCACCAATAATCCGCGAACGTGCAGCACAGTGTCGTTCTCAATTGACAACTACTAACACGGCCGCAGATACTGCAGGCTCCGCATGTAGGATGCAACGGCACCTCGCCAAAGGGCAATGCCCACCTACGATCTCATCGTGGAGGCCACATGCCCAATCTGGAAAACCTTAAAAAGCAAGCCAAGCTCATATTGCGGTGGCATCGCGAACGCCACTATCCCGTGGCCGCACAAATCCGCGGCCATTTGCCTCGTTTCCTGAATATGCCCGACTCCGAGATTCTTGCGGCGAGCTTTAAGCTCGGCGATGCGCAAGAAATGGTCGCAAGACAGCAAGGCTTCGATAGTTGGCAAGCCCTGAAAACTGGACTTTCGGCCACGTCGCTCAAGGTGAAATCACCGCCATCCAAATCATCGCCATCGAAAGCAACGATCGTCAGTGCAGAGCCGCAACTGTTCGTCACCGATATCAAGAGGTCATGCGAATTCTTCCGTGAGAAATTAGGCTTTTCGCTCGTATTCAGTTACGGCAAACCTCCTTACTATGCACAGATGGGTCGCGACACGGCGCGTCTCAATCTAAGGTTCGTCGAGCGACCGGTAATCGAGTCGACGGTGCGCGATCGGGAGGAACTGTTGTCGGTATCTATGACCGTCGCTACGGCGAACGAGATCAAGCTGCTGTTTCTTGAGTTTCAGTCCGCTGGTGTTGCCTTTCGCCAGACGCTGAAAAAACAGCCTTGGGGAGCCAAGAATTTCATCGTCAAGGACCCTGATGGGAATCTGCTGCTGTTTGCGGGACCCGCAAACTAACAGCTACCAAGCTGAAGTGTGCAGCTCGAGCATGTATACCGGCAAACCGGCAGCAGCCTGAGCCGTCAACTGGTAGTCGGTTGGCGGAAAATCGTGGTTAAGGCCAACCACAAGACCTGTCAGTCTAATCGCGGATGCCAGGACAGACGCTGGCCTAGCTCTTTCTCCACGCATCCACTATGATCTCGCCTTGCTCAGAAAAATAATCCCGGCGACGCTTTTGCTCGCGCTGTCGTTGTTGCTCTGCGGCTCCGCTGCGTCGTCGAGAGCGGCCGACGGCGGCCATCCCCTTGGGCCTGCCACTCCAGCCGCGTTCTCCGCCGACGACTTCGACTGGCGCGAAATGGTTCCTTATCTTTTCGATGCAGCCGCTTTGCCCGGAGAGCAAGGTATTCAGGCGGTGCTGGAAAACTCCAAGGTGCTTCGCGTTTATGTCGCGAACGAGGTTCGAACCGAGTGCAGTCCGCACAAGGATCCCTGCGCCGCTGACCGTCGACAATTCTACGCTGGACAAGGAAGTGAGCAAACGGATTGACGAGATCGTTCAGGAAGGGATGGTCCATCGGCACAAATTGGCGTTCGTGGTCTACCAACTGACGCGCCAGCCTTTTCCGTTCTCCGAAATTGCGGCAGTCAAAAGCGAGAAGAAGCCGGAAACTTACATCACGCTTTCGTTTGTCGGGCGCAGCTACACTGCTGCGGACGTGCAAGCCAAGTACGGCGCTCCCTATGACACCGACGTCGTTCAGTGGTACAGCGTTTTCAAATATCGGCTGGACAGCCCGCATTACACCAGCAAGGCAGTGTTCGAGATTGATCCCGTTGATGGCGCAGTAATAAAGTTAGCCGTCAGCCTGAAACTCAAAAAATCCAAGAACCATTAAGCTGCGCGTGGATGAGGCTTCGTCTTTTAATCTTCCACGACTCTCGCCGTCATCTCTTCCGGCGGAGCACCAGCGGTCATGCCTTGCGCGATGATTAACTGGCGCGCTTCGACCCGGATCTTAGGCAGCTGCAATCCAAACAAAGCGGCGCCTCCGACGCAGGCGACTGCGCCCATCGAAACAGTAAGCGGTGCGCCCAGACGATCCGCCAACGCTCCGCCCAGGAACGCGCCGAATGGAGCCATGCCCATGAACATCATCGAGTACACCGCCATCACGCGTCCGCGCAGATGATCCGGCACCATGGCCTGAATCAACGTGTTCGACGACGACATCTGCAACATCATGCCAAAGCCCACGGGAAGCAACAACGCCGCCGAAAGCCAGAAATTCCGGGACAGCGAAAACAGAATCAGACTGACTCCGAAACCCGCGCACGAGAACGCCACCCACTTGCCTAAGCCCTGCACTCCGCTGCGGGAAGCCAAAGTGAGCGCACCCAGCAGAGCCCCAACGCCAGTCGCACCCATCAGAATTCCCAAGCCGCGCACGCCGCCGTGCAGAATCTTGATCGGCGAAGATGGGCATGAGAATCGTGTAAGGCATCGCAACCAAGCTCACCAGTCCCAACAAGAAGCAAGATGGCGCGAATCGGCGCGGTTCGCTGCACGAATCGGAAACCTTCGATGATATGCGCCCAAGGCGAAGCCGCGGGCGCACGCCGAGCCGGACGCTGCACTCGCATCAGCATCAGTCCGACGATTACCGCGATGTAGCTCACGCCGTTGGCGAAGAAACACCAGCCCTCTCCAATCTTCGCCACCAGAATTCCAGCAATCGCCGGCCCGATAATGCGCGCGCCGTTGAACATGGATGAGTTCAAGGCAATCGCATTCATCAAGTCTTCTTTGCCCACCATGTCGACGAGAAAAGCCTGGCGGCCGGGAATGTCGAAGGCGTTCACCACGCCCAACAGCGCGGCCAGCACGAAAGATGTGCCATATCTGCACTCTTCCGGTCAGGGTCAAGAGCGCAAGGATCAGGGCCAGAATCATCGATGCGATCTGGGTTCCGATGACCACTCGCTGGCGATTGTGACGATCGGCCACGATGCCGCCCAGCGGGGCAACCAGAAATACAGGAAACTGGCTGGCGAATCCCACTGAGCCGAGCAGCAGCGACGATCCTGTCATGCGATAGACCAGCCACGCCTGGGCCATGCTTTGCATCCAGGTGCCGATCAGCGAAATGAGTTGCCCGCTAAAGAACAGCTGGAAGTTGCGGTGGCGCAGCGCGCGCAAGGTCGCGGGCAACCCGATCCCGCGTGCCGCGGAACCGACTAAGAGCCTGCTCAGAACTTGCTGGGGTTGGTGAATTGCTCAAAGCCGAATCTTTCAACTCGTTCTTAGGATGAGGGCACTCCATATCCCGATTCAATCCGGAAGGAACTTCCCAATTTGGGACTTCCCAGATACCCCGAGACGCGGTACAGTCGGAGCGCCCGCAACCAAAGCTGCCCGTCTAGTATAGAGGCAAGCCGCTGGTCCGGGTTTGCGGAGAATCCATGAGCCATGACCAGGTTCAACACGAACGCCGCGCCGCACAACGCTTTGATGTTCACCTACCGCTGTCCGTGCGCCTCGCTGGCGGCGAGCGGGAGGGATGTGGCTTCACCCAGAATCTGTGCGCTCGCGGAGCACTCTTGCACACCGATTTGCCGCTGTCTGAAGCTGACTCCATAGAGCTCACGCTGGTCATGCCTTCGGAGATAACTCTGGCGGAAAATATGCGCGTGCGCTGCCCTGGAAAAGTCCTGCGTGTACTCTCGTCTGCGGTGGGCAACCGGGCCGTGGTTGCGGTTCAGTTGGCGGGATACGAATTCCTGCCGGAAGCCGACGGTGGATCATCAGATTTCGCTCGGGTGTCGGCTCTGCACGAACACCATCATGAAGAGACCGTCGCGCACAAGCACGGGGGGGCGACGCCGAGATCCTTGCTGCCCTGACTTCCCTTTCGTAGAGCGGTAGATTGGACTATCCGCTCTGTGCTGGGCTTCTGGCTTCTTTGCAATCGGCCCTGCTTTTGCGTAGAATGTCTTTAGGGACACTCCCTCGCTCTGCGGTCTTTCCAGCCGCTGTGTACGTCCTTAAAGCTCTTGGGGAAATTGGCGTGGCATCGTTGAAGGGAAACTTCTGTGCAAGCTTCCGTTACGATAGTCACTTGGCGGACTTCTGATCTCTTCATAACATGCCCTGCCGGGTACATAATTGAGGTTCCAGCCATGCATGGCATAGCGGTTACCCTCCTTACCGAGGACAAAGAACGGCTCACGGTGCTCCAGCAACGGCTGGAGAGCACCCAGATGGGCCGCAATGTCTTTGGGCACGTTGGGTTTCCCGCCAGTCCGACCGACGCGATTCTGCGCCAGATTCAGGATGTGGCATGCGGATGTCGTTTTAGTCGATATCGATCCGCAGAATGTCGAACGCGCCATGCACGCCATCGAATTGATTCACTCCAATACCAGCGAGATTGTCATCTTCGCCGTCGGCCCGATGACCGATCCCGGCACCATTGTTTCTGCCATGCGCGCCGGGGCTCGCGAGTATATGGAGCGCAACGCGACTCCCGAAAGCATGATCGACGCCTTCACCCGCTTCGCCACTTCTCGTGGGCGTGCCCGAACCTCTTCAGGCCGCGCCCGGGTGTTCGTAGTGGCCAACGCTAAGGGCGGAGCAGGCGCCACTACCGTCGCTGTGAACACGGCGGTCGCGCTTCAGGAATTGCACGGCGGAGTTCTGCTGGTCGACTTCGCGCTTTTGGGGCACGCGGCACTTCATCTCAACGCCCGCCCGACCTTCGGCCTTACCGACGCGCTGCAGAATCTGCATCGCATGGATACTTCGTTGCTGCAAGGCCTGATGACCACCTGCAAGAATGGCCTGCAACTGCTGGCCGGTCCGCAGGAGCCTCAGCATTCGACACCGACCGCAGCCGAACTGGCTCGCCTTTTCGATCTGCTGGTCTCGCAGTTTCGGTACGTCGTAGTCGACTGTTCCAACCGCACCGATCAAACGGCGCGGCTGCTTTGTGATTTGTCCAATGCCGTGCTGTTAGTCGCGCAGTCCGATGTGGTTTCTCTCTGGAGCGCGGGCCGCTTGCGGTCTTTCCTCGAAGAAGGCGGAGGACGCGACCGGGTCCGTCTGGTGCTGAACCGGTACAAGAAGATTCCCGGCTTCGGAGACGAAGACGTCGAAGCCGCCACCGGCTGCAAGCTACTCTGGAAAATCCCCAACAACCATCAAGCCATCGCGCCCGCCATCGATAAGGGCGCGCCCGTCGCGCTCCACGAAAGCGCAGATGTCGGACGGTCGTTCCGCAGCCTCGCAGCTACGCTGGCGGAAGCTTCTCCCACGTCGGAGGGTTCGCTCGACCTGGTCTACCAACCCGACAAATCCGACACCAAGAAGAAGTCGACTACCCGCTTACTGATCTCGCCGCTACGCGCCGGCCAGTAACCCGCGTCCCAAAATAGTTCATAATCCCAAAAGAACTGCAGCTTATTACGTTGGTTACCTATCGCGGTAACTGGACGCGGGCTAGAATCACGCCATTGTGATAAGCCGGCGACTAGTCCTGGTGCTGTTGATGTGGATCGCGATCCTGCCCTGCGCCGTTCAGGCCAAGCAATTCGCGATCGTTGCTGACAAGGCGAACTCGACCTCGAACCTTAGCGCCTCCGAGCTGGTGAAAATCTTCACTGCGCATAAACAGAATTGGCCGGATGGAAAAGCCATCACAGTCGTCATGCGCGATCCTTCTTCTGCGGACATGCAACTGGTTCTCCGCAAACTGCTGAACATGACGCCCGAGCAGGCGCATGCTTTCGTTCTGGCTCATCGCGAGGCAATCATGGTCGCCGACACCGACGACGCCGTCCTGCGCTTTGTCTCAACCTCGCCCGGAGCCATCGGCGTGGTGGATTTGTATTCGCTCACCCAGGACGTGAACGTGGTGAAAATCGACGGCAAGCTGCCGGTCGAGCAGGGCTACTTTTTGAGGGGAAATTAGCCGGGGGAAACTAGCTGGGGGAAACTAACAATGATTCGCAAATTATCGATCTGCGAAATTACGATCTTGGCAGTATCTTATCTCTACGAGCCTGCTGTTCTCCGCTGTCGGCATAGCGGAAGAAACCGCGTCCGCGTCGGCCAATGCGCCCATCGCCGTGTTCCCGCTGACCACCAAGTCTCCGGAGGCGCTCCGTCTGGTCCAAGAAGCCTTGGACCTGTACCTCGACAAAGTCGAACAGGCGCAGGCGATCGACATTCTGCGCAAAGCCGTTCAGGTCGATCCCGACTTCGCCATGGGCCACGAATTTCTGGCGCAGATCAGCCTCGACTCCGCCGAGCAGGTTGGCGAACAAGAAAAGGCATTCACCACCAGAAGTCACGCTACCAACTCCGAGCAACTGGTCATCGAGTGGTACCAGGACGCCGCCGACCACAAGCTGATCTCCGCCATCCCCAAAATGAACGACGTGGTCAATCAATACCCGCACGACAAGTGGGTAGTTTGGATGACCACGTGGTGGCTTTTCAATCAGTCCCAGTTCGAGCGGGCAAGTGCCATCTACGAGCGATTCCGGGATCACAGATTCTCCCGGCCTGATCAACAACATGGGCTACAACTATGCCGCGCATGCGGCAGTTCGACAAGGCATTCGCGATGATGGACAAATATGTCGCGTTGATGCCCAACGATTCCAATCCGCAGGATTCTTACGCAGAGATTCTCCGCCTAGCCGGGCGCTTCAATCAGTCCATCGAACATTACCGCGCGTCGCTCGTCATCAATCCCGAATTCTATTCTTCGCAGTTTGGCATTGCCGATACTTACTCGCTCATGGGCGATCAGGTTCAAGCTCGCAAAGAGTATGAAATCGGATTCAAGAAATTCACTTTGCCTGAGCTGCAACAAATCCTCTGGAATACGAGGGAAGCTACCACATACGTTCGTGAGGCGATTACGATGGCGCGGAGCATGCCTTCCAGGCGATTGCGGATTACTCGCATACCAGGCACAACAGTCAGGCCGAAGCCGATACCTACCGTCAGATGGCCATGTGCGAACAAAATCCGAAGCAGGCGCTCGTCTACCTAGACAAGGCTGAAGCCGCTGCCCAGGAAGGCCAGAACGCTTTGAAGATTGCGCTTACGCAGGAGATGGCGCAGATCTTGCGGGCACGCGTAGAAGTCGCTCTGAAGATGGGCAACAAGCAAATGGCAAATTCCACCCTGGCGCGCCTGAACGATATGGCAGAAAGCTCCAACGATAAGTTGAGCGAGCTTGCATACCACGGAGCCGCGGGCGAAGTCCTGTTCTCCGAGCGCAAATACGATGAAGCCATTTCGCACTTGGAAGAAGACAACAGCAATCCATTTTCCTTGAGGCTGTTAGCCGCCGCTTATCAGAAGATCGGATACAGCGCGGGAGCCAAGCGCACCAACGACACTCTAACCAACCTCAACGACCCGACGCTAGAACAAGCGCTGGTCGTCCCCGCATTCCGCAAGTGCAGCGACACTCCATCCTCCTGCACCACAAACACGAAGAGCGCAGCCCTGAAGAAATAAATGGTTAGTGTGGCGCGGGCGCCCTCGCCCGCGTTTTTCGCGATAACGATGTAGCCCCGGACGCCCGAGTCAGGGAACGGGCTGCCCGCGCCGCGCTGCTGCATGTCGCTTCGAAGCAAGTTTGCATCGAAATCGAGGCGAACATACTCTACAGAAACATTCGAAGCAATCAAATCCATATCATGCGCATACCGATATTCCAGATTGACGCCTTCACTACTCACCGCTTCGCGGGAAATCCCGCGGCCGTGATGCCGATGGACAGCTTTCCGGCTGACACAGTATTGCGGGCGATCGCCGCCGAGAACAATTTGTCGGAGACGGCTTTTCTCGTCCGCGAAGGCAGCGACTATCGCTTGCGCTGGTTCACGCCTAACCTCGAGGTGCCACTTTGCGGACACGCCACGCTGGCCAGTGCGGCAGTGGTCATGGAGCGACTGGAGCCTGGACGGAACACGGTTGTCTTCCACTCCGCAAGCGGGCCGTTGACGGTGAAGCGGTCGGATGTGGGCTACGTCATGAACTTTCCAGCCCGACCCTCCGAACTGGTCTCGATTCCGGCAGGGCTGGCAGAAGCGTTGGGCGTTGTTCCGGTCGAAGTCTTCAGCAACGCATTTAACTATCTGGCTCTGCTCGATAGCGTGCAGACGCTGCGTACGCTTGCTCCCGACATGGCGGCACTAGCCCGTATGGACCGTCCCGGTGTAATCGTGACCGCGCCCGGCGACGGAAGTTACGACTTCGTGAGCCGCTACTTCGCCCCGGCCAAGGGCATCGCGGAAGATCCCGTGACCGGCGCCGCTCACTGCATGCTCGCGCCGTATTGGGCCCAACGACTCGGCAAGACCGAGTTCCGCGCCTTCCAGGCTTCGCCGCGTGGCGGAGAAATCATCTGTCGTCTGGCGGGTGATCGCGTCGAACTGGAAGGCGCCTGCGTTTTCTACCTCGAAGGCACGGCAGAGATTTAATTAGGAGTTTGGATAGTGCCAACCCGCGGGCGAGGCGCCAAACTGGCCTTATTTCCCGGCCGTCGCTTTGCTTTCGAGTTTGGCGTCGATTGCCGAGTTGGAGCAGATTTCGTAGAACCAGCGCTCGGTCCAGAGCTGGACCGAGAAATTGTGCGGATCGATCTGCGGCATACGGCTTCCGCGGACGACAATCTTGCGGAAGATATCGTTGCCCGACTGGGACCAACCCGCTCCACAAATGAAACTCTTCACCCTCCCACGCCTTGGGTAAATCGAGCGGAGAAAGCTCAAGAGAAATTTCCTGCTTCAGTCTCTGAAATGCTGCCTCACTGATGCGAATCCCGTTCAGGTTGTATTTCAGAATGAAGTCGTCGGGACTGTCTTCCACATCAGCGTCAGGCACCGTTTGAAATGCATACACGTTGAACGGCGTCTCCATCGTCTTCATGGATTTCCGCACCCGCTTGCTGCACGAGGAAAGCCGGTCGCTCTCGTTGAGCGCGTCCGAAATCATGATGCGTTGCTCACCATCCATCAGGTACATCGGCGCCGAATCCTGGAAGGAAATGCCCACGCCCAACTCGATGCCCGGAAGTCCGGCTCGTTCAAGCAACTGGTTGTAGCCGCGCACGATTTCGATAATTTCGCGCGCCAGCACCGAGGCGCGGCCAACCGCCAAACCGGGCTCTCCCTCGCGTTCGAGGATGGCCAGAATGATCGCATCGCCCTCGAGAAAAACCTTACTCGCTCCGTATTTCGACAGCAGCTTGTTGACCGGATCGTAGAAATTCAAACTGAAGTAGGAAGCCGGATTCATGCCGCGCTCCAGCAGCGAGCGCGTGAGGCGCGATGAGTCGCGAACATCGGCCTTGATAATCACGTGACGCAGCACTTTCTCTTCCGACGGCTTTTGTTCCTCCGGCAGCAGAAACTCGTACAGCGTGCCATTCATGGAAGAGAGCTGCCGCATTTTGTCGTTGGCGATGAGATTGACGTTGTCCATCGCTGAGCGCAGCGTTTCCAGGTTCCGCAGGTCGCGGTGGTAGCGCATGAAATCGTGCAGGAACCTGGCCGCAATCTTGCCCCGCTCCGCTCCCTTGCAATTCGCCACTCGCTGCACCGCGGCTTGCAGGCTGTCGCGCGAAACTTTGCCCTGCTCCAGAATCAACTTCTCCACTCGCAGTGCGCTCCTCGCGCGTGATCAGCGCATTCTTCAATTGCTGCGCGTTGATGCGGGGCGAATACTCGGCCAGCAGTGGCACCGCTTCATAGGAAGCCACCACGTACTCCATGAGCTTCTCGCGATCGAGCAGGCCTAACCACGCAGCCAAACGTGCCTTTTGGGCTCGCTCTTCGGGCGTGGAGTCGTCGGGAGTTCCGGAGCCGACTAATTCCTGCGCGTTCTCCGGCACATTCAGCCAGGCATTGATGGCGCGCTCGGGATCGGCTTCGAGCCCCAGGTTCAGCGACTGCAGAAATTCATAAGCAATTCGGCGAACGTTCGGAAAACGGTCGGGATCGCGATCGAAATTGCCCAGCATCACATACTGCTCGGCGTTGACATAGGCGTCGCAGCCATCCGCGGTGAAGATCAGCGGATTGAGGAACAGTTTGTATTGCTCGTCGTGGCTGCTTCCAAACAATGACCGCCGCGTGCGCGCCAGAGTTTCTTTTTCGATCTCGCGCAGGGTGCGAAACAATTCCTGGCCGGTCTTGCGCAGAATGACTTTCTTCGCCACTTGAAAAGCCGCTACGCGCTCGCGATATTCCAGCGCCTTCTGCGCCCGGATGCCTTCGTAGCTCTTCAGGGTCATGCGGCAGCGTTCCAGAATCTGGGCAAACTGCAGTCCCAGTTCAATGCGCAAAAACTTGATGATCGCCACCCGAGCCAGCACATCCAGCGACGGACTTCCTTCCGCCTTGGCGCGATTCAGTGCGGCCGAATGCACTTCCGCTAGAAGTGGCTTCAAGTCAGAAGCGTTGGACCGGGCGCTGGAACTGGCATTGCTCTTCGGACCGGCATTCGATCCAATGAAGTGTCCGCCCTGCCGCGGTTGTGGCGCTTCTGCCGCCAGCAATCCTTCGACATCGCCGTGACGCACGATCAGGCGTGAAATTTGGGAACGCGTCTGGGCCACAAACTTGGGGCTGAGATGAACATCGTGCCGCAGGTTGTCGATGCCGAGTTGCAGGCCTTCGAGCGAGAGCGAAGGAGTGTAGCCGGTCAGGCGAGGCAGTGCCGCTTCCTGCTCTGCATGTCCGAAGCTGAAGATTGGGATGCGTGGCATGGCGGGGAGTTTGTCGCCCTACGGTTGCTCCGCTCGGCTGATCAGGCTCACCCGGAATTGCGGCACCACCAACGCTTGCTCGACGGTAGGCAGATTCAGCGATGCCAGCTTCGAAGCAATCGCCTGCGCGTCGGAAGTCGCGCCCGTGCTGGTATAGGCCCGCCACAAAAGTCGCATGGATTCCGGATCGCCCGCACCTTCTTCTAAATGAGGAATCGCTTCCGCGAATTTTCCTTGTGCGACGAGAACGGCTCCGGCTGCGCCGTGATAACAAAGCTGGATGGCCTGGCTGCGGCTCGTGCCTGCCATGGTTTCGAGTTGAGTCACTGCTTTCGAAGCTGAGTCCATGTCCTGCTCTTCCGCCAATCGTGCAGCCCGGACTCGCAAGATTCGCGCCAACTCCTCGTCGCGGTCGCTGGCGGAAATTTCATGCTCTTCCCCCAGCACATCCTGGGCAGCCTGCAATTGTTTGATCGCCGTTTTTGTATCGGGCTCGTACATGCCCAGAATCCGGTGAGCCTCGGCTTCGAGCCTTGCCAGCCCTGCGGAGTGAGCGTGCCTGGCGACATCGTTCAATGCCCGTTCTGCCTGCTTGCGATTGTTCTCGCGAATCCAGGTCACAGCCGATTGCAACTCACGCTGCACCTTGTCCGCGTTGCTCGGAGCGAAAACGATGGCTCGGTCATACTCCTCGCGAGCCTCTAGTTCCTTGCCCATCAGCGCATAGGTATCGGCAACGCCGACTTCCGAGCCGAAATTCGGATCGATCCGGATGCTCATGCGGTACTGCTCAAGCGCGGCATCAAGTTTGCCTGCCATGCGCAGAATCTCGCCGTAGGAATCATGCGGGTTGGGCTGGTCGGGTTCGAGCGCGACATAGCGGTCCATCGCCGCGAAAGCCTTTTCGAAGTTTCCCGTATCCGCGTATCCGTAGGCCACATCATTCAGTGCGGCGGCATAATTCGGGTTCAGCGCCAGCGCACGTTCCAACACCGTGACCGCTTGGTCGTAGCGTTGCTGTTGCATCAGCCAGTCACCGGCAAGGTAGGCCAGGCGCTGGTCGTGCGGATACTTCGCCAGCAAATCGTTCATGGCTGCAATCGCGGGCAGACAATTGTTCTCCTGCGCGTCCGCCAGCCAGCGGATCAGCAACTGCTCGCTCGGACTCACCTTCATCGCCAACTGCCGGGCTCGCTTGCGCGCGGCCGCTTGTTCCGCCGGATCCTGGCTCATGCGGGAAATCAGAATGAACGCCTGGGCAAAATTAGGGTCTGCCTTGGTCGCTGCTCGCAAGTCCTGCAGCGTCTCCGTAATGCGGTACTGCTCGAATTCCTGCATCGCCTTTTCGTAGCTGCTTCGCGCCTGCGTGGAGGAAGTCGTAACCGGAAGTTTGGCAGATGCATTCTTCTGCCTGGGCTGGACCGCGTTGGACTCAGCCGACGCGACCCCATTCCAAACCACTAAAGCCGAGAATACCTGCAGGTAGAGACACCAGCGGCGAAGCATTTGTCCCCCCGGAAACTGTTGATTTCTTGCTTCTTATCCGACGAGCGTATCACGGGGTTTCTGCCCCAGAAAGTTACCTAGGTTACCGTCCCGACGGTTGATTTTCCGCGCAATTTCGTCTGCATCCGAACCGCTCGAAGCTCTGATATCTCGGTGCACCTCGGCTTTCTTTTCGACCCGCGATTTGCGCGTAGGCGTCTGCGATGCCAGAATGGAAACCCCTTACCAGCGTGAGGGATTTCGGGCTGAGAGAATCGCGTCGGAAGGAATCGGAACGAAATGTCAAAATCTTTCTTCTCATTACTGATACTAAGCGCCTTGATTTTATGGAACAGCTTGCCTGCCGCATCCCAAGACGCTTCAGCAGAATACACCCCCGACGCCCCCAGCCTATTGCCACCCGTGTCTGTTTTATGGCGGCGACTTCGACCCTCATAACAAAGAAGCGAATGCTTTGGCCAACGAACTCACGACCGCCGTCGTCAGTGGCGCGCGAGTTTTCGTTCCCTTTGTCGTGCCTGCCGGAAAGACATGGACGGTGACCGCCCTGTTCTCCAATAATCTCTCGAACGTCGACGTGATTGATCCCCAGCAAGGCTTGTGGTCGATCTCAGAGGGCATGAGCCAGGGCAACGGTGGGACTATCGTTGCGAACGGCGCCGCTCCCGCCACATTCATCGCCACCGGCCGACACGGCTTCGACCAAAAGGAATATACGCTGATGTTAACCATCGATCCGCCTGTAAAGCTGAAGGCTGGTTTGTATTGGATGACCGCGGTCCCAGAATGCAAGAATCCTATAGACCGCGCCTGCGCCAGCGCATCCTATTACCTGTCCGATGTAGAGGATGTTCCGCGCAAACATGCCGTCGGGATCGAGCCCAATGATAAGTCTCTCTACTTCTCCGGTGAGTTTGGATATTTTTACTACCCGACGTGGGGCACCAACGGTGCTTGTCAAGGCACCGGATGCGACCGCTTCTCCGCCGGTGCCGTGGGAAAAGAATCTCCCGAGTAAAACCGCTGCTGTGCCGCAACTTGCCTGCAGGCGGTGTGTTTTTTGCTATAGGAGATAAACCAGCATGCCGGGAAAACTGCACCTTGCTGCTCTGTTTCTCATCTTGTGCAATGTCCTGCTGCTCGGTCCGAAACAGATCGTGGCCCAAAGCGCGGCGCCCCCTCTTACGCCGTTGTGTAACCCCAAAGTGATCGCCAGCAAGACAGTCGCTTCTGCCAAACAACGCTACGAAGCGGGGCAGAAGGCTCAGCCTCCTCTCACCGACCAAACCGATGGTTTTGCCTGGCCGGACACACCCATCGGCGTGATCAAAACAGATGACAGCTACGAGTTTTTCGCCAGCGACGGTGGACTGCACTCCCGCCAGTTCTGGCAGGGACATTGGTATGGCAACAATAAGTACGGATCGGCCACGCGGACGATTGGCACGTTAGATAATCCCCTTGGTTCAGGCCCTCCCATTGACGTGACCATCCTTCCCAATCCCGATCCAGCAGTGAATCCTTATTATTCGAGCTATGACTACATGGGAGGTGGACCGGTCTACAAAGTTCCCGACAGGATGCCGGGTGCGGGCAATCTGCTGATGGTTTACCACGCTGAAATCAACACGGTATCCACGAACAGTTTCTATGCCGTCCTGGCTTTGGCCACATCGACCGACAATGGTATGAGTTGGACCGACCTCGGAGAGATCATCCGCGTCAATCAGGCCTACCGTAAAGATCTGGACGGCTACGACATCGGCGATCCGCCGCTGGTGACCTCGCCCGATGGCAAATACTTCTACATTTATTTCCGAGATTGGCTGGCCAATGGAACGACACATTGGGAAAACACGGTCACGCTGGTTTCCGTCGCCCGCGCGCCGATCGCGGAAGTCCTATCGGCGGCCTTCGGCTTGAAACCGCACGCGGCGCTCTTCCAGAAATACTATTCCGGCGACTGGCGGCTTGAGCCGGGGATCGGCGGTTACTCGACCGACTTGAATCCCAATGCGCCCTACAGCGGTGAAGTACAGGTCGCTTACAACGCCGATCTGAAACGCTACTCTATGATCATTGGCGAAGGAGTGCTCTTTGCCTATGCAGAATCGCCTGACGGCCTGCAATGGACTACCCCTGTGCTCATCTACCAGTTCAGTGGTCAGCCCAACACATACGTGATGCCAGTGGGTATGGGGGACGATCCGCGCATCCTGGGCAAACAGTTCTATCTCTTCTACACATACGGGGGAAGCGGGGGCTGGCCCAGCAATTATGTGGGCCGGTTCACTGTGAGCTGCCAGTGAATTCCTAGTTCTTAATCTGCCTTTCAAGGTGAGAATTAGCTTCGGGAAGGACTGTATATCTCTTTTTTCACCACACTTTGCCGTCAAGAGCCCCAAAAAAGCGTCAGCACCTTTTGCGAGAAAAAAGAAAAGCCGCTGAACCAAGCGGCTTAGATGATAGTTGGTAGCGCTACCGGGAATCGAACCGGGTTTGAAGATTGAGAATCTTACTACTTAGCTAATACCCTCAGCTAGTTACGGCCTGTTCCGACCACTCTGTACACCGTCTTGTGTACCACAAAACCAAAAAGCCTCCTATTGAACGGCATCGCTTGCCTCTGGAAACGCGGCTGCAATCCCTTCCGCAACGTTACGCGTCTGGTATTCCACAAACTTCCCGAACCCAGCGGCGACGTGCGTCTCTGTAACATGGACGTAGTAGCGGGCCGCCACGGCGGGCGAACTGTGTCCCATGAGTCGGGCGAGAGTGAAACGGTCCATGCCGGACTGTGCGGCCCGTGTCCCGAACGTGTGACGCCAGCAGTAGAACTCGAAAGGCTCTAGCTTGGCATCCGCGATTGCATCCTCATGGGGGTGCTGTAGCGAAACGATATGTCCCGAATTGCCAGCACCCGGAAACACAAACGCGGATTTCTTCGGCATTGCCTCCACCTCTTTCTTGCGCCGCTGTAGAATCTCAGCCGCACGCGGAGTGAGGGGCAGGCTGCGCTGTGCGCTCGCCGTCTTGCCTTGGCGAACGTGGATGACGCCATGCGGACATTCGAGGCGAACTGTCAGGTCCACATCGGCCCATGCCAGCGGGAACAGTTCGCTGTTCGGGCGCATCCCGGTATCTACCGCGAGGATCGTTGCATCGCGCAGGTTATCCGAAGCGCCCGTCAAATACTGCGCTTCTTCCTTAAAGCTCAGCACTCGGGTGCGGCCCTTGGGTTGGGGCAGTTCGTGAATGGCAGGCGCGTTCTCCAGCCTGCCCCATTCAACGGCAAGATGGATAACACGCCGCAACGTGCGTAGATCCCCGTTGACGGTCACGACGGAGTTTTCCGCGACCTCTTGACGATGACGGGCATAGCGGCCTGCCAGATCGCCTGTAATCGCGTTCAGCGGAGCGTCTGCGACGGCAGCAAACGTCAGCAGCCTGCCAAGGCTGCCTTTGTAGAACGTGTGTGTCCCCGGCTTCGTGTGCATCTTGGCGTATTGTAGAAATTCCTTGGCGAAAACACGAAATACGGGCGGGACGCTCGCTGTTAGTTTTGGCCACGGATCGGTCGGATGAATTTCTCCGAGCCTCAGCGCCCGCCGATGTTCGTTCTCGACGTCCTTGGCGTCGGCTCTGTTTTGCGTCTTGGCAGACTTCACGATACGGAAACTTTCGTTCGTACCGTCCGCGATCTTGATTGTCCAACGGAAGTTGTACCAGTAACTTTTCCCACGTTTGTAGATCACCTCAGACCTCACTTGTTTAAGGTTTTTGTTTTCCGGCTGCTCTCGCTGCCCTTGGGTCTTCCGCCCAGTTTGCCATTCTCACGCGATGCAGCGGCTTTCCGCTTTGACTTCGCGGAGCCACGACAGACAGGACAGTAGCAAACCAGCGGAACGTCATGGATCGGACACTTCATAACAACATATTAACCCAACGTGCTAGGTTTGTAAAGTCTCACTTTCCGACCCGCCGTGCTTGCTCAGTCGTGCTTCAATCCATCCGTCAAGATCGCAGCGACGATAGCGAATCAGCTTCGATCCTGCCCGGAAGTACGTGGGCCCTGTGCCATCTGCCCGCCACAACCGAAACACGGCTGGGCTAACCCCCACATACCTCGCAGCCTCACGTTCAGTAAGCGCGTTCTGTAGCTCATTCATTATGTTAGCTCCTCTATCATCGCCGTAATCGCAGACTAACCATCGATCACGTCAAATCTGGGCGATTATTGGCGCGAAGGTATTCTCCACGCAACGCGCAGTCCAGATTCTACGAGTGGAAATAAGCAAACCACCTAGTGTTTATGCGGCTCGCCAGATGTGGGATTTTTACTCGCGCCTTGCGAGGTGCGCGAGTTGATCAGCTTGTTTATTTTGTCAAATTCAGCGGGTAGATGAAGGACGAGAGCCTCGGCGAACACGTTGTCAGCGTAGAGTTTCATACGCGCTCTAGCCCGTGTTTTTTCGTCCTGAATTTTTTTCGGCCAAGGGGGTCCCATCTTGTACGCCTGCGGGTAACTGACCGGTGCTCCGTCCGGCCACTTCGGCCTTATTCGGCGATCGTGAAGAAATGAGCAGTATTGGGGGCCCTTAAACCCGATCTTGATCGCTGCGAACATAACAGTGTCGCGCTTTACGAGCTTCCTTCGCTTGATGGATCGAGCAGGTCCTTGAGTGCCGAATTTGCCCATCACGTACTCAAGAATTTTATCTCCGGCTGCGGCTATCGATCTGTCGGCTTGAGTGGGAGTACCTCCGCTCGACCCGCCCACCGATCCGGTGATCGCCTCTACCGTTGTGCCCGTTGCTAGCGGACCGGGCCCGAGGTTCTTTCCGAGCACCAGGGCCAGCAAGGAGGTCGCCTCGATCGTACCCACCGCCAGGTCCGCCGACCGTTCAGCGATCTTCTCTTTCAGAACGTCGGTGACTGCCTTTCCGTGCCGTTTGTGCATAGAAATAAGGCGCTCGGCGGCATCACTGCGTTTTGCTTCATACCGAACGGCCCGGCCGAGTTCGGCGTTAAACAGAATTGCCAATTCTGACTCTGAGCGCCGCTGTAGCTCAATTCCATGCAGGGCGTAGTCAACCGCCATTTTCTTCTCATAACCATCTTTGCGGGGACCTGCAAAGACATCAGAGACGTAGTCGGTTTCGGAATCGTATTCCTGAAGGCCGGCGGCCGTGATTGCAAATCTTCGATCAATACATTGGCTACATGTGCCGCAATGCTTTTGAGTGTTCGACTTGAACATCAAGTGAGCACATGAGCAGGTATGGCCAATCAGATGTGGGGCTTTGTGTGAGGCGAGAACCTCGACAACATCGGTTTTCGTCTTGAACAAGTAGGGGTTGTCAACTGCGAAATCGCGACCCGTAATGGCAGAGCACAGGGATTCCAGAAAGTGTAGGGATACGGGATGAGTTGTACGGGACGCGCGTGCCCGGAGCACTTCCTCAGAAACGGGCAGGTTCAAGCTCACAATGCCATTCTCGTAGAAGCGAACTCCACCTGCACCTAGTGGTTCGGCCACAACCGCGCCAAGAGCGGCAAACAGGAACGAGCGCGTGCGTTGAGTAGGTTCACGCCCAAATTTTTCATCTTTATTGATCCAGATGGGCACGTGGACTAATTGATCTGGAAATTGCTTCTCTAATTCATCAAAGAGCTTTTTCTGGCGCGAAGACAAGGTAGAGACCGACCGATGACTCACCAGAACCACGTGGGCCCCCGTGCTTGCGGTTTCTACCGCGCCAGCGAGAGAATCCAGTCCTCTAGAGAACATAACCACGCGTTCCGGCGCATGGAACGGCCAGCCTTTGTGCTCCGTAAACTCGAAATAGTGCTGCTCTGCGCGGTCCTGCTTCAGAGGCACGAAGGTGAAGGAATACTTGTCGTTGGACAGAAAACTCAACACTTCCGTGAGGAGAGAAGTAATGGCGGGCGAACTCCAAAAGGCGGGCTCTCGCACCGGAATAACGAAGGCGAAGTCGCGACCCCACGCCTCCCTGCTATCGTCATCCGTCCACTCCTCGCCACGGTCCGTAGAGCAATCGGCGGTGAAGACGTAAGAGGCGATCTCGAGAAAATCGACTAGGCGAGGATGAGGGTGCTGATGCAGAGCCCTCGTTACATTTTCGACCCGAATGTTGACATTCGACTTGCTGCCGATGGAGTCCAGATTGACCCGCTGCCTTCCTTTCGCGATCGTGCTCTCTTGGCCGACCTTTGCGCCGCTACATACGAACAAGCGGGGCGAGATCATATCTCGGTCCCCTGGCGGCCAAGTTCGCTGCGTATCTTCCTGAAGGCAACGGCTAGAAATCTGGACGTGTTCTTAAGATCAATTCCCTCCCGATACACCGTCTTTGAGAACCACTCACCGCAGAAATCCCGCACGATACGCGCACTCTGGTCGCAGTGGACGCGCAGGGCGTCATTAAATTGAGCAACGTCACCCAGATCTCGTAGCCGCGGGCTTCCAAGACTAGCCGCCGTCACGCGACTTAGGTAGAAATTCAGGAAACGCGCCACGAATCGGCCGAAGAAGCGTTGCCCCAGATAACCAAATCCTTTCTTGGTCGAAAAGGAGCGAATGGCATTTCGCACATCGTCGCTGCTGCCGCCGAACATGCTCACGGTCCGCGAGCCCGCCAGGCTCGCGATTGCTTCACCAGCCGATTGCTGTGCGATTTCGCTCAGGTCGGTTGCGCCCGACCTACTCTTACGGACATAGCGATCGATGGCGCCCTGCATCTCGACTGTGAAGTCGAAAACAGAACTGTCTCCCGACAGGCGGATGCCGTGCACACCGAGCGCCCTCTCCCAGTCAGTAGCACGGGCCGCGAGAGCCACCTGAGTGATCAGGTAGAACGTATAGCGCACACCGGGATCGGTGGCCGCCTTCTTCAGGCTCGTCTGAGTCGCATCGAGTGTTTGTGCCGCAATCGTCCCCACACGGACGTCAGCGGTCGCGACATTGCCAGTCAGGATTGATCCAGAGATCTGCTCGACTAATTCGTTCCACTTGTGCGTTTTCGGAACTTCGCCTAGCCGGGTGTGCCCCATGACAGACTCCACGAATGATAGAAGGCTCGTACTGCGGTCCTTGCACCGCTGCTGAGGAACTGCGCTCAGCAACCGATCAAGAAGAGGAAGAATAGTCCTTTTCGGGATAAACCGGAGTTATTTCTGTTAGTTGGCCATGATGAGAACGCCGCAAGAACGGGAATCGGGCTCACCGATCTGGGGCACGTTCCTGACAACCCTTGCCGTGTATTCCGGTCGACCAAACCCTCGCTGCTACTCGCGCAACTCGCACGCCGCGAGTAAAATTTTTTTCCTCCCAAACACGCATAAAAACTGCGTGATTTGACGTTTTCCGCTCGTGCTCTCTGAGCAGTGCATTGAGCACGGCCCCACGCTGCATCCATGATCACCTCCAATCCAGGAGGCCAACATGACAGTGCTGACTCTCTCGTCGGAACTTAGTGGAACTGAACGACAACTGAACGACAATCGCGGCCGACTCGTAACCTGTCATCCGGATGAACTTCATCCTCATCCAAGTTATATTCGGCACAATCTGGCAGTTCACGCCCGCCAATTGTCGGCAGTCGCCGAGCTGGGTGATCTAGCATTTCGCGAGCCGCTCGTAATCACACAAGACCACATAATTCTTGATGGATTTGCTCGCTGGACGCTGGCTCGTCTCCAGGGGCGCTCGACGCTCGCATGTATCGAATACCAGATGTCCGAGGCGGAAGCCCTTCAAAACATACTCCAAAGGCAACGCCGATCGAGCAGCCTGAATGACTTCATCCGCATATATGCCTAGCCCTGGAACTCGAACCCTTTCTCAAATCGAAAGGGCGAGCGAAGCAGCAGGCTGGCGGCCAGAACAAAGGTTCGTCAATTTTGACGGAAGCTGAAAGGCTGGACGTCCGAAAAGAAATTGCCCGCATTGCAGGAGTGTCCGTTGGAAACGTAACTAAGGTCAAGCAACTGATGGTGACCGCGCATTCAGACATAATCAAAGCGTTACGGGAGAAAGAACTCTCCATCCATCGAGCCTGGTTGTGGAGAAAGCTATCGCCAGAAGAGCAGATGGAAAGGCTGTGGCTGAATCAAAGTAAAAAAGGCATAGCTCGGACCATAAGGCATCTGCTGTCACCTTACCTACCGAAGAGCTCACCGGTCGTAACCGAGTTACAGGATTTGATCAAGCTCGTGTCTGCGCTGCAGATGGGCACACTCGGTTCAGTCAGAGTGATCTCCATAAATATTCCTGGAATGGCCATTTTTGTGACTGAAGAATTACTCCGAACTCTCGAAGCACAGGAGGAATTAGCACTGCCATGCGCTACAAACACCCTATAAAACAAATCTTGATTTCCACGCGAAGCTCCTGGGATCGCCCCGCGACCAGGCCTGCCGTCCGCCAGAACTTCGATAAGGTGACCAAATGCGGGACTCTAGCCTTGGGGGCAGAAATCTTTGCCTCGGAAACTGAGGAGAAACTCGTTCCCCACACCTGCAAGGTGAGACCCTGTCCGAGTTGTGGGCATCGAGCTACTATTCAATGGCAACGGGAGCAGTGGTGCGCCCTTCCCGATGTTCCTTACGTAGGTATCGTTCTTACAATGCCGGATGTCCTTTGGCCAATCTTTCAGCAGAACCGCCATCTTCTCCATGATGTGCCCACGCTGGGAGCTGCTGTGATCCAACAATGGGCGAAGCTTAAGTATGGCGTTCGCGTGCCGATTATCGTGATACCCCATTCCTTCGGAGCACGTCTGAATTTCAATTCTCACCTACATATTCTAGTGTCTGCCGGCGGTCTGCAGGAATCGGAAGGTCGCTGGGTTCACAGCCTGGTCTTCGACGAGCATGAGGATAAGGGCAAGCTGATGCGTATGTGGCGCTTCGCGGTGATCACTTACCTCAGAGCGGCACTGGAAGCGAAGGTACTGACATCGGATCTGAGCCCTCGGAAGCTAAGACCCCGTTTGAAGCAGCAATATGAACGTTGGTGGAGCATCGATATTGACCACTTCGCGTCGAAGGAACACTTCTTGCGCTACGCAGGCCGGTACGTTCGGCGGCCACCAATTGCTCAATATCGTTTCACAAAGATCACGGATCGAGAAGTCCAGTTCTGGACCAAAGATAAGATTCAGAAGCGGCGGGTGCACATCTCATGCACACCGGAGGAATTCGTCGCCACTTTGTCGGAACACGTTCCCGACCGTTACCGACATGGAATTCGCTACTTCGGGCTGCTGGCGCCTCGCTCAAAAGCCCAGACCTCGGCCGCTGTATTTGCGCTGTTGGGACAACAGAAACGATGTCGTCCACGACGACTGGGTTGGGCATTTTCACTGCGAAGGGACTTTGGAGTAGACCCCCTCATTGATCGCCGCGGCCAACGGATGCGCTGGGTTGGTCGACTAAAACCTCGTGTCTAGATCACTAGCCACTACCGAACGTGCCGCCGGGCTCTAATACCAGCGATTTCGTCAGACAGAAGGCCCAGAACAGGTGTTCAGATCACTGCAATGCTCGCTCCGGATTTGAGCTAATTCAGTTCTCCTCAAATACCCGCACTTTCCTGTCAGTTCTGACGGTCATTCCGGCTGTCAGTTAGACCACGACGCCAGCGCAGACGTAGCCCATTCGGTCCTACGAAATGGATTTTTGTTTTTCCTATACGTCAAGCTTGGGTCTAAACGGAGTCTCCGTTGGAGGGTAGGGAAAGCGCAATTCCGGTTCGGAAGTCCGAAGCGGGCACTCGCAGATTTCGAGGACGAATACATTGCGCTCGACCTTCCCCACATCGAGGTTGGATTCGGGACGAAGATATAATCTTAGCTTCATGAATGCGGCTATCAAGGAACGGGCTGAGGCGCTAAGGCACGAAATCTGAAATCCAGAAGCTAAATCTGGCGTACCTGCAAACACCAAGAGCAGACTACAACGCAATGAACGAGCACGCGAGACGCGAGCAGAGGGTCAAGGAAATCATGGATGAGTTACGGTCCATGACCGAGTGGAAGAAAACTTAGCTCCCACGGCGTTAGACATGCAAAAAGCGGAATGTTCGGGTGGTCAAACGGCTCGGAACAGTCCCCGGCAGTCGGTACCCGCACCATTTGCAATCGCTAGTTCAAGGTTCCCCATGGACGCAATGAAGACGGTTGCCGAGGCGCAAGAAACACTTCTCGTCCGATTTGCCGAGCACACGTGCAAGAGTGAAGACTACGCTGCCATCGATTTCCGCATGAGTTTCGTGTAGCTGTCCATCGACTGCGTCAACTGTGCATCCACCTCGTCCGCGATAGTCATGACATCGGGTAACAGCAGGCTGAAATCCAGAAAATTCAGATTGCTCTGTAACGTCCCGAAAATGGTCACTTGGAGTATTCGTGATTCATGCACCAGCATTGCGGGAGTGTAGCCTTGCAGATATCGCAGCTTGCCATGGGCTACGGCGGCAGCGGAGAAGATGGCATCACTGTCCTTCGTGGTTGCGCTGGACTGGGTCAGGCGGAGAGACAGGTCTTCAACCAACTTAGGGAGATGTCCGGTGCGCTCCTCATCGTTCAGCGGAAGGCAGTTTAGATCACCGCTCTGCTTCGTCCGCGCCAACCAGTTTTCGACGATACTGCTGGAACACCGTTGCAGTATCACGGCCACTCTCTCTTTGCCCCACCGTTTCGTAGGTTTGCGATTGAGGGTTCTTTCTCGGACGAGTTCGGTAAAGCGCCCAATTTCGAATGGTTTCACCACAACCTCGTCCGCTTCTAGAAGGATGGCGGCCATGGCGCCTTGCACGTCGGGGTAACCGCTGACCAGCATGGTCAGTGCGTTGGGCTGGGAGTGGCGCATCGCCGAGACCACCGTAAAACCGTCCCCCGGATCGGGCATGTGCAGGTCGGTAATGAGTACGTCAAAGCTCTGGGTAGTAATGTATGCCAGAGCTTCGGTCACGCTGGAGGCAGTGAAGACTTCAAATCCCTTGCGTTGAAGTCCTTCATTCATCATGGCGCGAACGGCACCGTCGTCATCCACCAGAAGAACTCGGAGTGCCGCCCTCGGTTCGGTCGGAGTCATACAGCACCGCCTCTCGTCACGAACGGTGCCAGTTTAAACCTTCGACCATTTCCCACAGTGTTAAATTTTGAACACGTACCGTTCTGGGCAACAAGGCTAGAAACAGGGTATCGTGTGGAGGTTGGGGAAAACCCCTAATCCGGCCCCAAAGTCTTCACCACGGTCACGCCAGACCCCGACCACGTTGATTTTAGGACAAGGCCCGAGACCAGAATTCATTGTTTGTCCTTCGCGACGTTCTGGCGTTAACGTCTTAAATGGGCGCTTGGCTGCTGCCAGGAATGCTCAGCGGCTTGGTATACAATCTGGTAATGATCGACAGAAAGTTGTCGGACTATTTTGCCGCGATGGGGCGAAAGTCGGCGAAAGTGAGAATGAAAACAGTCTCGGCCAAACGACGGAAGCAAATCGCTCGAAATGCTGCGAAGGCGCGTTGGGTCAAACGGAAGCGTAAAGGATGAATGACCATGAAGGAAAAGAGAGCCGCAATCTACGTTCGGGTATCGACCTCGGAGCAGGATACTGCTTTGCAGGAAGCTGAGTTGCGGCAGTATGCCGAGAGTCGTGGCTGGAACTGTGTCGTGTATCAGGACAAGGCGCAGAGTGGGGCGAAGAATGATAGATTGGCGCTGAACCAGATGTTGAGTGACATGAGGAGAAGGAAATTCGACGTGATGGTAGTTTCGGAAACTGGATCGGCTTGCGAGGTCTCTGAAACAGTTGTTGACCATCGGTGAGGAGTGTCGGTCTCTGGGCGTGGACTTTGGTTTCGTTGAGACAGAATATAGACACGACGTTGCCAGCAGGAAGGTTGACATTTCAAATCTTGGGAGCCGTGGCTGAGTTTGAAAGGGAGCTATTGCGGGAGAGGGTGAAGGCAGGAATGGCTCAGGCACGTAGAACTGGAAAACATGTTGGGAGACCGGCCCTGCGGAGATTCGAGCCAACAGATATTGATCGGATGAAAAAGTTGAGGGCTGGGGGAGCAAGAGTCAGGAAGTTGGCGAAGGACTTCGCTACGACGCAGTGGATGGTAGCGAGGCTGACAAATTCAGCAACGATGGAAGCACAGAACGCATAGTTCACGCGTCATCTTCAGAGGCAACGACGGTTAGATACCTCTTGAGGCTACCCGCCGGATACTTCGATAAAAGCACAGATCTCGACGCGATCGAGCTCATAGGTTGGCAATCGAGAAACGATAGAGATATAATGGCGGCGTTCTTAGAAGTCCTCCTGCAATAGTTACCGCGAAGAGTAACTGATCCCGTGGAGAGAATCCATGAAAGTGCTTGCCTTTTGTGTGGCTCTCGCGATGTTTCCCTTCCTCGCCGCTGGCCAAAGTAGCGACATTCCTCCTCTAATCCATCCTCAGACGTGTGATCCTCCGGCTTGTTGGATTGGCAACTTCTACCAATATGAGCTGGTTGCATACAGCGGAGAAAGCGTTCAAGTGGGCAATGAGAACGCCACATTTACGGGGTTTGGAATTTCTCCCTCGATCAACGAGAACGGAACGGTTGCATTCGTTGGGCAAGTTGACGTCTCAGGAGTTCCTTTTGGGGACACGTTGTTCTTTGGAAATCCGGGTTCCACTGCTTTGACAGCAGTCGCCCCTGATTTTCTGGACTCGGAACGAACCTTTGACGATGCAGTGCAAATCAACGATAGCAATCAGATTGTTGCCCAGGACAGATTTTCGGGCGCCCCACCCAGCACCTATTTGCGAGTATGGGACGGGAACAGCTCAAATTCCTTCACTCTCGTTGCCGAGGCCACGGGATCTACCCACGACAAATTCGCAGCGGTATTAACGGACCCGACGATTAATTCCACGAACAGCGTTACATTCAGCGCCCTGGACAAGAATTTCAACGGTCTGCTGGTGGACGCCAACCCACCATATTCCCAACTGTATCAAGTCCAACTGACGGGTCCGTTGAGACCCTTGATAGCCGGCAATGGTGCTAGCGTGGTTCGGGCGGGGATTCGCTGCGTCCGCGCAGACAGTCGTCAAGCGGTTGTTGAGCAGCCCGCAGAATGAGGTTGGAGGGGAAGACATGAACCATGCCCGCCCACGTATGGACCTCTACAGTCCCTCCCGCAGCCTCAAGGGACTCACCGTAGCGAATTGAATCGTCGAGGAGAACTTCGTCTTCCCCCACGTGAATCCGGACCGGCGGAAGCCCAGCTAAGTCGGCATACACAGGCGATGCCAAGGGGTCGTGCGGATCGTGCGTACCGAGATAGAGCCGCGCCGTGGTTGCCAGTGAGTCCCTGGTCATGAGGGGGTCTGCCTCTGACCGCGTTTCCATGCTTTCGCCCGACAGTGCCAAGTCCGCCCAAGGCGACATCACGGCTGCGGCCGCAGGACGCAGCCCGGATACGTCCCGTGCTTGGGCAACTAGTAAGGAGAGAAGTGAAAGCGTGAGACCCCCTCCGGCGGAATCACCCACCAACGCAATTTTTCGAAAGCCCTGCTCAAATAGTCCCTCAAAACAAGCCCTAGCATCGTTAACTGCCGCAGGAAATGGGTGCTCGGGGGCTAAGCCATACTCGGGGACGAAGGCCGACACCGTTGCCCGCGCCGCAACTTGCCCCACAAAATGCTGATAGGCGCGCGCCGAACCGACTACATATGCGCCTCCGTGAAAGTAAAGGATTGCAGCATCGGTGGGTGCGCTGTTCAGCCGGCACCACCATCCGCGCACCCCGCCAACTTCCGCTCTCTCGTAAGCTACGCCGTCTGCCGGTGGTGTCTGCTCCATCAATTCATCGAACGGCGCGCGCGCCGAAGGTCCGGTCACGCTCCCTTTTGTGGACGCAAGCATCGGGCGGAGCTTGGCCATCGTGACGGCATCTTGCGGATCGAGAAGGTGTTTCGTGATCATCGCCGGCTCCCTTTTCTTGACAGTCTTTTCTTGACGGTTTTGGCCCAGCCCTCGCAATGGGACGCCCCCTTGCGGCCTCTATGCTTCTCTTAGCAGCTCGGTGCGGTACTTGGGGGCGAGCGCTTTCACTTTCTCGATGAATGCCGTTTGTTCCTTTTCAGAGAGCTTGGGCGGAGCTGTGGTGCGAGTGGCGACCGGAACTCCAACCTCCAAAAAGAATTTTTCCTGCCCGGCAGGAGAGCAAATGCAGAGCATTCGTACGGCCTCACCAGAAGCGTTGCGAAACTGATGAGGAGCGTTGGCAGGGATGTTCAGGGTTTCGCCGACACGGACGACCGACTTCTTGCCCCGGAACGTGGCTTCCATCTGTCCTTCCAAGAGGATGAAGGTCTCCTCGAAGTCATGCCGGTGCGGGGGCGGACCACCGCCTGGCGGGATGTGCATGTCGATGACGCAGAAGCGTCCGGCAGTCTGCTCGCCGGTCACGGTGATGGTGTAGGTATCTCCAACCAGTCCAATGTGGGGGAGGTTGTCAGTGTGAGCGACGGTCAGGCTGCGTTTTGGATCGTCCGCGGGGATGGGTGACACAGTAGATGACATTTCGTTCTCCTGAAGGTCCAGTTTTTGGGGTGTTTGATGCCGATTACGATTTCCACAGTGCGGCCGTTTCCGTTGCGAAGTCCTCGTAGCTGCGAGGCACGTGGCCGAGGAGCTTCGTCAACTTCTCGACATCTCCCGTATCCGCGACGAAACCACGTTCGAGATACCCTTGAAACATCATGCGGATGTCGAATGCCGACCACGACGGGGCCCGCTTTCTCATCTGCTCCTCGAACGCATCCATGTCGTGCCCTGCGTAACGAATGTCTTTGCCGAGCAATTGGCTCCAGATCGATGACGCTTTCGGACCACTTAGAGCTTCCGGACCGTTAAGGTTATACGTCTTGCCGTTGTGTTCTTCCGAAGTCAGAACGATGGCCGTTGTTTCCGCAATGTCTCGGATGTCGACTACGGAGATGCCTACGTTGCCGAGAGGCATTGGGTAGACTCCAGCCATCAGGGCGTCTTTCAACGTCGCATCGTTCTGTATGAAGTAGTTTGGGCGAATAATCGTGAAAGGGACGTCGAACTCCCGTAAGGCGTTTTCAATCGCGAGCTTTGAGGCGAAGTGTGGAACATCCTTGAAGTGTTCCACGCGGAAAACCGAGTGATAGACGATATGTTTCAGCTTCAGCTTTTTGGCCAGATCGTAAGCGATAAGGGCTTGCGTCAGTTCATCGGGCGAGACGGCGTTCAACAGGTAGAGTTTGCCAACGCCGTGCATCGCCTTCTCTACGGAGACCGGGTCAAGCAAATCACCGACTGCGACCTCAACGCCCGGCGGTGTCGGAGTGCCGTCCTTTCTTACAAACAGGCGAATGTCTGCCCTGCGCTTCTGCAGTTCCTTCACGACTTCTCCACCAACCTTGCCCGTTCCGCCAATTACCAGAATCTTCATTGTCCCTCCATGTCCTTGCGCCGCCCCAGCGGTTTCGTCTCCCGCCCAGCAGAGGTTCATGAATAGATGTTTCCTGGCCAACTGTGATAGATCGACATGCGCAAGGTAGAATTGCGCCAGTGCAATACTTGATAGACTCAACGAATAGACGCTTGCGCGGCGGCTTTGCATGAGTGCATTGGACCTCAACGATGTACGTATGTTCGTCTCGGTCGCGCAGGCGGGCACGCTTACCGCTGCCGCAAAGGAGTTGCACTGTCCGGCTTCTACCCTGAGCCGCGCCTTGACTCGATTGGAAAAATACCTCGGAGTTTTGCTGGTGCAGCGAGGTCCCAGAGGCCTCGTACTGACCGACGCGGGGAAGGAATATCTGCAATCGTCCAGACGTGCATTGCAGACCCTGCAGCACGGACGTGACGTTCTGGAAGGCCGACGCACCAGCCCCAGCGGGCTGTTGAAAGTGGGTTGTCCGGTAACCATGGCGCGCGACACACTCGCGCCCTTACTGAAGGAATTTCTGGAACGCTATCCCGAGTTACGCGTTGAGATCGAACCTTATGCGGCGAGTTGGGATCAGGAGCCGCGCGATGACGTAGACATCTTCTTTAAACTGCGGGCGCCGAAGGACTCCCTGAGGCGCGTGCGGCCTTATCCTGGGACGGTTCGAGGCCTTTTCGCCAGTCCAAACTATCTCAAAGTTGCCGGAAATCCATCGACCCCGGAGGACCTCAGGCTTCACAAATGCGTTGGCTCCGGCCCTTGGAAGTTGAGCAAGGGCAAGAAGGTGGCAACGCCCGATATCCTTTTTCGAGTGGTTACAAGCGATCCGACGGTTGCTCTGAAACTTGCCCTGAGCGATTTTGGTATCGTCGTTCTTCCGTTGTGGATGGCGAAGAATCCGGACGTTCGAAAAGACTTGGCGCAGATTCTGCCGCAGTGGGTTCCCGAGCCGATTACCCTTTGTGCGCTGTTCTCGAGCCCATCGCGGCTGACGCCGAAAGTTCAAGTCCTGCTGGACTTTCTCGACGAATATCTGGGAACCGATCGCGATCCCCGGATAAAGAACGATGTTGCCGCAGGATATTTCTGCGACCGATCCCTTACGCCGACGTCTGGTCCTTAGCCGTAGCCGGGACCAGGAACCTCATCCGGTTCATGGATGCTCGCAAAAGCTGAAGTAATCTCATTAGGGCGCACACCCTCAGAGGTTGTGCGTCCGGTAGGCCCCGAAACGGGCTTCGAGGAAGTCAGCCGGATTGGTGCCGAGAAGTCGGCTAGCCTGGAAACAAAATCCTGGATGCTTGCGCGTTTATCAATATCCAAGGACCCAGAGAGCATGCAGATTACTTCCGGCTCGCTCGCACAGGACTTCCGAGGGCGAATGATGCGTGCGCCCGCGGTCGCCTGCCCGAGATGAAGCGGTTGCGGTACTCCGTTGGAGCGACGCCGAACTGCTGCACAAACGCGCGCCGGAAACTGTCCGGATCGCGAAAGCCCACGGAGTCGGCGATGTTTTCAACCGTGTAGTCGGCCGCGGCGAGCCTCTTTCGCGCCTCATCGAGCCGTAGCCTTTGTACGAACGCGGCCGGTGTGGTTTTGAATTCGTCCTTGAACCGGCGAGTAAACTGACGAGGGCAGAGATTGATCTTCTCTGCCAGCGCTTCGACAGAAAGATCCCGATCGAGGTGTCCCACCATCCAGGCAGCGAGATCAGCAAAACGGCTGGTAGACTCGACCTGAAATCTCAAGGGCTCGGAATACTGCTCCTGCCCTCCCGGACGTTTCACATACATCACCAGTTCACGTGCTACCGAGAGCGCCACTTGTGCACCGAAATCATCCTCGATGAGCGCCAGCGAGAGATCGATTCCCGCCGTGACCCCCGCCGAGGTGTAGAACTTCCCGTCGCGAACGTACAGCGCGTTGTCTTCGACTTTAACTCGGGATAGCGCTCAGCCAGGTCAGCCGCGTATCTCCAGTGCGTCGTAACCTTCCGCCCGTTCAGCAGCCCCGTGGGCGCCATTCCATAAACGCCGGTGCAGACTGACGCTATACGTCGGATACGGCACTCATGCCGGCTGATCCAATTCGCTAGTTTCTGGCTGGTGGCCGATTTCCGCATGCCGCTGCCGCCAGGGATGAGCAGAGTGTCCAAATGATGCAGCGAGTTCAGGCGACACGTCGCCGCCATGCACAATCCCGACTCGGAATAGAACGTCTTTGCGCCCAGGGCCGCGATGGTGACCTTGTAGCAAGCCTGACGCTCTCCCTTCGCATCCTCGATGAAGGCACTGTTGAACGCTTCCAGCGGACCGGACAGGTCGAGCGATGTGATGTTGTCGTATCCGACGATAGCGATGTTCTTGGGTGTCATAGCGCTGTGCCGGTCCAGAATAGCCTGTAGTGTGATTCTCCGACGTGACTGCCCCGGAGATCGGGTCATGATGATATTCAAAGGATGTCTTAAAGTGCCGGATCAATGTCCTTTGAGACTTTTCATTTTGTACCTACTCTGCTCCTATGAGCAAGTCGAAGTTGCAAAGGCGGACCACATGACAAAAAGAATGAAACGTCTCCTGATGGCACAGAGCGCATCAACGATCGTGGTCGCCCCAGTTCTGGGGCTGATTCTGGTCCTCGTCTTCATCGGAGCAAAGAGTTCCCTGAGTGCATCGCCAATCTCCAACGGGGCTGCATCGCACGATCTCACGCCACCAGCGGATGGGAAGAAGATTCCAGTGGCTTTTGTATTGACCGAAGGCTCCACCATGATCGACTTCGCTGGGCCATGGGAGGTTTTTCAGGACGTCGGGGGCGAACAAGGACCGAATCCATTCGAGCTATTTACTGTCAGTGGTTCGAAGAATCCGATCCATACTTCTGGAAGTATGACCGTGATTCCCGATTACACGTTTGACAATGCCCCGCCCGCTCGGATCGTGGTGATACCGGCACAAGCGGGAGACCCGAAGCTGGCAGATTGGCTGCGCCAGAGGGTAATGACAAGTGATGTGGTGATGTCTGTCTGCACCGGCGCCTTCCAACTGGGCAAGGCGGGACTACTCGATGGAAAACAAGCAACCACCCATCATGAGTTCTACGATCAATTTCAGAAGAGATACCCGAAAGCGAAGCTGGTGAGGAGCCAGCGCTACGTGCAGAGCGATGACACTGTCTATACTGCGGGTGGTCTAACCTCGGGGATCGACCTTGCCCTGCACATTGTGGAGAAGTACTACGGTCGCGATGTCGCTCTGAAAACGGCGAAGTACATGGAATACGAAGGCACGCGGTGGATGGAGAAGGACGAGTGAATCAGCACGCTCTTTCTCAGTCGTTTGGGGTTCACAATGAGGTGCGCTAAAGTTCGAACCTAATCCGGTGTGTCCTAAACACTAAGGAGGATCTCATGCGGAGAAAGATCGTCAGAGTGGTTGCTTTGGCCGTTTTCGCGCAAATGTTCGTTCATGGCACAATATGGCGGGCCGAAGCGCAGGCGGAGAAGACTCCCTATCCGGCCATGGCTCCTCTCAAGGAGTACATGATGCCGGATGAGGATTCTGAAATCGCGCTGGCTCGCAGTGCTGCTCCAAGATCTGTTTCGGACGGAGCCGAAGTGCTGGTGCTAGGACGTGACGGGTATTCGACTGCAGTGAAGGGTAGCAATGGGTTTGTCTGTCTGGTGGAACGATCGTGGGGCGCTGCCACGGATTTCCCGGAATTCTGGAATCTCAAAGTCAGGGCCCCCTTCTGCGTTAATCCGCCCGCCGCAAGGACCTATCTGCCCGGCGTGCTGATGAAGGCCAAACTAGTGCTGGCTGGAAAATCAAGAACCGAGATCGCACAGGCAGTCAAATCGGCACTTGACCAGAAGGAACTGCCAGCGCTGGAGCCCGGAGCGATGTGCTACATGATGTCGAAGCAGCAGTACCTAAGCGATGACGATAAGAACTGGCATCCGCATTTGATGTGGTTTGTTCCGGGCAACGCGGCCAAGAGTTGGGGAGCGAATACGCCAAGCTCGCCAGTTATCGCGGCGGATGACCCTGAAGACCGGATGACTATTTTCCTCGTCTGGGTTGGCCACTGGTCAGACGGTACACAAGCTCCGCAGGATGCGTACGGGACCCTAGCCCCGCATCCTATGCACTAACCCGCAATTCGAAAGTTGAGCATATTGCCAAGGTGCTGCGAATCATCTCGCTGTTGTCTTCGATTTGCTTCAGAGTGGTCGGCTTCTCGCCGGCGATCGGTCGGTTACCGCGATGCGCGTTTCCGGGGACGTATTTCTGGTTTGGTGAAGCGCTGGTTAACAAGATCAATTGTGGTCTTGACAGGCATTAGAGTACGGTCGTACTCTAATATCATGCGATACTCGGTGAAACACAAAGCGCAGAACCACGAGAATATTCTTTCCGTGGCCGCTCGCTCCTTCCGCGAGCATGGCGGAAGCAGTGGCATCGGAACGGTGATGAAGAAGACTGGCCTTACGAAAGGGGGCTTCTACCGGCATTTCAGGAGCAAGGACGACCTCTTCGTTGGCGCGGTGGCACGAGCAGTCGACGAGGCGGGAAGAGGCATGGTGGAGGTTGCAAAGTCCGCGCCCGAAGGTCAGGCTCTGCGGGCCATCATCGAACGCTATCTAAGCGCGAGCCACGCGAAGTCGCTGGGAACGGGTTGCCCGCTCTCCGCCCTCGGGCCGGAGTTCGCACGAAAGCCGTTGTCAGTGCGGAAACGGATTGAGGCGTTGCTGGAAGAGTATCGGGAACGGCTATTGCCATTTATTCCTGGTCAGACGCGAGAAGAAAAACTAACGAAGTGCAGGTTGCTGTTTCCCAGTATGGCGGGGGTGTTGATGATGGCCCGCGTTACCTCGTCTCCTCAAAGGCGTGAGCAGATGTTGATGGAGGCGAGGAACTTCTTCATAAAGTGCTTCGCTGAAGAGTAAAAGTTTTGTCCGGAAGGATACGGTTCGTGCTCTCTTTTGAGCAATGGAACCATACAAAACAGACCACGATGAAGTCGATTCGACGGAACCGAAATGATGGAAACGATATAAGCGAGTAAGGAGAGCAACCACCATGACGGGCGACCCGATTTGGATGAAATCTCTGCTGGCGGTCCACGTGACGGCCGGTTTCGGTGCCTTTCTGCTTGCTCCCGCGGCGCTGATGACTGCCAAGGGCGGCAAACAGCATAAGCGGTGGGGAATGGTTTACCTGTGGTGCATGGGCCTGGTGGCGGTGACCGCGCTGCCAATGGCATTGTTCCGGCCGGTGCTATTCCTGGCGCTGGTAGCGATTCTGTCGTTTTATCTCGCGTTCACTGGCTATCGCGTGCTGAAGCTCAAGAGTCTCGCCGGCGGCAACGCGCAGCCTTTGGATTGGATCGTGACCGGAGCTTGTTTCTTTTCTTCTGCGGCGCTGTTGTTGCTAGCCCTGTTGCGTCCGGGGCTGGTGCAGCATATGGGCATAGTGGCGATTTTGTTCGGCGCCTTGGGCATGCGCGCATCAGGAATGCACCTGCTCAGCTTCGTGCGCAAGCCCGCGGACCAGATGTCTTGGTTGTACCAACACTTTCAGCATTTCATTGCCAGTTACATTGCGGCATGGACGGCGTTTTAGCACGGTAACGCTGCCGCAACTCTTCGGCCATACTCTGTGGTTGTGGATCTGGCCGTCGGCCATCGGTGTGCCCGCCATCCTCCTGACGACGGCTTATTACAAGCGGAAATTCACCCCGCGCGAGCGAGCAGTGACCGCGGTTGCGGTGTAAGACCGACAGCATCCCGCCGCCCCTGGCCGACGATGTGCGAAAACCGGCGGCACAGGGCAGAGCTCGCGGTCGCGATACCGATCACGAGGAAGATGTTGCCGCGGATGTTCCCCCCGCGCGGCACAGGCACGGATAGGTCCTCAAAAGTCGGCTAGTGTTTACCGATGGAGAGAGGGGGCGATTACTGCTTCTGCCTGAATCACGGCGGAGCGAATGCGACACTTGATCGCGGGCTTTGACGCTGTCACGAAGTCGGCTTGTGGGAAGTTTCGCCAGAACAGTACCGAGAAACGCCCATGGAGCCGGCGTTTTCCCGGCACCCATTTGGTCCTGAAATTGTAGCGCTATGTCGACTTCCCGCTACCGATCTGCCAAACGGCATTGATTCTGCGTGGCCGACTACGTTGCCGGTTGGGAAGCCCGATAAAGCTGCACGGCAAACGCTCCCAAACCCAGGCAAACCACACCCAAGCGAACCAGCCCGCCAAGATACGGAATGAATCCCAGGAGGGTGAGGATCAACAGGCCCACCAGGAGTCCCAGCAGCCAATCGCTCTTCGTGGCTCCGGATGGCTTCAGAAGTGTTCGCCCCAAGAAGGCTCCAACCCAGATTTTCGCCAGGTAGATCGCAGCCAGATACAGCGCGAGCACCATTAGGGAGAGCGGGAAGCCAACCAGCGTGATGGCGATGACGACCATGGCCACCGGCACGCCCGCTAGAACCCCAACCCCCAGTCCCAGACTGCGCCAGCCTGAGCCCACCACTTGAGTCGTGGCCTGGAAGAAGCCGGGAAACAAAAGCATGCCCAGCCATCCGACCAGTATGGCGCCAGCGAACCAGACAGCTTGGTGAAAGTAGAATCTGGGGCGCGTGAAGCTGCTCTCCCTCACCCTCACCTGGATGTCACGTTTGCCCCCTATGGTCGCACCGTCGGCGATCTGCACCTCCTTCAACTGGCGCACGCGAGCGCTCAGGTTGCCACCGATCCGTGCCGTGTTCGTCAGCACTAAGCTGCGACCGATCATCGTCAGATCGCGGCCGATAGCGCCGCTCACGTCGACACTGCCACCAGTCACGATGTTCACACTGCGCTTCACTTCGCCCTCGAGGCTAGCCTCGCCGACGGCAACCACGATACCGTCACCCACGCGGCCACGGTCATCAATATGCAAGGATTGCACCGCGCCATAGATGCTGTGGCCCAACTGCCCTTCCAAGTCGAGCGTGCGGGCAAAGGTGTAGATGTGGCCTTCCACTGTCCCGCTAACCTCGGTCCTCTGGGCAAAGCTGATAAGGTCGCCCTTCACCGTGCCGCGCACCTCCACGGTCCGGCCAAAAGTCAGCAAGTCTCCATTGACCACGCCATCCACGCGCACCATGTTCGCGGCGGCCACAAGAGTGTCGTCCACAGTCTCTTTCGCCGCTACCGTGACGAACTCGCCGTGACGCCGTTCCAGGGCAAAGCTGGGCAACGACAACGCAAGCAACACGATCAGCAGGCGTAGTCCAGGGTAGTGTGGCCGCCCTCGGCGTCCAAGTAGCAGTGCACTGCCACCCAACAGTAACAGCAAACAAATCCAGCCCACGACCGCAGCATAATCACCTAGCATGGCAGTACCTCCGTGTGCAAAGTAGTAAAAGAGTTGGAAAGTCAGATTCGTGCGGCCGGTTACGCTGAAGGGATTGAACCATTCCACCGCGGCCGGAATATCCAGCTCATTGAACCAACCTGAAATAATCGAACCTAGCGCCAGGACCACAGCCAGGATGGCTAGGTCGCCCCACCCCCAAGACCAGTGCTGAGGGGAGAACCTCGCCGGGCTGGCTGCTCCTTCCGGAAGCTCGTTGAGACTTTCACTCAGCGCGCGGTTCTCAGCGCGCAATGCGTCCACCAGCGCACGACAGCGCTGGCATGAGGTCAGGTGGTCCCGCAGGCGCTGCGCCTCGTCGGCGGCCAGTTCGCCGTCTACGGCGAGGGCGCAGGTCTGTTCCGAATAACATTCCATGGTCACTTGCTCCTGTCGCGCAGTCTCCGACGTAACTCCTGTTTGGCGCGGAATATCAGCGTCGCCACGTTGTTCCTCTCTACGTCTAACTGCTGCGCGATTTCGTCGTAGCTGAGTTCGCTGTAATAGCGCAGGACGAGCGGCACGCGATAATTTTCCGGCAGGCGTGCAATGGCGTCCCGCACCTCCGCCCTCTCTTCCTTGCTGATGACAGCACCCAACGGCGAGGGTTCCGAACTTGGTACCTCGATGACTGCGGCTCTGTCTTCCACTTCCACAATCGCCCGCCGTCCACGCTGCCGGCGCCGCAAAGCGTCAATGCATTGGTTGCCAGCTACTCGTAGCAGCCATCTGAGGAAGGGTGTCGAACGGTCGTAGCTGTCGATGGAGCGCTGCAGCTTGAGGAAGACTTCACTGGTGGCATCTTCTGCGCTCTCCCGTGAATACAGCATGTAACGGCACAATCCGAACACGCGCCGGACATAACGGCGATAGATCTCCGCGAGAGCGTCGGCATCGTGACCGCGTGCGCACTCGATTACCCTCTCCAAGTCCATCCCCTCCATCTGCCTGGTTCCGCCTTCGCGGGGCTCGGGTGCCTTCGCCATGTTCCTCTTGGCGTCCATAAAGCAGTACGCTGCAGATTGGAGGATGTTACACACATTTTAGGGAAGAAGGGGAACCCAAGGCTGTGCGCCTAACTCACGACCGGGAGTAGCAGGTCACGGATTCTGATCGTGTCATAGGCTAACCGGAAGTTATTGCGGGCCAGAAGTCGGCTTTCCCGTTATCCCCCCTCAGTTTGAACAGCGCTTCATTGTAGAAGGCTGAGTGTGTTACTGCCTAGGCGGGAAGCGGTCTGGACTCTGGCGAGAGATCACCGTAAGGCTCATTGACCAGCGTCAGAAACGTGTACTCGCCTGGTAAGCGCGTTCGGAAGGAAAGGGAGACCTTCCCTCACTCGAAAATACGGAACAACACTCTTATCAATGCAAATTCCTTTCTGGCTGTGCATTTTTCCCTAGATTAGCGGAGCCGGATCGAGAGAGTTTAGTCTGCTGTCTCTCGCGAGTTCGTCCCACGTCTTCGTGGCAGCTAACCTGGGTTAGAGCCTCCGGACGGTCAGTTGGGAGTATTTTAACGGGAAGTCCATCCAAAGTGGCTGGAATTGGTTGGTGATATCGATCGCGCTCCACCAGTACTAGGATTGAGGGCTTTAACGGGTTCCCTTCTTCGGCACTCACGCCGACCCCGACGACAGCTGGATCTCGCAGGAGCACGGCCTCGTATCGCTGTTTGATAACTTTTGCGCGTGCCTCTTCTCCGCGCGGAAGTAGTACTTGACGCTTACTGAAATGGCATCCAGCGATGGTGTGTGGTGAACCGCTAGCAAGCGTGACGGATTCTCCTGTGAGCGAAGACAAGGCTCGCATAACTGTCTTGATCGGGTTTGCGTAGGATGGGGAGTTAGTCTTCGCGTTACTGGCGAACTCCAAACCAACGGCTTTTGCGGTCCCGGCATCAACAATCAGCGAACCTGAATCCCCAGCCAGTGTGAACGGATAACTGGAGTCTTCCGAGGTGATGGAAATCTGATCGGGGAAGTCCACCGTAAAATTGTTTTTCTTATTGCCACAAATATGGTACGTGTTTGCGACTTTAATATCCGTCGCCTGAATGGTGCCGCACGTTAGCGCGGAACTCCGTCCCTGTTTCGCAACTTGCTCGTTAACCGAAGGGGAGCCTGTGCCGGAAGGGATACCAATGTTATAGATCTGACCCGTGGTGTTGATTTGTCCAGGAGTTAAGGTTGCCAGCGCAGCGTCGACTCCCTTGCTCAAAGTGGGAGCAGCAAAGAAATTGCCCACGCTAGGCGGAGTCTCGCAGAAAAAATCTAAAGGGCCAGGTTCCGCGACGAGATTTGTCGAGGTTGCTTGATTCTGAGTAGCCGAAATCGGCCCTCCCAGTACGTGGTCATTACTGAGTGCGTAGGAGTTTCCGGAAACTAACGCCAGAGCGCCTAAAGTTCCAGCCCCGCAAACAGCCGGGTTGCATCCGGCATTGTTAAATCCAGATGTTCCAAATTGCTGTATATAAGAGGATAAAAGGATCATCTCTACCGCAGGTTCATTACTGGTTGAAACCCAATACGCGAGCTGATGATCTCCGGGGGTGGGGACAGGGCCAGCATTTGCGAGATCATCATAGACTCCTATTTCAAGGACGGTCGCGCCCGAACTACCTAGTGAACTGCCAATCTGTATTACCGGGATCGGTCGATACACATGGGTATATAGCTTCCCCTTTTTTACGAACAAATCAACTCGAACAGTCCAGAGGCCGGAATTCTCCGAGAAAAGATTCCACCCGGTTGCGTCATTCTTGTTTGGAGTCGCGATGAACGAGACCTCGGCCGTACTGCCGTCAATTCCTTCGCCCACGTGCGCCACTGCGATTCGATTTTCCCATTCTATTGAATTTTGGAAGCCCGTTTCAGTGAATGTGTTGAAATAAACGCTGTTTTTGCTATTGAAAGGTGGGAGGTCCTCCAGTTCCGCATCAGCGACACAAGTCTGTCCAAGAGTTATGTCACACCAAGGTGCTCCCTCCAGAGGAACTTTGCTAACGGTATCCATTCGAACATTCTTCATGCCGTCCTGTTTGTTGTAATGGAATCCGGCGACCCGCGTTCGATATTGAATTTGCCCATTCTGAATAACAGCGAGGAATATCCCCGGTCCGGCGTATTTGTCCCATGCTGTGGTACCCGCCGTCCCCGCCGAAGTCAGATCTCCCGCAAACACAACGATCAGCCCATCGCGGCTGATCCCCGGACTCTCCCCTAATGCGCTGAATTGAGTCGTGTCGGCTACAATGGTGATAGTCTTTAGATTTGGGGAATACAAGACAATCGGTGATGTGTTGGTATTGCCGGCTCGCACGACCGTGTATGCAGTGTCTGCAATGAGCGGAGCAAGGGGAGTTTTCATCCCGACTTGATGGGGTTGAGAATACGGTGCGCTCGCTTCTAATAGGAAGCCGTTGAAGCTGTGGTCAAGTGCACTCAACGCCACATCATTCGATATATCGATTGCAGGATTGCCTAGAATAACCTGAAACCCCGACGTGCTCGATTGTGCCACCAGCGTGAAAGAGTTCTGCTGATTACCATCCCACACGCGTCCGTAGTAAAAAGGTGGGCTCCCGGCGTATTCGTCTTGCGTCGCGATCTGGTTTTCGTCATTGATTTGCAAAGTACCAAAGAAGGTTCGTTGATCATCCAAGAAGTCCGGTGCAACTGCAGTAGGCGTGCCCGAGCCCGAACTCCATATGAAAGGGTTATTTCCTAAAGTCTGACCCGAACTGTTTTCCGCTTGACCCACAAACGCAACCGTGCCGTATTCATTGATGGAGGGGCCGATTCCTAGGGTCCCGAATGTTCCCAGAGAATTCGTCTGCCCGGTTTGAGCAACAATTTGGTATTGATAGAAGCTGCCGACCCAACAATTTGGTGGAGCGCAACTCTGTGCAATCGATTGAGGACACAGGACCGAAAGAAGCAACGCGACAGGGGTGAGAACGTGGCTAATTCCACCAACGAGTCTGCAATTTTTCCACTCGAACATGAGGGTTCCTCCTCAAAGTCAGCTTTGTGAACAACGCCCCAAAAAGTAGAACCCGGATTCTCCCGGTGACTTCAAAAACGACACGATTCTACGCCGATTCCCCTGCTTTGCAACTGAGCGCCAGGAGCCCAGAAAGCAAGGCCAGACGGTCGCCGTTGCAAAAATCGCCGTTGCACTCATTGACTCCAGGGGAGGGGTTTTGAGTGAAATTGATTCCATGACAATGTCGGCTCCTACGCTCGAGTAAAGTTGGTGGTGCTGATCCGACCAACAGGCTCGGGAGAAAGGAGCCGAACATGATCATTATAGGAGTAGATTTTCACCCCGAGTTTCAGCAAATTGCTTTGGTGGATAGTGACACCGGGAGAGTTTCAGGAAAAGCGATTAGCGCATCGCGAAGAGGCAGAGAAGTTCTACCGTGACTCTGACGGGTCAGAAGGTGCGTGTAGGAATGGAAGCCAGTGGGCACGGGCGCTGGTTCGAACGACTGCTCGCGGAGTTGTACTTCGAGCTGTGGATCGGAGATGCAGCGAAGATCCGGACGAAACGCGTCCGCAAGCAGAAGACCGACCGCCAGGATGCGCAGCTGATTCTGCAGCTGAAGATCGCTTCCCGAAGATCTGGGTACCGAGCGGGGAGAATCGGGATCTGCGGCAGCTGCTGTGGCACCGGCACCGGATGGTGCAGGCGCGCACGCGGATCATGAATCAACTGCAAGCGGTGGCGCTGAACGAAGGGCTGCGCGGCAAGAAGCGGTTGTGGCGCAAACATGGACGGGAGCAACTGGAGTCATTCCGCCTGGCGCCGTGGGCCAGCCGGCGACGACGCGATCTGCTGGAGTTGCTGGATCGTCTGAACCCGATGATCGCGGAACTAAGTCAGGCGATCGAGCAAGAGGCCGAGAAGTGTCCCCGAGGCACGACGTTTGATGACCCATCCCGGAGTGGGTGCGCTGACCGCACTGGCTTTCGTGCTGATCATCGGGAAAGCGGATCGGTTTCAGTGTGGCAAGCAGGTAGCGAGCTATCTCGGACTGGTACCGCTTGGAAGATTCCAGCGGGAACCGGCGACGGCTCGGGCACATCACGAAACAAGGGAGTTCGATGTTGCGCTTCTTGCTGGTGGAAGCTGCCCAAGTGACGGCACGCAGCCTTCCGGAATGGCGCAGCAAATATTTCCACTTGATGATGCGCCGGGGCGGAAGATCGCCAAAGTCGCGATGGCGCGGCGCTTGGCGATTGGTTTGTACTGGATGTGGCGCAAGGGATGGGATTACGGGCAGTGAAAAAGTTCGGTTCGCACGCGGGCCAGCTCGAAACAGGCCATGGTGTTCAGTAGAACGTCGAGTAATTGATTGGGCAGCCCGCTCCTCTTTCACTAGAGGAGTTCGAAGTAGTAATCATGATCAAGGTTGTGACCGAAGAGATGCGTGGGTCGGACCGAGTGTCCTGACCTGAATGGATTGCGAGCGAGCCTACGGTTGGAAAAGCAACACCTTCAACGAGAGCGAAATGGCGCTCTTCTCGGAGTGCATGCAGTCGTGTGCTCGAAAAGTGTTTGACACCGACGACATTGTCAGAGAGGCCTGGTTACGGCGTCGAGCATCTATTTCGGCACGCTGGCGACGTCACCACCATTTGCGGAACCACTGCCGCGTACCGCGCGGTCAAGCTAACCCAGGCCGCGTTGGAGAGTTCGCACCTCGTGTTGGTAGCCGTGAAAAATTCATGGAGGAGCGGCCAGGTTCGGCCACTCCTCCGTCTTGTTTAAGAAACCGGCGATCTTTAGTCGTTCGCCAGTATCCGAGTGCAAACCTTCAGCAACCTGAGCCGCCCGGTCCGCCGTCGTAGAAGAAGTCGTTCCATGCGCCAGAGTCATAGAACGGTCCGCTGATGCTGTAGCAGTGGGGAGAAGGGATATTCGGAGTAACGTTGTCCCAGATCCCATCGTCCGAGGTATTGGTGTAGAACAGGTCGCGCTGGTAGGCGGCGTACTTCCAACCCTTGCTCGGCCATTGTCCGCTGCCTTCCGGTGGCCATACTGTCGTGCCCACGCCCTCGGTACCGTACTCAATCTCTTGCGCGTGCTTAGAGTTCTGACCGCCGCCATACATCGCGCCAGGATAATAACCGACCCAGTTGCTCTCGAACTGAACCCACCAGTTGCCTTCCCAGAAGTAATATCGCATTTGGCTTTCGTACTGCGATCCGTCGATTGCGCTGACTGGGCTAAGACTGGCTCCGATGACCCCACCGTCGCACCCGTCACAGATGGTGAAATCTCCACAGGTATTATCCCAGCAGCCGGTCGCGTAGCCGTTAGGAGTTGAGAAGATGAAGAAGTGGGGATTCTCATCACCGAACATGGCGGGATAAACAACCCAGCCCACTTCCTCCGTTTGTATGGAGCACGATTGCGGGCCCCCGCACGGAGGAACGTTGGTGTTGATGCCGCCCACGTACCACTCCTGGGAAAGGGAGAAGATTTCGCCTGCCGATGTGTTCACGTAGGGATCCCAGACATTCAGGGTCGAATTCCCACCCAAGTTGTTCACATATTGGTAGGTAGTCGAGTACTTGTGTGGCGGGCCGCCAGGGATGTGCTTGGTCTTTTGCCCAGGGATCTGCTCGTTCGGGCTCTTTTGGAAAAACTGATTCAGGGTCTGGAAGCGGGTTATCGTTTCCAGGGTCAGGCGGCGCATCGGAATGGTGCCTTGCTCGCAATGGGTGGAGTTCCCAAATGCATCGAATGGCTTCTCGGAATCAGCTTGTAAGGCGCGTTTGAGGCCGCTGGTTGCGTCGTCGTCCGCGCTATCAAGAATTTCGGTCGGCGGCGGCGTTGCCAGCTTCTTGATGCCGTACTTCCGAACCGCGGGCTGCTGCATGACTGGAACGCAGTCGTAGTGGCTGGAATCGCGCACGAAGCTGTGGTTTACCTCCACGTCCTGGTACATGTTGAGAATGTGCTGGCGCATTTCTTCGAAGGCCGCTGCGTCCTTGGCTTGGCTATCTGGCCGGCCAAGGTAGTCGCTGGCGTTCGCGGTGGTGGTTTGATCGATGAAGTTGCGGAACGGCACGAATTCCGCGGGGCCCGACTGGGCGCTCACGAGTCCATTCATCATGAAGAGGGCTAGAGTTGCGCTGTAAGCAATCTTGGATCCGATTGCATGCTTGATGGTTTGCTGAACGCGATTGATAGTTTTGCAGAACATACGGTTTTTCATTTCATTTCTCCTTTAGGAAGTTTTTGATTTGGGCCGTCCAAGTTATTTATTTAGAACTGCCCTCACTTGATATAGCGGGAGCACGACTCAAAAAGGGTCATGGATGAGGGGAAACTTCTTTGGAGACGAAACACCCTTTATGAGTTGATGGTACGCGCCGTTCTAACCCCGGCTCTCCTGTGAAACCGGAAAGTCAATGAAAGCCGCCGAGTTGGCCGTGGCTCAAGAGGATGGTTTGCGAAAAATCACCATTACACTCATCTGCCTTCCCTGATGGGATTTGAGTGAAATGGTCTGGTTACATCAACCATCAATCGCACTTCCTGCTTCGATCGACCGCTCGGGTCGCGTAGACCTAAGCGGCCCGGTTTCGTTCCTTCACCAAGAACGGCTAGGAGCCCTGCGTGGTGGCCGTCGCGCTGCCCAGCACAATCGAAGACGCCTTCCCCGTCGCCGCAGTTTCGCCTGCGGGAACCAGCGTGCCCGTGGCGACATCCAGTTTCAAGGTGGTGATGCCGCCGGCTTTGTCACTCGTCACGTGCAGATACTGACCCGAGGGATCCACAGCCAGCGAACTCGGGCCGGCGCTCAGCAAAGGCGTGCGACCGAGCAGGCTCAGGACTCCCGTCTCGTTGTCAATCTGCAACGACGCAATATCGTTCGCCTGGTGATCGGCAACAAAGAGGTAGCTGCCGGTGAGGTCGATCGCGATCGCTGCCGCCCCCTTGCCGGTCTTGAAGGGGCTGCCCGTGACCTCCTGCAGAGTTTCGTTCTTGACATCGATGGCGAACGCGGAGACGTCGCCCGAGCCACGGTTCGCTACAAACAGGAACTTGCCCACGGAATCGATGATCACTGCGGACGGGCTGGTACCTGTGGCAGACGGCGATCCGCTCAAGGGCTTGAGCATTCCAGACGCGTCCCACGCGAATCCCTGCACTGTGTTCGTTCCAGCGTTTGTAACATAGACAACCGAACTGTCAGGGTTAACTGCGATGGCACTGCGGTGAGCCAAGTCATTAGATGTAAGCTTGACCGTCCGACAGTGTTTTCTGGTCCGTCCCTTTACACTCACAACCCCGCAGTTCGCCAGTGGATTAGAGCGTATGTCGGATGAGTTTGGAGTACTCCAACTTGGCCTGCTTCAGGATGGGGATATCCGGGTCGGCATCCTTCCAGAGGGTGAGGAAATCTTTGTAGGCGGTGAGCGCCCGGACGCGGGCGGCATCTGCATCCGCACCTTGGGACGTCTTCGCTTGCAGAGCGTTGGCACGAGCCACGCCCAGATGCGCCAGCGCTCCCGTCCAGCAGTTCCAGACGATTCCGCCGTGATCGAGAATTTTCTCGAATTCGGCGGCGGCGGCACTTCCTTGTCCGGACGCCAAGTACGCCTCTCCACGCACATACACAGAATAGAGGCAGGACGGATTGATGATGAATGAGATCTGCCCTAACTCGATAGTGGAAGCGGCTTGCAGCTTATTCAGAGCGAGATCGGGGTTCTTTTTGTCCAATGCTAACTGTGCCTCAATCGCAGACAGCCAAAGGGAGTGCATTTGGGTATCCAGCGGGAAGCGTTTACCCAAGTCTTGGGCTAAAGATTCGGCTTGAGCGACATCGCCTGCCGCAGCAAACGCAAGCGCCGCCTCAGCAGTCGCTCCCGGACTGGTGGGGCTAAGCTTCAACGCGCCTGCTGCTAATTGCTGGCTTAGGGCCGGATAGCCGAACGCGGCTTCCCGCTGAGCCGCAATCGCCTGCCAGATTGCACCACTCTCCTTGCTGTCAGCTTTTATGGCCGAGTCTACCGCTTGCCTGGTCAGTTCCCGCGCCCTGTCGAGATGGCCGCTATATGCCTCGGTATCGGAAGCCAGCGCGAGTCCATAGTTCTCATATTCCGGCTTGCCCGCAAACCACTGCCGCTGTTCCGCCATCGCGGCTGAGTCCGAGCCGAGGAAGGCAAGAGCGTAGAGGAGGTTGCGCAGTATTACATCATCCAATTTTCGCGCCTCCGCGTCGCGAATGATGCGGCGTGTTTCATCGATGCGCTCCAAGGCAAGGCTGTAGGTAGCTACATTGTCGGAGGGGAAGAGCACTCCGTCTGGGGAGATCTGCCTTGTGGTCTCCACGGCTTTCTCATACTGTCCTTGTTCGGCGAACACTACGCCCAAATTGCTATACGCCGCGAAATCCCGTGGGTAGCTCGCAATGTTCTCCTGAAATGTCTGAGCCGATTTATCCAGTTCTCCGGTTACGTACTGGTAGTAGTTGGCCGAGATCGACAGCTTTTCGCGTTCGCTGGCATGCTCCCGGAGCTGGAATCCCTTGGTGAAGTAATCGCCGGCCCGCCCTACCTCGCCGAGAGTGAAGTAATCGCCGCCCATTGCCAAATAGCCCATGGCAAAATTCGGATCAAGCTCGATGGCACGTTCATCGTAAGGCAGATCTGCCCCCGCGCCTTTCTCAACAAGGACTTTCCTGCCCAGACTGTACGCCTTCAGCGCGTCGAGCGAAGGAGTAGTGGCCTCTGCCAGAGGAACATCGAACTTCTGTACGGTGGCCAGCGATTCGCCTAGTTCAGCGCGCAGTTTAGACGCCGCTCCGCCGAGCGCGTCCAGCACTCTCTCCTTGACCGCTGCCGTGACTTGCTCCTCCGCCAGGGTGTCGCCGTTCTGGCAATTCACGGCTTTCAGTCCCAGCACATACTGGCTGCCCAGACTGCCAATCGATCCCTCAATGAAAGCTTTGCTGCCAGCCCGCTGGCAAACCTCGCGCGCCGTGTCGGGCGTGAGTTTCTCGCCCGCAGGACGAGTCATGAGTTTCAAAGTCTTAGCGACTTTGCCGTCGGAGAGCATACTCAGGAAAGGCGATTGCCGCAGGGAAAGGTTGAGCGCCGTCTTCAGGGTGTCATCGAATACCGCATCGCCCGTGCTGTTGGTAAAATCGGCGAGCACGACGGTGTCTTCTTTAGTCAGCTTGTTTGAAAGCCGTTGGCGAAAGCTGAAAACCGTTGCGATGACGGCGATGACTACGAGCACCGCGAGCCCGGCAAGCCACAGATTCTTGTTGGACGCGGCCCGGCCGGCGCTGACCGAGGCATGTTCTCCTGCGGCAACGAGCTTCAAATCTGCGAGCATGTCTGCCGCCGATTGGTAGCGCGCCTTGCGGTCCTTCTGCAGAGCCTTCGCGATAATCGGTTCGAGGCCGTCAGGGACGGGAGGATTCCGCTGGGCAAGCGAGACCGGATCGCGGTTGAGGATGGCGTCAAAAACCACTGCGGCTGTGGTCCCACCAAAGGCCCGCTGTCCCGTGGCCATCTCGTAGAACACGGCGCCGAAGCTGAACAAATCCGTGCGCACGTCAACGTCTTCCCCGCGCGCTTGTTCTGGTGACATGTACGCAATTGTTCCTATCGCTATGCCCGGGCTGGTCAGCTGATCCTGCGAACTCTCGTCCGGAGAGCCGGACTTTGCGGGCCCGGTTGCTACCGTATGGGGTGTCGGAGCCAGTTTTGCCAAACCAAAATCGAGGACTTTGGCCTGACCACGCTGGGTGAGGAAAATGTTGGCCGGCTTGATATCCCGATGAATGATGCCCTGCGTGTGAGCGGCTTCCAGAGCCTCGGCGATTTGCATTGCCAATTGAAGCAGGCGCGGATTTTCGATCGGGCGCGACTCGATGGCATGTTTCAGCGTCTGCCCCTCCATATACTCCATGGCGATGAAAGTACGCCCGGATTCCTCGCCGATGTCGTAAACGGTGCAAATGTTGGGGTGGTTGAGCGAACTGGCGGCGCGGGCCTCGCGCTGAAATCTGACAATCGCTCTCTGGTCCGCGGCGAAATGCTCAGGCAGGAACTTCAACGCTACCAAGCGTCCCAGCCTGCCATCGCGCGCTTTGTAGACTACGCCCATCCCTCCGCCGCCCAGTTTTTCGAGAACGCGGTAGTGGGAGACGGTCTGGCCAGCGACGACAAGGTCGCTCTCATGATCTGACTGATTGTGCTGTTGGGCTAACAATTGGGCGGCCATTTCCAGCGCTGGGGCTTCAATAAATTCGCCCGCTTCCTGGTCATGTGCGAGCAACGATTCCACTTCCTGGCGGAGATCCGCGTCAGGGCCGCAGGCACTCTTCAGAAACGCAGCGCGCTCGGCTGCGGCATGCTCCAGCGCGGAGTGGTACAACTGCTCCAGACGCCGCGCTCGCTCAGCATCCATCGTCCTTTTCTCCGGTCTTTTCTTCGCTGAGGGCGCGCAGCAGCCAGCTCTTGGCAAATCTCCAATCTCGCTTGACTGTCTCCGGGGATATCTTCAGAGCTTCCGCTGCTTCCTGAACGTCGAGCCCGCCATAGAAACGTAGTTCCACGACTTGACTCTGTCGCGGATAGAGTGCAGCAAACTGAGTCAAAACCTGATCAAGCGCCATGATATCCGCTTGTTTTTCCGGAGCGACGATGAGACCTTCGTCCAAAGTGACCTGCACTGCACCACCCCCGCGCTTCTGATAATGACGGGAGCGGGCAAAATCCGTCAGGATGCGCCGCATCATGCGCGCGGAGATCGCGAAAAAATGAGCTCGATCCTGCCAACTCACGGCGTGGACGTCCACCAGGCGAAGGTAAACCTCATTCACCAGAGCGGTGGTTTGCAGAGTGTGACCAGGATTTTCCCCAGCCATGCAGCGATGGGCCAGGCGGTGAAGTTCCTGTTCGACTACCGGAGTCAGCTGTTCGAGTGCCTTGTCGTCTCCGCCGCCCCACGCTTTGAGAAGTTGTGTGACTTCGACTTTCGGTCGACTCTCAGAACCGTGCATGGCTGCCGCTCTTGCCTTGTGTAGAAAAAAGTATCACATTGACCTTAGACGCGCCAGCGGTCGCAGGATCGGATTTCTCACCGCGTCCATGACCCCTCTTTCCCGGAATTCCCGCTACATCAAGTGACGGGCTTTCACATGAACTCTGGGCCCGCCAATAAAAAAATCTTGGAAATCAAATCATGCTCCGGAACGGAGCTCCTACTCCTTAGGTTTTGGCTCCATACTAACTGCGTTAATCCTACGAGACAAACACAAATCAAAACCGCTTTCGACATTCTCATGGTGTCTTGGTTCAGCCTAAAATGGAGAAGCGACGTTCTCCGTTAGTGAGTATTCCGCCCTTTCGGGCGGGGATTTTCAAGGCATAGGGGTCTTTCGATCCGATGGGGATTGGGCGGCGCAAGAACGAGTCCTCACGCCCCCGTTCATCGTCTCGATGAGCCCACCGGACTATCCCTCGGCATGGTTGCGTCCCCGCAGTGCCCGCTTCCGTTTCGCCCGGCAAGATCATTGTAGCTCCGCAATGACCTGCCGTTTCTCAACATCCGGTTTGCCCCTGACTCCGCCAGAACAGGAGCGGCCCGGACCCGAATCGTGAGAGCCTTGTCTTCATCAGCTAAAGGCGTGACAGGTTCTAGCAACGTTCGTGTGAGTGTGAGAAGCTACATCAAATGAGGATGTTGACGCGCATCGCCGTGACGACTTCAGTACTCAGCGCCGTTTTATTGATTGGCTGCCAAAGCTCCTCGTACGCGGTCAGATGGTCAAGAGGATCACGCGACTACAAGTCTAAGGTTCTGAAAGCGCCCACGGCAGTCGGGGAGTTGAAGCATATCGAGTGGGATGGCTGGGGATGGGCTGGGCAGGACACGACGGTCTATCTTGTATTCGATCCGACAGACTCATTATCGGTCGTTGCCAACAAGCAGAACCCCGGCAAGCTTAAAGGCATACCGTGCGAAGTCTTTGTCGTGCGTCCTCTAGAGAGTGACTGGTACACCGTCCAATTCTATACAAATGAATTTTGGGGTCGACACAACGAGCTGAATTGTACTGGGTCAAACAACTAACCGATGTCATCCCCCCTATGACTCATCTAATGTGGGTCAAAATAGCTTTCCTTGGCTGTCCGACATCACGGTGGCTGGCCGCTTCGCTCTTCACGCGGCTTGCTGGCGGTGACCCTGGCGTTGCTGTCTGGCGGCTTCCAACTTGCGGTCGCGTTCCGCGTGGATCTCCTGCTGATGCCCCGCCAGCACGTCCTTCGGCGTGATGTAGCCGGTGGCACTGTTCAGGCGGACGTTGTTGTAATGCTCCACGTAGCCCTCTACCAGACGCCGTGCATCTTCCAGCGACAGCGGCGTTCCCGGCCGAATGCACTCGCTTTTCAGCGACTTGTGCCAGCGCTCAATCTTGCCGTTCGACTGCGGATAATAAGGGGAGGTTCGGACGTGCGTCATGCCCGAGATTCGAATGAACTCCTTGAAGTCGCGAGCAATGAACTGCGGGCCATTGTCGGAGATGATTCGTGGCTTCGCCTCCGGGTACTTCTCCTTGGCTCGCTGCAGGATCACTTCGACATCAGCCTCTCGCATGGACTCACGCAGATCCCAATGCACGAGGAAACGACTGAACCCATCCAAAATGCTGCACAAGTAATAGAAGGTGCCGCACAGGTTGATGTAGGAAACGTCGATATGCCAGTGCTGATGCGGCTGCAGTTCAAAGTCCAGGTTACCGTCCCCATTCAGGTCGCCGACGGCCACGCAGCCGCCTTGCAGACGAGAACCAGGAAAAGAATGGGGTGGTTTCGTAAACACAGCGCGTCGTGCATCCGCAACGCTCATTGACCCCAGACGTAGGCCCAGCCAATTCTCAAAATGTGCTATGGCCTGTTCTGACCAATTCGGATGACCTTTCCACATCCGCGAACCGAAAGAGCGTGTGTACCATTTTGTGTACCACTGTGACCGCGAATTGCGGTTAGCTGGTGTCAGCACGATTTTTGAGCAAAAACAAAACCGCTGATTTAGCGGGTCTTAGCGGAAGATAGTTGGTAGCGCTACCGGGAATCGAACCCGGGTTTGAAGATTGAGAATCTTCCGTCCTAACCCCTAGACGATAGCGCCGTCAATGCTTACGGGTGCCGCGTGATCGTGCGTAATCAAGCCTTTGTAGCGCGGGTCGTACTTCTTGCCAGACATTTCGATAATACGACCCAACGCAATGGCGGCGCAAGCCGTTGCGGAAGTCTCCTGAAGCGAGCTAGGTGGCAGTGTCAAGATGGAAGGGTTCGTTATATGGCTCGACCGGATAGCCCTTCGCTTTCCACGCCTCCAATCCTCCCTTGAGGAATTTGATCCGCGAGAAATGCAGGGCACGAGCTCGATGCAAGATTGCTCGGCTGGTTTCATCACTCGGGCAAGTGCAGTAAACGATCGCGTCTTTCTCTTTCGGGATGAGCGACGGGTTCTCAATCACTTCTTTTGGGGGTATCCGCTTTGCACCGGGGATGATCTCATACCTGGCTAGTAAGTCGAGAGGCTGGCGCACATCAAACAGATTTACCTCTTGATTGGCGGCTAACAATGTGTGGAGTGCTTCCGGTGTGATGCTGTACCGCTCGATCTCATTTCGGCCTATTCTGCGTTTGATCCAAATTACGATCAACAGGCACATCGCCGCCACACAAACAGCGGTCAGGATCAGGACCATTTCTTGTTCCTCCCTCCACACTCCCCGATTACAGATTCCCCAACGAAGTAAAAGGATTCTTCGCGCGCGCATCGCGTTGTTCTGACTAGAGGTAAACCGGAAGTAATTGCTGACGCTATAAGGAATTACATGTTTTGACGGTCAGTCAATGAGCGTAATAGATGTTTCGTCAATTGACAACGGTGCTAGGATGGTCGCGGATAGGCGGGGGTCGGGTCCTGTATTCCTACTCAAGGAATCTCCGACTGATCGTGAGGTTGGTATGCTGCGGCACAAACGCTTAACTCTAGCGGGAGTCGCATTCGCTTTAGTCGCCTTGGCGACACCTGCATCTGGGGCTGACAAAGAAAAAGTGTTGTTTCGCTTCAACTACGGTAACGGCATGGGCCCTTACGGTCCGGTGATCTTTGATCAATCCGGGAACCTGTATGGCATGACCGCCTTCGGCAGCGCGTATGAAGGTGGCAATGTGTACGAGCTATCCCACACCCCGGAGGGCCACTGGAAAGAAACGGTTCTTTACACTTTCTGTCCGAATTGGAACTGTGAAAGCGGCATTCTTGCCTACGGCGGTCTGGTCTTCGACACTGCCGGAAACTTATATGGTGTGGCGCTCGGCGGCGGCGCATATAACTCCGGTGTTGTTTTCGAACTGTCCCCGAACCTGGACGGGTCGTGGACGGAATCTGTGCTTCACGAGTTTGGTGGAGCAGGGGACGGGATTGCACCTGAATATGAGACGCTGTTGCTTGACTCCGCGGGCAACCTATATGGCACAACCGCTCTCGGAGGATCGGGATCCTGCGACCTCGATGGAAATCCCGGCTGCGGCACAGTGTTTGAGCTGAGTCCCGGTCCGGGCGGCAAGTGGAATGAGAAAATACTGTACAGCTTCCAGAACGACGGAAAGGACGGGGATTATCCCTATGCGGGCCTCATCGCCGACAATTCTGGGAATCTATACGGCGCAACCTCTGGCGGCGGTCTCTCCAGTCGCCACTGCTTCAACCGCACCTGCGGTGTCGTTTTCAAGTTAAGCCCCAACGCCGACGGGAACTGGACGGAGACGATCCTACATTCCTTCGGGGGTCGTGACGGAGAAAGCCCTGCTACAGGTCTGACCATGGACGCTGCCGGCAATCTGTACGGCGTTACCGCCCTGGGAGGGCGCTACGACTGTGGTCCGCCTTATGGGTGCGGCACCGTTTTTGAGCTCACCCCAGCCGGGAACGGATCTTGGACGGAGAAGGTTTTGCGCGCTTTTTATAAGGGAAGGTATCCACGGGGTGCCGTAATTCTCGACCCGTCAGGAAACATCTACGGAACCACGTGGGTGGGGGGCAGGCATTATGATCAGATGGGAACCGTGTTCGAACTATCTCCCGGCACGAACGGGAAGTGGATCCAAATGATCCTGCACAACTTTGGGGCAGCGCGCGATGGACAATTGCCGGGTGGTGGATTGGTCTTCGACTCGGCAGGAAACCTCTATGGCACAACAGAAGCAGGGGGGCTTCCCGGCGATCACAAAGCCACGTGCGATCTGGAGCCGGGCTGCGGCACCGTTTTCGAGGTCACGCGCAATGCGGGGAAACGAACCTCAACTGTCGCAGCCAGGCCTTAGCACGTTTTAAGAAGCGGTCGGGGTCGCTGTCTCATGGCGATTATTTCACCACTTGAGACGAATCGTCGATCCGGGTAATTCGCAGTCGTAAGGCTAGGATTCTGATAGTTGTTCCAAAAGTGCTTGAAATCTCATCTTTGACTGCCGAGTCGCCTTACGGCTTCACACGCGTGTATTTGTTCACCCAATTTGTTTCCCAGGTTTTGCCGCCATCATTGGAAAACGCCTGCTCGGATTGGGCGGAGTCATCGCTGATTTTCCAGATGGAAAATCGAACCCAGATTTGTCTGCCGTTGATCTCCTCCTGGTCATAAAATTCGCAACGACCATTCTTACACTGCCCCACTCCCGGTTCGCCTAACGTGCCCACATTCGGCGTGGCAAAATCGAGGTTCCATTCATGCGTATTTGGATTGAACCAGCGCAACGCCAGCAGCTGCACGTGTCCGGCCGGGCCATTGCCGACATATTCCGCCAGGTTGGCGCGTCCGCCCCACACCCGGCGAACCACCGTCTGCCCTTCTAGATCAGCCCATGTCGTTGACCCCGTCAGTGGATGCATAAGCCGCGAAGACTGCGCATGCCACGTTCCCAGATCGAAGTCGAACGCGTGCCCATCGGGATCGGCGCTCATCAGCTCGGCCCCTGCAGCCATGTCCGAGGGCGGCAAATCCTTTTCACGCGTCTTATGAGCATCAAATGACGTAAACCACGTCTTCCCTCCATCATTCGAATACGATTCCGTATAACGATGCGAATTGGGAGTGATCTCCGACCACACGGCCCGTACGAAGATCGACTTGTCGTGAAAGGTATCGTGTGCGTACAGCTCGCCGCGACCGTCATGAAACTCGCCCACTAAACCGCCGGATAGAACTGCGACCTTACTGTTGATGAACGACTGACTCCACTGGTGCGACTGCGGATTGTACAAAAACAGCGACAGGCCTTCCCAATGTCCTTTCGGGCCGTCGGCCTCAATTTCTTCCAACCTCGCGCGCCCACCCCAAACTGGTCGTATCGTGACCGTGCCGTCGAGTTCGATCACGTCGCTCGAAGCCGAAAACGGATCGAGCACACGGCGTATGTGCGTATGCCAAACGCCTGTGTTGAAGTCGAAATCGTGCGATCCGTCTCGGGCCGCAGCCTGCTCCGTGCCTGTTGCCGGAGCGAGTGAGAACGCGCGCTGCTGCCAGCCCACGCTGACCAGAAAAAAAATCGCCACAACCCTGACTAGATTTCGAATGCCGCTTGCTTTGGTCTCTTTCATGACTGCAGTGTAGGCTTATTCTCGCTGCAGTCGCAGCACGTATGACACAGGGATTTTCAAAGAAGAATCAAAGCGCGGCTGAGACAGCGTATCGCTTTGGCGATTTCGCGCTGTATCCCGGCGACCGCCTGCTCAAGAGAGGCATTGCTTCAATTGCTCTTCAACCAAAAGCGTTCGACGCTCTAGTTTGCCTGGTTCGAGGGGCGGACCACATGATTTCCAGACACGAACTGAGTGAAGCACTCTGGCCCGATGTACACGTAAGTGAGCGAAATCTCACAAATCTAATCGGTGGCCTTAGAAAAATTCTTGGCCACCATGCGATTCGGACCGTTTCCAAGCACGGATATCGCTTTGAATTGCCCGTCTCAGGAGAACCTGGCGTCAGCCGGCAGACTTACGAAAGATTTATGCGCGCTCGGGAATTGACCACGCAGCGATCCCTCGAGTCGATGCTTCTCGCGCGCGATTTGTACTGGACTTGTTTGGCGGAAAATCCGAACTTTGCGCCAGCGTGGGCATGGTTGGGCCGGTGTTGCTGGTTCCTCGATAAATTCACGCACAGTAGCTCGGTTATGCCGGAGTTGGCAGAAGCCGCATTTCAACGGGCATTCGCGCTCGATCCCGATCTGGCCTCTGCTCACCAGTTCTACACGCTCCTGCAGGTGGATCTTGGCCGGGCTGATGAGGCGATGCGGCGGCTTTTCGAACGCCTGAAGCATCATCCGACAGAAGCGGAATCTTTCTCGAGTCTGGTTCAGGTGCTCCGATTCCGCGGACTGCTTCGAGAATCTGTCGCAGCCCACCGTCGAGCTGTCGAACTGGATCCGGCCGTTACGACGAGCGTGGCGCATACCTTCTTCTTAGCAGGACAGTACAAAACTGCAATCGAGACCTATAGTGGGCGAACTGGATATTACCTGGATGCGGCCGCATGGGCTGCGTTGGACGACCGGAAGCAAGCGGCCGCTCTCCTGCGGGAACGGCTCAGCCAGGCTTCATTTTCTAAGCTCATAAGAGCTCTTATGGCCTCGCTATTGGCAATCCTCGAAGGAAAAACGGACGAAGCGAGAACCATCATGGATCAGGCCGATACCAGCCACGAACCGGAAATCCTGGTTTATTTCGCGCGGCACTACGGCCATATGCGAATGCTCGACTGCTCCATCAAAGCTCTGCAACGAGCGGCGCGTTCAGGCTTCATCTGCGCACCGGAGACGTTGAAATCTGACCCTTGGCTACTTCCATTGCGAAAGCACCGGGAATTTGCAGTACTGGTGAGCAAAGCGGCCGCTCTGGCTGAGCAAGCCAGATCGAGTCTCAGGGATCCCCTCGGTCATCCCTCACGCATATCACCACTAATCCGAGAGAGACTTGGAGAAAAGCCATGGAAATAACTTTGGTTCGTCATAGGCTTTGTTCCAGCAGGGATGTCCGACACCTGGATATTCGGTGTAGTGAACTTCGGCGCCGATCTGCTTCATTGCTTCGGACATGCGTCGAGATTCGATGACCGGAACAATGTCATCGTCGGCTCCATGAAAGATCCAGACAGGCGTCTTGCCAACTCGCTCGGCCGCGGCCAAGTAGCTCTCGGGTGAGTCTGGTGGCGTCACTTTCGCAAGACCAGGGTAGGCATTTAGCGCTGCGCTCGGAGGACGAATGCCGCCGCAAATTATTACCAGAGCCGCGAATTTTCCTGGATATTTCTGAGCAAGATGCCAGGCGCCAAAGCCCCCCATCGATATCCCGGTCAGATAGGTCCGCTGAGAGTCCCCATGGAATTCCTTAGTCGCTTGTTCCATCGCATCCATGGCTAAGTCGTCCATGGACGGCAACATCCACCAAAGGTTTTTGGGACATTGCGGCATGACTACAATTGCTTTGATGGCGCTACGGTTAGAACGGATGGCCCTGCCGATGCCCACCTCGGTTTGGAACAAGCCGTCGTCCCCACGCTCGCCGGCGCCATGAAGGGCAAGAATCACCGGCCATTTTTGATGAGGCGTCCAATCATCGGGAACGAATACCTGATATTTGAAATTAACGGCTTGAATCGTAATGGTGCGGTCGAGGAACCCCGTCTCGTGTTTTCTTGCATGAGCCGGGAATGGCAGCAGCAGACAGAGAAACAAAAATGTTATCGGCACTTTTGAAAAAAAAACCACCAAGTTCTCCCGAGGCTAGACTTTAGCACGCAATTTTGGCGTAAAACCGCCCGTTTCCGTATTCGAGTGTCGAATTCGAGTAACGGTTGGCTGTCAGATGGCGTCCAAGAGACGTGAGCAAGGGACGCCGATTAGAACTTGATGCGATGCGGGGAGTGATGCTCATCTGGATCGCTTTGACGCATCTGCCCACGGCTGCCAGTTCGTGGGTAAATCAGCCTTTTGGCTTCGTGGGTGCCGCGGAGGGTTTTATTTTTCTCTCCGCGCTGTTCACTGGACGGATTTACTTCCGTATCGCGGAACACGACGGCTATCGAGCCATGACGCGAAAGTTGTGGGCCCGCACGCTGCGCTTGTATGGTTACCACGCCCTCTTGCTGGCGTTTGCGTTCCTGGTGGCAGTGCCCATTGCCACCCATGGCGATCGGCCAGGGCTTCACAATCTCCTGGATTTTTATTTTACGGCCGGGCCTAAGCAAGCGGTCACAGAAGCCGCGCTGCTTATTTACCGGCCACCTTTGCTCGATATTCTGCCCATGTACATCATTTTTCTGCTGTTCACGTCGGTTGCAATTCCGCTGGCGCGGAATATCGGATGGAAACCGATTTTGGGGACATCTTTCGCTTTCTGGGTGCTCGCTCAGTTTGGCTTTCGCAGCGTCGAACATACCTTCATGATGCGATACATTCCTACGCGGATTCCGTTGAACGAGATGGGTTCATTCGACTTATGGGCTTGGCAATTTCTCTGGTTTGCGGGTGTATGGCTGGGTGTGCGTTGGGCCCAGGAAACCCTGGCCATTGAAACATGGGCCAGGAAGGCCGCTATTCCAGCTGTAGTCATCGCTGTCTTTTGTTTCATCATGCGGCGAAAGCTCGCGCACGGTTTGGAATTGGGTGTTTTTGAGTTTCTCTTTGACAAATGGCACCTCGGACCAATGAGGCTGCTCGATTTCGCGGCAGTCGCAGCGTTGCTAATCCTTTCGCAACCGATCACGAAGACGGCAGCGATAAGGCCTCTCGTACTATTGGGACAATCTTCGTTGCAAGTCTTTTGCGTTCATCTTCTATTTTGCTTCGCCGGTCTCACGCTGATGGGCAATGCGTCGATGCTAAACGGATGGCGACAATTCGCACTCCTGACCATGACATTTACAGGCATGTTAATCACAGCGAAGATTTTCTCAAAGAGCGAGGCCAAGAGCGAACGACAAGGACCAACACGAATATCTCCCAGATCAGATTCAGCACCTGTATCAAACTTGAGGGTGGGGAGAGTTAGCGGGCGCTGACCTGCTCGGATGCGATTTGATCCGTCTCGCCGGTCGAAAACGGTGGAGGGAAGAACCGGCGCGGGATTTCCAGGTTTCTGTGCGCAAATTAATTTTTAAATGCTTGACAACCTCCTCTCACAGTATAACAATAAAAAGCGAACAAAAGGCGAATGTTTAATATCCGCCCCAGAGCCGGGTCGCGGCCCTGACGTTCCCTGAAATCCTGAGGTCTCCATGTCGTCTGTACCGCTTGTTTCTACCGCGGCCGTGGGCCGCTTTGTTGGCGTTGCCCCACTGGCTTTCCAACGCTTGTCGGCGATACCCAAGCTTGCCGGGGTGACTTCCGCATCGCGATTGGAAGTGCGACCCACTCCGCAGATGGTTTCGAGCGGCGTCCGCGAGATTGATGCGCTTACCGGCGGACTTCCGCGCGGATGTTTGACCGAGATTTGCGGACCAGCCTCGTCCGGTCGCACCAGTGTATTGTTGGCCAGCTTGGCGGCAGCGACTCAGCGGCAGGAAGTATGCGCCCTGGTGGACATCAGCGATGCTTTCAATCCTCACTCGGCGGCAGCGGCGGGAGTGAATTTTGAAAAAATGCTTTGGGTTCGGTGCGGGCATTTGCCCAAACCGGATTCATTACAGAGACGCAGAGTCACAGAGAAGAAGAATGAAAAAATCGAAAAGCCGGTCGAGCAGGCCTTGCGGGTTACCGACTTGCTCTTGCAAAGTGGCGGCTTTGGGCTGGTGATTATCGATCTTGGCGATACTCCGTTGAAGATGGCTCGGCGCATTCCATTGGCCTCCTGGTTTCGTTTTCAACGTGCGGTGGAACACACGGCAACGGTGTTGTTCGTTGTCAGCCAAGTGCCTTGCGCCCAGACCTGCGCTTCGATGTTGCTGAAAGTTTCAGGGAAGAAGTTGTCAGCCGTTGTTTCTCAGCTCTCAGCAGAAACTTCTCCGGCTCACGCCCAGCTTCTGGATGGACTCCAAGTACAAGGAAAACTCTTGCGGTCCCGGCTGGAACGCAAACCCGCTGGATCGGTCACCTCCGCGTTCGCGACAAAAGTACGGGCGGGATGAATTGTGAGAAATCAAGCTGATGGCTCAATCCATCATGCCCTTTGCCTGCATCTTCGTTCCTGATTTCCCCGTGGAGGCGCTATTGCGCGCGGAACCGGAGTTGCGCTCGCAGTCTCTGGCCGTGCTCGAAGGCAAAGCTCCGCTACAAAAAGTTTTTGCGGTGAATGAAAACGCGTGCCGTGCCGGGATTAATCCGGGGATGACCAAGCTGCAAATAGAAGCCTGCTCCGGTTTGGTATTGCGAGCCCGTTCCTTGCCGCAAGAAGCCGCCGCCCATGCCGCGCTGTTGGATTGCGCGCAATCTTTTTCGCCACGAGTGGAAGCCGCGAGCTGCGACACAATCGTATTGGATATTGCCGGACTGCAGCCGCTTTTCGGCCCTCTATCCAAAATTGCGCGCGCTTTGGCACGACGCGCTTCTGATCTTGGACTCGAAACCAGCGTCGCCATAGCGGGCAATCCGGATACAGCCACGCTGGCGGCACGTGGATTTTCTGGCGTGACCGTGATTCCAGAAGGCAAAGAAGCGGAACAACTGGGCAGTTTGCCGGTAGAAGTATTGTTTGAAAACTCGACGCAGGAATCCGCGCACCTTTTGGAAACCTTCAGCCGCTGGGGAATTCGCAAGCTGCGCGATCTGGCGGCGTTGCCCGACGTCGCACTGAGTGAACGATTAGGGCAGGTCGGAATCCATTTACAAGCATTGGCACGTGGCGCCACTTCGCGCACTTTGGTTCCCGTCGAGCCGTCCGCTGATCTTCGAGGAAGTAATCGAGTTGGAATATCCGCTGGTGCTGCTGGAACCGTTGGCATTTCTGCTGGGACGGTTATTGGAGCAACTGTGCGCTCGTCTGGAAGCGCGCGCATTGGCGACGCAAGAACTCCGAGCTATGTTTGGAATTAGAGAACGGGTGGCAGACGGAAGATTCTCCAACAAATAATGGAAAGGCGGGCATCCTCGCCCGTCCGAGCGCGAGCACAAGCTCGACAAAGTTTCCAGCGCACGCTCCGGATTCCTGTCCCATTGCTTGACCCCAGAACTTTTCTCAAACTACTGCAACTTGATTTGAAGGCGCATCCTCCCGGCGCTCCCATCGTCAAAATTCGTCTGGCGGCAGAACCGGTACGGCCGCGGGCGGCGCAGAATGGGCTTTTTCTTCCGCCTTCGCCGGAACCGGAAAAGCTTGAGCTTACGCTGGCCAGGATTGCGGGCATCGTCGGGGAAGACAAAGTTGGATCGTTAGAATTGCTGGACACGCATCGTCCCCAGGGATTCCGCATGCAGCGCTTCGCTCCCAGCGAACCGTTTTCACCACAGAGACACCCTTCGGCTGCGCTCAGGGCAGGCTCCGACACAGAGAAGAACAGTTCTCATTTTTCTGTTCAAAAGAATTCCTCCGCGTCTCCGTGCCTCCGTGGTGAATGTGATCTCGTGACTGCGTTGCGCATCTTCCGTCCGCCGGTCGACGCCGCAGTGACCATGCATGACGGCAAGCTTGCGCACATCACCTGCCCCAGGGACAAAGCAATGCAGGGAGAAATTCTATGGGCCGCTGGACCATGGCGCTCATCCGGAGACTGGTGGGAAAAAGAAGGCTGGGCGCGCGACGAATGGGATATCGCAGTGCAGGGAGAATCTGACATCGCTTTATATCGCCTGGTCCGCGATCGGCTTGGCGGAAGATGGTTTCTGGAAGGAACATACGACTAATCAGTCAGTCAGCACTTAGCTATCAGTTCATCGTCTGCTCTGCTGATTGCTGAATGCTAAGTGCTGCTTTTATGTACATCGAGCTCCACTCCCGCTCTGCCTTCAGTTTTCTCGAAGGCGCTTCCCTGCCCGAGAAGCTTAGTCGCGGCTTGCGCCAATCTGAACATGCCTGCGATGGCCCTGCTCGACCGCGACGGCGTTTATGGCTCTCCGCGTTTCCACATGGCAGCGAAAAAAGCAAAAATCAAGGCGCACATTGGAGCGGAGGTAACATGCGAACTGTTTTCACCACGGAGGCACAGAGACACAGAGAAAGTAATTCACAAATCAACAGATTCCTCTGTGCCTCCGTGTCTCCGTGGTGGATTTCGTCTTCCACTTCTCGTCTCCTCCCGGCTCGGGATATCAAAACCTCTGCCGCCTGATAACGAAAATGAAGCTGCGCTCGATAAAAGGTGAAGGCGCGGTGCGAGAAGAAGAATTGCAAGAACATGCCGCTGGACTCATCTGCCTTACCGGCGACGACGACGGTCCGCTGGCCTTTGCCCTGGCTCATGGCGGCATGGAAGAAGCTCGCCGCTGTGTCGAGCGGCTGGCAAACATTTTTGGTCTGGAGAACATCTACGTTGAACTACAGCGACATTTCCATCGCGAGCAGGAAGCCCGCAATCACGCCGCCATCGAAATTGCCCGCTCGCTCCAACTTCCTTTACTCGCGACCAATGGCGTCTGTTATGCCACAGCTCGGGAGCGCGAACTTTGCGACGTGTTCACCGCCATTCGTCACAAACGCACGCTGGCCACTGCGGGGCGCCTGCTGGCGCGCAATTCCGAACGCTATCTGAAATCGCCGATTGAAATGCAGGCGCTCTTCGCCGATCTGCCTGAGGCCATTGCGAACACGGTGGAATTGTCTTCCCGGCTCGCATTCACTTTCAAAGATCTGGGATACGAATTCCCCAAATATCCCGTGCCCGAAGGCGAAACCATGATTTCATTCATGCGAGAGCGCACCCGGGAAGGCTTCCAACAGCGCTATGGCCGGTCTTCGTCAGATCTGCAAACTCGCGCACGCTGCCAGATTGAACGTGAACTAAAACTGATCGAAAAGCTCGAACTCGCTGGCTACTTTTTCATTGTCTGGGATCTGGTCCGCTTCTGCCGCGAACAAAACATTCTGGTGCAAGGACGCGGCTCCGCTGCCAATAGCGCAGTCTGCTATTCGCTTGGCATCACTGCGGTCGATGCCGTCAGCATGGAATTGCTTTTCGAGCGCTTTCTTTCTGAAGAACGCGGCGAATGGCCCGACATCGACCTCGATCTTCCCAGCGGCGATCAGCGCGAACGCGTGATCCAATATTTATACAAACGCTACGGCGAGCGCGGCGCAGCCATGACCGCCAACGTCATCACCTATCGCAGCCGCATGGCCTCGCGTGAAATGGGCAAGGCTCTGGGTTTCGATCCCGAAACCCTCGACAAAGTATCGGCCGCTGTTTCCACCTGGGAATATCGCGACGACAACGACACCTTCGATCATCGCTTCCGCGATGCGGGGCTCGATTTGAATCATCCCCGGCTGCGCAAATATTTCGAGCTGTGTGTCGCGGTGCAGGATTTGCCGCGCCACCTCGGCCAGCATTCCGGCGGCATGGTGATTTGTCAGGGACAACTCGACTCCGTCGTGCCGCTCGAACCCGCATCGATGCCGGGCCGCGTCGTCGTGCAATGGGACAAAGAAGACTGCGCCGACTTAGGCATCATCAAAGTAGACCTGCTCGGCTTAGGAATGATGGCCGTGCTCGAAGATTCCCTTCAACTCATCCGCAACCATCACGGCGAAGAAGTTGATCTTGCTCACCTGCCGCCCGACGATCCTACGGTATATTCCACTCTGCAGAAGGCGGACACCATCGGCATGTTTCAGATCGAGAGCCGGGCGCAGATGTCATGCCTGCCGCGCCTGCAGCCAAAATGTTTTTACGACATCGTGGTGCAAGTCGCCATCATTCGCCCAGGACCGATCGTGGGGCAGATGGTGAATCCTTATTTACGGCGTCGCATGGGGCGTGAGCCCGTCAACCATCTGCATCCTTCGCTCGAACCTGTGCTGGCGCGCACTCTGGGCGTGCCTCTGTTTCAGGAGCAATTGCTGCGCATTGCGATGGTCGCTGCCAACTTTCACCGGAGGCGAAGCCGAAGAACTGCGCCGCGCCATGGGATTCAAGCGCTCGCAAGCTCGCATGAAAGATATCGAGGCCAGGCTCCGCAGCGGCATGGAATGCAATGGCATTCCGCGTGAGGCGCAGGAGCAGATCATTCTTTCCATCACTTCATTCGCTCTGTACGGATTCCCTGAGTCTCACGCCGCCAGCTTTGCGCTCATCGCCTACGCCAGTGCATTTCTGAAATGTCATTATCTCGCCGCCTTCACTGCCGCCCTGCTCAACAACCAGCCGATGGGATTTTATCGTCCAGCTACGATTGTGAAAGATGCGCAGCGGCACGGCCTGAAAGTATTGCCGATTGATGTGATGAAGTCAGAATGGCAATGCACGTTGGAGCACTCGGCATTCAGCACTCAGCAATCAGCCAATACGATCGCCCTACGTCTCGGTCTTCGCTATGCCCGCGGATTGCGCGAGGAAGCCGCTACAGGCATTGGTTCTCAACGTGCCTTGCTCCATTCGCTTCTATTCGCGATCTCGTCCATCGTGTGCCCGAGTTGCGTAAAGATGAATTAAACACGCTGGCGGAAATTGGAGCGCTGAATGAAATCAACAGTAGAGACATAGCAAGCTAAGTTTCTACGAAGCTTCACCGCCGCGACGCCCTCTGGCAAGTCGAGCGCGCGGTCCGCCATTCCGGCCCATTGCTTGACGAACTCTCCGAACCCGACAACAGCTCCCCGCTTCGCCCCATGAATCCGGAAGAACGCCTGGTCGCAGACTTCCGCGGCACCGGCATGACTGTCGGCCCGCACCCCATGGCTTATCACCGCTCACGAATGGATGCGATGGGCATCCACAAAGCCAGCGAACTCAGCCGCATTCCCGACGGACAATATTTGCGCATTGGAGGCTGCGTCATCTGTCGCCAGCGTCCCGGAACTGCCAAAGGTTTTGTTTTTCTCAGCATCGAGGATGAGACCGGCGTGGCCAATGCGATCGTGATGCCCGATCTTTTTCAGAAAAACCGGCTGCTGCTGAGTTCCGCGCAGTTCCTCATGGTGGAAGGAATCCTGCAGAATCAAGACAATGTCATCTCCGTAAAAGCCGAGCGCGTGTCGCCGCTTTCCATCACCCGCGCCGAAACCAGTTCGCACGATTTCTACTGATCGTTATCAACGAAATCAATGTTTCACAGAGATTAATTCTTTCCAACTTTCTCGCAAATCCACAGTCTCTCGGTTTATCATTACTACATACTCACTATTTGTGGGGTTTAGTAGGCGCGCAGTAAACGCGCCCAATTATAAGCTGTTCTAATTCATGGACTTAGCAGTCCCAAAGGAGTACCAACCATGGCCAAAGCAAAGACTCCCCGCACCACGAAAGCGACCAACAATCAAGTCATCACCATGCCCGAAGCCGGCTCTGTAACGCTGGTTCGAAAGACCTCACCGACGAACGATTCCTCAGCTGATTTGGAAGTGAAAATCCGCGAGCGCGCCTACCAACTGTACCTGGAGCGAGGAAGCACTCCTGGCAACGAGAACGAGGACTGGCTCACACGCCGAGCGCGAAATTCTCGCCACCAAAAGTCATCAACAGTCCGCTTAGGCATAAAGTTCGCCAGGCTACGATTCTCACTGCACACGTAAGCCCGGACGTTCCCGTCCGGGCAGCGAGCAAAGCTGCGCACAGACATGATGCAGAAGGAACGGACTATTCTGGCGGTCCCGCCTTCGTGGTTGCTTCTGTGGGATCGTTTCTGAAAAAATACAACCCTAGGTTCCCCCAATGTCGCAAATAGGTAGTTTTGCGCTTCTCCTCGCGCTGGCGCTGTGCACCTACTCCTTCCTGGCAGGTCTGCTGGCACTCATCATCAAGGGTCCCGGGGCAGGCCGGCTGGGTGAAACCGCGCGCCGCGCCGGCATTGCCAGCTTCGCAATCGTCTTTCTTGCGGCCGTGGTGCTGGTGGTCGCAGCCTTTCAGAATGACTTCTCCATCGCCTACATTTTTCATCACAGCAATCGCGACCTGCCCGCACCTTACAAGTTCGCCACGCTGTGGTCAGGACAAGAAGGATCGCTGCTGTTCTGGGCACTGTTGCTCTCGGCTTACGGTCTCGTTCTCAGGCTTCGCTATAAGACGGATGTCCGCTTATTTGCCCACGCCTCAGTCATCATCGCCGCCGTTCAAGTCTTCTTTTTATTGCTGCTTAACTTCGCCGCGAATCCTTTCGGCGTGATGCAAGGCGCATTGCCTGCCGATGGCAATGGACTCAATCCGCTACTGCAATATCCCGAAATGGTGATTCATCCGCCGATGCTCTACCTCGGCTACGTCGGATTTACCGTTCCGTTTGCCTTCGCGCTGGCCGCGCTGATCATGCGCTACCCCGGCGAGAAATGGATTCAGATTACCCGCCGCTGGACCATGGTGACTTGGGGATTTCTCACCTGCGGCGTCTTTCTCGGCGCGCACTGGGCCTACTCAGTACTGGGATGGGGCGGATATTGGGGATGGGATCCGGTGGAGAATGCTTCGCTGATGCCATGGCTCACCGGCACCGCATTTCTGCATTCCGTGATGATGCAGGAAAAGCGCGGCATGTTGAAGACGTGGAACATGTGGCTGATTTTTTCCACCTTCATGCTTTCGATCTTCGGCACCTTCCTGACTCGAAGCGGCGTGGTCAGTTCGGTGCATGCCTTCGCGCAGTCCTCGATCGGCGATTGGTTCGTTGCCTTCCTCGCAATCATTTTTTTGACCTGCCTCTTCTTTTATATAAAGAACCGCTCACACTTACGCACCGAGCACAAACTGGAATCGCTGATCTCGCGCGAATCCAGTTTCCTGTTCAACAATCTTTTGCTGCTGGTCGCGTGTTTCACGGTTCTTTGGGGAACGCTTTTTCCGGTGCTCTCCGAATGGGTTCAGGGAACCAAAGTGACCGTCGGACCACCATTCTTCAATCGCGTGAACATACCGGTAGCTTTGCTGCTTTTACTGCTGACCGCAGTCGGTCCTTTGCTGGCGTGGCGCAGGACGTCACTCGACAGCTTGAAACGCAACTTCATGTGGCCGGCCATCGGCGCGCTTCTTACGGGCGTGCTGTTAGTCGCGCTCGGAATGAAGCCGTGGAAAGACGCTTCCTACTTCTACTCGCTGATGACTATCATGCTGTCCGTGCTCGTGGCGCTCACAGTCATTTCTGAGTTCGTTCGCGGGGGCCGCGTGATTGGCCGTCATACTGGCCAGAATCTTTTTGCTTCGATGGTGCAGCTCGCTCATCGCAACACCCGCCGCTACGGCGGATACATCGTTCACTTCGGCGTAATCGTGATTATGATTGGGTTTGCCGGTTCGGTCTTCAATCAGGACAAAGAGCAGGAAATGGGCTTCGGCGACAAGATGACCATCGGCGCCTACACCCTGGTCTGCCAGTCCTACACGCAGGATGACAATCCGAATTACGGCAGCGAGTGGGCGGTGATGAACGTCTTCAAGGGCGGAAAGCAGATTGCTACGCTCAACCCCGAACGGCGTTTTTACAAGGCGAGCCAGCAGACTTCCACGATGGTCGCCAATCGCTCGACCCCGCAAGAAGATCTGTACGTGGTTTATGAGGGCCAGAATCCGGACACGGGAAAACCAATCATCAAGGTGCACTTGAATCCTTTGGTCATGTGGATCTGGATTGGCGTCTGGATCATTATTGCCGGCACAGTCGTAGCCTTGATCCCCAGCTCAGTGCCAGTGCGCGTCGCAGCCCCCGCTCGAATGCGAGCCGAACCCGTGGGAGCAGGCGATTGATGGGGATCCCGCAGCGGCAGACGACTTGTCATCCCGAGCGAAGCGAGGGATCTTGGTTCCTTGGGGCGTCGGCGAAAACCCAGATTCCTCTTCGCTGAAGCTCTTCGGAATGACAAGGACAGTTTTCTTAAGGCGCAGCGCGCAACTAATCCTGCTAACACTCGCCGTGTTCACCCTGCTCGGAGCCGGCGATGAATCCGCCCGCGTCAACGATCTCGGCCATCGCATGATGTGCGTCTGCGGATGCAACCAGATCCTGCTCGAATGCAATCACGTCGGCTGCGCCTACTCCGACCGTATGCGCGCCGAACTCGTAGCCGCTGTCGACCGTGGCGACAACGACGATTTAACCCTGCAGGGATTCGTCCAGAAATACGGAACAACCGTGATGGCCGCGCCCACCAAGACCGGCTTCAATCGTGTGGCTTGGATCATGCCATATCTGGTCTTGGTGCTCGGGCTGGTCATGGTTACAGCGATTGTCCGCGTCTGGAAATCGCGTCCTCTGGTGCTGCCCGTTGGCGCCGTTGCGGCTGTCCACGGCGCGGAGCTTGAGCATTTCCGCGATCAAGCCCGGAAGGACACAGAGATATGAGCATCGAACTTCTGACTTGCATCCTGATCACGATCGGCGCGCTGGTTTATGTCTTTTATCTTCCCGGCAAGCTGTACATGGGCCCGGAGAAAACCCGCGTCATCTACTTGCGCGAGCGTAAGGAAGCGATTTACGAAAATCTTCGCGACCTGAATTTCGAATTCAAAGCCGGAAAGTTTCCAGATTCTGACTATCAGACTATGAAGACCTCTCTCGAAGAAGAAGCAGCCGCGGTGCTGGCCGAGATTGCGCGACTGGAAGAAGCCGCAGCCGATGCGTCACTCCGCCCTCGAAAAGGAGCCAGAGTTTGAGACTTTGTAAGCAAGAAACCAGGTGCCGCATTTCTCGCGCACTTTGCCGAGAAGTGGAGACCGTCCAAAGTTCTGTTAAGTCGCTGCTGCTTGGCACGCTTCCTCTCGCCTCCGCCTCGCGCAAAACTCTAACCGGCAAGGTGACGAATGGCACGACGAAGAAGCCCGCGGCCGGCGATGACGTCGTGCTCCTTAGTTTAGGCCAGGGAATGGAAGAGTCTGGTCGCACCCAGACCGATGCCAAAGGCAACTTCAGCGTGAAGCTCGACGATGCGGCCAGTCCCCACCTCGTCCGCGTCATCCATCAAGGCGTGACCTATCACCGCATGGCGCCGCCGGGAACGACTTCGGTTGACGTGCGAAGTCTACGATGTTGCCAAGCAAGTCGACGGACATCAGCGTAACCGCCGACGTTATGCGGTTTCAAGCTCAGGGCAATGAATTGCAAGGCATCAGCCTGTTCGCCGTGAATAATACTTCTGATCCGCCGCGCACCCAGATGAGCGATCAGAGCTTCGAGTTTTATCTCCCTGACGGCGCCCAGGTTGACCAAAGCATGGCGATGACCGCCGGTGGCCAACCCATTAACTCGGCTCCGGTGCCGCAGAAGCAAAAGAATCGCTACGCTTTCGTGTTCCCTCTGCGTCCCGGAGAAACCCAGTTCCAGGTCAGCTATCACATGCCATACAGCGGAGAAGCGACCTTCGATCCCAAGACTCTGTACGGGGCTCAGCACTTCGTCGTAGTGCTGCCCAAGTCTATGGAATTCGCTGCCGCACCCGGGCCAACTTTTCAGTCGATGCAAGATCCGCGGCAAGCGGATGCAGTCGTTCAAGTGGCTTCCAATACCAAGGCCGGTCAACCGCTTGCCTTCAAAATCTCTGGAACTGGCGTGATGTCGGATGAGCCAGAGGAAACCAAAAATGCGCGGCAATCCGGTCGGCGGAGCTCAAACCAGTGGCGCTCAAACCAGCGGTGCGGTCGCTGGGCGCGACTCCCGACCCGGCGGCGGACTTGGCCCACCCATCGACGCTCCCGACCCGCTCGAAAAATATCGCTGGTACATTCTTGGAGGCTTTGGGATTGTGCTGGCCGCAGGCGCGATTTACATTGCTACCCGCTCGAAATCCGCCGCCATCGCCGATTTCGGCCCAACCGACGCGGAATTAGGCATTCCCCCCGCGCCGAAACCCAAGCCCGCCGACCGCTCCGCGTTATTGCTTGAAGCTCTGAAAGAAGAGATGTTCCAACTCGAAGTCGAACACAAGCAAGGCCGAATCTCCCAACAGGAATACGAAAAAGCCAAGGCCGCGTTGGACCAAACCCTAGAGCGAGCGGTAAAACGAGGCACAGTCAAGGTTAGCTAGCAACGAATCTATCGATCGCTGTGGGCGCTGAGCGCGTTGCTGTCAGCAAAGCCTGCCGCTGATTGGGACAAAAGGACTTCGATAGCTTCGAAGAGTTCCTTGACCGACAGAGGCTTGGCCACATACCCGTCCATGCCGATTTGAAGACAATGTTCTTTGTCGCCGATCATCGCATTGGCAGTCATGGCAATGATTGGGAGATGCTTCCCGGTCGCTCCGTTCCCTCTCACGAATCGCGGCGGTAGCTTCGATGCCATCCATCTCCGGCATCTGAACGTCCATTAAGACCAAATCGAAGGTTTGTTTTTCCACTGCTGCCACGGCTGCCTTGCCGGTCTCCGCCACAACCACCGTGTGCCCTCTTTTCTCCAGCAAGCGCCGGGCCAGGGTTTGATTCACCAGATTATCTTCCGCCACCAGGACGGTTAATGCATTGCGGCTCTCCCGTATAAAGTGCGCGGTGAGGAGAGGTTGATTTTCTTGCTGAACTTCGCGCGACCCCATCATCAATTTGATGGCGTGGAGAAGATCCGACCGTTTTATCGGCTTGGTCAGGTACGCGCTGATGCCAATCTCCCGGCACTTTGCGGCATCGCCGCGCAATCCGACCGAAGTAAGCATCACGACTTCGGATTCTTTGAACTTCGGGTCGTTCTTGATTTTGCCCGCTATCACATATCCGTTCATTTGCGGAATATGAGCATCAAGCAGTACCAGAGGAAAAGGAACCCTCGCGCGCTTTCGCCTCTTCCAGCAGGGCCAACGCCTCCGGACCGCGCGCAGCCATTGTGGGATTCATCCCCCAACCCGTCAGCATCTCTTGCAACAGCCGGCAATTGGTTTCGTTTCCATCGACGATAACACAGGAAGACCGGCCAACTCCGCCAGATCGACCTCTTCCAATGGAACTGCATTCTTTTGCAAACCGAAGCGGGCATGGAAATGGAATATGCTTCCAGAACCGGCTTTGCTCTCCACCCAAATACTGCCACCCATGGCCTCGACCAAACGGGAAGAAATGGTAAGACCAAGCCCCGTCCCTCCGAATTTCCGGGCCGTCGAACTATCGGCTTGTGAGAAACCTTCGAAGATGGATTTCTGTTTCTCCAGTGGAATCCCCACCCCAGTGTCGACTATCGGAGAAATGCAGCGTGGCTTCTGTTTCAGATCTCCTCTACTCTCTCTACGCGGAGCACAACCTCACCTTCCGCCGTGAACTTCACCGCGTTGCCCACCAGATTCAGCACGATCTGGCGCAAGCGAGTCGGATCTCCCAGCAAAGCCTCGGGCACGTCGGGAAGAATGTCATACACCAACTCGAGTCCTTTCTGATGAGCGCGGATACTCGATCGGCTTTCATGGCCTCGTCCAGATTATGGCGCAAATTGAATTCGATGGTCTCCATCTCCAGCTTCCCGGCCTCGATCTTGGAGAAATCCAGAATGTCATTGATCAAGGAAAGCAGAGAATCGGCAGAACTCTTGACCATCCCCAGATACTCGCGTTGCTCCGGGTTGAGTTCAGTTTCGAGGGCGAGTTCGGTCATTCCGATGATCCCGTTCATCGGCGTCCGGATTTCATGGCTCATGTTGGCGAGGAATTGACTCTTGGCCTTGGTTGCCGCTTTGGCTTGCTCAACTGCCACTCGGGACTTTACCAGATTGCATGGTGCGGTTCGCGCCAAAACCAAGTAGCGTCACCGAGCACAGATACAGAAACAAACGGTAAAGGTCGCTCAGGTTTTCTGCGCACTTCTCGTAGTCGCGGAGATAGGCCAGCAAAACTGCATCGATGCTCGCGTCCGGTCGGCAGTGAGTCCAGTTCCTCGGTGACCGCTTCGACCTGGGGCTTGATACGTGTGATGGTGCGCGCGTGCGCCGACCGCGCTGTTCAGAATCTCATTAGTTCCGGATATCGAGCTCGCGTCCCGCGCGAGTAGAACAATCTCGTTTCACTCGCCTGGGTGCCCAGATCGGAGTGGGGGGTAAGATCATAGAGCAAAATGTCCCGTAACAGAGTTTGTCAGATGACCCTGCAGTTGCCGGTCTTTGCCCGCGGCAACGGTATGCGAGGCCTCTGCGATCAATGTCGGGAAGTAGCTCAGTGAGTTCTTTAGAATTGCGTTTTCGGATTTGAAAGTTTCAACCAGCCGCACTTTCTGAGACTGAAGTTCTGATTCCTGCTTAAGAAGCTGCTGGATTTGTTTTCGTTCGTCGCCGGGCACAAATGGAGGAATACGTTGCAGATCGGTTTCGACTCTCCCTCATTTCATCGAGCTTTTGGACGAAGGGATCGTAGGACCCAAGCAACTCAAATCGCGACTCAAGCAGATCGCGGTTAATTTCCGTGTCCAACTGCTTCATCCGGTTCAAATCATTCATGAACCGGTGATGCTGCCGCGGATCCACGGGCCGCTGTTGCATGAACAAGAATGTCAACAGCAAAGCAGATCCCGCCCCGATTACGATGTTTCTTATCGGCGCGGTATTCATAGTGGCTTCCCATTCAGCTCACCCGTCAAGGTCTTGAGGAACTCCACGATCAATTCGACTTCCTCATCTGTGAGGTGGCGTCCGAGCTGATATTTCGCCATCATTCGAACCGCATCCGCCAGCGTCGCTGCGCTCCCGTCGTGGAAGTAGGGCGCAGTCAGTTCGACGTTCCGCAGGCTCGGAACCTTGAACATATACATGTCCCGTGGATCGCCGGTTACATTGAAACGCCCCAGGTCGGCTTTCGTGATGTGGCCTCGATCGGTGAAGTAAGGCGCCATCACTCCCAGCTTCTGATACATGTTTCCGCCGACACTCACCCCCTGATGGCAACTGGCGCAGCCGAACGACTTGAATAGTTTGTAACCCTCCTGCTCCCGGCTGGTCAGGGCTCCGGGATCGTGGCGGAGAAATCGGTCGAAACGAGAATTAGGTGTAGATAAAGACCGCTCAAACTCAGCAATGGCATCTCGCACGTGGTCGCTTTGGATTTCATCGCCATAGATTTGCTGAAAAGCTTGGACATAGTCCTTGTCGCGCTTAGCTTCTCAATCACTTCGGGCCACGTCGACCCCATTTCTATGTCTGACTGAAGTGGGCCATCGATTTGCGTTTCGAGTGTCGCCGCCCGGCCATCCCAAAACTGACTGAAGTTGAAACCACTGTTAAGGACGGTGGGAGCATTAATTACACCGACTGCGCCGTTGATGCCGGTCGACCGCGCCTTGCGGTCGGTTCCTCCGGTCTTAAGATTGTGGCAATGCGCGCAGGAGAGTTGGTCGTTGTGGGAAAGTTGCGGATCGTGAAACAGCTTTCGCCCCAGTTCGATTTTCCTCGGGTCCAGACCGGGCAGCGGTTCGATCGGCTGGATGGGTTCGTTCGACTGCGCGATGACCGAAGCCGCATTTTCTGTCGATGAGTTGTCGCCACGATTCCAGAAATGAAGCAAAATGATACCGATTGCAACGCAACCAGCGACGATGCCCGACCACACTAACATCCGCATCCGATCGACCGTAGTGGCGCCAGGTTGTGATAAGTTCATTCCCGTCCTCTGCCTTCAACTCCCTGCGGCGAGCCGGCGTTTATCTGAACCCAACAGAACGCGCACACTCCGCTTAATAGGCTTCCAGTAAGCTGTACATCGGCATGCGAGCTTAAGAGCTTTAGGCGCGGTGCGGAGGTTGAATCCCTCGGCCGGGCGTACCATCTAATGGATTGAGACTTCTATGGGAAACACATTTAAGACCGCGTTCCTTCTGACCCTGCTTACCCTGCTGCTGATGTTCATCGGCCGCGCCTTTGGCGGGCAGAACGGCATGCTGCTCGCGCTGGCCTTCGCGGCCGTAATGAACTTTATTTCGTATTTCTACTCGGACAAGATCGCGCTGGCGATGTATCGCGCCCAACCCGTCACGCGCGAGGAATTGCCGCGCGCCTACGCCGCCGTTGAGCGTCTCACGCAGAAAATCGGCATCCCCATGCCCAAGATCTATGTGATTCCCAACGACTCTCCGAATGCCTTCGCCACCGGGCGCAATCCGCAACATGCTTCGGTAGCTGTGACCCAGGGTATTCTGAACCTGCTTAATGACGAAGAACTGGAAGGCGTCCTGGCGCACGAATTGGGACACGTGAACAATCGTGACATCCTTATTAGCTCAGTCGCTGCGACGGTTGCCGGAGCCATTACCATGCTGGCCAGCATGGGTCGTTTCGCCATGATTTTCGGCGGCATGGGTGGCGATCGCGATGAGAATCGAGGCGGCGGAATCGGCGCGCTGCTCATGCTGATCCTGGCGCCGATCGCCGCATCATTAATTCAGCTTGCTGTGTCGCGCTCGCGCGAATATCAGGCCGACGCTACGGGAGCGCACTTTACCGGCAACCCGTATGCGCTTGCCAGCGCCTTGGGAAAGCTCGATGCCTACTCGCGCCGCTTGCCCATGCAGGCCACGCCCTCGACCGCGCACTTATTTATTATTCAGCCGTTCCTCGGGATGAACTTCGGCAGCCTGTTCTCGACCCATCCCCCGATCGCGAAGCGCATTGAGCGGTTGACTGGAAGGCCAGCGGAGTTCGTGCAGTAGCAACGAGCATTCAGCCGTGATTCAGCACTCAGCATCCCACCTGTCGGTTAATGGGCTGCTCGGAGCAGTCGAACTGAATGCTGAGTGCTGACATGCTTCCTCGTAACCTCCGTAACTCTGAATCCGACCAGCCGCATAGTAGAATTCCAAGCAATGTCCCCTGAAACTGCCAGTGCCGTTTCGCATCGTGCGGCGCAACTGGAAAACGCCCTCCGCAAAGTGATTCGAGGCAAGGATGACATTCTCCGTCTGGCCGTCGTCTCCCTGATTGCTCGCGGACACTTGCTCATCGAAGGCGTTCCCGGCGTCGGCAAAACTACTCTGGGACAGGCTCTGGCGCGGGCGCTCGACTGCACTTTTCAACGAGTGCAATTCACCAGCGACATGCTCCCTTCGGACGTGCTGGGGATTTCGATTTACTCCGCCGTCGAGCAACAGTTCGAATTCAAGCGTGGCCCAGTCTTTACCAACGTGCTGCTGGCCGATGAAATCAATCGCACCACGCCCAAAACGCAATCCGCCCTGCTCGAAGCCATGAACGAAAGCCAGGTCACCGTGGACGCGCACTCGTATCCTCTGCCGCAGCCATTCCTGGTTATCGCCACGCAAAACCCGGTCGAACACCATGGGACGTATCCTTTGCCTGAATCGCAGCTCGATCGTTTTCTGATGCGCGTAAGGATGGGCTATCCGGACGCAGCGCCGAGCGCGAGATTTACGCTCGGAAGCAGGCATCGACGCAATTGGAGGCCATGAAGCCCGTCTCACTGGCGCCGACGTGCTCGAAATGCAGCAGGCAGTTACGCAAGTCCGCGTGGATGAATCGCTGGTCAGCTATGCCCTCAGCATCGTCAAAAAAACCCGCGAGTCCGAACAGTTCTCGCTGGGAGTCTCGCCCCGCGGCTCGCAAATGCTCTATCGCGCCGCGCAAGCCATGGCATTTCTCGACGGCCGTACTTTCTGCACGCCTGAAGATATCAAGCCGCTCGTCGTGCCGGTCTTTGCCCATCGGGTCGTCGTCAACGGACTTTATTCTTCAACCCTGAAGAAGTCGGAGCAGGCCGAACAGGTCATCCGCGAAATCGTGGACAGCACGCCCGTGCCCGTCTAGGCTACTTCGACCTTAATTGCCAAACCTACCCATGGCAACTCCTAAGTCTCAAATCAAGACACGGTTATTGACTTAGCCGCTGGACTCTAATGAATCGACCTTCAAGTAGAATGTTGGCTCTGAAATTCTTGTTGCGAATATGAACGTCTGCACTTCTTTGGAATTGTCTACAAGACTTTGAAAAATGGCGACGGTTCTAACGGTTCCCATGCAGTGGATCCCCAATCTTGTACGTGCATGGATATACAAAGCTGATTAAATAAGTTTCGGAGGACGATATGTTGTTTCATCCCAGGTTGAGAAGTATGCGTGTACTGTGTTGTAGTTTGTTGCTGATGTTAACTGTGGTTCTGCTCTCGGCCGTCACGCTGGCGCAGGACGTGGAAACCCCGAAAGACGAAGTCTTCGTCGGCTATCAGTGGCTGCACCCCGGCGGTACGGTTCCTTCTCCGTTTCGGTAATTTCAATTCCCCGACGGGTATGAAACTTTCCGATATGAACGCTGGCTTTGGCGCCGCCTATACTTACAACTTTCAAAAGTATTTTGGACTGGAAGGCGACTTTGGCTATAACTGGGACAACTACGAAACGACTGTTTCAACCGGTCCCAAGTTTACCGCCCGAACAGAAGACGCCAACTACTTTTTGCATACCCTGCTGAGCTACAACCGGCTGGGCGTAAACGGCCTGCCCAATGGGAATGGCATTGGAGCCATTCTCGGTGGCGGTATGGATCTGAAAATAACTCATTTCTTCTATCTGCGGCTCTTCGAGGCAGATTACGTGTGGGGACGTCAGAACTATTCCTCGGTCGTGTCTTCGGCATTCCCGGATCTTCGGCGAGTCTCGCTCGAAGGAATACGTCTGCGCACCGGCCTAGTATTTAACTTTGGCTATCCGGCCGCAGTGACTCCGAGCGCAAGCTGCTCGCTGCAGCCCACCGAAGTCATGCAGGGCGAACCCATCACGGCTACCGCCACTACCGCCAACTTCAATCCCAAGCACACCTTGAACTACGCTTGGAGCGGTACGGGCGGAAAAGTTACCGGCAACAACAATAGCGCCAGCATCGACACCAACGGAGTTGCAGGCGGCTCTTATGCCGTCACCGCGACGGTGACCGATCCCAAGATGAAGAATGGCGGACAAGCCACCTGCACCGCGAACTACACGGTGAAGGAGCCGCCAAAGAATCCGCCAACCATGTCTTGCTCGGCCAGCCCAAGCTCCTTGCAGGCGGGTGGAAGTTCCACCATCACTTGCACCTGCACCAGTCCGGATAGCGTTCCGGTTACAGTCGGTAACTGGACCGCCACTAGCGGTACGGTCTCGGGCAGCGGCAGCACTGGAACCCTGAACACTACAGGCGCATCTCCTGGTCCAGTCACTGTGAGCGCGAGTTGTACGGATTCGCGCGGCCTAAGCACACCAGCCTCCACTCAGGTGACGGTTGAAAATCCGCCACCACCGCCGCCGCAAGCCACCAAGCTTACGGACTGCGACTTCGAGAACATGGCTAAGATCAAGAAGCCGTGGCGCGTGGACAACGAGTGCAAGGGCAAGCTGGACGACGTGGCCAAGAACCTGCAGCAGAACGCAGACAATAAACTGGTCATCGTCGGCAACGCTGAGCCGACTGAGAAGCGTCCGAATCTGGCGGCGGAACGTGCTGTCAATTCGAAAGCCTATCTCACCAGCGGCGAAGCCAAGCTGGGAATCGATCCCAACCGCATCGAGTGCCGTACTGGCAGCGCTGGCACAAAGACTGCGGAATACTGGATCGTGCCCGCTGGAGCTACGTTCTCCGAAACCGGCACGCAAGTCGTGGATGAATCGGTCGTGAAAGCGGTTCCGGATCATCCCCACGTGGCGCCCAAGAAGGAAGGCAAAGCCCGCAGCTCAGTAAGCCGAGCCAAGGCTAAGCCCGTCGAACAACAGTCGTCAAACCAGAGCCGGTCGAGCGCAATACTCGACCGGCTTTTTCTTTGATCCGTCGTGGAAAGCTCGTGTGGTGTTTAGAAGCGGGTGCCCCAGGTCCCATGGTTTCGAGACCTGGGCTAGGCGCGCGGCCCAACTCCCCCCGAAAACAAACTAAGAACCGGGAACCGCCAACTGACAACTGCTTTTCTTAAACTCCCGAGGCGCTCCCAAGCAAACCAGCATCTGGCAAGAATATCGCCGAGCGCCACGACCTTATGGTTTTTGACCCCACATTGCCTACATTCGCCAGCCCGATTCCCCAATAGACACGCGCCCGAATCAACCGACGGCCCTTCCCTTCGGTAACTTGCCCGCCTCGAGTTCCCCTGTCAATCTTGCCGCGAACGGACTTTCTTCCGTTGGGGGCGAACCGCTATATGATTTCCGCATCAAAGCAATTTCTGAGCAGCAAAGCGCTGCTATTTGTTCTACTTGCGCTGTGTTGTGCCAGCGCCGCATGGGCCGGACAGTGGACTGCAATGGGACCGGACGGGGGCGATGTTCGCAGCCTGGCCTACGATCCCCAGAACCCGGATCACATTTTCCTGGGCACCAGCACGGGAACGCTTTTCTCTTCGACCGACGGCGGTAAAAACTGGACAAGATTTGCGCACCTGGGCAGCGGCGATGACTACGTCATCGACCACCTTGCCATCGATCCGCAGAGCCCGAACAAAATGTTTGCCGCCGCCTGGAGCGTCGAAACTCAGCAGGCCGGCGACTTGTTCCGCTCTGATGATAGCGGAGCCACTTGGCAAACCACTCCAGCCATGCACGGCAAATCGATCCGTGCCCTGGCCATTTCTGCTTCCGACACAAAAACTCTGGTTGCCGGCGCAGTTGATGGCGTCTTCCGCAGCACCGACGGCGGCAAGAACTGGCAAAAGATTTCCGCCAGCAACTCCGATATCCATAGCATTGAATCCATCGCCATCGATCCCAAGGATCCAAATGCGATCTATGCCGGTACCTGGCATCTGGCCTGGAAGACCGACGACGGCGGCGCCAACTGGCACCACATCAGCAAAGGCATGATCGAGGACTCTGACGTTTTCTCGATCATTGTCGATTCCACGAATCCTTCGGTCGTATTCGCCAGCGCCTGCTCCGGTATTTACAAAAGCCAGAGCGCGGGCGAATCCTTCCAGAAGATTCAAGGCATCCCGTTCTCCGCGCGGCGTACCCGCGTGTTGAAACAGGATCCCAGCAATGCCGCGATTGTTTACGCCGGAACCACGGAAGGTCTCTGGAAGACAATTGATGCCGGCAAAACCTGGAACCGCGTGACCGATTCAGACGTCGTAGTCAACGACGTGATGGTCGATCCGCGCAACTCGATGCGGGTTATGCTGGCTACCGATCGCGCTGGCGTATTGGCTAGCACTGACGGTGCCCACTCTTTCCTTACCACCAATCACGGCTACACGCACCGCTACGTGACTTCCATCCTCGCGGACAAGAACGATCCCAATACCATGTTCGTGAGCGTGGTCAACGACCGCGAGTTAGGCGGAGTATTCGTTTCGCACGATGCCGGACAGCACTGGATTCAGAACAGCAAAGGCCTTGATGGACGCGATGTGTTCACCCTCAAGCAGACCAGCAATGGCGAGCTCGTAGCGGGCACGAATCGCGGCATGTTCATCCTGGCGCGCCATGCCACCGAGTGGAGTCCGATCAACGACATCGTCAGCCGGACTTCTTCACGTACGGCGAAAACAAAGACTGAAGTTCACTCCGTGCTGACCGCGCGCGTGAACGATGTCGAGATCACGCCCAACCATGTGGATGGCCGCAACCTCCGCTGGACTGTTCACCAGTTCCAACCAAGGTAAAAGCTGGAACGGCGGCGCAGTCATGGGCAAACAGGATTTCGTCTCCGTTCGATCCGATGGCAGCATGATCGCCCTCGCCACTCGCAGCGACGTCCTGGTTTCGAAAGACAACGGCTCGACCTGGCAAGACTCCAGCTTGTCTGCTTCCATCAGCAGCATTCGTGGCGTCACGATTTCCGATGGACAGATTATGTTCGCTTCGCGTGAAGGCGCATTCCGCAGCCCGAACGCCGGAGCCGGATGGGAGCACATGCAGAATGGTCTCCCCGACAAGAACATCAGCTCCATCAGCTACGATCAGAACAACAAGCGCCTGCTGGCGACCAGCACGGAAACCGGCGTGGTCTTTGAGAGTCAGGACAACGGCCGAACCTGGACCCGCGGTCCCGACACTGGCTACCCCTTACGCAACATCAGCGTGGTGCAAGGCCGCTTGATGGCTGCCACCCCGTTTGATGGTGTCGTGATGCAACCGGAGAACGAAGACCACAGCGCATCCAACGGCGCTGCAACTCGACGCACCAACTAGTCAACCAACCACCCATCGCACAAACCACCGAGGAGCGGCATCACCCGCTCCTCGGTTTGCTTTTACTGGCAGGTGGGAAACTTGAGCGATGCCACGCGGGTGTGAAATGTAATGGAATTCTTGGGAGCAGTTTTTGGAATGTACTGATTTATGTACCAGAAAGTGCAGTCGTCCACGGGATCGATCACCATGCTGCTGTAATCTCCCCAGCGATCTTGCGTCGGTCGCCGATCCTTTCGCAATGAAGATCGTGGCTGGGCTCTCCATCGTGTTCAAAGGATCAGTAGGGCACTCGTCCGGTGAAAGCCAGGGACGGATGCAGAGTGCTGGCGTTCGATTCGCTGTAGCCGAATGCGATGTCGCCCTCTTTATCCATGTCGAGGCTTCCCATCCACAGCGAATTCCCGCCGTGAGTGAACGTGCCCTGTTGATACACCTTGGGAGTACCGTTGGGATCGCGGATTTCATACCAACGTTCGCCGGACGCCGCCTTGCTGGTCATCACTGAATGGCTCACCAGCAGCGATTCGTGGTCGCCAAGGTTCCGTAGGCCAGGCGGAACATGAGCCGATCGGCGAGGGAATCCAGTTGCTGTTTTGTTTCCGGCTGCGGAATACAAACTCCCCCTCCGCAGGCCATGGTGTAAGCCTTTACAGGAATCGTGATTGGCCCCGTGAACTTCGACTTGGCGGGGTTGGTGAAGTCCACATGAAAGCGGTACAGGTGAAGAGAGGTCGAACTGAAGAGGTCGACAAAGAAGCTGGGCTCGCCCGCTGGAGGAGGCGTGGCGCCATCCGCATTCGACGGTAGAAAAGAAAACTCATTGGGACTCTGGAAACAGACCGCTTTCGCTTTTACGCCGGTCAGCATGGCGGCGCGATCGTAGGCGCAAGCGTCGTCCGCAATGAAATCCTGCGGGCCGAAGAGATTGTAGTTGGCGTAGTACGCGTCCGGCCACACGCTCAGCTTGTCGTAGTCGTTCAACACGTTGTTTCCGAACTTGAAAATGTAGCGATGGTATTTGCCGGCTGCGTCTGAACTTTCGGAGACGGCAATGCATTCGTTCCCGGTCTCGAAGCTGTTGTCAGCCGCAATCTGGCTGATGATCCAGCGATTGGCCATCTGGTCGTAGAGCACAACCGGGTCGGTCCAGAAAAAGGTTTGCCCCTGTCCGCACAATCCCGGGACGCCAGTGAAGAGAGCGCTGATCTGCTGCGGACCAAACACCGACTTCCCCGTCGCTTTGTCGTAAACCTGCCACGCTGTGTTAATGGTTTCGACGACTTGCGTTGCGCCCACCGCGAGATTGTCATCAGAAGGAATTCCTTCCAAAGCTTTGCCATTGGCCGAATTCGGGATGCCCTCGAAGTTGAGGCCGATGACGGCCGAAACCGGTGGCGCGACATAGCTCTGCTCCGCAAGATCTGCTACCGGGACGGCGGCGCCGGCAAGAATTCGGCGAGGCCGCGGGTGCTCAATCTCACGCGGAGCGCGCCCCTGCGGAACTTCCATCGAATACTCCCGCGCCGGCAACGAGGTGTCGTGATAGCTGTCGTAAACAATCACCATGTGGCTCTGCACAGCCTTCTGCGCCGACAGATGACTTGGGACACTCACGCAGAAGAACGCCAACACAATCGCGGCTACAAGAATGCTTTTCGAGTTCATGATTCCTCTTCGATCCAATTCCTCTTCGATCTAGTTCCTCGTCAACCCGTGGGTAGAAGTGCTATAGAAGTCCGGATGCCCTTTATTCGAGTATCTCCATTTGAGGTTCGATAAGTTTGATCCGGTCGCAGCCTTGCGTCAAGCTGAAACAAATTGCAACTTAACGATTGGCGAGGATGGAAACGTCACGCGCCTTCAGCAGATGTACGGCGGCGGTGACCAGCGTCAGCTCAAATACTTTGGCGGTAGCCAGCAGAAACCGGTCCGCCGGATCGCGATGAGCAAGCCGCAGACGTCCAGTTTCCCGCGCTACTTCGTAGGTGACCGGCGCTTCTTGTAATGGCAGGGATCGCAGAGCTTATAGGAACCCACGCTTCGATATCTTCGCCCGGCACCATGCGTCCCTTCTCCCAAAGCACGATCAACTCCCAGACGCTGATCGGTGAAAGCCATAGCTCGTTGCCCGCGTCCTGAATTTCCTTGCTGACTCGCCGGGAGAGCCTTTCCGGTTCGAGCACGCTCCAAAGCCAGATATGCGTGTCGAGCAGGAGTCTCATGAACGCAGGACTTCCCAGTCATCTTCGTCCGCGGCGGGAGAAACAATGTCGCCCGTGATGCGAGCAGTTCCGCGGAGCTTGCCGAGTTCTCGCTTCGGCTGTTCCCTGGCGGTGGGCGGGATGAGTTGGGCGATTGGCTCGCCGAAGCGGGTCACCAGAACGGGTTTGCCTGTCTTGCGCACTCTTTCGAGGACGGCGAGGCAAGTGGCTTTGAACTTCGAGATGGCTATTTCTTCCATGGGGGCCTGCTATTTCAGATCATACTATGGTCAATGACCATGGTCAATCTTGATTCGGGCAGATCGAGCCCCGGCCCGCATCGCTTACTTGGCGGACTATGCGCCGGTGCGTCGGTCTTCGTCCTGGGGTTGACGGCGGTCGTGGCGATCTGGTCGCGGTCTTGAGTGCCTGGGCATTGCACAAATTCTGGCGCAGAAAAACCTTCAAAAAAAACTCTCGTTTTCGCGCAAAATCTAGAAAACAAAGGATCGGAAATTTTTTCTCCCGCTAGATCTATGGTTCTAAAGGTAGTTAGAGGCAAAATCTTGGAAACATTGGAGTTAGCGGGTGCCCCAACGGCCTGCGTTCCGTTTTGGCACTGCGGCGACGGGTGCAATGACCGGATTGTCAAGGAGCTTGAATATCTTGCAGATAACATAATTGTTGAAAGGTTATCACTTGTGATTGACCAAGTTCAAGAAGAAAGTAGATGAGTCGCGGCCTCCGTTCCCGAATTGGGAATCTCGGCAAGAGTAGAATGGATGCGGTTGTCCGGCCCCGCCCAAGGAGTGCTTCTATGAAATTCACCCATTTTGTCTTCGTTTTTCTCTTGCTCGTCAGTGCGCTTGCTCTGGGGCAAGGTCCGGTCCCACTTCTTTATCAACCGCTGGTTCCGGCGAGTGCTGCGCCTGGTGGCGCAGGATTTACGCTCACCATCAATGGCGCGGGTTTCACATCGACGGCTCAGGTGTATTGGAACGGAGCGTTGCGGCCGACAACGGTAGTGTCGAACAGTCAGGTGCAAGCGCAAATCGGTGCCTCAGATATTGCTAAGGCGGGCTTCGGCTGGGTAACGGTGGGAAATCTTGGGGTTGGTGAAGTGCAGTCGAACGTGGTTTATTTTCCCATTCGAGATTCGGCGAAAGGCGTTGGTTTCCTACCGAGAAGTATTCAGCATGTCGCGAGTTATCCTACGGCGGTTGCGGTCGGCGACTTCAATAACGACGGTCTGTTGGATTTTGCTGTGGGCAGTGAAACAATGATTCAGGTCTTTCTCGGAAAAGGGAATGGAACATTTCAGCCGCCAGTGAGCACTCGTGCGAAAGAGGTCACTTCCATGGTAGCTGGCGACTTTAATGGCGACGGCAACCTCGATTTGGCTGTCATAGATAACCGCGGCACACTGCGCTCGGACGTGGAGATATTTCTCGGCAACGGTAACGGTACCTTTACTGTAGGAGGGGGTTTTCGACTGTATACTCCGCATCAACTGAGCGTGGCCGATTTTAACGGCGATGGGAAACTGGACTTATATCTGTGGGAAATTTGCGGGGAAACACGAGGGGCTTGCTTTTCTATATGGCTGGGCGATGGGACGGGCAATTTTACGGAAGCGGGCGGTGGCGTTGGGCCTGGGGGCGAGACTGGTTACCCAGCCATTGCCGACTTCAACGGCGATGGGAATCTGGATGTTGCGCTCAGCGGCATTAACTATCTTGGAAAGGACGCTGTCACCATAAATTTCGGTGACGGCAAAGGCAACTTTCCGACCAGAGCCGGCTATTCGGTGGAGTATGCGGGCGATGCCGTAGCTGCGGCCGATGTGAATGGGGACGGAAAGATCGACCTAGTGACCAACGGGGTTTCCGTGCTGTTGGGAAACGGCAATGGAACTTTCCGCAAAGGTGCGAATATCGCGGTCGCGGGGGTACAGAATGAGTCGATTAACATTGCAGACTTTAATGGGGATGGCAAGCTGGATGTCGCCGCGGGTCTAAACCTTTTGCTGGGTAATGGGGATGGCACATTCCAAACACCGCTGACCTTTGCCGGTATGCTTTCGGGAGCTCCAATCAGCATGGGCCCTTTCGTCGCGAACGGGCAGATGGATCTGCTCGGCGTCGACGTGCAGAACTTTGCGTTGTCCACATTCGTTCAGCGTGCGCTTTATTTCACTCCGGTCAGCCTCAACTTTGGATCACTCCTCATTGGCACGACCAGTCCGCCGCAAACTGCCACGCTGACGAATTTCGGCCCCTTGAAGCAGGACTTCAGCATCACCATTACCGGTACCAATTCTGCGGATTTCGCTCAGAAGGACAACTGCGGATCGAGTTTGGCCTCAAACGCGAACTGCCAGTTTCAGGTCACATTCACCCCGAGCCTGGTAGGGCAAGAGTCTGCTTCGCTGAACGTAAACCAGCAAGGATCCCCGCCATTTAGCATGCCGCTAGCTGGGACTGGGACGGATCAAACCTACACAGTGACCTTGACGCCGTCGACCTTAACCTTTTCCACGCAACTTGTGGGAACGACGAGCCAGCCGCAGGATGCGACGCTGACAAACACGGGCAACCAGCCGGTCACGATTTCAAGCATCGTTGCGAGCGCGCCTTTCGCTCAGACGAATAATTGCCCATCGACCTTGGCGGTCGACGCGAACTGCGAGATCCAGGTGACGTTCACCCCAACCGACAAAGGGATGGTAAACGGTACGCTTTCGGTGACCGACAATGCGACGGGTAGCCCGCAACAGGTAACGCTGTCCGGCACGGGGACGGCAGTCATGCTCTCGCCGACTGCAATCAATTTCGGGGATGTAAAGGTTGGGACTTCGAGCTTGCCGATCAAAGTCACTCTGAGCAATCTGGCTCCAAGTTCGCTTTCCATCACGCAGATCGCAATCAAAGGGGCCGACCCAAGCGATTTCTCGCAGACGAATAATTGCGGAAGCAGTTTGCCTCCGCAGAGCAAATGCACTATCACGGTGACGTTCACTCCAACGGCCACGGGGTCGCGATCGGCCAACGTCAGTATCACCGACAATGATCCGACCAGCCCGCAGACCGTGCCGCTGTCAGGAAAGGGAACTTAGCCGCGCTGTGGGAACCGCGCAAAATCTACATCGGGACGATCCGGACACCGTGTCTAACTTCTTGATTCATCGAGTCCAAGAGATGGCATCTGCCGTGCGACTTGCGACCGCAGTCCATTCAGGGTCAGGATGCGGTCATGAAGAGATGGCGGCGAATGGTGGCGCTCGGCGTCCTCGGGCTGATTTTCGCCGGGCTCACAGGATGCTCCCGGCCAGCGCCGTACCGGGATCAAGCGCGAGCGCAAACAGCGGACAACTCCCGTTCGATCGGGTCTCGGAAAGCGGTGGAATCTCTCCGACGGCGGGATTCACCTTCGACGGAATTCCCGCCGGAACGGAGTTCACCGTCCGACTGCAGATGGCGCTGTCCAGCACAGACTCTCGCGCCGGAGACTCGTTTCAGGCAGTTCTGGATGAGCCTTTAGTCATTGCCAAAAGAACGGTCGCGCCGCAAGGAACGCCGGTCACGGGGAGCGTGTTGGCGGCAAGGGCTTCCGAAGTCTGAATGATCCCGGGTACCTTCGCCTGACGCTGGCGTCCATCGTGATGAACGGAAAATCCGTTCCTCTTCAGACTTCCAGCATTTTCGCCAAAGGCGGATTCTACGAGAGGCGCAAACCAACGCCTATCAGGAACGCCGAGACAAACGGTCAGGCATTAACCGAGAACCGGCGGTCGGCGGCGGCAACGCGACCGGAATCATCCCAAATCAAGGTAACCCGAACCAGTTCAACCCATCCCAATAACCCAGCGCCAAGGCAATGTGCGGTTTTCCACAGGGCGCCGCTTGACCTTTCGATTGGCTCAGCCTCTGCATCTGTTAGGCTGATGCGGCGGTGAAGTGCAGATTGCACGTTGCAGGCCTACGAGTTCGCGCAAATCCTTCCTCCCATTTTGGATTCGGTTTCAATCCGGAAATCCCTGTTCAACCATCACAGCACTTCTAGCGAAGCCCGCCTAGACTTCCCAAATGGGGAGCGCGTCGCGAATGGCGTGACTCTACTGCACTTTGGAATGGTGAAAGCGACTGCCATGAGCGCAATCGCACAACTTGAGGTGAGGACAGAAGAATCGACCGACCGTCCGCAAACCGAACAGCAGTTGCGGGATGCTCACAAGATGGAGGCCATCGGCCGCCTGGTGGGGGGGTTGCCCATGACTTCAACAATCTGCTAACTGGAATGGTGCTTTGCAGCGAACTTATTCTGGCCGGGCTGGAAGAAAACCACCGTTGCGGCGTTTCGCCGAGGAGATCCGTAAGGCTGGGGAGCAGGGCGCGGGCCTCATCCAACAGTTGATGGCGGTAGCGCGGCAGCGGGCAATCGAACCTTGTCTGCTCAGCGTGAATGACATTGTATCGAATGTGAGCAATCTGCTCAGCCGCCTGATTGGCGAGAATATCGAACTGGTTGTCGAACTCGCGGATGATCTGGGCCTGGTGAGGATGGACCCAACCCAAGTTCAGCAGATCATCCTGAACCTGGTGTTGAACGCGCGCGACGCCATGCCTGACGGTGGACGCGTCGCGCTCAACACCAGAAATTGTGATGGGACCAGACCGGGACGCAGCCCGCATAACCAATTTGCGACTCCTGGGTCGAATCGCCGTCAGCGACATCGGTTGCGGCATGGACGCCGACACCCGCGCCCGGGTGTTCGAGCCCTTTTTTACCACCAAGAAACCGGGACAGGGAAATGGCCTGGGACTGGCCACGGTTTATCGCATCGTGACTCACGAAGGAGGGACGATTGAAGTAGAAAGTGAAACTGGCAAAGGCACGCGAGTGGTTGTGCATCTCCCGCGAGTCGGAGCGTTCCAAACCGTTCACAGCTCCCGAAGTTGCGAACGAAATCAGCCCAGCACCGAATCAGAATATCCGAGGACCGGGGAAAATGCAGAACAAAAAGAGGAAAATCAATTATGACCAGCGCCATTGCTCATGCGTTTAATCCGCCTCAGCTCGAGGCGGCCAATTTGCTCAATCTGGTGATCGTTGACGACGAGCGTGCCGTTCGTGACGTCTGCCGCGAAGTGGCGCGGTCCCTGGGTTTCAATACCATGGTTGCGGAGTCCGCCGAACACACTTATCGATTACTGGATTCCCAGGCGGTCGATGTAGTCCTGCTCGATCTGAAGTTGCCGGGCGCCGGCGGAATAGAGGCACTGCACAAAATTAAGCAGCGCCGCCCCGATGCCGAGGTCGTCGTGGTCACCGGCTACGCTACGGTGCAATCGGCTGTGCAGGCCATGAAAAACGGCGCCTATGACTATGTCACCAAGCCGTTCACCATCGATGAACTGAAGCTTCTGCTGGAGCGGGTTGCCGCGCATTTGAAGCTGAAAACTGAAAACCGCATGTTGCGGGAGAAGATTAAATCAAAACTCGGATTCGGCAGCATTGTCGGCCGCGCCCCGGAGATGGAAAAGCTTTACCGCATGATCGCGAAGGCCGCGCTGAGCAACCACCCGGTATTGATTCTGGGAGAGAGCGGAACAGGGAAGGAAATGGTGGCGCGGTCGATTCACTTCTCCGGTCCCTTTCGCGACAAGCCGTTCATTCCCGTGGACTGCGGCTCGCTGGTTCCTACGCTGATTGAGAGTGAGCTATTCGGCTATGTAAAAGGAGCTTTTACCGGCGCGGTGCAGGCCAAGGAAGGATTGCTGGCGATGGCCGAGGGCGGAACGGTGTTTCTCGACGAGATTGGAGAGCTTCCGGTGGATCTCCAGGCCAAACTGCTGCGCGCCATTCAAGAGAAAGAAATCCGGCAAGTGGGCAGCACCAAGCGCACGAACATCAATGTGCGCATCCTGGCGGCGACCAATCGCGACCTCGAAACGGCCGTAGCTCAGGGAACCTTCCGGCGCGATCTGTACTTCCGGCTGAATGTGTTGAACCTGCGCATCCCGGCGTTGCGCGAACGGCGGCAGGACATCCCGGTGCTGGCGGGCTATTTCCTGGAACGGATGGGGCGAGATCTCGGACAGGAGCGGACACTGAGCGACGACACCATGAAAGCTTTACTTGCCTATGATTGGCCCGGCAATGTGCGGGAGTTGGAGAATTGTCTGCAGCGGGCGTTTGCCATGAACAGCGGCCCCGAGATTCAAGTCCTGGACTTACCGAACGCCGTTCATGGTGAGGATGGCCATGCGAGCGATCCGAGGGAGACGGCTCGGCGAAAATTGTTCCCATCTCGGAAATGGAGAAGAAGACGATTCTAAACACGATCACGCAGCTCAATGGAGACAAGCTCCTAGCGGCACGGCTGTTGGGCATCGGCAAAACCACGCTGTATCGCAAACTGAAAGAGTACGGTTCGCCAGCTTAGTTCAAATGGGGACTTGCCTTCCCGCAATGGAATGCTCGTAACCGGAACTTACGAGGCAACCCGCTTGTTATCAATCGGAAGGTTCTGGCCGGCGACATGCACTGGAGCAGAGCATGATTCTGCTGATTACGTCTCTTGCAAATGCTCAGGATTGCGCGAAAGCGCTACAGGAAACGTCGGGCGAGCCGTCGAAGTGGCGGCCAGCCTGCGCGAAGCAGTGGCGCAACTGCAAGCGCACGAATTCTCGGCAGCGGTGATCGATCAGTTGTTGCTGGACGTGGAGCCGGACGATGTCGAGACTATCCTGAAACACATGGGCACAGCGGTGCCGGTTTATTCAAACTTCGCCATCCATGGAATCGAGCGAGTATCACGGGAGCTGCGTTCCGCGCTGCATCGGCGCAACCGAGAGTTGCAGACTGCGAGACGTGAGGCGGAACAGACTTTACGCAGCGAGCTAAAGGACACAATCACCGCGTTGTTGCTTTCTTGCGAATTGGCGCTGGACGTGCCCAATCTTCCCCTCTTTGCCGAGACCAAGATGCGAGCCGTAGACGCTCTGGCGAAAGAAATGCGTACCAAGCTGGGGAGTGACGGTTGAAAGTCGAGCTATAGCCTCCTTTGTGCACCTTGTAGTCCTTTGTGGTTGACGCCTCAGGTGACTTACCGACAAGAACATGGCGTAACAATTAGCCAGCTGAAGCTCAGCTTGTGCGAGCTCGCCTGCGTTCGGCTCCGGAGCGTTTTGCCCGAGATTCGAAATAAACCTCTTGCACAGTCTCCCATCGAAGCCGTCGAATTTTCGCATGTCTCGATCGGGAATGCCTCCTCGCGTCCCACCGAAAACGGTCCGCGCTGACTACTTGCTTCTCTGGTAGCTCACCTGCCCGCCGACCAGCACTGCCAAGCACATGGCTGGTGTACTCGAAGGGATCGCCATCGAAGAGCGCGATGTCGGCGTCTTTGCCTGGGGCGAGCGAGCCGACGCGATCGTCGATGGCGAGAATCTTTGCGGCGTCCGCCGTAGCCGCACGCAGAGCTCGCTCCATGCCCAGTCCGTTTGCTGCAGCGATGCCGGCTTCGAAAAGCAGAATGCGATTCTTCGGGACGTAGTCTTCGTAGGCCGGTCATCAGCGCGATCGGAATTCCTGCTCGCTTGAGAATTGCCGGATTCTCAAAGGTTGCGTTGGCAGTTTCCAGGGATTCGAAACGCTGCATGACCGGACCTAACCAGACAAGGAACTCCTGCGCGATGAATCGTATCGCTGATGAGATAGCCTTCAGTCACCGAAGCCAGCATGTAGTGCAGGTGAAATTCATTGCCGATGCGAATGGCTGTGTCGATATCGTCCGCACGGTAGGCGTTGAAGATCGCCGGCAGTTTCCCGTCCACCACAGGAAGCAGGGCTTCGAGTTTCATATCGCGCGAAGGCTGTTTCGAAATGTCGCTACCTTCTTTCTTCCATTTGTCCCACTTCTCTTCATAAGCCTTCGCGTCCGAGAGCGCGTGTCGGATGATCTCCGCCGTCTTCATGCGCGTGACCGGAGCCTTGTCCTTCTTTCCATACGTGTCTTTGGGATTTTCGCCGAGGTTAAAGACCATGGACGACTCCTGGCGAAGCGCTAGTTGCTCTACAGTCACGACTTCCGGAACCGGTCGCGGCAGTCTTGAAAATGCCAGCGCGGCCAGCGATAGGATTGCGCGGCCCCGGCGCAGTTTGCACTGTGGTCACGCCGTACTGATTCAACACCTGCAAGAGCCGTTCGTTGGGATTGAAGCTGTCGAGGCTGCGCACGTCCGCGGTGTTGGGATCGGTCACCTCGTCCTGATCTTGATCCGCGCGAATGTTGTAAGCGCCCGAGATCCCAGCAGTCGTGTCGGTGTCAATCAATCCGGGGGTGACGAAGGTGGCTTTGAGAACCGTGTATCCGTCAGGCGGTTGCTGGTGCGGGCCGGTGCGCACAGCTTCAATCTTTCCGTCGCGAATCAAGACCAGGCCGGGTCCGCCTTGTGCTCCGTCCGTCATGGTGTAGAGGTGGTCCGCAAGCACCGCGAAGTTCTGCGCCAGCAAGGCGGGTGAAGATGCCGCACAAATGAGAAGAGTGAAGCAGCGAAGTGCGCGCATCAGTTTCCCCCTCGTGGCGACGCCGGAAAGCGATCGCCGACGCCAAACCCGCCAGTCGCATAGCGCAGATCTTGCGGATTGCTCCGGTCGAAGACTTTCTGCCCTTCGATCCAGGTCTCGAGCACATGGGTGTAGACGCTAAAGGGTGGCCCACTCAATACGATGAAATCGGCGTCTTTCCCCGGGAGCAAGTGTCCCGATGCGATCACCCAGGTCGAGCATTTCGGCGGGATAGACTGTTAAGCCTTTCAGCGCCGATTCTTCGCTCATCCCCCCGCGTACGGCCAGCGCCGCTTGGCGAATGATCAGCCGCGAACTTGTGATGGGATCGTCGGTATTAAATGCCACTTTGACGCCCGCTTTTTCGAGTGCGGCTGGACAGCCGAGGTCGAGATTGATCGTTTCAAATTTCCCTCCCGGAGAATCCACGATGGTAAAGCTCACCGGGATGTGGCGTTTTGCAAGTTCATTCGCCACCTCGCAAGATTCGGTTCCGTGCTGAACTACCAGGCGATAGTGGAATTCATCCGACAAGCGAAGTGCGGTCATGATGTCGTCGGCGCGGTGGGTGTGGTTGTGAACCACCCGTTTGCCTTCGAGCACCTCGACGACCGGATCGAGGTCGAGATCGCGGTCCGGTTGTTTCGCGGTTTTGTCGCCGGCAGCGACGGCTTTGTTGTATGCATCCCATTTGGCCTTGTACTGAGTTGCCTTTTCGTAAATCCCGCGGGCCAGGGCAGCCTCTTCCATGCGCGTCATCGGGGCCTTATCTTTCGCGCCGTAGTGCTTGGGATTTTCGCCGTTGGCCATTTTCATTCCGCCAATCGTTCCGGGAATCAGCATCTGCTCAATCGTGTTGCCGCGTAGCTTGACGTAAGCCGTTTGTCCGCCCATCACATTGCCGCTGCCCGGCATGATGTTCGCGGTGGTCACGCCGCCGGCAGTGGCCATGCGGATATTCGGGTCGGCGGGATCAATGGCATCGAGCGCGCGTAGCCCCGGCTGAATTGGGCCCGACGACTCGTTGGCATCGCCCGAGTCCTCGGCCATCGGGTTCGCAATAATTCCAATGTGAGAGTGCGAGTCCACGATACCTGGCATGACGACCTTGCCGGCAGCGTCCTCGACTGTGGCGCCGCGAGGAATCTTGATCTTCCCTTCTTCGCCGACGGCCACGATTTTTCCGTTGGCAACGAGCAGCACGCCGTGGTCGATCGGCGGCCCACTTATCGGATACACCTTTGCACCCCGAATCGCCAGCGTCGCCTGCGCCGCGGACGTCTGCGCGCAGAATGCAATGCCCGCGCACAGAAGTGCCCACAGGCAGCGGGTCGTTCTGCCACTCTTAACTGTTCTGAATCGCATCCAGCCTCCCGGAGAGTCGTGAAGCATGAAACTATATCACCGCTTTTCGCGTTGCTTGACGTAGTTGTGAGCTGGCTCCCTGCGCCGTATCTGTGTGAGCGGCTTCTTCACTTGACGTCATTCTGAGTGGCCGTCAACCGGTGAAGGATGACGTCTTTTTCTTCGGGAGCACCGCGCGAGTCTGACGCGCTGCGATCATCCTCAGAAATAAAAAAGAGGGCAGCGACAATCGCTGCCCTCCTAAAGTTTATACGGCGATTAGTTTACGGCTCGGGGACTTGGGCGAAGTCCACGCTTTGCACGGGCACGCCGCCAATCTTATGGCGTCCGTCGGTCCAGGTAACATAGGCAGTTCCGGCCGTGCCGCTGTCAGCCGCGTTGAGTGCTGTGTTGTAGTCGTAATCTCCCGCATAGCAGGAGACGACGCCGCCATCGTCCTGCGATGGCTGGGTGATCAATGACGTGCTGATGGTGATGTCGGCGCTCCAGGAAGCGCCATTGGTGCTCGACTGGCGGCCCACGCGCTCGTAATTGCAACCCGGATCTCCAACACTGTTGCACGCGGTCGTGGCTTTGCGGCGATCATACCAAGAGGCGGTGACGTTGCCATCCGAAGTGGCCGAAAGTGAAGGCATCCACTGCGTCTTGAATTCGGCGTCCTTGTCGGTGTTGAGCTTGATCGCTTTGGACCAAGTTTTGCCGTTGTTGGTGGAACGCGTGTAAAAAATGTCCCCGTGGTCTTGGCCCGTGCCGGCTCCGGCGTAGACATAGTGGACGACGCCACTGGGACCAACCGCCGGTTCGCCCCAGCCCATATGCCGGATGATGGGGTTGACTTGATAGAAGTAACTGTCGCTGGCGCATACCGAATCGCCGGGCGGGTTGAATCGTGGACCCATCACGATTGTGGTCCAAGTGACGCCGCCGTTGGTCGATTTGTACATGACGTTTTGGCGGGTCGCATTTCCGCCCCCACCCTCGTCCATGCTGGCGAGGAACACGGTGCTGTTCTTGCCCTCAACTAGCGCGGCGCCTCGCGGCGATCCTGTGATCTGAACGTCGCGCATGAAGGTGCTAGTGTTGCTTACAAGTACCGGGCCTTTCCAGGTCGTGCCATCGTCCGAGTAGACCACGGAAAGGCGCCCCGACGCCGATGTCGAAATTGTTAAAGGAGATATACATGCGGCCGTAGGTTCCGCTGGTGGGTTCGTTGTCCGCCCACATGGACGGGCGATCGTCGCCACCGCCGTTATGCGCGCAGGCTCCAGCGGTCCAGGTTTTGCCATTGGTCGAGGTCCACAATCCGATGCCGAAACCACCGCAGCCTTCCGCCAGATCTCCAGCGAAGAACTTGCCCTGTTTGGAGTTGAAAACCACAAGCGGATCCCCAACATTAAAGCCATGGGCGGTGCCAAAAGGCGCAGGTTGAATTTCGTGGAAGGTTGCCCCACCGTCGCTAGAGTAGGAGGTGCCCGAATAGTCTCCTGCGCCATCGTAGTTGGCGTTGTAGTTGACCACAATGGTCTGTCCCTTGTCTGCAGTGCTGGCCGCTACCATGCTTTCGCTGCCGCACACATCGTCAGAAGACGAGCAGTCTGATCCGTTGCTAACCCGGATGTTCGGTGGAATGGTGGCCGATTTGGTGGCGACGCTGGCTGACGGCGTCCCGCCTTTTACGATGCCGCATTCAATCAAGATTCGGCCGGCACCCAAGTTATCCGCCTTCAGCAGTGCCGGAATGTTGATCTTCGAGCAGTCCACGCCCATCGAAGTCACTTGAGCGCTGGCTGGCAGCGGTTGGACAACCCATACCGCCAGTAACAATGCTGGCAGCGCAAAATAACCGAGCAACTTACTTCGATTGTTCCTCATTGTCTCTTTCCCCCTTTTTCGCTGATTTTTGAAGCTCAGACGGTGGGTTCGAAGCACGCCGCTGCGCGTCCGGGACCGGAGCCACCGCTGTCCCGAAATATTGTTCGTCCATCCAGATACCGGCTTTCTTCTTCAGATCATCTAGAAGCGCTTGCATCTTCTGCGCTTGCAATTCTTTTTCTATGGAGCCCGATACTTCCCCAATTTGTCGACGGTCAAGCTTCACCAATTGAACCATCAGAAGGCGCGCCGGAGTGTCTTCCACCTCGGCCCACTCGCCCTGCTTGAGCGCAAACGTGACTTTCTCCATGTGCGGCGACAGTTCTCCACGCGAAAAAGTAAGGGGCGCGGGATCAAGCATGCCCTCGCTCGACTTCCTGAGATCCTCTGACAGTTTCCTTACATCGGTTCCTGAACCGTAGGCCTGACGAATCTGATCGGCACGAGCCTGGGCTTCGTGCGAATTCAAGGCTGACGAGTCTTTGGAGTTCTCTCGCTGTTTCCAAATGAAGAGCCGGCGAATTTGTACTTGGTCATAGTCGGCCAAATGGGCAGAATAATATTGCTGGACTTCTGCCGAACTGGGCTCTGCCTGATGCATCAGGTTGGCAAATTCTGCGTCGGACAATACCTGCATGCGCGCGATGGCTAACTGGCGCATCACTTCGGGGGAGGAATCTAGATGGTTGGCAACCGCCTGCTGGGAAAGCATGAGAACCGACGCATAATCATCGCCGAGCTTCCGACGTTCTTTGTCGCCGGATGCTTTCTTGTCCGGGTCGCCGCCTTCGATGTCGTTGATCCTGGACTCGAATTCTCCCTCGGTCACCTGAAGGTTTCCGACTTTGAGGACTACGCGGTCGCTGCCAGAAGAACTTTGCTGCGAGGGCGCAGAGTTTGAGTTCGCGGAGGAAGCGGCAGGATTTGCTCCAGTAGCTTGCTGGGCGCGGCTAGCTGTCGCCACCAGGGTTAATGCTATGGTCAATACTATAAGGAAGGAGACTTTTCTCGCCGTCATCGACTCCACACAGGTTCCCGAATGTTGAGTAATTGGCGCAGTTCCTGCCACGATGGCAGGCTACAGGCCAGCAAGCTCAGCACTAATCGGACCCGGTTGGAGCAAGAACGATGCCCGGTAGTAGAGCGTCCGCAACTTTATTCCAAGAGGGTCCAGCTGTCAACGTGAAAACTTTTGCACTGCGGGCGTGGGAAACAAGTGAGTAACTTCCAACAACTTAGACCACGGCTTCGTTCATCTCTTCCAACACCTCTTCCGGCTTTTCTTCGAGCATGAAGGCCAGCACCTCCTGAGGCACGGGATTGTTCCAGACGGGAGCGAACGACTGGCGATGCAGCGGAGACGGCCCGTGCTGCCGAAGTGCAGCAAGATGATGAGGCGTGCTATATCCCTTGTTCGAAGCCAGGCCGTAGACAGGGAAAACTGGATCCCATTCACGGACCATGCGATCACGCTCGACCTTAGCCAGAATCGATGCAGCGGCAATGGATGCGGAAAGCGCGTCGCCGTGGATGATCGCTCGCTGCGGCAGCTCGCAATCCAGGCGCATCGCGTCGATCAGCAAATGGTCCGGGCCGGGTTGCAGACTTATTACCGCTTCCCGCATGGCGACTCGCGAAGCCTGATAAATATTGATCTGATCGATGCGGGCAGCATCGACGGCGGCGATCGCCCAGGCGATGGCATGTTCGCGAATGCGTTCGGCAAGGACCTCGCGCCGCTCCGCGAGCAAGAGCTTGGAATCGCGCAGCCCTCGAATTCGATAGCTGGGATCAAGGATGACGGCAGCTGCCACGACCGGACCGAACAAAGAACCACGGCCAACTTCGTCCACGCCCGCGATCAGGCGCGCGCCCGACTGCATGGCTTGCTTCTCGAATTTCAGCGTGCAATGCAGACGCTTGAGCAGACGAAGCTTGGCAGCTGCGGGTGAAAGCGTTTTCTCGGGAGCGAGTTTGAGCTTGGGAGACACGAATACGCGGATCAACTGAACGATACGAGCATCTTCGCCGAGGTGGACCCTGTGGAGCAAGGTGGAAAAGAGTTGGCAATGTTTCACCTGGCGCACGCCCCCTGCACACTGTTCGTAAAATAAGTCTTCCTGCCGGCGTCAGCTAGAATGGCGACGCCGAGCAGGAGGGAACATGCCTGACGTAAACAGCATCCCGCATCGAGTGAACCGGCGAGCGCTGGTGCATTCAGCTCGAACCGCCGTGGCTGCGGTGCTCTCACTGGTTGTTGCCCGAGCTTTCGGGCTTCCCGAGGCTTATTGGGCCACGGTTACGACTTTAATCATCATGCAGTCGACGCTGGGTGCGGCCTTGACCGTCTCCGAACAGCGTCTCGCTGGAACCGCGATGGGCGCGGTGATGGGCGCGTTCCTGACGGCCTACTTCGGTTCCAACGTAATCGTTTTCGGTTTGGGCGTCTTCGCCCTGGGATTGGTCTGCTGCGCACTCCGTCTTGAGGACGCGTACCGGCTTGCCAGCGTTACCTTGGCGATCGTTATGCTTATTGCGCGCACGAAGCAGGCGTGGATTGTTGCGGCTCACCGCTTCGTCGAAGTCGCCGTGGGAATCGCTGTGGGGTTAGCGCTGACGGCGGTATGGCCCGGAGACGAGCCGACGGCCAGTGTCGCGCCGACGGCTTCCGCTCCGAAGTAAGGTTCCAGCCAATTTACTTTGTGGTTGCGGCCGCGGTTGCGTGCTCGCGATCGACGTCTTTGAGGCGGGCGGCTTTGCCACGAAGCGCACGCAGGTAGTAGAGCTTGGCGCGCCGAACTTTGGAAGAACGCAGCAACTCCACCTTGTCGATTACGCGGGAGTTCTCCGGAAAGATACGCTCGACGCCTTGACCGAAGCTGATCTTTCTCACCGTGAAGCTGGCTTGAGGACCTCGCGAACGCGAGATCACAACCCCTTCAAAAGCCTGAGTACGTTCCTTGTCGCCTTCCTTAATCTTGACGTGTACGCGGACGGAGTCGCCCGGAACAAACTTCGGAAGGTCGGTGCGCTTGGTTTTAGCCAGCAGTTTTTCAATGATGAGGTTCGACATAATCTTTTCCCCTGTTCTAAAAGTTCTCGCCCGTTATCTGGGCTAGTAATTTCTTGTCTTCGTCGCTGAGCGCGGCCCCGTCCAAAAGATCGGGCCGGTTGCGCCGCGTTTTTTCCAGTGCAGTCCGACGGCGCCAGCGTCGTATTTCTTCATGATTACCCGATGCCAGCACTTCCGGAACTGCCATGCCCCGAAAATCCGCAGGTCGCGTGTAATGCGGATAATCCAGCAATCCTCCCGAATTGCACGTCGAACTCGGACCGTTTCCCGCTTGCGGCTGCGAGAAAGTCGTGAACGACTCCTGCTGCGTCGAAGCCTGGTTGCCAACCGCGCCTGGAATCAGCCGGATGACGCAGTCCACGATCACCGCTGCTCCCAGTTCGCCACCACTCAGCACATAGTCTCCGATGGACAACTCGCGGTCCGCCAGATACCGGCCCACGCGCTCATCCACGCCCTCATAACGGCCGCAGATCAGAACCATTCGTTCCATCGTGGCCAGCTCATTGGCGACACTCTGATCGAATCGCTTGCCCTGTGCCGAAAGCAGGACCACACTCGCTGCCGCGCCACGCTCTTCACGCGACGCGATCTTCAGCGCTTCAATACATTCAAAGATCGGTTCCGGCTTCAGCACCATGCCTTCGCCGCCGCCGAATGGGCGGTCATCCACGGTCTTGTGGCGATCGTGCGCAAACGCCCGCAGATCGTGGACTTCGATTGTCGCCAGCCCAGCTTCCCGAGCCCGGCGGATGATTCCGTGATCCAGCGGTCCGCGAAAGAAGTCGGGAAAGATCGTGACAATGTCGATCTTCATCGCGGTACCCGGTCAAAAACCTTCACCACAGAGTCACAGAGGTCTTTTCTTCCGTTTTTCTCTGAATGCTCCCGCCTGCTGCTGTTTCTCTTCTGCGGTCAGCGGCGCGTTCAGTTCGAGCATTCCTTCGGGCAGTTGCATTTGTATCTGCTTCTGCGCAAGGTCTACGCTTTGCAAATACGCTTCCGCGTAAGGAATCTCGTATCGCTTGTTTCTCGGCTACGACAATCAGCAAAGGCGCTTCGCCCGTGCCAAACTGAACGTCTTCAATCTTGCCAATCTCGCGACCGGCATCGGATACGACGCAACCGATGAGGTCGCTGACGTAATTCCATCCTGATTCAAGCTGCACCCGCTCGCTGCGAGGAACCTGCAATTCGCAGCCAATCAGAGCTTCTGCATCGGAGATCGAACCGATCCCCGCGAACTTCAGAACCAGAAACTCCTTGTGCGGCCAGAGTTCTTCGATCCGCAACTCGCGCCGGCTGCTCGTCTTGCGCAAGAGCGAACAGCCTCAAACCTGGTCTGAACCGGTCGGGAACATCGCTGTGCAACTCGACGGCTACTTCGCCGCGGCGTCCCTGCGTTTTTCGTACGCGGGCCAGAGTGATGAACTCGCCACCGATTCCTGAATCTGCTATTTCTGGCTCTCCTGTTCCTGACCTTCTTACTCCCTGATTTTCTTATTCCCTGACTTTCTTATTCAAGGATCTCCAGCGTAAAACGCTTGTGCAATCGAATTCCCGCCGCACCAATCAGAGCACGCAGAGCACGCGCGACGCGGCCTTTGTTTCCGATCACCTTACCCACGTCGTTCGGAGCGACCGTGAGTTCAAGCACATCGCCGTCGAGCTGGTTCACCGAGACCTGATCGGGTTCGTCGACCAGCGCCTTCGCGATCTGCTCGACCAAAGCCCGCACATCCGCGCTTTGCTGGGTCATTTGCGGTTCCTATCGGGTGGGCTGAAAATTCCTACTGGCACAACAATTTCAGGCAGCGGGGACGGCGCTGGGCACAGCTGGCTTAGCGACAATCTTGCCAACCCGGTCCGACATCTTGGCGCCCTTCGATACCCAATAGTCAATGCGCTCGCGCTTGAGTTCGATGCTGGCAGGGTTGGTCCGGGGATTGTACGTTCCCACAACTTCCACCGGCCGGCCGTTGCGCGCCCGTTCCTTTTCAATCACCACCACGCGATACTGCGGTTGTTTACGCGCACCCGTGCGCGACAGACGAATCATTAACACAGAGCTTTGGTTCCTTTCCTAGTCCTTCTGGCAGGGATGAGACAAACTCTTATTTTTGCAGATGTTGTTAGGAATGGCAAGGGGGACGCCGCGTATCTATAATCTCTCCGGCCGCCCTGCTTTAGCGGCACCCTATTCGGCATCGATTCTTTGCCCAAGTTTTGCCCAAGTTTTGGATGGTGAGAAACAACCCTCGGGCGCGCCTGCGGATAAGGTGGCTTCTTTACACTTGGAGACATCTGTCGAAGCAGTAGTTGATCAAGGCATTATCTGAACTTGAGCCAGTCACCGTAGCCGAGTCCGGTTTTGGATTTCGTGGAAGTCGAGACGGATTTGCCGGGTTGTCCATTCGCATTTACGTGCCGACGAGGTATCCATAGACATCAGTCTTGGCTGAGCCCTCAGGAGTATCAGCCGGCACCCGGCAACGCACCGCTCCAGCTGTTCCCACAATCCATCCCGGGAGGATGCCGGCACTCCGCCAATACGGAGTGTCGTACGTGTGGGCATGAAGAAGTGAGAGTGGCTGGCGAGAAGAGCTCCGCAGCTGTGAAGGCGCACGAAATTTCTTGGGAACCTGCCACGTAAACGTTTACAATCCCTCAAAGCAGTATCTATCCTAAGCACTGGCATTTGTGGGCAGCAGCGTGAATAGCCGGATCACTTTGTTCGACATCGCCGACGCGCTGGGAGTTTCTACCGGCACGGTGCATCGTGCCCTGCACGGCCATCGGGGCGTGAGTCCGATAACCAAGACCAAGGTTCTGCAAATGGCCAAGAGTCTGGGCTATCGCCCTAACCTGGCTGCCCGATACTTGTCTTCTAAGAAGGACCTGCGAGTTTCGGTGATCACTCTTCAGGGGACTACTTCTTTCTGGGATGAGGTGCGCGCCGGGATTGGCGAAGAAGCAAGAGCAACGCTATTAGAGAACGTGGACCTTGACTTCCAAACCTACCCACGGATCGGCGAAGGAGACGAGGAAGCGTTCGAGGCTGCGCTGAGTGCGGAAGTGGACGGCATTATCGTTTTCCCAACTCGCCCGTATAAGTTGCGGCCTTGGATCCGCCGGGCTTCCCGCCTTCACATTCCGGTGATATGTGTTGTCACCGATGCACCCAACAGCAGCCGGCTGGCGGTGATCTCCATCGACACCTTGGCCAGCGGTTCACTTGCCGCCGATTTGATGGGACGATTTCTCAGAGGCACGGGCAAACTTGCGATAACCCTCAGTGACCTTGCCATCACCGAGCACGCGGAGAAATGTGCCGCGTTTGAGAAGACAGTTCGATCGCTCTATCCCAAGATGCGGATTCTCAAGCCTGTCGAGGACCACGACGTTGAATTCGAAGCCTACGACAAATCGCTAAAGCTCTTCGCCGCGCACCCGGATCTGGCCGGGATTTACGTCACTACGGAAGCCTCAATCCCCGTAATCAATGCGGCCCGGGACGTCAACATGCTCGACAAACTCACCATTATCACTACCGATCTGTTTCCCGCCATCGTGCAGGAGATTCGATCATCTACGGTGGCCGCTACTATTTATCAACGTCCCCGCACCCAAGGCAGGATGGCGTTTCGCGTATTGCGGGAATTCCTGACAGAAGGGCAATGCCCGTCGTATCAAGTGACTCTGGCTCCTCATGTCGTGATGCGGGGGAATCTTGAATTCTTTCTATCCCGGCTGCCCGGGGAATCAGCTGCAGACAAGCCCTTCGAGTTGCGAACCGCAGCCGCGGATTTAGGTGAGAGCTTCGGGTAGAACCTTTCTGCATAGTCTTGTAGCCAGTTTCTTTTGTAGCCATTCTCTTGCGAGGGATCGCTATCAAACTTCTCGGGATCGATGTCGGGACGGGTGGTACGCGCGCGGTTGTAATGAAACCATCGGGCAGAGTTGTGGCCTCCGCCTCCGCCGCCCACCAACCATTCGCGAGTCCACAGGCGGGATGGGCCGAGCAGGATCCGCACGACTGGTGGACAGCCTGCGGCGAAGCCGTTCGTAGCGTCTTAAAGCAAGAAGGCGTCGACCCAGACGAAATCGCCTGCGTCGGATTCTCGGGACAGATGCATGGTGCGGTTCTACTCGATGCGGAAGATCAGGTCATTCGACCTGCGATCATCTGGTGTGACCAGCGAAGCGAGAAGCAGGCGCGCGAGTTGGCCGATTCTATCGGAGTGGACCGGCTGATCCGGGCCACCTGCAATCCCCCGCTTACCAATTTCACGTTGACCAAGCTGCTTTGGGTGCGGGAGCACGAAACCGAAAATTGGAAGCGTTTCCGGCACTTGTTGTTGCCCAAGGACTACGTCCGCTTCCGGCTCACCAGCGAGCGCGCCATGGATATGGCCGACGCCTCCGGCACGCTTTTGCTCGACGTGGCCAGCCGGCGCTGGTCGTCTGAAATACTGAGCAATACCGGCATCCCAGCCGCAGTTCTTCCCATCCTGTGCGAATCTCCGGACGTTTGTGGCCGGGTTTCGGCGACGGGTGCCGAGGCCACCGGCCTAAAGATGGGCACGCCTGTAGTGGCGGGTGCGGGAGATCAATCCGCGGGTGCCGTGGGCATGGGCATTGTCCAACCCGGCGCCGTCAGCGCGACCATCGGAACCTCGGGCGTGGTTTTTGCGGCTACGGAACGGCCGGCGCTTGATTTACAGGGAAGAATCCACACTTTCTGTCACGCCATTCCCGGCCGCTGGCATGTCATGGGGGTCACCCAGGCGGCCGGACTTTCGCTGCAATGGTTTGCCAATCAGTTCGCCATGGATTTGCAAGGCGATTCCCACCGCTACGAACGTCTAACTACCGAAGCCAGCGCGGTGCCGGCTGGCGCCGAAGGCCTATATTGGCTTCCGTATCTGATGGGAGAACGCACACCACATTGTGATCCCCATGCGCGCGGCGCGCTGCTGGGCATGACCGCATCCCATACTCGTGGCCACGTGGTTCGCGCCATTCTCGAAGGCGTCGCCTTCAGTCTGAAGGATTCATTTTCCATATTCGACGAACTAGGACTCCCAATCGAGCGCATCCGGCTGGGCGGCGGCGGCGCTCGCTCACCCCTCTGGCGCCAAATTCAGGCCGACGTCTATGGCCACGAGGTTGAAATCGTCGAAGCTGAGGAAGGGGCCGCTTACGGCGCTGCGATTCTGGCTGGCGTAGGCGCCAAGGTCTGGCCTACGGTTGATGCGGCCTGCAAAGCTGTGGTGCGCGTAGCCCAGCGGATCGAGCCCGATGCTCGCGCGTCAGCCGTTATGCAGCAGAATTATCTTGTCTATCGAAAAATTTATCCCGCCCTCCGGGATCTTTTCGCACCGCGGGCTTAGGCCGGTTTTGTGGCTATGCACGAACCATCCCCCTGACCACGGAACACACAGATGATTAGGCGGGACACGCGCCACGACCTGCGCTACACCTTCGATTCCCGTGCCGGGGAGAAATACCAGCAGTAGACAATCCCGACGAGCAACAACAATCCGCCCCACCATACGTTGGCGTGGAGGTTGTAGAGCACGACTCTTTGTTCAGGCGGAGTGATCAGTTCCCAAATCCCTCGTCCGAAGATGAGTGCGCCGTTTACCAGCAGTGACAGCCCGACGAAAAACCATATCGACAGCGACCCACCTGTTTTCACGAAGCTTCTCCTACCAGAAAATAATTTGCAAGATCACGAACACGATAGTCACGACTGTTGCCCAGAAGATGGGACGATGCACCAGCGATACCTTCCCTACTGACGGAACCGGTGTCAGACCGTAGACGAGCCCGCTCAACTCCTGGTCAGACTTGGGCCGCGTGACCATACTCACTACGACCGTGACCAACACGCAGATCAGCCAGCACCACAGCGCGCGGAACATGTTCTGTGCCTGATCCTGCGCTTGCGACGACAGCGCCACGTAGCGCACTGCTCCTGGATCGAGTTTTACCCAGATGTACATGCCAATCGAAGATAGCGTTCCCGTGAGCAAGCCCCAGAAACCGGCAGCGGGAGTGGCTCGCTTCCACAGCATGCCCAGAATCACTGTGCCGAACAGCGGCGCGATGAAGAAACTGAACAGCGCCTGCACGTAGTCCATGATGCTCTGCGCGTGCATCACCAGATAGGCCGTGCCGATGCTCACGGCCACGCCCAGCAGCGTGCACCATCGCCCCATGCGGACTTTGGAATCATCCGAGGCATTTTTGTTGATGAGAGCGCCGTAAATGTCATAGGTCCAGACGGTCGCGAACGCGCTGACGTTGCCGGCCATGCCTGACATGAAACCCGCGATCAGCGCAGTAATGCCGAGGCCCAGCAAACCGGGCCCACAGTAGCGCGCCAGCATCAGCGGAAGGACCTCATCGTAGCTGTGCAAACCTTGTGCCCGACCTGCCTCTGACCAAGCGAGGTCGCCCGGCACCAGCCGCATCAGGTTGCCCGTGTGCGGGTCGCGCAGCAGGGCAAGACCGAGAAGCCCAGGGAGAATAACAATAAACGGGACCAGCATCTTGAATGCAGCTCCGATAATTGGAGCCAGTTCCGCCGAACGCAAGTCTTTCGCCGAAAGAACACGTTGAATCACCAGAAAGTCGGTGGTCCAGTAGCCCATGGAGATGACCGCGCCCAATCCGAAAACGATGCCCACCCAGTTGATCCCCATGGGGTTGTCGGCGAAGTTTCCCAGCGTTGACCACAAATGCGTGTAGGCGCCAGGATTGGCTACATGCTGCTCGGTGAGGTTCTGCAGAATCTTGGCCTGCAGGCCGTTCCATCCGCCGGCTTCAATCAATCCCAGGATCGGTATCAGCAACGCGCCTGCCCAGATCAGAAAAAACTGCAGGACTTCATTGAAAATGGCGGACCGCAAGCCGCCCAGCGCTACATAGACCGCGACCGTGATCGACGACACCCAGATGCTGAAGTGAATATCCCAACCCAGCACCACCCGCATCACGACCGCCATCGCATACATGTTGATACCGCTCATCAACACGGTCATCAGCGCGAATGAAATGGAAGATAGGGCCTGGCTGCCCTGGCCATAACGCAGCTTGAGGTATCCCGGGACGGAGTGAGTCTTGCAGATGTGGTAGAAGGGCATCATCACCAGCGCGAGGAACAACATCGCCGGAATCGCGCCGACCCAGTACCAATGCGCGGCAAGAATGCCGTATTTATAGGCATTGCCCGCCCAGCCCATGAGTTCGAGCGAGCCCAGGTTCGCGGAGAGAAAAGCCAGGCCCGCGACCCATGCGGTCATTTCCCGCCCAGCCATGAAAAAATCTTCGCCCGTGTTGGCCTGATCCTTGAGATACAAACCAATGGCCAATACCAATGCAAAGTAAAAAATGATGATGACCAAATCGACGACTGACAGGTGGACAAGCTGTAACGGGACGATCAGCAGGGTAGCTGTCATTTATCCATTTTTCCGTTCAAGCCAGAGCGTTATACGCGTCGGGGTCTGAAAAACCTGCATTTGACAAACCCAAGGCAATCGCCTATCAATACACGAACGGAAACGTTTACGCAACTGGAATCGGATCGAATTCTTATGACCAATTGGAGTCGCGGAGATAGGTTTTGCCCCCCGTCCGTAGGCATCGCCAGTCGTCCAGAACGCTGTAGTTTCTCGAAGTGCGTGCTGGCCACAACGGCGCGGGGACGCCTCGCCTTCGCTGCAGCGGTCTGTTTTTTCAGCCTGCTGTTCGCTGTGGATGCAAGAGCGCAGTGGAATGCCCTCAACCCCGTGAGCTCAGTTGAACAGCAGGCCGATGGCGCGAAGTTCAGGCTGCAGACCGGCACTCTGCAAGTTCAGATCTGTTCCGGCTCTGTCATTCGTGTAGTTCTCTCGCCGGCTTCGCTGATGGCTGCTGCAGAGAATCTGATGATCCTGAAGGAAAAATGCGCGCCGGTGAAATGGGCATTCGATGCGACCGACGATGCCGTCACGCTCACGACCGCAGAACTTCGAGTTACCGTCGCGCGCAAGGACTCGTCGGTCACTTTCAGCGACCTCAGCGGCAAGAAACTGTTCCAGCAGACCGAAGCCAGCCTGACACCGGTTGTCGTGAACGGTGAAAACACCTATCACTCCGAGCTCTATTCGAAGTTGTGGGGATCTTACGAGTCTTTCTACGGACTCGGCCAGCATCAGGCCGGCGTATGGAACTATCGCGGCGAGGCGGTCGACCTCTCGCAGGACAACACCAACATTAGCATCCCGTTCTTCGTATCAAGCAACGGCTACGGAATCCTTTGGAACAACGCCTCGCGCAGCCGTTTCAACAACCGTTTTCTCAGCGCTCTCTATCTCAGCTCTGAAGTTGCCAGTTCGATCGACTATTACTTCCTCTACGGACCTGAATTCGATCAACTGATCGCCGGCTATCGCGAATTGACGGGCCAGGCGCCTATGTTTGGCAAGTGGGCGTATGGGTTCTGGCAATGCAAGAACAAGTACAACACGCAGGAAGAACTGCTCGGCGTGGCACATAAATACCGCGAGCTGCAGATACCCCTCGACAACATCGTGCAGGACTGGTTTTGGTGGTACACGATGGGCGAACCAATCTTCGACAAATCGCGCTATCCCGATCCTCGCGGCATGGTCGAGGACCTGCACCAACATCATGTCCACTTGATGATTTCGTTCTGGCCGTACTTCCGTCCCGGCAGCAAGACTTACGACGAAATGGATCGCCGGGATTTCTTCATAGACAAAACCAAAGTTGCGGGCTTTCATCCCGTAGGCCAGGCTCTCTACGACGCATTCAATCCCGAAGCTCGGAAATATTACTGGAACCTGATCGACCAAGCGCTTTTTAAGATTGGCGTGGACGCCTGGTGGCTGGACACCACCGAACCCGAGACCGAGGATCGCGAGACCAACATCCTGGTTACCAATAAAACTCATCTCGGCAGTGGCGCTCGCTATGCCAATGCCTTTCCCCTGATGACCTCTGGCGCCGTATATGAAGGACAGCGCCAGGAATCGGATCAGAAACGCGTCTTCATTCTTTCCCGTTCGGCTTTTGCCGGATCGCAGCGCAACGCAGTGGCTGTCTGGTCCGGCGACGTCAACTCCGATTGGACTTTCTTCCGCAAGCAGATTCCAGCCGGTCTGAATTATTCCCTCTCCGGGTTGCCTTACTGGACGACTGACATTGGAGGCTTCGTTTCCGGGGATCCCGATGATCCCGCGTACCGGGAACTTTTCATTCGCTGGTTTCAGTTCGGAGCGTTCAATCCCATCCTGCGCGTGCATGGGACCCGCAGCACGAATCAGAACGAACTCTGGTCCTATGGGCCTGAGGCACAGAAGATACTGACCAGCTACGATCGCCTGCGCTATCGCTTGCTTCCGTACATCTATTCGTTGGCTTGGATGACAACCAGCCAGGCATACACCCCGATGCGAGGTTTGGTCATGGATTTCCGCACCGACGTTCGGGCAGCCAGCATCGGAGACCAGTTTATGTTCGGCCCAGCGTTCATGGTCAAACCGGTCACCGAGCCCGGGGCGAGCACGACCCGGCTCTATCTGCCGCAAGCCAAGTGGTACGATTTTTGGGGCGGCGCGCAGGTGCAAGGGCCGCGCATGGTGGATGCTCCGTCTCCGCTGGATCGCCTGCCTCTACATATTCGCGCTGGCTCGATTGTGCCCATGGGGCCGGAGATTCAGTGGTCCACCGGGAAGCCCGCCGATCCCATCGAGCTTCGCATCTATCGCGGAGCCGACGGCGACTTCACTCTCTACGAGGACGAGAATGATAACTACAACTACGAAAAGGGAGAGTACGCGATCATCCGCTTCCATTGGAATGATGCCCGGCAGGAACTGACTATCGGTGACCGCCAGGGGGAGTTTCCCGGAATGCTAACGCAGCGCACGTTTCGTATCGTGTTCGTGAGAGAGAATCACGGAGCTGGCATCGAAGCCACGCCAGTTCCCGACAAAGTCGTGGAATATAGAGGAAAGCAGATCACTGTCAGCCCCTAAGTTTGCATCAACGACTGGCTATCGGCTGCCGGCCCGGCAATTCACAGGTATTCATCGCACTCCCAGCAGGATGTCGATCGTCATCTGGTCCAGCAACTCATAAGGCAGACGTTTCTTGAGGATGGCATCTTTATTAAACTGGTAGGACAGCAAGGCAGCAGAGTTTTTCTGGGAGAATTTTCCCGGTTGCGGAGTTCCGTTTCTGTTGCTGGAAATTTCCTTCAGGATGGCCCGAATCTCGCGGTCCGCGTTCCAGCGCGCCGCTTTTTCTTTAAGGATCAGGTAAGTCCGCATACAACCGCGGGCGAAATCTCGCACTCCGGCGCAATCCTCGGTTCGGTAGGCGTGAGCGTCGAAGTGCCGCGGGCCGTCGTATCCCACATCTTCCAGAAATTTCACCAGCCAAAACGCTGCCTTCGGGTTGGCGGAGCCAAACCGCAGATCCTGGTCATAGCGTCCCGGCATTTGATCGTTGAGGTCGATGTGGACGAGCTTGCCTGCATCCCAAGCCTGGGCAACGCCGTGCATGAAATTGAGTCCGGCCATGTGTTCATGCGCGACTTCGGGATTTACCCCGACCATCTCGGGATGATCGAGTGTGGGAATGAATCCGAGATAGTGCCCGGTGGTGGCCATGTAGATGTCGCTACGAGGCTCGTTGGGTTTTGCTTCTAGCGCGAACTTATAGCCGTATTCGGAAGCCAGGCTATATTCGCAGAGATAATTGATGGCCTCGCGCAGACGCTTGATGGCGTCATCGGCGCGCCGGCAGGCGTCCGTCTCGACCCCCTCGCGCCCGCCCCACAGAACAAAAATTTTCGCCCCGAGTTCGGCTCCCAGGTCCATCGCGCGCATGGTTTTCTGCAAAGCGTAAGCGCGAATTTCGGGGTCGTTCGAGGTGAATCCGCCGTCGCGAAAAACCGGATGGAAGAACAAGTTTACGGTCGCCATGGGCACGACAATGCCCTGTTCTTTGCACGCTTTCTTGAATTCGCGCACAATCTGGTCGCGCTCGGCGGGCGTGGCATCGATCGGAACCAGGTCGTTGTCGTGTAGGTTAACCCCCCATGCCCCGACCTCCGCGAGCATGGCGACAATCTGGGTGGGAGGCATGGTGGGGCGAACCGCATCTCCGAAAGGATCGCGCCCACGATTGCCCAGCGTCCACAAGCCGAATGAAAATTTGTGCTCGGGTCTGGGTTCGTATTGACCATTCCGATGGTTCATTGCTTCTCCTCTTCGTTGTTGTTCTTGTTTGACGGACTTAAGGCCGGCGGGGATGCGGAGAGTTTTCCGACCAGACTTTCGTCCGTTTTCTGATGCAGTTCCTGCGCTTGGTGCAGTTCTTGAGCTTGGCGAAGTTCGTTCTTGGCGCCGGCTTCATCGCCCAGGGTGCGGTAGAGCCGGCCGAGTTGGTAGTGAGCGTCTGGCTCCTGAGGCGCGAGCGCGACGGCGCGCAGCAGAGCGGCCTTCGCCTGATTGTAGTTCTTCTGCTGCAGGTAGATTGTTCCGAGATCGATCTGAATGATCCGCTGGTTGTCGTCGATCTTTGCGGCTCGTTTGAAAAAGGAAAGCGCAGCCTGAGGATGGTCGTTCTTCCATTCAATGTCGCCCAGATAAGCCAAAGCCTGAGCATCAGTGGGGTCAAGCGCTACCTGGGCCTCAAGCTCTTGTCGGGCCCGGTCGTATTGCTGGCTCTTCCAGTAGAGATACCCCAGTCCGAAGTGCACATTCGGCTGGCGTGGAGAGGTTTTTGCCGCAGCTTCGAATTCTCTGATCGCCTCTTCTGTCTTACCCAACCCGTCTAGCGCTTCGCCGGTGAGAATGTGGGCTTCGGCAGAATCCGGGTTATGTTCGGCAAGTTCACGAAAATGCTCGAGCGCGCAGGAATAATTCTTCGCCCACAGACAGCTTTGCGCGAGGGTCTGCTGAAGCTCCGCATTCTCCGGTTCGGCCTTGGCCATGGGCTCCAGATATAGCACGGCTAAGGCGAATTGCTTCACGCCGTAGTAGCTCAGTCCCAAAAGTGTCTGCGCCTGGCTGCTGGACGGGTCGGCAGCGAGCGCCGCGCGAAAGGCTGGAATAGCCGCCGCGAAGTCGCCTTGTTTGAACTCCGCCAACCCCAGATTAAGCTCGATCCCGGGGAGTTTGGGATTAAGAGCAAGGGCTTCGCGATAGGCGGAGGCCGCCTCCGCATACTTCTGCTGCTTAGACAGAACGACTCCCAGGCTGGCAAGTGCTGCCGCATCATTTGGATTGTGCGCGACTACCGCTCTCCAAACCTGGGCTGCTTTGGCAAGCTCTCCGCGTTGTTCAAGTGCGGCAGCCTCCGCCGTGGTCTGAGCCTGCAAAGCAGAAGGGAATGCAGAAGCAAAGAGCAGAACTAATGCGCCAGTGGCTAGGCTGCGTGCCGGGCTCGTCATCGTGGCTGGTAGGCGGAAACCCACTGCGAAAGTTGACCACACTCAATCACCTTTGAGATGAGCAAAGAAGGTCAAAAGGTGAAAAAACCGCTCGCACCGCTTCGGTGCGAGCGGCAAAAACGAGACTGCAAAACCTACTGATGCTCAGTAAATCAACTTCAACCCGAGCTGGAAAACTCGCGGATCAAAGGCGCTGGTTACGGCTCCGAAATTACTGGCGCCGAAAGCAGTGCTGATACCTTGGCCCTGACCGGGTCCTCCCTGGCCAGCTCCGCCAAACTGGGTGTGGTTCCAGGTGTTGAAGCTTTCCGCCCGGAATTCCACTCGGCTACCGCGCTCCTCGCTGATCACGAACTGCTTGAACAGCGCGAGGTTCCAGTTATTGCGACCCGGGCCACGGACGGTACCATAGCCGAGATCGCCCCACTGCCCGGCAGCCGGCGCGGCGAATGATGCAGGATTGAACCATTGGTTGACCGTCTTAGGATACGAGATGGGCGCAACCAAGTCCGGCCGGTTAGACACATCGCCGGCAAAGAGGCTGGCCACATTTTCACCATTGACGTCGATGTTGAGCGGCGCCCCGGTTTGCGCTGTCACGATGCCCGACAGCTGCCATCCTCCAACCGTTGTCTTCAGGAGCTTGTCGGAGCTGTTCTTGAGCAACGGGATGTCGTACACGAAGTTGACGAAGAAAATATGGGTGCGATCGAACAACGAAGGTCCCATATCATATTTCCAGCCAACGTACGGATTGAAGACGTAATCCAGATCCCAGCCGTTCCCGCCGGCGCCTGTGCTGGGATCAATAGCACGCGACAGCGTATAGGCGGTCTGCATATAGAGGTCACGTGTGATGTGGCCGTGCAGTTCGGTTTGCAGCGAGTTGTAGTGTGAATTCTGGCCGGTGAACGCCATTTTGAGAGAGCTATAGCCGAGGTAGGGGACCAATCCGTTAAACGGCGTCGGGCTGGTTCCTTCCTGGAGAGCCGCCAGCGTGCTTTGCGGGGGAAGGTTGATTTCCTGGAAGTAACTCTGGTACCGGTTCTGGTTTCCGACATAAGAAACCGAGAGCACGCCTTTCTTTCCAACCGCCTGCTCCACTCCTGCACTGTAGGAGTAACTCGTCGGGACTTTGTAATACTGGTTGAGCCCCGTAACCGAGGATGTCACAATTGGAACCGTGATCGATCCTCCAGTTAGCTGATTATGCGGGTTGCTCAGGGAAACGCCGGTTGCACCTGTGTTCAGGTTGTAACCAAACGGCGGATTGGTGGCGGCATTGTACATGTCGTTGCCTTGGATGCGTTCATACATGGTTCCGAAGCCACCGCGGACAACAGTACTCCCGTGACCGGTTAAATCGTAGGCAAACCCAATGCGCGGTCCGAAGGCGTCCCAGGTATCTTTCACCAGACCCTTGGGAATGCCATTCTTTCCTTCGAGGCCCATGCCATTCAGATAGAACTGATAGCCTGCCAGCTGAGGAATAGGACTGGTGCCCAAGCCGGGGCTATTGGGTGCAATCTGTGTAAAGTTGGACCCCGGCACAAAGATCGGAGCCTCGGCCGGGTTGTAGAGATTGGGATAGAAATTCGCCATGTTGTTGTTGGCTTCGTAGGTGTGCGGAATTCCATCCCAGCGCAGACCCAGGTTCAAGGTGAGCCTGCGGGTTGTGCGCCAATTGTCTTGCACGTACAGATCCGGAGAAAGGGCATTCCAGTGCCCGGTGCCTTTGTATGCGGATTCCTGGTAGTTATTGGACAGGCCAAGCAGATAATCCGCGAAGTCGTTTCCACTGAATCCCCCGTTGAACGAGAATTGACCTTGCGTATTGGCAAAGTAGTCCTGAACCTTTTTGTAAATCGCAAAACCGCCTCCGAACTTGAACTGGTGAGCGCCTCGGGTCCAGGACAAATCGTCGCGGATCTGGTAATCGTTAGCGGTATTGTTCCACGGCAGCCAGTTCACGTTGAACGTGGCTCCCGTGCTGCCGCTCAACTGGATCGTCGGGATACGGTTGTCAGCATTGATCCCGGTAAAGATCCGGCTTTCGCCGAAGCCCTGCGGTTGCTGGAACACGCCTGCAGGAGTGATGGCGATGCGGTTGCCGTCATAGTTAAACGAGATCTCGTTCAACAGGGTGGGGCTGATCGTATGCGTGGCGTGAACCACCGCGCTGTAGGAGGGGTTGTTAAAGATATTCCCCACCGTCGGCACATTGTCATTGCTCCACATGGTTTCGCCGAAGGTTTGGTTGGACTGATCTGCGATGAAATGACCAAAGACAGAGAACTTGTCGTTGAATTGATGGTCAATGCGGACAATCTCCTCCTTGCCCATTGTCGGTTGCTTATTCCCGCCAATGAATTGCGCTCCGCTTGTGGGCTTCGGGAAAATACCCGCCGCCAGCAGTGCCTGGGCGTTCGGATTAATCATGCAATCCGGGATCGTATTGTTGGGGAAGGCCTTGCCCTGCACAATGCCGGCGGGCGGTGCTCCACCGGGACAGTTTGCGAATAGGATCGACGGAACCACCTGCGCGGCCGTTGGAACTGTAATCGCGGACGCAATGGTTGCGCCCGTTCCAGCACCGCCCACGTCAGGATATTCGCTGGCCAGCGGCACCGTCTGGTTGAAGAGGCCGCCCTGAATATACCGGCGCCACTCCATATTATAGAAAAAGAAGGTCTTGGGGTTTGAGCTCTTGGGATGGAAGGTCACCGGCCCACCCACATTGAAGCCGAAATCGTGGAAGCGCAGTTCGGCCACAGGATTGGGCGCGGGGTTGAAATAGTTGCGGGCATCGAGCGCATCATTGCGTCCGAAATACCAGGCGGTGGCATGAAGCTGCCGGGTACCCGACTTGATGGCCATGCTAATCGTGCCTGCAGAAGACAGCCCGTATTCCGCACTATAGTTTGACGTCATGGTACGGAACTCTTCGATGGCATCGATGGAAGGCAACACAATGGCACCGCCGCCGCCCCCGCGATCCGCTCCCTCGCCGCCGTCAATGAGCCAGAGATTGTGACTGACTCGTTCGCCGTTGAAGCTGACGTTGAAATCACCGCCGGCTGAGGTCGGAACCTGAAAATCCGCCTGCACACTGGAAGCGCCGGGCTGCAGCGGTTCCAAGGCAAAGACGTTGCGGCCGTTGGTAGCAAGCTGGGTAATCTGCTGTCCGGTGATGACGCCGCTGATTTCGCCAGTATCGGTCTGCACGGCAACAGCATTCGCCTCGACGTTTACTGTTTCCTGGACGTTTCCTACCTGCAGCTTGAAGTCGATGCGACTGCGATCCCCCAGATTCAGAGTGACGTTCTTCCGCTCGTCTGCTCTAAATCCCGGAGCTTCGGCCCGAACCGTATAGTGTCCGATAGACAGGCTGGGCGCGGCGTATTGACCATCGCCGGCCGTGGAAATGCTGCGGGCAATCCCGGTATCTGTGTTGCTGATCGTGATTTTCACGTTAGGAACAGCAGCACCCGATGGGTCGGTTACAGTTCCGACAATGGTCGCTTCCTGAGCGAACGACAGCGTGGCGCACGCGGTCAGCAGAAAAGCAAAAGCGAAGATACCGCAGAGTGCAAGCCGGCTGACGCGCTGGCGTCTGACGGCGAGACGGGGACTCCCGACATGGCAAGGCGAGAGAGACTTCATTTTGAGCCTCCGGACGGTTTTAATGGACGAACGAAATTCCCACAGGCGAACCCCAAGTGCGTAAACGTTTACGGTCTTATACTTGTTCGGCGTACATTGTCAAGAGAAAAATTGATTGCTGCCAACAAAAAATGTGATTGGTCTTCCAAAAAAGTCGCGCCACAGGGCTTTTTCCGAGCCTTCGCGAAGAGGGATCAGGAGAAGGGGCATCAGGGGTTACTTCTAAGCAGAACGTCTGAAACTCGGAAGCTGTGTGGGCCTGGCTGTTGTCTTTTTGCTTCCGAGCGGAGTTATACTTGCGAGGCTTCGACCCAGATTTCTGGCGCTCGGGCCATCCTCATGTGGAGTCGTTGCCTATGTTCAATCGAATATTGTTTTGCGTTTTAGTCTGTTTCGCTGGCTGTTTAAGCGTGTGTTTGGGCCAACAACAACCCGTCGCCGGCGCGGGAAAGCCCTCAGCTTCGTCTTCTGCCGCGCCGGTAACGCAAACGTTCCCGTTGGTCATGCGACAGAAAGTAGTGGCGGGCAAGGCGCCGGTCGGGGCCAAAATCGAGGGCGAACTTGTTGTTGCCACTCTGGTGAAAGGAACGGTGATTCCCCGGGATGCGGTATTTTCCGGTGAAGTGATCGAATCGCAGGCCAAGACGTCCAGCGCACCCTCCCGACTGTCGATTCGCCTTGACCTTGCGCAGTGGAAGACTGGATCTGTCCCGATTCGCGCGTACCTGACGCAATGGATCTACCCGGTGACACTGGACGCCGGGCCAGATCTGCACGGCCCCGAGCAATCGGCCAAGAAGACATGGAACGGCATGGGGCAATATCCAGATCCCCATGCACCAGCTTACAAACCTTTCCCTACCGGCGCCGACTCGCAGAGTGGTCCTTCCGCGGACACCTCGTCAGCGGTGACATCTAGCAGGCCAGTGACGATGAAAGATGTCGAAGCCCAAAGCAACGGCGCGGGCGGAATCACGCTGGTTTCCAACCGTTCGAATCTAAAGCTGGACAAATTAACGACCTATGTGTTCAGCACTACCGACCCAGTTTCCGGGCGGGCCAAGGAATGACCAGGATTTTCACACAGTAGTCCCTCGTCAGCACGAGTGGTTACTTCGTAAAACACAACGGATGAGGACGCGAAGAGTTGCGGGCGTGGTGACTGGCGAACTCGTGTACTTCATGGTCAATTCGTGTTGTAGCCTGGCCCGCCAAATCCCTTTTTCTTGACTGCTGGAGCTGTCTGTGCTACAAGCGTTCATTTCGCGTAAACGTTAACGGAGTTAGTTCGTCACGTTCCCGTGAAATTGTGCTTTTTTCAGCCAGGAGGTCTTTTCATGCGCAGAACGCGCTTGTTGATTGGTTTACAAGTAGCTGCGCTCTTGACCCTGATGCTGGCCCGCGGTGCGGCGCAGGCCACCGGCCCGATTTATCTTGATCCCTCGCAGCCGATTGAGACCCGGGTAAACGATCTGATTGGCAGGATGACGCTGGAGGAAAAGGCGTCGCAACTGGTGAATCAGGCGCGAGCCATTCCCCGCCTTCAAGTTCCTGCTTATGACTGGTGGAGCGAAGCGCTTCACGGCGTGGCCAATGCGGGCACGGCCACAGTTTTTCCGCAGCCGATCGGGCTGGCAGCGACTTTCGACGATGCGCTGATTCATCAGATGGCGATCGTGATTGGGACGGAAGCCCGTGCGAAGCACAACCAAGCCGTCAGGGCTGGCCGCCTCGACATCATGGAAGGGCTGGATTTCTGGTCGCCGAACATCAACATCTTCCGTGATCCGCGCTGGGGACGAGGCCAGGAGACTTATGGAGAAGACCCTTTCTTGACGGGACGCATGGGGGTTGCGTTTGTGACCGGACTGCAGGGCGATGATCCAAAATACTTCCGGGTGATCGCGACGCCTAAACATTTCGCTGTCCACAGCGGGCCCGAGCCTTCGCGGCACTCCATCGATGTGCAAGTGTCGAAGCACGATATGGAAGACACCTATCTTCCCGCATTTCGCGCCGCCATCACCGAGGGCAAAGCCGAATCGATCATGTGCGCCTATAACCGTATCAACGGCCAGCCCGCCTGCGCCAACACTTTCTTGTTGCAAGATCAGCTGCGGGGCGCATGGAAGTTTAACGGCTACGTCGTATCCGATTGCGACGCGATCGTCGACATTTACCAGGGCCATCATTTCGTGAAGAGCCAGGCGGAAGCGGCGGCGGTGGCCATCAAAACCGGCATGGACAACGAGTGTGCGGACTTCTTCACGATTGCCAAAGGTAACCCGGACTATCAGCCCTTTATCGATGCTGTGAAGCAGGGATTGCTCACGGAGGCTGATCTTAATAAGTCCTTGGGACGGCTGTTCACCGCGCGTATGCGGCTGGGAATGTTTGATCCGGTAGAGATGGTCCCTTATGCGCAGACTCCGGACTCCGAGATTGACAGCGCGGCGCACCGCGAGCTTGCCTTGCGGACGGCTCAAGAATCGATGGTGCTGCTGAAAAATGACGGAGTGCTGCCGTTTGCCGCCCAAGTGAAAACGATTCTGGTGGTTGGCCCGCTCGCCGAGTCCGTGCAAGTGTTGCACGGCAACTACTCCGGGACGGCTTCGCATGCGGTCACGGCGCTCGAAGGCATTCGCAAACAGTTTTCTGCGGCTCAAATCGTATATGAGCCGGGAACGAATTTTCTGCGGGAACATTCGGGGATTCCGACATCTGCGCTATCCACTGACGACAACAAGCCCGGGCTGAAGGGCGAATATTTTCCCGGCGACAATTTCCAGGGGACACCCGTTGTACGCGTCGATCCATATGTTGATCTGCAACTGTTCCATCCTGACCCGCATGCGCTGATCCCACCGGCGGGCATGAAAGATTTTTCCGTGCGCTGGACTGGGTTCCTCACTCCGGCCGAATCCGGCTCCTACCAGGTTGGCCTCTACGGCTCCATGCAAAGACTATGGTTGGACGGAAAGCTCATCGTCGATGACATGGTCGGTCACGATCCGAATCCTCAACTTGCCACCCTGCAGCTCATCAAAGCGCATCGATATGCGATAAAAATCGAGTGTCAGCCGGGTGGCCGCACCGCGAAACTGATCTGGTTGCAGGTGAGGGACCAGCCTTTGATCGAGGCAGTTTCGGCCGCTCGGAAGGCTGACGTGATCGTGGCCGTGGTCGGTATTACTTCGAAGCTGGAAGGCGAGGAGATGAAAGTCGATCTTCCCGGGTTCCGCGGAGGGGATCGCACCAGCTTGAATCTTCCCGAAGAGGAGCAGGCTCTGTTAGGGGCGATGAAAGGGAGCGGAAAGCCGCTGGTCGTGATTCTGATGAATGGCAGCGCCCTGGGCGTCAACTGGGCGAACGATCACGCGAATGCCATTCTCGAAGCCTGGTACGCGGGCGAAGAAGGAGGCACTGCGATTGCGCAAACCCTGGCCGGTGCCAACAATCCTGCAGGACGCCTGCCGGTGACCTTCTATAAAGGCGTAGAGCAGTTGCCGGACTTCGAAGACTACGCGATGAAAAATCGTAGTTACCGCTACTTCACGGGCGAGCCACTCTATCCCTTCGGCTACGGATTGAGTTATTCGAAATTCGAGTACGGTGGACTAAAGCTGTCGCAGTTGGAGTTGCAAGCGGGAGATCCGTTGGAGGTCGAAGTCGACGTCAAGAACACCAGCCAGCAAAATGGCGATGAGGTGGTTGAACTTTATTTAAGTTTCCCGCAAATGGCTGGGGCGCCCTTGCGCGCCCTGCGCGGATTCACTCGCGTTCACCTGAATGCTGGAGAGCAACATCATGTGAAACTCGCATTGCAGCCGCGAGACCTGAGCTATGTGAACGAGGCCGGGGATCGACTAGTGGCAGCGGGAGACTATGTGATCAGTATTGGCGGAGGCCAACCCGGTACGCCGGCCACGCATGCTGAGGCTCGGCTTACGATTCGGGGCCAGCAGAAATTGCCGGAGTGATCTCTAAGCTCTGATTTGGTCGGCTAGCGCCAGCGCCGTTCCTCACCCCCACACAGTGCGGTCCAGAGCACAGGCGTTGGCCGACCAAATGAAAGCTTTCGGAAGGTACGCCGGCCACGCATGCTGAGGCTCGGCTGACGATTCGGGGCCAGCAGAAATTGCCGGAGTGAAGAATAAATACTTGCAGACTCTCTGGTTCACGAACGTAAAGATTACTTGGCGCTACCGCCTGTTTCCTGCGCTCCTGTTGCTCATCATCTCTTCTGGCGGGCGGCAATTGTACTCTCAATCGCATCCGCTGGATGTGCCATCGAAAGAAAACGTCAGGGCTGATGCTCCGATTCGCTTTACGTATCAGCCTATCGATTTCAAGCTGGACAGCTCAGAGTCGCCCGAACGCCACGCGCCTGAAACGATGGCCGGCGGCGTGGCCGTGTTCGACTACAACAATGACGGCAAACTAGACATCTTCTTCGCCAATGGAGCCGACATCAAAACGCTGCACAAAGATTCGCCGAAATACTTCAACCGCCTTTTCGAAAACGACGGGCATGGACACTTCTTGGACGTGACGGAGAAGGCCGGTCTGGCAGGAACTGGATATGACATGGGTGTCGCCATTGGCGATTATGACAACGACGGGTATGAAGATATTTTTGTCGCCGGGGTTTATCGCAACACGCTCTATCACAACAACGGCGATGGCACGTTCACCGACGTCACCGCCAAAGCCGGGCTGAACCGGCCTGATCCCGAGTACGAACCGCTGTGGTCGGTCGCTGCCGCCTGGGTGGATGTGAATAACGACGGCTTGCTCGATCTCGTGGTCATCAATTATCTCAAGTGGGACATCCAGCACGAGCCCGCATGCCAGCCCTTCGGGCATCGCGATTACTGCCATCCCAAGATGTACCAGCCCACGCCCAATCAGCTATTCATTAACAACGGAGACGGGACATTTCGTGATGCTTCCGTCGAAGCGGGTTTCCGCGAGCATCCGGGCAAGGGCATGGGGGTGGCAGCGGCGGATTCGGAACTCTCGGGAAAGATGGATCTTTTTATTACGAACGACAAGATGATGAACTCATTTTTTCGCAACAAAGGGGGTGGAAAACTTGAGGAGGTTGCTTTCGACAAGAATGTGGCCTTACGGGAAGACGGGGCTTTCATCTCGGGGATGGGAGTGGATTTCCGAGATCTGGATAACGATGGCTTTCCTGATATTGTCCTGGTTGGACTCGACGGCGAGAGTTTTCCGATCTATCGCAACACTGGAAAAGGCGGATTCGAGGAAGTGACGCGGGAGAGCGGGATGACCCGGTTGAGCCTGCCCATGGCGGGATATTCTCCCAACATTGCCGATTTTGATAATGACGGCTGGAAAGACATTTTTGTTTCGCGCGGCCATGTAGAGTCGCTCGATTCTGCCGCCACTGTGGTGGTGGAGCAGCCGAATACGGTGTTTCGCAATCTGGGAGGAATGAAATTTGCCGCGCTTACTGCGGAGGCTGGATTCAACGCACAGCCTCCGTCACGTCATCGCGGCTCGGCGGTCGGCGATCTGAATGGTGATGGCCGTTTGGATGTGGTGGTAAGCGCGATCAATGCGCCCGCGGAAATTTGGCTAAACCAGAGTCCCGGCAACAACCACTGGATCGAATTCAAGCTGCAGGGAACGAAGAGTAATCGCGATGGCATCGGTGCCAGAATCAAGCTGGTCAGCAGGTCCGGAGCGCAGTACAACCATATGACTAGCAGTTGCGGATATGCATCGTCGAGCGCCGGGCCGGTGCATTTTGGACTGGGAGCAAACGCGTCGGCGGATCTGGTTGAAATTCATTGGCCGTCCGGCATCGTGCAGACGTTGCGTGATGTGGCAGCTGATCGCGTCGTGCTGGTGAAGGAACCTACGCAGTAGCGAAACGAATGATCACGAAAATTCTTCTGTTCGGCTTCCTGGTCTGGACATGTTTTCCTTCGGCTCTCGCGCAGCCCGGTCGGGAGGTTGGCGCATATCACGGCCATGCCAAGACAATCGTTCTCGATGCGGCCTCAACAATCATCCAAAGTCCCGACGAACCAGAGGCAGTACGGCTGGCGACCCAGAGTTTGGCCGATGACTTCGAAGCTGCGCTCGGTACGCGGCCAGCAATTATTGATCGTAAGGAAAATGCGGCACCCGTTACGATACTCGTCGGTGAATGGTTAAAAATCCCCGAACCGTTGCGGCCGTCCAGCCTGACTGCGGCTGAGTCTTTTTCAATCTCGGTGCAGACGGCGCACCGGAATAATCAGCGTCCAACCAAAGTGGTCGTACTTGCCGGTGCAGACATCCGCGGCACTATCTATGCCATTTATCAATTTTCAGAAAAATACCTTGGCATCGATCCTCTCTATTACTGGACCGACCGTCAGCCGGAGCGGCGAGCCTCGATTGAAATACCCGCCGCTTTGAATGAGCGCTTTCCTTCTCCTTTGTTCAAGTATCGTGGCTTTTTCATCAACGACGAAGACCTGCTCACTGGATGGGCTCCGGGAGAGCTAAAAGACAAATCGGGTATCTCGCTTTCCGTGTGGGATAAGATTTTTGAAACGATTCTGCGGTTAAGGGGGAACATGGTTGCTCCCGGCACGTGGATTTTTCCCGATGATCCCCAAGTCAAGGAGGCCGCCAAGTTCGGCCTGATCGTGACCCAGCACCATGCGACACCGCTGGGAATGAATGTGGCGCGCTGGCCGCAAGACGTGCCGTACAACTACGCTACCAACCCTGAAATTCTCGAGCGCGCGTGGAAAAACGCGGTTAATTCCTATCTGCCCAATCAGGAGGTGCTCTGGGAAGTGGGTTTGCGCGGCTTATCTGACGTGAACTATGCGACGCCGGGCTCGAATCAACGAGACAAAGACAAAACTCTCGGTCAGTTGATCAGCAAAGCTGTCGCTGATCAAATCAGCATTGTGCGCGCGGTGCGTCCCGATGCAAAGTTCGTGACGAACTTGTGGCAAGAGGGTGCGCGGCTGGTGCGGCAAGGCGATCTGAAAATTCCTTCCGAGGCTTCGACCGTTTGGGCAGACGACGGATACGGCTATCTGCAAGATCAGGGCGAAGTGACTGCTGGGCAAGGCGCCTACGATCATGTCGCTTATATGAATGGCCAGGCGAACCAACTCACGGAGATGGTTCCGGTCGAGCGCAGTTTTTCTGAACTGGGCCGCTACATCAAAGCGGGAGCGACTGGATATCTTTTGCTGAATACCAGCGACATTCGTCCCGTCACCATGTCCGTTCGGGCGGTGATGGATGCAGTGTGGAAAGGCCTTCCCAGCGGAGACCGTCCCGCCGACGAATTTTATAAGCAATGGTCAGCCGATGAATTCGGCAGCGAAGTCGCGTCGAAGATGGTCGAGCTCTATAAAGATTATTTCCTCGCCCCCGCACATTCCGGCGATCCGCAGCATGAATACGGCGATCAGTTCTATCACACCGCGGCTCGGCAGATGTTGCTGACCTACATGATCGACTCACCGCTCTATGCGCTGCCGAGCCAGTCGTCCAAGTGGCAGCCTGCTCATTTTTTTAACGGATTCGAAACCGGCCACCCCGTAGGGAAAGATTCGCTAGGTGAATTTCTGCAGAAGCAGATTCAACTGTGCGGCGATGCGCAACTGCGCTGGGATGCGGTCTGGAACAAGGCGCTAGCCATTGAGCCGTTAATCGCACCGTCACGGCGTCCCTTTTATCGCGCGCAGGTCCTGGCGATGATCAGCATCAATCGCGAGAGCAATCGGATTCTGTTTCTCGTATCGAAAGCCATCCAAGATGCGGGAAGCGGGAATAAGCCAAAAGCACACGAGGAGATCGACCAGGCTCTCAAAGCGTTTGACGAGATCGAGCGCGCGGAGAGCGCCGCGGAATACGGAAAGTGGAAAAACTGGTATCGCGGAGACTGGCTCACTGGCGTTTACCGGACACGCGAGATCGCACAAGTATTTTCCAAATTTCTCGATGACCCTCTGACGCACATTGCCCCGCCGGTTCTTTGGGATGGCTGGGAAGCCTATTACCACATCATGCACTACCAAGAAGATCGCTCCGCGGACGTAAAGTAGCGGACAATCCCTTCCGAACTCGTCATGTGCGCCTCATTTCGCGCATTACACGACGTCGCATGCTAACGGCAGAGAGAATCCAGTTTGGCGCTGAAATCCGTGTGGGGCGGCAGCAGCAATTGGCGTGCCCTCATCGCATCTTCGAGTGTTTCAGTGCCAGGCGGCAGACCAAGGTCGGTCGCGCTGCGATAGAATTCGTCGCTCTCCGCCTCGGGAAGAGTTACAAACTGGAAGCCTCTTGCGCGATAAAGTTGCAGCAGTCGCGGCAGCATCTCGGCGTCGAAGGCACCTGCATGCATGAGTAGCACGTAAGGAATATCTCGTTGATACAGGCTATGCGACATGCTCCGATATTGCTCGATACTTTCATCCGCAGCGGCAAGGTAGCTGTTTTTAAGAGTCGTAATTGAAGCCTCATCGCCCTTCGCCGCACAGCGGGCATAGGGTTCATTCCAAAGATAGTCGGCGAAGCTCATGGTCACTGCGGCGATCTTGTATCCGCGTTCTCGAAGGAAAGCTCTAAAGCCGTCCTTTTTTGCGGCCGTGTCTCCCTCCGCAAGAAACGGATAACGAAACCAATACCAGTCTTCATCCTTCATTGCGCTCGCCAGCTCAGACTCATTTCGCACCACGTCTTGCTCGAAGTCGTCTAAAGGATGCTGGGTCAGGTTCATGTGCGACCAACTGTGGTTTCCGAGTGGGTTGCCAGCCGACCGCCACGTCTGCAGCAGCACGGCGGCGTCGGCGGGCTGTTCTTCGAGCCGCAATCCATTCATGAACCCGTACGTCGGCGGCACATGGGCGTCCCGCAATGCGGCAATAATCTTGGAAATCACCTCCATGCGTGTCTCTCCCGGAGGCAGCGGACCTTGCGCGGGCAAGTCGTCGAAGGTGAGGGCAATTTTAGGCGATGGATTTGCCGACGACGTAAACAGCGACAGCGGCACGCTCTGCGCCATGGTGGCATAGCCCGCTGGCGAGGGATGAAGATGATCGCCAGAATCAAGCGCCGGCAGCATGCGCTCTGAATGCTGCGGATCACGCATGATCTTGTCGAAGTCGATCACGGCATCGAAGTGTCCAGAAGTTCGGATCCATTCATTGACGGCCTGCCGGTCCGCTTCGCTGGCCGGGCCAGGATGATAAAAGTCCGATCCGACAAAGGGCAGCATGGTCGCGCCGATGACCTTCAGCTCATGAGTATGAGCGCGAGTGATGATTTGTTCGTAAGCTCCGATCATCCGCCGCACCAGTTCCCGGTGCTCAGCGCCGCTGACATCGCCATTGCGGGTCAGCATACCAATGTCGTTGATGCCTTCGAGCACAATCAGGCAGCGCACGCCGGCCTGCGCAATGACGTCATGATCGAAGCGAGACAAGGCGTTCGGCCCCAATTCGTCGGTCAGCAGACGGTTGCCGCTGATGCCGTGGTTGAGAACGGCGATATCGCGGGTACTCGGTTGCGATTCCAGGCGCTGTGCCAGAATGTCGGGCCAGCGGTTGTTGGCGTTGGTCGTGGCGCCGTGCCCGTCGGTAATTGAGTCACCAAAGGCTGCGATGGCCGCGCTTTCGGGGCCAGCCGCCACGTCAATACCTGAGACGAAGTACCAGTGATCAACTGTCTTAGCTTGAGGGAGCTCGAGCGCGGAGACGAAATCTCCGTGGGTGACGTAGGAGGTAGATCGAGAGCCTGGATGCCCTGTTTGCTCGTTCGGTGGCCCCTCGATGTGCAGCGTGATGGCTACATCGGAAAGCGCATTGGCCGCAAAGGTTACGGGATCGGAAATGTAGTCGGCGTGCGCTGGAATCGTAACCTGGGGAGAGCCGGAAAATGTAAGCGCCTGATCGGTGCCAGGCACGATCTTGCCGGAAGCGGGAGACACGGGCTGGGCAATGTGTACGGCTGTCACAGAGAGGGGCATGGCTCCAAAGCGATTCGAAAGCCGCAACCGGATCAGGTTTCCGCCGAGAGACAAATGCACGATCTGGCGCAGTGTCGCATCACGGAGTTCCGCTGGATCCAGCGCATTGCCCGGCTCAACCAGTTGCTGCGAAGCTGCCCAGGAGCCAACCCACCGCGTTGCGGCGTCACTGGCATGGACGTGATGCGCTACATTCGCCAGCAAGAGAAGACAGACGAATAGCAACGTCGAACCTCTGCAAATGCGTCGTAGGCGTTCGATTGACAAGGCAGTCCCCAAGATTTGGCCTTAGCACATAATTTTAGAAGCTTCGCTCATTACAGAGCTGCCACAGTATAGATCAGCGAAAAGATGGGCCCTCCTTTTTGAGCCGATTCAATTCACCTATAAACCGGCCTGCCACCAACCCCTAGAAATAAGCTAGTGATAGCCAATTTCTATTTTGAGGTCATCCGAAGAAATCCGAACGCGGCGGCTCCGGGTGATGAGTGATCAAAAACGATGGGAATGTGCCCGGTTTTCATGGCGTACGCGCTGGCGATTTCGTTCACGGCCCGTCCGGCATCTCGCATCCCCAGAATGGCGACTGTTCCTCCGCTTCCTCCGCCGGTGATCTTTGCCCCATAAAGTCCGTTTCTGGGCCCTGCTGACCGAACAAGTTGAATGAGCAGGTCTGTCCCCTCCGAGCCAAGCCCGCAGGCTGAATAGCTGGCATGAGACTCGTACATCAATTCTCCCAAACGCTCGAGCTGCTTTTCATTCAATTGCGCTGCCAGAAGGTCGACGAACGTCCTTACTCGAAAGTGCTCGTCTACGGGATGCGCAGTCGGCTGCCTCACTGCATAGGTGCGCTCGGGGTCGACATGCGTCACGGAGTCAGTGGTTCCCTGAAATTTCGCCAGGAAGTCTTTGCCAGTCATTTGTTCTGGGATTTGCTGCCTATATTGCTGAAACTCCGGCGGAGTGAGATTTGCCAGATAGCCTTTCCAGCGAGGGTCGATAATCTCCACCTGTGTAGTGTTCGCATCGGCGCGAACCCGAAGCCCCGCGAGCTCTGCAATAATGCGGTAGCCCATGAAGGCGCCCACGCGCACCGAACTGTAATCTGATCCTGAGATGGAATGGCGAACCCCAGAATCTATCCCCCAAAATGCGATTTCATTTGGTACCGCGAGCGTTCCTTGCACGTCCGCTGGCTGACATAGCAGCTTCAGAAGACGGCCCTGCTCCCCGCACGCCGCAGTCATTTGGTCCATAACGCCGCATGGGGCACCCACTACCAGGTTTTCCACCTTTTGGCTGAGGAGTGCAAGAGAGCGCGGCTCGAGTTTGATGTCGAATGCGGCACCAACCGCCTGCATGGTAGCCACTTCAATCGCAGCGGAGGAACTCACTCCCTTGCCTTCCGGGACATGCGATTCCAGCAGAATTCGCAACCCGCTGAATCGTTCTCCGCATTCATGCATGAGGACGAGCAGCGCCCCGGCGATGTACGCCGCCCACCGTCGCTCAGGGCTGCACTGGAAATAGTCCCGCGCGGCGCGGTATTCCAGCGGTCTGCCTTCGGGTGCAAGGTCGTTTAGCGGCATGGCGAAATCCGTGCGGCTTCTGCCGTTTTCAATGTTCCCCAGACTCACGATCTCCACCGAGTGCGAATTGTTGGGTTGCACTGCGACCAACGCCGCCTGCCGAATTGGCAACTGCAGTACGAGAGAACCGGAGTAGTCAGCGATGCCGCCCATGACATCCAAGCGTCCGGGAGCGCGGGCCACAAAGATGTCCCCTTCGCGATCCCACAGGCCCCGGGCCCCGGCAGAGCTACGCAAGGTCAAAAGAAACTCTTCTACGTCCTGAAGCCCCTGCGTGGAACCCCGCACAATGCGGTATGCCGATCGTTCTGTTTTCGCCAAGCTAATTTCTCAGCAGCTCTATGAATTAGAAGGTTCTATCAAACCCCGCCCCTGTAGTGCTGCACGCAGTAACGGCTCGATCTGTCGACGGATAGCGTGATTTGCATATCCTACCCAGGCGACATTGGGTTCGACCGACAGTACGGCCTTTAGCGGCTGGCCCGACGGGTCCGCGACAATCACTCCCAATTCGCGCGCGATCAACTCCGTGCAGATGTCGTAGGGGTGGCAGCAGAGGCCCAACGACAATCCGCGTTTCTTAAGGCCAGCCTCCATCAATGGTCTTAGATCAGCGACAAAGCGATCATGCCCGGTTATCAATTCGAACAACTGGCCGCCCGTTGAAGCGTACTGATCCTCGAAGCAATGGGCCTTGCCTGGCTGGACCGGGCCCAGAGCGCCGAGCACAATTTCTTCATCCAGCGCAGCGAGTTCTTCTCGCGCACCCGGAAAAAAACGCGCTACCGTCGCGAATCCATGAGCAATCGTGTGCGCATTGGACGGCCTCATCGCCAGCGGCGTCGCTTGCCCGATCAGACGGTTGTAGCGCTCACCCTCTACTCCATCCCCGCGAACCGCCGAGGCAACATCGCTCAAGTGCTGCTTGACCAGCGGAATTTCAGTCTGCACTGCCAGTTCGATGTCTTGCAGATTGGTTCGCGGCCCGCGATTCGGCGCAACTCCAGTCAATACCCAGGCGCTGCGCTTTTGATACATGATCCCGCGTGTGCCATCAATCGGATCCACGATGATCCGCCATCTAGCCTCGTTCTCGGCGATCCCGCGAGGAAGGACGACTTGTCCGCCGCGCAAGCCCTCGCCGATCAGCACCAAACCGCCGTTCGCCGCTGCTTGGCGTTCAAAGAATCCAACAATCAATTCTTCGCTCACGCGGTCAATTGCATAAATCGTGTCACCTTCCTGCTCCTGCGCAATACCCGACATCGCGTCGGTCGACGAGCGTTCGCAAGCAGCGACAACGGCATCCCGAATCTGCGCGTGTAGTGTTCTGATCGGCCCCAGAAGCGGATGCGCGAGTCCCATTACCTTTCCTTCTTAGAGCGCTTGTAATGTGTGTCGGGCAGCGCCCGCAATTCTGCGGCTTTTTCTTCGGGCGACGTATCACTAAGGAAATTTCCTCCGCCTATTTCAGGCCCGGCGAGATATTTCAACAAAGACGGCTTGCGCAAGGGGGGATGAAACTGAAGATGAAAATGGAAAGTGTGGTAGTCGCCCCCGTCGGTGGGCGCCTGATGCAGAGGCATAACATAGGGAAACGGCATCTGCCAAAGGTTGTCGAACTTAATTGCGACCTGCTGCAGGATCTCGGCAAAATCGCGTAACTGGCTGTCTGGTACTGCAGCCAGACTCGGATAGGTTCGCTTCGGCGCTACGTACACTTCGTAAGCGTAGCGCGCAAAGTACGGGACAAAGGCGATGGCAGATTCGTTTTCGCAGATGATGCGGCAGCCATCGAGTTGCTCCGCCGATAGAATGTCCAGGAAGAGAAATCGTCCGGTTTCCGCAAAATGCCGGCGGCTCGCCTCTGCCTCGATTTCAATGGTGCGAAAGAGAAAGTTCGTCGCGTAGATTTGGCAATGCGGATGAGGATTCGAAACCCCCACCACCTCGCCCTTATTTTCGAAAATCAGAACATGCGAAACCTCGGGGCGGTTCCCCAGATCCACATACTGAGACTGCCAAACCTGTAGCAGGTTCTCCACACTTGCCAGCTCGATTTCCGCCAGCGATAGATTGTGTTTCGGGCTGTAACAGACGACGCGTGCGATTCCATTCGCCGGTCGATTGCGGTAGATGCCCGGTGGAACTGCCAGATCGGCAGGCGCGGCCAGATCAACGCAAGGATGATCGTTGTCGAACACGAAAGTCCCGGTGTATGGATCGTTCCGTTTTCCGCTGACCCGCAAATTCCCAGGACAGAGATAGCAGTCGGCCACATATTCCGGGATTTCCGTTTGTTTGCGGCCCACTGTCTCGCCGCTCCACGGCCGGTCTTGCCGGTGTGCCGCAACGATCACCCACTCTTCCCGCAGCGGATGCCAGCGCTCCTCCCAAAGAATTTCTTTTTTCCCCGCGAAGCTACCGTTTTCTGGTTTCATGAATCTCGCAGGCAATCGAAAATCACTGAACTGAGATGACTGTTATCGACTTCGGATCTAGATGCAGCGTCAGTTTACCGCCTTCGATCTTGGCTGAGACCGACTTCGGCACGACCATATCGGGCGCCTCAAATGTATTCACGCTGTCCACCTTCGGCGCGGTGAGAGTTTCTGCCGTAGCCGATTTTGCCTGAAAGCCCGTCAGCGTCGCCTCGACCTCAACCGCCTGACCGGGATCGAGGTTTGTAATTTCCAGCCACAATTTCCCGTTCGTATCCTTTGCCGCAATGGCATCCACGCGCGGCAGGGTAACATCGTCATGCCGGTAGGTTCCGGCCTTGAACGCGACTGGCAAGAACGTTGCGCCCTGGAACGGCACGTACATCTTGAAGACGTAATAAGTTGGCGTCAGAACCATCTTCTCTTTGTCCGTGATGATCATGGCCTGCAGCACATTGACCATCTGCGCGATGTTGGCCATGCGCACGCGATCGGCGTGTCGGGCAAAGATGTTCAGGTTCAGCGCCGCAAGAATGGCATCACGCAGGCTATTCTGCTGAACCAGGAATCCCGGATTCGTGTTCGGCAGCGGCGCGTACCACGCACCCCATTCATCCACCGCCAACGCCACTTTTTTCTGCGGGTCGTACTCGTCCATGATCGCCGAATGCTTGGCGATCAATTCATCCATTTCCAGAGTCGACTTGAGAATCTCAGCGTACTCCTTCTCGCCAAACCCCACCGACGTAAATGCCGGTGGCCACTTCCCCACGGTATAGGAGTGCATCGAAAGACCATTCATATCCCAGCTCCACGTGTGCTGCTGCCAGGCCTTCATGATCGTTTGCGTCCACTCCGTCCAGCGCGGTTCGCCCCCGCCCGGCCCCACAGCAATCTTCAGCATCTGCTGCTTGTCCTGTTGCGTTGGATTGAAGTTGCGCACGAACCGGCTGTAGATTTTCAGTTGGCTCAGATAATAGTCCGGCGTCATGTTGCCGCCGCAGTCCCAGCTTTCGTTGCCGATGCCGAGATAACCAACCTTATAAGGAGCCGGATGGCCGTTGGCGGCGCGCTCTTTTTCCAGTGTCGTCGGCTCGACGGTGGTCATGTATTCCATCCATTCCGCCGCTTCCCGCGGAGTCCCCGAGCCGACGTTGACGGATACGTACGCTTCCGCCCCGATCTGCTCGATGAAGTCCATGAATTCGTGCGTGCCGAATGTGTTCGGCTCGATCACTCCACCCCAGTTCGGATTCAGCGTGACCGCCCGCTGCTGCCCGATTCCGTTGCGCCAGTGATATTCGTCGGCGAAGCAACCGCCGGGCCAGCGTACATTCGGCACCTTTATCGCCTTGAGTGCGGCTACAACATCGTTGCGGATGCCGCGGGTATTCGGGATTGTCGAGTCGGGACCGACCCAGATCCCCCCGTAGACACCGTGACCGAGATGCTCGACGAACTGGCCGAAAATGTTGCGGTCAATCTGCGCTCCGGCTTTGGATGCCTCAAGCGAGAGTTCCACCTTTTCTGCACCCATCGCAGGTACAGTCAGGAACGCGGAGGCGACAGCAACCGTGACAACCAGCGTGCAGGGTAAAAGCCAGGCTTGGCGAGAAACAACCTTCAAGAGGTCAAAACAGCAACCGAGAAAGGCGCGTTCTTTCGAAGAAGGTTTCTCTTCAAAGTCGTCACCGATCTCATGTCTCCAGCAGTCGACTATGAATTCCGGTTTGTAAGCGAGTGGAAAAGCCATCAATATCTTCTCCGCAAACATGCGGAATCTCTCCTGTGCTTTGCACGGTCATTGAGCCATATATGATTCTTCCTCAGGCAAGCTATGAGAGATTTCTGTGATCGTTTTCACGGCGACTCGGCAAATGAGTGCAGTCTACCATGCGACGATTCGACCTCCGACGGAACAACCTTCAAGTTGGCCAGGAGAGACGCGACGCTCAGCGCCACATGTGCTTCGATTCGCTCTTGGTCGACGCGGGTGAGTCTTCGGAGCACTCGACTCGCGCCTTCCTCGGCGGCGCTCATTGTGCGCTTGTTGTAAAACCCCGAGCATCGGGGATGGGGCCCGCTCTATGGATTTGCCACGGTCGCGTTTCTCGCGCTGATGGTCAGCGGAGGAGAGATCATGCTTTCGCATCCCCGCTTTTACTGAATTGCCTCGGTGCGGACAAAGGGATAAGTCAGCGGCCCGTGATCGAGGCTGGCTAGACTATCGCATTCGGAGGACGAACTCAGCAACCCGTCTGACGCGCTTTTCCTACGATTTGTGGAAGTTGTTGTCGAAGTGGAAGGGGTATTCTCTTGCGAACGCCCGTAAGTTGTTGGCGGAGTTGGTTGCGGGGGGTGGATTTGAACCACCGACCTTTGGGTTATGAGCCCAACGAGCTACCAGACTGCTCCACCCCGCGTTTTCATGATAACAATGGCGATGAGTGGCGTCAATTTTCGGCTGGGGCGTTGCTAACGGTTTTCGAAAGAAGTACATTTTCTTTCGGAGATTGAGCCTGCAGACTCTCAACGAAATCTTTTTTGCGGTGGTGGAGCGGGATGACCGGGTTGTGGTCATGCACCGGCGGGCCATTCAGTGGGTTTCTATTTCTTCGGCCGAGCTTTATCAGAACGTGGTGGGTGTGGCTCGGGCTCTGCGGGAGTGGGGGATCTCGCAGGGCGATCGGGTTGCCGTCTTGAGCGAGAATCGTCCGGAGTGGACCATTGCGGATTTTGCTTGCCTGCTCATCGGGGCCGTCGTCGTGCCGGTCTACACGACTTTGACGGGGGAACAGACAGCATATATTTTGCGGGATTCGGGAGCGCGGGCGGTTTTTGTCTCCACTGAGAAGCAGCTTCTGAAAGTTCAAAGCATTCAGGATCAGACTGCCGTTGAACGAATCATCGTGATGGATGCGGCGGAGACAGCGCACGCCGTCCAGATGCAGCGGCTGATGCAGGACGGTCCGAAGGAGCGCGATCCGCAATTTGATGCGGACGCTCGCGCCGTGAAGCCTGATGATCTCGCCACCATTATTTATACGTCGGGAACTACGGGCACTCCCAAGGGAGCCATGCTCACGCATGGCAATATGGCCTCGAACATTGCTTATTCGCTTTCGGGGTTCGATGTGCGCGGCGGTGAGATCAGTATTTCTTTTCTTCCTTTGTCCCACGTGACTGCACGCCATGTCGATTTCGCCATGCTTTCTCGCGGAGTGACGCTGGCTTACGTCTCCGCGATCGATCAACTTCCGCAGGCGCTGCTGGAGGTTCGTCCTACAATTTTCGTGGGCGTGCCGCGGGTTTACGAAAAAGTTCACGGGCAGGTCGACATTAAGGCGAAAGGCTTTCCCAAGAAATGGATTTATCGCTTGGCGATGTCGGTGGGGCGGGCACATCGAGAGAAGATTCTCGCCGATCAGACGCCGTCGTCGTTGGCCTGGAAGCTGTGCAACTTGCTGGTTTATTCGAAAGTGCGCGCGGGCATGGGCGGACGCGCGGAAGTTTTTATCTCCGGGGGCGCGCCGCTGGGACGTGAACTGGCGGAGTGGTACGCGGATATTGGCATTCGCATCGACGAGGGTTACGGGCTTACCGAGACTTCGCCCGTGATCGCGGTGAACAGTCCCAAGGAGCATAAGCTGGGCACGGTGGGCAAGACTTTGCCGAATGTCGAAGTGCGTATCGCCGAGGATGGCGAGATTCTGGTGCGCGGGCCTTCGGTTTTCAAGGGCTACTGGAACCGGCCGGAAGAAACGCGATCTGCGCTGGTCGATGGCTGGTTCAAGACGGGGGACATTGGCAAACTTGATGACGATGGTTTCCTGTCGGTGACCGATCGCAAGAAAGATTTGATAAAGACGTCCGGGGGGAAATTTATTGCTCCGCAGCCGCTGGAGAATTCGCTCAAGCACAATGCTCTGATTGGTGAAGCTGTGATTGTGGGCGATAAGCACAAGTTCCCTGCTGTGCTGATTTCGCCGTACTTTCCGGTGCTGGAGGATTGGGCGCGGGCCAACCAGATTGGGAGCCTCGGCTCAGAGAAGAATTGGTGGCCCATCCCAAGGTGAAGGCGCTCTATGAGGGGATTATCGCGGACCTGAACCGCAATCTGGCGCGCTATGAACAATTGAAGAAAGTGATCTTGATCGCGGAAGAATTCTCGCCGGAGAATGGGGCGCTGACGGCGAGCATGAAGTTGCGGCGGCGGGTGGTGGAGGAACGGTATCGGGATCGGATTGACGCGATGTATGCGGAGGCGGAGGCTTCGGGGGTGGTTTCGAAGGATGGGTAAACCTTTTTGGATATGGGTTATGGTGGGGCACCCTTTTGTATATTTGATTTGGAATTACAACGGAATGGGGCACCGGACATTTATGGTGATGTCTCAAACACGACACCGCACCCCGTAAAACCGCAACCCGGTCCGGTACCGCCATACTGCGTTGTGCTATAAAGATTTCCGTTCTTGTCAAAAGTCACGCTAGCCGTGGGGTTCTCTCCGTCGGGAATGCCAGTGAAGCCGTGAATCGTATTGAGCGCCCACGCGAGATCCTTCCGACTAGGCTGCTTGAGTTGGAAGACGCTTCCTCGGACGGATCCGCCTGTGCCTACGTTCGTTGTACCGTAAAGGTTACCGCGCGAATCGAGGGTAATTGCGCCTTCCGGGTCGTACCCGCCCGCTTTGCCGTTGAAGCCGTGGAGTATGGTCTCGGTCCAAGTCCCGGGCTTGTTCGAGGGCGGTGACAGGCGAAACACGGTGCCGCCTAGACCAGGTCCGCCGCTCATGCTCGTACCGTACAGGTTGCCCTTCGGGTCCAAGACGAGTCCCGCCATAGGATTCGAGGCATCGGATTTGTCGTAGTTGAAGCGGTGAACTATGGTCTCTGGCCACGTGTCGCCCTTTTCCTTCGGCGGTACCAACGCGAAAGCCGTGCCACATCCCCCAGTGCCACACTCCCCGCTCTCGTTGCCGCCTCCGTAGGTTGTGCCGTAGACCGTGCCCTTGGTGTCGAAGACCAAGCCGCCATTGGGATTCGCTCCGTCTTTGCCGCTCTCGAAGCCGTGCAGCACCTTCTCCGTCCACTTGCCGCCTTTCGTCTTGGGCGGGCTCAATTCGAAGACTGCTCCGCAGTATTGATAGAAAGCGTCGCAGGTCGTTCCCTTTCCTCCGCCAAAAATCGTAGATCCGTAAAGATTGCCCTGCTTGTCAAAAACCAAGTCGCCCCACGGAACATAGCCTTGCTTGGACGTTGGAAAGCTGTAGAGTACGGTCTCGGTCCAGGCGCCGCCTTTCTCGGTTGGAGGCGACAGCTCGAAAACTGCGCCACAGCCGAGTTTCGAGCCGAGGAGCACGCAGTCTCCCGTGCCTCCATAGGCGGTTGTGCCATACAGATTTCCTGCGCTATCGATGACCAGGCCGCCGAAGGGAGAGGCGCCATCGTTCTCTGCGTTGCCTCGAAAGACGTGAAGGATGGTTTCGGTCCAAGGGTCGCCACTCTTCGCAGGGGGCTTGAGTTGATAGACCGTGCCGCACTGATAGATTGAATGGCAGACAGATGAGCCTCCGTCCTGAGTAGCGCCGTACAGATTTCCCGCTGAATCGAAGACCACGCCGCCGACGGGAGTGGCTCCGTCGGTGCCGCCCTGGAAGCTGTAGAGAACTTTCTCCTTCCAACTGGCTGAGGCGGCTGAAGCGGTCGCCAGAATGATCGCGAGCGAGATCAACCAGCGGATTGCGGGTTGTCGCTTATTGCGGGTCATGAGGAGACGGTCTCCTAAGCAAAGATTGCGGTGCGGCGGGGGATGGGCCGAACGGCGCGGCTTTTCAGGGATATTACGCTGGATTGGTGGGGCTGTCCATTCGGGGGTAGTTTTAAAGGTGTCGTTTTGTTCCGTCCGGGGTTCTGCCAATCCGCGCTAGATCCTTCGTGGGGATTCGCTCGCTTGCACGCGAATCCGCGGCCTCAGGATGACAGTTTGGGAGAGTGAGACTTTTGTCGTGGATCCGGCTGGGGTTATGCCAATCCACGCTAGATCCTTCGCGGCCTGACGGCCCGCTCAGGATGACGTCAGGTTATTCGGATTCGAAGTGACATTTGCTTTATCGTGGCCCACCCTTCCACAAAGGACGCGGAAAGGGTGGGGCACCCGCTTTGTGTGATTTCGGTTACTGTGAGGGATCAGATATTGGCTGTATTTTCCGCCGTGTGATTCGGCTCAGCCTGGGAAACCCCCGCCCAAGCGGAGCTTGGACGGGGCACCCTCCGGAATAAAATTTGGAACTAATGACTGAAAGCCGTCACTGCGTGGATTGCGATTTCGCGGGCTTGGTAGCCGCGACGCGAGTCTCTTTTCCGCTCACGAATACCTTCATGGAGCTCTCGCTTTCGCCCGACTCATCGGTGTATTCGAAAGAGTCCGGTGAAACAAACTTCATGATGTACCGCGTGTGATATGGCTTCCCGGCAAAAACGCTCTCCCCAAGCCAGGTCCATACGTCGCCGTTTACCGTACCGGTCTTGTTTTCTATTCCTCCTGAACTGTCAACTGCGTGGTATTGGTATGTCTTGGAAGTCGGATCGTAGTAGGAGAACGAAGTCTCCGAGTATTCCTTTCCGGGTCTATAGAGTGTCGTCTCGCAGATCACCGCGAAGCCGCCTTGCGTCCATCTGCAATCGTCGGTACCCGTGTATTTCATCGCTGGCGAATTCGGCCCCATTGCCCCGGCTTTCACTTCGTCTTCAACTGTGAACCTGCCGACGATTACTGCCAACTTCTCCACTTCCGGGCCACGCGTTGTCTGAGATTGAGCACCAGCCACGCTTACGCTCGAAGCGCAGGCCAACACAAATGAGACCAACCTTTGGGTGCGACTCATTTGGATTCTCCTTTCAGAGGTGGCACAGATGCTAGCACAAAACGAACGGGGATCAGGAGAGAGAGAGACTTTGTCGTGGATCCGGCTGAAGTTCTGCCAATCCGCGCTAGATCCTTCGTTGCCTGGCGGCTCGCTCAGGATGACGTCAAGTTCTTCGGATTTAAAGTGACATTTGCTTTATTGTGGCCCACCCTTCCGCAGAGAACGCGGGAAAGGGTGGGGCACCCGCTTTATGCCGATGCGCGCGGGATCCTTCTCGGCCTTGGGGCCGCTCAGGATGACGTCAAGGGCGGTGTTTGTGGTTACGTCTGGCTTATGGTCCCACTAGCGGGGACGCTTCGCGTCTTTATTTCAACGTCAGAGGCGCTTGCGTCTACGTTCGTTATCGACGGTGGCGGACTGGAGTGTCCGCTCTACAGGAATAAATGCCAGGCTTCGCGGTAGGCTTCCCAGCGGGCGCATTTGCAGGGGATGTCGGGATAGAAGCGGAGGCTGGTGCATTGCTCGATGGCTGCGATGGGTAGGATGTAATGGACATCCACGGGCAGGATGTGGGCGACGAGGAAGTCAATGTCATCGGCGGTGTAGGTGACTTTGCCCTTGCCGTAGACGCTGTAGATGGGTTGGATGTCGTAGCCGCGGGCGCGAAGGACTTCGGTGCACTTGAGTTGGACGCGCCACAGGCGTGAGCCGTTGCCGACGATGAAGTCGTAGCGCTCGCTGTCTCCAAAGGGCTTGGCGACGTCAAAGCCCAGGGTTTTGGCCTTGAGCCAGAAGGCGGCTTCAGAGATTTCTCCGGTGCGTTTCGGGTTGCGGTGGTTCATGATTTGGGTGCCTTTCGGTCGGGAAAAGAAAAAGGCGCAGCTATTGGCTGCGCCTTTATTTGTGCTTATAGATATAGGCTAGCACATTCGAGGGGGTAAATAGGCTATGGTTTGGAAGTTTATTTTCGCTGTGGAATGAGACGGATGCGGGGAATTTGGGGGCTTTAGGGGGCTTGACAAGATTTTGGGTCGGGTCGGGATTATGCCGATCCGCGCTGGATCCTTCGCGGCCTTGCGGCTCGCTCAGGATGACGTCAGGTTATTCGTATCCAAAATGATATTTGTCGGGACCCACCCTTTCGCAAAGAACGCGAAAGAGTGGGGCACCCTCTTTTCTGCCACTACGCGGTGGATCCTTCGCGGCCTGGCGGCTCGCTCAGGATGACGTCAAAGACGGAAAAGGGCGGACAGGAATGTCCGCCCTACACGTTTATTGGCCGATTACAAAGAGATGGCCGTCGTTCTGGCTGTAGACTTTGCCGTCGTCGCCGATGGAGAGCGGAGTATAGGCTGCGCCCAGGGCCTCCAACAGGAAGATTTTCTGATGGGGCTTGGTGAAGACTCCTTTGTGTCCCTGCGGAAGCGAGTAGACATGGCCGTCTTCGCTGGTGACGTAGACCAATCCCTTGGAGTCGATGACGGGAGCGTTGACACACCACTCGTATCCGTTGGGATGATTTTTGTTGATGGTCGTGCTCTTGAAAGACCATTCGACATTCAGATTGGCGTCGAGTTGCGAAACGTAGTAGGGGCCTTCAGGAAGCGGAGTGCACACCGGGTTGTTGAAGGTGCAATAGGCGGCTGCGGGGTAGTGATTATCTTTGATGACGACCGAGAAGGTGTTGTCGTGAGTGTAGACGCCGGGGGTAGAATCCCAGCCGAAGGTGTAGGCGTTGACGTAGTTGCCGCTGCTGTCGAAGTGGAGAAGATGGCCGCGGCCGTAGTCATAGTTGTCGGTCACACCATAGAGCACGGAGCCGTCGGGGAGCACGGTGGGCGTGGCTGAGGATTCATCTTCGAGGTCGGCGGAGCCCATGGCGTTGGTGGTGGGATCGACGCCGGGAGTGGTGCCGTAGCGGCAGGAATTGGGTTCATTGTCGACGCCCTGGGCAGCGATGGGCAGGAGGGTGCCGCATCCGTCGGTGAGGCGGTTCTGCATGGAGGAATCCCACTTGAGAGTGAGATCGGGATTCACTGCGATTAAGTAACTGACCATCAAGTCGAAGTGGGCCACGCTTATGGTGTAGATGGTGCCGTCGGGTGCGACCGCTGGAGCCACATTCATTGGCGGACGCTGCGCGCCGCAGAGCTCGGTGGGCGGCACAGAGGTCGGGGTGGGCGGCCAGGGCAGGGACGCGCCGTTATCGCCGAGATTGAAGAAGGTGCCTGGACAGTTTGTTGAATTCGGGGGTGGGGCATCGGGTACGAGGGTCTTGAAAGTGACGGTGGCGGGCTTGTCATCAGGCGTGACTTTCACCAGCCAGGCGTTGGCGACGTCGTTCTCGTTCCACGGATTGCCGTCGAGGGTATTGAGTTTGATCGCGTTGTAATAGAGGCGACCCTGGTTGTCGGCGGTGAGCGGGCCGGAGACAAAGGTGTTGGTGGCGCTTTCGGATTTGGTGAACGGTTCTACGTGCGCTACGGATTTGCCCGTAGTTTTGTCGACTTTCCACACGGTGCCGGCGGCGCCGGGAACGTAGAGATATCCGTTGGCGAGGGCGGGATGGAAGACGGGTTCCCAGCCAATCAATCCGACGAATCCGAAGCGGAGGTCGGTGACATTGGGCTCGGGTTTCCAGTCGGTCCAGAAGGTCCAGGCGGGGACGGGCTTGCCGTTCTTCCAGTCGTAGCGAACGACATTCCACTGTATTTTGTTCCAGGCGTTGGGTCCACAGTGGTCGCCGTAGATCCAGTAGCCGAGGGGGTTGCAGGAGATGTATTTGCCGTCTTTTTTCACCATGTAGAAACTGTTGCCATCGACCAGGGTGGCCTGGTAGTGGGCGCTGAGAACGGCTTCTCCGAAGAGCAGTTTATTTTCGGCCTTTTCCTGATCGACGAACTCGTCGTAAATGATGTCAGCGAGCTTGGCGTTAAGAGGCTGAGCGGGAACATCGACCATGCCGGTGTGTTGCGAGTTGCGGCCCCATTGGGACCAGAAGGCTTGCTCCTTATTAAAGCCGGTGAGGAGCACGAGAGATACTGCGAGAAGTGCGAGAGTAGCGGCCAGGTGAGAACGCGTCATACCATCCTCCGAAGTTGTTTAGCCTGGGGAGCACCAGAAGCCAAGGTATTCTACCTCGGTTTTCGGATGGCCGGACAGAGCATTCGGGGAGTGGGTAGTGTCCTAGTTTGAATCCCCGGCGTTTCCGCCCCCCTTTGCAACCTGCCTGGACAAGGCGTGCGTAGCGGTCGGTTCGGTCACGGGAGTCTAGAGGTCGAAGATGAGGATCGCCTACGCCTCCGAAAAGTGCGGCGAGATGCCTATCGAGTGAAGACGGCGCGGAGTTCGTAAAACGCGAGGGAAGGTACAAGTCCAGGCGGGAGATTCGGCTTCAGGTTCTCGTTGAAAAACTTCTGTTGGTCGGCCTTGGTCTCCCAGATCTCGATTATGCGCACCCCGCCGGCGGGACTCGGACCTCCAGCGTGGGATATGAAGCCGCTTGCCGAACGCAGGAGCGGCATCAACTGCTCCAGCATCGAGGCATAGGTTCCCTCGTCGAGGTTCGGTTGCTCAGCAATCATGAGTAGAGGCACCGGTCGACCATCCTTGACGAGAGAATAGCATAGACTGACCGCTCACGAGACGGTTCCCGAGGCGGCTGAGACCGCGCCAAAGCTCAAATTAGGACACTACCGGGAAGTGCTCGGCGGCGCGTTTTGGCCAATGCGCGCTGGATTCTTCGCGGCCTGACGGCTGGCTCAGGATGACGTCAAGTACGTCAGGTTTGCTTTTGTGCTTCCCCCTAAGATCGAAAAGCACGAGGTTAGGGTGGGGCACTCTTTCTGGTGGAGTGGAGACAGTGGAGACTCAGAGATCGCCGGTTTAGGCGCAAGCGGCCGTGCGAGTCGAGAAGTGCACAGCTTTGCACACTTCCAATAGTTCGCTAAGCTGATAAGGACACGGTACTTAGAGGAGTTTCACGGAATGTGACTTTGGCGCGTTACCATCGATTTGCATATGGCCTGAAAGTGCCATTCCCGGTTGCTTGACCCCCTGTTACATTTGTCCTCGAGCAGACTTCGGGGGAGGGCTGCTTCGACGAACGTCCCAGAAGCTCTAACGAGCGCTGGGGCGTTTTGTTTTGTGGGCCCTGCTTTTTGTTCCTTCCTTATCACTTGTTCCTTCCTTATCACTTTTCCCGTTGAAAGCGATACCTGCCGCGGCGCTCGCGCGCGACTGTTTCGGCAACTTTGAGGAAGGCGCGTGCGGCGTGGGACAGGCTTGCGGATTTGCGATAAATCAATCTGAGCTGGCGGTGCAGGCGCAATTCGCGGACGGGGATGCGAATCAGTTCGCCGCGAGCCAGTTCATTTTCGACGCTGATCTCGGGCAGCAGCGCAACCCCGTTGCCCATCGCGACGAAGCGCTTGATGGCTTGCAGAGTGGGCAGTTCGATATCCATATGCAGTGGCGTTTTGTGGCGTTTGAAAGCTTGAATCACTTTTTCGCGATAGGGCGAAGCCACATTGTGGGCGACGAATGACTCAGCGCCCAGTTGCCGGATGCTGACCTGCTTCGCCGTAGCCAGGGGATGGCTTGGTGGAACCACGAAAATCAATTCATCCAGGTACACGACCGTGGAGCACAATTGCGCCTCTTGAGGATCGTAGGTGAGAACTCCGAGTTCGGTGCTGTGACGAATCACGTCGTCGGGGATGTGGCTGCCGAGCGAGCGCCGGACGGTGATTCTAATCATGGGATGAAGGCGACGGAATTCGGCCAGCACCGGCAACAGGTACAGCGCAGTAAATTCGTTGGCGGCGATGGCCAGCTTGCCTTTTTGCAGCTCCCTGAGTTCTACCAGGGCTTCGTGAGCATCCCCGCGCAGATTTAGCAGTCTTTCCGCGTATTCCTGCAGGACGCGGCCGGCGTCGGTCAGCACGCCCTCGCGCGAGGAGCGGTCAAACAGCGGCTCTCCAAGTTCGTCTTCGAGCTTGCGAATCGACTGGCTTACGGCCGACTGGGTGCGATAGAGTTTCTCGGCTGCGCGCGAGAATCGTCCTTCCCGGGCCACGGCCAGAAACACTTCGAGTTGCGCCAGATCCATTGCACTATCCCTTTAGCAGAACTTAAAGCCCCATTAGTTCTGCTTATCACTATAAATCCAACTAATGATAATTGAAGGATTATAAGCTTGCTTAATATGGCTGTCTACGTAGGATTGAATTCGGTAGTGGCAGTTTGATAGGGAAGCGAACCAAACGCGCGTTTGTTGTGTCGCAACGAACGCGACACATCGCGCGGCTCGCCCAGATTCCCTCGGCTTCGCTCGGGACAGGCTCTTCATTGCGCAAAGAACGCTTGTTCAGGATGACAATCAAACCGCACCGCTACCCTGAGTTCTGATTCCCGAGGAGGCTCGCGGCATGGAACGCATCACGGTTTTCGATACGACTCTACGCGACGGCGAACAGTCGCCCGGTTGCAGCATGAACGTAGCGGAGAAGTTGCGGATGGCGCATCAGCTCGATCGGTTGGGCGTGGATGTGATCGAGGCCGGATTCCCCATTGCTTCAGAAGGCGATTTCGCTGCCGTGCGAGCGATCGCTGCGGCGGTGCGTCGTCCTGTCATCGCTGGCCTGGCCCGCGCTTGCGCGAAGGATATCGATCGCGCATGGGAAGCGCTTCAGGGCGCAGCGCGGCCGCGCATTCATGTGTTCCTGGCGACTTCCGACATCCATCTGAAATACAAGCTTCGCATCTCGCGGCAGCAGTGCCTGGAACAGGCTATCGAAGCCGTGAGCCTGGCAAAAGTTTGTGTGATGACGTTGAATTTTCGCCTGAGGACGCGACTCGCACTGACCCTGAGTTTTTGTGTCAGGTTGTAGAAGCGGTCGTAGCCGCGGGCGCGACGACGGTGAATATTCCAGACACGGTTGGCTTCACCACGCCGGTAGAATTCGGCGAACTGATCCGCACCATCCGGGAAACGGTGAGAGGCATCGAGAAAGTCACGATTTCCGCCCATTGCCATGACGATCTCGGACTGGCTGTGGCCAACTCGTTTGCGGCAATTGCGGCAGGAGCGAGGCAAGTGGAATGCACCATCAATGGGATTGGCGAGCGCGCCGGAAATGCGTCGCTGGAAGAGATCGTCATGGCCATGCGAGTTCGTCCCGACCGACTGGCCTATGAGACCGCGGTGGTCAGCGAGCAACTGTATCCGGCAAGCCAGATGCTCAGCGAGATCACCGGCGTTGCGGTGCAACCCAACAAAGCAATTATTGGACGCAATGCCTTCGCTCATGAGGCCGGGATTCATCAGGACGGCATGCTCAAGAATCCTCTGACCTATGAAATCATGACCCCGCAATCGGTCGGAGTGCCGGATTCAAAACTGGTTCTGGGCAAGCATTCTGGGCGGCACGCGCTGGGCCTGCGCTGCGAACAACTGGGCCATCAATTTGATCGCCATCAGCTCGATGAGATCTACCGACATTTCGTGGTGCTCGCGGATCAGATCAAGCAGGTCGAGGATCACCATCTGGTGGAACTGATCGCGACTATTCATAAAACGGTGGCGGACGACCGGACGCAATCGGAGCCGATTCCACTCGCCGTCCCAGCTTTAGCGACTGAGCGACCGGACAAAGTACGCGAACATTCTAAGCGCCTGGTTCCGATCGCTAGCTCAGGCAGGGGCGGAGTTTCAATTCGATTGAACCCGATCGCGGAACGTCACGGCGATGGGGAAGATTACTTGTGGGGGGTATAGGCGACCTACGTATGACGGCAAGGCCGGATAGACCCGTTAAGACAAACGGGGAACCAGTTCTCAGTTGCCTGTTCTCGGTTCTCAGTTTGAACCCGAGCTACAATAAATCCGCATGCTGCTGAAGATCGCAATTCTTCCAGGGGACGGTGTCGGTCCCGAAGTCACTGATGAAGCGGTACGCGTGATCGAAGCTGTGGCAATGGTCTTCGGGCACGAACTCAATCTGACAACAAAAGATGTCGGCGGCGCTGGGCTTACCAGCAGCGGTGATCCGCTGCCCCAAGATACATTGCAAACTTGCCTTGCTTCTGGAGCCGTGCTGCTGGGTGCGGTCGGGGGGCCAGCGTTCGACAATGTTCCGAAAGATCTGCGGCCGGAACGTGGATTGCTTCGGCTGCGGCGGGAACTTGGCGCGTTTGCCAATCTGCGGCCTGCGGTATGTTTCCCGGCGGTTGAATGTTGTTCGCCACTCCGACCAGAGGTAGTTCGAGGGGCGGACATTTTGATCGTGCGTGAGCTGTTGGGGGGAATCTATTTCGGTGAGCCGCGTTCGACTGAGGGTACGGCCGGTATGCGGGTTGCGATCGATACCATGCGCTACGGCGAACCGGAAATCGAGCGCATTGCCCGCGTGGCTTTTGAGCTGGCCCAATCCCGACGACGCCTGGTGACTTCGGTCGACAAAGCTAATGTGCTCGATTGTTCCCGGCTGTGGCGCGACGTGGTCACACGGGTGGCGCAGGAATATCCTGCGGTGCAACTACGGCACACCTACGTGGATTCGGCCGCGATGGCGCTGGTCTCGCATCCTACGAACTTCGATGTGCTGCTGACTGAAAACATGTTTGGCGACATTCTCTCGGACCAGGCAGGCGCGATTGTCGGTTCGATTGGAATGCTGGGATCGGCCAGCATCGGCGGACCTGTGGCGCTTTATGAACCAGTACACGGCTCCGCGCCGGATATTGCCGGAAAAGGGGTTGCCAATCCGCTGGGAGCCATTCTATCGGTGGCGATGATGATGCGATACTCGTTCCAGCTCGAGGCTGAAGCAGAGTGCGTTGAGGCTGCGGTCGCATCTGTGCTGGATGCGGGGCATCGGACGCGGGATCTGGCGAAGCGGGGCCAGGCTGCAATTGGGACCGTGGAAATGGGACGCGACGTTGTGGTCGCGATAAAAGAACGGACCGTCGCGCAAAAGTCTGAGTCGGGCCGTATGTTGGCTTAAGGTGTGAAGTCAAGAATTGGGAGAGAGTGACGCAGATCACGTAGGGGTGCGATCTCGATCACAGAGGAGGCCGGCGATTCGCGTTAAACCTAGTGCAGCCATAAAAAAACATTGGGGCTCCTGCACGATAGATGCTGGGAGGTGCGAGGCTCTCAATGATTCTAATCTGTGGTAGGCTGCGTGACTGACTGGCAACAGGAAACTCGCAGCCTTTCTTGCTCGCTGGTTGCTGTTCCCTGTCCTGCCAATCGTCAAAGATTTTAATGATAGAACTGGCCGCGCGTCTCGCGCTTTGAAAATGCCGGCTCGAGATTAGATTGAATCAAGCAGGAAATCATGGCTGAGAAGTTCACGCTATTCGACAAAATCTGGAATGAGCACGTCGTCTGCGTTCCCGCCGGACAACTGCCGCTGCTTTACATCGATCTGCACCTGGTGCACGAGGTCACTTCGCCGCAAGCCTTCGAAGGTTTACGCGTGGCAGGGCGCGAGGTCCGGCAGCCTCAGCGCACGGTCGCCACAGTCGATCACAATATTCCTACCGAGCCTCGAGGAACTCCGATCACCGATCCGATCGCGGCACGGCAGATTCAGGCGCTGCAGCAGAATTGCAAGGATTTCGATGTGCCTCTGTTCGATATGGATTCGTCCGAGCAGGGCATCGTGCATGTGATCGGCCCGGAACTCGGATTGACGCAGCCGGGCATGACCATTGTCTGCGGGGACAGCCATACCAGTACCCACGGGGCGTTTGGAGCGCTCGCGTTTGGCATTGGGACTTCAGAGGTCGAGCATGTGCTGGCGACGCAGTGCCTGCCTCAACGCAAACCGAAAAGCATGCGGATCGATGTGCGCGGCAAGCTTGGCGAGGGAGTGAGCGCCAAGGATCTCGCGCTCGGAGTAATTGGGCAGATCGGAATCGACGGGGCTACTGGCCATGTGATCGAGTACACGGGCGAAGCGGTGCGCGGGTTGTCCATGGAAGGCCGGATGACGCTGTGCAACATGAGCATTGAGGCGGGCGCCCGCGCCGCGATGATCGCGCCCGACGAGACCACGTTTGCTTATGTGAAAGGCCGACGCTTTGCCCCGAAGAATTGGGATGAGGCTGTCGTCCGTTGGCGGGCGCTGGCTTCTGATCCGGGGGCAGCTTACGACGCGACCGTGGAAATCGATGCTTCGCTGTTGGCGCCTTTTGTTACGTGGGGGACGAATCCGGGAATGATCGCTCCGGTCGATGGGCGAATTCCTGAATTGAGCGATTCGAAAGTGAGTGCGGACCGGCCCGCGGTTGAGCGCATGCTCGAATATATGGGACTGGAGCCGGGTACTCGCATCGAAGACATTTCTGTCGATCGCGTTTTTATCGGATCTTGCACCAACTCGCGTCTGGAAGATCTGCGGGCTGCGGCTCGGGTTGCTAAGGGACATCACGTAGATCCCAAGGTGCGGGCCATGGTGGTTCCGGGGTCGCAAGCGGTGAAGCACGCGGCAGAGCGGGAAGGCTTGCACAGGATTTTTCTGGATTCCGGCTTCGAGTGGCGAGAATCCGGGTGCTCGATGTGTCTGGGAATGAATCCAGATATCCTGCAACCGGGCGAACGTTGCGCGTCGACCAGCAACCGAAATTTCGAGGGGCGTCAGGGACGCGGTGGGCGCACGCACCTGGTGAGCCCGATGATGGCTGCGGCTGCGGCTATTGCGGGGCACTTTACGGATATTCGCAACTGGCGTTTTCGTTGAGGCGAGAGGACCATGAAACCCATTCGCATTCACAAAGGTCGTGTCGCACCGCTTCATCGGGCCAATGTTGACACCGACCAGATCATTCCCAAGCAGTTTCTGAAGCGGATTGAGCGCACCGGGTTCGGCGAGTTTCTTTTGTTTGATTGGCGTCGCACCAGCGATGGCAAGCACGATCCCGCGTTTGTACTGAACCATCCGCGGCATGCGGGCGCAAGTGTTCTAGTAGCGGGAAAGAATTTCGGATGTGGGTCTTCGCGAGAACATGCTGTTTGGGCGCTGGAGGATTTCGGTTTTCGCGTCCTCATCGCGCCATCGTTCGCCGACATCTTCGCCAACAATTGTGTGAAGAATGGCGTGCTGACCGTGGTTCTGAGTGAAGACGAAGTCGCCGAGATTGCTCGCCGGGCAGCGGAAATTGACGACTATGCGATCACCGTCGATCTCGAGCAGTGCAAAGTTCACGATGACCATGGATTGACCGCCGCATTCCAGATTGATGAGTTTACCCGCCATTGCCTGCTCGAAGGGCTGGACGACATCGGCCTTACTCTGCAGCACGAGTCCGATATCGCCGCCTACGAAGCGCGGCATTCCCCACCAATTTCTTGAAGCGAGCCCGCTGACGAACCTGACCAGGAAGAACTTCGGCGGGTCACGCGAGCGAGGACGATCGCGTCTACATTGATCGTCTGCTCGGGTACAATACACTGTCCCATAAAAGTGTAAGGCGGTGGAGGAGAATGCCGGAGGCTTGGAAACAGTGGGAAGGCCAAGTCGTCAACGAGGAATTCTCGTTGGTTCGATACTTGGGCGCGTCGGAGCACAGCGCTGTATTTCTGACCAAGCGCGCCGACCGCGAGCCCCAGGAAGTTGCTATCAAACTTACTCTGGCCAATACTGAAGACCCTGAGCTTCAGCTCTCCTGGTGGGAACTCGCCGCGAAGCTATCGCACCCGAATTTGCTTCGCCTCTTTCAGCGCGGTCGTTGCCAGATGGATGGCATAGAACTGCTTTACGTCGTGACCGAGTACGCCGAAGAGAGTCTGTCGCAAATTATTCCGTATCGGCCGCTCACGCCCGCGGAGGCAGGCGACACGCTCCAGCCGCTTCTAGATGCTCTGGCCTATATTCACGGAAAAGGTTTCGTACACGGCCACGTCAAACCTGCGAACATTTTAGCGGTTGGCGATCAAATAAAAGTTTCGAGTGACGGCCTCTGTGGGACGGGAGAGTCGAGCCGAGTTCTGGGAAAGCCCACCATCTACACAGCGCCGGAACTCGCGGAAGGCGGAGGCGTATTGCCCGCTTCGGATGTCTGGTCGCTGGGCATTACGCTGGTCGAGGCTGTGACTCAGAGTCCGCCGGTCTGGAACGCAGCGGAACAAACGGAACCGGTTTTGCCGGAGACCTTGCCGCAGCCATTTTTTGATATCGCCAGTCACTGCCTGCACCGAAACCCGCAAACGCGATGGACGGTGGCTGAGATCTCAGCACGGTTGCAGCAACCTTCATCTGCACCCCCGCCACGCGAGACTGTCGAGCCCGGGAGCACGTTTACGAGATGGGGTTACCTGGTTCCAGGAATGGCAGTGGGACTATTGTTGCTGGCGCTGCTTGTCCCAAAGCTCCTTCATCGCCATCCGGGAACTGAATCCGAGCCTTCCAGCCCGATCGAATCCCCGCAGGCACAACCGGAACAAAAGTCGAATGCTGCTTCCACTGCACCGGCTCCCTCGAATGCGCCGCCGGCCAGAGCTAAAACTCGCGGCAAGAATGGCGCAAGCAAGAATGCTGTAGCCGGCGATTCCACTGGCGCCGGGGTTCAGGGCGCTGTGGCCCAACAAGTCTTGCCCGACGTGTCCAAGAGCGCATTGCGAACGATTCACGGGAAGCTGAAGGTTCGCGTCAAGGTCTCGGTGGATTCGTCCGGCAAGGTGATATTGGCAAAGTTCGATTCGCGAGGGCCGAGCACTTATTTTGCGGAGCGAACATTACCAGCCGCACGACGGTGGACGTTTAAGCCGCCGCAAGTCGGCGGACAGGGTGTTCCCAGCGAATGGATTCTGACCTTCGAGTTTGAGAGAAGCGGAATCAATGTTCATCCGGCGCAAACGTTTCCATAGTGCATTGTGGCATGCACCTGCCGAGGTCCGCGCGGCTGCTCCGACGCGGCGTCGATCTCTTTTCGGACCAATCGATTCTGTCGCGGACACCGCAATAGTCTCGTGCTAAAGCGGGCACAACCCGTTTTCCAGGCTGGCTTACTCGACTGAAACAGCGGCGGAACAGCGCCGTGTGCTCGCCCTCCTTTATCTAAATCTAAACACGGAATCCCGTGGATCAACGGGACGAATGCAAAGTTGCTTGACACTGGCTGGCATATGGTGGTAGAGCTGTCAGACCACTATTTTGGCGCCTAAGTAAGTAATCGGCTTTGGCACTTTGCGAACGTTTCGTGGCCGTACAAACTAACAATTATCGTAGATGCACACTTTCAACGGAGGTCCCCATGCGTTCCCTAACCATTCGGGTGACGGCTGTAAGTATTGGCGTGCTGCTGGCGTGTCTACCCCTTCTCGCGCAGACCTATACCGGCCGTATCCTAGGGGTGGTGGTCGACCAGACCGGAGCCGCGTTGGCGGGCGCTCAAGTGGTGGTCACGGATATGCAAAGAGGGGTTTCGCGTACTTTGACCACGGACCAAGCCGGTGAGTACGTAGCTCCCGACCTGTCTCCCGGTACGTACAAGGTTCATGCCGAGGCCAAGGGATTCAAGGCGGTGGAGCAGCCCAACATTCCAGTCGAAGTGGCCAAAGATGTCAGGATTGATCTTACGCTCCAACCCGGCCAGGTAAATGAAACCGTGGTGGTGAGCGGAGAAGTTCCGCTGCTCGATACGACCTCATCCACTCTGGGTGGAACTCTGAGCAACGAGGTCATCAATGACTTGCCACTGAATGGCCGGAATTATGAGAACCTTTTGCAGTTGCGTCCCGGCGTAATTCGCTACCCCGGAGGCGGTTTTTCCACGACCAGCACCAACGGACTTCGGGCCGAGGACAACGCATACGTTATCGACGGCCTGCTCAATAGCGAGCCCTTTTCCGGGCAGGGCATCATCAATGGGGCTGGTATTGCTGGCGACTCGGCGACCATCCTGCCGATTGATGCCATCCAGGAATTCAACATCCAGGAGAATCCCCCGGCAGAATTCGGCTGGAAGCCCGGTGCCGTGGTCAATGTCGGACTGAAGTCGGGTACAAACTCGCTTCACGGCACGGCGTTCGCCTTCGGCCGCGACGGCAACGTGTTCGACGCCCGCAACTATTTCAACTGCGCAAGCAATCCCTGTGCCTTCAGCCAATCGCCGAGCCCGAAGAATCCCCGCACCCTGGAGCAATTTGGCGGATCATTCGGCGGACCGATTATCAAGGACAAAGCCTTTTTCTTTGGCGCGTATGAGGGACAACGCTACGACGTGGGCAATCAGTATGGAGGTGTAACCAGTCCATCGATGGTACCGATGACGCTGGCCGCGGGGACGGCGCAGAACTGTACCGCTCCTGGGCTCGCTTCCGGCGATTGTGCCGACAGCATTCCGACTGCGATTGCTGATCTTGTGGCCAGTGGTGTTCCCATCAGTGCGGCCAGCCAGAAAATCTCAGGCTGCACGGTCTCGGCAAGCGGTGCGGTGACCTGCAACGGCACGGGATTTCCAACCAACAACAATCCGAATATCAATATCGTTAACGGATTCCCCAATGTGGTTTCGGTCGATAACGTAGTCGCTAAGGTGGATTACAACTTCAACGAGCGCCAACGGCTGAGCGGCATGTACTTTTTTGGCAATAACACGGGAACAGTCGAGGATTTTCCGGAGCTGCAAACCAAATGGCTGTCCGATATTCACACGCGCGCCCAGGTGGTTGGAGGAAGCTGGGTTTACACGCCCACGGCGCGTTGGGTCAATGAAGTCAGGGTGGGCTACAACCGGCTCTACCAGCCCACATTGCCAGGCGATCTTAGTACGCCGGCGTCGGATTACGGTCTTAACACCGGCGTAAGCGGTCCTTTCACTGGAGGATTGCCTCGCATCGGTTTTGGCGGATACTTCACCGGACTGGGCGGGTTCAAATGGCCCAAGTTTCAAGGCCCCGACGATATCATCCAGTTCGTTGACCACATTTCCTACACTGCTGGAAAACATGCTTTGAAGTTCGGCGGAGAGGTCCACCGGAATTACGTTAGCGGTGGTGCGCTCGCTAACGCCCGCGGCAGCATCACTTTCCTGGGCGGCGTTGCCCTGGCTCCAACCGTGGCAAACCCCAACGGATCCACCGCGCTGGAAGATTTTTTTGCAGGCGATCCGTTCAAGGCGTCCGTGCTCACGGGCGATCCCAGGCGCCACTTGCATAACTGGAACTATGCTGCGTTCCTTCAGGATGATTGGCGGGTAAGCCGGACCATCACTTTAAATTTGGGACTGCGTTATGAGTTTGCCTCGGTGGTCACGGATTCCAACAATCTGCTGGGCAACTTTGATCCCAACCTCGGAATCGTGCAAGTGGGCAAGCAGATCGGCAAGGCGTATAACACCGATCCCACGAATTTTGCTCCACGCGTTGGTTTTGCGTGGGACATTGATGGCAAGGGGAAAACGGTGCTCCGCGGCGGCGGCGGCATCACATTCGAGGCCGTGAACTGGGAAACGTTTCTGGCCTTCAACAACAGCTTCGGACTGCCCAGCGTTCCTACCGGAGCGGTGATATCTGGAACTGGCACAGCCAATCCGGTGACTGCTGGAGGCACGATTACGGCGGGTAATTTGACGATCCCACCATTTCCAGCGCAATGGGACAGCGCTACGCCTCTCTACGGCAATCTCAGCAGCTCGACGATCAATTGCGATCCTAACGGGTCCGGTCCGTGCGCCATCATGGGGGTCGATCGCAACATCACCACTCCTTACGTGGCGACCTGGAGTTTGAATGTTCAACACGCCTTCGCACCCAACTTGAATCTGGAAGTTGGATACGTGGGCAACCACGGATCGAATCTGGTCGGAATCCGGGACATCAACCAAGAGCAACCGGGCACCGACTCGCAGGCTACGCGGCCTTTTAATACGAAGTTTCCTTACCTCAGCAATATTTTTCAGTTGGGGAACTCCTACCGATCAAATTATGACGGTTTGCAGGCAACGCTAACCGCGCGAAACTATCATGGGTTGAGCTTGGTGGCCGGCTACACGTATTCCCATGCGCTGGACGATGTGTCGGCAAACTGGGACTTCGGCGCCGGATACGGCCTTCCGCAGAATTCCAACAATCTGGCCGCGGAATATGGCAACAGCGATTTCGACGCACGCCAGCGGCTGACGCTTTCCTTAACCTACGCCATTCCCGGCAAACAAGGCTACGCTCAGATGCTGGAAGGCTGGGAGATCAATTCGATTGCAACGATTGAGAGCCCGCAATATTGGGGACCGATCGATTTGACCACAGATATTTCCGGCCTTGGTGGCCTGCCTGTCAGCCCGCCGCAAGCTACTCCGATGCGTTGGGACTTTTTCGGCAATCCCTCGGACTTCAAGTCTGGACCAGTACCGATCCCGCACTACACCGTGGGCAACTTCCCAACGGCCTGCACCAACGACGCGGCTACGATCGGGGCGACTTCAACGCTCGATGCGTGGGGCTGCTACGCAAAAGGCAACTCCGTGATGATTCCGCCGCCCCAGGGGCAGTTCGGCACCATGCCCCGGAATCTGTTCCCTGATTCAGGCTTCAGGAACTGGGACTTCTCGGTGGCCAAGAACTGGCACTTCGGGGAGCGGCTCCATGCACAGTTCCGCGCCGAGTTCTTTAACATTCTCAATCACCCAAACTTCGCCAACCCTTACGGCGGACAGAACGGATACGGGCTGAACGATCCGGGAGCGCCGAACTTTGGCTGCGGATGCGCGACGCCTGATATAGCGGCTGCCAATCCCGCCGTGGGTTCCGGAGGCCCTCGCTCGGTGCAGTTAGGCCTGAAGTTTGCGTTCTAGTTCGCCGTCGGAAGTTTCGAAGGATGGGGCCGGACGCAAGAGTTCGGCCCTTTTCCGTTAAAAGAGGTTTTGCACATTCCTAACCTTCACAAGGAGTCATGAAACGTGACAGCCAGAACTCGTTCTCATTTTGTAGCGCACTCGTTGATCTTCACCGTAGTCCTCACGGGCATTGTCTTGGCGCAGGAACAGCATGAGCGCACGCTCGATGAGATAAAGGCGGAAGCCATTCATCGTGCGGAAAATGGAATGTATCCGCTGATCGGACTTGATCCAGGGGATGTTCGGGAGGCGCTGGCCTCGGTCAAGACGCGCGATAAAGACGAATGGGCGGCAGCGTTCATGGGAGTTGCCGACCGTTATTTCAATGAGGCGAAGTCGGTGGAGAAGACCGATCCCGTCAAGGCCAATGCAGACTATATTAGGGCGTGGCGGCTGTACTCGTTCGGTCGCTGGCCCTTTCCGGCTTCTCCTGGGAAGCAGCGAGCTTATGCCAAGGCGATCGAAGCCTTTCTCGCGCATGCTCGGTTCTGGGATCCGCCTCTCGAAGTAGTGCACATCCCGTTCGAAGGGTCTGAGATTATCGCGTATATGCGACTCCCGAAAAACGCTAAGGGTCCGGTGCCGCTGGTGATCGCGGTCAATGGTTTGGACAGTCGCAAGGAAGACTTGTCGGAGAGCTTCTCCGCGATCCTGCCGTTTGGTGTTGGCTTTCTCGCAGTCGATGGGCCGGGTACAGGGCAATGCCCGATCAAAGCCAGCCCAACCGCGGATCGGATGCTGTCGCGCGTGATCGACTACGTACAGACCAGGCCGGAGGTAGATAAAACGAGACTTGCCGTCCACGGCGTTAGTTGGGGCGCATACTGGGCGACCAAACTTTCTATCGTCGAGCGCGCCCGGCTGAAGGGCGCAAGTGCGCAGTCTCCGCCGGTTGATACTTTCTTTCAAAAAGATTTCCTGATGAATTCGCTCCTGGGAAATCGCGAATACTTGTTCGATCAGGTTCCTGCTCTGATGAATATTTTTGATGGGGTAACAACGGTAGACGAGTTGGGTGCGAACCTTGAAAAAATGTCGCTCGTGAAACAAGGGCTGCTCGGTAAACCAACCACGCCCATGCTGATCATTGCCGGAGTGCTGGATACGCAGGTGCCAATCTCAGATATCTATTTGTTGCTCAGCAAAGGCGACGTTCCGAAAGACGCGTGGATCAATCCATCAGGCGGCCACTTGGGAAGGCAAGTCAAGGTCTGGCCAGATCCCCTTATTTTCAAGCAAGTAATTATTCCGTGGCTGGTGCGCACGCTTGACGTTCAGAACGCGCAAAAATAATTTAATTCACGCTGCCAGAGATGGATACGGCGTCAGGCTGCGGGCTTTTCCAGCTCCGGGCGATTCCAGTTGCCCAAACGAGCACCAGCTTCGTAGGTGCTTTGCAAGAATTCCAGAAGATCAGCCCTTGGGTCTGCGGCATTCCGGACGTCGTCGTACATCAAAAGGAATTCCTGCATCTGCGAATGATAAAAAGCCTTGGCCGGGCCAACCCGCGCTTCCGCAAAACCTGACGGTTGGGGAGCGGCATAGGCGTAAAATGCCGGGCCTTTTATTTCACCACCACCAGGCCAGAAACCGGCGCTGATCACTTCCTGCGAATATGCCTCTTGCGTAACCGGGTCGGCTCCTTCACGCGGGGGTGCCCGCCGGCCTGAGAACCGCGTCACCGCTAGATCGAAGCTGCCCCAAAAAAAATGTACGGGACTATTCTTGCCGATAAAGCGCGACCGAAACTCCTTGAAGATCTCATCCACTTCGACCAGAATGCGCCAGAAGCGGTTCGCGTACTCAGGGTCGTACGAAGCATGTTGCGTATCGCGATCGAAGGCGATCGGGTTGGGAACTTCGCACGGCATCTTCCATATTTTTACGTGAATGTCGAGGGATGCCAGACACTGCATGAATTCTTTGTAGAAATCGGCGACGGAACGCGGCTCCAGTGCCATTACGCGTTCCGCATCGTGGCTGGTTCGAATCAGTAGCCGGTGATGGATGAAATCGAAATGAATCTCAAATATCCCACCCTCATATGGAATGGGCGAAGTTGTGAGGCCGAGCGGCGTTACGTATAGCGTTACTTCCCACCACTGATTGACCCTCGGAGCTAGCGCAAGCCGAACCTTGCCCACGATTTGCGTCCACATGTGAAGGGTCGCGTAAGTGTCTTTCCACGCCTCTAGCGGCAATTCCGGCCACAGGCTGGGGCTGATGGTTTGAGTGTTCATATGCGCCTCGCGCTGAAAAGCCCAACGCAGGATGTAAGCCGCATTTTACTGTATCTCCGCGTTACAGAAGCAGAAACCGGGATCGGAAATTGGACATAAGCGCCGCTATCTTACTCATTTGCCAGTCTCATTTGCGATTCTGTCGATCAAATTATCCTGCCGGAAAATGAATGTACCTCTTCGCTTGATCGGGCATCTAAGGCTGAGGGATGTTTATCGGGTGAGTCGAACGGACGAAATGGCGGCTTTCGTCTATGATTCCTGCGCACGCTTCGTTATAGGTTCTGGCTGAATGCTCCGCGGTATTTATTTCAAGCTTGGAGTGTTCCAGCAAGCGGGAACGAAGACAGAATCACAGAAAGCATCGAGGTGACTTTGGAGGCAACGATGCCCGTCGCGCAAAAGCAAATCGAGACTCGACATCGGCTGCTTGAGCGGTTGTCCGACGCTCGAGTTCGAACGGACGAGATTTTTGACATTGTCAGGCCCGACTCGATCTACGAGCGGCCGATTCCAGAAAGACACCGAATTAATTTTTATCTCGGACATCTGGAAGCGTTCGATTGGAACCTGCTGCGAGAGCGGGTTCTGGGCATGAAGGCTTTTCATCCTGACTTCGACCGATTATTTGCCTTTGGGATCGATCCCGTTAATGGTGCGCTTCCCTCCGACCAACCTGGCGATTGGCCTTCCATAGCCGATACTCGAAAGTATGTGCAGCGAATTCGGAGGAGTATTGATGAGGGTCTCGCGTTGCTTGAACCTGCGGATTGGCATTCCAATCCCGTGGGATCGGATTTTACCGCGAGCACGTTGCTTAACGTAGCCATCGAGCACCGGTTCATGCACGCGGAAACTCTGGCGTACATGCTTCACCAGTTGCCCCTTGATCGCAAAGTTTCAAAGGCACGCAAACCTGAACTGATTGTTCCTCCCGTCGCTCCCACAATGATTGAGATCCCAGCAGGGCGAGCCACGCTCGGAATTTGCGGCGCGACCTGGAAGCGTTCGGTTGGGACAACGAATACGAAGCGGAGACCGTCGACGTTGCAGGCTTCACCATCGACAAATACAAAGTGACGAACGGACAGTACCTCGATTTCGTAGCCGCGGGAGGGTACGAAAACCCCGCCTGCTGGACGCAAGAAGATTGGAATTGGCGGACGGCGAAAAACCTTCTTCATCCTGTGTTTTGGAGCCGGAATCGCGACACCTGGTATTTGCGGACCATGTTCGACGAGATCCCTCTACCTTTGGACTGGCCTGTTTACGTGAGTCACGCGGAGGCCAATGCATACGCTCGCTGGGCGGGGAAATCGTTGCCTACAGAAGCGCAGTGGCATCGCGCAGCCTATGGAACAGCGAACGGTCGCGAGAATTCCTTTCCGTGGGGCAACACGGCGCCGAATTCAAGCAAAGGTAATTTTGATTTCCAAAGCTGGGATCCGTTTTCCGTGGGTGCTTTTCCCGAAGGTGACAGCGAATCCGGCGTTGCTGATTTGCTGGGTAACGGGTGGGAGTGGACGTCGAGCGTGTTCGCACCATTACCGGGTTTCCAGACGTTTTCGTTTTATCCGGGCTACTCTGCCGACTTCTTCGATGGCAAACATTACGTGATGAAAGGGGCATCCGCGCGCACTGCCGCGTGCATGTTGCGCCGCTCGTTCCGCAACTGGTTCCAGCCCCACTACCAGTATGTTTACGCCGGCTTTCGCTGCGTGAGCAACTGATTCGATCGGAGGACAGCATGCTGACGCAAGCCTTTACCACCGACACCAATTCCGACCTCCTCACCGACGTGCGCCTCGGTTTGACCAAGCCCGGTCAGAAAGAATTGCCGTCGAAATACTTGTATGACAGCGTTGGGTCCGCGCTCTTCGAGGTCATCAGCGTGCTCCCAGAATACGGTCTGACTCGTGCTGATGAGCGCCTTCTGCGACGGCATTCGGACGACATCGTGGCAAGACTCAGGCCGCCGACCACGGTCGCCGAACTGGGCAGCGGCAGCGGCAAGAAAACGCGCTGGATGTTGGAAGCTCTGAGCCGCCATCAACACATTTCGTATTGCCCTATCGAAATTTCGCGAGCCGCCCTTACCATGTGCGAGCGCGAACTGGGCGACATTGATTCAGTCAGCATCGTAGGCTTTGAGCGTGAATATCTTGATGGCTTGCTGGAAGTGGCAGCTCGACGCCAAGCCGGAGAGCAACTCCTGGTACTGTTCCTGGGAAGCACCATTGGCAACTTTGAGCATCCTGCAGACGAAAAGTTTTTGCGCCAAATGCGGGACATCCTGCGCGTGGGCGACGCGTTGCTACTGGGCACCGACTTAACGAAACCGATGCGTCAATTGCTGGATGCATACGACGATCCGCTCGGCGTGACGGCGGCCTTCAACTTGAATCTGCTGGCGCGAATCAATCGGGAACTCGATGCCGACTTCGTGCTCGAGCAATTCGAACATGTGGCCCGCTTCAATGAGGAAGTAGGCAGCATCGAGATGCACCTTCGGTCGCGGAAGCAACAGATCGTGAACATACCCGCGGCTTCCCTGAGGGTTACATTCGCTGAAGGCGAGACCGTCTGGACCGAGAGCAGTCACAAGTATTCTCTTCCGGAAGTATTTCGAATTGCCGCGAAGGCAGGCTTCCGCTGTGATGCCCAGTGGATTGATGAAGAGTGGCCATTCGCCGAGAACCTTTTGATCGCAGAATGAGCCACGGATCACTTACTCTACGTCATCACCGCCCTCATCCATCGGAGCCTTCGATTCTAGGCCGATCTCGGGCAATTTTGCGCTCTTGAGTTGGCGATTTACCGCGGGCAGATCAGTCTGCTTGACGTCCTCCCAGCGTTTCAACAACGCGGAAAGATCGCGCTCGGTGTCCGCTGCGGCGCTTATCTGAGCCGCAGTGGGCGTAGCATCGGCTTGTCCGACACTACCGTAGAGCATGCCAATTGCCGCATTCTCGCGAGTCAACGTCGGCTCCGACGATCCGGGGACCGGCGGCGTCGGCCCGTGCAAAATTGTCCCCACCTTCTGATTGAGCGCCTTAATCGATTCCGCCAGTTTGCCGGATTGCGTTCCGAGCTTGTGAAGTTGATCGACAACCGAGCGCGCTTGCGTGACTGCTTCCGTGCTCGCGGTCAGCTCGGAGGCCAAACGCATTTCCAGATTGAATTGTTGCTCGAGACCGGCGGGAGACGTGTTGACCCGCGGGTCGATCTTGACCGTGAGTGGTGCCGTGAAAGTGTGTCCGTTCAGAGTGAGTCGCGCCGTATATTCTCCGGGCAGTGCGTCCACGCCGAGTGGCGTTCTGGGCGTGTCGTTGGGAACCGCAGAAATCGGATACTGCTGTTGCAGCGAAGCCGGCGAAGGATAATGCAAATCCCAAACCCATCGATGCATGCCAGCGCTTGCTGAAAGAATCTTCGGCATGCGAATCCAGTAAAGCGGAATCAGTTGCTTCTCTAGTTCAGCCTGCCTCACCTCCGGCTTGTCTTCGCTGGAAAAGCGCCGCACCAACTTCCCTTGCGCATCGACGATTTCAAGCATCACCGAGCCGGAAGTACCCTGCGCCAGGAAGTAGTCGAGAATCGCGCCATCGGGAGGGTTCTGACCAGCGGGTTCATCGGGCGGAATCGGAGTGTCAGGATTCGTGCTGCGCCGAACGCGATAGGCCGGCGCAGGTTTGAAAAGATAGGCATCCGAATTCGCCATTGACTCCGCGAGTTGCCGCAACGGAGTAATGTCATCGAGTATCCAGAAGGATCGACCGTGGGTGGCAACGATCAAATCATTCTCATGAATACCGAAGTCGCGCATCGACGTGTGCGGCAGATTCAATTGCAAAGACTGCCAGTGATCGCCGTCGTCAAACGAAACCCAGACGCTGGATTCAGTGCCGGCAAAAAGCAGTCCCTTGCGAACCGGATCCTCGCGCACCGTATCCACTGCGGCGTCAGCCGGAAGGCCGTCTGTGATCAGCTTCCACGTCTTGCCGCCGTCGTGAGTGCGGTAAATATAAGGATGCGAATCATCGATGCGGAACCGGCTGACGGATGCGTATGCGGATAGATCGTCGAAGTGCGATGCCTCGATCTGAGTCACTTTGCTCCAGGCACTCAATTCCGGCGGCGTAGTGTTGTTCCAGTTCTTTCCGCCATCCTGCGTCATCCAGATCAGGCCGTCGTCAGTGCCGGCCCACAACGTGTTGATGTCTTTAAACGAGGGAGCCAGGGCATAAATCACTCCGCGCTGCTTCCCAGCTTCGGGATTTTTGGACGCAAGTGTTCCTATGCTCGCTGGAACTCCCGAACTTTCGCGTGTGAGATCGCGGCTGATGGCTTGCCACGTTTCTCCACCATCGGTTGTCTTGAACAATACGTTCGAAGCGAAGTAAAGCGTGTGAGGATCGATCGGCGAGAAGAGGGTCGGCTCCGTGCGATCGGTTCGATATTTCGGGTCGCGCACTGGAATGGGTGTGACGTTTTGCACCTGCCCGGTAGACCAATGATATTTCGAAACCTCGCTGCGTCCACCTCCATAGATGATGTCAGGGTCAAGTGGATCGGGCGCAACGTATCCGTACTCGATAGTGGCGACGGGATGCCAATCGCGAAACGTGATTTCGCCGTCATTGCCCCGGCTTAAAATGCACACGGAACCGCTCTCCTGTTGCCCGGCGCAAACCCGGTAGGGAAAAGTGTTCGTGACGCCAACGTGATAAAGCTGCGCGGTCGGCTGGTTGTACCACGAACTCCAGGTTTGTCCGCCATTGACGGTCACGATCGCCCCCTGATCGCTCACGAGAAGAATAATGTTTGGGTCGTTAGGATTGATCCAGAGGTTCTGATAGTCATCCCCGCCGGGCGCGCCGCGAATGCTCATCCAAGTTTTGCCGCCATCCATCGACCGCACAGTCACAATGCTTACGCTGTACAGGACATCAGGATTCTTGGGATCGACTCTCGCAATTGAAAGATCGCCGCCGCCGATGCGCATGGCGGGGCGCGGATCAGTCGTGGTTACGTGCCAGCTTTCGCCTGCATCGTCGGAGCGGTACATGCCCAGTCCGGCTGCAGAACCGTACTCTCCGCGGTCAGTCGTCGCCACCGTCGCATAGAGACGACTCGGCTCACTGGCTGCGATCGCGACGTTGACTTGCGTAAGGTTCTTGGGCAAGCCGTTGGTGAGCGGACGCCACGTGCTGCCGCCGTCCGTCGACTTGAACAGACCTCCGCTGGTTCCCTGAAATTGGTTGTTATCCTCCCACGGCCCCTCGCGGGCTTCCCACAGCGATGCGTAAAGCACGTCGGGATTCGAAGGATCAATCTCGACATCGGAGCCGCCGGTGTTCTCGTCCTTATACAAAACCTTCTGCCACGTACTCCCGCCATCAGTCGAGCGAAAAATCCCACGCTCGTCGTTGGGACCATAGGGATGCCCGAGCACTGCAGCAAACACCTTGTTCGGATCACGCGGGTCAATCACCAGGGCGGGGATTTGCTGTCCGTCACGCAGGCCGAGGTGCGTCCACGTCTTGCCGGCGTCTGTGGATTTGTAAATTCCATTCCCCACCGACAGGTCAGGACGGTGCAGGCCTTCCCCGCTCGCAACATAAATGACGTTGGGGTCCGAGGGAGCGACCGCAATTGCCCCGATAGATTGCGTGGGCTCTTGATCGAAGATCGGCGTCCAAGTCCGCCCATAGTCGTCCGACTTCCACACTCCGCCATTCACCGCGCCGATATAAAACACGTTGGGCTGGCTCGGCACGCCAGCAACGGCGCGGGTCCGCCCGCCGCGAAAAGGCCCGATCATGCGCCAGCGCATTTCCTGATACATGCTCTCAGGAAACTGTTGTGCCTGGCTTACACCGGGTAGAGAAACGATGAAGCAGCCAGCGAGAAAAATCAGGATAAGGCGATGAATTCGAATCATGCGATCCCCCAGTCGTATGTCCAAACCGGACAGGATAAATCAAATGAGGCGCCGGGAGAATGGCAAATCCTTTGATCCAATCGAGAACAGCCAAATATTGCCCCGCCTCGACCAAGTTGTCACTCCGAGCAAAGCCTTAGCTGGACGGTTCTCACTCTTCTTCTCGACGCTGTTTTTGAATATCGATTCCGAGTTGCTCGGCTTTCTTGTAGAGATGGCTGCGCTCCAAGCCGAGAGACTTGGCGGCATTCGTGATGTGGTAGTTGCTGCGCTTCAACTCGGCGAGAATCGCTTCACGCTCGAAATTCTCCACCCGCTCAGCCAATGGACCTGAGTTCGCTCCTGACAACGAAAGACTAGTTGGAGCAGAAGGCAATGCGGAGCGAACTGTCGCTGACGTTACCTCGCCTTTAGTCGCCAATAGCATCAGACGTTCCACCACATTGCGCAACTCGCGCACATTTCCCGGCCATGGATAAGCGGTAAGCGCTTCAATCGCCTCCGGAGCAAACGGCAGCGGCTTCCAATTATTCTGAGCGCAGACCTGCCGGGCAAAATGTTCTACCAATGCCGGAATGTCCTCCCGGCGTTCGCGCAAAGGAGGAAGGACTAACGGAAACACGTACACACGATGAAAAAGATCCTGGCGAAACTTGCCCTCACGCACCAGAGTCTCCAAATTTCGATGAGTCGCGACTAAAACACGCACGTCTACGGAAATAGGTTTATCGCCACCGATGCGTTCCACTTCCCCTTCTTCAAGAACGCGCAACAACTTCGCTTGCATGGATAGAGGCATATCTCCGATTTCATCCAGGAAAATTGTGCCGTGCTCGGCTTGCTCGAATTTCCCCGTGTGGCGTGCGGCTGCGCCAGTAAACGAACCTTTTTCGTGTCCGAAGAGTTCTGATTCGATCAACTCAGCCGGAACCGCAGCGCAGTTCAGAGTAACGAAAGGACCCGCGGACCGCGGACTCCGTTCATGCAGAGTGCGCGCGACCAGTTCTTTGCCGGTACCCGTTTCGCCTAGAATGCACACCCGTGACTCGCTCGCGGCCACCCGCTCAACCTGCGCCATAACTTTGCGCATGATCTCCGACGTCCAAACAATCTCGTTTTTTCCCAAGCGTTGACGAAGCTGCAGATTCTCGGATTCCAGACGCCGCAGCTTGAGCACGTTCTCCACAGTGAGCAGCAGCTTGTCGGTTGAGACCGGCTTTTCCAGAAAATCGAGAGCTCCAAGCCGCGTGGCCCGAACCGCCATTTCAATGTGTGCTTGTCCCGACATCATGACCACCGGAACCGTCATCGCTTGCGCTCTGAGGTCTTCGAGAAAAGAAAGCCCGTCTTTGCCGGGCATGACTACGTCAGAGAAGATCAAATCGAAGTTCTGCGTTTTGGCGAATTCCAGGGCCTTCAGCGCGTTGTCGCAAACCGTCGCCTCGTGGCCTGCCAGGCGAAATGCGCGTGAAAGCGAAGCCAGCGTGTTGGCCTCGTCGTCCACAATCAGGATGTGCGCTTTCTGCGCCATCAATGGCTCCTCGCGGTTTCGTCGCTCGCAGTGCGCGGCAATTCAATCACGAATGTCGTCCCTGTGCCCGATTCACTTCGTACCCTGACCCTGCCACCGTGATCGTTGATTACCGATTGAACGATTGCCAGACCGAGCCCCGTGCCATGCGCCTTACTCGTGTAGTAAGGAGTGAACAAGCGCTCGCACTCTTCTGGCGTCAGCCCGGTCCCGGTATCCGAGACTTCGACGTAGCTGAATTCTCTGTTTTGCCGCGTACGCAACGTGAGCGCGCCGCCCTGAGGCATGGCATCCATCGCATTCAAAACCAGATTTGACAGTGCGCGGTGTAAAAGATCGGGGTCGGCAGAGATTGGCTCCATGGGGTCGGCTAAGTCCAGTTTACATTCAATCGGCGCGCGCTCCGGCGAGCGAAATTGCGCCTGAAACAGACGAACGACATGCTGGACGATGTCATTAAGTTGTATTTGCTGAACCTGCGGCTGGGGCATCCTTGCAAACTCGCTGAAGCGCGAAACAATGGCTTTGAGATTCGCAATCTCGGCAAGCAATGTGGAGGAGCTTTCCTGAAAAATCTCTTCGAATTGCTGCGGACTCTGCTCCCGTGCCCTCAATAAATTTTCGACGGTTAGCTGCAGCGGGAAGAGAGGATTCTTGAGTTCGTGTGCCAGGCGCCGCGCCAGCTCGCGCCACGCAGCCACTCGTTCCGCCTGCACCAGATGCTCTTTTTGCGCCAGCAGTTCGTGAGTCATACGATTGAACGACTCCGCTAATTCTCCTAGTTCGTCAGACGAAGTGACCGTCACTTGCGCGCTCCAATTGCCGGAAGCGACTTCCCGTGCGGCCTGCGCAAGCTGTTCTACTGGACGCGTGACCCGAGCCGCCGCCCACCCGCTGAGCAGGATAGCCAGCAAGATGCCACCGCCTCCACACAACAACGTCACTGAACGGATTTGCTGACGAAGGTCAACATAAGGACGGCGGGAATTGCCGATCAACAGGACACCCAGTAGTCGCTTATCCTGCCCGGTAAGCGGAAAGGCGTCGATGGTTTCGTCGTCGGCCGGATTCGACGACCAATGCACCAGCGTCGCAGTATCCCGCGGCTTTAGCTGAAGGTGCTGAATGATGGGTGCGAGTCGATCCGCTTGCTGTACCGTGCCCGCGGCGCCAATCAGGAATTGAGAAGAAAAACCCGCTCCCAGATTTTGGTAGAACATGGCGCGCGTCCCGACAGGAAGCTCAAGGCTGGCTAGGAAGTCCTTATCGATGCGGCGTCCCCCGATCACGAAGAGCGGTTTCTCAGAAACGTTTACTTCTCTGACCGCAAAGAGTCCTAGCGCTGCGCCGTCCGCCAATTCCTCCTCTTTCAGAAAAGCATCGTTGGGAATTGGAGATGAAGTTATTACAGCTTCTTTGTAGCCAAATTTGGCCGGCCATTGCGCGGACGATATGATTGTCCCGTCGCTGTCGACGAACTCAAGAAAATCCAGTTGTTGACTCTCGGCGATCCCCTTGGCTTCGTTGAGATATGCCCCGTAATCGGGCGAACCGTGGCTTAAAGCGAGAGCCATACGAATAGCCGAGTCACTCGAGGCAACGGCTTCCACACGGCGCGCAAGTTCTTCGCCTCGGCGATTGAACTCCCGTCGGAATTGCGCAACCAGCGCCACAGTGCGCTCTTCATTTGTTTTTTCGAAAGCCCGGCGAGCCAGCAGTGAAATACTCCAGGCAACCGCCGTTACCGACACCAAAACGGTGAGCGCAAAGACTGCCAGAAGTTTGCGACGAAGAATCATGGTTTCTCTGCGCCGAGCCAAACGTCGGGTAAACGCCAGCTTCCATCGCGAGCTGTCCTCCAATTCTTCAGGCCATTCGACACTGCGTAAGAGGTTCGCAAGTGCAACAGAGGAATCACACGTTGCGATTGCAGCAACTTGTTTTCCGCGTTGTAAAGATCATCGACGGAAGGGGAAACGAATTTCGGTGACGAAAACCCCAGCCCCGCAGCCACTTCACGGAGGGCGATCTCAGCATCGAGGGAAATCAACGGAACTCGGACAATCCGTAGGTCGACGTTGCTGGCGCTTGTAATCTGCATACCGAGCCCGGCATCGCGGGCGTTGAGCACGACTCTCTCGGCGATCACGCGCGCAATGGAATCAGCCGGATCGTAACCCAGGGTCCAGGAAGTGGTGTGCGGAATCTCGCTGCGGATCTGGCGCGCAAGGTCCAAGTCAATCGATGATGGAAAAAGAAAATCGTAGCCCGTCATCCAATTCGGCAAAAGCCCGCCGGCAGGCTCTCCTCCACCCTGCAGCACGACCGTATTCAACGACTCGCGATCAATGCTGAGGGCAAAAGCTTGGCGCTGTCGTCCATCGTCAGGCGACTGCGACTCACGGCTGAACACCAACGCGATGAGTTCTATCGGAGCCGAACTGTCGATGCGTCGGCCTTCCGCAACCGCCCGGTGCGCCTGTTCCGGAGCGACTTCCACTACTTGCGCTTTGCCCAAATCGAAAGCGATCATCTGTTCGCGAAAGCTCTTGCCCAGTTCAATTTCGATTGCATCGATAAAAACCCTGCCACCCCAATAGTCTTCGCGTGCCACCAGCGAAAGCCTTTTTCCAAGATCCCACGCAGAAACCGCGAAAGGTCCAGTACCGGAAATCTTTCCGCCATCGCGCTTGACGATGCTGTTCCGTACCAAACTCAGCTCGGCAGGCAGATCGGGAGCCGCCGAATCACGCTCGATAACGACAGCTTCTCCTTCAGCAAAAACTTTCCAGGTTGGATTCGTTCTGCGCAACGAAGCCGCGACCGCGTCCGGAGTAACCGGCGCACCGCCTTGAAATGTAACTCCACGGCGCAAGAAAAACTGCCAGCGCTGGCTGCCTGGCTCAGCCTGCCACGAACTCGCCAACCCTGGTTGAGGCTTGCCCTGCTCGTCCAACGAAACCAGAGTTTCAAACATCAGACTGCACAGATCGCGGACTCCGAACCAGTCCGTCTGGCTCGAATCTGCCGGATCCAGAGACGTAGGCGCCCCCCGCATCTCCACATGCAGAATCCCGCCATAATGCGGTCGCACGGCAGCGCTCGAACCGGCAGCCCAAAGCAAACTACTGGCCACAAGCAATGGAAAGGCGGTAAGCCTCATATTTCTCCGTCTCCGAATTCTGCGAAATCGCGATCGCCCCGGTGCCGTCCGCATCGGCCCATAGTGCAGTGATCTTGCCGTTGAACTCCGCAGCTTGACTCACGACGACGGGTTCCCGATCCGCTATCTCGAAAGCTCTCACCACATCGCTTGCTCCATCCTCGTTGCCAGTGACCAACACTTGCGATCCCACTCCGCAACCGCTGCGCACGCTGGCAATGTCACTCCCCCACCCCAATTTCGCCACGGTTTGATCGGAGGCGCCATCCAGCAAATGCACCTCACCGTCGACCGTGGAGAAAATCCAGAGCTTGTATTTATCCCTGGGCAACATTGCCACCGAATAAAACGCTTTCACCGTAGTTTGTTTCTCGATGCCCGGCGAGAGCGCCCCAGTAAAGAAATTTCTCGCGGGAGCGAAAAACGCGGACTGCCCCACCCCCAACGGCCAGGGATCGTCGCTTTCATAGCAGTTCAGTGCCAGAGGAGCAGCCGTAGAGGTTCGGCAGAAGACCCCGGGTAAATACGCATCGAACAGATGGTCGCTCCGCAAAACCAATCGGCCTCGTAAGTCCCGCGGCCACGGCCGTGCATGCGATACCGGCAGCGACTGTTCTTGCTGCCAGCGACCATCCTGGAATTTAAGTAGCGCGATGCTTTCTGGTTCGAGAAGAATCATGTGCTGCGGACTTTCGTTGACCTGCGCAACATCCAGGATGCGGTTCTCGTCCATCCACAGAAGCGCCTTGCGAATCGTCAACGCGATTGCTGGGTGCTCGACCGCGACTAAATCGGCTCGGGGCGAGGTAACCATGGCAACGGAGTTTTCGTTGTTTCCCTGATGGATTTCAGCCACCCAAACATATTCCCGCAGGTTTTCAGAGAGGGTAATGTGAACCGTGGCAGCAGCTTGGTCCGCATTCACCAATCGCACTCCAAGAGCAGCCAGCTCGCTCGTAATCCCTCGTCGAATCTCTTCAGCGTCCGCGCGGCTAAGCGAGGATTTGTTCGCCACATCCAGCGCAACCGCTCCCGGCCCCGTGGCCGCTGCAATCTTCCGCGCCAGTTGCTCTTCCGGTGTGCGCCAGTCACTCGCCATGCTTATCCCCACGCAGATCACGATTAGCGCGAAACAACACGCGGCACGCCGGAGCGGTGATGACAAGGCAACCATGTGCAGGATGCGCGCATTATAAACCGCATTGTCGTTGGCACTCGGCATAACGCCCTGTACTGTTTGTAGACACCGATACGCGAAGCTGCAGCGCTGCCATCTCGCAAGACGCCGGCGCTACAAGCCTATTTCGGCTGCTGTTCATCTGGTTCTTCCGCCTGGCTGGCGTGGTTGGCCACGCTCATACTGCGCAACACGTCATTGGCAAAGAAGAATTTTCCGTCAGCGGGTACCATCATGATCTGCAGCTTGTCGGAAAGCCGTTCCGCCACAATCTTATTAATCAGCAGCGGGTTCTGCTTCAGGATCGCACCCTCACTTTGCATTCGCACCGCATCCGCCGCCGCAGTCACGCGAATACGATCCGCCTCCGCTTCCGCCAGCAACTTGCGCCGCTCCATCTCGGCCTTGCTATCGATCACCTTGGCCTCTGCCTGCGCTTCTGCGTTCTTAACCGTAGTTTCCTTGCGCGCTTCCGCTTCCAGCTTCGATTGCTCGATTTGCTTCTGCTTGAGCGGCAAAGTGTATTGCATCGCGTCGGCCTCGCTCTTCGCCTGCAGCACGCGCACCTGCGCTTCCCCCTCCGCCTGCTTGACTTGCTGAGCTTTTGTAGCCTCAGCTTCAAGTTCCGCAATCCGTACCTGCTTCTGCTGGATGTCAGTCTGCACCCCCATGCGGTCGCTCTCCTGCTCCTTGAGCAACAGACTTTCCAACCCCTTCGCATACTCAGGCGGCAATTGGATATCGCGCAGCATGACTTCTTTCACGATAATTCCATCGGCAGCCAGTTTCTGCGTGATGACATCCGACGCGCGCTTGCGCACTTCCTCGCGCTTCGCGGCAAACACATCTCGCACCGTGTAGTTCGGCACCAACTCGCGCCACGCGCTGGCCACTACCGCCGGAACGATTTCTTTTTCTACCGGCTGCGGCAAGTTACTCTGGATGTAATCCAGATGCTTGGGATCGAGCCGGTACCGCACCGTAATCGACAGGCCAAGGGTGAGCCCCTCTTTCGCCTGCACATTCAGCGGCTCCGGCTTGGCGCCTTTAGCAGCACCGGCCTCCTCGACAGCGCCAGTGGTAAACAACTGGTCGCGGGTATCGAAGAGCACAATATTCTCCGTGAGCGGCACCACCAAATGCGCACCCGGATACAACTCGCCCGGCAACGTTCCGCTGCTCTGGCTAACCCGAACCGCAGCCATGCCGCTGGGCACAACCACAATCCCCAGCGACAACACAATCGGTCCCCAAGCCAGCAGGACCAACGCCAAAGAGATTCGCCAGCGCACTTGTGGAACCGGAGGCAGCGGCCCCGCGCCCACCACGGCAAGCGCCTGCCTATATTTCATTTCCAGATAAACGTCATACGCCAGAATCCCAGCGGCGACCGCGATCATCCCGACCCCGCCCCACAACAGCAAATACTTCAAGAACAACATATTTCCTCCTTCCGCGCGTCAGCGCTCCTGCCCCGACTTAACCCGCACCGCTTGCTGTGAAAAGAACAGGCCGAACACTTTTCCAAAAATCCACTCTTCCACCAGGATTGCGACCGCAAGCGAAAAAGCCATTCCCGCAGTCACCGTGATCAATGTCGTTAAGGTTTGCATTTGCGTGCTCCCGTCGGCTTACGCCAAACGAAATAGCAGCCTGCCGACCAATGCTTATGCTGTTGGTTTTTAGGAACTTATTGAGGCGGGACTGAGGCTGGAAGGTGTCCGATCACAGACAGTGTGTGCGTTTCGCTACACTGCAGATAAACAGCAGAAATCTTAAGGCGATCGTAGTCGAGCTTCTGGTCTAAGAAACCACCGGCGCAATGAACGCCGTAACGACCCGCTCCTCTACCACCGGCTCGATCGTCTCTCTCACATAAAATGCAACCGCCGCAGCCCGTTGCCAAAAGCGCATAGCAAGAAGCAGAAGCATCATGGCCTGGCCAATGATGAATGCGCCGAGAACACTGCTTGGCGGCACAATCGCGTGCCACAGCCAGATTCCAAACAACAGAACAAGCAGCGCCACAATTGCAATCACCACATAGCTGCCCAGCAGCCGCCCCAGATTCCGCCACGTCTTGCGAAATCCAGCCGCAATCGCTTTCCGGACCGCGGGCTGGTCGCGCAATACTACGTCAGTCTGAGCGAGATCAAACCAGATACGGACGACCGTTAGTATCAGCAGAATGATCAAAGTGCCAACCAGCTGTGTGAAGAATGGCAGCCTTTCGTTGGAAGTCTTGTCCGCCATCATAACCAGCGCGTTCAGCGCTCCGAATAAAATCCCGCCGACAACGCCTGCGATGATCGCGAAAAACACGAACAAACGCACGAACCTCCAAACATTCCGTCCGCAAGCTCGAAAAAACTCATCGCGCGGAAGTTGATGGTCCGAGGCGTAGCCAAGCAATACTCCCGGCATGAACACCAAACTCGCCAGAAAAAATACCACCGCGAACATCATCGCAGGATGGGTTGCGCTGCGCATCGCGCCAAATTCCGGACGCATCAGCATCTCGGTGAACACTCCCAAATTGAACCCATGAAGTAGTTTGTCAGCGTAAAGGCTGTTATCCAGAATGCTGTGCGCTGCTTCGCTGAAAGCGCTTGCTCCAAAGTGGGCGAACGCCAGGTTCAGCAAATAAAACCAGACCACATATCGCTTGTTGCGCCGCACAATCGCAGCGCCCGCGGAAACCAGACTCTTGTTCTCGTTCATCAATCTCCTCTTACACCAGCCACCAGGCCAGCATTTGCGCGAAGAATTGGCCAATGCAGGTCCAGTAGTTTGCCAGCTTGCGTGCCGGCGCGCCGTTTGGTTCCTCGGTTCGGCTGTTATTAAAATTGTTGCGATCAAAATAAATCTTGTGATCAGGATCGATTTCAACCGATTCTATTTTCGCCTTCTTCTGATATGCATATCTCACCCATCGGTCTTGCCCATCCCAGCGCTCCCGAACCTTGTCGCCATTATCAAACTTGATCTCAATGTCGACCGGCATAACGAAATCCTCTTTGCGGTGAATCCATACATTATCCACGTATTCCGTTACGCCCTTTTTCTCTTGCAGGTCGTCCTTGTACCATTCGACCAGCACTGAACTGATCTTCAATACTTCGTAGTCCAAAACTTGCGTTCCATAAACCGCTTGATTGAAATACCAGCGCAGATCTTTGCCTGAAACTTCTTCAATGGTCTTCAGGAAGTCTTCTTTGGTGGGATGGGTGAAGCGGTAGCGCAAGAAATACGTATGCATCGCCTGCCGCATCGTATCCTCGCCGATCACGCTTTCAAGCGTAAGCAAGATCAGAGCCGTCTTGCCGTACGTGATTCCACCATAAGAATTGTTATCCGCATACTGCCAGCCATTTTTCGCGATGGGATCAAGAGCGGCCACACTTTCGTAGAAGAGCCGGTCCTCGTTTTCTTCCCCGGCGGTGATGCCCCACAAATTGACCGTAGAGGTAGATGGACCAAAAATAGAATCCATTACTTTCGCTTCCGTGTATTGGTTGATGCCCTCATCCATCCACGCATCTTCGAATTCATTAGTAGCGACCATGCCGTACCAGTATTGATGTCCGAATTCGTGCTCGACTACCTGCTCGGGGAGAAGCACGTCTTTGGGCATGAACCAACTCGTGCCTGCCGTGATGAATGTCGGATATTCCATGCCGAACGCCTGCGAGCCTGGGTCCGGATCCACGATCGTCAAAGTTTTGTAAGGATAGGGCCCGTACCAGCGATCAAAACGCTCCATGGTCTGTTTAGCAATTAGCGCGTGACGCTCAGCCTGACCCCAGTGCGCGGGCTGCATCATGATCCGTAGCTTCACCGGGCCCATACTGCTTTGAAACGTGTCGTTGTAGATCAAGTAATGCGGGCTCGCTGTCCATGCGAAATCGTGAATGTCATCTCCGTGATACGCGACCGTCTTCGTGCCATCAGGATTGTTCACGCTGCTGACTTCGATCCCGCTCGCGCCCACCACTTCGTATTGCGGCACTGTCAGCTTCACGTCATACACCCCGAAGTCAGCGAAGAACTCCGTGTAAGCGTGAAACTGATGGCAGTTCCACGCGCCATGCCACCAAACTCCCACCTTCGGAAACCACTGGCCGCCGAGGACGAAATCGCGATTCCAACCGGTGCGCTCCAGCGTCTCCGGAAATTGATCGTGAAACTTTATTTTGAACTGCACATATCCATCCGGCGGAATCGGCTTGGGCAGATGCACTTGCACTACCGTGCGGTCATCTTTGTTCTCGTCGTCCGGATGGATGAACTGCAACTGGTTGGTAAAATCGCCCTGGCCCACGACTTCGAAACTCTTGATCTCTTCCGATCCATAGTTCTTGCGATCCCATTTTTCAAAATCCTGTCCTCGAGTCGCTTCCCGCTTCCCTTCCCGAACCCAGGTAGCTGTAGGCTCAAAAGCATTCAAATAAAGATGAAAAGGAAAAGTATCCAGCGGCTGCCCGGTGAGATTGTGATAGGTCAGCGTTTCCGTCGCGTCGAGAGAATGCGCCTTGGCGTTGTACTTGGCATCCATGTCGTAGGCGACGACCCGCTGCGAGAGCGGCGTAGCCGAGTTGATGGCCGAAGTGGTTGCCGGAATCGCAAGCCCTGCAGCAGCACCGGTCTGCGCCGGAGCAGACGCCGCAAGCGAAGCCACAAGCAGGCAGACGACAACGCTCAAACGTGAGCCCATGAATGACTCTTCCTCCGTTCAATCAAACCAAAAGCGGTCGATAAGCGTGAACTTTCATCATAGCCCAGGAGACGGCAGACGTGTTATCGAAACCAGGTCGTTCCCCTCCTGAGAGGTTTTACGTCATTCCGCAAAACTCGGTTCCATGAATAAGCTCTGCCGCGGCGTCGCTCCACTGAGAGCGGACGATCCGCTGCCTTTGACTCCAAATTCACATTCATGAACACAAGGATTTGACGTGACCGCGGCGGCCCGCGGAACGGAAATACACTGGCGGACTGCCATCACTGAAGCCCACACCGAGACTGCCGACAACGACGCCGGCAACTCCGCTGCCAGGAATGCGACGTGGAAATCAAGACCCCAAAAAAAACTGCGGGAGGTGCGCACCTGCCCGCAATCGAAACCGACGCCAAAGCGAAAGCCTACAACCGGACCGCGCGTCGGGTTGCAATCGCGCGCGGCCAACGCCTCTGAAAACCGAAAGGATTTAAGCCTAAGCGAAGCTCCCGCTCACCCCTTGAAAGCCGCGACTCGCCTGCTTAAGCACCCACTTCACTACTCGCGCGTCGTTGTAACTGAATCCCAGATTGTGATTCAACGTCGAGAAACAATGCGTCTGGCACGACTTCTTCATTTCATTCAGTTGTGACACTTCAAACTTATGATTTTCAATCGCTCCCCAATCATGCGTCGCCGAATACATGGGGAAACACGGAGCCAGCGTCCCATCCACTCGAATGATGATCGAATTCTGTCCTGCCCGGCAATTCCACGGTTCTACTTTTCCCCGCATGAAGTCTTTCATGTCCTGCAGCCGCTTCACCGAGTTCACCATCTTGTAGCCTGACTTGTTTTTCTCGATGAGCCAGTCCACCAACTCATCCACCTGCGGCCAATCCTGCGGATGAATAAACGTGTCATTCGCCTCGTAGTGCTTGAAGTGGTCCTGTTCGATCATGGGAGATTCGTTGATGTGATAATCCGTCGCGATGCCATGCTCCCGCGCGATCTCCGTCAACTGCTTCACATCCTCCATATTGTTGCGGCAGATGTTGATGTTGAAGAACACCGAATATCCATACTTGTACTGCTTGCGCACCAGATAATCGAAATACTTGCGCACCGGAGTCAACGCCTTCGGCAACCCTGGCTTTTCATCCACCGCATCTACGGCAAAATTGAAAATGGCCACACCCGCGTCTGCCAGCCGGTCAATCACATCCGGCCGCAACAGCCGCGCATTGGTCGGCATGTAAATCCAGAAACCCTTCTTCGCTGCGTAATAACTCGCCTTATGCACCAACTGCGGACGCAATAAGGGTTCCCCACCCATAAACGCCAGCACCCGGCAAGTCGTCGAATGCAGCCAATCAATCGAGCGCTTTGCGACCTCTTCCGTCATGCCTTTCACGCTGTTATCAAAAGCCCAACAGTAATGGCAATCCAGATTGCACTTCCACTCGGTAAACAGATAAGCAATGATGGGATGAAACGGTCCCGGCAGAACCCGCGACTTGATATAAGGATAGAGCCAGCCCCGCATCGCCCGGTGCACCAAAGGAGCCGTCCAGCGCCGCTTTCCCGCCCGCGAGCGTGCCAAATTCTCTTCGTAGTGATCGTCTGTTGCCAGCAATTCGGGATATTGCGGAAATACCGGCTCCGGAAACTTCTCGCCGTTGCCTAGCGCCAGCTCAGGCCGCGGAGCCGGAGACTTCTTCAATAGGTCATGCAGTTGGACATCCAGACGAAACGGAGGAGGGGCGTTTTGCTCAAAGCGTTCTTGAACAGAGGACATTACGGTCTGCTCCTTTATTTCCCTAGATGACGCAGGCCGAATTTGGTTGCACAAAAACTAGCAGAAATGTTTAACCGTACCCGATACCTCCGAATCACGTGGCCGCTGCCCAAGCGAATGAAGCTCGGCACCTCACACCGCTCCCATCCACCCCCACGCTTCCCGATAACTCTCCCACCTTGCGCACTTGCACTTTATATCCGGATAAAACCGCAGGTTCTTTTCCATCGCGACCGCCTCAATTGGCAGAACATACCAAACGCCCAGCGACGCGATCCACACCACCAGAATATCGATATCGTCCGCCGTGTACGCGCTCTTGCCCTTGCCGTAAACTCCGTAAGTCGACTGCACCTCATACCCCCGCGCATGAATGACCGAGGTGCTCTTCAGCTGCACCCGCCACATTCGTCCGCCAGAATCCAGAACGAAATCATAACGTTCGCTATCGCCCCAGGGCCTCAACACGCGAAACCCCAGGCTCTGCGCCTTCAATAGAAACGCCGCTTCCGCCAACTCCCCCGTACGCTTCGGATTCCGTCGCCGCGGCTTCCGCACCGCATCCTCACGCAACCCAGTCAATACCGGCAACACAATCGACACCGCCATATAAGCTCCCCACTCCCTTTTTACTTGTTATTCAAAAACGGCCCAAGCCCCCCCCGCAATTGTCATTCCAAGATGGCCCCACTCGTCCCCGATTGTCATTCCGAGACGGCTTCAACGCTTGCGGAAAAACTCTCGATTCGTATCAGGGTATGCCTTCAGGCATACCGTAACCCGATGAAAATGTGTCCGGCTTTAGCCGCTGGGGCTCGATGTTGCAACTGTGAAAGACATTTTTCCGCAGCCTGGTAAGCCGTCGAGGAATCTGCTTCCCCCCGCCATCGCCAAACCGAAATCAAGACAAAGCCCCCCACCCGCCGATCCCAAGATCAGCAGCTATGAGGCTTCATCTACGTTTTTCCGGTAGCTATAGCCTAACACAAGTCAGCCCCAAATCGACCAAAAAAATCGGGATAATTGTCATCCTGAGGAAGCGGAGTCGCTCGCCCACGAGCGACTCTTAACGAAGGATCTCTGCAACTCTCTAACGATCAAATACGCACGCCGCAAGCACAACCAAAAAAGCCGAGGTGCCCCACCCTTTGCGTTCTGTGCAAAGGGTGGGAGACGTGAATCTCCAAACCGAAGAACCGCCAACCCACTCAACCGAAGCCACCAACTGAGAACCGAGAACCGCGAACTGAGAACCGATCGTCGCAAACCGCGAAAGCATCACCACAACCCAGCCCCGGAGGGGCAGCATAAATCAGCCCAGGGCGCAAGCCCTGGGTAAGCCCAAAACCAGACTGAGGCCCCGCAGGGAATCACGATCTCATCAATTGTCATCCTGAGGAAGCGGAGTCGCTCGCCCACGAGCGACTCCCAACGAAGGATCTCTGCAACTCTCTAACGATCAAATACGCACGCCGCAAGAACAACCAAAAAAGCCGAGGTGCCCCACCCTTTGCGTTCTGTGCAAAGGGTGGGAGAAGTGAATCTCCAGAGCGAAGAACCGCCACACTCACTCAACCGGAGCCACCCAAACTGAGAACCGAGAACCGCGAACTGAGAACCGATCCCATCGCACACGGCGAAACATCGCCACAATCCAGCCCCGAAGGGGCGGCATAAATCAGCCCAGGGCGTAAGCCCTGGGTAAGCCCAAAACCAGATTCAGGCCCCGCAGGGAACCCGATCCGACGAATCACAACAAAACCTCCCTCAGGACGCCAACAGCGACAACCCCATCGAAATCCAGCCACAGAAGCGCCACGGAGCAGGCTCGCACAACGCTGTTGGCGTAATGCAAGGCGGCAAATTATCATGAGTTTCGATAACGGGATGGTAAGCCGACAGATGAACAATAAAACCGTCATGAAGTTCACGATAACGCCAGTTGATGTCGAGGAAGTCGATGAACATTGGCAACCGACTGTCACTTTGTATAAGGACCTCACCTTGGAGGAAACATCAGGCCTTCTCACTGCTAAGCAATTTGACCTGTGGAGGGATTTTATTTCCCGAAAGGACCGCGACCAACTCGGTGCAATCCGACACGCGCTGATTCATCGATTTTCCGGCTCCCTGGGTCAGGGTAAGGAGGATGACGATTCTAGGCTGTTTCTGCACCACGCCTTCATCTGCCTGAGGCTGGTGAAACCGACGAAGCGCCCCTTCCAAGTCATCCAAGGATATCTCAAGCAAGAAGGACCCGAAGTCTACAGCTTCACTAGTCCCGCAATCGAACACATAAACATGCCCGTAACACAGACCCTCAACAGAATCGGCTCCGCAGATGTTGCGAGACTGGCAGAGTTGCTTCCGGGGTTCCTCTTTCTTTCTAGGCCCGAGCAAGGCCCGCTGTACCTTCAACGAGCTGTCCGGTTCTACGAACAGGGCTATTCAGCAACCAATGAATCTACGCTGCAGTTCATCAGTTGGATGATTGGCATTGAGGCTGTGATTTCCAAAGGCCGACCAATCGATAGGGAGGAATTGGCTAGGACGCTTCATACGGGTTTTGGAGAAATCGATATCAAAGAACTGCAGTGGCGCAATTACTTCGGAAGGCCTCGCCAGCCAATGCTTGTCGGGGCCCAGGTCGAGAACCTGTTAACACTTCGGGATGCCCTGGTCCATGCCCAACCATTGCCCGATTCACTTCGCGTTATGTATCCGGACTACTTCGGCCATGAACATGAACTTGGGGCCTACCTTAATGCAGGGGCCGCGACCATCCTGCAGCACGCAATTCTTCAGGAGATTGCAAGGCTTGGACCACAATCTCGATGACGCGATTGCCAGCATCATGGAACTACTCTACGGTGGCCCTTCGCCCGAGGTGTCGGGGGCAGGCATACTCAAGCTGAAGGCGCATTTCCCAGACGGACTCATAGAGCATGCAATTGAAATACTGCGAAGGTCGGATTTGGTCGTGCCGAGCTGGTCGGGCGGAGTTCTTAAGAGGACCGGGCCTGGCCTGAAGGCATACGCTACTGGTACATTTCTGGCACTTGCCCTTGGAAAAGATTACATCGCCCAAATCTCAGCGCCCGCCATTGTGCACATCGTGGTAACGGGAAAGATGAAACCTGAGACGGGAGCCGCCGGTTTCTATTGCGCAGATGCAGGAAATCGACTGGTCACGGCGTCTCACAACGTGCTCGGGCGTAGCATTCTGAGAATTGAGGATGCAAACGGCGCCTTACTTCACAACCCTCCCGTCACAATTCAGGCCCACATCGCCGGGCTAGACCTCGCCATTCTAGATGTCTCCGCCCCCGCCGGCACACCTGGGCTAAGGATAGAGTGGGACAGAGAGGAAGCCGCCCTTCTCAAGCCCGTTTACGTTGTGGGGTTTCCGCAGATACCACAACAAGGCCTCGCACTGGTGATCCGCTCTAGTGAGATTGAGTCGATTTCACCCGGTTTCGGCGGGCGAACTACCTATCTCATCACAGACGTGACGTCGGGAGGGTTCAGCGGAGGGCCAGCACTCAATGCGCGGGGGTTGGTCATTGGTGTAGTGGAAGGCAAACCGTTTAGTCCGACGCCGACAGGCTCCGATACCGGTGCACCAGATCTTTCGGACGCACAACAGTACGATGCGAAATGCTCGGTGTTAACGCCAGCAAGGTACCTTGATTACCTGCTAAAAAAATGTAGCCCCGGGTGACTATCGGTCTCCCTACTCCTTCACCCCCAACTGCCAAAACAAAAACGAATAAACATCCGTCAACTCTTCAATCTGCTTCGTAATCGGCTTCCCCACGCCATGCCCAGCCTTCGGCTCGATCCGCAACAATATCGGACGCTCCCGGCTCTGTCCATTCGCCGCTTCTGCCTGCATCAATGCCGCCATTTTCTTGGCATGCATCGGATCGACCCTCGTATCGCTCTCCGCCGTCATAAAAAGAATCGCTGGATACTTCTCCCCCGCCTTGACGTGCTGATAGGGCGAATAAGCAAAAATAAAATCGAACTGCTTCGAATCCTCCGCCGACCCATACTCAGGAATCCAAAGCTTGGCAATTTGAAAATGCTGGTAACGCAGCATATCGAGCAACGGAACCGCGCAGACCACAGCCCGAAACAGATCGGGACGCTGCGTCAACGCCACCCCCACCAGCAATCCGCCATTCGATCCCCCACGAATCGCCAGATGTTCTTTATCCGTATATTTCTGCGCAATCAAATACTCAGCCGCGGCAATGAAGTCATCAAAAACATTTTGCTTTTTATCCAGCATCCCCGCCCGATGCCACTCTTCTCCAAACTCCGAACCCCCACGCAAATTAGCCACGGCGAAAACTCCACCACGCTCCAGCCAAAGAAAGCGATCACCCGCAAAGCTCGGAGTCAGGCTGATGTTGAATCCACCATAGCCGGTCAGCAACGTCGGGTTCTTTCCGTTCAGCACCAGACCCTTCTTGTAGAAAACGAACATCGGAACTTTGGTTCCATCTTTGGACGAAAACCAAACCTGGTCGACCTGATACGCCGAAGGATCGATGGAAGGCGCATCCACTCGAGCCCACAGCTCGGGCACCTGCCCCTCCCTCAAATCGATGCGATAGATGCTGGGCGGAACCGTGAACGACTGGAATCCGAAAAAAGCCTCGTCGCTGTTCCACTGCCCTCCGACTCCCGCGATCGAACCCAACCCCGGCAACTTCACATCGGATGACGACCGTCCATCCGTCGTGAAAATCTTCAGCAGTGAAGTGGCGTTTTTCTCGTACAGAGCAAAAAGCTTTTCGTGAATGATCAGGACATTCTTCAGCACCGCATCAGATTCCGGAATAACTTCGTGCCAGCCCTCGCGTCCCGGCCTCTGCGCATCCACGCGGAACACTCGATAGTGCGGCGCATCTTCATTCGTGAAAATGTAAAGCTGGCCCTTGAGAATTTCCGCGGTATAGTTGAAATCTTTTCCGCTGGTCACCTCGACCGGCGGTGTTCCCGCCTTCAAATCCTGCAAGAACATCTCACTCTTCGTGTAGCCCTCAAATACGCTGATCAGCAGCCAGCGATCCTCATCGTCGGCAAGCTGCGCCACTGGCACATCCTGCGCTTTGAGCCGATCGCCATAAGCTAAAGGATCTTTTTCCGGATCGCTACCCAGCGCGTGATAGAAAATCTTGACGTGATAAACCTCTTCCCCCGCTGGCACATCCCCTTTTTTCGGAGTGCGTCCATAATAAAATCCCGAGTCGTCTTTTTTCCACGCCACATTGGCGTGGCGCGCCCGATCAATCGTATCCGGCAACAACTTCCCGCTCGAAGTCTCAACGATTCGCAGCGTGCTCTCTTCCGACCCGCCCGATGACGTGCCGTAGGCAACATATTTTCCATCATCCGAAGGCGCCCACCAGTCCAGCGCAACCGTACCATCCGTAGACATCGGATTTGGATCTACAAGAGTCCGGTCTTTCCCGTGAACGCCCTCCCGCACCAGAAGCACGGCTTGGTTCTGCTTCCCGTCGCGCCGAACATAAAAGTAATATTTCCCCCCGACTTGAGGCGTGCCGATGTTCGCAATCGAAAGCAGCTCCGTGAGCTTCTGATTGATCTGCTTCCGGCCCGGCAAAGGATCAAGAACGCCGCGAGTGTAAGCCAGCTCCGCGCGAACGAACTCCTGCGTCTCCGCGCTATCCGAATCCTCCAACCACCGGTAAGAATCAGAAATCGCATGCCCGTTGAAGGTCTCTTCGACAACCTCGACCTTGGCCTTTGGAAGCGCCGCAGGCGTGCTCGAAGCCCCATCCGCCGCCAACACCACTCCCGCAAATAAAAAGAGACAAAGCAAAGAAAAAATCCAGAACAAGACCCGACCTCCCGCCAAGAACATGATCAGCAATTCCCCACCCCGCCCCGACAAGTATCAAGTATAAAGACTTCCCATTATGAAAGCCGCCGCCACAAAGCTACTTGTGTACTCCGGTTACTGGGGGATATATATGTGGGGCGTTAGGCGTGTACGTAGCGAATTGTGCGGCACACGTATGAGCCGCCGCAAAAACAAGCCGCGCCAAAGTTGCGCGCTGTCGCGCGCAACTTTGAAATCCCCGCAACCCCCGCCAATGATATTATGGATAACGAAGAAAGAGGCCGCGCCCTCCGGGCGCGCCCCAAAAATACTCCTCAGTAGCTCAATGGCAGAGCATCCGGCTGTTAACCGGAGGGTTGTAGGTTCGAGTCCTACCTGAGGAGCCATTCTACAATCTGCCCCGCCTTGCATTTTTGTAGCCCACCGTAGCACTCGCAACGGTGCTGCGCGGAAGGAGGGACTCGATACCTCTTCGCTACTAGGATTCGGTCGACCACTCTCCACGAAATGTTCACCGGGGTCTATTCACAAAAACGGCAGAGTGCCGCATAATGCTGGTCGCGAACGACTGTCTTCATTCTGACAACCGAGGTGACTGAGCCGTGCGATCGTATCTCATCCTGCTTTTCTTGCTGGGGACCGATGCTGGGGTGTTGGTGGCGCAAACTGCTACAGCGGCCACATCGCAAGTTATCACGGGCCAGACGAGTCCTGCCACAGCGGAATCCTCGGTACGCCCGGAGGATGCGGTAATTACGCTTCGCGGGGTCTGCAGCGGTCCTGCGGGCGCGGCTGACGATAAGAAAGCTGATTGCAAGACCGTGGTTTCACGGCGTGAATTTGAATTTCTATCGGACTCGATCAATCTGGGGGGGAAAACGATTTCGATGGGGGCTCGTCAAAATCTGGCGAAAACCTACGCCGAGTATCTGGTCTACGAGCAGCCGGCCAAGCAGGCAGGTCTGGAGGACACAGCGCGCTATGCCGAAATCATGCGTTGGCTTCGGCTGCGCATGCTGACCGACTTACTTCGGGAAAAGATAGTCGAAGAATATCGGTCGCCTTCGGATGCAGAAGTCACTCACTACTACCAAGAACATATTACCGAATTCGAGCGGGTACATATCGAACGAATCATGGTTCCTCGAAATGTCAGCGGAGATGGGGAAATGGGAAACGGAGCGACGGGAGAGCGTGATAAGAAACTTCTCGCGCTGGCGAACGAAGGACGTGAGCGAGTGGTTAAGGGAGACGATCCAGAACAGATTCAGAAGGACGTCTATCGCACCCTAGGAATAGGGGCTGTACCGCCCACGGATCTTGGCAAACAGGCGCGAAAGGATTTTGTTAGCGAAGAATCCGCCGAACTTTTTTCACTGAAGGCGGGCGATGTAAGCAAAGTGGAAACCGAACTGGCGTCGTATGTCATCTACAAAGTAATCAGCAAGGAAACGCTTCCGGAGACCGAAGTGAAGGATCAGATTTCGCGGGAAATGGCTCGACGAAACATTGAAAAAGCCAACCAAGCGATCACCCAATCTGTGGAGCCTGTGTACAACGAAAAATACTTCGGGCCTCCCGTCGCTGAGCCACTGGTGCCGGGAAAGCCGGCACATCCATAAGATGGAAACCCGCGCAAGCGGCCGAATTCAGGCTGATCCGTGCCGAACTTTCGTGCGTGAAAGCTTCGTGCGTGAAAGTTTCCAGGCGAGCAGAATACCCAGCAAGCAAAATACGAAGGCCAAGGCCGCCCAGTTTCTCACCGACTGGCTTGCTGGCAGGGAGTGTGGCGCAGGCTGCGGAGTTTTCTGATTGGATGGATTCGAGGCAGACGTGGGTGAATTCGGCGCATCGCTCGCCGCAGCTAATTTGTCGGTTTGCGTGAGCATGGCCTCTCCATCAGTTTCATCGGAGCCACCGATCTGGCGGAACGCCTGGGCCAGTACTCCGGTTCCGGAAATTGTGAAGGTCATGACCGCATTCTTCGCGAGTGAGTCGATTTCCTCGACTTGCGCGCCGGTCGGGTCCGGCACGGGATGAAAGTGGAGAGTTGCCGGAGAAATAAAATGCATCGACGTCGGCAAAATAATGAGAGTTTCTTTGGTTAAATAACGGGCGGCTTGCCGGAAGCGCAGATCCCCACGATACGCCAGTTCGTAGGTAAGTACGTATTTCGTAACACCCGGTTTCAGAGGCACTGCGAGACGGTGCGGAGCACTCGGGTTGGCAGGATCGGGAATCGAGAGTTTAGCGCCCTGGCCGTCCGGTTCCGATATTGTGACGAGCAAATTGTGAGCACCCTTCGGAAGCGATAAGTTGAAGCTGTCGCGATTCACAGTGGTGCGCGGCGGCCAAGAATTGTTCTGGATAGCGTGCAGTTCGGTGACTAGCAGACGATCAACAGTTGGGGCCTCGAATTGGAGAATGCCGAGATATTCGATCAACCCTTCAACTCCCGCAGTCTGATCGTAGACTGTGACGTCCGCAGCGAACCCTGATTTTATCGGCTGCTGATAGGTGACTCCATCGTGCACGAGTTGCACCTTGAATGCATCCGGCGCAGCTCCGGGGGGATTCTCGAGGACGACTCGGAACTCTCCATTGTTGCCGCTGATCGCGCGGCCTATCTCGCGCTTTCCAGTCATCAGCAAAACGAGCGCGCCCGGCTGAGGTTTGCCGCCGGTTCCGTTGTGTACGATTCCCCGAAACGTCTGCGCCGCAGACTGGATGGAGCAGACGATCAGCAGAAGGGAAAAAACTTTGAGGGAGTTGGACTCGCGATGCGAATTGAACATAAAAACTGTCCCAATCTTGGACGTCTAAAAATCAGACTACCTTGAGAATAAACGACGTGATTATAGGCAAAGTTATTTTCTTGACAAGGAAATTCCTACTGCTTAGCATCCGCACCCATCGAGAGCAGTATCTGAAATTAGTTGATTGATGGTTGGGAAATTATTTAGCTCTCGGTGTCGTAGGGCTCCGGCTTTATCCAAGCAGAAAGGAACGAATATGAAAGCCCGATGCTCCCAATCCGGCAGGCTTTTTGGTTGGCTTGTCGCAGTCGCAGTCCTCTGTTTCGCTCTACCCCCCCAACTCGCTGCGCAGGGCGTCGACCCGGGCCCGCGTCCTTCGGGAAACGGCGTTACGCAAGGTACGTGTACGTTCATCGAGGGAAACGACGGTCCATTCAAATTCAGCACCGATGGTGGGGTACTCCCGACCGTTTGTGACGACGTCGACCAGCCAGCGTCCAATAATCCACAGCCTCCTGCCGCGGGAGCTGGAAATATTATTGCGAACCCGGGTTCATTAGGCGGGTTTTGGGGAGCAGCGCTGACCGTCTTCTCTACCACCGCGACAGTGGTCGCGCCGAATCCTCCGTCCACGATTGCCGGACTGGGGCCTTCATTTAACAGTCTCAGTTGCTTCAGTTGTCACGCTCAGCCAGCGGTTGGCGGGGCAAGTCCGGGAATCGTCAACTATCCGAACGGCAAAGTCGGCCAGACCACTCTGGGTCCGAACCAGTTTTTCCAGAACGTGCTGCAGAATCCTGAATACATCGCCGCCTTCGCCGATGGTGCAACGAATACGTTGCCATGTTTTATCGAAGCTCCAACGGGCACGACCAATGGTTGCGGCATTTCTCTAGGCGACTTTCCCACGGAAAACTTCAGCAATGGACCGGTGGTCGAGGTTCGTTTTCCCTCGGGATACAATCCCCCTGCCGGCTCGAACATAGATCCAGTTATGCCAGGTTTTGTGGCGAATCTTTACACCTTCACCGGGCGCTCCGACGAGAACGCTCCGGGCTGCAGCATTGGACAGGAGCCGATCAGCGCGCAGATTGAGGCGAATAACGGAATTTTCCGCACCCCGACGCCAACCTTCGGATTGGGTTTCGTGGAGAATACGCCTGATTTTGCGTTAGTGCAGAACTCAAACTTGAATGCCTCAGTAAAGAATGGACTGGGCATTCACACGGGAGCGGGGGTATTCAATCGCAGCGGGAATGACGGGACCATTACGCGGTTTGGATGGAAAGCGCAGAACAAATCGCTGATGATGTTCGCAGGGGAGGCTTCCAATGTAGAAATGGGAGTGACCAATGAATTGTTCCCCAACGAGAGGACCACGGGGTTGGGCCCGGATTGCACTCCAAACGAGCAGCCGGAGGATGAGGTACTCGGCACAAATCCAACCGCGACCGCTCCTTCGATCATATCTTCGGTTCTGGAGAACAACGCCGTGTTCATGCGCCTGAACGCAGCGGCTTCACAGTGCGATTACACCAGCACGACGGACGGCAACGGGAATCCGGTTTGTAACGCGTTCACCGTGAATGGGAATGCGGAGCAAGGCCAGTGTTTCTTCGGAAGCTCGTCTGAAATAAGCTCCTCACTTTGCACAACGGTTACCGGGGGGCTGCCGCCGTATGGGATTGGCTGTGTCTTGTGTCATTCCGACCGTCTCACGACAGCAAACTCAAGCCAGCCTGGCCTGCAAAACTTCACCTACGCTCCATATTCGGATTTCGCGATTCACACTATGGGGAAGGACACGGATGGAGTGCAACAGGGGTCGGCCTTACCAAACCAATTCCGCACAGCTCCTCTTTGGGGAGCGGGACAGCGGCTGTTTTTCATGCACAGCGGCGCCTACACAAACCTTGACCACGCAATAAGAGCACACTGCCCAGCGGGTGACACGACATCGACCAACGAGTCCTGCCAGGTCATTCAAAAATACATTCTGCTTTCCCCGGCAAACGAAACGCTGATACTCGACTTCCTGCGGTCGCTTTAGCCGCCGGTCTGAATCCGGGCGGAGTTCGCAAAGAACTTCGCCCGGAGCATTTCAAACGCGGGGAGAGTCATTCTTGCCCTCATCTGTCCGAACTGGGGGCACCGGGCGAGCAAACCTCCAACTCCTGACATCTACCGTGTCAAATTTTTCTCTCTTGAATACTTTCACAATTTGACGGGGCTGCTCGGGACTGGAAGTTCATTTTATGCGAGCGCTATTTCTCCTTGTGTGGGATTGCAGACTCAGTACAATTGATGTTGAGTTCTGTGGGGTGAGCATGAAGGGTTCTGTGGTCAATATGCGTACTAAAGAAGTTCGATCATTAAATTCCATCTGCTTGCAGAATGCTGTGTTGTGCGCCGAGTGTGATGTGGTCAGCGATAGCCCACACGATCATTGTCTGGTTTGTGGAAGCCGCTCCCTATTCAACGTCTCGCGGCTGTTAGGGGGGATGTTGCCGAGCCAGCGGGCTACGCTCATCGAGCCAACTAGCCGACCATTGACTTCGTCGAAGCGTATGCTGAAGTTCCCGAGAAGTCCGAGAGCGTTCAATTCGAGGGGCAGGACCAAAGAGCAGACGGGCGCTGTCCAGTTGAGAATGTTCGGATGATCCGCTGCTGAGTCCCGTGAACTGAAATTCCTCCGTCGAATTAATCACCAGAACGAGCTTCGTCGCAGTCGATTCCGGCTTGCTGCAAATCAATAGTTTAGAGAGGCAAAGGACGCTGCGACTGCGGCAAACTGCGGCAACGAACTGAGCAATTTGCTGGCGCCGTTCCACAAGATCTGCACTCCAATGCACACCAGCAGGAACGCGGTGAGCTTCAAAATTACGTTCGTCCCCGTGGGGCCGAGCTTGCTCGCAAGCCGATCGGCGTAGCCGTAGCAGAGATAGATGGTTACTGCCATGAACGCGGAACCGATCGCCGCCGCAAGAATTGACAGCAGGTTTGCGCCCAGGTGCTGCGGCGCATTCGCACCCAAAGTGATCGCAACCGAGATGGAGCCGGGACCAACCGTCAAAGGAAGCGTCAGTGGGTAGAACGCCTGGCTCAGAGCATCGGCACAAGTGACCGATCGCCTGGCAGGCCGGTCATCGCCACCTTTTTCATTCAGCATTGCCCAGCCGGTTGAAATCACAATCAGCCCACCGCCGACCTGGACAACCGGGAGCGAAATCCCAAAGAAGGAGAGCACGTGCGCTCCGAGGGTAAAGGACGCGACCAGGAGTATGAAACTGTCGATCGCAATGCGGCGAGCTAATGCTCGTCGTGTCTCGGCCGCGTAGTCTCGCGTGAGCAGCAGAAAGACGGGACTGCCTCCGATCGGATCTACGATCGGAAAGAGCGCGCTCACGATCAGGAGAATACTCTTGGCAACTTGAATGACCAGGCTAACCTCCTGTCTGTTTCTAGAATTGAGCGCTTGCCCATCCGCGGTCCACTTGTGCCCTGACGGATGTTGCAGGACTGTTGCAAGTCTCCGTCATCCTGCAGCCATTGAAAAGGCTTAGAGCGCCTCTGACCGCAATTCCGCAGTGCGAGATGATCTGCTCGATCATTCGAAGATGCCTCAGCTTTCGGTTCGCTTCATCTTAAGGATGAGGCATCTGCGAGTCAACGAATGACGGCACTGGTCAGCCGAAGCATCATCGGGTCAGCTTCGGCGTCCAATTCAGCACGACTGACATTGGGCTTGTTCCTGTCTTCAGCTGGGTGTTCATCAGAAATCTATGCCCGTCTTTGCTGACGTCGTAAGTGACCTGCTCGGAGGTTGCAACCATCTCCCGTGGGTTGGCCTGAAACAGCAGGGCGGGGGTTCCGGCATCGAAGTTGGCGCCTACGGTTACCGGCGCGGCCATGATCTTTCCGTCTGGAGTTATGTAGAAGAGTTCTTTCCCATCGCTTCGCCACTTGGGTTGATCTCCACCTCCGTTCGAGATCTGCCACTTGCCATGCGCATCAGGAAAAGAAGTCACGTAAATTTCCCATCGGCCGCTTTCATTTGACGCATATGCCACCCAACGCCCATCCGGTGAAAAACGCGCATTCTTCAGCGTCGAGGATGCTTTTAAGAACAGAGTCATCTTGAGATCTGGCAAACTCAAAACCCACAGATCCGACCCTCGCTCATAGATCACAGATTTGCCGTCGGGAGACCAGTCGGTCGGGAACCGGTCGGGGCCGTCTTGCGCGACTATTTTTTCTTCTTGCGCCCCGTTGGCGTCTTTCAGATACAAATCAAACTTAGCTTCGCGATTCGAGGCAAAAGCCAGCCGACGGCTATCCGGACTCCATACCGGCATCGAGTCGATGGATGGATCGAATGTCAGCCGCTTGGCGCTCTCCGTCTCGAGATCGTAAGTCCATACATCCGTGTTCTGGCTGGCTGGATCGGTCGTATCCGAGGCCAACAGTTTTCCGTTCGGCGACAAGGATATGTTGCCGTAAATGCCGGGCTTCAGCGCGACTCCGACCGGCTGACCCTTGCGATCGAACCAGAGTGGTTGTGAGATGCCGTTATCTCCGGTTTTTTGCGCCACTAGAAGCCCAGTATTCGAAGTGGAAAAGACCGCTCTCGCGATGCGCGGCCAATACTGAACGTCGTTCAGAATAGGAGTCGGCTCTCCACTCAGCTCTAATTTCTTCGGGTCAAAGCGTTGCGCAAAAAGAGTCTGATCGCGTTCGAAGATCAGATATCCAGGTGAGGCGTAGGCAGCATTGGCCCTGGTACGGACGATCAGCCGCTTCTCCTTCGAATTCAATGAGCCTACATAGATTGAATAAAGCTCTCTTCGGCCAGTAAGATTCATCGCCAAATAGAGATAGTGGATTTGGTCCGGCAAAAATACGGGCCAGCGATGGCTGTCTTCTCCCTGGGTTCGATCGGGAAAGCTGACCTGCACTGGCGTTCCACCCGAAGCCGGAATTCGAAAAATTCCGGTTCCCAAGAGTCCGCTCGGGGTAAATAGGATGGTGCCTTCTTTATTCCATGCGCCACCGCGCCCGGTGGGCGCATCGCATAGCGTCTGGACAGGTCCGCCCGCCAGTTCCAGCTTCTTCAGCTTTCCATCGGCAAAGAATCCCAGGGAACGACCATCCGGCGACCAGAAGGGAAAGTTGGCGCCCTCGGTGTTGGGTAAGCTGGTGCCCGCCTGCGAGCCCACTTCATAAATCCAAAGAACGCTTTTTCGTTCCGATTCACGATAACCAACCACCGCAACCGTGTGGCCGTTGGGAGCCACAGCCACATCGCGAGAGGAGAATGGAAGCGGCGCGGAAAAATACGTGATCTGCTCGGCGGGAATCGAGCTTCGCCACCAGACAAGGGATGCAATCAATACGACGGCGAGTGCGCCTGCTGTAAACCAGCCAAGACTTCCGCGTTTTGTTTCTTGGTTTCCGTTCGGCCTGCGATCCTGGGTCGCATTTTGCGCAATCCACTTTAGTTGCAGCTTGACATCATGTGCCGTCTGGAAGCGATCTTCAGGATTCTTCGCCAGGCAGGCATGGATGGTGTACTCCAACGCCGCCGGAGTCAGTGGCTGTAACGCAGAAATTGGTTCCGGATCTTTCTCGAGAATCGCGCTGGCCACGCTGATTTGGCTTTTGCCGGCAAACGGTCTTGCACCAGTCACCATTTCGTAAAGAACAGCGCCCAGCGCAAACAGGTCCGATCGGCCATCCGCTTCCTTGCCTTCGATCTGTTCCGGCGACATGTATTGGATCGTGCCGACGATGGCCCCGGCGGTTGTGAGCGGCGACATCGGACTTGCTCCGCTCATCGTCTTCGCAGCCGACAGCAGTGGCGCACCCGTGACTGCTCCAGCCAAGCCGGCAGCCGTCGACTTCGCCAGGCCGAAGTCCATAAGCTTCGCGCCGCTTTTTGTGAGCATGACGTTGCCGGGTTTCAAATCGCGATGCACAATCCCCTGCCGGTGCGCTGCTTCGAGCGCTTCGGCTATGGCAATTCCGATGCGGAGGACTTCGCTGATCGGCATCGGTCCTCTCGTCAGTCTCTGCGAGAGAGTTTCCCCCTCTAGCAGTTCCATCACGAGGTACTCAGTGCCATCCTGAGAGCCGACGTCGTAAAGCTGGCAAATGTGCGGATGGTTGAGCGCGGAAATCGCTTTGGCCTCGCGCTCCATGCGCTGCTTCAGTTCGGGGGAAGAGGATAGATGAGAAGCCAGAACCTTGATGGCGACGGAACGGTCGAGACGCGTGTCCCGGGCGCGGTATACCTCTCCCATGCCTCCCTCACCAAGCGGTGATTGAATTTCGTAGGGACCGAGTTTCGTGCCAGAAGTGAGGGGCATACGCGGGCGCAATTATAACGTGCGGAGCACATCCCGGCGCAGCGGCGATTCTGGTTGGCTCGTCGGCGACCACGTTAAAGGGTCGAGACGGCGTAACTATGGGCGGCATGTGTTCATGGGTGCCCTTTTTGTGCGCGGTCATCTTCTGCCGCAAGGCGCTGCTCAAGCGGCGCGACCAGCGAGCGCTGGAACTCTGGCTGATTGGTAACAGCTAGTCGCAGTGCCGTTGCGTAGTAAGGCCGAGCCTCTTCTCGCCTGCCAAGCGCATCCAGAACGTTGCCTATCTGTGCATTCACTTCGGCCGAGTCGGGCGCGAGGGCTACAGCTTGTTGTGCTTCCTGTAGTGCCTCTGGCAATCGATTGCCGGCGAGAAAGACACCTGCCTTCTGTGCGTGCGCCAACGCTGCCGCAAGTGGAATCTCGAAGCGTCCTTCATACACAAAGACACTAGAGTCGATTGCATCGGCAGCCTTCAAAGTCTTGAACTGCTCATACGGATTGAGTGGAGGCGGGCCGAATTCGAATCCCGTGAGATTGACTGCGCTGATGAACACGGGACCATCGATCACAGGAGTAGCGTCGGAGAGCGTGCCCAGCCAGATTGATTCTATGGTCGGAAGCAACTTGCATGGGATCTTGTAATAGTTGTAGTCGATCACACCGGTTCCGAAGTAAACGAACCAGCAGTTTTGAATGTGGCGCTCGTCGGTGTATCGCTTGACGGCATGCAATTGCTGCGCCCAGTCCGCACTCGAATCGCTCACATATCTCCAAACGTTCTTTGGGCCACCGAAGGCTTCGTTCGCATAGCCAATGCAGTTGGGGAATGCGCGCGTCACCGAGATTGCCTGGAAGACCAGCAGCAGTACGACCGCATATCTCCAGGGGCGGCTGTTGCTGACCAGTACGGAGACCGAGCCCGCGATCAAGATCGCAAGAAAGATGTAGACGGGCAGAATGTGGCGAATGCCGATGTTCATTCCGCCCTTCATCGACGCAGCCAGATAAATGAGCGGCGGGATCAGCAGAAACAGGACTTCGCGCCTCTTTTGCAGCCGGCCGCTCGCGATCACCCAAATGCTAATCGCCAGCAGGATCAGGAATGTGAGGCTCGATTTGACCAGCATCGCCACTGGAAAGTAGAACCAGACGGCATGCGGATAGGATTTGCCGAAGAGGTAGCTGTTGAAGTCGTCGGCGCTGAACAATACGTGCGCAAAGCCGTAGATATAAGACTCGGGGAGCAAGTGAAACCGGGCGAATTCGTGAAGCACTTTGGCTTGCGTAGGACTCGGAACTTTGGCAAGTTGCGCCTCCATCGGCGGATTCAACTTCAGCCCGTTCCCGCGCGCCGCATAGCGGAAGCCATAGGCCGCCCAGAGAATTGCGACTGACATCAGGCCGATGATCACTAAGGCCGTAGCGTGGCGAGCGGCGCGCTTACCCATGTCGCCCTCGCCCATAGAAAGTTGCGATCCGCTATCCGCTGACTGCCGCCGGAATATCTCGATTCCCGCGAGAATCAAGAGCATGGGGAACAGGAGGACAGCGCTGTGCTTGGACGCCAACGCCAGTCCGGTGGCAAGCGCGGTAATCATCACCCGCCCCGCGGACGGTAATTGCACATAGCGATAGAACGCATAGATCGACGCCAGTAAGAAACATGCTTGCGCCGCATCCGTAGTCACCAGCGCTCCGTGAGCCACCAGGGTTGGATCGAACACCAGAAGCCCGAGCGCAAGAAAGCCCGCGCGGGTTCCGAACATTTCTTGAGCCGCGAGAAACGCAATCAACAGCAACAGCAGCGTGAAGATTGAGGCCGCCATCTGCGCGCGAAACACCATCTTGTCGGCGTCGTTGTGAAAGATGAAATCCCTTCCACCAAGAACCGCCTGCAGTCGGTAAGGACGATCTTGCAGCTCTGGAACGTTCAGCTGCATGGGAAGCAAAGGCAGAGTGGCAACGAATTTAACCAGCGGCGGATGCTCGGGATTCAAGCCAAAGTCGCCGTGCCACGACATGTATCCGGAATAGATATGGTCGGGTTCACCCAGGTGATGGTGTTGGCGCGCGAGATCAGTGCCAGGTGGACGGCGAACAGCAACATAAGCCCGGCCACGCCCGTCACCACCCACAACCGGCGAGTGTCTCCTTGGAGTGAAGTCAATGCTCGTACTTCACGAAGAGAATTCAGAAAACCTCCTTCGTTGAGACTAAGTCTGTTTGAGCCCGCCCCGGCACGCTTATGCAGCCGAATCCGCTGCCGCGCACGACGTCTGACGGCAAACCGAAGTTCAAAGCATAAAAAGCTCGCCACGGAACGCCAGTGTACCAAGCTCACCAGCGCCGCGTGTGCGACCGTAGCCTACGCCGAAACACCGAGGAACGGTAGTCGAGAAGGATCGCTATTGACCCGGACGAATTGACCACTGACTTGGAAGTTATCCAGAAACAGGCTTCTGGGCACTTTCAAACCGAGCAGTGATCGACTGTTCCCGTCGATGTTCGGTGGCACCGCAAAATATCACTTGCAGATTCGAACCTTTAGTAACTTTGGTTTCGGAGTCACAGCGGAATAAGGACTAGACTTAGAGCTGTGAGACATTACTCCATCAAAGTGATCAATGCCGTGACTACGTTCACGTGCCCACATTGCAAGCATTCCGTCACAATATTGCAGTTCAGCATCGAAAACGGAAGTCGCCGCACCCAGGCAGCAAAAGCAATGAACGAGCATGCTGCGGCCGTACATTACCACCCCGTACCCGCTTCGCCCCTGTATAGGCGGGTGTAACACGCCCGTTAGAAGCGCACATTCAGCACAAGGCTAACCAGCGAGAGAAAATGAAAATTCTTCTGATTGAAGATAGTAGATACCAGCGGATTGCAAATGAACGAGCCCTCGTCAAGGCTGGGTACAGTGTTATCCAAGCTGGGGACGGCGAAGAGGGTCTCCGGGTCGCTTGCAAGGACATTCCCGATCTTATCCTGCTTGATATGATGTTGCCGAAAGTGTCGGGGCTCGATGTTCTTCGCGCTCTCAAAGGCGACGTGCTCGTAAAACACATCCCCGTCATCGTGTTGAGCGGGCTTGGTCAAGGCAATGAGACCAAACTCTTGAACGAGGGCGCAGCAGCGTTTGTAACGAAATCGGCGAAATCGCTGGAAAACGATTCATCAGCCCTGATTCAGACCGTGAAAAGCGTAATAACCCAGAACAAGAGTATAGGAGCCACGGCGGCGCGATGAAACACCTAATGCTTTCTGCTTGTTGATGACTGAGTTTGCAAATCCTCAATAGCAGCCCAAGACTGTTGCCCATAAGGCAGTCCTCCAAGAAACTGGTCGACATTTCTATGTAACCAAGGTAACTGGAATGTGATGACGATCACATTGCGCGGGAGAGGCAGCGGTTTATGCTGCCTCAATGTACACCATCCACCGGGCTCCCAAAAATCGGCGTGGCGTGATCCTCAACTGCAAGCAGTGTTCGCACACGGTGAGCGTCAACGAATTCAATGAAAGCGTGGGTTGCGCTCGCACGCAAGCCGCCCAAGCCATGTTGAAGCACGTGCACAACGAGCACAGCAATGCGCCGACCGGGAAACCTATCGCTCAGACCATGGAACGATGGTATTGAGAGTCTGATGCAACGGAATCGACCCGGAGAGAACCTGCTCCGGGTCTTTTGGTTTTACATCCATTTGATCGGAATCGATGAGGCGATGCGCACTCGCGCGTCAGGCCAGCGGCACTCGATAATGATTGCTAAGCCGCCCTTTCATTAGCGTTGGATGGTGGGCTGCCAACCAGATCTTGTCGGAGCACTTCCATTTGTGCCGCTGCTTCGTTCATCTGCTCAGCATATTCGTGCCCCTGTCGCGGAAGAAAATCTCCGTAGTGCTCCAGCAACAACCGGGAATTAGTGTTAATGGCGATGATGCTGGAACGCGCTTGACCGGAAAGGGCAGAAGTGAGTTTCTCTAACTGCGAATCCCGCACGCCGAGCTCGTGTCCGCTCTGGGCAACTTCCTGCTCAAGGATTTTCGTGTGGTATCGGATCAGTCCAAACAGACACACTGCGAGCAAAAGCAGGAGAGAATTGGAAATAATGGTTGCAGAAAATGCTGCCTTCAATGCGGCAGTGGTTTCTCCGTCCAATCTCGCGAACGTGCTGCTCTCCGCTGAAGATAACGAAGATGCGATCCGCCGAATCTCATCCATACAGTCCTTTCCTTCGTTTGTCTCGACGAGTTTGAAGGAACGAAGGCGATACCCTTGTTGGCGCAAATTAATGGAATGCTCCATCTCAGTCTGTTTTGATTCGGCCAGGGACTCCAACTGCGACTCCAGTGATCGTTCGCGCTGCGTCCGATTCGAAAGGCCTGCTCGAAGATCGACAAAATCCATTTCGATCCTGCCCTTCGCATCAGTGTAGGGCTGCAAATAACCGGGGTCCCCGGTTAACAAGTATCCGCGCTGACCTGTTTCCATATCGGTCAGGTCTTTCAAAACCCCCGAAAGTTTTGCTTGGATTGCGGAACTTTCCAGTGTGAGCGCCGCCGTTGTCCGCACCCGTTGAAGATGGTTGACGGCAAGATACGCATTCCATGCAATGAAAGCGAGTAACGCTGGGACTCCGATTTGCAGCGCAGCTTTACGGATCATCTAGTTTTGCCTGCCCTTCACGTGATTTTGAGCGTACCCTCAGTCTTGATTCGACTGGCTTTGCTGACTTCCTCCGCAACCCTCACCGCTGCCTTACTGCTGCGAACCGATCCTTCTGCGGACATTACCGAACTGGCAGCCAGAGTAAAAAGTAAAGCATCCTCTTGCTTGTCGAAGTAGAGCACTACTTGATTAGTTCCCATGTACATAGCTCCTACGGAGTGTTCTTAGGGATCATAGGCCGATTCGCCACGGGAACGAGGTTATCTCCTTTGGTGCGCCCGATGATTGGAAGCTGCTATCCAGCAGAATCAGCCAGCGGGATTGCCAGAAGCGAGATGACCCCATGCGAAGATCAGCGCACCCAGAATCTAAAAGAGACTTGCCATTTTGAATGCAGACATCAGCATCAGTGCGCAGAAGTCGTCGCTCGAAGCACCTGATGTATTCTCAATCTGTGCTGGCCATCGAAGAATACAGGCAGCGTCTCAAGGATCGCGAATCTCGTGTTGCTCATCGCGAGCAGATTCATATTCGTCTTGGAAATCTCCGTTTAGTCCTGGCCGTGGTGGCCGCGGGGATGGCCTGGGAATCTCTCAGGAGGCACGATCTTTCGCCATGGTGGCTCGCTGTGCCGATAGCCGTGTTCGTCTGCATCGCGGCTTATCATTCGCACATCTTGCGAGCCCGAGACCTCGCCCAACGTGCAGTGGCGTTTTATCGCAATGGGCTGGCTCGAATCGAAGACCGTTGGGCGGGTACAGGACAGACGGGCGAACGCTTCAGCGATCCCCATCACGTGTATGCAGCGGATCTGGATTTATTTGGCCGTGGCGGCTTGTTCGAACTTCTCTCAACTGCACGCACGCGCATCGGCGAGGAGGCTCTCGCGAAATGGCTGCTAATGCCCTCGGCGGTCGGCCAGATTGAAGAACGGCATATTGCGGTTCGCGAACTGCGCGATCAACTCGATCTCAGGGAAGATTTGGCGATACTGGGGGAAGATGCCAGCGTGGGAGTACATCCCGAAGCGTTGCTGCAATGGGCGGAAGCGCCGAACCAAATGAGGCCCGAATGGCTTCAATGGTTCGCAGTGATGCTTGGGGTTTCGGCAGTTGCGGGCGCTGTGATCTGGGGGATGACGGGAATCGTCACGCCACTAATCTTGATCGTCCTGATTGAAGCAATCCTGAACTATCGCCTACGCAAGCCGCTGGACGAAGTCCTGCACGGCTTTGAACACGCGTTTCGCGACTTGGATTTGCTTTCCGGCGTCCTGGCCCGAGTCGAACAGCATAATTTTCGTGCGCTACACCTTCAGTCTCTTCAAACCGAGCTTTCGTCACACCAACTCACGAGTTCCCGCGCGATCGACCATCTGCGAACCATCGTTGATTTGATCGACTCACGCGACAATTTGATTCTGCGCATTCTAGATGTTCCCCTCATGTATTCGGTGCAGGTGGCGTTTGCGGCAGAACGCTGGAGGAACGCTCACGGTCACGCGGTACGATCGTGGCTAGGCGTGATTGGCGAGATCGAAGCACTCCTATGTTTCAGCACCTACAGCCATGAGCATCCCGACGATCCATTTCCCGAGTTTGTCCAAGGTGCCGCAGCCTTTGATGCGATGGACCTCGGACATCCGCTCATCCCGGCTGCAACTTGCATTCGCAACAACGTCCAGCTAACTGATGGCAGGCAGGTGTTCTTGGTAAGCGGCTCGAACATGTCGGGCAAGAGCACATTGCTGCGTACAGTCGGCATCAATGCCGTGCTGGCGATGGCTGGTGCACCCGTCCGGGCTCAACGTCTTCGGCTGACGCCGCTGCATGTAGGTGCCAGCATCCGCGTCAACGATTCTCTGCAAGAGGGAAGCTCGCGCTTTTATGCGGAGATCACCCGCCTCCGCAAGCTCTTTGATCTTGCAAGCGCGGACCCGCCGTTGCTGTTCCTGCTGGATGAATTGTTGCAGGGCACAAACTCGAATGATCGCCGCATCGGTGCAGAAGGGATGGTTCGTGCGTTGCTCAAGCGCAGGGCTATCGGATTGGTCAGCACGCATGATTTGGCGCTGGCTGAGATTGGCGGCTCACTGCATGGTCATCTCTATAACGTCCATTTTCAGGAGGACTTTGAAAACGGAAGAATGCGCTTCGATTACAAGCTGAGAGCAGGAGTCGTCACGAAGAGCAATGGGCTGGCGTTGATGCGGTCGATTGGACTGGATGTGTGACGAACCCAACGGAGGTCGTCGTCACTTGGGACTTCGCGCTTTTACAGCACGCCAGCGGTCAACCAGATTTTGCGCAGCGGCGGGCCATTCGGGGAATTGAAATTGGAAACCTGCTTCTGCAAGGCGGCCGGGAATAACCCGGCGGCTCTTGAGCACCAACTCAGTTTCGGTGCGCAGGAAGAGCGTGCCAATTTCCAGCATCCAGCTTGCGGCAGGCAGCCCGACGCGTGTTCCCCACGCTTGTCGCAAAGCCTTCATGAATTCCCGGTTCGGCAGTGGATTCGGCGATGCGATATTGACAACGCCGTCGATCTCATCTCGGGCAATCAGGTAGTCGATGCTACGCAGGAAATCGCCGTCGTGAACCCAAGAAACAAATTGCTGCCCGCTGGCTATGGTGCCTCCGAGCCCAAACCGAACAAGCCGAAGCAATGTATCGAATACGCCGCCCCGGTCAGGACTCATGATCATGGCGCTGCGAAGTGCGATCTTGCGAGTGTTAGGGGTCGCGGCGGCGAAGAAAGCACTCTCCCAGCTAGTGGCAACATCGATGCTGAAACGCCATTTGGCAGGTGCATTCGGTTCGTTGCCGCCGATCTCTCCGGTCTGCTCGTCCATCGCGCGGTCAAGGGAATGACGATAGATCGTCGCGGTGCTTGAGTTCATCCACAGGCGGGGCGGGCGTACGGACTGAGCAATCGCTTGAGCTAGCAAGTTTGTCGCCTGAATCCGGGATTCCTTGATTGCCCTGCGATTTGCCGGAGTGTATCGGCAATCCACGCTTTTGCCGGCAAGATTAATGAGCACATCCGCATTTTCCAGTTCGGATGTCCAGCCGCCCAGACTTGCTCCATCCCAATAGACGATGCGCCACGGGGCTGGCGCCACCTTGCGAGCGAGGATTACGACGTCGTGTCCCTGATCGTGGAAATAATCGGGCGAGGATGTTGCCAACCTGGCCGCTGCCACCGGGGATCACGATGCGGAGACGTGTTGTCATGGGCGGCGACTCAACGAAAGGATGATAACGCACACCTTCTTTTGCGAACCTGCTACGAGCGGCTCACAGCTTCGAGCATCGCTGCCTTTGAGTCCTCGGCAAATCTTTTTTGAAGCAGTCGCGACAGCGGATACCCCAGTCTAGCCAACAAGTTTCGCGGACGGGAGAAAGCAAGAATGTCGTACCAGATTGTATCGCCTCGATCCCATTCGACGGTGAATCGCTCTTCTCCGCTCTCGGCATGTTCCGCCAGGGTGCCGTAAGCAAAGCCAAAGCGCTTCACAGGGTCTTCCTCATCGACAACGTAGACGATGCGACAGGCATTTAGCGAATAGAACCCGAAGTGATGTACGGAAACCGCTACGTCGGTTCCGACTTGTATCGGTGCACTCGTACGATCGAGGCGCAGCCATGGCATGTTGAACATTTGCCATGTCCGAGTTGCCTCCACTGCCCGCTGCCATGTCCCTTCCCCTTTTCCAAGCCGGACACGACTGCGGTCTACGTTGTATCCATGTGGAGCGGTGGTAGCTGATGCCCCGACCTCCGGATATGAGAAGCCTGAGTCCTTTTGCCTCGAAATGAAACGTCGAATCCCGTCGTCCGAGGGTGCAGTCAGGCTGAACAACGGATCATCACTCTCCTCCAGACATGCGCACTTCGTAGACCGTGGGAAGCTGGTCGTCGTCCTTCCGGACGAAGCTGCGAACCAGTTCAGTGCGGGAAAAGTGGCCGAGGCTCAGGAGCCGAATGCATTCGTCGGTGGCGCAACTCTCCCATGAGGTTCGCCGTCCCCACGGAAAGCAGCTTGCTTCGATGACGCGCACCGGAAGCTTTTCTTGAAACCCAGACTCAATTTGTTCCCGTAGCCATCGCAAATAATCTAACTTCTGCGATATTGCGACCCTCGGGTCTTCGCGGATCACGACGCCGTGGAGATCGGGGATGTCTGCTCGCAAGGTGTGAATGTGCCCGTGTCCTTCGACCAGAATCTCGATGTCGAGTTGCATTAGCCGTTCGAGACTGGTCAGCCATTTTCGGCTATCCACGTCGGGATTGGGAGTCGCAAAGTAACTTCCCATGAAGGCATCCCCCGCCAACAGCACCTTCTCCTTGGGGTCGTAGAGAACGATGTGGTCATCGCAATGGCCGGGCGTAGGGATCACCTGCAAATAGCCGGAGTCGGTGTCCAGGGTGTCGACCAAAAGATCGTAGGGCGGCTTCAAGTTTGGAGGCTGGCCGATTATCGTGGCGCGCACCCATGGGAGCTTTTTGAATGGCATCAGGAACCGGGCGGTCATTTCCGAGACGTAGACAGGGGCCCCAGTGAGGTTGGATAACCAATTGAGGTTGCCGACATGTTCCTCGTGGGCATGCGTGGCTATGACTTTCGTGATTTTCTGTTTCGCCTGCCGAAGGTGACGGGCGAGCGACCGTCGCATCTTTGGCGAGCCGGGGTCGATTGCAACCCCATCGTAGAGCACCGTCGTAAACAGTTCCCCGAACAGCAGCGGAACCGTGTTGGGCAATATCCCGCTCAGAAACAGAATCGTCAGTTTGCCGTCCAGCAAATCAATCCGCTTGTTGTAGGTCTGGGCGAAAATACTCGTCCTTTGCGCCCCAGCCTTGATGCCCGCCCACAGGACGAGCGGCAACCGGATGAAGAAGCCCAGCGTGTAGCAGGACCAGAACGCCCCTAATTTTGCTTGCCGCCGTACCGTCTCCGGTCTTGCTGCCTGGCACGCACCCCCGCGACATTTGCTAAGCGAATATCTGTTCGTGGCAACGAACCCATAGGCGTGCCGCCCTGCATTTCGGAATGGGAACCGCTGTCCCAATGCGCCGATGAGCCAGGTAGACGGGAACAAACGAGCCAAGCAAGTGACAGCATCCCACCCGACATGGATTTCACCCTCGGGAGTGACTACGTGAAGTTGCTGCAGGCATTCATCCATCTTGAGGCGGGAGTCCACTGTGGGCAAGGCCTCCGCGCTGATGGGCAGGCATACCGTCTTGTTCTGACGGTCGAGAGTACGCAACCACGAAACACAAGCCTGACAAATCTCGCACTGGCCGTCGTAGAGAACTCGATAGGCCGCCATCGAGGCTTGCTCTTTGTTGGGACGTGTCGCGATCTCAACCAGTGAACTATCGCCCATGTGCTTCTCTGACGCGGATTGGGGAGCTCTTCCGCCGATCAGGTTCCGCTATCCGACATCATCTTTCTCAAAGAGGGACGGTATTTCATCCAGCAACTCTTCCACAAGTACCGCCGGCAATCCTTCTGGCGGCTAGGTCCATGCCTTAAACGTGCTCCACGGTGGGTTGCGCCGAGCGCACTATATAAACACTGGCACGCTCACTCTGAATAGCCGTCTTCGTTTTCGTCGCCATCATCATCGTCATCTTCTTCTTTGCGATTGCCCTCGTCCTCCTCTTCATCGTCTCCCTCGTCTGGCTCTCGTCGCATGAGGACATCGGCGCCTAGCCAGTGGTCAAGAGAGTCGGGGTCGAAACATTCTGGATGCGGTCTGCTCATGCCCAATGGTACGCCTCACTCGTTTTCTGCGGGTCGCGTCCCGTGCTTGTCTCAGGAGAAATGCAGGACCCGGCGTGCGGCCTATTCTCGTCAGATGGATTTGCTGTATTCAAACAGCGACATCCCAAAAAAGCTTCCAACCTTCCCCGTCGCTCGATACCCGTTTTTTTCGTAAAAACGAATCGCCCTATTCAGCGGTTCGGTAGTGTCGAGCGTGATTGTCTTGCATCCGGCCTTGCGGAGTTCGTCTTCCGCCCTTTCGAGTAGACGGTTGCTCAGGCCTGATCCATGCCATTCGGGGCGGGCTGCCATGCCTCGAAGGTGTCCTTCACGGCCCTGCAGAACTTTGTACGCGACGGTGCCGACGACCTCGCCGTCCGCGGCCGTCGCAACCAGGACCGACATCTCCGACAGGCGATGGCGAAAAGTTTCCGGAGTCAAAATCGTGTCGAAGAAACCTTCCGGCGTGTAGCTCTCGCGATAGGGAGCAAACGCCGACCGCAGACATTCGAGAATCGCAGTGCAATCCTCGTGAATGGCGTTACGAATCGCAAATGAAGTTTTGGCTGGTTTGGTCACTTTTGCCTCCTCGGAGGCACTGAACGGCTGATTGGGGCGATCACGATTTACAATTATCGGCGATGGCAAATCCGCAAGTCCAATTACGTACAGCTTTGCTGGTTGTCGACGTGCAAGTCGGCCTGGTGGCGCTCATGCCCGCCGCTGTTCGGGACAGCGTTCTGCCCAAAATCAAAACCCTGCTTACGAAAGCACGTGCCTCGCGAATTCCGGTGATCTACATTCAGCATGACGGCGCACCGGGGCATCCGCTGGAGACCCATGCGGAGGGCTGGAAAATTCACCCCACGCTCCAGCCAGCCGAAGGCGAGTGCGTTATCAGAAAGCGTGAATCGGACTCGTTCTTCGAAACCACGCTCCAACAGGAACTTGAAGAAAGTGGGATTGCCCATCTCGTCATCGTGGGAGCAATGACGGAGTACTGCGTGGACACGACTTGCCGACGTGCAACGAGCCTCGGCTACGACGTTACCCTGGCAAGCGATGCCCATCTGACGAGGGACAACGGAGTCCTCACGGCCGCGAATATCATCGCCCACCACAACTTCGTGCTTCATGATTTTGGTGCCGGGGATCATGTGGTCAAAGTCAGGGCTACGGATGAGATTGTTTTCTGAAACGATGGCTAAATTGCTGAATTCGTTGCTGTGCTCGTTTGCAGTTTGTTCTTAGGAGCCGCCATTTGTCTCCGCATCAGCCAGCACCCTACAAGCCCCCGAAGTGGTACCGTATTTAGCGTGCAGGACCTAAAGAACCGGATCGCTCTTGTAACTGGTGCGAGTCGCGGCATCGGGGCTGGAATCGCGCTCGCTTTGGCTCGGGCCGGTGCGGATGTTGGTGTGAACTACCGCCAGAACGCTGACGCGGCGGCCGCTGTCTGCAGCGAAATCACACGGACCGGGCGGAAAGCACTCGCGATTCAGGCGGACGTGTCAGTCTCAGCCGACGTAAAGCGCATGGTCGCGGAGATTGAGGCGCACCTGGGTGGCATCGACATTCTCGTCAACAACGCGGCTATCGCTTATCCGCGCAAGTTGGAAGAGATTACAGAGGCGGAGTGGGACGAAGTGCTTACCGTCAATCTGAAGTCGGTGTTCCTGGTCACGCAGGCGGTGGTTGGCGGTATGCGACAAAGAAAGTGGGGACGCATCATCAATTTGTCTTCAGTCGCTGCACAAACGGGCGGAGCAGTGGGGGCGCACTACGCCGCGTCCAAGGCGGGGATCATAGGGCTGACGCACTCCTGCGCTTCCTCTCTCGTTCGAGACGGTATCACCGTCAATGCCATTGCTCCCGCGCTGATTGAAACCGATATGGTGACCAGCAACCCCAACGCGAGCCCGAATCTTATTCCGATGGGGCACTTTGGCTCAGTCGAGGATGTGGCATCGGTCGCGGTGATGCTGGCGCTGAATGACTACATGACGGGACAGACTGTCTCCGTGAACGGCGGGTGGTATATGAGCTAAGCGGATCCAAAGCTTGCGTTGCGCGCTGTGGCTTGCGTGCATTACGACGCTTTGGTCGGGGGTGTAATTTCCCTCAGCCTGATCATCCTTTGAACGTAGCAGTCTTCGTGAACAGCTTTCCCATCCTCATCCGTTTTTGCGGTTTCCAGCTCGACCCGTTCATTGCAGATACTGCAGTTCGGCAGTCGCAGGCTACGGATAAATCGCAAAAACTTTGGCACTGGGCGACCTCCCGGAAACACGAACCACGGATCGCACATGCGACCGGGGCCGAAGGGCGCGGAAACCAAACAGCCCACTTCTCTTAAAAACTGCGCTCAAAGTGGGCTGCCCAGCGATTTGAAAAAAGGATCACATACCGCTCTGCTGAAACACTAATGCTTGTTTGTCACGATGGAAGTCGATCTCGGTGAGCGTCTTATTCGTCGAGTCAGTCACGATCCCGTCCTGAGTCACTTCGCCATCGTTGGTCTTCAGCGTTGCCGGAACCGTTGCCACAGTCTTCCCGTTTCGCTGGAAGATCACCTGTATGTCAGGTCCGGTTCCTTGCCATTTCACCTTGTAGTTGCCAGGTTTCAGTTGCGTGCCTCCGATTTGCACCGTGGCAGGAATGTCGACCGAATGCTGATTATTATCCCGTGCGAACACACCAACTGGCGACAGCACGGACAGAATCGACAAAAATGTGAGGTACCTTAGATACTTCATTCGCAAATCTCCTTATGAAAGTCGAAGAAGGAGGCTCAACCTTCTTCGGATTATGAAGACAGTCAGTTTAGAAACTGAACGCCCTCTGTAATAGAGATGCTCATGCACAACCCGAGGTTTCACAGAGCACCGAAGCTGGTGTAACGTTCAGCAAATCTTTGTAAAGTTGCGCAAAGCTGGAGGACAGTCTGCTCAATTACAACTTCCTAGTGAGGGCAATTCATGGCAAACCCAGGGGACTGGAGCCCGTAGTATAGGAGTTGAGGGTAGAGAAGAACGAGCTTTGGCAAAATCATTTTCCGGACTGCGAGCTGGGCGCGGATAGGGAAGCGCAACCGCGAAACCACGTGCGAAGGAAAGTAAGTGCACCGCTAGCTCGGGACAAGACCCGGCATTCTCTGTTTGACCTGCTTTGGCTAACATGTTATAAAACTTGGTCCTGTGTCATGGGCTTTGGGAGGTCGCAGTCCTCTGCCCGTAGCACGACAACTCCGACGCGGCCAAGCTCAGCATCCCTGTTCTAGTCTTGCAGTGGAAGCGTGTTCGGAACTCCGGCCATAAGCTCTTAGCGCTGTGCATTTTAAGGACGCCAAGAGAACGATGCGCCGGGTCGAGGTAACCTGAACCCGTGGTCATCCTTATATAGATCTTCATGAGTGGAGGATTTGCTATGCGCACCTGGCTCGCTAATCTTGTGTCCCGAGGATGCCGTTTCACCCGAGGGCGGACGGTTGCTGTACTGGCATTAGTGACTCTGGGCGCGTCGGCCGCGTTGGCCCAGCCTGCTCTGGAAGCGGGCGGCGAGGCTGGCTTGAAATTGCCCGACCTTTCTTCGGTTTCTTTCCTTGGCATCGACGGACACCGATTGCTGATGGTCGGGATTCTGTTCTGCATTGCGGGCCTGGGATTCGGACTGGCGATTTATATGCGGCTCAAGAATCTGCCGGTGCACCGGGCGATGCTGGAGGTTTCCGAACTGATTTACGAGACCTGCAAGACCTATCTGGTCACGCAAGGAAAGTTTTTGCTGCTGCTTTGGGTGTTCATTGCCGTGGTGATCATTCTTTACTTTGGCGTGCTGGCGCCAGTGCCGGACAAGCCGGTGATGACTACACTGCCGATTATTCTGGCGTTTAGCCTGATTGGCATGGCGGGCAGCTTCGGAGTGGCGTGGTTCGGGATTCGAGTCAATACGTTCGCCAATTCGCGGACGGCGTTTGCTGGATTACGAGGGAAACCATATCCGATTTACTCGATTCCGCTGCAGGCCGGCATGAGTATTGGAATGATGCTGATCAGCGTAGAACTGCTGATGATGCTTTTCATATTGCTGTTTGTCCCGGGAGACTATGCGGGGCCGTGCTTCATCGGATTCGCCATCGGAGAATCGCTGGGAGCGGCGGCGCTGAGAATTGCGGGCGGGATTTTCACCAAGATCGCGGATATTGGGTCCGATCTGATGAAGATTGTTTTTAAGATCAAAGAGGATGATGCGCGGAACCCCGGCGTGATCGCGGATTGTACTGGGGATAACGCGGGCGACTCGGTTGGACCTTCGGCGGATGGGTTTGAGACCTACGGCGTGACGGGCGTGGCTTTGATCACGTTTATTTTGTTGGGGGTCAAAAATCCAACGGTGCAGGTGCAGTTGCTGGTTTGGATTTTCGTAATGCGCATCATGATGCTGGTGTCCAGCGCTGGGGCGTACTTCATCAACAGCGCGGTGGCGAGGGCACGCTTTGCTGATGCGGATGTGATGAACTTCGAGACGCCGCTGACCTGGCTGGTGTGGATGACGTCGATTGTTTCGATCGTGCTTACCTACATCGTTTCAGCGGTCATCGTTCCGGAAATTGGCGGCGATACTTCGCAGTGGTGGAAACTGGCTACGATTATTTCCTGCGGGACGCTAGCTGGGGCGCTCATCCCCGAGCTGGTGAAAGTGTTCACCTCGACTGAGTCGCGGCACGTGCGCGAAGTTGTAGCTTCGGCAGAAGAGGGTGGGGCATCCTTGGGGATTCTAGCTGGCTTTGTGGCCGGAAACTTCTCGGGATACTACTTGGGATTGTCGATGGTGTTCCTGATGTGGGTTGGCTACTACATGAGCACGATGGGGTTGGCGGCGGCGGCGACCATGATTGCGGCGCCGGTGTTTGCTTTCGGGTTAGTCGCTTTCGGGTTCCTGGGGATGGGGCCGGTGACGATTGCGGTGGATTCGTATGGTCCGGTGACCGATAATGCGCAATCGGTGTATGAACTTTCGCTGATCGAGCAGGTACCCAACATCGCTGGTGAGTTGAAGAAGGATTACAACTTCAATGTGAACTTTGAGCGCGCCAAGCACCTATTGGAAGAAAATGACGGGGCGGGCAACACGTTCAAGGCGACGGCGAAGCCGGTGTTGATCGGGACGGCGGTGGTGGGAGCGACGACGATGACTTTCTCCATCATCATGGCGCTGACCAATGGGTTGACGCAGAATGTGGAGAAATTGTCCTTGCTGCACGCGCCGTTTCTGCTTGGACTGATCAGCGGTGGCGCGATTATTTACTGGTTTACCGGCGCGTCCACGCAGGCGGTGAGCACTGGGGCTTATCGGGCGGTAGAGTTCATCAAGGCGAACATCAAGCTGGAAGGGGCCACGAAGGCTTCGGTGGCGGATAGCAAGAAGGTAGTGGAGATCTGTACCAAGTACGCGCAAAAAGGGATGCTTAACATCTTCATTGCGGTGTTCTTCGCTACGCTGTGCTTCGCTTTCATCGAGCCATTCTTGTTTATCGGATACCTGATCTCGATCGCGATATTTGGCCTGTATCAAGCGATCTTCATGGCGAATGCGGGCGCAGCCTGGGACAATGCCAAAAAGATTGTCGAGGTCGAATATAAACAGAAGGGTACGCCGCTTCACGATGCCACCGTGGTTGGCGACACGGTCGGGGATCCGTTTAAGGATACTTCTTCGGTGGCTTTGAATCCGGTGATCAAGTTCACAACGCTATTCGGATTGCTGGCGGTGGAGTTGGCGGTGAAGCTGACGGAAAGCAATCCCGGGTTGACCAGTGTTCTGGCGGTTGTGTTTTTCCTGATTTCGTTCTTCTTCGTGTATCGCTCGTTCTACGGGATGCGCATTGGGACGGAGAGTTCCGCAGCCAAGGTCCACGCGGCCGCCGGGGATTAACCAGCGGGATCGTGAGGTTCGAACGCCATCCGCTGGCCGGATGGCGTTTTTATTTAGCTGCGAAGTTCAGTTCACGGCGCCAATTGCTTTTGAATGGTGGCCATTTCCTGGCGGGCTGCGTTGGCGCGGTCTCCAGTTGGTTCCTCGGCCAGGAAAAGGTTAAATTCGTTCATTGCGTCTGGAAACCGGTTCAGCCTTTCGCAGGCGCGCGCCGCCATGTAGTGAACCACGGCGTACTGGCCGTGGGACAGGGCATGGACCTTGCCGGCGCTGGCAATGGCATCTTCGTAGTGGCGGTCCAGGAGTTGCGATTGGGCCAGCAGGACTAAGGCGCGCGCGTCAGTTGGATCAGCCGACGTGGCCTGGGTCAAGTGAGCTTCGGCGGCAGCGTAGTTTTGTTCTTTCATCTCCAGGCGGGCCAGGTTTACCAGAGCCGGGGCAAAGTGGTCGTTGGCGGCAATAGCTTTCTGCAGAGCCTCCCGTTCTTTGTTGGGATCCCCCAGATGGGCGTAAACCACGCCTAGATTGTTGTAGGCTTCCGCATAGTCTGGATAAAGAGCCAAGGCTTTGTTGAGTTGGTCGATCGCGGCTTGCCAGTCCTGTTTTGCGATCAGCTTGGTGGCTTTGTCGAACTCTTTGCTGGCCTTTTTGGGCAGCTTAAGATCGCTGGCTGAAACGGTACCACCGGAGTGAGTCGCCGCGGCGTTCCCCGCATCCGGCTGCACTCTGACCAAGACGGACTGGGTACTCTTGCGCTCGTCAACCTCGAAGGAATCGCTTTGGGTAGCTTGAATGCCCTGCCCGCTGACCGACACGTGATAGTTCCCAAGGGCCACGTTCAGGAAGGTTGCCTCGCCACGATCATTGGTAAAGAGCTCTTCGACCTGAGCCCCGCTCGTTCCACTGATGAGCCCGACCTTCACTTGTGCAGTGACCGCACGGTCGTCGGGATAGGTCACGTATACGTGGACATTTCCGGCCTGGTGTTGAGCTGCGGACCACGAAAGCGTGAGACAGAGGAAAAGCACGAGCAGAGCGGGTCGAGAACCGTGGCGGATCATGCTGTCCTCCCAATGCCCGAATAAAGGCAGGACAAAACACTGGGAAGATGTTACACCCGAACAGCAATCACAAAAAGAAAAAAGGCGACGGGTTAATCTAGCCTCGGTTCGCTGCCAAGGCCCCGTCGCCGGTACTGTCGATTCGTCGGGATCTCCCGAAGAACAAGGTTCTGCGAGTTCGTGTTACTACTATTTCGCGCCCATCGTCGCCGTGGTAGCGCAACAAACGGCACCCGGAGCGCCCGATCCCGCCCCCGAATTTCTCAGGTTTGCGTCTCCAGTTGGCAATTGTGCATTTGCCTGATCGTGGAGGTGCTGGTAGCGGTTCTGTGCGTCAGCGTACTCGTCCTTGCTTATGTCTGAGTCAGCAGGCACCTTGTCCGCTTTGGCGTCGTAGTCGGCTTGATTGAGCGCGGTCTGCTTCTTGGTATCGGTAAAGTACTTCTCGATGTTCTCATCAATCTTCTTATTGAGCTTTTTGGCCTCGGAGTTGATTTGCTTCCAATTCGCGTGGCTGGCATTAGCGATGTCGGAGATCTTCTGCCCGGCCTTAAGCTGTGCGGCAATGTCTTCCATTTTGGCGCCGCCGGCGGTCAGCTGACGCACGAGGAACAGGGCGCCATAGTTCAGATTCATCTCCTGCCGCTGTTTCACCAGATCAAGCCGGCTGACCTTCAGCATGTCGGCCATGGTGCGATTCACGATGCTTCGCATATTAGCGTCGACGGAAATCGACGTGATTCTCTTTATTTCTGTAGTAGCTTTTTCCTGATCATCCGCAAAGGCTGTGACCGCCAGAGCCAACGCGATGGCGCAGAGGAAGAAGCAGGAACGGACGGTGACTGTTCTCATGGAGTCCTCCTGTTGAATAGATTCTAACCCCGAGGGACGAATTCCAGAACTTCCTAGTGTTTGCCGCCGCTGGCAACGGCAGGGGGCACGCCCGGTCCCTGATTGATTCCGTTTGCATCTCCAGTGGGCAAGGCCGCACCGGAAGCCTCGTGCAGGTGTGTGTAGCGGGCCTGCGCCTCGGCGTACTCATCCTTGGAAATGTTCGAGTCGGCGGGAACTTTGTCGGCTTTGGCGTCGTAGTCGTCGGCCATGTTGAGTGCCGCTTGTTTCTTAGCATCCGTAAAAGACTTCTCGATGTTGTCGTCGATCTTCTTGTTCAGTTTCTTGGCGTCGGAATTGATTTCCTTCCAATTGGCGTGGTTGGCGTTGGCGATGTCCAGCATGGTCTTGCCTGATTTAAGCTGGGCCGCGATGTCATCCATCTTGACTCCGCTGGCGGCCAATTGTTGCGCCAGGAACAAGTCTCCGTAATTCAGGTTCATATCCTGGCGTTCTTTCACCAGGTCGAGGCGCTTGGCCTTCAGCATGTCCGCCATGGTTCGGTTGACGATCGCACGCATGTTCGAATCCACCGAGATGGAAGTAATTTTCTTGATCTCTTTGGTTGCCTTGTCCTGATCATCGGCGAAAGCGGCCAGGGAGAGCGCTACGGTACAAAACAGGATGAACAGGCGGATGGTTGCTGTTTTCATGGGAATCCTCCAGATGCGGACATTGTAATCGAAGCAAGAATCCAACAAAAGACAGTTGTCGAGCATAAAAAAGGCGGCCTCTTTTGAGGCCGCCTAGGTAAATCACGATCGGCTTAGAAGTTAAACTTCGCCGTCAGCTGAATCAAGCGCGGGGCAGCGTCGCCACCGAGGAATGATCCCAGAATGCTGGTTGGGGTGTTGACCATTTTCACGATCTGGCCAAACTGGCCCGCCGAGTTCGCAATATCGCGGATCGGCTGGTCGAAATTGGGGTGGTTGAGGATGTTAAAGAACTGCACACCGAGACCAAGCTTTGCACCTTCCCAGTGAGGGATGCCGGTGTACTTCATCACGGTGAAGTCGGTGTCGAAGTATCCCGGGCCAAAGAACTGGTTACGGCGCTGATCGCCGAAGCTAAATATCGGAGCGTTAGTGGTGGCGCTAGACGCAGCGATGATGGGTGAAAAGTCAGCTGCGGCCAAGCATGGCTGTTTCGCACCGCCAGCGGTGGCCGAGGCGGCTCCGGAACCGCAGCCTCCCTGAGCAGCACCGTTCCAGCCGGCGATCAGTGTCTGGTTGCCTCCATAACCGCTTCCGCTCAAAACACTCGCGCTTCCGCTGTCACTCACAGTAAACGGCAAGCCGCTCCGGGCAAAGACGGTACCCGAGAGTTGCCAGCCTTCGGTCAGCGGTTTCGGCCCGAATTTGTACGGCACCTGATATACGTAGCTCAGGCTGAAGTACTTTCGGGTGTCGTAGTCCGCGTTGCCATACATCGAGCGGATGTTGTTGGGTTCGTTCGGATTGTAGATGCTGGTGTTGGTGGCTGCGTTAAAGGGGTTGAAGCCGCCGTTGGAGATTTCGTCCAGCGCGTGGCTCCAGCTAAAGCTGCCCTGCAACTGCAAGCCAGCCCTGAAATTATGAGTTACCGCGGCCGACAACCCATTGTAGTTGGAAACTGCGATGGACTGGATCTGATTCACGTCATTGAACCGTGAATCAATCGGTGTGGACGGAAGGCCAACGAAACCCGTCGGGCACGATGATGCCGGGCAGTAGCCGTTGACCGCTTCGTTCTGCACGGTTTCATGGTAGCCATGGTTGCCTACGTAGTTGAGGGAGAGGGACGTGTTGGTGCTGATCCCTTGCTGGATCATAAAGTTCCACTCTTCGTACATCGGCACCTTGATGGCATTGGCGCTATTCACGTTTGGCAGGGAGAAACCGCCGGCGTTGAGGTCAGCCACTGTGCCGCCGTTCGCGAAAATCTGCGTGAAGGCTGCGTTGGTTTGGGCTGCCTGGGTGAAGATACTGCCGGGTACATTTGCATTCACGCCCGTGCCACCCCCCGCCAGAGCTCCATTCGTGTTACCGAATGCGTTGCCTCCAAGAACTGAGAAGCTGTTATAGCCCGGTGGGTTGGTAGCGAGGTTGTCAGCAACCTGGCCGGGGAAGGTATCGGCGAACAGCCCGAAGCCGCCGCGGAGAACCGTATTCTTCAAACCGAAGGGAGTCCAGGCAAAGCCTACGCGCGGCTGGTACAGGACTGGTGTAAAGGAAGTCGCGGCCGCATGCTGACCGGTCACAATCGCCTGGTTGTAGGGGATGGTGGGGTCGTGGTTCAGATCCGCGAAGTCTGTTGCCAAGCGGGCAAAGCAATTGATTTGGCAGGTTGGATTTGAGGGGTGGTCGAAACGCATCGTCAAGGTCAGTTTCAGCGATGGCGTTGCGCGCCATTCATCCTGTATGTACCAACCGATCCCGTAAATATTGACGGGAACTGCCGCCTGGGTCGCGAAATTCTGTTGCAGCACGGTACCCGTCCCGGCTCCCGTGCCTCCGGTGTAGAAGGAGGTAATATCCAAGGGGATTAGCAGCCCGATCGCTCGGTTCCCGAAATCGTGGTCTCCGACCAGGTAGCGGTGGAAGTTCTCCCCTAACTTCAGAGTGTGTTTGCTGTTTAGGCTATAGGAGAAGTCATCGACGAACTGGTACTGAGTGACGTTGCGACCCTGTGGGAAGGCGAAATTTATGCCGCCTAGAGCGGTCCCTTGGGCACTGTTGTTGAAGGATGAATCATTCATGAACAAGGTTGTGGGATACGCGGCGAGCGACCCTGAGCGATCCGTGGTGTTGAAAATCGCGCTGTAGTAAGTCGCGGACGCTACCAGATTGTTCACCGCCTTGGTGCCAAAACTGTGGTTCCATTGGGCCTGGGTCTGGTATTCAGGCTGGTTGCTGGTGGAGTTAAACAGCGGAGTAAGCGGGTCGATGTAAGTCGCCTGGAGACCTTTGTCTTCTTGAAGGCGAATGAAGAACTTGTCATTATTGGTGATGTTGAAGTCAAATCGGCCAGCTAGCAGGAACTCATGTGTCAGCGCACTGACTGCCGACTGGAAGCTATTGGCGCAGGCAATGGTGGTGCCGAATCCGCCGGTACCTGTAAGATCACCGCATCCGCCATTCGCGGGCCCGAAAGGAACCGGGGTGCCACGGGTGCTCGCACCAGGGGCCGAGTTCCAGATATTGAACATGTTCTGGTAGTACGGAATTTGAGCAGATTGCCCGATGGTGGCCAGGTTAGCCAGCGTGGCGGCTTGGAATGCCGGGCTGGGATAGGTAACCGTCTGGGCCACCGGAACCAGGACGCGCAGGCCTTCATAGTTGAAGAAGAAGAAAGCCCTGTCCTTCTTAATCGGTCCGCCGAAGGACGCTGCCCACTGATTGGCGTTGACAAAGGTCCTTGGAGTAACAGGCGTGGTGTTGTTGTGGAACCAGTCGTTGGCGTTCATCGCCCGGCCATCCCACCAGTAAGCTGCGTTTCCATGGAACTGGTTGCCACCTGACTTGGTGACGTAGTTCACGGTGGCGCCCGCGAAGCCGCCGAACTCACCGGAGTATCCGTTGCTGGTTACCGAGGCTTCCTGGACCTCATTGTTGCCGAGCAGCAGGTTGGTCGCGCCCGAGTTGTTCAGGTTCAGGAACGGATCGTTGTCATACATGCCGTTCATGGTGAACAGATTCGAGGTTGCCGAAATGCCATAGCTCGAGAAGTTTCCGTAGCCACCCTGGGTGTTCATGACCGAACCGGGAGCGGTCTGGGCGATGAAGCTAAGATCGTTGCCTGGGTTGGGCAAGCTCTGAACCGCGAGCGTATTCATCGTGGTCGAGATTTCGGAACTGTCGGCCTGCAGCAGTGGAGCTTCGCCGCTGACTTCGACCGTGGTCCCGGTGGTTCCGAGTTCCATCTTCAGAGGAGTGATGGCGACTGCGCCCACCGATACGGACTGCGAGACTGAGGTCGTTTTGAAGCCCGGCGCCTCAGCGGAGACCGTATAGTTTCCGGGGGATAAGAGCGCGAACCGATATGCGCCCTGGGCGTTGGTCGTCCCGGTCTGCGTATTCCCTTTGTCGGTACTCTTCAGAGTGACGGTGACGTTGGGCAAAACTGCGCCAGAGGGGTCGGTCACGGTGCCGCTAACCTCACCGGTTGTGGACGACTGGGCGAAGGTGGCTGTGCTCGACAGCAAACAAACCGCCATTGCGAGCACGAAGGTAAACAGCATAAAGCGTTTAAACGTCATACTTCCTCCACTAAACCGTAGTTGACTTGTCGACTGCAGGACTTGAAATAACACAATGATGTCAGCTATAGACATGCACATGTGTTGCCAGCTTCTGTCTAGTCTTTAAGCGGTTGATTAATAGGGCTTTGTGCATTCGCCGAGGGTTGATCGAACAGCGATAACTACAGTTCGCCGTAGATAAAAATATGATTTATGGAATAGATGGGTCTTGTTCCCTTTAGGATTGGCTTTTTAATTGCCCGTCAGGTGCTTGCGCATCTGCTTGGGATTCAGGATCAGACCCAACCAGATGTGGCAGAGGCAGCTTCCAACTAAGACCTCGTGCTGTCTCGGCGATGTCATCCTTATGTCAAAACGTTAATTCGAATGGGCGAGAGTCTAGAAGAAGATATCTTGTTGCACTCCGAACTGTGGAAAAATAACTGAACCACCGAAAAGGCCTTCGTGATGACTTCAACGCATAACATCAAAACTGTTCCCATCGATGCCCGAGTCGAAGCAACGCCGGCGAAGCGTCCGCAGCGTACGACACTCGACGGACGCGTGGTTCGCATTGTTCCACTTGATCCCGTCGCTCACGCCGACGCGCTTTTCAAAAGCGCGTGTGGGCAGGAGAGCGAAAGCTTGTGGCTTTATCTGTTCGAGGGACCATTCGCGACTCGCCCTGCCTTTGACTTGCACCTTAATCAGAAGGCGGGCTCGGAGGATCCTTTATTCTTTGCCATCGTCGACAAGCCTTCGGGCGATGCAGTTGGATACGCTGCGTACATGCGCATCGAACCGACGCATCGGGTGATCGAAGTTGGGAGCATCCTGTATACGCCACGTTTGCAACGGACGATTGGAGCGACCGAGGCGATGTATCTGATGGCTCGCCATGTTTTCGAAGATCTGGGATACCGGCGTTATGAATGGAAGTGCAACGCTCTGAATGCGCCTTCACGAAGCGCAGCTCTGCGTCTGGGTTTCACATTCGAGGGAATCTTTCGTCAGCACATGATCGTGAAGGGACGCAATCGGGATACGGCGTGGTTCTCGATGCTTGACTCGGAATGGCCGCAACGAAAGTCGGCATTCGAGCGCTGGCTGGCGCCATCGAACTTCGACGCGAATGGACGGCAGAAGGTTTCGCTTTCCGAAATCAATGCGGTAGAAACGTAGCTGGCTACACTTCCATAATGCATGAGCGGGGACGCGCTCGCACCTGCATTAATGCGTGGTCGCGGTGAGTTCGTGGACGATGCTGTTCACGAACGCCTTGGCGTCTCCGAAGAGCATAAGGGTTTTGTCGAGATAGTAGAGCGGGTTGTCGATGCCGGCGAAGCCCGGGCTCATGCCGCGCTTGATCACCATGACTGTGCGAGCTTTGTCCACATCGAGGATGGGCATACCGAAGATGGGACTGCCGGTGTCGGTGCGCGCGGCGGGATTCGTGACGTCGTTCGCGCCGATCACCAGGGCAACATCGGTCTGAGGAAAATCCCCGTTGATGTCATCCATTTCAATCAGGCGGTCGTACGGAATATCGGCTTCGGCGAGCAGGACATTCATGTGTCCTGGCATGCGTCCGGCAACAGGATGAATGGCGAAGCGAACATCCACGCCACGTTTGGTCAGCGCATCGTAAAGTTCGCGGACTTTATGCTGAGCCTGCGCGACCGCCATACCGTAGCCGGGCACAATCACAACTTTGTTGGCAGCAGCCAGGATTCCGGCGGCTTCTTCCGCCGTGGCACTTCGTACCGTTTTCTCTTCCTGTCCAGCCACGGCGGCAGGCTGCACCTGGCCGAAAGCTCCGAACAGAACATTCGTGAAGGAGCGGTTCATCGCCTTCGACATAATGATGGAGAGGATCAGACCCGAAGAGCCGTCGAGCGCGCCCGCAATAATAAGGAGCTTGCTGTCGACCACGAATCCCATAGCAGCAGCGGAGAGACCGGCGTAGGAATTGAGCAGCGAGATGACGGTGGGCATATCGGCGCCGCCGATGGGAACAATCATCAGAACGCCGAAGAGAAGCGGAACGACAATCATCACGGGAAAAAGTTGATGCGCTTCAGGGTGCACTACGAGATATGCGGCTACTGCGACCGAAGCGGCAAGCAGCGACAGGTTGACGAAGTTCTGTCCTTTATATGTTAACGGGCGCTGCGGCAGGATTTCCTGGAGTTTGCCAGCGGCCATCAAGCTGCCTGTGAAGGTGAGCGAGCCGAGGATTACCTCCATCGAGAGGACTGCCATCATGAAGCGCGGCACATTGGGAGTTCGCAGATAGAATTCCGCGGTGCCCACGAGCGTGACGCAGAATGCTCCGAAGGCATGGCTGAGCGCAGTTCGTTGCGGCACCGCGGTCATATGCACCATGCCCAGGGGAATTCCGATTCCGGAGCCGAGCACCAGCGCGATAGCGATCCACTTGTAATCCACGATGCCGTGGTGCAAAAGGGTACCGGCGATGGCGAGGACCATGCCGATTTCGCCGGCGCGTACGCCGCGCTGGGCCGTGGCCGGAGAGCTCATCCATTTCAGCGACAGAATAAAGAGAACGCTGGCGATGAGATAAGTGATTTCGATGATTTGTTGATTTCCCGCCAGGTCGGTGTTCATGGTTTTGTCGGACGACTGGACTTGAACATTTTGAGCATACGATCGGTGATCAGAAACCCGCCGACGACGTTGCTGGTGGCGGCGACCACTGCCAGGAATCCGAACACGAACGAAAGTGTGCTCTTGTGTTCGCCGACCAGTACGATGGCGCCGACCACCGCGATGGCGTCGAGGGCATTGGTGAGCGACATCAGCGGCGTGTGCAGCAGAGGCGAGACTCGGCGGATTACTTCAAATCCGATAAAAGCCGCCAGCATGAAAACGAACAATCCGTTGATTAAGGCTGAACTCATGTTTCCTCCCGGTGATCATATTGAGGAGTTTGTATTTTCAGTCGTCAGTTCCTAGTTCTCGGTTCTGAGTTATGCGCCTTGCGAGACCAGCGCCGGCAGCTTGAAAAATTCTCGGACACGTTGGTTGACTATTTCACCGTCCCGGGTCAGCAGGGTTTCGCGAGTAATTTCGTCTTCCAGATTAATCTGCAGCTTTCCGTCCTTTACCAGATGCAACAGAAATGCCGTGACATTGCGCGCGTACATCTGGCTGGCGTGATATGGAACCTCGGTCGCGATGTTGATGCGCCCAATAATCGTGACTCCATGGGCGACAATGGTCTTGCCGGATTGCGTGAGTTCGCAGTTCCCTCCCCGCTCGCTGGCGAGATCAAAAATGACCGAGCCCGGCGCCATTCCTTTCACCATCTCCGCGGTCACGAGCACGGGCGCCTTTTTGCCGGGGACGACCGCGGTCGTAATCACAACATCACTCTCGGCAACGACTCGGGTCAGTAGCTCGCGCTGTTTCGCGTAGAAGGTTTCGTCTTGTGCAGTGCCGTATCCGCGAGCATCCTGCGCATCCTTGGCTTCGATGGGAAGCTCGACGAAACGTCCTCCGAGACTCTGCACCTGCTCTTTCGAGGCTGGACGAAGGTCATACGCAGAAACCACGGCACCCAGCCTCCGGGCCGTGGCGATGGACTGCAGTCCGGCGACTCCGGCTCCAATCAAGAGAACGCGAGCGGGAGTGATGGTTCCAGCTGCCGTGGTCATCATGGGAAAGATTCTGGGCAGCGTGTCGGCCGCAATCAGCACCGCTTTGTAGCCACAGATTGTGCCCATCGAGGAGAGCGTGTCCATGCTCTGAGCCCGCGTGGTACGCGGCATCAACTCCACAGAGAAAGAGGTGACACCGGTTTGGGCAATCTGCTGGATGACTTCGTCGGACCCCAGCGGGCGGAGGAAACCAATCAGGATCTGACCTCGACGCATCAATGGAAGATCGGCTTTTCCGGTTACATCGTTGGAGCCGTAGCAGAGAACTTGCACGACGATGTCGGCCTTGGCGAAGAGGGCGGCACGATCAGGCAGGATCTTCGCGCCTTTTTCCACATAGAGCGCGTCCGGATAGCCGGCCTCCACACCCGCGCCGCTTTCGATAACGACCTCAAGGCCTGCTTTGAGAAGATTGGGCACTACCAGAGGAACGAGCGCAACCCGCCGCTCTCCCGGATAACTTTCCTTGGGTACGCCGATAATCACGAAGTTGTTTCCTTTTGAATTGGGGAAAGCACGAACCGCTCATTGTAGCGGATGAGCGTCCGCAATGCAGTGATGGGAAGCGCCGACTTCGGCTAAATCAATCTTTCTTGGGAACATTCGGTGCCGGTGCGCTGGTCTCGGACTTGCCGTCATTTTTCTCCGGATCTTCCGGCTTTTGTTCAAGATTCTGCACAATTACGGAAATGCGTCGATTCGATGCGTCGAGGGGCGTAGCGGGGGTGCGCAGCATCTGATCGGCGTAGCCTCGGACTTGCGAAACCTGATCGCTTCGCAGATCATCGTGCTGCATCAGCCGGCGGGCGGCGTTGGCGCGGTCCGTGGAAAGCTCCCAATTCCCGTACTCGCGCCGGCCCGCATAGGGCTTGGAATCGGTGTGGCCTTCGATGGAGAGATGGTTCGGGAGCTTGCCGAGTTCCACCGCCAGCAGCGACAGCAGCTCTTTTCCCTTGTCACTCGGCGACGAATTGCCAACTTCGAAGAACGTACCAGTTTCGGTTTCGAGAAGTTCGATGCGCAAGCCTTCGGGGGTTATCGTCATTTCGATTTGGCTTTTGATTTTGTCAAGGTCCGGGATTTTGCTGATGGCCTTCTCCAACTCCTCCTTCAACTTCGGCATGTCGTCTTTCGTAATGGCCAGGGCTTCGGCGGTGCCAACTTTGGTGGAGCCCATCTTGTTGGCGGTTCCAGAGGGATCTTTGAAATAGCCGGCAACGGCTTCTTTCACGGGCTTGCTGGTGTTGAGCAGCCAGAGCACGATGAACAGCGCCATCATCGCGGTCACGAAGTCGGCGTAGGCCACCTTCCACGCCCCACCGTGATGTCCGCCATGTCCGCCTTTCTTCTTGATGATGATGATGGGACGTGCGTCAGCCATAGAGTTTGTCTCTTCTACGCAGATGCCGAGGCGGCTGCGTCTACGGCTGGCGGCGCGTCTGCGGCTGGCGGTGCGTCTCCGGCGGGCGCTGCACCGCCTCCTTTGCAATGCTTCTCGGTGTCTATGAATGAAGGGCGCACGTGGCCTGGAATCGCACGGCGTGCGAACTCGACGGCCATAATCGGAGCCGTGCCTTTCAAGAAAGAAATCATTGCCACGCGCAGGACGTACAAGAAGGCGCCTTCCTCTTCGGTGTTCTTTTGCATGCTGGCAGCGAGGGGCCCCACTAGTCCATAGCAAAGCAGGATGCCCAGAAACGTGCCGACCAGGGCGGCGGCGACTTTGTGGCCGATTTCTTCCGGCGGGCCGCCGAGCGCTCCCATGGTGATCACAACGCCGAGCACAGCAGCGACAATTCCCAAGCCGGGCAAGGCATCGGCCATGCTGCTCAAAGAAGCGACCGGCAGACTGGCTCCGTGATGGTGAACCTCCATGTCAAGATCGAGAAGCTGATCCAGATCAAAGGCTTCGACTCCGGTGATTGCCATGCGCATGGTGTCGCAGAAGTAGTCACGGACGTGATGATCTTTCAGGAAGACGGGATATTTGGAGAAAATTGGACTCTTGCCCGGGTCTTCGACGTCAGCCTCTAACGCCATCAGGCCTTCGCGACGTGCCTTGTTTAGAAGTTCATAAATCATTTTGAGCGATTCGAGGTAACGCTGTTTGGTAAATTTCGATCCTCCGAATACGCCCACCACGCCGCCCACGATTTGCTTGAGAATGTGGAGTGGGTTTGCGATCAGCACGGTCCCGATCGCAGCGCCTCCAATGACAACGAGTTCGGCGGGCTGAACCAGGACCTTGAGGTTGCCATGCTCCATCAGGTAACCACCGATTACCGACCCGAAGACAATGATGATTCCAATAATTGCAAACATAGGGGATCAGACCTCCGAGCTTCCTGGGCTTCCTTGCGAGCCGGCTGCTGCTGCCACGTTTTTCAAAGAAGATCGCTGCAGGGAACTTTGCGCCCGCTTCAATAGGGAGTCGATCGAGTCACCCTCTTGAGCGGTCGCGAATCCGACGGAGGTGGTGACTGACAACTCGTCGCTCCACCAACGCAGCCCGGCACACGTGACCATCTTCCGAATGCGTTCCCAGGTCATCTCTACGCCGTGATCGCGACAATTCACCAGGATCACGAGAAATTGGTCGTCCGCCCAACGTCCCACGAAATCTGCGGGGCGAAAAGCGCTTTTCATAGTTTGTGCCACGACGTGCAGAATGGCGGCGGCGGCCTGGCGGCCGTAGGCGGAGCGAAAGTGCTCCAAGCGGTCTACCTGAATGGCAAGGATACCGAATGGAAGGTGGTAGCGCGTGAAACTCGCGAGATTTTCGCCCAAGTGAAATCGGGTGAACTCCTGATTGGGGATGCCGGTGGTTTCATCCGCGCAACCGTGGGCGGCTAGGGTGTGCTGATTGCGGTCTCGATCCGAGGCAAATCTTTGCTCGTCAAAACTCTGCGCCATCCCGATGATCGAACCGCGCGCATCGCGGATGGGAGCAACCCACATCATCACGTGGACCGGATGTCCCTCTTTGTGGCGCAACTGCATCTTCGCTTCGTGAGCCTTGCCCTGATGCATGGTTCGAGTGAGTGGACAAGTTGCGCCACAAGCGACACAGCCTTGACCGTCGCAGTGGACGAGAACATTGTCCCGCCAGGAGTGCCCGACTACTTCGTGCCGCTTGTGTCCAGTCAGCCTTTCAGCGCCCTGGTTCCAGAACCGAATTGTTCCGTTTCGATCCGCCACACAGATACCCGTCTGCAGGCTGTCCAACACGACGCGGAGAATCTCCGGATCCTCAAAGTCAGGCATAAGAAGTTTGGAAGACGCGGCTAAGGTTCTCATCGGCAAGAAAGGGTCGGCACTTCAGAGTGATCGTTGCTCGTGAGCTGATGACGACAGTAGTTTCGTAACTTCGGTCTCAATCGCCCGAATGGTCCTGTACCTTCGGACGCCCCTCCATGCGCGGATACCCGATGCTCGAACCAAGCAGCGCCCGGATGCGGCCACCCAAAAGTAAAGGAAGTGTTGAATTTGGCCGAAGAACCAGGCATAGCCGCGTATACGCCGAGACGCTGCTGGGACCGAGTCTTTCTGAGTAGAGCAGTTCTACTGGTTGCCAAATGTTTCTTCTTAACAGAGGCTCGACAAAGAGCCCGATCACGGAAAACCACCGAGCCCGATCTCAGGTTTTATTTCGATGGCTTGCGATCCTGGCGTTAACCGCAACTGCGGGTGCGCAGCAGGACGTGAAAGATTTGAGTGAAGTGAGTCTGGAGGAGTTAAGCAACATCCAGGTTTATAGCGCGTCGAAGCACATGCAAAGCGCCAGCGAGGCGCCGGCCTCGGTCACGGTTGTCACTGCCGACGAAATCCAAAAATACGGCTATCGCAACCTGGCCGACATTTTGCGCAGCGTGCCTGGCTTCTACGTCACCTACGATCGCGATTACACCTTCGTGGGCGTACGCGGCTTTGGGCGATTGGGCGATTGGAACAGCCGCATTCTGGTATTGATCGACGGCCATCGCATCAACAATAACGTTCTCGGCCAGGCGATGCTGGGCAACGAGTTTCTGGTGGACGTAGACATGATCGAACGAGTGGAGATTGTCCGCGGACCCAGTTCTTCGCTCTATGGCGCCAACGCTTTTTTTGCGGTCATCAATGTGATCACGCGTACCTCGAAACAAGTGAAGGATTGGGAACTTTCTTTTCAGACGGGCAGCTTTGGCACTATACGAGGGCAGAGCTACTTACGGCCATCAGTTTCACGACCTGGGCGTGCTTGCTCTCCGGCACTTTTTACAACAGCCAGGGCCAGACCTTGTTTTTTCCTCAGTTCGACAATCCGGCGAACAACAACGGCATCACCAGCGACACCGACTATGAATCTTATAAGCACATTCTGGCTACGCTGACTTATCACGGGTTCACCCTGCAGGGATTGTTCAGCACGCGCGATAAAGGGGTTCCAACGGCGTATTTCGGGGCCGTCTTCAACGATCCCAGCGACTTCAACATCGATAGCCATCAGTACGTCAGCCTGGACTACCAGCACCCGATCGGGAAATGGCAACTGGACGCGCGCACCAGCTATGACCAGGCTCGTTTGCAGGGGCCTGTCCCAGAGGCGCCGACGATGGCAGGCGACCCGGTAGTACTGAGCACCTACTCTTTCCGGGGAAACTGGTGGACGGGAGAAATCAAGGTAAGCCGCGATCTGTTCGAACGAAACCACCTGACGTTGGGATCAGAGGTCCGAGACAACCTGCGGCAGGATCAGGGTGATCTGCTGAACCCTCCTAATGCGTTTACCCCAGTGCCGAACAGTTCCCTGATAACCGCTCTCTACGTTCAGGACGAATGGGGCATCACTAGCCGACTGACGCTCAACGCCGGAGTTCGTTACGACCACTATTCCACGTTTGGTGGAACCACCAACCCGCGTGCAGCGCTGATCTTCCGTGCTGCCGAGAAAACCAGGCTCAAAGCTGCTCTATGGCAACGCCTTTAGCGCTCCCGACGTTTATGAGATTTCTCCCGACTTCGGGATTTTTTACAACGACAATCTGAAACTCCAGCCCGAACACATCCAGAGTTTGGAGGCAAGGGTGGAACAAGGGCTGGGACAATACTTTCAGCTCTCCAGCGGTGTGTATCGCAACCGGATTAGCGACTTAATTTCGCTGGTCTCCGTTCCCAGTGACGGGAACTTCCAGTACCAAAATGCCGGAAATGCGCAAGCCTTAGGAATGGATGTTGAGCTCAGCGGACGCGCAACCAACGGCTTGCAGGGCAAGGCCAGCTTCGATTATGTCGATGCCTATAGCGACAGCGTAGGGCATCCGAGCCTGAACAACTCCCCCGGCCCCATGGCGAAGTTGAACCTGATCGTCCCCCTGATCGACCAACGGTTGTCTGCGGGAGTCGAGGGGCAATTTCTGGGGAGACGGCTCACGCTGTTGCAGGATTCCTTAAGCAGTTATCAGGTCTTCAACCTCACGCTGCTAGGGCACACCGTCGGAAAACACCTGGATTTGGCCGCCAGCGTCTTCAACGTTCTGGACAAGAAATATTTCGACCCCGGCCGCCCGGAGGACCCGGAAGATGCCATTCAACAGGACGGAAGAAGCTTCCGGATCAAGATCACAGGCCGGTTCTGAAAAAACATGACGCGACCGGGAGTATTAGAGAGCAGGCGGGTGCGAAACCTGACAACCCATCCTCGAAAGTGACATGCGGATTGCGAATCTCAGTGCGGCGAAGGTTTCAGGCGTACCAGGTCCACGGCATGTTCTGCGGATGATGGCCCTGTTAACCGTGCTCCTCGGCATCGCATACGCGCAATCCCCGAGCGCTGGCGAGTATCAAATCAAAGCTGCATTTCTGTACAACTTTGCGAAGTTTGTCGAATGGCCGGCGAGCAGTTTTCACGATGGGTCGGCACCATTTCAGATCTGCATCATGGGACGCGATCCTTTCGGTGAAGTATTGCTCGATATCACCCGCGAAAAGACAGTGAGCGGACGCAAGCTCGAGGTCGGGACTGTCGCCGATTTGGAGCACGCCAGAACCTGCCACATCCTCTTCGTCGCCTCATCAGTGAAAATGCCCATACAGCAGATCATCGAAGGCCTGCGCGGGGCCAGTGTTCTCACCGTCGGCGACACCAAAGGCTTTGTCGAGCAGGGAGGAATGATCAATTTTGTGTTGCAGGACGATCGGGTGCAGTTCGATGTCAGCCGCACGGCGGTAGAGCAGGCTGGACTGAAAATCAGCTCCAAGCTGTTGAGTGTTGCGAAAGTTGTGAGCAAGTAAGCCTGTATTGGGAGTGGTTCCTATGCGTCATTTTGGAGACCTGTCGATCCGCCACAAGCTTACCGCTCTGTTCCTGGCGATCAGCGGCTTCACCGCATTGGCGGTTTCCTGTCCCATGGCAATTTATGACTTAGTCACCTTCAGGCACGCGGTGGTCCAAAACCTGGCTGTCTTAGGCGACGTTCTGGCCGGTAACAGTACAGCAGCTCTGACGTTTCGGGATTCAGAATCGGCGCGCGATGTCTTGCAGGCATTGCGGGCAGAACCTGACGTAACGGCGGCTTGTATTTATACCGCGGACGGCAAACCGTTTGCCTGGTATGCGCGGGAGCCGAACGATTCAGCTTTCATACCTCCAGCCGCGCAGGCGGCGGCCACGCAATTCAGAAATGGTCATCTGATTCAGTTTCGCAAAATTGTACTCGCGGGCGAGACCGTCGGCACGTTGTACATTGAATCAGATCTCGAAAGACTGCACTCGCGATTGCGAGGATATGCCTTCGCTTTCGTCTTGACCCTGCTGGTTACGCTTTCGCTGGCTTTCGTCCTCTCCTCTCGCTTCCAAAAACCCATTTCGCGCCCTGTCCTTCAATTGGTCGAAACCACCAAAGCGATCTCGGGCCGAGGCGACTACTCGATCCGAGCCCAAGTCCTGAACCATGATGAATTCGGACTTCTGACCACCGAGTTCAACGGCATGCTTGAGCAAATCGAGACGCGCGACCTGGAACTACAACGCCATCGCGAGACGCTTGAAGAGCAAGTCGCTCGCCGCACCAGCGAATTGCTGGCCATGAACACCGACCTCACAGTGGCTAAGGATGCGGCCGAAGCGGCAAGTCGCGCGAAAGGTGAATTCCTCGCCAACATGAGCCACGAAATCCGTACTCCGATTAACGGCATCATGGGCATGACTGAATTGGCCTTGGATACGGAACTAACCACCGAACAGCGGGACTACCTGCAATTAGTGAAATCATCGGGCGAGTCACTGCTGTCGGTGATCAACGACATTTTGGATTTCTCCAAGGTGGAATCGGGAAAGCTGGATTTGGAAATGATCGAATTCAATCTCTACGATTGCGTGGGCGAGACTATGAAGACGCTGGCTCTGCGCGCTCACCAGAAACAGCTGGAGCTCGCTTACGACGCCGATCCCGAAGTGCCCTCGCACCTGCTCGGCGATCCTGGCCGCCTGCGGCAGATTCTGGTAAACCTGGTCGGCAACGCGATTAAGTTCACGCAGCGGGGCGAAGTTCTGGTCACGATTGAAAAAGTCTCGCAAAAGTCCGGAAGCGTGGAACTCCATTTCAAAGTAAAGGACACCGGCATCGGTATTCCTCCCGAAAAACAGGGGCTGCTCTTCAAAGCCTTTTCTCAGGCCGACAGCAGCACTACGCGCAAGTACGGCGGCACCGGCTTGGGATTGGCGATCTCCGTCCGCCTGGCTGAATTAATGGGGGGCAAGATGTGGGTCGACAGCAGCGAAGGCCGAGGCAGCACGTTTCACTTCACCGCGCGCTTTGTGATTTCCGCGGCAAAGTTTCAGCCCGCATCCCCTGCTCTCGAAAACGCCTTGCAAGGTCTCCGAGTGCTGGTCGTCGACGACAACGACACGAATCGGCGCATCCTCTGTGACATGACTCGCGGATGGGGAATGCGGCCTTATGCCACGGAAGGCGGCGCGCTGGCGTTGGCCGCGGTGGAAATGGCAGAGCAAGAACTCGATCCCTTCCGGGTCATCCTGATCGACTGCCATATGCCCGGAATGGATGGGTTCGAATTAGCGGAAAAGATGCAAACAAGAATCAAGACGAATGCTGAGGTTGCTAAGGCCACCGTCCTGATGCTCACTTCGGGAGGGCTGCCTGGCGAAGCCAACCGATGCCGGGAGGTTGGTATCTCCGCCTATCTGCTCAAGCCGGTGCTCAAAGACGACCTGCTGGCTGCGATCCGCGCGGCGTTGAGCCAACGTCGGGTGGAGACCGACAAGGCGCCCGCACTGGTCACTCGTCATAACCTGCGTGAATCAACCCGCAAGCTTCGGATTTTGGTGGCGGAGGATAACGCGGTCAACCAGGCCGTGATCCTTCGCGTCTTGCAGAAGATGGGCCACACGGCGGTGCTGGCACAAAACGGCAAAGAAGCGCTCGCGCTAGCTTCGGCAGAAAAATTCGACCTCGTTTTTATGGATGTTCAAATGCCCGAGATGGACGGCATGACCGCAACCGCGGCGATCCGAGAAAATGAGAAAGAGAAAGGAGCAGCCCACCTGCCAATCTTCGCCATGACCGCGCATGCGATGAAGGGTGACCGCGAACGCTGTTTGGACGCCGGCATGGACGGGTACCTGACCAAGCCAGTGCGTTTCAGCGACATTGAACAGACATTGTCAAGCGCTGTGCGTGCGCCGATGGTGCCCAGCAAACCTGCGGCGCTGAAGGCGTCCTGGGACAAGACAGAGGCCCTCGATCGTATTGGAGGCGATGAGCAACTGTTGCGGGAACTGTGCCAGATCTTTTTGGAAGAGTCTCCGAAATTGCTGCAGAAACTCCACCAGGCAGTGGCGGCGGGAGACGCGGACGCGGTCATGCGAGCGGCGCACAGCCTTAAGGGCGAGTCCAGCTATCTGGGCGCGGGCGCAACGTCGCAAGCTGCCCGCCAGCTCGAAGAGATGGGGCGCTGCAACGACCTTTCGAGGGCAGGTGAAACGCTCGGCGTGCTGGAGCGCGAGGCGACAGCTCTCCAACTCGATCTCAAAGAGTTAGAAGGGGCACATCATGAATAAGATTCCAGCTGAAGTCACTGGAGCGGTCTTGGATTCCAAACCGGGCATTGAGGCGAAAACTTCTGCAGTCAACACTGCGCTCATCGCAGAAGACGATCCCATCTTCCGCCGGATTCTCGAGAACTGGTTTAAGAAGTGGGACTACGGCGTGACGGCTGTGGAAAACGGACTGGCGGCATGGGAAATCCTGCAACAAGAGGATGCCCCCCAACTGGCAATCCTCGATTGGATGATGCCGGGGATGGACGGGATCGAGCTCTGTAGCAAAATCCGTAGCCGCAAGAAGGGTCCGTATCGCTACGTTCTACTGCTCACGGCCAAGGACGACAAACAAGATGTGATCGCGGGCCTGGAGGCAGGAGCTGATGATTATTTGACCAAGCCATTTGACGTGGACGAACTGCGCGCCCGGGTTCGAGCCGGCAGAAGAATTCTCGACCTGCAAGCAGCCTTGATCTGCGCTCAAAATGATTTGCAATATGCAGCTGCCCACGATACCTTGACCGGACTTTGGAATCGCGGCGCCATATTCGATTTACTCAGACGAGAAGTATCTCGTCGACAACGCACAGGAGATCCTTTGGGTGTAGTCATGGCCGACATCGATTACTTCAAGAAAATCAATGACACGCATGGGCACCTGGTCGGCGATGCTGTGCTGCAAGAGGTGACGCGGCGGCTGGCTGCCGACGTTCGTCCCTACGATGTGGTGGGCCGATATGGGGGAGAAGAATTCTTGATAGTCTTCCCCGGTTGTACCCTCGCCAATTTGATCGTCGGCGCCGAACGGCTGCGCCAAAGTATCGCTAGTCAACCAGTCGAAACCAGCGCGGGTCCGGTTGCAGTCACTCTGAGCCTGGGGCTGGCTTCGGTGGAGCAGGATGAAACGGAAACGCTCGGTTGCGAGGGGCTGCTTCGTGCCGCCGACGAAGCACTTTACGCCGCCAAGGCTCGAGGACGCAATCGGGTGGAAGTTGGCCCGACATCACACGTCGCGGGACTGCACGGCGACTGATTCCGGCCATGAGTCATCGGAGAGCGCTTCCACTCCGAGATGCACTAACGTAGATGTTAATCGTGCGATAGCACATTCGTGGGCCTTTCTAGCCCGGACGTGCCATTCACAAAAATTAAAGGGAGCATTATTTTTCTAAGTGAGCAGTTCTGGGGGAGGGCTGCCCGGGCGTCCAATGACTCGCGAGAGTCGGACGCCCGTTTTTTATTTTGGAGATCGTGATTCGAAGTTCACGCTGACAGAAACATGGTTCCGACTGTGATTTGGGTCAGTATGTCGAAATAGTGAAATTGACAGTGACACGCGCCTCGGTTTCCACCGGTTGCCCGCTCTGGTAGTAAGGTTTGAAGTGCCACTGCTTGACCGCTTCGCGGGCAGCCTCCGAAAGAATCGCGGGCCCGCTGAGCACCTGGATGTCCTGAATGCTGCCGCTCTTGCTGATCAGAGCCTCCAAAACGACCGCGCCTTGAACCTTCATTTGCTTCGCGAGCAGCGGATAGCTGGGGTCCACTCGAGAAATCACTTGCGCGCTTCCTGGCGAAAGCTGGACCTGCGCACTGGTCTTTGTCGTCGCGGGAGCATTGCTGCCTTGGCTCTGGACCGAAGGAGCGGTTTGCTCCGAAGCGGTTTCTCCGCTGGGTTGCATCTCCAGCTTGACGGAACTATCACCGGGACTAACAGCCCGGTGCTGATTCCCGGCAACCACCTCGACCTCAAGAGGGGGCAGTACGGCGCGATTCGTCGCTACAATGAACGGCGGATCTGGCGTGCTGGTCGAATGCGCAGTCGGCGTTGATCGCTTTGATTTTGGCCGTGCGTGAGCCGGCGACGGTATAGCAATTTTCGGTGATGCGCTTGGCGCGACAGCCTTGGCAGGACTGGTTGCGGGGAGTCGGGCCGCGTCCTGGTCTGGAGTTTCGGATTCAGCACTTGGACTGGCCGGGAACCAGAACTGGTGGTCCTTAATTACAACCGCGACCAGTGCGAGCACCAGAAGAATCAGGGCGATGAGCATCCGGCGGCGCTGCTGCTGTTCGAAAGCCGCATGTGGCAGGGAATCACCCGGCTCTGTGCGGCTCTTCTGCTCCAGCATAGGCATAGCGCCAACTCCCCTGCCCCTGCCGAACCCGGGACTTGACGCTAGTATGCCTCGAAATAGTCAGTAAAGCCAGCACTGTGCAGAGGCACTCTGAGATTCCTTTGTCTACTTTCGTGGCGAAAGCCTGCTCTGAGCAGCCCGGAGGGTGGCGAATGAAGTTCAAATGCGAAAACTATGAAAGCCCGCGAAGGTACACGAAGGAAGCAGATCGTGCCCTCAGCAGACGAGTTGTTCGCGGCTTAGCTTGAGGCCGTTCAGGTTGCCCAGCACGGTAACTGCAATCGAGTCGGTGAGAAAGAATTCATTAGCAAGTTCCCGCACTTCCTCGGCCGTCACACTCTCGATTTTCTCGATCAGTTCGTCCATGCTGTAGAAGCGATCGAAATACATCTCTTGCCGAGCCAGGCTGGACATGCGCGCGGTCGAAGACTCGAGCGACAACATCAAGCTGCCTTTTAGTTGGTCTTTGGAGCGGCGGAGTTCTTCGGCGGGAACGTCTTCCAGTTTGAGTTTGCGGAACTCGGAAACAATCGACTGCACCACCTTGCCCGCCGATTCCCGCGACGTGCCGGCATAAACCGAAAGGCAGCCAGTATCCCGGTAGGGATTCAGATCGCTGTAGATCGAGTAAGCGAGTCCCTGGCGTTCGCGGATATTTTGAAACAAACGAGAACTCATGCCACCGCCAAGCAGTGTGTTCAGAATGTAGGACGCATGCCGCTTCTCGTGCGCGATGGGATGGGAAGGCACGCCCACGCAAATCTGTACCTGCTCCAATGCCTTCTTGTTGCGCATGATGATGCGCGGGACAATCTTCGGTTGTGGACTATGAAATCCGTTCTTGACCGGTCGCATGTGCTGAAAATGTTTCGCTACCAGTTCCACAAACTGCTCATGCTTCAGGTTACCGGCCGCACAAATGATCAGATTGCCGGGCGCGAAACGCTGCCCATAGAAGCCAAGAACGGGATCCCGCTCAAATGTTTTGACCGTATCCTTGGTTCCCAGGATCGGCTTGCCCAGCGGGTGATCCCTCCAGAAGTTTTGGGTAAAGATCTCGTGGACGAGGTAGTCGGGACTGTCTTCGTCCATCTTGATTTCTTCGAGGATGACGCCTCGTTCGCGGCTGATGTCCTTAACATCAAATGTCGGATTGAGGACCAGGTCGCTGAGGACATCCATGGCGATGGGGAGATGCTCATCCAAGATCTTGACGTTGAAGCAGATGCATTCCTTGGCGGTGAAAGCATCCATGTTGCCACCGATGGAATCAACTTGTCGGGCTATGTCCTCGGCGGAACGATGTTTGGTGCCTTTAAACACCATGTGCTCGACGAAATGAGAGATGCCATTCCATTGCGCATCCTCGTCGCGCGATCCGGTCTTGATCCAAATGCCGATAGAGGCCGAGCGGATATGCTGCATCTGTTCGGTAATAATGGTGAGCCCGTTGGGCAGCAATTCCCTCTTTATGTTGCGTACTTCTTCAACCATTAAATTTTCCTAAACTCCTCCGCCACTCGGGACCGGGGCGGGTCTTTACTATTGTTACACACCCCTTACGCTCCCGGCGAACCTCGGGCAAAACAATGTCAAATTATTTATAATCATATACTTACAGATAGTTCATTGAGATAAACTGAATCAGCTGGCGCCTGATTCGCCCATCTCTTCTAAAATAAGCGTTGCCAAGTCTATGAGTGACGAAAAACAAAGCGTACTGTTGGGCCTCACTTTTCGCGAGCTCACGGACTTTGCTGAGGAAACTGGCCAGCCCTCCTACCGAGGACGGCAATTGTTTGAGGCCCTTTATGGCCAGCGCGTCGAGTCCGTCGAGCAGATTTCCACACTTCCGCAGGAGTTGCGGAATAGCCTCAAACAAAGAGGCTTGTCGGTAGGGGTTCCGGCGGTTGAGAAGAAATTCGTGTCCAACGACGGTACGATCCGCTACCTCATCGGGTTCGCCGATGGGCAAAGTGTAGAAACCGTCTGGATGCCGGAAGGTGACGACGGCGAAGCGGGAGATGGCAGCGAAGCCGGGAACGAAGTCGAAAAAGCGCGAGCGTGGGATCGCGCCACCATTTGTGTTTCCAGCCAGGTCGGTTGCGCCGTGGATTGCCAGTTTTGCCTGACCGCGCTGCTCGGAGTCAAACGTAATCTAACTGCCGGCGAGATCGTAGGACAAGTCTGCGCCCTGCTCAACGATCAGCACGTCTCTCCGCCACAGAGCCGCGTAAACATTGTCTTCATGGGAATGGGCGAGCCTTTCTTGAACTACGACAATTTCATCAAGGCAGTCAGTCTGCTGACTGAGGGAGTGGGGATCCCGGAATCTCGCATGACGGTTTCAACTGCGGGCATCGTGCCCCGGGTCTATGATCTTGGTGCCGAGCCGGTCCGACCGAAACTGGCTATCTCGTTGAACGCACCCAACGACGAATTACGTACTCGGCTGATGCCGATCAATCGCAAGTGGAATCTGGAAAAGTTGATGGCCGCTGCCCGCGATTTCCCCCTGAGGAATCGAGAAAGACTAACCTTCGAATACGTTCTCATGGATGGAGTGAACGACTCACTGCAAAACGCGCGCGAACTGAGTGAACTGATCCGTGGCATACGAGCGAAGGTAAACCTCATCGCTCTGAACCCCGGTCCGGGGATTGCATTTCAAACTCCAGCCGAGAACCGGGTATTCGAGTTTCAGAAGACATTGATTACCGCAGGTGTGCCTACATTCATCCGCCGCCCACGCGGGCGCGACATTTACGCCGCTTGCGGTCAATTGAAAAGGACCGTGGAGTTGGCCGCCACCTGAGTCGATGTAGGAGCGGGCGTCCTCGCCCGTGCGGCGTTTAGCGGGTCGCGGCTGCCTTCGCATCGGGAAGCAATTCGACCGACTTATAATTGCTCAAAACCGGGCCGGTGGCTTGCGCTGAATCGGTAACCGCAGGTAGCTCGATGCGGAATGTCGCCCCACCCTCTGGCCGATTTCCGCACGTAATTTTTCCGTTGTGCTCCTGAATAATGCCGTAGCAGACGCTAAGGCCCAAACCTGGTCCTTGGCCGACTGGCCGAGTGGTATAGAAAGGATCGAAAACCCGGTCTGGTTCCTCCATGCCTGGCCCATTGTCGGAGAATTCCAGCACCACTAACGCATCCTGTAGTCGTCCGGTCACGGTCAGTGTGCCACCTGTTTCTGTCAAAGCATGGAGAGCATTGTTCGTAATGTGCAGGCATACTTGCAGAAGTTGGTTTGAGTCGCCGAGAACTCGCGGTAGTTCGCTGGCGATGTCGGTGTGCACTTGAACATTGGGACCGCGCGATTGGGGCAGGCAGAGCTTCACTGCAGTTTGTAGCAGCGCACTAATATCCACCAGAGTCTTTTCTGCAGGAACCTGCTTGGCAAAACTCAGCAGGCTGGAAACCAGAGTCCGCGTCCGGCGTACCTGCTGCTCAAATTTTTGCATCAGTGACCGTTGTTCGCTGTTGAGTTCAGTTGATCCCAGCAACTCCGCGTACCCCATCATCGCAGCAAGCGGATTGTTTAATTCGTGCGCGGCGCCGCCTACGAGTTGCCCAAGTGATGCCAATTTTTCCGACTGCACCAACTGCGCCTGCACGCGTTTAAGATTGTCGAACGATTCCTGGGAAGCGACTAGCAATTGCAGGAGTTCGCGGTCCAGCAGGTGCTGTTTGAAGAACACCAGCGCGCCCATAACCAGCATGCTTGACAATGTAACTACGAGCCGAAAGGTGCGCACCTGCTGCGGGATTCCAGCATCGAACAAAGACCACAGGGCAAACAGCGGAAGTGAAAAGATGGCGACCATGCCCAGCCTCGCTACCCATACTCCATAGCTCCCGGACGCACGGGCAGGCTGCTGCTGCTTGCCAGGTGAACGGAGCGCCAGCATGCCGATGACGGTGATCCACGCCATAGAGATGGCCAAGGGCACGTCGTACAGACTGCCGGAGTGGTACACCTTTCGCGCGATTGCCCAGTTTGCAACGTAGGAACTCAGCGAATACGTAAGCCCCGCACCAAACCAATTCGCGTAGATGATTTTCCAAGAACCCTGGCTGCGAAACCAAAGCACACCCAAGCCAGCCAGAAATACTATTTTCTCCGTCAGGTAGAGGATGTTGAGGTTGTGATCGTAACTGGGCTCGTACGGTCGCACGTACTGCCAGGGAATCACGGCAAACAAATAAAGATATAGCCACCAGACTAACAATAGGGCAAAGTCGAGCGTTCCGAGTCGCGTGGTACGTTGGTTCGATTGCACATGCGGCTGCACCGCCAGAGCCGCTGTCATGGGGACGATATGAAGGAAGAGTATTACGTCTCCGCCGAAAGGGTTTGGGAACTCCTTGTGCAGCAACACCTCGAAGTCTATCCACAGGCCCTGGTAGGACATCCAGAAAGCCACGCCCAGCGCCATCAATGCCCAGAACAGCCGGACTCGGCCGCGAGTTGCGAGCGCATTCAGCAGGAGTGCAACCGTGCCGACAAGAAGAAGAACGAACTGCGTAATGTCGCTCAGTGCCGTCAGAGCAAAGCTTTCATGTAGAAACAGCGATGCCACCACCTGCACACACACCAATCCCGCAGCGGTCGAGATCCATAACTTCGTGTGACCAGACGTGTTCATCCGTACCTGATTCTTAGGCACAATACACCAGAGGGAAAGTTACTCAAGTAACCAGAGCAGGCCCGGCAAGAATCGGCCAAGCCTTGGGTCTGAGTTTACTCTATTTAGATTGTTGGTGTTAGCTGCTGTCCAAGGAAGTTTTCGCTTGCTCTCTGGCACTATTACAAATAACATCCGGCTAACCATAATTCCTGTAAACGGTCGGATTCGATTGCCATTCCAAGCACTGCGAGATCGATTCCTGTGGAGGCTTCGCGCCCCCATGGGTCCCGGCGAAGTACGCCGGACTGAACGCTGGCTGGCCACGGCTCGCGTTTCCCTGGCTCTGGCTTCGCTAGTCGCGATCTGGATGGACCCCGCGGAAGTTCGGTATTCGCTCTGGGCCTACGGGCTATTGGCTTTCTACGTCGCCCAGGGTGTCATCATTATGATCTTCCTGCGCAGGCGTCAGGAATCGACACAGTCGTTTCGACTGCTCGTGCATAGTGCAGATGTGATTTGGCCAGCTCTCATTTCAGCCTTTGTCACGGGGCACGGCAATCCCTTCTCTTTGTTCTTTGTTTTTGTTCTTGCGGCTGCTGCCTACCGCTGGGGGCTGTGGGAGACGATGGGAACCGCCGTGGCGGCGGTATTGGTGCTTTGGGTAGAGAGCTTCTGTTTAATTCATCTTCACGTTGTCGACCGAGTGAATGGGTTTCTTTTAAGCCATAAGCTGGGCCTGCCTCTCTTGCAAGTGAATGTCACCGACTTCGAGCCCAAGCATCTCTTCATGCGCTCCGTCGATCTGCTCGTATTGGGCATTCTGCTGGGATACCTGGCCGAGCAGCAGAAACAGCTTCGCGCGGAGAAAGCGGTAATTGCCAGAACGATTGGGAAGGCGAGGGTCGAGGCCGGTCTTACCGGAACGATTGGCGAGATTGCCGGTGAAATGTTGTCGATGTATGGGGCAAAACAACTGGTCATCGCTTCTCACGAGAGCAGCAATTATCGCGTTTTTGTTGGCGAATTGCGTCGCACCAACGGCGATACATCCTTCCGATGGCTGGATCCGTCCTCAAGTGACCGCGAGATCTACCTGTTCGAGTCTCCCGCGGCGACTTGTTACGCGCGACGAAGCGGCAAACATCACAAGGAAGATTTTTCTCTTCTGGGATTAGATCGGGATGGCGCAAGAGTTCGTGACCTAACTCCGGAATTTCTGGGTCCGCTCGCGAAGCGATATGATTTCCAGAGTTTAATGACAGTGTCGTTCGCCTTTGGACGCGAATGGTCGGGGCGAATCTTTCTGCTCGATCCCTCCTTAGCGGGCGACACGGAAGAAGAGTTGCGGTTTTTGGACGAATTAGTGCGACAGGTTGGACCGGCTGTCTACAACGTGCTTCTGTTACGGCGTTTGCGGCTGAAGGCCGGAGCTTTGGAGCGAGCGCGTTTCGCGCGCGAGTTGCACGACGGGGCTGTCCAGTCGCTCATCGCTGTCGAAATGCAGGTCGATGTGTTGCGGCGTCAATCCCCCGGCAATCCTGGTTTGGTGACGGAAGAACTAGGCAGGATCCAGGGGCTGCTGCGCGAAGAAGTTCTCAAATTGCGCGAGCTTATGCAGCAGATGAAAACCCTGGACGTAGATTCCAAGAAGCTTTTGGGATTACTATCAGACACGGTGGAGAGGTTCCAACGGGAGACCGGAATCTCCGCCCGGTTTCTTTCGGATCTGGACGAACTGAACATGCCGCAGCCGGTTTGTAGGGAATTGGCGCGCATTGTGCAGGAGGCGCTGGTCAACGTCCGCAAGCACAGCCAGGCGCGACAGGTGCTGGTGCGGCTGGGTTCCCGCAATGGCGCCTGGCATGTACTGATCGAAGACGACGGTCGGGGTTTCCCATTCGCGGGGCGCGTCTCTCAGGCCGAACTCGATACCCTCGGCAAAGGGCCCCTGGTCATTAAAGAGCGTGTCCGTTTGATTGAAGGCGAACTCACGATAGAATCAAATCCGGGCCAGGGGTCACGTTTAGAAATCTCGGTCCCGCAGCGCCGGCAAGCAACTTATGGATAACCGACGATCGCAGCCGACTCGCATCCTGATTGCCGACGACCATCCCATTTTCCGCGATGGCTTGCGCCGGCTCTTGGAAACCGAGCCCGACCTCAAAGTGATCGGAGAAGCCTGTGACGGTGCCGAAGCCGTCCGGCTGGCGAAGCAGCTCAAGCCCGACATTCTGCTCCTGGATCTTGCCATGCCCCGCCATCCCGGGCTGGAGGCCTTGCGCGAGATGAGTTCCGCTTCGAACCAAAACGCGGTTCGAGTGATTCTGCTGACCGCGGCCGCCGAAAAAGCCCAGATCGTCGAAGCTCTGCAACTTGGGGCTCGCGGAGTGGTACTAAAAGACTCAGCGACCCAACTCCTTCTGAAAGCTATTCACACCGTCATGGCTGGCGAATACTGGGTGGGCCGCGAGAGCGTCTCCAATCTAGTGCAGTACCTCAGAACTCTGGTCCAGTCCTCGGGCGAAGAAGCGCGGCAGAAGAAATTCGGCCTCACGCCCCGCGAATTGGAGATTGTTTCGGCGGTGGTTGCCGGTTACTCCAACAAGGAGACGGCCGAATACTTCAAAATCAGTGAGGACACGGTAAAGCACCACCTCAGCAATATCTTTGACAAACTTGGGGTTTCCACTCGCCTTGAACTGGCGCTCTTTGCCGTTAATCAGTCTCTCCCCTTAAAGCCGATCGCTTAAAGCGATATGGCACTTTAGTGCCATATCCCGACACCGAAGAGCTATTGTTCCGCCCTCCCCAGATAGTTAGCATTTAGAGGACAACTGAGATCAGGGGATGTTTCCGTTGGTTGTCAACCCGCTACAGGTCTTTCGCTCGCGTAAGGAGGACTTAGCTGGGGAGCAAGGAGGAGCCTGTGGCAAAGTGTTTGCACCAACTGTGGTCGGATGAGCGAGGACAGGACGTCGCTGAGTATGCAGTCATGCTCGCTGTAATCCTGGTGATCGTCGTGGGCACCATTCGTCTAATCGGTGGTAATGCCAACAACGTGTTTTCATCGGTTGCCAGCTCCATCGGACAGTAAATTCGCGAAGCCAGATTTGGTTCCCTAGTTGACCAGTAACGCCATCTGGTATTACTCGCCCATCCATCAGCTTTCGTGGTTTAAGGCTACGCCCGTCTCGCGTCAGCAGTGGACGATCTTCGGGCTTTTGATACCTCGCGTAGCGTTGCGCGTATCGACCACAAGTTGCGAATCGCGCACGATCCCAGCGTAGTCATAATCTGAGTGGTCGGTGACGATCAGCACGCAATCGTATTGGCCAAGATTATCCAGCGGCGCGCATTTCATTTGCAGATCGTACTTGCGTCCTTTGCCGACGGTCGGGAAATAAGGATCGTTATAGCTGACCTCAGCGCCGTCTTTCTGTAGCAGCTCGATAATGGTCAGGGACGGAGACTCGCGCAAGTCGTCGATATCCTTCTTATAGGCGAGTCCGAGCACCAACACCTTGGCGCCGTTCAACGCTTTCTTGTTCCGGTTAAGGGCTTTGCCGACCGATTCCAGCACGTGATACGGCATGTTGGTATTGATCTCGCCGGCTAGTTCGATGAAGCGGGTGCGAAAATCCCACTCCTTGGCTTTCCACGAAAGATAAAACGGATCCACCGGAATACAATGTCCGCCCAACCCCGGGCCGGGATAGAACGGTTGAAACCCAAACGGCTTGGTTGCGGCCGCGTCGATCACTTCCCAGATATCGAGCCCCATTCTCAAAGACAACAGCTTCAACTCATTCACCAGCGCGATATTCACGCAGCGGTAAATATTCTCCAGCAACTTGGTCATCTCGGCGGCAGCCGGCGAGGAAACCCGCACCACTCGAGCGAAAATGGCGCCATACAAAGCTGCCGCCAAGTCTGAAGCTTTCGCGTTAAGCCCGCCCACGACTTTCGGAATGTCACGTCGCGCCACCGTCTGATTGCCTGGATCTTCCCGCTCAGGAGAAAATGCGACGTAGAACTCTTGCCCATCGGAAGAGTCGCCGCGCGAAGCCTTAAGCCCCTGTCGGTTCCCTTTCTCTAAGATCGGAATCAGAACTTCCTCGGTCGTACCAGGATACGTCGTGCTCTCCAGGATCACGAGATGCCCGGGGCGCAAGTGCGGAGCGATGGATTTGGCCGTGTCGGTGATAAAGCTCAAATCGGGCTCGTGATATTCATTCAAAGGCGTGGGAACGCAAATGATAATCGCGTCCATCTCCGTTAAACGGGCGTATTCTGCGGTCGCACTGAAACCTTTTTTCTTCGCCGCCTGAATCTCAGCCGCTGGAATGCGAAAAATGTAGGAACCGCCCTGTTCCAGCGTAGAGATCTTGCGGGCGTCGATGTCGAACCCGGTAACTGAGAATTTCTGCTCAGTGTAGAGCAGAGCCAGTGGCAGGCCCACATAACCGAGGCCGATGACGGCGACACGCGCCTGTTTCTTTTCAATCTTGCTTTTCAGGTCGGAAAACAAAGCAGCGGCAGGCATTGATTCAATGCTCATAGTTGATTTTGTGGGTCCATTTGAATTTTACCATGTTGACCTTCGACACTCGAAAAGCCAGCGCACGTGCGCTCACTGAAGTAACTTGCAGCTTTGACTGCCAGAAATCGAGATTTCGCGTAGTCTGGACGGTCCAAGCAAGGCGCCGAACAGCAGCTGCGGCCGTGATTTCGCCGCAGGAAGACGGATCCATGGCAAGACTTAAACTCGTCCCCATCCTTAGACTCGTCCTTATCCTGGGAGGATTGCTCGCAATCGCCTTGGCTATGACTTCTGGGCGATTTCTAGTGGTGAATCAACCCCGCAAGTCAGACGTGCTGGTTGTTCTTGCCGGGGAAACCGACCGGCGTCCAGCACGAGGGTTGGAGCTGCTCGATCAAGGTTACGCACCTCGGTTGGTTCTCGATGTTCCCGCCCAGGCCAAGATTTACCAGTGGAACCAGTTGGAGATTGCACGGAAATTTGTCGAAGAGCTGCCCCAGGCGAGCGCAATTTCCATCTGCCCGATTTACGGACTTTCCACTCGGGATGAGGCTCAAGACGTGGCCCGCTGCCTGCAAGGCACCGACGCTCGCAGGATTTTGCTGGTCACTTCCGACTATCATACCCGGCGCGCACTCAGTATTTTTGAGAAGGCTTTGCCGGCGGACTACAGCATCGCCGCTGCCTTCGATGCCAGCGAGTTTGGCGCTCAATGGTGGCGACATCGAGAGTGGGCCAAGGTGAATCTTGAGGAGTGGTTGAAGCTAATCTGGTGGGAAGTGGTCGACCGCTGGCGGTAAGGATTCGACACGATCGAATGTGCTGGGGGCATCACTATAAGCAATTGACGGTCGATGGCACGCAGGCTACCATCAGCGCGAAGAGTTGCGCAATGAGTGTTTCTATAGTCCGAAATGTTGTTTGCTGGATGCTGGTCGCCATCACCCCCGCGTCCTTGCTGGCGGCGGATTCAGGTGCAGCCATGCTTTATGGCAGAGGACCCGTCTCGCTCAATGGCAGCCCCCTACCTCAATCGTCCGCCGTTTTCCCGGGCGACTTAATACAGACCCAGCCAGAGTCTCTCGCTACGCTGGATGCCTCCGGCTCCGGCGTAATCGTATTGCCAGACTCCGTCGTAAAATTTGAGGGCAAGTCTGTGACTCTCGAGCGTGGGAGCGTCAACGTTTCCACGTCTGTCGGTATGGTTGCGGTTGCCGGATCAGTCACGGTGACCCCGGCTTCCAACACTTGGACAGAATTTGAAGTGGGGAATAACAACGGAATGGTTCAGGTTTTTGCCAGCAAGGGCAGCATTAACGTCTATTGCGGAAAGGACACAGCCAATCTCACCGAGGGTGAGCAGGCTAATCCTGACGACTCTGGCAAGTGCAATAAGAAAAAGCGGAAGCCCGCCGGAGCGCTTTTTCCAGGAGGCGACGGCTGGCTGACGAATCCATATGTTTTAGGTGGAGCTGCGGTTACGACAGGCGTGATCGTTTGCCTGCTGCTGTGCAATTCTTCCCAGCCATTTATGAGTCAATACAAACCGTAGCGACTATTACTTCACTTCAAGTTCCCTTGTGCTCAACTGCGAGCGAAGACCGTACGCACGGCCGCGCGAAGTACTCGTGCTGTGTCTATGGTGATGCCGGCCGAAACGTGGTTCCATGGCAGCGACCATGCAGAGCACATAGAAGAGAGCCGCGTTCGCCGGGATCTGCAGATTGAAATCCACCACGCTGTGAACCAGGATGCCGGTTACCCCAAGGACGGCGGCTAAAGTCACGGTAGTGTTGGCATCGGCCGGAAAATGCTTCAATTTCTTAACGGCAGTACCGAACAACGTCAGCAGAAACCACAGCATCGTGGCGAAACCGAGCGCGCCCATTTCAACCAGCAATTGTAGATAGTCGTTATGCGCCGGACCCACTTGCAAATTTGTCGAGAGATGGCTGAACTGCGGATAGATGTCGGGGAACGTACCCAAACCCCATCCTAAGACCGGTTTTTGCGCGAAAATCTTGAGCGCGTCGCGATCGATTGTCAGTCGGGTACCGCCGGACAACTCCGCTCGGGTTCCGTCGTGCAGGCTAACCAGCCGCTCGACTAATTCGCCACCACCGAGCCAGGCCATTAACGCCAGTGCAACGATCAAGAACCCGCCTAACACCAAGGCCACTTTCCAGTTTTTCCTTCGAGTTATCAGAAAGCCCGCGAGCAGAGCCATCTGCGTGCCGAATGCAGCCATACCACCGCGCGATCCAGATAGAAAAATTGTGCTTGCCATCAGCGCAGCCGCAAAGGCCGCGAGCGCTCTGCGCGAGTCCCGAACATTGTCAGCAAGAGAAATGACGAGAGGAATTGGGGTCAGCATCTCCATCAATCCCGCGTAATGATTGTGGTTTACGAACGGGCCGTAAATCCAGCCGCCAGATGGCAGAGATCGAAGCCAATACAGCTTGCCGTTCGGGGCGATGCCCTGCATCAACGCGAAGAGGGCAACCATAAAGCCATATACGGAGAAGACCCACGCGAGAACTTTTACCTGCGATGTCCTGCGCAGGCACTGAACTGCCAGGAAACACAAGAGTCCGTACGCAAAGTACAGCAGTGCCGTCGAAAAGGTCTCGGCGCGATAGGCCGTTCGTCCCGTCGCAAGCTGCCAAAGAATCAGGCCAGCGAAAAACAGGATCGGCATGAACAAAGGGTTACCCACTATTTCTAATTCGCCCGCCGTGACCTGCCGCGCAGCCCAAATTAAAAAAAACAAACCGGAACCGGCCTGCATGATCGACATCGACCATGATTCCACGGCGCCGAATGCGAGCGGTCCGAATAGGAGAATCCCAAAGACTCCATACAACAACACATGATCCAGGTTTGAATGTAAGGATCGAGGCGAACTCGACTCAGCGGCCAGCGTGAGCGGCAGTGGGGACGTCACTGGCCACCTGCCGGAGTTTGTTCCTGGGCCATGTGTCTCTCGGTCAGTTGAACATCGCCAATCCACAGCTTGCCCCGAATCGCATTCCCGGGCGGCACGCGCTGTATGCGCAGGACCAGCAGCCGTGTATCCGCACCTGTGCTGAACGTTCCCCCCACCTGTTTCCAGAAATCGGCGTCTTTCAGCTCCTCGCTGGCAAAGTAGTTTGCCCGGGTAACCCGATCTTCCAGCAAAAAGCGTGGCCCACCCGCACCCTGCAAGCCTTGTGACTTGAAATAGGCGGAGAACTCGTACGTCGTGTTCGGTTCAACAGGAATAAGCTGCCGGATACCGACGTCTTCAATTCCCCGACTGTCGAAGGCAATGGAAAGAGAACGGTGTCCGGAATGCGACTCGGTTGAGTCCAGCGCTAGTACTACATCGGATGATTTCTCATAGAGCCAATCGAATCCGCCATTCAAGACTGGCAAGCTGAAATCGCCATTAACCACCAGATTCTCCGGCGAAGGTTGGTACGCAGACAGATCGGCTAGACCTGCTGCTTGCCGCCAGGCTTTATGAGCTTGCGCGACCTCCTGCCGATCGATGAGATAGCGGACATAATCGAAAACATGGCGCGTTTCGACGGGATGTTGGAGTTGCACCATCTCCGCCCAGACCTTTGCTGCGGCTGCCGGTTCATTCCTGGAGATCAAGAAATCCAAGAACGATGCGTAGACGTCGGCATTGCGTGGAACCACGTCCCGAAGCAGAGCGTCGACATCCGGCTTGATCCGCCAGCAGCGATCGAGAGCCGCGGGCGGCAAATAAGGATCATTGGCCAGGACCACGCGGAATTCCTGCAGCGCCTTATCCGTTTCTCCCAGAATCCAATAGAAATTGGCCGCCTCCCACGCAACTTCAGGAGTCGATGGATCCGCCGCTAAGGCGCGTTGCAATGCAGCCTCCTGGAGATTAGTGTCAGCGAGCCGCCGATAAGTTCTGGAGAGTTCAAGCCAGTAGCTCGCGTGGTGCGGGTTTAGCGCAGCCGCCGACCTAAAGAATTGTGCCGCAGTCTGTGGTTCGTATTGCGTCTGCAGAAAATAATGCCCAAGCCGGTATTGATAATCCGCATTGCCTGGCTCCAGCCGAGCTGCCAGTTGCAGGCTGGCGAGGTCAAGTTTGCTGGAGAAATAATCAGCGAGAAATTGGTCCGCGACCAAACCGATGTAAACCACCGTGAGCGCCAGACATGCTGCTAAGAAGATGATCTTTCGGGTTGCGGTCTGAAGCTCGATCTTCATGTGAGTGGTTTGGTGCGCATGCACTCCACCCGGATGCTGACCCACACTACGCTCCGTTGGAGGTAGCTTCAGAAACGACTCCCTCCGCCGTGCTCAATGGATCCTCTTGGTAGTATTCGTGACCGTACTTCCCCTGATATTCGTAGTGATAATAGTAGTCGGGCGAACTGAGATCGACTGCGTTCACCAGCACGCCGCAAACTCGCGCGTTGACTTGCAGGAGGATGTCGCGGGCGCGTCGCAGGGCCGGTTTCGTGGTGTGTCCAGACCGAATGACGAGAACGACCGCGTCAGCGTCGGTCGACATAACGACGGCGTCGGTGACGGACAGGGTTGGCGGCGAATCTATAACGATGTGGTCATATTGTTTTCGCAACTCCGCAAGAACATTTTTCATTTTGGCGGAAGCTAGAAGTTCGGCCGGGTTCGGCGGCGGCGTTCCGGCGGGCAGAATAAAAAGCTCGGGCAGAATCGTCGATGGAATGATGGCCTGTTGAAGGGTCGCGGCGCCGGTTAGCACGTTGCTAAGCCCGATCTTCGGGCCCATGCCAAGTGTCTTGTGAATGCTGGGCCGCCGCAAGTCGGCGTCAATTAGCAAAACTCGCGTGCCTTTCTGAGCCAGCACAATCGCGCAGTTCACGCTGGTCGTAGTCTTCCCTTCTTCAGGAAGAGCGCTGGTGATGAGAATGACGGTCGGAGGCCCTCCGGCAAATGTGAGGAGCAACGAAGTACGCAGCGCGCGGTAGGACTCCGCCATCTGTGACCTGGGACGCGACTGCGTCACCAGTTCTACGGCCTCTTTAGAGGAAGCCAGTGCCAGCTTCTGATTGCCGCTCATTTCCCTGGTGCTTCTGGAGCCGAGAGGAATCATGCCTAAAGACGGGAGAGCTGAGATGGTTTGCGCCTGTTCTGGGGTTCGTACGGTGTTGTCCATACTCTCCAAAAGAAAAGCGAGCCCGATGCCGGTGGAGAGTCCCAACGCCAACGCAAAGGCCAGGTTTTTCAGAAGGTTCGGTCCCGAAGGGGATGTGGGAACGCGAGCTACATCTACGATACGGAAGTTGTTCGACCTCAGACCTGCGGTAACGCCGGCTTCCTTCAATCTCTCCAGCAATCCTTCCGAGAGTGTGCGGTTGGCGTCGACGTCACGCTTGAGCAGGCTGTACTCGATTGCACTCTCGTTGAGTTTATTAGCCTCCTGTTTTTGCTGCTCCAATGCGGTGCGCAACATGCTCTCGCGCTGCACCGCAGCAAGATAGTCGCCACGCAAACGTGCTGCCACCTTGCGGATTTCACTCTGAATTTCTGCGTCGACTTCCTTCAGTTGACTATTCAGTTGAGCCAACTTCGGATAAGAAGGTCCGAATTGCGTGTTTAGTTGCGCTACTTGAATCTTCAGATCAGCCTGCTGCTCACGCAGTTTTTCGAGCAGCGCTGAATTAGCGCTCGAACCTCGGGACGCGCCGTCGACATTGGCGGCGGCTGCGATCGAGTCTGAATCTCCGGTCTGCACCAAGTGGTAGATCGATTCCTTCTCCATCCGGACGGATTCGGCTGAGGTCAACTCACGGTTCAATTCATCCAGCTTGGCAGTAGTGATGTTCTGCTTCTCGTCGATTCCGAGAATTTCGTGTTCCTTCTGGTACTTGACCAGTTTTTCCTGCGAGGTTTCCACTTTTATCTGGAGATCGACTAACTGCTTGGAAAGCCAATCCGAAGCCTGCATCGTGGACTCGAATCGCGTCTTGAAGTTCTGCTCCACGTAGGTATTCGCCAGCGTGTTGACGACACGCGCCGCGATATTCCTGTCCGGGCTCCGGTAACGAACTTCGATAATTCTGGTATTAGGGACGAGTGCCACTTGCAGATTGCCTTTGAAGGTGGCCAGAACAGCCGACGTCCTTGCAGAATCTGGCTGCATCGCATCAGTTGTTAGCTCCAGGGACCACGGCGAAGGCTTGCCCTTGGCCTCGAACTCCGGCTGCTTATCAAGATTCAGTTGTCGAATGACCTGGAGAGCGAGAAGATCGCTCTTCAGAATTCGCACCTCCGTGTCCAAGTCGGTCGGATCGTAGTAGTCGACGCTGCTGGACGAATCCTTGAGGTTGAAAGTGACTGGGTCCATCTTGTTGATGGCGATGCTGCCAACCGCCTCGTAAATGGGCGTGCTGCGTAATGTGGAGATCGCAACCACCCCCATGACCAGCAGCAAACTTCCAATCACAACCCACTTGTTCTTGATCAGAACCCGCAAGTACTCGCGCAGGAGTGAATCTTGAGTCGGAATCGCCGGATAGCCGCCCGGTGCAGCATTGCGGTTGAACTCAATCGGAAGCGGGGGATGGACTTCGCGCAGAATTTGGCCGTTCATTGGTACTAGCGGTCCCGAATCCATCAGTACTCCCGAAGAAAATCTGGGCGGCGGAGACGCTGGTCAAATTCCTGTCCCAGTCCCTTTTTCAAGCCAGCACCGCAACCCGAGTCCCTGCTACTGTCTGTTGTTTAGCAATTGGGCTCAGTCTAGCACCGCAAGGTGAAGAGTCATTGCTCCGAATTCGATGGGTTCCTTAGTGTTAACGGGGGTTCCCGTAGGCTTGATCGCGGCACATCTCCGCTATACTGGCGCTGGCAAATTGCATTTTGATGTGCCCGCCAAGACGGACCGACGCGGTTCGTCTAGACGGTCGCACTCGCACTTCGAGGGATTCGATCGATGAATTGGTCCGAGCAGGTTGTTCTGGTTACCGGCGGGACGGGTTCTTTCGGCAGAAAGTTTGTCGATCTAATGCTGCGCGAATATCGTCCGCAGAAACTCATCATCTTCAGCCGTGACGAACTCAAGCAGCACGATATGCGGGCTGCGGGCTTCGATCATCCGAGCTTGCGGTATTTCATCGGCGATGTTCGTGATGCGCAGCGTTTGGAACGCGCGTTTGCCGGAGTCACAGTTGTGGTTCACGCTGCGGCGCTCAAACAGGTTCCGGCCTGCGAATACAATCCCTTCGAAGCGATCCAGACCAACATCATGGGCGGCCGCAACGTGATCGATGCCGCCATCAATCGCGGTGTCCGCCGCATTCTGGCTTTGAGCACCGACAAAGCCGTGAATCCAATTAATCTGTACGGCGCAACCAAGTTGTGCGCGGAGAAGATGTTTATTCAGGCGAATTCTTACTCCGGAGCGCAGGATACTCGATTCAGTTGCGCCCGCTACGGTAACGTGCTGGGCAGCCGGGGCAGCGTGATTCCATTATTCCAGGAGCAGCGCAAGCGCGGCAAAATTACCATCACCGATTCGCGCATGACGCGCTTCTGGATCACGATTGAACAGGGCGTCAGGCTTGTGGTTCGCTGCATCGAGCAGATGCACGGCGGCGAAATTTTCGTTCCCAAGATTCCAAGCATGAAACTGGTGGAAATGGCCACGGCAATTGCTCCCGGCTGCGATGTGGAATCGATCGGGATCCGGCCGGGCGAGAAACTACATGAGGTGCTGCTGTCGGAAGATGAAGCTCGTCACACGCTGGAGATGGACGGCATGTACGTAATCCAACCGGCGCACCCCTGGTGGCGAAAAGAAAACTGGAAGCAAGCGCGGCCTCTTCCCGACGGATTCTGCTACACCAGCGACAACAATCCCCAGTGGCTAAGCGCCGAAGAACTTTATGAACTGGTTGGCGAGAATGCGCCTTCGGTTCTCGTCTGGCCGGAAGAAGAAAAGCTACGCGCCCCGGCCTAAAGAAAACCCATGACGGTAGCTCCCGTAAGCGAAGTGCTGGCCATCCACGGCGGATCCCCTGTTCGCGAGACCTTGCTCCCCTACGGGCGGCAGTCCATCGATGAAAGCGATATTCAGGCGGTCGTCGAAGCGCTCCGCTCCGATTGGTTGACCACAGGTCCAAAGGTCGCAGAATTTGAAGAGGCCATAGCGGCCTGGGCGGGCGCGAAATATGCGGTCAGCTTCAGTTCCGGCACAGCCGGCTTGCATGCGGCTGCTTTCACCAGCGGGCTACAACCAGGGGACGAGGCGATTACTTCTCCGCTGACCTTCGCGGCCACCGCGAACTGCGTGCTCTATCAGGGCGCAAGGCCAGTGTTCGCCGATGTTCTTGAGGACACGCTGACCCTTGATCCCGAACTGGTGAAGGCAAGGATCACGGCGCGAACAAAAGTAATTCTTCCAGTCGATTACGCGGGCCATCCCGCGGATTTGGATTCTTTTTTGCAACTGGCCGACCGCCAAGGACTGATCGTGATCGAAGACGCCTGCCACGCGCTGGGTGCGGAGTACCGCGGACGTCGCGTGGGCGCTGTTTCCCACATGACCGTCTTCAGTTTTCATCCTGTAAAGCATTTGACGACCGGCGAGGGAGGCGTGGTCACGACTGACAATCCCGTGTTTGCTGAAACGCTTCGACGGTTTCGAAATCACGGGATCAATGTCGATGCGAGGCAACGACAGGCGGCCGGCCACTGGCAGTACGAGATGGTTCTTTTGGGGTTCAACTATCGCCTGACCGACATGGGTTGCGCTCTGGGCCTGCAGCAAATGAAAAAGCTCGAAGCGAATCTGGCGCGACGCAGGCAGATCGCAGCTCGATATTCCGCCGAGTTCCGCTTTATGGCCGGTGTTGTCCCGCCGCAAACCCGGAAGGACGTTAATCCGGCCTGGCATCTTTATCCCATCCGCCTGGATTTTGCTAAGCTCGCTGGCGATCGTGGCAAAGTGTTTCAGGCGCTGCGTGCGGAAAATATCGGCGTGAATGTCCACTACATTCCGGTTCACTATCATCCGTATTACCGCGATCGCTTTGGATACGAAGGCGGGGAGTATCCCGTGGCGGAAGCCGCCTATGAATGCTTAATCAGTCTCCCAATGTTTCACAGCATGACGGAGAGGGATGTTGACGACGTGGTTCGTGCGCTGAGCAAAGTGCTGGTGCACTTCGAGAAGTAGTTTCAGCGATGACGAAGGGGAAAGAAGCACAGTGAAGATCACCGCCATTATTCAGGCTCGAATGGGCAGCACTCGCTTACCTGGGAAAGTGCTGATGGATCTGGGAGGCAAGACCGTTCTAGCCCGAGTCGTCGACCGCTTACGCCGGGCTACGCTGGTCAATGAAATTGTGGTCGCCACAACAGATTCGATCGCTGACGATGCCATTGTTCAGGAATGCCGCCGGATCGGGGTCTCATCTTTTCGCGGATCTGAGAATGACGTTCTGGATCGCTACTACCAGACTGCCCTGCTGACAGCGGCGGAGGGAATCGTTCGCGTTACGTCTGACTGCCCTCTAATCGATCCGCAGATTGCCGACGATACCATCCGCTCATTTCTTGACCTTCGGCCGGACTATGCGAGCAATACGCAGGATCGAACTTATCCTCGTGGCCTTGATACCGAGGTGATGACCCGGGATGCGCTGGCCTGTGCCTGGCGGGAGGCGCATTTATCCTATCAGCGTGCTCACGTCACTCCTTACCTGTACGAGAATCCGAACCGGTTTGACATTCTTTCGGTCAGAGGCCACGTCGACTACAGCGATCAGCGGTGGACTCTGGATACGCCGCAAGATTTTGCTTTCATCCGCGCAGTCTACGAACGACTCGGCAACGATGACAGCTTTACGTGGCACGACGCCCTGGTTGTCTTGCAGCGAGAGCCCGAATTGGTTGAATTAAACCGTAGCGTTATGCAGAAAGCTCTGCACGAAGGCTGATGTGCGCATCGGGCGATTTCTGTGTCCATTCGACTTGGTCGTGGAGTCGAGCCCATGATTGTCGTCACCGGCGCTAGCGGTTTGCTGGGAGCTAGTGTGGTTATGCTGGCGCGCGACCTCGGTCGCGAAGTGGCAGGCATCTGCCATCGCCATCTGCTCCGGGTTCCCGGTACGAGGGCTTGCCAGATCGACCTCACCGATCGTCAAGCGATGCGAAGCGTTCTCGTACCGTTGCGTCCGAAGAGCATCATCCATTGTGCCGCGGTCACCGAGGTGGATTGGTGCGAACTGCACCCTAAAGACACTGAAGAAGTGAATGTTCAGGCATCGTCTGCTCTGGCTGAGCTTGCGCAGGAACTGAACGCACAGTTCCTTTACGTTTCGACGGATTCGGTGTTCGACGGCAAACGAGGAAACTACTCTGAAAACGATCAACCCGCTCCGCTCAGCGTATATGCGAAGTCGAAGTGGCGGGGAGAACAAGAGGCGCTTTGTCGGCACTCCTCACCTCTTATCGTTCGTGTCAATATTTATGGGTGGAATGCACAGCCGAAGCAGAGCCTCGCAGAATGGATCCTTGATGACCTACGAATGCGGAAACCAGTGCGCGGATTCGCTGATGTCCATTTCTGTCCGATGCTCGCGAACGATGTCGCGGAAGTTTTATTGGCCATGCTGGACCGCGGTTTGAGCAGCATTTACCACGTTGCGGGTTCGCAGCGGATCAGTAAGTATGATTTCGCCACAAGCGTGGCGAAGAGTTTCAGTTTAGCAACAGATTGCATTGTGCCGACGAGCATCGTCGAAGCACGGCTTGTAGCGCCGCGGCCACTCGACTGCTCGCTTAACACGGAGAAAGTACGAGCAGCCCTTGGGAAGACAATCCCTGATGTCGACACCGGTCTTCGCCGGTTTCGCCAGCTACATGAGAGCGGATACCAGAATCAACTGAAGAGTTTCTTAGTTGGGGCTAAACAATGACAATGTTGAAGCTGGGCAGCAAAATCATTGGCGATGACAAGCCGACCTACTTCGTGGCCGACATTTCGGCGAATCACGATGGAAATCTGGAACGCGCTAAACATTTGATTCGACTTTGTGCGCAAGCGGGGGCTAACGCAGCAAAGTTTCAGAACTTCCGTGCTCCGAGGATCGTTAGCGAAAAGGGCTTTCAGGCACTGGGCCAGCAGCTTTCGCACCAGTCCAAGTGGAACAAAAGTGTTTTTCAGGTATATCAGGAAGCCAGTTTGCCCTGGGAGTGGACGCCCATCCTCAAGCAGGAATGTTCCTCCTGCGGCATCGATTACTTCTCGGCACCATATGACCTTGAAGCGGTCGACATGCTCGACCCTCACGTGGAGCTTTTCAAGATCGGGTCCGGCGATATTACCTGGCCTGAAATGCTGAGCAAGGTCGCCGAAAAACAAAAACCGGTGATACTCGCGACAGGAGCTTCGGGCATTGCTGAGGTGCAGCGTGCGGTCGAACAGATCCTGGCCATCAATCCGCAACTGATCCTCATGCAGTGCAACACTAACTACACCGGCAGCCTGGAGAGTTTCCGCCACATCAACCTGCGAGTGCTGGACACATACCGCGCAATGTTACCGGACGTGGTCCTCGGCTTATCCGACCACACTCCGGGGCATGCCACCGTGCTGGGCGCAGTCGCGCTCGGCGCCCGCGTGATTGAAAAACATTTCACCGACGATAACCGCCGAGAGGGGCCCGATCACCCGTTTTCAATGACACCGCAGACATGGCGTGACATGGTCGACCGGACTCGCGAACTCGAGTGCGCTCTGGGCTCTCCTCGAAAGACGGTGGAAGACAACGAATGCGAAACTGTCGTGCTGCAGCGCCGATGCTTACGAGCATCAACGCATCTCGGCTCGGGCACGGTGTTGCGGCCTGAGATGCTCGAAGCGCTTCGGCCCGCTCCCCCGGATGCCGTGATGCCGGTTGATCTGCCGCGAGTAATGGGCAAAACGCTGATTCATGATTTGCCGGCAGGCGAGTATCTCAAGTGGAACATGCTCACTGGCGTTGAGGGGGCCCGCTAGTGCGAATCCTGTATTTCACCGACAACAGCTCGGATCACAATCTCAGATTTATCGAGAAGTTCATCTCATACGGTGTCGAAGTTGTTCTTCTGAATGCCACACAAGACGCAACAGCAGCAAAGCCGCTTCCGGCGGGAGTCAGGAGCGTGCGGTTCCAACGTTGCCTCCCGCGCGATGCGGGCCCCAGCCAGTACGAGGGCGTAGTGGCTGAACTTAAATCTTTGTTGAGAGACCTTCGACCTGACGTCGTCCACGCAGGTCCGGTTCAGACCTGTGCATATGCCGCGGCTCTTGCCGATTTTCATCCCTTGGTAGTAATGCCCTGGGGTTCAGATTTGATCGCATATGCCGACCGGAATCCAGAGTGGAGGCGCGCAACCGAGATCGCCCTCCGCGCAGCGGATGGTTTTTTCCCAGACTGTGACGCGGTTCGCGCCGTCGGCGAGCGTTTCGTTACCTTCCCGAATGAAAAAATCGTGCAGTTTCCGTGGGGAATTCAATCTGGCTCTTTTTCACCATCTGGGGCAGCCGTCTCGCGAGAGAGTCTTGGTTTCAATAGTGACTCGTTCACCTTCATCAGCACGCGGTCCTGGGAGCCTGTCTACGACATACCGGTTCTGATCCAAGCCTTCCACCTGGCATGGCAACAGAACGGTCGACTGCGCTTGATTCTTCTGGGCAATGGCTCGGAATCTGGCCGAGTTCGCAACTTCATTGCGAAGCATGAATTAGGCCACGTCGTAGCAACTCCGGGATGGATTTCGGCCGCGGAAATGCCGCTCTGGTTCCGTGCATCGAACGCATACGTCAGCTGCACCAGGTCGGACGGAACCTCGATTTCGTTGCTACAGGCAATGGCAACGGGACTCCCGGTGATCGTTACCGATATAGCATCCAACCGCGAATGGGTTACGGAGGAGAAGAACGGTTGGCTCGCATCGGTCGGATCCTACGAAGAGTTTGCCGATAAGCTCCTGCGCGCGGCGAATCTGGGACCGATAGAGCGGAAGGCGATTTCGGAACGGAATCAAGGCGCCGTAGCTGAACGCGCGGATTGGGATCGCAATTTTCCAGGTCTTCTGCGCTTGTACGAAAACCTCGTGAACAATGCGGTGGGAGTAAGAGTATGAAATTGGTCAGCCCACTGCTGAAGCACGTCGTCTATCCCGGTCTATCCAAGGGCGGATATTTTCGGCGCGCAACTCGAACCGGACCAGTGGTGCTCACCTATCACGGGATTTTTCCAGCAGGGTACAAAATCATTGATCCCGTTCTCGACGGCAATTTGGTAAGTGCAGATTCATTTCGAGAGCAGTTGCGATTCCTTAAGAAACAGTACAACGTAATCTCTCCACAGGAATTCCTCCTCTGGTGTGAGACCAAGCATCAATTGCCTCCACGTTCGGTGCTCCTGACTTCCGATGATGGCCTGCGCAGTTCACTCTACTGCATGCTGCCTATTCTTCAGGAATTCGGGCTGGAGTGCCTATTCTTTGTCACTGGCGCTTCTCTTAGCCACACAGCCACAATGTTGTGGTATGAAGAACTCTCTCTGATGTTCCTGGCAGCTCCGGCGAGCTTTTCTTTGGAGCTACTCGAAATCGGAATGCGAGCGGAAGTACGGCAGCATAAGAAGCATTCTTTCTGGTGGGAGCTTGTAAGGCAGCTTTCGCAATTCGAAATGAATCGCCGGAGAACACTCCTGCGAAGAATAAGGATGCAGTTGGGACTCTCTGAGCAATGGGATGCTGAGTACAGTGAAGATCCTGTACTCAACCGGCGATTTTTGATGTTGAATCTGCCGGAACTGCGTCAACTGGCCGAGGCGGGCATGCGCATCGGAGCGCATACGCTGTCTCATCCGATGCTTTCGCAGGCAGCGCTGGAAGATGCGTGGAAGGAAATCGCCGACAGCAAGCGGGACCTGGAGCAGGCGCTGGGACAAGAAGTGTGGGCATTGGCCTATCCATTTGGAGATTCGTCCTCGGTCACATCGCGTGAATTGCAAATGGCTAAACGAGCCGGCTTCAAGAGCGCATTTCTCAACACGAGCGGAGGCATCGGACCGCAGACACCAAGGTTTGCACTGCCGAGGGTACACATCACCGCCGCCATGAGTCTCGGGGAATTCGAAGCGCATATTTCCGGATTTCATCGGTCAATGCAGGAGTTGTTCAGACCAAACCCGAGCGCTGTTGTGGGGGCGAAGGTTTGAAAAGAGACTGGCACTAACTCATCCACGAACAACTATCTGATCAGGGGAATATTTTGCGCCTGGTTCTGCACCGAGAAATTCCGGAAGACGACGACCTGGCACGCCAGTGGAACGAACTGGTCTGGCAAATGGAGTGTCCGGAGGTCTTTTTCACATTCGAATGGGCACTTGCCGTGAGCCGCGCTTACCGAGATTCCATCACGCCTCTGCTGATTTTGGCCTGTGAACAGGATTCTTTAGTCGGTGTAGTCTCGCTCGCCACCAATCATCAGCGTCGAGAAGCATTCTTTCTGGCAAGCGCAACAGGGGACTATTGCGATTTTCTTTCATCTTCTGCCAGCCGTCAGGAGTTTGTGGATCTGGTCCTTGACGAGCTACGTAGATTGAAGGTGCCAGCGTTAGTAGTGGCGAGTTTGCCCGCAAATTCGGTTACCGCATGCGCTCTCACGGCAGCAACTCTGCATGGTTACAAGACGTTTTCCCGGCCGGCGTCCCCGTGCGCTCAGATCATCCTCGGTTCGTCCGTCGAACGGCGAAACCTCAAGGACGCCCTAGCAAATCGCAAGGCTTATCGCTACTCCCTGAAAGGTTTGGGAAAACACGGACCTGTGACCGTTCACCATCTAAAGTCGCGTGACAATCTTAACGCGGCTCTTCCCGAATTTCTGCGAGCTCACATTACCCGATTTTCTACCGCAGGCCGGCGCAGCAATCTGGCACATCCACAGCGGCAGGCCTTCCTCACTGAATTAGCCGGCTTGCTCTCCCCGCCAGGTTGGATCGTGCTCACAATCCTGCGAGTTGGCGACCGTCCGGTAGCGTGGAACTACGGGTTCCAGTTCTCCAAAAGCTGGTTTTATTACCAGCCGACCTTTGACCCTGATTGGCGAGAATTTTCCCCAGGGTTCTGCCTTCTCTCCAAAATTGTAGAAGCTGCCTGCGATGACCCTGCAATCGAGCGGTTTGACATGGGACTGGGCTCGGAAAGTTACAAACAGCGATTTGCCAACGGCGCCCGGCATACCCTGGACTTTACCGTTACTACCTCGACTACGCGTTATCTCAGGGAGGCGGCTCGCTACCATATCGCGGCTGCCATCAAATCCTCTCCACGCCTTGAACATGGTGTGCGGAGGATGATGGGGGCTGTCTCGGTAGGAGGCGGGTAAGTTGAAGGTCTTGCTGCTCCATCCTGACGACGCACCTCCATCGTTCGCTCCAAGCGCACGTTGGGATGTGATCGTTGATTTCGGCCGTGCGCCAAATTCTACCTATGACAGGTGGCGTGGGGTAACCGGTTGTCCGCTTTTCAGCCTATACCGCTTTGCTCAAGAGGTTGACGATCTTCGCTTTCTGCAGCGACTCTTGCAATTTGGAACAGGACGCATGGTGGACCACCTGGGAATCGATTGGTGGGACGTATTATCGCTTGAACTTGTGCCGCAGCTTCAGCAACTCATGCTCGCTCACCGCCTCTCAAAAGAGCTGGACGCGAGTTGCGAGTTGTACGCAAGTCGCCCCCATCCCGTTGCTACTGCTCTGCAGCAACTTCTCGGCGTTCGCCTGACGATCTTGCAAACCCGCTTCCACGCGGTCATTCAGCGAGCACGTCATTATGGGGACGCGTTCTCCAATCTTGACGCCGCCCAGCTTGCCCAGGTTCTTGTCGATAAGTTTGACAACGATCATTCCATCCGTCGTCGCCTTACCCGGCGTCGCTACAAGTCCGGAGCGCCGGTCATCTTACTGCCGTCGGCTTATGTCAACGTCTCTCGCGTAGCAGTTTCCTACGCCGAAATGCTTCCCGATCATCAGTTCTTGTTGGTCTGCGCCAGGAACAATGCCAACGTTCCCGCGCTACCGCCCAACGTTAGATCGACGTCACTGGCGCCGTACTTCGTGCCAGGCGGCAAGCAGGAAATGACTTGCCTGCTCGAGTCGTGGAACAGCCTAAGAAAGCATCTCGCTGGTGCCGACGAAGTATTCAGATTGGCTGATGCAATTGGATTACTTGGACAGGTCCCTTCACTTGTGCGATGGGGATTGGCGCTCCGCGACGCGTGGAGCCAGGTCTTCGAATCAGAGAATGTGACTGCTTGTCTTTCCGCCGATGACAGCAATCCTCCGTCAAGCATTCCACTCATCATGGCCAAGCAACGTGGGCTCCCCGCTCTCGCCTGTCATCATGGTGCGTTGAACTACCACATGGCGATCAAGACGAACCACGCAGACGTTTACTTAGTGAAGAACGATATGGAGCAGGACTACCTGCGGCGCATTTGTAAGGTCGCTCTGGAGAAAACAGTGATCACGGCGACACGACCATCGAGGCGGCTGCCTTTACAAGGTTTTGATCGCCGTTCTGCTCCGTGGCTGGTTTTTTTTACCGAGCCCTATCACAGCAGCGGTTGGCGCAGCGATGAAGTCTACCGCGATCTCCTGCCGCGGTTGTGCGCTCTCGCGAAGGCCTGCGGCCTGAGGCTCGTGTTCAAGCTTCATCCATTTGACAATATTAAAGGCCACCGGAAGATGTTACGCCGCTTCGTTCCAGAGTATGAGCGCCAGATCGAAGTGCTAGCTGGCCCGTCAGCGGATCAGTTGTGGAACAACACACGAGTGGCTCTGACTGTGCAATCGTCCACAGCTTTGGAGTGCGCAGCCTTGGGGATTCCGGTTTTCCTTTGCTCATGGCTGCGAGATCCGTGGTCAGGATACGTTCAGCAATATGCGCGATTTGGTATAGGTCACGTGCTGGAATCCCCGGATCAGATCGCCGGGATTCCTGCGCTGATTGAAATCGAGAACGAGGAGCCTGCTCATCCGCAGGCGGATCGAAGCGGGATAGATACCGATGAGTTGGCAGATCTGTTTCTTGGAAAGTATTCTGCGCGGGCGCCAGCACGTGAGGGCTGTCTGACAGGGTAAGCAACCGAAAGTTGCGCACAGAGTCCCGACTCGGGGGCAAACGCCGCGATGAGAACAAATTCTCCAACTCGACCGATTGCAATTTTCACACCGTCCTGCGCGGACGAAGGCGATACGAATGCGCAAAATCTTACCGTAAAAGAAATCGTGGCCCGTCTGCCGTCCGAGCAGTTCCACGTGACTATGGTTTCCGAAGGCAATCCCGACCCCCGAATCGCCGAGCGTAAGAATACTCAACTTGTACCTTGGACCGACCACTGGAATGCAGTCCGCCTCTTCCGACATTGTCTTTTTCCCAGGCCGGACATCTACTTCTTTCCTCGATGCGGTCCCCTCGACCGTGCCTTCTTCGATTCCAGAAAGTATTTTGGAAGTGGCACTGCCCTGGTGAGCTACGTCGTGATGATGATGAACGATCTTACGGCCACCGGCTTGATAAGTCGCTCGATCGTTGAGGCGGACAGGGTCTGTACCAACTCGAAGTACGTAGCCGATTCAGTTCGCGAGAAGTTTGGGATTGAGTCAACGACCGTTCATGATGGAATCGACTGCAGATTTTTCTTCGCGGAGACGGAAGGAACAGGGACTCCCAGTTCAGGCCCGTTGGTCGTTCTGTATGCCGGTTCTTTACAGCCGCGCAAGCGCGTCGAATTGCTGATCCAGGAAGCTGCGCGCCGGCCAAGTGTAGAGTTTCGCATCGCGGGCCGGGGTGAAACCGAAGACCGATGCCGCGCCCTATGTCAGAAATACGATTGCCGCAACGTTTCTTTCTTAGGCCATCTCTCGTCCAGTCGACTCGGAGAAGAAATGCGACAAGCGGATGTCTTCTTTTTTCCGAGTATTCTCGAGGGCCATCCCCAGGTGCTCGGACAAGCCGCTGCTTGCGGCTTGCCGGCAATTGCCATGAATCTGTACCGGCCCGATTACGTCCTGCATGGAGAGACGGGCTTCCTGGCAGAATCAGACGCGGATTTAACGCAGGCACTGGATCTCCTTCTTCGCGATTCTGTATTGCGGCAATCGATGGCGGCAGCCGCTGTCAGGCATTCCTGCCACTTTGATTGGGATCGCATTGCGGGCCAATGGATCGAACTTTTTCGAGAAGTAGCTGTTGAACGTCGGGTGGCTTGAGCATGCGCAGAATATTCGGGATGATCGATTCGAATGGCGCCACGCGAGATTCCACGGTGACTGGCCTGCCGACCCGCGACGTAAAAATAAAAAATGATCCGCATATGGTCGTTGCGCCCTGTCTCAGCCCTTCCCGTCGGAGAAAAACAGCGCCATGAGCGCGACCGCGCAGTTGACAGGAGAGCAGTCTCCTCAGCCGGCAGTTAGTCTGGGTCGCGTCGTCAATAACTCCGTCGCCTTGGTCTTGCTTGACCTGCTCAACAAGGCGATTCCGCTGATCGTGTTCCCGCGAGTAGTTCGCGCTCTCGGACCCGCAGCGTACGGGCGATTGGGCTTCGCGGGTGCAGTCGCTAGTTTTTTTGGATTGCTGGCCTCTCCAGGATTTTCTACATACGCGCTGCGAGAGGCAGCCAAGAACCGCGAAAGGGTTTCATTCCTGGTTAAGCACGTCCTTGGCGCTCGGATTGTTTTCGCAACTGCCTCCTACACACTGCTCGCGATCTTCACCTTACTCTTTGCCCCGCGCGACGGTCAGACGCGTCTGTTGATACTGCTTTCCGGGTTGGCGTTTGTCGCGAGTAGTCTTGACATGCAATGGATTTTCTCCGCTCACTCGCGAATGTCCATAATCGCGGTCCGAGGCGCGCTGGCACAACTAGCCTATGCCGGCCTGATTCTCGCCCTGGTGCGCGGTTCCAGAGACGCGTGGATTATTCCATTGGCAACTTTGCTTTCCCTTGGCCTGAGCACGCTACTTATCTGGATGCCCGCACGTCGTCAATATCACATTCCACTGCCGGAGATCTCGCCGCAAGCATGGGCCACCTTTCTGCCCATCTGCCTGGTGATGGGATTTTCCAGCTTGATGTCGATGATCTACGATCAGATTGATGTCGTCATGCTCAAGTACTTTCGCGCCGATGCGGAACTGGGAACCTATGTCGCCAGTTATGCCCTGATGACAATGGCGATGTCATTTCTCCCGATCCTTGGCCAAGTGTTTCTGCCGCTGCTCTCGGGGACTGCGGGCCAGAGTCGCGATGCAGAGAAAAAGTACCTGCGCTGGTTCGGCAACGCTACGATCGGTCTGGCGCTGCCGATCGCGGTTGGCGGTTTCATTCTGGCGTTGCCGCTCACCCAATTTGTCTTCGGAAACCAATATTCCGGATCTGGGGTTTTGTTTCGCTGGCTCACACTGACTCTCATCACAGGCCCAGCAGCGAGTTATTTCGGAGCGCAACTCATACCCCATGGCCGGGAGCGGAGATATCTGACCGCAGTTCTTGCTGGAGCCGCAGTGAATGTTGTTCTGAACCTGTTCCTGCTTCCTAAGTACGGGGCAGTCGCTGCCGCTTTTACCACAGCCTTCAGTCAGGGAGTCGTGGCGCTCATGAGTTACTGCTTCGTTAAAGATCTGACCAGGCCAAGTTTGATTGCGGCCGTTGCCATGTCAATTCCTGCAACTTTCCTTATGGCGGTCGGCCTGCTCGTCGTGCGCACTTTTTACCCGGTTCATGTCTTGGCACTTATTGCTTTCGGAGCGTTGTTATACCTTGGTGTTTACCTGTTGAGCCTTGCTGTGCAACATCGAATCACCTGTTCCGGCATCGGGACTGACCTTTCTGGAATGGAAAGCTGAAGTCTGTGAAAACCTCGTCCGTGCTTTCGGAATCCGACCAACCGTTGCAAAGCTGGCAACCGTCTGCTTGTGACGTTGCTGGAGATGCGGCTGGCAGGGAATATTGGAATTCGGTCTGGAAAAAGCTGCCGCCCATAGAGCGCTACCAAGGGCCGCTCTATGAACAGCATCCAGTGCTGGCGAGATTTCTCTCTCACGCCGGCGGTGGCGATGCAATTGAAATCGGATGCGGCACCGGCAGCTACATGATCTACATAAACAAGGAATTTGGATACCGCATCGACGGGCTCGACTACTCAGACAACATGGATTACGTTCGCTCTAATTTGTTGTGCAACGACATCGACGACTCACAACTCTTTAACGCCGACTTCTTCGAGTTCGTACCAGCCAAGAAATACGATCTGGTCCTGTCGGGCGGCTTTGCTGAACACTTCGACGACTATGAGTCAGTCGTAACGCGACACGCCGAATGGACAAAACCTGGTGGGCTTGTCGTCATTATCGTGCCGAATTTAACCCACATTCACAGATTGCTTTGTGGATTGTTTGCCCCCGAAGTCCTGCGCGTCCACCGCTTCCCTTTAATGCGTAGATCAGTGATGCGTCAAACTCTGGAAAAGGCCGGTTTGTGCGTCTTGCATTGTGAATATCACAAGACGTTTCGTCCCGTGTATGAACTGCCGAAGGGCGTAAGTTTGTTCTTCAGGCTGGTTCAGAAGTTGCTCCGGGCCTCTGGACTCGATGACATTGGCAATCGGTTTGGCAGCCCGTATCTGATCTCGGTTTCCAGAAAGAACTAAGTTCCTGTGCACGGTTTAGCCGCCACTTCGCAACCGCACTTGCAGACGGACACCCCGGCTTTCAAGGGAAAACAAACTCCATCGGTGGCCGTCCTGCTTTCGGGCCGGGAGAAGTTCAGCGGATACTACGGCGGTGCTCTGGCTCGCTGGACACACGAAGTCTACAGTCGCATCACGCACGAAATCGATGTCACGGTTTTCGGCTTTCCGACGGCCAGCCAGGACCTCTATCCACTGTCGCACCAAAGCAGCCAGGCATGGCGCGCCTGTGAGATCGTAAGTCGATTCCCGGTGGCGCGGCGCTACGAGGATCAATTGTGGCTGCGGGCTTTAATGCCACGCCTCAGAAGATTCGATCTCCTGCACATACATAACCGGCCGCAATGGGTAGGTTTTCTGCGCCGAATGGGCTACGCGGGAGCGATTCTGCTTCATCTACAGAACGATCATCTAGGACATTGGACATCAGAGATGCTGGACGACTTGGCGCTGCGCGTTGACCGGGTGGTAACGTGCAGTAGCTTTCTACGTGATTGCTTTGCGCCGAAATCTTCAATGCTGGCTGCTAAGACTGAAGTTGTATTCAACGGGGTCAACCGCGAATTGTTCTTTCCCTGCGAGGAAACTCGCCAGCACAAGACCATTTTTTTTGTGGGACGCCTCGATGCCGACAAAGGAGTGCTGCCGCTCATCCAAGCTTATGCCCGCATTCTGCGAGCGCATCCAGACGCGACACTGATCATTGGAGGTACGACTGGCTTTGGAATCCATCAGGAAACAGCCTACGTTCGCCAAGTGCGTGAGCTGGCAAACTCTGTCGAACAAAGCTGCAAGGGCAAAATTCAATTCACTGGTTACATTCATCACGACCGGGATTTACCTTCGTGGTTCCAGAGAGCGACTATTTTCAGCAGCCCCTCTTTGTTTCAGGAACCATTCGGCCTGGTGAATGCGGAGGCTATGGCTTGCGCGACGCCGGTGGTCGGTGCCAAACGCGGCGGCATTCCTGAAGTATTGGGCAGCGCGGGGCGGCTCATTGATCCCGAAAACATCGAGGATTTCGCGTCTACGCTTTCCCGCTTGCTGGCAAGCCCCCGCGAGTGTGAACACCTCGGCGCTGCCGCGTACGAACGATGCCGGCAGATGTTCGACTGGCGACTGATCGCGGCGCGTTGGGTGGCCTTGCTGAAGCAAATGGTTCGCCCGGCAAGCCAGCTAACCCAGCTCGGAACCTAACTCGCAATTGCGCCATCGATGACAATGTGATTCCTTTGACTGGATGGCAGACTGTCGAAAGAAAATACATCAAGCCGAATGCGAGTCCTGACTCTCACTCCCTTTTATCCCACGGCCTCCGACGATGCTGAAGGATGCTTTATCGCGGAGCCGCTGCGGGAACTGGAACGGTTCGGAGTGAACTCTTGTGTAGTGGCGGTGCAGCCACTGCATCGTGCTAGCGACGGAACAAACCCAACCGCCCCCGTCGCAAGCTGGGTCCGCTATCCCTGCATACCAGGTGGAATCGGTCTCGCTTCCGCTGGAGCGTTACTTTATGCGAACCTGATTTCCAAGGTCCGTAGATTGCATCGGTCTCAACCGATCGATCTGATCCATGCTCATGCTGCATTACCGTGCGGGCACGCCGCGGTGCTGTTAGGCCGGGAGTTGAAGATTCCTTGCGTGGTCACGGTGCACGGCTTGGATGCGTTCTTCGATAACCAGGTCCGCGGATACGCTGGCAAATGGTGCAGGCGAGTTACGCGATTCGTTTACGGTTCCGCAACGCAAGTGATTTGCATCAGCGACAAAGTTGCCGAAAAGGTGGCAGAGAGCTCCGCAGCTGCAGTTCATACGACCGTGATTTACAACAGCGTAGATGCGCAGATGTTTTCTCCGCCATCGTCCGATTCGCCAGCCAACACGATCCTTAGTGTTGGCAACCTGATTCCAATCAAAGGTCACGAACTGCTCTTGCGAGCGCTTGCGGCAGTCCTGCCAAAGTATCCAGATATTTCCGTCGAGATCATTGGCGACGGTCCCGAATATCATCGCTTGACCAGACTGGCGAACGATTACAAGGTTGCTGGCAAGGTCCGTTTCCTGGGCCGTCAAAGTCGAACGCAGGTTGCCGAAGCGATGCGTCGCTGCGTCGTGTTCGCCTTGCCCAGCCGGTATGAAGGGCTGGGTTGCGTTTATCTGGAAGCGATGTCGACCGAAAGACCTGTGATCGCGTGCCGTGGCCAGGGCATTGATGGAGTTATCCAGCACCGAAGCAACGGCTGGCTCGTTGATCCGGATAACCTGCAAGAACTAATCACAGCGCTCTCGGCGCTTCTGGAGAACCTGACACTTCGGCGCCAGATCGGGCAGGCAGCTCGCCGCACCATCCTTCATAGCCTTACGACGACGCATCAGGCCGATCAGCTTGCCGCCCTCTATCGCGAGTGCGTGGCATGAGCCGCCGAATTGTCATCATCACCGAGGTCATCGCTCCTTATCGGATTCCCGTTTTCAACGCGCTCGCGCAACACAACGGAGTCGATTTGCACGTGATCTTCCTGGCCGAGAATGACCGCACTCAGCGCCAGTGGTTGGTTTACAAAGATGAGATTCGCTTTCCCTACCAGGTGCTTCCCTCCTGGAGGCGGCGAGTGGGTAGACACAGCTTTCTGCTAAACCGCAGAGCGGAAGCGGCTCTGCACCGCGCGTCGCCAGATTTCATTGTCTGCGGCGGCTATAACTATATTGCCTCATGGCAATCGATGGCCTGGGCGCGACGAAATCGCGTCCCGTTCGGTCTGTGGGCAGAGAGCACGACTAGAGACTTCCGCGGCGGCTATCGGTTGATAGAATTCCTGAAAGCAAGATTTCTTTGCAATTGCGATGCATTTGTGGTTCCAGGAAAGTCCTCGGTTGAGTACTTGAGGCACTATGGTGTGCCGCCGGAAATGATCTTCACCGCGCCCAATGCGGTTGACACGGAGTTCTTTGCACAGCGAGCCGCAGTCATTCGCGAGGACACCGTCTCGTATCGCGAGGCTTTGCGGTTGCCAGCTCGATTTTTTCTCTTTGCCGGCCGACTGGTAGCTGAAAAAGGCATTTTTGATCTTCTCGCCGCATATGGCGGGTTGGCGCCAGAGCTTAGGAAGGAAATCGGCTTGGTATTTGTCGGAGACGGCCCCGCACGCTCCGCGCTTCTTCAGCGGGCCGCAAAGATTAGTCCCGGATCCATTCAGCTCAAGGGCTTCGTCCAGCGGGAACTCTTGCCTGCATACTACGCACTCGCAGACATGTTCGTCTTCCCCACGCACACGGATCCCTGGGGCCTGGTGGTGAACGAAGCGATGTCATGCGGTTTGCCTGTCATTTCCTCCGGCGCGGCAGGTTGCGTCGCCGACCTGATAGAAAGTGGATGGAACGGTCGCGTGGTTTTCACCCATGACGTCGGTCAACTCACTTCCGCCATGGACGAACTCGCCCGCGATGCCGGACTACGATCGCTCATGGGCCAACGCAGCAGGGAACGTATCGAGCAATATTCACCCGAAGCCTGGGCCAGCGGCATGGCCAGTGCCGTCCTGCCGTGTGGGAGGCGTACTGCGTGAGTGACAGACTGTCCAGTTTCTTGCTGCCCAGCATTATTGCGATGTCCTGTGTGTGCGCAGTGGGCGTTGCGGTTCTGCGTCCGGGCTATTTCAGCAGTGTCAATGACCTCGCGATTCTGCTTTTTCTACAAGTGCTGCTGGCGGCAATTTGGAATTACCGGGCACGATTTTTTCCTCTCCTGCTCGTGGTTTTCCTGTGGGCCGGCATGGTGGTGCCACTGAATGTAGTGTGGACATCAGGACGATGGCTGGTTTTGGCCGTCGGTACGCTTGCCGGTCTGATTGTTTATGTTAGAAATCAGGAACGCTCATTCATGACATTCCATCTGGCGGCATTTTTCTGCGTCGTAGCAGCTCTGGTGTCTGCCGCCGTGTCGGCGTATCCGAGATTGGCCTTCCTCAAGACCATGAGTTTACTGCTTCTCTTCCTCTACGGATCATCCGGCGCGCGCGTGGCCGTGATGGGCAGGGAGAAAGGTTTTTTCTCGAAATTATTGCTGGGTTGCGAGCTGCTGGTTTACATTTCGGCAATTTCCTATTTCGTCTTTCACTTCGAGATGTTCGGCAACCCAAACTCCTTGGGCGCGGTGATGGGAGTCGCGGCAGTGCCGATCCTGCTGTGGGGAATTCTGATAAGCCAACAGTCGACGACCTCCTGGCGCCGCACCTTCGCTTTCTCGATCGCACTTCTATTGCTCTTCAGCAGCTATGCCCGCGCCGGGATCGCCGCGGCAGTGGTTTCGTGCGTTCTGGTTTGCATCGCTCTGCGCCGATATGGACTGCTCGTCAGGGGCTCGTGCGTTGCCCTGCTCTTGGCGGTATTCGTGATGGTAGTAGTTCCTTTTCATGAGCAACCTTCGGAGTCCCTCACATCCGTTTTTCTGTACAAAGGTCATCGTGAAGACGGAATTCTCGCGTCCCGCAGATCCATTTGGGATGAAACGGTTTCGGTCATTCAATCGCACCCGTGGCTGGGCAGCGGTTTCGGCACCAGTCCGACTAGTAGTGAAGTGGTACGTCGACCGGAAAGCTTCGAATCGTTTCGTGAGGCTACTCGAGAACACGGCAATAGCTACTTGGCGATTACGGAATGGGTCGGATTCGCGGGGGATGTCCCGTTCTTGACTCTCATCCTCCTCCTGGCTGTGAATGTGGCACGTGCTCTGCGGCAAATGCACCGGACCAGGAATGTCTTCTCCCCGGTAATTCCATTGGCCGGAGTTCTGACGGCAGGCCTGGTTCATGCGGCCTTCGAGGATTGGCTTTTCGCTCCAGGTTACTATCTGTGCGTTTTCTTCTGGACCCTGGCTTTCATCATGGTGGATGTTCTCCCTGCGACTGAGCCCTCCCTGAAATCTGCCGCCCTGAGTGCTCCGCGCGCATGGAATCACGGTTTGGGCATGGCTGCCCTCGGTCGATGATGCATCTTTTTCTCAACTGCCTCGCCGCCAGCGCTGGGAGCGGGCTGACCTATGTGCGCAACATCGTTCCGCAACTTTCCGCCCGGCCAGATCTGCGCGCTACTCTGGCCCTCGCTCCACAGTTGAGGAACGGGCTTGGCAATCCGTCCAACATTTCGTTCGTCGAACTGAAAATTCCAGGCGGTGCGGCGGGACGCTTCTGTTGGGAACAGGCTCTGCTGCCGCGCTTGATTCGCCAGAGCGGTGCGGATGTATTGCTGTCGGCCGGCAATTTCGCCCTCCGGCGATCGCCCGTGCCCCAGATGCTTCTTTCGGGGAACTCTCTTTATACATCTGCGGACTTCTACGACGATCTTCGTGAGCGCAGAGCCTACCGCATCTGGTTAGATACTCGGGCCAGAGCCTTCTTCGCCCGGCTCTCGGTCCGCTGGGCCGACTGCACTGTGGCTCCCAGCAAGGCTTTTGCCGATACGCTGCGGGTGTGGACCGGAGGCAAAGTGGTCAGCATTTATCACGGATTCGATCCCGAGATATTTTTCAGGGACCAAAGCCCGTTGCCTTCCGCTATTCAAAACAAAATCGATTCTGGCAAGAATACTCTGCGCCTTATCTTTGTCAGCCACTACAACTACTACCGGAATTTCGAGACCTTATTGCGAGCCATCCCGTATATCCAGCAGCGTTTGGACGGGAGGAAGGTTCAGCTCTTCCTGACCTGCAAACTTTCCTCGGAAGAGAATTCGGGCGCCTTTCGCCCAGCAACTGCGGCTGCTCTGGTCCGCCAGCTTGGGATTGCGGATGAAGTCGTCGAGCTCGGAGCGGTTCCATATCACCACCTGCAGCAAATAATCCGCGCCTGCAATATCTACGTGACTCCCGCCTACGCTGAGACGTTCGCGCATCCCCTGGTGGAAGCCATGGCCTGTGGTCTGCCCATCGTGGCTTCCGATCTGCCCGTGCATCGCGAAGTTTGCGGGAACGCCGCTGTGTATTTCCCTCGCTTTTCTCCCCAACAACTGGCTGAAAGTGTTGTCCAAGTGGCACGATCCTCCGAGGTGAGGCAAAAGCTGGTTGAATGGGGGTTAAAACGGTCGCGTGATTTTTCGTGGCGTAACCACGTGGATGAGATTATCTCTCTTGCCCGAAGCCTCCAACGTTCCAATCCCGAATACTTACGAGCCGCCTAAACCGGTTTGCTGTTGTCGTATCCAATTACGAACCGTGATCCCCAGCGATGCGAGGATCTGGGTGCGTGTCCGCGGTCGCAATTGATGGTTGCGAATCAGAACCTCGATCCCTCGCCGCGGTTGGAGGCGCAGCTAATCGGCGGCGGCGGCGGGTTGTAGTGTTGAAGCCTCCGCACTCGAACGGCAGTAAGTAATCACGCTCTTGATAATGTCGTCGAGTGACTGCGTCGGTGCATATCCAAACCAAGTGCGGGCTTTCGCAATATCGGGAACGCGCCGCTGCATGTCCTCGAAGCCTTCGCCATAAGCCTCATCATAGCTAAGGTATCTGATCGCACTGCTCGACTGGGCTGCCTCGATTACTCTCTCGGCGAGCGCGTTCATGGTTACTTCCTCGGTGTTCCCGAGATTGAAAACCTGACCAACCGTCGCCTCGCAGGCAATACATTGCACCAGCCCCTTGACGATGTCCGCGACATGAGTGAAACATCGGGATTGTTGGCCATCGCCGAAAACCGTCAAGGGCTCGCCGCCGAGCGCTTGCTTAACGAAAGTCGGCAGGACCATGCCGTAGCGCCCGGTTTGCCGCGGGCCCACAGTGTTAAACAGCCGCACAATCGTAACCGGGAGTCTTCGTTCGCGATGGTATGCCAGCGCAAGGAACTCATCAATTGCCTTCGAACAGGCGTAACTCCAGCGCCCTTTTGTGGTGGGCCCGAGCACAAGATCATCTTCTTCAGAGAAGGGAAATTTGGTCGACTTGCCGTAAACTTCCGAGGTCGAGGCGATCAGCACTCGTTTCTTTTTCTTGGCCGCTATTTCCAATACCAGTTCGGAGCCGCCAACATTCGTCTCAATCGTTCGTACCGGGGATTCCACAATGTTAAGCACGCCGACGGCTGCCGCTAGATGAAATACGATTTCCGCGTCGTCGATCAGTTCCGCGAGCAGGGGTTTGTCGAAAATAGTGTCAATACAGTATTGAAAACGGTCATTCTCTTTGGCCTCACGAATGTTCTCCATGCTTCCAGTCGAGAGATCATCAATGACAGTAACGCGATGCCCTCGGCCCAAAAGATAGTCTGCCAGATGCGACCCGATGAAGCCTGCCCCACCCGTAATTAAAATGCGCATGGAACTCCCTGATTCCGGAATATCCCTACCAGCTTCCGCAACGTTACACAGTCTAAGTCAACTAGCTCTTCGAATCGCTGCCGAAAAGCGGCTTCCGTCGGCAATGTCTCTAGAACGTCAACAGACAACGGCGTTGCGGTGCACCTGAGGCTAATGCTTCTCTGTAATCTTCTCTGTCATATGGGAGCGTCAGATTCAGCGGTAGTATGTTTTCTGACGCCCACTATGCAAACACTCGAGGAGCCGCAACTGCTGCACGCTGCACCGTGCGCTGTTTCCTTACCGGTGAGCGTGATCATTCCTGTTCGGAACGAGGCGCGCAACTTGCCTCGCTGTCTCGAATCTTTGCGCGGAGCCGGCGAGATTTATGTCGTCGACTCGGGCAGCACCGACGAAACTGCGGAGATCGCTCGTTCGTTTGGTGCGAAAGTCGTGCAATTCCACTACCTCGGCGGCTGGCCTAAGAAGCGTCAGTGGGCCATGGACACGCTTCCTCTGGCCTATGACTGGATCCTTCTCCTAGATGCCGATGAGGTTCTGACTCCTGAATCTGTGAATGAGATCCGGCAAGCGGTGCAGGATCGCCGGTACGACGGCTACTACTTCGCGCTGCGCATGTATTTCCTGGGACGCGTGCTTCGCCACGGGGATGCCAGCTTCTACACCAGTCCTCGACTCCTGCGCCGCGGCAAAGGCCGATTCGAATGCCGTTTCAAGGAGCAAGATGCGTCCATGGGTGACATGGAGGCGCACGAGCGTGTTGTGGTCGAAGGAAGGACAGCGAAGTTGCAAAACCCGCTGGTCCATCACAACGTGAATTCACTATCGCGCTACATTCTTAAACACGATGAATATTCGAACTGGGAAGCGCAAGCATGGTTGGCTGGCCAAAGCAGCTACCATGATCTTCCCCCTGCCCTGTTCGGAACCCAGGCGCAGCGACGCCGCTGGCTGAAGAAAAACTGTCTCGCCATTCCTGGCTCGCCTCTTCTGTTCTTTCTGTACAAATATTTCCTCCGCTTGGGATTCCTGGATGGCGTACCCGGACTGATCTACTCCGGATTCCAGGGCATCCAGTTTTTTCACATCAAAGCCAAGATTTACGAATTGCGAATGAAGAGCGAGGCATGAGCGCAACCCGGACTAGGTTCGCAACGGGGGCGGTCGCATATCACGGCTCACTGGCGGATGGGTGGGAATCCCGTTATCAGAAGTCTTCTTTCCAGATGCGGCGGTGTGTCCTGGAGAAGTGCTTGCGGGGCGAAAATTTGACCGGAACTCTTTGGCTAGACGCAGGCTGCGGTACAGGCACTCTTGCACGCTGGTTGGCGGGGCGCGGCTGCGGCGTGCTTGGCGTTGATGCCGCTCCCGAAATGGTGGCAGCTGCCAATCAGTCTCTAGAGTTCGAAAGCCACTCTGATCGGCTCAGCTTTGTGCGCGTAAGCACGCTCGCTCGTCTTGCCCTCGACGATAGTTCGCTCGATGGCATCTTGTGCTCGAGCGTCTTGGAGTATCTGCCCGACCCCGGAGCCTGCCTAACCGAATTTGCCAGAGTTCTCAAACCAGGAGGGCTGCTGCTAGTCTCGGTGCCAAATCGCGATTCAATCGCGCGCCGCTTGCAGCTTGCATGTCATCACCTCGGCGGGCTCCTGGGACAAAGCTGGTGCAAGTTCCTGAATTATTCGCGCAATCAATATTCAACGGCTGAGTTTAGCCGTTTGCTCGCACACACCGGCTTCGCGGACGAGAAGGTCGTGCCGTTTGGAGGCCCACTGCCGCCTCTGGCTCAGCGAAGCCACCTTTGGGCTCCGTTGCTGATGTTCGTTGCGCAAAAGCTGGCATGAACCGCAAAGAACTAAATCGAGGAAACGACTCCCGCCAATGTTGATCCTGGGACTGAATATGTTTCACGCCGACGCTTCGGCTGCAATTGTGCAGGACGGCGAGGTCGTTTTCGCCGTTGCAGAAGAGCGTTTGAACCGTATTAAACACTACGCGGGTTTTCCCTCGCTCGCCATTAAAGCTTGTCTGGACTTCGCGGGCGCAAAAATTACCGATGTCGATCACGTCGCGGTTGGTCAGGACAGCGATGCGAACCTGGCAAAGAAAGTTCGATACGCGCTCACCAATCCTGCCAAGATTCTGAACTTCATCCGCCTGCGCCAGCGCAAGCAACCGATGCGCGACTTGGCTTCGCTGATTGCCAAAGCGCTCGATGTCGATCCCAAAACGCTTCGTTTCCAAGAGCATCACCTCGAGCATCACATTGCGCACATTGCCAGCGCGTACTACTGTTCACCCTGGGAGAAAGCTGCGGGTTTCAGTTATGACGGCTCGGGAGACTTCGTTTCCACGATGATGGCCCGGTGCGAAGGCAATCAGATCGAAGTGCTTCATCGCGTTTTTCTGCCCGACTCGCTGGGCAGCTTCTACACCATGATTTGCGAGTTCATCGGCTATCCCCAATACGGGGATGAAGGCAAGGTCATGGGCCTCGCGCCTTATGGAACCGACAGGCTCTGCGACCAACTTGCCGAAGTGATTGGATTGAGCAACGGACACTTTAACCTCAACCACAGTTTCTTCAAACCTCTGGGCAGTAACCAGGGAATGCAGGTATTGCCGGACGGCAAGGTTCGTCTGGCGCGGCATTTTTCTCCGCGCATGGTGAAGGCCTTTGGCGAGCCGCGTGAGCCGCAGGCCGAAATCACTCAGCGCGAGATGGACCTTGCCTACGCCATGCAGCGTCGCTTCGAAGATGTGTTCTTCCATCTCCTCAACCAACTGCATGCGCGTGTCGGTTGCAACGACCTCGCCATGGCGGGAGGATGCGCACTCAACAGCGTCGCCAATGGAAAACTTTTCTCGCAAACTCCGTTTCGCCGCACTTGGATCCAGCCCGCCGCCGGCGATGAAGGATTGGCCATCGGCGCGGCTCTGCACACTTATCACGCCGTTCTCAATCAGCCGCGCCGCTTCGTGATGAAGAACTCATACCTTGGCTCTGAGTTTTCCGATGCACGCGTCGAGGCCGATCTCAAGAAGGCGAACTTGCCGTACCGCAAGCTCGAACGCGAGGCACTGCTCAACACCGTCGCCCAACAGATCGCGGCCGGCAACGTAGTCGGCTGGTTCCAGGGGCGCATGGAATGGGGTCCTCGCGCTCTGGGAAACCGCTCCATACTCGCTCATCCTGGCTTGCCGGGAATGAAAGAAACCCTGAATGCGCGCATCAAGCAGCGCGAGTGGTTCCGTCCTTTCGCGCCTTCGATTCTCGAGGAACGCCAGTGCGAGTACTTCGAGCATGACCACCCATCGCCGTTCATGCTGCACGTGTACAAGATTCGTCCAGAAAAGCGCGCCCAGCTTTCTGCCGTCAATCACGTGGACGATACCGGACGTTTGCAGAGCGTCAGTCGCGAGGAAAACCTTCTCTACTACGAGTTGATTCGCGCCTTCGAGCGCAAAACCGGAACGCCCGTCATCTTGAATACCAGCTTCAACGAGAACGAGCCGATTGTGTGCCAGCCCGAGGAAGCCATCGATTGCTTCAAGCGCACGCGCATGGATGTTCTCGCGATCGGCCCCTACTTAAGTATGAAAACCGAAACTAGTAGCCGGGAACTGACAGTTAAATAAATCCATGGCAGTCCAAGCGATCTCGCTGAGCGCGCTTAATCAAAACAGCGAACTGAATCCAGTTCGGATGGCGATTCTTCCGCGCACCCGAGTCCTGGCCTGGCACAACGACGTACTCTACGTTTCCCGTGGCTACAGCGTTCTTCGCGCCCGACTACGGGCGCACACCACCAACATCGAATGGAAACGCGTTGGCCAATACCGCCCCACTGCATGGCGATCTATCACATCATCGTCGCGACTGGCATCGCGTCTGTTCCGCGACGGCTTTCACGCGCTCGCGACTCTATCTTCTGGTCATCTGGTCGGCGCAGTCCCGAACTCCATCGTAACTCTCGCGCCAGGAGAGGCAGAATTTAACTTATCTCACAAATTACTTCGCGGTACTCGTCCGCTGCACCTAGCCAGCACTCCAGCCGATCACGTCTTCTGGGGAGAATACTTCGACAATCCGCATCGCGATGAAGTTCACATTTACGTGTCTACCGATCGCGGCGGCCATTGGGATGTGGCCTACACTTTCCCCAAAGGCGCCATCCGCCACGTGCATAACATCGTCTACGACCAGTGGGAAAGCTGTTTCTGGGTGCTTACCGGCGACCAAGGCTCGGAGTGCCGCATCCTTCGCGCTTCGTGCGATTTCAAAACTGTGGATGTGATTCTGTCTGGCAGCCAGCAAGCTCGATCGGCTGCGCTGGTCCCCACCTGCGATGCTCTGTACTTTTCTTCTGACACGCCGCTTGAAAGCAATCATGTTTATCGTCTCGATCGCCGCGGAGTTCTTTCCACAGTCACAACCTTGAACAGTTCCTCGATCTACGGCTGCATGGTGGGCGACGCGGTATTCTTTACCACAATGGTTGAACCGAGTGCGATAAACGTCGACCGAGATGTTTCTCTCTACGGTAGTTCCGACGGTCTGCAATGGCATCGCGTTTTGCAATGCAAGAAAGATCGCTGGCCCATGGGCTGGTTTCAATACGGCAACGCCGTTCTGCCCGATGGCAGGAACACCACCCGTCTACTCGCGGTCACGACCATCGCTGTCGAGCATCACGACCTCGAAACCACGATCTGGCGCACTTAACCGATCGGTCCACGGGGAATCCCGCACGTCACCAGCGCCGCGCTTTTCTCGTGCTAAGGTTCAAATGTGAGCCGTCTGCAATACTATCGGCGCATTTTCAGCGCCTATCTTGTCCCCGGCAATAGCCATCTCACTTTCTGGCACGACACTCCAAAAGAAAATCCTGACGCGAGTATTCATCAGCTTGGCCAGTACTACATGTTGTTTGCCGAGAAAGCGGACTATCCGGGGCATTACGATTCCGCGGGCATCCCGATGCTCGATTATCACGGTAAGATCGGCTTGCAATACAACCCCATCGCGATCGCGCAATGGGGACTGGCTAACTACAACCTCTTCCGACAAAAACAGGATGCCGATCGAAAAAGGAAATTCTTTTCCGCCAGCGATTGGCTCTGCGATCACCTCGAAACGACCTCGCACGGGCTATGGGTGTGGAACCACCATTTCGATTGGGAGTACCGGTCTCCACTGAGAGCGCCCTGGTATTCCGCGCTGTCGCAAGGCCAGGGTATTTCGCTGCTGGTCCGCGCCTATCACGAAACCGGCGCCGTTGCATATTTCGAAGCTGCGGAGCGGGCGTTCGGCAGCTTTCTCAAGTCAACTGACGAAGGCGGCGTCGCCTTCAGGGATGCACGTGGCAGTCTCTGGTTCGAGGAATATATAGTTTCACCGCCTACCCACATTCTTAACGGGTTCATCTGGGCCTCGTGGGGCGTCTACGACTATTTTCTGATGACACGCGGCCAGCCTGCGCGGGATCTATTTGAGCAGGCCGTTTTGACCCTTCGGACAAATCTCGATCGCTACGATCTTGGCTTCTGGTCGTTGTATGAGGAATCCAACACTCTGCTGCCGATGGTGGCGAGTCCTTTCTATCACCGACTGCACGTCGTGCAGTTGCGTGTCATGCATCGCATCACGGGAGACGAAGTATTCGCCCGATACGCCGACAAATGGGAAGCCTACGCGTGCAGCCGCGCCAAGCGCACTCGCGCTCTTTGCTACAAAAGCGCATTCAAGCTTTGCTACTACTAAGAACTCATGAAAATTCTCTACCTTTCGCAATACTTTCCGCCAGAGATGGGAGCGCCGGCCGGCCGGGCTGCGGAGTTGTCCCGTCTTTGGGCAGAGGATGGACATGAGGTCACGGTTCTCACCGGATTTCCCAATCATCCCACCGGAATTGTTCCGCCCCGATATCGCAGCAAGTTTCGCCAGTTGGTAATGCGTGAGAATCACTACGGCGTAAACGTCGTTCGCACCTGGCTGCTTCCCTTCCCCAATCGCAAGGCGTACGAACGAATGTTGAATTACAGCTCATTTTGTATTTCTGCCGCCGCCACAGGCATGTTCCTAAACCAACCCGAGGTCGTAATTGCCAGCTCACCTCAACTATTGGTCGGGCTTTCTGGCTGGTGGCTCGCCCGCTGCAATGGCGTACCGTTCGTGTTCGAGGTCCGCGATCTATGGCCGGAATCTTTGGCCGCCGTGGGCGTGAGCAGCCGCAATTCGCCACTTCATCGATTGCTGGCGAAGATCGCCGGATTTCTGTATCGCAGTTGCGACCGCCTTGTGGTTGTGACCCCAGCGTTTAAAGAATATCTTGTCGAACACTGGCGCGTTCCTGACGAAAAAATCTTCGTTGTCGAAAATGGAGTCGAGACCAGTCTTTTCAGCAGGCTTACTCCCAACGCCGCTCTCCGGCGTGCAATCGGTGCAGAAGAAAAATTCGTCGTGTCCTATATCGGCACCATGGGGAATGCGCACGGTTTGGATACTCTGCTGGAGGCCGCAGCTCTTCTGCGCGAGAGAGCACCCGAAGTTCTGTTTCTGCTGGTCGGGGAAGGCGCCGAGAAAGCGCGAATCGTGTCGTTGGCCCACTCCCTGGGGCTCACCAACGTGCGTTTTGTAGGCCAGCAGCCTCGCGAACAAATTCCGGCTTACATCACGGCTTCTGATGTATGCCTTGTATTGCTCAAGAAGACCGAGCTTTTTAAAACCGTCCTCCCCACCAAAATGTTGGAGTTCATGTCCTGCGCCCGGCCTGTGATTCTGGGCGTCGATGGTCACGCTCGAAGGGTGATGGAACAGGCCAACGCAGGAATTTTCGTCACGCCGGAAAGTTCTGCCGAGTTGGCGGACGCAATACTCCGCCTAGCCGCTGATCCGGCACTTCGCGAATCTTTGGGCCGCAACGGCCGCCAGCACGTTCTCCATTATTTTTCTCGCCAGCACACTGCCGAGGTGTATCTCGACGTACTTCAGGATTTGCTGGCAAGAGACCAACACGGCGTAGCAGCCGCGGCTTAACTATGTTGGTGCGTGGCGTCCTCGCCCGTGCGGTGTCAATCTGAAATTCACGTTGTGGCCAGCGTCTCGCTAGGGAAGGGCAACGATACTCGCCGCCGCTGCGGCTTGTACAGCTACGTCCACTGCGCGTCCAGCAAAAACCTTAGCCGTGCTCGTCGGGACAAAAAGAATGTCGTCCGCTTGCATCGTGACATCCGGCGCTTTGGCTCGGAGAATCTTCTTCAACTCCACTGGAGTCTCACTCGGTCCGCCGGTGCCTCGGCGGATGATCCTGGCACCGCCAAGATTGGCCGTGCGCGTCGTACCCCCCGCCATCGCAATTGCCTGCAACACGGTCAGATGCCCACTGTCCATGAGAAACCCGCTTGGCCTTCCGACATCGCCGACCACGTAAACCAAGTCGGCCTTCCGCACGATGATCGTGTCCCCGGGCAAGATGGGAACATTGCTCTCTGGGTTGTCGGTTACATTGCGCGAGAGCGGAACAGTAATGGGCTGGTCAGGCTGATCGCGATGCGTGACCTGAATACTTCGGCCGGCCTTCTCCGTGAATCCACCAGCGGCAGAGATGACATCGAAAAGCCGTTGCTGTCCCGGTACCGGATACACCCCCGGCTTCACTACTTCACCCAGCACACTGGCGCCTTGTGACGCATACTGATCAACGAATAATGTGACGTGGGGATTCTTAACAAAGCCGCCGTCCGCTAGCCGCTTCTGGATCAGGCCCTCGGCTTCTTCAGCGGTCAAATCTGCGACGTGAACATAGTCGATCAGCGGAAGATAAATCTCGCCCTTACTGCTCACGCGAGCCTTGGTCGTGAGCTCTGGAACGTTATAGACCCCGACCTCGACCAGGTCTCCCGCCTCAAGTCTCAGCGCGGACGTTGGAGTTTCACCTGGGGGAACACGCGCTGGCGTGGCTGAGGCGTTTCCAATCGCTGAAGGAGTTGCTTGTGTCTCTGCGGACTGTGCCGCAAGTTCCGGTCCAAATGGCGCGAGCAGGAGGAAAGAAAAAGCCAACCCCCGGAGGAATTTGCAGGCACTCAATTGCATGGGCGATGTCAGAAAATCCATTGCCATTTTTGCAAGAAGTCTAACACGGCTCAGACCCGCGACAGATCAGTGTTCTAGACCAGTGCTTAGATCGCAAACAGTACAAACTCCAGCCCGCTAGTCACTGGTCAGTCAACCCTCATCGAGTTCGAACCCCGGATGTACCAAGACAGAGAATAGTGGCGCGATGCAGACGGTTGTAGGATCTGAACAGTTGCACAGTTTCTGCAAGAGATTCCAGGCACGGGCTGGACAGATTCCTTCCCGACTTGGATATCAATGCATCGAAGGACAGCGTTGCAGAGGGGGTCAGACAGTCTTGCATTGCGCTTTCGATAGAGGAACTCGTTGATACTTTTCTACCTCGGGACTTTCGCAGGGTCGCTGCTGCTTTCCTTTATTTTGACCAAGTTCGTACGCGATCTCGCGACCGCGCACGGCTGGGTCGCAGCGCCAGCTCTGGATCGGCACCTGCATAACCGTCCCCTTCCCCGGTTCGGAGGGGTCGCGATTTTTATTTCTTTTCTGCTGACTTTCGCCGTCGCGTTTCCGGCCGCTTGGCACCACGTCGCAGCCAGCTCCGGGTTCTCAATCAAAACCTTGCTCACCATCCTGCTCCCGGGTTGCTTGATCTTCGCGCTTGGTATTTATGATGACATTCACTCTCTGAGCCCTTATGTAAAGGTTGCAGTTCAGGCTGTGGCGGGGGCAATGTTGTTTGCGGGTGGTTTTCGCATCCTCGATCTGCCTGTACTTTTCGGCAGTCACCATTTTCCCTGGTTTGTTGGCCTTCCTCTCACCGTGCTGTGGGTCCTCGCCATCACCAATGCCTTCAACCTCATTGATGGACTTGACGGATTGGCGGCGGGATCCGCTCTTTTTTCTACCATGGTTGTATTCGCGGTAGCTCTGGTTTCGGGTTCTGGCCTAGTTTCGCTGATGGCTCTGGCCCTGGCCGGTTCGATTCTCGGCTTCCTCCGTTTTAATTTCAGTCCGGCGACCATTTTCCTCGGAGACTGCGGAAGTCTCTTCATCGGATTCATGCTAAGTGCGCTGGCGCTGCAAGGCGCCCAGAAGGCCCCGACACTTGTCGCGGTAGCCATCCCCGTTGTGTCTTTCGGGCTGCCCATTCTGGAAACGGCTCTCTCCATCATCCGCCGCGTTCTTGCCGGGCGGCCGGTTTTCACCGCCGACCGCGAGCATATTCATCACAAGCTTCTGCAGCGGGGTTTGTCCCATCGGCAGGTTGTGATTACGCTTTACGCGGTCTCCGCTTTATTTGCCTTGCTCAGCCTTTTCTTGCTGTGGCCAACCGGAGACATGCTGGGGCTGGTCCTGGCTGTGCTTGGGACTGGAATATGGATCGGCGTGCAGCATCTCGGCTACATGGAGTTCGGCGAACTTCGCCGCGTGGCGCAGCGTACTATCGAGCGACAGATCTTTATCAATAATCTCGCCATTCGCCGGGCTACCGAGGAATTAAAAGTCACCAGTGATTATCGGCAGCTTTGCCGCATCCTGGTGGCCGCGCTTGCGGGCAATGATTTCGATGCCTTTGATTTGCGATTGAGTTCGCAATCTGCCGAACTCCCGACGATCTACGGATTGCATCTCATCTCGCGCTGGGGCGACACTCCGTGTCTGCGCTGGACCAAGCCAGGCAGTCGTTTTGCGCAGGAGCTAACCAGCGCATGGTGCTTGACTCTCGACCTCGTGACCACCGGAAATATTCGTTGTGGCTCAATGACCATCTACCGTCTTTATACGGAACGCGAATTGCAGTTCGACATCAACCTGCTCACCTCGGTTTTTCCCATTGCTTTAGCCGATGCCCTCGATCGCGCTTCGAAGCCCACGCTCGAACTGATTCCGTCGGCTGAACGAGATTCCGGATTCGTTGCAGCAGCGCAAGCTAGCTAATCTCTCTGATCGTTTATCCACAGCCCGGAACCAGCCCGGTCACTTCTAGATCGCGAAGCTCCCATGTAGTTTTCTTCATTCACTCGCCAATGAAAAAACTTGCGGGAGGAACACCGAAAGATGGCAGAAAAGCTCACCGGGCAGGACATCAGCTTTCTCACCTTGCAGACCGCTGTGTTTTGCGTTGAATGTGAGTTGATCGGCAAAAACAACACTCCCTATTGCATGGCTTGCGGCAGCAGAGCAGTGCTGAGTCTTTCGCGCGTGCTGGGAGGATCTTTACGGGGACAGCAAACTGCTCATCTGATCGAAGACGCCGAATTGGATCGGCTGGTGCGCGAGTTGCTTCGCACCGTGCCCACCGCTGCTTCAGAAAACCGTGCACCCGCTTCGTTTGCGACGCTCGCTCCCTCGCGAAGCCACGCTCGAGCCATGGGCTCGCAGCCGGCGCAAAGCATGGTGCACGTTTCCAGCAACGAACTGAATATTCATCCATGCGAAATTGATCTGGAGCCAGCGATCAGCGTGATTGCCGAGCGTGCCCAGGCGTTGACCGGCGCCACCGGAGCAGCGATTGCCCTGCGCCACGGAGACGAAATCATCTGCCGCGCCCGCACCGGACGCACCGCGCCCGATCTCGGGGTTCGTCTGCAAACTGACTCCGGAATCTCAGCCGATTGCGTTCGCACCGGAGAAGTGGTGTTGTGCCACGATGCCGAGCGAAATCCGCTCGTCGATCTTGCCAGTTGCCGTCGTCTCGGGGCGCGCTCCATCCTGGCCGCACCGCTTCGCCATTTCCGCAGAACGTTGGGAGTATTCGAAGTTCTCTCCGGCGCTCCTCACGCCTTCGATCACCGCGACGTGGCTACCATGCAACTGCTCTCCAGCCTGATGGTCGCCGCGATTTCACGCCTGTCGAGCATCCAGCCAGTCAGTCAACGGCGGTCGGCGTGAAACGGTAATTCTTCACCACCGAGATACAGAGGAGTCCCCTCAGCCTAGGTTAGCGCCCAAAGAACGGATGTTCTACCGTAACAAAGAAGCTGTCCCAGCCGAGGAGCGTTGGAACGAGGTTCGGGCGCCGCTATCCAGGCCTTCAAAAGGCTAAGCAATCAGCTGACAAAAGCAATACCCGGCTATCACAAGTCCGACGATTGCTGGGGCGACAAGCCAGCAGCGCCATTCAGGAGCATAAGAATATTCCATCCTCGGCTGGCTGAGACTACGTTCAAAGGCATCAAGCAGGATGGCATAAGCTATTACCAATCTGCGGGCGCGTTCTGCCGTCTCAGTCATTGAGCGGGCTCTGTTTCGAAATACTGTACTCCCTAACCTCCCAGTTTGTATTCAATTTCTTGGCACGGTTTCAGAACGCGTAGCGCAAAGCGAATTCGGCTGTGCTGCCGTTGAAATCCTGTATCGGAATTGCGGCCAGTCCCGGTATTGCGTTCGACGCCTGCCCCTTGCTGTTATAACCGTAATAGTTCCAGGTCATGCGGTAACTTAGGCCTTTGTATAAGTCGAAAACTATCCTTCCATACGGCTTTTGATAGTTGAACGCGAGGGTCCCTGGGACCTGCAGCGGATCTATCCCCAGCGTGTTGCCGCCAACGAAGGTCCCCGCATATCCGACGCCGGCTGTAACTCGTGGAACGGGCTTCCACATGATGTCGCCATACAAGAAGTTCTGCTTACTGGAGTAAACACCTAAGCCGGGAATCGCGGGAGGAGTGTAGCCCAAGCTGGCTGGGCATTGAGTGGCCGGGGGAGGACCAAAAGCATTGGCGTAATAGCAAATCTGCGCCTGGTTGTAAATTTCGGTGTAGGTGTAACCAAGATCGAAGAACACTTTTGAGTTCGGGGCGAGAGTCGTAACGAAACTGTAGCTTCGGCCATGCTCGAGGTCGTTCACGGTGGAGACATTATCGCGGTTTTCATGGAGATCGATTGCGGCGTCGAAGTTCACCCAGGTGCGCGGTTTGTAGTTCGCGTGCACCTTGTAGACTTGCACCTGCCGCGGGCTGATCCGGGTGAAGGAATAGTCGTTGTAACCGAAGGCGAAATCTCCGGTGATCTCCAGCTTGTCCGTGGGGCGTGTTGTAAAGCCCGCGACCAAAGTCTTCTCGTGAATTTCGGTGATGTTACGTGACGTGTCATTGCCTGCCGCGGGACCGGTAAAAGTCAGCGAAATAAGCTGGCCGGTCGTGGGATCCACTGTCTCGGTACAGGCAGAAGGCACTGCGCAGTCTCCCCGCGCGGCGAAATAATCGTTCATAGCGGTTCCGCCGGTCCCGCCTGGGAAAAAAGTTTCCGCCGAATAAAACGTGGCGTCGAAATCGGCAATCGTGCGAGCCGTGTCCTCATAACCGATCCGAGCGGTCAGGCGAGGCGTGAAGTCGTATTGGAGTTCGAAGGTGTTTGATCGGATGTTCTGTCCCAGAAAACTGTACGTCGGCCCGTTGACCGCGTCAGCAGACGAACTTGCGCTGTGACTCGGACAAGTGGCCGCAGTGTACGGCGCGGGGCAGAGGGAAAGAAACGTTGCCGCAGTGAAAACCGATTGCGGTTGCGCCAAACCCAGCAGCCCGGGCTGCATTTGGCCGAATATGTTTGTCTCCGCCGTGTCCCACAGTCCGGGAGTACGCCAGTTGTCGTAACGAAATGAATCCAGAATGCGAAACTTGTCAGTGACCGAATAAACTCCTGACCAATTCGCATTTACCGAGACGCGCTTGGCGTTCGCGGGGCCGCCGGTCGTGCTTCCTCGCGAACCATCCCGGCTGACGTAGTCATTCACAATCTCACTGAAGTTCGGGACCGAGTTGTTCGCCGTGCTGTAACCCACCGAGCCCGACGTCTCGAAGTTCTTGAAGTAATTGGACTGGAAACGCAAACGCTCAGTCGGCATGAAATTTCGCGGACTGCTTGCCTGGCTGTAGGACAGATATCCGTTGCAGTTCGGATTGAATATGTTTGGCGCGGTCGCAATCGGCGCGGCACAGGGCAGAACTTCAACTGGCCCGTTTGTACTCCAGATAATGCCTGGGTCCACCGGTGTACCGTTGGCGAGTTGAAAGCCGGAATTCTGCGGATTGTCGGTGACAACGTTGTCCTGCTTGAAATAGCTCAGGAACTGATCATAAGAGATTGTCGTCCTGGGCAAGATCCGGAAGTCCACGCCAGCGCGATACGAGTTCGTCGTGTAGCTGTAGGTTTCATTGAACTGCGGGATGGTACCGCCGTCCGTGGTAAAGAACCCAGGTCCCTCATCCCGATCATGCGAAAACCCTAGCCGGACGCGCACCCGCGATTGGGGAAACAACGTCAGATTGTAATCCTGCATGCGCCGAACCAGATCCAGCGAGTGGGGCGAAGTTGCGATGCCCACGGCCGGAATCGAAGTCGAAGGGTTCAGCGGATTGGCCAACAGATTGTAGTCCCAGAAATTCTTGTTCCGGCGAAACAAAAATCGAAAGTCGTACCATTTGTTCTTTTCGAGGCGCAGTCGAGTCACGTCGTTGGGATCGCCGCCGTAACCAAAATTGCTGAAGTCGAGACTGTCGAACAGCAGGCCGTTGTGGTCCAGCGAGCGCATATTCAGCGAGTAATCGAATAGACGAAGGCCCGATCCGAGATTGACGAATGTGTCGTAGGTGTTGGTATTCCCGTTGATCCAGGTGCTTCGGTAGCCCGCCTCGATGGCCTGCTGGATGTTGTAATCTCCAGAATCAATCCCCTTGGTCTCCCCTGCACTATTCTGGGCGCGACAGGGCGGCGCAGAACTCAACATCGCCAAAAGGAGAAACACAAAGCCAAGCTCAGGGCCGGCAAAGTAGATCTTGGACGGTCCTTCCCGCCTTACGAACATTGCACACTTGCATGTAGCTCATAAGCGACCTCTACTTGAAAAATGTCTGGTCGAAGTTGGAACCGTGGATCTGGTTATGGCACAGCGTGCACGACTTGAAGAAAGTCTGCTGGCTGTGAAACGAAGGTGCTCCGGGCGCCCCGCCAGTTTTCCCGTTGGGCGCGGAATTGGTATGGCACTGCAAGCACAGGAGATTGACGTTGCTTACTCGCAGCATGTGAGGATTGGCGCCTCCATGGGGAATGTGGCAGGATGAGCAACCTTCGATTTTGACTGGCTCATGCTCGAACACGAACGGCCCCTGCTTGTCGGTATGGCAAGTGAAGCAAACCGCATTCTGCGTCGATGAGGTTCGCACTTGCTTTGGCCCAACAGTTCCGTGCACGTTGTGGCAGTCCGAGCACTGGACCAGGCCTTCGTTCACACGATGATGAAACGGCATTTCGAACTGGGCCTTCTGCTGCAGATGGCAACCGTAACAAAGCTCGGGTTGCGCCTTGGTCAACAGAAACTCTTTGGTCTGCGCGTGATGCGGCGAATGGCAGGAGATGCAACTGACGTTGTTTTGCGTGTGTCTCGAGTTGATAGCGTCCATGTGCTGCGGCCCGCCTGCGTGGCAACTCAGGCAGCGGGCATTGATTTCTTTCGTGGAAGCGTCCTTGAACGTGTATATCTTGGTTACGTCGCCGCCCCCCGCGACGTGATCCGCCCCGGGACCATGGCAGCCCTCGCAGCCTTGCTTGGATGGGCCACCCTCTTTATTCAGTGTGGTCTTCCAGTGCGGAGTCTTTTCCCAGGCGTTGTAGATTTCCTCATGACAGGTTTTGCAGGTCTCGGCGCCCACATATTTAGAAGCGTCCGGGGAAGGCTCACTGGCCTGGGAAGTTTCGGCGGATGGGGCGCTCTTACCGGTCTTCTGGCTGGTTTGGCCGGAAGCGAGCGCAATGAAGATGAAAACCAACAAGACGGTGAACAGGAGAACGCGAGAGACCCTGGAATTTGCTGGCATGAACTCGCTCCCTCGATATTTGAGGCTTGTCATGTTCTGTGACAAAAACAATTGTTGCAGCTTTAGAACTGGAGTCTGCGGTACTCGATGACTCGAATGCAAGGTTAAGCTACCAAAAACAACCGAAATCCTTAGTATCACTTCCCGTTTTGAATCCCAACAAAAAGCAGCCTGGGCGATGCTTTCAAGTTAACGAGACCCCCGCCGTAGCGAAAAGTAAAGCGAAAGCACGAGATTTCAAGACACGCTCTTAAGGCTGACTCCGTGTTGTGGTGCCGTTGCTTGAAATGTAGTCGGAGTCCGAGTGTCACTGATAGTTCCTAAACGTGCAAAATGTACGCCAATTCACGATGACAAGACTGTTCAATATTGCTCACTCTCGGAAGATCGAAGGGGAGGCAGATGGCGAGAGACCGATGGAGCAACTTCCCCACGGCGCAAGTGCGAAGCTTCGGGCTACGCCCTTAGAAGCCGTCACCGTGCAGGGTCGCCTGCTCCCGTTCATTGGTCCTATAAAAGATTGCCAAGCTGGGGTAATATGTATCCCGGATTTGCCATGGAAACCCTTAGGTCCAATCCAGTGGAGGCTGGCCGGGAACTGCCGCCTTCTTTGCGGGCCCGCCGACAGCGGGTACGGCAGAAGGTACACACTCCCGCATATGCCAGCCTGAACGGAAGCTCGAGTGGCCAGATCCTCGATCTCAGCGAGATCGTCGACATCAGCGAAGCGGGCATGGCCATTCAGACTTCGTTTCCTCTCGAAGTGCAGCGGAGCGTAAATCTGTGTCTTGATCTGACAGCGACCCGAGCTTGTATTCACACCAAGGGCGAAGTCATCTGGTGCGACGGATCGGGGCGCGTCGGAATCAGCTTCCCGCAGATGCCGGACGACGCTCTTCGCCAGTTGAAGGAATGGCTCTTCGTAAACGTGATGGTCGCGTGCGTGAATTACCGGGCTGATCTTTTGTCGGCGAGTTCACCGGTGAGTTCATCGGCAGCTCAGTTGGCGGCGAATCCTCTGTTCACGAATCAGTTCGCCGCAGTCGCGCCACAGGGCGTCCTTGAGAAGCAGTCGGAAAACAGTGCGTTGTTCAATTGGATGCGTCAGGAACTGGAGCCCACGGCTCCGGCGGACTATACCTCCATTCTGACGGCTTTGGCTGCGGTCAAGCGCGAGGTGGATGCGCTGGGCGCCGACCTCGACGAAGCTTTAAAACTGCTGGCGCAGAGAGCACAGACTTTCACTCGGGCAACGGGTGCGGCGATTGCTCTGACTGAAGGCGCAAGCATGATTTGCCGCGCCAGCGCCGGCCAAGACGCTCCAGGACCGGGGGCGCGGTTCAGCATTGGGACAGGGTTTTCTGGAGAGTGCGTGCGCAGCGGCCAGTTGCTGCGCTGTGACGATTCCGAGACCGATCCTTTCGTGGATCGTGAAAGCTGCCGCATGCTTGGCATTCGTTCCATCATCGCGGTACCGATTCGCTGGGACGACGCCGTCATCGGGCTTCTGGAAGTGTTCGCCCCTGAACCGTATGCCTTCAGCATTAATGATCCGCTCGCGCTTAAACGTCTGGCGGGAATCATTTCCATCGCGGTCTATCGCGCTGGGGTGCCGGAGTCGAGTGCAGTGGAAAGTAGTCCATCCGAGCAGAACCCCGGAGGGCAGAGTTTGGCGGAGCATGGCTTCGCCGAAGAAGTATCCTCAGAAAAAGTATCTGCACCGTATTCCGCTTCGAAAGTTGGTTTTGCTCCGGCACCGGTGGCCAGCGTCGACGATGAATTTCCGGTCGAGACTTCGGCAGAGTTGCCAACTCCCCATTTTTCCCGCTCTGGCAAGATTCTTCTGGCTGCCGCCGCAGCCACAGTTCTGTTCGCCGCGTCCTGGGTGATTTCACCGCGCGACTTCGAAAACTTCGCTAAGAGCACTTCCGCTTCGGCGTCGCAGCCATTGCCAAAACCTTCTGCCAATCCGCCTGCGCCGGTCGCGGTCGGTGGCGTTGAGGGCTTGCGCAAGTTGGCCGAGCAGGGCGATGCCGCAGCCCAGTTTTCGATGGGAGCTCATTACGCGACCGGGGAAGATGTTCCTCAGGACTACGCCGAAGCCGTGCGATGGTTCACGATGGCAGCCGAACAGGGACACGTGGTTTCGCAGGCAACGCTGGGTGCATATTATTGGGCGGGACGAGGCGTGCCGCAGGATCTGGTCAAAGCCTACTTCTGGTCGGTGCTGGCCCAGGCAGGCGGTGACGAGGCCAGTAAGTACCGGGTTTCGGTTCTCGCGTCGCGGATGACGCACGCGCAAGTCGCGGCGGCGGAGCAACAGGCCAATGACTGGATCAAGGAGCATCAGTCAGTAAGTCAGAACTCGCCTGCTCCGCGATGATGGTTCGAGCTAAAACGGGCGCGGCGGAAAAGCTCCAATCGATAGCAACCCCGGACTATTTGGGTCAGACACGGGTGATTTGGAGGATTCCGTAAGGGTGCATTTTCCGGCAGCCGAAGTAACCACAATCTCCGCGATCGACGACGGCGCGCCAAACTCAGCAACATATACAACTCCACCAGTTCCCGTGGTTTCTTCCAAAGCCAACGCTCCGAGATACGACCAGTCTTTCACGTAGCCTTTGAGGCCGTTCGAAGTACATCCCTTTGAAAGTTTGCCAGTGCTCTTGTCAAAGAAAGCTGCGGTGATCGTGTCTCCCTGATTGTTGCTGATGTAGAGAAGCGTCTCATCCGGACTCAGGAGAATGTTGCTGGAGTTAATTCCGCTGCCCAAACGATAGACCACGGTCGGAGTCAACTTGCCGGATGAAATATCGGAAACTTCGATCACCGTGAGTGGCGAGGTATCGCCGAAGATGGCGTAATGGCCGTCCTGGGTGATGTCGACGGCGCTGGGGTAAGTATTGCCGCCGTGCGAGCCAGTGGAATTCTGTTCATCGCCGTGCGACACAGGCACACCACCCGAAATGTCGAAAGACTCGATGGAGCCATCGCCGTAGGTGACAACCAGCATGTTGCCGTGGAGGGTCATTCCGTCGATCACGCCGCCTTGCAGGCCGACGACCTTGAGATCAGCAATGAACTTGATTTTGCAGCCGGGCAGCACCTGGAAAGTTCCGATGGTGTTCGAGTCGGTGAAACTGGCATAGAGGTATTGGGCGTTCATGGCCAAGCCGATGCCGTTGGATCTGCCGCCATCTTTGGTTGAGCCTCTTGCGCTCCCACCAACGGTTAGAGTGCGCACGACGATTCCAACGATATCCCCACTTGTGGCTTGCGAGGCGTAAACACACTTGGCATCCCCACTATCAAGGACGTTCACGCGGTTTGCGGCGAAGTAGCCGCCGGCGATACCAATGCCGCCGGTTGGCACTTTCTCTTTCATGGTCAGCTGACCGTCAGCGCTCACGGTGTAGAACGTAACACTCGTCTCATTTTGTGGCGGAACATCGTCATTGGTCACGACATAGTGGGGTTTTCCCGGATCAGCCGCAAACGCGCTCGCGATGCAAACCCCAATCAGCGCTGTCGCCACACGTGAAAAAAAAAGTCCAAAAGATTTCAACATAGTCTTGCCTGCACAACTACGACCGCACTCGATTCAGATAATCACGGATGGCGCGGCAGTTCAATAACAATGGCTCAGCTTTTTCAGGGAACACCGACCAAAGGTGAAAATGTTTGCGGAATAGCTGAAAACCACGTCATCGAAATCCAATACATGGTGTGCGGGGTCATAAATCTCCAGCAAGAAACAATTACTACCCCGCTTCGTTTTTGTTTTTTGTTCTTGTGCTGCTTCAACCCCATTTTTCGTTGCGGGCGGGCGGCACGAGTGTGCTAGCATTGCGGGCCTGCATTCCCTCTCCCGGCTTTGCAGAACTTATTCAAATAAGGGGAACTACCTTGTCCAAGAAACTATGTTTCGCGGTAACCGTACTTCTGTTTGCGCTTCCTGGTGTTTCGCTAGCGCAGAAGTTGACGCAACTCAAGAATCCAGCGCCCAACGGCGCCTTCGTGGAATACCTGTTGACCAATGGTACTGTGATTGTTCAAGGCCAGAGCTGCTCGGATTGGTGGCTGCTCACGCCGGACCAATCTGGCAGCTACGTCAACGGTACCTGGAAGCAAGCCGCCAGCCTGCCCTCCGGATACGCTCCCTACGCCACTTCTGGAGCGGTGCTGGCTGACGGCCGGTTTCTGCTGGTTGGGGGCGAATACAGTGACTGCGGCGGGGAATTCACGCTCACCAATCAAAGTGCGATTTACGACCCCGACACAAATAAGTGGACCATGGTCGCGCCGCCGAAAGGCTGGTATGACATTGGAGATTCGCCGGCCGCAGTGCTGCCGAATGGCCAGTTCTTGCTGGGACGAAAGACGACTAAACAAATGGCAGTGTTAGACCCCGCGACTCTAAAGTGGACGGCGGTCGGGTCCACTGGCAAAAGTGATTTCAACGCCGAAGAGGGTTGGACGCTCATGCCGGACGGCACTATCTTGACCTGGGATGTGAAGAACAGTCCTAACTCGGAGATCTATTCCCCATCAGCGCAAACCTGGACGACCGCGGGCGACACAGTGGCGAATTTGATGGGACCTCCGGAAGAGGGTTGCCTGAAGTACGGAAACCATGACCAGTACACTTATTGTCCTCCTGGAGAAACCGGGCCGGGAATCCTGCGTCCGGACGGGACAGTTTTTGCGACTGGCGCTCTCCACCTTGACGCCTCGACAGGACACACTGCGGTTTATAATCCGGCAGCCCCGGGCGATAAATGGACTGCAGGCCCTGACTTCCCGAATGGAGATCAGGCTGGCGATTCTTTTGCCGCGCTGCTGACTAATGGCAACGTGCTCGTACTGGGCGATTCCGGGCAAATGTATGAGTTCAACGGATCGACGTTAGCTGCAACAACCGTGGGCTTCGGTAGTTTGATCGTTCTGCCTAGTGGTCAGGTGCTGGTGGCTGGCGATGCGGCCTATAGTTCCAAGGGGACGTATCAGAGTTCGTGGGCGCCGAAAATTACCTCGTTTCCAGCTACCGTCACGCGCGGTTCGACTTATAAGATATTCGGCCAGCAGTTCAACGGCTTGTCGCAAGCAGCTTCGTTCGGGGACGAGTTTTCAACCGCGACGAATTATCCGCTGGTGCGAATCACAAATCAATCCACAGGTCATGTTTTCTACGCCAAGACGCATGGCCACAGCACCATGGGAGTTGCGACCGGCAAAACCAAGGTTTCGACCAACTTTGATGTACCTGCAGGGATGGAAACAGGAGCAAGTACGCTCGTAGTAGTTGCGAATGGTATCCCCTCGAAGGCCGTGAACATCACGGTCGAGTAGGGTTGCGACGGAAAACTCATTCGTTGTGCAAGGGATCCATGCGTTAGAAAAGGCGCATGGATCCTTTGCGCTGTAGTGGCTGGCTGAAGCTGGGACGAGCTGCGATTAGCTTTTAGGGCGGCCGGTTTGTGCCAGCCCCGCTTTCTTTCTCAACTTTGCATAGACATCAGGCAGGTTTTTCCTCAGCCATTTGTAACATTCCCGGCGCAGCAAGGTGTGTTTCCGGTTGTGTTCCCGGCGTCGATCCACGGTACGCTTCTGTTGGGCAGTAAGTTTTTTCTTCATCCGGGCGTTCTCTCTTTCTCAAGGAAATCATACCCCGATTTTGCGCGTTTCGTCGGCGCAGATTTGGATTGCTCGTCATCGGGCATTGGTAAGACTGGCCCACCCCCAGGAACCATATTAAAGTCGGATTACCATTTTGATTGAACTTCTCTGGTTTGGCTTGCGATGAAAAAAAACCGGCCAGATTCCGTCATCTGGCCGGCAATTCTTCAGCGAGCATGGGACCTCTTAGATCAGCTCCGTCCGGCACCTGCAGCCATGGCGTAAGACGGCTGCGGCCCTGCAGTGTCACGCAGGGTTTGGAAGTAGAGCCTAAACGAGCGTTGCACAAGAAACATCAGCGGTAAGATAAGCAGCGGAATGTACCAGTCGAAAGCATGCGTGGCCAGCTTGGCCAAGCCTGCAACGCCCGCGGCCAGGACAAAATAAGGAAACGTAAGTTGCAGAATCTGTTTCCAGGTTCGGAACAGATGGCCACTTTCCGTGAGCGCGATGATGGCCGCGACCGGAACGGTGTTGACCAGCAGGTAGGCCAGTGCTCCCAAGGCGAGACCAAGCCCTGAATTCGGCGCTGTCACTTGCATGGTGAGCCATGCGGCGTAGGCTGCCATCAAAGTGACGCTCAGGTTAAACATGGTCTTGATCGGCTTCTGCTGGCCGCTCTCCGACCAATGGCACTGGACGAATGTCGAAGCGGCGGTAATCAGAAGCGCCTCGGCCAGGCTAAGCTCGCTGAGAGCCAGAAGGATGAACGGCAGATTCACCGACATCGATCCCGTGAGCCGCGGCAGCGAAACTTTCAGCCGCGCCGCGAAGAGGGCGACCAGGAAAGTCCCTGCGAAGCGTGCGTATGCCGGGTGTTCCCATGTCAGCGGCACCTGCAGGAGAATCCCGGTGCCGAAGGCAACCACAAACCCGACAAGTATTTTGCTTTTTGTCGAGAGGAGTGTCATGGTTAGTTTTCTCCGTCCTGGCCATCGCTGTAGGCCGCAGTTGTTGTGGAACTGCCCCAGACAATACTGTTACCCCAGACCACGCTAAAGCCGGTGTCCACGGTATTGCCCCAGACTACGGAGTTTCCCCAAACCACCGAGCTCGCGCTCAATACCGAGTTGCCCCAGACCACGGACGTCCCCCAGACAATTGAGTTGCCCCAAACCACGGAGGTGCCCCAAGTTACGGAACTGGTATTGACGATGGTTACGGTGTTGTTCGCGGCGTTATAACTTGCGGTGGGTGAAAGAGCCACGCCGTTAGCGACGTCGGTATCGCCCAACGCTGCGTTAATGTCGAGATATCCGGCGCCGTAGGTGAAGAGATCGTATTCGTTGTCGAACTCGTTATTGTAAACGTCGAACGACTTGCAATACTGGCCAAACCCCTTCCACGCCGTCTTCATGATGCGAGCCTTCACCGTGTCCGGCGTGAGCGCGGGGTTTTGTTGCAGCATGAGCGCGACTGCCCCGCTGACTACGGGAGTCGCCATGCTGGTTCCACTCAAGCGGAAATATTCGGTTGGGCAGGTCGCCGTGGCACAGGTCCCGGTGGGAGCAATTTCAAGAGCCGGGAATTCGGTGTCGAGCGTGCTGTTCTTGACGATCAGTGAGCCGATGCGGTTGCCGGGAGCAACGACATCCGGCTTCACGATGTGGTCGAACAAAGTCGGTCCCTTGGAGCTGTAGCTGGCGATCGCATCATCGTTTCGGGTAGGAGTATCCATGGTCCTGGTCGCGCCCACCGTGATGACTGCCGGGTCGTTCGCTGGAGAACCGATAGTGGCGAAACCGTCGGTCCCCATTGAATTGTCTCGGCCGTCGTTTCCGGCGGCGACCACGACGACGATGCCAGCGGCCCAGGCTTGTTCGACCGCTTGGTCCAGAGGATCGACCGTGTAACTTTCAAACACCGGACGGCCCAGTGAAAGATTGATGACGCGAATGTTGTATTGAGTCTTAAGCGCAATAGCGCGTTGAATGGCAGCGATTACCTGGCTGTCGGTGCCGGCGCCGTTCTGATCAAGTACGCGAAGGTTGATGATGTTGACATTGGGAGCCATGCCCACGATCTGCTGCGCATAGCCACTGCCTGAGGCAGATGCAGCGCCGTTTCCGCCGAGTATGCCGCTGACGTGGGTGCCATGTCCGTAGGCATCTACAGTGGACGTGTTTCCTGCGACAAAGCTTTCGCTGTGCAGCACGCGGCTTCCGCTCGCGGTGTGAAAGTCAACGTGATCGGCGACGCCGCTATCAATTACGGCGATTCCGACTCCAGTGCCATCGAGACCGTATTGCTGCTCGGCAACGTTCGCTTCCACCGCCGTAGCAAAACTCTCGTAGGCATTCGTATTCTTCAAGCTGACCGTGCGATCGGGCGAGACGTATACGATGTCAGGATCTTTCTCGAGCTGGGCGAGAGCGGAGACGGGAAGAGTGAAAGCAGCAGCCTTGATGCTGTGCAGTTTGGTTTTTACCGTTGCGCCGCGAGCCGACATTCTCTTGTAATGTGCCGTCGTGGGCGTGACCGTGAACTGCACGATTACGTCAATCCGATTATTCGGGTGGCGACGGTCGATGTCTTTGGCAATCTTGCCAGCAGGATGCGTCACGCTGAATGCCTGGTCGAGAGATTGTGACGGCAACGCGAAGCTGGTGGTTGTGAAGAGAGCCGGAATCGCAAGCGCTAAAAGCGCTTTCCGGATGCCCTTCCATTTCTCGGTAGATCGTCTTAATGGCTTCATTGATGGGTCGCTCCAATTACGCCCGTGGCTTGTCATTTTGTTAGCTGCCCCAAACTGCTGACGACAGGGCTGAGAAAGCATGGTTGAAAACGCCTGGGGGAATAATTTGGACCGCTTCGTAAACCAGAAACAGAAACAGCGCGAGCCATTCGATATTCTTTTTAGGCACTTGAAAGCTCCTCACAGGTTGAGTCTTCCTCGCGGTACTTGGGTGCAGGCCGAATACCAAAGCCAGGATTATTAAGTACTTTTATTTCAACTACTTAACATGGTTTTAAGGTAGGTGGGACGAGGACAGATTGTCCTGCGAATCTGGGTGGGACATGAGGTAACTGCATGAAACATAAAACCAATCGGCGGGTTGCCCACGGAATGGGACAAGTTGTCTCGTCAGGGAAGCATGACGCCCCGGAGTCTTCCGAAAAATGGGTGCGCAGCGTTCATCAGCCTCGCAGAGGCAAAGCTGTGGACTTTTCTTCGGTCCACAATTTCGTGATCTCTTCGAGCGATCGGCCTTTGGTTTCGGGAACGAGCCAACCAACCAGAACGATGGTCAGCAATGCACCCGCGCTGAAAATCCAGAAGGTACCATCTGATCCCAAATGCTTTTGCATGATCGGAAACAGTTGGTTCCCAAGATAGCCGACCAGCCAAAGCGCGGTCGTGGCGATGGACATCCCGCGCCCCCGCACCTTAGTGGGATAGATCTCCGAGATGATGACCCAACAGGCGACCCCATTGCCGAAGGCATGTCCGGCCACGAAACTCATCACAAAAATCAAAACTGCCAAGCCGCTCGCGTGGATGTGATAGAACCACCCGACCAACGCGAATGAGAGGAATTGCACCGTGGTTCCGGCGAGGATCAGAGTTTTGCGTCCGGCACGATCGACAAGCCAGAGTGCGAACAGGGTGAACAAAAGATTGATCAGGCTAACCAATACTGACTGGAAAAATGCGTCGCTGGTTGCGGTTCCGGCGGAACGAAAAATCTCGGGCAGAAAGGAAAAGAGTGGCGTGATTCCGCTGATCTGCTGCAACCCCGCAAGCATGATGCCAAGAAGCAACGGGCGCCGGAAGGTCGTGAAAAGTTCGGAAATGTGACCTTCTTCAATGGCCAGCGAATTCTCGATCTCTGCAGCCTCGCGCCGCGCGGCGTCAGCGCCGTTGATCTTGGCTAGAACTTCGATCGCCTGATCGCGCCGGCCCATTTTCATCAGCCAGCGTGGACTCTCGACCGCGGGCAAAATCATTAATCCGAACAGAATCGCTGGCACGACACCCGCGAGAAACATCCAGCGCCAACCAGTGGAAATGTCCCAGGCTTCATCGCCCATACGTTGAATGAGCATGTTGACGAAGACGGCGGCGAGAATTCCGACGACGATGCCAAGCTGGTAGAGAGTTACGCAGCGCCCACGAACTCGGGTGGGAGCAATTTCGGCAATGTAGTTCGGAGAAATCACCGATGCAGCGCCTATGCCCAACCCTCCAATTAACCGCCAAAAAACGAACTGATGGAGATCGGCGGCGAACATCATGCCGATGGAGGACAAAGCAAAGCAAACGGCACACAACCCCAGCCCCTTTTTCTTCCCTAGATAGTCGGCAACGCTTCCTGCCACAACGCAGCCGGCAATGCATCCAATCAATGCGCAGCCAGCGGCCCAGCCCACGCCGGCCGCGTCCAGCTGAAACAGCTGACTCAAGAATCCGATCGCGCCGCTGATCACAATGTTGTCGTAGCCAAACAGAAAACCGCCAAGCGTGGCGACGCTGGCTGCGATGACTAGCGGAGCGCGGGAATGCGCTTGACTGGATGCGGGGTTCAGTTCAATGGCCTCTGGACGCTAGTGCCGAGCGTCGCTTCGTTGAGGAGATTCTGCGACAGCCTTTGCCGCCAGCATGAAGCCGAGAGTGTGAGCCATCCCTGCATGCCAGGGCGCGGCACAGGTCATTTGCGGCGTGTGATCGGGAATGAGCACCCCACCGAAGTGGTTGCGGTGCAGGATGGCGAGAATGCGAATCATATCCACATCGCCTTCGTCGATGAAAGTCTCACGATAGTGCGGCACTTTGCCCACGACATTGCGTAGATGGATATAAGCGATCTTGCCTTGTTTGCTGTATTGATCGACCGCGTCGTAAATATTGCCTTCGGTCATCTCGGCCAGAGTTCCGACGCATAGCTCGAGCGCGTTGCTGCGGCTCCGGGCCAGATCAATCAATCTTTGGTACATGTGAGGCTGATAGACCAGACGCGGTTGCTGTCGCATGGTCGGCATGGGAGGATCGTCTGGATGGGCGGCGAGTTGCACGCCCGACTGCTCCGCCACGGGAATCACTTCTTCCAGAAACCTTTGCAAACGCCGCCAGAGTTCTTCGTGCGAAATCGAGGGCAGCGTGCCAGTCGCCGCGTTGCGGTTGTAGACCATGTTCCATACCATACCGTTTGGAATCGCCACGTCTTCAGCGGGACCGTCCATGCCGAGGGTGATTGCATGGCCGCGACCCATCGGCGCAGTCACGCGGCCGCACACCCCAGCCAAGCTGAAGTTGTAGCCGAGAACGGGAATGCCGGTTTCACCCATGCGGCGAATGATGGTCTTCACTTTTTCAATCTGTTGCGGGCGCTGCGGACCATCGAGAAGAATGTCATACCAGTGCGCGGGATCAAGGTTTTCGATTGCCGCCAAGATCAGGCCGGCGTCTTCAATTTCGGCGCGAAGGGTCTTCAGTCCTTTGGTTGTCCAAAGTTGATCGGGATCGCCGGCCACTCCCCAGGGTTCGTATTTCGAGCCGGTGGGCTGATTGTTACGCGGATTCGAAGGACCCTGATTGAAATAATCGACCATATGAACCACGACGTGCGTACAGCCTGCCTGGCGCGCGAAGTCGTAATACTCGCGGGTCAGCATATGACGATAGAGGCCAAGGCCAATTTTCATAGGCGATTTCCGATGCCTCCGCCGTAATCAGGGCTGAGAATTTGTCCGTTGATCTCGTTGGCCAGTGGCGAGCAAAGAAAAACAAATGCGTCCGCGATTGACTCCGGACTGTTTCGTCTGCCCAGCGAAACGCGCAATACGAATTCCCGGTAGGCCGGGTCTTCCTCGAAAACCTTCAGCGAACTCCCGGCCGCAACGTTCCCCGGCGAAACTACATTCACTCGAATACCAGTCAGGGCATATTCGAGGGCCAGACTGCGCGCGAAGTTTTCCAGCGCCGCCTTGGCCGAGGCGTATGCAGGAATTTGCGAGTGAGGCATTCGAGCAACGTACGAGGATGTGAAGATCAGGTGACCAGGGATGTTGCGCTGTGTCCATCGCGCAAGCACGGATCTAGCCAGGTACGTTTGCGCAAAATAGTTGAAGCGGAAGATACGCTCGTACTCGACTTCCGAAGTGCTGGCAAACGGATGCAATCCACAGCCGCCTGCGTGCCCTATGACCGTATCCATGCTCGGGAACTTTTCGAAAGCCGCTTTTACTACGGCTTCGACCTGGTTCGAGTCGGTGATATCAGCAGCAACATAAAGATATGAGGAAGGCGAGATCTTCCAATCATCGAGAGTACGCTTGGCTTCTTCGTGGGCCTTTATGTCAGTGAGCACCAGCGTAGCGCCGCTTTCGATCAGCCTTCGTACCATGTGCTCGGCAATTGCGCCCAAAGCCCCAGTGATCAGAATCGTTTTGCCAGAGAGATCAATGCTGATCATAATCGTTTAGCGTCGGCCGCTTAATGCTTCAATTCTCGAAAGTATTTCGTGACCTGATTCCGTGACCAGCACATTATCTTCGATCCGCGCTCCGCAGCCGCGTTCGGGAACATATACTCCGGGCTCGATCGTAAGCACCATGCCGGGCTCGAGCTTGGAAGATTCTCCAGGAAGGATTAAGAATCCCGGATCGTGATAGCGAAAGCCAACGTGGTGGCCGGTGTGATGGGTGAAGAAAGACGAGAGCCCCTGGGCTGCGATCATGTCTCGCGCCAGTGCGTCAATGTGGTTCGCCGTAACACCGGGACGTATACCATCGACGGCGGCTTGCTGCGCCTTGGTGGCAACATTGAGAATCTGCTCGACTTCCGACTTCGGGGAACCGACTGGGGCGGTGCGCGTGAGGTCGCTCCAGTAGCCATTGACGCAAGTGGCCAACTCAATCAGGACCAGATCGCCATTTTCTAAACGCCGAGCAGTCGAGCGATTGAATTGTCCCGCGCAGGCGCTGTTGGGCCCGGTTTGAACCATGGCCCACCCCCGGGAGTGAAATATATCGTCTGTGCCAATTTGCCGATATATGGCCGACTCCACTGCCGCCGCGACCTCTGTTTCAGCGATTCCGGGTTGCAAATTCTCAAAGAAAGCTTGCAAGCCAACATTCGCGACTCGATTTGCCCGCCGGATTGCATCGATTTCTTCTGGGGTCTTCCTTAAATAGAGAGCAGCAAACGCAGCCTGGTGTCGAGCATTCGGCTTTGCTCCCAGCGCAGACAATTGGCCCGCAAAATTTTCAGGCATAGGAATCTGCTCAGCCGCCTGGATCGGCAACGAAGTCCTGGCAGCGCTGAAACTCATTCCTACGTCTTCGCTGTTGACCCCTGCCTTGGTTAGTTCAGCGCCTACCGCCGATACGAGAACTAAATATGGATCGCTGCATTTGAGATCGCCCCAAGGATATTCTTGCACCCTCAACCCTGCTGGAATGTGGTCTCTTGGTTCGATCTGTGGAACGAAAAGGATGGGCTCTGCATCCGCGAAACAAATGAGCAACGAAGCGCCCCAGAAAGGAAAATACTTCGAGAGCATGAGAAGTTCGTCGGGCCTCCAGGCAATCCAGGCCCGCAAATTATGTCGCTCGAGAAAACTTCGTATCTGTTCGGTACGAGACGGTACGTTAGCGCTCAAATCGCCATCCCCATTTTTCTCTACATGATTCCGTACTTTTCAAAAGCTTTGACCGCACTGCTTCCTTCTTCAATCGCTTTTCGTACCAGCTTCTCGCCGCGGGCTTTTTCGAGCGCACGGGTGAAAACCTCAGCCTCGGCTTTGGCTGGAACCACCAGGACGCCATCAATATCGCCGAAAATGATATCTCCCGGCCGCACGCGGACCGATCCAATCTCAACCGAAATACGGAAGTCGACCACCTTGTAGCGCGGGGCTGCGTCTTGCCCGTAGGAACCAAAACCAAATGTTGGAAAGCCCATGTTCAGAATCGCTTTGGTATCTCGCACGTAGCCATTCAAAACGGCGCCGCGGCTGCCCAACTTCCTGGCTCGAGTGCTCATGAGTTCTCCCCAGAGCGCGTTTCGGGGCGAGGACCCGGTGTTGACATAAACTTCGTTGGCACGCAGATCGTCGAGGGCTTCCAGCATCAGCCCAAACGATTTTTCCATCAATTTATTCGCGCTCCCGGCGATTTGTTCGACGAATACATCGACCGAGAGAACCGGCATAGCGCGGCCGATCACGACCATATCCTGCCGAAGCGGTTGAATCTGCGGCGGGAGGAATTGGTGCTGAAGATCTAACTTGTCCATCACGTCGCCCACGACACAGGTGAAAAGTTCGCGCTGTACGGTGGCAAAGAGTTCGTCGTCGGACTTCCAGGACTTCGTCGTGCTCATTGGCCGCGTGCCTCTTTGATTTTTTCGACGAACCGCCGGGCAAACTGGGTAATCGATGCGAAATCACCGGTCTTGGCTCCAGCCGTCAGATTGCCGCCGACTCCGACGGCAACCGAACCGGCGTTGATCCAGTCAGCGACATTGTCGAGGTTGACGCCACCAGTTGGCATCAACGATGCCTGGGGCAGAGGACCCTTCACCGCTTTTATAAAGGCCGGGCCCAGAATTTCGCCAGGAAAAACTTTCACGATATCAGCACCGCACTCCATAGCCGCGATCACTTCGCCAATCGTTCCCGCACCGGGCATGTAAGGCACTTGGTAGCGATTACAGAGGCGCGCGGTATCGGCGTTCAGCGCCGGACTGACCACAAATTGCGCTCCGGCGAGAATAGCGATGCGAGCAGTTTCGGGATCGAGAACCGTACCAGCTCCGAGCAAAATCTGGCCCAAGCTTCTTTTCGCAAGATGCTCGATCGCGCCACTTGCCCCCGGTACTGTAAAGGTGATTTCTATCGCAGCAACGCCCCCCAAAGCGCAGGCTTCGGCGATGCGAGCCGCTTGCTCAGGGTTTTCCGCCCGGATCACGGCCACTAAGCCGGAGGCGACAATCTTTCCCAACACTTCTACCTTCGCGATTGACATAAAGTTTTCAGCAGGTCACGCGCAAACTCGCGCTTACTCAAAGAATGGTTCGCCCTTGCGCGCATAACGACGGGCCACCTCCTCATTCAGCTTAACCCCGAGGCCGGGTTTCTCCGGGACCGAAATGAATCCGTTCTGAATAATCGGCTTGGGCAGACCTTCGACTAAGTCATTCCAGAAAGGAACTTCGGAGGCATGAAATTCCAGCGCGAGAAAATTCGGGATCGCGGCGCAGAAGTGGACCGCAGCCAAGGTTCCGACCGGACTACTGATGTTGTGCGGAGCGACCGGCATAGTGTGCACGTCGGCAAATTGGGCGATGCTCTGGGCGACAGACAAGCCTCCCACTTTCTGTAGGTCGGGAGTCACCACGCTCAGCGCATGTTCGGCAGATGATTTCCTGAAAACCTTCAAAGAGGTAATAGATTCTCCCCGGTGGCGATCGGCACGCGCACCTTCGAACTCACTTCCTTTAGTGCAGCAATGTTGCTGGGGGGAACTGGATCTTCCAGCCACAACAGACGGAATGGCTCGAGTTCGCGCGCCACTTTCACTACGTCGCTGGCGTTGTAGCGCCAGTGGCAATCGACTGCGATGTCGGTATCTTTGCCCACCGCATCGTGAACCGCGCCGATCAGACTTACCATGTGATCGATGGCGCGATTGCTGAGCGCTCGATTGTGGGGATCAGAGCCTTCCGTGCCGGGAACGTCCAGATCGAATTTCAGGGCGGTAAATCCCTCCGCTCTTTTCGCGAGAGCCTGGCGGCGATAATCCTCGGGAGAAGCAGGCAGCCTCCTCGCCGCCATCGCCAAAATAATCTCGCGGCGTATATGCCGCGCCTTTTCGTCGTCCCAGGACGCCGGACGAGAACGCAACACCTCGTCGAAGCTCTCGAGAGCTTCGCCTCCGTGGCAATCGGCGTAGATGCGGACTTTGTCTCGAAACTTTCCGCCCAGCAAACGATAAATGGGAACACCGAGAGACTGCCCCAGCACATCCCAAAGCGCAGCTTCGATGCCGCTGATCGCGTTATAAATAATGCCCGCAACCGAACCGGCGCCAGAAGTGGCAAGCTGCAATTTGCGGAATAAACGACGGATATCGCGCGGGTCCTCGCCCACCAGCAGCGGTTCTAAGGAGCGCAGAATCGATGTCAGGCCAGGAGCGAAAAAACACTCGCCGAATCCTTGAATTCCTTCATCGGTTTCAATGCGAACGAATGTCCAATCGAAATTCCCTTCCACCACTGCGGTTTTTAATCGTAGGATCTTCACGTCGCCACTCGATTTTCTTCCGCGCGATTATACGCTGTGGTGATTCCCCTGTGCTCGGTGGCATTCCGCGAAAATGGAAGTCGCACGCAGTGGAAATCAGACAACCCTCAATGAACCAGCTAGAATGCTGCCATGAACTCGATCATTTTGAAAGCGGCGGAAAGTTGTAAGTGGGATTGCGTCAGCCTCGGAGAAGTCATGTTACGGCTTGATCCCGGCGAGGAGCGCATCCATACGGCTCGAACTTTTCGCGCCTGGGAAGGCGGCGGAGAATACAACGTTGCGCGCGGACTTAGGCGATGCTTCGGCATGCGCACAGCGATTATTACCGCTTTCGCCAAGAACCCGATTGGGCAGTTGCTCGAGGATTTGATTCTGCAAGGGGGAGTCGACACGTCGCTCATTCGCTGGGTGCCGTATGACGGAATTGGTCGAACTGTACGCAACGGCCTGAACTTTACTGAGCGGGGATTCGGAGTGCGCGCAGCAGTCGGCTGCTCGGACCGGGGCAACACCGCGATCGCGAACAGCCAACCCAGAGATTTTGATTGGCAACATATTTTCGCCGCTAAATGGTTCTCGCTGGCTCCATACCGGAGGCATTTTCGCCGCGCTTTCTGCTTCGTCGGCATCTGTCGCGAAGGCGGCAATTGAGGCGGCCCGATCCTCGGGCACTCTGGTTTCCTATGACCTCAACTATCGCGAATCGCTCTGGAAAGGTATTGGCGGCAAGGCGAAAGCACAAGATGTGAACCGCGAACTAGTATCGGCAGTGGATGTTCTTTTTGGTAACGAGGAAGATTTTTCAGCCATGCTCGGGGTCGCAATCGAAGGCGTCGGTGACGACTTCAGCCACCTTCCGGTTTCAAGTTATGAATCGATGCTGCGTCGCGTCGCCGAGCTTTACCCAAGCCTGAAGCTCATCGCAACTACGTTGCGCACCGCGCACACGGCAACGAACAATGACTGGGGAGCAATCGCGCTTTATGAAGGAAAAAACATTCACGTGCCGCAGCGGCAACTGGAGATCATGGACCGCGTCGGCGGTGGAGACTCATTCGCTTCGGGCGTGATCTACGGTTTTCTTGCGGGCAAAGACCCACAATGGTCGATTCAGTGCGGGGTAGCCCATGGCGCGCTGGCGATGACGACGCCGGGGGACACAAGCATGGCAACGCTTTCTGAAGTCGAGGCCGTGATGCGAGGAGGATCGGCTCGCATCGCACGATGACCGGCCGTTTGCTTGAAAAAGTTATTGAAGCGCCACGAACTTCAAACACACCGGTGATGGCACTTGCAGCGCGTCTCCAGTCGGGCTGAGGTGGCCGGTTTTCTGATCAAGGCGAAAAACAACGATGTTGTCGGAGTCCTGGTTCGCCGCCAGAAGCCAGAACCCGTGGGATCGATTGCGAAGTTGCGCGGCGTCTTTCCGCCCGTCGAATCGGTCTCGACGTGCGTCAACATGCCGGTGTGAGAATCAATCGCAAATACGGCGATGCCGTCATCTCCCCGGTTCGAAGCAAAGAGGAATTTGCCCGAAGGATCGATTTCGATTTCTGCCGCGGTGTTTTCGCTGCTAAATCCTTTCCGAAGCGAGGAGATGGTCTGCAGTTCATGCAGCGCACCGGAAGCTGCATCATACGAGTAGGGTACGACTGAAGATTGCATCTCATTAAGCATGTAGAGAAAACGGCCGTCGGTGCTAAACACCAAATGCCGGGGGCCAGCACCCGGACTGGCTTTCACGACTCGCGGTTGCGCTCCGAGCGTTCCCTTTGCGGCATCGAAGGGATAAATCAGCAACTGATCGAGCCCGAGGTCGGCTACCACGGCAAACCGATTATCGGGCGCGAGCGCGATAGCGTGGGCGTGAGGTCCTTTCTGCCGGTCGGGATTTACGCTGGAGCCTTTGTGCTGCACGAACGATGTAACCTCCCCGAGGCGTCCGTCCTTCAGCAGCGCGAAAACAGCAACGCTGCCGGAAGTGTAATTGGCAACCAATACGTACTTACCTGTGCGGTCGAGAGTGATGTGAGCGGGATCTGTACCTCTCGAAGAGACTTGGTTTAACAAAGAAAGCTTGCCAGCGTCAGGTTGAATCGCAAATGCGCTCACCGCGCCCGTAGGCTGCCCGTTGTAGGTTTCAGTCTCGTTCACTGCATAGAGAAATCGTCCGCTCGAATCAACCGCGAGAAAAGACGGTTCGGTAGTTTCCGCGGCAAGGCCAAGCGAGGTCATCTTGCCTGTAGAAGAATCGAAGCGGTAGGCATAGATTCCTTTGCTGCCGTGGTCCGTGTAGGTGCCAACGTAGACGAGATATTTCTGTTGCCCAGGTCCCGCTGCATGAGCAACCCCAGATAACGAAATCGCAGCCAAAAGAAGATTAGCCAAGCGGAAACTCTTTTGAAAATAAAGCATTCGGATTCTCACAAAATTCTCCCCGGCTCTGGAATTGGCTCAATGCGTCCAAGCAAGAAAATATAGCCTACAATCCCCAGCAACAGAATTACCGTTGCGGTTACGAAGGCGACGGCGAAAGAGTGCGTGCCAGAGACGATATAGCCGGTAACGATCGGCGCGGAAATCGCCGCGATCTGGCCACAGAAGTTTACCGCGCCTCCAAGTGTACCGACGCTTTCCCGTGGCGCAATAAGGGATGGAACCGTCCATGCGACCGGCGCCGCTGCGGCTAGCCCTCCTAAGGCAAGGCTGATCCAGACCAGCGCGGCGGCAGAACTGTGAGCGCTCGCCGCACCGAAAATCGCGAGACCGAAACTCATTCCCACTACCATCACGGATTGTCGAACCCGGTTCGCATCCCAACCGCGTTGGATCAGAGAGTCCACCAGCCACCCGCCTACTAGAAGATCGGTGAAAGTGGCGAACAACCACGGCACGCTGGTGTAGAAAACAGAGTGGAACAAATCCATGTGAAGAGAAACGGAGAGATAGCTGGGCAGCCACGTCAGCAGGAGAAAGAAAGTGTAGTTGTAGGCGCCCCACCCCAAAGCAAGTCCGTAGACCTTTCGCTGTCTTAAGAGATAGCCGAGCGAAGCGCCCTTTGCTGCTTTCGCCCGGTCTTCCGGTTGAGCTCCACCGCTGCGAATAAATTGCAGCTCACTAGCTGACAGCCCTTTGTCTTCGCTGGGATTACGATAAATCATGTAGAACAGCGCAAAATAAAGAAAGCTCATGAAGCCGGTCGCGGCAAAACTCCAGCGCCATCCGAAATAGAAGAGCAGCAGGCCGATCAAAGGAACTCCGATCGCGCTGGAGAATTTCGCCGCCGCGTCAGTGATCGCCGTCGCCAGACCTCGCTCCTCTCTCGTAAACCAGTATCCCAAGGCCTTAGCATTCGCCGGAAATGTGGGAGATTCGCTCACGCCCAGAAGTAAGCGTGCCCCGAAAAACCAGCTGAGTCCCGGAGCAAGTGCTGCCGCGAAAGAGGAAACGCTCCACAGAAGCGCACTGGTCCGTCCAATGCGTCGTACTCCGAGCCGATCCAGAAGTAGACCGGCGGGCATTTGCATCAAGGCATAAGTCCAGCTGAAGGCACTGGAGAGATATCCAAAAGCAACCAAAGATAAGCCAAACGAGTCGTGAAGCGCATCGCGCGAAACCGACAAGTTAATCCGGTCGAAGAAGTTGACCAGAACTCCGAAAGCCAGAAGAAAAGCGATTCGCCATCGCCTGCGCGGTACGCTTGGGTTGGCCGAGATCGTTTGCGGCAAGAGCGCTCCGGAAGATATCACTGCACGCCGATGCCAGCGAGCAGTCCGCCATCGACGAGGTAATCGCCTCCGGTGCAGAATCCTGCCTTGTCCGACGCCAGAAACGCCGCCAGCTCAGCGACCTCCTCAGTGGTGCCGATACGTCGCAGCGGATGCGCCGCGCCGAATCGCGAGAACGCTTCTTCGGCCGGCAAATCCGGAGCGAAGTGTGCCGCGGAACGTGCCAGCATGGGTGTGCGGATCGAGCCCGGGCTGATCGAATTGACGCGAATATTGTCGGCGGCGTGGTCGAGTGCCAAGGCGCGCGTCAAACTGTGAATTGCACCCTTCGACGTTGCATACGCGGCAACGCCGCGCTGGCATGCGTATCCCTGAACCGATGCCAGATTGATGATGGATCCGCCTCCGCGCTTTTTCATCTCGGGAATACCGAGGTGCGCCAGAAGATAAATGCTGCCAACGTTCACCAACATGCAGCGGTTCCAAGTCGCGAGATCGGTTTCGACGACGGTGCCGAAGGGATGAATTGCCGCCGCATTGACGATAATGTCGAGGCCGCCGTGGCGACTGACCGCCTGCGCAATTACTGCACGCACTCGGTCGACGTTGGTCACATCGCAATGTTCCACCAGCAGGCTTAAGCCGAGGTCGTCCGCCTCGCGAGTCAGCTCTTCATTTGCGGCAGTGTCAATGCCGCACGCAATCACTTGCGCTCCTGCTGCCGCGAACCGCTTCGCAATTGCCCGTCCGATTCCTGTCGTACCGGTGACCAGTGCAACCCGTCCTACAAATTCTTTCATGGGAACTAGATCCTCAGTTCGGACCTTCACTGCGCGCTTTACTCGGACAACTCAGGAAAACCGTACTTCAAACCCTGCACGACGCCGCGCAGTTCGGCGAGCCCCTTCAACCTGCCGACCAATGAATAGCCAGGATTTACTTTCTTGCCGATGTCGTCAGCTAGCAGGTGTCCGTGGTCGGGGCGCATAGGAATTTCATCGTCGGCTCGCCCCGCGCGGCGCCGCTGCGCTTCTTCTTGCATCATAGCGCGGATCACGCCCACCATATCCGAACTGCCCGCCAGGTGTTCTGCTTCATGAAACGACCCATCCGGCTCTCGCGTAACCTGCCGAAGATGCAAGAAGTGAATGCGAGTACCGAAGTTCTGAGCCATGGCCAGCAGGTCGTTATCTGCTCTTGCTCCGAAAGACCCGACACAGAATGTCAGCCCGTTTTCGAGCGCATCGGAGGCAGCGAAAATCGCCCTCACGTCCTCGGCGGTCGAAACCACTCGCGGAAGGCTGAACAGCGACCAGGGCGGGTCGTCGGGGTGTATTGCCAGCCGAACTCCGACCTCCTCCGCGACCGGGACAACCTCATGTAAGAATGCGACCAGGTTGTTTCGTAGTTCAGCGGGAGTCGCGCCCTCGTATTCCGTGATCAATGCTCGAATCGTCTCGCGGCTGTACGATGCCTCAGCGCCCGGAAGCCCGGCGATGATTGTTTGTTCCAGAACATTCTTGCATGAGTCCGACATCGAATTGAAGCGGGTTCGTGCCGACTGTACCCGATCATCGGAATAGTCACCTTCAGCGCCTCTGCGGTTGAGGATGAACAGGTCATAAGCAGCAAAATCTACCACATCAAAACGCAGAGCGTACCCGGTCGTGGGCAGACGCCATTTCAAGTCCGTCCGTGTCCAGTCCACGACTGGCATGAAGTTATAGCAGACGACTCGCACGCCGGCCTTCGCGACCGCGGCCAGAGTGTCCTTCCACGAACCGATGAAATGCGTATAGGGTCCAGATCGCAGCTTGATCGAATTGTGGATCGGAATGCTCTCAACCACAGACCAGACGAAGCCTGCAGCGAGAATCTCATCTCGTCGTTTGAGCACCTCGTCCAACGGCCAGGGCTCTCCGCGGTAGAGATGATGCAGTGCGGAGACGATCCCGCTCGCACCGGCTTGCTTGATGTGATCGAGAGGAACCGGATCATTCGGCCCAAACCATCGCCAAGTCTCCTTCATGACTCGAGGTTAGCCTTTATCGAATCCATCATCGGTGAAACCCAATGGGAATTGAGACTGCGCTCTAGGATCGGAGTAGAACAACCCAGTTGAGACGTCGGGGAACGAAAATGCTAATTTTGTCCCGACTTCGAAGCGGTAAGGCGAACCACTTCACCGGTATCAAGTTGGTATTCCGCCTCGACCACCTTGAGTTTGCCGGACTTTACGGCGTCACGAACAATCTCGCTGTTTGCCTGCACGTCTTTGGCGCTCTGATGCACATTGTCCTTGATCGCGGCCTCGATTAAGTCGTCGGGCTTAGCGTGGCTCTTCGCTTGCGTAACGGCGGGGCCAATCTGTTTCACGATCGCATCCAGGTTCGGACTCGGCATTTTCTCGCCGGAGCACGCCGCGGTCACGGCTCCACATTTCGTATGCCCGAGCACGACGAGCAACGGGCTGTGGATATGGTCGACCGCGTATTCAATGCTGCCCAGGGCCACTGGATCGGCAATGTTTCCAGCCGTGCGCACCACAAAGAGGTCGCCCAGGCTCTGGTCGAAGATTACTTCTGGAGAGACGCGGCTGTCAGAGCAGGAAAGAATGATCACATTGGGCGACTGCCCGGAAGCAAGTTTGCGGCGGAGCGGAACCAGTTCATAGGAGCGTGGTTTGCCGGCCACAAATCGTTGATTGCCGGCCATCAAATCAGCCCAGACCGCATCCGCAGACGGTATGGGATGACTTGCCGCAGGGTGCGCCGACTGCTGCGCGGGAGCGCCTGCTTGTTGTGCAAACCCTGAACCTAGGAACGAAATCAGAATGCTGAGATATATTAGCGTGCGTTTCACGGCTGGTTCCTCCAGAATGTCGAAAACGGTACCATCCCAACCCTACCTCGTCAACACTCCACATCAGAATCTTCTGACCGCGCGAGTCTCGCTGGTGGAACAAAGCGTAAGATTGCGCCCTTGCTCGAGTAATCGGGGTTCTCCAGGTGAGGGCCCCGCGCATCATCAGAAACATAATCGGGTTTATGATAGCAACCGGAGGCGAGAACTGACTTTCTTTCACCCGTTGGCAATTTTCAGAACTCGAGGTAATTGTAATGTGCAGGAATATCAAAACCCTTTTCAATTTCGATCCGCCCGTCACTCCGGAAGAGATTCAGGCCGCTTCGCTGCAGTTCGTGAGAAAGATCAGTGGTTTTAACAAACCATCGAACGCAAATGAGGCGGCGTTCCTGGCTGCTGTCGATGAGGTAGCCGATGTAGCGACGCGCCTTCTCCATTCGCTCAAAACCAACGCTCCAGCGAGGAACCGCGAAGAAGAAGCTGCGAAAGCCAAAGCTCGCGCCGCTGAGAGATTCGGCGCTTGAATTTCCCCAGCCGTGTCTGAAGTATTTTAGTATGACGTTCTGCATGCTCCCTGCGAAAAAGCTCTCCGAAGCTGCGGCGGCACGATACTTTAAGTGCGAGAGGATTTTATGGAGCAGATTCAATCCCGGTTGCCGTGACCTTCGCAAATCTGGAGAGGGCAAAGAAATTCTAGATAGAAACGAGAAGCTCCCGATTCCACGAACCGGGTCAACGAGTTAATTGGTAGGCGCGGCAGGAATTGAACCTGCAACCCTCGGATTAGAAATCCGATGCTCTATCCGTTTGAGCTACGCGCCCTTGTAAGGACACAATTCGCGGGATCAAAATAGGTCGACCGTCCGACCTGACCGCGAACCGTCACGGTGCGTCCTGATCCTCGATATTGTAGCGTTTAAAGCTGGACAGTGTCTTGCCGAGCAGGCTGCAGATCCGTCAAAGATTCTTCTCTCGCGTGGGGATTTCCTACAAAGCAAAACGGCTGACAGCATTGGTCAGGGCAAAACCTTTTTCGCGCCAACCCCGAATTCCTCCGTCCATCGAAAGCACTCGAGTGTAGCCCATTTTCTGAAGATTGTCGGCGGCCAGAGCAGAGCGAAATCCGCCGCCACAGTAGAGCACTATTGGCGTCTCCGGATCCGGCACACACTGTTCGACATCGCGCTCGATAATTCCTTTGCCCAGATGAATCGCGCCCGGAAGATGATCGGCCGCGTACTCACTTTCTTCACGCACGTCGATGAGCAGAAACTTATCGCCCCGGTCGAGTTTCGCTTTCACGTCGTCGATGGTCACCTCGTGAATACGCTTACGAGTGTCGTCGACGATCTTCAGAAAACGCGGGGAATGCTGATGAGTCATGAGTCCTCCATTCGTTCAATCTATTTTAGCGGAGGAACATTCTGGCGGGAGCGAACTACTGATTTGCCACGTGGGAAACCTCGGTGATCTCCGCTTCCGCAGAGACAATTGCGGCCCCCGAGGAGTGCAGCAGTCGTTGCAGATCGGCTTGCAGATTACTCCGGTCTTCTTGTCCGAGATCGACAAATTCGAAGGGCTGAAGATAGCCTTGGGTTGCCCACATCGGAAAGAGCATGCGTGCTTTAGTACGCACCGTGCTTTCGCCAACGTGGAAGATGACTTCAACTTTGATCCCCTCATCCAGTGGCGTTTCCAGATGCAGCAGCCCTCCGGTGACTGAGAGCTGGTGCAACCTGCCTCGAGTCTGCCGCCCGTTTTCCAGACACACCAGTGACAAAACGGTGCCTGCAAGTTTCACTCGCGGGGCTCGGGGCTTGGCGTTTGCTATAGCGGCTCTGGCCATACTCTACGCTCAACTATTTCACTTAACGTGCAACAAAGGGGAGATTACGAAAGGCCCGGCTTCTTCCTGGTTGGGCCATGCCTGCTAGATCCGTGAAAACAAAGGGCCCCCGCCGCAGAAAGATGGCCTTCGGAATTGAAACCCGAGCCCGGCTAATTTGTTCCTCGGAGGCCCCAATACTTCAAAGAAAACGGCATAAACAAAAGCCAGTTTCAGATGTCTGTTCTCAGCTCTCAGTTTGTTCCTCAGCGCTTTCAGCGCTGCTACGGCTTGTCCCAGGCTCGCGCTCGCGGCCACCATCGATTCACGTTTTGGCAATAGGCTTCGTAATCTGATCCGAATTTCCCGCGCAGACTTGACTCTTCGTAAAAGACCACGAATAAATGTATGCCGAGGGCGACCGCTGCCACGACAGCAATCGCCACTAGGTTGGCGTGGCCGAAAATAACCCACAGCCCGATCCAGCCTGCCGCAAAGCCGAGGTACATCGGGTTCCGCACGTAGCGATAGAAACCCACCGCGACCAAGCGCTGCGGCGGAACCATCGGAGCCGGTGTGCCGTGTCCCGTCCAACCAAAGTCCCAAATGCAACGCAGGGCCACGGCGAATCCCAACACCGAAGGAACCACAGCCAGCCATCGCCACCGCGCTGCGCCCGCCATTTCCACGCGGAAGCCGAGCCACTGCGGCAGCAACCAGAACCACAAGGCGAAGAACGCGCCACCTACTGCCAGCGAGGCCACCGCCGTCGGCCAGTGATCACCGTGCGCGACCGCTGGAGCATTACTAATATGTACGCCTGTCATATGTCCTCCTTCTTTGTGTAACTGCGATTTCTATTCCGCAATTCCTACGACTCGATTGAAGAATCCGATCAGGTACTTCCAAACCAGGTAATAGACGATCAACGCGGCGGGAAACACAAGCGCCACGTGCATGTAGTGAACATTGACCACGCCGAAATAGATGAAGCCGTGCTCCGTGGCCTGCAGAAAGCCCAGGCTGCGGCCGAGAAGAAATCCTGCCGGCGCGAGGATAAAGGGAAGAATCGCGCCATGAATTCCCAGCGGCAGATTGACGCGCGACCGCAAAGCCAGATGCAAAATATTCCACACGCCAAACAGGTTAGGGATGACCGCCATGGGAAAAATGATCACCCGCTCCACGGGAATAGGAACGTTGCAAACAAAGCGCGCGATGCTGAACAGCGTGAGCGCGACCAGCAAAAGCGGCGTCGGCACCGAGATTCCCGCCATGTAAGCACGTAGATACGGATAATTATTCATAACGGCTCTCCTTATAGGTGGTACGCGAACAAGAGGATCAGCTTCGGGAAGAACAGAAACGCGGCTGCGCTCAAGGCAATCAGAGCCCAGTCGTACCACGGAACTCGAATCGGTTGCGCATCGAGTTTGCGCAATACCGCGGGCCATAGGTCCCGGCCGAGCTCGAGGTTCACCGGAGGAAAGGATTGTTTCAGAGTTTCGCGAATCTCCCGGTCGTCGTGTTCGGTCATCTCGTGTTCAGTCATTTCTTTATCCTCATGTTCTTTCATTCAGGCCTGACGCCTAACTGGCTTAGTTGTTTGCGCAGAATGCGAATGGCACGGAAGACACGCACCTTGACTGCGCCAACCGATGTCCCTAAGGCATCGGCGATTTCGTCGTAGGGCTGCTCTTCCACCAGCGCGAGCGTGGCCGCAACCTGCAACTTGGCCGGCAAGCGTCGAAATGCCTGTTGGATCTTCTCCCTTGTTTCGCGCTGCAGGAGACCGTCGGGCTGAGGCGCGCCCGCAGGTTCAACGAGCAAGCTCTCTTCCGGGCGTTTGCGCCGGAGATGGTCGAGCGCCAGGTTGCTGGCGATCCGCCGTGCCCAAGCGCCGAAATTTCCTTCTGGCCTGAACTGGTGACGAGCCCGGTAAATGCGCCAAAGGGTTTCCACGGTCAGATCCTCAGCGATTCCCGGATCGCGCACGATGCGCACGATCCAGGAGTAGACATCGCCCTGGAACTGCCGGACCAACGTCTCGAAAGCATCGATCTCGCCAAGCGCAAATCGCCGATGCAGATCCATGGGCTTGTCTACTATCTATTACGTGCCCGGAACGAATGGGTTACAAGTTTTCTCGCGCAGGCCGGCCCGCCAGACCCACGTTCGAATCCTCACCCGAAACGCAGCCAAACTCCGGAAGACAGACTATCGGTCCAGAACCTGGGCATCTCTAAGCTCCTGATTTCACGAGCAGTCTCGACAAACAGCGCAGTTCCAAATTGGGATGAAGCTTAGCTTGGTAACGACCGATTTATTACCGCTGTTACTTTACTGGGGCACCGGGGGATCATAAGCTCCGGTTTATGAAGTTCAATGCCTTGCTGGTGTCGCAGGACCGCCCGTCACTACGGGTGTTGGGGGCGCTTCTGGACGTCCTCCAAATCGAGCAGCAGACTTGCCACTCGTCCGGCGAGGCGGTGGAGTTGCTGGTGCAGGGCCACTATTCGGCGCTGGTATTGGATTTCGATATGCCCGGCGCGGGCCAAGTGGCGCGAATGGTCCGCATGGCGTCATCCAAGCGAAGGCCGGTGGTGTTTGCCATGGTCAGCGCGTTTACTTCGGTCGGCGGAGCGTTCCCGTCGGTTGTGAATTTCGTCCTGTATAAACCGCTTGCCTACGAGCAGGTAGCGCGCTCGCTGCACGCGGGACAGCGATATATGAAGCCGAATCCGCGACACGCGCCGCGCCATCAACTCGAAACGCTGGTCTACCTTCGGTTCGGGGCGAAGGCGTTACCCGCGATCGTGCTCGATTTGAGTGAGCAAGGTTTAGCCTTGCAGGCTCCGGAACCATTGCCGCAGGTAGAAAATGTGCCGCTGCGCTTTGTGTTGCCGGGAACCTCGGATTTGGTGGAAGCGACCGGAAAGGTCATCTGGGCTGAAGACGATGGCCGCGCCGGAATGTTCTTTTCGCAGCTTACTGCGGCTTCGCGACACCATCTCAAGAATTGGCTGGCCAAGCGCGGCGCGAAAAGCAAGAACGCTGTGCGCGTGCTCTTGCCACCGCAACGGGCGCGGCGTTCGGGACACGCGTCACACTGAATTTCCTGTAGAGACGGAGATGGCTACGTCTCTACAACCCGCGGCGCATTTCAATTCTTCCGTGCTAGACTCAGTTTTCCTCGCGCCACGAACGACGCCGCATGAGTGAGCTTACCTTCCTTCCAGCCGTTGTCATGGCCGAGCAAATCCGCAAGAGAGAGCTGTCGCCCGTCGAGTTAGTGGAAGCGCATCTCGCTCGCATCGAGAAGCTCAATCCAAAGTTGAACGCTTTTGTGCATGTCGATGCCGAGGGCGCGCGCCGGCAGGCCCGCGCGGCTGAAAAGGCAGTGACCCGTCATGAAAAGCTCGGCCCATTGCACGGGATTCCGATCAGCATCAAAAGTTCGATTGAAGTAACGGGGATGCGTTGTGAGGTGGGGAGCAAGCTTCGAGCAGGCTTCGTGGCCGCACAGGATGCGCCGCTGGTCTCTCGGCTTCGCGACGCCGGTGCGATCATTCTGGGAACGACCAACGCGCCCGAACTGCTCATGGCGTGGGAGACAGACAATCTTCTCTACGGTCGCACCAACAATCCTTGGGATCTCTCGCGGACTCCCGGCGGATCGAGCGGCGGCGAGGCCGCGGCGATTGCGGCAGGATGTTCAGCAGGAGGCGTAGGCAGCGACGGCGGAGGTTCGATTCGCGTGCCCGCGCACTTCAGCGGAATTTGCGGACTGAAGCCTACGCCGGGACGCATTCCCGCAACTGGACATTTCCCTACCTCAGTCGGACCGTTCGCATTGCTCGGTGTGGTTGGACCGATGGCAAGGACGATCGCAGATTTGAAAGTGTTGTTCGAAGTGATGCAAGGGCCGGATGATGGCGATCCTTCGGCCGCACCAGTGCCCGTGCGCTGGCCGAAACGCGACGATCTGAAGAAACTTCGCGTCGGATATTTCGAGGACGACGGGCGTACTCCGGTAACTGCTGAAACGCGTGTGGCGGTTCGAGCTGCGGCTGAGGCGCTCAAGCGTGCGGGATTTGTGGTTGAGCCATTTCGTCCCGAGGGTCTTGAGCAAGCGCGGCAACTTTGGTGGCAGTTTTTTGGGATCGCGGGGGGAATGCTGTTGCGGCCGATGACCCAAGGTAGAGAATCCGACCTCAGCCCGATTCTCAAACAACATTTGCGTCGGGTCGCGGCTGAATCGTCGCATACGGCGCAGACCTTGCTCGATACCTGGATCATGCGCGATGCGCTGCGGATGCAAGTGTTTTCCCAGATGCGTGAATATCCCGTTCTGCTTTGCCCGGTTGCGTCCGTGCCCGCTTTCCACCACGGCGAGCGCAGTTGGAACATTGATGGCCAGACCGTGGAATATCTCGATGCGTGGAGCTACACGGAGTGGTTCAACTTGCTGGGAACTCCGGCCGTGGCGATTCCGTTCGGACGATCGAACGAAGGCCTGCCGATCGGAGTGCAGATCGTCGCGCGTCCATGGGAAGAAGAGTTGGTGCTGGCAGTAGCGGCCGAACTCGAAGCGCAACGCGGAGTGTGGCAGAGACCGCAAATTGATTGAGAATGGTTTCTCTTCGGTGACGCGGTTCTCCGCCAACTCTCCAATTTAAGACTTCCTCAATCACAAGCGTAAAACGCTAGTAGATTCATACTATTTCCCAGTTCTGAAAAGACGGTAACCTGTTTCCACCCAGTTTCCTGTGGGTTGTTCTGGCTGCCACAGGGATCGACATGTCTGATGGCGGATCCGACCCAATCCAAAAGCTCCTTCGTGTCCCGCGCATTGCCTGGGCTGATCGTGTTTTTGTTCGTCTCGGCTGTCTATCTCTACACTTTTCCTCAGCCGAATGTTTTCTATGCTGCAATCGTTTTGCTGCACGTGGTTGGCGGCACCATCGCCGCCGTTCTGATGGCTGTTTTTCTTTTCCGACTACTCCGGAACGGAAGAATCGCCTCACGCCTCGGCTGGGGCCTGCTTACCGTTGGAGCAATCCTCGGCTTGATTCTGATTAAGACGGGAACACCGCGAGTGGAGTGGAACCTCCTCTATGTTCACATTTTTCTGTCGTTCGCGGGTGTGGGGATCGTATTTGCGGAATGGGCGGGGAAAAGCGGCTGGCTTTCGCCAAACGTCGGCAGTTCGATCATTCGCTGCGCGATTTGTCTGCTGGTGCTCGCTGGCCTTGGCCTAGGTGCGCGTTATTTGCGTGAGTCGCGCTGGACAAATCAAGCTCGCATTGAAAATCCTTCGATGCCGCCTGCGACTATGGACGGCGAGGGCGATGGCCCAGATGGGCCATTCTTTCCCAGCTCCGCCCAAGTGCTTGGTAAACAGAAGATTCCCAGCAAGTTTTTCATGGAATCCGATTCATGCAAGCGCTGCCACGAGGACATCTACAATCAGTGGTTCAGTTCGGCGCATCACTTCTCGTCGTTTAACAATCAGTGGTACCGCAAGAGCATCGAGTATATGCAGGACACGATCGGCACGAAGCCGTCGAAGTGGTGCGGCGGATGCCACGACCCTGCCGTTCTCTACAGCGGCATGATGGACACGCCAATCAAGCAGATCGTTCATCGTCCCGAAGCGCAGGCCGGGCTCGGCTGCATGATGTGTCATTCGATTGCTGACGTGAAGAGCAGCATGGGGCAAGGCGATTTTTATCTCGAATATCCCAAGCTGCATGAACTAGCCGCAACCAAGAATCCGCTCGAGCGCATGCTGCACGATTTTCTGGTCAAACTCAATCCTGAACCGCACCGCCGCGTTTTTCTGAAACCCTTTATGCGAAACCAGACGGCGGAGTTCTGCTCCAGTTGCCACAAAGTTCATCTCGATGTTCCGGTCAATCACTATCGTTGGATTCGCGGCTTCAATGAGTACGACAACTGGCAGGCCAGCGGCGTTTCTGGCCAGGGAGCGCGATCGTTTTATTATCCAGCGAAACCTGCGCAATGCGCTGACTGCCACATGCCGCTGACTCGTTCAAGTGACATGGGCAACATTGATGGCCAGGTCCATTCGCATCGTTTTCCCGCGGCGAATACGGCGTTGCCTACCGCGAATGATGATGCGGAGCAGCTCAAGATTACCGAGGATTTTCTCAAGAGCGGAATTCTCAGCGTAGATATTTTTGCGCTCTCGCCGGCCACGGCGCAGGTGAATCCAGGAGTCGCCAACCAGTCCGACTTGTCGACGACTTTTGCGGTCGGCGAAGAGGCCGAGACGAAAATTATTCCTGGCGGCGCAACTGACGTCGTTCCGGTAACGGCACCGCTGAACCGCGTGCAACCGACCGTGCGCCGCGGAGACACCGTACGGGTTGATGTAGTGGTCCGCACCAAGAAAATCGGGCACTTCTTTCCCGGTGGCACGGTCGATGCCTACGATACCTGGCTCGAACTGAAGGGCACGGACAACAAAGGACAAACCGTTTTCTGGAGCGGCAGCGTCGCGGACAATGGCAAAGGCCCAGTCGACAAAGGCGCGCACTTTTACCGCTCGCTCCAAGTCGATGCGCACGGCAATCGCATCAACAAACGCAATGCATGGGCCACCCGTGCTGTGGTGTATGTGCATCTGATTCCGCCGGGCGCGGCCGACACAGTTCACTACCGCGTACACATTCCTGAGACCTCGGGCGATAAAATCACGCTGCACGCCCGACTTTGCTACCGCAAGTTTGCCTGGTGGAATACGCAGTTTTCCTTCGCCGGCATTCCCGGTCCGAATCAATCCAACGCTGATGTCACTCCAGATTACGACGACAGAAAGTTCGGGTTCGCGGCTTCGCTGAAGGGAGTCTCGGCGAAGGAAGAGAAAATTCCTGACCTTCCGATCGTCGCACTCGCGGAAGACGAAGTCACGCTCAGTGTAGCGCCGCATAACTCAGCTTCGACTGGGCCAAAGACTCTGTTGCGGGCCGAGGACTGGCAGCGCTGGAACGATTACGGCATTGGTCTGCTGCTGCAAGGGGATCTAAAAGCCGCGCAGGCGGCCTTCGAGAAGGTCACGGAGATCGATCCCAAGAATCCTGACGGCTGGGTCAACATTGGACGCGCTGCCGTGCAGGAAGGTGACATGGATCGCGCTCGCACTGTGCTGACCAAAGCGTTGTCGTTGAGCCCCGACCTGGCGCGAGCTCATTTCTTCTATGCCAAAGTTCTGCGCAGCGATGGCCGCTACGACGACGCGGCTGACCATCTCCGAAAGGTTCTCGCGCAGTATCCGCGGGATCGCGTAACGCTGAACGATCTGGGACGCATTCTGTTCCTCCAGCGCAAATACGCGGATGCTGTGAACGTGCTGCAATCTGTTCTCGCGGTCGATCCGGAAGACCTGCAAGCGCATTATGATCTGATGCTGTGCTACAAGGGTCTTGGGGACGAGAAGCAAGCTCATGAACACGAGGTGCGCTACCTGCGTTTCAAAGCCGACGAAGCTTCACAAGCCATCACCGGCCCGTATCGCCAACTGAATCCCGAGGACAACAACGAGCGGCAGGCGATTCACGAACATGTTTCCGTACCGCTTGCCTCAGGTCACGTAGGGACGGGTCTTCGATCCGTCCAGGCCGAGCGAGGCTCGGCTCACCGAATTGCCTTGGCTGGAGGCTCAAGATAAATGCGCATGAAGTTTTTGTTCATCCTGATTTTCTTGGGCGCATCCGCAACTGCGCAGCAAATCCAATTTCGCGACATCACTTCGCAAGCCGGCATTCGTTTCGTCCACAATAATGGCGCATTCGGAAAAAAGTATCTGCCCGAGACCATGGGATCGGGGTGCGCCTTCATCGATTACGACAACGATGGCTGGCCCGACATTCTGTTAGTGAATAGCGAAGATTGGCCGGGACACAAGCGTACCGAATCCACGCTGAAGCTCTATCACAACAACCACGACGGCACCTTCACCGACGTCACCCGCAAGGCGGGACTCGCAGTTTCGATGTACGGCATGGGCGTGGCAGTTGGAGACTACGATAACGACGGCTTTGACGACATTTTCATCAGCGCCCTTGGTCAGAGCCATCTGTTCCACAACAACGGCAACGGCACCTTCACCGACGTAACCAAAGCTGCCGGATTGTGGGGGCCGAATGAGTTTTCCACCAGCGCCGCCTGGGTGGACTACGATCGCGACGGCAAATTGGACCTGGTGGTCGCGAATTACGTGCAGTGGTCTGAAAAGAGCGATCTGTACTGTACCCTCGATGGCGCACACAAATCTTATTGCACGCCGGAATCCTACAAAGGCTCTTCAGCGCGGCTGTGGCATAACCTCGGCAACGGAAAGTTTGAAGACGCCACGCAGAAGGCCAAGTTCTACGATCCGACTTCCAAGAGCTTGGGCGTGGCCATCGTTGATTACAACGGAGATGGCTGGCCCGACATTCTGCTCACTAATGATACGCAACCAAACAAGCTGTACCTGAACAAGCACGACGGCACCTTCGAAGAGAAAGCCGTCTCCGCTGGAATCGCATTCAGCGAGGATGGAGTCGCCCGCGCCGGCATGGGTGTGGATGCCGCCGACTATGATCGTTCCGGCCGTCCCAGTTTTATCATCACGAACTTCGCCAATCAGATGCTCTCGCTCTACCACAACGAGGGTAACGGCCTGTTTGTGGATGAGGCGCCACAGTCGGAGGTTGGACGCGCGACCTTGGTGACGCTCGGCTTCGGTTGTTTCTTCTTTGACTACGACAACGATGGCTGGCCTGATATCTTCGTCGCCGATGGGCACATTGAAAACGAAATCGAACGAGTACAGAAGCGGGTGACCTATGCCGAACCGCCGCACGTTTTTCGTAATTTGGGTGGTGGGAAGTTTCAGGAAGTAACAGCAACACTCGGGTCTGCATTCGCCAGCCCAAAAGTCGCTCGCGGCGCGGCTTACGCCGATATTGACAACGATGGCGCGCTCGACGTGCTGATAACCACGAACGGCGGGCGCGCCTACTTGTTTCACAACGAAGGAGGAAGCAACCGCAGCCTCCGCGTAAAGTTGGAGGGCACGAAGTCGAACCGCGACGGTATTGGAGCAGTTGTGCGCGTGACCTCCGGCAAAGATCGACAATGGCAGACGGTTCACAGCGGATCGAGTTATTTGTCGCAGAGCGAACTGGTGCTGACGTTTGGCCTGGGCGAAAAAATCAAGGTCGATGCAATTGAAGTGCAGTGGCCAAGCGGGCAGGTCGACAAACTCACGAACGTGGCAGGAAGCCAAACCATCACGATTCAGGAAGGTAAAGGCTTGGTCGTAAACAAAGCCTATAGCAAGCCTTGGATCTCCAGCGCCAAGTAACAATCAGCCGATCGCCCGTCTCTCGCGAAGTTAGCAGTAGAGCTCATCAGCGGATTTTCGATGTGTACCTTCGTGCCCTTTATGGTTAACTGGTTTTTCGCATGACTAGGAACGCTCCCCTCGTTTGTGCCAGCATCGTTTTGACGGCCATCGCTATGCTTGCAAGCGCTTTGCAAAGTGCGCCCGCCGCAAAACAACCGGACAAATCCATTGAGGCGGACCGTCTGAACGATTTAGGCGCTGCCTACATGAACCAGCAGCTCTTTGAAAAAGCGCTGAAGGCATTTCAACAGGCGGCGCTCGATCCCAAATTCCTGATCGCTCCAATGAATGAGGGCATCGCGTTGCTCAATCTCGGGCGGATCGATGCGGCCCGACAATTCCTTGAGCAAGCGGTTAAACAGGATCCCGGCAACGCTTGTGCCTGGTACAACCTCGGAATGCTGGAAAAGAATTCCGCGAACGCGCAAGCCTCGGTCGATGCCTTCCTCCGCGTCACCGAAATTGATCCGAATGATGCGGACACTTGGTATTTTCTGGGTGCTTCCTATGCCCAGAACAAACAGTATCCGGAAGCGATCGACGCTTTCCAGCGCGCACTTAAGCTCAATCCGCTGCACGCTTCGGCCGAGTTCGGGCTCTCGCGTTCGTATCAGCAGTCGGCTGATCTCACTCACGCGCGCGAACATCTGACCCGCTTCCAATACATCACGCAGAACAAATTAGGCTCGCCCCTCAGCCTGGCATATGGCGAGCAGGGAAAATATTCGCTCGCGGAAGAATCGCCGGAGGGTCCGGTCAAAGTGCCGCCAGCAATTGACGTGCACTTCGTGGATGCAACTGACAAAGCTGGGTTGAAGACAAAATCATCGACTGCTAAGGACGTTGCTTCTTACGCCGGACCGGGCGCGTGCTTCCTCGATTACGACAACGATGGTCGCATCGACATCTTTCTGCCCGACGATGGCAGGGAAGGCGGAATGTCGCTGTATCACAACCTGGGCAACGGCAAATTCGAAGATGTAACGAAAAAGGCAGGCCTCGATCCTACATCGCATGCGACTAACTGCACAGCCGGAGACTACGATAATGATGGATTCACCGATTTGGCAGTGATTTTGAATGGGCGCGTGCTTCTTCTTCATAACGAGAAGAATGGAACGTTCAAGAATGTGACGGACGCTGCGGGAATCAACGTCGAAAGGTTTGACGCAGGGTTGACGTTCATTGACTACGACCACGACGGCGATCTTGACCTGTACGTCACTGGCACTATCGAAAAGCCAGGGACGACAGTGTCCAGAAAACTGACCGGCGCAAATGTAATGCTGCGTAACAACGGCAACGGTACGTTTACCGACGTCACGGATTCAGTGGGACTTGAGGGTGACACACCGAATTATTCTTCTATCGGCACCGATTACAACAATGATCGCGCGGTCGACATTGTCGTGACCGGGATGGGTGGCGGAAGAACCAGTCAGAGTTCTCTGGGGACCTTGATTTATGAAAACCCTCGGGAAGGAAAATTCATCAAACGTGCCCTCTGGTCTTCTCCGATAGCTTCCGAAACTGCGGGAGTCGCAGTTCTCGATTTCAATCACGACGGCTGGATGGACATTGCCTTCAGTCAATCGGGCACGCCTGCTTTGACGCTCTGGCGCAATAATCAAGGTAAGAGTTTCGAATCGATCGCACTCCCGATCACCAACTGGATTCGGGCGTGGGGCGTTGCAGCCATCGACTACGACAACGACGGCTGGATCGATCTCGTTGCTGTCGGAGAAACTGCTGAAGGGCGCGGCGAAGTGCGTCTGTTCCGGAACCTTGGGCCTGATGGCTTCAAGGATGTTACGGTCGACGTTGGCCTCGACAAGATCGTCCTCAAAAATCCACGCGCCATCATTACGGGCGATTACGATGGCGATGGCGCTACTGATCTACTGATCACTCAGAATCACGGTCCGGCTGTTTTGTTGCGAAATGAAGGTGGCAACAAGAATTACTGGTTGCGCCTCAATCTGAAAGGGCTGGCCGACAACAAGAGCGCGATCGGAACCAAAGTCGAAGTGTTCGCTGGAGGGACTCGCCAGAAATTCGAGATCGCAGGATCGTCCGGTTATCTCGGACAAAATTCGCCGTATCTCACCGTGGGCTTAGGACAAGCCAATCAAGCCGATGTTGTTCGAATGCTCTGGCCAACCGGAGTTTTGCAGGACGAAGTCGAAGTCGCCGCCGACCGCGAACAGAAATATTTGGAAATGAACCGCCGCGGAAGTTCATGCCCCACCCTTTTCGTTTGGGACGGTGAACGCTACAAGTTAGTCGGGGACATGCTCGGCGCCGGAGTGGTTGGACATTGGGTTGGGCCAGGGCAGCGGGATATTCCGCGGCCCACCGAATACATCAAGATTGATCGCGCGGCCATTCGAGAAAAAGATGGCAAGCTCAGTTTCCGGTTCATGGAACCGCTCGAGGAGGCCGTGTATCTCGATCAGGTAAACCTACTGGCGGTCGATCATCCGGCGGAGCTTGAGGTTTATCCGAACGAATATTTCGCCAGCAATCCGCCGTATCCACCGTTCAAAGTTGTGATCAGCCGGGATGCGCGCCCTCCGGCCGCGGCGCGGGACGAGCACGGCCACAATGTGCTCCCCAGTCTGCTGGCGCATCGGTACGTCGGCGATTTTGGCTTGACCCAATTTGCCGGTTTTGCCAAGCTGCACACCCTCGAACTCGATTTAGGCGAACCTTACAAGGGTGGCCCACTTTGGCTGCTGCTTCACGGAGAAGTTGAATACTATTCCGCAAACAGCATGTACGCTGCGTCGCAGGCCGGGGTCGAGTCTATCTCTCCTCACGTGGAGGCGCTCGATGCCAACGGGAAATGGATCCGCGTGATCGACGATATGGGCTTTCCCGCCGGTGGTCCGCGAACCATGACGGCCGAGTTGACGGGGAAGCTACCGATAGGAACTCGTCGCATCCGCATTTCGACCAACCTGCAGATCTATTGGAACAGCATCCTGATTGATCGAACGAGTCAGGACCAGGACGTTCGTCTTACGACCGTTCCGTTGGCTCAAGCCGATTTGCGCTTCCACGGATTTCCACTGAAGATCGAAGGCAACCCACCTGGCAATGTCGCTTATGTCTACGAACAAGCCAGCCTTACCGGGCCCTACACGCGTCCGGCTGGCGCCTATACGCGCTACGGTGATGTGCTGCCGCTATTAACTTCGCTCGACGATCAGCTGGTGGTTTTCGGATCGGGCGATGAGGTGGCTTTGGATTTCGACCCTTTGAAACTTCCTGCTCTGCCCAAGGGCTGGGTCCGCGACTACTTTTTTGTCGCCAACGGTTACGAGAAGGACATGGACTTCTACGCCTACGACTTCACCAGCGTCGATCCTCTGCCCTTCACCACTATGCCCGGATATCCGTATCCCTCGGACAAATCATTCCCACTCGATGACCCGCACTTGAACTACATTCTGGAATACAACACGCGTTACCTGTCGGGAAATGAAGCGCGAGGCTATCGCTTCGATTATCCGTCGGCAAAATGATGTCAGTTTCAGCGGGCTTAATCGTTTTAATAGTTGACAGTTTCGCTGCGTCGTAATCCAATACCCGCACATGGCATCCACTCCTACTGGCACTCCCGCACGCCTGCGGCGAACTCTCACCCTCTGGGATCTGATCCTTTACGGCGTCATCGTGATTCAGCCAGTCGCGCCGCTGTCTGTGTTCGGCGTGCTCAGCGATCGCGGTCGCGGGCACGTGGTCACAACGGTTCTGATCGCGATGGTGGCAATGCTGTTTACAGCGATCAGCTACGGCCGCATGGCGCGGGCTTATCCCAGCGCCGGTTCCGCATTCACCTACGTCGGACAGGAGATCAATCCAGCGCTCGGCTACGTCACCGGATGGAGCATGGTGATGGATTACATGCTGAACCCGATGATCTGCACCGTCTGGTGCAGTCAGCAGGCGCACGTGTTTGCTCCCGGAGTTTCGTACGGTTTCTGGGCGGTGTTCTTTGCGTTGGTGTTCACCGGCCTCAATGTTCAGGGAGTAAAAACTTCCGCGCGGGTGAATACCGGATTGGCCGCCGCGATGGGCCTAGTGATCGTGATTTTCTTCGTGGCCGCGGCGCGTTACGTCTTTGGGCATCCGCACGGCGATCCCGGCTTCTTCACACGCCCTTTCTACGATCCGCAGATGTGGAATACGAAAGCCGTGCTGGGCGGCACTTCCATCGCCGTGCTCACTTACATTGGCTTTGACGGCATCTCAACGTTATCCGAGGAAGCCGAGAACCCGCGACGCAACATCTTGCTGGCTACCGTGCTTACTTGCCTCGTCATCGGTATTCTTTCCGCAGTCGAAGTGTACGCCGGGCAGTTGATATGGCCGGCTTCGCAGCCCTTCCCCAATGTCGATGCGGCGTTTACTTTCGTTGCCGCACGCGCCTGGCCGCCGTTGCTCGCGATCGTCGGGTTCACGCTGCTGGTGGCGAATTTCGGGTCTGGCATGGGAGCGCAGTTGGGCGCAGCCCGCTTGTTATATGGCATGGGACGCAGCAACGCGTTGCCCCGATCATTTTTCGGAGCAGTCGATCCCAAGTACCATGTGCCGCGCAACAACGTATTGTTCGTGGGAGCGATTGCATTGGGCGCTGCGCTGCTAGTCAATTATGGGCTGTTCAGTTACGGCCTGGGCGCGGAAATGCTGAACTTCGGAGCTTTGATCGCCTTCATGGGGGTCAATGCTGCAGCGTTTGTCCGCTACTATCTCCGCAGCGAAGAAAAGAAAATGACGAACCTGATTCCGCCGGTTGCGGGATTCTTTATCTGTTTGTTGCTCTGGCTGAACCTGAGCCGCCCCGCTAAAATCGCGGGCACGGTCTGGATGGTAGTTGGCATCGCGTTCGGAGCGTGGAAGACGAAGGGGTTCCGCGGCAACCTGGTAGACTTCGAACTTCCGCCGGAAGAAAGTTAGCCCTCATAGGCAGTAGGGTTCGAAATCCTCTTAGTCCAGACGGATATCGATAAAGGTCAGTTACCAGTTCCCGGTTCTCAGTTTGATGGAGGAATCAATGCTAGGTTCGATCAACATCGTCGCTTTCGTTCCCACGCGGGATCCCGAAAAGGCGAGGGCGTTTTATGAGGGAGTGCTGGGACTGCGCTTTGTCAAAGATGATGGTTTCGCGATGGTGCTGGACGCGAACGGGATCATGGTGCGAGTCGCGAAAGCTCCGGAATTCAAGCCTGCACCGTTCACGATTCTGGGATGGCAGGTTTCAGACATCGAGAAACTGGTTGCCGCACTCCACAAAAAAGGGGTTCATTTCGAGACATTTGGTTTTCTGCAGCAAGACAAGCTAGGCATTTGGACGGCTCCCACCGGCGACAAGGTAGCTTGGTTCAAAGACCCCGACGGGAATGTTCTATCTGTCAGCCAACACGCGTGAGGAATCGGTAATTCCAAATACTCCGGACGAGGCCTTTTCCCCAACTCCGCCGCCCACTCCTGCCTTGGTTTATAATATTTAACTCGCCCTTGTACTCCGGAGTGATTAGACGATGATTCGATTTCTGCAGACCCCTGGCCCGATCAAGAAAATTGTTCTTGGCGGATTGCTGACCGTTATTTCTGTCTTCATGGTGATCACCTTAGTCCCTGGCTTTGGCAGCACCGACTTTTTTGGCACCGCGCCGACGCGTGGAGTTGTGGCCAAAGTAGCTGGCGCTGATATTACGAGCCAGGAGGTTCAGCGTCAGGCCCGGGAGATGGTGCACCAGCAGTTCCCCCGCGGCGGAGCGCAGGCCTCAATGTTGCTTCCGTTTTTCGCTTCACAGGCGGCCCAACAGTTAATTCAAAGGCAAGCCCTGATTGCCGAGGCTGAGCACCTCGGCTTGCGTGCGACGGATGAAGCTGTGCGCGACGAATTGCAGCATGGCCGTTATAGCCAAACCTTTTTCCCCGCTGGCAACTTCATCGGCGAGGCTGCCTATGAAGAATTACTACAACAGCACGACCTCACCGTAACCCAGTTCGAGCGCAGCGTGAAGGAAGACATTCTGATTGATAAGCTGCGCAGCCTGATCGCGGGCGGCGCCATGGTGACGGACGCTGAAATTCGGCAGAAATTCGAGAAAGAAAACACCAAGATCAAGTTCGACTATGCAGTTTTGCGCAAGGATGACATTCTCAAAGAACTGCATCCCACGGACTCTGAATTAAAGGCCTTCTACGATCGCAACAAGGCTACTTACAACAACTCGATTCCGGAGAAGCGCAAAATCAAGTACGTGCTGATTGATACTGCGAAGCTGCAGAGTGAAGCACAAGTCAGCCAGCAGGATCTGCAGAATTATTACGATCAGCATCGCGACGAGTTTCGCATGCCCGAGCAAGTCAATGTGCGCCAGATCCTGATCAAAACTCCCCTTCCTGGGTCCGACGGCAAGGTGGATCAGAAAGGTGTAGACGCAGCGCAGAAAAAGGCGCAGGACGTACTCGCGCAGTTAAAGGGCGGAGCTAAGTTCGAAGATCTGGCCAAGAAATATTCCGAAGATCCCAGCAGCAAAGATGGAGGATCTGTAGGTTGGATTAAACGGGGAGGATTTCCCGTTCCTGACGTCGACAAAGCCGCATTTTCGCTGCCCAAGGGCGGAACCAGCGACGTAATCAATGCAGGCTACGCGTTCGTCATTCTCCGCGTGGACGACAAGCAGGACGCGCACGTAAAGACGCTGGCGGAAGTTAAGGATCAGATCGAACCCCTCATAAAGCAACAGAAAGCTCAGCAGGCCGCTGATTCCGAGGCCAACGCGCTGCTTTCGCAGGCGCGAAGTGGCGGCCTCGACAAAGCCGCTGCGGCGAAGAACATGCCGGTAGTGGCGACAGACTTTATCAGCCGCACGGATTCGTTGCCGGGCATCGGGAGTTCGCCGCAATTCACGGAGGCCGTGTTCACCGCGGCCGAGAAATCTCCGCCTGACCAGGTGCAGGTACCGCAGGGCTTTGTCATATTTGAATTGGAAGCCATCAAACCACCTGGCACGCCGACCTTCGAGGAGATCCACAGCCGCGTGGAGACAGAGTTCAAAAACGAGCGAGCCGGAACTCTGCTGACCCAGAAGACCCAGGAACTCTCTGACCGTGCCAAGGCCGATCACGACCTGAAGAAGGCCGCGAAAGAACTCGGGGCGACGATGAAGACCAGCGATTTCGTGCTGCCAGATGGGCAGGTTCCCGACATTGGTTCGATGTCTGGTGCGGCTTCCGTCGCCTTCACTCTCAAGCCGGGCGACATCAGCGGTCCGGTCGACAGCGGCAATACCGGTGTTGTGTTGGCGATTCTCGACAAGCAGGCGCCGACGGACGCAGACTTCGCCGCCAAGAAGGATCAAATTCGCGATACCTTAGTCCAGAGCAAGCAGTCCGAATTGTTCGGACTGTTCATGGCGAACCTGCGCGACCAAATGGAGAAGTCAGGAAAGATCAAGATTAATGAGCAAGAGATGAAAGCCTTGACCAAGCAACAAGGCGGGGGCGATGAGGGCGAATAGTGAGTGAGTTAGTGGAGGAAGCTCGTACCTCGCGGTTGCGGTGACGGGACTCTGCCTCCCGCGTGTACCCTGTCTTGGAAATTCTCTCAAGCGAGAGTGCAGGTAAGTCGTAAAGTCAATCTCGCTGCGAATCCTGATCATAGCCTCATAATTCAGAAGGAACCGTAGTCACATGTCATTTCCTCGCCTAACCGGAATTCTGCTGCATCCGACCTCGCTGCCCTCGCGTGGAGGCATTGGCGATTTCGGTCCAGCTGCCTATGAATTCCTCGATTTCCTCGCATCCGCACATCAGGGCCTGTGGCAGGTGCTGCCACTGGGACCGCCTGCAAACGGAAACTCTCCCTATTCTTCGACGTCGGCTTTTGCTGGCAATCCTTTATTGATCAGCTTGGACCGCTTGGCCGAGCATGGATGGATCGATGCTTCCCACCTAAGCGGACTTACCAATCCGCCTGCTCCGATCGACTATGACCGCGTTCAGGAAGACAAGATACCTTTGTTGAGCCAGGCGGCTCGCAGGTTTCTGGACTCTGCTCCAGCGGCTGCAAAGTCCCGCTTGGATCGATTCTGCAAGGACAATACGTGGTGGCTGGAAGACTTTGTTCTCTATGATGCCTTGAGAGATCGCTATCAAAAGCAGGCATGGAACGCGTGGCCAAATGCATTGGCGCGCCGCGACCCCGGGGCGCTGCAAACCGCCCGTAACGAACTGGCGTCGGAAATGGCTGCTGGCAGGGTCATCCAATTCTTTTTCTATGAACAGTGGCGTGCCTTGCGGCGCTACTGCGCGCAAAAATCCATCCGGGTGGTTGGCGATATTGCCATTTTTGTGGATTACGACAGCGCCGACGTTTGGGCCAATCGAGAACTGTTTCGTCTCAAGGACGACCTGAGTCCGGAATTCGTTTCCGGCGTACCTCCCGACGCCTTCAGCGCCACTGGCCAACGCTGGGGAAATCCCCTTTACGATTGGAATGCGATGCGCGCCGAAGGCTATCAATGGTGGGTGCGGAGGTTGCGCTGGGCTACCCAGACTTGCGACTTCATCCGCCTTGACCATTTTCGCGGTTTCTCTCAGTTCTGGGAGATTCCAGCCAGCGAGCCTACTGCCATTCATGGCCGTTGGGTTGACGGCCCGAAAGACGAGCTTTTTAACAAGCTGCGCGAGGAATTGGGTGGGCTACCCTTTTTTGCCGAGGACCTGGGATACATCACGCCGGACGTGATCGAACTACGGGAGCGCCTTCAAATTCCGGGGATAGCGGTGTTGCAGTTCGGTTTTGGCGATCCAGGTGCCCACATGTATTTGCCGCATCGCCTTACTTCTGACCGTGTCGTTTACACTGGCACTCACGACAATGACACGACTCTAGGTTGGTGGAAGTCAAGCGCAACCGACTATGAGCGCCGGGCAGCAAGCGCTTACGTGGGACATTGTGAAGATGGAATCAACTGGGCCTTCATCCGCGCGATCCAGACCTCCGTGGCCAACTTTTCTGTGGCTCCTCTGCAGGACGTGCTCGGCTTAGGGAGCGAAGCCCGGCTGAATACACCGAGCGTAAAAAGCGGCAATTATCTTTGGCGATACCAGCCGGGCTCGCTGAAACCTGAATTCGCCCAGCGTCTCGCGAGTCTCGCCGAAGTCGCCGACCGCCTCCCACAGCCCGTTTCCGTGCCGCCAAGCGAAGAGTTCGCCGCTTGATCTGTCCGCGATTGTATAGTGCGACATTATGAAAAAAGGCGAGGGGCTCAGAACGATTTCTCCGCTTCGTCTGTGGTCTCTTTTGCCGCAGGTCGAGACTTCGCATCTGCCCGACGTATTGATGTTCGCGGCGGCGATAGCATTGTTTTACGGCGTTCTGGTGGTCGCGCGAACCTGGCTGGGCCCGTTCACACCGTCGGTTGAGATTTCGCAAAGTCCGCTGGCGCTTCCTGCCTACGCCGGTTTGTCGCTGTTGCGCATAGCCATAGCGTATGGGCTCAGCTTGGTGTTTACGCTGGTGTACGGATACATCGCTGCCTATAATCCACGGGCTGAGCGATTCATGATCCCGCTGCTGGATGTTCTGCAGTCCATCCCCGTGCTCAGCTTCCTGCCGGGGGTCATGCTGGCGATGGTCGCGCTATTTCCCAGCCGTCAGTTGGGCGTCGAACTGGGAGCAATCCTTCTTATCTTCACGGGGCAAGTCTGGAATATGGCTTTCAGTTTTTATGCTTCTCTGAAGAGCATTCCCCGCGAGATGCGCGAAGCAGCCAAGATCTACGGTTTCAGCTGGTGGCAGCGCTTCACGGAAATGGAGCTGCCGTTTGCCGCGATTGGCCTGGTGTGGAACTCGATGATGTCGGTGGCCGGCGGATGGTTCGCCCTTATGGCGTGCGAAATGTTCGTCCTCGGCTCGCGCGATTTTCGGTTGCCCGGCCTTGGCTCCTATTTGCAGACTGCGGCCAGCGCCGGAGACACGCGATCTATCCTGCTGGGCGTCTTCACTATGATCGCGGTGATCGTACTGCTCGATCAATTCGTTTGGCGACCAGTCATCGCATGGGCGGAGAAGTTCAAAGTCGAGCAGGTGGAAAGCGCAGAGGTGCCCCACTCCTGGGTGCTCGACCTGATACAGCACTCGCGCAGTCTGGCACAAATACAACAAAAAGCCATCTTCCCATTGCGTGAGTCGCTCATGTCGTATTTCTCTCGCCGCCACAGGGCAGAGCCAGTGGCTGAAGCTGGAATCCGGTGGAGGACATGGCTGCTCGGCATTCTGGGCATCGCCGCTTTAGGCATGACCGGATACGCAGTGGTTCGAGTGGCGATTTTACTGACTGGACTCAATCACTCCGAAGTAACTGAGCTGGGACAAGGACTGGGCGCTACTTTCCTTCGCGTCATCGCCGCACTCATAATTGGCGCAGCCTGGACTATTCCCGTCGGGGTAAAGATTGGATTCAGCCCACGCCTGGCTCGCGTCGCACAACCGTTGGCTCAGATCGCTGCGTCCGTCCCGGCGAATGCATTTTTCCCAGTCATTCTGCTGGTTCTGATTCGCCTGGGCGGAGGACTCGGCATCGGTTCCATTCTGCTGCTCTTGCTCGGAACGCAGTGGTACATTCTATTTAACGTGATCGCCGGGGCGATGGCAATTCCCACCGACCTGAAGGAAGTCTGCTCGGTGTGCCGCATCAGCGGCGTGGAACGCTGGCGAAAACTAATACTTCCTGGAATCTTTCCATATCTTTTGACCGGGATGGTCACTGCGTCTGGCGGCGCATGGAACGCAAGCATCGTCGCCGAATATTTTCATTTCAAAGGCCAAACATTTTCTACCATAGGTTTAGGCTCTACGATAAGCCAAGCGACCGACACTGGAAATTACGACCTGCTGATCGCAGCCACGATAGTAATGGCAGCGATGGTTGCCACCGTAAACCGTTTGCTTTGGCGCAGGTTGTATAGGCTCGGCGAAACCCGCTTCCGTCTGGAAAGCTAGACAAAAAAGCCGGGATCTTTCGATCCCGGCTGCAGTTGGCTGGTCGCCCGGAAAAATTGAGGCGTTTGCGCGGCGTGAGCGAAGAGGGAGTCACGCGCCGAAATCCTGAGCGCAGCGAAGGATCTCCCGATAGCGAACTCTGCTGCTACGCGCTTCTCCGCGGACGCACGGTCAAGTCTCGAACCTGCGTCAGGATGCTCGACATCTGCATCCCGTTCAACTGGTTCACAAAAGGCAGCATCTCCGCGATGAACTGGTCCTGCATCAGTTCGCGGACTTCTTCCTGCCGGTTGCGCTCGCCGCCTCTCAGAAGGTCAGGCACAGTAACCTCCAGCGCACGCGCCAACCGCTCCAGAGATGACAGCGTGGGAGTTGCCTTCTCGTTTTCGATCTTCGAAACGTAAGTTCGCGGCACGGACATTCGCGCCGCAAGCTGCCGCTGGCTGAGGCCGTTGCGCAGTCGCATAGAACGGATCGATGCTGCCAGATGCAAGTGTCCGCGCCCGTGCCCATTGGTTGGCATCATCTGGGGCGGAGGCGGCGCCGCAATTACTTCGGGCTCATCCTCATCTAACGAGGCATGGCAACGGCGGCAAAGATCGTTGCTGGTACGAAACTGAACCAGCAGGCAATGATCACAGCGAACTACTTCCCTGGAGTCTACTGGGGCAAGAGTGGTGGCCATCTAAGGTGTGGGAGGGCCAGAGCGGGCTTCTCCTGGAACCGAGTGAACCAAACTAGATACGGTTCCCAACCTGCAGCGTAATCTGAGGTACAACCCCTGTGGATGTCAAGCACAATCTGCAAAGTAAAATCGAAGTATGATGCTAGAAAAGCAACAGGACGCTGGGAAGTGATGAACGCACCGTCAATGCTGCTGAGGGCGACGCGAAGGATATGGCCTTAGCCGTGCCACCAAAAGCCGCTTGGAGATGGGCTTTAGCCGCCGAGGTTTCCGAGGCGCGATTAATTAATGGGCGACTACGACTCTGGAATTCAAGGAGCAAGATGACGATTGATCGCGAAACCGCGTGGGGTTTACTAACTGAGTTCACCCAGTCAGAAAGTTTGCGAAAGCACGCCTTGTCGGTCGAGGCGTGCATGCGTGCGTACGCTCGAAAACTGAGCGGTGACGAAGCGCTTTGGGGTGTCGTCGGTCTTCTTCACGACTTCGATTACGAGAAATATCCGAGTCTCGACGACCATCCATACAAGGGCAACGAGATTCTGAAAGAGCGCGGCTACCCAGAGGAAATCCGACGCGCAATCATGTCACACGCCGAATACACTGGCGTGACGCGGGACTCTGCGATGGAGAAAGCGCTCTTTGCCTGCGACGAACTGGCTGGATTTATCACCGCCGTTGCGCTGATCAAGCCGGGAAAATCCTTAGCTGACGTAGATGCCAAGTCAGTACGAAAGAGGATGAAGGACAAAGCCTTCGCGCGAAAAGTAAATCGGGACGACATCGTGAACGGCGCCGCTGCTCTGGGCGTTGATCTGGACGAGCACGTCACATTCTGCATCGAAGCCTTGAAGCCAATCGCGGGCGAGTTGGGACTCGACGGAAGCGCGGCTAAGTCCGCCTAACACGACGTGGGGATAGCCGCCGAGCGAAGCGCGGCCAGTGACAGGCCGAGAGTGGACTTACTTCAGCACCTCTGCCACTTTGCCACTCGCAATCAAATCTGCAATGCGCGCGAAATCCTGATACATCACGCGGTCTTTGTCCATCGTCGCACACGCCGAACGAATTGCAGCGTAGGCCGCCAGTCCACGCTTGCCGGTCTTAAGCGGTGCCACAAAGTCGAGCGCTTGCGCTGCAGCCATGGCCTCGATTGCCATCGCATTACGCGCGTTTTCGACGATTCGCTTCAGTTTCAGCGCCGCCGTCATTCCCATCGAAACGAAATCTTCCTTGTTGCCCGACGTGGTGATGGAATCCGCCGAAGCGGGATGCGCGAGGATTTTATTCTCGCTCACCAGCGCTGCCGCCGTGACCTGAGGCATCATGAAACCAGAATTGAGTCCAGCCCCTGCGGCCAGAAACGGCGGAAGACCTTCGTTGAGTGCCGGATTCACCAGCCGCTCTAACCTACGTTCCGAGATGCCAGCCAGAGCGCTTAGCGCGATTCCGAGAAAATCCAGGGCAAATGCCACCGGCTCGCCGTGGAAATTCCCTCCCGAAATCACGTCGCCCTCGCCGTCGGCGTTCTTCGAGTTCTTCACAAAAACCAGGGGATTATCGACCGCTGAATTGATCTCAGTCTCCATCACCGCGCGACAGTGAGCCAATGTGTCGCGCACCGCACCGTGCACCTGTGGCATGCAACGCAGAGAATACGCGTCCTGCACACGACTGCAATCACGATGCGATTCACGAATCTCACTGCCTTCGAGCATACGCCGCAGATTGGCCGCAGTTTTCAATTGACCGGGATGTGGACGTGCCCGGTGGATGCGTTCATCGAAGGCCGCATCTGTGCCGTGCAACGCGTCGAGCGTGAGCGCCCCGATCACGTCCGCTGTATCCACCAGTGTTTCCGCCACAAGCAAAGCCAAGACCCCGACCGCCAACATTCCTTGCGTTCCGTTGATCAGCGAAACCGCTTCCTTCGCTTCGAGCACTACTGGTTTAATTTGAGCCCGGCGCAAAGCGTCAGCACTCGGAATGCGAATGCCTTTATCGTCCAAGCACTCACCTTCCCCAATCAGAGCAAGCGCAAGATGAGCTAACGGAGCCAAATCCCCGCTCGCGCCTACGCTGCCCTGCGACGGAACAAACGGCGTGACGCCGCGATTCAGCATCTCGCAAAGAGCTTCGATGATTTCAGCGCGCACCCCGGAAAAGCCCTTGGAAAGAGAATTGGCGCGCAGCAGCATCATGGCGCGGACTTCGGCCGCGGCCAGCGGTTCGCCCACACCAACTGCATGCGACCGCACCAAATTGACCTGCATTTCACGTATCTGCTCGCCCGCAATACGCACATCGCTGAGTTTGCCTACGCCGGTCGTGATCGCATAAGAGACCTTGTTGCCCGCCACCAATGCGTCCACTATCGCGCGAGCCCGGTCCACGCTGGCTCGAGCATTCGGATCCAAAAGCACAGACCGCCGCTCGACAGCGACTTCCCGCACCGCTTCCGGAGTAAGGTTGTTACCGTTAATGTGAAGTGCTTTCAAGGGATTCGTAGATCAGCTTTCAGAGATATGAATACAGTTCTCGAGTTCACTTTTCGGTTCCCATCGCTGCCCGAAAGGCGGTCAGGTACTTTTCCGGTAGCGATACTTTCTTCATTTCGGGGTCAACCACGATATGCGTGGTGTCACCCTCCGCCAGTAATGTGCCGTCATTAGCACGCACCAACTCATATTCGAACTGCACCAGAGACTCACGCATGTACTTTAGACGAGTGCGAACGATAACCTCATCGTCATAGCGCGCCGGAGCCTTATAACGGCAGCGAGCATCGATGACGGCGATGCCGCAGCCATCGTTCTGCTCCATTTCACGATACGAGAAGCCCAGTTGCCGCAGCAGCTCCACCCGGCCAATTTCGAACCACACAAAGTAATTGGCATGATAGACCACGCCCATCTGGTCCGTCTCAGCATATCGCACCCGCATGCGGGCCTCACTGACCGCCGGAGGGTGGTGCGTTCCTTTGCTCATTCTCCACTCCAGCGCGGTTTGCGCTTTTCGAGAAATGAGGAAACGCCTTCGCGAAAATCCTGTGTGGCACGGATTGCCGCGTTCTCCCGTACAGCTGCTCGTATCTGCACATCAAGCTGTGACCGCGCATGCTCGCTGAGCAGTCGTTTAGTACACGCCAGCGATGCCGGGCTGTTTTCCATGAGTTGCGATGCCAATTCTAGGGCTCGCTGGTTGAGCTGTTCCGCGGGAACGATTTCGTTGATCAGGCCGAGCCGACATGCTTCATCGGCGCCAATAATCCTGCCAGTCAGCAGCAGGTCCCGCGCTTGCTTTTCACCAATCTGACGGAGCAGAAAAGTGGAAACGATTGCCGGGACGAACCCGATTCGGACTTCCGTATATCCGAACTTGGCTTCAGGCACGCTCAGAGTGAAATCACAAAGGGTAGCGAGCCCGCAGCCTCCGGCGATAGCCGCTCCGTTCACCGCAGCGATCGTCGGCTTGGGGAAGTCATACAACGAGCGAAAGAGATGGGCCATTGTTTCCGAATCTTTTAGATTCTGTTCCGGAGAGCGCCCCACAAGCGCTTTCAGGTCTTCCAGGTCCATGCCCGAGCAAAATGACCTTCCTGCTCCCGTAAGGATAAGTATCAGCGCAGAGGATCCGGCAACCTCGTCCAGTGCAGCCAACAACTCGTCAATAAGTTCGTAGCTGATCGCGTTGCGTTTATCGGGACGGTTAAGCGTGATGGTGGCGATACTGCCGTCGTGCGCGAGGTGCAGTGTTTTGTAATCCATTTCAATCGGCTGCCGCTGAATTGGTGTACCTCGCGCCGATCTCCGCCGTCGCCCGCAGCAGCACATCGAACGGCTTCAGCGGCGGCAGCATCGCACCTCGCGCCGCCAACACCGCAACCAGTTTCTCCGTTGCAATATTGCCTATCAGCGCATCCTGAGCGAAGGGACAGCCGCCCAAACCGCCGAGCGCGGAATCGAATCGCCGGCAACCAGCGTTATAGGCTGCGAGAACTTTTTCCTCTACCTGTTCGGGCCGGCTGTGCAGGTGAACTCCAATCTCAAGGTAGTCGTACTTGGAAATCACCTCGGAAACGAGTTCACCAATCCGTCCAGCATCCGCCATCCCAACCGTGTCCGCCAGCGAGACCGTGCGTACGCCGTAGGATTCAAGCAGGTCGACTGCGTCCACAACTTCTCCGACACTCCATTGGTCGCCGTATGGATTTCCAAACGCCATCGAGATATATACGGTGGTATCAAGTCCGGCGGCGTCGCCTTTATTCTTTATCTTCTCCAGTTCGTCAATGGCCTCGTCAAGTGTCTGGCGCTGATTGTTGCGCAAAAATGTGGGCGAAACCGAATACGGAAATCCCAGCGTGCGCACGGCATTGGTATTGATAGCTCGCTGCGCACCTTTTTCGTTTACGACGATGCCTATGATCTCGATATCATCCGGCGGATCGAGTTCCTTCGCAACTTCTTCCGAGTCGGCCATCTGGGGCACGGCTGCGGGTGACACAAAGGACATAGCGTCAATGTGCTTGAATCCCGCGCTGATCAAGGCTCGCAAGTATTCCAGCTTGATGTGCGCAGGGATTTGCATTTTCAGCCCCTGCCATGCATCACGCGGACATTCGACGAGTTTGACGGAATCAGACATTCAAGATCTGCACACGGATCGAACGGATTCACACGGATGACTGCAGTTCAGCAAGCGTTTCAGGCAGTATATATCTGTTTTGATCCGTGAAAATCCGTGGCTAAGTTTGTAAAACTCCCACCTTGAACTCGGCCACTTCCGGATTCAGAGCCGCAGCCTCCAAGGCGAGCGTGATCGCTTCGCGTGTTTCGATCGGATCGATGATTTTGTCGATCCATAACCGGGCCGCACCGTAGCGCGGATCCGTCTGTTCGTCGTAGATCCGCTTCGTTGCCTCGTAGAGCTCTTTCTTTTCCTCTTCGCTCAAGGTTCTGCCGCTGCGCTCCAGTTGCTTGATCTTGATTTCTACCAACGTTCCGGCGGCCGAATCGCCGCTCATCACAGCATAGCGCGCGGTCGGCCATGCAAACAGAAAGCGTGGATCATATGCTTTGCCGCACATGGCGTAATGGCCCGCGCCAAACGATCCTCCAACGATTACCGTAATCTTAGGCACAACCGAATTTGAAACCGCGTTCACCATCTTCGCGCCCGCTTTGATGATGCCACTCCACTCCGCGTCACGCCCCACCATGAACCCGTTTACGTCGTGGAAGAACACCAGCGGAATCAGGTTCTGATTGCAATCCATGATGAAGCGCGCGGCTTTCTCCGCGGACTCTGTGTAAATGACGCCGCCGAACTCCATCCGCTTATGGCCCTCGTGGTCGGTCGCCTGGGCGTGAAGTTTCTGATTGGCGACGATCCCCACGGCAAAGCCCCCGATGCGCGCGTAACCACAGAGCAGTGTTTTTCCGTACTCAGACTTGTATTCGTCGAAGCGGCTGCCATCAACGATGCGCGCAACAATCTCCTTCATATCGTAAGGCCGCCCCGGGGAGGGATCGTAGATGCCGTAAATTTCCTCCGCCGCCAGCGCCGGGTCTTCAGGTTTCTTGCGGTCCCAAGGAGACTGTCGACGGTAACCCCACTTCTCGACGATCGCCCGAATCCGGGCAAGGCAAGCCTCGTCGTTTGGTTCGCGGAAGTCCACCGTGCCGCTGATGGCCGAGTGCATAGCCGCGCCGCCCAGTTCCTCGGCAGACACTTTCTGTCCAATCGCGGCCTGCACCAATGCGGGACCAGCGAGAAAAAGACCGCTGCCGTCGGTCATGAGCACGTGATCGCACATTACGGGCAGATATCCGCCGCCCGCCACGCACATCCCCATAATAGCCGCGATCTGCGGGATTCCCATCGCCGACATTACCGCGTTATTCCGGAAGACTCGCCCGAAATCATCGGTGTCAGGAAACACATCCTCTTGCAAGGGCAGGAAAACACCCGCAGAGTCGACCAAATACATGGTCGGAACACGATTTTCGATGGCGATGTTCTGAGCCCGAATTACTTTCTTCGACGTCATGGGGAAAAATGCGCCGGCTTTTACCGTGGCGTCGTTCGCGATAATCATCACCAGCCTGGTGTGGATGCGTCCCAACCCAGTGATGACCCCTGCTGCGGGTGCCCCACCCCACTCTTCATACATGCCATGAGCGGCAAAGGAACCGATTTCAAAAAAAGTGCCAGGGTCGACCAAGAGGTTAATGCGTTCGCGAGCGGTCAGCCGGCCCTTATTATGCTGGCTCTCGATTGCCTTTGCTCCACCACCCTCCCGGATTTTCTCCTCTTCGTTGCGCACCTGTGAAACCATGTCGGCCAAGAAACGCATATTCGCTTCAAAACGTGGGGAAGTTGCGTCAACGTGAGTTTCGAGGACGGTGGAAATCGAGGGCGCGCTGGATTCGTATCGGTCGGCCATGAAGAGAACGGCACAGGGAACCATTTACGGTATAACAGCGGAGCCGCACCGCGCAAACTGAAGTTCAGTTCCTTTGCAGCGTTCGGTGAATTCGCCGCGCCGCCTCATCGACTGGATCGTCCGCTACAGCATCGACCAATCCATAGTGCATCGCATCCGTTGCCTGGAGCTTCTCAGCCGTCACAAAGATTTCCAGTGCCGTTGGCCTGCCCACCAGCCGCGGCAATCGTTGAGTTCCACCCCAGCCGGTGATGAGCCCCAGGGCCGCCCCGCGATGTGCGAGAACGGCACTGGGCGAAGCGATTCGCCGGTGACAAGCCAGAGCGAGATCGAGACCACCGCCCATGCAGTATCCGGAAATTGCCGCATACACTGGCGATGGAAAGCTTTCGATCGCGTTCATCAGCGTCTGACCCATTCGCGAGAATTCGAGGGCAGCGGGTCCGGTCAGAGCCATAATCTCTCTCAGATCAGCGCCAGCCGAGAAGAATCTTCCGCTTCCCGCAACTATCAGCGGCTTCGCTTTTCGCGCCAAGTCCGCGAATACCTCGATCAGCGCCATCACGCATGCCCGAGTCAGGCGATTCGTACCGTCGTCGGATTTCAGGCGCAGCACGCGAACGCCATCCAACTGTTCGAGATGGAAGAACTCAGTGGCCGCCATTTAGCGTTTGGCGCTTGGCGTCGCGCTTGAACTAAGGTTTCCGGATAGCCAATACCTAGTGCTAAGTACTTTTTTCTATCCACTGGTCTAGCCGGCAGCCATCCTCATGTAGCAGAAAGCTTCCTACCCCGAAGCACTCGCCAAAGATGCGATGCGACTCGGGATCGCGATCGGCGCGTGGGATCCATTGCTTCCCAACCTGATATTGGCTGGCCGTGAACCACTTCTGTGGCAGAACCTCAACCAGTCCTGCTTGCAGATAGAAAACGTACAGAGCGAACGCCGGATCGTCATTTCCTTTTGCCGGATAACTCGTGGGAACAATCAGCTCATCCACCGACCGCAACTCAGCCGGAATTTCAAATTTGTGCATGCCGGCATCGAGACCAAGTGAAACCTCAAAATCGGCGATTGGCGCAGTAGCAGCGTAAATCCGTTCTGACGATTGCTTGAACCATCCCGCAATTTCTGCAAGATCAAAAGCTTTGAGTTGATCAGGATCAAAACAAGCGAGCCGAATGCTCCGTCCCTCTGGACACCAGATGCCAAGATGCGACGGAGGAACGAAAAATGGACGGCAGTAGGTATTCAGAGCCAGCCGCGGCTTATCAGGTTCTTGCACCAAAGCGAGCGAGATTACATAACCCAACGGACCTTCGCTCCCGTGATGAGTCCACGCAAAGCGCTGGCCAGAGGTGGAATTTACGCGCGGAAAAGTCTTCCAATACCAGGGAGTGGGTCCGATCGTGCGAGCCAGAGCGTCGCGCAGACGAGAGCTGCTGATTTCGCTCATCAACCAGCCGTCGGCACGGTTCGCGGTTTGATGTTAGCGCGAATGAATTGAACGATTGCGTCCATCGCGGTACCCGGCTGAAAAATGGCCGCCACTCCAATTTGTTTCAGATGAGCCACGTCTTGATCAGGAATGATGCCGCCTACGACCACGATCACATCGTCCATCTTGTGTTGTTTGAGCAAGTCCATGACTCGAGGAACGATAGCATTGTGTGCGCCCGAAAGAATCGACAGGCCGATGACGTTGACGTCTTCCTGCACCGCCGCGCTCACGATCATCTCGGGCGTCTGACGCAAGCCGGTGTAAATGACCTCCATGCCGGCATCGCGCAGTGCACGTGCAATCACTTTCGCGCCGCGATCGTGACCGTCCAAGCCCGGCTTGGCAACCAGCACACGGATTTTTTGCTCAGTGGCCATTTTCTGCTCCCGCAGAGACAGATCTCCACGGGGATGTGAACGCTCTAGGATACAACAGGCAAGGGAGAATCAACCAATTTGACGGGATGCTCTTGGCTTTCCTTTGCGTAGGTTGGGATTGGCGGTTACTACACCGTCTTGATATCCAAGCTTCGCCACAAATACCAGCAGGCGATGCTGCGATAGGGCTCCCACGGCTTGGCGATCTTCTCCATCTGCAGCGGTTTGGGCAGCTTGCGTTTGCCGTAGTGCTTCTTGATCGCCATCTGGACACCGAAATCACCGGTCGGCAAAACATTCGGCCGCTTCAGCGTGAACATGAGAAACATGTGCGCGGTCCAAACACCGACTCCTTTGACTTGGGTCAAGTGTTTAATCACCTCTTCGTCGGACAAACCCGGAAGGCGAGTGAAGTCGAGCTCGCCACGAATAGCACGTTCTGCCATGTCGAAGAGATACGACGATTTTTGCTTCGAGAGTCCCACAGCGCGCATGTTCTCGGGAGTGAGTTTGAGAATTCCTTCCGGAGTGACCGGCTGTCCGGCAAGGGCCGCGAATCGATTGAAGATGGTTACTGCGGCCTTCCCATTTAACTGCTGGTAGACAATAGCTTCGGCCAGACTATGAAACACTGGCTCTCCAAATTCCATGCGACAGGGGCCGACGCGCTCAATGATCGCCCGCAGCACGGGATCGGACTTTTTCAGGTGATTGATCGCTTTGCGCATACGAAGATTTGACGAAAGTCAAAATAAAGAGGATAGCAGGAAAACGGACGCTGAGAGTCTCATTCCGCCAGGACGTGCCGGATCATCTCTCAATGGATTCGTCGTCAGACCGGTTCAGGTGATGCTCGCCTCAGTGTACGTTCCATACACTTCGCGAAGCGCATCGCAAATCTCGCCAACGGTTGCGTAAGCGCGAACCGCATCGACGATGTAAGGCATTGTGTTCGCGGATGATACATTTCCGCTGGAGCCTGCTTTCGGTTCCTCAGCGGCGGCTTTTTCAAAGATTCTAGACGTCGCTGCACTTCCTCGTTCGACCGACGCGCCCGCAGAGCTTTCAATTTCGCGCTCTGGTGGCGAGCTACGCTCTCGTCGATGTAAAGAATGTTAGGCGACTCTTCCTCGACCACAAAGTCATTTGCCCCAACCATGATCTTTTCTTTGGCTTCCGCCGCCCGCTGAAACTGGTAGGACGCCTCAGCAACTTCTCTTTGCGGATATCCGCGCTCGATGGCCTTGACCATGCCGCCCATCGCGTCAAGCTTGCCGAAGTAATCGAATGCACCCTTTTCCATTGCCAGGGTTAGGTTCTCAAGAAAATACGATCCCCCCAGAGGATCCACCGTTTGCACGACGCCAGACTCGTAGCCAATGATTTGCTGCGTGCGCAGTGCGATGCGTGCGGCTTCTTCGGTGGGCAAGGCAAGGGCTTCGTCGTAACCATCGACGTGCAGCGACTGGGTTCCACCGAGTACTGCGGCCATTGCCTGAACGGCCGCGCGCGCAATGTTATTCAGCGGTTGCTGAGCAGTCAACGAAACTCCAGCGGTCTGCGTATGGAATCGCAGCAACCAGGTGCGCTGGTTCTTCGCCTGAAACCGGTCTTTCATCACCTGATACCAGATCTTGCGCGCGGCCCGGTACTTTGCAATCTCTTCGAAGAAGTCGTTGTGCGCATTGAAGAAGAAGCTGAGCCGCGGACCGAATTCATCCACATCAAGACCACGCCGCTGCGCCCATTCTACGTATTCCACGCCGTCATAAAGGGTAAATGCGAGTTCCTGCAGCGCGGTCGAACCCGCCTCGCGAATGTGATATCCACTGATTGAAATCGTGTTAAAACGCGGCGTAAATTTCGATCCGAACTCGAAGGTGTCGATAACCAGGCGCATCGACGGCGCCGGCGGATATATATATTCCTTCTGCGCAATATATTCCTTGAGGATATCGTTCTGAATCGTTCCCGAAATTTTCTTCCAATCCGCGCCTTGGTGTTCTGCAACAACTAAATACATTGCCCAGAGCACCGACGCAGGCGAATTGATGGTCATCGAGACTGTTGTGTTCTCGAGATTAATTCCGTCAAAGAGGATTTCCATGTCCTCAAGTGAATCGATGGCCACGCCGCATTTGCCGACTTCGCCTTCACTGGCTGGATGATCAGAGTCGTAGCCCATCAGGGTGGGCAGGTCGAAGGCGACCGAAAGGCCTCCGCCTCCATGTTCAAGCAGATATTTATAGCGCTGGTTGGTTTCCTCCGGCGAGGCAAAGCCGGAGAACTGGCGCATGGTAAAAAGTTTGCCGCGATACCCGGAAGCATGGATGCCGCGCGTAAAGGGCGGTTGGCCGGGATAGCCGAGATACTGATCGTAATTCCAGTCCTCAGGCAGATCGGCCTGTGTGTAGAGGCGGCGGACGGGAACATTCGAAATTGTGGAAAAGCGTGCGTGCCCGTTCTCGTCAAGGTTGGTACCCGTGGGCGCGCCAATCGGCCGCTCGGGCGATTTCTCCAGAGTGGGCGCTAGGGTCTTTTCCGCCCAACTTTGCTCTGCCTCGGAAGGATAGCGCCCCTCGAAGACATCCGCGATCGGGCTCTCTGCGATTTGCGGTTTGGAAGGTTTCTTATCAGCCATGAACACCCCGTCTAGGTTTGATGATAGGCGGCGGACCCGTCATCTGCAAGGCGGGAGACGTAGCGAGCTACGTTTCTACCGGGAAATTCAATCTATAGAAATGCTACTTCCTTTTGGGCGGGAAAGTTCCCAGGCTTTGGCGTATTTCCACGAGACGTATGCCGAATGATAAAGGTGCAGGAGCACGCCCTCGCGTCCATCAAGAAAGCCGAACCGGAAAAAGTAGTTGTAAATGAAAGTCAGCAGCGGACGAACCACGATATTGGTAACGCTGAACCGGCGATGACCCTTGGCCACCGCGACCTCGGCGCCCATCGAAGAATAGCTATTCATGTGGTCGATGTAGCCGCGCAGTGTGGGATACGCGTTGTGAGTCAAAGCGTGAGAAAGCATGCCTGTTGGGCCGTCCACTTTTATTGTCGGATGCGCGCCGTATTCTTCAAATCTTCCTGCACCGCGGCGAATTAGGCGTAGTTTGGGGTCGGGATAGAAGCCACCATGCTTGATCCAGCGGCCTAAGAAAAAATTCTTCCGCGGAATCCAGAAGGCCCGCGTTGCCGCGCTAGATTTCAGAGCGACGTCGATTTCCGCAGCGAGCCCAGGTTCCAGTGCCTCATCCGCGTCCAATTGGAGTACCCAATCCATCGACGCTTTATCCATTGCCGAATTTTTCTGCGCGGCAAAGCCTTTCCACGCCTCGACAAAGACCTTCGCGCCAAAAGATCGCGCAATCTCGATGGTGCGATCGGTCGAGCCAGAATCCACGACAATGATTTCTCCCTTACCATCGCTCACTAGTGGCAGGACGCTTTCAAGCGTGCGCGGGAGATTGCGCTCTTCGTTCTGCGTGATCAAAACGATGGACAGAGTCACGCGTGGAAGAATACATCGGAGCTTAGGAAGACTGAAAGTAGAAAGCACTCGACCCTGCCGCGTGAATGAACGCGAGCAGGGCCGGTTCAAATATGGTTGAGTTCAATAACCCGGTGGCTGAGGCTGCGAAGCTGCCCCCGGCTGCACATCCGGGCGTGGCGCGATGTAGGGAACATTCGGCATATGAGTCACCTCGCCGCGTTCGGCATCGGCCATGACGATTCCGGCGTGATCAAGCAGAAGGCCGGTAGCACGGTCCAGTTCGACTCGCGCCTTTTCGTAGGCCGCCTTGGCGGAGACCAGATTGGACTCGGCCGTGGTCAGGCCGGTCTGGTCCTGCAACACCGCGGTCGGGTTGGAGACTCCGACCGCCAACTTCTGTTGCTCTGCGTCCAGGGTCTCGCGAGCAAAATCAACCGCAGCCTGCGCGGCTTGAACACTGGCTCGATTTTGTTGCAGCGCGAACTGCGCGTTGCGCACCTCAATGCGGACTTGATTCACGAGCTGCTGCAGGCGGACCTGCGCCTGTCGATATTCCAACTCGGCACGCACCTGGTCCGCTTGCCCCTGCCGATTTCGAATGGGGATCGTAAGAGTCAACCCAATTCCCTTGTCGGGGGCGGTGCCGTTGACGAGCTGACTAAAAGTGTTGGCCGTGCTGACCGGACCGCCATTGCGGAACGGAGGAGCAGCGGTCGGCGGATTAAAGCACCCGAAGCTACTCGTCGCGGTCGTGCAAGTGCCCCCTAGAGACGGCGGCAACAGCACTGGGTTCACGTTTCCGCCGAGGCCCGACCCGCCATAATATGCGAACAAATCGAGAGTAGGCAGCATGGCGTTGCGAACAGCTTTGTTGTTGAGCTCGCGACTGTTCAAATCGATTCGCGATTCAGCTAATTCCGCGCGATGGCCGAGCGCGTCGCCGATCAAATCTTGCACCGGTACAACCGACTCCTGCTCAGGTAATTGCATGGTGGAGATAGGAATCACCTCGGCGCTTCCGAGCTTGGGATCTTCCAGCGTGCGGCTGAGCGCATTTTTCATCAGCAATTCCTGCAGCTCAAGATTGGTTTGGGCCAGGATCAAATTCTGCTGGTCGGTGGAAACAGTGCTCTGCGCGCTCACCACCTGAATGGGCGGCAACGTTCCAAATTGCACTTGCTTCTTGTTGTCGGCAAGCGTCCTCTCCGCAAACGTGAGCGCCTCCTGCTGAACCCGCACGTTCTCGTAGGCAAATACCAGATCCCAATACAGGTTTTCGATTTGGTCAACGGTTGTGATGATCTGCAGGCGGAACGCGACGTCGGAAATCTCGCGGTTATTCTTGGCAATTCGGATGAAGCGCGTGTTGGCCACAAAACCAAACCCTTGCAACAGGTTCTGCGTAAGCCGGAATTGCAGGCCAGAAACGAGGCTGGGAGTGTACTCGCTGGTTGGAAGGTTGGTGGTAACGTGCGTGTTGTTGAATCCCACTGCGAAATTCGTACCGGTATGAAAGCCTTGCAGGTAGCTGAAATCGGCAGTACCGGTGTTGGTATTGGCGATGGGAACTGGGCTGAACACGCTTGTGGATTGGGTGAAGTCGCGGTCGATCTGAAGCGTGCTGTTGATAACGGGATCGAAGCTGGTGATGGGCGAACCAATGCCCAAAGTAGAGCTGACTAAGCCGTTCGTACCTGTGCCCACGCCGCCCGCCGCTACGCTCGTGCCACCCGTCCCCGACCCGACCGTTCCGCTGAGCCCGCCTACGCCGCCACCGGGCGTATTCTGCACGATGCCCGTATTCACGCCCAGAATATTGGCACCCGCCTCGGCTCGCAAGACGTCCGTATCCGCTATGTTCAGGTTGTACCGCGCCAACACCAGATCCAGATTGTTCTCCAGAGCCAGCGCCACCGCGTCGTTCATCGAGAGCATAATCTTGCCGTCACGCATCAACTGTTGAATGCGATCGGTATTGTTCAGGTTCGGCGGTGGCACGTAGCCCGGTTTATACGGGGCAATCACATTGGGGAACTGGGAGCGCGGTTTCGAATAGTCCACCGAGGCATACTGCTGGGACTGCGGCACTGGCGCTGGCATGGACTGGGGCGCCTGGGGCAAGCCGGATTGAGCAGGTTGCGTGTTCTGTGCCCACCCACTGATGGTGAACGCACCGGCGAGAGCAATGACGACAACTTGCCGCCTGGCGGAATTCAAACTAGGCAAACGCATTTCTTTATCTCCTTGTTGTTCTAGAGACCTCTTGGTAAATATTGCGACACTTCTCAATAACGAGATTGGATGCCCCCAAATTCCTGGGGACACACTAGAGTAGCTTTGGAAGCAGCTAAGTATACGGACAGAAATTGTAAAGATTTATAAAGGCGCGATTCGGCGCGAAGACGAACAGCGAAGAACTGCCGGCGCGAACTTGCCATCAGCCTCGCGGAGCAATTCTCGGCGTTGGACTTTAAGAAAAGGGCGGGCTTAGAATCCCGCCCTTTCAAGGTTCACTCGTCGTGCAAAATTTTTCCGCAAGCTGCGTAGCCGTACTAGTTCTGCGGTTGCTGTTGCTGAGGAGTTTCCATCACTGACTTTATATCTTTACGCGGTGCGACATAGGGCACATTCGGCATGTGCGTGACTTGTCCGCGCTCGGCATCCCCCATGACGATTCCTGCGTGGTCCAATAGCAGACCGGTAGCGCGATCCATTTCTATACGTGATTTCTCGTACGCAGCCATCGCCGAAACCAGGTTGGATTCGTTGGTCGCCAAAACAGATTGGTTCTGCAAAACCAGCGTGCTCGTGGAAGCGCCAAGGTTCAACTTCTTCTGTTCGGCGTCCAGAGACTCATGACCTAGCCTTACCGCTGCTTGCGCCGCTACGACAGCAGCTCGATTTTGCACCACTTGAAATTGGGCGTTGCGAACCTCGATGCGAATCTGGTTTTCGATTTGTTGCTCACGCATCTGCGCCTGACGGTATTCCAATTCCGCGCGCACTTGTAAAGCATCGGCGTTGCGGTTACGAATTGGAATGTTTAATGTCAAGCCAACGCCTTTGTCAGGGGCAGTCGAATTGACCAGTTGATTCAATGCGGTGGTGTAACCAACCGGTGAGACAGGAGGAATTACGGTAGCACCGTTAGGGGGAATCGTGGGATTGAAGCCCGAGCAGAAACCTTCCGCCTGCTCGGCGGGCAGTTGACCCGAGCAGAGATTAGCAGGGTTTTGTGAACCTGCCAACCCAGAGCCGCCGTAATAGGCGAAGATGTCGAGAGTGGGCAGCATCGAATTGCGAATCGCTTTGTTATTGATCTCACGGTTCGTCAGATCGATTCTCGACTCGGCCAATTCGGGCCGATGACCAAGGGCATCGTTGACCAAGTCCTGGATCGGTATAATCGGCTCCTGTTCCGGCAAGGCGATGGTCGAGGTCGGAATAACTTCGGCATCCGCGAGCACTGGATCAATTAATGTCCGGCTGAGTGCGTTTTTCATCAGCAATTGCTGCAGCTGCAGATTGTTCTGCGCCAGGATCAAGCTCTGCTGGTCGGAGGAAACCGTGCTCTGGGCGCGAACCACCTCGATCGGGGCCAGACTCCCGATCTGCACTTGCTTGTTTGTGTCAGACAACGTCTTCTGCGCGAAAGCCAGCGACTCCTGCTGCACTCTCACGTTCTCGTAGGCGAAGACTAAATCCCAGTACATATTTTCGATCTGATCCACGGTCGTAATGACCTGCAACCGGAAGGCGACGTCGGAGATTTCGCGGTTGTTCTTGGTCAGTCGAATCAAGCGGGTATTGGGAAGAAATCCGAAACCTTGCAGCAGATGCTGCGTGAGCTTGAACTGGAACGCGGGGCTGATCTGTGGGCTATAAGTATTGAACGCGTTATTGGTGGTGATCCGCGAGTTGGTGAAGCCCACCAACATGTTCGTGCCCCATTGGAAGCCTTGGTTGTAGGCGAAATTGTAAGTCCCGGTATTCTGCGCTACCGTAGGCGCGCCAGTAAAGACGTTGCTGGAGATTGTATTGTTGTGGTCCTCTTGAATGGTGCTAGTGAGTATTGGATCGAAGCTCGTAATCGGCGACCCCAGACCGAGGGTAGAACTCACCAATCCGTTTGTGCCCGCCCCGATGCCGCCCGGGGCGGCCGTGGTCCCGCCTGCGCCGGAGCCGACTGTTCCGCCCAGTCCGCCTACGCCGCTACCCGGTGTGTTTTGCACCACTCCGGAATTCGCTCCGAGGAAGTTGTTGGCCCCGGATTTCGCGCGCAGCACATCCGTATCGGCGATGTTCAAGTTGTAACGCGCGATACCGATGTCAAGATTGTTCTCCAGCGCCAGCGCAACCGCATCATCGATCGAAAGAATGATCTTGCCGTCATGCATGAGCTGATCAATGCGCGGCGTATTGCTGAGATTCGGCGCAGGCACGTGTCGCGGCATGTAGGGCCGAATCACGTTGGGAAACGCGGGAGTCGGCTTGGAGTAGTCTTTTATGACGAACTCCTGCGGTTGCGGGGCCTGTACCGTCCTAGGCTCAGAAGCCCCAGACGAGGCGGGTGAAGCAGATTGGGCCGAGTCTTGCGCCCAGCCGCAAACGACCAGTGTGCCGGCCAATATCACAGCCGCAAGCGCTCGACACGCGGAATTCAAAGCAGACAAAGGCATTCGCTTATCTCCATGCATAAGAACCGCTCGTGATGACGACAAAGGTTTCCCTAGGTCAAGAGTTATTACGCAAAACAGACCGCCCAGGTTTCAATTTATATGTTCTTCTGGCAAGCCGCTGCGTTTCGTCGTAAACCGCTACGTGGAATGCAATAGTATAGCTGACGCGACACTCTTGAATCAGGCTCGGCTCAGCCGACTGCATCAAATTTGCAAGACTTGCAAACGGTTTCGACGTGATGCGCAACCTCAAAATCGTTCTGGCGTACGACGGCTCGGAATTCTCCGGATGGCAGGTGCAGCCGGATGCTGCCACAATCCAGGGCACTCTGGCCTCGGCTATTGGACGAGTGACCGGCGAAAAGGTTTTGCCGCAAGCCTCCGGACGCACCGACGCCGGGGTTCACGCTCTCGCCCAGGTCGTCACGTTCGCCACTGAATCGCCCATGCCCGCGCGGAATCTGGTGAAGGCGCTAAACGATATTCTTCCACCCTCCATCCGCCTGATTGAATCCATCGAGGCGCCGCTCGAGTTTCACGCCCGCAAGTCTGCCCAAGCAAAAACCTACCGTTACCGCATCTATCGCGGCGATATTTGTTCTCCTTTTCTCGCGCGGTATGTTTGGCACTATCCTTATCCACTTGATACGGATGCAATGCAGACGAGCCGCTGGCATCGTGATTGGAGAACATGATTTCACTTCCTTTGCAGCAGTAGATTCGGAACGCAGTCGCAAGGATGAAACTATTTCCGGGGCGGGTTCGGGTGCGATTTCAAATGTCCGACGAATCTTCGCTTCGACCTGGGACTGTGGAAGCGAAGACGAAGAACTGGTTTACACCGTCCGGGGCAGTGGATTTCTGCACCACATGGTCCGGAATCTGGTGGGAACGTTCGTGCTGGTGGGGAAAGGAACATTGAAACCGGACGACGTAACCGAGCATTTTGGCTGCACGGAATCGCTCGGCCGCGGGCGCCACAGCTCCGGCTAGCGGACTGTACTCTGGTGAGTGTCGAATATTAGGCTCTCGTATAAGGGACGCGACCGTCATGCTACGTGTAGAGCGTTCGGTCGGTCCTCGGCCGGGAATGAGCCATAGCAAGCTACTTTTCGTAGAACATGGCCACCGATCTTCAAATCGCGGCGCGAACAGTGGTCTCAGCGAATCCCGCAACTGGCGAGACATTGCACGAATTCCGCTGCGCTTCCGAGCAGAGGTTCACGCTGCAGTAGCCCGCGCTCGGACTGCTCAAGCGGAATGGAACAGCTCGAAGTACGCCAGCGGATCGCCATCCTCCAGAAGTTTCAACGTCTGCTTCACGAGAAGAAGTCGGAAGTTGCGACGCTGATTACGCGCGAGGCCGGCAAGCCGCTGGTAGAAGCTCTCCTCACCGAAGTTCTGGTCGTGTTGGATGCCACGAGGTTCTGTGTCGAGAATGCATTTGCTTTCTTGCGCGAGCAGCCGGTTCCGCATGGCAACCTGGCCATGAAGACCAAAGCTGGACGTATCCTGCGCGAACCTTATGGCGTGATCGGCATTATCTCACCGTGGAATTATCCCTTCTCTATTCCGGCCACGGAATCGTTGTCCGCGCTCGTGGCCGGAAATGCGGTCGTGCTGAAACCTTCTGAGCTTACTTCTCTGACGGCTCTAAAGCTGGCGTCCCTGCTGCACGAAGCAGGCGTTCCGCAACGATGTTTTTCAGGTCATCGTCGGCGACGGGTCCACGGGCTCGGCATTGCTGAACGCTGAAATCGACAAGCTGGTCTTTACCGGAAGCGTCGCCACGGGCAAGCGCATTGCGCAGGCCGCGGCAGCTCGCTTGCTCCCGGTAGTGCTGGAACTTGGCGGGAAAGATCCCATGCTGGTGCTCGATGACGCCGATGTGGACGTCGCATCCAGCGGCGCGGTCTGGGGGGCGTTCGTGAATACCGGACAGGCCTGTCTTTCGGTGGAGCGCTGCTACGTGCATCGCACTTTGTATGACGCATTCCTCGACGCTTGCGTGCGCAAAACCAAGCTGCTGCGGATGGGCGATGGGCTTGATCCGCACACTGACCTTGGCCCTCTGATCCGCGAACAGCAGGTGCGGAATGTAGAGGCGCAGATCGAAGATGCGCGCTTGCACGGTGCACGGGTTCTCATCGGAGGATCGCGGCTTCCCCGAGCTTGGTCGGAATTTTTACGCGCCTACCGTGCTGGCCGAAGTCACTCATGCCATGCAGATCATGCGCGAGGAGACGTTTGGTCCGCTGCTTCCCGTCATGCCTTTCGACAACTGACGATGAGGCGATCCGGTTGGCCAATGATTCTGATTTCGGCCTCGCAGCCAGCGTTTGGACCCGCGATCGCGCGCGCGGAGAATCGTTGGCCCGGCGCATCCAGGCGGGCACGGTCATGGTGAACGACGCCCTCGCTTGCTTCGGCATCAGCGAGGCTCCACATGGGGGAATAAAGGCGAGCGGGTTGGGACGCACTCACGGCATTTTCGGTTTGGAAGAAATGGTGCGAATCAAGCACGTGGATTCGGATCGTCTGCCCGAGATGAAACAAGTCTGGTGGTACGGCTACGGCGAAGGATTCACGCAGCAAATGGAAGGCTTCCTTGATCTGATGTTCGCCCGCGGTCTGCACCGAAGGCTGCGAGGCGCACTACGCGCGGCGGGCGCGTATTGGCGAAAAGGGCGGCTGTAGTGGGCGTCGTTCATGCGTTTCTGGCATCGCGCAAAACGCTTCGAGTAGAATACGAGGGATAGAAATCCCGCGGCGCTGGCCGCTTGAACGAAGGTGAACTTTTTGGCCACAACCGTAACCTCTGGCACGCAGACTCCGCCACAACTTCCCAAGCACAAGGTCAAAATTAAGAAGGCAGGACAGCGGGCTTGCAATGAGAAGAACGAGAAAGGCAAGTTTTGCGGCGGGCATCTCAAGCGCTGGTTCTACACCACCGATGTGCTGGAGCAGGCTTGCGGGGATGTGGAGAAGGCTTGGGGCCGCGATGCCGAAGTCTATCGCTGCGAACATTGTAAGACGCTCTACTTGCCGAATCCCGAGGAGTCGGGTGGTCTGAACGTCGCTGGGCCGGGCCAGATTTCGATTTTCGGGCTGACGGTGCCGCCAAAAAAGTAGGATTGCCGAGCTTTGCTCGGCTGGACAGGTCGAAGGCCCGTCTCCACGATTCGCAAACCATGATCTCTTCCGAACTTATTTACGACTGGAACCGGATTCATCCCGCATCGTTGCGGCCGGTGGGGCATGTTTTGCTCAACGATGAAACTTTGCGCGACGGTCTGCAGTCGCCTTCAGTGCGTGATCCCTCCATCCAGGAAAAAATTCAGATCCTCCATCTGATGGAAGCTCTCGGCATTAATTCGCTCGATCTTGGGCTGCCCGGAGCAGGACCGCGCGCGGTCGAGCATGTGGAGGCCTTGGCGCGCGAGATCGTCAGCCACCGAATGAAGATTCGCGCCAACTGCGCGAGCCGTACTCATCACAATGACATTCGGCCTATCGCGGAAATTGTTCAGCGAACCGGACTGAACATCGAAGCTGCAACATTTATCGGATCAAGTCCCATCCGCCGCTTCACGGAAAACTGGACCGACGACTTTCTACTGCAGACGACCGAAAACGCGGTGAAGTACGCCGTGTCGCTTGGCCTCGACGTGATGTATGTGACCGAAGACACGACGCGGTGCGATCCGGAGATGGTCAAGCGACTCTACACGGCGGCAATCAATTGTGGGGCGCGAGCCATCGTTATTTGTGATACGGCGGGGCACGCCACGCCGATGGGGGCTTTTGCCCTGGTGCAGTTCGTCATCAACGAAGTGGTGAAGCCATCGGGCGAGAAGATTCGCGTGGACTGGCACGGACATTGCGATCGTGGATTAGCCATTGCCAACTCCATGGCGGCGCTGGTTGCTGGCGCGGAGTGCGTGCACGCGACCGCTCTGGGAATTGGAGAACGCGTCGGCAACACGCAGATGGATCAGATGCTGCTCAACTTGAAACTCATGGGCATTCCTCCGTGGGCGGAGCAGGATCTTACCAGGCTGAAAGAGTATTGCGTGGCGGTGTCGCAAGCGACCGGCGTGCCAATTCCGGCAAATTATCCTGTGGTCGGAGAAGATGCGTTTCGCACGGCCACCGGCGTGCATGCCGCGGCAGTGATCAAGGCCTACAAGAAGAATGACATTGAACTGGCAAACACGGTTTACTCCGGAGTGCCGTCGCATGTGTTCGGTCTGGAACAGGTGATCGATGTGGGTCCCATGAGCGGGAAGTCAAACGTGTTGTTCTGGCTGGACCGGCGCGGGATTCCGGCTTCAGACGATGTCGTGGAAAGCATTTATCAGCGCGCCAAGGCATCGGACCACACGCTCAGCGAAGCTGAAATCCTGGAGTGCGTGGAGCGATCGCAAGCCCACTAGATCGATCAGGCCCGAACAAACTCTGTTACACCCCGTGAAGGCTGCATGATTTACACTGGCCCGTTCCCCCGGAGGCAGGTCATGCGCCGTTTGTTCGGCTTGATTGTGTTTGCGTCATTGGTTCTTCCCGCCCTAGCTCAAAATAAACAACAGCATCCCTTTACCTTTGAAGACATGATGGCCCTTAAGCGGGTGGGGGAGCCCATTGTTTCGCCCGACGGGAAATGGGTTTTGTTTAGCGCCGTGGACGTCAGCCTGGAGGCGAATACGAAGACGCCGCATGTCTGGGTCGGTACCAACCGCGGGTGGCGAAGCACACGAAATTATTCGTGTCCAGGCATCGGATCGGCCGCGCTGGGCGCCAGACGGCAAGCGCTTTTTATTCTTGTCATCGAAAGAAGGTGGTTCGCAGATCTGGATTGCCGACTTCGACGATGCCAAGGGAACGGTGACAGCGACGCATAAGCTGACTTCGATTGCTACCGAGGCCGATGGCCCCATTTGGTCGCCGGATGGGAAGAGTATTCTTTTTGTTTCCAATGTCTATCCCGAGTGCCCTGACGAAGCTTGTAATGCCAAGAAAGTTGAGGAAGCAGAGCAGTCGAAGGTCAGGGCTTTGATTTTCACTCGTCTGCTTTATCGCCATTGGAACGCCTACAAGGCGGGGAAACGCAATCATCTTCTGATTATTTCGGCTGACGGCGGAGCGAGCCGTGATCTCACTCCTGGGGATTACGATGTGCCGCCGTTCAGCTTGGGCGGGCAAGACGACTACGCATTTTCACCCGATGGGCAGGAGATTTGCTACACGTCGAATCACGACGTGGATGAGGCTCTCAGCACCAACAACGATTTGTTTATTGTTTCCGTGAATGGCGGGACGGCGAAGAAGATCACGGACAATCCCGCGAGCGACTCGTCGCCGCTTTATTCGCCGGATGGCAAGTACATCGCGTATCGGGCCCAGGTTCGGGCGGGATACGAGAGCGACCGTTTTCGGTTGATGCTGTACAACCGGCGCAGTGGACACGTCAGAAATCTCACCGAAAGTTTCGACCGCTGGGTGGGGACTTATGCGTGGGATCCCGATTCCTCCAAGATTTATTTCGTCGCCGAAGACAAGGGCGATTCGCCGGTGTATTCCATCTCACTGGACACTGCGGTCATCGGCGGCGATGAAGGAAACGATACGACCGCCCGTCTTACGAAAAACAATGTCAAGCTGATTGTGCCCGGGCACAACGACGATCTCGCCGTGACCCATGACGGAAAGAATCTTTTATTTACGCGGATGTCGGTGAAGTTTCCGAATGAAATCTTTCGTGCGGCGTTAGCGCAACCCGCGTCTTCGGCTGGCGGCGCAACCGTGTTCGAATCTCAGGAGGTGTGCACGGATGCGAGCGGGAAGATCAAACCTGAGGGATGCAAAGCCCCACCCATGCAAAAGAGCGAAGTCCAACTCACCGATCTGAATCATGCTGTGCTCTCTCGAGTGGCAATGTCTCCCCTCGAATCTTTCTGGTTCACTGGGGCAGCGAACGACAAAGTGGAGGCTTTCTTGGTCAAGCCGCCGAACTTCGACGCCAAGAAGAAATATCCGGTCAAATTTCTTCTTCACGGCGGCCCGCAAGGCAACTGGGGAGATGATTGGAGTTATCGCTGGAATCCGGAATTGTTCGCAGCCAACGGTTATGTGGTGGTCATGGTTAATTTCCACGGATCGACGGGCTATGGGCAGAAATTCATCGACGCGGTCAACGGCGATTGGGGTGGGGCACCATTTGAAGATCTAATGAAAGGCCTCGATGACGCAGAGCGCACCTATCCCTTCATCGACAAGGACCGCGAATGTGCGTTGGGCGCGAGCTTTGGCGGCTACATGGCGAACTGGATTCTTGGGCATTCGCAGCGCTTCAAGTGCATCGTCTCGCACGATGGGACGTTCAATAACGAATCCGATTGGGGCACTACCGAGGAGCTTTGGTTCGAAGAGTGGGAACTCAAAGGGCCGCTTTATAACAACCGTGAACTCTATCGAAAATGGTCGCCGCACTTGTCAGCGCTGAATTTTAAGACTCCTACACTGGTCATTCACGGCCAACTGGATTATCGATTGGATGTGTCGGAAGGATTTCAGCTCTTCACGACATTGCAGCGCCTGAAAGTGCCTTCGAAGATGCTTTATTTCCCTGATGAGGGACACTGGGTGCTCAAACCGCAGAACAGCCAACTCTGGTATAAGACGGTGAACGACTGGGTGGATCAGTGGACAAAGAAGTGATCGAGATTTCTGACGATCAGGTGTTCTCGTCGGCTGACGCATGGTAACGCGAGCGCTACACTGCCGTCTCTATTGCGTCATTGCGTCATCGGCCAGAGTGATTGCAGCTGAAATGGCAGGCTTTCTGGCCCAGCAGTAACCGTGCCCAGAATTGCCAGTGCGCCCTGAAATCCTCCCGTGGAGGGCTGCATGGTCACCAGGCCGTTCGCGTCGGACGTCACCGACGCCTGCGCCATCCCAAGAATAATCGGCATCGGATTGCTCGTAATATTCGTATCTCCGCCGGACACAATTGGCGCGTTATCGGTGGTGCGTCCGAGCAACGATTGGAACAAGACGCTGACGCCTAGCACAGGATTCGCGCGGAACTGACGTGTCCGTGACCCGAACCACAACCGGCTGAAATGCTGACCCAACAGTGATGAGTTGTAGATCACCTGCCACGGCCTGTAATAGCAGCCCTGACGATGGCACTGGGAAGACGTGGAAACCCAGGCACGGATTGTTGTTTGATCCTACGCAGGCGTTTCCATCTACCTCGGCGGCGAAGTTCACAAGCTGCAAGGTGGTGCTGGCGTATCCGTTGCTATTTGTGGTGGCGGAAGCAGGGTTCAGCGTGCCGCTTCCGTGGTAGAGAGAAAAGTTTACTGTCTGACCATTTTGTGGCGTTCCATTCGAGAGCACCCGTGCGGACCAGCGCAAGGTTGACTGTCGCTCCTTGCGCGACCGATTCATTTTGCGGAACGAGCGCGATGTCGAACGCCGGTCCCCTCGCACATCCACGCAGCCTACCAACGTAGTCTGCACTTGCTGAGGGCTGGTGTACGAAGCAGGCGCAAGTTGTGCCGTGATAGTCATCGACGACCGGAGTGAGCACGATGACATAGGCTGGAGGCCTGACCGGATTGGTCGGTCAGCATGGTGCAGCTAACACCACCGGCACAGCAATAGGCGTGCCCATCCCCGGGCTAAAGTCCACTGCGGGACTCGCATGTAAAGGAAACACGCTGGCTCCAGCTATCGGGGTTATTCCGTCGGGCGCCAAGGCTTGCACGCGAATTGGATTCGGCGCTTGTCCCCCAACTGGCGTTGCCGGGGTTCGCCCCAGCGATCAGGCTGAGAGTATCGTTGGGGCCAGCGCCGTAAGTCACAACACCAGTGAGTATCGACGTGGCACCCGTCGGCGGATCCAACAGCGTTATGTTCTGCACTCCGTCCGCTTGGGCGGACGCGGTGACGAATATCTGGTTCGCGGATGCCGCCAGTGGCGGAGCATTCCCGCTTCCAATGGCAACCGCAGTGTTGGTTTGGAATCCATATCCCGCGATAGCGAGAGCCGTGCCACCGGCAACGCTGGCGCGGGTTGGAGTTATGTGATCGCCGTAGAGCAAGCGCGCGTGATAACGATAGTCCGGACGTCCATCGCCCCGGATGTCGGCGATTCCGACGCGGAAGCTGGTCGCCTCCAGCAATTCCGCGTTCAGAATCGTCGTCCCGAAAATTGAAGAGTTGAATGCCGATGGAGTGTTCGCCGGAGCCGGAAAAGTTCCCGGGTCAGACAACTGCCACAAGCCAATCACTGGTTGAGCTTCGCTTTCCGACGGATCGCCGGACTCGTCCAAGGCAGTGACCAATACGGAAAGAGTACGGTTTGCTTGGCCGGTGAACCAGAAATAGTCGAGGCCGCCGTAGGGATCGAGCGAGGCGGCCCAGTCGCCGGGAACTGGCAGCGGCGCGGGCGAGGCATAGGTCGTTGGCCCAAACCAATCTGGTTTTTGGAGGCACTGCCCAGCATCACAATGTCCTGCGGAACGTCCCCGCCCAGGGTTACGTTGACTGTGATGGTTTGCGCCGAGCCGGATGGCAGCACTTGCCAAGGCTGGTACGGGCCCACGGTCGACGACCAGAAGCGGATCGACCGCCTCGACCGTCAATTGGTACTGTGCGCTGCTGCCGCCGTTGGGAATTTGCAGCCCGGCCAGATCAAAAAATCCTTCGAGCGTTGTGTCGTTCGAGCCGTAGCGATTGAACGGCAGGCCCGTGGCGTCGTTGAAGCCGGTGACCGTCGTTCCTACATTTCCGGCGAACAGAAAGCCGGAAACGGCGGAAGCCGCGTACGCCCCCGAAGGTAGCCCGGTACCGGGATCGATCCAACGGGCAACCACATTTACTCCTTGCATGCCCTGGCCCGGTTGTCCGCTCGCATTGACGAAATACACGTTGCCCTGAATACGGGCTGTGGTCGCGGAAAATGTTGCCCCCGGATACAAGCGCGAGAGTGCCGCCTGGTCGTCCATTTTCGGTTGGTAGGGGTTTACTTGGCCGCCGTTCGAATAGCATGTGGCAATGGGAACGCAGCTAGGAGAATCGACAGCATGCATAATGCTAAAACCGACGTAGTCGTCAGCCGTCGGTGGGGGATTACCGGTCTGGACGTTAAGGTTCATCTGGGACCAGCCTAGGCCCAGCACCCGTCCCAACACGCGCACAAGCCTGTATTCCACATCGGGGTCCGGCAGTTGGACGACACAGTTTCCGTTGATGACGACCAGCGCGTGCAAAAAATACGCTTGGACTCCGAAATTGTCGACTCCTCCGTAGACCGCGTTGCCGAAGCACTCGGAGGCATCGCCTGCGCCCTGGCCAAGAAGTGCGTCCGTGACCGTGCCGTCTGCGTCGTAAACGATGCCCACGGGCGTGCCTGTGGCCGTTGGCATGATGTCGGCCGGCATCGTGATGGTGCCATCACTGTTGCGATAGACGTTCGAGCCGTTCACATCTTCCGCAAGTTGTCCGGCGTGCGTTACCGCTAGAGCGACAGTCGGAATCGACGTCCACTGACTGAAGGCGTCAGCGACCAACGCATCTCCTTGCGGTCCCGGAACCGTCGCACTCAGAGGACCCTGGTCGGTGTAATAGTTGACTACTCCCTGGGCCCAAGTCAGCGGTGTGCCGGCCGTCCCCTGGTTGAAGTAGCTGATTCCGGCAATGTAGCGCGGGCCTCCAGCTCGCGCCAGTTGAATGAATGCAAGCAGCAGTACGATCACTGCTGCTCCAGAACAAACAAACCTCAACTGAAGCCTAACTCGCCGTGGTGCTTTCCACATTTTGAGAGCGCTTCCGCTACGGAGGCACAACTGCGCTCCATAATTCCTTTCGTGCGCACGCGAAAAGAAGAAACTTGTCGGCATGGCTTACTCCTCCGCCGAGCGGAGGAAACGGACAAGCTCGATAGGGGTTACACGAGTTCTTCCCCGCAACGAATCTCGAATATGCGGACGGGGTGCGGGAAAACTGATCCGCCCTGGATCAAGCAGTATCTGGCCGTCTGGGCCAATTTTGAAACGGCCCATCGGTCCGCGGACCGGGCTAGTCAACCCTAATTTGCTGGGAGGATACAAGAACAGCAGAACGCGTTCACCGAGACGATAACTTTCGCCGGATTCCCATAGGCCGGCCCACTCGCGGATCGCGAGCATCTGCCCGGTTCGAACGCCACGCAAGCCCTGATCGACGTGAAAGTTGATCTGGATAGTGGCCACACCGTTTCCCTTGGGAGCTACTCTCTCGACCGACTTGACCGTGCCGGCGAAGATGTAGCCTGAGCTTTGGGTCACGGGGCGCGGAGGCTGCGGGTGTGCTAATCCGGGCGGGATCGCTACCGGGATGACTGGCCGCGTCGGCTGCTCCGCAACCACCAGCGGCGATACCGGAGTCAGGATCAGGGCAACAACAAAGACCTTCCAATTTGGAGACAACATGAGCAAGCCTCGTTTCCGAATCGAGGCCAGCCTTTGACGGGAATGCATCATGCTAGCGCAAGCGCAAAAAGATAGCTGTGACGGCGGTCACGAGCATGAATCGAATCGGCGCTTTTCCACGGTGGAAAACGACCGTCTTCGCAGAATCCTCTTAGTCATTCCCGACGACAACGCAAAGCAGGATGATAGCGTTGGTCAAACTGAAGTGGCCAAGTGTGGGGAACAGCGCGATCAGCGGAGCGATACACACATAGCTGATCACGGGGGAATGAAATGAAAAAATTCGACCCAGTTCTCAAGCTGGCCGTTTCGCTGCTATGGCTTTGCGCATCCGCCGCTGCATCGTCTGAGTACGTAATCGCTAACAACAACAACTCAGTTGCTAACTCTGCAACTATCTACAAGCTGAACAGCCGCACGGGCCGCTTGGCCAAGGTTTCCGTGCTCCACACCGGTGGCCAGGGCCTAGGAGTTGAGGCAGACCTTTCGGGCGTCGAGCAGGCGGTTTCGAGAGACATGCGTTGTCTATTCGTACTCGACACCAAGTCAAGCGACATAGCTGCATTCTCGAAGGCCACCGGATATAAGCGCGTGGGCAGCTATTTCGACAGCAACTTGATCTCGGGTGTCTCCGGAGACAGCCTCGCTCTGAGCCCCAGCGGCAAGTTCTTATACGCCAGTTATACCTACACGGACCGATTAGCGGTGTGGGGTGTCAACGCCGACTGCACGCTGGGGCTGACAGCGATAACCCCAGGGGTGACGGTCACGGGTCCGCTCGCGGTAACACCAAATGGCGCGCATCTTCTGAGCCGCAGCGGCGGCTATGCCGTGGAGTTTGCGATCGACCCTGTTACCGGTAATTTGACGTACATCGGTGCCGGAATCTTCGAAACCGGGGCGTGCGCCCGGCAGCAGGCATGCATCCCATATGGCATCGCGATCACAGGGGACAGCAGGGTAGCCATCTTCGCTAGTTATGCTCCAGATGTGCGGAGAGAACATATGATTCCGGTGATGCTGACAGCCGCAATCACATCCAAGGGGCTAGCAGACCCGAAGGTCAGAAGCCTGACACTGGAGAAGGATTTGCGCTTCAATATTTTCCCGTTTCTGAGTTCCGCTGCGTATGAGGGCGGTGGAACCGTCTACCTGGGAGTAACGACCGGAGGGGTCTTCTACTCCCGGCATTCTGACAGCCGACTTCACAGAGAAGCCTGTACACTTTGCTGTCACCAACTCAACGGTCGCAAATCCGCAGGTGGGCAACATTGCGGTCACGGGCAACATCATGGTCATCGCCGAATACCCCAACCAGATTGGCGTGTTCCGCATCCAGAAGAATGGTTCCCTGAAATTGCTGAGCACGACCATCATCGACGAACAGGGCGAGGGCTTGTTCTCGCTCTCCATTTTTCCGAACACACGGTAGTCGCATTAATCGAGGGCAGTCAGATACAGATAAAGACGGGCGCGGTTTGCACGGCAAGCATCTAGTTTCCCCAACTTTATCAGAGAGTTGCGGGACTTTCTTTCGGTCCGTGACGCGATCTTTGTGCGGCTCGATGTTCGCTGTCCATTTTCAAGAAAACCATGGGTCACACTTATTGTTTTCGCTTCATTTCGCTTTATTGTGAATTCTTCTCTTGCCAGAAGGAAAATTCCTGAATATTATTCCTGCTCGTTGACGAAATGTCGGCAACGACGTTCGTCAGCTTGGGTTGAGGTTTTTGTGCATTGTTGTCGAAACTCGCAACATCGTGACGGGCCCCGGAGCTTTGCGCCGTTTTCTCTACCGACGGCGCAGAACTCAGGGGCCTTTCTTGTTGAACCAAGTTCTCGGCTGCGGTGCAAGTGAAGACCGTTTCGTCCACATGCTTTGAGGGGGTAAGAGACACGCGCGCGCTTCAAGAAGAATGTGGAATTTTTAATCTTAGCAGAGGCGAAAGGAGTTCATTGTGAGAGAGAAGGGTACAGTAAAGTGGTTTAACGGGGCTAAAGGATACGGTTTTATCCAGCGGTCCACTGGGGAAGATGTCTTCGTTCATTTCTCCGCCATCCAGGAGAATGGTTACCGCACGCTGAATGAGGGCGAAACCGTGGAGTTTGATCTGCTGAAGGGCCCCAAGGGGTTCCAGGCGGGTAACGTAGTCCGCGCCTGACAACCCGGGTTACCAAACTTAAAGTCAGAATTCGCCAGACCCTCTCAGAATCCCCTGGGAGGGTTTGTTGTTTGCCTCCAAACCTACCTCAGAGAGCTTCACCCCGCTGGCATTTCATCGGACTTGCCTACCAGCGAAAGAAGAACAGAAGTTTCGCCCGTTTCGAAACCCGCAGCCCCCGTCGAACCTGGCTCCGCTGTTGGCTTTCATGTTTACGTTCCCGCCCTTACGCGGTCTCGGACTTCCGTAACTTTGGCGGCTACTGGGTCCTTGTTAACCTCGCAAGGAATCTCAGCGGCGGAGAGGCGCATGCTAATCCCGGTCGATCTTGACCTGTTTGCTTTTTTTTATACCGTGGGTGCGATCTTATTCGGAAGCCTGCCGCGCCTCCGAAAGAATGCTCGTGCTATCCCTTTGCAGTACCAGTTTGAGGAGTTGCCGCCCCAAGCGCTGTCCGAAGCGCAATCGAAATACCTCGCATCCTACGATAAAAAGCTTGCCGCAATGAACTACTCGCCGGTGAGCACTTTCCGCTCGCTTAATTTCGCGAGAGCGTTGATACGCAGCTACAGCAACCCTATGGGAACCTCGCGCTGCGTGGTGATCATTCTGGCTACTACGCTCAAAGTCAAGGGAAAGCCATCAGTGACAAACTCCTGCACGATGGAGTTCATCACCAGATTTTCTGATGACAAGATCCTGATCACGCGCAATGCACGCCTGAAATCCGTTATGGATAATCCGGATTTTCGGATCGTACAAGATTGTCCAAGCGTAACCGAACCATTTGAGTTGAAGAAAAAGCACGACGCCCGCGCTGCCAGCCTGGGCTGCCCGGTGCCGCCAGCGGCCGACGCCGCCAGTATTTTCAAGGAGGCCAATCGCGAGCACGAGCGTTTCTCCGCCTACCAGCTCGCGCGAGGAATCTATCGCATGCATCCCGATGGAAACGGCTACGTTTTGTCGGACAAAACGTACCGGCGGGGCATTCGAAACTTTCTCAATCCCTTTGCTCACCGCTTCTCGCTTCGATCCTTCTTGCCTGCGGCGCTGGCCGGAGTCGCATTGCCAGTAATCGGTATTCTCATGCTAGCGCCTAAAGCAGCAAATGCGGCGCAAGCGGCAGGTTTCCCGCCTGCGATCGCGTCGGAGACGATGACCTGTGCCTGCTATTTGCTGGCCGGGGCATTAGTGGGATATTTTCTGGAGCGGCACACGTTCGTATGGGCTTTCCTGATCACTTACGTGGCGGTACACGTAGTTGTGGGTCCGTCTCCGCAGCCGCTTCCATACAGCTTGTTCGCTGGTCTGGTCGCGCACGCGGCCGCGAGAGCAAAAAGGCGGAGCAGCGCGGTGCTGCTCCCCCAACCAGCGAGATAGTTGTCTGTTTCACCGCTCCCGCAACCCGCATCTATTCGAGTTCCACGGAAACCAGATCGCCGTCAGCTGTTCCTCCGGCTCTGTAATTGACGGCGACGGTGCGCCCCTTCCATTCGCAGGAAAAGCCGTCGGCCCCCATGACCATCAGCGATTTGTAATTGTCCGTCCGGAGCTTCAGCACTTTCGCTCCCCCCGATACGGTGAGGATGGCCGATGGAGCCTGCGAGCAATCGACGGCAATTATCTTTCCTTTCAGAAATTGGATTGGACGCTTGTCGGGCTGCGGAGGCGCCGGAGGTTGTTCCGGCTGATCGACGCTGACCTCATCGGATTGAGAATTTTGTGTCTGTGTCTTTGGCTGCGCTGCCGCTTGTGTCTTCGCGGTCGAGGAGGATGGAGTTGGGGAAGTCGCGGACGACGACGATGCGGACGACGTGCCCGTTGGCTGCGGCTTGCTTTCCGCTTGCGGGAGCACACCATACTTCTTCAAGGTGGGCAAACCTTCCAGTTGCTCGGTGGCAGACTTTGCAATCTGCGGATCCGGACTGGTCTTGAGCCGCTCAAGCAACGCGGTAGCCGCGTCCCAGTTTTTTCCCGCCATATAGATCTGCGCCATGTTCAGCAAATAAGTCAGGTTTCGCGGAGCGAGTTGGATGGTTGCCCGCATCGAATCCATCGCGGCGTGGATGCCACCGCCCTCCAGTTGCGCCATGGCCAACATGGCGCGAGCTTGCACGAATTCGGGATCCCAGTCCACGACCAACCGAAGATCCTGCATCACGTTTGGAAGGCCTTCTGTCGATCGTCCAGCAGATTGCGCCGCCCGCAACCGCACCAGCGCCAGGTAATAATGTAGCCAGGGATCTTTAGGGTTAAGCTCTGCTCCCTTGTTGAATTCTTCCACTGCGCTGTCGAATTCCGTCTTCTGCATGTACGCCCAGCCCAGCCCGCGACGCGCGACCACGTTGTCCGTTTTTGGCTGGCCGATGATCGACTCCAGCGCCTGCACAGCCTGGTCGCGATGCTCGGGCAGGCGAACCGTCATTTCCGCGAGCAACGCCTGCCCCTCCGCAAAGGGCAGTTCTTGATTGCTGCTGCCTATCTGATCGGAAGGAGCCACGCCAAGCAGCGGACTCGCCCCAGCAGTCCCGCCCTGGGCCAAGGTGTGAAAGTAATTCTTGACCGCGTCCGCGAATTGGCTCGAGCTCATGCCGTACGCTTTCTGAATCGCTTCCTCGACCGGGAGATGCTGGTTCTCGACCAAGTCAAAGTAAGTGCCTGTCTCCGGGAGCTTGTTTTGGCTGAGCAGGTAGTGCATCACGATCCACGATTCTGCGTAAAACAGGGTATGGCGCGAGTTTTCCTGAGCAGGCATCGCGCGGGAAGTCGCGAATAACTCAGGGATCGCAAGCCATGCCGTCGTGTTCAGCAGTTCCGTGAATGAATCTGGGTCTCCGCCAATCAGTACCTGCTTGTTATCGAAGCGCAGGCTGGAGAAGTATTCCGCGAAGCCCTCGTCGAACCAAGCCTGCGTCGGCGGATAATTACAGTTGAGGAACACCAGGGCAAAGTCGCGCGATATCGCTCGCCAACTCTCTTCTTTCGAGAGGTTCAGCACGAAGTAATTGCGGTCCTCACCGGGAATGAAGAAGCCAGTTCGCGATCCCCTGCCCTTGGCGGCTGGGCACGACTTTGCTGTATTCCTCATCGTTCTTGAGGGCGATAATGTCGACCGGTTCGGACATGTTGATCCGCCTTCGCGCCAGCAGTTGGCCGAAGACAGCGCGCATTTGCTCGAATCGCGCGGCCACGGCGTGTCCCTTGATATCGTCCGCATCGGTGACGAGGGAAAAGTGGCTGGAATTGACGCGGATCCAGTGGGATTCGTCAGAGCGCGCAGGCGCAAGCGGGGCACGGCAGAGCAAGAGCACAGCAGTAAGAAAGATGAAACGCAATGCAACAAACTGGATGCGAAGCGTCATGGTCCGGCAGCAGAGCTTGACTCAAAAGAATGCTAACACGCTGCGGACCGCGAGGCGCGCACCGCGACAGGAAACCGACGATAAGCAAAGTTCCCCGGAATTTGTTCTCGAGCAGTCGTAGAAATGGCCGCGAAAGCTATAATTCTCCCATGTCATTTCTGCGCTATCTCATGCTGCTATCTCTCATCGTTTGGCTGGGAGGGCTAATCTTTTTCGCTTTTGTTCTCGCGCCCACAGCCTTTTCCGTATTACCCACTCGGCATCTGGCAGGAACATTAGTCGGACGTGCCCTGGGCGCGTTGCATTGGATGGGCATGATTTCCGGCATCATCTTTTTAGCGAGTTCGATTATTTACAGCCAACTGACCAAGGGTTCGCCACACGTGTTTGCCGCTCGCAACGTGCTTATTTGCTTGATGCTTGTGCTGACACTGATCTCGCAGTTCGGCATCATTCCCCGCATGGACACGCTGCGAGCGTCGATCGGCGAAATTGACTCCGTCCCTCCCGACAATCCGGGGCGCATGCAGTTCGACGCTTTGCATGTGTGGTCGACGCGAGTCGAAGGTGGAGTATTTCTGCTGGGGCTGGTGCTTGTGTATTTGACAGGTTCGCTCCTGGCTACTAGCTCCTAAGGTTTTAAGGCGGATCTGCTTCAATCGATTTTTTGGAACGTCGCTTCATCATTTATCCTCACAAGGCTAGCTAGAAGCTAGCAACTAGAAGCTTCCTTATGAAAACTGGCATTATTGGCCTGCCTCAGGTGGGCAAGACATCTCTCTTCGGCATGTTGACCAAGGCGCATCTGTCCGAGCAGGCTTATGCGAACCCGCGCGAGGCGCATCTCGGCGTGGCCAAGGTTCCTGACGATCGGCTCGATCGCCTGGCCGCGCTCTACAATCCCAAGAAGTTGACCCACGCCTCGGTGGAATACGTGGACGTTGGCGCCATCGGCCAGGACGCGCTCAAAGAGACTGCTTATCTCGCGCATTTGCGTGGCGTAGACGCGCTGGCCCATGTGCTGCGGGCATTTGATGATCCTGCGATCCCGCACGTCGGCGGCATCGATCCTCTGCGCGACATCAAGAACGTCGAATTCGACCTGATGGTCAGCGATCTCGGCCAGATCGAAAAGCGGCTGGAGCGCCTGGAAAAAGATCTGAAGAAGATGCGCACCGCCGGATCTGGAAAAAGAATTCGATCTGCTCAAGCGCGCCAACGCTCACTTGGGATCGGAGCGTCCGCTGCGCGAAATGGAGATGACTCCTGAGGACAAGAAGCGTCTGCGCGGCTTCATGTTCCTCAGCGAGAAACCAATTCTCTACGTGCTGAACGTGAACGAGAGCACGCAACTCGGAAAGGACCTCGAAGCTGCGGTCAGCCAAATATAAGCTGACGGAAGTCGCCTCTCGCCCGAATGCAGGCGCGGCGGCCATCTGCGGAAAAGTCGAGGCCGAACTCGCGGAAATGAGTGATGCAGATGCCGCCGAATTCCTCTCGAGCTACGGCCTCACCGAGAGCGGCCTGGTTCGCTTGATCCGCACTACCTACACGCTGCTCGGCCTGATTTCTTTCTTCACCGCCGGCGAAGATGAATGCCGCGCCTGGACTATCCCCGTGAACACTCGCGCGCAAGACGCGCGGGCGCGATCCATTCCGATCTGCAGAAGCACTTCATCCGCGCTGAAACTATCCGCTGGGACCAGTTGCTCGAAGCCGGATCAGAAGCCGACGCCCGCGCTCGCGGCACGCTGCGTCTGGAAGGGAAAGATTACATTGTGCAGGACGGCGACGTGATGCACATCCGGCACAGTGGGTGAAACCAGTTCTCAGTTCTTAGTTCCCAGTTCTAGCGCAATGTTCAGATGTCACAGCTTTCTTGTGGCCAGACTGTCATTATGCTTGTTATGGGGCAGTCCTACCGCGAACTGATTGCCTGGCAAAAAGCCATGGCTTTTGTGATGAGACGTTTACAGAAGTCAGCGAAGACTTTCCCGCGCGATGAAGTGTTTCGGACTCGCCAGCCAGTTACGCGAAGAGTCGCGCAGTAGTGATTCCGACTCATCATTGCCGAAGGCTAAGCGCGCTTCTCCCCGCCAATGATTTCTTCTACTTTCTGGGTCAGAGCCCGAGGCTCGCTAGTCGAGGTTGAGACGCAGTTGACTGATCGCCCAGAATCTTAACTATTTTTCTTCCGAGCATCAGCAAGCAACTGCTCGACAAAGCCGCAGAGCTCGGCAAAATTCTAAACGGCTTGATCGCCGTCCATCCGACCCGCGGCGCAGCTGAGAACTGAAGAACCGGGAACCGAGAACTGCTATCATCCTCGAACCGCATGCATCCCATTCTGCTCAGTCTTCTGCTTGGCCTTACCGCCGCCGCGGCCAATGTGTTCGGCGGCGCGATTATCGTTCAGAAGAATTGGGAGCGCTCTTATCTCAAATATTTTATCGCGCTGGGCGCGGGATTCATGCTGGCCACCGCCATCGTCGAAATCTTCCCTGCCGCACTGGAACTAAACGGCAAGAACGCGGCGTTCCTGGTCTTGGTCGGCTACCTCATCATTCATTTCTTCGAGCACACTGTCACGCCCCACTTTCATTTCGGAGAAGAAACCCATCAAGACGAATTTGCTCACACCCACAAGGGATATTCGGTTCTGCTCGGGTCTGACCATTCACACGTTTTTCGACGGCATCGCGATCACCGCTGGTTTCATCGTCTCCGAGTTGGCTGGGATGGATCATTTTCCTGGCGATTTTCCTGCACAAGATTCCTGAAGGCTTCACCGTCACTTCCGTCATGCTGGCCAGCGGCCAAAGCCGCAGTATGGCCTGGGGTGCTTCTATGCTGCTGGGTGCAGCGACGCTGGCGGGAGTACTTGACCATGGCCGTCTTCAAGCACCAAGTGAGCTATGGACTGCCGCTTGCGGCGGGAGTGACGATCTACGTAGCGGCGTCCGATCTCATTCCAGAAGTAAACCGCGAGCCGGGAGCGAGAGTGGCCTTGGTCGTTTTTCTGGGAGTCGGACTTATGTTCCTGCTGGACCACTTGGCCCACGCTGCACTAAGACTTACTCCACCGTGTGTTTCGCGGTGTAGCCTTCGCGCGCGATCACCTATACTTCACGTCTTTCCCTTTCTGATCTTTTACCTTTAGAGCTTGCCTCCATCCGGCGCGACGACGTCGACTTTCAATTTGCGGTAAGTTCCATCGAGCTTGGGGTTGGTCGGACGATACGCCATGCTGTACTGATTGCGAATGTCCCCGCCGATCTGATGAAATATCTCCGGGAACTCGGCCTGGAACCGTGGAAAGTAGGCGCGGCCTCCGGTCAGGCGGGCAAAAGTCTTCATCTCGTTGTCGGCCTGCAGGTAATCCATTTGCTCAACTGGGATGCCCGCTCCGTGGGAGTAGCCCGTGCGCCTTGGGTCTCGAACTATTCCCGCACCTCCATCCCACGCTGACCGGGTAAATCGTCACGTCGTTTGTAGTTTTGATCTTTTTGTAGATCTGATCGAAGATTCAGCTTGCTGAAGCTATCGACACCGGTCGTCACCAAAATGATGTACTTGTGCCCTTCGATCCGGTCCACCCGGTCCAGGGTGTCGTAAAGAGCGTCGAACAGATTGGTCTCGGTGAAACCGGGAATTCGCAACTGATTGATCGCGCCCTACGCCTCGCCGCTTGTCTTGCGTAAAGTCCACCAGAATGTAGTCGCCGCATGTCGTAGGAAATCACCGCCAGCCAGTCGTTCTTTTTTAACATGCTGACGAAGGTGTAGGAAGCGTGCAGATGTCGCCCATGAACGAATAATCGCCAGCGGCGAACTCGACTAGCAAGACGGCGGTGATGGGCGCTTCCGTGATGCCGAAGTTGGTGATCTTCTGCTGCGCGCCATCTTCGGAAATGCGGAAGTTGTCTTGTTTCAAACCCGGAGATGAATTGCCCATCTTTCGTCGTAACCATAACCGGCACTTCCACCACAGGTACGTCGACGTGAATGGAATAGTCCGGCATGCCCTCAATCTTTTTTGGGCTTTTCAGGCGGCGGAGGCGGTGGCGGCTCGTCTTTTTTCTTGGGAATGGCATAGGGGCCAACGTCGTTTTGCGGGCCTCCGGCCGCATCCGGCGGCATCCGCCTGGCCTTTGGCGGGCGCCGAGGACCTGATCCTGCGCCGCAGTCAAACCCGGCAAAAATCCCCAAGACCAGATCAGCAAGGAGATACGCCAAAGTTGCGCACAGCATAATACGGCCCAAGCCCCTGCGAAACCGCCTGCCACCCTGCCCAATTGGGTTATGAAATCATTTGAGGTCCTCGGAAAACCTTATGCTAGTATAGACGCATAGCTTCGCCATTGGGATGTTTGCTTGGCTTTGACTAACCCTCTCCTTCCCGGCAAATCGCGTACAAAGTGCGAAGTGTCATTCAGTGTTAGAGGACCAGTTGGTAGTTCTCGGGGAAATTTGTGGGTGAAACTGTGGGTCGACCTGTCCAAGACGAGCGATTCTCGCCCTGATTGTTCTTAGCTTTTCACTGTCTTCCGTAATCCAAGCGCAAACTTCCGAAGCCTGTCGAAACCATTCCGCTCGAGCGAATCCATGCCGGCATGAAAGGCATGGCTTATACCGTGTTCCAGGGCACGAAGCCGGAAGCCATGGATGTTGAGGTGCTCGGCATCCTCAAGAATGCAGATGGTCCCAAAGGCGATGTGATCCTGGTTCGCCTCGGTGGCGCCAAGGCCGAATACACCGGCGTAGTCGCGGGCATGAGCGGCAGCCCGGTATATCTTGATGGCAAACTGGCGGGCGCGCTCGCCTTCCGCATCGGGGAATTCTCGAAAGAACCTATCGCTGGCGTTACCCCGATCGCTGAGATGCTCGAAATCAGCGCGCTGGATCGGAATCCGGCTTCTGCTCCAGTCGAAGCCACATCCGCGGCCCGCTCCCCGAGCAAGACTGCGAGTCCTGGCGTTGCCGATTCTCCGTCAGAACATGCAACCTTCACGAAATACCTCAAGCCCATCGAAACGCCCGCTCGTCTTCAATGGATTCTCCGAAGATACAGTGCAGCGCTTCGCCTCGCAATTCTCGGCCGCGGGAATCGTCCCGGTGATGGGTGCGGGTTCGGTAAGCGACGCCAAACAGCCTGAGCCCATGGAGCCCGGCTCTGCGGTGAGCGCCATCCTGGTGCATGGCGACATGAACATTGCCGCCACTTGCACCGTCACCTACATGGACGCGCAGCACTTGCTGGCTTGCGGCCATCCGCTGATGCAATTCGGCATGGTCGACCTGCCCATGACCAAAGCCGACGTGCTCGCCACTCTGCCTTCGCCGCTCAACGCCTTCAAAATCGTGAATGCTACCGAAACCGTGGGCGCCTTCGTGCAAGACCGCCACAACGGCATTCTTGGGAGAGTTCGGCAAGAAGCCGGAAATGATTCCAGTCACGCTCACCATCCACGGCGAGTCCGCCGACAAGCAGTTCCACTACGAAGTTCTGAACAACGCGCGCCTAAGCCCAGTCGCCATGATGGCCACGGTGTTCAACGCGCTGCATGGCGTGAATGAATACGGCGAGGAAACCACCTACCGGATGAATGGACGCATCAGCGTCGACGGATATCCGGACGTCACCGATGCAAGACATGTTCGCCGCAGCCGATGGCGGACAGCCGGGCGCGATGCTGGCTGCCATCTCGCTAGGCGACCGGTTCAGCCGCATCTTCGATAATCCCTACAGCGTGCCCGCCATTCATGGCGTCCAGCTTGATTTCAACGTTGTGCGTGAACGCCGCTGGGCGCGACTCGAAAGCGCCCGCACCGATATCACCGAAGCCCGTCCCGGCGACGACATCACGATTGAAGCTATGCTCCGGCCCTATCGCGGCGAAGGCGTCGTGCAACACATCCCATTCACATCCCTACCTCGACTTCCAAGGGACCCTGCGCATCCTGGTGAGCGACGGCGACACTCTTGACCATCTCCGGCGCGGCTCGCTCGCTGCTTGGACGCAAGCTGGATCTCGCCGCGACCATCGCGTTCCTGAACAAAGAGCATGTCAACAACCGCGTCTACGTTTCGTTGCTCGAAGCCGATCCCGAAGCCATGATTGCCGACAAGGTCATGCCCACGCTGCCACTCTCCATCATGAACGTGATGGATGGCATGCGCGGCACCCAGGACATGGTCGTGTCCAGCGAGTCGTCAGTAAACGAAGCCGCCACCGGGCCGCTCGACTACGTCGTCGCCGGGGCGCAAGTGCTGACTATCAGCATTAAGTAGCTTTGTAAAGGGTTGTGTGGCGCGGGCGCCTTCGCCCGCGACATTCATTTCGAAGAGCGCTGTTTGATTAAATCGTCTTCGCGCTGGCGCAGGCTTTCAAAGAAAGTTTCGCCATCCACGGGCTTCACCCGGCCGCTCTTGATGTCGTCGTAGCGGGCATCGAGCAGGGTGCGCACCTCGGTCACCTCCGCCAGATATGCTGCCATCGCGTCTTCCACCAAGTCATCGGTCGGACGGCCGCTCTGGGAGGCCAGTTCCTGAAGGCGGGATTCGGTCCCAGGCTTGAAATGCACTTCCATGTTCGTCAGTCTAAGGGCAGTGAGTCGCCCTGTCAAAAGCAATCGTCAAGCCCATGGCACTGTTGGTGTGGCGGCCCGTCATCCGGTCCTTCGAATTCAGGTCACCATTTTGAATTTGCCTGCATCACAGTTATTTGTTTCGTTAGCCTTTGTTCCATTCCGATTGTAAAGATTTGTGGAGATCTGGCTCATGTTCCAAGGAAGAATTTGTCTTCCTGGTTTATCTGCCCATGGTGAGTCGGCAGACCGCCTATCAGTTCCGCGGTTAGCCGTGTCGCTCGTCGCGGTTGCTCTACTGGCCGCACCCCGCTACAATGCTGGCTCAGCGGGGCGGCGGTGGGTTTGGCGGACGCGGCACACCAGGCACCGTCCACGGGAGACCTCTCATTTGTGTGCACGACTGCCCCGACACTCCCGAGGGGACCAGCAGCGAAGACGATCTCAAGAATTTTGAACACCTCATGGCTGTCCAGGCGACCGCTGATCAGAGCGCCGCATTCATCAAGGTGATGCAATATGCTCAGACCGCCAGCACGCAGCTGCAAAGTTTTCGGGACAGTCTGCAAAAGGTCCGTGCTTCTGCGGTTCTGTCTGATCACGCCGCGAGCATGGATCGGGCCATCCAAGAAGCGCGCGCCGGGAACAAGAATTTTCTAGCCTCGTTCTCTCCCGTGCAAACATCAGGATTGAAGGACCTCACCGACAGGTTGGCAAAAGCAGATACTGATCTCGACAATCAAATAAAGGAATTCGATCGAACCATCGAGACCGCAAAAGCTGAGAACGAACTAATCGCCAACTCCGCCGCCAATCTCGATAAGGCGCTCAACGGCTTCCAAGACGAACAAGTCGCGCTCGCCGGCGAGATGGGCATCATCCTACCCGCTTCCGGCCAGGACCTCACGCTGCGGCTTCCGCCGGTGACGACTTCGATTGACTTCGCCGGCCAGTCCATCGCAATCGCGGGTTCAGGCGTCATATCCCGGACTCCTGCCGCAGACGGTCACAATCTTTTTGGTCTTAAGTACACTGCCGACTTTTCTGATCTGCAGCAGAACATCACCGACGTTCTCCGCACCCAACTGAACCACTCTCCCCGTTGCGGCGAGCGCATCGAGATCAAAGAAGGCATGCTCATTCCTCAGGCTCCCGCAAGCATCGTCGTCGCCCACTTGCACTATGAGCACTGGATCTGCCCTCCGGTTCAGGGATCGGGGAAAGCCTCACGGAACTGTCCACCGGCGACGGCACCATCGAGGTCAAGCTCATCCCCTTCGGTCGAATCGAAAGTTGAATCGGGAGTCGATTCGAACTCTGACGTGCGTCTTGCCTCCGAAATTAGCCGGGTGGACGCTGATGGATTCCTCCGCGACATGCTGCTCTCCGGTCAGCTCGGCGTCAAATTGCGCGAGCAAATCACGGCATCGTTCCTCTCGATAATGCAGAAGGGCGCAAACTTCAAGACCGCGATGCCGCCCGCAGCTCAGGAGCTCGCCAGTATCCGGAAAGCGCAATTTCAGGATGCCGGCGCGGGCCGCTTGACCTTGATCCTTGAAGGCCAGCTACAATTGTCCGACGAGCAGGCAAAACTATTTACCGACCAGCTTAAAGAACGCCTGTCGGCTCAAAAAACCTCGCCACCATAGATCTCGCATTACCCACCCAATAGCCGCTTTGGCGCCTTTCTGCGCCATGCCATCTGCAACGCGGCTTGGAGTATGTCCGCCGGCACTTTCGCCAAGCGCACCCGCGTCGACCCTTTACGGCCCCATCCGCCGGGCACCGGAGAAAAGATGCTCGGCTCGTCCTCGACCATCCCAGCTTGCTGCTCCGGGGTTAGCAACAGGACTCCGTAACCTTCCTTTTGCAGCGCGAGCGTCGCGAAGATTTTATTGCCCACCCGGAAATCGGCGCTTCCAAAGTGTGAGCCTTCGACAGCCTCCGGCATACTCAGAGCGATCCGTCGAAAACCCGCTGCGGTCATTGTGTTCTCCGGTGTAGAGCGGACACTCTTGTCCGCTGTTGTTGAGTTTGATTTTACGATTCAAAGATAAACTCGGCCTCGAAAAATCAAGGTCAAAGGCGGCGGGGAGTGTCCGCCCTAGACGACGTGGTAACCTGAACTCTCCTCCTAAAACTTTGTATTGAGGTATGAACTTGATCCGTTTGCGTTGGGTGTTGGTTGTCTTTCCAGTTCTTCTTCTGCTTTCTTTCGTCTTTGCCGAAGGTACACGCACCTGGGAACAATCGAAATTCGATGAACTGATCAAGGGCACAGCGAAAGGTGTGGCCGTGCGCAGCACCGGCGGCCTGGAACTGGCGCCCGCTTTCACGGCGCTGTCCACGACGCCATCGACTTATATCTGGTCGATCGCGGCGGATCGCGCGGGCAATCTCTTATGCCGCCGCAGGTTCGCCCGCGCGCGTGTATCGAATTACCCCGGATGGCAAGTCTACTGTGATTTTCGAGCCCCAGGAACTTCAGGTGCAGGCGCTGGCCGTGGATAAGAGCGGAGTCATTTACGCGGCCACGAATCCCGATGGCAAGGTTTACAAAATCGGAGATCATCCGGCCTCGTCTACTCCGGCTCTCTGTAAAGATAAGAAAGCCACAGACAAGCCGTCCGCCGATTCCCTCTGGAGTTCCTCCGTTTATTTCGAGCCCGGCACCAAATACATTTGGGACCTCGTCCTCGACGATAGCGGCAACCTCTACGTGGCCACCGGAGATCACGGAGAGATCTTCCGGGTCACGCCGAAGGGCGAGCACTCAGTTTTCTTTAAAAGTGACGAAGCCCACATCCGCGTGATGGCTTTCGACGGCAAAGGCAATCTGATCGCCGGTTCCGACGGCAGCGGTCTGGTCTATCGAATCTCGCCCAGTGGAGAAGGCTTCGTGCTCTACAGCGCGCCGAAAAAAGAAATCACGGCGCTGGCCATCGACAAAACCGGGAACATTTACGCCGCCGGCGTGGGAGAAAAACACGGCGGAACCGGCGCGCCAGGTTTCTCCTCCCCGGTCATTTCCATTCCGACTTCTTCCTACCGCTTCGGGCGCCGGGTCGCAGAGCGGTATCGTGATCACGAGCGCTCCCGCCAGCGCACCGCCATCGTCGATCAGCTTTCCTATCCCCGGTGCTGGAGCCGCGGGCGGCTCGGAAATTTATCGCATCGCCCCCGACGGCTCTCCCAGCCGCTTGTGGAGTTCTCACGAGGACATCGTGTATGCCCTCGCTTTTGATCAGCGCGGCCGCCTGCTCGCGGGCACGGGAAACCGAGGACACGTCTTCGCCATCAGCGGTGAAGACGAATTCACCGACCTGCTCAAAGCCAGCGCAACCCAGGTGACCGCCTTCGCCAACGCACCCAAGGGCGGGCTGTACGCTTCGACCAGCAACCTCGGCAAAGTGTTTTTGCTCAGCGCGACGCCTGAATCCGAAGGCACTTACGAAAGCGACGTTTTCGATGCCCACATCTTCTCGCGCTGGGGACGCGCCGAATTCCGCGGCGCCGGCAATGTCGAACTCTTTGCCCGCAGCGGCAACGTGGATAATCCCGACCGCAACTGGAGCCCGTGGGAGAAAATCGATTCGCGGAAAGACAGCGCGGTCAGCGTCCCTCCCGCACGCTTCATTCAGTGGAAAGCCGTGCTGCGCTCGGGCGATCCTGCCCCACGCGTCGAGAGCGTCACGCTCAACTACCTGCCCAAGAACGTGGCCCCCGATTTCGACGACGTCACGGTTCAAGTTGGAGTGCGCTACCAATCCCTACCCAAACCCGCCGGCGGAGACATGGGTGCCGGAAATGCCCAGCAGGCGCATTTCGACACGCCGCCCCCAACCACGCATGACCGCGATTCGATTGGCGTGAAGTGGAGCGTCCACGACGACAACGACGACCAAATGATCTACAGCGTCTACTACCGCGGCGACGGCGACACTCGATGGCTGTTGCTCAAAGACAATCTGACCGACAAGTTCTATTCCTTCGACGCTTCGCTTCTGCCCGACGGCGGCTATACCATCAAAGTCGTAGCCTCCGACGCGCCCTCGCATTCTCCCGAGCAGGCCCTGACCGCGGAAAAAGAAAGCGCGCGATTCGAAGTCGACACAACTCCGCCCCAGATCGAAAATCTCGCCGCTTCCGTTGAAGGCGACAAGATCCACGTAACTTTCCGCGCGGTCGATAGTTTTTCGAATATCAAGAGCGCCGAATACTCGGTCGACGCAGGAGAGTGGCAATTCGTTGAGCCGGTCGGCCAATTGTCAGATTCGAAAACCGAGAGCTACGATTTTCGCGTGGCGCTGCCAGCGGCGAACCTAAAGACCGCGACCGCAAAGAGCGCGGCGCGAACAGCCGGAGCATGTAGTCGTGGTCCGCGTCTACGACCGCTTCGACAATATGAATTCCGCGAAAACGGTAATCCGCGGAAAGTAGCGGCTTTGATGCTCAATTACTATCGGTGAGCCGGTCCGCGTTCCGCAACTCGGGAAACTGCCACGCCCATATAGCAATCACCATCAGAGTTCCGATACCGCCCAACACCACGGCAGGAACAGTTCCGAACCACTGCGCCGTCAGACCCGACTCAAATTGTCCCAGCTCGTTCGAAACCCCGATAAAAAGCATGTCCACGGCATTAACTCGCCCGCGCATTTCGTCCGGCGTTCCCAACTGAATCAGCGTGCCGCGAATGACGATGCTAACCATATCGGTCGCGCCGATCAACGCCAACGCGATCAAAGAAAGCACAAGGCTTCTCGATATTCCGAAAATAATCGTGCACACTCCAAACCCAGCCACGCACCACAGCATGGTCGGCCCTGCCCGTCGCTGCAACGGCCGGTGAGCCAGCACAATCGCCATAACTACCGCGCCGACTCCAGGCGCGCTGCGTAAAAGCCCCAAGCCCCAAGGTCCAGTCCTGAGGATTTCGCGCGCATATACGGGCAACAGCGCAACCGCGCCGCCGAGCAACACCGCAAACATGTCCAGCGAGATCAATCCCAGAAGCAGTTTCTTTCGCCAGACGTAGCGGAATCCCGCCAGCACTGTCTTCAAACTCGCCGCTTCATGCGCCAGCGCCTTGGTCCGCAATTTCATCCACAGCGTGGAAAGGAGCGCTGCCAGCGCCATCAGCATCGCCGTGAAATACACCACCGACGGACCGTGCGAGACTGTATAAATCAGTCCGCCCGCCATCGGACCCAAAATCGTCGCCCCTTGAAAGACGCTCGCGTTCCAGGCCACTGCGCTCGGAAAATATTCTTCCGGAACCAACTGCGGCAGCATCACCCGAGTCGCCGGTCCAGCGAACGAGCGCACCGTCCCGAGCAGCACCAGAACTGCATAAATCGCATAAATGCTGGCATGCGCCGAGTGCGATCCGCGCCACGCGATCGTCCAACAGCAAAGCCGCGCATACCGCGAATCCGCCGTAGCACGACATCAGCAGCCTGCGCCGATCAAAGCGATCCGCCGCGTGTCCCGAAGCCAGAAACAAGAAAATCCCCGGCAAGAACTGAGCCAGCCCGACCAATCCCAAATCCAAAGGCCGCTTCGTCATCTCGTAAACCTGCCATCCGACGGCGACCGACATCATCTCCAGCGCAACTTCAATCAGAAACAGCGCAAACTCGTAAACGGTGAAATCCCGATAAGCAAATGCCGCCCACCCCTCGAGTTTGGGATCCTTCGCTATGGCCATTGCCTACCTACTGTGCCATAAAACGACCTATGGAGGACGGGCGTATTCGCTCCATCCCGTCCTGCCGAAAATATTGTTCCCAGCTTTGTCGATAATGAAGGAACCATGTTCGACTAACCACCAGTACAGGCGAGGAGGCCTGACCAAAATGCAATATCTGCTGCTTATTTACGGAAACGAAAGCCAATTCGACAAGATGAGCCCGACGGAACGGAACAAAATCGATCAGGAATACGGGGAATTCTCCAAGAGCATTGCCGGCAGCGGCCATATGCGAGGCGGCAACGAACTGGACCGCATTTCCAAGGCCAAGACTGTGCGGGTGCGCGACAAAAAGCGCACGGTCACTCGATGGCCCATTCGCCGAAACCAAGGAACAGCTTGGCGGCTACTACCTTGTCGAAGCCAAAGATTCGACGAGGCCCTAGCCCTCGCCGCGCGAATCCCTTCGGCACGCTGGGGTTCGATCGAAGTCCGGCCTATCATTCCGCATGAAATGCCCAGTTAGCCCGATGGAGGCCGGGCGTCCTCGCCCGGCCTTCAGGATGGGCTCAGCCTTAGCCACAGGAATCCGCATCCCTAGCTATAATCCGAATTGTCTGAAAGCTGATCGCTGAGCAGCTGATAGCTCCTATGCGATTTGAACTCTTCATCGCCTCGCGCTACCTGCGCGCCAAACGGCGCCAGGCCGTCATTGGCGTCATCACGGGGATTTCTATCGCCGGAGTCGCCGCGGGCGTAGCCTCGCTGGTCGTCGCACTTGCCATCAACAATGGATTTCGCCAGGATCTCCAGGATCGCCTGCTCGGATCGACTTCTCACATCAATCTGCTGCGCATTCAGAGTGACGGGATCAGCGACTGGCGCCCACTCATGGATCGGCTGTCGAAAGAGCCGCACATCGTCGCCGCTGCCCCCGCGATCTACGAGCAGGTTCTGATCTCTCGCGGACCGCGAGCTCGCGGCGCCGTGCTGAAGGGAATGATTCCGAGCGAAGAAAGAAAAGTCAGCGATCTTCTAAACACGGTAAAGATCGGTTCGGCCGATGCCCTCGACGAGGCCTCGCAAAACGCGGGCGAGGGCGCCCGCGCCACACAGACCAGCCAATCCCCCACCGACCTTCAGGGCGTGGAAAACCGCATCGCCGCTATGCCTCCCATCATTCTCGGCAAAGACATGGCCGACGAACTAGGGGCGCCGGTCGGCTCCATCGTGCTCGTCACCAGCCCGCAAGGCGAGCTCACTCCTTTCGGAATGGTCCCCAAGTACGACCGTTTCCGTGTCGTCGGAATCTTCGACTCTGGTTTCTTCGACTATGACAGCTCGTGGGCGTTCATCCGCCTCAGCGATGCGCAACAACTGTTCGGCTTGGGCGATCTGGTTTCCGTCCTCGAATTCAAAGTGGACGACATTTACAAGGCCGATCAAATCTCAAAAGAGATCGAGCAGGCCGCCGGCAAAGGTTTCATGACCACCAACTGGATGGAGCAGAACAAGCCGCTGTTTCGCGCTCTGCGCCTGGAACGTCTGGTCACTTTTATCACCATCGGCTTGATCGTCTTCGTGGCCGCGCTCAACATTCTGATCTCGCTGACGATGATGGTGATGGAAAAGACTCGCGACATCGCCGTGCTCATTTCGATGGGCACGCGCAAGTCGCAAGTGCGCCGCATCTTCATCGCCCAAGGGGTGCTGATTGGAGTGGTCGGAACCGCGATCGGCCTCGTCCTCGGCTACGCGCTGTCCTTCGTCGGCGGACACTATCATCTGCTGTCGCTCGCGCCCGAGGTCTACTCTATCGACTACGTGCCCTTCGCGCCCCGCGCCATGGACGGAGTGCTCGTAGCTCTGGTAGCGATTGGCATCTCTTTGGTCGCGACGGTGTATCCGTCGTGGTCAGCTGCGCGAATCCTCCCCGCAGAAGCCCTGCGCTACGAATGATCCAACTATCTTTCGCCTTCCTTTGTGTACCTTCGTGTCCTTTGTGGTTAACGTTCTTAACGGCGTCAGCCAAGAACACCAGGGCGAATCTCACTGACCCACCTTTGACCTTTGTGTGACATCTCCCTCGACCCTTTATGTCATTCTGCGCTCACGGTCCCGAGAATGTGACCTTCGGTCCCGCTCTGCCGGTACGCGCATCAGTGACCGAGGTCACATTCTGCCCTATGATTTCTGAAGTACAGTTTGTGGCAGATGTCCTGAAAGTGAGCGGAAACGTTTTCGGCGTAGCCGTGTTTTAATGGAAATGGCGACGCTGCCTCGGGTGAATCGAGTAGAATTTGGAACTTGTTACCCGAGATTGCTGAGACGAGGAGCACTCTCGGGTGCATCTAACAGACGAGGCTATATTAAGGATCGAGGGACTCAAGAAAGTCTTTCGATCGGGCAAGTCGGATCTAGTGCTCTTTGACAATTTGTCGTTTCAAGTGGCGAAAGGCGAAATGCTGGCCATCGTTGGCGAATCGGGTGCGGGAAAGAGTACCTTGCTGCACATCGTGGGCGCTCTTGATCGAGCTTCTGCAGGTGACGTATACTTCGCCAACTTGCATTTGAATTCGCTTTCGGAGAACGCTGCAGCCGAGTTTCGTAACCGCGAAGTCGGCTTTGTCTGGCAGTTCCACTACCTGCTGCCGGAGTTCACGGCGCTGGAAAATGTGGCCATGCCGCTCCTGCTTCGGGGTCTGCCCCCGGCAGGAGACACAAGCAGAAGCTTCGCAGTGGCTGCGTGAGGTCGGATTGGACCAGCGCTCGCATCATCGTTCGGGAGAACTCTCGGGTGGCGAACAACAGCGCGTAGCTCTGGCTCGAGCCCTGATCACGCAGCCCAAGCTTTTGCTGGCGGATGAGCCGACCGGAGACCTCGATAGTCGTACGGCCGATTCAGTTTTCGAGCTGATTGCCAGGCTCCATCGCGACTATCAACTCACCTCCCTCATCGCCACCCACAATTTCGCTTTTGCGCGTCGTTGCCAGCGTGTTTTGCGGTTACAGCAAGGAAGGATTGAGGAGGTGGCACCGGAAACGCTACCCGTATAGCACGTCGTGGCGATTGACTTTTCTGGCGCGACGTGTCGGAATGAGAGATGAGGATGGTAATCGAAAAACGCCAGGTCGAGCAACTCACAAAAAGTTGCAAGCACTTGCGGAGAAACGACAAGTAAGGTGTCTTTGGTAACTGATAAACGCACGTCCAAACCTGCGATATAAAGAATGTAGCGGTTGGCACGTTGATTGCACCATTAACTTAGGGTCAGGGAGATCCGAGGAGCAGGGCCGCCAGATTGACCCAGGAAGCTCCCCGAGAGCGCGGGGGAAAGGGCCATATGTTTGAACGTTATACGGAGAAGGCGAGGCGCGTCATCTTTTTCGCGCGCTATGAAGCCAGCCAGTTCGGGTCTCCTTATATTGAGACGGAACATCTTCTGCTTGGACTTTTGCGAGAAGATAAAGCCCTGACTAATCGCTTTCTGCGTTCGCACGCTTCGGTCGAATCGATCCGCAAACAGATCGAGGGACACACCACGATCCGCGAGAAAGTTTCCACTTCGGTCGACCTTGCCGCTAAGCAACGAGTGCAAACGCGTGCTCGCTTATGCCGCGGAAGAAGCCGAACGTCTTTCCCACAAGCACATCGGGACCGAACATCTGCTGTTGGGATTGCTGCGGGAAGAAAAATGCTTTGCGGCTGAGATTCTGCACGAGCGTGGCCTGAGACTCTCGACCATTCGAGAAGAACTGGCTCGCACCAGCCAGGAAAAAGCTCAACCCCAGCGTCAGCGTGAGTCGTCCTTGCTGAGCGAGTTCTCCCGTGACCTGACTCAGGCCGCGATGGATACCCAACTCGATCCGCTCGTCGGACGGGATGGCGAATTGGAACGCGTGGTTCAGATTCTCTGCCGCCGCACCAAGAACAATCCCGTGCTGATTGGCGAACCCGGCGTCGGCAAGACCGCCATCGTCGAAGGCCTGGCGCAACGCATTGCTGACGGCGAAGTCCCTTCGTTTCTCGCCGACAAACGCATCCTGGCGCTCGATCTTTCATTGATCGTCGCCGGCACCAAGTATCGCGGCCAGTTCGAAGAGCGTCTCAAGACCATCATGAAAGAATTGATGGAGTCGCAGAACTCGATCATCTTCATCGATGAATTGCACACGCTGGTCGGCGCAGGCTCGGCTGAAGGCTCGCTCGATGCGGCCAACATTCTGAAGCCGGCTCTATCGCGCGGAGAAATCCAGTGCATCGGCGCCACCACTCCGGGCGAATATCGCAAGTCCATCGAAAAAGATCGCTCGCTTGAACGCCGCTTCCAGGCCGTGAAAGTTCCACCGCCGAATGAAGCCGACGCGACCAAGATTTTGTTCGGGATCAAAGACCGGTACGAGAAGTTTCACGCCGTCACCTACACTGACGACGCCATCAACTTCGCCGTTTCGCACTCGAACCGTTATATTCCCGACCGCTTCCTGCCCGACAAGGCAATTGACCTGGTCGACGAAGCCGGCGCCCGCGTTAAGCTGCGCCAGACTTCGCTGCCCGAGGAACTTACCGAGGTGCAGAAGCGCATCAAGTTCATCGTTCACCGGATGGAAAACGCCATCGCGAACCACGAGTTCGAGAAGGCCCGTTTTTATTCGGACGAGGAACGCAAAGAGCGCGAGAACCTGCGCGCTCTTCGCGAAAAATATCATCTGGACGAATCTTCCACCGGCGTAGTCGGCCGCGAAGACATCGAAGACGTGGTCTCGCGCTGGACCGGCGTCCCCGTAACTTCGATCAAGGAAGAAGAAACCCAGAAGCTCCTGCGCATCGAAGAAGAGCTGCACAAGCGAATCATCAGCCAGGACAAAGCCATCAGCGCTCTGGCCCGCGCGATCCGCCGCAGCCGCGCTGGATTGAAGAACCCCAACCGTCCAATCGGCTCGTTCTTATTCCTTGGCCCCACGGGCGTCGGCAAAACCGAAGTTGCCCGCACCCTGGCGCAGTTCATGTTCGGCACCGAAAAAGCTCTGGTCCGCTTCGACATGTCTGAATTCATGGAGAAGCACTCGGTGTCGAAATTGATTGGGTCGCCTCCGGGATATGTGGGTTACGAAGAGGGTGGGCAGCTTACCGAGCGGGTTAAACGGGCGCCTTATTCAGTCGTACTGCTCGACGAAATCGAGAAGGCCCATCCGGATGTGTTCAACATTCTGTTGCAGGTGTTTGAAGACGGACAGCTCACCGACGGTTTGGGCAATACCGTCGACTTCAAGAACACGATTCTGATCATGACTTCGAATATCGGGGCGCGGCACTTGCAGCGCCGCGAGGGTCTGGGCTTCCAGTCGAGCAAGGAAGACATGATCTCGGAGAAGGTCGAGGATCTGGTAAAGAACGAAGTCAAGCGCACGTTCAATCCTGAGTTCCTCAACCGGTCTGGATGAAATCATTCTGTTTAGCGCATTGAGCGAAGGCGATCTGATCCAGATTCTCGAACTGATGGTTAGCCAACTGAATCAGAACCTGGCGCAGAAGGCGATCACGGTCACGGTTACGGACGAAGCCAAGAAGTGGATTCTAAGCCAGACGCTGGTGGACCGCAGCTATGGCGCGCGTCCGCTGCGCAGGGCTCTGCAGAAATACATCGAAGACCCGCTGTCGGAGGCTTTGATTCAGGGCACCATCGCTACGCGGCCGGCGTTCATCGAAGTCTTCCTCGGGGACAACAAGCTGTTTTACCGTCCGGTGGATTCGAAGGAAACCGAAGGCGTGTTGTTGTACGAAAACTCGTAGAGCAGCGGTTAGCATTTAGTATTTAGCCGTCGGCTTCGGGCTGGCGGCTTTTGTTTTTTCGTAACTGAGGTTGGGGAGACGGTCATGAGCTCACTGGTTCGGTGGTGCAGGATTGTTTTGTGCGGCACGACGATGTTGTTCTTTGTCGGCGGGATGGCCTTGGCGCATGGACAGCAGACTCCCGACCCGCACCAGGTTCCGGTGATGGACGGAGAAGCTGGGCCTTGTTCGATTTCCTTTACCGTTACTGATATTAAGGGCGCGCCGGTTTATGATGCGCGCATCCGCGTCCACATTGCTTATGGGCTTATGGGCGTGCGGCGGCTTGATCTCGAAGCTGCGACCAATGTCGATGGCAAAACCCAGTTCAAAGGACTGCCGGAAAAAGTAAAAGGCGGGACGCTGATGTTTCGCGCGTTGCAAGGCAAGCGCGAGGGATCGGCGGTTTACGATCCGGCGAAGAATTGTGGCGGTCAGCAGAGTTCCATCGTCCTCACCGAGAATTAGCCTTCGGCTTTTGCAAACGGGATTTGTCTTTCGCTCCGGCGATCTATTGGTTGAGGAAAAACCCGCCCAGGCGGAGGTTGGACGGGGCACCCTTGAGAGTGAGGCGAAACGCGTGGTCCGGCCCGCCCGCTTACCTCTGTAGGTACACGGCATTGCCGCCGCCTGTGCCGACCATCACAAAATCCAGCAGCCCGTCAGAATTGAAATCTCCCACCACGATTCCTTTGTCAGCGCCACCGTTTTTGGGGAGACTTACCTTTTTCGCTTTTTGGAACGTGCCGTTCCCATTTCCCCACAACACAACGAACTGAGCATCCGCCCCTTGCGTCGTTAAGGCGACGAGGTCCGTTTTGCCGTCCGAGTTGAAGTCCCCCGCCGTAAAGCCGAACGCGGTTCCCGCCCCAAAATCGGTCGAATAGTACGCCGGTGGCTGAAAGCTTCCGTCGCCATTGCCCAGCAAAATCCCGATCCGGCCAGCATGATCGTCGCAGAAAGCAACATCCGCATTGCCGTCACCGTTGAAGTCGTTCACTAGAAGCGCTGGTCCAGACGCGCAACTGGCGTATTGCTTGTCGGTCGCGATGCGACGAGCCTCCTGGAAGGTTCCATCGCCGTTTCCGAGGAAGATATACAGCCCCGTGCCATATTCGGTTACCAAGTCCAAGTTGCCATCCCCATTGAAGTCGGCCCCCACCATGTCTCCTCCTCCCTTGCTGAAGTACCCTACCTTCTTGAACGTTCCATCCCCGTTCCCATGAAACACGCCGCCGCCTGAAATCCCTCCGTCGTAGCTGCTCGCGAAGTCGAGATTGCGGTCGGAATCAAAGTCTCCTACAACGAATCCCCTAGCGAAATCGTTAGTGAGATAGTCAAAACGCCGCAGCCCCCGAAACTTCTCGTCTCCCTCCCCAAGGAGCACCTTTAGGTAGGTTGGCGGCTCGCCGATCTTCGGCCCCACACCGAAAAGCAAATCGAGCCTTCCCTTATTGTTGAAGTCCCCTGGGGCAATGCCAGCGTTCGCAAAATAGCCTCCACCGATGATTGTGGCGGCCTGAAACGTGCCGTCTCCATTGCCTCGATTCAGAGCCACGGACCCGGATCCCTCGCCCGTGACTAGGTCAAGCTTGCCGTCACCATAAATGTCGGCCGTGATCGTGTAGAAAGCATCAAGGACATAAACTCCCGGCTCGTCGACCACTATCGTTTTGGTTGGCATGTGCACTTCTACGATGGCGTAACTCGCGCTGGAAACGCCTCCGCCCGGTGGAGGATTGGTCACGGTGATGTATCCAGCAGTCGCCGTGGCGACATCCGAAGCGAGGATCTGCGTTTGCAGTTCTCTGGCCGAGATGAATGTCGTCGTACGTGGGCTGCGATTCCAATTCACTACCGCGCCCGATACAAAGTTTGCTCCGTAGACTTTGAGCGTGAATGCTCCGCTGCCGGGAACGACTGCCTGTGGAACCACGGGACCGACTACCGTCGGAATCGGATTGTTTGCCAAGGCAGACGACAGACAGGTCAGCAGAATGATTGCCGGGACAATCTGTCGGAGACGGGAGTCGAATCTCATGGGCTTGGCCTGTTGGTTGCCGTTGGCCATGTTATCCCGGTTTTCGGTGATTTCGTAGTGTCTTACGGTTGGAGCTGTTCTTCTCTGGGGGTCGGTCGCAAGACACGGCTTGCGCGGTGGGCTGCATTCTTTCGCTGCTTTGCGGCTTTCGGGCGGTCGACATTTTGCCCTTGATTCCAGCTATTGCAACAGGTCCAGGGTCTTGCAGGTTCGGGTAATGGTTTCGCGTTCTTCTGGAGTTAACTCTGTGAACTCAAATCCGTAGCGGTAGCCGGTCTGGTTCCGCACGACGCCCTTCACTTTGATTGGAGTGGTGGCGATGGGAACGGAGAACTGGAGAGCGACGGAGGTGCCGACGTCCCAGCCGCGACAAATATTCCTCCCATGCCTCCCTCGTTGATATTCAAAGAGCGGCCGCGCTTCTCGTGGTGTTCCGGGCCGAGGATGGCGACCCTCAGTTCGGTTTCGAGTTCGTATCTTGGAAAGCGGCGGCTGTTGATGGTGCGTTCGGGTTGGTGGGGATGATCCATAGGACAAGAATCATTTTCACATTTTGTGGCGGGGGAGGTTCGGGTTTCGCGGGATTGTTCGGAAATCGGAACAGCCTTTGGTATATGCTCTTCGCAGTTTTCCCGCGTTGGGAGTGATGGGGCGAAAATCTTGTCAAGCCCCCTGCGTCAAGGAATCTGGCTCGAAGTTATTGTGGTGAAGTTGTCGCCAGGGAAATCTGGCGCGAGGGCCTGTTGTTGGGCATGCAGTTTTTCCAGAATCATTGGGCCGAGTTGGGAGACGGTGCCTGCGCCGAGAGTCAGGATCATGTCTCCTTCCTGGGCTGCGGCGACGACTGCTTCCGCGGCTGCGGCGAAAGACGGGGCGTAGCGGGCTTCCTGTTCGCCTGCTTCTTGAATGCGCTGAGCTAAGGCTTCTCCAGTGATTCCTTCGATTGGCGGTTCGCTGGCGGCGTAGATGTCGAGGATGAAGAGAGTGTCGGCGTCGTGGAAGGCCGTGGCGAACTCGTCCATGAGCAACTGCGTGCGGGTGTAACGATGCGGCTGGAAGACGACGTGGATCTTGCGAAATCCGCATTGGCGGGCGGCGGCGAGGGTGGCGCGGACTTCGGTGGGGTGGTGGCCGTAATCGTCGATGACGCTTACGCCGGCGGCTGCGCCTCGCATCTGAAAACGGCGATCGACTCCGCGGAAGTTTTCTAGCGCGTCGCGGATCTGATCGACGTTGATGTCGAGGCCGATGCCCTACGGCAATCGCCGCGGTGGCGTTCAGCATGTTATGCAGGCCGGGCACGTGCAGGCGAAACTCGCCGAGGGGCTTTTGTTCAAAGGTCACGTCGAAGCGGCTGATCGGGCCGGTATTCGCCGGGGTTGCGGACGGACTTGCCGAGCTTAATGTGAAAGTCGGAGCCGCGACGCGTGCCATAGGTGACGGCGCGGCGCTGAATCTGGGGGAGCATGCGGCGCAGTAGGGGATCGTCGTTGCAGACGACGACCATGCCGTAGAACGGGACGCGATCCATGAAGTCGAGAAAAGCACGCTTGACGTTGCGCATGTTGCGATAGCAGTCCATGTGTTCGCGATCGATGTTGGTGACGACCGCGAGAATGGGCGAGAGCTTGAGGAACGAGCGGTCGCTCTCGTCGGCCTCGGCGACGAGATATTGCGATTTGCCGAGCCGGGCGTTGGATCCCATGGCGTCGACGCGTCCGCCAACGACTACGGTGGGATCGAGCCCGCCTCCGGCGAGAACAGCGGCGACCATGGAAGTCGTGGTGGTCTTGCCGTGCATCCCGGCGATGGCGATGCCGTACTTCAGGCGCATCAGTTCGGCCAGCATTTCGGCGCGCTGGATGACGGGGATGTGGAGGGCGTGGGCCTGGGAGATTTCTGGATTGTCTTGACGCGATGGCTGAGCTGGCTACAACGACGTCGGCTCCGGCGATGTTTTCGGCGCGGTGTCCTTCAAAAACATGTAGCGCCCAGGCTGGCTAGACGCTGGGTGACGGCTGGAACTCTTCAGGTCGGAGCCGGAAACTTTGTAGCCGAGATTCAGCAACACTTCGGCGATGCCGCTCATGCCGATGCCGCCGATGCCGACGAAATGAATGCGCTGAATCTTGGCGAACATTTTAAAGTCAACTGCTTGGCCACGGATTTACGCGGATAAACGCGGATCTGCGAAAAGATAAAAAATCCGCGTGAATCCGCGGCTATTTCTTTTTCCTGCCAGCCGGGCTGCCATGGCCGCTATGTCGCGCGCGGCATTCGGATGCGATAGTTTGCGGGCCGCGTCTCCCATCTCTTTCCAGACGGATCGGATCGGTGAATAGCGTGCTGACTGCTTCTACGAGACTTTCGCTCGTCAGCTTTGATTCTTCAAGCATCACGGCTGCGCCTGCCCGCTCCAGAGCTTCGGCGTTGCGCTTTTGGTGATCGTCTGCGGCGCGCGGAAAAGGCACGAAAACTGCGGGCTTCCCTGCCGCCGTCACTTCGGCAACGGTGCTTGCCCCGGAGCGGCAAATCAGCAAATCCGCCCTCGGCAAATGCACCGGGCATGTCGTCGATGAAACGGTAAGCTTCGACGGAGCCGCCCAATTTCGCGTAGGCCGCTTGAGCGTCATTATAGTCACGTTCGCCGGTTTGATGGACGATGTGAATTCCGGGAACGCGCTGGCGCAGCGTCGGCGACTGAATCCATGACAACCTGGTTGATGGCGTGGGCGCCCTGGCTTCCGCCGAAGACAAGCAGGGTCTTCGTAGTGTTGGGATGTTGGTCGGAGATCTGGAAAAAGGCTTCGCGGACTGGAACGCCGGTCACTTCGCAGCGACGGAAATAACGTCCAGTTTCAGCGAAGTGCACGGCGGCTCCGGAAACCAGCGGGGCCACCAGGCGATTGGCGAATCCAGGAACGAAGTTCGGCTCAAACACGAGCGTGGGAATTCGGCGCAATATCGCAGCCAGCATGGCCGGGCCGGAAGCGTATCCGCCGACGCCGATTACGATGTCGGGCCGGAACTCGGAGAGGATGCGGCGAGAATCCCAAACGGCTCGGGGCAGATCGAAGATTGTTTTCAGCCGGGTCGCGAGGCTGACTCGGTTCAGGCGCCAACCTGGACTAGCCTTAAGTGAAATCCTGCCGCAGGGACTAAGCGGTTCTCGATGCCTCGCGCAGTGCCGATGAAAAGCACTTCGGCTGCATAATCTTTTTGGAGTTGCTGAGCGATGGCGAGCGCGGGGATCACGTGTCCGCCGGTCCCGCCTCCCGCTAGAATGGCCCGCATGCAGTGACTATAAACTGGAATCGACATTTCGAAAGACGCCCGACAGTTAACCCTTTAGCTGCGCTGCGACTGGCCGTGCTGCGCTCGACCGGACAGCCGGGGGGCTGTCTATTCGGCTTGCTTGGAAATGTTCAGCAGCACGCCGATGCAGGCCAGGGTGACGAGCAACGACGATCCGCCGTAGGAAACTAACGGCAGCGGGATGCCTTTGGTGGGCATCAGGCCGAGCACTACGCTGATATTGATGAAAGCTTGCACGACGATCATGCTGGTGATTCCGACCGCGAGGAAGCGTCCGAACATGTCTTGCGTTCGCAGGGCGGTGCGAACGCCGCGCCAGAGGAAGATGGCGAACAGCAGCACAATAACCATCGCGCCCACCAAGCCCAACTCCTCGGCAGTTACAGCGAAGATGAAGTCGGTGTGGGGTTCGGGCAGATAGAAAAGTTTCTGCTTGCCCTCCATGAGACCAACGCCAGTGATGCCGCCGGTGCTGACGGCGATCAGCGATTGAATGATGTGAAAGCCGCGACCTTGCGGGTCGGAATAAGGATCAAGGAAAGCGAGAATGCGGTCGCGGCGATAGGCGACGTGGAAGATCAGGAAATATAGCGGCAATAGAGAAGCCAAGAATGCGTAACCGAGGTAGCGCAAATCGAGTCCGGCAACGAACAAAACGCAGCCGGTAATTGCGGCGCAGGCGATTGCAGTGCCAAGGTCGGGTTGAAAGACGATCAATGCAATGAAAACCAAGGTTGGAACGGCGGCGGGCAAAACTGTGTTCCGCCAATCCTTCATCGATTTCGTGCGGCTCTCGAGGAAGAATGCCAGAAACAGAATGAGCGCCGGTTTGGCCATTTCGGAGGGCTGAAAAGAGAGCGGACCCAAGTGAATCCAACGATGCGTATGGTGAGCGCGATCGAGGAAAAAGACCGAGATCAGCAAAAGCGTGGTCGCGCCGAGCAAGGAGAAAACGACTGCAGGATGTTTATACCGGCGGTAATCGATTTTCATCGCCAGGACCATGGCCAGAATTCCGGCGGTCGCCCAGCCCAACTGCCGCAGCAGAAAAAAATAACCCGAGCCGTAGCGCTCCTTGGCCATAACCGCCGAGGCGCTGAAAACCATCACCAGCCCTATGAAGATCAAGAGCAGAGTCACGGTAAACAGCCAACTGTCGACACTGACGCGCTTCGCCATGGAGAGGATTTCATTTCACCACGGAGACACGGAGACACGGAGGCTTTTCGTGAAGGATTTTGCGAGAGGCTTAACTCTTTTGGTTCGCCTGCTCCGCTAACGCATGGACGACTTCCTTGAAGACCTTTCCGCGATGTTCGTAGTTGCGGAACTGGTCGAAGCTGGCGCAGGCGGGAGCGAGCAGCACGATATCCCCAGGTTTGGCAGCCTCGGCTGCATGTTTGATAGCGGTTTCCAGGGTTTCGGCATGATCGATCTCCGTTGATCCCTTAATTTGCGATTCGATCTTCTCGGCCGCCGCGCCGATCGTATAAACACGTTTTACCCGCTCCCGAAGCAGTTCGTTAAGGACGGTGTAGTCGCTGCCTTTGTCCTTGCCGCCGAGAATGAGGTGAATGTTGGCCGGAAAGGATTCGAGCGCCTTGATCGTCGCGTCAACGTTTGTAGCCTTGGAATCGTTGTAATATTCCACGCCGCCAATCGTCGCGACGTACTCCAGCCGGTGCTCGACGGCTTTAAAGTCGTGAACGGCTTTGCGAATCCGGTCCGGCTCGCAGCGCAGGAGAGCGCCAACGCAGACCGCAGCCAGAACATTTTCGACGTTATGTCCGCCCTTCAGCGGGATCTCCGAGACCAGCATGATTTCTTTCTGACCACTGTGATCGCGGAAGAAGATGCGGCCGTCGTGGACAAATGCGCCCTGCTTCACTTCTCTTGTCCGGCTGAACCAAAAGACTTGGGCGCGGGTACGGGCTGCAAGCTCGACGCAGGTCAGGTCATCGGCGTTGAGAACGGCGTAATCTTCCGCTCGCTGATTTTCGAAGATGCGGGCTTTTGCGTCGGTGTAAGCGGTGAAGGTGCGATGCCGATCGAGATGGTCGGGGGTTACATTGAGAACCACGGCAATCTGCGGACGAAATGTTTGGATGGTTTCGAGCTGGAAGCTGGAGACCTCGAGGACAGCGATGGTCTCAGCAGTCGCACCTTCGACCAGTGAAATCGCGGGCGTGCCGATGTTTCCCCCGACCGCAGTCGCGTAACCCCCTGCGGCGACAATCTCGCCGGCCAAAGTCGTGGTAGTGGTCTTGCCGTTGGAACCGGTGATGGCAACGATACGTCCGGGAAAAAATTGGGCGGCCAGTTCAATTTCGCCAATCACGTTTTCGCCGAGTGCACGCGCCTGCACCAGCGGAGGCGCGTCGGTGGGCACTCCGGGGCTGACCACGATGAGATCCTGCCCGCCGAACGTGCGCTCGCCGTGTCCACCCGTCTCTACGACAATGCCGTGATCGAGCAGGACTGGAATCTCTTCTTTTAACTGGTCTTGGGGCTTCGCGTCAGAAACGGTAACCCGTGCGCCCTTCGCCTTCAAAAAGAGCGCTGAGGCGACGCCGGACTTTCCGAGTCCAACAACCAACACGCGTTTGTCGTTTACATTCACAGTTCTAAATTGCACCACGGAGACACGGAGAAAAGGCAATTCAGCTTGTTGGAGGCAAACTCGCGACCTCAACTCAAGGACGCGCAATTATTAGCCCTTCTCGGTGCCTCCGTGTCTCCGAGGTGAATTCTTATCTCAATTTCAGCGTCGTTAACGCGAACAATGCGAAGACCAGCGATGCAATCCAGAAGCGCACAATAATCTTCGACTCCGACCAGCCCAGCAACTCAAAGTGATGATGAATAGGCGCCATCTTGAAGATACGCTTTTTGCGAAGTTTGTAGGACCCGACTTGCAGGATCACTGAGAGCGCCTCGATCACGAACACGCCGCCAATGAAGGGCAAGAGCAATTCCTGTTTGATCATTACCGCGACCGTGCCGATCGCGCCGCCGAGGGCGAGTGATCCTACGTCTCCCATGAATACTTCCGCCGGATGCGCGTTATACCACAGAAAGCCAATGGCCGCGCCGACCATGGCGCCGCAGAAAATGGTCAACTCGCCGACTTGTGGCATGCGCTCCAGTTCGAGATAAGCGGCGAATGTAGCGTGGCCACTGACATAGGTGAGAACGGCCAAAGCCCCGGCGGCGATCACGGTGCAACCGATGGCCAGGCCGTCCAAGCCATCCGTCAGGTTCACGGCGTTGCTCGACCCGACGATCACCAGTGCCACGAAAGCGATGAACGGCAGAAAAGCTAAAGGCCACAGATGAGGATAGTGCTCTAGAGATCCGATCACCAGATCAGGTCGAAATTGTTTGAAAAACGGTACCAGCAGCTTGGTCGAGTAAAGACCTCGCGTCTGCATCACGATCAGCGCAACCGCGATGAGAACACTGGCGGCGATCTGGAGGCCAATCTTAGCTTTGCCCGTCAACCCCAGGTTTCTGCGATGCACGACTTTGATGTAGTCATCGCTGAATCCGATAGCAGCGAAAGCGGACGTGGAAAGAACGGCAATCCACACGAAGCGGTTGGTTAGATCAGCCCACAGTAGCGTTGGGATTACGACGGAGATCGCAATCAGCAAGCCGCCCATCGTCGGCGTACCAGCTTTTTTCTGGTGGGCTTTAGGTCCTTCCTCGCGAATGTATTGTCCAATTTGAAATTCGCGAAGACGATTGATTACGAGCGGACCAACAATGAGTCCAGTGAACAGCGCCGTCAGGCTGGCGAACGCAGTCCGAAAGGTCAGATAGCGAAAGATGCGAAACGGCGGGAAATAGTGAAACAGCTTTTCGTACAACAGCCAATAAAGCAATCAGCCTCCGTTTCGTCGTTGGTCGTTCGTCGTGAGCCCCACCCGCGACTACCGACGGGCGACTGATGACTGCTGCGACTGCCACTTTTCCAGAGCTTTCTCCAGTTTCACCCCACGAGATGCCTTCAGCAATACTAAATCGCCATCGCGGGTTTCGCGGGCCAGCCAATCGCCGGCTGCTTCCGGCGTGGCGACGAACTCCGCTCGCGTTCCGGCTTGGCTCGCGGCTTCGACCATCATCTGGGCTTCGCCTCGTACTCCCAGCAGCAAGTCAATTTTCTTGCTCGCGATGTAACGGCCGGATTCGCGGTGGAGATCCTCTCCAGACGAACCGAGTTCGAGCATCTCGCCCGCAACAACGATCCTGCGCTTCGCAGGCATGGCAGTTAAGGCATCGACCATGGCTTCGAGTGCTTTCGGATTGCAATTGTAGCAATCGTTGATGACGGTGATGTTGCCAAGCTTGACGACCTGTCCGCGTTTGTCAGCCGGGGCGAGCGATGCCAGGGCGGCGACGGCCTCGGAAGGGCTCAAACCGCGCTCCAGTCCTACTGCAACCGCGGCCAGCGCATTGTAAATGTTGTGCGTTCCCACCAGGTGCAGTGTGGCTTTTTCGCGGCAACTTCCTACGACTACCTCGAATGTAGATCCGTCTGCTCCCTGGGACTGGATATTTTCCGCCCGCACGTCCGCGGTCGCAGGCATGCCGTATAGAACTACCTTGCCACGAAAATTGCGGCCAAACTGCGAAACGTATTCGTCGTCCGCGTTGAGCACGGCAGTTCCGGTCGCGGGCAGGGCTTCGATCAGTTCGTACTTCGCGCGTGCGATCCCGGCTACAGAATCGAAAAATTCTAAATGTACGGAAGCTACATTTGTGACTACTCCAATTTCAGGCTGCGCGATCTTCGCCAGCGCGGCAATTTCACCGGCGTGCGACATGCCCATCTCAATGACTGCGAGATCGTGTTCGGGCTCGATTTTGAGCAGCATGAGGGGAAGTCCGAAATGATTATTGAAGTTGCCTTCGGATTTAAGCACTCGGAAGCGCGTCGAGAGCACGTGCGCGATGGCTTCTTTCGTCGTGGTCTTTCCGGTCGATCCCGTCACCCCGATCAGCGGCTTTGCCCACAACCGCCGAACCGCACTGGCCAGTGTCTGCAACGCAGCCAAAGTGTCGTCGACTGCAATCAGCCTAGCTTTCGCCGGATAGCGTGTTAGCTGATCCTTGCGAATGACTGCACCCACGGCGCCTTTTTCCAGCGCCTGGTTCACGAAGTCGTGGCCGTCCATGCGTTCGCCCTTCACCGCGAAGAAAAGCTCGCCGGGCTGAATGGAGCGGGAGTCGATGGAATATCCCTGCGCCACCGCGTTGGGATCAAACTCACCAGCGGCGGATATAAATTCGGCGACGCGAAAGAGCGGCAGCTTCATGAGTTCATTCCCGCAGCAGCGTTTGCAACTTCGCAGTTGTAGCCGGAATCGCGCAGGACCTGGCGGGCTACCTCGACGTCGTCGAATGGAATCGATCCTTCGCGCGTGACTTGCACTTTCTCGTGACCCTTCCCCGCGATCAGAACAATGTCGCCGGGGCCAGCCTCGCCAATAGCCAGTGCGATTGCCGTTTTCCGGTCCGGTTCCACTTTGTATTTTGAGCCCGAACGCTGCAAGCCGACCATGGCATCGTTGATAATCGCTAGCGGATCCTCGCTGCGCGGATTGTCCGAAGTGAGCACCACGAAATCGCTGCCTCGACCGGCGGCTTCTCCCATCAGAGGACGTTTCGCCCGGTCCCGATCACCACCGCAGCCAAACACCGTGATGACTCGCCCTTTCTGCTTTGCCTGCTGCACGAACTCCCGTGCCAACACGGTCAAGTTTCGAAGCGCGTCGTCGGTGTGTGCGTAGTCTACAACTACGGTGAATGGCTGTTTGCAATCCACGCGTTCGAAACGGCCCGGAACCCGGCCCAGGAACGCAATACCTTTTGCGATCGTGTCAGGTTTGCAATCGCGCGCGTAGGCTGCTCCCGCCGCAGCAAGGACGTTGTAGACGTTCACTCTGCCAATCAACGGAGAAAACACGGGTACAACTTCTTTCGATATGACCAAGTCGAACCGCGTGCCTCGCGGTGCAATATCGATATTTTCGGCGTGCAGATCACCGTTCTTCAAACCGTAAGTCAAAACTTCAGAACCATGCTTCTTGCTGAATTTTGCCAGCTTCTGTCCGAACTCGTCCTCAGCATTAAGCACGGCGACGCGCGGCGGATCAGTGCCGCAGCCTTCGAACAGTATCTGTTTGGCTGCGAAATATTCGTCCATAGTGTGATGATAATCGAGGTGGTCCCGGGTCAGATTGGTGAATACGGCCACGTCGAATGGAATAGCGTAGACGCGTTGCTGAGCGAGCGCGTGCGAGGAAACCTCCATGACTGCCTCAGTCGCACCATTGCCCAGAGCTTCCGCGAGGATTCGGTTCAGATCGAGCGCCTCGGGTGTGGTGTGCGGCGCGGGCAGGATTTTTCCCGCCACATGATACTCGATCGTCCCGATCAGTGCGCTCTTGCGATTAGCCGCGGAGAGGATTGCTTCCAGCAGAAATGCAGTCGTGCTTTTCCCGTTGGTGCCGGTGATGCCAGTGATCGCCATCCGCTCGGCAGGGCGCTTGTAGAAATTGGCGCTTAAGCGAGCCAGAGCGCGGCGCCCGTGCGGCACCTGCACCCAAGCCGACTCCTGCCCGTGGAATTTCAGTCGCAGAGTCGCTGACGATTGCCACGGCTCCGGCTGCGATGGCTTTGTCGATGAACTTATTTCCATCGCTGGCCTCGCCGCGCATAGCGATGAACGCGTCGCCCGGCTTTACTCGCCGCGAGTCATATTCCACTCCGCTGACGCTCGGATTGCCGCTCTGAGCGAGGACTTCCGCGCCGTGCAGAAGCTGAAGAAGATTCATGGGGTCTCTATCGTGAGCTTACTCCAAATCAGCCTTGTGACCGTAGAGCCAGATACCAGCCAACCGCCCGGACGAGGCGTCCAGAGCTACGTGAGCGTTTTTTTAGCGGCCGAACTTCACGGTCACACGTGATCCAGTTGCGACGTGCGATCCTGCTGCAGGGATCTGATCCTGAGCCAGCCCGCTGCCCACCGCGTCCAGATCCAAACCGCTATCCTCGGCAAGCTCGATCGCTCCCCGCACGCTCTTGCCGGCGAACGACGGCACCACAATTCCGCCCTGCTCCGCGTCCAGCACGACTGTACCGCTGGATGGGAGATGATCAGGGCTGGCTGCCGGCTGGGGCTGCGAATTCCCTGCCGCTGGAGATTGGTTTAAGTCTGTTGCAGCCGGGGCCACTGTTTCACGCTGACGCAGTGCGGCTGGAACCACGGCGCTGCCGCTTGATTCTGGCATCGCATTGGCGTGAGTATTCGGACCGTGCCGCGCCCGTACTCGCGGCTGGAGCTTCCGCGACATCCAGCGCCTCGCCCAAATGGTCGGGTGAACCTTCGGCGAGGTCCTGCGTCTTCACTTGGCGCGACGCCAGTAACAACTGGCGGCTTCGGGGCAGCTCCACGTCATGAGGCGTGTGCAAGTATTCCAAGACTTGTTGCGCCACTCGCTGGAAAACCGGCGCCGAAACTTGTCCGCCTTGATGCAAACCAACGGCCGAATCCAGGATCACCGCGACTACGATCGCGGGATCGTTCAACGGAGCAAATCCGGCAAATGAAGCCACGTACTTAGTCTTTGAGTAGGCGTGAGTTCCAGGATCTACTTTCTGCGCCGTCCCCGTCTTGCCCGCGGAGGAATAACCTTCGAGGACGGCTTTTTTTCCCGTGCCTTCGAGCACGACCTTTTGCATCATCTGCTTCATTTCCGCGGCAGTCGTCGATGAGATAACACGCCGTCCTTCGACAGGATGAAAAGCTACAGTCTGCGAAGTGGGTTGCGGATCAGTCGCACCCGCGACGATGCGCGGTGCAACTTGGACGCCGTCGTTGGCAATCGTCGAAGCCAAAGCTGAAAGCTGAAGGGGAGTAATGCCGATCTCCTGACCCATGGAAATAGCGCCAATCGAAACTTTCGACCAGCGGCTTACAGGCTTGGTTAAGCCGCGAGTTTCGCCCGGTAACTCAATTCCCGTCTGTTGCCCGAAGCCAAAAGCTCGAATGTATTTATAGAACCGGTCTTCGCCCAGACGCAGCGCAATCTTGATGGCGCCCACGTCGCTCGATTCCGCCAGAATTCCCCAGACCGGTAACAGCCCGTGCGGCCGGCTATCGCGAATGCGCATGCCATTGATGACGATCGATCCCATCTGGCAATCGAACACCTCATCAGGACGCGTCAACTTTTCTTCCAGCGCAGCCGAGATAGTTACAACTTTAAAAGTCGAGCCTGGCTCGTAGACGTCGCTTACGGCGTGATTTTTCAGGCGCTCGGGCGTTATTTCCTTGGTTAGGTTCGGGTTGAATGTGGGCTGGTTCGCCAACGCGAGAATTTCTCCGGTGTGCGGATTTTGCACGATGACTGTGCCGGAGATAGCGTGGGTCTGTTCCATCGCAGTGGCCAGTTCGCGTTCGGCAATATACTGAATCTGCTCGTCGATGGTCAGGACGACGTTCTCGCCCGGTTCCGGCTGCTTCTCCACGCTGCCAAACCATTTCTTGTGCGCGTCGACCGAGATGAGCATGCGTCCCGGGCTGCCGCGAAGTTTATCGTCGTACTGGCGCTCAATCCCGCTGAGGCCCTCGTCATCCATTCCCACATAACCAAGCACCTGCGCCGCGAGCTCGCGCTTAGGATAAAAACGTCGGGATTCTTTCTGAAAATAAATTCCGCGCAGATTCAATGAGCGAATGCGATCGGCAGTCTCCGCGTCTGCCTTGCGCGCAACCCAGCAAAATGTGCGCGCAGCCTTGCATTTAGCCAGGGTTTCGCGGGGATCGGTCTTCGTGATCTTCGAAATCAGCGAGACTGTGCCGGCCAGGTCAGGGATTTCCGTGGGTACGGCGAAAGCGGAATCCACCGAGATCGACATCGCCAGTTCGCGCCCGGTGCGGTCGTAGATGATTCCACGTCGGGCTGATACTTCCTCGGTTCGCTCGCGTTCATGGATGGCGCGCTTCTCAAAACTGCCGTAGCGAAAGATTTGCAGATAAACCAGTCGCAGGCAAATGCCACCGCACCACAGGACGAGAACCGCTGCCAGCATGTAGAGCCTGACATTGGTTGGGTTGCGGGGTGTGTTGGCAGCCACGAATCGCGCCCTCTAGACAAACATGGCGGCCCGTAAGCCGCCACAACTGCAGGCCACGGATTTGCACCGATCTTCACGGATTTCTTTTATCTTTTGCCTAGTCCGTGTTCATCCGCGTAAATCCATGGCCAATTTTTTTGGACGGGCAAGACGCCCGTCGCTCCACAATCTTACGGAACCGAGATCACAGACACTGCGGCGCTGGCCATTACAGGCGCTCCGGCGTCCGATCGGGGCGGTCTCCATGCGGATTATCTGGCCCGCCTGCGGCGGCTGCATTCCGTACTGCCGCGCCAGCCGGTCGATGCGATCCGGAGAACGCAGCGACGCTTCTTCCAGGCGGAGCGTGCGATTCAACTCTGAGAGTCCATTGCGCTCGTTTTTCATGAACTCGATCTTGTAGCCATATTCGATGGCCTTGAAGTGTTGCCACGTGTAAGTCATGACCAACAGGAAAAGGCAGCTTAGCGCGATGCCGAACTGTCTCATCTCACGGCTGCGCCGAGGGTCCTCGAGTTTTACCAGGCGTGAATTGTCGACTGGCTTGGCAAAGTAGATCTCTGGCGTGCCGGTCCAGCAGGGCTTCCGCCGGGTTCTCCGACCTGCACCTTGTACCGCGATAACTGCTGCTGCCATTTACGCCACCCCAAGTAACTTCGAATCAAACGCTCGCTCGCGGTCAGTTGCCACATACCAGTAGGGAAGCTTCGCTTCCTGAGAATCGGCAGTTTTGTGAGCATGCTTTTCTGCGCGCTCGACCGTTGAAATCAGTTCGTCAATCAAATTGCCCGTATACATCACCAGCCTCCGTTTTACTTTGTGTCTCTTTCTCTTAATCTCTAACCGAGTTGTCATCCCGAGTGAAACGAGGGATCTGCATTTTCGTCTACACAAGCAAACTGCAGATTCCTCGCTTCGCTCGGAATGACATAAAAGAACTAAATTCTTTCCGCCGCGCGCAACTTCGCGCTGCGCGACCGCGGATTGCGATCGATTTCTTCTTCCCCAGCGATCACCGGCTTCTTGGTCAGCAACTTGTAGTAACCCTGCTTCACGCCTTCGCGAAGGGCATCTTTCACGATGCGGTCCTCCAGCGAGTGGAAGCTGATGATCACCACCCGCCCGCCCGGTTTGAGCAACTGCGGGGCCGCATCGAGCAGCGCCCGCAGGTCGTTCAATTCATCGTTTACGAAGATTCGGAGAGCCTGAAAGGTTCTGCGTCGCGGGATGAATCCTTCTTTCTGCCTGATTCATTGGCCGGGCCGCGGCTGATATGACCTCCGCAAGTTGTGCGGTAGTTCGTATCGGCCGCGACCGGACAATGGCTCTGGCGATTCTCCGCGACCTCCTTTCCTCACCGAATTCGTAAATCAGATTGGCGAGTGTGACCTCGTCGACCTGGTTTACCACTTGTTCGGCGGTTCGCTCGGCCTGCGGATTCATTCGCATGTCGAGCGGTCCTTCCGCCTGAAAACTAAAGCCTCGCGCGGCGTCGTTGAGCTGCAAGCTGCTCACGCCGATGTCAGCCAGAATTCCGTCGTAGGCCGCTCGTCGTTCGTCGTTCGCAAGCTCTGCAAAGGAACGATGCAGCAACGTAATCTGCGGCCAATCCGCTCTCGCCAACGGCCAGCGACGAACGACCAACGACTAATCTTTCTCGCGCGATTTCCAGCGCTGCCGGATCCTTATCGAGCCCAATCAAATGACCCGGTGCGCCGAGGCGTTTTGCGATTTCGAAACTGTGCCCGCCCAGGCCCACCGTGGCGTCGATATACGTCCCGCCGCGCTTGATAGCTAAAAAGTCGATCGCTTCTTTTAAAAGAACCGGAACATGGCCCGCTTCCTTGCCACCGCCATGCCCAACCCCCTGAGGGGTGTCTGTTGAACCCTCGCCCACTAGATGCCCAATTCGTCGAGCGTCTTCTCATCCTCAGCCGTGAACTTCTCGTCTTCCATCTGCTGCCGGTATGCCTGCAGGTTGCGAATTTCCAGATATGTCTGGTATCCGCTCACCGCCACTTCGCCCTTGATCTGCGCCGCATCGCGCAACAGTTGCGGCATCAGCAACCGCCCCTGACCGTCCATCTCGACCACCTGGCCCCAATAGTTCACTTTGCTCAGAAACTTTTTCTTCGTCGGATTGAAAGTCGAGAGCCCTGCCAACTTCTGCTCGATCCGTTCCCATTCCTCGAAGGGATATACTTGAGCAACCTTGCCATCCAGGCTGGTGATGTAAAATTGCGTGCCGTACTTCTCGTCGATGACGCGCTTGAATTCCGACGGGGACCTTGAGCCGTCCCTTTTCGTCGACGCGAGTTGGGTGATTGCCGCGAAACATGTGTTCTGCCCTTTACCGGGGCGGAAAGTCTGTGAGCAATAACTGCCACAGCCACGAGGGAGGTAAAAGCGGTCAAAATGCTCGGTCGATTGCGGTTCGTTCGGGCTGTTTTTGGGGGTGTCAGCTTCAAATTCCACTGGCGCCTCACAGTTTCCAGTCTTGCCCACGACCTCTACTGCCACGACCACTTTCTACCACTTTTGTCCACATCTTACGCCTAACCTGTTTGTTGTCAACAGGAAAGTTGCAGGTAGTCAGTCTGAGACAGGGCTCGACTCGAGAAACCACTAGAAATTGTGGCTAACTGATGAGGTGACCCCAAGGGATGGGGTTTAGCACTCTGGTTCGGATTTGTAACCTTCGTTATTTCTTCGCTTTAGCAGATTCTCCCAAAACGTGCCGACCGTGTGGAAACCCGATCTCGGCGCCGCGAAAGCGGGTTGTGCCCTGATGCGGGCGGATAACCGCCTTCGAACTGAAGCTTATAATGAGGCCAAATGAAACACGCCCGTCGGGATCGCTGGCTAAGTGACGTTCATGCGCGGCAGCGCAACGTTGTGTTCCCAGACACAGCGGCAAACGAATCTCGTTTCTGGCGAAACATCATATCGGGCAAGGAAAGATTAAGTGGGACTCAGGTGGTAGGCATCGCGCTCATGTACCTAGTGCTGGCGGCTGTTGCCTACGGCTTGATCGCGACCCAGATGCGAGTGTCGGGCATTCAAGGTTCGCTTTGGCAACGCATTATCGGTAATTTCGGAGGTTGGTTCATACTCCTCGGCATCGGAGCCGCGTTCCTCATGGCCGGCAAGTGGGTCAGTCGACGGTCAACGCTTGCAAAAAGGTCTTCGCATCCGACCCGAAGAAACTAGAGGGTGCATTTCGGATCTTGTGTCGAATCCGGGCCCCCCGCTGTACGACCCGGAATGACCTACCGTATTCAATTCGAGCAGTGGGTGCCGATCGCGATCGTAAAGGTCTTCTTGTTTTTTGCCAATCCGAACAATTTGCCTCGCATCATGCCCCCTCAGAGCTGCACCGAGTTGGCGGCACTGAGGTTAGCGCATCCCCCGGACCCGACTCTACCCGTACCGAATCTTGATTCGCTTGCAGGCGTAGGCTCGGAGATCGTGACCTCTTTTCGTCCTGTCACGTTTCTTCCCTCCCGCGCGCAGTGGATTGCATTGATTACAGAGTTCGAATGGAACCACCACTTCGCCGACATACAGAAGAAAGGACCATTCAAGCGATTTCAGCATCGCCACGAGTTTTCGGCCCAGACGCGAAACGGAGTGAGTGGAACAACCGTCCGCGATGTGATTGAATACGATCCCGGCTTCGGATTGCTCGGCAATCTGGCGCAAAAGCTTTTCATTGCTCCAAGCATGAAGCGGATGTTCGGGTATCGGCAGGCGAGGTTGGAAATGCTCCTGCGCTGAAAGCCAATCACGAGGCTTGTCACCTCACGGGCTCTACTACCACGGCAGTCCCGTAAGCCAACACTTCTGTAACTCCTTGCATAATCTCGGTGGCGTCGTAGCGGGCGCCGACGACCGCGTTTCCGCCCAGTTCAGCAGCGTGCTGCAGCATCAGATCGAAAGCTTCGGCACGAGTCTTTTCGCAGAGATTGGTAAGCAGCGTAATGTTGCCGCCCAAGATGGTTTGCAGTCCCGCTCCAATGGTGCCGAAGATGGAGCGCGAGCGAACCACGATCCCGCGCACGACTCCGAGAGTGCGGACCACGCGAAATCCATCCAGTTCAAATTGTGTGGTGACCATATTATGGGCGACCATTCGCCCAGGCGCGCTGTAGCTCATGCCCATGTAGTTGGCCCTTTCTTCCCATCCCGGCGCTCAAGCACAGCGCCTCCCCGCAATAAGCTATTCCAATTCCGCCGTAATCACAAATTCGCGCTCTGCCGGATCGTACTCGATATGAAGCAAGTTCGGCTTGCAGCAGATCTGGCAATCTTCGACGTAAGACTGCCGGCGACCGGCAGATTCGTCCACCATCGTCTCATTAGACTCGCCGCAACTTGCGCATTGGAAGCTAGCCTCCACCTGATTATTTTAGACGGAACGTCACGCTCGCCTGTCTCTGATCTGGCGATGGAATTGTCATCGTTAAGACTGATTGCGGCCCGAGCCAGCAGCTCGGCTTCGCTCGCTGAGAATAGGAGAATACGACGCCAGAGACGGACATGCCTTGTGCCTCAGGACAAAAAGGCGGAACGAACCAATATAATGGCCAGCTTACGGATCTCCGGAGGCCGCATGATTTCACGACGCCGTTTTGTGCAACTGGGCACTGTTGCAGGCGCAGCCTTGAGCGCAGGTTCGCTCCCACAAGCCGGTGCCGAAGAAGCGCACGCTCCGTTGCCGCCATCCATAGCTGGCCTGAAGTCGATGAAGGAGCAAGCGAAGCCCATCACGCTGGAGGAACGAAACCAGCGTCAGGAAAAGGCGCGCCGTCTGATGGAAGGCAACCGCATCGATGCACTACTGCTGATGGAAGGAACTTCACTCGACTACTTCACTGGCATTCAGTGGTGGGGTGGAGAGCGGCTGTTTGCGATGGTGCTGCCCGCCAAAGGTGCGGCGTTTTATGTGTGTCCGGCGTTTGAAGAAGGACGCGCCCGTGAGCAGATCGCAGCAGCTCCGGAGGGTAAGCAGGCGGACATCCGCACCTGGCAGGAAGATGACAACCCGTATCAGCGTTTAGCGCAAGGCTTAAAAGATCGCGGGATTTCCACTGGGAAACTGGGCATGGAGGAAACCGTCCGCTTCGTTTTCACCAACGCAATAGCCAAGGCGGCGCCACAAGTAAATATCGTTAGTGGCACGCCTATCACCGCCGGATGCCGGATGGTGAAGAGCAATCACGAGATCGCACTGATGCAGCTCGCGAACAAAGCTACGCTTGCCGCCTACGAGGCAACTTACCTCGCTCTGAGAGAAGGTATGACGCAGAGTGATTTCTCAGATCTGATCGCTCAGGCATACACGCAGTTAGGCTTCTCCGGAGAAGCCAGCGTGCAAGTCGGGGAGTATTCTGCCAACCCGCACGGTTCCGCAACGCCACAAGTAATTCGTGAGGGCTCAATCGTCATGGTGGACGATGGCTGCACCGTCGAGGGCTACCAGTCTGACATCACGCGCACATTTGTCTTGGGTAAGGCATCCGACAAGATGAAAAAAGTATTCGACATCGTGCACCAGGCGCAAACCGCCGCGTTGAAGACCGCGAGGCCAGTTCTGGAGTGTCAAGCCGTGGATGCGGCCGCGCGAAAAGTGATTACCGATGCCGGTTATGGGCCGGACTACAAATACTTCACTCATCGTTTGGGACACGGCATCGGCATGGACGGCCACGAGTGGCCCTATCTAGTGCGCGGAAACGCTACTCCCATGGCCACGAACATGACGTTCAGTGATGAGCCAGGAATCTACATTCCGGGCGAGTTCGGTATTCGCCTCGAAGACGACATGCACATCACCGAGAACGGCGCGGAGTTGTTTACGCCACAGAGTCCGTCGTTGGAGAATCCTTTCGGGACAGCGTGATCAAAACATGATCCAACGGATTGCGTTTGCAGTCTTATTTGCTGCCGCGATTGCCATGCCTGCTTTGGCCGTTGGGCATCCCTCAGCGCCCGACTACGGGGTTCGAATGGAAAACGTCTGGATCCCCATGAAAGATGGCGTACGCCTCTCCGCAACGTTGTACATGCCGGGCGGAGCGAAACCGGGCGAGAAGTTTCCTGCCATCCTCGAATACCATCCCTACCGAAAAGATGACGCGATGGCTGCGCGCGATTACGGAATCTTCACTTACTTCGCCCACCGCGGCTACGTCGGCGCTCGCGTAGATATTCGTGGTTTCGGCACCAGCGAGGGAGTTCCCACCGACCGCGAGTATTCCGAGCAGGAACAGGCGGACGGTTTGCAAATAATCTCTTGGCTCGCTCGGCAGCCTTGGTCGAACGGCAACGTTGGAATGATGGGCATTTCTTGGAGTGGATTCAATTCCCTGCAGATGGCCATGCTTCATGCTCCGGAGCTAAAAGCGATTCTGGCCGCCGATGCAACGGCCGAATTGTTTCATGACGACATTCACTTCATCGATGGCATGGCCCATGTCGATGAGTTCGAACTGAACATGGACATGGCGCCCGGCATGACAGGCGCGCCTGACTACACACTCGACGAGAAAGTTCTTGGACCGCGCTTTGAAACCCGGCCCTGGTCGCTGCTCTATTTGAAGCATCAACGCGATGGGCCATTCTGGCGTGCGCCGGTCCGTCCGCTGAGCGAGATCACAATTCCCTGCTTTCTGATCGGCGGGTTGCAGGATGGCTACCGCGACAGCATTCCGGCCATGCTCGAACAAACCAAGGCGCCGATCAAAGCCATCGTCGGACCCTGGAACCACAGCTTTCCTGACAACGCTGACTTTGGACCCGCGAATTGGATGGCGCGATGAAGCCATACGCTGGTGGGACTATTGGCTCAAAGGCCGCGACACAGGAGTATTGCAAGATCCGAAGCTGGTGATTTACATGCAGCACTGGCATCCACCAGATCCGAATCTCGAAGCTGTGCCCGGAGAATGGCGCCGCGAAGAAGGGTGGCCGCCGCGTGACGTCAAGCCCACGACACTGTTCCTGCAGCCCAATCACACACTGGCGGACTCTGTCGCCGCAAAGAACGTTCATCAACTCAAGTACGTTCCGTCGATTGGAGTCGAATCCGGTTTCTGGTGGGGCGAATTACTAACCGATCCGCGTCGGGTCGATGCATTCAGCCTCGTCTATGATTCGGCGCCGCTGCAAAACGAAGTAGCAATCCTCGGTCAGACCCCACGCTCTTTTGCGGGCCTCTGCCGACTGCCCCTTTGGCTGATTGGTTCGCCAGACTCTCCGATGTAGCGCCCGACGGAACGGTCACGCAAATTACCGGCGCCGGATTGAACGGCGCGCAACGCGAGTCGATGAGCGAGCCGCGCGATCTTGAACCGGGCAAAGTGTACCCGCTCGACATCGAAATGCACTTGACCTCGTGGGTCTTTCCCAAGGGCCATCGCATCCGCATCGCAATTTCGAATGCGCTGTGGCCCATGGTTTTGCCGACTCCGTATCCGATGACTACATCGCTCGAACTTGGTGCGAACGACGGATCGCGTCTGGTTCTTCCTGTGGTCCCGGTGCACGGCATTTCTCCTCTGCCATTTCAACCGCCCCAGCCATCGGAGGAACGCAGCGACATTCGAAGCACCGGCGAACTTTTCCCCGGCGATTGGACAACAACTCGCGACGAAGTCAATCACAAAACCAACGTCCATTGGCATGGGAAGACAGAAACCACGTATCCGTGGGGCAAAGAGACCGACTACGAAAGCCTCGCCTATAGTGCCGATGACGCGCACCCCGAGATCACTGCAGTTCAAGGCGAAGCGAAAAGCGTTTTCGAGTTGAAAGACCGCGTGCTGACGTGGCAGGGACATTTGTCAGTCACCACAGACCAGAAGAATTTCTATTACAAATACACGCGAGAGTTATCAAAAGACGGTCAGCTGATCAAGACGAAAACATGGCAGGAAACAATTCCCCGCGACCACCAGTAGAATTCAGCTGTCCGCCTTAATCCGCAGCCGCAGCCGTTTCTCCGAGTCCCGCCTTCAGATCCGCAGCCAGCAGCCGATGAAACAAGATGCTCACCGGCTTCGCGCCGCACGGAAAGCCTTCCCGCGCCATAAGCCCGTGACTTCAACCCTCGCTGCACAGCCTCGCAAATTCCCAAATCCTCGTCCTGCACTCGCAGACCTACTGCCACGCTCTGCTGGTTGTATTCGCGATGGGTTTCGCTGACGTCGGCAAAATAGAAATCGAAAATCACGCGGCAGTGATCGACGTCGACCGGCAGCACCAGATTCGTATCCATGTAGCCTTCGTAACAATTGATCATCAGATTCGGATACTGCCAGAAATACCAGGCGCGGTCGCCTTTGCGCGTCGCTCCCGTCGCAGCATCCTCGCTCGAAGCCACCATCGGGCTCGACTGAAGGCAATACCGATCTTCGTTCTCGATGGTGTATTCCTTATAGTCGAGCACCGAATTTAGGCCCTTGTGCAGATGTGGCACGTGATATCCGCCGTCGAGATAGTTATCGACAAAAACTTTCCAGTTGCAATGAATGTCATAGACGCGACTATCGAAGTAATGCAGCTTGCTCACACCAAGCGGCGCCACTCGTTGCACTAACCCGCCAAGAAAATCCCGCAGCGGAACGGCTTCCGGATCGAGATTCACGAACACGAACTTTTCCCAAGTCTCGGCTTTCACCGGGACTAAACCATTCTGCTGGCGCTCAAAGTTTTTTACGCCATCGAACTCGGGCATGCCTTTGAGCGAACCATCCAATCCATAATTCCATCCGTGATAAGGACAATGCAGGATGGAAGCTTGCCCGCACGGCTCGGTAACCACGGCAGCGGCGTGGTGACGGCACACGTTGTAGAAGCCTCCGCAATACACCATCGTTCCCGCGGACGACGACGATCGGCTCTCCGGCCACGCTTGCGGTGACGAATTGGCCGGGCTTCTCGACTTGCTCAATCCGCCCGACCATCTGCCAGGTCTTGCCGAAGACTGCGTTAGTTTCGAGCTCAGCAATACGCGAATCCACATACCAAGACGACGGGATAGTCGATGCCTCAGAGAGGCTCGCATCTGCGTCATAGCTAGCGAGAATGCTTTGGATTGTGCTTTGCGGAATCATGGTCGTCCAGCGAGAAGAAAGCTCATGCTGGTTGGACTGAGGTCTTGGTTTTTTCTTTAGGTTCCACTCCGACCGCCCTTCTCAACACATCCAAGAACTGGGCGATCCGCGCTTCTTTCTTCTCCGACAGATCACCTTGGCGCACGAAACAGCCCGGGATCCAGCTCCTCGATCAGCAGAGCATCTTGAAATCGTTCAACCACCCAATCGAGAATGGAGACAACCATCTCGATATCCAAGATCCCGGCGAAGTTCACCGCGTTCGAGGCCAAAGCGCACGAACTCCACCCGCCCATAGGGATCTTCAGCGATTAGAAAGCGGTTGATCTCTCGCCTCAGGACCAAGTCCGTTCCGTACTGTCCCAGCAGATAGACGCGGTAAGGAATCCAGTCTTCGCGCACCATGTGCTCCGTCCGCACCAGCCAGTAGTGCAGAACCCCGAAGAACCCGATCTCGCGCACTTCGGCCGGCACTTTCAAATAGGGAGCAAACGAATAAACTGCTTTCTTATAGGCTTCGAAAAACAAGCCGTCCTTGCTGCCGAAGTGCTGGAAGATCGAGCCCTTGGCGATGCCCAGGCCAGCAGCAATATCTCCGACTCGCGCGGCGTGGTAGCCCTGCTCGGCGAAATGTCGCATGGCAGCGTCGATGATCTTGGCTCGCTTATCTTCGGAGCGAGGACGCGGAGGCAGGTTTCGATATCGCGGCGGAGAAACAAGGCTGCTGCTAATCCCACTCACAGTTTGACCTCAAGTCATCGCAATTTACCGAATAACGAGTCGGAAATTCAACTATATTCTTCCGGCACTTGCACGTCGGTCTTGGCCTGCTGAGTGCTAGACGTTCCATGACCGGCGGTCGTACATCCGCACTCAAGTGTCTCTCGGTTGTGCTGGGAGTTGGAGAGGAAACAGTCTGAGGCGAGCATCGACCAGTTCGGCTCGCTCAAGTTGTTGAGGATAACGATATTGGAAGCCCCGGGGCATCCGCCGTGAACGGGCCAGCAGCGGATCGCCCATTCGCGTTTCCAACATCGTAGTGTCAGGCGCAGTGGCAATTGTCAAAACGGCATCACGAAATTGTCATTTTTTGTTTACGTGGCTCGCACTAATGGCGCGCCACAAGCCAACGCTCAGTGCCTTTCATAGGTGGGACTATCGGGAAGCGGGGGAGGATAGTCGTGCCCGTACAGGTTTTCGTGACCCTGCGGCACATTCGTGGCGGGCAGACGCATGGCTCCCAGGTTTGAAGCCTCCTCGGAGATTGTGACCTCACGAGTCAGGTTGTTCAATTGCTCGGGCAGGGTTTCCTCGTACCAGATGCGAAGCGTGTAGCGGCCTGGCGGCACATTGGGAATGGACACGCGGCCGCGCTGATCGGAAATCCCGTAGTATGGGCTGCTCACCGCAATCACCACCGCGCTCATTTCCGAATGGATGTTGCAGAAGATGTAGGAAATCCCAGGCTTGTCAAAAACAACGTTGCGCGTAGTCCCAGCCTCATAAAGACCGAGATCAAAGCGCTTGCCCTCGAAAAGTGAAAACACGTTGTGGAAAAATGGATCTCGGTTCGGAAACTCCACGACCGAACCGACCGGCACCACCAGAACGTGAGGCTCAAAGCTCTTATTCCGTCTGAACCAGCCGCGGGAGATTGAGAAGCTTGGATCGCAGGCACACTGGGGAGCGGCACACTTCCCGACCGGAGTAAGCCACAGCACGACATTACTCGCTCTCCGCGCCTTGCTCTTTTTGCTACCACTGACCAAAGCTACATCTGCCGTTACCGTAACCGTCCTGCGCGCAGGCCAAAGCGCTGAAAATCGTCAGCACGCACAAGCAGTAAACGGTTGCGGTTTTCTTGATCAAAACAAAATACCCATAATCAAACTGATCTGATCGGCGCTATTGCTCACATCGTAGAGTTGCGCCGTTCGTAAGCGCCCATATTCTCCGGAAAACAGCAGGCTCGAGCGCGGACGAAAGACAAAGTTCACCAGAGCTCCGCGATTCTGCACAAACAAAGGGCCGACAATAAGACTGACTTGCCGATGCGTCTCGCGCTTCCGCGGCTGTCGGATTATCCAGCCCGATTGCAGCGTTGAACTCCAGAGTATTCGTCGCCTTGAGCTTTAGCTGCGACCATCCGCCGATAGTATCCAAGCCGCGCACCGGAGTGGTCGGAAGGTTCGGATTGCCGTCGTATACCACGCTCTGGCTGATGTCGCCGCCAATTCCGCCAATCGCCCGCCCGCGATAAAACTCGCCAGTGAAGACGCAGTCGTGCTGCCAATGGGATCTGCCAATCGGCCATACCGGCCCAGCCATCAACGTAATGGTTGTACGACCAATCCTGACGGCTATAGTAGCCAGCCGCGCCAAAGGTCAAAGGCTGACCGTGAAAGCTGGTCGTCCACGCTGTCCGCAGCGCGTAGGCTGGCTGACGAGAAAGTTCTCCGGGTCCAGGCTGGCGAAAGTACGAGTTTGCTGGAAACTCTCCAACCAGATTGTCGAGAATTCCGCCTTGGACCGTAATGTTCTGATCCTCGGAAAGTTGGAAGCGATGCTCCAGTCGCACCTGCGGAGTCCATGCCCACAGATTGCCGGCGTAGTTAAGCGCGGGCACTGCGAGCGACGCGAAAGACGTCGGTGAGAGCGGAGAAAAGAATGCATTGTCCTGACCCACGACGACCGAGGTGTTGGTCCAATCCATTCGGGCGCTGGCCGTACGTAAACGGAAAATGCCGGAGTCGACTCCATTCCATGTACCCGGAAATCCGCCGGAAAAGTCAGCCTGCAAGCTGGCCGGATATCTTTGCGCCCGCCAAGGTAGGGTCCGAAACACTTCCAGTCCAATTTCCGACTGCCGCATGGTTGCTCCAAAACTTCCTGTACCCGTGCTCGGGCCAGTCACATAACTGGGAACATCCAGATTGTCAGTCTGCCCATGACTGTTAAAAAGGTTCAAGAGCACAATGCCGGACAGCCGAACGCGGTATTTGGAAGCACTCTCAACCTTGGTCTGATATTGATCGTCGACCTTGCTGTTGATGAGTTGCGTCGACTCTTCCAGCGCCCCCACACGTGTTTCGAGAGACGCAGTCTGATCCGCTTTGGCGGGAGCGGTTTGGGCAGGCGGAGGATCTGAATCGGCTGGCGCCGTCGATGGATACGAGTTCTGTGGCGACCGCAGAGTGGCTTCCGATGGGCTGCGAGCACCGCGGATCTCGCGTCGCAGTGCCGCATTCTCGGCCCGGTATTGCTCTGTTTCCGATCGCATCTCGGCCATTGCCGATCGCAGTTCTTTGACTTCTTGTTGTAGTTCATGAATCGCGGCCGCAGTTGAATCGCTCTGCGACGATGCCACGGCTGGGCTCGATTCCTGTGACCATCCAGAGACACTACCCAGCAGCAAAAGCATCCCAGCCACGCTCGATCTCCGCATCCAATCAGGCAAACTTTTCCCTTGCTTCACAAATCGCCCTCCCGAAGAAAACTGTGGAAGTCCGTGAACGATGTCGAGCGAGCGCGCGAAACCGCTTGGACTAGGTTGCGCACTCACTTACCGACGGGAAATCTTACTCCGACTCCGCCCTTTTTGCTCGGGCAAGCGGTGGGATCTCCGGTTTTCCCTCGCCCCCACTATCTGTGCTCGCCGATGACACGATAGGCAGGCTTATGCGGAAAACCGTCCCTTCCTCGGATGTCTTTTCTAAAATGACATCTCCTCCGTGATCCTGGATAATCTTCTGCACTACCGTCAACCCCAGTCCAGTCCCATTTTCCTTGCCGTAGCTGATGAACGGCTCAAACAGGTTGCCACGAATGGACTCGGGGATGCCGCGGCCGTTGTCCGTCAACCGAATCTCCAGTCTCCCCGGCAACTTCGCGCAAGTCGACGTTGATTTCCCCGCCCTGTCCCGGGATCGCCTCGCACGCATTCAAGAGCAGGTTGTAGAGCGCGCGCTCGAGCTTTCGAGTATCGAACCAGCCCGTGCTGTTACCCTCCTGCCGAACTGTAATCCGTACCGTGTGGAATCGCGGATGCGTCCGCACGGCCTGTACCACGCGATCGACCGACTCCTTGACGCTTCCGTAAGTCCGCCGCAAAGATTCCCGGGTGCGCGAAAATTCGAGCAAGGAATCGATCAGGTCCGTCATTTGATTTACAGCAATCCGAATTTCCTGGTACAGCTCTTCTCTTTGATCGGTCGACAAACGGCTTTCGCACAGGAATTCCGCATTCGCGACGATAGCTGCGAGCGAATGCCGCAAGTCGTGCGAGACCGAGCTGGCCATGCGCCCGATCGTCGCCAACCGTTCCGCGTCGATCAACTCTTGCTGCGTTTTCAGAAGACTGTCTCGCATTCGGTTGAATGCGCCAGTAACTTCGGCAACTTCATCGCCGCCGCGAGCGTCCAGTTGATAGTGGAAATCTCCTCGTCCCAACGCCCGCACGCCCGCCACCAGGTTCCCTAAAGGCCGGGTGAACGTGTGCGAAATGAAGAACACCAGCGCACTCCCGCCAAGAACGGCGGCTAGTCCCAGCGCCAGCAGCAAGCGATTCAGGCTGTCGAGAAAAGCAGTGGCCTGATCGTAGGATTTGAGAACAACCAAGCGAACAGAAGGTTCTTTGTCGGCGGCCAGCTCTAACGAAGTCGCCAGGAAACGTTCATCGCCCAGTTGCACCTGTTCCGGCTCTGGAATTCCGGGAGCGGAAGGCTATGATTGGATGCCGCGAAAGCTCAGCTTCCCGCGTGGGATCCAGCGTGCTCCTCACGATTGTATCGCCGTAGTAAAATGCTACCTGGCTGGCGGCGATCCGGCTCACATGCGACGCCACCGAATCGTCAATTTCGTAACCGATCACCAGGAATCCCAATAGCCTGTTTTCCGCCGCGGGACCCGCATAAATTGGCTTGAGAAAGACCTGATACAAATGCTGGGCGCCGAACCACCACTGGCTCGAACCTTCTTGGCTCGAGGGATCCAGCGACTTCTGCGCCATCTCGCGCGAAAAACCTTGAGTCGCCGTCTGCAGCGCCACCACTTTACCGGATCGATCGGCGAGCACAAAAAGATCGCTGCCCGCGAGCCGCCACAAATCAGTAGATGCATCCTGAATGGTGGCTTCATGCTGAGTGGTCATCAATGCCCGCAAATTAGGCAGGTCCGCGAGCAATTCCGCCAGGTGAGTTAACGTAAGCTCGCGTTCGTGGTAGAAGTTCTGGTAGGTGCTGACGGAGTTATGCAGATCCGCGAAAATGCTCTTCTTCACCTGTGCTTGCACGGTGCGACGCACCAGCAGCAGGCTGGTCCAGGTGAGGCCGGCGGAGATCAACAGCATGGAGAGCAGAAACTTGGTCCGCATCCGAAGTTTCATCACGCTCACCTCTCCCCGCGCCTCGACATTTGGTGGTGCAGTTTGATTGTCATTCCGAACAAGCGTTCTTTGCGCCGTGAGGAACCTGGGCGAGCCGCGCGAAGCGTCGCGTTCTTTGCGACGCAATAATCGCTCGTTTGGCTCGCTTCCTTATCAAATGCACCGCCACTGAACACTTCGCAGCCTTGGGAGTTAACGCACAAACTTGTAGCCCATGCCATGTACCGTCCGAAAATGTGTCGGATTGGTCGGATCTTTCTCCAGCTTTTGCCGCAGCTTCAGGATGTGATTGTCCACCGTGCGAGTCGATGGATAATTCTGGTAGCCCCACACTTCATTCAGTAACTCATCTCGCGAGATCACCCGCTCTGCGTTTTGTATCAGGAATTTCAAAGTCTTGAATTCCTGCGCCGTGAGTACGACCTGTTCGCCATTGCGGTTCACTTCCATCTTGGTGAAGTCAACCGAGATTCCATCGAAAGTGACCACATCGCCGGTTCCGGTTCGCACCGTGCGCCGCAACGCAGCCCGCACCCGAGCCAGCAATTCGCGTGGGCTGAAGGGCTTGGTCACATAATCGTCCGCGCCCAGTTCCAGGAGCAAGACTTTGTCTGAAACATCGCTGGCCGCGCTTAGAACAATAATAGGAACCGCCGGCGCCTGCTGTTTGATCTCGCGGCAAACGTCGCGTCCAGACACGAGGGGCAAACGCAAGTCCAGCACGATGGCGGCGGGCGCGGCCCTGCGGAAGGCTTCCAGCGCCGACCTTCCGTCCGCACTGATTTCAATTTCAAATCCTTCCGTCTCAAACAAACGCCGCAGAGCCTTCTGTACCGCATGATCGTCTTCTACGACCAGAATTCGCTCCATCGTATTCGCCCCCGGATTAACGTAGGTCAACGCTTTCGGCAGGGTGCCTGGGGCACGCTGTAAAGTCGCTTCTCGAGTTGTCTCTACTCGCATCATAGCTGCTCCGAAAATTAAAACTCATCGCATCAATACTGAACAAGCTTACTACCACCCCGCCGCCTGTCAGCATCGCGGACGAACTGTTGACAATGTTTTTACAATCTGCAGACATTTGCAGCTGTTTTGTCCGCTCTTTTGCAGCGAATTTACACTTCGGGATTGGGTCTGTAGGACCACGAGACTTGCTCACCATCCAAGCGTTGCTCCTGCCGGGCGCTTTCGATCAAGTGATGCGTGGGCGCAAGCGTACAGACCGGATCGGTCGCATTGGCGTCGCCAGTGAGCAGGAAAGCCTGGCAACGGCAGCCGCCGAAGTCTTCCGTCCGGCGCTCGCAGCTTCGACACGGTTCGGGCATCCATTGCTCTCCGCGAAAACGCTGGAAGGCCGCCGATTCGCGCCATATCCATTCGAGAGAATGCTCCCGCACATTGTCAAAACTCATTCCCGGAATCACTCCCGCCGCGTGGCAAGGAAGCACATTCCCGGATGGATCGATCAAGAGCAGCCGCTGGCCCCAGCCACCCATGCACGCCTTGGGATAGCGCGCATAATAATCCGGAACCACACAATCAATTCTCATCCGGCCCGAGAGCCGTTCCTGCGCAGCTTCTACAATGCGCATACAATTTTCAAGCTGCTCGCGAGTGGGAATTAACGTGTCCCGATTCTTTAAAGCCCAGCCATAATATTGAGCATGCGCGATCTCGAGGCGATCCGGCTTTAGCTGTTCCGCAAATTCGATCATCTCGTCGAGATGATCCAGATTCTGCCGATGCACAACCAGGTTCACAGTGAACGCAATAGGGAAACGCCGAATAATTTCCGAGAGAACGATTTTTTGCGCATGCGCCTTGGTGCCCGCAATCCAGTTCGCCGGACCGTCTCGCGAATCCTGGAAACTGAGTTGAATGTGGTCGAGGCCCGCATCAACCAAAGTCTGCAATCGCGCCTCGGGCAGGCCAATTCCTGATGTGATTAGGTTGGTATAAAGCCCGGCAGCATGCGCGGCCTCAACCAGATCTTTCAAGTCGCCACGCGCGACAGGCTCGCCGCCAGTTAAGTGAAGATGCACAATTCCCAGGCTCCGCGCTTCCTGAAACACGCGGACCCAATCCCCGGTCGAGAGCTCCGCCTTGGCACTAACCATCTGCAAAGGATTCGAGCAATACACGCAGTGCAGCGGGCAGCGGTGCGTGATCTCAGCTATCAGCGCCAGTGGATCCGGAATCATTGAATAGCTTGACTATAAGCCATTTCATAGAATGGCTCGGTCGAATAAGTGGGCAGAATGGGGCCGCACCTATAAACAGCTACATCTCGTTGTGACGCCACGGCCAACCGCGTCGTTCGCTCGAGTCAAGGGGATTGCTTTAGCGACCCGAATCGAACGGGAATCGACCCTCCTAATACCTGCTTAACGCACGGCTCGTCCGCTTGATCCGTCGTGCCCGACAACCATTTGTATAACTGAAGCTCAGAATAAGCCATGGCTGGAGATTCGGCCTCGTACCAGCGACGCACCCGAATACCTCCGCGAACGATGATCCACTCTCCGGGCTTGAGACTTACGGTTGTATTCGCTTTCAGCGTCGATCCGTACAATTCGAGCCACCCCATCTTAATTGGGCCCATGCCATTCGGAACGCCAGCCATGAGCGGGAACATCGCAGTGTAATAAACAGAACCGGCTTCGGTCTGAAGATCCGTAATGTGAGGGCTTACAGGCAGTACGACCGAAAGTTGACCGCTATTCTCAACTTTTAAAACCGCGGATATTTGCTCCGTCGGATGAATGTCCGTCGGAGTCAGCGACTCCACTGAGACCCTCACGGCCTTGCCCAGGGTCTTCGCCTCATCCGCACCGCAGATCAAGTATTTGCTCGACCTTACCGGCTGCAGGTCTCTGTTCTCTGGCGCGCCAGTGAGATCGATCCTGCGAACCTCCTGGGCGGACATTAATGCACCTAAGAGAAAACCGACGATGGCAAACGCCTTGACTGGCATAGTCATCAAACCGTCACCAAGCGTCTTTACAGTCACGCTATCGTTATTTCACCGTAGAGTTAATAATCGACGACGCGCTTCTGCTGCAGAGCCTCTAGAAAACTGCCAACATCTTCCCGAATCTTCGTCGGATCTCCTCCGCTAAACGTCTCCGCAAGGGCGGTAACAATCTCTAAAAGCGTCCGTTGCCCATCGCATAATTCCAGGATGTTCTGCCCGGTCCCTTGCACCCGAATCATGCCTTCAGGAAAAAGCACCACGCGTTCCTCGCCCTGAGTGCCCCACCGGCAACCCGAAGCAAAGCGTGGCTGGCTAGAATCAGAAGGACGCGGCACGCTCAGGACTCCTGAATCCGAAAAGTCCCGGGCGCCGGCCATCCCGGCTGCACATAGGCAAAGTAGAGTGCGTCCAACTGCGCCCACAGAATGTCACACTTCGCCCGCAAGGCCGCGATTGCCAGTTCCTGCTCAGGTCGCGTACGGGCATTCTCGGTCACCCATCGCAGCGCAAAGCGTGCATCTTCCGGCGCCTGATCAAGACGTGCCGTAAAATAATCGAGCCCACCAGAAAGCCACGGATAATGCAACCGCAAGCGATCCATGCGCAGCGCAATCAAATCGCGGGAAAACATCTCGGTTAGCGACGAAGCCACAGCTTCCAAAAAGCTCCGGCTCCTGACCAAGCTTAGATAGGCATCCACCGCGTAGCGAGTCGCCGGCAGCACTTCATCGCCGCGCAACACGCGTTCGCGTTCCAAACCAGTAGCTTCCGCCAGCTTAATCCAGCGCTCGATGCCGCCTTCACGGGTTGCGTCACCGTCATGATCGACCACGCGCTTCCGCCACACCCGCCGAAAATCCGGGCTGTCGCTTCGCGAAAGAATGATGGAATCCTTAATCGGAATGATGCTCTGGTAGTAATAGCGATTGAGCGCCCAAGCCTGCAACTGCCCCCGGCTCAACTGGCCTTCATGCATCATCAAGTGAAACGGATGCCGGTGATGATAGCGCTCCTCGCCCACAGCCCGCAGCCGAGCCTTCAACTCATCCGCCGAAAGAAACGAGGTTTCGAGCAATATTTCAGCTCCAGGTTTCGATCTCATAGATCGAAACTCCATCCGTCCTCCGCCACTTCCCAACCTGCGGCCCGCACTTCCGCATACTCAGGCCCAGACTCGTCCAGCATGGGATTAGTGTTGTTGACGTGCAGAAAAACTTTTCGCGGACGCCGCAATCCCGCCAGCTTACGCAAGCTTCCGTCCGCTCCAGACACCGGAATGTGTCCCATCTCGCGCGCCGTCGATCCACTTCCCTGTACCCGGATCAATTCGTCGTCGCTCCAAAAAGTCCCATCGAACAAAAGCAGGTCGGTTTCTTCCAGACGCCGCAACAGCGAATCATCTATCTCCGGAACTGCAGGCATGTAAGCTAATCGCTGTCCCGACGACGACTCCGCGATGACACCCAGCAAAGCTTCCTCCGACTTGAGAGCGACCGACCGAGCGCTTGAAACGTACGCTGGAAAGCGATTCCCCAGCGAGAATACGTCGCAATCGATTCCCGCTTCTCTCTCACCTTGCAAACTGAAGCCGCCGTCACAACTGATATCGATCCATGATACTTGGTCGGGCACACGATTCAGCATCGCGAACATGCTGTTGTCTTCTTGCAGAATACGACGGATCGAAGGCGTGCAATAAATACGGAACGGTTGCAATTCACGGAGAGACAATAATCCGGCAATCTGGTCGGTGTCGCCGCTGGTCAGCAGAACGCCGGCAATGGGAGAGTCCCGACCCGCGCTTCGGGGATGGAGAGCTGGCGTAGCTTCGATCTGCAAGCGCAAATCGGGAGAGGTGTTTAACAAGAACCAAGTGCGATCAACGTTGCTCACCGCTACCTGGGTTTGGGTTCGGCTCTTGCCTTTAAAAGTTCCCGCACGTACAGACCTACAGTTGCGGCAGTCGCAGTTCCACTGCGGAAAACCACCGCCGGCGGCCGAGCCCAGGATTTTTATGTGCATCCTTGCCGAGAATTACAGTGCGGCGGAGGCGTAAGAGTTGATTTCGCAATTCAAAGCTACTTCTTCGAACTTCGGTGCTGTCCACTCCATGATTTCCATCCCCTCTGAAACAAAGCTACCCACCCGCACAGTATACAATCGGTCGCCGATTTCATCGACCGAAAAGTGTGCATCAGGAACGGCATCATTTCAAAAGACTTACCGCAAGGTTACCTTAGGGCATGTCCCTTATCTAGTTGGTGTCATGACCTAACGTCAGTCTTGCACCCACACCTTACTTAGTTTTAACTAATGTTTGGCCCTCCCCAAAATTCTAAGGACTCGTGCGCTGGAGCGACTGTGGTAGAAGACCCGAAGTGGGAGTTGGCGATTCTGGCGACGGTCCAAGGCTTCTACGAGAAGCTCTTGCAGGAATCCGTCCGTGGAGAAGTTCCCGTCCCGGCTGGACTCGAAGCTATCTCGCTACAAAGCGACGACGGCGTGCAGCAAACCTTGTCGGCCATGCACCGCTGGCTGCGTTTGCTCGACATGGCCATCACGCCAGCCATGTTGCGGCGGGCTTTCACGCCCGATACCGACCCGGAAATTGCCGAGGCGATGCTCCGTTACTTCACTCGTAACCGCGAGACTACTGAGATCCATCGCGACAAGACTGATCTGGTAGCGACTTTTCTGTATCGCCATCCGCGCGTCCCCGGGCAATGGGAGCGCCGCGGATACGGCCTCGACGGCGCGCTGCCACTTTCTCCGTTCGAGATCGCATTACTCGAGATTCTCGCCGACGCGGACGTTCCCTCGCTCACCGACGAGCACGTGCAAACCTTGCGGCTCTTCGATCACCTGCAGCAGGAAGCGGAGCGCTTCCGCGATCTCAACGCGCTGCTCGAATCCGGCATCATTCCTCGGGTTCGCGAACTCAAACAGTCTTTCGATACTTCCTTTTATCACCCTGGCGTCTTAGCCACCATCGCCCCATACAACACGGCATTTGGCAAGAAGTTCGACGATCTGTTCCACCAGTCCACGGCTGAAATCAAGAACTTCGCTGAAGTGGTCGAGGAACAGGGCGGCAGCATTCTAGGCAACGTCGACGGCGTGGATGTGACGGTCGAACACGTCGCGGCAATTGAGGAAAGCGACCTGCTTCGCATCGACTACGGCGCCGCGCTCGACAAGTTCCGGCGCATTTCGAAACTGAAAAAGACTCTCGACCAGCACCCGCCCATCCGTCGAAGCCCCCGCCTCGTGCGTCCGCCAGCGGCAAAGGTCAATCCACCAGCCAAAGTGGCGGCCTTCCCCAGCCGCCGTCCGGCACTCGATGTTCCAGCCATGCGTTCGGCGGTGACGCCGCAACAGATTTCTACCGAGGAAAGCAAACTGCTCAGGATCGAGGAATCGATTCGCATCTTTGTGCGCGTGGCCGACCCGAAATTCCGCCAGGTTGTTCCCATGCGCTTCTTCAATCTTCTGCTGACTCCTGCCGAAGCCGACGCGTACTGCGCCGATTATCTGGAAGAGAAAAGCGTGCGTGCTGGAGTCGCACGCGTGATGTTGCGCCTGGTCGCCGTCGTCGCGCGCATGACCACGGAACTCGAAGAACTCAAGCGCGCCGAGAATTCCGCATCGCTGTGGAAGCTGCATGCCGACTCGCTGGTCGTGTTGCTGGAAGTCGGCCGCTCGGTCAACCAAAATGCCGAACGCGTCATCACCCTGGCCGAACAGCGCGGAGCCAAAGTTGAAGCCGACAAGATCCGTCCGCCACTGCAAAAGCTGCACGATTGCTCTGAGCTAGTCGAGAAGACCCTGACCGGAGTTCCGCAAGAAAAGACCCTGGGCGCCAGCAACGCCAGCTGAGTTTGAATTTAGAGCAATGGGATAGGGGTTTACTGTCTGCTGCTGACACCCCTCTTCTATTTGTCTGCAAACTCCAGAAAACAAACAACGGACAATCCGAAACATCCTCAACCCGTTCCCTCTCATTGGGTTGCACCAACACCCAGCCTGCCCACTTTCCCGGTCTCCTGCCCCAGAATATCTTTCGGCATCCTGTCGTCTTTTGCCATCCATTTCCGATTTAAAGATTAGAAAGAGAAACCTGGTTACTAATCTTGAGTCAATTCTTGGGAAAACGAGAGTTTTTCAACAGCCACGGGATTTCTCGCCAACCACGGCCTGAGACACCGCGAAGCCACCCGCTTTCATTGACTTGCCGTCCCTGCAGTCCTAAGATTTCAGCCCAATGATTGGCCAGACCATCTCGCACTATCGCATCCTCGAGAAACTCGGTGGGGGCGGGATGGGTGTGGTCTATAAGGCTGAGGACGTGAAGCTCGGCCGCTTCGTCGCACTCAAGTTCCTGCCTGCCAAGTTAGCCAAAGACCTGCAGGCACTCAGCCGCTTTGAGCACGAAGCCAAAGCTGCCTCTGCACTGAACCATCCCAACATTTGCACCATCCACGAGATTGACGATCAGCACGAACAAACCTTCATCGCCATGGAGTTTTTAGATGGACTGACGCTGAAGCACCGCATCGGCGGACGTGCCATGGAAACCGAGATGATTCTGTCTCTGGCCATCGAGATTGCCGACGCGCTCGACGCAGCTCACGCCGAAGGCATCATCCACCGCGACATCAAACCTGCCAACATCTTTATCACTAAGCGCGGACATGCCAAGATTCTGGATTTCGGATTGGCGAAGGTCAGTCTGGAAGGCAGTTCTTCCAGCAAGATAGCGTCTCTGAATACCCAGACCGTGGATGGGGATCATCTGACCAGTCCGGGCACGATGGTCGGGACGGTGGCGTATATGTCGCCGGAGCAGGTGCGGGCAAAAGAGTTGGATGGGCGCAGTGATCTGTTCTCGTTTGGGTCAGTTCTTTACGAGATGGCCACTGGTGATTTGCCGTTTCACGGAGAAAGCTCGGCGATGGTCTGCGAAGCCATCGTGAACCGCACCCCGGTGGCTGTGGTGCGGCTGAATCACGACGCGCCGCCGAAGCTGGAAGACATCATCAACAAGGCCCTGGAGAAAGATCGCAACTTGCGCTATCAGCACGCCTCAGAGATGCGAGCCGACCTGCAACGGCTGAAGCGAGACACGGAGACAGGACGATTTGCAGCTGCGAGTTCTGGTGCGGTGGCTGTGGCGCCGGAGGGCAAATCTCCTGTCGTCCAACCGCCGTCGCCGGCATCCGTCTATTCCCCGGCACTAGCTCCATCTCCGTCATCGGGTGCCGTGAAGGTTGCCGAAGCTTCTGTGGTTTGGCCGGGGAGATTCTGGAAGATTGTAGCTCCCGTCCTTCTGGTCGGCTTGTTCATCGCCATCGCGGCTGGGATCTGGTTTTGGCGCTCGAAGACAGGCACTGCGCAGATCGACTCCATTGCTGTGTTGCCATTGGTCAATACGAGTGGCGATCCGAATAACGACTATCTCAGTGACGGCATCTCGGAAGGAGTCATGCACAGCCTGTCCCAATTGCCTCAGCTTCGCGTCATGGCTCGAACCTCAAGTTTTCACTACCGGGGCGCTGATATCGATCCGCAGAAGGTCGGACGTGACTTGAAGGTGCGTGCAGTCCTGACAGGGACACTGGCGAAACAAGGTGATGTTTTAAGGGTTGAAGCAGAATTGGTGGACGCGAAGAATGGCGCAGAACTTTGGGGTGAAAAGTTCGATAGGCAAGTCTCAGACGTAAGCACGATAGAGGAACAAATCGCGAACGACATTTCGGACGGGCTGCGGTTGCGTTTGACCGGAGAGGAAAAGAAACGACTCACAAGAGGTTCGACACGGAATGCGGAAGCATACCAGCTCTATCTCAATGGCAGGTTCCACTGGAACAAGAGAACTGAAGAAGAACTGAACAAGGCCATCGGGTATTTCAATCAGTCGATCGAAAAAGATCCGAATTACGCATTAGCCTATGTTGGATTGGCGGATGCTTATCTCGTGCTGCCTGAGTATGGGAGCATGGCGCCATCCGTGGCAGCACCACGAACCAAAGAGGCACTGACGAAGGCTCTAGAAATTGACCCAGACCTTGCGGAGGCCCATGCATCTCTGGGGCTGATGAAGCAGAATTTCGAGTGGGACTGGGTTGGGGCAGAAAAAGAGTTTCGCCGGGCCACTGAACTGAATTCCAACTATCCGACCGCTCACCACTGGTTCGGGCTTTTCTTGTGCCAGATGAAACGGAACGACGAGGGTATAAGAGAAGGTAGATTGGCACAAACGCTTGACCCCCTGTCTCCAATTATTAACACTTCGCTGGGCGTTACGTTAATGAGCGCGGGCGAATATGGAAGTGGCTTCGAGCTGTTGAAGCGAACCTTTGAATTGGCGCCGACTTTCCCGGAACCGCATCTCTGGGTGTCGAAAGCATATGGGAGCCGAGGGCTTTATCCAGAAGCGATAAGTGAAGCACAGCAAGCAGCGACCTATTCTGGCCGCGCACCGAGATACGTTGCCGGAGTGGGAGATGCTCTGGCGGCCGCAGGCAAAAGAGCGGAAGCTCGCAGCATCATCGATGAGCTTGTTCGATCTTCAAAGAGCGGCCACGTCTCACCCTTTTACATCGCGGAAGTTTACAGCACTCTAGGAGAACGAGATCAAGCATTTGAAGGGCTGGAGAAAGCTTATCAATTGCGAGACGATGAACTCGTTTGGATTTTGATTGATCCATCTTTTGACAACATTCGCTCCGACCCACGCTACGCCGACCTGTTGCGTCGGATGGGCTTGCCGCAGTGATGCCTGAACAGGAACGCTGCAGCACGACCGGGAAACGCCCCTGATACCTTTTTAGCCGCGACGAATCACGTTACTTTCCCAGATCTCGAAGGCACGAGACCTGGGGCACCCATGCTTAAAGAAGAAAAGACGGGCAATTTGCCCGTCTTTCTGAAGCTAATAGCTGAACTCTAGTTGATGTCGAACTGCTCCTGGTGCAGCGCGGGATCGCTTTTCACGATGACCGTGCGCTTGGTCAGTTCTTCCATCTCGGTCAGAGCCTTGCCATTGTTGCCCTTCAGCGCCTTCGCGACTTCGGGATTCACCCGCAGCATCACATCGGCGTGGTCGAGGTGTTTCGCCATCTTGCGCATCTCTACGTAGATGTCGTTGCACACCGTGGTCACCGATTTTACGTAGCCCGTTGCTTCGCAGTAGGGGCATGGCGAACCGATAGTGCGTTCCAGCGATTGCTTCACGCGTTTTCTCGTAATCGCGACTAATCCAAAATCGTTGAACTGCAAAACTTTGGATGGAGCCCGATCGCTGCGCAAAGCTTCTTCGAGCGCTTGCATGACTTTCTGCCGGTTGCGGCGCTCGTCCATGTCAATGAAGTCGATGATGATGATTCCACCGAGATCGCGCAGCCGGATCTGGCGGACGATTTCCTTGATGGCATCGACGTTGGTCTTGACGATGGTGTCTTCGAGGCGGGCCGTTTTGCCGACGTACTTGCCGGTGTTGACGTCGATCGCGACCAAAGCTTCAGTTTGATTGATGACGATGTATCCGCCGCTCTTTAGCCAGACTTTCGACTTGAGGGCTTTGTTGATTTCGTCGTTCAATCCGAACTGCTCGAATAGCGGGACTTCCTTGCTGTACAGCTTGACCCGCCGCACCAGCGCTGGCTGAAAGCGATTGGCGAACCGCAAAACGCGTTCGTATTCCTGCTCGGTGTCGACCCAGATCGCGGTGAAATCGGACGTAACCTGGTCGCGGAGCACGCGCTCGACAACATTCAAGTCGTGATAGATGAGCGTTGGACCTTTGCCGTTATCGGCGCGAGTCTTGATCTCAGACCAAAGATTCTTCAGGAAGCGAATGTCGGCGCGCAGCTCTTCTTCCGATGCGCCTTGCGCGGCGGTTCGTACGATGAAACCACCGTGTCCATTTTCGCGCTCGCTGATGATGATGCGCTTCAGACGCTGCCGTTCTTCTTCGGCGGCAATCTTTCGCGACACCCCGGTGTGATTGACGGTGGGCATGTAGACCAGGAAGCGTCCGGGTAGGGCGATGTGGCTGGTAATGCGGGCGCCCTTTTTGCCGATGGGTTCTTTTGCGATCTGAACCAGAATTTCCTGACCTTCTTTTAGCAGTTCGGTGATCAACGGAACGTTCTGCGGTTCCTGTTTACGAAAGCGTCGCCCACCTCCGCCACGGCGTCCACGCTGACCACGGCGAGGATCAAACGCGGGACGCGGCGCGCGCTGTGTAAAAGCGGCCGTCCCGGCCGGAGCGCGGACTTCCACCCGCGCGTCCACGGTGCCGTCGCCTCGGGCCTCAGCGTCGAGGAGCGCTTCAGCTTCCGCCTGGGCTTCCTCAAGTTCGGCTTCTTCGGCTTCTTTTGCTTCCTGCTCGGCGACCGCTTCATCGACTTCGATCTGGATTTCGCCCGAAGGATTCTCGTCAATGCCGCCTTCGATGACAAACGGCTCTGCAGGACGAGTCTCGCTGACAATCTGTGCGACCTCGCCAGACGCCGCGATTTGCGGCACGGATGGCTCGCGATAATCCGCAGCTTCCCGAGTTTCTTCTTCCAGTTCCTCTTCCTCGAACGATGCGTCGAGGTTGAGTTCTTCGACGTAAGAGGCGAGATCGGCTTCGTCCTCTTCGATGAGTTCTTCCTCGATCGTGCCTTCGGCGGCCTCGGAGACCCGAATCTCATCCGAATGTTTGGGAGCGGCAATCGACGGATTCTCGGCGTGGCTTTCTTCGTGAACTTGGGTCTGGTTCAGCAGTTTCTCCGCCGAACACCGCTGCAACGTTCATTTCATGCAGACGCTTTTGCTCGCGATCCCACTCCGAAGATCCGACTTGCGCATTCGCTGCGGCGCCTCTGGCTCGGTCGTAGGGCTTGTCGCGCGGTTCGGAGATCGCGGGTTGCTGGCCTGTCTCTGGCTTAGCAGCGAACAATGGCTCATCGTCGGGAAATGCCGCCGTAACGGGTGTTGGCGCGGCAGGATTGGGCGAGGCCGGCCTCGATTCCGCCCGCGCCTGACTCTGTGCCGCCAGACGCTGATATTTCGAGATCGACTCCCCGGGCAACAGGATCGGTTGATAGCCCGGCGGCGGACCATATTCCGAACGCTCGCTTCTTTGCGGACGGTCGGTTCTCTCGGGACGCTCGCTTCTTTCGGGACGATCTCTGCTCTCTCCGGATGATCAGTTCGCGGCGACTCTGAAGCTGGCCGGGCAAACTTGGATTCTGGCATGCGCTCGCCGCGGCGTCCGCGACGGCGACGGCTCCGCCAGTCTCCGCGTCCACCACGGCTTTCTCCGCCGTTGGACGGTTCGTGATTCTCTGCCGGCGGAGTTGTTGGCTCCGCGTGCTCCTCGGATACAGGACTCAGTTCGCTAGTGGACACGACGCTCGCGGCTTCGTGTTCCGAAGGCTGAGCCTCGGCCCGCGCTGGCGACTGATACGGTTGCGATGGAGCCAGGTTGGTGGGAATTTCCTCGACTTCGTCTTCATCTTGCAACTCCATGAAGTCGGAAACATAGAGGAACGCATCGCGCTCCAGGCCGATATCCACGAACGCGGATTGCATGCCCGGCAGGACGCGGGTTACGCGGCCTTTGTAGATGGAACCAGCTAAGGTGTATTCGTTCTCGCGTTCAAGGTAGATTTCGGCGAGCAGATCGTCTTCCACCAGCCCCACCTTGGTTTCGTGAGGGGTGGTCGACACAAATAGTTCTTTCGTCATACGGACTCCGGTTCTGCGCCGTCAAGCGGCTGCAGGATTCACCGGAACATAGGCAGGGACAAGCCGGGAGGATGGAGCGATGCGATATCCGTCCCGCATGGGGGACGGCTTGGGCTACGGAGATTTCTCCGAGGCCGGACTCGTGGTACAAGCTTGGAAATCTTTTGCACTTATCGCATTGCGCATGCCCAAGGTTTGTGACCGCTCTCACAAAAACCTTCTCAGGTCTTTGGGGGGGCCGTTACCCGCCTGGCAGCGCCTTAGCTTCAATCCTGCCCGGCCCTTCACTGCTGTTGGCCGGTGAGTGCCCTCTTTACGCGAGGGCGATCGTAATCTTGTTTTGAGCCGCAAATGGCAAGCGCGGCGACCGCTCCTTGCCTTCTTCCCCTGCTTTCAGTTCACGAAGCGGCGCATCCGAACATTCATCACAATGCCCAGCGCCAGAAACATAAACAGGACGGAAGACCCGCCATAACTCATTAAGGGCAAAGGTATTCCGGTGACCGGCATAAAACCGACCACCATGCCGACGTTGACCAGGATGTGGAAGCTAAGCACAGCCACCACCCCCATCACTACGAACGTCCCGGCGCGGTCGGGCGCCGTTTGTGCGTTCTGGGTCAACCGCATCAGCACGATAAAGTATAACAGCATTACGGTGAGCGCGCCCACAAATCCATGCTCCTCGGCAAAAGCCGCGAAGATAAAGTCGGTTTGCGGGACAGGTAAAAACGCCTGGTGAGTCTGAGAGCCAGCCGCTACTGCCCCAGAGCCCTCCTGAACCTACCGCGATGAGAGATTGAATCACCTGGTATCCCGAGCCTTGGCTATCCGCCTCGGGCTGCATAAAGCTGGTCAGCCGGTCGCGTTGATAGGGTTTCAGCACATGAAAAGCCAGCGGCATCATGAGTCCCGCCAGCACGACCACAGTCAGAGCTTGCTTTAGTCGAACTCCGCCCAGAAACAATCCCATGACGGCGATCGGGATATAGGTCAGCGCCGTCCCCAAGTCGGGCTGAGCCAGCACCAACAGCATGGGAACGCCCACAATCGCGCCTGCCTTGATGAAGTCCGGCCAGGACAGCTCACGCTGGTGCAGGTCGGCAAAGTATTTTGCTACCGCCAGAATCAGGATGAGCTTCACCCACTCGGATGGCTGGAAATGTCCTCCGCCGGGCATCTTGATCCAGCGCCGCGCGCCCAGATATTTCTGCCCGAAGATGGTCACCGTCAGCAGCGAAGCGATGGAGGCGATGTACATCCAATGAACCGCATCCAGCAGCTTCTGATAGTTAATGAAACTCATCAGGAACATGCCGCCGACTCCGCCAGCTGATCCAGTAAAGCTGTTTGATGTGCGCTCCGGCAAACTTGGTATGGGCAGTGGCGCTGCGAATCTCCATCACCCCCAGCCCGCAAATCAGCAGGACAAAGATGAACAGCAGCCAGTCAAAATCGCGGAATGAAATATAGCGTGACATGAAGTCAGTCGTTGGTCATTAGTCCTTGGTCGTCGGTCATTCGTCACGCGTCAAAACAAAACTGCTCATTCTGCGAATTTCGGCGCGTACTCGCGGCTATTCTCGCGACCTCTGCGATTTCAGACTTGCGTTTCTCCAGTCGAAATCTTGACACCGCGTTAGCCGAGTCGTGCCTGAGTCGCGGAAGCATCGAATGCTCTCGGCACAACTCAAAGACTCACTACTGCACCCCCGGCGCTGCCACCGCCAACGGCAACCGCGTCTTCGGCACATCAATCACAAACCTGCCACCGTGCAAAATATCTTGCTCGGAATCGTCCGGGCTGGCGGAATTCCATACCGCGCCGATTTCCACTTTCTTACTCCCCTGCCGCGACCTTGGTCGGCTGACGGCGCTGCTTCTCGACATAAGCCTTGACCACTTGCGCAGCAATACGAGCCGCAAACTGGCCGTGCTCTCCGCCCTCGAACAACACCGCGACCACGATCTCAGGATTCCGCCGCGGAGTCACGCCGACGAACCAGGCATTGTCTTTGTATTTGGATTTCCCATTGGCAGTCTTGGCCTTGAGCGCGTTGCTGACCGTCTGCGCGCTTCCCGTCTTGCCGGCAAAATCAATCCCCTGCAGATGCGCGCTGCCCGCCGTGCCCAAAGGCGAGGGCACATTCGACATAGCGTCGGTGATGATTTCCCAATTCGCGGGATCAATCGGAATCTTCACCTGGCTGGGCGTGTCGGTCGCAGGAATGACATTCCCCGGCAAATCGCTCGGATTGGTCACGTGCGGCCGCACCAGCAAGCCGCCGCTCGGCAATCCCACCGATGGCGCGTGCCAACTGGATCGGAGTTACCGCTACCGCTCCCTGACCAATACCAACGGAAATCGTCTCGCCCGCATACCATTTCTGTTTGAAGTTACGAATCTTCCATTCTTCCGACGGCATGACCCCGGTCACTTCCTGCGGCAAGTCGATGCCTGTCTTTTGTCCCAAGACCAAACATAGTCGCGTATTTCGCAATCCGATCGATGCCCAGTTTCTCCGCCAGCGTGTAAAAGAAAACGTCGCAGGATTGGTAAATCGCTTTGCTGATATCCACCACGCCGTGAGTGCGATGCTCGGCAGTCACCCAGCATTTGAAATAACGTCCGTAGAACGTTGCACCGCCGTTGCAGATCACGTGCATATCTTGCGCGATGCCTTCCTGCATTCCAGCCGTCGCCATAATGATTTTGAAAGTCGAACCGGGCGCGAGCTGAGCCTGGATAGCTTTGTTCAGCAAGTGGATGTTCATCATCGTTGACCAGCTTGCTCCACTGATCGCGCGACACACGCACCGCAAAATCATTGGGATCAAAGGTCGGCCGGCTCACCATGGCCAAGATTTCTCCGTTGCGCGGATCCATGGCGACGATCGCACCGTTCTTGTCGCCCAAAGCCTCTTCGGCGGCGATTTGCAGATCAAGATCTACGGTAAGCTTGAGTTGTTTTCCAGGTTCCGCAGGAGTTTCATCGAGCCGTCCGACTTCTCGCCCGCGGCTATTCACGACCGCTCGCCGCGAGCCGTTCTTTCCCATCAGAATCTGGTTGTATTGCAGCTCTACTCCCGATTTCCCGACGACGTCGCCGGGATTGTAGAACTCCCAGCGCGGCTGGTTCAGCATCTCCTCGCTGACTTCGCCGACGTAGCCGATAAGGTGGGCCATGAATCCGTTGCGCGGATAAAGCCGCCGGTGCGCCACGATCGTATCAAGCTCAGGTAATTCGTTACGGTGCGACTCGACGAAGGCAAGTTCATCGGGCGTGATATCGTCTTTCAAAAAAATCGGCTGATATTGCGGCATTGAAGCGAAGTGCCGGATGCGGTCTTTGACTTCTTTCGGATCGAGGTGCAGACCTTGCGAAATGAGATCCGCGTCTGCGCTGAGATCACGCGAGGAATCGCGCAACAACAGCGCGGTAAATGAAGGATAATTATCCACGATGATGCGCCCTTCGCGATCCAGAATCTTGCCGCGAGGCGCAAGGATTGGTACGTTGCGAACGCGATTCTTTTCCGCCAGCGAGGCGTACATGTCGCTCTGCACCACCTGCAGACGCCATAATCCGTAGGCCAGGATCATGAAAATGCCCAGGACAATGTACTGCACCGCGGTGAGGCGGACCTGCGATACTTTTTCGTCGCGGCCGAACATCAGGGTGTCAGGCTTCAGGCTTTAGGCGTCGGGCTTGGGGAGCACGCCGCCGAACTGATTCCACGCTGACTTAGTCCTTTCGGGAAGATAAGTTCATTGTAATCCGCCGAAGCCAAGATTGCGTTGCAGTTTCGGGTAACGGAAGGGCATAGACGGCTGGGGAAATTTCAAAAGTCGCGACCTGAAGCCCGAAGCCTGAAGCCAGCACTTAAGTTCTCTGCTTGAATCGATCCAGTAACGCGAACAGGACGACCGCGAGTGCGGCGTTGGCTAGCGCCGATCCTAGCTCGCGAGGCCAACTCCATTGCAGAGCTGAGTCCAACCAACCCGCGTGCAATCGTGAAGTACACGATCTCATGCACTACGTAGAAAAACAGAATCAACCAGAAACCTCGATCCGGCGTTTTCCACGTCCAGCTTGACCCCGAGCGATGACGCGCCATATCCCACGACGGTTTTCGCGATCCCGTATAAGCCCAAAGGATGCCCGGTAAGCGAATCCTGTAACAAGTCCGATGGCAGCACCGGTCAGCAATCCCGCGACCGGACTGCGCCGCGCCACGGCAAAGAAAATCACCACCAGTAGCGGTAAATCAAAGATGGAAAAGAATTGAAATCGCAGAGGCACGAATGCCTGCAGAAAGACCGCAATCAGCGGAATCAGAATGGCGACCGGCAGACTGAACCGGTAAACCTCGACTTGCTCATTCGATGTGTAAGTGATCGGCACGCTATTGAGGCTGTTCCTGCGGCGGAGTTGGCTCGGCCGCCGGTTGCTTGGCTTGGGAATCAGGCGTAACAGACTGCGGGCTGAGACTGGCCGTCCGATCCCGCATTCGCGCCGTTGTCCGGCGCTTTCACTGCCGGGGGCTTTCGTGGCGTTGCCGGCTTCACCAGCGGACGAGTTGTCGCTCGGCTTAGTCGCGGGAGAAGCGCTTGCCGGAACCATTCGCGCTGCCCGCAGAATCCCCACGCGGTTTCAAAGTTGTCGCGGCAGAGTTCTGGCCTGGACTTGACTGCGCATGAGCTAGCCGCACTCGCTCCGCTCGGCTTGGGGGCTCTGCCGCAGCCGATGTCCCCTGAGCCGTGGGCGCGGTGAAAATCTTCAATCCGCTAGTCGGGGGCGGCGGTTTGCTCGGATCATCCGGAGGCCGGTCGGGAACCGAAGGTAAACGCTGTGCAAGAATATCCGCTGCTCGCATTGGCGATGCTCCTTCGGCCAAGGCTGGCTCCTTCTCTTCCTGCTGCGTGATCACCAGCACCTCTTCGAGACGGCTCAAATCGAGCCGCAGGCTTCACCCGGATATTCAGAAACAGCTCCGGCCCTGGCGAAACCTTGGTCACCGTACCCACGGGCAAGCCTTTGGGAAAAATCTGATCGCCCCCGCTGGTCACGACTCTTTCACCCGGCTGCACCGTTTCATCCGACATCACTTTTTCGAGCACCACCTCGCCAAGCGCAGTCCCGCGCAGAACGCCTTGCAGCCGCGATTTCTCCAGAATCGCTCCCACTCCACTGGTCTGATCATTGACCAGCAATACCTGCGAAGTGCTTCGGAAGACCCGCAGCACCTTGCCAACAACGCCATCGGCCGTGATGACCGCCATATCCTGCTTGATCCCGTCGCGCGAGCCTTTGTCGATGTAAATCGATCGCGACTGCTCGCTGCCGCTCGATCCGATAACCTGCGCGGCCATGGTCTTCGAAATGAATTGTTCCTTGAAGCCGAGCAGCGATTGCAAGCGGCGAGCCTGCTCCGCATCCTGGTTCAGCCGAACCTGCTCGATGCGCAGGCGCTCGATCTGCAGCTTGAGATCGCGATTCTCCTGGCGCACGCCGCGCAAATAGAAATAGTTATGCCAGAGATTGCTGACACTGCTCTGAAACCAGACGATGCCCTTTTCGAAAGGAGTGACCGCATCCACCGCCCAGACGCGAATCAGGCGGGTTGATTCATCCTGGGTAGAGCGCCGGACCTGCACCGCCAGCCCCAGCACCTGGGCAAACAATACGACCACCAGGATGGTGACATTGCGGTAACGGCTGATGAGGTTTTCCATGACTTAAACCACGTCGTTCGTCGTGGGTCCTTCGTCGTTGGCCAGAGGTTGTGTCGAGGTTAGGTAGAGTAGCGATCGGCGACCGACGGACGACCAAAGACGAACGACGGCGGCTACTCGATCGAAATCTTGCGCAAGAGTTTGAAGTCGCTCAGCATCTTGCCCGTGCCCAGCACCACGCTGCACAACGGATCGTCGGCGATCGAAACCGGAAGCCCGGTTTCTTCGCGGATGCGCTTGTCCAGATTCTTGAGCAGAGCGCCTCCGCCGGTAAGCACGATCCCGCGATCGCTGATGTCGGCAGAAAGCTCGGGCGGCGTGCGCTCAAGAGCGACGCGAATCGCATTCATGATTGTCGATACGCACTCGCTCAACGCTTCCCGCACTTCACTGTCATCCACGGTAATGGTCTTGGGAACGCCCTCGATCAAGTTCCGCCCTTTGATCTCCATGGTGAGCGGCTTGTCCAGCGGATACGCGGAACCAATCTCGATCTTGATCTGCTCTCCGGTGCGCTCGCCAATCAGCAGATTATATTTCCGCTTCAGATAATTCATGATGGCTTCGTCCATCTGATTGCCGGCCATGCGCACCGAACGCGAATAGACGATGCCGCTAAGAGAAATGACGGCGATGTCGGTAGTGCCGCCGCCAATATCGACAACCATGTTGCCGCTAGGCTCGGTGATGGGCAGCCCGGCGCCGATCGCCGCCACCATGGCCTGCTCCACCAGATGCACTTCGCTCGCCTTGGCCCGATAAGCCGAGTCCATGACCGCGCGCTTCTCTACCTGCGTGATTTCCGAAGGCACGCCAATCACGATGCGCGGATGCACCAGCATCTTCCGGTTATGCGCCTTCTGAATAAAATAGTTCAACATCTTTTCCGTGACTTTGAAGTCAGCGATGACGCCATCTTTCATGGGCTTGATGGCCACGATGTTGCCGGGCGTGCGGCCCAGCATCTCTTTGGCTTCTTTTCCCACGGCTTCCACTTCGCCCGTGTTCTTGTTGATGGCCACGATCGACGGCTCGTTCACTACGATGCCCTTGCCGCGCGCGTACACCAGCGTGTTCGCCGTGCCCAGATCGATAGCGAGGTCGCTCGAAAAGACGCTGAACAGCGACCGCAGATTGTGCCAGCGTGATGCGCTCGAATGAAAGCCGTTGTTCGATGACATGCGAAACTTTCTCTCTCTGTGGAGTAGGTCTTATTCCGGTTTTTGTCCGGTTATTCTGGAATCTAATCTCTATCCTTAATTCTACGAGCGATTGCCGTCACTTTCATCAAACCAAAGTAACTGACTTGCAGCAGCCAGCCCTCAAGCCAAACCCCGCTCACTGAATCACTACTTTCTTCTGCAGCGTGTTGACTCCGCCCTTGGCATTCTGCGCCGTGATCGTGATCGTACTCTCGCCGGTCGCTAAAGGCGGTGTGAAGTAGTGGAATGCGCCGTCGGTTCCGACCACCGGCACCTCGCGCCCATTCACCATCACGCGCGCGCCTACCTCGGTCTTCCCGGTCAACTCGATCACGTGACCATGCTGAATCATGGGATCCAAATCCAAATTGATCGCCGCCGTATCATTCCCCTTCGGAATAATCGTAAACCGGTTTTTTTCGCTCTCCACCGATTCCTTGCCCGCAGCATCCTGCGATTGCACCAGCCAGTAATAAGCCCCTTGCTCGAGGCCCGAAACCAGAACATCCGCAGTATTCACCTTGCGATCAACAATCGTAGAAGAAAAGTACGGGTTTCGCGAAATGCGCAACCGGTAACCTTTGGCATTCGCCATCGGAGTCCACGAAAATTCAATCGGCTTGGGATCGTTCGTCACGAACATGGGCATCATGTTCGCGGGAGAAATCGGCGTCGGAGGCCCAATCTCCTTCAACTTATCCATGCGCGGCGCAGCTCAGCCTGAAAGCTGACTTTCTCCCAGTCCGCCAAGCGCACCGTCTGGCCATTACGCGTGATGTCGCCAGTTCCCTTCTTGACGAGGATTTCATGCTGATCGTCCTTGGGATCGTTGCGCACCATGGCCGCGCTATCCGGCGCCAGAGACGCCGTGGCGCCCGCTACCACCACCTGCGACTTCGAACCCTGCACATACGTGGCCGTCGCCAGATCCACCGTACCCGTGCTCACCGCGACTGAAACATTAGTCTGCTGCTGATCGTTAGTCGAGTTTTCCTCGATCACGATCAGCGAATCCTGTTTGATGGTGTAGTTCGTGCCATCATTGAAAACGATCTTGGCCATGCCTTCCGAACTGGTCTGCACGACATCGCCTTTTTCCAGCGGAATACTGTAGTCGGCCGTTCCCCAACTGTTGCTGCTCGCCTTCTTCACCCGCACCGTGCCGTCGAGCGCCGTGAAGTGCGCCTGCTGAGCTCCGGCGCCGCCCGACTTCGCAGGATTCCCCGCGGCCCCGGCCACCACTTCCAGCATCTTGGTTCCCAGGCTGTCCGCCGCCCTGATGCCGCTCTCGGTGAATTGCGGAAAGGCAAAGCGCATGCCAACAAAAATACCAGCAAGACCGCCAGCACCAGCAGCGCCACGCTGCGATACGTGACCGTCTTCCACGCGATGTGGATTCCCGGTTTGCTGTTTGAAGACACCGAAGACACAGAGAAACCCAGCCAAACTCCAGAGAATATGGGGTACTTTCGAGACTATCACAAGGCCTAAGAGGGCAAAACAGGGTAATCAAATTGGGACATTACGTTGGTGCCATCTTCGCTGCGCCTGTTCTTGCGTCAGAGACAGGCAACAAACCCGCTACAGATTGTGATCCCGACCGAAGCTTCTCATCCCCGAAGGGGATGGGAAGCAGAGTGGAGGGACCTGCGGGCCCCAGGTCTCAGGGTTTTCGAGACCTGGGTTTCGCCACGAGGCCCAGCGCCCTCGCGAAAAAAACTGAGAACCGACGGGTGGCCCAGCCTATCGCGCCCTTTGCGAAGGCTGGGGCTCTTAGCCCGAGCCGCGAAGCCGAGCAACCGGATCGACTCCAACTTGTTCCCGCCTCCGTGCCGTCCACTGCGATTCGATCTCCACCACCCCATCCTCGCCCGTTACATAATGCCGGAAGCTGCTCCAGGCCCAATCCTCCGGCGACGCCACCAGCCCCCGTGTCACCGGATTACGATGCATATATCGCAGCTTCTCCACGCGCTTGCTCTCGCTCCACACATTGAAATCGTAGTATCGTGCCTGCCAGAACGCTCTTCTTTTACCGGTGCGCAGTCCGCGAAACCATCTGCTTCACCATCTGTAGCGACAAGGCAAGCGTACGGCGCTCCGGTTCGCTCATCAGCAAATGCACGTGGTCGGGCATAACGACATAGCCGACCACATAGAAGCCATACCATCGACGCACTGTTTCGAGCGCATAGACGAACGCTGAGCGTGCTTTCTCTGTGTCCAACAGAGGAGCGCGATGATAGCAGGTGAAGGTGATGAAATGCAGCTGACGGGTTTCTTGATATCGCGTTAGGCCCCAAGGCATGAAGCTAGATTAGAGCGGACTCTTGCATCTTGGCTGTGACGGCCGAACAACCCCCAGCCTTCGCAAAGAACGCGATAGGCCGGGCCACCCGCGGCGCAAGCCGCTGCGGAAAAACTATGATTCAAGCAGGCCTTGGGAAGGGCCCGACTTCAGTCGGGCCGCTAAGTCGCTGAAAGTGTCTTGCCGCTTCAGCGCCTGAGGCGAGCCCTTTTTCGCCTCAACGACTTTTTCCGCAACCACGCAAGCCGTGGGTAAAAACAGGAACCGAACCAGCCCCTGCGGGGGCGAAAGATTTGCTCTCACGACAGATTGTCATCCCGACTGGAGCTTCTCATCCCCAGAGGGGATGCGAAGCGGAGCGGAGGGACCTGCTGTTTCGCGCGAGCCACAGCAATCTCGAAAATACCCGAGAGCGCCGTGACTGCGATGGATTCCAAGTACGCGAGGGTGCCCCAACCCTCATCTGAAAACAAACCGAGAACCGAGAACCGGAAACTGACAACCGCTTTTCTTAAACTCCCCGTTACTCCCGCAGTGAACCGGGACATGACGGTGAATGCGGGAGATAGATGCGGGGACGGGAGGGACGTTTCTAGTTTCTTGCTCAAATGGTTCTCCTGGTTTCAGAAAATTGGGGAACGCCCCGTCAGTCCCCGGATTATTTGTCCAAATTCCCAGTAAAAAGCCCAAGGTTCGGATCAACCTGGACCAGCCACCGCAACAATTCTTTTAGGCGTGGGACGCCCGTCTTCCACGGCTCTTGCGCAATCTGCTCGGGCAGCGACTGGAGGACTCGCCACAGTGCCCCAGCAGAGCGGCCTAAATTTACGTGGCATTTCCCCAGATTGTTAGGGTTCGAGTAGAGAATGCCACCGTGCGGTCCTGCGAGGGGTTTGCCCGTCTCGTACGACAGAGGCCCGACTACCCAATACAGTCCAGCCTGACGATTGACGATGTTCTCGCGGTCGATTGATATCCATTGACCGATCACGTTCGAGACCCGCTTGGTGCTTTCCTCGTCAAATATCTCATCATGAGTGATCCGGATGATGGGCTTGCCAAGGAAGATGTCCTGCGACCCGTCCTCCCGATCCTCAACTCCAGGCCACTGACTGCTGCTTTTGCCGGGGCGGAGACGAATGCAGTTTGCGGACTTCTGCCCCTTCCACCCGTTTAGCACGCCGCAAAGCAGATTCCAAGTCGAGTACACGTCCATCGCTCCCGCCTCCCGGTCAGCAACGCAGAGCAGGATCGGATTCTCTTGATGCTTGATCCACTCCAACTCGTGAGGCTCTTTAAAGACCCAGTCCTCTGTCGAGCTCTTCGATTGAACGAAAAAGATGGGGCCAGCCCTGAGAAAGCCGGCGTTCTCGTCGTCACTCATGATCAAGCTACACATGAAATCCACGCCGATGTCCTCCTGTCGCGGCACTGGAGTGGTGAAGGCAACACCAGCTAGAAGGTGTCCCACGAGAAGCTCGGCGCGATCACCAAGGCGAAAGGATCGTAAGCGGCCACCAGGCATCAAGTTCCTCCACAGACGAATTGCTAGAATAGCAGTTCGCTCACGGAGGCTGGCCCGCCTTTACGTTCTTGTAAAGATGGGAACGATGAGGTCCGCCGTCACGGGTGGAAAACCGGGACACAGGGTGCATGACTCCCACCTCTGCAAGACCCGCAAAGTTGGACCAGCCAGCTCAATGGGGAGGGGAACTGTGAATTGGAAAGATTGGTTGAAAGAAGTCTCGACTAAGGTTGTCGCAGGCGTCACCGTACTTATACTGGGTTCAATTGCGGTCTCGGTCTGGCCACCGCTTAGGCAGTGGACGATCGGGCACCAGAATGTAGTCTATGCTTTTTTGGCGTTGATCGTCGGGATCGTCATCGGGCTCTTCTCCAATACGCTGCGAAAATCGAAGCCAGCGATTCGTTCGAAATCCGACGGCGCCAGATTGGATCGAGTCGCAAACCTATTCTGGTTAGCGAGCGATCTGCAATGGGCCAGCCAAATGGTGGATCGTGGACGCCAAGACAAAATAGCACACGGTCTGAGACAGGCTTACCACCACAGTTCAGAACTGGGACTGAGCGCCACCCCGGCGGGGCAACAGCTTCTCGATCACAGGACTTCGGTCGAGAAACTGCCTCCACAATTAAGTGAGAAGCAAAAAAGCTGGGTGGTCGGTCTGATTGACTCTGACGTGACATCTTTCAGCAATCTGATGATTCACTATCAGCCCGATTTTCGTCCCGACCCGTATCATAGCTAAGAAATCGTGGCGGGTGGCCCAGCCTATCGCGCACTTTGCGAAGGCTGGGGCTTTGGCGCGGCCTTCCCTCGAAGATTCCCAAATTGGGAATCAGGCCTGCGATCCGCCTACTTTCCCCTTGAATCCCACCCATCAATCGGATAACATAGGAACGCAGAACTTATCTGCAAGATAATCATCGATCTTTGACAACCTGACAGCGGACGCGCCTCCTGGACCGCTCACCCGCTGAGTCCGACCAAGGCACCTCCGCGCGCGGTGCCAAAACGGAACCGCGCGCCACCGGTAACGACGCTAACTCCAATGTTTCCAAGATTTTGCCTCTAACTATCTTTAGAACCATAGATCTAGGAGGCAGAAAAATTTCCGGTCCTTTGTTTTCTATATTTTGGGCGGAAACGAGAGTTTTTTTTGTGGGCCGCAGGCCTTCTGCGCGGCTCGAATCTGGGCCAGCCAAGACCCATCCTGATGAAAGCGAAGCACTTCGAGCCTGCGCCAGCTCCTACGCGCAGCATCAGAAACGCAATCGCAGGCGGCCGAGAACCGGCGTAACTCCAATGTTTCCAAGATTTTGCCTCTAACTACCTTTAGAACCATAGATCTAGGAGGCAAGAAAAATTCCGGTCCTTTGCTTTCTAGATTTTAGGCAAAAACGAGAGTTTTTTTTGAGGCAGATCCTGCACCAGAATGTGTGCAGTTCGTCTCTAGAACTCTAGGCGCGCTCTAGTAGGTGAACGACTGAATCTCGGTCACGCCCTGGTCCGGGCCATCGACGAATCCGCTGCGCTGGCTCGGGTGCAACGCGATGTGCGCCGGGACGATGTTAAACGTATTGCTGAAATCGAATCCGTTGAGAGTTTCTTTGAGGTTGCCCTTGGTGTCGTAAACGTAGATCGTGCTGCCGCTCGACGTCGAACTCGAAACCGGCTGCGCGATCAGAAACAGCTTGTGGATGGAATCGAATTCGACATCGGCCCCGCTGAACTGTTGTGCCTCGCCTGAATTTGGCAATACCACGGTGAATCCGGTCTCTTTCTTAAGATCGTAAAATTCCACGCTGGCGTCATCTTCGGTGTCAGTGCAGACAATGCCGTCGGCTCCGTCAATGGCGATGCCGTTGACGAAGCCAAAACCAATGCCGGTGAACTCGGTGAACGCGGCTTTGCCGAGATCCACCACACCAATAACGGGACGGCAGCCAAAGCATCCATTGCCACCGCCCATCACGGCCTGATTCGTTTTGCTGTCGTACGCAGTCGGTGGAGGCACGCTGCCAAAATTATTCGAGTCCGTGATCTTGACTACTGGACCAAACGTATTGGCCCCAACATTCGAGCTGAATACGTAAGGGATGAATTGCCCGCTGTTGTCATAGGCGAATACGGCAACGTTCGGAACGCCCTGGCTGCGGCTGACTCCGGTTGGCATGATGAGGTGTCCAGATCCGATGGGCGGAGTCCAGAGCCCGGTGAATTGATTTGAATCGAGCGGATTCAAAGTGTGGAACGTGCGCTTGACGTGAAGAAAGCTGACTTCGTGTTCGTGCAGGATGAGCCCGACACTCGTGCCCACAATCCCCAGCGTGACGAAGTCATCTTGAGTCTCTGTTTTGGTCACGACTTTCAGAATTTTGCCGGTCTTCTGATCAAACGTTTCCACGGCCGCGAGAACATTGCCGTTGGACAGCGTCTGGGCCTCGCTGAGCAAGCCTTCGGTGCCGTTTTGATCGATATCGAATCCAAAGATCTGCCCGCCGAACTTGCTATGAACCAGAAGTTTGCCGGCGCCGGGAACTGAATTGGGTTCAGACTCATCAGTTTGTCCGAATACAGCGACAGTCGAGAACAGGGCCAGGATTAAACAGAAAAAGGCGTACTTAGCCGCGATTAAGGCGGTTTTAGAGCACAATACGGACGATTTGTCGCTTATGTTCTGCATTTCATTCTCCATGGGATAAGGTTACGGAAATGCGACGACTGCCCTGCTTCGTAACCCTAACCTGTGCGGCCCCCAGGTTATGTCACATATTTGTCAGAAGATTGTAAAACTTGAGTGCGGAACAGGCCGCGGAAGCGAGGACGCTAACAAGCATGGCCCATCCTTCCAAAAGCAAGGAAAGATGGGCCGCCCTATTCAGCCAAATAATTCTCGGCAGTCCGCTATTTTTCGCACTTCGGCGTCGCCGGAATGTTAGCCGCGACCGGAAGTGGCGACAGGCCCTGCTTCTGCAGCAGAGCATTCACCGGCGCAATCTTCTGCTGATTAATGTCGCGCCACTGCGCCAAACGTTTGCCCAGCTCCTGACAGTACTGCTCCACGCTGGCTTCGAGCAGACCTGCAGGGCGCGCGTCCCCGCTCTCAATCATGAAAGCGAGGCGCGCCAGTTCACGATTCAACGGACCGAGTCCGAGATCCTCAGGTTTGCCGTCGTCGACGTCGGCAACCCGATCATCCAACGCTTTGAGTGCGTCGGCCACATCTTTCTTGGTAGCGTCGGTGCCGATAGATTTTTGCCGGTCGGCAATGGCCGCCCGCAACGCTCGCGCCTGAACGTCTCCATCGTAAGTGGCCGTCATTTGAGCCGAGACGTTGATTCAACTTCGAACTGCCGCACCAGATCCGCCTGTGACGCCTGCACTCGCGGATCGAGAGTCACGGTTAGTGACTGGCGATAGCTCTTGCCGTTCACTTCCGAGGACCAGCGAATACTCGCCCGGCACCACGAACGCCCCCGGCTGCAGGTCACGAGGAAAGTCACCGGGAATAGCATGATCGGAGCCCGTGTACTCGATGTAATCCAGTTGATTGCCGTAGTAGCTGTAGCGCAACGTCTTCATCGCGGGATAACGAAGATCCCAGGTGAAGCGGTTGAGCCCGGCGGTTTTGGTCAGCGCCGGCTGGGGCGCAAACCAGTACTCGGGAGCGTTGGCCGGCGCTTTGTCGTACGGCGCAGGCACGTTGCTGAACTCACGCACTAAATTGTTGTGCGAGTCATAAATCGAAAGCTTGATGTCTCCCGCAGGCGCGGATTTGAGGAAGTAGTAAATGGTCGCGCCGTCAGGCGGATTGTCTCCAGCCGGAGTTTCCGGCGGCAGCGGAGTGTCCTGATACATATCCCAGCGCACGCGCACGACGCTGCGCGGAGTGAGCAGATGCGCATCCGACCGCGGCCATTTGGCGTCGAACTGGCGCAGCGGCGTGATGTCATCGAGAATCCACAGCGAGCGCCCAAAGGTCGATGCCACCAGATCGGTGTCGTGAACGTCCAGGTCAGTCACCATTGTGGTCGGTAGATTCAGTTGCAGGGTTTGCCAGTGATCGCCATCGTCCAGCGAAAAATAAATGCCGTTCCAAGTGCCGGCGTAGAGCAATCCCTTGCGCACAGGATCTTCGCGAACCACTCGCGCGCTTCCAGTCTCAGGCAAACCGGTATTGATCAGTTGCCAGCTCTGTCCGTAATCTCGCGTGCGATAGACGAGAGGACGCAGATCGCGGAATCCGCTGACAACAACGTACGCGATCGCCGCGTCGTGGCGAGACGCTTCAATCGCAATGATGCTGGATTTCTCATGCAAGCCGGGAATGGTCACGTTCTGCCAGGTCTTGCCATCCTTTGTGACTTGAACCAGTCCATTGCCAGTGCCCGCCCAGATCACTCCAGCCTTCACCGTCGAAAGCGCGATGGTGGTCGATCACAGTTCTTCGCGGATCGGGTTTCTTCTTCTCGGGCTCGGCTTTCTGCGTGAGGTCAGGACTGACTTCCTGCCAACTGAAGCCTGCGTCGTTGCTCTTCAACACATATTGGGCGGCGGCGTAAAGCGTGTGCGGATCCTGCGGCGCGAATGCTATGGGCACCATATTCGATGTGCGGTATCGCGAATTCCGCACCAGCAGATGCACGATCTGCCCGGTCGTCTTATCGTAGCGGAGCACGGTGCCGTACCAGCCTCCGGCGTAAACGTAATTCGGATTGGCGGGATCGGGAGTGATGTAGCAGAACTCGAATCCTCCAGTCGGAGCCCAGTCGCGATAAGTGATCTCGCCGTAATCGCTGCGGCTGGGGACGGCGGCCGTGCCGCTGTCCTGCTGGGCGCCGTAAACGTAATAAGGAAAATGCTGGTCGGTGCTCACGTGATAAAACTGCCCGGTCGCCTGGTTGTACCACGAACTCCAGGTATCGCCGCCGTCCACGCTAGTGGCCGCGCCCTGGTCGACTCCGATAACCATGTGCTGCGTGTTCGCAGGATTGATCCAGAGGACGTGATAGTCATCTCCACTGGGTGCGCCCGCCCAAGCTTCGAAGGTCCGGCCGCCGTCCTTCGAACGATACATAGAAGTCTGTGCGACATAGACGAAGTCCGCATTCTTGGGATCGACAAATACGCGGCTGAAGTAGCTGCTTCCCACAACGCGCGGATCGGTCGAACTGCGCTGCCAACTGGCGCCGCCGTCTTCTGACCGGAACAATCCCTGAGTGACGATGGCATAAACTCTCATGCCATTCGTTCCCGGTGCGACGGCCACGCCGATGCGCCCCATGGGCTCAGTCGGCAGGCCTTTGCCCGCTACCGCATTCCACGTGGAGCCCTGGTCGACGGATTTATAAATCACGCCGTCCTGCTCCTTCTTCTTCTCCGGCTCGTCCGAACTAAATGGATCGTCGGGACGAGTCCACTGCGATGCATAGAGAATGCTGGGATTATCCGGATCGGCCGTCGATGTCGGGAACGCCAGTTTCCGGATCTTTGTACAACACCTTCTGCCAGTTCTTACCGCCGTCGGTAGTCTTATAGATTCCGCGCTCGGCGCCGGACCAATGATCTCCAGCCGCCGAGACCAGAACCACGTCGGGATTTCGCGGATCAACAATGATGCCGGTAATGATGTGGGTTTCGCGGAGGCCGATATTGGTCCAGGTCACGCCGGCGTCGGTCGACTTGTATACTCCGTCGCCCTGGGTTTGCTCGCCGGTTCCAACGTAGATAATCCTGGCATCCGACGGCGCCACCGCAACTGCGCCGATCGAGCCTACACGCACCTGATCGAAGATCGGTTTCCAGACGCGGCCACCGTTCTCCGTTTTCCAGACGCCGCCGCCCGGAGTTCCAATGTAATAGACGGATGGCTGGCTGGGCACTCCCGAGACGGACGTAATCCGGCCTCCTCGATGCGGACCAATCAGGCGCCATTGCATTGCCTGCAAAATGTTGGGAGGGACATCCTGGGCCGAGGCCGCAATCGAGAGAACAAAAAGGAAGGCGATAGCTTGCTTGGCAGCACACTTAACATTTGTATAGTTCATTCCGCTTTGGTGGCTCCTTGGTTAAGCCGCATCAACATTGGTTCCGGAGCGGAAGTATAGCACTCTGAGGGATCCGTTATGCGCTCGGGTGATTCAATGTTCTAAGCCGCGACCGTGAATTGCGCGGTGAGTTGGCTGTGGCGCTTTCTCAGGGAACGGACTAACATTTACCGCGATCGGCGAAATGCGCTGCCAGCGGAAGTGTTGAAGTAGTCTAGGAAGCAAGGTCGCAGCTTTCCGGCGACATTCTCTGGATTCGTATGACGAACAGTTCGAACGCCGATACTTCGCGGACGAACTCACAGTTGAAACGGCTGCTCGCCGCGTTTGCGCGTCCTCTCTGCGTTGTCCTGCTCTGGCTTGTATTCTTCACTGTCGCGGCCAGCGCTCAATCGGAACCCGCGCCGCCAGCGCCAGCACCAAACCGCTCCCGCCAATCCCACTGCTCCCACAGCCGAGTCTCATCCCGATCAGTCTCATCCCGATCAGACAGCAGCGGAAATTACTGCTCACGAAGAAGCGACGACATTCAAGGTCAATGTAAAGCTGGTGACGGTACGCGTGGTCGTGCGCGATGTCGAAAGGCAATGCCGTTGGGAATCTTCAGAAGGAAGACTTTGAGCTTTTTGACAATCGCAAGCCGCAAATCATCTCCCATTTTTCGGTAGAACAACCGGGAGCTCAGGCTGCCAAAGAACGGCTGACTTCGGACGCGAATCCGGGAGAACAACAGCCCTCGGTGCCCGAGCGGTATATCGCCTTGGTGTTTGACGACATCCATTTAAAGTTTGGCGATCTGGTCAGACGCGAATGGCCGCTGAGCGCCATCTCGCGACTTTGCGGCCCACGGACCGCGTCGGCAATTTTCTCGACCTCCGGGCAAACTACGTCTCGACTTCACGGATGATCGGGCGAAATTGCACGACGCCCTGCTTCGTCTGCAGCCGCGGCCCATCGCTCAAACCGGAACCACGGAGTGTCCGGACATCAGCTACTACATGGCGGACTTGATCCAGAATAAAATGACCCCCAGGCAGAACAAACTGCATGCAGGATGCGCAGGCGTGTCTCGCTCTTCCAGTGTCGTCGGCAGCAGCAGGAGCGCAGGCGGCGGCACAGACAGCGGAGCGTCAGTGCGGGCGGAGGCGTCACGACACTGGCGATGGGAGGCCAGGAAAGCCGCCTTTCGCGCTGACTGCTGAAGGATGTGGTGCGGCGGATTTCCGTGATGCCGGGGCAACGCAGCATCGTGGTTGTGTCGCCAGGATTCCTGACTCCTGAGGGCGACATGCTGAGCGACTACATGGATGTTGTCGACCGGGCTTTGCATTCCGACGTGATGATCAGCTGCCTGGATGCGCGTGGCCTTTACGCTATGCTGCCCGGGGGCGATATTAGCCGGGATCGGACCCATAAACCCAGCTTCGCGGCAGCCAGTGGAGCTTCAGTACCAGACTGCTGGCGCCCAGGCCGAAGGCGACGTCTTGTCAGACCTGGCGAACGCCACGGGCGGGGCTTTCTTTCATAACAGCAACGATCTCGATGAAGGATTCAAACGCGTGTCGGCCACACCGGAATATTTCTACACCTTGGGTTTCGCGCCTCAGAATCTTAAATTCGACGGCGGCTATCACAAGCTGAAAGTTTCGCTGAAAAAAGCCGGCGGGCATGACTCTGCAATCGCGCAGCGGCTATTACGCTCCGAAGCACGTCGCGGACCCGGCGGAGGAAGCCAAAGCAGAGATTCAAGACGCTATCTTTTCCCAGGAAGAAATGCACGATCTTCCGGTGGAGCTGCATACTCAGTTTTTTAAGTCCAGCGACGCTGAGGCGAAACTCGCGGTGCTGGCTCACGTGGACGCGAAACATCTTCACTATCGAAAGGTCGATGGCCGGAACACAGATGAACTCACCGTGGTCTCCGCCATCTTCAATCAGAATGGGGTCTTTATGCAGGGAGCGCAAAAGACACTCACCATGCGCTGGAAGGATGAAACGCTGGAGAACAAGCTGGGTTCGGGAATCACTTTGAAGACAAGTTTTGATGTGAAGCCGGGCAGCTATCTCGTCCGGCTGGTGGTACGAGATGGAGATGGACAGTTAATGTCCGCCGAGAACGGCGCTATCGAAATTCCGTAAATCACGGAGGTCGGAATATGCAGCTTCGTCGGGCGATTCTTATCACGGGCAAAACTTGTATTTGCCAACTGGCTCTTTTCGCCGCAATTGCACTTGCGCAGCAGCCCGCCGCGCAAGCCCCAGCCGGGGACACAGCCACGATCCATGCCGAGACGCGAATAGTCCTTGTGGACACAGTGGTGACCGACAAGAAGGGCAATTACATTCGCGATCTCACCATCAAGGATTTCAAGGTTTGGGAAGACAACAAGGAACAGGCGATCAAGAGTTTTTCGTTGGAAGATGACAGCGCGGCGCCGGAGAAAGCGCAGAAGCACTACCTGGTTCTGTTCTTCGACAACTCGACCATGGATGTGGGCGATCAGATGCAGGCGCGGCAGGCGGCTGCCAAATTCATTGACGCGAACGCTGCTCCGAATCGATTAATCGCGGTGGTTGATTTCGGCGGGACCATCAAAATTTCCCAGAACTTCACCGCAGATGCGACTCGCCTGAAACAAGTTGTTGCCGGGACGCAAACCTCAGTCGGTTTCGCCGAACGCCGCGCCCGTCGAGGTAGCGTCGCTCGGCGCTCTCCGGTCAGCGCGACTTCTTTTGGCATGCCTTACTTAGGCAATGCCGAAGCCGACTTTGGCGCGCACAGCGTGATGTTGGCGCTGCGAAGTCTGGCGAAGAGTCTGGGCACAGTCCCCGGCCGAAAGACTTTAGTGTTCTTGACCTCGGGATTTCCGCTCACGCCGGAGCGTCAGTCGGAGCTGACCGCAGTGATCGACGTTTGCAACCGGTACAACGTCGCTGTTTACCCTTTCGACGTTCGCGGCCTGGTCGCTGGTAGCATCGCATCGCCTCAGTCGCTCTTGCAAATTCCGTCGCGTCCGGGGTCCGGCAGTTAACCTCCGCGACTCTCACCTATGCGGGAAAAAATCCACTCTATCCACTGAAGCTTGCTTATTTTGATCCTGCGCAGCACGGCGGCAGTGGAGGCGGTGGGGGTGGCGGCGGCCACGGCGGAGGTGGCGGGACGGTCGGCGGAGGCACTGGCGGAGGAACCGGAGGTGGCGGCCACACCGGCGGAACGGGTGGAACCAGCTGGAGGAGCAACTCACGGCGGCGCTGGCAGTCGGAGCTTCGACTATCGCAAGCCCAGGCTACGGGAACCCTCAATACAATCAACCTCGGCAGATCGTCCCCGAAATTCCGAACGTGGCCGACAATCAGCAGCTCCTTTATCAACTGGCCGAGGGAACGGGCGGGTTTGTCATCGTGAATTCCAACGATCTGGTCGGCGGCCTGCAAAGAATTGCGAACGACCAATCGCAATATTATGTGCTCAGCTACACACCTCCCGATTCGCCGGAGGGCGCTTGCCACACGCTGAAAGTGAAAGTAGACCGCGGCGGAACTATCGTCCGCGCCCGCAGCGGATACTGCAAGCAGCGATCTCAAGACCTGCTTGCGGGAAACCCGATTGAGAAACAAATGGAGACTCGCGCCTCGGGTGAGATGGCCGGAAATGTTACCGGCACCGTGGAGGCTCCGTTCTTCTACACTTCCCCAAATACGGCGCGGGTGAATCTGGCCGTCGGCATTCCGTCGAACGCGCTGAAGTTTGAGAAAGTGAAGGGGAAGCAACATTCGTCAGTCAACGTGCTCGGCATCGCCTACAAACCGGATGGCACGATTGCCGCCCGCTTCAGCGACACTGTCGACCTTGATTTTGACGGCAAGAAAGAATTGGAGGAGTTCCAGAAGCAGCCTTTCCACTACGAGAACCAGTTCGAGATTGCTTCCGGTCAATACAACCTCAAGATCGTCTTCAACTCGGGAAATGAGGTTTTTGGCAAACTGCAAGTGCCGCTGGTGGTCGACCCCTATGACGGCAAGCAATTCAGCATGAGTGCGGTTGCGCTCAGCAATCAATTTCATCAAGTTTCCGACCTATCAACCGGCCTCGACTCGGAATTGCTGGCCGACCGGACACCGCTGGTGGTCCAAGGCGTTCAAGTTGTTCCATCGGACAACAATCGGTTCAAGAAGACCGACAATGCAGCCGTCTTCGTCGAAATCTACGCGCCGCTGTTGATGGGACCCAAGCCTCCCCAGGTCGGAGTTGAACTTATGGTGGTGGATCGCAAGACGGGGGAGAAAAAAGTGGACGTCGCGTCCCGGGCCGCGAATCAACCCGGAAGCGCGGTCGCGCCGATGGGACTGAAGCTGCCGGTGGCTACGCTTGCTCCTGGTTCGTATCGCGTTGAATTGCGCGCGCTGGATTCGGTAGGAAATCGACCAAGGCTCGCACGGCAGATTTTGAAGTGGAGTAAGCGTGGACGTACTTGCCCGAGCGAGAGCGCGTATGCTCGCGATGACACGTAGCCTCGGACAGGCCCGTCCGGGAGCCGGGCAAATTCCGCAAGCACTGGTGCTCCTCGCCTGCTGGGCGTTCAGGTCTAGTGTGTATCGCGCTGCTTGCCGCGCCTCATCCGGCCCTGTAGCATAGATACAGTCATTCTTCCCGAGCATTTATCCTAGGAGGCTTTTATGGCAACCGATGTCTTAACCGGGCCGTCCATTCTCGGCACGGCTACCCGGACCAAAGTTTATAAGAACTTTATCGATGGCGAATGGGTCGAGGCTTCGACCGGACAGACTTTCGAAAATCGCAATCCCGCCGACACGCGGGATGTTGTGGGCATCTTTCAGCGATCCGGCAAGGCGGATGTTGATGCCGCGATCGCCGCCGCGAAGCAGGCCTTCGTCCGGTGGCGTCTGATTCCCGCTCCTCGTCGCGCTGAAATCATTTATCGCGCCGCCGAGATGCTGTTCGAGCGCAAGGAAGATTTCTCCCGCGACATGACTCGCGAGATGGGCAAGATCCTCAAAGAAACTCGCGGCGATGTGCAGGAAGCAGTCGACACTGCCTACTACATGGCCGGCGAAGGCCGCCGCATGTTCGGACCAACCACGCCCTCGGAGTTGCCGAACAAGTTCGCTATGGCCGTGCGCCAACCCATCGGTGTTTGTGGAATGATTACTCCATGGAACTTTCCGATGGCGATTCCGTCGTGGAAGCTTTTGCCGGCGCTGGTCTGCGGCAACACTTGCGTGATCAAGCCGGCGCAGGATACTCCGCTTTCAACTTTCAATCTGGTGCGCGTGCTTTACGATGCTGGCCTGCCCAAGGGCGTGGTCAACATCGTGACTGGCTTTGGGTCCGAGGTCGGCACGCCGATCACGGAACATGCCGACGTGCGGGCGATTTCTTTGACTGGTTCGAGCGCAGTGGGACGCATCGTGGGCACGACTGCGGCGAAGAGTTTCAAGCATTGTTCGCTCGAACTCGGCGGCAAGAATCCCATGATCGTGCTCGACGACGCTAATCTCGATCTCGCAATCGAAGGCGGCCTCTGGGGAGGCTTTGGAACTACTGGCCAGCGCTGCACCGCGACCAGCCGAATCATTGTGCAGAAGGGCATCTACGCGGATTTCATCGAGCGCTACGTCGAGCGCGCGAAAGCGCTGAAAGTCGGCAATGGCTCGATGAAACGGTCGAGATGGGTCCTGCGATCAACGAGAATCAACTTAAGACTGACCTGAGCTACGTGGACATCGGCAAGGCTGAAGGCGCTCGCCTGAAGTGCGGCGGCAATCGGCTCGACAAAGGCGAATATCAGAATGGCTATTTCATGGAGCCGACTGTATTCGTCGATGTCGATCGCAAGATGCGCATCGCGCAAGAGGAAATCTTCGGGCCGGTGGTTTCGATCATTCCGTGCGACGACCTCGAAGATGCGATCGAAATCGCGAACGGCATCGAGTACGGATTATCTTCCGCGCTCTACACCAAAGATGTGAACAAAGCCTTCGTGGCCATGCGCGACCTTGATGCCGGAATTACCTACATCAATGCGCCGACGATTGGAGCGGAAGTGCATTTGCCATTTGGCGGAGTGAAGCAGACTGGCAATGGCCATCGCGAAGGCGGACTGGGCGCAATCGACTTCTATAGCGAGTGGAAGTCGATCTACGTGGATTATTCCGATCGCCTGCAGAAGGCGCAGATTGATCGAGCGGACTGAGCGGCGAGAACCGCGCTGGTAAGAGTCGCTGACCGGCAAGGGATGGTTGACGCGTTCATACTAAGTATGACAATGTAACAACGGAATGAGAGAAACGATCACATTTACTGTCTCATTCCCCCTGCCATGGCCAAACAAGTCGAGCGCGCCAGGAAAGCGGAGAACCGCACCCGCTCGGAACTCGTGCGCGAAGCCTTGCGAGTTTACCTGTCAGCGCGGGTGGTTCCTTCCGAGTTGCCCACTGCCGCTGAGGCGCGCGCTTACCGCCGCGGAATGACCGCTTACAAGCGCGGCAACTATGTGACGCTCGAAGGGTACCTCGATGGAATGGACCGTCGTCCTCGCCGGGCCAGCAAGAAAAGCACTTAAACGCATCCCGGCAGGCGACCGGAAGCGGATCGAGTCTGCGCTGGGAGAAATGCAACAAAATCCGTTTCAGGGCGATATCCGCAAGCTGCAAGGGCTACCCGGCTTCCGCAGGCGTGTGGGAAACTGGCGTATTCTTTTCGAGGTTGTCGTCGAGCGTCGTCACGTTGTCATCGCTGCGATTGAACGTCGCACATCTACGACCTACTGAGGCGGTTTGCTTTTGAACCGCGTTCCCGTCAAAATGCATCCAGCTAGTCTGGAGCTTTCCATGCCCATTACGCAAACCCGTGAAATTGCTGCTGCTTCTCGCCTTGATAATGTTCGCTATGCCATTCGGGATCTGGCTTGTATTGCCGATGAAGTCATCAAGCAGGGCCACAAAGTTCTGCCGCTTAACGTGGGAGATCCCAACGTCTTTGATTTTCAGACTCCTCCTCACCTGATCGACGCTGTGTACAAAGCCATGCGGGATGGCAAGAACGGTTATGCTCCGTCGTCGGGAATCAAGACGGCCCTGGATGCGATTCGCGGAGAAGCCGCGCGCAAAGGAATCTCTATCGGTGCAAGACGTATTCGTCACGACTGGGGTGAGCGAGACCGTTGACCTCTGCCTGACTGCGCTGCTCAATCCGGGAGACGATCTGCTGACGCCTTGTCCGGATTATCCGCTTTACTCCGCGGTGCTGGCCAAGCTTGGGAATCGGACTCAACGCGTACTACCTCAACGAGGAAGATGGCTGGCAGCCGGATCTCGACGACATCGAGCGAAAGATCACTGCGCGAACGCGTGGCATTGTGCTGATCAATCCTAACAACCCTACGGGTTCGGTGTGCTCTCGGGCCATGCTCGAGCAGATCGCGGAACTGGCGCGGCGAGCACAATCTGGTGGTTTTTGCAGACGAAATTTATGACAAGCTGATTCTGGAAGATGATGAGCATATCGCACTGGCTTCCGTGGCGCCGGACGTTCCCGTGGTCACTTTTGGCGGGCTGTCGAAGAACTATCTGGCTCCTGGTTGGCGCATAGGGTGGGGCATTGTTAGCGGCGATCCCGTGATTGTGAAGCAATATGATGAAGGCATTCAGCGGCTGCTTCGTTCACGCTTGTGCGCCAATCATCCCGAACAGTATGCCATCAAGCCTGCGCTCGAGGGTCCGCAAGATCACCTGCCCGAAGTCCGAAAGAAGCTGCGCAGCCGCCGTGATCTAACCATGCAGTGGTGCAATTCGACTCCGCGGGTTAGTTGCGTTTCTCCCCGCGGCGCATTCTACGCGTATCCGCGAATCGACATTCCCGAAGGCGATGATGTGTTTGTGAAGGAGCTCATTCTGCAGAAGCACGTGATGGTCGTCCACGGCTCAGGCTTTGGGCAGAAGCCCGGGACCAAGCATTTTCGTATCGTTTTCCTGCCGGATGAAAAAACGTTAGCGAGCGCCTACGCCGCGATCGCGGATTTCATGAGTAGCCGATATCGGTAATGCTGCCTGAACCCTGTGCAAAAAGCTTTCACGGCACAGCGGGTTTTCGGCGATACGCTGCAGGATAGGCGCAAGGGGGCAGTTTCACCTGCCCCGCCTGCTGGTACGTGAATCGACTTGACAAACAGCTTCTGTGTCCCGATTCGTCGACGCTCTACGGCCGGTACAGATGGTAAGTGTTGTTGTATCGGAGAAGAAGCGGTCCGGCGTCTATAACGTAGACGAAGGCTTGAACCGTGTGTGTTCCCACCGATACAGCTATGGCATTGTTGAGGGAAAGAGTTTGATAGGTACCATCGGTGGGCAGCTCACCTATGAAGGGGCATATGCCCGCGATGGAGCCGTCCACCTCAGTGCAGATCGCCCATTGGTTGCCCGAACTGCTTTGGTCGCCGACCTGAGTCCAACTTTCGGCCCCGATGGTGCACCCGGCGGTACTCTGGCAATTTATCGTTACAGGGCTGTCGATCGCTGTAAAGCCGGCGGCGAGGGTTACGTCCCGGTCGCCTTGGTCGATATACGTCGCGAGCAAGGTATGGTTAGCGAGCACGACGGGGGGAGAAGCAGGTCTGTTCCCCGTGAGCGGGCTGCCCGGCCTTTCAGACGACTGTGCCTTCACGTGGTGATAGGCTCCGAACACAGTAATGAATACTGCAATTGTGACAGCAATCGTAACTAGCTTTTTCATAAAGTCTCCTTGTATGTTGTCCTTCTTTTTATGTCGCAGCTAAGCGACCTAGGTCTTAGCTGGCAAGCGTTACCGTCGCATCCACTGGAATGAATGGCCCAGGACGATCTCTGTACAAGGGCCAGTTCATTCCAGATGTGGCTCCAATTCGAGAAGAGCCCGGAGTCTACCTAGCCTTCGTCCCTTCGCTGGCAGGCTCTAAGGCCGAACGCACCATCGAGCTACGCGCAGACTTCTGTGGTCTCTGCGGAATGGGCATTCGAAGCGGTGTGGCGCGTTTTTTGCCGGCTTTCAACATCGACCCTTTGGTGAACAGTTTCGTCTTGTCCGCCATACGGATGTTCTCGAAGCCGAGACGCTCGGCGACGATGCGATAGTCGAAGTCGATGCTCGACGTTCCACCGCCCAGTTCGCGCACTTCAAACCCGCCAGCCGTCTTCTGACTGACATAGAGTCCTTTGCAGTCGCCGTTGGGAGTGATGAACACGTGATAATTCTGAGTGTTAACGGTTTGAGCGAAGGTGGATTCCAATTCGATAACGGCCGATCCATTGGCGAGACGACCGGAACCGAAATCCTCGAACCAGTTTTTCGGCGATTCCACGGCGTACAAAGCGACTTTTCGGGCGCCGCCGTCCACGGGAACAACCGCGGACTTCGAGCCGCTGCAATACATGTCGCCGCTTACATCGAACATGCAAGCGCCGCCGATGCTACCGCCGACAGTGACCAGGACAGGAGCGTCCGAGGACGTGATTTCGTCATTTTCAAAATACCCAGTAGCGAAAGGTTCGCTGGCATTAAAACCGACGATGGAATCACCCTCATCGGTGGTGCCGAGAACGCCCCAGTCTGCGCTGGTGTCGCCCCAGGCACCGATTGCGGCCGATCCCGAAATAGTTCCACCCTCGTTGCTCGCGCTGATCGTCTGCCCGTAGGTGCCCACTCCTTCGACGCTAGCGCTGTAGCCTTCGACGCCAAGGTCGATCTGCGTGGTGCCGTACTCGACGCCCTCGATACCGGTATCGAAATTGACGTCATTCACGTTTTCACCATATGAAGCAACATATCCGGTGCCGCCGTAACCGACGATAGGGTAAATCGTGCCATCGACGGTGACGCCTTCGAAGCCGGAGCCTGAGACGAAGACTCCGTAGGCATTGCTGAAAGAATCCACGATGCTAATCCCACTGCCGCCGGCATTCGAAATGCCAAGGGCGGCGGTGGTGCTGTTCGCACTGATTGTGTTGGTGTTTGTGAAAGCGTTGGCCGCCGCAAGTTGAGGCACGACCGAAGTGTTGATGGCGAGAGTGCCGGCCCCCGTAATTGGTCCACCGGTCAAGCCTAGCCCGCTTCCGACGCTGGTCACGGTGCCTGCCGGAATGTTCACGCAAGTCCAGGCGCCACCCGTGAACTCCAGGATCTGGCTGGCCGCGCAAGTCTTCAAGCCAAGACTCGTGCTGCCGCCCAGTGAAACTGCTCCGCCTCCGGTTAGTGGACTGTTGGCCGTCACCGTTAACGACGAATTTGCGAGCATGGAGTTGGTTACGCCGCCGGTAGCGATGCTAAGCGATCCGGACGACGTGATGGGACCGCCGGTCAGTCCTGCCCCGCTGCCCACGCTGGTTACCGTGCCTGTGCCGGGGAAGGTCTGTCCCGCAATGAAGGTCACTTTCCCAGTGCTGCTGATGGCGAACGCGGTTCCGTGAACTGACAGAGTGTTGTGAGCTAACTTGGGAAACAACGTCAGAGTATCCCGCACATCTTCGGTGCCAGAGAGATCCAGCTTGGCGGCGGGAACAGCGTTCCCGATGCCGACGTTGCCAGCGGCATTCTCGAAGATGTTGGAGTTCCCGATGGTCAAGGCGCCGGTAAACCGGGGGATGAAGTCCAGCGTCCCAGTTCCAGTGATAGTTCCGGGAGGCAATTTGTTGGCGCTCCCTGAACTGGTGGAAGACGGCGCCAGCGCGAAGGCGGATGCAGGTTTGCCGCCGATAGTTTCGGCGTCCAGAGCCTTAAGGGCATATGGAACGCTCAGCAGCAGCACACGCGGCTGTTCAGCTTCCCCCTGCTGTTGTACGCCCAGCCAGCGTGCTTCGCCCGCAGCGAACAATTCGGCAGGAAGCCCGTTGCTGCTGGCAGCGCCCAGCTGAACCGAGTAGTGTCCGGTCTTATCCGGTTGCACATTCTGTGTCTCCAGCCACAGCGGAGAGCCTCCCTCGGCATCTTTGTACAGAGAGAAAGTCAATCCCACGACACCCGTTGGTACCTTACCTTTGGTATTGGTTAACGCCCCGCTGAAGTTCACCAGCGACGGCACGACCTGATTAGCGGCTCCGGATGCAGGCTGTTGCGCCGATCCCGGCAACGCCCAGCAAACCAGTAGCGCAAACATCCACAACAAATTGCTGACGCGAACCATAAACCCTCCTTTTGAATTCCGACTACATGCCGGCTTCTACGCCGAGTAACCAGTACATGGGCAACACTCTTGGTGGCTCATGTTCTGGACCTAGTTCGAATGCTTATCCGCAGCTACAGTCACGGAGACTCCAGAGGACGGAATACCGTTGGCCACTACGACAATGGTGCTGGCGCCGGTTCCAATCCCGCTGGGCACGTCAAAATTGGTGGACACAATACGGTTTCCCGTTGCGACCGCCATCGTGCTGTGGCCGTGCGTCTTGCAATAAACGACGTTGCCGGTTCCGCTATTGGTGATACGCACCAAGGGATAATTCGAGGCCATTTGCGCGTCATCCCCGTACGCAGCGCCCTGCGACCAGCCGTTGAATCGGACGCCAGAGATTTGATAGGTTTCCCCGGCCGTGAGCGAGGACGGAACGCCGGTAATGATAGGAGCCCAGCTTGGGTTGTAGCTCCCCGACGGAGTGTATATCTCTACCCCTGTCGAGCCATCGGTGAAGAGGACTTGTCCGCTTGGCAGATCCAGCATACGGCCGTAGTAGGAGGAATCGTTGCCCGCATTCGGGGGTGCCGGAACCGCGTTGAAATTGGCGCCGTCGAACTCGAAAAACGTAGAGGGAAAACCGAAGAATGGGCTGGTGTCGACCAGCACGTTACCGGTTATGAGTAGGGCTGCTGGAGCATCCGCCATAACTCCCGTCGGAAAGGTCGGACCTGGTATCCAGTAACCCGTGCCCGCTTTACTCACCGCAGGATAGTAGACCGCGGTGTTCGCGGTCGCTCCGTTAGCAAGGACGGTACCGTCAGGCCGCAGTATTTGCGGTCCCAGCTCAGGGACGATGCCCATGCCACCGTTGGACGGCAGCACAACGCCGGTGTTACCGGCACTGCCCCACCGGCTGGTCGAGGAGTTGAATCTCTCGGCGTGGGTACCGTTCTCGGTATCGACGACCAAGACATCGCCATTCGGCAAGAGGGTCATTCCCTCTTCGGAAAACGAATCGATCTTGCCAGAGCCTACCGGCGTCCAGGTGAAGGTTGAGGGGTTGAACAGGACGGTTGCTGTGCTGAAGGGGTCGGCCAGCATGAACGTCCCATTGTTCAGAATCACGCTCGGAGCATCGCCGATGTTACTCCAGCCCGAGGGAGGAGTTATGGCGGTCCAGGTGTTGGCTACGGGGTCGTAAATCGCGCCTAGATTAGTGTCGATCTGGCTGCCGAAGTTGTACTCGCCACCTTCGATGATGAGCCGTCCATCAGGCAATACAGCGGAAGCATAATAAAGAGGCCCATAGCCGGAGGGCAGTGTAGCGACTTCCGTCCAGGTTCCGTTGATGTAGCTGCCGGTTTTGTCAGGGGTCAGAGTCCACCAACCACCGGCGTCGCTCTGCTGCACCATGACTCTGCCGTCGGTCAACAGCAAAGCTGTACCGGCACCGAAGCTGGCTTTGTTATTTAGAGCGGTCCAGGTCTGGGCCGCCATTGGCAGCGCAGAAGAGACACTCAGAATACACACGCACACCCAAACGCTGATGCGAAACATAGATCCTCCTTTTTTGTCTTGCTGATTTAGTACTGGGGCCCCGGGACTACTGATCATTTATGTGCACCGAGCAGGAAACTGCCTGGTGTTGTGGCGAACGGTGAACTGCATGTGGAAGCATTATCGGTCGCCCGAAATTCTGCCTCCACGACGTTAAGAATCCAGTGCTTTCGTCATTTCGGAATGATGGCCTCGGGACTGGAGCGCCCGAGGCCCTATCACCTCTAGGAAGGCCAGATTTCTCCCCGAGATCTGGCCTTGCTCTTAGCCGACACGGCTGCAGCCGAAAAGTCTGCGCCTCTAGTTGACTTTCTTCAACGGCACGCGCGTGACCTGCGCCACCCGCCGGGCCATGGCAGCGTGCTTCTCGCGTACGTCATGCGGGTTGGGCGGCTTGGCTACCGGCTTCAATCCGGGTTTGACAGCAGGTCCGGCGAACAACTTGGTCCTGTCTTCCAGTCGAATGTTCTCGTATCCCTTACGCTTTGCCATAATGCGATAGTCAAAATCGATACTGGAAGTGCCGCCGCCCAATTCACGAACTACAAAGGAAGTTGGCGATTTCTGCGCGACGTAGAGTCCTTTGCAGTCCCCGTTCGGGGTGAGGAACACGTGATACTCGACGTCGGTATTGACGGTTTGGCCGAATATACCTTCGAGGTTGACGACCGCTTCGCCGTTCGAGAGATGAGCGGAGCCCGCGTCTTCGAACCAGTTTTCCGGACCCTCGATGGCGTAAAGGGCAACCTTGTGTGCACCGCCATCCACCGGAACCACGGCCGACTTCGATCCGGTACAGGCCAGGTTGCCGCTGGTATCCATGACGCATCTGCCTCCGACGTTTGGGGCATAGGTATAGAGCACGGCGTCGCCCGCTGTGGAGGTATAGTTCAGAAAGATCCCCCCCGCATAACCCAACCCACGGGTGTCCGAGGTGGCGCCGACGATCCCATAATTCGAATCGGAGGTCCCGTTGACCCCAACATTGCCCGATGAATCGCCCCAGACGCCTGATGTGCCATTGAAAAGAGGTGTTGTGGTACTCGCCAGCACCGTCTCGCCGTAGAGGCCCATCCCGGCCGGGCTGTCGCTGAATGCCCAGACTCCAATGTCTTCCTCGGTCGTTCCGAATTCAAAAGCGGTTGCCCCCGCATTGAACGAGTTGTCAAAATCGGATTCTGCGTAAACGCCGCCACCGCCGCCGAGGTTGTACGAACCGTCACCGCCAGTGGAGGTAAAGGCGCCGCCATCTCCGCCGACATCGGCGTGATACCCTTGCCCGGTGCCCGCGACATACACACCGTATCCGTCGCCAATCGACACATTGACACCGCTGTTAAAACCCGAGTTGGACAGGTCCAAGTTGTCGCCGCTGCTCACGCTGATGGAGTTGGTGTTAGTGAAGCTATTCGCCGCTGCCAGCAGCGGAACCTTGGTGGTGTCGAGGTTCAGCGTGACATTGCCGCTGGAGCCGCCGCCGGTGAGGTCGGTTCCCGCCGTGACTCCGGTGATGGTGCCGGCCGGAGCGTTGACGCAAGTCCATGAGCTGCCATTGAACTTCAAAATCTGGTTCGTCGAGCACTTCTCAAGACCGAGGCTGGTGCTGCCGCCCAACGACACCGATCCGCCGCCGGTTAAGGGACTGTTGGCGGTTATGGTTAACGACGAATGTGCCAGCATGGCGTTAGTGACGCCGCCGCTGTCGATGCTCAGGGTTCCGCTATGGGTAATCGGTCCGCCCGTCAATCCCGCTCCGCTTGCCACGCTGGTAACCGTGCCCGTGCCAGGGAAGGTCTGGCCCGAGATGAAGGTAACTTTGCCGGTGCTGCTGACTTCGAATGCAGTTCCGTGCACTGACAATGTGGGGTGAGTGGATTTGGGGAACAGGGTGACAGTGTCACGCACGTCACCCGTGCCTCTGACATCCAATTTCGCGGCAGGCGTCGTCGTAGCGATGCCAACGTTTCCCCCGACAGTCTGGAAGATTTTGGAATTTCCGATGGTCGAGGTCCCGGTAAATATGGGAACAAAATCAGCCGTACCGCTCCCAGTGATGGTTCCCGGAGGCAGTACCGGCGCCTTCGAGTTTGAAGTAGGAGCCAGCATGAAGGAAGAAGCTGGCTTGCCGCCAATGGTCTCGGCGTCCAGTGCCTTCAGGGCATAAGGAACGCTCATCAACAGGACGCGCGGTTGTTCGTCTTGTCCGTGAACTTGCACCCCCAGCCAACGGGCTTCGCCCGTGGCAAAAACATTCGCGGGCAGTCCCTGGGTACTGGTAGAACCGAGCCCGACTGAATAATGTCCGAACTTGTCGGGCTGCACGTTTTGTGTTTCCATCCAGAGGGGTGCCCCACCCTGGGATTCTTGATACAGGTAGAAGGTCACGCCGACAATGCCGGTTAATGGTTTCCCGTTGACGCCGGTCAACACACCGTTGAAGTTCATAATCGACGGCACGGCTACTGTGGCAGAAGCGGCGGCGGGTTGCTGCGCGGCCATGGGCACAACGCTGCAGGCCAGCAAAACGAACGCATACGCCCAAATGCTGATACGGTACATAGGGCCTCCTCTTTTTCTTGATTTTCTAAATACATTGCCTGGGAATTGAGAACTGCCTTCTATTTACGATCTGACGATCAAGTGGTTGCTGCGATCGGAATAGCGGCCCCAGGACCGGAGCGCCTGAGGCCGTATTGCGTCCGGAGGCCAGATTTCTCCCCCGAGATCTGGCATCCCCAGAAAATCGACGCGTTGCTTAACCGTCACGCTGTTTTTGCCCGAGCAAAGCGACCTCTCGCCCTCATACTTTCGTGTGCATAGTGTCGTGAGCGCGGATTTCGTTTCACGCACTCTCACAGCACGCGCATTTGCAGTCTTGCAATTTCGGAGTGCGTGCCGTGCGCTGCGACTGGAGATCGCCTTAGTCGCACCGTCCCCGAAGCTTTTGCCCCGGGAGCGTCTTGCGCGATCGCTGAAAAGCTGAAGAACAAAAGCGTCAGCACGAAGATTCTGGTGCAGGACTTGGTTTTCATCTAGGCGGCTCCTCCCTACGTCACGATTTCCCCTTCGCCGTCACAATCAGGTTTTGGTGTCTTTCGCCAGCGCTTTCGTTTGAGCGTGAGATCCGGTGAAAAAATGTCACCGGATCAGAGCAGTTGGGGAGCAAAGATCAAAACTCGGGCTCCAATTCGATTGCGGTCTGTGATGCCGCTGCGTTGCGGCAGCGACTCTCTCCTATTCGCGCCAGTACTGACAATGCACGGGAGGTGAATTCGAGGTGAGTTGTAGGTGAGTGGTTAAGTAATTGATAAGAAATGTAGATATATTTGGTGTGCCGGGTTTAGACGGTGCGATGGTACAATCCCTCGGTCAAAAAACCCGCACCCACTGCGGGGTCTGGCCATGGACACGCCCTCGTTGATCTTCCGTTTCGGACCGTTTGAGGCAAAGACCTGCGCTCAGGAGTTGTCCAAAAACGGGACACGAGTCAGACTCCGCGGCCAACCTTTCGCCATTCTGGAGCTACTGCTCAGCCGGGCGGGCGAGGTTGTGACCCGCGAGGAAATCCGGCAAAAGATTTGGCCAGTCGACACCTTCGTAGACTTTGAGCACGGGCTCAACACTTCTATCAAGAAACTTCGACAAGCGCTCTGCGATTCCGCCACTGAGCCGCGCTACATCGAAACTTTGCCGCGAATCGGGTACCGCTTCATCGCTCCGGTGGAGACTACGGTCGAAGCGAAAGCAACGAAGACGCCCACAGAGGCGATTGATCCTCCTGTCGCGGTCTCTCAGCCTGGACTTGGGGTACGACCTCGACGACCGTTCACCTGGTCTTTGGTCATCGTTCCAGCCTTCGTGTTGCTAGCTGGAGTGGGGTTGGTTTTCAATGTCGCAAGAGCGCGAGATCGTTTCTTTGCTCTGTTTCGCTCTACGAAAAATGCCTCGGTTGCGGTGGCGTCCGCGCCCAAACCGCCGCGCTCGATTGTCGTCCTGCCGCTGCAGAATCTTTCCAATAGCTCGGCCGAAGACTATTTCGCAGACGGCATGACCGACGAACTCACTACGGATCTCGCGCAGTTTGGAACTCTGCGAGTGATTTCCCGTACGTCCGCCATGCACTACAAAGGCTCATCCAAGACAGCCCCGGAGATTGGCCGTGAACTCGGCGTGGATACGCTGGTTGAAGGCACGGTGCAACATGCTGGAAACCGGGTCCGAATTCGAATACAGGTGATCGACTCGGCCAGCGATCGGCATCTTTGGGCAAGAAGTTACGATCACGAAATCAAAGATGTATTAGTGCTGCAGAGCTCGGCGGCGCGTGATATCGCGGAGGAAGTCGAGGGGAAAGTCGGTTCCGCGCAGGCAGATTTCCGACCAGCCAGCGGGAATCCCGTAAACCCAGTTGCGTACGAAGCCTATCTTAAGGGCCGTTATTTTTGGAACAAGCGGACTGAGGATGGGTTGAAAAAGAGCATCGATTATTTCCAGCAAGCCATTTCACAAGACCCAAAGTTCGCGGCTGCATATGCAGGCATGGCTGACACCTACTCGATTCTGGGTTCGGATGTTTTGCCGGCGCGCGTGGCAAGTTCAAAGGCCCATGCTGCCGCGAGTAAAGCTTTGGAATTAGATCCGAAAATCGCCGAAGGACACGCCGAGATCGCCTTGGCAGAGTTTTATTATGACTGGGACTGGCCCCGGTCCGAGCAAGAGTTTCGGCGCGCCATCGAGTTGAACCCGAACTACGCCACCGCCCATCAGTGGTACAGCTATTATCTTACGGCGATGGGGCGTTTTCCGGAGGCCGTGGAAGAGGCCCAAAAGGCGCAACAAATCGATCCGCTTTCGTTGGCAATCAATGCCACTCTGGCCGGACGCTACCGCGACTCTGGTCAATATGACCGGGCGATTAACTTCGGCCAGCGAACTCTGGAAATGGATCCAAATTTCGTGAACGCACACAGTGTTCTGGGAGCCACCTATGAGGCCGAGGGAAACTGGGCGCAAGCCATCCCGGAGTACCAAAAGGCGGTTGAGCTTTCGCAGAACAATCCCACCTCACTGGCGGCGTTGGGCTGCGCATACGGCTACTCCGGCAACCGCGAAAAAGCACGCAACATTCTCGCCACTTTGCGGGAGGCATCCAAGATTCACTACGTCTCCGCTTTCGATATGGCGGCCGTTTATCGCCAGGCATGGGCGAAAAGGACGATGCATTTCATTGGTTGGAAAAAGCTTACTCGGAAGCGCGAAAGTCAAATGGCGTTTTTGGGAATAACGCGGCGGATGAAGGGATTGCGCTCGGACCCGCGCTTTTCCGATCTACTGCACCGGATGCATCTTGAACAGCTCCCATCGCTTCGAACTCATAACACTTCCGATCCCGAGAAAACCTGTCGCATCCGACTTGGTCTTTACTACAAAATCTGCTTAAATCGGATTACAGCCAAGAAGTCCACCGTGATCGACATCCACTGCCACATTCTTGCCGAGGTCGACGACGGCCCCAAATCCTGGGACGTGGCGGAGGAGATGTGCCGCATGGCGGTGGCGGACGGCATCGAGCATATCGTTGCCACGCCGCACGCCAACGACCGCTATCGTTATGACCGCGAGTTCCTGACGCGAAGGTGCTCGACTATCTGCGACAACGCATTGGCCAGTCTCCCCGGCTCAGCTCTGGGCTGCGATTTCCATCTTTCGTACGAAAATCTGCAGGATGTGATGTTGTTTCCAGATCGCTATGCCATCGAAGGCAGCCATTATCTGCTGGTGGAGCTGAGTAACTACAGTGTTCCGGTTCAGATGGAAGAGCACTTCAGCAAACTGCTGGAGAAGGGACTCACGCCAGTGGTTACACATCCGGAACGCAATCCGATCATGCAGCGGACTCCGCAGCGGATTCTGCAGTGGGTCGAACTCGGCTGTGTGATCCAGGTGACCGGGTCGGCGCTGACTGGACGGTGGGGGCAGGCGGCGTGGCAAACCGCGGAATGGCTGCTTAAACGAGAAGCTGTCCACGTGCTGGCGACCGATGCGCATGACCTCAAGAGTCGTCCGCCAGTTCTTTCCACTGCACGCAACGCAGCCGCGGAAATCTGCGGAGAAGAAGTGGCGCGCGCTCTGGTCGACGGCAATCCGCGCGCAATTGTTAGCGGACAACCCCTGCCTTATTTTCCCGCCCAGTGATGAAGAGTTAGTCAAAAACTTTGGCCACGGATTTCACGGATGAACGCGGATAACCCGAAACAAAACAAAAAGGAAATGAAATATCCGCGTCGATCTGTGTAAATCCGGGGCTTATTGTCTTTGTGGATTTGCCGTGGGTGGCGTGGTGGCGGGAGTTGAGATGCTGGTCGGCGCTTGCGATTGGCTGGTCATGGCGCTGTCCGGATTCAGCAGATGCTCGTGATCTGGACCCAATCCTAGCTTAATGAGTGCGCGAGCATCGGGCGTGGTTTTCGACTGCCAATTATTGTCCGCCTGATAACGCTGCATCGCTTGTTGGGTCTCGTCATTCCACACGCCGGAAGGCTTCCCCGTTAAATAGTGCTCACGGATCAGGGCTTGCTGAATTTCCAGAGTGCGCTGCGGATCGATCTTCTGCTGTCCGTGTCGATTAGCGGCGGATTTTCGCGACTTCTTGCTCTTGCTTAGTGGTTGAGTGCGCCGAGGTGCCGCTGGACTTGGAACTCTTCTTGGGCAGAAGTGTAGAAGTGCCGGATGCAGATGGCGTATTCGCCGGCGCCGCGGGCTTGCTGTCAGTTTGAGTGTCCTGGGCGGTCGACAGCGTCGCCGCGAAAAGCGCGACGCAAGCGACCGTCGAAATCCTTGTTAGCAAACCCAACAATTACCCTCTGCCCACAACCCGAAGCGGGCACTGAGTTATGATCCCCGATCGGGGCTCCCAGTGCCAGTCTCCATGGTTTTTATCCAGGTTACGGAAGTGTACCAGCCAGGAAGATAGTACCGTCCTGACGGCCCGAACCCCGCTGGCGTACCAGGAATACGACGTCCTGTCCGCTCTTCAGGGATGAAGATATCCGGCGTAAAGTCATCCTCGGAATTTACCGCTTGTTTGTTGATTTCAAGGATAACGTCTCCACGGGTGAGGCCGACATCGTCGGCGAAGGACGACGGCTTGATGTCCTGCACGATCACGCCCTTGCCGGCGGGGATGTCGAGACGGTCGGCCATTTCCGAGCTGATGCCGCGAACCGTAATGCCCAGCTTGCTCTCTTTGGGCGCTTCCTCCGCGCCATCCTCGTCGTCTTCGCCGAGGCGAGCGGCAAATAGCTTGGCTCGGTCGGCAACCGTGACCGTGGCATCCTGCTTCTTGCCGTTGCGCACGAAGCCGAGGGTCACTTTGCTACCCGGTTTGCGACTCGCAATATCGGCAACCAGTTCATCACCGTTCTTTACGGGCTTGCCATCGACCGAGGTAATCGTGTCTCCCACTTTGAGTCCCGCCTGCTCCGCCGGACTGCCCAGCCGTGACCGCGGAAACTGTTACGCCACCTGCACCTGCACCGTAGACACGCGCAATCGCTGGATTCTCCTGGGCGTTGAACATGATGCCGATCGAGCCCCGGGCAACCCGATGTTCAGGCGCGATGAGCTGGTTGTAGACGGTCACGACCGTGTTCGAAGGCATGGCAAAGCCAACCCCAGCGTATGCATTTGTATCGGTGAGAATCGCGGTGTTGATGCCGATGACTTCGCCGGCCATGTTGACCAGCGGACCTCCGGAGTTGCCGGGATTGATGGCCGCATCAGTCTGAATGAACGATTGGAATTGGCGATTAGGAACGATGTTGCGGCCCTTCGCCGAAACAATTCCCGGCCGTCACCGTTTCCGACAGTCCGAAGGGACTGCCTACCGCAAGCACCCAATCTCCCACCTGCATACTGTCGGAGTTGCCCAGCTTCGCGAAGGGTAGAGGCTTTTCAGAGTCGATCTTGATCACCGCCAGATCGGTTTCCTGATCGGAGCCGATCACCTTGGCGTCGTGCAACACGCCCGGAGGATCATCCATGAGCTTCACCCGAATGCGGTCGGCTTTCTCCACCACGTGCCGGTTGGTGACGATGTAGCCTTTGGCATCAACGATGACACCAGAACCCAGAGAGTGCTCGCGAATCGGACCGTTATTGCCCTGGCCACCGAAGAATTTATCGAAGAAGTCGCCGAAGGGATCCTGATCGTCCGGCTGGTCGGGATTGCCGCGTCCGCGACGGTGCGGATTCTTGATCGTCGATTCGGTGTTGATGTTGACCACCGCTCGGTTCCAGTTGCTTGGAGATTTGCGAAAACTGGCTCGAGAGCTGCTGCGGCGAGGGAATGCTCAACGGGTCGCATCCGAGCCCTTCTTCTCCTGGCCTTTTACTCCTTTGGATATAACCGTTCCGATAAGAATGCCAACCGTCAAAGTGGCCAGAATCGTTAGCGTGTATGCTGGGCGGTTCGCCTTCAGGCGCGCCCAGAAACCGCTGGCAAGCGGGTCCATAAGAACTTCCTCCAGTAGTAACAGTGCTTTAACATTATACCTTTTCGCAACAAGGACACAGCGTGGCGGTCGGCTGCTCCTATTGCACCGGCCGTCCCGAAGCCAATACGCCTTTGCCGGTGATCCAGGGATGAATTTCAGGCTTCACCAGTCCTGCCTTTATGGCCGGATCGTCCTTTAACAACGTCGCCGTCTGTTCCGGCCCAACGCGAAAAATCTCGACCGCCCGTAGCTCGCCCGGAACGCTTGGCGGGAATACGCCGGCAATGGCGATCTGTCCCTGCGCTGTCATTTGTTCAACGAAAGCACGGTGCTGTTTCAGCTTCTCCGCGATCTCGGGTGCGTCGGGATTCCATTTGTCGCCGCGCTTCATCAGCACCAGCGTGTACTGCTCCATGCCCTCAGGAGTGCTGGGCGGATGAATGGCGTTTGCATCGATAAGCCATGGCCCGTGCACGTCAGCGGCGAGACGGCCCGCTTTGATTGCGGGATCGCTGTTGGCCCAACCCTGTACCTGCGCAGCCGAGTCCGCCTGGAACACGAAGATGCCCCGCAAAGCCGTGTCCTCCTCGAATGGACCGGCAATTACAAGTTTGTGTTCGCCATACAATTTCCTGATGTTGGCCATGTGTTCGTCTTGCAGCTTTTCGCCCGCTTCTTTGCTCAGTTGCGGCGCGTTGGCGGGACGATTCAGCAGTACGAAGAAATACTGAGCAGGTTTGGCGCTCGGGTCGGCTTGGGCCTGAGCAAGAGCCGCGTGCGCAAGCGCGAGCAGGCCCAGCAGGAGTACATGGCAGACGGCAATTCTTCTCATACGCAAAGGCTCAGCTGAGTTAGACGTTGGTTCCGGAAAAGGTGCTCGACGTTCTCGTGGGAGACCGACCAGTCGCGATTTTCCAATGCGGGAATAATTTAATCAACGGGTACCCCCCCTCCCCCCCGATCTTTTGGAATCATGGGGTTAGGGGCAGACTACCACCAAAATCTTTGAGGAATAAGGACTTATGCGTAAAATATTCCGGAATAAGGAGTTAGCAATCGCCTTCGAGGGACAGCGGCTTGCAACGGGTGAAGCAGCCGGGTTGTCAAAGAGCTAATTTGTGCTGATCCAGAATATCCAGTTGAGGTAACTAAGTAAAGACTAATCGCGAGATTGAATTGGAAAAATGCCCTCGGGGGTTGAGCGAGTGCAACAAAGGCTTTAATCGCAGAGGTGGCTGGGAAGGTCCGCAGAGGACGCAGAAAATGAGCGGCGGACATTTCTGCAACGGGTTCGCTTGATGTTTAAGTTTCTCTCCAGGAGTTTTATAATCGACTGTGACGGCTGTCGGAGAGCAGCCCGCAATTTCATCAGGAGGCATTCCCCCATGCTCTCCAAGTGCGCGAATCCGGCGTGTTTGGCTCGTTTTCACTACCTGCACGAAGGCAGGATCTTCAAGATCGAGACGGCCACAGTCTTGTCTGTCGGCCACAGCTCACTGAATCACAGGATTGAGCACTTCTGGCTCTGTGAGCGCTGCGCGCAGACTCTGAGCGTGGTGCTGGAAAACGGAGTCGTGACCACACGTCCGCTCCACCTGCAGCTTGAGAAGAGCGTGTCCAAAGAGAATCCTGGGAGAAAGCGGGACGTCGCGTAGCTTATGGCTCGACCTCGAACACGGTTCCACATCCACCTTGGCAAGACTGTCCCGTGCCACCCCATTCTGTCGTACTATAAAGGCTACCCCTAGCATCGAAGATCAGGGTTGCTGTCGGATGGTCGCCATCGGGAGACCCTGTGAGGTTGTATAGAACGGTAAGCGGCCATGAGTTACCCGTCTTTGGAGGCTTTAGCCGAAAAACGATGCCGCGGTGAGTGCTCCCGCCGAGAGCCGTACCACACACGTTGCCGCTCGAATCGAAAATGAGGCTAGACATCGGACCTAAGCCGTCAGCCCCGTCGCTGAAACGATGGAGCACTGTCTCGGTCCACGAGCGGGACTTCCCCGAGGGATTCTTCAGCTCGAAAACCAGCCCGTACGGCCCAGGCCCGAAAAACGTAGTACCATAAATGTTACCGCTTCCGTCGAAAACGACCCCTGCGGCGGGGTTGGAGCCATCCTGGCCGTCGAATCGGTGGATCAATGTCTCCGTCCACTTGCCACCTGCCCGGCTTGGTGGGGTAAGCTTGAAGACAATGCCGCAGCCAGTTCCGCCCGACCCGCCTTCGCACTGCCCCTTCTGGTTATTCCCGCCGAAGTATGTTGTGCCGTAGATCGCATCCTTGTTGTCTAGAACCAGCCCGCCATTGGGATTCGCTCCGTCCCCGAACTGTGCTCCTGCTGCGACGCCCTTGAAGCTGTACAGCACTTTCTCTTTCCACTTCCCGCCCTTGCTCTTCGGCGGGCTCAACTCGAACACCGTGCCACAGTACTGGAAATATGGCGCGTTGCAGCTTCCGTAGCCGCCGCCGTACAGCGTTACTCCATAGAGATTGCCCGCACTGTCGAAGGTCAAATTACCCTGCGGGACATAACCGTCCTTGCCGCCCTGAAAGCTGTACAACACAGTCTCCGTCCAAGCGTCGCCTTTGGTCTGCGGTGGCGTCATTTGAAAGACGGTCCCGCAGCCCACAAGCGTGCCCAGCAGAACGCATCCGCCGCTCCCCCCGTAAGCCGTCGTGCCGTAGAGATTGCCTGCCTGATCGAAAATCACGCCCCCAGCCGGAGTCTCGCCATCGTTGGAGTTCTTGCCTTTGAAGACGTAGAGTTGGTTCTCCGTCCAAGGATCGCCCTGCTTTGCTGGTGGTTGCAGTTGGAAAACCGTGCCGCACTCCGCAATGCCCGGACAGTTATTCGATCCGCCATCGGTAGTTGCTCCGTAGAGGTTGCCCGTCTTGTCAAACACGACTCCACCTGCCGGTGTGGAACCGTCCGTGCCGCCTTGGAAGCTGTAGAGCACTCTCTCCTTCCACTCAGCGGATGCGGATGGAACGAACGCCAGAACGAGCACGCACAAAAGCGGCAGGCGGGTTGCGAACCGGGGATAGCGTTTGCGAGTCATGGCGCGGGACGATTTCCTCGCCGGGAATCCCGGCTTGCCGCACGGGGGAAGCCAGGAGTGGCGCGGCTTCCCGCGATGTTATACCCAGGCAGGCGTGGCGTCTAGCGGAAGTGTGGGCGGACATTCCTTTCCGCCTGTGTTGACCCGTTCAGCCAATGAATCAAAATCAACCTCACGGCAGCGGACAGGAGTGTCCGCTCTACATTGGCGCGGACGCACCTACGCTTCGCGAGGGAAGGATTTGAACAGCACTTCATGCGCCTTTGAAGTGACTTTCTTGTCGGCGTCGGTTTGGTATTCGGTGAGCGTGCCTTTCACGATGTAATAAGCCTCGTCGGCTAGAGTCTTGCCTTCTCCTCGGCCGATCGTGCCTTGAAAGTCATACCAGACACCGTGCACAGTGTCGGTTGTGAAACTGAGTTTGGATCCGTCGAGCTTGCCCTGCTTGAAGAACTGGTCGAGGAAAGCGCCGCGATCGCTCTCCGAATCGCCGTAGCGGGACACGAAGCCGGTGACCTTGCCCGCTTCTTCGACAGTGATCTGAACGAATTCGCCCTCACGCAAAAAGCTGTACATTCCCGAGTAGTCTGCGGTGGGAGTCGAGTTTTGCGTGGGATTCTGCCCGGCCAGCATCCAACTACAGGTGAGGAATAAGAGCGGAAGTATGCCTGCCAGTTTCATATCGGTATTAGAGCACGGAAATTCGTGTCCAGGAACTCTTGCGTGGGGGCTGAAAGCCGCTCGCACAGCTATAATAAGAGGACTTTCGCCGGCTGCAAGAATCGCATGAGACAGGGCCCGCTGCTGATCGACACCTCGCGTAAACGCAAGCCGGCCCCCATGGCGGCGCCGACTTTGCTGGTCGCGCTGGACCCCTGGCATAAAGTCTTTTTGCGAAACCTGGGGGACTTGTTCTGGAGCCGGCAAAAACCGCCACTGCAGCTAGTGTCCCGGCCAGCAGATTTTTGGCCCGACGTTTTTGTTCCGACGCGAATGCCATGGACCCGGTTCCTGCAATCGTCGCTCGGCCACATCTGCGTGATTGCGGCGCTCTGGGGCTGGTCTTTGCTTTGGCCGCAACGTCCGCGGATGGTGCAGCCAGCGGTTTTTCACAGCTCGGACGTGGTTTATTACGACGCGTCGGAATACCTGGCGCCGCTCGACACGGGCGCGGCGCACGCCCGATTGCCGCAGAAAGGCGAACCGGAACATGCGGCGCAGCCGATCATTTCAGTTCCGCCGGAAGCGGACAATCGTGCGCAGACGATCGTCGCGCCTACGAACGTGAAATTGGAACACGATGTGCCTTTGCCGAACATCGTGGCTATGGGCCGTCCGACGCCCACAATTCCAACTGCGGCGATGGCCTCTTCACCATCCGATATGAAGCTGCCGGTGCTTCCTGCATCTGTCGTCGCGCCCGCGCCCGAGGTCAATTCGACGATGTCGAGGCGAGATGTGCAGGCGCCGCAACCGGCGGTTGTCGAGCCTGCGCCTGAAATGGCGGATGCAGCTTCGCGGAGATTGACTGATATCAATATCGGACACGCACAGGTCGTCGCGCCCGCTCCGCAGATGCCGGTCGGCGCGCAAAGAGCGTTGTCGAATATGCCGATGGGAAACTCCGGCGGCGCAGTAGTGCCGCCACCGCCTTCAGTGCAGGGCTCCGGAGCTTCACGCGATGGCCGACTGATTGCGCTCAACCTTCATCCTGCTGCTCCCAGCGGACCTGTCGATGTTCCGCCGGGCAGCCGGCGAGGAACGTTTGCGGCAACTCCGCAAGGTAAGCCGGGCGCAGCGGGAACACCGGATGTCCAAGGGGACGAAATCTTGGCGGTGGAGGTCCAGCGGGATCGGGCAAAGCGAACGGCGCGCCGCCTGGACTTTTTGTTGGCACCAGCCCCAAGCCAGGGAGCACTTCAGCAGTTGGCTGGCGGAACTCCGGGACCGTCGAAGCCGAAGTCTGCTGACAACTCACTGATCGCGAGCGCAGCGCCGCCGCGGGTTGCAGCTACTCCGCATGCTTCCGAGATGCTGGCAAATGCCCCGAGCGAACTCGAGCGCAAGGTCTTCGGTGACCGCAAATCCTACGCCATGATTCTGAACGTGCCGAACTTGAACTCTGCGGGCGGGAGTTGGGTCATGCATTTTGCCGAACTGAAGGACGCCGAAAAACCAGGTGAGTTGGTTTATCCAGCGGCCACGCAGCAAGTGGATCCCGGATATCCGCTGGAGCTGATGAAGCAGAATGTTCAAGGCACAGTGATACTCTCGGCGGTCATTCGCGGCGACGGCTCAGTCGGCGAGGTGCGAATTCTGCGCGGAGTCGACGATCGGCTCGATGTATATGCCAGTGCCGCGCTATCGCGTTGGCGATTCCGCCCAGCCATGAGGAATGGCGATCCGGTGGCGCTGCAAACCGTAGTCATGATTCCATTCCGCCCTACGCGCAAGCCGGGTTTCTAGAACCTTTCGCCACGGATTTTCGCGGATCAATGCGGATACACCTGTTTCTTTTCTTGTTTAACTCCGCGTGATCCGTGCAAATCCGTGGCGCGGTTCTTGATCACTACGAATCAACCACTCCCGCCAGCGCCAGCAGGGTCAGCAATATCCGCTTCAGTCCCAGATCGCGTCCGCTGCAGTCGAACCACTCTTGCAGCGTGTGGGCGCCGCCACCGACGCCGCCGCCCCCGATGGCGATAGCCTCCATTCCCAGCGAGAGCGGAATGTTGGCGTCAGTAGAAGCTCGTTGAATCTGTGCAGCATTGCCCAGGTACGCATCGACGGCGCGAATTACTTTCAGCATGCGAGCGTTGCTATCGAGTTCGCCAGCCGGACGATTGCCAATGGGCACGACTTCGCAGCTGAGGCCTGACAATCGCTTTTGCGAGGAAGTACGCCGCTCGCTCACCCGCGATTCCTCTGCGACCGCGAGGTCGAGTGCTCTGCGCAAGGAAGCCTCCAGTCGCTCCATCTCGGCCATCGAGGTAGAGCGAATGTCGACCCTCATGCTGGCCGACTCAGGAATGGAGTTCACCGAAGTGCCTCCCCGGATCACTCCGACATTGAAAGTGGTTTTCGGAGAGGACGGGATCGAAGTCTGGGAGAACGAGTGAATGGCCCGCGCCAAAACGAATATCGGATTAGGCATCCCGAAGTCACTCCAGGAATGTCCTCCCGGCCCGCGAACGATGACTTCGAAGCGGCGGCTGCCCAATGCCTCGGCCACGATGGTGTCGGAACCGGCGCCGTCCAGGACCAGACTGTAACGTATCGAGTCCTTCCACCGGGCCTGGGAAAAAATGTGGCGCATGCCGCGTAAGTCGCCTTCTCCTTCTTCGCCGACGTTCCCGATGAACAGTATGGGCGTGGCGAGCGCAATTTTGGACGCACGAAGCGCCGCCGCCACGGCCAGCAACGCGGCGACTCCAGCGCCGTTATCCGACACGCCGGGTCCGTAAAGGCGATTGCCCTGCTGACGAAGATTAAGCGGAGTTCCAGCCGGAAAAACGGTATCGATGTGGGCGCTGAGCGCGGTGAATTGCGTGGACGGTTTAGATGTTTGCCTCGATTTGTGAATACCGAACACGTTGCCTACGTCGTCGGTGCGAACTTCTTCCAATCCAAGCGCGCGAAAGCGTTCCTGGAGCCACTCACTGCGGGCCGCCTCCCCGAATGGGGGAGCTGGAATGCGCGCCATTTCCAGTTGCAAGGCTGCGAACTGAGCTTCCTCGGCGCGAAACGCCGCAAACGCCACGCGGGTTTCCGGCAGCGCAGCCAGACGCGCGATCTCTTGTTGGATCGTGGGAGATACGACCGGTACGTCGGCGCGCGGGCTGGAGGGCATGACTGGACCACGCTATCTTACAACCTGCGGTCGCAAGGATGTGACTCGCTAACGCTGGCCGGCCCGATTGAGGAGTATAGAATCTCGTTCTAGGCCCAGATGAAGATCAGAAATGGCATTCGATCGGCAACCGTCGGTTTCGCTATCGCAGCAGCGACCTGCGCGTCCCTGGCTGCCCAAGTCCGTTTCTCGATGGTGAGCGCCCAGCTCGTCGAGCAAAGGCTCAAGAGTTACAAGGGCAACGATAGCGACCGGGAGGCCACGGTCAAAAGCCTTTTTCAGTCAGCCGACTGTCCCACTGAGAAACTTGCCGAACAGCCGGTAAAAGGATTGAAACAGGGCAACGTAATTTGCATTCTGCCGGGTAGCACCGAGTCGATGATCGTAGTGGGTGCGCACTTCGACCATGTGAACGCCGGCGATGGAGTTATCGACAATTGGAGCGGCGCTTCCATGCTGCCGAGTCTCTACGAGGCTCTGAAAACTGAACCGCGTAAACATACATTTATTTTCGTAGCCTTTGCGGGTGAGGAAAAAGGCTTGGTTGGTTCGCGATTCTACGTGAACAATCTCACACCAGACCAATTGAAGAGAATCGAAGCGATGGTCAACATGGATACGCTCGCGTTGGGTCCCACCGAGGTATGGGCGAGCCGTTCAGATCAAAAGCTTGTAAGCGCGCTCCACGGTATGGCGTTGGCATTGAAATTACCCCTGACGGGCGTAAACGTCGACGGGGTTGGAGTGTCCGATGAGGAGTCGTTTATCCATCGCAAAATTCCAACCATCACCATCCATTCTTTGACCAAGGAAACAATCCGAGTTTTGCACAATTCCAGAGATAACTACGGTGCCGTTCACTTTGATGACTACTACAGCACTTACCGGCTTTTGAGTGGTTATCTGGTGCTTCTGGATGATCGCTTGGCAGGACAATGAGGATTCGAAAACGAGTCTTATCTTCACTCGCGGCAACTTTCGGTCTTTTCCTGCAATCTAAGCGGGTAGGCTTTCTACGCCCGATTTCGCTACACTAGTATCATGAAACTGATGCGGATTGCGTTCATCGTGGCCTTGACTGCAGCCCTTTGCGGCCCGGTCTCACTCCGCGCGTTCGGAGATGAAGGACCGCTCGATCCCGCCCAGCCGAAGGGGGTGACGGCGGACGAAATCATTCAGCGCTTTGCGGCAAAAGAAAAGGAATTCAAAATAGCGCTCGACCAGTACGGATATCGTCAGACCGTTAAGGTACAAACCATCGAGGGCGACAGCCCGGATGGTGAGTATCAGCAGGTGTTCGACGTTTCCTTCGACGATCAGGGGAAAAAGGTCAAGAACGTCGTTTTCGCGCCGCAATCGACCCTGCAGCGCATCTCGATGACCGAGCAGGATATGGACGATATCGAAAACCGCCTGCCCTTTGTGCTGACCAGTGATGAAATTGCAGACTACAGCATTCTGTACGTCGGGCAGCAGCAGGAAGACGACCTGCACTGCTATGTTTTCGACGTCGCTCCCAAACAGACCGAAGGCAAGAAGCGATATTTTCAGGGACGCATCTGGGTGGACGATAAGGATTTTCAGATTGTGAAAACCTACGGCAAGAGCGGCCCTGACATACGCAAGAAGACAAGATAGCCGAGAACCTTTTTCCCAAATTCACTACTTATCGGGAGCAGATTGTGGATGGTCCTTATTGGTTCCCTGTCTACACCCGCGCAGACGACACGCTGCATTTTTCCAATGGTGATGTGAAAATTCGAGAGATCGTGAAGTACACGAACTACAAGAAATTCGGATCGAACGTAAAGATCACCTACGACGGCAAGGAAGTGCAGAAGGATCAGGGAAAAGCCGCGACGCCCACAGCAGCCGCAGAAATAGCTGTCAGCACCCAGCTATCAGCATTCAGCCAGATTTAGCCGACAGACCGCCGTTATAACTCGGCGGATTCTGCATCCAACTCAGACGATGCACTCGATGACTGGACAATGACGGGTTAATAGACTTCAGGATCAACCGGGGAGGCTGGTCGTCGGAGTGTTTTAGCTGAGGCTGACGGCTGAGTGCTGATTGCTCAATAAAAAAGATACTTCCGCCACTTGTCGTCGGAGCGGCCCATCAGGCGCATGATGTGGCGGCTGGTGTGGAGATTGAAGGCGCGGGGCTCGCGCATCAGCTTCATTCCGGCTTCATTGGGCATTTGGTTGCCCTTGCGGCGATTGCAGGAATGGCAGCACGCCACCAGATTTTCCCAGGTGGAAGCGCCTCCGCGAGAACGGGGCACGACGTGGTCGAGCGTGAGTTCTCCTGAGGCCAACACTTCCCCGCAAAACTGACAGGTATTGCGGTCACGCAGCAAAATATTCTTCCGCGAGAGCGCGCGCGTCTGATGCGGAATACGCCGATACTCGAGTAATCGGATTACGGACGGTAAACGCATAGCGACTCGCGCAGCGTGCAGGAAGTGTCCGTTCTCTTCCTCTGTCATTGCAATTCCCTTGAGCACTAGCACGATGGCGCGGCGCGCGGCACAAACATTGATGGGCTCGTAAGAAGCGTTCAGCACCAGCACGGGCGCGTGCAGAACGTGCGGACCATCGCCTTCTGAACGTACGGCCGTGAGTCAGCGGGGAAGGCAGGTGCGCCCGTCCCACGCCACTCATCGAGTTGTTCCACTTCCCCGACATTTGCTTCTCGCGCTACCGAACTTCGCTCGTGGACAGCCGAGGGCGGCTTTCCCACATGATTTTTATACAGCGGCGGCCATGGTTAGCCGGACCTCCGCTTCTGACTCCCGTATTGCGTGCTGAGCCTCGGTCTTCAACGTCCGCGCCACGGTCGCTACAAAAACTTTCGTGGCCCCGGCACGTCGCAAAATGCGGGCGCATTCTGAAACGGTTGTGCCGGTTGTGAACACATCGTCAACGACCAGGACCTCGCGTCCTTTTACTTCTGGAGGCTTTGCCACTACGAACGCGCCCCGAATGTTTTCCCGGCGCTGATGCCGCGAGAGTCCGATCTGAGACTTCGTCTCGCGCTGGCGTTCCAACAAACCAGGAATCAATTGGAATTGCAGCCGCAGAGGACTTCAGCTTCAACGCGGCACGAGCAATCAACTCCGACTGGTTGAATCCCCGCTGACGTAGCTTCCTCGAGTGCAATGGCACGGGCACGACCAGGATCTCGCTTGCAGAAAAAAGAGGCTGCAAGTCTTCCATTGCTTCTACCAGCATGCGCCCGAGAATATTTGCCGCAGGCCGAACCTGGTTGTACTTCAGCAAATGGATCAGTTCGCGCAGGCCGCTGTCGTAGCTTCCGTAGGCCGTTGCCTTGACGTACGGAGGCTCCAAACGACGGCACAATCCGCACAACGCCTCGCCACTGTCAGAAGATTGACCTTCCGCGGCGAATGCGAAAGGGCTTATCGAGTCGTTCGCCGCAAATCGAACAAAGTCCGCCCGCGATCGGCCGCATGGCGCCGAGGCAGTCTTCACAGACTGGCAGCCGCGAAATGTTTATCAGGGGAGCACCGCAGAGACGACAATCGGAAGGGAACAACGTGGCGAATAGAGCTGCGGCAATACCGCTGGCCCAGGAGACCGATGGATTATCGTGCGCAACAACCCTGGTCCCAGTGGCCCGAATTGGGGTACCGTTACTGCTGAAGACGATCCTCCCTCGCCCAGCCGTTGCTATGGGGGCTCTGACTGGACGAATCTTTTTCAGTATAGCGGTGCAGAAGGCCGCACGCAACGAGCACAGAGGTAGGTGCCATTTGGTGCACATCGTGCGCCGGGTGAAGCGTCAACGAAAATCCATTTCGCTCGTTGAGGGTTTTGAGCGCTACCGCCTGGTTTCGCGAGTTATCCTTCCCTCAATTCGCGGCAGCGCACGGAAATATATCTGTGGATATAAAAGCATCGCGCAGTGGAGCGAATTCCTTGTCCAGCTTCGGTTTTGGGGCTTTTTGTATGGCGTTCTGATGGTAAACTTGGAACCCCTGAGCGGCTGCGCAGTGAAGACCGCTCACATCCCAGAAAGCAAAATTGAGGAGGACGTTCTGTGAAACGATTCGTCGCGACATTCGCAGTCGTATTTGCGCTGGCCTTGTCAGCATGGGCAAGCACGGAAAAAGTGTTGTGGAACTTTGCCGGCGGCAGTGACGGTAGCGAACCCCTGGAGCAATTATTTCATCAGCGATGCAAAAGGCAACCTCTACGCGGCAACAGGATTCGGCGGAACCGATTGCGACGGAGTTGTGTTCATGCTGACTCCCGCAGGCAAGGAAACAATTCTCTACGAGTTCAAAGGTCAAGCCAATGGAGACGGCGCGTATCCTCATGGTCGTCTGGCGTTCGATGCCAAAGGCAATATTTATGGCACTACGCAGGGCTGGTGGGACCAACAATACCGGAACCGTTTATAAGTTGTCGCCAAAAAGCGGTGGCGGATGGAAAGAGAAAGTGCTTTACAGCTTCAGCGCCAGTGGCACGACGGACGGCGCCGACCCGTCAGCCGGAATGACGATTGCTCCCGATGGCACCATGTTCAGCACTACCCCTGACGGAGGCGCCTACAACGGAGGTGTTATTTTCAGCATGAAGAAGACCTCCAAAGGCTGGAAGCAAACGGTGATTCACAACATCAACTTTCCCTCAGAGGGCGGGTTCCCTTACGAAGGTCTGCTGAGAGACGAGGCCGGGAACTTGTATGGAGCAGCGCCCGCTGGCGGCACCTCGCAAGATGGGGTCATCTATCGCCTGAGCCCCACAAAAAAAGGCTGGGTGGATACGGTGATTTACAACTTCACCGACCAGGACGGCGATGGGCAGGGGCTGTACTGGATTGATCTGATCAGCGACAAGTCCGGCAACATTTACGGTGCCACTTCGTTTGGCGGCACAAACAGCACGGGAATGGTTTGGGAACTGGTTTACTCAGAAAGCAAGAAGAGCTATTCAGAAAGCATCCTGTATGAGTTCGGCGCTAGCGGAAGCGGAGACGGCAACAACCCGTACGGGGGCCTCGCCATGGACAGCGAAGGGAACCTATACGGCACAACGTTGCACGGAGGTCCCAGCGATATTGGGACAGTCTACAAGCTCACAAAGCATGGGAAGACCTGGAAGGAGACGATTCTGCACAGCTTCACAGGAGGGGATGACGGAAATGAACCTACGGGCAATGCCTATCTGGACGCAAAGGGAAGGGTGTATGGAATGACGCAGACAGGAGGAACCTCCAACTTGGGAATCGTTTATCGCATTACGCCGTAGCCAGACGGATCTTTCTTGAACTGCTGACGAACGGGCACAGCCCAGCGGCTGTGCCCCTTTTCCCCTGGCTTCACCACCAACCGGTGACACTCTGCGCTTGTAATCTGGGCAGCCAACATGCTAACTTGCGCCGTCTCACTTATAACAACCAGTTCGAGTACCTACAAGGATCTTAGCCATGAGTCCTCAAACAATCGTACCAACCGAACCTCCAAAAAAATTCAAACCTTACGTTCCCGAAAACATGGAAATGCGGGAGTTTACCTTTCGCGCCGTGATGCTCGGATTGATCATGACCGGGATTCTGGGCGCAGCCAACGCCTACCTCGGCCTGAAGGCGGGGATGACGATCGCCGCCACTTATCCCGCCGCCGTTATTGGCATGTCGCTTCTTCGGCTGATGAAAGGCTCGCTACTCGAAGAAAACATCGCACGAACCGTAGGTGCGATTGGCGAATCAGTGGCTGCGGGTGCAGTCTTTACCATCCCGGCGTTCGTTCTCGCCGGACTGTGGCCGAGCTTGGGGATGGAGCGCTATTGGCAATCGGTGGCACTGATGGTGATTGGCGGCCTGCTGGGCATTTTGTTCGTCACCCTGTTACGGCGCGTGATGGTGGAAGACGCCGGAGTCTGCCCTTCCCTGAATCGGTGGCGGCGGCGGAAATTCATAAGGCCGGACAGCAGGGGTCCAAGGCAGCAAAGATCCTGTTTGCCAACATGGGCTTTGGCGGGTTGATGTACTTTCTGTCGCAGGTCAATCTCTTCTGGTACACGAAAAATGTTCTGGTCAACATTCCGAAGATGGCGACCGGGTTGCGCCTGGGGCGCGGCACGAGCGCACCTATGCTGGCGACGGGCGGAATGTCGCAGTTCACTTCGCCTGCGGTGAGTCCAGCATATCTGGGCGTCGGTTATATTATCGGGCCTCGGCTGGCGTCGCTGAACTTCGCCGGCGGCGTAGTGGCCTGGGGTTTGTTGGTTCCGCTCCTAATCTACTTCCTTGGGCCGACTCTGCCACCGATGGCAGCCGGCGCGAACCCGGCCGCTTATTGGGGAGGCATCGCGTTCAGCGTGTGGTATTCGATCGTGCGTCCGATCGCCGTGGGTGGCATGCTGGTCGGGCGCCGGGTTCACGCTGTTCCGCATGCGCAAGCAACTGATGGCCGGGATGAAGCGCGCTGTCTCTGATCTGAAGAAATCTGCCGAAGCGCATAAAGCCACCAGCCGCGTCGACCGTGATCTCAACGCGAAAGTTGTTTTCGCGGGTGTCGGGCTGGTGTTCCTTGCAATGATCGGGCTCTACTACTATTTCATCGCGAGCGCGCACAACTTGAGTGGAAGCAAAGTTCTCGCCGGAGCGGTAGTGGCCGCAGCCGTCATGATTGTTCTGGGTTTCTTCTTTGCCGCGGTGTCGGGCAATCTGGTAGGGATGATCGGCTCGTCCAACAATCCGGTTTCCGGATTGACGCTGTGCACGCTGGTGGTCGCGGCGCTGCTGATGGTCGCGATGGGAGTTTCCGGCGTCGGTGGCGTGGCTGCGGTGTTAGGAGTAGCAGCCGTAGTCTGCGTGTCGTCCGCCGTCGCGGGGGAGATGTTGCAGGACTTGAAAGCGGGCCACATTCTCGGGGGCACGCCAGCAAAAATGCAGATGGGCGACATCTTCGGCACCATCGTGGCATCACTGGTGTTGTTCTTCCCGCTGATGATTCTCGATAAGGCGTATCACTTTGGCAGCGCAGCTCTTCCGGCGCCGCAGGCCGGACTGATGGCGATGCTGGCGCAGGGCATCGTCGGCGGCAACATGGCTTGGCCGCTGGTCGTCGTCGGCATTCTCATGGGCTTCGCCATGATTCTTGTGGAAGTGAAAAGCCCTATGCTCTTTTCTGTCGGCATGTACTTGCCGCTGGAGACTACGTCCGCCATCTTCGTGGGCGGAGTGATTCGTTGGTTCACCGACAAAGTTCGCGACCGGCGCGGATACAACGACGCGCAGAAGGCGCGAGTAGACAATGCCGGGCGTGTTGACTGCATCGGGATTAATTGCCGGAGAGGCGCTGTGCGGACTTGTGATCGCGGGCGTGGTCGGAAGCAATCATCAGCTTTGGCATATTGATATCGGAGATTTTGCCTTCTCCGGCCTGATCGGAATGGCAGTTCTGATTTTCGTCATGATGAAAGTGCCGTTGTCGAATGCCGGCAGCCCGGATGAACCAGCGCCACCGACCGCAATCATGTAATTGAGAAGAATCTCTAACCACAAAGGACACGAAGATTCATAAAGGAAATCGGGGATTCCGGTTTTCCTTTGTGAACCTTTGTGTCCTTTGTGGTTCACGTTTTTTCATGTCGATTGCAGAGAATCTTTCCCAGGTGCGTGAGCGGACTCGATGCCGCCGCGCGCCGTACCGGACGGCGATCCGAAGACGATCGCGTTGATGGCAGTCAGCAAAACTTTCCCGGCAGAGCGTATCCGGGAGGCCTTATGCCGCCGGTCTTCGCTTGTTCGGCGAGAACCGGGTGCAGGAATTTGCCGGGAAGATTGACTCACTTCGGGATCTGCACGACGCCGCATGGCACCTGATCGGCCATCTGCAAACCAACAAGGCGGCCAAAGCGGTTGAATTGTTCACCGCAGTGGATTCGGTCGATTCGTTGCGCCTGGCACAGAAGCTCAATGCCTCCGCGCAGCAACTTGGAAGAAAAGCTCGCAGTCCTGATCGAGATCAACGTCGGCGGTGAGGCAGCCAAGAGTGGTGTGGCCCCAGACTCCCGCGAACTGGAAGATCTTCTCTTGGCAGCGCCGAGCTGGAACATCTGGAGTTTCGCTGGACTCATGACAGTCCCTCCGTTTGCTGACGATCCGCGAGAGGCGCGGCCGTATTTCCGAAAGCTGCGCGAGTTGCGCGATCAGATCGTCTGCGCGAGTCTGCCCGCCATTGACATGCACGAACTTTCGATGGGAATGTCTCACGATTTTGAAGTTGCCATTGAAGAAGGCTCGACCTGTGTGCGCGTGGGACTGCGATTTTTGGGGAGAGAACCAGAGACATAACGTACTCGATGATTCCGATTCACCAGACGCCGGCAGGCCAACCTTCGCAGTCAAAGTACAGCCACGGGCGAAGAAGAATGCCGTCATCGGCGAACTTGGCGACGCGTTGAAATTGGCTTTGACTGCACCTCCGGTCGACGGTCGAGCCAACGAAGCCTGCATCGAATTCTTCGCAAATCTTTTGGATGTTCCCCGCTCTTCCGTTACCATAGCGTCCGGCGAAACCAGCCGGAGAAAAATTATTCGAGTCGCCGGACTGTCTGCGGACTGAAGTTCGGCGACGGCTGAGAATGTAGCACTACCGTCTCGCCACGATTAGGAATGCTAGCAGAGCGCCGGAGCCACTTTTGACCTTTTCCGATCGTCTACAAGAAATTCGCACTGGGTTCGAGCGTCCCTTTTGGGTTGCCAACATCAGCGAGATTTTCGAGCGCCTTTCTTACTACGGAGCTTTTGCGTCTCTCGCTTTGTATCTGCAGGAGCGGCTGAATTTTTCCACCGAGCAAACTGGAACTCTGACCGGCATCTTCGGCGGCATGGTATGGTTTCTCGCGATTTTTGGGGGCGCTGCGGCCGATCGCCTGGGCTTCCGCCGCGCGCTTTCAGTGGCGTATCTCATCTTGTCCGTCGCTTATTTTCTGATTGGCTCGATCGGGCGCACCATGGCTTGCGCCCATACGCAATGCCGTACCGATCAGACTTTTGTGGGATTTATTCTCATCCTTCCCGCGCTCGGCATTGCGCTGGTAAAACCTTGCGTGGTCGGTACGACGGCTCGCGCATCGAAGGAAAATGTCCGCTCGATCGGCTATTCGATTTACTACACGATTGGTGAATTTTGGCGGTGCGGCTGGCCCGCTTTTTGCATTCCTGGGCTCATCGCCATTTGGGCGTCGAGAATGTTTATCGCCTCGCCGCAGTCAGTGTTTTTGCGATGTTCTTTGTGGTCCTGCTTCTTCTTCCGCGAGCCGCGCAAGCCGGGCGACGCGCCTCCGCCTTCGATCGCGACCGTAGCGCGCAATTTCTGCGTCGTCGTTGGCAATTATCGGCTTGTTTTGCCGGCATTGCTCGTCGCTCTGTTGCTGCGCATTGGCCTCTGGATCTATCCCACGTTCAACGTTCCCTGGTGGATCTGGGCTGGACTGCTGCTCTTGGTGCTCGCCGGCATCAGCCGGTTCATGTGGTTCCTTGTGCTCTTCACCGGCTACTGGATCGTGTTCTGGCAGCAGTACATCAGCCTGCCTGGATACATCCACGGATACATCAATCCGCACGCCGACGTCGAGATCATTCTGGTGACTGACGGGCTTACCGTGATCTGCCTGACCCTTGCGGTAAATTATCTGACGCGCAAAATCCCGGCGTTTCAAGCCGTGATTCTGGGCACTGTGATCACCTCCGTCGCTTGGTTGATTCTCGCCTTCCGGCCCACGATCTGGGGCGCGGTCCTCTCGATATTTGTTCTTGCGCTGGGCGAGATCATCCAGCAGCCGCGCTATTACGAATATATTTCCCGACTTGCGCCTCCGGGGCAGCAGGGCACATACATGGGATTTGCATTTCTGCCAATCGGAATCGGTTCGCTGATTGGCGGCTGGTTCGGCGGAACGCTGGCCCACCATTTCGGAGAAGTCCTGCACCAGCCCGAGCGAATCTGGTGGTGTGTGACCGCCGTGGGAGTGGCTACGACGGCTGCGCTTTGGATCTACGACAAGGCCTTCAGAACACCGAGTTCCGCTCCGACGCAATAGCTCAGGCTATGGCTACGCGAAAACCGACTCCTGCAACCATCGCGGATGAGATCCGGCATTTGCTCGGACACGAAGGCTCTGCCGAGCACGCTGCGGGTGTGCAGTGGTTCTTCAAAGATGAGATCAAATCGCACGGATGGTACACCGACAAACTGCGCAAAGTAGCCGTCCGCTTTCGGCGGTGAATTCGAAAAGATTTCGGGATCGACTTCCTTGTGCAAGTCGCAGATAAACTTTTCGCTGGGACGATTCTGGAAGAAAAAGTCTTTGCCGTATTCCTGTTGGAACAATTAACTGACGAGTTCGGCGACGCTGAGTTTCGACTGTTTGAATCCTGGCTGCCTCGGATTTCGAGCTGGGCTGACCACGATGGACTCGTGCATTATCTGATTGCGCCGATGGTTGCCGCGAAACCCATCACGTTCCCACAGAGTTTTCCAGTGGGCAAAGTCGCCTGACCGATGGCATCGGCGGGCGGCTTGTGTGGCGTTGATCCAGGGAACGCGGCAGAAGATGTTTTTCGCGGAGATCAAACGCTTGTCCGATCTGCTTCTTTCCGATGAAGATGACATGGTTCAAAAAGGATTAGGCTGGCTGCTGCGAGAAACTGCCAAAGCCGATGCGAAGCGCGACCGTGCCTTATTTGATGAGAATCCGCCAGCGGGCGCCGCGGCTGGTGTTGAGAACGGCATGCGAGACGCTGCCGGCAGGCGTTCGGAAGAAGATTCTGGCGAAACGATGGTCCAATTGCCAAATCTCGACCGTAGAGCTGTCCCGCGGTCGTGCGAGATTCGCCCAAACTCGCCGACGTTGTTAGAATAGTTGTTTGCCCATGAACCTTGCTGCCATACAGACTGCCCTGCGCGAGCGGAATATTGATGCATGGCTTTTCTATGATCACCATCACCGCGATCCGATCGCTTATCGGGTGCTGGGGTTGTCGCCTGACCTGATGGTCACGCGGCGCTGGTTCTACCTGGTTCCGGCTGAAGGTGAGCCAACAAAACTCGTGCACAAGATTGAGTCGCGGCACCTCGATACCCTGCCCGGCAAGAAACTTCAATATGCCGGTTGGCAGGAATTATTTGAGCAGGTAAAGGTGCTGTCGTCATCGCATCGCGACGTTGCCATGCAGTACTCGCCAAACAATCTGGTGTTCACCATTTCCTTGGTCGATGGCGGAACGCTGGAATTGATCCGCGGATTGGGAAAAAACGTGGTCAGCTCGGGTGATCTGGTGGCGCTGTTTGAGGCCACATTGACTGAAGAGCAGATCAAAACCCACTTCGCAGCGCGGGATGCAGTGGACGCAATCACCGCAGCAGCCTTCCAGGAAATCGGGCGGCGGGTGCGCAATGGCGGGACGAACGAGCATCAGATTCAGCAGTGGTTCATGGAAGCTTTCCGGCGCGAGAATCTGGTAACGGACGATCCGCCGATTGTCGGAGTCAACGCTCATAGCGGCGATCCGCATTACGAGCCTCGCGCGGATGGTTCGGCACCCATCCGCGAAGGCGATTTCGTTCTGCTCGATGTCTGGGCCAAGAAAAATATCCCGGGGCCGTCTATTACGACATCACCTGGACCGGGTTCGTCGGCAAAGCACCTTCAACTCGGATGCAGGAAGTCTTCACCGTAGTTCGCGATGCGCGTGATGCCGGCGTAAAGACGGTGTTGGAAGGCATCGGCAGCGGACGCAACATGTGCGGCTGGGAAGTGGATCGTGCAACGCGAGATCACATCAAGAAAGCGGGCTTCGGCGATTATTTCATTCATCGGACCGGGCATTCGATCGGAACCGAGGTCCATTCCAACGGCGCCAATATGGACGATCTGGAAATTCACGACGAGCGCCGGATCCTGCCCAATTCTTGTTTTTCGATCGAGCCCGGCATCTATCTTGCCCGAGTTTGGAGTGCGCAGCGAAGTCAACATAATGGTGCGGCCGAAAGTAGCTGAGGTTACGGGTAAAATTCAACGCGAGATTGTAATCATCTGAATGGCAAATCCTTCGACAATTAAAGAAACTACCAGCACCACCTCATGACCGCGATGTCAGTGATTGCGCCGGCGATTGGCTGGCTGATTCCAGGCGCGGGACACCTGATCCAGAAACGCTGGATCCGCGGCCTGTTGCTCATGGGCTCAATTGTAATCATGTTCCTGCTTGGCTTGGCATTGCAGGGACGCGTGTACCGTCCGAATGGCGGCGACATCCTGGATATTCTTGGATTCGTGGGTGACGTAGGCGCAGGCGGACTCTATATTGTGATCCGGGCCTTGGATCTGGGACAGGGCGCCATCGCCCATGCCACGGCCGATTACGGAACCAAGTACATTATCGTTGCGGGCCTGCTGAACTTTATCAGCGCGGCCGATGCTTATCACATCGCGATCGGGAAGAAGCCATGAACCTGCAACTCTCCCATTTCAGCGCGGCTGTGTTATTCGGTGTATTCGCTTCGGTAGTTTTTGGCATCACGCAACGCAGCACCTCCCGCGAACAGATTCGCTACGGCCTCTATTGCTTTGCCATGTTCGTCGGTGGAGTCTTCGTGGCGGGCTGGGTGATGTGGATTTTGCGACGGTGAAAAGCTTCTAGCTTGCGGCCTTACGTTAAGCATCCCAGCCTCAAGCCTCGAGCCAGTAGTTACCCTTCCCAAACAAACGCGTCGAACACCCTCTTCGTGTCGAATCCCAAACGCAGATAAAGTTCCACGGCTCGCGCATTCGCTTCTGTAACGGTCAACGAGAGCAGAGAGAACTTTCGCTGGCGCAAGTTTGCAGTAGTCGCCGCCAGCAATGATTCTCCGATTCCGTGCGAGCGGTATTCCGGCAGCACGCACACCTGGGTCACATGGCCAACGTCCTGGCGCACGCGCGAACACAAGATCAGGCCAACCAGGGTACGGGTTCGTTTGTGCACCGCCGCGAAGGACGACTCGGGATCGAACGTGCCGCATCCCGGAAAACGGACGATATTGTTCAGAAACCGCAACGAACCGCTCAAGGTACGGTACTGATCGTTGATCTCAGAATCCACATGCCCACGATAAGCTGTCGTAATCACGGCGGCGGCCGGTTGATAATCTTGTTCCGACCACTGCCGGATTTCGATGTCCGGATGCAACGGGGGTGCCGGCTTGCTTGGCTTTTCCAATGGCAACACCATGAACAGCCGCGCATGACGGCTGAAACCCTGTTGCACAAAGGGGTGAGAGACGACTCCGGTTTCGTGCATGAGCAACTGCGCTTCGACGCGATGAATCCCCGGAGACTGCTGTAGAGTTTCGATCACATGGGTGAGTAGCCGCGATTCCACCTCGTGAGGATCAGGCAGGCGGCCACCGTTCGCAACAAAAAGATCTCCAATAACTCCCTTGCTGCCTTCGTAAACAAAGAACGAATAACCGAACACTCGTCCGCGATCGATGGCCGCATAGCCCGGCAGGATTTTCGCATCAACATAGCGCAGAATCATGTCTGCAGATCCGCCGTAATCCCAGGAAAGCAGGCGCGACCACACGCTGATCTCGTCCTCCAACAAGGGACGCAGGTCGACGGAGGAAAAATGCCTGAGATCGAGAATCTCCACCGGGGCTCCTGAAGGGCTGCGCGTCGGCGGTACGCTTAAATTTGCGGCCACAAACGCTGAGTGTATTAGCTTCGCACGCCGCGAAGCAAACGGGAGTATCTCGGAGGATTCACAGCGTCGAATCTCAGGATCACGAAAGCGCAGACTGGGAAGGAGTGACTGAATGGGATTGCCGAGTGCTAATGACTCATTGGCCCCATCCCCACTGCCGCCACCCAGTAATAGTCCAAACCTTGCGGCGCGAAACTTCCCAGGTAGGAAACGCGGCGGCCCGCAACCTGTTTTGCGATGGCGGTCTGCGATCCTTCCGGAGCCACCACTAGATGTTCTGTGGTGGGGATTTGTCCCTGCTCATATCGATCGATGATCTGGTTTCGATAGAATGCCAGTCCAAATTCGGTTTCGCGTGAAACGCCGGATACTGCAAGTGGGAGAGGCTTGCTCTCCAAATGGCTTATCTCGTTCGCCAGTGGCCGGGCCGAAAGAGTGCTATCGAGTGCTGGAGATCCCAGGCGCAGTACCGCGGCAACGGCCAGCACTACTGGAACCAGCGTGACAAAACGCAATGTGCCCAAGCCTAGCTTGGTGCGGAGCGTGCTCCAGATACCGATCGCTAACACTGCGGCGAAGCCGGATGAGACTGCGGCCGCCCTACCCCATGGAAGCCGATGCTGCATAACGATGTATTGAATCATCAGCACTGGAACGACGGGCAATGCCGCAACGATCGAGTGTAGCGCAATCAAGAAAATGCCCGGACGCTCGCTATCCGCTACGCGACGCCTGACGTATTCCGCCAGCAAGAGCGTACCCGCGGGCAACGCTGGGACAATGTACCCGGGCAGTTTCGATTGAGAGAAGGAAAAGAATATGATTGGGGCAACTAGCCAGATCACCAGGAATGCATTCAGAGCGTCTTCCGACCCAAGCATTTCTCTTCGTTCGGCCCACCACACGCGAATGGTTTCTACCAACGATGCCGCCACGAATACGGTCCATGGAATTAAACCGAGCAGTACAACCGGAGCGTAGTACCAGAACGGCTCTTTGTGACGATAGAGGTTAGTCCCGAAGCGTGCGAAGTTGTGTTGAAGAATAAAAATGCGGAAAAACTCCGGATTCTTCATTTGCACAGCGATGTACCAGGGAAGGGCGAGAGCGCAGAATAGAAGGATCCCGGGAATCCAGAGCGTTCTCCAAAGCAATCGGTAATCGTTCTTCGCCGCGGCAAAGATCACGATGATTATTGCTGCCAACACGGGCGCGACAGGCCCCTTGGCCAGCATGCCGAACGCGAGAAAACAATAGAACAGTCCTAGGTAGCGATGGGATTTGCTCTCATACCACGCATACCATGCGAGCATCGCGATGGTGAACATCGCAGCCAGAGGCATATCTGTCGAAGCTGCCCGAGCGAGACCGATGACTCCTGCCGCGGAGGCGGTCATCAACGCGCCATCAAGTTGGACGCCGGGACGAAAGCGTTTCAGAAAAAGATAGGTTGCGACCACCATGAGCGTCGCGTCCACGGCCGACGGCAAACGAGCGGCCCAGTCGCTCACTCCGAAAATGCCGTAGGCCAGCATCGCCTGCCAGTAGTAGAGCGGAGGTTTCTCGAGCCAAGGCGTGCCTCCCAGCGTCGGAGTAATCCAATCGTGGCGTGCGAGCATTTCGCGCGCGACTTGTGCGTAGCGTGGTTCATCGGCGCCGATCAGCCCAAAGTATGCGAGGCCAAAAAAAAACAGGAATCCGCAGAATCCGGCGAGCAGAAGCCAGTCGGCGGTTGCGCGGGAGATCTTCAATTATTTCCTCAGAGAGCTATTGTACGGAGGGATTCGTCCGAAGTTGCGCCATGATTCGTGCCACAGCGATCGACAAAGGGCCATCGAGAGAGCATCCGCTGGCGCAGGCATGTCCGCCGCCGCCGAACTGTTCGGCGATCGCGGCCACATCCAATTGTCCTTTGCTGCGCAAGCTTATCCGAAATCGACCGTCGGGCAGCTCGCGGAAAAATGCAGCCACCTCAACATCCTGGATGGACAATGCATAGTTCACAAGTCCCTCGCAATCTTCTTCTTTGGCTCCAAGGCGCTCCATCTGTTCCGTGGTAACCCAGATCCAGGCCAGCGGTCCCTCACGATGCAGGTTCGAGAGCGCCGCGCCCAACAGCCGCATCTTGGCGGTGGAATGTCCGAAATACACGCTGCGGGCGCAATGCGCAGGATCCGCGCCAGCCAGCACCAGTTCCCGCGCCAAAGCAAAGGTATGTTCGTTAGTGCCCTCAAACATAAATGAACCGGTATCGGTAAGCACGGCTGTGTAAAGGCAGGTTGCGACCTCAGGAGAAATCTTCACGCCAGCTTCGTGCGCCAGACGATACACCATCTCCGCAGTGGCAACCGCGTTGGGATCGATCCAATTCACGTGCGCAAACGGTTTGCCGCTCACGTGATGATCAATACTGATCAGAAAGCGGTTTTCCAAGCCTTCCAGCCGGGTGCGCTGAATGCTGTCGCACTCGAGAATGATGGCAGCATCGTAGTTCCCGTTCACGCGGTCGGCACGCACGACGGTATCGGCAAAAGGCAACGGCTGATAAATGCGAGGCACTCCATCGTGCAGGACAACATCGGCTTGCTTGCCCATGGAACGAAGCACCTGACAGCAGGCGAGCGCAGAACCGACAGCGTCTCCATCCGGACGTGCGTGCGAAGTCAGCAGGAATCGGTCGCGCCGCTCGATCTGTTTGAGAACCTCGTTCAACATATTGCGTGAGACTCCGATATCGACTTGGTTGTGGAACTATCGACTCCTTTTCTGATTGCGTTTCAACAGCTCATCAATTCTGGACGCGTACGTCTGCGAGCGGTCCAGCTGAAAATACAGCTCTGGCGGACGGCGCAAGTGCAAACGCTCCGCGACTTCACGGCGAATGAAACCGACTGCTGCCGTCAGTCCTTCCAAGGTCCGTTCGGCTTCTTCGTCGTCGCCCTGGACAACCACGAAAATCCGAGCCGAGCGCGAATCGCTCCCGAGCATCACACTGCTCACGCTGGCCAGTCCGATGCGGGGGTCGCCGAGTTCGCCCTCCACGATGGTCTCGATTTCCTCGCGCAGAGCCTCGCCCAGCCTTTCCCGGTGATATTTAGCCCCACGCTTTTCCACCGCTTTTCCCTCAGAGTAAAACGAATGAGAATATCAGAAAATCGGGCTCGCGGCTTCAATATTGGCGAGCCTTTCGAGGTACTTTCGTGCTAAGCGGAAAGTGCCATGAATGGAATGGATTACAACCGCTGCGGGTTACAGGTATTCCAAAAAAGAATCGGCGATATCAGCACCGCCGTTATTCGCGATCCGCGTGGCTTGGCGTTCCACGTTCTTCATAAGACCGTCCAGATAGTCGCGCGAGTCGGAAATACTCACCACTCCCAAAGTCGCGTGGTTCCACAATCCGCTCGCGTCCAGCTCGGCAACGGCAACGTTGAAATGGGCGCGCAACCGGTCTTTCAGGCTGCGCACGACTTGCCGCTTGTCCTTGAGCGACTGCGCTGCTTCGATACGCAGTTCGAGGGTAAGAAAGGCAATCATTGGGTCGTTGGTCGTTGGCCGCTCGTCGTTGGCAAATCTATAGCCAGGCCAACGACCAACGGCTAACCACCAACAACGTCTCTATGCGATCGCTTCCGCGGCAACTTTTTCAGTTGCGAAGGCTTCGATCACGTCGCCGACTTTGATGTCGCCGTAATTGGCGATCGAGATGCCACACTCCATGCCGTTGGTGACCTGGCTGGCGTCGTCTTTGAAACGGCGAAGCGATCCGACCTTGCCCTTGAAGACAACGGTGTTGTCACGCAGCAAGCGCACCTCGGAATCGCGCTTGATCAGGCCGTCGATGACGGTGCAACCAGCAATCGTGCCCACCTTCGGAATGCGGAACGTCTCTCGCACTTCCGCCCGGCCCTGATAGGTTTCTTTGATAGTCGGCTCAAGCAATCCGGTCATGGCTCGCTTGATCTCGTCCTGCAACTCGTAAATGATCGAGTGCAGACGGATGTCGACTTTCTCCTGGTCCGCCAGTTCCTGCGCTTTGCGTTCCGGACGCACGTTGAATCCGATAATGATGGCGTTTGAAGCCGAGGCCAGCAGCACGTCGGTTTCGGTGATGGCGCCCACTCCGGAATGCAACACCTTCAGGCGGACTTTGTCGTTGGAAAGCTTGGAGAGCAGATCGCTAAGCACTTCGACCGAGCCACCGACATCGGCCTTCAGAATAATGTTGAGTTCCTTGGTTCCGGCCGTCTTGAGCTGTTCCGCCAAACCTTCGAGCGACACGCGCGAACTCTTGGCCAGTGTGGCTTCCCGGGTCTTCTGCTCGCGGTACTCGGAAATGCCGCGCGCCTTGTCTCGATCCGCCACGACGACAAACTGATCGCCCGCCTGGGGCAATCCTTCCATGCCGAGGATTTCGACTGGCGTCGAAGGTGGCGCCTCTTCAAGGGCGTTGCCACGATCGTCGAACATTGCGCGAACCTTGCCGTAAACATTGCCGACCACAAAGTTGTCGCTGTCGCGCAGGGTTCCGTTCTGCACCAGCACTGTCGCCACGGGGCCGCGGCCACGATCCAGTTTCGCTTCGAGCACAACTCCTTGCGCCGGGCGTTCGGGCGTAGCTTTCAACTCCTGCAGATCCGCCACCAGGACGATCATTTCCATTAACAAATTCAGATTCGTTTTCTGTTTTGCCGAGACGTCAACGAATACGGTAGTTCCACCCCAGTCTTCGGGCATCAGGCCGCGATCGCCCAGTTGTTTCTTGACGCGATCAGGCAGCGCCCCGGGCTTGTCAATCTTGTTCACCGCAACGATGATCGGGACTTCCGCCGCGTGCGCGTGATCGATCGCTTCCAGTGTTTGCGGCATGACACCATCATCGGCAGCCACGACCAACACGACAATGTCCGTAGCCTTGGCTCCGCGAGAACGCATGCGCGTGAAAGCTTCGTGGCCCGGCGTATCCAGAAACACAATCTGGCGGCCGTAGGCAGGAGACTGCTTGTCCTGCACCATCACTTTATATGCGCCGATGTGCTGAGTGATGCCTCCGGCTTCGCCTCCGGCCACGTCGGTGGAACGAATCGAATCGAGCAGCGTGGTCTTGCCGTGATCGACGTGGCCCATAATCGTGACAACGGGCGGACGCGGTACGCCTTCACTGGCAGCGCCTTCCTCACCGGCAGCGGCGTCGGAAACTTCTTTGGCGGCCTGTTCTTCGAAGGTAATCACATTTGTATCCGCTCCGAAAAACCGCGCCATTTCACTGGCCAGCTCAGTATCGAGCGTCTGATTGATGGTGGCAAATACGCCACGAGCCAGCAAGCGGGCGATCAAATCCTTGGCACGAATTCCCAGCTTCTCAGCCAGGTCTTTGACGCTGATTCCTTCGGTGATGGTGATGCTGCGCGTGATCGGCTGCGGCTCATTTGAAAGCGACAGGCGTGGCGGCGGAACAAAGCCCTTCATCGGGCCTTCTTTTACACCGCGTGGAACATAGCGCTGACCTGGCCGGCGTGCGGGTGCACCGGGACGGGCTCCCGGGCGAGTCGAGCCCGGTGGAGGCAATCCTGGTCCCACTCCAAGCGGGCGCGTGCCCGTGGGCGATTGCCGAGTTGGATGCATCGGCCGACGCTCGCCCGGACGTAGTGGAGGACGCGTCCCTGGAGCTGCGGCACCGCCCGGACGCGGGCGTTGAAAAATTGGCTGCCCAGGAACCGGACGTCCCGGAACCGGACGCGCGGTCGCTCCCGCCTGAGCGGTTGGTGCGGCTGGCCTCACCGGCGCTTGGTACACAGGACGAGGTCCGGTATGGGGAACAATCATGCGCGGAGACGGCGTTTGCGGACGCAGCGGCGCAGCTGGAGCCACTGGTTTCGCGGCTACTGGAGCCGGTAGCGGCACAGATGGCGAAGGTGTCACCGAAACCGGAGCTGCAGCTGGGGGCGGCGCAACCGCCGGACTAACCGGACGCGCAGGAACCGGCACCGTTGGTGGTGCGACAGCGGAAGCTGGCGGCTGAACGACTGGCGGCGGTGGAGCGGAAAATGTCGGCCTAATAGTAGGCTGAGGGACAACAACCCTTGGCGGCGGCGGAGCAACAGAAGTAGGCGGCGGAGGCGGCGCCTTAACAGTGGAAACGGGCGGCGCGATGGTCGGAGAAGCGGCCACCGGACGGACGGGCGGAGTTGCTGTAGTCGCCGGAGCCTGTTGCTTGCGGATAGCATTCAGAACGTCGCCTGGCCGGGAAATATTGGATAGATCAATCTTGGTCTTAATCTCATCTCCAACGGCGCGGCTGGGGCGCGACGGCCTGGCGGCGGTATGCGCGTCGCTGGCGGCGCGCAAGTAGGCTCGCACCTTTTCTGCTTCGTGTTCTTCCACGGAACTGGAGTGCGTCTTCTTCTCAGTGACGCCTACTTCGGGAAGTGCGTCGAGAATCGCTTTGCTTTTGACTTCCAGCTCCCTGGCCAGATCGTTAATTCGAATCTTGCTCATCCGCTCTTTCTTCCCTCCGGACTATCCCGCTAAGTCTTCATATCAACCTCACGGTGTCGGTTTTCCACTGCACGCTTCCATGGTGCGCACAGAGTGTACAACGTTCTCATTACTCTTTGCCTTCGGAAGAAGCAGGCTCCTCCGCCGGTTCTTGCGTTTGCTCTTCAGTGGCTGCTTCCGCCGATTCTATCGGGATCGCGATCTCCGCAGTTTCGTCGCCCACGACATCTTCCACAACCACTTCCGAAGCTACTGCTTCCTCATCGCCTTCGATTGAAGTCTCCTGACCCTCCGACACTTCGACCGACGCCTCGCCTTCAGCTGTTGCCACTTCCCCACCTTCAAGGCTGGAAAAATAATTATTCACTGCCAGACTGATTTTTTCCACCGTCTTCGGCCCAATGCCCTCAATGGCCTCGAGTTGCTCCGGGGTCATGTCCGCCAGAGCTTCCACGGTAGTCACACCGGCTGCACCCAACTTCTCGATGAGACCCTCGCCAAGGCCCGGCACATCCGCGAGCGGAGTGGAAGCAGGAGTCACCAGTTGCGACATCTGTTGTTCGACTTCCTGGCGCTTCTCTTCCTCGCTCTTGATGTCAATCTTCCACCCCAAGAGCTTGGCTGCCAGGCGAACGTTCTGCCCCTTCTTGCCAATGGCAAGAGAGAGCTGGCTGTCGTCGACCACAACTTCGAGATGCTTCTCAGTTCCTTCGAGCACGCTCACGCGACTTACTTTCGCAGGCTGCAAGGCCTTCTCGGCGAAAGTCACCGCGTCCTCGTGGTACTCGATGATGTCGATCTTCTCGCCTCGCAGTTCCCGAATGATCGACTGCACTCGCATACCCTTCATGCCAACACAAGCGCCGACTGCATCCACGTCTTTGTCTTTGGACATGACGGCAATTTTGGTGCGTTCGCCCGCTTCCCGAGCGATCGCCCGAATGACCACCGTTCCGTCGTAGATTTCTGGCACTTCGGTCTGGAAGAGATGCTGCACCAGTTCCGGAGCAGCGCGCGAAACCACGACCGCTGGGCCTTTCGAAGCTCTTTCGACTCGCGCAATCACCACTCGCACGCGCTCGCCGATGGCAAACGATTCCAGACGCGATTGCTCCTTCCGCGGCATACGCGATTCGGCTTTGCCCAGATCGAAGATCACATCCGGACCTTCAATCCGCTTCACCGTGGCATTGACAATTTCATTCACGCGCCCGATGTACTCGTTGTAAACCGTGTCGCGCTCAGCTTCGCGCACTTTCTGGAAAATCACTTGCTTCGCCAGTTGCGCCGCGATCCGGCCGAGAATCCCTTCTGTGACTTTGGGAATTTGCAGCTCGCCGCCGACTTCCGCGCTGGGGTCGAGCTTTCTGGCATCGTCGAGTGTGATCTGAAGCAGCGGATCTTCGACTTGCTCGGGAACCTCGACTACGGTTTTGACCGCAAAGGCACGAATCTTGCCGGTATCCTTGTCAAGCTGGGCACGCAAATTCTCCTGCGTCTTGTAATACTTGCGCGTGGCGACAACGATGGCATCTTCTACCGCAGTTACGACAATCTGCGGATCAATCCCCTTTTCCCTGCTAAGCGCGTCGATCGTGTTGTAAAGCTCACTTGCCATAGAAAACCATTTAGTAGTTCGGTAATTTAGTAATTGGGTAATTGAAAATCCAAAACCCGGCGGCTTACGCTTTTCAAATTACGCAATTACTAAATCTCCCAATTACTCAATCCCTAAATCTCGGGCACCAGGTTGGCGTTTTCGACGTTGGCCAACTCGATCTCCAAAGTCTGCGGCGCAGGGTCACTCGGACGCGCCTTCTTCCGCGACGCCCCCACCTCCAAAGTCAAACGGCCGTCTTGAAACTTCTGCAACCGTCCTTCGAAGTGCTGGTTTCCATTGACCGGGTTCCGCGTCTTCAGCTTCACCTTGCTGCCGGTAAAGCGTTCATAGTCGGCCGCTCGCAACAGCTTACGATCCAACCCTGGAGAGGAAACCTCCAGCAAATACGAGTTGCCGGGAATCACATCCTCCACATCGAGGATCGTCCCCACTTCCCGGCTCAAATTCGCGCAATCCTCATGGGTCACGCCGACAAGTTGATCTCCGCCGGGCACCGGAATCTTATCAATCACGATCCGAAGCATGCGCGCCTTGCCCCCGCCGCGCAATTCCACTTCAACCACCTCTAATCCACTGCCGGTGGCCACTCGCTCCACAATCGCGCGCACATGATCGATCTCAAATCCCATGAAACCAATAAGTTATCGGGCTGTTGGGAAGTTCCGAAAGCAGCGCAAACTAAAAAGTGGGCTTGCGCCCACTGGTGTGCTCCGGCAAAATCTGGTACTACACAACAGTTTCCAAGGACTAATATACGCCGCTCCGAGCCAAAAGACAAACGCGTCGAACCCGTTCTCTCTTCTCATTTATCGGTTGCCCAGAAGCGATTCAAGAAGCCCGATGCGAACGAAGAATCGCGCCGAACGGGCCGCCACCCGGCTCATTTCCTGCATCACAAGAGAGCACCCCGCTTGCAGCAATCGCAGCAAGCCTTAATAATGATTACGTCCATTGCATGACCAGGAATGAGCCAGGGCTATGAGCCAGGAAAAAGTATTGATTGTCGAAGACGAAGAGAACGAGCGGACGGGGCTCGCCGAATTGGTCTCAGCTTGGGGCTATCGGGCTGAGACAGCCCGAGACGGTGCCGAGGGATTCGACAAGGTCTCCAGTTGGGGGCCTTCCATCGTTGTAACCGACCTCAAGATGCCGCGCATGGGGGGCCTGGAACTGCTGGAGCGAATTGCCAGCGACAGCAAAACTATTGCCGTGATCGTAGTAACGGCTCAAGGCACAATCGACAGCGCCGTACAAGCGATGCGCATGGGGGCTTACGACTACATCACCAAGCCCATCGACACGGACCGACTGCGCACTATTCTGCAAAATGCCTCCGCGCTGCTCGGAACCCGCGTGGAACTCGAAGTCACGCGGAGGAAACTGCGAGACGCGGGCTCTCTCGGTAGCCTGGTTGGGGCGTCCAAGAAAATGCAAGAGCTTTTCCGCCTGATTGAGATGGTAGCCCCCAGCACCGCGTCCGTCTTGATCACGGGGGCGAGCGGCACAGGGAAAGAATTGGTGGCTCGCAACATTCATGAACTCAGTCCCCGCCGCAACAAACCTTTCGTCCCTATCAATTGTGCGGCAATTCCAGAAACCCTGATCGAGAGCGAAATCTTCGGCCATGAGAGAGGAGCGTTTACCGGGGCGCTTGAACGGCGCACGGGCTGCTTCGAACTCGCCGAAGGGGGGACGTTGTTGTTGGACGAGATTGGCGAAATGCCGATCGGCACCCAAGCTAAACTGCTCCGCGTGTTGGAAGATCGCAAGCTCCGCCGCTTGGGCAGTAAAGTAGAAACCACGATCGACGTCCGCGTTCTTGCGGCAACAAACAAAGTGCCCGAGGAAGCCGTCGCTCGTGGAGAATTGCGCAACGATCTCTATTACCGGCTGAACGTTTTTAACATTCATATGCCGCCATTGCGCGAGCACAAGGACGACATTCCGGCGCTGGTGGAATCGCTTTTGAAGGACATGAGTGCCAAACACGGACGCAAGGTAGCCGCAGTGAGCGAGGCTGTACTGAACTTGTTCCAAAATTATTCATGGCCCGGAAATGTCCGCGAGTTGCGCAACGCGTTGGAGCGTGCTGTGATCGTCTGCGAAGGAGCAGTAATTGAAACCAAGCATCTGACGCCCGGATTCGGTCAAACTACACTTCGTACTTCGTCGGACGATCCCGATGCCATCCATCTGGATGTAGGCATGACCGTCGAAGAAGCGGAGAGGCGTCTGATTCTGAAGACCATCGAATCCACCAGCAACAATAAGACGCGAGCGGCAGAAATTCTCGGCATCAGCCTGAAAACTCTTCATAATAAGCTTAAGGAATATGGCAACGCCGCGGCCGATGCCGCGCTGGCGAGAGAAGATTAACCACAGACCCGAACCGTGCCGGGGGATGGCAAAATTGACTTGCTCGCCACGAACTGCCATTGTTTTCGCGTGAGAGCCTACTTTCGCGCGAGGCCATAACTAAGGAATGCGCCGAAAAACCCAGATCGTGCTCGCCATTACCTTCATGGTGGCAGCGATGGTGTCTGCGTTTTCCTATATCTATGTTTCACAGATATTGCGCCAGCGAGTTACTTTCGCGCACGACACTGCGGGTTTCCTGAATTCACAACTGGCATATCTCGCCGCCAACGCGATCCCAGACCTGACTAGCACCAGGATCGACACCAGCAATCCCGCGAAAGTCCGCAGCGCGATTTCCGACTATCTGGCGACCAATCTCGATTTGAATACGATGCTGGAATCGGTTGTAACCGACTGGCCGATGATTTACGACGCTGCGATCGTGGACAATGACGGGAAAGCGATCCTCCACACCACGGCTGGCTTGGTCGGCAAGACCGTACCGGAACGGCCCGATTTCCAGATTGTGCAGGATGCCAAGTTCCGCCGGCAACTCCGCTTGGTTTACAACGAGCCGACGCTTTATGAAGTGCGTGTACCCCTGCGACTAAATGGCGAGTTGTTCGGCAGCATCCGGTTGGGAATTTCGACCGTTTTTCTAAGAAGCGAGATCACCCCGCGATTGAAACATGCCGTGATCTTCTCTGGTATCTCAGTCTTGCTGTCTCTGGTTCTGGCCGCGGGACTCTCCCATATCGCACTCGGTCCTCTGGAACGCATTAGCCGCAGCCTGGATAGCGTCACTGCCGGCGAAACGGATGCGCTCACTGAACAGGAAGCCGGGCGTGATGAGTACGGACTCGTCACTCTGAAAATCGCCCACCTGGGCCGCCAGATGAGGGATGCCAGAGAAATCTTCTCCGCGCTGAAAGACAACGTGGACCAGATCATGGGAAACCTCCAGGACGGCTTGATGCTATTCACGAGCGACTCAAGAGTCGTTCTGGTGAGCGCCTCCGTCGAACGTTTTCTAGGCCGGCCCAGGAGAGAATTGCTGGGGCGCACGGTGAAGGAGATTTTCACACGAGACTCGGCGCTCGGCGCTCTCGTGCTCGACGGTTTTCAGCTGCGGAATCCCATCGCCCAGAGTGAAGTCGAATCCTCCAACACCAAACGAGTACAGGTCTCGCTCGATTTTATTCAGGAAAAGGGCTCTCCAATCGGCGCCCTGCTCACCTTGCGCGACAAGGAGTCGGTACGGCGTATTAAGGATGAATTCGAAATATCGCGCCAGATGTCGCTTTCGGGCCGCACCACCCGCGGCGTCGCCCACGAGGTTAAAAACCCTATCAACGCGATCGTGCTGCACTTGCAGTTGCTGCAGAGCAAACTTCAGCAGATCGATCCCGACACCCGCCGCCACATCGACATTATCGGCAATGAGATTCATCGTCTGGATCGCGTCGTACAAATTCTGGTGGATTTCACGCGTCCACGCGATCTGCATCTCGAGGAGCTCGACCTTCGCCGACTGCTGGAAGATGTGATCATGCTTGCGACACCTGATACTGAGCAGCATGGAGTGACTGTAAAGCGCTCCCTCGGGACTGAACCACTGGGCGTGAAAGTAGATCCCGACCGGATGAAGGAAGCTTTCCTGAATGTGATCATCAACGGCATGCAGGCCATGCCCAATGGAGGAACGCTGAGTATCTCCGCGCGACGGGATGAAGAAAGCGTCGTCACTGAGATTCGCGACCAGGGAATCGGCATACCCCACGACCTGCAGGAAAAGATTTTCGAACTGTATTTCACCACCAGAAAGGGCGGCAGCGGGATTGGACTGGCGCAAACGTATCAAGCCCTGCAGTGGCACTACGGATCGATTGATTTCGAAACCGTGGAAGGACAGGGCACAACCTTCCGCCTTCGCTTGCCAGCAGCGGAAATTCGAGCCGGGACCAACGGCGGGAGCGGCCGCGCCGTCGCGCCGAGCGTGACGGTTCCAAATTCATGAATGAATAGGAAGCGATAGAATTCTCGGGTTACCTGGATCGCGGATAGTCTCATCGCGAGTATCGAATAACGGAATATGACTCTGGCCGCCATCCTCGGGTTGTGTCTGCTTTTACCTTCGTGGGAGGCAGCGATTGCGCGCTACTTGTCAGTGACGAACGTTAGCCAATCGACGCAATCGCAAAAAAAACAGTCGAGCGATTCACTTTCACAAAGTTCTGCGGGCGCACCGCCCACCGATCAACAAAAAACACAGGACCAATCAGCCAAGTCACCGGATCAACCAACGGCCCCGCCTTGTCCAGATAATTCGCAATCGGCCCCGGGCACGAAATCGGGGTGCAAGTCGGTGCAGTCTAACGCAGCTAAGCCCAAGAAACATCACCCAGTCCACAAAGCGGTTGCGCCCGCGGCGACGCCTGCAACCACGCCCGCAACCGGAACTCCCCCGAAGACCGTGGTACGCAACGGGAGCGCGGCCGATCCTACGGTGGATCTGTCTCCTGCCCCGGGTCCGCAAGAGGCTTCTCGCGCGCAAGCCTACAAGCAATTGCTAGCGACAACCGATGCGAATTTGCAGAAAATCTCAGGCCGTCAACTCAGCCCTGACCAACAAGATACGGTCAAGCAAATCAAGAGCTACATGGAACAGGCCGAGGGGGCAGCCAAAGACAGCGACGTGCAGCGTGCTTACAATCTCGCGGTGAAAGCCAATTTGCTGTCGGCTGAATTGGCTGGACAGTGAGAGAAGCAAGGCACCGGCCTCAGGCATCGGGCTTCAGTTCTTCAATCCTCCGACGCTTAATCTTTGAAATCCGTGGCCGATTTTGTTACTTGCCTTTAGCGCGTGCGGCGTTCACCTTAGCCAGGAGGTCCTGCGCGGGTTGTTGCACCGGTCCTGAAATTTTTACTGCTTCTTGTAACACATCCCGCGCTTCGGAAACCCTGCTCAACTTGGCGTAAGCAAATCCCAGACGGTACATGGCAATGGCGTACTGCTGATCGTCCAACCCTTTCAAAAGCGCAGAGGCCGATTTCAATTCTGGGATCGCCGCGGCTGTTTTCTCCTGTTTCATATACGCGTAGCCGATTGTGGCGTGTGCCACGCCGGCAGAAACTTTGCGGGAGCGATCCGCACCGGGAGCATCGGCTTTGGCCACCTCGATTGCTTTTTGGGAATAGGTAACCGCCTTGGTCAAACCGCCGGGCTTGGGGTCATCGACGTAAGTGGTTGCCAGCAGGAGAAGCGTCGGTAAGTTGTTCGGATCTGCGACCAGTGTCTTCTCGCCATAAGAGATCAGCCGCGGCGTGTCCTTCAATTCCGACAAGGACATCATTGCATAGGATGCAACCTGTTCCTGAAAGCGGGAATTGGGAAAAGTAGGCGTGAAGCGTTCGATATCCGCCATCCGCTTCGTGGCATCGGGCTCATCCACGATGGCATTGAACGCCGCCGCTTCGAGGAATTCGTAGGAACTCTTAGACGCATTTTTTTCATCGTCAATGCGTTGTGCGAACTCGGCGTCGCTCATGCCTTCGGGCTTGGCTTGCTTTCCGATCGAGTTATACAGCTCACCGCCCAAGGTCGAATAATCCATGACCTTCGAGTCGTTCTTCAATTGCCCGGCAATGCCAGCTTGCGACACCAGAATGTCGAGGTTGTGCGGCGAACCAGCTAATGCCTTGTCGCCGTATTCGAGAGCTTTCGGCAAATCCCCCGCAGACTGGTAGGCTTGCGAAATTTGCCAGTTGCCGTAAGCCACGGCCGCCGGGTTCGTCGAGAACTTCTGCAGGAAATCCTGATACATCGCCAACTTCTTTTGCGTGTCTTGTTCGTTTGAAATCGCAGTCAAGGCTTGATCTTCCGGCGTTCCCGCTGGAATCGAGATCCTGTCAAGCTGCCCGTACCCTAGAACAGAAAAGACCAGAGGAGAAAGAAACATCAGGACGGCCGGCCCAGTGCGCTTCATTGTCACCTCCAAGGTTCGCGCCGGAATCGTAGCTCTGAATTGCCAACCTTGCAAGTGCAGCGATTAGCAATGGAACGACGAGCGTCCTCGCCCGTCCGAGAAACCCGCCCGCTCCGTGACGCGGGAAGACTCAATGCTGTACTCTGGGCCGATGCGAGATGCAGACGGCGTCGCAAAGAACGTGCTCGCGCCAGCCGCGACGAAGGAATTGGAAGGATCCGCGCGCCAGCCTCTTCATCACTCTGTCCTCTTCATCGTTTTGATCGCCCTCTTGCTGCGCCTCGCCGTGATTACCATCGGCCACACTTATCGGATCACGCCTCGCCGCGATCACTTTCAATATGGCTGGGAAATGGGCCGTCTCGCTCGCTCCATCGCCACTGGGCAAGGATTCAGTTCGCCCACAGATCTGCCGACCGGGCCGAGTGCGTGGGCGCCGCCTCTTTATCCTTATATCCTCGCTGGAGTGTTTAAGTTGTTCGGTGTATACAGCGCACTCTCGGCGTGGGTGATTCTTGCTTTCAATAGTGTCTTCGCCGCCTTGACCTGTCTGACGTTGTATCGGATCGGCGAGAGAATCTACGGCACTACTGTGGCTCGGGCAACGGCGTGGACCTGGGCCGTTTTTCCGTACGTTATCTACTGGCCGGTCCGTGTGGTCTGGGAGACCAGTCTCACAGCATTCTTGCTGAGCCTCGCGTTGCTGCTCACTCTGCGCATGGCTGACGAGCCGCCGCATCCCCGCACGTGGATTTTGTTTGGATTGCTCTGGGGCTTAATCGCGCTGACCAATACCGCCGTCCTGAGCATGATGCCATTCTGCTTGCTCTGGCTGCTGTACCGGCTGCCGCGTCGTCCGCGGCAATTGGTTGGAGCTACTCTGTGCGTGCTCACTGCAGCTTTGTTGGTGAGCCCGTGGCTGGTTCGCAATTACCAGGTTTTCGGCCAGTTCATTTTCGTGCGCGACAATCTTCCGCTGGAAATGTACGAGGCCAACAACGACCAGTCCTCAGGGCTTATGGACTCGGAACGAACATCCCGGTAACAATCCCGAGGCCATGCGCAGATTTCAGGAGTTAGGCGAACTCGGGTTCATGGCCGAAAAGAAGCAACAGGTTCGCCAGTTTATCCGGGAGCATCCCGGACGATTCCTGTGGTTCACCGCCGAGCGCGCCGTTTACTTCTGGATCGCGCCTCCGCAGGCAGCTATCGTCGCGGGCTACGACCTGATGATTTCGCGCCACACCAATTTCCTGCTGGGAGCGATATTCGCTTTTGCAGGACTGTGGCTGACCATTCGCAATCGAAAGCGCGGTGCGTTCCTGCTCGCGTGTTTTCTGCTGATTTATCCGCTGCCGTATTATCTGGTCATGCCATTCCCACGCTACAAGCACCCAATCGAACCGGAGATGCTTCTGCTAATCGTGTATCTGTTCTGGGAGGCCAGCAAGATCCAAATCCGATGGCCGCTTCGAAAATCGGCCTAGAAATTTCGCCACCGACGGTTGGCTACTTCCTCGTCTTCAATTTAAATTAGAGCATGCGGTCCATTCTGCAGAAACGCTCGCTGCGCTTCGTCTTCACTGCCAACGTGATTTCGATGCTGGGCAGCGGCATGAATGCGGCCGCGGTTGCCTGGTACATTCTGCAGGCCACTCACTCCGAAATTGCTCTAGGCACGTTCGCCGTTCTGCAAACCATCCCGGCCATGTTGATGCTGCCCTTCACCGGCGTCATCATTGACCGCGAAGACCGCCGGCGCTTGGTCATGTGGCTCGATGCGGTTCGAGCCGTCATTATTCTCGCCGTTGCCATTCTCGCTTTCATGGGAAGAGCGAAAATCTGGGAACTCTACTTAATGAACACGCTGGTCGCGGCCGGCTTTTGGATGTTCTGGCCGACAATCACCGCATTGATCCAAGAGTTGACTCCTGGTGAAGACTTCGTACACGCCAATACCTTTCTCTTGGCGGGGATCCAGGGAGGCTGGCTCATTGCGGGCTCCATCGTGGGATTTGTTTACAACCGCATCGGGCTGGGCGGAGTGTTGCTCATCGATTTCTCCACTTATCTGGTTTCGTTTCTCTGTTATTTCGCGGTGCGCAAGGGACGGCACGTCGTGCCGCGGCCGGCGGAATTGCGTGCCGACATCGTGGCCGCCGAGACTGCGCTCGAACGATTTGTGCGCGAGATGCGCGAAGGATTTGAATTTCTTCGCGGCAGACGCAATCTGGTTTTCCTGGGAATCAGTTGGGCGCTATTCCTCGCCGCGATGATGACCGGAGTTGTGGTCACACCTCCCTTGAGCGACAACGTATTTCACGCCGGCGCCGTGGGTTATGGCTGGCTTAACGCGGGATGGGGCACCGGCGCATTCATGAGCGCTCTCTACGCTCCGTGGCTCATCGCAGGATTAGGAGCGCGACGTTCGATCACGATTTCGATGGGCCTGCTCACCATCTGCATGATTCTGGCGCCGCTCTCTGCCATATTCGTGATCGCCGTTATGCTTTATGCCGTGATGGGATCCGCGCGCGGCGTCAGCGGCGTCGCCATGAATACCAGCATCATGGAACAGGTGCCGCAGCATTTTATGGGGCGAGTGCAGAATACGTTCTACTTCATGGGGACGGCGCTACAAATATTGCTTGCGCTTCTGGTCGGAGCAGTCGCGCAGGTTAGCCTGGTCGCTGGATTTTCCATCATTGGATTGGTGTATGCCGTCGCGTTCGTCAGCGCGAGTTGGCCGGTGCGAGCGGCAGTGCCGGTTGAAGCAGCTACCCCGGTGGAATGAGAACCACTTCAGAGGAATCGCAGAGACAAGATTCTGGTCTTTTTGGAATGCGACGTTTTCTCTGTGACTCTGTGCCTCTGTGGTAAATAAGCCTTCTCCGCGTTATCCTTTCAAATTCACAAGGAGCCAAGCATGTCCTCCAGCCTCGAAGGTCGAGTCGCGGTTGTCTTCGGAGTCGCAAATAAACGCAGCATCGCCTGGTCGATCGCACAGGGATTGCACAACGCCGGCGCTAAGCTTGCTATCACGTATCAGAACGAGCGCATGGCGCTCGAGGCCAAAGATCTGATCCTTTCTCTACCCGGTGCGGAAGCATTCCAGTGTGACGTTTCGAACGATGCCGAGATCGACCAGCTTTTCAATCAACTCAAAGAGCGCTATGGCAAGCTCCATGTTTTGGTACACAGCGTGGCTTTTGCTCCGGCGGATGAACTCAAAGGGGATTTCCTCAATACCACTCGCGAAGGTTTCCGCGTAGCGCTCGACGTCAGCGTGTATTCGTTAATCGCAGTCTCCCGCGCTGCCGCGCCGCTCATGGACGGCGGCGGATCCATCATGACGATGACCTACTACGCCTCGGAAAAAGTCGTGCCCCGCTACAACGTGATGGCCGTGGCGAAAGCCGGACTGGAATGCACCGTGCGTTACTTAGCTTTTGAACTGGGCAAGAAAAACATTCGCGTGAACGCAATTTCCGCGGGACCAATCAAAACTCTGGCGGCGCGCGGCATCTCCGGCTTCAGCGATATGCATAAGACTCACGCCGAGCGCGCGCCTCTAGGCCGAAACGTGGATGTAAACGAGGTAGGTGCTACGGGGGTGTTCCTCGCGTCAGACGCCAGTTCCGGGATTACCGGCGAGGTCATTTACGTCGACTGCGGCTACAACATCATGGGCTTTTGAACTTTCTACCATCGAGTCACCGAGAGTAGAGAAAACATTCTTGGGTTTGGTAAGAGGTCTTAGCGGCTGCTGCTAACCCGCACCCTTCGCTCGTTCTCTCCTGCCCGTTCTAACGCGATCTCCACATCTCGTTCTCGTTCGAAGCGCGCAAATTTCTCTCCCCACTCAATCAGCAGGATGCTGTTCCCCGCGATGAGGTCATCGAGTCCCAGCGTCTCAAGCTGGCGAGGCGTGTCCACGCGATATAAATCGATGTGATAAAGAATGGCTTCAGGCCCGCGATATTCGTGGATCAATGTAAAGGTGGGACTGGTTACGTCTTCCTCCGAGGCCGCACCAAAACCTTCAGCGATGCCTTTGACGAGCGTAGTCTTACCTGCTCCCAGATCGCCACGCAACACGACGATTTTCGGCGGAGCCAGCATCCCAGCCAACGTGCGCCCCAGAGCGATCGTCTCCTCGGGCGATTGGGTGATGAATTCTCGCGTTTCCATGAGAGCCTGGAAACCAGTATAACGAGCGTTCACGACTGAAGCGGTTTATTGGAGCACATGATCTACAGGCTGCTAGAAAATATGACGCGCGCGATTTGGGAAGGGACCGACTTCAGTCGGGCCGGTAAGTCGCGAAATTGTCCGCGCTTTAGCGCCTGAGGTGAGCTTTTGATCTCCCGGACGAAGGCCTTCTATTTTCTTTTTGGAGCAACCCACTGGCTGGAGCGAAGCCCTAGGAAGTCCTGATCCACGCGAGAGTCCAGGGCGCTGCGCAGCGTGAGTTGATCGGCGTCTTCAAGCGCAATAAAGCGGAATGGCTGCATGATTTCGTTCTTGGTTTTGCGTGTTGGCTGCAGGATCTCCGCCATGCCTTTTACCGCGCCCGATTCCGTCTGGAAGGCGACTTCGACCAGATTGCCCTGCTCCAGCGCCCCGGCCAATCTCAACATGCCGCCGGTCTCGGAAATCGATTGAAGCTTCGCTCGCGCGCTTCGGCCATCATTGAGCTTAATAACCACGGGAATTGTGCTTCCAAACTGAACTCGCTGCGCACGATGCTGAGGGTGAGTCTGGGGGAAGTGTGTCATACCGGAACTACTATGCCACGGCAAGGTAACGGAGGGCAGATTACGGAAGCACTTGTCCAGATTCCAGCCCAGCTTCAGGTGGAGCGTCCACCTAAGTGCCCAAGGAGTAATCAGTTAGCCGATGCGGTTTGGCCAGTGCTCAAGAGTGTGGCTTTCGGGGAAATCGCGGAAGTATTGTTTTGCTTCAGATAAAGCGATTTTGCGCCAGACTGCTTACGAAGGATTCACGGGTGCCCACTTGAGTTTATTTTGACGGCAGACCCCAACACCTGCTGGATTCGTTCTTCGTCACGAGCCTGCACTTCGAGGGAAACTACGTAGCCGTTTAGAAAAGTTGCGTAAATGCCGCGCCGGTAGCCGAAGTTTGCTTTTTCAGGCACCTTCAGAACCGCCCCACTAAAGCCCATACCTGAGATTCTTACCGGAAATTCCTCGCGTTCCGTCAGCAAGCCGTCCTTCTCCAACTGGTGTCTGACGCTACGGACATAGACGCTCGTGGTCATTCCCTTGGGATAGTTCTCCAGAGAATCAGCGAGGAGTCCGATCGTGTAGTTCTTTGCCCCGTTCGGCGAATCGTAGACGATGTTCACCAATCGCGCTCGATGACCCTCAACATTGACGAGCGACGGAGCAGTGAACTTCGACGACGGTGCTGTGATGCTCAATCCAAAGTATGCATTCTGGTAAACGTCGCCGTTCACGTTCCCCGTAGCGACTACCGATGAGATGTCACTCTTTGTGGCCTGACCAAAGGTAGCTGTCGTGACAAGAAGGGCCAGACCAACGATCGCCGCGTTTTCCAGCACCTTGTTCATCGCTCTCAATGCCCCTTCATTCCCTCGGAATTGTAGCCTAACGCGACAACTGTTGAGATCAGGCCGTCATGCTCATCACCGGAGCGTTAATGTAATGGCGCAGATCGCATCAGCCGCGAATTTCCACCTTCGAATTTGCTGCTGATTCGCGCACGCGCCGGAAGGCTTCTGGCAGAGCCTTCACCAAGTCTGTCGCGACCATCGAATGCTCGCCCATGCTTTCGCGGGCTACGTCACCTGCGAGACCGTGAAGATGAACCGCGGCAATGACTGCTTCCGCAATGCGTTCGGGGTTCTGCGCGATCAAACCAGACACTATGCCGGTGAGGATGTCGCCCGTGCCTCCGGTGGCCATGCCGGGATTTCCGGTGGTGTTCACCCATACCGTTCCGTCGGGCTGCGCGATCACCGTGCGATGCCCCTTCAGCACCACGATCAATTGGTGTTCTCGAGCGAATGTGCGAGCCACGTTGATCCGGTCGCGTTGTACAGCGGCTATCGTCGACCCGGCGAGACGTGCCATCTCGCCAGGATGCGGCGTGATCACCAAGGTTCGTCCCTTGCCGTTGAGTTCGCTGGCTCGGCCTTCGAATGCGTTGAGACCATCCGCGTCCAGGACGAGCGGAGTCTTGTCCTTCACGACGAGACTGCGAACAAATTCGGAGGTCTCCGGATTGCGCGAGATCCCGGGCCCGACCGCCAAAACTGTTTTGCCTTTGATAAGTGCGTCCACCGCTGCGGCAGCGCGAGTCGAGATGCTGCCGACATCGGTTTCGTCGAGCGCTTCCGTCATGACCTCGGGATGAAATCCCGCCACAGTGGCGAGCACGGACTTCGGCGTAGCCACCGTCGATAATCCCGCTCCAGTTCGCAGCGCCGCTATGCCAGCCATCGCCACTGAGCCTGCCTTGCCCAGCGAGCCGCCAATCACCAGCACATGACCGAAGTTTCCTTTGTTCGCAGCAAGCGGACGCGGACCAATGAGAGGCGCGATCTCGCGCGCCGTAATCAGATTGAGTTGCAACGAGGAAACAATGGCTTCATCCGGCGAGCCGATCGGTGCGATGAGCGTCGGCCCATCGGTCAGTCTTCCAAAAATGTGTGCTGGACGCGGCGCAGTAAAAGTAACCATGGCGTCGGCACGCGCTACTGTGCCGGTCTGTTCGCCCATGACGTCGGCATCGGCACCCGAAGGAATATCGACGGCCACCACCGGCCCGGAACTGGCATTCAGCAGCCTGATTGCCTCGGCGTAAAGCCCAGATACGGGCGGTTTGAACCCTGTGCCCAGAATCGCATCGAGCAGTACATCAGATTCGAATACCGCCCGCGCCTGCTCTTGCTTTAAATCCTCGCTGGATCTCACAATCACAGGCGCGACGGGAAGTTTCGCGAACATCTCCGCAGCATCGCCCCGCAAATCCGCCGGCTCCGCCAGCAATACAACTCGCACTTCCTTTCCGGCAGCCTTCAGTTTTCGCGCGGCCACGAATCCATCTCCGCCATTGTTGCCCTTGCCGCAGATCACGCCAACGCGCTCGGCAGATGGATATCGAGCCACGACAAACTCAGCGACGGCGGAACCCGCATTCTCCATAAGCGAGAGCGAGGGTACGCCAAAGCGCTGGCTGCTTGCGCGATCAATCTCTCGCATCTCGTCGGCAGTAACGATTTTCATATCGGTCAATAGCCGTCGGTCGTTCGTCGTCAGTCGAAGGCCGCGATGAACGACCAAAGACCAAAAACGACTATAAAACAAAAAGGCCTTCCACGTTTTGTGGAAGGCCTCTGAAATATGTTGTGGGCTGCCCTTAGTCAGTCATCGACGGCGCCGGCTTTCGTTCACTCGCGGCCAGTTGTTGCACCCGGCTGTGCTTCTGGCTATAGGTGAAGTAAACCACCAGCCCGATCACCAGCCAGATGATCAATCGTGCCCAGTTCACCCACCCCAGTTTGTACATCATATAGCCGTTGGTGACGACCCCGAGTATTGGGATGAGGGGCACCCACGGGGTACGGAATGGCCGCGGCTGGGCGGGATTCGTGTGTCGCAAGACCATCACGGAAACCGAGACGATCACAAAGGCCAGCAGGGTCCCGATATTGACCATCTTGCCGATGTCGGAAATCGGAGTCACGCTGCCCACGATGGCTGCCAACAGTCCGACGAGAATCGTGTTCTTCCAGGGTGTACGAAATTTGGGATGAACGGCAGCGAAAAACTTCTTTGGCAACAAACCATCATTCGCCATGGAGTAGAGCACTCGCGTCTGACCGAGCAGCATTACCAGCATCACACTGGTCAGTCCCGCCAGGGCGCCCAGCGTGATGATGTACGATGCTGTAGTTAATCCCCGGTCCAGAAATGCGCGGGCCACCGGCGCCTCGATGTTAATTTGCTGCCAGTGCACCATCCCCGTCAGCACGGCCGCTACAGCGATATACAAGACGGTGCAAACCGCGAGTGAAGCGATCATGCCAATGGGCAAGTCGCGTTGCGGATTCTTGGCTTCCTGAGCCGTCGTCGAAACCGCATCGAAGCCAATATACGCGAAGAAAATATACGCGGCTCCGGCGCCAATTCCGGCGAAGCCGTGGGGCGCAAACGAACTCCAGTCCATACCCCAGTTGCTTCTCTGGATATAGTGGGAACCCAGGGCGATGACAAAAAGCACAACCGAGACTTTAACCACCACGATGCCGGTGTTAAAGCGCGCGCTCTCTTTAATGCCGACCACCAGAATCGCCGTAATGATTAAGGCAATCAGGAAGGCCGGGAGGTTGAAGCCGATTTCCATGCCAAACAAATGCGGCGCGCCCATCAGATCGTGCGCACGTTGCAACAACTCGGGAGACTGCGCCCCTATGATCGCGGAGACCTTGTCGAGGAACGATTGTGTGCCCGGAACCAGAGATGGATCGAAGGCCAGAGCCATTTGACGCGCGATAACTTCCTCGGCAGTCTTCAACGCCGTCCAATGATCGTACGCTAGCCAGAGCGGTATTTTGAGATGGACGATATTCAGTAGTTCGATGAAGTGGTTCGACCAGCCCGAAGAAACCGTGCTCGCACCCATGGCATACTCGAGCGTCAGGTCCCAACCGATGATCCAGGCCAGCAACTCTCCGAGCGTGGCGTACGCGTAGGTATAGGCGCTGCCTGCCAACGGAATCATGGCCGCGAATTCCGCGTAGCAAAGCCCGGCGAACGCACAACCCAGACCGGATAGAACAAACGACAACGTAAGCCCGGGACCGGCGTACTGCGCTCCCAGCCCCACCATTACAAAAATCCCCGCGCCGATGATCGCGCCCACGCCCAGAGCCGTAAGTTGGAAAACGCCGAGAGTTCGCTTCAGGCTGTGCTCGCCGACCTCGCGGGACTCCTCCATCAGCAGATTCAGTGGCTTGGTAGCCAGCAGGTTCGCCATCCGATTGGTTTCTCCTTCGTTGCTGAGCTGACGTGGTTAAGCTGACGTAAGTGTGTCTGAGCGTCGTGACCACAAGAAATAAACCGGGATTCCCAATAACACGATGATCAATCCCGGCCAGGTAAATTGTGGTTTATAGCGCAATAGTACGATATCAATGAACAAAGCCATCACAATATACACCGCAGGCAGCACTGGGTAGCCGATCGCGCGATAGGGCCGCTCGGCCTCAGGATGTTTGCGGCGTAGCACAAATAATCCGAAGATGGTCAGAATGTAGAACACCAGCACCGCGAAGACAATGTAGTCCAGCAACTGTCCGTAGCTCCCAGACACGCAAAGCACGCACGTCCAGACCATCTGCACCATCAGTGAAACTGCCGGCGTTTTGTAAGTAGGATGCAATTTGGCGACGTTGCGGAAGAACAGGCCATCTTTGGCCATGGCGTAATACACACGGGCGCCCGCCAGAATCAGGCCGTTGACGCATCCGAAGCCCGACACCATAATCGCCGCAGCCATTAGCAGGCCACCTACTGAACCGAACATCTGCGTCATCACTGCAGTGCCGACGCGATCTTCGGTGGCATATTTAATTCCGCGTTGCAGGATGGTCGCGCCATTCGGCATTCCATCCAGTGGCAACACATTCAAGTAAACAAGATTGCAAACAATGTAAAGACTAATAACGATGCCAGTGCCCAATGCGAGAGACAGTGGGAGATTTCGATTGGGATTCTTGACTTCGCCAGCAGTGAAGGTCACGTTATTCCATGCATCGGCGGAAAACAGCGATCCCACTTGCGCGACCGCGAGAATCGTCAGCGTGCCAACCAGCACGACAGGCCCGCCGACTCCCACCTGCACCGCATGTTGAGCGCTCAGTCCGGCATTGTTCCAGAAGTTCCCGTGGAAGTTGGCGGCAAGCGCCTGTGCGTTGCGCCCAATGAACAAGCCCAGGAAGCCAAGCCCTAACAGCGCAGAAACTTTGGCAAAAGTGAAAACGTTCTGAATCAGTGCCCCGGTCTTCAATCCGAAAACATTGATAACCGAGAGTGCAACCACGACCAGGATCGCGACCAGATTCTGCGTGTTCAATCCGACATCCATGTTACCCAATACCATGGGACCGAGCCGAATCGGCGGGACTCTCCAGAAGTGCAAAATCCAGTTCGAAGATGAAATGGATGGGGCGAAGATGCCTAGAAACTTGCCGACCGCCACGCCCACGGCAGCAATCGTGCCTGTCTGAATGACCAGGAACAGAGTCCATCCATACAGAAATCCCCATAGCGGGCCGAGCGCTTCGCGCAAGTAAACATACTGGCCGCCGGCGCGCGGCATCATCGCGGCCAGTTCGCCGTAGCTTAACGCTCCGACAATGGTCATGAAGCCAGTTATCAGCCAGGCCGCGATGAGCAAGGCTGGAGAATTCACCTCGCGGGATATTTCGGAAGAAACAATAAAGATGCCCGAGCCGATCATCGAGCCCATCACGAGCATGGTTGCGCTGGTCAGGCCCAGGCCCTTCACCAGTTCTTTGTCCTGGTGGCTGTGGATTTCCCAGTCGCTGTCGAGCGGCGCTGGCGGCTTCGTGTCGATGCTCAAAGGGCTCCTGCGAACTTGTGCGGCGCGGGGGTCCTCACCCGCGTTCCCGCGGCCTACTCTATCCTAAGATGCGAAAAAAATCCTCTGCTGATTTTCGGGGCTCCAGCATCAGGTCGGATATTACCGCGACCGAGTCCGCTCCCGCCTCGATGACCGACCGGCAGTTGGCACGATTGATGCCCCCGATCGCCACCAACGGCTTTCGCGTGAGGGCCCTGGCTTTGCGGACCCCATCGAGGCCAACGACCGGATCAGGATTGATTTTGCTTGCGGTCGAAAATACCGGCCCGATGGCAATATAGTCCGCAGAGGTCTTATCGGCTTTCGTGACCTGCACGGCATTGTGCGTGGACACGCCCAGGCACAATCTATCGCCGATCACTTTTCTTGCGCCTTGCGGCGACAAATCCTCCTGTCCCACATGGACGCCATCAAAACCCGCCGCTAAACAAAGGTCCGCCCGATCATTCATGATCAGTTTGACGGAACCTCCCAGCCGACGTTTCAATTCTCGCGCTTGCTCCAGCATCTCGCGAGCATTAGCGCTCTTATTGCGGTATTGCAGAAGGGTAACGCCGCCTGCGAGAAGCTCCTCAGCGGCATAAAGCAAGGCTCCGATATCTTGGAAGGAAGAAGCGTCGAGGATGGGGTACAGGCGGGGCAGCATGTTCTGAGAACCGAGAACTCACAACCGACAAACTGGCTTTTATCAGGATCTCGGCTTCTCTTTCCCATTCTTCGTCAGGAACCGCTCGATAAACGTCGTATCGAACTTGCCCGCACGAAAATCCGGATCAGCCAGAATCCGCCGATGCAAAGGAATCGTCGTAAATATCCCTTCGACGATGAACATTTCGAGCGCGCGAGACATGCGAGAAACCGCTTCCGACCGGTCTTTCCCGCGCACGATCAGCTTGGCAATCAGCGAGTCGTAATAAGGTGGAATCACGCCTTCAGCATAGGCCGCAGTATCGATCCGCACTCCGGTTCCGCCCGGCGGATTGAACGCGGTGATCTTCCCTGCCGATGGCGTGAACTTCTCAGGATGCTCGGCATTGATGCGGCACTCAATCGCATGCCCGCGATGCACAATCGGACCCTGCAGCACGCTCTCCAACCGCTCGCCCGCAGCCAACAGAATCTGGCTCTTCACCAGATCCACATCAGTAACCATCTCCGTGACCGGATGCTCCACCTGAATACGCGTGTTCATCTCGATGAAGTACAACCGCCGGTCTTCGTCCATCAGGAACTCAATCGTACCGGCGTTCACGTAGCCGATTTCGGACAGCGTCTTCGACAATACCTTCCCGATCTCATTGCGCAGCTCGGGCGACACTTGTGTCGACGGAGACTCTTCCAACAACTTCTGATGGCGGCGTTGAATCGAGCACTCGCGCTCGCCCAGGCTCACAACGTTGCCGTACTGATCTGCCAGAATCTGGAACTCAATGTGGCGGGGCCGCTCGATGAATTTCTCCATGTAGAGATCCCCGTTGCCGAAGGCTGCGGCTGCCTCGGACTGCGCTGCTTTGAACAAGCCGGGAAGCTCTTCCTCGTTGCGCACGATGCGCATCCCGCGGCCGCCGCCACCGGCAGAAGCTTTAATGATCACGGGAAACCCGACTTGCCGCGCCCACTCCATGGCTTCGCCCTCGCTGGCAAGAATCCCGTCGGAACCTGGCAGAATGGGAACGCCAGCTTTCTTCATCGCAGCGCGGGCTTTCTCTTTCTCGCCCATGAGCCGCGTCACTTCCGGCGGCGGTCCGATGAACTTGATATTGCTGGTCTCGGTGACTTCGGCGAAATTCGCATTCTCCGCCAGCAACCCATATCCCGGATGGATGGCGTCGACGTTTGTGATCTCGGCCGCGCTGATGACTGCCGGAATATTGAGGTAGCTCTGCGCCAGCTGAGGAGGACCGATGCAGATGGCTTCATCGGCAAACTTGACGTGCAGCGAATGCCGGTCGGCCTCGCTGTAAATCGCCACGGTACGGATGCCCAGCTCTTTGCAGGCGCAAATCACGCGCAGAGCAATCTCGCCACGGTTCGCAATCAGAATTTTATTGAACATGTATTAAGCGGGCGTGGAGCGGACACTTCTGTCCGCCTTATTGACCTTTTACTCTCCAACCCTGACAAATCGAAAACCAACCCCTAACGTCAAAGGCGTCCGACAGGAGTGTCCGCCCCAGTTATGCTCGCGGTCGAATTACAAACAATTCCTGCCCATACTCAATCGGTTGGCCGTTCGCGACCAACTTCTTCACGATCTCGCCAGCCACGTCGGCCTCGATCTCGTTCATCAGCTTCATAGCTTCCACGATGCACAGGACCTGCCCGATTTCGACGGTGTCGCCAATCTTCACAAAGGGTGGCGATCCCGGCGAGGGGCACTCATAGAATGTCCCCACGATCGGCGAATGCACGGTGTGTAAGCCTGCCTCGGGCGACGGCGCGGGCGCAGCGCTTTGTGCGGGAACAACTGGCGCAGCCGGCGCGGATGAGACCTCGCCAGCGGGGGTCGGAGCCACATGCACCGCAAACTGCGGCACCGCGGACGGGGCTTGAGCGACGTGCTCCACGCCACGTTTGATCCGCACCTTCACATTGCCGCGCTCCAACTCGAACTCGGCAATATCTTTTTCAATTAAGAACTCGATGAGTTCTTTCAGTTCTTTCTGGTTCATGGTTTGCGGTGGGACTGCTTCCTGTTTCTCTGGCGCCAACCCCAGAGGTCCGGCACTTCTCCCGGCTGGATACTCAAGAATAGCCAGTCTTCAGATCGTGATGAGTTCCTTGTTCGTAGGCGCGAGGACTTCGCACCCACCTTGCTTTACGACGACCATATCTTCAATGCGCACGCCCCCGCTGCCCGCGATGTACACGCCGGGCTCGATCGTGATCACCATCCCCGGGCACAGTAACTCCTTCTGCCCTGACGCGATGCGTGGAGGTTCGTGAATCTCTAAGCCTACACCATGCCCGGTCGAGTGTGTGAAGTGTCTTCCTAAGCCTCGCTGTTTCAGCATGTTACGCGCGGCCCGGTCGACGTCGCTAACGCTAACTCCGGGCTTAACCACCTCTATGGCGGCTGCCTGCGCTTCCCGCACCGCCTCATACACCCTGCGGGCTTCGCTTGTGGGACGGCCCACGTGTACCGTCCGGGTCCTGTCCGAACAATAGCCCGTGAGTATAACACCGAAGTCGCAGACTACGAATCCCCGGGAAGGAATCGCAACCGCCGAAGCCCGTCCGTGCGGCAACGCCGACCGCTTGCCCGCCGCGATGATTGTCGGGAAAGACATCTGCTCCGCACCACCCCGACGGGCAGCGTACTCCATCTCTGCCGCCACTTCATTCTCTGTGACGCCAGGGCGAATCACTTCGAGAGCTCGATCGAACAAGCTTGCCCCGAAAACGGCGGCGGATCGCAGGAGCGCGATTTCGTCCGCATCTTTCACCATCCGGGCGCGCTCCACCAGCCCTTGCGTCTCTCGCAGTCGGAAGTCGGACCTTAGATGACTCGCCAATTGCGAACGCCCGGCGACCGTTAAGTGCTCACTTTCAATCCCCAACCGGCGCAGTTTCTTGCCAACCTTGTTCCTGTTCTTCGCCAGCCATTCGGCAGCAGCGGCCAACGGAGGCTTCCGAGCAATCACTACCTGCGCTCCGTGGACCTCGGTCCGGGCCTGCTCGCTGTAGCGTCCATCGGTAAAGAACACGCTGCTGGTCGGGAGGATTGCCAGAACTCCAGATGTCCCGGTAAACCCGCAAAGGTATCGAATGTTGGGAAGATGGGTGACCAGCAGCGCGTCGAGGGAATTGCGGTCGAAGCCGGCTTGCAGGCTTTTCAGACGGCCTTTGTGGTCCATGCAGGGAGTTTAGCAGGCCACGCCAATAACACTCTCTTACCCGTCTGTACTCCCAAAACAAAACCGCCGGTCCCTGACAGATTCTTCAGTGAACCGACGGCTGTCTTTACTGCTAACTTGTCGCTAGGTCTGGATGACCCGCGGAGTGATGAAGAAGATCAGCTCCTGGTTCGTGGTGCTGACGGTGGTGTGTTTGAACAGGTTGCCCAGCCACGGGATGCTGCCTAAGAGCGGAACCTGGTCCACGTTGATGGAGTTGTTGGTCTGAATCACGCCGCCGATGACCACCGTACCGCCGTCGGTGACCAGCACCTGCGTGGTTGCCTGTTGAGTAATCAAAGTCGGGTTGCCGTTGACCGTTTCGCCGAAGTCAGGAGTTGTGTTCTCGACGTCGACGTTCAGGAAGATCGTGCCCTCGGAGGTGATCTGCGGAATCACCGTCAGCCTCAAGAAAGCATCGACATAGGTTACGGTTGGCGGCCCGCCCAACTGCGCCTGAGTGACGATGGGCACGCGCACGCCCTGGCGGACCAGAGCCTGGATGTTGTTCTGCGTCACCACTCGCGGACGAGATAGAATTTTCAGCAATCCGCGCGATTCGTCCATGGTGAGAATGGCGTCAATCCGCACCGACGAGCTGGCATTCAAGAACGAGAAGCCGCTGGTTGGTCCAGTTGCGCCCAAGTTTGAGAACAGCGGAATCTGCGTTCCCGTACTTGCAGTCGGCTGGCTGGTTCCAACGATGGGGTATTTGGGAATGATGCCGAAGGTCGACAGTGGCGACGTGCCCGCCTGGGACGCACCGCCGACTGCGGTCGCGGCATTGCCCCAGCCAAATCCGAGTTGGGTACCGATTTCTCGCGCGAAGCTTCGGGTTGCGGCTACGACGCGAGCTTCAATCTCCACTTCCTGCGTCTTGCGGTCGAGTTGCGTGAGTAAGCGGTCGATGTTCGGCATCACCGCAGGGATATCCGAGATAATGACTGCGTTGGTGCGCTCATCGGCAACTGCGTCTCCGCGCTGTGACAGGAATTTCTTCACCGTCTGCAGGACATCTTTGGCGTGGGCATAGCTCAGGAAGCGTGTGACCGTCTGCTTATCGACTGCCAGGGCTTCGGCTTCCTGCTCCGCCCTGCGTGATTCGGCCTCGTGGCGCAGCGTTTCCAGAGTCGCGATGCGTAGCACGTTGCCGTCCAGCTGCCGGGCCAAATCGTTGTTCTTGAGCACGATATCGAGTGCCTGATCCCACGGCACGTCATCGAGCACGATAGTGAGTCCGCCCTTAACGTTGGGATCGAGCACCACGTTCAGTCCGCTGATCTCGTGAATCAGACGGAAGAAATCTTTTAGATCCACATCCTTCAAGTTCACCGAAATCGGTTCGCCAGTGTACTTGGGAGCGCTAATCGGGCTGACCAGGTGGCTCTCGCCTTTGCCTTCGGCTGCCAGATTCACCGCTGGTTGGATAGGTTGGAGAGAGGTTGCCTGAGCCGACTGGGGTTCCATGGCGGCGCTCGGCGTTGGCAGCAAATCGCCCTCGGGCTTGTCTACGAATTTCGCTGCCGCGCCAGCCGCTCGGTCTGACGGAGCGGTCTCGTCCGCAGTCTGCTTCTCGTCCGCTTTCTTCGGCTGGTAAGACGGTTCGATGAAAGCAAAATTGGTCGCGGGAGCGGTCTGCTTTGAAGTCTTATCGTCAACGGGAGTTGCGGCCGGAACGACGGACGCCGATTCCGCAGCGGGAATTGGATAGCTCACTGGGACTGCGGTTGCAGGCGCAACTGTCGACGCCGTGGTCTGCAGCTTGGCCGGAGCCGTTGCACTGGCCTTCACGGCCGCAGGGTGCAACTTGACAATGATTCGGTTGTCGCCACCCGCAAGCAGTTCGTATTGGCACGCCTGCACCAGGTCAATCACGATGCTGGTCGTCGGAGGCTCGTGACCATCGGTGCCGATGCGCACGCCCTTCACGCCGTCGCTGCCCACGCTGATGTGGTTTTGAACAGTGGCTGCCACGGTGTTCGGCAGAGTCACCAGCACCCGGGCAGGTGAGCCCAACGCGCTGAGCTTGGGCGTCATCTGTCCGCGGGCGGTGATCTCCACGCTGATTCCGTCATCCGCGTGCATTACGTCCACCTTCTGTACGGTGGCACGCGTGTCCGCGCCTGTGCTCGTGCTCTGGGCCTCGGCGCCTGCAACCAGGGCCAAGATCAGCAGCGGTAGCCAAACAGCCAGCAATTGCTTTCGCATTTCCCTTCTCCCCACGGGCGGGCGTTTTGCTCGCCGCGTGATCTGTCTCTCAAATTTCGTTGCCGTACTCGCCGGATCGAACCGGCTGTTTCCACCCGGTTAAACCGCCGGGGTTGTAATCTTCTTTGTAACTTCCCGCGTGAACGATTTGCCTAACTTGTCCTGCATCGTCTCTTTGAAAACGATCGAGTCGCCCGTGATCTTCACTACATATCCGTTAAACACTGGATCGTTCTCACGCAGGAAATATGCTTTGTTCATGGCATTGATCACGACTGCAATCATGCCGCCGTCCGCCTTCACGATCCCCGTAAGAGCAATTTGGTCGACTGCCAGGCAGCGCTTGCCCGTGCTGCAACCTGAGCCGCCCATGCTGTGGTTCACGACTGGACTGAGGAACGGATCGCGTCGCCCTCCGGCCATGCTGATCGTCGGGTGCGCGTCCTTCTTGGAGTCGACCGGATTTTTTTTGTCTTCGACCGCAACTGCGGCTTTTACCGGCTTAGGCTGGTTCACCGCAACGGTCGTGGTCTTCTTTGCCGTCACCTTTGGTGCCGCTGTCTTGGACGCTGCCTTCGGCTTGGTCACGGCTGGGGCGGTTGCTGCTGATTGCTTGCCAGCCTGGGCCGGCGATCCCGTCTGCGCTTGAGCTGGACCCGCCTGTTTTCCAGCAGCCAGTTTTGTGGTCCCCGTCTGTGGCTGTGCGCTCTGTCCCTGCGAAGCCGCCAGCGCGGCGTTCGTAGCTGCTGTGTTCTGCTGTTGCGCCGAGACCAGCTTAGCTTTGGTCGTGTCGATGATGCTGGGCGTCTGCGCCCCGGCCGTTCCCAATCCAATTCCCAGTATTAAGATTCCAGTCGCCAGCTTCATATGCCTCCCTTACCCTTGGCCGGTGCACCCGCGGGCGGTGCCAGGTCATGACTAAAGAACGTCGTCGCTTCGCAGGTCGCCACGACGCTTTCGTTGGGCGCGTATTGATAGGTGTGCTTCACCTTGGCGTCGCTCGGCTTTTTTATGGTTGCAACCAGCAAGTTCGACATATTCACGATCCGCTCCAGCTTTCCCACCCGGTCAAAAAAGTTCAGCACCGAGTAGTACGGCCCATCCAACTCGAGTTCAAACGGCATTTCGGTATAGAACTCGCGAGTCGATACCGGCTGGGAGGTGTAGCGGCGAATTTCGATTCCCGCTTTTAGAGCTTCCGCGTCCAGCATTTTGATAAAGCCGTCCACTTCTTTTTCGTCGGGCACGATGCGGCGCTCGATCTCCAACTGCTGTTTCAGATTCGCCAGCTGCCGCTCCATGTCCTTAAGCTTGGGCGCATAGGATTCCAGTTCGGCGTTCTCTCGAAGCTTGAGGTCCAGCGCCGATTGCGCCTGGTCATTCGCTGCCCGCTGCGATTTGAACAACGTGAAATGCAATGCGGCGGTGATCAGCGCTGCCCCTAACACCAGGGCCGCCCACTGCTTGAGACCCGATAATTCGCTAAAGTTCCCCATATTCCCCCGCCTTTAGGACTTTGCTTTTTCGCAGGTCAGAATGAATTGAAATGCCTGCATTTCTTTATAGGTGTCGTCCTGATAGGTTTCTTTGATTTCGATGTTCTTGAAATAGCCCGTCTTCTGCAGATTCTCGATCAGCGAGGCCACGGCATCCGCGCTCAGCGCCATGCCTTCGATATCCACACTGCCGCCCTGATCCTTCATGGTGTTCAGCCACACCGCTTCGGTACCGTTGATGGTGTCTCCGATGGTGTTGAGCAGGTTCACCGGCCCGGATTGGCTGGCCCGCAACTGGTCGATCACGTCCACGCGACGCTTGTAGCTCTCTGCCTGGCGCTGCCGTTCCATGTAGCGCGCTTTCACATCGGCCAATTCGCGGTTTCTCTGCTCCGCGACGGTCATCTTCGTGGCGATCTGCCGTTTCTCTTTGTCGAGGCGATACCAGTACATCCAGTTGAGCGCTCCCGCGAGCACCAGCACCAGCACCACTTTCAGCTTTGGTGAGCCGACCTCACCCATCTCCATGACCGCCGCTGCCGAAGCTGCGGCGCGCTTGTTTTTCGGTCTGGATTGTCCCAACAGGTTGATTCGGATCATAAGTTTTCAAAACTCCTTAAGGCCAAACCCACCGCAACTGCCAACTGGCCAGCGTTCTGCTCAATCAGTTCCACTCCCGGTCCATCGACAGGCGGCGCGATCTTCTGAAACGGATTGAAGATTTCCACTGGCAACGAAAACTCTTGCCGCAGAGCCTCAATCAGCCCCGGAACTTTCGAGGAACCGCCCGCCAGATAAATCTTCTCGATGTGCTCGCCCGCCGAACTCGCACGGAAGAAGTCGAATGTCTTCTGAATTTCCAGCACGATGATCTCGGTCACCTGCTGCAGGATCGGGGTTTTCGCATCCTCGCTCACGGTGCCGACTTTGTTCCCGAGCTTCAGCGACTCCGCATCGTCGAAGCTCAAATCCAGTTCCTTCTGCAGTGAATCCGTATATTGATGCCCGCCCACGCTAACGTCGCGGGGGAACAGCGGGGTGGTGCCTTTCACGATGTTGATGTTCATGACGCTGGCGCCCAGATTCAAAAGCGCCACCACCTGACCCGGCGCGGGTTCATAGTTGTATTCGTAGCAATTTTGTAAAGCGAGGGCATCAATGTCCACGATAGCCGGAGTCTTGCCGGCCATCGAGAGTACGTTGGTGTAGTTCAGGATCTTGTCCTTCTTGACTGCGACCAGCAAAACGTCCATCTGCGGGTTGCCGGCGTCTTCCGAGAGAATCTGGTAATCGAGATTTACGTCCGCCAGATCGAAGGGAATGTGCTGCGCCGCTTCTTTCTGAATGGTCTCGGCCAACTCCTGATCGCTCATCGAAGGCAGCGAGATCTTTTTCACGATGACCGAGTGCCCGCTTACCGCCGTGGCCACACTCTTGGTCTTGATCTGATTGTCAATGAACAGCTTGGAGATCGCGCTCGACACCGTACCCGAGTCCACGATCATGGAATCGACGACGATATCCGGAGCCAGCGGTTCGAGGCCCAGGTGCGCGACTTCAATCCCATTGCGTCCCTTCCTCAACTCGACCGCCTTAATGCTCGACGACCCCACATCCAGACCAACAATCGTTTTCGATCCGAATCCAAACATGTGCCCGCCTTTACTGTTGCCCGGCAGCTTTGGCAGCTGCCTTCGGTTTGTTCCTGCTCTTCGCTTCCATCTGGCTGGACTTTTCTTCCATCCACTGGTCGAGCTTCGATTTCTTGAAGCGCCAGCGGTTGCCCAGTTTGAAAGCGGGAATCTTTTGCTCGCCCACATACTTGTAGAGCGTGTCCGGACTCACTCCCAGGTACTGCGAAGCCTGGCGAATATTCATGACTTCTCGCGAGTCGGCCATAGTTTCTAAACCTTTTTTTCCACCCCCCATGCCTCTTGCAGGCTATGAGCTGAGTTGGAAAGAATTCACCGCACAAAAACGCGTTCGAGTGAATTCAGGTGTCCCGAGCATATATCAGCCCTGAAAGCACTTGAGCTAAAGGCGAATTTCCGCGATTTGCTGGGTTTTATGCCTGTTTTCTGGAAAGTAGCCGAAAGTCGGCCAGAGGGTATATCAATATGTGGTATTTAATCGAAGTAAGGACACAATAGGAAGTAGTGTACCCTCGCGGGAAGGTCACGGGTCGCGGGAACCATAACTAAAGTAGCATAGACGGTACTAAAGGCTTGGTCCAGGCGGAGAGAAAGCCTTAACGGACGGGCAATTTGGGCAGAATCAGAAAAATGAGCGCCACTAAAGCCATGAGCACAACCATTCCGACCGCTGTTACCAAGCCCAGTTCCGCAACTCGCAACCCGAAAATACGATAATCTATTCGGCTTCTCTCCTGGAGGAAACATCTTGCGCTTTCTTGATCGTCTGCAGCCTCTGGCTCTTCTTGTCTTGCGCCTGGTGATCGGCACCATCATGATTGCCCATGGCTACGGCAAGGTATTCGGCGGGTTTTCCCATGTTCACGACATGGTGCAACATCTCGGTTTCCCTGGCTGGATGGCTTATCTGTTGGCAGGGACTGAATTCTTTGGAGGCATACTGATCATCGCCGGCCTGCTCACTCGCTTCGTGGCGGTGGCCATGCTGATCGACATGTCGGTCGCCATTTGGAAGATTCACTGGCACAACGGCCTCAAAGGGCAGGGCGGATTCGAGTTTCCGATGGCCGTGGCGGCCATTGCCTTCGCGTTGATATTTTTCGGCGCGGGTCCGATTGCATTTGATAGCATTCGCAAGGGCGGCGGGGGTGGGGTTCGAACGAAATCAAAGGCGGCCTAGCCCAGCCGGCCAATCCACGCTAGGGGTGAAACCATGAGTCTCGGGAAACGTGCGCTCGCGGAATTCTTCGGAACCTTCTGGCTCGTCTTCGGGGGATGTGGCGCCGCTGTGCTGGCGGCGGGCTTCCCCACTCTCGGAATCGGATTCCTGGGAGTAGCCTTCGCTTTCGGCCTGACCGTCCTCACCATGTGCTTCGCGGTCGGACACATCTCCGGCGGCCATTTAAATCCGGCAATCAGTCTGGGGCTGGTGGTGGGCAAACGCTTTCCCGCTTCTGAGTTAGCTCCCTATGTGGTCGCTCAAGTCCTGGGTGCGATTGCTGCCGCAGGCGTTCTGTATGTAATCGCCAGCGGAAATGCCGCCTTCGATGTAAACAACGGGTTCGCTTCGAACGGATACGGCGTGCACTCTCCCGGCGGCTATTCCATGCTCGCTGGTTTCGTGGCCGAAGTTGTTTTGACGGCGTTCTTTCTGATCGTGATCATGGGAGCCACCGACAGCCGCGCCCCTAAGGGATTTGCACCAATCGCCATCGGCCTCTGCCTGACCCTGATTCACCTGGTCTGTATTCCGGTCACGAACACCTCGGTCAACCCCGCACGCAGCACCGGCCCAGCCATCTTCGTCGGCGGATGGGCCCTGCAGCAACTGTGGCTGTTCTGGGTCGCGCCGCTCATCGGCGGAGCCCTCGGCGGCGGAATTTATTTGGCCTTGTTCCGCAGCCCCGAGTTCACGAAGGACCTCTAAGGGCGGTGCTCAATCCCGGCGTCGCGCCTTTCGACGAGGGGTGGGGCAGTTAAATCATCATCGCGAATCAGGCAGACCGCCTCTAAAAACCCCGCGCTCTCGCAAAGAACGCGAGGAGGACTGGGGCGCCAGCCTTTTGTGCATAGGAAAGCATGGGCCAGCCCCACTCAAGGGTTACTTGTTCAAGTGTTCCTGGTTTGAAGACAGCGGCGCTCCGAGGGTGAACGTCATGGTTGAAAAATCCAGCGTGAAGCCGTCGAAGTTTGCCACTACATCTTGCCCGAGATTGCCATACAACTCGTCGTTGTTCGATCCTGTTCCCGAGGTATGAACCGATATGTTCTTCAAGCTCACGGTCTGGTTACCAATGCCGAGATTCACCTGCCGCAGAACGTAAGCCTTTCCCTTCACCACCCCACCGGCGCCAGAGGTCTTGATCGTGCGCTTCTTCCAGGTCTTTGATTCGCTTTGAAACCGCTGATAGTAGCGAACCAACAAGTCTGTATCCGATGCCCCGGTATCAAAGCTGAAGGGGAGATCCTGGCCCTCGACTTTGCACTCGATGATCGGCGTTAGCCCATCCATATACATTCGCGCTCCCACTCCCGCTGCTCGGGCTTTGTCCCCTGCCTCGAATTCACCATCGCGGAGAAAAGTTACCGTGCCCAGCGCTTGAAAGACGGGATATCCGATAATTCCGCTGATCTGATATGAACCTTTGCCCAGCTTGATATTCAGGTTCGCATCGTTCAGCACCATTACTACGACATTGTGCAACGTTGCGCCTCCCATCTGCAGAGTGGGAAGCAAGGCCACGTGGAGCGGGTTCTCAATACCAGTAAGCCCAGCCGTCGTCTGCGCGTTCCCTGCCAGGAACTTCAGTTCCAGGCGCTCGGCAAAACTCTGGCTTACCACCGAAATATTAGCTCCCGTATCCAGCAGCCACGGTGCTCGCATTCCGTTTACCGTCAGTTCCACGTTCAGCGAGTTCATGGGATTGCGTTCCGTCTTCAGGATCGTGGGTCCGTTCCATTCGATTGTCTGCGCAGGTGCCTCGCGCAATATTTGCATCACTCCCACATCATTCTTCGTGCCCTGCAGTTCCTCGGGTTTGAGTTGGCTAGAGAAATGAGCCAACAAATCTTCATCCGCTCGCACCGCATCGGCGTATTGAAAGCTCTTGGTGTAGTCATCCGCCAAATCCTCGAGCGCGACCGCGGCGCGGTCGGGGCGCGATGTCCAAATTGCGGGTAGCACGCTGTTCAACAATCGGATGGATTCTGTAAAGCGGCCAGTCGCATTGGCCAGTACTCCGGCGAAGTAGTCTCGTTCCGGCCCCGGTTCCATAGAGCGCAGCCTCGCCTCTAGTTCGTCGAACCGTAATTCTTGTACTTCGAGGTCCGGTCCATCCTCATCGACTTCGCGTTTCGAGGGCTTATTATCGTCGACCGTTTTCTGTACGGTCTTGCCAATCTCGCTTGCGGCAGGAGCGTTCCCGTTTTGCGAATCGCGTGAGCGGGCCCAACCCACCGCGCTCAGCACAGCAACCAGCGCCAATGCGACCCAGCCAAATTTGGGTACAGGCATAGAATGTCTCCAGTCATTGAATAAATATATAAATATTCAATGACCTGATATTATCGCACATCATGAGCGGACTGAGACACAACTACGTCATCCGCAGCAAACGGCAAATGCGCGCGCTCGCAGCCTCGACCCGCCAGGAAATCGTGGATGTGCTCTCCCGGATGGGGACTGTTTCCGTCGCCGAACTTGCGACCGCGCTGGCAAGGCCCGCTGATTCCCTCTACTACCATTTGCGCATCCTCAAGAGAGTGGGACTGGTGCTCAGCGCTGGATCCCGCCGGCTCGCTGGACGCTCCGAGGCCTTATTCCGCGCAGTTGCCCCTGAGCTGAGCCTCTGCTATCAACTCGGGAGAAAGGGGAATGGCCGGGAAGTGAACGCGATTATTGCTTCCATGTTGCGATTGGGTATCCGCGATTTCGGCGAGAGCTTTGAGACCGCCGCCGCGGCCGTTTCGGGCCGGAATCGAGAATTGTGGGGGTTGCGTGTGACCGGCTGGCTCACACAAGATCAGATTGCAGAAGTGAATCGGCACATTCGAACGCTTATGCAAATCATGGCGACGCCCGGACGCAATGGTCGGCTTTATGCTGTGACGGTCGTACTCACACCGTTGTCTCACCGGTCTCAGCGCCGCGACGAACAGACGAAGGTCACTATCGGTGTTAATGAGCATCCGCCAGATGCGTGTCCGCGGCGTTAAAAATTGTTCAAGACTATTGAGCCTCGCGGGGCTTCGCTTATCCCTCTTCGCTTATCCCTCTGAAAAGAGGCTGCGCTACGATGATTTGCGGATCTCCATGGCGCGGTCACACCTTTAAGTGAGCTTCGTCACCGCCGCAATTCCTCGTTGAGATTAGGCTTAAGTGTTCTCCAAACGATGCCGAAAAAGGAGAGCACGGCATGGAAAAAGCCAGGAGCACAATTATCAGCGAAGCCCTTGCTGGCGCTGCGACCATCGCCATTACGATCCTGACCATAGCTTTCTTTTATAGGCTGGTTGGTCTGTAGGCTTCGGTTTCGTCTTACGAAGCGCGCCCGGCTGTTCGAGTGATACGCTGTTGGGCAGACTCGGGTCGAGCATGCTCATCGAAATCGGACAAGTGGAGGCGATCTTCCGGTATCCGGTGAAGTCCATGCGCGGCGAACCACTCGAGGCCGCCAACATGGGCTGGCACGGCCTCGATGGTGACCGACGCCTGGCACTCCGGAAGGTTAATGACCGCAGCGGATTCCCCTGGCTGACGGCAAGCAAGGTTCCCGACCTGATCCTGTTTACTCCGCGGCGTCGTGAAGGCGGCGCGCGGGGAGACGGCGATCACGGAGATCTCCCAACGCATATTCACACGCCGGATGGAAAAGAGCTGTCTGTCTTCGGGGAGGACTTGGCGGCGGAGGTCGGGCGGCGGTACGGCGCACCCGTGGAAATGATGCAGATGAAGCATGGCATCTTCGATGACGCGAGCCTCTCGGTGATCGCCTACGATACGGTGTGCGAGATCGCACGACTCGCAGGACAGAGCCCGGACGTGCGACGATTTCGCCCCAATGTTGTGGTTCGTCTATTGCGACCGGCTCCGTTTCAGGAGGATGAATGGCTGGGCGGTGTGCTCTCATTCGGCGAGGGTGACGACGTTCCCGCCATTGCCGTCACCATGCACGACGTCCGCTGCTCGATGGTGAACCTTGATCCCGATACGGCAACCCCAGCGCCGGAAATGCTGAAGGCGGCGGTTCGAGCGAACCAGAACCACGCTGGAATCTACGGTACGGTCACGCGCATCGGTCGACTGGCGGTAGGACAGACCATTTTCCTTCAGAAGCGCAGGGTGCCCGCTGTTTTGTAGGCGAAAAGCGTGGGCCACCCTCTTAGGCAAAATCTTCGACAAAAACTCTTTCAAACAGGCGCACGATATCGCGCAATACCTTGCAGGAGATTGTTAAGCCTACCCACACCAACCACGGGAATTGCCAGCCGGGAAGAAGTTGACCGAACAATACCCATGCAATCAGCAGCGGCAGTGCGGTTCCGGCAAACCATACGAAGGGGATTTGCAGGCGCTGCAGCAGGCGACCGGATGCGGCACACGCAAACGCAGCCAATGGCAGTGCCGCATGCTGCGGGATCAGCCAACCGAAAACCGCGGCCAGCGATAGGCCCAAAGTGACGCTTGGCAAAAGCGCTTTCGCCAGAGAGGTTGGAAAAAGGCGTTCCCCAGCGTACAGGCTGCAATAACCTGCCGCAATCGCAGCGAAGCCAAAGACTTCCAGATGGATATCGCGCAAGGTCGATAAGATTGACCCGGCAGTGCACATCGCAGCGATGGACTGCACAGTGCTGATCACAACAACCACGGCTATGGTGGATGCGGCGAACAAAATGGTCGACTGAAGGATGCGCCTCGCCCATCGTTCTGACGCGTAAACAAAGGCGAACGCTGCGGCGACCTCATGTGGATCGCCGAATCGAATCCTGACGATCCGGGCCGCGGCCTCGTCATCATAGCCCTGGGATCGGAGCTCCTCTGCGAGATCATCCAGATGAGCACGCAGTTCCTTCGCCACTTCGCACCGATGCTTGTTGCCGGGAAGCTTGGCCAGCAGAATCACGCGAGAAACGATGCGATCGAGATGCGTCACGAGATGGCCTTCGAAAGTATGGCGTTCACTACTTTCGTGAAAGAAAACCATTCCTGTTCAGTGCGGCGCGCCGCTTTTCGGCCAGCGGCGGTCAAACTATAATATTTCCGCTGTTTCCCAGTTTCTCCTGTGCGCCATTCCGAGCGGAGATAGCCACGTTTGTGCAGTTGGTGCAGGGCCGGGTACAACGTGCCCTCTTTGAATTCAAATGCATCCTGACTACGGCGCACCGATTCCTGGATGATTTCGTATCCGTACATGTCACGTTCGGACAGGAGTTTGAGGATTAAGAGCGCGATGCTACCTTTCAGCAATTCTCGATCAAACGCCATTCTCTCGCACCTCGGATAAACAATTACATCGGCTAAGAAGGTATCATAGCTTGACACTGACCTAGAAACAAGAATGTGAATTCCGCTCCTAGCGGTTGGCTATGCAGCGGATTTGACGCCGAGTTGACAATCATGTCCCGCCAAGTGTATACATCGCATAACGATGTATAAGAAAGAACAGAGGCAAATCATGAACAAGTCGACTCCTGGAATTTCGCAAGGCGCCTCGACGAAGCAGGGGCAAATGCCGGAGGAGATTCTTAAATGAAAGCCTTTGTCTCGATCATCGCCCTGGTGAACCTCGCGGTCACAGTCTTGCACCTCTTTCTGGCTGGAAAGCTCAATCCCGCATTGACGGCGGCGAGTTCGGTGCGCATCGGCGCCTATGCCGGTGCGCTCACGCTGGCAGGAGTGGGATTGCTATGGACGCGGCTGAAGAGGATCGGGGCCTTCGTGCTGATTATTGGGTTCGCGATTGGGCTTGCGATCGGGAGCCTCGAGGACTTTTTTGTTGCCGGCCCGAACAACGTGTTTGACGCCGGGTACAGCAGCTGGGCAATCTTGTTCGACGCCAGCGTGGCTCTTCTTGTGGCCCTGGAGATTGCGGGCCTCTGGAGTGCCGGGCGCATTCTCTTAGCGCGCTCGGAATGAGCACTTCATGGGGGCAGGACCGCGTCACAGCGACGATTGCTGCAACAATCTACGGCGTGATTTGAAAAACGACCCCTTGTCCACTACCGCCGCCAATGGCGGTTGTGCCGAAGAGAACGCCGGCCTTGTCGCGCACCAGTGCGTAGTAGGGGTTGGCGCCGTCGCCCCTCGCGCCAAACTGATGCAGCACGCTCTCCGTCCACTTACCGTCTGATTTGGGCGTGAGCTTGAACACTACACCGTCGCCGTTGCTATCACCGCCCGCGGAAGTCGTGCCTAGCAGATTGCCTTCGGCGTCAAACGTGAGAGTCGCAGTGGGCGATCCGCCGTCCGATCCGCCCGTGAAGCTGTACAGCACGCTCTCAGTAGACTTGCCTGCCGATCTGGTGAGCTTGAACACGGAACCCGCGCCATTTGCGCCGCCGTAGTAAGTTGTGCCGTAAAGATTGCCCTTGCTATCGGAAATCACGCCGCCGTAAGGAAATCCGGCCTCGGGCGTTCCCTTGAAGGCGTCGAGCGTCTTAAATTTCCACTTGCCGGATACAGCCGTAAGTTTGAATACAGTGCCGCACTGGCAAGAAGGATCACCACCGAGCTCGGCGACGCCGAACACATCGCCAGCCTTGTCGACCAGCAGTGGGCCCAGCGAGCCGACTGCGCCGTCCGCACCGCCGGTGAAGGTGTGAAGTACGGTTTGTTTCCATCCACCGCCTCCGACGGGCGAGATCTGATAGACGACGCCGCAGCCCTGTCCGTCGCACTTGTCCAGGTTGCCTCCGTCGGGTGTGGTTCCGTAAAGATTGCCGGCGCTGTCAAATACCACGGTGCCTCCGGGGCCGAAGCCGTCCTTGCCGCCGGTAAAGTTGTACATCACAGTTTCGACCCATCGCTTGCCCGATTTCGACAACAGGAACACAACCCCGCAGCCATCCCCACTGCAAGTTCCGCCGGATCCCCCGGATACCGTGGTGCCATAGAGGTCTCCCTTGCTATCCAACGTCACTCCACCGTACGGATTCTTACCATCGCTGCCCCCGGTGAAACTGTACAGCACGGTCTCCTTCCACTTGCCCCCGGCAACCGGCGAGAGCTCGAACACCGTTCCGCAGCCATTCGTGCAAAGTGTGCCGGTTCCGCCGCTGACGGTGGTTCCGTAAAGGTTGCCGGCAGGATCTTGCGCGAGTGTCGACGCCGGATCGATCCCGTCGTTGCCTCCAGTAAAGCTGTGCACCACCCTTTCCGTATTCGCGGCCCAAACGTTGCTGGCAAAAACTGCCACTGCAGCCAAAACCAAAACCCTGCCTGCGGAAAATCTGCGCGGTTTGCGTTCCATTGTTTCTTCTCCAAAATCCGTTCGATTTGATTACCAAGATCAGCAAGAGGCAGCCGCGGGCTGGAACTATAGCACTGAATGGCCTGCAAAACACGCACTCCGCGCGGTTCTTGCAGTCTTCTTATGGATTCACCAGTGGCGCCGGCATCTTGCCGGCTGTCCCTTGGTCGTTTCGTCCTCGGCTTTGTGGGGGAATTAGAATACTGTGAGCGACTCAGTACTCGGCCAATTCCTTCATGGCACGCAACAGATCCTCAGCCTGAGGAAGAATGGCATCTTCCAGAATCGGCTGGTAGGCGACAAACACATCTTTCGCCGCGACCCGACGCACCGGCGCATCGAGGTGATCGAACAATTGGTCGGCTATCCGGGCTGCAATCTCCGCGCCGTAGCCCCAGCTGAGAGTGTCTTCGTAAGCGACAAGGGCTCGATTCGTCTTGCTCACCGAATCGGCAATGGTCTCCCAGTCAAACGGATTCAGGCAGCGCAAATCGATCAATTCGACTTTGACTCCGTGCTCGCGTTCCAGTTTCTGCGCCGCCTGCAACGCACGAGGAACCACAGCGCCATAGGTGATCACGGTCAAATCCGTTCCCGCTTGCACCACTTTCGCCTTGCCAAAAGGAATCGTGTAATCCGGCCCCGGATACGGCGCACGGCCGTAAGTCTCGCGGTAAAGCCGCTTGTGCTCAAGGAATAAAACTGGATCGTCGCAACGAATCGCCGTGCGCAGCAGGCCCGCCGCATCCAGCGCATTCGACGGGAAGACCACCCGCATTCCCGGAGTGTGCGTGAAGATGCTCTCACCACATTGCGAGTGGTAAATAGCGCCGCCAGTCAAATATCCGCCGATGGCAACCCGAATTACGCAGGGTGAAGAGAATCCGTTGTTAGAGCGCCAGCGGATCAGCGGCAGCTCATCGCGCAGTTGCATCATCGCAGGCCAGATGTAATCGAAAAACTGAATCTCGACCACCGGCTTCATCCCGCGCGTAGCCATGCCAACAGCGCGGCCGACAATGTTCGCTTCCGCCAGCGGCGAGTTGAACACCCGGTCAGAGCCGAAGTCGTGCTGCAAGCCGTAAGTCAACTTGAAGACGCCGCCCTTGCCCTTGATCAGCTTCTCATTCAGATACTGTTCACGGCTGGCGTCGGCCACATCTTCGCCGAAAATCACAATGCGCTCATCCCGTCGCATCTCGTCGCGTAGGGTGGCATTGATCAGATCGGCCATGGTTTTAGGAGCGGCCTTCTTGCCGTCTGCCGCGAGCGCGGCGGATGCCGGTTCCGTCTGCAGTGCCGGAGAAGTGGGATCCAGATCGGGCGAGTAGATGTACCGCATGATCGTGTCGGGCGTGGGCGGAGCCCCGTCCAGCGCCTGATCCACGGCAACCTGCAGGTCGTCTTCTACTTGCTTTTCCAGTTTGTTGATGCCCTTTTCGTCGAGAATACCTTCGCGAATCAGGAACATCTGCATGCGCGTAATGGGATCGCGCGTTGCGTCGCGCTCGCGTTCGGCGTCCGGCCGGTAAAGCCGCTCGTCGTCGGACAGTGAATGCGAATACGGACGAATTACATGCGCGTGCACGAATCCGGGTCCATCGCCGGCTCGGCAGTAGGCCACCGTCCGGGCGAACGCCGCATAAGACGCCACTGGATCAGTGCCGTCGATTTCTTCGAAATGGAAATTCGGGAAACCCGCCACCAGACGCGAAATATTTCCGCCTGCAGTTTGCACTTCGACCGGAACCGAAATGGCGTAACCGTTGTCCTGCACAACAAACACAACCGGCAACTTGCTATTGGACGCGGTGTTCAGCGCCTCCCAGAACTCGCCCTCACTGGTGGCGCCGTCGCCCAGTGAAACGTAGGTGACTTCATCTCCCTGGAACTGAACGTCTTTGAATTGGCGATAGTCGCCCTCGCCTTTGTTTGCAGCTTGGGGATGGCTCGCGAAATAGCGGCCGCCTTCCGCGCAACCCACCGCCTGCAAAATTTGCGAGCCAGTGGGCGATGACTGCGTGACCACATTGAGTTTTGGAAAGCTCCAGTGGGAAGGCATTTGCCGCCCGCCCGATTGCGGATCGGCTGCGGCGCCCACGGCCATCAACAGCATGTCGAGAGGCGTCGCCCCAAGCGCGAGGCACAGCGCTCGATCACGATAGTAGGGATAAAACCAGTCATAGCCCGGCTTCATGGCGAAGCCCGCTGCGACACCGACAGCCTCGTGACCGGCCCCTGAAATCTGGAAGAAGATTTTTTGCTGACGCTTGAGCAGGATCTCCCGGTCGTCCACTCGCCGGGAGGTGTACATGATCCGGTAGGCTTCGATCAGTTGCGCGCGGGAAAGACCTTCGTAGGTCTTGTCCGCGCTTCTGATTTTATCGTCCGCCGCCCCGGCCGGTTTGGGATCTGTCTTGGTCGCCATCCGTCGTCTATTGTAAATCCAGATCGAGGGTTGAGAATAGCACGGAGCAGCCAGCACTCAACGGGTTCGGGAATTCGCCCCTGGGCCCGGATCGAAGTCAACAATTATTTCCAATCCCGCGAGTTAACTGCGCTTAAATCGTATAATCTCCCCAAATGATCACCGTCTCCAAGGAGGACTATCTCAAAGCAATCCTTGAGGCTGAGAGCGAAGGCGAACCTGTTATCTCGGCTACGCTGGCGCACTGGCTCTCAGTGTCGGCGCCGGCAGTCACCATGGCGCTGCGGCGGTTGAAAAAAGATGGCCTGGTGCGAGTGCAGAGCGACGGCCACGTCAGACTGACTCCTGCCGGCCGCAAGATCGCACGCAAGCTCACCCTTCGACATCACCTGATCGAGCGCATGCTTTCCGAGATCTTCGGGATGGAGTGGTATCGGGTGCATGACGAAGCCGAGCGGTTGGAACATGCAGTCTCGCCCGACTTTGAAGCGCGGCTGCTGGCTAAACTGGGACGCGGCGGAGCCTGTCCGCACGGCAATCTAAGCGAACTCGAGAGTCCCGCGAGCCGCCGTCGCCGGGGTTTGCTGCTGCTCGCCCACGCGGAAGCCGGAAAGCATTACCTGGTGAGCGGGATCTACGAGCGTGACCGCCACTTGCTGGAATTTCTCGAAGGGCGTGGCGTTCGTCCCGGATCGCGCGTGCATGTCGCGGGGCGGAACTACGACCAGACTTTGACTCTTACCACCGATGCTGGATCGGTTGCTCTGGGGCGCTCGGCAGCGGAGAAAGTCTGGGTGACCGCCGAGCCAGGTAAAACCCGCCGCGCTTCTTCCAATTCTTCTTCTTGAAGATCGCACCATACATTTCTGCTGTGTAATTAACCGTAGTTTACCTTTTGTTGTATACTCACGCTAACTAACTCGACCATGAGCGTAGGCTCCCAACCTCCACAGACGAATGGCATTGCTGGCGATGAAGTCATCGTCATCACCCACGAAGACGTGGACCGCGCGCATGATCGCATGCGAGTGTCGGCAGCGCGTGCCCATCGCGGCTTCTTTCACGGAGCGCGGCTGCTGTGGTTGCTCGTCGGCCCCGGCGTCCTGGTCATGCTGGGCGAGAACGACGGGCCCAGCATGCTCGCCTATGCCGCAACCGGCGCGAAGTTCGGCATCGGGTTCTTCCTTCCTTTCGTCGTCCTTACTTTTGTCATGGCGATTGTTGTACAAGAGATGACCGTGCGGCTGGGCACCGCCACGCATCGCGGACATGCTGAGCTGATCTTCGACCGCTTCGGACCCTTCTGGGGATGGTTTTCGATGATCGACCTGGCCATTGGGAATTTCCTTACGCTCATCACCGAGTTCATCGCGATTCGTGCGGGCCTGGGTTTCTTCGGCGTACCTCCCTGGATGGCAGTCCTGACTGCGCTCCTTATCCTGTATGGGGCCCTGATGAGTCATCGCTATTGGACGTGGGAACGGATTACTCTCGCCGCCGCCGCATTCAACCTGGTGTTCATTCCCGTTGCGCTGATGACCCATCCTCATTGGCACGCGGTGGGCCACGCATTTATCACATGGCAACCGCTGCCTGGTTTCAACAAAGACGTTCTGCTGATTGTGTTGGCAGACATCGGTGCGACGGTCACGCCATGGATGCTTTTCTTTCAGCAGAGCGCAACCGTCGACAAGGGGCTTACCACGAAAGACATCCACTTCGGCCGCATCGACACAGCGCTAGGCGCGGCGCTGGCAACCGCTGCGGCCGTGGCTACAATCCTGGCGACCGCGCCTTTGTTCGCTCATCAGATGACGGCTGACAATTTTCAGGCGGCCGAGTTTGCCCAAGCTCTCCAGCCAATCATCGGCCGATTTGGGGCTTCGCTATTTGCCCTCGGTATGGTTGAGGCTGGCATCGTAGCTTCGATCACGATTTCAACTTCTTCGGCGTACGCCTTCGGAGAAGTCACGCACAAACCGCATAGCCTGAACCTTCCCATGAGTCAAGGCAAGGCCTTTTACTCGGTGCTGACTCTGTGCGCCGTGGCTGCGGCTGGGATTGTTCTCATCCCCGGGCTGCCGTTGGTGTACGTAGTCCTGTTGGTAAACGTGGTCGCGGTTCTGGCTATGCCGCCGGCGCTGGTATTTCTTTTCATGCTGGTGAATGACAAGGAAATCATGGGCGATCTGATTAGTCCGCCATGGGCAAACGTTTTGGCGAGCGGGGTGGTATTTATCTTGACTGCGGCAGGAGTGCTTTTCGGAGTCAGTGTGATTGCACCGAACATTTTCGCCGCTCTGGGCGGGAAGTAGGAAATTATGGTGAGAAGAGAAGAGATGCCGAATTTAGCAGCTGATCGGAATTTGGTTTTGTCGTCGCTCGAGCACGATCAGCTGGTTCGGGCGAAGAAGCATCATATCCCGCGCCGGATTCTCAAAGGCCCTGAGCTGGCCGTACTCTGGGCGCTTCGTATCTATCTTCTATTCATGATGGCGGTGGTGGTTTATCAGGTCTGGACTGCTCCGCACTAGAGGAAAACACGCTGGCCGTGATTTGCGATTCGAGTTCATTTACGTAAACTACCTTGCGTGAACAGCACGGTCTATCTTTCGCTCGGCTCGAATATCGGTGACCGCGCGGAAAATCTGAATGCCGCCATCCACCGATTGCGCGCCGTGGGCGAGGTCGTTCAAGTCTCGTCTTTCTATGAAACGGAGCCTGTGGAATTTGCCGCCCAGGCGTGGTTCCTGAATTGTGTTATCGCGCTGGAGACGGAGAAGACTCCGCGAGAACTGCTCGCCAGCATTCTCGACATCGAGCAACACATGGGACGACGCCGAGCGCAGAAGAAAGGCCCGCGGGTCATCGACATCGATATTCTGTTGTTCGGCGACTTGATTGTCGGCGAGCCCGGCCTCACGATTCCTCATCCTGCCATGCACGAGCGCCGCTTTGTACTGGAACCGCTCGCCGCGATTGCGCCGAATGTGCGTCATCCCGTGCTCGATCGAACGATTCGGGAACTGCGCGATACATTGCCGCCAGGACAAACGGTAAAGCCAGCCGAATAAGCACAGATAGCGCCTTTCTTATTTCTGTGAGAATCCGTGTGATCCGTGGCCAGTTTTTTGTTGCTAAGGAATAATGAGGCGACTGCCAGCGTCTCCCGGAGCAACCACCGCCGCTTCCTTCTCAGGAAATTGGGATAGCACGAAATCGCCGAAAGCTCGCGACTTTGGCCTGCCTGAAGTGCGGGCGTAGCCCATGCGCACGAGGAAGACGAGCGCGCCCAGCACATCGGAATCATGAAGCCGACTGAAACCGAGGTGCTTGTGCTCCGCCTCGCGATACTCCTTCAACATTTTGTGAACTTCGGCGACAACGGCTTGCTGGCTCAGGCTGGCGATCGGGGTTTCGTAGTGCAAACCTGAGTTCACCAGTGTTTCTTGCTTCTTGGCCATCGATGTGAGCGCGGAAATCAGGTCGGCATCTGTGATTGCACGATCCGCCTGCGCGCTCTTGGCCAAGGCATAGCTCAGGCCCATGATCAGGTGTTCGTGCTCATAAAGAAACTGCTCAGCGATTTCGACTTGGGGAAACAAAGCCGCCTGGTCCAAATCCTGCAAGGGACGCGGCCTCTCATGCAAGCGTGCTTGCTGGAGGTAGACGCAAGTGCTGGGACAATCGAGGGTCACTTCGCGTTGCTCGCCACAACATTGCGGACAGATGCGTCCATGCACAGCCGGACAAAATCTTTTTTCCTTTCGCTTTTCGCAGATCGCACAACTCACAAATTGTTGGCTCCTGAAATCATTATCACACGCGAAATCGATTGTCTGGCGGGGCCTCGCAAGCATTCCGACAAATGGCCCAAAGCTGCTCAGGAGGGCGGTTCGGCAAGCTACGACTGCAGGAAATGCGATATTTGTGGGCTTTCGAGGTTCCTAAATGAAAAAAACCGCATAAAATGGGGCTCAAACGCTATTTTTCCACAGGAAGCATGGTATAACATGCTCGCATCGCAGGAAAATTCAAAGTTCCACCTAGAGGAGGATTCATGGCTTCAGGCATGACCAAGACTCAACTCGTCCGGCATCTGGCTGAGAAACTTGAGAGCAACAACAAAACCGCAGCCGCATTTCTTGAGCACCTAACCGATGTTGCGGTAAAAGAGACCAAGAAGAATGGCGTGTTTGTCATCCCCGGCCTCGGCCGTCTGGTGAAGGCGCATCGCAAGGCTCGCATGGGACGCAACCCGCAAACCGGCGAACCCATCCAGATCAAGGCGAAGACCGTGGTAAAGTTCCGCGTCGCGAAAGCTACCAAGGACGCGATCGCCCCTCCCGCAAAGAAGTAGCTGTCGGGTTGGCTTGATAACAAAGGCCGGCTGAAAAGTCGGCCTTTTGTATTGATGCGGACTAATGTTCCGAAACGATCTGAGATGGAATCGCCCAAGGTGCGCAGCCCAGCGCGTCTCCCGCATGCATATCCACGCCCTTGTTCTTCTAGTCTCCGCCGGGCGCGTCGTTGCTGACGTATTGTTCGAGAGAGCCGACTTCACGGCTCAAATCCTCGATCCGCCACTCCAGCACGTTGCGAATGGAAAGCATGCCCAGAAGCTTGCCATTGTTATCCACCACCGGAAGGTGACGGAAATGGCGTTCAACCATGGTGACCAAAGCTTCCCCCGGACGCGTTTGTGAAGTGGCCAGCTCCACCGGCGTGGTCATGAGCTCGCGAACCGGCGTCTGGGCGGGATCGCGTCCGCTCAAAGAAAACTTGCGCAACACATCTCGTTCGGTGAAGATGCCCGCCACGCGCCGCTCACGGTCAATAATCGCGACCGCACCGACGTGAAAATCGAGCATCTTCTTGATGGCTTCCGCCACGCTGGCTTCTACCGGAACCGCTGCTGCTTCGGGATCGCATAGATCAAGTACATTCATACTCGCCTCCCGGGGAGTACCCGCGCTGCTTTTCTAGTGCGGCGACGCTAAAAACGATCCGGGCATTATGACCTATGCGGAGCCGGTGTCAAGTGGATTAATTACCAGTTTTTTCGATGCGGACTATTTGGTTTCGTTTCGGAACACCTTGCCGTCTTTCATGACGAACTGGACGTTTTCGAGGATTTTGATGTTACTCAGAGGATCGCCGCTTAGCGCGACGATGTCCGCGTAGGCCCCAGGCTCGATCACGCCAATCTGCCCTTGCATGTCGAGCATGTCAGCGGCGCGCGAGGTGGCGCTTTTTATCGCATCCATGGGAGACATGCCGAGCTCTACCATGTGGGGAAACTCTTGCGCGATGGGCTCGCTCCATGGAATGCCTCCAATGTCGGTGCCGAACACAATCTTTACGCCCGCGTGCAGCGCTTTGGGAAACGACACTTCGTGCACCGCCACACGTTTTCGATCACGCTGACCGTCGGGAGTATCCGCTGGAGCCCAATCGTGGTAGTACGCGCTTAGAGTTGGACAGTACCAGGTTCCCTGCTTGAGCATCTGCGCGATGGCGGCGTCATCCAGGTCAAGGCCGTGTTCGATCGAGTCACAGCCTCCGTCGAGCCCACGATGCAATCCGATTCCGCCGTAAGCGTGGCAGGCAACTTTCTTTCCCCAGCCGTGGGTTTCATCGACGACCGCCTTTAATTCTTCGACCGTCAGTGTGGGCTGCGAAACCAGTTCGCCGTTCTTCCCCACCCAGGAGCGATGCGTCATGTAAACCTTGATCCAGTCAGCACCATGGGACAATTGCTCGCGCGCGGCTTTGCGTGCTTCAACCGGGCCGTCGATGAGTTGCGCACCCGTGGGCATATCAAGTTCGGGTGCGTAGCCCTCGAGCGGATAACCGCCAGTTGTGGAAATCGCGCGAGTCGAGACGAACAGCCGAGGCCCTGGAATGTATCCACCCTCGATGGCCTCTTTGATGCCGATGTCGCCATAGCCCGCGCCTTCAGTCTCCAGGTCGCGCAGCGTGGTGAATCCTTGCTCCAGTGCACGCCGCACTGAGACGGTTGCCCGCGCCGCGCGAAGGGCCAACGGATACTTCAGAATGTTTACATCGTATCCGCCCTGCGCGGGGTCTTCGCCTTGCAGGAAGATATGAGTGTGGGAATCGATCAGTCCGGGCAGCACTGTCGCGTGGGATAGATCGATCACATCCGCGCCGTCGGGAGTCTTCGCGGTAGCGGCATCGGAGATGCTTTCGATGCGGTTGCCGCGGATTACGATGACCTGATTGTGGCGCGGGGAATCGGACTTGCCGTCAATCAATACGCCGGCACGGATCACGGTGAACGAGTGCAAAACTGGGCTGGTGTTGTTTTCCTGAGCGCTGCAACAAATCACGACCGCAAAGAACAAGACCCAGCAAGAGTTTTTCATTCGCTGTGCTCCACGGATCAAGATCAGGGGAAATGCCCATCGCATTCTACGCCTGCGAAGCACCGATCACAGCGTCGGCTTCAATCTCGACCAGCATCTCTGGAGAAATCAGCGCGCTGACCTGAATCATCGAGGTCGCAGGGCGAATGTCGCGGAAGAACTCACCATGCGCTTTGCCGATCTTTTCCCAATCGGCGATGTTGATCACGTACATCCGAGTGCGTACTACATCTTTCAATGTAGCTCCGGCCTTCCGCAACGCCGCCTCAATATTCTTCAGCGTCTGGATAGCCTGGGCGTAAGGATCTCCCGGGCCAACCACATTGCCGTCCGCGCCCGTAGCGGTGGTCCCAGCCACATGGACGTAAGAACCAACTTTCACCGCACGGGAGTAACCGACAATCGGTTCCCACGGTGTACCGCTAGAAATGTTCTGTCGTTCCATAGAAACTGAAATCTCCCCCTGCCGGTGATTGTAACTTGAGGCTAGCGCAGACGATCAGCAGTCGAGCTTCACGGCTGCCAATAATCCCCGAGAAACCTTTTGCCACAATTGTGCACCATAGAAAAAGTAGATAGCTGTGACTTACAAAAGTCACTTGCGTTCTTGGCGTGATCGGGATAAAACATCACGCAACAGATTGGAACTCTGCATTGGAGGCGGAGTTCGGGGGCCCTAAACGATGATTCCGGAATCGCATCCGCTGCAGCAGTTGTTTATTGAGCTGATTGGCCGGCACTATGCCGAGGAGATTGGGATTCGCGACCCTCAGATCGTGAACTACGTCGCACATCTCATGGCCGAGTTCTGCGAGGTCGAGCAGTTGTTCAAAATACGCAATGCTGCCGACCAGCCAATTACTGATGTGGGCGAGATGCTGATCGAATCCAATCCTGTCTACGGTCCCGCGCCTTCTTTCGATCGCGAGCGCCAGGTTCGCAAGCACATCGGAGATTACACACTCTTCTTTACGGGCATGTTTCCGGAGAGCATTAATCACTTCCGCCTGCGCCGCAACCGGACGGAGAATTTCGTCGACTGGATAAAAGCGGGCAAGGAAAGCTACTACATCGTTTCCAAGTTTGAGCATTTCGAGTACACGAAAGTCGCGCCGCTGTTCGCCAGCCTGTCCAGCCATTTCGAGCAGTGCGTTTACGGGCTCAACCAGGTGAAGAACGATCTACAGGAAATGCAGCATCCGATCGTACGGCGGACGAACGAATTGCTGATGTGAAAAACACGTGACCCGGAAGCCTCGTCCGGGCAGTTCTCGATTGGTGGAATCCAGTCGATAAAAGCTCAGTGCCGCATCTCCTTGCTGCAGCTTTCTATATCGACGCAGGGACAACAAACGCTTCTCCCGGATCAAATTTTTTCTGATGTTCGACGATGACGATACTCTCGGGCTTCAGCAGCCGTGATTTCGAAAGTGTCTCCAACGTTTGCCGGTAGGCTTCTTCCATGTCGTAAGGAGGATCCAGGAAAACAAAATCTGCGACCGCACCACTCGATTCCCAGGCACGCAGGGTGCGAATCGAATCCTGCTTCAGGATCTGAAAACCTGCTTTGATCCCGAGCGAGGCCAGGTTTTGCTTTATCAGCTCTGCTGCGCGAGCCGACGATTCCACGAAGTGAACCATGCCGGCGCCGCGACTCAATGCCTCGATGCCAACGGCCCCAGTTCCTGCGATAGAGATCAAGCCAAACCGTTCCTTCGAGCGCCGCCGGGTTTCCCGCCGTGAGCACATTGAACAACGTCTCTCGCAAGCGATCAGCGGTAGGACGAATGTCCCAGCCCGGGCAGGGACCTTAGTTGCCGACTCCGATATTTTCCTGCAATTACTCTCATACATGATCAGACAGGATTGCCCTAGGCCGCGAACAAAAACACCTGCCGAGCCTTGCTCAGCTGGCCAAGCCGCGGGCAACTGTCCCCACGCAGTCAACTTCAGCCGCAGCCCTTTCGATTATCGTGGCCGCATCTTCAGGCCGCGCGGCAGCGTCTAACTATATAGAATAGGGGTAGCAAGGGTTGCGAGTTTTCAAATGAGAAATTGGTCCATTCCGGCGGGGCGGATATTCGGAGTCGAACTCCGCATTCATCTGACCTTCTTTTTTCTGCTGATCTTTGTATGGCTGACCGAGTCAACAGCACATGGCGCTGCTAACGCTGGTCGCGGTCTGGCTTTAGTGGGAATTATTTTCGGCAGCGTCGTACTGCACGAACTGGGGCACGCGCTGGTCAGCATGCGCGCCGGAATCCCTGCCAAGGCAATTATTCTATTGCCCATCGGCGGAGTAACCCTGCTCGACGAAACCCAGCGCCCCCTCGAACCGGGCATCCTGACGTGGAAGCGAGACATTCGCATCGCACTCGCCGGGCCCTTGGTCAATATCGCCATTGCCGCGGTCGCGGGTAGCATACTGCTGGCCGTAACGCCCCAGGTTCACCTCTGGGCGAAGCCCTACGTTTACTCGGGAAACCTGCCGCGCAGTCTGGTCTGGGCGAACCTGGGACTGGCGCTATTTAATTTACTGCCTGCCTATCCGATGGATGGGGGTCGAGTGCTGCGAGCCGTATTCAGCCGCACTATGGATCCAGTCCGGGCCACGCGGCGCGCGGTTTCGATCGGCCAGGCCTTCGCGACGCTGTTCATGCTGGTGGGCATGCTGTGGAACATCTGGCTCACCATGATTGGGTTCTTCCTCTTCATCGCGGCACAACTTGAGGAGCGGTCGGCGGTATTTCAGTCGGTGCTCGAGACCGTGCGCCTGGAAGACATCATGCTCACCGATTTCGCCACGCTCTCTCCCGCCGATACTTTGGAGGACGCGCTGGACAAAGCCGTTCACTCGCTGCAGGATGATTTCCCGGTCATTCGAGGCAGCGATATGGTCGGCGTGATCTCCAAGCAGAAAATCCTGGCGGCGCTGCGGGCCGAGGGAAACGGATACGTGCAAGCGGTGATGAACCGAATCTTCGAAGTGGCGCAGAAGAAGGAATCTCTGGCCTCGGCCTTCCGCAAATTGACTGCCCGAAATCTCAGCATTATTCCCGTGGTTGAGGACGAACGCCTGATTGGCATTGTCACCCTGCAGAACCTGATGCACTCGATGGCGTTGCTGGCCGAAAGCCGGAAGCTACGCAAAGCTGCGTTGAACTCGTAAGATCAGCCACGGATTTTGCAGATTTCCACGGATCAAAGTATTTCGGTGCAATCCCGATCGATGCCCGCTTTGTTGTCCGCCCCAAGCTAGAACTTGAACACGATCCCGATTGAAGGCTCGGACATGTAGGCTTTTCTTCCGGTGGCCAGAGCTCACGGAGCTTCCGGAAACCGCAGTCACATTAAAATCAGGGGCATTGTAGACAAGCCCGCGATACTGCACCCGGAGAGCGAATCTCCAAGGCAGCCGATAATCCACTCCACCGCCGAAGATGTACGTAACTCCAGTCTGGTTGGTCGTATTGAGCGGGGTCAGGACGCGATTGGGAACGTCGGCAAGAAAATCGGGAAGAATGAGCCATGTGGTTTTGGGCGCGAACCTGAGCGCTCCGGCACCCGCCAGCACGAAGGTCTGGAATTTGCCCTTGTCGTACAGGTCGTAGGCAAAGGTGCCACTGAGTTCCCGGATCGAGTCCAGGGTGTGGAAGTCGACGTTGCTTTGGTAGATTTGAGAATTCCTGGCGGAACCAAAATTGAACTCCAGCGAGACTCTGGGCTTGAACTTGAAGCGGAAGGTACCGAAAAAATTCGAGCCGATGGTTGCGCTTTGTTGAATACCGTTTCCACTGGTTGACTTGGTGATAACCGGGCCGCCGTTGATGCTGGCGTCGAAACGACCGTCATCCTGGCTGATCGCCAGCGAGGTAAATAGAAATAATGCCGCAACCACAATCCATGATCTTCTAAGCATTCGCCTTCCTCTCAAAATATTGTTCCTGCCCGCGCCAATCCAATGGGGCAGTCTGACCCGCCCGTTGCGTCGACGCTTTGGTTGAATCTGTAATTGTATCGTGAAGAAACTGTTGTCTGGTTCCATCCGGCAGTCTGGCCCTGCTATGACGGCGTTAATTTCGCCATCTGTCGCGAAATCGTGAGTTGACCGGCCTTGACATTATCGATATTCCTTACTATCATGTAAGGAATACAATGGCAACCGCGACTGTCACCTCGAAAGGCCAAATCACGATCCCGTCACAGGTACGCAACGCTCTGGGGTTGGAGGCGGGAGATCGTGTGGAATTCGTCGAGCAGGGCAAGGGGCAGTTTGCGATCGTGGCCGCCACTCGCTCAGTGCAGGAACTGAAAGGGCGGTTTCAAGGCAAACGAAGCAAGCCGGTCTCGATTGAAGAGATGAACGCCGCCATTGCGAAGCGGGCAGCCGGACTTCGATGATCGCGCGGGCGATGATCGGCCTCGACACGAATGTTATTGTCCGCTATCTTACTCACGACGATCCCAGCCAAACGGCCGCGGCGGTGAGATTAATCGACTCGCTCTCGTCGGATTCACCCGGTTTCCTTTCCCTGATCGTCATTGCTGAACTGGTTTGGGTATTGGAGCTTTCCTACCGCTTCAAGAAAAACGAAATTGAACAGGTTCTTGAGTCCTTACTGCGAAGTAAGGAACTGATCATTGAGCGAGCCGAAATCGTATTGCAGGCGCTGCGTAAGTTCAGCGCCGGCCAGTCCGACTTTGCAGATTGCCTGATTGAGCGCTGCGGCCACGCGGCACAATGCCAGTACACCGTCACGTTCGACCGAAACGCAGCGAAGGGTGGGGATATGAAGCTCCTACGTTGATTCGTGTCGGCTAAGGCCGGCAGTCTCCTCACGATAGGCCGTTGACATCCTGCGCCGGAGGGGTACGATGGTTGGCGTCTGACCGGAGGAACGCCGTGACTAAGGCTAACGCACTGCAACAAAACAACGCACGAATCTGGCGGAGAGCGGCAAATGCCGCGCTGACAGCGGCAGTCACACTAGGGTTCGGAGTAGCTGCGACCCAATCGGCACAGGCACAGACTTTCACGGTGCTCTACACCTTCACTGGGGGATCGGACGGGTCAACTCCTGAGGCAGGTTTGGTCCGGGACACGGCGGGCAACTTGTACAGCACCACCTACCAAGGCGGTGACGTCCAAGGCGGTGACGTCAAGTGCAGCGATGTCACGAATGGCTGCGGAGTCGTGTTCAAGCTGAACCCGACGGGCAAGGAGACGGTGTTGCATACCTTCCTCGGCGGACCGTCTGATGGGGCAAATCCCGCAGGAGGTTTGGTCCGGGACGCGCAGGGGAACTTCTACGGAACCACCAACTATGGTCACGAGCCTGCCGGCTATGGAACGGTCTTCGAGTTTAGCAAGACTGGGAAAGAGACGGTGTTACACGCTTTCTCGGGTGGATCGTCCGACGGGGCGAATCCTCTCGGAGGCCTGATCCGGGATAACGACGGCAATCTTTATGGCACCACCATCGCAGCTGGCAGTTCCGATAATGGAACGATCTTCAAGGTAAGCAAGGCCGGCAAGGAGACGGTGCTGCACAGCTTCGCTGGATACCCCTCGGACGGGGCGAATCCCACGTTGGCAGGCGTGGTGATGGACAAGGATGGCAATCTGTACGGCGTCACTTATTTCGGCGGTAGGGGAACCAGATGCCCGGGGGGCTGCGGAACCTTGTACAAGCTGAGTAAGAACGGGGGATATACGGTATTGCACAGCTTCACTGGCGGTAAGAAGGATGGGTGCTGGCCTTACGGAACTCCGGTCATAGATGCGAACGGCAACCTCTATGGCACTGCCGTGGCGTGCGGTCCCTCCAACGCTGGAATCGTGTGGAGGGTGAGCAAGAAGGGCACCGAAACCGTGCTGCACAACTTTGCTGGCGGGTCGTCCGACGGGGGCTATCCCGAGGCAGGTGTGATTATGGACGCACAGGGCAACCTCTATGGCGACACGACCGGAGGCGGTGATCTCTCTTGTAACATTGTGGGCGACAACGGTTGCGGAGTGGTGTACGAACTGAATACGAAAGGTGTGCTAACCCTGCTGCACGCCTTCAGCGGGCCGGACGGGGCATTTCCCTGCGGAGTCTTGATGCGGGACGCGGACGGCGCTTTTTACGGCACGGCTTCTGGCGGGGGCACCGGCGGCGGTGCTGGCAACGGAACGGTGTGGAAGCTGACGCCGTAAACCACGAGAGCACAGTAGCGGATGGGATCTGGCTATCTCTGGAAACATTCAGCCGCAGCAACCTACAGTGGCGACCCTTCCTCCCGCGCTACATCGAACCATGCCTCGACCGCGCCCAATTCTGTGGTCTTGCTGTAGTTGGGCAGGCTCTCGACAAATATCCGTCCGTACTGCTTTTTCAGAATGCGGTTGTCGAGAAGCACGAGCAGGCCGCGGTCGTGGAGCGAGCGGATGAGGCGTCCGAAGCCTTGTTTCAGCGTGATGACTGCCGCGGGTACCTGATACTGAAAGAATGCGTTGCCGCCTTCCGCGTCGATGGACTTTACCCGTGCGGCGACGACTGGATCGCTGGGCACGGCGAAAGGCAGGCGATCGATAATCACGCAACTGAGCTGCTCTCCCTGCACGTCGACGCCTTGCCAGAAAGACGAAGTCGCGAACAGCACGGCGTGCGGAGTCAGGCGGAATTCTTCCAGCAACGCGCTTTTCGGCGCGTCACCTTGCAATAGCATAGGAAAATCCAGTTCGCCCAGCAGCCGCTGGTAGACATCGTTCATTTGCGCGTAGCTGGTGAACAACACGAAAGCGCGGCCTCGCGTGATTTCAAGCAAGTCGCCGAATGCGGTCCGCCGCTTTGGCAACAAACTGCGCGGTGCGCGGATCGGGCAGATCGGGCGGCACATAGAGCAGCGCCTGAGTTTCGTAATCGAAATGCGAAGGCAGAACGGATTCTCGTGTGTGCTCGAGCCCAAGCCGACGGCGCATGTACTCGAAGCCGCCGCCCACAGCGAGAGTGGCCGAAGTCAGCACGGCGCACTCCAGTTTGTCGAACAGGCAAGTCTTCAGAATCGGAGCCACGTCGATCGGCGTGGCCTGCAGGTAAACGTTGAGTTTGTCGCGGCTGCCGCGCCGCCGCTCGATCCAGAAGACGGTATTGTGGTCTTCTGATTCCATCAGAAAACCGAACTGCACCTGCAACTCCTGCGCGCGGCGGGCGAAATTGAAAACTTCCTCCGGCTTTGATGGCAGGTTTTCCAGTTCCGATCCGAACCGGGTCAACGATTGTTGCAACGACATGAACTCTTCACCGTTTTCCTCCAGGAAATCGCGGCGATTCTCAAAGGAAAAACGTCCTTCGCCTTGGGGAAGCAAGGCGAAGAAGAACATAGAGCGCTCGCGCAGACCCTTCACCGCGCTCGAAATCGCCACCGAAAGCATGTGGTTGCGTTGCAGGGACGCTTCCACATCCCGGCATAGTTCTTCGACCCGTCCATTGCTGACGGAGACGCCGAAGTAGCTGCCGGCCACATCTTCCAGTTCGTGAGCCTCGTCGAAGATGACTGCGCCCACCTCCGGCAAAATGCCGGCGTCGGGCGCGTACTCGGATTGCTGCTTGATCGAGAGATCGGCGAAGAATAGATGATGATTGACGATGATGATGTCGCTTTCCATCGCCCGGCGATGCATCTCCGTGATGAAGCATTTGTCCCACGAGCTGCATTTCTGGCCGATGCAAGCGTCGGAGCGAGCGTCGATCTTATGCCATAACGCGCTGGCCTCGGGGAGTTCTGCCAGTTCGGCCCGGTCTCCGGTCTGCGTGGTCTTTTCCCATGCGGCGATGGCGCGATAGTGCTCGATCTCCTCCAGGCCGCTCAGCACGGGCTGCCCGGTCAGGTCATAGAGTTTCTTGCGGCACAAATAATTGTTGCGGCCCTTCATGTAGCAGACGTTCAACCGGCCCTCACCGTCAGGGAACAACGCCTGTTCGAGAAAAGGAATATCCTTGTGAAAGAGCTGCTCCTGCAAATTCTTAGTGCCCGTCGAAATAATCACGCGCTTGCCGGAACGAATTACGGGGACGAGATACGCGAGAGTCTTACCCGTGCCCGGTACCAGCCTCGACGATGAGATGACGTTTTTCTTCGAGAGCTTGCTCTACCGACTGCGCCATCTGAAGCTGGCCGCGGCGAAATTCGTACGCGGGATGGGTGCGCGAAAGCACGCCGCCGGGAGCGAAGAATTGGTAAAGCGAGACGTCTGTTTCTTGGCGGCGGGGATGACTGGAGATGCGGGCTGAGGAAGTCGGAGCCACGGAGTCTCTATAATAAGCCACTGGACCGCAGAGGGCGGAGACGTTGCAAGCAACTTTCTACAGTCGCCTACACAATTTGTGTAAATCTTGACTCGAATTGATCCCAACTCGATGAGTGCCCCGGTGACGGCAGGGATCCCGACCATCGCTATCGTCGGACGGCCCAACGTTGGGAAATCCACGCTGTTCAATCGCATCGTTGGCTCGCGGCGCGCTATTGTTGGGGACGAGCCCGGGATCACGCGCGACCGGCTCTATGGCGAAGCCCACTTTCGCGGACATCGTCTGCGCATTGTGGACACGGGTGGAATCGAGCCCGAAGAAAAAGATTTCATTCCCGCGGAAATTTTTCGCCAGGCCAAAGTCGCTTTAGCTTCGGCTGACGCGATAATCCTGGTGGTAGATGGTCGCAGCGAACTCACAGCCCCCGATCTCGACGTCGCCCGACTGCTGCTACGCGGCGGCAAACCGCTGTTCCTTGCCGTCAATAAGATTGATAGCGACAAACAGCAAACGCTCATCGACGAATTCCATCGACTGGGCATCAGAAAGTTATTCCCCATATCCGCCGAGCATGGACGCGGCGTGGACGACGTTCTCGAAGCGGTTTTTGAAGCGTTGAAGCTCGAAACGGTCGAGCCTGAAGTCGCTGAGGATGAAGTTCAAGAGCCTGCGGATGAGGCGTTGGACGCGCCGGAAGCCGAAATCGCACCTGAGCCCAAAGAAGTCAAAGTTGCGATTATCGGTCATCCGAATGTCGGCAAGTCCACTTTGCTAAACCGGCTCACGGGAACTTCTCGCGCTATCGTCTCGCCGATTCCGGGAACGACCCGTGATGCAGTCGATGAAGTCGTCGAAATCAATGGCAAGGATTTCCGCTTTATCGATACGGCCGGAATCCGGCGCAAGGGCAAAACGCATTTGATGGCCGAGAAGCTTTCCGTGGTCATGGCGCGCAAGCATCTCGATGCGGCGGACATTGCCCTGCTGGTGATTGATGCCACCGAGGGCGTGAGCGCGCTCGATGCGACGATCGCCGGCTATGCTCATGAGAGCGGACGGTCCGTGATTGTTATTGTGAACAAGTGGGACCTGGTGACAAGTGGTCAGAAGAAACCGGGGCGCGAGACGAAAGCAACGCGTATTCGCGAGAGCCAGACCCCGACTGATCGCGAAGCGTACGAGCAAAGAGTCCGCTACGATCTTAAATTCCTGAATTACGCGCCCGTGCTGTTCGTCTCAGCCGCCACCGGCAAGGGAGTGGAGAAGATCTTTCCTACGCTGGAACAAGTCGCGTCCGAACGCCGCAAACGAATTCCGACGGCTGAAATGAACCGTTTTCTGAAGTACATTGATTTCGAGCGAGCATCAGTGCCGGCGCGCCAGCAGGTGAAAATCTATTACATGACGCAAGCGGGAGTGTCCCCGCCGACGTTTGTGCTCTTCACAAACCGGAAGGTCAAGCTGCACTTTTCCTACCAGCGATTTCTGGAGAATCAACTTCGAAAAGCCTTCGGATTCGTGGGCTCGCCGATTTGGATCAAGAACCGGGCGCGGGACTAGCCTCCCAAGCCACCGATGTTCGCGTTCGAGTCCATATTCATGATGGTTGCCAGCATGGTTGCAATCAGTTTTTCCCTGCCCGCTTGGACGGCGAAAGCATCGGCCGCGCACACCGCAAGCCGCTTGCCAGCGCGTTTCACCGACGCACGCGCGACGAACGACTCTCCTGTCGCCGGGGCCAGCAGGTTGACTTTAAATTCCACACTAAGAACATCGGCTGCTTCCGGAGCGACGCTCAAAGCGGCATAACCGCAGGCGGAATCCATAATGCTTGTGACCGCGCCTGCGTGTACAAATCCGTTTTGCTGGGTCAATTTGGTGCTGAAAGGGAATCGAATCTCGACGCTGCCGGGGCCAACCGAAACCATCTCCGCCCCGATCGTCGACATGAAACTCTGCCGGCCGAAATTGTCCCGCACTCTTTTCTCAAACGCTTCCACGTTTTCCTCACGATATGCCGCCGCTTACATCCTGCCATGGAAGCCTACCACTGGTCACTGCGCCTTCGTCAGCAACCCCACGCGGTCCACGCCCGCTTCCCGCGCAATGTCGATAACGTCGGCCACGTATTCGAAATCAACATCATCGTCGCCACGCACGAACGCTATTCGCTCCGCGCGAATCTTGAAGATGTCGTGCAGACGAGTTTGTAGATCGTCCCACTTCACTTCTTCCCGATTGATTTTGAGCGCGGGGGCTTGGCCTTGCGCGTTCCAAGCCACCTGAATGACAATCGTCCCGTCGATGGGGACGGGCTGACTTTTGTCATCCTGCGCGGGTTGGGGAATCTGCGCTTCCAGACCTTTTGTCTTCGACATCGAAACCACGACCATGAAGACAATAATCAGCACCAGCAGTACATCGATTAACGGAGTCACATTGATTTGTGGATTGGACGGACCACCGCCTGCCATTGAGAACGCCATTGAAATTGCCCCTCTCGGGCACGCGTGTCTGAGAAGATTTGACACCCGCGTTGGTGAGTAAGTTCCACGGCAAGGTCAGATCTGGCGCGAACACTTGCACACCTTTGTTCAGGCCGTGCATCATTAGAGGATCAAATCGCGGTGCTCAAAAAGCTGCCCTGAGCAAAAATGCATACTCGACAGCATTTCCTTTTCGCGTCGATCGCTTTCGGAGTGATTGTGCTATTTGCCGCTGTTGTTCCCGCCTGGGCGCAGGGGAACTATGAAATCCAGGTTTACGGCTCGGATCTGGTTGCGCCCGATCACACCATGGTGGAACTGCACTCGAACTTCACTTTTGAAGGAACGAAGACAACGATGGACGGCGTCCTGCCCACCAACCACGCTGAGCACGAAACCGTGGAAATCACGCAGGGCATCACCGACTGGTTCGAAACCGGCTTTTACATTTTCACCAGCATTCAGTCGGATGGCGGCTGGCAGTGGGTGGGCGATCACATCCGGCCACGCTTCAGTGTTCCGGAGTCGTGGCACTGGCCGGTGGGAGTGAGTTTATCGAACGAAATCGGCTACCAGCGCGCGGCATTTTCACGCGATACCTGGACCTGGGAGATCCGTCCCATCGTGGACAAGAAAATCGGCCGCTGGTACCTGGCCTTCAATCCCGCGCTCGACCGGTCGTTTCATGGCCCAAGCGTGAACCAGGGCGTGGTCTTCTCTCCCAATTTTAAGTTCAGCTACGACTTCACAAAACGAATCGCAGGCGGGCTTGAGTATTACGCTTCTTACGGACCGATCACCGATTTCAGTCCGCTTCGGGATCAGCAACAGCAGTTCGTTCCTGCCATCGACCTCGATCTGGGGCCAGACTGGGAGTTTAACTTCGGAGTGGGCGTCGGCGCGACTGCTTCCACCGATCATCTGATTGTTAAGTGCATCATTGGCCGGCGGTTCTCCTGGGCGCGCGACCACAGCAAGCATTGATCTGCCAACGTAGGCGCGGACGCCCGAGCTCTGGCTAGCGCAAGACTCCAGCCAGTGAGCGCTGTCCCTAACCAATCGGCTCCGGTGGCGACCATGGCGGGGGGACAGGCGGAACTGGCTGAGCCATTGCAGGCACGGGATGCAGGAGCGCATCCAGCGGTGCGTAGCGCGACGCGAAGAAATAAATCGAATAGGCAGGGAAGAACACAATCGCCGGCACTGAGATCAAAGACATCACAAAGAAAAGCACCGCGACCACGACGCATCCCACGACGACCGCGAGCGTAATTGTGTACAGGTTCCAGCTAAGACCGGCAGCCTTTCCAAGCACTACGGCGATGACGCCGAAGCCTCCAACGGGAATCAACAGAATGAGAATCACGATAAAGGTGGCAATCCCGACAGTCACCGCAACTGCGAGAGCCATGACGATCTTCAGCCCAATGTAGCCGGCGTAGCTACCCTTTTCTGATTGCAGCCTGGGCAGGAGGCGGTGCCATCCTTCGAACGCGCTGATATTTTCCAGGGCCATCTCCGGGATCACGAAATCCTTGGTGAGAATGTGGATCAACAGAGAAAGTAATACGAAGCCGACCACGACAAAGAACAACAACATGCCGCCTAATATGAGCGGAAGCAAATGCTGGCGAGGTTCCTTCAGCCAACCGGCCGCCAGAGCGAATGCCGCGGGCACTCCGATCAGCACCGTCATTCCGACGCCCATCGCGAGGATGAAAAGGAGTTGCCATACAAAATAGCGTAGTCCTGCCCCGTTTCGCCGGGCCCAGTAGCGCCGGATTTCGCAGTGCTTCGCGACCACGCTGTCAAACAAGATGAAGCGCATGACGCTGCTCACGTAGAGAAGTATTATCCAGAAGACCAGGGCCACCACGATCAGCAAAGCGATCAAGGAGGCGTACAGCATGAGATTGGGGTGGGGAAACGGAAAATGCTGCCCGCCAGTGGGACCCGTTGGGGATCGGAAGCTGCTGCCGTTGCATCCCCCGGAACTGAGTTCACCGGCAAGAAAACCCACGAACGCAAGCTTCACCCACTGCGCCACGCGGAATGGGCGCAGCAATTGCTCCTTGGTGTGCTGGAGGGCGGGACCAACGGCATCGATCGCGGAAATCGGCAAGCAAGCACCTCGCGGAGTTCGCAGGAACTGGCAGCAAGGTACCGTTAACCGCGAATCGGGTCAACTAATATTTGGTCGGACATCCGCTAGACTCGCTAGCTTTCTTCCGCGAGAGCTCTGGCATGTCCGTGCCTGTTTGGGCCATTGCACAACTTCGATCGCATCTCCAGGTCGAATTCAAAAATGCGCACTGCCTACCGGGTCGAACGCGTAGAGGTTACGACGCTGGAGCCATACGGCCCGCCGAGCCGGCCGTCGCGAGCGAAGTCGCGCATCATGGCGAAATACCCATCGGAGTTACGAGTATCGTCGCGCTCGCCGTCTGGCTTGGTCTCGAACTCATAGATGCCGTGTTCGGCATGAGGAAAAATTGCCAGGGTGATCGGCAGACCTTGAGCAATCAGTTCCTTGAGCCGGTGGGCTGTGGGGGCGCATGGCGCTTCAAGATCGTCTTCGCCCAATATCCAAAGCTGCTGGGCCTTGACCGCGCGAAGCGTTGGCAGCGGGTCGTAGCGAAACGGTGTGCCGAAAACATAGGCCTTACCCTTCTCCCGCAGTTCGGCCTCGCTGTACGGCAAGATAAGGTAGGTGTAATTGCCATGGAGGTCCTTATACCACGGTTCACTGCGGTACTTTGCTCGCACCGTGTCGAAGCGTTTGAAACCTTCGGTAAAGCCACTCTCGAAGACCGCTTCAGCGGCGGCGGCCACCTCCTGTGCCTTGGCGATCTGCTCGGGGCTGTGACCTTTCAAGCGCATCTCGAGTGCCACTTCCTGCTGGTCCTCGTCAATTACTGAGAAGGCCAGACCGTACCCAACGATCACGAAATCGACGGGAGCGCGGGTTGCCGCCAGCGGCGCGACCCATCCGCCTTCGCTGGTACCCTGATAGCCAATCCGACCAGCTCGCGTACCTGCCAACTGCCGAGCCTCGCGCATCGCTGCCACGGCGTCATTGGCCAGCAGACTGAAATCCTGAGTGTACTTGCCGCCGGACCCGCCGGTGCCGCGCTTGTCGTAAACGAACGCGCCCACTCCTTCCGCGGGAAGCAGCCGCTGTAGAGGGTAGAAATCGCGGGCGGAATCAGTTTCGGAGCCGTGGATCAGCACTACGATTGGCGTCCGGTCGCTGTTCTTGGGCAATACCAGTCGGCCGGCAAGCTTAACGCCATCGCCGTCGAATGCCGCGTCGATCACGTCAAAGGTAATGCGATGGCCAGTAATGCCGTCGAAAGAAATTTCGCCTTTTGCACAGTCTGAGAAGGTTATTGTCTTACCGTCCGTTTTGTCGGTAAAGCCCAGAGTGCTGCTCCAGTTCCCGTTGGCGCTCATATGCAGGGCTCCAGTGGTTCCGTCGAAACGGCGCCACCGCAGAGCGTCATCATCCGACGCACCAATGTCGACCACGCTTCCGTCGGTCAGGCGGTAGGCGCCAATCCGGCAGTTGCCAACTGTATCAGCGGTGCCGGCCGAGGCAGGAAGAAACGCGGCCAATAGGGCGACTGCAAGGAGGGGAGTAGAGCAGCGCATTTTCTTGTCTGACCTCCTCACAGATGTGCGAACTTCCCATGGCCGATCAAATCGCTGCGAAATCATTTCGAACATGACAATCTCCGGGGAAAATTCTTGAAACGGTTCTCGAGTGCTCTCTAGGCTCTGCGTATTCGCGTAATTCTTGGCCGCTGTTCTATTCGTAGCGCAGAGCTTCCACTGGGTCCAGCTTCGACGCGCGCAGCGCCGGTACCAAACCGCTGATCACGCCTACCACCAGCAGCACCAGCGTTGAAAGCGTAACCGTCATCCATGAGATTTGCAGATGAATGTCGGCCTTGCCGGAAGTGTCTTCAAACAGCGGTCCCATCAACGGCAACGTGCCTACTGCAGCGGCAATGGCATATGACAAAAGCACGCCGATCGCGCCGCCGAGCACCATGATCAGCAGCGTCTCGGCCAAAAACTGGACCTTGATGTGACGCTTCCTCGCGCCCAGGGCGCGCCGCAGGCCAATTTCACGAATGCGTTCATCGACTGAAACTAACATGATGTTCATGACTCCGACGCCGCCAATGCCAAGGGTCAAAGCTCCGATAAACGTCAGCAGAACCTGCAACCCGATGGTCAGCGCGTCGATGACTGGACGGAATTCATCACGCCCGAACATCTGAATCGCCTTGGGATCCGTCGGCGAGAATTGTTGCCGTGTTGCCACGGCTGCGAGCACCTGCGCCATGGCTTTCTTTTCGAACTGCGGCGCAATCGGGGCAAAAACCATGACATCCGCGTCCCGCGTATTCCAGAGATCGCCCGCCGTGGAATAGGGGATCCAGACCGAGTCGTCGTCGCTGCTGAAGTAATTGCTGAGCTGGATCTTGCGCGCCATGACGCCAATCACACTGAAGCGCACGCCGCCGATCGTCACCGTTTCGCCGACTGCGGGACGTCCGCTGAATAGTTGTTCGCGAACACGTCCGCCGAGAAAAGCGACACGCCGCCGTTCCAGTTCGTCACTGGCGTTAATCCAGCGTCCCTGCGCTGGGACTTCATTGCGCATTTCTCCATATTCAGGACAGACGCCGCGGATGGCTGCAGTCCCGACCAACCTGTCACCGTAAGCAATTCCGGGCCGGGATGGGTCTCCAGGCAAACATGCCTTACCAAAGGCGCGGTTTCCTTGACCATGTCGACATCCGCCTGCTCGAAAACAACTTTCTTGCCTGCGCGTTGTCCGCCGGGCTGTTCGCTGGTTTGCTGGGGCCAGCAGATGACTGCACTTTTGCCAAAGGCGTCGAAGCTGTCCGCGAGAATTTTCCGAAAGCTGCTGCCGTAAGCGATGAGCAGCGTGACCGTCGTGATGCCCCAAACGATCCCCAGCATGGTCAGCAAGCTGCGCGTGGTGTTGCGCTTCAGCGCGATCCAAGCTTCGCGAATGATTTCGATCAACATAGCTTCTGACTGCGCCAGCACTCAAAGGCATGAACCACAGAGGACACGAAGGTTCACAAGAAACCTGGCCCCACTTCTTTGTGTAACTTTGTTCCTCCGTGCTGCCCATCCCCCGCTTCAAATCTCAACGCCTCGATCGGATCCACTGATGCGGCTTTCCGCGCCGGATACAACGCAGAAAGCACGGCAACGCCTCCCAGCAGCCCACAGGCCAGCAATCCTGTCTTCCATGTCGGAAGCAATCCCGCGAAGAAATCCGGCATGGGCAGCAGAGTCGACCAGCGAGCAAATTCCGTAAGCCACGCCCAACCCAATTCCACCGCTCAGAAAAGCGATCAGCAGCGCTTCGATAAAGAACTGCCGCAAAATGGTATGAGCTGGCGCGCCCAACGCCTTGCGGACGCCAATCTCGCGCGTGCGCTCACGCACCGCCACCATCATCACATTCATCACTCCCAAACCGCCGAGAAGCAGGGTCACTATGCCGACCGCGCCAAGAAAATACTTCATGCCATCGGTCATCTGACGGAACGCTTGCGCCTCCTGCACCGTATCCCAGATGGGGCAAGCTTCTTTGTCGTTGGGATCGAAATTGTGCATGCGCGCCAGCGCCACCTGCACTTCGTGCTTGCAACTCTTGTGCTGTTCGACGGATTTGGGCGTGACCAGCAGATTGATCGAAAGTCGTGGAAGTTCCTGGAGGCTTGTCCGGAAAATCGCGCCGCATCGCGCCAAAGGGAATGAAAGATCTTGTTCACGTCCCACCCGTCGTAGCTGGAATCCTGTTTCTTGGTTGCCATCACTCCGATCACGACGTAAGGAAAATCGTTCAGATAAACGTTCTCGCCCACTGGATTGCGCCCAGGAAACAATTGCTTCGAGGCATCGCTGCCGAGAAACGCTACCCGCCGGCCTTCGCGATTATCGTCCCAGTCGTAAAACCGCCCTTGTCCGACCGTGAGGCTGCGAATCTCCTGAAACGGCGGTTGCGAACCGGTCACCAGAAAAGCGGCATTGTTGTAGTTGCTGTGGGCGCGGACGTCCTCCTGCTCCAATTCCGGAATGGCATATTGGCAATCCGGAGCCTCGGCTTGCACCGCTGGGCACATCAGGATCTTCCCAGTGCACGATTCGGCCCGCGCGTGTTCCTCCGGCTTGCAGGCTGGTGCGACCGTGGAAAACAATCATCACATCCTTGCCCAGAGTTTTGGCTTGGTCTTCCTGACCCTTGCGCAAGCCTTCCCCGGCCGCAACCATCAGAACAATCGAGACGATGCCCCACGCGATACCAAACATCGTGAGGAAGGTTCGGAGCTTGTGCGACCACAACGTGCGCAGTACATCGCCAATAAGATCGCTGAGGACCATCCTGATTCCTTGGACGCGGCTGGCCTGCGGAACGTAAGCCGGGCATAACTGCGTCCTAGTGGTTGATACGAGGCGAGCTTGGGATTTGTTCAGGGCAGCTGGTAGAGACACAGCTTGCTGCGTCTGACTACCAGCGGTAGGAGATGTTGCAAGCTACGTCTGTACTGGCGCTGCAGCCAACTCTTTAACCCAACCTTCAAACTCTTTCAACGCCAACTCGCATTGCAGGCGATGGCGCTCGTGAGCGGTCCCGGACTTTCCGATCCAGCGGAGGAAGGAGATCAAATGTTATGTTAGCCGGCTGAAATTTCCTGGGGTCGGCTTGGGTGATGTAATTCATCAGCGATCCAAACGCGCTCACCCGTGGAGGAGGAACAGGATCTGCGCCTGTTGCCAGCGCCGCCGCGTGAATGCCGGCCATAAGTCCGGCTGCGATCGATTCGACGTATCCTTCGACTCCACAAATCTGTCCCGCAAACAGCACGCGGGGATGCTCTTTCATCTGCAAAGTCTCCGACAGCAGCGTCGGTGCATTGATGTAGGTGTTGCGATGGATCTGCCCATAGCGCAGGAAGCGGGCATTTTCGAGCCCCGGAATCAACCGCAGCACGCGAGCCTGCTCGCCAAACTTCAAATGATTCTGAAATCCAACCAGGTTGTAAGAGTCTGCCCGCAGATTCTCCTGCCGCAATTGCACCGCTGCGTAAGGAATGCGTCCGGTACGCGGATCCTTCAATCCGACCGGCTTCATTGGGCCGAAGCGCAGCGTGTCGCGTCCGCGGCGTGCAATTTCTTCAATCGGCAGGCAACTCTCAAAATAATTCAGCTTCTCCCATTCGCGCTCTTCGACCGACTGGGCCACCAGTAGCGCATCGTAGAAGCGGTCGTATTCTTCCCGCGACATCGGACAATTGATGTAATCTGCCGAGCCTTTGTCATAGCGCGCCGCCAAATACACTTTCGCCATGTCGATAGAGTCGGCTTCGACGATCGGGCTGATCGAATCGTAAAAGAAATAAATGCGAAGCCCCGCTCAGCCGGCCGATTTCCTGCGAAAGCGCGTCGGAAGTCAGCGGGCCTGTGGCAACGATCGTGATCTGATCTTCGTCAATCCGGATAACTTCTTCGCGCCGTATCTCGATCAGCGGCTCCGCGCGAGATTGCTTCGGTCACGCGAGCGGCGAACGTCGTACGATCCACGGCCAGCGCATGTCCGGCCGGAACGGCGCATTCCCGCGCAATTTCCAGCAGCAACGATCCTGCGCGCCGCATTTCTTCTTTCAACAGCCAGGGCGCAGTGTTCTCAGTGTCAGACTTCAAGGAATTCGAGCAGACCAGTTCGGCGAAATCCGGCAGTCTGATGCGCCGCTGTCGAGCGCACCGGACGCATCTCGAAAAGCTCGACCGCAACGCCCCGGCGAGCACACTGCCACGCCGCTTCCGACCCTGCCAACCCCGCGCCGATGATTTTGACTTGTAGACTCACTGAGCGTTCTCCGCCGACGCTGTTTTATTATACGGAGTTCGATTCTTACTCCCGCGAGGTTCTCATGGCACGCATTTCTTTAGTTGAAGCTGAAACCGCCACGCCCGAAGTAAAAGAGATTTACGAAAAGACTCTGCGCGGCAAGCCGGGCAATGCGCAGAAGGTGTTGGCCCATCGTCCGGAGATGTTAAAGAATTTTCTGCCGTTCTACGCCAGCGTGGGTAAATCGCTCGACCGCAAGCTCTACGAGATGATTTATCTCCGTGTGTCGTTCATCAACGGCTGCCATTACTGCCAACAGCATCATGTAGCGTCGTCGAAGCGGGTGGGATTGGCCGCGGAAGACTGGCAAGCACTCAGAAACGGCAACTACTCCCGCTTTACCGAGAGAGAGCAGACGGCTATGGCCTACGCGGAAAAGCTAACCCGCGCCCCGCACGAAATCGTAGACGCCGACGTCGAGAAATTGAAAAAGTATTTCTCCGACGCAGAGATTGTGGATTTGCATTTGCTGACCGGCCTGGCGAATCTGACCAACCGGTTTACTGATCCCCTGGGCTTGGAGTTGGAATTTCCGGAGGAGAAGGTCCAGAGCTGATAAGAAATGGACATCGAGCCAACTGCTATGGGGTGATTTCAAAAACCACGCCGCAGCCGTAAATGCGGCAGGGCCCAGTCGAACTGCCCCCATATTGCGTGGTGCCAAAAATGTTGCCTGCTTTGTCGAAAAGCAAGCGGTCGAACGGCTCTCCACCGTCTGCAGTGCCATGAAATTCATAGAGCGTGGTCGCTTTCCAGCGACCTCCAGTTGAGGGCGTCAGCCTGAACACGCTGCCGCAACCAGCGGGGCAATTTTGGCTGGTCTTGCCATAGAACGTGGTCGTGCCGTAGAGATTGCCGGCCTTGTCGAAAACCACTCCCCCGAAAAGGCCCCCGCCCGCAGTACCATCGGGGCTGTAGATCACGGTCTTGTTCCACTGGCCCTTGGAGCGAGGGGTCAGCTTGAATACCGCGCCACAGCCGGGAGTGCTTTCGATGTCGCAAGGTCCAATGCCCCCGACCGGGGTTGTCCCGTAGAGGTTCCCGTGCTTATCGAGCACCAGTGCTGAAGAGGGGAATGTTCCATCTGTGCCGCCTTTGAACGCATAAATGACGGTCTCAGTCCAGTGGCCGTTCGTGTTGGACATTTTAAAAACGGTGCCACACCCCACCGGGCGGCAGCCCGCACCACCTTCCATTGTGGTGCTGTATAAGTTGCCGGCTTTGTCGAATACTAGTTCAGCAGTCGGCTGTGCGCCGTCCTTCTGGCTGCTGAACCCAGGGAAAATGTCCTCCTGCCACAAGCCGTGGGCCGGTGTGAGCTGGTAGACCATGCCGTCCTGGCCTGGGTCGATCGGACCTAGCGTTGCTGTGCCGTAAAGATTGCCGGCTTTGTCAAAGATTGGCGCTGCCCAGGGCTGCCCGCCATCCTTATCTCCGCTGAAAGTGTGTAGCACATCGACATCCCAAAAGCCCGACAAACTTGGGGTGAGCTCGTAAACCACGCCTTGGTTGCCCGCGCCTGGCTCGGCTGCGCCGTACACGTTGCCGGCCGCGTCGAGGGTTACGCCAGCGATGGGAAATCCACCACTCACGGGAGGATTGGAGAAGTCAAAAAGTATGCTCTCGGTCCACTGGCCGTTTGATCCGCGAGCCAGCCGAAAGACTGTGCCTTCAGTTCCCCCTCGGTAGGTTGTGCCGTAGAGATTCCCAGCGGCGTCCATGGTGAGTCCAGCGTAAGGCTCGCTGCCATCCGGAGTACCAAGAAAACGATATAGAACACGATAATGAGCGCCGGCGGCGAAGGAATCGCTAGCCAATAGCAGAGCAAGCAGGATTGCCAGCAACGAACAGCTGATGAAGAAGAAAGAGGGTTGGCGGCGCATGGGTCACCTCCCTACCCCGACTCTCATGAACCCAGGTGCGCCCGTCTAGTTTACACCGGCTAGCCTCTACCCTGGTTCAGTAACTGTAAAAACCCCGGCCACTCTTTTTCCCAAGCCAGCCTGCGTCCACCATTTTAATCAGCAGCGGGCAGGGACGGTACTTGGGATCGCCCAAGCCATCCTGCAATACGCGCATAATGTCGAGGCAAACGTCGAGGCCAATAAAATCCGCCAAGGTCAGCGGTCCCATGGGATGGGCCATCCCCAGCTTGAAAACTTCGTCCACGGCTTCAGGCGTAGCCACGCCTTCCATCACTGCATACATGGCTTCGTTGAGCAGAGGCATCAGCACCCGGTTCGAGACAAATCCGGGAGCGTCGTTTACCTCGACTGGCGTCTTCTCCAGCTTCAACGCCAGGTCGCGCACGGTCTGAAAAGTTTCATTCGAGGTCGCCAGACCACGGATGAGTTCGACAAGCTTCATCACCGGGACGGGATTGAAGAAGTGCATTCCAATGACTTTGTCGGGCCGTTTGGTCAGGGCTCCGAGCTTCGTGATGGAAATGGACGACGTGTTCGAGGCAAGAATGATTTCGGGCCGGCACAGCCGGTCAAGGTCGCGAAAGATTTCTGATTTGATATCGAATTTCTCAGTCGCCGCTTCGACCACAAAGTCGCACCCAGCAAGTTTGGCCCGCTCGACGACTGGCTCAATACGCTTGAGCGCGGCAGCCTTGTCTTGAGCAGAAATCTTGTTCTTGGCGACTTCCCGGTCGAGGTTCTTGCTGATGGCATCGAGACCTCGATCCAGAAAGCGCTGCTCCACATCGCATAGAACGACGCCGTAGCCGCTACGGGCAAAGACATGCGCAATGCCGTTGCCCATCGTTCCCGCGCCTACCACTCCGACTCGTTGAATATTCATGAAGGCTTCTCCTGCAAGCAATAGGAAAACTTCAGAGTCTAACACCTTCGGAGACGAGCAGTGGTGGCGGGCGAGACGTTGCGAGCAACGTTTCTACAGCACGCAGGTTAGATTAGCACGCAGGTTAGATTAGCACGCAGGTTAGATTTGGACGGGCGGGAACGCCCGTCCTCCATGATTCGGCGTTATTCCCGGTCGAGGCTTTCGTCGATCGCGACTTTACCGCTCTTCTCTACCGTGATGACTTTATGAATGCTCTTGAATCCTGACAACGTAATGTCGAGCACGTAGTTGCCAGGATCGAGGTACAGATCGACTGGCGAGTTCTTGTCGAGAATGCGATTGTTGATGGCGACTTGTGCGCCCTTTGGCGAGGTCTTGATGCTGACTGCGCCCATTCCGGCGGTGTCACCGTTGCCGAAAAGCTTCTTGAACTTGCCGCCGATCTTGATGTCATCGGTGTTGCCCAGCGCCTTCAAGCTCTGCGCCAAGCGGAAGGTTTGTCCTATTTGGAGATTCGCAGTGGCGCTTTCATCCAGGTAGCCCTGCTTCTTGAAGACGAAGCTGTGATTGCCAGCGCGGTCTACGGAGAACTGGGCGGGAGTGACCCGGCCCGTATCCTTGCCGTCCATCCAGATAGCCGCTCCAGCGGGTTCACTGCTCACGGAAACGGTGGCTGAGAGCTGGGCGAGTTGCACGCTGACAAACGATTTGCTCCCCGAGCCAACATCAATGGTGCGAGTTTCGGCCGCGTAGCCGGACTTGCTGATGGTCAACGTATGCTGCCCGGGATTGAGCCCGGCGAGGTTAAATGGCGTAACCCAGGTGGAATCGTTTTGTCCATCAATTTGGATCTGCGCGCCCGCTGGCGTTGAAGTGACGCTCAACTGCCCGGGAACAATGGTTGGAGCCACAGGTTTGGGCTTGGCTTTTTTCTTGTTGTTGTATTTCGGTTGTACCGAGACTGGCGGAGGCGTCACGGTTACGGCCTCGGGAGCGACCTGCGTTGTAGTTTGGTTCGCGGCGGAGGTTTCAGGTGTCGGGGTTGCACCCGGCTGGGCCGGCGCGCTGGCGGCTGGAGCCGGTGTTTGCGCGGGAGTAGCATCATCGTCAGCATTCTCGGAGTGGATATGCCATGCAATTCCGGCCACAACTACCGCAATGACGAGTATCGCGGCCGCAATCGAAACCATGAAAAGTTGCGGCGGCGTCTTCTTGATCTCCGAGACGGCTTTTCTTGCCACCTCGCGCGGCTGCACTTTCGGCTTTTCCGGAGCAGCAGCGCCCTTGAATACTGCGGCGTGCACGGCATCGGGTTCGGGAGTTTCTTCTACCGGCGGTCGCGGTGGCGGCGCGATGCGTACCTCTTTGAGGGGCGGCAACTCATCGATCTCGGAAAAGCTGCGAGTGGCGGCTGCACCCGGTCTCGGGCCTTCAGCCATCATTGGATCAACGTGGATATTTGGAGCTTCCACTTCAGGCTCGACGATTGCGGCCGACGACATGTTTGTGGATGGAGCGGAAAATGATTCTTCAGAATTGTTGATGACTGGGGCGGCTTGATCGAGATTTGGCGTAATGAGACCGCTGGCGCTCGTGGCGCTGTCGTTTCCGGCGCCCCGTCCCGCTACGGCTGCCCGCGTCGCGAGCGGCGGCGTAACTTGTCTGCTCGGTTGAGGTGGAGCCGCTGCCGGTGCCGGCGGTTTGAACGCAGGTTTCGGTTGCGAAGTCGCTGCCGGCGGCGCTGGCTTCACGGTCGGCGCACTGACGGCTGGCGCAGGTTTCTGCGCGGTGGGCGCCTTCTGCCCGGGTTGCCCCGGTTTCGCCGCAGCCGCAGCTTTGGTGGCGCTTTCCTTGCACCTCTCCAAATCGTTCACCAGATCTTGCCCAGACTGGTATCGTTCCTCAGGTGCTTTCGCCAACGCCTTCATGATGACTTGGCTCAGTGCAGGATGAATCTTTCGATTGATCTGATCGGGAGCGACCGGCGTCATTTCTGAGATCGATTGCCGGACTTGATCTGCATCCTCGCCATCGAAAGCCTTACGCTCCGTGACCATCTCATAAAAAATCGCGCCTAAGCTAAAGATGTTGGAAGGCGCACCAAGCGGATCTCCGCGCAGTTGCTCCGGCGACATGTAATGTAGAACTCCGGGAGCAGCCCCTGAGGCCTGGGCGGCAAAGGCGCTCATGGTAGAAATTCCGAATCCCAAAACCTTCACCGTGCCGTCCCACGACACCATAATCTTGGCCGGCTCAAGAGTGTAGTGCACGAGGTTCTTGGCGTGCGCGTGGTCGAGGCCCTGGCAGGTTTGGCGCGCGATGTCCTGCAGATCCCAGATGGAGAATCCTTCTTTGCGGGCCAGCATTGTGGCGACGCTGTTGCCTTGGACATATTCCAGAGAGGCACAGAAAACTCCGTCGACTTCTTCGGCGCCGTAGAGCACGGCAATATTGTGGCTGTTGAGAACCTTGCTGGCAGCTGCCTCGTCCAAAAGGTTTTTCACCAGAGCAGGCGCCTGCTCACCCAACGCTTCTATTTTGACAGTCTTCAGCGCCACCGTTTGACTGCTCTCCGGATCGGTGGCTTTATAGACGGAAATTGAATCCGAGTGCGCGATTTCGCTGAGTATTTCGAAGCGCCCGATTTTGTTCGACATTATCTTCGTAGCCTCATGAAGACAAACAGGGACTTTCCCTCGGTGGGGAAACCTCGGGCACGTCCTTGGGGGAAGTCACGTGATCAGGATAGTCCGGGAGTAGGGCGAAAGTGGAGTTACGAAAGTGCTCGTAAATTCGATTGCGCAGTGGATTGAAGAAACTTTAGTACTGTAAAGATCTCAACCGCGTGGGCTAACGTGCGTGGACGAGCACCCTTTGCTCCATCGGACGGACGAGGACACCCGTCCTCGACAAGCCCAAGTCGGGCCGTAACTTTCGCGGGCCGCGACCGTTATTGTTAAAGCAGAATTGTTAAGCAGGCCTCAGGGTGACATTTGTCATCGAATTCCGGTGACGATCTCCACTGGCATCCCCGGCCTCGGTCGGCGATGCTGGGACCACGGAAGACGTGAGGTTGTCCGGGTCCGAGCCTATCGGCTATGCTTAGAGCAACCTTGGGGTTTCGCAGGCAGGCTAAGTTTTTTCCCGGAGTTCGTTCATGACCCTGACCCGTTTTGTCACGAAAAACGCGTTCCGCAACAAGCGCCGCAGTATCCTGACCATCTTGAGTATTGGCGGCTCATTGCTGCTGCTCACCTTCTTGATTACCATCTGGCGGAGTTTCTATGACAGCAAGCCCTCCGAAGAGTCGGCACAGCGCCTGATCGTGCGGCACAAGGTTTCATTGGTCTTCAATTTGCCCAGCTATTACCGGCAGAAGATTCAGGCCATCCCGCACGTGAAGGAAGTGGTGAATGAGCAGTGGTTTGGCGGGCAATACATGGACGACAAGCCGGAACACTACTTTGCGCAGTTCGGCACCGATCCGCAAGAAATTTTCAAGGTCTATTCGGAATTCAAAATACCCGCGGACCAACTCGAAGCCTGGCAGCACGATCGCGCCGGCGCCGTTGTGGATGTTGGGCTGGCGAACAAGTTTCACTGGAAAGTCGGTGACCGCCTGAACATTACGGGAAAGATTTTTCCCGTCAATCTGGAGTTGACCATCCGCGGAATTTTCACTCCGCCGGATCCCACGCAGTCGATTTACTTTAACAAAGACTACATCGACGAAGGCTTTCCCAGGCTCAAAGGACAGGAAGGGTTCTTCGCGGTTCTCGCCGATTCACCCGATTCTGTTCCGGGCGTGGCGGGAGCGGTTGACGAAGAATTCCGCAATGCTGATCGTCCCACAAAAACCGAGAGCGAACATGCTTTCCAGTTGGGCTTCATCGGGATGTTGGGCAACATCAAAGCTTTCATCATGAGCATCTGCCTGGCAGTAGTCTTTACCATTCTGCTGGTGTCGGCAAACACCATGGCGATGTCGATTCGGGAGCGGACGCGGGAAGTTGCGGTATTGAAGACGCTGGGCTTTACCCGCAACAGCATCTTGGGATTGTTCGTCGGCGAAGCGGTCTCGCTCGCACTGGTGGGCGGGCTGATCGGGTCGCTGCTCGCCTTCCTGGTGGTGAAGGCGATGGCGAGTCAGGGTGGAATGTTCACCGGCATGAAGGTCACTCCAATCACGATAGCGGCCGCACTGCTGATAGCGGCAGTGGTGGGATTTGCCAGTTCGTTCATACCTTCCTACCACGCTGCGAAGATCAATATCGTCGACGGCTTGCGTCACATCGGATGAAGACACTTGAAGGACGAGAATAGAAATGGCAATCCCTCTCAGTTATAACGTGCGCAATCTGCGGCTACGCAAGAGCCTGACGGTCATGACCGCCCTCGGAATCGCGCTCACTGTAGCCACGGCGGTCTTCATCATGGCACTCCTGGCGGGCCTGGGACGGGCGTTTGCTACGACTGGCGATCCGCTGAACGTGCTGATGTTGCGCAAAGGCTCGGACTCGGAACTGGCCGCCGGCGGAGTCTCGCGAGATGCGATGCAAGTATTGAAAGACCTGCCCGGAGTCGCCAAGAACAGCCAGGGCGAGCCTCTGGTTTCGGGCGAAGACATTCTGGTGGTGGTGATGCCGCGCAAAGGTGGGACGGGCGAGACCAACGTTACTACGCGATTCCTTACGCCACTCGGAATCGAAATGCGCCCTAAGATTCATCTGATCGCCGGTCGCTGGTTCACACCAGGGCAACGCGAGGTGGTGGTAAGCAGTTCGATCAACCGGCGATTCGAGCACGCCGACATTGGTGACATGGTGCGCATCGGCAAAGGCGACTGGCCGATCGTGGGCATCTTTGACGGCAGCGGCACGGCGCACGATTCCGAAATATGGGGCGACATCAACCAACTGGTGACCGATTTTGAACGCACGGTATACTCCTCGGTTCTGGTGCGTGCAACCGACCCGGCCTCCGCTCAGGCCCTGAAGAACCGTGCGAACGACGATCAGCGCCTCGAACTCAATGGCCTGTTGGAACCCGATTACTATGCGTCGCAAACCAAGTCGGGTGCCCCGATTAAAATCGTGGGCTGGATCGTGGCCTTCATCATGGCGGTCGGCTCGTGCTTCGCCGCCGCCAACACGATGTATGCGGCCGTGGCTTATCGCGGGCGCGAGATTGCCACTCTGCGGGTGATTGGGTTTTCGCGGCCCAGCATTCTGACTTCGTTCATGCTGGAGTCGCTGCTGTTGTCCTTATTAGGTGCGGCGCTAGGCATCGTATTGATGTTGCCGTTCAACGGCATGACCACGGGAACGCAAAATCAGGTCACGTTCAGCGAAGTCGTATTCAGCCTGCAGATGACGCCGGTCGTGGTCGTCAGTGCAATTGGTTTTGCCTTGATCATGGGTGTCGTAGGCGGGTTTGCTCCCGCCTGGCACGCGTCGCGGCGAGACATCCTTAGCGCTCTGCGGGATTAGAAACGCTCGCGCTATTTGCAGAAGGAATTTGCATCGGCGAAACCGAGCGAATCATCTTTAGACACCATGCCGATTGACGCAAAACACGAAGACCTCCAAAGCCTGCGAATCGATCGCACAGCTCGCGCCGGCGGCGAAGGCGAGCCTCCAGTCTGGGCACGGCGGTACATCCTTATCGGAATCGGAGTCCTGGTTCTGTTGGGTGTGGTAGCCATTGCCTATCGCCTGTTGTCGCACGATGCGCCTGAGGTCGAAGTGGTTCGCGCCTCGGCCCAAAGCAGCGATGTCGGCGGCATAGTGCTTTCCGCCAGCGGCTACATTGTGGCTCACCACAAAATCAATCTGAACTCAAAGGTCACCGGCCGGGTTGCGTGGATCGGCGTGGAAAAGGGTGACCACGTCAAAGAGGGCCAGGTCCTGGTGCGTCTGGAAGATGATGAATTCCGTGCACAGTATGAACAGGCGAAAGGCGCGGCCGAGAACGCTCGTGCTTATCTCGAGGAACTGCAAAACGGATCTCGCCCCGAGGAAATTCAGCAGGCACAGCATAATCTTGACGAGGCTAAGGCCACGCTGGCCGACGATCAGCTGACTCTCGACCGCACCAAGGACTTGTGGGGGCAAGGCGTGGTTTCCAAACAGGCTCTCGATGATGCCACGGCTAAGTTCGGAGCAGACCAGCAACGTGTCAATTCTCTGGACAAGGCGTTCCAGCTATCGAAGCTGGGTCCTCGCAAGGAGGAAATTGCGCGAGCACGCGGCGCTCTCGAACAAGCCCAAGGGCAGGCGGACTATGCCAAGTCATTGCTCGACGCTACCTTGATCCGCGCGCCAGTCACGGGAACCATTCTGGAGCGCGCCGCTGAAAAGGGTGAGCTCGTGACTTCGGGATTCGCCAGCACCGCCGAGGGCGGTCCGCAGGGTCTTGTGGTTTCTCTCGCCGATTTGAACGATCTTCAAGTGGAACTCGATATCGCACAGGACGATTTCGCCAGGCTCGGTCCCAAACAAAAGGGCATCGTCACGGTGGACGCGTACCCTGACCTCAAGTGGGATGGAATAATCTCAGAGATTTCGCCTCAAGCCAACCGGGCCAAGGCGACGGTTCAGGTCAAGGTGCAAATTCTCAATCCAGATGCGCACTTGCGCCCGGATATGAACGCCACGGTAAAGTTTCTGGCGGACGAAAACAGACAAGCGAGTACACAGCCGCAGGGAGTATTTGTTCCCACGAGCGCGATTCACGATCGCGATGGCAAGAAGTTCGTCTTCCTCGCCTTCGACGGCAAGGCGCTGGCACGGGAAGTCAAAATCGAGGCGCAACGCAGCGGCGGCGCGCTGGTGCAGGGCCTCAACGGTGGCGAAGACGTTATCTCTTCGGCGCCACCAGAGCTGAAAGACGGCGAAAAAATCAAGATCAAAGGACAGTCATGAGCGCAGCTACGATTCCCCATACCGCAGTGCAAACCAAGGTAGTCCAGGCCCGCAACGTCAGCAAGATCTTCAAGCGCGACGCGTTCGAAGTGAAGGCGCTTGACGACGTTTCCATCGAGATCGGCGGCGGTGAGTTTCTGGCTCTGATGGGGCCGTCGGGTTCAGGCAAGACGACGTTGCTGAATATGATTGCGGCCATCGACCGGCCCACCACGGGAGAACTGCTGGTGCTGGGCGAGAACGTGTTCCGCTTCAACGATTCTCAATCAGCGCACTGGCGCAATGTGCATATCGGATACGTGTTTCAAACCTTTAACCTGATTCCTGTACTCACCGCGTTTGAAAATGTCGAACTCCCGTTGTTACTCACGAAGCTGAATGCCCAACAGCGGCGCGACCATGTGATGACAGCTTTGAAACTTGTGGGCCTGGAGGAGCGTGTGAATCACCTTCCGAAGCAGCTCTCAGGTGGGCAGGAACAAAGAGTGGCGATTGCTCGTGCGATCGTCAGCGATCCCACGCTGTTGCTTGCCGACGAGCCTACCGGCGATCTCGACAGTCACTCCGCCACGGAAGTGCTGGAAATTCTGAAGCGTCTGAATGAAGATTTTCACAAGACCGTAGTGATGGTGACACACGATCCGCATGCAGCGTCTTATGCGCATGTGACGCGGCACCTGGAAAAAGGAATGCTGCTGCCCGCGTAGTCCGTAGGGAGATTGCTTGCAATGTCTCAGATGCATCAAGCTGCATCTCTACAGTTGCGAAAGCGACGCGCTATGCTGCTCGCCGGGAACTGGATCGGATACCCACTGCCAGGCCCGCCGGCCATTTTCTCGCACCACACTTAATGCCTCGCCGTATTCCACCAACCGGTTGAGGACAGTAGTCACCGAGGCCAGCGGATCTTTGTGACGAACTAAGATGCTGGGAAGACGTTGTTGAATCTGTTCGCAGACCTCCCGCACCGCCAGCGGCCTTCCCGCTTCCATCAGAACCATGCGGCATGCTTTCGTAAAGCCCGGCTGGCGTCCTCCGGCTTTGCGATCGACCAACTCCAGCAGATCTTCTCCCAGGATTTCGTCGCCGAATAAATTAGCGAGCCCTGAGATTGTCTGCTTCAGGGTGCCAATGCGTTTCATGATTTCAGCCCGTTGACGCATTAGCTGGCGAAGTTCTTCATGGGCTGTTTTGACTACTTCCTGGACATGAGGATCCCCAGTGTGTAGAAGGGTTCCGTTGCCCGTCCCGTTGCTGCCATTCGCTCCGTGCTGCATAACCCCACCCTCCGAACTTGCCTGACCAGTCTCTTTATCGATTCGCTCTAGCCCTGCACACCACTCCCCGATCTAAATACGCAACGACGTGCTCCGGAGTTCCATAGTTCGATTCGAGACAAGTCTGAGAAACGGGTCTGATCACGCAAGTTCACCATGCTCGTTTTCCAGGACGAGATGGAATTCGTCCAAGCCAAAAACTGACTGCTTAGTTTGACGTTCAGACTTGGGAAAGGTGAGGCTGTTTACAAGAATGTGACAAGTGGTAGGAATGCGCGGACGAATACTGCTTCCGCGAGGATGAAGCAGTGCTCAGTGCTTAGCACTTAGCATTGAGCACTCAGTCTGATATGTGCTCGCCAGGCTGTGGCGTAGATATTCAAGGGCCGAATGCTGAGTGCTGACTGCTAAGTGCTAAGGTTTGCAAAAAGTCAGCGCGAAGAGTTTCGCTTCGCATCCAGACTTAGCGGGCCCGCTCCAAATTGGGAAATCAGCAATGCGCCCCCAAGCATGCTCACGTTCTTCATGAACATGGCCATTTGCATCTGAGCCATCATTGGGTCTTTCACCGCCCAGAAGTTGTGCATTGCGAGCGTGACTGGAACCAGGAATAGCACGAGCAGCCAGGCGCCGACCTTAGCTCGGTATCCGAGCAGAATGCTGAGTCCTCCGAGCAGCGCCAGAATTCCTGATGCGGGAACTAAGAAACCGGCCATGGGCACACCCGCGTGTGCGGCGTAGGCAACGTCTTGCTGCGAGAAATGGAAGAATCCCGACAAAATGAAGATGATGGAGAACAGTATCCGTCCTGCAAGTGTGACGAACGCGCCCACGGATGCTCCCTCTCTCAAGTCTGTGGTGCGCACTGCACTGGCAGTTTGTGAACGCTGCGAAATTGAGTTGCTGGCCATAAAAAATCCTCCTGAAGAATTATTGGGACCCCGAAAACGCCCCTGCTATTTCGAACTAGATGACAACTGTGCTTTTGAAGTTACTTTAAATAACTACTTGTATTTGTAAAGTAGGCACTTTAAAGTAACTAAGTGAGGTATGTATGCGTCGCTATGCTCAATCGCCTACTCCGTGCCCAATGGGTGGATTGCTCGAAGTGCTCACTCGCCCTTGGACTATGCACATTCTGTGGGCCTTATCGACCAACGGACCCACCCGATTTGGAGTTCTTCGACGCCAGGTCGAGGGTATTTCGTCCCGCGTTTTGACCGAGCGGCTCCGGCTGCTGGAGCATAAGGGATTTATTTATCGCGACTACGAACCCACCATTCCACCGTCCGTCACCTATGGCATTACTAAGCGCATGAAAGACATTCAGAAGGTGCTCGGGGAATTAGACCAACTGGCGCGCAAGTGGCAACAAGAGGATGTACCCGCAGCCCACAAAGGTCGGAATCAACCGGCGGGGGAAGCCGTCTCTTCAAGCTAACCCGTTTTCCACCTGTTCCTCCTTGACAAAAGCAACATACCTGTTAGAGTGCGGCCAAATGGCTTCTCCCAAGCACATTTGAAGAAGGGACCCTGGTATGAAGAATGTTTACGAGGTTCTGAGGCAGAAGGAACTCGAACTGGCGCGGCTGGAAAAGGAAGTCGAAGCGTTGCGCGTAGCCGCCCCCCTATTGTCAGACGATAAGGAATCGATGCTGGAAGCAACCAGCAATAAACCGACATTAGCCAGTCCCACAACCGCGCAGCAGCCTATCCGCATCCCGCAAGCGGCCGTCAACGCCAGTCCGCAACCGGCGCGCGCAGCAGGTTGGGAAGACACCGCCAAGCGCTGGCCATAAGATTGAGGATGGCGCCATTTGCTCCGTCCGCGGGATCAAGGGATTTAACTTCGTAAGGACACAAAGGTCGGCGAAGGCAATCACGGAAATCGACCAACTTCTAAGTACTTCGTTGTTATCTTGTGTCCTTGGTCGTCAACGGGTTTCGAACTGCTGAGGAAATCTCCCACCGAGCGATGCTATACTCCCCGCAATAACTCTGGCCGAAGCATTCCCTCATTACGCCTCAATTCGCGGCGACGCGGGGGTGGTGTGTTGAGACAGGCAGAGGTGGAGCCATGAGCACGGCGGCGACGCGGGCACCGGTTCGAGTCTTTACCAACACTCGGCGCGTTCCTCGGTTCCCGTTGGCGGTTCCCGCGGATGTCACCGTCTTACGATCAGGAATTCCTTATTCCATCCCCGGGCGTTCGGTCACCCTCGGTGAGCGCGGGGTCGGCCTGGTGCTGGCCGGGGAGCTTCATCCCGGCGATTCCGTTGGCATTGAGTTTCGCTTGCCCGACGCCGGCGGGCCGTTCCGCCTGAAGGCGGTGGTTCGCTATCAGGCGCTGTTCCATTGTGGTCTTGAGTTTGTAAATCTAACCTCGGAACAACAAACGCTGATCGAGCACTGGACGCGACGGAAGTCCGGCGCAAATCCCGCCGCGGTAACTCCAGGCGTTCTGCCCTCACCGGCGCAACCCGCGGCCATGCCTGCACAATCGCTTCCCTTCCCCGGTCAAGCCATCAATCAAAAGATCGCGGTTCAAAATAGCGTCCAGCCGATGTTGCGGCGTGCCGCATGGGTGGCGCTTGTCGGAACATTCCTGCTAGCGGCAGCCGGCTGGTGGCACTGGCGCCGGGCGTGGGGCGAATTGGAATCGCAGATTCCGTCAAGCCAGAAGCCCTCGCAACAACCTCGCGTCTATGTTCCCGCCGAAGCGATGGAAAGGCTATTAATCCACAAGATCGAACCGATCTATCCCGATGCTGCGAGACAAGCAAACATACAAGGCATCGTGATTCTCGACACGGTCATTGGACCCGACGGAACCGTCATCGACGTGCGCCCGATCAGCGGCCCCGAAGAGCTCACCGCCGCAGCCGTCGATGCAATCAAATGGTGGCGATTCCAGCCGTATCAAGCAAAAGGCCGGCCTGTCGAAGTGGAAACCAAGCTGGCAGTGGAATTCCGAGGGAATTAAGCCCTGTGCCGTCTTCGGTCGACCGTTGCGAACGTCCTTCGAGAATGATTTGGTGGACTTCTGCTGGGTTGGTTATTTGGGCATCGTCCGATTCTTGCGAAAAGCATGCAGAATCATCGCACTGCTTATCGCGAAACTGCCCACGGCGCCCAGAGCCACCACCTCGGCCATCTGCCAACTCAAACCCAGGAAATCCGCGAAGAATGCAGCCAGGGCAAACCCTACTCCGAGGATGTTCAGCCACGCTGGCGCGTGCACTGGGTTGCTGTGCCCCCGATTATAGAAGCGGAGTTGAAGCAGCACCGCGGCTAATCCGATAGCAGCCACAACGACCACAGCCAGTGGGCTGAAGAAGGCGCTGCGTCTGGTATAGAGCACGACCACACCGAGCCCGCAGCATAGCAAGGCGGAAGCAATCACAGTCCAGCGGCGAGAATAGGATCGGCTGTCGGCCACGAGGTTTAGTTCCTCGTTTATACAGGGGTTTGGCGGCGGATTCAAACTCGACTCAACTTTCGGCCAACTATCTATTCCCCTCCGCCTGCCACCCATTCAGCTTGCCGCGTGTCGCCGTGGCTGACCGCATAGAGGGCGAGTTCGACACGACTGGACATTCCCAGCTTGTCGAAGATATGGAATACGTATTTTTTCACAGTGTGTTCGCTAAGCCCGAGTTCTCGGGCTACCTCACGATTGCTGAATCCATCCGCAACCAGGGCCACGACTTGCTCCTCACGCGGAGTGAGCAGCCCAACTCCATGAGCATTCACGACGCGCAAAGAAGGAACGTGCGTTACGGTCTCAACCAGGTACTGCAATTGCTGACTGTTGGCCCACACTTGTCCCTGATGAACGCTCTGGATGCACTTGCACAGCAAGCGAAAGGGATAGTCAGCAAAGCAGAACAGTCCTTTGACACCGGAGCGGAAGGCGTTCACAACCGAGTCACGATTCGATTCGGTCAACACTAGAACCTTCGCGATTTTCGGATGAGCCAGATGCAAGCGTCGAACGTTGGCCATATCCTGGCCGGCTAGTTTGGGATGATCGGCATTCATAAGGATAACGTCGACCTGAAAATCTGCCACGGCCCTGAGGATCAGGTTCATATCCACGCCGCAAAAATTCACGCGGAATTCCGGGCGTCGGCGCAGCGCGCCCACCAACAGCTGGCACTGCATCTGATTGGAGTCAGCTACCAGGACGCCAATCGTTGTCGAAATGCTAACGCGCGCAGACTCCATAGCTCACATCCTCGTTATAACTGATTCGTTAATGATAGAGGTTGAGTCGATCGGAATGCTGTGACATGGAGACGCTCCAACAAGCCTTATTTGTGTGGAAAACCTTGCTGGAGCCCATAACGAATCTGAGTTTTTCCCGTTATTGCACGCTACTACGCTGATAGGAACTCTGCTCATAGCCCGGGCAACTTAACGCTCCTTCACGAACGACTTTCGTCAAGTCCACTTTAGCGGGTGCAACCAAAGTGGTACGCGCTTGAATTGGCCGTAAGCAAAGGAGTCTCAACCTTTGCGCTCTGTAAAGCCCGTAGTGTTATAGCTTGCGATGCATCCGATGCAGACCGGACAGCGAGGCGGACTTCGTCATAACTGCATACTTTTGTGTACGGCGCTTCCCATGTCTTGCCACTCGCAACACGCCACGATAAGTTCAAGATGTTCGACACTCCTATAGAAAGGTTGCAGTTCCTCGGTAGCGAGTCGAGGCCTGAACGGAAAAATGAAGATCAACTTTAGTGTGGTCTATTGCGTTCTCGCTCTCAGCTGCTGCTCTGTGCAGCAGGGGTTGGTGGCCGTGGCTCAAGAACAGCAGCCAAGCACGGCTGTTGCACAGACCGGGCCAGCGGTAGCCACGAAATCCGGTGTGGCGGACGGCGCTAGGAATCCTAAATCGAATCCAGCCCTGACGGGGGTGCGCCGTCCGCTCTACCGGCTTTGCAAAAGTGACGTCGTAGTAGTTTCTTTCACCTTCTCACCCGAGTTCGACCAAACCGTGAGCGTGCAGCCGGACGGGTACGTCACCTTGAGGGGGGTGAAGCAGTTGGTTGCCGAGGGCACAACGGTTCCTGAGTTGGAAGCGGCCATTGGCCGAGCCTATACCGGCGTGTTGCATGACCCCGAGGTCACCATCGCACTCCAGGATTTTGACAAACCGTATTTCATCGTGGGTGGCGAAGTGAATCATCCCGCGAAATACGAACTGCGCTCGGATATCAGCGTGACCGAAGCGGTGGCCATTGCGGGAGGTCTCACCCCGCGGGCCAAACACTCCCAGATCGTGCTGTTTCGACACGTTTCCGACGATCTCGTCGAATCCCACTTGCTGGATGTAAAGGAGATTATGAAATCACGGACTTTGGCGGAGGACATTCGCCTCAAACCCGGCGACTTTTTATTCGTACCGCAAAATCTGATTTCCAAGATCAAGCAGTATTTGCCTACTTCCAGCATGAGCATGTACGCGAGTCCGACACAGTTTTAGGGACAAGGGTTCGCAACCATCGGGGCCCGTCCCCTACAGTGAAGCAACAGAATCAGAAATGAGCACTTGGACTTTCATATGCCGGAGGAACTTAGAATCATCCCGAGAGCGGCGCATGTGCCTTCCCCCACTTTGCGCGACCTGCTGTCGGTGGTTTTTCGACAACGTCGACTAGCGCTGAAGTCATTTGTCGGCATCTTTTTGGCGATATTTCTCTATGGGTTAATCGCACCCCCTTACAAGTCAGAAATGAAGGTGTTGGTCCGTCGGGGTCGCGTCGATCCCGTGGTCACTTCGACGCCGAGCCAGGCGGAATTCGAACGCGAGAGTGTGACCGAGGAAGAACTGAATTCAGAAGTGGAACTGCTGCACGACGACGAGATCTTGCGGACAGTTGTGCGTCGGGCCGGCCTGATTTCTGAGGGGCATTCGTGGTTCTGGAGCCTGCTCGGAGACAACCAGGAAAGACAACTGGCTCGGGCCGTGCGTCGCATTGACAAGCGGCTGACAGTCGAACCGGTGAAAAAAGCAACCCTGATCACCGTGAGTTACAAATACTCAGATCCAGTGCAGGCAGCCGACGTGCTTCGCGCTCTGGCTTCCGCGTATCTGGAACGCCACGAACAATTGCACCGTCCCTCGGGAGAGTTCAAGTTCTTCGATCAGCAAGTCGTTCAATCGCGCAGCGCTCTGGAGGAAACAGAGTTGCAACTCATGAGGTTCGGGGCCGATCAAGGAGTAACTTCAGCGGCTCTGGAGCGCGATTTAGCGCTGCAGAAACTGAGCGAAGCAGATGCGGACGCTCGCCAAACCCAAGTATCGATCGCAGTGTCCACTGAGCGCGCACGCATCCTGGAGAAGAAACTGGGCTTGTTGCCTGAACGGATCACCACAGTGATGCGTGACTCCGACAATCCCCAGCTGATGCAAAAAATGAAAGCGCAGCTACTGGAGTTGCAGCTGAGTCGGACCGAACTACTTGCCAAATACGAACCTTCCTATCGGCCGGTTCAGGAAATCGACGAGGAGATTGCGGAAACCAAAGCTTCCATCGCGGCCGAAGATAAGGCTCCAATTCGGGAGCGCAGCAGCGACCAGCATCCGGATCACGAATGGGCAAGAGGAGAATTATTAAAGACTCAGGTCGAACTGGCCGCGATGAGCGCACACGCTGCGGCCCAAAACACTTTACTGGTGCACTACCGGGAAGCGGCGAGTCAACTGGGGGATCGCGCCATCGAGCAGGAACAGTTGATGCACGATTTGAAGGCGAGCGAAGAAAAGTATCTCCTTTACCTGAACAAGCGTGAGGAGGCGAGGATTGGAGATGCCTTAGATCAAGGAGGCATTCTCAATGTAACCATCGCCGAACAGCCTGCGATCCCCGCGCTGCCTGAGCTTTCCGCCCTGGGCTTCGGATTTATCGGCCTGGCGGGTGCAAGCACTCTTGGCATCACGGTGGCTTTTGTCGCCGATTACCTGAATCCAGCTTTTCGAACTCCGGACGAGATCGTCGCCTATTTGGGAAGTCCGGTTCTGGCTTCACTACCGCGCAGAAACGAATAACCATGCGCTCTTACAACAACGAGATCTAAGGATATCGGAGGTTCATATGAATGATCGGACGACTGGGTCAGAAATCGCACGAACACTTGCTCCACGAAAGGGACAATGAGCACATTTGTTGATTTATTGCCGCAGACGCTGGGTGACGTGTATGAGCCAGCCGCCATCGAAGTTGAACGCGAAGAATACTGCCAGACCGGACCTCTAGTTTGGAATTCCGAGTCCTTCGCCGACGAACAGATCCGCGGTTTAGTGCGTCAGGTATTTCTTCCAGGATGGCCAAAGCCTGCGCATCAGGTTGTTGTGAGTCCCGTCGATCAGGAGACTGATATCAGCTCGATCTGCATGCAAATCGGTCTGGCCCTTTCCGCGCAAGTACGGGGAACCACATGCCTCGTAGAGGCAAATCTCAACAGTCCTGGATTGCAACAGGTTGTCGAGAAAAATGGCCACGGTCTGATCGCGAATCAGAAGACTTCTGCTCTTAGGGATCCGTCCTGTCAACTCTCCAACGAATTGTGGCTGATTCCGCGGATGGCCTTTGTCGGCGAAAACGAAAATGGTTTGTCGGGTGCATGGCTGCGCGAACGACTTACCGAACTGCGCCATACGTTCGACTACACAATCCTCTACGGGCCGCCCGCCGCGGTTGGTAGCGAGGCAGCATTGCTGGCGAGTCTTTGTGACGGCATGGTGCTGGTTGTGGAGGCGAACTCCACCCGGCGCGTGGCTGCTCAAAAAGTTAAGGAAAAACTGCACGCGGCCAATGCTCGTCTGCTGGGAGCAGTGCTTAGTGAGAGAACGTTCCCCATCCCCGAGACGATTTATCGAAAATTGTAAGAACTCGGTGTGATCGGTCTGCGGAACTACGGGATGGACTGGGTCATCATTTGGGCAAAAAGCGCGAAACAAGAATCCTGGTTGGGGGAAAACTGGACCCTTCGTGGAAAACAGACTAAAAATCAGTCGGGACTCAATTAGCGGAGCCGCGTTTAAAGAATTGTCTTGATGACAGCTGCACCCAACCTTTTTATACCATTCGCCCTTGAAGGAGCACAGTGGTATTCGATTCAAACCCGGTACCGCTTTGAAAGAAAAGTAACGGCCCAACTTCAACGTAAGGGCCTGCAGACGTTCCTTCCATTGCTCGAAGAATTCCACCGCTGGAGTGATCGCCGTCAACCCGTCTATGTTCCGCTGTTCTCGGGTTACACCTTCGCGCATTTTGATCTGTCATCCGCACTGCGAATGGAACTGTTGCACACCGAAGGGATCATTGGCCTGGTTAGCTTCCGGGGAGTAGGAATTCCGATTCCGGTCAAGCAGATTGATGATCTACAAAAGCTGCTATCCCGGAAGGTTCCTTGTGCCCTCCACGCTTTTCTGAAAGTCGGACAGAAGGTAAGGATTCGAGGTGGCTGCCTGGATGGCCTCGAAGGAATCCTGGAACAGCGCGGGGAAAAGAACCTGGTGATCTCCATTGAATCTATCCAGCAAGCAGTTGCTATCACGATAGAAGGATACGAACTGGAAATGATCTGAAGTGCGTCCTCCCTTAACAATCAAGCCCGTAACCCCGATTCGCAAATTTGCGTCTCCCTCTCGCCTGATTCCCGGAGTGCAAGCGGAGGCCGGCGAGGTTTCCCGGAAGAAATCCTCCGTCACGGTCGATGGGCGCTTCTGGGATTGGCAGGGCCAGGACGGCCTCGGTGAACCGAGGAAGCGCCATCTCTCTGCAATCATCGCGGAGGCGTTCTTTCCGAGACTTTCGGTTCACGGCCAGCGCTGGAATCTGGTGCGGCAAGTGAGTGCAGACTTTTTCCTAATCATCTTTGGCTTCGCCGCAGTTGGCCATCTGATATTGCTTTTGGAGTTTGCCATTTACCGCGATCCGGCGTCGTTGCTTCGTCCCGAACCGTTTCCCACCGCTGGGCCTGGATTGCTGCTGATCTACGGTGCCCTTTTCACTTTGCTGGGTTTTTCGGAACGGCTTTATCATCCTGAAACCGTTCAAATACCGCAGCAGGAACAATTCGTGCTGGCGAAAGTAGTTTTTTGGTCTGCGGCACTGGTTGTCGCCGCGGTGGGATGGTCCGGACCTCACTTGATCTCCCTCACAACCCTCGCCGCAAGTGCTCCCGTCAATTTCCTAATCATGCTCGCGTGGAGACGGCGCTGGAGACGCGTGCCGGCTCAATCATCGCAGGGTGGGCGCGATGTGCGGAACGTTCTTATCGTAGGAGCAGGACGGGTCGGTCGCCAACTTGCAGCCTGCATAAGCGAGGACGTCTCCTGCAGTCGCTCGGTCGTGGGCTTCCTTGACGAGAATGAGCCGATCGGCGGTGATGTGCACGGGCGGCTGGACGATCTGGCACGCATCGCGCGCACCGATTTCGTGGATGAGATTATTCTCACTGCTCCGCACCAGCCTGACTTAGCGCGGCGGGTCATTCGGGAGGCGCGGCGCAACCAGATCGACGTGAAAGTGGTTCCCGATCTTTTTGGATTTGAGCCGGACGACCCATTGGTGTTTGAGAAGTTTGGCAACATTCCGGTGCTTACCTTGCGCGAGGAACGCATGCCGAGGTTGGGTTTCTTCCTCAAGCGCGTAGTTGACACGGTTACGGCCGCAGCGACGCTGGCCTTCGCGGCCCCGTTACTGTCAATCATTGCACTGGTAATTAAACTGGAATCATCAGGGCCAGTGCTCTATCGAGCGCAACGAGTAGGTCTAAAAGGAAGGCGGTTCCGATGTTACAAGTTCCGCACCATGGACGACGGAGCAGACAAACTAAAAGAACATCTGCGAGCCAGCAACGAACGCCAAGGGCCATTTTTCAAAATGGCCGGCGATCCGAGGATTACCCGTGCAGGACGATTTCTCCGCCGCTATAGCTTGGATGAACTGCCGCAGCTCTGGAATGTAGTGCGCGGTGAAATGAGCCTGGTCGGGCCGCGGCCTCATCCACTCGATGATTTCGAGCGCTATGACCTCGGCGATCTGCAGCGTTTGGATGTTCCACCAGGGCTTACCGGACTCTGGCAAGTTACCGCGCGTCGCGATCCATCGTTTGAACGTGGTCTGGCTCTCGATCTGGAATACATAAGGACCTGGACCCTCTGGAGAGACTTCCAGATTCTGTACAAGACAATTGCCGTGGTTCTGCACGGAAGTGGGGTATAGCCACGTCCTCAACCGCACACCCGACGACTCGAATTCCTGGGAGTGGTGTCCCGGCTTGGGCGGTCAGCAGTTCTTTCCGGCTGCTGCACCCATTGATCGTGGCGCCGTCTCTCCTCTTCTTAGCAACGTTAATGCTCATGCTTTTCCATCCGCCAGACTTCAATTTTCATTCCATTGACCGATTTGCGTTTGGCTTGCTGATTCTGATCGTGCTCCTGCGCGTATGTGTGCTGCGGCAACCGCTCCGACTAGGCGGCCCCGTTACATGGCGGATGCTGGCGATGCTTCTCCTGGCATTCTATGGCGTGGTCTCGCAACCCAATGACGCTGAAACCTGGAGCTTGTTTGCGGCCAAATGGCTGGTGCCCTTCACCCTCTATCAGCTGGCGGCCTACATTTTCGATGACGCTCAGTCGCTGCGAAGGTTTGAGACGTTTTCTCTGGTCGTGCTGGGATACCTGACTCTCACCGCCATATTCTTCATGATCGACGCCAAGCAATTCATCTTTCCCCGTTACATTCTTGATGAAAGTCTGGGCTATCACGCCGATCGTGCACGCGGACCATTTCTGCAAGCTGTGGCCAACGGCGTCGCCTTAAATCTGCTTGGCCTGCTTGCCCTCAATTCATTTCGGCGCAAACGGCTGCGGGCAGTTCTAGCGCTTGCCTTCCTGGCGTCATTGCCTCTGGCAATTGTCGCCACCAAGACGCGCGCCGTCTGGCTTTCCTTTGCCTTGTCAATTTTAGGGTTGCTCTTTTTTTCATCAAGCCGCCGGCTGCGGCGCGTCTGTCTGTGCCTCGTGATCGCTGGCGGCATCGGACTCGCAACCGCCGTCACTTTTGCGGATCGCAACGCGTCCCTGACCGATCGGCTGGAAGAACGCGGGCCGGTGATCTTCCGGATGGAGATCTATCAAGCCGGTTGGGAGATGTTCCTGCAGAAACCGCTTACTGGATGGGGCGCGGCCGAGATGCAAACCGAGCTTTCTAAAAGAATCAGCGACTTTCACCAGGAGCAGTTCTTTTTTCACAATACGTATCTTGAGATCGTCGTCCAATACGGTCTCGTGGGTTTAGTCCTGTACCTCTGGATTGTGGTTGATCTATTCAAGCTGGGTCGACGCCTGAATCGGGGCACAGCGCTTACAGCCAGCAGTTTCCTAGATGAGGAATTTCGAACCACGCTGTGGCCACTGCTTTTGGGCGTGTACTTGCTGAATGCGTCTTTTGTGGTGATGAATTACCAATTCGTGAATGGCTTTCTGTTCACGCTGGCCGGTCTGCTGGCCGCCCAAAACCGCCGCCACGCAGAGGTTCGGCTCACTGCTCCGGCAAGTTAATGCCAACGGTTGCCTATCTCGCGAATCAATTCCCCTCTCCGGTCGAGCCTTACGTAAGTGACGAAATTCGCGAACTCCGCAGACGCGGCGTCACAGTGATCCCATGCAGCGCGCGCTCTGCCTCAATTGCCCTTGACTCCGACCTCGGAGTCCTCACTGCCGAAACTCTGTATCTGCAACCCTTCCGTCTCAAGCTGGTAATTTACTCTGCCTTCCTGTGCATCCTGAAATTCCATCTGCTCAAGGATTTCTTTTGTCGCGCACTGTTGCAGGGTAGCGAGCCGTTCACTCGGCGGGTGCGCGCTCTTCTACATACCTGGCTTGGACTCTACTACGCGCTTCTGATCAGGGCATCCCATCCCGAGCACATCCATGTGCACCACGGGTATTTCTCATCATGGATCGCGATGGTCGCCGCCCGGTCGCTGGGAATCGAGTTCAGCATGACGCTGCATGGATCGGACTTGCTGTTGCACCCGGCATATCTCGATTTAAAGCTGAAGGAGTGCAGTTTTTGCGTAACCATCTCCGAATTCAACCGAAGCTACATTCTCGAACGCTATCCCGAGATTCAACCAGCCAAAATCATGGTTCGACGCATGGGGGTCGAGCCAGGCAACAATCCCATCAAAGTTTCCCCTGGAGGTCCGTTGACCATGCTCGCAGTCGGACGATTGCATCCGGTCAAAGACCACGATTTCATGGTTCGAGCGTGTCGCATGCTGAAGGACCGCGGCCTTCCCTTCGTGTGCCTGATCGCAGGCGACGGTCCAGAGTGGGTATCGATCGCAGGGCTGATTCGGGAGCTGGACCTCCAAGACGAGGTCCGCCTCCTTGGTCATTTGTCGCGCCACCAACTCGACATCCGCTACGCCGCTGCCGACTTGGTCGTGCTGACCAGCCGCAGTGAGGGTATTCCGTTGGTGCTGATGGAAGCAATGGTGCGCGGCATACCCGTGCTCGCACCCACGATCACTGGCATTCCTGAACTGGTGCAAGATGGCAAGAACGGTTTTCTTTATCGCCCGGGCTCGCTGGAAGACTTTGTGGCGAGAGTCGAGTTGGTCCACCGCTCCGAATCTGCACTCGGTGTGCTTGGCCGCGCCGCCCGGCAGCATGTGCTTCAGCATTTCAACCGCGAAAAAAATCTAGCAGCTTTTTGCGATCTTATTCTCTCGCACGTCAGCCCTCCCAATATCAGACCAACGACGGAGCACCCTTCCTATGAGAATTCTCTATTGCAATAAATACAATTTTCCCTTCAGTGGTACTGAGGTTTACATGTTTGAGCTCATGAACTTGATGCGAGCTCAAGGGCACGAAGTCGCGCTGTTTTCCATGGCGGACCCTCGTGGCCAGCCCACGCCCTACGACCAGCACTTCGTGCCGCACATCGATTTCAAAAGCCCTCCCCAAGGCTGGATGGCGCGGGCCAAACTCGCAGCCCACGCAATCTATTCCACTGACGCTCGGCAGCGCCTAAGGAAGGTCATTGCTGCTTTTCGTCCCGACGTCGCCCATGTGCGCAACATCTATCACCACCTGTCCCCGTCGATTCTTTGGGAACTCAAGGCGCAGGGCGTGCCTGTGCTCTATCATCTGAACGATTTCAAACTGCTCTGCCCCACTTACAACATGGTCGCAAAAGGACGAGCGTGTGAGCGCTGTCGCGGCGGACAGTTCAGGCACGTTCTCACCGAAGGTTGTTACGCCGGGCCGCCAGGTTCGGCGCTGCTGCTGATGGCCGAAGCCTATTTCCATCGTTGGTTGGGAACTTACCGGAAGTGCATCGATCAGTTTTTGACGCCGAGCCGTTTCGCGAGGGACAAGCTGGTGCAAAATGGTTTCAGCGCAGAGAAGATTGCTGTTCTTCCCCATTTCCAGAAATTGCCCGCGCAAGCTGCGCCAAATGCTGCACCGAACGCGCCAATTCTTTACTTCGGCCGCCTGTCGCCCGAAAAAGGAGTCGCCGACCTTTTGCGGGCGATGAAGCATCTGCCGCAGGTGCAACTCCAGATTGCCGGCGACGGGCCACAGCGACCCGAACTCGAAAACCTGGCTCGCGAGCTGTGTCTGACCAACGTGAAATTTGCCGGCCATGTCGGCGGCAAAGTCCTGGACTACATGATCGCCTCGTCCCGCTTCACCGTCCTACCCTCGCGAGCGTATGAAACTTTGGGCAAGACCATTCTCGAATCCTACGCCTGGGGACGTCCGGTGGTAGCATCGGACCTCGGGTCACGCCGAGAATTGGTTGACCAGGGCGAGACCGGACTTTTATATCCAGCGGGAAATGTGGAAAAACTGGGGAAAGCCATTTCATACCTCGTGGAGCGTCCGGAGTTAGCAATTCAGATGGGAGTCACAGCGCGCAGATTCGTGCAAACTCAGCACACGCCGGAAGCTCACTATCGCGCCATGATGCGACTGTATACCCAGATGAGGCCTTGGCCCCCCGCCCGAAAAGCCGTAGCCCCATCCGTCAGCCCTGCGCCGCTGCGGATCGCGTTCATTGGCGGGCGCGGTACCGTTTCGAAGTACAGTGGGATCGAGACCTATTACGAAGAGGTCGGCAAGCGGCTGGTGGAAATGGGCCACGATGTCACCGTGTATTGTCGAAGTTACTTCACTCCGGCACTACCCAAATACGAAGGCATGCGGTTGGTTCGCCTGCCTACGTTTCGCTCCAAGCACCTTGAGACCTTCGTGCATACCTGGCTGAGCACGGTGCACGTAATGTTTGGCGGTTGCGACATCGTGCACTACCATGCGCAGGGTCCGGCGCTGTTCTCGTTCTTCCCGCGTCTGGTTGGGAAGAAGACCATCGTGACGGTTCAGGGACAAGATTGGCAACGAAAGAAGTGGGGGCGTTTTGCCTCGTTTACTCTTCGCCTCGGAGAACTCGCTTCCGCGCGGCTGCCCAACCAGACCATGGTCGTTTCACGAGCTCTGCAGCGCCATTACCAGACAACGTACGGAGTCGCAACTACATACGTCCCCAACGGCTCTGTGCTTCGCAAACGCGTCGCTCCCTCGCAAATACCAGAGTGGCGGCTGGAACCCGACAATTACATTCTGTTTCTCGGCAGGTTTTCACCCGAGAAAAATTGCCATCTGCTTATTGAGGCCTACGAAAAACTCGACACATCTGCCAAGCTGGTACTGGCTGGCGGATCGAGTTACACGAACTCTTACGTCGATGAATTGCGCAAGCATCAGAGCGAGCAGATTCTATTCCTTGATTGGGTCCACGGCCCTGCCCTCGATGAATTGCTGACCAATGCTGCGCTATTCGTATTGCCTTCCGACCTCGAAGGCCTCTCACTGGCGCTCCTGGACGCCATGGGCGCCGCCGTGTGCGTACTGACTAGCGACATTCCTGAAAACCGGGAAGTCATCGATGACACTGGCTTCACCTTTCAGCCTGGAGACGCCGCCGACCTCGCGCGGATGCTACGCTTCCTCCTTTCCGACGCGCGGACTCGAACAGTGGCAGGACGAAATGGCCAAGCACGAGTTCGGGAGCGCTATTTGTGGCCGCGGATCGCTGCTGAGATTGGACACTCCTATGTGGAATTGACCGACCGGACGGGCGTACTCGATGCGTACCCTCCAGCCGAGGTCCCGGAAAGAACGGCCTCCGAACAAGTCGGATAAGATCCCCGCGATTTCGTCACGGCGACAGCCGAAGCAGGGTCGGCGCAGGACGGGAACCGCCGAGTTCCCGAATCGGACAGTGTTCACCGTTTTCGCTGAAGTTGTTGTCCAGTCCCTAGCCCGACTGAATTCGCACAACCGGTTGCATTCGAGAAGAATTATATTCATCCAAATTCGCGCGTTTATCCTACTAAAAAAGCCATCACAGAAGAAGCGAAGTGACCGCTAGAACGGAAGACAATTGTGCTATTGTCTCCGGATCGCTGATAGATGTTTTTGTGAGTCCGTGTTGGGTCTGGAAATCGGCGAGGGCTGAGGAAGTGCGTTTTCCGGCGATGCCGTCCACCGGTCCAGGTTGAAAATGGAGATAAGTGAGATAGAGCTGCGCAGCACGCACATTCAAGTCAGGAAGGCCCTCGGCAGAATACTTTTGGAATTCAGCATTCAGGCGAATGTCATAGCGGCGGATGGCGTAATTCGGGCCATTGTAGCCGCGAGCGAACGACGCCCAATCATGCGCTTGTAGAGAAATGTCGAGTCGAGAACCGACCAGAAAATTACCCATCGCGGCGAGTTGCTGGTCCTCGGACTCGGACATGGCAGCGACCATGGCTTCCACGTCTGAGAATCCAGCCAGAGCATAATTCTCGCCCATAAGCTGGGAGATGCCCCAGGAGCAGCTCCGCAAAGCGGCAGAGCGATTCTTCGCGGTGGCGAGTGCCAGCCGATCATATTGATGTGCTCCTGAGTCTCCATATCCGCCAGCCGATGGGGCGCTGATGTCACCATCGTCATATTTGCCTTTCGTAAGGCGGTGGAAGATATGACGCTCGTAGAGAATTTCAGGCCGGCGGTCGGGCATGTATCCGCAGCCCGACGTCTCGACCGTCAGCACAGTCCAAATTTCAACCGCGCGAACGCCCAGCTTTTGGCCGATGCCCGCCAGCCCAGCGATAGATAGCGGTCGGCCAGCTCCTTGAAACGGAAGCGACGGCATACCGATCCTCCTTCGTTTCCCTAGGGTTCATGTGGATGCAGCATCTGGCCGGCGGCTTCGCTTCGGTAAAATGTGTCAAGCGGCAAGCAGGGAGAATTGCTCTGTTCTTGTAAACCGTGCATGCACAGGCGTCAGCCCCCCGCATTACGACCGCGCACGATTCCGCTACTTGGCCTTTGCCCAGATCGAAGCATTCAAACACTCGACCACACCGTCAATAATCTTGCCCATTCCGTCTTTGAACATTCCCTGATCGACGATCTGTCGAGTGGCAACTGCGTTGCCCATGGACAAGGCCGTATTTAAGAATGACAGGGCAGCATCTTTCTTCTCTGTTCCTGAGCGGTGGCCGAATAAACCTTCAATCCCATTCACTAGCGCTGGAACGAAGGCAATCGTTTGTAGAAGTGTGGCTAGAAAATCCAATGGTTATACCTCTCGAAATTAGAAACAGTGCGTACATGTTCTTGCGAGCAACAGGATGGGCGTAAGACAATCTTGAGCAGCGAGTTATTTCGGAAAGTTGCTGAATGCTGCCTTAGCGAGAAACATGATTAATCCGAACAGGGCGCTTAGGGCCAACCCTCCGACCGCACCCACAAGTCCAGATGTCACGGATGTCCTGCCTTGCCGAGTAGACAAGGCAGAATTTACTTCATCGCGCCACTTGTTGTGTTCCTTTACTTGACTCTCGTACACTTCGCGACCGACGAAACTAGCTTCTTTCTGGCGGGCATCTTCGTGTGCATGGTTCAAGAGATCGAGACGGCGAAGCATTTCAACGTGATCCAGTTCCAACGCTCTTTCGGCGAGCTGAAAACGCAGGTCAATAAAAGTCCTCTCGCGATCGGCCGATTCGCGCTCGATGGCTATCAAGGCGAGCAGGTGTTCCTTCAGGGAGACGGAATTAGGGTGGTCATTCACATTCATAGCGCACCTCTGCATTGAAATTTGTGAGCCGCGAGCTACAGTGCCAGTGCGTGTTTTATCGCGGTGTACGTGCGTTCTTAAGAGGTTTGTTGGTTGCGTTTACAGCGGATAATCGACGTGCAGCGCGGCGCTATACCTGGAGTACTTGGGCGGCACCGAATTGTCGTATTGTTGCAAATAGCAGTCCTGCACCTCAGACAGACGCGGGATAGTAAAAGCTTGCGTGGTGAATCGTCCGACGAGGTTGCGATCGTTGCCCGGGCCCCATCCAGCGTCACTCCAGCGGACCTCAATGCCACCACCGCTGACTGGCGCTAAACCAGCATCTACGCTGATGGTAGTCGACGTCACCTGCGTGAGTTGGGCTGCTGTCAAATCGGCCAGGTACGTTACCCCTACCTGGGCATTGGTGTATTGGTTCACGAACAGAGCTTTTGTACCTTCAGCTGCTTCGAATTCAAAGGCCAAAGCTTTTGCCGCGTCGTTGGCAAACTTGATTTTGTAGCTGAAATGTTCGCCTTCGGGATTGTTTAGCGTAATCTCGACCTCGTTCACGATGGCGGAAAATGTTGCACCCCTTGTAGGAACAGCGATGTTCAACTCGTCTCCGGGGAAAACATCGTCGGCATTCCCCGGTAAGAAGTCGCTCCAGACGTCATATTCGCCCGTCCATGCCGGACCTGTACTGTCATCCAGAAGCGCCAGGGCTGCCATTTCGCAATCTGCGTCAGTGCGTGCGGGCGGCTCTTTCGGATGGCGCACGGCCCCGTGTAATCCGTTGTCGATTCCACGTTGTTGCGCAGCGATGCTCGCCGGATTCGTAATCCGCGCAAGTGCATGACCGAGGCTTCGATAATGAACTTCAATCAGTTGATTCGCGGCAGGCGCGTATTGTGGGTAAAACTCGAGGGCAGAACTCGATGTGATCTCGCACTCCGCCCCTTCTTCCAACGTGCCGACCATTTGCGTGATATAACCCTGTCCAGGAAGCGCGCTGCGCACCTCCGCGTCCACGGCTTGAATCAGTCGCGTAAACGCAATCGCACACTGCAAGTTGGCAGAGTTCACCAATGCGCAAGTACAGAAATCCGGCGCACCGGAGATTACTCCGTCATACAACACGGTAGCCGGCGCGACCTCCGTCGCCGGGTTTGTAGGATCAATGTCCTGCAACTCCAACACAATGCGCACGTCCGCGGCGACCTCGGCCCCGCCAAATCCGCTGCCTGCGGGATGAAGAGAAGAATGGAATATCTGTTGCAGCCGATAGATCTCCTGAGAGTACAAACGGGTGGTAAGAAGATAGTGATGCCCTGCAGTTGTAGTGATTGGCGTACCGGAGCTAACACCATTGACCAGGGCCTGAATATTCGATTGCGCGCCATTTGGCGTGATCTGAAACCCTGCGAGGCACCCTGTGATCGAAACTGCGCCGGGATAAAGTCCGCCCAACACGCCCGTCGATGCTGCACTGAACATTACGTCCCCGTGCTCAATGATTAATGCTCCACCAAGTTCGACCGACTCTGCCAGTTCAATCACGTCCGCCACGCTGCAATTCGCATTTCCATTCGACTGAATGCCCGTGACGAAGCTCCCGTTGCATTGTGTGGGCGTCTGCGCAAGCTGCGTCGCCGTGTTCGCATTCTCCGACACATCGCCATTACTATCGAGCACTGCGACCCCGACCACTGCGCCGCCATTTTCCGAAACCTGAAGCTGTCCCCCTGTCCCAAACCCAATTGCCGAATGTTCCCGCAGCGAGGGACTCAAAGCTCCATAGCTGCCCTGCACCGCCCATGATCCCACCCCGGTCGTCAGCAACGAACTCGCCTGCGCCGTCCCGGCAACCGTCAGCGAATTGTCCAGCTGGACATTGGTCTTGAACTCTTTCAGTCCCGATGTCAATCGTTCCAGCCAGCTCGTACCATCGCCCACATTCCCGATGTAGTTCGAGAGTGAGACCGGCGCCCCCACGCTAATCCCCACAGTCGCAGGGTTTCCATTCCCCTGGTCATATCCGATGAAGGCATCATTCGCATCATTCGACGGACGGTTGTTGGCAGTAGCGATTGTCTTTTGAAAATTCGAATCGGAAAGCGTGATGATGTGCCCCGGCCCTGTGCCGAGAGTCGGAAAATTCAGACGCCCTTTGAGGTTCGTGAGCAGTCCACCGTCGTCATTTGGTTTCACCGCCAGCAAGAATGCGCCCTGATCATAGAACGTGCCGGGAGCCATAGACGTATAGCAACTCAACCAAAGTGGCGTCCAGTCATTGACCGCTTGGCACTCGGTAGAAACCACTGCCGGAGCCGCCGTACCTTGAACCCCGACAATATCGCTGGGCGCACTCCTGCACCCACGCCTTCGCTGCATCCAGAACACTTCCCGAATCATGGTTTGTCGCCAGGATCAAATTTCCCGGCCAGAAGTTCAGAAGCGGGAAATAGGTGGGAGTCGCCACCGTGTAAGACTGCAGCGTCGCTTGCGTGTCCGTGAATGTGCAAACCCCGTTCGCACAAGCCGAAGTGCGGGTCACATTCGCTGCGACTGCATAACTCTCCCGTTCCGAAAGGTGCTTGCTCCCGCGGATTGTTAGGAGCCAGGTAGGTCACACGCAGCAAATCGAACGTCGTCGCGCCAGCAATATCCGGCGTCGTCACCGTGATATTTCCCGATCCATTGGTCAGCGCATGGCCCGCGTAAAGCGGATTCGAAGCCCCATAAGTTGTGTTGTGAGCAACAACGTAATAGCGATAGTCCGTGCTGCCAGAGTTGGCAAATTGAGGAATCGTTCCCGCCGGGGCCACCGTTCCCTCTACCTTTACCGTCGCCCCCTGGGCGATTACGCCCGCTTCCCCGATTGCTCCCGCTGGATTCGTACAGCTCCCAACCTCCTCATAAACATTGTCCAGCTCAAATCCCCCGTAGCCTCCGCGCTGAATTCCTGCGCGCACTCCATATTGCGCGTATCCCTGAATCACGCTATCGGAGATCTTCACCGTGTTACCGCTCTGCCAATCGATTCCGTTCCCGGCACATTGCAGGGAAATGTTCAGGTGCTTCAGCCAGCCCGACTGCGGCGTTGCTGCTGAAAGGCCCTGGAGCATAAATGATCGGATTGCAGGTGCTCGCGTTACAGAACACTCCATAGTCGCTCGACCCCGTAGCCAGCGCCGTATCCAGGCCGTCGAGAAGAAACGACTGATCGTTGTCCACCTGAACGTAACTGCTGAAAGTCCCTCCCGTTGGCGGAATCCTCGTGGTTACATTCAGCAGTCTTGTCTTCTGGGCGTTTACTTCGACGAACGGATTTTGCCCGTTGACAACCATCGGTCGCCCACGCGGATTCAGAAGAGTTATGTCCAGGAATGAATTGGCGTTGGAAGGATCGCCCGCAAAAATGCACGTATCCGGCATATTGCAGTCGATGATCGATCCCGAAAAATCTACCGTGACGTTAGAAGCGCGAACCGAAATCCGAGCGTAAGCTTGCAACTCCCCCGGCGGCACAATTACTTTTCCGGATTGTGATGGCCCCGAGGGATTCGTCGCCACGAATCGCGCCGCGATCAACGCTTCCTGAAGTCCGCCCGATGCGCTCGCGATCGTGTATCCCGATGAATGAGTATTGAGAGTGGTGAACTGCAATGTTCCCGCCTGGCCATTCCCGGCACAAGTCCCGCCGGTTACTAACACTGCCTCTGGCAGTGCCTGTTCCGGAGATATAGACGTAATACCACGGCTCAGTTCCCGTTACGCCGGTTGCGCACACAGCCAGATTCACCGTCTGCGGTCCGACCGTACTTAGATCACTGGCCGGCGATTGCGTCCAGCTAAAGTCCGTCGCGTACTTTACGGCTTGCATCCCTGCCGTCACGCCGCCGCCGGCTTCGGGTTCGTATTCCCCGGCCGATGCAACGTAAGTCATGACCTGATTGTTTGTCGGCGTGGTCGTAGCCACGGGAACATTTTGGATGGATATCGCGTTGCTACTGCTGCCGCATCCTCCCCAACTTGAATCCCCGTGCAGGCAGAGGGAGTTGTTCGCGGAGCCGGTTCCCAACTCGCCCGTGGGAACCAACCCGGCGGTCAAGCTTGCCTTCCCTTCGAGTCCTATATCCACGTAATTCTTGGTCGCAGGCCTGCTCGGGCGCAACTGGGTCTCCGCTGAGCGTCAGTGGCCCCGTCATCGTACTGCCCGCTGTACTGACGTACGATCCATTCCCAACGTTTTGCGTCGCATTGTCCACGTACTCTTTGGTAGCGGCGTCGTTCGGATTCACCGGAGTGGGCAGGCTTGGCGATACAGAGAACTGCTTCGTGCCCACAATCGTTTCTGCCCCGGCGAGATGGACCACTGCGGCGTCATTCGCCTTGCCTGCCAGCGCAGTATTCACATACTGCTGCGTCGCCATCTGCGAAGCCGAATTCCCTGCCCCCAGCATGGTTCGTACCGCCGATATCGTCGTGGGAGAAGTCGTCGGAACCACCCAGTACTCGGTCTTGACCGTTCCGTCATCCAACTGGTAGACCACCGTATAAACCGTATTCGCGGGAGTTGCATTCGCGTTCGGAACCAGGCCTACCGACAATGCGCCTCCTGCTCCGAGGGTGACACTTGTATTTCCTGCTGCGACCGCTCCTTGGGTCGCGGTCGTAAATTCCGGCCACGAAATCAGCAGCGTTCCGCCGGCTGGAGTCCCGTCGGCCCTGTATACGGTGTCGCTGATCGTCGTAGTGGTGAGCGTTTGTGCTGATGCAACCAGAGCCAGCAGCAAAAGAAAAAGCCACCCTGCAGGGCGGCGCGCTTCAAACATAACTCCTCCGTTGCTTGGAACAATTCACACTTCAACGCCCCCGCGGCAGGCCACAAGGTTAAACGCGCTGAGTTGTCTTGGAATAAGTGCGAAAGTTGATGTGCGTTTCTGAATTGAGAACTAAGAACTGAAGAACCGAAATCCTACTTCGCGGCTCTTACCTGCTCCTGCAAAAACCTTTTCACGCTGTTCACGTATACATCTGCGAAGTCGACCACTGGACGTCTGGCCTCGATCAACCGGAGCGCGTCCTCCAGCTTCCAACTCAGGGAGCAGAGAATTGCCAGAGTCATCATCGGGGCGCGATGCACTCCGGCCGCGCAGTGGACAAAAAGTTTTGTTCCCGGTTCGTCAAGCGCTTCCATCGCAAAATCCACACCCCGTTGGAAGACCTCAGGAGACTTAGGCTGGAAGTCGTCGTCAATCGGATTCCACAGCACTGCAATCCCGTGCGGTAGGGCTAGCGAAGTGTCGTCGAATTCAATCTGCATGTCGATAATGTGCGTTACCTCGGCACGCGCTATTTGCGTCATGTTCTCCGCCGACCAGATGCCTCCCCCGACCGCTATTCGACCAGTCACCCAACTCATATCCATCATGAAAGTCCTGTGTCGCAGGTTTTTCTGTGGCGCCGAAGACCACGACCGGGCGTCGCCCCGGCTCCCCAAAGCCATCGACCAACGCCCCGCGGCCAACGAGAAGCTCTGTGTAACCTTCGACCAGTCGCTGACTTTCATTTTACGGCATCACTCTCTTGCTCCACCGGCTCCGCGACACACTCTTTAGTAACTTCGGTGCCGGGATCACTCTCTTCCGGAAATCTCAATCGTCGCAACAAAGTCTTGGCCAACGAATCTTCCTGGATTGCACCTTCGGGAGCCGTCGCGGGACAAAGTCCAATCATCTCGAACAAGTACTTCATCGCCAGATAGTGGCCCTTATCGACTTCGTCCATCGTGATCTCAACCATTTCGATCGCACGATTCCCTACTAGATTCGTGATCTGCTCTCCGATCACTCCGAGATCAACCTGCTTCAGCGCCCTCTTGGGCACGCACCGAGCTTTCTTCGGGCGCTTTCGCGCCTTGCTCGCCTTAGCTTTGTTCATTTATCCCCTGGACTTCGACTCGATGGATGGACAAAAAATAAAGGGCGCTCGGGGCGCCCTTCGAAATTCTTGCGATCTGTATTCAGAGTATCAGATCGAATAGGGTAAATGAGACATGATTTCAATATTTATTTTTGGTTTGTTCTGAGTCACTTGCGAGAAATTCATCTGTTTTACCCCCTTGACAAGATTTTTTGGATTCCAGTTCTGTACGTGGCAGGCGAGTGAGCAATCCCCTCTTCAAGAAGAGCTCACTCACACGATCCAACGCCTCCGGAAAGCGCCGAACCGCGTGACGACGTCCACACCCTATCAAACGCGCCGCCTCTTCCTGGGGATACTCTTGCAGCACAATCTTTGCAATCAGCTTCTTATCGAACTCGCTCAACTTTTCCAGGCTTCGCTCCACGTCATGCACAAAGATCGCCGCGTCTTCGAATGTACCAGCTCGGTATGAGGTCACTCGAGTGCGAAAAAACTCCCGCCCCAGCAGCGATGGCAGCCGGCCCACTTCGATCGAAAGCCGCATATAGCGACGCAGCAACCCAACCGTACGCTTTCGATACAGCCAGAGATCCGGATCGGCGGCAGGAGCCTGGGTATCCGGCAACATCGTCGGCTGGTCTGCGGCAGCGACTGAGTTTTCCTGCGCCGCATCTTCAACAATCGCCTCGGCCTCTACCAGATCAGTCGGCGTACACTCGATCTCGAACTCAGAAGGAACGCCCGGTGGAATCCCGGATGTGTCGGCAAATGCATAAAGCAAGGCAATCACGCTGGTGCTCATGCGTTCCCCCCTTCGCCACAAAATCCCGACCAATCATCAAACTGGCTCTCGCGTTCGATGCGGTCTTTCACCGGCAAACACAACTTTCGCCTTCTCCGTCCGATAGGAAGATCCAGCACTTCCATGGCGCAGGTGGGACAGTACACGTCGTCCGTGCCCCAGGTCCTCATCCACAATCCGCCGCATCGTTCGCAATACTTCAATTCCAGCCGGACGATCTCTAAACCTTCGATTTCCATGATTGCCTCCAGGGCAATGAATTCGTTTTGGGCATCGAGCTGACGCCACAAGCCAAATAAAAAAGCCCTGTGCCCGATTGCTCGGTCACAGGGCCCGTTTCTTTTACGGAGAACCTGTTGAATCTATTTAGCTATGAGTAGAGCGCACCAACTGACCAACACACCGCAAATCACACGGCCCGTCAGGTCAGCGGCTGGCGAAAATAGCCCTCCTCGTACCCGGATTTCAACACGCGGCCGTTTTGCACGACCACACTGACTTTACCGGTAAACTGCAGCATTCGCAGCAGTTGTTCCATTGCGGCGGAGAGTACTTCGGCCGAGCGGATCTTGCGGCGAAACTCGACGAAGCCCCCTGCCTCATTTTCGGGTTGTGCATTGCTGGTCATCGATTTATTCCCACTTACCAGAGTAGTTATAACGAGCTAGTTATGATATAACTTCGCGCGCACAACAAAGTCAAGAACTATTTTTCTGTCAGATGTGTGTGACGGCCATCACAATAGCCAGATGCTATTGCCAAGAAGAGACATTTTGGCTGTGGAAACCCGGCCCCGCGGTTCCAAATGACTGTATCCTCGCCGTTTCCTTTGAGATGTTAAAATGACATTATCAATAGCGATTCGCTATAAACCATGGTATACTCCGCTTTATGAAATTCAAAGTCTTGCAAGAAAACCTTCGCAAAACTCTTTGGCACCGCATTGAAGAGGAAGGCTTGACTGGCCTGCGTCTGGCTGAGCAGACCGGATTCAAACAAGCGCATATCTCGAACTTCCTCAATCGCAAGCGGGGCTTGAGTCTCGAGGGCATGGATAAGGTTTTGCGAGTGCAACACCTTTCCGTGCTCGACCTGCTGGACCCGAATGAAGTGAATAAGCGTGCCAGCATTCTGCCGCCGAGCGAGGACGAGTTCCAGAATGTTCTGGTCGTCGACGGGGCCATCGCCGCTACCGAGCCTCTGGTCATGAGTATGAACGTGAAGGAAATTCTCAAGTTCAAGAAGAGTTTCCTCGCGAGCCTTCGGGCTGAGACCGAAGGGCACCGCGATGACTGGGAACGCTTCGTCGTGATTCAGGTCGACGGCCGCGATGGCATGAGCATGTATCCCCGGCTTCTTCCCGGAGCTACCGTCCTGATCGATCGCCATTACAACTCGCTCAAGCCATATCGCAAGGGCGAATCGAATATGTATGCGGTCAACAAAGACGGCACGTCTACGGTCAAGTATGTGGAAGTAGCCGGAAACAATCTGATATTGCGTCCGCACAACCAGGCCTACCCGGTCGAGATCATGCCCATCGAGGCAGATAAAAACGCAAGCAGTTATCTGGTCGGGCGGGTTTGTTATGTTGGAATCGAGACCTGAACGGCGACCATGAACATCGGGATTTCACGCCTCGGCCAAATTGCCATCAATGCGTACGACATCGATCGCGCCACGGCATTTTACCGGGACCAGCTTGGTCTCCCTCTGTTATTTACGCCGGGCAAGCTAGCTTTTTTCGACTGCGGCGGTGTTCGCCTGATGTTGGATGTCGCCGGGAAACCGGAATTCGATCACCCTAGTTCAATCCTGTACTTTTCGGTGCCGGATATTGCGACTGCACATCGCCAGATGCTCGCCAACGGAGTGCGCTTCGAGGACGAACCTCACGTGATCGCAAAAATGCCGGATCACGACCTGTGGATGACGTTCTTTCGCGACTCCGAACAGAATCTGCTTGCACTCATGAGCGAGTTGCCCCGCGCAGCATAGCTCTACCTAAATTCTCATAAGCTTTGACCACAGAGATTTAGCAGCTCTCGGACATTATTTCGCAAGTAGGCTGATGGGTGAATGCCCGCGTGTTGTGGATTCGCCGTTCGTTATTCTATTGAACGTCGGACCGTCCGAAAACGGGATCAACCCTGAATACAATGATTTGTTTCAGAATGTTGGTCGGGGAGAGAGGATTTGAACCTCCGACCCCCTGGTCCCGAACCAGGTGCTCTACCAGGCTGAGCCACTCCCCGACGAAATCAACAGCCTGCGCGAGAGAGGACGGGAAACGCGACGCACAGACCTCGAAATACTGCTGTGACTTGCCATTATAACATTTCGATATCACCCGCTCTGCCCATGCCCACGTTCGACCGCTGGTCCCGCAAAAATGAAAAGCACGCACCCTCAGCGGAAATATCGTATAAATGGGTATACTTTTGCAAGGCTTCCCATGTCTGGGCGAGCCTCGGCGATTGTACAAATTCCCTTTAGAGTAACGTTTTAATTGATGATTGCCTTCACCGCAAACTGTCTGTACACGCCGCTTGAGCGCGTGGAGCAGCCGCTGCTTCTGGTGGAAGACCACGTGATCGTCGAGTGCGGTTCGCGAGCCTCGCGTGAGATTCCCCATAACGCTCGCTTCGTGGATTTTGGCGATGGCATCCTGGCTCCGGGTTTTGTGGATATTCACATTCACGGAGGCGCAGGCCAGGACGTGATGCAGGCAGATTCATCGGGGCTGGCGGCGGTTGAGCAGTTGCTTTTCAAACACGGCGTCACCAGCTATTTCCCGACGACAGTGACTGCACCTCTCGATCAAACCTGGTCGGCCCTCGACCGGTTGGCCAATGCGATTGAAAATGCGTCGCGAGACGACGATTCTCGTACAGATCGAGCCCAGCCTCTTGGTATCCATTTGGAAGGACCGTTTTTAAGTCACGTTCGCCGCGGCGCGCATCCGCCAGAAGACTTGCTGTCGCCCACACTTCCGGTATTCGACCGGTTCTGGCAGGCAGCGCGCGGCCACATTCGTTTCATGACTATTGCGCCGGAGCTGGAAGGCGCTCGCGAAGTGATCGCCGAGGCGGCACGACGTGGCGTCTGCGTCAGCCTCGGACATTCCGACGCCGACCTGAGTTCGACTCGCGCCGCTGTGGCTGCGGGGGCGAGACATGCTACGCACACGTTCAACGCGATGCGGCCGCTCGATCACCGGGCACCAGGAATTATCGGTGAAGTGCTTACCGACTCGCGGCTTTCGGCCGACATCATCGCCGATGGAATTCATCTCGATCCCGCAATTGTCGAATTGTTTCTCAAAGCCAAAGGGCCCGACTTGGCGGTGCTGATCACAGACGCGATCTCGGCTACTGGCATGCCGGATGGACGCTATCGTCTCGGGACGTTTGAAGTCGAACTGAAGGATGGCCGCTGCCTGCTAAACGGGAAATTGGCGGGGAGCGTGCTGACCATGGATCGCGCGGTGCGCAACGTGATGCAGTTCGCTCACTGGGATCTGCAACAGGCGGTCCGTCTGGCCACGCTGAATCCGGCGCGGGTGGCTGGGTTGGCCAATCGAGGCAAGATTGAGGCTGGAGCCACAGCTGATTTCGTAGTTTTGAGTCCCAGGGGTGAAGTAAGAAACACGATTATTCGCGGTGAGCTGACTGAAGCGGTGAGCAGGAATCGAGGATGAAGATGGCAGATAAGGGCGGATTCCCACATCACATGCTAAAAGAAATTTTCGAGCAGCCACAAGGCTTGCGCGACACTGTCGCTCCTCGCGTTTCGCTCGATAAGGGGTTAGTCCAGCTGGATGATGTGCGCATTACCGTGGAGGAGCTGTGTTCGGTGGAGCGAATCAACATCGTGGCCTCGGGAACCAGCCGCCATGCGGGGATGGCGGGCCAGTTCATGATTCAGGATCTTGCGAACGTGCCCGTGGAGGTGGATTACGCCAGCGAGTTTGAATATCGCAATCCACTGATCTGCCGCAACGAACTCACCATCGTAATTACGCAATCGGGCGAAACCGCCGATACGACCGCGGCCCAGCGTGAAGCCAAGGCCAAGGGTTCACGCACAATTGCGATCTCGAATGTGATGGATTCTACGATCGCTCGCGAAGCGGATGGCGTTCTCTACACCCACGCCGGGCCCGAGATCAGCATCGCGTCCACCAAGGCATTCACGGCGCAAATGGCTGTGCTGTTTTTATTCGCAATCTACCTGGGCCAGGTGCGGGGCAAGCTTGCGAAAGAGCAAGTGCGGCGATACATCCGCGAACTGCTCGAGCTTCCCGCTAAAACGGAAACCGTGCTTGAGTGCGCCTCTGTCTGCAAAGCGCTCGCCGACCGGTATTACCAAGTGGAAGATTTTCTGTTCCTCGGTCGCGCCATTCATTATCCCGTGGCCATGGACGGCGCGCTTAAGTTGAAAGAGGTGTCCTACGTTCACGCCGAGGGATATCCGACGGGAGAAACCAAGCACGGCCCAAACGCAATGATCGACGAGAATCTTCCCGTTGTGATTGTCGCCACCTGCGACCGCAACGATGCCGGATCAGTGCTGCGTTATGAAAAGAACGTTGCCAACATCAAAGGCTTCAAGCGGCAATCGGCGCGAGTGATTGCGATTGCCTCTGAGGGTGACGAAGACATGCGAAATCTCGCTGATCACACGATTTTTGTTCCCCGGGCACCGGAACTACTGTCGCCCATTCTGGAAATTGTGCCTCTGCAGTTGTTCGCTTATTACATGGCCGTTAGAAAAGGTCTCGATGTCGACCGCCCGCGCAACCTGGTGAAGTCGGTTACGCTCGAGTGACGCTTCGTCGCTACGCGGCAAAGGAATCGTCGTCGGGATCCGGGAGCGATGACGGTGGATCGCTCGCCGGAAACGTATCGGCAACGGTCTTATCCATCATTTTGTCCTTTTTCTCGACCAGGCTGCTTTCATCGATTTTGCGATCTTCCGGGTCTCTGGGGTCTTCCGCAGAATGTCCGTTCATTAAGCTTCCTCACGCTTCTACTACTGATGCTCCGGACCCTTTCCGAGAAACAAAACGCGTAATTCCCTATTAAGCCGGCATTCACGCCCGCGCTGTCATTTTGTCTAGTGGGTGAACGAGAAATTCAGCCCGGTGGTCAGGACAATGTCATTCGTTTTGAGCGGAAGAGTGCCCGCAGGCTGTGCAGGCGGGTTGGTCACGTAGATATCGCCAAACGCATTTTGCCAGGCCAGCCACTTGCTGATCTTCGTCACCGTCCCGAGATTGAAGGTCGCACGATATTGCCCGGTTTCGCCAGAACTAAGGTCGGGGAAGAAGTACAGCTTTTGAGTCACCACGGTGGATGCTCCCACTTTCTGGGTCAGTTCCTCACCGAGGGTTAGCGCCACAAAGGAATTTGTAATGCTAACGTAGTCTTCTCGCGTGTAGTTCGGGCCAACCAGGAAGTCCAAAGTAGTTCTGTCGGTCTTGATGGCGTGGTATCCCAAACCGCCCCCGAGGACGGTTCGAAGATTCAGATCCTGCAGGGCATTGCTTTGGAAATCGGCACCCACGAAGGCAAACAGCCTGGGGTTCAGATTTCGAGAATACCGGGCGCCGCCCTGATTCGAGTTTGCAGTTGTGCTTGGCGCGGTCCCAGGGGAGTTGTTCGTGGCATAGATCGTGTTTTCGTAAAGAGCGATCTCGTCGTGCAGCGTCTTACGATCGCCGGTGAAGGCTACGGCCAGGCTCTTGGTTTCGCTATTTCCGGCGGTGAGCGCAAAACCAATATTCGCTCCTCCAACCCAACCCTGGGTGAGTCCCGGATGCAGCGACTTCTCATACGCGGTCTGTTCCGCATCGCTGCGCAACGCGGTTACGTCGGCCTTCGCAACAGTTACAGTTCCGCTCGTCGGGGTGCTCACGGCCAGACTGCCATCTGTTGTGGACACTGGACCGCTTACGGTCTTTCCATTTGAAAGCACTACGTGAAGCGGCCCCGTAGAAGTCACTTCCTGAACCGCCGGCCACTGCACCGTAACATCGCCCGCAAACTCGGTCTTAATCAGCAGAGTTTTGTCGTCGGATTTTGTGATGGTCCCGGTGAGCCGATCCCCATTCTTCAGGACCACTTGATCGGCGAAAAGCGCGGAACAGAAAGTGAATACTGACAACACTACGCAGAGATGCATCTTACGCATAACATTTCTCCATCATGAATTTGTACTTTCGTTTTCGGGCTCGGTGGAAAAGACAACAACAACGAAGAAATTAACTTATCGCAGATGTCGGAATCCCGCCATAGGGGAAACCCCCGCCATGCTTCTTCACAAATGCATGAATCGAGCTGTCTGCAATTTTATTTTCAGGAAACAATACGAAGGGCGCTGAGTTAAATAACTTTGAATGCTTGGCGAACTTAACTCTTGGTTCGGTTGCTCTGCACTTCCGTTTCCGCGGTCTTTGCAGGTTCGCCAGGCGAGTCCTTCATCCCTTCTTTCAAGGCGCGAATGCCCTCGCCGAGTCCTTTGCCAAGCTCAGGTAGTTTCTTGGGGCCAAACACCAGCAGTGCAATAAAAAAAATCACCAGAAGGTGCATCGGTTGAAAAAGACCTTCAAACATAGAATACCTCCCCGCAGAAACAACTACTCTCTTTAACCTTACTGAAGCCAGATTATTCCGTCAACCTCGGCTTTCCTGTCCACGCAGCGAACCAGCGAAGAAGCTTCGCCACAAAAAGAGGTCATCAAACCGGCAAACAAATGACCGGCACGAGTCTCAGTTTGAAAGGACGGCCAGTCTGTTGTCGCGAAAAAAGACGGGGTTTGCTTTTGTAAGTGTTTGATTTTGCGGGTTTCTTGTTTGGTCGGCCAACTGCAACAGCGCGTAAGCAGCCATTCAGACATGAACTTCCGTGCCGTCGAAAGCCGGACCGGACGCTCCTAGAATGGCGTAGTCCCAAGTCTATGACGCGGCGCTTAGGCCGCCTGGAGTTTTGATTATGACTTCAACCCCCACGTCCCCGGTCGGGATCAAAAAGCCTGTCTCTCCGGTGGTGCTTCCACCCAACAATGACACCCAAACCGCGGAGCGAGCGCCCAAAGTAAATCTATCCCACGCAGGGCAGATCGGTCCCAAGCAAACCGGCTACGGTATGCCTTGCGCAAATTGCAAGACTTATTACGCGGCCGATCTGAAAGCTTGTCCGGTCTGCAAAACGGGGGAACGCCTCTCGCCCAGCGCAGTCCCGGTGCGTGCAACGGTCGCTGCCGGAGAACTGTGCCCTGATCCGGTTGAGTTGGAAGAAGAACGTGAACGTTTCCTGCGCGACTTCAAGGCGCAAGTTTTCGCTTCCCAGTTGCCCATCAACGTGGGCGGAAACCTGCCCTGTACGCATGAGGAAAACCATCCCGGCGGCCCCATCCCGGCGGCCGTGTGCCAAGGCTGTTACGACCATCTGCAAGAGCGAGTCGACGTGCTCGAAGCGGCGATGCACATGGATTTGAAGGAAGCGGCACAAATTGTTTACGACGCAGTATGGGCGGATCCGTCCGACGCAACCAAGACTTACGAGAACGCGGCCCACGCCTTGCTGGCTGAGCTGCGAAGACGCTCGGGAGTCACGCAGGTCTTCGGACTGTTGCAGCCTTTGTCAGACTAAATTCTCCGCAGTTTGATTCACTTCGCTCCAGCAAATCGCAACGTGCCGAACGCGCTCGGCACGTGAAAATTCGGCTGCGGCGTTTTTGTTGGCTGCCACGCCAGATACGCTCGCGGCTCAGTCTTGCCTTCGACCCGGTAAAAGTTAACCCGCCAGATCGCAGAAGGATCAAAGTTCGCGGTAAGCGACTTGATGGGGATTGCCAGTTCCGCAGTCCACGTATGTGATTTCTCGTTCACCGCCACCGAGCGCTGCAAACCGCTTTTCAAGTCCGAGCGGCCACCGGGGAAGATGTCTAGATCGATCCACATGCCATTTGGACTGATTTCAAACTCCCGGTAAAAGCGTTCCTTCGAAGGATCGGGCTGCAGAAAAGCTTCGGCCACGTCACGGTCCCACAGATGATCGCGCCGGCCATCGGGATCGGCGTCTTCGAATGTGAACAGCTCTCGGTAGTGACACTCGAATCTCAGGTACAAGTATTTCCGCGACCACAAAACGCGCACCGAGGTTTCTTGTGCGGGATCCCCATTCTGTCCCTGCCAATCGGAAGAAAAGACAATCGGAGTCGCGCTCTTCCAGATTTCTGCAGGATGCGCCGCATCCAGCGAAACGCCGTCCACGTATGCCGCGACGATCTCATCCGACAAAGGTTCGTGTCTAGCCTCGGGATTTTTTTGAGCCGTCACGTAAGGGATAGAGACAAACACCAGAAGTAATATCGTAACCCACAGCGGAAAAGAAATCGGGCGAGGCTGGCTTTCCTGTCCAGCTCTCGCCCACGACGTGCACCTTCGCACCTGGTTCACATCCCATAGCTTAATTGGAATTCCAATGTCCAGATGATTAAAGAGACTGCATTGTTATGAAAAAGCGGCATGTTTTGGATTGCGTTAGTAATTCCTTACTGCGGAGTGATTGCGGCTAGCTTTTGAGGGAGTTTTGCTTTGACCGCAAGATTCGGATGGTCCACCAAAAATCCCTGTTCTAATCTGTCAGCACTATGACAACCAATGCGATACTCAACCTGACGGAAGTGATACAAATGGCCAGAGACCAGAGCCGTGGCGACAGAAATAACGACATGAACCAGGACCTGCGCTGGCAGGCAGTTTTGGCGCGCGACGCCAACGAAGATGGGAAGTTTGTTTTTGCGGTGTCCTCGACCGGCGTGTATTGCCGGCCGTCCTGCGCAGCTAAGCGTCCGCGCCGCGCGAACGTTACCTTTTTCGCCCAGCCCGATCAGGCTGAGAAGGCTGGCTACCGCGCCTGCCTACGCTGCCGGCCCAGAGCGATCGCCGGCCACGGCGCAACCGAAACAGTGAAGGCGATATGCCGCTACATCGAGCAGCATCTGGATGAACCTCTTACCCTGGCGCGACTTGGGTCAGAATTTCATCAGAGCCCGTTCCATTTGCAAAGGACATTCAAGAGCATCCTGGGCATCACGCCGCGATCCTACGCCGACTCCTGCCGCATGAACCAACTCAAAGGCAATCTTCGCGCCGGACACTCAGTCACCCGATCCATGTACGACGCCGGATACAGCTCCAGCAGCCGTTTATATGAGCGAACTGCCTCGCAGCTCGGCATGACGCCGGATAAATATCGCCGTGGCGCGATCGCGGCGCCGATCCGCTACACATTCGCCGACTCGCCTTTGGGGCGCATGTTAATCGCGGCCACCGACAAGGGAATTTGCGCCATTCAGTTTGCCGACTCCGACGACGAACTCGAGCAGGGCCTGAGACACGAGTTCCCTTTCGCCATCCGCCGACGCGACGACGAAGCCATGCGGAAGTGGAAAGAAGATTTGCTTCGCCAGATGCGCGGCCAGCGCCTGAACGCCGCTCTGCCATTGGACATTCAAGCGACAGCCTTTCAGCGGCGCGTGTGGACACATCTGCAATCCATTCCTTTCGGGGCTACGCGTTCCTATGCTGCTGTGGCGAAAGCAATTGGTCAGCCTACAGCTACCCGAGCTGTCGCCCGAGCCTGCGCGACCAATCCGGTAGCAGTCGCCATTCCCTGCCATCGCGTAGTCAGCAAGAGTGGGGATACCGGCGGTTACCGCTGGGGCATGGAGCGAAAGAAGGCGCTGCTCAAACTGGAAACGCAACCCGTGTGAAACGATGGAGAGACGGGTGTCCCCGCCCGTCTTTCCGAGGAAGCCATGCGACTCATTTCTCCAGACCCAAATAAACCGCCCGCGCCTGCTGCAACATATCTAGCACAGAAGATTTTTCTGCCTCGTTGTTCCAATCCCGGTTTAATCTTGCGTTCTCGATCATGCGGTCGATCCAGGCGATGAAGTAAGCAGCATCTTCGGCTGGCTTAGGAACGGACCCCGTGACCGTCACGTAGATTGGGCTAGTCGTGGCGTAGGGATAGAGATCGAGCACGGGATGTTCAGCCTTGTCGCTCCATGCACGCAGAAGGCACCAGCCGCTTTGCGAGAGCGGGATTGTATCTTCCACATCGGCGGTTTCGCGGTCACCGCTTAACTTCAGCTCTCGCAGCACGCGCCCATTGCAAATCACCTCCAGATGATCGACCGGAACAATCGAGCGAAGCCACGCGGTGAACTTCACTTTGTTCTCGCCGGCGGGAAGCCGTAGTTCGTCGCCCAGTGCGCGACCACCGAGCGTAAAGCCAAGAAGCGGACCGTTGGTAGCAAACGTGTGCCCCTGCTTCAAGGAACTCAGCCATGACTGGATGTCAAGAGGACCTCGTGGAACGTTGGCATACACTCGATTGAGCCCGACCGGTCCGCGCAGAGAAGCGAAGTTAGCCATGGCATCCGTGCCTGCCGCGGCCGGCAAGCGAAAGCCGCAGTTGAGCAGCCGATACCAAACTGCCGCCGTCGATTTGTGATCGCTGAAGCCGAGCACCTCGACGTAATCCACTTTGCCAAGTGCGGCGTCAACGGGCAACTCATGCGTGAGCGTAGGATCCTTCGCAGGATCAGGAAACGTGTCGTAAGGATGAACGTATCCAACAACGGCACTTTGTTGGTGCGCCATATCAGCCACGTCTGCATTGGTGGGATAAAGGCTGGCTGCGGCAGTGTTGGGATAAGCCGCGTAACCCGGAATAAGGAAGTGTTGAGTGAGGTTGAGCAGCCCAAGATGTCCCCAATAGCTGGTATGGAATTCCTGCCCATGAAACAACAGGGTGGAATCGGTCGACGCCGCATCGCGCAGTCCCCCATCGTAGGTGGAAAAATATGCGATGTCGGGGATCCGCTGCTCTTTGTTCACGATCAGGTCCTCGACGATGGACAGATTTTCTGCCTCTGCTTGCGCGACTAAATTTTTCGGCGTGTTGCGGTAAGTTCCTCCGTAATTCATGTGGACGTGAACATCGGCGCTAACCCGGTGAGAATGGCCGCTCGCTGGAATATCGAAAGCTTTCAGCTGGATAGTAGTTCCCCCGGTTTGATTTGCGGCGATCTCCACCGTCCGCTTCTCAAAGCGGTATTCGAAACCCTTCATGACCTCGACTGTTACTTCTCCCGCTGGCACGTCCAGCAGAACGCTCCCGTTGGTATGAAAGTAATGTGCCTCAAACGCTCGCTCGGAGCGAACGAAACTGTCGTCGGCATGCATCCAGGCGTAAGTGGGCGCGTAGGCGCGGCCATCTTCTCCGGTGACGGAAATCCGCGCCGGTGTCGGACGCCCCGAGGGATCGAGCACCGTGACGGAAATGCTGCCCATCGGTTTCAGATAGTGCGGGAGCATGGGATGTATTGCAGTAATGCCCCCACCAGGAATCTCTTCGACCATCAAACAAGTGTTGAGGCACTGGTTCGAGATGAACGCGATGCGGGCTCCATCCGGCGACCAGCGCGGATTGATGGTGTCAAAACTGCCGTGAAAAAGATAAGCGAAGCCTTCATTGTAAGTAAGCGGAAACGCGATCCCCACCGTTCGAAGGCATCACCCACAACTGGTGCCATTGCTGGCCCAAATAAGACGCATACACAATTGTCTTGCCGTCGGGCGAAAAGTCCGGACGCGCCTTCCATGTTGTCTCTTCGTAGTGAATCTCTCGCGCCTCCGCGCCCGGTTCGGTTTTCATCCGCCAGAAACCGCCAGTGCCGTAAATGTGGCCATGATTCGAGACGAAGATTATCTCCGAACCATCCGGCGACCACGCCGGGCTGATCTCGTGATCGAACTCGCTGTAGTAATAGCGTGGCAAGTCGCTCCGCGTTTCTCCAGTTAATCGCTTTATGTCGGTCAGTTCACCGTTCGCGAACTGACCAATAAAGATGTGAAAGTGCTTGTGATAAGAAGTGGACACGAACGCGATGCGTTTGCCATCGGGCGAGAATCGCGGCTCAACATTGACCGCGCTGCCTGACGTAAGCTGCCGCGACTGCCGGGTCTCAAGATTCAAAGCCCGGAGTTCGATGGCATCGTTGGCATAAGACGAATAGACAATCCAGCGGCCGTCAGACGAGCAATCAGGCTGGTAATCGTAACCGGCACCAGCGGTGAGTTGTTCAGCGTCGAAAGAATTCAGCTTCTGCTTCCACAGCGATCCTGCCATCGAATAGACGAGGGTCCGCGAATCGGGCAACCACGCGACCGAACTTGGCCCCGTGGTGAGTTGAGGCAGATACATCTCGCGGTAGTAATACGGATGCGGGAGATCGATTTGCTTGAGTACAGGCTCCCGTTGCGCAACCAGCGGCAGGCAGGTCGCCAGCGCAATCAGCAGACTGATCGGATATCGGCTAGACAAAAACCACCCCCGGCACTGAAGGGCGGATTATATCGAAAGGCCCCGAACAAGAGTGTCCTCGCCGCACAATTTCGCGATGGAACTCAGACTAACGCAGTCGAAGCACGACGAGCACGACGGTAAGGACGATGATCAGTACAGTTCCTATGGTGTAGATGTGGGACCCGAGCCAACCCTGTTCCTTCCGATTTTCGAACTTGGCAAGAAAGGCCGGCGGCTGGCCACCAGCTAGGGGCGCAGGGATGTCGCCCGAAAAACGAGCGGTCTCGCAGTCGAGGCAGAGAGTGCGGCCTTCCGAGACTGGGAATCCGCAGGCCTCGCATTTCCGGATTTTGTCGAGTTCCGGCGCCCGCACTGGCTCAGGCTCAGGCTCCTCCGATTTTAGTGGTGGCGCGTCTTGGGCTTTCGCCTCGGAAACGCTCGCAACCGGTGCGACCGTGCTTTTCTCTGGTTCGGTCGATATCGGCGCAGGTTCGGATTGCTTCTGTTCGGCAGCGGCCTGTTCATTTTTCGCCGCAATCTCCTGCAGCGCGCGCTTGGCAGCCTCGGCGTGCTCTACCCCTGTCTGCACCATCTCAGCCAGCCGCTCAAGCGCCGTGACATCGCGCTCTTCGAAAGCGTTGGCACGGTCTGCGAACAATTCAAACACACCGATGACTTCCTGTTCGCGGACCAACGGCACCACCATGACCGACTTGATGCCCAGAGTCCGGCAACTTTCGCGATTGACCCGCGAATCGGTCTCTGCGTCATCGCAGCGCAGGACTTGCCGGGTGCGTACGCTTTCGCCAGTCAGGCCCGACTTCACTTGTACTTCCGCCCCCAACGCCGGTGCCGAAGGACCCGCGCTCGCGCGGCAAATCATTTCGCTCTGTTCGAGCAGCGCGATCGCCGCTCCCGACGCCCCGGTAATGTATTGCGCGCGCTCCGCCAATAACTGCAGCGCAGCTTCAAGGTCGCGTTGCGCCATCTCAGTCAGCGATTTGCCACTGTCATCCGGAGACAAGCGCAGAGATTGTATGGGTGAAGCCGGTTCCTGCGTAGTGTTTAAAACGGGTGGAGGCACTCCCGGTGTTGCGCCCGACGAACTTGGATCGAGAATGGAATAACGGTCCACGACTCTAGGTATTATCGCCGGAGTTTGGCCGGATGCAAACAAAGTTTTGGAAACCGGTATGTCTCGAGATGCGGTGGTCCTTTCGCGTAAACATCAGATCGCCCTTACTGAATCCAAGCCAGCCACGCCCATCCCACAGCCAGAGTCGCGAGCGTAATGGGCAAGCCAACCCGAAAATAATCCCAGAACCCAATCTCCATCTCTGGTTTGGCGCTCTCCACCACAACGAGGTTGGCCACGCTCCCGGTGATCGTCAGATTTCCCGCAAGCGTGGAAGCCGTGGCCAGAGCCAACCAGGCCGTGTGCGGATTGCTGAACCCAGGGATCAACGATTTCAGCAGCATTACCGCCGGCACGTTGCTGACGATATTGCTGAACAGCGCAACTACTATCGTGAACGTTCCGAGCCTCTGCAGGTTCCAATGTTCCGCCAGCCCAAGCAACTGTCGGACGATGCCGGCATTTTCCGCTCCGCCTACGATCAGAAACAGTCCGATAAAAAATACCAGCAGTCCCCAATCCACTTCCTGGTAAAGCTTGCGCGGTTCAAGCGTGCGAGTAATCAGCAGCGCGGCTGCGCCCAGCGCCGCCATCATCGCGGGGGGCACACCGAAGAAGAATCCAATGACCACGGCACTCACCACAATCACAGGCTTGGTCAGGTGCGACAGATCCAGCGCAGGCAATGGAATCTTTTCTTCCGTCTCTTGGCGCAACTCGACTTTGCGCATATGAATCCAGTGCAAAACGGCCCAATCGAGAAATAGTCCTACAACCGCAACTGGCGCCAGATGAAAAAGAAAGTCGTAATAACGAATGCCGGAGAAAGATCCAATCAGCATGTTCTGCGGATTACCTGTGATGGTGGCCACGCTGCCAATGTTCGACGCGGTCGCGACCGCCAGCAGGTATGGCAGAGGCTGCAGTCGCATGCGTCTCGTGATGCCGAGCACGAAGGGAACCATCACCAGGCAAACAATATCGTTCACCAGAAAGGCGGAAAGAAAACCGCAAGTAAAAATTACCGCGGGCAGCAGTTGGCCAGGCTTCAATCGTCGCAGGACAACTTCCGCATTCCATTCGAAAAAGCCCACCAGGCGCAGATTGCCCACGATGAGCATCATCGAAAACAGAAGCACCAGAGTAGAAAAGTCGATGAAGCGCAATGCATCCGAGGGCTGCACCACCCGGAACGCGATCATGGCCACAGCTCCAATGATTGCCGCGCCCGGCCGATCAATCTTCAGCCCGGGAAACTTCCCGATGGCAAAGACCAAATAGCTCGCCAGAAAGATAATGTATGCCGAGGCCACTCGGGCATCCGGCACCGCCGTGGAAGGAATGAGAAGCATGTCGTCGGCAGCAGGATAGCAGGGCGCAGGCGCGGGCGGAATTACTGACTTACTTTTTTAAACTCATCCGCTTTTCCATGCGAACGACTGTGAGCGATTCCCCGTTCGCCAGCGGAGCCTCAAGATTCTCCAGTGCAACATAACCTCTCGCGCGGTAAAGCGGCACACCAGTCAACGTCGCCCCCATTTCGCATCGAGTGAAGCCCGCTGCGACTGCCGCCGCTTCGCAGGCGTCAAGGATCATGCTGCCAATCCCGCGCCGCACCCAATTGGGATGGACAAAGAAGGCGCGTATCTTTGCCGCATCCCACTGAGGATCCAGCAATGCATCCTCGCGGCCCGTCCAGCGGTCGCCACCGAACAGTGTTTTGCGCTTGCTCCATCCGCCGCAGCCAACAATCGCCGCTTCGGATTCCACAACCAAATAGGTTCCATCGGCGATCAACTGGCTGTCCACGCCGTAGACGCTTTGCAGCGCCCCTTCGATCTGAGCCGGCGTGTAATCCCCTGCCTGCAATCCGCGGACCGACGCATCAATCAGCACACGAAGAGCCGGAATGTCCGCAGGGACGGCTTGGCGGAGCGTTAAATTCATGGTTGGGCAACGCCAGAAAGTTTACCAAGTCAATGTCGAAGTTTCTGGAAAAATTCGCTGTGCAGATTGCTCTAACGCAGAACGTCTATTGCAGATCTTCGCGGTGGCGAAGCCAATCCAGAAACATCTGCTCGATTGGCTTGTCGTAGGTCATCATGACGTGGCGGATGGTGTGGCCGCTGACAAAATGGCAAACTTCCTCGGCCAGGTTTTTGGCGTGATCCCCGGCGCGCTCGAGCGATTGGGTCATAAAGATGACTTGCAAGCTAGCCTGGCGCTGCGAGCCTTCGGGATTCTCGATGTGCCGCAGGAAAATCAGATTGCGCAGCCGGTCCATCTCGGCGTCGGCGCGCAACACGTCGATAGCTTTCTTCACATCCCGAGTAGCAAAAGCCGCACCCACATCGGACAGCATCTTTTCCAGCACCGTTGCCATGTGCGTAAGGTCGTGCGTATCCTGCGGATCAATCCGCGGCCCCGCCGCTTGCGCGCTGCTGGCAAAACTGAGCAGCAGATCTCCGATGCGCTCGAGGCTGATCATGAATTTCATGCAGGCCAGCAATTCACGAGCCTCGGTTTCGGATACCTGCGTTATCGCGAGCGTAACCCCATCGTCGATTTCGCGGTCCAGCAGGTCGAGTTGTTTCTCGCGCTCACGAATCGTGTTAAGCAGCGGCGAAGATCCGGTCGCGATCCCCTCGGCCGCAGCCGCAGCCGCATCCTTGGCAACTGCGCAGGCTTCAATGGTTCGCTTCACAAGGTGCGAATAGGCAGGCTCAGGCACTGGAGTGTTGATGGCAGCAGTACTCATCACAAAATCCCTCGGCTCACGGAATGGCGGCCGCACCGCATTCGGTCGTCTTCGCTGCCGGCCTGTAGTGATGCTCACGCTACAAGCATAGGTCCTTTGTTTCAAGGATGTTGTTAAAAGCTTGTAAATTCTCGGCTCGCGCCGCCCTTGTAGGCGCGGGCGTCTGTGGGCCAGCAGAAATTCGGTCCTGGTCAGAATCTATGGGAAAGAAATTTCGCCTTACGATGACGCAGGCGAAGAATCGGTAGCTAGCGGCAGAGTAAACAAAAACACTGAACCATGGTTGAGTTCGCTCTCGGCACGAATCGTGCCATCGTGCGCCAGGACGATATGCTTCGCGATAGCCAGTCCCAGCCCGGTGCCCCCAGATTCCCGAGAGCGGGCCTTGTCCACGCGGTAGAAACGCTCGAACAATCGCGGCAAGTGCTCGTACGGAATGCCGGGGCCAAAATCGCGGACATAAAATTCAACCCCACGTTCCGAACGCCTCGCGCCCAGCACCAACCGGCCACCCGATGCAGCGTACTTGAGCGCGTTGTCGATAAGGTTTGAAAACACCTGATGGATAGCCTCGCGATCTGCGTCAACCAGATCCGGCGCCGAGTCTTCCACCTGCAAGTCGATACCATGCGCACGCGCCAGTTCACGGAAATTCTGCACCGCTTCCTGCAAAATCTCCGCCGCCGCAACCGGCTGAATATCAAAACGCTGCTCGCGCGATTCCACTCTCGCCAAGGTGAGCAGATCTTCGGTCAGGCGCGACATGCGATGAGCATTCTTGCGGATAATCTCGAGAAACTCGCGCGAATGATTATTCTCCGGCGAACTGTCGAGCAGAGTTTCGGCATAACCCTGAATGGATGTCAACGGCGTTCGCAATTCGTGGGAAACATTGGCAATGAAATCGCGGCGGGTTTTCTCAATCCGCTCAGTCTCGGTCAAGTCACGCAGAACGGCAACCGCGCCTCCTCCCGGCATGGGAGCGGCGGTCACGTCGAATGTGTGTGCAGGAATGATGGAAGTCGCTCGCGCAGTAATCACTTTTCGAGTCACGCTTGCTCCCAGCACGGCGCGCAGAAAATCAGGGTCGCGCACCGTCTCCACAATGGGAACATTCAACCGCGTACGCTGTGGAATTAGGCTATCCATTCTTTGGTTGGCCCATTGCACGCGCTCGTCGGGGCCGACCGCGATCACGGCGTCCTCCATGCTGTTCAGCAAGGTTTCAAGCTGGCGCTGGCTGGTTCGCAGGGCGGCAAAGTTGTTTTCCACATGCCGCGCCGTCTTATCAAGCGCCGCGGCTAGTTGTCCAATTTCATCGCCCGAAGGCTCAGCGATCCGCGCAGTCAGTTCGCCGCTGGCGATCTTGTTGGCAAACTCCACAATCCGTTGCAGCCGCCGCGCCGTGAGCTGGGCCAACACTCCAGCCAGCACCAGCGCGACCAGAAATGCGAGTGCTGAACCCATCAGCAATGTCTTGCGAAGCTCCGATGTGGCGGCTCCCAGGTCGGATAGTGAATCGGCCAAACGGGCTGCCCCGCCGGAAATCGGTACGGCCACATAAAGGAAATCAATTCCCAAAGTCTGGCTGGCCCGCGTATCGGTTCCGACTTCTCCTTTCAATGCTGCTGCGAACTCGGGCGTCTGCCCAAGATTTTCCATCGCCGATGGAGCTGCTTCAGAGTCCGCGAGGACTTTGCCAGTTACATCGATAACTGTAGCCCGCGCGCCAGCCGCGTGGCTTACCTGCGAGACGAGGTCTTGAAGATTGTGTTCCCTGTCCGTATTCACCCGGTTGGCGAACATCAATGTCTTCTGTCTCAGGCTGCGGTCGATTTCCTGCCGAAGTGAATTTTCCCAGGCGCGCCGCACAGAGAAATCGAGCGTCGCTGTGGCCGCTGCAATCACCAAGGCAAAGGCGGCCAGCAACCGCAAGAAGAGTCGGCTTCTCACTTAGGTGCCTCGAAGCGGTAGCCTGCGCCGCGCACCGTCTTCAAATAACGCGGGCTCTCAGGGTCGGGCTCGATCTTCTCGCGAATGCGTCGCACGTAAACGTCCACCGAGCGCGGCGTGACATAAGCCGTGTCCCTCCAGACTGAATCAAGAAGCTGATCGCGGGTAAACACACGCCCGATGTGGCGCGCGAAGTAATCCAGCAGGCGGAACTCCGTTGCCGTCGTTCCCACCAGTTGACCGCGCACCGAAAGCGTCATCGCACTGGGATCGATTTCGATCTCTCCCACTTTTAACGGCGACTGCGAGAGCGGGCGTTCAAAACGGCGCAGAACCGCTTTCACTCTCGCCACCAGTTCGCGCGGGCTGAAGGGCTTCGGAATATAGTCATCCGCGCCGAGTTCGAGGCCCAGAATGCGATCGGCCTCGCCGCTTTTCGCCGTGAGAAAAATCACTGGAGTCGACGCCAGCAATGGAGTTTGCCGGATTTGACGGCAGAGCTCGAGCCCATCCCTTCCCGGCACCATGATGTCGAGAATGAAAAGGGTGGGCCTCTGCCGTTCCGATTCCATGACAACGGTGTTGCCCGTCGCAAATACTTTGACCACGAATCCCGCGCCCTCGAGGTGATGGCGCACCAGTCGAGAGATATCGGGATCGTCTTCAACCACAAAGATGCTTGGTTTCACACGGGTATTGTAGCCGGGCCGTCACAATATTGCCCCGATTGTAACCAGATTGAAACATTTCAAAGTAGACCGGACACTCCTCCCGCAGCCATTGACTTTAATTAGTTGAAGGAACAGACAGGGCAACTAGGTTCCCGCTAAGGCCTATTCCGGACGATTATGTTCCCCGTTCTATCCAGCCAAAACTGCGCAACGGGAGGCACAAATGTCGTGGCGCTGTATTCCGTAACCACGGCCGGACCCGAATACTTTCGGCTGGGCTGCAATGAATCCCGATCATAGGTTGCGGTTCGAATTTTCTTGCCCGCAAAAAAGACCGAGCTCCACTCGCGGTCTCCACCGCGCTGCACGGGCCTCACGCGAGACCTGCTCAGACTCGACTGCGGAGATTTCACAATCGCCCGCAGGCGCAGCGTGACCAACTCAATCTCGCGCGCCGGATAGGTGCAGCCATAATGGCGTTCGTGCTTGCGACGGAATGCTGCGATCAGCCTGCCAGTATAAGGAACGTTGAGTTCATACCCTTGGCCCCGGTAACGAACATCCACGCTAAGCTGATACCGGATGCTGCCCTTCCAGCCCTCAGTTCGAAACTCTTGCTCCGCCTTGCGGCGTAAATTGCTGAATTCGTCGTTCAGCCGTCTCAACGGAAGTTTATCCAAAGTCCGCAAGAGCACTGTCCGCGAATAGTCCTTAACAACATCGCTGACCAGAATGCCGAAGGCAGAGAGAGCGCCCGGCCGCTCTGGCACAATCACTCGCGGAATATGCAAAGCCGCAGCCAATTCGCAGGCGTGCAACCCGCCAGCACCGCCGAATGCAAGCAGGATAAACTCTCGAGGATCGTAGCCCCGCTCAATCGAGACCACGCGAATGGCTTTCTCCATGGTCGCGTTCACCACACGAATGATGCCTGCAGCAAACTGTTCGAGCGAAAGTTTAGAACGCTGCTGCTTCAGCCACTCGGATACGACTCGGCGCGTGCGTTCCAGATCGAGCGTAAAGTCGCCGCCAAGAAAACGATGCGGCTGCAACCGTCCCAATATCAGATTCGCATCCGTAACTGTCGGCTGAGTTCCCCGGCCATAGCAAATGGGACCCGGATCGGCTCCAGCGGACTCCGGCCCCACGCGCAGTGCTCCCGCCGCATCGAATCGCGCGATGGAACCTCCGCCGGCACCCACCGTGTGAATATCGAGCATGGGCACACCAACCGGCAGGCCCGCAATTTCGGCTTGATTGCCACCGCGTAGTTCTCGGTCCACCAACGCAACGTCGGTCGAGGTGCCGCCCATGTCGAACGAAATAATTCGTTCGCATCCGCTGCGGCGCGCCATAGTCAAAGCCCCCACGACTCCTCCCGCGGGACCAGACAGCACAGTTCGCACAGGTTCGCGTACGGCGGAACTCAGCGCCGTAATTCCGCCGCTGGATTGCATCACAAAAATGCGAGCGCTCCCATCACGACGCATTCCGCTCGACGCCCGCACACGAGCTTCAAGGCTTTCCAGATATCGCTGCATCACCGGCTGCAGATACGCATTCACCACGACCGTACTCGCGCGTTCGTATTCGCGAAACTCAGGCAGAATCTCATGGGAAATCGAAAGCGGCACGCCCAGGTCTCGCAACCCAGACGCGACTGAAGCTTCATTCTTGGGATTGGCGAACGAAAACAGCAGCGAGATCGCAATCGCTTCCGGCTTTCTCGCGAGCACTTCGTCTTTCAAGTCGAGCAGATCCGCCTGCGAGGGCTCTCGCAGAACATCCCCGTCACACCTCACTCGCTCATCCACCCCAAACCGCAGATCAGCCGCCACCAACGGGTCAACCCGGTCAAAGAAAAAATCGTACAGTTTGGGACGCGCCTGCCGCCCAATCTCGATCACGTCCTCGAAGCCAGCCGTCGTGACAAACGCCACGCGTGCTCCCTTCCGCTGTAATAATGTGTTCGTGCCGACGGTAGTGCCGTGAAGCAGGATCAACGAATCGCCGATGCCGATCTTTTCCAGCGCTTCCGCGATGGCTCGCGAAGGGTCGTCAGGCGTCGAAAAAACTTTCAGCATGCGGATGCGTCCGCGCTCAACCCACACACAGTCAGTAAACGTGCCGCCAGTGTCGATGGCGATGCGGAGCGGCTTAGTTCGTGAGCGGCGTGCCATGCAATTCAAAACTGGGACGCTAGGTTACCATTTTTGAGATCGGCTTATGCTGGCAGAAAACATAATCGCAAGGAGCTTCCCATGAGATACGACTTTTTAGTCGAGACCTATGCCACCGAACGAATCAAGGTCATCAGCGTGTGGAGCGAGTTCCGCGACGACGATCTTCCCGTCCGTCCCCGCCTCGATGACCCGCGAGGACGCAGTGTTCATGAGCAGATGGTGCATCAGTGCGTAAGCGAGGACTTGTGGTTCCGGACCATGCTTGGAATCGACGTCGACGCGCCGCCATTGCCCAAACAGGAAACTCGGCTGCAGTTCATGAAACAGTACGCAGAGGACAGCGGCGAACGGCTAGCGCAACTGGAAGCGAAGGACGAGCCCTGGTGGGAAGACGCAACCAACTTTTTCTCCGTGCAGCGTTCTCGCGCGTGGGTCATGACTCGGCGCATCGCCCACACCTCCCATCATCGCGGACAACTGATGGCCATGCTTCGCATGTTGGGACACGATTTGCACAGCAATTACGGCCCCACAGCGGACACGGGCGGCCTTATGCAAAATCACGCGCCGACAATTTACGCCTATGCCACTCTGGACGCGCTGCTCAAAAGCGAGGCAGCCGGAGGCTCGAAAACTCCGTTGCCAGGATCGGGCGGCAAACCCGTTACCGAGCGCCCTGCATAGCTAGCTCTTAGTCGAAAACGCCAACGAAAGCAGCGTCTTCTGTTCCATCTCGTGCGCCTTAGCTGATCCCGTCGACGGACTGGCGCTGGCCGAGCGCTTCACCGAGAGCACATGGCGTTCTCCAGCGATGTGGCGCAGGCGTGGCAACACATAAGGCATCGCACCCATATTCGCGGGCTCTTCCTGCACCCAGACAATGTCGCGCGCGCTAGCATGCCGCTCCAGTTCCGCGCTCAGTTCAGCCTCGGGGAACGGATACATTTGCTCCAGAAAGACAATCGCGGTCGAATCGTCTTTTCTTTTCTTGCGCTCATCGCGTAACTCGTGGCCAATCTTTCCCGTGCAAAGCAGCACCCGCGTAGCTCGGCTGATTTCCGTATCCGGTAATACATTCAGGAAGTGCGGACGCGCAAAATCCTCGATCGGTGAAGAAGCATCCGGATGCCGCAACATGCTCTTCGGGGTGAAGACGATTAGTGGCTTGCGCCACTTCCGCAGCGCCTGTCGTCGCAGCAAATGAAAATATTGCGCCGCATTCGAAGGCTGGCAAATCTGAAAATTGTCTCGTGCCGCGAGCTGCAGAAAACGTTCGATACGCGCGCTGGAATGCTCAGGTCCTTGTCCTTCGTAGCCGTGCGGCAGCAATAAAACCACTCCTGAAAGCAACTTCCATTTATCCTCGCCCGCGCTGATGAACTGATCAATCACGGCCTGCGCCACATTCGCGAAGTCGCCGAATTGCGCCTCCCACAAAACCAGCGCCTCCGGATAATCCCGGCTGTAACCGTATTCAAACCCCAGCACGCCAGCCTCAGAAAGCGTGGAATTGTAAATCTCGCAGCGCGCCTGCCCCTCAGAAATATGCTGTAGCGGCATATATTCCTGCTCGTTCTCAATATCCAGCAGCACCGAATGCCGCTGATTGAATGTGCCGCGCCGGCTATCCTGTCCACTCAACCGCACCGGCACGCCAGCCTTTACCAGACTGCCAAAAGCCAGAGCTTCCGCCATCCCGTAATCCACAGGACGCTTTCCTGCACCCATCTCGGCGCGTTGTTCAAGCAGCTTCTTAACTTTGGGATGAATGTGAAAATCCGCCGGGTAAGTCGTTAACGGCGCCGTGATTTCGCGCAGCTCTTCTGGCGAAAGTCCAGTTTCAACTTCATACTCCGGCTTGTATCGTCCCCCCGTGTAATCATCCCAATAGCTTGGCAACTCGCGGAGCGTCGGCTTCTTGGTAAGCGAGCTCGCCTGTTTCTGCGCAGCTTCGAATTCGGCTCGGATGGCCTGCAACCGCGTCTGCGCGTCTTCCACGCCGATATCTTCGGAATAAATTTCCCACAGCGGCGGATGTTCTTTGATCGCCTTATAAAGTAAAGGTTGCGTGATCGTGGGATCATCCACTTCGCTGTGCCCGTGCCGCCGATAGCCCATCAAATCCACCACCACATCCGTGCCGAAAGTGTAACGATAATCAGTCGCGATACGCCCCACGCGGATCACCGCATCCACATCTTCGCCATTCACATGGAAGATGGGGATAGACTGACGTCGCGCCAGCTGCGCCGAAAATCGCGACGAATGCGATTCTCGGGGCAAGGTAGTGAAGCCGATCAGATTGTTGGCGATGACGTGTATCGTTCCACCCACCGTATAGCCGGGCAGATCGGCAAAGTTCAAAGTCTCGGCAACAATTCCTTGCCCCGCGAAAGCAGCGTCGCCGTGAACCAGCAACGGCAGATATTTCTTTCGCCCCACTTCGCCCACACGATCATGCTTGGCGCGCGTGCGCCCAATGGTCACTGGATCGACCGCCTCCAAATGGCTGGGATTCGAAACCAGGTGAATGTGAACCTTGGCGCCGCTGCGAGTCACGTACTCCCCGGTTGCGCCCATGTGATATTTCACGTCCCCACTGCCCAGAACGCTGCGCGGGTCGACGTCTTCAAATCCGGCATAAACCTCTTCCGGCGCGCGCTTGGCAACATGCACAATTACGTTCAGCCGCCCGCGATGGCTCATGCCCATCACCAGTTCGACTGCACCCTGCTGCCCGGCCGATTCGATAATTTCGTCAACCAGCGGAATTAGCGCAGTGACGCCTTCCAGCGAAAAACGCTTGTTGCCCAAATAGCGCTGTTGCAGCACCTGCTCGAACACCTCGGCCCGAATAAGAAGGTCCAGCGCATTTTGCTGATCCACGTTCGCTTGTGGGCCTTCCAGCCGCTCCTGAATCCAACGTCGCCGCGCAGGATCGGTAATGTGCATGAACTCCGCCCCGACCGTGCCGCAATAAACGCGTCGCGCCTCTTGCGCGAACTCGCCGTCGGCCGGCAGATCCGAGTGAGGCACCGAGCGTATAAAGCCGAGAGGATCCAAATCGGCTTCCAGATATCCCCAACGGCGGTATGCATCGAACACCCGTTCGCGTTCGCCGTTAGGTGCGTCCAATACTGCGGTAGAGGAAGTTTGCGTGCCAGTCTTCAGTCGGGCCATATGGATGCTACTAGAATAATGGATGAGAGCCAGATCGCGTCAGATTCGGGGGGAAGCAATTTGTTTGTCATTCCGAACCAGCATTCTTTGCACCCTGCAACTCGCTTGTCATCCTGAACAAGCGTTCTTTGCGCAGTGAAGGATCTGGGCGAGCCGCGCGACGGGTCGCGTTCTTTGCGACCCAATAATCGCGCGTTTGGCTCGCCCTGCAACTCGCTTGTCATCCTGAACAAGCGTTTTTTGCGCAGTGAAGGATCTGGGCGAGCCGCGCGACGGGTCGCGTTCTTTGCGACCCAATAATCGCGCGTTTGGCTCGCTTCCCTATCGCGCCTCTCCGCTGCCGTTTCTTACCGGGATTATGCCGTTAGTCTAAAACCTGCACCCAACAGGGAAGGGCACGAGTTTACTCGTGCCGCAAAACGCTGAAAACGATAGAAGGCACAGCCTGCGATCCGTCCCCGTCAAAACTCCAGTCGCCGACGTCGAATCTTTCAGCCGCCGCGGGCCGTCTTCGAGCTCGGACACACTTCCACCCGCCCCCAAGTGCTATCATGGCCGAATCCTCGGCCCTCCGGCGTAAAACGGAGCGGCCGCGCTTACATGCGAATACGACGACGCCTCCCCATCTTTCTGGCCGTTCTGCTGATTGCGGCAGCGGTCGCTCTGGCCGTCGTGCTGCGCAAACATGCCCCACCCGAGCCCGCAAGGTTGCTTCCCGGCGCGGATGGCTTCGTCTACGTCAACCTGGGCTGGATGCGGCGAGCCAATATCACCGGCGAACTCCCGCCTGTACCTCACGATCCGGATTATGAAAAGTTTATCCAGGTGACTGGATTTCAGTTCGAGCGCGATCTCGATGAAGCCGCTCTTGCCATTCATTATCCCGCAAGCCTACCCGGCGCCAAGGCCGACAGCACGCAGCCGCGTTACTCAGAAGTCTTCGTCGGCAAAATCGATGGCGAACGGCTGCGGGAGTACCTGCGCCAGATTTCAAATTCGGTCGAAAATTACGAAACTCGCGACATCTACAGCATCCCTGTCGAGGGCCGTACAGTGCGAGTCGCTATCCTGGGCGTGGACACGGTTGCCGCATCGAACCTCGATGATCCGCTCGTCATCCGCGGGATCATTGCCCGTTCTCGCAAACTGGCATCGCCCTTCGGCGGACCCGCGTTGCTGCGCCAGTATTACAAAGAAGTCCCGTTCGCCAGCGTGGGCTGGGCCGTCTTCAAAATTCAGCCGAGTGGAGACGTCTCCACCAGCCCCACCGGGTTGTCGTTCCTGTTTCAAAAACCCGCCACGGTCGTGGCCTCGGTGCGCTATCTGGGAGCCGTCCATTTCGAGGCCCAGGCATTCACCGGCAGCGATGAAGAAGCCAAGCAACTGGCCGAGCGCATCGACGCCTTTCTGAATCTTTTTCGCACCGCCGAAAGCACAGTCTCCACCCCCGGACCCGATCCCGACATCAAAGCATTCTTCGACAGCTTGAAAATTCGACCGGAAAAGGATCGCGCCGTGCTCACCGCGACCGTGCCCCAGGGCCTGATTCGCAAAGCCCTCGCCGAGGCTCCGGTGACGGTGCCCTCTGAATCCCAACCACCGGAGAACCCCGCCCCATCTTCAGGCGACGGCGGCAAGACCAAAAAGAAGAAGTCGATGTAGGCGCGGGCGTCCTCGCCCGTGCGGAGGCGCAAAAACTTTACATAAATCGCTCGCAACTTTTTAGCGTGGCCCAAGTCCAATAACCACGCATGATCAAATCCGCATTTATTCGCGGGCGCAAATCCATCCGGCAGGTAGAATAGCCCTGTAATGACGAGCCTTCCTCTTCCTATTGCGGCCTTTCTCGCTGGCCTGGTGTCATTCCTGTCGCCATGCGTATTGCCACTCGTGCCCGGATACGTGTCGCTGATCTCCGGCGTGGGCGTTGAGCAACTCAAGACCCAGGAATCCCACCTGCTGCGGAAAGTCATGCTGAATTCCGTCGCCTTCATTCTCGGATTCAGCGTGGTCTTCATCACTCTCGGAGCAGTCGCGACCGAGGTCAGTCAGATGCTGTCCCGATACCGCTCGACCCTGGCCCAGATCGCCGGCGTAGTCATTATTCTGTTCGGTCTGCACCTGACCGGAGTATTCAAGATCAAAGCCCTCTACACCGATGCTCGTCTGCACAGCGTGAAAGGCAGCAGCACCGCGTGGGGCGCGTTTGTGATTGGTTTCGCGTTCGCCTTCGGCTGGACCCCATGCGTGGGACCGGTCCTGACCGTCATTCTCACTTTCGCCGCCGCCCAGGACTCGATCACAAAAGGCATCGCGCTGCTCGCCATCTATTCGTTGGGACTCGCCGTGCCATTCTTGCTGACTGCGCTCTTGCTCGAGCGCTTTCTCAAGTTTTACAGCCGCTTCCGCGTCCACATGCATGCCATTGAAGTAGCCAGCGGCACACTGTTGATCGCACTGGGCGTATTGTTAGTATTAGGACGCTTTACCATCATCTCGAATTACTTGTCGTTCCTGAATCGATTTGCGTTGTGATTGGAGTTTTCCGTGAAACGTGATCCGGTGGTCATCATCGTTGTGGCGATGGTGGTTGCTCTCATGCTCGTGTTCGGTTTCAACCGGGCTCGCCGCTCCTCGCAGGCAGCGACCGTTGGCAATGCTCAAATGAAAAGCGGGGTCGCTCCCGACTTCGCCCTGCAATCCCTCGACGGCAAAACCATCCGCCTCTCCGACTATCGTGGCAAACCCGTCGTCCTCAACTTCTGGGCAACTTGGTGCGGGCCGTGCAAGATTGAGATGCCCTGGTTTGTTGATTTTCAGAAGGAGTATGGACCGACGGGGCTGCAGTTTCTGGGGGTCGCGATGGATGATGCGAGTACCAAGGACATTGCGGAATTCGCCGAAAGCATGAAGGTGAATTATCCCATTCTCATTGGTAAAGACACCGTGGGCGACGCTTACGGTGGAGTGCAGTTCCTGCCCGAGACGTTTTTCATCGATCGTGACGGAAAAGTCGTCGACAAGGTGTTCGGACTAAAAGGCCGGGGAGAAATCGAAGATGCCATCAAGAAAATTCTTGGCCCGGGCGCCGTTGCGCAGACGCAGAAATAAACATTGAAGCCCACCGCAAAAATCGCGCTTCTTTTCTTGCTGTCCACGGCTGTGCTCATCGCGCAGGATGAACCGGGCAGAAAAGCGCCTTCGGTTACGCTGACCACCCCGCCGATTACCACGGTGATTCGCGGTAAGGCTACGAACGTGGCGCTGCGATTCCAGGTTGGGTCCGGCTTCCACATCAACTCCAACACGCCGGCGGCCGACTATCTGATTCCCACTACCCTGAAACTCGATGTGCCTACCGATATCGTGGTGGGGAAAATCATCTATCCGGCGGGCGAGCAAATGAGCTTTGCCTTTGCTCCCGATGAAAAGATCAGCGTTTACAGCGGAGAATTCGACCTGTCAGTGCAAGTGCGGCCACTGTCCAGCATGCTGCCGGGCAAGTACGAGATTCGCGGACGATTGAGATATCAAGCCTGCGATAAGGCTGCCTGCTTCCCTCCGAAACAGTTGCCGGTCGCGTTCGAAATCAAGGTGATCAAGGCTCCACTCGCGCCCAAAGCAAATCCGGCGCAGAGTCCGCACGCCCATAATTAAGAGTGCACTGAATTCAGTCGATGTACTGCGGGGCTCTCGCAATCGCCCATGAGCGTACCCCGCGACCTCCCAAGCACAGAGTCTGCTATCGACAAACGCCCCGACCACGCGACAGAGGCTTTGAGTGTAATGGCCTGCTTTGAACAGTTGTGAGCCAGCACTGTGGGAACGAGCGTTTGCGCTCCACAGATACGCTGAAACTAAGGTCACTTGCGCCTGTTCTTGTCTGGTGGTGCAATTCACGCTATGAGGAAGATCTGCTTCAAAGGTATTCGTTTTATCCTCAAAATCATCCCGCTCCTTGCTCTTAGTCTCTGCGTAGCGCAGTCCGAACCGCATGATGCGTCTAAACAGCAAACGATTTTTTCAGCGGGAGAAGAGTTCGAGCACCCCGTCGTCCTTCCTTCTGCAGCTTTGAAGGCGCTTGAGACCTCAAAGCTGTCTGCCGAGATGCTTCGTGATTGTGCAGAAAACGAGGGCATAAAAGTTGATGAGATCCCTGTGTCGTGGTTCGTAGGCTCTTGGATCGAACTCAGTCGTGGTCGTTCATCCGGGCTGGTAGTAGGAGCCAAACCCGTTTGTTTCTGGGGCGCACACATAACCCAGTTCTGGTTGCTGTCGAAAAACGGGGATGACTACAACGTAGTCTTCACCGGAAGAGCAGACGCATTTGAGGTGCTATCAAAACGGACGAACGGCTACTGTGATGTGGAGTTGATTTTTGCAGGGCAAGCCGGAGCTGAAATAACGTCCGTGACATTCGAGTACGCAAACGGCGAGTACACAGAGTCGGACAGCAGCACCGAGCGTCCATACGATAATTGACGATAAGTCGCGGTTACACTCAAGACCACTGGACAACTGCTAAAGCCTTCTCATCCGAGGAGCACTTCACTCTATACTGGATAGGAAATTGGGATCGGGATTGCATGTGGCTTTCGGTCCCGAACTGTTTAAAGGACTTCATGGCCGCGCTAATTGATGCAATTAATGTCAAACGTAAGACGTTGTTTGAGCTTGAGAATACTCCTTTCTGCTGCCTGGAAGCAGACGTAAACACGCCTACCGCTCGTGGCGGCCAGACCCTGGTGCGCCTCAAGATGCGTAACCTCCTCACGAACGCGGTCTTTGAGAAGACATTCAAGGCAAGCGACAAATTCAAGGAGCCGGACCTGCAGTCGGTACCGGCTTCCTATCTCTATAGCGATGGGAATGGTTCTCATTTTCTGGACCAGGAAAGCTACGAGACCGTCACCCTTAACGGTCAGATGGTCGGGGACGCATTGGACTTCCTGGTAGAAGGCGCATTGATTGAGCTGCGCAAGTTCAACGGCAATCCGATCGGTTTAGAGCTGCCAATATTCGTTGAACTGGATGTTGCCTACACCGAACCCGCGATTCGGGGCGACTCTTCGGGCGGCGGGACCAAGACCGCTAAGCTGGAGACCGGCATGGAAATCCGCGTTCCCCTTTTCATCAAGGAGGGCGAAAAGGTGAAAGTGTCCACGGAGAACCGGGAGTTTGCGGGGAGGGCATGATTCGGTACGGGAATCGATGGCTAGATCGTTGGTGAAAAATCGCCATTACACTTATTTGAGTCCCAGCCGGGAGTCTTGAGTGTAATGGCCTGGTACAGATATTTTGGGCTGCCTCGCGTTTACCTGCGACGTAGTGGAAGGGCGGGGAGGAGTGGCCTCCGGGCACGATCTTTGTCAGGGGGCTCACCGGGCTCCCGCGGAGGTTGCGAAGCTCTGTTGGCGCTCGGAGTCGCGGCTATTCCGTCGTCATCACGAAGAAGAACGTTTAGCAGCGAACTGTTAACCTGTAGATGATTCCCATGGCGGTAGTTGATAAAGCCCATCTTCCTGAAGCGGTTCATGAAGAAACTGACCCGCGAGCGTGTCGTCCCGACCATCTCCGCCAGAGTCTCCTGACTCAGTCTTGGGACGACCTGGCAGGCCAGCCGCGAATACAGCGCCCGGTGGTTGCGCAGTTTCAAACCGCTCAAGAGGTATTCGTCGCCGATCAACACCAGCGCAAAGGCCGGCGCGTGCGGCAGGTTCAAGCCCAACAGCAGGCGCACTTCTTCCAGCGTGCTGTGGGTGTAGTTCTGCGCCTCATCGAGCACGACGACCAGAATGCGCCGTTCCAGTTCGGCCAAGGCTTCCTCGATCAGTTGGAGGTTGCGTTCCCGGCGGAAGGAAGCGGGTTTGCCCAGCTTGACCGCCAGGCTGCCGAGGATGCCGCTGCCGCTCAGGGTGGCCTGGGTCAGGCACACCGGGTGGAACAGCCGTTCATCCAAGGAACGCATCCAGCGGCCAGCCAGGGCACTTTTGCCGACGCCATTGGGGCCGGCCAGGAGCAGGACCGAACGCAGCGTGGCGGTTTGCGTCAGGTGGCCAACGGCTTTGGCCGCAGCGGGCGTCTCCAGCCAGTCCTGGTCGTTCAAAGACGCGAAAGGCACGCTGCCGGCACCCCACTGGTGGGCCAGATGTTGAAGGTCGGTTTCATTTTTCATACAGCGCTCCTCCGAAGTTCAATTGACTGTTGAGTTGCCGATTCACACGGCGGGCCAGGCCGAAGCTTTGGCCGCGGCAGTCCACTTCCACGCGCGCGAACGTCCACGGATCAAAGCGCAGGCGCACCTCCATGCCGCGCAGGGCCAGATCCACTTCGTAGAGTTGGTTGTCCAGGCGCACGGTGCCGTCCTTGCGCACGAGGCGGAAGAGTTGCGCGTAGAAGAGCCGGTCCAAATCCAGGTGCGGGTCCAACGGGCGCACCTGCCGGCTGCCCTGGGCGAAGCGTTCGTTGGGACTCATGCCGATGCCCTCATGCCGGCGCACGTGATACACCGTTTGCAGCCAGTCGGCCAGGCGCGCGTTGAGTTCCTCCAGACTGGCCGGCGCCTGGCCCGGCAGCCGCAGACCGGCTTCAAAATCGGACTGGACCGTCAAAAACCATCTTTCAATTTTTCCTTTTGACCAGGCGTGATACGGCTTGGCGTGGAGGAGCCGGATGCCCAAGTTGGCGCAGATGACGCGGGTATGGTCGTTGGTGAAGGGCCCACCCTGATCGGTGTAGAGCTTGCGCGGCAGGCCCCGGCGGAGCAGGGCCTGCTTGAGACTCTGATGAAAGCTGTGCGTATCGGCCGCCAAATAATACGCCGCGTGCGGCACGACGCGCGAATGGTCGTCAATGATTGCGCACAAGTGGGTGGCCAGCGTCCCTTTCTGGCCGGGCACTTGCAGGAACGGTCCCGGGGAAAAATCCGTCATCCACAGTTCATTGACCCAAGGGGCCTCAAACGCCTTGGTGGGACCGCTCAACGCCTGCCGCACCAGATAGCGGCGCGAGCGTTGATCCAGCGCCTGGCGCTGCAAGGCCCGATACACGGCGCTCACGGCCGGCAATTTCGGATCGGCCTCTTTCCACTGCCGGTAGAGCACCTTGACGGGAATGGCCGGATGCGCCTTGACCTGCTCCAGAATGTGGCGTTCCTGGTCAGGGGTCAGTACCCGCGGCACGCCGCGATCGGAGCGCGCCTTGGGATGCAGCGCGGCAAAGCCGCCGCGCTGATAAGCGTACCACCAATCCTCCAGCGTCCGCCGCGGCACTGGCCGGGACTGGCCGTCCCGTTCCAGCACCGCCGACGAGGCCACCGTGTCCAGGGCCGCTTGGAGCGGCACCGGCGTGCGTAACAGTTCCTGAATTTTGCTGATGAAGGCAAACCGCGCCAAGGCGATCGCCTCAGCCCGACTGGTAGAAGCATTTGTGTTCATGCACGGCCACCCTAACCCGCCTGCCGGTCCGGTAAAAACAAACCCTTGTGTGGGATTGCCGCCGCCCCACCCGAACGACCGGCGGCCACAGAACAACGCGCTTTTTTCAACCCGGCGGCGCTCGCAGACAACGATAATCTCCCAGCAGCGAGCGCTTGTGTGTTTGGGCCAAATAGTGGAGGATGCCTTGCAGCGTCCCTTTGGCCAGACGCATCTGCTTCCACAAAGCGCCGGCCGAGTCCGGGAGGCTGGCGAGCAACAGACCAAAGGCTTCTTGTAACTGAACGACTCTGGTCTGCAAGCGAGTCCAGGCTCGGCGCAGACACCCTGCTTCGAGCTCGTCAGGCGGAGGATCGGGGCCCGTCCCGGCCTCCGCCTGTTCATTAAAGTGGGCCTCCAGCCGCGGCCCCGCCACGGCGCGGTAAGGCAACCGGTCGCCGGGCAATACCGAAATCGTCAAACCACACTCCGGGCAAAGAAAACGTTGCACCGGAAAAGTCGCACTCCCCGACGGCTGGGCATAACGAAAATAATGGCCGTGTCGATGCACACGACCAGGGCAGGAGCGGGGACAAGCGGGACGTTCCCCTCGGAACATGTCGGCTCGAATCTGGATCCCTCAAAAAACCCAGAACAGCGTGCCAACGCAATCTCAGAATCTTTCCGTGCCCCCGCTTCTCCTTCCACAGACCAATTCGTCACCGGCGCGTGTCTGCCTCCACGAAAAACTTCGCAGCGTTACACAACCGCTCCAAGCTAATGTCCCGGCTGCGGTGCTCGATCAACCCATACGCGGCCTTGGCTGGCGCCCAAGCGGCAAAACTTCCGTAAAAGCTGGCTTGGGGCTGCTGCCAGCGCGCGGCCAGGATTTTGACGGCACGTTGCTCCCGGCGCTGATCGCCCAAATCCAGTCCCCGCATCTCGTAAGCGCACCAATCCTCCTGGGCCAGACTTTGCTCCAGCGGTTGCGGGGTCAGCGGCGGCGGCACAGCGGTCTGTAACTGCTGCCGAGCGCGTTGCGCCAGCGGGAACACCCAGACATCCTTCAAGCTCTTCACCACCGTTTTCGGTCCCAGCCGGCCACGTCCCGTGCTGACGCCCACCCGCAACCAGTTGGCGGCGCTAAAACAGCGGCCGCTAAACCGCGAGCGGTCCACATAGGTTTCCACCAATTGGGGTCGCACCCCATAGCGCGCCTGCCAATCCTCCGGCAGTCGCGCCAGCGCCAAACTTAACACCTTGGACGCCAGATTGGTGCAGTGAACTTCATGGCGGATGAGCAAGCGCGCCAGCCCCACCACTTCGCGCAGGTGCCCCAGCCGCGCCGGCGTGGACCAGCCAATCCATTGGTCGCGCGCCGCCAACGCAAAGGCCGCAGGCCCAAAACCCAGCGCGCCCAGCCAGCCCTGATCGCTCCCGATCAGGTAGCGCAGTTGGGCGCCCACCAGCGGGGCGTCACCGCAGGGATGCTGCGCGATGATCAAATCATTCCACTGTCCATGCAGCGGATCGGTCTGTCCGCTTAACAAGTGCAGGCGCAAACCCTGAACCTGATCCACCCGGCAGGGCACCGGCTTGAGCGGTGGCAACGGCTGGCCCGAAGCGCGCAACCGATGTTGGGCTTTGGTCCCCGCGGGGCGCAGGCGCAGTACGCCCCGCTTCTGCAGTTTGCGCAACGCCACTTTGGCGCTGGCTAAAGCCGGCCGGCCGTCGGGCCCGTACCACGCCAGCAACGCGCAAGTCTCCCGTGCCAAGGTATTGCCCGTGGGTGGGGGCTGCTGCCCGGACAGTGCATTGAGATGTTCCACGACTTCAGCGCGAAACTCGCGCCCGCATACGATAATTGGGTCTGTCATGCCCATTATCTGCCGGAACGTGAAAGGTTTGTCTAGCAGCAAATAATGCGTGTAAGGTGCAGGGCCCGCCGCCGCTTTCGCCCGCACGATACGCTCACGCATCAACGAAACGTATCGTCCGCACGAAAAGCGCCAGGGGGCTGGCGCACTCCAAGACGCTGGCGCGACTGCCAATGGCCCGCGCGTGCGCGGAGCGTCTTGGAGTGCGGCGGCCCTCCGCCGCTTTCGCCCGCGCGAAACCCTTGCGCATCATCAAAACGTGTCGCCCGCACGAAGAGCGCCAGAGGGCTCTGCACCTTACACGCATTATTTGCTAGGCTAGACAAACCTTTCACGATTCCGGCAGATGATGGGCATGACAGAACCCAATTATCGTATGCGGGCGCGAGTTTCGCGCTGGAAGTCGTGGAACATCTCAATGCAACTGTCCGGGCAGCAGCCCGCGCCCACGGGCAATACCTCTGGCACGGGAGACTTGCGCGTTGCTGGCGTGGTACGGGCCCGACGGCCGGCCGGCTTTATCCAGCGCCAAAGTGGCGTTGCGCAAACTGCAGAAGCGGGGCGTACTGCGCCTGGCGCCCTGTCGGGAGCAAAGCCCGACATCGGTTGCGCGCTTCGGGCCAGCAGTTGCCACCGCTCAAGCCGGTGCCCTGCCGGGTGGATCAGGTTCAGGGTTTGCGCCTGCACTTGTTAAGCGGACAGACCGATCCGCTGCATGGACAGTTGGAATGATTTGATCATCGCGCAGCATCCCTGCGGTGACGCCCCGCTGGTGGGCGCCCAACTGCGCTACCTGATCGGGAGCGATCAGGGCTGGCTGGGCGCGCTGGGTTTTGGGCCTGCGGCCTTTGCGTTGGCGGCGCGCGACCAATGGATTGGCTGGTCCACGCCGGCGCGGCTGGGCCACCTGCGCGAAGTGGTGGGGCTGGCGCGCTTGCTCATTCGCAATGAAGTTCACTGCACCAATCTGGTGTCCAAGGTGTTGAGTTTGGCGCTGGCGCGGCTGGCCGGAGGATTGGCAGGCGCGCTATGGGGTGCGACCGCAATTGGTCGAGACCTATGTGGACCGCTCGCGGTTCACGCGGCCGCTGTTTTAGCGCCGCCAACTGGTTGCGGGTGGGCGTCAGCACGGGACGTGGCCGGCTGGGACCGAAAACGGTGGTGAAGAGCTTGAAGGATGTCTGGGTGTTCCCGCTGGACGCAACGCGCCCGGCAGCAGTTACAGACCGCTGTGCCGCCGCCGCTGACCCCGCAACCGCTGGAGCAAAGTCTGGCCCAGGAGGATTGGTGCGCTGACGAGATGCGGGGACTGGATTTAGGCGATCAGCGCCGGGAGCAACGTGCCGTCAAAATCCTGGCCGCGCGCTGGCAGCAGCCCCAAGCCAGCTTTCACGGAAGTTTTGCCGCTTGGACGCCAGCCAAGGCCGCGTATGGGTTGATCGAGCACCGCAGCCGGGACATTAGCTTGGAGCGGTTGTTGGGCGCGCACCAGCATGCGACGCAGGCGCGGATGGCGGCCGAACCGGTGGTGCTCCTGCCGCAGGACACGACCGCACTGAATTACACCGGCTTGCGGCAGACCGGCGGCCTGGGCCCCTTGGGCGAGGCAAAGGGCCGCGGTCTGTGGCTGCACACCCTGTTGACGTTTCGCCCGGATGGCGTGCCCCTGGGCGTGCTGGACGCCCGGTGTTGGGCGCGGCCGCCAGAGGACGCGGCGGGGCGCGGCCGCAACGCCAAGTCGGTGGACGAAAAGGAAAGCGTGCGCTGGCTCGACGCGTTCCACCGGGCCGCCGCCGCCGCGCGGCGCATGCCCCAAACGCAAACTGGTCGTGATCACTGATCGCGAAGGGGATCTCTACGAACTGCATGACGCCGCGCAGACGGGGCCGGCCAACCTGCACGCGCTGATCCGTGCCCAACACGACCGCAAGCTTGGACTGCCATAAAAAACTGTGGGCCTTCATGGCCAGCCAGCCGGTCGGCCAGACTCGTCAGTTGAAGCTGCCGCGGCGGCAGGGCCAACCGGCGCGCACGGCGGAGGTGCAAGTGCGGTGGGCCAACGTCACCATTGAAGCTCCCGCCGTCGGCTGTAAGAAGAGCTGGCCGCCCGCTGACCCTGCGGGCCGTTTGGGTCCACGAACCCCAGCCGCCTGCGGGAGTCGAGGCCATTGATTGGATGCTGCTGACCGATCTGCCCATCACAGACGGCGGAGGAAGCTTGGGAGAAAGTGCAATGGTATTGCCGTCGCTGGGGCATCGAAGAGTGGCATCGCGCGCTCAAAAACGGCTGTGGCGTCGAGCAGCGGGAATTTAAAACGGCCGAACATTTGCAGCGCGTCCTGGCCTTTGACTTGATCGTAGCCTGGCGGGTCCTGGCTAGTGTCAAACTGGGCCGTGCCTTGCCGCAACTGCCCGCCAGCGTGTTGTACTCGCCGCCGGAGCTGGAAGTATTGCAGGCGGCAGTAAAAAAAACTTCAGTCCGCAGGCAGCGAAGCGGCTCACCTTGGCCGAAGCCAATAAGACTCGTCGCCAGGTTGGGAGGCTATCTGGCAAGAAAAGGTGATGGAGAACCAGGCGCCGAGAGCATCGGCCTGGGGCTGCGCAGACTAATGGACTTGGCATGGGGCTGGCGATTAAAACAACAGGCAACCGAAATTGCGCGATGAAAAAGCGTGTAAGGTGCA
>CAVOKS010000019.1:0-324392 GCA_963696565.1 uncultured Acidobacteriota bacterium | reverse complement strand
ACTGCTCACCGCGAAGTCTGACGATGTTTATGGCCGCACCAAGATTTACGAAGCCATCGTCAAGGGTGAAGCTGCCATGGAGCCGGGCGTGCCGGAGTCGTTCAACGTACTGATTCGCGAATTGCAATCGCTGTGCCTGGATGTGGAATTGATCAAGGCCACGGAAAAGAAGCCGGTCTTGGCCGCAGCAGATTAAACACTCCTGTAGAGACGTAGCGAGCTACGTCTCTACGGTGCAGACCTTTCAAAGATTGTGGGAACCGAACCTGTTGTTGAGCTCTGAACAGACGGGTACAAAAAGTTGTTTTCGAGAGCCGCCCGCGGGGGGCGTACTTCCGCAGGAAGCCGAGGATTACCTTGTTTCGTTCGAGCCCCTTTGATCTGGCAAACCCTATCGCCGATTTCGATGCCATTCGCATCAGCCTCGCTTCTCCGGAAAAGATCCGGAGCTGGTCGCACGGCGAAGTCACTAAACCGGAGACCATCAACTATCGCACCTTTAAGCCGGAGCGTGACGGCCTGTTTGCGCGCATCTTCGGGCCGGTAACCGACTGGGAGTGTCTCTGCGGCAAGTACAAGCGCATGAAGCACCGCGGCGTCATTTGCGACAAGTGCGGTGTCGAAGTCACATTGTCCAAAGTTCGCCGCGAGCGTCTGGGACACATCGAACTGGCATCGCCCTGCTCGCACGTATGGTTCTTCAAAGGACTGCCCAGCCGTATTGGCCACCTCCTCGATATCTCTCTGCGCGATCTCGAGTCCGTGCTCTATTTCGAAGCTTACGTGGTGGTCGAACCCGGCGAAGCTCCGGTAAAAGATCACGAAGTCATCAAGGACGAAACCAAGTACCGCGAACTCGATCAGCAGTTCCGGCCCACTGGCTTCAAAGCCATGATGGGCGCAGAGGCAATCAAGGAACTTCTCAAGCGCGTGGACATTGAAGGACTGTCCACCGAACTGCGCGAGAAGATGAAGCATGAGAACTCGCTGCAGAAGCGCCTCAAGTATGCCAAGCGGCTGAAAGTTGTCGAGGCCTTCCGCAAGAGCGGCAACAAGCCCTTCTGGATGATTCTGGACGTGATTCCAGTCATTCCACCGGAGCTTCGTCCGCTGGTTCCATTGGACGGTGGCCGCTTCGCCACATCCGATCTCAACGACCTGTATCGCCGCGTCATCAACCGCAACAACCGGTTGAAGAAGCTGATGGACCTGCACGCGCCCGAAGTCATCGTGCGCAACGAAAAGCGCATGTTGCAGGAAGCTGTCGACGCCCTGTTCGACAACGGACGCCGAGGACGCGTTCTGCGTGGCGCCAACAACCGCCCGCTGAAGTCGCTCTCTGACACATTGAAGGGCAAGCAGGGCCGCTTCCGCCAGAACCTGCTGGGCAAGCGCGTTGACTACTCGGGACGTTCCGTCATCGTGGTTGGGCCGGAACTCAAGCTGCACCAGTGCGGTCTGCCCAAAAAGATGGCGCTCGAACTTTTCAAGCCGTTCATCTATCACCGCCTCGAACAGACCGGACATTGCACCACCATCAAGCAAGCCAAGGAAATGGTGGAGCAGCAGGAACCGATTGTTTGGGACATTCTCGAAGAGGTCATTAAAGACCATCCGGTGCTCTTGAACCGAGCCCCAACGCTTCACCGACTCGGTATTCAAGCATTCGAGCCAGTGCTGGTAGAGGGCAAGGCCATCAAGATTCACCCGCTGGTCTGCACTGCGTTCAACGCTGACTTCGACGGCGATCAGATGGCGGTACACATTCCGCTGTCTCCCGAAGTACAAGTCGAAGCCAGCGTGCTGATGCTGTCTTCGCACAACATTCTTTCGCCTGCTTCGGGCCATCCGATCACGGTTCCCACGCAGGATATGGTGCTCGGTCTTTATTACCTGACCAAAGCCAAGCCCGGCGCCAAGGGGAAGGACGCGCCTTCGCCAACATCGAAGAAGTCTTGATGGCGCTCGAATCCGGCGAAGTTGAAACCCTGACTCCGATTCGTCTGCGCTATACCGGCGAAGTAATCGATCTGACCGCAACTTACGACGATCAGGAAATTACGCACACCGAACCTGTGCAGTACGAGCGCAGCTTCCTGAACACGACCGTGGGTCGCGCTATTTTGAACGACCACTTGCCCGAAGGCATGCCATTCATCAATGGCTTGCTGAAGAAGAAGGGCATCGGTCAGTTGGTGAGCTACGGCTATCTCCGCTTCGGCCTCGAAGTAACAGTAAAGATGCTCGACGAGGTCAAAGACCTGGGCTTCCGCTTTGCTACTCGCGCCGGGTTGTCCATCGGCATCGACGACATGGTCATCCCGGATAACAAAAAGAGCCTGGTAAAAGACGGAGAAAAGCAGGCCGTGCAAGTGCAGCAGCAATATCTCGACGGCGCCATCACTAACGGCGAACGTTACAACAAGGTCATTGAAATCTGGTCCGGCATCACCGAGAGAGTCGCGGACGAAATGTTCGGCCAGATGCAGCAGCGCGACAAAGAAGGTTTCATCAATCCGATTTACGTCATGGCCGACTCCGGCGCCCGCGGATCGAAACAGCAGATCCGCCAGCTCTCCGGCATGCGTGGATTGATGGCCAAACCATCCGGTGAAATCATCGAGTCTCCGATCACGGCCAACTTCCGCGAAGGATTGACCGTGTTGGAGTACTTCATATCGACGCACGGCGCGCGTAAAGGTCTGGCTGACACGGCTCTTAAGACAGCCGATTCAGGCTACCTGACTCGTCGTCTCGTCGATGTGGCGCAAGACGTAATCATCAGCGAATACGATTGCGGCACGGTCGACGGCATCTACGTGGCGGGTATCGTCGAAGCCGGCGAAGTCATCGAACCCCTGCGCGACCGCATTGTCGGCCGCGTGTCGCTCGAAAAACTGAAAGACTACGACGGCAACGTGGTCGTCGACATCAACCAGGAAATCACGGAAGAACTTGCAGGCACGGTTCAAGCCGCTGGCATAGAGCGGGTGAAAATCCGTTCCGTGCTCACCTGCGAATCCAAGCGTGGTGTCTGCGTGATGTGCTACGGTCGCAACCTGGCCTCGGGCCGCCTCGTCGAACTCGGCGAAGCTACCGGAGTCATCGCAGCCCAGTCCATCGGCGAACCCGGAACCCAGCTCACCATGCGTACCTTCCACATCGGCGGTACGGCATCGCGAGTTTCCGAGCAATCGCGATTGGAAGCCAAGACCACCGGCACCGTTCGCTTCGTCGGCCTCCAAACCGTCAAAGCCAAGTCAGGCGATTTAGTCGTCATGAATCGTCAGGGCTCGATCGCGGTGGTCGACGACAAGGGCCGCGAGCGCGAGCGCTACGCCGTCGTTTACGGCGCAAAGGTCAAGGTCAACGAAGGCGATCCAGTTCAACTCGGCAAAGTCATGGTCGAGTGGGATCCGTACACCTTCTCGGTCCTGACCGAGATCGGTGGAACCATCCAGTTCAAAGACCTGCAGGAAGGCGTCACGCTCCACGAAGAAGTGGACGAGGTCACCGGATTGTCGCGTCACGTTGTGGCCGATTCGCCCGACGAGAAGCGCCAGCCTGCAATCGTAATCAAGGGCAAGACCAGCAAGCGTTACCTTATGCCCTCCCGCGCTCACTTAATGGTCCAGGACGGCGACACTGCCTTCCCGGGCGACGTGCTGGCCAAGATCCCGCGCGAGACTACCAAGACGAAAGACATCACCGGTGGTCTGCCCCGCGTGGTCGAGTTGTTCGAAGCCCGCAAGCCGCATGAAACCGCAGTCATCAGCGAAATCGATGGCACGGTCAAATTCGGTGAAGTCTCCAAGGGTCAGCGCAAGATGTACGTGATCGCCGACAACGGCACCGAAAAGGAATACTCGGTTCCGCGCGGCGTTCACATCAACGTGCAGGAAGGCGAGCGCGTGAAAGCTGGCGAACCGCTGATGGATGGCCCGCTCAACCCGCACGACATCCTGGCGGTGCTCGGCGAAAAGGAACTGCAGTCGTACCTGGTCAACGAAATCCAGGAAGTCTATCGTCTGCAGGGCGTGAACATCAGCGACAAGCACATCGAAGTCATCGTTCGCCAGATGATGCGTTGGCGCAAGGTGGAAGATGTCGGCGACACTCAATTCCTGCTGGAACAGCAAGTCGACAAATTCCGCTTCGCGGAAGAGAACGAACGCGTGATTTCGCAGGGCGGACGTCCAGCCACAGGCCGGCCGCTGCTCTTGGGCATCACCAAAGCCTCGCTCTCGACCGACTCGTTCATCTCCGCGGCTTCGTTCCAGGAGACAACCCGCGTCCTCACCGAGGCATCGATACAAGGCGCCGTAGATCACCTGCGCGGCCTGAAGGAGAACGTCATCGTCGGACGCCTCATTCCTGCGGGCACCGGCATGGAGTATTACCGCAACGTTCGCCTCTCGCCAGAAATGGAAGAAGCGGCCGCGAAGGTGCAGGAAGAAGTTTCGCAAGCGTACGAGGAAGCCGAGCGAGCGCTCGAGCTGATGCGGCACGAAGGCGAGACCGAGGAACTGACGGCCGAGTAACAGCAAAACCAGATGGGGCGGTGTTTTATCCAAGCCGCCCCTTCTTTTTTGTTCCTCATCCCCTATGGCAGCTAGCCCACAACAATTGCAAAATCGGGAACGGGATCTCACTTCCCAGTTGCACGCCGTGCCTCCGCCCTCTACTCTGGGACCGGTGGTTCTTCGCTTTTTACGCTTGCTGCGGCTTGCCTTCTGGCGCGCGTTTCAGCATGACGCGTTCGCCATCGCGAAAGCGTCTGCCTACTCGTCAATTCTTACTTTCTTCCCTGCGCTGCTGGTCGTCGGATCGGTGCTGGCCAACTCCCGCAAAACCGCCGCCTACCTGCGCGAGATTACCTACGCCCTCGACAGAATCCTTCCTGCCGGCAGCGGCACCGCTTTGTCTTATCTCAAGGGCAGTGGACCGCGCTCCGTCGGCCTCCTGATCAGCGCGTCTCTCATCACCCTGTGGACAGCCTCGGGAGTCATGATTTCCTGGATGGAAGGTTTTCGCCGTTGCTACGAGCTGCCGAAAATCTGGGGCCTGGTGAAAGAGCGGATGATCGCCTTCGCCCTGGTCATTCTTGCCGGAGCTCCGCTGACCTTTGCCACCATCCTGGTAGCTTCCGGAAGCCGCATCGAACGAAACATTCTCTTCCACCTGAATCAGGAATTCGGACTCTACGTTCTCCTGATGTGGACCGCAATTCGCTGGCTCATCGCCACGCTCACCAGCATCGCCGTGATCGCGCTCATCTACCACAACGCCGTGCCGCGCACTCAGCCCTGGCATAGCGTTTTGCCGGGCGCCACGCTGGCCACGGTTCTGTGGTTCCTGTCCACGGCACTATTCGGATGGTATCTGCAGAACTACGCGGATTACAGCATCATCTACGGCTCCCTCGGCGTAGCCATCGCCTTGCTGATTTGGATGTACCTGATCTCGCTTGTCGTCCTGGTCGGAGCGGAGTTCAACGCCATGCTCTTCCCGCGAGCTTTCCTAGGCAAGGAATTAAAAGCCATGCCCGCCCCGCAAACCGCGAGCAAATAAGCAACGTAGCACCCCGCATCACCATTACGCATTAGCTGTCTCTATTCGACGAACTGCCGCTCGCGAAATATCGCCCTCACACTCATTGGCCGCTGACCGAAGGTTTGAGCGCTATCTGTTCTCAACACGCGGTTGAGCCAAGCACCTCCCATCGATACACTGCTTTCCTACCAAAAGGAGCACCATGACCCGCAGCGCCCATGACCCAAGTAAGTTGACCCTCAACGATTTACTTGATACCTCACTACTATGGCGCTCATGCGCGTTAATACCGGCCTGCTCCGGAGCCAGTTCTTCTGGCTGGCTTGCCTGTTCTGCCTCACTGCAGGGCATCTCCCATCGTTGCCTGAGGTGGTTGCTACCCTTATCTTTGTTGCACTCGTATGGCAAATCCCGCGCATTAGTATGTGGGCTACCATAGGGTTTGTTTTCCTTGGCTACTACGGCCTGGAAATCACCGCGTTGTTGTTTGTCCGGGCGATTCCAAAAGAAACTTGGTCCAAGCTCAGCCCTTCGCCGATCGGCATACCCGCTCAAGTCGCCTATGTCGGTTCTATAAGCGAAATAAGTATTTGGGCCGTAATCGTTTTTCTTGCGCTCCTGCGTTTCTATGAGGTCCATGATCAACAGCGACAGGGATCATGCCTGCGTTTCGTCGCGGCGGCTTCCATCATCTGGGGCAGTCTCTCGTTTGTCGGAGAAAGATTGTCCGCACCGGCGCAAGGCATCTATGCCGGGATTGAGCCGTTGGTCCCGCTGGCGGTCTTCATTGCATTACCCGCTTCCTTCATCTTTTGGAACCTCAAGGGCCGATCGTGGAGCGATCTGTTTTTGCGGGCTTTTGCGGCGCTGCTCCTGTTGGGCGTCGCATACTTCGTATTGGCCTTCGGAATTGGCATCTTCGGCCTCATGCTTGGCAGCAGATTGGTCGCGCTAGCCTATGTCACTTATGGGGGTTCTATCGCCAGCAAACTCTTCCATCCCTATGAAGCCATTGTCGTCTTAACATGGGCCGGGGCATTACCTTATTTACGATTGGCCGCAGAACGGTTGGCCGCGGAAAATGGTACACATGTTCCAGTCTCCTGGCATCGTCGGTTCCCGCTGATTGCTCCCGTTTTTCTGAGCGCTGCCGTTGGGGCAACGGTTTCTTTTGCGCTTGACGCGCGCAGCCAACAAGTCAAGTCTCAGGAACAGCTTGTCCAGAACTCGAAAGATGAGCTTGAGCAACAGAAACTCGCAGCCAACGTACGCTGGCGCATTGTTTTACCACGCGACGAGCCAAAGGTTCTTGCCATGCTCGCACCTCCTTTGGTTGGCCCCGACGGCACAGCCTACGTAGTTGCACGGAAAGAGAGCCGTCTCCACGCGATCGATTCCTCCGGTCACGTCAAATGGTCATTTTCGGGAGTGATCAGCGCAGAACCGGCCATCGGACAAGACACGGTCATCGTCGTCGGCACCGATAACACTCTGTACACGCTGGAGGCGACCACTGGCCAAATCCGCTGGTCGACGAAATTTGCCGCGGGCAGCGCAACCATTTGCGCGGGACCTGCGCGTGCATCCGATGGAACCATCTACGCGATCACCCAAGAGAACGCATTCAGTGTGGTCCTGAATGCCGTTTCAGCGGAGGGCAAGCTGAGCTGGCAACTGACAAAACCATCCGGGCACATGTGCTCGATGCGTGATCAGGTGGAGATGTGGCCACAGTTGTTACCCGCACCGGTTGTCGGCACCGACGGGATGATTTATTTCACTCACGAGGGCATACTCCACGCGATCGATTCGAGCGGGAGGGAAAGATGGTCTGCCCCAACCGACCGGCCCGTCGCCAGAGTTTTGTTGGGGCAAGGCGCGATCTACACCTATGGGGAAAACATAATCGCTTTCAGTTTCGATGGAGAGCCGCAGTGGTCGCGCCGCAGGCGTTCTGCGGCGTCCGTTTCTCCTTCCATCGGCGAAGATGGGACCATCTACCTGCCGGATAACGACAACATGGGCGGTCTCCTTCTCGCTCTCAATCCGGACGGTAGCGAAAAGTGGACCTTCCGCGGAATTCCGGGCATCGCCAATGTCCTGGCCGGACCTAACGGGATTATCTATCTCAGCACGCCCGGCCTTTGCGCCCTCGATACGGATCAACGAAGGCTGGATTGGAATTACGGCTCCGGCACTCCTGCCATTGCTCCTGACGGCACCATTTACTCCGTTGAATACGATGGTGATCTCTACCGCTTAAATCCGCCCATTGTGGCGAGTGCTCAGAATCCGCGGTAGCGTTGGCGCGTGGCCCGGACAATCGCGTTCGTTTTACTCTTGAGAGTGCTCCGACCAAGCTCCCCGCTCGGGTGTGGATGTTCGTCGAGCGGCGGCCGGGACGTTAACAAAATCGTCGGGAATCCGGGGACAGGACGGGAAGTAACCCACTTCGCTAGCACGCTAAAGCGTCCAATTTTCAATCACCAACCTGGAGACCCGCCCAAACTCTCGCGTGTTGTTGGTAACCAGAGTCAAGCCCAGGCTGGGCGGGTGGCGGGGACAATCGCGCCTTTGCGAAGGCTGGGGCAGTTCGGTCGAGAATGAAAGGCCGAGCCAGTTCCCATTGCTACTTAGCAGCGGTCTTCTTGTTTTGTCTCCGCTTGCTGACTGAATCTCTCCCCTCAATAGTTTGCCGGCCTGCCTTCTTCTGCCACTCGGCCGGCAGCTCGTCGCCTTTCATCGGGGGATTTCCTTTTCCCGCGCGGTCGAGAATCCGCAGGGTCTCGGTTCGATCGGCGCGGCGCCCTCTTTCTCGAAAATAATCTGCGGTGCGCAAGGCAGAAACCTTTTCCGCCACCGCGACGTTAATGAGCTGGTTGAGAGCTACGCCCTCCGCTTCGGCGGCCTTGCGCAACTCCTCGAGTAGGGAGGGCTGCAGCCGCAATGCGAAATTACTTCGTCTCATGGTTTTGAACTCCTGATATGTTGCAGCGCCGTTGCCGGCGAAATCACTGCGCACCGAAAGCCGATTGTTCCCGAAACAAAATCGCGCCGATTGAAAGTTACAATTGCGCTGGCGCGGCCGTTGATTGCCGTCTCTAAAACCATGTCGTCATCCGGATCGGACAGCGTTGGCCGCCAGCGGAAGACAAGGCGAACCGGCCTCGCAACCGCTGCCAGGTCATCGAGAACATGCCCGACGTCGGCAGCGCTCAGCCCACAAGCTGCCAGATGTTCCGGCCGCGTAAGAACCGCTTCATACTCGAGGATCAGTGGGACCGACAGCAGCAGTTCAAATTGCCGGTTCAAGGCGGCCAGCAAAAGCTGGCGAGAAGCGCCCCGGTCACTGCGCAACGCCGCAACCATCACGTCGGTGTCGGCAACGAACGAAGCCACAATTGTAATGATATTGCATGCAATATCACAGGTCAAGTCGAGCGGGATGTTCCAGACCTTAGCAGCGGGTGCATGGCAAAACGCGACAAACGCCTATCCCCCGAAATCTTGTCAATAGGCAAAACCCACCCGGCCAGGCTTAACTCCTTGCATCTAAACGAAAAATAAAGTCAGTAAACATGGCACTTTTACCTATTTCAGGTTGATATAATAGAAGTAGAAGCTTTCTCATCCGCTCGATTCTCCCAGTTCAGCAAAAAGTGAAGTACATCTGCCGCTTTGATTGGCGGATTGGGGTTCCTCGCTTTGCTGGCATAACGCGGTCTTGGGACTGATGAGATAGTTTCCAGAATCCGAAAGCTAAAATCTGAAAAAGAAAGAGACGCGGCCTTCACCGGCCGCGTTTTTTATTGGGTTTCACCCTATGAATTCCAACAAGATGATGAGCAATGGCAAACGCCGCGGCGAGTGGGCGGAGCTTCAGTTCATGGCGAAAGCCTCCAAACTAGGCCTCCGGGTTTCCAAACCCTGGGGAGACCTTTCTCGTTACGATGTGGTGGTCGGAACCACAGGCCGCTTCGTCAGCGTACAGATCAAGTCAACCATCGTCCGAGCGTCGCGAGGTTGCTATGTGTGTGGGACAAAGCCCGGCAACACCAGCAGGCCCTATCAGCTGGGAGAATTCGACTTCCTCGCCGCCTACATCATCGCGGAAGACGTCTGGTACATCGTCCCGGCGAAAGTGGTAGTCCATGGAAAAAGGGGCGGGATTCGTCTCAATCCTTCTGACCCGAACAACAAGTACGCACCGTACAAAGAGGCTTGGCATTTGCTGCGTTGAACTGCAATAAACTAGCTAGCTACGTTTCCACACCACAATGTTCTTTTGAAAATCGTCGGCAACGGCAGCCGCGACCTTTCGTGCGAGGGTCGTCGCCTTCGGAGTTCCCCCGGCCTCAGCGATCGCAGCCCTCTCCATATACAATAATTAGACCGACATAAATTCTGATTGGGACAAACTTGAAAAAAGGAAAGTCTGTGCCGAAGTATGAGAGTGCAGCCGTAGATCCATCTGTCGCTTCCAATATTCGCCGTGCAGATCGCCGGGCAAAGATCATCTGTACGGTTGGTCCGGCATGCAACTCGGAAGCGATCCTGCGCGATCTGATGCGTCTGGGCATGGACGTGGCCCGGCTGAACTTCTCCCATGGGACGCACGAAGATCATGCGCAAAACATCGAACGCTTGCGCCGTGTGGCCAAAGAAGAAAAGCGCACCATCTGCATTCTGCAGGATCTCCAAGGCCCGAAGATTCGCACCGGACGGATGAAGGGTGGAGTTCCCGTGAGCCTCGAAGCTGGCTCCCACGTCACCATTACACCACGCGACATTGAAGGAACCTCGACCGTGATTCCAACCACCTTTCAGGGGCTGGCACGGGAAGTCGCGCCAGGCGCGCGCATTCTGCTGAATGACGGGCTGATTGAACTACGTGTGATTCGTGCCCGCGGCGAAGATGTTGAATGCGAAGTCATCAACGGCGGTCCGCTCGGCGAGCACAAGGGCATCAATCTGCCGGGAGTCGCACTCTCCATCCCCGCCCTTACAGAAAAAGACCGTGCCGACCTAGAATTCGGCCTAAAGCACGGCATCGATATGCTGGCCATATCGTTCGTGCGCTCGGGGGCCGATGTGCGGGAGGTAAAGAAAATAATCGCCAAGCATGGCTCCGATCTTCCGGTGATTGCGAAGCTGGAAAAACCTCAGGGCATCGAACGTCTGGAAGAGATTCTTGAAGCATCCGACGGAGTAATGGTGGCGCGCGGGGATCTGGGTGTGGAAATGCCTCCTGAGAAAGTTCCGGTGATCCAGAAGCATGTGATCCGAAGGGCGGCTGAGTGGCGCAAGCCGGTGATCACGGCGACCCAGATGCTGGAATCGATGGTCGAAAACCCGCGTCCCACGCGGGCGGAGGCCAGCGATGTGGCCAACGCAATTTTCGATGGCTCCGATGCCGTGATGCTTTCCGCGGAAACCGCAAACGGCCTCTATCCCCGCGAAGCAGTGGCAATGATGAGCCGCATCGTGGTCGAGGCTGAGGGGAATACGGGAGACTTTACGCCCAGACGGCGGCGGGAAAAGCATTCAATTACGGTTGCGCAAGCCATTTGCGAGTCCATCTCCCACGCGGCCGAAGATCTCCGCATGGGAGCAATCGCGGTGTTCACCGAGACTGGGAATACGGCGCGCATGATTTCCAAGTACCGTCCCAAAGCCGCGATTTATGCCTTCAGCCAAATGCTTCCAGTGTGCAATCGAATGAATCTTTTCTGGGGCGTAACACCGGTACACACCGCGCAAGCGCGCAGCGCCGAAGAAATGGTGAAGACGGCCGAGCGGGAGCTTTTGCGCCAGGGCCGCATCCACATTGGCGACGTGCTCGGCGTGGTCGCGGGAACTCAAATGGCGTCGGGGTCGACCAATTTCATGCGGCTGCATTCCGTCGAAGATGAAAGCAAAGGCGCCCGCAAGAAGTGATTCGCGCTGCGGAGCTTGGCTCCGCTGGGCAACTGGGGGCGGCTGTCCCCACGCGAAACTAGCGGCTATCCTCAACGTGAGACAATAACGTCGATGTCTCAGGAAATACTTTCAGTCGCCATCTTCCAACCTTTGCAAGGCTACGAAGAGGCATCTCTTTCGACGATGCGGGCGCTGATTACCGCGCTCTCTTCGGGAGGATACAGCCGCGACTTGCTTTATCGCGACGCCAAGTCACATAACGAATACATTTTGCTGCGCTATTGGAAATCCGAGGAGGCTCGCCGCGCCGCTTTGGAAGATCCCGAAGTGTTGCGCTGCTGGGCCAAGCTTTCTCACGAGATCCGCACACTGAAGATTTACGAAACCCTGGAAGAAGCCGTGAGTCGCTAGCGTAAGTTTGTTTGCATTGATCATGTTGCCGAGCCCCGAGCCATTCGTTGACGCGTCGCTTGATCCGCAGGTTCGGGGATTTGTTCATCGGCCTGCGACCGGCGCTGGAAATGGCTTGGTGCTTGCTCATGGCGCGGGGTCAAACGCGCGGGCTCCGCTGCTGACGGCGCTCGCAGCGGCATTCGCCGAAACGGGTGTTACCGTGCTGCGCTGCGATCTGCCTTACCGGCAGAGCCGGACATTCGGGCCGCCGCGACCCGGCGACGCCGCTCGCGACCGCGAGGGTCTGAAGAATGCCGTTGCGGCGCTTGGCAAAATGGTTTCGGGGCGCTTGTTTCTGGGCGGACATTCCTACGGTGGACGCCAGGCGACGATGCTCTGCGCGGACGAGCCTGGTCTCGTCGAAGGCTTGCTGTTGCTCTCGTATCCGTTGCATCCACCGCGGAAGCCGGAACAGCTTCGGGTTCAGCATCTGCCCAGATTGCAGACGCCTTCCCTGTTTGTGCATGGAACGCGCGATCCGTTTGGATCGCCTGAGGAGATGGAGGCAGCGTTAAGGTTGATTCCGGCGAAGACTCTGCTGTTGCGGATCGAGGGCGCAGGTCACGATCTGGGATTCAAGGGGAAGGCAGAACAGAACGAACTTCCCCTGTTGGTGGTGGGACAGTTTCAGAGGTTCTTTAGGGGAGCTTGAAAAGCCAGAAGGCAGCCTCAGGGGCTAAAGCCTACGTCGTTATTGGTTCTGTGCGGCACGACTGAAGTCGTGCCCTTCCCAATAAACACTTATAGGCTCGACGGACCCGGACGAGGTGCCCGGATCTACGGGAGCGGTGACGCGTCTAGTTCACCCAGCCGGATTTTGAACCGCCATTTTTTTTGTTCACATCATCGGGCGGGATGTAGTTGCCGTTCTCGTCGAAAGTGCCGCTCACGGTGCGATTCTGTTTACGCATAAAAACTTCGAATTTGCGTGCAGCCCGGCGACGCTTCCATCGATAGTAGGAATTCCGCACGCTAAAGTAATGCTCCGTCGCTCCGAATGCCAAGCCGCGCTTGGGCATGAACTTGACGTACAAAAAGCCAAACAGCAGTCCGCCGAGATGAGCGAAGTAAGCGACATTCGAGCCACGTCCTGACCCTGAGGCGCTGATTGCTTCGACGAGAGTAATGAAAGCGATTCCGGCAACAAAATACTTCGCTTTAATGCTGAACGGAATCGGAAACAGCATGATTTCCCGATCGCCGTAAAGAAGGCCGAACGCCATCAAAATGCCCAGTACGCCACCGGATGCGCCGATGGTGGGAGTTTGGGGCGAGACGCCGCCTATGTGCGTGTAGGATACGGCGACGGTGGTGAGCGCCGCTCCGATGACACAGAAGAAGTAAAACTCAAGAAATCGTTTTTGTCCCCAGTCCGATTCCAACTGCGCTCCGAACATCCACAGACCGAGCATATTGAAAAGAATATGCAGGATCGTAGCGTGCAGGAACGAATAGGTGATCAACTGGAATATCCAGCCGTGCATAACGTACGCGGGTATTAAGGCCAGAGCTATGGTCAGCGCGCCGCCGAGTTCGGGAGTTGCAGCTTTCAGCAGCTCGAGAAGCAGGTAGACGGCCGCATTGATCAGGATGAGCCACTTCACGGCCTTGGTGAAGGGTGGGAAACTCAGCGAGAGGGTTCGTCCGCGATACATAAAACTGTTGCCAGTTGTCTGTAGCCGGTGGTCAGGGGGAGCTGACAACTTGCGGCCACAATCTTAGAGGCAAGCTATTTTAGCAGGTTCTGACTTACCGTTCTGGGAGCGGCGTCACCGCCAGGCTGCGGTGCCCTTGTTTGTCCACGGCGCGCACGGCAAAGATCACATTATCCTTCGATACGGGGAGCGTAGCGCGAGTTCCACTCTCGACAGCCCGCGCGTGCTCCCAATCTGGGCTGGTAGTCGCTCGCCAGAGCACCTCGTAACTTGCCACATGGTCGCCGGGAGATGGTTCCCAAGTCAAGGTGGAATCGTTCTCGAGCTTAGTGGTAAGCAGATGGACTTTGGCGGGAGGCGCTGGCGCTGCCGCCAAAGATGCCAGAGTCGCCGCGTTCAAACGCGCGACAGCGGCCACATAATCGAAGTTGACGAACTTGAGAAGATCGCCGAATTCAACTCCATTCTCGGTGCGTACATTCTGGTGCTGATGGTTATAGTCCTCGCGAAACTCGGTGAAGCGCACGGCACTGTAGCCTTGCTCATTGAATGAGATGTGATCGCCGCCGCGCAGGTAACGGTCGAGGCGAAAGGTCAGCAGCGGTTTGACGCCAGCATCGTAACTCCGGCCAACCTCGGCGACGTAGCGGGCGAGTTGACGGGACTCGGAATCGTTCTCTCCCCCAAGATTACGAATCTGGCGCAGTTCGTCATCGCTGGCGGCAATGGGGACGCCTTCGGAAAACACGCGCACCACGCCGCTATCCTGTTGCGCACTGCGGTCGCCGCCCACGATGTCATTGTTCAAAACGGCTTCGATGTCCCATACCGCGGATTTGGCCATTTTCGCGAAGTGACTGCTGCCGTTCAATCCTTGCTCCTCGCCGGCGACCGTGAGAAAAATGATGGTGGCGGGGAATTTTAGCTGGCTCAGAACGCGGGCACATTCCAAACTGACGGCGGTGCCGCTGCCGTCATCGTTGGCTCCGGGAGCGGGATCGGTCGCGTTGAGGTTCTCGCTGTTGCGAGAATCGTAGTGGCCGCTGACCAGCACAATGCGTTTGGAACTCTCCGGATCGGAGCCCTGCATCACCGCATAAACATTGGTGATTTCGGTGGGTTTGGGAATCCGGCCGCCGGGGGTTTCGATGAAGCTGTCAACTTTGACTTCGAGGCATCCGTGGCAATCACGCGAGTAGCGTTCGAATTCGGATTTGATCCACTCTCTTGCCGCGCCGATGCCGTGGCTCGAGGCGATGGAAGCCGAGTCTTGCGCGGAAAGGGTTGAGCGAGTCTGGAAGCTAACCAGTTTCTCAATATTGGATTGAATCCGTTGCGCAGAAACTTGTCGCATGGCTGAGGCAAACTGCGGGTCAGCTGGGATGGTCGGTAATGCGTCCTGCGCAAGAGCAGCTACAGTGATTGCTAATGCCAGCGTGCTGCAAAAGCCGAGGCACAGGAAGAGGCGCCATCGTCTCGATTGAAAAGCAGTCGCCCGAATGCTGCGCTGGAGTCTCACGACCATAGTTAGAATAGCCGCCAGCCAAGGCTTTGCGGAGCTGTTAGCTGGTTTCCGGAAATCGAGGACTTGACCTTCAGCCCAAGAGCCACTAAATATTATCAAGGAGCGCTACTAAAATGGAGGCCTTTGTGGTTCATTGTCCGGAATGCGAAACGGATCTCGACATCTCAGAAGACGAGGTCGATGAAGGAGAAATCGTCTCCTGCCCCGAGTGCGGTACTGACTTCGAGATCATCACGGTTAGTCCTATTGAGCTGAAGCCAGTGGATGAGGAGAAATACGAGGAGGACGACGAAGAGGAAGTCGAAGACGGTGATCTCTCCTAGGTCAGGCACGTTTCCGCTCCGACCCTTGCAGGTCCACGCCCGAGTTGCCTCGCGAGTGGCGGCTTGGCTGTGCGTGTCTGCAATACTTGGTCTCGGCCGATCCGCCGCCACTGCTGCGGACAATAAGCACGAGAAACCCTATGCCCTGATCTTCGGTACAGTGTGGGGTCCGGATGACCGCCCGGTTTACGGAGTGAAGATAAAGATTCGCCGCGAGGGCGAAAAGAAAGTGCGATGGGAGCAATATTCGGATCACAACGGCGAGTTCGCACAGCGGGTTCCCGCGGGCACACAGGATTATGTAATCTCGGCCGACCTGAAGGGAATCAAATCCAAGAATGGCAATCCCGTCGAGGCGGACGAGGTTAAGGTCCACGTGGACGCGGATGAACGCGTCGATACGGGTGTGCACCTAAAATAAAAACAGGCTGCCAAGTGGTTGCCCGTAGCTAGGGGAAGAAGCCAGATGAGAAAGTACCGAGTTGTGGCTCTGGTGGTGCTGTTCCTCGGCGTTGCCGCGACTTCTCTCTATTCGAAAGACAAGGACAAAGACACGGTTGGCCGTATGTTGACCGGCAAAGTCCTTGACCGGCACGACAATCCATTGCCGGATGCCATCGTTTACCTCGCGAATACGCGTACCCGCGCGGTGAAGAGTTACATCATCGGCCCCGACGGCGCTTACCACTTTCCTGAGTTGTCCCCGAACATCGATTACGAGGTCTATGCCCAGTACAAGGGTCAAAAGAGCGACACAAAAGCGGTGAGCCAATTTGATGACCGAAAAATAGTGAACATTATTCTTCGGATCGATACCAAGTAAAGTAGTTCAGGTTCGCCGTAAGCTGGCCGGGATCAATCGCGCGAAGCCGGAAGGAAGCTTGTCAGTTTTTCTGCAACCACGAGGTTCTGCAGGGATGGCAAGCTCGGTGTCGTCCAGGCTCGGATTTCGGAATCCGCGTTCCGCGCTATGCGGTCCTTGATTCGCAGAAACGGCTCCTCAAAATACTTTCGGGACAAGTAGGCGGTTCCAACCGCACACCCGCCCGCCAACGCAAACTTCAGGACCACCAATTCGAAGTGATTATTCGAAGGAACAAGCCAGGGCCAGTAACGAAGGCAGACTCTGTCATACATTCGAAAGGCGAGAATGTGGTTCAGATATAAGCCGTAGCTGATGTATCCGAAGAAGCGAAGCACAGAGTTATGGACATAGTGCTTTTTGGAACTGGTACCGGCCAGCAGAAAGAGCAGCAAAACTCCAGCAAAGAAAATGTTGACAGTCGTGTGTTGCAAGGCTGCGCCCAGCAAGCGTTCGCGCGTTGTGATCCCGAGCGGCCGCCCAAGAACGCCCGACAATAGGCCCAGGCTCAACAGCAGCACGCACAACTGCTGGACTCGCTGTCTGGTGATGGCGGTTCGGAGAATGATCGCGAGCAGGCTTCCTGCCGCCAATCCATCGGCGACGAACCAGGTATACCAAGCCAATCCGTCCTTGCCCCATCCTAAGTGGAAGCAGACCGCACGTAGTATGGGCACAAACACTACTATCCCCGCTGAAACCGCCGCGACGCGTCTGGTCGAGAGTTTGTGCACGACCGCAGGCCAGAAAATGTAGAAATGCTCTTCCACCGCCAGGGACCACAGCGGCCCGTAGCCGCATGCGACACCGAAAAGGTCACTCACGTTCGCGAGGTACACGAAACTCAGTCCCACAAATCCAAACGAGGAGGAATGGAGCAACAGAAGGAGAAGCAACAGCGCATAGTATGCAGGAAGGATCCGTAGCGCGCGTCGCGTGTAGAAACGCCGGTAAAAGTGCGGGTTCCCTTTTGAGTCGAGCAGAATGCCGGTAATCAGAAAGCCGGAGAGTACGAAAAACAGATTCACCCCAATCCATCCGGGCTGAGTTGCGGCCAGAAAAAACCTTCCCAGCGCGCCGAAGTGGAGCCCTCCGTATTGCCACGAGAAAGCGTGCAGGAAGAACACGCCGAGAACCGCAATGCCGCGAAGCGTATCCAATTCCGGCATGACGGGGCGGATCAGGCTGCGAGCGGTCGGTTTCTCCATGCTCCCAATTTGCTGTCGCATGAATCGCAATTGTCGAAAGATGTTTTTGGACTTCGGGCGATTATAGAGGCCGGCTCGCCTGCAGGGTGCTCTAATGCTTGCAGAGCGTCATCTTGGTAAACGCCGCGACGGCCTGATAAAACCAAGCAACGTTGATGATTTAGGCTTATTGTGATTCTTATGTCACGGGCCGAAGCAGGGCAAGGATCATGAAAAGATTTAAAAAAAACGGAGTGCCGAAATCTGCGGTAGTTGGTTTCAGCGTTCTCACTACAATTTTCGTGATTGCATTCCTGACTTTGCATCTGGTGAGCTGCAATAGTAGCTCGCCGGCAAAACAATCCCCGCCACCACCTCCGCCGCCGGGCACGACGGGAACCAACGTGACGACGTATCACAACGACACCGCGCGCACCGGACAGAATCTTACGGAAACCATTCTCACACCGAGCAACGTCAACTCCACGAGTTTTGGCAAGCTCTTTGTGATCAATGTGGACGGAAGAGTGGATGCGCAGCCTCTCTACCTTGCGCAGGTCAGCATTCCCAACCAAGGGACGCACAACGTCCTGTATGTGGCGACCGAGCATGGTAGCGTCTACGGTTTCGATGCCGACACTGGAACGCAGCTCTGGCAAGTTTCGATGCTGGCCGCGGGCGAAACCACCAGCGACGATCACGGCTGTTCGCAAATCACGCCGGAGATCGGCGTCACTTCGACTCCGGTGATCGATCCCAAAGCAGGCCCGCACGGCACGATCTACGTGGTCGCAATGTCGAAGGACGGATCCGGAAACTATCACCAGCGGCTGCACGCTCTGGACGTGACTACCGGCACGGAAGAGTTTGGCGGTCCTCAGAATATTCAGGCTTCGTTCCCAGGAACGGGCGACAACAGTTCGGGAGGGAACGTTGTATTCGCTCCGGGCCAGTATGCGGAACGGGCTGGACTGCTCTTGCTGAATGGCGTGGTGTACACGGGATGGACCTCGCATTGTGACTCTCGCCCTTATACCGGCTGGGTCATGGGCTTCAATCAATCAACGCTGGCACAGGTCAGCGTGCTGAACCTGACTCCGAATGGCAATGAAGGGTCTGTGTGGATGAGCGGCGCCGGGCTGGCTGCGGACACTTCGGGAAACATATTCTTGCTGGACGCGAACGGCACGTTTGATAGCGCACTCGATGCGAATGGGTTTCCCAGCCAGGGCGATTTCGGAAACGCCTTCCTCAGGATCTCGACCGCGAATCAAAAGCTCGCCGTCGCGGACTACTTCGAAATGTTCAATCAAGGAGCAGAAAACGGTTCGGATGAAGACCTCGGATCAGGAGGAGCGCTGCTGCTGCCCGACTTCACGGACAGCTCGGGTCAAACCCGGCACCTGGCGGTCGGCGCGGGCAAGGACTCCAACATCTACGTAGTGGACCGCGATGCGATGGGAAAGTTTAATCCGAGCAAGAACAATATTTATCAGGAAATTCAGGGCGGCTTATCGGGTTCTGTATTTTCCATGCCTGCTTACTTCAACAACACGGTTTATTACGGGGCAGTAGGAGATAACATCAAGGCTTTTGCCATCAGCAGTGCGCTGCTTGGGGTTACGCCGGCGTCGCAAACTGGCAATGCTTTCGGATATCCCGGTGCGACTCCGAGCGTCTCCGCGAACGGGACGAGTAATGCGATCCTGTGGGCCGCGGAGAACGCGGGCAGTGCGGTTCTGCATGCTTATGACGCGACCAATCTTTCGCATGAGCTATACAACAGCAACCAGGCATCGGGCGGGAGAGATCAGTTCGGCTCCGGAAATAAGTTCATCACGCCGATGATCACGAATGGCAAAGTATACGTGGGAACGACAAATGGGGTGGGAGTGTTTGGGTTGCTGCAGTAAGGCAAAACAGGCCGCCATTGCTGGCGGCCCTGATGCTTTCGCGGGCGAGGGCGCCCGCGCCACACTTGCTATTAATTATTCTCGTTCCCGGCGCGCTTCCACGAGATTAAATCGCCTATGGTAGAACCGCCGGTGCTTGACACCGGATGCTTGTAGGCCTCGACTTCGGTGCGCGACGCTTCCTCGCCCACGGCTTTGATGCTGAGCCCCACTTTCTTTTCTTCCTGATTCATCTTGATGATCTTGAAGTCGTGCTCCTGCCCCGGTTCCAGGGTTAACGGTTGGCCGTTGGCGTCCACCGCTTCGGAGTTGTGGCAGAGGCCCTCGATACCTTCGGCGATTTCGACGAAGGCGCCAAAGCTAGCCACGCGCAGCACTTTTCCATGGAGCACGTCACCGACTTTGTGCTGGCTGAAGAAGCTCTCCCACACATCGGGCTGAAGTTGCTTCACGCCGAGCGACAACCGCCGTTTGTCTGGCTCGATAGCTAAGACAACGGCCTTCAGGCGATCGCCCTTTTTCAGAATCTCCGAGGGATGCTTAACCCGCTTGGTCCAACTCAAATTACTGACGTGAACCAGACCGTCGATGCCATCTTCGATTTCGATAAACGCGCCGAAATCGGTCAGGTTTCGCACTCGGCCTTCAACCGTGGCGCCAACTGGATATTTCTCGTGTAAGGCGTCCCATGGATTGGCTGCGAGTTGACGCATGCCCAGCGAAATCCGGCGCTCCTGTGGATGCACGTTCAGCACGACGCAATCCACGTGGTCGCCGACGTTCACCAGCTTCGAAGGATGCTTCATTCGTTTGGACCAGGTCATCTCGCTGACGTGTACCAAACCTTCGATGCCCTGTTCCAGTTCCACAAACGCGCCGTAATCGGTGACGCTGATGACGCGTCCGCCCACGTGCGCGCCTACAGGATAGCGGTGCTCCGCATCCAGCCACGGGTCGGGCGTGAGCTGCTTGAAGCCCAGCGACACGCGTTGCTTATCTTTGTCGAACTTCAGCACCTTTACCTGAATTTGATCGCCAACGTTAACCAGGTCGCGGGGATGGGTGAGACGCCCCCAGGACATGTCGGTAATGTGCAGCAGGCCGTCGATGCCGCCGAGGTCCACAAACGCTCCGTAGTCGGTGAGATTCTTGACTACGCCGGTCAGGATTGAGCCTTCTTCCAGATGCTCCAGAGTCTTGGTTCGCTTTTCACTCTGCTCTCCTTCGAGCACCTGCTTCCGCGAGACCACAATGTTGCCGCGCTTCTTGTTCAGCTTAATGATGGCGACTTCGAGGGTCTGTCCCTTTACCGCGTCGAGATTGCGGGCCGGGCGCAGATCAGCTTGCGAGCCGGGGAGGAATGCGCTGGCTCCCATAATGTCGACCGTGAGACCACCTTTAATTCGTTCGACCACGGTGGCTCGGATCGGCTTCTTCTCGTTGTAGGCTTTCTCAATTTCATCCCAGGCGCGCAGCTTCTGCGCTTTCTGGTGCGAGAGGTTGATGTAGCCTTCCTCGGTTTCACCCTTATCGCGCATGACGTCGATTTCGTCGCCGGGCTGGAACCGTGGCTTGCCCTCAAGATCCAGCACTTCGGACAGGGGCAGCATGCCTTCCGACTTGGCCCCGATATCCACCACAACGTGCGTACCAGTGAGTTTCAACACAGTGCCTTTGAGGACTTTGTCCTCGCGGACTGCCTCTTCGCTCTCCGTGGTGAAGCTTTCCAGCGCCGAAGCGAAGTCCTCAGCGCCGGCGTTGCTCGGCTTTTCGTCCTGATGCGGTTGAGGCGTCTCGGGAACAGAAGCCTGTAGGGTCGAGCTTTCGGGTGAACCCTCGGGGTTCTCGGTTAAAGTTGAGGTTGCTGAATCTTGGTTGGGGGAAGTGTTGTCGTCGAGCAAGGTTTATCGCCTCTCTGGTGTACTCGCGCGTGCGCGAAGGATGCGGGAACTGCTTCAGCGGACTGCTGGCGTGAGTCTTAGGTTGTGTGGAGCCCGCCCTGGCGGACGGACCTGAACAATCCCAGCGGTCGGACGTTGCCAAATAGCGAACCCGCGTCCAAAAGGGAACCTCTCGACTATAGCAACGGCTTGCAAACAGTGTCAAACCCCAAACTGAGAATAATCGATCTCGATTAAAGCCAGGTTAAAAGCAAGGTCTTTTTCTCGTCCGAATTTGAGACGACGTCCGGGCACTTCTTTCTTTGAGCAATCCGTCAGTCCAACCTCTTTCGTTACTAATGCTTGAACCAAGAGCGCTTGTATACTGCGACCACTCGATCATCTCAAAGAGCATCAAAGCTGCGGGAGCGGTGTTTGTACGCTTGAGGTCTTATGGCGACGCGCTTGAAATTAGCATCGTTTTTTTGGGGGTTCCTGTTTGCGATAGCGCAAGCACATGCCGGCGTGACGCTATTGCTCGAAGAGCCATACAGCTATGACGGAGTATTTGCCGGAACAGGTCATGCGGCCGTCTACCTTGACCGGGTTTGTGCTGATTCTCCCTTGACCCTCCGCCATTGCGCCCCAGGAGAGTTCGGCGCTGTCATCAGCCGCTACGACGGCATTGCAGGGCACGACTGGATCGCGATTCCTCTGATTCCTTACCTCTACGCGGTCGACAAACCAGAGAATGTACCGCTTTCCGCGGATGTTAAGTTAGTCGACTTTCTGCGAAACAGATATCGGATCGCTCACCTCGAGTCCGTTGCTCCAGACGGCCCTGGCGGAGATCCACCAACCGGGCGCTGGGTCGAATTGGTCGGGGCTAGCTATATTCGGGCGATTTACGGCTTTCACATCGATACGACTGAAGAACAAGACGATGGCCTGATTCGTAAATACAACTCTGAACCAAACCGGATGCAGTTCAATATTATCACCCGCAATTGTGCGGACTTCGCGCGCAACCTGGTGAACTTTTACTATCCGAAACTGCTTCATCGCAGCGTCATCGGCGATCTCGGCGTCACCACACCCAAGCACGATGCGCAATTACTTGTGCATTTCGGCGAGCGCCATCCGGATCTGCACCTGACGACTTTTGTCATTCCTCAAGTTCCGGGGAACACTCGGCGCAGCCGACCGGTGCGCGGCGTTGTTGAATCCGTGGTGCGAGCGAAAAAGTATATGCTGCCGCTCCTCGTATTCCATCCCGTTATCACCGGCGCCCTCGTGGTCGCTGCCGCCGACGGCGCGCGCTTCAATCCGGCGCACCACGCGATGGTCTTTGATCCTAGCGGCGAGTTGGACCCGCCTCTGGACGCGGCCCAACGACGTGTGTATCAGGCCCAGTTGGACTCGCTGAAGCGCCCGCTCGCGGAAGGCAATCCCTGGTACGGAACCAAGTGGCAACAGTTACAGGCCGACTCAGTGCCTCGAGTCGATAACTCTGGCGATCCTTTGCTAGAGCTAAAGCTCGGCGACGGCACCGTCGACCAGGGACTTTCCAGGAACAACATTCTGAGTACGTCGGCGCCGCCTGAATTGGCCGAATGGATTTTGATACAGCGGCTCCGGGAAGAGTTGAAAAAAGGCGGTTCTCCCAAGGTCTCGGAACAGAACGCCGAGAACGACTGGGCATTGCTGCAACAAACCATGCTTGCAGAACACAAGAAACGTGAGCCAATTGACAATCGCTTGACCGCGATGGGATCGAACTGAACAGATCGAAGCGAACGTAGGCGCGGGCGTCCTCGCCGTGCTTGAAGAGATCGGCGACGGATCTGGGCGAATCGATCTGAAGGTGCTCAAGCCCAGGTTAGCGTCCAAATTGACCAGCGCAAACCTGGGCCACCGGGCCAGCCGCCCGAGTTTGGTCAACCGGATTGCCGGCCTATTTCCTCGGTGTTGCCACAAACCCGTGGTAAAGGCCGCTCGTGTCCACGTAAAAGCCCGCAACTTGCCCCGCATCATTGAGGTGAAACGCCAGGGTTCCCGGCGCCTTTGGGTAATTGAGCGGCTTGAAGGTATTTCCAGTTTTGACGAAACCATGACCGGCCCCGCTCGAGTCCACATACCAGCCAGAAATCTGGTCGCTCTTATTGATGCCCGACGCAGTGGTCGAAGCGGCCTTGGGATAGTCGAAGATGGTCCACTTACCAGATTTGTACAAGAACCCGCTGCGTGACGTACTCACGTTCCAAACGTCTCCGACAATTAAGCCTGCGTCGTTAATACCGAGGGCCCTAGTGGTCGTCCACCCCTTGCTGGAGATGGTCGTGTATTTACCATTTACGTATTTGAATCCCTGGAAATTCGTGGATGCGTCTTCGTAAAAACCGACAATTGTGCCGCTATCGTTTACGCCATAAGCTTCCGTTAAAGTATTTTCTGACGGGTCAACGATGTCAGTGCACGAGTTATTTCCCTCCCAGATGAACCCGTTCACCCCGCCAAAGTAGGAATATGCTCCAACAATCTCGCCCTTGTTGCTGATGTCAAAGGGTTCAGTCGCGTTCTCCAGCACGCACTCGAAAGATGTGAATTTACCCTTTACTTCGGTGAAGCCACACGCGGCCTGTGAACACCCGCCACCCGTGTAATAGCCAACTACTTCACCCTTATTGTTGATCGCATAGGCAAAGGTTCCGGATGCGCCGGGGAAATCTATCGGCTTGCTGTAGCTGTATTTGACGGTGCCTTCGATTGGCGGATTCTGCGCCATCGCGAACTGCGCGCAGGCGATAACCACCGCTAACGCGAATGAAAAGTGGGAACGAGGGGATTTCACCGTGGCAATCTTCGTTCGCAACAAGTCAGTTAAGAGCGAGTTCAACACTTGATCGCGCTTCATAAATCTTCTCCTTGATGTTGTTCACATCGGATAATGTCGGTTGGCGTTCGTGGGCGGAACAAGAGCAAAGCTCCGCCGCTTACTAAGCGCTCCCCCTCATTTGGAGTAACGGATAGTACTGCGCGAAAACTCTCGCCAGATGCCATTGACTTCGGCGATTCCTGGCGGCCGCGTCAGTTCAGAGATTTAGGAGTGGGTGAAATCGCGAAACAACGACATACACCCCGTACAATCGAGCAAGGGCCCCCTGTCAGAAGTGGGAAAAGGCAGTGAAGATGCAGCAGTCATGCAACTACGCCCTGCATTCTGGTTTAGCCAATCTATCATTCGGGCCAAGCGTGCTTTTTCCACAACAATTACTGCGACGGCGACCAGTTCCGAAACTTGCCGCCATCTGCTACTCTGCCCTGCGATGGATTATCTTTGGACTCCCTGGCGCTATGCGTATGTCACCGCCGGTGACAAGACTAAAGGCTGCATTTTTTGTGACCTGCCAAAATTAGGGGACGATGTGAAAGCTCGCATCGTATACCGCGGCCAGACCTGTTACATCGTGCTGAATACTTTTCCATACACGCCCGGACACGTGATGGTCGTGCCATTTGCTCACCTCGATGAATTGCAGAAACTGCCCACCGACGCGGCTCACGAAATGATGGATTTGTCGCAGACAATGGAACGCGTGTTACGGCAGCTCTATACTCCCGACGGAGTGAATCTGGGTATGAACATTGGCAAGGCAGCTGGAGCCGGCGTCGCCGGACACATCCACATGCACGTCCTGCCGCGCTGGGTTGCGGATGCGAACTTTGTTTCGGTAGTTGGGGAAACGCGAGTCCTGCCGGAGAGCCTGGAGACTACTTACGCAAGGATTAAAGCGGCGCTTGAATCGCCGGTGTCATCCTGAGCGAGAATCGAAGGGCAAAAAACCTCGCTCAGGATGAACCCCGGAAACGCAAAAGCGCACAATCGCAACACCAAAACGCCGCGCCGCGATGCTCCCTATGCGCCGATGCGCATCTCCACGAAACTGCCTCGAGAGAGACCAAGCTGCTTCTCGCTCGTTGTTAAGACATCGTTGCCAGAGATCCTCCCCCGAGTCCCCTAGCTGATGATGGCAGTAGCTAGTGCGGTGAGATTAGGTCGAACGGGATTTGCGATTGTCATAAAAATGTCAAGAGATTGTAAGTTTTTGTAGCGAGAAATCCGCGAAATGGTTCGGTTAGCGAGCCAGTTCAGCGTCCGAGCAATTCGTCCAGATCCTTTTCGCCGATCACGCTGATTCCCAATTCTTTCGCTTTGTCGAGTTTGGAACCTGCATCAGCCCCAGCGATCACATAGTCGGTCTTCTTGCTGACTGAACCGGATACTCGCCCGCCAGCATCTTCGATCGTTTTTTTTACCTGGTCGCGAGGGAGGTTTAGCGTGCCCGTCAGGACAAACGTCTTCCCGGCAAGTTTCGTGCCTCGTTCTTTCTTTGCCCCCGCAAACGTCAAGCCCGCCTTGCGCAGCCGCTCCACCAGTTCACGGTTTCGTGGTTCCTGGAAAAACTCCACGATGCTTTGCGCGATCCGTGGCCCGACTTCATTGACCTGCTGAAGTTCCTCTTCGCTGGCGTTCATGAGTGCGTCCATCGAGCCGAGATGTTCAGCGAGGAACTGCGCCGTGCGCTCACCGACAAAACGAATCCCTAATCCGTAAATGACACGTTCGAGTGGCAGTTTCTTCGAAGCCTCGATTTCATGGAGCACATTCTGCGCCGATTTCTCGCCCATCCGCTCGAGCGACAGCAGATCGTCTTCAGTCAGCTTGTAAAGGTCCGCCACATTCTTAACCAGCCCGCGATCCGTGAGCTGATTGACCAAGGCTTCTCCCATGCCGTCAATGTTCATCACTCCACGCGAGGCGAAGTGCAAAATCGTTTCCCGCAGCTTGGCCGGGCAGTTCGCATTGACGCAAAAATAGTCAACCTCGCCTTCCGTGCGGACGACTTTTGTGCCGCACACAGGGCATTTCTCCGGCACGTGGATCAACTTGTGGCCGCGCGGATGATCTTTGTCATCTACGACGCGAGTGACCTTAGGGATTACATCGCCGCCCCGCTCGACCTCGACCCAATCGTCAACCTTCACACCTAGCCGTTCGATCTCATCCGGATTATGTAAGGTCGCTCGACTGACGGTTGTGCCGCCAATCGGTACCGGCTTCAACATCGCCACAGGAGTTAATTTGCCAGTCCGGCCGACTTGCCACAGAACGCCTTCAATCTGCGTGATGCCCGCGCGAGCAGCATATTTGTAAGCGATCGCCCAGCGCGGCGCTTTCCCGGTGTAACCAAGTTCTTCCTGCAGCGCAGTGCGATCTACCTTGATGACGATGCCGTCAATTTCATAAGGAAGTTGTTCCCGCTTCACTTCCTCCTGCTCAATGAATGTCCAGACTTCGTCAAAGCTCTTGGCCAGCTTTCGACTGGGATTGACTTTGAAGCCGGCCGCATTGAGAGCGTTCAAAGTCTCCCACTGGCGGTCGATAAAAGTTCGTCCGTCGCGCAGCAGGATGTAGGCAAAAAAATCGAGATGCCTCTGCGCAACGATGCTGGGTTCAAGTTGGCGAACCGTCCCGGCAGTGGCATTGCGCGGATTGGCAAACGACGACAGTCCTTTTTCTTCGCGCTGCTGATTCATTTTCCTGAATGCTGCAATGGGCATGAGCATTTCGCCGCGCACTTCGAAGTCCGCTGGAATGCCCGCCGCCTTGAGCTTCTCTTTCGGAATCGAAAGCGGAATCGACCGCACCGTACGCACATTCAACGTGACATCTTCGCCGACGGTGCCATCGCCGCGCGTTATGCCACGCACCAGTCGCCCATTTTCATAGAGCAGCGCCAGCGACATGCCATCGAGCTTTAATTCGCAAACATAGTCAACGTCGCTGCGCCCACTAAGTTCGTGAACCCGGCGCTCCCAGTTGCGCAGATCGTCCACGTTGTAGGTGTTGTCCAGCGAGAGCATGGGCGACGAGTGTGCTGCCTTGACCACGCCTTCACGCGGCTTGCCGCCGACGCGTTGCGTAGGAGAATCGGGCGTGATCAGCGTGGGATGCTCCGCTTCCAGCTTCTTCAACTGGTTCATCAGCTGATCGAATTCGGCGTCGCTGATTTCCGGATCATCCAGCACGAAATAGCGGTATTCGTGATGCCGGATCTGATCGCGAAGCGCCTCGATCTTCTTTTCAATCTCTTTCGTCGTAGCCATCGCAAAAGATTATAGGCGAGGCACGGAATCGTGTGGCGCGGGCGCCCTCGCCCGCGAACTTTGAGGGACGCCAGAAGTCGCCCTCGGCCGTCACTCATCCCTAGCTGTTCTAAACTGTCCAAATGTCGGTGCTGGAAACTCAACGCCTTGTGCTTCGGGAATTTCAATTCGAAGACCTCGACGCTCTAGCCGCCATCCTCTGCGATCGCGAGACCATGCGCTATTACCCTGTGTCATTCGACCTTGCAGCGGTCGCGGATTGGATCCAGCGCAACCGCACTCGCTATGCCAATGACGGTTACGGACTCTGGGCCATGATTCTGAAGTCCACGCGCGAACTGATCGGCGACTGTGGACTGGTACGGCAGAGTGTCGACGCAGTCGACGAAATCGAAATCGGCTACCATGTGCGCCGCGATCTGTGGAACCAGGGATATGCCTCGGAAGCCGCCCGCGCCTGCCGCGACTATGGATTCGCGAAGCTCAAGGTCGATCGCCTCATCTCCCTGATCCGTCCTGAGAATCTCGCTTCCCGCCGCGTCGCAGAAAAGAATGGCATGACGATCTGGAAAGAAGTCACCAAAGTGGATTTGTTACATTACGTCTACGCAATTACGCGCAATCAACCTTAGCCCACATCATTTCGGAGACCGACATGCCCAAAGCCGCAGCCGCGTTCTCACTACCGCAAGCTCTGCTGATGTCGTTTGACACAAACGACCGTATCAACCAATACATGATCGAGAATTTGCCAAGCGAAGCCTGGCGCGCCGAGCCGCCCGCAGGCAAGGGACGAACCGTCGCCGCCATCGTGGCCCACCTGCATAATGTCCGCGTCATGTGGCTGAAGGCTGCGGCCAAGGGAAGCAAGATCCCAGACCAACTCGATCGCACGAACGTAACCGCGGCGCAGGCAACGAAAGCACTCGATCAAAGCCGCGCAGCTTTGAGCGCGGTACTGAAGTCAGCCTTGGAGAGCGATGGCCGAGTAAAAGGATTTCGCCCTGACGTAGCCGGATTTCTCGGCTATCTGATTGCCCATGATGCGCACCATCGCGGCCAAATCTGCATGCTGGCCCGCCAGGTGGGCCACCCCCTGCCGCAGAAGGCTATGTTCGGTATGTGGGAGTGGGGCACCCGAGGAAAGGTGTAGGGCGCCCGCGCCTACATCGTGACTTCATGCGCAAAGCCATGCTGCTCTACAATCCGCTTTCTGGCCGCAGCCTCGAACGGCGTTTGGCGGACGTTCAGTCAGCGCTCTCGGTCCTGCGAAATGCCGGAATTGAAGCGTCGGCTGCACCCACGCGTGCCGCATCCGATGCGACCGAGCAGGCCACACAAGCCATTGCGGAAGGCTGCGACACCATATTCGCCTGCGGCGGCGACGGCACGGTTCACGACGTTTTGCAGGGTCTCGTTGGCACCAAAACCGCCTTAGCTATCATTCCTCTGGGCACTGCAAATTGTCTGGCGCACGATTTGCGCTTGCCACTTTCTCCGGTGAAAGCCGCTAGCGCTGCGCTGACCGGAAAGTTTCGCCGCATCGCAGTCGGCCGAATTGAGTACCAGGATTTCAACGGCGGGAAAGCCACGCGATATTTCTCCTTCATCGTCGGCATTGGAATGGATGCGCATCTGTTCTATAAACTGGATCCTTTGATCAAGCGACGCTTCGGCACGGCCGCCTATTGCGCGAAGGCAACGCATCTCTGGCTCACCCACAAGATGAAAGATTTCGTCGTGGGAATCGCCGGAGAAGAGCGGGCGGAAGTTTCACAGTTGCTGGCAGTTCGCATTGGTAATTTTGGTGGAGTTCTCCGCGAACTCGCGCCCGGCGCATCTCTCGAACGCGACGACCTTCGTCTGGTACTCTTTCGCACCCACAGTCGCGTAGCGTATTTGCGTTACATCCTGCGCGGACTCTTCGGAACCACCTGGGAAGTCTCCGGAATCGACCTGGTCCACAGCACAGGCGTCGCCTGCCACGATTTGACATCGACCACCGACTCGCCTGGGCACGCCCGTATCTTTGTCGAAGCCGATGGAGAATTATTGGGAACGCTTCCTGCCGAGATATCCGTGGTCCCCGATGCTGTGACTCTGCTGGTGCCTGATTAAGAGCGTCGGCGTTAACACCTCCGATGACAGAGTGATGTATGCTCTCTAACTCAGACCCACGAAATAAGGCCTAAGCAAAATTTGGAACCGATTACTCACTTCCTGACCGGCGCCTGCATGGGACGAGCCGGACTCAATCGCAAGACGGCCCTCGCCACGGCAACGGTGACACTGGCTGCCGAAGCGCCAGACTTAGACGTGCTGGGCGAGTTCAAGGGCCGGGTGTTTGGCTTCGCGCATCATCGCGGGTTCACTCATTCTTTCCTTGGTATCACGCTGGTATCGGCAGCGGTGGTTGGCTTCGTGTACCTGATCTGGCGATTGCGAGGACGAAAGCTGAACGACCCGAATTTGCCGCCGCGCTGGGGATTGCTGTTTGGGTTCGCGTATCTCGCAGGGCTGAGTCACATCCTGCTCGATTACACCAATGACTACGGCGTACGCCCGTTCTGGCCGTTTTCCGAGAAGTGGTATTCGTGGGACATCGTGTTCATCGCGGATCCGATCATTCTTCTCCTGCTAGTGTGCGGACTCGTGCTACCCGTGTTCTTTGCTTTTATCGATCGCGAAATCGGCGCGCACCGCAAACAACCCGCCGGCCGCTGGGCTGCAATTGTGGCGCTGATTGGCATAGTTGCACTCTGGGGAGTGCGCGATTACGAGCACCGGCACGCGGTGAATGCGCTCGAAGCTCGCACCTACGAGAATGCCGATCCGCTCCGTTCCTCGGCCTTCCCTTTGTGGTGGACTCCATTTCGATGGGTCGGTGTGGTGGAAACTCAAAACTTCTTTGCCACCACGATCGTGGATTCGTCGACTCCTGAAGTCGACCCGAATGGCGATATGCAAACTCTCTACAAGCCGGAGGAAACTCCGGTAACTCTCGCAGCCAAGCGATCCTACCTCGGCCGCGTTTATCTCGACTGGGCGCAATATCCCGTCACCGAAACCGAGCCTCTCCCAGAAGATCAGGGCTACATCGTTCGCTTCCATGACCTGCGCTTCCAGCAACCTGGACATCCGGGCCGAAGCGTTCTCGGAGCATTCGTCGAACTTGATCCCAGCTTGAAAGTGGTCGAGGAGAACTTTGGGCCGCCTGGTGGTAAGGCTTCGTCAGGGGCACAGAGCGCCGCGCCAGTGGATTAGGTTCTCTTTAGCGTGCCCTGCGGATATTCAGCGACCTCGGTGATTTAGGCTCGACGCGTGAGCCTGACCTCGCGACGATCCTTATGACTTGACGCCGCCGCTCTCACAGGCCACAATCTTCTTTGAAGTTATCGAGGTGATTTCATCATGCTGGCCTACTTGTTCGTTGTGCTCGCGGTCGCCGTCCGGTTCATGCCCCATCCCTGGATGTTTACTCCGGTGACCGGGTCGCTCTTATTCTTCGGAGCCCGTGGACCACACCGCCAGCTCTGGATCCCCTTCGTGCTGCTAGCCGCTTCGGACGTGGCCCTCACAAAATTGGTCTACGCGTATCCATTCACCTGGGACCATTACGTGACTTTCGCGTGGTACGCAGCAGTTCTCTGGCTGGGCACGAGGCTGGGCGCCAAGACCAAATGGGTGCCGGTGATAGGCGCGGCACTCGCCAGTTCGGCTTCGTTTTTCCTGATCACCAACCTGGTGGCGTGGGCTTGGCTGGATATGTATCCGAAGAACCTGAGTGGCGTGATGATGTCGTATGCCGCCGGCCTGCCATTTTTCCGTCACGCGCTCGCGGGCGATCTGATCTTCACAACTGCAATGTTCGCCACGCCGATAGCATTGCACGCGCTGTCGGAATTCCGCAGCCACAGCGATCATGCGGCAGCAGCGTAAACCGAGAAGAATCGATGAAAAACCGCGATGCAGCCAATGTCTCAGGCGTCGCCCGGTTGCGTTTTCTTCGCGTTGGCTAACTTTGATTTTCTGGTCCTGCCCTCGCTCTTGCGATGCATCAGCCACGCCACAACTCCCGCTGCCGCAACCAGCATAACAACGTAAAGATGTTCGCGAAAGAGTCCTCCGACGATATGGACGACATTCGGACCGAACTTGACGGTAAGCAGACCCAACAGGAGGAAGCGCACCATGCGGCCGGAGAAGATCGCCACCAAAAAGCGCAGGAATCCCATCTCCGAAACCGCCGCCGCCAGAACGAACAGTTTAAATGGCGTGGGCGGAGGAAGCATCGCCGGCAACATCAGGCTCCAGAACGGATGCTTGTCGAAGGCTGCGTGAATCTTTTCGAAGCGGGCCGGCGGGATACGCTTGCGCAGAAGCTCTTCCCCGCCTTTGTATCCGATTACGTAGATTACGATGCTGCCCAGAGTCGACCCAGCCGCCGCCATCACAGCATAGAGCAGAAATCGGGCGTGATTCTGGTAGACGTAACCTGCCACGACCGCGTCCACGGGAAGGCCAATGAAGGCGCCGTCGAGCGTCGCCACGACCAGCACGCCCCACGCGCCAAGAGGCTTCAGCAACGCCCACAGAAACGCTGTATAGCGCGAAAGAATGTGCTTGATCGTCTTCACAACGTGAGACTAGAAGTGTACGCGAAAGATGGTCAGCTGAAGGGCAAACCGTCTTTAGAGTCTGCGACTTCAAGCGTTTGAATTTCACTCCTTGCGAATTTTGGGCGGTGTGGTGCTCGATACCCTTTACCAGGTGTAGTGTGCCGTGTAACTGATTGTCTTCTCGCCGCCAGGTTCTAGGGTGACTGGGAACTCGATCATTTGACTGTCCATTTTGTTGTAGGCGTCGGATTTCGAGCGGATGTCCCACGTGGTCCAGCGATAGAGATGCTCAACCACGCGAACGTTCACCGGCTCCTTCTTGTGATTGCGAACCTCGATCTCAAATGATTCGTCAAGAAAGCGTTGGTTCGTGTCGAGCCTGTAGTCAGTGCGCCGGCGGTCGCCTGTGAGATCGAATGCGTTTCCGGTGTAGACGCGGATGGTCTCGTCGCGCGGCGTGTGATCGATGACATTTTCACCCGTGAATTCGATCTGGCCATCGTCGTTGCGACGGTAAAAACGGACGCGTCCCTTGGGCAGCGGCATACCCAGGTGATTGGCTTCGGAGTTGACAAATTCCCGCATCACCCAAATTTTCGGGTTTGATTCAGTTCCATAAGTTTTATCATTGCGGAAATTTTCCCAATTCCAGCCGCGGTAGCGATTGGGGTCGATCTTGGCTCCGTCGTAGATGTAGACTTGCTTCGCGGAAACGCTCGCAGCGCGGATGAATTCTACCTGCTTGGTCTCGCGGTCGTGCAAGGTCGCGGGACGGGCAAGGCTGTAGAGGTGGTATTCGTCAAAAGTTTTCTCCGTCACCGGCAGCCCAAGGACGCCTCCGACTCCCATGCCGGTGACTTCCACGGTCTGACTCCAAGATTGCTGCGCTGGCTGAATTTTGCTGACATCTCCCGCCATCAACTTGATGCGCGCATTCTCAAATGTTTTTCCGCTTTGGTTGTCCATGGTGACCCAACCCACCAGGTCTACCGCATCCCCCTTTTCTGGGGCAACGATGTTGTAATCCGCTTCCCAGGTAAGGCCGCCCGTTACATAAGAAAACTCCGCACGGACTGAACCCGTTTTCTCGGCGGACAAAAGCCATTGCAGGGTCGGCTTCAGCACGCTGTCGTCGGCGAGCGATGGGAACAACGGCAACCCTGGCAAGCCAAAACGCACGACGCCGTCGAGTTCTACGATGGGTTGATCGCCGCCGGGTTGGCTGTAGGCCATCTGCGCTTGGCTATATTGCGAGCCATAGCGGTTCATGGCCATGTAGTTGTGTGGCGTAAATCCGCTGCGAATGATCTTGACCGGGACGATTTCTTCTTTTCCGGGCGTTGCACCAGAAAGTTCAGCGTCTTGCCTTCGTACAGGGACAGTAACAAAGACTCCGAGAGTGGATCAGCACGGTAGTTCTGTTCCAGCACCTGAATAGGATGTTTGCCGGTGGGATCGCGCAAGATCACTGAATCCGGCTCCAGATGCATGGTAATGTCCGTGACCCGGATGCTGTTCACTCCCGCCTTCAAATCCAGCGGGAGCTCCTGCCGCACTACAGCGAAGTTCTGGTTGTAGACGGTCAAGGAAGGTTGAGCCACGTCATCGGCTGCAAAACAAGCCCCACAAAGAGCGATCAGACACCCCAATTGGCGGATCACGATTCCTCCTGTCTGTCTTGAGGAAAACCTGGGCCAAGCCTACCTTGACTGGAACGCAGGAGGGAGTGCCACTTGCAGCACCCGTTGCGCGGACTCCCACTGAAGGATCAAAAAAATCTGGCGCGAACACGATGCGTTCTGGACTACTTGTACATCGTCGGCACAGTTCATTCGTGCCTTGTATTTCCGCTCAGCAACTGCAGGGCATGAGGTAGAAGGTCAACCACGGCCTCGAGCGAATCCACCGCGCCGCTGGGGCTTCCCGGCAGATTCAGGATTATGGATTTCCCCCGCACTCCACAGACCCCCCGGCTGAGCGCGGTAAATGGCGTTTTCTTCGCGCCTTCATAACGGATGCGTTCGGCAACTCCTTCGAGCAGACGTTCGCAGACTGCGCGCGTGGCTTCGGGCGTGACATCGCGCTCCGCGATGCCGGTTCCGCCGGTCGTGACCACGAGTTGTGCCTCTTGCACCCAGTATGCAATTGCCTTTTGAATTGCGGATTGGTCGTCAGCAACAACCTCTGTACCAATCACCGAAAAATTTCTTTTTCTGAGCAGTTCTCCGACGGCCGGGCCGGAGATATCAGTACGATCGCCCCTCGCGCAAGAATCACTGACCGTGATAACGGCCGCGGTCATCGCTTCAGGAGTCGAGGCTTCGGGAGTCAACCCTTCAGGAGTCGAGGAGGACATCTTCCTCCTCCTCTTCGGCTTTTCCGCCGCCGTCGCGCTGCGCCTCATCGAGCTGGCGCAGGCCTTCCATCAACAGTCCCTGGGTGTTCAACTGGGTAGTCTGTTGCGTGGTCTTGCCTTCGAAATTGACTTCGAAGTTTCCATCCGTCCAGCGTAAGACCTTAAACACCGCCGGATCACCCATCAGGGAGCCATAGGTGGCGTGAGTGACCTGGCCTTCTTTGAAATAGAGTTCGCACTTGTCGTTTTTGTTGGTGAGGGTGAGCGAACAGCTTTTGCGGCCCATCTCCAGCGACTGCACTAGGTCGATGACATTCATTTGTAAAAGGCTGCCGCGCAGCACACCATCCGAAGGAACGGTCTTGGCCATCTTCTCCAGCGCGATCTTATCGATCACGCGTTTGATGCGCTGCGTGGCTTCCCTCAGGAAAAATGGTTTCTCGACGAAATCGTCCACCGGAAGATCGGGCGTGCTCAACTTTTCGCTGATGTCAGTCTTAGTCGCCACGAGGATAACCGCAGCATCCGCCGTCCGCGGACGGCTTCTTAGTTTTTCGATCAACTGGCGGCCATCCATCCCCGGCATGCGGTAGTCGCAGACCAACAAGTCGGGCGGATCGTCGACAGCCTTGAGCAGCGCGTCGGCCGCGTCGGTCGCAGTTGTAACCTTGGCGAGCGGAGTCAGTGCCCCGCGCAGCAACCCCAGCACCATCGGATTGTCATCCACCAGCAGGAGTCTTACGTTGTTCGCCATGGAACGCGCTATGTCTTTTTGCGGACGCGGTGGTAATCTCCGCTCTTGCCGCCGGATTTCCGCTCAAGCACGATTTCACGAATCTCGATGCCCTTATCAAGCCCCTTGCACATATCATAGACGGTGAGCGCGGCGATACTGGCGGCCATAAGGGCCTCCATCTCTACGCCGGTCACTGCCGTGGTTGAAACTTTTGAGGCAATCGCGACGCCATTTTCGCACACGCGCATTTCGACATCAACGTGCGAAAGCGGCAGGGGATGGCACATGGGAATCAGATCGGCAGTTCGCTTCGCGGCCATGATTCCTGCCAGCCGCGCCACCTCTAAGGCGTCGCCCTTGGGATTCTTCGGCAATGCGTTCAGGACCTTGGGCTTCAGCATCACAAAGGCGCTGGCCTCCGCCTCGCGTTTCGTCGCGGCCTTTGCCGAGAGGTCGACCATTCTCGCTCGTCCAGAATGATCGTAATGGGAAAGCTTCTTGGGCATCCGATGGAACTATCTTACTAGAAGCAGCATTGCGGTTTGCCCAGCAACTCGGTTTTGGGCCACTAAGCTAGGACTCGCGAATCTTGTAGCCGAGGAGTATTCTAGACTGCGCAAATGGGCCTGCGAGGGATGTTTCTGGTGAAAAAGTCACGCATGCTTTCTATTCGAACTACCTTTTTCATGATAGCCGCTGGAATGTGTCTTTGCTCCTTCGTGCATGGAGCCGACGACCGTCAGACGACTGTGACAGTGAACGCGCTCGACGACCATTGGACTCCGATCAAGGGCTTGCGCCAGGAGGATTTCAGGGCAAAGTCCGGAAGACACCAAATCCAACCGGTGACCTTCTGCTTCGCCGAGGGACCGCGACGGATCGTCATCCTGCTCGATACTAGTGGCAGCATGTCCGGCGCAAAGGGCAGTGGCCGGTGGAACGTGGCGCACGACGCGACGCTCGACTTTGTTAATTCGGTTTCACCACGGACTCGGCTGTCGCTCCTCACCTTTGCCGCCGGAGTCGAAGAAAAGGCCAACTTCTCCACGGACCGCCGCGGCATAATTGCATGGCTTAGTGATAGTCATGCCGGTGAGCGCAAATTTGTAAACGGTCGCACCGCCCTCTACGAGGCGATTATTGCGGCCATTAAACAGTTTGGTTCTCCGGAGCCCGGAGATGCAATCCTAGTAGTCACCGACGGCGGGGAAAATGCGAGCAAGGCTAGATCTTCGCAAGTGACCGATGCTCTCCGCGCTTCGGGTGTCCGGTTATTTGCCTTGCTCCTGCCCGATGAATTGCCCATTGGCACGGACGGGTGGGACGGTCGAGAGAAGCTACTCGGAATGGTTCGCGACTCAGGAGGATTCGGCGTAGACCTTTACGCAGGGTACGGGACAGATACCTCCGCGTCCTACTCCGTGCACTCCCTGTCCGGGATTCGCCCGCCTACGTTGGTTTATGACGATCAAGCAAGGGCGCTGGTCAAGAGTTCGGCTAACGCGGTCAATCTGCTAATCAGCGGCTTCTATATGCTGACCCTCAAGCTGCCGGACAATGTTACGAAGCCTCGCGGTTGGAGCCTTGAACTCGTGGACAGCCGCGGACATAGCCGAAAGGACGTGACTCTAACGTATCCCGGCCATCTCTTACCGGCTGCCGCGCAAACAGTGCAGCATTAAAGCCTTCTTCGTGCTACATCTCCCTTACAGAGGTAGTTCCCAGCCCTCTTCTTTCATTCGCTGATTGGTCCACTCCTGCAGCTCTTTATAGACCGCGGGATCGATCACCACAAAGGTAGCTCCGGCCCGTCCTTCAAGATCCGCCCAGACAATTTGCACTTTGGCTTCGATGCGGCTTTGGGTGTCAGGCAGGACAAAACTGATGTCCATGAGTCCTTCCGATCGCCGCGGATCGGGCAATCCTTCAAGACCCATGCCGCCAACGCTAAGATTCACCGCCGTGGCGCGTATTTCCTGCCCGTGGCTGTCTTTGAGCATTACCGGAAGTTTCACCTTCGCGCGGAAAAACTTCTTTTGCTTCAGGCTGAGCGTGCCCAGCGCCCGGCTCTTGTCGCTGGGAGCCGCCGTGATCTTGTATTCGCCCAGCTTGCGGCTCAGAGTACGGCGCGAAATTCCCAACTGCTCGGCCGCCTTCGCTCGATGGCCGCCAGTGTTTTCGAGCGCCTTCATCACCATCTGCCGTTCCATGTCCTGGAGATCGCCAGAGGGCAATGGGATCGCAGCCTTTTGCTGTTCTGCCGAAAGTTCAGCCCGTACGTCGGCGTCACCAATCTCCGGACCCGACGCAGCCATCGCAACCTTCGCAACGATGTTCCGCAACTCGCGAACGTTCCCCGGCCAGGAATGCGATTGCAGCGTACGCAAAGCTTCGGGATTGAACTTCATCTCCGCTGATTTGAGCCGCAGAAAATGCTCCGCGAGAGCGACTACGTCTTCCGGCCGCTCGCGCAATGGAGGAACTCGCAGCTCAAACTGGCTCAGGCGATGGAAAAGATCTTTACGAAAGCGTCCCTCGCGCACGGCGGCTTCAAGATCCTGATTGGTGGCCGCGACGATGCGCACATCTACCGTAATCTTGCGATGCCCGCCCAAACGGTAGTACGCCGCGCCATCCAGCACGCGCAGCAGCTTTACTTGAATATGCGAAGGCAGTTCGCCGATTTCATCCAAAAACAGCGTTCCCTTGTCGGCCAGTTCGAAGAGTCCGGGCTTGGAGTTGTCAGCTCCGCTGAACGCGCCCTTTTCGTAGCCAAACAATTCGCTCTCGACCAGGTGCTCGGGCAGGGCCGCGCAGTTGATGTCGATCCAGGGCTTGCCGTTCCGGTAAGAGAATTCGTGGATGCTGCAGGCGATCAGTTCCTTGCCGCTGCCAGTTTCGCCCGTGATCAGGACAGTCTCAGTGTGCCCCGCCACGCGTTCGACCATGGCCATGAAGCGCTGCATCGCGCTACTCGCGACGATGAACTTCGTGCCATGAATCTCACGTTGAACCGCCTGACCTGCTTCCAATAGATCCCCCCGCGACTGAATGCACACACCTCCAGCGCCAGCACCCTGCGGCCGCGCCGGATTCCGAGTCGGGCCAAAGAAAAAGTTAGCACAGGGCAGAGAGAACCTATGAGTAACCGCAGGTCGGACGAGGTGACGAAGGTAACCGGTTTTCTGGGTCGTTATTTCTTCAATCCCGCCGTAAAGTTCGTAACCACCGTGACCGATTGGCTGACCTGTTGCGCAACCCGGTCGAGAAGAAATTTCTTGCCGTCGGGAGAGACGTCGTAGAAGACCTGCGGAGCGGACCAGTGGTTGACGAGCTTCTCAGCGGCGCCGAATTGCAGTGCGCCGCCCGCATTCGTTACCGGGACCGCAAGAAGATTGAAAGTCAGGTCCATGTAGTAAGAGTTCTTTGCCGTCCTTGCTCCATCGTCGGCAGGATTGCTCCGTTCGCCGAGACCTGCCACTTGCCCTGCCCGCCGCCAAAGGCCACCACATACACTTCAGACGTGCCCGATTCGTCCGACGCGTAGGCGAGCCAACGGCCGTCTGGAGAAAGTTTTCCCGTTATACCCCGCTCCAGCACCATCGATGGTTTGCGCTCTCCTTCCAGCGGCAAGGCCCAGATCTGCCGGTATGGACCACCCGAATGGGCCGCGAATAGATCAGGTACTTGCCGTCGCGCGACCAATCGTCGACTTCGGGCTGATCGACTTCGGTGAACAAAGTCTCTTCCGCGCCGCTGCCGTCGGAGGGTTTGCGGCAAAGGGCAAAGCCGACCGTTGCGAGCCGAGGAGTACGCGATCCATTTGCCGTCGGGCGACCAGATGGGGAAAACATTCCCGACCGGTCCAAAGGTCAGTCTGGTGCGAACGCCGCGCGCCAGATCGAGCACCCAGATGTCGGTCTCACCGGCATCAATCTGGAGAGCGACGCGGTCCCCTTGCGGGGAAAGAACCGCGGCTTGCAAGTCGGGGAGCTTGTCGGCAACGGTGCTGATCTGCTTCCCGCTGCGATCCAACCAGACCAACTGCAGGTCGCCGGAGGCGCCGCTGCCGAAAACCAGCAGGCCATCGTTGGACGCTGAGGCATCCATGTGCCAGGTGCTGGCGTCGTTCATCACGCCCTTGGCCACATTCTGGGGCTCGCCACTCAGCGTCCCAGAGGAGGGATCGAAAGGTTGCGCCATCAATTGGTCGCCACGCGCGAACAAAAGAAAACCGCTGGCGTAAACGGCGTTGGATTGAGAACGGAACAGCGGACGATTTTCCCGGCCATCGAGCGATGCGTAGTAAAGCGTGTTGTTCGCCGACTTCGAGGGATCGTGGTGAAGCGCGAGATAGAGGAAATGCTTGCCGTCGGGAAGGAAAAACGGCCAGCGATGCGAGGTGTGCAGAGTCGCGTCGATCTTCGTAATCGCAACCGGAGTTCCGCCGCTGGCGCTCACGCGCATGAGGGGCGCTGGGGAACTGGAGAGAACAGGATCACTCCGCCCGGTCCCCAGGCGCCGCCGCGCCCGAGCGGTGCGTCACAAATCACTTGCGCCGAGCCGCCATCGAGGTCGATCGTTTTCAGCTTGCTCTCGGCAAAAAATCCGAGGGAACGGCTGTCGGGAGACCAGAAGGGAAAAATCGCGCCCTCGGTACCGGGCAGTGCATGTGCTTCCAGCGAGTTCGTCGGGCGCACCCAGAGCGCAGTCTTGCCGTCAGCGCCGGTGGCGCAAAGGCGATGGATGCAGCCATCGGGCGAAAGCACTGGCGGTCCGGCAGAATCGCCGGTCAGGTTGAATGTGGTCTTCTCCGGAGGATCGATGACCGTGCGGATGAGCGCTCAGGCTGGGACGGACGGAACAGCATGACGGCAGCCGCAGCTCAAGACAATCGCAGCACCAGAGCCGCGGCCCACCCAAGACGCTCGCGTCTGCGCGACGGTGCGGGCGTCACGGTTGCAACCGCCTGGCGCCGACCGATCCGCCGCAATCCACTGCAGCTCCAGCTTGATATCGTGCGCCGACTGATAACGCTCTTCCGGATTCTTCTGCAGGCAGGTCGTCACCACGTGCTCAAACGCAGTCGGAGTGTTCGGCTTGATGCCGCTGATCGGCTGCCGGATCCGACTCCAGAATCGAAGATGCCAGCGAGATTTGACTCTTCCCTGAAAACGGCCGCTTCCCCGCCACCATCTCATAAAGCACAGCGCCGAAGGCAAAAATGTCGCAGCGCGCATCCGCTTCTTTTCCTTCAATCTGCTCCGGCGACATGTACTGAATCGTGCCGATGATGCTGCCCGCCGTGGTCAGCGGACTCAACGGACTCGGCCCGCTCATCGTCGCCGCCGCAGTAAACGAAGGCGGCGCCGATCCCGACCCCGACGCCGCACTCTGCACTCCCAGCGGTTTCGCCAGACCAAAGTCCATCAGCTTCGCGCCGCCCGCGGTCAGCATGATGTTCCCCGGCTTCAGATCGCGATGCACAATGCCGCTGCGGTGCGCCACTGCCAGCGCTTCCGCGACGGCAATCCCAATCTTGAAAACTTCGGCCAGCGGCATCGCGCCTTTGCGCAGTCTGCTCGGCCAGAGTTTCCCCTTCCAGAAACTCCATCACCAGATAATCGGTGCCATTCTGCGAGCCGATGTCGTAAAGCTGGCAGATGTGAGGATGGTTCAGCGAAGAAATCGCCCGCGCCTCGCGCTCCATGCGCTGCTTCAATTCCGGGGAAGAAGAAAGATGAGAGGCCAGAACTCTTCACCGCCACGGTCCGGTCGAGGCGCGTATCGCGAGCGCGATAGACCTCTCCCATGCCGCCCGCGCCCAGCGGAGACTGGATTTCGTAAGGGCCGAGCTTCGTGCCAGAAGTAAGAGCCATCGGTGCGCGCAATTATAGCCCGAGCAACGTGCTGCTGCTGATCACGCGAATTCTGGATGCTTGGTCGGCAATGCTTGGTCGGCAGCCCCGAAGCTTTGGAAGCGACGTCCCGAAACGGGAAATACCCTCCCACTAATCCAGCTTTCTTGCGCCTTTACCCTTGACTTCCGTGCAGGCTTCCAGTTAATCATGTAACTGTACGATCAGCCAAAAGATAATAATGAAAAACGCTAACTCCTTTGTCGGGAAGATTTTGCATATAAGTCCTTCAAACTCAAAGATCTTGGTGGTAGTGTGCCCCTAATCCCATGATTCCAATAGATCAGGGGGAGGGGGTACCCGCTAACTAGATGGTAAACGGCGCTCCCTGGACAAACTCGGTACAAAATAAACCAAAATAAACATGGCCCGCACCGCGGCACCTCGGTAACCTTTCTGCAACTCTTGCTCAAAATCGGTGTTCTAACTGCTAGAGGCAGAGGTATTCAGTCACCTGCGCCTCGTAAGTAAGGTCGGGGTAAGCGGCTGAAGGAACGCAGCAGGGAGTTGGCGGCGTTCCGGGGAGATCGGGTCATGAAAAAATTCGGGCGCTTATTGCAAGTCAGCTTTTTAGTCGCACTTCTGGCCGCAACCACGGCAACTATTTCCGCAGCCGCGCAGGACACCGCTCCGCCTCCGCCGGATCAACAATCACCCTACCCCCAATCTAACCCTGGGGATCAGGCGCAACAGCCCCAGGCAGGCGCTTCAGAACAAGATCTGCCGCCTGCGGGTCAGCCACAGTCAGGCGATCAGTCATATCCCACGCAGCAAGCGCCTCCGCCTCCCGCCGGTCAGCAAATGCCGTCCACTTCCGGGGATCAGAATGATCCTCCGGGCCGCGTTGCCGGCTCTCGGCTACATGACTGGATCGGTTTCCATTCAGCCTCAGGGCACTGGCGATTGGGTGCAGGGTACGCTGAACCGTCCGCTCACGATCGGCGATAACGTCTGGGCTGATAAAGATTCGCGCGCTGAACTGAGTCTTGGCACTGGTGTGATGCGGATCAGTTCTGAAACCAGTTTGACTTTGACCAATGTCACCAATGATGCCGTGCAGGTGCAGTTACACCAGGGCACATTGGATGTGCATGTCCGTAAGCTTTACGGCGGCGAAGTCTACGAGATCGATACGCCGAATCAGGCGTTCACCGTAACCAAGTCCGGCGAATACCGCTTCGATGTCGATCCCAACGGAGACACAACTCTGGTGACGGTGTGGAAGGGTGAGGGCGAAGCCACCGGCCAAGGTCCCGCAGTGCGCGTGCATCAAGGCGAGCAGGCGCGCTTCACCAACGGAAATTCTCTGCAGCATCAAATGTCCGCCGCGCCCGCGCCCGACGGCTTCGACGACTGGTGCAAGGTCCGCGACAAGCGTGAGGACGATTCAATCTCCGCGCGCTACGTCGCACCCGGCGTAGTTGGAGCCGGAGACCTCGATGAATACGGCGCATGGCGCCAAACGCCCGACTACGGACCGGTGTGGATTCCCTCTACGGTCGCTCCGGGTTGGGCGCCTTATAGCGACGGTCAATGGATCTATCAATCTCCGTGGGGATGGACCTGGGTAGACGCCGCCCCGTGGGGATTCGCTCCCTTCCACTATGGCCGATGGGTATCGTTTGGTGGCTACTGGGGCTGGGCCCCTGGCCCCTATTGGGCTCGTCCTTGGTATGCCCCGGCGATGGTGGCCTGGTTTGGAGGCCCGCGCTTTGGTATCGGCTTTGGTTTTGGTTTCGGGGGTGGATTCGGCTGGTGTCCCCTCGGTTGGGGTGAGCCATTCTTTCCGTGGTATGGCGGGGGCCGCGGTTATTTCCGCAACGTCAATATCAGCAACACGCGCATCACGAATATCAACAATGTCACCAACAACTACTACAACAACCGGAACGCGGGTGGACTCTATGGCAGAAACGGCGTCGGGATGCCACGCTACGCCACCACCGGCGGTCTGACCGCAGTTTCGCGAAATACTTTGGAGCACGGGCTCTCGGTTCGAGGAAACGCGGCTAAGATTTCACCCAGCGCAATTCGAGGATTGTCGAGTGCCAGTGTTGGCAGGCCGGATGTTTCTCCGACGCGGGCCAGTGTGCTTGGATCGAAAGCGGGTCAGCCTGCTGCAAGACCGTCGGCCGGAGTGACTTCGCGTCCGACAGTCAGCAGAATGACTCCGCCGGCAAGCTTTTCGAGGTCGGCAGCCTCGCAGAATCTGGGGACCGTTCACAATACTGCGCCCTCCATGAGCCATGCGCCTGAGGGGGCAACGAACAGCGCGAGATCTATGCCGCAGCCTGCTGGACGCTCTGTACCTCGGCCGCCGCAAAGCGGGGGTTTTTCCGCAGGCAGCAGCGCGAGGTCAGGAGGCCCGGGCGCATCCTCGCCCATGACGCGATCGGTGCCCCGACCGCCAACCAGCGGATCGGGTCAGCCGACGATGACCGCGCGCAACACGATGCCAAATACGTCCTCGCGTTCGTCTTCGAGCCCGTACTTCGGACGGGGTAACAGCGCGTCCAACGGCATGTCTAACAATGTGCCGCGTCCGTCGGGACGGATCATGCCGGCGCCGCGCGATTATCCGTCAGCCCAGAACCGCGGAAGCTACTCGGCCCGCGCATACGGCAACAGCAGCTCTGGCAGCTACGGCGGATATCGCGGCTATAGCCAGCCTTCCTACGGCCGATCCTCCGGTGGATCGTACGGCGGCGGTCGCAGCTATTCGGCGCCGTCGTCCCATAGCTCGGGTTCCTTCGGGGGCTACCACGGCGGCTCCGGCTCTCATGGGAGCTCCAGCCACGGCAGTTCCGGCGGACATTCGGGCGGTGGCTCTCACGGAGGTCACGGGCGCTAAGCCGAATCTAATCGCTAACCAACGCCGCCTGGCAATCCGGGCGGCGTTTCTTTTTCCAGGGTCATGGATGTAAGACAGCTACGTCTCTACAGCCAACGGATTCTGTGTATACTGCGAGTTTCAGTTCAAGGAGCATCCATTGAAAACTTTCATAATCGGCCTCATCGTCGGTTTAATCCTGGTTCCGCTCTGTGTGTACATCTATTTCGCCACCGGGACCGCGCCAGTCGCGACCGCTGCGCCCGCTATGCCGTTCGAGAAAACTTTGGCGAGCAGCGCGTTGCATGCGCGAATCGCGAAAGAGATGCCCAAAACAGTTCCAGTTCCTGCAGACGAACCTGACTTCATCGCTGGCGCGAGCGTTTACCGGGACAACTGCGCTGTGTGCCACGGGATTCCTGGAGGCACGCCAACCGCGATCTCGAGGGGCATGTTTCCCAAGCCGCCGAAGTTGCTCGAAGGCACGGGTGTGACGGACGATGAACCGGGCGAGACTTATTGGAAGGTCGCCAACGGTATCCGCCTTTCGGGAATGCCTGGCTTCAGCGATTCGCTGTCGCAGACGCAGATGTGGCAGGTCAGCCTGCTGCTGGCAAATGCGAATAAATTGCCCGAGTCGGTGAAGACCGCGCTCTACCGGCCAACGCCTCTGCCGCCAGCGCAGCCCGCCGCGCCGGCCACGAGCACACCTCAGACTCAGCCCTAGCAACGATTGTGAAAGTCGCAGAGGCTGCGGAGTGATTTTCTTCACCTGACGGTCGTACGGAGCGATGCGGGCAGCTTAGCGGCGCGAAAATCTAACATCCTGAATCGTCTAGCTAACTTTCTGCGGTCACAGTCACTACCAAGTGCCGCTCCCGAGGACCGTCCAACTCGATCAGCACAACTCGCTGCCAGGTACCGAGGAGGATCTGGCCGCGCTCAAACGGCAGCGCGACTGAGGTGCCGATCAGGGCCGAGAGGATGTGATCGGGCACATGCGCGGGGTTGTGCGGATGGCGGTAGCGCAGTTTGGGAATCATGGCTTCGAAGGCATCGAGCATGTCGAGGTCGGTGCCGGGATCGAGATCGGCCGTGGTGAGCGCGGCTGTGGTGTGGAGTATCAAGAGATTGCAGACTCCGGTTGCCTGCAAGTAATTGGTTTGGAGCAGCGCCTCCACGGTTTTGGTGATGTCAAGGATTTCACGTTTCTTGCGTGTCTTGAGGGTGATCCTTTGCATGAGAATGGTGGAAGAAACTCGATCCCTGTTGCGAGCACAGGTTATCATGAAGGAATCAGCTGGCGGACCGGCGCGGACGCCGTCGCTCGATTGACACGCAAAGACTAATGATTAACGGCAAGCGAATCGCGGTGGTGTTGCCCGCTTACAACGCGGAGAAGACGCTCGAGGCCACTGTGCGCGAGGTGCCCGATCTGGTCGACATTTGTATCCTGGTGGATGACCACAGTTCGGACCGCACCATCGAGGTCGCCAAGCAGCTCGGGTTGCAGTTCTTCCAGCATGACCGCAACTACGGGTACGGACGCAACCAGCAGACTTGCTATCGCGAAGCGCTGGCTGCGGGCGCAGACGTCGTCATTATGCTGCATCCGGATTACCAGTACACGCCGCTCCTGGTTACGGCGATGGCGAGTATGGTGGCGTACGGGGTTTACGACGTAGTGCTGGGTTCGCGCATTATCGGAGGACAAGCCCTGCGCGGCGGAATGCCGATCTGGAAATACATTGCCAATCGCTTTCTGACCGCATTCGAAAACTTCTTTTTGCGGGTCAAGCTCTCGGAATATCACAGCGGATATCGAGCCTTCAGCCGCGAACTGCTTACTCGCTTGCCGCTGCTGGAAAATTCCGACGACTTTGTCTTTGACAACCAGATGCTGGCGCAGTGTGTGCATTTCGGATTCCGTATTGGAGAAGTATCGTGCCCGACCAAGTATTTTGAGGATGCGTCGTCGATAAATTTTCGTCGTAGCGTGAAATACGGAATGGGCGTGCTGAGCACGACTCTGAAATTTGCCTTGCAGAGATTCGGACTGGGACACTTCCGGATTTTCAGCTCGACCGGCCGGCGGCTGGAGCCGGGATACGCGGAATACTATGCGCGAGGCCACGCAGCCGAGCCGCAGGCATAGGTCACGCCGGTCAGTCCCGAGGAAATGAAACTGGTTAACCTCAGGAGTTGAAGTCCACCTTTCTTTCCCTAAGAAAAACTAATGATATAGTCCTCTGCTCCACTGTTTCACGGGTATGCGTAGGAGCAAGAACTTGCACGCGTTGAGCACTGACGACTCCGCACTTGGCAACTACGTGCCCGACCATGAAAAGACCTCGGTCGGACCTTTGCCTCGGCTCGCCATCGGCATTGTTGTCGCGCTCTGTTCTGCTAAGCTGCTGCTGCACCTCTTCACCAGCGTCCGGCACTACGGCTATTTTCGCGACGAGCTTTATTACCTCGACATGGCGCGCTATCTCGACTGGGGCTATGTCGATGCCGCCCCGCTGATCGCCGTGTACGCCAGGATCGCACTCTGGATGGGCGGTTCGCTGGCGGCACTGCGCATTCTTCCGGCTCTTTCGGGCACGGCGCTGGTTGCGCTGACTATCCTTATCGCACGGGAACTGGGCGGGGGATGGTACGCCCAACTTCTTACCGGGCTCGCCGTGCTGCTCTGCCCCGCCGTTCTGAGCATCGATAGCCTGCTCACGATGAATGCATTCGAGCCGCTCTTCTGGATGGCCTGCGTTTGGGTCATCGCCCGCATCTTGCGCACCGGCGACTCGCGGCTCTGGGTATGGTTCGGCGTCCTTGCGGGGCTCGGCCTTGAGAACAAGCATTCCACGTTGTCTTTCGGATTCGCCGTCGCCGTCGCACTGTTGCTGACACATCATCGCCGCGAGTTCGCGCGGCCGTGGATCTGGATCGCCGGTGCCATCGCTGTCGCGCTCTTCCTTCCCAACATCATCTGGCAAATCCGCCATCACTTCCCGACCATTGAAGACCTCGCCAATGTCCGCCGGGAAGGCAAGAACGTCGTACTCGGCCCGCTTGCATTCGTGAAGGAGCAGATCATCGACGTCCACCCGATTCTGTTTCCGGTCTGGCTTTCGGGCTTGATCTGGTTTCTCCGCGACCGACGCTGGCGCGTGCTGGGCCTGATTTTTGTGGTTTTCTTTGTATCGATGGAAGTCGCGCACGGCAAGAACTATTACGTCTTCCCGATCTATCCGATGCTGCTGGCCGGCGGTTCTGTGGTGATCGAGCGCTGGCTGGCAAACGCGCGGCCGCATGGACACGCGCGGCCGTCGTCGCCATCATCGTGCTCGCCGCGCTTCCTGCCATTCCGCTGGTGACCTGGATGCTGTCGCCAGAGCGTCTCCTCGCTTATCAAAACGCGATCGGCTTCAAACCATCAAAAGCCGAAGTGCACCACGAGTCGCTGTTGCCGCAACCGGTTGCCGACCAGTTCGGATGGCCCGAGATGGTGAGTGAGGTCGCCGCCATCTACAATTCCCTTCCGCCCGAGGAGCGCGCCCAGACCGGCATCTGGGCAGGCAACTACGGCGAAGCTGGCGCGATCAACCTGTTCGGCCCTCGATATGGGCTGCCGAGCGCCTGGTCCCGCCACCAAAATCATTGGTATTGGGGGCCGCCTCCACAGGTCTTCAAGAATCTCATCGTCATCCAGTGGAGTCTCGGCGACGTGCGCGACAACTGCACTTCATTCCAGGCTTTCGAACACTACCAGCGCTTTGGCATGGACGAGGAAAACACGCCGATCTACCTGTGCCGCGGCGTCACCTTCGACATTCAGAAAATTTGGTGGCACTCTCACCACTGGAATTAGGCGTAAACGCAGGGACGCGTGTCGGCTGTCTCCGCCGTTGCATCGGCGCCAACTGGTTGGACTTCTCCGTCAAGTTTTTCCGCAGGCTAGCAAGGAATGCAGCATCCTTGTCAATTGCGCCTCTAACCCGGTCCGCGTAGCATCTAATGAGTCATGCCCACAGCTGCCACCGCCGCGGCGACTCATCCTCCCAAGCTGGTTCTCGGCGAAATCATCAGCTTTGCCTACGACACTTTTTGCAGCAACAAAGTGCGATTCGCGCTAACTGCATTGGGCATGGTGATTGGCACGGCGTCGCTCATTCTGGTCGTGACCATTGGGATGACGGGAAAGCAATACGTCCTCAACCAGATTCAGGCGATCGGCGCGAATATGGTGTACGCGGAGTATCAGGGCGGAGCTGGCAATTCCAATCCCGACCCGTTGACTATCGACGATATGAAGGCGGTTTTACAGCAGGTTCCGGGAATTGCGGCCGCTTCTCCTGTGGTTCCATTTCGATGATCGCGTGCCCATCGGCAACGGCAAGGAGCGGGACGTCCGCGTGCTGGGAGTTTATCCCGAGTACAGTGCGGTGCGAAACCTGGTGGTGCTTTCGGGGCGATTCTTCGACGCCGAGGACGAGCAAGCCCACAACAAGGTCGGCGTCATCACTCAAGAACTCGCTAAGCAACTCTACGGATCGACCGACGAAGCCGTGGGAAAAGTTATGAAGCTGAGCGGCCTGCCCTTTACCATTATCGGCACTTTCAAGGAGCGCGTGGACACCTTCGGGCAATCCGAGGTGACTTCCAACACCATGGTGATTCCCTACACCGTGAGCCGCTATTTTATGGATACGCCGGAAGTGAAGCAGCTCTACTTTTCCGCGACCGAGGCGTCGATGGTGCTTCCAGTCACGGAACGGATCCGGAAGGTCATCCAGTCGCGTCATCGGGCGGAATCGAATTACCAGGTCGACAACCTGAGCGAGTTGGTGGCGGTAGCGGATCGCACGGCGAACGCGCTTACGCTGGTGTTGTTGCTGATTGCGACTGTGACCCTGGTGGTGAGTGGAATCGGAATCATGAACATTATGCTGGCCACGGTGAGCGCCCGCATCCGCGAGATTGGGATTCGCAAAGCCATGGGCGCGACCAATCGCGAAATCCGTTATCAGTTCTTGTCCGAGGCGGTTCTGATCTCGCTGATCGGAGGCCTTGCGGGAGTCGTCCTCGGACTGGCGCTGCCTTTCTCGGTGCGGTTCCTGACCGAATACCGCATTCCGATCTCGGGACTGTCGGCGATTGTGGCCATTGTGGTGTCTTCGCTGGTTGGAATTTTGTTTGGCACCGTTCCCGCGGCACGCGCGGCCAAACTGGATCCGGTGGAGAGCCTGCGCTACGAGTGAACCCAGAAAATGTTGCAGGCAATCTTTCTAGGCGTAGCTTGCTGCGCCTCCAAAAAGCAAAGCCGGGCAGGTTGGCCCGGCTTTTCTCATTCATCACCTTAGGGGATTGACTTGGTTTTGAAACTCCCCTCAGATCTTTTTTAACTTCACTATCGCAATCTTACTTTCACTCTCAGCTGTTGGACTCCGCCACTGGCCAAAACGTTGCTTGGCCAGGGTTACATGACCAGCGCGAGGTTCTCGAGTTCCGACTGCAAGACGGGGATTGAGCAACCGGACATTTCCACCCGGCCGGCGGCGTCGAAAGCGGCCTGCGGGGAAACTCCGTAGCCTCGTCCCATCAGGAAAACCTGTAAAAGTTCGGCGGCCTCCCGTGAATCGATCAAACCGCCCTGCAGCAGATCGTTTCGTAAAGCCGTCAGCTCGTTAACGGAAAATCTCTCTCTAAATCGTTCATTCATGGCCGTCTCACCTCCGACCCTTGACTCAGCTACCTATTAGACTCCGTCAGTGCCGCTTACGTTGCATGCAATTTTGATGCCGCAACGCGCCTCAATTCGAAGAATTTCGGCACTGGATTCTGTACCTACTTAAACTCACATTGCTGCAATAAGTTGCGGTTGGGGGAGGCCAACGGTAAGTCCTTCCGGTACATCGGACGAGCCCAGAATTCGTCTCAGTAGGTTGACACAGAGTGTCGTTCCGGGACGGAAAACGACGCGGAGTGCCCAAAGCGGGTCGGACCCTCAAAGTCGATTTTGGGTGGAGCAGCGCTTCAGGAAAGACTCTTTGCGTTGGGGAGTTTCGAAGGGCACGGTTTCCACGAGGATGCGGCGAAACGCAATTTTTGCCGACTCGGAGCTAAAACCCTTACCCGTTTAATAGCAGTTACCGCGGCGGCGCTGAAGCGGTGCGGCACCCAAAATCAGGCTTTTTGCGCAACCACCTCAGCGATGCGATCAAATCGCTTCGAATTGACCGCGGTTCCAGCAAGCCGAGAACTTGGCCAAATCACGCCGCATCAATAACGGCTTCGTCGACCAGCAGAATCGGGATATTGTCCCGCACCGGGTAAACGCGCCGGCACTCGGTGCACTTCAGGCTTTCCCCCGTCTCTTTAAGCTGCAACGGCTTCTTGCACACCGGGCAAACCAGGATGTCCAGCAGATCCTGAGGAATCATGCCAGCATTGTACGCCATCGCACCGGGCTGCGCACGCAAGCCGCGCGGGACGCGGTTTATAGATCACTGGTTAGGAGAAGAAAGGCCACATTGACTTGACTGGGCTCTGCGGTTAGATTCTTGCGGCGAATGTTTTTATTTGTTTTACCAGTCTGATCTGTGGCGGCGACGTTCTGAAAGCTCCCCCCGTCCGAACCCGCCCATAGAGGACCCCAAACCCAGGAGAAAACAAGATATGACGATGTTGAAAAAGCTCGGAAGTGCGCTCCTCGTGTTGTTGGCGTTGGCCAGCATCTCCGGAGCACAGAAATGGACACCCGTCAATAAACTGCCCAACATTGGCCCTGGCGCCATGGCGCTGCTCACCGATGGGCGCGTCATCATACATGACGAGAGCGGGAACAGCGGGACGTGGGGCAACTGGTGGACGCTAACGCCCGACAACACGGGCAACTATGCCACCGGGACCTGGAAGCAAGTGGCGACTATGCCCTCTGGCTACGGTCCGCTCTACTTCGGTTCGGTAGTGTTGCCCGATGGACGATACATTGTTGAGGGCGGAGAATACAACGAAGGCAACCCCCATTGGACCAACCTGGGCGCGATCTACGATCCGGTAAAAAACAAATGGACTTCTGTAATCGCACCTCCAGGCTGGTCGATGATCGGCGATGCTCAGGCCATTCTTTTGGCCAACGGAACCTACACGCAGGCCGATTGCTGCGAGGGGGTTAACCAAGCTTACTTCATTCCCAAGACGTTGAAGTGGACGAACCTAACCAACACGGGCAAAGCTGACCGCTTTGACGAAGAAGGATGGGCACTGCTGCCTAACGGTGACATCCTGACGGTGGACGCAATCGATGCTCCCAATTCTGAAGTGTTCAACCCCGCGACGAAGAAATGGACTAGCGCTGGAAGCACGATTGTCCGGCTGGAAGACCCGGACTCCCAAGAAGTCGGGCCAATAGCGTTGCGGCCGGACGGCACGGTTTTCGCTGCCGGAGCTGCACCCGCCAGCACTCCCGGCCACACTTCGATCTACAACACGGCGACGAAGAAGTGGAAGCCGGGCCCGGATTTCCCAAAGGTAAATGGTGTGGCTTTGGCTTGTGACGACGCTCCTTCGGCGGTGGAAATCAACGGCAATGTCATCGTAATGACCGGTCCGCCGGTTTTTGGCATTGGCGCCGAATTCTTTGAGTGGAACGGGACGAAGCTGACGCATATTCCCGGACCGCCAGACGCATCTAGCGACGGAGCCTACTACGGACACTTCCTCGAGTTGCCGACCGGCCAGTTGCTATTCAGCGATTTCCAGGAACTCGACGTATTCACTCCGAAAGGAACTTACAACAAAGCCTGGGTTCCGACAATCACCTCCGCCCCCGCCAGTGTCAATGTGGGCAGCACCTACGTTGTCAAGGGCACACAGTTGAGCGGCTACACCAACGGAGCTGCATACGGCGACGATTTCCAGGACAGCACGAACTATGCTCTGGTGCGTATCACAAACAATACGACCAAGCACGTCTTCTATGCCAAGACCACCAACCCCAGCTCCTACGCGGTTCAAAGTGGCGCTGCGGCTGAATCGACAAGCTTCACTGTAGCTTCAGGCACGGAGTTAGGGGAGAGCACCTTAGAGGTGGTAACCAACGGCATCCCGTCGGCTCCATTCTCGCTAACAGTGCAAAAGTAGCAAGGTCGCAAAGCAGCGATGAAGTATTGTGACAATTCAAACCACTCGTCATGCCTCGGCTGCGTGCCGCATAAAATGGCGAGTGGTTTTTTTGATCTCTCGGTTTCATCTCAAAGATTATGCAAACTTTTTGTAAATCATTGTTGGCTGGTGCGATCGCGATTCTGATTGGACTCTGCACCGGCAGCGGCGTCGCATTCGGTGCGGCCCAGCCTCATTACGTTGTGACCAATGACGACGTACCACCCGAACTGATTTCTACGATTTCCTTCTATACGGTGGCCACGAACGGGCAGCTAACTATGAAGGGGAAGGTGCTGGTAGGCGAAGGCGGCATCGGGGGCGGGTACTTCGCCGCAAACCGCGTGAACGTCCTTGACAGCGGAAATGCCGAGTGCGTCTACGCATCGGTGGCGGCAGACGGCGACGTCGTCGGAATCAGCGTCAAGACTCTGACAATCGCCGCCCATGCGACTGGCTCCAAGAAAGACACCGGTGCCTCCAACGGCATCGGCCTTGCCATGAACGCCCAATATCTCTACGCCAGCTTCACTGACTCGAGCAATATCGGAACGTTTCAGGTTCTGCCCGGCTGCAAACTTAAATTCGTTAGTGACATCACCGTCGTCGGATTACAAGGCGGCATTGTCGACGGTATGGTGATCCATGGCGACATGATGGTCGTCACCTATGGCGACGGCTCCATCGAATCCTTCAACATCTCGGCGGGCGCTCCGGTCTCGAATGGCGATAAGCAGAATTCCACTGGCTCGCGCACCGGCAATACTTATCCCAGTGGCATCGATATCACCCAGGATGGCCACTACGCCATCTTCGGCGATACGTCTCCCTTCACCATCGTCGAAGTCTCTGACATCTCGTCTGGCAAGCTGACTCCGACCGTCGTCTATCGCCTGGGGAATGCCATCAATTCCAGCAACATTCTCCTGAGCCCCGACGAGACGCTCCTTTACATCAGCAACAATCAATCGGGCAAACTCACCGCTGCTTTTTTCGACAAGACTACAGGCAAACTTTCCAAAGGTTGCGTCTCCCGAGCGCTCAAGGGATTCGTGACCGATTGGTCTTACACCGCGTCCTTGGCCTTTGAACAAACCACAGGCACGGGCGGAATGGTATACGTTGCCGAGTATGGTGCGCCGTCCTCGATCGGGGAGATTGAAGTAACTTCATCCGGCGGCAAATGCGCGCTGACCGAATCATCGAAATCGCCCATCGCCGACCCAAACAGTCCGGGGTTGCTCTCCATTGGAGCTTTTCCACCCCGGCCGTTCTAACTACAGAGCGGGCTTGACGTCCCCTGTAAAAGACAAGTCTGTTGCAAATCTGGCGTTGACTTTGACTCTGCTTCGGGCTAACGTTTTGCGGCGAATATTTAGACCGATTTGCAAGTCCCCTCCGTGGCGGCGACGTTCTGAAGCTCTCCCCGTCCGAACCCGTCTACAGAGGACCCAACTCCAGGAGAAGAGAAATATGACAAAGTCGAAGAAGCTCGGAAGCGCGCTACTCGCACTGCTGACCCTGGCCGGTATTGCCAGCGCACAGACGTGGAGGGCGCTAAAGAATCCGCCCAGTTTCCCGGTGGGTGCGGTCGCGCTACTCACCGACGGTACAGTGCTCCTTCACGAGGAGCAAGATTCAACCCCACAGAAATGGTACAAACTAACGCCCGGTATCGACGGCAGTTATGTTCGTGGCACTATCAAGCCCATCGCCTCGCTGCCTAAAATCGGCGGAACACAATATGGTCCATTTTATTTCGGTTCCGTGGTATTGCCGGATGGTCGTTACATCATTGAAGGCGGAGAATACAACAATGGCTCGGCGGACTGGACGAACCTGGGCGCTATCTACGATCCGGTGAAGGATACATGGACCGCTGTGACTGCTCCCAAAGGATGGAGCACGATTGGCGATGCTCAGAGTGTGATTCTACCTACAACCGCAGGAACCTACATGCAGGCCAACTGCTGCTCGACCCAGATGTCGCTGTTCAATCCGAAGACCTTTGCCTGGACCGCAACGGGTACCGGCAAAGCCGATTGGAATGACGAAGAAGGCTGGACCTTGCTGCCCGACGGAAACGTGTTGACGGTTGACGCGTATGTCAATTCAGGCAGCGGTAAAAATAACTCGGAAATCTACAACACGGCCAAGGGTACCTGGTCGAGCGCTGGCAGCACGCCGGTGCAACTCTGGGGCTCCAGCACACACGAAGTCGGTCCGGCAGTCTTGATGCCCAACGGAACGGTGTTTGCCACGGGCGCCAACGACAGTGGCGCGGGCCATACGGCGATCTACAACACGAAAACTCAAAAGTGGTCCACGGGGCCGGACTTCCCAACCGTAAAAGGAGTGGACAATCTGGATGCCGCCGACGCTCCTGCGGCCCTGGAAACCAACGGCAAGGCCATCATCATGACCAGCCCTGGGTTTGGGGATACGGGCGCTGTCTTCTTTGAGTGGGACGGGGCAAAACTGACCCAAGTCGTCGGTCCACCCAATGCGCCGACCGACTCGTCATTTTACGGGCACTTCCTGGAACTGCCGAGCGGCGACTTGCTGTTCAGCGATTTCAGCAGCGATCTTGAGGTGTTCATTCCCGAAAGGAAGCGCCAAGGGGCGTGGGCTCCGACCATCACGTCGGTGCCAACCACGCTGACTCACGGCAAATCCTATGTGGTCAAGGGCACGCAGTTCGGCGGCGAATCGCTGGGCGGTGTGTACGGCGACGACTTCCAGGATGCCACCAACTGGGCGCTGGTGCGTATCACCAACACTGCGTCCAAGCACGTTGTCTACGCCAAGACCACTTTCCCGAGCAGCTACTCGGTTCAGAGCGGCACCAAGGCTGAATCGACGAACTTCGCAGTGCCGGCAGGCATCGAGACTGGCGCCAGCACTCTGGAAGTGGTCACCAACGGAATCCCGTCGGCTGCGGTCGACGTGACCGTCAACTAATAACGACAACGCAGTCGGCAACAATTCAATCCACTCGTCTCATTCCGGCTGACGCCGGGAAAGGACGAGTGGATTTCTTTACGCCTAAGATTACTGAGTTCACGCCGCACAGAGCGGCAAGGTCGGTGGATGTATCTTCCAATAGTTCGGCAAACTCGGTGGGCACCGGCGTTCGGTCCACGGTTTGCCGACTCTCGCTGAAGGCCCGCGCTGTATCGGTTGGAACAATGGGATGCTATTTTGAGAAGAGCAAGGAAGTTCCCATGAGGAGCCCCGTCAAGTCCTGGTTATCACCTCTCGCAATTGCGCTGGTATGGATTTGCGCCAGTGTGGCTAAACTGGGTGCGAGCGATCTCCATTACGTGGTTGCCAACGACGACAATGGGCCCGGACAGGTTCCTTCTGGCGTTAGCTTCTACACGGTGCGAGCGGACGGCCTGCTGACCTTAAAAGAAGAAGTCTTAACTGGACCGGGTGGCATTGCGGGCGGCTATTTTGCGGCAAACCGGGTGAGCGTCCTGGACAGTGAAAACGCCGACTGCGTCTATGCCTCGCAAGCGGCGACCGGCGTCATCGTGGGAATTAGTGTCAAGGCCCTGAAAGTTGGTGGCACTGCGGGCGGCTCCAAAAAGGATACTGGCGCCTCTAACGGCATCGGCCTTGCCATGAACTCCCAATACCTCTATGCCAGCTTCACCGACTTCAGCACCATCGGAACCTTTGAGGTTCTGCCCGGTTGCAAACTCAAGTTCATTAGCGACATCAGTGTTGCCGGACTGCAAGGCGGCATTGTCGATGGCATGGTGATCCATGGCAACATGATGGTTGTCACCTATGGTGATGGCTCGATCGAATCCTTCAATATCTCGGCGGGCGTTCCGGAGTCGAATGGTGATGAGCAGAATTCTACTGGCTCGCGCACCGGCAATACCTATCCCAGCGGAGTCGACATCACTCAGGATGGACATTACGCCATCTTCGGCGATACGTCTCCCTTCACCGTCGTGGAAGTCTCTGACATCGCGTCTGGCAAGCTGACTCCGACCGTCGTCTATCGCCTGGGGAATGCGATCAATTCCAGTAACATTCTGTTGAGCCCGGATGAGACGCTGCTCTACATCAGCAACAATCAATCGGGTCGGATTAGCGCTGCGTTTTTCGATAAGAGCACCGGCAGACTTTCACAAGGTTGTGTCTCCCACCCGCTCAAGGGATTCGTTACCGACTGGTCCTACACTGCGTCTTTGGCTTTGGAAAAAACCACAGGCACGGGCGGAATGGTATACGTCGCCGAGTATGGCTCGCCCTCCTCAATCGGCGCGATTGAAGTGACGTCGGTTGGCGGCAAATGCGCGCTGGCCGAATCGTCGAAATCGCCGATCGCCGACCCAGGCAGTCCGGGGTTGTTATCGATTGGAGCCTTTCCTCCCCGGCCGTTCTAACACTCTTTGTCATGTCAGCCATGTTATGTCCGCCATGAGTTGCGGGCTGGCCGCACCAGTCCCTGCGAAGAGACAAATTCTTTACAACTTCGTCGTTGACTTCGACCCTTTCCCGGGATAACGTTTTGCGGCGAATCAGTTGTCCGATTCACCAAATCCCACCTGTGGCGGCGGTTCTGATGGCTCCCAGCCGCTTTCGAGAAAGTGATCGCGAGGCTACGAATATGAAAATATCGAAAATGTTTGGAATCGCACTCGTCGTTTGTTTGGCGCTGCCCGGCATGGCTGGCGCACAAAAGTGGCAATCGTTGAAGCATCCACCCACTTTTTTCACCGATACAGCTTTGCTGCTCACCGACGGCACGGTCATCGTGCATGAAGTCTGCTCGCCGAATTGGCATCGTCTCACGCCCGATCAGACGGGGAGCTACGTCAACGGTACCTGGTCCAACATAGGCTCCATGCCGTCGGACTACGGGCCGCTCTATTTCGCATCCCAGGTGTTGCCGGACGGGCAAGTTCTTGTCGAGGGCGGCGAATACAACGGCGCTGGCTGCCCCGGACCTCTCGAAGTCAACCTGGGAGCCATCTATGATCCGCTGGCAAATAAGTGGACGGCCGTGGTCCCGCCTAAGGGCTGGGGCGAAATCGGCGATTCTCCGTCGGTCGTTCTGCCCAACGGTATTTTCATGCTGGGTCAGAACGAGACGAGAGCGAGCGCATTCTTCAATCCCAAGACCTTGGGCTGGACCCTCAAGGGTTCGGGCAAAGCCGACGACTACGCCGAAGAAGGCATGGAATTGCTGCCCAACGGAGAGGTGCTGCTCGCTGACACGCAGGACACGCCCAATACGGAAATCTTCAATCCGAAGACATTCACCTGGACCAGCGCCGGCAGCGCCCAGGTCAATCTATCGGAAGAGGCTGGCGAAGAAACTGGACCTGCATTGCTGCGGCCGGATGGCACTGTTTTCGCAATGGGAGCCAACGGCACCGGAGCCGGGCACACGGCAATCTTTGATACGAACACCGGAAAATGGGCGGCTGGCCCGGATTTTCCCAACAATGACGACATGGCCGACGCTCCCGCAGCCGTTCTGCCCAATGGAAATATTCTGTGCGAGACCAGCCCTCTCATCTTCAAAACTCCTCTGACCTTTTATGAATTCGACGGCAAAAGCTTCACTAAGGTCGTCGGTCCGAAGAAATCCGGTAAGCCGGCGACCTCTTATCAGGGACGGTTTCTCGTCCTGCCCACCGGTCAGATTCTCTACACCCTCGCCGACGGCGTAACCAAAGATGCGGAAATCTATACTGCCGAAGGAACCTACCAAAGCTCATGGGCACCGGCGATCACAACCGCTCCCAGCGACGTTACCCGAGGTGACACTTACAAAATCTCGGGAACGCAGTTCAACGGCCTGACCCACGGCGCGGCCTACGGCGACGACGCCCAGATGGACACCAACTATCCGCTGGTACGCATTACGAACAACGCCAGCGGCCACGTGTTCTACGCGCGCACGCACGACCCCAGCACGATGGGCGTCGCCACGGGCAAGAAGATCGTGTCGACGAATTTCGACGTTCCGTCCGATATGGAGACCGGCGCCAGCAGTCTGGTCGTGGTGGCGAACGGCATCCCTTCGGCTCCAGTAGATGTAACGGTGCAGTAGAAGAAATCGCAGCGGTCGAGTTACAATGCCACTTCCTTGGTTCTCTCCAAGAATCGAGGAAGTGGTTTTTCGTTCTTTCTCAACTTCTTTGGTTCGCGCGTTCCTCATCGACAAGATGAGGAGGGAAGCGGGTGGAAATCCCGCGCTGCCGCGCAACTGTAAGCGAGGAAATTCGCAGCCGGTCACTGGGTAACTGGGAAGGCCGGTTGTAGCAGTCGGACAGCGAGAGCTGTCCTTACTCGCAAAGCCAGGAGACTGGCGCGAACCGTCCACACCAACCCCTTTCGCGAAACAAAGGAGGAGTGCATGCGGTTCTTTCGTATTTTCACAACTGCAATTTGCCTGCTGGCGGCAGCTTCAGCCGCCGAAATCAAAATCAAAGTTGTCGATCCGCAATCGGCGGTGGTTGCCGGGGCTCAAGTATTGTTGTTCGAAGACCGCACTACCTCGCGTCCAGCTGTGGAACTAACATCCGCGGAGGGACTCGCCATCTTTCGCGGAATGGGAAGTCGTCCTCACCAGGTGAAGGTTCTCGTTCCGGGCTTCGCGGTTGAAACTACCGCGCTTTCCGCCAAGAACGATTCCATCACCATTCAGCTTCATCTCGCGACGGCTTCTGAGACGGTAGTCGTGACCGGCACTCGAACGCCTGTCCCCAGCGAAGACGCTGGCGCCGACGTAGCCACACTGAGCGGGGAACAGATACAAACTATGAATCCGGTGGCAGCCGATGACGCACTTCGCTTTCTGCCGGGAGCCGTCGTGAATACCGCCGGGCAGCGCGGCGGGTTGTCTTCACTCTTTGTGCGCGGCGGCAACTCCAACTACAACAAAGTGATCGTCGACGGCGTAAGCGTAACCGAAGCGGGCGGGACCATCGACTTTGGAACGCTTCCCCTGGATCAGGCCGACCGCCTGGAGTTTTTGCGGGGTGCGCAGAGCACGCTCTATGGTTCCGACGCCATGACTAGCGTGGTCCAGGTTTGGACCCGCACCGGAAGCACACCCACTCCGGAATTAAACTTCGGCGCGGACGCGGGCAACTATGGCACGGAGAACGGCTATGCGTCTCTCGCGGGCTCGCGCGGCCGCTTCGATTACAACGTCTTCGGCAATCAGTTCAATACCAGCGGCTCCGGCCCCAACGATGCCTACTCCAATTCTTTGGAAGGCGCGAATGTGGGATTTGCCGCGAATCAGCAGATCTCGCTCCGTCTGCGCGTGCGGCATGACAACAGCGTCAGCGGTGTGCCTGGGGGCTGGAACTTCAACGGACAAAATGTATTTGATATCGGTGGCGTGACATACGTTCTCTCGCCCGACCTCGGCGGAAAGGCGCGGCAGAACAATCTGCTCGCGAGTCTCGACCTGGTGGTGAAGACGGGATCAAACTGGACGCATCGCTTCACCGGCTTCGAGTACAACCTGAAGACTGTCAATTCGGACAGCGGCATTTCGCCCCAGAATACGCCCTTCGGCACCATCAACACGCCTTTCGAAGCCCTGGTCAATTTCAACCGAGCCGGCTTTGACTATCAGGGCGACTACGTCGAGCGCAGTTGGGCGCACACCACCATCGGTTACGAGTTTGAAGATGAAAATGGCTTTGTCGGCGATCCCATTCCGGCGGATTTCACCAGTAGTGGCCATGGCTTGCGCTTGAACGAAGCTGCCTATGCGCAACAGGTGTTAACACTGGGACGGCTCAATGTGGTCGCTGGAGGACGATTTGCTCACAATACCACTTTCGGCAATGTCGGTCTTCCTCGGTTAGCTCTGGGATTCCAAGCTTTACGCGGCGGGCACATTTTCTCCGGAACTCGACTGAATTTCTCTTACGCCACTGGAATAAAAGAGCCGCGATTCGAGGAGACTTTCGTCAGCAGCGCATTCCAACTTCCCAATCTCCATTTGAAGGCCGAACAGAACCGGGCTTTCGAAGCTGGCTTTCAGCAAAACTTCCTGAGCCGGTTCGTGCTCGTGGCCAACTATTTCAACAACTTGTTTCACGATCAAATTGAGTTCGTCACCGCCAACCCCACCACCTTTGTGGGCCAGTACATTAATCTGCAAAAGTCTTTCGCCCAGGGAGCGGAAGTCGAACTGCAAAGCCGGTTGACGCAGCGGCTTTCCTGGAATACGTCCTACACGTACACTTCAACCCAAATTCTGCTGGCACCGCCGGGCAGCTTTTCTCCCAATGCCCAGGGAGATCCCCTTCTCCGCCGGCCCAAGCATTCCGGCACTACTTTGCTGAGCTACTTGGGTCCGCGTTGGGGTGGGAATCTCAGCGGCAGCTTCGTGGGTCCACGCCCGGACTCCGACTTTGACGGCTTCGGCATCACGCACACGCCGGGATACTTTCTTTTGAACGTCGGCGGTTGGTATCACGTCAATTCGCGTGTAACTGTTTATGCCAACGTCGAGAACGTGCTCGACCATTCTTACGAGGAAGTGACGGGATACCCATCTTTGCGGGTGAATTTTCGGGCAGGGATGCGCTTCAGAATCGGAGGGGATTGAAAAGACGCCCCTAGCTGCCGGCCTTTAGCTGGCTGCGGAAATCCTTACCTCGCGCTCGTATCGCGTTCTCGAGCCGTAAGGGCGTTGGCCTTGTGTGGAGACGGTCGTGGTCGTTGCCGGCTACGATGCTGCAAGGCTGGATTGCAGAACTCGTACTTTGATATCGGGTGCGCGCTAATTTCAGTTTTTCCAGGTCCTCGCCCTGCAGAGGCTGCTGCCGCCCCAATAAATGAGTTACGAGAGCGATCTGGGCAAAATGCTCGACCGTTTCCATCTTCATGTAGGCATTATGAAGCGTATCCGCGTAAGCGACAACGCCATGGTTGGACATGAGAATGGCGTCATACTGCGGGATTAACGGTTCGAGCGCGTCGGAAAGTTCCGGCGTTCCGGGTGTCCCGTACTTCGCCAGTGGGATGGAGCCTAGGCCGATCACCACCTCGCACACCAGCGGTTGGTTGAGAGCAAGCCCAGCTGCAGCAAACCCAGTAGCTGTAGGAGGATGCGCGTGTACGATGCCTCTTACGTCAGCCCGCAACCGGTAAATCAGCAGGTGCATGGCGAGTTCGCTGGAAACATTGCGGTTCCCAGCAAGGCGACGCCCATCTAAATCGACCACCACCATGTCCGATGCGCGCAGCATGCTCTTGCTCATACAGGTGGGAGTAACGATAATCCGTTCGTCATCAAGACGAACCGAAAGATTACCGTCGGTGGCCGCTACATAGCCGCGCTGGTGCAGCATCTGGCCAAACAGAACCATTTCGCGTCGATATTGGCGTGCGCTGGGCATTCAATCTAGGAACTGCTCGGGGAAAGCGGACCCGAATGGTGCGCATATGCTATCGCAGAATCTTGGTCGAACACAATCCGTTTATTTGTGTACGTGCTTATGAGCTGTTGCCGTGTTGGAATTTATAATCACCTGGAGTGCTAGTTTCAGAGTTCGATTATCACCTTCCCGCGGAATTGATCGCCCAGGAACCACTGCCTGACCGGGCTGCATCCCGCCTTCTGCAGTTGAACCGCCCGGGAACGTTTCGTGACCGTTGGTTTCGCGACTTCCCCGACTTACTCCGGCCAGACGACTTGCTTGTGTTTAATAATACCCGAGTCTTTCCCGCACGCCTCTACGGCCGGAGAAACGGGGCTAAGGCCCAGCGTGTAAGCTCGCAGAACCCGGCGGCGCGTGACTTTCTCAAGGGCATGGTCGAGGTATTGCTCACCCGGCAAATATCTTCAGAGCCGAACGAATGGGAGTGCCTGGTCCGGCCTGGCCGCAAGATTGGCGTGGGCGAGCGGTTGTTCTTTGGCGATGACGACCGACTTCAAGCGGAAGTCGTCAGCAGAGGCACCTTTGGAGAACGCCGCATACGATTTCGTCCGGTAGCGGATTTCTTCAATTTGGTCGAGCAGTTGGGGCATATTCCGCTACCGCCATATATTGATCGGCCCGACTGCCCGCGGGATCGGGACCGCTATCAGACCGTTTACGCACGCGAACGCGGATCGGTCGCTGCGCCCACTGCCGGACTGCACTTCACGCCAGGGATTCTTGCCCGCATCCGCGACCGTGGTATCGAGACGGCGGAGATCACCCTTCACGTAGGCCTGGGAACCTTTCAACCGATCCGCGTCGACCAAGTTGAAAATCATCGATTGCACCGCGAAGCTTATGAGGTCTCTACCGAAGCATCTACGAAGATCAACCGCGCCGTAACCGCGGGTCGGCGCGTCGTTGCCGTCGGAACCACAACCGTACGCACGCTGGAATACGTGGCCGGCCAATCTAGAAACGGCACATTGCAGCCCGGCAGAGGCGAGGCCGATATTTTTATCTACCCCGGCTACGACTTCCGGGTCGTAGGAGCGCTGCTGACAAACTTCCATCTGCCGCAATCCACTCTGCTCATGTTGGTGTGCGCCCTGGGAGGAAAACAGCCTGTACTGGAGGCCTATCGGCACGCGGTCGAGCAAAAATACAGGTTCTATTCTTATGGGGACTGTATGTTTCTCGAGTGAGCTCGTTTGTGGGCGGACTTCCTCGCCCGTGCAAATTTAGTTAGGCGATATACTGTCTTCGCAGAGGAGTGAAACATGGGAACACACGTGGTGTCTAAGCAGGTCTCGATACAGGATTTTGTCTCGGAGTTGCGGAAGTTCCCTGAGCCGGCCTTCGACCGCACCGACCAGATCGCCAAGTTTCTCGAAAATGTACTCGTAGCCCCCGATACGCTAACCCCCTACCTGACCTGGGATAGCCAGCACTACACCCGAAACCTGATCGACAAGACGCCGCTTTACGAATTGATGGCGATCTGTTGGGAAATCGGCCAGGGCAGTTCGGTGCACAATCACCGGGATCAGAACTGCTGGATGGCCGTGCCCATCGGCAGATTGCTGGTCGAAAACTATCGGGTCATCGTCCAGAAGTTGGAACAAGGAACCTGCGAACTCGAGCCCGCGGATACCGCCGAAATGAATCAAACACATCCCTGCGCCGTCGATCCCCAGGAGCCAGTCCATCGCGTCTACAATCCGCGGGAGTTCAACCAGCGCGCGGTCAGCCTGCACGTGTATTCCCGACCATTCGATAGTTGCGTGGTGTACTCGCCAGAGCAGCACACTTGCGGCGAGATTAAGCTGCACTACAACACCGAATACGGCAGGCCACTCCGGTGACTTCGGTCACGTGTACAAGAGAGAGGTGCTCGTAGAGAATTGGAGCGTGCGGACATTCAAAAGAGCGGCATCGCAAATCTCGCCCGCGTGGCTGTTATTGTTTGCGTTGCTGGTGATTTGTGGTTGCGCTAGAAAAGGCAGCTCTCAGGCCCAAAATCTCAACCAGTCCGAAGAACTGCGGCCCGAAGAGCCACTAGAAATGCTGACAGCCGCCCCGGCTCAGGTCGAAGCCCCACAGCCTGAGAATTTTCTGCATAAGGTATTCTCGGTAAATAACCACGCCGAGTTTGCATTCGTAGTCCCTGCGCGCCAGGAGAATCCCAGGTTGCATGGCGACTTCCGATCGTTTACGAAGCTTGGCGATCCTGACTCCACCAGCGACAAGAGCGCTGACGTTGATTTGATTTTGTTGAATGAGCAGGAATTTAAGGATTTTCTACACGGCCAGTCGCAAAGTGTCACCTACGAAGTCGATTCTGCTCACAATCAATTGGTGGATTGGCGCGTGCCCACAACCTACTCGGATCCCCAGACCTACCATCTGGTTTTCAGCAACTCCGGAAGCGGGACAAAAACCAAGTTCGTCAAGGCCGATTTCACCATCAGTTTTCGGTAGATACATAGCTAGCGATGTCTCTACAGTCAGCGCGAGCGCCGCTGCATACCTGCTGCTAAACTAAAACTGTTGTCCCCCAAAAAGAAATCCTCGGCACTTCCGGTCGAAGGCGCTCTAAATGCCGCTGCGCCAGACGCTCCCACCTCCGCGCAAAAACTGAAGCTTGTCCAGGGCCAGGCGGGATGCATTTACCTGATCGACACCATGTCCTTCATCTTCCGCGCCTATCACGCCATGGCGCGGCAGCGTGGGATGTCCACAAAAACCGGCTTGCCGACTGCAGCGACTTATGTCTTCGTCAACATGCTGCGCAAACTGCGTGACGACTTCTCGCCCGAATACCTGGCTGCGGTGTTTGATGTGGCAGCGCCGACATTTCGCGATCAGCAGGCCGAAGGTCTCACCAGCGTTCGCCGCTTCGACCTGAAGACGCAGACTTTCCAGGAAGTCGAATATCAAGGCTACAAGGCCAATCGCAAAGAAATGCCCGGAGACCTGGCGCAGCAGTTGCCTTACATCCGAAGAGCCCTCGAAGCCTACCGCATTCCTATCCTCGAACTCGGAGGCTACGAAGCTGACGACGTAATCGGCACGCTGGCGCGCAAAGCCGTAGGCCAATCGTATTCCGTGTATGTGGTTTCAAGCGACAAAGACATGCTGCAACTGGTGAACGACCGGGTTCACGTTTTGAATCCGCCCAAGGACAATCTCATCTGCGATGCGGCCAAGGTCGAAGAAATTCTGGGCGTGCCTCCCGAGCGCGTGATCGATGTCATGGCTCTCCGCGGCGATTCCATCGACAATATTCCCGGAGCTCCAGGAATCGGCGACAAGGGTTCAGTTGAACTTATCAAGCGCTTCGGCTCGGTCGAGCAGGCGCTTGATCGCGCGGCAGAAGTCGAAAAAAAGACCTATCGTGAATCCCTCCAGAACAATCGCGACAACATTTTGTTAAGCAAGAAGCTGGTAACCATTGATTGCAACGTGCCCATCGAGTTGAATGTGGATGCGATGCGGGTTGGCGACGCCGGACATCGAAACCCTGCGCGCGCTTTTCACCGAACTGGAGTTCACTTCGCTCTTGAAAGAGCTTTTGCCCGTCGTCGAAGTGAGCGAAGCTCATTACACGGAAGCGAAGTCGGCCTCCGATGTAGACGCCGCGCTGAAAGTTGTTCCATCGGGAGGCGCGCTGGCTGTCGCGGTCGAAGCAGAATCCGACGTGGTCGAAGAAGAAGAAACGGACGAAAACGAATCAGAAACCGGAATGCTGGCGCTCACGTCGGAACCCCCACCGCTTGAGCGTCCGCGAGATATCGCAATCTCTTCAACCCATGGTGCAGCGATCACTGTCGGTGCCGAAGCAGAAGAAGCGACCTCGAAACTAAAGTCGGCCCTGTCTGACGAAAATCTGCCTAAAGCCATCCACGATTACAAAGCGGCGACTCACGCATTGGAGCGCCAGGGGATGCAAGCTGGCGGGCGTCGAACACGACCCTATGCTGTATTCCTACTTGCTCGACCCCACCTACTCATCGCATCGTTTAGCCGACGTGGCCCTCCGCCGTTTCAATCTCAAACTCAGCGGCACCCTGCCCGAGGCTGCCGACATCACTGGCCGGCTCGCAACCGCGCTGCGCCGTGAAGTAGAAGACGCCAGCCTGCACAAGCTATACGAAGAAATCGATCTGCCGCTGGTGCCGGTGCTCGCGCGCATGGAACATGCCGGAGTCAAAATCGATCGTGCAGCTTTGGCGGAGATGTCCTCGCGCCTGGAACACGAGATCGATGCCAAGGCAAGAGAAATTTACCAGCGCGCGGGAATTGAATTCAACATCAGTTCACCGAAGCAACTCGGCGACGTGCTCTTCAACAAATTAAATCTCCCCAAGCCGGTGAAGTACGGCAAGGGAAAAACGATTTCTACCGCCGTTGATGTGCTGGAGGGACTTGGCCGAGGAACACGATGTACCTCGCCTGGTGCTCGAATACCGCCAACTCACCAAGCTCAAATCGACCTACGTCGACGCATTGCCGGCCCTGCTGAATCCCGCGAGCGGCCGTTTGCACACGACCTTCGGTCAGACCGGCACGGCGACCGGAAGACTGTCGTCCAGCGAATCCGAATTTGCAGAATATTCCGATTCGCACCGAACTCGGTCGCGAAATTCGTGCCGCGTTCACGGCTCGAGCCAGGTCATGTGCTCTTAGCGGCAGACTACTCGCAGATTGAACTTCGCTTGCTGGCGCATTTTTCCAAAGATCCATTGCTCGTCGAAGCCTACCGCCGTGGCGATGACATCCACACCCTCACTGCGTCTCAAGTGTTCGGCGTGCCGCCGCTGATGGTCACGCCCGATCATCGCAGGCAAGCCAAAGTGGTGAATTTCGGCATCGTCTACGGATTGTCTGCCTTCGGACTCTCACAGAACCTGGGAATCGCGCCCTCTGAGGCTAAGCAATTCATCAACGCATATTTCGAAAAATACAGCGGCGTGCGCGCCTTCATCGATCGAACTCTGGAAGAAGCTCGCCGTGAAGGGAAAGTCGAAACTCTGTTTGGTCGCGCGCGCCCTATCCCCGACATCAATAGTAAGAACGCCAACCTGCGAGGATTCGCCGAGCGGACGGCCGTCAATACGCCACTACAGGGAACGGCGGCGGACTTGATCAAGATCGCCATGATCCGCATCGACAAAGCTCTACGCGAGCGCGGACTTAAATCAAGAATGACGCTGCAAGTGCACGACGAACTGGTGTTCGAGGTTCCCGAAGCTGAAATCGAAGTGATGCGGCCTCTGGTACGCGACCAGATGGAAAAAGTTCACGCACTCACCGTTCCTCTGCTGGTCGAAATTGGAGTGGGGATGAACTGGCGGGATTTGGAATAGGGTTTTCGTCCCACCGCACTCTGTCATCCCGAGCGACAGCTGAGGGACCCTGCGTTTCACACATGCAGAGACAAAGCCGCACGAGCGAGGACGCTCGCGCCTATACTTACTGCTCCCGCTCCACTTCACGCTCCGCGGCTTCTCTTAGCATCCTTCGATCCCGAGAGCTCGCAATCCTTCTGGCTCGGATGAGCCTTCGCAAACCGAACCAGTAAAAGAACCAGACAAGTGTACCGATCACCGCCAGCAGCAGGAGCAGATTCCATATCGCAGCGGCGTTGGACAAAAGCGTTTTCATAAACGGCAGCCAAGCCGAGCTTCACTCGGACACAATCAAACTCCCAGCGCGTTCTTGATGGCGCCAGCAATGTTTCCCGCCAGCGCCTTCATCTTTTCTTCGGACTCCGCTTCCACCATAACCCGTGCCAGCGCCTCCGTGCCTGAGTAGCGGACGACCACGCGTCCATTGCCATCGAGTTCCTTTTCCGCCGCTTCAATCGTACGCTGGATTTCCGGCACCTGCGCAAACGGCGTCTTTTCGCGAACCCGAATATTCTGAATGGTCTGCGGAAAGACTTTCAGATCACCAATCAAATCCGCAAGTGGCTTGCCGCTTCGTGCCATGACGTCCATCACCCGCAAAGCCGTGAGAAGGCCGTCGCCCGTGGTCGCTTCGCCGTCGCGGAAAATGATATGTCCCGATTGCTCCCCGCCCAGAATCGCACCGGTTTTGAGCATCTCTTCGAGCACGTACTTGTCGCCCACGTTTGCCCGTAGCATGCGGATCCCCGATTTACGCAGCGCGATTTCGAGACCCATGTTCGACATCGTAGTAGCGACGATCGTGGAACCGGCGAGAACGCCGCGAGCTTGCATATCGCGCGCAACCAGCAACAGGACGGCATCGCCATTGACCACTCGGCCGCTTGCGTCACTGAAAAGCACGCGATCCGCGTCCCCATCGAAGGTTACGCCTAAATCGAACTCACCCTTTTTCTCGGCGACCGCTCTACCTAATGCTTCGGGGTGCAGAGCCCCGCAATTGTTGTTGATGTTCTTTCCGTCAGGAGATGCACAGAGATAGGTCGGCCGCAAGCCACAAGCGCGAAACAATTCAGGAGCCTCAGCCGTGGCTGCGCCGTTGGCACAATCCACCAGCACCCTAATCTGCCGCAGATCCGTCTTGACCCCTTCAGCTAGCCATTCGACGTACGCCTGTCGAAGGCTCGCCTCGCCGGGCAAGCTGGAAGCCGATTTCACCGCAGCAGGCTGGTGCCGCTCAGGGTTCTGCAACAAGGAAAAAATCTCCTGCTCGATGGCGAGTTCGTGCGCGTCGGGTAGTTTGTATCCATCACCGGAAAATACTTTAATCCCATTGTCGGTCCAGGGATTATGCGAGGCCGAGATGACAACCCCGGCGGCATGTTTGCGCGATCGCGCCAGGTAGGCCACCCCCGGAGTCGTAATTACACCCGCGCTATGGACCTCGCAGCCGCTGGAAGTCAGTCCGAGCGTCACGCGGTCTGCGATCCAGGAACTCGACTCTCGCGTATCCTGCCCAATCACAACGCTGGATCGAGGAGCACTCCGAATGAGGTCATGACCAAGTGCGCGGCCTATGAGGTACGTGCTTTCGAGGGTCAAGGGAAATTCGCCGGCTACGCCGCGAATACCGTCAGTGCCGAAGAGTTGTCGCGTCTGGGATGTCATTCTGGTTTCGTGGGCCGAGCGCCGCCGCTGCTTTCAGACGCTTTCTGCATGATCACGGTTACGTGCACCGGATCGGGACTTGCAACCTGTATCAGGGGATCGGACGACGTAAGCGTGTCTTGAGAACGTTACTCGACTGATCGCGCCGCTAACGTCGACCGGGTCTGTGATCGCCGCTTCCACTGCCTCCACATGCTTCTTCGGCCCGCTGATCGTGATCGTCGCCGGGTCGACGACAACCCGGTCTATACCGTAACCGGAGGCAAACGTTCCCACTACGCGCGGTTGTACCGGCACTTGCCGAGTCAGCCGTGTGTCGAAGCTGAGATGCAGTTGGCTGGGAACGATCTGCACAACTTCAAGGTCGGAAGGTTCGTGAATCTTTTGTGCCGTCAAATCAAAGGTGCGCTCACCCGGCTTCAGATTGGTGAGGTCGACCTCGGCATAAACGTCCGCAGGCTGCAGCCTGCGAACTATCCGCTCCGGGCCGCGCAGCCGAATTTGTGCTCTGGGAATATTTTCTGAGCTGATCTCTAGATTTTGCGGGATGTTGTGGAACTCAATCGCTACTTCGACCGCAACCTCGGCCACCGGGTCGCGCGCCACTGCCAGCCACAAGCCCACCGCCAGGGCAAGCGAAATCAGCTTCAGGCCCAGATTGTTAAATACATAGCGGCGCAGGAAGTCTCCCATGCTAGCGATCCGCCCCCTGATTTAAGCGCGAATCCTTCAAGGGAGAATCGCGCAATCGCGAATCGTCCAAGCGGCTATCCGCAGAGCGCGGCAGAGAACCTCGCGAACTTTCCGGCTCAGAGTCTTCCAACACCTCAGCGCCGTTCGAAATCGGCGTAGGCAGAGTGGACGGCGGCACATAGCGGCGGAGCAACTCACCAAGACGATCACGCAACTGGTCGACGCTCAGATCGCGCTCGATCTTGCCCGAAATTGCCAGGCTGATGCTGCCCGTTTCCTCGGAAACGATCACCGCGATCGCATCGGTTTCCTCGGTTACACCAATGCCTGCACGATGCCGCGTTCCCAGTTGGGTGGAGAGCACGGGGTTCATCGATAGCGGCAGAAAGCAGGCAGCGGCTGCGATCCGGTCGCCCTGCACGATTACAGCGCCATCGTGGAGAGGGGCGCTCGGCCGAAAGATCGTTGCCAACAGATCATAAGAAAGCCTGGCGTCTAGGGGAACGCCGCTTTCGATATAAGTACGCAGCCCAATCTCACGCTCGATGACGATCAGAGCGCCCGTCTGGTTTTGGCAAAACAGGTTGGCGGCGAGCACAATGTCGTCATAGGCGTCCGCCTCCGAACCCGGGTTGCGACTCAGCGTAAGTCCTCGACCAAGCCGTGCCAGGGCTTGCCGAATCTCGGCCGCGAAAACTACGATCAGCGCGAACACGGTGTACGGAAGCAACGTGCTGATCAACCAATTCAGGGCCGCCAGGTTGCCCAGCCGCGACAAGTAGAATGCCAGCCCCAACCCGGCCACACCCACAACCATCAAGGACGCACGGGTGCCCTTGATCAGGGCGAGGAACTCGTAAATGATAATTGCGACCAGCAGAATATCGATGACCGAGATCACCGAAACGTGTGGCCACGGTGTTGAAAGCTGCGTCACTCACGGCCCCTTTCAAAGTAATATCCGCTTGGCCCCGAAACTTCATTGTAATCTAGGATTCACCGCTAGAAAGGTTACAAGCGTAAGCCGAACACTGAGAGTGGTCAGAACTACGGCTTAGCCAATACTTCGATCTGCATGCCCTCTGCAGCCGCCCGCAGCCGGGGATAGTAATCTCGGGCTTCCTTCACCACTTTGTCGATGCAGGCATCGTCATGATCGGGATCGTGATGAAACAGTACCAACTCCTTCGCGCCGCTCTCCGTAACCACGTTGATGGCTTCGCGCCAGTGGCTGTGTCCCCAGCCGCGTTTGCGGGCGTATTCTTCGGGAAGATATTGCGCGTCGTAAATCAAGACGTCGGCCCCAGCTGCGAGTTTGCGCACGTTCTTGTCGAACAGCGCGTCCCCCGGTTCGTTATCCGTGGCGTACACCATAACGCCTTCTTTGGTTTCCAGGCGAAAGCCCATGCAGCCCTGCGGATGGTTCAACCACATGGTCTGCAAACCATCTCCCCCAGCGAGATGCGACCTTCGTCGAGGTCGTAGAAATTCTGATGCGCCGCATTTCAGTCAAGCCTACGGGGAAGTACGGCGCCGCCATCTGCTCCTCGAGCACCCGCTTCAGACTGCGCGTCCGGCTCGAACAATGAAACTGAAAACGGTTCTCGCGGTTGTCGTACAGCGGACCAAAGAACGGAATTCCCTGAATGTGATCCCAATGGAAATGCGAAACGAAAACGTGGGCAGAAACCGGGTGCCCGTTAAACTCATGCCGGAGCGCTTGTCCCAGTACGCGGAAGCCGGTGCCGCAATCGAAAATATAGACGCTATCGCCGACGCGCACTTCCACGCAGGAGGTGTTTCCTCCGTAGCGCATATTTTCCGGCTGAGGAGCGGGCGTCGATCCGCGAACTCCCCAGAACTTGATCCGCATAAGTCCCCTGCTGGCTAAACAGCCATCTTCCGCTGTGTTGTCGAATCCGTCAATTCATTCGCTGGTTACGGGGGTCACTTTGTGTGCTGCCTTTATAATGGCAGACGCCATTCCACTGAAAGGATCGAACCGGCACCTCTTGCTGCGCCCCGACTACAAAGAATTCTCGCGTCTGGCGCGGGAATTCACGCTGATGCCTGTAGTGAAATCGGTCATGGCCGACCTGTTAACGCCTGTCTCTGCCTTTCTCGCCGTTGCTGCCAATGAGCCCGACGCTTTTTTGCTGGAGTCCGTCGAGCGCGGCGAACAGATCGGACGCTATACGTTCCTCGGTGCGCGTCCCTATATGCAGGTGCGGGCCCGCGGGCGAAGTCGTTGTATTGCAGCGCGGAAAGCTCGACGAACAACGCAAGGGCAATGCATTGCCCATATTGAAGAATTGCTTCGGCAACATCGGCCGGTGACGATCACTGGGTTGCCGCCCTTCACCGCAGGCGCCGTTGGCTATTTCGCATATGACGCGGTCCGCCAGTTGGAAAGCATCGGCGAGCATGCCAAGGACGATCTCTCTCTGCCCGATTGCGTGCTGATGTTCTTCGATCGCCTGCTGGCCTTCGATCATCTGCGCCATCAGATTCACATCATCGCGACCGCCGATGTTACCCGCGAAAGTCCGCGCCGCGCCTATGACCGCGCGCGTCGCGGACATTGCTGTCCTGGAAAAGAAATTGGCCGCCGGTTTGCGTCCGGCTGTGTGGAAGAACAATGTCTCGCGGCCGCAAAGTCAAACTTAAGAATTCACTCCAGCATCACCCGCCGGCGTCTCCTTCAGAGGTCTGTCGAGCGCGCCAAGCAATACATCGCCGCCGGAGACATTTTTCAGGTCGTGCTCTCGCAGCGGCTCGATTTTATTCCGGAGGTCACGCCCTTCGATATCTACCGCTCGCTTGCGCGCGGTGAATCCCTCGCCCTATATGTATTTTCTGCGCATGGGCGACACGCACGTGCTCGGATCGTCGCCCGGAAATGCTGGTGCGCGTCACCGGACGCAAGCTGGAGTACCGGCCGATTGCCGGAACACATCCGCGCGGACGCGACGAGGCTGAAGATCAGCGCGCTCGCAAAGAAGATGCTCGCCGACGAAAAGGAACGGGCCGAGCACGTGATGCTGGTCGACCTTGGCCGCAACGATCTGGGACGCGTGAGCGAGTACGGCTCGGTGAAGGTCCGCGACCTGATGTACGTGGAGCGCTATTCGCACGTCATGCACATCGTCTCGGCGCTCGAAGGCAAATTGCGCGATGGTCTCGATGCTCTCGATGCTTTCGCCGCCTGCTTTCCCGGCGGGAACGCTCAGCGGCGCACCAAAAGTGCGGGCCATGCAGATCATCGAAGAACTGGAAGCCGACGCGCCGCGGCATCTATGGCGGGTCCGTGCTCTATGCCGATTTCGCGGGCAATCTGGATTCCTGCATCGCCATCCGCACCATGCTCATGCAAGGCAAGAGGGCTTACTTGCAAGCGGGAGCGGGCATCGTCGCCGACTCCGATCCCGGCGAGCGAGTTTCAGGAAAGCATGAACAAGGCGCAGGCGGTGCTGAGGGCGGTGCAAACCGCCCGAACCGGCGGATAATTCGCGATAATTCGATCTAAATCAAACTAAAAGCCGGTTGGTTCAAACCTAACGTCGGGACTTAAGCCCCTGAGGCTAAGGGTCGTGACTTCGTCCGAGGTTTTGTCGACGAGTTTCTGGACCCAAAAAAAACTCTCTGCTTCTGCATCGTATCTATGAAAACAAAAGACTTACGGCTTGATTTCCGCTAGATCTAACAAAACATTCAACTTAAACCCCTTATGTTTTCATAGATTTGGGTGGTACTACGTAAAATATAGAAAACAAGAGACATCTACCACGACTTAAGTCCTTATTTTTGAATATTTTGCAACGATATCGCAAAATATAGAAAACAAAGGGCTTGTCGATTCTCGCTGCGACCTAATCGACACTCGGCCTGCGGCGACCGCTTTGTGCCGGGAGCTGCCAGTAGGTTTTCAAAGAGCGAATGACTGCGCTATTCTCAAATAGCTAATATGTTGTATCACATATTATCTGCTATGAAGGTAACAATCAACGAAAAAGCGCTCGTGTGATGGCGCGATTCCCGATTTGGGACTAGAGGGAGTCAAAGGCCTGATCCTTCCACGACGCCCGTAGACGTCGCTCTGAAGGACGAACGAAATGCCCGAGCCTTCGGCAAAGAACGCGATGGGCCGGGCCAGCCGCCACAATGAGTGTAATCGAGATTTAACACTTGTTCAGATCCGGATCGGGCGTACAATGTCGCGGCGGTTTTCTAGTCAGAAGGTTAGGCCTGCCTTCAAATTCCGTCGCCGTTGTGCAGAGGCACCGATGCCAAGCAAAAGTCTAATTCCTCTCGCCCTAGTCTTGATCGTAACTTTTGTTTTCGTTGCCACACCGCGTCAGGGCTTCGCGCAGACTTTCACCGACCTTTACAACTTTTGCCCCGTGTTGCCTTGTGCGGACGGTTCACAGCCCTTTGCTGGGCTGGTGATGGACACTATGGGAAACCTTTATGGAACGGCGCCCTACGGCGGATCTTCCGCCTACGGCGTGGTGTTCAAGGTTGATAGCAGCGGGGCGGAGAGCGTGCTCTACAGCTTCACAGGATCAGCGGATGGGGGACGTCCCTTCGCGGCTTTGCTTCGCGACAACCATGGCACTCTCTACGGCACCTCAGTCGATGGCGGCGCGTTCTCCAATGGGGTGGTATTTCAGATCGATAGTGCGGGTAAAGAAACTGTGCTCCACAGCTTCAAAGGCAGGACCACAGAGGGTTGCTATCCCTACCAGGGCCTGGTCGAGGACCGCGCGGGTAACTTCTACGGCACCACATTCGCATGCGGCGCTTCCAATCAAGGAACGGTGTTCAAGCTAAGCCCAAAAGGGAAAGCGACGGTGCTGCACAGCTTCGAGGGTGGATCGAAGGACGGCGCGTATCCGTTCTACGGTGGGCTGCTCATGGACGCTGCGGGCAACCTCTATGGCGTGACCTTGAGGGGCGGCCCAACGAATCAGGGTGTGCTGTACAAGCTGACGCGAAAGCGAGCCCTGACGGTACTGCACGGCTTTGCCGGAGGCACGAAGGACGGTTGCTATCCCCAGGGAATACCCGTGATGGACCGCTCAGGCAACCTTTACGGCACAACCGAGGCGTGTGGTGCTTCCGGCCTGGGAATCGTGTGGAAGGTGAGCCAGAACGGCGCAGAAACCATATTGCACCATTTCGCCGGAGGCTCGGCGGACGGCGCCACTCCGACCTCCGGCGTAGTGCTGGACGCGAACGGCGACCTTTATGGCGACACAACGACCGGAGGAAGCCAGTTGGACACGGGGACGGTGTACGAGCTGAGCAACAGTGGGACGCTCACTCTGCTGCACTCGTTCGAGTACACGGAGGGTGCGTTCCCCTATGGGGGATTGTTGCGCGATGCCAAAGGTGGCCTGTACGGCACCGCCTACTTCGGTGGTACCTATTCCTGGGGAACGGCGTGGACCTATAAGTGATGCTCCGCCAGCGGTTCCTGTTACGGCACCATGCGGAGTTCGGGGAATTGGGTCCGGCCAGTTCTGACAGCGGGCCCGAAGAGGACATGATGCGGAAGAAGATAAGATGTGTCGCGGGCTTCCCCAGCCTGTGTTTACCTGCGTGGCTACTGCTACTGGCTCTTCCGGGGTTTGCAACAGACAAGCCACGCCGACCGTTCGTGATTCGACCAAATAAATTCATGGTTTCCATACCGCTGGGTGAAGTCCTTAAGCACACGCCACCGATTCAACCTCGCCCCTGGACGATTCGGGCGGAACACGAAACTCCAAGCCATATGGCCAGGATCTACCACCTGCCCGATCCCGTGATTCAGGACAGCACAGAGACCCTGTCGGAATTGGGCGTCACGCTCGGGTATAACTTCGACGGCCCGAACGGCACGCAATCGGGAAATGTGACTCCACCGGACACCAATGGTGCCGTGGGAGACAAGCAGTTCTTTCTGATCACCAACGACGCTTTTCAGATCTTTGACAAGGCGACCGGAAAGCAGCTCACGGATCCGGCGTATATCCATTCAATCTGGGGCAGCCAATTTGGTGGGCAATGCGGGACGCAAGACGGCGGCGATCCGGTCGTGCTCTTCGACCATCTGGCGAACGTGTGGCTTATCGAGCAGTTGGAATACTTTACCAGTTATCAGATCTGCGTGGCTGTCTCGCAAACGGATGACGCAACTGGCAAGTGGAACCTTTATGCCTATACCTTCAACAACGGCCTGACAGACTACCCGAAACTTGGCGTTTGGCCGGACGCCTACTACCTTGCGTTCAACTTCTTCGGACCCGGGGATGGCGAACCTTGCGCCTGGGATCGGAAGGCGATGATTGCCGGCGAGAAGAACCCGGCCCTCATTTGCTTTAATCCAAACTCTTCGGACATGGGATTCTTGCCATCCGACCTGGACGGTGCCACGTTGCCACCCAGCGGCGCTCCGAACCACTACGTCGAAATGGGCAATTCCAACACCACGCTCAACGAGTACGATTTTCATGTGGATTTCAAGCATCCAAACCAATCCACGTTTAACGGACCCAACATAATTCCCGTTCCCGCCTACACAACACTGTGCGGCACCGGGGCGGGGCAATGCATTCCTGAGCCTGCAGGCGGAAGTTTACTGGACGCCCTCGGCGATCGCCTCATGTTCCGCAACGCCTATCGCAACTTCGGGGATCACGAGTCGATGGTTTTTTCTCATGCCGTGGCTCCGGGCAAAGGTTCTACGGCCGTCTCAGCCGAGCGCTGGTATGAACTCCGCTCTACGGGGAACGGTTTCTTCCTCTATCAAGCCGGCACCTACCAGAACAGCAAGGACAACTACTGGATGGGCAGCCTGGGCATGGACAAGGCGGGAGACATAGCCCTGGGCTTCAGCGTGGACAACAGCACGAATCTGGCTCCGAGCATTTGGATCACCGGTCGCATACCCAGCGATCCTTTGAACAAAATGGAGGGCGTCAAGGGTGTGCATAAGGGAACGAAGGTGCAGACCCAAGACAATCGCTGGGGAGATTACAGCTCGATGAGCGTTGACCCAACGGATGATTGCACCATGTGGTACACGCAACAGTACAGCGATGGGGGCTTCAACTGGCAATCCCACATCGTGTCCTTCAGGTTCAATAATTGTCAGTAAGACCTGTGGTTTGCCAAATGAATCAAGAATGGTCGGCCCTAGCAGACGATTTTCGAACTTTTCTGCTTTCTGCGGCTATCGAGGCTCCGCTCAGGGTTACGGCGTAGCTGATCAATGAGTGTAATCGCGATTTTGCGACAACCATCGCGCCGACTGAACCCAGCTGACCGGGCACGTGTTAGAATTCCCATCAATCTCTGAGGTCGAAGGGAGATTCCAGTGTCCAATCTCTTTGGCAAAAACCCACCCAATTACATCTCTACTGTGGACGGCAGTTTTCATCGAACTCTAGTCGAAAAAGACTCCTACGACGCAGGGAGGCGTAGAGAGCACTGCGGCCCCGTCTGCACCTTGGTCGCAATACTTTACGGCGTGATCGGAATACTTTTCTTCGGTGGCATCTTGGCATTCATCGTCCACGTTTGGTTCAACGAGCACCCTCAGTGGGTCTGGTAGCCGTTATGGGCTTGTCTAAGGCATAACTGCGGGTCATCGTCCTCTTCAGCGTCGCGGATACGGCGTGAAAGGAGGATGTTTTTCTTGCCGCCGCAAACGATAGTGAGATCAGATGCGCAGAAAGTTTGCTATCAGCTTCTTGCCCTCGCCGGTTAACACGCTTTCGGGATGGAATTGGACGCCTTCTACCGGGAAGCGTTTATGCCTTAGGCCCATGATCACGCGGGAGCTGCCGTTCTCGGGAGTGTAGGCGCTGATTTCGAGATCTTTGGGCAGGCTTTTTTCTTCGACGATCAGGGAGTGGTAGCGCGTCGCGGTCATCGGTGTGGGGAGATCTTTGAAGATGGTTTTGCCGTCGTGTTGGACCTGGCTGGTTTTGCCGTGCATGAGCTTGGGGGCGCGGACGATTTTGCCGCCGAAGGCTGCGCCGATGGCTTGATGTCCCAGGCAGACTCCGAGAACCGGGACCTTGCCGGCAAAGTGGCGGACCAGATCGATGCTGATTCCGGCTTCTTGCGGGGTGCACGGTCCGGGCGAGAGGAGAATGCGCTCCGGGCGCATGGCTTCGACTTCTGCCACGGTGAGTTGGTCGTTCCGTCGAACTACCACCTCGGCTCCCAGTTCCCCCAGATACTGGACCAGGTTGTAGGTGAAGGAATCGTAGTTGTCCAGGACGAAGACCATGGGCTATCAGCTTACCCCAATCCAGAACGAGATGTTAGCCCGAGACTCGCCGCTGCGTCGGCGGCGGGCAAGAACCTAGATCCCTCGCGGTCGCTGGGGATGACAATCGGCTCGGGGCCATCCCCGCTCCTAACTACAGTCTTGACACGGTGAGCGCAACACGCCATGCTTTACACGCCTTATTGGAGGGCACATGGCCGAAGTGGAGCAGGATAATAAGCGGGCTACCCGCCGGTTTGCTTTGCGGTTACCTGTTTCGGTGACCTACAACGAGGATGGCGTCCACGAAAAGACTGCGCAGACGCGAGATGTGAGCGCTCGCGGTATTTGTTTTTATGTGGATTCAGCGATTGCCGCGGGAGCGAACATCGAATTTACTCTGACGCTGCCGCCGGAAATCACGTTAACTGAAAGCATTCGAGTGCGGTGCAAGGGCAAAGTGGTGCGCGTGGAAGGCGGCGGCGAAGGCAAAGTGGCTGTGGCTGCGGTCATTGACGAATACGAATTTCTCTCCGAATAGTGAACTCTGGGTCGCTAAATCTTCTGTAGCTGCGCCTAGGGCGTGGCGCCTTCTGTCAAGTCATCCCTGATGACTTTCGTGTTTCCGGGACACTTCTCTCCATCGCAGGCCAGTGGTATCGTTGCCATAAGTACCTATTCTCAGATGAAGTTCCTGCTGCGCGTTCGGCGTCCGCTGGTTGGGCTGTTCCTGCTCACAGGATTGCTGATTGCGTCCGGCACCGCCCAGCAGATGAAGTTGCTGGCCACGACGGACGCTCCAGTCCTGGTGCGCAGCGTGCGCGTGCTGCCGGGGCCGGCGGTTGAAATCCTGTCCAGCCGCCCGTTGGTTCCGGTCATCAGCAATCTGGATAATCCGCCGCGGCTGGTGATTGATCTGCCGAATGCGGATTTGCCGATTGCGCTCTTGTCCGGAAGCAACCGGATCGAATCGACCAGCCAGGAGATTCGCCGAGTTCGAATCAACCAATACCAGAACGCTCCGCCGGTCGCACGCGTGGTCATAGATCTGCTCAAGCCCGTCGGACATACGTGGGATGCTGCGGGCAATCGCTTGATGGTTCGCTTGCGTTTTGCGGATGAAGTGATGGCCAAGCCTCCCTCTGTCCCTGCTTTCACCGAGGGCATCGAACCGGTCGCGGTTCCGCTGGGCCCTGGATCTTCGGGCACGTTAATTCTCGCGGGTAAACATGCTGCCGCGGGATCGTCGGTGACTGCGGGGTCGGAGACGTCGGTGTTGCGATTGGAGCGCGGCGGTGAAGTGCTGGTGTGTCCGGGAACAACGGTGTCGGTTACATCTTCGCAGAGCGGACACGCGCTGATGCTGGGGATGAATACCGGAGCGCTGGAAGCGCATTACAATCTGGATGCGTCGGCGGATTCGATTCTGACGCCTGACTTTCGTATTCTGCTGTCCGGACCTGGGGAGTTTCATTACGCGGTGAGCGCTGACTCGCGGGGCAATACCTGCGTGCGCGCCTTGCCGGGGAATACAGCTTCGGTCATCGTTTCCGAGCTTTTGGGAGACGGGAATTATCAGGTGAAACCGACGGAGCAGATTATGTTTCACTCTGGCCGCCTGAATCTGGTTGACACGGCCGTGCCCGCCGGTTGTGGCTGCCCGCCGCCTGAGATTCCTGTGATGCGCGCGTCAGCGGCACCGGTCACCAATGCGAATTTGAGCTCACCGATGCGCCTGGCGCAGCCGGGAGAGGAATCGAAGTCCGTGACAGCCGCCAGCCTTCCGCCGGAAACGGCTGCTTTGCCAGCTTCAAAGCCCAACGATGTTCATGTGCAGGTGGACGCGCCGTTCGTATTTCGCGCAGAGGATCTGCCGTCGAATAAGCCGACAGTTGCGATGCCGGCTCCGATACCTCAAGTCGAGCTTCTAGCGTCGCGTGATCTGCCACGTCCGGCGTCTTTCGAGCTCGATGCGCTGCCTCCGCCTCAAAGTCGTGCGAAGGCAACGCACCACGGCGTGTTCGGTAAGATCAAAGGTTTCTTCGCCGGAATCTTCAGTTAGGCAGCGCGAGTTAAGTATCGCTACGGAAGCCGGTTCACCGCCGCTTCATGGCTGCGGTAAGCGGCGCTACTTTTTCCCGCAACTCGTCGGCGAGTTCCTGGCCGCGCTCGAGAGCATCTTCGGCGACTTCTTTGGCTTCATCTTTCCAATCGTCCAGGGTTTCGCGCGCATCGTCGTATTTGCGGCGCAGTTCTTTGCGCATTTGTTTTCCGGGCTTCGGCGCAAACAGAAGTCCAATGAGCGTACCTGCGCCCAGACCGATCAGCAGGAATGTGATTGCGGTTCCGGCCGCGCTGGTTTCGGAAGATTCGTACTTTCCTACTCGCATAAAAACTCCTCTCCATTGATAACAAGTCTATGCACAACAAACCGACAGCTTGGATTCGCCAAAGGCCATTCTAGCTGCCCAGAGCGAGGAGTGCCGTGAATTCGTAACTTCTAATCCTTTCGCCATTTCCCATATTGGCTCAAGTCCTATAAAATAAGCACTTTGGGCCTCGTGTCTGGCGGATCATGTGGACTACCCGCGTCCGCCGGCAACCCGCACTTAAAGGAGATTCATTCGGTAATGTCTATTCCCGCCACCCAGCTACGTCCCGGCATGATCATTAAACACAACAACGATCTGCACTCGGTATTCAGCGTGGAGCATCGCACGCCCGGCAATTTGCGCGCCTTCATCCAGGCAAAACTGCGCAACCTGCGCACCGGCGCCATGTTCGAGCACCGCTTTCGCTCGCCGGATCCCATCGAAAAAGTCAACGTGGACGAGCAGGAGATGGAGTATCTGTACGCCGACGGTGATAGCTACTACTTCATGGACACGACGAACTTCGAACAAACCCATTTGACGCGCGACATCCTCGGCGACGCAGTGGATTATCTGATTCCGAATTTGCAGATCAAAGTGGAATTCTTCGATGGCAAGGCCGTGGGAATCGAGCTGCCGCAAACGGTTGAGTTAACCGTCATCGAAACTGAGCCGGGGTTGAAGAGCGCGACTGCTTCCAGCGTGACCAAAGCGGCGAAGACAGAAACTGGGCTCGTGGTGCAGGTGCCGCCGTTTATCAACGAAGGCGAGAAGATTCGCGTGGACACGGCTGAGGGTGTTTATTTGTCGCGGGCGTAGAGTTAACGCGTAGGGAAGCATCACTGCGCTTGAGCGCAAGTTCCGGGAATCAAATCAAGTTGTCATCCTGAGCGAAGTTGGCGTGGCGAAGTAACGCCAACGCAGTCGAAGGACCTCGAGTCGTGGGTTCCATCAGTTGTAGTCTCGGGGGAATTTACTCTTGGTGATCGCTGAACACCGCCGTGAGAATTCCATGACGCATTTTCGTGAACCTTGATGGCTCGGGATCCTTCGACTGCGTAGCTGCTCCGCTTCGCGACGCAGCTACTACGCTCAGGATGACAACTCTTTGAGGGTACGCGAATGGCTACGGTTGTGTCGTACAGTCGTGCTGCGTTTCTTAGCGTTGTTTTCTGTTTCCTGCTTACGACGGTGGGCGCCCAGCAGAGTCCCTCTTCGAAAGTAATTGCGGTTCGTGCTGCACGCATGCTGGATGTGAAGAGCGGGAGCGTCGTTCCTAATGCTGTCGTTCTGATTCAGGATGACAAGATTATGGCTGCGGGGCCTTCCCTTAAGATTCCAGCCGGAACCGAAGTCGTGGATTTGGGCGACTCCACTATCTTGCCCGGCCTCATCGACTGCCACACTCATCTAATGGCGCGCATGTCGGACGATGACCCTCAGGGCTACGGGTTGAGCTTGCTGACTAAGTCACAGGCTTTTCGTGCACTGGAGGGTGCGGCCGACGCGCGGGTCACGTTGCTGGCTGGCTTTACCTCGGTACGCGATGTCGAAAGCGAAGGCTCTGGCTATGCCGATGTCGCACTTCGTGATGCGATCAATCAGGGTCTCGTGGATGGTCCGCGCATGCAAGTGGCGACTCGCGGGATCGCCGCGGTTGGCAAATACTTTCCCTTCGGCATTTCGCCCGACCTCACGGACTTTCCCACTGGCGCGCAAATGATCAGCGGACCTGAGGAGGCGCGCCGGGCTGCGCGTGAACAAATCGGACACGGCGCGAACTTGCTGAAAGTTTATGCCGATTGGGGCGTTCCGACGCTGACCATCGAGGAGATCCGGCCTATCGTCGAGGAAGCGCACAAGTCAAAGTTAAGAGTAGCCGCTCACGCCGATAGCCCTGAGGGTATCCGCAACGCGCTCACCGCAGGCGTGGACTCAATCGAGCATGGGCATCAGGCTGACCGCAGCTCTTTCGAGTTGATAAAACAGAAGAATGTCTTCTGGGTCCCGACTATAGGCTATTATTTTTTTGCTGTGGACACGGCGAAATCTCCCCAGCCGCACAAGTATATGCAAGAGACTCTGGAGCGAACGCGTCAGAATATTTCAATCGCCCAAGAGCTGGGCGTAAAAATCGCGAACGGGTTCGATCCTTCGAGCGCGGAGGCACATGGGAAGAACGCGCGTGAAATTATCGCCATGACGAAACTGGGATTGCCGCCGCTTGAAGCGATCCGCGCCGCCACGACCAACGCAGCCGAATTGATGGGGTTGTCGGACAAAGTAGGTTCGATTGAGCCGGGAAAATATGCCGACGTCATCGCCGTCTCTGGAGATCCTGTCGCCGACATCGGTCAACTGGAGCACGTCAGATTCGTGATGAAAGGCGGAGTGATCGTCAAGAACGAGTTTCCTGCCAGTCATTAGGCGATTTCTGCATGGCCTGACAATCTGTTATTTTTGACGATGTGTCCAAAGACATCCAGGCTCGCCGCTTTCTGGTCCGCGGTCGAGTTCAAGGCGTGGGTTTTCGCTGGTTCGTGGAGCGCGAGGCGCACATCCTCGGCATTGCCGGATGGGTGCGGAATAACGCCGACAGTAGCGTGGAAGTTTTAGCTATGGGCACGCGCGATCAGTTGGCTGGGTTGCGCTCGCGTCTGAGGGAAGGTCCACGCGCGGCCCGCGTGGACGATGTCGAGGAATCGGACGCCAAACCTGTCGCCGGCCTGACAAATTTTCGCATCGAAGGAGCCTGGTAAATGCCGACCAATGCAGCGCCGATAAAAGCGAGCGCCAACTGCGAGCCGCTGAAGAAACTCATTCGCGAAGTTCCTGATTTCCCTAAGAAGGGGATCCTCTTTTACGACATTACGACGGTATTGAAAGACAAGCGGGGATTCGCGATTCTGATCGACGGGCTCTCCGAGCATTACGTAGACAAGAAAATTGATTTGGTCTTGGGAATGGAGGCTCGCGGCTTCATTTTCGCGCCGACGCTGGCCTATCGGCTGAACGCCGGCTTCGTTCCCGTCCGAAAGCCGGGGAAACTTCCCGCCGCCACCACGAAGTACGACTACGCGTTGGAATATGGCACGAACACGCTCGAGATTCACAAAGACGCCATCAAGAAGGGTGAGCGCGTGATCATCGTGGATGATCTTTTGGCCACGGGTGGGACGGCGGAGGCAACAACAAAACTGGCGTCGTCGCTGGGCGCGGAAGTCGTGGGCCTCGGATTCGTTGTGGAACTGGATTTCCTCAAGGGTCGCGATAAGCTGGCCCAGTACGACGTATTTTCCCTATTGCACTACGACAGATAGCTATCCCGTCGGAGGTGCCCCTGGCTGGCAATCGAGACGTTATCGCAACCAGTGCGAGACGGCAAATCCGATGGCAGTCCAGCTGAGCGTGACCACCACCAGCACCATGGCCACCCCTAAGAGCCTGTCCCAGTTGACCAAGTGCCTCCGTGGCACCACGCCCAATTCCAGCCGGGCGAGGCAAACGGACACACCAGGCCCGTACCATCGATTTCTTCGTCGCGGGCCGAGGATACTTATCAATTGAATGACTTCGTGGTCCATACCTACGCCTATATCTTGAGATGTTGAAATCTCTGGAGGACTACCCCGGAGTTGTAATGTCTTGGTAAAAAATTTGGTCACAATTTCCTGTCTTGGGCGTCCACCTTTCACTCTGTTCAAGCGTTGATTCCTAGCCGTGTGCGCTTTTTTCTGTGCATTGGAAGTGCCAAATGAGCACGTTCGCGGATTATTCCTTGCTTGGACGGCAATCCGTTCCCGGATCGGAACGGGCCGTGGTCGAGCAAAACTTCTGAAGGGTTAAGAAGCCTTTGGACTCTCGGTTAACGTCAAAGACGCGTCTTTCGGGATGTAGCTTTTTCGCTGGAACCAGTCTTCCATGGCTGTCTTCAATTCGGCTAGCGGAACCTGGGAGCCAATCTCCATGAGGCCGTCGGCCAGAGGCAGGGTGTTGTCAAAGACGCTGGCATTGGTAAAGTTGCGCATGGCGAAGCTGTCGAGCCACTTCAGCGGACAAGCAAGGCGGCGGCCGTTCTGCTCGTATTCCACGCGAATTTTACGGGCGAACATGAATCTGATTTAACCACGGCGGAGCGTGAAGGCACATCAAGACGCAAAGAGTATTTCGCGCAACAGCGGGTAAATCACGAGCCACGCTAGTGCGTCGGAGAAGCAGGCGCTGCTGGAGCCGGCGAGGCCGTCTCACTTACCCCTGTATTCACTAAATCCTTCAACTCCTTGCTGGGCTTGAAGAACGGAATCTTCTTGGCGGGGACTTCCACGCGATCGCCCGTCTTGGGATTGCGGCCCACGCGCGGTTTGCGCTGCCGGGTGCGGAAGCTGCCAAAGCCGCGGATTTCGATCTTGTCGCCCACCCGGAGCGATCGCACGATGCTGTCGAAAATGGTTTCGACGATGACTTCGCTATCCTTGCGGGTTAACTCCGCCAACTGGGACACTTCATCGATCAGGTCAGCCTTGGTCATACGCCTCTTCGCTCCGTCGGTGTCGTAATGAAAGTGGCTTGTGCGGGGTAGGGGCTCCCGAGCCACATCAGGGCCTGCATAACCTTCTCAAATTTCAGGGGTTGTGCGCAAGTGGCATTTTTTAGTCAGGCTTTAGGAGTCAGGCTTCAGGCTTCGAGATTCGAGATTCGAGATTCGGCGTTGCTGACCAGAAGCGATTGCTCGGAATCGGATGCCCGTCCCTGAAGCCTGCAACCCGAAGCCTGACGCCCGAAGTCTGACGCCTGCCCCGAATCGCCTGCCCCATCACTTCCACAGATAATAAAACCCCATTTGATTGTCCATCAGCTTCTCCCGCGTAGGCAGGTATTGCGAAATGTCCCCGAACAGCAAGTCAGCCAACGTCTTGCGATCTCTTTCGGGACGCACCAGCGTAGGCTCACCTTTGATTCCGACGGACTTCGCGGTGTCGTCGACCGCGTTCTGAAAGTCGCCGATTTGATCGATCAGGTGCATGGGCAGCGCTTCCTGCCCGGTCCACACTCTGCCGTCGGCAATTGCCTTAATGTCGTCAGCTTTGGCATGGCGCCCCTCGGCGACCGCTTGCACGAACTGGCCGTACATATTGTCGATCAGCGATTGCATGTAGGCCCGCTCTTCCGGAGTCATTTCGCGGCTGGGGTCGCCAGTATCCTTGAGCGCGCCGACCTTCAAAACTTCCGGCTTCAGCTTGGCCCACTTCATGAGGTCGCCGTAATTCACCCATTCGGCAATCACGCCGATCGATCCGACCACGCTGCCGTTATCGGCATAAATCTTATTGGTTGCGGAGGAAACGTAGTACGCACCACTCGCGCCCACAGTGCTGATCGAGGCCACGATGCGCTTCTTCTTTTCGTCGCGAATGCGCTTGACCGCGCGATAAATTTCCTCGGACGCCGCCACGCCACCGCCGGGAGAATTCACCCGCAGAATAATTGCCTTGATGGAATCGTCATCGCCGAATTTCTTGATCTGCGGCACGATGACGCTGGAGTCGAGAATCACGCCTTCGAGATCGATCACGCCAATTTTGTCGCCGAAGCCGTCGAGCGATGCGTGCTCGCCACCCGCTCGCAGAGTCAGATACACGAGCGTAAACACAGCCAGCACGAAGAGGAAGAAAACTCCTCCCCCAATCACGATCCAGAGTAGAGTGCGGGAACGACCAGTCTCAGCCATAGTAATGAGGGTAGTTTAGCACCGCGCGGGGCGACTAGGGGACAATCACCTGCAATGCGGCTCGCGCGATCCTCACTTCGATTGGCGTGCGACAGACATACTCACCGTCGGCGTAAACATCTTGCGGTTCATCCGTTTCGAGTTTGAGGCGCTCCGTCTGGAAATATTCGACCTGCGGAATACTCAAGTGGCGTCCGAAGTAAACCGTGGGGAAAAGACAAAACAGCCTGAGCTTGTTCATAGGACGAATGACGCAAATATCGAGCAGGCCATCGTCGAGCCGTGCCTGCGGTGCAATCTTCATTCCGCCGCCGTAGGACGAGGCGTTGGCGAAGGCCGTTACGATCGTCGACTGAGTGTTCCGAGTGACGAGTACATCCGGATTCTCAACGCCAGGCAGTGAAATCGATATGGGGACCGGCTCGAATCCCCACAGCTCGGGTAGAAAGCTGAGAGCGTAACCACCACGTGCGCGAAGCCAACGAGGAAGGAGATTGGCGCGCCGGGCGACTTCCGCGTCCAGACCGACGCCACCCACGCAGCAAAAATAATGAGGCTCAGGTGGATCGGCCGCGCCTGGCCCATCTGGGATCAAGGGCGCAATGACGCCGAGGTCGATTGTTCGGGCGTTCCCCGCGCCGGAACAAAACTTGCGCCACGCTGCTAACGAAATCCGAAAGCTGCGAAGGTTAAGCGCGTTCGCGAAATCGTTGCCACTACCACAAGGCACGATTAAGACGGGGAGCTTCAGTCTGACCAGTTGTGGCAGATGACGATGTACGGTGCCGTCGCCGCCGAAGATGAGAATTGCGTCAGCCTCGCTGGAGCTATCGGGTAACCTGACCAGCCAGTTGGTCTCTGAGTTCCGCTCAAACGGTTTCAGGTCTTTGGCGGAACATCCCGGCCCGAAGATGGCGGCTGCGCGCATGTCCGCGGAAGATTATCAGATATGCAACCGATCGCAGAACGTAAGACAGAATTCTTAGCAACCAGAGTTGGTGCGATGATCGAGAAAGCGATACAGTAGTCGCGATAGACCATGGCGAATGAACTGAAGCAAAGCGATCTGGAAAAGGAAGCTGCTGCTCGCGCCAGCTTGCGTTTCGTGCGCGACGGCAACGTCGTTGGTCTGGGGACAGGCTCAACCGCGGCCTACGCCGTGCGGTTTCTCGGAGAGCAAGTTCGGGCGGGATTGAAGATCCGCGGCATTCCGACTTCGGCGCATACCGGAGAATTAGCTGCGAGTCTGGGAATTCCGCTGACCACGCTCGATGTGTTTCAACAGACCGATTTCCAGGGAATCGATGTCGACATCGATGGAGCCGATGAATTCGATCCGCAACTGCATCTGATCAAAGGTGGTGGTGGCGCGCTTCTGCGCGAAAAGATAATCGCGTCGGCGTCGCGGCAAGTTGTCATCATCGCCGATTCGAGCAAACAGGTCGACGTGCTGGGAAAGTTTCCGCTGCCCGTCGAAGTCATTCCCTTCGCGCAGCCCTTAGTGGCAAAGAGAATTAGCGCCTTGGGCTCATCCGTGAAATTGCGGCGGGACGCGAAGGGAAATCCTTTTGTCACCGACGAGGGACACCACATTCTGGATTGCAGCTTCGGCCAGATTTCTGATCCGCCTGCTCTGGCGCGCAAGTTAACCGACATGCCCGGAGTGGTTGAGCATGGGCTGTTCATCGACCTGGCCACGGTGGTGTTGTGCGCGAAAGGCGAGAATGTCGCGGAACTTCGGCGCAAGTAAGAACTGGCCAACCGACAATTTGCCGCAGAGCTTCGAGCAACCGCTCCACTTCTTCCGCAGTGTTGTAGTGCGCCAGTCCAATGCGCAGAAACCCACCATCTTTTTCCACATCGAGCCGCTCGGTGAGATTCAGCGCATAATAATTTCCATCCCAGGTGAAGAAGCCACGCTCGCCAAGCTGAGTAGCGAGTTCGAGCGGCGTGTGACCCTTGATGCGCACTGCAATCGTAGGACAACGCTGATCGAAGCGTTTGGGATCGCTGATGCCATACAGCTTCAGGCCAGGAATTGCGAGCAATCCGCGAATCAGACTCTCCATTAATCCGCGCTCGTGCTTCTGAATGGCGTCATATGCAGCGAGCAGAGCCGCACGACGTGTGGATGCCGACAAATTCGCGTGCCGTCCAAGATCCGCCAGATAGTCAACGCAGGCCCTAATACCAGCGATGCATTCGTGATTAAGCGTGCCCCACTCCCAGCGGTTGGGACTCGCGTTCGTGTTTGCCCGAACTTTATAAGGTTGCAACCGCTGCAAGTGTTCACGCTTGCCGTAGAGCACGCCCATGTGCGGTCCGAAGAACTTGTAAGTCGAGCACACCAGGAAATCGCAATCGAGAGCTCGGACATCAATGGGACCATGCTGCGCGTAGTGGACCGCGTCGATATAAGCCATCGCGCCGCGTTCATGAGCAAGGCGAATGATTTCCGCAACATCGTTGATAGTGCCCACAGCATTCGAAGCGTAGCCGACCGCGACCAACTTGGTGCGGTCAGTGATCTTTCCGGCCAGATCGTCCAGATCGAGGGTGCAGTCGTCTCCATGAATCTCCGCCATCCGGATAGTCACGCCGCGCTCTTCTAGCGCGCGCCAGGGAGAAACATTAGCGTCGTGATCGAGGTGCGTGAGCACGATTTCGTCACCCGGACCAAGTTCACGCCCGATGGAACGACTGATGGCGAAGGTCAACGAAGTCATGTTAGGGCCGAAAACAATCTCGTCGGGATCGCAGCCCATAAAATCCGCCATGGCGGAACGCGCGCCCGCAATCATCGCGTCAGTGTGGCGGCTGGTCGCGTAGGCGCCGCAAGTGTTGGCGTTGTCGCGCTTCAGATAATCCGAGATAGCATCGATCACACGCTGCGGAACCTGAGTTCCACCCGGGCCATCGAGAAAAGTCGCGGGCTGGCCGCTGACAGTTTGCGCGAGCGACGGGAACTGGGCACGAACCCAATCAAGATCAAGCGCATTCGCAGTTTCGTTCTGAGTGGTTAACATAGAATTCATCTGTAGAGACGTAGCTTTCTAAGTCTCTTTCACCGCGCGAACGAAATCAGCCAGCATTCCGTAAGCGGTGGCGTCGAGTCCGGGATTGTTTTCGGTAATCGCCAACCCCGGAAACATGTCTGTTTCAAAATACACGATCGAGGATGTTCCCGCGACCCAGGCCAGCGGATCGCTTAACGGCACTCGTTCCGGCCGGACACTGGCCATCACGTCCTGACTACTCCGCTGAGCGCGGCAGACGAGCTTATAAGGTTTTCCCTCGGCCCGGGCAGCGCGCACCGCTTCTTCACTCAGTTTGCCTATGCCTTCACGCCGAATTTCTTCGAGGCGAATCGGCACGCCCATCAACACACGAATCAGAGCAGCGACCTTCACGACCGCATCCCAGCCTTCGATGTCATTACTGGCATCGGTTTCGGCGACTCCGAGTTCCTGCGCCTTGACCAGCGACTCTTCAAAGCTGAGCCCCTCTTCCACGCCGCAGAGAATGACGTTGGTCGTGGAATTCAGAATGCCGCGAAATCCGGAAAGATGAATGCATGGCAAATTGTCGCGAAACAAAGAAAAAATCGGCACCCCGTCCATCACCGTCGACTCAAAGAGAAATTTTCGCCCCTTTGCCAGTGCAAGTGAACGCAATTCCTCGTAAGCGTAAACGATGGGGCCTTTGTTCGCGGTGATAGCGTGCGCGCCCGCTTCGAGGGCAGCGCGAATATGATCAATCCCGGGTTGGCCGTCGCGCGGGCTGAGGGACGTGGCTTCGAACAGAACATCGGCCTTCGCCAGCCGCAACCACTCTCGAACATCGCGTGGCGCGGGCGCACCCGACCGCGATTGCGCGAAAACGCTGTTACTCGAGAAGACCCGCCGGATCGAGTCCATTTTCGTTTGCGACCCAACCCATCTTCCGCGTTGCCACGCCGGTAATCCGCCATGCGATGCCCCGTTCGCGCAGTTCGGAATTCTTTTTTTGAAGCAGGCGAAGCAGCGCTTGGTTGACGTTGCCGAAGCCGAGCAGGCAGAGATTGTAAGTGCGAATGACTTTTCTCCTGGAAGGACTCGGGGGCAAGATGCCCCCGAGACAACCCGGGCCGGGGCACCGGCGGTACAGTCTCAACCCATGGTCGTTGTGTGCTCAGGCTGGATTTTGTAGATCACGCGGGTTTCGGAGGCCTGCCGATAAGGATATTTATCGACGCCCAAATACTTCTTGGCGAGTTTGTCGATGTGCGCGTCGGCTCCTTGCTCGGTGATCTCGACTACGCGGCCGCGGATCTCGAGATAACGGTAAGGATTCTCGGGATCGACGATTGCCATGGCCACCCGCGGGTCGCGGCGCACGTTGCGGTCTTTCTGGCGGTCCTTGGCGGAGTTGAAAACCACGAAGTCCCCTTCTAAATCGCACCACACCGGAGTTACCTGTGGACTGCCGTTGGGCATCAAGGTTGCCAAACTGGCGAAGGCCCGCTTGCTGAATAGATCGCGATATTTCTCCGGAATAGCTTCAGGCATCACATCCTCCTTGCGTTAGTATTGCCAAGCGAAGTCGAGAGAATTATAGACGGCATGAGAGGTTTCGTGTTGTCGCCTCAATTTCCGGTGGCAATCAGCAGGGCATACGATTCGCGACTGAACAGTCGAAATTAAGGGAGTCACGAACGTTCCAAAGGTTGCGGCTATGCCCAATTTTTCCAAACACTAGTACACTGGTAGGCTTTATCGAGAGCGAACCATGGCAAGAAAAAACATCCGCAGGAATGTTCGATCACTCAGTCTCATCACTCTGCTGTTGCTTATTCTTTGCGCAATGAGCGCAGCGGGCGCATCGGCCAAACCAATTCCCACCATTGTCTTCATGACCGACTTCGGAACGGTTGACGATTCGGTCGCGATTTGCAAAGGCGTAATGTATTCCATCGTGCCGGAGGTGCGCATTGTCGATCTCACGCACCAGGTCACGCCGTTCTCCATCCTCGACGGGGCGCGCTTCCTTTATGGCGCGACCGCGTACTTTCCGGCGGGTACGGTGTTTGTGGTGGTGATCGATCCGACCGTGGGAAGCACTCGGAAAGCGGTAGTGGTGAAGTCGAAGCGTGACCAGTATTTCGTACTGCCCGACAACGGGTTGATGACGCTGGTGCAGGATCGCGACGGAATTGAGAGCGTGCGTGAGATCACGAACCGCGATTGGATGATCGGGGCGGCGCTGTCGTCGACTTTTCATGGGCGCGATATTTTTTCTCCCGCCGGTGCACATTTAGCGCGTGGCGACGATTGGACGATTGTTGGGCCTGAGCTCGATGTGAGCAAGCTCGTTCGCTTGGACATCGCGCTCGCGAAGCTGGATGATCGCGGGTTGAGTGGAGAAGTAATCGCGACCGACGGACCCTTCGGGAATCTGGTAACCAATATCAACGGCGACGATTTTCTCAAACTAGGCTATGCGCGCGGGCGGACAGTACACGTCACCATCGGCAAGAACGAGATGAACATTCCCTTCGTACGTACCTTCAGCGACGTTCCGTTGAAGCAGCCACTGTTGTACATCGATTCGCGCGGACGCCTTGGCCTGGCTGTAAACCAGGGGAGTTTCGCGGCAACGTACGGAGTAAAGCCGCCAGTCACAATTTTCATTCCGCGCGCGAATAAGTAATTCGAGGCAAGGCAGAGCTTGAGGAGAAGTCTCGATGAGAAGCCAACATCCAATCTCAGATGGCATCAACCGCAAAGTTCAGCGCTTGATTTTTCTAATCCTGACGCTGTTATTTCCTTGTCTTCTTTTCGCCCAAAGCTTTCGCGGATCGATTCGGGGGCAGGTGGTAGATCCGAACGGCAATGTCATTGCCGGCGCAAAAGTCAGCGCCAAAAACAGCGGGACCGCCCAGATGCGTGAGACCGCCACCGCCGAGGACGGTTCCTACGTCTTGGCCGAACTACCTGCCGGAGAATATGTCGTGGTGGCGGAATACGCTGGATTGTCACCGGTCGGTCAGAACGTCATCGTCAACGTTGGTTCGGATACAACCGCGAACTTCGATCTGACTCGAGTGGAAAAACGTTTGGAACAGTTGACGGTGACGGAAGAAGCTCCGGTCATAGACACGACTCGCGACGTGCTCAACGAAGTTGTGGACCAGAAACTGGTGGCGGAGCTTCCTCTCAACGGGCGCGATTTCGGCAAGCTGGTTGCGCTCTCGCCGGGGGCCACGGTTGATCCTTCGGGCGTCGCGGGTACACAAGGTGGTTTCGGACAATTCAATATCAACGGCAATCGTGATCGTTCGAACAACTACATGCTCGACGGCACTGACAACAACGATCCTTTCTTCAACAACTCGGCGCTCAACCAAACGGGTATTGGAGGCGCGCCCGCATCGTTGCTGCCGATTGATGCCATTCAAGAATTCAACCTGCAGTCGCAGTTTGGCGCCGAATACGGCCGCAACAGTGGTTCCGTGGTTAACATTGTGACCCGATCGGGCACCAACAAGCTGCACGGTTCGGCTTTTGAATTTTTCCGCAACAGCGCACTGGATGCACGCAATTATTTCAACAGCGATCCGCAGAAGTCGGTTTTTCAGAACAGCAACTTCGGAGCTTCTCTGGGCGGTCCGATTGTGAAGGACAAGACTTTTTTCTTCGGAGCCTACGAAGGTCAGCGCGAACAAGTCGGTTCCGACTTTTTGCTTCTGGTTCCCACCCAGGCGCAGATCCAGCAAGCCCGCACTATCGCGGGGGCGATCAACGGAACGCCTAGCAATCCGATCATTAACCCGGGACTGGATGCCATTCTCGCGTTTTATCCCAAGAGCAATACCAGCGAGATTCCCGGCGTTGTGCGCGACAAAAACGACGGCGACAACTTCATCGCAAAAATAGACGAGAACCTCACGGACACAGAACTGCTTACCGGCCGCTACGCCTTCAGCCAGAGCAATCAGATTTTCCCTTTTGGCTCGCCTGGCGGATACGGCGCAGGATCGCGGTTGCCTCAGTTCGCCCAAACGTCGCCCACCCGCGTGCAGGTGGTTTCGGTCAGCCTGCTGTCGAGCTTGAGTCCTTCGAAGATCAATGAAGTGCGTTTTGGATACAGCCGTTACCGCACTTCGTTCAGTTCGCTCGATGCCAATTTCGATCCCAGCAGCATTGGGCTGAACTTCGGTACCGGCAAGCTGGGATTGCCCGAGTTCGACTTCACAAATATTGAAAACCTCGGCGCTACCGGTTTCAGCGTTCCGCGCGGGCGCACCAGCCAGACGTTTCAGATCCTCGACAATTTCACTTGGCTGAAAGGTCGCCACACCTTCAAATTCGGAGGAGAGTTTCGCCGTGCAGCCATCAGCAATTTTAACGACAATCTGGAGCGGGGCATCTTCCAGTTCACCGCCGGAGTCGGCCTGAGCACCGATCCCGTGGTCGACGCGTTGGCGAACTTCTACACCGCGGGCTCGCAAGACACGAGCTTTTGCTGCACGTCGGTTTCCGTTGATGCCGGAAACACGCAACGGACTACCTACAACAATGGCTTCAGCTTCTTCGCGCAGGATGATTACCGCATGGCCTCGAAGTTCACTCTGAATTTCGGCCTGCGCTGGGAATATTTCGGGCCACTCAGCGAGAAGAACAACCTGCTCTCAAGTCTCGGTCGGGACGGCAACCTCGCCATGGTGGGCACCGACGGCCTCAATGGCTTGTACAAACGCGATCTGCATGACTTCGGCCCGCGCCTGGGATTCGCCTGGGAAGTGGCGAAGAACACCGTCGTCCGTGCTGGCTACGGAATCTATTATGACTACGTTCCTCAGGACATTCTGATTGCGAATTTCACTACGTCCGCCGGAGTCGTGACCAATCCCATCGGACCCAAAGCGATTTTGCCGTTGAACTTTGATCCCACCGCATTCAACGGCACCAATCCGACCCCGAATGCGCCTATCATGAACGGCATTGCATCGGCTCCGTATTCTATTTTCGTCACGCCGCAAAATTTTCATTCTCCTTACACGCAGAACTGGAATTTTAATGTTCAGCAGAAACTAGTGGAGAATGCTTCGTTTGAAGCCCGGTACGTAGGCAGCAAGGGTACGCACCTGGTACGCCTGACCGATCTGAACGAGCCCAACGCGGATAGCGTCCGTCCTAATCCGAACTATAGCGCGATGGACGAGCTTACGCCGTCGAGTTCATCCAGCTACAACGCACTGCAGGCGATCGGACGTGTCCAAAATGTTCATCACATTTCGGGATTTGCCGCTTATGTTTGGTCGAAGTCGATCGACGATGCGTCGGACGGAATCGACTTCGTTCCCGGTGCGGCTTTTCCGCAGGACCCGGGGAGTCTCCCCGCCGAGCGCGGCCCGTCGCTTTTCGACACGCGGAATCGCTTCACCGCTGCCATCAACTACGAACTCCCCTCCTGGGGCTCACGGCCTAGATTGGGTTCGGGCTGGGAGTTGAACTCGATCGTTACAGTCCAGAGCGGCCGTCCGATTCCAATCGCCAATTCGACGGATACCAGCGGCCGTTTTTATTTCAATCAACGCCCGAACATTGTGCCGGGAGTGAATCCGATCCTACCCAACTGGACGCCAAGCACCGGCTATCTGAATCCGCTGGCGTTTGTACAGCCGGCTTATGGAACGTTCGGCGATCTGGGGCGCGACTCGATTTTTGGCCCGGGACTTAGCAATGTGGATTTCTCGATCACCAAGAACACCCGGCTGACGGAACGGCTGAACCTGCAACTGCGAGCGGAATTCTTCAATATTTTCAACCATCCGAATTTCGCTCTACCCGCGCATACAATCATCCCGGGATACATCGACAATGGAACTCCGGGAAATCCTCAGGTAGTACCGAATCCCGCGGCGCACGTGAACGGCGATATCACGCAGCCGTTGCTGCCCATGGGCCTGATCACGCAAACGCCTGACGTGGCCCAAACCAATCCCGGCCTCGGCGGGGGTGGCCCACGTGTAATTCAGTTGGCCGCGAAGTTCACGTTCTAGAAGGATCCTGTGGGGCGGGCGTTCTCGCCCGCGTTATCGCTCAACATCCTTCGCGATCTCGGGCAAGACGGCACGCAGCAGCGCCACGAAGTCTCCCTTGACCCGCTCGCCGGTTGCGAGCACGTCTTCGTGTTTGAGGACCTCATCGGAAATTCCCGCGGCCATATTAGTCACGCAAGAAATGGCAAGCACTTTGATTCCCATGTGCCGAGCCGCGATGACTTCAGCAATCGTGGACATGCCCACCAGATCCGCGCCGATCGTGCGCAGATAGCGGATCTCCGCCGGAGTCTCGTAACTTGGTCCCAAAAGACCCGCGTAGACTCCTTGATGCACTGTCTTACCGAGGCGGCGGGCAGCCTGAAGCGTAATCTCGCGATACGGCTTGCAGTATGCCTGCGTCATGTCGGGGAAGCGCGGCCCAAGGTGATCGTCGTTCGGACCAACCAGGGGATTGGTCCCCTGCAGGTTGATGTGGTCGGAAATTACGACGAGTGCACCCTGTTTGTATTCGAGATTAATGCCGCCGGCAGCGTTGGTAAGGATGACCGCGCGAATCCCCATTCTGCCAAACACGCGGATGGGGAACGCAACCTCGTTCGAAGAATATCCTTCGTACAAGTGCACGCGTCCCTGCATTGCCGCCACCGAGACCTCGCCCACGTTTCCAATCACCATCTGCCCAGCGTGGCCGATCGCTGTGGAGAGAGGAAAGTAAGGAATATTCGCGTAAGGGATGCGCGTCGCTTCGGAGAGTTCGTCGGCAAAACTGCCCAGACCCGAGCCCAGAACTAATCCGATGGTTGGACAGAGTGTGCTCTGCAAAAGCAGGAACTGTGCCGCAGCTTCAGCGCGAGAGAAGTCGTCCATAGAGCGATGCCTTTTTGCTAAGAACCGGGAACCGGCAACTAAAAACTGTTTCTAGAACTTCTTTTCGAATCCAGCGAATTGCTCTTCCAGTTTCCATTGCGTCTGAGCACGCTCATTGGCATCCAGAAACCTCTGGCACCCGGCGAAGATTTTCCCCGCGCCAGCACGATCATTTGCACAAGCAGCCACGGGACGGAAGTCGCCTGTCCATAGGCTGGATCCGGGTAGAAAGCTATGCTCCAGACTCATTCGCGCCATGCGTTTTAAGTCTTTGTAGCCCAGAAAATCGTAGGTTTGAACTGCGCGTAAATATTCATGGGTCATATCGGAGCGCGACACTCCCTCGTCATCAGTAGCCAACGCCACGGGCACGCCGTATTTGAGGTAGATCGGAAGAGGATGCTCATCGCCCTTTACTCCCAGAATCACATCATTGGAAGTCAGGCAAATTTCGACCAGAATCTTCCGCTTAGCCATCTCACGCAGCAGGTCGAGCGGACGATCTTCGTTCATCACGTCCACTCCGTGCCCGATGCGCTCGGCGTGTCCACGTTCGATCGATTCGCGTATGTGGAAACGCAAACCCTCCGGCGGCACGAGGCCCATTGCCAACTCCCCGGCGTGCAGGCTGATATGCACTTTGGGATACGCGCCGTGCAGGTAATCAAGCATCTTCATGTGCAACTCGAAATCGTGCATGGGAACGTACCAGTCTTCCGGCATGACCAGATTCAGGCCCACAAAGCGCGGGTCGGCCTGCGCGAGTTCGAAGCCGAAGAAAATCTGGGCGAAAACCATCTCGCGAGGCAACCCGCGCAGTACCTGGTAGAGATAACGAATCTTCACGTTGCATCCTTGATTCGCTTCGGAAGTGCCGCAATTGAGCAGGGACCTCATTTTGCTCTCGTCGTCATCAAGCCGCTTGCTCGTAGTGGCGACGATGTCTTTTAAACCATTGGCCAGCAGTTTCTCACGCATGCGTGCAAGGTCGTCGTCCCATCCGAGCTTTGCGCCAAGTTGTCCAGACTGAACCGCATCCGCCGTATGCATCAACTCTACATATTCAAGATGGTCTTCGGCGGCGCGGGACGCTTCCTCAGCAAGACCGTCCCCCATGTGGTTGTGAGTCGCCAGAGAGAATTTGTCGAAGGTCGCGAAAAAATGATCGTGTCCCGATTCTTCTCCCGGCTCCCAGTTGCGCATCGACCACGCGTCGACAATCGAGTTGTAGAGCACATGATCGCCGTAGGCGCAACGAATGAGCGGCTTGCCGGTGAACTTTTCGCAGGAATCGTCACAGGGTGGAGCGATGAGTATCGCGGTCGTGCGATCCACGCACAAGTTGTCGCTTGCTGCGTAGTCGATCAGATTCTCGGCGTAAAGCGCGCCGCTCAAGTGGTTATGCAGATCGCCGCCTTTGGGCATCTCGCGCAGGAAAGCCAACTGAAGGGAAGGCTGCCGCCTGATCGATTCGAAATAGCGTGTGGTGCGCTGCTCAGCGATCGAGGCAGACTGCGCCGATGCCGCACTGCTGGCCCAGACGATAATCAAAAGCAACCGAGCGATTCGCGCCACAGCTTTTCCTCAGACATGTTGCCGGAGACGGGCATTGTACCTTGACGCGGAGAAATCCAGGAAACTGCACGACGAGCGCCCCGCGACTGTCCTCCGCGACCTCTGCGATTGAAGGTTCTGTGCTGGTCGAGATTCATAGGACAGAAAAGATCCTGGAAACGCCAGTCCAGCAACGTTTTGCCGAGATTTTCACAAGGAGAATCCTTCTTTTTGCACAACGCTCGGCAGCGCTGAATGAGAATATGCATAAGAATTGCGTACTGGCACGCATCACAAAAGCTTGTGACGGATGAACTGCACCAACTTTGCTGCACCGGCCTGTGAACCGCCTGCACTCGATTGAAAATTCGGCAGATACGTTTCCACAATTTTCGTTGACTCTAAAAATGAAAAGAGTAAAACGATAATCGTTCTTTGACAACTTCTGAAGTTTTCCCGGTTGGTGCGGCGTCCGGGGCTCAAGCGAAGTCACCCTCTACATTGCAAAATGAATGAGGGAGGGTTAGCGAGGGTCTATAGCAAAGTGCTGGTCGAGGCGAACAAGAAGATCTGTTGAAGGCAGGATAGAGTCCCGAGGCGTTGGGTTGGTTTATCCGGTTGGCGGTAAGCCCGGAGCCCGAGCAAAGATCGCGAGTTGCCGTCCGCAAGGACCGCAGCTTTGGCAGGTCGGCGAGGGTCTAAAGCGAGCTACTGGCCGAGACGAATGATCCCAACACCACCTCGGGACTCTTATATTTTTGTCCGCAGCAATGGGTGGGCGGTGGTTAGCCTGAGCTGCAAGCTCTCCCCCAAGGAAATTGCGAAACAGGTAGCAAGGACTATCCGCTGCCCACTATGTTTACGGCCCCTGCAGCATCTGGAACCGTTCCTTCGGCACCAGCCGTGCCCGATAGATTGAATTCGTGGCAGCCACTTCGGCGACCGCGTCCACGTCCAGTTCGTACGAACCCTGCGGCAAGTTTTCTCCGAAAGAAATTTCTTTCCCGGTGTCGCCTTTCGTCAAATTGAAACGCTGGTAGCCAATCGCGGTAGCGCGTCCAGCCTCGTTTACCGCCATCATGACCACGGTTAAATCGAAGTCCTGCTCGGTCTGGTTGGACACGATGATTGAGCCCTCCAGCCGTTGGCCTTTCACTTTAGGATAGCGCCCCCACTGCGCGAAAAGCGGCGCCACCACTGTCAGCACAAGTTGCTGGTTGAGTTGCGCGGCAGGCCTGCCACTGTCGGTCAGCGTCACCGTGAACTTAAACTCACCGGTTTCCGCCGGAATGCCGCTGAGAGCTCCGTCGTGCCCCAACGCCATTCCTCCGGGGAGCGCGCCCTCGGTGATTTCCCACCGCAGCGGCGTGATTCCTCCGTGCGCTCCCAAATGAATCTCGTAGTGCTGTTTGAGATATGCCTTAGGCAAGCTCGTGGTTTGAATCACAAGCGGTTCGCCGGTTGCGGCCCCTTGTTGTGCGCAGGAGACACCAGCAAAGACGCAAAGACAACAACATAAGATAAGAACGACGTAGCCGGTTCGGAGCCGCATCTCAAGTCGGAGGGACACAAAGCGATTATAGCCTTGTGCCCCTCGACGCCGTCGCCGCGCTCACGATAAGCTAGATAGTTTCCCAGAAGGAGGATTCGAGTGCATGCGGGATGCAGTCGCACGGTTGTGGCCAGAAATTCAGTGGATTGAGAAGCCCAAACTGCGTGAGCAAGTCACCCAGACCTGGATCAAGGCGCTGGAGCGCAGTCCGCTGAAGCCCGATGACCTCAACCGAATTCCGTTCACGCTGCTTGTGCCGAACTGCCCAATCACTTTCATGGAGCACAAGCGGTGTGTGGTCCACATTGCACGCCAGAGCGCCGAGTCCATGCACGAATTCATGGGCCGCGCTCTACCCATTAACATGGACACGGTGATTGCGGGCGCCATTCTCGCTGACGTAGGTAAGCTGCTCGAATATGAAATCGGACCCGACGGCAAGAGCCGTCAAAGCGAGCGTGGTGAAGCTTTGCGGCATCCCTTTACCGGGGTCGCGCTTGCGCTTGAATGTGGCGTGCCTGACGAAGTTTGCCACATCATCGCGGCCCATGCTGCGGAAGGCGATCTGGTGAAACGAACCACCGAAGCCTACATCGTGCATCACGCCGACTTCATGGCCTTCTTGCCATTTAAGAATCCGAAGAACGTGAAAGTGAAGTGAGGCGCAACCCAAGGAGAGATCTTGTCTGCTGCCAAAGAAGCCGTAGCCACCAAAGAAACCATCACTGCGAAGATGTCACGCTGGGCCGCAAGCCTTGATTACAAGCATCTCTCGCAAGACGCAATCTATCAGGCCAAGCGCTTCCTGTTGGACTCCGTCGGCTGCGCCCTCGGCGGCTATCAACAACACGATGTAAAGATTGCGCTCGAAGTGCTTGACGAGATTGCGGGCAAAGGACCAGCCACCGTGATCGGCACCGGCAAGCGGATCGATCCTGTTTCAGCCTCGCTCGCCAACGGCCTCATGATCCGCTGCATGGATTACAACGACATCTACTGGAGGCAGGATCCATCGCATCCCTCCGACATTTTTCCCGCAGCATTCGCCGGTTGTGAACGCGCTAAAAGCGGTGGCAAAGAATTAATCGTTGGCCTCGTGCTAGGGCACGAATTCGAAATGCGTTTTTGCGAAGCCGCATTTCCCGGCATCCGCGAGCGCGGTTGGCATCATGCAACCTTGACTGCCTTCGTCTCTCCCTTCGTCGCGGGACGCGCTCTTCATCTTCCGTGGGAACAAATTCAACATGCAGTCGGCATTTCAGCCAGCCGCCATGCCACGCTGGGCGCGGTTACTGCCGGCAAGCTCACCATGATGAAGAACACGGTCGACCCGATGGCGACGCAGAGTGGCGTGCTCGCTGCCCTGATGGCGGAAAAAGGTTACACGGGACCGGAGCACGTCGTCGACGGAAAAGAAGGATTGACCCACGTTTTCGGGCCAGAGTGGAAATTGAATATCCTGACCGATGGCCTCGGCGATTCGTGGCGTATCACGCAATGCGGCATGAAAGCATTTCCCACTGAGGCGCTAACGCACACTCCAATCTCCGCCGTGCTCGACATCGTGAAGTCAAATGACTTGCATCCGCATCAAGTAAACAAAATTCAAATCCGTTCGCTGGCTCGCGCCGCAGATATTCTGTCCGACCCCAGCAAGTACGATCCTCGCAGCAAAGAGACAGCCGATCATTCGCTACCTTACGTCATCGCGGCTGCTCTAGCTGAGCGGCAAGTAACCCCGGTGCAATTCACCATGGAAAAGATTATGGATCCGACCATTCGCGCCCAACTCCAGAAAGTTGAAGTGGTGGCCGATCCTGAGATCGAGAAAGTTTTTCCCGCATTGCAGCGGGTCATTGTGAACATCACGACCACGGATGGGCGAACGTTTACCAAGCAGCTCGATTATCCCAAGGGCGATCCGCGCAATCCGCTCACCGATCAGGAAGTCGAAGAAAAATTCGCTGCGCTGGCAGAAGGTGTATTGTCGCAACGTGCGCAGAAGAAGCTGAAAGACGCCATCTGGGGCCTGGAGAAGGTCGGGTCGGTAAGCAAGCTGATGGCGCTGATGAAAGCAGATGTGCGAGCGAAAAAAGCCTCGAGCAAGCCGGCAAAAAAGAAAAAGCGGCCGTAGAGACATTGCCCGCAACGTTTGCTTTTTGACTCTTTTTTTTAGGTTTGTCATTCCGAGCGGAGCGAGGAATCTGCTTCTTGTTTGCACCGGGAGTATCCCATGCCCCAAACCATCGTCGAAAAAATCGCGCAATCCCACCTCGCCGAAGGTCCTAAACGCCCTCTGCGCACTGGCGACTTTCTCTCCATCCGACCGCATCACGTGATGACCCACGACAATACCTCTGCCGTGATGAGCAAGTTCAAAGGAATCGGCGCAAAAAAGATTTTCGACCCCGAGCAGCTCGTCTTCGCCCTCGACCACGACATCCAGAATAAAGACGAAGCCAACCAAAAAAAATATCGAGCCATCGAGGCATTCGCGAAAGAGTACGGCGTCGACTTCTATCCGGCGGGGTCAGGAATCGGCCATCAGATCATGGTGGAGCGCGGCTATGTCGTCCCCGGATCATTTGTTGTGGCCTCCGACTCGCATTCCAATATGTACGGGGCGTTGGGAGCGATCGGCACGCCCATCGTCCGCACCGACGCTGCCGCGGTCTGGGCTACTGGAGAATTCTGGTGGCAGATTCCGCGCTCCGTCGAAGTCGTGCTCGAAGGCAAGTTACCCGCGGGAGCTACCGGCAAAGACATAATCATTATCTTATGCGGCCTCTACAACCATGATGAGGTTCTGAACGCCGCCATCGAATTCAGCGGGCCCGGCGTTGCCAGCCTTTCTATGGATGCGCGGCTCTCCATCTCCAACATGACCACCGAATGGGGACCGCTGGTGGGCTGGTTCCCGGTCGACGAAGTGACGATCAAATATCTGAAGAACGTATATCAGCGGCTGAAGGCAACTGGGGTCGAACGCTTTTCGGAGAAAGACATCGACAGTTGGACGAAGAATCCGCCGCGACCCGATCCCGGCGCCGTATACGCAGCTCGCATCGCGCTCGATCTCAGTCAAGTGACGCCGCACGTTTCGGGGCCCGATACAGTGCAGGTGATGGCATCTCTCGCCGAGATGGAAAAGAAAAAGGTTGCGATCCAAAAGGCTTACCTGCTTTCCTGTGTGAACTCGCGCGTCGAAGATCTGGACTCCGCAGCCAAGGTTGTGAAAGGCAAGAAAGTCGCGCCAGGAGTGAAATTCTATTTGGGTGCGGCCAGCAAGTGGGTGCAGGAAGAAGCGGAGAAGCGCGGCATCTGGCAAACTCTGCTCGATGCCGGGGCAAATCCATTGCCCGCCGGCTGTGGCCCATGCATCGGCCTCGGAGTCGGACTGCTTGAGCCCGGCGAAGTCGGAATTTCCGCCACCAACCGGAATTTCAAAGGCCGAATGGGATCGCGCGACGCGAAATGTTACCTGGCGAGTCCTGAGGTCGTCGCTGCATCCGCTGTCGCAGGTTACATTCGCGGACCGCATGAAATGAGCGGCCAGGAGCCGGTGCGCAGCTACACCGAATTTGCGGCGACTGCGGCAGCGGAGAAAGTGGACATTCTCCCGGGTTTTCCCGAGAGAGTCCACGGTCGTCTCGTCTTGCTGCCGCAAGATAACTTGAACACCGACGCGATTTACGGAAAGGACTACACTTACCGCGATGACGTCACCAAAGAACTGATGGCAAACGTCGTGATGGAAAACTACGACCCGCAATTCGCTTCTCGCACCCGAGAGGGCGATGTGGTCGTCAGCGGATTTAACTTCGGAACCGGGTCAAGCCGCGAGCAAGCAGTGACCTGCCTCAAGGCTAAAGGCATCCCGCTCGTCATCGCGGCGAGTTTCTCGCAGACTTATCTGCGCAACGCGTACAACAATGGATTCCTCTGCATCGAAGTGCCAGAACTGGTCAAGCGCTTGCGCGAGCAGTTCGCGAGCGAGATCGCGGCAAAAGAAAAGACAATTATTCCCGGAGAAGAAATCGACATTGATTTCACTTCAGGCGTGATTCACTGGCGTGGAGAGGACTTTACGTTCCCGCCATTGGGAAGCGTTCCACAGTCGCTAGTGATCGCCGAAGGTGTGGAGAATCTGGTGGCGAAGCGTCTCGGCCTGAGCTGAAATCGAACCGATTTATAGAGACGTTGCTCGCAACGTCTTTGAGGCTAAGCCAGACACTCTGTACCTCTGTGAAAAGTCTTAAGTTTGTTCGGGAGAAAACGCATTCATGGCTAAACATACGGTCGTCACGATGCCCGGCGATGGAATTGGAAATCAAGTCCTGCCTGAGGCGTTGCGTGTTCTAAAAGCAGTCGGTTTCGACGCAGAATATATTCACGCCGACATCGGTTGGGAGTGTTGGAGAAACGAAGGCAACGCGCTTCCCCAACGCACGATCGATCTGCTCGCCAAGCACAAGCTCGGGCTGTTCGGTGCGATCACTTCAAAACCAAATAAAGAAGCACAAGCCGAGTTGAAGCCCGAGTTGCAAGGCAAAGGGCTGGTCTACTACAGCCCAATTGTGACCATGCGGCAGAAGTTCAGCCTTGATATCTGCATGCGTCCCTGCATCGGTTTCACTGGCAATCCTCTGAACTACATTCGCAAGCGGGTCGACGATGACTACGACGAGCCGCAAATCGACACCACAGTATTTCGCCAGAACACGGAAGGCATGTACGCCGGCATCGAATGGACGAACCCGCCCGAGATCGTGCGGGCCGCGCTCAACTCGCACCCCAAGTTCAAAGCTTTCGCCGACGTGCCCGGCCCGGACATCGCCGTCAGTGTCCGCATCATCACTCGGCCGGCCGCTCGCCGCATCGTCACCGCCGCGTTTGAGTACGCGAAGAAACGCGGATTCAAAGGCGTGACCATCTGCGAAAAACCTAATGTAGTTCGCGAAACTTCGGGCATGATGGAAGAGACTGCCAAGGAAGTCGCGAAGAACTACCCGGGGATAGCGCTCTGGTCTACCAACATCGACGCGCAATTGATGTGGCTCAACAAGAATCCCGAAGACTACAACGTCATCGTGGCTTCGAACTTGTTTGGCGATATCTTGTCAGACGCTTTCGCCGGATTGGTTGGCGGCTTGGGATTTGCCGCCTCCGGCAACATCGGAGACGAAGTCGCAGTCTTCGAGCCCACGCACGGATCAGCACCCAAATATGCTGAGTTGAATCCGCCGATCGTGAACCCGATCGCCATGATCCTCTCCGCCGTCATGATGCTGGAGCACGTGGGCGAGAACGACAAGGCTAAGAGAATCAAAGATGCCATCTCGACCGTGGTGAGAGAAGGCAAAGTGCGGACTTACGATATGATGCGGATTTCCGGCGGCGCGAAATCGATCAGCCAAGGCGCTGCTTCGACCATAAAGATGACCGACGCAATCCTGGCCAAGATAAAGTGATTCAGAGAATATCGTAGGGGGGGGGTGCGGATCTTAGTGTCTTTTGCGGTTAATGATTTTTGATGAGCAGCGACAACACAGCCACGAGTGCGCATCCCGCCGAAGCGGGTCATTACGGCAAAGATGTGCGCTCTGACTTGCACGTGGCTATCGAACCGCGCGACAGCGGCGGCCTTGAGATCACGCTTGAGTCTCGCGTCGGACTCTACTACGGCAGTTCGATCCTGAGCCAGACCCGCCAGGTGCTCGAAACTCTTGGCGTTAAGCACGCACGAATCTCAATCCACGATGAAGGTGCGTTGCCGTTTGTGATTTCGGCGCGGATTGAAGCGGCAGTAAAACGCGCGGGCTGGGGCGGAGATCAAAGAGCATTGCCGGAGAAAATCGCGCTCCCTAAGCCTACGGCTCGCGATCGACTGCGACGTTCTCGGCTCTATCTTCCCGGAGGCGAGCCGAAGTATTTCATCAACGCCGCATTGCATGGGCCGGACGCGATCATTCTCGATCTGGAAGATTCCGTTCATCACGCCGAAAAAGATGCGGCTCGAATCCTGGTGCGCAACACCCTGCGCGCTGTCGATTTCGGCAGTTGCGAACGCATGGTTCGCATCAACCAGTTGCCGCTGGGGCTGCAGGACTTGGCCGAAGTAATTCCGGAAGCGCCCGACCTCATACTGATTCCCAAGGTTGAGACACCCGACCAAGTAGCCGAAGTGGATCGTACCATTAGCGAATTGAAGACCCGGGAAGGCATTGATCGCGCGATTTGGCTGATGCCGATCGTGGAATCCGCTCTGGGGATCGAGAATACGTTTGCCATCGCGACCGTGAGCCCGAATGTTGCCGCCCTAACTATCGGACTGGAAGACTACACAGCCGACTTGGGCGTGGCTAAGACTTTAGAAGGCCGCGAATCGCTGTACGCGCGAACGCGGTTGGTGAACGCCGCGAAGGCAGCGGGCATCCAGGCCATCGACTCTGTTTTCGGCGATGTCGGTGATCTTGCCGGGCTGCGGCAGTGGGGAGAAAATTCCCGCGCGCTTGGATTCGAAGGCATGGGATGCATTCATCCCTCGCAGATTCCGATCATCCATGAAGCTTTTGCGCCCTCGCAGGTAGAGATTGAAAAAGCGCTGAAGATTGTAGCCGCCTTCGAGGAAGCGCAGCAGCGGGGACTTGGCGTAGTCAGCCTGGGCTCGAAGATGATCGACCCGCCTGTAGTCGAGCGGGCGCGCAAGTTGGTGGCAAGAGCGAAAGCGATGGGGAAAGCGCAATGACGCAACGCATCGAACTCGCCCAGAACGCCGCCGGACGCAGCGTGCCCACCATGGTCAACGGCAGGCCGCAGATTCCATATCTGGGCGTCGGGCAATATCAGCCGCGCGGACGAAAGGCTGCCCCACCCATTTGCTCCAGCAAAGATTATCCCGAGAACGGCGACAAACGCGTAGCCAATCTCGAAACTGCTCTGCGTAGCTGCGGACTGCGCAACGGCATGGTGATTTCGAATCACCATCACCTCCGCGATGGCGATCGGGTCGCGCTCATGGCGCTCGAAGCCGCGGCCAGAATCGGCGTCAAAGATCTGATGTGGTTTCCGAGCGCGTCTTTTCCCTCGCAAAAAGCCGCGATCGACCTCATGCAATCCGGTGTGATTCATCACATCGAAGGCAGCATGAACGGCCCGCTGGGCGACTACTGCACCCAGGGCAAGATGCGCGGCATGGGTGTACTGCGCTCCCACGGCGGGCGCTGGCAGGCCATTCAAGATGGCGAAGTCCACATCGACGTCGCCGTGATTGCCGCGCCTACCGCCGATGCGTTCGGCAACGCCGATGGTTCCCATGGTAAGTCGGCGTGCGGATCGCTCGGCTTTGCCCTCGCCGATTCGATGTATGCCGACCGCGTTATTGTGGTTACCGACAATCTGGTTCCGTTTCCCTGCATCCCCTGGCAGATTCAAGGCAACAACGTGGACTACGTGGTCGAGGTCGATTCCATTGGCGATCCGGCGAAGATCGTTTCTGGCACGACCCAAATCACGCGCTCGCCGGATCGCTTGCGCATCGCAGAGTTTGTGGCGCGTTTTCTGCGTGACGCCGGAATCATGCGCAACGGATTCTCATTCCAGGCGGGAGCGGGAGGAATTGCGCTGGCCTTCGTCGACTACCTGCGCCGCATGATGAAAGAAGATGGCGTCAAAGCCCGCTTCGTCCGCGGCGGATCGACAAAATATCTGGTCGAACTTCTGCAAGAGGGTTTGACCGATTACATTCTCGACGGACAGACATTCGATCTTGACGGAGTGAAGTCGATTGCCAACGATCCGCGCCACGTGGCTACTTCGCCGTTCACTTCGTACAACTATCACGGCAAGGGAAACTTTGCATCTCTCGTCGATGCCGTCGTACTGGGCGCGACCGAAGTCGACGTGAACTTCAACGCCAATGTTGTCACCCATTCCGATGGACGCCTGCTGCACGGAATTGGCGGCTGGCAGAATTGTTTGGCGGCGGGGTGCACCATCCTTGCCTTGCCGTCATTTCGCGACCGCATTCCCGTGATCATCGATGAGGTAACCACCCTTACCGGGCCGGGCGAACTGATCGACGTCGTCGTCACCGAGCGTGGCATCGCGATCAATCCTCGCCGCCAGGATTTGCTGGACGCAGTGAAAGGTTCGAGCCTGCCCATCCGTCCGATCCAGGACATCAAGGTCGAAGTCGAGCGCATCTGCGGCGGCAAGCCCGCGCGCCCGAAGCTGGGCGATCGTCCTGTCGCTGTCGTGAAGTGGGTCGACGGCACCGTGCTCGACACCATCTGGCAGCTGAGCTAATCGTTTCTAAAACGTCAGAAACCGAGCTATTCGTTTTTAGAGGGCGGAAACACGCACTTCGAACCTGGTGCTTAGCCATTCGCCCGCAGCCACACGTGCCAGACGAAGAGCCCAACATAGCTCGCTGCGAGAAAAGAAAACAGAAGCGTTAGGAGAGCGTGTCCCACGACAAATGCCCGTCCCTTGGGCCAGTCCGCGTGCGAAAAGTAAGCGGCGTCCACGAGAACACGCGTAGTCCAGTAAATCCCGATGAAGCCGGTAAGTCCCAAGGCAGCACGGTCGCCTCGGAGCATTTCCGCGTGGAGCGCTAGCGTCAAGGCGCCAAAGGCAATGATCGTCAACACCGTAAATCCGCTCTGCACCCAAAGCAGCTTCCTGTTGAACGGTATCAGTCGCTGCAAGTCCTGTTTCCAGCCTAGACGATAGGGCACTTGAAAACTCGCGAACAGGATTACGAAATGCGCCGCGCCGATGAACCATAAGTCGATGTCAAACAGCCGCTGCACCAGTGAATCCGTCATAGGGCGTGAATTGCTCGCATGAATGGAAGTATTACACGCAGCACAAACCATGGGTGAAAGAGCCCAAAAACCGGTGCCGTGAGGAACACCGCCATGAAACACCAGCCGCGCACGCCCTCCCCCAGCCCGAGCCGCTTGCCGAACTGAGAACGCTCGACAGTGACGCCCGCGCCTTGCAGCAAGAAGTAGAGAGTGGGGAGACCGTAGCCTCCGCGAGCGGGCAGCGAGATCACCAAATCGTGAATCAGCCCGGAAACCACGAAGACCGAGAAAGCAGCGGTGTCCGGGCCTAGTCTTCGATAGAGCGGGCGAAAGATCAACTCATGGGCAAGCTGACGAAAACCGAGGTTCCATCGCTTCCCCCAGAACTCGCCGAGGGAGGTGGAACGGAGCGGTGCAGACATAATGGGTTCGGCTCTGACACCGAGGCTCTGCCACAGCAGAGCGACTATCTGGAAAGTACCGAAGTGCAGGAGCAGGATCAGACCCAACATCCCAACCCACCCGCGCAGGAGGGGTTGTCCCTGCGGGATGGATCGCGCAACAGCCCAGAGCAGGATCGCACCGAGAATCGCTTTGAACGTCGCCCGGAGCCAAGTCGTGCGCCCTGGCAGCGGCACACGTTGTCTCGAATCCAGGAAAGCGTCCGCATCCATTCCTGGCCAAGCCAGGAGATAGGCTACCGATCGCCAGGGCGGATGAGCAATTCGCAATCGTGCTGTCCACCACGTCAGCCACTTCAGGCTGAAATAGATGGCGGACGAAAGAATCCACATGAATACCCAAGGCGGCAGCGAATCGCGGCAAGCCACTGCCGTCAAAGGCAAGACTGAAATCGGAAGCCAACCGATCGCTTTATGAACTGTTCGGAATTCGTCAGTCGCATCCACATCGATCTTGTACCAGATGTTCTTCAACGCTGGAATAGGGTGGCCGTGTCGTGCAGCATCTCGCGCACGTCGGAGAATTCGTCCAGTCAGATATAAGTCAAGAAAAGCAGGACATCATTGAAGAAGGCGAAACACTCGCGGGACCTCGAGAACCGCGAAACCGTTTGGGCTTTCTTGGCGAATTCTAACTCTGACCTCCTGAAGAGTGGAGGTCATCGTGCCGATAGAGCTGATATGAGAGCGACGAAGCGACTCCTCGCAATCGGCATGACTCTGGGCGGGTGTCTGAGCTTGAGCCTTGCGCAGGGTATTCAAGGCAATGTGAAACTCAGCGGCAAGGCGATAATCGTCTCCACCGGGCATGGGATCACTCTCACCTGGAAGGCCAGTCAGGGCGCGGCCAGTTATTCCATCTATCGCGGGACTACCGAGGGTGGCCCCTACGCAAAAATAGCTGCGGGAATCCAGACGACGAATTATACCGACCTACAAGTAACTCACAAGCAAACTCTCTATTACGTAACTACGGCGGTGAGCGGTAGCCAGGAAAGTGGCTACAGCAACGAGACTGTAGCCGTGGTCCCCTAAAGAAATCAGGAGATGAAATGAAAAAATGTTGGCTGGCGGTCATGCTGAGTCTGCTGTCTGGAATCTCGTGGGCCCAATGTGCCACCGGTACTCCTGGCACGAATTGTAGTGGTCCCCTGAGCGTGCAACCGCAGAGCGGAAACAACACGCAATCGGCGATTACTTTGGTGGATCTTGGCTTGCCTGTGCTCGCCCCGGCAGCGGGCCAGTACACGCTGTCGGTCGCCAGCGGCATGATCGTTGAATCGGACAATGGAAATAGCTATCACTCGCTGATGGGACCGCAAGGTCCACAAGGACCGGCCGGTGCAGCCGGCTCTCAAGGACCGACGGGAGCGACGGGGGCGACCGGAGGGGTTGGCCCAGCTGGTCCACAAGGACCGGTTGGTCCGGTTGGCCCAACGGGAGGAGTTGGCTCAGTGGGTCCAGCAGGAGCGACGGGCGCCACAGGAGCGGTTGGTTCGCAAGGTGTGACGGGGGCAACAGGAGCAACCGGAGCGGTTGGCTCAGTCGGTCCGGCAGGGGCGGTTGGCCCCACGGGCGCGGCAGGAGCAGTGGGTGCGGCTGGTCCATCGGGAGCGGTCGGACCTGCGGGATCCGTCGGAGCTCAGGGGCCGGCGGGTGCGCAAGGTCCTCAAGGTCCGCAGGGGCCGGCGGGAACTATGGCAGCTCCATCCGATTACAGCTTCTATAACGCAACCGGGTACAAAACCGGTGTAGGCACGGTGGAAGTCGGTGGCACGTTCGATCGCGATCAGATTGACATGATCAACGCGATCTCGGTTCGTTGCGTCGTCACGATCGGGCCCGCCGCTCTGCCCAGCGGCAGCTATGCTGAAGCCGAATACACGCCAGACGGAACAAACTGGTTCGCACTGTCAGGAGAAGCCCCGGTGACGACGCCTAACGGGCTCTATTCAAGTGGCTGGCAGGGCCTGCCGACCGGAGCAAATGGCGATTACGTTGTACGGATCGTCGTGTTCAACGCCGGCACCGTCAGATGCCCAAATCGGACTTAAGCAGGTGCATCTGCAGTTCAAGTAGGACTCGTTGGCGCACAACGCTCGGCATGCTCTGAGCCGGGCAATATCTGGAGACCGCTCTCTCCTATCCTTCCGGAACCTCGCACCGGGGTTGGCGCAGGGATTTCGCTTTGCTTGCGGACAGCTTCGGGCCCGCCCACACTGCGATCCGGTATCCCAGCAGCACTGCGAGAATAGCTCCGTACTCCAGCGGCTTGTGAATGTCGGCCTTCACCAGCCACCAGTAATGAATCACTCCGGCGATCGCGCTGAAATAGATCAGGCGATGCAACGCTTGCCAGCGTTTCCCGCCGAGACGCCGGATCCATCCCTTAGTTGAAGTGAGCGCCAACGGAATTAACAAAATAAATCCCGCGAATCCGACGGTGATGAACCGGCGTTTTGCAATGTCGTGAAGCATCTCGTGCAGATCAAAAAATTTGTCCAGCCAGATGTAAGTCAGAAAATGCAGCGTGGCGTAGAAAAATGCAAAGAGTCCGAACATGCGGCGATAGCGGATCAGCCAAAGGCTGCCCGGTGAGCTTGCGAATGGGCGTGATGGCAATGTGATGAGTAAGAACCGCAGAGTCCAGTCGCCGGTCGCGTGGGTGATGACTTCGATCGGATTGGCGCCGAGAGCCGCCACTGTATGCCTTCCATCCGAGAAGCGCGAGCGGGATCAGGCAAACGAGAAAGACGACGGGTTTGAACCAGCGAATCATGCCGAAATCGAGTTCACGGCCACGGTAACTGCGAACCTCTCCCGAGCAAGCGAGGGACGCCAACTCTGTCTAGCCTCTACGCGTTTGGTTATGAACCTCAGCTTCAGAAATTCTTTTTTAAATCCATGCCGGCTGTAGAGGCTTGCCACTTGATCGTAACCATTGAACATCAGCGTAGGACGTTTCAGAAATTCGCCGAGTCGCCGTTCTTTGGCCTGACTCCATCGAGGGATGATCCACGTTCGGATTCACGTTCGCATAAAATCCGTACTCGCGGGGAGCCATCTCGGCCCACGTGGTCTGAGGTTGGCTATCGGTGAAGTGGATGCGCACAATCGCCTTGCCACTCTTGAAGCCATACTTCCACGGCACCACGATGCGCAGCGGAGCGCCGTCCTGATTGGGCAATGCGTCGCCATACATGCCGAAGCAAAGCAGAGCCAAAGGATGCATGGCTTCGTCCATGCGCAGGCCTTCGACGTAAGGCCAGTCGAGCACGCGGCCGCGCTGGCCCGGCATCTGTTTAGGATCTTCGATGGTGGTGAACTCGACGAATTTCGCTTTGCCGGTTGGCTTGGCTTTGTTGATCAGTTCGCTCAGCGAGAAGCCAACCCACGGATACCACAATCGACCAGCCCTCGACACAGCGATGGCGGTAAATTCGCTCCTCGGGCGCAGCCATTTTGATAATCGTGTCGACGTCGAGGACTTGCTTTTTCTCTACGGCTCCATCGATGGTTACGGTCCATGGTCGCGTTTTGAAATTCTTGGCCAGACCGGCGGGCTCGTATTTGTCGGTCGAGAACTCGTAATAGTTGTTGTAATTGGTGACATCTTTGTAGGGCGTGACGGTCTCGTTGGTCGAGAACGAGCTTTTCTTGATGCCATCGATCTTGGCGTCGGCGTGCACGGTCGTCGAAGGCGAGACCAATTCACCCAGGCTCAGGCCTGCGATCCCTGCAGCGCCGGCAGCGGCTACGCCCGCCAGAAACTTCCGCCGGTTTAGATACAAACTCTTCGGCGTGATCTCCGACGATGGAATGTCCGCTGGTTTCTTAATCAGCATGGAGCGTCCTGACTCTAAGTGTACGGGAACCACCCGGCCTTGGATTCCCGGCGGGTCTGGACACTGTCTATAGGACTCACGATGGCTGGAAAAGTTGCAAACTTGCGCTCTCAGCTGGAAAGAGAAGACTTAGCTCCCTTCGTCTCAAGAACTGCGCTCGCCCAGAACTTCCCGCACCTTGCGAGAGAGCATTTGCAGGGTAAATGGCTTTTGCAGGAAGGCGGTATCGGGATCGACCACGCCCTCGTGCACGATGGCGTCTTCGGTATATCCGGAAAGGTAGAGCACCTTAGTCTGAGGACACGACGCGCACAACCGGGCGGACAACTCGCGGCCACTCATTCCCGGCATTACGACGTCGGTGATCAGCATATCGATTTTGCCGGAATGTGTGGCAACGATTTGCAGCGCGGCTTCTCCATTTTCAGCCTCAAGAACTTTGTATCCCTTCGACTCCAATGTTTCGCGGACTAACTGGCGCACGGATTCTTCGTCCTCGACCAACAACACGGTTTCCGAACCGCCCGCATGGGTTCGGGCAGCGCTGACCGCGCCTGTTGGCTCGAGGGCATCTTCGACTCGCGGCAAGTAAATCCGAAACGTCGTACCCTGCTGTAGCTCGCTTTCGACCAGAACATAACCGCGACTCTGCTTGATGATTCCGTATACCGTCGAAAGCCCCAGGCCTGTGCCCTTTCCTTTTTCCTTGGTAGTGAAAAAAGGTTCGAAGATACGCAACTGGGTCTCTTTGTCCATGCCCTCGCCAGTGTCGGTGACCGAAAGTACGACGTAGGAGCCCGGTTGGATGTAGGTGTATTCGCGGCGACGATCTTCGTTATCCAGTCTGACGTTGGCGGTCTGAATCGCTAATTTTGCCGCCTTGCGGCATGGCGTCTTTGGAATTGACCACCAGATTCATGAGGACTTGCTCGATCTGACCAGCATCCGCGCGGGTCCGGCCGAGGTCGGGCGTGAGCTGAGTTTGCAACTCGATGTTCTCTCCGATCAAGGGACGCAACAGGCGCTCCATGTCCTCGATGATGATGTTCAAATCCACCACTTTCAGTTCCAACAGCTGTTTGCGGCTGAAAGCCAATAGCTGGTGCGTCAAATTTGTGGCGCGATCGGCTGCCTGGTGAATCGCCTCGATCTTCGGATAGAGAGGATTGCCTTTCCTGCGTCTGCTCCAGCAAAACTTCCGCGTAACCGCTGATCACCATCAGCAGATTGTTGAAATCGTGGGCCACCCCTCCGGCCAAACGTCCCACGGCTTCCATCTTCTGCGCCTGACGGAATTGATTCTCCAGCACCCGCCGTTCTGTAATATCCTCTGCGATAATTTCCACGACCTCGGCAGTCTCCTCCGGGTTGTTCACTACGCGGCCACTCAAGCGGACGGTAATCGCGCTTCCATCTTTCCGTTTCCAGCGAACTTCCACATTGTCCAATCGCGCGCCACGTTGGAATTCGCGCATTACCCGTTCCTGTTCGCTGGGATCGAGAAAGACATCGGATTTCGGATCCAGAGCGAGAAGCTCTTCTGCCGAATCGTAACCGAGCATAGTGATTAAGGCTGGGTTCACGTCGAAGAATCTGCCCTCGAGGCTGGATCGGTAAATGCCGTAAACCGCGCTCTGCACCAGCGAGCGGTAACGCGCTTCAGAACGTCGCAGCGCGTCCTCGTGGCGCTTATATTCAATCGCGCTGGCGAGTTGTTGCGAGACGAAGTTCAGAATTTCTTTCTCTTTCTCGCCGAAGCGCACATTGGCGCTGTAGCTCTGCACCGCCACCACCCCAAAAGTAGCGATCCCGGCCTTCAACGGAACCCCTAGCCAGTCCAGCGACGGAGCGCCGATCGACTCGACTTCGTTCTGCTTCGCCAGACCGTCAAATATCTCAGGAGTACACAACAGCGGCTCTCCGGTTCGCAGCACATACTCAGTCAGACCTTTGCCCAGCTTCTTCGGCGCAGGCCGGGAATCCATCTCGTCCTCAAAATAGGGAAAGCTGAGCAGTTGGGTCAGTGGATCGTAGATCGCAATGTAGAAATTGCGGTCATACATGAGCTCGCCCACAATGCCGTGAACCGCCTCATAGAACTGCGGCAGGTCTTCCGCTGTGCTGGTTTCTTCGGTAATGCGGTGCAGCGCTGAATGCAGTGCCTCCGTCCGTTTCTGCTCCGTGATGTCGCGATACAGAACGCACATCGCCACCTGCTTGCCATCGTTCATGATGGGAGCAGTCGAGATAAAAACATCCAGCAGCGTTCCATCCTTCCGCTGACGCTTGGTTTCGAGGACGACCTTCTGCCCTTTCACCAGCAGCTCGCCAATCCAGCGGGTCTCCGCGCTGCGGTCGGGTGGCACGATCAGCGAATCGATACGCTGTCCCAGCGCCTCCGCCGGCCCAAAGCCAAAAATGCGGGTGAACTCGCCATTGAGGCGTGTAATCCGGTACTCCGGATCCAGAATACTGATGGCCTCCGGCGCGCATTCCACCAATTGCTCGAGGTAGGCTCTCTGTAATTCGGGGCTGTCGAATTCAAAGCTGGGAGTAATCGCTTCGGTGCGTTGCAGTGACGGCGGCTGCGGTGATGCTCTCGGCTTGGCCGGGAGGCGCCAGCGTTCGGCGTTGCAGAGCCTCCCTGAGAAACTTCGCGCGTGCAAGCTCAGCCGACGTCGCTGGCTGGGTGATGTGGTCACCCATTCGAATCCCCCTCGGTTCCAAACCAGAGCCGATTCAGATGTTAGAGGACGCCACAGTTACTCGAAAGTTACGGAGGTAATTCCAGAAAGGAAGAAGCACCCACAATCGGACGACGCCGCTACTGCCCCGTTGCCAGCATTTCACATACCCGGTGAAGCACGTCACGCTGCTGCTCGTTCACCGCGAGAAATTCAAATCCATGCAGCAATCCAATGCGGTAGCGCACCAGCGCACGAAGCTTCAGCGGATACGCCGCCAAGGGCAAAGAAAGTTCCATGGAGACAACTTCGCCGACCTCCAATTCCCCGGTCAGCGTTCCGCCCACTCCATCCTCGCCCAACTCATTCGAACGTCCCCACAACGACGTCGTCTCACCCGAACGAAAGATCTGCACCACGATCCGCATGTCGACCTGATAGCGCGGAAATCGCCGTGCACTGTGCTTAGCCGGTTTCGAATTGGAGATAAAACCTCCGCGATGCTGCGACCGCCAACTTTAATTCCCGTGCAACGGATATCCCGGCTCCAGCGGCAACTTCCCACCAACCTTTAACACCGTCACCCCGCCGCTGATCGAATACACATCCACCAAGCCCACCGCGCCCAGGAGTCGATTCCACTTTCTTCACCACCGCCTCGTCGGATTCCACCACCACAATCGCCGGATGATTCGCTCGGCTGTGATTGGCGCTCGCGATCGTCGCCTTCACTTCGTCCTTCGACATGCCATAAACTTTCTCGAGCAATAGCTTCATTTCCGGCGCCGTCGGATCGCGCGTGATAAAGCTCACCGGCTTGCCATCCGGCCAGCGGCTCATCTGGCCCTTGCATACCTTCACCAGTTCAGGCAACGTGACCGCCACTACTTCGTTCGATTTGTTGGAAACGAGCGCAAAGTCCTTGGCCTGAGCCAGCGCGGTCCAGCCCAGGAACGAGAAGAAGATGACCAGTGCGGCGGCAAGTACGCGTCGCGAGTACACGTCCCCTCCAATTCTGCCGAGCCTGCGAGTGTCTCTGATTCTCCTAGAAGTGCGGCAGCGGCTCAATCACAGAACGTGCATGTACCAGCAGAGGCAATAAGCACTTGGCGCTCAACCCGCCGCGCCCCAATTGCGGTAAAATCACTAGGCCGTGCATCGTTTACCCCAACCTGATCATCCTTAGTAAGCCTAGGAGGAATAAAAATGGCGCATCAGCTACCCGATCTACCGTATGACTATTCGGCCCTGGAACCCACCATCGATGCTCAGACCATGAAACTGCATCACGACATGCATCATGGGGCGTATGTCAAGAATCTGAACGCGGCTCTGGAAAAATATCCCAACCTGCAATCAAAGAGTGCTGAAGACTTGATCCGCGACCTCAACGCGATCCCCGAGGACATTCGCGGCGCCGTCCGCAACAACGGCGGCGGACATGTAAATCACACGATGTTCTGGAAGATCATGAAGCCCAAGGGCGGCGGCGATCCCAGCGGCGCGATCTCCGAAGTCATCAACAAATCGTTCGGCAACTTCAAAGATTTCCAGACCAAGTTCAACGAAGCCGGCGTCAAACAATTCGGCAGCGGATGGGTCTGGCTGGCTGGCAAACCCGGCGGCGAAGTGCAAATCATCAGCACGCCCAACCAGGACAGCCCAATCTCGCAAGGCTTGTTCCCCATTTTCGGCAACGACGTCTGGGAACACGCCTACTATCTGAAATATAACAATCGCCGCCCCGAATATCTGGCGGCCTGGTGGAACGTAGTGAACTGGGATGAAATCAATCAGCGCCTCAAAGCATTCCAGAGCCATCACGAACCAGCATTAGCAGGACGATAAGAACCGTAACGTTTGTGTGGGCCGGGTTTCCAACCCGGCCCTATTACGTGAAGGCAGCCGCCCCGGTCGTGCCCACGTGCCCCTACTGGTTAATGCCCTTTGCACGGCCAGCACGATAAACTGCATTCGACGATGACAACTTTCACTCCCGCCGAACTCCGCAAACTTCGCAGCCTCAAAACTCCTCACGGAATCCAGCGCTTTCTTGACGACATGCCCTACCACCTGGCCGACACTGCCTGGTCTCCGCGCCGCGTCCTGCAGGAGAACACGTCGCACTGCTTCGAAGGCGCGACCCTGGCCGCAGCTGCCCTGCGAGCCATCGGATATCCTCCGCTGGTCATCGATCTCGAAGCCGAACACGACACCGACCATGTCGTCGCCGTCTACCGCATCCACGGCCACTGGGGCGCCATCGCCAAGTCCAATTACACCGGATGCCGTTACCGCGAGCCGGTCTATCGCACTCTCCGCGAACTCGCTTTGAGTTATTTTGACGTCTACTTCAATCTCCGCCGCGAGCGCTCGCTACGAACTTTCTCGCGTCCGGTAAATCTGACTCGCTTCGACCCCCACGACTGGATGACTACCAACGAACACTTATGGTTCATCGCCGAGTATTTATTCACCATCCGCCATCACTCACTCCTCCGCCCTGGCATGGCCAAGCGCCTGCATCGCCTGGATGACCGCTCCTTCCGCGCTGGCTGCCTTGGCCGCTCCGAAAAGTAAATTACAGCGCCCTGCGGCTGTTCTCCGCGACCTCTGCGATTTAAATCCTTTGACTTCAGACGGTTTCCGCCCCAGAAAATAACAGCGCAACCGCCGGGAACTGGCCATACTCTAACCACGTAACATGAGCATGCTCGTTAAGCCCGCTTTCGTCCTTGTTCTCACGTTGGGCTGCGCCCTCGCCCAGGACAACCCCGCGCCGTCCCTGTCCCAGGATCAGATCCGCGACCTCATTCGCCAGACCGCGGCCAATGACATGGAAAACGACAAGCGCCAGCGCGACTACACTTATATCCAACGCGAGGAAGAGAATCATCTTGATGGCAAAGGCCAGGTGAAATCCACGGAAACGAAAACTTCCGAGGTCCTGGAGATCTATGGCGAACAGGTCGAACGCCTGATAGCGAAAGACGACAAACCACTCCCCGAAAAAGACGCCAATAAAGAAGAAGAAAAAATCCAGAAGGTGATCGACAAGCGCAAAAACGAATCCGAAGAAGAGCGTGACAAGCGGGAGAAAAAAGAAGAAAAAGACCGCGAGCAGGATCGCCAGTTCGTACGCGAAGTGGCCGACGCCTACAACTTCACCTTCGTAGGCATCGAATCACTTTCCGGACGCGACGCCTACGTCATCGATGGCGAGCCCCGCCCGGGATACGAACCTCACCTGAAAGAGGCCAAAATTCTACCTAAGTTCCGCTTCCGCGCCTGGATCGATAAGGACGAAGCGCAATGGAAGAAGCTCGATATCCAGTGCATCGACACCGTTTCTTTCGGCCTCTTCCTCGCCCGTGTCCACAAAGGCTCGCGCATCATCATCGAGCAAACCCGAATCAACGACGAAGTCTGGCTACCGCAACACATCGCTGTAAAAATCGACGTGCGCCTCGCTCTGTTGAAGAACTTCGACGTAGAGGACGACATCACTTACCACGATTACAAGAAATTCCGCTCCGATACCAAAATCATTCCCGTCGGAGAAGTGCAGCCAGCACAGTAACAACCAACGCCCAACGCTACGAAGCCTGAACTAACACAAAAACAAAAGGCTCCTCCGAAACCGGAGGAGCCTCAAACAACTTCCCCACCTAGAACGTGAACTTAGCCCCCAACTGAATTCCCCGCGGTCCACCGCCGCCCAAGAAGGGGTTGCCGATGCCTACGTCTCCGGTCGCAACGATCGGATAACCGCCACTCGCACCAGCAACCTCACGGCCGTTGGCAATGTGAAATCCGCCGGCACCTGCGTCCGCAATGAACGCCGGCAAAAACGGATTGGCGAAGTTCGGATGATTCAGCACGTTGAAGAAATCGGCCCGAAGTTGCATGCTGAACCGCTCCGTGATCATCGTCGTCTTATAGATCGCCAGGTCCCATTGTTTGTAGGTCGGCCCATGCAAAGAATCACGCCCCTCGTCTCCGAAGTGACGCGTGCCCGGGACGCAATCGGACGCAAAACCAGAAGGCGCAGCCTGCGCCGCCGCCGAGATCGTGCATGGGATAGCAAACGAGCTCATATCCAGGTAGTTCGAAGGGTCATTCGGATGGTAAACAATCGGTCCGACCACGTCCGGCCGGTCGAAGCCGTTGCCGCTTCCACTGTAATCGTCCTCGAAGTTGTAATTGAGCTGGAACGGCTGTCCGCTCTGCAGGGTCACTGTGCTGTTCAAACCCCAGCCGTTCTTCAGGCGCTTCCAGTCTCCACCCATGGTGGGCAGATCGTAGGAAAAAATCCAGGTGAACCGATTGGGCACGTTAAAGTTGGAAGGACCATACTCGAGCTGGGGCCGGGTGCTGTCATTCGGTTGCGCCGCATTGGGCTCAAAATCGTCGCTGTCGCTCGAATTATCCAGCGACTTCGACCAAACATAATTCGCTATCGACGTGATGCCATGCCATCCGTTCACGCGGTAACTGGCCTGCAACGAGTTGTAATTCGACTGGCCGGTAGAGTTCTCCTGCAGCACGTAGAACGCGCCGTATGGGTTGCCCGCGAATGGGCGGGCAACGCTGCTGAAATCGTTAATACAGTTGCAGGCCAAGTCGGCACTATTGATGGCCGCTGTGCTTGGCTGGCTGATATCGAAGAAGCGCCACAAATGGTGGCCCTGTGATCCTACATACCCGAGCTGCAGCACGGTCTTGCTGGTGAGTTGCTGCTGGAAGTTCAGGTTGTAGTTCTCCATATAAGGAGTCTTGATGTTGCGGTCGAAGCCGAAAACATCGCATTCAAAACTGCAACTGGTGGTCGGCGCGAATATCGGAACGCCGGCAGCGATGGGTCCAACCGTCGCAGCCTGCGAAAGAATCGGATTAGGTCCGATATTGTTGTACGCCGGCCCGGGATCGAAGAAAGGCGCGTACGGCAGGTGGGCCAGAACCACGTCCTGGGAGAAGGAGTCGAAGAACATGCCCCATCCAGCGCGGATGACAGATTTGCCCTTGCCGCTGGGGTCCCAAGCCATGCTCAGGCGCGGAGCAAAGTTCCTGTAGCGCGGGTTGTATAGCTGGCTCAACCCCGGCTGGCCCACCTGCGTCAGGGTAAACGTGCCCGTTCCTGCCGCGGGGGCTTCACTGGTGATGTTGCTGAACAGATTGTTCTTCTCACCCACCACTCCGAAATAGTCCCAGCGCAGTCCATAGTTCAAGGTCAACCGCGGGGTGACACGGTAGCTGTCCTGCAGGAAAAAGCCAAAGTTGTTCTCAAAGGTGTGGCGGATCGTGTCTCCGAAATATTGGAATCCGCTGTCCACATAACCTGTCAGGAAATCAATAAGGGGTGAGGTGGGGACACTTACGGGGGGCGTTCCCGCGCTGTGGCCTTCGAACTTGATCTCGCCGCGGAAATACTTATCAAAGTACTGTTGAATGGTGGTGCGGTGATAGTCGAAGCCGAACTTAAAATCGTGGCCTCCAACCTTCCAGCCGAAGTTGTCGATGACTTGATCGTTGCTGTCAACGCGGTGACGAGGTACGCTGCTGGTCGCACCCAGTTGGGCAAAGCCACCCATCTCAATAATTGGGAGACCCCCGACGCCAGCACTTGGACTGTTATTGAACCCAATCGAACTGGGCTGAAAACCTTGGTCTTGCGGGAAAAATCCCTCTGCGAATCGGTTCCAGCCGACGCGCAGTTCGTTCACTTTGTTCGCCCCAATCGTATGCACGTAAGAAATAGAAACCAGCTGTACTCGGGTGGGCGTATAGGTGTTGAAACCCGGCAACTGACCACCGCTCGCCGTCAGAGCCAACGGGAACGACTGAGTGCTATCGCCGAAGAAATAACGCCCGGTGAGCACATTGTTAGCGTTGAAGTTCTGATCGATTTTCCCGATAAAACTGCTCAACTTGTTGAATGAAGGCGAGATGACCGAACTGTTCGGCCCGTTCGGACAACCGCTATCCTCAGGTCCATTCGGCGAAACCAGCGAGCCCCCGTAGGTTCCGGGAATGTTCGGCGCAGGCCAGGGATTGCGGGCGAGGAGGGCGGCAGTCGTTGGATTCAACGTGCCAACAATTGGATTGGCCGTAATGAAGGCCTTATCCGCCGCTATCTGCGCCGGGTCAGGCACGCAAGACAGGGTCACTACACCCACTGGCTCCTGCTGACCCAAATAGTTGGCATAAAAGAAGGTCTTGTTCTTGATGATCGGACCACCCAAAGCGCCGCCGTACATATTGTTATGGAAGAGCGCCTTCGGCTGGCCCGCCGAGTTGAAATAATTGCGCGCGTCCAGCGCATCGTTGCGGAAATTTTCGAATGCCGACCCATGCAAGGAATTGGTCCCGCTCTTGGTGACAATATTCACCACGCCGCCGGCATTGCGCCCATATTCCGGCTGAAAGTTTGAAATTACATTCACCTCAGCCACCGCATCGAGGGGCAGTATCGTCGCCGGAGTACCGAATACACCCGCTTCGTTGATGGCGGGATCGTTGCGGTAGCCGTCGTTCATATCAGTCCCGTCGAGCAGATAATTATTTGATCGGCCGCGAGCCCCGTTGATGGAAAATTCGCCATACGATCCCGGTGAATCTGAAATTTGGTCCGGGGAACCGGCAACGCCAGGATTGAGATAGATCAGCTTGGTATAATCCCCGCCATTCACGGGAAGGTTCTGCACGATCTGGGCAGTGAGCACGCCGCCCAAGTCGTTGGTAGTGGTCTCCACTTGAGGCAGGCTTTCGCCCGAGACTTGCACCTGCTCCGTCACTTGCCCGGGCTTGAGCGCAGCATCCACACGGCGCTCGACACCGACGTCCACAGTCACGCCGCTGGTCACCGAAGTCTGGAATCCGCTCTGCGAAATCGTGACCGTATAGGTTCCGATCTGAAGTTCGGACACGGCATAGCTACCGTCCGCGCTGGTCTGAGTCGCTCGATCCTGTCCCGTGTTCACGTTGTGGATCTTCACCGAGGCGCCGGAAATGACCGCCCCCGAAGCGTCCGTAACCGTCCCCAAGATGGTTCCGCGAAACGTCTGGGCAACCACTGCCGTTGCCAACAGAACAACCAAAGCAGCCAGGATCATTCGCAATCTCATGGTCTTTCTCCTCCCAAGCCAATTCGTTTACTCTGACGCCGTTACCTGCGACCGAACATAGTACCCGGTCTAGCCCCGTTTTGCCGCAGGACGGCAAACCAAATTCTTCATCGATACCATCGGAATTTCAGCAAGGTACCCGAAAACGGCACCCCGAAGGGGCCATTTTCAAGAACAGGCATTGTAGCGCAAGCAGGCCACAATACAAGTGTGAAGCGGGTTTACCTCGTGGGTTAGCGCCGAAGGACGGGCGGGGACGCTCGTCCGCCAAACCGCCCAATTGTGAAATCCAAAAGCAAACGCCCAACCATAAGGCTGGGCGGTTCTGAATGCCGAATGCTGAGTCCTACCGCTTCACTTCGTCCTTCTCCACCACTCCATCCTTGATGTAAACCACGCGATGCGCGTATTCCGCAATGTCGTGCTCGTGCGTCACCAGGACGATCGTGTTTCCCTGCGCCTGCAGGCGATCCATCAAGGCCATGATTTCGTTCCCCGTCTGCGAATCCAGATTTCCGGTTGGTTCGTCAGCCAGGATGATCGACGGACGATTCACTAGCGCTCGTGCAATCGCCACTCTCTGCCGTTGCCCGCCAGAAAGTTCGTTGGGCTTGTGCATCATGCGCTGCTCCATGCCCACCGACGCCAGCGCCGCTTTCGACCGCTCCGCCCGCTCTTCCGCCGGCACGCCCGCGTAAATCAGGGGCAGTTCCACGTTGTGCAGCGCAGTCGCCCGTGCCAGCAAATTAAAAGTCTGAAACACAAATCCAATTTCCTTGTTCCGGATGCGCGCCAGCTCGTCGTCATCCAGTTCGCTGACCTGCTGATTGTTCAGCCAGTACTGTCCCTTGCTAGGCGTGTCCAAACACCCAATCAGGTTCATTAAAGTAGATTTTCCCGACCCGCTCGGCCCCATAATTGCGACATACTCGTTGCGGCGGATGTTCAAATTCACGCCACGCAGCGCATGCACCTGCTGCTCCGAACCCATGTCGTAGGTCTTCCATAAATCCAGCGTGCTGATCATGAAATTTTCGGGCGAGAACGACACTGCGGGTTGCGACATGTTGATTACTTCTGCGGTAGCCATTCTTTTCTCCGTTTCCTCTTCGGACACTTGCCCGCGCTCCGATCTTTCCTACTCCCTTCGCCGGCTCTCCATTGGACGCTTCATCGCCGCGAAGGTTAGACCAAACTTACGAGCTGCTCTCTTCTTCTTCCTTCTTGGGCGCGGCGTTATCCACCTTCACGCTACTGCCCGGACGCAGCGTGCGCAATACCTTATAGCTGCCAGTCACGATCTCGTCGCCTTCTTTGAGTCCCTTGATCACTTCGATATCGGTTGTGCCAGCGATCCCCGTGTCCACAGGCACAAATTCGGCTTTATGGTTGCGCAGGATAAATACGCCCTGGATCTCCTCTTTCTCTTTCGCCGGATCCTTCGCCGGCGCTGCCGCCTGCACCGCACCCTTTTCATCCTTCTGGACCAGGTCCGCCTGCCGGCGAATGGTCAATGATTGAATCGGAATGGTCAGCGCGCTCCCTCGGGTTGCGGTCGTGATCTTCGCCGTGGCGGAAAGCCCCGGACGCAAATCATCCGGCGGATCCTGCAACGTCACCACCACCTTAAAGTCTTTTGCCTCCTGGCTGGTTGATATCTGTTGCGACGTGGACACGCCCGTCGAGCGCACAATCGCGTTATCCCCAATCTGGGTCACCACCGCTTTGAACGTCTTCTTCGGAATCGCATCAATCGTCACCTGTGCCGGCTGGCCCATCTGCACATTCACGATATCAGTCTCATCCACTTTAACCTCAGCTGTAATCACCGACAGATCCGCCAGCGTCATCAGCGTGCTGCCCGGTGCATTCTGGATTCCGATGACCACCGTCTCGCCTTCGCGCACCGGCAAATTCGTGATCACTCCATCAAACGGAGCCTGATAAGTGGTCTTCTTCAAGACATCGGTGGCGTGAGTCAGATTGGCATTGGCCTGTTCAATGCGTCCATCCGCCGATTCTTTCTGTGCCTTCGCCTGGGCCACTCGCGCTTGCGCCTGCGCCAATCCGGCTACCGCCGTCTGGTGATTCGCCTTCTGCATGTCGTAATCCGACTTCGAGATCAACGCATCTTTGTATAAGCCTTGCGCGCGAGCCCAATCGAGGTCGGAACGTTCCGCATCCGACTTCGCCCGGTTGAGATCAGCCACCGAAGTATTAAGCCCAGCCTCCGCCGCCACCGCATCCGTTCGCGCCGCATCGAGCGAAGCTTGCATCGCATCCATATCCGCCGCGGACTGCACGTTCTCCAACTGCACCAGCATCTGGCCGCGCTTCACCTGATCGCCTTCTTTCACGTAAAGCTTGGTAATCTTGCCGAAAGCGTTGGCGCCAATATTCACGTAAGTCTTCGGCTTGATTTCACCGGACGCGCTCACCACCGCAACCAGATCCATCCGCTGCGCCTTGCCGGTCTGTACCGTGACCACATTTTTATGGCTCTGATAAACCGCAATCCCCGCAATGGCGGCAACCACAACCACCGCCCCAGCCCCAATCGCAACTTTTTTCCATGTCTTCATAAATCAGGTGCTCATGAATCAGACGTTCGTAAATCCGCGATCGTGCGTTCCTTGTCAGCTTCTTGAACGGCAGGACAGGAATCTCTTGCGCCTCATCGTCCTGGCTTGTCCAGCCGTTCTGCGATACACCAACCCATCCAGCCCCAGGGACACACCCTCAGATACGGGTACCCCCAGGCAAAAGTTCCCATGGCAGAAAACAACTAGGCAACTACTAGAAAAACCAGCAATCCCAAGGCCGACACGCCATTATATCGTGCCCCGCCAACTGGGAAGTAACGAGTTCCTCAGGAGACCTCCCGCTGCAACTTCCGATCAAACGCAACACCGATCGGTGTCCGTTCGGGGATGTGAGCGTATCCCGATTTTTCGCCAGTTATGGAATCGCTTACACTGTAAATCCCATGAAACCACGACTCTGGGCCTTCATCGTTGCTATTCTTCTCGCATCCGTAAGTTGGTGCCAAGATCAGCAGAAACCTTTGGTCCTCCTGGTCGAACATGCTGGCGATCATCCTGCCTACCATCTCGATTCATTGGATGTGAGTGCCAATCCGTTGCGGGGACTGGGCGTGGCGATCGAGAAAAAGGGAAAGGATTGGCCGCTGACCATAGCGGTTGATAGTCGGCTATCCATCAACACTCTTTGGAACGCCGGGGCATTGGCAGGGAAGGCCGGATTCGCGAACATCCGCTATTACGCATTTCATCACGAAGACCGAAAGATGATTGAAGTGTCTTTTGGAAAGGAACTTCCCATTCCAATCCAGGCCGGATCACACTAGCTGTTGTAACCGGGACTTATCACAAGCTTGCGCCGTCTGTTCCCCCGTTCTTGATTTTGAAAGGGGGTTGCGTGCAACGGGATTTTTCACCCAACTGACGATAAGTAGTTTCTGCTTTCCAACCAGCCTCCGGCAGCTTCCCAAAAGGTTGTCTCGCGATAACTCCGTTTTGCCGAAAAATCTACGATGGCTTGTAGATGAGGCCGATGGCTGCGCCTACGATGACCCATTGAATGAAGTAGGCGATGGACTGGTAGATGGTCAGCGTGAGGCCGATGTTCAGGTTGATGTAGTTGTGGATCGCGAAGGTGCAGACAGAGAAAAGTCCGATGAGTGCGCCGAGGTATATGCCTGATACGATGCCGCCACCAGCGGTATGGATTTTTGCGTAGAGAATGGCGACGACCACGATGGCGACGAAAATGGCGATCATGCCGTAGGGCATCACCTTCATCATCTCGTCCTTGGGACGATAGACGTTGGGGTACTTCATATATTCAGTTTTCATGGATGGCCATGCGGCGAACATGGCGAAGCCATAGACAAAGTAGGCGACCATAGCCACGAGGGAGGCCAATGCAACGCGGGCGTAGTTCACGGTCACTCCTGCTGAAGCGGGACTTGATTCGCCGGAGAATTCTACATCAGACGTGTCATTTTCGTTGGATGTTTACCGGCAAACCGGAAGTCAACTGACACGCACAGGCCTTAGCACCAGCTTGCGCCGTCTGTTCGCTCCTTCGAGATTTTGAACGGGGATTTTGAGTGCGCGATTCATCGCCAGTCGAGACTATTCCTCGCCAACTGGCTGCTCGGATCTTCTGGCTTACCAGCCATCCGGGATTTACGCGTGCACATTGACTTGACACCCTCGGCTGCTGGTCCTAGCAGCACCCGAAGATTTCGATGCAACCTTGTCTCAGCAGAATACTCTTAGACACTATGGCGTTGGTGGTCGACCGCCTTGATCACCTTGTCGTCCTGACAGTCTAGAGAGCAAGGGCGCTGCGAGAAAGCCGTTCTCGGCGTATCTCCGCGGCCCGGACGACAATTTGATGGAAATCTCAAATTATATGTGGCTGCTTTTTTTAAAAACGATTGTAGAAAGGGATGAAACAATGAAAAAGAGAATGATGTTGTTTGCACTCTGCCTAGCGGTTGCTTCGCCGCTATTCGCTCAGAAAAAAGAAGAACAGCGAATTGCCAACTCGGCCACAGTCCTGGGGGAATTGCTTGCCGGAGATAAGGGCCTGCCTACGCATGTCCTTGACCAGGCCGACTGTGTCCTCATCTTCCCCAGCGTTAAGAAAATAGCTATTGGCATCGGCGGCGGCTATGGACGCGGCGTGCTCGTCTGCCGCACAGGTTCAAAAATGGACGGTCCCTGGGGAACTCCGGCGATGTACAAACTCGACCAGGCCAGCATTGGCGTGCAACTCGGGTCGACAGCGACCGATTTTGTGCTCACGGTGATGAATCAAAAGGGCGCAGAGCAAATCCTGAACGGAAAGACAAAGCTTGGAACGAACGCGGCCGCGGCTGCCGGTCCCACCGGCGCTCAGGCAACGGCGTATAACGCGAGTGCCATGAACGTCTGGGTTTTGACTTATTCACGTTCCAAGGGATTATTTGCCGGGGTGTCCCTCGAAGGTGCGTCGATGGACAGCGACGACGATGCCAACAAATCTCTGTATGGTAAAGCGATCGGGGCAAAAGACATCGTCGAGGGCGGCCAGGCTCCTCCCCCGGCAGCCAAAACGTTGGATGACGTGCTCACCAAGGCGTCCCCAGCTCGCAAATAGCCTCCGCAGTTGTTAGTACAAGACCAGCTCGCGGGTTCTACGAGTTCTGGGAACCCTGGGGATCGTGTGTTGCCATCCCCAGGTATTTTCTGCATCGCGTTCATGGACCGCGATCCTCCAACCCCTTAGACCGCGAGGACGTAAGGGGCCGCTTTTCGCAATTCAGCAGTTGGAGGCAGCGGTCCCGGATCTCCGTTGTGACGTCACCGCGTCGTTGCGGATCGCGCCTCGCATCTGTGTTTCACCGGGGTACTTTACCGTCATCAGATGAAATCAAGCCGACATCGGAGATTGCCGCTCCGACTGCGATGCCTGCCAAAGCCGGCAAGTGATGCACGGGCAAGCTCAACGTGGGGACGCAGCCGCTGCTGCCAGCCTCGGTATCACGGGAAGTGCTCGAATCAGCTGGCGGGTGTAGGGATGTTCGGGCGACTGAAACAGATCAGCTGTTCTGCGGCACTCGACAATTTCGCCTTGATGCATCACGGCGACCCGGTGCGCAATGGTGGCGACCGACAGCAGGTCGTGAGAGATATAAAGAATACTGATGCCGAATTTTGCGCTGAGACTGGCAAAGAGCTGCAGAATTTCCGCCTGAGTGATCAGGTCGAGAGCGCTGGTGGGCTCATCGGCAATCAACAGCGCAGGTCGATGTAGGACAGCCATTGCAATCAGCACGCGTTGCGCCTGGCCCACGCTTAACTGCGACGGATATCGCCGCAGAAAATCCGGTTCACCGGGCAGGCTGACATTCTCTAAAGTCTCACGCAGAGCCGCCTGGCATTCGTCTCGCGAGGCACGCCGGTGCACCTTCCAGGCCTCTTCCAATTGCGTTCCAATGCGCAGCGCCGGATTCAGCGAAGACATGGGGCTCTGCAGGATGAGTCCAATTTCTTTGCCGCGCAGAGATCGAACTTCTCGTTCGCGCAACGCCATCAAGTCGCGGCCATTGAAGTAAATTGAGCCCTCGGCCTGTCCTCTTTTCAGATGAAGCAGTTTCAGGATGGCCAATGCGAGCGTGCTCTTGCCGCAACCGCTCTGCCCCACCAGCCCGAGGATTTCCTGACTAGCGATGTCCAGCGACAAGTTGCGCAACACCCCGGGCTTGCCAGGGTAATCGACCGAGAGTCGCAGGGATAACAGCGGCTGCGCATCCATCAGCGATTCCTGGCTACCTCGGCGGTCAGTGAAAGCTGATCGATGTTCCAGTAAACTTGCGGCCGCAGGACCACCGGATGCGCGTTGTGCACCGCCGGCGAGACCGCCGACAACGCATTCTTGTTCACGAGATAAATGAACGGTTCCTGCTGCCAAGCGATCTCCTGCACCTTGTCGAAGTCCTCTTTACGTTTCTTCGGGTCCAGGGTAGACGCTTGTGCGCGCATCAGCTTATCGATTTCCGCCTCCCACGCAGTCGCGGGAGTTTTTTGGTTGGGGTTCCACTGATGGCTGTCGGCAGAACTCAGCCACACGGTCATTTGCGCGTTGGGATCAAGTTCATCGTTCACCAGACCCAGCAGGCAAGCTTCGTAGTCGAATGTTCGGGTGATGCGCTCGATCAACGAGGGGAAATCCAGCGTGACCACATTCAGTTTGATTCCGATGCCGGACAAATCCTGCTGGATCATGGTCGCCATGCGCTCGCGGTACTTGTTGCCTGCATTGGTGATGACGGAAAACTCGACGACATGACCATCGTGATCGTGCAAGACGCCATCTTGATAGCGGAATCCATCTTGAGCCAGCCTCTGTAAGGCGGATTTCTGGTCGAAGGGATGCGCTTGCAGTTTGGCGTTGAACCAGAACTTATTTGCTGGAGAAACTGGCCCCACTGCGGGACGCGCATGTCCGCGAAATACGATCCGAGCCAAATCTTCGCGGTTAATGGCTTCCGAAATTGCTCGCCGGAAGTTCATCGAAGTAAACCATGCTTTCTTGTAGGACGGGAGCGGAGAGTTGGCGACTTGATTGAACCACATCTCCTCAGAATCCAGAGAAGCACCGGCATCGTGCGCCATCGACGGATCTTGTGCAACTACCTTGTCGAAATACTCGGCATCGAGCGAGTTGATGAAATGAATTTCGCCGCGCGTCAGGCGCAGCATCTCGATGTCACGGTTCTGCTGAATATCAAGTCGCACCGATTCGATATAAGGCAGCGGACGTCCGGCAGGATCTTTTTCCCAATAATTCGGATTGCGCTTCAGGATCAGGTACGATCCGGCTTTGTTCTCCCCGACGTAGTACGGCCCCAACACTGCCATTTCCTTTTGTGGCGACTTGGCGGACATCACTGCAACCTGATCAAAGAGCCGGTCCAGACCCGCGATCGGCGCGGGGAAAGTGATACGGACGCGATTCTTGGGCAGGACTTCGGTTTCAACCTTGCCTTCTGAAGACCGGAACGCGTCTCCGGTCGGCGAGTGCAACGCGGGATCCATGAGTTGCTGCATGGTGAAGGCTACATCGTCGGCAGAAAAAGGAGTTCCATCCGAGAAGCGCAGCCCATCGCGCAACTGGAAGGTGATTGTTTTTCCGCCGTTCGTGATTTTCCAGGAAGTGGCGAGGTCCGGCTCGAGTTCCTGCGTGAGCCGGTTCACGCGCACCAGCACGCCGCCTGTTAAATATCGGATGGTTTCTGAGGCGTCGTCCGCGGCCAGCAGCGGGTTGAGGGTTTTCGGCTCGGATCGCAAGCAGAAATGCAGTTCACCGCCAGCCTGCGCCAGCAGGCTCGTCGAAGCGAAGGCAATCAGGATTATCAGAGACACAAACGCTAGAATTTTTTTCATACCGTTAACTCCTCTTTCGTCAGGACAAGATGAAAGCTGCTCACAACCAGAATGAAGAGAATGAGTGGAACCAGTTGCCACGGCTGGGCGGAGGCTGTCGAGAAGCTTTCCAGCTCGCGCAGCAGGCTGCCCCACGAAGGCAATGGCTCCGCGACGCCTAAGCCGAGAATCCCGAGATTGGCTTCGGTCAGGATGAAAACCGGAACCGCAATCCAAAACTGCGCGAAAAGAACCGGCTTCAGATTGGGCACAAGATGGCGCCACAGCAGGCGAAAACCGTTGCTGCCCGAAGCGCGTGCTAAGAGAATGAAATCCGATTGCGCCACCGCCCGGGCATCGGCACAGATGATGCGAGCCGCCCCAGCCCACCCGAGACACCCCAGCATCGCAAATGTGATCAGTACGGAGACGATCGGAGACACGTTCAACGGCAGGAGCGCGCGAACCGTGATCAGCAGGAAAAGCCAGGGCAGTGACAGGAAAAGATCCGTGCCCGCCATCACAAAGCGCTCCACCCAGCCCCCAGCAAACCCTGCAATGCCACCAATGAAAGCAGCCAACAAGCTTGTAAGCAAAGCCGCTGCCGGCGCCAGCAGCAGCGACACCCGCGTACCGTAAAGGACGCGTGAAAAGCGGTCTCGCCCCAGATCGTCGGTGCCTAAGAGATGTTGCCGCGACGGCGAGGCGTTCGGCTCCTCTCGAAACTGGTGGGCATAAGATGCGGGCGCGATAACGTTCGCCAGCAAGCATGCCGCGCATACTGCCAGCAGAAAAACAATCGCCGTTGTGCGCGCCCACTTCATGCTTCACTCGCGCGAAATGTTCTGCCCACCACGTCGGAAGCAGAATTGGCCACGAGCGTCACCAAAGTGACGATCATCGTCAGGTTGACCAGTAGAGCCACATCTCTTCCCAGCGCGGCTTTCCACGCCAACTGGCCGATGCCGGGAATGTCACACAGCGCTTCCATGGGAATCGCGGCGGTGAATGCGACACTGACCGTGACTCCGAGTAGGGCGAGAAGCTGCGGCGCAGCCGTCGGCAGAATGTGCCAAACCAGCACGCGCATATTGCCCAAGCCTTTTGCTCTAGCGGTCAACACATGGGGCAGCGCCGAACTCCGCGCCAGCAGATTTCGCGAATAGCGAAAGATTTTGGGGAAGACAACCAGCCCGAGCAGCAATCGCGCAGGAGCCTGCGCCAGAACAAATAACAATGCCAACACGGCCGCAGGCAGGCAGAGCAACACTCCCACCAACAAACTGCCCACGAGGTCGAGAAGCCATGCTCTCGACATCACGATTGCGACTGCCAGCAGAAAACCAGCGCTCCAGCCGAGAGCCAGGCCCAGAGCAACCGACTTCAAAGTCTCGGGCAAGCGCTCGGCCACAAGTTGCAAAACCGGCCGATGCAGGGTTCGGGAATTTCCCAGATCACCGTGCAACAACCGATTCAGATACTGAACATAAAAGGCAAGAAGATTGGTTTCGTTTGCTCCTGTTTCTCGCAGGGCCTGGATGCTCTGCGAGCTGAGCCGCGCATCCAACTCCTCTTCGTCGACCCCGAAGCCGGAGCAATACGCACGAGCGTCGCACCGAGAAAGCCTCCGATCAGGACAGTAATCAGAATCTTTGCTGCGAGTTTTGGCAATGCGGATAGCGTTTCGATACCCTCAGCGGGGCCTCTCGAGATGATTTTGGGTCGGGCCAAGCCCTCTGCACACCACTTCCCCAGGGGGACTCCAAACTGAGTTAAGGCTAGTGATATCAATTAACTCGCGTGAGGGCAATCACTTGCAGCGAAGACGACAAACTTAAGTAATGCAAATTCGCCCTGCCGCGCGGACAGCTTGGAGCGTTACCAGTGCGATCCCCGCGCGCAAGAACCAGAATCTGAGAGTGAGCGTCTACTTTTCGCCTTCGATCTCGATCGGAATGGCTTCGGTTACGTTTTCGTTCGATGTACCCCAGATAATTGACGTTCCCCAGACCACGCTATAGCCATTGTCGCCAGTGGCGCCCCATGGGGCCGAAGATCCCCACAGGATCGACTCTCCCGCCACGCTCGTCCCCCAAACCACCGAGGTGCCCCAGACTACGGAAGTACCCCACGTGATGGAGCCGCCCCAAAGAATTGAGGATCCGGTTACCAGGTAGACGTTTTTGTTCTTGTCTCTCGCCACAGCCGGGGACTTCGCGCTTCCAAATGTCGCTGGCGCCAGATCAGTACTCGACAGTGCTTCTTGAATATCCAGATATCCTGCGCCTACGGTGAAAATGTCGTATTGGCTGGTATAGCTCTTGCCAGTCGTGGGATCTTTTGCAGTGCTGTACCGCGGAAAAGTCTTGTAAGCGCTCTTCATCAGTCGCGCTTTGACCTGGTCGGGCGTGAGTGATGCGTTTTTCTGGAGCAGCAGTGCCACCGCTCCACTTACGACCGGGGTGGCCATGCTGGTGCCACTCAAGGTGAAATAAGAAGCGGCTCCCTTTGGGTTACCGCTATAAGAACTCGGCGCAACGATATTCGCGGGAGAGGCCTTTACCAGCGTCGCGGTGGTGGAAGCCAACACGGAAATTACCATGTTCCCCGGCGCGACAATGTCCGGCTTCACAATATGGTCGAGCAGCGTGGGTCCCTTTGAGCTGTAACTGGCAATCAAATCGTCGGCGCGAGTCGTCGTGCCCATGGGTTTCATCGCACCCACGGTGATTGCGTATGGATCGTTGCCCGGTGCGGAAATGGTGCCGTATCCGTCGGTACCAGCCGAATCGTTGCGTCCTTCATTGCCGGCTGCGATCACCACGACAATCCCTGCCTTCCACGCCGCTTCGACTGCCTGGCAAAGTGGATCCAGCTTATAGCTTTCGTAAACCGGACGGCCAAGTGAGAGGTTGATAACGCGGATGTTGTACTTACTCTTCAAGCTGATGGCTTTCTGAATCGCCGCAATCACTGAGCTATCGCTCCCCGATCCATTCTGGTCGAGAACCCGCAGGTTGATCAGGTTCGCGTTGTCAGCAATGCCCATGAAGGTCTTGCGAAAATTCGCGCCTCGCGAGTTCAGGCCGTTGCCCGCGACGATGCCGGCCACGTGGGTGCCGTGTCCGTACAAGTCAGCAACGGTGTTCGGTCCCTTGGCAAAGTTCTGGTTGTAGACGATCCGCGAACCGGTTGCGTTCGAGAGCGTGAAATCTCTGCTGCTGCTGATTCCGCTGTCGATGACCGCAACCCCGATCCCGCTTCCGCTGAGATTCTTAGACCACGCGTATGGCGCCAGCACGGCTTGGTCGTAGAAGTCCGTAACTGTTGACGTGGCCCAGACGGTGTGGTCGAGCGAAATGTAAGCCACGTTGGAATTCTTGGCGAGCGCTGTCAGGGAACTGCCCTTTACTGTAAAGGCAGCGGCGTTAATCAGGGGCAAACTCAGTTGCAGGAAGCCGCCCCGCGCAATAACTCTGTCCAATTGAGCCTGATTGGGTGAAACCTTGTACTGCACAATGACGTTTACCAATTGCCCCGACGACTGCTTCTGCAGATCCTGGGAAATCTTGCGCGGCCCGGCAAAAGCCCAAGTCGCCGCCAGAATTACGCAGCCAAGTGCGAAGTGACGAAATTTCGAAGTGACCTTGGTAACTTCCGCCATAAAACCGTCGCAGCTCCCTGCGCTCGAACGCGTGTACGAGCTACTTGCAGCACGCCTGTAACCACCGGGGAGAAGCGTAAGGTGTTCTCCGGCAAAGGCTTAGACAGTCAGGGTTCCTGGCGGAAAGGGACAAATTGGCTCCACGCCCCATGCGCGGACAAATTGGCTCGATTCGACGAGTCACGAATCGAGCGTGATGAGTCAGAAGAAAACTTCCTAGAGCATGAGAATGGGCACCCATTCGCCGGGAGCGAACCGCTCTCGATCGGGCGGAATCACAATGTAGCAGTTTGCCCTCGCGGTCGCGGCAATGTCTCCTGATCCCTGCCAGCGCAGTAATTCGACTTCGGCTTGCTCGAATTCGCCAGAGAGAATTGCGGGCAGGAAGCGTTTTAGACCCGTCTTGGTATTGATCTCGGATTTCAGCTTGGCGTGGAGGAAAACAAGTTTTCGCGGCGTCATGCCGGCGAGGGCTTCGAGCAACGGCCTGGCGAAGAGCTCGAAGGTCACCATCGTCGAGACCGGGTTTCCGGGAAGGCCGAAAAAATACTTGTGGCCGGAAGGAGCTGACGCCCCACCTCGAGCGGGCGTGCCCGTGCCCCATGGAATACGTCCGAACACAACCGGCCTTCCTGGTTGAATCTGTGCTCCCGTGAAGAAGAATTCGGCTTGGAACTGCGCCAGCACTTGTTCCACCAGATCGTATTTGCCCATCGAGACTCCACCGGAGAGCAGAAGCAGGTCGGCGTCGAAACCGTCTGCGATCAACTCGTGTAAGCGCTCGGGTTCATCTGGGGCGATCGGCAGCAACACGGGCTCGCCGCCTGCGGACTGGATTTGCACCGCCAGTGAGTAAGTGTTTGAATTCCGGATCTGGTTAGCAGCGAGAGGAACGTCGATGTCTACCAGTTCATCGCCGGTGGCGAGAACGGCAACGCGAGGTTTCGAATACACCAGCAGGCGCGATCGTCCGACTGATGCGGCGACGGCGATGGTTGCATGATCCAGGCGCACGCCCGGAGACAACAACCGTTCGCCTCTCTTAGCCTCGGATGCGACCGGTACAATGTTATCGCCCGCGGCAATTGCTTTTGTGATCGTAACCCGATCGCCGTCCCGCGATGTATGTTCGACCATCACAACCGCATCGCAGCCCGGCGGGGCGGGCGCGCCAGTCATGATCGCCGCCGCCTCGCCGGGCTCGATCTTGAGCGACGCATTCTCCGTGGCCCCAGCTTTGATTTCTTCGATGACCACCAGAATGGCAGGAAGGTTCGCCAGGTCTGCCGCACGGACGGCATAACCGTCCCGCGTTGCACGCGGGAAAGGAGGAAAGTTGCGATCCGCGAACACCGGCTCAGCCAGAATCTGGCCCGGGCTATCGAGCAATTCCACTAGTTCCTTGCCTCGGGGATGCAAGGTCGCGGCGTGCTCCTCTACCAAGTGCCGCGCCTTTTCGAAGCTCAAGATGGTTGGCGTCGGCGTGGAAGGCATGGAACAGATAATACGACAGCACGCAGTTGAATTTCGGATTTGGTGTTGTAGGGCGAGCGTTCTTGCTCGTCCGTTCTCAATCGAATGCCAACAAGCACGGGCGAGGACGCCCGAGAATACACTTTATCTTCGCAGGGTCTGGCGCAATTGCTCTGGGTCCGTCGCATGCATCATCGCAGTATCGAAAGTTACGACTCCGGCATGGACAAGTTTCTCGAGCTCGCCATCAAAATATTGCATGCCTTCGGAGGAGCCGTCGCGCATGGCCTGAACCAGACTCTCAGCGGAGGAATCATGTTCATCGATGCACAACTGCGTGCGGGGATTGGCCCTGAGCAGCTCCACAACGGCGATTCGCCCGGTGCCGTCTTTGCGGGGAATTAGTCGTTGCGAAACGATGTAGCGGAAAGTTCTAGCCAGCCGGCCGCGAATCGAAGACTGGTCGGCGCCGGGAAACGCGCTAACCAAGCGTTCTACAGTCTTGGCGACGCTCACCGTATTCAGACTGGTGAGAACCAGATGCCCGCTCTCGGCAGCTTCCAGCACCATTTCCATGCTCTCGCGGTCTCGCATCTCACCCACCAGGATCACGTTCGGCGCCTGCCGCAGAGCTGCACGCAGGGCCAGTGCAACGCTGGGAGTGTCGCTGTGCAGCTCGCGCTGGTGAACCGTGGCCCGCTTGTGAGTATGCAGGAATTCAATAGGATCTTCGATGGTGATGATGTGGCAGACTTGCTCCTGATTGATGCCGTCGAGTAGTGCGGCCAGCGTCGACGACTTCCCCGAGCCCCGCGGCCCGGTGACCAACACAATGCCGTCGCGAAGATGTGCCACTTCCGCCAGTTGCGGTGGCAGGCCGAGCGAAGCCAATACCGGAAGCCCGGTCGCAATCACCCGCATGACCACAGCGCAACTGCCGCGCTGAATGAAAACATTCACGCGGAAACGGGCAACGCCCGTAAGTCCGTAGGAAACGTCACAATAGCCCTGTTCCCGAAGGATGGCGATGGCCTGCTTGTTCTCACCGATAAGATCGGAGGCGATACGGCGGGTGTCATCGGCGGTAAAAGGTGCCAGTCCGCCACCCTGTACGCCGATAAGTTGGCCGTTGATTTCCACCTGGGGCATCCGGCCGGGTGAAAAAATGAGGTCGCTGACTTGGCCGTTCGCACGCAGGATGGCTGCCAATAACGCGTGCGTAGCCATTGTGCCCGAGCCGGTCGGGGGTTCGAGGACAACGGAGATAGGTGCATTGCCCGGTGCCGCCATAGCTTCATTTCTGGGGGACTACGGGATCGAGCCCGTGTAGGTGCCTGAACTTTACTCTAACGAAATCGGCAGCAGGGTTCTACGGAGAACGTCAAGGGCGTACACCTTCGTAATGAGGTCCTGGAGACATAGCGAAGTCTTGAAAACGTAACGAGGTCTTGGAGGAGACACGCGCAAAGAAAAGAGGCGGCATTTTCAGCCGCCTCTTTTCGTCAAGCAGTTGAACTACTGTTGCTTCTTCGTGGTTGTCGTCTTCTTCTTGCCGTAACTGGTCTCGACTGTAGCGCCGAGTCCTTGCAACATAGCCTTGGCCTCTTCCGCGTGTGGACCGGTAGGCGCCAATTCAAGGTACTTCTGGAAAGCCTCGGCCGTGCCCGGCGGCGCAACCATCTTGTCTCCTTGGAGGGTGGCCGCGCCAATCAGATTCGTTCCCTTCCAATAATAAGCATCCGCGCGAGTGGGATCAGCGGCAATCGCCTTATCGAAAGCATCCGCTGCGGCCTTCCGCATATCGCCATTGCTCGTGGTATTGGCATTGGTCAAAATCGCACCCAGATTGAAGTAATACATACCCGCGCCGGCGGGGTCTAACTGCGCCGCCTGGTTGTAAGCCTTCACCGCGTCATCCGTTTTTCCGAGCTGTGCTTCCGCTTTTCCGAGGTTGTTGTAGTACTGGGCCAGCACTTTGGTTGCATCTGGCGTCTTCTGCGGGGCTGCATCCGCGGCCTTCTGTTTGAGCTCCACCGCTTTCTGGTAATCAGTGATGGAGGCATCGTAACGCTTCGCTTTCTCCGCGCTGTCGGTCTGCTTGGCTGCCGAAGTCGCTTCATAGTCTCCCAGCTTGGCCCAAAGCAGATCGCGGTTTGGATCCATCTTCGTCGCATCCGTCATTTGTGCGATTGCAGTATCGAAATCTCCAGCGTCCGAGGCCGTCTTAGCCGCAGCCAGCTTTTCGTTGAGACTTTTGATAGTCATGTTTTCTTTTGCAACGTTGGCTGCCTGTTCCTGCTGCTGCTTCAATTGCTCCGGCGTCAACCCCGCTCCTTTGGCGGCATTGGCCGCCTCCTTCTTCATATCAAAATCCAGGGTGCTCTCATCCGAGCTAGCCGCGAAGCCGTTGTAGTGAAAAATTTCTTTGCCGTCCGTTCCCAGGAGTGTGACTTTGTAATGGCCAAGGGCAATGCCCAAAGAAAAATACTCGCCCTTGTTGTTGGTTTTGATGTCGTACTTCCGGCCGTTTTCGATATTCACCCATTCCACGGTGGCGCCGACGATCGGCTTACCATCTGCGTCTTTGCAGACGCCCTTCACGCTCCCCGTGTCTTGCGCGAACGCCGGGCTGGCGCACAGACCCGCCACCAACATCAAAAGCGCTAGCACTACGAAATATTGCTTCATCGTTGTTGCCTCCGGATCAAACTTGATTTGCTCATTTCCGATTCTCAGCGCAAATTCCTGACAACAGATGCTCTTTACTTCTCGCTATGAAAGTCGAAACACATTCGCGCCCTACGCCCTTTGAACGGCTTCGTTATAGGCGATCGGATCCGCAGCCCCAGCCTCCTGAAAGGCCCGGAGCCGCAGCACACAACTATCGCATACCCCGCAAGCGCGATCTTCCCGGCTATAACAAGACCACGTTAAATCCAACGGAGCGCCCAATTCAAGGCCAAGAATCACAATCTCGTGTTTTCGCTTTGCGATCAGCGGAGTCACGATTTCGATCCGGCCATCCTTGGTTCCCGTTTTCACAACTTCGTTAAAGGCGCGATAGTAAACGGGGCGGCAATCAGGATACCCTGAGCTGTCTTGTTCCACGGCGCCAATGTAGATCTTTTCTGCTCCCAGGACTTCAGCCCAGCTGACTGCCGCAGCTAAGAAGTGCGCGTTGCGGAAGGGAACGTAGGTGATTGGGATCTCATGCCCGATCGTCCCACGCTCGATCGGCGATTCCGGCACCGCGATCTTGGGATCGGTCAAAGCCGATCCGCCAATCGCCCGCAGTGCTTCGTTTCGCACCACGAGCCTTTCACGAATTCCAAGGCGATCACAAATCTCCAAAAAGGCTCGCCGCTCTCGCTCCTCGGTACGCTGACCATAGCTGATGTGCAACGCAGCGGCATTGAAGCCTCGCGCCGCCAGCGCCGCGCAAACGCAAGAGTCCATCCCGCCGCTGAGAAGTACGACCGCGCGGGATTTGGCTTCTCTTACCATCATGAAACCTACACGCTCTTCATCGCCGGATCCCAGATGAACTTGTGCAGCTGCAATCCCAAACGAGCGGGAACGTTGTCCGCCAGCATCCACTCCGCGAGTTCTCGCGGATCGAGCAAACAGTGTGAGCTGTCTCGTGGGCCGCCAGCGTCTTTGCTGAATGCGGGCGAAAACAAAACCGCTGTTACTCGTCCCGCCAAATTGTGACGTGCCACGAAATCACGAGCGAACTCATAATCGGTTCGGCTGCTCAGCACGAATTTGACTTCGTCGGCGGAATCGAGCGCATCCAGGTTATGAATATCGAAGCTGTCAGCTTCGCCGGAATTTGGACACTTGACGTCCACGATCTTGACTACACCTTTCGGCACTCGTTCCAGCGGCCGTTCGCCACTGGTCTCTAGCAATACTGTGTAGCCGTCGTCCAGCAGGCGCTGCATTAGCGGGACGACTTCGCGCTCCTGCAACATGGGCTCGCCGCCCGTGATCTCCACCAATCCGCTGGCGCTCAGACGGTCGACCTCACCAATGATTTCTTCCACCGTCATGCGATGACCGCCGGTGAAGGTGTACTCACTATCGCACCACGAGCAACGAAGATTACAGCCCGTCAGACGCACGAACACACAAGGCAGCCCGGCGTGCGTGGACTCGCCCTGGATCGATTTATAAATCTCCGTTATCTGCATCTGAGAACCGGGAACTGGCAACTGCGTTCCTGAAACCGTTAATCCGCGTAGGTGGCGGTTGTGGAATCGGTCTCAAACACCGTCACTTGTTTGACCCGTACCCGGCCGCCAGTCGCGTGATCGAGCCTTCGGTTGGTCTCGTCGTAGAAATACTTGGCCAAGTTTTCCGCCGACGGATTCAACACGGTGAACGGTTCCAGTTCGTTAATCATCTGATGGTCGAGCCGGTCGATCGTGGGCCTCATCACCTCGCGCAAATCCTTGAAGTCGAGCAGCAACCCGGCCTTGTCCAGCTCTTTGCCGGCCAGCGTAACCCGCACCTTGTAATTGTGCCCGTGCGGGTTCTCGCACTTGCCCTTGTAGTTGCGCAGGTAATGCCCCGCGGCAAACGAATCGTCTACGGTGACTTCGAACATGAACCCTCATGGCGACGCAGTCTGCATGACGGACCGCGGAGCATCGTTCAACTGGTTATTGTACCGCGTCGACAGCAGGTTAGCGCCGTTTCTTGCTTTCGTTCTGTGCCACCCGCGCCTTTACTAGCTTCTTTACCAGCGCAGTCGGCAAAGGCTTGTCCGTGGGGAATTGGATCGTCCCTTTGGATGTCGAGAAGCCCTTAAGTTCGTCTTTAAATGCTTCGATAACCGCCGCCGTGGGGAACAAACTGCAGTGCTTCGAAAACGCAGCGAACCACACTAACACCACGTCGTCTTTGAACGCAGGAATCCGATAGCTGATGACCTCAGTCGCTTGCGCTGGCACCGCGGACCGAATCACCGCGCGCATTTTGTTAAATGTACTGCGGGCTGGTTGTGGGATCCCAGCAAGGTATTCATCGACGGTGTTGGGGGCGAGCTTGCTTTTCGACGCAGGACGGCGATTGCTCGGATTCGCTTTTCTCATAGCAGCCAATGCTACAAAGGCCCTAATTTCAAAGTCCACTCCAATCCGGTTGGCCCCTGTTCCCATCAAAACAGCCGGATGGCCTTGGCCTGCTCGATCGCCGAGACTTTCCTGAGCTCCGCCAACACTGGCTCGGGCACAACCCCATCCACGTGAACTACCGCGATGGCTTCGCGCGGTTTGGCATTTCCCACCCTGCGGCCCAAAGAGAAATCGGCAATGTTGATTTTGTGATTGCCCAGAATCGTTCCGACTTTCCCGATCACTCCAGGCACATCGCGATTGCGAAGGTAAAGTAAATTACGCTCGAGCGGAGCTTCGACCTCGATTCCATCGACGTGCAGCAAACGTGGGTCGTTCTTGTGCAACACAGCTCCTTTAACGACGTGCTCTTCCCCCTGAGCCTTGACCGCAATCGACAGCACGCTCCCCGCTCCTCCGGTCGAGCCCTTGGGCTTGCGTTCTTCATGAATGTGTAACCCGCGTGACGACGCAATAGCGGCCGCGTTTACCAGGTTCGCCTTTTCCTCCAGGGCTTCGTTCAAAATTCCTTTGATCGCACCGTTACGGATCAATTCCGTCTTCCATTCCGCAATGTGGCCGCTGTAGCCCAGCGAAATCTCCTCCAGAGCGCCGTCGCTGACCTGCGCCAGGAACGAACCTAATCTTTCCGCCAGCACGATGTAGGGCTGCAGTTCGACGTATTCATCGTGCGAAACCGAGGGCACATTCACCGCGTTCTGGATCACTCCGTGTTTCAGATACTCTTTCACCTGCAGCGCGATCTGATAGCCCACGGCCTCTTGCGCCTCATGAGTTGAACCGCCGATGTGAGGCGTGAGAATTACATTTTCCAGAGCTGTGAGCGGAGAATTCTTCAGCGGCTCTTCAACAAAAACATCCAATGCGGCTCCCGCCAAATGGCCTTGTTTCAGAGCGTGAGCGAGTGCCGACTCATCGACCAACTCCCCGCGCGCACAGTTCACCAGACGCACTCCGCGCTTCATCTTCTTCAATGTGTCGGCGTTGATCATGCCAATGGTTTGCGGAGTGAGGCCAACATGCAAAGTCAGATAATCTGACGCGACGTAGACTTCTTCCAGCTTGGCAAGCGAGATACCCTGCTCCTTAGCGACAGCGGTCGAGACAAATGGATCGTGCGCGATAATCTCCATGCCAAAAGCTCGGGCTCTCCGCGCGACTTCCATGCCAACTTTCCCCAGGCCAACAATACCCAGCGTCTTGCCCCGCAGTTCCGTGCCCTGCAGGGACTTCTTTTCCCACTTCCCATCATGCATCAACTGATTCGCCCGGCAGAGATGCCGCGCCAGAGCCAGCATCATCGCCAGGGTATGTTCCGCGACCGCGACCGCGTTCGCCCCGGCGTGTTCATGACCGCAATGCCCTGCCGCGTCGCGGGCTCCAGATCGATGTTGTCGACTCCGACTCCGGCCCGACCGATCACGCGCAGCTTTTTCGCGTGAGCCAGCAACTCGGCATTCACTTGAACTGCGGAGCGGACAATCAGCGCGTCGGCTGATTTCAGCTGGGCCGCTAATCCGCCCTCCATCTGATCGGCTGTAATCACGATCCACCGTGGCTCGCGCAGCAGATCGACGGCGGACGCGGAAATCTTTTCAGCGATGACAATTTTCATAAATTGATTAAATCGGCGAGACTTTAGGATTTCAATTGCGTGCGACCGCTTCGACTCTCGTCGATTTTGCGTAAACCTCCTGAGCCGCACTCACCGCCACGCCATACTCCACCGGCTTCCCAGTCACGCTTGCGAGTACATGCTCGAGCGCAGCCAGAATGCCAACCGTATCGAGATAGTCGTAATATCCCAGGTGCGCGATGCGAAACAACTGTCCCTTCATCTCGCCTTGGCCGTTTGCCACTACCGCTGCGAAGGATTCCCGGAATCGTTTTACGATAGCGCCCGAGTCGATGCCGCTCGGCGACTGAATCGCCGTGAGCGCGGAGGCGGGAGCCGTGGGTGCGAACAACTTCAGTCCCAAAGCTTTTGCGCCTGCACGAGTCATTTCCGCTGCGAGTTCTGCGTTTTCAATCAACGCCTTGCGCCCTGCGACCAAATCACCATCGCCCATCTGCCGAATGAAATCGAGCGCCGCTCCCAACGCAGCGAACAATGAAGTCGCCGGAGTGTATGCCGATTCTCCTTTGGCCGCGGCCTTCCGCTCTCTGCGGAAATCGAAGTAATAGCGCGGAGACTTCGCCGTCTCCATGCGCTTCCACGCTCGTTCACTGACAGCGCAATACGCCAGACCCGGCGGAATCATCAGGGCTTTCTGCGATCCTCCGATGATGACGTCAACGCCCCAGCCATCCACATCGAAGTGCGTGGTGCCGAGCCCGGTGATCGCGTCTACGACCAGCAGCGTGTCGGCTCCTGTCTCACGCACCAGTTGCGCGATGCCCTTTACGTCATGGCGCGCGCCCGTCGAACTCTCGGTCGATTGCAGGTACACGGCGCGAGTGTCCGGGGTGAGCTTCTGCCGAACTTCGTCGAGAGAGAAAGTCTGCCCGTAGGGCACGCTCAGAACATCGACATTACATCCGAAAGCCTTGGCCAGATCGCGCCAGCGCTCGCCGAATTTTCCAGCAGTGAGAACCACCACTTTGTCTCCCGGCGAAGTCAGGTTCGAGACCGAGCCTTCCATAACGCCGGTGCCGGACGAAGCCAGTACAAGCACGTCGTTCTGAGTGCCGATGAAATCCTTCATGTCGGCCAGCACCCGCGAATACAGAGCGCGGAAGTCGGCCGTGCGATGGTGCATGGCAAATGAAGCCATCGCGGTTTGAGCCGCAGGAAGAATGGGAGTGGGGCCGGGAGTGAAAAGACGGTTCTTACGCAGCATTCCGACAAAGTCCTTGAGATCACAAAAATGTTGTTCTCAAGTAGTTTATCGGAAGCCGGCCGTTCTAACATGTGACGCGGCTCACGTCCGTGAGCCGGCACAAAGCGGGTTTAGAAGGTCAGGCGCGAACCGATTTTGACGCGAGAATCTCAGGTTTCGCCACATTTGGCGGTTTGGCAAAAAGGTCGTCAGCTTTGGCAAACAGCGCCTTCGCTATTTCCCCGGTGAGGTGCGCATTGCGGCCGTTCTCGTCTGCAAAAGTATCGAAGATACCGTACTTTCCCGGTCCCATTTTAATGGCGTACCAGCTGATTGTTCCTGGTTCACGTTCCGCGAGCGGCTGTGCCGATTTCAGGAACGCCTCCACTTCCTTCTCTTTGCCCGGCTTGGCTTCCAATTGTGCCCAAATGGCTAATCTGCTCATGAGTTCGCCTCCTGCACATAAGATGCGACAAGAACGAATTAGAAACAAACATTCACCTTACAGCACCGGGCACTTGCTCTCGAACCACTCCGTTATAATTGGCGCATCATGAGCCTGATCGAGCAAATCCAGAAAGATATTACTGCTGCTATGAAAGCGCACGAAGAAAAGCGTCTCTCTTGTCTGCGTATGGTCAAGACCGCACTCAAGAACCGCGAGATCGACAAGATGGCCCCGCTCGACGACAAAGAAGCTCAGCAGGTACTGAGCACGCTGATCAAGCAGCGCAAGGAGTCGGTCGAGCAATTCACCAAGGGAGGCCGCCGGGAAATGGCGGACAACGAAGCTGCCGAGATCAAGATCATCGAGGCTTACATGCCCAAGGCGGCCGGCGAGGACGAGATCGTAGCCGGTGTGAAGGCCGTGATTGCTGAGATGGGCTCGCCCACCATGAAAGACATGGGCACGGTCATGAAGAATGTCATGGCACGATTCAACAGCGCTGGCGCTCGCGTGGACGGCAAGCAAGTCAGCGACGCAGTGAAGCGGGAGTTGACTCCGAAATAATAAATAGCGGCCATTCCGTCACTTGCTTCTCTGAAACTCTCGGTAGGCTTCGCTCTTCGACATTCCCATCTCCTTGGCAACCCTCTTCAGCGCGGCCTTTTCGTCGAGCTTCTCCTCGGCAATGATCTGCTCAATCCTTTGCCGGACGCTCACTCGCGGGGGCGACGCTTTCTTTTCTCCAGCTTCCATTTTGCCGATCAGCAGGGTGATCTCCCCCTTGATATCGCCACGGGCTTTCAGCGTTTCAAGAACTTCCTCGGCAGCTCCCCGTAAGAACTCCTCGTGAATCTTGGTCACCTCGCGAGCGATGACCACGTGCCGTTGGCTCCCGAGAAGCTCGACGACATCCTCCAACGCTTCCTTCACCCGATGCGGTGCCTCGTAAAACACCTGCGTGCGAGGCGATTGGCGGATACTTTCGAGAACCTGCCGCCGCTGGCCGACTTTAGCAGGCAGGAATCCACTAAAACGAAATGAATCCGTGGGCAAGCCACTGGCGACCAGGGCGGATAGAAACGCTGACGCGCCCGGAATTGGCACCACCGGCACGTGATGCCGAATTGCCAGCGAGATCAAGCGAAATCCTGGGTCAGAGATGCCGGGCATGCCCGCGTCGGTGACCAGAGCAATCCGCGCCCCTTGCTCGAGGTCAACCACAAGCTCCGCGGCGCGCGTCATCTCGTTATGTTCGTGGTAGCTGGTGGTGCGTGTCGTGATCCCGTAGTGATTGAGCAGTTTCTGAGTCTGCCGCGTGTCTTCGCAGGCAATCAGGTCGGCTTGCTTCAGCACCCGCAACGCTCGCAGCGTGATGTCTTCTAGATTACCGATCGGGGTCGCAACCAGATAAAGTCCGGGCGCCAGAGCGGCTTCGTTCTCCCGATCCTTGACCTCTCCCAGCATCATCGACGCGAGTCTATCACCGAAACAGAAGGGGGTGCCGGCGTAGGCGCTCGCGCCTACATTGACGGCGGGCGGGGCGATACCTAGAATCAAAATCAGAGTCTGCGACTTATCGCAGGGGAGCAATTTCAGGAGTCCATGCCACTTTACGAATACGAGTGCAAGAAGTGCCATCACCGCTTTGAGCGGATCGTAAAATATTCCGATCGCCCGATGAAGAAGTGCCCCGACTGCGGCGGCCCTGTCGAGCAAACGATTACCGCGCCCGCGGTTCAGTTCAAGGGCTCAGGGTGGTACGTCACCGACTACGCCAAAAAGTCCTCAGCAACCGCGTCTTCCTCGAATGGAGATTCCAAGTCAAAGGATGAGTCCGCGTCCAAAAAGGAATCGGCTTCGAAAGAGGAGTCGACTTCTAAGAAGGAAGAGAAGTCTTCGAAGTCGAGCGAAAAGTCTAAGTCGGAAAGCTCCAGCAAGAAAACCGAAAAGAAGTAATGCGCGAAGGCTGAGGAACGTTTCACTGCACGCGAGATCGTCTCGAGTGTAGTGACTGCGTGTTTATCGCCACTTCATGTCGTAGCCTAACACGCTCAGGATGTGGTTTTCGAATTCATACTCCAGGATCACGTCGAAGTTGTTCCCCGAAAACTCCCACGACGATGCGTACTTCGTAAGCTCAGGCTGATAGAACGAATAGGCCGTGGAATAGCGGACGTTGCAAGGCTGTGGACAAGCGATCATGCCGGTTGGATTGGCTCGTAGCTCGCCGGTCGCCGCGAATAAAACTTCCGGCGAAACATCCGCCTCAGCTGCTACCAAAAGTTGATGAGGCTCCACACTCAGTGCGCGTGGATCGCCAGGGCGCATGTCTGCGGACACGCTGTTAGAGAGTTGCTGCAGTGGGTTGAGGTCGATCTGCTGCGCCACGCTCTGCTGTGCTTCTGTCCAGATCGCTTGCAAATCGGCATCGGAATGCCGCGTCTGGTTTATAAACCCGGCCAAAGCCGGGCTTTGTGAACTCCCGCCGCACCCCAGGAGAACAATCGTCAGAGCAACCGTGACAGCAATTCGCCTCATCATGATCCCACAAAGCGCTACTAACATCATCGGCACAGGGTAACTCTTCTGAACCGTCGTGCCCGGCTCGAACGTCATACGCCTTTCGCGTCATTTTCAGGCAGGCGCAACAGGACAAGTGCAACATGATCGGTGAGATCTGTGGCTGTCCTCTGTCTGTGATTGAATAAAAGACGGAGCTGATCCCGTGGACGATGCGTCGAAGCCGCCTTCCCCGATTCCAACCGGCGTCACCGTGATTGCAATCCTTTTCTTCGCCGCCGCGGCCTACCTCGGTTTGCTTGCCGTAGTCACGCTGGCGTCTCCCGGAAGCCTGTCGATGGAGTTGGCAGCCCCGCTGCTTAACGGGTTAGAACTGGCTGGCCCTTATATGTACTTGCTGATCGGCGGAGTCGGAATGCTGATTGGATGGGGATTGTTGCGATTGAACACATGGGCTCGTCGGGCTGCCCTGGTTGTGGCACTCATCGGAGTCGTGATGCTGGTCCCTTCCGTTTCGGCCGCCGCAGTTGATTTAGGTACCCCGCTGCTCTGGGGCGGACTCGGCATCATAGTCCGAGTGATGATCGTCTGGTATCTGTATCAGGAGCCTGTGGCAGAAAGTTTCAAGTAAAACCAGCCACGGATTTCACGGATCAGCAATTTATTCCATCTTCTTTCAGGTCCGTGACAATCCGCCTAAATCCGTGGCTGATTTTTACCGTCTCGCCTTCACCGGTTCTTGCTCGCCCACGCGCTTGCTGACTTCGAACTTCATCTTTCCGGTTTTCTTGTCGCCGTCGACGATCACGTGATCGCCGTGCAGCACTTCGCCGTCAAGAATCTTCAACGCCAGCGGATCCTGCACCATCTTCTGGATCGCCCGCTTCAACGGCCGCGCTCCGAAATTCGGATCGAAGCCCTCCGCGAACAACAGATCTTTCGCCGCATCTGTCAGTTCAAGCGAAATCTTACGATCGGCCAGCAGATGCCGCACATCTTCGAGACGCAACTCGATGATCTTCACCAGCTGTTCTTTCCCCAGCGGTCGGAAGATGATGATGTCGTCCACGCGATTCAGGAACTCGGGCTTGAAATGTCCGTGCAGCGCATTGATCACTTGCTTCGAAGCCTCGTCGAAATCCTTTTCCGACCGCAGGCCTTCGGCCTGCAGGAAAGAAGATCCGAGATTCGAAGTCATAATGATCACCGTGTTGCGGAAATCGACGGTGCGGCCTTTCCCATCGGTAAGGCGGCCATCGTCCATTATTTGCAGCAGCACGTTGAATACATCGGGATGCGCTTTCTCGATCTCATCGAAAAGAATGACCGCGTAAGGATGACGTCGCACTTGCTCGGTGAGCTGCCCACCCTCCTCATATCCAACATATCCCGGTGGCGCTCCGATCAGCCGCGACACTGCGTGCTTCTCCATGTATTCGGACATGTCTATCCTCACCATGGCTTTCTCGTCGTCGAAGAGGAATTCGGCCAGTGCCCGAGCCAGTTCCGTCTTGCCCACGCCTGTTGGGCCCAGGAAGATAAATGAGCCGATCGGACGCTTGGGATCGCTCAAGCCGGCGCGAGAACGTCGGATCGCATTCGAAACCCGCTCTAACGCCTCGTCCTGGCCAACCACGCGTTCCCGCAGCCGATCCTCCATGCTGATCAGCTTTTTAACTTCGCCTTCGAGCATCTTCGAAACCGGAATCCCGGTCCACTTGGAGACGATGCGGGCCACATCTTCTTCGTCCACTTCTTCTTTCAGCATTCGCGCCTTGCCCTTGCCGTCCATCTGTGTGGTGAGCTTGTTCAGTTCGTCTTCCGTTTGGCGCAGCAGGCCGTAGCGAATCTCGGCCACGCGCTGCAGGTTTCCCTTGCGCTCTTCGGCTTGCTCTTCGGTTTTTAACTGCTCCATCTTTTCTTTGAGAGCGCGGGAGCGGGCGATCAGATCTTTTTCCCGCTTCCAGTTGGCCTTGAGCGTATCCGCTTTCTCGCGAATCTCGGCGAGTTCCTTGTCAATCACCAGAAGCCGGTCTCGCGAATTCGCATCGTCCTCTTTTTTCAGCGCTTGACGCTCGATTTCGAGCTGTGTCGCTTTGCGCTCAAGCTGGTCGATATCCGTAGGCAACGAGTCGATCTGAATTCGCAGCGAAGCCGCAGCCTCATCAATCAGATCGATCGCTTTGTCGGGCAAAAACCGATCAGAGATGTAACGATGCGATAGAGTCGCGGCCGCGACAATCGCCGAATCCTTGATGCGCACGCCGTGATGCACTTCGTAGCGCTCTTTCAAGCCGCGCAAGATGGCGATTGTGTCCTCGACGTTGGGCTCGCCGACAAAAACGATTTGGAAGCGCCGCTCCAGAGCCGCATCTTTCTCGATGTGCTTGCGGTATTCGTTGAGCGTCGTGGCGCCAACCGCGCGCAGTTGGCCGCGCGCCAGCGCCGGCTTCAGCATGTTTGAGGCGTCCATCGCACCCTCAGCCGCACCCGCGCCAATCAGCGTATGCAACTCGTCGATAAACAGGATGATCTGTCCTGAAGAATCTTCGATTTCTTTGAGCACGGCTTTCAGACGATCTTCAAACTCGCCACGGTACTTCGCGCCGGCCAGCATCGCACCCAGATCGAGCGCCACCACGCGTTTGTTCTTCAGCCCTTCGGGCACATCGCCAGAAATGATGCGCTGCGCCAAGCCTTCCACAATGGCGGTCTTGCCCACGCCCGGCTCTCCAATCAGCACCGGATTGTTCTTGGTGCGCCGGGAAAGCACCTGCACGACGCGGCGAATCTCTTCGTCACGACCAATCACCGGATCGAGCTTGCCGCGACGCGCCTGCTCGGTCAGGTCGCGCGTATAACGCGACAGGGATTGATACTTGTCCTCGGGATTCTGGTCGGTCACCTTCTGCGAGCCACGCACCGAAGTGAGCGCTTTCAGGATCGCATCGTAGGTTGCGCCATGGCGCGCCAGGATTTCTTGTGCGGGATCGCGCTTGAGTTGCGCTGCCGCCAGCAGCAGGTGCTCGGTCGAAACGTATTCGTCCTTGAAATTGCTGGCTTCCTTGAAAGCCTTGTCCAGCAACTGATTCAGGGCATTCGAGGTCGTCGCCTGCGCCGAACTGCCCGAAACTTTCGGCAGACTGTCGATCACTCCGTACGCATCATGCAACACGGCCTGCGGACCAATCCCGATCTTCTCCAGCACCGGCGGAACGATTCCTTCCTTGTCCTCAACCAATGCGGCCAGAAGATGTACCGGCATGAGTTCGGGATTCCCGTGCTCAGATGCCAGACTACTCGCGCGCTGGACCGCCTCCTGCGCCTTGACTGTAAATTTATCCCATCGAATTGCCATAACTTTTTCCTTTTATCTATTGTCACCCTGAGAGAAGCGAAGGGTCTATGAATTTGTTTGAGTTAAAAAAAGATTCTTCGCTTCGCTGAGAATGACAGACGAACAGAAAACGGGAGACGTTGCCGTCTCCCGCCAAAACTGTCGAGCAGAACTGTCGAGCTTTGCCCGACCGGACAGCCGAAGGCTATCCCCACGTGCTTCCTGCCAACTTACGCGGCTTTGCCCGGAGCCTTGGCTTCCAAAGTCTTTTCCCCGCCAACGTTGACTTTGATCTGCTTGGGCTTGGCTTCCGCCTTCTTCGCCAAAGTGATCTTGAGGATCCCCTTGTCGTAGTTGGCCGAGACCTTCTCCGCATCCACGGTGGTCGGCACAGTGAAGGACCGGGTGAAGCTTCCATACTGCCGCTCCACGCGACGGAAATTCTCTTCTTTCTCTTCCTTCTCGAACTTGCGTTCGCCGTGCACGGTGAGCGTGTTGTTCTCGATGCGAACATCGATGTCCTTCTCGTCAATGCCCGGGACTTCGATTTTCAGCGTAATGTTGTGCTCGTCCTCGTATACATCGACGGCCGGCGCAAAAGCGCTGGTGGCCAAAGACTGGTCTTGCGCTTCGGCGGCTGCCGAATCACGGAACAAACGGTTCATGCGATCTTGCAAAGTGTTGAGTTCACGATATGGATCCCAACGAGTCAAAACGGTCATAGCTAAATCCTCCTTCAAAATTTTGGGTTGTTTTTAATAGCTTTCTACACTGACTTGGATGTCGAATTAGCGCAAAGGAAGCATAAAATATGAGTGTGTTATTGTCAATATACTTATAGCCTTATTTTTCATTAACTTACAGCTAGCACGAGACACTTCAAGTACCCAGTCTCCGGAACCGCCAACAGTACAGGATGGTCCTTCGCCTGACTGCGGTTCTCCACAATACGAAGATTTCTGTGCATATCGCGGGCAGCCTGCGCCACCACCTCAATAAACTCCCCGGTGCTGACATGGTACGAGCACGAACAAGTGACCAGGATCCCGCCCGGGCGGAGCATCTTTAGAGCTCGGAGATTGAGCTCCTTGTAGCCCCGCAGTGCAGTTTCCAAAGTGCTCTTGCTCTTGGCGAAGGCTGGCGGATCGAGAATGATAGTGTCGTATCGCTGACCGGCGCTGGCGTAGTCCCGCAACAGGTCAAAGGCGTTGGCCTCGACCCATTCGATCTCGCGCCCGTTCAACGCAGCATTGCGGTCGGCGACCTCAAGCGCGGGACGGGAGCTATCCACTCCTGTGACTTTGGCGCAGTGCGCTGCCAGATGCAGCGCGAATCCTCCGTGATAACAAAACACGTCCAACGCTTCGCCGCGTGCATACTGCGCTGCCGCGGCGTAGTTTTCGCGCTGATCGAGAAACGCCCCGGTCTTCTGCCCTTCAAAAGCTTGATAGTGAAAGCGAACCCCGTTCATGGAAAACACCGTGCTCATTTTCTCGCCTTGCAGCAGGCCCGAGGATCGTGTCGGCAGTTGCTCCAACTCTCGCACTCGGGGATCGACGCGCTCGGCAATCGCTTCTGGTTTCAGCCGCTCCGACAACTCCGCAACAATAATTCGGCGCACCGCTTCTGTATCCATCGCCTGGGTGAGCACCTGTACCGAAAGCAAATCGTTGTACCGATCCACAATCAAGCCGGGCAGAAAATCCGCCTCGCTAAAAACAATCCGATAGGCATCGGTCTCCCGCACGACTCGCTCACGATAAGCGATCGCTTCCTGCAGTCGCTTCCGCAGCAAGCCGTCGAGGTCTTTGACAGCTTCCTTCGCGATCATGCGAACGGCGATCTGCGAAGCAGTGCTATACAGGGCCGCTCCCAGAAACTTCTCGCGGTCATCAACCACTCCAACCAAAGCGCCGGGAGCAATGCCGTCCGCCGCGAGAATGTCGGAACGATAGACCCACACGTGTCCGTCCTTGAGCCGGTTCGCTCCACGTCGTGAGACTTTCACCACGGGAAGCCCGTGAGAGTCCGTTGATTTTTTGGGCATAAAGGAATCTTACTTCAAGGCTCGCGTGACCACCGCCCACCGCAGAGCGAAGCTTCGCAATGCTGCCAAATATCCGCTGGATTTCTGTTTGATTTAAATCCAACTGAGAACTGAGAACCAGGAACCGACAACTGCCTTTCTGCATTTCCTGTGTACGGTCTGTGGAAATTATCTTGCCCGCGCGCACCAGCTTTCGCTTCCCATATTGAATCGAGCAGAAAAACCGCACGCAACATAGACAAACTCACTCGCGCCGAAAATTCTTTGCTCGCCGCTCATTCCGGAAAATCCGCGCCAACTTTTTCCTCGACTGCACCAAACATTGGTAATTGACCGCAACCATTCTCACGCGTAGATTCGTGCTCGTCCTCAACAACATTTCAGCCAACAAATTAATTATGCCTCCGGCATCGAGGCTGAGCTGGAGAGAGCGGTAGAAAATTGGCAGTCGCAAAGCGAAATGGCCTTTTCATTCTCCCTCCCCCCGAAGGGTAAATGAACGTGAGAAAAACTTCTGCAACATGGAAAATCTATCGCACGCGTTTCTTGATCAAAGCTCGACAACTCACCCAACCGCTCATCTTTGTCGACGCGCTCGGCCGGGAACATCGCGGCCAGCCCGGCGATTATCTGGTCGAATCCTCCGACGGTGCGCGACGCATCGCCCCGCGGCTCATTTTTGAAGACGTTTACGTGGCCATGGGTCTGGCAGACGATCGATGGACGCCCAGCCTGGGAGCTGAGATAGAGCATCAGGCTCCGAAACGTCGCATCTCCGCGCGTCCCGCGGCCACGGCCTAATAGGGGACGGGCGTGTGCGCCCGTCCAGCCGAGTAGCGGACGCCCTCTGGCAGCCCGACGAACCAGCCCCGGAGGGGCGACAGACAATAGCCCAGGACGTAAGTCCTGGGTCAGCGTCAGAAAGGAGATTCAGGCCACGCAAAAATATCGGCATCAACCTTCCTGTAAATCGGCTCGAGAAACGCGCTCAATCACATCAATGCACATGAATCCACACCACTTGTGGAAAACCAGTCCGCAAACCCGCATCTGCGCAGTAATTGCATTAGGATACAATATATAGTGTTACCTCTTGACAGCCACAACCGGCGGGAGTACTGTTGCCATCCCATAGGGCAGTAAACGCCTCCGGAAACGGAGGCGGAGCGATGCAAAAAGTGAGAACGAGTAAGTGCAAGAAAACAGGGGCGGACGCCGTGGCCGAGGTGACCCCGCGCCGCCCCGCCAACATCAACCAGAGCGTCAAGGCTTCCCTGAAGCCCGACGCCTGAAGCCTGAAACGAGCGGTGGCCGTCTCCCGGTCCGGTCTTCCGGACATCCCCACGGGAGCGACAACAGTTTGACAACCAGGTTGTGGAAAATGCCTCGAAAGGAGGGCTCGCAGCCCTCTTCTTTCGAGATGATTATGAGGGTCTCCAATGGAAGGTCTAGCGCATCTGGTCGCGGAATCCCTGGTTCGCCACGGCTTTGAACCGGCCTTTGACCATCGGCGGTTGCAGTGGTCGAGTTGGTTTCGCTGCCAGGACGGTTTCAGTCTCGTGCTGGCCCCCTGCAAGCCCGGCCTTTTCGCTTTAGCCGAAGAGGTGATTGCTCCCGGCGAGTTGGCTGTGGGCGACGGCAAAAGAATGCTAGCCCTGTTCCAGATCTCGGAAGCTGACGACTTGGGGATGGCGCTAGGCCGTCTATTTTTGTCCGGCAGCCCGGAGCGCGAACGCTTTGCCAGTGGCCGCTGCTTCGCCCGCTACGTAGTGATTGAGGACCCAACCCAGCGCCAGATCGCGCTTACAGCATTGCAGCGCTGGATGGCCTCATCAGCCGAAGCCGCGTCGGGAGTTCCGCAATCAATTTCAGGCGAAACCTGCGTACCTGACGAAACTCACGTAGCTCCAGACGCTGGATTCGTATCAGGGCACGACTTCAGTCGTGCCGCAAATGCCGCAATTTCGACTGCGGCTTTAGCCGCTGCTTCTGTCGACTCGGCAGATGCGTCGGCGCACCCTGAATCATCAAATATACAGGCCCAAATTGGTCCACCATCGCCGATTCCCTCCGGTTTCTAAGCCCCCGGACCCGAGATTGGAGTAGAAGTGTCTGCAAGACGACCGATGCGGGATGATCGACTGATGGAGATGGAGAACAAGCGTTTCGCCCGTCCGAGCCGCGAAGCGGCGTAAGAGTGGCCCATGCTGAACGGTGGCCAAAGTGGCAAGCAAAAAGCAGCCGCAGAGCGGCGAAAGAATGCAGCCCACGGCGCAAGCCGTGGGTGAGATTGAAGAAACGGAACAAGCCCCGAAGGGGCGAAAGAACGGTTTCGGTGTTCGATTTGGCTTTGGGTGGCGCAGCGCTTCCAGCGCTGCGCTCCAAGCGAAAAATGATCGGCTTTAGCCACTGAGGTAACGATTCCAGAAACAAACGGAGCAAAGACTCCGCAGGAGAAAAAAGAAATGTCGGAAGTCATGTAAAGGGAGCCCACACTACTACTGAGACCGTCCCCACGACCAAGAAATCCTCAGGTCTAACCTTCCGCCGCTTCTTCACCAAGCCCGGCGTCTCGCCCTACGACGAGATCGAATGGGAACGCCGCACCGCTCAGATCACCGACGCGCAAGGCAACATCGATCTTCGAGCAGAAGGATGTCGAAGTTCCCAAAGACTGGTCGATGACCGCGACCAACATTGTCGCCTCGAAATACCTGCACGGAACCATCGGCACGCCCGAGCGCGAATCCGGAGTCCGCGCCCTGGTGACTCGCGTCGCTGAAACCATCCGCGACTGGGGATTGGCTCAAGGCTATTTCAAAACTCCCGAAGACGGCGCGACCTTTCACGATGAGCTCGCCCACATCCTGCTCCGCCAATACGCGGCCTTCAATTCGCCCGTCTGGTTCAACGTAGGCTGTGATCGCATCGAGCCCAACTCCGACGCCCGCAACTGGCACTGGAATCCCGTCGCCGGCCGCGTCGAATTCGGAGTCACCGGATACAGCACTCCGCAGTGCTCCGCCTGCTTCATCAATTCAGTGCAGGACTCGCTCGACTCCATCCTGACTCTGGCCAAGACCGAAGGCATGCTCTTCAAATGGGGATCCGGCACCGGCACCAATCTTTCTCCGTTGCGTTCTTCGACCGAAGGCCTCAGCGGCGGCGGCATCGCCAGCGGCCCGCTCAGCTTCATGAAAGGCTTCGACGCCTTCGCCGGCGTAATCAAATCCGGAGGCAAGACTCGCCGTGCCGCGAAGATGGTCATCCTCAACATCGACCATCCCGACATCATCGACTTCATCGAGTGCAAATCGAAAGAAGAAGCCAAGGCCCACGCGCTGGTCGCCGCCGGCTACGACGGCTCCTCACCCGACTCCGAAGCCTACTCGTCCATCTTTTTCCAGAACGCCAACAACTCCGTCCGCGTGACCGATGACTTCATGTACGCCGTCCTCCGCGACACCGACTTCAGCACCAAAGCCGTAAAAGACGGCCGTCCGTTGCACACCTTCAAAGCCAAAGATCTGCTCTACAAGATCTCCGACGCCACCTGGCGCTGCGGCGATCCCGGCATGCAATTCGATACCACAGTCAACCGCTGGCACACTTCGAAGAACACGAATCGGATCAACGCCAGCAACCCGTGCTCCGAATACATGTTCTTAGACGATTCAGCCTGCAACCTCGCGAGTCTGAACTTGCTGAAGTTCGCGCCCAACGGAACCTTCGATGTGGAAGCCTATCGCCACGCCGTAGACGTGCTAATCACCGCGCAAGAAATTCTCGTAGACAACGCCGGCTACCCCACAGAAATGATCGGCAAGAATTCCCACGACTACCGCCCGTTGGGATTAGGCTACGCAAATCTAGGCGCGCTGCTGATGGCCGCCGGCCTGCCCTACGACTCCGACGCCGGACGCGACTACGCCGCCTGCGTAACCGCAATCATGTGCGGCCAAGCGTATCTGCAATCCTCAAGAATTGCAGAGCAATGCCCGCCCTTGGTGCCAGCAACGGAGCCTACAAAAAAAGGCCTGGCCGAAACCAACCTCGGCTCAAACGTAATGCCCGGAGGAGCCTGCCCCGGCTGGTACATCAACCGCGAACCATTCCTCGACGTAATCCGAATGCACCGCGCCTCGGTCAACAACATAAACAAAAACAACATTCCCGCTCCACTCTACGAAGCCAGCAAACAAGCCTGGGACGAAGCCCTCGCCCAAGGCGAAAAGCACGGCTACAGAAACTCCCAGGTAACAGTCCTAGCCCCCACAGGCACAATAGGCTTCATGATGGATTGCGACGACAACTGGAATAGAACCTGATCTTGCCTTGGTCAAGTTCAAGAAGCTGGTGGGGGGAGGGATGATTAAGATCGTTAACAACACTGTGCCTACGGCTTTGTTCAAGCTGGGGTATTCGCATGATGAGGCGGACAAGATTGTCAGCTACATCGATGCGACGGGAACCATCGAGGGCGCGCCTCACATTCAGGATGCGCATCTTGCGGTGTTTGATTGTTCGTTCAAGCCGGCTAAGGGGACTCGGTCGATCGCATACATGGGCCATCTGCGGATGATGGCGGCTACGCAGCCGTTCATCTCAGGAGCGATTTCCAAGACGGTGAACTTGCCGGAGAGCGCTTCCGTCGAAGACATCATGGAAGCTTATCTGCAGGCGTGGAAGCTGGGGCTCAAGGCGGTCGCCGTCTATCGCGACGGATGCAAGAAGTCGCAGCCGCTCAGCGCGGCCGGCAGTTCGACTGCGCTTTCGAAGAAGGGCGATGCGGCTGCACGGTATCCGCGCCGCATGAAGAAGAAAATCTCAACGGGCCTCCGGACGCGGTTCGGCACAAGCTGCAGGCGGAGCGACGATCGATCACCCACAAATTCAATGTGGGCGGACACGAGGGCTATATCACCGTCGGACTTTATCCCGACGATAAGCGTCGGCGAGATCTTCATCACCATGGCCAAAGAGGGATCGACGGTCAGCGGCCTCATGGACAGCTTCTCCTGCGCCGTCTCCATCGCTCTGCAACACGGCGTGCCGCTGAAACTGCTGTGCGAGAAGTTTGCCCACACCCGCTTCGAGCCCAGCGGCTGGAGCGGCAATCCCGACATCGGCTTCGCCAAGTCGATCATGGATTACATCTTCCGCTGGCTCGATCTGCGCTTCTCCACCGGCCAGCAGCAAATGCTGTTCGAGAATCTGCGCCTGCGGCCAGCCACGCCGCCGACAGCCGAAACAGTAGGAGACATCAACGGCTCGACGGAAGTAAGTGGAAGCGGGAGTGTGGGGCGGGCGCCCTCGCCCGCCACTGCCGCCGGAAGCCACCACGCCGCCGACGCCCTCGCCGGAATAGTGGACCTCGGCGATGCCCCGACATGCAGTTTTTGCGGCGCGATTATGACGCGGAATGGATCTTGTTACCGCTGCGCTGAATGTGGCTCGACCAGTGGGTGCTCGTAACCCTATCTGTTGTGGGTGACTTGATACAGGCCCGACATATGGAACTGCTGTTCCTAAATATGGGGTGGGCTTGCATGCCGATGCGCGTGGTGGTATGATAAGTTGTGGAAGTAGTTTTTTAATCTGGATTTGTTGACCACTGACGCCAGTTAGCGACTGCCCCAGGCTCCAGCCGTACTCCCGCCAGCGTGTAGCAATCCCTATAGCGAGGAATGCAATGGCCGTTGCACCTACTTACTCCGTTCCCCAGAATTCTGCTGCTGGGCTAGACGAATTGCTGTTCGAAATCTGCGAGGAGTTCCAACTCAGCTCTGCTCGACATGACTTGGCCGTCCAGAGGTACGAGACCCTCAATAAGTTGTTGGAAAGCGAAGGCAGTCCGTTTAGGGATTTCCAACCTGACATTTATCCCCAAGGGTCAATGGCACTCGGTACTACGGTGATACCAATCGAGGGGCCTCATGATCTCGACTTCGTCCTCCACCTTTCGCAGGATCATCGCACCGTCGAGCCCATGGAGTTGATTCGACTGCTCTACGGATTCTTGCGTCAAAACGCTACTTATCGGCCTATGACGTCGCTGAAGAATCGCTGCGTGCGCATCGAGTACGCAGACGCGTTTTACATGGATATCCTTCCGGCGTGTAACAACGTCGCGGGTGGGGGTACTTGCGTCAAGGTTCCGGACCGCACGGTGAGGGGATGGACCGATAGCAACCCACTTGGTTATGTCGAATGGTTCAAGAAAAGAAGCCGAATTTTGCTCGTTGAGCGCGTCCTCGACAAGGCCGCTCCGATTCCGCCACAGCAAGCCGTGGCCGAGAAGAGCAGACTTCAGTTAGTTGTCCAGCTGATCAAGAGGTGGCGTGATCTCTTTTATGCTGATGTGGACCCAATGCTGCAGCCGATCTCAATTTTGCTCACAACCCTGGCCGCGCACGCCTATCGGGGCGAGCCGTCCGTTTCGCAAGCATTGACGTCGGTATTGGGGGGAATTGTAGGTTTCGTTGACGCTTCACGACGCGCCGGGGAGCGGCGCTTGAAGGTGGTGAATCCCTCAAATATTTCGGAGGATCTTAGCGAGCGATGGGATGACCCCGATGCCTACGAGGCCTTCGAGACGGGCATACGTGACTTCAAGCGGCGTTGGTCCCAACTCGTCCAGCAGGGTGGAAACGTCAATGCAGACCTAAGAGGATTGTTCGGAGAGCAGGTGACGATGGTCCTGAGAAAGCGCGCTACACACCTGCAAGAGTCTAGGGTTGCTCGCAAGTTAGGTGTGACTGGGACCGGCATCATCACATCTGTTGCTGCGGGCGTGATACCGGCGAGGCCGAACACCTTTTATGGGGAAGAGTAATCACGTTCGGCAAAGGCCGCTCACGCCAGCGGAGCAGGCATATTTCCTGAAGTTGGCTTTCCCGGGATTCCACGTTATTACGGCGCGGAATGAACTCCGATGCTCCGGAGTGCTCCAACCATCCCTGACGAGCGACAAATACACCATCGGGACTCGAGTACAGGGTCCCATCGCGCCCGAGGGTTCAAGTGCTGCGACCACATTTGCGGCTGGCCCCCGGGTGCACTAAGCTCCCGCACGTATTCGAGGGAGACGATCTCTGCCTCCACCTGTCGACCGACTGGCGACCTGACCTTCGGATTTCCGAATTCATCCTCCCATGGATCTCGTTTTGGCTATTCTTCTATGAGGCGTGGCTAATGACCGGTGAGTGGCTTGGCGGGGGACATGAGCCGACCGCGGGGAAGAAATGAGCCGATTCAGGATCCTCTCGATTGACGGCGGGGGCATTAAAGGGGTATTCCCGGCCAGTTTTTTAGCGGAGATAGAGAACGCAGTGGGCTTGGCGTCAGTCGCGCACTGTTTTGACCTCATCGCGGGCACCTCCGCAGGTGGAATTATCGCCCTCGGCTTGGGGCTCGGGCTCAGCGCGCGAGACATGGCAAGCTTCTTTGTTGGCCTGGGCCCGGACGTTTTTCCGGATGGTCAAAAGCCGACGCTGCGCCTTTTGCTTGGCCTGGAAAGATACGATCCAGGCCCCCTTCGAGCTGCACTGAAACGGGTGTTTGGCACCAAGACGCTGAGCGACTCCCGAGTGCGCTTGTTGATTCCTTCATTTGACGCGAACAAAGCTGACATTCACATCTTTAAGACCGCGCATAGCAGTCGCCTGATGATGGACTACAAGGTGGAAGCGGTCGAGGTAGCCATGGCAACTGCAGCGGCTCCGACGTTCTTCCCTGCCTACGATTCGGCGAAGCACATTGCGCTCGTCGACGGTGGCGTGTGGGCAAACAATCCGGTGAGCCTGGCAGTTGTGGAAGCGATGACCCTTCTGCGGCAGCCCTTTGAGGACCTCGACGTTCTAAGTCTTGGATGCACGGAGGAGACTCTTGACTTCAAGCAAAGGGGGCACAGTGGGCTGTTCTGGCTCAGGCGTGGAATCTTCGCTGCGATGCGTGGACAGTCGCGTTCTGCGCTCGGGATGGCGCGTCATCTAACGGGCAGAGACAGGGGAACGGACAAAGTGATGAGGATAGATCCTCCCGTTGCGACGAGACGCTTCCGTCTGGACGGGGCCAAACAGATTGCCGAGCTCCAGGGTCTGGGCTACAGTGAAGCTAGGCACGCCCTGCCCTATGTTCGTGACCGTTTCTTTGCTGACCGGTGCGAACCTTTTACCTCGATCTACAAGGTAGAGGCCTGAATCTTTTTTATTGGGCAGGACGACTGACAGTCTTGCCGTCCCGCTGTGGTCGAATTCGAAGCTTGGATCGGATGTCAATAGGTCGTTTCAGCGAGGGACGCCCGTGTCGGAAGAATTGGACGAGTTGATCGAAGTGGCGAGAGCGATACGGATGACGTCGGAGCAGGCTGAGCGGCAGCGGCGCAGCTTTGCCTACGGCAACGTCAAGATTGAGAATGATTCCATCACTTGGGAGATGATTCACAGGGCGGCGGAGGGATTGGAAGAGAGGTGAGCGGGCGATCTGCATTTTGTCCGGGCGGGCGGGTTTGCGGTGCCTGAATCTTTTTTCGCCCTGACCCAGGACTTACGTCCTGGGCTGTGGTCTGTCGCCCCTTTGGGGCTGGAGCCTGGTGATTCTGATCTGCGTCCCGTGGGTTGGCGGTGCGTGGGTCTTCTTTGGTTTTTATGGCACGACTGAAGTCGTGCCCTCCCACGAACCGCGATCGGAAAGCGAATCCATCAGACAAAAAAGCCAGCCCGCTTAGCTAAGACTCGCGCCGCTTGCGCGACGAGTCAACGGCATGGAGCCGACGTTCACTAAGACGAACCGGTCAATTGTTATGATGCGCTGTTTGGGGCCGCGACGCCAGCTCTTTTCTTCCCGCTTGCGTTAAGACTGAAGTCGTGCCCTTCCGGTGTGATCCTCTTCAAACTTTGGACTTGGCTGTAGTAGGTCGTTTCAGCGAGGGACGCCCGTGTCGGAAGAATTGGACGGATTGATCGAAATGGCGAGAACGATACGGATGACGCCGGAGCAGGCTGAACGGCAGCGGCGCAGCTTTGCCTACGGCAACGTCAAGATTGAGAATGATTCCATCCCTTGGGAGATGATTCACAGGGCGGCGGAGGATTGGAAGAGGGTGAGCGGGCGATCTTCTTTTTGTTTCTTGTCCGGTCGGGCGGGTTGGCGGTGCCTGAATCTTTTTTCTGGTTTTTATGGCACGACTGAAGTCGTGCCCTTCCCACGGATCGGGCTTTACGGTCGTCTCGCGGCCCACCCTTTTTCGCACAGAACGCGAAAAAAGGGTGGGGCACCCCGCTTGGAGATGAACGCACGGTCCCTCGACTTCGCTCGGGATGACAGATTTGTTGTTGGAAGACAGACTTGGGGTTGTGTGGCCTCTTCGACCCGTTTGCACCTTAATTGGTGCAAAAACGGGTTTTTGCGGAAATCTTGTCAAGCCCCTTTGGGAGTCCAATTCCCCGCAAGTTGTTGTGCATAAAGCGAATATATTTTTGCAAAGTTGGCGTATTTATTCTATGCAATTGGCTATCATAGAAGTAGTGGGTAGTTGCTGGCCGACCTCGCAGTAATTTCACGACGAACTAAGAGCAATTTGGAAGCGTGCTAGAACGCGCGTTATTGCGCCTCGGCGGCGCAGCGCGCAGCACGCTCGGATCCTTCGCTCGGCAAAAAAACGCCGGCTCAGGATGACGGCATTTCTTTCTTTCTCAAGCGCCGGGCTTAGGATGACGGCGTTTTTTTTGGATCAAGATCAACGGCAGCGGGCGAGGGCGCCCGCTCCACATAGACAGTTTCGACGAGACATGGCGCGGCCTTTTGGCTGCGCTTTCTTTTTGCGGCAAATCTCACGCTGACAACAATTGAAGGGATTTATGACTCAGAAACCAGGGCACGGGTGGGGAACTTACAAGCAGCAGGGCGAGTGGGCGGAGCTTTGTTTTATGGCGCGGGCGGCGGGGCTCGGATTGCGGGTGTCGAAGCCTTATGGGGACTCGGCGAGTTACGACGTTGGGGTGGAGTGGGTGGCTCCGGGACGGGAGGGGCGGATTCTGCGGGTGCAGGTGAAGTCCACCGTTTATAAGCGGCGCGGGGAGGGTTACAGCTTGAATGTGATGGGGGCGCATCGCGAGCGGTATCCGAGTGGGGTGGTGGACTTTTTTGCGATTTATCTGGTTCCGATTGATACGTGGTACATCATTCCGTATGCGTTGATCGGGGGGACGAATTGTACGCTGCATTTCACGCCGGGGAGCAAGCGGCACAAGTATGCGCGGTATCGGGAGGCTTGGCATTTGCTGCGCGGGGAGGAGGGAGTGTAGGCTCTCTCGACTCCGGTTTAAGATCACGCGGCCCGCTTGCTTCGGCTGCCCTTCGCGATCTGCTCTACCTGTCCCAGATGGTTGAGGTCGTGGCCGGCGAACATGCGGACGATGTGAGTGATGGTCTCTTTGCCGCGCTCCTGATGCATGCCGTGGTTCTCCCACAGATTCTTGGGCAGCGCCTTCAGCATGGCCAGATTGTTCTCCCGCAGGACGCGGAAGGTTTCGAGAGAGGCCGCGGGATCGCGTTTCGCATAGGCAAAGGTCTCGGCCCAGACGTCCTGATCGAAAGGCTGCAGGGATACGCCGTTGTTGGCCAGAATCAGACGCATGCGCCATCCGCCGACCAGCTCTGCGTCGGCCAGGTGAGCGAGAATTTCCGCGATCGACCATTTTCCCGGCTCTGGCCTTTGCGTCAGTTGTTTCTTGCTTAGCGGCTTAATCAGCTTTTGAAGCTTCTTCGGGGTGTCGCGCTGGACCTGCAACGGGTCTTTGCCATCGATGAAGCCGAGAATACGTTGGATGTACTGCTGCGGAGTTTCCTGCATGAAGTCCTCCAGTCAAAAGATTGGACGTTCGATTTTGACTTTCGGGCGCAGAAAAAGAAAGCGGAAAAATTCAGGTATTCTCGGCACGAGTTCTGGAGCCGATGCTAGATCGTTCCATCACCATGCAACTGAGGCATGGCCATCCTCAGATTCTGACGCGGACACACTATCGTGCCTCGTAGTTGTTGCAGGTCCATCAGTTGGTCGCGCTCGGCTTGAACCTTGGCCAGGGCAGCCTCGTGGCTCGCGAGCATGGTCTGCACTGAGGCCAGGCGAGTCTCAACGCAAGCCATCGCGTTCTGCGTGCGAACGAAGTGGGTCTGGCCACCTGCAAGCATCATTTCGGCTGTGGCCATCAACGCGGGTGGTTTGGCTGGAGATCTGCTCGACTACCAGCAATGACCGGCTGGCGAGGCATCGAACTTCACTTTCATAGTGCCCTGCGAAATGATTGCTGAGGAACATAGCCAGTACGCCTACCGCCAACCAGTAGCTTGCTTTTGCCGAAATCATATACATGCTCCCGTTCGTTAATATGAATCAGTTACCGGTTAGACGAGGCAGCGTAAAGTTCGTTATCCGCGGCTGCACAAATGTTATGTACGGCCCGGGGTTCCCGGAAGTTTCCAAAGAAGTAGCCTACGTGCAACTAACGCGGTTTGGGGTTTGTCATGGCCGTCGGTCAGGATGCCGCTGAATTTTGTGACCGGCGGCACCACGGGGCTAGAAGCGGCCGGCAGCCGCTAAGCTGATCCAGTAACAATGCACAGAATGGCCAGCAGGCAGGCCGAGAGCCACGATTTAATGCGGTCCATAGAAGTTCCCCTAGAAATGTGTACAGTTGATTCCAACCAGTTCTGAAGGTGAAACGGAATATCCTTCATTATCTAAAGCGACGTAGCTTGCTCAGGACCCTCAAGCACGAGGCACTTATATTTTTCCAGCCGCGACTGGAGCCTTTTTCCGAGAATGTCAGGATTGGAATGTTGGCCAGGCGTGTCCCGGTGAAGCTAACCTGCGGATCGTGCATCTATAAACCGTTGCGTCTGTGACTTCAATCGTTGGACAGAGTTGCCAAGGGGAAAAGCATGGAAAAAGTAAATATTGCCGAAAAGTTTGCCCATATTAAGGAATCCTGGAAACCGCACATTGCCGCTGAGCTGAACGGTCAAATGGTGAAGCTGGGTAAATTCACCGGGGAGTTCGTCTGGCATCATCACGAGCATGAAGACGAAATGTTTCTGGTGGCCAAGGGCCGTTTTCGGATGGAGTTTCGCGACCGCCAGATCTGGTTGGAAGAAGGAGAGTTCATCGTGGTTCCGAGGGGAGTCGAGCATCGTCCCGTGGCTGAGCAGGAATGCTGGGTGGTGCTGTTTGAGCCGGCTTCCACACTGAACACGGGAAATGTGGTGAACGAACGCACGCTGCATGAACTGCGAGGGGTGTGAGGAATCTCTTGGCGTCCCGTGAAGTGTGAGCACTGCGCGCTAGATCCTTCACCGGCTGCTGCCGGTTCAGGATGACGTCTTTATTTCTTGCGGTGGTTCAGGATGACGTCTTTATTCTAAAAGTTTGATCTATTTGCTTGACGTCATCCTGAGTGTCCGTTTAGACCGCGAAGGATCTTGCGCGGGTTGACAGATTCTCGGCTGAGCCGATTCCGGGTTCGCAGCTGTTTAAGCTGTCGATGAATTAGCCGGAGCGCTGCTGCTCGAGGTCGACTGGAAATCCTGCTGCAGCGTGGTGTAAGCCTGCTGGGCGGCAGACAGGTTGCCGGATTGCAACGCCTGGCCTAATTCGCTGAACAATTGGGCAAGGGGATTTTGCTGCGTCGCGCTGGAATCCTGCGCGTGGCTATGGTGATGGTGCCCGCCTCCCTGGCTCTGGATATCCTGCTGGATGGTCGAAAAATCCTGCTGTGCTCCCGAAAGATTTCCCGATTGCAGATCCGAGGCCAACTGCTGAAAAGCTTGGGCAATGGGATTGTTGCTGGTTGATGAGGTTGCGCTGCTGGCTTGCGGATCATTTTTCTGCAAGGTGGCAAAATCGGCCTGCGCGGCGGAAAGGTTCCCCGCCGACAAGTCTTTCCCCAACTGCTGGATCTCCTGCTGCACCTGCTGTTTCGGGTTCTGCGCGCTGGCAGACTCAAGTAGATCAAAAAGACTGCTGCTGGAAATACCTGAAACTGACATAAGAATCTCCTTTTACGTGGGCGGCACGGGTCCGCGCCTCTGCATTCGACTCATTGAATAGATCGGCAAGGCGACTACAAACTTTAGTTTGGCAGTGCGGCTCTATTCTCGATAATTCTCCGAGCAAGGCTACAGCCGAAGAGCGCGGGATACGGCCCTTCGTGCAGGCTGCGTCGATCTATCAGAATAGGCGCGAGCGTCACGCTCGTATCAGGGCCAGTCGAGATCTGTAAATGGTCGAGGAATACGTCTGACGACCAAGTTCGGGCAAGCCCCGATCCCGCCAGGCAGAATCTGCCTACTCTCGACCTCACTCATCGGAGGTGTCATTACATAAGCGATCTCTGTGCGAAAATAACTGTTCTCTTCACACTCTAAGGAGCTTCTCATGAGCTTCAACCGAATTTTGCTGTCCTTCATCATTGCATCGCTCTTGATCGCTCCCCTAGCCGCCCAATCGAAACCACAGTACGAGATCTACGCCATCCGTTACGCCACACTGCCCGGGTTCCCGGTTTCCGAACTGGTACCCGGCGTCGACCCCGCGCGCAAAATCGATATCGCCATGATGATCTGGCTCATCCGCGGCAACGGCCGCAACATCCTTCTCGACTCCGGTTTCTATCACGACCGCTTCTTCAAGGATTGGCATGTCAACGATTTCATTAAGCCCTCCGACGCGCTAAAACCGCTCGGCCTCAAGCCCGAAGACATCACCGACGTCATCATCAGCCACATGCACTGGGACCACGCCGACGGCATGGACCTGTTTCCCAATGCCCGCATCTGGATTCAGAAGGACGAGCTGCAGTACTACGCCGGAGAAGCATGGCAGTCGAAGGACACCCATGGAGGAATCGATGCTGACGATGTGCTGACGCTAGTGAAACTGAATACGCAGGGACGCGTCGGCATGGTCAATGGCGACGCCCAGGAAATCCTTCCCGGCATCACCTGCTACACCGGCGGCCGCCATACTTATGCTTCGCAATATGTCGGCGTCAGCACCGCGCAGGAACTGTCGTGCTGGCCAGTGACAACATGTATCTCTACGAGAATCTTGAGAAGCACGTGCCCATCGCAGAAACCCTCGATGCCGCGTCAAACCTGCGGGCGCAGGATCGCATGAAACAAATCGCAACCAGTCCCGGCCTCATCATTCCCGGACACGATCCCGCAGTCATCGCGAAGTTCCCGAATGTCGCGCCGGGGATAGCGAAGATCGAATAATTCGAGGCACGATGTAGCTCCGGACGCCTTCGTCCGGGCAGCAGAAAGCGTCAGTGCGACTTTCGGCCCGATGCCAGCATCTAGATGTGACCATGCAAGTAACCGTTTATTCCGCCTTCTGGTGCCCCGACTGTCGCGATAGCCAAGCGCTTTCTGCAAGGAGCACAACATCGCGTTTCAGGACATCGATATCGAAAACACGCCCGGAGCAGCCGAGGAAGTGGTGAAACACACGGGCAAGCGTGCCATCCCGCAATTCGTAATCGACGGCGAATGGGTGCAGCCATACCGGCAAGGCGAAGGCTTCCTCTACGAAGAGATGGCCAAGCGGTTGGGAGTCACAGAACCCTAGCGATCGCAGCCGCTCAGAAAAAACCAGTTACTTCGGTTTCGAAAGTTGGGTACTTTCCAGCCATTGGCGAGGCGCGTCAGAGGCCATACCATTGAGTGCATCGATGTCCCAGCAACAAGCACCCACACAATCCCTTGCCTTAGGCGTAGACCGTCGCCGCATTCCGCGTTATTCCTGCAGCGGTCACGCCCAAATCGCAAGCTTCCCGTTGAACGGAAGGTTGCTTAGCGGCAGGATCCGCAATCTGGGCTTGGGTGGGTGTTGCATTGAAAACATCGAAACAACTTTTCCATTCGACCTTGGCACCCAGGCTGAGATCCTGGTGAAAGTGAACTCCTGGTTCTTCCGCGCTATGGCCCACGTAAAGGCGGTTCGTGACCGTTCCGGAATCTCAGTTGAGTTCATGCGCATGAGCACGGGCGGATACGGCATGCTGACAGATCTCATCGCCGACCTCGATCGATTGCGACCGGGATTATCCGCGCGAAGGCAATCGCCGCGGCGTCTACTCTGGAGCTCCAATCCCGACCCGGAACCGAAAGCCAGCCTAGCAATCGTCGGAACCATTGTCCCGCGCGAATCCGCCGAGGATGCGCTCGCCACGAGTCGACAGGCTTGGGCTCGGGATTTGTATCCAGGAGCAACCTCCCTGGATATCTTCGCGTAGTCTGAAACGCTTCGTCCTTACCTCTGTTTCAATCTGACTTACCCCTCCGTAAGACTAAGAAGTTGTCGGGCTTGGCGCCTCAGTCGTTGTCGGGCCTCCGGCGGACTAGGAAAATCAGAAGTCCAACTGCCAGAGAGGTTCCGAAACACCGTTCTCTTCCCGCGCTGCGCGCTAAGTCCTTTCAGGCAGGCCTTTTCGCTCTGCTCCAGTTGTACATCGCCCTCCGTACCGTAGGAACCGCACAGCGCTGAGCGCACAATAGACCTCACACATCCGGCAAAACTGGCGCAAGATTCTCCCCTCCAACTCGCCGCAACAATCGTGCAAAAGGGGCTCATGGCCGAAATCGATTCACAAATTCGCGAAGAGCGCGTCTGTACAATCTGGCAAAGGATGCTCGAAGCCGTGCTGGGAGTCTGCCTGCTGGTTGGCCTGATTCTGATGCTCCGCTATTCGCCGGCCGCGCACCCGCGAAATATCGAGAAGGCGGTTCTTCAGAAGACTGATTCTCAGAAAAACGAACTCCAGAAAGACGACCTGCAGCGCCAGGTGCTGCAACTGGGACACGAAGTGCAACAGCTCGAGCAAGAGCAAGCTATGCCGGCGCTGGTCCTGCATCGTTATCGCAATTCCATCTGCTTTATCTACGGTGTGTATCGTGTGGGATTCCCTGGCCGCCAGCCGGAGTTTCGCGCGCGCATTTCCGGCACCGGCTTCGTGGTTTCCGACGGCCTGCTGGCGACCAATCGTCACGTGGCTGAGCCCTGGTACGAAGACTCAGAGTCGGCGGCGTTGATTCGCAGAGGCGCTACGCCGCGTCTCGAAAAGCTACTGGCTTTCTTTCCCGGATTGCCCACGCCGGTCAACATCACTCCAGCTGTCCTGTCTGCGCAGGGAGACTTGGCCGTTCTTCGCATCTCCCCTCTTCATGTCGAGGATGCGAAGGCTGTGCATGAGATTCGACCTCTGCCGCTGGCCGCCGATATTCCGAACCCGGGAGAACTGGTTGCGGTAGTGGGATATCCCATGGGAGTGCTGGGCATGGTGGCGAAATCGCCGCCCGCCGTGTACGAGCGCCTGGCATATCGTCGTGACGATCAGGGAGCCGCTAACGAACTGGCAGCGCTGTCGTTAATCCGGCCATCCTCGACCTGCGGACATTTAGGAGACGTGGTCGGCGACAAACTCATCTATGACGCCCCCACCGCCCACGGCGGCAGCGGCGGTCCGGTATTCAACTCGCAAGGTGAAGTGATCGGCGTCAATGCCGCCTATATCGACGGCTTCTCCGGTGGCACGCTGGGTGTTTCGGTCCGCGCTCTGAAACCGCTGATCGAGGCAGCCAAGGTAGATTCCGCGGAACAAAAATCACAGGTGATCAACGTACCAGTGTCCACCGATCACTGACGTAAAAACCTCCAACGACTAGGCTTTCTTAGTTCTTAAAAAGACGTCATCCTGAACTGGCGGGAGCCAGTGAAGGATCTCGCGCGTAGTGGCCAAACTCTGTGCGGAAACCAAAACACTTTTACGTCTACATCATGACGAACAACCAGCGCTCCCACGTTTTGTACACGGGAATTACCGGCGACCTGCCACGCCGCGTACACGAGCACAAACACAAACTCACCCCCGGCTTCACGAGTCGTTACAACCTGACACGCCTGGTTTACTGCGAAACATTTAGTTACCCAGGCGACGCAATCCAGCGCGAGAAAGAAATAAAAGGGTGGGTTCGCAATAAGAAGATCGAATTGATCGAGAGCAAGAATCCCCACTGGCATGACCTAGCGGCCGATTGGGAAGACCTGCACAAACCCGCTGACCGCACTCCTGCCGATCCGCGCGAGATCCTTCGTGGCCTGACGGCCGCTCAGGATGACGTCAAGTGACACGTCGACAGCCCAAATAAAAATACCTTCTTAAAAGAAGTCATCCTGAACCGGCGTAGCCGGTGAAGGATCTCGCGCAGTTCCAATGCGTCACTAGAACTGGCTAGAACCTCTTGATCCAGCCTGGCTCCCGAACATGCTCTTCGTCCAGACGGCGCAAGCGCGCAGCCATAATCCCGGGCCGACCCAGATAACCCACTACCTTCCGAGCATCCTTACGGTCGACGACTGCCAGACGGCCGATGTTGTTGCGCAGCATCTTGGAAGAAGCGTCGTGCAACATCTCATCGGGATAAGTGACGATAACCGCGCGCGTGCCGGCGTCGAGCACCGTCAAAGCCCCGCTCGGGTCCGCGTCGAGAGCACGCATGACATCACTACGAGTGATCACGCCGGCCAGCTTGCCGTCGGCGTCAAGGACGAACATTCCCTGGTGTCGACCGACTGCAGGATCGCGCCGCGAGATCGAGTCCGACAATTCGTTGACTGTCATGCTGGCGGGAAGCGTGGGCGCGTCCGGATCCATGGTCTCGGAGACTCGGACCTGCTGCATTACGTCGGCTTCGTAGTCTTGATGGATGTGCAGCCCGCGCCGCGCCAACTTCTCCGTCATGATGGAAGCCCGCGGCATGAGCCACATCGCGATGCCGTCGGCGATCACGCTCACCAGCATCAACGGCAGCACCGAGTTGTAATCTCGCGTGATTTCGAAAGCGAAAATAATGAATGAGAACGTAGCCCGGGATGCCGCCCCGAAAACCGCGCCCATCGCGACCAGCGCAAACGCTCCCGCCGACAGGTTCGCCGCAGGAAGGATTCGGTCCACGCCCATGGCAAACACTCCGCCCATGGCCGCGCTCGACATAAACATGGGCGCAAGCAGCCCACCCGATGTGCCTGATCCCAGCGAGATGACCAGCGCCACCGCCTTCGCCACCATCACCACCAGCAACAGTTTCCAGGCCAGGTTCGCATTCAGAATGTCACCGATCGTGTCATAGCCCACGCCCAGAACGCGGGGCACGAAATAGCCAATGATGCCGAGGCCCAGAGCCCCAATCGCCGGCCACCAGAGTTCATCCACCGGCAGTTTTTCGAACTGATCCTCGGTCCAATAGAGCAACTTGCTGAAGCCGACAGCAGCCAATCCGCAGACCACCCCGAGCACCAGATAAAACGGCAGGGCGTGAGGAATGCCAAAATCCATGGGCGTGACTTTGAACATCGGACCCGCTCCCAACAACTGCATGTGGACAGCGGTGGCAAGCGTGCTCGCGATCACCAGAGGAATAAACGATCGCGCTTTGAATTCGAAGAGGAGCAACTCGATGGCCAGGATCACTCCCGCGATCGGAGTGTTGAAAGTCGCGGACATTCCCGCGGCCGCGCCGCACGCCAGCAGTACTTTGCGTTCTGAGGCCGTAGTGTGGAAGGCCTGTCCGACCAGCGAACCGACCGCGCCCCCAGTTTGAATAATCGGTCCCTCGGCTCCAAAAGGGCCACCGGTACCGATCGCAATGGCAGCCGAAAGAGGCTTCAGGATCGCAACCCGCGGCTCGATACGGCTGCGATTCACCATCACCGCTTCCATCGCCTCGGGAATGCCATGCCCTTTAATCTTCGAGCTTCCGTACTTCGCCATGAAGCCGACGATGATTCCGCCAATCACCGGGATCGGAATCACCCACAAGCCAAGCTGGTTATGTCGTGCGCTGAGGAATTCAGCGAGCGAAGCGATGGTAAAAGAAAATATTGGTGAACAGGCCAATCAACTTGTACAGGACAAATGCGATTAAACCCGCAAGCAGCCCGATCCCTCCCGCAAGAAACGACATCAGCACCATGCGGAACTGCGCCGGCTCCGCGATTCTTATATCTCCAACTTGCCCTCCGGTCGCCGCAATCGTGGCCGGAGGGTAAACCTGCGTTATTGCTGCCGTTTCTGGCATTGTTATTCTTTTCTCCCGCTGTTTGACGACGCTTGGGCCGCGTCGCATCTGCGCCGTTACCGGTTTGCATGGCGCGTTTGAGAGCAGAGACCAACGCTGGTCCCCGCATGCGTAGCTCGGCCTTGTGATGGAGCGAGAGGTCGCGCAAAATCTTCTCGCCCTTTGGAGTCAGGGAAAGCAGCACCTCGCGACGATCCTCGCCGGCGCGATGACGTTTCACGTAACCGCCCGCGGCCAGCCGGTTCACCAGTTCGACCGTGCTGTGATGCTGAATCTGCAGCCGCTCCGCGAGTTCGCCGATCCGGGGCCGCGTCCCCACGGGCAGACCCTTCAAGGTCAGCATCAACTGGTGCTGACGAGGCTCCAGGCCGGCTTCCCGGGCAGCTTGTTCGCTGAAGTGAAGAAAACGGCGGATTTCGTAGCGCAACTCCGCCAGTGACTGATAATCAACCAACGTCAGTGACTTTTCCATGGAGGCGAATTATATCGTATCAAGAGCCAATTCCAATTTACGTTATATCGTAACACGATACATATAAAAACATGAAGCTAGCTGCAAAAGATGGACGACTTCGTACCGCCCCCGAGGCAAATTTGCCGGTTCGATCACCGCCGCTGGCCACCAAGGTTCCCCACCGTTTAGAATCCCTAGTCCTTAAGTTTTTGCCAATAACCAACGATGGAGGCCGGGCGTCCCCGCCCGGCCGGACCTACGAAACCGAGAGGTGATGCCGCCGTGATCCCACGCTATACCCGCCCTGACATGGGCCGCATCTGGAGTGATGAAAACCGCTTCCGCACCTGGCTGACTGTGGAAGTCGCTGCGACTGAGACGCTGGCTGAAGCGGGCATGGTCCCGAAAGATGCCGCCAAGGCGATCCGCAAACGCGCCAACTTCGATTTGCAACGCATTCACGAAATCGAAGCCGAAGTGCGTCACGACGTAATCGCGTTCACCACCGCGGTGGCCGAGATTGTCGGCCCCGAGGCTCGCTGGTTTCACTACGGCCTCACTTCCAACGACGTGGTCGACACCGCACAGGCTTTGCTGATCGGACAAGCATCTTCCATTATCGCCACTGATCTCGAACGGCTCTCAGAAGTCCTGAAGCGCCGCGCCTGGGAGTTCAAGGACACGCCCATGGTCGGCCGCACCCACGGCATACACGCCGAGCCGATTACGTTCGGCTTCAAACTGGCCAACTGGTATTCCGAGACGCAACGCAACATCGAGCGCTTTCAGCGTGCCTCCGAAGACATGCGCGTAGGAAAGTTTTCTGGCGCCGTAGGAACCTTGGCCCACCTCAGCCCCGAGCTCGAAGAAAAGATTTGTGCCCGCCTGGGATTGAAAGCGGCGGCCGTTTCCTCGCAGGTCATTCAGCGCGATCGTCACGCCTATTACCTCGCCACGCTGGCGGTGATCGCCAGTACGCTGGACAAAATCGCCACGGAAATCCGCCACCTGCAGCGCACCGAAGTCCGCGAAGCCGAAGAATTTTTCAGCGAGAAACAAAAGGGCTCGTCGGCCATGCCGCACAAACGCAATCCCGTGACCTTCGAGCAGATCAGCGGCCTGGCGCGCGTCGTGCGCTCGAACGCACAGGCTGGATTCGAAAACGTCGCGCTTTGGCACGAGCGCGACATTTCCCACTCTTCAGTCGAGCGTGTCATTATTCCCGACTCGACCACCCTCCTTGATTACATGCTGCAAAAGACTTCCAACCTGATCGACACGATGTTTGTCTACCCCGAGCGCATGACAGCGCAACCTCGAGAGCACCGGTGGTCTGGTGTTCAGCGGACAGCTCCTGCTCGATCTGGTGGAGCACGGAGTCTCGCGGGAAGACGCGTATCGAATGGTCCAACAACACGCCATGCGCGCCTGGAAGGAAGACCTGAATTTCCATGACCTGGTGCTGAAAGACAAAGAGATCACGCGCCGCGTACCGCGCCAGCAAATCGAGCATGCCTTCGACTTGAAGCGGCAACTGCGCAACATCGACAAGATTTTTGCGCGTGTCTTCAAGAATGATCGCACCCGACCGAAACCGAGCCGCAAACGAAAACACTAGCAGTCGTATTCCACCTCTTTTAGCGCAAGGGAGACTTCAGCCGCTCTGCAACCCCGGCGGGTACAATACGGGAGTGAGCGCGACCACCACATCGCCGGTGTCGAGCGAGACGTCGACCCAGCCTCGGCCGTATACCTTGTGGCAGAGATTCCTGCTCTGGCTGATCACGTGGACGGGAGTCCTGGTGGTACGGCTGATCGGTCCGACATTGCGATTTTCGGCGTCGTATGAAGATGACGCGCCACCCACTCTAGACACACGGCCGATCGTTTATGCGTTTTGGCATAGCTGCATCCTTCCAGCGATGTATCTCTGGCGAAACCTGCAAATCAGGGTCATGAGCAGCGACAGTTTTGATGGGGAATGGATGGGGCGCATCATGCGAAAATTCGGCTTTGTGAAGGTACGCGGATCGAAGAGCCGAGGAGCAGTACGCGCCCTACTGGGTATGCGCCGGGAACTGGAGCAAGGCTGGACAGTCGCTTTCACCATCGATGGCCCGCGTGGTCCGCGATATGTGGCCAAGCCGGGGCCGGTGGTGTTGGCGCGTGCAACGGGGATACCGATGGCGGTATTTCATATCGCGGTCGAGAGAGCCTGGATTTTAAATACGTGGGATCGATCGATGATTCCGAAGCCGTTTTCGCGAGCGTTGATGCGGGTGAGTTCCAGGATTCCAGTTCCGGCCGATGCGGATGATTCCGAGAAAGAACGACTTCATGGGGACCTACAGGCCGCGCTGGAGCGGGTGCGGGAGTTTGCAGAAGCGAATGTGGGGAAGGTCGGAACGGCGGAGTTTCCGGTGATAAGAAGTTAGATCGCGCGGAGTTTCGTGGAAGGGCAAGGCTTCACCGCGGAAATGAGGGTTGATGGCTGCGACTATTCTGGACGGTAACAAAATCGCCAGCGAGATTCGGGCGGAAGTCGCTTCAGAGGTGACAACACTGACGGCTGCGGGGATGCGTCCGGGGCTGGCGGTAGTTTTGGTTGGGCACAACCCCGCGTCAGAGGTTTACGTTCGCGGCAAAGTGAAGAGCAGCGCCGAGGTTGGAATTTACAGCGAGCAACACACGCCGGCAGAAACGGCTTCGACCGAAGAGTTACTCGAATTGATTGCTGAGCTGAACGGGCGCGATGAGATCGACGGAATTCTGGTGCAGCTTCCATTGCCGGCGCAGGTGGACGCAAAAAAAGTCTTAATGGCGGTCGACCCGGCGAAAGATGTGGACGGGTTCCATCCAATGAACGTGGGATTGCTCTCTACGCAGCGACCCGGGCTGGTGCCTTGTACCCCGGCGGGGATCATCGAGATTCTGAAACGCAGCAAGATTCCAATCGCCGGACAGGATGCCGTCGTGGTGGGGCGGAGCGACATTGTGGGAAAGCCGATAGCGATGCTGTTGATCAATGGAAATGCGACAGTGACAGTTTGCCATTCGAAGACGCGCGATCTTCCTGCGGTTTGCCGGCGCGGGGATATTCTGGTTGCGGCGATCGGCCGGGCCGGAATGGTTACCCGCGAATTCGTGAAACCGGGTGCGACGGTGATCGATGTAGGAATGAATCAAGTGACGGACCGCGCAGAGTTTGATCGCCTGTTCGCGGGAAATACGAAGCGGGAGGAAACGTTTCGCGCCAGAGGATCGACCCTGGTTGGGGATGTGCATCCCCACGTGGCGGAGGTTGCGGGAGCGATCACGCCAGTGCCGGGAGGCGTGGGGCCGCTGACCATCGCCATGTTGATGGCAAACACGGTGCGGGCTGCGAAGCTGCGTCGTGGAGGCCGGGTGGCGGAGCTTTCCCGGGTTTGATTATTTCACCACCGAGACACAGAGAAAGTCTTTTGGGGTTCGGTGTTCTGTCTCTGTGGTGATTAGGTTTCTGATGAGGCAGGATTGCTGAAAGTCGGACTGACTGGCGGAATTGCTTCGGGCAAATCCGTGGTGGGCGAAATGTTTGTGGCGCTCGGCGCTCAGCTGATTCAGGCCGATACGATCTCCCACGAACTGATGCGGCCGGGTGAAGCGGTTTATCAGGAAGTTGTGCGGCACTTCGGGCGCGAAATTCTCAACCCCGATGGTACCGTTAATCGCGCGCGGCTGGCGGAGGCTGCGTTTGGCGCTCCTGGGACAAACCAACCTTCGCGCATTCAAGAGCTGAACCGGATTGTGCATCCCGCTGTGCTTCGAAGGCAGGAAGAATGGATGGCGGAAGTTGGCCGACGCAATCCGCGGGCTATTGCGATTGTTGAGGCCGCACTGATTTTGGAAGCGGGTGCGGCGAAAGATTTCGATCGTCTGCTGGTGGTAACTTGCCATCCAGAACAGCGGATTCGACGTTGGGCGAACCGTGTGGGCGTCGACGAAGAAACCGCGCGTCGCGAGGTGATGCGGCGGATGGCGTCCCAGTTTCCGGATGAAGAAAAGATCAAGGCTTCTGACTACGTGATCGATAACTCGGGATCATTCGACGAAACGCGGAAGCGAGTGGAACAAGTGTATGCGGAGTTGAAGCGCGAGGCGGAGACGAAAGGATAAAGGCATTAAATCGCAGAGTTCGGGAGCAAGGCCGCTGAGTGCGCTGGGGCCCGCGCTGAACATGTCCTGTCCGATAATTTAATACAATAATTTTGGAAGGTTTCTGAACTATGAAGCTGCTTCGGCCTTTTTTGTTTGGCGTGATTATCGCGGGCGCATTTTTCTACTTCACGACTTATCGTACGAACCACGGCACGCTGACGGATTGGATGGGACGTCCCAATAAGATTGAAATCAGCGAAGCCGCCAGCAATGATTCGCTCGATGCCGAAGAACAAAACAACATTTCGGTCTATCGCAAAAATATAAGTTCGGTAGTGAACATCACTTCGAAGGCAGTCACGTTCGACTTTTTTTACGGGCTGGTACCGGAGGAAGGACAGGGCTCGGGATTCATTATCGACAAAGAGGGACACATCCTGACCAACTACCACGTGATCGCGGATGCACGCCAGATCGAAGTTACGCTGCACAATCGCAAAAAATATCGGGCCACGATTGTGGGCACCGACCGCTCGCATGATTTGGCCGTGGTTCAGATCAAGGCTCCAGATCTGACGCCGATGGTGCTGGGCGACTCGGGCAATCTGCAAGTGGGTCAGAAAGTATATGCGATCGGCAATCCTTTTGGCCTGGCAGGCACGCTAACGCGAGGCATTGTGAGTTCGATCCGCCAAGTGCAGGAGCCGGACGGCATGACGATTGACGAAGCCATTCAGACCGATGCTTCGATCAATCCAGGAAATTCTGGCGGTCCGCTGCTGAATATGCATGGCGAAGTGATCGGCATCAATACGATGATTGCGTCGAATGTTGGCCAGAGCGCGGGCATTGGCTTTGCGATTCCCATCAATACCGCCAAAGCTGTGATCAATGATTTGCTTACCCTCGGCCGGGTGCGGCGGCCGGCGCTGGGGGTGCGCACGATTCCGATCGACTCTGAGTTGGCGAGTCAAATGGGACTTGCTTCGGATTACGGACTCCTGATTGTGCAGGTAGTGCCGGGAGGTGCCGCCGACAACACGGGTTTGCGCGGCGGGAGTGAGCGCGCCTTTCTGGGTAACATTCCGATTATGGTGGGCGGAGACCTGATCGTAGCCATCGATGGAAAAGAAGTGGAAGATCAGCAGGAACTGGCTCAAATCATGAACAACCATAGGGCCGGCGATACCGTCCGCGTCACCATTTACCGGGGAAAGAAAAAGATGGACGTGAATGTCGTGCTGGGCGAGGCCAAGCAGGAAGTGTAGAAGGAGCTTTCGATTTGTGCTGCGAAGGTTTCGGAGAGTCGCACCACGTTCACGCAGGCGAGGGTGCCCGCGCCACATCACGCGGACGCGGCTACACGGGTTTGGGATTTCTGGTGAATTGGCGTTGGTGCCAGTAGGGATAGGCGGGAGTTACGTCGCTGGCGGCGTCCAGTTTTGCTACTTGGTCGGTGGTCAGGTTCCATCCTACCGCTGCTAGATTCTGGCGGAGTTGCTCTTCGTTGCGGGCACCGATGATTACGTTGGCTACCGTCGGCCTTTGCAGGAGCCAGTTCAGGGCGATTTGCGGGACGGTTTTTTCGGTTTCTTTGGCGACTTCGTCGAGCGCGTCCACGACTTTATAAAGATATTCGTTGGGAACCGGCGGGCCTTGTTCGGCGGTGCTGTGCAGCCGGCTCACTTCCGGGAGCGGCTTACCTCGGCGGATTTTTCCGGTAAGCCTGCCCCACCCTAACGGACTCCAAACTATCGTCGCCACTTTTTGATCCAGGCCTAGCGGCATAAGTTCCCATTCGAAATCGCGGCCCACTAACGAATAGTAGGCTTGGTGGGCAACGTAGCGGGCCCATCCGTATTTTTCGGAGATCGCGAGGGACTTCATGAGGTGCCATCCGGAGAAATTGGAGCAGGCGATGTAGCGGACTTTGCCGCTCTGGACTAGCGTGTCGAGAGTCTTGATGGTTTCTTCGACGGGGGTCTGCGCGTCGAATCCGTGCATGTGGTAGATGTCGATGATAATCGGTGTTGAGGCGGCGCAGGCTGGCTTCGCAGGCCTCGATCAAATGATGGCGGGAGGAGCCGAGATCGTTGGGGCCTTCGCCCATGTTGAATGTGGCTTTGGTGGAAATCAGAACGCTGGCGCGGCGTCCGGCGATGGCTTTGCCGAGGATTTCTTCGGATGCGCCCTTGGAATAAACGTCGGCGGTGTCGAAGAAGTTGACTCCGGCTTCGAGACAGATGTCGATGAGGCGCGTGGCTTCTTTAACGTCGCTGTTGCCCCAGGCGTTGAAAAACTCGCCGCGACCGCCGAAGGTGCCAGTGCCGAAGCTAAGGACGGGAACTTTTAATCCGGAGTAGCCGAGTTGTCGAAATTCCATGGGGAGTAGATGCTCGTGGGGGGTTTGAGGATGCGGGGGATGCAGGTGTGAAGCACTGCACGGGAGATCCTTCGGCCCGTTGATAGAATGCGGGCGTTCAGGATGACGAACTTCAAAATACGACAAACTGACCGGCCGTTCGGCGGACAGGAGTGTCCGCAGCTACATGGTTTCAGGATTGTGAAGCGTAAGAACCATGAGCTCTTCGTCGGCGTAGACCTCGCCTACTTTTAGAGCTCGCGGCTCGCGACCGTAGATTTCGAAACCCAGTTGCAGATAGAGCTTCCTGGCGGGAGCTTGGCCGTCTGCGACAGCTAGATTTATCTGTTCCAGAGCTGGTTGCAGCCGGGCGCGGCGCACGAGGTCCTCCATCAGCGCTTTTCCAACGCCTTTTCCGCGTTGCTGGCGTTTAACGTACACACCCCAGACGCGTCCGGCGTGCCTGGTTTTCTCGTCGGGAGAGCGAAAGAATCCCACCATTCCGACAAGCTGTTCGTCGACAAATGCTCCGAGCACAAAGTTATCTCCATGACCGGGACCCAGGCGGGAAGCTATGGATGCGGGCGTAGTCATTCGGTGCGCTGGCAGCGGATGACGAAAAGGCCAGCGGTTCGGTTTCGAGGGCTTCGAGTCGAAGATGCCAGAATATTTCCGCGTCTTGCTCCGACAGGATTCGAATCTCCATGTCTAAGTTTATCTGGATGAAGATGGGCTGCTCTAGCCTGGGGATCAAACCCTTAATTTGTTCTCGAGGTTGGATATCGCTGCGCTGAAGCGGCGCGCCTCCCCAAAATCGGAGTTTTTTCGCAGCCTCTGGGACGCCGTGTCTTTTCAAAACTCCGGCGTGGCGGACAGGAGTTTCCGCCTCACACTAGTCTGCGTGACCAATTAACGCATTGCTACCGATTGCGTACATGCCGCGAAGAGGATCAGAAGCAACGGTACGAAAAGGATGAGCCCGCTTGCCACTAACAGAATCTCGCTTAGCAAGTCAGGCTTCATCAAGTCTTCGCGGTGCATTGGGGGTCGGGGATGAATCATGAGCGCTCCTCCTTCGAGCGAAACACTAGATGCTCGAAACGCTGCGACGTGGCTTCCTACCATATTTCGTGCAGATGTCTACCAGCTGAATGCACAATTTCTACAGGGATTTCCCGATGCGGGCCAATTGGCCGCTGCCTGGCTGAGCGGTTCAATCTTCCATCCAGGCTACCTTCGAGTGAATTCCTGCAACTAAGGTGTGCGCCGAAAGTCGGCGTGGGCGATGGAGGAAGCTTATGAAGCAAAGCTGGCCCGAAGAAGTGCGTCACATGTTCTGTGTAGTTGCAATGCCAGCGACACATACTGCAGCCAAGCGTGTAAGGACGCCGGCAGCAGAGAAAATGACATTGCCTGTCCGTGTGGCCATGGGGCTGTGCTGCTCACTTAAATTTCTCCACACCGGGTTTCGAGGGTGCTTGCAGATTCGCCGCGAGATGCGCTGTCCAAGTTTCGAACTTAAGACATCCGTGAACAAATCGAAATGGAGGCTACAACAAATGAAGTTGATGACAATTTTGAGCACGACCGCATTGGCTGTACTGCTGGGAATTTCCGTGCCCGTATTTGCACAGGACGATTCGCATCCGCAGGAAGAAAAGCGAGCCGAGCCAGTGCCAAACAAGACAAGCAAGAAGACAAACAGATAGATAAACGATAGACAAAGACAAAGCAGAAAAGCAAGCCGACAAAGATAAAGACAAGGACAAGCACGCCGACCAGGAAGAGAAATCGGCCGCTCGTCAAGATGAGAGACAGGACCAGCGGGCAGACGCCAAGCAAGGCGGGCGAATTCCCGAGGACCGTTTCCGGGCCAATTTTGGCCGGGCGCACACCTTCACTATTGGGCATCCGGTCATCGTGGCGGGCACTCCGCGTTTCCAGTACGGAGGCTATTGGTTCGTGATCGCGCAACCCTGGCCAGTGGGTTGGGCCTACACCGACGTGGTCTATGTGGATTTCATCGACGGTGGATATTTTCTGCTTAGCCCGGTGCATCCGGGCGTGCAGATTTCAATCAATGTCATCGTCTAGGGTTAACCGGGGGAAAACCAAAAGGCCACGTTCGGAAATCGAGCGTGGCCTTAGTTCGTTGTCAGTGAACTTCATTTACTGCTGTGTTCGTCTGGAGCAATCGGCGTGTCAGCGGCTACTTGCGGAGTAGTTTTTTCTGGCGCGGTAATGGACTGGATCTTTACTGTCGAGAGCATCCAGTTCAGCTGACGAAAGACCTCGTTGCTGTCGACCGGCTTGACGCCGGGTTTGGGCTCGTCCGAGTCGGATTCCGCGGCGGTTTCGAGACCGAGAGTGAATTCGTAGCAGCTTCCGCTCTGGAAGACGTGATAGAACTTCACGTCAGCCTCGTTGCTCTCGGTTTCGGCGAAGGCTTCCACTGCCTGGAACTCCGTAGGTCCAATTTTTGTTTTCGATATTGTGACGGGATCCGTTTTTGGATCGGCCGTTTCTGGAAATGCGAATTGTCCGCATTCGTCGGCTGTCATCTTCGGATTCACGCTGACGTTGAAGAACGCGGCATTGAAGTTTGTGCCGCCGTAAAGTCTGCGGGGCAGTTCAACGGCGCTTATGGTGGTTCCTCCGGGCTGGATGAAGTTCATTTCGACCGGGCCGAGGCCGTCCAATTCCAAGTTGGCATCGTCGCCTTCTTTCAGGTTGTCATATTTCGGATAGCGGAACGAGACTCCGTAGGTCGGATTGGTGTATGTCGAAGCCAACAATTTTCGTTGACGGGACTTCTTTTTCGCCGGCGGCTGGCTGGCTAGCGGCGTGATTGTGGTAGACACGGTCGCGATGGGCGCAGACGGGCTGGCTGGATGCGGTTTGGTTTGGCGGGGCGATGGACGAGGTTTTGTCTGATTCTTTCGAGCAGCCGCTTTCGAACACGAAGACTCCGAGAAGGGCCGTTGCCATCAGTGAACCGATTAGCGCGGCAGTTTTTTGCTTTGTCGTAGGTTGCTTCGGGTTGGAGTGCGAGTCGGGTACTTTCGGCGATGGTGTTTGGGGTTTTGTTTCTGGTTTCTTGTCTGGACTTCCGGATAATCCGAGTTGCGTGAAATGCGTCATGTTGGTCTCCTGTGCTGGTTTCCCCCCAGTCGGGAACAGTAGGAGCAAGATGACCGCCTTTGGGAAATGGGCTGATTTCAAAAGGGTTGGAGGAAGCGCAGTTCAGGCGGAGCGTGGCTCGCGGGAGACGCTGTGGCGGGCGGGACACGGAGTTTCGTGAGGGATGAGGCGAGGCTTTAGGCGGTCTCCCACGTCTCGAAATCGCGAGACGTGGGGCACCCGGCCTTGTCCCTCACGGCAACTAGAAAAGCGCGGTTGGACGGCGCTTCCAGGGCTTGCCTTTTTCCGTGGATGTTTTTTCCACGTCGTTCACGTAGGCGCCGGTTTGGGTCAGAACGTGATGAAGATCGTTGCCGAGGCTGATGAAGGTGAATCCCTTTTCCAGGAACTCGCCCACGCGGGCGGTGCCGAAGAGGAAGAGTCCGAGAATGACTTTGTTCTTGCGGGCCTGCTCGACGAGCTTTTGCGTGGCCGCTCCCAGTTCCGGCGATGTGTACATGTGAGGGAACTCGTATTTTTCGAAGAGGCCCATCGACATGCACAGATCGTTCTGGCCGAGGAACAAGAATGTCGACGCCGGGTACGGCCGCGATCTCGGCCATGTTCTCGATGCAGGAAGCGGTCTCGACCTGCAGCGCGACGATGAGGTTCTTGTTGGCGTTGCCGGCGTAGCCGAGCAAGCCGGCCTTGTTCATGCTGCGCTGCGGAAAATACACTGAGCGAGTGCCGGTCGTCGGATATTTGTTGCAACTCACGGCTTGCCGCGCTTCATCCGCGTTGTTGATATAAGGAATGAGAACGCCATCGGCGCCGAGATCGAGAGCCTGCTGAATTCCGGGGCGGTCGTCGTATCCGCCGACGCGGACGATGGATTTGGCTCCGCCGCTGGCGATGGCCGCCAGCATGTAAGAAAGTTTCTCGTGATCCATGGGCCCGTGCTGGGTGTCGACCAGCAGCCAGTCGTATCCGCTGTGCGCCAGTTGCTCGGCGACGGTCGGGCTGTGTGAATTCACAAACAGGCCGAGCTTGGGCGTGCCATCGCGCAGTTGCTGTTTAAACTCGGCGCCACTGAGGGCGGCTTCGGACATATGAAATTCCTCCTGATGAAAGTTCTTTAGTTTAACCTAATTGGATTATCCACGCGTGCAGCCCGGACAGCCCTTTATTCGGAGCCGTGACCCGCGGAGACAGGTGCACACAAGTGACTATTCAAATTGCTTTCGGAAAGCGGCGAGCTGCTGTTTCAGGTCGGCGACTTCTCTTCTGAAGGTCAGAAACTTCATCTTCCAATCTGGCGATACGGTCGGCGTCAGGTGAGTGGGTGTACGCAGACGCGGGCGAGGGCGCCCGCGCCACACTTACGTCAGCAGCGTCTTCCGGATCTCCCGCCAGCAGGTGTTTGTAACGCGATTCTTTTGTTCCGGGTTGTCTCGGGAGAACTCTTGCCAGCGGAGGATCGCGCTGCATCAGGTGCTGCAATGTGGATTGCACTTCGGTGAGGTCTTCGAAATGGTGCATGCGCTCGGTGCGTCCACGAAGTTCGCCGGGTGTTTGGGGGCCTCGCAATAACAGTACGCAGAGGATGGCAGTCTCGCCCCGAGTGAAGTTGAATACCTCCTGCAGGCGATGCTCGTACTTGGTGACGCGGCTGTCGGCGCTGCTGGTGGGGCCTGCAAGGCGCTTCTCCTGAAGAGTGTCAAGTGATTGCCGCACAGCCTCTTCGTCCAGATTCATTACTGGATCGCGGTTGTTTTTCTGGTTGCAGGCGTTGACCAGGGCATTCAGCGAAAGAGGATAATAATCGGGAGTAGTGACGTCTTTCTCCACGAGCGAACCGAGCACTCGGGTTTCAACGTCGTTCAGGATAATGTCCATCGGATGATCCGCTCAGAGGCTGCTCGAGTCTTAGAGATTGTACAGAAGCTGTGGGCATTGCAGGTCGAGTGAGTCGACCTTTGCTCGACTGGGCAGCCCGTGGCGGCCGTCCCGCCGCGACTCGGGTCAGCCAACTCGATGAATAGATTCCTTTAATGCGGCTCATAAGCTTTTTTGATTGGCAGGGGATGGTGACTCCGCGATACCCTACGAAGTTCCGATCATCCCCCGATGCACATCTGAGTTTGTTGCAAAACTTATTAAGGAGATCCATGCCGACCGAACTGCGAAATTTCCTGGCCATCCCGTACGACGAACTGGAAGAGATGAATCTGAATGCGAAAGAGCAACGCAAGAATCGTGTTGCTCCGCACAAGATCCAAGAAGAGCGCATCGAATACTTGACCGAGGAAAAACGAATCAAGGCCGTGACCGTGCTGTTCAGCGACCTGGAAGGCCGCTTGCACATGCTGGATTACGACAAGAAGTTTCTGATCAAGAGCTGGGACAACCTTACATTTGACGGTTCTTCGATTCGCGGATTCACGGCGCAGCGGGAGAGCGATCTTCGTCTCGGCATCGACTGGAGGGCGTTTTACTGGGGGCCAGCGGATGTGTTCGGGCCGGGCAAGGTGCTGGTTTTCGGCGATGTGATCGATAAGGGTGGCACACCCTATAGCGCCGACATTCGCGGCATCCTGAAGACCTATGCCGAGGGACTGTACAAGAAACATGGCTACACGCTGAACGCAGCCAACGAAATCGAGGGGTTTCTGTTCCAGGGGCCGGACGCGGAGCGGCGATTATCACGAAACCCACAAATTCGAGTATGTAAACACTGGCGGCTACTATCATTCGCTGCCAGGGGATGTGCTGCGCACTTTCATCGACACCACGGCGGAAGTGCAGCGCGCGATGGGATTCCAGAACGAAAAAGATCACCCCGAAGTGGCACCCTCGCAGTTCGAGATCAACTATGGCTACGGAGAAGTCGTAGCTGCGGCCGATCAGATTCAGATCTACAAACTGATCTGCCGTCAGGTCGCGACCAAGATGGGTTGCACTGCGTCGTTCCTGCCCAAGCCAGTGGTGGGGGTGAACGGCAGCGGGATGCATACCAATGTCTCGATCAGCAAAGGCGGGAAGAACCTGTTCTGGGATGCAAAGGGCGAAGAGAAGCTGAGCAAAATGGGCTGGGAGTTCATCGATCGCATTCTCACTCACGGCAACGATCTTTGCCTGCTGCTCAATCGCCAGCGTCAATGCTTATCGGCGTCTGGACCCGCACTTTGAGGCGCCGAACCAGATCAAGGCTTCGCCGACAGATCGGGGATCGATGATTCGCATTCCGATCGGCAACGAAAAGAGCATGCGCGTGGAAGTTCGCTCGGTCGCGCCGGATGCGAATCCTTACCTGGTCATGCACTCGATTTTCAAGACCGGCCTCGACGGCGACACGGCGAAAATCAAGAACCTGCGCCAGGCGCAGCGCTACCTGCCGGATAACATCTATGACGCGCTGGAGAATTTCCGCAAGGCGGGGTGGACTACGAAGCTGCTGGGCGAAGATGTGAAGGCGCGCTATGCGGACTTGAAGCAGGCTTCAGCCGATCGCTGTCCGCGACTGTTGGGGACATTCGTGAAGGCTCCGGAAGTGCAGTATCACCACGATGTGTACAACCAGTTCCTGTGGAATTTGTTCTAGGGCGACCGCGAACTTGGAGCATTTCGTCTCCAGCGCACTGCTGCGGGTTCCGAATCATGAGTTTTGCGAATTAAGGTGTTGCGGATCCCCGTGATCAACTGCTTAAATACGCAGTCGCCTATCCCGACACGAAGCCTGCCGCGCACACCAAAGTGGAACTCGTCGCCCTAGTACTTCCGTGCTTCATCATCCATTGATAGCCAGAAAGAATCGCCTGTCATAATCAACTGTTGATGGAGCGTGCTTCCTGGCACAACCTCAGTAACGGCAAACTTAGAAGACCGGTGGCTGCCAGCGTCGGTTCTCAGCCTGCGCGATTACAGCCTGAATAAGTTTTGGCATGACCTGATCGCAGGAGTGACGGTCGGGTTGGTTGCGCTGCCGCTGGCCATGGCATTTGCCATTGCGTCGGGGCTGACACCGCAGGCGGGAATTTACTGTGCGGTGGTAACTGGGTTTCTGATTTCGGCATTGGGCGGTTCGAAGAACGCAGATCGGCGGGCCGACCGGCGCCTTTGTCGTGGTCATCGCAGGAATTATCGCGGTGCACGGCGTGGATGGTCTGTTCATGTGCACGATGATGGCTGGCGTCGTGCTCATCATTCTTGGAGTGACGGGCATGGGCACGGCGGTGAAGTTCATCCCGCGGCCCATAGTCATCGGTTTCACCAATGGAATCGCGGTTCTGATTGCGAGTACTCAGATCAAAGATTTCTTCGGATTAACCATCCGCAACGTTCCGGGAGTGTTCTGGCTGCGCATTGAAAGCATTGCAGCTAATTTTCATACTTTGTCGTACGCGGCAACGGTTCTTGGTGTAGTGACACTGGCGACGCTGCTGGTATGCCGCGCGGTTTCGAATCGCATTCCCGGTCCGATCGTGGCCATGGTTGCAGGTACGATTGCGGTCGTCGCGCTCAAACTGCCAGTCGAAACCATTGGAACACGTTTTGGCGGGATTCCGAGCGGGTTACCTCATTTCGCGATTCCGCACTTCCGCGCCGACCTTATTCACGGGCTGCTGGGCCCGGCGTTCACAGTCGCGATGTTGGGCGCGATTGAGTCTTTGATGTCGGCGGTAGTGGCGGACCGCATGAGCAACGACCACCACAATCCGAACGTCGAATTAATGGCGCAAGGCGTGGCCAATATTGTTTCACCCATGTTTGGCGGGTTGCCAGCGACCGGCGCGATCGCGCGCACTGCAACGAATATCCGCGCCGGCGCTCAGACACCAGTAGCCGGAATGATTCACGCGTTGACTCTTGTCTGTGTATTGCTCTTTGCGGCACCCCTGACCAGTTTTATTCCGATGGCGTCGCTAGCGGCGATTCTGCTAGTGGTCGCTTACAACATGGGTGAGTGGCGGGAGATTCCGCAACTGCTGAAACTGACCAAGACCGACATCAGCGTCTGGCTGGTTACGTTCGCACTCACGGTGTTTGCGGACCTTACGGTGGCAGTCGAGGCCGGAATGATTCTGGCGGCGTTGTTGTTTATTGGCCGGGTGGCAAAGACTACGACCGTGTCGCAGGTTACTGACGACTACGTCGAAGATGGACGAGCGCACATTCTGCAGGACAAGGACATCCCGTACTACGCGACCATTTTCCGAATTCACGGACCGTTCCTGTTTGGCGCGACGGATAAAGTCTCGGTGATCCTGGAGAGAATCCATGAGTTACCGCCGGTCGTGATTCTGCGTCTGCGCAACATGACTGCGATTGATGCCACCGGGTTATTCGCTCTGGAGGAAGTAGCGCGGGAACTACACGCGTCGAAGAGGACCCTGATCCTCTGTGGCGCCCGTGAGCAGCCGGCTCAACTCATTCGGCAGGCGGAGTTTGAGGACGTGATCGGGCGTGAAAACATTTGCGACAACGTGCAGGCGGCGCTCCAGCGGGCGGAAGACGTTTTTGAGGGGATGGAAAACAAGGCCGCAGCGGGCGCCAAGTGAGATCGGTCCTCCCCCGAAGTCCGAACTCGTTGGTTCGACGCCCGCCAAAGCCTCTTGCCAGATCTTCAAACTATTTATTGCTTGCGGCAGCCGGTGGTGCTGTCGCCTGCGTTAATCCCAAGTAGCTATTTACGGCTTGAGTTGACAGGGCCGTGTTTATGACGATCTCCGGGATCGTCTCTCCCTGGGAGTTCAGAAGCCGAACTTGCGCGCCTGCCGAAAGTTTTACAGTGTCGCCGCCGGTCGTCTCGATTTTGGTTGGTTGGCGGGCGGATGCGGTTGTGGTCTGCGGTTGCACAGCTACCGCTTGCGCCGCGGCACCAAAGTCGAAAGCGGTTCCCCCAGAAATCGGAGTTGCCATAAGTTTTCCTCCTTCAACCTACCGTTATCAGTAAGTATCGGCGGTAATGACAATAACTTTAGGGCACCCCGGATCTTCGCTGGCGAAGCCGTCGATTCGACTGCTTCTTAAGGAATTAGAGCGATTCCTTCCGCAAGGAATTTCGCTTTCGCACGGCCCTATTTCTTGGTTTGGGCCAACGCTGCGAGTCTAGCCTTGGTTGCTCTGAGATAGTCGCCGGGGGCGATCAGGATTTGCAATCCGCGAACCCCGGCAGAGATCGAAATCGTGTCGAAAAGTTCAATGGTCTCATCCACGTAGACCGGGTAATCTTTCTTAGCTGCCAAGGCAGTGATTCCTCCGCGAATATAGCCAGTTAGACCTTGCAGTTCTTTTACCGGAGCCAACTGAATCTTGCGGTCTCCAGATGCCGAGGCCAGAGCTTTGAGGCCGAGTTCGGCGTTGCCGGGAATCACGGCCATGCAGATTCCATTGCGATCACCACGCGCGACCAGCGTCTTGAAGACCTGCTGGGGAGCGAATCCGATCTTGGCCGCGACGGTTTCTGCCGCAAGGTCTTCGGGGTCAACTTCGTATTCCCGCAATTCGTAGGGAATGGAAAGCTGATCGAGTAAACGCGCCGCATTGGTCTTGTGGGCCACGCTTGCAATTGATGACGATTCAAGTTTAAGACGCCGCTTGCCGGGTTGCTAGGTTGGGCTTTGCGGCTTTATAGTCTGTTTGCAGCCGGGAGGGTCAACTATGCTCCGAATGCTGTTGCACTGGTTCGTTACCGCATTGGCGGTTTGGATTACCTCGCGCGTTGTGACTGGCTTTTACGTGGACGGAGCGGCCGCCGCGCTCATCGCAGCCATCGTGATTGGACTGGTCAATGCGACGCTGGGCCTCTTCCTAAAGATCATCACCTTCCCGCTTACGATCCTCACGCTGGGATTGTTCTGGTTCGTAATCAATGCCATCATGCTGGAACTGGCCTCGGCATTTGTCCCCGGCTTTCATATACGAACTTTCGGTGCGGCATTCGTCGGCGGAATCGTGCTGACGCTGGTCAACATGCTCCTGAAGTGGCTGGTGATGCCATCGCCACGTGGGTGAAGAGCGGCTCACTCTCCTTTCGGTGCCTTGCGCGGCTTCATAGACTTCCAATCGTCTTCTGTCAGTAATCTTCCGAGCGCGCTAAACTCGCCCGCGCCTTGTAATTGTTCGCCGCCATCCATCACGACCACTTCACCGTTGATATAGCCCGAACCGTCACTCACCAGGAATGCGGCCAGATTCGCTAACTCTTCAGTGGTGCCGAAGCGGCGCAGCGGATTTCGTTCGCGGGCAAATTGTTCCAGTTCCGGTCGTGGAAGCAAACGCGAGAACGCGCCTTCGGTGGGAATCGGACCGGGAGCGATCGCGTTCATGCGGATGCCCCGGTTTCCCCATTCCACGGCCAGACTGCGGGTAAGGGCGACGACCCCGGCTTTGGCCATGGCGGAAGGCACGACATAAGCGGAACCGGTCGATGAGTAGGTCGCGGCGATATTCAAGACGACGCCAGGGTGCGCAGCCTGCAACCATCTGCGTCCGCAAGCCATAGTGGCATTGATCGTGCCCATCAGCACGATTCCGAGAACGGCTTCAAATGCGCCCGGGGACAGTTCTTCGGTGCGGGCCAGGAAATTTCCGGCTGCGTTGTTGACCAGGATGTCGAGCGGACCTTCTTTCCAGATGGACTCGATCATTTCTTCCACGCGGGGCAGAGCTCGAATGTCGCAGGGGAAAGATCGAATTTTATCGGGCGCCACGCGGCTCAGTTCGGCTTCTGTTTCGGATAGAACAGGCTGGCGGCGTCCACAGATATAGACTGTTGCACCGAGCTCAAGGAAACGGCGGGCCATGGCTTTGCCCAGACCGGTGCCGCCGCCGGTGATGAGAATGCGCTTGTGGCGCAGCAGGTTGGGTTGAAACATTCGACTCCTCCGCTCAAGACGCGATGGGACTGCGAGCGATTGTAATTCAGGAGAATCGAGTGTCTCGGTCAGTTGGCGGGAGTCGGCTGCTTTTTCTTGCTCAGTTTGCGGCGAATGTCGGGCCAGAACTCCTTGACCACGTAGGTGATGGTGTCATATCCCACTTGCGTGCCCCAAACACTGGCGGTGTTGGGCAGAGTGCGATCAGCGCTGGGGTGGTAGCTGTAGGTGGAAATGGCAGCGGCCGCCGCGCTGCCGAAAATCTCAGAGAAATTAAATTGTTGATGCCCTGAATCGGTGCGCGTAACGAAGATGCGGCTGATCGCGTAGCCCGTGCGATGCACAAATCCCCCATTGCTCTGTTGAAAGAAACGGGGATCCTGGTGGAGCACGGACGGGAGGATTGCTCCAGTCAGAAAGTTCTCGATGGTGCCGTCGGCAAAGGCTGCCCCGAAACGCTTGCCGTAGCCCTGCGCTCCTTGTCCATACCCTGGTTCGCTGTTTTCTGCCTGGCTGATACCAGATAGAGCAGCGTACCAAGGGATTAGGATGTAGTCGAAAGAGCCCCGAGTCACGACCTTGAATTTTTGTCCCGCTGTGAGCGGAGGAACCTGTCCGGCATTCTCCAAAGTCAGAAAGTTCGGCAGGGCATAGAAAAGGCGGTCTTTCGAGGTGCCTTGGTTGGCATCAGACGTCTTCTTGTTATCTTGGGCGTCTTTGCTTTGGTCCGCTGGTTGGGCCGGCGTGGTCTGGGCCGGCGCGGCCTGGGCCGGTTGTGGCGTGGATGGGTTGGAAGGCGGCGTTTGCTGGGCAACCGAGGCCAGCAAAAGCAAGTTCACAAGACTAAAGAAAAAAAGAGAGCGGGACAAAAAAGTCTTCAAAAATACGTCTCCTATAGTTCAGACTTCGGCACAGTGAAGCCTGAAATTACATTCGGTCAAACGATGGCTCCGGGTCTTGCGTCGCGATCGGGCAAAACGGGTAGGTCTTAGAGTAACAAAGGACCATCAAAGAACGGAAAAAACGCGTGCGAAGAACGTCAGAAAATCCGTTCGGAATTTGGGCTTATCTGTATAAAGGTAAACCCGTACCAGCGGAATCCACTCGTGTTTTACATTACTTTACAGAGGAAGAAAGAATTGGTCGGGACGGGCAGATTTGAACTGCCGACCCCTCGCACCCCAAGCGAGTGCTCTACCAGGCTGAGCCACGTCCCGACGAGTAGGAAATCCGCTGCCTCATGCCAGCCGCAGCGGATGGGGTTGACTTGAAGATTTTACACCACCCGGACACAATTTCGTTTGGCGCACAGCATTTATCTGGCGAAAAGCGCTGCGGAGCTTTGCTTAGACGGGCGGGGACACCTGTCTTCCACTCGAGTCACGATCTTCGTTTTCGCTTCGCCTGGCGCTGCGGTTTTTCCTCGAACACGGCGAACTGAATTTTCTTTTCCACCGGATCGATGCGATCGACCAGCACGCGGATCTTCTGGCCCAGGCCGTAAATCTTGCGGTTGCGCTGGCCGATGATTTCGCGTGTGTTCTCGTGAAAGGTATAGCGGTCGTCGGTTAACGAATCCAGCGGAACCAGGCCTTCGATAAACAGGTCGGTGAGTTCGACGAAAAATCCGAACTTGGTCACGCTGATGATCAGGCCGTCGAAATCTTCGCCGACCCGGTCCTGCATGAATTTGACCTTCTTCCATTCCATCAGGTCGCGTTCGGCTTCGTCGGCGCGGCGCTCGGATCGGCTGGATTCTTCTGCGATCTCATGAAGCTCTTCCAAGGAGATCGGACCTCCGAGCGGTTCAAGCGCATCGCGATGCGTGGCATGGTCACGGCGCTTCGACCACGGGGAAGGTACGTCCGTTGCCTCGTGTTTCGCTGGCGTAGGTGCCCGCGCCACATGATTTCTCGCGCCGTCTCGCAATACTTCTTTCAGAATGCGATGGACGATCAGGTCGGGGTAGCGGCGGATGGGCGAGGTGAAGTGCGTGTAAGTCTGGCGCCGCCAGCGCGAAGTGTCCGAGGTTCTCTTCCGAATAGCGCGCTTGTTTCAACGAACGCAGCATCAGGTAAGAAAGAATTCGCTCTTCCGGCTTGCCTGCGATTTTCTCCGTCAATTTCTGGTACATGCGGGGCGTGATGTGAACTTCTTTGGGGATTTCGATTTCCCGCGGGCGTTTGCCGGTGCCGTGGCTGGCGCGACGCTCGGACTTGAACTGCACCCGCTGAATGGGTAGAGCACCCACACCCAGCGAATATCCGAAGGCTGCGGCGATGACTTCGAAGTCGTAAACCCGCTTGGCATCAGGCTTCTCGTGGATTCGATAAAGCGAAGCCACGCGCTTGTTCTCGAGATATCCGGCGACACATTCGTTGGCCGAGAGCATGAACTCTTCGATCAGGCGATGCGCGATGTTGCGCTCGGAGCGAGTGATGCTCTTCATCAATCCAAATTCGTCGAATTCGATTACCGGCTCGGGCAAATCGAAGTCGATGGATCCGCGCCGCTCGCGCTTGCGTTTCAGAATCAAGCGCGAGATCGCGCATCATTTCGAAAGTGCTAACCAGATTCTTGTAACGCTTTCGTGCGCCGGCATCGCCTTCGAGCACTGCGTTTACGTCGGTGTAGGTCATGCGCTCGGCGGAACGGATGACACCTTCGCACAAGTCATAGCCAAGAATTTCGCCGCGATGGTCGATTTGCATGACGCAGGAAAGCACGAGCCGGTCAACATGAGGGCGCAGGCTGCAGATATCGGTCGAAAGCTCAAGCGGCAACATGGGCACGGCGCGATCGGGGAAATAAACGCTGGTGCCGCGCAGCCGCGCTTCCTGATCGAGCGCCGAGTCGGGCGTGACGTAGTGGGCCACGTCGGCGATATGTACCTGGAGTTCGTAGTTCCCGCCCTCGATTTGCCGGACAGTGACGGCATCGTCGAAGTCACGGGCGGTCTCACCGTCGATGGTGACGATCGGAAGAGCGCGAAAATCACGCCGCTTCTGGACCTCAGGCGCTGGAATGATGGGCTCAATACTTTGTGCTTGGGCTAGAACCTCCGGCTGGGAAACGGTGCGGCAGGTGGAACTTTCGGATAACGACTTCGACATCGACGCCGAAATCGTCTTCGTAGCCTAGAATCTCAACCACTCTTCCCCGCGGATTTTGCGTGGCCGACGGCCAGTCGGTAATTTCCACATCTACGACCACCCCTTCGAGATCGTTCCATTCGGCGCGGCGGGCAGCTTCGTTGCCGAGAACGCGATCGACGGATTTCGTTTTCTTCGAAACCGTATCGCCTCCCCGGCTCGGGCGGGACGGCTTCGCGACGTCAGCGCTGTTGTGTTCTTCTGGATATTCCAACCCTGGCGGAATTGCGATTTCCTGAGAAATCTTCTGGTCGGTCGGCGTCACGTAGTTGCCGCGATTGCCGTGATGAAAGATTCCGACGACCGTGCTGTGAGCACGCACGACAGGGCGAACGATGCGGCCTTCGGCACGGCCGTCTGGACGGATTGTCCCGACCTCTACCAGCACCCGATCCCCATGCATTGCCGAACCCACAGCGGGCGGCGGGATGAAAATATCTCCGGAGAGTTGAGCCTTCAGGCGTGGGTCGAGGGTAGCCGCATCGGGAGTGACAAACCCATAGCCGTCGCGATGCATGCTCAGCCTTCCGACCAAAGCATTTTTGCTCGCAGCAGCCTTTGGAATTGCATAGCGGTCCGAGTCGACCGCAATCAGTTGACCGCTGCTCACAAGACTCTGCAGGCGATTGGAGAGTTCATTGCGTGCGTCGCCGTGAAGCCCCAGTTCGCGCACCAGTTGCTTGAAGCCAGCCATGCTCTTAGGCTGGCGTTCGATCTTCTTCAGGATGACGGAATCGGAGAGGGTATCCAAGATCGTGGATGGTTTGCGGCTCAAACCATAATACTCCGGTGTGGTTGGCGCGATGGTTTTGCCAAGTATTGCCGGTCCACTACGCGGAACTGTATAGAAACCGGATAATGAGCGGCAGGAATTACATTGGTTTCGTTTCGTCCCCCGTGCACAAGTAGGTTACGAAAGGGTTGAAAACCGTAGAAAGCACAGAATTTCCACAAGACTTGAGCTGGCAGCGGGAGTAGAATTTGTTTGGTCACCAAAGTGCGGGCTTGACCGTTTAACCTACTTGTGAGGAAAGGAATTTTTCGACATGTGGAAACCCACTAATCAGCCTTCTACGACACCTTCGCGGCCAGGTGAGCCAGAGCGTCCCGCTATGCCAACTCCAGTGACGTCTGCGCCGAGCGAACCCGCCAGCGCGCCTCGTCCAGCAGTTGCGGCCAGCACGGCGGATCAGGCGACGATCGGGAAATCGCTGGTGATCAAGGGCGAAGTAACCGGTTCGGAGTCGCTTTATATTGACGGTCGCGTGGAAGGTTCCATCAACCTTGCTGGCAACCGGGTCACGGTTGGCCGCAATGGTGTGGTGGCCGCGAACATCAATGCTCGTGAGATTGTGGTCCTGGGGAAAGGTGCGCGGCAATCTGACGGCCAGCGATCGGGTGGACATCCGTAGCGACGGTTCGCTTACTGGTGACGTGGTCGCGGCCCGCATTTCGATTGAAGATGGCGCCTTCTTCAAGGGCGGCATCGATATTCGCAAGGGCGGCCAGAAACCGAATGGCGAGGAAGTGAAAGCACCGGCAGCGGTTGAAGCGGTCGCAGCCCGAGCCTAGTTAGGCCTTACCTTCAGGTCTCGATCACAGACAGTTGTGGTTGGGACCTGAAAGCTTGTCTACGGCACAATTCCCTTGGTCAAGTCTTCGGCTTGTCTTTCCGCCACGCGGGGAGGACTGGCCCTTTGCGCCGGCGCAGATCGCCCGGCAACTGAGACCGCGTCATCCACAATCCCGCCGCAACCGCCCCTGCCCAAGTGATGCCAATCAGAGCAAGCGCTTCGATATCGGCAACCCGGCTGCCATTAACCATGATTGCGCGCGCGACACGATAACTCAAGAATCCCGCCGCGGCTGCAGTGACAGTGGCTTTTGCCAACTCTCCCCACTGCAATTCGTCCCACCGAACCAGCTTGCGAAAGTGCAGCAGAATCGCCATGGCCAGGCAGTTGGCCGCGATCCCCAGATCGGAAGCGAGCGCAAGCCCTACCGATGAGAAAGCGTGGTAGAGCGCACGATACATGGGTAGCGATGCGATCGTAATCAGGCTGCTGGCGACCATCGGTGTGAGTGTGTTTCCGGCGGCGTAGAAAGCGCGCGCATAAAGCCCCTGTGCCGACCAGAACACCAGGGACACGGAAAACCAAAAGAAGTAAGTTGCCGTGGCCTGCGAGTCAGAGAAAACGAAGTGTCCGTGGGGCAGCCGGTATACCAGATCGATCAAAGGGAGCGCTGCTGCCATCATCAGACTCGTCGCGAGGAGCGCAGCGGCAGCGGTCCGATAGACCGACCCATTTACCGTGTCGGCAAACTCCTGCATTCGTTTTTCGCCAAACAGGCGGGCAAAGAACGGCAGCGAAGCTTGGCCGACAGCTTGTCCCAGAATCGCGATCGGCACAGCGAGCAGACGCTTGGCATAGTTAATGTGACTGATCGCACCGGCGGCATCGGAAGCGAAGTAACGCAGAATCCAGTCGTCGGCGCTAACCAGCGAGACTCCGATCATCAAAGGAATCGACATTCGCACCCATTCGCGAAAGGCTGAATTGTGCACGTCGAACGAAACGCGGTAACCAGCGCCAACGCGTGCGGCTCCGATTGCGTTGATGAGGAATGGTCCGACGAAAGTACCTAAGCCAGCGCTCCGTATGCCAGCGATGCGATTCCGAACGAATGGGAAAGCGTGATGCCGCCCAGAATGATGAACCCGTTGTAAATTAATGGCCCCAAGGCAGGGAAAAGAAAAAGCCGGCGCGAAGACAACACTGCGGAAACGACTCCGCCGACGTAGAACAAAATCTGGGCGGGCAGCAGAATGCGGGTCAAATGCACGCAAAGATCAATCTGTTCAGGCTTGAAGTTATGGAACATCAGACGCGTGATCTGAGGAGCGAAGATCTCCGCCAAAATGACGCCGATCCCCAAAACCAGAGTCATGACTGTAATGATTACGGAGAAAGTTTTTTGCGCATCGTCTTCTCTTTTTTCCGCCAGGAATCGCGAGTAGATGGAAACGAAGGTGATGGAAATCGTGCCGCCCGCGACCAGGTACGCCAGGAAATCGGGAATCTGGAAGGCGGCGATATAAGCATCTGTTGTTGGGCCAGCGCCGAATGCCCACGCGGTGTAGGCCTCGCGAAGATAGCCGACAATACGCGAGAGCACCATCGCCGTCATCAACAGCACGGTGGCTGAAAACGCGGTGTGCTGGTGAGACGGCTGGAAGAGGCGCAGCCAGCGGGCTGAGACACTCATCGGGCTGGGTTGAGCATCGTGTGAGGAATTGCCATCAAAGGCCGATTCTACACGCAGAATAATGTCGGTCTCGTTTACGACGGGATGGTTCGTGCTGATCATTTTCCAGTGATGGTCCAAAACGGAGTACGTCGCACGAACCCGAGAAAGTCAACTGAAGTGCTTTGACACTTGTGGGCAAGCCGCCGGATAATCCGAGACGTGCCGGAATCCACTCGTGATCGATCCTTCTGCTTATTCCGCCGTTCTCCGGCGTTCGTTCCGCAAGACTTTTCCTCCTGCGGTGCGCGGTGAAGGTGTTTATCTGTGGGATGCGCGCGACAAACGATATCTCGATTTCTCCGGATCTGCGGCGGTAAATTTCATCGGGCATGGAGTCGTCGAGGTCGCGGCGGCGATGGCGGCTCAGGCGAAACAGTTCGAGTTCGTCCACAGCAGCCAATTCACCACTCCGGTGGCTGAAGAGTATGCGCTGGAGTTGCTCGATTTCGCAGGCAAGAATTTTGAGGGCGGCTGTGTTTACTTTACCTGCGGAGGCTCGGAGTCAGTCGAGACCGCGCTCAAGCTTGCGCGTCAGTATCAGGTGGAGATCGGTCAGACCAGTCGCTATCAGGTAATCAGCCGTGGGCAAAGCTATCACGGGTCCACGCTGGGTGCGTCGTCAGTCTCGGGAAATAAACGACGGCGCGAGATTTATCGTCCGATGTTACGGGAATTCGCTCACGTTGGATTTCCGTATTGCTACCGCTGTGCGTTTGATTGCACCGATAGCTGCCGCGCTTGCGGGCAAGAATATGCTGCAGAATTAGAGCGAGCGATTGAGGCCGCAAAGGGCGAGGTTGCTGCGTTCATTGTCGAACCAGTCAGCGGAGCGACCTTGGGCGCGGTCGTTCCACCGCCCGGCTATTTGCAAAGTGTGGCGGAGATCTGCCGCCGGCATGGAGTTCTTTTGATCGCTGACGAAGTGATGACTGGCATGGGCCGCACCGGAAGAAATTTTGCCGTTGACCATTGGGCGTCGCTCCCGACCTTCTCGTCACCGCCAAAGGGTTATCGAGTGGCTATGCGCCCGCTAGGCGCGGTCCTGGTTTCGAAGAGGGTAGCAGACGCAATCGCCGACGGATCAGGAGCCTTTCTGCATGGGTTCACCTACAATTCGCATCCGATCTCGCTGGCCGCAGGCAGGGCCGTGCTGAGATTCCTGCAGGAGCGAAAACTGGTGCAATCAGCGGATTCCGATCGGCCCGGCTCGACAGCGGCGATCCTGCGCCAAGCGCTCGAGCAGGTTGCGCGATGCCAAAGCAGTTGGCGATGTGCGCGGGATTGGATTGCTATGGGCGGTGGAGTTCGTGGCTGACAAAGCGACGAAGCAGCCGTTCGGATTCCGAACTGAATATCGCCGGTCGCGTAGCCCAAGCGGCGGTTAAACGAGGACTGCTGGTTTATCCCATGCAAGGTTGCGTGGACGGAGTCTCGGGCGATCATGTGCTGATTGCGCCGCCAGCCGTCATCACCACCGACCAAATTGATTGGGCTGTGAAGCAGTTGAGGGAGGCGATTGAAGAAGCTGATACAGCGTGAGGTTTAGAAAGAAGACGTGCCCTAGGAGGCGACCTTTGCGACGCGTCTTCCGGCAATCCAACCGCGAGCAAAGCTTTATTCGCCGCCTCGCTTCCTGATCGGACACAATCAGGCACTCCAATTCCGCGGTATCCATTGCCCGCAAGCGCCACGCCTGGGTCGATTGCAGCAGGTTGTCGATCCGCTGCAAGCGCTCCAAATGGCCGACGCCGTATTGCGCCATCGCGTTCCTCCAGCGATAGACACGAGTGAAAAGCGGATCAGCCGTCAGCTTGATGATTTGGCCAAGCTCTTTACGCACGATTCCGATGATCTCTTCATCGGGAGCCTCGAGAACCTGCTCGTTGCGCGCGCCGCCAATGAAGCAGCGAAGCAGGGCGCGGTCATCTGGAGCGCGGTGGGGAAACTTGTTATGCACGAACGTGGCCGCGAGCATACGTTGGCCCTCGCTGCGAGGCACAAGAAAACCAAAACCTGGCGGCAGAGATGCGCGCACACTCCGGTCGTAGCCGAGATTGACTGTGACGGACGACGTGTACTGGATGCCGCGGAGTTCGGATGCGAGACTCTCGTTGGTCGTGCTCAACAGTTCCGCTGCCGCTTGCGCTGGTATGGCCATAATCACTGCGTCGAATTCGTCCGAAGCGTAGCCGGCGGAAATTACCCAGCTTCCATTCTCCTGCTGAACACGTTGCACTGGAGTATTGGCGTTGAGGGCAGATGCAGGGAGACGAGACACTACCGCATCCACCAACTCTTGCATGCCATCTTTCAGCGAAGTGAACAGCGGTCTTGCCGGAACCTTCGAAGCATGCCCCATCTTTTTACGTGCCGCCAGCATGGCTCGGCCCAGGCTGCCATATGTGGCTTCCATTTCGGCAAAGCGAGGCAAAACGGCGCGCACGCTGAGCTGTGCGGCCTCGCCGCCATACACGCCAGAAAGCAGCGGATCCGCGAGACGGTCCACCATTTCGGCGCCGTAATGGCGCTCGACAAAGGACGCGACACGTCTCATCTGCGTCGGCTTTTCGCGGAGGATGAAACCATTCGCGCGCCATCTCGTAATTTGGTGCGCGTAGAAAACAACGGCGACAACACAGTTGGCGTGATCTTGGTCGGCACCATGAACATCAGGCCGTCAGGGATCACTACCAATTTTCCGTTCGCTAAGATGTAGGTTATACGGTCGGCATCATTCGAGCCGATGAGTTGATCGCCCAGTCCGACTTCGCGGCTCAGGTCGCTGGCCCAGGGTTTTTCGGTTAGAAAGGAATCAGGGCCGGCTTCGACCAGACAGCCATCCACGCGTTCGGTCACCAGGACTCCGCCGAGACGCGGACTGGACTCGAACAGTGCGTATTCCAGTGAAGCGCCCGCCTGACGCCGCTTTTCAAGCGAGAAGGCTGCGGACAATCCGGAGATTCCGCCGCCGATGATGGCTATGCGCTTCATTTAGCTAGTGAGCAGCGATTGCGACAGCCGCGATCGGGCGACATCGGCCAAGCGCCGCCGCCAACAACGGCGAATCATTCAGCGACTCGGCACGCCACAGCCGCATGCCTTGCTTCTCCGCGAATTCCTTGAAGCCGATGTCGATGTCGTAAAGTACCTCGACGTGGTCGCAGAGAAATCCAATGGGTTGAAGAAATACACTGCGATGTCCTTTTTCTTTCAGGCCGAGAATCGTATCCTCAACCCGCGGACCCAGCCATGCTCCGCCGGACATGCCCTGGCTTTGAAATGCGAACGTCCAGTCTTCAGGAGCCAGTGCGGCTTCGCGCGCCACGAGTGATGCGGTTTCTTTGGCTTGACTCTCATAGGGATCCCCCTCCGCGATGGTGCGCTCGGGCACGCTGTGCGCGGTAAAGATAATCGGAACTTGTCTGCGTCCCGCCTCGCGACGGGCACGGTCCCATCCTGCACGCAGCTTTTCGGCAAAGGCTCTAATCAACGCTGGTTGATCGTGCCAGGACTCGACGAAATCGACGTAAAGGAAGGTCCGGTGTCAGCGAGGGCCGAGCGATAAAGCCCGACACTGGTGCGGGAATTCTGCGGCGCCAGGCAGATTGCGACGGCGTGCTCGATGCCATCCGCGACCATGGCGTTCACCGCGTCAGCGATGAAGGGTTTCCAGTTGCGCATGCCCACATACACTGGCATGCCTATTTCGCGTGCCAGAAGTTCTGCTTGGTTCAGCGTCAGTTCCGTCAGCGGGGAGCGGCCGATCAGAGCCGTAACGATGCTTCACTTCGTCCACGACTGGTTGTGGAAGAGGCCGTCCGCCAGTTACGCGCAGCAGAAAGTCCGGCACTTGATCGACGGAGTCGGGGCTGCCGTGGGCCAGCAGCAGGACAGCAGTTTTCTTTGAATTGGCCAATCGCTACTCCAATGCTGGAACGTTTCTTCGCGGAGTGTTCCTGCACAAATTGGCGCCAGCGCTTTCACATTCTCAACCGGAGTTTCCGGCAAAATGCCGTGACCCAGATTGAAAATGTGTCCGGGACGTCCGGCTGCGCGACGCAGAATATCCTCGGCGCGCGACTTCAGTTCCTTCCAGTTCGCGAAAAGCAGAACCGGATCGAGATTCCCTTGCACGGCGCATTCGAACCCGAGGCTCCGCCAGCCGTCATCGAGCGGAATGCGCCAATCAAGCCCAATCACTTCAGCGCCAGTCTCGCGCATCGATGGCAGAAGTGTAGCGCTGTCGGTTCCGAAATAAATTATGGGCACACCGGTTTTTTGCAGAGCCTTCACCAGTTCGGTCGTGCGCGGGAGCACGTAACGCCGATAATCTTCGACGCTTAGGCAGCCGACCCAACTATCGAAAATCTGGATTACGTCGGCGCCGGCTTTGACTTGCTGAGCCGCGTATTCCGAAACCACCGCGACCAGTTTCTGCATCAATTCATCCCACATCGAGGGCGACGAATACATCATTTTCTTCGCGTGAACGTAATTACGCGAGCCGCCGCCTTCAATCATGTAACTGGCAAGGGTGAACGGTGCGCCACAAAAGCCGATGACCGGCAGCCGCCTGCCAAAATGCTTGCAGACCAGACGCACGGCTTCAGAAACGTACCCCAGATCGGCCGCGCAGTCGGTGCGCAGGAGCTGGACGTCTTCTTTTGTCCGCACTGGCTGCTCGATTACTGGACCTTCCCCGGCCGAGAAATGGAAAGGCAATCCCATAACCTCGAGGGGCAGCAAGCAGGTCAGCAAAAATGATCGCAGCATCCACCCCGAGGGCCTCAGCAGCAGTGATGGTCACTTCCGCCGCGACTTCCGGTTTCTTGCAAATTTCGATCAGCGAATATTGTTTGCGAACGGCGCGGTATTCCGGCATGTAACGGCCAGCCTGGCGCATGAACCATACCGGCGTGCGGTCTACCGGTAGCAGCTTGCAAGCCTTGACGAATCGGGATTCAGGCGCGGACATGAGACCTTCCAATGTAGCATTTTCGAGCCGGAGTCGGGGCCTCAGCGCACTCCGCGACCTCTGCGTTTTAGGGTTTTGATGGGACTCCGCAACCCAAGATCTTGAATCGCAGAGATCACCGAGAACCGCCACCGAGGACGAAGAGTTTGTGAGAGTGGTGCAAGATTCCAAAATTGAGACATTGCCGGAAATTCGCACTTTTGCCCTTCTGAGTAGGGCGCACCAAAAGAGATAACGTCGTTCTCCCTGGGAATCGGCCTATGATTCTAGTTGGTAGGAGGTGTGGGCATGGCAGCGAATCAGGTGGTTCTTTATTTCGACAAGCAGGAGGACGCTCTGCTTTTCACCCTGGCTGCCAGTTCGGTGATGTCAGCGGATGGGCCTGTCCACCGCAGCGACGCTGTGGTCAAGGTCGCAGAGGAGATTTGCAAAGCCAGTCGAATTACGACAGAGGGCGTTCTGAATAATAGCGAATTAGTCTGACCGTGCTAGTCTGACCAGGGCTGCGGCGTGCGATCCCACCGATGCTTCTTCAAGATTTGAAGCAGTCCCGCGTCGAGCGACCCCACATCACTCATCGCAATGTTTTGCCGGACGTGATCCGACTTCCTCATTCCCACGATCGTTGTGCTCACCGTTGGGTCCGATAAAATAAATCGCAATGCCGCGTCCGGCAGACTCATATTCTTTGGAATCGCCGGCTTCAGTTTCTCCACGCGCGCCAGTGTTTGCTTCAGATTTTCCGGACTGAAGTACTTGGAGCGCCAATCGCTCACGGGAAACTTCGCGTCCGCTGTCATCTTGCCGCCGAGGCTGCCTTCATCGAGCGGCACTCTCGCAATCACACCAACGTTTAATTCCCGGCAGGCGGGAAAAAGTTTGTCTTCGGGCGCCTGATCGAAAATGTTGTAGATGACCTGCACGACGTCTACGAGCCCAGTCCGCATAGCTTTGATGCCGTTCTCCGGCTGCCAGCGATTCAGGCTGAGGCCGAAGAAGCGGATCAGCCCGTCACTCTTCAGCTTCTCGACAGTGTCGCGAAATTCCGCTTCGCCAGTCCAGCTATCGTCCCAAACGTGAAATTGTAGAAGGTCGATCGAGTCGGTTCCGAGCTTCTCTCGAATCAGCTGGGCATACTTGAAGACGTGGTCGGAGGGAAAGACAGCGTGGTATTTGTCTTTCGGGGACGCGGGCCACTGGTTGTTGAAGGGGGGAATCTTGGATGCGGCGTACAGATGTTTCCCGCGATTGGCAGATAAGATTTTGCCCAGCAAAGCGTCACTCTTACCCTCACCATAGGCCCACGCGGTGTCGAAGAAATTGCAGCCGAGGTCGACTGCCAACTGCAGAGCATCGAGCGATTGCCGGTCGTCAGACCCGCTCCAGCCGCTCATTCCCCAGAGTCCATGCGCAATTTCGCTTACTTCGAACCCAGTACGGCCCAGCCTGCGATACTTCATGAACCCTCCCGCATTAGATAAAAAACTCGCTGTCGGGATTTGACATCCCCGCCCTAAGATTTCTAACATATAGGTTCAGTGTTGAACTGTTCAAGAGTGGGGCGGTTCAGGCGCTGCACACCCTAAATACCTTGCATCAAACCTCTTATGATTACAGTGAAAGAGCTGACCAAGAGATACGCTCGTAATACTGCGGTCGACCACATCTCTTTTCAAGTTGAGAAAGGTCAGATCGTAGGTTTTCTCGGCCCGAACGGCGCCGGGAAAACCACAACCATGCGTATGCTGACGTGCTTTCTGCCGCCCACATCGGGCAGCGCGACCGTCGCTGGCTTCGATGTTTTGGAGCACCCGCTCGAAGTCAAAAAGCACATTGGCTACCTGCCCGAAACGCCGCCGCTGTATCCCGAGATGGAGACTGCTGAATACCTGACTTTCGTGGGCAGACTCAAAGGGCTTTCGGGTACGGAGTTGCGCAAACGAGTGGACTACGTTTGTGATCGTTGCTCCATCGCCGACGTAAGGAACAAACTGCTGGGCAAACTTTCGAAAGGCTATCGCCAGCGTGTAGGCCTGGCTCAGGCGATCATTCACAATCCGGATGTGCTGATTCTCGATGAACCCACAGCCGGTCTCGATCCCAAGCAGATCAACGAGACTCGTGACCTGATCAAGAGCCTGGGCGGCGACCACACTATCATTCTCAGCACGCACATTCTGCCGGAAGTCGAACAGACCTGTGAGCAGGTTCTCATCATTAACAAAGGCAAGCTGGTCGCCACCGACTCGGTCCATAATCTGCAAAACCGCGCTCGTGGGGCAGAATCCGTGCTGGTCGAAGTCAGCGGGCGCAATGGCAACCTCGATTTTGCGGTCGTGCAGCGGCGGCTGGAACAAGTCGCTGGCGTGAGCCGCGTCGTGGCGAAGCAGAGCCAGCAGAACCGCAGCAGCTTCGAGGTCGAAAGCGGAAAGGGTTTTGTTCGCGGCGATCTGGCGCGTGCGGTCGTGGAGTCCGGCTGGGATCTGAATGAGCTTCGTCCTACCGCAATGAGTCTCGAAGAAATATTCCTGCAACTGACGGGTTCGCAAACGGCTGCAAGACAAGAGCCAGAAGAAGTCGCATTCAAGGGGGTACAGTAAATGCGAAATGTTTTGATCATTTGGCGCAAGGAACTCCGCAGCTATTTCGTATCGCCCATTGCGTACCTGCTGCTGACCATGTTCGCTTTGATCTTCGGATTCTTTTTTTGGAATTCGCTCGGTTATTTCGTTTTGATGGGCATGGAATCGCAGATGCGCGGCCAGATGATGCCCATGAATCTCAACGAAATCGTCATCAGGCCATTGCTGTCGAATGTCGGTGTGATCGGGCTGTTCTTCATCCCCATGATTACGATGCGTCTGTTCGCGGAAGAGAAACGTAGCGGGACGATTGAACTGCTCGCGACTTCGCCCATCCGGGATGTCGAAATCATCCTCGGAAAATGGCTCGCGGCTCTGAGCTTGTACGCCTGCATGCTGCTGGTTGCGGCGGTGAATTTTGCGTTCCTTTTCAAGTACGGTAAGCCTGATTGGAAGCCGCTGGCGATTGGCTATCTGGGATTATTGCTGCAGGCAGGAGCGCTATTGGCCATTGGCACATTCATCTCGACTCTCACCAAGAATCAGATCATCGCCGGCGCCGCAACCTTCGGCGTATGCCTGCTGCTGTGGGTTCTGGAGTGGGTGAGCGGATACGAAACCGCTACCTGGGCCCAAGTGCTCGCTTACATGTCGATCATCACCCACTTCGAGTCGTTCGCCAAAGGCGTGCTCGACTTGAAGGATGCCATCTTTTATGTGACGGTAATTTTCCTGGGACTGTTCTTCACGGCCCGTTCCATGGAATCTCTCCGCTGGAGGTCGTAAGTGAATACACAGTTGCTAAAAGCCAGACAGACGAAGTACGCAGCTTACGCGGCCGTTTACGTCCTGGTCGTCATCGCCGCAGTCGTCATCGTGAACATACTTGCGAATCGTTACTCAAAGTCCTATGACGGAACGTCGAACAAGCGCTATAGCCTTTCCGAGCAGACCGCGAAGATCGTCAAGGGATTGAAAGAGAATGCGACCATTCTCTATTTCGATCAGGGGACGCGGTTTCAACACGCGAAAGACCTGCTCGGCGAATATGCATCGCTTTCCCCAAAAATCCACGTTGACTACATCGATCCCGACAAGAATCCGCAGCAAGCTCGCGAAGAGGGCATAAAGAATTACGGAACGGCGCTGGTGCAAGTCGGCGATAGGAAAGAAGAAGCCAAAAGCATGACGGAAGAGGGCATCACCGGAGCGCTGATCCGCGTGCTGAAAAACAAAACGCGCACGGTTTGCTTCGTCGCTGGCAGCGGCGAGCATCAGATCGACGACTCCGACCGTGACGGTTATTCCAATTTCAAAGCAACTGGTGGGCAAAGACAACTATGAAGCGAAGTCGATTGACCTGCTGCAAAAAGCCGAAGTCCCGAGCGATTGCACGGCGCTTGTGATAGGCGGGCCGACTCGTGACTATCAGCAGCCCGAAGTCGATGCCATTAAGAAATATGTCGAAGACGGTGGGCGTGCTCTGTTCATGCTTGATCCGCCGCTCAAGATCGGACGCTCGGACATCGCCGACAACGACGCGCTGACTAACCTGCTACAGACCTGGGGCGTGACCATGGATAAGAATCTGATCCTGGACCTCAACCCGATCGGCCAATTGGCCGGACTCGGCCCGCAGGTGGCCCTTGTCACCAGTTACGAGTCGCAACCGATCGTGAGTGGCATGAAAGGCACGGCGACCGGATTCCCGCTTTCGCGTTCGATCCAGATCAAGAACGGCGACAAGACTACGGTCCAAAAGCTGTTTGACTCATCCACGACTAGCCTGGCGACGAACAACTTGAATTCTCCGGCAATCGATCCCAACGACCCGAAGAACAAGAAGGGGCCGCTGACGATTGCCGCCGCCGGAACCTACAACACCGGCAAGCAGGACTCGCAGGGAAGGTTCGTAGTCGTGGGTAGTTCGTCGTGGGCAGCGAACTCGTTCATCAAGTTTAATGGCAACAGCGATCTGGCTTTGAACACTATCGACTGGCTGGCGTCCGACGAAGACCTGATCTCGATTCGCCCCAAGCAGGAAGAAGACCGCCGCATCACCATGACGAACGCCCAGATTGAATTTGGTTCGGATCACTAGCCAGTTCCTGCTGCCGCTGGTGGTCGTTTTTGCCGGCGTGTCGGTGTGGTGGCGGAGGCGGTAGATGAAGCTGCGTGGTCTTATCGTCGCTACCGTCGTCTTAGCCGGACTCACCGGAACACTGTATTGGTCGAATCATCACAAGCCAGCAGAGACCACCGAAGCTTCCGCCGACGCGCCGCCCGAAGATTCTTGCGGTTAAAGAGGCGGACATTTCCGGGTTCGGCCTCAAGAAAAATGGCGTCGAACAGGTCGCGGGTGAACGCAATAGTTCGGGCCAGTGGCACATTACTTCTCCGACATCCCTTCCCGCCGATCAGAGCGCAGTCTCCAGCTTGCTCAGTACTTTTTCATCGCTTAACTCGCAACGATCTGGTGGAAGAGAAGGCCGGGAATCTCGCTTCCTACGGTCTGGACGCGCCGAAGCTTGAATTTGATTTGTCTGAAAAAGACAACAAGACCCAGAAGCTCTTGCTCGGAGACGACACTCCCACGGGCAATGGAATCTACGCCAAACTCGACGGCGATCCACGCGTCTTCATCATGCCCAGCTTCGACAAGACCAGCATCGACAAGACTGCAAACGATCTGCGGGACAAACGCCTGCTGACGCTTGATCCCGACAAAATCAGCCAGGTCGATCTCGTCGAAAAGAAGCAGGAAATAGCATTCGGCCGCAACAAGGACGAATGGCAAATCGTGAACCCAAGACCGCTGCGAGCGGATGGCTCGCAAGTTGATGAACTCGTCCGCGCTCTCACCGATGCCAAAATGGAGGTCAATGTATTGGATGATCCGAAGAAAATAGCTTCCGCATTCGCCTCGGCGACTCCAGTCGCGACAGCGAAACTCACGGCTGAGTCCGGGACGCAGGAACTGCAGGTTCGTAAGAATAAAGACGATTACTATGCCAAGTCGAGCGCGGTCGAGGGTACTTATAAAGTTTCAAGTACGCTTGGCCAGGCGCTCGACAAAAACCTGGACGATTTCCGCAACAAGAAGCTGTTTGACCTCGGCTCCGAGGATCCTAACAAAATCGAAATTCGCGACGCCACCAAATCCTATTTTTTTACGCGGAGCGGTGAAGATTGGTGGTCAGGCAACGCGAAAAAGATGGCCCCCGGCGCCGTTCGGGACCTGATCGACAAAATCCGCGATCTTTCCGCCAGCAAATTTGTCGACTCCGGACTCACCTTTGCAACCGCGATCGACCTTACCGTCACATCGAACGACGGCAAGCGGGTCGAGAAGGTCGGAATGGCGAAGCTAGGGACAACTACATTGCGATGCGGGAAAACGATCCCACGCTCTATCAGATCGATGCCAAAGCGATCGATGATCTCAAGAAATCAGCTGGAGATGTGAAGCCCGCCAGTCCACCCGCCAAGTAGCTCGCAACGCTCTCGGATAATCCGCGAGCCGGAAGAAGTGAGAATTTACGAAAACTCCTATCTTTATAACGGCTTAGCTGGTGATCTTTCTTTGTCCTCGGTTTGAGCGCCGATGCATTGATCTCGTCCACAACTGTGCGAGACATTGGGCCTGGCAAACCCGAATCGGAGGCCAGATCAATGTCCACGCAGACTTACACGCAAATCAAACCGGCACAGCCGTTCTCTCCCGCCAATAGGCTGCAGCAAAGTTTCGTCGCCGTGGCGGAGAAAAAGACTCTGATATGGCTGGCACTACGCACACCTCGCTGGATCAACTCCGACCACTTGACCATCCTCGGATTTGCGTCGCAGTGCCTTGCCGGCATCTGCTACGCGCTGGCGCGATGGAATCGTTACATGCTGTTGCTCGGCATCGTATTTCTGGCTTTGAACTGGCTCGGCGACAGTTTGGACGGCACCCTGGCTCGAGTCCGAAACTGCCAACGACCACGTTACGGGTTCTACGTAGACCACATTGTCGACACATTTGCCGCCCTTTTCTTAATGGGCGGCTTAGCGCTGTCGGGATACATTCACCCTGCGATCGCCTTGGGAATGCTCATTGCTTTTCTGATGCTTTCGATCGAGGCTTACCTCGCCACTTACACGCTTGGCCAGTTCCAATTGTCGTATTGGAAGTTTGGGCCGACTGAAATACGTCTGCTGCTTGCCCTCGGCAACCTGTGCCTTTTGCGCTGGCCAACTGCAAACTTAATGGGCATGCATCTCCGTTTGTTGGACATCGGAGGTGTGATTGGAATCGTCGGAATGGCGCTGATGTTGATCGTCTCGGCGATTCAACACACAAGAACGCTTTACCGCGAGGAGAAGATTTCGTGAGCGGCACAGCACGAGCGAATTGGCGTTGCCTTCACCGTCCAGCGAAATTTGCTCTGGTGGGCACCATCGGCATTGTGGTTCAGCTTGCCGTTCTCGAAGCGTTAATCGTCGTCGGCTGTCGATATCTGTGGGCGACCGGACTCGCCGTCGAGGCGGCAGTGCTCAATAATTTCGTCTTGCATCAACGGTTCACCTGGTATGACCGTGGCTACTCGAATTTGGCGCAGACTGGAGTCCGCATGCTTCGCTTTCACCTCAGCAATGGAGCTATCTCAATCTTCGGCAGCCTATTGCTCATGCGATGGCTGGTCGGCGAGCTGGGCATGCACGTTCTTGTGGCCAATCTGTTGACCATTGCAGCGTGCTCGGTTGCGAACTTTCTTGCAAGTGATCGATGGGTATTCCTGTCGCCGGCGAAAGCATGTGCCAGAGAATAGTCACAAATCGCGCTGGGAATTTTGCGGACGGTCCCCCATCAGCAGCAAAGTCCGCTGCGCGAACGGGACGTAGATGAGGGCAGCCGTTGCGGCCAGCGCCAACCCCAGTCCAATTTGCGGTGCCAGAAGAAATGGCGACAGCGCCCACAGTTCATCAAGAGGTAGAGTCACAGGGAAGAGCCGCTGGAATTTGTGGCTCAACCCAGAAAGGTCAAAAGACACGGCTGAAATTAAATACAAGCGAATCGGCAGACCAACAACTGCCGAGATTACCATCAAGGTCATCGTCCGCGCGGGATAACTGATTGTCTGCTCGAGCAGTTCGTGTACTTGCGTTGACCGGGCCAAAGCCGAGATATAGAAACTCAAATACATGACTTGAATCAAAAGGAAAAGAAAACGGACATATTGGCGTCGAACCGCGGGAACATCCTCTGGGCGCGTGAGAACCGAGACCGGCAACGATGGCTGGGCGGATGCTGACGCACTATAAATCCCAACCGGCGCCACGACTGTCGTTGGTGTGAAATGCTTTTCGACGAATTCAACTGGAGCCAGAAATCGATATCCGCGACGCGCCAGGGTCTCAATAAAACGCGGATTCGCCGCTGAATCGTTCAAGGCTTCGCGCAGTTTATTAATTACGGTGTTCAGGCTGTGATCAAAGTCGACAAAGGTATCCGCCGGCCAAAGTTTTTGGCGCAACTCTTCCCGCGTAACTACTTCGCTCGGACGCTCCACCAACATCATCAGAACCCGGAAAGGCTGCTCTTGCACCCGCAGGCGAATCCCCGCTTTGCGCAGCTCTCCCGACGCCGGATCGGCTTCGTAAACACCAAAACGGAAGATTCCGTTTGTACGGTTGGGCGACATCGAAACCATCTTACCCCACGGAGGTTTTTGTGCACCGTCAGCCATTCTTAACTTTTGTTGTGGTTTTGATCGCCAGTTGTGTGGGTCAAACCGCTGAACTGAAGCCCGAAACCAATGCCGCATTTGATCGGTACGTGGAGTTGAGCGAGCGGCGGATGCAAACTGAGGTGCAGTCGGGGCCGTTCTTTTGGGCGGACGTATTGCCGGTGCGGCAACGTCAAGAAGTGTGCGCACGACTTAACCGCGGAGAAGTCGTGACCCAGAAGCTGGAGACGCTTGACCGTGGCGCGTTAATGCCAGTCCCCGGGGGCCTCATCCACCATTGGATGGGAGTTGTCTTCATTCCCGGCGTGAGCCTCAAGCAGACCCTCACGCTATTACAGAATTATGATGAGCAATGGCGAATATACGCGCCACGCGTAGTTCGATCCAAGCTCCTGCAGCACAACGGCGATAACTTCAAGATTTTTCTCCGGTTGAGCGACAAGAAAATCGTAACCGTCGTCCTCGACACCGAATACGACGTGCATTACTTCTGGTTGGACAAGGCACGGGCTTACAGCCAGTCCTACAGCACGCGCGTGCAGGAGGTGGAAAATTCCGGGCAGCCGGACGAGCATGACAAACCAGTCGGCCAAGACAACGGTTATCTCTGGCGCATCAACTCATACTGGCGTTTCCTCGAGCGCGATGGTGGCGTGTACGTTCAACTGGAAGCCATCTCTCTGACCCGAGACATTCCCAGCGGGCTCGGCTGGCTCATCGGACCTTTCGTAACCAGCATTCCCCAAGAATCGCTAACGTTTACGCTGGACCGAACCCGTGAATCGCTTCATTAAGCTCCGGCGCAACCCCGCCTATGCCCTCGTGTGACTTCTTTTAAGTCCACCTGGTGATAATCTTCTTGCGGCGATGAAAAACCTCACGCGTCGCCGATTTGGTAAGACTTTGGCCGGCACTGCCGCGGCCGCCTTTGCAAGTGCTTCTTTACCGCGGATCGCATTGGCGCAAATGGCTACAGCCGAATTACTGCGATTCCCGCCAACTTTGTCTGGGGCTGTTCTACCGCGTCCTACCAGATTGAAGGCGCGGTGAACGAGGACGGACGCAAGCCATCCGTGTGGGACACTTTTTCACACACGCCGGGCAAAACTTTTCAGGGAGACACCGGCGATGTCGCCGACGACTCCTACCATCTCTACAAGGAAGACGTGAAGTTGCTTAAGAACCTGGGCGTAGGGGCTATCGCTTCTCCATTGCGTGGTCGCGCATTTTTCCCGACGGGACCGGCCAGCCGAACCAGAAAGGCCTAGACGTATTATCAGCGCGTACTTGACGAACTGCTCAAGAACAATATTGCGCCGTACATCACGCTTTTTCACTGGGATTTGCCGCAGGCTTTGCCCGGCGGCTGGCAGTCGCGCGACACTTCAAAGGCGTTCGCTGATTATGCAGGGTATGTTTCCAAGCAGCTTTCAGATCGGGTGGGCCACTTTTTCACCATTAACGAATTCACCTGCTTCACTGATGTGGGTTACAAAACCGGAAAATTCGCGCCGGGCCTGAAGTTGCCGGATGCCCAAGTGAATCAGATTCGCCACCATGCTGTACTGGCGCACGGCATGGCGGTACAAGCGATTCGCGCCAACGCCAAGTCTGGAACCCAAATCGGCCTGGCCGAAAATGCAAGGTCTACGTGCCCGTGATTGAGACGCATGAGCAGATTGCGGCTGCGCGGGCCGCAACGCGCGAGGGAAATGCCCCGTTTCTAACGGCACTCATGGAAGGTAAGTACACCGACGGCTACTTGCAGCGCGAGGGCGCGAACGCTCCCAAGGTTGAGTCCGGCGATATGAAAATTATCGGCAGCCCGCTCGATTTCGTCGGGCTCAATGTTTACACACCAGAATATGTGCGAGGCAGACGCCTCCCCCGCCGGGTACGTGGTGGAAAAGCGCCCGGCTTCGTTCCCGCGGATGGCCTCGGACTGGCTGTACATCGGCCCGGAAGTGATCTACTGGGCGGTTCGGAATGTCAGCGAAGTTTGGAAACCACGGGCGCTCTACATCACCGAAAATGGTTGTTCGTCGGACGATGTGTTAACCGTCTGAAGGCCGAATCGAAGACACCGACCGGGTAATGTATCTGCGCAATCATCTCACGCATCTGCATCGCGCAGCTTCGGAAGGCTACCCGATCAAGGGGTACTTCCTCTGGAGCCTGCTTGATAACTTCGAATGGGCCGACGGCTATAGCAAGCGCTTCGGCCTTCACTACGTCGACTACAAAACGCAAGTGCGTACACCCAAGCTCAGTGCCGAGTGGTATCGCGATGTAACTTCACGCAATGCGGTCGAGTGATGCAGTGATTGTGCGTCGATCATCCAAAAAAGCCTGTAGCGCTGTCACACGCCGAGATGCGGGCAATTCCAGTTCCTTCCGTTTCTGTAAAATCCATTAAAGCGAAACGGGGTTGACCGTTGGTGTTCACACTGAGGACCCCTACTGCACGGTAACCGTTACCGTCGCCTGGGTGCGGCCATACTGGTTGGTCGCGTAGAGAGTGTAGGTGGTCGTCTGCGTCGGAGTGACGGTCGTGCTGCTGCCGCGTACCGCTCCAATTTGCGGCGAGATGATGTTGTAAGACGCGCCAGTGGCTTGCCAAGTGAGCGTCACTTGCGTTCCGGAGCTCACACTGGAAGAACTCGCAGCAAAACTGGCGATGGTTGGAGCCGCTCCCTGCGGCACGTTTGATGCGGTATAGATTGGGCTCATCTGAACCACTTCGAACGCAGACGCCGGCACTTCAGAAAGGTTGTGCAGGTCGTCGTTATTCCAGCGGTTGTCCGGAGCGCCGCTCAGATACATGGGGCTGCCATTGTCGGCCATGATCATGCCATAGGTCTTCAGTGCGGTCAGAATGACTTGAACATTTGCTGAGAACTGCGAGATGTCGTAGTTGGCCTTGAGCCGTAGTTTCATTCCCATGGGTGGAGCGATCGAGTTCGAGGAAGTCGCCGCCCAGTGCGACGCTGGCGGCACCATTGCGGCCTGGCTCTGCGGCAAAGTGAAGCGGATCGCGTGCTGAATCTTGCCAGCAGCTACTTCGTCGTAGCGCACCAATCCGGGGAAGATGGGCAGTCCTGCCGCGTCGGCGGAAGTCCATGTCCACGGGCGCTGCTCACCATTCAACAGATCCCACACTGCAGCCGAGCCCGCATTCCAACTGCCGTCGCTGTTGGGGGACGCGCTGTAGAGTTCGTACAGAAAGCAGTTGTTGTTATCAATCACCAGCACGTGCCGGTCACCATTGCCAGGATTGGGATAGCCTTCGATCTGTGCATTTGCCGGAATCGGCATCGGGCCGGGATCACTTTCGTCGCCGTAGGCGGTGAAGTCGATGTTCACCATGCTTTGCGACGCGCCGACTACGCTGAAAGGAATACCCATGCTCGATCCGTCGTAGAGGCCAGAACCGAAGTCGGGATGCAGGCCCACAGTCGGGCCGATGAAATTGATGATCGCGTCTGAGTTCGGGTCGACAGCGGCGCTCGAGATATCCTGATTCCAGGCACTGCTGGCGGGGAACGGTACGAAGCCGTTCAAGCTCGCTCCCTGGCCGGTGGAAATGACACTGCAGGCGTTGTTCTGTGATCCACCGCCACCCCCGCCGCCCGTACCGCCGCCACTTCCACCGCCGGATTGCGATCCTCCGGATGAGACGCCATTGCAACCCGCCAGCATCAGCAAGAGCAGCACGGTTAGAAGGAACGTGTCTAGTCCGGAAAGTTTGGTGCCCGAGCGAAATATGCCCACGATCCATTGTCATCGGATATGGCATCGTCGCAACGGGCAATCAGTTCAATTGCGATACGAATTTGGGACATGTACACACGTTTGCCGGCCGGGAAATCACACGCAGATTTACTGAATTCGTCGAACTCTCGAATTTCGTCAATCCGAGGCGAACCGGATGAACAATATAAGTGGCGAAAGAGTATAAATAAGGAAAGTAAACGCTGGTGAATGGATTGTTCTCTTAACAAGCCTCACCCTCGTCCTGAGGAGGTTCTATGGATCTCACAAAGATTTCAACCGTCATGATCGGATTTCTGCTCGTCGGTCTGGGAGCGACCGCACAACAATCGTCCGTCCCGCCTGGGGGCGCCAGCGTGCCAGCATCCAACGTCAGCACGGTTCGCGGCTGTCTTGACGGCCAGCGCGGGAACTACATCGTGGTCGAGGACAAAACTGGCCTGGTGTATGTCCTGAAGGGAGTGGGAAACAAGCTCGACCCTCAACTGCACCATGAAGTCGAAGTGAAAGGCCGGCTGCGGTCCGGGACCATCAAGACGGGCGTAAATCCGACGAAGTCTGGCAGCAATCCCAGCGATACAGAGCACGGGGTGGATGGCGTACCGCTCGACGTGACAAATGTGCAGACGGATGTCCGCACCATTTCGAAGCACTGCAAAGCCGCCGATGAGGACTAACGCGGCGGCACGGTCCACTCCAACCGTCCTTGGTTCTGCCTCAGGAGTAGAACCGCGCTCGCATTGACCAAATGTCCAGTTTCGTAAAGTTATGCAAAGATTATGAGAATCCCGCTTTCTACCGCAACTTCCGGTTCATAATCCCATTCATAGATGTAGAAAGATCGTTTTGAAAGGAAGGTTTTCCATGCTCAAACAATACCTGCTAGTTCTGCTCGCGGCGGGAGTGATCTTGATCAGCGCGCCGTTCGTGGCGGCCCAGGACAGCTCGTCCAACGACCAGCAATCTCCACCCGCCCGCGAAGGCGGTCGCGGGCATCACGGCATGCCCGATCCGGCTCAGCGCACCCAGGAATTGACCAAACAACTGAACCTCACGGCTGACCAGCAAACCAAAGTGCAGGACATACTCACGTCCGAACGTTCTCAGATGCAGAACCTGCGCCAGGATACTTCGCAATCGCAACAGGATCGCCGCAGCAAGATGATGGACCTCCACAAGACCAGTGACACGCAGATTCGCGCGCTACTCGACTCCACGCAGCAAAAGAAGTGGGACGAAATGCAAGCTAAGCGCGAACAGTGGATGCAAGGTCGCCATCACGGACCGCCGGGCGCCGGCGCCGACCAGCAAGGCGCGCCACCTCAGTAATCGTTAGTCCTGACCAACCCAATGCCGAAGGCCCTCTCGCGGGTAACATCGCGAGAGGTGCCCGGGGAACGACCGGCTCCGCAATGCAATCCACTGATCTTTCCTGCCTCCTCTGCCGCGCGAGACGTATAATCCAAACCATGCGAAAGTTGCATGCGCGGAACATGGGGTTGGGCAATGCCTGAGTCGATTGACTGGCCGCGGGCGTATCCGCCTCGCCGCCGCCGTGGTTTCCTTCTTATTCTCGCCGTATTTATAGGCATCTCTCTTCGTCGGTCGAACTGCGCTCTCGTATTACGTCGATGTGCTCTGGTTCGAATCGCTCGGCTACGGCGGCGTGTACTGGAAAACACTGAGCCTTGCAGTGGGGAATCTTCGCGGTCTTAGCCGCGGCAACATCTCTCATTCTGTACGGATCGTTCGCTGGCCCTGAAGCGGGCGCATCTCCCAGATTTGCCGAGCGGCCACACGATATTCATCGGCCAACAGCCAGTAAGATTGCCGGTCGAGCCCGTCCTGCGGCTCATCGCGATGGGTATTTCGGCTTGCTATTGCCCTTGCAACCGGCGCCGGGATGATGGCAGAATGGCCGACGCTCGCGCTCTTTTTGTATGTGCCGCCTGCCACGGGCGGCGTTGTGGACCCGATTTTCGGCAAGCCCCTGAATTTCTTTCTGTTCACTTTGCCGGCATGGCAGCTCATCGCTGGCTGGCTGCTTACGCTCGCCGTAATTACTTGTGCGGTCGCGCTTTCTTTCTCCTTATATCAGGTGGAACCAGTGTGCTCGCGCGTCGAAGCGCAGTTTACTTTGCCCTGGCGCGGATTCTCCATCACCTTTGCGTTCCTGTTGCTGGTCCTGGCGATGCTGGCGTATCTCGGCCGCTTCGAGCGTTTGTTCGAGGATCACACGATCTTCGGAGGCGTGACCTACACGGATGCGCACGTCACGCTGACCGGGACGCTGGTTGTGTGTGCGGCGCTCCTAGTCGGCGCGGTGATCGCAGCGGCCAACGCTGTGTCGATGCAACGCGGACGCTGGCTTATCGCGGCAATCGTTCCCGCCGCGGTGTGTTATTTCGGGGTTCAGATCATCGGCTGGTACGTCGCAGTTTTATCGTCAAACCAAACGAGTTGGTTCGTGAGCAACCGTACATCGCCCACAACATCGAGTTTACGCGGCAGGCCTACGGGTTGGACCGGGTCTTGCAACGCCAGTTTCCTGCGGAGACGACCGTCGAGGCCGCCGACCCAGCGAACAATCAGGCTACGCTGCAGAACATCCGGCTTGTGGGACTGGCATGCGCTGCAGGATACGCTGCGTCAGATCCAGGAAATCCGGACCTACTACGATTTTCCCGACATCGATATTGATCGCTACGAAATCGACGGCACGACTCGCGAAGTCATGCTGGCCACGCGCGAGTTGAATGTCGACAAGCTCCCGGAGAGCAGCCGCAACTGGATCAATGAAAAGCTGATCTATACTCACGGCTACGGCATCACGATGAACCCAGTCAATGGGTTCACGCCGGAAGGGTTGCCCACCCTTATTCTGAGCAACATGCCGGTGCAGAGCACGGTGCGTAGTTTGAATGTATCGCGGCCAGAAGTCTATTTCGGCGAGTTGACGAATACCGATGTTTACGTGAAAACGCGGCAGAAGGAATTCAACTACCCGCAAGGCGAGAGCAACAATCTGCACTCCTACGAAGGCAATGGCGGTATCCTGCTGGGCGGCTTTCTGCGGCGAATTATTATTGCACTCGACCGCGGCGATCTTGCGAAGCTTCCCTTCAGCGATGACGTGAACCCGGACAGCCGCTTGCTGATGCGGCGCAACCTCCGCGATCGCGTCTCCGACGTAGCGCCGTTCCTCACCTTCGATCCCGATCCATACATTGTTCTCGGCGACGACGGTCGGCTGTCATGGATTATGGATGGATTTACAGTTTCGGACAGCTATCCGTACTCGACCCACTATCGTCTTGACAACGAGCAGCCTCAACTACATGCGGAACAGCGTCAAGGTGGTCATCGACGCTTACGATGGCACGACGACGTTTTATGTGTTTGATCCCGATGACCCGATCATCGCAGCTTATCGCCGTATCTTTCCTGGCCTGTTCAAGGATGCGGCGGCAATGCCTGCCGACCTGCGCAAGCACGTGCGCTATCCAGAATTGTTGCTCAAACTGCAGGCGGAAGTTTACGGCCTCTATCACATGACGGATACGGAAGCGTTCTACAACCGTGAGGATTTGTGGACGGTCGCCACCGAAGTTGGCATGAGTGAAGGCGGCGAGCAGACGACGCAGACGATGGAGCCGAATTTCGTGCTGATGAAACTGCCGGACGAAAGCGGTATGGAGTTTGTGGAGATTCTGCCATTCACGCCTGCGAACCGGAACAATCTGATTGGCTGGATCGCCGGTCGCAGCGACGGCGCACACTACGGCACGTCGGTGGTCTACAACTTTCCTAAGACAAAGCTGGTCGACGGACCTCTGCAGATCGAAGCGCGAATCGACCAGAACGCGCAGCTTTCCGGACAATTGACGCTGTGGAACCAGCAAGGTTCGCACGTGCGCCGCGGAGCTCTGCTGGTGATTCCGACTGGGAAGGCGCTGTTGTATGCGGAGCCGATTTATCTGCAAGCTGAACGAAGCCCGATGCCGGAGTTGCGTCTGGTCGTGCTCGCTGTGCAAGATCGGCTTGCATATGGACCAACCTTCGAGTCGGCGATGGCGGCCTTGTTTGGAGGAGCGGCTTCGTCGCTGACTGCACATCGGCGAGTGCCGCAGCGACTCCGCGAGGCGGCGCGAATGCGCCGCGCCATCTGCCGCGTCATCGCAGACCGGCGAGGATCTCAACGCGCTCATCGCCCAAGCCGCCAAAGATCTTGCCGACTACCAGCGTCTCACGGCGGAAGGCAAGCTGGGCGAGGCCGGACAGAAGCTTGAAGAGCTGAAGCGTACTCTCGACGAACTGAACAAGCGTAAAAAGTGATCCGCCGCCAACTGCCGGTCACTTTTCTTCTGCTCAATCTTCCTCGGAACTGGATGATTCTGCGGCGATCGCGCTTGTCGGGTCTGCCGGCGGGTAATTGTTCGAATTGCTTCATCGCTCTGCGCTCCGCTGCCACCTTCAGTCTAAGCTCGCGACTCGCCTCCGTTTCGCGATAAAGAGTTTGTGCAACCGACGCGGGACCGCGTGCTTCGCTCAGGCCCAAAACTTCCACCTGAAAGTCGCCGCCATCGTTGGTCACGTGCAACATATCGCCAACCCGCGCCTCCGCGCGCAGGCTTGGCGGTCTGTCCGTTGGATTGAATCCTGCCAAGTTCGCAAGCTCGCCCCGCCAGGCTACGCGTCTTAAAAAATCTGGCTGCCCACAACCACTTGTCGATTCGGACGCTGGCCATGATCTATCTTAGTAGTTGCACCCAGTAGCTCGCTTGCAAAAACGCAGTCGCGCACTGCAAGCTACGGAACATGCCGGAACTGCCAGACATTGCCGCTTACATTAGCGCGCTTGAAACACGGATCGTGGGCCAGCCAATTGAGCACATACGATTAGCGAGCCCCTTCCTGCTTCGCACAGTACAGCCGTCAATTACCGATGTCGAAGGCCGGATTGTGCGCGAGTTGCGGCGCATCGGCAAACGCATTGCAATTGGAGTAGAAGGCGATCTCTGGCTGGTGTTGCACTTGATGATCGCCGGCCGCTTGCACTGGCGTCCGCGAGGAGCAAAGCTTGCGGGACGCAAGAGCCTGGCAGCTTTCGATTTTCCCAACGGCTCTCTCGTGCTCACAGAAGCCGGCACAAAGCATCGCGCGTCGCTATATCTTTTCGCTGGCGAGGATGCCTTGCAATCCGTGGACCCCGGCGGAATCGACGTGTTCAGCAGCAATCTCGCCTCGTTTCGCGAAGCGCTGACAGCAGAAAACCGTACGCTCAAAAGAGCGCTTACCGATCCGCGCATACTGAGCGGCATCGGCAATGCATATTCGGATGAGATCTTACACGCTGCTCAGCTGTCTCCGATCACGCTGACGCAAAAGCTAAAGCCGGACGAATGGGAGCGCCTGTTCGCAGCGACCCGCGAGACTCTTAGGCTTTGGATAGACCGGCTGCGCGCCGAAGCGGACACTGGTTTCCGGAAAAGGTGACCGCGTTTCGCAAGGAGATGGCAGTTCATGGACGCTATGGCGAACCGTGCCCGAGGTGCGGCGAAAAGATTCAGCGGATTCGCTATGCGGACAATGAAACCAATTATTGTGCTCGCTGCCAAACCGGAGGAAAGGTTCTTGCGGATCGAAGTTTGTCCCGGCTGCTGCGATCCGATTGGCCGCGTACGCTGGACGAACTCGAAGCCCTTAAGCGCCGCTAGAATTGTTAGCGTCGCGTTCCAGGGTGTTACGAATCAAGACCAAAGAACGAGCGCATCCCGCCACAAGTAGGGCAATGGCCCACATGAGATCGAAGTTGAACCATGTGCTTCGCAATAGCCGAAGCCCCAGCTTTTCGTAGGTTTCAAAGAAAAGTAGAGCGAGAATTCCCGCCACGACGAGCATGGTCACGGTGTGAACTAGCACGGCGAGCAGGATAACTGAAGCGCTCAAAGGCGGACTTGCGAGAGCACTTCCCGCCAGGCTATGGGTCATGCCCGACATCGGTTGAGCCAGCAGCACTGGCATAAGCATTAGTCCCGCGCCATGAGCCGACGCCATGAGAAAGGACCAGACTAACAGATCTTTTCCGCTGACTCTCATTCCTGCTCCGCGAGGATGGCTTGCCCGGAATATTCGATATGCACCAAGACTAAAAAGAATGGCTGCCACGCCCCACTTCAAAATATTCATCGGCAGAAATTGCTGAAAGAAGCGTAAGAGAAGAATGGCGACGGCGATTGCGGCTGCGTGTCCGAGAGCAATCGGGAGCAGCGCGCCGATCACTGCCGTCCGGCGTTTTTCCTGCAAACCCAGAGACAAAGCAAACAGCCAGCCCATGGCTGGGTTCAGACCGTGGTAAGCCCCGAGCAGCGCAAGAACTGCCCAAGGCCAAGCATGGCTCATGGATAGCAGTAGAAGTCCGACGATGCGTCGCCGCCCTGCAGTCTGACCTGATGTCCGCGCAGATCGCCGAAGTCGACAAACAATTTCGGATCAAGCTCAATGCCTCCCGAAGGGGTTCACATCCAGCTTGACCATCCAACCGCGAATGCCATCGGGATAAAACTGTTTGTCCCATGAGGCGTACAGCGAATTGGTGAAATAAACGCGGCGACCGTCGCGGCTGACTTCCACCATCTGCGGACCACCGTCCAAGCCGTTCTTTCGGCTTCGCAGGATGCGCCGTGCGTCGTACGATCCCGCCAATATGAACCGAACCGACCAGCTTGGGATTGAATGGGTCCGAGACATCATATTGACGCATTTCGCCCGTGCCCCAGCAAGAAGCGTAGAGAAAATGGTCGTCCACGGAAAGGTTGATATCGGTGAGCAGCGGAGGCACGGCCTTGAAGCCCTGGAGCAGCGGAGGCAGTTGGCTGGCATCGGCCGGCTCAGCCGGAATCTCAATGACTTTCTTGATTTCCCATTTTCCGTTCGAGGCGCCATTCGCCCGGTGCCACAACCAGATCGAACTGGAAAGATCCTTCAGCGAAGTTACCACTCCCACAAAGCCGTAAGCTTTCGTGGGATCGTGCGCCGGGCGCAGTTCTAGCACCATCTGCTGTTCCGCACCGAGATCCAAAGTTTGAATGTGCCGCCGCTTGCGGAGATCCCAGAAGTGAAGACTGTGTCCGTATTTGCCGGCCAACAGCAGTTCTGGATTCACGCCGTTCTCCACCATGTTCGGTGTGCCCCATTCGCTGGTCACCGCGATGTCGTATCCCAGATGCCAGGCGAAGTCATAGCCAAAGTATTGCGGACCGCGATCGACCTCCCACCGTCCCAACGGCTCGAAGGTGTAATGATCGAGGGCAAAGATTCCGCCGGGCCCATCGCCGTTGGGCGCGCCGAGAGCGCTTACGTAGATGCCGTCGGGGCCGCAGTGCAAAGTGTGGGGACGGCTGTAGCCGGTCCGGTCTGCCAGCGTCTTCGGCTCGATGACTTTCACGATCTTTGGCTTCTTCGGGTTCGGCTTGGTGTCGAGAATGTGAATGCGCGAAGAGCGCAGACCAGGAACAATCAGATATCGCCGCTCCACATGCGGATGCGGAGCATAGGGACAGAGCGCGGAGCTGCAGGCATTCCACCCGAAATGATGCAGTTCGTCCCCTGCGTTGGGCATGTCCACTCGACCGACAATCTGGCCGTACTTCTTGGACTCATTGTCTATATCCACGACCAACAGCGCGTCAGGCTGAGTTCCGCCGTTCGCATTTAGAGCTGCCACATAAGCCAGTTTTTCAGCGGGCGCTTGCCCGGCAAGTTTCGGAGAAGGATAAAAAGTCGGATCAGCCTTCCATAGCATCACATTGACCTCTCAACTTGGAGTCTTGAGTCAGGCGCACGCTCGTACTATTGCGGCCGAGCTTCTGCAGTTGTCGCATCCCGACTAAACCAATTTTACTCCAGTCACGAATAGAAGTGCGGCAACGGCAGGGCGCAAAGTCCCCTCGGGAATGCGGCTGGCGATGTAACTCCCCAGCGCAACTCCGGGAATAGATCCCAGCAGAAGTCCCGATACCAGCGGCAGGTTCACATCTCCCAGGCGAAAGTGTCCGAGCGCAGCCACACCGACGATGAGTACTCCGTGGAATACATCGCTGCCCACCAAGCGGTTCAGCTTCTCGCCGGGAAACATGAGCAAAAGAGTAGTTACGATCAGGCTGCCGCTTCCGACCGAAGTCAAGGAAACTAGCACACCGACAATGAACCCAAGCAGTGGCACCTGCCAGCCTTGCAGGTTCTCGTCGGTTGCGGATCGAGTGGCTGCCGCCGGAAGCCAACGATGGATGTACGCTTTGAAAATAATCCCCACCGCCACCAGAATCAGCGTCCCTCCCAGCAGACGAACGATCAGATGGTCGACAAACTCGACACCTGCATACTTTTTCAGTGAACCCAGCAAGTAGAGTCCGAGCAATGCTCCCGGAACGCTTCCGCTCGCCAACCGCCAGACCAGCTTCAAATTCACATTCCTATGGCGGCAGTGAACCGCCGCGCCCACAACTTTCGTTAGAGCGTTCCAGACCAGATCAGTCCCAACGGCAACAGTTGGCGCTGCCCAACCCGTCCACAGCAACAGCGGAGTCATCATGGCTCCGCCGCCCATCCCGGTCAGGCCAATTAAGAAGCCAACCAGTAATCCTATTGCTGCTGCACCCCACGGCATACATCTACCCCCACAGAAACTTCTTCAGGCCGCTTTGCCTACGTCCTGAGCTCCTTCTACCTCGATCAGCTTTCCGGACTGCACGTCATAAATAAATCCGTAAATCGGAATCGACTTCGGGATCAGCGGATGAGTACGAATGCGTTCGACATCATCGAGCACGGCTTGCTTTTGATCTTTGATAGTTAACCAATCGACCTGCTCGCCGGCGGTGGATCCGGGACCGCGGCCGACGTCACGAAATCCACTCGGCGTCAGTTCGGCCGTCTCCAAACTCGAAGCCAGCAATCCGCGCATAACTTCATTCGAGAAAAACTCCATCCCGCAATTCGTATGATGGATAACGAAGAATTCCCGCGTCCCCAGCAGCTTGTAGCTGATCACCAGAGAGCGGATGGCGTCGTCGCTGGCGCGGCCGCCAGCATTGCGAATCACGTGTGCATCTCCCTCGGCGAGACCGGCATATTTAGCGGGATCAAGCCGGGCATCCATGCAGGTAAGAATCGCGAAGCGACGCGCAGGTGGCAGAGCTAACGTTCCTTTGTCTCCAAAACTCGCACTGTACTTTTGGTTTGCGTCGAGCACTTCGGACAGAATCTGGCTCATGCGAATCTCCTTTTGGCGAATGAGGACGCCGATACTAATCAGCACTCAGGATTCAACCTGGCCGTCACCTCTTAAGGCCGATACCAAAAGACTGGCTAGGCTCGAGAGGCCAACGGACCAGGAATGGTGTGCTCATGCTTGTCGCGCTTCGGTCGATCTTGGGTATCGCTTGGATCAACTACGGCGACCGCGTGGAACCAGCGCAGAATGACAACGCTTGCAAGCAACCACCACAGGAACCAGGTCTTTGCGAAGAGTGCAATCATGATGTCTCGTTTCCTCCCCCGACCGCGTGCCCCATCCGACACATCGGAGAGAAGCATACCATATAGTCTATCAAGATACTATGGATTATTTATGAAAAGACGGAGTGGTCCGGCTATGCCGGAATCGGTTTCGGTATGAGGAAAATCAGGTAAACCAGAACTCACTGGGTGTTGAGCAGGACGGAGATGTAGTCTGCCCCGTTAGGGGCAATCGCTAAATCGGGAGCATGGTCATTGTTGAAATCGCCCGCCGTTAGAGAATACCCGCCTCCCAGCCAGATATAGATGGGAACTGCATTGTCAAATTTTCCGTTTCCTTTTCCGTAATAGAGGACCATCTTCTGGCTGTAATCCACGCCTGCCACGTCGAGATTGCCGTCGAGATTGAAGTCAGCGATCACCACCGCGAACGGGCCAGGATTACAGCTGTACTTGCAGTTCGGATACAAGGTGGCGTCCCCGAATTTCCCGCCGCCCTGATTCAACAGAACGTCGATTCCTGAGTCAACATTGGCCACAACTAGATCTGGCTTGCCATCATGGTTTAAGTCTCCGATAGCCACACCCACCGCCTCGCCTGCGCCGACCCCATAAGTTTCATCCAGATGGAATTTCCCTGTCCCATCGTTGAGCAGGACCGCGACTGAATTTCCGGTGAATTCGGTCACGGCCAAGTCGGGATGGTCGTCCCCGTTCAGATCGCTAGCTGCAATTCCCTCGGGGGCGTTAGGGATGGCGTAAGCTCTAGGCTTCTCCAAGGTCCCGTCTCCCTTCCCGAAGAACACCATAACGTTTCCGTGTTCGTGGTTGAGATCCCCCTTGTTCGTCACCGCAACGTCGAGGTGGCCGTCGCCGTTGAAGTCTGCCTCCACAAGGGACACCGACTCTAAGCCGAGCGTATACGAGGCCTTTTTCCGAAAATGCCCGGTTCCATCGCCCAGAAAAACGGCCAGGGCACCGTTCCCCGTCCCTCCAGATTCGATAATGGCCAGGTCCTCGTTGCCGTCCCCGTTCAAGTCCCCAGCTGCCAAAGCAATTGGGGCGGGGGCCGGGAAGGTGATTGCCTTCTGAAAGGTTCCGTTGCCATTCCCCAAGAGGACGCTGACTCCATTCGACAACCCTGCTACCGCCAGGTCCAAATTGCCGCTGTGGGTGAAATGCGCTGAGATGACCTGAAACGCCTCCTGCTGGTCTCCGAGTTTGTAATACCCGGCCCTTTTGAATTGCCCGGCTGACGCGGCAGGGGCGATGCTCAGCGCAGTTACTGCAATCAAGACGATCCAAATGATGCGTTTCATTGCGATACCTCACACCACTCTCATGGTTCCTTGGGACGTCCGTCAAGATGAAACATATTGCAGCTGAGAAGCGTTGTTCGGTTTCCGTTTCTGTGCGAGGGAATCCCAACTGAACGGCGAGACCTTTCCTAACTTGTCCTGGGAAATGGCTTCAGCAATGGCCACGTGAACCAGAATAGAAACGGCAGCGAGGAAGACCGCAAGCGGCGTGCAAGTGTGCTTGCCAAATGAGCGAGACGAAAAAGTCTCGCGGCCCCGTCCGTCGTCGCTGTATCGCTCGCGACTGTTGCAACCGCCGAGGAGGGATAATCCGGTTGAACACTCGCTGTGATTGACGAACTGTCCACGCTCTTCGTCATGTGTTCACTATGCCGGGGAGCGGACGCCATCTTGATGCACGTACTTGATGACTTCCACATCAGACATTGCGATTAAGCCATCGTTCACCATCTGCTCCAACACCGGCAGGAGCTTGCTGACGTTCTCGTGTGTATCTACAACCGACACCATAATCGGGCGGTCGGAAGATCTAAGAAGATGGGCTTTGTGAATCAGAGTGCTGGCCCCGTAGCCTTCAATGCCGCGATAAACCGTTGCTCCGGCAATATCGAGTTCCCGGCACTTCTCGACAATTGCCTGGTAGAGCGGCTTGCCATGCCACTTGTCGTCTTCTCCGAAGTGAATCCGGAGCATCTTGGCTTTGCCTTCGAGTTTCATACGCGTGTCTCCTGACGCCGTTCGGCCTTCTCGTAGTCGTGCGTGTACTTAATGACATCCACGTCGGAGAGCACAACCAAACCCTGCTGCACCATTTCATCCAGGATAGGAATGAATGCCTTGAGCTTCTCTTCTGTGTCCACGATCGAGAGCAGGATGGGCCGGTCATGCGAAAGGCTGAGCGCTGCATCTTTGTGGATTCTCCGATTCGCACCGTATCCCAAAATCCCCCGGTAAACCGTGACACCCGCAATATCGTGAGCCCGCAAGCCTCCTACGATGGCTTCATACAAAGGCTTGCCATTCCATTTGTCGTTTTCGCCGATGTAGATCCGCATCAATTTGGCTTTGCTTTCACTCTTGAGCGCGGGTTTCCCGGATGCAGCCGTTTGCTCTTTTTTTGTTTTTGTCTCGGAGGGCTTCACGATCGTCGTATCGTGCATTTCAATCAGGCCTGTCCCGGCCATCGCCTGCAGCTTGGGCAGCAACTCCTCAACTTTCTGCGCAGTTTCGATGAACTCGATCTTGATAGGCAGACGGGTTGCGAGGTCCACGAGTCGAGTCGTGTGCATTTGGTGCTCGGAGCCAAAGCCGGCAATCCCTCGTGTCACGGTCGCGCCCGATACGCCCCGAAAGAACAGAAAATCGAGGATGGCCGCATAAGCCGCACTGCCGTGATACTGCTGATCCTCTGCAACGTAAATGGCGACCTTCTTAGCAGGTCCAGATGTGAGCACTTTCCCTCCTGAGCTCTACAGCCCTCGCTGGCTGACAAGAAATTCAGCCGCACGTCCTAGTATCCCACCGCCAGTGTGCATCTCCGCCAGGGCCGATTGAAATTCCTTGAGCACCCGACAGATCGGGCACACCCCTCTCATCAACGCCTGACCGAGGTTGATCTCCTGTGCCAATGCGCCGGCCTTCATGAGATTATCCGCCCTGCAACCACCCCAACCCAGACAGCTACAAATCCAATCACCACGCTCAAGGTGATGTTGAGCATCGCCGTCAGTAGTTGACCGTCTTGAAAGAGTTGAAACGTCTCATACTCAAAAGCCGAAAACGTCGTGTAACCACCAATGAAACCGATAGGAATGAGATATCGCCAATTCGAGCTCCAGTGTGCCTTCGTGGCCAACACAGCGAGAAACACGCCGATCAAGAATGAGCCTGTAACATTGATCACAAAAGTGCCATAAGGAAATCGAGCGCCCAATCTGCCACCGATAAAACTTCCGAGCCAGAAGCGCAAGACTGAACCTAGAAACCCTCCGATTCCAACCATCAGATACTTGATCAAGGCGTCGTGTTCCTTTCGTTCTTGCTGAATTCTTCTTCCCGAGAATGCACCCGTGTTTGAGCGGACGCACAAAACGCACACGTCCCGCTTAACATGAGACCGGCTGCTCGTGCTCACATGATCTAGGGAATCTCTTGGAATTAGAAGATGGAGGGGAAAACTCTGAACTTAACCCCTACCAAGAGAATTCCTTCTTCTTCGTAGGAGTCATCTGCCCAAGTCGGGCGGTTAAAGGTGAACTCCAACACCCAATCGAATTATGCCAACCCAAGGAGGCGAAGTCAATCATCGACCCAAGAGTTGCAAAATTTCAGCGGCTTCGAACTGTCCCCAGACTATTAATGGCTTACTGCACGCCTGGCAATGACTACGAAGATAACAGTAAACCACCTTATCTTTATCTTTATCTTTGTGCGTACACCATTCCGGAAGCATGATAGGGCGGATCGGAGATTAAGCGGATGTAAGCAATCAGTGCCTCAATCTCGCTCTTGCTGAGAGTGTAGCCATAGGGTGGCATCAATGCGGACTTGTTCAGCGCCGGTCCGCCGTGGCTGATGATGGCGGTCAGTTCGGCATCGCTCATTTTATTGAGTGTGTCTCCTTCGGTAAAGGGATGCGGCTTGACCTCAAGATTGTCGTAATTGGAAACACGCTCCGCGGTGGACTCGGGATTGTGGCAGCGCGAGCAATATTTGTTGTCGAGGCGGGCCCCCGACCTGCTGCTGATATCCCAGGGCAATTTCTTCGATCTTCAGTTCGACTGATTTCTGAGCTTTGGTGAATGTGCGCGCGGTGAGTTGATATCGGCCAGCCATTCCGCCCAAAGCGACGTTCGTGCTGAGCTGTCCGCTGGAATCGGTCAAGCCGCTCGGCGGGTCAAAGCTGACGCCTGCAGGCCCGCTGAATTCGACCAGCGCTCCGGTGACGGCCGTCCCTTGTTCATCGTTGACCTGCACTACCAGAGGTTGAGCGAGGACCATGCCGGTGCGCCGATCTGCTTGCCCCCGCTCGACTCGACCAATGCGGCGCCAAACCCTGTGGGCTTTAGGGCAGAGGCGGTTCCGGGCTTGTGCACGCTGCAGAACTAGCGAGGGACAGATCGAGAGAACGACCGCAGGAAGAGTGTGCGCAGAGTAGCCGATCTTCATTTCTTCGCCTCCTGCTTGCTGGAGCCCTTTTGCGTTATCAGGAATGCGGTCAGAGCGCGGGCATCTTCGTCATTCATGTTGCGGTTCGGTTCGATGGTGCCGGGCGCATGGCCTGCGGATCCTTCAGCCAGTGGTAAATCCACGCAGCATTCAGGCGCGAGCCGACTTGCGTAAGCGTTGGTCCGATGTAACCTTTGTCGACTTTGGTATCGACGATGTGGCAAGACTGGCAGGCATACTTGGAATAGAAAAGCTGTTTCCCCTGCTCCATCTGAGCCGGACGGATAGCCGCTGGACGGCATCGAGTCGCGATCGAATGCCGGAGTCTGATAAACGGTCATGATGTAGTCGGTGAGCTCCGCCGCGTCGCTATCGGAAAGGTTGAACCTCGGCATGCGGCGGATCAGCGCCGGGCGCAGGGTGCCCGGGTTCTTCAAGAATGCCAGCAGCCATGGCCGCTGCACCGCGCTGCCTTCCCAAGTCAGGTCGGGAGCCATGTCTCCGCCGCGACCGTTGATGGCGTGGCAACTGAAGCAGGCCAGGTCCGCCATGAGCTGCCCGGCTTTGCCCGCGGGTTGGTAATCCGAAGCCGCCTTCGCCGGCACGGTCAAGGCCAGCGGCAAGTCGTGGGCCGGTCGGTGAGCGCGAGCAGTGCGGTGGTCAGAGCATCAATCTGCGCGGGCGCGAGGGTGAACTGCGGCATCTTCAACGCCGCTCCAAACGCGCGCGGTTGCCGAATCTTGGCCGCGATGTAATCCGGTATAGCGTGCGTCATCCCCGGCAGGAAAATGATCTGCGTGAGTGGCTTGCTGCCGATGCGGGTCAATTCTGGAGCGAAGTTATCGGGCTTCTTGATGCCGTTGATCTCGTGGCAAGAGGCGCAGCCGTACTCGGTCACCAGAAGCTTGCCGTGCGCAATCTGCTCCGGCGTGGCGGCGTCGAGATGCACATTGGCCAACAGATCGGAATCCGTCTTGTTTCCAAGGTAAGCCGTTAGCAGGGAAACTTGCTGATCGGTGAAACGGTAGTGCGGCATGGCCGTTCCCGGATCGTAGATACGCGGGTTGCGCAGCCATGCCTGCAGCCATTCCGGCTTCACTTTATTGCCGACCCGGGTCAGTTCCGGGACCGACATCACCGCCCACCACATTGCCGGCGGCGTTCTGCACGGCATGGCAGGAGGCGCAGAATGACTCTCCATACAAACTGGCGCCGGCCGTTGGATCGGGCGCCTTCTCATTCTTGCTGACCGGCACCGTGTCTCCAGCGATGGGCGTGCTGTTGGCGATCAGGAAGGCCGAAATATCGCGCGCGTCGGGATCGCTCAACTTGAAATTCGGCATGGTCGCGGTCACGGCGTAAGCCTGAGGGTCTTTCAACCATGCGTAAATCCATTCGCGCGTGGTCTTGTCGGCGATGTGCTCAAGCGAAGGCGGATCATCGGTCGGCTTGATCGCGCTGCCGTCGGGTAGTTTGATGGTGTGACAATGCACGCAGCCATATCGCGACAGCAAATTGCGTCCCAGATTCAGTTGCGGCGTGCCGGTAAGCGGAGCGCGATGGCATTGCCCGCAGGAAGATTGCACATATCGCGCCGGCAGAATCGGCTGCTCCCAAGCCAGCGTGCTGCTGTGGGCTTCTTCGACGGTGGTCGCAGGGCCTTGCCCACGGTGGCACATCACGCAGCCGAACTGGTCAAGCGTGTGCGGGATTACAGGATGCAGGCGGAACGGCTGGGTGCTGACATCGGCGAGACTGGCTTCCTTCAGTCCGACGTGGCAGGTGGTGCAGCGATCGACAACTCCGAGTTGCGGAAGCCATATCTGCTGGATCCCGTCGTGCTGCGGAAGTGGCGCTGCAGTGTGACTGCGTCGCCGCGGGTTCTGAATCATCGCCAGGTATCTGATTCTGGTAGTGACGCCATTCACTGAAGTGATTCTTGGCCGGTGCAATGGCCAGCGAAATCAATAACAGCAGGCTGACCACGCCAAAGGCGCGAACCGGATCGCCGAACAATCGTCTGCCACAACGAGTCGTGTTCTGGGAGGCAGCTGTTTGCAATTAGCTTCTCCAGGGCAACACCCAGGACCAGCCCGGGCCGCGAAAGAAAGTACCAACCGCCGTGAGCACGGCCAGTTCGAACAGAAACCAGGTCATGATCCAGAAAGAAAGTGGTTTGGCAGCCAAATAACGCCGGAAAGCGGAAGGCGACTGCGGAGAACTTTGCGCCGCCAGCGCCATGAACCCGGCGACGATCAGAGTCGGCACCAGCGCCACGTACACATCGAAAAATAACAAGAACAGACAAAGCGCCGCCGCCACCACATAAAAAATAAGCATGCGACGCTTGCGATCCTTCAGGAATAAACCCTCGGCCTCGACGTTGATGTTGAAATACGGAATCACAACCAGCGCGATCACCACCAGCGTTGGAACCAGCACTCCCGCGACCACCGGAGGAAAGTAGTGCAGCATTTCCTGCAATCCGAGAAAATACCAGGGGCCTTGGCGGGATTGGGCGTGTGCGAGGGATCGGCAATACCTTCGAGCGGCGCGTTGAAGAAAAGCGCCACGCCAACTAAAGCAATCGTCAAGCACCTCGATGGCGACGATAGCGCGGAAGAGGACTTCCGGATAAGTCTGGACCTGATCTTCGTCGGTGACCTTGACCTGCGCCGAAGTTCGCCGGGTGACGAAGACTACGCGCGTCGGCGACTTGCGGGCGTTTGAGTCCATGCCGGCGATGAAATCCTTCGGATCGGTCATGTGTTATTGCGACCCCTTTCGCCGCTGCGGGAACCGCTTGTCGCCGCGAGTGTTCTTGGCTCACTCTGGTGCGCGTAGAGGCCGCCATCTTTACGAATGCGCCAGAAATGGACTGCGACAAAAAGCATCGCCACCAGGGGCAGAATCATGCAGTGCAGCACGTAGAAACGCAGCAGCGCGTTGGCGTTCACCATATTGCCGCCCAGCATGAGGAAGTGAATCTTGTTGCCCATCACCGGCACTGCGGAAGCGATATTCGAACCCACCGTGATCGCCCAGAAAGCCAACTGATCCCAAGGCAGCAAGTAGCCGGTGTAACTGAGGAGCAGCGTAATCAGCAGCAAGATAACTCCGATGACCCAATTGAACTCGCGCGGCGGCCGATAGGCGCCGCGATAAAACACCTTGAACATGTGCGCGAACACCAGAAACACCATGGCGTGCGCCGACCAGCGGTGCAGGTTGCGCAGAAACAAGCCGGAAGAAACTACAAACTGCAAGTCCTTGGTGTCGGCATAGGCCTGCGGCACCGAAGGATGGTAATAAAACATCAGGGGAATGCCGGTGGCCACCAAGATGAGAAATGTCCCGAAAGTCAGCGTGCCCAGATACCAGGTCGTGCTGAAGCTCAGCATTCGGGTCCGCACCTTGGTGGAGAAAAGGTGCAGAAATACGTTCTGCTGTATGGCGAGGGCCCGATGCAGAGTGCTGGATCCGGTCCCGCTGCGGAAAACCGAACGCCACACCCGCGTGCCGCGCAACTCGTCGAAGTAGTTCGTGATTGTTTTCGCCATGCTCACACCCTCACAAACTGCATGCGGACGAATCGTGACGGAGCGGTCCACCATCAGATCACCCTCATCGCTGATCCAGGTCTGCAGCCAGGGCAGCGGCCTGGGCGCTGGGCCTTCAATTTTCTTGACCCCAGTCTGCGAACGTAAACTTGCTGCCATGGCAAGGGCAAGCGATGATGCCCAACTCAGGTTTCCATGCGGTCAGGCAGCCGAGGTGGGTGCAGACGGCACTCAGCGCAAAAAAGCCTTCCTGGGCATGGATGAGATAAATTCCTGAGTTCACGTCCACGTCACCGAATTCAGCGCATAATTTTCCGGCTTGCCGGCGTTGACGATGGGAGACGGCTCGATACAAAACGTTGGGTGAGAGAAACTGGTACGCAAACGCCACCGTGCCGGCAGCGGCGATGCTCAGCGATCCCAATCCCAGCTTCACGAAAAAGGCGCGGCGGTCGAACTTCTTCGTTCCTGTCGGCGCGTATTTGTTTTTCCTCATGGACATTATTCGACATTTACTTCGGCCCTCCCGTCCCACCTGACAGGCGTTCTGGGCCGGAGTGGTCCATCAATCGATTCCACCGAAATCAATCCTGTCGGCTCCGCGGAAACCAGGTTGTAGGACTCCATGGTGATGGTGCCGACGGGACAACGCAAGGCGCAAAGGCCGCAGCGAATGCAGCGTGTCTCATCTTTCAGCATGGCGGACCCGGTCACGATGCCGAGTTCGTCGGCCGCCACTTCGTCAAGTTCCATGCCAAACAATTCCTGATGCTCGCGGATCTGCTGCACCGTTTCGGGCTCGAACTGGATGCGGTCCAGGGATACAAGCTGCAGGCAGTTTTCCGGACACACATCCACGCAACCGCCGCACAGGATGCACATGCTCCCGTCTTCCGGCGTGCCTTCAAAGACCGTATTCATCCAGCAATGCAGGCAACGCTGGGCTTCCTCCATCGCCGCTGCAGCATCGTAGCCGACCTCGACTTCGGTCACTCCGGTGCGGCGTTCCAGCGGAAGCATGGGGATAGGCGGGCGCGTCAGGTCCAACAGCTCCAGCGGCATGCTGTGGCGCTTGAACACCTCGACTTCGACGATAGGCTCGGGATGTTTGTGGCCACGCAGAAATTCATCAATGCCCACTGCGGCGCGCTTGCCGTCGGCCACGCTGTCGATGATCAGTCGCGGGCCGAAAACGCAATCGCCGCCGGCGAAAATCCCGTTCGCCGAAGTCATCAGTGTCTGCGGATTTACCGCGATCAGCCCACGCGGAGACAGCCCCACGCCGTCCTCGGGTTTAAGAAAGTCCAGATTCGGCGCCTGGCCGACGGCCATAATAATGGTGTCGCACTCCAGCTCCGTTTCACTGCTCTCATAGAACGCGGGATTGAAGCGCCTGTTCTGATCGAAGACCCATTTTGTCTTCAGCGTCTCCAGTGCGACGACTTTTCCATCTTTACCGATCATGCGCTTAGGGCCCAGGCCGGGATGCATGATGATGCCTTCGGTTTCAGCCTCTTCAATCTCCTCCAGCGCCGCCGGCATTTCTTCGCGCTTTTCCAGGCAGACGAGATGCACTTCCTGCGCACCCAAGCGCAGGGCCGAGAGCGACACGTCCACCATCTCTTTTGTGGCCACGGCGCTGACATTTTCCTGCGAAGGCTCGAGATCTTCCACGCCGGCGACATGCTGCCGGACGACTTCGCGCGCCGCCGAACGCGCCACGTCCATGGCCACGTTGCCGCCGCCGATCACGATGACTTTTTTACCGATGGTGAATTTGTAGCCGAGGTTCACGTTGAGCAGAAAATCGATGCCCTTGTAAACCCCATCCAGGTCGACCCCGGGAATGGTAAGGTCGCGGCTGCGATGCGCACCCACGGCGATCAGCACCGCGTCGAAGCCCTGGCGGCGCAAATCGGAAACAGTGAAGTCACGTCCGGCTGCCTGATTGAGCTTAAGAGTAATGTCGCCGGTCGCAAGAATTTCTCGCACTTGCGCTTCCACCACGTCACGCGGCAAGCGGTATTCGGGAATCCCGAGGTAGAGCATGCCGCCGGCGACAGGAGCAGCTTCAAAAATAGTGACCGGAGTAACCCATCAGAGCCAGATCATGCGCCGCGGAAAGTCCGACGGGCCCGCCGCCCGACCACTGCAACTTTGAAAGGCAGTTTGTTCTGAACCCGTCCCGCGTTGATGTCGACCGGACGCTTGGACTCAGGGCCGTGGCGCTCGGTAAGAAAGCGCTTGAGCGCCCGTATCGCGATGGGGCGATCGATATCCCCACGGCGACATGCTGTTTCACAGGGATGCGCGCAGACCCGTCCGCAGATGCTCGCCAGAGGATTGGGATCGCGCGCAAACTTGTAAGCTTCCTCGAATCGTCCTTCTGCAATGAGCGCCACGTAGCGTCCTGCGTTGGTGTGGGCGGGACAAGCCATCATGCAGGGAAAGTTGGTGTTCAACCAATCCCGGTCGACTTTCTTGTCTTTGTACCGTTTTAGCAAGATGGCAGTCCCCAGCGCATTCGTTGAATGGATGCATTCTACGCGCACAGGCACGAAACGTGACTGCCGCACCTCAATTGATTATTTGCTCACGGTGAAGTCGGCTTTGGTGTCGCCCGCTACAGTGACGGGCTTGGACTGGTTCTTTGCTCCTTCGTGCCAGACAATAATGGTGTAGCTGCCGTCCGGAACGTCCTTGATCTTGTAATCGCCACTGTCGTCGGTTTCGGCAAAGTAGGGAGTCGGGCTCACCACGAGATATCCTGCCATTTCCGGGTGCACATTGCAGAGCAGAGGCACGACGCCCGCCTTATCGAACGTAAAGGGCCGCTTTTCGCCCTTGGGCCACGTCCCGAGATTATGTCCGGCTTTCTTGTCACCGCTGATAGAAGTCCAGAAAACGTTGTGCTGCACATTGTCGCTGTTCAGGAACTCAACTGTTGTGCCCTGTTGTACGACGACGATATGCGGCACAAACATCAGTCCTTTTTGGTCGATCACCGGATGGTCCTTGGAGCGGGAAACGTCTTGCCGGCAACCGCATCGACGTAAACCACTGACTGACCCTTCATTCCGCTAACTTTTCCTTCGATATCGCCAGCTGACGCTGCGATGCATAACCCGCCTATCAGTACCACTAATGTGAGTGTCTTGCCCCTCATTGTGCTTTTCTCCTTTAGAATTTTTAGTTGCCCGTGTGCTTTTCAGAAAATGAATTTCGCATCAAGATAGATCGTGTTGTTAGAGCTCGCATTACGGCCCGATCCGTCGTAGTCCATGCCGCCACCGTTGAACCGCGTGTATCCGGTATATTGCGCGGCAAGCTGCAGGTTCTGCCACGCCCAAAAAGAGACGTTCGCGATGTACCCGGCACTCCTCGGGCTGCCGTTGGCAAAGCCGGACACTGCACCTGGAGCGAACAGTAACGGGTCGCCAGTTCCACTGGTATCGAACCAACCGAATGTTCCCGAAACGCGGTTGCCGAAATGATATTCGGCATTCGCCATAACGGTGTTGAGATGATGCAAGCGCTGTGCTGCCGCTGCTTCGACGAAGGAGGCTAACAAATCCGAATTCTCGCGGATATACGTCCCGCGCAGCGAAAGCACGTCCTTCCTGAATAATGTGCGATCGATTTGAGTGTCGAAGGCAAAATCCGTGTATTCATCCTCCAGACCTGCGATCCCGTTGGGCGTAGACTGCATGTGGATTCCGTAAGTGCCGAACTCAAACTGGGTCGTCGCCGTTGACTGCTGCCACGCAGCTCGCCAATAAGGCGCAACCCCGCGGATGTTGTTTGTGAAACCAGTTCCTGGATTCGGCTGAGCACCGCCCACGTGTTCCGTGCGATAAAGTTCAGCGTCCAGATACAAATGGTTGTCCCACATCGCATAGCTGCCGAATCCTGCGACGTCCTGCGCCAAACCACCATTGATGATAGGACTGGTGCCGGGAGTGGGCGCAAAATCATTGGAGATCCATGGATAACCCCATGCCGGCGTACTGTTCCACAGGTCCTCAACGGTCGGATTGTTGTTGAGGTCGAGACCGTAGACCAGCTCTTTACCGCTGAGTTTGGTCGTATTCGCGAAACGGATATCCGTGTTGTCGCTGGTGAAATGATCGTCATGGGTGTCGTAGGTCACTTGAAGAAAGCTGCCAACGTGAGAGGTCCATGCGCCTGACAGAAAAAGCGATATATCTTGAGGAAATTCGAAATTGCCATTCTGAGTACCAGGTATCGGAGACTTGGTTGAGGTAAATGACGTTTCCAGCATTACGGAAAGCGGCAGCGATGCGAGAAGATTAAGAGGGGCGTGCGATTTACCTCCTTCGGTCTTGATGACTTTGGTCTCATCCGCTCTATCAACATAGCCGAGGAGTTTGAACCTTCGTCCAGCAGGGTTGAGTTCCGGAGGGGTGTAGTGGCAGCCACTGCACGCCAAGCCTGTTTGCCGCGCATAGCTTGGAACCGCCAAAACGCGCGGTGGATTCAGTGCGGAAAAACCCAAAACTATGATAGGAATTGTGACGAGCAAAGAGGCCGCGCTTTGTTTTATTTCGGATCTCATTCAGGTCTCCTAAAATCATGCTGATTGGTGTTGAGCGATGTCGCAGTATCTGATTCACGAATAACATTCCGCTGTGACTGCGGGCACCAGGTATGGTGATGTATGTCACAAAGCGGGAGACATGGAGACGATTGGAGTACGGGTGGGCCATCTAAGCAGGCTCCAATGGGCCTGGTGATTTCAACAGCATTTGTGCGGCCCACAATCGAATCAATGGCCGCCAGATCCCTTTGCCGCACCAACTCGAACAACAAGTAAGCCGCCGCCGTGACGGGGGCGAATTCGGACGCATACGACGCCAAGTCAATGGTGGCGGCTTACCAAAACTCCTTGCAGTAATGTCCTCATTGGTGGGGCGCGGACAGGTGGTCGATGGCGCATGGCGCGGCCAAGTCGGCCACCTGCGGAAATGGTCGGTGGTCACACGGGAATTTGGTAGTCAGTCGGTAGTCAGGCACTGCAAAAAGCAGAAACTAAATGTCTGGCGGAGAGTGAGGGATTCGAACCCCCGATACCCGTTAAGGTATGCCGGTTTTCAAGACCGGTGCCATCAACCACTCGGCCAACTCTCCGCATCTTTCAATAGATTATCAGAGAGCGAGTTCGATCCCTTACGCTCTGACATGGGGGAGAACCAACTGGATAGTCCGAGTTGTTAGGCTGAAAGCTCAAAAAGAGAACATGCCGTGGCTCCGCCAGAAAACCGGGAATGGCGGTAAACTGGTTTGTGGAGCGAGGATAGGAGCGTGTTGATGGAGGTTGCCAAGCCGGTGGCTTTCATTCTGTGTGTTGTCTGGTTGTACGCCCTATTCATTCACGCTTTTCTGCTTCCATCCGACGATATGCACGAAAAGATTTGCGATTGTCTCAGTCTGTTGATGTTGGCGGCTGGAACGTCGCTGGTCAGCGGATTGATTTTCCAGCGCGCTACGCCCGGACCAAGTACGCGCGGCACACAGCTCCTGGCCACACTTCCTGTTCAACTCTTTTGTTGGGCTTCGAGCATGATGCTCGTTCTCTTCCTCGTTTCCTGGTACTTGGAAAGCCACTGCATTTTCTATCGAGATGTACGCTTCTGAAGCTCGCAGCGAGTGAGGCGCCGTTATGAAGAAATCTTCGGTCGAGGCTAATTCCTGTACGCGCGCGGAGTACTTAACGTGATAAGGGTCTGGGCGCGGCGGTTGGGCCGAGTTGCAATCGCAGTCGTCGTACTGTTGGAATTGCTCTTTGTAGGCGACTGGGTTGTGGTGCAGTTTCGTATTTCGCGTGGAACAGCGTACGGCGTGGTCGAAGTCAATCAGTTCCTGGCAACGCCCCTGAAGGGCAGCAAGGTTGAATATGACCTGATGGGTACGGTGCAGAAGACGTGCACTCGATCAATTTTCCCGCAGAAGGGGAACCCTCCGTGCTGGTGGCTGGAACGGCATAAATCACAGTGGGAGTAAAAGCCAGTCGCGGAGAATGCATCCAAGTTCGGAACGGCGCGAAGGATGAAAATTGTAAATTAAGATCGCGGGCGGGCGAGCCAAGAATTATGATGGCGTCCTTTTTCAAATCAAAAAGAAAGTCCTGGGCTGGACGGCTGTTGAAACTTTCCGCCTTCGCGGCTCCCGTCTTCTTAGGGCTATCCGCAATCCTTTTCACCTGTCCAACGCTCGGACAGAGCGCGTCTGCAGCCCTTGGCTCCTCGGATGTCGTCGAGTTCTTATCCAAGACCATCGATTGGTATCGCCAAACCAGCTCCTCCGAGCAACAAATCGCCACCGACCCGGTTGACATGGCCTTCGGAGATAACAATCGTCGCACCGCAGACGAAGTTGTGCGCATGGCGTTTGACTTTGCCCGCCAACAAGAACAGCTACTCTCAACCAAGGCGACGGCCAACCAGCCAGAAACTCCGAACAATAAGTTGTCTCAGTATCAGGGGCTGGTTCAGGCCGCTGCCAATGAGGATCAACAGGTCCAGCAGACCCAGACGGAACTGTCGCAGCTAGAGCAGAAAAAAGAGACCGCAACGGGGAAGACGCGCAAGGATTTGGATTCGCAGATTGCGGAACTGAACAGTGAACTGGGCTTGATGCAAGCGCGCCGCGATGTGCTCCACAACATGATTGATTTTGTGGGACAAGCCAATACCAGCGGTTTGGGAACAGTTGGGCTGCGGGCGCAGATCGAACAGCTGGCACGGTCAGTGCCAGCGTACATAAGCGAACCTCTGAACAAGGGTGGCAATCCCCAATCCTCGCCTCCGCCAACAGTCAACTTCCAAACCAGAGACACTGAAACTCCCGCCCACAGGAATTTGGGGCTACATAGCTGATCTTTTTCACCTTTCTCGCAAGGAAAGCACTCTCAAGCGGGAGATCGCTTCGACAGATGCGCTCGAGCAAGAGGCCAGCCAACTCCGCAATCCGTTGCTCGCGACTCTCAAAACCATGATCCAGAATGGGGATCAACTCGAACATCAAGCGGACACTAGCGATGCAGCCGCGCTGGCGCAAGAGAAACAAAAGCTCGACCAACTCACGGCTGAGTACAGGCAGATCTCCGCAGCCCTTGTGCCTTTGAGCAAGCAGGCCATTCTCCTTGATATTTACAAACGCAGCCTGAGTTCCTGGTATGAAACCGTCAAGAACGATTATCTGGAAGACCTCAAGAATCTCCTGGTCCGGCTCGGGGGTCTCATCGTTGTCATTGGAGTGGTCCTCGCCATAGGCGAAGTGTGGCGGAGAACCATTTTCCGCTACGTCCAGGATACCCGCCGACGTTATCAATTCCTCCTGTTGCGGCGCATTGTCCTTTGGATTGCCATCGCGATCATCCTGGTTTTCACATTCGCTACGGAACTGAGTTCGATAGTGACCTTCGCCGGCCTGATTACGGCAGGAGTTGCGGTGGCACTGCAAAACGTAATCGTTTCGATCGTGGGCTATTTCTTTTTGATCGGGAAGTATGGAATTCGGGTTGGCGATCGGGTTCAAGTGGCGGGGGTGAAGGGCGAAGTCGTTGACATTGGCATGGTGCGGTTCCATCTTATGGAACTCGCCGGGGGTACCATGGATTCCGAGCCGAGTGGGCGGGTTGTAGCGTTTTCGAATTCGATTGTTTTTCAATCCACCGCAGGCCTTTTCAAACAGATTCCCGGAACCAGCTTTGTCTGGCACGAAATCAAGCTTACATTCGCCCCGGAAAGCGACTACCACACGGTGCGCGAACGCGTAAATCACGCGGTGGACGCCGCGTTTACCGCGTACCAGGAAAATCTGGAGCGCCAGCGCCGGGAAATGCAACGCAGTCTGACTTACGTCTCAGCGTCCGCACTGAAGCCGAAAGCTACCCTGCATTTTGCGACCTCGGGAATCGAAGTTTTGATCCGCTACCCCGTAGTACTGCAGAAGGCGGCGGAGATCGATGAACATCTGATGCATGAATTGTTCGCCGAAGTGGATCGAGAACCAAAACTCAAGCTGATTGGGACGGAAGTTCCGGAGACCAAGGCAGTCGCCTAGGCTCAGCCGCAAATCGTTTCGCATAGCAGCCCAAGCAACTCGGCCGGGCAAATGCGATTATCCGTTCCAGCGGTCTCATTTCGACAATGTCGACAGAATCGACAGATACGCATGCCTGGCTGGAACCGGTTTCACAAATAGGTTTATGCTTGGACATGGCGCAATGGCGCAAATGCAATCCCAGTGGCAATCGAGCACAAAGCATCATGAAATCCGATTATTTTCTGCCTATCGTTTTCTCGGTCTTTTTCTCAGTCTCTACGCTGACCCAACCTTGTGCGCACGCGCAAGCCCAAAGCAACTCTGACGCTTCGAGCGGTGTCACAAATCAATCCTGGACGGCCACGACCCAGCAACAACTGCCCAGCAACGACAATCCCACCAGAACATCAGAAACTCACACTGAGTCCGGCGGCCGCGTTATCGATAATCAAAGCATTCAGGCAATGGGGATGGACGGCCATTATGAGCCCTATTTGGATGTGCAGAAAGGAAACCGTCAAAGTTGATGCCAACACGACCCGAACCGTTGAGCGCACGTTTGGCCGAGATTCCGATGGCCGCAAAACTCTCGTGCAGGTGACTGAAGAAGAAAAGCGCACCTTGCCGGGAGGCGAAGTGAAAGTCGTGCGTACGACATCGGATCCCGATGCTAACGGCGCTCTGCAGACCGTTCAGCGAGAAACCTCGAGATACTCGGCAGCTCAATTCCAACGTGCAGGAAACCAAGAACACGATTCTTACAGCCTCGCCGAACGGCGGTTTAACTCCGTCAGTGCAGACCACGGACCGCGAAACCAAGACTGGCGATCACAACGTTCGCGTTTCACAAGTCCACTTCGTTGCCTGACTCCAACGGCAACTGGCAGCTCAGCGAAGTTCAGAGAAGGCACAGTTAAAGGCGACGGCAAAGACTCAGCACCAAAACCAAGAAAGCGTGTCTTGCGCCCGGGCACTGACGGGAATTTATCTGTGGTCGAGCGGACGGTGAGCAAGCAGTCGGAAAACACTGCGGGCGAGAAACGTGAGACGGTGGAAACCTACTCAACCAATCTTCCCGGAACTCCGATCGATGGCAGCTTGCATCTGAACCAACAGGTCACGACGGTTTATCGCAAGGGTCAGGATGGCACGCAGTCCACCGCAACGCAGGTAGAACAGCGAAACGCCTGCCGCACCCCAGCGACAGTCTTCGGGTCACGCAGGAGGCTATCGACATCGTTCGACCCGGGCACTGCCGGTACAACTCGGGAGACGCAAACGCTTCGATCACTGGATTCCAATGGCGAGCTCGGGGTGGTGTCCGTCGATACTCGAAAACAAGACAACTCCCCTGCAGTTCAAGTGAACATCGCGCCGGCCAAGACTCCGCAGCCCGCACCCGCTCATTAACCGCAATCTATAGCCGCAATCTACTTCGTCACGACGCCGCAGGCGATGCGAGCGCCCGAGTTCCCCGACGGATCGGTCTTCATGTCATCCGCGTCCGCATGAATCACCAGCGCAGTTCCGCCATTACTGAAGAGCGAGTGGCTATTGCTTCCATCTCCCAGGACCACGTCATTGTCAGTCAGCTTAAGCTTGGCAATGCCTTTGTTCGGTGACGCTGAAGTTGAACATGTCACCGGCGTGATGCCCATCGGGATTCTGAAGACCGTGCTTTTTTCCATCAGGATTGAAGTGTGGCCCCGCAGACTTGAAATCTGGGCCATCGCACTTCGCAGTCTGATGAAAATGGATCCCGTGTCGTGCCCGGAGGCAAACCGTGCAGGTCGAGGTCAAGCCCCACGCCCGTGCCCTTCGCACCGGTTCCGCTTTCCCATATCGTGACCGTGCCCACGCTATTGCCTTGGGCGTCTTTCATCTCGACCACAGTTTTGGCCGCGCTGGCGAGCGACCAGAAAATGATCATGGACGATACGGCTGCAATGAAAAATCGTTTGTGTTTCATGGCCAAAGATTATAACCAACCGGCGGGCTTGCGCGCCATTCGTTGCCGGAGAGAAGCAAAGTCCCGGCTGCTGCTAGGAGAGCTGCGCTAACTTCCTCTGTAGTTCGCGCGCGATCTGCTCGGGATCGTTCCCTGGCTCGAATTTGATGGGCGCTCCGATCTTTACTTTCACCTGGCCTGGGCGGGCGAATTTCTTCCCTGTCTGCTTCACCTCGAATAGCCCGTCGATGCGCATGGGCACGATCGGAATTTGCAGGTTGTTGGCTAACAGTCCAATACCCGCGCGGAATGGAAGCAGCTTGCCATCGGTCGTGTGACGGCCTTCGGGAAAAACGAGTACGCTGTAGCCGCGATCTACGGACTCTCCGGCGTAGGCGAAGCTCTCGCGGAATCCGGCCTCGCGCGGCAACGGAAACAGATTGAGCAACGACACGCCTAGAGCCCACTTCACGCGGTCGTAGGCACTTCCAACGAAACCTCGCATCTGCAGGCGGAGTGCGCAGTATCTCAAGCGCCTCGCCGCCGGTCGCGATTGCCAGCTTATGCCGTAGACGAGCGGGAAGAGCGGTTAGGACGAATCCTGGATCCACATCGCTGATGTGATTGCAGATCACGAGGACCGGCCCTTGCACTCCACGCAAATTTTGTCGGCCCTCAACGCGAGGCCATCCCAAAAGAAATACGGCCGGTCGCAACAAGACGTAATGCACGCCGAGACGAACCCACGTAACCGGCCAGCGCTGCACCCAGCGCGGATAGTGGTAAGGCGTTCGCGGCGGAAGCTTGCCCTGCAGCATGCGCTCCAGTTCACCAACCGTATTCACGGCCGCAAACCGGGTCTCGCTGAGATCGATCTGGTATCGATCTTCCAGCGCGCTCAGTAACTCGACGCGATCGAGCGAACTCAGGTTCAACTCGGACTCGAGCTTCGCATCAGGCGCGAGCTGCGATGGCGAACGTTTTGTGATTCGTGCAATTAATTCCGCCAGAGGACTCGAAGACATTTGGTTAACAGATTTATGCGACAACTGCGACTGCACGGCTTGCTGAATAAGCGCCCCGGAGCGGCTTCTGCGTGGAAGTGCGGGGAAAATCCTCCTCTGGCCATAAGACCCAAGAGTTCATCCGCTGATACTCCGCCAGAGATTCGTTTGCGCGCTTCACGACGGGTTCAGGATCGGCGTCACTGTTTCGCAAGTATGATTGCTGCGCAAGGCTCTGCGTTTCCGTTACGCGGCAGCGGGATCACAACCAGCGTCCTTCACTTCCGGCTGGCGGCGCAGCGCTGCTTCGAGATCCTCGGGATAAACGTTCATTCCGGCCGGCGTGACGATGACGTCTTTTTTTCGTCCCTTGAAATAAAGATTGCCCTCGGCATCAAGTTCGCCGACATCGCCAGTGCGATACCAGCCGTCTTCGTCGCGACAGAACGGAGCTCGGTTCCATTCCAATAGCCCGCGGCGACTCCGCCGCCGCGGACCAGAATTTCCCCATCTTCCGCGAGTTTGACTTCGCGTCCCGCCAGCACTTTCCCGATCGAGCCTTTGCCCAGTCGAAAAGGATGGTTCACGCTTATGAGCGAAGTGGTCTCAGTCAGGCCATAGCCTTGAATCGCGGCGTAGCCGAGGCGTCCCCAGAATTCTTCGGTGTCACGGTCGAGAGCCGCACCGCCGGAGATGAAGGCCCAGAATTTCCATCCGAACTGACGATGGATGCGGCGGAAGATCCACCAGCGACGCAGAAAGTGTTTGCCTTCGGCAGGCTCGAAACTCTTGTCGAAATTGTTCGCTGCGACCCTCGTCTTCGAGATCGCGTTCAATTTTTTCTTTAAGGGATTGCAGCACGCGGGGCACCGCGACCAACACGGAAACGCGCTCGCGACGGATAGTCCCGATTACGTCGGCTGGCTTGAGTGTGTCCTGAAATATTACCGTGCCGCCCATGAATTGCGGAAGAAAGATTCCCAGAAATTGCCCAAAGACGTGGCTGAGAGGCAACAAGATTTAAGAAACGGACCGGGTGCACCCATCGTTCGTACTTCAGATATTTCCGAATCTCCAATTCCAGCGGTGCAATATTCGCGAGAACATTGCCGTGTGTAATCACAACTCCTTTGGGCTCGGCCGTCGTGCCGGAAGTGAAGACAATTTCCAGCGTGTCCGCGGGCTCGATCTCGGCGGCCTGATAGGCCGCCGGCGAACGCGATTTCAGCGCTTCCGGCAAATCCTCCAAAATGAGCGTTGCGACCGACTGCTGCACATGGTCACGCGAGCACACCAGCAATTTGGCGTCGACTTGTTGATGCACGCGTAAAGCGAAATCAGGGGTAGCGACATCGTCCATGGGACGACCACTACGCCACGCAAATGCGCATCCCAAAAACACTGCAACCCATTCGGCCGAATTCGGACCCCATAGCAAAATCCGCTCGCCCTTTGTAATCGCACGAGCATCCAGTTCTCGCGCAAACTGAAACGCGAGGTCAGCGACTTGCCGATACGACCAGCGAACGGTGCGATATCCGTGACGCTGCACGTAGGCAATCTCGTTCCCTCTTTGCAGAAAATGGTCGAGGTATTCGAAAAGCGAGCGGCGCTCCACATATCGATGTTAGCGCTTTATCGGCCTAGGCTGCCCATGAAACGATCCATCATCTTTCGTCACCATCCTGACCAGAGGGCCACCGGGGATTTATATCCAGAAAATCTGAGAGCAAAATCCTATTCGAGGAGGGAAAACAATGCCTAGCAAGAGAATATCTGACATTCGTATAAGCCCGGACAATCAAACCATCTTGAAGCAATTGGGCCTGCTGCAGGATCTTGCCGGAACCTGGAAGGGCAAAGGCTTCAACCTCGATCGCCCGGCCCGACTTTCACGACTAAGACCGACCTCTACCTGCAACTCAATCAGACCCGCGAAACCTTGAAGTTCGATCCGATCGGTTCATCCATCCCGAATCGTGGTTTCGGGCAGGACGACATCGAACTGTTCGGTTTAACCTATCTGCAGCAGATCGCCGATGCCGACTTCGACGGCGCGCTGCATATCGAGCCGGGGATCTGGGTCACGCAACCCCCACCACGTTTCCGCCGGAATCCGTGCCCCACGCCAGCTCAACTCGTGGCGCGGATGGGCTACCATCCCTCACGGCAACTCGTTGTTAGCCGAAGGTATCGCTGAGCCTTTCACGGGCCCGCCAGTGCTGACGGTTCCCGGGACGCAATACAGCTTTTCGCTCTTCCCTTCATTCAACAGCACGCCCTTCGGCGTTCCACCCCGCGCCTCCGGGCGATCGTCTTCAATGCCGCCGGATCATCGGAAAAGCTCACTGCGCCCACAGTGCCAGCCACACCATTCCCTCAATACGATTTCACGGTTCCGATCGGCCCCATCCCGCCCGGGCCTCTTAATCCGCCCTTCACGCTCAACACGCGAACTCCTTTTGACACCACGCCCGCCGAGCCGCCGCTGCCCGCGAACATCGACGGCGTCCCGATGCAGGACGTCATCAACGATCCGATTTTGCTTCTTCAAGCGGAGATCAAGCGACTCGTGGACGACGGTTATACGTTTGAGGGAACGGCCCTGAACATCGCCACCCTTACCCCGATCAGCTTCCTAACAAATGCCCAACTCCGGCGCCGCCGGGCCGAACTGCCGGTCGACAGTACCGCAGTTTGGTGGAGGCATCGAAAACATTCAGTTTCTCGATGGCGAAACCGTCCGTCGTCGACGGCAGAACTACAAAGAGAACGCACAGACGGCGGTCGTCTACGCTACGTTCTGGATCGAAAAGGTAACGCATAGGCAAGAGCGGCCACTCTTTCATGCAGTTGCAATACGCGCAGATGGTGGTTCTGGACTTCCCCATATTCCATTTGCTCCATCAACCGGCGCCGACCATCTATGTGAACCTGGCGTGGCCGCACATCTCCGTGGCGACGCTGAGGAAGAGCTTCAGTTAGGGACCGTAATTCCTGGTGGGGACGGGCGGAGGACGCCCGTCCTCCATTATTTTCTTATTTCTATTGCAGTTGTTGCTCCTGTCGTGCGCGGGAGGTAATCCTTGCGAACGCTGGAGTGCGCGACGATCCAGGTGGGGACTATTCGCGCCCGACGCCCAGAGCGTCCGCAACTCGGTTGATGTAGTTGAACCAGGACGCGATGAGGGTGATCTGCAGAATGGCCTTATCGTCAAATCCTGCTGCGCGCAGGCGGTCGTGATCAGCTGGGCTGACTTTGGTGGCGTCTTTCGTGAGTTTGACCACGTAGTCCACCATCACACGCTCCTGCTCGGTGATGGGGGCGGTCGTGTAGTCCTGCTTCAGCGCCCGAACCATCTCTTCATCCAACGTGACTCGACGCAGAAACTCTGCGTGCGACTCGATTCAATAAACGCACCGGTTGGTGACGGAGACCATCGTCGTGATCATTTCGTGCTGGCGGCGGCCGAGCGGCAAATCGGGCGACATGAGCGCGCCGAAAGTCGAGAAGGCGTGGTAGAGCGCGTCGGGAATCAGGCTGTGGGAGGCAACGATCGAAGACCCACCTCCTTCGACGGGATGCACCGGCGTGGCGTACTCCTTGGGATAAAGCAATTTCTGGTCTTCCATCGCTTTGCGCAGCTTTTCATCCGCCTCGGAAAGCGGGACGGTGCGGATCCACGTCATAAAAAACTTGCCTCCAATCGCTGGTCTTGCCTTACAATTCGTGGCCAGTAAACCTACATTGAAGCGGTGTGATAGTGCCAATACCCAAATTGTATTAGTCGGGCTTGGCAGACAGATTCATTTGGCGGAAATCCCCTGCGCGGAGGATCGAGTCGATGAGCATCGTAGTGTGGAAGGTCTTGCGCCGGCTGCCCAAGCCGTTGCTGCTGGCGTTATCGTTCTTTGTCTTGGCCGCAGTTTGCCGGGCTTAAGAAGGTTTTGTTATTTCGGCGCCGCTCTTAACCGACAAGCACTCTCCCGCCGCCAAATTGACAGTCCGCGTGCCCCAAGGGCCAGCATGCCAAGCGTCAGGGGTTCACGCGAAGGCGCCGCCAGAGATTCAGTCGGCTCTTCTATGGTTGTATTTTCGGGTCCCTTGGTCTTTCCGGCTGTGATTGGCTTGTTCGCAACTGTTTCGTAGGCATAGCCAGTGAGCGTCGCAATGATGATTTGCGGCACTTGGACCTGCACGTTCAGCCGGACCCATCCGAAGTGGGTCTGCCCCTTGATCTCGAACTTCACGCCCAGGTAGCGGTTTTGACGTTGACCCAGCTTCCGCCGATACCAGAAGTCCCAAAGCTACCCAGCATGACCGCCATGTTTTGAGTAGCCGCCGCGCCATACATTCTTGGGCCCGACCTGCATGCCGGGTTTCATAGCCACCGCGCCATACACGTTGTACACAACCTGATTGGCCCCAGCCATCTTGACGTTGAGAAATTGCGTGCTGCTGCAAAAGCCATCGGTCGTGCAGTGGTGGTGATGCCTGTTTACGATAGTCAGGTCGACGGTTCCTCCGCCAGCGAGATCCAGATTAAAGCTGGTGCCGTCGCCAATCACGCGGTGAGCTTGCTTGTAGACGATCTCCGCCTCTGAAGCGTCCGGCCAACGCCAGGATGCTTACTCCAGCGGCAGCCGCAGCGAGCGCGTATGCAGTCAACTGCTGTTGATAGGGTGGAGCGAGGTTCCGGACTTGCTTGGCAGCTTGGACGCGTTGGCTCATAGTATCTCCTCCATTTTGCTGTCTACTTATTAGCGGGTCAGCTTAAACACCGTCCCACACCCTGCGTCATCAAAATTATTGCAGCTCAAGTCGCCGCCCACGCCCGTCGTGCCGTAGATGTTCCCGGCAGAATCAAGGCTCACTCCGGCACCAGGAGTTGCTCCTTCCGTCCCTCCACTAAATTCGTACAGGATGGTGTCCTTGCCAGCGGGATCCAGCATGAATACAGCGCCACAGCCGGAGCCGCAGTTCGGACTTCCGCCATTCGGGGTCGTCCCATAGATGTTTCCTTTTTCGTCCAGAGCCAGAGTCGCGTATATCGGCGGGAAATCAGCTCCGCTACCGGTAAAGCTATGCAGGATCGTCTCCTTGCCGGCCTTATCAATTTTGAATACCGTCCCGCAGCCGTCGTTCATCGGATGTGCAGTTTGGGCCCGTTCCTCCGATGTGACGTCGCGCCATAGAGATTACCGTCGTTGTCGCGGACCACGCCCGACCAGGGCTGCGCTCCGTCGCCCCCGTTCCAGTGAAAATATGCAGCAAGGTTTTCTTGCCGCTCGGTCCAACTTGAAAACCGTCCCGCAGCCGTAAGGGGAAAAGCAGCTAAGGTCGCCCCCGTACGCAGTCTCGCCGTACAAGTTTCCTGCCGCGTCGCGCACGATGGGTCCCAGAGGGATAGCCACCGTCTGTCCCTCCCTTGAAGATGTACAACACCGTCTCCTTGCCGGTAGGGTCCAGCTGGAACACGATGCCACAGCCCCCTCCGAAGCAACCGCCAGCCTGGCCGCCAAACATCGTAGTGCCGAATAGATTGCCCTGCTGATCCCGAGTCAATGCGTTGGGATTGAGGCCGAATGACTTGTTCCCTCCGCGAAGGCTATAGAGAACGGCTTCATTTCCTTTTTGGTCGACCTTGAACACCGCCCCTTGGCCAAAGGCACCGCCGTAGGTCGTGGTGCCAAAGAGCGTACCCTTGTCGTCTTGTATCACGGCATTTGGACGGTTGCCGTACCCTGAAAGAAAGCTGTAAAGCACCGTCTCTTTCCCGGAGGAACTCAGCTTAAATGCAGTTCCCTCGTAGGAAGCGCCGCCGCCGTAAGTAATCGCCATAGATGTTGCCTGACCCATCCAGTAGAAGAGTACTGTCGGGAGCCTTGCCATCCGGGGGGCCTGCGAAAGAGTAAAGGACGCTGAAAGTCTGCGCTTGCGCGGAAAGCATCATGCGAGAGCGCCATGCATACCGTAAGGAATGTCAGGAGTCTGAAGAATTTGTGGGGTGAAACAGAGAACAACGTCTCCAGATGCATGGCTGGCCTCCGCAGACGGGCAATCCCGGCCGTTCTTTCCCGCCAAACGCCAGACATTATAGCCCCGCTACGCAAGCGTCGCTCTGAGAACATCTGTCCACGTCGTAGGCCCAAAGTTGGACGCCTGGAAGCTGGTCAACTGTTGAAAATAGGCGTCGGGCCGCCCATTCATGACGCATCTGCTGACGTTGGCAATCGAGTCTCGGCTGCGTCTTCGCGAGAGTTGCATTTTCAATTGCCTTTCGTTAATATGAATGCGAACTCATGTTCTATATTATGAATCTTCGACTCTTTCTCTACGGACTTGGCATCTGGATCGTCGCGACCATCACCTTGCGAATCACGGGACAGCACTTGCTCCGTCCCGGCGATTGGAAGGGCACGCTCATCTTGTTCGTGATTAGTTTTCCGTTAATGGCCTGGCTCGTCCGTCGTCTGTGCCGCCGCTTCGAGCCGCGGCCCGAGCGATGGCCTGCTGGCGCGATCTCGATTGCTATGCCAACCCTCTTGCTAGATCCGTTCTCCAGTTCATTCTTTCCGCTGGTGTTTCCGAACATGTCCCCGGAAGTCGCAGGCGTCTTCGGCGGATGGATGCTATGGTGCTGCGCCGGCGCCCTGGTCGGCGTAACCGTTCGCCCAGAGCGGCGTTCTTGAGCCAGCGTCCGAACCTGCTCGCGGGCGAAGATCTTCCACCGGAACCACGTCAAAAACGCAGTCTGGAAAAGCGAGCCCGACTGAAAGCGGCGGGACTCGCTTTGTTCGGCGAAAAAGGTTATGAGAGCACTTCGATCGACGAGATCGCGCAGCGAGCGAACCTCGCAGTCGGAACCTTTTACCAGCACTTTCGCTCCAAGCGGCAACTAATGCTTGCCCTCATGGACGAGTTACTGGATAAGTTGAGCCAACTCGATTTTCGCCCCAAGGCCGTCAGCGACGTTCGGGCAGTTGTTCATGAATTGTTGTCGCGCGCTCTTTCCCACGATCTCCACTACCTGGGCGCATACCGGGCATGGCAGGAGGCGGTGCTTTCTGATTCGGAGTTGGCGCGAAAGCAAGTTCAGATTCACGCTTGGACAACCACGCGGGTCACGACCGTGTTCCAACTCTTTCAACAACTGCCCGGCGCACGGCCGGGAGTAGACGTTCGCCGGGTTGGCCCGAGTGATGGACAGCTTCTTTTGGAGTCTGCTCGCGCAAGCCGTGCGCATGCCCGCGGTCGAACTGAATCGGTGGATCGATTCGGCCACGCACCTTATTTATCATGCGCTGTTCACTGATCCTGCCGGGAAAGTGCACCGGCTGAAATCGAGTTGATCGAGCGCGCTTGCGGGATGGCTGAAGCCTTATACTGATACGTCGGACGCTTGTTGTACGCGAATAGGCTGCTCGCCGGGTTCTGCGTCTCTAGTTGATGGGATTCGGAGGACCGTTCCCCCATGCGCGAGCGCCTACATTGACAGGTTACCCGGTCGTACACTCCCTTTCGGTAACCCTTAGTAACCATACGATTCTGAGTACCCAGCCGTACAATTACCCTTGTCCTAAAGATCATCCCTGATACCAGGCACAATTGCCGATGGAATGGTCAACTTGGGCACGTACTCTCGTGTGGTAGAGAAGTTTTCGGACGAGAGACGAACCCGGAGCTGGAGTCCGCATTCTTATGGCGTTTGGTTTTGGCTTCAACAAGCAGAAGGTTCTCAGTGCTGCGGAGAAGTTTGTCCAGCAGGGCAAATTGCCAAACGCAATCACTGAGTACGAAAAAGTCCTCAAAGCCGACCCCAAGGATCTCACGGTAATGAATACCGTGGGCGACCTCTATTCGCGTCTCGGCAACGCCGAAAAGGCTGTGGAATGCTTCAAGAGCGTTGGCGACGCTTACGCTTCGCAAGGCTTCACCGTCAAGGCGATTGCCATGTACAAGAAGCTGAGCAAGCTGCAGTCGTCGCTCGAAAGCGTGCTTAGGCTGGCCGAGCTTTACACCCAGCAAGGTCTCTTCAATGATGCGCGCGCTCAGTACTTGCAAGTGGCGGAAGAATTTCTGCGTGAAGGTCAGCTGGAACAGGCGGTAAGAATCTTCCAGAAAACTCTGGAAATGGATCCCGAGAACGTTGCCATGCGGACACGGCTGGCTGAAGTTTATGTCCGCTTAGGCAAGAAGACAGAAGCCTGGCAGATTTTCTCTGCGGCGGCCGAAACTTTGCGCGCCAAGGGCCAACTCGGCCCTGCGGAAGAAATTCTGCAGCGCATGATCACGCTGGATCCGGGCAACGGTTACGCTTTGCTCATGCGCGGCCGCAACGCATTCGACGCGGGCGATATGGCGGCTGCAGTCGAGTGTCTCGAGAAAGTTGCCGACCTTGATAGCCATCCCGACGGACTACGAACTTTGCTGCAAGCCTACTTGCAGACCGGGCGTTTGACTGAGGCTGGCACGCTGGCCACGAAACTGCTCTCGGTTCACAACGACATTAGCGCAATTCTTTCCTACGCCGACGCCCTTATCGCAGCGGGTCAAGCCGAGGATGCTTTGCGCATTTATCAGCAGCACTCTGATCGGCTGTTGGCGGCGGACTCGGGAAAGATTCTGGAAAACCTGCATTCCCTGATCGGCCCGGTGCGCGAGAATCCGCCAGCCCTTGAAATGCTGCTCGACCTGCTGAATAAGGCTGGAGAGAACACCCATCTCACCGAAGTCTACGAACTCCTTGCCCACGCTTATATGCAGGCGGGAGAACTGGAGAAAGCTCGCGACTACTATCTCAAGCTCACGCAACTCGAGCCCGAAAATCAGTTGCACGCCCGCAATTATCAGCAGGTCGTGGGCAAGCTCGGCACGCCATCCAGTTCGCACCTAATTACTCCGGAAGAAGGCGCCGTCATGGTGGACGAACTCGAAGCCACTGCGCCTTTCATCGATCAGCGCTACGCTGATGATGTCGCGCTTTTCGTTCGCGCCGCTCTGACCGACGCAGAACTTTTCATTTCCTACAACATGCCGGCGAAAGCGTCTGGGCCCGCTGCTTTCTGCATTGCCCCAGGCGCCACGCGATCTGCGCGTAAACCAGCGCTTAGCTGCTCTGCACACGCGCGCCAGCCGATTCACCGAGGCGGCGGTTTGCTGCCGCACCCTCGAGAGTATTTACCACGACGCCGGACATCCGGACGAAGCCACCCGTTACGGCGAACTCGCGGCGAAGTACGAAGAACGCGCCTCTACGATTCCAGATCTCAGCCTGCCAGCGGCAATGCATGTGGCGCCGCCGCCAGCAATTCCTGAGGCTTTGGTTGCCCATGCTGTTCCAGAACCAACTATTGCAGAAGTTGCACCCGCCAAAGCAGCGATGAGTGCTGCCACAGGTACGGAAGTCTTCTTCCATCCTCCCGCAGCGCCCGCGCCTACGTCAGAATCACAACATGCGGAATTTGAAATCCACTCCACTACGCCGGAATCCGCTGGTCCGGAATCCGTTGCGGCAGAGAAGGAAATCGATCTTTCGGCAGAGTGGGAAGGTTCGCTTTCAGACGAATCCGAAGCCAGCCCTGCACCGCAAGAGGAGGCCGTCAAAGTTGCCGCACCGCTCAAGCGCCGAGCCCCGCCGATCCGGAAGCGATCAACGAAGCCGCCGAAGAGGTTCGCTTCTACCTTTCGAATGGGATGCACGAAGAAGCTCGCGCAGCGTTGACCAAGCTGGAGCATTTGAATCCAGAGCCTTCTTTGTTGTCGGCCCTGCGCGATGAGATTGAGGCTGGTTCGGCGCAAGCCGCAACCCCAGAAGCCGAGACGATTGAAGAACTTTCAAGTTGCCGACATCCCAGCTGCGCCAGAAACGAAGCTTCGGCGCACGCTCCTGAACCAAAGCCTGGGGTCCTCGATGCGCTTGTCAGCGATCTGGAATCCTCGCTCGGCGATGGTTTCCTGCCGCAAACCACCGCTCATGAAGTAGCTCCCGAACCGGACCGACCAGAACCGCAAGCCGGCGGAAGTTGCAGCAGCGGCCCACCGAACATCAGCCAGTCGGAAAGCTGGACAGTTTTGTTTCCGACCTCGAAGCTTCTCTCGGAGACAGTTTCCTTGCCGAAGCACCCGTCGCGAAAGCCGAGCCCCGAAGCAAGCTGCGCGCCGTCCCAGAGCCTGAGGCAAAACCCGAGCCGGTTGCGGCGAAATCCGCAACGGTCATCCCGGCCAGCGCACCGCCAGCGCAGGTTCCGGCCGCGATGGCCGCCGCCGCAACCCAAACCGGCCCAGCGCACGAACCGGCGGCCGCTCCACCAACTTTCACCTATCAGCCTTCAGCCGTGCGGCCTTTGAGCAAGCCCGCATCGGGTACACCCCTGCCGAAGTTTGATTCCGGCGCTGGAGTCGATCTTGCCGATATGTTCGGCGAGTTGAAACACGAACTCGAGGAAGACTCCGCTGCGACCGATGAAGATCCGGAGACCCATTACAACCTCGGCGTGGCTTTCCGCGAGATGGGACTCTTGGACGAAGCCATCGGCGAATTGCAGAAAGTCTGCCAGGCTGTGGATCGCGGTCATCCTTTCCCGCAGATCATGCAGACTTACACGTGGTTGTCCCAGTGCTTCCTCGACAAAGGGATGCCGGAAGCTGCCATCCGCTGGTATGAACGGGCTCTCAAGTTGTCCACTATCGATGCGGAGACTCGCACCGCACTACACTACGAGTTGGCATCTTCGTACGAGGCTGCCGGAGACAAAGCCGCCGCCCTCAACCATTTCATGGAAGTGTATGGCAGTAACATCGATTACCGGGATGTCGCCGAGCGCATTAAGACCCTGAAGTCGTAGAATGTCCGAATGGGTTTCTATCCTCTTACGCTGGGAATGTGCGTTCGCAGAACCCGGCCCACAACGCTGGCTCTCTTCGGGAGCTCACGGTGACGGCGGATCCGAATACACCCCAAACCATTCCTCCGGCTTCCCTAGGGTCGAAGTTGCCTCTCCGCAGAACGCAGTGATGCTTCGGCAACTGCGGTAGAAACGCCGCCGACGCGTCCCGAAGAAAGGCGCTATGTGGGCTTGGAGCTTTGGCTGCATCGGATTACCGTGCTGACGTTCGGGTTAGTCTGCGCCGTTGTTGGCGTGCTTCTGGTAATTCTTCCCTGGAGACCGGAGTGGACGGATAACCATCTTCTCATGGCGTACCCAGGCGCTGCGGGCATTCGTCGCCAACGGCTTTGTTCGCGGAATCTGCAGCGGGCTCGGAATCCTCGACATCTGGATCGGATTCTCGGAAGCAATTCATTACCACGAGGAAAAACGTCCCTGAAGGCAAGCAAGTCCGAGCCGGCGGATTCGCATTTATTCCGCACGGCCGCCGGACAAGCAAGTTTCGCGGAATTCACGGAAAGAAGAACTATGAGTGAAAGTGATATGAAACGTATGCCGCTGGCGTACGAAAATGAAGCCTTTGTCAACAGCCCCGATGGGCGCATCCTGCGCATCCTGTCCGAGTACATGGAACCGATCGCCCGCTTTCGCCGCGAGCAGATCCAGGATACGGTCGTGTTCTTCGGCTCAGCCCGTTTCCACAGCCGCACCGCCTCCGAGGGCAAACTCGCGGAACTGGAATCAAACACGGCGCAACTTTCTGGCGGCCAAGTCGAATCCCTCAGGAAACGGGCGCTTGCGGCGGTGGACATGGCGCGTTATTACGAGGATGCCCGCCAGTTGGCTTTTCTCTTAAGCAAATGGTCGGTTCAAATTCCCGCGCGCCGTCGGCGCTTCGTAGTCACCACCGGCGGCGGCCCCGGCATCATGGAAGCAGCCAATCTCGGAGCCCAACAGGCGGGCGCGAAGACCATTGGCCTGAATATCGCCTTGCCCTTCGAGCAGAGCCCCAATCCTTACATCACTCCGTCGCTCAATTTCGAGTTTCATTACTTCTTCATGCGCAAATTCTGGTTCGCATACCTGTCCAAGGCGCTGGTGATTTTTCCCGGCGGCTTTGGCACCATGGACGAACTCTTCGAAATTCTTACGCTCGCCCAGACCCAGAAGCTGGCAAAAAAGATCCTCGTCGTCATTTACGGCTCCGAATACTGGAATCGCTTGCTCAACTTTCAAACCATGGTGGACGCGGGAACCATTTCTCCCGAGGATCTGGAACTTTTCAAGATCGTCGACTCGCCGGAAGAAGGTTTTGAGTTTCTGCGCGACGGCCTGACCAAGTACCATCTCGTGCAGGAAACCAAGCACAAGGGCGAATCGGCCGAACGGGTTCCCGAAATCGCGAAAACAAATCCCATAAGAGTTTGCTCCTCCTCTACATCACAGATCGCACGCAGTTCCCCGGCGACGAGAACGCTCGCCAGCGCGCATTGCTCGCGAAAATCGCAGAGGCCGCTGGCTGCGGCGTAGACTTCATTCAATTACGCGAGAAAGATCTTCCCCCTCGCGACCTCGAAACTCTCGCCCGCGCCACCCGACTGGGAACTGAGAACCGGAAACTGACAACTGGTTTACTTATCAACTCACGAAGCGATGTCGCCCTCGCTTGCGGTGCGGCCGGAGTTCATTTGCCGACTGACGATCTTTCACCATCGGAGGTAAGAAAGATTTGGGCAACAGCTGGAAACGCAGCTCGACCGCTAATCACCGTCTCTTGTCACTCAGCGGACGAGGTAGCGCGAGCCGCTTCCGAGCAAGCCGATTTCGCCCTGTTCGCCCCAGTCTTCGAGAAAAAGGATGCCCCACACGCCAGGCCCGCCGGCCTCGACGGGTTGCGTGAAGCTTGCCGTCAGAAGATCCCCATCCTCGCTCTCGGTGGCGTCACACTCGAGAACGCTCGCGCCTGCCTGAATGCGGGCGCGGCCGGCATTGCCGCCATCCGCCTATTTCAGGAGAACGATATCACTGAGGTAGTGCGCAGGCTTAAAGCCTAGCCCGTCCATTTCTTGCCAGTCTTCAAAATATCCATCGCCTTCGCCAGCCGGCGCGCACGTGTCTCTTCCTGTTTGGCTCCCTTGATCGAAAGCACGATCTCCTTCTGACTGGTAAACGAGAGCTTTTCCCAATTCGCTTGCGCCGTCTTGTTCTTGCCCAGTTCTTTCTTCAGAATCGGCGGCACTTCCACGGTTCGCTCAGCATCGTCACGCTCCATAACCACATTAACCGTGTCGCCGCCCACCACTCGTGCTCCCTCGCGCAGAGCCTGGTTGATAGGCATCCCGTGGCAACCGCCCATCGGCATCAGCGACGAGCGAAACGGAAACCCGTTGATGGTCCCGCGAACCGGTACTCGCGCCCGCGTACCAAAGATTTTCACGACATCAAAAGGCGGATTCAACCACGACACAGAAATGCCCTTACCTTCCAACTTCACCGTGAATTCCAGCTTCTTCATTCGACGGCACCTCGGCAGCCGCGAATCTAAGCCGCTCCCTTGGCAGCGCCTTTCAAGTAAGTCAGCACTTCCTCGGCATGGCCTTCGGGTTTCACTTTGTGGAAGATGTGCTTAACTTTGCCATCCGGACCAATGATGAATGTAGTCCGAACCACTCCCATAACTTTCTTCCCGTACATATTCTTTTCCTGGATCACGCCATAGGCATTGCCAACATTCTTGTCGGCGTCGCCGAGAAGCGTGAACGGCAGCCCAAACTTATCTTCAAACTTCTTCAACGCCTTCGGCTCATCGGGAGAAACACCCAGAACCACGGCACCAAGCTTCTCCGACCTTTTAAAGGAATCGCGAAACTCGCAGGCCTCAATCGTGCATCCCGGCGTGTCGGCCCGCGGATAGAAATAAAGCACTACATACTTCCCGCGAAAGTCTTTCAGCGAGACCTCGTCGCCATTCTGGTCAGGCAAAGTAAACTCGGGGGCTTTATCATTGATATTGATATCCATGCGTATCTCTCCTTTTCGGTCAACTTCTCGATCAACGTTATACCGCACCACCCGGTGGCGCGTCATCTCGGGCGTCTTCACTTTGGGCCTTCTTCTGCAAACGGCTCTGCCGCCGATCCTGCTGGCGCAGGCCGGACATGCTGCGAATACCAGCAAAGGGCCGCGAGCGCTGGGTTTGCTCGAACTCGGACCCAATGGCCAAGCGCGCCTGATTCCCATCGCCATTCTGATCGACGGCAAATATTACGATGCCAGCGCCTACAAGGCTGATCCCGTGCCCATGGCGCTCTGGGCCGACACGGTTTATGAAGGCATACGCACCGGAGTTTCTCTGGGACTGTTTACCGTAACGGCCCCCCAGCACGGGAAAGATGAAAGCGGAGCGACTGTATGGTGGGCCGACGGCAGATGGCAGACGGCGGATTCCATCAAGGCCATGGCGGCAAAGAAGAAGCCGGTGTCGTCGACCCCTCGCGGGATGAATGACGACGAGGGTCCTCCCGTGTTGTTGCGGCGCGCAGGAGCCGAAAAGCCCAAACCGCCGGAAGCGCCGCCTGCGCCAACGACACAGCCAGCTCCAGCTAGCGCACCTGCGCCGACACCGACTGCGACCCCTTCGGCAGCGCCTGCCGCCTCGGCGTCGTCTCCGCCGCCGACTACGCCGCAGTCGCAAGACGAACAGGCTCCAGAAGACAAAGATCGTCCGACCCTGAAGCGAGGCCAGGCCGGTGCTGCATCCGCGGAGGAAGCTCAGAAGAAAGTATCGACTTCCGCCTCGGTTACAGCAGGTACTCCGGCTGCCCCTCGGACAAGCCCGCCAACGACGTCTCCATCGTCATCTGCGGCTCAGCCCGCAAACCAGGACCAGCTAATCCCCGCAATCTCGGATCCTCACCCGTCCGACTCGCTGCCTTACAACTACAAAATGAGTCCGCAAGAAGAAGAACAGTTCCGCAAAAAGATGCTGGCCATGGCAGCGGACGAAATCCGAGCCCGCGCTGCACAGCTGGCGCCCGGCAACGCTGCGGCAAAACCTGTTCCCACTTCCTCGCCCCGAAGGAAAGCAGCTGCAGCTAAGCCGGTGCAGCCCACTTTCGAAGACGTGCAACTTCAGGTGTTTGATCTCGCAGATATCAACGAACCAGAACTGGTGCTCACCGCGAAAGCCCGCATGCCCCAGAGCTCGCACGGAAAAGACAGCACAAATCCCGGCCTGCAATACATGATCACCTTAGTAGTTCGCGAAGATGTGAACGGCGAGCTTCACAAATCGCTGGCCAACGTAACCGACACCCAGCATCTCGACGTCATTCCCCGCCTCGACCTGATCGATGCCGTCGATGTCGATGGAGACGGCCGAGCCGAGCTTCTTTTCCGCGAAGTTTCCGATACCAGCAGTGCCTTCGTCGTCTATCGCGTGATTGGGAACCAGCTCTATCCCCTGTTTCAAGGCTCGCTAGGAGAATAGTTACGGCCCCGGTCAAGAACTCGCAAAGCCCTGCCGCTGCGCATCCGTTACGGCGTCGACCGAAACCACGCGCACGGAGATTACTGACAAGAGGAGTTTGTTGCTGGATTGGTGTTTATGCTTTTCTTGTTAACCTTCGTTCGACAATGGCAAATCAGTGCCGCGCGACTGCAACTTTCTTGCCTTCTTCTGGCTTGCAATCAGTTTCTTGATTGGTTCTTCCTTTGGCAGGTCCTCTGGCATGGTTCCGCCGATACGTTTAATGGCTTCCCTGACCTCTCCACCTACGATGCGATGAGTATGGATCGCAGCACTTTCACCTTGGATGCGTTCACGCTCAAGTTTTTGCTGTGTTTGTGTGACCCGAAATTCATTCGCTGCGAGTTCTGCCCGACCTGCGCAGTCAAGCAGGTCTTCTTTTGCGGGGATGCTCTTTCGTCTCTTAATGTCGGCCAATCCCATGCCATACAAGCCACGATAGCCGGCGTCGTTGAACAAGCCGAATCGGGTAACTCCGGCGCCGCGTGCCGTACCGTGTAATATCTTGTATCCCTTCCGCACCCTGTCGCGCAGAGCGATGCGCTTCTCCTGATCACTGATCTCTTGACGGCGCGTTTGGACGGCGAAGTATGTCTGAGCAGTGGCGACCTCGGGCTTACTGGACTCAGCGTTCATGGCGATGAGATAACAGGCATACCTCGTAAGATAGCAGTCTGCTCTCTCCAGCTTTGCTCCCTTGCCGCTCTCGATCACCTTGTTGGTATCAACAAAGTGATGGACAGATTTCACTCCAGCTCCGTCACACGCCAGTCTCGCCTTCTCGATTACGCCCTGAAAATTTCTCCATTCCGTATATCCCAGAACCTGTTGAATATCACGCGCCATCCAGTAGTCTTCACCGTTTGGCGCCTCGCGTTTCTTTTCGTCGAGTGCCCTCATAACCAGATCCAAAGCTTCCACGGCTCTAACCTCCTGAGCTACTGCATTATAGCAGCAGCATGGGAAATTATGTCTCAACTTTTCATACTTGCTTTAGAATTCCACTCCGGAGTATATTTCAAGTTGAGTGCAAATATGGGAATAAGAGAAAACGTACAAAAACTAATTACGAAGAAGCTTGAGGAGAATGTGTCCCTCGAGCATCAGATCATGTCTAACAAAGCTTATATCCAAGGGCTGCAGGATTCGATGAAGTTCCTACCCCGAGACGGCAATGGCGTTGCCGAATACGTCTTGCGCGAGGGCAGTGCTCTAGCTAAAACGCGAGATGCACTGAGAGCTGCAGGTACTCCGTTGGCGATAGTCGACATTCTCAGGGCCTTAGGAAAGCCACAAGATAAGGAACATCGCACCTCGCTGGCAGGCACCTTATCGGGATATGCCCGCGACGGCAAGGTTTTCACTAAGACGGCGCCGAATACCTTTGGCCTTCTTGAATTTAGAACTATCCCGTCCGAAGACAGCGAGATTCCAGAAGATTTTGGTAGCATGGAAAAGCAAAGTTAAATCCCTAGAAGCAAGAGAATGAAACGATTAGGTATTTTCTTAAGAGCGGGAGAACCAAATCCTTATTCCTAAAGTTTCCCACAAACAATCTAGGCTCGTGGAATCTATTATTTCTGCGTGGCGACCAGTTGGCCGTTCTCGACTTTGATGTTGCCCACGTCATCTGGCAGCTTCAAACGGTCGCGTTGTTCGCTTAGTTTTTGCTGCAGGGCGCCGCTGACCATCGACACCGGAATACTCAGGTCGCCGACTTTGAATTCGGTGGGATCGAAGGTTGCGTAGCCATCCTTGGAGCCGAGGTGTCCGGCGAGCGTGACGTAAACATCCTTGCCGCCAATCTGAGTCACAAACTGGCCGCGCGCGACGTCGCCATCGAAATTGACTTTGTAGTCCTTGACCTGCAGGCTCACCCTCTCCGATTACCGCATCGGGCGAAGCGGGAACCGAGGTTGGCAGGCCAGCCTGCGACGCTGCGCCGGAAGCGGCCATCGCCGCTGACGCGGAATGTTCTTGGGAAGCGCCGCTGCTGCCTGCGCCAACGCGGCCGTGATTTCGTCGGAGTTGAAGCGAACCTGCGCCGGGGCTTCGCCAGGTTCTTTGGGCTGATCCAACTGCTCCAGTTTCTTCTCGACCGACTCGACATTCGCAGCCGCGGCCGCAGGCGATTGCGCGGGCGCCACGGGAGCTGGCTTCTTCAGCACGAGAAACTAGCGCCGCCACGGATGTGACCAAAGTGGCCACGCTGATAATGCGATCAAGCTTCCATTTCATGGACTCGTCTCCCGGCGAACGCCAGTACTCTATGTTACCGGGAAGAGCAATACGGGATCACGTGACGGAAGGCACTGGTCCGAAGTGACCTTTGACGACTGACCTTTGACAAGATGCTTGGACCCCGAAATTGGCGGCTCGCGTTTTGGAAGGGCGTCAGTTCGAACTCTCGGTGGACTTAACGATCGCAACCGAGCCGGGAGTCCAGAAGTAATGCTGCTTGCACTGCATGCACTCCGCGTCCAGTTGATCATCTTTGGTATTGAATTGGAGTTTTACGTCGCTCTCTTTTTCGTTGGTCACCATCAGATTCAGATTCTCGCAAAGAGTGCAGCGAACGAAAGCAGACTCGCCCGGATTGAGAGTCAAAATGTACATGCGGACGCAGCTTAATTGATGAGAAATCGGACGGCTTAGTTGCCTATTCGTCAGGCCCTAGCTCGACCTACAGACGATGCGGCAGTCACTTCACGGAACGAAGGGGCGATGTAAATCTAAAACCCTAAAGGGCAGAATAAATCGGACCACGAACGGAAAATCAAATCGGGCCCAGCCACTCCCCTCGCGGAAGTGGCCATCGGAGAAGAAAACTACTTCGGTGATTCCTACTTACGTGGATTGTTCTTACTTCGGTTGCTCTTACTTAGGTTGATCCTACTTAGGCTGATCCATGGTGATGCCCTGGGCTCCGGGCTGCTTCTCGGCTTTGGCCTTCTTCGTGGCCATGGTCTTGTCGACCCATTCATCGGCCGTCTTTAAATCCGCTGCCCGGGCCGCAAGATCGTCGCATTCCACATCTGCTTTCTCGCGATACATCAGATTCATGTAGGCCATGGCATCGTCGTAATCAGGCCGCAACTGCAGCGCCTTGTTCAGAGCGTCGATACCATCCTGAATATTAGCCCAGTTCTTTTGCTTAAGCTCGTCGCAACTTTTCTTTTGATTCTTGTCCTTCGGATTCAACTGCTCATCCGGTTTCATACCCAGCTTGGCGCGCTCTTCCATGCGCGGCTGATACGTCTGCGTCCAGTCGATGACGCCCACGGAGTAGTAAGGCTCTGGATCATTGGGATCGATCTCGAGAGCTTTGCGATAGTAGGTCTTGGCATCTTCAAACTTTTTCATCTGCAGATAGATGTAGGCGATTCCCTTGACGCTATTGATGCTCTTGGGATCCCGCTCCAACACCGCCTTATATTGGTCGATCGCCTGCTGTCCCAAACGGTTATTGTCTTCGGCGTCGACTCCAGGAATGTACTGCTGGGCATAGGCGGTAGCCAGATAAAGACGGGCGTTCAGCAGGCTGGGATCGAGTGTGACGGCTTGCTGAAAGTGATCGATGGCTTCTTCATAACGGGCATTCTTATACGACGCCACTCCCTTGTTCAGCTGATCCCGCGCCCTCAGCTTGTCGCAACCCGCCGCGGACAACAAGAGTAATCCGACCGCCATGAGTGCCAGCACCCGCACACTTTTTTTCATTGCTTTATAAGTCTCCCTCGCCAGGATTCCCCGGGATCTGACAAAAAGCTTCACGCACAAGCCAGCGCAGAACCGCATCGGCCGAAGCCGGTTTGAGGTCACACCGGCAGCGCATCTGAATTCTGTAAATGAAAACTCTGCCCGCGTCTAACCGCCAGCTTCGATCTTGGCGGTAATCAGACCAACCTTGTCTACGCCTGCGGCGTGCGCAATGTCAATGACATTAGCAACGTCGGCAAACGGAACATTGTCGTCGCCCTTGACGAACATCACCTTCTCGGCGCGGGTCTTGAAAATGTCGGTCAGACGTCCCTGCAGACCGTCCCAGGTTGTGTCTTCCTGGTTGATCTTCACCCCTGGCTCCTGGCCCGCTCCGCGATCGATCAACTGCACCACGATGGTACGATCCGGCGTGTTGTTCTTGGGTGCGTTCGGCGGCGGCGGCTGGGGCACTAGAGCGTCCAGCCCCTTCGGGGTCAAAGGTGTAATCACCATGAAGATGATCAGTAAAACCAGCAGCACGTCGATGAGCGGCGTCACGTTAATAACGGCGCTTTGGCCGCCGCCGCCTCCAGCTGTCATTCCCATATCAATCTCCTCTTATTGCCCGCCAGTCGCTGGCGGTGGCGGAGTCGTCCCGTCGTTTTCTTCTGATCGGTCAACAGACCCAGCTGATCGACGCCCGCGGCGCGGACGTTGTCCACGACTGCCACGACCGAACCAAACTTAGCCCGGGCATCGGCGCGGACGAAAACCCGCTTATCGATACGATTCGCCAGACGATCTTTGACCTTCTGGGTCAGCTGGTCGGGCGGGGTTTTGTCGTTGCCGAAGAATACCTGGCCATCCCGCATGACGGCTACGATCAGTGCGTCTTCCTTGTCGGCATCCGGCATCTGAGTCGGGTTGTTGACCTTGGCCAAGTCCACGCTGACGCCCTTCTGCAACATGGGCGTGATCACCATGAAGATGATCAGCAACACCAACATCACGTCGACCATGGGGGTCACGTTGATGTCGGAGTTGACCTTGGCTCCTTCGTTCCGTTTGTTAAGTGACATAATCTGCTCTCCTGCGCGCTCGTCGTCCTCACAGCCCTGACATTTGATTGGTTCTCGGCCCCAGGGAGGTCAAGACTCAGCGCCGAAGCGATGCCCCGGCGCCGGTCAGCAACTCATGGTCGAAAACCAATCCTGCCCGGAAGCTAGGACCGGCGAACTCCCCGCTTCTTGAGGAAGTAATCGATCAATTCGCTCGAGGAGTTATCCATCTCCACGTCGAACGCTTCCACGCGGCCAGTCAGGTAATTGAACATCATGACGGCCGGGATGGCGACGAACAGTCCGACGGCGGTGGTCACCAGAGCTTCCGCGATACCGCCAGCGACTGCGCCCAGACCGGTCGCCTTCTGTTCCGAAATGCCTTTGAAGGCGTTCAGAATGCCCATCACCGTGCCGAACAGACCGACGAAGGGCGCGGTCGAACCAATCGTAGCCAAGCCACCCAAGCCGCGCTTAAGCTCGGCATGGACGATAGCCTCGGTACGCTCCAAGGCGCGCTTGGAGGCTTCGATGGTCTCACCCGGAATCTCACCGCTTTCCTGGTGAGCCCGGAATTCCATCAAACCGGCGGTTACGACTTTCGCCAGATGGCTCTTCTTGTTGCGCTCAGCGACTTTGATAGCTTCGTCGATCTTACCGTCACGCAGAGCGCCGGCGACTGCGGGAGCAAATGCCCGCGATTGCTTGCGTGCCGCGCTGAAGGCCATGGCTCGGTCAATCATTACGCCGATGGACCAACCAGACATGATGAAAAGAATGATGACCACGGCCCTCGCGATGAATCCCATCTGTTTCCATAGCGAGATCGGGTCCCAGGCCACGGGTTGGTCCTGGAACATCCAGACCGCCATGGTGGACATGTGACTTAGGGTATGGGTTGCTACATTGGCTACGAACATGAGTTGCTTTTTCCTCCTCAGAAATCTGGTAATCGCTTTGTCGCTTGCCGATCTGTAGTGCGAAAACTATCGGATCCGTAGGCCGAGGCTACAGGCTTGAATTCCGCGGACCGCCCCGCTCCCGAGCCAGCGTCAAGAAAGGATTGGGGGAGACAACCTTCTCAAACTCCACTCTCACATCTACATCTACGCAACGAAACTCCTCTGCCTCAGATCTACCCTCCGGACAGAGTGAAGTTCACTGTAATCTGGGTTTCTACTTCCACCGGTTCACCGTTCAAAATGTATGGTTTGTACTTCCACTGCTTGACTGCTTCGATGGCTGCCGGTGCCAGCATGGGATGACCGCTGATCAAATGCAAGTTCTCGATCGACCCGTCCTTGCTGATTTCGGCCTGTAGCAGCACACTCCCTTGGATGCGTGCTTGCCGTGCCAGAGGTGGATAGTTCGGCTGTATTTTGCGGATCAGCAGTCCCTGGGTCACGCCTTGGGACACGCGGACGCGCTGTGGTGTGGCAACCTTGGGCACGGCAACCGGCGTAGAACTGATAATGCCGCCGATAACGCCACCCATCTGTCCGCCGGGAATACCCCCGGGAACGCCGCCAACTACACCGGCTGACATCACCGGCGGTGGCGCTTCGTCTTCCTTGATCATTTGGACTTTCTCAGGAATCTTTGTGGGTGTGCGCAGTTGGTTGTTAATGATATTGGTCTGCACCTGTTTCACGATCTTGACCGGAGCCGCGGCGGGCGGAGGCGGAGGTGGCGGAGGTGGCGGCGCTACCAGAAATGTCATCAGCTGCGTCTTGGGCAGCGCTTCGGTGAACAGCAAGGGGATTAGCACCAATACTCCGACCAGAACGGCTTCGAAAACAAACGAGAAGACCGTCCAAATGCCTCTCTTCGTCTTAAGCCTTCCACCGGACTCTATCAGGCTGTCTTCAAACATAAGGTTTCTCCTACATCAGACCCTAACTACCCTTTAGACACCGACTGCACCCACTTTGCTCCCGGCCCGTTCAACCATTGCGACGGTCGAACTGAAAACCGGACGATACTACCTCAAATCCCGGCCAATCACAAACTTATACCTGTCACAGCGCGCCGGATCGAAATTAAGCCTTGGCCTTCATCTTCTCCCGGCGGTTTGCTTCCTTACCGACTGGAACCATGACAGGTGGCTTTCCGCGGCCCGACCGCCAATCCTGATAGGCCACCAGAATCGGCGCTGCAATCGCAATCGAGGAATAAGTCCCGATCAAGATACCGATTACCAGGGCAAAAGAGAAGCCCTTCAGTACCTCGCCGCCGAACAGATACAGAGCCAAGACTGTCAGGAATGTTAAACCTGCTGTCAAGATAGTTCGGCTCAGGGTTTGGTTGATGCTGCGATTGACGATGTCTGAGAGTTTATCCCGCCGCATGAGTTTCAGGTTTTCGCGGATGCGGTCGAAAACCACGATGGTGTCGTTATTGGAATAACCAATCAGGGTCAGAATAGCGGCGATTACGGTTAACGAAATCTCTTTATTCATCAGAGAAAATGCGCCGACCGTGATTAGCGTGTCGTGGAACACGGTAATGACTGCTGCCACCCCGTAAATCCATTCGAAGCGGAAAGCCAGATAAACCAACATGCCAGCCAGCGAGTAGACCACCGCGAGCTTGGCCTGGTTTTGCAATTGATGGCCAACCTGAGGGCCAACAATGCTTACATTTCGCACTCCGAAATCGGACAGATAAAAACCATCCCCAAGCGATGCCACCACCGCGGGATCGGCCGCTGCTTTCAATTCATCGAGCGAAGCAAGCACGCCGCTTTTGACTTTGTCGCGATAGTTGACGATGGCCTGAGCTTGCGCAGCGTAGCGCTGCTCAGCATCCGTCCCTGCCCGCAGCGGATCTTTTTCGGCGAGGTAGTTCTTCAGAGTCAGAAAACTCGTATTGTTGAGGTCCTGCTTGCCGGCCGGCGCATTCGATTCCAGTGCATTGATGATCGCAAGCTTGCCCTGATCGAGCGCCTGCTCGCTGGTTTCCTGCAAAGATAGATCAATCAGCACTTCGTTGGATTCGGGCTGGCCGAAGCGCTGAATGCGAGCATGGTGCAATCCCGCGCGATCCATTGCCGCACGAATGGCGTTGTCGTCAGGGGCTGTGGGCAAACTTGACTTCGATCAGCGTGCCCCCGCGAAAGTCAATGCCCAACGGGATGCCATGCCAGAACAGCATGGAAAATACACCGGCCACGCTGAATACCAGCGAGAAAGCGAGGAAGTACCACTTCTTGCCGAGAAAATCTATGTTTGGATTACGAAAAAATTCCACGCCGCTTAGAACTCCGTTTCTTTGACTCGGACATGAATGTCCGGGCTCATATGTATTGCCACTATCCGATGCTCAACGCTTCGCCGCGCTGTTTGCGGCTCAGCAACCAGTCGAAGATCACGCGCGACACAAACACAGCTGTAAACAGATTCGCGAACAGACCGAAACTCAGCGTGACCGCGAAACCACGCACTGGACCAGTGCCGAAGATAAACAGAATGACCGCCGAAACGATGGTAGTGACGTGTGTATCCACGATGGTGATCCAGGCATGGCCAAAGCCCTGCTCCACCGCCGAAGGCGGCGTCTTGCCGTTGCGCAACTCTTCGCGGATACGTTCAAAGATCAGTACGTTCGAGTCTACGCCCATACCGACGGTTAATATGACGCCCGCAATTCCCGGCAGAGTGAGGGTCGCGCCGCTGAAACCGAGGAAGCCGAGGAGGATGATCAAATTCAGGATCAGGGCGATGTCGGCGTTAATTCCCGCTGCGTGGTAGTAAACCAGCATGAAGATTAGCACCGCTAACATGCCAATCACCGCTGCGGTTACACCGGCGCGAATGGAATCGCTGCCCAGCGATGGGCCCACGGTGCGCTCCTCGAGATACTTGATTCCCGCAGGTAAGGCGCCCGAGCGCAGGATCATGGCGAGGTCCTTGGCTTGCTGCTCGGTGAAGCGCCCGTTGATTACACCTTGATCGTGGATCTGATCTTTGATGACGGCGACTTCCTGAACTTTGTTGTCCAGCACAACGGCGAGATTATCGCCGACATGGGCGCCGGTGAAGCTGGCGAAGCGACGGCCGCCTTCGCCGGTCAGAGTGAAACTCACCGAAGGCTGTCCGTTCTCGTCGCGGGACTGGTCGGCGGCGCGCAAGTCGCGGCCCGTAACAGCCGATGCGCGCGAAACCAGATACCAAGCCTGGCCACCCTCGCTGTCGCTCGGACCCACGCTGCGGCCCGGCAGTAACATCTGATCCGGCGGCAAGACTCCGCCTTTATCCTGCAATGCCTGCTGCTCGCTGGGATATGGCCCGCCAAAGGATTGGCGGATTTCGAGCATGGCGGTGGACTGCATGATTTCCTTGACCCGCGCGGGATCGTCGACGCCAGGCAATTGCACGAGAATTTGATACTCACCCAGCCCGTGCTCTTCGATAATGGGCTCACTCACACCCAGCTGGTCAATGCGGTTTCGGATGGTCTCAATCGCCTGGGTCACAGCGCGGTTTTTCAGGTCGGCCAGAGCCTGCGGTTTCATGGAAACGGTCCAGGTGTTTTCAGTGCCCGAGGCCAGATCGTATTCAGGGAGACGATCCTGAACGATGGAGAGCAAGTCGGATCTGGATTCCGGCGGCACCCCTTTCAGCACAACCTTGTCAGGATTGTTGACGGGATCGGGTTTGCTGATCTCGGTGTAGTTGATCTTGCGCGCCCGCAAATCGGCCTTGAGCCGCTCGACCGCGTTGTCGGAATCAACATTGACCGCGTCGTTCACCTGCACCTGAAGAATCAGGTGAGTCCCGCCCTTAAGATCGAGTCCCAAATGAATGCGGTTCTGCAATGCTGCCAGCAGCCCGCCGCCTGACCATCTTTCCGGTATGCCAAAGATGCCGAATAGAAAAAACAGCAACGTGGCCACAATAACGATAAGTTTCCAGCCCAGATTCTTATTCATGAAAAAATCCAATGCAGGCGCGGGCGTCCTCGCCCGGGCACTGTCCGTAGTGAAGATTGAAAATTCCAGAGTTCATTTCGCCGCCTCTTCGGCGGTCGTCACCGAGGCCACCGAACCGCGGCTCACTTCGATCCGCAAATTGTCGGGAGGAACCCGCAGGTGGATGTAGTCATCCTTCAGCGCAACAATGGTACCGTGCAGGCCCCCGGTGGTTACAACCTTGTCTCCCGTTTTCAACTCATTCAGCATGGCCTGCCACTTCTTTTGTTTCCGCTGTTGCGGCATGATCAGCAGGAAATAGAAAATGGCGAAGATGAAGATGAGCGGGGCAAACCCCAACCATCCTGCCGAACCGCCGCCAAGCTGCATTGCCAATAAGTGCTGAACCATATATATGAGGACTACAAAGCCACTTCCCCTAGTAATTCGAGCTACGCCCGCTGGCGCACTCGCCCTTTACAATTTTACCGCTGGAGTTCTCGCGCTATGAGGCCGGAGATTCCTTCAGCTTCGGACACGAACCGGGGATGCCGAGCTATGGTTTCGGTCGAGACTGGACACACGGAGAACCAGTCTCTTTCCCAAGTGCAATAGAATGACGCACCGCTCGCATAGTGTCAAGGTAGAAGCTCAGATTGTGGACGGTATTTAAGACCTGGGCCAGAACCTCGTTCGATGCATAAAGATGCCGCAAGTAGGCTCGCGAGTAGCGGCTGCACACCCGGCACCCGCAATTTGGGTCGAGCGGAGCCTCGTCACCCGCATACCGCGCCTGTTTGATAGAGATTTTCCCCTCTGAGGTAAAAAGCAACCCATGCCGCGCGGCGCGCGTGGGCAGGACGCAATCCATCATGTCGATCCCCAGATTGGCGTATTCGACGATTTCCTCGGGCGTCCCGACTCCCATAAGGTAGCGAGGTTTGTCGGCGGGCAGATGTTCGAGAGTGGATTCGACGACTTCCCGGGTCAGAGCCCGCGGCTCGCCCACGCTGAGCCCGCCGATGGCGTAACCGGGGAAGCCAATCTCGATAGTCCGCTCCGCCGATTCTTTTCGTAGGGCCGAGTCCATACCGCCTTGAACGATGCCGAATAAAGCTTGCGTGGCTTCTGCTTGCGTGGGGACGGTTGTCGCCACGTAATTTCTCCACGGGACTTCGTTCTTTGTGTTCTTCGAAATGCTTCTTGCTGCGCTCCGCCCAGCGCAGGGTGAGCTCCATCGACGCCCGCATCCGTTCCGGACCCACGGGATACTCGGTGCACTCGTCAAACGCCATAATGATGTCAGCGCCGAGGCCAATCTGCGCATCCATCGCGCTCTCAGGGCTGAAGAAATGTGAAGACCCATCCAGATGTGAGCGGAATGTCACGCCTTCTTCTGTGACCTTGCGCAGATCGGTCAGGCTGAAAACCTGAAAGCCGCCCGAATCGGTGAGAATCGACGCGCGGCCACGCCATAAAGCGATGCAGTCCACCCAACTTCCGGACTTGCTCGACTCCCGGCCTGAGATAGAGGTGATAAGTGTTTCCCAGAAGAATCTGAACTCCGAGTTCCTCGAGAATGTCCTGCGAAACGCCTTTTACCGATGCCAGCGTTCCGACCGGCATGAAGACGGGGTTTCCACTTCGCCATGAGGCGTGATCAAGCGTCCGGCGCGGGCAGCGCCATGTCGAGCGTCAATCTTGAATGGGATGGACACTGTGAGGATTGTAGCAATGCATAGAGTCATTCGCCGTTGGCGTGACCCGGCAAACATCATTGCTTAGGGTTACCGCACCGCCTCGGAGAATTGGGAGGAACGCTCTTCAAACTCTTTTTTACAAGCCTTTGACAGGTCTTTGACAACTGTTGAACTGCTCGTGTGCGACTGTCTTGCCCGGGAGCAAACGCATGAAGAACATCAATAACAAGAAAATCTCGACGGCTCTTTTAGTGGCTTTCCTCTTCGCGCTGGGCTGCTTTGTTGCGCAGACTGGGAACGCCGCCCCGCGGCACACAACTGCGCCCTCAGCTTTGCCAATGGACGAATTTCAGCCAAATCCTGCCGCTGGCTCCGGCAGTGTGATCGTCACTCCGAAGTTTGGTGGCGCCATCCTGGGCTACGACATCGATCGAAACGGTACGGAAGGCCTTCTGAGCGAGTACATCGCTCTCTCCGGCGGCGAACTCCTTTGTCGCTACCGAGACCTTCAGTCAAAAGACCGGCGCCATCCTTAAGGTGGTCGCAAAAGAGAACAAAACGAAGGACGACTACGACACCGTGGGAATTTTCGGCAACCTCGGACTCGACCTGTTCCAACACGCCGGCCAGAATCATTACCTCACGATCAACCCTCTCGACGGGGGCAAGTTCACCGGCAAATGGACGCCTCCGATCAAACCGAACTACCAGCTCTGGACAACCAGCGTGAGCCAGGGAACTCCCAACGTGGCGGCGTACCAATCATCCTTCGACACCGGCCTGACCTACGTGTTCAGCTCAAATATCGCCGACAATACTTTCGGGCGACAGATCTCGCTCAAGCCCATCATCGACGTGGACGAATTCTTTCACCCCCAGATTGCGCTGGACAGCAAGACTAATCAGGCGGTCCTGGCAGATTCGCACGGGTGCCCGGAACCGGGCTGCGTAGCCAGCATCGCGTTGGTCGATCTCAGCACCGGTAAGATCAGCGAGTTCAGCGACAACTTGGGACTCGGCACCGTCAACGGTCTTGCTGTTGACTCAGAAAAGGGCATCGCATGTACCACCACTTTGAGTGACGGCGGCGTGGAATTCTATGATTTGGCCAAGAAGACTGGCTTCGAGGTGCAAATCGCCAACTATGACGGAACGCCGCTTGATTCTGGCCTGGATGTCGAGTTCGATCCCATCCGTCACGTGTTCCTGATCTCGCAATGGAGTTCCAATGGTGGCAACGTGAACGATCCACAACCCCAGGTTTATGTCTACGACGAGGAAGGAAATTTGAAGGAGACAATCCCTGTTCAACGGCTCCCGATCAATCCCGTGACGATAGCGTTGAACCCCGACAAGCGAACTGGGTTTCTTCCCGTTATCGTGAAGGGGCAGGGTCTCGAGCTTCAATCCTTCACGTATTAGCCCCGGGTCGATTTTTGGCGGAGAAGCCTTGCTGGTCTGAAAAGTATCTAGACAGCAAGGCTCTCTGCTGGCTTACACTTCCAGTTTCACGATTTCCGATTCCACCTGCCCGTTAGCCAGAAGGAGGCGTCCCACGCTCACCGGCAGCTTGAACCGCCTTGGCCCCGCGCTGCCGGGATTGAAGTAGAGCACCCCGTTCTTCAACTCCTGCTTTGGAACGTGACTATGTCCGCAGACGACCGCCGCGAATTTCGCGGCTTCCGGCTTCAAGTCGAGTTCCTGAAGATTGTGCAACACGTAAATGGAAATCTCGCCGATCTCAAGAACATTCGTAGCTGGAATTTTCTGAGCCCACTCGCCGTGATCAACGTTCCCGCGTACGGCGGTCAGCGGCGCAATTGCAGCCAGCTTGTCGAGAATCTGCGGCTCGCCGATGTCGCCGGCATGAATGATGTAGTCGGAACCTTTTAAAGCGGCGAGAGCTTCGGGGCGAAGCAGGCCATGTGTGTCGGAGATCACGCCGATGATCACGCGACCGATTTTAGCGGAGGACGGGCGAGGACACCCGTCGCTCCATCTCTCTTATTGCTCACCCGTTCGCTAGTTCTTTGGCTCGCTGTGCGGCTTTTACTACCGCTTTGATAAGCGTGACCCGCAATTTGCCTTCTTCGAGTTCGAGAATGCCATCGATGGTACACCCAGCCGGGGTGGTGACGGTGTCCTTGAGTTGCGCCGGATGGTCGCCGGTTTCGAGCACCATGGTCGCCGCGCCAAATGTGGTTTGTGCCGCCAGAAGGGTGGCGATGTCGCGAGGCAAGCCGACCTTCACGCCCGCCTCGGCGAGCGATTCCAGAATGATGTAAATGTAAGCTGGCCCACTTGCGGATAATCCGGTAACCGCGTCCATCAATTTCTCATCGACCACGACCGTTCTGCCCACCACGCCGAAAAGCGCGCTAGCGATCTCAAGATGCTGAGCCGTGGCGAATTTCCCTTTACACAGGGCAGTCATTCCGCAACCCACAACGCAAGGTGTATTGGGCATCGCGCGCACGACCGGCGCGGCGCGCTTCAAAACCCGCTCGATGCGGCTGGTCGGAACCGAAGCAGCCACTGAGATAATGAGCTGATTTTTTGTAATGCTCGGCCGGATCTGTTCGATGAGCTGATCGACAATCTGCGGCTTTACACAGACCAAAATGATGTCCGCGTTTCGGGCCGCCGCGCGATTGTCGGTGGTCACGCTGATCCCAAGCTTCTTGCTAAGGATGCGCGCTTTCTCTTCGTGCTGAACAGTGGCGACCGTCGTTTTGCTGGAAAACAATTGCTTTTCCAGCAGCGCCTTGAGCAGGATTCCGCCCATCTTTCCCGCACCCAGGACGGCTACGCGCTGCTTGGAAAAGTCAGATGGCATGATTTAAACAACCTCGTCACTCCGAGGAGCGAAGCGACGAGGAATCTGGTTTCTGCGCTGCCCGCTCGGACCAAAAGCAACAGGACGCTAAACGAACGACAGCAACTGGAGCCCCTAGATGGTTGCGCTCTTTTCGGCGATCAGTTTCTTGATCTTCTCCACGAACTCCGTGGCAGGCATGTCTTCGGTCTTTTCTTTTCCGCGAGTCCGGACATTGACTTTGCCGGCTTCGGATTCTTTGTCACCGACCACCAATAAGAACGGAACTTTCTGCATCGCGTGCTCGCGGATCTTGGCATTCATCTTTTCGTTGCGGGCATCGACCTCGACGCGCATTCCGATGGCCTTGAGTTGATCGGCGACTTTGTTTGCGTATTCAACGTGGCGCTCCGCAATCGGAATCATCACGGTTTGAACAGGAGACAGCCACACCGGGAACGCGCCTGCGTAGTGCTCGATCAGCACGCCGAAAAAGCGCTCAATCGATCCAAACAGCGCGCGATGCACCATCACGGGCTGTTTGCGCGTGCCATCTTCGGCCACATATTCGAGGTTAAAGCGCTGTGGAAGATTGAAATCGACCTGGACGGTCGAAAGTTGCCAGAGGCGTCCAATCGCATCCACCAGCTTGATGTCAATCTTCGGCCCATAAAACGCCCCTTCGCCGGGGATGATCTTGTATTCGATCTTCCGTTGCTTGAGCGCGTTTTCGAGCGAGCGATTGGCCATGTTCCATTGCTCTTCCGATCCCAGAAAATTCTTGCGATCATTCGGATCCCAGGTGGATAGCTCGGTCTGGTACTGGTCGAAGCCGAACACTTTCAGCACCTCGAGCGCAAAATCCAGGCAGCCGCCAATTTCGCTTTCGATCTGTTCCGGAGTACAGAAAATGTGGGAGTCATCCTGAGTGAAGCCGCGCACCCGCAACAGGCCATGCATCACGCCAGAACGCTCGTAGCGATAAACCGTCCCCAGTTCACCTAGCCGCACGGGCAAATCGCGATACGACTTCAACGAATCTTTGTAAATCAGAATGTGGCCGGGACAGTTCATGGGCTTCAGCCGATATTCCGCATCGTCGAGCTCCATGGAATCGAACATGTTCTGCGAATAGTAGCCTTCGTGGCCGGAAACATGAAACAGCTGCCGCCGCACGACATGCGGCGTGTAGACGAGCGAATATCCGCGTTTGATGTACTCGGCGCGCATCCAGTCTTCCATCTCTTTCCGGATGATTCCGCCTTTTGGGTGCCAGAAAATCAGGCCCGGGCCAGCGAGTTCCTGGATGGAAAACAAATCAAGCTGTTGGCCGAGCACCCGATGATCCCGCTTCTTGGCTTCTTCCTGTTTGTTCAGAAAGTCGTCGAGGTCTTTCTTCGAGAAAAATGAAGTTCCGTAAATGCGCTGCAACTGAGGATTTTTCTCATCGCCAAGCCAATAAGCGCCAGCGATGCTCAGCAGCTTAAAAGCCTTGATCTTGCCAGTCGAAGGGATGTGCGGGCCGCGGCAGAAGTCGGTGAACTTGCCGGTGCGATAGATCGAAATCTTTTCATCGGGCTTGGTGAACTGCTCGATGAAGTGGCACTTCATGAAATCGCCTTCTTTTTTGAATTCCTGCAGGCCCTGATCGCGGGGCAGAAACTCGCGCGCATAGGGAAGATTCTGCTGCACCAGTTCCTGCATCTTCTTCTCGATCTTTTCCAAATCTTCCGGAGTGAACGGAGTTGGACGATAAAAATCGTAGAAGAACCCGGTTTCGGTGGCCGGGCCGTGACCGAGCTTGGTCTCGGGGAAAAGCTCGAGAACTGCCGCCGCCAGCAGATGCGCGGACGAATGCCGATAGACTTCAAGCGCCTCAGGATCGCGGTCGGTCAGGATGCGCAGATCGCTATCTTTTTCCAGCGGCCGGGCAAGGTCAATGAGATCGCCGTTGGTCTTGGCAGCAAGGGCCGCATCGGCCAGCCGCTGCCCGATGGACTTGGCGACATCAAGAGCAGTGCTGCCCTTAGGTAAATCTTTCACGCTCCCATCGGGGAGTTTTATATGAATGCTGTCTGCCATAGCCTCTAAGTATAAAACACGCAAGGACAGACGCCGGGTCCGGGCGAAAACTTGACCGTTCCTCCCCCTCAAATCTAGGCCGGCAACTCACCTATTGCTGATTTTTTCGTCTATTAGCTTTGGTCTTCAGCATTTGTGCGAACGTCAGTTGGAAGGGTAACGATAATGACGAATCATAAGAGAAGCGTACGGACAGCAACCGTGGTTGTGTTTCTTATGTGCGCAGGAGCGCTTGGCGCGCAGACGCCGGCCCCTGGCGCTTCCGGCATGTTAGCTGGAACGCCCGAATCATTCACCGGGTCCTGCCACAGCGACTTGGACTTGACGAAGAAGCAAGTCGCCGACATAAAGGCCACCAAGGCGCCGCGCGATGCCGAGGCAACGTTGCAGGCATTCGACACCGCCGTCTTGATCGCGACCGATGCTGCAGCCCGCTCGGGTCTTGCCGAGCAGGTGCATCCAGCCAAACCGTTTCGCGACGCCGCCCAAGTGTGTGAGCAGGAAGCCAGTCAGTTGCTGACGGACATTTCGCTCGATAAGGACATGTACAACATCCTCGCCTCACTGGATGGGTCCAAGTTGGACGGCGCGGGCAGTTATTTTCTGCGAACATCGCTGCGGGATTACCATCGTTCGGGCGTCGATCGCGACGACGCGACGCGAGCGAAAATCCGGCAGCTTCAGGATGAGCTGGTAAAAATTGGCCAGGAGTTTGAACAGAATATTCCCGAAGATGTGCGTACGCTTGCAATTGGACGCTTCGCAGCTAGACGGTCTTCCTGAGGACTACAAGCTGGCCCACAAGCCAGACGCATCGGGCAAAGTGACCCTCAAGACCGACAACACCGATTACCTGCCTTTCCGCGAATACGCCACGAATGACGCGGCTCAGAAGGAGTTCTACGAGCTCTACACGCACCGCGCCTATCCGAAGAATATTGAGGTTCTTTCTCGTTTGCTGCAGAAGCGTTACGAGTTGGCGACGACGCTGGGCTATTCCGACTGGGCAGCCTACGTGACCGAAGACAAGATGGTTGCGACCAAGCAGAACGCGGCCGATTTCATCGAGAAGATTACCGCAGCGTCGCAGGCTGGCGCGCAGCGAGATTACGACCAATTGCTGGCTTACAGAAAGCGCCAGGATCCGACCGCGACTACCGTCGACATTTGGAATTACCACCATTTTCTGCACGAAGCGACCATTGAGAAGTATGGATACGATTCACAAGCCATGCGTCCGTACTTCGAATACACGCGCGTTCTGCAGGGAATTCTCGACCTCACCAGCCACATGTATGGCATCACCTACAAACGCGTAACCACGGCTCAGGTATGGCATCCGGATGTTACGGTTTACGACGTGTTCGACGGCAACAAGCTGCTGGGCCGGATTTATTTCGATATGTTCCCGCGCGAAAACAAATACAAGCACTATGCCACGTTCAGCCTGGCAACCGGCAAAGAAGGGTTTCGGTCGCCGGAGTACGTGTTGGTTTGTAACTTCCCCCAAGCCACCAACGGTCCGGGCCTGATGGAACGCGACGATGTGATTACTTTCTTTCACGAATACGGCCATCTGCTGCATGGGATCTTTCGAGGAAGCTCGAAGTGGCCCACCGGTGATTTGGAAAACGACTTCATCGAAGCTCCTTCGCAGATGTTCGAGGAATGGCCAAAAGACCCTGCCATCCTGCAAACCTTTGCCCGCCATTACAAGACCAACGAACCCATTCCGGCTGACCTAGCCAAAAAAGCCAAAGCCGCGGACGACTTTGGCCGCGCCCTGGGTGTACGCATGCAAATGTTCTACGCCGCGGTGAGTCTCGATGTTTATAATCGAAACCCGCAAGGACTGGACACGACTCAACTCGTGGCCCAATTGCAGGAGCAATACACGCCATTCAAATACGTCGCCGATACCCACATGCAAACCGCATTCGATCATCTCAACGGCTACTCCGCGGTTTATTACACCTATATGTGGTCTCTGGTGATCGCAAAAGACATGTTCACGGAGTTTAGGGCCGATGGACTGACCAATCCCGTTGTTGCGCAGAAAGTATCGCGACACGGTTTTGGAAGAGAGCGGGACCAAGCCGGCTGCGGGGTTGGTGAGCGATTTTCTAGGAAGGCCCTACTCGTTCAAAGCTTACGAAGAGTGGCTGAACGGGAACTAGTCGCACCTGGCTTCCAGTGTCACTCGACCGGCTAGGGGATTGGTTCGTTCGCTACACTAGGTGCGATGTCCGCGATAGCTGAAGCCGTCATCGCCAAGCGCGTCCGCCTAGAGTCGGTCGACATTGTTCGTGGCGTCATCATGATCGTTATGGCGCTCGATCACGTCCGCGATTTCTTCGGCGTTCCTGGCGTGAGTCCCACGGACCTAGATCAGACGACGATTGCACTCTTCTTCACCCGCTGGATCACCCATATCTGCGCTCCCGTTTTCTTTCTGCTGACCGGCACGGGCGCGTACCTCTCGCTGCGCAGAAACTCCAAAAGCGAGTTGTCGCGATTTCTTTTCACTCGCGGCCTCTGGCTGATCTTTCTGGAAGTGGTGGTGACCCGCTGCTGGGGCTGGCAGTTTAACTTCGACTACCGCGTTACAATGCTCATCGTCTTATGGGCGCTGGGCTGGGCGATGATCGTACTTTCTGCGCTGGTCATCTTGCCTGCCTCGGTGGTGGCCGCGTTCGGCGTGGTGATGGTCGCGAGTCACAACCTGCTTGACTCAGTGCAGTCTTCTGGGCCGCTATGGTCCATTCTTCACCGGCCCAACTTTATCCTGAACCGTCCGGCAGCATTCCATTTTTGTGGGGTATCCGCTGGTTCCCTGGATTGGAGTTACAGCGGCAGGTTTTGGCCTTGGACAGATTTATCGTTGGCCACCGGATCGGCGACAGGCTTTTCTGTTGCGCCTGGGAATCGGCCTGAGCGCAGCATTTTTCGTACTTCGAGGAGTTAATATCTATGGCGATCCGGTCCGCTGGACCACTCAGAAATCCGCTGCCTTCACCGTTCTCTCATTTCTGAATACTACGAAATATCCACCGTCGCTGCTGTTCCTTTTGATGACGCTTGGCCCCGCAATGCTTTTCCTGTGGGCTGTCGACGGCGCGACGCCGCGATGGATGCGACCCGCGCTCGTCTTCGGCAAAGTGCCGTTGTTCTATTATCTGCTGCACATCCCGCTCATCCATCTGCTCGCGATTGCCGTATGCTACGCGCGTTACGGCCAGGTTCACTGGATGTTCCAGTCGCCGAACGTCGGGCAGTTTCCGATTACTCCACCGCCGGGATGGGGATTCTCTCTGCCGATTGTCTATCTGGTCTGGGCTTTCGTGGTGATCGCGCTCTATCCGCTCTGCCGGTGGTTCGCAGCCTTGAAGCAGCGCCGCAGCGATGCATGGCTCAGCTACTTCTGAGCGAGGAGATTGGCCAAATTCGAAACACGTAGGGGCGGATGCCCTCGTTCGCCGCAGCGTCGCGACGATGGCACTGGCAAGCATTGCTAGCGCGTCCAAACGGGCGTCCGGGCCTACGTTGATCCTGGCTTTGTAGAGTATCTCATCGGTGGCCGCGAACCGCCCATGCACGGGCAGGCAGCTCGATTGCGCCGCCAGAGATCGAGGAAGCGACGCACGTAGCCTTTCGCGAATGGCGTTTCGAGTCACTTCATCGCGTGTATCAAGATAGCTGGGAGCAGAACCTTGTCCCGTAAGGAGTGGTTGCCAGTAGTCATCGAAATTCTGAACCTGGTTGTGATGTCGAGAGCGCACACGGTCACTTGCTCGAGGCCGGCGCGCTCAAGGAGTTTCTGTAACGCCGCGGAGTTGCAGATAGGAAAACGTTGGGCCTGATCGTATGCCAGCGCTTCGCTGTCTACGGTTGAAGCACAATCCCAAAACAGGCGGAGAAACCGCGCTCCGTCCGCGTAGTCCCAAACGTAAGCTGCGATGACGCCGCTAGCAACCGTAACCCGGCGCATTTCGTCTAGCGCACGTTCAGGCTCCGGAAGGTAATTCAAACCCAAACCGCAAACCGCTATATCGAAGCTACCCTCAGCGAAAGAAAGAGCCATAGCATCTCCGGTTTCGAAAGTGACAGGGGGATAGGCGCGATGCTTCCGGGCAAATTCGATCTGGTAAGGAGACGCGTCTACACCCGCAACCTGAGCGGGTGCGAGAGGTTCAACGATGGCTTCCGTGAGTACGCCGCTGCCGCAGCAAACGTCCAGCCAGCGCAAGTTCGGAGAGGGACTGAGCCACGCTAAGAATTCATTGGCCAGCAGGCGACTCCAGCGTCCCATCCACTGGTCGTAGGCTGCGCCAGAAGTCCATTTTTCCATAGTCATCAAAGCGCCCAGGGCCCCGTCCAATCCCACAATTCCCTCGAGTGACATTCGAATTAACCAGACTGAATACCGCGCTGGCGGTCCTGTACAGCGAGCTCGCTCGCTCCGCCGGACAGGGGGACTGCGGGCCTACGCGGGCTTGGTTAATGCAGGAGCATCGCCTTCGTAGTACAGATCTTCCATCGCCAGATGAACCTTCTCCGATAACGCTTCCATTTCGCGCAACGAGTATCCCGCAGTCGAAATAGGCTCGCCGACTCGCATTTCCAGTGGTCGCGACTTGATGTGATAGGTGTTCATGGGCAGCAGTTCGTAAGTTCCGACCAGCGCGATAGGAACGATATCCACCTGCGCCTTGATGGCCAGATAGAATGCTCCCGGCATAAACGGTTTGATTTCGCCATCGGGCGTGCGGCCGCCTTCGGGAAAAATCACTAGCGGCATGCCCGCCTGCAGGCTTTTCACCGCCGACCGAATGTGGGCAATCGATCGCGTGGGTTTCTGCTGGTCGATGCAAACCTGTCCCGAGCGCCTCAAGTGCCATCCGACGATGGGATACGAGAGCAATTCCTTCTTGAACAAAATGCGGAATTCGAACGGCAAATTGACGTACAGCACCGGGATGTCCAGCGCAGAGGCGTGTGTCACGGCGTAAACATGCGCTTTTGAAGTGTCGATCTTCTCCAGGCCCGTGACCTTCACCGGAGAAAGAATCGTCTTCATAATCAGCCACGACCAGAAGCGCGCAAAGCCGTGCAGGATGCGACTCTTCTCGCCAAAGAGAGAAACCGGAATGGAGACAATGCCGAGGATGACTGTGTACGAGCCAGATAAGGACATCGAAGATGAAGTAAGAGCGCAGAACGCTGAGCAAGCCATATTTTCTCGAGCGGGGCGGTGGCAGGTCTCGTCTTTCCGGGCGAGTTCGAGCCGTCCGCTCCGAAGCAATCCGCGCAGACAGGGGCGACTCGCTCTGCGCCTGGCTCCCCGACTGATGTATGCACGTCCTGCATCTGGAACCGCTAAACCTTTACCCCCAAGGCTCGCATTGCCTCTCCTACAATGTATATCGAACCGGTTATAACTACTACGCCCTGCGGACCAGCGAGAGAACCGGCTCGATCGAGGGCGGAGGCCACATCGATAGCATCTTCGATGTCAGTCGCAGTGCGTGAGGCTGCCTCTCGAATCTCATCCGGCGTGGCCGATCGCGGATTATCAGCCTTTGTGGCAATGACGCGCGCCGCCAGCGGGAACAGGATCTCAGCGATCTCTCCAATCGCTTTGTCCCGCATCGCGCCAAAAACGAATGTCAGCGGGCGGTCTTCGTAGCAAGCGGAAAGAGCGGAACGCAACGCCCATGCGCCCGCAGGATTGTGCGCTACGTCAAAGACATATTCCGGCGCACTGCCTTCGGGAGGGATGACCTGGAAGCGTCCTTGCCAACGGGTTTCGCGAATGCCACGCTCGATCGATTCAGGCGTGATCGCGAATCCCTGATGGCTGAGAACTTCCGCCGTCGCAATCGCCAGCGCGATGTTTCGCAGTTGATGCCGGCCGACCAGCGGGGTTTCCACCAGAATTTGCTTGCCCATCACTTGCAGCGGATAACGCGAAATCAACATGCCCCGAACGTGTTGGGATCTTTCTGTCGCGCCGCTGGGGCTTGATCACCTTGCGGCTTCTGACCCACGGCTTGCGCCGTGGGCTGAATTCTTGCGCCGCTCCGCGGCTGATTCGGCGGTGCGCATCAGATATTCATCGCTACCTGGCGAAACTGGCGGCACATAAGGCACGGCGCTCACGCCCTGCGCTCCCAATTCCAGAATCGTATTTCCGATCACGTCATTGGCCTGCGGCAGTTGTGGCAGGGTCACGACGACTCCTCCGGGCCGGATGATTCCTGCTTTCTCGCGCGCGATCTCCGCTACGGTATTGCCTAGAAACTTCTGGTGGTCGAGCGAAATGTCAGTGATCACGCTTACCCGCGGCTCGATCACGTTGGTTGCGTCCAACCGTCCGCCCATACCAACTTCCAACACGGCAATTTCCACTTTGTTTTGCGCGAAGTATTCAAATGCGATTGCGGTCAGCATCTCGAAGAAGCTGGGATGCCACGGCAACTCACCATCTTCGACCAAGCGCTCGGCTGTCCGATCCACTACATCGTGCAGCAAAGCGAAATCGTCGTCGCTGATCTCAGCGCCGTTGATGCGGATTCGCTCATTGATCCGCACCAGATGCGGCGACGTGTAAAGGCCAGTGCGCAGACCGGAGACTCGCAGGATCGAAGCCAGCGTAGCCGCCGTCGAACCTTTGCCGTTGGTCCCGGCAATCAGAACGCCAGGAAATCGCCGCTCGGGATGATTCAGAGCCGCCAGCAGCACGCGCATATGCGCCAAGTCGAACTTGTGCGATGGGGTTTGGCTCAGTTCGTGACCGAGCGCGTACATGCGCGCAACCGCAGTTTCGTAGGACAGGGGCAAGCGCTCCGCCTTTGACTATCAGATCTCAGATTATCAGTTTGCAGGCTGGGAATTCGGGGTTCGCCATGATCCGTCAGTCAACGTGAAAGATGCGGCCTGAACGGCGCAGAAAGCGGGTTGGCTGAAAGCTGACGGACTGAAAGCCGACTCTACGCGGCGGCCATAAATTCCAGCGCCCGCCCGATATACGGCTTCAACTGCTTGCGAGGGACAACCGCATCGAGCATGCCATGCTCAAGAAGAAACTCGCTGCGTTGAAAACCCTGAGGCAGCTTTTGTCGAATGGTCTGCTCGATCACGCGCGGCCCGGCGAATCCGATCAAGGCGCCGGGTTCAGCGATGTTCAGATCGCCCAGCATGGCGAATGAGGCGGTTACGCCTCCGGTGGTCGGATCGGTCAGCACTGATATGTACGGAACCCGAGCTTCGTCCAGCCGGGCCAGTGCGGCTGAGATCTTGGCCAATTGCATCAGGCTGATGACGCCTTCCATCATGCGCGCCCCGCCTGAAGCCGAAACGATGATGATGGGAGCCTTGCTTTCGGTAGCGTGCTCGATCGCCCTCGTAATCATTTCGCCGACCACCGCGCCCATGCTTCCGCCGATGAACGCGTATTCCATGGCGCTCACAATCACTGGACGCCCGTTCAATTTGCCCCGCGCATTGATGACGGCATCTTTCAGTCCGGTTTCGGCCTGTGCCTGTTCCAATCGCGATGAATAGGTTTTCAGGTCAGCGAATTTCAGTGGATCCGTCGAGACCAGGTTAGCATCGAAAACCTCGTACTGATTGTCGTCCAAAAGCTGGGCCAGGCGGGTTCGGGCGTCGATGCGGAAGTGCTTATCGCATTTCGGGCAAACGTTCAGATTGTCTTCCAAATCCTTCTTCCAGATGATCTGCCGGCAATGCTCACACTTTACCCACAAACCTTCAGTGCGGACTTTCTTTTCGCCCGTAGCATCCAGTTCACCGGATTGTCGTTTAAACCAAGTCATAGAGATTAGTAGCTGGGGAATTTAGGAATTGAGTAATTAAACTATCCCGAGCTTGCGACCGGTCTTTCAATTACTCAATTCCCAAATTTCTCAATTGCCCAATCTCAGTATTCGATCCCTCTCTGCGCCATGACGCCTTTCTCATATGCGTGCTTCACCTGGCGCATTTCGGTGACGGTGTCCGCTAGTTCGACGATTGTCGGGTGCGCATTCCTGCCGGTCAAGATAACATGAACCATCTCCGGCTTGTTTTTCAGACTCTCGGCAACCTTCACCGGATCGAGCATACCGTAGCTGATGGCGTAATTAATCTCGTCGAGGATGACCAAATCCCACGCGCCGGACTGGATCGCCTGCTGGCCCTCCGCCCAAGCTTCTTCGACCATCCTTACGTCCTCGGGGTCCGGTTTCTCGGTTCCGACTTTCACGAAACCGCGCCCCATTTGCTTCATGATGAATTTATCGCCGAATGCCTGCACCGCATCGAGTTCGCCGTAATGCCACGAGCCCTTGAGGAATTGCAGCATGAGCACTTTCATGCCCTGGCCGACTGCCCTGAGAGCCGTGCCCATGGCGGCCGTGGTCTTCCCTTTGCCGGGCCCGGTATTCACAATGATCAGACCGCGACGAATGTCCTGCATACTTGGGATAATTGATTGTACCTTCTTCGGGCGGTTGGTAGGGTTTGGTGGCCCGCGCCTGCATTCTCCGAGATTTATTTTTTGCTCTGCTTGGCGTGGCGCGGCTGTTTACCTTTTCGTTAGCTGGTACCCCCTCCCCCCTGATCTTTTGGAATCATGGGATTAGGGACTGACTACCATCAAGATCTTTGAGTTAGAAGGACTTATACGCAAAATCTTCGCGACAAAGGAGTTAGCGGTTTCGATCATTATCTTCAGGCTGATTCTACAGTTACAGGATTAACTGGAATGGGTGTGTGAAGTCAAGAGGAGAATCGGCCGAAACGAAGCGCCATTTCCATTTTGGAACACGGTCCGCGAAGTTGCTATGCAAGACGGCGAAAATTTTCTACGCCCCTCGGGCTAGCGCGGGCATCCGAGTGAAGGCCGCGTCCGGGAGGACACACGGTCAATGAGGGTAACTGAGATTTTTCACCATTCGGGCGGGGCGATTCGGTAGTATCAGGGACAACCAACGAGGAACGGGAGCGAGGAGCACAGGAGATGGACTATGCTCAAGAGCGCACTGATCGCATCCACTCTGATGATGGCGATTTTTGCACAAGGGAAAGATTGTTCCACGTCCAAGCCGTTTCACCTGTCGAAGACACAAAAGCTCGCGGGAACGTTTCGGGATCCGAGCGGAGCCGTGATATTGGGAATTGAAGTGCATCTGCTCTCGGGCAACGACGTTGTTCGGCACGTCAGAACGGACAATCTAGGAGCATACGATCTCGGGGAAGTTCCTTCGGGAACTTACAAAATCCGCGTTCAATACGCCCCTAAGGATGCCTTTTGTGCCCCTGGGATTCGGTGCGCAGCGGAACAATGCACCATCGACTCCACATTGAAACCAAATCCAAAAAACATGGTCTACGTCGAATGACAAACGCACTTGTCACGCGAAGATGGGAACTCAATTGACGAAATCAGGCCAGCACAGTCAAAACACCTAAATGAGCCCTATCGCGGCATCACAACAGTTATTTTCACTGAGGGAGAAGTGACTTCGTCCTTCAGCCGCGCCCTTCCTTGGGATTCCGTGGCAGAAAGCACGCAGGCTCGGCCTGTCTACGCTAGCGCCTTGGGGCGGGTTTCTTAGGGCATACTGACGACTTGCCGATACTCGACTTTGCCGTCGTTGGGAGGTTCTTCTCCAAGCAGCTTGGCTGTGATCCGTAGGGCTTCTATTTCCTGTTTGATTCTCGAAATTTCCTGTTCCTTCATTCGCAGTACGTCGAACGGGTTCTTCATGGGGGAGGCTCCTTAAATCAACAATCTAATTGCTAGGCTAAACTGCACCCCGGAGTTGAGAAACATCACGAAGGTACCTGCCTCATTTCGTGAGCGACTCAGTGCCCCAGGTGGTAGGGGTGTCCTCTCAAAATAGTGAACGCGCGGTAGAGTTGCTCTAGCAATACCACTCGGGCTAACTCGTGGGCAACTGTCATTTTCCCCAGGGAGAGTAACAAATTCGCTTCCTGCCTTATTTCAGCAGAAAACCCATTCGCCGGACCTACGGCGAACAGCAGTGGCAACGGGTTACGATCCTGATAATTCCCGAGATATGCGGCAAACTCCTCCGAGGAGAACTGCTTTCCTCGGCTGTCGAGTAGAACCAGAGTGTGCTTTACGGAGCGTGGATCCCGGCCACACAGCTTCAACACTGCTGACTCATCTTTCAGCGCCGTCCCTTGCGTGTCCGCGTAACGAGAGAGCCGCTTCAGGTACTCGTCGGTCAGCGATTGGATGGCTGGTTCTTTCGTTTTGCCAATCCAGGCGATTCTCAGCTTCACAGCGGGATTTAATCACAAAGGGCGGGGAACGCAAAGAAAACCAAGCCACGGATTTTCACGGATGGACACGGATCAGGTCTTTTCTGTAATGATTCTTATTTAATTATCTAATGATCCGTGAAATCCGTGGAGATCGGTGGCTGGTTTTTCTTAAGCACGCTTCTTGGCGACGCTCCGCGCCACTCGCTTTGTTTTGGCCAGCTCCGAGGGAGCCAGTCGTTTGGCGGACTTCCACAGACGTTCCAGATCGTAGAACTTGCGCGCCTTTTCGGAGAACACGTGTACTACGAAATCGACATAGTCGAGCAGCACCCATTCCGCCTGCTTGTAGCCTTCGATGTGAGTCGGGCGCTGCCCTGCCTTCTCTAATCGCTCCTCGACCTCGTCCGAAATCGCCTGAATTTGTCGGGGATTGGTCCCGCTGCATACCACGAAGTAATCGGTGAATGCTCCCGATTCTTGTTCCAGTTCTAAAATCGTAATTTCTTCCGCCTGCTTTTCCTGGCAGGCAGTAATCGCTTCGGATACTTGTCGCTTCACATCAGTCTTTTTCATTTAGTCGTTGGCCGGTCGTCGTCGGTCGTTGGACTCTTCATTCTAACTGACAGGTGTCACTGCGCATTCGCGCAGCTATAAAATGTCCGCAAGAGGCATACGCCCTCATAAGATAGGATCGGTCGGTCGAGCACAGCCCCTGAAAGTTTGCGAGGGAGCGGGCCGATTGGAGGCTAGAACCTTATGCGAGGCTTGATTGCCACTTTAAGATCAAATGCCTGCATCGCCTTCACTGTCGTTGTGCTTGCGGTGTGTGCGCATGCGCAGGCAGCCGAGGAGGCTTTGGGCACAGCTCAGATAGACCGCGGCGCCATGCAAGAGGTTTGCGAGAACAGTGCCGCGACAAACATCGATGCAAACGGACAATCTCAATGTACCGTGTGTCCTTCGTATACGGATTTCCAAGGTAATCGTGAGTCCTTCTATTTACGAGCGGTGTACCAAGGACATTTTTCCACGACGAAAAGTGAGCAGCTTTTGCTCGCGCTGAACGGGTGCGAGTCCCATGCCTCGGGTTTTGGAGGGTCCGTGCTATTGACCCGCGATGGGACTGTCTGGAAAAAGTCAGCCTATTTTAAGGGTGACAGCGCATGGAAATGCCTGTCGTTCAAGGCCCGTGACGGTCTCGACCGTCTGGTCTGCTCCGCCGGCGACAGCCACGCCGGGAATTCCGTCTATTGGATCAGCGCAGCGTCATACAAAGACAATGCGCTGCATGCGGAACCACTGCTTGGCCTCAGTGGGAACATGGCAGGCTTACCGGTTGCTCGTTACTGTTACGACCAAGACATTGGCACGTTCGAAAAACTGCCCACGGGCAACGGTTTCAGGGTCGTGGTTACGCAAACCAAAGGGTTGCTGCCACCCGGCGATGACGCATGCGGGGTTACCGACATCCCGATGGAGCCCACGCAGACCGTGAATTTGAAGTTTCAATTTGACGGCGACCATTTTGCGTTGGTTCCAGAGAGTAAAGACAGCATGCAGAAAATCGAGAATTTTGTGCCGCATGAAACGAAATGAGAAAATCGCGGCGCGGAAGGTCAGCGGCAAAGAGTGCTAAACTGCTTTGACGGCGGTCAGCGATACAATCCCATCTTCTTGATGTAGTCAGCCACAGCGGCATCTACGAGCTTAGTTAGCGGCTTTTTGGCCGCCACGGCATCCCGAATCGCCGTGGCCGAGACGTTTTGATGGACGTTTTCCAACAAGTGCACAGTCGCTCCCGGCAGCACTAGATCGCCTTTTGCCGGTTGCTTGGCAAATGGCTTGGTCACCGCCGATCTCGGCCGCAGCGTTTCTGGCAAAGCATGGGCCACGTCGGCCAGGGAATATCCGGGACGGCTCGCGACGATGAATTCACATTCGCGGAAAAGCGCCGCCCCTTCGTGCCAGCTCGCGATATCCTTAAACGCATCGATCCCAATCAGAAAGAAAAGTCGATCGCTCTTCCGAAGCGTTTGTTTCAGCCGACGGACAGTGTCGATGGTGTAATTCGCGCCAGCCTGCGCATGTCCTTTCTTGCCGGTGGACCCGGTTATGGGCGTGTCTGACGGAGCTTCGAGGAGCGATGGCACGAATGCCTTCTCATTCATCGTGGCCAATGCAACCATGGCGTAGCGATGAAAGTAGGAGGAAATCGGGTGCTGTTGCTTGTGCGGCGGAACGTTGGCTGGAGCGAAATAGACGCAGCCCAACTGAAAGCGCTCCTGCGCGCCACGCGCCAAAGCGAGATGCCCGCGGTGAATGGGATCGAAGGTTCCGCCAAACAGTCCGACGTTCATGGATATCCGATAGTCATACTGCCCCGGCTCTTGTTTTCGGACCCGTGTATCTCTTGATTCACGAAATCCGAAATTTTAGGCAATAGGTGCGATTCACAGGCCTTCTCGTTGTAGATTCACCCTAACGAATGTGGCAGTGGTTGTACACATGGTCAGCGCCCACCCATCAGCAACCACATGAACTCCCGTAACTCGCGGAGTTCCCATTTTGGAACTAAAGTTGGTTCGTATGCGATTGAAGCTCCCCCTTCTTCGCGCACGCTACATTCCCCCGGCTCGGGCGCCCATCCTCCGATACGGCGTCGCCGTCCTTAGCATTACCCTTGCCCTGATCCCTGCATTAATGCTGGCGGACGTCTTCGAAAGCCGCCTGGTCGTGTTTGCCGTCGCCATTATGGTTAGTGCCTGGTATGGCGGCTGGAAGCCGGGGCTGGTGGCGACTTCATTCGCTCTGACCGTCAGCGCCTACTTCTCTTTAGCCGGAGAACACTCTCCCAACGAATATCGCAAAGCTATCATACATCTGACCCTGTTTGTGTTTGTGGCGCTGCTGATTTGCTCTTTCAATGCCGCCCTCCGCTCAGCCCAGGAGGGTTTGCGGCGCTCGGAAATCAACTTTCGCTCACTGGTAACCAATGCTCCGTACGGGATTTGCCGCTGCGATTCAGACGGCATTCTGCTGAGTGCCAACCCCGCGCTGGTCAGCATGTTGGGCTATGCTTCGCCATCCGAGCTGGTAGATGGCAACCTGGCCAACCTGTACGCAGACACTCAACAGTGGTTTGTGGTGGCCGATCAATTCCGTTCCTCACACCGCTTCAACGGGCTGATTGCGGATTGGCTCCGCAAGGATGGCATTCCCATTACTGTGCGCCTTTCCGGGCGCACCATTCGCGACGAGCATAACTCGACGTTCTTCGAACTGTTCGCCGAGGACGTGACCGAGCATCGCGCGCTGGAACAGCAACTCCGCCAAGCCCAAAAAATGGAAGCGGTTGGCCGCCTGGCAGGCGGTATCGCACACGACTTCAACAATCTGTTGATGGTGATCTCAGGGTACTGCGAGTTCTTACTCGAGCGAATTGGCCCTGATCCGGCTGTCAGAGGCCCGGCTCAGGAAATCGCCAACGCCGCCAACCGTGCCACAGCGCTCACTCGCCAACTGCTCGCCTTCAGCCGCAAGCAGATGCTGACCCCCAAGGTCCTCGATCTGAATGCGGTCGTCACCGAAAACTTCAAAATGCTGACTCGTCTGATTGGAGAAGACGTCGAGTTAGTCATGGTGCCTGGAGCTGAATTGGGCGCGACCAAGGCCGATCCTGGTCAGATCGAGCAAGTCATCATGAACCTGGCAGTTAACGCCCGCGACGCGATGCCTCGCGGGGGCAAACTCACCATTGAAACGGCGAATGTTTCCCTGGACGAGAGTTACGCACGTCTTCACCCTCCCGCGGAACCGGGCGAATACGTGATGCTTGCGATGAGCGACACCGGCGTCGGAATGGATGCTGAAACTCAGAGCCGCATCTTCGAACCATTCTTCAGCACAAAAGGCGCGAAGGGAACTGGCCTCGGCCTTTCGATGGTCTACGGCATCGTCAAGCAAAGCGGAGGCTACATCTGGGCGTACAGCGAACCGGGCAAGGGAACCTCGTTCAAGGTCTACCTGCCGCGAGTGAGCGCGACCGGCGAAGTGGCAACCGTGCAACCTGCAGCCGCAGCCAAAGACGTTCAGCAAGGCCGTGAAACCGTTCTGCTGGTCGAAGACGAGCTCACGGTTCTGCGTCTTGCCCGCGAGTACCTCGAGCGCCAGGGATACACCGTGATCGATGCTGGCGATCCCGCGACCGCAATTCTGATTTCGAACGCTCACTCCGGCCCCATTCACCTGCTGCTGACCGATGTGGTCATGCCTGGAATGACCGGGCGCGAACTGGCCAACCACCTTGGTCCGCGCCGGCCCGAAATGCGGGTGCTTTATATGTCCGGCTATACCGAAAACGCGATTGGCCAAAACGGCACGCTGGATCCAGGCATCAACCTGCTCCAGAAGCCCTTTACCCTCCTCACGCTAAAGGCAAAAGTGCGCGAGGTGCTCGACGCCCCAGTCCCCAAGGAGGTCTCCATGTCCGCTCGTTTAGCCATGCAAGCTGAAGCTGGTGTTATCAATGGGAAGTTGTCGCCGTTCCGTGCGCAACGTTTCAAACTCCAATTGCCGCTGAAGTACCGTCCGATTGGCGAGGAAGCTTGGCGTGCCGGCACCACCGAGAACATCAGCCGCTCGGGTCTGCTATTTCGTGCAGAGGAAATGGTTCCGGCCAACGTCCAGTTGGAGATTAATCTGGTGCTGCCCGCGGAGATCGCAGGCCTGTCAGCGGCGGAGGTAGTTTGCCGCGGTGAAGTGGTCCGCACGATGCAAGCCGAAACTCCTTCGATGAACCCAGCCCTCGCCGCAAAGATTCTGCAATACCACTTCCAGCACGGCTCGCATATGCCGGAGGCGTAGACTTCGGCTAACCAACGCTAAGAAGCGTCATTCTGAGCGAAGTTGCCGTCGCGTCGCGATCGCAATGCAGTCGAAGCATCCCGCGGTTGGCCCACATCTCTCGGAGGGAGTTCTCCCGTGACTTTGCGTTAGCGCCAGTTTTATAAGCTAACTGCGCGAGGTTCTAACCAGAGCCTCTCCGCGGTCGTTACGGGATCTCTGCGTCCAAAGGCTCTTCCTGAAGCCCATCGCCGGAAGCCCGAAGCCGCACTTCTTCGACCTTGTCCGCCATGGCGTACTTCAACTCTTCAATGCCCTTACCGGTCACCGCTGAAACCGGAAACAACTCGAGCCCCTGCTTCTTGCAATAACGTTTCAACTTCGCCAGCTTTTCTTTATTCGCGACATCGATCTTCGAAGCCACCATGATCACCGGCTTCTGGTCGAGTCCCGCGCCAAAGCTTTTCAATTCGCCGTTGATCACTTCGATGTCCTTCACCGGATCGGGCCGGCCGCTCGCATCCGACACATCGACCATGTGGACCAGCAGCCGCGTTCGCTCGATGTGCCGCAGAAACTGGATGCCTAAGCCCGATCCCAAATGCGCCCCTTCAATCAGCCCGGGAATGTCCGCCACCACAAAGCTGCGCTCGTCCTTGGCTTCTCCGACAGCCACGACACCGAGGTTGGGTTGCAGAGTCGTGAAGGGGTAATCAGCAATCTTCGGACGCGCCGCCGAGATGCGGGAAATCAGCGTGGACTTGCCAACATTGGGATAACCGACCAGCCCTACATCGGCGAGGAGCTTGAGTTCCAGACGGAAGATGCGCTCTTCGCCTGGCCGTCCTTCTTCGTGCTCACGCGGCGCCTGATGAGTGGACGTGGCAAAGCGCGCGTTTCCTCGACCGCCTCGACCGCCTTGGGCAATCACGACGCGTTCATCGGCGTGATTAAAGTCGTGGACTTTGTCGCCGGTTTCCGCGTCGTAGACGATCGTGCCCACCGGAACCTTCAGCAAAACGTCTTCGCCTTCGCGTCCCTTGCAGTTTGAACCTTCGCCGTGGCGTCCGCGCTCCGCCTTGTATTCCGGATTGAAACGGAAGTGCACCAGAGTGTTGTGGCGTTCGCTCGATTCCATGACGACGTCGCCGCCATCGCCGCCATCGCCACCGGATGGCCCACCCCTCGGAACATACTTTTCCCGCCGGAAAGCCAGACAGCCATTCCCGCCGTCCCCAGCCTTCACCCGGATTGTGGCTTCATCGATAAACATGAGTCGTTGGTCGTTCGTCGTCGGTCATTGGTCCGAAAACAAAAAAGCCCCGGCCCGAAGGCGAGGCTCTTACAAACCGTGTGGCGCGGGCGCCCTCGCCCGCGTAGCGAGAAAAGACCCTACTCCGCAGCGACGGGTTCGACCATCACGTACTTGCCCAACTGTCCCCGGTCCTTGAATACAATCTTGCCCGTGATCTTGGCAAATAGCGTGTCGTCCTTGCCGCGGCCGACGTTCAGGCCCGGCTTCACTCGCGTCCCGCGTTGCCGCACGATAATCGTGCCGCCGGGAACCAGTTGTCCGCCGAAAGCTTTGAAGCCTAACCGCTGCGCATTGGAGTCGCGCCCGTTTCGAGATGTGCCCTGCCCTTTTTTATGTGCCATGACTTAGTTTCCTAGTTTTGAGCTTTCAGCTCTCAGCCGTCAGCTACTTCTTCTTTTTCTTCGGCGTTGCTTTCTTGGCCGCCGACTTTTTCGCCACAGCCTTTTTCTTGGCGGGAGCCTTATGAGCCTTCGCTTCGGCCTTAACCTCTTCCGCCTCTACCGGAGCCAACTTCTTCGGCTTGGCCTCTTTCTTCGGAAGTTCTGGAGCAGTGAATTTCTGACCATCGAAGGCGATCTCAGTAATCCGAACCGCCGTATATCCCTGACGATGTCCGCGCAGCTTTTTGTACTGCTTCTTGCGTTTGTAATGGAAAACCAGAATCTTCTTTTCGCGGCCTTGCTCGACCACGTCGCCACTCACCAGCGCTCCGGGCTGCGGCTTTCCGATCTGGCCGTCGCCAGCCGAAACCGCCAGCACATCGCTGAACTCAACCCGACCGTCGGTGCCTGTACCGCGATTTTCCGAACCCACGCTCTCCACGCGGATCACATCGCCGGGCGCGACCCGGTACTGCTTCCCACCTGTGCGGATGACCGCGTACATGCTTATGTCTCCTAAGTCCTGGCGCGTCCGATTGTGCGGGTGAACGAAAAATCCATCCGGTCGCACACTGGCGCGATCTACAGAACCTGATGATTTTCTATGCTTGCTGCTTTCCGCGTCGGCGCACTCGGCAACGATGACGGACGGCCCCAGAACGGAACCGCAAGTACAGGCAAACTCAACTATTCTAACGTGCGGCGTAGAGAAGCGTCAAACCAAGGGCGCAGTACGATCCTGATTCAAAGGGTGGTCAAGCGGGCGTGTATGTGGGAAACTGTCTTCATGGGAAACAAAGACGCACCAAAACGCGAGAAAAGAAAACCGCCGAAAAAGAAGTGACCTGAAGGCCAGTGTCTCGGGTGTCGATTCGCCTGTGCACAAAAAAGCGGGCACCTTTGCGATGCCCGCCGAACATTTTATTTATTAGCTTATTTATTAGCCACGATTCCCCAGGTTATCTCTTCCCGGAAAAGACCCCGGGCAACACTTCTGTTCCTTGCATCTGAACTGCCTGCAAGCTCTGAGGATTCAGCCCGAGAGCCTTCAGGATCGTCGGAGCAATTTGCGACGTGGTTACCGGAGCGGTTAGGGTCTTGGCTGCGAAACTCGGATTCGACAGCAAAATCATTACATTCGTGTCGTCATGCGAGAAGCCGCCATGTTCCGCCTGCTTGCTAGTGCTGCCCGAGTACGTTACGCCCACATTCGGAGCAACGATGATATCCGGGGTTCGCGAATCGCCATTTGGCGGGATTCCGGGCTGGTTAAACAATTGATCGATAGACCGTTCGAAGAAGATTTCGCCGATGCCGGCAATGTTGTTCGTCGTCGGGGACTGGGTTTCAAGTATCCCGACCTCGGTCGCCGCATTGCAAGAGCTTTTCAGCCACAAGAGCGAAACGTCGTCTTCCGTAGGGCCAAGTTGGCCACCTGCGTTTGACTCGGAGGGCGGCAAGCAGTCGTCGATCAGCATGCTCGGCGAGGTTGTCACCGGACCCGATGTGCTGATCCGAACGTAGCGTTGAGAATCGATTGGACTCTGACCGTGCTTCGCCGTGATGATGATCAGTGTCGAGTCGGATAAGCCTTGCTTTTGCAGCTCGGCGGTCCATTCTCCGATGGCCGCGTCCACAAACTGAATCTCCTGGACCAGGAGGGCGCTCGGAGTTGCCATTGCGTCCGAATAACCACCGCTGCCAACGTTGGCCTCGATCAGCTTTTGTCCCACGCTCACCGCCTGGAAATTCATGCCAAAGATTGTGGGCACTTGAGTTTTCTTCTTGCGGTTATGGCTGTAGCCATCGATTTCGTTGAGAACGCCGTTTACCTTGAGTGTGTCGTAACACTGAATGTTTTCAAAACTGTCGGTCCATGCGGCGAGTTGCGACTGGTCCGGAATTGGATCGCAGGCCAGCCCAAGCGGCGTAGTGACACCGGGCAGGGCAACCACGATCGAATTGATTTCTGGCGAATAGTAGTCGTCCAGATTCGAGCCATTACCGGGACCGCCGACGGACGAATAGGCTGGATGCTTGTCAGACCACGCTGTGTACCCGCCCGCGGCATGAATCACACCGAAGATCGTGTTCGTCCGAACGAAGTTCCACGGATACACCGCAAGACAGTTGTTGAAAGGGTCGCGAACCAGCCTCGCCGGATCAATCGAGTTGATGCCGCCATCTCCGTTCTTCGTGTTTATACCGTCGATGCCATTCAAGAAATTCTGGTTAATATCGATGCCTTCGTCGTATTCGGTCGAACTACCGTTCGCCCGATTGACCGCGCATGGGCCACCCTTGAGGCCGTTTCCCGTGGTTTTCAACGGAGGCGCTAGTACCCGATCGTAGGCGTCATCGTAAAACACGCCCATGGTGCGCGGTGTGCCGCCGGTCATAATCGCCATCAGGCCGGGGAATGAATCCGAGGGCCGCGAGGTGCTGGTGTCCAGATAATTCACGGCTGTTGCGCCTAGTTTGGCAAGATTCGGGCAATAGGGTTGCCCACCGTTTACTCCAGCTACTCCCTGCGAACAGTTTAAATAATCTACGGCGTGAATGCCATCAATGCTTACCAGCAATACGTGGCTGATTTGGCTCTGTTTTCCTGACGTTTGCGCAACCGCGGCCGGTACCAAAGCCGCGGCCAGAACAACAATTGTGACAAAAGCCTTTGAAGGCCTTTGAGTTCTCATGTGAATAAATCCTCCTGAGCTAAAAACTCTAACGGCCGAATGTGGCGCCCAAGTTAAGTGCAAATGAATTTTTGCTGTACCCATGTGGAAATCTTGGATCGCCAAAGCCTGTCATCTTCGACCCGAGCCCTTACCGCGCTACAATCAATTTGTGCAGCAGCCACGGATTGCCATCCCGGTCCCGCATTCCACCGACCCTGAATATGCCGAGCGCTCCATCCCACAATATGAACGGGCCGATAGAAATGGCGGGAGGAGAACCAGTTCGGATTCCGTTGGATCAGCCGCCTGCGGAAGTGATGAAGCTGATCGAGCGCTGCGACGCGCGTTTTACTACCGGGAAGCAAAGCCGACGTCGATCCTGCCAAGTACGATGCGCCCCGTGATCCGAAGACCGCCGCCGCCGATGCCGGCCGCGACACCGTCGATGAGTTGCTGCTGCAGGATGCTTACAACATGCGCAAGCCAGTACTCGGCATTTGCTACGGACTGCAGATCCTGAACGTATACCGCACCGGAACGCTGATCCAGCACATCGAGTCTCCGGTGAACCACGCTGCGGGACGACAAATCGCAGTAGCCCACAACGTAGAAGTGACGCCGGGATCAAGGCTCGCAGGGATTGTCGCCTCTTCGGTCGAAACCTCCGACGGAAGGAAGTTCGTCGTCCCGGTGAACTCCAGCCATCACCAGGCAGCAGACGTTGTCGGCGATGGGCTGCGCGCGGTTGCCCGCTCTCCGCAAGACGGAGTCATCGAAGCGATCGAAGGCACATCGCCGGATCACTTCGTGCTTGCGGTGCAGTGGCATCCGGAGCGTTCGGTGGATGAGGACGAACCGTCGCGAGCAATCTTCCGGGCGCTGGTCGACGCCGCGCAGCTCAGACACGAGAAACTAAGGGGAATTTGAGTCGGTTTGAAAACCTGGCCACGGATCTGCGCGGATTTACACGGATCGAAACCAGACAACACTTTGAACTCGGTTTATTGGCGTGAATCCGTGCAATCCGTGGCTAGCGTTTCTTTTCCAACAGCACGACGGCGTTCGCAATTGCTGCGTTGTCAGTACCCAAGCCTTCCGGCGTTTTGGCTTTGAGGCCAACGCAATCCACGGGAACACCCAGCAATTCCGCCACGTGCTCCCGAATAGAAGCGGCATGAGGACCAATTTTGGGAGCGGCAAGAATAAGCGTGGAGTCCACATTGACGACGGCGTAACCTGCGGCTCGAACGCGCTTCAAAGCTTCGCGCAAAAAAACGGCGGAGTCCGCTCCCTTCCACTTGGGATCGGATGGCGGAAACAGCGAGCCGATATCAGGCGCCGCCACCGCACCGAGCAGAGCATCCGTAAGCGCGTGCAAGAGTACGTCGCCATCCGAGTGGCCGCCCAGGCCTTTCGGATGATCCAGAGTAACTCCGCCGATTTTGAGCGGAATACCAGCCTTGAATTCGTGAGAATCCCAGCCATAGCCAATTCTCAGCGTCGGTCGTTGGTCCTTGGTCGTTGGCGTCAAGTGGATTCGTCCCTCACGAACCTGATTGCAAATAAAACTCTGCCAGCTCCATGTCTGCTGGAGCCGTGATTTTTATATTCCTCGCGGATCCCATCACGACCGCCACTGCATGTCCCGAGCGTTCGACCAGAGAGGCTTCGTCTGTTCCCACAAACCCATCGGCTGCTGCCTCATCGAAAGCTTTCTTGATCACATCGTAGCGGAAGCCCTGCGGGGTTTGCGCCATGACCACGCGTTCCCGCGGAATTGTGGCGGTGATCAAGGCGCCATCGGATGTCCGCTCCACTTGTTTCACGGTGTCGACCGCGGGCACGCCAGCGATTGCCGCGCCGTATTTTTGCGCAGCCCGGATCACATCATGAATGATCTCCTCGGTTACAAACGGACGCACGGCATCGTGAACCAGCACCACGTCGTCGTCGCTGGCGGAGACGGAACTTATCGCATTAGCGACGGAATGCTGCCGGTGCTCTCCGCCTTCGACCAGATGAATCTTCTTCTGCAGAATGTCTTTGGCGTCTTTTTCCAGGCGGGTGCGGAATCCTTCGATCTCATTCGCTCGCAACGCAACATAAATCTCGGACACCTCTGGACTAGCCACGAACTTCCGCAGAGTGTGAATGAGAATCGGCACACCCCCAAGCTCGGTGAACTGCTTGGTCGACGCAGGCTTCTTACTCTGGGTGCGCGGCGCCGAAGCCATACGCGTGCCCAAGCCTGCGGCCGGAACAATCACAATTACCTTCATAGCGGGCTGCAAGTATACGAGGGTGAGGGCTGCAGTTCAAATCCGCTCATGGCGTCTCAGTCCGTTCTCCCATACAGGATTTGCTCTACCCACATTTTGCTCTGATCTGGGAAATCTCTTTCCCGCCGACACACGCTCTCGTGGACCGCGCCACCCCAAGTTAAATCTGTTGAATAACTTACATGTAACCGAGCCGGTAAACATGGTGGCAGTCCAGTTGCACTACTGAGGAGCTGGCACGGGACAAAAAGCGGCCACTCTAAGGAGCAAGATTTGATCAAGAGGCCTTCCTGGTTCACGCTGATAACGCTCTGTACCACGCAGGCGCTAGTGGTTGCTTTGAGTTTGGCTATTCTTTTCACGGGCGCGGCCGTCGCGTTCGCGGCCGCCGATGGCGGAAAGCCGACGACAAATCAAGAATCAAGCAAAGTAAAAGGAAGAGTTTTTGCCGGCTTGGTTACGGATGATCGTTGCGGCGGACGGCATGACATGGATTCCGGGAAGAGCCCGATGGAATGTACGAAGATGTGTGTACGAAACGGCTCCAAGTACGTGCTCGTCGAGGGGGACAAGAAATACGACTTGGCGGGAAACGAAAGTGAGCTTGACGGGCTGGCAGGTCAGCGCGTGAAAATTGTGGGTAGCCTCGACGGAAACACCATCAAGGTAGCTTCGATAATATCGGGACAGTAACCCAGTAACCAGCGACTACGGGCCAGTCAGGTCCTTCCATCGAAACCTGCGTCCTCCTGCGCGGCCTACTCTGCCGGCCGCTCCACGACAAGCGGGGCGGTCTTCTTGGGCTCACCATTCGGAATCGCAGTTGCCGTCGTCACTACCACCGCGGGTCGTGGCTCTGTTCGGGCCATGGCGCGCTCATCCCATTTGCCGAAGATCATCTTTCCCGCTGTCGTTTGCAATACCGACGTCACCGAAATGTCGATCGTCTTGCCAATCATTTTTCGCGCGTTGTCGACGACAACCATTGTGCCGTCGTCCAGGTAAGCGACGCCTTGATTGTATTCTTTGCCCTCTTTGAGGATGAACACCTTCATGGTTTCGCCGGGAAGCACGATCGGCTTCAGCGAATTGGCCAGCTCGTTGATGTTCAGCACCGCGACCCCTTGCAACTGTGCCACCTTATTAAGATTGAAATCATTGGTGATAATTTTGCCTTCGTAGAGCTTGGCCAGTTCAATCAATTTCAGATCCACTTCGCGAACTGCGGGAAAATCGTCTTCCACAATCTGTATTTGCACCGAAGCCATCTTCTGCAGACGTTGCAGGATGTCGAGGCCGCGGCGTCCGCGATTGCGTTTGAGCGAGTCGGCGGAGTCGGCCACCAACTGCAACTCACGCAACACAAATTGTGGGGCCACAATCACACCATCGAGGAAACCGGTTTCCGCGATGTCGGCAATACGCCCATCGATGATGACGCTGGTATCCAGAATCTTGTAGCTTCTTCTGGACTGCTTCTCGCCGCCGAAGATGCCGCCCAGCGCCGCCAGATTCAGCAGATCGCCTTTGTTGGCGCCGACTATCAAGCCGACGTACGCCATCAAGAACATGACCATGATCTGCAGAAAGCTTTGCGTGTGTCCGGGAGGAATGCTGTTACGGATTACCAGGGCGAACAGGTAAGCGCCAACAATTCCCAGCACGCTCCCGATCGCGGCTCCGATCAGACGCTTCAGGCTCACCAGACGAAGCCGCCACTCGAAGGTGACGATCGCAATGCCGAGTAGGGCTCCGAGTCCCGCATCGAGATTCGAAGGAAGGTCGAAGGGCTGAATCTTGTAACAGGTGAGCGCAACAAAAAGAACAAATAATAGACGAACCGCTATTAAGTCCATTGATGGACCTCCTCGGAACCCACGGTCCTAAAAGTTGAAGTAGAGTTCCGCACCGGCCGCCCAACCGCTCAATCTATTGCGGCCAGTGATCTATATCGCAGAGCCTATGAATGAAACGGCTAAGAAACAACGCTCCGCTGTCTGTCCAGAAATCAGACAGAGTGCATCGTACAAATATTCCAGTGGAAGTATATACCTGCGGAGCAGTATCCGCGATTACGTAGGTCACCGCCCGAGCTGATAAGCGAGATAGCTGGAATCGGCCCAGGATAAGCTTGCTGCTAGACTCATAAGTTATGAAAGCTATTGTCATCAGTCGGTTAGGTGGACCGGACGTGCTCGAGCTGCAAGATGTTCCCGATCCAGCGCCTGTTGCCGGACAGGAGTTGGTTCGCGTCCACGCCGGTGGGTTGAACTTTGCTGACGTCATGACGACGCAAGGCGGCTATCCGGGAACGCCAAAGCCTCCGTTGGTCGCTGGCCGCGAGTTTTGTGGGGTGCGGGAAAGCGACGGCCAACGGGTGATGGGCTACGCGCAGTGGGCGGCATTCGCTGAGCGCATCGCTGCCCGCGCCGAGTTGTTGTGGCCTGTGCCTGAAAACTGGACCGACGAAGAGGGAGCAGCCTTCCCCGTGAATTACTTCACTGCATATCTCGCATATTGGAAGGCGGGTCTGATCGGCAACGCGGCGCCGGGCACGGCTCCGCGAGTGCTGATTCACGCCGTGGCCGGAGGCGTAGGAACCGCTGCAGTACAGATCGGAAAACTGCTTGGCATCGAAATGTACGGGACGTTCGTCCTCCGACGATAAGCTTGCGCGTGTGAAAGCACTGGGGCTGGAACACGGCATCAACTACAAGCGGCGCGATTATGAAGACGCGATCAAAGATCTGACTCAGGGCGAAGGTGTCGACGCCGTTTTTGAGATGCTGGGCGGCGACCACACCAACAGGAGCGTACGTTGCCTGCGCGACTCCGGACGCGTGATCGTATACGGAAGCGCCACCGGACAAAAATCGGAATTGGACACGCGACTGCTCTACGCCAAAGGTGCAAGCGTCCACGGATTGTGGTTGACCTATCTATCCGCGAAGCAAGAGTTGATGAAGGACGCATGGAAACAACTTTCGATCTGGATTTCGCAAGGCCACTTGCATCCCGTCATTGATCATGTGCTGCCGATGGAGCGCGCCGCCGAAGCATACCGACTGTTGTCTGAGGGGAAAAACTTCGGGAAAGTAGTTCTGAAGATCTCTTAGTCCAACAGGCCAAAGTCGAACGTGCCGAAGCCTCGGTCAGCAAAGACTGTTCGCAGCTGAACCCAAGCAGTCCATCACATTCCTCGCTTCACATTTGCAATTAACAGACGATTGTTCGTTCTTGCTATAGACGCGAAGGGGAAAGCGCGACTGCAGCCGTCATGAACTTGTGTGAAAACTCGTGAACGTTCGTAAAAACAAAATGTCTCTGTGTAGACAATACAAACCAGCAGTGTGTCGATTGTCGCATTTGCTAACGACACTCGCACTGAAGCGTCCAAGTGAGTAATTGCGATTTACAGCGCAAGGGAACTTCGAGGCATCGAAGAACGTATATTGAAATGACAAGCGAGAAAGCCCGGGCGAGCCATCATTCGACCCGGCTTTCGGGCAACAATTTCAGGGGTTAAGGGACTGGCTCATTCTCGGTTTGGCGGCCCAGGTGAGCGCAATCCCTGCAGCAGAGAGCTCGCGGTCTTGCGGCCACGCGCTTTCTCCTTAACCCCGCGGCAGCATTGTAAGTCTTCCGCGGCAAAACGCAAGTTTTTCGTGGAAGGTCAAAACCCAGGCCGCCCAGAAAACGATTCCCGACGCTTTTCGGGAAAGAAAAAGGAGTGTCATGAAATTCGCAAATACTTCCAAGGGCTTGCTGCTGGGATTGGCTTTGCTGCTCGCGACAAGTGCATTCGCGGCCGCGAATAAGGGTTCTATGCAGCTTCAGGATCCCGTCACTATTAGCGGCAAACAATTGCGCGCGGGCGATTACTCGGTGAAGTGGGATGGCAACGGCCCTAACGTCGAATTGAGCATCATGAAAGGCAACAAGGTTGTCGCGACCGCCCCAGCGCGTCTGATTGATCTGAATGAAAAATCAAATCACGACGCCGCCGTTGTGCAGAACAATGGCGACGGCACCAAGTCCCTGGCTGAAATTCATTTCAGCGGCAAGAAGTACGCGTTGGCCATTGGCAACGAGTCCGCTGGCATGGACGGCAGCGGCAGCAGTAAGTAAAGCTAGTCTTGCGAAAGAACAAGGGGAGCTCGAGGCTCCCCTTTTCTCTCCACATAACCTCGCGCACGGGCGTCGCTGCGCAACTCTCGTCAGTTCTTTAGTTCTTTGCCAGCGCAGCCTTCAAGTTCACGTCCGAGTCAGCGAACACGGAGATGTCTTTGCTCCAGGCCTTGTATCCATCCTGCGAGACTTTCACCGTATGCTTGCCCGGAGAAAGCTTGAGCGTGGCCGGAGCGTTGCCGACGAAGTTATCGTCGACATAGACGTCCGCTCCATCAGGTGTGGAACTCACCGTGATGGAACCTTTGCCGGATGAAACGGCGCTAACCGGTACTACCGACGGAGCAGCAGTCATCGACGGTTCTGCGGGAACTGCCTTCGGATCAGGGACCGCTATGGCTTTTTCGGAGGCCTTAACCGCGGATTTTTGCTGCGGATCGCCCGCCAATTCGTCTCCCACCTGCTGGTAGAACTTGTCCGCCATGCGATCGCCCGCGCCCCACGAAAAACCTTTTTTGGTCTGGACATTTATGATCAGGGTCGCCTTGTTGTCGGCTTCTGGTTCTACCGAGGCATTGGCCACGAACCCTTCCGAAGTCAACGATCGTCCGGTTTCGAAGGTAAACATCATGGTCTTCTCGTCGACGAAGGTGACGACGTGGCGTTCGCGTGCCGTGCGCAGAGCGGCATTAAATACCTGGTCTGCAGAGTTGTTGTAGGTTTTTTTCTTGGGCTCCGCCTGGGCGAAGACTGAAAGCAGCAGAGCGATTGTGGCGATTGCGGTTAAGCGCGACGCGCAACGTCTCATAACTTTTCCTCCCAACGTGATGAAAAACGCGATTGTTTCAGAATCCCTGGGGACACAACCCCAGCGGTGCTATGAGAGCAATGGGGTTGCAACTGGGATTGTGCGATTAGGAAGCAGGCTTGTCAAGGAAATCGCAAGTACGAAAGGGAGCGTCCTTGCGATTTACGCCGGGTCCAAACAGGCACTTGGGAACAGCCGTTAATATTTGGGCATTCTGGGGTCAACCCGGTCTGCCCAGGCCAGTATTCCGCCGGCGAGATTGTGCACTTTCTTGAATCCCGCTTGTTGCAGGAAGGCTACCGCTTTGGCGCTGCGCACGCCGGAGCGGCAATGGGCCACGATTTCGCGGCTGGAATCGAGCTCGTTGACTCGCTCTCGGCAGATCGCCCAGCGGGATCAAGTGCCCGTTGATGTGGCAGATTTGATATTCGTGGGGCTCACGCACGTCGAGCACGAAAAGATCATCGCCCGCATCCAGACGCCGCTTCAGTTCTTCGACTTGCATTTCGGGAATGCCTGCTTCCACTGGTTTCTCCTGGCTTTTTTCTTGGCTTTTCTCTTCGCCCCGGATTCCACAAAACTCGTTGTAGTCTATCAGTTTTGTGATGGTGCGGTGCGTGCCGCAGGCCGGGCAATCTGGATTCTTGCGCAATTTGAGCTCGCGGAACTTCATGCCCAGAGCGTCGACCAGCAGCAGCCGCCCAATGAGTGGGTCACCCTTGCCGAGAATCAGCTTGATGACTTCAGTCGCCTGAATTACGCCCACCAGTCCCGGCAGAATGCCCAGCACTCCGCCTTCAGCGCAAGAGGGAACCAATCCCGGCGGTGGCGGCTCGGAATACAAGCAGCGATAGCAGGGGCCATCCTCGGTCGCGAAAACGCTGGCTTGTCCTTCAAAACGAAAAATCGAACCATAAACATTGGGCTTTCCGGTAAGCACGCAGGCATCGTTCACCAGATAGCGGGTGGGGAAATTGTCGGTGCCGTCGGCGATGATGTCGAACTCGCGAAACAGTTCGAGCGCATTTTCGCTGCTCAGCCGGGTTTCGAACTTGCGGATGTTCAAGAATGGATTGATCGCCTTCAGCTTCTCTGCCGCGGAATCAAGCTTCTTGCGCCCCACGTCAGCAGTCGTGTGAATGATCTGCCGCTGCAGGTTCGTGTAATCCACCACGTCGAAGTCCACGATCCCGAGCGTACCCACGCCGGCCGCGCCCAGATAAAGCGCCAACGGCGAACCCAGGCCGCCGGCGCCGATACACAGCACACGCGCGGCCTTGAGCTTCTGCTGGCCCTCCATGCCGACTTCGGGCATGATCAGGTGGCGCGAGTAGCGCAGGATTTCGTCGTTGGTAAGTGCGAGCTTCGGGTTTCGCTTCAACGGGTTTGACTTCTGTAATGGCTGCCATAAAACCTCTGTTCAGAAATCTTAGATTTTAGCGATTACGGAACGGACAACTAGAAACAACAACAGAACGGACAACAACAGCAGGCGCTGGGGCGAGGCATTCGAGGAGTGGCCCATCCGCAATTCATCAATTTCACCGGCCTCCGGCGATCGAAGGCACTATCGAAATAGTATCACTGTCCTTGATTGCAGTGGCCTCTTTTTGCAGGTAGCGGACGTCTTCGTCATTCAGGTAAACATTGACGAAAGAACGCAGTTTGCCGTCGTCGGTGTAAAGATGGCGACGCAGGTCAGGATGCTGGGAAACCAGCCCAGACAAGGCCTCCGCAACGGTGCCTCCGTTGACCTCGACCGTCGGCTGCTTGCCGGCGTATTGGCGCAAGGGGGTGGGAATGTGGATTTTCGTCATGCAGATACATGATGCGGCAATGCCCCGGCGGGATTCAGTTCGCTAGAATCTACCGTAGAAACGTAGCTCGCTACGCTTCTGTTTATGCTACCACAATCTTCTCGTCCACAAGCTTCTTATCGCTCTCGTCGCTGCCTGTCAGTTCGAACGAGTTCGTGATCGCCGCCTTGCCCTTTTCCACGCTAGTGATTACATACGAGCAGCCAAACCAGTGCGCCTCCGCCAAATCAGTCGCCGACCAACGTGCCGGATGGTCGGGATGCGAATGGTAGAAGCCGACGATGTCTTCGCCGCGCTCCCGGCCTTCCCGCTGAATGCGAACCAGTTCCTTCGGATCGATGTGATAGCGGTTCTGCGGCGAATCCGTTCGCGTGTTGCCGCAGCGTGCGATTGAAATGACCCGACGCTCCTCCCCATTCATTTCGCCAAGCAGCACGCCACAGCACTCGTGCGGATACGTCTGCTCGCCATGCTGCCGTAGGGCTTCGTAGTCGATTTTGCGGACCTTTAACATCCAGAATAGTCGTTGGTGTTAGCGGGATTCATTGATTCAATAACTCATTGAGTCAATGAGTCATTCCTGCCAGAATCTCTCGCTCAAATACTTGTCGCCGGAGTCGCACAGAATCGTCACAAAAACCGCGCGCTCGTTTTGCTTCAACTGCCGCGCCAACTGCAGGCAGCCGACTACCGCTGCAGCCGCCGATATTCCCACCAGCAAGCCTTCCTCGCGCGCCAGCCGCTTGGCCATGACATAAGACTCTTCCGTCGAAATTCCTAGATCTGCGTCCGCGAGTGACGGATCATAAATTTTCGGAACGATCGCGCTGGCCATGTGCTTCGCGCCTTCGATTCCATGAAACGCCGAATCTGGTTGCAGCGAAATACAGCGGATGCGCGGATTCAATTCCTTCAGCCGCCGCGTCACCCCTACGAAGGTTCCACTTGTGCCCAGCATGGACACGAAGTGCGTGACACGTCCTTCCGTCTGTTGCCAGATTTCGTTGGCTGTGCCATGGTAGTGAGCTTGCCAGTTGGCGTCGTTGGAATACTGGTCGGCGTAGTAATAAAGATCGGGATGCTTGGCCGCAAGGTCGCGCGCCATGCGGATGGCACCGTCGGAACCCTCGGCAGGATCCGTGTACAGGATGTTGGCGCCGTAAGCTTGAAGGATGCGCTTGCGCTCGACCGACACATTCTCGGGCATGCAGAGTGTCACGGGAAAACCCTGCGCCGCGCCGATCATGGCATACGCAATGCCGGTGTTGCCGCTGGTTGAATCCAGCAGAATTTTACCGGATGTTAACTTGCCACTGGCGCGGGCTTGCACCACGATGTTGGCTGCGGCGCGGTCTTTGACTGAGCCTCCGGGATTGAGCCACTCCGCTTTGCCGAGAATCTCAACTCCGGGCAAATCGCTGGCGATGCGTGCAAGGCGAAGCAGTGGAGTGTTGCCAATGCGATCGACGGTATGCGTCCCTAAGGGGCTTGCTGGTTCTTCGTTTGTGTCTGCATCTGCCGATGAAATAGACACTTTGCCGATCTTTATGGGCGCGGGTTGCATAAATTTCAAACTCGAAGACCGTGACTTACGTAATGCTCCTCAGAAGCAAAATCAATCGTGACGCACGCTTGATTAGATTATAAGAGAGACTGGTTAGTTCCACCGAAGATGCGGCTTCGTACCTTTTTCAAGAACCTGCATCTAACTTAGACGAGAACGAAGGACGAAATGGCATCGAAGGTAGAACAAAGGACTTACGAAGAGGCGTTGAATTGGCTGCGCGATCACGGCTTTGATTTGCTCGAAGCGCCAGGCACGCAGGCGCGTGTGTTCCTTAGAAAGTACAACGTGTCCGCCGCTATTCAGAAGAACGGCGACGACGGCGTAAAGATTTTCGCTTATCCCGGCTACCTGATTGGTAGCGAAATTTCGAAGCTGGTGAACAAGGGATACCAGCAGTTTCTCAAAACCGCCAAAACCGAAGTTCCAGCAACTGCGGACCATCTGAAAGCCCTGCAACAGTTCACCGAGGAAATGAAAGAAGGCTTGGGCTTGCCCACTCTGTACAACGAATCGCTCGGCACAGTCAGCGAATCGTACCATTACGACCGCATTGAGAACCGCGACAAGCCCGCTGCGAACCGGCCTAAGCGTCCGTGGGAAAAAGCTGGAGTGATTGCCGCGGCCGCGAAGAAGGGCCGCGCCTAACCCGGTCCGACTCGCCCCGGCTTCTTCTACTTTCAGCTACTGTTCTCCAATCTGCGGACAGAATTACCTAACTCCTCTCCGCGATTTCCACTATATTTCGTTAGTTATCAACTGGCTTGAATGGCCCCGGCGCGCAGGTCTGCTGATAGACGCGCAAGGATTTCGGGCGAGTTGAGGAGCGCGCAATTATGAGTTTGCCATTGACGACCTGTGAACGGTTCTTTTCCGCACTCGTATTGATTTTCGCAACGCTGCAAGCTGGACTCGCACGTGAGAGAGGCCCTCGTGTTGAAGTGGTTTGTCCGGCGTCGCCAATCCCAGTCAAAGTAGAAGACAAGCAGGTATTGGTGTATGAGTTGCACGTCACCAACTTCGGCACAGTGCCATTAACGCTGAAGAAACTCGAGGTTTTTGCGGACGGCGACAGGAGTCAACCGATTAAGACCATTGCAGATGCTGCCTTGTCTGCGATCATGACTGAGGCGGGGACCGTGAGCGGAGCGAAGGACTCGCAGACAATCGGTCCGGCGAAGCGCGCTGTCATTTTCCTGTGGATCGAACTGGGATCAGATAAACAAACACCCGTTGGCTTAAGCCATCGGATGGTCTTTGTGGCTGGTGCGCCCAGTGAAGGGAGCGCCCCGACGGAAACCACGCTCGAGGATTTTCCGGTTGCATTAAGCCAGGATGCGGTGCCCTTGCTCGGCCCTCCATTCGCTGGCGGCGTCTGGCTCGCGGGGGACGGCCCTTCGAACGATTCGGGGCACCGGCGCAGCATCTTCGCCATTGACGGCCATATTTATTCGCCGGAGAGGTTCGCGATTGATTGGGTGAAAGTCGGACCTAACGGAGACTCGCATGACGGAACCGCGCGCAACGAAAATTGGTGGGGCTATGGTGAGCCGATTCTTGCGGTGGCGGATGGAGAAGTGACCCAGATAGTGGATGGAATACCCGAGAATACCCCGCGAGTCCTGCCTAAACCTGTCACTCTTGATAACATCGCGGGAAACTACATCATCGTTCGCATTGCTGCCAACCGTTATGTCTCTTTTGCGCACCTACAACCGGGAAGCATCAAGGTTCGAGTCCATGACCATGTACGCCGGGGAGATATTCTGGCTCGGCTCGGAAACAGCGGCAACGCGACGGGTCCGCATCTACATTTTCAAATGACGGATGGGAACTCGGTTCTGCAATCCGAAGGCGTTCCTTTTATCTTTGAAAAATTCACGTACCTCGGGCCTGGTTCTGATTACGAGCTTGATAAACATCCGTCCATTCCCCGGGAACGCTCCATTCCTGGAAACAATGATGTGGTCGAGTTCGCCCCTGCGAAAAAGCAATGAGCGTGGTCGAATAGGAGTGTTTCTGTTACGAGGCACCTGGATGCATAAGAACTGTGCGATTATTGCAATTGCAGTAACTCTGCTTTTCTGCTCATTCACCGTCACCGCTCAGAATTCCAAATCGGACGTACCATCTGCCGTTGAGCAGGTTTTGCGCCGGCAACAGGAAGCCTGGAACCGGCACGATCTCGAAGCCTTCATGTCTGGCTACTGGAACTCTCCTGATTTAACATTTTTTTCGGCAGCAGAGAAGACGTCCGGCTGGGAGTCGACTTTGGAACGGTATCGCAAGAAATATCAGAGCGAAGGGCGGGAGATGGGACGACTGGAGTTTTCCGACTTGAACATTCAGGAACTCGCCCCGGATGCGGCGTTCGTGCGCGGAGCATGGCGTTTGAACATGACAGACGGCAAAACGCCGCACGGCCTGTTCACCCTGATCTTCCGCAAGTTTCCCGACGGATGGAAAATCGTGCACGATCACACTTCGGCCGCCGACCACTAGACCTACCGTTCACCGAAATCTCAGGCACCGGTTCAACTTCACCTTGGTAATCACGAACCCTCTTCCGTGATTTGCCATCTGGCTTTATGCTGGTTAAGACATCGCGACCATTGAGTGCGCAGTTTCTTTCCAGAAGTCATGATTCCAACTCGTCTCTATGCCATGATCTTGGGTAGCGCGGGCGCCTTGCTGGCGGCCTATCTGCTCCTGCGTCGCAAGCCCAAGGGGCACGATGAGGTCGAACGCGAGCGGCGGGTGTGGCTCGACCGCGTGGGACGGATTACCGACGGCACCGTCATCGACGTGCAGGAGATGCAGCCTGAAGGACGTAAGCCGGCTACCTTTCTGATCTTTCAATACGACGTGGCTGGCGTGTCCTATGAAGCCTCGCAGGACGTCACTTACTTGCGCCAACTCATCAACCTGCACTCCTGCCGCCTTGGCCTGCCCACGTCTGTGCGTTACGATCCGCAGAATCCAGGGAATTCAATCGTAGTGTCCGAGCGCTGGATGGGGTTAAGGCAGTGAGATGAAGCATTCAGCATTCAGCTTTAACATTTGCCTCGCACCAATGCCACATGTTCGGGAATCGAGATTCGAGGACCAAGTGCCTGTTGCTGGAGTTTCTAGGCTGAGTGCTGAAAGCTGAGTGCTGAAAGCTGTCCTTCTAGCTTCCCGCTGCGAATCCGCCGCCATGCGCGACGGTCAGACGCAGGAATTTGTGGGGATTGACTGGAGTGTCATTGATCCGCACTTCATAGTGCAGATGTGGACCTGTACTGCGACCGCTCAACCCGACGTATCCGATGGTGTCGCCCCGACGCACGTATTGCCCCGTAACTACCGCGTAGCTGGCAAGGTGACCGTAGCGCGTCGTGATTCCGTGGCCGTGGTCAAGCGCGATCGCCCGCCCGTATCCACCCATGAAGTCGGCGAAGACCACGACTCCATCGGCGGGAGCTATCACCGGCTGTCCGTAGGAGGCCGATATATCGACTCCGCGGTGGAACGCACCCTCGCCGTTGAAGGGATCGATTCTCTCTCCAAACGAACCCGTGATCGGACCTTCCACCGGCCAAAGGTTAGGAGCCGAATTGGCCCGCAGCCAGTCTGCTGTGGTCACGTCGCGCGTAAGACCGAGCGAAATCCCGGTCGCAGCGGCACCGCTCAGAGCAGTGTCCTTCAACGCATAAAGCCGATCCAGAGACGAACTTACTTGGGCGTCTTGAATGTGATCAGTAGATTCCGATTCCAGCACAGGATCCGATTTCAAACCGTAGAGGGACGAAACTTCGCTGGCCAACGAACCCAGCGACGCCACTTGAATATCTCTCTCTTGGGCGACCTGCTCCAAGCGCGAATAGCGGGTTTTCAGCGCGTCTTTTTGGAGTCTCAGCTCGTTAAAGCGGGAAACCTTCAACAACATTCGCATGTAGGAACTAGCAATGCCGGTCAGGCTGAGGACGCCGATCGCCGCGCCAACAACTAATACGTACAGATAGTGAACTGGGATGGGAATCTTGCGGAGTTGCCCGTCCTCGCCACGCGCTACGAAAAGTATGTAGAAACGCTTACGCAATATGTTCCCTTCATTCAGAAATCGGATCTACGGCTGCGGCAGGTTCGCCGCCTTTGATCCTACTACCCGATCCCCGCTGCGATCATACCTTCCCCATCTTGGGAATTAGGTCAGTAAATCGCTCCGTCCTACCGGAACCAGGGTCAGGCTTGACATCTTTCGTGCCTGCAATCCTAACCGCATGCGGCACTTAGCTCGGCCAGAGCTTTTGGAAGCAGCTTCGCAACGGTACCAAAGTAGATTCTCTCTGTCAACGACCCAGCGCACAGCCCAAAGGTTACGAAAGGCATCAGAGCGAGTGATCCTTCGGCGGGTTACCAACTGCCAAAACTCCGAGGTCCAGGAAGTTCAAAGATGAAAAGAACGATTCGGCCGTAGGCAGCCTTGCAACAAGGCCTGCGATGCGCGGCTGCCCAACCGGAGACTTCGATTCGATGGATTGAAGCCAGCACGGGTTGCCCCCAAAGAACGGGGCATTCTGCACCCGATTTCGTCTGCTCAAGCTTCATGGTTTGTATATCATTGGTCCCACCTTGCCTCTGGCCGAAAAACTCTTGATCTCTCGCATCCGGGATCGAACAGCCCGAAGACGAGGGATCGCCGCCGGCATCGGAGATGATTGCGCCATCCTGCAAATCCCCGCGGGGCACCAAACCCTGGTTACCACCGATTTCAGCCTCGAAGGAATTCATTTCCGGCGTGAATGGCATTCCCCCGAAGTCGTAGGTCATCGCTGCCTCACGCGAGGCCTCAGCGATATTGCCGCCATGGGAGGTATTCCGGTTGCCGCATTCTTATCCCTCGCCTTGCCGCCGAACCTACCCCAGCGTTGGGTTGACCAGTTTCTGAAAGGCTTGCTCCAATTGGCGGATCGGTTCCACGTGAGCCTCGCCGGGGGAGACACGGCACAATCCCCAGGCGGGATTTTGGCCGACGTTGTTGTCGTTGGTTCGGTGCCGAAAGGGAAAGCAATACTTCGCTCGGGTGCCCGTCGCGGAGACCGCATCTACGTCACCGGGGCATTGGGAGGCGCTGCCGCTACGCTGAAGTTGCTGTTCTCCGGAAGAAAACCTCGGCCCGCCCACTTTGCCAGCCATTTCGATCCGATCCCTCGAATCGAAGTTGGCCGGATTCTGCGTGAAAGGGGTCTCGCCACAGCCATGATCGACCTCAGCGATGGCCTTTCGACCGATCTCGGGCACATCTGCGACGAGAGCGCTGTTGGCGCGGAGATCTCGGCGGACGCCATTCCTCTTGCGCAGATCGACGGGCCCGCCCGCAAAGTCGATCTGCAATCCGCACTGCACGGCGGCGACGACTACGAGTTGCTCTTCACCGCTCCCAAAGCCAAGCGCGTCCCTTCCAGAATCGCAGGCGTTGACATCACTCAAATTGGCCAAATCACTCGAGCCAGGCAGGTTATTCTTGTCGCGCCCGACGGGTCCCGAATCAAGCTTCGCACCGAAGGCTGGGAACACTTCAAGGGTTGACGTGCAGCCTGAAGCCCGAAGCTTGAAGCCTGAAGACCATGTGACTTTCGTGCTACCCAAACCTCTTCTTTCTATGTCGCCGATACGCCAATCGGACTACAGTAAGCCTTATGGCGTCCCCAAAATCTCTTCTTCTTCTTCTGACTGCGTTCTGCATGGGCCTAAGCCTCACACTGGCCGCGCAGCCGGCGTCCGTGTCTCCTGCGGCTAAGCCCGCCGTCGACAACGCCTTTGTTCAAAAGCAATTCGGATCGACTTGCTCCCTCATCGGAATCGAACCGCTCATCGCCGACATGGACGGCGACGGCGTTGAAGATATCGTCATCCCCGCGCGCTGCACCAACCCGATGATGGATCAGATGGAGGACAGCTTCGTGGTTGTAGATCCGTACAACAGCTACTTCGGCTACGGCAATCCCAAGATCACCACGCAATTCTCTTCCGACGATCCGGAACGTCGCGGGTATTCGTTGCTGGTAATTCACGGCGCGGGCGCCGACGCCTGGCGCTCCGCCACTCCCAAAGCGAAATTCCTCATTGTGAATCTGCCCTTCAAGCAGGTGGTAGTGAAGAAGTTGGCCCTCAAGAAAAAGAGGATGGTCATGGGAATCTATGCGGAAGAAACCGGCGGCGATCAGGCGACCTCGGTAACCTTCTGGGACGGCCGGAAGTACAAGTACCAGCCCCTCGGCGCCAGCATGGAGTAATTTGATTTCCAACGGTGAACGGGTGTCCCGCCCGTCGACAGGCAACTTCGCGCTGCCAAACCAGCCAACTTGCTCGAACCTTTGCGGACCGCTTCGGCGTTCCAAACAACTCGCTGGTCAATGAGCGTAACCGCGATATTACGACAGTCAGACCGATTACAGCGGTTCCCAACTGAACTCAATGTCGTCGGCTTCAATTGTCCAGCTACCACCTGTGAGCGTCACCTTGTGTTTCAAGACATCGGTTTTTCGTAGCCTTAGCGTGTCCTCAATCCACCTATTACCCGAGGGATCCGTTGTTGCAAAGCCCTCCATCGAATACTCGTGAACGCGCTGATACGTCAACTTGATTCTGCCGTCGCGCATCTTTGCCATCAAAGTGATCTGAATAGTCACCACGGGTGGTGCATCAGTACCGATGCCTGAGTCGATGTTCAATTCTTTCAGCATGGAGCCAATTGGCGAGTTGCTGCCTTCTGGATTTTCGAGCCAAGGAATGGAACCGCAGTTCTTTAGTGACAGCCGCTTCGTGTCAGACATTTGCGCCGCCGAGTGCTTGGAGCATGGTGAGCATGGCTCAATTTTAGCGGCAAAACGGGCTGCGTCTTGGATAAGTGTCGTTAACAGGTCCATAGCGCTCAATACGCTCAACACGCGGTGTGGCGATATCTCAACAGCCACCCCTACTCCGTGCGTGGCGTCGCGCTGGCGAGCGCGAGAATCGCTCCGGCAAACAACAGCGTGTCAAAGAAGTAGTTGATCCCCTCAACTTTGACATCGGTGCTTGGATTGCCCAGCGCCGCGATCAGGATCGGACCATAGATGAACATGACCACCAGCACAATCCAGGCACCAAGATAAGTTGCCGCCATCCGCGTCTTCTTGTTCAGCAGAATGCATATCCCGGCGATAAAAAGAATTGCGCCTGTCACCCAGCCGATGAGCAGGTGCGCCGGAATCCACGCGGGCATCAGTTTTTCGAGCGGGACGCCGGGAACGTTCGCCGTGTGCATAGAATTCTCAATGCCATAAAATATTGCGGCGACCCCGATGATCACCCGGCCCACAGTGATGAGCTTTTTCCCGACCTGCCCACGGCCTTCCCCGCGCATGGCGTTTCCGGCAAGAATCCAGCCGCCGCCGCCGAACAACATTTCGCGGAGAGTCAATATCCATCCAAACCTGTCTTTGGGAGTGGCGAGAGTTCCCGGGAGGTCCATCATCGCCACAAAACAAAACATCGCGATCCCGAACAGCAGGCCGGACCAGCGCACTAGAATTTTTGTGGATATGCTCAAAGACGCGGCCAGCAGGGCAAAGCCGAAGAAATATGCCCAAAACAATTTCCACGGCATATACAAAGGCACCATGGTCGCGAGGCCTTGAGCGGCCGCGAGATGCAGGGCGCCGAAGACCGCCAAGGGAGCGGCAAAACACAAATTGCTTAAGGCTACGACCTTGTCCAGGCCGCGAGCCCGCGCGATATCGCTCTTCGCAGCCCAGATCGCAACCAGAATAATTACGACCCCGGCGGTGCACATCGAGGACACCGTGCGAGAGATCACAAGAAATGCCGCGAGAATTGTTATGTGCATGTGGATGTCGAGCCTAAATTCAGGTGCTCGATCTGAGCGCGTTATCCCGAGTCAATACAGCTTCAGTTCTCGCTGGGATGCGTACGTCAGTATATTTGGTTGCTAAGCTGAGTGGAGTCCCGATCCGCCTTGAGCTACTTCCTCGTCCAACCATTTTGCTTTGATATCAATCGGAGCGGCACATTCCTGATCCTCCCCAAACCGCTATAATTCTCCCGCGATGAACCTCGAACAGAAACTAACGGAACTAAAGAAGCGCGACCACCTAGCCGAAGACGGCGGCGGCCTTAGGCGGCGCGAAAAGCAACACAAAGAAGGCAAAATGTCGGCCCGCGAGCGCATCGAGTTTCTGCTCGACGAAGCCACATTTGAAGAGACCGACAAACTGGTCACGCATCGCTGCAACGATTTCGGCATGGCCGAGCAAAAGTTTTACGGCGACGGCTTCATCACCGGATACGGCCGCATCGAAGGCCGCCTGGTTTTTGTCTTCGCCCAGGATTTTACCGTATTCGGTGGTTCGCTCTCCGAAGCCAACGCCGCGAAGATCGTGAAGGTCATGGATCTCGCCGCCAAAATGGGTGCGCCCATGATCGGTCTCAACGATTCTGGTGGCGCCCGCATTCAGGAAGGCGTAATGTCCCTGGCCGGCTACGCCGACATCTTTTTAAGAAACACGCTGTATAGCGGAGTCATTCCGCAGATTTCCGCGATCATGGGGCCGTGCGCCGGCGGCGCGGTTTACTCACCCGCGATCACGGATTTCATTCTGATGGTCGACAAAACTTCCTACATGTTCATCACCGGGCCTGACGTAATCAAAACCGTCACCCACGAGGAAGTCACTAAAGATCAACTGGGCGGTGCCGAGACTCACAATGAAATCTCCGGGGTGGCCCACTTTAAAGCCCACGACGACGCCGAGTGCTTATCGATGGTGCGAGAGCTGCTCAGCTTCATGCCCTCGAACAATCTCGACGACCCGCCGCGCAAGCCCTGCACCGATCCCATCGACAGAGCCGATGCCGCTTTGGACAAAATCGTTCCCGACCAATCGAACCTACCATACGACATCAAAGACGTAATCCACGCCGTTGTCGACGATGGCTATTTTTTCGAAGTCCAGGAACATTACGCGAGAAATATTGTCGTAGGATTCTCCCGCTTGAACGGCAAGCCAGTAGGGATCGTCGCCAACCAGCCCGCATTTCTAGCCGGCACGCTGGACATCAACGCTTCGATCAAGGGCGCGCGCTTCGTCCGCTTCTGCGACTGCTTCAACATCCCGCTGGTGACCTTCGAAGATGTCCCCGGATTCCTCCCCGGAACCAATCAGGAATACGGAGGCATCATTAAACACGGCGCCAAGCTGCTCTTTGCCTTCGCCGAAGCGACAGTGCCCAAGGTGACGGTCATCACGCGCAAAGCCTACGGCGGAGCCTATTGCGTCATGGCCTCGAAACACATTCGCACCGACGTGAATTACGCCTGGCCCACCGCAGAGATCGCAGTCATGGGCCCGGAAGGCGCAGTGGACATCGTTTACAAACGCGAACTGGAGAATGCTGAAAATCGCGACGCGGTTCGACAAAAGAAGATCGAAGAATTCCGCGAGCTTTTTGCCAACCCCTACGTAGCCGCCGACCGCGGCTTCGTCGACGCCGTAATCCACCCCCGCGAAACCCGCAAAAAGCTGATTCAAGCTCTGGAGATGCTGGAAACCAAGCGCGACAAGAACCCGCCAAAGAAGCACGGGAACATCCCGCTGTAGCGCGCGTATTGGGGCGGACATCTGTCCGCTGCCCTTGACGTTCGTGAGCAAATGATTCCGTCGAAATTTTCCGATTTGGTGGGGCGCAATGTGGCAAGCGAACAGGAGTCCGCTCTGCTCGAGCTATCAGCAAACACTAAGAGTCCCGAGGTGGTGTTGAGCTCATTCGTCTCGGCCAGTAGCTCGCGTTAGACCCTTGCTGACCTGACATAATTGCTATCCTTGCGGACTGCAATTACCGATCCTTGCTTGGGCTCCGGGCTTACCGCCAACCGGAAAAACCTGCTCGACGCCTCGGGACTCTATCCTGCCTTTGACATGATGTTCTTGTTCGCCTCGACCAGCGCTTTGCTATAGACCCTTGCTTGCCCTCTCCACTTTTCATCTTGCGATGCCGCAGAGTGACTTCGCTTGAGTCCCGGACGCCGCACCAACCGGGTAAACTCTAGAACGTGTCAAAGAACGATTATGTTTTTACTCTTCCTGGTTTGAGAGTCAATAAAAAATACGAAACTGTATCTGCTTTGAATGCAGCCGAGTGCAGCGGCTCCACAAGCCTGTGACCGAATTTGGTGCAAGCTGGTCACGCCAACTCACGCAGAGCTCGCTTCCACTGCGTTGTTTAGCCGACATCCATGCTGCAACTTCGTCTCGCGCACAGGAACTTGCACCAATTGCAGGATGTGGAAAATCCAGCGCAATCCTTGTTGAGAGCGGAGTTCAGAAATTCTGGAAACTTACACGCAAGAAAAAACCGCCAGCGTCGAAGCGCTGGCGGTTCGAGTTCGAAGCCACGACTCACTTCTGCGGCGGCGGCGGAATCAGCCTCGATGGAGGAATCTGCCTTTGGCCTTCGTCGTCGTAGTAGAACTTCATCTCATGATCAGACTTGGCGCCAGTCACGGGCTTTTCGCCTTTCGAGCTGAATCGAGGTTCGCCAGCCGCGGCCAGCAGCGGCTCTTTTGTCGTGTACGCGGCTTCGTTCAGCAGTCCGCCGGATGGAGACTTGGCTACGATAAATATCCCGAAAGGGCCGCCGTTGTTATACGTGACCCCGATGTAGTCCGCGACCATATACCCCTGGTCGGAGACCGGGAGCCAGGTTAACTGCATGGGTCCGGCCAGTTGTTTTCCCGCAGTCCAGGACTTGCCGCCATCTGACGATGTCGTGAAGCCCACGTCCAGCTTGCAGGAATTATTGCAAGCCGAGACCGGGTAATAGTAATAAACGATAGTCAAGTGAGCGGTGCTGCCGGAAGTGGCTGGGTCCGCGCCGATTCCGGGGAGGAAGTGATCAACCGTGCTTTTGACCGGATCGATCGGAATACGGGTGACTGCGCTCCAAGTCTTGCCGTCGGCGGAGGAACTCATCACGACATCGTTAGTCGTGCAGCCGCTACGAAATCGGCAATCCGACCAGACGACATAGACTTTGCCGGCGCCGTCAATCGTCGCCCCAGGCAAATCAAAACCAGTGCGGATGCCGCCATCGTCAGTGTGGGTTTCGAAACTGGCAACGTTAACAGTCGTGCTCCAGCTTTTGCCGCCATCGGTGGAACGAAAGGCGTCGACGCCTCCGCCGTTGAATGGCACAATCACCGTGCCATTGGGCTGAACCACAGGCTCACCGCCGAGTCCACCGGCGTGATCGGCCGAAGGAATGCCCGGACTCCAAGTCAGACCACCGTCGTGCGAGGTGCTCATCAAAACGTCGCCGGTGCCATACGCCTGATCCCATTCCGTGTAGCAGTTGCCGTAGTACGGACTCTTGGGAAAGTTGTCGCACGTAGTCCAGTTCTTATCGTCCAATTGGGTGTTATCGACGAGGATTGGCTTTCCCCAATGGATGCCATCCGGAGAACGACTCACGGCTACATCTCCGATCGTCCCCGAGTTTTCCTGGCCTTTGAGCGGGAGCGTCGAAATCAACCATTCCCCATGTTTAGCGTCATAGGCGACTGAAGGGTCCGCCGCCCAGCCGAAGGGTCCGTTTTTATAATTGTCGGTCAGCGCGGGGAGAATGCCATACGTCCACGTTTTACCGGCGTCGGTCGAGGTGGCCCACCCCACGTCGGCGCTGCCCCATCCGATCGATCCGGGTACGCGGGCGACATGGAAAGTGCCCACGATGGTATTTCCCCAGGAGGCAGAAGTCGGGCTCCACTTCGGTTTTGTGCACGCTGTCGGAGTTGGTGAAGCTTATCGGTGCTGATTTTTACTAACGTGAATTGCGCATGTGCAGGCGCGACCAGGACTCCCGAAAGCGCCAGCGCGAGCACAAGGTGAAGAAGGCAAATGGATTTCGATTCATCAGATTTTCCTTATGGTGAGATTTCAATTTCCCCGAATATTTGCAACCTGGCGTGTGCCAACTCCCCATGCGCCAGGCCGGCTCGACATCACAGTTTTACTTCTGCTTCAACGGTCGTCCCTGCTTCGAAGGCGGGATGGGATACTTTCCATCGTCGTCATAGTACTTCCAGACGTATTTTCCCTTGGCGTGAGGCACGGGCTTTTCGCCTTCGAGTTGAATCGAGGTTCTTCCGCCGACGCCAGCAGCGGAGACTTGGTTGTGTACATGGCCTCATTGAATAATCCGCCCGAGAGTGCCTTGGCTACCGCAAAAACTCCAAACGGATTTCCGTTCGCGTATGCGACGGCAAGATAATCGGCAACCATCAACCCGTTTTGGGTTTCTGGCAGCCAGCTTAATTCCATCGGGCCAGCCAGCTCCTTACCCTTCGTCCAGGTCGCGCCACCATTCTCCGACGTCGTATAGCCCACATACAGCTTGCAGGAGTTATCGCAGGCAGCGACAGGATAGTAATAGTAGGTCACGGCGAGGTGAGCTGTTTTCCCTGAAGTGGTTCGATCGATGCCTATCCCGGGGATAAAATGATCGACCGTGCTGCTAATCGGATCAATCGGGATGCGGGCGACTTTGGTCCAAGTCGTGCCATTGGTGGATGTGGTCAGGACAAGGTCGTCAGTGCTGCAGCCAGAACGAAAGCGGCAATCCGGCCAAACCATGTAGATTTTCCCGCCGCCGTCGATTTGCGCTGTGGGCATGCCGAAACCGTCGCGCAAACCGCCGTCTTCCCCACGATAGTCTTGATTGGAGATGACGGAGGTGCTGGTCCAACTCTTGCCACCGTTGGTCGAACGGAATGCGATCATGTTGCTTAAAGTAGAGATCGGAACCACGACCGTGCCGTTGGGCAGTACCAGAGGCTGTCCGCCAATGCCGCTGGCCTGATCCCCCGTATTCATCGCTGCTCCCCAAGTCACTCCGCCGTCAGTGGAAGTACTCATGAAGATGAGATCGCCCAGCGCAGGCTCGTCCCATTCGGTATAGCAGTTGCCATAGTGTGGGCTCGTAGTGGTGTTGTCGCAGGTAATCCAGTTCTTGTCGTCCGAGCCGCTGTGATCCACAATGATTGGCTTGCTCCAATGGATTCCGTCCGTCGAACGGCTGGTGGCCACGGCTTCTCCGTCATTGTTGGTGATGGGAAGCGTCGAGATCAGCCATTCTCCGTGTTTGGCGTCGTAAGCCACAGCGGCATCGCTCGCGGCCGTGAAGCTTCCACCTTTGTAGTTATCGGTCAGGCCGGGAAGCAATCCGCTGGTCCAGGTTTTGCCGGCGTCGGTGGAAGTAGCAAAGCCTATGTCGGCGCCACCGCCGTCGGGAACGCGCGCTACCTGGAAGCCAGTCACGATGGTTGAGCCCCACGCGAACGTATCAGGCTCAACTTCAGTGTGATGGTCGCTGTCAGAATTATGAAACGTGTCCGTGCTGAGCTTCACGAGATTCGATTGCGCACCCGCGGGAATGACAATTGCGAGAGCAATCGCGAATGCCAACGCCACCGTGAAGAAGTAAGACACTTGGCCAAACTTAGACTTAGGAAAAGTTTGATTCATTAGGTTTATCCTCAAGTACGTTTGAGTTCTACCGCCGGCACATTGTGCCGGCGGAGTTAAGCACAGCTGCTACTTCTGCCCGTCCTTAGCTGGAGGAGCACTTGGAGATTGTCTCTCTTCACCCTGAGATCTTGGGAACGGACGATTGGAGTGGATCCCTGGTATAGGCTTCTCGCCTCTCGAACTGAAGCGAGGCTCGTCAGCCGAAGCCTCGAGCGGATTCTTCGTGGTATAGGCAGCCTCATTGAAAAGGCCATTGGCAGGCGCCTTGGCCACCATGAATACCCCGAAGGCTTTGCCATTCACATACGAGGACGACAGATAATCGGCAAGCATAGGCCCGTTCTGTGAGGCGGGCAGCCAACTTACCTGCATCGCGCCTGCGCCGAGATCCTTTCCGGCTGTCCAGGTCGTGCCACCATCGGTGGAGGCGGTAAAGCCTACGTGAACCCGACAGGTTGTAATCGTCGCAGTTGGCCTGAGGATAATAATAATAAGTCGTAGTGAGGTGGGCGGTTTTGCCCGATGTGGCGCGATCCACGCCTAGCCCGGGGATAAATGGTCTACCGTGCTGGTCAGCGGGTCGATCGGAATGCGGGCGGGAGCAGTCCACTTTTTGCCGTTGCTGGAAGTGATCAAGACCAAATCATTCGTGCCGCAATTCTTGCGGAAGCTACAGTCCGACCAGACCACGTAAATCTTCCCTGACTCGTCGATGCCGGTCGAAGGAAAGGGCAGGCAATCGCTACGCACATCACTATTACTGAAAACACGTTAACGGGGGCAATGGTGATGCTCGACCCCAACTCGCGCCGCCGTTGGTCGAAGTGAACGACTCATATTGTTTCCCAGGAAGGTCACGACTACCTGGCCGTTCGGCTGCACCAGCGGTTCAGCGCCGGAGCCAAAAACTTGGTCACCTGAGCCTTTGGCCGCTCCCCAGGTCTGTCCGCCATCGGTGGAAGTGCTCAGCAGGATTTCCGGAGTGTCCCATTCGGCGTAGCAATGGCCGTAGTATTTGCTGTTTGCATTGTTGTCGCAGGTGATCCAGTTCTTGTCGTCTCCGCCGCTGCTGTCGATCATGACCGGCTTGTCCCAGTGGAGGCCGTCGCTGGAGCGGCTGACCGCAACGTTGTCTCCTGAGTTGCCAATAGGAAGAGTGCAGATCAGCCAAACCCCGTGTTTCGCGTCATAAACCACCGACGCATCGCTGGCGGCCGAATTGGGCCCATTCTTGTAGTTAACGGTAAGTCCCGGCAGAGAACCGTAGGTCCAGGTCGTGCCGCCATCCGTGGAAGTGGCAAACCCGATGTCCGCGCCACCGCCGTCGTCAACGCGAGCCACTTGAAAAGCCGCAACCATGGTTGAACCCCAGGAATAGGTGTCGGGTTCAACTTCAGTTTTGTGCTGGCTCGCGGAGTTATGAAAGCTGTCGGCACTGATCTTGACCAGTTGCGCGTGTGCCGGAGCCACAGCAAAAGAAATCGCAAACGCCAAAACGAAGGTGAGGAAGGCAGGCCTATTCCTACGACTTTGAGAAGTGGAGTACGGTCGATTCATCGGATTGTCCTTGGGGCTGGGAGTGTGATATTCGCGGCTCGGTCCCGACGCCAAAATGGGGAGGGCATTTCCCGGCAGCAACGAGGCGCAGTAGTAGATCAAACGTCGGAAGAACATACATCGAGCATTCGTGCGCTGTCAATGTGCATGATTTTTCATCTTTCCCCGCTGATTGTTATGTGCTGGAAGGATTCAGGGTATTCAATCAAGACTCTCATCTGCTCCCCACGGCACGCTGAAACCCGCGCTGGGCGCGCCCGGACAAAATCCTTTATTCTTGACAGGCAGGCCCCCTTAAGGCACAGTTACGTGTAAATTGGCCTCCCTCGATCCCGACTTCCTTGGTCTACGAAGGGCATTCGCGAGATGGAGCCAACTTCCAAGGGGGTGTTATGAGAATCGTCGCTGCAGTTTCCATGCTGCTGGTTTCGCTCGGCGCTACGGTTGCACATGCTCAGGTTCCGCGACATCACGGCAACTTTCTGAATGTACTCGTGATCTTCCAGGAGAATCGCACGCCCGACAATCTCTTTGGGAGCAACCCGAATTTCTTGCCAGGTGTGGACATAGCCACCAGCGGCCTAAATTCGCAGGGCCAAACAATTCCTCTTACGGCAATACCGCTGGCGAACAACTACGACCTTAGCCACGCTCATTCGGCATTCGTGTCGATGTATGACAATGGCAACATGGATGGAGCCAACAATATCCCGATCACCTGCAACCCAGGCGCCCAGGGCTGTCCGCCCACCAATCCCCAGTTCAAGTATGTTGACAATTCAACTGGAATCCTGGATCCCTACTTCCAATTGGCCGAACAATACACCTTTGGCGATCGTATGTTCCAGACCAACCAGGGTCCGAGCTTCCCCGCGCACCAGTTCATCATTTCGGGTACTTCGGCGCCAACCGCTGACAGTGACTTGTTCGCTTCGGAGAATCCAGCCGGTGTCACGAATCCCAATAACAACACTGGCTGTACAGCTCCTTCAGCCGAATTTGTCAAGTTGATCGATCCAAATGGCAGCGAGGCACAAAAAATGTATCCCGTGTTTCGAGCATCGAGACTCTGGTGGACTTGCTCGACAATGCGGGAGTCAGTTGGAAATATTACGCGCCGTCAGCGGGTTCCATCTGGACCGGGCCGAATGCGATCTACCATTTGCGTTTCGGGTCGGATTGGACCAACGATGTCGTACTAAACCCGGCGCAGGTCTTGACTGACATTGCTGACGGTCAACTGGCCACCGTCAGTTGGGTGATTCCGACAGGGCAGGAATCGGACCACGCCGGAAGCAACAAAGGGTTGGGACCGTCCTGGGTTGCGTCGGTTGTCAATGCCATCGGCCAAAGTCAGTATTGGGACAACACAGTCATCCTGATTACGTGGGATGACTGGGGAGGGTGGTACGACCACGTTGCGCCGAATATTTACTAACTCGTACGAATACGGTTTTCGTGTTCCATTGATTGTGGTCTCTCCCTTCGCAAAGCAGGGCTATGTGTCTCACGTTACCCACGACTTCGGCAGCATTCTGAAGTTCATCGAAGAGGTTTACCATTTGCCTTCGCTGGGATATGCAGATTCCAGAGCTGACGATCTTTCGGATTGTTTCGACTTTCACCGGCACAATCGGTTTCAGAAGATTGCGGCGCCGTACGACGGCAAGTATTTTATCAACGACAAGACCCCGCCGACTGATCCCGACGACGATTAGCGCTAGAAGCGAGAAGACTAGACCAATCGTCGCGGACATAGCTGGAAGCGCACGAAGGCATATCTGCCCTGCTAGGATATGCCTCGTGCCTTCGCTGCTTGATGTCCGGCATCTCACGGTCGAGTTTCCCGCCTCGGACTCTGCTTCCTCACCGCCCTTGGCCGCGGTCCGTGACCTCAGTTTGACCATCGCCCCTCGCGAAGTCCTCGGCCTTGTCGGCGAATCCGGTTCAGGAAAGTCCGTCACCTCGTTAGCCCTGATGCGTCTGCTTCCACCGCAGGCGCGTATTGCCGGGGAACTCCTGTTCGCGAATGGAAGCGGTTCGGCGCACGATTTGTTGGAACTTCCAGACGAGGGAATGCGGAACCTGCGCGGATCGCAGATGGCCATGATTTTTCAGGAACCAATGACCGCGTTGAATCCAGTGATGCGAGTCGGGGAGCAGATCGCAGAGGCGGTCGCTGTGCATGCGCAAGTCACAAAAAAGGCAGCCTGGGATCGCGCAGTCGCCGTGATGGAGGATGTCGCGATCCCGAACGCAGCCCTTCGTGCGCGCGATTATCCGTATCAACTCTCCGGAGGCATGCGGCAACGGGTCATGATTGCCATGGCGGTGGTGAATCGTCCTGCACTGTTGATTGCCGATGAACCCACGACTGCTCTCGACGTCACCGTGCAGGCACAGATCCTCCAACTTCTGGCCGAATTGCGATCCAAGTTTGGTCTGGCCATGCTTTTTATTTCCCACGACCTCGCGGTGGTCTCGCAGGTTGCCGATCGCATCGCGGTCATGTATGCCGGAAACCTCGTGGAACTGGGATCGAAACACGACATTTTCCATGCTCCCGCGCATCCCTACACGCGCGGACTTCTGAATGCAGTGCCCACTTTGAAAACGGATCGCACGCGTCCGCTCGCCACAATCGAAGGCACAGTGCCAGCGATGAATGCGATTCCTCCCGGATGTCCGTTCGAACCACGATGCGACTTTCGGGTAGCGGAATGCGCGCGCCATCTGCCGCCATTGCTCGAAGTATCGCGCGGGCCACTGGGCGCGATGCCCTGTGGTGAATCACAAATTGTAGAGCGGACACTCTCGCCCGCTTCTTAAGCGATCATCTCTGAATCTGGGAAATCCAGGACCGACACCCAATCAGAGACGGCGGACAAGAGTGTCCGCCCCACATGCTCCGTTTGGGTCTATAATCGCCATTTTGCCCGGTGACCAGTGCGCGTACTTCTGTTAAGCGACATTCATAGCAATCTCGAAGCTCTTGATGCCTGCCTCGCGGCCGCTCCCGCCTACGATGTGGTTTTTAATTTGGGCGATATTGTTGGCTATGGGGCCAGTCCAAACGAAGTCATTGAACGCTCGCGCCGGATGGGAAAGTTCTTCGTCCGCGGCAATCACGATAAGGCCGTTTGTGGTCTGGTCGACATCGCTGATTTCAATCCCGTGGCCGCTCTGGCTTCGCAATGGACCCGCGATCAGCTCACTGGGGAAAATCTGGAATGGCTGCGCGCTTTGCCGCAAGGACCGGTGCAGATCGAAGGACTTCCAGATGTCCAGTTTGTGCACGGATCTCCGGTCAATGAAGATGAATATGTGGTAACCGTGGGGGACGCGGTCGAACCGCTGATGGCGGCTCCAGCTGTCGTCACGTTCTTCGGGCACACGCATCTGCAGGGAAGCTTTATGTTGAATGGCGATCACATCAATTCCGTACACCCCGCCTACAGAACTGTCGGACAAATCGAGACTTCGGAATTCCCGCTCAAGAAAAACCTGCCCTACCTGGTCAATCCTGGTTCAGTAGGACAGCCTCGCGATGGCGATTGGCGGGCGGGCTTCGCCCTTTACGACTCGGACGCCCGCATCGTCGAGTTCTACCGCGTGCCCTACAATCTGAAGAGCGCGCAGGATCGTATCCTGGCCGCCGACCTGCCACAGCGCTTGGCTACGCGGTTGGCTGCGGGAAGATAACTGCCGCGGAGGTACCGATGCAACGACGATCATTCCTCAAAGGTAGCGGCGCGGTCATCATCGTAGTCGCCGGTGCGGGAGTCTGGCGCGCTTATGACGAGGGCATTTTCAGCGTTGGCAAAGGTCCAGCCTACCAGCCGTGGAAAGACTGGCAGAACGAGAAAGATGGTCCACTGGCGCTAGTAAGCGCGGCGATTCTGGCTGCCAGTCCACACAACACCCAGCCCTGGCTCTTCAAGGTCACCGACAAGCAAATCGAATTGTATGCCGACACCGGCCGGTATCCGGGCGCTCTTGATCCTTTTTTGAGAGAACAGCACATCGGTTTGGGCTGCGCATTGGAAAATCTCATGCTCGCAGCCCCGGCGAACGGTTACAACGCCGCAGTCACTTTGCTCCCGGGAAAACTTCAGCCGGTTCCTTCCAATCCCCAGCCGGCATTGGTGGCCCACGTAGACCTTTCACCAGGCAACCGTCAAACCAACGAACTCTACGATGCGATTCCTCATCGCCATACCAATCGAACTCCGTATGACGTGCTCAAACCCGTTCCGGCCGAAGTGACGGACGCGCTCATTGGCTTGATTCACGAGGAACCAGAGGTAAAGATTTTTCTCTTCAACTCGGAATCAGACCGCAACCGGATCGTCGACCTGGTCGCCAAAGCAAATAAAGAGGTATACGCAGACCCGGATGTGGAAAACGGGAGCCATCGCTGGATCCGATGGGACTGGAGCGACGTCCAGAAATACCGCGACGGCCTCACAATTGACGCGTTCGGTTTGCCTCCACTAACTAGCGGGATTATCAAGATTCACGCCCAAGCGGTTATTGAGCAAAGTTCGCTCCCCGTGGCAATGGGGATCCGTACGCAGATCTACTTGCGCGCCACGCCCGTTTTCGGCCTTATCGCTGTGCGTGATCGTTACGACCAGGAACATTGCCTTCGCGCGGGGCGGATATGGCAGCGAGTGCATCTGTTGCTGACCAGCCGGGGAGTCGCGGGCTCGGCCGATCAATGAAGCCGTGGAACTCATCGATCATGAGCGGCTGCGAAACCAGGAACCACGAGCCTCGGCTCAGTTGGCCGAACTCACGCATGACGCCACATGGCAGCCGACCTTCATGTTCCGCATCGGCTATCCGATTCGCCCAGCGCTGGCCAGTCCACGACGCCCAGTTAAGGACGTAATTATTTGACACCCCTGCCCGTGAAGTAGTCTTATCATCAATCGCCGTCTGCATCGTGTGTTCGGTTTATTTTGTCCATCATGATTCCGAGAGAAAAGGTTGGAATGAAAACGAACCGTTGGAAGTTCGCAAGACTTGTATTTCCGGTTGCTCTATTGGTCGCCGCAGTTGTTGCGGCGCAGGCGCAAAGCACCAGCCCCATCGCCCGAAACTTCGATCAGGTCGCGATCTCGCCGGATGGAAGTCGCATTGCATGGGTGGTGCAATCGCCGCTGAATGAATCCGGGGAATCAACCGGAGGGTCGGCTATTTATGTTCAGGACTTAAGATCTCCCGGCGCAAAGCCGACGACGTATTTCCGCGGGCAGCGATAACCAAGCCGCAAGTGAGGACACCATCGCGTGGTCACCCGATAGCAAACATTTGGCCTTTCTTTCCGACATCGAAGGGGATGCGCAATCGAATTTCTATCTTGCGAATGTGGAGGCGGAGTAGCGCGCAAACTGACCAACCTTAAGGGCTACCTGGCTGACCCAGCATGGTCCCCCGACGAAAAGACTCTGGCGTTCTTGTTCACCGAAAACGCGCCTCGCGCGGCTGGGCCCCTGATGCCCATGATCCCTGAGACCGGCGTTATCGACCAGAAGGTCTACGAGCAACGACTAACCCTGGTGGACATTGGCTCGGGCAAAGTCCGCCAGCTTTCGCCGCCGGATATGTACGTTTATCAGTACGACTGGTCGCCAGACGGCAAGACTTTTGCCACGATTGCCGCCCATGGCTCCGGAGATTCCAATTGGTACGTCGCCGAAATCTACACGCTGAGCGCGGAAAGCGGAGAACTCAAGCCGGTTTACAAGCCTTCTCTGCAGATCGCGGTGCCGCGCTGGTCGCCCGATGGCAAGACCATCGCGTTTATTGGTGGACTGATGAGCGATGAAGGATCGATCGGCGGCGACATTTTTACCGTTTCAGCGACAGGAGGGGATGCTCGCAATGTCACACCTGGAATTGCGGCATCGCCGTCGTGGCTCTACTGGGAATCGCCGGGCAAAATTCTTTTTACGGAAAACATTGATGGTCAGGCGGGCGTTTCCACGGTTGATGTTTCGAGTGGAAAAGTCTCTTCGCTCTGGTCCGGCCCGGATGTCATCTCTACGGAAGTTGAGGGTGGACCTACGGTCTCTCTCACCGCAGATCGCCAGTCTTCCGCCGTGATTCGAAATTCATCCACGCGCCCGCCGGAAATCTGGGCCGGTCCGATCGGGGAGTGGAAGCAAGTCACTCGCGTGAATGATGCGTGTCCGACCAACCTGGGGTCAACTGAAAAGCCTCCATTGGTCGAACGGTGACACGAAGATTCAAGGGTGGCTCATGTTTCCGACCGATTACGATCCCAATAAGCGCTATCCCATGGTCGTCGTGGTCCATGGCGGCCCGGCCGGGGTCTCGCGTGTCGGATGGCCCGAGGTTTTCTTCAACACTTACGATCTCTCTGCTCACGGATATTTCGTGTTCTATCCCAACCCCCGCGGCAGCTTCGGCCAAGGAGAGAAATTCACGCAAGCCAACGTCAAGGATTTTGGCTATGGAGATTTCCAGGACATTCTGAACGGCGTCGACGAGGTCGTGAAAGACGCTGCCGGTGGATAACAATCGCATCGGCATTACTGGCTGGAGTTACGGCGGCTACATGACCATGTGGGCAGTGACGCAAACCAACCGTTTTCGCGCCGCGATGGCCGGAGCCGGACTGGCGAACTGGCAAAGCTATTACGGGCAAAACGATATTGACGAATGGATGCCCCCCTATTTCGGTGCAACCGTCTACGACGATCCCGCGATCTATGCCAGGAGTGCCCCGATCACGTTTATAAAAAATGTGAAGACGCCCACGCTGGTGCTGGTCGGCCAATACGATGGCGAATGTCCCGCGCCGCAATCCCGCGAATTCTGGTGGGCACTCAAGACGTTAGGCGTGAAAACGCAACTGGTAATCTATCCCGGCGAAGGACACGAGTTCCTCCAGCCCGAACACCGGCGTGACGTAATCGATCGGCTGACTGCATGGTTCGATCACTATCTGAAATAATAAAGGGCGGACGTGTCCAGCCAGACCCGCGTGGTCGGCAGAGATAACTACGCGCAGTGTAAACTTTCGCCATGCCCTCATACTCCTCATCTGGTTCCACCAAAGAACTGTTTAGCGCACGCGAGAACCCGCCCGCGCACCACTTGGTTGCGTTCAGCGACGGAGGCGCACGCGGCAATCCCGGACCCTCCGGGTATGGCGTGGTCATTCAAGACGAAGCCGGGCGAAAAGTTGCCACGCTGAGCGAGTATCTAGGCCATCAAACCAACAACGTTGCGGAGTATCAAGGTCTGATCGCGGCGCTCGAATATGCCGTCGCCAACGGCCACAAAGCACTCAAGGTGATCAGCGATTCGGAGTTGCTGGT
>CAVOKS010000018.1:0-142800 GCA_963696565.1 uncultured Acidobacteriota bacterium | reverse complement strand
ACGCATTGCTGAGTTCGATCTGCAGCGGCCGCTTGAGGGATTCGTACTCGTGCCGCGTCATTCTCTCGTCGTAGGGATAGTCCTCGCGCCAGGTCTCGACGGTGCGGCCGTCCGCGTAGCGCAGGACCGGATCGTCGTGTTCGTCGTCGTCGTCGACCGTCAGGCCGGCCAGCAGGTCGGGGTCGGACGCCCAGTTCAACGGCAGCGCGTTGAACCGGTCGGCGGGTTCACTAGTCACGCCACTAGCACAGCACATCCCGGCCTGCAGGTCACGCGGCCCCCGGGTGAATTCTCTTTTCTCCGGAACGATCGCTGGCTCACTCCCTCGTCACCGCGAACAGCACGTCCCCGTAGCAGAGCCCCCAGCGCCCCTAGCGGTCGCCGTGCACGACGGTTCCGCCCGCGACCGTCATCACGACCGAGGTGCTGCCGATGTCGCGGGCGCGGGATGGCGTACAGGTCCTGGTCGAGCACGGCCAGGTCGGCCCGCATTCCCGGCAGCAGTCGGCCGGCCACGTCCTCCTCGTGGTTCACCCAGGCGACCCCGGTGGTGAACGCGTCGATCGCGGCGTCGAGGGTGATGGCCTGATCGGGCAGGAACGGCTTCTCGCACTCCGGTTCCCCCGGCCGGCCGAGCCGCTCGGACAGCACCCGGTTGACCGCGACGTGCATCTCCTGCAGCGGATCCGCGCTCGACACCGGCCAGTCGCTGCCGAACGCGATCCGCGTGCCCGCCGCGGCCAGCGCCGCCGATCTGGTACTGCCAGGCGGTCCGCTCGGCGCCGACGAACGGGATGGTCAGCTCCTCCATCTGCGTCTCCGCGCACGCCCAGAGCGGCTGGAAGTTGGCCACCGCGTCCAGCGCGGCGAACCGGCCCATGTCCCGCGGCGTGATGAACTGCAGGTGGGCCAGGTGGTGCCGGGCGGCCCGGCGCGGCCCGGCCGGGAGCGCCGCCAGCGCGTCCAGAGCGGTGCTGACCGCGCGGTCGCCGATGGCGTGGAAGTGCAGCTGGAACCCCTCGGCGGCCAGCCGCCGGTGACCTCGCCCAGCGCCTCCGGCTCGATGAACAGCCGCCCCCGGTGGTCGCCGGGATGGCCGTGCCGGTCCAGGTAGGGCGCCGACATGGCGGCGGTGAACGTCTCGCACACGCCGTCGAGCATCAGCTTGACCGTGGTCGCCCGGAACTGCGGCCCGTCGCGCGGCCTGCTCGCGCCGGGCCAGCAGGTCGTCGATCTGGCCGAGGCCGCGGCTGCGGTCCCACCACAGCGCGCCGATCACGTGGCTGCTGAGCATGCCGTAGTCGGCGGCCATGCAGGTAGGTATCGAACGCGTCCGGCATGCCGAGCTCGCCCGCCGCGCCGACGCAGGCGTCCTGGAAGCTGGTGATGCCCAGCGAGTGCAGGTGGGTCTGCCCGGCCAGCAGCCCCGCGATCAGCTCGGCCGGACCGGGCGGCGGGACGTGCTCCGCGACCAGCCGCATGGCCCCGTCGTGCAGCGCGCCGGTGGGACGCCCGGCGTGCGTCCCGCTCGATCCGCCCGTCGAGCGGGTCGGGGGTACTCGCGTCGATGCCCGCGAGGCGTCAGCGCGGCGGTGTTCACCCAGGCGCTGTGGTGGTCCCGGTTCGGCAGGAAGGCGGGCCGCCCGCCGGTACCGTGTCCAGGTCGGCCGCGGTCGGCAGCCCGCCGGGGAAGGCCGACATGGTCCAGCCGCCGCCGAGCACCCAGCGCGCTCCGGCGGCGCCGACTGCAGTAGTCGGCCACCGCGGCCAGGCACTCGTGCCTGGTCCGCAGGCCCAGCAGGTTGCAGCGCAGGCTCTCCAGCCGCCGGCGACCGGGTGCACGTGCGCGTCGCCGAAGGCGGGCAGCGCCAGCCGCCCGCGTGGAACCAAGCTTGAGTTGCAAGTTCAGGATGCCGATCGGTTCGTTCCGGTTCGCTTCGACAATCTGGTCTGGTTCTCGGATCAGGAACTGCTTGATCAGATTCACGCGCGGTTCCCTTTATTTCAGGGGCAGTTGCCCGTCGGTGGCGATCTCGCGGACGAAGTTTCCAATGCCCTGCAAGGCTTGATGATTTCGCGCAACCTGCCAGGGCGCATCGACTATCTTACGAGCCGCACAAGAAGATGGCCCGGTCGAAGCTTTTGTTTTCACGGTCACCGGAGCGCAGATCCACATTCGCAATGTCGCATTCGCTGGAGCTGGCGAGTCCGAATTGCCGCTGCTCGAATCTGCGGCGAAAAAAATGCAAGGCACGGAGTATGTGCTGTCCATACTTCGGATTCAAGAAGACAAGAATTTCCTGCCGATTTATCTGGAGCGGGGATATCTTAAGGCCAAGTTGGGCGATGCTCAGCCTAAGGTTGTTCAGAACACTCCGCAAGAAACGACTGTGGATGTGACCTTCCCCGTCGATGCTGGACAACAATACAAACTGACTGAATTGGAGATACGCGGAAACAAGTCATTCTCGGCTGAAGCGCTGCGCGCCTTGATTCACGCGCAACCCGGTCAGCCAGCCAATGCGGTTCAGCTTGACGCCGACGTCGGAGCCATGAAAAAGCTTTACGGCACGCGAGGATACATGGGAGCCAGATCCAACCGACCCCGGAATTAGACGACGCGAACTTCCACTGCGAAATATGTGCTACGATTCGGGAGGGCGAAGTCTACTCCATGGGCGACCTGGAATTCCGCGGCCTCGACTCGCATACCACGGCTCGGTTGCAGGAGGGCTGGACGACTGCGCGGCGGCGATCCTTATGACTCCAGCTATCCCAAGCGATTTCTGGATCAGGAAGAGAAAGAAATCGGGATCATGGCGGACTGGAATGTCAGTGTTCGGGAATCTCTCAATCGCGACGATAAGACGGTGGATGTGACTTTGCGGTTCGATCCCAAAGCGCGATAGCCTGCGCGCGAAAATGCTTGACGCGTACTGCTATCCGCTTTCAAATGGAAACATCTAATTGGCAGCGGCATATTTAACTCACAAGGAGAGTTCATGCGACTTATGCGGACGTTTGCGGTTACGCTGGCTTCATTGGGCGCAGCACTAATTTCATCCTCGTTTGCAGCCAAGGCCGAAACCTTTACGGGCACGGTCAGCGACGCCATGTGCGGAGCAAAACATATGATGGAAGGCGACGACGCGGCCTGCCTTCGCGCCTGCGTACAAAAGGGATCGAAGTACGCCCTGGTCGTCGGGAGCAAGGTTTACACTTTGGACATTAAGACAAAGCCACGCTCGACAAGCTCGACAAGCTGGCGGCCGCGAAGGCCACGGTGAAGGGCACAGCAGACGGCGATACGATTGAAGTCAGTTCGGTCGCGGCAGCGAAGTAGGTTTTTCGGGGGTTGAAACAGGCGGAAATCCGAATCCGGGTTTCCGCCAGATTTTTTTTGCCTCACGAACCAATTTTCATATTCCCTTTACAATTCACTATGTTAGATTTGACCCTCATCTAACCATCGGAGGAACAACGAATTGGGCCGAGACATGGTCCCGAAGAAGATTTTCTTTACCAAAGGGGTTGGCAAACACAAAGAGCGTCTTACTTCTTTTGAGCTGGCGTTGCGGGACGCTGGCATCGCCGCGCAGAATCTGGTTCGGGTTTCGTCGATCTTCCCTCCACAATGCAAGCTGGTGCCGCGCTCGCAGGGACTGAAGTATTTGAGTCCGGGCGAAGTTGTGTTCGCGGTGGTTGCGGAGAACTCGACGCGCGAGCCGCATCGCCTGCTCGCGGCCAGCATTGGCGTGGCGATTCCGGCTGACCGCAACACTTACGGCTACCTGAGCGAGCACCACTCGTTTGGCGAGACCGACGACTCGGCGGGGGAGTATGCGGAGGAGCTTGCGGCGGAGATGCTGGCTACGACGCTGAATGTGGAGTTTGATCCGGATCGATCGTGGGACGAGAAGAAAGAGATTTACCGGATTTCGAATAAGATCGTGCGGACGGCGAATATTACGCAGTCGGCGGTTGGGGATAAGCGGGGGTTGTGGAGTACGGTGATTGCTTCGGCTGTTTTGATATTTGATTAGCTCTTTGTCAAAGGTAGTCTTTCGCCCCGCTGGGGCTCGTCGCTTTCGAACTCTTCACCCACGGCTTGCGCCGTGGGCTGCATTCTTTCGCCGCTTCGCGGCTGCTTTTCGCACGGCAGAGGAATAAGCTTATTTCTTTGCTCCTACCTTCTTCTTCCCTGCTGTTTTTCCTTTACCCAGCCGTTCCAGCACAGCCGCTACAACTAGCGGTAATCCGACGGTGGCGTCTACGAATAGTTCACCGAACTTCCCACCCTCGGCTGGAGGGACGAATTTTCCCCACGAGATCGCTTCGCTGTACGGACTCCCGGAGAGCCCGCCCCAGTAGACTGGCTCGGGACAGATTCGCACGCCGTAGTGGTAGCGCTTTAGCGGAACATTCTCTCCCAGCCGCCGATGGCGCAATTCGCAGAACGGCCCGAACTGTTGGGCCCAATTGCGGGGAACGCCTCCGCCGATGGTGAAAATTCCGAGCCGGGTCTGGCGCAGCAGAGTCGCAGCAAAATGCTCGAGATCTTCGAACGGATCGAAGCGCAGTTTGTGTCTTCCGGTCGATTCGCGCAGGCGATTGTTCAGCGCGACGTCGAGGCCCAGCTCCGAGTCGGTAAACGCCGGCACAAACACGGGCACGCCTTTTTCATAGGCCGATTTCAAAATGCCGCGCTGCCCTTTTGCATGCTTGGCCAGATGCGCTCCAATTGCATGGTTCAGTTTGTACGAACACAGCACCTCGCTGTGATCCCAGCCTTCCAGTATCTGGGACATTACTTCTTCCACGTCGTCGAGGTTCTGTTCGGGCTCGAGCGTGTCGTAAACCCGGTTGTAGCCTTGTTCATACAGTTCGGTGTCGGAAACATCGGGGTTGTAGCGGAAATGAGCGCGGCCGGTGGCCTCGACCAGGCCGTGAGCCATCAGCGCGCCCGTCGAGACAATCGCATTGACGATTCCACGGTCGATCAGATCGGCGATGATCAGGCTCTGCTTTGCCACGGTCATGGCGCCGGCGAGGGTCATCACTACAAAACACTCTTCGTCGCGGGCCATGGCTTCGAGGACGTCGGCCGCTTCGCCGACCTGGCGGCCGGTGAATGCGGTTTTTCCCATTGCGCGAACCAGATCGTCAACCGACCGCACAGAGCTGAGGTCCAGCGATTCCAGCGGAATCAGCCGGTCTTGGATCGGATTATGCAGCTTGCGGTCAATTCCTGCGCCGTCATGATTGCCATTCTTCAAGGTCCACCCCCGCGATATGTCGAAGAACTACTCTACTAGAAGGCAGTGAACTCCTGCCACCACGGTGGTGAGTGCTTTTCCGATTGCTGTAGGGTGCAACCCCTCAGCGGCTGAAGCCGAATGTTCACGTGGCTTACACGCCATGGCTGAAAGAGGTAACGGAAAAACACATACCTGCTACCGCGGGCACGAAAACCCTTACTCATTCAAAAACGGTTATCGCAGCGCTGAAGCGCTGCGCCACCCAAAATCGGAGTTTTTATGCAAGCTCTGAAAGCCATGCTCTCCCTGGCTTGATCAATGCACCATAACCATACGCGAGTCTGGATCTGGAGTCGGAAACTAACATCCGGGAACTGGTATTCTATTCGTCCGAAAGGAGTGTTCGTTTGCCGCCGGAGAAATTCAATGTCGGACTGGTGCAGATGTCGATGACGTCCGACCCTGACCAGAATCTGCAGCATGCGATCGAGCGCGTTCGCGAGGCCGCTGGCGCTGGGCGCGCAGATCGTCTGCCTGCCGGAGCTTTTTCAGACGCAGTATTTCTGTCAGCGGGAAGATTGCAGCCTGTTCGATCTGGCCGAGCCAATCCCTGGCCCGACTTCGGCAAAACTAGGCTGAAGTAGCCAAGCAACTTCGCATTGTTCTTATCGCGTCGCTGTTTGAAAAGCGGGCTGCGGGCGTTTATCACAATACTGCTGCGATGTTCGATGCCGACGGCACGCTGCGCGGGCTCTATCGCAAGATGCACATTCCCGACGACCCGCTTTATTACGAGAAATATTATTTCACTCCTGGCGATCTCGGATTTCGGGCTTTCGATACCAATGTCGGCCGCGTGGGCACGCTGGTGTGCTGGGATCAGTGGTATCCCGAGGGCGCGCGGCTTACGGCTTTGCAAGGCGCGCATGTGCTTTTTTATCCCGACCGCGATTGGATGGCATCCGGCGGAGAAGGCCGAGTTTGGCGTGGCGCAGCACGATGCCTGGCGCACTATTCAGCGGGCGCACGCCATCGCCAATGGCGTTTATGTGGCTGTGGTCAATCGCGTTGGTTTTGAAACTGGCGATATTCGTGGCAAATCTGCTCCGGGCGCAGGGCTGGAATTTTGGGGTGGGTCATTCTTATGTGATCCGTTCGGCCGAGTGATCGCCGAGGCTTCGCATGACAAAGAAGAGATTCTGGTTGGTGAAGTCGATCTGAAGGAGCTGGAAGACGTCCGCCGGAACTGGCCGTTCCTGCGCGACCGGAGGATCGACAGCTACGCCCCGATCACGAGCCGGATGATCGATTGACTCGGCGTCGCGAACTACTCTTTCGCCCCTCCGGGGCTTGTGCATTCTCTGACTTTTGCCCCACGGCTTACGCCGTGGGCTGCGTTCTTGCGCCGCTTTGCGGCTGAAATAGGCAGGCTTAACCCGCAAAATCCCATGCCTGATAGATCCACAACAACTAGAGTCAAGCTCGCGACCGACGGCTTTCGCATGCCGGCGGAATGGGAGCCGCATGAGGCCACCTGGCTGGCATGGCCTCATTTTCGCGACGATTGGCCGGGAAAGTTTGAGCCTATCCCGTGGGTGTATGCGGAAATCATCCGCCATCTGGGGCGGCACGAACGTGTCGAGCTAATCGTTAACGATGTGGCCGCGGAAAAGCGCGCCCGGAAAGTCCTCGATCGCGCAAATGCACTCTGCGACAGTGTTCGCTTTCATCGCTGGCCTACGAACCGGGTCTGGACGCGGGATTCCGGCTGTACATTTGTAACGGCTCGGCCGGACAGCCCCTTCGACTCCGCTCAGGGCAGGCTCGGGCGGCTCTCCCCAAGTGAGCTTGGCGCGGTCAAGTGGCGCTTCAATGCCTGGGCTAAATATCCGAACTACCAGAGCGACGACAAAATCGGCAGCCTTATGGCAAAGGCTGCCGAGGCTCGCGAACTGCGTCCAGTCTTCGGCAAGCACAGCGTCGTGCTCGAAGGCGGGTCGATCGATGTCAATGGTCAAGGCACTTTGCTCACTACGGAAGAATGCCTGCTTAGCAAAGTCCAGCAACGTAATCCGAACGATGAAACGCGAAGATTACGAAAAGGTTTTCGCCGATTATCTGGGAATCAAGAACGTGATTTGGCTGGGCTCCGGAATCACCGGCGATGACACCCACGGCCACGTCGATGACATTACGCGCTTCGTCGCTCCCGACACGGTCGTGACTGCGGTTGAGGCTAATCCCGACGATCCGAACTACGAACCGCTGCGCGAAAACATCCGCCGCCTGCGCGCGGCAACTAATCAAGACGGAAAGGCTCTCGCGATCATCGAACTTCCTATGCCCGCGCCGGTGATTTTCGAAGGACGCCGCCTGCCCGCCAGTTACGCCAATTTCTATATTGCTAACGGCGTCGTGCTTGTCCCGGTCTTCAATGATCCGAACGATCGCATCGCGCTCGACACGTTGGCCGATGTATTTCCTGACCGCGAAGTCATCGGAATTTACTCGGGAGATTTGATCTGGGGATTTGGAGCGATGCACTGCATGACGCAGCAGCAACCCGCCGTAGGTCTATAGCCGTTGGTCGTTCGCTTGAAGCGTGCGGCTTGGCTTTTACCGACGACGAACGACCAATGGCCAACGACTATTTTCTATACTGCGTCGGCTGCGGACCCTTTTCCAGCATTTCGCGATTCCAGATCGCGCCTTCGCGGGTATAGCTGGCTAGTTCGAAGTCCTGGGTCAGTTCCAGCGCATCGACGGGACAGGCGTCCTCGCAGAGTCCACAGAACATGCAGCGGCTCAGATCGTAGGTGAAGTTGGTGAGTTCCTTGCGGCGGGTCTGCTCGTTGCGTGCGCTGGTGACTACGATCAGATTCTCGGGACATGCCAGCGCGCACAAATCGCAGGCAATGCACATGGTCTCATTGGTGTCGGGATTCACATTCAGCCGCGGCGCGCCGCGATAGCGCTCGGCCACCTGCGGCCGCTGCAGAGGATACTGTTCGGTATAAATCTCCCTCGGGTCCTGATAGCGAAAGGTGACCTTCAGGCCCTGAAGCAGGTCCAGCAGGAAAACTTTGCGCAGCAGCTTGGGAATCTCCATGACGAAGTAAGCATACCATCAACCGCGAAATCCCAGAAACTCTCAGCTGCAATCCGCATTGACGACGCAGGCGCGGCGCTTCGTCTCGTGCGGCCCGTTTACAATGGTTTGGCCAACGACCGATGACAAACGACGAACGACCAACCAGACGCATCCGACGAGCTTTGGATGGAAGAGGCTCTCCGAGCTGCGCGACGAGCACTCGACGCGGGAGAGGTTCCTGTAGGAGCGATCGTCGTGTGTGCCGGCGAGATCATCGGTCGCGGCTGGAACCGCAACCTCGCTGACTCCGATCCCACGGCCCACGCAGAAATCATCGCCCTTCGCGAAGCTGGGGCAAACCTAGGCAATCACCGCCTGGGAGACTGCGAGCTGTTCGCTACCATTGAGCCGTGCCCGATGTGCGCAGGCGCCTTGGTTCATGCTCGCCTCAAACGATTGGTATACGGTGCGGATGATCCGAAAGCCGGAGCGGTCCGTTCGGTGATGGCGGTGTTGAACCATCCGCAGTTGAATCATCGAACGGAAGTCCGCGGAGGAGTATTGGCAGGACGTTGCGCCGAGCTGTTGCAGTCGTTCTTTAGAAGCCGTCGCGAGGAAGACTCTCGAGCTGGGTCGCAAAAGACAGTGTGAATCCTCGGCCTAGAAGGCTCGTTTGTAATCGAGCTTGCCATGAGTTTTGCGGTGGCCCTATCCGGGGTTAGAATGGCGCATGCAGCCGCTCCGTCTTCGCGGAATCGCCCGGGCCTACCTGATGTCGATTGCCTTTTGGTACGGGATTGCGCTGCTCATGGGGCTGCAATATAAGCCTCTCAACCGACAAAATCTTTGGTCCTCGTTGGTCGAGATGCTGATTCTGGCTGGCGCTCACGCTTTTCCTTTCGCCTTGTGGACGCCGCCTATTTTCTACGTGGTTGCGAAGTACATCGGTTTTTCGAGAAATCGTTTTCGCTACGTGCTGCTGTGGCTCCTCGGAGCGGTGCCCTTCGTAATGTTTTACTCGGGGATGGTGCTCCTAACCCCGCCGTATGATGACGTGCTGCAGAAGCACATTTCGTGGTCTATCCATTCATGGCTTCAAATCATTCGAGCCGGATTTGCGGACGAAACATTCTTCTTCCTCGCGATCGTCGTGGCCGCCCACGCTTACGAATACTTCAAACGTGTGCGAAGACAGGAGGCTGAAAGATCGGAGTATCAGCAGGCGCTTGCTGCAAGCGAACTGCAGGCGCTCAAGATGCAGCTTCATCCTCACTTTCTTTTTAACACTCTGCATGGAATTGCAACTCTGGCTGAAACTGACCCCAAGAGCGCCAAGGCCATGATCGTTAAGCTCTCGAATCTCCTGCGGACAGCGCTGGACCGCGACAGCTCGGATCTAATTCCGCTCGACGGCGAACTGAAGTTTGTGAGGGAATATCTCGATCTTGAAAAGATGCGCTTCGGCAGCCGGCTCAAGATTGAGTGGCAGATCGCCCCCGAGACCTGCCGATTGCTGGTGCCGCAGATGATCCTTCAGCCATTGGTAGAGAATGCAATTCGGCACGGCGTTTCCTCATCACGCGAGGGAGGGTGGGTCGAAGTCGCGACAAGTGCAAGCAATGGAATACTCAAGATCCGGGTGCGCAATAGTGTCGGTGGCGAGACCTCCAACGGAACCGGTGTGGGGTTGCGAAACGTTGAAGCCCGTTTGAAGTATCTGTATTCGGGTGATGCGAGCCTGCGGCTTACGGTCGCAGAGGACCGCACTGCCTCGGCGAGTTTGGTCTTGCCAGCCTTGAATTCCCAACCTGCCAGCGTGCCGGGGCGCCATGTCCACAATGTCCTTGAAGGGGAGGACCCGTTATGCGCGTTCTCATCGTCGATGACGAACCCTTAGCCCGCACTGCCTTGGCGCAGATTTTGGCTGCCCGGCCCGATGTCGAGCGTTTCGATTCGGCTAGCGACGCAATCGAGGCTCAGGAGAGTCTATCCAAACACAGCTATGACGTAATGTTGCTCGACATCAGCATGCCCGAGCTATCGGGTCTTGAACTATTGGGTCGTCTGCAGCAATATGGGCGGCCGTTGCCCTCCGTCGTTCTGGTAACTGCGCACGCCGAGCATGCAGTGGCCGCCTTCGAAAAGCATGCCGTTGACTATGTCTTGAAACCTTTTTCAAGTGAACGCGTGAACCAGGCTCTGGAGTTCGCCTTTCGAAGAACGGCGAGCGAACGGGCGGCAAGATTCGTAGAGTTGATGCCTCATCTGCCGGTGCTGCAGCAAAAATCCTTCAAGATTGCAATTAAGAGCAACGGGAGAATCCTCTTCATCGATCCCCATGAATTAGTTGTGGTGCAGGCAGAGGGCAATTATGTATTGCTCCAACAGCAGACGGGTTCGTACTTGCTGCGAGAATCAATTTCGACGATTGCGGAGAAGCTCAAACCACATGGGTTCGTTCGAATTCATCGCTCGGTGTTGGTGAATGGCTCTTTCGTACAAGAAATCCGTCCGTGTGCCACGGGGGAGTATGAACTGCGCGTGAGAGGCGGAAAAGAATACACCGTCACCCGCACCTACAAGAAGAATCTCAAAGCACTCGCGCGGTTCTGGATGGGAACTGGAAACTTCCTTGCAGACTGAACGTCTATTCCATGGGGCCCGGCTGGCGGACCTTTCGGTCTTCATTCACGCCGGCCGGGCTCCAAGAATCGCACGAGAGCTAGGGGTTCCGCAGGAAGCCGTGAAAGGCTCCGTTCGCGTCAATTTCGTATCCCGTGATCGCACCTTCTGCGTTGTTTAGCAACGGAAGCGTTCCCTGCCCCGCGCTCGTACCTGCGCCAGGAGCATCGAAGGTAGTGATGGTCCCGTGGCGACCAAGTAAAAAGCCGTGGCTCACACTGCTGCTGTCAATGTAACTGCCCGTGATCGCTCCCTCAAAATTAAGTCCTTCGGGCACGGTGCCCTGGCCAGCACCTGTGCCTGCGCCGGGAACATCGAACGTAGTGATGGTGCCGTTCGAAGCTCGCACGAATCCGTGAAGCACATTGCTTGAGTCAACAAACACTCCTGGAATCGTTCCCGCCGGGTTAAGGCCATCGGTGTCGGTGCCCTGGCCTGCGCCAGTGCCTGCACCTGGGGCGTTGATATCGGTGATGGTGCCGTCAGGGGCGCGCGTGTATCCGTGCAGTGCATTGTTCGAGTCGATGTAAGCTCCAGTGACCGCTCCCTCGGGGTTGAGGCCAATCCCTGATGCCGTACCGGTGCCTTGGCCGGCGCCGGTGCCCGCGCCCGGCACATCGTACGTCGTGAAGGTACCGTTCCTCGTCCGCAGGTAGGCGTGAGCCACGCCGTTTGAATCGTAGTCGTAGCCCGCGATTGTTCCCGCCGGGTTGATGTTCAGGGCGAGCGTACCCTGGGCGGAACCAGTGCCCGCGCCGGGCGCGTTGAAGGTTGTGAAATGACCGCTGCAGGAGCGTACGTAACCGTGCATCGCTCCGCTCCCGTCGATGGAATATCCCACGATCGCCCCTGCGGGGTCTAGGCTGAAGGCAAAGGTGCCCTGTCCCGAGGCTGTACCTGCGCCTGGAGCGCTGAAGGTAGTAAAGCCGCCGTTCCTGGCGCGCAGGAACCCGTGGGCCACACCGCTTGAATCGATGTAGTACCCGTAAGTCGTCATCTCCAGATTGATGCCCTGGGCTTGGGTACCTTGGCCGGCACCTGTGCCTGCGCCCGGGGCGTCGAAGGTGATGATTTTCTGAGCACTTGCCAAACTACAAGCCAGAAGTATCAGGCCCGCTGTCTTTAAGACCTGCTGTCGGTTCATAGCATCCTCCTCGGTTGAAGTGAATTAAGACAAGTTGGTATTGCTGGAATTCTTGGATACGGTGTGCTCATGCGGTGTAAGCGGATACTTACGACTCCTACGCTCGCCTGGCCTGCTTCCCGAGCAGGACCAGCGGTGCATCTGAGTTGGGCGTACCGCATAGTTTTCTTCAGCGATGCCCAAGTGCATCCGTCCTGCCATCCGGGGCATGGAGCGATCGAGTTCCTAACAGAATTACAAGACAGGAGATATCAGGGCTGACTTTACAATGGCGAGCCACAGACATACGTGGATCACAATCGCGTGTGAATGACCTATTGTGCAGGTGTCAGCGACATCAAGCGCTCATCTATGAAAAGGCGAATTTCATGCGAGGGGTCTACCGAAAATTGTAAGTTGCGCGAACTGGTCGGACAGATAGGGTGCACGGTACGCCCGTGCTTGCGGGCCAGGGTGGCCCGTTACATCGATGTGGCTTGGTTTCACATTTAAAACAGCCAGACTTAACTGGCGGAGAGAGAGGGATTCGAACCCCCGATACCCGTAAAGGTATACACGCTTTCGAGGCGCGCGCCTTCAGCCACTCGGCCATCTCTCCGCGTCATCTGGTCGATTCGATGCATTTTCATTTTATCAGGGAAGCTGTGGGTCACATTAGCACGAGGTCAAATGGGACGCCGTGAGAACCGAGGGTGTGGACAAAGGATGCGCCGCGCGGGGCCCACCCTTTGCGTTTGGATCCGGTCTCACATACACCGAGGCCTGCATCGGTGGTGAAAGTGTTGTTATCAGAAAAGATCTACTTCACGAACGTCAGGCCATGCGGCACGGCCCAGCGGAAGACGTAGGCATAGAGCATGACGATGATTCCAACGATGGCACCCAGAGCAACCGAGTGCCATACCACAAAACGAAAAATGATTCCTTCGTTACCTACTTGTTCGGTGGCAGCCGTGGCAATCGTGATGGATTGTGCGTCGACCATTTTTCCCATGACTCCGCCGGCGCTATTGGCCGCGCACATAAGAATCGGATCGATGCCAAGTTGCTGCGACGTAATTCGCTGCAAGCTTCCAAAGAGCGCGTTGGAAGCCGTATCGCTGCCGGTAAGAGCAACTCCCAGCCAGCCCAGGAATGTGCCAAAAAACGGATAGAGCCAGCCGGTGCGGGTGAAGGCAAGACCCAACACTGCGTCCAACCCCGAATACCGCGTCACGTAGCCCAGACCCAGCATGAATGAGATCGCGATCATCGCCAGCCTCATTCGCACCAACGTGCGCCAGAAAACTTTCATGAGTTGAAGCGGGCGTCAGGCCCAACAGAAGTCCGGAGACGATTGCGGCGAAGAAACAGCCGGTCCCAGTTGCCGACAGCCAGTTGAAATCGTATCTCGCGGGCTCCGCAGTTGGCTTGGTCACGACCGGCGCGGCGCGATATACGGCGTTGTGCAAATAAGGTACATCCCAACCAGCCGGACCCGGTCGAGGTTTGCCATCTGGGAGCACAACCCGAAAAGCGGGTGTGGTGGCGCGGTTCATGGCCAGTTTAATCGATGGAAGTCCCCACAGCAGCACAAAGACGGACAGAATGGCGAAAGGCATCCACGCTCTCAAGACTTGCCCCGCGCTGTAAGCGTGCACTTTCACGTAACCGTCAAACTTCTCCGCCGGCCACTCGCCGCCAACCTGGTCCGCGATTTCGCTGCGGGCGGCGGCGATGGCTGTTGCGTCTTTGTCGTAATCGAAACGCCAGATCTTCTTCGGTTTCCAGAAGCGAAGAAAGATGACGACAGCAATAATCGAAACCACGCCACCCATGATGTCGACGAGGTTGCTGTCGACGTAGTTCGACCAAAAGAACTGGGTTATCGCAAACGAGAACCCGACTACCAGAATCGCAGGAAGAACTTCAAAAGTTTCCTGCCAACCCACCATGGTCCGCACCAGCCAGAAAGGAACAATGACCGCTGTGAAAGGAAGGATGCGGCCAATCATCGCGTTGAGATCAGATTCAGGCAAAGCGGTGACGGCCGCGAGGGTGTGAACCGGCGTGCCGATTGCACCCCAGGCTACCGGTGCGGTATTGGCAATTAAGTTCAACGCAGCGGCGTGAAACGGCCTGAACCCGAGCCCAATCATGAACGCGCCGGCGATGGCCACCGGCGCACCGAAACCAGCCGCGCCCTCGATGAAAGCGCCGAAACAAAACGCGACTAACAGAACTTGCAACCGGCGATCGGCAGTGATTCCGGCAATCGATTCCTTCATGATTTCAAACTGCCCGGTCTCGACCGAGATGTCATAAAGGTAAACAGCCGCGAGAACGATCCAGGCGATCTTAAGCAAGCCGAAGGCAACGCCATATCCGAAGCTCATTGCGGCCAGAATCAGTGGCATCTTGAAAAACAGAATTGCAACGGCCATCGCCGTCAGGGCGCCCGCGATGGCGCACCAGTGTGGCTTCACTTTGAATCCGGCCAAAAGACTAAAAAGCACGATGATCGGAAGCCCGGCCACCAGCGTCGAGAGCCACCAATGACCAAACGGATCGTAAGCCTGGGTCCAATGCATGACCTGCTCCCTTCGCGAAGACAGCGCGCCGCTTGATTGGACTGCGAAAATTATCTATGCCGAAACGCTTTTACAACGTGCTTGCAGCAGGAATCAACTCCACTCCCAACTCTTGGGAACATTCACGTACGAACGATCCAGCGCTGCGATGGACGGGCAGCCGAGCAGCCTGAGAGTCCGTTCCACGTCAGTGCGCAAAATCTCGATCGCTCGCGTCACGCCCGCTTCACCAGCCGCCGCCAGGCCGTAGGCATAAGCCCGCCCGCACAAAACAGCGCGTGCGCCCAGGCAGATGGCTTTGACTACATCGGTGCCCCGGCGAATACCTCCATCCATCAGCACTTCGACTTGTCCGTTCACCGCTTTTACAACTTCGGGCAAAGCTCTCAGCGAAGCTGGAACACAATCGAGTTGGCGGCCACCGTGATTCGAAACCACCACGGCCGCGGCGCCCTCATCGGCAGCGCGACGGGCATCGTCGCCGGTCAGGACGCCCTTAACCACGATCGGCCCGCGCCAGTGCTCACGAATCCAATGCAAGTCTGCCCACGTAACCGCGGCTTTCGCTAATGCCGCGTTGATGTCGACCAGTGTCATCGGTCCCTGGCCAGGGATCACAACATTCGGAAGTCCAGGCAGGCCGCCGTCGCGAAGAAAACTGATCAGCCATCCCGGGTGCATCAGCAGGTGTGGAACAAACGGGATTTTCGCCAACAGGCCTCCGCTGATCAACGCCTTCGTTCCGTTGCGAGAATCCCGCTCGCGCATGCCAGCCACCGGCGTATCGATCGTGACCACTAACGCGGAGAATCCGGCGAGCCGTGCTCTCTCGATCACAGCCTCGGCTGCGCCGCGACCGCCCATCAGATAAAGCTGATAAAACACCGGGCCACTGGAACCCGCTTTTACATCCTCCAGCTTGTGTCCGGAAATGGTGGACAGAATATAAGCAGTGCCTGCCACGCCGGCCGCTCGCGCGGCTGCGACTTCCCCACCCGGATGCATCAGACGGCTATATCCAACGGGAGCGAGCAAGAACGGGAGGGAAAGATCGAAACCGAGAACGCGCGTGCAGAGCTCACAACTTTCGGGGACAACGGCATGACGCGGGCGAAAGGTGATGTCCTCGAACGCACGGCAATTCTCGCGGAGTGTAACCTCGCCTTCCGCGCCGCCGTCCAGATAGTCGAAAACCGCCTTCGGCAATCGGCGGCGCGCGATGGGACGAAAATCCTCGATGCTAACCACGCGGGGAGACGCGACTGCACGGGATGCTTTGGTCATCTGGATTCCAATATCTGCGATTCCTCAAAACAGGCTAGCTATGGTAACACCGGGAAATGAAAGAAGAGAAAGCCGGAAAGGTCTATATATCGATCTGCTTGTCCGTATGTCGCTTGACGTACCAGCATGGAGCTGTAGCCGAAGTGGGGAAACAGCGAACGAACACATACCTGGTTTTCTGGCGGGGATAATCGTACTCGGTCCTGCCATTCTTTTGCTGAATCGCATAATAAGGCTGGATGGTCACGGTAGAAAACGGTGCGCGTCCGTTGGGAATCTTGAAACGGACTGCAAGATAGTCGCCGGCGTACGTGAATGCTGCCAGTAAAACGACAGCGCCAACAATTCGGAAGAGTATACCTTTCACGCGATTTTCCCTCACCTGGCGTGACCTAGCTTCGTGCTCTGATACGGTGCGAACTCGATCGTGCAAATCCGTGTAGATCCGTGGCAAATCCCCTACACGACGAAATACTTCGCCTGGGGATGATGCACCACGATCGCGGAGGTCGATTGCTCCGGCTCCAACAAGAATCCCGTCGTCAGCTTCACGCCAACGTTCTCTTCGGGATGCAACAACGCAAACAGCTTGGTCTGATCTTCGAGGTTGGGGCACGCCGGATAGCCAAACGAATAACGCGATCCTTGATATTTCTGATGGAAGAGATCGCGGATGTGAGGCGAGTCCTCGCCCGCAATGCCCAGTTCCTCGCGCATCTTCTTGTGAAGATATTCTGCCAGCGCCTCCGCCGTCTCTACGCTGAGGCCGTGCAAATAGAGATAGCGCGTGTATTCCCCGCCTTCGAACAAGCGCTGCGTTTCTTCCGATGCTTTCGATCCGATAGTCACCAGAGACAGCCCGATCACATCCATCTTCCCTGAGCTTTTTGGAGCGAAGAAGTCAGAGATGGAAAGCTTGCGTCCTTCGCGCTGCCGGGGAAACGTAAATCGCAGCAACTCGCGTGGCGCGGGCACACCTGCCTCCGTCTCCTCATAGACAATCACGTCGTTCCCATCAGCTTGGGCCGGGAAATATCCATACACGACCTTAGGCTCAAAAATCCCGCTGGCAATAATCTCTTCCTGCAACTGCAGCTTGATGGGACGAAACTTCTGCTCCACCAAGCCGCACATAATCTTCCTGCGATGCCGTTTTCAATTGCCACTGATTCTTAAACAACGCAGTATCGTTGATGTACTGAAATACTTCGCGCAGATCGAAATCTTTGCGCACGCGCACGCCCCAAAATGGAGGCGTAGGAATAGTGGGCGCATCGCTGACCACTGCGCTTCGCTCAGCGAAAACCGGGCCCGTCTCCTCGTCCACCGCGGCCGCTTTCGCATACTCCTTCACCGTGCGCCCTTCGAGCAAGCGGGCCTGCTTCTTACCGTTCGCCGTCGCCAAATCCTCCATGATGTGCAGGCCGGCGAAGGCATCATCAGCATAGAAAACGGCGTTCGAATACTCCCGCCGCAGATCGTCCTCGACATACTTCCTGGTCAGAGCCGCGCCGCCGCAGATCACGGGAATGTCCAGTTTCTGCCGCTCCAAGTCCTGAATGACGTACTTCATCTCCAGCGTGGATTTCACCAGCAAACCACTGAGGCCGATAGCATCGGCTTTGTGGTCCTGCGCCGATTTAATGATCGTATCGCCCGGTTGTTTGATTCCGAGATTGACCACCTTGAAACCGTTGTTCGTCAGAATAATGTCGACGAGGTTCTTGCCAATGTCGTGAACATCGCCCTTCACGGTTGCAAGCACAATAGTGCCCTTTTGTTGCGAGCCGGTCCTCTTCTCCATCTTCGGCTCGAGATACGCGACAGCTTGCTTCATCACTCCCGCAGAATCGAGCACCGATGGCAATTGCATTTTGCGCGCACCGAACAATTCGCCCACTGTCCGCATTCCATCGAGCAGCACCGTGTTAATCAACTCCAGCGGCGTGTACTCATGCAGCGCATCTTCTAGAAGCTCTTCCAGCGTTTTCTTGTGCGCGCCGTCGCCCACTGCCTTTTCGCCGTTGATGATGGCAAATTTCAACTTGTCGTCGACCGAAAGCGTCTCGACGTGAGCGGTAGTCGCGCCCTGTATCTTGCCCTTGGTCGCCGCGAAATGCTGCATATATTTCTGCAGCGGATCGCCGTCCGATCGGTCCTGATAAATCAGCTTGCGAGCAAGCTCAACTTCTTCGTGAGGAATCTTGTATAAAGGATAGATTTTTGTGTAGTTAACGATGGCCATATCGAGGCCATAATCCACCGCTTCGTGCATGAAAACTGAATTCAACACCCGTCGCGGATAAGCATCCAGACCAAAGGAAATGTTGCTGACCCCAAGAATCGTCTTCACGTCGGGTAATTCTTGCTTAATTCGCTTGATGGCATTCAGCGTTTCCATTCCGGCCGAGCGGTACTCCTCTTGGCCGGTCGAAATCGGGAGGGTGAGAGCATCGAAAATAATGTCCACGGGGCGCACTCCGTACTTTGTCGTGGCCAGTTCGTAAATACGCTTCGCGATCGCGGTCTTCTTGTCGGCAGTCAACGCCATGCCGTCTTCGTCAATCGTCAGCGCAATCACCGCGGCTCCGTAGCGCTTCGCCATCGGCAGCACTTTCGAAGTGCGTTTTTCTCCGTCCTCCAAATTGATCGAGTTGATGATGGCTTTTCCCGGAATGCGCTTAAGCGCCTCTTCGACCACGTCCGCCTCGGTCGAATCCACGAGAATGGGCGCAGGCACGCGAGTCGCAACTTTTTCCAGAATCGCGGTGATGTAGTCCTTCTCATCCTCGCCGACGATGGCGCAGCACAGATCGAGCATGTGCGAACCTTCGTTCACCAGTTTCTTCGCCAGCGCCAGAATGTCGTCGTACTTTTTGCCCCGCACCAGGTTGCGAAAATGCTCGACGCGCGTCGTCGTGTTCATTTCTTCGGCGACGACCAGCGGCTTGGGATCGAGATCTAGAGGAACGGACGTGTAGGCGCTGGATGCCGCCGCAGTGGGCTTCACGTCGCGTTTCGCCGGTTCAACCCCGGAAACTGCGTCGACCACAGCTTTCAAGTGTTCGGGCGTGGTCCCGCAGCAACCGCCTACGATTCGAACGCCGTAGTCCTGAACAAAATGTTTGTGATACTTTGCCAGTTCTTCCGGCGTCAGCTTGTAAACGGCGTGTCCACCTTCGTTTTGCGGCAGGCCAGCGTTGGGCAGGACCGAAACGATCTTGGTCGAGTTCGCTCCCAAAAAGCGCACCGCATCGTTCATCTCGACTGGTCCGGTCGCGCAATTGAGTCCGATAATGTCCACATCGAATACTTCGAGAGCGGTCAGCGCAGCGCCGATTTCCGTCCCCAGCAGCATGGTGCCGCTTTCCTGAAGTGTGACTTGAACCTGGACGGGCAGTCGCTTTCCACTTTTCTGCATCGCTTCGAAGGCGGCTATCACTGCGATCTTTGCCTGCAGAAGATCCTGAGCAGTTTCGATCAGAAGAACGTCGACTCCGCCTTCGATGAGCGCAAGGGCCTGCTGGATGTAGGTCGCGACCATGTCGTCGAAGTTAATGTGGCCGAGCGACGGCAGCTTGGTGGTTGGGCCAATCGATCCCGCGACGAAGCGGGGTCGAGCACTTGTCGAAAATTGTTGCGCGACTTCTTTGGCAATCTTGACTGCTGCGAGATTGATTTCCGCGACCCGGTCGCCAAGGCCGAATTCACCCAGAACGATGCTCGTGCCCCCGAAAGTGTTGGTTTCTACCACGTCGCAACCGGCGGCAAAGAAGTCGGCGTGGATGTCACGAATAATGTCGGGACGGCTCAGCACCAGTACTTCGCTGCAATTCTCCTTGCCCCAATAGTCGTCCAAGGTGGGATTGCGCTTCTGTATATTCGTGCCCATCGCACCGTCGTAAATCACGACGCGCTCGCGGACGGTTTGGAGGAAATCAGACATTTCTAGCTTTCAGCGATCAGCTCTCAGCAAACACTCGACGATAAAATGGGCGGCGGTGCTTCGGACATTCGTCCGCTCCTCAACCTAATATACAAACGCCGGTCCTCGGTTGGGGGGACCGGCGTATCTATCTTTCGCACTTTCGTACCGAAACTGAAAAACCCTAAACCCCGGGAACCGGCACTGCCGGCGCGCCACCCGCCACCTCAGCTTGATTGAATACCGCGTTTGCTCCCATGTGTGCTGGCCGGGGGGCCAGCATCTGTTCCTTGCGGTAAACCAGATTGCTGGCGTTAAAGCTGGCGATTTCGAAGCCGTGTCCGTGCGTGATCGCATCAGTTGGGCACGCCTCGACGCAGTATCCGCAGAAAATACATCGGTTGTAGTCGATGTTATAGACCTTGGCGTAGCGCTCCGCTCCGCTTACCCGCTGCTCGGCCGTGTTTTCCGCCGCCTCGATGTAAATGCAGTTCGAGGGGCAAGACGCCGCGCACAGGAAGCAGGCAACGCACTTCTCCAACCCGTTCTCGTCGCGCTGCAGCACATGAACGCCACGAAAACGCTCTTGAAACTTGGCGCCCCGAAGCGGCCCCGGCCCATCAGGATAGTTCTCCACTTGTGTTGGTTGGAACATCTCCATGAACGTAATGCTCATGCCCTTGGCGATGGCCGCAATGTTCTTCAAGACTGGCATACACGCTTAGTATATCGGAAGCCGCTTCCTGGCCGCAGGATTAGGCAGCGAACGGCGCCAGCGACATTGCGGAAGGCCGAATTTGGCAACGCAGTGAAGGCGAATGCGATTGGACTTTCCCGGCGCGTCGCCGGAAATCAGAACCGCCATCAGAAAAGGCCCGGCTCAGGAGGAGATTCGCGGCCCCGGGCCTTTTCCAATTGCCGCCACAGGAATTGTATGCAATTGCGTGATACATGTCTACTATGTTTATGGACAAAGATGTATAAGCTGATTCTACCCTTAGGATCGGCCATCCGCGAGGCCCTCGAATCAATTCCGAATCACATCTCAAGAGCCCGCAACGGCTCCGTGAGGCTGCGCATGAGGCTCGAAAAGCCTGGAAGATCCAATGACTGAGGCCCGTCGGAAAGAGCGCGCTCAGGGCATGGATGCACCTCAACCATCAGCCCGTCGGCACCGAGCGCGGCGGCGGCGCGTGACATCGGAGCAATCAGGCTGGGGCGACCGGTCCCATGCGAGGGGTCAGCAATCACGGGGAGATGAGTCAATTCTCGGGCCAGCGCAATGGACGCCAGATCTAGCGTGTTCCGAGTTTCCGTTTCAAAAGTCTTGATGCCGCGCTCGCACAGCACAACGTTAGGGTTCCCGCCCGCCACGAGGTACTCTGCCGCCAGCAACCACTCCTTCACGCTAGCCGAAGGGCCACGCTTCAAGAGTACCGGCTTATCAACCTTGGCCAGCCGGCGCAGCAGCGCGAAATTCTGCATGTTGCGCGCGCCGACTTGCAAGAGGTCGGCGTGCTCGCAAATCACGTCCACATCTTCCGTGCTCATGACCTCAGTGACCACCGGAAGACCGGTGTCCTGGCGAGCTTCACTCAGCAGTCGCAGCGCCTCGACGCCAAGGCCCTGAAATTCGTACGGCGACGTACGCGGCTTGTAAGCGCCGCCTCGCAGCAATCGAGCTCCCCCAGCCTTCACTGCACGCGCCGTCGAAAAGAGTTGCTCCCGCGATTCGACAGAACATGGGCCCGCAATCACCACGAAGCTTCCGTTTCCGATCTGCACTCCACCGACGTTGACGATGGTACGATGGGGCTTCACCTGGCGGCTCACCAGCTTGAAAGGCTGCGCGATCGCGACCACGCCGTCGACTCCAGGAGCTGCCGCGAGCGCCTCCAGTTCGTGCCGACGTCCGCCAGTGCCCACTGCGGCGACGATTGCGCGCTCTTCCCCGCGGGTGACGTGGGCCTGATATCCCGCCTCCTTCACGCGATCGATCACGTGCTGAAGCTCAGCTTCGGTCGCGCCCTCCCGCATATTGATGATCATGAGACTTCCGTTTTTCCCATTCGATCGAACCTACTCCCAGCGTTTACACACCCCACAGGCACTGGTCGGGATCGTTGTGTAGCTTGTGGTCAGCGCCCGTGAGCCAGTCCTCCCGCGCGGGGCTGCACACATCGATCGCCACGACATCTTCCAGGACCTCGGACGAATGTTCCACTCCCGGGGTAATGGTCAGCATTTGATTCGGTCGCAGCATGACGTCACCTGTGACGAAGTGAAATCGCCAACACCCCTTTAACAGAATGATGACTTCCTCATTCTCATGGCGATGGGAGCGGGTGAATGAACCCTTTGTCACCTCTAACCGGGCCACGCTCATCTTCTCTCCTTGCGCGACGGTGCGCCGGTACAGTTCGGTCACCGCCTCTGGTTGCATTAGATTCCAGTCGTATACATGCATAGGTTCTACCTCTTCTTCTTTTTAATCCGCGCCGCTAGAGACAAACTCGGCCGCTGGCAGAGAGGTTTTCTCTGGACTCCCGTCCGGCGTAATCCGCACCGGATCCAGGAAAGTCATGAGCTCGCGTAAACGTCCGCCCACTTGCTCGATGGGATGGGTTTGTTCACTCTTGCGTGTGGCGTTGAACCAGGGACGTCCGGCTTCGTTTTCCGCGATCCACTTGCGAGCGTATTCTCCGCGTTGAATTTCGCCCAGCATGCGTCGCATGGTCTTTCGCGTTTCGTCGGTGATTAGCTGCGGTCCGCCAGTGTAATCGCCATGTTCGGCAGTGTCGCTGATGGAGTACCGCATGTAGTTCAAGCCGCCGCGATACATCAGATCCACAATCAGCTTCAACTCGTGCATGCACTCGAAATAAGCGATTTCAGGCTGGTAACCCGCTTCGACAAGAGTTTCGAAGCCGGCCTTGACCAGCGCGCTCACCCCTCCGCAAAGCACGGCCTGCTCACCGAAAAAGTCGGTTTCGGTTTCTTCGCCAAAGGTAGTTTCGATGACGCCAGCTCGGGTGCATCCCAGCGCTTTCGCGTAAGAAAGAGCCAGAGCTTTCGCTGAGCCGCTGGCATCCTGATGCACAGCCAGCAACGCGGGCGTTCCACCGCCGTCAATAAAGACTTCGCGCACACGATGGCCCGGAGCTTTCGGAGCAATCATGATTACATCTACGTCTGGCAGGTGGCTGGATGGTCGCAAAATGTATGTTGAAACCGTGAGCGAAGAACAGAGTTTTCCCCGCTGTCAGGTTTGGGGCAACCGCATCCCGGTAAATGGCTGGCTGCGTTGTGTCGGGCGCAAGGAAAACGATGACATCCCCCCAGACAGCGGCTTCGGCAGGGGAAACCACACGAAGACCCTCAGCCTCAGCCCGGGCGCGTGACTTGCTTGTCTCGGAAAGCGCCACCACTACTTGAACGCCGCTGTCGCGAAGATTCAGAGCGTGCGCATGACCCTGCGAGCCGTAGCCGATCACTGCGACTTTCTTGTCCCGAATGAGTGCGAGGTCGGCGTTATTGTCGTAATACATTTTTGCCATCGTGATTCTCCTTTGAAGTTTGTTTTTCGAGATGCGCTGAGCCTGCTGGCACACTCGGTCGATTATTGACAGCATCGCCCGTCTTCATCTGACGGGGTGTAGTCGACATTGCCTGCTCCATGAGCAGGCGCATCGAGCACTTTCAGAAGCCGCTCCACCAGCCGCTCACGGCCTCCGATCATGTGCAACCCGCTCTCGCGTTGATGTTCCTCCAGGGTTTTTTCCAACTTCTCTTTCAGGTTTTCCATACTTACCTCCACTAAATGATTACTAAACCGAATACGACACCGACTCGTCCTCCAACGAATCGTCTTGGCCCGATGCATTCGCCGAAGTCTCTGGCCTGGGGCCACGGGTCATGGCGACGCGGCCAGTTCGCGCCATCTCGAGAATGCCGTAGCCGCGCAATATCTCGACCAGGCCGTCGATCTTGTCTTCGGCGCCGGTAGTCTCGATAACCAGTGACTCGCTGTTCACGTCGACAATGCGGGCGCGAAAAACGTGCGTCAGTTGCATGATTTCCGCCCGTGTTTCCGGGGTCGCAGCCACTTTGATCATGGCCAGATCACGAAACACCGAAGGAGTCGAGGTCACGTTCTCGACCCGAAGCACGTGCACCAGCTTGTAGAGATTGGCTTCGATCCGCAGCGCGCCGGCTTCGTCGGTATCGACGACGATCGTCATGCGCGAGACGCCAGGCTTTTCCGTATGTCCGACCGTGAGCGACTCGATGTTGAAACCGCGCCGCCGAAACAGCGATGCCACCCGGTTCAACACTCCGGGTTTGTTCTCTACCTGGACAACCAGTGTCATCAGCATGTTTTCCTCACAAGTCCTGCGCAGTTTCAACCAACGGACTAGGGCGACGAATCATGGCGTGAAGGTCGGCGCCCGCGGGCACCATCGGAAAGACCGAGTCCTCCTGCTCCACGCAGAAGTTGATCACGTACGTACCGCGATGTTCACGCGCCTTGCGGATCGTCGGAACCACTTCGGCGCGCTGCCTGACGGCAGCTCCGGGCAAGTCAAACGCGTCAGCAAGCTTCACGAAGTCCGGACTGTACAGCGGCGTGGCTTTGTAGCGCCGCTCGTAAAAAAATTCCTGCCACTGCCGCACCATGCCCAAATAACCGTTATTGATAATGGCAACCTTGATATCAAGGCGTTCCTGCGCGATGGTGGCGAGTTCGGCCATCGTCATCTGAAAGCCACCGTCGCCAGCCACGACCCAGACCTCCGCATCCGGCCTTGCAAACTTGGCGCCGATCGCGGCGGGCAAAGCGAAGCCCATCGTGCCTAAACCGCCAGAAGTGATCAAGGTTCGCGGCTGGTCGTGTTTGTAATATTGCGCTTCCCACATCTGGTGCTGGCCCACATCCGTAACAACGACCGCATTTCCACCCGTCTCGCGCCAGAGATCATTCACGACGTGAGCGGCGTAGAGATGCCCGTCGTCCGGGAAGTTTTGAATGTCGCGCACTGCCGAGTCACCTTTCAGTTCCTGAATTCGCGACAACCACGGCTCGCGATTGCCTGGATGAACGCGAGGCAGCAGTTCGCCAAGTACGTGGCGTAAATCTCCGATGAGCGCTACGTCGATTTTGACGTTCTTGTTCACCTCCGCCTGATCGATTTCGATGTGGATCTTCTTCGCCATCGGTGCGTAGGTTTTAAGATTGCCGGTGACGCGATCGTCGAAGCGCATACCGAATGCGAGTAACAGGTCCGCTTCCTGAATTGCCGTGTTGACCCAAGCTTCGCCGTGCATACCCATCATCCCAAGGTTCAGCGCATGGGACGCGGGGAAAGATCCAATGCCAAGCAGCGTCATCGCGACCGGTGCTTGGGCACGTTCTGCGAAGGCGCATACCTCGCGCATCGCGCCTGAAAGCAAAATGCCGTGTCCCGCCAGGATCACCGGCCGCTTGGCATGATTGATCAACTCGAGCGCTTCGCTATATTGCGGCGCAGCCGAACTGGCTGCGAGGCAATAATTGCGGTGTCCGGGCTCAGCCGCATCCCAATCGAATTCGCAACTTGACTGTTGGGCATCTTTGGTGACATCGATCAGCACTGGCCCTGGGCGTCCCGACTTCGCCAGCCAGAAAGCCTCGCGCATGGCAGGGGCAAGATCTTCGGCTCGCGTGATGAGATAGTTATGCTTCGTGATCGGCAGCGTGATGCCGGTAATGTCGGTCTCCTGAAAAGCGTCGTAGCCGATCAGCTTGCTGCCAACTTGGCCGGTGATGCAGACGATCGGAGAGGAATCCATCATTGCGGTAGCAATGCCCGTGACGAGGTTGGTCGCGCCCGGCCCAGAGGTGGCAATAGCAACTCCCACTCCGCCGCCAGCGCGAGCGTAGCCATCGGCCATGTGAGCCGCGCCTTGTTCGTGACGCACCAGCACGTGGTGAATTTCCGGGATATTTGCAAAGCGCGTCGTAGGCGGGCAGAATCGCTCCACCGGGGTAGCCGAAGATGTGCTTCACGCCTTCCCGCTTAAGGCATTCCCAGATAATCTCCCCACCGGTTTTCTTCATAATCTCCTCGCCCACTAATTCGTAACTGCACCCAGCGCCGCCGAAGAAACGTGGCGCGCATATTTCGCCATGACGCCAGTCCGATAACGCGCTTCCGGCGGCTTCCATGACGCCAGCCGTTTCTGGATTTCTTCGTCGGAAAGCTCCACACGCAATTCACGCCGCCCCACGTCGAAGACGATGACATCTCCATCGTGAACCGCGGCAATAGGACCGCCAGAAGCCGCTTCCGGCGCGACGTGACCTGCCATCAATCCACGCGTGGCCCCAGAAAAACGGCCGTCGGTCAGCAATGCCACTGATTCGCCGAGACCGGCGCCAACAAGCGCCGCCGTTACTCCCAGCATCTCGCGCATGCCGGGTCCGCCGCGGGGCCCTTCATAACGGATGACGAGCACGTCCCCAGCTTGAATGCGCCCCTGCTGGACCGCTGCGAATGCCGCTTCCTCGCTGTCGAAGACTCGCGCCGGTCCGCGATGCTGAAGATGCTCGTGTCCCGCAACTTTGACCACGCATCCTTCGGGAGCGAGATTACCTTTCAGTATCACGAGGCCGCCAGTCGGCTTGATAGGCCGGTCGAGCGGACGTACAACTTCCTGCTTCGCCGTTTCGTTCGCGGCTTTTGCCTCATCGCCGATACTCTTACCGCTGACCGTAAGAGCGCTTCCCATGAAGTAGTCCGGCCTCATCGAGCCGCTTCGCGACCAGCCCGGTGCCGCCCGCATGATAAAGATCAGTCGCGACGAACCGTCCGCTAGGTTTGAGATCGGCCAACAAAGGCACTCGCTCCGAGATCCGATCAAAGTCATCCAAAGAGAGGCCCACCCCAGCCTCGTACGCGATCGCCAGCAAATGCAACACGGAATTAGTCGACCCGCCCGTCGCAGCTACGCTTGCAATCGCGTTTTCAAACGCCTCGCGCGTGAGAATGTTGCTTAGGCCGAAGATCGTGTTTTCAGTAACTCCATCACCTTCACGCCCGCCGCCTGTAGCCACATCTGGCTTTCTCGCATCCAACGCCGGAACGCTGGCGCTGCCCATCGGCGAAAGCCCGAGAAACTCACAGACCATCGCCATCGTGTTGGCCGTGAACTGTCCGCCGCAAGCGCCCGCTCCCGGACACGCGCTGTTTTCCATCGCCAGCAAATCCGCGTCGCTCATCCTCTTCTGCGCGTGCGCTCCGACGGCCTCGTACACATCTTGAATCGTGACGTCGTGCCCGTGGAAACTGCCCGGGGCGATAGATCCGCCATACAACACAAGGCCTGGAATATTCAACCGCGCCAGCGCCATAATTGCGCCGGGGATGGTTTTATCGCACCCCACCAGCGCGACGATGCCGTCAAACTGATTGCCGCGCGCAACTAACTCAATCGAGTCGGCAATCACTTCACGGCTGACCAGCGACATTTTCATGCCCTCGGTGCCCATCGTGATGCCGTCGGAGATGGAGACCGTGTTGAACTCCATCGGTGTTCCCCCGGCAGCTCGAATGCCTTGCTTCACCGAGGCCGCCAGCTCGCGCAAATGATAGTTGCAAGGACCGATTTCAATCCAGGTGTTGGCTACTCCGATCAGCGGCCGTTTCAGGTCCTGGTCGGTGAAACCCACCGCTTTCAACATGGCGCGAGCCCCGGCGCGGCTGGGCCTTGCGTAAGGGCTGCGCTGTTGAGTTTGCCTTCGTTCATTCCCGCTCCATTTCGCTCCGATCAAAAAGCCCGCAAAAAACTTAAGGCCATCATCTTTTCTGGATGATGGCCTCTGGTTTGAATCTCTCCTGGGCTACATCATCCGCTGGCTCCGGGTGTTACAGCTACACCCGTAATAATAAAAATCACCAGCAGAATGAGTACCCGAAATAGCTCCGCCCGCAACCAAAGAACTGGTTTCCACGACGACAACGATGCTTGAGCGGGATTTTCCATAATTGCCAGCTAGTTGCTCTGGAATCCAAATACAATCGCATCTTTCCGGAAAACTGTCAACGCCCTAGTGAGAGGTTGTAATCTTAATTCCTCATGGACAACAAGGCCATCGCCGGCATCCTCTACGAAACCGCCGACCTGCTCGAAATCGACGGGCAGGATTCCTTCCGCATCCGTTCCTACCGCAATGCGGCCGAGGCCATCGAAGCCTTTCCGCAGCAGATCGCAGACCTGATCAGCGATCCTAAGAAAGTCCTCGCAATCCCCGGTATCGGCAAGGGAATGCTGTTGAACCTGCAAGAAATGTTCAAAGAGGGACGGCTTTCGCTGCACGCCGAGATGCTCAAGAAATACCACCCTTCGATGCTCGACCTGCTCAAGATTCAAGGCCTTGGTCCCAAGACCATCGCCCTGATCTGGAGCGCCTATCACGTTTGCGACCCCGAGGGCGTAGAGAAATTAGCCCAGGAAGGCAAGATTCGCACTCTGCCCCGCATGGGCGAAAAGCACGAGCAGAAGCTGCTCAAATCGATTCAGGATTACCGCCGCATCGCCGGACGCTTCCTTCTGGACGCGGCAGAAGCTCAGGCCGGGAAAATCATCGAACATCTGCGCGCCTATCCTGGCATCGAAAATATCACGCCCGCCGGTTCCCTGCGCCGCGGACGCGAAACCGTAGGCGATCTCGACATTCTAGTGACTGGAAAAGCTTGTTGCGATGACGAAGAGCGGCAAAAACTGATTGACCACATCATCAAGCTGCCGGGATTGATGGACATCATTGCACGCGGCGAAAACAAAATCAGCTTTCGCATGCGCGGCGGAATGCAGGTGGATGTTCGCCTGCTCTCTCCCGATTCCTTCGGCGCCGCCATGCAATACTTCACCGGCAGCAAGGCCCACAACGTGGCCCTGCGCCAGCGCGCGCTAAAGATGGGCTACACCTTAAGCGAATACAGTCTCGCGCAACTCGACAACGAGAAGGTGATCGCCGGAAAAAGTGAAGAAGAAATCTATGCCAAATTAAAGCTTGATTACATCCCTCCCGAACTGCGTGAGAACTTGGGAGAGATTGACGCCGCTGAAAAGCACACCTTGCCCACGCTGATCGCGCAAGCCGATCTGCAGGGCGACGTTCACATGCACACCGTCGAAACCGATGGCCGCAACACCATCGAAGAAATGGCCGAGGCCGCGCGCGCCCACGGATATAAATACATGGCCATTACAGATCATTCGAAGAATCTGGCATTCGCCAACGGGCTCGATGACCAGCGCGCCGTCGAGCACATCAAGCGCATCCGCGCCGCTAACGAGAAGATGGACGGCATCCGCATTTTCGCTGGAATCGAGGTCGATATTCTGGCCGACGGCACTCTCGATCTCTCCGACTCCGTGCTGGAGCAAATGGATCTGGTCATCGCCAGCGTGCATTCTCATTTCAACCAGAGTCCCAGCGAAATGACCGATCGCCTGCTCAAGGCCGTGGAAAATCCCAACACTTCATTCCTGGGGCATCCGACTGGACGCATGCTTCTCCGCCGCGATGCCTATCAGTTCGACGTCGATGCGGTCCTCAAGGCCGCAGCCCAGCGCAAGGTCGCGATGGAGTTGAATGCGTATCCTGACCGGCTCGATCTATGCGACCGCCATCTTCGTCTGGCCAAACAATACGGCGTGAAGATCGTAATTAATACCGACTCCCATCACACGTCACACCTCGACAAAATCCGTTACGGCATCTTGCAAGCGCGCCGCGCATGGTTGACCAAAGACGATGTGCTCAATACTCTCCCGCCGCAACAATTCAGCAAAGCCATGAAGCACGCATGGTAGACCCGGTGAATGACCTTCAACCAAACTTGAAGAAAGTTGCATTATCGTGGAGCAGCGGCAAAGACAGTGCCTGGACGCTACACCTCCTCCGGCAACGCCCGGACATCCAGGTTGTCGCATTGATCACGACCTTCAACTCCGAAGCCGACCGCGTGGCCATGCATGCGGTTCGGCGTGCCCTGGTCGAAGCGCAGGCCGAGCGCACCGGACTGCCACTCTGGGCAGTCGAACTACCCTGGCCGTGCTCTAACTCCGAATACGAAGATCGGATGCGCGCCGTGTGCCAGCGCGCAACCGACGAGGGAATCACGGCGATCGCATTCGGAGACTTGTTTCTTCAGGATGTTCGAGATTACCGGGTTCGGCAATTGCGGGGGAGCGGGCTCGAGCCGTTATTTCCCATCTGGCAAGTTCCTACGGACCAACTGTCTCGCGAAATGATTGCAGCGGGGGTGAAGGCAAAGATCACGTGCCTCGACCCCTCCAAACTGGAAAAATCCTTTGCAGGTCAGGACTACGACTTGCACTTGCTGCAAGCTCTGCCCGTGGGCATCGACCCGTGCGGCGAGAACGGAGAATTTCACACCTTCGTCTACGATACGCCGGTGTTCTCTCGTCCTATCGACGTGCGGACCGGAGAAGTAATCGAACACGATGGATTTGTATTTGCCGACTTGCTTCTAATGCCCTGAGCCCTCCAGCCGGGTCGAATTGTTACAGCCCGGTTAAAACTGTTTTCCGGCGGCAGAGATCACAGACGAAACTACAGTCTTCAAATTACAATTAGCCTGCAGCTTGTGTCCCTCGCAAAGCCCAATGGCAAAGACGATTTCCACGCGCAACCCAGAATTGACCACCACAAAGAATGTCGCGAAGCATCACGACCGTCGCAACGGGCGAGGCCGCGCCAACAGCGTCGTAGCCACGACGCCATCCGTTTCTGCTTTCGACGATCCCGAACTCTACGTGAATCGTGAGATCAGTCTTCTGGATTTCCAGCGGCGAGTGCTCGAGGAAGCGCAGGACGATACCGTCCCCTTGCTGGAACGGGTTAAGTTCTTGTCCATCGTCGGCTCCAACCTCGACGAGTTCTTCATGGTCCGGGTCGCGGGGCTCAAACGACAGGTCGAGAAAGGTGTGCTCGAGTGCGGTCCTGATGGAATGACTCCTTCGGCGCAGCTCGCCGCTATCCGTGAGAATATCGCCAGCCTGTTCCATGCGGCTCACGTGTGCTGGCAGTCGCAGGTCATGCCGTGCCTCCGCAAAGCCGGCATCGAGGTTGCTGACTATTCGCAACTGGCGCCCGCGCAGCGGTCGGCCTTAAACAAATATTTCCACGAGACGGTTTTCCCTACGCTGACGCCGTTGGCATTTGATCCCGGCCGGCCTTTTCCTCATATATCGAACTTGAGCCTGAATTTGGCTGTGCTAATCCGCGACAAAGAGGGTGTGGAACATTTTGCCCGAGTCAAAATACCGAATTCCATTCCTCAACTGGTCGCCGTCAAACCGCTTCCTCGCGAGAAGGGCGCTTACACGAAGCACCCCCGCCAATGTTTTATCTGGCTGGAGCAGTTGATCATTGCCAACCTGAAGCTGCTGTTCCCGGGCATGAGAATTCTCGAAGCACATCCCTTCCATGTGACCCGCGACGCGGAGACAGTCATCCAGGAGCTTGAAGGCCGGCGATTTGTTGGAGTCAGTGGAAGAAGGCGTCTGGCAGCGGCGCTTTGCCGACGTCATCCGCCTCGAAGTCAACCAAGCCATGCCGCCGGCAGTTCTTAAAATCCTGATGGAGAATCTTGAAGTCAATAGCGACGATGTCTACCAGATAACCGGACCTCTGGCGCTCACCCGGCTGCGGTTCCTGGCGGCTGCAGATCGTCCCGAACTGAAGGATCCGCCGTTCGTACCAGCAATTCCTACTGCGTTAGAGTCCGAAGAGGAAAGAGACGATATATTCGCCGCTATTCGCCGGCAGGACATTCTTCTTCACCATCCCTTCGATTCCTTTCAGCCCGTCGTCTCGTTGTTGCAGCAAGCCGCGAAAGACCCGGCCGTGCTGGCGATCAAGGCGACCCTCTACCGCGTGGGCCGAAATGCCCCGGTGGTCGAGGCTTTGCTCGAAGCGGTTGAAAATGACAAACAGGTCGCGGTGCTGGTCGAGCTTAAGGCGCGGTTCGACGAGGAGAGCAACATCGAGTGGGCGCGACGGCTAGAGCGCGAGGGCGTGCATGTCGTCTACGGATTGCCGGATCTGAAGGTCCATTGCAAGACCGCGCTGGTTGTGCGGCAGGAAGGAAATGTGATCCGGCGCTACGTCCACCTCTCCACCGGCAACTACAACAGTATTACGTCGCAGCTTTATACCGATCTTGGAATGTTCACCTGCGACGAAGAGATAGGCGCCGACTGCACTGACCTGTTCAACTATCTCACTGGTTATTCTGCCAAGGGCGAATACCGAAAACTGCTGGTCGCGCCCATTAAATTAAGAGAAGAATTAGAAGGCATGATCCAGCGCGAGATCGATCATCAACGCCGGGGCGAGCGCGGACACCTGATCTTCAAGATGAATGCTCTCGTGGACAAGCGCGCGATTCGTCTGTTGTACCAGGCATCGCAAGCTGGGGTGCAGGTTGATCTGCTGGTCCGCGGAATTTGCTGCCTGCGTCCGGGGATCAAAGGCGTGAGTGAAAACATCCGCGTGACCAGTATTGTCGGACGTTTTCTCGAGCATAGCCGGATCTACTATTTTCGAAATGCGGGCCAGGAAGAAATCTTTCTGGGCAGTGCCGACCTCATGCCGCGCAACCTCAACCGCCGAGTCGAAGTAGTGTTTCCCGTACGCGATCCCGCATTAATCCGACATCTCCGCGACGACGTGCTATCCACTTACCTGTCCGACACGGTGAAGGCACGCCACATGCAGCCGAACGGCAGTTATGCCAGAAGCACCATCCGCGCCGCGCAACAAGCACTTAATAGCCAGGAATCGCTGATCGAGCGCGCGGTGAGCCGTTCAACCTCTTGATGTGACTTCCAGCCGTTCGAATCTCGAGGGCGAGTCAGAGAATTCTCCAGCTACTGCAGCTTCGCATACTCTGCCTTCGCTTCTTTCAAGATGGGGACGTCAGGGTCAGCATCTTTCCAGAGCGTGACAAAATCTTTGTAAGCGGCGAGCGCCCGGACGCGGGCCGCGTCGGCAACCGCTCCCTGCGAAGTTCTGGCTTCCAAAGCATTGGCACGAGCGACTCCCAATCGCGCCAATGCTCCCGTCCAGCAATTCCAGACCATACCGCTGTGGTCCAGAATCTTCTGAAACTCTGCCGCGGAAGCAGTGCCCTGCCCAGCCGCCAGGTATGCCTCCCCTCGCACATAAACGGGATAGAGGCAGGAAATATTGGCGACGAAGGGAATCTGCCCCAGTTCGATAGCCGACGCGACTGTCAGATCATTCAACGCGGCAGCCGGGTTCTTTTTGTTGAGCTCCAATTGCGCCCGAATCGCGGGCAGCCAAATCGACTGTACTTGTGTGTCCAACGGAAAGCGTTTGCCCAAGTCTTGCGCCATCGATTCCGCTCGTGCCGTATCGCTCGCCATGGCAAAGGCCAGCGCCGCCTCACTCTCGACGCCCTGACTCTCAGGAGCAAGCTTCACCGCGGCCGCAGATGCCTGCCGCGCTTCCGCGGAATTGCCGTAAGCGGCTTCCCACTGAGCAGCGATCGCCTGCCAGATCGCTCCGCTCTCCTTGCTGTCAGCCCGGATAGCCGAGTCAACCGCCCGTTGGCTCAGTTCCCGCGCTTCACTCACATGACCGGCGTACGCTGCGCTATCGGATGCGAGCGCAAGCCCCCAGTTTTCGTAGTCGGGCTGGCCCGCAAACCACTGTTGCTGTTTTGCTATCGCGGCCGAGTCCGCTCCGAGAAATCCGAGAGCGTAGAGATTATTGTGCAAGATCGCATTATCCAATTTTCGGGCTTGCGCCTGCTGGATGGTCTGCCCGGCCTCGTCGAAGCGTTGCAAAGCGAGGGCGTAGTTCGCGAGATTGTCGTACAACCCTACATAGTCTGGAGCCAAAAGCACGCCTTGCCTCGCGACCTCCGCAGCCTTCTCATACTGCCCCTGCTGAGCCAACACTAAGCCCAAATTACCGTACGCCGCGTAATCCCGCGGATAGCTCTCAATCCACTCCTGATTGATCTGCGCCCCTTTGTCCAATTCTCCGGTGACACTCGAATAGTAATCTGACGTGATGACCAGCCGTTCCCGCTCGCTGGTATGGTCGCGCAACTGAAATGCCTTGGTGTAGTACTCGCTCGCCCGCCCGACCTCGCCCAGGCTGGTATAGTCGGCGCCTACCGCCCGGTAGCCCATGGCAAAATTCGGATCGAGTTCGATGGCCCGTTGGTCATAAGCCAGCGCGGCGGCCGGACCTTTCTCGCTGTGAGCCCTGTGACCCAGGCTGTAGGCTTTCAGCGCTTCGAGTGAAGACGTAGTGGCCTGGGCCAGTGGAACATCGAATTTTTGCACCGTTGCCAGCGATTCGCCCAACTCGCCGCGCAACTTGGACGTCGCGCTGCCCAACGCGTCCAGCACTTTTTCCTTGGACGCAGCTGTCACCTGCTCCTCGGCCAGCGTGTCTCCAGTCTCGCAGTTGACCGCCTTCAATCTCAGCACGTATTCACTGCCCAGGCTGCCAATGGCTCCGTCGATGTAAGCCTTGCTTCCCGCTCGCTGGCAAAGCTCGCGAACAACATCGGGCGTGAGTTTCGTGTCTGCGGAACGCGTCATTAGTTTCAAGGTTTTCGCAACTTGTCCATCGGAGAGCACATTAAGAAAAGGTGATTGCCGCAGGGAAACGGTGAGCGCCGTTTTCAGGGTGTCATCAAAGATGACATCCCCCGTGCTGTTGTCAAAATCGGTGAGCACAATCGTGTCTTTCTCGGTCAGCCGCATGTTTTGCTGACGCAACCGATAGTAGAGCCCACCGACAGCGATGACGACAGACAGGATCGCCGCAGCGATATACCAAGCTTTCCTTGGGGCTTGCGTAGGGGCAGTTCCCTGAGCCTGCCCCGAGCGAAATCGAAGGGGCTGTTCGGTCGAGCGCAACTCGAGTCTCTGGTCAGCCGCTACAACCCGCCCCGAGTCCACATCCCGCTTCACGCGCTGTAGATCAGCCCGCAACTCTGACGCGTTCTGATAGCGCAACTCCCGATCCTTCTGCAATGCCTTCCCAATGATTTCCTCGAGCGGAGAGAGCAACTCGCGATTCCACTGGCTCGGCGGAAGCGCATTCTCATGCATGATGGCGGCAAACGTCGCTCCTAACGTTGGTCTTTCAAAAGCAAGATGGCCGGTCGCCATCTCGTAGAGCACCGCTCCGAAGGAGAACAGATCAGTGCGAGCGTCCAGCGACTTTCCCGCCACCTGCTCGGGAGACATATACGTCACGGTGCCCATGGTGCTGCTGCCGGTCGTAAGATCTCTGTCTTCGAGCGTGGGATCTTCGGGGCCGGAGCCGCTCTCGATGCGGCGGCGCGTGATGTCGATTTTCGCCAGGCCGAAGTCGAGAATTTTGGCGTGGCCGCGTTCGGTGACAAAAATATTGGCCGGCTTGATGTCGCGATGCACAATGCCTTTGGCATGGGCCGCGTCGAGCGCATCCGCAATCTCGATGGCGAGCGACAACAGAGTTTCAATTTCCAGCGGCGACCCGGCGATGCGGCGCTTCAGTGTCACGCCATCGAGAAATTCCATGGCGATGAAGGCTTTCCCGTCCTGCTCGCCTATGTCATGAATCGTGCAAATATTGGGATGGTTCAGCGCGGACGCCGCCTGGGCTTCGCGTTGAAAACGGGCCAGGGTCTGAGGATCGCGGGCAACGTCTTCAGGCAGGAATTTGAGCGCGACAAAACGGTGAAGCCGCGTGTCTTGAGCTTTATAGACAACGCCCATGCCCCCGCCGCCCAGCTTCTCTACTACGCGATAATGCGAGATCGTCTGCCCGATCACTGGCGCGAATCTTACGTCCGCGAAAAGGGGCAAGTCAATGAAAGCCGAAATTCATTCGCCGACGAAGGTTTCATCGCCGTAGTTGCTCAAGATGCGCTAATATTGCGGCGTCGCGTGCAGTGCTCGCGAGTCTACGCAAAGGAGCAATGTTATGCATTTAGTAATTGAGAATCTCCCGGAGGCGATCCGGACTACTAAACAACAGCTTCGCGCAGCCTTGCCCGAGTACCAAGAGGTCTTCCGCGATGTTGAGGCGGACATGCGTCGGCGCGTGGAAGAGATCGTCACCGAGCGTGAATCCGGACACGACGTCATTCCCATCGTCCAATACGCGGATGTTGCGTCTAAGAACGTCCCCGCTGAATTGACCGCGAAGATCAAGGCGCGCGGAGCTTGTGTCGTGCGCCAAACATTCAGCCAGGAACAAGCCACTGCTTGGGATGATGAGATCGCTGCATACGTCGAAAGCAACAACCTGGATGCAAAGCTTGCGAATCGCGCCGAGGACAAGTACTTCGGCACCCTGGCCGCTGCGAAGCCCCAGATTTACGGAATCTACTGGTCACGTCCGCAGGTTCAGGCGCGGCAGTCCGAACCTCTGACCAATGTTCGCGTGTTTCTGAACAATCTGTGGCAGGCGGAGAGCGAGGGCATTCGTCACATCAAACCGAATGAGTCCCCTGCTTACGCCGATCGCATTCGCCGCCGGTCGCCGGGTTCGGCATCGCTCGGTCTTTCTCCGCATGTGGATGGTGGCTCCGTCGAGCGTTGGCTCGACGAGAATTTCCGCAAAGTCTACCGTCACGTCTTCGCCGGAAACTGGCGGAAGTACAACGCCTTCGATACGGCCTATCGTCCCGAGGTGCGCGAAGTGCCCTCGCCCGCGGTGTGCTCGATGTTTCGCACCTACCAGGGATGGACTGCCCTCACGCGCCAGGGTAAGGGCGATGGCACCCTGCAACTGATCCCCATTGCCGAATCGATGGTTTACGTTCTGCTGCGCGCTATACAGGATGACGTGCCCGAAGACGACCTTTGCGGTGCCCAGCCCGGACGCGCTCTTTCGATCAGCGAGCAGTACCACGGCCTGCTGATCAACGCACTGTCTTCGATCCCGCTCATGCAGCCCGGCGACACCGTCTTCTGGCACTCCGACGTGGTTCACGCCGTCGAAAACGAACATCGCGGAACCGGCTACAGCAACGTCATGTACATCGGATCGGCTCCGGGCTGTCCGAAGAACAGTGCCTATCTCGAAAGGCAGGCGCTGACTTTCCTGGCCGGAAAAACTCCGCCAGATTTTCCCGCCGATAATTTCGAGGTCGATTTCACCGGCCGCGGCACAGTTGCCGATTTGACTGAACTCGGCCGCTCCCAACTCGGAATCACGGAGGCACTTTACAGCGCTGCCTGATCGAGTGACAGGCATCCTCGCCGTCTGCCCAACCACACAGTAGTGCACTGCCCTGTCTCGCACTTGGCCATTTAATCGCGTTCTAAGACGGCAAAGTCGGGGTATAATCTGTGCCGCTGTCGGATTGAAAAAGGGACTCTCGGGGGAAGTTGGAGGTCTCTGTGAGCACTCGAAGTTGGTTGTTAAGCTTTTTGCTTTCCAGCACTCTTTGCGCCTACGGCCAATGCAATTCCGGCGATTGCCAACAGGGAACGATTGCTGGTCCTTATACGGCTGCCCAACAGGCTGAATACACCGCACCCAATTTTCCTGTTTGTACTTCTTCCACTTGCACTACCGGCTCCTGGGGAACCGGGGTCAAGGGCATAACTGCCCAGCAGAACATTGGCACGGATTATCAGTTCTATGATGCGGCCTACAATCTTGACGCCAACGTCGCCGTCGGGCCAACTGTCGAAGGAAAAAACGCCCAGGTACTTGAGTGGGTCAACTTTGGCTACGTGCAAGCTTTTGACAAAGTGACGGGGCAGCCCGTCTTTACTTTCAGCGGCGGCACCACAGCCGTGCCGCAAAGCGTGCTCAAGCTTTGGTCAACTTCGACCCAGCCTGAATGTGCGAAGAACAGCTCCGGCAACGTTCAAGTCATCTTCGATCGCCTGGACAATGAGTTCGTCATCAGCCGCCACGTTTCTTATGAGGTTTCCGGCATCACGCACTATGCCTGGTGTATCGCCGCCAGCTCGAGCTCCGATCTATCGAATTCCAGCACCGTCTGGTACGCCTACGAGTACGTAATGGACAGCGTCATTCCCTGCCTGCCCAATTCGAACAATTGCACCACCGGCAGCAACTATTATTACTATCCCGATTGGCCGCGTGTCGGAACCTGGTCGAACGGCTTTTACGTTACCTTCGATCTCACCGATCCCACCGACGGATATCTCCAGATCGGCTTCGAAGCCTGCCAGTTCGATCGCGCCGACATCGCTTTAGGCCAGCCTTCGAACCCCATCACCTGCAGCACCTACACCGTACCCGCTGCCCAGGAGCCCAGCCTGATCCATTCCGTCGACGTGGCCGATATCGATAGCGCCACCGGTCCAGCCACCGGCGAGCCCGAATATTTTGTGTCGACCGTGAACCCGAGCAACGCACAGCAAGGGAAGCTTGGGCAAGGCTGGTGTACCAGCCAGACCACGCCCTGCACCTCGAATCAGCTTGCTCTGTTCACCTGGAGCACAAGCGGATTGACCGGCCCCACCTTCCTTACCGTGAATTCGTATACCCCCGGTTGCTACGACACTTCGGGAAATGGGACGGAGGTGAACACGGTGTGTGTCCCCGAGCCCAGCACCGCTGTGAAGGACATTAACGGATACGGCGAACGCTCCTGCTATTGGTTTCAGACTCCCTGCGTCGATTCGCTGGGAGACCGCATGGCCAACCGGCTGACCTACAACAACCTGTCAACCACGAAGGGACCGAAAGGCGAATATTTGACCGCGTCCCACGTCGTAATGGAGAGCGCGACCAACAACCGCACCGGCATTCGCTATTACATTTTGCAAGTCTCGAATGGGACTGCTTCCGTCTTGCTGAACAGCGGCGGCACTTCCGGGCCTCCGGATTTGCAGGATCCCAATCAAACCTTGTTCTATTTCATGCCCAGCGCGGCGCTCGACAAGCATGGCAACCTCGGCCTGACCTTCACTTCCTCCGGCGCACACTGCAGCTCGTGCCAGACTCAGCCCCACCCCGCCGTGAACTTCACCATGCTGCCGTGGCAGACCACGACCTTCACCCCCACTACTGTGATCATTCAGGGCAGCGCCGACGAGCAGAACACCACCGAGTGGGGCGAGTACGCCTCGACCGTACTCGACTCAACCAACGGCACAACTTTCTACGGAGTAGGCGAGTTCTTCAACCAGAACGAGAACGGCAAAACCAATTGCAATCTGCCCGCAAGCAACTGTTTCACCTGGAAGACGCGGATCTTCCATCACGCCTTGAACTAGAAACGATAACCTGGACGCCAGAACACTCGATGCAAAAAAGGGTCGCCTCGTCATTGGCGGCTGGCCCACCTTTACGCTCTTTGTAAAGGTGGGGACTCATGCTGCCGACGCCGGAGTTTTCATCTTGACCTCGCACCATTCGCCCCGTAATAGCGTCGGGGATGGTTGGAAACCGGGCCAGCATAATCGTGCCCGCTAAAGAAAAGCTGTGACATCCGACCTCGCAGTTCCCACCTTTACAAAGAACGTAAAGGTGGGCCAGCCAGCAGACTTACTTTTCTGCTTCATCTGTGTTTCTCTCCTCCCAAATGCACTACGTTTGGTCTTACGGTTGAAGTACAAAAACCGCTCCACAATGGCCTTGACACTGATTCCCCGAGCCACCATACACAGCTGTTCCGTAAAGGTTGCCCGATTTATCAAAGGCCAGACTCGATTGTGGCATTTCAGGATCTGGAAAATGAGTGAACGAGTAAAGGACCGAGTAGTCCCATGTCTGCTTATGGCCGGTCGGCGGAGCTAGGCCAAAAACCGTGCCATAAAACGATGATCCTCCACGACTGGTAGTACCATACAGCTTCCCATTGTTATCGACCGAGAGCCCACCAAGGGGGTTATACCCGTCAGCCTTTTCCGTAGTGAAGTTGTACAGGACGCTCTCACTCCATGAATGCCCCGCCTTCGAGTGTAGTTTGAAAATCGTGCCGGCGGGCGACACAGCCTCACCGCCCCAGTATGTTGTACCGTATAAGTCGCCATCGGGGCCGAAGATCACCCCAGCGGCAGGATTGCCACCCATGCTCGCGTCAGTCTTGAAGTGGAGAAGGATTTTCTCTGTCCACGGCGCATTCATCGTACTCGGAGTCAGCTGGAAAACTGTGCCACAGCCGACAAATCCGTCGCCACTATTGCAATGGTCAACTGTATCGCCTCCATAGTATGTAGTTCCGTAGATCGCACCTTTGCTATCGAATATAAGTCCGCCGTTTGGATTCGCTCCATCCGTCCCGCTCTTGAACGCATACAGCACCTTCTCCGTCCACTTGGCGCCGTCGGTCTTTGGGGGGCTCACTTCGAAAACCGTCCCACAGTACTGGTAGTAGGGCGCATTGCAGCTTCCGTATCCACCTCCATATTCCGTCGCGCCATACAAGTTGCCGGCGCTGTCCGACGTCAAATCACCCCACGGGAAGTATCCGTCCTTCCCGCCCTTAAAGCTGTACAGCACTTTTTCCGCCCACTTGCCACCCTCCTGTTTCGGCGGTAGCAGCTCGAAGACCGTCCCGCAGCCTGACCTGCTGCCGAACAATTTGCAATCGCCACTCCCACCATAAGCGGTTGTACCGTAGATGTTTCCGGCCTTGTCCAAGAGTATCCCGCCAGCCGGAGAATCTCCGTCATTGGCTTTGACTCCCTTGAATATGTACAAAACGTTCTCTTTCCACTTATCGCCCTTCACAGCCGGCGGTTGCAACTGAAAGACGGTGCCGCACTGCGTGATACCTGGACAGTCGTTCGCCCCGCCGTACTCGGTCGTTCCATATAAATTCCCGGCTTGATCGAACACAACATCCCCCGCTGGATAGGCCCCATCAGGAATGCCTTGAAAACTGTAAAGGACCCTCTCCTTCCATTGGGCAGAGGCAAACGGAGTCATCGAGAACACCACGACAAAGGCCATGATCGCCCGACTAAGCGCAATGAGGAATCCGCAGGAATTCATGTAAGACTTACTCCTAAGTCTCTCCTATTTAATCGGTGGCTGGCCCACCTTTACGTTCTTTGTAAAGGTGGGAACTCATGCTGCCGACGCCGGGGTTTTCATCTTGATCTCGCCCCACTGATTGATTCGTACTGCACCCTCTTCCCCGAAAGCATAACTCCGATAGCTGCTCCACGGCCAGTGTTCTGGCTCTTGCACCAGACCCCGCACCACCGGATTGCGGTGCATGTAGCGCAGCTTCTCGATCCGCTTGCGCGCCGTCCAGACGTTGTAATCGTAGAAGCGTCGCTGCCATACATGCTCGCATCCCACCGCAAATAGTTCCTGCTGACCCGCAACTCGCCGCTTGCGCACCGCCTTCAAGACGCGACGCGAATAGCCCTGCTTGATTGCCTGCATGACCCGCGACGGATCGCCCTTTTCCGGCTCGCTGATCAAGAGATGAATGTGATCGGGCATGACCACGTAGCCCACCACCACGAAACTATAGCGCTGGCGAACCGCCTCGAACACAGTCAGAAACAGATCGCGCCGCTGCGGGCTCGCCAGCCAGGGATGCCGATGATAACAACTGCATGTGATGAAATGCAGCTCATTCGTCCCGTAATAGCGTCGGAGATGGTTGGACACAAGGCCAGCCTAATCGTGCCCGCTAAAGAAAAGCTGTGACATCCGACCTCGTGGTTCCCACCTTTACAAAAAACGTAAAGGTGGGCCAGCCCCCGGGCACTTCAGCGTCGCTCCAATGGGGCTACCGACGAATCTCATCTCGTTTTTCCTCCGGTTCTACCCAATATCCTGACTAGCAGCTTTCAGAGTCGCTGTCCCACTATTTCTTTGAAAGTGCCGGGAAAGGTACTACGATGTTGAGGATTCAGGGCGAAGGAAAGCGAGATTCTTCTTTTTTTTTGATTAGCGTCAAGGAAAAGGTATAACCAATGTGCGTAACTCCAAGCTGGATACGAAGGCCAGGCAGTGTGTGCAAGCCTAGCGAATGGAGGAGTGTCGGTGCCGCGCTGCTGCTCTGCGTGGCAGCTGCGATCGCTTCGCCTGCGCAAACTTTCACAACCATCGCAAATTTCGGTCAGCCGCAGAGCGGAGGAGAACCCAATTGGGGAGCCCTGGCACAGGGTTTAGACGGGAATTTTTACGGCGCGACCCTCGGTGGTGGGAGGCAGGGTGCGGGCACTGTATATAGGATGACCCCTAGCGGCAAATTGACCAAACTAGATGCACTGGGCGGCGATAGCGGCTCCGCGCCGTTTGGGGGGTTAGTTCAAGCCACGAACGGGAACCTCTACGGAACAACAGACGAGGGCGGGCCCAATAACGCGGGCACTGTCTTCGAAATGACGCTAGGCGGTATGTTAACCACGCTTCACGCCTTCAATGGCTCGGACGGCAGCAGTCCCCTCTCGGGGTTGGTTCAAGCGGCGAACGGGGTTTTCTACGGAACAACTGACGGAGGCGGAGCCCACAACAGCGGAACGATCTTCAAAATAGCCCCAACCGGCGCGTTCACCACGCTCTACAACTTTTGCTCCCTGGCCGACTGTACGGATGGGCAGGCTCCAACAGCAGGGCTGGTCCAAGCCGCCAACGGAAGCCTCTACGGCACAACCGCCTCGGGTGGGGCCTTTGTGTCAGAGTGCGGCGGTCAGGGCTGCGGCACGATCTTCAAAATCACCCCAAGCGGCGCACTGACCACCCTCTACAGTTTTTGCGCTCAGAGCAACTGTACCGATGGCAAGAATCCCGATGCAGCTTTGGTGCAAGCCAGCGACGGGAACTTCTACGGAACAACCTCTCTAGGCGGCCTCGCTGGTGAGGGTACCGTCTTTAAGATCACGCCCAGCGGCGCGTTGACGACACTTTACAACTTTTGCAGCCAAGCCAATTGCGCCGACGGACAGAATCCCTACGGCACACTGATTCAAGCCACGGACGGGGATTTCTATGGGACCACATGGATAGGCGGAAGCGGATCAGGTTGTTGTGGCACGGTGTTCAAAATCAACAAGGACGGCACTTTAACCACACTTCATAGCTTCAGCGGCCCAGATGGCGAATCTGTCTACGCTGGGCTTGTTCAAGCCACCAATGGCAAGCTTTACGGAACCACCGCTGGCGGAGGAACGAAAAGCAACGGTACTGCCTTTAGCCTGTCGATGGGACTGGGGCCGTTCGTCAAGACTCTGATCGGCTCCGGTAAAGTGGGGGCAGCCGTCGTTATCCTGGGGACGAAGCTGACAGGCACAACCGCAGTCAGCTTTAACGGAACTGCGGCCACGTTCACGGTCGTCTCCAATACCGAGATTAGGACCACTGTCCCCAGCGGGGCAACGACTGGTTTTGTGACCGTGACCACTCCAAGCGGCAAGCTAAAAAGCAACAAGAAATTCCGGATTATCAGCTAGTTACTCTCGACGCTGGGGGCTCGGGGCTGGCCCACCTTTACGGTTTTTTTTTGGGGACGTCGAGGTTGGCGGTCACAGCTTTCCTTGCCTGCACAAATAAGCTGGCTTTGCGTCCAACCATCCCCGGGGCCAGCTGCACTCGAAAGTTGCCAAATCCATTCTTGACGATATCGCCACTACGCCCAAGAACCAAGTTTCCTCCAAAAACGACTAGAATCAGAAATGAAATATGCCTGACGAAATACCACCTCCGCCGCCCACGCCGCCCGCCTCGGCTTCACCGCCGCAACCCCGAACCCAATTTCACATCGGCGAGGAATTCGGTACCGCGAAAAAGAATCTTCCTCCGGTAAAGATTGTCGCTATCGGAGTCGGAGTGGTCGCGGTAGTCGCCATCATTTTAGCCTTGGTCCAGCGGCCCCACTCCGCGACCACCGGATCGATCGACGACGTAGTCTCGGTCGAAGTTCCCGATCAGAATATGGTGATGGTCGCGATCAACGTCTCATTCCAGAACAACGGCGTGAAGTCGTACTGGATCCACACCATCAAAGCCGACCTCGATACCGCCACCGGCAGCTTCACCGACGATGCCGCTTCTCCCGCGGACTTCGATCGTTACTTCCAGGCCTTCCCCGCCCTGAAACAACACGCCCTCGCTCCTCTGGAGCGCGAAGCCAAAATCACTCCCGGCGGCCGCATCGCAGGAACCGTCATCGTAACCTTTCCCGTAACCCCGGACGCCTTCGCCAACCGCAAACAGCTGAAAGTCACAATCCAACCCTACGACCAACCCGTCCCCCTGGTCCTGACCAAATAAGTCCCAACCGTAGAAACGTAGCGCGGCTACGTCGCAACGCTTGGCGATTCTATAAGATACAATTCATAATTAGCTTATAGCTAACACTGAGCAAAATGTTCCACGTGGAACATAACCCCGATGTACCTCTGCCACGACTACTGGCCTGGCGTTGTCGTCACCGGCACGGGAGCGTTCTTGGGTGTGCTTAGATATCCTACCGCCTGTTTCTTGTCCACGGACCAGACGACCATTTCGTAAAGCAGGTGATCGCGCCCGCTATAGAACTGAATGGGCTCGCTGACGTTGCGATCTTTCTTTTCGATGGTCTTGTCGTCAGAGGTGACGTTGATGGTGAACTTGTTTCGCTTTGTATCCGTCTTCTTCAGCTGCAGGCTGACCGTCGAAACCGGCTGCGGCTTCGCGCCCTTTGACCAAAGTAAATTCGTAGTAGTTGCGATCGCCTTTGTGCTTGAGTACTTCGAGGTCGCTGCGAGTGTTTGCGATCAAGCCGCTCTGCACTCCCAAGTCGCCGACTGCGCTCTGCAGCTTGGCCTCTGCGGCCGCGAGTTCGGCTTTGGTCGAGGCAACGTCGGTCTTGACGCCGCCGACGTCGGTTTTCACGTTGGCGACTTCGCCATTCACCTGGGTGAGTTGCTGCTTCTGCTCTTCGGCGAGGCGCTCTTGTGACGCGCGTTGCGCGACCTGTTCACGCTGCAGTGCGGCGGAGCGGTCGGCGAGTTCCTTCTTGGTCATGCCCAGTTGCTTGGCCAGGGTTTCGGAGTCGGCTTCGGCCGACTGCATGCGCTTGCCGAGCTCAGCGATCTGGGCGTTGCTCGGCGGCTTGATCCTTGCCCAGTTGGTCGATGCGCTCGCGCAAATTGAAGAGGAAGTAAAGCGAGCCTGCGACATACATGACGGCAAGCAACGACACTACCCACTTCACTGCGTTTCCCCCGCCAGTGGGTACTTCGACCAAGTGTTCGCCTTCGTCAGCCATAAGTTTTCTCCGCTCGTTGTGATTGGGTGTTGTCCTTATTGTTGTGCAGGGAAGCTGTGGTGTCAATTGCTGACGTAAACATACGAGGGACGATGCGGATCGACCGTCGATGATTTACCTGCGCAAAGTGTTTTACAGCAGAATGCCTTGAGGCATTTGAGTAGGCAGGGGCATTGCAGGGGTCCTTCGACTCCGTAGCTGATTCGCTTCGCGCATCAGCTACTGCGCTCAGAATGACAGTGTTTCTTTGTAGTCTAGTACTATGCTAGACTTATGCTAGGACTCATCTATGGCTACGCTGTATGTAGAAAACGTACCTGACGAGCTTGTATCAGGCGCTTCGCGAGCGGGCTCGTGCAGCACCGCAAGTCGATCACCGCTGAAGTCCTCTCCTTGCTGGCGGAAAATGTGGTCACCGCGGCGGAACGTAAAGGCTAGACATGCAGTTCTTGAAGCAAACGCAACGGCTGCGCTCGCATCGGGCGCATTCGACTGCTGCGTTTCCATCGAGCGAAGAACTGCAGCGCGGGGATCGTAGGCGATGAAGACTTATGTTGTCGACGCCAGCGTCGCCGCCAAATGGATTCTTCCCGCGAGCGGCGAAACGCTTACACGAGAAGCGCTGGAATTGCTAAAGAGCTACGTTGCGGGCGAACTGCGGTTTGTAGTGCCGGACTTGTTCTGGGCTGAACTTGGCAATATTTTGTGGAAGGTGGTGCGGCAAAGAAGAATCCGTGCAAGTTCGGCAGAGAGAGGGCTGCACGCCATGCGAGACCGCAACTTTCCCACGGTTTCTTCTCATACTCTGCTGGTGGAGGCTTTTGCCATTGCAACGGCATTCGATCGGACCGTGTACGACGCGCTTTATGTTGCTCTGGCGATGGCTTCCAAATCGCAATTGATTACGGCCGACGAACGTCTGGCGAATGCGCTGGCTGCGCATCTTCCGGTGAAGTGGTTGGGTTCCTTGTAGGAGCCTTTCGAGGCATCAACCACATAAGTACGAAGTTAGGAGCTACGACACGTCCGTGTGTAGCGGGGGTGAGACTCGTGAAGCTAGGGTGCGCGCAATTCGGGTTTGCAGGGGACGGATTCTGGCGATTTGCTTCGCCGCGGTCTGTGTGCATTGTTCTGCTGTGGGCTCGGTGGCTGCGCGAGGACCTCAAGACCGTCGGGGGGATGGATGTCGACCAACACTGCGGCGGCTGGGCTGTCCACACAAAAACTCCAGGAGATGGAAGCTGCGATTCGAGGCGAACAGTTCAAGAAGATTACCAGCGTGGTGATTGCGCGGCATGGGAAGCTGGCGTACGAGGGCTACTTCGGCGGGACGGACGCGAACACGCTGATGGAAACGCGCTCGGCAACGAAATCCATTACCAGCATGCTGGTCGGAATCGCGATCGATCACAAGCTGCTGGTCGGCGTGGATACTCCCATCCTGCCATTCTTTCGCGATAAACAGCCGCTACAAAATCCCGATCCGCGTAAGAAAAAAATCACCGTCGAAGACCTTCTCACCATGAGTTCGCTGCTGGAGTGTGACGACTGGAATGATTTTTCCCGAGGCAATGAGGAGCGGATGTATCTGATTGAAGATTGGGCCAAGTTTGCGCTCGATCTGCCGATCAAAGGGTTTGCTCCCTGGGTGACAAAGCCGAAGGATTCTCCTTACGGGCGTAGTTTCAGCTATTGCACGGCGGGTGCTTTTTTGCTGGGGCAGGTGGTGGAACGTTCGGTGAAAATGCCGGTGCAAGACTTTGCGGGAAAGGATCTATTCGGCCCGCTCGGGATTGAGAAAGCCGATTGGAAATTTTCTCCGCTCGGCGAAGCGCAGACTGGCGGCGGACTGGGGTTGCGAAGTCGCGACCTGTTAAAGCTGGGACAGTTGTATTTGAATGGGGGAATCTGGAATGGCAAGCGGGTTGTGTCCGAAAGTTGGGTGAAGGTTTCGACGGAGCCGCATGTCCGGATCGACGACCAGACTCTGTATGGTTATTTCTGGTGGCTGAAGACTTTCAAGTCGGTCGAGCAGGCGCATCCGGCCTACTTCATGTCAGGCAATGGCGGAAACAAAGTTGTGGTCTTGCCGGATCTGGATATGGTGGTTGTCATCACCAGCACGAACTACAACAGCAAAGGAATGCACGAGCAGACGGAAAAATTGTTAACGGATTATGTGTTGGCGGCGGCGCGGTAGTTTGGCTGAGGGCGCGATGGTCGTATTACTCTTCGCGAGGTGCGGCAGAAACGGGATCGCTGTTGTCTAGGAAAATTGTGTGAACTTTCGCCCCGCTGGGGCTGGGTCGTCTTCCGCTTCTCCCCACAGCTTGCGCTGTGGGCTGCATTCTTACGCCGCTCTGCGGCTGGGGCAATCACATTTTTTGTGAGCGTTTGCGACGCAAAGTTCTGTCCTCCATCGAATTGAATCGTTTAGCTGGCGGCGCGGCGGGCTTCGGCTTCTTTTTGCGACACGTAGCGCAGGAGGATGTCGCGCAGCGAGACCAATCCCTTGAGCTGTTTGCCATCCGTGATGGGCAGATGGCGGAAGCCGAACTCGCGCATCAGGAAGAGGCAGTTCTCGATGGTTTCGTCGACGCTGATTGCTCTCGGGTTGGCGGTCATGACTTCGGCAATCTTGGTGGTTCCGGGCATGCGTCCGGCAGCGACTACGCGATTCATGACGTCGCGTTCGGAGAAGATGCCCACGACCTCTCCGTTGCGCAGTACGGGCAAGGCTCCAATGCTGTGCTCCATCATGAAGCGGGCTGCTTCGAGGACGCTGCTGTCGGCGTCAATGGAATAGACTCGGCGGTCCTTCACGATATCGTAAACCTGCGCCATAATTGACTCCTTCGGAGCGGCTTCTGGCAGAGTCTTCTGAGCCCTGCCAGTTCCGAGATGCAACACTTTATCATGGAGTGGGGTGTCGAGGAAAAGGGTGGATAGTTGGTTAGTGTCTTGACACTGCGTTGTTAAATTTGGTGGCGGCTCCAAATCAAGACCATAGCGCCGGAGCTTCAGGTAAACCATTTCCGGGATGTTGAGGAGAGCTTTTTGAGGGAACGCTCAGATGTTGAGTCTCAGGAGTCTTGCCGCCATCTTATGCTCAGCCATGCGCTTATCCCGCGCAGCTTTTCTTCGTTCTCCGCTTAGATCAATGGCGCTGATAAACACACAGAAAAAGGCTACGAATAAGCCTGCAAATATGGCTACAAATATGGCTATAAATCGGGCGGCTTCCATTTCAGTCTCCTGCGGGCAGTTTACACCTTCCAAGGCTCGGACGGGAACACTCCAGCGAATTAGAGAGCGATAATAGGGAGACAAAATTCAAAGTCGCCCACTACCGGGTAGTTTGAAATCGTCCGCGGAGATCCTTCACCCCGCTGAAAAACGCGGGGTTCAGGATGACGTCTTTTTCCGGAAGGTATTTTGTTGAGTATAGCTTGCATCCATCCGAGCTTCGCTGTCTGCCCGGACGAGCCTGCGCGGGTACGGCTGTCTCGCGGGCGAGGGCGCCCGCGCCACACGTGACTACACGGGCGAGGACGCTCGCGTCTACACTTGTGACAGTGGGGTGCGAAGTTGGTTGGCTTCTGCTATCGTCTTGGGTTCTTGTTGGTCGGCTTAACAAAGGAGAGTTGATGGCTGAGTCGGTGCGCCCCGAGCCTTCCCGGTTCTACCGGTGGATGGTGCTCATTTTTGTCAGCATCGCGATGTTCGGCAATTATTACGTTTATGACGCGTTGAGTCCTCTGGCGGACGTGCTCAAGCAGCAGCTGGGCTTTACGGATTCGAACATTGGGCTGCTGCAGGCGATTTACAGTTTCCCCAACATCTTCACCGTGGTCATCGGCGGGGTTCTGATTGACCGGATCGGGTTGCGAAGGTCGCTGATGATCTTTGCGGTGCTTTGTTTTATTGGACCCGCAATCACGGTTGCATCGGGACATCTTTGGCTGATGGCGACGGGGCGGCTGATTTTTGGCATGGGTGCGGAATCGCTGATCGTGGCGGTCACGGCGGCGCTGGCGCGGTGGTTCAAAGGGAAAGAATTGAGCTTTGCTTTTGGCATCAACCTGACGATCTGCCGGCTGGGTTCGTTTGCCGCGCTGAATTCCCCCACCTGGGCGCGGTGCGGCCTATGCGAACTGGCGCTGGCCGTTTCTGATCTCATTCGCCGTGTCGAGCCTGTGCGTGATTGGGCGCGGTGATTTACTGGATCATGGAAGTGCATGCGGAGAAGATTTATCAGCCTGGGGAAAGTCTCAACCGACAAAGTGGTTTTCGCGCGATTTGTTCAAGTTCGGGGTGAGCTATTGGTATATCGTCGCCCTGTGCGTCACGTTCTACTCGGCCATCTTCCCTTTCCAGACCTTTGCGGTCAAATTCTTTATGGAAGCGCATGGGACCTCGCGGGAGTTCGGCGGGTTCCTGTCGAGCACGCTGACCCTGTTTGCGATGGTGGCCACGCCCTTGTTTGGCCTGATGGTCGATCGGGTGGGCAAGCGGGCGATCCTGATGATGCTGGGTTCCCTGCTGCTGATTCCGGTTTACTTGATGATGGGCTACACCCAGATCAACCTGTATGTGCCCATGGCAATGATGGGAGTGGCATTTTCGCTGATTCCGGCGGTGATGTGGCCGTCGGTCGCTTATATTGTTGACCAGTCGAAGCTGGGCACGGCCTATGGGTTGATGACTATGATCCAGAATATTGGATTGTTCCTGTTCAATCTGGTGATTGGCTGGGCCAACGATTTTGGCCATGCCAGCGCGGAAAACCCTGCGGGATATCATCTGGGAATGTGGATTTTCTCGATTCTGGGCTTCCTCGGGGTGTTCTTCGCGTTCCTGCTGCATGAACGGGAGACCGGGCCTCATGGTCACGGATTGGAGACCATCACTACGAAGTCGGCGGCGGGTTAAGGCTTGCGATATGTCTAAAACCATAGCCTGATACGTCAAAGCCTAAGGTTGATGCGGGATGGGTTCCAGCGGTTCTTGGGTCTTTTCCCCCGAAGACTGAATCTATAAAGACAATTAAATGAACCGGGGATGACATCAAGACGGGTTCACCGGGGTTAAATAGGTATCTTGAACAGGTGACCCAGGTCACACGGAAACTTGCTGCTACCGGCAAGCCCATGGGATGCAACCGGTTGCGCTGCTGAAGGACCTGAGTTAGTACCTGCAAGCAGTACAACGAAAAGATACTTACGCCGCATCAGACTGAGTGCGGCCGGAAAAGACGACTTGACGGACGCGAAAAAACAGCAGGGCGCTAGGCTTTCCGAAGCAGAGGCGATCGAGCGGGCGAAGCAGGGAGATGCAGAAGCCTTTGAGGCGCTGTATAACCTGCATAAGCGGCGAGTGTACTCCCTATGCCTTCGCATGACGGCGAATACGGCAGCAGCCGAGGATCTGACCCAGGAAGCGTTCCTGCAGTTGTTCCGCAAGATTGGAACCTTTCGCGGCGAGTCTGCTTTTTCGACTTGGTTGCATCGCATGGCGGTAAACGTCGTCCTGATGCAGTTGCGCAAGAAGGGCCTGCCGGTAGTTCCGCTCGAGGAGAACATCGAGACGGAGGAAGAAGCGCCCAGGAAAGAGCCGGGCGCGGACGACCCGCGATTGGCGGGATCGATCGACCGGATGCAGTTGCAACGATCGATCGCGTCCCTGCCTCCGGGCTATAGAATGATTTTTTTGCTGCATGACGTCGAAGGTTACGAGCACAATGAGATTGCCGAGATGGTGGGATGTTCGATCGGTAATAGCAAGTCACAATTACACAAAGCGCGGATGAAGTTACGAGAGATCCTCAAGACGAGCAGAGCTGAAAAGGCCACAAAGCCGTGAGGAACTTATCGTACAGAGGCATCGGGGAGAGGTTTGTATGACCTGTGAAGAGTTTAAACGGGTCCTGCCAGAGCTTGGGAGCGGGCACGGAATTGAGCAGGAAGAACATTTAAGGTCCTGCTGCGCATGTTCGGATCTGGTAGCCGATCTGAACGCTATTTCAAAAGAAGCACGGTTTTTAAAGGGTTCCGAGGATCCCAGCCCATGGGTCTGGAACTCGATCGAGGTCGCGCTACGGCAAGAAGGGCTGATCCGTCAACCTCAGTTGCAGCACCTGCAAACTCCAGCGCCCATGCTGGGTTGGCGATTGCGATGGCTGGTACCGTTGGCGGCAACGCTCTTGATTGTCTTTGGAGCGTTGATCTATCAACGGGGCACGGGCCAGCCGCAGACGGCGCAACAACCGTCGCCGCCCGCTGGCGTCGTAACCGCGAATCTGCAGCCCACCGATGTGATGGGCGGTGAAGATCTGCAATTGCTCAAGACTGTTTCCGAGCGATCGCCCTCCATGCGAGCTACTTATGAGGCGGATCTGCGCTCGGTGAACGCTTATATTCGGGACGCGGAGCAATCGGCGCACAGCGACCCGAACGACGAAGTGGCACAACAATATCTGAGGAATGCATACGAGCAGAAGGCCATGGTCTATGAGATGGCCCTGGATCGTTCTCTGCCATAGTAGAATAGCCGTGTGTCGGGGCCGCGGGCAGTGCCCGTTGGCATTGGGGAGATGTTGATTATGCAACGCGCCACATCCTATGCCGTCGTAACCGTCCTTGTGCTGACCGCGTTGGCAGCGGCCGAGAGTACACGCCAGGAAATGCATTTCAAAGTCGGCCGGCGCGCCAGTGTTTCCATCGTCAACCAGTACGGAGGCATCTCAGTCAAGCCCGGTCCGGGCAAAGTGGTTGCAATTACGGCAGTGTTGTACTCGAGCAAAGTCGAAGTTGATCAGAGCAAGAGCCGGCGCCGGGTCACGGTGTTTTCCCATCTTCTCGAGGGAGCAGACACCGAGACCGGACGCGTCGATTATGAAGTTCTCGTGCCTGCGGATGCGAGCGTGACGTTGCATTCGACGACCGGCCCTTTGCGCGTCGAGAAACTTCATGGCGACATAATGGTGGAAGGTAGCACTGCCAGTGTGGACGTGCGCGACGTGAGTGCCGGACATATTCACATTAAAACGTTGAACGGCCCGGTCACCGTGACGAATGTCAGCGATGGACTGGTGGAAATCACTTCGGTGGGCGGAGATGTTGCGCTGAATGCGGTAAACGGTTCATTGGTCCACGTCAATTCCAGCAGCGGTAAGATCCACTATGACGGCGATTTTGGCGACGGGGGCGACTACTCCTTGACGACCCACAGCGGCGACATCGAGGCAATTGCGCCTGCTTACGCTTCGATCGAAGTGGTAGCTCGCTCGGTCCAGGGAATGGTCGAGAAGGATTTCCCTTTGCAGCCCGAACACACCTCCTTCGTTCCCCGCGCCGGGAGTGCCTTCGCAGGTACGATGGGCGAGGCGGCATCCTCGGTTAAGTTGCTCTCCTTCAGTGGTAAAATTCACCTCAAGAAACGTTGAACAATCAAAGCTGAATCATCGGACTGGGCGGGTGCAGAACCGTTTCAGTAAATCGGGAGCCACAAAGATCAGGCCCGGTTCGCGTGCCGCGGCCAGCCGGATTGCGCAAGATGGAGTCCGTGGACGAGCGGTGTTTCTCGTGGGCTTCATGGGTGCCGGCAAGACCACCGTGGGCCGGGCTTTGAGCCGCCGGTTAAGTTTGCCGTTTGAAGATTTGGACGACCGGATCCAGCTTCGAGAGGGAAAGACCATCGAGCAGATTTTTCGAGAGTCCGGAGAAGCGGAATTCCGCAAAGTCGAAACGGCAGCCTTGCGCGAATTGCTGGCCGAGATCAGTTCCTCGTTGCGCGTGGTGGCATTGGGCGGAGGAGCCTTCGTTCAACCGGTGAACGCCGCCCTGATTGCAAAAGCAAAGGTGCATTCGGTTTTCCTGGATGCACCGGTGGAGGAATTGCTGCGGCGATGTGAGGAAGGGCCGAATCTGCGTCCGCTGCGACAAGACCTTAAACAATTTAAGGAGCTGTATGACAAGCGGCGAAGATCATACATGAAAGCGGCCTTTCGCATTGAAACCAGTGGCAAGGACGTGGAAAGAATCGCGGCGGAGGTGGCATGCAGTCTTGGTCTGGAGTGAGAAGGCGAGTTTTGAAGAATAACCTGGCGCTCGGAAAGATATTAGCGTTAGGTGCGCTTTGTCTGCTGGCGGCCTGCACCGCGGCGGCGGATAAGAAGGATGACAAGCCTGCGCCAGTACCTACTCAAATGGTAGATTCCGGATCATTCGGCGTCTTCATGCATGGGCAACGCGTGGGCACCGAAACCTTCTCTATCCATCAAAGCGCCAGTGGGAGCTCGGTAATTTCGCGGTTCAAGAGTGAGGCGGGAGCCGACAAAGCTGAACAGACCTCCGAATGGGAAATGGGTCCCGGCGGCGAACTGCGAAAGTACGAATGGAAGGAACTGAGTCCGGGACAATCGCAGGCCGTGGTTGTGACCAGCCAGGATTTCCTCATCGAGCGGTTCAAGAGCGGTCCGCAAGCCAAGGAACAGGAGCAGCCTTTTATGCTGCCCGCGACCAGCAGTCTGCTGGATGATTACTTCTTCATACAACGGGAAGTCCTGGCTTGGAAATACCTGGCCACCAGCTGCAAACAGGAGAATGGCGCGCTTCAGTGTCCGCTGAAACAGCGGGTGCCATTCGGTGCGCTGAATGCGCACGCGCGTTCTTCGGTTTCGGTAACGATTGCGTTTGCCGGCAAAGAAAAGGTAACCATCCGGGGAGTCGAGCACGAACTGAACCGGTTGGACCTGAATGGCGAGTCGGGCAATTGGGCGCTTTGGTTCGACGACCAGTTTAAGCTGCAGCGAATTCTGATCGAAAGCGAGAACACGGAAGTGGTTCGAGACTAGGTCGACATTGGCCTTGATTGATTCACGCACGGTACGCGTACTGGCGACGACGCTGTTCTTTGCGTTGGCACTGGGGTTTTTATACATTGCGCGTCGCACCCTGATTGCCTTCCTCTTCGCAATTTTCTTTGCGTATCTCATGGATCCGGCAGTGTCCCGCATACAGAAGTGGACACGCCACCGTGGACGTGCCATCGCATTAATCTATCTGCTGTTTGTTATCTTGCTGGGTACGCTCTTCTTCTTCGTGGGGCCGCGGACCTTGCGCGAGGCACGTCGGCTGGGCGAGGCGTGGCCGTCGCTGACGGAGCGGGTCAACACCGGGGACCTGGCGCACGCCATCGGCAAAGAACGAGGTTGGAGCGGTGAAACAACTCAGCTATTGCAGAAGGTTCTGTCCGATCCTCGTTTAGTCGACGTGGCGCAACAGGTTGGACTTCGCGCCGCCGAAGTGGCGAAGCAAGCCTGGCTCCTGATCGTGGTGCCTATCCTGGCGATATTCTTTCTTAAGGACGGCCGCGGGTTTAGCGATGTCGGATTGTCGCTGGTGCAAAGCAGACCGCAACGCGAGTTTCTTCAGGATGTACTCACCGACCTGAACCAGATGCTGGCGCAGTTTATCCGTGCCCAACTTGAACTGGCGGCGTTGTCCCTGGTGGTTTACATATCTTTTATGGAAGTAACGCGGGTACCCTACGCGCTGGTGTTGGGTACCGCAGGCGGCATGATGGAGTTCATCCCGGTGGTCGGACCGCTGGTAGCAGGCGTGGTTATTCTAGCGGTCGCGCTGCTCATGAGCTATCCGCACTGGCTAACCCTGCTCTGTTTCCTGATCGCCTGGCGCCTGGTTCAGGATTATGTGGTTTCCCCTCGCATCATGGGGCAAAGCATGGAACTCCATCCCTTGGCCGCAATCTTCGGCGTATTGGCTGGCGCCGAAATTGCGGGAGTGCTCGGGGTATATCTTTCTATTCCCGTGATGGCGAGCTTGCGTATCGTATGGCGGCGCTGGCGTTTGTATGCGGAAAAGAAACGCTTCGGCCCGCTGAATGAATACTCGTTCGGAACCGAGATCAGCCCCAAGGCGTGAACTTGCCGTAACGATTAGTCGCGTTGCATCTTATTCCGAACGAAGTGAAGGATCTGGACGTTTCCCCGTGCCGGCACCAAGGGTGGGCAGGCAAGAATCGAGAATCCCTCGCGTTGCTCGGGGTGACGAATGCTTTCTTTTGTTGCTGCTCTTATCGCAACTCTTCCATGACCTGAGCGAGCGCTTCCCTTCCCGGACGTGTTACCGATTCAGGCAGCGTCGCCAAGGGTTCGTCGGTCACGTTGAGCATTTCGATAAAACTAGGCGCGTCGGGATTTACGTAAAACAACCCAGTCAGCACCTCGCCCTTTTCGTGAGCCTCGTGCAAGCGGCTGATGGCCTTGATGCGGTTCGTCGCATCGTATTCCTCTTCGAGCTTGCTCAGGCGCAGCCGCGATCCGTCATGCATGGTGACTTCGACGGTAGTGCCGGCGTCGTACTCCACGTTAATCTCCTCGAATGCAGGAACAAAACTGAGTTCTTGAAGAGGTTCTTCGTGGTCTTTCATGTATTTGTAGGATTTCGTCGAACCCTCGTGATCGTTGAATGTAACGCAAGGCGACACTACGTCGAGCATGACCGTGCCCTTGTGAGCTATCGCCGCTTTCAACAGGCTGTGCAGTTGGCGCTTGTCGCCGGAGAATGAACGCCCGACGAGGGTCGCGCCCAGCGTAATCGCCATAGCACAGGTATCGATCGGCGGAAGATCATTGAGTACGCCACTCTTCAACTTGGAGCCCAGATCGGCGGTGGCTGAGAACTGGCCCTTGGTAAGGCCGTACACACCGTTGTCTTCGATGATGTAAATGATCGGCAGATTGCGCCGCATCAGGTGGACAAACTGTCCGATGCCGATCGAAGCAGTGTCGCCATCGCCACTGACACCGAGGGCGATTAGCTTGTGGTTCGCCAGCATCGCGCCGGTTGCGACCGAAGGCATGCGCCCGTGGACCGCGTTGAAGCTGTGGGAGCGACTCATGAAATATGCCGGACTCTTGGAGGAGCATCCAATGCCGCTGGGCTTGATGACGCGTTCGGGCTGCACGCCCATTTCATACATGGCATCGATGATGCGCTCGGAAATCGCGTTGTGGCCGCAGCCCGCGCAAAGCGTAGTCTTGCCTCCGCGATAGTCAAGAACCGTCAGCCCGATGCGATTGATTTTCGGTGCAGGTGTGGGGGTCGTCGTGGTCGCCATGTTATTTTCCCTCCATGCTGATGAGTTCGTCGGTTACCGAGCGCGCGTCCAACGGCAGCCCGTGAATGTGCGCAATGCTGCGGAGCCGCGTGACCAGCTCTGGCTTTATGTCCAGCTTGATCAAGCTGAGCATCTGGGCATCCCGGTTTTGTTCGACCACGTACACTCGCTCATGTTGCTCGATGAATTCGTGAACCTCGCGCGAGAACGGATACGCTTTCAAGCGGAGATAATCGGTTTCGATATTGTATTCATCACGCAACTGGTCGCGTGCTTCGATAATGCCCCAGTGCGAAGTGCCGTAGGCGATGATTCCGATTTTGGCTTTGGATTTTCCAGTCATCAGTTCGGGGCGCGGCACAAAGGCTCGCGCGGTCTCGAACTTCTTATTGATGCGCTCCATGTTCTTTTCGAAGTCGTCTGGGCGTTCGCTGTACCCTGATTTTTCATTGTGGCCAGTACCGCGCGTGAAGTACGCAGCCGCCGGATGCTCCGTGCCCGGCAGCGTGCGGTAGCCAATGCCGTCGTTGTCGACGTCTTTGTAGCGAGCGAATCCTCCCATCCGGTCAAGATCTTCTTTTGTCAGCACCTTGCCGCGGTCGATTGGCGCTTTGGGATATTCGAACGGATCGGACATCCAATTATTCATCCCCAGATCCAGATCTGACATCACAAAAACCAAAGTCTGGAATTGTTCGGCGAGATTAAAGGCGTCTTGCGCCATGCTGAAACACTCGGCCACGGAACAAGGAAAAAGCAGGATGTTTTTGGTATCACCGTGCGAAAGGAAAGCCGTCGAGAGAATGTCGCCCTGCGAAGTGCGCGTGGGTAAACCGGTGGACGGACCGACGCGCTGGATGTCCCAGACAACCCCCGGAACTTCCGCGTAGTAGGAAAGGCCGGCGAACTCGGCCATCAGAGAGATGCCAGGTCCGGCGGTCGCCGTCATCGAGCGGGCGCCCGCCCAGCCTGCGCCGAGGACCATGCCAATCGCGGCAAGTTCGTCCTCCGCTTGCACGATGGCAAACGTCGCCTTGCCGTCGGGGCCAATCCGGTACTCTTTCATGTAATCGATCAAAGTCTCGACCAACGACGAAGACGGCGTGATGGGATACCAAGTGACGACGGTGACTCCGGCAAACATACAGCCCAGCGCGGCCGCGGAGTTGCCATCGATAATGATCATTCCCTGGGTCTTATCCATGCGCTGAATGAAGTAGGGATCTTGCTTGGTCAGACTGGCCGCAGCATATTCGAATCCGGCCCGGACCGCAGCCAAATTTAAATTGGCCGCTTTTACCTTGGTGGCAAATTGCTTACGCAAAGCCTTTTCAACTTCGGCCATGTCGATTCCGAGCAATTGCGCCGCGACTCCAACGTAAATCATGTTCTTGACCAGTTTGCGCAGCTTGGCTTCGGGACAGACCGGTGCAACCAGTTTGTCGTAAGGAACGGGATAAAAAATCAGATCATTGCGAAGCGCATTCAACTTCAGAGGTTCGTCGTAAAGCACTGCCGCGCCCGGCGCCAATGACATCACATCTTCCTGCGCGGTTTCGGCGTTCATGGCAATGACAAAGTCGATTTCTTTCTTGCGCGCAATGTAACCGTCTTTGTTGGCGCGAATGGTGTACCACGTCGGCAGCCCTGCGATGTTGGACGGAAACAAGTTCTTGCCGGAAACCGGGACACCCATCTGAAAAATGCTGCGCAGAAGCACGGTGTTCGAGCTTTGCGAACCTGACCCATTCACGGTCGCAACCTGAATGCTCATATTGTTGACGACGCGCTTCGGCTCCAGTCGTCCAGAGGCTTCGTGGAGCGCTACATCCGTGGTGGCCATTCCTTCATCCTTCCTTGACTGGAGCGAGTTTTCGCCCGCTCGGCGGGTTTTGTGGAGTAGTGAGGCGAACCCTCAATTATACGGCACGATGATGGTTGGGAACAGGCGTGAACAAGCGAATTCGGGAACGAAAGTATCTGCCTAGGAAACAGCAGATTCCGTTTACTCCACGCGCAGGAACTGCGCCATCTTGCGGAATTTATTATATCGTGATGCGACCAATTCCTGGGCGGACATTTTTGTCAGTTCGCTGAAATGTTTCTGTAGTGTCGCATCCAACAAAGCTGCGGCGGCTTCGTGATCGGTGTGCGCGCCTTCCTTGGGTTCAGGCACGATTCCGTCAATGCAGCCGAATTCGGCCAAGTCCGAGGCCGTAATGCGAAGCGCCTGCGCGGCAAGCTCCTTCTTCGAAGCATCGCGCCACATAATTGCGGCGCAGGACTCGGGGGAGATTACGGAATAGATCGCGTTCTCCATCATTAAGACGCGATCGGCGACTGCGATCGCGAGCGCGCCTCCGCTGCCACCTTCCCCCGTGATGGTCGTAATAATTGGAACTTGCAGACGCGCCATCTCGCGCAGATTTCGCGCAATGGCTTCGGCCTGGCCGTGTTCTTCGGCGCTTAGACCTGGGTATGCACCAACCGTATCCACAAACGTGAAGACCGGACGCCTGAACTTCTCAGCAATCTTCATCACCCGCAGGGCCTTGCGGTAGCCCTCGGGATTGGTCATGCCCCAGTTGCGGTAAACATTCTGCTTGGTATCGCGGCCCTTCTGATGGCCGAGCACGATGACTTCGTGGCCGTGAAAACGCGCCATGCCACAAACCAAAGCGTGATCGTCGGCGAAACCGCGATCGCCATGAATCTCGCTCCAATTGGTGAAGATTCGGTCGACGTACTCCAGCATCAGCGGACGCTGCGGATTCCTCGCCAACTCCGCTTTCTGCCACGCACTGAAATGCGCCGAGACCTGAGCTTGCAAGGACTGAATACGATCATGAAGCTGCTGGATCTGGCCGCGGATGTCCTCGTCCTGCCCCGGCAACGATTGCAGGCGTTCCAGTTGCGACTCGATTCTTCCCAACTCTTGCTGCGCTCTCAGTTGCGATTCCATCTTCCTGCCATCACCGTTCCGCGAGGCCCAGCGGGCCTCCACCATCGAAAGAAGAAACTCCGTGCCCGTCACGACCAGCAACGCGTTTGTAGCCGGAGCCGAAGCCGATTGCAAATCAGCACTCCTTGGAATTGGTCTCATCCGCCGCACGTCTCAGTCCATTTGTAGAAACATAGCCAGCTATGTTTCTACAGAAACATCTCAATCAATGACTCGCACCGCGCCGCGGCCGCACAATTCTTCCACCCGGGCCACAAAATTGCGGTCTGGATGGACATTATAGCCCTCCGCCTCCATCACCACCATGAAATCGCCCTGGCGTTCCACGTCGAACAACACTTTCGCCTCGCCTTTGCGCAGCGCACAAAGCGCGTGCAATTCGTCGACCACGGACTCATTCGCCGTTTCCACCGGAACGCGGATGCGCAGCGAGCGCGGCAACGGGAACCTTGGCATCTTCGAGCGGAATGATATCGTTCGCGGTGAGTTTCGGATTCACGCCCTCTTCAACCCGCAAGCCGCCGCGCACCAGCACCGGGACTTCGAGTTTCACTTTATCCTGCAGCTTCCGGTAGGCTTCCGGGAACACGATCATTTCCACCGAGCCCAACATATCTTCGAGCGCGCCTTGGGCGTAAAAGTCTCCCTTCTTCGATTTCAGAACGCGCAGGTTCGTAATGATGCCGGCCGTGCAGATGTTCTCATCCTTCCCCGTGGAAGCCTTGATGCCCGCGATGTCTGCGGTGCTCAAAGCGCGCAGATCTTCCAATTTGTCTTTGTACTTTTCGAGTGGATGGCCAGTGATGAAGAATCCGAGAATTTCTTTCTCGGCGGCCAACCGTGTATGCTCGTCCCAGTCCGGCGTATCGGGTAACTTGTCATTGTTGACTGGAACTTCATCCTGCGCGAACACGCCGAATAAGCCATGCTGACCGGACTCCGCGTCGCGCTGCGTCTTCAGGGCCCGATCCATGGCCTTGTCGAGAACAGCCATCAACTGGCCGCGCCTTCCGAGCGAATCCATGGCGCCGCTCTTGATCAGAGACTCCAAAACGCGTTTGTTTAACAGCCGTAAATCCACCTTCTCACAAAATTCATAAATCGAATGATAACGCCCTAATTCTTTGCGTCCAGCCACGATCGATTGGATGGCGTTGTGGCCGACGTTCTTCACCGCCGCCAGGCCAAAGCGAATCGCACTGCCATGCGGCGTAAAGTTCGCGTCGCTCACATTGATGTCTGGCGGTTCGACGGCAATTCCCATTTCACGACATTCGTTAATGTATTTCACGACGTCATCGGTATTGCCGGTAACCGAAGTCAGCAGCGCCGCCATAAACTCGACCGCATAATGCGTCTTCAAATACGCCGTGTGATAGGCCAAGAGCGCATAGGCCGCAGAATGCGCTTTGGGAAATCCATACTCCGCAAACTTTGCCAGCAGATCGAAAATCTTCTCAATCTTCTTCGACGGATAGCCGGCCTTCACCGCTCCTTCGACAAAGCGCTCGCGCTGCTTGGCCATCTCTTCCGGCTTTTTCTTGCCCATGGCGCGCCGCAGCAAATCGGCCTCACCTAGTGAGTAGCCCGCCAGCCGATTGGCGATCTGCATCACTTGCTCCTGATAGACGATCACGCCCCAGGTGCCTTCGAGAATCTCCTTTAATTCCGACAGTTCGTACTCGATGCTCTTGCGCCCGTGTTTGCGATCAATGAAATGGTCGATCATGCCGCCCTGGATCGGGCCCGGACGGTAAAGTGCGTTGAGCGCGGTGAGGTCGTCGATCGAATTCGGCTGGTAGCGCCGCAACACGTCGCGCATGCCATGCGATTCAAACTGGAAAATACCGGACGTCAGCCCCTTGTGGAAAACACTTTCGTAGGTTTTATTATCCTCGAGCGGAATTTCATGCAGGGTAATCTTCTGGTTGCGCGTCTGCTCGATCAGCTTTAGTGTGTCATCGAGAATAGTGAGGGTGGTCAGCCCGAGGAAATCCATCTTCAACAAGCCCATTTTCTCGATGGCGACCATGTCGAAGGCGGTAACGATTTCGTCGTTCTTGGTCTTGAATAGCGGGACGAGATCAGTCAGGGGACGCGGAGAAATCACCACGCCGGCAGCATGAACGCCCGCGTTTCGCACCAAGCCTTCCAGCTTGCGCGCGGTGTCGAGCAACTGGCGCACTTGCGGTTCACTCTCGTAAGCCTGCTGCAGCGCCGGAGAATCTTTAATCGCCTGCTCCAGTTTGATGTTGAGCGTCGTCGGAACCATCTTGGCAATGCGGTCCACGTCGGTGTAGGGAATATCCATGGCGCGACCGACATCTTTAATCGCAGCCTTCGCCGCCATGGTTCCAAAAGTAATGATCTGTGCTACGTTCTCGCGGCCGTATTTTCGGGTGACGTAATCAATCACCTCGTCGCGACGGTTCATGCAGAAGTCGATGTCGATGTCGGGCATCGAAATGCGTTCAGGATTGAGGAAGCGCTCAAAGAACAGCTCGTGCTGCAGCGGATCAAGATCTGTGATGTTCATAGAATACGACACCAGCGATCCCGCCGCCGATCCACGACCTGGCCCCACCGGAATATTGTTCTCCTTGGCGTAGCGAATGAAATCCCAAACAATCAGGAAATACCCCGAGAACTGCATTTGCTGAATGATGGCGAGTTCCCGCGCCAGGCGCTGTTCGTATTCCGCGATGCTGTGCTTGACTCGTCCCTGCGCCTGCAGGTTTCGAAGCACTTCCAGGCGTCGCGCGAAGCCTTCCCGTGTCACGTGTTCAAAGTAACTGTCCAACGTATATCCCGCGGGCACATCGAAATGGGGAAAGGGATTGCTGACCTTTCTCCAGTCGCGTGCTGCAGCGCTCGGCAATGGCCAGAGTGCGTGAAAGCACGTCGGGCGCATCCTTGAACACGCGAAACATTTCGTCGTGGCTTTTGACGTAAAAGTCGGTGCCCTGGAACTTCATCCGATTGGTGTCTTGGATGGACTTGCCAGTCTGAATGCAGAGCATCACGTCTTGCGCATGGGCATCGTCTTCGCAGAGGTAATGGCTGTCGTTGGTGGCCACCATCGGCAGACCGAGTTCCTTCTCCAATCGAAACAAATTCGAATGGATGCGGTGTTCCATCTCCAAGCCCTGATCCTGAATCTCCAGAAAGAAATTATCTTTGCCGAAGATGTCGCGATAAAACACGGCCGCATCCCGCGCCGCTTCGTATTTCTCCTCCATCAGCCGTTCCGCCACTTCGCCCTTGAGGCAGCCCGACAGTCCGATCAATCCCTTCGAATGTTCCGCGAGAAACTTCTTGCTCACGCGCGGTTTGTAATAAAAGCCATGCAGCGAAGCTTCCGACGTAATCTTTACCAGATTGCGATAGCCTTCTTCGTTTTCCGCCAGCACCAGCAGATGGTTATAAGTGTCGCCGTCGGGCGGAGTGCGTTCGATATTGTGATCGTCCTTCTTGCAGATATAAAGCTCGCAGCCAATGATTGGCTTGATGCCCGCTTGCTTGGCCGCATTCACAAAATGCACGGCACCAAAAATGTTGCCGTGGTCGGTCATGGCAACCGCAGGCATGCCTAGCTCTTTCGCGCGCTCGCAGAGTTTGTCCACGTCGCAGGCGCCGTCGAGCATCGAATAATCAGTGTGGAGATGAAGATGAACGAATTGGGACATGGGGCTCTTATCGATTGTACTTGGGGGCCATTCTAACGGGGAAACCTGCGCCGCTACCGAGCAAGTTATCCACAGACTGTGTGGAGACGTAGCTAGCTACGCCTCTGCGGATCATTCCGGTAACTGAAAGTCCACGCCACGGTCTTCATTCGCTTTTTGCGTGGCCGGGATATCGAGCTGCGCGATCGGAATCTTCCTCGCCTTCTCGGCATTCAGTATCCAAAATGTCTGGCCAACAATGGCGTAGTTCTGGACTTCCTCGGTGTGCTTGTCGCGGAACACCAACTCGGTCGGAGGTGAGACTGTCTTTGGTGTCGTCGCATTCGATGTCTGGGCTTGCCGCGCCTCTCGCTCCTGGCGCAAGCGATCGACTTCACCTTCGAGACGATCAATTGTTGCCTGCTGCCGGTCGTTTTCAGCGTAAGCGTTCGAATCGTAGACGGGATAGTTCTGATAAGAATCCGAGGAATAAGAATCGTCCCCGTAATCCCAGCCGTAATATGGATAGCCGTAATACCCGCCGTAGGGCCAGCCACGGGAGAAGCGGCCACGACGGTAACCGAAACCCCGGGAACCAAAACCGCCCATCACGAAATTGACGCCGCCACGCTGGACGCCGGGAAAGCCGTGTGCGCTCATCGTTGGGCCGCGGCCGCCGACCATGGCATGGCCGCCAGAAAATCCGGCATGTCCTCCGAAGCCTCCGGAGGCTCCACCGCGACGTTGTCCCCACGCCGGGAGCGTGAGGAAAGCCGCGCCCAAGGCCGCAACTGCCAGCCAACGACGCATGGTCATATTATAGCGCTGTGCGCAAGCGAACGTAAGCCGGAATCTTCGGAACGCGATGAGCTGCCTGGTAAATCCCGTAGAATCTGGCAAGAACTTCATTGAAATAGGCAAGCGAGCAAGGGTTCCGGAAACTATGCTTGTATTTGCGCTGCTGTGGCTTAAGCGGAATTTCGCAGCGCGCAGGGAGAGACAATGCAAAAACGCAAACTCGGAAAAAGCAATTTGGAAGTTTCGGCTCTCGGCTTAGGCTGCATGGGAATGAGCTTTGGCTACGGCCCGGCAGGAGACAAGCAGGAGATGATCTCGGTCATCCGGGCAGCCGTCGAACGTGGCATCACCTTCTTCGACACCGCCGAAGTCTACGGCCCGTTCACGAACGAGGAGCTCGTGGGCGAGGCCCTCGCTCCGTTCCGCGAGAAAGTGGCAATCGCCACCAAGTTCGGGTTCAAGTTTGATCCGGACACCAACGAAACAGGCCGGGCTGGACAGCCGGCCGGAGCACATCAAGGAGGTCGCCGAGGCCTCGCTCAAACGGCTCAAGACCGATGTCATCGACTTGTTCTATCAGCATCGCGTCGACTCCGAACGTGCCGATCGAAGACGTCGCCGGAGCCGTGAAGGAACTGATTCAGCAAGGCAAGGTGAAGCACTTCGGCCTTTCGGAAGCAGGTGTGCAGACCATCCGCCGCGCCCACGCAGTTCAGCCTGTCACTGCACTCCAAAGCGAATATTCGCTCTGGTGGAGAGAGCCTGAAGCGGAAGTGATTCCGACACTCGAAGAACTCGGGATCGGGTTCGTTCCATTCAGTCCTCTGGGCAAAGGCTTCCTTACGGGAAAAATCAGCGAGGATACGAAGTTCGACAAAAACGATTTCCGCAACATTGTCCCTCGCTTTACGCCAGAGAACCGGAAAGCGAATCAGGCGTTAGTCGATCTGATTGGCAGATTCGCGCAACAGAAGAAAGCACACCGGCGCAGATCGCGCTCGCCTGGCTGCTTGCGCAGAAACCGTGGATCGTTCCAATCCCAGGCACGACCAAGCTGCATCGGCTCGAAGAAAATCTCGGAGCCGCTAACGTCGAACTTTCACCCGACGAACTCCGCGAACTGGAGACCGCAGCCTCAAAGATCCCGGTGCAAGGCGCTCGCTACCCGGAAGAGCTGCAGAAATTGGTGGGCCGCTGAAAGGTAAGTTAAGGTGCAATACCAAAGCTTACTCCGCTGCCCGGCGCCATCCACCAGCACCACGCGAGTTTGCATTCTGGCCTTAGATTAGTGATGAGAAATCGAGGAAAAACAAAGTGAAAACACGAAAACTCGGAAAATTAGAAGTCTCAGAAATGGGATTTGGCTGCATGAGTATCAGCGCCAATTACGGACCCGCCGCAGACAGAAACAAAGGCATTGAGGTCATTCGTGCAGCCCATGAAAAAGGCGTCACGTTCTTTGATACAGCCGAAGTTTACGGTCCCTACACAAACGAAGAGCTTGTCGGAGAAGCGCTCGCACCGATTCGCGACAAAGTCGCTATCGCAACCAAATTTGGCTTCGACAACGAAAATGGCGGCCTCTTAATAGTCAACCAAAGCACATCAGGAAAGTGGTTGAGGAATCACTGAAGCGCCTCAGAACCGACCACATCGATCTCTATTACCAGCACCGGGTCGATCCAAAAGTGCCAATCGAAGACGTAGCTGGTGCCATTAAAGATCTGATCAAAGCGGGAAAAGTCTTGCACTTCGGCCTCTCTGAGGCGAGTGCAAAAACAATCCGCCGAGCGCATGCGGTTCAACCGGTGACCGCGGTTCAGACTGAATATTCGCTAATGCAAAGAGACGTGGAAAACAACGGCGTGCTCGCGACTTGTGAGGAGCTAGGAATCGGCTTCGTCCCGTGGGGCCCGGTCGGACAAGGGTATCTCACTGGGAAAATAGATGCTCGAACGAAGTTCGACCCGAAAATGGACATGCGATCTGGCGTTCCCCCGCTTTTCTCCTGAAAACATAGCAGCAAATATGCCGATGGTTGATTTGATCAGACGGTTTGCTGAGAAGAAAAATGCAACGCCGGCTCAAATTTCGCTGGCTTGGTTGCTGGCGCAAAAGCCATTCATTGTTCCGATTCCCGGCACACGCAATATCGATCACCTAAACGAGAACTTAGGAGCAATCAATGTTCAGCTGACGCCTGCGGATCTTCGTGAGATCGACAGCCGCTGTCTCTAAAATCAAAGTGCACGGTGGCCGGATGAATGAAGAACAAATGAAGGTGGTTGACCAAACAGCGTGAGCGGTTGGGGAAACGATATTTCTGCGGGCGCGCCGCATCCGAACCAGCAAACTAACCACAAAGAGATGGCTGAGTTAATGAGGAACCCCACATGAAAAAACTGCTTTCGCTCGGTTTGGTGGTTTTTCTCATCAGCATCACGACCACGACGTTATCTAGCCAGGGTCGAGACGGAAGCGACAGCATTCAGGAACGCTTCGTCGGAGCGTGGCGGCTGGCTTCTCTCGAAAAGGAAAGCCCAGACGGGAAGATTCACAAGTCTGACTCTACCGGACTCCTCGTCTTCACCCGCGACGGCCACATGTCGGTCCAGGTCATGGATCGCACTCCGCCGGCACAAGCCTCTGTTGGGCCTGAGCAATATTCGCAAGGCGGGTATGAAGCCTCGTTTGGCACCTACGAGATCAACGACGCTCATACATTTACCTATCGCGTCGAGGGCGCACTGGTGCGGACACTGATCGGCAAAGACTTGCCGCGCGCATTTGAGTTCTCGGGCAAACAGCTCATCGTGAAGTCGACTCGCCCGGATGAACACTGGAAAGTTGTCTGGGAGCGTTACTAGGCCTCGGCAAATCACTGTGCTCAAGCGCCGCTTCAAAGATCGCATGCAAGGCGCTACGTATCCACAATACATTGAGGCAATGAGCGTCGCTGAGAGTCGAGGGAAATCGGGAGGGGCAACTCTTGTTAGGGGAACAACGAGTGCGAACTACAGCCAGGACCTATTTATGAACATATCTTTTGAAAACAAAGTTGCACTAGTTACAGGCGCAGCATCCGGACTGGGCTTCGCCACAGCAAAGGCTTTTGCTGAATCAGGCGCCTCAGTGGTGTTGGCGGACTGGAATGAGAAGTCAGCGCGTGCTGCAGCCGAGGAACTGACCGCACAAGGCCACAAGGCACTTGCGATCCGATTGCGACGTCTCGGATGACGCTCAGGTCGAAGCGATGGTTGACCAGACCATTGCCACTTTCGGGCGGCTTGACGCCGCCTACAACAATGCCGGCGTTCAAAATGTCCTCGCAGAGACAGCCGACACTACCAGGGAAGATTTTGACCGAGTGATGGCCATCAATCTCCGCGGCGTCTGGAGTTGCATGAAGTTCGAGCTGCAACAGATGCGCAAGCAAGGAAGTGGCGCAATCGTCAATTGTTCTTCGCTGGGAGGGCTTGTGGGAGGGGCGGAGCGCGGAATCTACCACGCCGCGAAGCATGGAGTCATTGGGTTCACCAAGAGCGCGGCTCTCGAATATGCCGCACGGGGCATTCGCATCAATGCCGTATGTCCTGGCCTCATTCAGACGCCGATGTCCGACCAGATGGTTGCGGATGGTCAAGGTGAAGCCCTCAAGGCGATGGAGAAGAGCATCCCGATGGGGCGGGTTGGCCGTCCCGAAGAAATTGCGAATGCTGTTTTGTGGCTTTGCAGTGACGCTGCAAGCTACGTGACTGGTCAGTCCATCTCGGTGGACGGCGGCTTCATTATGCGTTGAAGATGAGGGTCCGAGCACCAGCCCGACGAGAAGCATTGGCATGCGGCTGAGTTGACCATGGTCATGATGCACATGGCCGCGGTAGAAAACCTCTATGGTGAAAGCCCAACTGGATGAAGAAGGTCACCAGCGAACAAACACACAGGAGGGATAAGGCATGGATAAAGAACCTTCAGCAGCCGAGAAACTGATTGGCGACTTCGCGCCCAAACTCGTCGGGCTCACGGATAACGTTCTTTTCGGCGACGTCTGGGAACGCCCGGAGCTCTCCAAGCGCGATCGCAGCCTGGCAACCGTGGCGGCGCTGATTGCGATGAATCGTCCGGATCAGTTGCGGTTTCACTTGAGTTATGCCGTGCAGAATGGAGTCAGCAAGGAAGAATTAATCGAGGTCATCACGCATCTGGCTTTTTACTCAGGCTGGCCAAATGCGATGAGCGCTATCATGGTCGCAAAAGAAGTGTTCTCGAAAGCGTGAGAGCAAGGAGTAACCCATGGCGAAGAAGAACGACTCCCTAAAAGACCACCTGTCCCGATATCGCGAAATTTACATCAGCGTGATCGGAAGAAAGTCGGGACGCACCATCTCCATCCCGGTCTGGTTCGTATTCGAGGACGACAAGCTTTACCTCGTGCCGGTGCAGGGGTCGGACACGCAGTGGTACAAGAACGTGCTCAAGAATCCGTCGATTCACATCAAGGCAGGAAGTGCAGAGTCTGAGTTAAGGGCCGTCCCTGTCACTGACGCCAAACAGGTCTCGTCCGTGGTCGAGAAATTCCGTGCCAAGTATGGCGCCGGCGACGTGAAGAAGTACTATTCAAAATTCGACGTTGCGGTGACGGCTCAAGTGAAATGACCACCGGCCTTATGATCGCAAAAGAGGTATTCTCGAAGTCATGAAGACCAACGGCAAAGTCGTGCCTTTGCGCAGGACCGCGGAGGAAGCGGTCGCGAGCCAACCAGATCTGGCCAAGCTCGCAGGCTTAATCGCCGCCTATGCCCCGCACGACGGTAGTTTCGAACTGCGCATTCCTGGCGTGCACGCCAGTCGTTTTTCACGAATCAACCAGGAGTGCGTGCATGCCCTCAGTTTGCCCTCGTTATGCATCGTCGCACAGGGAGCGAAGACCGTCATCGTGGGGCAGGATGTCTACGAATACGATGCATCGCGCATGATCGTGTTCTCCGTCGCTCTGCCGGTTGCCGCCCAGATCACGCAGGCCAGCCATTTCGAGCCCTACCTCGGGCTTAAGCTGGATCTTGATCCGCATAAGATTGCCGAGCTGGTCTTGAAGGTCTTTCCGCACGGTCTGCCTCCGGCGCAAGAGAGGAAAGCGGTTTACGTCACTCCGGCGGACGCGAGCACGGTCAACGCCGCAACGAGATTAATGGAGTGCCTCGCACAAGCGGGGGATACCGAACTGCTCGCCCCGCTCGTGATCGATGAGATTTTGATCCGGCTACTCCGCAGCCCCATTGGTGTTCGCATCGCTCAAATGGGTTTTGCAGAATCCAGCGTGCATCGGGTTGCGAAGGCAATTTCCTGGCTTCGCGAGAATTTCTCTCAGCCCATGAAGGTCGAAGACTTGGCCGGGCTGGTGCACATGAGTGTTTCCTCATTCCACGAGCACTTTAAGTCCGTCACTTCGATGAGCCCGCTGCACTATCAAAAAGTGCTGCGGCTTCAGGAGGCAAGGCGCCTCATGTTGTCGACAATGACGGATGCGGGTACTGCTAGTCAGCGCGTTGGCTATCTAAGCGCTTCGCAGTTCAGCCGCGAATACAGCCGCTTCTTCGGGAGTGCGCCCACCAAGGACATCGCCAGGTTGCGTCAAGAGACTCGGCTTTGGGCCTGACCGACGGAAGTCGACTGGCGGAAGCGCCGGTCACACTCCGCGTCAAGTTATCGAGCCTAATTCTGATCACTGCTAATTCTGATCACCGCCGCCGTGCTTCTGCCGGCAAAGCTTGCAATAAGTCGGTGGCTGGGTGTTGTCCACTCGATGTTGCACTGGCTTCACCGTCCGCAGGTACGCAAACATCGCCTTTAGATCCTCGTCCGTGAGATTCTTGAATGCTCCGAAGGGCATGATCGAGTTCAGTTTTCTCGCCTTCACGTAGCCGGTGCGCATCACCTCCAGGAACATCGCCTCATCGTAGTAGCTGATGCCCGAAGGATCAGGCGTGATGTTGGCGGTGCTGACTTCGCCCCACGGACCTCGCATCAGCAATCCGCCAGCGTATGCGAAACCAGCGACCGGCTTGGCCGCGCTCTTGCGGAGTATGGCAATCTCTGCAACCCCCGAGGGTCACCAAGTATTCGCCATATTTCACGCGATCGGACGGGTCTGGACTGGACACTGGCGCTTCAAGGGGTTCCGGCACGCTGCGAATCAGATACTTCACCGGAAAGATGATTTCAGTATTCGCCAACTGGCTGTGGACCGGAGGCAATGAGCGCAGATAAACGATAATCGAAGCGAGGTCCTCGTCCGACATGTTTCGGAATACTGGTAAGGCATCATCGGGAAAAGAGCGCGTCCGTCGTGCCCGATTCCTTCGCGAATCGCTCGAGCAATTGATCGTCGGTCCACGCTGCCCGCGCCGGTTTGCTGGGTCAGGCGTCAAGTTCGGAGCGACGACGCGCCCCGGCAGATCGGGCATATTGAACCACTGCCCGCCGCCTCCGTGCCGGGAATTATTGGTGCGCCATGCGTATTCCAATCATGCGGCGAATGGCATTCTGCTGCACCCGCTTAATCCGACCGAGATATCGACCTCGCTGCAGGCGCTGCGGCGTCGCTTCGAATTTTTGTGAGGTTAGAGGGCGTGCCTTCGGACCAATAAACGGACGCCATCCGATGGTGAGACTGATAACCGCAATCAGAAGAATCGCGCCCGCAATCGCCAAGTACAGCAGAATCTTCCCGAGCTTTTTCATTTGCGTGCCCCGTCCGGACCCAGTTGCAGTGCGCGCATCGAAAACGTCGTGCACGTGGACCTTGGTTATCGTCCCTTTTTCTTTACTTTCGCTCTCTTCTTCGGGCTTGCTGTTTTCTTCGAGGCTTTCGCGGTCTTCTTTGGGGATTCGTGCTTCTCGGCCTTCGGTGGATTCGCGAGCCTTCGCGACCTCGGCTTTCGCCACAGGCGGCGGCACCGGGGCGATCGCCGGAGCACCCTTTCCCTTTTTCTTACTCGAGACGGGAGCGACTACAGCAGCGGCCTGAGGCGCGGCAGCAGCAGCTTTGGCGGCGCGTCCGCGCTTCGGAGGAGGCGGAGGAGGCGGAGGGGGTGGTGGTGCCAGCGGTTTCAGGAACTTCAGTATCTCGGTCCTTGAACGCAGTTTTCCGTCCAGCAACAGCATGAATACATCGTGAGCGATCTTGGGATACTCCGGCATCTGCGGAGTGATGCGCAGCTCCGTCATCTCCAGCAGCGGAAGCTTCTGCTGCACTTGCCGCCATTTGCCGAAGAAGTTCTTGATCTTCTGTGCTACCGCTTGCTGCTTGGCCGTGACTTCGAGGAACAGAACCATCTCCGGCCGCGCTTCGGATAGCAACTTCCAGGTACGCGAAGGTGTCGCCGCTTCTTTGCCGACCAGGCGCTTGGCCAGATCCTTGGCGTTATCCTCCAAATCTTTCCACGCCGCGACTAGATCCTTGCGCGGAATCAGCTTGCGCATATCCGCAATGTCTTTATCGCCGAGGCGTGCAGTCAGGAAATACAGCACAGCTGGGGAGGGATCTGGCGTGTAGCCCAGCTGATTCATCTGCTGCCGGGTTTTCACCAACTGCCCGAGCCCCGCAGTGTCCACCTTTGCGGTGGACCAGTGCGGGTTGAGCACCTTCAGCAACTCTTCCTTCTCCAGCACGCGGACGATATGCAGCGGGTCGTCCTCATAGGCGAGTTGCTCGATCTCCTGCCCGATAGCCCGGTCGGTGATGTACTCGATATAGTTGTTTTCCTTTGCCGACTGTATCCGCGCCTGGGTGCGCTCTTCGATGGGCCAATGGAAGCGCGCCGAAAAGCGGGCCGCGCGAATCAGCCGCGAAGGATCTTCCATGAACGAATAGTTGTGCAGAATGCGAATCAGTTTGGCTTCAATATCCGCCGTGCCATTGAACGGGTCCATCAGCAAACCGCGCGACCCTGGATTCAGCGACAAGGCCATGGCGTTGATGGTGAAGTCGCGCCGCCGCAGGTCTTCGATGATGGTGCCCGGAGCAACGATGGGAGGCTTCCCCGTCTTCTCGTAGCGCTCGGTGCGGGCTGTGCTCACTTCGGCGCGCACATTGCCGGGGAGCACCAGGTAGAGGGTTTTCAGGTCATCATCGGCCGCCGATACGTGCGCGCCCGCGTGTTCCAGTTGTTTTTGCAGCTTGAGGGGATTGCCCTGAACAGTGAAGTCCAGATCGCGAATGGGGAATCCGCTGATGATGTCGCGGACTGCGCCACCGGTGAGGTAGATGTTCATGCCCGCATCGCGGGCAATATCTTGTACCAGCGTGACCCCCCGCTGCTGGTCGGGGGTTAGCCGGATCTCCATGGTGTAGATGTAATCGGCCATGCCTTATTCAGAACTTAGACTTACCAGGCTGCAATTCCCCAGGGTTCGGCCGGAGGAAGATTTCCACAGGGCACATTCCTGCCCGCCCCGCAGCCTCCAGCACGCTCTACGTAAACTGCTCTGTAGACTAGACTTAGACGAGTTGAGATGGATGGCAGCAAACTGTAGAAAATAACACAATGTTAACAATTTGGCTACTGTGAATGAGATGACTCACTATGTTCGAGGCAAAAGTGCGAGAATCTGATTAAGCTCACCGGCGCGAAAAGCCGCCATCCGGAGCCACTTTGGCCAATTCCTATGCCCTCCACTCACAAGAAAGTCGTAGTCCGGAAAATGGATCGCGACTCCATCAACGGCTACGTCGCTCCGGCCAATTTTGTGCGCGAAGGCAAGCTGGAACTGCTCAATACCGCGGGAAATGTGGTCACAATCGACCTTAAAGACATCAAAGTCGTCTACTTCGTCCGCGAATTCGGGGACGCTGATTCTCCGAGCCGCAAAACTTTCACTACCCGGCCTCGCACCGAAGGGCTCTGGGTGCGGCTCCGGTTTAAGGACAACGAGGTCCTCGAAGGCATGATGCCCAACGACCTCTCGTTGGATACCGCCGAGGGTTTCCTGATCAATCCCCCCGATCTGCGCTCGAACACGCAGCGGCTGTTTGTGCCGCGCAGCGCGCTCGAATCTCTCAACTGTGCTTGCGGTAATCGGCGCCACGCGGCGTCATCGCCGCGGCGTTCCTGAAGACGCGGGACAGGTACCTTTGTTCGGAGAGTAAGTCTGTCGCGCGTAAACTCCAGCCTGTTTTCGTTCTTCTGCACATATTCTGGTGCAGAAATTCGCTCAAAAAAAACTCTCGTTTCCTCGCAAAATCCAGAAAACAAAGGACCGGAAATTTTTCTGCCTCCTAGATCTATGGTTCTTAAGGTAGTTAGAGGCAAAATCTTGGAAACATGGGAGTTATCCGGTAGCAATTCTCGTTTTGAACAGCTCTCAGACCGCCATGTTGTCAAAGATCGATGATTATCTTGCAGATAATCTAAACGCTAATACATTATCACGAATCGAGGGGTGAGATCAACGGAAAAGCGGTCAGCCGATGGAGTGCGGTTCAAATTCGGGAATCCGAGATTTAAGGAGTCCGGATCGTGATTTGCATTCGCCTCCCACCCTTTCCGCAACGGACGCGGAAAGAGTGGGGCACCCGCATCTTGTCCAGGGGCACTTGGCGCGCTGCTTATCGCCGCACCTTAAAGAGCCTGCGGTCGAAGGGATAAGCCTGCTGCCACACCACTCGCATCCGCCCGGCATCCGGATGAAGGGGGTTCAACAATAGGTTGACCGTATCCGGCACGATTGCCGAAGGCACTTCGAGGAGCGCCGATTCCCCGCCCTCCAGCCAGTGGTCCCCTGCGCTCCTGGAGATCGCCAGATCGGCCGTCCAAGCTTCTGGTAAGGAACTCATGTCGATGCGCTCTACCTGCATATCATCGGGCGCCTCCGCCTTCAGCAGCGTGTAGCGCCCGGGCAACCACGCAGCATCCAGTTCCAGATTCACCAACACTTCCATCAGTGCCCCCGCCGGGCTGGTCGCGAAATAAACGATGGGGCGACCCTGGGTGTGCCAGCGCGCCGACGCCAGCAGCCCGCCGCGCCCGTCCAATCCATCGTGATTGCTGATTCGCCAAAGGAACATATTGTGTCGTGAGACTTCATTGGGAAACTCGGTAGAAAAGAGCAGTCAGGGTGACGGGAGCTAAACACAAGGTCCCTCCACTGCGCTTCGCTTCGGTCGGGATGACAGAGTTTTTGCTATGGAGGAGACAGCCCTCCGGGTGTTGCTCGTTACGCGAACATGCCTTCGTCGATCTGCACTAACAACTGCTCGACCAGCCGGCCGCCTGTTTCGGTCGACATCATCTGGATCGGGCTCTTGCCTTCGAATCGGACTTTTGGCGCGCGTATCCAATCGAGCGCGGCTTCAGAATCGCCAAATGTCGCCTGGGCCCGCGCCAGAATTCGCGCTGTGCGGATGGCCCGGTCCGACTCCTCGCGCGACAACTTTTGATGGCTGCTCTTGCGATGCTTGAAGGTCCGCCGATGAATGACCAGCGCATGCACCTCGTCGCGGGTTAATCCGTGCTTGGTCATCCGGCCGACGGTAGTCAGCGGCAACCCGCGCTCAGCCAAAGCGGCCAACTCCAACTCCGAAGCAAACCGCGCCCCCAACCACTCCCGCAAATATTCGCCCAAAGTCCTGCCCGCCGGAACTGATGTCGCCATGGCTTGTTCCACCAGGGACATTATGCCATAGAACTACGGGCACTTTGTACTACGCATTACGAAAAAATGGTATAAGTATATGTATCTACAGCACAAATAATGGCGATAATATAGTTGCCGAATCTATCCGCGGGTGTAATTATGCCAGAGGCGGAGGCGTGCCTTGACCTCCGTGAGCATTCTTGAATTTGCCCAGGCGGACGTGGTTTGCATGATCTCGCTGCTACGCGCTTATCTCGACGAGTTCGATGATTACAGTAACGAGGAGTGTGTCTGCTTCGGAATTCAAGGCCTGATCGGTCCGGTTCGAGCGTGGCATCACGTGCAATGTCAATGGGAAGATGTTCTAGAGTGCAATGGAATATCGGCCTATCATGCTACCGATTTGAATGCACGGGAGGGATCGTTTAAGGGGTGGAGCAATTATCAAAAGGAACGGCTGACTGCTCAACTGGTAGGCGTCATAAAAGCTAACGCGGAACAATTCCGCTTGCTCGGTTCTGGAGTAGTTATGTCGTCTTTCAATTATTTACCTGAATATCGTTGCCGCCATTTGCGTAACCCATACTTTACCGCAGCGTTGTCGGTGATGCTCGATGCCACGCGGTTTTCGCATTCTGAGTATAGGGATAAGCCTATTGAGTTTGTATTCGATCAAAAGGCGAAGCACAAACAGTGGATTGATAGCGCCTACGAAGGCGTGCTGGCGACAAAATGGGGAAACCTCTGCGCAGCGAAGTCGATGGCCGATCATAGGCTGGTTTCTCCTCTTCAAGTTGCCGATCTCGTCGCATATGAAGCGGAAAAATATATTGCAGGCAGATTTAGAGACCCTAGCGCCATGGATTTGCCCGTAAACGAATTGCGCTGGCCCATCAAACAATTACGGGGGCTTTTTATGGCGAGTGATACTACGCTTCACACCTGGCACAGCCTAATGCTGCTGACGGATTTTTGGGGCAACTACAAGCGACTATGTAGGGCTCGGGGCACGAAAATAGGAGAAAAGAGTGGAGAAAGACAAAGGCGAATTCAGGAACTTCGACAGCACTATGCGGAAGCTCGTTAGTGTTCCGCATAGTGAGATAAAAGCCGAGCTGGACGCGGACAGAAACTTGGGGACAGACGGACGAAACTCGGGGACACGGGACGTTCCCCGGATTATTGTTCAGACAAGCGGCAGCTTCGCTACGGCTGCTGCTCGAAACTAAGGAGAAACAATGCCTGCCTACGCCGTCGTCATTCGGGAAAAGACTCGTAACTCTGCCAAGTTGGACGAGTACAGGAAACTGGCTCCGGCCACTTTTGAGAAGCATCCGGCTAAGTTTCTCGCCATTCATGGGCGCTCTGAAGTTCTCGAGGGTCCTAAGAGCGAGGACATTATCATCCTCGAATTTCCGAGCTACGAAGCGGCGCAGGCGTGGTATCACAGCCCGGAGTATCAGGCTGCATGCGCGCATCGATTCCAAGGCGGAGACTATCGTTGCATCCTCACCGAGGGCGTAGCGGCCAAATGATAGACGTTGCGGGTCGATGAGGGGGTCAGCCTAGTCGTCCGCAGGTGACTGCTTTCTCGGGGTCTAAAGCCCTCGCGTGCTTATTGGTCCCGGGTGGGGGGGCCACCCTATCGGGTTCATTTTACTCTGAAGGGTAGCCCGTCCAAGCTCGCTTGGGCGGGGGGGAACTGCACTAAAAGCATCGCCTCGACGGCTCGCCTTATTTCCCTTCCAGCATCCTAAGTTTTCTGAGCAAGTCTTCCGTGGTGTATCGCTGAATCCCGGAATCTTCAAAGTCCCGATCGTTGGTCCAGATTGGAATCTCGAACTGGATGGCGAGGGCTAGAATGTCGACGTCGTCGGGGTCACGGCGTCCGATGCGGCGTTTGGCTTCGGAGATGCCATTAGCATAAGCCTCTCGCTCGATGATGGTCACGGGTAGGCTGGCGACAGCGAGAAGCAGGAGGTCGGCGGGCAAGCGCTTCTTTCTGGCCAGCACGGCCGCGTACTCTTCCACTTCCGCAAACGTCGCTTGGGCGGTAAATATTTCTTCAATCTCCGGGCTTCCAAGGATCAGCCGGGCGCGACCACCCAGCACAGCCGCCAGCAGGACATTAGCGTCCGCGGCGACTCGCACGACGGCCTTTCCGCCAGCCCTCGAAGTCTGCCAGCACTTCTTTCTCCGAGATTCCCCGACGCTTGATCTGCCGCGAGATCTCGCTCGTCAACATGGCAAACAGTTCGTGCTTCAGTTCCCCCGGCAAGGAGTCCTTCTGCAAGGGAAAAAACACTCCCGCGAGCCTTCCCCGCCGCGTCACCAGAATCGGATCCTTGGAGCGCAGCATTCCTGTTGCCTTGTCCCGAAATTCCCGGACCGTGCTGATTTTCATGTGGTCACCTGCGTGACCATTATAAATGTTCGCGAGGCGGATCGCACTATCCCGGCTCACGTTTGCTGGACGAACTCGCTGGCTGCGAGGGCGGTCCTTGCATTACGAATTTCATGAAGTCTGATTCGGCAAGGCGCGATGGATGCACTTCGGCACCTCGCCCGAAGAAACGGCAAAAGCTCATGATCAGCGGGCGCCAGCGCACGGGATCGATATGAGGACGCGCGCCCTCCTCGACCAGCAGGGTTTCATCGACGTGCAGTTTGACGATGTGCACTTCGAACGCGTTGGCGCTGACGTTCTTGCCGAAGGGACGAAAATCGTGCACGATGCCCTCCATTTGGACCGGACACTCGCGCACCCGCGGCGGTGCAACCGACTCCGACTCCATCGCGGTGAATCCTGCAATGGCGAATTTGTCTGGTTCATAGCGGTAACCCCACTGACGTTTCTTCTCCGGGACAGGATTCTTTCCGGTGGTTAGGGCAAGGCGATCGACGTGCGTGACCAAGTCTTCCGATGGCAGGTTGATTACGCACTCGCGGGTGCGGATGAGGTTGTCGGAAGTTTGGCCCATCTGGCCCAGGCCCAGCATGCAGCTCCAACCCAGCCACCACGCTGACGACATTGGCGCCAGGTTCGGCGAGCCGTCCGGGTTCAAGGTGCTGATCAGGGCTACGGGCGTGCCAAAGTAGAGGATGGTCGGCTCAATCGTCTTGTGCATGCGTGGACAATATCGGATGCGATGAAAACGGACTATCCGCATCTTGCGGCCAAAGCAAAACCGGCAACGAAAAGCCCCGCCCTCTCGCATAGAACGCGAGAAGAACGGGGCATCCGTCTTTTGTGTGGGGCAGTGCTGACTGCAGATCGAGGACTATTTATAGGTCGCGCTGGTGCGCGAGAGATAATCACGATGGTCAGTGAAGTCGGTCATGGAACCGAATGCCGGGCCGCTCAGCGGGTTCGCTTTAAGAGTCTCCCTGATTGCGGCGTCGACTTTGTCTATGCTCTCCGCGTTGGCCGCCAGGTAAAAAATCCAAAACGTGCCTGGGGCTTGCGTGTGGACGGCTTCGGTGTCGATTTCGTACTCGTGAATGGTGCCGTCGGCCAGCATTTTTTCCAGCAGCGGGCCGATCATGTTCTTGCTGAGTGTCTCGATCGCATCGTTGGGCGCGTCCGGCCTTAACTTATAGGACGATCCGTGAGTATACAAATCTTTCCACGATCCGGAATGCCAGTTGTAAGTGCGGCTGACGAAAATGTTATCCCAGTGATTGGTAGCACTGGCCAACACCGGACTAGTGGGATTGCCCGCCTTGTAGAACTGGTCCAGCATGTTGAGCACGCCCGCCATGGACATGGCTGACCACCAGCCGTCGTGCGTGGGGGCATCGGCTCCATGAATTAAATTCTGGTCGTCGCCGTAGCCCACGATGGTTCCGTTGGCGATGGCCTTGTCCAGGAGTTTCGCGTTAGCGGCATGTTCGACTTTGTCCATTTCTGCCCACTGCGCGCGCGGAATATTCCAAAATGCAACGTAGGAATACATGGGCGGTTTTTCTTTTGTTTCTGACATCTGTGCAGATGCCGGCACGACCCAGACGGCGGACATCGCTAACACGCACAGCCCTGCGAAAACATTCCACAGTTTCCTGTTCATGACTTTGATCCTCCGTGATTTGCCCAGGACCTCTATGGGGGGACCTGGCCTGGGGCGACGCCAGTGTACACCTCGATGTCGTAGCGGAACTCTTTCAGGGCGTGACTACTTCTGAATAATTTTGCCTAAAAGACACTGGACGTGTCGATTTCGGGGCCTCTCGTTCGACTTATCAGTGAAGCCAAGGGAAAACGGCGAGGAGAGAAATATGACACCGCAGAAAACGACCCTTCAGGTTTTCAAATCGATCACGGGAGTGGTCATCGCTGGTCTCGGGATGTTTATCCTGTATGAGAATATGGCAGGGGCGGTTGAGCGGTTGCGCCACATCCTCGGCAATGGCTCAGAGGCTCTGGGAGGTTTGCCGGCGGCCATCCTGTTTCTTCGCGCAAAACGTGCACGCGTATGCTCTCGATCATCAGCGGTTGGTTCAGGCTTGTTTCAGCATGTTCTGGTATCGTCGCTCTGGCCGCTGTTCCTCGTCATCTTCGGAGCAGTATTGTCCGGGAGATACCTTTACGGAGAACTCGCCGCGGGGTCCGCGAGCATAACGACACTGAATAATTGCGGTTAAGATAATGGCCTGTGGAGAACGTAACCCCGGCAGCGATTGCGGCCCTGGTAGTGGAGCTTGCTTCCGCGGTAGCGTTCGGCTGTGTCGCGGAGCGCATCACGCGAGCAGTGCAGCGTTGGCCAGTTGCCGTGCGCATCGGCTTTCCCGCGCTGTGTGTGTTGCCTTACGTTCTGGTTTCAGTGTCCCAGAATATCTTCCGATGGCAGTGGTTCGCGCTTTATGCCGCGCTGCCCATGGCGGTTGCGTGGCTACTGGAGCGGGCTGCACGCAGGGATCCTGAGCAGCATGGAGACTGGCGGGACGCCATCATTCTGCTGGCGTTTGGGCTCGCAGTAGATTTGCGCTGGTTCGACCATGCTTGGCCCACCGGACTGCGGGCGCTTAACGAATTGCTCCTGGTCGACATCGGTTTGTACGGTTTTCAAGCGATCCGCCAGCTTAACGGAACTGGATTCGACTTTCATTTGCGCTGGAATGACTGGAAAAGCGGATTGCGCGAGCTTGTATTCTTCACGCCTCTGGTCCTGACACTGGGGTGGGCGCTCGGTTTTATCCATCCGCATGCCAACTTTCCGTCGGTTGGCGGGGCGGCGTTGCGATGGGTGCTGATATTTTTCTTCACCGCGGTACCGGAAGAACTTTTCTTTCGCGGCTGGGTACAGAATCTGCTCGAACGCCGCGTGGGCAGGCGAATTGCACTGGTGATCGCATCTGTGTTGTTCGGACTTTCGCACTTCAATAAGCGCTCGGCCCATTTCAATTGGCGCTACGTGTTGCTGGCCACGCTGGCGGGGATTTTCTACGGACGGGCATGGCGCGAACATCGACGCGTGGCCGCCTCGACTATCACCCACGCCAGCGTCGATTGGCTGTGGGGATTGTGGTTCTAGGTCTCGTGAGTGCTTGGAGATCGGGTCTGCACTTTTTCTGATGTTGGTGAGGTTTTTTCCTTCTTGTTTGTCGCTTTATACAGTAGGGGGAAATTTCCATCCGGGATGCGCGCCGGCAGCCTGCTTCCGCCTGATCGGGGGATCATGCGCGCATGCGGCTCTAGCGGTTCGCATCCTCGCGGTGGTTTATGATCCTTTTTCCGCTTGGCCTGTGCGTCGATTACAATCGGTCTCGTTCTTGCTAACACTCCCATGAGACTTGCACAGATTGTTTCTGCGCTGGGCGCACGCCTGGAAAACGGCTCGCCCGATACTGAGATCACAGGCGTCGCTGGAATCGAAGAATCCGTTCCCGGCCAACTCACTTTCGTGGCCAATCCGAAGTACGCGGCTGCGGCCCGGACGACAAAGGCGTCAGCCGTCATCGTCGCCGAAGACTTCCCTGCTCTCGCGACTGCGATGGTGCGGAGCAAGAATCCGTATCTGTCTTTTGCCCGCGCCATCGGTCTGTTTCACCCGGCTCATAAATACGCGCCTGGAATTCATCCCACGGCAGTGATTCACGCTTCCGCGAGGGTCGGCGAAGGCGCGCACATCGGACCATACGTGGTGATCGACGAGGACGTCGAGATTGGGAAGAACGCCGTACTGCTGGCGCACGTTGTCATTTATCGTGGTGTGAAAATCGGCGATAACTTCCTGGCCCACACTCACGCGGTCGTTCGCGAGCACTGCCGGTTGGGAAATAATGTGCTGCTGCAGAACGGCGCGGTCATTGGCGCGGACGGTTTCGGGTTTGCCAAAGATGACCGTGGCCATTGGCACAAAATCCCGCAGCCGATGCCAGTTGTCATCGAAGATGACGCGGAAATTCAGGCCAATTCCTGCATCGACCGCGCCAGCGTCGGCGAAACCCATATTGCCCGCGGGACGAAGATCGATAATCTGGTCCAGGTAGGTCACGGCTCACACGTCGGAGAGCATTCGCTACTGGCGTCGCAGGTCGGCCTTGCTGGTTCGACTGAAGTGGGCAACAACGTAATCTTGACGGGGCAAGTCGGCGTCGTAGGCCATTGCAAGATCGGCGATGGCGCGATCGTCACCCCACAAAGTGGAGTCGCTGGTGACATAGAGGCCCGAACGATAGTGAGCGGATCTCCAGCGGTCGATCATAAAGTTGTGGCTGAAGTATTCGGCGTTGTTGAGCAGGTTGCCCGAAATTGCCAAAGCCGTTCGGAGCAAAAAGGAATAACGTCTGCACGTCGTTAGAAGCTGAGGTTAGCGATCGTCCGCGGGAGATCCATCGCGGCCTTCCGGCCACTCTGGATGACGTCTATTTTGTAAGACGGTTAAGCTGAGGCTTTTCCTTCGTGAACTGTCGTGTCTTCTGTGGTCGTTGGGCTTGACTCTTGGAGCTCGGCGGGCAAGCTGCTGTCGATGACTTTCCGAACTTTCGCCATCAAGCAATCGCGGCTGCCGAAGTCCTTGGGTTCGATCGGCTGGTGAAAGACTACGGTCGACATTCTCCCGGCTTGATCCCGAATCTTCTCTTGGGCATAACGTCGTGCGAACCTACGATGGTTACCGGCACGATCGGAACGCCGCACTCCTCGGCCAGATAAAACGGTCCTTTCTTGAAGGGCAGAAGCTTGCCATCGAAGGAGCGATGCCCTTCCACGTAAACCGCCATGTTTATCCCTTGACGAATCACATCGGCGGCGGCGCGGACTGCGGCGATGCCCGACTCCCGGTTCCCGCGATCTACTGGGACAAGCGACCCGAATCGCATGAGCCTCGCTAGTACGGGAACGCGGAACAATTCTTTTTTGACCATGATCGACATGCGGCGTGGAATCAGCGGCATCAGGATTGGGGGATCGATATTCGGAAACATGATTGGACATGAAGAGGTAGGTGCGGGCGGGGTCGATCTTGTCCAGGCCCACGACCTTCACTTTAATTCCCGCGAGCCGAACCCCTGTCCATGCTCCCCACATGGTCATGCGATAGAGCATGCTGACGTCGCCGGTTATCAAAGTCCAGGGAAAGCCGATCAGTGCCGCGACGGGCAGCAGTGCGGCCCAGAAGCCGAGCATCACGAGAGTGCGAATCAAGGGTGGGCGTCTCCGAGCAGCCGAAATTCTCCTTTGGCGATTTTGAACCAGGCAGCCGAACCGTGCTGGCTTGGCATGATATCGTCCATCGGTGTCAGCTCAAAATCAACTTGTTCTCGACTCCCGAAGTTTGCGGCTGACTGACGCCGAGTGACTTCAGCCGCTCAGGAAGTTTCTCATAAATGCCGCCGAAGCCACCGTTGGAAAGAATGGCGACAACATCGCCCGAACGCAACTCGGGCGCGATTAGTTGCACGATGCCGTCGACGGTGGGGACAATCCGCGCCCGCCGACCGTGTTTCTGGATTTGTGCCGCGACGGCCGCCAAGTCCAGGCGTTCGGCCTCCGGGATGGCCTCTGACTTGAAGACATTCGCTACGACGACTTCATCGGCCAAGGCCAGGCTTTTTGCCAATTCGTTCTGCAGCACGTTGCGCCGCAGAGTATTCGAGCGCGGTTCAAGAATCGTCCACAAGCGCGCTCCGGGATAATTAGAGCGCAACGCGGTGAGCGTACCCGCGATTGCGGTTGGATGATGTGCGAAGTCATCGATGATCGTTATGCCATTGACCTTGGCGCGGACTTCGAGCCGGCGCTTCACGCTCTTGAAGGTCTTCAACGCCGCCGAAATCTCTGCGCGGGAAATGCCGCAGTTGGCGGCCATTGCCGCGGCCGCAGTCGCGTTCCACACGTTGTATTCGCCGGCCACGGCATAATCGAAGTCCGCCCACGGCTTTCCATCGCGTACAACCGACCATGTAGTTCGCCCTGGTTCCAAATGCAGGTTGGTGATTTGCCAAGTCGCATTCCTGCCGGATCCATACCGCTCCACAGGGCAAAACGCGCGCGCCAGACAACGCTCGACGCTCTCGCCGGTATCGAAGGCGATGATGCGGCCGCGCCGAGGGACGAGATTCACCAGACGCTTGAAGGCAGTTTCGACTGCATCGAGATCTTTATAAATATCCGCGTGATCAAATTCTACCGAGGTCAGAATGATGGAGTCGGGAAAATAATGCAGAAACTTCGGTCCCTTGTCGAAGAAAGCAGTATCGTACTCATCGCCTTCGAGGATGAAATGCTTGCCTTGTCCCAGTTGAAAGCTGCTGCCGAAGTTTTCCGCAATGCCGCCAATCAGGAATGAGGGTTGTAAACCGGCGGTATGAAAAATCCAAGCCAGCATGGACGTCGTTGTGGTCTTGCCATGCGTGCCCGCAACGACGAGTACTTCTTTGCCGCGTAGAAATTCATCGTGAAGAACCTGCGGCAGCGAACAGAACGGGATGCGCTGATCGAGTACCTGCTCCAGTTCTACATTGCCACGCGAAATGGCATTGCCGACAACCACCATTTCCGGCGGCGGTTGCAGGTTCTGTACGGCAAAGGGCGCCACCGGAATATCGAGGGACGCGAGGAAATCTGACATCGGAGGATACGCGGCTGTATCAGAACCGGTGACACGAAAGCCGCGCCGCTGCAGCATTCCGGCGAGTGAGGCCATCGCCGTGCCACAGATCCCGATCAAGTGAATGTGTTTGTCGTTCATTATCCCTGCCGAGCGACGTGGCGCGAGGGTAGGGCGGCCGTCGCTGGCTCCAGTATTCTGAAGCTCATATGTGCGCCAGAAACCTGCAGCCCCGCCCGAACACCAATGGGCAGCGTAACATTTTCGTGCGATACATGGCCGGACCGCAGCCCAAACACCACCGGCACGCCCAAGTCCCCAACGATCCGCAATACAACTTCTTCCAAAGTGTAGCCCTGATCTTTGTTCTGCACGCAATCCAGCATCTCGCCGAATACCATGCCGCGAACGTCGGCGAACTTGCCGGCCAATTTCAATTGCATGAGCATGCGATCGATCTGATATGGCTTCTCGGCCATATCTTCGATGAACAAGATCGTGCCGGATGTGTGAATTTCATAAGGCGTGCCTAACGAGGCGACCAGCATCGAAAGACATCCTCCGTAAAGAAAACCTTGGCCGACACCGTCTACCAGGGGCCTCACGCCCGACTCTGGTTCCAGATTGAAGATCCAGTCGCAAGCACCGCTTACGGCAAGTTGCCATGAGCCAGAATCAACGCCGTCTTCATGTGCAAAATCTTTTGTGACCATGGGACCGTGAAAAGTCACGAGGCCGACTGAATCCGTGATGTAGGTCAGCAGGCTGGTGATATCGCTGTAGCCGACGAGAATCTTGGGATGGGTTTTGATGTTTTCGAGATCGAGAGTTTCAAGAAGATAGTTCGCGCCGTATCCGCCGCGAGCGCAGATGATGGCACGGACGTCATCTCGCGTGAACATTTCGTTGAGTTCGCGCGCCCGGCGATCGGCCGATCCGGCAAAATAAATATCCTTTTCAAGGATAGAGTCAAAATAGAAAGGCCTGTATCCGATTCGACGCAGCGCGTCGCATCCGGCTTCGAGCAGCTCGCGTTTGATATTGCTGGCGGGAGCGACGATCCCGATCGTATCGCCGGGCTGAAGGGCCGGCGGCTTGATGTGCGGGATTGACGGGGTCGGAGGCATCGCATTAACGTTTTCGAACGGTCAATCTTAACAGGCTGCGAAGAAAGTAGATTTGTTACTTCGGTGACTTTGCAGTACGGCGCTAATTCTGCCGAGCTTCGCGCGGGTGCCGAACGGGGCGTCCGGGCCTACGTGTGCTACGAGAAAAATTCTCCGCGACATACGAGTTGAGCTGTGCCTCTCAGGAAAACCTGTTCTTCCCATCGCACTGTTTGCACTCCCCCGGGCGTGTGCACGCGCAGCGGCGACTCAGCCTTCTTGGCGACGATACTCGCGACTGCCGCGGCGCACGACCCCGTCCCAGAGGACTGGGTTTCGCCGACTCCGCGTTCGAAGAACCTGGCATCTATATTTCTTCTATCGACTGGTTTTACCAATTCAACATTAATCCCATGCTTGAAATCACTATGTCGACCGATCTCGGATGCTTCCGCCTGCCAGTCCGGCTTGAATTCGTTCACGAAGATGACGTAGTGCGGGTTCCCCATCGAGACCGGAACGCCCCGCATTTCGCGAGAAGACCAATTTGATGGCCAACTCATCTCCAACCTCGGGCTTGCCCATTGCAATCTCAAACTCGTACTGATTGTTGTTGCGAGAAGTGAAGGTGCAGGTCTTCAGGCCAGCGCCAGTCCGTATCACGACTTTTTCTTTCGCCTGTTCGGAGCAAATGTAAGCCGCAACGCAGCGCGTGCCGTTGCCGGAGATTTCAGCCTCGGATCCGTCGGCATTGAATAAGCCGAGCCTGTACATCGGCATCCTGCGTGGGAAATAGCCACTCCACTCCGTCAGCGCCCACGCCTTGATGACGATCGCAGATACGCTTGCTAAACTCGCCGATGTCGGCTGGGGCGTGTATGCCGTCGATGATGAGGAAATCGTTTCCGCATGCGCTCGCTTTGACAAAAGGAATGGCAGGGGCAGATAAAGTCATTCGACATCCACCGGACCCAGCGGCGTCGCACTTTCAAAGACCGAAGACTGCTTGAGGCCGCGTAAAACCTGGTCTTGCTGGCTGCGTGTTGCCTCCAGTTCAAATTGAACTCGCACGTGCTGTGGAGTTGCGGCAACCTGCAAATTGTCCGTCATGCCGTGGACGCATTCCAGAATGCGGTTTATCTCCAGAGTAATTTCGTCGGCGCTGCGGCCGGCAACTTCGTATCCGTGCACGGCGGCTTTCAAACCTAATCGCTCCTCTCGCGTATCCCAGCAAAAAGAGGCAGAGCAAAATAAGTCCGGTTTCAAAAACTGAGGTTAAATAAAGTCCTCCACCCACCGCCATGCCGACCGAAGCCACGACGAAGAGCGTTGCCGCCGTGGTCAGTCCGGTAACGAGTTTATCTCGAGAATGAAGAATGGAGCCGGCACCGATAAAGCCGATGCCTGGAATGATCTGAGCCGCGATCCGGGTGTGATCTCCAAGATGCTCGACGGCAAGCGCGTCGGAAAGGATGGTGTACATGGCTGCGCCGAGGCAGATGAAGAGATTGGTGCGCAATCCGGCCGGGCGATGTTTCAGTTGACGCTCCAATCCGATTAGACCGCCCAGGATCGCCGCCAGCACCAGACGCGCGATCGAGACCCCGACGATGGATGTCATCTCGTTCTGAAGCAGGACGTAAATGTGCTGCATCGGGTGGCATGGGAACGTAGGTTGGATGGATTTTATCACCGGAAAACTTGACGCCAACGCCTGCGTCGTCCGTGCCATTAACCGGCGTGATTACCGGGCGAGGCTCCCGATGCGTCCAATAGATGGTAGCTGCGGGCTGCCCGGCAGTGCGTATGACTACCAGGGAGGTGAGGGTTTGTTTTTGCACGCCGAGCGCGACCGGATCGCCATCCATGGCAATCACGAAGTCCACGTATTGCGAGGGATTCGCCAGCGCGCGTTCCCAGAGGCCTTCGCTGATCGGCTGGCGATTTCCAGGGTCGATGGTTGCCTTCATTAATCGTACGGCGCAAGGGAATGCCGGCTCGTTGCAAAGCGCCAACGTGGTCGCCGAGATACATCAACAGATTCGATTGTGCGGCAACTTATTAAGGTTGGACGCCAATTCAGTTTCGAACGCGATGCGGGTCCGCGAATTGACCGAGGCCTCGCGGAAGCAGACCGGTTGCGCCCTCCAGACGAACGCGTAGCTCCCGGCAAGCAGAATCAAGACGGCGGAAACAATTGCCGTTTTCGCGTGTCTTGTTTCGAGCGAGGCGGAGCAGAAAATACGTAGTCACGGCCACCGAGACGGAAAACAAGGGGAGAAGCTGCAGCCCATAGCGGACGTTATAGAACGAGAACGGCCACCATGTGGGCACGAAAATCGGGACGCCACTGTACGCGACCGAAAGCATGTAGAACGGAAGCGGTACCCAGAGCAAAAGAAGCGGCCACAGCTTGCGGTCAAGAGATTAGAATCGTGATTGTTCGCGGCCAGCAGCAAGGCAACCATAACTTTTGCGACTTCCCTTCCGCCATGTTCAGTTCGGCCGATTTCAGAAAATAACTGAATGCGACCGGCAAATCGTGAGAGCCAGGATGTCCGGGAGATCCCGGAGTCGCGCTCTTCTGTTCGATGGCACGGGCGGAGTATGGTCCGTTGGCAAATTCGAGTGGATTTCGATAGATGATCGCGTTATAGGCAAGCCAGAGGGCTGGAGCCGCTGCCGCGAGCAAAACGAATTTGGCAATACTGTGACGCAGGGTCTTGAGTGTTCTGCTTCACTATGATGGCGAGAGCCGCGACGCACATTGCCACCGCGAGGAACCATCCGTCATAGCGCGTGAGACAGGCGGCAGCAAGACATAGGCCACACTTTATCAATGACGAGGAGGCCGCATCGGGTGGGGCATCCTTCTGCGAGATGATTGTCGAACGAAGTCGCTGAAGTACACTACGGCCCAGATGAAGAGCGCCAGGTACAACGACTCTGTCATGGCAGTAGTCTGGAGATAAATCAAGTTTGGGTTCGCAGCATAGGCGATCGCGCCCATCCATGCAGCAATTCTCGCGCGAGAATCGGGATCAGAACCACCACTCAGAGCGCTTCGCAGCAGGCGGAAGATGCCCGCTGTGCCCAGAACATACGCGACCATCGAAGGAATGGAACCGCCAATGCCTGATTGCCATGCGGTGTCGAAAAGCAGAAATGGAATCATCAGCAGATGCGGCAGCGGCAGCCACACCGTGCCAAGTTGCAGCAAGCCGGGCGTGCGGGAGTCGAAGACCCGCCGGGCGATGTTGATGTGCGCTACGGCATCGCCGTAGAGGAGCAAGCCGTTGTGCTGGAAATAATAGGCGAACGATATAAACGAGACGCATGCGGCCAACTGGGCGACGAGCGCGGTTTCACGATCCCAATAACGAGTGGCCTGGATTTTCGTCGGTTGGGCTTTCATCGTTGGACCTGGTTCGCCGGGGCTCATTCCAGATGGGTCAATTCACGAAAGACTTGGAAGCGGGCATCGATTTCTTCGCGGGTGAGGGATTGCAGGCGTTCGGTGCCAAAACGCTCGACGGCAAACGAGCCCATCACGCCGCCATAGAAAAGTCCCCGTTTCAAAACTTCGCGATTCAACTCTTCTTGCGAGGCGATGTATCCCATGAACCCACCGGCAAACGAATCGCCGGCGCCGGTGGGATCTTTCACTTCCTCGATAGGCAAAGCGGGAGCGCGAAATGGATGGCGGCCGATACCGAATGCGCCTTCACGAAAGAAGATGGTCGCACCGTATTCACCGTGCTTGATGACCAGCGCCTGCGGTCCCATCGCGAGAACTTTCTGGCTGGCCCGAAGCAGGTTCGGTTCACCGGCAAGGCTTTTGGCTTCGGCATCATTGATCAAAAGCACGTTGACCAGCTTAAGGGTTTCGATCAAGTCCGGACGAAAACCGTTGATCCAGTAATTCATGGTGTCGCCGCCGGTGAGGCGGACTCTGTCCATCTTGTGGCGAACTGCGGCTTGCAGAGTCGGATGAATATTGCCCAGAAAAAGGAATTGTGAATCTGAGTATTCGGGCGGAATGCGAGGCTGGAAGCGCTCGAAGACGTTTAATTCGGTGAAATCGGTTTTGGCTTCATTCAGGTTGTCGAGATATTGCCCACCCCAACGGAAGGTTTTGCCCTTGGCATGTTCGATCCCCCGAACGTCAATCTTTCGTTTCTTCAAAACGTTTTCGTGTTCCGCGGTAAAATCTTCGCCCACGACAGCGACAATGCGAACGTCCGTGAAATAGCTGGCGGCGAGGGAAAAGAATGTACAGGAACCGCCGAGAACATTTTCCACGCGGCCGGAAGGCGTAGCGATAGAGTCGAAGGCAATCGAGCCAACGGCCAGAATGCTCATTATGAGGTCTTGGTCTCCAGGTATTTTGCCGAGGATCAGTTTGAGTTTCTCACGAGTGGCGGCTGGAATCTTGTCGCGATCGGTGAGGATGGCGTGCGCCAACGCCGCGCCACACTTGCAGCTTCGTTTGGTTGGCATCGAACCCACAGTGTTGCGCACGACTGTAGCGGCGTTGTCGGCATTTTTCAAGCAGCACGGCGACGACCTGATCGACCGTGACTGAGTCATGATGAGGATGCCAGCAATCGTAATCGGTCACCATGGCGACGGTGACGTAGCAAATCTCAGCTTCGCGCGCGAGTTTGGCTTCTTGCAGATTGGTCATGCCAATTACGTCCATGCCCCAACTGCGGTAGACGTTGGATTCTGCCTTGGTCGAGAACTGTGGCCCCTCCATGCATATGTATGTCCCACCGCGCTTGCCAGTCACGCCTGATTTCTTGCAGGCTGCTTCCACGATGCGGGCGAGTTCAGGACAGACAGGATCGGCAAAAGCAATGTGAGCTACGATGCCTTCGCCGAAAAACGTATCCACGCGATGGCGAGTGCGATCGAAGAATTGATCGGGAATGACGAAGTCGAGCGGTCTGTGCTCATCCTTCAATGATCCGACTGCGGAAACAGAGACGATCCGTTCGACGCCTAGTTGTTTGAAGCCGTAAATATTGGCGCGGAAATTCAATTCCGTAGGAAGAATGCGGTGCCCGCGTCCATGACGCGCCAGGAATGCAACCTTGCGGCCCTCGAGCGTGCCCAGAACATAGGGGTCGGAGGGATCTCCGAATGGAGTTTGCTGCTTGATTTCCCGCACGTCGCTAAGGCCGGGCATGGAATAAAGCCCGCTGCCTCCGATAATGCCAATTTCCGCTTGCGACAAGAATCCCCCTAAGAATTTCTCTCGATACTAACGGACTCGTGATTATACAAAAGTGAGGGCGCGAACGCCTTTTAGCGGTAGGCTTCCTTGCGATGTGCAATCCGCAAAACGCGCAGCGATTCAGCTTCGTCGTCAATGTGGCAGATCAAGCGGTAATCACCAACTCGATAACGCCACAATCCCGCCTTGTCTCCCGCCATCGCTTTCCCGAGGTTGCGTGGGTCGTCCCTGCCGAGAACGCGGTCTTGAAGAAACTTAACGATGCGTCTCTGCACCATTCGGTCCAACTTCTCTAGTTCTTTGAAGGCGCGCGGATCGAAACTAGCGGTCCAGGCCAAGACGCTTCACCACCTTGCTGAGTGGGATCGACGGCAACTCGTCCTCGAGACGCGATACCGCAATCAGGTAGTCTTCCTGTTCATCCAAGAACTCGGCGATTGCTTGCTTTGCGTAGTACGACTTTGGACGGCCTGTCCGCTTGGCAAGCTTGTCTAGCCGAGCTTCCAGCTTAGGAGGAAGTCTCACTGTCAGCATTTCCACTCCTGTAATACACGTAATACATGATAAATTCACGGGCATTGTTTTGACAACTGCGACCGGACAACCTCATTTTCCCGCCGCAACGAATGTGCCAAATAATTCCTGCCGCAGCCGGTCGGTTGTCGGCTGATCCAGACTCTCCGTAATCAAAACGCTATCCGCTTCAACATCGATCACGACCGGCCCTTCCTCTGTCATCCAGGTGCGCGGGCCGTTAGCACCTCGAGTTTCTGGGGATTGTCAGACAGATTGTTTCGCCTCTTGGGTCACCTCAGTCACGTGCTTGTACCGCTTTACGAGCGACTGCGCATAGATGTCGGCAAATGCGGACGCCTTTTCAGGGCTCGACCAGCGTGAGACATAGACCAATGACAGGGGCGCTGCGGGATCACCTTTGGGCCGGGCCGCGTAGTAGTACCCGCCGCGCCAGTGCGGATACAGATTGTCAGAAGCCTCCTTTCCGGCGTATTGGTCGACGAGAATCGCACATCGAATTCCCCGATCGCTCCCACATCGAAGCGTTCGTAATTCTTGAAGTCCCGCTGGAAGTCGGGCAAGCGCATAGGCTCAAGTTGCTCGCCAGAAAAATAAGTTTTCGGCTCCATGATCTGACGTGTAGTTCGCGGAGGATTGGCGAAGGCCGACGCAAACGCTTTTTCTTTTCCGCCGGTACGGAGCAATTCTGTCTCGAAATCCAGCCCATAACGATAAGGAAACGTCAATTCTTCTTTCAGGAAAATGGGCGCGTCCTTAAATTCGGGCGAATCGTCCGAGCCCACGAGCATGCCCTCTTTCAGAGCATCGGCAATTTGGGGAGAAGTAATGATTGATTGGTCGGTAGGAGCCAGCAGGTAATCGACCAGCACGACCATAGCCTGGCCTTCCACCACGGCCTGACGAGCTTCGCTGATCTCGTCGTTTTCAATATCTGCGGCCGTCGTCTCTTTCTTGTCATTCAGGTCGGTGTCACCAACTTTCATCCACTTTTCGAGGCCGAAAGACTGATCCTGGAGGGCATGCGTCAACTCGTGAGCAAGTACAGGGCGCTGTTGCTCGCTGTCGATCCAGTCCAGCAGGTTCACGGTTTTCGTTTTGATGTCGTAATATCCCGCGACTTGCTCGCGCAGCAACGCCACAAGAAAAGTCTGCAGATCGAAATCTCGGGGCAGAAGCCCGAACTTCTTCAGCACGAGTTCAGATCGGCTGCAAGCGCTGTGCGTCTTTGTCCTCCGCCATGTTTTTCTGAAGATAGGCCACTACTTCGTCACGGCTGACCAGTCGTCGTTTGACCTCCTTCTTGATGGGCAAGCCAGTTTCCTTGCTGGCGAACTGCATGATCTGATCGACGTCGCGGAAAAGTTCCTCCGCCTCCTTGGGGGAGATTTTCTGCTCCTGCTTACCCGCATCCGCTGTGGCCTTCCCTTGTCTTGCGCAGGCTCGGTACTATGAGGCGTGGCTGCTGTCGCTGGATCTGAGTTGCGGCGGTTGTGCAGGCGATTGCGCCGCTGCCCACAACTGCGAGACCAATAACAGCCCCGCAAACGCCAGCAGAAAGGATGATTTCCGATACAATTTCTTCATTATCAATCCTTGGGTCCTTTATGTCCGACGACGATTCCCGGCAAACCGCGGCTGATTACTTTCAAAAAGCCTACGAACTGCAGATGCAGGGCGAGTACCAGCAAGCCATTGAGCTCTACAGCCGTTCTATCGAGCGTTCGCGACTGCCGAAGCCTACACTTTTCGCGGCTGGACATATTCGTTCCTCGGCGACTACGAACGCGCCATCGCCGAGTGCTTGCAGGCGATCAAGCTTGATCCGGAGTTTGGCAATCCTTACAACGATATCGGGGCTTACCTGATTGAACAAGAGAAATGGGATGAAGCGATCCCGTGGTTTCAAAAGGCCATGCTTGCCCCGCGCTACGAAGCGCGTCCTTATCCCCATTTCAATTTAGGACGCGTGTATGAGCACAAGCGAAACTGGCAGAAGGCGAAAGAATGCTACGCGGCGGCTTATTCGATGGATAAAAGATATGTGGCGGCCCTGGCGGGAGTGCGAAGATTGCGGGCGATGTTTAATTGAGAGGATCTTGCCGCGGATTTGCGCGGATGAACGCGGATAGATCTGAACGTCTAACAGCTGAGAAATTTAACGAAGTCGTTTCAGCCGCGACCTACTTTATCCGCCACCCAATCGCCGGCTTCTCTCGTTCCCAGCGCTCCGCCAATGTCTTGCGTGGTTCGCTTTTGCTGCACCGCTTCGAGAACGGCTGCGTCGATCTTCTTTGCTTCTTCGGTCAGGCCCAAGTGGCCGAGCATCATCGCGGCGGTCAGGATTGCGCCAAACGGATTGGCTACATTCTTTCCGGCGATGGGAGGCGCGGAACCGTGCACGGGCTCAAACATCGACGTCTTCCCCGGATGAATGTTTCCGCTGGCCGCCATGCCCAGCCCGCCCTGCAGGCTGGCTGCGAGATCGGTGATTATGTCCCCGAACATATTATTCGTGACCACCATGTCGAACTGTCGCGGGTCGCGGACCATTTGCATGCAGAGCGCGTCGACGTACATGTGTTCGGTTTTGATTTGCGGATACTCAGCGCCCACTTCTTTGAACACGCGCTGCCACAGCCCACCGGCATGGGTCATGGCGTTGGATTTGTCGCACATGAGCACGCGCTGGCGCGGACTGCCGTCCAGTTTCTGGTGGCGTTCGGCGATATTCAAACGCGAAGCGAATTACGCGCTCCACGCCTTTGCGAGTATTGATGTCTTCCTGAATCGCGATCTCGTCGGGCGTGCCTTGCTTGAATACACCGCCCGCATCGGTATAGACACCCTCGGTATTTTCGCGTATCACGACGAAGTCAATGTGCCGGGGTTCGATGCCTTTGAGCGGACACAATGCGGCGTCGAGGAGGCGCACGGGACGCACATTCGCATAAAGATCCATTTTGAAGCGCATGCCGAGGAGGATCTCCTTGGCATGGATGTTCGAAGCAACGCGAGGATCGCCAAAAGCGCCAACGAGGATGGCATCGAAGTCGCGCTCTAGCATGGCGAAGCCATCCGGAGGGACCGTGACACCGTCCACCAGATAGCGGTCGGCACCCCAATCGAAATGCGATGTTTCGACATCGGCGCCCGACGCAGCAATGGCCTTCACGGCCTCAGGAATGACTTCTTTTCCAATGCCATCTCCAGGGATAATCGCGATTCTTTTCTTAGAACTCACGCGCAGAAAGGTAACACAATCGAAGTGAGATTTGCGCGCCACGCTTGGATGAACAATCCAGCGAGAAAGCGTGTTTGCCGCGGGTCGTTTTAAACTCACGGCCCAAGAAATGCCTAATTGACATCTCCTGGGCTCGGCGTTCGATCGTGGGACAGCGGATTGGGAGGCGGCGAAAAGATTTACTTGCTATCTCCGTCGTGGTTCGTATCGGTCGAGACTGTCTTAGGAGTAGCGGCTTGCGCCTGGACTTGGGCTTGGGCCTGGGGACTCAACGTTACCTTGTCCTGTGGAACCGCCGCCTGCGCTGGTGCCGCATTCTGGCGTGGCGCAGCCTTGGTGGCTGCTTCATTCTGAGCTGCGGGCGAACTTTGCACTGGGTTCGTAATCATCAGTATCTCCCCTTCATATTAGTCATCGGCCCGCCCACAGGAAACTTCAGGTCGTGCCAGTTATTCCACTGCCTGAGCGCACGGGGGCTTCGAAGGAGCGCTAAGACTAAGAATGTAAAGGGAGTCAAGTGTGGCCATCGAATCCAGCCGGCCCTCGCCTTGTATAATCTAAGTAACCCTATGGCTTCGACTTTGGTCCATGGCAACCTGGCTTCACCTTCCGACGTCGGACAAGTGCGTTCCGAATTTCAGGCGCTGCTGTCGGGTTGCGGGTTCTACGACCTTAGCTCCAGGGCAAGAATCGCACTTACTGGTGGCGATCGGGTGCGCTGGCTGAACGGCATGGTCACGAATAACATCCGCGACCTGGCCGCCGGACGCGGCGTCTACGCTTTTCTCCTGAACCCACAAGGGCACATTCTGGGTGACCTGTACGCCTACAATCGCGGCGACTCTTTGATGATCGACAGCGATCAGTCCCAGTCAGAAAAGCTGCTGGCAACTTTCGATCACTACATCATCATGGACGATGTCGAGGTCGCAAATGTGAGCGACAAGCTGACTGCGATCGGGATCATGGGACCGAAGGCGCGAGAAGTTCTGCGCGCTGCGGGATTTGAAGTACCGAATTTCGAGCCTCTGCAATTTGTAGACGTGACTTGGCAGAATGTCGGCATGACCATGGTGCGCGGAGACAACGCGAGTGTCGAATCTTATGAGTTGTGGTTAGTGCCCGATAAACTGACGTCGGTCCGGGACGCGCTCACGAATGCCGGAGCTATGCCGGTCGGCGCCAACGCGTTAGAGTTGCTACGCATCGCATCCGGGATTCCGCGTTACGGGCAAGACATTCGCGAGCGCGATTTGCCGCAGGAGACCGAGCAGCAGCGAGCGCTGCATTTCAGCAAGGGATGCTACATCGGGCAGGAGATCGTGGAGCGAATTCGTTCCCGTGGCAACGTGCATCGCAAGTTTACCGGGTTCGAGGTGGAAGGTGCATTGCCCGCTGTGGGCGCAAAGATCCAAGCCGATGGCCGGGATATCGGGGAGATTACGAGCGTCGCTTCCCTGCCCTTTGCCGGCGGCGAGCGTCTCCGTGGCGCTGGGTTACATCCGGCGTGAACTCGCGACTCCGGGCAAGAAATTTCAAGTGGGCACCACACAGTTTCCATCGCAGCTCTGCCGTTTTCGGAAATATTCCAGCGCCAAGACCTATAAACATCGAAGGGACAATCTATGGCTGAAAAGAAGCAGGAAAGTTTTACCGTCACCGACCGGCGGCTGTTTACGTCGGAGGGCGAGATTCGCCAGGAAGTTTCTCAAGAGGAAGTCTCCAGCACAGCCGCCCACCCCGCAGCCCGCACCGGTCGCCCAACCAGACCTTGCTCCGCCACCGCTGAATCGGACGCGCCGCCCGCTCCTACTGCCGCTGAGCAGAAGGAACAGGCGGATGCGTATCGGAAATCCGCAAAGGATTTGGACGCACGAGTGGAACTCAGCGGACATTCCACCAAAGAACTGGAGATGACGTTCGAGCGTTTCATGGCCTCGCTGTACATGTCTGCCATGCTGCAGATTGGGACTCATGCACGAACAAGGCGGGCAGCCACGAGTCGACCTGATTGGGGCGCGCCAGACCATCGACACGCTCAGCCTTCTCTCGGAGAAAACCAAAGGCAACCTCACCAGCACCGAGGAAAATTTCCTGCAAAATTGTCTGTACGAACTTCGCATGGCTTACGTTGAAGTGACCAACGCACTGGCCCGTCCACCGCAGACTCCGGCATCGACTGCCGCAGCCATAAGCGATGAAGGCTACGCTCACGGTCCTGGGCAGCGGCACGTCCATGGGCGTGCCGACCATTGGCTGCGACTGTGCCGTGTGCCATTCTTCCGATCCGCACGACCGCCGCACCCGGCCTTCCGTTTTGGTCGAATTTGGTGGCAAGACCGTGCTCATTGACGCCACACCTGATTTCCGCGAGCAGGCCATCCGCGAACACATTCGCAAACTTGATGCCGTGCTCTTCACCCACAGCCATGCCGATCACATTCTGGGCATTGATGATTTGCGCCCGCTCAGCTTTCGTCACAAGCCCAACAAGCTGCCCCTCTATGCGCGGCCGGCCGCGGCAGATTTTATTCGCAGCACGTTCCGATATATTTTCGACGCGGACTACAAATACGGCGGACTGGCTCAGGTCGAACTGCAATCATTCGATGGGCCGATTGATCTATTCGGCGCTCGCTTTGAGCCGATCACGGTGATCCACGGGGAGACTGAGATTGACGGGTTTCGCTTTGGCAGCGCAGCTTATCTGACCGATCACAGCAGCGTGCCTGAGGCCTCGCTCGCGAAACTGCAGAATCTCGACATCCTGTTTCTGGATGCACTGCGACACATCCCGCATCCCACGCATTCCACCGTCGAGAACTCTTTGCGCATTGTCGAGCGGCTCAAACCCAAGCGCGCCTTTTTTACCCATATTTGCCACGACTTGCCTCATGAGGCGACCAATGCCTCTCTGCCGCCAAACGTGCGGCTTTCTTATGATGGGATGAAGCTGGAGTTCGAGATTTAGTGTGCGTGGTGCGGGCGCCCTCGCCCGCAGATTTCACAGCCTTATTTGTCTTCGGTGTTTCGAGTTCAACGGCTGCGGGCGAGGGCGCCCGCACCACGCACCACACGAGCAATGCAGATTTTTCATAAACTCGAAGATATTCCCGCCGCGTTTGGCCCCACGCTAGTGAGTGTGGGCAACTTTGACGGCGTGCATCGTGCCCACACGCGGGTACTGGCCAACATCGTGTCCCGGGCGCGGGAGCAAGGACGCAAGTCCGTGGCGGTCACTTTCGAGCCACATCCCGTGCGGATCCTGCGACCTGACTCTGCACTGAAGCTGCTGACGCCCACTTCCGAAAAACTGCGCCTCCTCGGGGCCACTGGCGTCGATGCTGTTCTTCTGCTCCCTTTTACGCGCGATCTGTCTCTTATGACGCCGCGAGACTTCGCGCATGACATTTTGAAAAACAGTCTGCAAGCTCGCGAGGTTCACGAAGGCTACAACTTTCATTTTGGCAACAAAGCGGCAGGCGACATTAATCTGCTCGAAGAATTCGGCCGCGAAATGGGTTTCGAAGTGAAGGCTTATCCGGAATTGCGGCTGCGCGGCGAACCAGTTTCGAGCACGCAAATTCGCAAGCTGCTGGCCGACGGACGAGTAAGTCGCGCGCGCCATCTGCTGGCGCGCCCGTTCAGTATTTTGTCGACCGCCGGACGCGGGCGCGGTTATGGCTCGAAATACACCGTCCCCACCATCAACCTGAGCCGGTATGAGGAACTTGTCCCCGGCGATGGCGTTTACGTTACTCGCACTCGCGTGGGCGCGGAGTGCTTCGATTCAGTAACCAACGTCGGAAATCGGCCCACGTTCGGGACTGATTCTTTCGCTATCGAAACTCATCTGCTCAACTTTCATCCCATCGAACTGAATCCGGAGACAGAAGTCGAGATTCACTTTCTGCAGAGGCTTCGGGACGAAATCAAGTTTCCCTCAGTGGAAGCTTTGCGCGACCAGATTGGCAAGGACGTGAGGAAGGCTCGACGCTATTTTCATTGGTTGCGATTAAGGGATCGAGCGAAGGATTAACTCTCGATTATCTAGTGGGGGAGGTAGCCATCTTCCATCGGAAGCTTACCGTCGACCCTCACCACATTGACCTGGTCATTGATAGAGCGAACATCGACCAAGCCCACCGCGCCCGGCATGGTCTCGACCACCTTGAGCACATCTTCATCGGAGTCGACCATGGTGATCGAACCTTGGTGAGCTGCGATAAATGACTTCAGCTCACTGGAAGACATTTTGCTCAGCCGTTCCAGCGTGCTCATTTCACCGCTCGAACTCTTGTGCAGGACAAGAATCACATCTTTGTCATCGTGCCACTTCTTCACTTCCAAGCGAAATATCTTGGACAGGTGCGCCGAACTCACTTCGCCGACGGCGTTGTCCTTGTTTACGACAACGGCCATATGATGCGCGAAGCAAGGAAGCAGCGAGCACATCATGAAGACCATCAGACAGCCGATGCGAGAACGCTTCATAGAAAAACTCCACCCGCGTAGCGCGGAAACACTTGTCTAAAGCATCCCGCTTCTGACTGTAAAAACCTAGCGCAAACCTACCAGTTGTGGTTACCTTGGTGACCTCATCGACATCATTCCATGGGCTCGACCAGCGTGATCTCTTCGTGCAATTTCCGATCGGGCAACTGCACCACGACAATCGCAACCAGAACGAGCACGATTCCGACCGTCTGTAGCGGCTTCATCACTTCGCCCAAGGTGACGGCGGCAATCACGATCGAGAACACCGGTTCCAAACAGCTGACGACGATCGCGCGTGTTGGCTCCAGATGCTGAAGGCCGGCAAAGTAGAGAGCGAAAGGGCGCAAGCACGGAGATCAACGAAAACATCAGCAGAAACGACCACTGGCCCCCAGAGTAATGCGCGGCCACGATTTTCCACGGCGGGTTCACAACGATCCAAAATAAGCGACGCGCTCAGGATGACATACAGCAACACCGTCCAGCGATCGTAACGGGCAAGGATGCTGTGGCCGCCGATGTTGTAAAAAGCGAAAGAAAACGCCGCCCCCAACGCCGCGAATACTCCGATCACGTCCAGCCGGAAATCCTCCCGCGCCAAATACTCCAATTACCAAAGCGATTCCGGTCACTGCCAGTGCCACCGCCGCCACTCGCTGCATGGTCGGCTTCTGCAGCCCGCGCGCCACGGTGTAAAGCAACACCAATATCGGCGCGGTGTATTGCAGAATGATGGCGGTAGCCACGTTCGTTCTTTGAATCGCGAGGTAGTAAAGGTAATTGGACGCTGCGACGCCAAGAATTCCCAGCACGAACATCCGTCGAAAATCGGCGAGGGGCACCCGCAATCGCTTCCAGCCGCGAATCAGCACCAGCGCGATCAGCAGAACAATGAAAGAAAACGTCGCGCGGCTTTGCGACAGGATTAGCGGATCGATGGGCCGAAGTGCTTGCCCCCTTGGGTAAAAGCCGACCGGTAAACGCGGCTCGCCCAAGAGTAGCCGCCACGCCCCACAAAAACGCGGCGCTGGCGATGTATAGATATCCGCGGACGGGATGCGCTCGCCTGGGCAATGGTGATAGACACCTCTTATTTTTCCGTGTATTCGATCACGTAGCTGATCTTCGCCGTCTTGTTCAGCATAGCCGCAACCGAGCAATACTTCTCTTCGGATAACCGGACCGCATCTTCGACCGCTTTGTGCGAGACCTTTCCCCCGACTCGATAGACCAGCCGGATCTCCGTATAGACCGTGGGCGGAGTCGGCGGCCCGATCTCCCTCGGCTCGAACTTCGATGCTGGTAAAGGGCTCGCGTTTCTTGCCCAGGATGCTGGCAACGTCGTAACCGGTGCACCCGCACAATCCGATCAACACCAATTCCATGGGACTGCTGCCGGTCTTGCTATCGCCGTCGACGACAATGCCGTGACCGCTGCTGGCCTGCCCGAGAAATCGATGGTTGTCAGTCCAGATTACCTTTGCTTCAATCATTGTGGCCCCATGCGTTGATTATTCGATGTCTGAACTGCGACTGCCGCTTCTTCTTTCGCTCGTACGCGACGATCTGAAACCAGACTCATCAGGAAGCGTTGTGGTCAGGGATCACCAGCACCTTGCCGCGCGGACCAGATTCCAGCGCGCGATAGGCTTCGACAACGTCATTGAGCGAAAATCGTCCCGCGATCTCACTGATAACCGCGGGCCGTTTCTGCGGCCAGGGTCAATGCGTGCGAAATGAGGTCGGCAAACTCGTGAGTTCCTTCGACCCAACGCATGCCGTTGTATTTGGTCACGAAAACGGACCCGGGAAAAAGTTGGTGCAGGTCAACGGCAGGCACCGAACCAGACAGTTCGCCATAGTTGATCAGGCATCCACGCGGCGCCAGCATTTGCAGACTGGTTTGAAAAGTGGTCGCCCCAATCGGGTCGAAGACGGCGTCTGCTCCGCGCCCGTCTGGTATGGGCGCGTACCGCGTCACACACATCCTCAGTGGAGCGGTCGATCACATGGCTGCCCCCGCGCGCACCTACAGCATCCACGCGACCGCTGCCGGCGATGCCAATCACGTTGACTCCGCGATCGGCCAACAGGGCGACGAGCATCCGACCAACCGCACCGGCCGCGCCCCACACCACGGCCGTTGAGCCTTTTTGCAAAGGCCATACGCGGACGAGGCCTCCGGCAGTGAGCCCTGCGACGGCTACACAAGCGGCCTGCTCTTTGCTGAGATCTTCGGGGATCGCCACGACCATGGAACTCGGAACTACAAGGAAGGTCGCGCACGATCCGAGAACCGCCGCCCAGCACACTCGCGTGCCCGAAGGAATGGTCGCCTCCGGTCCCGCGGCAACCACCGTTCCCGCACCTTCGCCTCCCAGAGAAAAGGGGAACGGCACGCGTACCGCGTAGGAACCGGAAAGAATCAATGTTTCCGCGTGGTTGAGCCCAACCGCTTCAACCCGTACCAGCACTTCCCCAGCTTCCAAAGGGGGTAACGATTCGAGGCTGACTTCAATGACCTCCGGACCGCCGGGTCGTAGCGCGCGAGCCACCCGGCGCTCAGTAACTTTCATCACCAGATCCTATCAAGCTCTGCGTGCGATCTTTGAATTCACGAAACTATATGCGAACCGCACCTTCACATCTGGGCCTTTCTCCAAATGAATGCTGTCGATGAAGCGTACTTTCCCCGTGCGGTAAGTCAGGATCACCGACGAAGTTCGCGTGCCTTCCCCGAAGAAACGGACTCCTTTCAGCAACGCGCCCTCGGTTACGCCAGTAGCGGCGAAAATCAATTGCTTGCCCGGAGCCAGGTCCTCGGCCTCGTAAATTTTATTCTTGTCCTTGATGCCCATGCGAGCGATGCGCTCTTCCAACTCGGGCTTATCGACCACCAAGCGCCCCAGCATGTATCCGTTCAAGCACCGAATCGCAGCTGCGGTGATCACACCTTCTGGAGCCCCACCTGAACCCATGACCGCGTGTACACCCGTGCCGATGACGGCTGCGGCAATGCCAGCCGAAAGATCGCCATCTCCGATCAGCCGAATACGGGCACCCGCCGCGCGGATGTCAGCAATCAACTTATCGTGGCGCGGTCGATCCAGCACAATAACAACCAGGTCTTCAACATCGCGGTCCATTCGCTTGGCAATGTTTCTGAGATTGTCGGCCACCGGCGCATCCAGATCCACCGCATCTTTGCAGGAAGGTCCGACGACAATCTTTTCCATATAGCAGTCGGGAGCGTTCAGCAGGCCGCCGCGTTCGGAAGCCGCCAGTACGGTGATTGAGCCGGGTGCTCCAGTGGCACAAAGATTCGTTCCCTCCAGAGGGTCTACGGCAATGTCGACTTCGGGTACTTCGCGTCCGTCAGGAAACTCCGCGCCGACCTTCTCTCCGATGTAGAGCATGGGAGCCTCGTCACGCTCACCCTCACCGATTACGATCGTCCCGCGCATCGGGATGGCATCCATGGTTTGCCGCATGGCCTCGGTCGCCACTTGATCCGACAGTTTGCGCTCCCCTTGCCCCATGGTGCGAGCCGAAGCAATGGCTGCAGTTTCCACCACGCGCAAAAATTTCGAAGCCAGATCGCTTTCGATGTTTTGGCCGAAACTCCTGACTTTGCCCTCGGGCCGTGTTTGACTCACCATAAAAAGCCTCCAAAAGAACCGGACAGAGACTATAGCGCGAAGCCGGGCGGAAGGGAAAGCTCGTTACGTAGTTCTCTTTCGCACTCAGTTCACGGAACGCACGTCCTCCAGGTTATATAGAACGAAGGAGCAGCCGCTGTATTCGTAACACGAAAGGATTCCACGGCGGAGCACGCGAGCGGGGCCGTCATCTGGAAAAGGCAGCTTGAAATCGACTGCGCGCAGGGCCTTGGCAGACGATTCTGGTTCGGCGGAGCCGCTGACAAACTTTACATCTTCGACCTTGGATCCCGGACCGATAAGCAGGAAAAACTCACCGCTGACGGACTTTGGAACCAAGCGGGGGAGTTTGAAGGTGCGCATTTGGCTGAGTTCATCGGAGCCGGCTGCCACGTTTCGGGATTCTGACGCTGTTCCGGGACTTAAAGCTTCGAGCCTTGCGCGGGCCTCGTTCTCTTCGTCTGACGCTGGAATCATCGTAGAGCGTGAGGAGAAGCGGTACAGTGCCAAGCGATAGATGCGTGCTGCAGCTTCTTTCCGATGTTGTTTCTCATAGACTTGCCCCAAGTGATCCCCGATGGTAGCCGATTGAGACAGCACCCACGCGGCGCTCAAGTATTTTTCCGCCTGATCGAAATTGCCCATGCGAAAATAAACCCAGCCGAGCGTGTCCCAGTAGGCGGCGAGGGCGGGAGTGTAATTCAGATCATCTTTCTTCAAATCAGCCAACTTGACCTTCGCTGAGGCTTCCTCCTCCTCTTTGACTGCCCTTTGAGAGTACTCGAGAGCAATCGGCAGTTGTTTGTTGTCAACCGCGAGTTCATATCCAATATTGTTAAACCACAGTGGGCGGGGATCGATGTCTATCGCTTTCTTAAAGGCGACCATCGACTTTTCGTCATTGCCCGCGTGCATGTAATCGCCGCCCAATTGAATGTATAGGGCCGCTTGATCTGGACGCAGCTTGATGGCTGCTTCGGTCACATCAGCCGCTTCCCCGTAGCGCTTTAGAGCGAAAAGCGCGCTGCTGAGCGCGGCCAAGGCATCCGCATTCTCGGGATCTGCAGTCGTGACCTCGCGCAGGACCGAAGCAGCCTCGTCGTACTTCCGCAGACCAAGAAGCCCAGCAACTAAAGCCTTGTAGGTGGTGGGTTGATGGGGATCATTGTGGTAAGCGATGCGAAGCTGTTCCAGAGCCAACTCCCGCTGTCCCGAAAACCCGTAAAGCTGCGAGAGCCACATGCGGGCGCGAGTAAACTGAGCGTCAGCATCGAGCGCGTGCGTGAGGGAGTCGATCGCGCTCGCAACATCACCGCTTTGGACCTCGGCCCGGGCGTCCTCGTATTCGCGCGAAGCCACTGGATTGTTGCTGTCCGGTAAACGCGCTATCGCATCTTGCAGTGACTGCGGCGAGTCACTCGAAGACAGCGCGATATATCGGTCGTGATCTTCGCTTACGGTCTTGGCAAACTTTTTGAATGCTTCGTATTCGCTAAGTGGGACATCGCGAAGCTTCACAACAAACGAGCGTTCCGATATCAGGACACCGTTCTTGAACGCATAAGATACCTGATATTCGGCGAAATCGTCTTTGAGGTCGAGCTTGCCGGGGAGTTCGGGCAAATAGCCTTTGGGCAACTCTACCCGGGATTCATAATGAAGCCCCCCAACTTCTCCAAGAAAAAGCGGGTGCCCGGGTTTGCTATCGGGAGCCGCCGCGAGCGTGGGAGGAAGCGGAGAACTAATCTGTCGTCCGGACCAGTTCGGGTAGTCCTTGCGCTTGTAGCTATAGGAAAAATGGAAGGGCTCGTCGGTTTTTTCCGGAGAACTCGCGGTTACTTCACCCACGTCGCCGGCAAAACCCGAACCGTAGGATATCTGTTGGATGAGATCTTTCCACTGTGGCATCGGAACACGGCGAAACGCCATTCGAAGCAGGACCTCGCTATCGTCGCCCTGCACTGTGCGCTCCACCTTGCCTTCGAGCGTTCCGGTATCACTGAGCTTTGCTTCAATCTTGAAGGTCTGCGACGCTTTTGAAGGTGGATCCGCAGGAGTCATGGTCAGTGCTGGCGGTTTGTCCTCGGAAATTACAAGTGCTTGTTTACCGCGCAGGGGAGAAAGAAGATAGGCATAAGGCGCTACTTCCGGCGTGGTATCGAGCCATACCGCGCCGTTGGGTTGCAGCACCATGCCGATTACATGATCGAACTGCCCCGGCGAAGGAACATCCGAGTCGATCTCGTGCGAGGAACTGATCAGCGCAGGATAAGCCTTGATGCCAACCGCATCGAGCAGAGAAGCCAACAAGGTTTGTTTGTCCTTACAATCCCCGTATTGATTGGCCAGGACCTCGGCCGCTGTGTGCGGCTGGTATCGGCCGATGCCGAATGCAATTCCGATATAGTGGAATTCTGTGCTGACGTATTTATAGATGGCACGAATCCTGGTGTTGTCGTCACTCGCGCCCTTGGTGAGTTCAGCTGCTTTAGCGAGAATCTCCGGTGTCGGCTTGACCCGTTCCTGTTGCAGGCTGCCGTACCATCGACCCACTTCCTCCCAGCTTTGAAAGGTGGAAATTTGCACGTCGGCAGGCGGGAGCTTACCGCGCCCGGCCTCGTATAATTTGGTTTCCGTTTCCGACTTCTCCTGCTCGGACGACTTGTGTTCCAGTTGGGAACTCTTCCATGCGAAAATCCGGCGCGCGCCCTCTTCGGTGATGGCCGGCTTTACCTCGGGGCTCCTCCATTTCAAGGGGCGTTCCCGAGGCACACTGATCGCGAGCTGCTCCTGCAGAATGATGCCATTGTGAGAAAAATTGTAGGCATACCAGAACTGGCCGGAAACGAGCGCTTTGGTGCCACGCCAATGGGCGTCGAATTCGAGCACGTCGCCCACACTGAGGCCTTTTACGGCGACGTGCTTTTCTCGCAGATCGCTGTAGAACGGGGCTTCGCGGGTAATTTCCGTAGCCATGTCCTGAGTGTTTTCGGCTGGGGTCGGTACCACCGAACCGTCCGGTTTCTGCACGCGAACGTAGTCGATGTCCACACTCTCGGTCGAGTTCTGATAAGGAAACGTCAGCAAGGCGTAGTGTTGCACGCCCGCGTCCGACTGGATGCGGATTCGGGCAGACGACTCCCGAGTCCCGATGCCATCGTTTTCGAAGACAATTCGCGTGGAAGTCTGCTCGATGACAAACGCCTCCTTGGAGTAATCCGGCTTGGCGTCTGGCTTTGAGGATACCTGGCCGTGGCTGTGGATCGTGAGGACGAAGGCCAGAAAAACAATGAAAAGGCGCAAATCAATGAACATAACGGTGGCAAGTATTTAACCTGCTTTCAGCAAAAACGCAAGCTATTCCTGCGCCGACGGATTCCGAAACCAACGTGAAGCGATTGACAACGGCTGGCCCAGTCTGGCGAACACTGATAAAATCGCTTGGTTACCTGGTTAGTTGTCCCACGAGTGGGGCTATAGCTCAGTTGGGAGAGCGCATCGTTCGCAACGATGAGGTCGTCGGTTCGAGCCCGACTAGCTCCACCATTCTTCTCAATCACGAATTAACCTGAAATTCATCTTACCTTTATCGGTGGTTCCGAATCTAAACAGCCAGCACAGAAAAGAGAATTGTCATGCCTTCCTTAGCCCCTGTAGAAGCCGCGAAATTGTCGCCTTCGAATCAAACCCTTTCCGCCGATGAATTACGCCGTATGGACGCATACTGGCGCGCCGCCAACTATCTTTCCGTTGGCCAGATATACCTCATGGAAAATCCCTTGCTTCGCGAACCGCTGAAAATTGAGGACGTGAAACCCCGTCTTCTGGGCCACTGGGGCACGACACCTGGGCTTAATTTCATCTACGTTCATTTCAACCGGATTATCAAGAAATATGGCCTGAATGTAATCAACATCACTGGGCCAGGTCACGGTGGGCCGGGGATCGTCGCCAACACTTATCTGGAGAGCACTTACACCGAACTTTATCCGCAGATTCGGCAAAACGAAGACGGAATGCGGAAGCTCTTCAAGCAATTCTCTTTCCCCGGCGGAATTCCCAGCCACGCAGCCCCCGAAACTCCGGGCTCGATCAACGAAGGCGGAGAGTTGGGATACTCCATCGCACACGCCTACGGCGCAGTCTTCGACAACCCCGATCTGTTGGCCTGTTGCGTTGTCGGAGATGGCGAGGCCGAAACCGGCGCGCTGGCGACCAGTTGGCACTCCAATAAGTTTCTCAACCCGGCACGCGATGGAGCAGTGTTGCCGATTTTGCATTTGAACGGCTATAAGATCGCAAATCCTACCGTGCTAGGGCGTCTAAGCGATGAAGAGCTGACGCACTTGTTCACTGGATACGGCTACAAACCATATTTTGTCGAGGGCCACGAGCCGGAGCGCATGCATCAGCTCATGGCGGCAACTCTGGACTCTGTGATCGCCGAGATTCAGAGTATTCAAAAGATCGCGCGTTCCCAAAACCCACCGACTCGTCCGGCATGGCCCATGATTATTCTGCGCAGCCTAAAAGGCTGGACCGGCCCGAAGTTTGTGGATGGCAAGCCGGTCGAAGGGACGTGGCGCGCCCACCAGGTTCCGGTAACCGACCTGGCCACAAAACCGGAGCACCTGAAGATTCTGGAAGATTGGATGAAGAGTTACCGGCCTGAAGAACTGTTTGATGAATCGGGCAAATTTATTTCCGAACTCGCTGAACTCGCGCCCCAGGGAGATCGGCGCATGGGAGCGAACCCGCACGCGAACGGCGGCTTGTTGCTCAAGAGCCTTGTTCTTGCCCGATTTCCGCGACTATGCGGTGAAGGTTGCCGAACCCGGCAGAGAAAACGCGGAAGCAACCAGGGTCTTCGGCACGTTTCTGCGCGACGTGATGAAGTTGAATTTGGAGTCCAAGAATTTCCGCGTATTCGGTCCCGATGAGACCGCTTCCAACCGCCTGGATGCGTTGTATGAGGTCACTGATAAAGTTTTCATGGAGCCGCTTTTGCCCACGGATGAACACCTGTCGACGACCGGTCGGGTAGTCGAAATGCTGAGCGAACATATGTGCCAAGGCTGGCTCGAAGGTTACCTGCTTACTGGCCGGCACGGTTTTTTCTCGTGTTACGAAGCTTTCATCCACATCGTGGATTCCATGTTCAATCAGCATGCCAAATGGCTAAAGGTTTCCCACGACATCCCATGGCGCCGGCCGATTTCATCGTTGAACTATCTGCTTACATCGCACGTCTGGCGTCAGGACCACAACGGTTTCAGCCATCAGGACCCCGGCTTCATCGACTACGTCATAAATAAGAAGGCGGATGTTGTTCGCGTCTATCTGCCTCCCGATGCAAACTGCCTTTTGTCGGTAGGTGATCACTGCTTGCGAAGCCGCGACTATGTGAATGTGATCGTGGCGGGCAAGCAACCTGCGCCGCAGTGGCTGAACATGCAAGCAGCGATTGAGCATTGCACCAACGGAATTGGCATCTGGTCGTGGGCCAGTACTGATCAGGGCAGCGAACCGGACGCGATCATGGCCTGCGCCGGCGATGTGCCGACCCTCGAAACGCTGGCCGCCGTGGATTTGCTTCGCCAGCACTTCCCGGACATCAAGCTTCGCGTCGTCAATGTGGTCGATCTCATGACGCTCCAACCCCCGTCGGAACATCCTCACGGAATCTCAGACCGGGAGTTCGATTCGATGTTTAGCACCGACAAGCCCGTCATCTTCGCCTATCACGGCTATCCGTGGCTGATTCACCGGCTTACCTATCGGCGGCACAATCACGATAATATGCACGTCCGCGGATATAAGGAGGAAGGGACCACGACCACTCCTTTCGATATGACGGTTTTGAATGAAATTGACCGTTTTCATCTGGCCGGTGATGTAGTCGATCGCGTTCCCCGGCTTGCAGAAAATCGGGGCGCACTTCAAGGAATTTCTGCGAGACAAACTAGTCGACCACAAACTGTACATCCATGAGCACGGCGACGATATGCCAGAAATCGCAGAATTGGATGTGGCCATACTGATGAAAATCCTGGTACTGAATTCTGGTTCGAGCAGCCAGAAGAGCATGCCTTTATGAGATTGGCGACTCTGTTCCCGACGACCCACCTGCTTGTCTGTGGGAAGGCAAAATCGAGTGGGAGAGCGACGTTGCTGAAGTGTCCATAAAAAATGCGAAAGGAGTAGTACGCAAAGCTCGCGTAAATATTACCTCGCGCGCTCAGGCCATCGGACACTTGCTTGGTGACCTTTGGAACGGCGACACTCGCGCCGTTTCCGCACCTTCTGAGATTGATGTTGTCGGACACCGCGTCGTCCATGGTGGTCCCGATTACGAAGACCCTGTATTTATTACGCCCGAGGTGAAATCTGCGATCGCGAAAGTTTCCGCCTTTGCCCCGCTTCACAATCGCGCCGAATTGGAAGGCATGGAAATCATTGCGAAGTTGCTCGGGGCAGTGCCGCAGATTGCCGTATTCGATACTGGCTTCCATCGTAAGATGCCGCTGGCAGCGAAAGTTTATCCCGGACCTTATGAATGGTTCTCGGACGGGATTCATCGCTATGGATTTCATGGCATCAATCATCAGTACTGCGCCGGACGTGCGGCGCGGTTGCTGGGCAGGGATTTGAATTCATTGAAACTTGTGAGTTGTCACCTGGGCAACGGTTGTTCTCTGGCCGCTATCGCGATGGTCGCAGCATAGACACGACCATGGGCTTCACGCCGCTTGAGGGGTTAATGATGGGCACTCGGTCTGGGTCGGTCGATCCCGGCATTCTCACTTACCTCATGCGGCAGAGAGGAATTACGGCCCAGCGGCTGGATGAGATCTTGAATAAGGAATCGGGGCTGCTCGGAATTTCCGGACTCTCGGGCGACATGCGGCAGATTCTTGCAGCTGTGAAAAAAGGCCACGAACGAGCCCAACTTGCTTTCGATATTTACATTCATCGCCTGCAATCCGGTATTGGCGCGATGGTAGCGGTGCTCGGCGGCGTGGACGCTCTCATATTCACTGCCGGAGTCGGCGAAAACTCTCCCGAAGTGCGCGCCGCGACCTGTGAGAATCTTGGCTATCTCGGACTGAGGCTTGATCCTGATAAAAACCTCCGGCCTGTTCTCGATCAGGATATCGCTGCAACTGATTCGTCGGTTCGCGTGCTGGTGATACGCGCGCAAGAGGACTGGGCAATTGCTCAACAGTGCTGGGTCCTCCAGAGCGGACACGCCACGTCTCGCCAAAATTAACGAATATAGAAATGCTATGGACTTCCTCGAGGCGCAAATCGGACTTTCAGCGTCTTAATCTCATAGGGTTTGGTATGGACGGTGACAGCGTCGTTGTGAACGGCAAGATCCGCGATGGGCTTTTCCATCAGATCCGTTTCTGATGCGGATTGCGCTCCAGGCGGAAGCTGTAGTTTTACATCCGATTCCCTTCCCGCCCACTCATAGAAATCGCAGCACGAGAGAATCGTCGTCTTCTGATTTCTTGATCGCGGTCAGCACAACGTTGTCCGGCTCGACGCGTACGAAAGAATGCTCGCTCGAAAGTGTTCCCTGGTGTTTCTGTGAAGGCACGGCGAGCAGCTTGTAATTGAGTTCGTAGCCGCGACGCACGGTCTGCGCGTCCCGCCAGGTTCCGCTGTGCGGATACAACGAGTACGTGAATTCGTGATGGCCTTCATCGGCGTGCGGATCAGGCCACTCGGGCGAACGCAGCAATGAGAGACGCAAAACGTTGCCCTTTACGTCGTATCCGTACTTGCTGTCGTTCAACAGGCTGAAGCCGTGTTTCGTGTCTGAAAGGTCGGCCCAACGCTGCGCGGGGACTTCGAATTTAGCTTGCTCGGCCGGAGTGTTCCGCGTGGTCGGACGCTCGATCGACCCGTAGGGAATTTCAAAAGTGGCTTTGTCACTGTGCGCGCTCAGAGGGAATGCGACTTTCAGCAAAATGTGTTTTTCATGCCATTCCACCTGCATCTTCACGTCGACGCGCGGCACGCCGGCATACATCGTGATGTCCTGCACGAACGTGGAATTCTGAAAATGTTTCTTGACGCGAATCACGGCGCGCAGTGGCCCACCCTCGACAAGCGTCACCTCGTCAGCTTTATCCAAATCCCAATGCTGTTTTTCGAAATCGGCATCGATGTTCCACGCATCCCATCGTTTAGGCTTGTCGTAGAAGGCCTGCAAGAGGTTTCCGCAGGCAAATGTCGCTGGGACCGCCCGTATCGGTTTCGGAGGGAGCCAAGCGCTTCGGTCTGATTTCGTAAATCGAAAAGGCTGGTGATGCAACCAGTTTGCGGATCGACTTTGACCCGGATAAAACCATTATCCATCATATTGGCAGACGCTTTGACAACCTGCATCAGCCGGCCGTTATATGCGTCTGTCGAGGTTGCCGGCTTCCCCGCCGAACGCACGAAGTAACTCTTGTAACCAAGCGCGGGCGTATTCGCCGCGAGGAGAATGCAGCCGCGCTCTATGGGTGGCCACGAGTCCATGGCGAGTAGTTGAGACTCAACTCGTTGGCCTGCTGCATTGACCACTTCAATCTGCTTAGTCGGACCAGGCATTTGAACTTCGACCTCGATCACTTCCGTCCGCGGCCAAGAAAGCGAATTGAAAACCACAACCGGCACGCCGGCCCTTGCGTGTTGATGTGAGCCAGAATCTCGTCGAGCGCGCCATTCGTGATCTCCTTCGCCGAGCGCGCAACGTCCTCTAAATTTCGCTTGGCGTCGAGATAATTCACCGCGATTCCAGAACCCGGCATGACATCGTGAAAATGATCGAACAGTAAATTCTTCCAGGCGAACTCAAATTGATCCTGCGCATAAGGGCGGCCGAAAAGCGAAGCCATTGACGCATACTTCTCCGCATCCAGCATCAGTTCTTCATCATGCCGAATTCGTTGTTTCGTGTCCGCTTGCGAAGTGTAAACACCGCGGTGATATTCGAAATAGAGTTCGTCCTTCCACGTGGGTACTTTGAGATTCGGAAGTTCACTGGTCCAGGTCGGCGAAAAAGTCTTTCGCGGTACTGAAGTCAATCTTCGGAAAGACAGTGCTCGGATCACGAAGGCGATCGGCCCGGTCCAGCATGGTTCGGGTAGGCCCACCGCCATGGTCGCCGATTCCGTACAAGTAAAGCATCTGCGGCGAATCAGTGAGTTTCGGCCCGTAAATCGACGGAGCGTAGGTCGAAAAGTCTTTGGTGATCTGCTCTGGGTTGAACTCGTTGGCGTATTCGTGCGGAAAATACGTCAGCAACCGGCTCCCATCCGGCGCTTCCCACCAGAACAGCCGGTAGGGAAACTTTGTGTAATCCGTAGCCCACAGCAGCTTGCTGGTCACGAAATAATCGATGCCCGGATTTCTTGTAGATTTGCGGAAGCTGCCAGTTGTATCCAAAAGAATCGGGATTCCAGCCGATCTTGATGTCAGCGCCAAAGTTCTTCTGAAAATATCGCTTGCCGACCAGAATCTGACGCACCAACGATTCGCCGTCCGGCATGTTCAGATCGGGCTCGACCCACATGCCACCGATGACCTCCCATCGGCCCTCTTTCACTCGCTGCTTAATCTGCTCGAACATGTCCGGATACTTTTCTTGCATCCATTCATAAGTTCGCGCCGAAGACATGGTGAACTTGAAATCGGGATACTCGCGCATTAAATCCAGAACGCTTTGAAACGTATTGCGAACGACCTCGACGGTCTCTGTCCACGGCCACAAGCCACGCCATGTCGATATGCGAGTTCCCGACCGCGCGAACCGTGAATTGCTTCAACCATGGATTCAACGATTGCAGTTTGTCTTGCGCCTGGCGCAGTGAAGCATCGAAGCCTGCCTGGTCATTTTTATCGAGGGGCCAGAAATCGATGGCTTTAATCGCGGCATCAAGTTTCTGCTCGCGTTCTGACCCGACCCTCCTCGTACGCCGCAATCATCGGACGCGCCGCCAGGATTTCCATTCGCAGCATCGCCGGATCAGGCCGGCCAGAGATAGGCTCAATGGCTCAACTGAGCGTGATGAAATTCCGTTTCCACTTCAGGCGCATCGATCCGTACCGCGATCAGAAACTTTTGCCCAGGCTGCGCGTTCTCGGTGAGGGGAATCGGCTGCTGCATGTCGTCGTCACCGCGCGACACGAGCGATCCGTTCGAGAAGACTGCAATTGTGACCGGGCCTTTGTTGTTCCAATTGAAGTCGAATCGTAGGTCCAATTTCACGCGCGCACCCTGTACAGCATAGCCATTGATCTTTTCGGGAATCTCGACCCAGCGGCGCAGCACGCGAGACCCAGTCGACCATTTCTCCCCGACGCGCATTGTTCGCCCAACTCTGAGTCATCTAAAGATGGATCCTCGGGATGGGCCACGTCCGCATGAAACCGCCAATCCGGCAATGGCAGAGTGGTCAGCGATTCCAGCCGATCCAATGTTGGCTTGTATGGATCAGTTACGTTCTGGCTCGGAGATGATGCTTGTTGGGCGAAACTGTTACTGATCACTACGACTGCGAGAGCGCACAAACGATCCATCGCTTCACCGGAAGTTCCTCCATCGGAATAAACGAAGGAATAGGGTACTCGCCTCGATTGCATCTTGCCAGCAGTTCTGGTCCTAACCGCCAGCGATTGCGCCGATGATGAGAAGTGGCTCCGCCCCTGACGCGACCGCTTCGGGCAGCGGAGCGTCCGGCGATTCGTGGGAAAGATCTTCCTCGCAAGCGAAGAAGCGTAAGAACGGCCGGCGCTCCAGGGTCACGTGGTCGCGGATCGTCCCGCGCAGCATGGGATAGGAGGCTTCGAGCGCGTCGAGGACCGACCGCTGCGTGACCGGAGCTTGAACGTTGAGCTCGACCTCGACCCCGACGTGCGCCAGCGTTCGCAGATGCTGCGGAAGCATGACTCGGATCATGTTGGCTTGATCATTTCAGTGTCTGCACCTCGACGGAAAGCACCGCCGGAAAATCGCGCACAATCGGCGACCAGTTGTCTCCGGCATCGGCCGAAGCATACACTTGTCCGCCGCTGGTGCCGAAATAGATGCCACATTTGTCGAGCGTGTCGACCGCCATGGCGTCGCGCAGCACATTGACGTAGCAATCTTTTTGCGGCAGGCCCTTGGTCAGTGGCTCCCACTCATTCCCGCCGCTGCGGCTGCGGAAGACGCGCAGTTTGCCCTCGTGCACGTAATGTTCCGAGTCACTCTTAATGGGGACGACGTAAATCGTTTCCGGCTCGTGCGCATGAACGTCGATGGCGAAGCCGAAATCGGTTGGCAAGTTTCCGCTAACTTCTACCCAGGAATCACCGGCGTTATCGCTGCGCATAACGTCCCAGTGCTTCTGCATAAAGAGCACGCCCGGACGCGAAGGGTTCATCGCGATGTGGTGAACGCAGTGGCCGATTTCGGCATTCGGATCAGGAATGTATTGCGAACGCAGCCCACGATTGATCGGCTTCCAACTGTTTCCGCCATCGTCGGTGCGAAACGCGCCCGCCGCCGAAATGGCAATCCACATCCGCTGAGGATTGCTGGGATCGAGAATAATCGTGTGCAGGCACATGCCGCCGGCGCCCGGCTGCCACTTGGGACCGGTGCCGTGTCCGCGCAGGCCCGAGAGCTCCTGCCAATTCTCTCCGCCATCGGTCGAGCGAAATAACGCGGCATCTTCCACGCCGGCGTAAACCGTGTTGGGATCGGTGAGTGACGGCTCCATATGCCACACCCGCTTGAACTCCCACGGATGCTGCGTGCCGTCATACCACTGATGCGTAGTGAGCGCCTTGCCGGTTTTGTCAGAGCTGTCATAGACGAACTTGTTGCTCGCGGCTTTCGGAGGACCGGGCGCGGGCGTTTCTCCGGGCGGCGTTCCCGGTTGATGCCAGGTCTTGCCGCCGTCGTCAGAGCGCTGAATGATCTGCCCAAACCAGCCGCTCGTCTGCGAAGCGTAAAGTCGATTCGGCTCGGCGGGCGAACCTTTCATGTGATAAATTTCCCAGCCCGCAAAATGGGGGCCGGAGACTTCCCAATTTTCCCGCTTGCCGTCTGACGTCAGAATGAATGCACCCTTCCGCGTACCAACCAGAACCCGTACTTTGCTCATTTTCTGTTCTCCTCTTCCTATGTCCGAATCTTGAACTCGCGCCTCAGTGCGCATCTGTTGGTGCAGGCGTTCCATCTGACCACTTGGACACCGAAATGTCGAACTCTGTAATTGGCTGCGGTGAATACTGATGCACGTCCACTGGAGACCCAGAGGCTCCAGCGCCCCAGAACATATCGTCTGTCTTGGGAAACCAAAACATCAGATGGGGATCGGCGTTCCCAACCTTGCGGCTAAAGTACTGCTGCTTCGACGTCATATAGCACATCGACCCCGCTTCCGGCAGCGGCAGTTCCTTCTTGTCGTATGCGGCTTTGATACTGTTGAACATCTGGGTTTTGGACTGCCCAGCCAATGCCAACTCTGTCGTTTTGAGGGTGAGCGGCAGGTGGGTTCGCGCGGCCGGGGGATTGAGGCAAAGCGGAAGCCGCTGATCGGGGTTCAAGAACTCCGGATCGTCGAACGGGGCCATCCACGATCGCTCGACAACGCACACCCAGCCGTTCTTTCCTTTGACCGCAGTTTCGTAACCATGGCGCCCGAGGACCAAGACCTCGGCATCGCGTGAGATGGATTCCGGAGCCGCGGTCCGAGCAAGGGCTATCTCGGTATTTCGATCCGTCATCAGATACTGGTCAATCGGGGCCATGCGCTCATACAACGGTCCCGAGTCCTGCGCCTGGGCGTGCCGGCTCGCGCCCAGCAGGAAAACCAGCACGAAGGTTACTAACGCGGCAATCTCATTCCTCTTTCCCTTCATTCATCGCTCCTGAAAAATAGGATTTCTTCAGTTCACGGTTGCCCGCAGTTGATCATCCAGGGGATGCCGAATTGATCAACTAGCATGCCAAACCGCTCCGCCCAGAATGTCTCCTGAAGCGGCATCCGCACCGTCCCATTTTCTGCCAGCGCGCTAAACACGCGTTCCGCTTCTGCTGCATCTTTGGGATCAAGCTTCACCGAGAAGCCTGCGGGTTTTTCGTAATGATCCGGCGGACTGTCAGAGCCCTGCAAAAGCCGGTCGCCAACCTGCAAGCTGGCATGAACGATCTTCTTGCGCCAATCCGCGGGAACGTGGCTTGCCATGAGAGTGCCTTCGTGAGGCATCATGCACGTGATCTTGGCGCCCAAACACTTTTCGTAAAACTTGAATGCGGCCTCGCATTGGCCGTTGAAATTCAAATAAGGATTCATTTGCATGGCGACCTCCTGTTTTTAACCCGTGATTGCCGGTGGGCATTCCACCCTTGCTTCTTCGAAGAATGAAATGCAGCAATGGTGTTCTGTTTACCTGTACTTGGTTCCAGTTCCATTGCTCCACCACGCAGTTCGACGGAGAACAGATTGCCCGTCGATTCATCATGTTTACGATTCTTGGCCTGGCCTCGACCTCAGGCATCTCGCCGCGTTTTCGGCGGTCTCCAAGACGGGCTCCTTCGCGCGAGGCGCGGAGATGCTCGGCTATACCCAACCGGCCGTCAGCCAAGCAAGTCGCGGCCCTGGAGAAGATCGTCGGGCAGCGTCTGTTCGACCGCTCCTCTGGGCGCGCCCAAGCCACGCTCACAGAGGCGGGCACCATCCTGCGCGCGCCACGTCGACGAGCTGACGGCCCGAATCGCGGTCGCCAGACAAGATCTGCTCGATCTCGCACACGGCGAGGCCGGATCGATCCGCGTCGGCGCATTCCAGAGCGCGCTCGCGCGCATCCTGCCCCACGTCCTCCAGCGCTACCGCAGCAGTCATCCGGCGGTGCAGATCGAGGCGTTCGAGAGCAATAACGACATGCCGCTTCTGCAGCAGGTCAACCAGGGAATGCTCGATCTCGCCTTCGCGCTTCTTCCCCTCGACGCGCATACGTTCGCCTATCGCGAACTCGTCCTCGACGAGTTCGTCCTCGTCTCCAAGCGTGGGGGCTCACTGCCCACACCGATCGACTCTCACGAACAGCTGCGCGGCCTGCCGCTGATCATCTACCGCACCTGCCGCAGTGCAACCGCGCTTGTCGCCTTCCTCGACAGCGAAGTCGGCGAGTCCAACATCGTCTTTTGCTCAGACGACAACGCGGCGATCGAGGAAATGGTGCGAGCAGGCCTCGGCGTTGCGATTCTGCCTCAGCTTTGGACGAGCCTCGGCACGAACGAGGGCGTGGAGTTGACGCCCCTTACCGGCATCGTCCCGCCTCGCGTCGTCGTGCTGGCCTGGCGAGCCGATCGGACACTCACACCGGCGCAGCAGGCGTTCGTCGACGTGGCCGCCGCGATGTATCCGCGAACTCGCGCCGTACGCCTCGCCAGTTAGCGCTTTCGGCCGGAGGCGGCCGCTCAAGTGGCTGACCCCGCCAACTAAACGGGCCACGCCTTTCTCCGCTGTCTGTTCCCCACTGCTCGGCCCAGTGACCGCGTTCCGGGCTCACTCCGCTCCGCGCCGGCCGGACTCTTGTCGGGGGCAGAAAACCTGTCTTTGACATCATATGCCCATAACGGTATATTTTTATTTAGGTGGCAAGAGCATCAACAACGACAGATGCGTTCAACGCTGTAGCTGAGCCGCGAAGGCGGGCAATACTGGACATCCTCGCGAAGGAGGAGCTGTCAGTGAACGAGCTTGTCGAGAGGCTCGAGGTCGCGCAGCCGCTGGTATCGAAGCACCTCCGCGTCCTACGGGAGGTTGGACTCGTCGATGTACGTGAGCAGGGGCGCCAGCGGCTGTATCGACTGAACGGTGCGGCGTTGAAGCCCATACACGACTGGGTGAAGGACTACGAGAACTCTTGGTCCGCCCGCTTCGACGAACTCGAAGCCTTGCTCGAAGAACTCAAAGATAAGGAGAAGAAACAACGATGAGCACAAAAACGGAGAGCCACAGGGCCGTCGTGACGCTCCCGAGCGACACGGAGATCTTGATCACGAGGGAGTTCGCAGCACCGAAAGACCTCGTGTTCCACGCATGGACGACCCCGGAGCTGATCGGGCGTTGGTGGAGCGGAGACCGCGGAGAGGTAACGAGCGCGGTCGTCGATCTCCAACCCGGTGGGTCATGGCGCTACGTGATGAAAGCGAACGCCGGCTTCGAAGTCGCGTTCCATGGCACCTACCGCGAAATCATCCCGAATGAACGCATCGTCGCAACCGACGTGTTCGAGGGCATGCCCGGCGCCGAAGCACTCACCACACTCACGCTCACCGAAAGAGACGGGCGCACGACGCTCACGCTCCTCGTGCAGCACCAGAGCAAGGAACACCGTGACGCACACATTGACTCCGGCATGGAAGGCGGCATGCAGGAATCAATGGACCACCTGGAGCAGGTCGCCGGCTCACTTCGGTGAGCTGCGCCGACGACCAGGGTCACGCACGCTTCGCCACCTCAAGGCACGGACTGCTCCATGTTCGTGAGGTAAGCGAAGCCGTCGCCACCGGAGCACTCAACCGGGCAGGGGCCTGCCCGGTGCTTTCGGGGGGCGCTGAGAAGCCGGAGGATCACCATCTCGGGGAGGCCTGGTCGAAGTCGAACGCCCAGCTGATATGGAGGCGGTTTTGTCAAGGGTCCAGGCCGCGTCCACCGGTTTGGTTTGCCGGTGGACGTTTCTGTTCGGGTGGGCGTCGGGCTCTGCGACGACGTCGCTTGCGGTCAGTCTGATGATGCGGGGGTTGGGTACCCCATTGCCCTGGTTGCGTCGCCGGGCGTGCGCTTTCTAAGAGCGGGCGTGGCCGGTGAGGGTTGCCCATAGCTGAATCGCGCGTGCCTGGCAGCGTTCGGCCCGGCGCCCACCCGAACAGGCGGCTGTCGGTTTGGGGTTAGTCGGCCACGGCGGCGGCCCAGAGGAAGCAGGCGAGTTCGCGTGCGACTGCGACGGTCGTGACGTTGCTGGGCTTGCGGCGTTCGCGGAGGCGTTGGTGGAGTCGGTGTAGCCGTCGTTGGGCGCGCAGGGCGATTTGGATGATGTGGTCGGGCTGTCCCGCGCGGCGTTCGGCGAGCGCAACACCGGGCCCTGGCTGGGCGAGGTAGTGCCAGGCGGCCTCGACGAGGAGCCGGCGGGCATAGCCAGAGCCGGTCTTCGTGATCGCGCCTTGGCGGCGGCTCTCCCCTGATTGGTCGAGGGAGGGGACGAGGCCGAGCCAGGAAGCGAGCCTGGCGGGCCGCTGGAAGCGGCCGAACTCGCCGATCTCGAGCGCGAGCACGAACGCGGTCAGCGTGTCGATGCCGCGGAAGCAGCGCATCCTGGCGACGGTCGGCCACCACTCCCCCTCGACCGCGAGCCGCGAGAGCCGCTCGTCGAGGGCAGCCTTGCGCGCGACAAGACCGTCGACGGCCGCCAGCGTGTCGAGATAGGCGAGCTCGGCCGCGGCCTGGTCGAACCGTTGCCGCTCGAGCCATCGACGATGCGTCTTCGTCCACGCGCTCCCGTCGTAGACGCGGCCGTGCAGTAACAGCAGCTTCGAGACGCGGTGACGGGCGCGCATCAGATCACCCCGTACCTGCTCGCGGGCACGCGCGAGATGCCGGGCAGCTTCGAACGCCGGCGGTGGCACCGTGACCGCCCTCAGCTGCCCCGCGAGCAGGAGCCGTGCGAGCAGCTCGGCGTCCTTGCGGTCGCTCTTGATCTTGTCACCCGACGCCCGCGGCGTCTTCGACGGCGCGATCACCTCAACCGCCACGCCAGCCGCCAAAGCCGCCCGGTAGAACGCAAACCCGGTCGGGCCCGCCTCGTAACAGCCCCGCAGCGGCTGCGGAAGACCCGCCAGCCACATGAGCACCTCATCGCTGCCACCACCAAACCGAGCCCGGCGAAGCTCGCCACTCATGACGTCGATCGCTGCAGCGTGAATCGAACGGGCGTGGACATCCAGACCCACATACGTCATCGTTACGGTCACGGTCGGACCCTCCCTCCGTTACATGGGGTCAGCCGGAGCCAGTCTCCGGCCAGACAAACCCCCGATCTGTAAACGGGAGGGTCCGACCATCAACCGTTCACGGCAACTCAACCTCCATAGGGTCTAACCTCCGCAGTCTTCCCCAACTCGACCAGGACCCAGGATTGAAAGGAGGCCGCGTGGCCCGTCTACGCGTGCACAACTTCACGATTTCGCTCGACGGGTACGGGGCCGGTCCGAACCAGCGTCTGGAGGAACCGCTAGGCGAAGGAGGCCGTCAGCTCCACGAATGGATCTTCCAGACGCGATCCGGGCGGGCAATGCTCGGTCAGGACGACGGCGAATCTGGGCTCAACGACGATCTCTTCCGCGCCCGTAAGAGCGGGATCGGTGCCACGATCATGGGACGCAACATGTTCGGCCCGATCCGAGGCGCCTGGCCCGATGAGTCATGGCGCGGGTGGTGGGGGAGGATCCTCCCTTCGGCCACGATGTGTTTGTGCTCACTCACCATCAGCGAGCTCAACTTGCCATGGGCAACAGCACGACGTTCCACTTCGTCGATGCCTCACCACGAGAGGTCCTTGACATGGCTATGCGAGCAGCCGACGGCCAAGACGTCGCTCTCGGCGGGGGCCCGGCCACCATCCGTGCCTTCCTCAACGCTGGGCTCGTCGACGAGATGCATGTCGCGATTGCGCCCGTTCTGCTGGGCGATGGTGAGCGACTCTTTGAGCATCTACGAGTCGACGTCAATGGCTATTCGTGCTCCGAATTGACGTGTTTTGCTGGTATCGCGCACGCTCGCTTGAGTCGGACGTCGTCGCAATCGACTGAGTGACGGACAGTAATCACGGCAGGATCCGAGGCGCCGAATCCCGCTTCAGAAGCACAGTCTTGAGCGATTTGGATGGAGTCCTTATGAGGCCAAGCGGGCGCTACCAGTGTCAACCAGCGGCAAATACCCCAAGCCCAGAAACCCCAAAGACGAGCGAAGGCCGTTGCCCTGCGTTGCCACCAGCTACCGATCGCTTTTGATCGACGGTGAGGCGAGGACCGGAGGTTCAAATGTCCACCGAGCGTCCGCCGCTGGTGGCGGTCCCGGCGAGATCGACTTGTTTCTCGACTGCGTCTGTCGGACTACGGGTTGACGATCTCGGCGGCTGCGGTGAGCGGGTCGATGGTTGCTGCGTCCGCGATGCCGGCGCGGTACTCGTCGGTGTTGGTGAGTGGTGGGGTCAGGTTCCGCTCGTAGCGGACTCGCTCGGCGGCGACCATCCGGAAGCCGATCTCGTGCTCGAGTCGTTCGGCGAGAGTCCACAGGCGGCCGGCCGCAGTTGCGTCCTCGTTTCGCGCGGCGACGCAGGCGAGACCCGCGAGGCAGTACGCCCCCAACCGCACGTCTCCCTCTTGCAGGCCGAGTGCGAGCGCCTCACGGTAGTAGCGCTCGGCGGTGGGCATATCGCCCGCGTCGAGATAGAGGTCGCCGAGGCTGTGCACCGTGGCCGAACCACTGCCGAGTCCGTTTGCGCGCCGAATCTCGATGGAACGGGCGAACAGCTCGGCGGACCGCTCGAAATCGCCGAGGTCCCGGAGAGCCTCAGCGATGTAGTGCAAGGTGCGGGCGATCCCCAGCGTGTCGTCGAGGCGCTCGTAGATCGCAAGCGCCTGCTCCGCCCATGCGAGGGCGCTCTCCGGCGCGCCGGCGATGAACTCGGCGGCGCCGAGGCGAAGCAGCACGAGGGTCTCGCCGCGTTCATCGCCGGCGTCCCGGTAGAGCGTGAGCGCCTCTATCAGTGCCGCCCGCGCCTGATCGAGGCGCTCGAGGAACACCAGCGCGTGGCCGAGCCCGGCGAGGGCCTTGGCGCGGTCTCCCGGCGACAGCGCGGTCGGATCGGCCAGCGCCCGCTCGTACCACCGCTCCAATTCACGGATGCGTCCGGCCCCTAACCAGGGCACGAAGAGGGCATCGGCGAGTGGGAGTGCGGCGGCGATGTCGTGGTCGAGCGCCCAGGCGAGCGCGAGTCCGACATTGGCGGCGTCCTGGCGCAGCCGAATCAGGTCATCGGTGCCCTCCCGGGGGCCGTCGCCATCAGCGACACCGAGCGCGAAGTACCAGCGTGCGTGGCGGGCGCGAATCTCGTCGCGCTCGTCGCTTGAGTCGAACTGCTCGAGTGCGTATTCGCGCGTGGTCTGCAACAGGAAGAGCCGGCCGTTGTCGGCGTGGCGCACGAGGCTCTTGTCGATCAGTGACCGCATGGCGTCGAGATCGGCGTCGCAGATCTGTTCGGCTGCCTCGAGCTCGAAGCTGCCGACGAACACCGCCAGCCGTGTGAACAGCCGCTGCTCGGGCCGGGTGAGCAGGTCGTAGCTCCAGGCGATCGTCGCCCGCATCGTGCTGTGGCGCTTGGGGAGGTCGCGGCGCCCGCCGGCGAGGAGCGGGAGCCGCTGCTCCAGCCGGGTGAGGAGCTGCTGCTCGGAGAGGAGCTTGACCCGCGTCGCCGCAAGCTCGAGCGCGAGCGGAAGTCGATCGAGTCGCTCGCAGATCGCGTCGATCTCAGCGCCCGGCTCGTAGTCCGGCTCCACCTGCCGCGCCCGCGCGGTGAACAGCTCGACGGCGGCGTGGGGCGACAGCGGCGCCACCGGGTACTCCTGCTCGGCGGCCACCCCGAGCCGCTCCCGGCTCGTCACGATCACCCCGCAACCCGGCGCGCCGGAGAGCAGCTCGGCGACCGCGCGAGCTGCCTCGATCACATGCTCGAAGTTGTCAAGCACGAGCAACAGGGCTCGCCCGCGCAGATACATCGGCAGATCCGCGATGTCGCCGAGCACCGCCGCGATCGCCGCCGGCACCAGCCGCGCCTCGCTGACCATGGCGAGCGGAACCCACCACACGCCGTCCGGATAGCGGTCGGCGAGACCCGCCGCGAACGCCATCCCGAGCCGGGTCTTTCCCGTCCCACCGGTTCCGGTCAGGGTGATCAGCCGGCGCGAATCAGCGAGCGTCATCAGCTCGGCAAGTTCGCGCTCGCGGCCGATGAGCGGTGTCGCCTGCACGGGCAGATGGACATGGCCCGGCGCTCGCCCGTCCGTCGTGGCGCCGGCGCCGGCGTGCGCGGCCGGCTGGCCTGGGTCGGTCTGGAGCAGCGCCCCGTCCTGGGCAAGGATCGCTTCGTGCAGTTGCCGAAGCTCGATCGAAGGCTCGATCCCCAGTTCGTCGACCAGCGCCGACCGGCCGGCACGGTAGGCGGCCAGCGCTTCCGCCTGCCGTCCGGTCCGATACAGAGCCAGCATCAGCTGGCCCCGCAGACGCTCGCGGTAGGGGTAGTCGCGCACGAGACGCTCGAGCTCGCCCAGCACCTGCGCCTCCCGGCCCAGCAGCATTTCGACCGCGATCCGCTCCTCCAGCACGGCGGCGCGCAGCTCGCCGAGCCGCGCGATCTCCCCCTGCGCGAACGCGTCGTATTGAAAGTCGGCCAAGACGTCGCCGCGCCACAGCTCGACTGCGCCGCTCAGCGCGGCGAGTGCCTGATCTGGTCGTCCCGCCGCCAGCAGCGATCGGCCCTCGCCGATCAGCCGCTCGCATCGCTGCACATCGAGCTCCTCGGGCCCAACTCTCAAGACGTAGCCACCGGCAGTCGTGACCAGCCGCTCCCCGTCCGGGTCCGAGTGGCCGGCGGCAAGGGCCCGGCGCAGCCGCGATACGTGCACGTGCAGCCCCTTCGCGCCGCTCGCCGGCGGCGCACCCGCCCACAGCTCCTCGACCAGCTGATCGCTCGACACGACCTCGTTCGCCCGCAGCAGCAGCAAAGCAAGCACGGCTCGCGGCATCCGCCCGCCCAGGGCGAGCTCACGCCCATCGTCACCGACTACCTGCAAAGGACCCAGGATCCCGAAACGCATACGCCCTCACGACCGTACCGATCCCCGCGCCGCTCGCCGCCGACCGAACACCGCCGACGGCACCCAGCCGCGGTTGCAATGCCCGGGCCGGGGCGTTTACCGGACTGCAAGCCGGCTGCAACCCGCTGCGGATCACAGTGCCCGCACCACAACCCGACACGAGGTCAGCCATGCATCCCGAACTCACCATCATCGCCGCCCAACAGCACATCGCCGACCTGCACCGAGCCGCCGACCACTACCGCCTCGTGCACACCGCCACCACCGCCAGCCGCAGCCACGCCGTCCCCGCGCCCCGCCACACCGCCGCCGTGCCGGTCTCGTTCCTGGATCGGAGGGGAAGCCGAGATGAAGGGCGCGCCGAGGTGCGATGCGCGAGGGCCACTCGCTGGCTGCGGCGTCGGGTCGGTGCGCTCTGGCGAGGTCGTCACCCACGGCTGCTAGCGCAGTAAGAACGCCGCGCACCGGACATTTCGAGCTGACCCGGACTTTCGCAGGCACAGGTTCGCTCAAAGTGCTTTCTCGAGCCAGTGGTCGGCGAAGGGCTCGTCGTTGAACGGAGGCACCTCAGTCCAGCCGCTCGACGCGTAGAGCGCGAGCGCCTCGGAGAGGACTGCGCTCGTCTCGATGTGCGCGACGTGCGCACCGCCTGCCCGCGCACACGCCTCGAGCGTCTCCAGCAGACGGCGCCCGAGCCCGAGCCCGCGAGCGCGAGGGGCGATCCACATGCGCTTGATCTCCGCGGGCGCACCGACGTGATGCTTGACGGCACCGCAGCCGATCGGCTCGCCCTGCAGGTACACGACGAGGAACTGACCCGCGGGCGGACGAACCTCGTGCGGGAGCGCGGTCGCGCCGACCGAGGGATCGAAATGACGCCTGGACCGCCGGTTGAGTTCCGCCACGTACTCTGACAGGCAGTAGCGGGCGTCCGTGCATTCGGGATCGACGGACCTGATGTCCAGGCTCGCTGTGAGGAGCAAGCGTTCGACATCGTGCATCGCCGCCATCAGGCGTTCGCGCTGTTTGTGTGTGAGAGGATCGAGGAGCGAGCGTGCGAGCCTCTCTGATCGCGCGTCGAGCGTCGCGCGCTCGCGGAGTCCGGCGGGCGTGAGGCGCGCGAGCCGGACCCGCCGGTCGGCAGCGCTCGGCACGACCTGCACCAACCCTGCAGCCTCGAGTGAACGTAGGAGCCGGCTCACGTAGCCCGAGTCCAGGTTCAGACGCGAACGGAGCAACCGAATCTCGCAGCCATCGAGCCCGATCTCCCAGAGCAGGCGAGCCTCGCCAAGCGGCCTGTTGCGGCCGAGGAACCGATCGTTGAGCGCACCGACGCACCCGGTCACGACCCGATTGAAGCGCCGAACCTGATCCACCATCACCTCGGACATTCTCTGACGTTAGTCAGCAACACGCGCGGAGTCAAACGTGACACTCAGTCTGATGCGGTCGGTTGCGCCCAGTGGACGCATGACCGCCGTTTATGCACCGGGTAGCGCTTCGGAGAGGCGGCCGGCCCGTAAGAGCATGCGGCCGTGTTCGCGCAGATCTCAGAGCGTGATGGTCGCACCGGCCTCAGCGGCGCCGCCGAGCGCGAACCTTGGGGCAGCCGCGCTTCGCGGCGCCTGCGCAAGCGAACCGGCAAGGCCGACGACATTCGCTGGTCGGTCATGCGTTGGTCTTGCGCGTCATTCCTCGATCCGGATCAGATTGACACCGGCGAGCAGATGGTGGATCTGCTGCAGCTCGCCGCCGGTTGGGAGACCGCCGAGGTCGATCACCGCGAAGCCCGCGTCCCCGAACAGGGCCGCTGACTGTCTCTTTCGCCTCCGCGGCGCTGCAGAAGCACAGCGTGACTCAGCAGCGGGAACGCCGGCCGTGCGCTCCGCGCGCTCACGCTGATCGGCGAGCTGATCGAGTCCTGACACTTCTCGCATCCGGTCGCGCAGACCTTCCCTCTCGCCGAGATCGCGGTGGGGGAGCGCGCGAGCGAGAACTGGTCACGCGCGCGGGAAGCTCGTACCGCGATCGGCCGATGCGACCGCCGCCACCACGACCGTCCGAATTAGCCCAGGGTGTCTGGGAGGTTACGCTTGTCCGATGCCCGTTGACTTCGAGCAACCAAGTTGGGAGTCGGGCAAATACCCCGGTCGCCATGTCGCGCCCGTGGGGGTTCAGGCCGGGGCGCGCGAACTTGCCGCCAATGTCTACGAGCTTGAGCCGGGCGCCGTCGGCTCGCCCTTGCACGTCCATCACGCCAACGAGGAGCTGCTGTTCGTTCTCGCTGGGACGCTCTCGCTACGCGGTCCGGACGGGACGATGCTCTTGTCGGCCGGCGCGGTGATCGCGTTCCCTCGGGGCGACGCAGGTCGCCATAGCTTGGTCAACCGCTCCGAGGCTTCCGTTCGCTACCTCGTCGTCTCCACGACCAACCGCCCCGACATCGTCGAGTATCCCGACACAGGTGCCACGCTCGTCGTACTCGCCGACGAGCGTTTGGCCTATCCGCGGGGCGCCGACGCGGAGCAAATGCTCCTCGTCACCGAAGCGATGCGGGCGGCGGCCGACCGAGACGCCTGAGCTGGCCTCGGGGCGGCGGCGAGCGCTACCCTGGCTACGCGACCGAACTCGCAAACGGGGCTGGCCGAGGTCGCTCCCCCTCACCGCAGGCGCGATGACCCTTCTCGATTTGCAAGTAGCCCAAGGTGATCTGCGCAGCCGACAAGCGCGGTCGGGCTATGGCTCAAACCAGGATGACCCCCTCGCTGCAGCAAAAGCTGGTCAGAGGCTCGACAACAAGAATCGGGGGTGCTGAATCCGGCTCAGGAGCGGTTCGACTCCGTTGGAGGGCTTCGCAATATCCCTGGCGATCGGCTCCTTTTGAGCAGCGGCTCCTCTCCGACATCCGCTTAAGACGCGTGATGCGGGAGCTCTGACCGCCCGGCCTGACGGTGCCGGGCGGTCTCATTGGGAGCGGCCGGTCGAGCGTGCCCGGCGCTACTCGTACTGGAGCGCGTTGAGGATGTTGAGGCGTGAGGCGCGCCGGGCCGGGAAGATCGCCGCGAGCGAGCCCGACGACGATCGCGGCGATCACGAAGACGACGATCGTGCCCCAGGGCACCGCGAAGGGGATCGCCCTTGAGCGCGTGGTCGAAGAGCGCCGCGAGTGCGATGCCGAGCGGGATTCCGAGCGTGGCGCCGAGCAGCGCGGTGATCGACCGCCTCGTGGCGGATCATCCGGCGCGTCTGGCGGCGGGTCATCCCGACCGCGCGCAGCATGCCGAGCTCGCGCGTGCGCTCGAAGACGGTCAGGACGAGCGTGTTGACGATCCCGAAGAGGCTGACGATGATCGAGAGCGCGAGCAGGATGTAGAGCAGGTTGAGCACGCTGTTGATCGCCCGCCTCCTGGCTCGAGATGAACTGCTGCTCGGTCTGCATCTTCGCGTCGGGGAAGGACGCGAGCACCCGGTTCAAGCGCTGCCGTGTTCGCCGCGCGTCACCCCGCCGGGCGTCGAGATCAGCGTGAAGACGTTCTGGGGGTTCGGGTAGAGCGAGTCGAAGGCCTGCGCGAGGAGATCGAGACCGTGCCGAGCGGGTTCTCGGCCTCGGGCGGCGTGAAGATGCGCGTTGACGCGTAGCTCGATCGTGCGGCCGGCGGGCGTCTCGAGCGCAGATCGGCGAGCCGACGGCGAGGTGGTGGCTGTTCGCGAAGCTGTTGTCGACGATCGCGCCGTTGCGCGCCGAGCGTCGCCATCGCGGCGTTCGAGCCCTTGCTTCCAGTCGAGCAGCGAGCAGCGTGGCGAGGCCCGGGATCGAGCCCGGCGACCTGGATCGTCTGGCCGAACGCGCGGCCGTCGCCCGGCGCGCTCGCCGGCGACGACGGTCGCGACGCCCGCCTTGCGCAGCGCGGTCGGCCGAGGCGACCGAGGTCGGCGTGAAGCCGTTCTCGGAGGTGAGGACGTAGTCGCCGCGGAACTCGCTGGTGCACCGAGCCGACGACGGACTGCTTGAGCCCCTGGGCGAGCACCGCGACGGCGCTGACGAGCGCGAGCCCGATCATCAGCGCCGCGGCGGTCGAGGCCGTACGGCCGGGGTTGCGCATCGCGTTCGAGCCGGGCGAGCGTGCCCGCGACGCCGCCGACGCGGCGTCGCGGGCCAGCCGAGCACGCAGGCGAGCGGCCGCGCGATGCTGGGTGCGACCATCGCGACGCCGAGGAAGAGCGCCGAGCACGCCGACGCCGAGCAGGAGCAGCCGCGGCCCGGTGGCGATGCCCGACGCGAAGCGCGCCGACGCAGACGAGCGCGAGCGCGACGCGCAGACAGACGAGTCGCCGCCGCAGCGGGCCGAAACGGGCGAAGCCGTGAGGGCGGCAGCACCGATCCCTCCCGCACCGCGGCGATCGGCGGCACGCGCGTCGCGCGCAGCGCCGGGAAGAGGCTCGCGACGAGCGTCACGACCGTGCCGACGACGAGCGAGACGATCGACGGTGCGCGTCGCGAAGACGAGCCCGGTCTGCGGCAGCGTCGACGCCGAAGGCCTTGAAGAGCGCCGTCGAGCCCCTTCGCGAGCCCGAGGCCGACGAAGAGCCCGATCGTCGAGGCGAGGAGCCCGGTGACGAGACCCTTCGAGGATGACCGCCCAGCGCACCTGGCGCGAGGTCGCACCCATCGTGCGCAGCGTCGCGAACTCGCGCGAGCGCTGGGCGACCGTGATCGAGAGCGTGTTCGCGATCACGAACGCGCCGACGAAGAGGGCGATGCCGCCGAAGGCGAGCAGGAAGTAGCGGATGAAGTCTGGAGGAGCCGAGTTGTAGTCGCTCGACCTGCGCCTGGGCCTGCTGCTGGCCGGTGCGCACCTGGGTGTGCGGCGGCAGCACGGCCTGGATCTGGGCGAGCAGCGCCGCGTCCGAGACGCCGGGCTTGGCCGCGACGTCGATCTCGTCGAGCTCGCCCTGCTTGTGCGAAGAGCCGCTGGGCGGTCGCGAGGTCGAAGATCGCGAGCGTCGCGCCGCCGAGCGAGGTCGAGTTCCCGTAGTCGGCGATGCCGGAGATGCGTGTAGTGGCGCTCGCGCGCCGCCGTTGACGATCACCCCGACCTGGTCGCCGACCGTCGAGGTGCTGCGAGTTCGGCGGTCTGAGCGTCGATCGCGACCTGCTCCGAGTTCGGTCGGCCAGCTGCCGGCGACGAGCTTGAGCGGGTTGAAGCGCTGGTCGCCGCTCGGGTCGATGCTGAAGCCGAGCCCGGGCGCGCCGCCGTGCGCGACGACCTTGCCGTTCGCCCCGACGAACTGCGCGCTGTCGCTCGAACATCCGCCGCGCCGCGGCCGCGACGCCCGGCAAGCGCGCTCGATCCGCGCCGAGCGTCGAGGCGGGGAACGCCGGCTGCATCGGGCCGGTCCCGCCGAAGACGGCCTTGCCGGTCGACGACCGCGTCGGTGTTCGCGTAGGCGACGCGCGAAGATGCGCGCGGAAGCCGGCGTTGATCGTGTCGGTCAGGACGAAGGTGCCGCTCACCATCGCGACGCCCATCACGACCGCGAGCGAGGTCAGCGCGAGCCGCAGCTTGCGGCCGAGCAGATCCTTGAGCGAGACGCGGATCACCCGGCGGAGCGAGCGTGTCGAGCTCGTTCATCGTCTTCAGGATCTCCGCCTCGCTCTGCGCCGCGCGGTCGAGCACGACCTTGCCCGTCGAGCAGGTAGAGGATCCGGTCGGCGATCGCCGCGGCGCGCGGGTCGTGGGTGACCATCACGATCGTCTGGCCGTAGGCTGCGCTCATGTCGCGCAGCAGCGCGAGGATCTCGGCGCTCGACTTCGTGTCGAGGTTGCCGGTCGGCTCGTCGGCGAAGACGACGGTCGGCCGCGCGATCAGCGAGCGGGCGACCGCGACGCGCTGCTGCTGGCCACCGGAGAGCTCGGCGGGCCGGTGGCCGAGGCGCCCGGCTGAGCCCGACCTTCGCCGTCAGCTCGGTCGAACCACTGCCGGGTCGACCTTCTGCGCCGGCGACCGAGAGCGGCAGCTTGATGTTCTCCTCGGCGGTCAGCATCGGCAGCAGGTTGTAGAACTGGAAGACGAAGCCGATGTGCTCGCGCCGCAGGTGGGTGAGCGCGTTGTCGTCCATGCTCGTGATCTGCCTGACCCGCGATCGTCACCGTGCCGCTCGTCGGCTTGTCGAGCCCGGCGAGGATGTGCATCAGCGTCGACTTGCCCGAGCCCGACGGCCCCATCACCGCCGTGAGCTTGCCCGCGCTCGATCTCGAGCGAGACGCCGCGCAGCGCGCTCGACCGCGGTCGTCTCCCGCCACCGTAGCGGCGGGTGAGGTCGGCGGCAATCACGGCGGGAGCGAGGCCGTTCACCGCGCGCCCACCGGGACGTCTTCGAGTCTGGCGTCGGTGCGCGTCGTGCCGGCGTTCGGCCGGGGGGCGGGCGTGGCGCTCTGCGCGCCGCGTCCCCGCCGCCACCGGTTCACGACGGCGCGGACCGCGTAGCGCAGGAGGGTGAGCAGGATGATCATGGAGACTCCTTTGGGTCGGGGCGCCGTGAGCGGCGCTGTGTGTGCGGATGCCTCAATGACGGTAGGGATACGCCGGCCTCTCGTCATCGGCCCCCGGGCCGAACTCGCGGCTCCGCCCAGGGGTGGAGGCCCGCACGGGCGTAGCTCCACCTTCGGGTCGATGACGGCGGCGCGGCTGCGGTCTATCGTCTGGTCAAATCGATGTCGTCCCTGCGCACATGGCTGCAACGCCGCGCAGCCGCACCAGACGAGCCGGTGCCCTGGCTCGGCACCGAGGTGCAGCGCGTGCTCCCCGTCGAGGTCGCGCTGATGCGTGCCTTCGGCGGCATCTGGCTGCTCCTCGTCGTCGTCGAGTCGCTGCGGAACACGCCGTCGCCCGGGCTCCACGGGCACGGCCCTGTCCTTGTGGGCGCGCTTGTCGCGCTCTTCCTCTGCGCCGCGCGCCGCGCGCCCATGGGGTGTCGTGTCGGTCCGGCGTAGCCTCGGCGCCCTCGCCGGCGTGACGGCGGCCGCCGCCGTGATCGCGAACTACCAGCCAGACGGTGGAACGTGGCAGAACGGCCCGCTGCTCGTAGGCCTGATCGCAGCGCTCTGGCTCGACCGCGCGTCCGGCGTCCTGGCGCTTGCGGGCTCGATCGCAGCGGTCGGCTCCCTCGCGGTCGCCGACGGCCGGCGCGGCGCGGTGCTCTCGATCGTCTTCACGGCCGTGCCCTGGTATCTCGTGCTGCGGCTGATGCGCGAGCTCGCGGCGCAGCGTAACGCGCTCCGCGAGTCGCGCGCGGCGGAGGCGGGGGCCGCGGCGGTGGCCGAGCGGGCACGGCTCGCGCGCGAGATGCACGATGTGCTCGCCCACTCGCTCTCGGCGCTCGCGCTGCAGCTCGAGAGCACGCGGCTGCTGGCGCGCGACCGCGGCGCCGACCGACGCGGTCACCCGAGGCGATCGACCGCGCCCATCAGCTCGCGGCCGGCGGGCTCCAGGAGGCCCGCCGCGCGATCGCCACCGCCCGCGGCGACGAGCTGCCCGGGCCCGGACCGGCATCGACGTCCTCGCCGACGCCTTCGGCGAGCAGAGCGGGCTGCCGGTGCAGGTCGAGGTGCGAGGCGAGCCGCGCGAGCTGGCGCCGGACGCCCGGCTGGCGGTGTACCGCACCGCCCAGGAGGCGCTGACCAACGTCCGCCGTCATGCCGACCGCGCAGCGCGTCGAGATGACGCTCTCCTATCTGCCGCGAGCAGCACGGTCCTCGTGGTCGAGGACCACGCCGACGCCGGGGCCCGCGCACCGGCGACTGCAGCGTGAAAGCGGATCCGGGTATGGACTGACCGGCATGCGCGAGCGCGCCGAGCTGCTGGGCGGCGAGCTGCTCGCCATGCCCACTCCGCACGGCTTTCGCGTCGAACTGCGGCTGCCGGCATGAGTGCGGGCGCACCGCCCGGCGAGGACGCGCCGGCCCCGGTCCGCGTTCTGCTGGCCGACGACCAGCGCCTCGTTCGCGAGAGCCTGGGCACGATGCTCGAGCCTGCTGCCGGGCATCGAGCTCGTGGCCAGCGCCAGCGACGGCGAGGAGGCCTCGATCTCGCCGTCCGCCATCGACCCGACGTCGTGCTGATGGACCTCCGCATGCCCCGCCTGGACGGGATCGAGGCCACCCGCCGCCTACGCGAGTGCGCGCCCGCAGGTCACGCGTCATCGCGCTGACGACGTACGCCGACGACGAGAGCGTGCTCGGAGCGCTCCGCGCCGGCGCCCGCGGCTACCTGACCAAGGACGCCGGCAGCGAGGACATCCGCGCGGCGATCCTCAGCGTCGCCGCCGGCGAGGCCGCGCTTGACCCGGCCGTCCAGCAGCCACGTCGTGGCGGCGCTCGCCCGGCAGCCGGACGCGGCCGGCGCGGCGGCGGTCGGCGAGCCCGCGCTGCCCGACGACCTGACCCCGCGCGAGGCCGAGGTGCTGCGCTGATCGCCGAGGGGCTGACGCAACGCCGAGATCGCGCAGCGGCTCGTCGTCAGTCCGACGACCGTCAAGTCCCACATCAACCACCTGTTCGCCAAGGCGGGCGCTCCGCGACCGCGCCCAGGCGGTCAACTACGCCTACCGCCACCGGTCTCGCCATGCCGCCCGCGCTGACCCGCCGTCCCGGCAGCCGCCGTGCTGCGCCCAGCCGCTCTCGCTTGTAGCGGCCGGCGGTGTATTCCTCGACCCAAGCACGGGAGCTGCGCCAGGTGCCATAAGCGGCCTTGCGCCGTTTTCAGCCGTCCACGGATCGCAGCGACGCGCAAAGCGTTGGCTGTGACTTGTGCCTCGCGCGAACAAATCTGGTGGTGGTCGAGGGCGCCCGTCGCGTGCGGTGGTCTACGATCGTCTGCGCGTCCAGATTGACGAGCTCCGCGAATGTCTCGGAGGGCTGCGACGACCGAACGCGAGCGCCCGGCTCGTTCCGTGAGCATGACATCCAACCGCTTCCAGGCGGCATGACGCGACCACCATAGCCCGAGCCTCCAGCCTGTACCGAACAAACCAACGGAAGTGCTCGCTGACAGACGGCGAACAGTACCGAACGCTTTCGCTCCGGCCGCAGCGCCAGACGTCCACACCGTGGTGCCTGGAACTCATCGACCGCTCGTTGAGCGTGATTGGACTCCGCATGGTCGCCCGCGCGGAAGCCTGCGTCAGCTCCCGTCGGGGTATCCGCCGCGATGCCAGACGAGCGGATGCCAGGGCAGTAGCCGCGGCGGCGGCAGCTGTGCTCGCCATCCGTTTGCTGGCGGCTCCAGACCTGCGAACAGCGGTGACCCGTCCCGGGTGCCGTCCCCGGCGACAGCGCGTAGCGCTGCGTGCAGTTCGGCGACGGCCGTGCGCCCGTAGGTCTGCTCCCACGCGTGTACCGTCCGCTCGATCCGCCGCGGGACCGCGGCACGTGCCCGGACGCCTCGGTCGGGCGTGAGCCGCAGCTGCTTGCCGCGAGCGGGTGCGGGTCGCGGCTCGAGGACGACCACACCGGCCTTCTCCAGTCTGCCGGTCATCACGCTGAGCGCCTCCTTCGACACGCCGGTCAGCGCCGGCAGGTCACGAACAGCGACCGCGTCCGACGGATCGAGCACGCGGATCAGGTCGGACCACACCGCAAGCCACACCCGCTCCCCATGATCGCAGTCGAGCTCGAAGCGCAGGAGCACCCGCGAGAGCAGCGAAACGAGCGGCAGCTCGCGGTCCTGCGCGCGTTCGGCGGGGTCACGGGCAGGCGGTTCCGGGGGCTTGTCGTAGCCCAAAGTGATCGGCATGAAGTCCGGCAGCGCCGCCTCGATTTGTCCCGCGACCGACACCAGCCCCTCCCGCAGCCGCTCGACCGTGGCAGCGCCGAAACGGTCGCGCCACCGCGCCTCGATCGCCCCGGGCAGCGGCCGCCAGACTGCGTCGGCGGCACGGCCGCGATCGGTCAAGGCGAGCACCGATCCGGGCCTGGCGTGCGGCTTGCCGGCGCCGCCTGGCCGCCGCGGCACGCGCCCGGTCCCGTCGATGGTGATATAGCCCCAGCGGCGCATCCCGTCGAGGTTCGTCCCCATCCGGACCCGCCGTTCGAGCTCGGCGACCGTCTGCGGGCCGCCGTCGCTCAGACCGCGCACGCAGTTGAACCACATCGCCAGCGACGTCAGCCACACCGCACCGCGCTCGGCGCTGGCGCCGAACGACGTCGTCCGGTGCGGGAGCTGCTGCTCGAAAGCGTTGTCGGCCTCGACCGTGAACGCGACGAACGCGGCCGAAAGGAGCGCTGGGAGCGGCAGCGCATCAGGCTTCACCGGTGGCATTGGCAGCCGCTCATTATGTGTGGTCGCGGCGGACGAGCTCCCATGGCCGGGAGAACACCCGAATGCCTCGGGAAGAAGCTTCACGCACGCGAGATCAAGTTCGCCGCCGCCGGAGCGCTCTTCGTCCCGCCAAGGGGAAAGCGATCTCGAGTCGGAGGCCGCCGCCGGGGCGAGCGTGTGCGTTGATGTGTGCGCCGTGTGCGTCAGCGATCGCCTTGACGACGGCGAGCCCGAGTCCGAATCCCGCGTCAGGACCTGGCGGATGGATCTGCTCGAATGGCTCGAACAGCCGAGCGAGTTCGTCGGCGGGAATCGGAGTGCCCGTGTTCTCGATGGTGACGACCGCTCGTCTTACGCTGGTGCCTGCGGTGATCGCGATCCAGCCGCTGGCGTCGTTGTGGCGGACCGCGTTCGCGAGGAGATTGTCGAGGAGGCGCTCGATCAAGACTGGATCGCCGGACGTTGTCGCCGGTTCGAGACTCACGGTGGCGGTACGCCCTTGCAGATCGGTGGTTTGCAAGAGCTCGGCGATGATCTCTGCGAGATCGAGGATCTCGTAGCGGCCGAGTTCGACCTCGCTTCGGCTGAGCGTGATGCAGGCCGTCAACACTCGTTCTTGCTGCTTGCATGCAGTGAGCACGTCATGTCCAACATCGCGCCAAGCGGCGATGTCGGCGTTGGGGTCGGCTCAGCGCGAGTTCGAGGAGCGCACGCTGGGTTGCAAGCGCGGTGCGGAGTTCGTGGGCGATGTAGGCGGCGAATGGCGCAGACCCGCGCCTGGGCTTCTTTCGTGTTTGTGACGCGTCCGTTCGTGAGTCCGCGTCCCGAGCGTCCGCTTGTTCACGTCGTGGCCCGGTCAGTCGCTGGGTCGGTCGATTGCTTCGCTGACATTCTTCATCGCGAGTCCGCCATCCGAGGCGGGCACGCACGTCGCGACCCTCGGTCGCTTGCTCGGCACCGGGGATGACGACGACACCGCCGGTCGGCAGCGGCCGCGGCAGCGAGGACGACAGCTGCGGCCTTCCGCATCACTGGTTCCTCTGTACACCGGCCGCGGAGGAGTACTGGCCGCACTTCTGCATCGCTGCGTTGAGCGTGCTCATGCCACCCGCTGTTGACGCGGATGGGATTCGATTCGTGTCGACAAGCGGCCCGTTTGGGGTGGGGTCGGGGAAGTCCGACACCCCGTTTTCGCGCACGCACTGGGCGAACTCGAGGCGTGCCGTCCTCTGCTGCGGAGGTCACCGTGGTGCCCGTGAACCCCGGCGGCTCAAGATCCTTACACGCGCTGAGCGCCTGCTCGAACGCCGCGCTGTTCGGGTCGAGCGACGAGCCGTTTACCACCCCATCGATGGTGAACGAGCCCGACGCGCCGGGGTCCGGGAACGCGCTGACACCGTTGGCGCGCATGCACTCGGCGAACTTGACCGCCTTCTCAAGGGTGACGTCGGTGCTCTTGGTGCCGCCTGTGGCGTTGCTGCTGCCGGTGCCGGCAGCTCCATTCCCACAGCCCGCGACGATCACGCAGAGCAACCCAAGAGTGGCCAAGGGCCACAGTGTTCTCCTCATGTCTTCCCTCCCGTCTAGCTGATCGGATTGATGCTGGTTCGACGCCCGAGCTCGACTGCTCACTGCCGTCATCCCTCCGACCCGTCTAGGGTCGGCGTCCATCGGCATGGAGCGTGATCGACGGCTTCGAGGCGCCGCAGTTGGCGGCAGAGTTCGCTGTCCCGGATTCGGGTAGGCCGATCACCGGCGATGCGATCGACCATCGCCTCGGCGGCCGCGAGGCTGGCCGCGATCCGGTCCTGGCCAGGCTGTCCCAGCACGACCCCTGTGATCGTCGTCGACTTGTCGCCGATCCAGCGGACGGCCCGGAAAGCGAAGCAGCGGCCAGCGGCACCGTCCGAGCCGGTCTTGACGCCGACAAAGCCGTCGTGCCCAAGCAATGTGTCGGTGTTGGCCACGCCGCCCGCGACCGGCAGCGTCGCGTTGGCGTGGCGACGATGCTCGCGAACACCGGCAAGCGCATGGCGCGATCGACGATCCGCACCTGGTCGGCTGCAGTCGACACCGTTGCGTCGTCGTAGCCGCTCGGGTCGGTGTAGTGGGTGTGGCTCATGCCCAGCGACCGTGCGGCTGGCGTTCATCCGACCGACAAACCGATCAACCGAGCCGGGCGTCCCATCGCGCCAGCACAGCGGCGATGTTGTTCGCCGACGGCAGCAGCAGCGCCCGCAGTGCCTGCAGTTCGGTCAGTTGCTCTCCAGCGGCGATCGAAACGACCGACTGGTCCTGTTCGGCCCGGCGGGCGGTGTCGGCAACATCGGCGTCGGTGAGCGTGATCGTCGGGCCATCCTGGCCGACCTGGAGCGGGTGGTCGCGCAGCACGACGTAGGCCGTCATCACCTTCGCGACGCTCGCGATCGGGACCGGGTGCTGGTCAGGGCCGGCCTGGATCTGCGATTGTCCTGTTGGGTGAACGCGGCTTGGCCGTATGCGGCCCATAGCGTGCTCGGCACCGCGTCTCCGGACGTGGCGCGCTGCTGACCGCGAAGGACGACGCCGGATGAAGCGGACGCCGAGGACGAGGACGCCGGCGACGAGTAGCCGAGGCGTGCGGCGCACGCCGCGATCACGACGACCAGGCCAGCGAGCAGGATCCTGGGCATCCGCCGAGTCGTGTTCGTGCCGGGTTCGCTCGACGGCATGCCGCCAGTCTGGGCAGGGTGGTGTTGCCACCACGTATGCGGTTTTTGATACGTCGGCGATACACGCCAGCTCTACCATCGGAGCATGCGTGTGTTGGTCGTGGAGGACGAGCCCTACATGGCAGAGGCCATCCGCGATGGCCTGCGCCTGGAAGCGATCGCGGCCGACGTCGCAGGCGACGGCGGCACCGCGCTGAAGCTGCTGAGCTTCAACGACTACGACATCGCCGTCCTCGACCGAGACATTCCCGGCCCCTCGGGTGACGAGATCGCCGCACGCATCGTCGCCTCCGGCAGCGGCATGCCGATCCTGATGCTCACCGCGGCCGACCGTCTCGACGACAAGGCCACCGGGTTCGAGCTCGGCGCCGACGACTACCTCACCAAGCCGTTCGAGCTGCGCGAGCTCGTGCTCAGGCTCAGAGCGCTCAACCGCAGGCGCGCCAACAACAGGCCGCCCGTGCGAGAGATCGCAGGCCTGCGGCTGGATCCGTTCCGCCGCGAGGTCTACCGCGACGGCCGCTACGTCGCACTCACCAGGAAGCAGTTCGCGGTGCTCGAAGTTCTCGTCGCCGCCGAAGGCGGCGTCGTCAGCGCCGAGGAGCTACTGGAACGGGCGTGGGATGAGAACGCAGACCCGTTCACCAACGCCCCTCGCATCACCGTCTCAGGACTGCGCAAACGGCTCGGCGAGCCCTGGATCATCGCCACCGTGCCCGGCGCCGGGTACCGCATCGACACACGATCAGACACCGAGCGTGAGGAAAAGGGCGTGGATAGAGCCACCGGTTTGAGCGTGCGCCTCAAACTCACCCTCAGCTACGCCGGCTTCCTACGCAAGGGAGGGGGTGCGCAGGCTACATATCGCCCAAGTACGGGCCAAGATGCCCTTTGTCCACCGTCACTGGACGGGCGGTCCGAGGTGAGCGATAGGCCCGCGACCGTCCTCCACCCGTTCGAGCAGGACGTCGACGACGCCGTTGCAGCCGAGGCCCCAGCCGAGGTCGTCGTCGACGCGCAGGTCGTAACGCGCGAGCGCGACAGGCTCCGTCTCCGTCTTGAAGAAGGCCTTCCTGGCGATGTCGGCCTCGAGGCAGCCGCCGCTCACCGAGCCGGCGATGACGCGGTCCTGTGTCACGAGCAGCCGCGCGCCGGGTCGACGGTAGGACGAGCCGAGCACACGAACCACCGTCGCCGAGACGAAAGGCTCGCCCCCGCGCCTCAGCTCGCGTGCCGCCTCCAAGAGGTCGAGCGCGTCCGTCACGTTCCGAACCCTAGGAGAGTTGCAGGCAGCATGAAAGGGGGATAGGTTCTCGAAACGGGGTCTCGGCCGCAAGGGAGGGGGTGCGCAGGCTACATATCGCCCAAGTACGGGCCAAGATGCCCTTTGTCCACCGTCACTGGACGGGCGGTCCGAGGTGGATCGTCTTCTGGGTCTGCGCCGCGAGGACGCGGAGCACCAGAATCCCCTGCGGCGTGACCGAAGCTGTCATTGACGCGCTTGAAGTGGTCGACGTCGAACAGGATGACGCTCAGCCGCGTCCGGTGGCGGTGCGCGTACGCCACCTCCGCCGCGAGCCGCTCGGTCACGTACTTGCGGTTGTAGATCTGCGTCAGCGCATCGCGGGTCGACCCCTCGTAGAGCTGGCGCGCGAGGGCCTCCTCGTCGGCGGCGATGAGGCCGAACCGCAGGACGACCGCAGGACCGATCTGCACGCGGTCCCCGTTCGCGAGGTCGACCCGCTCCACCCTGCGCGCGGCCACGAACGTGCCGTTGGACGAGCCGAGGTCTTCGAGGATGTGCCGCCCGTCCGCGGTCCGCAGGATCCGCGCGTGCTTCCGGCTGACCCCCACCTCGTCCAGGTGCACGTGGGCCTCGCGCGCGCGGCCGATGACCGACTCGTCCCGGTCGAGCGTGAAGACCTGGCCCGCGTTCATCCCGACGATGACCGTGAGCAGCGTGCGGTCCGGAGAGCCGGTGGCCTCGAGGACCGTGATCGCGACCTGGTTGGCCCGGAGGGTCGGGGGGTCGTCGTACCACTCCGGGGCGGCGCTGGGCTGCGAAGACGACCGGCCGGGCGATCCGGCGCCGTCGTCTGTCGGCCGGGGCCGCGCCTCGACCGGCACGACCTTCGGGAACTTTACCGTGGTGCGCGGGTCCTCCGGCATCTCGATCTCCTGGTCGCCGCGCCGGACTACGCCACGTCGGCCCGCGGGGAGCCCATGCCCTCGGAGCCGTGCGGCGACGTCGAGGTCACCACGTCACCACGTCCCGGCATCGAACGTGCGGCTCGGCTTCGCGAACAGGTAGCCCTGGAGCAGATCGCAGCCGAGCTCACCCAGCATGTCGCGCTCGGCGACCGTCTCGACCCCCTCCGCGATGACGACCATGCCTAGGTCGTCGCAGAGGTGCTTCATGGACCGGATGATGCTCTGACGCCGCGGGTCTGCGTCGACCCCGCGGACGAGAGACATGTCGAGCTTGGCGATGTACGGATCCAGCTGCGTGAAGCTCGTGAGGCCCGCATACCCGGCGCCGAGATCGTCGATCGCGATCCGGAACCCGAGCGCTTTCAGCCTCGCGATGCAGCCCGCCACGTTGGAGACCTCGTCGAGCGACGCGCGCTCCGTGACCTCCAGGACGACCCGACTCGCGAGCTTCGAGAGCGGCGCCTCCGGCGAGTAGAGGTCAGCGTCGTTGAGAATCGGCCGAGTGCAGGTTCACGAAGAGCAATGGGACGTCGGCGGCCTCCGCCTCCTCCGCCGCCCGGGCGCGGATCGCGCGACCGAGCTCGTGGATCCGCCCGAGCCGCTCGGCCGCGTCCAGGACGTCCGCGGGGCTCCGCATGAGCGGCTCGTCGCAGCGCAGCAGCGCTTCGTAGCCGAAGACGCGCCGGTCTCCGAGGTCGACGATGGGCTGGAACGCCAGCCAGAGCGTGCGGAGGGCTCGGTCCAGGGTCGCTCCGAGTCCAGCGAGCCCTTCTGCCTGCGTCGCCGTCGAGCGGAGCAGGTCGAGCGCCTCCCGCTTCACCTTGGTGAGCTGGTGGATATGGCACGCCCAATCGACGGACTTCACGAGGCTCGAGGTGTCGAGCGACTTTTCCAGGTACTGCGCGGCACCCAGGCCGACGGCCTCCATCGCGCTGTCGAGGGTCGGCTGGCCCGTCAAGAGGATGACGGGCAAATCGAGGTCGTGGGCCCGGACGGTGCGCAAGAGCGAGAGGCCCGACATCCCGGGCATGAACACGTCGCAGACGACCACGTCGAAAGGGCGGCTCAGGATGGCTTCCAGCGCCGCCGCGCCGTCGCTCGCGAGGGACACGCGGTAGCCGACGGCGACGAGCACGCGCTCGAGCGCCCCCCGCATCGCGACGTCGTCGTCGACCACCAGGACGGTGCGCGGGGCGGAGCCCTCGCGGGAAGAGCTGGCTCGCGACCCGCGCGGTTCGTCGAAGGCGCGCGGGGGCTCCACCGCTGCTCGGTCAGCCCACGCGGGCCCGTCGTCCACGGACACCTCCGCGACGCACCGCATCCGGATCGACGAGGGTACGTGGCTCGGGCGCATCCCCCGCACGGCCTCGGTGCCCGGGCGGACATGCCCGCACTTCACGCACTCGTCGGCCGGAAAGTCGCGGACCGCCTGGCCGGCGTCGTCCAGGGCGCGATAGCTGCCCCGGCGCACCATGACCCCACCGCACGCTCGCAGACGATCATCCTTGACCCCGTTGAGCGAAAGCAGGCCCGCTCGTTTTTGAGTGTACCGCGGCGCCCGCGTGCGCGCCACGCAGACGAGCCCGAACCCTGAAGCCGTGGACCCGGCGGGCGCGGCCTCGCGCCGTCGTCGGTCCGCGGTGGTGCTCGAGAACCACCTGACTGCGAGCCCCCCCTCTCCGCTGCGGACGCGGCAGCTCGCCCTGAACCCGGCCTCGCCCCTGTCGGCGGGCCCTCGAGCTCGTCGCGTCCAGCACCTCGCGCACTTTCTTGATGAGAGCGGCTGGCTTGAATGGCTTCTGGAGAAAGGCGACCCCAGGCGCGAGCACGCCGTGGTTCGCGATCGCGTCGTCCGTGTAGCCGGACATGTAGAGGACCCGCGTCGCAGGTCGCGTCGCGACCGAGCCGCGTCGCGAGCTCCTTGCCGCTCATCTGCGGGAGGACGACGTCCGTCAGGAGCAGGTCGATCGTCCCCCGAAGCTCGCGACGAGCGAGCGCCTCGCCGCCGTCTCGCGCCTCGAGCGACGCGGTAGCCCGCGTCCCGCGAGCACTCCGCGCGATGAGCGCGCGAAGCTGCGGTCTCGTCCTCGGTGAGCAGGATCGTCTCCGCCCCGCGAGCGCGGCATGGCGGATCGACGTCACGCGCTCGCCGGCGCGCGCGTCCTCGGTGGTCGCGGGAGGTAGACCGCGAACGTCGTCCCGCGCCGGGCGCGCTCGGCACCGAGATGGTTCCACCGCTCTGCTTCACGATGCCGAACACGGTCGAGAGCCCGAGGCCCGTCCCCTTGCCCTTCGCCTTCGTCGTGAAGAACGGCTCGAAGATCCTGCGCCTGCGTCTCCCCGTCCATCCCGCACGCCGGTGTCGCTGACCGCGAGCATCACGTGCGGCCCGGGCCACGCCGACGTGCTCCGCGCGTGGCCTCGTCGAGCGTCGACGTTCGACGTCGCGATCGTGAGCATGCCGCCCGTCGGCATCGCGTCGCGCGCGTTGACGACGAGGTTCATGATGACCTGCTCCATCTGCCCCGGGTCGACCTTCACCTTCGCCGAGGCGTCGCGCCGAGCACGAGTCCGCAGCTCGATGTCCTCGCCGATGAGGCGCCGAACATCTTGCTCCATGCTGCGAGCAGCACGTCGTTCAGGTCGAGACCTCGCGGCTCGAGCACCTGCTGCCGGCTGAACGCGAGCAGCTGGCGCGTGAGGTCGGCCGCGCGCTCGCCGGCGTTCTGGATCTCGTGGATCGTCGCGTGCAGCGGATCGTCGAGCCGTCAGGTCGCCGAGCAGGAGCGTCGCTGTAGCCGAGGATGACCGACAGCAGGTTGTTGAAGTCGTGGGCGACGCCGCCGGCGAGGCTGCCGATGGCGTCCATCTTCTGCATCTGCCGGAGCTGCTCCTCGGTCTTGCGCAGCGTCTGCTCCGCGCCCTTGCGCTCGGTGAGGTCCGCGACGAAGCCGATCACCTGCGCAGGCTCCAGCGCGGCGAGGCCGATGAGCACGGGAACGCGAGCGCCGTCGCGGCGAACGAACTCCTTCTCCCACGGCCCCGCGGCTCCGCGTTCACCGACCTCGGCCATCGAAGCGGCGTCCCCCGATTGCCACTCGTCCGGCGTGAGCTCGGTCAATCGCAAGCGACCTGCCGCCAAGCCCGCCCGCGTCTGACCGACGATGCGGAGGAAGGCGTCGTTGGCCTCTCTGATCGTCCCGTCGACCTCGGCCACGAAGACGCTGACGATGCCGGACTCGGACAGCCGCGCGAAGCGCGCCTCGCTCACGCGCAGCGCGTCCTCGGCCTGTCGGCGGCCGTGCGCACCTCTCGCTCCCGGAGCTCCCGCTCGACCGCCGGAAGGAGCCGGGCGAGCTTGTCCTTGGCGACGAAGTCTCGGGCCCCGGCGTGGAGCGCCGCGACGACGGTCTCCTCCCCGACGGTGCCCGACACGATCACCAGTGGAAGATCGTCGGCGCGCTCCTGCACGACGCCCAGCGCGCCGAGCGCGCTGAACGCCGGCATGAACCAGTCCGAGATGACGAGGTCCCACTCCTCCCGGGCCAGCGCGGCGCCGCATCGCGCCAGCGTCCTCCACGCGCTCCCACGTCAGCTCGTAGGCTCCCCTCCGGAGCTCGCGCAAGACGAGCGCCGCGTCGTCCTCGGAGTCGTCGACCAGCGAGGACCCGCAGGACCGGGTCATCGATGCCACCCCTCGGAGCCGCCGGGACCTGGTTCATGATCAGCCAGTAGACGCCGAGCACCCTCACCGCCTCCGCGAACTCAGCGAAGTCGACCGGCTTCCTGACGTAGCTGTTCGCGCCGAGCGCGTAGCTCGTGACGAATCTTCGTCCTGCTTCGACGACGTGAGGACCACCACCGGCACCAGCCGCGTGACCTCGTGGGCGCGCATCCGACGGAGCACCTCGAGGCCGTCGATCCGCGGCAACTTCAGGTCGAGGAGCACGAGCTGCGGCTGCGCTCGGAGGTCCCGCCCGTCGTGCGCGCCCGTCGCGTGGAGGTAGTCGAGCGCGTCGACGCCGTCGCGCGCGACCACGACCTTGTTGAAGATCTGGTTCTTCTTCAGGGCTCTCAGCGTGAGGAGCTCGTCGTCCTGATTGTCCTCGACGAGCAAGAAGGACTCCTTATCGGGCATGGCTCTCCGCGGGGTTCGCTTCGGCAAGGTGAGATGAAACGCTGCCCCCGCGCCCACGGCCCCCTCCCCCCATACCCGCCCGCCGTGGCGCTCCATGATCCGCTGGACGGTCGCGAGGCCGACCCCGGTGCCGGCGAACTCTGCCGAGGCATGGAGGCGTTGAAATGGGGTGAAGAGCTTGTCCGCGTAGGGGGATAGGTTCTCGAAACGGGGTCTCGGCCGCAAGGGAGGGGGTGCGCAGGCTACATATCGCCCAAGTACGGGCCAAGATGCCCTTTGTCCACCGTCACTGGACGGGCGGTCCGAGGTGGATCGTCTTCTGGGTCTGCGCCGCGAGGACGCGGAGCACCAGATCCCCTGCGGCGTGACCGAAGCTGTCATTGACGCGCTTGAAGTGGTCGACGTCGAACAGGATGACGCTCAGCCGCGTCCGGTGGTGGTGCGCGTACGCCACCTCCGCCGCGAGCCGCTCGGTCACGTACTTGCGGTTGTAGATCTCGTCAGCGCATCGCGGGTCGACCCCTCGTAGAGCTGGCGCGCGAGGCCTCCTCGTCGGCGGCGATGAGGCGGCGGGGGGGGGGGGGGGGGGGGGGGGGGGGGAGGGGGGAGGGGGGGGGGGGGGGGGGGGGGGGGAGGGGGGGGGATGTTTTTTTTTTTTTTTTTTTTTTTTTTTTTTTTTTTTTTTTTTTTTTTTTTTTTTTTTTTCAAAAAAAAAAAAAAAAAAAAAAAAAAAAAAAAAAAAAAAAAAAAAAAAATTTTTTA
>CAVOKS010000017.1:0-218300 GCA_963696565.1 uncultured Acidobacteriota bacterium | reverse complement strand
TCGATGATATCCTCGCGTCTTGCCTTCTCCTGGCCCTCGTCCAGGATGGCCAGGTAGGTGTCCGATTCTTGCATGGCACGAACTCCTTGAAAAATGTGCGCGCCGCCACGTCGACGAACCCGCAGTCCGGTCAGCAGGAATGCGTCGGTCAAGCAATTTCTTCACCGGTCGGGCGAGCGCCTCCTTGGTAATGCGTTCCACAACTACGACAGAGGTCAATCCGTCCTCCAGTGACAGTCGGCGGGCAAGCTGCCGAGCATGGCCAGTGGCACCACGCCGAGATCGGCGGCGAGCAGTTCTTCCGCGGGCGTTGCCACAGGCGGACGACCTCGTAACTGAAGTCCATCTTACCGCGCTCGGGACGCGGCGCATAGCGGATGATGCCGTTGAGGTTGCCATGTGCGGCTTCCGGGCGGCAGCAAAATGATCACCGTGTGCACTGGGACATGGTAGTGCGCGAAGAGCAGCGCGTTGTACACCATCAAGTCCGCGTGTTTCCAGGCCGCGGCGCTTGACTGGAAGTCGAGTTGTATGATCTCCTCCAAAGGTTCCCCGAGCCCCAGAATTACGTCGGCCAGTGTCGTAACAGTTGAGAGATCCACGTTCAGGAGTTTAACCGGCGAGGTCGGCGGACGATCGAAGGCCGCCAAGAAACCCTGGGGACTTTCTCTACCCATGTCTTTCAGTGTCGCGTCAAAGGTCGTCGCCATGGTGGGATTGAATATATTCAGGCACGGCGCTACGGCTACCTCAGGTCCCACTTAGCGGTGGCCGGGGTCCGGTACTCCGGACCCCGGCGGGCGGCCGCCACCCAAGCGGATAGATCGGATTGCACGCCACATTCGGGGCTTTCTTGCGGGGCCAAGCGAGCCATTCTCGTTATCATCGAAATTGGTTGAGCGATGACACAAGGGCCGGGTTGTCGGCGGGCACACCGGGGTCCGGGCCACCACCTGGGACTCAAGTGGTCGCCCCAAGGCTCGTTCCAGTCACCGTTGCCGTTCCACGCTTGGGCGGGCCATAAACGGTGGCCGTGCCGGTCCTCAGACCCAGGTAGAGGGTTCCCCGTGGGTTGGTTTGCACGACGCCCTTGGGCTCACCGCAAGGCCACGGCAGTCCATGGGATTACGCCACGAGACCGTCGCGCAAAGCAACGGAGTCATTCTTGCGCAACGCCCCAGGCCGTTGCATGATTCCGGTTCGCCTGCCGGGCTCGGTTGAAGAGGGAGGGCGGTGTTTCTTTGACATTCCATCGATTGGGCAGACTGGCTGCGTGGCTTGCCTCGACTACAATGGAGATGGATCGATCGCCAGCCGGCCGGATTTCCGTGCCGCGCAGGCACGTGAAGGCGTTCATTTCACTGGCTTCACAAGGACGATCTTTCGTGAATGAGGCCGCCATGGAATCGCGACGTTACCCCATCGGAGCTGAAGTGTTGGACGATGGCGGAACCCACTTCCGCGTTTGGGCGCCGCGCCGTTCGAAGGTGGCGGTCGTTCTCGAAGCTTCGGCACAAGCCCCGTCGCCGTCGACCTGAAAGCGGAAGCCGGGGGATATTTCTCCGGCTCTCGTGGGCCAGGCGAAGGCGGGAACGCTCTATCGATTTCGACTCGACGCGGACGCTTCCCTTTACCCCGATCCGGTTTCACGCTTTCAACCGCAGGGGCCGCATGGGCCATCGCAGGTGGTGGATCCCCGCACCTTTTCGTGGAACGACCAGCCTGGCCTTTCGCGAAACGCGAAGGGCAAGTCATCTATGAGATGCACATCGGCACCTTCACGACCGAAGGAACCTGGGAGGCGGCAATCGCGAGTTGCCGGCCCTGGCGGAACTGGGTATCACGCTTCTCGAAGTCATGCCGGTGGCGGATTTCCCGGGCAAATTCGGCTGGGGTTACGACGGCGTCAATCAATTCGCCCCCACCCGGCTCTATGGACAACCCGACGACTTTCGCCGTTTCGTCGATCGCGCCCACGCTCTGGGCATGGGGGTCATCCTCGACGTCGTCTACAATCATTTCGGCCCCGATGGCAACTATCTCAAGCAATTCGCCGAGGAGTATTTCACCGACCGCTATGCCAACGAATGGGGCGACGCCATCAACTTCGACGGGCCCGGCTGCAGGCCCGGTGCGGGAATTTTTTCTGACCAATGCGGCCTGCTGGATCGAGGAGTTCCATCTCGACGGCCTGCGACTCGACGCGACCCAGCAAATCTTCGATGCCGGGGAGCCGCACATTCTTGCGGAGCTCGGCCGAAAGTCCGGTCGGCGGCGGGCAAGCGATCTGCGTACATCGTTGCGGAGAATGAGCCGCAAGAAACTCGTCTGGTGCGTCCGCTCGACAAGGAAGTGGGGCTCCCCCGGCATCGAAGATCTGCTGGGTCGCGTCGAGGCGCAGGCCGTCGACATGGTATTCCTCGATCCAGTAGGCGGCGTTGGTCAGAAAAAACTCGCGCACCGGGCCCGCACCCGGGCCCGTCGAAGTTGATGGCCTCGCCCCAATCGTTGGCATGGCGGTCGGTGAAGTAATCCTCGGCGAATTGCTTGAGATAATTGCCGTCGGGGCCGAAATGATTGTAGACCACGTCGAGGATGACCCCCATGCCCAGAGCGTGGGCGCCGTCCACAAAGCGGCGAAAGTCGTCGGGTTGGCCGTAAAGCCGGGTGGGAGCGAATTGATTGACGCCGTCGTAGCCCCAGCCGAAGCTCGCCCGGGAAATCCGCCACCGGCATGATTTCGAGAAGCGTGATTCCCAGTCTCCGCGAGGGCCGGCGCTCGCGCATCGCCGCCTTCCAGGTTCCTGCGGCGTGAAGGTGCCGATGTGCATTTCATAAATGACCTGGCCTTCGCGCGGCACGCCGGTCCAGTCGCGGTCGCTCCACGAAAAGATCGGGTCGATCACCTGCGACGGTCCATGCGGCCCCTCGGCTGAAAGCGCGAAACAGGATCGGGATACAGAGTAGAGTCCGCGTCGAGCCGAAAGCGATAAAGCGAGCCCGCCTTCGCCTGGCTCACGGGGCCGGAGAAATAGCCCCGGCTTCCGCTTTCAGGTCGACGGCGACGCCGGCTTGGGCCGGTCTTCAAGAATGACCGCCACCCGCGAACGGCGGGGCGCCCAAACGCGGAAATGGGTCCCGCCATCGGCAACACTTCGGCCCCGATGGGGTAACGTCTCGATTCCATGGCGGCCCCATTCACGAAAGATCGTCCTTGTGAAGCCAGTGAAATGAACGCCTTCACGTGCCTGCGCGGCACGGAAATCCGGCCGGCTGGCGATCGATCCATCTCCATTGTAGTCGAGGCAAGCCACGCAGCCAGTCTTGCCCAATCGATGGAATGTCAAAGAAACACCGCCCTCCCTCTCTCAACCGAGCCCGGCAGGCGGACCGGAAACATGCAACGGCCTGGGCGTCGCGCAAGAATTACTCCGTTGCTTTGCGCGACGGTCTCGTGCCGTAATCATTGACCTGGTGGCTTTGCGGTGAGCCCAACGGCGTCGCGCAAACCAACCCGCGGGGAACCCTCTACCTGGGTCTGAGCAACTGGCACGGCCACCGTTTATGGCCCGCCCAGAGCGTGGAACGGCAACGGTCGCCTTGGAACGAGCCTTCGGGGCGACCACTTGAGTCCCAGGTGGTGGCCCGGACCCGGGTGTGCCCGCGCCGACAACCCGGCCCTTGTGTCATCGCTCAACCAATTTCGATGATAACGAGAATGGCTCGCTTGGCCCCGCAAGAAAGCCCCGAATGTGGCGTGCAATCCGATCTATCCGCTTGGGCGCACGGTCCGCCGGGGTCCGGAGTACCGGACCCCGGCCACCCGCTAAGTGGGACCTGAGGTAGCTTTAAAGTGTCGCGCCGTGCCTGAATATATTCAATTCCATCATGGCCATGACCTTTGACGCGACGCTGAAAGACATGGGAAGAGATAGTCCCCAGGGCTTCTTGGCGGCCTTCGATCGACCGCCGACCGCGCCGGTTAAACTCCTGAACGTCGATCTCTCAACAGTCACGACCACGGCCGACGTAATTCTGGGGCTCGGGGAACCTTTGGAGGAAGTCATACAACTCGACTTCCAGTCAAGCGCCGCGGCCTGGAAACACGCTGACTTGATGGTGTACAACGCGCTGCTCTTCGCGCACTACCATGTGCCGGTGCATACCGTGATCATCTTGCTGCGCCCGGAAGCCGCACATGGCAACCTGAACGGCATCATCCGCTATGCGCCGCGCCCTGAGCGTGGTAAGATGGACTTCAGTTACGAGGTCGTCCCCCTGTGGCAGCGTCCCGCGGAAGAGCTGCTCGCCGCCGATCTCGGCGTGCTGCCGCTGGCCATGCTCGGCAGCTTGCCTGCCAGACCTGTCGCTGGAGGACGGGTTGACCTCCGTCGTGCACCGTGTTGTGGAACGCATTACGAAAGAGGCGCTCGCCCGACCGCGTGAAGAAATTGCTGACTGACGCTTTCCTGCTGACCGGACTGCGGGTTCGACGGGACGTGGCGGCGCGCATTTTTCAAGGAGTTCGTGCCATGCAAGAATCCGACACTTACCTGGCCATCCTGGACGAGGGCCAGGAGAAGGCCAGCGCGAGGATATCATCGCGGTTGGCGAGGAGAGGAGCAGCTTGAGCGAAATGGTTATGTTTTTGTCGTTGCTCCCTTTCGACTGACTAATCTTATTGTTTCCAGAATTGCCCACCGCGCCAAGCGGAGAGCGCACCACCGGCATACTTCCATCGCAGTCTATTCGCGAATTGATTGCGAAGGGACGAATCGTCGGCAACCGCGCCATCACCGAGGAACAGATCCAACCGGCGAGTCTCGACCTGCGCCTGGGCGACATCGCGCATCGCGTGCAGGCAAGTTTTCTTCCTGGGCCCGGCGGGAAAGTAGAAGCCAAGGTCAAAGAACTCCGCATGGCGCGAGTCGATCTCACCAGCGCGGCGGTGTTTGAGAAAGGATGCGTTTACATTGTTCCTTTCTCGAGGAACTTGATTTGCCCCGGGACATTTCCGGGAAGGCGAATCCTAAGAGCACGACTGGGCGGCTGGATGTTTTCGTTCGCCTGATCACCGACGATGGAGTCGAATTCGAGCGCGTGCCCCGGGTTATAAGGGAAGGCTATACGCCGAGATCGTTTCCCGCACATTTACGGTGGCGGTGCGAGCGGGGATGCGGCTGAATCAACTGCGTTTTGTGCGAGGGAATCCAGTGTCTTCTGACAGTCGCATTCGACGTCTGGATGAGGAAGAAAACCTCACGTACATGGACGAGGAGAGTCCGGTAAAAGCTTCGGTCGACCGCGGGTTGCGGATCACGGTGAATCTGGAGGGTGCGTCGGCGGATGAAGTGATTGCCTACAAGGCGAGGAAACATGCGCCCGCGATTGAATTGGATCGAATCAATTACTATGCACCTGAGGAATTCTGGGAGGCCCGGCGGCATGGCAGCAATCGGTTGATTCTGGAGCCGGGAGATTTCTATATTCTGGCTTCGAAGGAGAGAGTTCGCGTCCCTCCTGAATTTGCGGCAGAGATGGTGCCTTTCGATCCCTCGGTGGGGGAATTTCGCATTCACTATGCGGGATTCTTTGATCCGGGCTTTGGATACGGATCGAGCGACATCAAAGGAACCCGAGCGGTGCTGGAAGTGCGGGCGCATGAAGTGCCTTTTTTGATCGAACACGAGCAATTCGTCGGACGGCTGACGTATATGCCACTGCTATCCAAACCGGAGAAGATTTACGGCTTGCAGATTGGTTCGTCGTACCAGCAGCAGGCGCTAACTTTGAGCAAACAGTTTCGGCGGCAAACGCTGTAGAGACATTGTGAAAAACCAGACGTAGCGAGTTAGGTCTCTACAGGACTTCGTTTTAAAATGGAGCATCGTCGGGGTGCTGCATGGAACCTAATCTTCAGCCGGCACAGCACAAAATCAGCTTCAGCGGGGCGACTGGTCTCATCGTTGCTGTCGTAGTGGTGGCAATTCTTCTGATTGCGTTTCCTGCGTACCGCTGGTTTTTCCTGATCAGTCTTGGCATTGGGATGGTGGTGGCCGCGATTCTCTTTCTCTGGTACAAATACAGGCCCATCCGGGAAGAAGATGTCCACAATAAACGGCCGCTCGGATTGGGATAGCTTCGCGCCAACTATCTAACTGCCCTTGCGCTTTTCCCTATTAAACCCGCACACTGTTTCATGCGCGTTTTGGCACGATTCATGATGTCGGCAATGGATGCCGCCCACTTCCCTGCCCCCGTGCTGCCGGAAGTCGCCTTCCTGGGACGATCGAATGTGGGCAAGTCGAGCGTAATCAATTCGCTCGTGGGGGCGAAGCTGGCCAAGACCAGTTCGACTCCTGGACGAACGCGAAGCATCAATTTTTTTGAGTTGCGCTGGGCGGGAAAACCTCAGGCCGAGTTGATTTTTACTGATTTACCGGGCTATGGGTATGCCAAGATCTCGCGCGAGATTTCCAGTCAGTGGCCCACCTTTATCGAGCCTTATCTGCTACATCGTTCGGTGTTGGCGTTGTGTTTGGTTTTGGTGGATGTCAGCGTGCCCCCGCAGCAAAGCGACCGGCAGTTGCTGGAATTTCTGGTTTCGACTGGCCGGCCATTTTTGATCGTAGGCACGAAAAGTGACCGTCTTTCGGGAAACCAACTGCACAATTCCATGCAAACGCTGGCGCGAGAATTCCCCCAGGCTCGGATTGTTCCTTTCTCGGCGAAAAGCGCCGCCGGACGCGAAGAGCTATGGAAAGAAATTCGCGCGGCAGTCGAGAACCATCGCGCCTGAATCCGTTATGATCTAGCAGTCCATGTCTGGCAACCCATGTCTACTTATTTGATTACGGGAATTGCGGGATTTATCGGATCGTCGCTGGCGCGTACGATTTTGGCGCAGGGCGACGACGTGCGCGGCATTGATAATTTTTCCACCGGTAAACGCGGCAACATTGCCGAACTGCTGGATCGGATTGATGTGCGGGAAGCTGATTTGCTCGACCTCGAGGCAATGCAGTCGGCGTGCCGGGGCGTCGATTATGTTCTGCACGAGGCCGCTATTCCGTCGGTGCCCAGGTCCGTTTTAAATCCTTTGGAGAGTAATCAGGCGAATGTCGACGGCACCGTAAATGTGCTGGTTGCGGCACGCGACGCGAAAATAAAGCGGGTGATCTACGCGGCGTCGTCTTCGGCTTACGGAGACACTCCCACACTGCCCAAGCGCGAAGACATGTCTCCCAACCCGATTTCGCCGTACGCGGTGGCGAAGCTGGCCAGCGAGTATTACATGGCGTCGTTCTTTCGCTGCTACGGACTGGAGACGGTAGCTCTGCGCTATTTCAATATTTTCGGTCCGCGGCAGGATCCAACATCTCCGTACTCGGGTGTGCTGGCCAAATTCATTACGCAAATGCTGAAGGCAGAACAGCCAACCATTTTTGGCGACGGTTCCCAGAGCCGTGACTTCACCTACGTGGACAATGTCGTGTATGCGAATTTGCTGGCTTGCAAGGCGCCTGCGAATGAAGTCGCCGGAAAAGTATTCAACGTGGCTACCGGCACTCGCATCGACCTCAATGAAATGTTCGCGGTGCTGAAGAAACTCACCGGCTATCCCGGCGAAGTAAAACATGGTCCGGAGCGCGCGGGAGATGTGAAGCATTCGCTTGCCGATCTGTCGCGGTCAGAAAAACATCTGGGATACAAGCCAAAGGTAAATTTCGAAGAAGGCCTGCGCCGGACGATCGATTGGTACCGGGCTCAAGAAAAATCGGCAAGAGCGTGATGGCTCAGGCTTCAGGCTCCCAGGCTTCAGGCTCCAGGCTTCGCGCGCGACGATGAGCATCGCACCGAAGCCCGAAGCCCAGCGCCTGAAGCCGAGCCCTTCATTACCTTCGTTATCTGTGGCCGGGTTACGCCTGCGACTACAGTTGCGGTATGACACTCTCGTCTATGGTGGTCTCTCGCGATTGGGCTGAAGTCAGTGTTTTGGAGTGCATCCTCGGCGGCTTGCACATTGGTGTGGACGTCGAACCCGAACCAGTCAAGGCTCGCGCCAAACTGGCGAAATCAAAAATCGACGCCTTGATCGTGGACTGCGATCTGGATGGAACAACCAGTTTTCTGCGCGGACTTGGAACTGGACTGAACGCAGTGCCGCTCGTCATCGTGAGCGGTTCAAACGGCCACACGAATTTGCAGGACACCGGCGCGACCTTTGCTTTCAAGAAGCCCATCTCAGTGGAACAGGCAGTGCGCACGCTATCCGCAGCGCGCAACATGATTCTCGATGGCAGACTTCGCTACAACCGTCATGCCCTCGACCTGACGGTATCTCTGGCCTACGGACCTAAGAAGAAGACCGAGGCCCACCTGATGAATCTCAGCCAAGGCGGCGTCGGCATCCGCCTACCTCGTCCGCTTGCATTGCCGGGCACAGTGCGAGTCAGCTTTCAGCTTCCAGAAAGCGAGATTCAGCTAAAAGTTCAAGGCGAAGTTGCCTGGATCGACAAACTGGGCAACGCCGGAATCCGCTTCCTGCAGATGAGCCCGAGCGTAAAGCGCGACTTGCAACTCTGGCTGGCTCAGCAGTATCTCTCGCATTGAGAAGTCGTCGAAGGCCGCTTGTCGTCAAGGGGCTTAGCGGAATCTTGCCTGGTCTTCTTCCTCGCCGTAGATTCCATTGCCCAATTCGAGGCATGCCATTCTGGCCAGGTGCTCTCCGGGCGTGCTGCTGAACCAGAATCCGAATAGAAACCAGTACACTGCTCCGAAAATCGCCGCGACGGCCACAGCGAGAGGTATGGTGATGAGCCAAGTGGGCAGAACGTCGGTGAGGACCATGGACATAACCGCAAACAGCAGAACTGCGCAGAGCAAGATCAGCCCATCCAGCATTTTCGCAAGCGCGCGCAGGGAAATTGGAATCGGACACCAATGCAGCCGCACGCGTAACGGAAGAGCCGTCGGAGCCGCGACCGTAGGCAGAGCAGGGGGCTCAAGCTGAATCGCCGGCCGCGGAGCAGCTGAGAACAGCAACTCAGTCGCACCCTCCGCACGATTGCCTTCCACCACAACTGATTCGCTCGGTGAGAACAAATAAGCGTTGGAAAGAATCTGGAAGAAAATCCATTCCTTCAGCGAGCGTTGCGAATGCTCGGGCAGGCCGACAAATTGAACTCCAGCTTGTCCCCAGGAATCGGTCCATGCAATTCGGCCCGCAGCTTCGATGCGCACGCGCGGCGCGGGCAACTCAAAGCGCAGATGAACCTGTTGCTCGAGAGCCAGCGGAGAGACGGTTTGCATGGCGATCCCGAACTCACTGAGATCGCGCAGGATGGCTCCGCTCGCGGTATCCAGATTCACGTGCGACAAGCTGCGAATCTTCTGTCGATAAGGGCGCGCCCGGTTTCTTGTGGCGCTGACAGACGGGGATTCGATCAGGTTCGACCGAGCGTCCATGACTAAATCTTAGCCTCGCCTCGGATGGCCCCCAGTAACCGCGGTGGTTCCGGCCTTCGGAAGAGCGGGTTCAGGAAGCAGTGCGGTGGACAGCAGGCTCGGATTGGGGAAGAGCCTCTTTGCTGCGAGCCCGGTCCTGCACGATGAGTTTATTGAGATCGTAGCTATAGGGTCCGTAGGCGCGGAAGGCTTGCTCGTCAAACAGGCGCTTGATGCCACAGCCCAGGCAAACCTGATAGGAATGATCCTCGAAGCGAACCGGCCAACTCATCTTGCTATGCCAGCAACCGCGGAAGATTACGACTCCAGCCGCTCCCAGCCCGGTCGCAACTACACCCAGAGGCCACAGCCAACCCGACTTCTTTTTCACTTCACTCACCTGCCACAACCTGTAAGTCCTTCCAACGGCTAAGGATACGCTCAATTCGAAGGGCTCGCAATGGTTTTCGGAAAGCTATGAATCGGAAAGGCTTGGAGGGCTTACCAAAGAGCATGGCGCAAGTCCTTACCTTCGTGCGCCGAAAATATTGCGATTCCCGCCAAACCCTTGTAACTTACGAGTAATGCCTCGGCCGAAGGCAAGAAACTCGCAGGATCAGCTGTGAGCTAAAAACAGGTTAAGTTAATAAGCATTCTCCCCAAAGATTGACCATCGGTCAGCGGTGCTGGCTAAGTACGAGGCCGCTGTCCCGAATGAGATTCTTCCGCCACTTCCATGAGTGCGAGTTTGAACAATGCGGGACTGGAACCGTTAAAAGACGAAGCCGTACCCGTTCCCGCACCCCCGCCTGGAACTCCGCCCCCAACCGACGGCATGGGCCACGAAGCTTTGCAGGCCCTCCTCGCCTTCGCCGCTCTGCACGAACAAGTACGCACACGGCAGGCGCAGCAGGCGCGTGATGGCGGGCGCTCCAGTCCGGAGGACGATTGGCAGGTCGAGCACTTCCTTCTCGACGAAGTGCTGCAGCTGGTGGCGGAGCGCGCGCTTGCAATCACAGGCGCCGATGGAATGGCCATCGCATGGGCGGAGGGCGATGCCATCGTTTGCCGCGCTTCGGCGGGAAGCATCGCGCCCGACGCCGGCATTCGTCTCGACCCCAACTCAGGTTTTTCGGGAGAATGCCTTGTCTCGGGGCGCATCGTTCGCTGCGACGACGCCGATACCGACTCGCGCGTCAACTTGGAGGCCTGCCGCCGTCTGGGCGTCCGCTCCCTGCTTGCCGTGCCTATCTCGGCAAAAGAAAATGTGATTGGTTTGTTGGAAGCTTTCTCCAACGAACCTTATGGATTCAACGACAGCGACGTCAGCAGTCTGTGCCTGCTGGCTGAACTGATTCTTTCCGCTATGAAGCCGGAAGAGGAAGATCGCCTGCGCGAGATCTCACGGCGCGTCGTTCCGCCGGTCGCAGTCGAGCCCGAAACAGTTCCTGCGCCTGCGGTTGAGATTGTGAAGGTTGAGGCTGAATCGGCGAAGGAATCCGCTGACAGCGCTCCACCCGCGAGTTCTGTTCCAAGTCCGGAGTTAATTTCAGCCGAGAATTCCAAATCAAGCGCCGTTGCTGTCGTCGAGCCAACACCCGTAGCGGCTGAACGACTCAAGTCCCCGCCGCCCGGTCTCGCTGTTGTGGCCGCGGTGGTGCTCATCGCCGTCGCTCTAGGCGCGGGAGTGTGGTGGAAACTCGGTCGCAATACACACTTGGCAAAAGCGAACACATCGTCGGCCGTGCCAGCCGCATCGACAATCGTTCCGCCTGCAACCATCGCGCAGTCGCAGCCAATTGCGCCTGCAGTCGTAGAAATGGCAACTCAAACCGACGACGAAAGCGATTCTTCCCCGGTGACTCCCGACGAAGCCGGCGTGTTGCCGAAGGTCACTGGCATCCGTCATTGGTCTTCTGCCGAATCGAGCACGGTCGTGATCGATATGCAGGATCAGGTCCAATATGAAGCTCATCGGCTTCCGAATCCGGAGCGAATTTATTTCGACTTGCACGACACCACGCTCGCAGCCACATTTACCAATCGAGTCATTCCGGTAAACGATGCGCTGCTCGGACGCATTCGCGTGGCTCAGCCCGTAGCAGGAGTGACCCGCGTAGTGCTCGAAACCAACGGCGCATCGGATTTCTCTGTGAGCCTGGAGCCAAACCCGTATCGACTGGTAGTTGAAGTTCGCAAGCTTGGAGCCAAGCCCAGCGCCCGCGTCAAGATTGATCTTTTCGCTCCCGCGACTCCTGCTTCATCGGATCAAACAGCAGTGAATCAAGTGGCTGCGAATCCAAAAACCCTCGACGCAGCTGCGCTCTCGTCGAATCCAAATCCGCCGAGCCCTGCTGCGGTCGGCGGAAATGAAAAGCAACCAACAGCGTCCTTAACCCCGCTCACCGTACCGACCCACACGACCATCTCCCCCCAAAGACTTCGCATCGTGCTCGATGCTGGTCACGGCGGTTGGGATTTGGGAACGGTCGGCCGCAAGGGCCTGTTGGAAAAAGATCTCACGCTCGATATCGTGGAACGCCTCGGCCAACTCATCGAGAATCGCCTTGGCGCCGAAGTCATCTACACGCGCAGAGACGACAGCTATCTCGCGCTCGAAAAGCGCGCTGAAATTGCGAACCTCGCCCAGGCTGGGTTGTTCGTTTCCGTCCACGCCAACTACAGCGACTTCCCTTCGGCTCGCGGCGTGGAAACCTATTACACCAACACCTACTCATCGGTGAAGGCGCGAACCGAAGATGCAGACGACGCTGCGGCTGCAGGACTGAAGACCATCGACTGGACCAACATCGACATTCGCGAAAAAGTTCACGAATCGCGCCGGGTTGCAATCAGCGTCCAGCGCGCGTTGTATGCGATGTTGTCCGCGAAGAACCCCGGACTTCCCAATCGCGGCGTCAAAGAAGCGCATTACGTCGTTCTAACCGGGACCTCCATGCCGGCGATTCTGGCTGAAGTTTCATTCGTTAGCAGTCCCACCGACGAGAACAACTTACAAAGCTCAACCTACCGCCAGCAAATCGCCGAAGCCCTCTACACCGGCATCGCGCATTATCAGACCTCGAATCACAATGTAAAAATGGCCAGCACCTCAGCGAAGCCAACGGGACAATAATCCGTGGAAACGTAGCTCTGCTACGTTTCAGGCTGCAGCCATACCGATCCCAGCCATTCCACTACCTAACCCTGTCATTCCGAGGGCCGCAAGCGACAACGAATGCAGGTTCTCGCTGATTAGGTGATGAACTCCGTTTCCGACATCGCGCTCAGTCGCGTGTTATACTCCCGCACCGTTACGCAGATTCGTATGTTCAGATTCCCCTCAACCGCGGAGAAACCTGCAGAGCCTTTGACCAATCTGCCCGAGGTGTTCAACGTCGCGACTTATTTTGTGGATCGCAATGTCCTCGACGGACGAGGGGAAAAGATTGCAATCGAATGCGGTGACGAACAGGTAACCTACCGGCAACTGCTCGAGCGGACAAACCGCGCCGGCAATGCGCTTCGCCGACTCGGCGTGCGCGCAGAAGAACGAGTATTGCTCTTGCTGTTGGACACTCCGGAGTTTCTTTACTCGTTCTTCGGGACTATCAAGATCGGCGCCGTAGCCGTGCCCGCTAACACTCTGCTGAAACCGCCGGAGTACGAATATCTTCTCAACGACACACGGGCGCGAGTGGTGTTGGTGAGCCAAGCTTTACTTCCGCAACTCCAATCCATACCGCGGGAACGGCTCCGATATCTGCGAGAGATTGTGGTCGTCGGAGAAACGGACCCAAACGATCGTCACCTCGATGAATTGATGGAAGCTGCCTCTCCGCAACTCGAAGCCGAATCCACCAGTAAGGACGATGCCGCTTTCTGGCTCTACTCTTCGGGAAGCACAGGCGCCCCCAAAGGCTGCGTGCACCTGCATCACGATATGGTCGTGTGTTTCGAGTTATACGCCCGGAACATTCTGCATATGAATGAAAGTGACCGTTGCTACAGTGTGGCGCGATTATTCTTTGCCTACGGTTTGGGGAATGCCGGGTACTTTCCGTTAGGCTGTGGTGCGACGACCATTCTCTCGCCGGCGCGACCGACGCCCGCCACGGTCTATGCTGATGTCGAGCGCTATCGACCAACGTTATTCTTCTCGGTACCCTCGAATTATGCCGCATTACTTGCGCATCGACGGGACGATCGAGAAGAATTCGATCTTTCCAGCATTCGCCACGCCATCTCCGCGGGTGAGTCTTTGCCGGCCCCGCTCTTTGAGCGTTTCAAACAGCGCTTTGGCGTGGCGATCCTGGATTCACTGGGCTCCACAGAAACTTTGCAGATGGTAATCGCGAACCGTCCGGGTGAAGCGAAGCCCGGATCGAGTGGCAAACTCATTCCCGGATACGAAGCTAGGATCGTCGATGACGATGGCCAATTGGTGGCTCCGGGAGAGATTGGCAATCTGCTGATCAAAGGAGATTCGACTTGCCCCGGTTATTGGAATCAGCATGAAAAAACCAAGGAGACCTTTGATGGCCATTGGTTCCGTACCGGGGACAAGTATTATCAGGACAACGAAGGCTACTTCTGGTACGCCGGACGCGCCAATGATCTATTCAAGGTCAATGGTCGCTGGCTGAGCCCGGCCGAGGTCGAAAGCGCATTGATCGCTCATCCGGCGATTCAGGAAGCTGCCGTCATCGCTCGCAACGATGAGAATGGACTCACCAAGCCAGCAGCGTACGTGGTAGTAAACGACGAGTTCAGAGCGAGCAACCAACTCACCCACGAACTGCAAGAGTGGGTGGCTCAAAGGATCGGAGCTTACAAACGTCCTCGCTGGATCGAGTTTCTGCCGGAGCTTCCTAAAACAGCTACCGGGAAAGTGCAACGCTTCAAGCTGCGCGAACTGCAAGCGCAAAATCAAAGCTCATCGAATCGCCCTGACGCCTGAGTTGTTCGAATTACGACGGCTAATGTTTTTGGTCTTGAGCAGGAACAGCCGTCAGTAGGAGTTCCCGCTGACGGCTGCTGATAGTTTTGCCCAATTGCTCTTAGCGTGCTTCCCGAGCCGCATCGATCGCATCGTGGAGCTCGTGCTCCGCTCTTCGCAAATCGTCTTCCGCCTTGGCGCCGTGCCCGGCCATATCGTAGTGGTTGGCTGCGCGGGCAACTTCCATCTCGTGGATCGCTTCCAGCACATGGTTATGAACGTCTTCTAGTTCGTGCCAATCACGAACCCTGTCGGCAACCGCGATTCCGGCGGCAAACGACAGACTCAAAGAAAGAACGGCAGCTGCAATGGCTTTGGTCATACTTTTCCTCCTAAGATTTTGGATCAATCCCACACGATCCTCTCCGAGCATCACTCTCTTGTCAAAATGAAATAAGGGCCTGTACCTCGGTAACTTTCACATTGCCGGCATCGAGGCCTGAGCCGGAAAGTGGCGATATTCGTGCTGGCTTCTGGCAGGGCAAATCTTTTCGATCAGGTGATAAAACCGATGGTGCGGGCTGACGCGCGGTGGAAACCGCACCCCACGCGCGGAAAGGAGAATCGTTTACTCGTAGCGCAATGCCTCCACCGGATCCAGTCGCGAGGCTTTCATCGCAGGATAAATACCGAAGAACAGCCCAACGCTCATCGAAGCGGTGACCGCAGCGATGATCGACCATAGCGGCACGGCCGAAGGCAAACTTGGCAATAGCTTGTTGATCAGGAAGCTGATGCCCCCTCCCAGTGAGACGCCGATGATTCCACCAGTGCCGGTCAGAGTCATGGCTTCGGTGAGGAACTGGCGGATGATATCGCGGCGTCGGGCGCCGATAGCCTTGCGCACTCCGATTTCACGCGTGCGTTCCGTCACCGACATGAGCATGATGTTCATCACGCCCACGCCGCCGATCAGGAGCCCGATGGAACTGATTACGACTACGGCAATGGCAATCGCTCCCGTGATCTGACGGAATTGGCGCGCGATTCCCTCCGAACTGGAAATCGCGAAATTGTTCGGCTTATCGATCCCAACCGCTCTGCGCCGCCGCATCAGGCCGATGATTTCGTCCTCGGCCTGTGCCTTTCTGCCGGGATACGCTTGCGCGCCAATGAAGTTTTCGTCGTCCTGCGGATTGTGTTTGCGGTACGCCCCGTAAGGCACGACCACAACTTTGTCCGCCGATGCATCTTTGAAGAACTGGCCTTTGCGCTTCTCCAGTACGCCGACGACCTGGTAGAACGCGCCTCCGACCTCGATGGACTTACCCAGCGGATCCTCCTCGTGAAACAGTCCCTCGCCAGATCGTGCCCGATCACCGCGACATCCATGTGATGCAAGTTCTCCGCTTCGCGTAAAGAATCGGCCTTTCTCCGGATTGGCGTTGTAGACCCATTCGTAAGATGGGATAGTGCCCGTAAATTGAATCCCGTAAACCTCGTTCCGTTTATAGCGCGCCGGAACCGCGGTGATCGGCTGGCCGGGTTCGATCCGCGGAGAAATCTCCACCGTCACATCCTTCACGTCGGGGCACTCGTCCCGGATCGCCATGGTGTCTTCCCAGGTCAGCGGCTTGCGGTTGCGTTCTTCTGCCGTGAGCGTGCCTCGAAAGCCGAAGTCAAAGCGAAAAACGAACAGCGTGTCGGTGCCGTACTGATCGAGAAATCCGCGAATATCCCGGTCCAAACCCACCATGATCGAAGCTACGGCAACGATGGCCATGATTCCGATGACCACGCCCAAGACCGTCAACAAAGACCGCGTCTTGTGCTGGCGAAGAGAATCGAACGCCAGCCGCGTGCTTTCGCCGATTTCAAGGTGCATGGTTGTAACCTCTATAAGGATCCCTCAAGAAGCCCGCTAAATCTCGAAACGCAGAGCCTCGATGGGATCCAGCTTCGAAGCCCGGCTCGCCGGATACAGCCCAAAGAACAATCCCACGATCGTCGATACCGCCAGCGACAAAATCACCGCGCCGATCGGCACCTGCGATGGCACCGGCGTAAGCAGCCTCACCAGCGTGGAAAGAAGATAGGCAATGGCAATGCCCGTCGCGCCTCCCACGGCCGCCATCACTGCGGACTCCACCAGAAACTGCATCATGATGTCACGTCGTCGCGCTCCCAGCGATTTGCGCACGCCAATCTCGCGCGTACGCTCCGTCACGCTGGCCAACATCACATTCATGATCACCACGCCGCCGATTACCAGGAACACCGAAACCACTCCGACCATGGTCGCGGCGATGGCTCCGGTCAGATTCTTCCATAAGCTCATAATTGTGTCAGACGCCAAAATGCCAAAATTGTCATCAGCCATTGGGATCAAGATGGCGCCGGCCGCGCATCATGGTGCGGGCTTCATCCTCGGTCTCCTGCATCCACTCCGGGCCTCGGGACTGAATGTTGATGGCCAGATCCAGTCCCTGCCCGTGTTCGCCATAGCGTTTCAAGAACGTGCGCATCGGGATGTAGACAAAATTGTCCTGCGATTGTCCGAAGACTGTTCCAATCGGCTTGGCCACGCCCACCACCTGGAAGCCCATGCCATCGATGTAGATCGTCTTGCCGATGGGATCGACTGTGGGAAACAACTTGGTCAGCCACATCTTGTCCGATGAAAGTGACGTCCGCTCTGCCTTCATTGTCCGCATCCGTTATATAACGACCGGTTTCGGGTTCCTCCACATCCATGTCGGCGATGTTGGCCGTTACCCCGCGGATATTAATTTCGTCCAACGCCTGCGTTCCCAGGCGGACCTTGCCGTTGAGTCTCACCTCCAGCCCGACTGCTTTGGGCAGCCTCATGCCGTCCCGCAAAGCCTCAAAGTCCTCCCACGTGATATTTCGATTGCGGCGCATTGCTTTGAAGAAGTCCTGCTGGTTGGTGATGATGGGAAAGCGCATTACGAGAAAGACATTCGAACCGAGATTGGCAACTCGATTCTGAATGTAAAGGTTGGCTCCCGTGATAATCGACACGACCAGGATGAGCACTGACACGGACAAAGTTACGCCCAGCAGCGTCAGCGCAGAACGCAATTTGTGCGCGCGCAAAGCCGCCAGAGCTTCAACCGCAGGATCGCGGAACGCGGTGCCGTAACGCCTGAGTCGTTCTCGAATCGCGGTACCATTGAGCTTCCGAACCGTTTCCGGTGGCGCTGCGGCGACTGTCGCTGTGGGGTGCATTGGGTCCACGCTGTAATCGTATACGAGCTTTGGCCCCAAATGGTTCCACAGACCTCCGCCTTCGTCAACGTCGCGAGGTTTGCTTACCTGCGCTTCGTTCTTACTTCGCCTTGAAAGTGAAATCAGCTGCGGCAGACTTGCCAGCCGCAACCGTCACCGATTGCGTTTGAGTTCCGTAGGTCTCCTGCCACGCCGTCAGCGTATATGTACCGGGAGGAACGTTATCGAGCTTGAACGAGCCGGTATCGTTGCTGACACCGAACGGCCCTTTCACGACCGCGATATAGGCATGCATCCATGGATGAACATTGCACCTTACCGGGATAGCCACTTCCGGGTTGGTCCAGGTTACGTCGATTGGCAGGCCGCCCACCAACTGTGATTTGTTCCAGGGGTTGTTGCCGCCCCCGGGCTTGGGCTCAGGGTGAATGTTATGCGATGTTCTGTCCTCGTTCAGCAAGGTCAAGTGCTGCCCGACGTTCACGGCCACTACGTGGGGGACATATTGGCAGCCCTTTTGATCCATGGTCGCGGGCTGCGACGGTGTTGTGGTCTCATTGCCGGTTAGCCCCTGCGAAATGTACACCACAACATTCGCTAACCCGCCATTTCCCCCGACCACGACATTCTCCATAACAGCAGGGGCGTCTCCGCGAGTCTGCGCACAGCTTGGGTCTTTCGACATATCAATCGGCTTTGGGTGCGGCGCTTGCCCGTCCAGTTTAACCGTCCCGACGATTTGGCCTGTCGCCGCAGCTCCGACCCCAGGCGCAGAACGCAAGAACGCCGCCGCTAGGACCAGGAGCGACAAAATCAGTACGGCAGCTCTTTGCTGAGAATTCATAAATTTTCCTCCGAAGATCCGGATTTGATTTGCGATGAAATCCATACAGAGAAGTACATCCATCCGGATGGATGTCTTAATCTTGGGCGAATAATGCGACGAAGTCTGTGACATCAGTCACATCGGCGCGGTTTCAGCTCGGCCTTCCGCGTCGCGGTGATAAACTTTAAAATTGGCAGTATGAAGGCAGTCCCAGACATAATCGAAGCCCCCGTCCAGCTCCCGCCTCGCACGCGTTTTCGAATCGCCATGCTCTTGGCGATGGCGGCTGATGCGCTTCAAATCGTTGTGTTCCCGTTATTCGCCGAAGGCGCTCTGTCGCCCGCCGATGACGTGCTAGACTTCGCGGTCGCCGCCGTAATGGTTCATCTGCTCGGCTGGCACTGGGAATTTCTGCCCACGTTCTTTGTCAAACTCGTGCCCGGAGTCGATCTGGTTCCTTTCTGGACACTCGCCGTGGCCAACGTCTATCGCAAATGGAAGCAAATCGAGGTTCCCGCCGAAGAAGCTCCCGAGCGGCAGAAAGCGCTTCCGGGGCCAGAAGAGTAGCTCTTCAGCCTTGCCAAATCAGACCTTATAATATTTCAATGAATCTAGGACGAGCCAACGTGGCCATAAGGAAGGAAGCCATGGTCCTCGTCTTTGCTATATTTGCCGGCCATCAGGCTGCCGCGGTGACATGCGAGAGTCTGTCCTCTCTTAAGCTACCCGAAACCACGATCACGGCCGCGCAGTCGATCCCGGCGGGCACTTACACCGCGCCAGACGGTCAAGTCTTCACCGATATGCCGGCATTCTGTCGCGTAGCAGCCACCCTCACCCCGACCAGCGATTCGGATATCGGAATCGAAGTGTGGATGCCGGCCTCGACTTGGAATGAGAAGTTCGAAGGCGTCGGAAATGGCGGCTTTGGAGGAGCGATCGATTACACCGACATGGCGCCTGCCGTCCAACTTGGCTATGCCAGCGTCAGCACCGACACCGGCCACGTTGGGTCTTCTTATGATGGATCGTTCGCGCTCGGGCATCCACAAAAGATCATCGATTTTGGATACCGCGCAATCCACCTGATGACGGTCAGGGGCAAGCAGATTTCAGATGCCTTCTACGGTGAGAATGCGCTGCATTCGTACTTCGACGGCTGCTCGACCGGGGGGCGACAGGCGTTAATGGAAGCCCAGCGCTTCGCGAATGATTACGACGGAATCATCGCGGGTGATCCCGTTGCCTACTACACTCACCATCACGTTGGCGGAAATCTTTGGGTGGTGCGGCAGATGTTCAACAACCCTGCGAGTACTGTTTTCACTACGCAAGACACGCTGCTTGGCAACGCTGTAAATGCCGCCTGCGGCACGTTCGACACCGTCGCGGACGGCGTATTGAATGATCCCCGGCTCTGCCACTTCAATCCCGAGAAGCTCTTGTGTGAGGGGCCGCAAAAACCTCCGAACTGCCTTACGGCACAGCAAGTGGAAGCAGTCCGAAACATCTGGACTGGCCCTGATCAAATCGTTCACCAGGCAAATTACTACCCGCCGTTCGAGCGTGGCGGCGAAGCTGATGGCTGGCCTTTCAGCATCTCCCCAGAACCGCCGCCCGCGCAGCAAACCGACCATCACAGAGAGATTGGCATTCCCTTCTTTCGATACTTCGTCTTCGACGACCCCAATTGGGACTTTCGAACTTTTAACTGGATCTCGGATCCCGCTTACGTAGACAACAAACTGGTGGTTGCAGGTCAGACCCTGGCGTCGGTTCTGAACTCCATCAACCCCGACCTGAGCCAGTTTCAGGCACACGGCGGGAAGCTCATCCAGTACCACGGATTTAGCGATCCCGAAGTACCGCCCCTGACCAGCATCAATTACTTCGAGAGCGTCGTTAGTTTTCCGGATGGATCATTTTCGGGGAAGTCATCTGCGGCTGGATCGGAGCAGACACAGGAGTTTTACCGGCTCTTCATGGTGCCTGGGATGAACCACTGCAAAGGTGGCCCGGGCGCAAATGTGTTCGACATGCTCACTCCACTGGTTCAGTGGGTCGAGGACGACAATGCGCCAAGTCGGATTATCGCGACGCATTACATCAATAACGATCCCACGCACGGCGTTCAGTTCACGCATCCTTTGTGCTCCTATCCACGGGAAGCGGTTTACAAGGGCAGTGGCAATCCCAACGACGCAGCCAACTTTGCCTGCAAGTAAACATTCAACCGGTACTGTGGATTAAGCTCGAAATCTAGTGGAACTCCCCGCGACACCCTAGAGGCCAACAGATGCCGCTCTAAGCAACTGCCTGTATAGCAATGAAAACAGCTCTCAGCTTTAATAGCGTCCATGAGTTCAGCAGACGCCCAACAAATTTTCACCGCCGCGTTCACGGTGTTGGAACGCAAACCGTCTTCCCACGACAGTACGCGCGCCAAAGCTTTTCTGGAACGCAGGATGCCATTGCGTGCTCAGTTCGAAACCGCCGAGTCCAGGCAGAAGCGAGTTCTCGAAAATGCGGCCGAGGCCTTATCGAAGTTGTGGCGGCGATCCCGCTAGTCGGTATGGTTCAAAAAGATCCCACGCGAGGCAGGACCGGCTCGCGACTCCGCGCCCTACCGCGAGCAATAAACACTGGAAAATCCGTCCGCAATGGTATAAGCTCTGACCCCAAAAGCAGCATTCATTCGTTTTAATGAATGCTTTTATGGTCATTCGACCGTGGGGTGGAACATGAAGTTGGCCAGCAACTCCCCTGAAATTTCTCTCCGGTGGCGGCTTTCGACAATCGCCCTCTTTGCGTTCCTGCTGCTGTGCGCTTCGGCGGCAGTGGCCTCTCCGGCGTATGTCCGCGTCAATCAGGCTGGATACGAAAATGAAAATTCGCCGTTTCGCGCTTATCTGATGTCCACAGTTTCGGAATCTGGAGCGACATTCAAAGTTGTTAATTCCGATGGGCACATTGTTTACGAAGGCGCAATTGGCGTGCTGCTGGGCACCTGGAGCAACAGCACGAAGCTGGTCTATGAGGTGTACGCTCTCAACTTTTCCGCGCCCGCCGGTGATGTTTACACAATCTCCGTCGAGGGACCGGCGCCGGCCACGTCGCCGCAGTTTGCGGTCGACATCCCGGACGTGCTTTATCCCGGCCTGCTCCTGAATACGCTTTGGTTTTACGAGACCGAGCGCGATGGCCCAGACTATATTCCGAACGCGCTGCGCACCGCACCCGGGCACCTCAACGACAAGAACACCACGGTCTACGATACTCCGCCGTTGAACAGCAACGACCTGATCACCACTACGGGGACACCACTCACGTCAACCGGAGAAGTCGTTAATGGCGATGGCGGCTGGTGGGATGCCGGAGACTACATGAAATATGTGGAGACCGTGAGCTATACCACTGCACTCATGGAAATTGGCGTTCGCGATTTTCCCAAACAGATGGGACCGAACGCTCCGCAAAATCCGCCAGCGCCGCCGGTTTCGGTTTCTTATGCGGGCAATGCATCGGGAGCTCCCACGTCGTCTGACTTTTCGAAGGAGGCTCAATTCGGCTTCGACTGGCTTATGAAGATGTGGGACGACAGCAGCAAAACTCTTTACTACCAGGTGGACAACAGCCAGGACTGGCAAAACTTTCCCGATCTTGAAACCGAGTATGACATTTGGACGCTGCCGCAGGCGGCTGACGATTACAAGCACTGCACCACAGACTATTTCTATATTTGCTATCGTCCCGGATTCATCGCCGCGCCCGCTGGATCGCGAATCAGTCCGAATCTCGCAGGCCGAATGGCAGCGGCATTCGCGGAGTATTACCAGCTTTATCGAACCACGTATCCAACGACTGCGAAGCAGGCGTTGCAAAACGCCGAAGACATTTTCGCGTTAGCCAACACTTCCCTTCCCGACCCGGCAAAATCGGTGAATGGTGGCAGTTGCGATTCGAATTGTCTGCTCACCATCATGCCATTCGATGGCTATCCCGAAAACGTCTGGGATGACGACATGGAGTTGGGCGCGACCGAACTCTATTTCGCTTTGGCGTCGGCGCACGGAAAACTGCCTGCCCCATTGCCAATCACCAATCCCGGGAAATTCTTGGCCGACGCGGCCCATTACGCATCGCGCTACATCACCAAAATCTATGACACCGGGAATGAAGACACGCTCAATCTTTACGACGTCAGCGGGCTGGCGCACTTCGAGCTCTATCGCGCGTTGGGCATGGCGGGTGATCCTCAGGGACTGGTGGTCAATCGAGCTATCATGCTCAAAGCTCTGGAGCAGCAGTTGGGCGTGGCCATCACGCAGTCAGGAAAAGATGTATGGGGATATGGCATCCCCTGGCAATACGGTGACACTACATCGCACGGCGCTGGCCTGTCGGTGATGGCGAGCGAACTGTATTATCTGACTTCGTCGAACAGTTACAACTCTCATGCGCAGAAGTGGCTGGGCAACATTCTTGGCGCGAATTCCTGGGGGTCGTCATTCGTGGTCGGCGACGGGACTACATTTCCTAATTGTATCCAGCACCAGGTGGCAAACTTAGTCGGAGCGCTCGATGGAACCTCGGGCGGGACGCCGATCTTGTGGGGCGCTGCCTCCGAGGGCCCGGCCAGCGCGGCGACTTCGGGCACGCTCCAGGGAATGAAACTCTGTCCGGCGAACGGCGTGGATACTTTCAAGATCTTTAACGGCAACGATGGCAAGTACAATCGGTCGCAGGTCGCGGTTTACCGGGATAACGTTCAGTCGTACAGCACCACCGAACCCGCCGTCGATCTGACTGCGACGTCGTTTCTTATGTTTTCCTGGAGAATGGCCGGACGGCCCAGTTTCTGGACCAGTTCAACTATTTCCGCCCATGCTCGAACCATCTTTGAGAACGGTCGTGACTCGCGCGTACTGTTAACAGCGACCGTGAAGAGCACTGGACCCGCTGCTCCCGGCGGAAGCGTGCGCTTCTATCTTGACAACCCAAGTGGCCAGTTGCTCGGTAAGGCTTCTCTGCATGATCGCTCGCAGTCAACGTCGACCGCGACCTTGCGTGTGCGAGCATCCGATCTTCGATTCGGTGTCAATCACATCGTCGCCTATTTTTCTGGCGACGATCAAAACGATGGACCGTCCACTTCTCTTCCGGTCAGCGTAACCGTTCGACAGCACAGTCAAGAATGACAACTTCGTATTCCGGAGAGGATTTCACTAAAGCTTCGCCGCCTCGCCTTTGACGAAGTTTCGCATCGTGACAGGACGTCGTCTGGTGGCGACAATTATCTTTCCACGGCACAGTGCGAGGAATGACTTCTGGCGACTATTGCAGCTTCGCGTACTCCTTTTTGGCTTCCTTAAAGATGGGGATATCGTTGTCAGCGTCCTTCCAGAGAGTAAGGAAATCTTTGTAGGCAGCAAGCGCCCGGACGCGAGCAGCATCGGCGTCCGCTCCCTGCGAAGTTCTCGACTGCAAAGCATTCGCACGAGCGACGCCCAGACGCGCCAACGCTCCCGTCCAGCAGTTCCAGACGATCCCGTTGTGGTCGAGAATTTTCTGAAACTCGATAGCGGCGGCATTCCCCTGTCCCGCCGCCAGGAATGCCTGCCCGTGTATGTAAATGGGATAGAGGCAGGAGATGTTGAGCACGAATGCAATCTGCCCCAACTCAAGAGGGGCAGCAGCCTGAGGGATTTGCCTGGCAGGGTTCCTTCTATCCATCGCCAATTGCAACTGAATCGCAGGCAGCCAAAGCGACTGCACCTGCGTGTCCAGCGGAAAGCGTTTCCCTAAGTCCTGGGCCAGGAGCTGGGCTCGCGCGGCGTCGTCCGCCATCGCAAAGGCGAGCGCAGCCTCCACTTCGGCGCCCTGGCTCGTCGGCGCAAGCTTAAGAGCTGCTGCGGCCGTCTGTCGGGCTTCATTTGTGTTGCCGTACGCCGCTTGCTGTAGGGCTGTGCTCGCCTGCCATATAGCGGCGTTTTCTTTGCTGTCAGTTCGGATGGCGGACTCCACCGCTCGCGCGTTCAGTTCTCGTGCATTCCGTAGATGCCCGATGTACCTTTCAGTATCGGAGGCAAGCGCCAACCCGAAGGTCTCGTATTCGGGTTTACCGACAAGCCAGCGCTGCTGTTCCGCCATCGCCATAGGGTCCGCTTCGAGAAACGCCAGCGCGTAAGAAGTACTGTGCATTGCGAAGTCGTCCATTTTCCTTGACTGCAACTGGCGGAGGAGCTGCCGGGTTTCGTCAAAGCGCTGCATGGCCAGGTTGTAGTTTGCGAGATTCTCATAGATCTCGACAGCATCTGGTGCAAGGAGTTCTGCCTGCTTTGTAGTCTCCGCAGCTTTTTCATACTGCCCCAGCGGAGCCAAGATAACACCCAGATTGCTGTACGCTGCGTAATCCCGCGGGTAGCTCTCAATCACTTGCTGATATGCATGGGCGGCTTTATCCAGTTCTCCAGTTACGTTCTGGTAATAGTCGGCGGTGATCGCCAGCCTTTCGCGCTCGCTGGCGTGTTCTCGCAATTCAAAAGCTTTGGTCAGGTACTCGCTCGCCCGCCCGACCTCACCGAGGCTGAAGTAGTCGTCGCCAACAGCCCGGTAGCCCATCGCAAAATTGGGATCAAGTCCGATGGAGCGCTGAAAATAAGGGAGAGCTGCCCGGGGACCCTTCTCGATAAACGCATTTCCTCCCAGGCTGTAGGCCTTCAGAGCTTCGAGCGAAGAGGTCGTAGCCTCGGCGAGCGGGACATCGAACCTTTGCACTGATGGCAGCGATTCACCCATCTCGACACGCAGCTTGGATGCTGCTTTGCCCACCTCGTTCAGTACTTTCTCTTTGTCGGGAATCGTGACCTGCTGTTGAGCCAGCGTATTCCCGTTCTGACAATTTGCAGCTTTCAGGCCGACAACGTATTCGTTTCCGAGCCTGCCAATTGCACCGGTGATGAATGCCTTGCTGCCTGTCCGCTGGCAGAGCTCGCGCGTTAACTCAGGAGTAAGCGGCACACCTGAGGTCCGAGTCATCAGCTTCATCGTCGCAGCTACTTTGCTCTCGGCGAGCACATTCAGAAACGGAGATTGGTTCAGAGCAACCCGGAGCGCCGCCTTCAGGCTGTCATCGAAAATCGGGTCGCCCGTGCTGTTGCTGAAGTCGGCGAGCACGACCGTGTCCTTGTCTGTGAGCTTGACGCGGCGCGAATGCAGGTAGAGCCCGCCGCCGATGAGCGCGGCTGTGAGGGTTACAGCAGCGATGAAGATGCCGAGCCTGGCTTGGCGCAAAGATTGTTTGAGGACAGGCCTCCTCACTTGGCCGGTTACGATTCTCCCCGAATCCGTATCACGCTTTAGCCGCTGCAGGTCGGCGCGCATATCGGCTGCGCTCTGGTAACGGAGGTTGCGGTCTTTTTCCAGCGCCTTGTCAATCAACGCCTGGAGTTCTCCTGAAAGCTTTGGATTCCTTTCCGATGCCGGTGTCGGGTTCTGATGCAGGATCGCGCCGCAGATCTCGCCTGAAGTCGAGCCTTCGAACGGCATCTTTCCCGTGGCCATCTCGTATATCACTGCGCCAAACGAGAATAGGTCGGTCCGCGCATCCAATTCCTTGGCGCGCACTTGTTCTGGCGACATGTAAGCCACCGTGCCCATCATTGCGCCGGGGCTGGTCAGAAGGGGGTCGTCGGAGCTGACCGATGCCGTTTCCAAATTATTGCTGCTGCCGATCTTCAGAGCTGCCGGTAGCTTTGCCAACCCGAAGTCCAAAATCTTGGCGTGCCCACGCTTGGTGACAAAGATGTTGCCCGGCTTGACGTCGCGATGAATGATGCCCGCCGCATGAGCCGCATCCAAAGCGTCGGCAATCTCCATGGCCAGGAAAACCACTTCGTCGGTTTCCAGCGGACGACCCGCAATTTTATGCTTTAACGTCAGCCCGTCCAGATACTCCATCGCAATGAAAGGTTGGCCTTCGTGTTCGCCGATTTCGTATATGGTGCAGATGTTGGGATGGTTCAATGCCGATGCAGCCTGAGCTTCTCGCTCGAAGCGGGCCAAGGCCTGTGCGTCTTTGGCAACGTTGTCAGGCAGGAACTTCAAGGCGACAAAACGGTGGAGCCTTACGTCTTCGGCCTTGTAAACCACACCCATCCCACCGCCGCCGATTTTCTCGAGGACGAGGTAGTGGGATACGACTTGGTCCATCATGGCGCGACGCCATGTTATGCGCGATATAAGGGCAAGTCAATGAGAGCTGACGAGTCGGTTGCGGCAGTTATTCGGTCCCCGTCCCCAAAGGCAGGCCGAAAGTCTCTTTGATGTGATACGCCGAAGGGCTACGATGCGACGGCGGCTTCGGCTGCGGAACGGTTTGGAAGCTGACCCCGTAGTCCCGATTCGCTGGAGCGCAGTGGCAGCGTTGCGTGGATCCTATGATCTAGATAACTGTTGAAATATCCGTATCGCTCGTTGACCCGTGAAGGAATTGACTGTATTGCATTTCAGATCAGTTATGAAATCCGCTAACCGACTGATTGGCGAAAAATTGCGGTCGCACTCATTGAGCACGCTGGAGCAGTTTTGAGTGCGTTCACAGTACATACGTTCGAAGCATCCACCAGATAAGGAATATGGCGACGATGGCCCCTGCGATGTGAACTATCCAGTCGCCAGCAGTTTTCGGCTTCCCAAAATTGAACATCCGATAATCGTAGCAGGCGCGCGCACTGCGGTGTAGTATCGCCACTTCGCGCATTCACCTTTGAATGGGTTGAGCGCTATTGCAAAACGTGCAATTGATTCCATAACAAATGTCGGCTCCTAGCCCGAGTAAAGTTGGTGATGCTGAATCAAACCAACCGGCTCGGGGGAAAGGAGCCGAACGATGATCACTTTGGCCGCCGCGGAGCACCCCGCTCATCGGGTCTTATTCTCCGATAGCCTTTTCAGCCTTGCCGACCCACTTTTGAGCTTTGCCTGCTAACTTTTCGCCTTTCCCTTCGCCTTCCAAGCTGGGGTTTTTCGTAACCTTTCCAATTTCTTCTTTGATCTTCCCTTTCACTTCGTGAATCCTGCCTTCGGTTTTGTCTTGCGTGCTGGGTTTCATCGTTGTCTCTTTCGTCCTGGGTTGTCCTCGTTTGTGATTTTCCGTCCGGCCATTAGGCTACGGCTTTGGTTTCAAGAGGCATCTGCACGAGTTCCTCAAACAGGGAACGGTAGTAGATCATCGCCGAGCGAAGATCTTCCGTACTTGCTTCTCCGCTGCCCAGCCGCATTGCTATGGCGTGCGCGGACCGGTAATTTTCTACCACTTTAGGATGGTCGACAGAAATGTCCGCGGCACACTGGTCGAAATTGGTAACGGGATAGCCGCGAGCCTGCATTAATGAAGACACGAGTTCGCCCGCTTCCGTGACCGCTCCTTTCGGATAATCGACAAAACGAGCCTGCAATGAGACCCACTGGGCGGAAAAGCGCTCACGTTCCGCGGCGTCGAGTTCGCGGATTTTCATGGTTCCGACCCGCTTCTCACGATCTGCCAACTTCGCTTCGGCTCGGCGCTCGGACCCGTGCGTTCGCACCGCGCGCTCGTACTCCGGTCCAAACCGCTGGCGTAGTTGTGCGCTGCTGGCTCTGCGCTTTCGGACGTACATCCAAGCCAGCACAGCGATGACCACAATCACCACAGCGACAAGCCCAATCAATTTCGGATCCATCAGACTTTGATTCATCGAGACCTCCTGCACTAAGGACTATTTGCAATCCCATGTTGGTTAAGGAAATTGTCTCTGCATGTGCAGAGCGTTCTGACTCGTCATTATCAACCTTGCGCATTCCGGAAACTGGTCAGAATTGATCGCTCCGCAAATAGTGCTGTCGGGAGCATCCGCAGGACGCAGGCCCTCGATGGGCAACTTAACCCCATCCCAGTAAGCCGAGTGCTTTGGATCACGATCTGACCGGACAGAAGGTCAGTGTCGATTCGCTGCTCACACTGAGCGTTTTTGATCAGACATAAAAGTCCCGAGATGAGAAAGTTCATTACGGAACCATTTGCCAGCGATGCGAGTGTGCAATACGTCTCGCCCGGAAATGGGCCTCTCCATCCACGCAACCCGCAGCAGTAGAGCACCATCGGGCAAGCCTAAGGATGAACCGGCAAGAGGAAGCACAATGCGTAACATCCCTTCCATTCGTTCTCTGTTGTTCGCGTTCGTAATGCTGGCCATCTCGGCAGCATCATTCGCGCAAATCGGTGTGTCCATTTCATTTGGTCCGCCCGCGCTGCCGGTGTACGAGCAGCCGCCCGTCCCGGCCCAGGGTTATCTCTGGACCCCCGGCTACTGGGCTAGCGGTGATAACGGTTATTTCTTTGTGCCGGGTACCTGGGTCATGGCTCCGCAACCCGGTTTCCTCTGGACCCCAGGCTATTGGGGTTGGAATGGCGGCGGGTTCGCTTTCAATGAAGGCTACTGGGGCGAGCACGTTGGTTTCTACGGCGGGATCAATTACGGCTTCGGTTACGGCGGTCAGGGCTATGAAGGAGGCCGGTGGAACAACGGACAGTTTGAATACAACACTGCAGTGAATAACGTGAACGTCACCAACATTCACAACACTTATAACACCACGGTGATCAACAACACGACCGTGAACCGCGTCAGCTATAACGGGGGCGAAGGTGGGATGACCGCGCGTCCAACGGCTCAAGATGAGGCTGCGGCCCACGAGAAGCATGTCGGCCCGGTAGCTGCTCAAACGCAACAGGTGGCTGCTGCCCGCTCTAACCCAGAACAACGAGCTTCGGTGAACCATGGAAAGCCGCCAATCGCAGCAACGTCCAAGCCAGGAGAATTTACCGGCAAGGGTACAGTAGCGGCCAAAGAAGCGGGCGCGCCCTATAAGGCTACCGAAAACAAGGCGGCTGAGAACAAGGCCACCGAGAACAAGGCGACTGAAAACAAGGCAGCCGCAACCCGCTCGAATGAGAACAAGGCGACGGCGAGCAAGGCAGCTGCAACTCGCACGAGTGAGAACAAGGCGACTGCGAATAAGGCAGCCGCAACCCGCACGAGTGAGAACAAGGCGACTGCGAGTAAGGCAGCCGCAACCCGCACGAGTGAGAACAAGGCGACGGCGAGCAAGGCAGCCGCAACCCGCACGAATGAGAATAAGGCGACTGCGAGCAAGGCAGCTGCAGCTCGCACGAATGAGAACAAGGCAGCCGAGAATAAGGCAGCTGCAACCCGCACGAGTGAGAACAAGGCGACTGCGAATAAGGCAGCCGCAGCTCGTACGAATGAGAACAAGGCGACTGCGAATAAGGCAAGGCCTGCAAGCAAGCCTAGTCCGGAGACCGCCAAGGCAAGCACGCCAAAACCGCAGAACGCAACGCACGCAAAGGCTGCTCCGAAGAAGGTAGCTCCCAGTTCAGAGAAGCCCAAAGCAGTAGCAGCGGCTCGACCGGCGCCAAAGCCGCAAGCCCAGGCGCATCAGGAGACTGCTCCCAGAACCCAGGCTGCGGCCCGCCCAGAGAGCGCTCCGAAGCCGGCAAAAGAAGAGACCCGTCCAGAAGAACGGCGACAACAGTAGCAAACACGACTGCTTCCAAGAAACGGCTCGTAGCACATGCTGCGAGCCTTTCTTGCGTTCGGGGTTGCGTTTACCGGGTGTGCTCTTTCCTAGCATCAGGATGTGACTTCACACTCCGTCATTCCCATTTCCCTCTGGCTGCCGCCCAATTGCCGTAGTCGTTCTCGCATATCCCGGATTCCCCCCAGGGATGCCTGTCGAAGTCATCTCAGATTGCTTTTCTTGCGGTATCCCCTTGCCGCGATCCTCGACCTCTACGCGAACTTGATTGTCAGAGGCAGTAATGCGTGGAGTGCGTTGGCGTCGACAATCGGACTGCAACACGACTTGCCGAATGACCTGGCGACGTCTAAACCAATTGGCTAGTCTTTCGGGCTGTATTGCTCCAACTCTAGCGGTGGCGTATAAGGTTTAACCAACGTGGAACGGCAGCAGGAGGTCGCATGGACAGGACTATCGACTCAGAGAAGGAGCAAGAATGGATTCGAAAGTACAGAGCCGCGCTCGATGCGCCGTCGCAGAAAAAATCAAATCTGAAGGCTCTGGGCGCCACTTTCTTCAAGGTTTCAAAGATTCTTACTCTCGGTATACGTTCCGTCCTGACGAAACGAGCTAACACTCCAAGTCCAGAGGTCTCCACCGAGGCAACCAAACTCATACTCGTTCCAACTCTAACAATGCCGGATCAAGGGGTACAAGGCGGCCAATGCCTGGCGGTTCAGAGTGCGCGGCCGGAAAATCTTTTTCGCCTCGATGCCGAAGCACCAGAGAAGGCGAGTTGAAGATCGGCAGGGGCATCGCTATAAATAGCGGCACACAGGCAGTGCGTTAAGCGCAACTGGAGAGAGCGAAGTAACAGAACTTTTCCACCTGCCCAAGACTTGTACTACTGGCCAATTGAACTGGCGACACTGGAAAACACGTTGTTCGCGTTTCCCCCGATTAGTCGTATCGTGCCCACGACAATCACCAGGATGACGGCTAACATCACCGCGTATTCGGCGATGTCTTGGCCTTCATCGTTTGACCACATCTCACGAAAGAAACTAGCTTTGCTCATTTGGAGTTCCTCCTTGGTTTCATCTGCGAAACCTTGTCCCCGTGTTCTCTGCCCCACTCGAAGTTGCACGTCTTCAGGGAATCCGCGCGACTGTCCGAAGCGACTTCAATGTCACTCAATTTGTATCTTATGGAACGGGCACTTACTTCGACTGCCCGTCTTTCGCCTAGCAGTTCAAATACGGCGAACACGGTCAGTGCCCTCTGGGGGAAAGGTTGACAGCCATTCTTGACCTCTTTGCATGCGTTGTCAACATGCTCCCGTCAGTTTCCCTTTCAACTATCGTACTAGACCATAAGGATTAGGACTTTTTTATTACGACAAATGAGCAGCTTTCTCCGCCTTGACACTGCGATCATCTACCCATACTCTTGCGGAGGTTCCGAGAATCCTCCCCCGTTTCCCGAGTCTGGACCCGTTTTCATTGAGCGGGTTTGAATCTCGTGCACTTGCTAAATTTACTCCCCTAGCTAATAGACATGGTTGGTGACAGCTGGCTGCCTGGTTGTCTTTCCAACTTGGCGCTTCGCGACGCGAGCGTTGACCAGACCGAAAATTCCAGGGTTGATCACCGTCGGTAGAAAAATTGGGAACAGGTAGGATCAGCCGCGACTTCCATTTTCGGCTGGATTGAATCGACGCCGGTATGAGATCAACCGTCGCGAGCATTCGAGAAGGTCCGAGCAAAGCAGGAGGATAGTACCGTGCCTCGAACTGCTACGCCAGCACAACGGCGCACACGTGCAAACCGAATATTGCGTTTTCGTTTCGCTGCGCTTGGCGTGGTCTTCGCAATCACAATAGGATTCGCATACTTCCCCACAAAGACCAGAGCAGCATCGACCGCCACGACGGAGGTTCTGGGCGTAGAGAGACCTTTTTTCGGCCTGAAGAATCCTGCGAAGATAAAGATCAGTTACAAGGGATCGCCAGATCTCGTCAGGGCACTCGAGGCAGGCGCCGCGAGGCCTACGTCTATGGCAGCCGCAGACTTCGATCTCGATGGCGCCGTGGATCTCGTACTTGGCTACGGAACTTCGGGCGGCGGCCTGATCGCGCTGCTGCGGGGAAACCCGGACGCCTTCGCTCCGAAAGATCAGAACCTTTATCGAGCTGCCTTGCGCGGCAATGTACCGCCTACATTCCTTCCCTCGGCAGCGATCTTCCGGGTGCCCGAGTCTCCAGATTTTTTGGCGACCGGTGATTTCAATCGCGATGGATACCAGGACCTGCTCGTCGGGACCAAAAATGGCGGACTTTATCTCCTGGATGGGGACGGACGCGGAAACCTGCGGGAGCCGAAGGCGATCTCCTTGCCGGGTGTGGTTGCGGCGTTAGCTGTCACCAGCGCCGGCCAAGTCGCGGTGGGCATCGATGGTCCGGCAGGGCCACGATTGGTGCTGTTTGCATCGAGCCGGAGTGGGTTAGTCAACGCGGCAACTTACACGCTGCCGGCCCGCGCGACCTCCATTGCATGGGGAGCATTAGGCGGCGGAAATGGAACCGACTTGGCGGTTTCTTCAGGAGCGAGTGTAGTTGTAATTTACGGTGCGTTCAATGCACGAGCGCGACGCACAACCATCAACCTTGGTTTTCATGCGGAAGCTCTCACCTTGGGAGATTTCATTTGGGACCGCAACGGCGTTACTGAGATTGCGGTCTTGGGCAATGACGGCGTAGTCCGCATACTGCAGCACGGGAGTCTGGATACGCGTCCGCTCACCGCGGCCGAGATTCCTGCCCGGCAGGCAATGTTTTCACGGCCCACTGCAGTGGGCCGTTGGACCATTGCTAAGCGCCTTGGTTTCGCCGTGTCCTCGAGTTCCGGGGTCGCAGCACAATTCATATTGCAATCTCCTCGCCTTACCGCCTCACCAACCCACGATCTGATGATTCTCGACTCCGGGCAGAGTCAGGTCAGTATTTTCGACACCAACAAGGCAACCTCTAGTGCGTCGGCAATGCTGAAGCTATCCGGCGTTCCCGTGGCGGCATATGCAACTCCACAAACGCTCGATGGAGGACGTGACCTGGTTGTATTGACGTCTTCGCAAGTCGAGCCCGTGATCATTCACTCTGGAACGGCAGCTAGCATAAATGTAAACACGACTACGGATGCGGATCGGCAGAATGCCTGCACAAACAAAACGATCATGCCGAAAGATCTCCGCGGCAGGATTAGCTTGCGTACTGCGGTTTGCGCAGCCGATAACTACGGAGCCATGGGGTCCGTCGTTATTAATGTGCCTGCAGGCACCTATCAATTGACGTCGCTTGATACCGGGGAACTTCAGCTCGGGTTGGTTCCGGGTTCCAATATTTCCATCATCGGAACCGGGACAGCGGCGAGCGCCATCATCGAGCAAACCGACGGCGTGAATCGGGTTTTGAATTTTGATCCCAACCTGGTGGGCAACGTTACAGGCGCGGTGGTCAATGTCACCGTTACTGGGGGCAAAGTAAGTAGCCTGGGGGGTGGTGGCATGTTGGCCGGTTTCATCGGTGACAGCTACACGATCACTAATTCCGTTTTTACGAATAATACGTCCTCAGGAACGAGCGCGAGTGGCGGCGGAATCAACTTGAGGGGCGGCTCTCTCAGCATGACCAATTGCACGATTACGGATAACACCGCGGACGGGAATGTCGGAGGAGGCATCGCTATCACCAGCGGCACGGGCAGTCCGGGCGACGTATCGCTGATCAACACTACAGTGACCTCAAACACTTCAACTGCCAGCGGCACTTCTCCGGGACGAGGCGGCGGTGTTTTCACTGATGTCGACGCGGGCAGCAGCTCCACCATTTCCGGAGGCACGGTCATGCTCAATACTGCGACTGGCAGTCCTGGGCAGGGGGGCGGCGTCTTTAACCAAGGTGCCCCGCTTTCGGTTATCAACTCCCGTGTGGTTAGCAACCAGGCTGGGGATGCCGAAGGAATTTATACTCTAGGATCCAATGCGACGGCCACAGACAACTGGTGGGGCTGCAACGAGGGTCCCGGATCCACTGGTTGCGATACCGTGGACGGCGTCGGCGGAACGGTAAGCGTCAACCCGTGGCTTGTGCTATCGATTAGCGCATCCCCCACGCAAATCAAACCGCTTGCGATGAGCGAGTTGAGTGTGGACCTGACCCACGATTCCAGTGGAGGTGGCGGATTCACAGTTCCCACCGGCACACCCGTCAATTTTCAAGGCACACTGGGAAGCGTCAATCCAACACAGACCATCTTAACCAACGGAATTGCTGCTTCCACATACACCGCGGGACAATATCCCGGCGCCGGTCAAGCTACCGCCACGGTGGACAATCAGCCCGGCAGCGTGATCATCGACATCGTTCACGCGCCGGCCATCATCAACCACAATCACACAACCTTCATCGTAGGCAAAACAGGATCGTTTCAGATTACGACAGCGGGCTTCCCGCTTCCAACGATTACAGAGAACGGCACTTTGCCAAAGGGCGTCACATTCAAGGACAACGGCAACGGTACCGGTACTCTTGCCGGATTGCCAACCGCTGGTGGAGGTGGCAATTACCAGATCGCGTTCAGCGCACAGAACGGTGTTCCCCCGAACGCTCAACAGAACTTTACGCTCACGATCAACGAAGCGCCCGCGATTGTCAGCCCAGAACACACAGGCTTTCAGGTGGGCACAGCGGGCTCTTTTACCGTCGCCGCGAAGGGATATCCGTCTTCCAACATCAGTCATAATGGGGCGCTTCCGGAAGGCGTCACGTTCATTGATAACCACAACGGAACAGGCACGCTCTCAGGGACACCCGCCACAGACACGGGGAAAAACTATTACATCGGTTTCACCGCAGCAAACGGCGTGATCCCCAACGCACTGCAACATTTCAAACTGCAAGTTAGCCAGGCACCTGGGATCACTAGTGCTGATAACACCAACTTCAAGGTGGGAACGGCGGGCTCCTTCACAGTGACGACGACAGGATTTCCGAATCCCAGCATCGTCAATGCCGGAATACTTCCGAGAGGCATCCAGTTCGTTGACAACCACAACGGAACTGCCACACTCAGTGGTACCTCCGCGATCGCCGGTACGTTCAACGCGGAGTTATGGGCCGCAAACAGTGCCGGTTCCGCCGAGCAGAACTTCATGCTGACCATCCTGAAAGGGAATAGCAGCACTGTGCTCAACTCCTCAGCAAATCCAAGCGCGCTGAATCAAAATGTGGTGTTGACTGCAACCGTTAGCTCCAACAGCACGGGCGCACCGACAGGTGAATTGAAAATTCTGGATGGAGAAACAGAACTTGGCGAGTCGAGCTTGGATGGCAACGGAATGACAAAGCTATCCATCGCTTCCCTGGCCGCAGGTACCCATAGCATAACTGCGGCTTACCTCGGAGATGGAAACTATGCATCGAGTGCGTCACCTGCCGTCCAGCAAGTAGTCGTAGGTGCTGCGCAGTTTAGTCTAACTGCGAATCCAGGCACTTTGACTCTCGAGCCCGGAACCCCAGCCCGCTTCGCCATTACGGCGACCGCACAAAACGGATTTCATAACGCGGTCTTGCTGGCTTGCACCTCCTCGACCCTGCCAGAGGGAGCGACTTGCCAGTTCTCACCGCCCTCGATAACACCCGGCGCCAACACGGCGACCTCTACCTTGACAATCATGACCACAGGTCCAGCCTCGGCTAAATCGAACTCGTCATTCAGAACACATCAGCCGAGTTCGCTGTACGTAATTTGGCTTGTAATACCGGCCCTGCTGATGAGTACTGTGGGACTTGGCGGGTCAAGGCGGCGGGACATCCTTGTCTACTGCCTAACGTGCTTGTTGATTACTGGTTGTCTGTTACTAAGTGCCTGCAGCAATGCCATCAAGACCGACGGCAGCGGAGGCTCGATTGGCACGTCCCCAGGTACTTACCAGATCGTGGTCACGGGCACTTCGAATGCGGGCACTCCGAATGCGATGACGCAAACTACTGCGATCAGGGTGATAGTGCAGTGATGCCAATTGCAAAGCCATAGTCAAAAGAAGTAAACAGAGCTCAGTAGTGCCAAAGCACTAACTTTGAAAGGGGAATGTTTTAGTACGATATGTGCGCGCGAAAATAATTGAGTAAGTAGTCAGATGTTCGCCATTCAGTCCTTCCCCCGGACGCGAAGCCGAAATCCGCTACTGCGAGATTCGGAGATAGTTAACTTGCTCAAGGGGAGAATCAGATGAATGCAACTCCCGCCCGTCCCGGGTTGGTCGTGATAGACATAGCGCTGAACATGGTCGCTTGTAACTCAGACGCGATTCAGATCCTCACATTTCCCGAGAATCCGGAAAAGATTGGTGATTTACGAGGTTGGCTGACCAGGAAGATCCGGATCCTGTTTGCTCGATCGACAATCGTTCGACCCGACCCAGTTTCGTCGGCGAATTCCGGTCCGCGAAGCGGATGCATCTTTGTCGTGCGTTTCCGCTCACCGCCGGCATAAGTCCCAGTTACCCTGATTCGGTAGTGGTGCTCATGCTGGAGAGAAAATCGCCCGAGCACTTCACAATGGAGGAAATTTCGAAACGGTTTGGTCTGACGCCACGCGAGCAGGAGACTGCGCACTTATTGGGTGAAGGGCTTACCAGCAAAGAGATCGCGACGCGAATGAATATCAGCCCTAACACGGTCAACAGTTTTGTTCGTCTGATGATGGTCAAGATGAACGTCTGAGCCGCTCAGCGATCATTGGGAAGATCGTCGCGCCGAAAGAGTAGCCTTAATCCGCTTTGCGTCCACGGACTGCCAAAACTCCGTGCGCCCACGTTTATCGTTCCATGCCACTCAAGCCTGTACCACTCAGGATCACGTTCTGGGGAAGGTCGCCGTTATCGGTTTCGATCTTTAGAACTCCCGTTCTCACGCCAGCTGCGGTCGGGGAAAAGCTGATGCTAACCCGGCAGCTTTGGCCGGGCGCAATCGTGTCCCCACAGGTTTTACCCGGAATAACAAAATCTCCGCTTACATTGACAGCGGCGATGTTCACCTTGGCAATTCCTCGATTAGAAACGGTAACGATTTGAGGCGCGCTGGTGCTCTCTGCAGCGTGAGCGCCAAAATCCATCTCGACCGGGAATAGGTCAGAGAGCGGACCCGACTCCCGTAAGTAAGGTTTGTTGCATCCTGGTGGGATCGGAGTCATGAATCAAAACCGTTCCGACTCGTTTGCCCGCATCGGTGGGTTGAAACCAAACCGTGACCAGGCAATTCTGATGCTGAATCAAATCTTTGCCACAGTTGTTTTGCTGGAAGAAATCGCCGCTCGCCTCGATGCTCTCGATTTCTATGGGAGTGCGGCCCTCATTCCTCACTTCCATGCTCTGCGAATTACCGGTCTTGCCCACTGGCGTGGGATTCCATCTGAGGGTGGCGGACGAAAGCCGAATACCGGTTGCGGTCGCTTGTAAATCGATAATATGCGGAGACGCGGCGTCAGAATCCGCGATCCTTACCTGCCCACTCCGTGTGCCCGAATCGGTGGGCGCCCACACCACGCTCATGTCGCAACTGGCTAATGGCGCCAGGGTGTTGCCAGCTACGCATTGAGCACGTGTGGCTGCCAGCACGAAATCGGCAGAAACGGTAATGCTCGTGATCCTCGCCGGAGCGCTGTTGCTGCGATTTGTAAGCCGCACAACTTGAGGCATACTGGTCATTCCCACCAGTAGAGTCCGAAATGACAAATAGGTCTGAGATAGCTTGACTGGACTGTCTGTTCCATTGCCCGTGAGCGAAATTATCAGCGGCTGCAGCGGACGAGCGCCAACGATTGCAATTTTGATTGTTCCGTTTCGTGGCCCGGCCCCGCCGGGAACGAATTGAATGGAAATGCCGCAACTTCCGCCCGCCGGCATCGGATCTGGCGCCAACGCGCAGTTATGCACCAACCTGAAATCTGGCGCACTACTGGTCACTTCGCTGAATATGACCTCAGACTTTCCGGGATTGGTAATGGTAAGGAGTTGAGGAGCAGACGGTGAATTGAGCTGCTCGTTTCCGAACGAAAGAGCGCTCGCGGACGCAGTAAGTCCGCTCGCAATGTTCTGCTGCCCGGCCTGAGGGAGCGGAGCCCTTGCCGGCTGCGGCGGAATCGAAGACTCGCTCTGACCCGCGAGGAATGGGGTTCCACTGCCAAGAACGAGAAGCAATAAAAGTAGCCGAGTCCTCATCTTAGACTTGCCCTCGAGTCAAAAGGGATAACAGCTCGTCGCCGCATGATCGATCAGCCAATATTCAGAAATGAATGGGAGAGGGACGTGCGTCACCTGGAACTTGCGCTCTGCGAACGAAAGTCCGTCGGTAATGTTGTCATCACGGGCGGCCGGCGGAGTGAACCGGCCGCCCGGTCTGGTTGTCACCGCCGAGGCTTCACCTCTGGGAGGACCCCACTGGAGAGGCCCCTTTGGCAGATGACAACAAGGTCAGTTGTTGCTCGACCATCTGGTGCAGCGTGGCGTAATCTACCGCACCGCTGATGAAGTGGCCATTGATAAAGAAACTGGGAGTGCCTGATAACCCTAGCTTCGTTCCTTCATCCTGGTCTTTCTTGACGTTCGCCGCTTCCTCCGCAGAATCCAGACATTTATCGAACTTGTCCGAGTCCAGGTGGAGAGTGGTGGCTTCTTGCTTCAAGTCGGGAGAGTCGAGCTTCTTGTCATGAAATAGAAGATTGTGGTACTCCCAGAACTTGCCCTGTTGTCCGGCGCATCGTGCCGCCTCGGCTGCCTTTTCGGCATGCGGATGCATCGGTAACGGAAAATCACGATAGACAACCGAGACTTTGCCAGCGTATTCGTCGATCAGCTTATTCAGATCCGGATTTACCTTTTGGCAATACGGGCATTGATAGTCGGCGAATTCAACCACCTGGACCGGAGCATCGGAACGTCCTTCCGTTGCCGCCGCACTTTCCGGTCCGACGTCCGCCGTCGGCGGTGCCAGTTGGATCACGATGTTGGCCTTGAGGCGAAGAGTCTCGACATAGGCGGCACGCAGTTTGGATCTCCGCAAGTCGCGAATGTGGTCCAGTATCTTGCCTCGCACCTGGTCGTAGGGTTCTTTCGAATCCAGACCCTCGTAGTAAACCTGCAATTGATCTTCGCTGGGATCTTTCACCTTACTCTCTACTTCCCGTTTCAGAAGCTCATCGGTGCTGATGGCCTGACTTTGGGCCTCTCCGTCCAGCAAACGCTGCACGATCAGGTCATCAAGGGCCTTACGTTCGGTTTGATAGTACTGATACTGGGCTTGGAGGAGGCGGTTGACCTCCTTCTGTTGAAGATCCTGAGTGGTAATTGCACTCCCGTTGACCACTGCCAAAGTGCCAGCGTTTTGCTGGGCGGCGGCCGAACCAGAAATGATGAAGGCAACAGTAGAGCTAAGCAAAAAACGAACAGCCTGCGATCGAAGCATTGGAGTCCTCCCTCGTGGTTAATTGAAATCAAGCGCCAGGGAACCCCGTTTGGGAGATCCCTGGCGTCTGGAGTGTTTAGTCGCCGTAGCCGCAGGAGCATTTCCCGTGGCCGCTGCCGCTGGTGTAGATTGTGCTGCACTGGTTTTGCAACCAGAAGAGCTCGTTGTCACTAAGGGGAGCAGCTCCGAACTCCTCCTCGGTTTCGACATACGTGTCGGATGCGGCCTGAATGTGCGTAGCCCAGGCACGTAAACCGGCAGTTGGTGCAACGCCCTCGACATCCGGCAGGCAATTTCCATTCGCCGGCTCCAGTGTGGAAACAACCTTGATCACGCCGTCGTGCGTTACGATACCGGCGTTGATGGGATTGCCTAGTAGATTTCTGTCGATGGAGATGGTTCTTTCACTGTCCGGTGTAAGTGTGCAGCCACAACACTCCACTTCCTGTTCATCGTTGTTGAGGACGTAGACTTGGGCGCACAGGTTCCCATTGATAGGTTTCCCGTCCAAATTGATCTTGGTAACAGCGGTACCAGGATTCACAATGTGGACGGTCCCATCGGGAACGCCGGTGATCAATGCGTTGCTGTAGTAGCTCACCTGGTAGGTATCGGTCGGTTCATACTTAGTCTGGGCGGCCGAAATTGCCGCCGCCAGAAAAACGACGGAGGCCGTGAGCACGGTGTAAATCAGCAAACTTGATGTTCTTGTTCGAAACATGTAACTCCTCCTTGAATTTTGGCGCTCGGTTGCAATACGCGTATGCGAAGCACGCGGCGATAATTGTTCTCGAACTCACTGGTGACAGCCCGATCAATTGCAAACAGTGGATGAATTTCCGACACCTTCGCCGCAAATCCCGGCACCGCTGCCTACGGCTACGATTCCGTAGCATTCTTCCTGCAGACTGTCCAATTCACCCGTACTCAGGGTCGCAGTCTGATATTCATCCTCAGTTACGTTGTTGTCGTTCTGCACATGAGTGCCCCAGGCACGAAGATCAACCGTGGGCGCGATGTTCAGTACATATTTGCCATTGGAGCCGATGCCACCCCCGGTCGGATCGCAGGGAACTCCGCCGAAGCTGTCGTTTTCTGCAGCGGAAATAATTTTGATGTCTCCGTTGGTTGGTGACACTCCATCAAAAGGATTGGAGACCAGGTTCTTGTTCAGGCTGAGCTCGGCCAGCCCGTCGGTACTGATCAGGCAGCCGCAACACTCTTTCAGTTCCTGTTTCGCGTCGAAGACGTAGACCATCGCGCAGAGATTACTCGGTGGGAAGCTAGGCGCGTCAGCCCCGGCATTGATGATTCTGACGGTCTGGTCGATCCCCGCCGTGTTGGCCGCATTGGAGAAGTAGTTGACCTGAAAAGTGTCAGCTGGCTGTGATTGGGCCCACCCCACGCTTGCAGTGAGAAGGCAGATGGCAGCAACCAAGGCGATCGCAAGCCATCCGGAATTTCCGGTTCGAAACATGGTAGTTCCTCCTGTTATGGATTACGCCAGGGAAGCCATGGGGGAGGAGCGTGCGGCGTCCGTTCAGCGCACTCGCACTCTAACTTCATTTCTATTGTTTACAATTCCCTGCTTTAAGTAGTGGAAAGTCCTAACCAGTCGGACTAAGTGTGGGCTTCGATGATCGAGGCGATTGTGGTCATAGGCGGTGAGTGAAGTGCGAACCGTTGTAGTTAAAATGGGGATGGAATCAAGGGAAAATGCTAGTCGCCGTCGGGCCGCCGTTGCGGCGACCCGGGCAACCGCGGTAGCGGCGCGAGAACTAAAATCTACGTTCGCTGCAGCATGTTCGGCCTTCTGTCTCCGTTCGGCCTGTTGCACGTATTGTCTACGCCAACCATCTTTCCGATGATGCCTGACCGAGTCGATACGCCCATCTTGACCATTACAAGATGAACGAAAGCTTTGACTGTGTTGGGGCTTATGTTCATGCGTACGGCAATTTCTTTGCTGCAGAAACCCGCCGCGAGTAGTCGCATAGTTTCCTGCTCACGCACAGTCAAGCCAAAGCGTTGTGAAATCTCGGCCACGGTACCACCGCCGTTCGACTTTCTCTCCAGCATAAGTGCCAGCGCCGGGCGCGCAGAACCGTTTGTACCGGTATTGAGCGGGAAAGCACGGCAAAGATATGTCCTTTTGGCGGATCGAAATTCATTGACGAAGCTGGGCCGGGCCAACGATTTTCGGTCGATCAGGCAGGAACGGATCTTCTTTGTGAGCCAACCGCTCAAATGACCAAGCTTCTCCGGAGAATCTGGAAACGCAAGTATCTCGAGCGCTTCAGAATTGGCTGCCACCAGGTTCATGAAGTCATCTACTAAGACAAGGCCCGGTCCGGACGCTCTAACAGTCATAGAAATTTCCCCTTTTGCAAGGCCCTCCCACATGCGGAGCCTTGTCTGTAACATCGCCGGAGCGGAGTCACTCCAGGTTTCTCTTTTGGATCAAACCAACCCGTCTGTTGACAGCCGACGTTTTGCTTCTGTCGGCGCAGCCAAACATACCGGTGAATTTGCTTAATCGCCGAAAACGGGGCCCGTCTCACGCGCGGCGATATCCTTCGGAATCGCGCGTAAGACAATCATCGGATGGAGAGACCTAGCTCTCCCTTGGGGAAGGGCGAACATTAGCGTGCGGGGGAACGAGCAACGCTGGCGGTGCAATGTTCAAGCATTGACTCGTCTTTTGTCAAGTCGAGTCACGAAGAATGTTCTGAACAGCCCTACCCCAGAACTGTTCAACCCACAATACGTTCTCGACTGAAAGGTCGTAAATGGCACGGCTGGGTTAAGGTTGCAGCACGAATGGGCTACAGAAGTATTGTGTTGAGAGGCTGTAGACGGAGGTGCGATTTCTTTTAGCGCATGATCCTGCGGACGTAACACTGCTCAAAGTCACACAGACGAACTGCCCTGGTTTAATCAGGCGAGCCAATCCCGACGTGCGCCTATCGCACGACAATCCACAATGACGTCGGCAATGATGAGACGTGTCCTTCGGTAGTTAGTGCCCGACCCAAGCGAGGCCGTCGGGTCCCTGCCCTGCTTCGATGCGGCCCACTACTTCGAGCGAATGCAAATCGATTACGGCGACGTATCCGTCTGGCGAGCAGGCCACGTAGACGCGCGACCCGTCTGGTTGCATAAGAATTCCGGCAGCACCATCTCCCACTTTGATAAGCTTCACCGCTTTTCGGGTCGCCCTGTCGAAAACTGCGATATCTGGCTTGCTAAGGCTCGAAATAAACGCCAGCTTGCCATCTGGAGTAAACTTCAGCCGGTTCGCTCCCTTGACGTTGGCGGCCAGAGTGTCGACGACCTTCTTGCCCGCAACATCAATAGTAGAGACTGTTCCGTCGTCGGCGTTGGCGACCCAGATTTCCTTGCCATCGGGAGATACATCAAATCCCTCCGACCCGCGACCGACGGGAACGACGGTCTCCTTCCAGTCTCCGCTTGTTGGCCCCGTCGCCGCACCACCGCCGATCTTTTCAATGATGCTGACGCTCGCCGAACTGACGTTTGTGGTGACAATCTGGTTGAGGTCGGGAAACACGTAGATCATGTGGGTGCGATTTTGTCCGATGCCCATGATCCAATCGACCCTCTTGGTTACAGGATCGTAGCTGCCGATCGCCTTGGCGGCCTCAGCCGTGAACCACACTCTGCCACCCATGAACGCCAGTCCGTGCGGGCCGCGCAGAGCGCCGAGATCGATGGCTGGTAACACTTTCTTCGCAGCCAGATCAACCACGGTGAGCGTGTTGTATGCGCCGCCACCGTAATTAGAGATGTACGCAGTCGTTCCGTCGGACGAGGCAATCACTTCGTGCGGATCAGGACCGACGGGCAATCTGGCGGTTACTTTCAGGCTGGCAGGGTTGACGATAAGAAGTGTGTTGTCCTCATTGTCGAGGATTAGCAGAGCACTGTCTGGAGCAGCTTGCGCATCGAGACCGCGTGCTCCCAGCAATAAGACGACGAAAATGGATAGCAGCTTGATCTTCATCTCAGTGAACCCGCCAATGTCGGATCGATCTCTAGTGCTGTGAGGCAACAGACTGCGGTTCGCGGAAGGTCCGTCGCTAACGCGGGGCCAATTGCTAAAACCTTCGGGCATAGATCGGCATTGCCATTGCCAGGGAGTCTCTCTGCGACAATGCTGCGCCAGCGGTCAGAACGGCACAGCCATTGACCTAAGCGGTTCATGTTTTCTCCACGAACATGGTGAGAGTTGAAACCAGCTTATCGATGCCAAGTTGTTTGCGCTTCCGAAAAGTTGACAATGGATGTCGCGAAAGCGCCAAGCGGGATTTTCGATCGGCCGGACAATTCTAAGTCCAGAATCAGAACGCCCACCCACGCATTAAATAACTAGCAACCAAGGGGTTGGATGCTGGTGCCGATTCCGTGAGGTCATCATGATGATTAAACTGCTTTTACTCGCCGCGGTCGCTGTCGGCGCCGCCATCGCTGGCGCACAAACCATAGACGATGAAACCGCAATTCGCACGATCGTCCAGGACGAGGCCTCGGCTTGGACCCACGGGGATGCCACCGCCTCCTCGCTGCATTTCGCCGACGACGGCGCCTTCACCAACATTCTCGGAGAATTCTCCATCGGGCACGACGTGTTCCTGAAACATCATGAATTTCTTTTTCAGGGTCCATATCGTGGAACCACCCTCCATCACGACATCGTCTCACTGAAATTCCCGCGTCCCGACGTCGCCGTGGTCGAAGTCTTGACCTCGGTCACGGGTTTTCAGAAACCATCGACCGTCTATGCCGAAGCGCGGCGACGCTTCTCCGGTGCAGCGGAAGCCCAGCATTCTCATTCCGCCCACGCCGGTTGTGCCCAAAATAGCTCCAAGGCCTCATCCGGTCGCGCAAGCCAGCAAACTGGAGGTCAACCAAAAGTAGCTGCCGCTCAATCTAGCGCAACGATGGAGCATCGAGGCTCACTATACAACCGAGCGAAAGAGTTCGCAGCTCTCGCTACAGCCGGAAAAAGTGCCGACGCATGATCCGTTGAACCGGCCAGTTTCTAGTTTGGGCTTGGTGACAAGTCTCAAACGAAATCAATAAGTGAATGAATGAGGAGATCACAATGAAGGCAGTATCGTTGATGACTTACTTTATCGGTCTGGCAATGTTAGTCACAGTTGGAAGTTCTCGGGCCTACGCACAATTCGAAGTCGACCCCGATCACTACGAGACCAGGGATGCGGAGCCTTTGCCGCAGTCCAGGACGAACTCCCCTGGTCAAGCTGCCAAGATACACTACGAGGGTAATTTCACACTGCGCTATAGCTTGCGGTTCAATCGGAGCAGTCTGTCTCGTCTGCCTCCAGGCAAATACTCGATTGCAGTCGACTCCGAGGGAAGAACTGTGCGCGTCACCGTGAGTCGAGGAGGCCATACGATGAGAATTGATGGAGTCACGCAAAGGCAAAATCAAAAGCACCGGTGGAACGTGTTGGTTGTGGAGCGTATTCGGCCAATACTGGCACGGATTCTACCCCCCTTGATTCTCGAAAGCGCGGCTCTGTTTGGAAGATTTTCAGTGGTTCCGTTGCCGGCGTTCTTGCTGGCAGTGGACGGGGCTGCAGAAGCATCCGTCAGAGACCCGGTGACCAGTTACGTTTCACGCATTAGTTCACAAACCCACAGTGAAACTCTTTTCACAGTGGTGTGAGCTGATGTGTGGGTATACACTGATCAGCGTTTCTCGAAGTCAAAGGAGATCCCGGATGAAACGAATCCTGGTCCTTTCCGTGCTTCTTTTGTCCCCATTCGCAATTTCCTCCGCCAGAGCTGCTAGTGCCGCTAACCAGAACGCGAAAGTAGTGTCCCCTCACGGCCAAGGAAATGTAAGCAATCGCAATATTGCTCCTCAGCCACTGTCAGGACGCGACGATGTGCTCACCTGTTCGCCTGCTCCGTGCGTGCTGCCGAACGTGCTGATTACTGCAAGTCAGTCCTACAACACAATCTTGGCTGCCAATCCTGTAAATCATGCTCAGTTGCTGGCGGGAGTCGACGTGGACTACGGAGGAAATTGTCCATTTGGCTCCGTCAGCGGTGGTGCAACCTGGTACCAGAACCAGACCGACAGATGCGCCGGGGATACGCCCTCAATTGTGTACGGGAAGAAGAACACTGCATACCAGGTCGGAGCAAACTACGAGACTGGTATCTATTTCACTGCAACCACGGACAATGGAAATACCTGGAGCACTGCCATCGAAGCAGTGCCTCAATTATTTTCGTACGGTTCCGTTTCAACTCCATGGCTGGGCGTAGACAATAGCGCAAAAAGCTCTTATGCCAACAGTCTATATATAGCAGCCACTCAGCAAGGCGAGATTAATGACGACGACATATACAGTGAGATCACGGTTTCGTATTCCCGCGATGGTGGGAACACATGGACGATGGAGATCATCGACCCAGTCCAGGTCGAGCCCGAGGTGGACTACTACAGCCGGTTAGCAGTCGCTAGTGACGGGACAGTCTACGTTACCTGGCAGCGTTGCGAAATGACCGGCAAGCACGTTAATTGTGGCGGCACCAAAGCTCATATGTGGCTCTCGAAGTCGACCGATGGAGGTAACACTTGGTCTTCTCCGAGCGAAATCGTGGCCGTCAATCTAGCGCCAGACAGTTGTGCTTGCGCTTTTTTTGGCAACCTGCCGCATACCACGGATCCGGTCGCAAACCCACCGCTAATTGCCGTCGACAATAGCAGCGGACCAAACGCGGGAAGCCTTTATGTCGTGGTTTATAACTGGACCGGAAAGCAGATGCAAGTTGAAGTATTCGCATCGCGGGATGAAGGAGTTACTTGGCAAAAGCCGGTGCGTGTGGCTCCTTCATATACGAATGACGAGTTTTTTCCCGGCCTGTCGGTTAGTGCGAGCGGGTTCGTAGGAGTGAATTGGCTGGACCGACGCAATGACCCCCAGAACATCTTCTACCAGCCGTTTACTGCGGTCTCATACAATGGCAGCAAGTCATTTGGACAAAACTATCGACTGGCTAAGCCTCTTTCAAACCCCTATTACAGCTCCTATTCCATGGGCGATTATACGGGCAATGCATGGGCGGGAAAAACCCTCTTCGTCACATGGCCAGACACTCGCAATGCCATTATGCAGGACTACGTTGGCGGGCTACTTACAAAGTGAGCCATCCGCTGCCAAGCATTCCAAGCTGTTCGTTGTCAGAATCGGAGTTGCAACATGCATAAATTATTTTCATCGGCTTTCAATGGCGGCTTTTTACTGCTGCTCCTGATGTTTGCAGGCAACAGTGCGCTGGCACGCGAGAAAGTTCTCTATCAATTCCCAGGTGGTAACAAGGGAGACGAGCCCCAATATGGCCTGGTTTTTGACACTAATGGCAACGGATACGGCACTACGTACTACGGCGGTACGTATGGCTGGGGAACGATTTTCAGACTCCAACAATTAAACCATGGCTGGGCAGCCGAGGTTCTCTATAGCTTTCTTGGTAGCGGCGACGGTTTGAATCCGGTAGGAAATCTTGTGATCGATGCGTCGGGCAATCTCTACGGAACCACCTCTTCCGGCGGCACGGGCACCGGATGCACTCAGGAATCCTACGATTGCGGCGGGACCGTGTTTGAATTGGAACAGTCAAACGGCGTCTGGAAACACATTGTTCTTTACAGCTTTTGCTCGCGTAGCGGTTGCAGCGACGGCGCTGGTCCGACCGGATTGGCTTTTGACAAGGCAGGAAACCTCTATGGCACAACCGTTGCGGGAGGCCAACAATGTGACGGCGGATGCGGCACCGTTTATGAGCTTTCTCTTTCACATGGGTCTTGGACCGAAAAGGTGCTGCATGCTTTCGGGGAAGGCGGGGATGGCTACTATCCCACGCCAGGCATTGCGATAGACAGCGTCGGGAACCTCTACGGCTCAACTTTCTCGGGAGGCGGGTATGGTTACGGGATCGTTTTTGAGCTGAAGTCTACGAAGCACAGGTGGCGCGAAGCCATGCTCTATGCCTTCGATGGTTCCACCAACAACATAGAACCGAATGGATATTTGACTTTGGATTCTACCGGGAATATTTTCGGCACCACGATAGGCGGCTACAGCGGGTGCCCCGACGAGTGCGGGATGGTTTTCAAGCTCTCCCGTTCTCGCGGACAGTGGGTCGAAAGCGTTGTTTACACCTTCGATGGAACTGATGGTGAGAACCCCCACGGGGCATTGCTTCTAGATAGCTCCGGCAACCTGTACGGCTCAACAGTTCTCGGAGGTAAATATAATTTTGGCGAAATCTTCGAATTGAAGCCGGGCAAAACCTGGACAATAGAATTGCTTTACAGCTTTCCGACAGGTACTGTGAGCCCCAACCCCGGCCTGATCTTCGGTCCTGACGGCGACTTGTACGGCACTACGGCCCCAGGAGGCTATGATGACCAATATTATGGCCAGGTATTCGAGATCTTAAAATAGCTGCCCGATTTGTCTCTCAATTGTGTTGGCTTCAGGCAACAGTTCGTGGGGCTAAGTCGAGGAGGATTGCAAATGCAACGGCTAAAGGCCCAAATTTTTCTCGCTCTTCTTGTGCTTGTGGTTCTTGTCCCGTTAAGCCGGGCCCAGAAATTTTCAGTGCTATACGATTTCGGATTGAGCAATGGCGACCCGGTCCAGCCTTCCTACTCCGGCATCATCGCCCAGGGCCGCGATGGCAATTTGTATAGTACCGCGCCAAACTCGGTTGACGACGACGGCGCTGCTTTTAAGATCACGCCGAGCGGAGCGCTCACCGTGCTTTATAGCTTCGATTCCAACTTGACCGGTGTGTATCCCTATAGCGGCCTTGTGCTGGGAAGCGATGGTAATTTTTACGGCACCACGGAATATGCGGGTAGCGATTACGAAGGGACGATATTTAAAATCGCCCCAGATGGAAATCTCAGTGTCTTGTACAACTTCACCGGTGATACGGATGGGGGAGATCCGTATGCTCCACCTATTGAAGCAAGTGACGGGAACTTCTACGGTACTACCCTGCATGGCTCTTCCCAAAGCCCTTACGGTACCGTGTACAAGCTCACGCCTGCAGGTCAGTTTACAGCTCTGTATCAATTCGATCAGGTGCATGGCTCATCACCCTATGCTCCGCTGGTCCAGGGAAGCGATGGCAACTTTTACGGCGTGACCTTGGCAGGTGGGAATTTGAATCTAGGCGTTGTTTTCAAAATCACCCCAAGCGGAAAATTGTCTCTGCTCTACAATTTTGACGGCGTACACGGTTCGCAACCTTTCGGTCCTCTTATCCAGGGAAGCGACGGGAACTTCTATGGGACTACTTTCGACGGCGGCGCAAATGGTTCCGGCGTTATCTTCAGGATCGGATCCAACGGCAGGCTCACCGTCATTCATAATTTCGCAGGAAACGGTGGCGGATTCTATCCTTGCGCCGGTCTGGTCCAGGCCAGCGACGGCAACTTCTACGGCACAACACACAGCGGCGGTATGGTGAGTGCTGGAACGATCTTCAGAGTCACCCCGCAAGGTCAGTACACCGTCCTTTACGAGTTCAATGGAACTAAGGGCAAGTTTCCTCTGGTAACCCTGACTCAGCACACGAATGGCATTTTCTACGGAGATACAAAAGAAGGTGGAACAGGATCTTATTGTTCCGGCAACTGCGGTGTCTTTTTTAGCTTCGATGCAGGCCTGCCGCCGTTCGTTAGCCTAATGCCGGCATCGGGCAAGGTCGGAAGAAAAATCGAATTCTTGGGTCAGGGCTTCATCGGCACGACCGGCGTGTCATTCAACGGACTTGCCGCCAGTTTCAATGTTGTGTCCGATACTTATCTGACTGCGATTGTGCCTGGCGGCGCAACCACGGGTTTTGTAACGGTTGCTACGCCGAGCGGTACGCTTGAGAGTAACCGCGAATTCCGCGTGACACAGTAGCAAGTTCTGTCTGGCGAATCCAGATTGGGCCAGAAACCAATTACGTCCGCACGACAAAATTAATTGGGGGGCAACGTGCATGAACCGCCGACCGATCGCTAAATTGCGCGAGCCGTTGGAACGTCGTTTAACGGCATATGCCCTGGCTGCGAGCGCATCCGGCGTGGGTCTGCTGTTGTGGCCGCAGCCCGCCGCAGCTCGAATCGTCTACACCAAAGCGGATGACCAGCTTCAGATAAATACTCCCCTGCAAGTTGACCTTAACCACGACGGCATCGTTGATTTTTTGCTTGATCTCAGCGTCAGTAGCTACGGAGAGTTTGACATTTCGGTAACCGCAGAGCGAACTAATCAAGTTGCCGGGTATTGTCGGCATCTTTCCCAAGGTTGCTGGGCGTCTGCGCTGCATCCGAACGCTCGCGTTGGAGATAATCGGCGATTCGGTCCCTATAATTACATGCTCTTCGCAGGCTGTTCGGGCACTACGTGCGAAGGGTACGGGCCTTGGAATGGTGTGCAAAACCGTTATCTGGGCTTCCAGTTCTTGATCAAGGGCAAGGTTCACTATGGCTGGGCCCGCCTGAATGTCAGCATTAATCCGGATATAGTCGCCGTTCTCACCGGATACGCCTACGAGACGGTTCCGAATAAGCCTCTCGTCACAGGTAGGACCAAGGGAACCGATGCGATCACGGAAGAACCCCGGACTCTTGGTCATCTAGCTCGCGGTGCGTCAGTTGTTGGGGAATAGAGACCTGCAAAGCGGCTAACTATTTCTCGAATGGAGATGACAAGTGCCCAGCCAAATTTTTCCACTTACTAACAAAACTTTGCTCGTGAGCTTTCTGCTTCTCGCGCTGGTATCGCTCAGCTTGGCCAAGGGACGAGAAAAGACCCTCTACACATTTCCCGGAGGCATTCATGGTGAGGATCCGCAAACAGGAGTTGTGTCCGATAGTGAAGGTAACCTTTACGGCACGACCTACTATGGTGGCATCTACGGATGGGGCACGGTCTTTGAGCTTAAACATTCCGAGAAAGGCTGGTCCGAGGAAGTCATTTACAACTTCCTGGGCAGCCATGACGGTTTTAATCCAAGTGACAATCTCTTGATCGATAAGGCCGGGAATCTTTATGGAGACACCTTTTATGGCGGGACTGGCACCGGATGCCAGAACCCCACAGACGGGTGCGGCACAGTATATGAACTGAAGCGAACATCCGGCTCTTGGAAGAAAACCGTGATCTACAATTTCTGTTCACTCGCTAATTGTCGTGACGGCGCGAACCCCTACGGTATGACCTTCGACAAAGTAGGAAACATCTACGGTACGGCGGGAGGAGGGGTCGGCTGTGAGTCCATATGTGGAGTTGTCTACGAACTACGACGATCTGAGGAGCGCTGGATTGAAACAGTACTGCATGAATTCACGGACACAAACGGTGACGGATTTAGTGCCGAACCTGGAGTGAGCTTAGACGAAGCAGGCAACGTCTATGGCACAACTTGCTGTGGTGGGGCCAATAATTACGGCATCGTGTTCGAACTAAAGCTTTCCAACGGCACGTGGCACGAATCGATACTCTATTCATTTACTGGTGCGACAAATGACAGAAACCCAAATGGTTATCTGACCGTAGACGCCGGAGCGAATGTCTACGGAACTACGACCGGTGGAGGAAGCGGCTGTGAATATCAATGCGGCGCCATTTTTGAGCTGAGCCGATTCCACGGACGATGGGTCAAGACGGTGCTATATACGTTCAATGGCGATTATGGTGCCAGCCCCAACGCTCCTTTGGTTCTGGATAACGCAGGTGCCCTCTATGGATCGACTCTTCTCGGAGGAGCAAGCAACGATGGCGTTGTCTTTAAGCTGCAGCACGACGAAACATGGAAGATAACGGTGTTGCACAGCTTCAGCGGGAACACCGATGGTGCTGATCCCTATGCTGGTCTGATATTTGGTGTGAACGGCGATCTATACGGCACCACATTGCCCTACGAATCCCAGTACGGAGGCACAGTGTTCCAGGTCTCGCCCAAATAAGGATGCAAAGTAGTAACAGCACCAGATCCTGCAATCGCGGATGACATGCGCCGGCGGAGCAGATTATGGCGGAGATTGATCGACGATTGTCAAGGTTCAAACAACCATCAGTTCATAGGTAAAGCAAGCGACCATACCGACAATCACAACGATCCACGCTATCTTAAACCAGGTCGGCCATTGCTTCCAACTGGCAAGTCGGCCTCTGGTCACGAACGTTGAAACGACCAGCGCGATTAAGGCCAGATCGAGAACAAGGCTGAGCAAGATAGTTACGCGATGCGTCATTTGGACCATCTTACTGCTCATCGGCAACTACTCATCGGCAAACTAGAAAGAGCGCCCCGGCAAGCCAAGGACGCTCTCTCAAGCAGCCCTCCCCCAGAACTGCTCGCCGATAAAATAGATCGTGCGCTGAAGCCTGTAAATAGCACCGGCGAGGTAAAGTCCTTGGCACGGACGGGGTAAGCGGAATAAGTGGCCGGATGGGTATGAGGTGGGTAACAAGAATGAGCGAACAAAATGGAGCACAAACAGCCCACAAAAGCAAACAACAGTGCGGCATCGAACAAAAGCCAGACGCTAAATGCAGCCTTGAACAAATCAGTTTATCCGCAACTCCTCAAGCCTTGGGTAAACCATCAATACATTCCCCAGCACCTTTTCCTGACGGTAAATCGTCTGGGCTTGCAGCTTTATGATTTGGTACTGGTCACGAATCGTTCGAAACGCTGCCGCTAGGTCTTCACGCGTTGGCTGCTTCTTAGACATCATCACGCCCTCTGGGAACCTTTGATATGTGGAAGCATGATGCAGTTGCCCTCGTCACCGAAAGTTGTCACTACTCGTGACACTCAGCTAAATGATAAGAAAGAGGCGGACGCGACTCCGGCCTGCATCGCAGATTGGTGGCGGGACGGTACTGGGGCGATTGAAACTGACATGGCAACAGTAGGCCGTAGGTCTGGAACGATCGATATACGCGACGCTGTGGGCGTGAGGATTAACGCCTGGACTATCGGCGCGATCTTCCTCGCCTGCAGAACAAAGGCCGAACGCTGTGGTCCGGCCTTGGGGACGAGCTTGGAGATGAACGGTCGTGAGGGTCCAAATGTCGCCTGCCCCGCGACGCTAACCCATGACCGCTTGAACCGTGCAGCTTCAAGCTAGCGCGAGTGCCTCATGGTTCGCAATACAGCGAATGCCGTAGGCATGCTCTGCAATCCTCTCACTACAGCAATGGGTCGTGATCCGCTGACTGTCGTGTGGGGTCTGAACAAGAGCGTAAAATAGGACCCTCGTTCCGTCCTTGGTTCTGGCGGAAGGGTCCGCGTTTTACGTAAAAAGCCGATTCTGGATGTCGGCAAGATCGACACAGCGCAAGCATTCTTCGTCATCGCGCCACATGGTTGACTCGACTGCTGACCGGATAGCTCCGCATCTGCCGAGCATCGTAGGGTTTCAACATTTCCGATACCACCTCGACGCTGGTCATCCCCGGATCGAGCCACAGGTCGTAGTTGTCTGGATCAAGGATGACAGGCATACGGTCGTAGACGGACGATGTTACAGCGTTTGGAGTTGTCGCCAGGATTGAACACGACCTGATCCACTGCCCGCTCGGGTCTTTCCAGCGATCCCCACAGTCCTGCAAACGCAAACAATTCCCCGTCATTAACCTCAAAGGAGAACGGCTGTTTCGCTTTGCCTCTTCGCTGCCACTCGTAAAATCCGTCCGCTGGGATCAGGCACCTGCGATCAGTCAACGAATCGCGGAACGCAGGTTTCGTTGTCGCTGTTTCCGATCTTGCGTTAATCATCTGCGCACCGACCGATGGGTCTTTTTCCCATGGCGGGATGAGTCCCCACCTGAGCAGCGACAATTCACGGCGCGGTTCCTTCGGATTCTGGCGGAGGACCGGCACGGCCTGAGTGGGAGCAACGTTGTAGCGAGGATTCCAGTCGTCTTCGCTTGAGACAGTACTGAAATACTCCTCGATCATTTGCTTCCGACGCGAAAGTCGATAGCGCCCGCACATGAGGAGATTATGGCAGATTCGGAGGAGGGTTTCACATTTAGGTCGTCCTTCGCCGGAAAACAACCTAGGGATATGAGTGTAATCGGGATTTCTCAACAGATAGAAGGCATAAGTCGGGCTCCGGCCGCTCGACGCTCAAGCCCCGAGCGGCCGAAAAGCTTAGTTAGGGCGTGATTTCGTACACCATCCCCGCGCCGTAAGTACCGCCGTTCGGTGTGACGCCGTATAGGTTGCCAGCGGCGTCGGAGATGGGGCCAGGAATCGCGGCGGCTCCATCGCCACTGCCGCCAAAATTGTGGAGCACGCTGAATGTCCACGTGTTATTCGAGTCTGGCGCCATCTGGTAGAGGGTGCCGTTGCCATAGAGGCCGCCATAACCTGCCGTACCGTATAGATTACCCAACGCATCACTCGCCAAAACGCCCTCTGACAAGTCGCCGTCTTGGTTCTTCTTGAATTGATGCAACACCTGGTAGCTCCACTTGCCCTCGGCGCTGGGGGTCAGCTTATAAAAGAGACCAGCGGAGTAGGCGCCCTCCGTGCGGGCGGCGCCGTACAGAGTGCCATCCTCCCCAAAGATCAAACCGAAAACGGGTTCAGAGCCGCCTTTGCCGCCGCTGAACTCATGGATTACTTTGTAGGTCCACTTCTCACCCGAACCGGGTGTCAGCTCGAAGACGATGCCACAATTCTGCGGTGGGTTGCTGCACCCTCCGATTTGGTTGCGCGTAGTGCCATAGAAATTGCCGGATGTATCAGCAATAAGACCAACCCACGGGATACAGCCAGGCTTGTCCATGAACTGGTGAATCACGCTGTAAGTCCAGGTGTTGTTGGAACCGGGCGTCATCTTAAAGACGGCACCACATCCATGGGCGCCTCCGTATGTCGCCGCGCCGTAGAAGTTACCCTTCGCATCAAAGATTGGCTTAGTCCTGGGTTGGGCTCCATCCTTTCCGGTAAACTGATGAAGCGCGTGCTCGGTCCAACTTCCGTCGGAGTTCGGCATCAGCTCGAAAATCGTGCCCACGCCGTATTGGCCGCCGCCGTACGTCACGCCGTAAAGATTTCCGGCCGAATCAAAGGTTAAGCTCCCCCAGTCTGGATAGCCTCCATCCGCTCCGCCGCTGAAGCTGTAAAGGACGTTCTCTGTCCAGCTTCCGTCGGAATTGGGGATCAGCGTGTAGACCGTACCAGCTCCATAGGTGCCACCGTCAAAGGTAGTTCCATAGAGAGCGCCGCTAGCGTCGAAGATCAGACTGTGGCGGGGACTATCTCCATCAGTGCCTCCGGTGAATTCGTAAAGCACCTTTTCCGCGCCCGCCGCCTCAGCGGCAATCGCCAACATCGGAATCACGATCAGGGTTATTGTCGCGACCGCTAACCTGGTTGCGGCCATCCAGAAGCTATTCTTTTTCCTAGCGTATCCCACCTTTCCAAGGGGGGTGTTATGGAACAAGCTCAAGCTGGGGTTGAATGCTCTACTCGAGCTGTAAAAACGAACTTCGTGCTTTTTCATTGTCGTCCTCCCGCCGCATCATTTGGCATGTCAAATTTCATTACGGTTTGGGTTTCACGGCGGCCCGTGAACGCTGAAGAGTGCGGGATCAAGGTCGAGGGAAATCCGATATTCTCCGAGTTGCCTTGATTGGGTCTCGCGAGGCGACTTGCATATGAGGCAGAACTCGGAGCCTCGGAACCACGCTACGACGGTGTGACTTCGCTTGCGGTGACACCCGTCACTGTTCTAGGTGATGGTGTTGGGAAAGCGAAGGGAAGGTCAACTGCCGAGAACAGGCGGTTACACTCAAACCCCTCAGCGAGCGCTCTCGCGATCTTGCGCCGATTACAAAGGTCCGTCCGGTCCCCCAAAGGGCCGACGATCCACAGTTAGTGATCAGCTCGTAAATCACATTGCGGTGTGCCCTCAATCACTGCCGACTCGTGCACGAGTTGACTAAGCTGATAGGGACTCCCCCCTGGTTCGTTGGTAGCTTTCCACGATCCGGCAGCAGTTGGTAAGCCGCACTGCCACCCGCCAGCAGGAAAATCAGGAGAAATAAAATGCGAACACCTGCAAGATTCCTCGGTGCGGTTTTGTTGGCCTTTGTATCGGCGCTGAGTTACGCGCAAGCCCCTGTTCCTTTCATCAACGTGCCTCTCATGCCTGACGCTACTGCGCCGGGCGGGCCGCAATTCACTCTCACTGTGAATGGGACTGGCTTTGTTTCGAACTCGGTCGTGAATTGGAATGGCAGCGCACTGGCGACTCAGTTCGTCAGCGGTTCACAGTTGACGGCGATTGTTCCGGCTACGGACATTGCCACAGCGAGCACGGGTTGGGTGACGGCGGTCAGTCCTGGGCCGGGCGGAGGAACCTCGAACGTGGGATTCTTCTCAGTGGCCCGCAGCGAAGGAAACTCCGTGGGATTCGGCCTGGCCTCATCTTCGGCCACGGGTTACAACCCCTTTTCGATGGCGGTAGGCGACTTCAACGGAGACGGCAAGCTGGACCTAGCTGTCGCGAATGCGTGCGGAACCGACCCAAATTGCGGTTCCGTAGGCACGGTTTCCATTCTTCTGGGGGACGGCAGGGGCAATTTCAGTTTGGCCTCGTCGCCGGTCGTCGGTGGTTGGCCTTGGTCCGTGGCGGTGGGCGACTTCAACGGAGATGGCAAGCTAGATTTGGCGGTCGCCAACCAGACAAGCAGCACGGTTTCCATCCTGCTGGGGGACGGCACGGGCAATTTCACCCTGGCCTCGTCTCCGACTACGGGTAGTAGTCCAATGTCGGTCGCACTGGGAGACTTTAATGGGGATGGCAAGCTGGACTTGGCGGTGGCCAATCTGTGCGGAACTGACTTCACTTGCAGCGGCACCTCCCCAGGCACTGTTTCCATTTTGCTCGGGGACGGTACGGGCAACTTCGCCCTGGCCTCCTCTCCGGCTATCGGTTATGCGCCCGACTCCGTGGCAGTTGGCGACTTCAACGGAGATGGCAAGCTGGATTTGGCGGTCGCCAACAGCGGGGACGGCACGGTTTCCATCCTGCTGGGGGACGGCAAGGGCAACTTCACCCTGGCCTCGTCTCCGGCTACCGGTTATCAGCCTTATTCAGTGGCGGTGGGCGACTTCAACGGAGACGGCAAGCTGGATCTGGCCGTCGTCAACAGAGTGAGCGGTACGGTTTCCATCCTGCTGGGGGACGGCACGGGCAATTTCACGCTGGCCTCCTCTCTAGGTATTGGCCAATGGCCCACGTCGATGGCGGTGGGAGATTTCAACGGGGATGGCAAGCTGGACTTGGTGGTATCCGGTGTTTCGATTTTGCTTGGGGACGGCGCTGGCAATTTCACACTGGCGACGTCCGCAGGTAGTCTTGTCGGCCCACTCGCGGTGGGCGACTTCAACGGCGACGGCAGGCTGGATTTTGCGGCCATCAATGATGTCGAATGGTGGAGCACCGGAGTTTCCGTCTTCCTGCAGGACATCCCATCGGTTACGCTCTCCCCAACAAGCCTCAGTTTTGGGGTGCAACTGGTTGGCACCAGCAGCTACCCCCAGCCTGTGACCTTGACCAACGGCGGCAACCGTCACCTCAAGATCAACAAGATCGCCACCAACAATGCGAATTTCTCTCAAACCAATAACTGCCCTACCGAAGTCCCGGTAGCTGGGCAGTGCACCATTAATGTGAGCTTCAGTCCTACAAGAAGCGGCACGCTCAAGGGAGCCGTAACGCTCAGGAACAACGCTCCCAACAGTCCGCAGGAAGTTCCGCTGACAGGAGTCGGAACCGTGGTGACGCTATTGCCCTCGAGTCTGAATTTCGGTGACCAGAAAGTAGGAACGACGAGCCAACCGCAGACCGTCACTCTCACCAACTACGGCACAGGGGTGGTGAATATTTCCAGCATCCGCTTCGCTGGAACAAATGGTGGAGCTTTCGCCCAGACCAACAACTGTGGGACGAGTGTTCCTGCGGGGGGAAACTGTACCATCAGCGTGACCTTCACGCCTAAGTACAAAGGCTCGAAAGCTGCGATTCTTCAAGTATTCGACAATGGAGGTGCTAGCCCGCAGACGGTGGCACTCAGCGGCACCGGTACGGAGTAAAACGGAGGCAGTTGGGAGTTGGCACAAGTCAGGCTGGAGCACGCCGCAAAAAATTGAAATTTCCAAATTGAAAAATCGGCTCTCGCGGCCCTGGTCACGGCCGGTCTGACGGCTGCGTCGGACAATTAAGAGTCCGCGGCATTCCACCCCAATTGGTAGACTAGGAGCGTCGTGGTCGGCTAGGGTAGCTCCCGAAGAGCGGGCGAATCCCGACCCGCCTGCCGACCTTACGCCTCACCTCAAATGTTCGGGAGGCCACGCGGGAGGTGGTAGTGAAGGATTCTCGCTCTTCCAGAAGCGAGACAGGCACGGAAGGGTGCATACCCGAGAACCCATTTGGCTGGGTGGCCGATTCCGAGCGCCCGGTGTTGACGGTCTTGCGCCGAGCTTGGGCAGTAAAACTTGCCGAACTGACGAAGCTACTAGCAAGTCAGGGGTTGGATGCTGGTGCCGGGAACAGGACTCGAACCTGCACGCCTTGCGGCACTGGATCCTAAGTCCAGCGCGTCTGCCAATTCCGCCATCCCGGCGCTTGCTACGAGCGACTAATAATAAATAACTCATCCTGTTTCTTGCCACAACAGCGCGAAAATCTGTTTGAACCGGTGGCACTTATCGCGGCACTTGGTTTTTGCAAGTTTAGCTGCACCGCTTCTCCGTCCTTCGTCGGTCTTATGGGAAGCCTCTGTGACGTCCGCTTCACTAACGATATTGTATCTCTCGAACAGCGCTGCGGTTCGTCCGGCGGCCAATTAGCTCGGCATGTTGTGGGCAGCATTGGTGCCCATTGAATTTCCCTCAGATACAGCTCGGCGGCATGAAGTCCCGCTTGAGAGTGGATGGGGTGACGAATTTGTAGCTGCAGTTGGTACACGAAACCATCGACGGAAATTAAGCGGGATATCCGTTCGGAAATCGTAACACCGTCACAAGAGTTGAAAAAGAACTGACCCCGAGGTGTTAATGTGGCGCTGTGACCTAACTCATTTCTTGCCCTTAGAGGCTAAAAAATGATTGTCCAATTCTTGCTATTTGTAATCGCAGTTCTGCTGGTTTCGATTTTCTGGGAACTGACTAAGATTAACAACCGCCTCAAGGCCCTTCTTACTCCCGCAAAACAGGATCATGATTGGGCAAAGCGAGACGCCGCATGACGTCCGGAAGCAACCAAATCCAAGAGCTGCAATTCATCCTTTAAGGCAGCGAAGCCCCGCTAGCAAGACTTGTCAAGATGCCGTAGCGTGACTGCGCTTGCACTCATGGCGGTCGAACTGATATTGGAGATTGGCCTGAGCCATCGACTGGCTTAGAGCCGCCACTGGAACGGTGAATCGCTCGGCGCAGGTCGTGCAGATTGCTATCGCGGGCACCATTGAAATCCACTCAACAACGCGAAGTCGCCGGGGCAAACTTCCATTGGGCTCGATGTTTTCGCCGACGCTCACCGTGGATTTCCAGCTTAGCTGTCGTATCAGCGGAGTTATAACGCGGATGATATCGCCGGAGTTCCATGGTGTCAAATCAGAATCAAGGCCCTTTTGCTGCGCAAAATAAGTCCACCAAACCTCGCGGTGCACAATCGTTGCGAACGTTTTCGGCGATTTCACTGTTCTTAAGCCCTAAGCAACAAGCTTGATGACTCTGAGTTCTCGTTCGTTGGGAGTGCGGTTGCCATACCGTCCCCCTTTAAGCACCGCGCGATGATATCGGAGAAAGTATGCTTTGCGGAATCGATCGGTCTCGCAGCGTACCGTGCGGAAAACCATACTGCTCGTGACGCGTCCTGATAGATGGCGGCGCCGAACATAAGTCCCAAGCCTTCTTAGCACAGGCGGGTAAGGCCAAAGAAAATGGCCGGATGCTTTGGGGCTATCCGGCCTGAAACGTGATTTGTGGTAGGGGCGATCGTGAGGGTCCGAATGTCTCGGCGAAATTAAGGATGACGTGCCGCTACGCTAACCCATGACCGCCTGCGAACCGTGCTTTTACAAAGGTAGCGCGCACATCGGGCGAGAGCAATACAGCAAACACCGTAGTCACGCTTAGTGACAAAGCCTTATAGTTTGTGGGCAAAAAGGGGCAGCCTGAATGGGGGGAGCGATGGAAAGAATGAGCTGTCCTGAGGATCGAATGTCGCCTGCCCCGCGACGCTCACCCATGACCGCTTAACCGTGCATCCCAAGCTAGTGTAACTGTTCATCGCTAGGCAATACAGCGGATACTGTAGGCATCTTTCGTGACAAGACAACAGCCTACGCAGGATTTCTACGTTCGATCTATGTGGGGGAAGATTGAAATTTCCGAGTGACGACATCGGGAAGTTGCTCTTCGAGTTTCCGCGCCAGCCAGGCTTGCAGTTCGGAGCCCAGGTTGGAGGGCAGGAATAGAAATGACAAACCGGCCTGACCTTGGTCATTGTGCCAACAAACCTTGCAATCCGCCGTAATATCGAGGTGAGGGTCGGGCAGGGTGAACTGGATCTTGAACTCGCTGCCAGGCGTCAGCGGAGTTGAAGTACTCAAAGCCATACCCTTTTCGCTGATGTTGATTGTCCTACCAAAAATCTCCGGTTGTCCTTTTCTGCTGGCGGCTGCCGGCACTGAGATGGGATAACGAAAATAACGGCGGCGTTCCCGCACAATCAATCCGTAAGCGGCTTTAAAGGTGTGCCGGATCGACTCGATAGTCAGAGGTTTTTGCAACGTAAACGCTGACCCACCCTTCAAGCGCGGCCGCAGTTTGGGCGCTATTGTTCGTGATGGCGAATGTGATCGCGGTCCGGTTCGAGGCCGAGGCGCGCACACGCTCCAGAAATAGGATGGCCTGATTGCCCAGCGAAAGGTCAACGACAGCGACCTCAATTTTGCTGTGACTGACCCGGTCGAGCGCGTCCCGATTTTGCCGCAGACCTCGACCGACAAGGCAAGTTCTTCCATGGCCTCGGAAAGCAGTCGCGTATTCACCGCATCTTCGGAAACGATCAGGGCTTTGCCTACCAGTTTCGAGGTAGAGGTGTCGGTCATCAATGGGCTCCTTCACTAGGCGGACTTCCGCCTGTCCGATTCGTCGCCTTGTTCTTCTATTGGAGAATTATTGTGCCAGACTATCTGGAATCGTCTGGTACGCCGCGTCTCGGACCTGTTTGAGGTGACGAATCTGCTCGGCGTACAACGCGACGGTAGTGAGGGCTCCAACGCCAGTACCAAGTAGGAAAATCCCCAAAGCGATCCAACGGTCCATGGCATGCGTCTCCGGCACTTTTTCGTCAGCAGAAGTCTCCTCTGCCCTGAAAACACCATGACGCGCCTCAGCCTCTACGAGAAACATTTGACTCTCGATCTATATCTGTGGCGCGCCAGGGTACTTTGTAGCGAAAGCTATGGCGGATGCTACGCGTTATCCGGCAATCGCGCTGAGTCTTCCCTTCTTTTACAAAATAGCGAACAGCATCCGCGCGAGAATTAACGGCTTGCCCGCTGTCTTTCCGGGAGATTTCCCTGGAGGTCTGAATCAAAAGAGCGGTCGTGAGGGTCCGAACGCCAGCCCCGCTGGCACTTGCCCATGACCGCCAAGGTTCAACGCGAACCGTAATCGACAATAGCCCACACATCGAGCGCGTGGCAATACAGTGTGTACTGTATCGAACCATCCTTCGGTTAATTGCCTGCGAGTTCGCGTTTCGGACATTGTTCTGACCTACAGCCAAGTTGCAGAAGGCAAATTGGTTAGCGAATCATAACCATCGGCTTTGAGCCTTACGTTCCTTCACTGGCGTTCGAACCGTACTTCTTCGGGGAATTCTCTTTTCTGTTTGCGCCGACTGCCGCTACACTGAATGAGTCATGAATAATCCATCGCAACCCAATATCAAGCTAGTGAACGCTCCCGACTATCGCGAGACTTATGCCAACAGCGTGCAGGTGCGAGTGAACGTCTGGGATTTCTTTCTAGTTTTCGGAACCTTGCAACAACAAACCGAGAGTCAAGTGGAAGTCAAAAACTTTCAGGGCATCTATTTGAGCCCGCAACAGGCCAAGGCGCTGGTGTCGATTCTGCAGCAGAACGTCTCTGGCTATGAGAGCACGTTTGGTGAGATCAAACTGGATCCCCGAATGGCATCGGCCGGGCCGGTACACTAGACTGCTCCGGTGAGCGGAGACATTGATCGGCGACGCAGATATCCGGCTGTACTGCTCTTTGTGTTGTTCTTTTTCGTTTTGTTGGCGCTGCACGCTCCTCTACTTCGACTGCCCTACTTCTGGGACGAAGCCGGATACTACGTGCCCGCAGCTCGCGATCTGCTGTTGCGCGGGACATTGATTCCGCATTCGACTCCCTCGAACGCGCACCCTCCGCTGGTCATGGCGTATCTCGCGCTCGCGTGGAAGATTCTGGGTTACGCCCCTGTGGTCACGCGCATCGCGATGGTCGCGGTCGCGGCATTTTCCTTGCTGGGCGTGTTTCGCCTGGCACAACGGGTTGCGAACACCGAAGTCGCCGTCGCCTCGACGATCTGCACTGCTCTTTATCCTGTTTTCTTTGCCCAAAGCTCGTTGGCCCATCTGGACCTGGCAGCAGCCGGATTCACTTTCTGGGCCTTGCTCGCATACGTCGAGAACCGGCGATGGCGAGCGGCCGTGTGGTTCTCACTGGCTGCATTAGCGAAAGAAACGGCCATTCTTGCCCGCTGGCGTTATTGGTCTGGGAACTGATTGCCACGTTATTTGTCATCCCCGAGCGAAGCGAGGGATCTGGGTTCTTCCTCTGTCCGGCAGAAACCCAGACTTCTGGTCGCCTCTCGCTCCTGGGAACGACGACGGGAGAAGTTGGCTGGCAATGCGTGGCCCACTCTTCTTTCCGCTCATCCCGCTCGCGCTCTGGTATGCCTTTCACTACGCGCGCACTGGATTCGTTTTCGGCAACCCGGAATTCTTCCGCTACAACGTAGAAGCCACCATGCAACCGCTGCGCATTGTGCTCGCGTCTAGGGTTGCGCCTCTGGCAAGTCGTGGGATATCTCAACCTATCTTTCCTCACGCTGGCGGGATTGCTTGCCATGTGGCTGCCGCCGCTGCGTGACAACGGCGAAGAACGCAAAAGGATCTCGCTCGAACGTGCAGTTCGCCTTCCTCGCAGTAATCGTAGCGTACGTCGTAGCCATGGCCGTAGTGGGCGGAGCCGTGCTCGCCCGCTATATGCTTCCAGTGATTCCGCTCGTGATTATCCTGTGGGTTTCCACGCTGCGCCGAAGAGTGCGGCTATGGCGCGGCGTGGTCGCCATTGTGGCGTTAACATTCGTAGCCGGACTGTTCATCAACCCTCCTCATGGATTTTCCATCGAAGACAATCTTGCGTACCGGGATTACATTCTGTTGCACCAGCAGGCCGAAGACTTCGTGGAAGCGCGCTATCCCATGGGCCGTGTGTTGACAGCATGGCCAGCCAGTGATGAACTCACGCGCCCGTATCTCGGCTACGTCACCCGACCTATGCGTGTTCTTCGCATCGAAGACTTCACCGTCGAGCAACTGATGTCCGCATCCGATATGCGCTCGAAATTTGATGTCGCGCTGGTTTTCTCGACGAAGTACGAGCCGCCGCATCCCTGGTTCGAGCGCTGGCGTCGATGGCAACAGTGGAAAACCGAATTCTTCGGCTACCACCGCGACGTGCCACCGGCCGCAGCCGCACAAATTCTCGGAGGCCGCTTGGTCTATAACGACACACGCCGTAACCAATGGGTCGGCGTGATCGAGATGGAGCCGGTCGAAGAAGCTCAGGCCGCGATCCCCTTTCAGCGAAGACGGTAGCGGATCGAGAACGGCGCGGCACAAATCGAAAGCTTGCATTTTCCCCGCTTTCGGCCACAATATCTACGCTGGAGTGCTCTGAAGAACGGCTGCCGGGGGTCGGCTTGTTCTTCCTTGACTCGGTATGAGCAACCTTCTTTATCCGCGATGTCCGCTCAAGACTCTCGCTCTCACCGTTCTGCTTTCGATCTGGTGCGCAAACGCACAACCCCTCTCCGCGCAAACCAATCAGCCTGAAGATAAAGAGGAAAGCATCCGCGGCGTTGTGGTCAATAGCGTGACTCACGAGCCCGTGGGACGGGCACTCGTCCACTCTCCCGACGATCGCTTTGCGATGTTTACCGACAGTGAAGGAAGATTCGAATTCACATTTCCACAAGCTGACTCAGAGAAAAGCCCGGCGGACGAATCAGGATCGCCCGATAGGTTTCGCCAGCGGGGGCAGAATCTTCAACTCATGCTGATGGCGAAAAAACCAGGATTCCTGGAAGACCACATGGGAATTCGGAATCGGCAAACGGACTCGGCTGGCAAAGAAATTACGATCCCGCTCACACCTGAGGCTCTTATTGTCGGCCGTGTTGTCCTTGCCACTTCCGAACCTTCTGATCCCATTCAGTTGGAGCTCTATCGACGACAGGTCCAGGAAGGCCGCGCGCATTGGGTTCTCTCGGGCTCGGCCTGGACCAAATCCAACGGCGAGTTTCGTTTTGCCGAACTCGCGGCCGGCAATTATAAGTTGCTCACGCGCGAACTGCTCGATCGCGATCCTCTGACCTTCGACCCGCGCGGACAACTCTATGGATATCCTCCCATCTATTTCCCAAACGCCACCAACTTTGAAGCCGCGCAAACCATTCAGCTAGCCGCGGGCCAGACTTTGCAGGCGGATATTTCTCTGGTCCGGCACGCTTATTATCCGGTTAAAGTGACGATCGCCAATGTGCCGGAGATCGTCCACGGCGTCAATATTGTTGTGTCCCCTCAGGGTCAGAGAAGCCCCGGATTTGCGCTCGGCTACAACAACCGCTCCCAGACCATCGAGGGGCTGCTGCCCGACGGAAACTTTACGCTGCAAGCGTCGAGCTTCGCGCCCAACCCCGCATCGGGATTGTTGAACATCACAGTCAGAAGTGCACCCGTCGAAGGACCCGCAATGATTTTGGTGTCGAATGGCTCAATCAAGGTGAACGTGAAAGAAGAATTCACCTCGGGTGAAGAGGGTGCCTCGCGGAGTTTCAACGTCGAGGGTAACCCTGCCGAATTTATTCCACAGGGCCCGAGACGCTATCTCAACGTCCGCTTGGAGCCGGCAGATGACTTTGGCCAAAGAGGAACTGGTTGGCTGCGTCCTCCCTCCGGACCTGAGGATGACTCCCTCGTAATCGAAGGAGTGCCACCGGGCCGCTATTGGGTGAAAGTCGACACCTCTCGCGGGTTTGTGTCAGCAATCAGTTCGGGCACGATCGACCTGCAGCATCAGCCACTCGTCGTCGGCCCGGGCGGATCGAGCGCTCCGATCGAAATAACCATGCGAGACGACACCGCCGAAATCGATGGAACCGTCGAAAGCTGGGCTGCTCCACCAACAGGATCCTCGGCCCAAGCGTCCGAAGGTTCGTCCGCACACCTATATTGCATCCCACTCCCGGACAGCAGCGGAGAGTTCAAAGACATATGGGTACAAGCAGATGGCAAGTTCGGACCGCAGCAGATGCCGCCAGGTACTTATCGCGTACTTGCCTTCGATCGTCCGCAGCCGGATTTGGAATATCGCAATCCCGAAGCCATGAAAGCCTACGACGCGAAGGGCCGGTTGGTGCGCTTGATTGCGGGCCAGAAGGAACACTTGCACTTGCAGTTGGTATCGCCTGCGGAATAGTTATGTCTACACTTTCGCAATTGCGCTGGCTGACGTCACGCATGATTCCCGTGTGCGCGTTGATATTGCTCTCCTCGCCGGCGGTCTGCGCGGCACAGAGCGCAGGCGTGCCGCAGAACCAATCTTCGAGTAGCACGTTTCGAATCGCCGGAACCATCGTGAACTCAATTGGCAGAAACCCACTAACACGCGCGCGCGTTTCGATTTTTGATACCGGGAATCCCCAGAACCGTCAGTCGGTGATCACTTCCGAAGATGGCCGTTTCGACTTCAAGCAGCTCAGCCCCGGCAAGTACGCATTGCAAGGCGCGAAGCGGGGTTTTATTCCTGCCGCCTACGACGAGCACGAGGGATTCTCGACTGCAATCGTGACTGGCACTGGCCTCGATACCGAACACCTGATTCTCCGTCTGTCGCCGTCCGCTGTGCTTTCCGGCAAGATTCTCGATGAATCAGGAGAGCCGGTTCGTCATGCCTCGGTTTCGCTTTACCACGAAGACCGGCAAGTCGGCGTCAGCCGCATCATCCGATCTCGCATGGCCATGTCGGACGATCAAGGCACGTACGAGTTCGCGCAGCTCGATGCCGGCTCTTATTTCATCTCCGCAACCGCACAGCCCTGGTACGCTCTGCATCCGCGATCTTCGCAGCAGCCCGACGCGGAAAATCTCCCAACTTCCGTCGATCAATCTCTCGACGTCGCGTACCCCGTCACCTACTACGGCGATTCCACCGAGCCCGATGACGCCACGCCTATCCCCGTCCGCGGCGGCGATCATTTGCAAGCCGATATTCATCTGAATCCGGTTGCGGCTCTTCACTTGCTGTATCACGCTCCCGGCAATGGAGAACATGGATTCCGCATGCCGATGCTGCAGAAGCCGTCGTTCGATGGAATGGAGTACGTCCAGATTGGCGGCATGCAGTCGGTCTCTCCCGGAGTATTCGAGGTCACCGGAATCGCGCCCGGCCGCTACTCAGTTCGCGATCCCAGCGCCGGACAAGGCGGTGAAGACAACGAAATTAATATCACCACCAACGGGCAGGAACTCGAGGCACCCACCGAGCAGCGTGCCAGCGCGGTAAAGGCGACGGTGCAGATATTGGGAGAGGCAACGCTGCCGCCGCAGATCGAGATCGGGCTTCGCAACAGCAAAGTGCGAGTCGTGGCTTGGCAAGAGATGGACAAGAAAGGAGAGGTCCAATTCGCAGGACCTCGCGCCAGGCAAATATGACGTGTTGGCAGGGAGCCGGCCGAAGGCCTATTCCGTAGTGCAAATTTCATCCGACAGCGGCGTCATTGCGGGACATACTTTGAATGTGGCACCCGGCTCATCCATGGCCATTACGCTTTCGCTCGTCGGAGGCACGGCGAACGTTGAAGGATTTGCCAAACGCGCGGGAAAAGCAATCTGCAGGGGCAATGGTCGTGCTGGTGCCCAAAGACCCTGAAGTCGAATCGAGAACTGTTTCGCCGCGACCAGAGCGATCAGGACGGAAGCTTCAGCCTGCGCAGCGTCATCCCCGGCACCTACACTATTGTCGCCATCGAAAATGGCTGGGACCTCGATTGGTCCCGGCCCGGCGTGATCGCGCACTACGCCAAGCAAGCCCAAACCGTGACGGTGACCGAGCACTCGCCAACTTCCGTTCACCTGGCTGATCCGGTTGAAGTACAGCCGCAGATAATCGACGAATCCCATCGCCAACATCGTTGCGCTGGAACGAGCCATTCGCATATTCTATGCGCATCCTTCGACAATTCCACGCAGTGAGTCATTTTGCACAAACCGCATCACTTCCGGAGCGGCCCCCGCAGCCTGCCCTGAATCGTGACTCGCGGTGGCAAGCAGCGGTCGTGTTTCTTGTTGATTGGCTGGCTTTACGGGCCCATCCTTTTTCATCTTGCGAAACAGTGGTCGAACGATGCTAACTTTTCCCACGGATTTTTCGTTCCTGCCTTTTCATTGTTTGTGCTGTGGCAGGATCGCGAGCGGCTTGCCCGGGAACCATGCGATCCATCGTTATGGGGTCTGCCTGATCGTAGTCTTCGCACTCGCTGTGCTCCTCGCAGGAGTGCTCGGAGCGGAACTCTTTCTGTCTCGCATTTCCCTGCTGCTGCTCATTGCAGGACTCGTGGTTTTCTTTCGTGGATGGCATTCGTTTCGGCCGTTCTTTTTCCCGTGGGCATTTCTGTTCCTGATGATTCCCATCCCCGAAATTGTCTTTGGCCAGATTACCTTCCCGCTTCAAATTCTGGCCTCCAAAGTAGCGGCGCTGCTACTACCGCTTCTCGGCGTTCCCGTCTTGCGCGAAGGCAACATCATTAATCTGCCGGCAATGCCGCTCGAAGTTGTGGAAGCATGCAGCGGCATTCGCTCGCTGCTTTCGCTCGTGACTCTGGCCATCATTTACGGATACCTGGTCGAAACTCGCACCTGGGCTCGAGTTACATTGGCCCTGGCTTCGATTCCCATCGCCGTGGCCGCCAACAGTCTGCGCATCGTAGGCACGGGCCTGCTGGTGCAATACTGGGATCCAGACAAAGCTGAAGGATTTTTTCACATCATTTTCAGGCTGGCTGGTTTTTGTGGTGGCGCTGGCTATGCTTTTTCTCTTTCACCGCCTCTTACTGATTGGCCGCACGCGGGCCGATTCGAAAGAAATGCCGAGGCCCGGCCGTGAAATCAAACTGGAGATTTGCTCTCACCGTTGCTTTGCTTGCGACTCACGGCAATTTTTCTTCAGGCGCGCGGCCGCGACCGAGATCTTTCCCAGCCGTGAACCCCTCGCTTCCCTGCCATACCAATTAGGACCATGGGCAGGAACCGACGTCCCCATGCAGCAAGATGTTCTTGCGATTCTCGGCCCGGGAGATTTTCTTCAGCGCTTCTACGAAAACACTTCCGTCAGCCAGCCCTACGTCGACCTCTTTCTCGCCTACTTCCCCAGCCAGCGAGCCGGCGACACTATTCACTCGCCCAAGCACTGCCTGCCGGGCGCGGGTTGGTTGCCCACGGAGTCGAGCAGAATCTCCATTTCTTTTCCCGGACGCGCACCTTTTGAAGTGAATCGCTACGTCATCGCGAAAGGGGACGAACGCCAACTCGTGCTTTATTGGTATTGGGCCCACGATCGCGCCGAGGCCAGTGAATACTGGGCCAAGTTTTATCTGGTCGCGGATTCCATCCGGCTCAACCGCAGCGACGGTTCGCTGGTCCGCGTGATTACACCGCTGCCTCGCGGCGAAACCGTCGAGGCCGCCCAACAACGCTTGCTGTCTTTCACTGGAAATGTCGTTCCCCAACTCGATCGGTACATTCCGCGATGACAGGGTTGTGCCATGAGTAACTTTCTGCCGTACGCTATTTGCAGTAACTTGAAGCTATCTCATGAATCGCTTTGGGAGGGCACGACTTCAGTCGTGCCGCCGGTGATCAATTGAATACGGGGGCTTTAGTGGGTGCGTGAGAATTAAAGTTTCGTCGAACGAACGCTGCGATTTTAGCCGCGGAGCGGCGCAAGGATGCAGCCCACGGCGCAAGCCGTGGGTAAAGTGGGAAGCCGACGAGCCCCAGCGGGGCGAAAGATGCCCTGAGTGAGAGCGCGGCTTTCGCTTCTGATGTAACCGAGTAAGCAAAGATGAGAACAACAAAACAACCATCCGGCGCCGACCGCGCCCGTTTCTGGAGATTTGTAATGAAGCCTTGTTCCGCTTTTCGTCTGCTTCTGGCTCTCGCATTGATCGCAACTGTCTTCGTCGGATGCTCCCGCGATCCCAACGTGCGCAAGCAAAAATACTATGAGAGCGGGCAGCGCTACTACGACAAAGGCCAGTATCGCGAAGCTGCCATTCAATACAAGAACGCCATCCAGATTGATTCCACATACGGCAACGCGCATTACGGGCTGGCGCAAGCTCTGCTCAAGCTGCAGCAATGGAATCCGGCCTATCAGGAACTTGCCCGCACCCTCGAGCTTCAACCCGACAATTATCCCGCCCGCATCGACCTGGCGAATCTCCTGATTGCGGGACGCGATTTCAAGCAGGCTCAGGAGCAGGTCGACCAGCTTCTGCAAAAGCAGCCCAACAATCAGCAAGTCCACATGGCTCTCGCGAACCTTCAGATTGGCGAGGGAAATTATCCTGGAGCCATTCAGGAAATACAGAAGGCCATCGCTCTCGATCCCAATAACTGGGAACCGTATCTCAATCTCGCACTCGTACAGATACGAGCCAATCAGCCCGACGCCGCCGAAATCAATTTCAAGAAGGCCGTCGACGTGAATCCTCATGTCCGTGCAAGCGCAACTCGCGCTGGGCGGCTACTATCAGTCACGCAGCCGCTTCCCCGAAGCCGAGCAGCGGTTCCGCGGCGCCATGGATCTTGATCCCAAAGATCCCGACCCGCCTGCCGCGCTCGCGCGCCTCTACATCGCGCAGGGAAAAAAGGCTGAGGCCGAGGCATTCCTCAAGCAAGTCAAGCCCCGGTTCCCTGACAACTCCACCGGCTACCGCATGCTGGGCGACTTCTATTTCGCTACCGGCGATCTCGACAAAGCTACCGCCGAATACGGCTCCATCTATCACGATCATCCGAAAGACCTGCAAGTCGAGAAGAATTACATTCAGTTGCTAATCCTGAAGAACCGCCTCGACGATGCAAGCAAGCTGAACGACGCAATTCTCGCCGGCAACGCCAATGAAACCGATGCCCTAATCTATCGCGGACAAATTCAGATTCGCGGCGGCCATCCCAGTGACGCTGCACAAACCCTGCAAACCGCCCTGAAGAACGATCCCGACAACGGCGTCGCTCATTACCATCTCGGACTTGCGCTCGATCAGATGGGCAATCCCGAACGCGCTGTCGAAGAATTTCGTAGCGCCGTGCGTCTGCGTCCCGATCTCATCGAGGCCCAGCGCGCCCTCGCCACTGCTGCCATGCGCAAAGGCGATATGGAAACGCTCGAACAAACGGCCACGAGATCATCCGTCTGCAGCCCGCCTCGCCCGACGGTTACGCCATGCGGGCGCTCTCGAAAATCAATCGCAAGCAATTCGCCGCCGCCGAGCAAGACATACAAAAAGCGATCGACATTGCTCCGCAAAGTGCGACCGGCTACCTCCAGTTGGGAAATCTCAAGCTGGTCGAAAAGCAATACGGCGAAGCCGGCAAAGCTTATCAGGAAGCGCTTGACCGCGATCCCAACTCCAACGACGCCCTCAGCGGCGTGATGAACACCTATCTCGCCCAGAACCAGACCGACAAAGCCATCGCCGCCGCCAACGCGCAAATCGCCAAAGTCGCCCAACAGCAGCGCCTTCTACGATCTGCTCGGCACCGTCCTTTTCAACAGCAAGAAAGATTTCGACGGCGCTGAAGCCGCTTTCAAAAAGTCAGCCGAACTCGACAAGAACAATTCCGATGCCTTGCTCAAGCTGGGCCAGGTGCAGGTAGCCAAAGGCTCGGCCGACCAAGCCATCGCCACCTATCAGCAGTCGCTGCAGGACAATCCTCGCGAGGCCATGTTCTACATCCTGATGGGCGAGCTCTACGAATCCAAGCAGGATTGGGGCAAAGCCAAAGACGCGTATCAGAAGGCGCTTGAAATCAAGCCCGAAAATCCGCTGGCCTCAAACAATCTCGCCTACGTCATGTTGCAATCCGGCGGCAACGTGGACATGGCTCTCTCGCTCGCACAAACGGCCCGCCGCGGCATGCCCGATTCTCCCAGTGCCGCCGACACTCTGGGCTGGGTCTTTTACCAGAAGGGCGCGTATCAATCGGCCGTCGATCTTTTTCAGGAAGCGCTCAAGCTGGGCGAGAAAAACAAATCCCCCGACGATGCCACCGTCCACTACCACCTCGGACTCGCGTATGAAAAGACCGGCAAGAACGATCTCGCCCGCCAACATCTCGAACGCGTCCTGAAAATCAATCCCAACTACAGCCAGGCCGCCGACGTGAAAAAGCAGTTAGCCCAACTGAAGTCGTAGCCAAGCCAAAATTCGCCTGTTTCCCGATTCGGAACAAATCTTGTCAAGCCCCCTTTGACCCCCAATTCCCCCCAACTCCCTCATTACAAACAGAAAATAAAGTTCGAAACCATGGCACTTTTACCTGTACGAATTTGATAGCCTGAATATATAGACAGAAAAAAGGCGCAGGCACTCAGCCCGCGCCTTTTGTTTTGCCGCTGTTCTTGTGTAGCGCGGACGCCCTCGCCCGCGAATTCTCGAACTCAAATCCAAATAAAAAGGGAGAAGTATGCGCCGGCGAACGCCCGCGCATGCAACGTTTATGACAGAATATTCTGCTGCTCCTTCCCCGCCGCTCCGCAAGCGCCAGTCGATCGGACGCACAACACTCTATTCCAAACGCAAAGGCATGATCGCGGAATTGATCTTCGTGGTCAAAGCCGCCAGCATGGGATTCGCAGTCAGCAAGCCCTACGGCGACTGCGAGCCTTACGACGTGATCATCGAGGACAACGGCCGCGTGTTTCGCATTCAGGTGAAATCGGTTTTCACCACCTCGCGCTGGGGATACAGCGTCTGCGTGACTCGCAAGCGCCACCAAAAAAGCGGCGTTGCCTACTCCCCGCATGAAATCGATTTCATCGCCGCCTACGTCGTCGCTCACGATACCTGGTACATCATCCCGGTCGCCGAGGTTGGAAATCTAACCAACATCCGCCTCTATCCCGAAGGCGCAAAAAGGTCCGACGGCGCCCACTTCGAGAAATACCGCGAAGCCTGGGACCTGCTCCGTCGAGGAGCGGCCCGTCCGACCGGGACGTAGGGACGTATTGAATTACGTCTCCACACCAATCCGAATGAAATAAAGGGTGCCCCACCTCTCACGCTTTTCGAGACGCGGGAGCTTACCTCTACTCTGTCATCCCGAGCGTAGTCGAGGGACCTTGTGTCCGTCGGCGCTGAATAGGCAGGCCTGAGTTTACAAATCACGCAAAAGCCGGGTGCCCCATGTCTCAAGGTTTTTCGAGACGTGGGCCGGCGCGAAAGAAATAGAGACACATACCGGCAATACCGCTTTGCCCGTATCACCCCCTGATCGGCAAAGGCCTTTTACCGATCGACCACCTAACACTAAATCAACCGACAACGAGGACTAAAACTATGAAGCAACCACTTGAGCTAACCAAGAAGTCATCATGCCGACGAATCCCACTAACCGAACTCCACTGCTGCGCCTGCCAGGGATGCGGCGAGCCCATGCTCCTGGCCTGGGACGGACAAACCAGCAACTACGGCGGAATGTGCCCCTTCTGCGGCGTCTTCTCCCCCCTGAGCTCCGCCATAGACGCCAACCCACCAAGACCCTCCGATGATGACGACCGAGGAATGTCATCCTGAGAGAATGTCATCCTGAGGAAGTGCAGGCCTTCGCTGCGCGAAGGCCTGCCTACGAGGGATCTCTGCATGACTCACCGCCGGGACTCGCCCAAACGGTCGCGTTCATTTTACTCACGAGGGTGCCCCGTCCAAGCTCCGCTTGGGCGGGGTTTCCCCCGCTCACTTCGCCGTTGCATTTCTTTGACGAGCTCACAAGTCAGCCGCGGAGCGGCGTAAGAATGCAGCCCACGGCGTGAGCCGTGGGTGGCAAAAAGAAAATCACAAGCCCCAGCGGGGCGAAAGAAGTCAGTCACAAATGTATCTCTCGTCGTATTCCACGTGGTTCTTCTTGAGGAACGCCAAGAACTCCTCCTGAAACGAATGCTTTTTGTGATGTTCCTCTTGTTCAGCGATGTATTTCTTAACCGCTGTGACGCTCGATTCGCTGACGCTGAATACTCCGTAGCCGGTTTGCCAAGCGAAGCCTGAACTCCATTGCCTCCGAACCCATTTTGACGAGTTCGCTTTGACGACACGGACGATCTGCGCAGCGGACTGGGCCGGCAGAATGCGCACCAGCATATGAACATGATCAGCTGTGCCGTTGACGATCAGTGCCGTTCCCTGAATTTCACGGACGATGCCTCCGAGGTAGGCAAACAGATCGGGGCGGAACTCCGGCTTGATCAGAGGACGGCGTCCTTGAGTACTGAAAATTAGGTGCAGCAGAATGTTGCCGGAGGTATGAGACAGGCGCCTTCCGCCCCTGCCGGGGCTTCTCCCTTCGTTCTTGCTTACCCACGGCTTGCGCCGTGGGTTGCATTCTTGCGCCGCTTCGCGGCTTGCGTATCATCGCGGTTGAGATGGTCGCTAGGCTGTGACAGCCGTCACAATCGTTGCTGTCGATTTCGTTGGGCAGGCTCTGCGGGGCGTGGGTCGGATTGGCGGCTTGGTGGCATGGCTGAAGCCATGCCCTTCGCACGAATCGCCGGCTGGGCTCAGCTGTTCTGAGAGGCCGCCTTTGCTTTCTGGGACGCCCGCAACGGTTTCTGATTTTCGACGGTGGACTCGGCTTCTTCCAGGTTGGTTCCGGTCGTTTCGGAAATTAACTCGCCGGGTCTTTTGGCTTTTTGAGACATCTCGTCGACAAACTTACGGGTCAAGTGGTTGGTTCGGCGTTCGGGGATGCAGGGCGATTTGCGCACATCTTGATTTTGCCTGCTTAGCGCCGCTTCCGTTAGTTACGTTCGGACGTGTACTGAGAAGACTCCGATGGGACGGGTTGCGCCAGCGTTCAGAGCGTTGGTTCCCTGCGGGGCCTGGGTCGGATTTGTGGCTTTGTGGCATGGCTGAAGCCATGCCCTCCCGAAGATCAAGAAAGCAATGCCGATCTCCGCGTTAGTCGGCGGCTACGCCTGCGCCTACTGGGGCTTCGCGGCGGCGGGTGGAGCGGTTGGGAGGCAGGCCGGCGTCGCGAATCTTGTATAACAGCGCGCGATAGCTGATGGACAGGGTTCGCGCCGCCTGTTTGCGGTTCCAGTGATGGGCCTGCAGAACTTTCAAGATTATTTTGCGTTCCAGTTCGCGAGTGGCCTTGCGGGTCAAAGCTTTTAGCGAGATTGGGCCGTCGAGATTGATGTCGGGATTGAAAAATTCCTGCTCGTCGCGCGTGACCAGGTCGTTGCTGATCACGTCTTCGCTGCCGAGGATGACATAGCGCTTGATCAGATTTTCCAGCTCGCGGATGTTTCCCGGCCAATGATATTTCTGCAGCGTGCCCATCAGTTCGGACGAGAGCGCGCGGGCCCGGCAATTGTATTTGCGATTGTAGTATTCGAGGAAATACTGCACCAGAGCGTCGATATCGCCGCGCCGCTCGCGTAGCGGCGGCATCCGCAAATTGACCACGTTGATGCGGTAGTACAGATCCTGGCGAAAGGTGCCGTTCTCGATTTCAACATCCAACTGGCGGTTAGTGGCGCAGACGATGCGGACTTCGACCTTCTTATCTTCCTGCGCACCGATGCGACAGAATTGGCCGTCCTGCAAGAGCTGAAGAAGCTTCGACTGCAAAGCCAAATCAAGCTCAGAGATCTCGTCAAGAAAAAGCGTCCCCCGGTGAGCCATTTCGACCCTCCCCGGCTTCGTCCCATAAGCGCCGGTGAAGGCGCCTTTTTCGTAGCCGAAGAGCTCGCTTTCTAGCAGGGTACCGGGAATCGCGGGGCAGTTGACCTTCACGAAGGGTCCGCTCTTCCACGGCGAAAGACCGTGGATCATGCGGGCAACGATGTCCTTGCCGGTGCCGCTCTCGCCGTTAATCAAAACCGGAACGTTGGCGGAGGCAACTTTGTCCATGCGGGAACGCAGGGCCTGCATGGCTTCGGATTTGCCGAACACGATGGCATCGGGGGGAACTCGCCTAAGGGATGGACTAAAGAACTGACAGAATTTGTCGTAGGAATAGGCATCTTTTTGCGTGGAGCTCCTCTACCCAGCCTCTAGTATGCACCCTGAGAGCCAAATCCGGGAACCTTCCAGTAACCACCCTTGTGGTTACTTTGTATACTATTTTTCAACAACTTACATAATACTGTGGGGGCTGGCGTGGAGCGCAAAAGACCGTGGAAGTAGGGCTCATAGGAGTATTTTTGGGTGGGAAAAACTTTTCACAGGGGGGAAGTAACTTTCCTTCGGGTGACGGGCTTGTCAGACCTGGCACCGACCAGCGGATGGGAAAACTTGAGGCCAAGCAGATGGTAGCCATCCACGTGGGTTACGCGGACGGTGCGGGCGCGCAAGATTCGTGAAGCTTTGGGAAAGGAATTTCCGGAAACCAAGGGTGCGCTGGGAATCTCGAGCAAAACCTGCGCCGAGAGCGGCAAGGAGCGGCGCACGGCAACCAAGGCACCGCCGGCGGAGATGTTCAAGGCGGTTGCGAATTCCAACAACTCCTTGCCATCTTCGTCCCGGCTGCGGACAAAGATAGGAATCGCGAGCGGCAGGCGGGGCCACTTCCGGTCTTCGTTTTCCGGGCTTCGTCGCTTCAAGCGTATCCCTCGAACGTGGACTTAAACCATTCTTTACCGCACCTTGGGGGCCAAACCGAGTCTGGAATCTGGACATTGCCCCGGGCGGAATCACCTGGAAGCAGAGCTTCTTTTGAAAACGGGCCGATAAAAGCTGGAGTTAGCTGCGGTGGCTTTTGCCCTATGTTCGCTGTTTCGGTGACGTCCTCCGAAGTCTCGGAGCACTTCGGACTGCAAGCTTTTTCCCTTCCGTGACTACTTCCTTGCGTTTTGCCGTTGACAGGGCGAAGGCCATGTCTTAGCATCGCGGAAGTTAGCATTCACCTCAGCGAGTTGAGTGCCATCCTCCCTCGCCGTATAAACCAACTGAGCTTCAAATAATGGCTGCGACGCCTGAAAAGACGTGTCTGCCCCAAACAAAAGAGTCTAAAGCAGACTACTCCGAGTTGTGTCCGGCTAAGGCCGAGGGCGAAGTATCTTGCCCCAACCCGGACTGTAGCCAGGACTTGCTCCAGCAATTCAACCAGTTACAGGAACGCTTTCAGCGCACCACCAACGCACTGGCTTCGGCAGCGCACGACCTGAAGACTCCGCTGGCTATTTTGAATGGGTACGTCGAGCTTCTGCAGAGCGAGAAGTTAGGTGAATTGAACGATCGCCAGCGCGAGATTCTGGGCGACATGCGCACCAGCGGGCAGCGTTTGCAGCAATTCATTCAGGACTTCCTCAGCTTCAGCGTCCTCGAAATCGGCGAACTCAAGATGCACTTCGAGCCCGCTGACCTCAACGCATGTCTTTCTGAAGTTTGCCGGCTGTGGTCGCATTCGTTCCAGGAAAAGGGACTGGCGCTTTATTTCCTGGCGAACGAGAAGTTGACCGAGTTCGCATTCGACGTGCCCAAGATGCAGCGCGTGGTTTCAAATCTGTTGGAGAATGCGTCGAAGTTCACGCCCGCTGGCGGCACGGTTTGGCTTCACGCCGAGCCCTACATGTGGGAACGGCGAAGCGTCAGCAATCCTGACAATCTTACGGAACGGCGGCACCGCGCCATCACGCAACCCAATTCCGTGAAGGTAAGCGTGTCTGATACCGGACCGGGCATTCCCGCGGAATACCATATTGAAGTGTTCGACGATTTCTTTCGACTGCCACAGAGCGAAAGTCAGGCCGGCATGGGGCTGGGGCTGGCGATCGCACGACGCCTGGTCGGTGGCATGGGTGGCAAGATCTGGGTGGAGAGCGACCCCGGCGCGGGATGCAAGTTTTCTTTCATTCTTCCGCTTCTGCCTCCCGCGACTGCAAATAACCAACTAGTGAACTCTGGGAAAACTAAATGAAAGCTGCGGCAAACAACATTCTGCTGGTCGACGATGAACCCGGAATGCTGCGCTACATCAAGACTCTGCTCGAAGTGGACGACTACAAAGTCGAGACCGCCAGCACCGGCGAAGAAGCCGTCGAGCGCGTGCAGAAAGGTTTGCGTCCCGACCTGGTGCTGCTCGACCTGCTAATGCCCGGAATCGATGGACTCGAGACTCTGGAGCAACTGCGTAAGCTTCAGCCCGGCGTGAAGGTTGTGATGCTCTCTTGCGTGAGCGATACCCGCAAAGTTGTGCAGGCCATTCGCCTGGGCGCGCACGATTATTTGACCAAGCCTTTTCAGAAAAGCGAACTGGACACGGTGATTGACCAGTGTCTGGGGAAGAACCAGCAGAATTATCCGGGTGAAGTGGAAGAAGTTGGCGACGAAGTGTTTTTTGTGGCTGCGAGTCCGATTATGCGCAAGCTTCGTTCCCAGGCTGCGCTGGTTGCGAACGTCGACATCCCGGTGCTGATGCTGGGCGAAAGCGGTACGGGCAAAGAAGTAATGGCACGGCTTATTCACAAGCTCTCGCCACGCGCGCATCGAACTTTCCTTAAGGTAAATTGCGCTGCTGTTCCCGCGGATTTGCTGGAGAGCGAACTATTCGGTTACGAAGCGGGAGCGTTCACCGGAGCGAATCACGCCAAGCCGGGAAAGTTCGAACTGTGCAACAAGGGCACGATCCTGCTGGATGAAATCGGAGAGATGCCACCAAGCTTGCAAGCAAAGCTGTTACACGTTCTGCAAGACCAGCAATTTTCGCGCCTCGGCAGCCGCTCCATGATTAAAGTGGATGTGCGAATTCTGGCTGCAACGAATATCAACATTCCCGAAGCGCTGGCGAACAAGCGCCTGCGCGAGGATCTTTATTACCGACTCAACGCTTTCACTTTGTCAGTTCCTCCGCTGCGAGAGCGCAAGGAAGAGATTCCGATCCTGCTGAAGCATTTCATGTCCAACATGTCGGAGCGATATGCGCGGCCACCGTTACCGCTTTCGACCGAGATGCTGCAGGCATGTCAGGATTATTCCTGGCCGGGCAATCTGCGCGAGCTCAACAATTTCGTGAAGCGTTATCTCGTCCTTGGGGATGAGAAGCTGGCGATTCAGGAACTGAGTCCGAAGACCGATAGCAATGGAGCGCAATTCGATGCGTCCGCGCACGGCTCCGGCGATGCAGGCGGAGGGTTGAAGTCTCTGTCGCGCACCGCCAAAGACGGAGCCGAAGCCGAAGCCATCAGCAAGGCTCTCGACGAAACCAACTGGAACCGCAAGCAGGCGGCGGCGCTGCTGAAGATCAGCTACAAGGCGCTGTTGTATAAGATCCGGCAATACGGGATTGCGCAGTCGAAGAGCCACAAACTTTCCGCTGGGGCGTAGGGGATCCGGCGCTGTTATCGAGGCGCCGGCTTGTCGGGAACGCGGGGATCCAATTTCCTGCCGCCGTGCGTAATGCAGATCCATTCTCTTCCAAACCTTTTCTTACTCGTAGATCTCGATTCCCATGTAGGGTTTTGAGTGCTATGGGTTGGTCTAGACATCTATCAAGTTAGGGGGTGGTGGGTTGGTTTAAACTTGCATGAATCACATGGACTGGCGTGGATACCTAGTCGCTCTGCTCTCGGTTTCGCTTTGCGTCTTCGGCCTTAGGAAATGCTTGAACGGCTTTCGGCTAACTCGCGGTTCCGGGACATTCAGGCCGTACACTTACGCGTTGGGCATCGCGCTCTTGCTCGGGATCGTTACGCTGGTGCTGTTTGTACTGCTAATTGAGTTTCTCGGCCCATTTCACTAGAGGGTAGCACGTGCTTCAGGCTGCGGGGTTTGAGTGTAACGGCCTGTTCTCGCCAATCAATGGACCATTTTGGGGAAAGGGGTTCAGATCACCCTGTACAAGAAATATCCGATGAAGCAAACGCCGGCGAAGTAAGCTATTACGACTGTCCACCAAAACTCCGCTGGTTCTTTGGCGCGCGACGCCCAACCGCCATACCGTCCATATATTTTTCCAGTGAACGTCGAAACCACAGCCACACACAATGAAATGACCCCGAACGTCAAGTAATAATACGGCGAGCGTATCGGGGTGTTCCACCAGTCCATAAATAGCGCCCTCCATTTCCTTTCTCCCTCAATAGAAGATTACCCTGGACTCCCATTCGGGCGGTAGTTGGCGTAACATCTCGATTTCACTTATTGACTCGGTTCTGAGGAAGTCGCCGGACGTCGCTTCGCTTCTCGGAATGACAACAGATCAAATATCAATGCACGAGTAGCCTGGGTAGGTTCCAATGTCGCCAGACGCTGACTACTCGCAACGTAAAACAAACTACCGCACCTAGCACGGTCATGAGCCTGAGATTCGCTTTGAGGCGGATGCCAATTACTAACACGGCTGCTCCGGCTAGCGCAGCGGTCGCGTAGACATCGGCGCGAAGAACCGTCGGAATGCGGGCGAGCAGAATGTCACGGATGGTGCCACCGCCGACGCCGGTCACTCCTCCCATCAGAACCGCGATGAATGGATGAATGCCGAAGTCGAGCGCCTTGGCTGCGCCGGCGACGGCGAATAATGCCAATCCGGCCGCATCGAAAATAATGATGACCCAGGGAGAAACCTGGCTGACGAACTGGTAGAAGCAAAATACAACTGCACCACCCAGAAATGCCGCGGTGGGATATCGCCAATCGCGAATGCAATTCGGAGGAACTGCTCCGATCAGCAGATCGCGAATCATGCCGCCGCCGAGAGCGGTGGCAAATGCCACTACCATCAGGCCAAGCAAATCCAGATTGGCTTCAATGCCTGCGGTCGCACCCTCAACCGCGAAGATGAAGGTGCCCAGCAGATCGACAACAAGAAGCATTCTGGCGGAGTCGTACTTGATAGAGCCTCGCGGTGGTTGCGGTCGACGGTTATCGTATCACCGTCGATTCTAGATTGAGTGCACGCATCTGTTACCGGCGACAATCCGCCTTGAGATCATACAAGTTTGGCGTCACGGAGATCCTACAAGCCCCACCCTCTCGCAAAGTACGCGAGAAGGGTGGGGCACCAGCAGTATTAGGTAATCAGCTATTGAACGACGAGAGTGACCACAGTGCTCCGCGTGGCGCTGCCTGAGACTGCGTTGATGGTAATCGGATACGTTCCTGCCGGAGTGCCGGTCGTGGTCGTCACCGGCGCAGCCGAATGGCATCCGGGCAAGAACAAGAGCAGCGCGAAGAGCCCTGCGAGGAGCAGACCCATGAGTGCCCGCCGACGTCGAGAGGTTTTGCCGCCCAATCCTACGCCGAGCAAGGACAGACCCGAAACCGGCAGCCAGGTAGCGTAGAACGGAATCCCCGGGCCGCCTTCACGTCGCAAGTCGGTCGTAGTGCTTACGCGGGTTGTCGTGTTGATGACCAACTGCGAACTCTGAGCGCCAGTGTTGAGGTTCGGAATCGGGTTGTTGTTGCCGGGCACGCAAGTTGTGGCCGTGGGCAAACCGCTGCCGCAGGAAATCGACACACTGTCGGGAAATCCGCTGTTCGAGCTTGGGGTAATGGTGGCAGTGAAGATGGCAGGCACGCCGGCCACAACCGTAGCTGTTGCCGGTCCCACTTTAATGCTGAAATCGTTTACCGTAACGCTTGCACTGGCTGAAGCCAACAGCGACTGTCCGACGAACGCGGAACCGCTGTTGCCCAAACTCACGGTGCCACCTGCCAAAGTCGGGGCCACCGGGGTCAAAATTACGGTGACGGTCGCGGTGGCTGCGGCATTCAACGTACCGATATTGCACAACACGGTTTGGTTCGTCGGGGCACCGCAAGTGCCTGGGCTCGCGGTCGCCGAGACGAAACTGGCACCTGCCGCAGGTAAGTAGTCGACGAAAGTCACGCCATTGGTGAACTCGCCGTTATTGGTGATGGTGTAGGCGAAGCTGACCTGGCTGCCGATTCCAACTACCAATGGAGTCGCGGTAGGCGGCAGCATGGTCAGGTTCAGGACTGGCGCAAACTTGCTCACGAACGCGTCACTCGGGCCGTTTAGCGAGCCCTCGACAGGATTCTTCAGCGGGAAGCCGCTGGCTGAAGCTGTTTCTCCTGCAAGATAGCTGGAGCCTTGCAGATCGAGGGCAACGCCGGTACCGAAATCGGCGCCCGTGCCTCCGAAATAGCTGGTAGAACTGGTCGCGGTGCAGGTGGGAGTTACGATTGGACTGCAGGTCGCGTCGGTGTCAACAGTAGCAAAGAATGCATCGCTCGCACCCCCGCCGAAGGTCGACTGCACGGGACTCCCGACGATGGGGAAATTCGGGGAATTTGTCCAGCCGATAAGTCGGGCTCCTCCGCTGTTGTCGACCGTAACCGCGGTCGCGACATCCGTTCCCGCGCCGCCAAGATAGCTGAAGTAAGTCAGCGGAACATTGTCTGTGACACAGCCCGTACCGGTGCACGGTATTCCGATTTTAGCCAGGAACGCATCTGTCCCGCCACCGTTCGAGGCTTGCAATGCTGTGGTTCCAGTAGTGCCTGCGTTGAAGTCCGTAGAAGTGGTCCAACCGGTGACATAAGCGTCCGGGCTCGAATCCACCGCGACACCAAAGCCAACGTCGTCGCCGGAGCCGCCGAGATAGGTCGAATATATAAGTTGTTCGCCAGTTACGCCCGACGGATTGATCTTGGCCACGAAGGCGTCGAACCCGCCTTCGTTCAGCCCTTGATAGGCGTTGAGCAAGGGCATGTCGGTGAAATTCGTCCCTCCTGTAATGTAAGCGTTCGAGTTACTGTCCACGGCAACGCCACCTCCCAGCACAGAGCCATTGCTGGGACTGCTGCCGCCGAAGTAGGTCGAATACAGGACGCTGGCGGATCCGCTGGTATTCGGATCAACCTTGGTGAAAAAGAATTGATTCAACGCGCGGGGGGTGGTTTGATAGGCTCCGAGGGTGGACGGAAATCCTGTCCCCACCTCGGTGGAAGTGGTCGTCCCGGTCACGTAGGCATTGCTGCCACTTTGATCGACCGCGAGGCCAGCAGCGATATCCGTGCCGTTTCCAGAAAGATAAGTGGAGTACAACAGGATTTTTCCCGTGGGATCGAGCTTACTCACAAAAACATGCTTGCCGCTGGTGATCGGAGTGGTTTGAAATGCTGTATTGGTGGCTCCGTTCGTGGTGGGAAAATTACTGGAGCTGGTTGTTCCCGCCACCAAAATGTCAAACCCCGAGTCGACCGCGACCCCACCGGTGAAGTCGGTTCCGTTTCCGCCAAGATATGTTGCAAACAGCAGCGAGCCGGTTGGACTGAACTTAGCGATGAAGACGTTGGCAGTCGCCCCCGGCGCCAGATCGGGCTGGTATTCGCCGGTGGTCGCCGGAAAATTTGTTGATGTAGTGGAGCCGGCCACGTAGGCGTTGGAGGCGGCGTCCACCGCGATCGCAGGACAACCCGGGGGTGGGGAGGGTAGACCCGCGACCGTGATTGGGGCGATGATGGAACAGGCTTCATTGCCGCTCCCACCCAGATATGTCGAGTAAACCAGCACGGGGTCGATGATCAAGGTTTGGCTGCGATCGTACGCGCCTATTTCGAAGCCCACTTCGTTCTTTTCCGAACCACGCAGTTCGAAGCGACTCACCACCGCACGCTGCTCTGTTCCGACCTTCTGATACACGCGCGGGGCTTGCAAGCGCAGGTCATTTCCATCGGCTGCCAGAACGAGGTCGCCATGTGAGTCGATTGTCGGAGTTTCAATTCCCTGAAACCTGAGAGCAACTTGCGTCGGGTCGATGCCCGGCGCTACTTCGAAGTCATATTCCAACCGCCCTTGGTTGCCGTAATAAATCAAGTCAATGCCGGGGTAAACGTCGTGATACCGCACTCGCGCAAACTGAGGGATATCGCGATGCCATTGGGCAGGATCGTTGCCAATGAGGTAGTTGCTTTTTCCCGGCAGTTGGATTTCACCAGCCGGCTCGGCGGGCGAATTCGCGCCAACCAACTTCATACTGATTGCAGAAGTGTGAGCTGTCGAATGTCGACGGTCGGCTGAACGCTGCAAAGCGAGAACTGCTTCCTGCGCAGTAAGGTAGAGGCCGTAACCGCTGCCTCGCGCCTGAAATTTCACACGAGCATCGGTCTGTCCCTGGTTAGGTTCAAATATCAGCGGAAGCCGGCCGTAGTTGGCCAGAACTTGCGGTACACCTTTTGCGGACGGGGCACGCGAGGAAAGAGTCGCTTGGGCGAGGGAAAACGCTTGAGGATTGGGAGTGCTGTCAGCCCGAAGCTTGACTGCTCGCGAACCGATGGTCAGAGCGACGGCTGCGAGCAGCATCAACAAAATGATGGCCACAAGGATGCGACTTCGCGAACAAGTCTTTCCCGACCGACGGCGATTCAATCTCAATGCACTCCTCCGATGTCTTTTCCCGATTTCAGGGAGAGGAAGAAGAAACGGCGCACCAACAGCACCCCGAGTCGCAAAAGCGAAGCGGCTTGCGTACTTGTCCCCAAAAATTTAGAGCAAAAGATAACTAACTACTTAAACATCTGACGGATAGACTGTCAAGATGCGCAAACTCCATTCTTCGCCTTAAGAGTCGTCAGATGCGGGGCGGCCTGACCGGAGATGCCGTCCGCAGGCAGAAAAGTACGCAGCGCAGAAATTGAGCGAGTGCCTCTGCGGTTCACAAAGGCGCAGCTATTCTGCAAATTGTTTCATGCTGGAATTCAATCGCCAATCAAGGACCAGGCCTGAAATCGTTCATTCTTTTGCCGGTGCATTCTTCGGATTGCACCATTTCTGTGGCAGTACAATTGCTCTTCCGACCGGGAACAACCCTCCCCGCCCTCCCCAATTTTGCGCTTTCCCGACCGGGATCCATGCAGTAACGGAGTCAGTTCCTTCCGCCTTTTGGTCTTGCAAACTCCTGACGATTAAGTATCTTTGGCCTAAGAGCGTAGTTTGGGCGCATTTTTCCGTAGCTATATCTAGGCGTGCTTGCGTACAGGGACCGGGAATGCTCGAACCACAAGAAAACGGGACTATTGAAACATCGCCGGACCGGCGAGTCATGCGACGATTCGATATGCGTCTACCTGCAATCGTCAAGGTGGAAGACCCCGCAGTGGACGAGTTGTTGACCGAGACCCAGAACGTGAGCGCTCGCGGAGTTTTTCTCTACCTCGATCGGCCGCTTGCGGAAGGCTCCCGCATGCATGTGACTTTAACTCTTCCGCCGCACATTACCCTGACCGACCCAGTGCGCGTCCGATTCACCGCCCGCGTGGTGCGAAGTGAGGCGCCCTTGCCAGCATCCCGCATTGGCATCGCTGCTGTGATTGAGGAATACGAATTCCTCCGCTCCGCCAGTACGGGCAGTTGAGGGTTTCGACTTAGAGGGTGGCGAAGCTTGGCGGGCAAACTCAGATTCTTACGCTACTTCTCGTCAATGCGTCCCTTGAATTCGGCGATCTCATTCCTCAGCCGTGTATAGCGGCGCAGCAGCGTGGCCAGATAGGCGATGTGGATGGTCCAGGTAGCGATATAAGCTGCGTAAAGGTAACTCATCGTCGCTCCGGTTTGTTCGTTTTCATTTATGAAGTTCGGGCTTTCGAACCTCGGGGTTCGAGCAAGGCCTCGAGGGCCAGGGTTTCATCAAAATCGCGGCGCAGCACTTCGAGCCGGTAGCGAGACCAGCAGACTAACGCTGCGAAGCAAGAGAAGGCGAGCCAGTTGATCCACAACGCATGCCACATGCGGGGATCGAGCGAACCGCCTCCGCCGATCACCGGCTGCGGATGTTGAGTGCGAAAAAACCAGATGGAAAAATAGACCAGCGGAACATCGAGGGCGCCAAACACGGCCAGCACCGCAGCCAGCAATGGAGTCTGCCCACTGCTGGAAAATCTGCGCAGCACGATATAGCTGACGTAAATCAGCCACAGCACCAGAGTCAGGGTGAGGCGCAAATCCCAAGTCCACCAGATTCCCCACACCGGACGCGCCCAGATAGGCCCGGTGACAAGGTTCACGGTGCAGAATACGACGCCGACTTCGGCCGTCACCAGGGCGAGCATATCCGCTTTGGCGTTGCGCCGGATGAGATACACAATGGAGGCCACGAAGTTGATGAAGAAGAGAATAAACGCTGTCCACGCCGAGGGAACGTGATAATAAAAGATGCGCTGTACGTCACCCATGGTCTGCTCCGTCGGAGCGACGACCAGCGCTTGATACAGGGCGTAGCTGAGCAAAACGCCGGTCAGGACCGCGAGAATGGGGAAAGCACGCTTCATTCTGCCTGCAATATGAGTCCGAACAAAAAGAGGCTAGCGATAGTAAACACCACATCGTAGGCGGCAAGCAACACGATCCAGAACCTGGCAGAGAATTCTCCAGTGAGGATCGCGCCCGTGGCCTCAACCATGGCGAGCAACGCCGGGATGGAAATAGGAAACAACAACAGAGGAAGCATGATTTCGCGGCTGCGCGTGCGCAAAGACATGGCAGCAAAAAATGTTCCGTTCACCACCAGCGCCCAGGTCCCCAACGCTGCGACAATGGGCAGTTGGTATATGGGTCCGAGCGCGCGCAGGTTGTAAAACACGATGAAGAGCGGCGTCATCAGCGCCTGCAGAACGGTCACGAAGATGAAGTTGCCGATGACCTTCGCGAGAAACAGCGCGTTCGGTGGAGCGGGAGAAACCCGGTATGCATCGAGCACTTGATTGCGCATCTCCCGTGACCAGGTTTGGTTCAGCGCGACCACCGCGGCGAACAGAAATGCCACCCAAACCAATCCGCCAGCAATACGCCGCGATTCTTCCGCGGTCGGATCGAAAGAAAAACTGAAGATGACCACTACCAGCAAAGAGAAAAACAGCATGGAGTTGATGGCGTCTTTTGAACGCCACTCTAGGCGAAGGTCTTTGGCCAGAGTGGCGCGCGCGAGGCCGGCGACGCTGCTCATCTGCTCTCCTGATGCTGCAGGTCGGGAGTGCGGCTGACGATTTGTCCGGCTTCCATCCACACGAACTCGTCGGCGGCGCCTTCGAGCAGAGAGGCTTGGTGCGTGACCACAAAGATGGTCTTGCCAGCGTCGCGCAAGCCCGTAAGCAAGCTCACCATCTCGCGCGCGGAACGCATGTCCACGTTGGAGAAAGGCTCGTCGAGGAGGAGGATTTTAGGATCGTTCAGAAGCGCCCGCGCCAGCGACATCCGCTGCCGCATGCCTTGCGAATATTGCCCCACGGGCCGGGTAAGGAATGGATCGAGCTTTACCGCGCGGATCACATCCGCACAGCGGTCTTTATCGTTCTGACCCCTATCGGTTATTTCGTACAGGCGCGCGAAGTAACGCAGGTTCTCCATTCCACTCATTTCGTCGTAAAGCAAAGAAGGATGGGCCATGTATCCCAGTTGGCCACAGACGGAGCGGAGATCGGTTGTTCCCAGCATCGAAATGCTTCCGCGGGTGGGCGGAGTCAATCCAGCCAGGGCGCGCAAAAGAGTCGTCTTCCCTGCCCCGTTGTCGCCGAGAATGGCGTAGAGGCGATTGGGCGCAAACTCCACGCTCACACCGCGTAGCGCAGCAAAGCGTCCGAATTGCTTGACGAGGCCGGTAACGGTGACGGCGGAAGGCATCCGAACCGAAGATAGCCGAAGCGTCCCGCGAAGTCGAGCGCGCCATCACACGAGGGCGGGCGTCTCACTCGTCCCTTCCCAGTTCACCGCACCTTGATGCCATATTTCTGCGTAAACGGTGGGACAATCCCGTTCAAGCGCAGGTACTCGACGAGCTGCCCATAGTGATCGGTGATGTGCCAGACGGCAACGACGGAAATACCGAGTTTGGTGCTCGGTCCGGCGTAACGGCCTTCGACGCGGTCAAGGGCATTTTGCGCCGTGAGAGTGGCGAGGACACCGTTGCCATAATCGAAAGAGTCCTTGAGATATTTGATAAGCTCGGCTTTGGTTTTCGCCGGATCGTGGCCACCCTTTTCGCAATCATCGGGTGGTTTCTTGCCCTCGAATTCGTTGAAGAAGGCGAACTGAGCGCAGGCCACGTGCTTCACCTGTTCGCCAAAGCTGCGAGCATCGTCGAACTTTCCGGCTGTAGGGATGTAAGAATACTTTTCCTCAGGCATGGCCTCGGCGAGGGCGAGAAAGTTCCCTTCTGTGAACTGAAGTGTGCCGCTAACACTTTCCGCGATGGATTTAGGAATGTCATCTGACTTGGCGGCCGGCTTGGTTGCGGAGTTCTGTGGGCTATCTGATTTTGCGACGCCGGCGACAGCGATGCCGCAAATGATAAGAAGGGCGGTGAAACGAAGAAACCTCATCTAGCTCCTCCCCGATTTGGAGAGGATACTCAAGCAGCCGTAAGAAGTCGAATGCTCCGGTGAAACCGCGTTTGTAAGCCGATTCTAGTTTGACATTGCGCCCGAGCCGTTGGTCTCAACCTGGGTCATGCTCTTCGCGGGGGCACTTGGAGATGTGCCGTTAGCGGGCGCTCCTGGCTGTTGCGGGGCATACTTCGAGGCGCACTTGGCTTGCAATTGTTTGGCGTGAAAGACGCCGTCGCGTCCGAAACTGCCGTCGGCTAATGCCTGCGAGTTGTCCTTGAAAGTATCGGGCGGAGGCTCAGTGCCGCTGTATGAAACTTGAAGAGTTTGATCGTTCTCGATCAAGACGAACTCAACTTTTGTCCCATTGCGCTTGATCGAACCGGGCTGAACATTTCCGGCAACGCGCAGGCGCTTGGTGTGGGCCGAGTCTCCCATACCGCGCAGTTCCTTGATGGTGACGTAGTAACTCTTGCTTTCCTGCACGCCGGTATAAGCCAGATATCCGAGCGCCAGGAGGATGACCACCGTTGCGCCCCCGAATTTAAAGTATCTGCTGGTTTGGCTGGACATAGGAGGACCCCGCGTCTATACGAACTCTATTCCTCGCATCCCTTATGGTCAAGAACCGAAAAGACATCCAGAGGCAGTACAATTGAAATTCGTTCAAGACAACTCCCTATGATCCATGCTTGGCATGACGTGACGCCCGGCGAGCATTTGCCGGACGAGTTCAATACGGTGATCGAAATCCCCTTTGGCTCGAGCGTGAAGTACGAATTGGACAAAGCCAGTGGGCTCATCAAACTTGATCGCGTGCTCTACTCCGCGGTTTATTACCCCGCCAACTACGGATTCCTTCCCCAGACCCTGGCCGAGGACGACGATCCGCTCGATGTTCTGGTGCTCTGTCAGGAAAGTGTAGTCCCGTTGACCATCATTCATGCGCGCGCCATCGGTCTGATGACCATGATTGACTCAGGGAAAAAAGATCACAAAGTCATCGCGATTGCCACCGAGGATCCTGAATTCAACACTTACCGCGAGGCCTCGGAGATGCCTCGGCATCGCCTAATGATGCTGCGCAGATTCTTTCAGGATTACAAACAGCTGGAAGGAAAAGAGGTCGAGGTCGACGAGATTCGCCCCGCGGGCGAAGCATACCCGATCATCAACGACGCCCTGCGCCGTTACAGCGAGCAGCGGCGTAAAGGATTTATCAAGTAGGCGTCAACTCAACCAAACATTACCAGACGCGGCAGGCATTTGCGCTGACCATGGGTTGTCCCGCTTTGCATCCCCAGGCCTGCTGAAACTCGGGCATGTTCTGCACCACGCCATTGACGCGCCATTTTCCAGGTGAGTGACTATTGGTGAGCACCTGGCTGCGCGCTAATTCGGGACGCCGTTTCTCGCACCACACCCTTCCGAATCCCAGGAAAAATCGCTGTTCGGGCGTGTAGCCATCAACTTTCTCAGCCGCTTTTCCGGTTTTATCTTCTGCGATCATGTGTTCCAAAGCCATTAGAGCGACGCGCGCGCCACCGTTGTCGGCAGTGTTTTCACCGAGCGTAAGCCGGCCATTGAGCTTGAGGTCGTCTACAGCAACGAAGTTGCTGTACTCATCGGCGATGCAGCTGACTCGCTTTTCAAATTCCTTGGCGTCCTCGGCCGTCCACCAGTCTCGCAGATTGCCCTGGGGATCATACTTGCGGCCTCGATCGTCGAAGCCATGGGTCAACTCATGCCCGATCACAAGTCCGATGCCTCCGAAGTTCACCGCATCGTCCATGTTCTTGTCGAAGAACGGCGGCTGCAGGATGCCGGCGGGAAATACGATTTCGTTGTAGTTGCCGCTGTAGTAAGCGTTGACCGTGGGCGGCGTCATGCCCCATTCTTTGCGGTCCAGCGGCTTGCCAATCTTGGCGATCTGGCGCTTGGACTCGAATTCGTTCGCCCGCACATAATTTCCTAACAGATCGCCCCGAACGACAGTCAGCGAACTGTAGTCGCGCCACGCATCAGGATAGCCAATCTTGTTGCGAATCGCTTCCAGCTTGAGTTTCGCTTGCTTCTTGGTATCACCCGTCATCCAACTCAACCCCTGGATGTCCTGGTCCAGTGATGTCTCCAGCGCATCTACCATTTTCAACATGCGTTGTTTGCCGTCGGCTCCGAAGGTCAGCTCGACGTATTTCTGGCCCAACGCCTCGCCCAGCGAATCGTCGGTTAGTTGCACGCAGCGCTTCCAGCGTGGCTGGATTTCCGCTTGCCCAGTCAAAGCTTGGCGCATTTTGAAGTTCGCATCGACGAACGGCTGAGAGAGCCACGGAGCAGCACCGCGAAGCAGGTGCCAGCTGACGTAAGTCTTCAGGCTGTCCAGCGATTCCGACTGCAAGAGGCCATTCACCTGTTTGAAAAAATCCGGGTCGCTGACATTCAGTTCCGAGAAACTCGGCGTACCTGACGTCGCAAAATAGCGATCAAGATGAAAATTCGGCGCCATAGCACTGGCTGCGTCACGCGTCATCTTGTGGTCTCGCGTCTTTGGATCGCGCCGGACGGTGCGGTCTACCGAGGCTTTGGCCAGGGCAGTCTCAATCCGCAATAGCGTTTGTGCCGAGTCGGCCGCTTGCGTAGACGATTGCCCCGCAAGGATGAACACCTGGGTCACATATTCGACCAGTTGTTTGCGAACGTCCAACTTCCGCGGGTCGTCTTTGATGTAATAGTCGCGGTCGGGCAGCGACAATCCACCTTGGTCGAGATACGCAATTACTGCGTCAGCATTATGAAAATCGGAATTGGAATAGAAATTGAACAGTGCGTAGTCGCCCATGAGATGCACTCGCGCAATGGCATCAATCAGCGCCAGTTTGTCACGCACCGCGGCGATCCGGTCCAACTCGGGCCTTAGCGGCTCAAGACCTTTCGCGTTTACTGTCTTTTCGTCCATGCAGGAGCCGTAGAAATCGCCGATCTTCTGCTCGATCGCGGTTCGCCCCTGGTCATTGATCGAAGCTTTTTCTAGAATGCCGCGCAGAGTCAGCAGATTCCGCTCGTCCAGTTCGACAAAGCTAACCCATGAACTTTGATCCGCCGGGATTTCCGCGGTCTTCAGCCAGTTGCCGCAGGCGTATTGATAAAAGTCAACGCAAGGATCGAGCGTCTTGTCGATGTTGTCGATGCTGAACCCGGGGCCAGATTTTGCGGTTGAATCGCTCTGGGGGGAGGCGACAACGCTTCCCAGCAGCAGAAAGGCCGGCAAAAGAAGGTGCGCGCGCATAGAACCTCGTTTCGATGTAGAGCGGAGATTGTAAGCTCTCCGCTTTGGACGAACAAGTCAAGAAAAGGATATGCTGCTCCACTTCGCGAAAGCGAACGCTATCTCGTCGGACCCAATTATCCCGGGGTTCCGGGAAAAAGAAGAGTCTGCCGAGCGGGGTTCGACCTCATTTCGTGGCGTATAATCAGCTTTTCAAGAATCCATCAAAGGTGACAAGCAATGGCTCCCACGAACGGTAGTCCCGCCAACGGCAATCACGCTCACAACGACAACGGACATAGCGTTCCACGGCCGCGAGCCGAGTGGATTACCCGCCGCAAAGCTGAGAATGACGATCGCAATTTTTCTCAGATGCACTATGCGCGCAAGGGGCTGATCACGGAAGAAATGATCTACGTGGCTGATCGTGAAAAGATCTCTGCCGAACTGGTGCGCGACGAAGTAGCGCTCGGCCGCATGATTGTTCCCGCCAACATCAATCATCCGGAACTGGAGCCGATGTGCATCGGCGTAGCGTCATTGTGCAAAATCAATTCGAACATCGGCAATTCCGCGGTTACTTCGAACATCGACGAGGAACTCAAGAAGTTGCACACGTCAGTTCACTACGGCGCCGACACGGTCATGGATCTTTCGACTGGCGGCAACATCCACGAGATTCGCGAAGCCATCCTGCGTCACTCGCCCGTGCCCATTGGTACCGTGCCCATCTACGAAGCGATCTCGCGGGTCAGACGCATCGAAGACCTGAACGCCGAGGTCATGCTCGAAGTAATCGAAGAGCAGGCCGAGCAGGGCGTGGATTACATGACGATTCACGCCGGCGTGCTGATCCAATATTTGCCGATGGTTTCTAAGCGCATCACGGGAATCGTGAGCCGCGGCGGCGCGATTCTGGCGCAATGGATGGCTTACCACCACAAACAGAATTTTCTCTACGAACGCTTCGACGACATCTGCAAGATTTTCGCCAAGCACGATGTTTCGTTTTCACTGGGCGATGGTCTGCGTCCCGGCTGCATCGCCGATGCCAGTGATGAAGCGCAATTCGCTGAGTTGAAGACTCTTGGCGAACTGACTAAGAAAGCGTGGGAATACGATGTGCAGGTCATGATCGAAGGCCCCGGCCATGTCCCGCTCGACAAGATCAAGGAGCAGGTCGACAAAGAAAAAGAGCTTTGTTACGAAGCGCCCTTCTACACGCTTGGGCCACTCGTCACCGACATCGCGCCGGGATACGACCACATCACCTCAGCCATTGGCGCAGCCATGATCGGATGGCATGGAGCGGCGATGCTTTGCTACGTCACTCCTAAGGAACATCTTGGGCTTCCCAACGAGAAGGATGTCAAAGACGGGATCATCGCTTATAAGATCGCGGCGCACGCGGCGGATTTAGCGCGCCATCGACCCGGTGTTCAAGATCGCGACGATGCCCTCAGCTATGCCCGGTACAAATTCGATTGGGAGAAACAATTCGCGTTGTCGCTCGATCCGGAGACAGCGCGCTCCATGCACGACGAAACCCTGCCCGACGATCACTACAAAGAAGCCGCCTTCTGCTCGATGTGCGGTCCGAAATTCTGCTCGATGAACTATTCCAGCAAAGTGGACGAGTACAACAAAGAAGTCCACGGCCTCGAAAAGAAAGACTACTCGGGGCTGGTGGAGAAACTGGTCTCACTCAAATAGCCGTGGCGGATTTCATGAAAGTTATGGGTTCCTCAGCTTCGAGGACCTCGGCAATCTCTTTCCCAATTTCGCTGGCTGCTGCATTGCCGATGTACTCTCCCAGCGCGCGGTAGCTCTCAAATTGCAGCTCATCGAACCACTGGTCGGCGGTGCTCTGATGAGGGAAGGTTTTGTGTTTGTCGAAATATTCCCAGACGTCGTCCGGAAGCCGGTTTCTTTTTCCAGCGTCCGACGGTAAATTCTTGATCAAGCCGCTCGCTTCCGGCGTCGCTCTCAGAGGCATGCTGGCCTTCAGGTAAAACAGTTTGCCGCGATCTTTGAGATTTTGAGGATCGAAAAAAATATCCCCGACCACAAAGTTGAATTCGCTCTCACGACCATCCTTGGGCCGGATTTTATAAAAATCAATCTCGATGCGCGCGCCAAAGTCAGTCCGGGCTTTTTCAATGAGCGACAGAAGATTCTCGCAAGCGTATTGGCCGTCGGAGTCGGCATCGCAGGCCACAATCACCTGGCAATGGCGCTTGATCAATTCGTAGACTGCCAGATTTTCGAAGTGTCCGCCATCGGACAAATAAACGTAGCTCTTGTTCTGGTCGCTTTGGGCCACCAATTCGGAAAACAAGTAGCTGAGTCCCCAGGCCGGTCCGGCGCTTTCCCACTTCGGCGTAAAGCGCGAGTTGCCCATCCACCAGCCGAGGCGCACATCGAATAGGGTCATGAACAGGCCCGTCGCCGGGGAGGTGAAGTAGCCCATGTTGGGACTGGCGGCCGCGCCTGAAATCGCCATCGCCGTGCCTAGGGCGACGCCTTTCTCCGCAGTCATCTTGGTCAACGATCCTGCGGTGCGACCCAGCTCCGTTCTCGAATAGCTGAGCTCATAGGCATGGTCTAACTGGAAGCGGTTCTGGCCCTGCCCTGGGAAGATCACGTCGTAGCCGCAATACAAGGGCGTAAACACGAATGACTTCGCGCGCCGCGTGGCATAACCAAGTTCAGCGCCGCTGGTTATGTTGATTGCCGCGTTCAGAATGGGGTACGGCCCAGGGTAATTTCCGGCGAAATCTTTCAGCGGAACATCGTCGTGGGGATCAAAGCCGGTAAACGGCTGCGGCGTCCGCTGCGGATTCGACGCGCCGAGATAGCAGCGGACCAGGCGGTTGCGGTAAAAGTGATGTAAAGAGAAATCGTTTACGTCCACGCGTCGCGACAACAAGAGCGAAGCGATCGCGAGAATGATGCCGACGCCCAGCAATTGCCACGACGTCCTGAAATACTCAACCTTCCAGTACAGTTGCGACAATGCCGGCCAGTCGTTTCCGGGCGCAGCTGCGTGCGACAAACGCCATAGTTCGATCGTATCAGCGGGTCGGAAAAACATCCCCGAGCCGAGGTGAACCGCGGTAGCCAGGAGCAAAGCCAATCCCAGCCCGAAAACGTAAGGCGCTAACCTTGCGATCATATCCAGCACCCTCGGCGCTTTGAACAACTGCACAATCCGGGATGCATCGACTCCGTTTGGCGATTTGACTTTCTCGGGCTTGCCGCTGGTCGCAGCGCTCTTTGCCGCTTTCACGCCCAGATAGTTGTGGGCGACCCATAGAATTGCGGGAACGAGGCTTGCCCACTTCAGCTTGAACAAAACCCACCGCACCAGCAGTGGCCCGAAAGCGCAGCATCCGGCCAGCAGCGTCCAAGCCAGGGTGAGGAGCATTAAATATCCGCCTAGGCGAGCCCACCATTCGCGCACCAGGTCTCTGCACCCGCGGCCAGCCAATCCCATGTGCACAGCGCCGGCGAGCAACATGATCAGCATCACAATGCCGGTTCCGAAAATTCCTACGATCCAGTGCGCTCTGTAAGAAGCCACCCCGGATTGCGGCAACATCTTTAACAGAAACCAGGTGTATCCCCAGCCCAGGGCACCACCGACAGCTCCGGCGACCAATGAAGAAAACAGAAATGCCGTGAGGGAAAGCATCCGGTTCTCTGGGTTTTTCTTCTGCCATTCCTCCTTCCACAGCCGCAACGACACAGCGGCTACGCTCCAGGCAAGAAAATAGATGCCGCCCCACACGGCGAGCCACGTCCTCACGCGAAAATCTCCGGCTTGATCCCTCCAATGCCATAAGGCGGAATTAAATAACAGGCACGCCACAAAGAAAGGCACGATAACGGTGACGGTCACCTTGACCCGTTGAAATGGCGTCAGCAGCATTTCCTTGGAGGGAATTTTTTCGGCTGTGTTCCAAGCCATAGCGACACAGGCAATGAACCACACGACCACGCCGCACATCATCAGTTCAAGAGGTTGCAGTCGGAACGATCTCATCAGCCCAAGCAGCACGCCGTCACAAGACACAAAGACACTCAGGAAGAGCAATCCGAGAACCGTCTGGTTCAGAAAGACGTTGCGCAGCCACGTACTGATCATCGCCCAGGTGTCTCCGGAAAGCGCGCCGGTGTGCGGAGTCAAGTAGTTGCTGTACAAACGCAGCCAACGCAGAAAAGTGCGTTCCTCGCGGCCACCGGGCTCGCGCTTTCCTGGGACGAGAGCCTTTTCGACATCTCGAAACGAGGAGTTTGGCAGAGTGTCCAGGAATCTGCGAGTGAGCGCGGTCAACCAGGACCCAATGTATCCACCGCCAGAAACGGTGGAGAGATAATCGAACTTGTGCAGCAGTTGGTTTTCAGCCAGTGCCTGAAGAATGCCGAGATTAATGGTGGCACTGCGGATGCCTCCACCGGAAAACGCCAAGCCAATCAGATTATCAGCGGTCGGTTTCGAAGTGATGACTCCGCGGGCGCGGCGAGACTCCGCGATCTGCGTCAGTTCATCCTGAAGGACTTCTTTGAATGTGACTGGAAGGGGATCCTGTGGAGGTATTGGCCGATTTGGTGGACTCGCCATTGTGAGAGGTGCGCGTTCGGGCATAACTCGCCTCGCTTCCCCCTCAATTTGGTTGTGGCGACGATATTTACCGGAAACGCCGACGAAGTCAAGAAATTTTGTCGTAATCCCGCAACGCGTAGTCCATTTTGGGCCAGAAGTTTATTTCAAGTCGGCTATACCGTCGCAGACTAACTGGACCGCAATCGCCAAAAGCAGAAAGCCGAAGATACGATTAATCGCGCCGGCAGCGCCCGGTCCCAGACGTCTGACCAACGGGCCTCCGAGCCGGAGAAACAAGTAAACCACAAAACCCAGCGCGACGATGCCGATGACTATGCCCAGGTAAGAAACCGTTCCAGCGTCCGCTGATAAGCCCATGACGACACCAATCGATCCAGGACCGGACAACATCGGCATAGCCATAGGAGTAAGCGAGATATCCGCTTTGGTGCTGGCTTCATTGCTTTCTGCTGCCGTCATGCGACTGTTTCCTGTGACCATGCTCCAGGCAGTGTTGGCAACGATCAGTCCTCCGGCAATCCTCAGCACCGGCAATGAAATGCCGAAGAGGATCAGCACAAACCGTCCAAAGAATAGAAAGACCACCAGAATTATGATCACGTAGATCGCGGTTTTCAGGGCGGTGCTATTGCGCTCGGCGGGCGGGAATTCTCCCGTCAGAGCAAAAAATATGGGAATTGCCCCGAACGGGTTCACGATAGGGAACAGTGCCAGAAACGTAGCCACCGCCGCCGACGGCAAAGCTCTCAGAAGTTGTTGCACGGCGTGGGCCGGGTTCATGGGGAGAAAGCTTAACAGCGGGACGGAGTTCGGGAAAGTCATCGTGGGAGGCTGTTTTGATCGTGCAGGAATAGTAACTCGCCACACTGCGCTCGAAATAACAGATTATGAATCAGCGATCACTCTCCAGTACCTTAGCCGCGCGATTCAATGCAGCCGCGAGGGACGCGATTTGCTCTTGGGCGCGAGGGAAGTCGTGCTTATCGATGGCCTCGTTAATCCCCGGAATGACCACAGCTGCGTATCCGGTGTACTGGCCGGGAGCGTAAATGGCGTGCCGGAACCAGGGACGGTTCGGAAGTCCTTCGGGTATCAAGAGTGCGCGCTCAGCTTGGCGCAAGCTCCGATTGAGTCTGTCGGCGTCACGTGGAGAACCTTGTTGCTGGACAAGCATCTTCGCGGCGGCTTGCTCGAAATGATGTGCTGCATGCGCAAGCTCGTTAAAGTTTAGTGTTTGACCCGGGAACTCAGGTTGCACTTTCTTTCTGGCGGAATCGATGTAAGAGGAAATTTCCCTGGCATACTCTTCGTAATCGAAGGGCAGCACATCGGCATCGGCCATACGGATGATCGAAATGCCGAAAATCCGTGCCATCTGCTGCTCGTAGACGAAATCGGGATCGCCGAATTTCTTGAACCAGTTGAAGTTATCGAATGCGGAGTGATAGACGCCATAGGAACCGGTAGAACTTACATCAGCAGAAGGTACGCCGAGGTGCTGCAAGAAGACTGTGTAGTCCGATCCGCTACCCAAGTCGCCCACGGGCACGTCGGCTTTCGATTGCGCCGCAGGGATGCGCCTGCTGTCGCCGATGGCTTCGGTGGGCGACTGGGCAGACTCGGCCCCGGGTTGGTTTTGCTTTTGCCAGCTGTCGTAGACAGTTCCGCCACTGGGGGACGGAACAGCTTTGGCCACGTCACGCAGAAATTGCTTCAGGCTGGGCACGGAAGCGGCGCCGAATTTTGGTCCCGAGACCGCGACGTCCATATTGAAATACGTCACGGCGCCGGCCAAGTCACTCTCGTGCTGCTCGCCCCATTCGGTGGAGCCGATCAATCCCTCTTCTTCGCCGTCCCAGCTTCCGAGAATTATCGTGCGCTTCGGCCTCCAGCCTGATTTCAACAGCTCGCCGAGACCGTGCACGGACTCCAGCATAGCCGCCGTGCCGCTGTTCGGATCCACCGCTCCGTATACCCAGGCATCGCGGTGGTTTCCCGCGACTACCCATTCGTCGGGATTTTCACTTCCTCGCACTCGCCCAATCACATCCCAAATCGTGCGGAATTGATAATCCTGTTTGAGGTGCATCTTCACTTTTACCGGACCGGGTCCAAGGTGATAGGTGAATGGCAGCGCTCCTTGCCATTCGCGCGGTGAGTCCGGGCCTGCGAGATGCTCAAGGATGGGCCATGCATCGGCATACGACAGGGGCGTAGTGGGGATTTTCGGTAGCTGGGCGGATTGCTCAGGCGCTGTGCGCTGGGCGTCTGGAAGCGCGGGGACGGAAGCGATTCCTGGCGTGGTGGGATCGCCGGGAAACTCAAACATATAACCAATGGATCCGCGCTGGACGCCGGTATCCGGACGCCACGGCCCTTTGGGATATTTGTCGCCGCGCCGCCAGCCGTCGTCGGCGGGATCGGAATAGATGATCAGGCCCGCTGCGCCGCGCTCCTGAGCGAGAAAGGCTTTTACCCCGCGAAAGTTTTGCCCGTAGCGTACCAGCACGATCTTGTGGCGCACATCCACTTTCAACTGTTCGAGCTTTTTGAAATCCTCAGGCGTACCGTAGTTGGCATAGACCACTTCCGCTTCGGCGTCTCCCGATGGCGACATCGCATTGAATGGCATGATGACTCGCGGATCGTCGGCGAGCGAGTCTCCTTCAACGTGTTCGCGCGTCGGTCCGTGCATGTGAACGTCGGCGGGCGCGGTCACGTCCACACTGATCTCCGCGGGATAGTTCATCCAGACGCGGTATTCAACCGTCTCAGTATCCAGCCCGGCCTCGCGAAATTTTCGCGCAACGTAATCCGCGGTGGCTTTGTCCTCGGGCGACCCCGCAACATGCGGAGCCTGAGTCAGGACGCGCAGATGTTGTTCCGCAAGTTTCGGGTCTGGCACGGCGAGAAAGCGCGCCTCTTGTTCGGTTTCGATGGCCGCATTCCGAAACCCGAATATTTCCGGAGCGGACTTCTGGGATCCCTGGGCGGTTTGAGTTTGGGGAACACCCAACATTAGCAGGCTGCACAACAAACCAGAGCCAATTCGAAAGGTCATGGGTTTCATCGTGAAACACGCCAGTGTACATGATCCGCGCACGCTCGCAGTCGTCAACGCCGGCAGATGCAGCGCCTTGAATTCGTCGGCAAGAGAGCAAAGACGTTAGCCAAGGGCCTTCAATTCTGGGCGCCGAGCACAGGTTTGGGCACGCTCTGTCGGGCAAATTATTAGCAGTTGTTTTCACCATGTTCACCATTCGCACCACATGGTGATACAATTAGGTCATGAAGCGCGCAACCATGACTTTTCCTGACGATTTGGCTAAGGCGATGGAGAGGTATCTCGCGTCTCAAGAAGCTCCTCCGTCGCTGACCACCGTGGTGCAAGCGGCCTTGCGGCAGTACCTAGGCGAGCGAGGATTCTTACGAACGCGGCGAACGCTCGTGATCACGCCAGCAGGCAGCGGAAGCGGACGTTCTGACGTCAGTCAGCAGCACGACCGTTATCTGGCCGAGACCCACAAGTGAGACCGGCAGTGCTGGCCGACACTGGGCCGCTGTACGCGGCCGCCGATCCAGATGACGCCCACCACAAGCGTGCCCGCCGAGAACTGCGCAAGCTTGCCGACGAGAACCATGAGGTTATAGTCGCCTATCCAACGTTACTCGAGGCCTACACGCTGGTATTGTTTCGACTGGGCGAAAACGCTGCTTTGCACTGGCTGGACGACATGGCCGGCGCCGCTCTCGTCAATCCCAGCGCGGAAGACTATCGGCACGCGGTTCTCAGAGTGCAATCTTTGAAAGACCAATCCATCACTCTGTTCGATGCCCTCGTGGCTACCCTGGCCGGCAGGCTAGGGCTAGAAGTGTGGACCTACGATCATCACTTCGATGTGATGCGCGTTGCCGTGTGGCGCTGATGTTCCCCGCAAACAGCAGCCACGAAAGCGATAAACTGGAAGCATGCCAGTCCAGAATGCTACGCAACGTTTCTCTTCTCGAGTCGACAATTATGTGCGCTACCGCCCGGGGTATCCGCGTGAAGTTCTTGATCTCCTGAAGAAGGAATGCGGGCTCACGACCGAATCCATGATCGCGGACATCGCCTCTGGCACAGGCATCTTCACGCAGATTCTGCTTGAGAATGGTAATCGCGTGTTCGGCGTGGAACCCAATGCTGAAATGCGGCAAGCTGGCGAGGCGTTCCTGCATAAATATCCGCGCTTCACCAGCGTCGCCGGAACGGCGGAAGCGACAACGCTTCCAGGACACATTATCGATCTCGTGACCGCCGCACAGGCGGCGCACTGGTTTAATCGCGAAAACGCTCGGCGAGAATTTATCCGCATCCTCAAACCTGGCGGTTGGTGCGTGCTTTTGTGGAACGAGCGCCGCACCGATTCAACTCCTTTTCTTCGCGACTACGAGCAGTTGTTATTGACGTACGGGACGGACTATCAGGAAGTACGACACGAGCGCACCACGGCTGAGATCGCCGAGTTCTTCTCGCCATCGCCATTTCGGTCGAGCGCACTGGAAATGCGTCAGGAAGTCGACTACGCAGGCCTTGAAGGCCGACTCTTGTCTTCCTCGTACACGCCAACGTCGGAAGACGAAAACTATGAACCCATGTTGCGAGAACTACGGCGGATCTTCGACGAGCATCAGGTTAACGATCGTGTATCGCTTGACTACAATACGCTTGTCTATTACGGACAGCTTTCGTAACGCCAAGCATTAACCACAAAGGACAGGGAGTTCACCAAGTGATCGCGAGTAGTTTAAGAATTCGGAGACCGAATGGCTGACGAAAAAACATTTCACATGACTCCCGAGGAATTCCGCAAGCATGGCTATGCGGTCGTGGACTGGATCGCGGACTACGCTGCGCGGATTGAATCGTATCCGGTGCTGTCTCGAGCGGAGCCGGGTCAGATTCGGGCTTCATTGCCGTCCAATCCTCCGTCGAAAGGCGAATCTTTCGACGCGATCCTTGGAGATGTCGAAAAGCTGATTCTTCCAGGCATAACGCACTGGCAGTCACCGAATTTCTTCGCCTTCTTTCCCGCCAACGCATCGGGGCCCGCGATTCTTGGCGATTTGCTTTCCTCGGGACTGGGAGTGCAAGGGATGCTTTGGGCGACCAGTCCCGCCTGCACGGAATTGGAAACCCATGTCCTCGATTGGCTGGTAGGAATGCTCGATTTGCCGCAAAAGTTTCTTTCCACAAGCACTGGAGGCGGCGTGATCCAGGACACGGCGTCGAGCGCTTCGCTGTGCGCCTTGCTGGCTGCGCGAGAACGCGCCACTAATTTCGCCACCAACAAGCGAGGCTGTGACGGAAAGCTGGTCGCGTATACGTCCTCGCAAGCGCACTCTTCCATCGAAAAAGATGTTCAGATCGCCGGACTTGGCCTGAACAATTTACGCCTCATCGATGTCGATGAGAACTTCGCCATGCGCCCGGACGCGCTGGCGCGGCAAATCAAAAGCGATCGCGACGCGGGGCTTCTTCCCTGCTTCGTTTGCGCGACGATTGGCACAACTTCTTCGAACGCAATTGATCCGCTGCCCGAAATTGGCCGCATTTGCCGGGAAAACAATCTGTGGTTTCACGTCGATGCTGCCATGTCGGGAACGGCCGCGCTGTGTCCCGAGTTTCGGCATACTCATCGTGGAGTCGAACTGGCTGACACTTACACTTTCAATCCGCACAAGTGGATGTTCACCAATTTCGACTGCAACTGTTTCTACGTCGCCGATCGCAAGGCTCTCATTCAGACCCTAAGCATTCTGCCCGAATACTTGCGCAACAAGGCCACGGAATCGGGTGCAGTGTTTGACTATCGCGACTGGCAGATTCCGCTCGGACGCCGCTTTCGAGCTCTGAAGCTTTGGTTTGTAATTCGGCACTATGGCATCGAAGGCTTGCAATATCACATTCGGCGCCACGTTGAACTTGCTCAGAAGTTCGCAGGCTGGGTGGGGGGCGATCCTCGTTTCGAAATAGCTGCGCCTGCACCGCTCAACCTGGTCTGCTTCCGTCACAAGGGTGGGGACGAAATAAATCAAAAGCTAATGGACAGACTAAATCGAAGCGGGGAACTTTACCTGACCCACACGCGCCTCAACGATCGGTTCACGCTACGATTTTGCGTCGGACAAACCAACACAATGGAACGCCATGTCGAACGGGCGTGGAGCAAGATTCAGCAAGAAGCAATGTAGGCGCGGGCGTCCTGGTCCGCGTCTACACTTGAGGATTACTTCGGCTTGCCCGGCTGCGCCACTGGCGCTTCGGGCATCAACGCGTTGGCATTTGCCGGAGCCGCCGGATTCACCCCGAAATCCCAGACGTAGGTATTCATTCCTTCCTTGCCCAGCATCTCGACGACCGCGTACTCTCCCGGTTCAAGCGCATTCATCGGCGTGATCTTGATCCAGCCTCCGGTCAGCTTGAGCGAGGTGGTTTGGACCAAATTCTGTTCCTGCGTGGCTTTTCCCAACGGACTAATTTTTATATCTCCAATAATCCGTTTGCCCTTCTTAACCTGGACGCGAACTATGTGGTAACGATCCCACGGCTGTTCCGGTTGCTGCGGCTGTTGCGGTCTTTGCTGCGAACTGGCATTCGAACCCTGATCCTGATCGAAGTTGATATAAATTGCAGGCAGCGTCGCGTGCGCCTGTACGCTGGCGTGCAGACCATCGAGTTCAATGGTCTGCTTGCCGCTGGCGATGGGGTTGATCGCAGAACGCAGAATATTTATCTTCGTGTTGCGATTGACTTCACCGGTGTTCTGCTGCAGCAGAACGAGTTGCGGCTGAGTCTGGAAAGTATCGAGCAAGAACATTCCGCCGTCCTCGGGCAAATGCAGGCCGGGTGCGGCCTGCGGAGTCTTAGCCTCGTCCGCGCGGCGTTCGGCTTCGACTTCCTTGTCGAGTTCGACCGCTTCCGGGGTAGGAACTCCCGCGGCGCGATCCTTCTCGAATTTGTCCGTAGCTGGCCAATCCACCAGCGAATTGGGCACTTCCTCCCATTCATCGCGCTCCGCGCTCAGGTAGCGGACGCGGTCGCCCTTGACTTCCCACTTGGTAGCGAGTTGATAGGAACCGTCTTTCAGGATTAAGCGCTTGGAAAGTTGCTGGGCATGGACAGCAATAGCCAGAATGAATAGGGCGGCCAAAACCAGGCCGATGCGAGTTCTATTCCTTACTCCTAAAAACCTATTCACAGACTTATTTTGCACCACTGGGCGCGGGAAATGTTGGTTTACTTTTTGGTTAGCGGTACCCCAACTGATCTCACCGTTTCCCGGCCGCACACCTACGCCACCCGTCGAATGCCTGCCTCCGCAGTACAGGGCGCTGCTAGACGGATCCTGTCCGCCAGCTTTTCTTCCCGAAACAATTCTCGTCTCACTCCGTTTCGTGAGGGAATCTCCCCCGAAATCGCGCTTTAGAAGTGAGCAGTAGAAACACCCAATTCAAACCAACTTAAAAGGAGACGTACCATGAAACGCACGAAAAGCTTCGCTCTTATTGCCTCTATCCTGCTGTGCCTTGCCGCTTTCGCATCGTCCAGCTTCGCCGCCAATCCTCTGGTCAACCCTCGCGGCCTGGCCGTCGATGCCAAGGGCAACCTCTGGGTCGCCAATAAACAAGGCGGCAACGCCGGCATCGGCAATATTCTGGCCTTCGGCCCCGCTTATAAGCAATTGACAAACCGCACCATTGTCAATGCCATCCTCGATCCCACGGGTGTCGCCTTTGATTCTCAGGGTAACCTGTGGGTCGCCAACTCTTACTCCTATCAAACCGGAAACGGATACATCGCCGAATTCACCAACGGTGTGTTCAACTCAGTCGCTACGATCACGAATGGTGTCGTTGAACCCATCGCACTCGCGATTGATGGGCTCGACAACATCTGGGTCCTGAATGCCAACAATAGCACTCCGAATATTACCGTCTATGCCTCGACGACGGCCTACAGCACGCCAGCCACGCTGGTACAAACCATTACGCCGGCCCCGCCGGTCAATGGAATCACGGTTGCGCAAGCAAACGTTCTTTCCTTCGGAAGCAATGGCAATATCTACGTGACGCCGGCGGTTCCAGCTTTGATCAGCGGTGCCGTCGATACTAACTCTTATCCAGCGTATGACGGCGTTGCGTTGACGACCGCCGCGGGCATCGAATACGTGGCCACCTCAGATGGCAGCGTATACGCCGTGATCAACGCTAGCCCAACTAAGCTCTTCCAGGTGTCGTTCACTCCCGCTGGCATCGCCGTCGACAGCGTCCGCGGGCGCGTCTACCTCTCCAGCGGGTCCAGCAACTCGGTCGCGGTCTACAGCAAGACCGGAAGCCTATTGCACACCATCAACTAGCAATCGGTTCTTGACGTGGCTGTGTTTTCGCAAATGGCGGACAGGCAATCTTGTCCGCCGTTTTCTATTCCGCGAAGGTGCGGCTCGCGGTTAGACGTTAGTGCACCGATAGCCTCCGCTGCTTGCGAAAAGCTGGCCGCGGATCTTTCTGGAGATCAGCCTGACTCGTTTTCAGCAACTGCTGCCCTTCAGCCGCGCGGCCGAGTGCAACCAGGCAGGTCCCGAGCGTACTCTGCGCCTCGGCAAGCTGCCAGGGAAACAACGGAAATGGTGCGGACTGCGCGGACAGGACGGCCTCGCGCAGCAACGGTTCAGCTTCCGCTGCTTTGCCTTCGGCCGTGAGCACGTCTCCCAAACGGACCTCTGCCGCTATAACATTCGGATGTCCGGGTAAAGACTCTTTCTTGCGAAGGGCCAGCGCCTGGCGCAACAACGGTTCCGCACTCGCCGCATCGCCTTGAAAGGTTCTTGCATTGGCAAGGTCGATGAGCGCAGCCACTGCCTGAGGATTCTTGTCGCCGCCCAGTTTGTGCGCGATGTCGAGTACCTGGCGCGCATAGCGCTCGGCGCCCGCGTAATCTCCGCGATCGAATTGCAATACTCCCAAACTGGCGGTCGCTCGGGCGGTCAACCAGTCTGCCGGTCCGTTGGCCTTCACAATGTTTTCGAGCGCCTGTTTGAATGCTTTTTCCGCGCCCTCATAGTCGCCTTTTTCCTGCAATAAGCGTCCCCAATTGTTGAGCGCGAGTCCGAACAAAGGACTCTTTTCTCCGACTGCGCTTCGTCTAATTTCCATGCTTTCCCGAAACAAAGGCTCCGCCCCTTGCCAGTCACCTTTCAACAGCAGCAAATTTCCCAGATTATTCAACGGATACGCGAGATCGGGATGATTGTTGCCGAGAATCTTACGTTGCACCTCGAGAACCTGGCGTTCGGTTGCTTCCGCTCCCGTGAGATCGCCCGCATCAATCAATGTGCCGCCCAGGTTGTGCAGGCTAAGGGCATACTCCGCGTTATCCATTCCAACGTGTTGCCGGTAATAGTCGACTTGCTCGCGCAGCAACTGCAGAGCCTCCGGATAATCGCCTTTGCGCTTCAGCAACAGAGCCAGATATTGTCGCGAGATGGAATCGCTGCTGAGTTCTCTGTCGAGAGCTACCGCCCGGCGCAATAAAGGCTCGGCATCGTCATCCCGATTCTCCAGATAAAGGCATTCGCCGAGCTGAGAAAGACTCTCGGCGACGGCGGTATTATGTTCGCCGAGATTCCGCTCGCGAATGGCGAGCGACTTCCGGTAAAACGGTTCCGCCTTCTTGTACTGGCCCTGCTGCCGGATCGATACCGCCAGCTTAAACAGAGTGTCGGCGACATCCGTGTTCCCGTCACCCAACGTTTTACTTCGCAGCGCGTAGGCGCGTTCCAGCAGGAGTTCGGCTTGGTCGTACACTCCTAGCGTGGAATAAGCCTGACCGATTGTGTCCAGCAGTGTGCCCTGTAACTCAGGATCGTCGGCCAGTTCGCGGTCCACGCGTTTGACGCCCTGGTCGAGCAACTCGCGCGGCGTGATCGCCTGTCCATGAGTGCGATCCGGCGTGGCCGCTTCAAAAATGCCTTTAAGAAATTGCGCCTCTCGTTGGGCAGCCAGTCGTTCTCTGTTAGCACGCTTCGCCAGCAATCCCATGCCAATGCTGAAACCAATCAACGCGAGGGTGACAACGGCTGCGGCTGTGACAGCCGCTTTATGCCGACGGACGAACTTGCTCGAGCGATATTTCCAAGTGTCGGTGCGAGCTTGGACTGGATAGCCGTTGAGATAAGCTTTCACATCGCCAGCGAGCGCGGATACGGAAACATACCGGCGCGCCGGCTCCTTGCGCATGGCCATCAGCACAATGTTGTCCAGATCGCCGCTGACGGTTCGTGCGGCGTCAGACGGGGCAAGTTCACGATTCGCGGCGCTCACCACGCTCGGCGGTTGCGGATCTTGCTCGCAGATAATCCTTGCCATCTCGAAAGGACTGGTCGTGTCCAACTGGAAAGGGCGCTTGCCGGCCAGCAGTTCATAAAGCAAGACACCCAATGCATAGACGTCGGTGGAAGTGGTCACCTGATCGCCGCGCACCTGCTCGGGGCTGCCGTACTCAGGTGTCATCATCCGTTCGGTGGTCCGCGTCTGCGCGATTTGTCCGGCCTCCGGGTCGAGTAACTTGGCGATGCCGAAATCCAACAGCTTGGGAACGCCTTCCGCAGTAACCAGAATGTTGGCCGGCTTGATGTCGCGATGAACGACTAGATTCTTGTGCGCATACTCGACGGCCTCGCACACTGCGCAGAACAGATGCAACCGTTGTTCCGTGGTGAGCTTGTTGATCCTGCAATAATCGTCGACCCGAATGCCATTCACATACTCCATCACCAAATACGGCAAGCCGTCGTCGGTGATTCCACCGTCCAGAAGACGCGCGATGCCGGGGTGATCGAGATTCGCCAGGATCTGCCGCTCGCTGCGAAAGCGCAGCAGCATCGCCCGGTTTTGTCCGAGCCCGCCTTGCACGGTCTTAATGGCGACTTCTTTCTGATAGAGATCGTCGGCTCTGGCGGCTAGATAGACCTTTCCCATTCCGCCTTCGCCCAGCAGCCGCAACAACTGGTAAGCACCGATGCGCTTGCCAGAAAGCTCTTCTTTTCTCGCAGCAATCTGTTGCGCCGCGTCCAGCACGGGGTTTCGGAGAAAACCCATGGTGTGGCCGTCCGACTGGAGCAGGGATTCCACTTCCTTTCGTAACTCGGCATCGTCTTGACACGCTTGGTCAAGGAACGCGCTTCGGCTGTCCGGCTCCTGTTCGAGAGCCGCGTAGAAGAGATACTCGATGCGCACCCACCGATCGGATGGTGGAGACGTTGCCATTCTTGCGCGCTCCTGGGCTCAAGCTGAGTCTTGGGTGAGTTCGCGGTGCAACCAGGCTTTGGCCATTCTCATCTCGCGGTCGATGGTGGCGGGAGAGATTTTGAGCGCGGCCGCGGCTTCGTCATAGGTGAGCCCGCCGAAGCAAAGCAACTCGACGATCTCGCTCTTCCGCCGATCGTGCGCCGCAAGACGCTGCAAGGCCTCATCCAGCGCCACGATTTCAGCGGCGGTTTGCGGGCCGATTATCACGGCATCGTCCAGCGAAATCGTTTCCGCGCCGCCACCGCGTTTCTGCCGGTGATGGATTCTCGCATGGTCCACGAGGATGCGGCGCAACAGACGGGCGCAGACCGCAAAGAAGTGAACTCTATCTTGCCAGGCCACGTCCGCATCCACCAGCCGTATGTAGGCCTCATGGACCAGAGCGGTAGCACGCAGAGTGTGGTCGGGACGCTCGGCATTCAAGCATATTGACGCCAGCTTGCGAAGTTGCTGGTAAACGAGCGGCATAAGTTCGTCAAGCGCCGCTTTGTTCCCGCCGCTCCACTCCTTTAGAAGGCGCGTGACCAACTGCCGCTCCGAAAGACTTTCCATCATTTGCGCCCCAAGCTGTCCAATTCTCCGGCAGGTTTCCAGATGCAACCTGAACGTGTGCAGTACCATTGAATAGCGTCAATGTAGGGAAGGCGGACAGAATTCCACCCGTCGAGCAAGTAGAAGACGACCCGCCAGGTCTGTAATTCCGAGCGTGGATTATAACGCAGAGAAACCAACCGGAAGACAACAAAACCGATGCTCTGCATCTACCGCCTCGAGGCTCGTCCGGCTCCAGCTACGGTAACTTAAATCAACAAGGAGGGTGACACAGTCACGTGGCTGTTAATACGACATTTTGTGGTTGCAACAACCGCATGTGCGATCGTGCTAAGGTCGTCTTGTCGGCGGGATTTGCTTGCCGCTTCGCTTGCAACTTTTCGTTGACTCGCGAATCCAATTTCCGTCGAGTTGGGATAGAGGAGCGCTCATGAAAACGCAAATAACCGACAAACAATTCAAGCGCATCAGCCGGCGCGAATTGTTGAAACTCACGCCGGTCCTTGCGCTGGGTGCATTCGCGATTCCGGCGTTGCAGAAGCCGCTCTTGAAGGTGGGACTAAGCTTCAGCGACTGGGCCTCGGCCAAGATGTTTCGTACAGGCCACCTGGCGCCTACGTTTGCGGACTCCGAACTTACTCCCTTCAATAAGTTTCCTATCAATGGCTACGACGTCGCGGATCCCGGAGTTGATTTCGATAAATGGAATCTCACGGTCACAGGCGCGGTGCGAAACTCCGGTGATTACACACTGGCCCAGATTCAGACTTTGCCGAAGTTTCACCAGAACACGCGGCATGTTTGCGTGGAAGGTTGGGACGTGATCGGCAATTTTGGTGGCGTGCGTCTTTCCGATTTCTTGAAGATGATTGGCGCCGATACGACTAGCCGCTTCGTTTACGTCGAGTGCGCCGACGATTATTACGAGACGCTCGACATGGAGACGGCTCTGCATCCGCAGACCATGTTGTGCTACGAAATGTACGGCCAGCCATTGACTCGCGAGCACGGCGCGCCCTTACGCCTGACCATCCCAACTAAAGTCGGCTACAAGCAGGCCAAATATCTAACCGGTATGAAAGTGACCAACGTTGTGCAAAAAGTGGGCTATTGGGAAGATCAAGGCTACTCGTACTTTTATGGGCTGTAGCAGTTCGAAGGAGGGCACATGTCGACGCAAGCGATTGCAATCGAGGACGCGAAGACTGGAGAAGTCACCGAAGCGGTATACGAGCATCCGTTTATCATTCGCCTTTGCCATTGGGTGAACGCTGTGGCCTTGTTTGTGATGATTGGCAGCGGACTCCAAATCTTTCGAGCCTTTCCAAGTTTCGGCGCAAAAATCCCGCAGAAAGACTTGATCAACTGGCCGGAGACATTTGCCATTGGCGGCTGGCTTGGTGGCGCCCTGCAGTGGCATCTGACGTTCATGTGGATCTATCTCGCGACCGGACTGGTGTACATCGGCTATCAGATCTTCAGCGGCAACTATAAGCAGATTCTTTTTGTGCGGCGAGACCTGCCCGGAGTGTGGCCGATGGTTCGCTACTACTTTTTCTTCGGCCCCAAGCCACCGGTAAGAGAAGCCTACAACCCTTTACAGAAGCACGCGTACACATCGGCAATCGGATTGGGCGCGCTGTCGGTGCTGACAGGTTTCGCCGTATGGAAACCGGTACAGTTTTCCTGGTTGGCGTGGATGATGGGGGGTTTCCACTGGGCGCGGTTGTGGCATTTCCTGATCATGTGGGCAATCCTGGCTTTCGTCTTCGGCCACCTCGTGATGGTTGTCCTGCACGGTTGGAATAACTTTGTTTCCATGCTTACGGGATGGAAGAAAGACCCTGAATACTTGTCCAAGTAGTTGTCGCGTGGAAGTCGTAATTTCAGTATTACAGTGGGGAGTAATGCCGGAAGAGGCGATATCACTGGAGAATCGAGCTGAAGGGCTTAATGAAGAAACCCTGATCCGGCGCATCCGGGACGGCGAGCACGAGCTTTTCTACGACTTGATTCAACCTTACGAGCGACGCGTGTATTCGACGGCATTTGCGATTCTGCGGAACGAAGCGGATGCGGAAGATGTGGCTCAAGAGGCGGTGCTCAAAGCTTTCAAACACATTCGACAATTCCGGGCGGAGGCACGCTTCAGCACCTGGCTGATTCAGATCACAGTGAATGAAGCACGCATGCGACGAAGGAAAGATCACGTCGAAATTATGCAGCCGATCGTGGATCACCAGGACGATGAAGGCAACTACGTGCCTCGCGATTTCGCCGATTGGCGTGAGATTCCATCGGAGATTTTGGAACGGAGCGAGGTACGGGAGAAGCTGGCAGAGGCGTTGGCATCTCTTGGGCAGAAGTACCGCGAAGTCTTCGTGCTGCGCGACATGCAACATCTGAGTATTGAAGAAACTGCGAAGGCTCTCGGAGTTTCCACGGCCTCCGTCAAAACGCGGTTGCTACGCGCGCGCTTGATGCTGCGCGACCTGCTGGCTCCAGGGCTCGGCGGCAACTGGAGCAGCAAGTTGTCATTCGCAAAGGGGAGCAAGCCATGGTAGTGACCTGCGAACAGGTATGGCGCGAGATTTCGAATTATCTCGACGGCGAAGTCGCCCCGGACTTGCGGGCCGCCATGGATGAGCACCTTCGTGGGTGCAAGAAATGCGGAGCGGTACTTGAGGGCACTCGCAACTTGATGGGCCTCTACGGGGAGGACAGTATGTTCGAACCACCTCAGGGATTCAGCCAGCGGCTGCATAAAAGGATCGAGCAGAATATGCCGCGCCAGCGAGGAACGGCGTTTGGTTGGATGGTCGCCGTGGCGGCGGCGCTGTTGATCGTCGGGAGTTTCGAAATTGGAGATTCGTCGGCATTCGTCAGCCCCCAACTCCGTTCAGAACATGCCCAACCCGGTACCGGTGTTTCGCCGGAAATGATGGTAGTAGTTGCGGTGGATGGGAAACTTTTTCATGCGGGTTCCGGGTGCCCATTGCTCCATGACAAAGCACATTTGCGGACGATGACGGTGAGCGAAGCGCGTCGCGAAGGTTACACGCCTTGCGTGCGATGTATGAAGAAGTATCTTAATGAGAGCGCACGCCTCGACCCAAACGATGATGACGACGAAGAGTTTGTGAGTTCGGCGTCAGCGGGAAAATGAGTCGATGCTGGGCCTGGGATCGCGTAAAGAAAGCTGCTTTTCGATTTTCCCTGAATCTTGAGGTTCTTGACCAAAAGCCCTTCCTTGCGGATTCCTGCTTTGTTCAGCACGCGTGCGGAGACTGCGCAACGCGAGTCCACGGGGATTCGAGGCGAGTTGCGGCAGAATTGATGCCGGGAACGGTTCCGTCGAACGAGGACCTGAATTGCAACAGAACTACTTGGAACACGTCGGGCAGTATCCGCCTATTTCCAGCCGCGACACCACGATTCGGAATCGGCAGTCTTTCTCCACCTGACTCTTCAGTTTCTCGAAAATATCGCTTACAAACTCCATAATCTTTCCGCAACGCAGGCAAGCCATGTGGATATGGTCCCGGTTCAGCTTGCGCTCATAGTAATGCCCTTCGCCGTGGATGTGCATCAGGTCGAGTTCGTCGATCAGGCCGTGGCGCTTGAGGAGTTGCAGCGTTCGGTAAACCGTACTGCGATCGACGCTGGCATCCAGCTTCTGCGCCCTGCGTAAGAGTTGGACCGCATCCAGGTGTTTGTTCGCTGTCTCCATCACGCGCAGGATGGCCCGGCGCTGCTGAGTCATGCGAATTCCGCGATCGGCAAAATGTGCCTGCAGCCGACCGGGCATTTCAGTTTGGGGCAGTGGCATGTGGGATAGCTCCTCAATTGTCGCAACTGGTCGCAATCGCACTGCGACGAAATCTTGCGCTAACGCTTGACGCCAGCGAGACCCATCCGGCAGTATGATGAATGTACTTCAGATGCGACTCAGTTGCAACTAAAAATATCCTGGGCACCAGCTCGAACCGAGAGCAGGCGACGCCGGGAAGTAATTATAGTTCCTAGTTGCGATCGGGTCGCATCTTTAAAACGATTGTGCCGGTTCAGAGCTGACGGCGCCGCCGCAGGTTCCGTCAGAAAGGGAAATCAAACTGTTCGCATGAACTCCACCAGATTCCATGAACAATCGCCACCCATTCGGCCACTCCCGAGATGGCGCCGCGATTGGTGCCTTTCCATTTTCGTCAGCGGACTCGTTTTGGCCGGGTTGTCCCTGCCTGCGCGAGCGCAAGAAAGTCCCTACATTGTGACCTACGACCATTATCTTGAGGAGCCCGGTAGCCTTGAGGTGGAATACTTTTCAACCTTCGGCACGCAGCGTGGTGGCAATGACTTTCTTGCTTTCTGGACCGAGTTCGAGTACGGCGCCACGGCCTGGTGGACTACAGAACTGTATTTCGACGGTCAGAGCACTTTCGATGACAGCACCCTCTTCACCGGCTTTCGCTGCGAGAACCGTTTTCGTCTGCTCCAGCGTGAACATTTCATCAATCCGGTACTCTACGTCGAATACGAGCAAACCAGCGGCGCCGATAAGATTCTAAAAGAAGTCGAAGGCCACGACGTCGAAGCCGATTACGCCATTCCCAACGCGCTCGCCCGCAACGAACACGATCACGAATTGGAGTCCAAGCTCTTGCTTTCCAGTACCTTCAAGGGTTGGAACATAGCCGAAAACACCATCGCCACAAAAAATCTTACCGGGGGCAATCCCTGGGAATTCGGCTATGCCATCGGGGCAAGCCGCTGGTTGGCTCTCAAAGCCACTACGAACCGGTGCAATCTCTGCCGTGAAAATTTTATCGCGGGAGTTGAAATGTACGGCGGCCTCGGCGATCGCCACAGCTTTGGCTTGCGCGATACCTCCCAGTACGTTGCGCCAGTAATTGCCTGGAACTTGCCTTCGGACTGGACCCTGCGCTTATCGCCGGGTTTCGGCCTAAACGACAACAGCCATTGTTTCCTGCTGCGATGGGGAGTATCGCGCGAGTTCTCTGGCTTCGGCGGAGCGATGAAGCGCCTGTTCGGAGGCCACCAGCCATGATTCCAACAACCGCGACTGCGAAATTCAAAACGAAGATGCAAGTTGGTTTGCAATATGCCAGTATCCTCGTGATAGTGGCTATTCCGCTCGCCGCCAGGCAAAAGGAAGACTCCACACCTGAAACGAAGAACGATTCCATTTATGCGGAACTAGAGAAAGCTCCCAAGAAGGCGGTCGCTCGACGCAATCCGTTGGAGAAGGACCCCGACGCCGCTGTTGCAGGCGGAAAACTCTTTGTCTTGCATTGTGCCGAGTGCCACGGTGATATGGCCGAAGGTGGACGAAGAGCGCCAAGCCTGTTGGCCGAGCAAGTGCAACGAGTGACGCCTGGAACCCTTTTCTGGATACTCACGAACGGGGTCGTCCGCCGCGGCATGCCAGTGTGGTCCAAGTTGCCGGAACCGCAACGCTGGCAGATTGTCAGCTATCTCAAATCACTCACTCCCGCCGGGAAGTCTCCACGGTGATCGCGGCGAATATTCTCAAGTGGTGAAATTTGTTACGCTCACGACCCTCCAAAACGTAACCGCCTGATTTCGGAGGTTAGCGTGATTTGGGTGCACGAGGATCATCTATTCGGCTGCTGAGCCGCTGTCCGCATCCCTTCAGAGGATTATGAAGGATAATGATTACCAGATCTAAAATATCGCGGGAACGAGATGTCACATTTTCTCGCTCCCGCTCAAATTACAGTTTGCGGTGTCCCCTGCCCGCCTGAAGGCGCAAGAGCGCGGCGACTAGCGCATCGATATCTTCACAGGTGTTGTAAAACGCCAGCGACGGACGAACCGTGCTCTCGACTCCCATGCGGCGCAAGATGGGCTGCGCACAGTGGTGGCCGGAGCGCACCGCGATGCCCTCCTGGTTGAGCGCGACTCCAACATCTTCCGTGCGAACGTCATCGAGAACGAAAGACATCACGCCGGCTTTTTCGCGTGCTGTACCGATCAAGCGCAAGCCGGGTACCGTCAGCAGTTTCGCCGTTCCATAATTCAGTAGATCATGCTCGTAGGCGGCGATGTTTTCCATTCCGATTTCGCTCACATAGTCGATTGCAGCTCCAAGACCAACCGCATCGGCGATGTTGCCGGTGCCCGCCTCGAAGCGTTCCGGTGATCCCTGATACGTAGTTCTCTCAAAGGTAACGTCGGCGATCATGTTGCCTCCGCCCTGCCATGGCGGCATACCGTCGAGCACATCAAGTTTTCCGCAAACTACGCCGATTCCCGTGGGTCCAAAAACTTTGTGCCCAGAGAAGACATAGAAATCGCAACCGAGAGTTTGCACATCCACCGGCATGTGGGAAACAGCCTGTGCACCGTCGAGCAGCACACAAGCGCCGTAACGGTGTGCAATCTCAATCATCTCGCGCGCCGGCACGATCGTGCCAAGCGCATTCGACACTTGAGTAAAGGCCACCATGCGAGTGCGCGGACCAAGCAATTTTTCATACTCTTCGAGAATGATTTCACCGCGATCATTCACCGGAGCCACACGCAGGCGAGCGCCCTTTTCCGAACAAAGCATCTGCCAGGGAACAATATTGGCGTGATGTTCGAGCCAGGTAATGACGATTTCATCGCCCTCGCGAACATTGCGCCGTCCCCACGCTTGGGCAATAAGATTGATGCCTTCCGTTGCACCGCGCACGAAAATGATTTCGCGGGTTGATGATGCGTTCAGGAAGCGCCGAGTCTTCTCTCGTGCGCTTTCGTAAGCATCGGTCGCGCGTGCCGCAAGTTCGTGAGCAGCGCGATGGATATTGGAGTTTTCGTGTCGATAAAAATCCGAAATACGATCGATTACAGCATTGGGTTTTTGCGTAGTCGCGGCATTGTCGAGCCAAATCAACGGGCGGCCATGCACCCGCTCTTCAAGAATTGGAAAATCGCGGCGGATGAGCATGGCGTCAAGTGGACGCTTACCGACTCCGAGATCTTGCGGCACGAGGTCGGGTCGAAACTCATTCGCGTCAAGTCCCGAAGGTGCAGATGTTGTTTCGGTAGGCTTTTGCGTTCCTTGAGGAGCGACCAAGGTACCCGCAACATTGCTTGACGTAGGAACGCTCGGAAGCGGACTGGCCTTATGCAGGTCCGCTTCCGTGGATGGGAGTGCCGAGGGTGAAGAAGGAAATGCTAAAGTGCCAGGAGCGGACTGCACGCCGGGCACTCCGGGAAAAGAAAACAAATCACCAAACGATGGCAGGGATGTTGCCGAGCCGGGATATGCTGCCTTTCCTGCTTCGGCAAGGGTTTCGGATGAACCGGACGGGCCGGTTGATGAGATGCCACGCAGCTCAGGAGACGTGCTTCCCGGTACCGCTGGCGTGACTGCTTTTACATCGTGCGGCTGAGCCACGCCCGCAGCAGTGGTCGTCGAGGCATCTGGTGGCGCGGCCGAGGGGGACGATGGCGGAGCCGGAGTTTTGGGTATGGTTTCGATGCCGGGGACATTAGGCATCGCGGGTATGCGCGGCAAAGAGAAGAGTTCGCTGATCGGCGGCAACACCGGTGCAGCCGCCGGGGATGTTCCCTTTTCGCCTTCCACAAAGTAAGGAGTGGAACCGGGTATTGTTGGGATGCTCCCAGGGGTTTGAGGAACGGCACTCATATCCGCGCCCGCGGGCGGAGATGTTGGCGGTGAACTGGGCACGGCTGGCATCCCCGCAAAAGAAAAGAGTTCGTTTCCTGTCGGCAGCGTGGGAGCGATCGCCAGGGGTGAAATCTTCCCTTCTGTGAAAAAGCCAGTAGGTGAGCCGGCAACAGGCGGCGTCGGCACTGTTCCCGGAGTACCCGGAACCAGTGCGGTCGCGCCCGCCAATGACGCCGCAATCGCCCGCAGATCGGACTCGGTGAGTGGTCCGGGCTGCGAATACGGAACCGAAGCGGGAATACTCGGGGCCGATTCGAACCCGGGCGCTCGTCGAACCGGAAGCATTTCCTCCGTAAACATCACGGTAGGAATTTCCTCCGATTCGACCTCTGGCGAAGAAGCGGATTCCTCGACGGTGTACCCGTCCGCAAGATCCTTCGGCATCGCGAGAAAGAATTCGTTCGCCAGCCTTTCTAGCGTCGCCGGATCCGGCAAAGGAATATTGCCGAATGGGTAAGGGCGTGTTCCTTCGGCAGTCGCCGACTTCGAAGCGCTCGATTTCGGCCTGCTCGCGCCGTTGCCATTACCGTTATTTGTATTCGTGGTATCTGTCGACATGGACGTTCTCCAGGACGCCGAGTGCGTCTTGAGTCAGAACAACGACGGAGCAATAAAGAGAGATGAGATACGACGCGATCGCTTTATGGTTGATGCCCATGAAACGAACGGACAAGCTCGGAGATACTTCGCCAGGAAGCCCGGGCTGGAAGAGTCCGATGACGCCTTGTTTCTTCTCTCCGGTGCGCAGCAGAAGGATATCCGTAGTTTCCGCTTTTACGGGTAGCTTGGGGCACGGTACTAACGGAATCCCGCGCCAAGTCATAAAGGGCGAACCGAACATGGTGACCGTCGGCGGCGGAACGCCTCGGCGTGTGCATTCGCGGCCGAAGGCCGCAATCGCCCGCGGATGTGCCAAAAAGAAGCTCGGCTCTTTCCATACTTTGGCAATAAGCTCATCGAGATCGTCTGGAGTGGGCGCTCCGCTTCGCGTCTTTATTTTCATCTCCGGCGCGACATTGTTGAGTAAACCGTACTCGTTATTGGTAATGAGTGCCATTTCCTGGCGTTCTTTAACCTTTTCAATCATCAGCCGCAATTGCTCGCGGATCTGATCGTGCGGGCTGCGGTACAAGTCCGAAATACGTGTTTGCACGTCCAAAACGCTGGTCACGGCGTTCAGCGCGTACTCGCGCGGCTTCTCGTCGTAATCCACATAAATTTCCGGCAAGTCGACTTCGTCGTCCGGTGCGCACTCTATGGTGCGCGTTCCGGGTCGGGTGGGCTTGACTTTGTTCAGCCGGTAAACGCCGGCCTCGACCGGTACCCAAGAAAGGAAAGTGATCAGCCACCGCGGCGTGATCGCCTCCATCATTGGTACGGTTTTGGTGACGGTAGCGAGCTGGCGAGCCTGTTGCTCAGTCAGCGTTTGGCGGACTTCTGCTGTCGGCATGTGATTAGCTCCTTAGTGCTGAAGGAATCGAATTGTAACGACTCTGCGCAGGAGAACAGCCCTGCGCCACGATTGTCTGGACGAGTGGGATAGTTTCCGCATTCGTTCCTGGGAAAATATGGCTGGATCAGCCCAAAACTTAAAGGCTAATTATCGGGGTAGCGTCAGTATACAGCACTGCACGGTTTTCTTGTCTGTGATCGAACTCACCAGCAAAGGCTTAAATCTCACAAAAGCTTTTATGCGGGTGCTTCCCCTCGTCCTCATTCCTGGTCCGATCATCAAAATATCCGACGGCTCGCTACTGGATCGATTCCCGAGACAAATATCATTACCTTTCTACGTTCCCAATATTGTCTATTGACTTACTCGGTATTGGGTGGCTAAATTATGACGGCCTTGACTTCCTGGCTCCGGCTTTTCGGGGTGAGCCGCGAAACAAGGTGCCTGCCGACTTAACCCTCGGCAGGCTTTTTGTCGTTGAGGAATTTAACTGGGAGAGCGAACCAGGTGCAATTACTAAGCTGTTCAAGCTTGAGAAACTCTACGCGCTGGCCGCGACCGAGTGCGCCTTGTAGAACATTTTTTTCGCATGTGCGCGAATCTCATCCAATCGCGCCTGTAATCTTCGTATTTCGCAATCCAGTTCGTTGAACGTTGCGCACTGCGACGTCATCATTTTCTCAGCTTCAAATTCCTGAATTCGAAGCTCGCTCGTCAGGTATACGCAGGCTGAAGGTTGTCCGGTTCCCGGATCGTCCTCGAGATACGAGAGTTCAATATTGCCGGGGTTGGATAAGCGTCTCTCGTCTGCCGCACGCTCAAGCACTAACGGGAACGCAGACGACGCAGTTGGACTCTCCGCCTCATGTACTCCCGTGGTTTTCGCAGTTGTGTCGGCCGGCGATGCGCGTTCCGCCACCTTGCGAATCAGGAACGGAGAATTGTCATTACCGTTGCTGGACCATTCGCCGTTAGAAACAGAATAACTGGCTTTGCAGGTGACATCGTAGATCTCGCCGTCAGGACTTGTAACTTCGAATTTGCCGCTCTTGCCGCGCAAGGCTAGCCCAACATCGTAGGTGGCGATGGTCTCACCGAGCCGCATGACGATCCTCCTTATCCCAGAGAAGTACAGATTCAATGAGAATCGCGCAGTGCGTTTAAACCACGCAAGTAGTAAGCCTGATTCCGAACGGCGGAGATGACCGCTCGACTCCTATTGAATTGAATGCTGGAGCTTGCTGCACATCGCAAAGATTGCAAATTAGGATGAGGAAATCGGCAGAGACGCCGCTTCTGCTAAGACGCACCAGCGGCCGCAGCTTCCGCTTTGTAAAACTTCTTCTTTGCGCGGGCACGAATCTCATCTAGTTCCGCGTGCAGACGTCGAATCTCAGCATCGAGCTCGATAAAGCTCAGGCAATGAGCAGTGACCAACTTCTCGCCCTTAATCCCAGCGTAATCCTGCTCGCCCATAGCCTTTAGGTAAACGCACGCCGAAGGCTGCTTCGTCCTGGGATCGCTCTCCAGGTACAAGAGGTCGAAACTTAGGATTTCCATGATGGCCGATTATCCCATAAATTGGGTTGTCGTATCTTGTCAAATTAGAAACTGAAGGTAGGAAAAGAAACTTAGGTCATCCTCAACGGGAAGCTCGCGAAACATCGGTCGATTGATCCGCTCGAGCCTGGCCAGCGATAGCTCGCCGCGAGCTGGCCTCTCGGCAAAGCTCCTCCTGTTCTGACAAACGTATCCGTGCGCATAGATGTAAGGCATAATCAAAACTTTATTTTGGAAAGTGTGCTAAGTTGACCACTCCTTGGAACGGTTGTCCGCTACTGTTCCTTGTCTCGAAGTTCGAGACATAATTCAGCACCTGGTGGCATAAAGCCCGCCTGAGGACCATCACGAAGAGGAGAATAATGAGCAAATTTAACTTTTGTCTGAGAGCATGCGCTCTCTTTGTACTATGGGCAACGACGACGGTTGCCCTGCCTGCACAGACCTTTAAATCACTGATCAGCTTTGACAACACAGACGCCGCCCTTCCCTGGGCGACGTTGCTGCAGGCCAACGACGGGAATTTCTACGGGACAACACAGAACGGTGGAAACACCGCCTGCAGCTTAGGCTGTGGCACGATCTTCAAAATCACTCCAAATGGCCAGCTGACCACGTTCAAATTCAACGGGACGAACGGCTCCCAGCCCTACGCGGGATTAGTCCAAGCCGCCAACGGGGACTTTTACGGTGTAACAACCAGTGGCGGGGTTAACGGTTTGGGGACGGTCTTCAAGTTCACTCCAAAGGGCGGGCTGACGACGCTGTACAGCTTCGCCGCAGACACCGGGTACTCTCCCTTAGGGGGGTTGGTCCTGGCAAGCGACGGGAATTTCTATGGGACAGCCTCGAGTGGTGGTGCGGCCACCGGTCAATGCTCACCGAGTGGCTGTGGGACGATCTTCAAGATAACCCCGAAGGGCAAATACACGACGATACACAACTTCAACGGTATACCTGATGGTGGCCTTCCCCTCGCTACGATGGTCCAGGCCCCGGACGGGAAGCTCTACGGTACGGCATCAACTTTAGGGAACGCGGGTAGCTACGGTACGGTCTTTACCATCACGCCCGAAGGAAAATATACCGTGGTCCACCAGTTCAACAATACGGACGGCGCTTACCCGTTCGGTGGGCTGATCCTGGGCACCGATGGCAACCTCTACGGTCAAACCGATCTTGGGGGAGCCTCTAATTATGGTGCTTTCGGTACGGTCTACAAGATGACTCCAAGCGGCAAGGTAACGACGTTGCATAGCTTCGAACAAACGGACGGCGATAACCCCATTTCAAACCTGGTTCAGGGCACCGATGGGAATTTCTACGGTACCGCAGCCTATGGCGGGAAGTATCCCGAACTTTGGGACACTCTTCAAAATTACCCCCAATGGCAAATTTACGACGCTGCACAACTTTGACAGCACGGATGGCTCCTATCTCTACGCGGGGCTGATTCAGGCCACGAATGGGAAATTCTACGGGGCGACTTACGCTGGCGGTTCGAGCACTGCCTGCACATATGGCTGTGGCACGGTCTTCAGCCTATCTGTGGGTCTGGGGCCGTTTGTGGAGACGTTACCGAATTCTGGCAACGTGGGAGCGGCGGTTAGAATTCTGGGAACGGATCTGACAGGGGCGACCAGCGTCACCTTTAACGGCACGGCGGCAGAGTTTAAGGTCATCTCGAAATCGGAAATCGAGACCACTGTACCGTCAGGGGCGACCACGGGCACGGTCGAGGTCAAGACAACCGGCACACTCATGAGCAACGTTGTGTTCCGGGTGACGAAGTGACACTTTGAGCCGTTCGGAAATTAAAGAACGCAGGCCGCCCAGTGTCTGGGCGGCTTTTTTTCGACATCACGCGCGGGGTGGTTGTGCGAGTAACTGTCGCGAACAGGCCTTGGACTCAAGACCAGGTGGGCACTCTACCTTCCTACCCGAGTCTGCAAATCCTGTATGGCTGCGATCCAGTCGTTCAGACCGTCGGCTTCGAGCCATAGGTCTTTCAGTTCAGAGTTTTTCCGCACACGTTCCAGAGCTCGAAGTGCCAGAGCCTTGAGCTCCGGAGCGGACGTCTCTCGATTGGCCGTCCATTTGATAATTTCTGGTGGCGCTTCCTGGGCGGGCGAGCCGTTCAGTGCCGAGATGACCTCAGCCGCCGCGACAGCGATGCGGGAGGCGGGTGCCTCAAGATAGCTGGGATGGTCAGCGGCCTGAACAAATATCTGCGCCAGATCATCGGGCACTATTGTGCCGAGTTCTGCAATCCAATTCGCAGCGTCGTCGTTCTCAAAGCTTCCGGTACCCCACGCCCCCATGCAGTCTCCTCCGGAGCGCACAGTCCGCTTGGGCATTATAAAGCGTCCTCACAGGACGCGAGAGCGCTTAATCAAGATTTCGGTCTGGCTTGCTGACCCTGGGCCAATGCCGGGCACTTTCGACGCTAACGATCTCCAGATACCCGACGTGCGTTGCTTCGTCTCAGCTGGTGGCAACTACTCTCATGAGAGGCCAGACATATTATTAATGAGAAACGAAGGCGTGACTCTCGTCAGTATAACCGGGGTCACATCGTGAACTTGAGTGATGGTAATGCCCACAACGCAAGACGGCGGGATAACTATTGGCAGATCGCTGTTTGCAACAGTCGAAAGCCGTGGAGTGCTAGAATCTTCTCGATAGCCCTCGTAACCTGCGAGACTAAGGCGGCTAGGCTGTATGCTCTATCTAACTCAGGATAATTGTGAACAACCTGACGAAAACGACTGGGGCGAAATGGCTGGCTCCCTTATGTATCGCCCTGCTGCTGGTGGCTTCGGTGGCGCAGGCAGCTCATTTCTGCGCTTTCCAGTCGTTAGACCCGCGTGGCGGGGCGCAGGTGCGAACGGAGTCACCTGGCACAACGCTGTGCCTGACTTGCTTGATGGCTCAGTCGGTCGCGTCTTTGGTGTTGTCCATTACGTTTTCCTCCGCTTTCCGTCGTCGCCTGCGCGTCTCGCTGCTGCAAACACATCCCCGGGCTTTTCTAGTGTCCTTCCAGTTGTATGTACGCCCCCCTCCCATTTTCTAATGTTTTTCTTGCCTCGGCTCTCGTTATTCCGGAAAAGTAGTCCTGGTTTATCAGAACGCCCAGAGTGGCGGTTGACCGATGGCTTGCCAGCTTTGGTCGCATTTTCGCTGAAGTCGCTAGCGGCCGAGCAAGTTGTGAGCAGGTTCGGAATTTGCATTGTACTTAAGACGCTCCAAGACGCTTCTCCGTTCATGGGCATGTGCCCGTCAGACTCGATCATTTTGATGTGATGTCCGCCACGCCTCCGACAATTTCTGACATTCGCCGTTCTGCCGGTCTTCGTCCTGCTGGCAGTTCAGGTGAGCACCGGGCAAACGACGACTTTGATCAGTCTTGATCAGGCCATCGATCTGGCATTGGTCCACAATCATGCGCTCAAAGCCACGCGGACTATGATTTTTCAAAACCAGGCGCAAGAAACCACCGCGAACCTGCGTCCCAATCCTGTGCTCGGAGCCGACGCTCAATTCATCCCCATTTTCACGCCCGAGCGATTTTTCCAACGAGGACTTGGATCTGGCCCAGCAGTTCGACCTCGGCATTTCGTATCTGTTCGAGCGCGGGCACAAGCGCCAGAGCCGACTGCAAGCCGCCCGCGATCAGACTGCGGTCACGCGCGCGCAAGTCACCGATGCCGAGCGTACGCTCGCGTTCAATGTAGGCCAACAGTTCGTCAGCGTTTTGCTGGCCGAATCAACTCTGCAGTTCGCGCTGGAGGATTTGAAAAGCTTCCAGACGACGGTCGACATTGCGGAATCGCAGTTGAAGGCGGGCGCGATCAGCGAAGGCGACTACCTCAAGATCAGACTTCAGTTCCTGCAATTTCAAACCGATGTATCTTCGGCGCGCCTGGCGAAGGCACAGGCACTGGTCAGCCTGCGGGAGTTCTTGGGCTACGACGCGGTGCCGGCCGATTACGACGTCATCGGTGACTTGGCGTATCAGCCGCTGAAAGCCAACTTGGAGGATTTGCAGGCGAAGGCGCTCAAGCAGCGTCCCGATTTTCAGGCCGCTGTGCTCGGCGTAACTGCCGCCCAAAGCCAGATTCGGCTGGCCAAAGCCAACGGCAAAGTTGATGTGAACGGCACCTTCGACTACACCCACACTTCGGCACAGAATACCGCTTCCATCTTCGCTAATTTCGAGTTGCCCATTTTCAATCGCAATCAAGGCGAGATCGCGCGTACTGGCTACGCACTTACCCAGGCACAGGAATCGGAACTGTCGGCCAGCGATACGGTGTTGTCGGATGTTGGCAATGCCTATGAAGGCGATTCAGAAGCAACGACGAAATCGTCCAACTTTATACTTCCGGATATCTGAAACAGGCGCAAGATTCGCGCGACATCAGCGAGTACGCCTATAAGCGCGGCGCCGCCAGCCTGCTGGATTTCCTGGACGCTGAGCGTAGCTACCGGGCTGCCCAGTTGGCATACCGCCAGGCTCTGGCTTCTTACATGACCGCGCTCGAGCAACTGCGGGAAGCAGTGGGAACGAGGAATCTGCCATGAACATCGGCGAGATCGTAAGCAACGATTGGCTGCGCTGGCCGTCGCATCAGCGATCATGTTGCTGCTGGCCGGTTGCAGCGGAGCGGGAGAACAGGCCAGCAAGATGACTTCGTTCTCGACCGCGGAAAGTCGCGAGTCCAAAGCCGAGCTGTTCTCTCTGCCCGCCGACCAGATGTCGCACATCCAGGTCGTGACGGTCGGACAGGGACCGCTGGCGCGCGTTCTCCGCCTGACCGGCGCGGTCGAGTACAACGACTTCAAGACCACGCCGGTAATCACGCAGGTGGGTGGGCCGGTCAGCCGCGTCGTGGTGGTGCAGGGTGAGCATGTGCGAGCCGGCCAGGCGCTGCTTTACATCGCCAGCCCGGACTACTCTTTGCTGCGCTCGGCGTACATCAAAGCACGTGACGCCTTCCAGCTTGCGGACAAATTCTACCTTCGCGCGCAAGACCTCTATGCGCACCACGCCATTGCCGAGGCGGACCTCGAGCAAGCTCAATCGAACCGCGCGCAGGCGCAAGCGGACTTCGAGTCCAGCGCCGACGCCATTCGCATCCTCGGCATAGCGGACCCGGAAACGATTGTCACCAAACCTCCCTCACCGGAAATTCCGCTGTTTTCGCCGGTGGCGGGAGAAGTGGTGGATCGCCAGTGCTCCGCGGGACAATTGCTGGCGGCTGGCGCAACACAATGTTTCACGCTGTCGGACATGGGTTCGGTGTGGATTCTCGTCAACATCTACCAGAACGACGTGGCCTACGTGCACGTCGGTGACCCGGTGACGATTGAGAATGAATCGTATCCCGAGGTGGTGCGCGGCAAGATCGAATACATTTCTCCCGCGCTCGACCCGAACACGCGCACGCTGCAGGCGCGCATTGAATCCCCGAATCCCGGCGAGCGCATGAAGAAGGAAATGTACGTGACCGCGGAAGTCCAGGCGGGCGTCATTCCCAACGCGCTGTTCGTCCCCAATTCGTCCGTGCTGCGCAACGAACAAAACATGCCCTACGTGTATCTGCAGACCGGAGAAAGACAGTTTGCCAGGCGCGACGTCACGCTGGGCGAAACCCAGGAAGGAAAAACGCAAATCCTTACCGGGTTGCAGGCCAACGACCATGTGGTCGGCGACGGCAGCCTTTTCCTGCAATTCCAAAATTCGCTCCAACGCTGAGGTACAGGATCGCAGATTGATTCATCACATCGTCCAATTCGCGCTCCGTCAGCGGTTCCTGGTCCTGATGTTGGCAGTGCTCGTGGCCGTTCGTCGGCACGATCTCGTTTCAGCAGATGCCCGTGGACGCTTATCCGGACTTATCTCCTCCGCTAGTCGAGGTGATCACGCAGTGGCCAGGTCATGCGGCTGAGGAAATCGAGCGCCTGGTCACGCTGCCGATCGAGTTGCAGATGAACGGCGTGCCGCACATGGTGTTCATGCGCTCGATCTCGCTCTACGGACTTTCCGACGTCATTATGACGTTCGAGGACAGCACGGACAATTATTTCGCCCGGCAAGTTGTGTTTGAACGGCTCTCAACTGCCAACCTGCCACCGGGCGTGACCGGCAGCCTGGCGCCGCTTTCGAGCCCATCAAATCTGGTCTATCGCTACGTGATCGAGAGCCCGGACCGCACGCCGCAAGAACTGAAGACGTATGAGGACTGGGTGATTGAGCGCGCCTACAAATCCGTGCCGGGTGTGGCCGACGATTCGGGCTTCGGCGGCACGGTGATGCAATACCAGGTGCTGCTCGATCCGGCCAAGATTTACAGCTACCACATTCCCATGCCGCAGGTGCTCAATGCGCTGGCCGCTAACAACGCCAACGCCGGCGGCGGATTTTACTCGCAGGGTTCGCAGTTCTTCTACGTGCGCGGACTGGGACTGGTGAGCAAAACCGAAGACATCGGCGACATCGTCGTGGGGAATAACAACGGTGTACCGGTGCGCATCCGCGACATTGGCGAAGTTACTATCGGCCACGCTCCCCGCCTCGGAGAATTCGGTTTCCAGAACGATGACGACCGGGTCGAAGGCGTCATCCTCATGCTCACCGGCGAGCAGACGCAGAACGTCCTGAAACGAGTGGAAGAGAAGACCAAGGAGATCAACCGCGACCTCCTGCCGCATGACGTGAAAGTCCGGCCGTACTATGACCGCAGCGACCTGGTGCAGGTGACCATCGACACGGTCGAGCACAATCTGCTGCTCGGCATGGCCCTGGTCCTCGATCGTCTTGATTTTCTTCCTGGTCAGTGTGCGCGCGGCGATCATCGTCGCTCTGACCATTCCACTGAGTCTGCTTTTTTCTTTCATTTTCCTGCACGCACGCGGCATCCCGGCGAACCTGCTTTCTATCGGCGCCATCGATTTCGGAATCATCATCGACGGCACCGTCGTGATGATGGAAAACATCTACCGCGAACTGGCTGTCGCGCCACGGGCAGGAATATAACCTTCACGAAGTGATTATCGCGGCGGCGCACGACGTGGACCGGCCCATTTTTTATTCCATCGCCGTCATCCTCGCCGGCTACATTCCGATTTACGCGCTCAGCGGCCCGTCGGGCAAGCTCTTTCACCCGATGGCGGAAACCATGTCGTGGGCGCTGCTCGGCTCGCTGCTGTTCACCTTAACCCTCGTACCCGTCCTCGCTTCCTACTGGTTCAAAAGGGGTGAAGGAAAAAACGAACCGCGCGTACGAATGGTTAAAAGACGAGTACGCTTCTGAACTCCGCTGGTGCCTGGATCGTCCGAATCTTACGATGGTTCTGGCCACCATCATTTTCGCCGCTTCGCTGATTTTGATTCCTTTCATCGGCGGCGAGTTCATGCCCCATCTGGACGAAGGAGCCATGTGGGTTCGCGCCACTATGCCTTACACCATCTCCTTCGAAGAGGCAGCGAAATTCGCTCCGCAGATTCGCAAGATCCTGATGGCCTATCCGATGGTGACCGAAGTCGGCTCCGAACTGGCCCGCCCCGACGACGGCACCGACCCTACTGGGTTTTTCAACTGCGAGTTTTACGTCGGACTGAAACCCTATAAGGACGGGGCGTGGACGCACGGACCGATCCACAACAAGGCCGAGCTGACCAAGGACATTCAGAAAAAAGTCGAATCGTATCCCGGAGTGATTTTCAACTTTACGCAACCGGCCGAAGACGCAGTGGATGAGGCGCTCACCGGCTTGAAGAGCGCGCTGGCCGTGAAAATCTTCGGCCCGGACCTGCAAGTACTCGAAGACAAAGCGGTCGAGATCAAGCGAGTGCTGCAGCAAGTACCTGGCTTCACCGAGCTGACCGTCGTGCGCGAACTGGGGCAGCCCAGCGTGCAGATCGATGTGGACCGCGACAAAATCGCGCGCTACGGAATTAACGTTTCCGATGTCGAGGGCGTGATCCAGGCCGGGGTGGGCGGCCAGGCGGCCACGCAAGTGATTCAGGGCGAGCAGTTGTTTGATCTGGTAGTTCGCATGAAGCCCCAATACCGCTCGAGCGAGCACGCCATCGGCAATCTGCTGGTGCCGACTCCGTCCGGGCAGCAGGTTCCGATTTCCGAACTGGCCAGCATTCATCAGGGCAACGGCGCGTCGTTCATCTATCGCGAGAATAATTCGCGCTATATCGGAGTCCAATTCAGCATCGAGGAGCGCGACCTGGCGCGCGCCGTGGACGAGGCGCAGAAGGCGGTCGCGTCGTCCGTCAAACTGCCGCAGGGCTACCGGCTGGATTGGGGCGGCGAATACAGCGAATACGTTGCGGCCCGACAGCAGTTCGCGATTATCGGTCCGCTCGCAGTTCTCCTGATCTTTATCATCCTGTTCGCGCTGTATGGCAATTTCAAGTTTCCCATGACCGTGGTCATCGGCGTGGTGATGACCGAACCGGTCGGGGCGCTGCTCGCGCTCAAGCTCACGCACACGACTTTCAGCGTCTCCTCCGTTCTCGGCCTGCTCGTGCTCATGGGCGTGTCGGCGGAGACCGCGATCATCGACGTTTCCTATATCAACAAACTCCGCCTCGAAGGGCAGGGCATTCGCCAAGCCACGCTGGATGGATCGCTGATCCGCCTCCGGCCGATCATGATGACGGCGCTGGTCGCATGCCTGGGTCTTTTGCCTGCGGCGCTTTCTACTGGCGTGGGCTCGGACTCACAGAAACCGTTTGCCATTGTCATTGTGGCGGGACTCATCTCACGATTATTCCTGGGACGTATCGTGAGCCCGGTGCTCTACCAGATGGTGGCACGCGAAGGCGATGTGTTGCAGGTCTAAAGCGAGAAGATGAGTTCTCTGCCGCTACGGTCGCCCATGCAAGCGAATAGAATTAGAGTCCCAATCCGGAAGAATCTGTCTCCGGTAACATTTATCCAATCATCCTGCAGATGTAGTACATACTAACCTAGTCACATTTAGGAGACTTTGAATGGCTCTACTAAAGACTTCCAATCCAGCGTTGTCAGGCGATGCGTTTCGCGTGGGCGGCGCCGTCCTCGACGACGGCATGACCATCTCCGGCACGGTTAACAAGACTGGCATTTTGTTGATCTGCGTGGTGGCTACGGCGGCTTGGAGTTGGAATCTGTTCACGCGCTCTCCTCAGGCTGCGCTGCCGCTTCTCTCCGTCGGAGGCATTGGCGGTTTCATCGTTGCACTGGTCACCATATTCAAAAAGGCGTGGTCCCCGGTGACCGCGCCGATGTATGCGCTACTGGAAGGCTTGGTACTGGGCAGTGCTTCCGCGATGCTGGAAGTGCGTTTCCCCGGAATCGCCATGCAGGCAGTTGGCTTGACCTTTGGCACGCTGGTGGCGCTACTGATCGCCTATCGGTCCGGCATCATCCGTGCCACCGAGCAATTCAAGATGGGGGTAGTGGCGGCGACGGGCGGAATCGCCGATCTTCTATTTGATCCAGTTTGTGCTGGGGTTCTTTGGCTTTCACTTCGCAGCCATCAATGGCTCGGGCGCGATCGGGATCGGTTTCAGTGTTGTGGTGGTGATCGTCGCTGCACTCAACCTGGTTTTGGATTTCGATCTTATCGAGAGCGGAGCCCGCGCCGGCGCCCCGAAGTACATGGAATGGTACGGCGGCTTCGCTTTGATGGTCACTCTGATTTGGCTGTACTTTGAAATCCTGCGACTGCTCACCAAACTTCGCAGCCGAGACTAACCCTCGAACCAGCGAAGAAACTGGGCCAGCGTGCACGCGGACCCGGATGGTCTCTGCCCCAACATCGTGCGCGGCTATTTCCGTTTCAAATTTGCTGTTGCCATTTAGCCGCTTGCCGTTTCAGCAGCTTCGGCATCATCGGGTAGTGCGCCAGTGCAATCGATTTCTCTGCAGGTGCACCGCTGTACAGACCCTGGACGGTACGCAGGGAAAACCCGGGTCTCGAAGGAACACAAGACCCGGGACGCTCATCTACGGTCTGGTTGGAATGTTGGTCTGGCCGGCGCCTAGAGGTTTGCTGCGGGCTTCCTTCCATTGCTTCATAGCTTTTGGATCACGTGCCCACAGCACTCCCTTTTCTTCCGGCGCGCCGTAAAGGTCAGGATGGAGATAGAAACCGCGTTCAAGCTCCGGCTTCTGCTCTTCGACGGGAATGCGATGGGCATTGGCCCAGGCGTCTTGACGGATGCCGGTCACCTGCCAGGAAACCTTCACGTTGGGTTTGTCCGTCTTGATACTGAATCGACCGTCAGCAATCTCACTGGCCACGATGGCTTGCGCGAACTGGCCGATGACAGTGAGCTGATAGCGGAAATCGCGGTTCAAGGTTTCAAACCAATCCGGCAAATGAACTACGGCATCGCCTTGCGCATCGGTGATCACGTTGCCGTTGTAGATGTTCATCATGTCCGGCGATTCGACGAAGGAGTGGTAGAGGTACTTATTGGCGGGATCGAGCGGGTGATCGATCTTGAACGAACCGCCGGCTTTGGAGAGTTTGCCGTCAACATCCACGTTTCCGTTGAACCACGCAGCCCAGCCGGAGGCGCTGCCCGCCAGAACTCCGGTCGCGGTTGAAGTGCCGTAAGCGTCCACGGCCCAAGCCGTGGCGGATTGCGCAACCACTCCCGGGCCGGCTCGAGCTGGAGCCGGTCACGCCGGTGCCGGTAGTGCTGACCCCGTTCACCCCGGTTGCACCGGAGCCGTAAACCCCAATGTAGTTCGTACTGGTACCGATCACTCCAGTGCTGTTCGAGCTTGCGCCGTACACTCCGGCGGCGACGCCGTTGGCGTACACTCCGAGGTTGCCGCTGGCGGATACTCCAACCCCGTCTTCTCCCGCACCGGTGCCCAACACCCCGGTGATGCCGGTAGCCACCACTCCAGTACCGTTTGTGCTCGTACCGGAGACTGCAGCCGAGCCCCCGCTGGTGTTGTCGTACCCCACAACCGCGGCGCTACTGCTGCTTGTCGTTGATGCGCTAATTGGTCCGGTGAGGCTTGCGCTCCCGGCGACACTGAGGGTCGAGCCGCTTTCCTGAATGATCGAGTCGTTTACTGTGGCCGCTCCGCCGTTGGTACGAAACAGGGGAATAAAATTCTTCTTGCACGCAGACCCGGTGGAGCACGTGATGGTATTGGCCAGGGCTGATTGATTCGAGCCGGAAGAAACAGAACCTCCATTGGGCGGTGCCAGTTGCAATGCGGAAAGCGGTTTTCCTCCGATGGTCTCGGCGTCCAAGGCTTTCAGGGCGTATGGGACGCTCATCAGCACCGTTCGCGGCTGCTCTGCCTGTCCTTGTGCCTGCACTGCCAGCCAGCGCGCTTCGCCGGAAGCGAATGCGCTGCCAGGTAGTCCCTGGCTGGAGGCGGAGCCCAACATCACCGAGTAGCGACCCGTTTTATCGGGTGTAACGTTCTGCGTTTCAACCCAGAGAGGGGCGCCGCCCTGAGATTCCTGGTAGAGAGAAAACGTAACGCCCACTGTGCCCGTCAGGGGCTTGTTGTTGGCGTCGGCGAGTACGCCGCTGAACTTGATGACAGGCGGCACGATTGCATTCGCCGCGACAAGAGCCGCTTGCTGAGCGGAAAGCGAAACTGCAGAGCAAATCAACAGAAGCCAAACACTGAGCGACATCTTCGTACGCGACATAACAATTCTCCTTTTTCTTCCCGGCACTACCGCAGCCAGGAACCTGCAGTCTTTGGTCGATTTCTGACAACGGCAGATCTCTCGTTGCTAGTTGCTATTGGGGCAATTTGCAGTACTGCGGTCTCCATTTCGATTTGTTTTCCACCTAACTCATCTTCGAGCCGAGACTGGAAAACTTTGCGGCCAATCCCGCCGGACGCGACCCACACCTCAGAGAGAAAATAGGATTCGCCGTAGCGATGGAAGACAATCTTGCCCTTACTCTCTGGCGCTTTACCTTCTATCGCGTGAGTCAGCACGACCGCGCTTTGGTTATGAGGACTGGATATCCGAAGAGTCATCTCGCTCATGCGTGTGACGGTGTAGCGTCCCGCAGGCAGTGTTTGGTTCGCCACCATGAATGCGAAGGGGATATCCGCGATTGTGTCCCGTTGGTTGCTTTGACACAAAGCGGTCGAGGTTGCCAGTATTGCCGCCAGAAATCCCAAGGCTTTCCACAGTTGCTTTTGCATGCCACCCTCCTCCTCACCGCTGACTAATTCGCCCTTCACTTACGAAATCGGAAACGGATGGCAAAACACGACAGAGTGCCGAAAGAATTCATGGGGCACGGGGCTCAGGAAGGGGTCATGCTGAAATTCCCCACCCTCGGAAGGTTTCCCCAAGGGTGGGGCCTATCGTCGCCGAATTGCGGTTGATTATTTAGCCGCTCGCTGTTGTCTAGGCGCTTGCGGTGGTTTAGGCGCTTGCTGCTTGATCATTTTCAGCATCATCGGGTGGTGCGCCAGCGCGATCGATTTCTCTGAGGGCGCGCCGAAGAGTTCGGGATGCAGGTAAAGTCCGCGATCGGCCTGCGCCTTCTCCACCTCAACCGGAATGCGGTGAGCGTTAGCCCACGCATCCTGGCGAATGCCGGTCACTTGCCACGAGACTTCAACATTGGGCTTATCCGTTTTGATGGTGAACTGGTGATTCGCCACCTTGCTGGCTACGATAGCCTGCGCGAACTGGCCCATCACCGTGAGTTGATAGCGGAAATCACGGTTCAAAGTCTCAAACCATTCGGGCAAGGTAACCACTGCGCTGCCTGACGCGTCGGTAGTCGCATTGCCGTTGTAAATGTTCATCATGTCGGGCGATTCGACAAAGGAGTGATAGAGGTACTTGTTTGCCGGATCAATCGGGTCATCAATCTTGAAAGAACCACCGGCCTTGGAAAGGTTGCCATCGACGTCGACGTTGCCGTCAAAAAACGCCGCGTAGCCTCCACTTTGGTTGTAGGTAAACAGAGCATCGCCGGCGGAGGAGTTGCTAAAGCCTCCGCCGCTGCCGGTAGTACTACTTGATTGCCCTAGAACTCCCCAAGTGTCGCCAACTCCCTGGACGCCGGTAGCGCCCAATCCCAACACTCCCACGTTCGCGCCAGTGCCGGTGCTGTTGCCCCACACCCCGGTGGAACCGCTACCAAACGTTCCATAGCTGCCGGTAATGGTGCTGTTGCCCGCTACGCCAGTGGCACCATACCCGACCACGCCATTGCTGCCAGTGCTGTTTCCCGCATCGCCGTACAGTGCGATACTGCCAGCAACTGTCGCGTAACCTGCTACGCCGGTGGCACCCTGGGCGATCACCCCGTTGCTGGCGGTGCTGGAACCGGCGTTGGCGAATACCCCGGTACCGCCAGAACTGGAGGAAGTGGCCGTGATCGGTCCAGCGGTAAGGCTCCCATCCACCGTGGCGTTGCTTCGGATCACGGCTGCGCCATTGACGTCGAGCTTGGCACTCGGAGAGGTGGTAGCGATACCAACGTTACCGTTCGGGCCATCCCAGATGTTGGAGTTCCCTAGCGTACTGGTGCCTGTCCACTTAGTAACGTGGTTCGCCGTACCGCTGCCGCTGATGGCCGCACCAGGCGTATTTGAATTGGCGGCCGATGCAACTCCAGGTGCTGCCGCCTTCACAAATGCCGAGGGCGGCAGGCCGCCGACGGTCTCTGCATCCAGGGCTTTCAATGCATAGGGGACGCTCATCAACAGCGTGCGGGGCTGCTCAGTCTGCCCCTGCGCTTGCACTCCTAACCAGCGGGCTTCGCCGGATGCGAATGCGCTGCCAGGTAGACCTTGGGTAGAGGCCGAGCCCAGCATCACCGAGTAGTGGCCGGTTTTATCGGGTGTAACGTTCTGGGTTTCTACCCACAGCGGAGCGCCGCCTTCGGATTCTTTGTAGAGAGAAAATGTGACGCCCACTGCGCCCGTCACAGGCTTGTTATTTATGTCAGTTAATACGCCGCTGAACTTGACCACAGGCGGCACAACCGCGTTCGCTGCAGCCGAAGCTGCTTGCTGTGCGCAGAGCGAAAATGCAGAGCAAATCAACAGAAGCCAAACACAGAGATAAAACTTCATGCGCGACATAGCCATTCTCCTTTTTTCTACGACGTGAAGTGCAGTCGTAACGGGACTTATCTAGTGACCCGAATTACTCGGCTCTACTTGAGATATCGAAAAGGAGAGGGAAAAGACGACAAAGCATTATGAGGAATTCGCGCGGGGCAAGCCGGTGAGTCTGACGGCAGCCGTTCCAGACCGCTAACGCGCTAATTTCTCTAGCGCTTGGCAAGGCTGCCGGAAGCGGCGCGCGGAGTGATCTGGCTTAACGATTGGCGAAGCAGAAATTGAGCATTTGGAGTTTGCCATTCCAATGGTTCCAAAGCTCCGTTCGCTGTGCCTCCAGGCTGCTTGGCTTCAGCAGTCCGCCCGCTCGGCGGAGAAGGTCGGCAAGTGCCGTCCAAGTGCGCGAAATACAAGTTGCATCGCGCAGATCGTTCTGCAAGATCGGGCTTCCACGCCATCAGCTTGTCCAACAGTTCGCTGATAGGTTGCAATGGCTTTGGCGGTTTGGCCGGTTTCGGCATAGTCGTCGGCCGCAGCTCTGATAACGTGATCGGCTCTGCCCATGGGTTCGACGGTATCGGCGGGGTACTGGTGAGCGTCACGCAGAAGCTGAAACGCTTCCTCGATCCGCCGTCTGGCTTCCTCGTCCCGGCCGAGCCAGCGCAGGGCATAGGAAGAACCATGCCAGCAAGTCCGCAGCAGTGAGCTGCGTGCTGACATTGGTTTTCGCCTCTCGTATGCGGGCGAGCGCGTGGTCATAGACCAGCTAAGGCCTTTTGCGGTTCGTTGTGGCGGAGAATATTACCGATTTCCAGCCCGTGGTTGCCACCGAACGGCGGCTCAGATAATCGATGGGGTCCATTTTCGCCAGTTCTTCACCGATATCCTGACCTCTTTGCAAGACCGCAAGCGCATCCCGACTTCGGCCGAGACTCGGTTCCGCATCCTGCTTTCCCAGAATCATTCCTTCGGTATGCAACGCGTTGGCCAGATTGATCCGCAGGGATGCGTGGCCGCTGGCAGCTTGCGTCTCCTCGAGTTGAATCGCCTTTTGAGCAGTCTGTAACGCTCCGTCCAGATCTCCAGACTGCCAGCGCGCGATTGTCAGCGCGTCAAGAATGCTGCCCTGCAGTCGATGGGCGGATGCAACCGGTTCGATAATTTCCAGTGCGCGCTGACCGGCGCGTAACGCATCCGCGTAATGTCTGGCATCGTCATAGCGCTGTAAGCGATGTTTGCTCAAAATATCCCATGCTGTAAACATCAGCAGGATCAATATTGCCGAGACTCATGAAGCGCTCGACTCGCTCAGAGGCCTTATCGGCCCAAGACACCATTTCCTGCTTGCGATTCTGCTCGTCGGCCAGGACCATGCGATCGTGGGCAATTGTCGCAGCGATAAACAATCCTCTTCTGTTGCTGGGATCGACTCTCAGTACGGAATCGACGAAGTTCTCTGCTTTTTCAAGACTGGCTTCCGCTTCGGGGAACTGGCCGAGGTTCGGTGAAGTCGGATCGCCTTGAGCATGCGCTACCCGAACATAAGCGTAAGCGGTCTCGAGCGCGAGATCCTTGTCGCCGTGAACATCGCCGCCGAGCGAAGTCAGATATTGCAGGGAGTCAGAAACGATCTGCATTCTGACCTTGGTCGACCCGGGCAGACCTCGGATGTTATTGTCGAGTGCTATGAATTTATTGGCTAATTGGCGCACCTGGTCGAATCGTCGTTCGGCAGCCTTTCGCTGGCGATTCGCAATCAGCAACCCGATTGCCAAGCTTCCAATCACGAGTGCGATAGCAGCGGCGCTGAATGCCACTGCTGCGCGATTACGGCGCAGAAATTTGGCGGTTCGATAGGCGAGAGTATCGGGTCGGGTGCTAATCGGTTCGTGCTTCAGATAACGCTGAAGATCGTTGGCAAAACCTGCGACTGAGACGTATCGCTCCTGCGGATCCTTCTTCAATGCTTTGCCAACAATTGTATCCAGATCTCCACGAAGCCCGCGGCGCAGTTTATCTAAAGTGGTGCCGCGTCTTTCCGGGATGTGTTTGCTGTTGTCCGCGGTAGTTGCGTCCGAGACGCGCGGCGGCTCAATCTCGAGGACAGCCTTTACCAGTTCCGCGGGCGAGTGCGAATCAGAGCCTGTGGGATGTTGTCCAGACAACAATACATAGAGCAACACGCCCAAGGCATAGACGTCAGTAGCAGTCGTGACGGGCTGGCCGGTGAGTTGCTCCGGCGCAGCGTACTGGGGAGTCAGGGCCGAGCCGGCTTCCCGAGTGAGCATGGTTGCGGCACCCGTCTGACCTTCGCCCTCCAGGAGCTTGGCAATTCCGAAGTCCAACAGCTTGACCTGACCGCCTGTCGTGACTAAAACGTTCGAAGGTTTGATGTCGCGATGCACAATCAGATTCGCGTGGGCGTGCGCTACTGCCGCCAACACATCCAGAAACAGGCGAATGCGTGCATCGAGGTCGAGAGCGTGCTGGTCACAATACTGATCGATGGGGTCACCCTGCACATATTCCAAGACCAGATATGCTTGTCCGGTTGGAGCGACACCCGCGTCTACCAACTCCGCGATGTGTTGATGGGCTAATCGCCCGAGAATGCTGCCCTCTCGTTTAAAGCGTTCTTCTCCACCTTTCCCCGCCAGAGCCAAGTTGACAAACTTCACGGCTACACGTCGCTCGAATCTGCCGTCGCTGCGACGGGCGAGCCAGACGCTTCCCATTCCACCCTGCCCAATCTGCGAGATCAGCGTGTATGGCCCAATGCTCTGGCCCGCAAGGCCTGGCGCACTCGGCCATACGGGCGAACCTTGCTCCAGAAAACCTTCCTGTACCAGCATGTGGTGTTCGTGCAGCAATGCTTCCACCTCTGCAGCTAATTCAGGATTCTGCTGTGCAAGAGAGGCCAGCCATGCGGCTTGCGCATCATCGGTCATGGCAAGTGCTTGGTCCAGATATGGACTTACAAGCTGCCAGCGCTCGGGACTCAGGGTGCGCATCGCGATTTCTCAGACCTCCAAATCCGCACGAATTTTCTGATGAAGATAAATACGAGCCTTTTCCCAGTTGCGCTGCACTGTTCGCTCGGAAACATCCTGCATGGCGGCGATTTCCGCAAAGGAAAAGCCGCAAAAGAACTTCAAATCGACGATCGCGGCGAGTGCAGGCTCCACTCTGCCAAGCTCGTCCAAGGTTTCGCTGATTCGGACAAGCTCCTGGTGGTTCACCGCATTCTCCATCGCGTCAGTGTCGAGAGTCGTAATCTCAAACAGGCCGCCGCGCTTCTGAGCGTGCCGTTCTCGGGCATGATCGATGATCAGGCCCCGCATCACTCGAGCCGCATATCCCATAAATCGTGCCTGGTCGGGAAACGACGGGCCATCGCGGGCAGCCATGTCCAGATAGGCTTCGTGCAGCAGGGTTGTGGCACTGATACTCACCTCCGAGCCATGGCGGGCAAGTTGACGCTTGGCCAGCCGATGCAACTCGGCGTACAGGGCAGTAAACAATGCTTCCCCGGCCTGGATGTCTCCTTGTTCGGCTGCGACAATGAGCGACGAAATTGCCGAGTCCACACTGCCTCCGAGGGCTGCGAGCCACCGCGTGACAGCACCCAAGCTGGCGACAGCTTCTCGCAGCTTGATAGTATAGTCAAGCCGCGTCAGAAGTGATCATAGAGCGATCCGAACGATTGATGCGAATTGCTTAATAGATGCTCCCGAGATCGGGTAGTAGCACTCACTCGGCGGAAACGACTATTTCCACTAAGCTGAGCTACCTGTGAGAGGAGCATCCTGAGCATCCGTCGGCTATTCGGTGCGAGCCACGGTCAATGCGGAGCGGTTGGTTTGGCAGCTGATACCCATTCAGTTAAGCAGTTGTCCCGAAGTCAGAGTCTATGATTTCACGGCGATTCGGTGCAGAATGACATCCAGAGCTCCCGAGACTCTTGCCAGGAAGCCATGGTCAATCAGGTGTTTGAGAAATTGCTCATTTATGCCGCCGATAGTGGCGTGAGAAGCGGCCAGTGATTGGAAACTGCACTCGGACGCTTCGACAGCGCTTGTCGTTACTCCCAAAAAGAGCCGAGCAATGTAGTCTCTAGCTTGCGCTGCTGGAACGCCTTGCCGCTCCAACCAAGACGCAATCGTTTCGTTAAATGCGAAATAGGACGCAACTGTCGCAGTCGTGGCGCAGATTGCATCGAACTCGTTTTCACTTCTAACTGGAAAGACAGTGCCAACGGCAGCGAAGAGTTCGAAGGCCACCGGATCGGGTGGATAGATGGCCGTGGGGCTCAATCGTTTTGCCGCTGACGGCAATGGCACGGCCCTTACGATTCGCACGGCAGGCGCTACGAGTTCAGCCAAGGTCCGCAGCGAGAGCGCCGAGACGAGGCTGATCACGTCGTGATCAGGACGGAAACGCAATTCCGAAAGAACATCTCGCGCAGCTGAAGGCCTCACAGCGATCACGATTGTATCGGAGTGGTCGAGAACCTCCTGGTTACGGGACGCGACCGATATTCCCTGGAAGCGATTGGCGAGCTCATTCGCGATAGCAGAATTGCGAGGGGACAACCAGATGGAGTGTCCTGTAACGCCAGATGAGCTCAACCCAGTGACGATTGATGATGAGATTTCGCCAGTTCCGATGAATCCTAGTTGCATGAGTCTTCCTGTCGCTTCCAAGGGGTAACGCGCACCTATTGAGCGATCTGCAAAAGAAACCAGATTGTATTTGTCGGCATTCTATCCGACGAAAGCAGTGGCCTGACACTTGGCGCGTTGCAGCTATTCCCGAATGGTCGGCAACTCTTAGCCTGGGGATTACTTCAGGTTTGTCCACGATACGTGCATAATCGAGGAAAGGCGAGTTCCATAGCAGCGGAGCAGTTCGATTTGGTCGCAGCTTTTTTGCGTTGGGTTTTACAGTTGTTGAAGAGTGACATTATGAAACTGATTCTTGTGCCGATATTTACTTTCCTCGCCGTTTACGCGAGCGCCGCCGTGCCTGCTGCCGTTCCAGGTTCTCCAACGAAGATAGGCATCGTTGGTCTGGTTCACGGTCATGTTGAGGCTTTTCTGAACGGTGGCTCGCTGACACCGGCTGGCGGTATTCTAAATCGCCCCGATGTTCAGGTCGTTGGGATTGTTGAGCCCGACCAGAAGCTTTTCGACTCGTATGCGCAGCGCCATCACTTGTCCGCGAGCTTACACTTCCGCAGCATTCAAGAAATGGTTTTGCAATCGCATCCTCGGGCAGTGCTGGTTTTCACCGCCCCCAGTGAGCACAGACGAGTGATTGAGGAGTGCGCCGCATTAGGCGTACATGTAATGGTGGAAAAGCCGCTGGCCATCAGCTACAAAGATGCGCTGGCCATTCAAGACGCGGCGAACCGCGGAAAGATCCATGTGCTCGTCAACCTGGAAACATCCTGGTACGCGAGCAACGCTGAAGCCTTCAATTTACTGAAGCAAGGTGTTTTGGGGCCAATCGTAAAGACCGTCTTTCGTGATGGCCATGCGGGACCCAAGCTGATCGGGGTTCCTCCTGAGTTTCTCTCTTTCCTCATCGATCCAAAGCAGAACGGCGCTGGGGCTCTGTTCGATTTCGGCTGCTATGGCGCGAATCTGATGACCTGGCTGATGAATGGCGAAACTCCGCTATTCGTAACAGCGGTGACCAAGCAATTGCAACCGAACCTGTATCCTCAGGTAGACGATGAAGCAGACATCATCCTCAACTACAATAATGCGGTTGCCATTGTTCAGGCCTCTTGGAATTGGCCCTTCGCTCTGAAGCAGATGGATGTGTACGGCCGCACAGGTTATGCGAAGGCAATTGACGCCGAGCGCATCGAGATCCGAAAGGCGAATGAGTCCGAAGGCAGGATGCTGAAGGGAGACACCCTCATCGCACCGTACGACGACCCTTTGCACTACCTGGCTGCAGTCCTGAATGGAGACATCGAGGAAGGAAATAGCCCATCATCGCTGAGGAACAACATGACCGTGTCCGAGATTCTGGATGCAGCACGACAGTCCGCCGAGACCGGCAAGTCAGTCAGTCTGCCGCTCACAAAGTGAACATTGGCGCCTTCGAAACAACTACAGGCCACGCCATCATGGCGGATGACGCCGGTATTTATTGGAAGGTTTGATTCATCTGCTGAAAATGGCGGTCGAGGATTGGGCGACTTCCATCTGCGCTGCCTGCAAAGGCAATTCCACCACAAAGGTTGATCCTTTGCCCGGAAGGCTTTCAACCGTAATCGATCCCCGGTGCTGCTGCACAATCCATTGAGCGATCGCAAGGCCGATGCCCGCTCCGTTTAAGTCGCGACTCCTGGCTTTGTCGACGCGATAAAAACGTTCGAAGATTTTCGACTGATCCTCGCCCGCGATCCCGATACCAGAGTCGCGGACACGAATCATCGCGGAAGAACCTCTGGTTTCAAGCTGAAGCTCAATCGTGCCCGGCGCGGGGGTGTATTTCACGGCGTTGTCGAGTAGAAGAGTCAGCAGGCGTTGGAGCGCATTGCGATCTCCGAGAACACTGACTTCAGCGCCGGTCGTCTTGCGAGAGAATGTCAAATTTCGGGTGGCCATTAATTCTTGCCACTGTTCGCCGGCTTCGCGAACGATCGTAGATAAATCGACGGAAGCGATGTGCAAGGTTTCCCGTCCCGAATCGGCGCGGGCTAGCGTCAACAATTCTTCGACCAGCACCGTACTTCTCTCCGCCTCCAGGAGAACGTGACGTAAGGCCTCGCGATACTCGCCATCGCCGCGGGATCTTCTAAGGGCGATTTCTGCTTCCGTGCGAATCAATGAAATGGGTGTGCGCAGTTCATGAGAGGCATCCGCCGTAAACTGCGTTACACGGACAAATGCATGTTCTATGCGGCCCAGCATTTCATTCAGCGTATCCGACAACCGCTGCAGTTCGTCTCCGGTGGTCAGCTTCTCCAGACGGTCGCTCAGATTGCTGGCATTGATAGTTCGCGCGGTTCGGGTGATCGCGTCCACTGGCGACAAGGCTCTTCGACTTAGCCAGAAGCCCACCGACGCAGCGGCAAACAATAATAACGGAGCAAACATCAGCAGGTAGCGTCGAAAGAGAGCCAGAGTCTGGTCAACCTGATCGATCGGGAGTCCAGTCTGCACAGTGAATACGCGGCCGTTAACGTTGATCCTCTGGCTGACAAAGCGAAGCGATCGTTCTAGTTGCTCATTGCGATAATGGGCGTGGGTCAACCTGCCGGAGGGCGCTGTCAACTCATGTTGCTTGAGAAAGTCAGCCCGAAAAATCCAAGCGCCATCGCTATCGTCATAAATTTGCAGATAGTCGCCGGAGTGCTCGAGTAAATAAGCCTCGGCAACTTCCTCCTGCAGTTTGGCGACGGTGGCGTTCTTCTTCTGAGCTTCGAGAAAGTTAGTCAGATCGTCGATTTGCCCTTTTAGTGCATCGTCGGTAATGCTGTATAAGCTCCGTCGCGCGAGGAGCCACATGCCAGCGCCGAAGATAAGCTGAGCGGCCGCGAATAGCACCAGATACCAGAGCGTAAGGCGAACCCCAATCGACCATTTCTTCATAATCAAATCTCCGCCCGCATGATGTATCCGACGCCCCTCACGGTGTGGATCAGCCGTTCGCGATCGCCGCTATCGATCTTATTGCGCAGGAGGCGCATGAAAACGTCGAGGGTATTGCTTTCGATCCCTCCCTTGTCTCCCCACACGGAGAGAATCAGCATTTCCCGAGGAACCACTCTTCCTGCATTGTTCATCAGGCGCTCGAGCAAGTTGTATTCAGTTCGTGTGAGGCTGATCGATTCGCCCGCGCGGCTGACTTGGTGAGTCGCGGGATCCAGCCACAGGTCTGCAACCTGAAATGCAGAACGCTGGCCGGCGGATGCTCTTCGCTTCACGGCACGCAGCCGAAGCAGAAGCTCGCTGAAGGAAAAAGGTTTTGTCATGTAATCGTCGGCGCCCAAATCGAGGCCTTGTACGATGTCGGGGACAGAGTCTTTTGCGGTGAGCATAAGGATCGGCGTGGAGTTTTTCTGGTTGCGCATTTGGAGCGCTAACTCGAAACCACTCATCCCGGGCATCATTACGTCCAGGATCACGACATCGAATTCCTGTTCCCGAAGTTTGCGCCAAGCCTCGTTGCCGTCGTCTGCACAGCGAACTGCGTACCCTTCTTCGGTCAGTCCTCGCCGAAGCAATTCCAGCATGCGCGGCTCATCTTCCACGACTAGCAGTCTCATCGACATGATTCGTGACCGGGATGGAAATTGACTATTAGGGTAGACCGGTAGCAGGCCGGAAAGTGCAGTCTGAAAAAAAATTAATCATTCTTTAACATCGGCTTCATTCGCCCTTCCTAGAATCGCAGCTTACGAGAGACAAGAAATCAGTTTCGGTCGGCGGAAAAACCGTTGTCCTGGACTGAGGTGGAGGCCCTTATGCGGTCAACGTTCTTTCGACCGGCAGTGGTGCTGTTCTGGTTTCTGTCATTTGGCCATTTTGCATGCGTGGCACAAGTAAACAGAGGTGTCATCGCGGGACACGTCACCGACATTACAGGCGCGGTTCTTCAAGGCGCTAGCGTCAAGCTGCCCGTGGCCGCTTTTTCCACCGTGTCCGATGAGCAAGGTGATTTCACTTTTAGCGGAATAGCGCCGGGGAGCTACGATCTTACGATTTCGTTCGTAGGTTTTTCCGACTTTACTGGCAACGTCACAGTCAAGGCCGGACAAGTGGCGCACCTGAATGCCGTTCTAGCAGTTGCGACAAAGAGCGAAGAAATTATGGTTACCGGCAACCTTCCACATGGTGAAGCCGAAGCCATCAACCGGCAGCGCACCGCCGACAATATCATCAATGTGCTGCCTTCTGACGTAATCCGAAGCTTGCCCAACGCAAATGTTGCGGATGCGGTCGGCCGCCTGCCCGGCGTAACTCTGGAGCGCGACGAGGGAGAAGGCAAGTACGTGCAGATTCGCGGCACCGAGCCTCGGCTCAACAACGTAACCGTTGACGGGGTAGAAGTTCCTGCGCCGGAAGATAACGTACGCCAGGTGAAATTGGATACCATTCCTTCGGGGATTGTGGAGGCGGTGGAGGTCAACAAGACCCTGTCTGCCAATCAGGACGCGGATGCCATCGGTGGAACCGTCAATTTACGCACTAAGAGTGCAGGCGACCTGCCTACGCTGACCATCGAAGGAATTGGCGGATTCACCCCGATCGTCAATACCCGTTACGTCGGCGAAATTACCGGCACCGTCGGCCAGCGATTTGGCGCGCAAAAGCGATTTGGCGCGTTGTTTTCCGGGAGCTACGATTATAACGGCCGCGGCATCGACGACATTGAGCCGCAGCCTGATCCTGGCTTTGCGGTTCCCTATTACGACAGCATGGACCTGCGAGAATACCGCTACAAACGTACTCGTTACGGTTTTGGAGGCTCGCTCGACTACAAGCTTGGGGACGGTTCGGGAGTTTACCTTCATTATTTTTACTCCGATTTCAAAGACTATGGCGATAAATGGGTTTATACACTCAACGATGGGGGTGCTCCGCAGTTCAGCACCTCCAGTCGTTTGCCGGATTACGGAATTGGCTCTTTGGCAATTGGCGGCAAACACGTTCTCCAAGACTCATGGGTAAGCTGGGAACTGTCTGTGGCGCGATCCCGGCAGTTAGCAGCGGCGGGAAATCCTGGGGCCACGTTCTCATACCTGGGCAGCACAATCTGCAACTACGATCAAGCGGCGACGACCAACTTTCGCCTGCCGCAATTTAACCCGGCGTGCGACGCGGCCGGATCGCCGATCTTTAATCCGTCCCAATACGCCATAACCGAATTCGATGGCACTTCCGGAGCAACCTCGCAGGTGAATCTGCAAGGGGCGGTCTCGATGGCGAAGAACTATCATTTGGCTTCGCACTTCTCCACTTTTGAGTTTGGCTTCAAGGTGCGCAATGCGCACAAAGGGCAGGACGCATACTCGCCGGTCTACGACCAGGCGTTTCTTCCGAACCCGAACACTTCGTTGATGACGCAGTACCTCAGCGGATTCCACAACTCCAACTACTATTTCGGTGCCTACAATTTCGGACCGGTCACTGACTACAACAAGATCGCTGGCAATCTTAATAACCTGATCAGCCAGGGAGTTCTCTCGCTCGATGTTCCGGCCACGATCTTCGGCTCGGCCGCCAGCAACTTCGATTACACGGAACGCATTTCGGCTGGCTACGCAATGAACACCATCGAATTCGGACGCTTTCGCCTGCAGACCGGATTTCGCTTGGAGGCCACGCAGTTGAACATCCTGGGCTACCTGGTTACGAACAACGCAACTTCCACAGCGTCAACCGTTACCCCGCAGCCTGCGAGCAATTGGTATTGGGATCCCTTGCCGAGCGTTCAATTGCGCTACGCTCTGACTCCGAACTCGGACATTCGTGCCGTCTACGGACGCGGAATTTCACGTCCGAACCCTTACGACTTAGTGCCCTATATCACCTTAGATAATTCCACGAACCCGATCTCTGTTGGCGTGGGCAATCCCAACCTAAAGCCGGAGCACGCCAACAGCTATGACTTACTCTACGAGCAATATTTGAAACCGTTCGGCCTGATTCAAGCTGGTGTGTTCTACAAGCAACTCAGCGCTCCCATTTATTACCTCGACAATCCGCAGGCGTCGGGCACACCATACATGATTAACGGAGTGGTTAACCTCGATTCGATAATCAACGGTACAAACGCTAATCTTTACGGAGTCGAAGGTGCATATATTCAGCATTTGGGATTCCTGCCAGGTCCGTTAAGCGGGCTCGGAGTTTCGGCAAACTACAGTTGGACAAACTCCAGCGCGGGCCATTTGCCGCTTCGCCCGGATATCCCCAAGCTGCAGCGCCAAGCGCCGGTGACGTGGAATTTCAGTCCCACTTATGATCGAGGACGCGTCTCGGCACGCCTGGGTTTGGGCTACACCAGCGCCAGTATTTTCCAATACCAGTACACTACGGCAAACGATCCGAACAATCTGGGAACGCGAGGGCCTGCCGGCGATAACTATCTCTATGCTCATTTGCAGGTTGATGCGCAAGCCAGCTACCGCATGACGAAGAGTCTTACGGCACTCGTGCAAGGCCTCAACCTCACCAACGAAGTCTTCGGCTTCTACAATGGCAGTCCGTGGTACGTGGTTCAACGCGAGTACTACAAGCCTACTTATTCGTTTGGACTGCGCTGGGAGCCGCGCCGGGAGTACTGACGTGCTACACGCCCAGGGCATTTGCGAGGATAAATACCGACGATAAATATAAAGCGAATTCAAAAGGAATGAAGTAATGAAAACAACGCTGGGCAAAACTATTTTCCATGCGGCACTGCTCTTGTTTACCGCTTCAGCCGTGTGCATCGGTGCAGTACGCGCTTCCGCATCGGACAGCGGTTACACTGTGATCAAGAAAATCCCCATTCCCGGTCAGGGCAGTTGGGATTACCTGACAGTCGATGAAGGCGCCCGCCGCCTGTACGTTTCTCACGGAACCCAGGTTGAGGTGATCGACGTGGACACAGGCGCGATTGTCGGCAAAATCGAAAACACCCAAGGCGTGCACGGAATCGCCATCGCTCCGGATATTGGCCGCGGGTTCGTGAGCGACGGGCAGGCCTCGACGGTCACGATTTTCGACTTGAAGACTCTCAAGACGATCGCCGAAGTGCCCACCGGGAAAAAGCCGGACGCGATCATCTATGACCCGGCGACCTCCAGAGTTTTTGCCTTCAACGGGGGCAGTAACAGCGCTACTGTGATCGAAGGCAAGGACGGGAAAGTGGCAGGCACCATCGATCTTGGAGGCGGTCCCGAATTCGCGGCTCCAGATGGCAACGGCTACGTTTACAATAACCTTGAGGACGAAAGCCTGGTTCTGAAGATCAACTCCCGCACTCTGAAAGTTGAGCAGCGCTGGCCCACGGCGCCGTGCTCCTCGCCTTCCAGCATGGCGATCGACCGGGCGAATCGCCGATTGTTTGTCGGTTGCCGCAGCAGGGTCATGGCGGTCATCAACGCGGATACTGGTCAGATCATCACAACACTTCCGATCGGCGATCACGTGGATGCGACGGCTTTCGATGCCGAAACGCGGCTGATTTTCAACTCCAACGGAGAAGGCACAGTTACCATCATTCGCCAGGAGAACCCGGACAAGTATTCTGTTGCCGAGACGGTGAAAACTTTACCCCGCGCCAAGACCTCGGCGCTCGATCCGAAAACGCATCAATTATTTCTGTCGACGGCCGAGTCAGGGCAGTTTGAAGTGCTGGTGGGAAGTATCGGGAAAGTAAATGAGAACCTGCCACCAATTGGCCGTGGTTTTGGTTTTTCTCGGCTGTGCCGCCTGTACCCGCTCTCACTCGCAGATGCCGCCGGGAAACAAGCCAGTGGCCCTGCAAGCGCACGTAGAGACGCCATTCCGTTTCGTCGCTTATGGGGATTCACGATTTCATGATCCCAAAGACACAGAAGCTGCGAACCCTGTGGCGCGCCAGACGCTGGTGCAGGCTATCGCCGACGTTAAACCGGCATTTATTACCTTTACTGGAGACATCGTTTACAACGGCTACGACGTGAATGACTGGAAAGTCTGGGATAGCGAGACCAGCATATGGAACGAGAAAAAAATTCCGGTTTATCCGGCGCTGGGCAATCATGATCTGCACGGCAACGAGAGTGTTGCCCTGGCAAATTATTTCCAGCGTTTTCCCGACCTTAAGAACAGTCGGTATTACTCAGTCCGCGCGGCTAACGCGCTAATGCTGGTACTCGACAGTTCGCTCGATGAAACCTCAGGGCCGCAAGGACAATGGCTGACGCAAGAGCTGAATACCTTGCCCGGAGACGTTGATTTCGTCTTCATCGTGCTGCACCATCCTCCATACACAAGTTCTTCTGACGAGAAAAAATATGGCGGAGGGCACTCCGCACGCAAGCCTGAGGAAAGGCTAGCGGAAATGTTGGAAGGCTCGCCAGCCACATATGAATGCCCGTCTAATCGTTCTTTCCGGACACGTACACAATTACGAACGCCATGAGCACGGCGGCGTTACTTATTTCGTGTCAGGTGGAGCGGGAGCTCACGCCTATCCCATTGAACGGGCTCCCGGCGACCCGTTCCAGAGCAAAGAGATCAACTACCACTACCTGCTTATCGAGGTGGATCACCACCATCTGAAGATCACCATGAATCGCCTCGACCTTAGCAGCGGGAAGCCCGTCTGGACTCAACCGGACTCTGTTGAAATCACCCAAGCCGTTCCGGCCGCCGCTCAAGCTGCCAGCGCCCATTGATGCAAGGTACGGTCGCCTTTTGCAATCAGCAACTCTGACAGAGTACGCTCGCGTGCCAGCGGCAGTGGCAGCAGATGTATCCGGCATTCGATAGGGTGTGAGTTAAAGGTTCACCCGTCAAGCGACTGATTTGCCGATGTCTGGCGGAGAAGGGGTAGTCACCAACGATATCCTTGAGCTGCTCAGTGTGCTGGCGCAACGCATCTCTCAGCTCGGTCAGGATAGTCTCTGGTCAAAACCTTCCAATCTTCAAGGAACCAACTGGAAGACAACCCCCTTATTGTGAGCGCCGCCTTCAGTGGTGGTGCCGTAAAGATTGCCTTTTGTATCCTGGACCAACGCAGCTAACGGATCGGCTCCGTCGCTCCCGGCAAAGGTGTGCAATATGGTTTCATCACCGGAGGGAGTTACTTCAAATACTGCGCCCGGGCCGTCGGCGTCGAATTCAGTCGTTCCATAAAGATTGCCCTTCGCGTCGCGGACCAGCCCTGCAAAGGGATACAGTCCATCCCCGCTGTTTTTTCCAAATGGGTACAGAACCGTTTCCTTCCCGGCTTTATCCACCTCAAATACGATACCAATGCCAAACTTGCCGCCGTCGCTGGTCGTGCCATAAAGGTTCCCTGCTTCATCTCGCACCACACCGCCAATAGGATACGCACCGTCTCCGTTGGCGTCGGTGAAGCTGTACAGCACGGTTTCCTTGTCGGCGGAGCTAAGCTCGAAAACTGTGCCATCGTTTTGAGAAATGGGACCACCGAGCTGCGTGGTGCCATAAAGGTTGCCCTTCGAATCCAGAGTCAGTCCCGCGCAGGGATACTCTCCGTCGGGCACGCCTTTAAAGCTGTACAAAATTGTTTCCTTGCCCGCAGCGCTGAACTTGAATACCGTGCCGAAGCCGTGCGCACCTCCCTGCTGCGTCGTCCCATAAACGTTGCCTGCCCCGTCAACCACTACTCCGGCGATCGGATATGTGCCATCCCCGTGTTTGCTGCCAAAGCTATAGATCTCCGACTTGCCGCCTACCTTGAACACGGTTCCTCGATTCGCACTGCCACCTAACATGGTTGTGCCATACACGTTGCCATCAGCATCAAACGTTAATCCCGCACTCGGATACGCTCCATCAGTTCCCGAGAAGCTGTACAGGACCGTCAACTTCCCGGCGGAATCCACTTTGAAAACCGTCCCTAAATCGTGAGCCCCGCCCTGCTGGGCAGTACCGTAGAGATCACCATCGGGGCCGATGGCCAATCCGGCCACGGAATATGTCCCGGAAGCCTTGTCCAATGAGAAAAGGGTGGTGAAAGTCTGCGCTTGCGCCGAACTTGTCGCGAGCACTATCAGCAACAGAATCCCAGGCAGAAAGCCGGCAATTCCTGCGCCGCGCTGTGTCATTGAACGCAGGCTGCAATATTCGATTGTGCTGGCCACGATAGTTCTCCTTTCAAATTTGGGCTTCACTTGCAGCCCTATTGAACGGTAATAGCTACCGGCTTGGACGCAATTCCGTTCGCGACAACTACGAGCTTGCTGACGCCGGTTTCCATGTCGCTCGGCACGTCGAAGTGAGTTGAAACCTTGGCATTTCCGGTCGCCACGCCCATCGTGCTGGGGTCGTGGGTTCGTGCATAGAAGACGTGGTGCGACGCGTTATTGGTAATTCGGATCAGCGGATAGTTGGTAGCCATTTGGGCGTCATCGCCATACATGGCTCCCTGCGAAAGACCGTTGAACTGCGTGCCTGAAATAACATAGCTGTCGCCGCGAGTAACCGTGTGCGGATACGCGCTGATAGCTGGCGCCCAGGATGGATCGGGGTTACCCTTCGATGTGTAGATCTCAACGTCAGACGAGCCATCGGTGAAAAAGATCTGTCCCGTCGGCAGAACCAGCATGCTTCCCTGCTCGGTCGCATCCTTGTTAGCTCTAGGCGGTCCGGGCACTTTGGTGAATTTGGTGCCATCGAATTCGTAGAAGGTCGTGGGCGGGTTGTTGATGCCATGGTTGGTATCGCAGAGCACATTGCTATCCGGCAACAGGGCTGCCGGGGCATCGCCCATATCATTTTCGTCCGGGATATCCGGGCCGGGCACCCAATGCCCAGGCTTCATGAGGTCGGCGGGAGGATGATAGATCGACGTGTGGCCCGCCTTGGTCTTGTCGGAATTGGCTCCGGTGGCAAAGACGGTGCCATCGGGACGCAGTACGGCCGGTCCGATCTCGGCGGTGGGTGGGTCGCTTAGCAGGACGATCGTGCTTCCAGCACTGATCCATTCCCCTAATTTAGGCACGTATTTTTCGGCGTGCTTGGGTTGGAGCACGTTTTCCGTATCTACCGTCAGAACCGTGCCATCGGGAAGCAGGGTCCAGCCTTCTTCATCGTACAAGTCTTGCTTGTTCGACCCGGTAAAAGTCCAAGTTAATGTCTTCTCATCTAGCAGTGCAGCCGTAAAGGGAAAGGCGCAGCAGTTGGCCACCATAAATGTGCCGTCGGCAAGGACCACACTCTCCGCATCGCCGATGATGGTCCAGCCGGGGGGCGGATCTACATTCGTCCAAACATTAGTCAGCGGATCGTAGATCGCGCCCAGGTTCGTCCACTCCAGTTGGCCAAAGTTGTACTCTCCACCTTCGATGATTACGCGGCCGTCCGGCAAGACTGCCGATCCAAACGCAGAAGGACCGTATCCTGCCGGCAGCGAAGCCATCTGCGCCCAGGTGCCGTTGAGATAGCTGCCATTTTGATCCGGCGTCAGGCGCCACCAGCCGCTGCCGGTATTACCATCCTGCACCAGGACTGTCCCATCGGTGAGCAGGAGCGGAATACTGGCGCCGAAGCTGGGTTGATTATGCAAGGCATGCCAGGTTTGTGAGAGAGCTGTCACGGAGCACGCGACTAAAACAACCAGCAGAGTGCCGGCCCTTGATAGCTTCATGTTTTTGTCCTCCGGTAAAGCGCAAAAAGAAAAAGTAGATTGAGACAAACATCATGCAGACAAAAGACCCTCGCTTGTGCCCAGGAAACTGTATTGCCGCGTGTCAGAGCCGGTCAACTCGGCTGTCTGCGCGACAGATTGCGCGGCCGCATCGAGGCTCGACAACGAAGATGGGACGCCTTCGTCGGAAGCATTGATGGCAACGCTGACCGTCAAAACTAAACCTGAGGTGAAAAGAGCACGGACTTTCATTTCTTCATCCTCCCGCACATCCAGATCGAACGCGCCAGTAGCGAGAGATTCACCAGGAGACGGATGGGAGCGGACCAGCATCGCTGCAGCAATGGCAAAGCGCGCTGCGCGAAGAATTATCCGCCTCTGCCAGCAAGGCTGTCAATCGGGGAATTCATCCGACCGTCAGGCTCGAAAAACCGTGACGGTACGCCTGGCGGGGGTGCAGCCGAATTTCTCCCGGAGCGATACTGCCCCGTTCATCAAAGCTCTGGTAGTTGGTGGTACGGCAGACGATCGCTGTTTATAAAACTGTCGAAAAGCTCTTCCTTGCCGCTAACTCAACTCTGACTTCCGGGCTTCGCATTGGCGTGGAGCAGCCTTAACATAGATATGTCCGGACTCGGAGATGCCGCAGCCTGCGGTTCTCCGGTCCGGGCACAAGTTCGTAAGCCACAACAGAACTATCGTATGGCTGTGAGAAGAGCAACCGCAGGTCCAGCTTTCTCGGCTCGTGCGATTTCCTTCTCAATTTTTCCCGGCACGAGTCTTGCCTCAACCGTGCTTCCATTCAGCCGCAGCCGCTGCAAGACGAACAAATCGGGGTCGTAGTGTCCAAATACAACTTGTCCATGTGAAGCCGGCGTGCTGGCGTCCTCGGTGTTGAACTGGAACATCCACGCTTTCCGGTTTTCATCCTGTACGACGACGATGTGTTTTTGCAGATTGATTACGAAGGTGTAGTTTCCTGCGGGAAGGACCATATTCCCGACTGAAAAGCGAAAGGGAATCGAGGCAATTTCGCGGTTGGTTAGGCTATAAATCGATTGGCCGCTTCCGAAAATGCTGCAAGCGAGCATCACTGCGACGACTAACGTTAACTTCTTCAGCATGTTCTGTCTCCTGCGCGACTGGATTAGTTCAGTGCCTTTTCGGCGCCAAACGAGTCGGTTATCGCGCAAAAGACTGAACCTGCCAAGGAACGATGTCTCCTATGTGGATCGAATCTACCTAGCAGCGCAAGTCATTGAGCCTATGCTAGATTTGTTCGCATGTAGCAAGAATTTAAATCTATCCCTGCCAACCAATTAGGAGTACATTCCGTCTACACAGGTAGCAATGGAAGGCGATTATCAGAACGGCGAGACCCAGGCGCTGCGCTTTGGTGTCTTCGATCTGGATTTGCGCACCCAGGAACTGCGCAAGTACGGCACTCGGGTCAAATTACCCCCCCAATCCTTTCAGGTGCTGGAAATGTTGCTGGAGCGTCCTGGCACGCTCGTGAGCCGCGAGGAATTGCAGAAGGCCCTGTGGCCCGCCGACACCTTCGTCGACTTCGACCATGGCCTTAATAACGCAGTGAAGCGGATTCGCGCCGCCATCGGCGATTCAGCCGAAACACCGCACTGGATCGAGACGCTGCCCCGGCTGGGCTATCGCTTCATTGGCCCAGTCGAGATTGCCAAGAACAGCCATGCGTCCGCTACTGCACCTGCGAACGGCGATGCTCCAGCCGCACTGCCTGCGAACGGCCACGGCGATGTCCAGACGCAAAGCATTTCTGAAGTTCGCCCAATACCATCCGCGGCTCAGAAATCAAGCAGAACTCGCTGGGGATGGAGCATCGCTTCACTGACGCTAGTGGTGATTGCTGCTTTGTTAGGCTGGCACTATCGGGCGCGTCGAAGCGGTGCATCGGCGGACGGTCTTCAGCTGATTCCGTTTACCTCTTACCCCGGCTACCAGTTCGCACCAGCGTTTTCGCCCGATGGCAATCAGATCTCCTTCGCCTGGAATGGCGGCGAGAGCAGCGACCTTTTCGATCTGTACGTGAAGGTGGTTGGCACAGATACACCTGTGCAACTCACACATGAACCTTCCGGCGCGATCACTCCCGCATGGTCGCCAGACGGGCGGTTCATTGCCTTCACCCGCCTTAACCTCAGCTCGGATGCTGCCTCCGGGGTCTTCCTCATCCCTGCCGTGGGCGGACCCGAGCGCAAACTCGCTTCGCTGGGTTTCGGCAAGTCGATCTACAAAGGCGGGATTGCATGGACTCCGGACGGTCAGTCCCTCATCTATCCGGAACCCACGACCGAGCTTCAGTCCGAACTTGTCATGCTGAATATCGACACCCTTCAGCGGCAGGTTATCGCCAAGCCTTCGCCGCGATGCAGCGCCGCCGGGATGCCAGCGTTTTCTCCCGATGGCCACTGGTTCGCCTTCGCCTGCATGTTCGATTATGGTCTGGCCGCCTTGTACGTTCAGCCTTGGCCGACAGGGAGCGCGCGCGAACTCCGGGAACTCAAAGGTGATCTTGATGGACTGGCCTGGACGGCCGACGGACAAGGCCTCGTCTACTCTCGTGACAACAATCTCTGGCGCATCCCCTGCAGAGGGGGCCCTGCGGAGCGTTTGTGGTTTGGGCAGGACGCATCGCATCCGACCATCGCCCGCACGGGCTCGCGGCTGGCATTTACGCGTAACCAGAAATTTTATGATATTTGGCGCATCCCGATTGGGGATCCGCGCCGTAGTGCCGAAAGAGCCGTGCGCGTAGCACCCTCGGAGCTTGTACAGTTGAACGCTCAGTATTCCCCCGACGGAAAGCGCTTGGTCTTTGAGTCGAATCGATCCGGATCCTCGGAAGTGTGGCTGTGCGATGTAGATGGCTCGAACCTTTTGCGGCTTACGAACTTTGGCGGTCCGCTGACAGGAACTCCGCGTTGGTCACCCGATGGCTCCAGGATCGTCCTGGATTCTCGCGCTTCCGGAAAGGCGGAACTCTATATTGTTAGTGCAAATGGCGGAACACCCCAATTGCTTGCGACCGGACCCGATGGCGGGTCGGTGCCGTTCTGGTCGCATGATGGCAAGTGGATCTATTTTTCATCAGACGTGAATAACGTTCCGCAGATTTTCAAGGTTCCTGCCGACGGAGGAACACCGATACAACTCACGCATCAGGGCGGATTCATGGCGAGGGAGACCCCACACGGGACGCGCCTTTACTATTCGCGCATCGATAACGGAAGAATCGAAATGTGGTTCATCGGAACCGATGGCAGCGGCGAGAGTCCCGTTACTGGTCTGCCGCCGCTCACCTGGCCCGCATGGGACGTGACGGATCGTGGTCTTTACTATTACGACGGAATGTCATCCGGCCGCGAAATCCTGTTCTTCGACTTCGCCACCAAACGCACCCGAGCGGTTGCCCGGACACCCGGCCGTCCGGATCCCTTCTCACACAATATCTCGGTCTCGCCGGATGAGAAAAACATCCTCTACACGCAGATGGGACACAGCACAGCTGACATCGTGCTGGCTGACGGATTCCACTGATCAGAAATTGATCAGATCGGCTTGAAAACCGTGTAGTTCTGGGCGTGCCGTCGACGCACGCGTCCGCTCTCGACGTCTACACCGAACCTGTACCGCCTTATTCACTTTGGCGGGACGAGAGGACCGTTCGTGATAAGTTTCGAATCCACTATGCCGATCTCGACCCGGCGGTTGGCAGCACGCGCCTGTTCGCTGTCGCCCGGAACCCGCGGGTCAGATTTACCAAAACCCTTGGTGCTCAGGATTGTCGCGGGAATTCCGGTCTGCACCAAGAAGTCGCGGACAGCTTCGGCGCGACGCTGTGAAAGCTGCAAGTTGTAACTCTGCGTGCCGATATCATCGGTATATCCGTAGACAGCGATCGTGTATCCCTTGAGCGTCATCAGGATCCCGGCGATGCGATTAAGGATGTCGCGATATTCCGGCTTAATATTTGCCTTATCAAAGTCGAAGCGAATCGACTTGCTGTCCAGCGTCATCACCAGGCCCATGGCGGTGCGATGCGTCTCGGCGATTTGCCCGAGAGCCTCTTGCAGCTGTGCAAGTTCCGCCTCTCGCTCTTGCCGATATTCCTCAGCCTGCTGTGTGGCTTGATCTGCCTTTTGCTGCTCGGCGGCGGCCTGCTGCCGCGCAAGTTGCGCCTGCGCCTCCGAGTTCGATTGATCCTGCTTCGCCACGTCGCGCTGTTGAGCGGCTGCCTGCGCGTTCGCAGCCGCTTGCGAAGCCTGCTGAGCCAATGTCTGCGATTGCTCCTGCGCGCGCACGAGCTGCCGGCTGAAATCTTCCGTCTGCTGGCTGAGCCGTGCTACCTCGCGCTCCAAGCGACGGGCTGAGATTAGATAAATCAACCCAAGAACCAAGCTGAGCGCGATTGCGATCACTCCCAGGGCCAGCGTTAACTTTCCTTGAGACTTGGCAGGTGCATCCCCAAGTCCACGCTCGTCCGGATTCAAAGCCTCGCGTGAGTCCATCATTGGGCAATCTTAACGTGGGATTCTAGATCGAGGCAAAACGAGATGACTCCCGGATCGTCGGCAAAGCTGCATTAGCCGTAACCGCATGCCAAGCGCTTTTCGTTTTGTTGTCGGCGTCGTTCGCAGCTGGTCAAGGGTGAGCTCGATGCATGGCTCCTTCGATCGAGCGCCGGTACGAATGCGGTATAGTAGACCCTTGCTCGGAGGATGTCGTCGCTTGTTTCGAGTGACGATATATAAGCGTTGGACTTGCAGAGATATATCCCTAGCGATCAATTCAGCTAGAAGACGCATCGAACGACGATGATTTTGGCAGGCGATGTCGGCGGGACAAAGTGCAGCCTCGGGTTGTTCGCCAAAAATGGATCATCCCTTCGTTCAGTCTTCCAGAGCAGGCTTGCCACCCGAGACTACTCCGGATTCGAAGACCTGATCGGCGACTTCCTCGAACGAGCGGCGGGTCCGAACAGAAGCGGACGTGGACAGGAAATTGAGGCGGCAGGCTTCGGTTCAGCCGGAGTGGTTGTCGACGGATCCCTTCATGCCAGAAATCTTCCTTGGGTGCTGAACGGATCAGCCCTGGCGCAGAAGCTCCATCTGGACAAAATAGTTTTGCTGAATGATCTCACAGCGACTGCTCTCAGTCTGGATCGGCTCGGTGCGAACGACTTCGCGATCTTGAATCAAGGAACCCCTGAGCATAATTCCACGAAGGCAGTGATTGCTGCGGGAACTGGCTTAGGCGAGGCAATTCTCTTCTGGGATGGTCAGCAATATCGAGTCGCCGCATCGGAAGGGGGACAGGCAGACTTCGCGCCACATAACCAACTCGAGATTCAACTACTCACTCACTTGAACCAGCACTTGCCCCACGTCTCGTCCGAAGAGGTTATTTCCGGCCGGGGCTTCCTCAGGATTCACGAATTTCTAGATCCTTCATTGCGCCACCCGTCCTTCGACTCGCCCGAAGGAGATGCAGCCAAAGAAATCACGGAGCGAGGATTGGCGCAATCGTGCGCGGTCTGCGTCGAAAGCCTGCGAGCGTGGATTGATGCCTATGGCGCTGAAGCCGGAAACATGGCGCTACGAACCCTCGCTCTCGGCGGAGTCTACATAGCAGGCGGCATCGCTCCAAAAATCCTGTCGAAACTTCGCGACGGCGCTTTTCTGCGCGCCTTTTGCGGGAAGAGTAAATTCGCGTCGGTGCTGTCGCGCATTCCAATTTCGGTTGTCTTGAACGAGGATGCTCCGGTCTGGGGAGCAGCTTACCAAGCACTCAAAGGGACACCCTAGTGATCGGTCTAACGAAACCTTCGGACCAACAAATTGTACCGGTCTGATCGATACAGACCCAGCACATAGAGCGTCGCTTTTCCCTGAGTTGAATAAATAACCTGGCGAATCCGAAGCAGTGGATGCCCGCGCGCAACCTGGAGAAGACTCGCCGTCGTGGGCTCGGCGGCGGCCGCGTCAGCTTCTTCGTCGGCGTACGCCAACTGAATACCGTAGTCGCGCTCCAGAATGGAAAACAGAGATCCCCGCGCAAACGAAGCACGGGTGAGGCGGCTGAATTCCTGGGCAGGCCAGTAGCAGGTTTCCAGGGCGAAAGGTTGGTCAGCCCCCAGCCGCAGCCGTGACAGCTTGCTCAGTGCTGTGTTGTCCGCTAAGCCAAGACGTGCCGCAACTGCCTGTTCGGTATCGACCACGCTAAACGACAAAATCCTTGAGCAAGCGCTTAAATTTCGACCTGCCATCAACTCGGTGAAGCCCATCAGCTTGTTGAAGTGAATCTTGGGAGGCGCCACAAAAGTTCCGGAACCGCGCCGTCGTTGGACCACGCCCTCGCGCTCAAGCGCCGTCAAGGCATGGCGCGCAGTCATTAGACTCACGTGGTGGATCTTCGCAAGTTCCCGCTCGGACTCGACGGCGTCGCCTGGTTTTAAATGTCCACTCTCAATCCGCTTCAGTATCGTCGCCTGAATTTTCCTGTACGCAGGCATTCCGCCCCGATGGTTGTCTGTCATGAATGCTCTCCCGAGTCATTCGGCTGAGAAGGTCATGGACTTTATAACACGCTTGCGCTGCCAACGGGCGTAAACTCATCCCCGCCTGTTTTCGATATCTGCTATAGAGCTAGGCGAATCGAGAGGAACCATTCTGCTGACACTCAGATACAGCATTCTCTCGTTTGCGCTATAGAGCTGAGTTCCTTATGCTATAGAGCAGATGTTCTCTTATAAAGACTTCCACTTTAACCTCGTCTTTGGAATCCTTCAAAATTTTCCGCGACGTATCATAGCGCAAATGCCTGTTTCCAGAGAAGAGCATTCCATTTTGTAAACGTTAAATATTCTTAGTTTTCCACAGGTGGACAGCACTGTCCATCCCCCGAGATGGGTTCTGCTAATGATGTGCTATAGATCAAACGTATTATTGACAACCACAAAAAATTAACATTCTTTTCACTTTTCGCTTGACGATGACATTCCATCTACTATATAGCATTTGCGAGTCCCTATTTTGTTCGCGTGTGTAATGTTCAGGTTCTCAGGCTTGGCATTTGACAGGAAGTTCTCTGTGGAGGTGTGGCGATGCGTAAGTCGATAAAAGTTGCACTTGCCCTTTTGTTATTGACCGGACTCCTTGGGGTGATCGAGACAGCACGGGGACAGGAAGTCAGCGCCGCAATTGTCGGCTCGGTTGTAGATCCCAGCGGTGCACCGATAAAGGGCGCTGCGGTTGTCGCTAGGGATACGGAGCGTGGCGTTCTTTTCACCGCCCAGACCAACGATGCTGGCGCGTTCAACTTGCAGCACCTTCCTATTGGGACTTACGAGGTGAAAGCGACAGCGCCGGGATTTGACACTGCAGTCCACGCACCCTTTGCGCTGGTGCTCAACCAGACGGCACGTCTCGACTTCCAGATGAAAATCGGCAAGGTCACGGAAACTCTGGAGGTGAGTGGCTCCGCGCCGGTGCTGCAGACAGAAAATGCCCAGGTCAACAATGTCATCGATTCCAGAACGGCTGACAATCTGCCGCTGGAGACCCGTAACTATGTGCAGTTGACCTTACTCTCCCCCGGTTCTGTCTCCGTAGATCCTCACGGCATGAATCTCGGATCCAACACCGCCGAGGAGTCGGGGCGTCCTTACATCAATGGAAACCGCGAGCAGGCCAACAACTTCCTACTGGACGGCGTTGATAACAACCAAGCTTCGGATAATAACGTCGGCTTTACCCCCTCCCCCGATGCAATCGGGGAGTTCAATATCATCACCCAGAACGCGTCTGCCGAATTTGGCAACTACAACGGTGGAATCGTCAATGCCACCATCAAGTCAGGGACCAACCGGTATCACGGAGATGTTTTTGAATTCTTCCGTAACGACTTTTTCAACGCCAACCAGTGGGAAAACGGTTTGGGGGTGGGTACCCCGACCGGTGTCTTGCCCACGCCGAAGTTACGCTGGAATATGTTTGGTGGCACCTTCGGTGGTCCCATCATAAAGAACAAGCTGTTCTTCTTCGCTGATTATCAGGGTGGACGCCTCGATCATCCGGCATCCTCCAGCAGCATCACAGTCCTGACACCTGCTCAGATCGGAGGCGACTTTAGCGCTCTGAGCGCACCGCTTTACAACCCATGCGCGGCGGGGACGGGCGGAACCTCCGGCACCCCTTGTACGATTCTGCCTCCGGCTGCAAGGACAAGGTTTGCGGGCAACATCATTCCTGCGGGCATGCTGAACCCCGCATTCACGTCTCTGGTCACTAACCCGCTTTATCCAAAAGCATTGAGTACCCTCCCCAACGGATTTGGGCAAGCGGTTAACACCATCGACCAACAATTTAATTCCGATCAGGGAGACCTCAAGCTGGATTACAACGCCTCCGAAAAGGACCACATTTCTTTCCGGTATTCCAAAGGCAATCAGTACGATCCTCTGGTCAATTCCCAACCGCTACTGGGCAATATGGTGAACGAAGCCTATTTGCAAAGTGCAGTTGTCAGCTGGAATCATACGTTTTCCTCCAATCTGCTCAATGAAGCGCGTTTCGGAAAAAACTACGTCAAGCTGCCCCATGGTTTAACTACGTTCAGCAGCGCGGTAGGGGCGTTGGGCAATTCTATCGGCTTGGTGAACGGCAATCCCAGCGGAGTTGATGGTCTTCCGGAGTTTGGCTTTGGCGGCGGTTCGATTACGGACATTAACTCGGGAACGCTGACCAATCTCGGCTCCGCAAGCGTTACTGAAAAGTTTTCTTCTACCATAACCCAATTCGACGATGTGCTTATCTACACTCATGGCCGGCATATCATTAAGACCGGCTTTCAGACCAATCGCTATAACATCAATGTGTTCTACAGCGGCAATAGCGGCGAACTGGGAGCCATTCTCTTTGGCGATGGCCCTGGCGGCAACTATTCAGGAGATGGCACTGGCAGCGGCGACCCCTCCGCTGATTGGGCTCTTGGTCTTCCAGAGGACGTCGGCCGAGGTACAAGTTCCGGAAAATGGCATCAGCGCGACTGGCTCTTCGCAGGCTTTGTTCAAGACGACTGGCGAGTGACGAGTAATCTGACCTTGAACCTCGGGCTCCGTTACGAGGCTCGCACTCCCTGGGTTGAACTGAATAATCGCCAGGTCGGCGTGAACATCAACACCGGAGCTTTGGAGTTCATTGGGAACACACCAGTCCCGGCTGGAGTGGTTGGCACCAACGGATTCAGCCGTAGCATCTATAAGACCACCTACGGACGGCCAGACTACCAGCCACGCATTGGCTTCGCCTGGAGTCCAGGGTCGAACAATAAGACCGTGGTTCGCGGTGCCTTCACCATCTCGTCTTATCTTGAAGGGACCGGCACCAATTTGCGCCTCCCGCAGAATCCGCCTTATACGGCCCCGCAAGTTGAGGCGAACAACGTGGCGACTGGTTCGTCATTTAGTACGGAGAGCGCTTTTAGCATAGCCGCACCAGCAGCCAACCCCTTCGTTGGCGCCACCATGCTTACTTGGAGTGGCACAGTCCAGCCCGCCGTGGCCAACCAGTGGAACCTCTCGGTTCAGCGCGAACTGGCCAACAATACGACTCTGCAAGTGGGCTACGTTGGCCAGAGCACGACTCACCTGATGGTTCCGGAATGGTTGTCGCAAGGATATCTGAGCCCGAATGGGACAGTTACATATCCCCTGATCGGCGGTCAGAATCCAACCGGAACCGTGATCGACGGAGTCACCACAACTACGCCAACCTATGGTCCCAACGGCTTCGGCAATGTGAAGAACACTGCCTCGGTGGGCAACATGAACTATAACGCCCTGCAGGCGGTACTGCAGAAGCGCTTCAGCCACGGGCTGGAGGGCCAGATCGCATATACCTACGAGAAGTGCATGACCGACGACGACGGTTATTACGGTACCTGGGGCACGACCACCCAAGGCGCGCCCTCTGGCAATTACTGGCAGAACCTGTACAACCCCGCCGGCGATTATGCACAGTGCTATTGGGACGCGAAACACATCATCAGCGCATACGCCGTGTATGAGCTGCCGTTTGGACGAGGCAAACAGTTTGGGCACGACATGCCGGCAGCTGTGAACGCCGTAGTCGGTAACTGGTCAATCAATCCGATTGTTTCCTGGCATACCGGTTTTCCGCTCACCGCCTCTGGGGGCAACAGCTCTGGGACAAACAGCCCTGAGAATCGTCCCAACTGTAATGGACCGGTCATCTATCCCAAGACAGTCAGCTCGCAGGGTATCCAATGGTTTAGTCCAAGCACGTTCTCCCAACCCGCGCCCGGCACCTTTGGAGATTGTCCGGCGCAAGGCCCGGTAATTGGGCCTGGTTACGTCGACGCTGACATTAGCATGCAGAAGAATTTCCCGATTTCAGAGACTATGAAAATACAGTTTCGCACCGACTTCCTGAACGCGTTTAACCATCCTAACTTTGCCACGCCGAATTTTAGCTTTGGCACCGCAACTTTTGGGGTCAGCAACGCCACCCAGGATGCGCGACAGTTACAGTTTGCTCTAAAGTTCTACTTCTGAAGATAGCGTTGTAATATTAGGGCAGGCGTCTCCCCCGGGTCTGCCCTCTTTTCATGTTTAGACCTCGCCATGCGGTACTGATTTGCACTCTGCTTTCGGGATCCTTCACGACGTCATCCGTCGCTCAGGCTTCGAAGCAGGCCTCTACGACCGGTGTCGCATCTTCCGCTGAACGAGCTGTAAGCCTCGCCCGGTCGGGCCACTGCAAAGAAGCATTGCCGCTTTTGAAGCGAGCCACGTCCAACGCAGAAAAGGATCTCAAGCGCAGCGCTGGCTTCGCCGGCGTGCGCTGTGCCATGTTGGCCGACCAACCCGACGCGGCGGAGGACTTTCTTCGCTTCCTGAATCGCGAATTCCCCCATGATCCCGAAGTTCTGTATCTGTCGGTTCATACCTATTCGGATTTATCGAGCCACGCCGCCGCGGAACTAGCCACCACGGCGCCCAAGTCCGATCAGGGACGCGAGCTCAACGCCGAGGCGCTGGAGACGCAAGGAAAATGGGATGAGGCCGCCAAGGAATATCGCCTGATCTTGCAGCAGAACCCGCGCATGCCTGGCATCCATTTCCGGCTCGGGCGGTTGTTGCTCTCCAAGCCCAATCCCAGCCCGACCGTGGCCGAGGAAGCAAAGAAAGAAATGCAGCAGGAACTTGATATCGATCCTTCGAATGCGGGTGCCGAGTATGTCCTGGGCGCGCTGGCGCAACAGAATCAGCAATGGGACGAGGCAATAGGCCACTTTTCGCGCGCTGCCAAACTGGATCCAACTTTCGGCGATGCCTTCGTAGGACTCGGAGCTTGTCTGGGATCGACCAAGCGCTACTCGGAATCGATTGCGCCTTTGGAGAATGCGGTCAAACTTGAGCCGGACAATCCAGCCCCGCACTATTTGCTCGCAATCGCATACAACCGCACCGGCCGCAAGGAAGATGGCGACAAGCAATTTGCCATTCAAAGACAATTGACTCAGAAGGGCGCTGCGGGAGAAGACAATTCTCCGACGCAGGCGAAGCCAAACTAGATGAGGGCCTCGCCGGCCTACAATTAACTTGAAATCGTGACTCTTTCGCCAATTCCAAGAATGTTTCTTTCCTCTCGACGGCAGTTTCTTCGGGGATTGGCCACCAGCCTGACTCTTCCGTCTTTTTCTCGACTTGCCCGAGCTCTGCCCGAAGCTGTTTATCCCTTCGAGGAAGTTCTATCGGCAACGAGTGGGATTACCTGGAAGCACACTGCGGGGAAATCTCCAGAGAAATATCTGCCAGAGACCACAGGCGCGGGTTGCGCGTTCCTCGACTATGACAACGATGGTTGGATGGACATTTACCTGGTCAACAGCGGGCACTGTGATTTCTTCAATCCCGATCCTCCTCTGCGCAATGCGCTATATCGAAACAATCGCGACGGAACTTTCACTGACGTGACCATAAAAGCTGGCGTCGCTGCCCACGGTTACGGCCAAGGCGTAGCCGTCGGCGACTACGATGGGGACGGCTTTCCCGACCTCTACGTCACTCAATATGGTCGAAGCATCCTTTATCACAACAACGGCGACGGCACTTTCACCGATGTAACCGAAAGAGCCGGCGTCGCCGCGCCGGGATGGTCTTCAAGCGCGGTTTGGTTCGACTACGACAATGACGGGCGCCTCGACCTGTTTGTCTGCCGATTCGTGGACTTTGACAAATCGAAGAACTTGCCGTGTGCCGCTGGCGACAGTCCCGGATACTGCGTTCCGCGTCTTTATAAGCCGATGGCCAGTTGGCTGTATCACAATAATGGCGACGGCACATTCAGTGACGTCAGCAAGGCTTCGGGAATTGGCAATCATCTGGGCAAGGCGTGGGGAGTGGTTGCAACCGACATCAACAACGATGGCCGTATGGACCTCTTTGTTGCCAACGATACCGTGCAAAACTTTCTGTACGCCAACCGCGGCGACGGAAAATTCGAGGAAATCGGTGCGCAAGCCGGAGTCGCGTATAGCGAGACTGGTCGCCCACGCTCCGGCATGGGCCTCGACTCGGCAGATTTCAACGAAGACGGCTGGATGGATCTCTTCGTTGCCAACATCGACCACGAGATGTATTCGTTGTACAAAAATAACGGCGACGAGACCTTTGACGATCAAGCCGGTCCCACCGGGATTGCAACCGCGACCCGGCTGATGAGTGGATGGGGACTCAAGTTCTTCGACTATGACAATGACGGCAATCTTGACCTGTTTCTCGCTAACGGCAATCCCGATGACTTGATCCAGGTCGTTCGCAAAGACGTGGGCTACCAGGAACCAATGCTTCTGTTTCACGGCACTGGTAAGAGCTTTCAGAACGTAAGCGCGGAGAGCGGTCCCGTTTTCGCAAGATCGCTATCGGCCCGTGGAATGGCGATCGGCGACTTTGATAATGATGGCGCAGTGGATGTGCTGGTCTCAATTAACGACGGCGCGCCGCTTCTCCTGCGAAACAACGCGGCAAAACAACATCATTGGCTTGGCATCAATCTGGTTGGCACAAAATCGAACCGAGACGCGATCGGCGCCCGGATCACCTATCAGGCTGGCGATCTGAAACGTCACCGCATGAAGGTTGGCGGTGGCAGTTTCCTTTCTTCGCATGATCCCCGCATCGTCCTCGGGCTGGGCGAGCGGACGAAGATCGACTGGCTGGAAATAAAGTGGCCCCTGCCGGGTGGTGCCACCGAACGCTTCGTGGATCTTCCCATTGATCGCTACATCACGATTATGGAGGGCCATCCAAAATGGAAGTGACGGGGATTGCGTCGTCTTGAATGCGCCGCCCTTGGCCAGCCGAGATGAATCTCAATTTCAAATTAGTCGTGATTGCAACGCTTCTTCTGGTCGCGGAAGTTGCGAGTCAGAACCGCAGTCCGCAGACGAACCCATCGCCAAGTTCATCCCCAACACCGAATCCTCGCGGAAATTATGTTGGTGATGATGCCTGCCGCAGCTGTCATCAAGACAAGGTCGAAACCTTCCACCGAACCGCGCATTACCTGACCTCAAGGCTTCCTGATAAAGATTCGATTCTTGGCAACTTCAACGCGGACGCGAATGTTCTCAAGACTTCGAATCCAGATCTCTATTTTCGAATGGAAGCACGGGACGGCGGCTTTTTCCAGACAGCCGTGCAGGGACAACCACCTTACACAACATCTCGCACAGAGCGCTTCGGTCTGGTAGTTGGATCGGGAGGCAAGGGACAAACTTTCTTGTTCTGGAAAAACGATCTGCTCTTTCAGTTGCCCGTTTCCTACTGGAAGGAAATTGGCTGGGTAAACAGCCCCGGCTATCGCGACGGCGTCGCATATTTCGATCGGCCCGTGATTCCACGCTGCCTTGAATGTCATGGAACTTATTTCCAGTCGCTCGCGCCTCCGCAAAATCGGTACAGCCAGACCGGGTTCGTCGCCGGCATCACTTGCGAAAAGTGTCATGGACCCGGGCGGGCACACGTTCAACGCTACGGTTCAAAATCGACCGGGGGGTCATCTGACTCCGCCATCCTCAATCCAGCGCGATTCTCCCGCGACCGGCAGATGGATCTTTGCGCCTGGTGCCACGCGGGCCACGGCGAACCGCTCCTGGCGACATTTTCCTACGTTCCCGGCGAACCTCTCGAAAAATATATAGAGTTGCCTCAACCCGATCCGGAAGCGCTGGTGGATGTCCACGGAAGCCAAGTGGAACTGCTCAAGAGAAGCCGCTGCTTTCAGTCATCGACCATGACCTGTCTGACCTGTCACGATGTTCATGCAACGCAGAAAGATCCGGCAGCATTCTCGGTGCATTGTCTGCAGTGCCATAAAGCCGAAAGCCATCCAAAGATCGAACAGCCAATTGTGAGTAACTGCGTTGACTGCCATATGCCAAAACAAAAGACCAACCTCATCGTCTTTAACTGGAATGGCCGGAAAGTAAGCCCTGAAGTGCGTAATCATTGGATCAAGATTTATTCAAATAACAACGCTCCCGCGCCTGAAGAACGAAGCGAAAAACCATAAGTCCCAACCACGTCGGACGTTCTTTTAGCGAAAACCGCGGGACCCGTCTTGCGACCTAACAGTAGAGTGGTCGACGTCATGCTCCGGCGCAATCCTACGAGCTTCGTCCGCCTATCGCCGCGAGATTGGCATCTTTAGCCTATCGCCACATATGCAAAAGGGCTGCGGAATGGGTCGGCTACTCGGTCTACTGCTTGTCTCGAAAAAACTCTTCCATGCTCCTGGACTGCTCCGGTTTGATCAAGGGCATTCGCGTCGTCTTCCCCAACCATTCGGCATACTTCCCACGAACGGCCTCCGGCGAAATTAAAGCGAGTTGCAGGGCGAGAGTGTTTATGTGCGCCTCGACTCGTGGCTCTGGATCTCCAAGTATTCCAGTCATCTTTGGGAGAATCTTCATTACCGCTGCCGCAGGCAACGCGCCGCTGACTGTCAGGCCTTCGAGATCGCCTACCAGCGCCAAGCGCCCTGGCCCTTCAAGAAGGTTGTAACCCTTCTCCATTAATGTCTCGAGGCCGTCTCCCCCCAAGAAGGACCGGTAGTACCCGCTGCCGAAGGCATTGGGCCATATCCACGCTGATGCGTGGGACAATGGCAGTTCGACGTGAGCATCACTCACTTGCTGGCACTGCCTTTCCCCGCTTTCCAGATGAATACAAACCGGCACTATCCAGGGACGCCCGTCTTGTTCGACTTCGAGCTTTGGGATTTGCGACGTGGCGGCGAGTGTGAAGTGCAATATTGGCGCCCCGGATCGATCGAGGAAGCCGAACAGAACCGGTCGGACATCCACGCCAGTTTCCTCTTCAATGGATCGCGCCAAGTCGTTCGACGTGCCAGTCGCAAACCGATGATCAGTGAGGTAGCGATGCAGCGCCCGCTGAAACAGTTCTGGTCCTAACCAGTCCTCCAGCATTTCGAGGATGCTCGCTCCCTTCAAGTACACGATGATGTCGTACACATCTTCTGTATCCTTGCGTGAATGCATTTCGAGCCGCAGCGGCCTCGTCTCGAGCGAATCGGAAAGTAAGATTCTGTCACGCACATCGGTGATGGCGAGACCACGCTCAAATGCAGGCAACTCCAAGTCGGATATTTTTGTGCCCAGCCATGTAGCGAAACCTTCGCTCAGCCAAACATCGTCCCACCACGCTTGGGTTACAAGGTTGCCGAACCATTGGTGCGCCAGTTCGTGTGCCATCACTTCCCGCATACGTCGCTGCCGTCGTTGCGTGTCCTGATTTTGCGGTGCCAGAAGGATCTGGTCTCCGTATATGATCAGCCCTGGGTTCTCGATGCCCCCGAAGGGCAACTCCAGACCAGCCAAGTGGTCGAGTTTTTCCCAGGGATAGGGGATTCCGGTGTACTGTTCTAGTCGATTCAGAATCTCTGGAGTGGCGGTGCGCGCTGCCGCTGCCTCCGTAGCCCTTCCACGCGGAGTAATAATCCGCACTGGGATTCGTCGCTCGCCGGCCACACCGGCGTCTACCACATCAAACGGTCCAACAGCGAACGCGACAACTTCCGAGGCCAGCGGTTGTGTCGGTGCGAACACCACCCGCTTCATACCGTCAGGTTCATCTGTCGTGGACACTGCCGGAGCATTGGAGACCGCCACTTCATCACGCTTCACGTGGAGTACCATTTCCCATGGAGCCTTGTAGCCCGGCTCGTCGAAGCACGGAAAGGCGCGTCGAGCGTCGATCGGTGTGAATGCTGTGTAGACGTACCAATCGTCACCCGATTTCCTCCGGTATGCTCCCACGTTGGACTTTTCATCAAGTTTTCCGATGTACCGGATTCCAACTTCGATCGGTCCCGGCTGCGTCGGTTCGGTGAGTTCGACTGCCAGGGTCTCGTCCGTCAGGTGCCATCGGACCGGTTTGCGGATCTTGCCGACCGTCACGTTGACTTCCTGAATCGTGAGGTCCTTCACGTTGAGCCACACAGTGTCGCTTGTTTTTTGCAGGTCAATGCCGATCACTTCGTAACCTTGGAAACTGGGCATACTCGGCACGACAGTCAGGTCCAACTGGTATCGAGTTGGACGCGCGATTTTAGGAAGACGGAACTCTGGCGCAGGCTCTTGGGCCGCAGCCAAAACAGAAACGAAGGCACCTATTACCAGCTGTATACCTAACCTGGAAATGCGTCGAGTCAGCATAGCGAACAATAGTACATAGGTATCGGAACGACTGCCAAAAGACGATGACCTCGAATGCAGAGCGAGCGCAAACGCCGTTCAGCACGTGCGATTACTGCAGTTCTGCATACTACGCTCTCGCTTGTTTCAGGATCGGGATGTGGGATGCCGTGTTTCCAGACCGTGAGGAAACCTTGGTACGCAATCAATATGGAACACCTGGTCCAGAATTAACCCAGACCGATCTTCGCCTCGGGTTTCAAACGCGATGATCAGAATAATAGCTTCGCCCCGAATTGAATGATTCTGGGCTGGGCGGTGCCGTAGGTATTGGACGAAGATCCGCCGGCCAGTCCGGTAATCTGTCCGAACGTGGAATCGAGAAGGTTGCCATCTGGCTTTCCGAAATTGACATTGTTGAATGCATTGAACAATTCGGCTCGGAATTCAAAATTGAGCCGTTCGGTCAGCTTGGCGTTCTTGACTACAGCTATGTCAGTATCGAAATATCTCGGTCCGCGCAGAATATTCTTTGACGTATCGCCGAAAGTCCCGATTGCGTTCGGCTGAAATGCATTGGTGTTAAACCATTCTTGCACCTCTGCTGCATGGGAACGGCCGCCAGGCAGTATGGCTTGCTGAATACTAGGTACGGCAAGATCGGCGCGATCTCCTAACATGCCGCTCAAAGAATTGTCGACATTGCTGAAGAGGGAGAACGGAAATCCAGACTCCCACAGGACTGTCCCCGAAAGTTGCCAGCCATTTAAGACTGCTCCAACTACCTTGGGCAACGGTGCATGCGGGATCACGTATTCGCCGCTGATTTTGAAAACCTTCGAAACATCGTCATCCGAGGGACCGTAATCGAAGTAGCGCCCGCAGTAGCAAGTGTTAGTCAGGTATGGCGACCCGCCGATCGGGGCGAAGTCGTCCAGTTCCTTGGACCAGGTAAAGTTGGAGAGAAACGAGAAGCCATGGGTCATGCGCTTTTCGACGGTTATCTGGGCGGCGTTGTAATTGCTGTTGACTCCGGAGTTTATGGAGCCAATCGAACCATAATTCGGATAGACAAGTCGCTCCGATTCGTTGTTCAGCGTGGAATTCGGTTGGCCCGTCGTGGGATTGATCCCTGGAATGTAAATGGCCGGATTCAATTGCAGCAAGCCGTTTTCCTGGTCGCCTGTTCCGCTAAGGCGACGTCCGGTATTCCCCACATAAGACATGCGTAACATCCAGTTCTTCTGGAACCCCTGTTCCGCCGTCAGATTCCAGGACAGCACCATGGGCAAACGAAAATGTCGGTCGAATATCTGGCTAAAAGAAATACCTCCGGTGGGGAAGCTTGCATTCCGGCCGGGATTGACGGGACCGAATTGCCCCGGAAACGGGTTCGACACTCCTCCGCTCCCGTACGGGTCAGCCAGGGTCACGTTACTCAAGTTGATAATTGGAGCAAAAGGCGGAACACCAACCACATCTTCGAAGGCAACTGTGTTCGGTGCTTCATAGTAATAACCGACTCCGCCGCGAAGACTCGTGTTGCCGTTCTCTGTAACCCGGTAGGCGAAACCTAGCCGGGGTGCGAAGTTTTTCGCATTGTTGTAAATGGATGAGGGCGGGCATCCGGGATCATGGTTGCTTCCGCCGAACAGCATGTCCATCGGGGCATTGGGGAAGCGTACAGATTGCCCTCCTGGAACAAAACAGGCAACTCGCCCTTCGCTATCCGTGTACGGAAAGAAAGGATCCCAACGAAGTCCCGCGCTTAACAGCAGCCGGGGAGTAGCTTTCCAATTGTCCTGCACAAAGAGGTTTTCCCTGTATCCGGTGAAGTTCAGGTATAGCCCTCCGCCTTGTGTAAACGCACCCAAGTAGCCGAGTTCGAAATCAGCCAGAGGGCTGCCAGTCAGACCCTCGAAGTTGAAAACCCCGCTTTCCTGGTACTGATTTCCCATCGGCAGGCGAATCCGCATAAGTTCGCCGCCGAATTGCAACTCATGCGCTCCCTTCATCCAGGTGATAACTTCTCGCACAGACTGATCATTGCGATTCCAGTTCCCGTAAGGCGTTCCCGGAAGAGTAAAGTCTCCGCTTACCGTCACATTCAGGACAGCGGACTTGCCCCCTCCCTCGTTTTGCGGCACTGCCATGTTGACGCCTGCATCGGCCATGCTGAACGGAGCCGAGGAAAGTGTTGTGCCGTTCACACTGTTGTAGCCAAAGTAAGTGCTAAACAGAAGGCTGGACGACATCGTATAAATGTCTACGACACTGATGTTTTTCAGGACCAGATGCTCCGCATCGGCTCGGAGTTGCAAAAGGTTCGAGGGCGGCGGTACAAAAATCGGGTCCGTATAATTCATCTGGAAATAATGACCGCTGAGATGATGCTTCGCGGTGTTGAAGTCTATCTTAGCCAGGTATTCGTCCGTGTCCTGGATATCCGGGCCTCCATTAAACGTGATCTCATCGTTTGGTCCATTCGGAAGGGGGATGTGATTCAGAATGTAAGTCGCAATAGGGCTAACCGGAATCTGATTGTTGAGGTACGGCGTCCCGGTAGTCGGATTCACTAACTGCGTGCCCGGAAGCAGGTCCGAAAAATCTCCGGTACGTTCGTTCGCATTCGGAACGGCGGCAATCTGGCCATTGTTGGCGGTGTGGAGGCGCGTTCCCTGGTAGCTTCCAAAGTAAAAGAGCCGGTTCTTAAGAATCGGCCCACCGATGCTTCCCCCGAATTGATTCTGCTTAAGTGGATTGACAAGCCCACCAGAGAAATAATCGCTCGCGTCCAGAGCTGAGTTCTGCAGAAATTCAAATACATCTCCGTGAATCTGGTTCGCTCCCGACTTGGTAACGACGTTGACAACGCCTCCGATTGCGTTTCCGTACGCGGCGCTCATATTCCCTGTGATCAGATTGAATTCCTGGAGCGCGTCAGGATTGGGGAAGGGCACATTCGTATTAATGTAGGTGTCGTTAGCATCCACGCCGTCCAGCAAATAATTGACGCCGTTCGCCCCGCCTCCGTTTACTTTGGCATACTGCTCGCTGGGGAAGACGCCGCCCTCGCAGTTGGCAGCACAATAGTTGGAGGTCACGTTGGTGGTTCCTGCCGCAAGAAAAACCAATTCCTGCACGTAACGGCCATTCAGAGGTAACCCTTGGATCTCTTTCTCGTTGATCAACTGGCCAACCGTGGCGGAGTCCGTAGTAACCAGAGACGAATTTGCGGTCACGACAACCTGTTCTGAAACCGAGCCGACTTGCAGTTGGACATCCTGGGTCGCCGCCTGGCCGACGGATAAGACGATGCCCTTCTGGACATACTTACTGTATCCGGCCATGGAAACCGTGATTTGATAAGTACCTACCGGCAGGCTCGGAAAGAGATATTGTCCGCCGGCGGGCGAGCTATTTGTGGTCTGGCTGTAACCCGTCCCGAGATCTTGAACGGTAATGGTTGCTCCCGCTACGACGGCTCCCGATGGATCACTCACAGTTCCACTGAGGCGCGCCGTCGTGAACTGGCCCCATGACGGTATCGTGGAAGCGAAAATCAGAACCAACCCGAGATTGATATAGAACAGCCAATGCGCTAGCAATGAGTGCCGACAAGCTCTTTTCATGGTTACCGCCTCCTCACAACTGGATCGAACTCGCGCCCACTAATTCTGCAGTTCTTGTTATTCGCAATGGAAGTCCTGTGATGGCGCGAATTTATCTGCACGATGTCCGTTTGTCAATTATTTTGTTTGTTTGTGATCGATTCTTACTCCAAAGAGTTCATGGTTGCGATACAAATCGTCCAGATCCAACACCAGGCATGAAAACCCGTCTTCATATCTCGACGCGAGTTTATGCATAAATCTTCACGTTTTCGACCACCCGGCTGATGACGCCGGTAGGACTGGGATGGTCGGGCGTCAACTTCCAACGCAACGAGAAAAACAACCCGAGCAACTGACCAAACATGACGTCCACAGGCGGACGACAGTCATCCGGCACCGCCGTGTGAATGTCTGGCGAAAGATAGTGGTCTGCGAGGCCATCCAACGGCATTTCGGAATGGCCACCCACTGCGATCCGAGTTTTCACGAGTTGCTTCTTCGCCACCTCGTGCAACAGATCTCTTTCATAACGGACAACCGTTTCATCGCTGGAGAGAAAAGCAACCAGCAGCGTAGTCTTATCGAGAGCTGCCATAGGACCGTGTCGCAACCCCAGGGCTGATTCCGACATCGTCAGCGTTCTGCCTGCGGTCAGTTCCAGGACCTTCAACCCAGATTCCACGGCTGCGCCTTCAAGCGCACCGGATCCAAGAAAACAAACCCTGCCATAAGGCTCCGCCGCGAGTGCTGCTGCAGCGTCAGCGGCAAGCGGGAGGAAAGTCTTTCCCGCTTCCACGAGCCGTCTGAGGATCGCCTCATAATGGGCAGGATTATGAACATGAGCCATACACTGGCCAAACACGACCATGTTCGAGAACGAGCTGGTCATGGCCAGACCTCGATCGTTAACGGCATCGTCCAGGACGACGGTGAATGCTTGTGGTTTGCCGGCGACGCCACGAATCATGCGACCTTCTGCATTACACGACACAATAATGTGACGTATGTCTGGATGACGCGCCAGCGCCTTTTCTATAACCGACACACTCTCCGGGCTGTCGCCGGAGCGTGAGAACGAAATCCAGAGGTATCTGCAACCGGGAATCAGCCACTGCTCCGCGTGGGTCAGCAGACTGGTGCTGGGAATGACAACGACTTCACACTTCCAGAGCCGACGAAGCAGATTGCCAAGACTTATGCCCACGTAGTCGGAACTGCCCGCTCCAATGAGAAACACTGTTGGTTTCGGCTGGCCAGAATTATTCAACCCGCTGTTTTCTAAAAATTCCGCAAGTGCCGTACGGCGTTCTTCGAATAGAGAAAATGTTGACTGCCACGTGGCTGGTTGCTGTGCAATTTCCGCAGGAGTATATAAAAGACCGCGTTCGACCTTCTGCTCTCTCGAAAGATCAAGAAGCTTGGCAAGAGCATTCACGCTACAGAAACCTCACTGTTCTGCCGTGTTAGCGGATGTGCCGAAGCCGGTTTCGGGTCGACTTTCATTTGGTTACGTATATAGACATTTACTTTCGATTTGACGAGAAGTCAAGCACAAAAATCGCAGCCCCAACAGCCTCGTTTTCCCGTATATCTTCTATCCGCAGGCCTTCCCACCCATTCGGGGCTCTTCGATCGCGGCTTTTTTGCCTGGACAAACGAAACCCATAACGTTAGAAAGACCTGCTTAGTCCGTCGAAAGCTCTGCTCTGAAGTGTGGACGAACCGCTCACTGCGCTGGTTGGTAGCGCTTGATATTCTGAGGATCGAAAGTCGTCGGCATATATCCAGAGATACGCATCACGAAGTCGTCTTCTGCCGCGAGACCGCTGAGACCTGTCGCCATCAGATGCACCTTGTATTCACCCGGTTCGGTGTAGGTATGATTCACTTCCCTACCCTCCAAGGTTACGCCGTCGCCGAAATCCCAGTGATATGAAAGCACCGCGTCGTCGCCGCGGCTGCTGGCAGCGAACTTAAGTGTGGCTCCCGCATTCCCAATGGTGGCGTGGTCTGTCGTCACCGCGGGAGCAACTGCGGGGATGTTGTTGTCGACTACTTTCAAGACTCGCACAGAATGAGGGGGCTGATGAAAAGCCAGCACACCAGCGGCGGGAGCGGGTATCTCCCGATCATCCAGAACATCCGTAACTAGATACTTGCCCGCAGCAGGCAATCCGGCGGTGGTCAGGCTAATGGAGCGATCTCTGTCCTGATCTGTCCAGTTGAAGACGGTCAGAATGCTTTGCCGGTCGTTCTCTTTTAGAAAGAAAATGCTTGGCTGCTGATCTTCGGCTTCGAAATTCATCAAATCCAATGGAACCGACGCTTTCCCCAGTCGGATCATGTCGATCAAGTCCCGATTCTTAATCAGCGCGAGGCGCTCAGGAGCCTTCGATAACGAAGGAAGGGCGTCTCCGATTTCGAACATGCCGCCAGAAACGGCAGCGAGCGCGATGGAGACCTTCGCCTCATCGAAAGTAGCTGGCTTATCGCTCTCGTGCCATGACTGATCGCTGATGGTTTGGGTTGACACCGTAAACGCGTCTGGATCAGCTACAAAAAAATTGCGATTCATGTAATACCGCGCAGCAATTCCCGGGGCAGCTTCTTTACTGGCGCCAAATGTGTGTCCTGTATCTTGCGATATCCGGCCATAATCAACATAGCCTACCGGGTTTAGCATGGCGCTTCCATCTTTGTCTAAGTAGACGTCGTCTCCGACCGTGTCGCGGATGATTTTCAGTCCAATCCTTTGCGCTTCCAGGGCGGTCGTATTTGGATTGTAGTAGTAACCTTCGATCAAGGTGTCGTCCATAAAATCCATTTTGATCGAACGGATCCCCCACGCATTCGCCAACGTGGAATAAGTCTTTCGCAGATACTCCTGTGCACCTGGATTCGTAGTGTCCAATACGAACAGCTGATCTTTGTCATCCACTACTGTGCCCGCGTGGATCGGCTGCCCTTTTGCATTCTTGACCAGCCAATCTGGATGATTCTGATAAACCCATGAGCGCTCCGATATTTCAAAGGGAGCAGTCCAGATCGCCGGAACCAACCCGAGGCCATGCACCTTATACTCGAGCGGTGCCAGACCATGGGGAAACAACGTCGCGTTTGGGGTGATGTATTCTCCGCGCGCGAATTGATAGCCTTCATCGATGTGGAAAATGTTATAGCCAAGCGATTTCAGATTTTCAGCTTCCCACTGGGCATTGGTGAGCGCTGCTCCCTCGTTCAATCCGAAGTAGTATGCCGTCCAACTCCACCAGCCCATCAGCGGAGGCGCAGAGATTCTGGCATGATGAATCTGTCGAATCAACGAACCATAGGTTTCCAGCTGCACGTGATAATCCGTGGCCAAACTGAACAGCACACGCTCCGAAGATAGCTCTGCACCGGGAGCGACGGGCAAGCTCAACTGCACCTGATCCTCTGAAGAAGAATGCTCCAGAGAATTTTCCTTCGCCATTTCGGTGGACCCGGTCGAATCGACCTCGTAGGCTGCAGAACGGGCTGCACCTCCTGGAGAAGCGACGAGGTGAAGTCGCAGAATGGTGAGAAACCGGTCCGAAGTTAGCGCACCAAGAAACAAGCTCTCATGACTTCGGCGATTGTAGATGAGCTGACTGCCGACGGCGCGATGCATCTGCTTTTCGGCATCCGCAAAATTGCGGATGGTAATGGCTGGCCGGTCCTCGCTGAAGCTGTCGGAAAGAATTCGATTGTCGAGAACTGGTCCTCCAAGATCAACAATCGGTCCATCCATTGCCTCCAGTGAGCGGATGCTCTCGACGTGAATGGTCTTTCCAGTTGTATTCCGAACCGTTACTTGGATATCGCCGAAAGGCTTGCCCGAATAAGCTCGCAGGTGATAAATCAGGTCTGGCTGCCCGCTCAATCCCGAGTAGGTGACTTGCCAGTCTGTAGCGTCTCCAAGATATCCCTGTGCCTGCGAGTGCTCTACCGAATGCTGTGGATAATCGGAAGCATGAAGCCAGTGCCCATCCACCTCGGCGCCGACTCCCGCTCGCAAGGCAGAAGACTTCGATCCTGGCATGGCGATGGTGTACCTGCCATCCGCCGGGTTCACGGTGATTTGCAAAGCGTGCTCTTCGCCAGGCGATTGCGCCCAGAGTGCGGTACCACCGCCGCCGACAAGCAGTAGAATTGCAATCAGTTTGACCGCGTACACCATCCTGATTAGCCTGATCCAGTTGCTGATCACCGATTCCTCCATTGAGTTGAAAAGTATTGTCGCAGCGCTTTTCCAGCCGAGGGCGCGACGATCGCAGATCATACTGGCTGATCGGTAATCTCCTCGCTCCGAGGATCCCAGTACAACCTCTTTCCGGTCCAATACGACTGCGCAGCCATGATGCAGACAATGGAATGCGAAAAGCCATGATCGACAGTTGCGTTCGGCTCTTTCCGCGTCTGCATTGCGGCAAGCCAGTCCACGAGATGAAGCACATCGTCGTCATCCGGCCCAAGAGAATTGGGCGGCGGCGCCCCTGGAATCCTCAAGGTGTCTGCCGTATCGCTGGACGGCCCTGCATTCGGTGCCTTGGAATATACCGGACCAGATTCCCATGGGTCGAATTCCTTTCTTCCCCCTTCTTCTGTGATCACAAACAGTGAAGCACCCTCCCCGCCGTAGTTTTCGATCGTCCCGTCCCGGCCCTTAATGCGCGAAAAGCTCCGGTAACTATTTCCGAAGGTAGTCTTGTAGGTGTAGAGGAATCCTTTCGGATACGTAACAGCCGCCACGCAGGTATCAGGATTCTCCCGTCCATCTTTCCAGATAAAAACCCCGCCATTCGCCACCACGCTCGAGGGATAGGTCTCGTCCGTCCAAAGATGTACCAGATCGCAGCCGTGGCTCAGCCATTGGTCAAATATCCCGGAAGAAAAGTCTTTGTAAAGCCGGAACTCAAGATAAACATGGGGATCAAATGGCCGATCTGGTTTGCCCAACAGCCAGCGCTTCCAGTCAGTGTCCTCTTCGCGGAGTTGGGATCTTCGACCATAGAGCCAACTCTTCCACTCCATCCTCAGGTCCTTCAACATCTCCGGCGACTTGCCGGTATCCACCCCGACAAAACGCCAACGCTCCTCATTGACATCCCACTCCTGTTCGATGGAAACGACGTCGCCGATCTTTCCCGACCGAATGATGTCCCGCACTGCCAGCGGATAAGGCTGACTGCGGTGCTGCGTTCCCATCTGTACGATCTGCTTGGACGCTTTCACGATTTCGCGAGCTTCCTTCGCCTCGGCCAGCACATTGGCAAAAGGTTTTTCGACGTAACAGTCCTTCCCTGCCTTAACCACCTCGCAACAGAGCTTCGCGTGTTGGAAATCTCCGGTCGCGATCATGATGCCGTCGATGTCCTTCCGGGCGAGCATATCCTCCGAGTATTGATACATCTGGGGTTCGAGGCCGAACGCTTTGCTTACTTGCGCGGCACGGCGTTCCCGCGCCTGGTTCCAGAGATCACATACGGCAACCATTTCCACTGGAATTTGCTTCGAGGCCAGTTGCGCCATATGTACATGACCTTCGCTCCGGTCTCCGCATCCCAGTTGTCCAAGGCGGATACGATCATTGGCTCCGAGAATCCGGGCATAGGAACGCGCATCCATGCTGGCGGCCACTAACATTCCCCCAGCCTCTTTCAGAAAAGTCCTTCTGTCGGTTCCGAGTGTCTTTCGCATGATGTCCTGTCAGATCCCACTTGAATCGATTATTTCTTGTTGAAGATTCACGGAAGGATTGCTTTTATTCCCGTAATTTCGCAAAAATCGACTACAGCCGGATATAGCTCTTCTCCGTAACCCAGGCAGGCATATTCATTGGTCCAGTGCTGGAGCAAAACTTCGATGTCGCAATGAGCGGTAACAAAGCCGTGGGGCCAGAATGGGATGCCGCATTCGTTGAGCCGGCTTTCTATCTGATTCGGTGCAGGCTCGAAAATGCTGGCTCGAGTAATGACCATTTGAAACGCTCCGTTCACTCTGCCGAGTCGGGCCAACACTCCTTCTCCCACTTTGCAGATTAACTTTACAGAAAGGCCGCCTGCTTCGCCTTCCGTAGGAATACCATGCTCAGAAAAGCCAGCAGGACCCAACTTGCTTGCCAACGAAGGTGGACAAGCGCCATCCCCGATGATCTTGATTTCCCTTGTTCGCTTATCGATATGTTGCAGGTCGCCGTAATATACCCTCTCCTTGCTCAATTTGCCGAGCAGGAGAACGGTGAGTGCGGTATTGAAATCGCCCAGAGTGGAAGTGCCAACTCCATCCTCAAGCATCATGCTTTGCGCAAAGCACGTGGCAGAATAATCGCCGGCAAGACCGGGGAAGGATTGAATGGTATAGAAATCGAACTTTTCTTTAGCTACAACTTTTTTCAAAGCGAGATAAAGACGCATCGAGCGCTCCGTCACTGCATTTCGCTCGGGCTCCTTGCCGAACAACTGCTTCAACCTCGGCCGCAGCTGGTCCAGTTCGCTTGATGGAATTCCTTCAGCGGCTTGCTTCAACTCCGTCGTGTCTCGAGAATCGATGTCTATGCCAAACATTCTCATCCACTGGGAGGGATCGGCAGCGCCGCAGGTCTGCCCCATTCCACGTCCGCCAAATGTGCCAATGGTCGACATGTTCAGGAAGTTCTTCAGATGCGAGGCTTGGGCATAGCTGACGATCTTGCTTACGGTATCTGGTTCCTTCAGGCTTCCGTATACAAATTTGTGCCGAACGCCGATTTCGAGCAAACCTCCATGCAGAACCAATCCGCCAACCGGCCGCCAGCCTTGAGATCCGGGATGCGTCCACAGTAGCAATCCCTTCCCGCATGCGGAGTAGTCGCGAATAGCGGCGACCAAATGCGCCGCCCAAACCCATGTCCCGGAAAATAGCACGACCGCATCGATCGCATCATCGCATTTCATTCTCTTGAATGCGGCCCGAGCTTCTTCTTTGGTGGCGACAACAATCCCGTGCTCCACAACCTGCAGACCTGCCGTAACCAGGGCGCTCTTGGCGCGCTGAATCAACGCGTCATCGATGAATGGATTACCCATCGGGTCCTTTAAACCATCTTTGTGCACTCCAAAGACTATGAATCCGATCGTGGCTTGGATCACCGTTCCTCCTGTTGACCTTTCAAACCCTCAGCATTTGTGATTCCCGTTAGGACGGAACGCAAATGGCGATATTGTTTGGTTTGTTGCGTGTAAGTTTCCGCGATCGTATCGTCGGGCGATATCACTGAAATGTCGCGCACAACAAGTTCTACGGCCTCCTCCACACTTCCGTATTCTCCGGACGCGACCCCGGCAAGTATGGCTCCTCCGAGACACACAGCTTCCGGGCACTCCATTACATGTAACCGCCGACCCGATAGAGCAGCCCGCAGCTGGAGACCTAGAATTGACCGTGAACCCCCGCCGGTGACGTAGACATCCCGAAACTCTCCGACCGCATTTCCCAGAATGTCGGTCATCAGCGACAGTTCACAAGCAAGCCCCTCCAGGATGCCTTTGAAAATCTGGCTGCGGGTTGTGCTCGAGCTCAAGCCGGAAATAAATCCGCGTGCGTGTGGATTGAAATCCGGATTGCACGTACCGATCAGATTGGGAGTAATGCAAAGTCCGGTTGGGCCTGCCGGTGCGTCTCGCTCCAGAGTCGCGTAGTGAAGCGGCTCCATGCCCGAATAATCCCCGTCCTGCCCGCGCGCCTCTTCACCGTACAACAGATCGTGAAACCACTTGATCATGATTCCCGATGGAAAGTACGCGAGCGTGACGAACTTGTCTGGAACCACGTGACAATAAGAGTTGAGCGAGGCCGCAAGCCCCGCATCCGTTAAGCAGGGCTGATCGGAAGCAGCCAGCAGACATTCGTAAGTACCCATCGAGTCGGCCACGCGGCCCGGACCGATCGCGCCAACTCCCAACGCACCGCAGGGTTGATCGTGCCCTCCCACCACAACAATTGTGTCTGCTGAGAGACCGAGTTCATTGGCGCCGGCCCCATTTAATTTTCCGGCAATCGTTCCCGCAGGTACGGGGATGGGCAGGCATTCGGCACTTAGTTCAGTGGCGGCGAGAATCTCTTCGGACCAGCATCTCTGCCGTATATCGAAGGCCAGATATCGGGAGGCCAGGGAGTAATCGATATACGCGGGTAGTCCTAATCGTGTAAGAACATACCCAATCACGCTAAGGAAGCGGGCCGAGGAAGCGAAAATGTCTGGCCGATGCTTTCGCAGCCAAAGAAACTTTGGAATCGGATACATGGGATGAACGACCTGGCCGGTAATTTCAAAAAGCTGCTTTTTTCCAAATGTTTGGTCGAGCCAAACGGCCTCTTCTGTGGAGCGATTGTCCTGGTTGAGGATGGCGGGAGCGGTAGCCTGGTTACGCCCATTTACCAGCACGAAAGTTTCACCGTGCGAATTCAAGCACAATGCCCGAACAGGATCAGAAAGTCCCTTCGATACCGCTTGTGAACAATGACACACCGCCAGCCAAAAGCGCTCGGGATCTATCTCTGCGTGCGAAGGAGCGGGAAACTCTGGTGCGTACGCGCAAGCGTGCTGGCTAAGGATTTCACCCGTCGGCGCGAATACCACCGCTTTGCATCTACTCGACCCAATATCAATAGCGAGCAAACTCATGAGGTTTTAGATTCCCGCTTGCTCTTACCGCAAGCGTGTTCATCCAAACTGCCCGGACAGGCTACGCCTTCCCAAGGCAAGCCATTCGCGGCGGAATTCCTCACGCTTCGTCAAGAGCAGCACGCGCCTGTTCTAAAAATGAGGTCATGTTGTCGGCTTGGAAAACATTGCGGCCAAAGAAGACACCAGCTGCTCCCGCAGCCGCAACTTCACGAACCACATCGAGTGCGAGTTTGTCCGATGCATGACGACTCCCACCAAGCACCAGGATTGGTATCGGACATTTTTCTACCACCGATCGCATCGAGGTTATATCCCCGCTGTAGTCGGTCTTAACCACATCCGCGCCAAGCTCGACCGCCATCCGAGTGTGCAGGTTCAGCCACTTGGGATCGCCTGGATTCTGCACATCCTTTCCGCGTGCAACAGATTCAACAATCAGCGGGATTCCAACTCGTTCACACTCGCGCGCGACTTCGGCATTGCGCGTGATCTCCTTCATTTCGAATTCCGCATCGCCTGTACCTACGACGAGATAGGTGAGAACAGCGTCTGCTCCGTGTCGTAACGCTTCCTCGGGGCGGGCGAGAAGGGAGCTGTGCAGCGCGCCTGTTCCCGTTTTGCCCAATCGCAGACCAAACAGTTGTCCAATCCAGACGGGCGATTAGAGCCGGTATGGTGCCGACGATTTTCGTGTTGGCAAATTGGCGGATGAGCCCAAGGTTCAAAAGCAATGCATCGACTTTGGCTTGAGCAAACTGGCGAATCTTTCCTAATGGGTCCTCAGTTCCGGGAATCGGCCCGAGTACCAATGCATGATCGAAAGCCACTACCAGGGCTCGCCGTTCCGAGGCTCCAAGCAGCCGACTCAACCGAATGTTTTTGCCGCAATCGCTCACAGTTCCTCACCTCGCTGCGTTCTAGACGGCCTCAAATTATCTTGCAGGTGAGCGATTGTCAACTTATTTTGTTCGTATGTGATCTTTTATGTGGCATTTGTCGCAATTCTTGCAATTCCGCAACAATGACTTCAACACCGGCTTTCCGCATGCCCTTAATGTATTTTAGATCGGTGCCGGAGTCGGTTACGAGAATGTCGATGTCCGCCACGGGACCGACATACGCGAAGCTCTGAGTACCAAATTTACTGTGATCCGCTAACGCGATCCTCGTCTTGGCAGCTCTCGTGATCATCTTCTTGATCTGTGCCTCGGCATGGTTTGCGGTTGAGACTCCATAAGAAAGATCGATTGCGCTAACTCCCAGAATCGCTTTGTCCAAGCGAATCTCTGAGAGCGCACGCTGTGCCCATTCTCCAGAAAAGTAGAACGTGTCTTTTTGAAGATCGCCACCCGTACAGAGGACGGTGACGCCTGAACTCCTTTGCAACTGGCAAACAATCGTCGGAGAGTTTGTCACTACGGTCAGCCGATTCCGCTGATGTAAGCCGCGGGCAAGCTCATATACCGTGGTGCTTCCCTCAAGAAACACGGTCTCTCCATCAAGCACTAAATGTTCGGCCGCGCGAGCAATCGCTTGCTTTTCGACGCTGTGGCTATGCGACAAGGTTTCGTAGGAAGGTTGGAAGTTTGTGCTGGACATGCGGGAAACCGCTCCCCCATGAGAGCGGACCAATACGCCATCCTCCTCCAACGCTGCCAAATCTCGCCTGACCGTCACGGCGGTAACTCCCAAAGCGGCGCAGAGGTCAGAAGCGGTAATAGTGCGTTGACGGGAAAGCATTTCCTGAATGCGAAATCTACGCTCTTCTGCGAGCATACTTTTGCGCTCTCCTGTCGCCTCAATGTAGTGCGGATCAGTCGTTCCGCGGAGCCAATTGTATTTGCGATGCGAACGATTCGTATCGTAAGAAATGTACCACTGGGAGTCACAATCGATCAAAAACAAACAATCCAATTGACAAACGAGCAGGCTGTCGGTAGATTCGCGCAATTGTAAAAAACTCTTACGACTCTTGCCCGCCTATGCCAGTGAAAACTGAGACGCATCCCCACCTGACGCGCGCCTTCGGCTTACTTCCTGCCACGGCCCTGAACATGGCCAACATGGTCGGCATTGGGCCTTTCATCACAATTCCCCTACTGATGGCGTCCATGGGCGGCCCGCAATCGATGCTGGGATGGCTGACGGGTGCCCTCATCGTAATTTCCGATGGTCTGATATGGAGCGAGCTGGGGGCCGCGTTGCCGGGCTCGGGCGGTAGCTACCATTTTCTTCGCGAGGCGTACGGCCATCAAAGTTGGGGTCGCTTGATGGCTTTTCTTTTCATCTGGCAATTCGTTTTGAGTGGGCCGTTGGAAATCGCATCCGGAATGATCGGATTCGGCAACTACTCAACATATCTCTGGCCAGGACTCAGCGGTCGAGGTCAGCAATACGTAGCGGTTGCCGCGGGCTTGGTTGCTTTGTTCCTCTTGTGCCGAAAAATAACAGCCTTAAGCAAGATCACGCTCACGTTGTGGATTGGTACGGTACTGGCGATGGCAACCGTCATCGTCACGGGGTTACCTCGCTTCAATGCCCGCCTGGCATTCGATTTTCCTCCAGGCGCAATGGCGTTTAATCGTGGCTTCGTGCTCGGTCTCGGCAGCGCTACCCTGATTGCCGTGTACAACTATCTCGGATATTACGACGTGTGCTACATCGGCGACGAAGTGCAGAATCCTGCCTATGTGGTGCCGCGATCGATTCTGTTTTCGCTGGCGATCTGCTGTGTAGGGTACCTCGTGTTGCATCTCGCTTTGATCGGAGTCGTGCCATGGCGCGAAGGAATTCATTCGAACTTCATCGTTTCCGACTTCATGGAGCGCTTATACGGCAGGGGCGCCGCAATCGCGGTAACAATTTTGATTCTCTGGTCTGCCTTCGGCTCTGTGTTCGCGCTGCTTCTGGGTTATTCGCGAATACCTTATGCAGCGGCGATTGACGGCTATTTCTTCCGCCCGTTTGCGCAGTTGCATCCTACAAAAAACTATCCGCAAGTTTCCCTTCTGGTTCTGGGCGGCGTATCGATTGCTGCCGCATTCCTTAAGCTTGACCAGCTCGTGAGCGCGTTGATCACTACCAGAATCTTGGTGCAGTTTCTCGGACAGTTGTTTGCCATTCCACTCTTGCGGCGAAAGTTTCCCGCCAGCGCGCGGCCGTACCAGATGTGGTTTTATCCCATCCCCGTGGTCATTGCTTTCTTTGGGTGGGCATATATTTTCCTGACCTCGGGTTGGCTCTATATAAAAATCGGTCTGTTGACGCTACTCACCGGCATTGTGGTTTTCTTCATCTGGGCGAAGTGGAAAGCCACATGGCCATTCAACCCGAGTCTGAATTCTGAGTGAAGCAAAAATTAAGCTTCCGCGCGCGCCAGAAAGGAATACATGATCGAGCCTAATTGTAGTGGTTTTGGGTTGCCTCGAAGATTGACTGGAAAAACCCGCCAGCTGGAGATTGCAAGTCTCTTGCTAGCAAGCGTGCTGTGCTTGGTAGAAGGTTGTATGGGCTCCTCTAACCCAGCGGGCTTTCAGACTGTTGTTACGGAGGGCTTGTCGGCAGCTGCTCGGGCGAGCGACGGGACATTTCAGATCACAACGGAAAATAGTGCACGCAGCGTCATTCGCGCGAGGGTCGCGGCGGAGATCGATCATAAGTGGGTCAAATCGACTGATTACCCGAAACACGAAATATCTGAATCGAGTTTTGAGGATACTCTCGGACACGGCAAGAAAATAACAGTCACTTCATTCGGACTCGCGAATTTACCCGATCTTGCCTATACATTACAAATTTACGACAGCAGAGCTTTTGGCGTAATCGAGACGGTAGTCCAAAACCACACAGACACGCCGGTAACAATCCAAAGTATCCGAAACTTCGAGGCTGTTGGGAACGAAATCATCGATCTCGGCGGAACACAGAAGCGCGATCGAGTTCTGTCGGATAGCTTCAGCGAAGATTGGCCGCCGTTGCAGATTTACGATTTAGGAAAGGCCCCCAACGGCATGCACCGGGCTGTCGGCAGCCAACTCATCTACAACCGGGATAGCAAGGAGAGTCTGTTCCTGGGGGCTCTCACTTCGAGTCGCTTCCTCACCATCATTCATTTGCAAACGCAATCTTCATCACCGGATGGATCCGGCATCGCTTCGTACACGGTCGATTCAACTGGAACTACTGAAATTCAGGCAACTGATCCCGAATCCGGTCTGAGGGAGGGACCCGCAGAAAATCTGATTGAACTAAGCGTGCCCCTTCCTCCGGGCGAATCACTAACTTCAGAACGCGTCATGTTTGCTGCGGGACGAGACTACCACTCGCAACTTGAGAACTATGGCGTCGCGGTTCGAGAGTTGCATCACAGTCGCATTAGTGCAGAGAACATGCTCGGTTGGTGGAGTTGGACGGCCTTCTACACGAAAATTACGCAAGGCGCTGCGCTTACCAACGCGCAATGGCTGACCGAGCATTTGAAAGACCTGGGCTACGACTATTTTCACTTCGACCTGGGCTACGCATACGCTCGCAGTGAATATGCGACACCCAATGCCTCTCAATTTCCCCGCGGCATGTGGGATCTGACCCATCGCATCTGCCGGTTGGGCCTGAACGTAGGAGTTTGGACGGCTCCCTTCGAAGTAGGCGAGCGGGCCTGGATTTACGAAAACCATAAAGATTGGCTCGTACACAACGCTCATGGCGATCCGATTTCGATTGGAAAGGCCGAAGAGGTCGAGGGCGAACGCCTGTTCGTTCTAGACGTCACTCATCCTGACGCGCAGAAATACCTTCGCCAGACCTATCGCACACTGACTCGTGAATGGGGTGCGCGCTACATTAAGCTCGATTTCATGGACAACACGGCAATCGAGGGTTATTACCATCGGCCGAACACGACTGCACTCGAAGCACAGCGAATTGGGCTCGAGATTATCCGCAAGGCGGTCGGCGAAGACGTACTTCTCGACAAAGATGGGAGTCCGATGTTGAACCCTGTCGGCCTGGTGGATGAAGGCCGTATATCGCAAGACACCGGTCACGCGTTTCTCCGCAGCAAAGAAGCCGAGCCGGGCATTGCGACGCGTTATTACATGCATCGCAACTTTTTCATCGACGATCCGGACGCGTTCACGGTTTCCCGGCAATTGCTTGAGGAGCGAACCATTCAAGCTCCGCTTACATTGAATGAGGCTCAGGTCTCGATCGCTCTGGCTGCGGTTTCCGGAGGAATGTTTGAAATCGGCGACGACCTTCCGATCCTGGGAAGCGATCCGGAGCGTTTGGCGTTGGTCAAGAATTCTGATTTGCTCGCAATGGCGAAACTTGGCCGAGCTGCCTTGCCTCTAGACCTCCTGACCTATGCAGACAAGGATCAGCAACCAAGCCTTTTTTTGCTGCTCGAAGACCAGCGTCAGTCCATTTTGGCGGTGTTTAACTGGACGGAGCAGGCGAGTTCTCACACTTTCAATTTTTCCGATTTGAAGCTTCGCGCAGGGCATCTGTACAAGGCATTTGATTTGTTCGCGCCAGATCGGCCGTTGGCGATGGACCACGAAACGCTCCGTCTGGATAATCAGCCAGCGCATTCAGTCAAGTTGATCAAGATCATTGATTCCTCGATTCCGATCGCCGCGCCTACGATCACCTTTCAAGTGCCGTCTCAAGCCAGGATTGGTGAGGAAATTCAACTCTCCAGCGTGGTATCCAAGGATGGAGTCCCGGCGCTCTCATATCATTGGGATTTTGGGGATGGAGTTGTCGCCGACGGCGCAACCCTCACTCATACCTATACGGCCGCAGGCACTTACACAGTGCGGTTCACGGCCGAGGGCCTTGATGGCAAATCCGCAGAGGAAACATTCCCCATCGCCATCCACGGAGTGGTCGTTATCCCTGCTCCTCGGCGTTACTCTGACTGAGAAGGGCGCGAAGAGATCACAGGATCTATTTGAGAAGCATCACCCTGCGCGATGAAAAACTTGCGATACTCGGCCGGAGACCTGAGGCCAGGACTCCGACCCTTACCCACTCACACATTCACAAAGCGTCTTCTGAACTCTCGTCGGCAATGTATCCTTGTGTAGAAAACAAAGCTACAGTACGATCCCGAGCTTTGCTTGGGGAAATCCGGGATCGCGACGGATGCGATATCGCGAAGTCGGTATTCCACCTTTGAGGTTGCACCTCATTCGTGGTACCTTCCGGCAAGCAGATAATTTCTGAGCAAAGTTAAAGTTATGGAGCGGCTGCACGCCCCGCAGGAAACGCTTCTACGGACGGAAATAGGCCATGGACGACACCCGCTCCTTGACGAAGCAACTGCAAAGCTTTTCCGGCGGTGATCGAGAGATTGCAGAAGCGATTCTGCGTGAAGTCCTCCCCACGCTTCACCAGATCGCGGTCAGAGAATTGCGCCGCGAACGCTACGTCGCGCCCCTATCCCCCACCGAACTGATCAACGAGGTCTGGCTGCGCAGCCTGCGGAAGGGCGGTTGGCAGATCAATAGCCGCGAACATTTTTACGCGATTGCGGCATTGGCCATGCGCAGAGTGCTGGTTGACTTCGCCCGGCAAAGACTGGCGCAGCGACGCGGTGATGGCGACAAGCCACATTCGTTGGAAAAGGCGCTTTCGCTCGAAAAAAGTAGAGACGAGCGCACCGACACCAGCGACGCGGAAAGCGTGGTTCAGATTGGAATGCTCATGGAGCGATTGGAAAAAGCGATTCCCGATGCGGCGCGGATCGTAGATATGCACTATTTCGCCGGCTTTACCCTGCAGGAAATTTCTGATGTTACCGGCCTCACCTTTCGTCAGGTGCGACACCTCTGGGAAAAAGGCAGGGATTGGCTCAAGGACCGGCTACGATCGTGACGCACCCGCATACCTCACACATTGTTAGCCACACAGGACAGATCCTTGGCAATCTGGTTCGCAAATGCACTCGCGCTTTTCGGCCGTCGCGACGGGTCGAACTCAAGTGCCGAACTGATCAGATCGATCGAGGAAGAGGACAGTCCGAAGTTGAGTTTCGTAAGCAACTCACGCACGCGTTCCGGCAAATCCATCGAAGCATCGGGCAGTAGAGTGGAAAGACGTTGCCCGGTGAGCATTTCAATTACGATCTTCGCCAAACTGTAAATATCGGTGGAGGAATCGGCAAAGCCGATCGACTGCTCGGGGGCCATATAGTAGATCGTCCCGGCTGCGCGCGATAATCCGTGAAGCGTCTCGTCGGGGTCCTGGACGATGGCGATCGAGAAATCGATCAGTACCAGATCTTGGCCGGCTGGACGGCCATTGCGGATCATCAGATTTTCCGGCTTGAGATCGCGATGGCAGATCCCAGCTGCGTGAATTTCTTCCAGCGCGTTACCCGTTTGGCGCAGGTAGCTCGCGGTTTGCTCCGGCGAAAGCCCGCCTTTCTCCAACTTCTCGCGCAGGGTTTGGCCCTCGACAAAGTCCATCACAAGATAGGGTGATCCGGCTGGTGTGGTGCCATGACCAAAGATGCGTACCACGTTGGGATGGCAGATCTTTTCCAGAGCCAGTACCTCTTGCTGAAATCGCCTGAGCATCCAATCTTTGTCCATCAACTCCTGGCGAAAGATTTTTATGGCGCAAGGTCGGCCGGCCTGCTGCAGGTCTTTTCCCTGTGCAACCGTGGCGAAACCGCCTCGAGCGAGGACGGAACCAACCTCGAAACGGGAGTCCAACACGGTACCAGCAAGCTGCCCAATCTCTGGAGACAGTGCGGCCAAACGCCATTCTCCAAGCGGTGGAAGATTCTTGGCCGCTCGTTCAGCGTGTTTCTTGCGCCAGGTGTAGGCTCCTGCGGCTCCAAGGCTCCCGGTAAGTGCAAAGCCGAGGATTGCCGGCCATGACAACCAAATGGGTCTCAGAATACTAAAGGACTTGGCCGTCATTTCCGACCAGGCGCCAGATCCCAACTGTGCCTGCACCTCCAACGTATGCGCTCCGGAATGTAATTCGCCAAGATGAATGTCAAGTTCGCGCTGCGTGATCCACGACGATTGTTCCGGCAAGAGCCGGTAACGCATTTGGAGAGCATTCCGCCGATCGAACTGCAGGGAGCCGATGTGCGCGACGAGGTCAGTTCCGCTCTTGATCTCGTGCACCGAGTCGGCCATCTCCGCCTGACCGCCGTTCACCGTAAACGCGGATACGAACACCGCAGGCGCGTAAGTCGGATGAAGCAGGTCATCGGGAGGAAACATGTGGATCACCGAGTTCTCGGCCCCGAACCAGATCGATCCATCGGAATCTTCAAAGAACGAGTTTTGATTGGTGTCGACCGCGGGCAAGCCGTCGACACGATTTATCTGCAGCCATTGTCCTTGTCGCGCCTGTTCGAGGTCGGCGACGTAGACTCCGTCTGGAGTGCCTCGCCATAGCCAGCCGCGCCGGTCGAAACCCAAGAAATACGTTCGGTTCTTCGTTCCTTCATTCTGGAATTGCTGAATGACAGGCCGATCCGATCTCGGATTCTGAATGAGGGCGAATCCGGGAAGCGTGTCGTACGCATACCAGAAGTCTCCCCGGCTGTCCTCGGTCATAGATCCGCATCCGTTCTGGAGCAACCCATCCTTCGTGGAAGTCGTGTGCCATCCCGATTTGCTGAGATGGCTAAGTCCGATGGAAGAGCACGTCCAGAAATCGCCATCGCGGTCGAAGGCTATGCCCTGGATGAAGTATTGCTGGGCGCTCGCCTTCTGCTCGACTCGAAAATTGTGCCCGTCGGGAACGAACCTGTAGACTCCGTTGCCGCCGCCCCACTCGCTGCCGTCGGGAGCTCGCGCCAATTGCCATACCGGAAGCGGGGGCGAACGTCGAAGCACCTTGCCGGTGGAGTCCATCTGGATGACGGCGACGTTGGTCGACGGCACCATCACGGTATTGTTTGGTCCAGCAGAGAGGCGGCCTGCCTGCCCCGGCAGGACCCGCCAACGCGAGCGGTCATCATCGAGAATCTGGTTGTAGACATCTGCCAGGGCGAAGACATGGTTCCCAGTGTGCAGCACCGTCCAGACCGAGCCCTTCAAGCCATCGCGGGCCGACCAAAACTCCATTTTGGTGTGCAGAGGCAGAACGTACAGACCGGACGTGGTGCTAAGCCAAACGCTCCCATCTTTCCCGGGGACGGCGGTTATGACGTTCGGACAGCCGTTGCTCCCGTTCAGCGCCCGAAAATTCCCCGGGCGGCCGAGAGTAAGCTTTCCATAACTCGGGATCCCGATCGTCCCGTCGGCCATTTCAAACAGCGATGGAAACCCAAGGCTGGCCATACTGGCTGGTAGAGTGATGGGTTCAGGATCCGATGGACATTGATAGGAAGCTGGCGTCCGCCCTCGCCACCATATGCATCCGAACCGGTCCCGAATAACCACAGAAATGTCTTGGGCATAGGCAGCGTTGACACCGGTTTGTGCCTGGTGCTGTGTAATTGCAAGAGGGAGCCCGGGTTTCCAGCGGACGAGTTCGTCGGCCAATATTTCACAATAGCCTTCAATACATGCGTATAGAACATGCCCAGTGTGATCCAGCCGGTATTGCGTCTGCTGCACCGGTTCCTGGACCACGTCTGCTTTCCATCCGCCTTGCACGCGTGAAATGCGCACCAGGGCAGAGTTGTGCACCGGGTCGGCGGAGGACTGGGCCAGAGTCGCAAGAAATACGTCCGGAGCGATCTGGGTGATTCCTGCGAGAGCGATGCCGTCGAATTTCTTCTGAAGTTGCCCCTTGTAGAAAGCGTAAATGCCTCCGCTAGACGCGATCCAAATGGCCCCGTCCGTATCTTCGGCGAGACCTCTGACGATGGCTTTCGGGAATTGATCTTTCAGAGGTTGGATGAATCGGCTTCCGTCAAAGAAGTAGAGCCCCTCCGAACCAGCCTCGCACCCGGCGAGCCAAAGGCCTCCACTGCGGTCTTCGAATGGGAACATGCAGCCGGGAGGAGCATTGGGCGCGCTGATTGGCAGGAACGGATACTGCTGCGCGCTGGCCAGAGCGGCCGACAACAGGCCGAGGATGCAGATGCAAGAAAGGCGCACACCATACCCTGCGGATTTGTTTGCCAGGGATGCCATTGTTATAAGTGCCGCAAGTCAAGTTTCGTTGTATCCGTAAAGCAGACGGAGGCCGCTGTGAAATCAGTATGCCTTTGTGATCGGATTGGGAAACTGATTTCTGTAACCGGCCGCTAGGACACTCGCCTTGCCAGCATAGCTTACATCTTCACATTTATGGGGAAGTCGGTAGGGTCTCCGGCATGGGCCAAAATATTCTTGGCAAAGATGTCAGATTCTTCCGCAGATACAGTCGAGCAGTCCCGGCTGCCGTTGGGGTTAGCCGGCAAGAACTCCCGACATTGAGACGCAGCAATGGGAACTCGCGCTTCAGTGTCCGAGTCCGTGCGGTCTGTTTGGCTTTAAGGTACATCTGCTCGGGGAACAACACGTTTTGAAGAGGAGACAGAAGATGAAGGTTCTATCGAAGACGGCTTTCCGAAACCCACTTGCACTTGCAAGCATCGTCGTGGCGGGCTTGCTTGTGGCCAGTTCACTGACGCTGGCCCAAACCACCCCCGTGGTCCCGCTTCCCAAGAAGCCGGCACCGGTCAAACCGGCCACGACCGTGAAGCCGGTGGCAGCTAAAGCCGTGCCCGTAGCGGCCAAGCAACTCGCGGCTCCCGCTCCGGCAGCGCCGTCTAACGGACAATCGTCGATTGGCAGCGCATCTGGCGCGGCGACTGCAACTACGAACCAGGGCTTACAGCCAGCAGCGTTGGTTTCTCCGCTGACCTCTCAGACGAACTCCAGCCCCGCTGGCACAGTGTCGAATGCCCTGGCCTCAACCGGATCAACCCCAACCGGATCAACAGCAACCGGATCAACACCGGGCGATCCTCGTGCCCCAGTGGCAGGGCAAGGTATCGGAACTTTTCTCTGGCCGGGCGGCTGGACTCTGACGGCGTATGGTTGCTTCCGTACTGGGACGCGTCTGTTTTGCGACTTTGACACAATTAATCAAAATAATTTGACAGCCAACACGACTATTTGGTCCGGGGCCGGGGGAGTTAATGTAGTCGATGACGGGGGAAAGATCACTCAACGTCACAATGCCTTTTTCGTGGGCCAGGACGGCAGCCAGTTCCAAACGGCTTACGTCTCTCCGCAACCCGTGCGCTTCATAATTGAGTACGACGATGTGGACCCGCGCTACACTTCCGTCTCGTTAGTGCTTGTTCGCGAGCGGATCCAAGGCGTCCCCATAACGCCGATCGATCCCAGCCAGCCAGCCGGAACGATGCCGGCGCGAGCGACTGCGAGTGCCCCAGCCTCCGGAACACCGGGTGCCCAGCCGGCAGCAAGTAACGCACTCGGCAACGCCACGAATGCTGTCAACAGTGCGAGCGACCAGAAGAAAAAAGCGCAGGGGCTCTGGCAATCGGTGCAGAGCGCGGTTCAGTCACATTGAGCGCTACGACGTTACGCCAACCGCGATCAAGGGGGAGTCGCGGTTGGCGAAGCGCGTCCTCGTCACCTAAAATCTGAATCTGCGCGTCGAATGACAGCAATTAACACGGAGGGAGAAGCCCATCAGCAGAGCTCACGCGAACCTGGCAGGACGACGCCTCTCATGTCCTGTAGGAACGTGGGCTGCCATCCTCAAAAAACGGCCATTCTTTGGTTGTTAGAAAAGCCTCTCCAAATCGATTCCTGGAAATCCGCGGTAACTTTCTCCCATCTCACTGTGTAGCGTTAGAAAGCGCAAACTCGATTCTCAAGCGTAGAATGACTGGACCTGAGGTGGACGAATCGTGAAGATTCGCGTGTCACTCAATATCAGAACCGCCAGGACTTTTATCGTTCTGCTTTTCTTGTTTTCTGTGAAGGTTTTGCTGGTCAGCCCACTGGTTGTGAGAGCGCAGAAGCAGGAAACCGTCTGGAGCCCCCAGGAGAAACCGATCGTCGACCAGTTGCATGGACTGCGCAAATTGCCGGACGACGTTCGCGGCCAGACGACCAAACAGCTTGCGCTTCAGATTCGCCAGTTGCCCGCCACGAAGAACAAGGTGGACCTCGCAAACGGCCTGGCTGATCTTTCGACTGAAGGCGATTTCGGTCGCGACGCTTTGCAGGAGGTTACGACCACGTTGAGCAATGCGCTTCGCGAGCAGCCCCAGCCCGATGACAAGGGTGAGCCAGCAGCTTCCTATATCGAACTGGCACAGCTTGCAAGATATGAGCAAATGCAAGTTTCGCTGGACGCCGCGCCTTACAAGGCGGCTATGGCAAGGCTCGAAGCTGATGATTTGCGTCGTCAGCATGCAGATTTCGTATTGACAGATCTGCGAGGCAAGACGTGGGAGCTTAAGAATCTCCGCGGCAAAGTCGTGCTGGTGAATTTTTGGGCGACTTGGTGTCCTCCGTGCCGCAAGGAAATGCCGGACCTGGAATTGCTCCAGCAGCGCTTCAGGGACCAAGGGTTCGTGGTTCTGGCGATCTCGGACGAAGAGCAGGACAAGGTCGAGCCGTTCATCACCGAGCACAAAATCACTTATCCCGTGCTGCTTGATCCGGGCAGAAAGATCAACGACCTCTTTCGGGTTGAGGGTATTCCGAAAAGCTTCGTCTATGACCGCGATGGAAAACTGGTGGCGCAGTCGATCGACATGCGCACGCAAAAACAGTTTTTACAAATGTTAGGACAGGCTGGATTGCAGTGAGTTTTGATGAAACCCGCCGAGCTAATAAATTCCTGCCGGAGATTCTTTGCTGCGCGCTACACCAATCGAAAAGCTGCGATTGAGGTAAGATTTTTGCAGATGATCGCCAGGAAGCTGCCCATCGTTTCGTTTTCCTGCGTTCTAGTCTCGCTGCTCTCAATCGCCCTTCATGCGCAGATGCGCCAGCACTCGCCGAAAGACCTCCCGCCCGCGGCATACAAGCTCGTCTCGATCAAAGTCACTGGGACGAAGCGGTACAAACCGGAGGATGTGATCCGGGCCGCCGGCCTGCAAATCGGTCAGGTTGTGCACAAAGCAGATCTCGAAGAGGTGGTCCGGCTTCTGGGAGAAAGCGGTGCCTTCACGGACATTCTTTACAATTTAGATTATGACGCTAACGGCACCAGGCTCCAGTTGACGGTCCGGGATTCCAAGAGATTTGTCCCTGTCAACTTCGATAATTTGGTCTGGTTCAGCAATCAGGAACTCCTCAACAAGCTACATGCCAGCGTCCCTCTGTTCGATGGAGAAGCCCCGGTCACCGGCCAAATGGTGAATCAGATCTCGGACGCCCTGCAGGCGTTGCTCGATGAGAAAAGAGTAGCGGGACAGGTCGACTCTCGGCGAGTGCCCGACGACGGTCCTACCGAAGCTGTCAGATTTACCGTGACCGGACTTCATATTACGATCCGGAACATCGAATTCTCAGGCGCTGATCCAGCAGAGTTGCCATTGCTCGTGGCTACCGTAGGGCAACTGCAAGGGGTGGAATACTTGCTTCCCACTCTTCGCGCTCTGGCCGACAAGAATTTTCTGCCCGTATACCGTGAACGAAGCTATCTGAAAGCCACGATCGGCGATCCACAAGCTCAGGTGGTTTCGACCGAAGATGAGCACGTTTTGGTAGACGTTACATTCCCTGTGCATCCCGGTAAGCAGTACAAGGTGAGCGGACTTGAAATCGTCGGCTGCAAGGCTGTACCCGAGGACACTTTGCGGAGCCTCATTCATGTGAAAGTCAACGAGCCAGCCAATGCCGTTCAGCTTGAAAAAGACATGGAAGCCGTCAAACAGTTTTATGGTACGCGAGGATATGTAGCAGCTAATGTGAGGATGGAGTCGAGACCAGACGACTCGCGGCCCATCGTGCACTACCTGGTTCGCATTTCTGAGGGTGATGTTTATCGCATGGGAGAGTTGAAGATTCACGGGCTGGATTCCAAGACAACCGCCCGACTGGAAAACGACTGGACCCTGCGGCCGGGCGATGTCTACGACTCCAGTTATCCCGGGCGATTTGTGGAGCATGCCTACAAGGAAATCGGAGACTGGAAGACGAGCGTCCACGAGTCTGTCGATGAAACGGACCGAACAGTGGATGTCGCGGTCCGCTTCGATCCGACGCCATAGGCCACAACGGAACGGAATGGCTTTCCGCGAATGCCAGTTTCACGGCGCGTCGGGTTCTAGCGTGGTTCGGAGAAGTCGACTACGCCGTGAGGCAGCACTCCTCCCTTTGGGCAGACTTGCTTCCTTCAGGCAGTCCGGTGTACTTCCAAAGCTGCGGCATAGGCGGAAAACTGGCTGAGCGGTCGTCGGTCCCTGTTTCTCGATCCGGCGCCTTCATCCGGCTTTTTAAAGTTCGAAAGAGTTACCTGCGATCAGCGGCGGCATGCTCAGCGATCAGGCGGAATCCTCTCTTCCCAGCTTCATCGCCGAGGTCACGCAATTCACTGCGTCCTCGTTCTACATTTCCCGCTTGGATCTCGATCTCGCCTAGTTCCAGTCGTGCTTCGAGTTGGCAGCGTACGCAACCCACTGCCACCGCGCCATCGAGTGCTGGCCGGATGACGCGCCTTGCGTCGTCAAACCGATGCTGTGCGGCTCGAAGATGAGCGGTGGCTAGCGCTACATCGAAACGGACGGTTGGATCGTAGCTACTGGCTGAGAGAATGGCGGCTTGTTTAAGTATGTCTGCGGCTTCAGTGGTCTTGCCCTGTCGAATGTTATCGCGCGCAAGAACTATCTCGGCTTCAATTTCAGCGTCGGTTATTTTCTGCACGCGAAACTGGTCGATGACGAAGCGAAGTGTGCTTGTGTCTACTGGTCCGGCCTGCGTCAATGAAAGTTCCGCAAGCGCAACCTGATCCAGGGCCGTGTCGGTTTTTGCGCCAGTTTCACGATCGACCGAAAGCGCTTCAGAAAAGGCCTGCTTCGCGCTGACGAAATCTGCCTCCCTTAGAAATGCATTCCCGAGAGACCGCTCAGCGGCCGTATAGTCCGTCTTGGCGCCCGTCTCTTTGAGGACTGCAACTGCCTCTTGGTCCATGCGCAATGCAGTTGCCATGTCTCCCTGCGTTTCCGCAATCAAGCCGAGGCTCTGCGCTGCAGTTCCGATGACGGACTTGTTGCCTTGGCCAGGTTCCAGGAGTGGATCGAGCAAGCCTTTTGCTTCGCGAAACTTCCCCCGCCGCAGGAGCACCTCGGCAAGGTTGTAGGTCTCAAGGTCCTTCGTCCGGTTCAGTTTTGCAAAGACGGCGACGGATTCGCGGAAAAGATTTTCCGCTCTTGGCAGGTCGCCTTCGATCTCATACATCGAGCCGAGGTTTGTGAGTGCGGTCCCCAGACGAACCTGGTCACCCTGTCTTCGGAACAGGTTTAGAGCTTGCTCGATGCTGCGCTTGGCTCCGGTGATATCGCCTTGTGTCGCCAGGACCCCACCAATGTTCATTGACGTGACGGCCGATCTGTCCAAATCACCTGATGCCGCGAACATTTGCTGAGCTTCTGTGTCGGCGTCCACAGCGCCGCTAAGATTTCCAAGAAAAAACAAAGCGGATCCTTGAATCTGCTTTGCACGCGCCAGCAACAAGCCTGCCCCAGATATTTCTGCTTTCCTTGCAGCACCATTGGCGAAGGTTTGTGCTCGTTTGTAGTCTCCGAGGTTCTCGGCAATCTTGGCTTCCGCAATATCGATTCGCGGATCATCGCGCTCCGGAGAAGGCGGCTTCCGCAAAGCTGCAAGTGTGGTTGCTGCTTCCGTGCTGTTGCCCATCGCGTCCTGCGCCGCTGCGAGGTTCAAACCGTAGTCAAGATTGTCTGGGTACGATCGCTGCAGGCGGGAATAGGCTTCGATCGCCCGGGTCCAGTCTCCATTCATCTCGTGATAACGCGCCTCGGTTTGCAGCCGCGCTTGTTGCGGCAGACTACCGGCCAGATCCATGGCTTTTCGCGCCGCAGCTTTGGCCTTTGCGTCGTACCCAAGATCGGACCATGCGGTTGCCAAGGCCGAATACGCCGGCGAATATTCAGGCTGCAAATGAACGGCTTTTTCAAAAAGATCGGTGGCCGCTACATCGTCGTAGACTCGCAATTTGGCGAGTCCGTCGGAGTAGAGCCTGGCCGCCTCGGGATTCGAAGGCAGGGCGAGCTTAGCCTCTTCCGCCTCGCTTGAGGTCAGCGTTCCAATCCCCAGCTTTGCCCGCAGTTGTTCTCCAGCGCGAGACGCGAGATCGAAGAGGTCCGACTGGGAGCCGACGACTGCAAAGCTCGCCACCGTATCCCCGGTGACTGCGTCCTGCACCCGGGCATCGAGGCGAACCCGCCCGCTGTTTGCTTGTCCAATGGCGAGGTAGGAGCCGACAACCACGTAATCGCAACCAATGTCCTTGCGAATCCTGGTTAAGGTATTGCTTCCATAGCTATCTTTATTGGACAGAGAGAGCTCAAGCTTTGCCCGCGCAACATCCTCCTCCGGCACCGTTCTGAGATGGCCACCGGCAGCCAATTCCGTCGCGAGCATTTCGGTGAATGCGGTCGATAACCATGCGTCCCGCGCATTTCCGGAAGCATTCGTGAAACCCATCACCGCTACCGAGCGACGAGTGAGAGTGGCGGGAGCATAGGGTTGGGATTGAGCCGTTCGTACAGGTTGATTTTGTCGGCTATAGCGATATCCACCATAGCAGACGAACAGAAGCAAGAGCAGAGCTGCCGCAGACCAGCATGGCCAACTGCGACCCTTCACTGGTGAAATGGCCGAGAACTGGTCGGATCCAGTTTCGACCAAGGAGACCTCGCCGGAATCCAAAGTTGCAGCGCTTGGCGGCGCGTCGTCCGGGATGGAAACTGGGATCTGGGAAACTGGAGTTTCAACATTAGCTATAAAGCGATAACCTACCCTGGGCAGGGTTTCGATGTAGCGCGGTTCGAGGGAGGTATCCTGCAACGCGCTGCGTAACCTTTGCACTGCGCTATTGAGGCCCGCTTCAAAGTTGACGAAGACGTCGCTCGGCCACAACTTCCGCCTCAGGTCCTCGCGGGAGACGACTTCTCCGGGTCTATCGAGGAGCATGGCCAGAATTTGAAATGACTGGCGCGGAATCTTGAGCCTTAGGCCCGCTTTACGAAGCTCGTGCGCGTGCAAGTCGACTTCATAAAGTCCAAAACACACGCGAGGAAGCAACTTTGAGCCATTCGCGCCTGGCCCACTCTTGTTCAAGCGCTCGGGTTCTGAATTACCGTATTCAACAGGAGACATTGTTCAAGGCCAGATCGAAGGACGGGGGCGCCCGCGTTGTAGGTCATCTTGCAAACAGTGTAACGGGGATGTCAAGCCGCTCATAGACGGTTGTCAGCACCCAAGCAAGTAAAGCCTAAGTATTTATTCGGCAGTTATTTGGCCTGTGAGGTGGATGTGAGTGACATGTGATTTGTGATGATCGGGCTCTATGGTAGGTTTGCCGAGTAATTCGGTACAAGATTCGTCGAAGAAACAGTTCGCCGCAGGGGAGGGTTTCATGAACCGAACAACGTCTCTAACCATTCTGATTGTGCTACTCGCGGTCTCAGCGTTTGCCGCGCCAAAACTGGTTGCTGTGCATACCTTCTTATGCAAGGGCGTGGACCAGGGCCCTTGTCCGAACGGGGCTATCCCCAGCTGGCTCATCCAGGCGTCGGATGGCAACTTCTACGGCGTTGCTTCGGTAACTAGCGAAGTCTATCCCTCTTCGGGCGGCTTGGTATTTTCCCTGACGCCTTCGGGCCACTTTACCTCGCTGTATAGGTTCAAACAGGGAAAAGAGCCGGTCACCGGAAACTATCCCAGCCTAATTGTCGAAGGACCGGATGGGATGCTTTACGGCGAAACTGCCATTGGCGGTGCTTCGAACGAGGGCACGCTGTTTCGCTTGAAGAAAGACGGAAGCGGGTTCCAGACCATTCACTCCTTCTGTTCGGACAACTGTTTTGACGGATACAATCCCGAAGGCCTGGTAGCGGGAAATGACGGGAACGTTTATGGCACAACGTTCTACGGCGGGCAGGGAAACTGTGAGTGCGGCACCATCTTCCAGATCAATACGGCCACAGGAAAGTACAAGTCAGTCCAAGTCACCGAGAATGACACCAGCAGCATGGTGGCGGGTCCCGATGGCACCTTCTATGGGCTCACGAATGGCCCGGATGGTACTCCGATCCTCTTCCACTACATTGAAGCCACCAATACGTTGCAAGAGACTCAGCTCCAATTTCCATCGGACTTGCTGGTGGGGATAACCCTTTTGCCGAGCGTGGGTGCCAACGGGAACTTCTATGGTATCTACGAAAGTTTTCAGCAGGGCGGTGGTGGCCCCGGCCTGTTTGAAACTCAGCTCGATGGCTCCAATCTGCAGGCGTTTCCCACCTTTGCGAGTTTTTCGGACGACCCGCTGACCAGCCCGCTCGTGTTGGGTAGTGACGGCAATTTCTGGTTAGCCATCTACCAGGGAGCCGACGAGATTCGCAACATCTCGGCGACCGATGGGAGCATAATCCAAACTCTCAGACCCTTCTCTCAGAAAGCCGCGGTGGGGAACTATCCGGTCGACCTGGTCTCAGCGAAAGATGGAAAATTGTGGGGCTTGAGCGAATCTGGGGGCAAGGCTCCCAAAGGCTTTTACGGGCAGGGTGTGGTGTTTAACCTGACTCCGAGTTCCGAGCAACCGTAGTCGCCTCCGATCGAGGATGACAGCAGTCACGTTAACCATTACTCGGATTACAGAAAATTTTGGAGAGAGAAATGAAACCCAAAAATTTGTCCTACACTTGGTTCTTTCGTGTTCTGACGGTTGCTCTGTTCAGTCTATCGTGCTTCGCAGCTGCCCAGACTCTGGCGAAACCACCCAAAGGGCCAGGTAAGATTGTCGTACGCACCAAGTTCGGCGGCCAGATCTTCGGCTTCGACGTCGATCAGAATGGGACAGAAGGCATCCTCGCCGACGAGGATGCAAAAGGCGGGAACTTGAGCGCGATCGAGACGTTCGATCTGAAGACGGGGAAAATCATCAAAGTGGTTTCAAAGACGGACGACGCAAAGGACGGCGATGTTGTCATCGGCATCGTGGGCAACTCGACCGCCATCGTGGAGCATGAGCACTCCGGCAAAATATTCGTCGACCAGCGCCCCTACCGTCTTGTAAGTCCTCTCGACGCAAACAAGTACACCGGCCAGTTGAAACCGCCCCACTTCGATAAGAACGACATTATGCTTGGCATCAGCCGGAATCAGGGAGCGCCTATGGCTGCGTTCCTCGTCCTGGACAACATTTTCCCCGGGTACAACAACTTTGTCTTTAGCTGGGATGTGACGAAGAACACGTTTGGGCCGGAGATTGAGTTGACCGGCGATCCCAACTTTGAACCCTATCTCGACCCGGTCTTCGCGCTCGATACCAAAACCAATACGGCGGTTCTGGCGGGCGATGCCGGATGCGTGCGAGGGTGCAGTCCAGATATCGGTCTCGTCAACCTTACCACCGGCGAATTCATTCACTTTCCGGGCCTCGGTGTGGGAAGCGCCAACGGGCTTGCTGTTGATTCCGAAGACGGAATCGCCTGCACCACGACCGCGGATGACGCCAATGTTCAGTTCTACGACCTGAAAGCCCAGACCGGATTCACTGAGCTTCTTCCCGGCGCAACCGACGGCCGAATCCAGAGCGGAACCGATGTAGAGTACGACCCCATCCACAAGCTGTTCCTCGTCGGCCAGCCATTCTCCAGTACAGGACAGGGAAGCTCTATCCAGGTCTACGACCCTAAGGGAAACCTGGTGGAGTCGATAAACGGCTTCGGAAACCGCGACCTCAACCTCTCATTCAGCTACATCGCGCTGCTGCCCAAGCAACGCAGCGGATTCGTGAATGCGCCCCCCGGTCTCCGTTCTTTCACCTACTAGTGTCTCGCGGCTTGCCGAAGAGCGCCGGTACAAAGCCAACGACATTCGTAAATGAGCCGAGGTTTGAGCGCGGTTCACCACGCGGATGCTGTCAACGAAACGTTGGGCCCAGGGCCATTCTTCCGTATGTACCGCAATGCGCCCTAGACATATAATTCGACCGACCGAGCAGAGCAAGCTAAGGAGTAACTGCCTATGAAGTCTTCCTGCGAGAAAGCATTTTTTGCATTGTGCCTACTCTTTGCCGCCGCGGTTTCGCGCGCCCAAACCTTTACCCATCTCCTGGATTTCAACTTCACTGATGGTTCGGCCCCTGCATCCAATCTGCTTCAAGCCACGGACGGCAACCTTTACGGTTACACCACTGAAGGCGGGCTGGATGTGTGCTCCGGTAGCTGCGGCACATTGTTTAAAATCGACGATCAGGGGAAACTGACGACGTTCTATGAATTCTGCCGGGGAGGTAAGCTTCCCTGTCCTGATGGCATCACCCCGAACGGCGCGCTCATTCAAGCCAGCGACGGAAATTTCTACGGAACCACGATGCAAGGTGGTCCGCACAATGGTCCCAACTGCCTACATGGTTGTGGAACCATCTTTCGAATCACTCCAAAGGGCAAACTGACGACCCTGTATAGCTTCTGCGCCCTGGCGAATTGCGCTGACGGCGCCAGCCCGGAGGGGGCGTTGCTGCAAGCCAGCAACGGTAAACTCTATGGCGAAACCGGCATTGGGGGAAACGGTGTCAATTTTGGCATGGGCACCCTTTTCGAACTCACCTTGCAAGGCAAGCTGACCACGATACATACTTTTTGCGCGAATTATCCGGATTGTTCTGACGGCATAGAACCCACCTTTGGCTTGATTCAGGCAAGGAACGGCAATCTCTACGGTACAACCGCGGAGGGAGGCGGTGTCGTGAACGGTGGTCCCGGGCTTTACGGAACTGTGTTTGAACTCAAACTCGACGGCACGTTGACCAGCCTTTATGTCTTTTGCGTCACCGGATACCCGACCTGCCCGGACGGTGAATATCCGGTCGGTCAACTGGTGCAAGCCGCGGACGGGACCTTCTACGGCTTGACGAACGGGGGAGGTACCGGCCACTTCGGTACCATCTTCAATATGACTCCCTCCGGACAACTCACCACGATCCATACTTTCGAAGGCACGGACGGCGGCTTTCCTGAGGGGATCATGCAGGCCAGCAACGGCGCCTTCTACGGCTCGACCGAGTTCGATGGCGCATACGGCTACGGAGGCACGCTTTTCCTGCTGAACTCGACTGGATTTACTACGCTCTACAACTTCTGCTCGCAGACCAATTGCCCAGATGGCGCTGGACCGTCCGTGCTGACCCAGGGAACCGACGGCATTTTCTATGGCACAACGGAGGTTGGTGGAAACCTCAATTACTGCTTCGGTGGGTGCGGAACTTTGTTTAGCCTGAACGACGGCTTGCATGCGTTTGTGGAGGCTGATCCTGACTTTGGCAAAGTGGGGCGCAAAGTAATTCTCTTAGGAACCAATCTGACGGGAACCAGCGGCGTCAGTTTTGACGGCACGCCGGCAGGGTTTCAGATCGTATCGAAATCGGAGGTCATCACCACTGTGCCTGCTGGCGCGACTACCGGCAAGATAACGGTGACCACGCCGGGGGGCACGCTTACGAGTAACGTGAAATTCCGTGTGACTCATTAGTCTTGATTTCATGGTATGCACCTTGCTATGAGCGGTGCTGGAGTAGTCTTGTCCTCGTGTGTCGCCATTACCTCAAGCACCCGCCAAGCCAATTTCCTCAAAACGTGTAATTCCTGGTTACAGAAATTAAAGTTTCCCTGCTGCAGGGTTAGGGGACGGAGCAGCCGTCCCCTAACATAGAAATCTGCCATCCCCCAGCTCAGTTCGTGACGCGGTGGGGCTGTGGGGCGGGTGGGATCACCGGCGCCCGTTTCTCAAGTATCGGTAATGGGATTGGCCGCGTCGGTCTCGTGATCGTCGGATCTTCGATTAGTCCGGACCGTTTTTCATTCATCTGCTCCTGGCTTTGCAGCAGCTTTTTCATCATCTCGGGATGCCGTGCCCATTGAATCTGCTTCTCGGCCGGTGCCCCGTACAACTCCGGATGAAGGTAGAAGCCCTTCAACTTGGCTTCCTTCTCTTGTTCGACTGGAATGCGATGCGCGTTCGCCCAGGCATCCTGGCGAATGCCGGTGATTTGCCAGGAGATTCGCATCCCAGCGCGCCCGCCGCCAATCTTGAATTGATTGTTGGCCAGCTCTTCGGCGATATAGACCGGAGCAAAGCCACCAATACAAGTGAGCTGATAGCGGAAATCACGGTTCAGCACGCCGAACCACTCCGGCATTTCGATGGTCGCCTCGCCGTTTGCGTTCAGCGTGGCCACGCCGTCATAGATGTTCTTCATGTCGGGCGACTCGACGAAGGAGTGGTAGAGGTACTTATTTGCCGGATCAAGAGGGTGGTCGATCTTGAACGACCCGCCAGCTTTGGAAAGGTTGCCGTCAACGTCGACATTACCCTCGAGAAACGCCGCGTAGCCTCCGCTTTGGTTGTAGGTGAACAGGGCGTCACCGGTGGTGGAGTTGCTAAAGCCACCGCCGCTGCCGCTGGTACTGCTGGACTGCCCGAGCACGCCAAATGTGGGGCCGATGCCGTATACCCCATCGCCGTCACTGCTGGAACCATATATTCCATAGCCGGTCGTGGCCCTGCCGACCACTCCATTAACGCCCTCGCCCAACACTCCATCGGAGCTGGAGCTGTTGCCGTACATTCCATAGCCGCTCGCGCTGGCGCCATCAACTCCGTCGCCGCTATCGCTGAGGCCGAGCACTCCGCTGGCGTCCTCGGCGTTGCCGACCACTCCATAGCTGGCGTTCGACTGGCCATACACTCCATCGCCGCCGTTCGACACTCCAGCCACTCCATAGCCGCCGCTCGACTGGCCATACACTCCACTGCCGGCGCTCGACTGGCCATACACTCCATTGCCGCCGCTCGGGTTATTGCCCACAACGCCTGATCCGAGCCCATCGGACGTGGTTCCGTAAACGCCGTTCGCTCCTCCCGACGTAGCTTGGTTAGAGCCAAAGACCGCTGCTCCCGACGCATCCTGGGTAGTTCCATAAACGCCGTACGAACCGCCGCTAGTCGCGGTTGCGACCCCCCAGAGTCCGACCTTACCCGAACCAGCCGTACTGGCGACAATGGCGTTATTACTGGAAAGTGTGACGGTCTGGGATCCGGTGAAGTTGTTGTTGGTTGCCAGCTGCGGCACCTTGGTGGTGTCCAGATTCAGGGTGACGGTGCCGCTGGTGCCGCCGCCAGTCAAATCCGTTCCGGCGGTTACACCCGTGATCGTGCCCGTGGCTAGCGTCACACAACTCCACGCGCTACCGCTGTATTCGAGCACCTGGTTGGCGGAACAGGCTTTCAAGCCGATCGTGTAGGTGCTTCCGAGCGTCATCGCGCCGGGCGTCGTCACACCCCCGGCGGAGTTCGCATTCAGCGTGATACTCGAATTCTGCAGCATGGCGTTGCTCACCCCGCCGCTGGCGATGCTCAGCGAACCGCTGCCGGTAATCGGCCCGCCCGTCAAACCCGCTCCGCTGCCCACGCTCGTAACCGTGCCTGTGCCTGGGAAGGTCTGGCCGGTGATGAAGGTCACTTTGCCCGTGTCACCCACTGCGAAGGCAGTTCCGTGAACCGACAGGGCGTTGTGCGTCGATTTGGGGAACAAGGTGAGAGTATCGCGGACGTCGCCGGTGCCCTTCACATCGAGTACTGCGGCGGGTGTAGTCGTTCCAATGCCCACGTCGCCCCCGACGGTTTGGAAGATTTTGGAGTTCCCGATCGTCGTGGTTCCGGTAAAGATTGGCACAAAGTCCGCCGTGCCGCTGCCAGTGATGGTTCCGGGAGGCAGCTTCCCGGGAGCAGCTGATGTGCCGCCCGCTAGGGGCGCGAGCATGAAGGAAGACGCTGGCTTGCCGCCGATGGTCTCCGCATCCAGGGCTTTCAACGCATAGGGAACGCTCATCAAGAGCGTGCGGGGCTGCTCAGTCTGCCCCTGCGCTTGCACTCCTAGCCAACGGGCTTCCCCGTTTGCAAACAGGCTGGCCGGAATTCCTTCAGTCGTGGTAGACCCCAGCATCACCGAATAGTGACCAGCTTTATCGGGGGTTACATTCTGAGTTTCAACCCAGAGTGCGGAACCACCTTGGGCCTCATTGTAAAGAGAAAACGTTACACCGACCGTACCGGTCAAAGCTTTGCTGTTTACATCAGTCAATACGCCACTGAACTTTACCAGTGGCGGCACGACTGGAGATGGTGTCGAGTTCGTGGACTGCGCGCCCACAAAAGAGCAAAACAGAACGATCACAATACAGCCACGAAGCGATTTTAGAGTGTTTCGCATGGAGACCCCCGCGACCAAATTTAGAGACCTTATGGAACCGGACCGAGCCTCCAGCGTTCCTGGCCTCTAAACAAGAAATCGGAAACGGCAGGGAAAAGACGACACGTGAGGGCAAGAATTTCTCGGCAGCGCGGGCGGAGCTGGCAAGTCAGTTGAAGCAGCCATCCGTGCTATGGGTGTTTCCAGGCAGGAACCAGGGCAAGTCAATCAGCGAAGGGATTTCCATGACAATCTTGGAGACAGTTGACGATCCCTGCCCTGTCCTCCGAACTGAGGTTAGTTTTTATGTGAATAGAAACTGAGGCGCTCACTTCACCGCAGCTCACCAGCATTGACTTCGCTTCGTCGTGACGCGTCCTCCATCCAAGGAAGCCCGCCCCGGGACGGGCCTCGCTCGAAAGCAAAGATGATTATGGTGCTACCTCAAACACCGTACCGACACCATGAGCGCCACCGGCAGAGGTAGTGCCCATAAGCTTTCCGTTGACGAGAATGACTCCCGCGCGCGGATAAGCCCCATCGCCGCTACTCCCGAAGGCGTGAAGTATAACCTCCTCGTATTTACCGCTGGTGAGTTTCAGTTCGTAGACACAACCTCCGTCACTCGTACTGCCACCCTGGTAGGTCGTACCATAGAGGTTGCCTTTCGCGTCTACGATGACGCCTTCGTAATAAGGGTACGAGCCGTCGCTGTCTCCGCCCTGGAAGCTGTGAAGAACGTGGTGCGTATATTTATCGTTCTCGCCCAGCGTTAGCTCATAGACAGTACCGAAGTTCGCAGTACCGCCCTCATAGGTTGTGCCATAGAAGTTCCCAGCCGCATCCATGGACAAGCCGGCATAGGGATAAGTTCCCGACTTTCCTCCGCTGAACACGTAAACTGTCTGCGAGACCCAGGCGCCACTCGCTTCAGACAGCCTGTAAACCGTACCGGCATTGTAGGTGAACCCACCCTCCGAAGTTGTACCGTAGTAGTCGCCGTCTTTGCCGAGGACCAGCCCGCCGAGCGGATAAGAACCGCCGTTGCCTTCGGAGAAGCTATGGATTACCTTGCACGTCCACTTGCCTTTTGACTCCGTCATTTCAAAAACGGCGCCGACATTGTGAGCCCCGCCATAATAGGTAGTGCCGAAGAGATGGCCTGCCTTGTCGAAGGACAGTGGCGCCAGAGGATAGCCCGCATCTTTCGGGAAGCCAGCGAAACTATGCAGCAGCGTTTCCGTCCAAATACCGCCGGAAAGGCTCATTTCAAAGACTGTTCCTGCGCCCGCCGTGCCGCCCTCATAGGTCACGCCATAAAGATTCCCTGCTTTGTCGAAAACGAGAGCACCGTCCTGTGGATACTCTCCGTCGGTCGCGCCTCCCACAAAGGTATGAAGCAGAACTTCGCTGTAGTTGCCGCCAGATAACTCCAACTCAAAAACTGTGCCGTATCCGGTGCCGCCGGAGAAAGTCGTGCCGTAGAGATTTCCCTCGGCGTCGGCAACCAGCGCGGAGTAGGGAGAATATCCGTCACCACTGTAACCGCCGAAGCTGTAGAGAACCGTTTCAGCACTGGCCCAAGAGCCAGCCGCCAGAATCAGAGTCGTTGCAACCATCACGAGCGTCGTTTTTTGGCGCATAAAGTTTGTTCTCCCGAATCCTGATATCAAACATCCGAAAATGAAGGGCACCCTGGCCGACGGAGACGGCGACAGGGTTGGGCTTTCCCCAGCCAACGAATCGGATGTGTCGAAGTATCGGCATTTTGGTCTTGTCGAGAAACGCTGTCAAGATGAAAGATTTTGAGGGTCGCATCGAAGGCGAAGGATTTTCCGAGTTCACGGTGAAGGTGATCGGAGCTCGAGCACGGCGACTTGCTCTTGGAACCGCGTCGCCTTGCCAAGAACAGTAATGCATTCGCTGTCCTGGACGAAAGAGTGGTGTCCGCGCTTGTTACCACGTGCGTCTGCGCCAGAGTTCCCTACGAAAAGAATTTAGGGCGCAGGAGACGATCTAGCTGACCACGAAGGGTTGGCTGCTGTCAGCAGCTGCGCTTTATGAGATAGGAGATCCAATCCGCGTTGATGCGTTTCCTGAGCGAGTGTCTCCATTTGGGAACGGCTGAGTGCCGGATCAGTCTTCATCTCCACCTCGGCCAAAGCCAGTCGCGCTTCGCATTCGAGCTGATAGTATCCCAGCCCTCTAGCAGAGGCGATCACGGTGCGCAATCGTTGGATTGCGGGCGCGAGACTGGTGTATTGCGCTCCCTTCTGCGCTGTCGCTATCTCGACGCGCGCGTCTTGAATGGCAATGGGCAATCTCAACTCGGGATCGGAGCTGGCTCGGTTGAGTTCCGTCGCGTGCTGTATCGCTTTGCGCGCCTGGTCGAGTTTCCCTTGCGCCAGCAAAGCTTGACTGAGCTCGGAATAGGCTGCGGCTGTGGCCGGGTCGCTCTTCTCGTTTTCAAATTCGGTGATTGCAGAGCGCACCAGGGCTTCCGCTTCAACGGGGTGTCCCTCTTCCAGATCGACGTCAGCAATCTCTGCCTGGCTTTCCTGAAGCAGTCCCAAGTCTCCAGCTTTCTGCTGGGTGTCGCGAGCCGCCTCAAACTGTCGGCGCGCTTCTGCCAAATCGCCTTCAGCCTTCAAAACCTCACCCATCTGGATCAGAGCTTCAGTCAGGTGCTCATAGTCGCCTTGGGTCGGGCGGAGTGCATCGAGCGCCTGCTGGACAAGGCGATGGGCATTTTGCACGTGACCCCGCGTCAACTCCAAATCGGACAACCGGTAATGAGCATAGCCAGGTTTGCTGTCATCCATCGAAGCCATCACTTCGATGGCCTGCTCATAAGCCTTCCCTGCTGCCGGCAACTTACCACCGAGATAGAGGACGTCCCCAATACTGGCGAGTGTTCCTCCCGCACTGCGCTTGTCGCCGGCTTGTTCGAAATGAGACCTAGCCTGGCGGTACAACGACTCCGCGCGATCGAGTTTTCCCTGGTTGATGAAAACATTCGCCATGCTGTTGAGGACAGATCCAGTTTTTTCGTGCTCCCCGAATTCGTGGAGGATGTTAAGCGCCCGCTGATAGGTGGCAATCGCCAGCTCGGGACGCGCGAGATTCGCTTCAACGTCTCCCATCAGGCGCACGGTATCGGCCGCTGCCAGACGATTTCCCCCTGCTAGAAAAAGGTTATAAGCGTCCTCACACGCCGGCAGAGCCTGATCGGTGTGGTCACTGGAATTCAGATACGTGCATTCATCTCTGCGCGCCTGGGCATAAACCAATTTTTTGCCTTGAGCGGTTGCTTTGTGCTGGGCATTTCGGACCAAAACCAGACGGTCTGGAACGCTAGCCGCGGATGCCCGCGCCTCCAACAGATCGATGCGCGGATCGTCCGAGGCCGGCAACGGCAGGCGACGCAAATGTGCAACCGTCTCCAGTGTCTGACTGGCGTGACCCGCCGCTTTCTGCGCTTCCCCAAGCTGCAAGCCGTACTCTACGCTGTCAGGAAGCAACTCGAACAAGGCACGGTATGTGGACGCAGCTTTTTCATGGTCGGGAAGACTCTCATAGTAATCGCCCTCGACTTGCATTCGATCGACATTTGGCAAGTCGGCCGAAAGATCCAAGGCCTTCCTGGCTTCTTCCTTCCGTTTTTGCTCGTAGCCGAGTTGGCTCCAGGCTCGTGCCAGCATGGAGTGAGCGAGCGAAAATTTCGGATCGGCTTTGGCGGCCTGCTGCAAAAGATCTTTCGCCGCCAATGCATCAAACTCGCGCAGTTTGGAGATTCCAAGGGCGTAAACCCTTGCTGCTTCATGATTGAGGGGCAAAGACGCGAGCACCCCTGCCTGTTCGGTGTCGCTGATTCCTGGAACCCCCAGCCGGTCCCGCAGTTTCGCGCCGATGTCAGAGGTGACTCGAAACAGGTCATTACTGTTGCTGGCGCGGGCGATCTGGCCAAGGACTTCGCCCGTTCTGGCGTCTTGCAATCTGACGTCGAGGCGCAACTGTTCGCGGTCTGCTCGACCAATTGCTGTGTATGAGCCATAGACCAGCACATCACTGTTCAAAGCCGTGCCAATGCGCGCTGTGGTTTCGCGTCCCAGTGTGCTCGTCTGCGACCACGGTGACGCGATGCGGAGGTTGGCCACTTCTTCGCCGGGGACCAACCTTAGCTTTTCGCCAGATGTCAGTTCAGTGCTCAACATTTCTGACAAAGCCGTGGCCAGCCACTCATCCTCGCTGCGGCCGGATACGTTATGGAAACCGAGAACCGCAACCGATTTCCTCACCCGCACCGCAGTTGGAATGTCGATAGGGGCTTTGGAGGCTGCTTTTGAACGACGTTGGATTTCCTGCCACCCGAGACCCGCCAGCACGACGACTACAAAAGCCGCCACGTATGCCAGTACTTTCGCGTGTCGCCTAACCGATGAGGTCGGCTCTGGAATCGCCGCCGGCGACGTGGTGTTCGATGACTCGATAACCACGACTTCCTTGGCTGGCTCTTCGTCGATGACGACCGGGGCGATGAAGCGGTATCCCCGCTTGGGAATCGTCTCAATAAAGATGGGATTGTCGGCGGGATCTCCGAGGGCGGCGCGAAGCCGCTTCAACGCTGTTTTAAGACTTCCATCGAATTCCACGTAAGTATCGGCAGGCCAAAGCTTCTGTCGCAATTCCTCGCGCGGTACGACCTCGCCCGCCCGTTCCAGAAGAATGGAGAGAACGCGAAATGGCTGATCCTGCAGCCGGACACGTGTCCCCTTCCGCAAAAGTTCGCCGCTGGCGATATCTGCTTCAAATAAACCAAAGCGATAACTGCGTTTGGATTGAGCCAGAGGCATAGAGGAACAGCTTGCACCCGAGCCGTTGGCGCAAGAGTTTAGCACGGAAGTTTAGGTGCCGAGTCACACATTTTTCCAAATTATTGAAATCGCGTGATTTATTAGGTCACCAAAGCATCACCACCGCGTCCTTTGACGAAATCGGATTTTCCCCTCAATCTGCACCCGCGTGGCAACGAGCTGTGATCAGTTCACCGATCTTCCGGAAATTGACCGCGATCGTGACCGCACCTTACTGACGCCAGGAGGCTATATGAAAGTCCGAAGTTCTTGTGCATTCGAAAAATTGCTGGTTGTTCTAACCGTGCTCATCGCTTGCTTCGGGACAACTTCCGATGCACAGCAAGCAACCTCAGTCGTACCGACCCTGGTGAACTTCAGCGGTACGCTGACTGACGCCAACGGCAAGCCGCTCACTGGCACGGTGGGGGTCACTTTTTATTTGTACAAAGACGACCAAGGTGGATCGCCACTCTGGATGGAAACGCAGAACGTACAGCCCGATAAGACTGGGCATTACACGGTCGCGCTCGGTAGTAGCAAGAATGAGGGATTGCCCACCAGCCTGTTCGCCTCGGGGGAGGCGCGCTGGTTGGCTGTGCAAGCACAAGGGCAAGCTGAGCAGCCGAGGGTGTTGCTGCTCAGCGTGCCCTACGCATTGAAGGCACTGGATGCGGAATCCATCGGCGGCAGGCCGGCCTCGGCTTTCATGCTTGCGCCCGTTGCCGCTGAGGGAGGAGCCTCTGCCGGATCGCCAGCCTCAACCATTACCGGCAGCGGCACCGCGGATTACGTTCCGATGTTTACGGGCACAACGACGATTGGCGACTCTAATATCTACCAGAACGCGAGTGGCAACATCGGCATCGGAACCACGAGCCCGGCGGCCACGCTAGACGTCAAGGGTAAGAGCGACGTGCGCGACACGTTAACCTTGTTTCCCAAATCCACCCATGCAGCCTTAACGGTGAACGGTACCGCGTTTCAAGTGGCCAGCACAGGCAAAGTAACGTTCGTGAGCGGGCAAACTTTTCCTGGCACAGGTACGGTCACGAGCGTGGGCAGTGGGGCGGGGTTGACGGGCGGACCGATCACCACGAGCGGATCGCTGAGCATTGCCACCGGCGGCGTAACCAATGGCATGCTCCAGCATTCGTCCTTAACCGTAGCTGCAAGCAGCCCGTTGACGGGCGGCGGATCGGTTTCGCTCGGTGGCAGCACCAGCTTGGGTCTGAAGGCCTGCAGCTCGAATCAGATTCTGGAATTTACTAGCGGCGCGTGGTCGTGTGTCGCGATTCCGGCGGGCACGATCAGCGGAGTCACGGCCGGGACTGATTTAACAGGCGGCGGCAGCAGCGGCAACGTGACGTTGAACCTCGACACTACCAAGGTGCCACAGCTGGCGGCGTTCAATACATTCACCAACTACAACGCCATCAGTATGAACAGCAGCAGTGAACCGGGTCTGACGATCCTCAACTCAGCTTCTGGTTACGCGGTTGGGATCGATGTTGTGGATAATGGCTCGACCGGAGAGGCTGTCGAAGTTACCTCGAACACCACTGGCATTGACGTGGCGTCTTCTGGGACTGGAGGTGTCTTCGATGCAAGCGACGACGGCCTTTATTCCCACGGGGGGGCGTCAGGCATTTACGCAGAATCCGACACAGACGCCGACTACTTCGCGGGTAGCTATGGTTATGAAGGGGGATCGACCGCAATAACCGTGGGTGTCTTCGGATTCACCGCCAGTCCAAACGGAGCTGGCGTTGCTGGACGAGCCGCGTCCTATAGCAACCTGCAATCTGGAAACGCACCTACCGCCGGGGTGTGGGGTGACACTGGTCAAACCGGCAATATCGGCGTCCTGGGGACAGCCGATGACGGCTACGGGGCAGAGTTTGCAAACAACAGTCCCAGCGGTTATGACACTCTCCGGGTGGTTGGATATGACGGGACCGACTCGTCCGCGCGTCTGCTCAATGTTTTCAGTAACGCGTTCGGCGGTGGATGCATCATCGACGTCAACGGCAACCTGTCCTGCACCGGCAACGTAACCACTCCAGTTAAGGTGAAAGACGGTTCCCGCCAAGTGGCTCTGAATGCTATCGCATCTCCGGAGAGCTGGTTCGAGGATTTCGGGTCTGGCCAGTTGTCCGGCGGAACGGCTGTAATCTCGCTAGAGCCGACATACGTCCAGACGGTTAATACGGGCGTCGAGTACCACGTCTTCTTGACTCCGAAAGGAGATTCTCACGGCTTGTATGTGACAAACGAGACATCTACGTCGTTTGAAGTACGTGAGCAGGGCGGAGGGACTTCAAACATCGCCTTCGATTACCGAATCGTGGCAAAACGAATAGGCTTTGAGAACATTCGGCTCGAAGACAAAACAAGAACCATGGCGTTCTCAGAGCCGAAGAATCAACGGCGGTATAGCGGAGGGCCGCACCACCCGCCGTCTAATCAGGAATTGCGTGGAAAACATAGTCCGCCCGCGCGTCGAATCGCCGGTCTTACCAGCCGCCCTGTGAAGAAGATTGACTAGGCCGGGCCTAAGAACTCCGGAGTCCCTTCGGGACAAGCGACCTCGGCCGTACCCCATTGCAAGGGTGCGGCCGACTTCGAGAACGAAGTCAAGTTTAAGGAGGAGTTTTTGATGCCAACTAAAGTTGTACTTCTATTGATGGTCACCGCTTCCGCCCTATGGGCGGCGGACAATTATCAACCCCTGGACGTCAAAACTGGTCTGTGGGAGGTCACGACCGTGACCAACCTCAGTGGGCAAATGCCCATTCCCGCCGACTTGCTGGAAAAACTGACTCCGGAACAGCGTGCCCGCCTTCAAGAGCGCATGAATGCCAAATCGATGCAGCCGGCGAAACCGATCGTGTCCAGGAATTGTTTGACTCAGGAACAACTGGACAAGGGCAACTCATTCACAGAAAATCGAAAATCCTGCAATCCCACCGTTGTCTCCTCGACGAAAAGCAAAGTTGAGGTGCGACTGGAGTGTGTGGAAAACGACGTGAAAGTCAACGCGAAAGTTCAATTCGAAGCGATTGACTCCGAAAACGTCAAAGGGCAGACGCTATCTACTGCAACTGGTGGCGATCACACCATGAACTCCAGCTCCACCTTCATCGCCAAGTGGATCAGTCCAAACTGTGGCACGACCAAATAGTCTTGAGCATTTGCCACCGCAGGCGAGGACGGAGCTGAAGGAAGTGGGGTGGTCGAAGGGGTTGGAGTTGGCGGCATCCTGGAGCGGGCGTAGGTCGTGTTTGGACTTGGCCCAGCCACACGGATCTATCTGGCCGGCGAGGTTACCGACATGCGCAAGGGGTTCGAGGGGCTATACGGTCTGTTTCGGGATCGATTGTCGTGTGAACCTCTGAGCGGACACCTCTTCTTGTTCTGCAATGGCTAGCGCAATCGGTTGAAGGTTCTGGTCCGGGATGGAAGCGGATTCTGGGTCTGTATCAAGAGGTTGGAGAAAGGGTATTTCATCTGGCCGCAATCCGGTGATGCGGGAGTTTCTCTTCTTGCGCGAAAAGCTTATGATTCCGTTTCACGGAGCAGCGGATGACATTCGCGCCTTCAGGTTCCCGGTATAAAGATAAAGGCAAGGACACCGTAACCAAGCTCGATGTCCTCTGGATCACGGCTGGCCTGGGCTGTGATGGAGACACGATCGCAATGACTGCCGCGACGCAGCCGAGTATTGAAGATATTCTCCTCGGGCAAATTCCCTGGATCCCAAAGGTGACCCTGCACAATCCTTTCCTTGCCTGGCCAATGGCGACGACTTCATGAAGCCCTTCCATCAAGCCGCGGAAGGGAAAATGGAAAATTTCATTCTGGTGGTCGAAGGGTCCATCCCGAACGAACACAATAAAGAAGAAGGCTATTGGGCCTCGTTGGGCACCGACCCGAAGACCGGGTCAGCCGATCACCACCTGTGAATGGATCGATCGTCTCGCTCCCCAAGCGTGGGCGGTGGTGGCAGCTGGGAACTTGCGCCACCTACGGCGGCATTCATGCCATGGAAGGCAATCCCACCGGATGCATGGGGCTTCCCGACTACCTCGGCTGGAAGTGGAAGTCGAAAGCGGAGATTCCCATTGTGTGCGTGCCCGGATGTCCGGTGCAGCCTGATAATTTCATGGAGACGCTGCTGTACTTGCTCTACATGGCAGCGGGCCGCGCGCCCATGATTCCGCTAGATGAGGCGCTGCGGCCAACTTGGCTTTTTGGCAATACGGTGCATGAAGGTTGCGACCGCGGCGGCTTCTACGAGCAGGCGCAGTTTGCCGAAGAATACGGATCTCCGCTTTGCATTGTGAAGCTTGGGTGTTGGGGGCCGGTGGTGCAGTGCAACGTTGGGAAACGCGGCTGGATGGGCGGCATTGGCGGCTGTCCCAATGTCGGCGGCATCTGCATTGGATGTACCATGCCCGGCTTTCCCGACAAGTTCATGCCTTTTATGAATCAGCCGCCGGGTTCTCTTTTGTCCTCGGCCGCGGTGCAAACTTATGGACGCGCGATTCACGCCTTGCGCCGCTTCACGCAGTCGTCGATGAACAAAGAGCCGAGTTGGCGCAAGCCATCGCGGTAATGTACGCGGCGCACTCTTGTCCGCCGCAGTTGAAGCTGGGGTTGCTTGATAGGTTCTGATTCATGAGGTTGCTTGGAATGATGGAGCCCAGGTCAAAAGCGGCGGACAAGGGTGTCCGCCCTACTCGTGCTTGAGAGGTAAGAAATGGTTTCGTTTTCGTGGCCGAATCAACGAGGACGATCACAGCCCGACGATCGTCGCATCCTTCAGCCGATTGTCCTGCAGTCCGGACATTGACTCCGTGCTGCAGCTGAGGAAATTCTTCAGGGCCTGGCGGAGTCTTCAGCCACCAGCACTCCCCCGCGAGTGCAAGGCGCGTCGTGTATCCGCCAGAGCGACCGGACCAGGGATGGTCCGAAGACGACGATGCTCGCAACTCCCCGAATCTCGAAGCCAGCTATCGCGCGCTGGTCGAGCAGATTCCGGCAGTGGTGTTCATGGCTTATCTCGATCGCGGGATTGGCGAGGCTTACGTCAGCCCGCAGATTGAAGCGGCGCTGGGTTTTTCGCAGGAAGAGTGGCTGGAAGATCCGGTCCGCTGGTACAGCCATATCCATCCCGACGACAAGCAGTCGCTGGAGCACGGAAGCAGCGGAGATGTTTCTTACCGGCAACCCGCTGCGTTCGGCCTATCGCGTGGTTGCGCGCGACGGCCGGGTGATCTGGTTTCATTGCGAAGCCAAGATGATCCGCAAGGAAAATGGCGAGCCCTGGTTCATTCACGGCGTGGGCTTTGACATCACCGACCTGAAGCGGACCGAAGAAGCCTTGCAGGAGGAGCGCAACGTCGGCAAACGGGCGGAGGCAAGTTTCGCGGATTGCTGGAAGCGGCCCCCGATGCGGTCGTGGTCGTCAATAGAGAGGGCAAGATTGTTCTGGTCAACGCGCAGGTGGAGAAATTGTTTGGCTACCGGCCGCGAAGAGTTGCTGGGGCAAGAACTTGAGTTGCTGGTGCCGGCGCGTCTGCGGCAGAGGCACCCCGGACACCGCACAGCGTTTCTTCGAAGAGCCGCGCGTGCGTCCCATGGGCACCGGCAACGAACTGTATGGCCTGCATAAGGACGGCCACGAGTTCCCGGTAGAAATCAGCCTGAGCCCGCTGGAGACGGAAGAGGGCGTGCTGGTTTCCAGTGCCATTCGCGACATCACCGAGCGCAAGCATCTGGAGAAAACAATTCTGGAGATCAGCGCGCGCGAGCAGCGCCGCATTGGACAGGATCTGCATGATGGCTTGGGCCAGCATCTGACCGGCATCGCCTTTATGAGCAAGGTGCAGGAACAAAAGCTGATGGAAAAGGGCTTGCCGGAGGCCGGCGACGCCGGCCAAGATCGTGAATCTGGTGAATGAGGCCATCCACAAGACGCGGGAATTGGCGCGCGGACTACTTCCCGTGGTGTCTGACGCGCAGGGGTTGATGTCGGCATTGCAGCAATGGGCGGGCGAAGTGGAAGATCTGTTCGCAGTGAGCTGCCGGTTCCAGTGTTTTACGCCCGGTGCTGATCCATGACGATACTGTGGCTACGCATCTCTACTACATTGCCCGGGAGGCGGTGAACAACGCGATCAAGCACGGACACGCCCGCCAGATCGTGATTCGACTGGCCGCCGACCAGCATCAGGGTGCGCTTACAATTCAGGATGACGGCTGCGGCATCGGGGACACTGTCCCCGGCAATAAAGGAATGGGACTTCACCTGATGAACTACCGGGCGCGGATGTGCGGAGGTTCTCTCGAAGTGCAGCGAGTTTCCACCGGGGGAACCCTGGTGATCTGTTTGTTCCCAGTCTCGCTTCCGGTCGCGGGTGAATGAACTGAAACATGAGCGTGCCGATCTAAATCGCAGAATCAGGCCGTCGCCAAGAAGAGAATTCTGGTGGTCGATGACCATCCCATCGTGCGCCAGGGTTTGGCGCTGCTGATCAACCGGGAGCCCGATCTCGTGGTCTGCGGCGAAGCTGAAGAGGCGATGGGTGCGATCCACGTGCTGGCTTCGGCCCGGCCCGATGTTCTGATCGTGGATATCTCGTTGAATGGTCCCGACGGACTCGATCTGCTGAAAAACATCCGCACCACTCATCCGGCTCTGCCAGTGTTGATCCTCTCGATGCACGATGAGTCGATCTATGCGGAACGCGCGCTCCGCGCCGGCGCGAACGGCTACATCATGAAACAGGAAGCCACGGAAAAAGTGCTGGTCGCGGTGCGCCGCATTCTGGGCGGGGAGATTTATGTGAGCGACCGCATCGCCAACAAGATGCTCAAGCACTACATCACTGGTTCGGGCACTCTGCGGAATCTCCTCCATTGCCGATCTCAGCGACCGCGAACTGGAAGTCTTCCGCCTGATCGGAGAAGGTCACGGAACCCGGCAGATCGCCGAAGAACTACACTTCAGCATAAAAACCGTCGAATCCTACCAGGCTCACATCAAGGAAAAGCTGTCTCTGCGCAGCGCCCGCGAGCTGATGCAGCACGCCATTCAGTGGACTATGAACGAAAAGGCAGGGTGATGGAATTTCCACTCAAGTCGGTTCGCTCCGTCCAACCCGTCCGCTTCGACCTTTAACGGATTCTCGCTAACCCCAGCGGCTAGGGGAATCCCCGGTACTTTCATAGTCGTTCCCCTCAAAGTGAAAACATGATGCCCCCGCTTGTAAGGCGCCGGCGATATTGTCGATTCTAGCTGCGCGCACTTGAGGCTCCGATTAGCGAACGGAGAGAGGACTGCTGCTGGAGGTGTTGCTCTTTCCGCAGTGCCATGCGCACAGTAAAAATTCATCGGCCTCCGTTCTTAACATGTTGAGCTGGGAAAGGGGAACGCAGTTATGGCAGCGGAAACAGTTCCGTACGGTCGGGTCACGCAAAAACCATCGCCTGTCGCCGAGGTACACATACTCTGGATCACCGCCGGTCTGGGCTGTGATGGAGACTCGGTTTCGGTCACCGCAGCTACTCAACCGAGCATCGAGGACGTGCTGCTGGGAGCGATCCCCGGACTACCCAAGGTGCACTTGCACAATCCAGTCCTTGCCTATGAAAACGGGGACGACTTTCTGAAATTCTGGTATATGGCGGAGAAGGGCCAACTGGAACCTTTCGTGCTGGTGGTGGAAGGCTCGATTCCCAACGAAAAAATCAAGAAAGAAGGTTACTGGGCCGGCCTCGGGACCGATCCAAAAACCGGCCAGCCGATCACCACCAACGAGTGGATTGACCGCCTGGCACCGAAAGCGCTGGCCGTGGTCGCCTGCGGAACCTGCGCCACCTATGGCGGGATTCACGCCATGGAAGGCAATCCCACGGGCGCTATGGGGCTCGCCGATTACCTGGGCTGGGATTGGCGGTCGAAAGCTGGTCTGCCCATCGTGAACGTTCCCGGATGCCCGGTGCAGCCCGACAACTTCATGGAAACCGTGCTCTACCTGCTCTACCAGGTGGCTGGACTGGCGCCGATGATTCCGCTCGACGATCAGCTGCGTCCCACTTGGCTGTTCGGGAAGACGGTGCACGAAGGCTGCGACCGAGCGGGTTATTACGAGCAGGGCGATTTCGCCGAAGTGTATGGCTCGCCCAAGTGCATCGTGAAATTGGGGTGCTGGGGTCCGGTAGTGAACTGCAACGTTCCCAAACGCGGCTGGATGGCGGGAATCGGAGGCTGTCCCAACGTGGGCGGCATCTGCATCGGCTGCACGATGCCCGGCTTCCCCGATAAGTTCATGCCGTTTATGGATGAGCCACCCGGAGCAAAAGTTTCCAGCGCAGCCATCGGCGCCTATGGCCGCGCGATTCGCGCCCTGCGCTCCGTCACCCAAGACTACCGTCAATAAGGAACCCAAGTGGCGTCATCCGCGCGCTGAACTGACCACGGGATACCATCCACGATCTTATTGAAAAAACGATTGTGCGACGCACTGAGAAAGCAAAGGAGCGATCGAATGAGCACTATTACCGCACCGACAAAGGATGTTCCCAGCAAAAAGGGAAATCTGGTGGAAATGAACTGGGACCCGATCACTCGCATTGTGGGCAGCCTGGGCATCTTTACCAAGATCGACTTTGAGAACCGCCATGTGGTCGAGTGTCACAGCACCTCGTCCATTTTTCGCGGGTACAGCATCTTCATGAAGGGCAAAGACCCGCGCGACGCTCACTTCATCACCAGCCGCATCTGCGGTATTTGCGGCGACAACCACGCCACCTGCGCCACCTATGCGCAGAACATGGCGTTCGGCGATGAAGCCGCCTCGCGATTGCCGAGTGGATCGTCAATCTCGGCGAGGCTGCCGAGTACATGTTCGACCACAATATCTTTCAGGACAATCTGGTCGGCGTGGATTTCTGCGAGCAGATGGTCAAGGAAACGAACCCTAAGGTCTGGGCGAAAGCTCAATCGACGCCGGCGCCCCACGCCAGTCTCCATGGCTACCGGAACATCTCCGACATCATGACCGCGCTCAATCCCTTTACGGGAGCTTTCTATCGCGAAGCCCTGGTCATGAGCCGCATGACGCGGGAAATGTTCTGCCTGATGGAAGGCCGGCACGTTCATCCGTCCACTCTGTATCCCGGCGGCGTCGGGACTGTGCCCACCATCCAGCTCTTCACCGACTACCTGGTTCGCCTGATGAAGTATGTCGAGTTCATGAAGAAGGTCGTGCCCGCTGCACGACGACCTGTTCGACTTCTTCTACCAGGCGCTTCCCGGCTACGAAGAAGTCGGCCGCCGTCGCGTGCTGTCTGGCCTGCTGGGGATCGTTCAACGATCCCGATCATTGCGATTACACCTACAAGAACATGACGAACTGGGGTCGCTCGATGTTCGTTACCCCCGGCATCGTCGTGGACGGCAAGCTGGTGACCACCGATCTCGTGGATATCAATCTGAACATCCGCATTCTGCTGGGCAGCTCCTATTACGACGAGTGGAAGAATTCACAAACCTTCGTCAAGACTGATCCGCTCGGGAATCCAGTGGACAAGAACCATCCCTGGAACCAGACAACGATTCCCCGTCCGCAGAAACGCGACTTCGGGGGCAAGTACACCTGGGTGATGTCGCCGCGCTGGTTCGACAAACGCACCGGCGATCATCTGGCGATGGATACCGGTGGCGGCCCGATTGCTCGTCTGTGGGCGACCGCGCTGGCCGGTCTGGTTGACATCGGATACATCAAGGCCACCGGCACAGCGTGAAGATGTATCTGCCGAAGACGACCTCGCTGCCTGAAGTCGAGTTCGAGTGGAAGATTCCCAAGTGGAGCAACGCCATCGAACGCGACCGGGCGCGGACGTACTTCCAGGTCTATGCTGCATGCGCCGCGCTGCACTTCATGGAAAAGGCGCTGGCGGAATTGCACGCCGGCCACACCAAAACCTGGACGGAATTCAAGGTGCCTGAAGAAGCCATTGGCTGCGGCTTCCACGAAGCGGTGCGCGGCGTGCTCTCGCATCACGTGGTGATCAAGGACGGCAAGATCGCCAACTATCATCCCTATCCTCCGACGCCATGGAACGCCAATCCGCGCGATATTTACGGCACTCCAGGTCCGTACGAGGATGCGGTGCAGAACACTCCGATCTTCGAGGAGAACGGCCCCGACAAGTTCAAGGGCATCGACATCATGCGCGCGGTGCGCAGCTTCGATCCTTGTTTGCCGTGCGGCGTGCACATGTATCTGGGGAACGGCAAGGTGCTGGAGACGCATCATTCCCCGATGTTTGGTCTTCAGCCCTGAGGCTGTTCCGCGTTGACTAAAGGAGTGAGGGTGATCGCTACGGAATCGCCAGTTCCTTCGCAGAGTGACTGGGATCTCGAAAAATGCGCTCTCACTCCTTTTCCCTGGCGCATGACTGCCTCGTTCATCAGCGAAGGTTTGATAAGGAGCATTGTGGCTGACGGCAAAGATCATTCGGGAAGACATGCAGCGGATCGGCGGGTTGGTGCAGGAAATCGAATCGATCGCCGATCCTGCGGTGCGAGCTGCCACCAAAGATTTGGTGCAATCGCTGATGGATTTGCACGGCGCGGCTCTGGAGAGGACGCTCGAAATCATTGCCGAGACGCGGGTGACGCGGGAATGGCCATCATTGACCGACTGGGTCGCGATTCGATGGTGAGCAGTGTTCTGCTTCTTTATGGCTTGCACCCCGAAGACTTCGAAAGCCGGGTTGTGAAAGCGGTGGACCGGCGCAGCCGCAGTTGCGGAAGCAGGGCTGTGAAGTTGAACTGCTCGGCGTGAACGGCGGCGCGATCCGGTTGCGAGTGGAAACGGTTCGCATACCTGTGGCTCGACTGCGAAAACCGTGCAGGCCACGTTGGAGGGAGCCATGTACGACGCGGCGCCGGATTTGACCTCTCTGGTAATTGAAGGGCTTGAAGAAAAGCCTGCTTCGGGATTCGTAGCTTTAGACAAGCTGTCGATCGGCGTTGGCGGGTTGCAGACGCGAGCATCCTGTGGCTCTGAGACAGCAGGGCTCGGACTAGAAGTCGCGGCGGCAGGAACTTTCGGGAGTTGCGAAGCGTCATGGCGGCGTCGGAGAATTTGCGATTCGAGTCATGATCGGCATTTTACGGGAATGGTTTTTGGAACGTTGCGGCAGTTTGCGCGGCGTGAGCGGCCGCTTGAACGCTGCGAGTTATGCAGCGTGGGCCTGCGGCCCGATCATCCGCATCTGATTGAGGTGGCGCAGCGCAAGCTCCTCTGCACTTGCGAAGCCTGCGCGATCCTGTTCAGCGGCAGGGAGTCAAGTTCAAGCGCGTGCCGCGGCGGGTACGCTCGCTTCCCGGCTTCAATCTCAGCGACGCCGAGTGGAACGGCTTGATGGTTCCCATCAACATGGCCTTCTTCTTCAGGAGCAGTCTTGAAGACCGCGTCATCGCTCTTTATCCCAGCCCCTGC
>CAVOKS010000016.1:0-1040993 GCA_963696565.1 uncultured Acidobacteriota bacterium | reverse complement strand
AGAAGTAGGCCGCGCCGGCTCTGCTTTGAGCACGCACGTGTGGCGAAATGCCGCCGCTGGCAACCTTGGAGGATGGCAGGTAGCTCGCGCGTTGGAATTTCTTGCCGTGCTGGTGGGAGCAGTGGGAACACCGGGCGGGACCTCTCCCAGTGCGTGGAACAAGTACATTCCAACGCCGCCCATGATGCCTCCGCCGCCCAACGCGTGGAATGAGTTGATGTGGACGCGCGAGTTTCCGCTGGCATTTTTTGAAATGAGTTTCCTGCTGCCGCACTTTCTGAAAGAAGGCCGCGGCAAGCTCGCTTTATATTTTTCACGCGTCTACAACCCGGTATGGACCAACCCCGACGGGCTGAGCTGGATCGAGGCGCTCACTGACGAGAGCAAAGTCGAGCGTCACGCCTGCCTTACTCCGACCTGGAGCGAAACTGCCTGGTTTGCCGATTATGTTTTGCCCATGGGCCATGCTTCCGAGCGTCACGACCTCATGAGTCAGGAGACGCACGCCGCGCGCTGGATCGGTTACCGTCAGCCCGTGCTGCGCCTGGCGTTGGAGCGGCAAGGCAAGAAATTCAATTTCACTTATGAAGCCCACCGCGAAGCCGGACTGGGCGAGGTATGGGAAGAAGACGAATTCTGGATTGAGTTGTCGTGGCGAGTCGATCCAGATGGATCGATGGGCATCCGCCGCTACTTTGAGTCTCCCTACCGGCCGGGGGAGAAGATCAGAATCGACGAATACTACCGATGGATTTTCGAGAACAGCGTTCCTGGTCTGCCGCAAGCTGCCGCCAGCGAAGGGCTCACGCCGCTCGATTACATGCGGAAATACGGCGCTTTCCTGATCGAAAACAACGTCTATGAGCTGCATCGGAAGGTGCTCAAGCCAGAAGAGGTGCAGGGAAGTTCGGTAGATCCGGTGACACACGTAGTCAAGAAAAATGGAGCGCCAATTGGAGTTGAGATCGATGGCAACGCCGTCGCTGGCTTCCCAACACCGTCGCGCAAGCTCGAGTTTTATTCGAAGACGCTAAAGGACTGGAATTGGCCGGAGCATTCGATCCCCGGTTACATTAAGAGCCATGTCCATCGTGACAACATCGATGCCGCCAAAGGCGAAATGCTTCTACTCCCTACGTTCCGTCTGCCAACTCTCATCCATACCCGGTCGGGCAATGCGAAGTGGCTTTACGAAATCTCGCACAAGAATCCGGTCTGGATGCATCACGAAGACGCCGATCGTTTAGGAGTTGTCACCGGCGACTTGGTGCGCGTTCAAACCGCGATCGGCTATTTTGTGGATCGAGTCTGGGCCACCGAAGGGATGCGGCCCGGTGTAATCGCGTGCTCCCATCATCTAGGGCGCTGGCGGCTGAAAGAAGACTTCGGCGGCGAACGATGGTCGACAGCGCTGGTCGATCTGAAGCAAGTTGAGCCAGGGAAGTGGATGATGCGCACGATCCATGGCATTCAGCCCTTCGAGAGCGACGACCCCGATTCGTCGCGTATCCACTGGGAAGACGCGGGTGTGCATCAGAATCTGACCTTCCCGGTCCAACCCGACCCGATCAGCGGGCAGCACTGCTGGCACCAAAAAGTCACGGTCACCAAAGCGGGCGCGGAGGATCGTTACGGCGACGTTTTCGTGGACACCAATCAGGCCCACGAAGAATACCTCCGCTGGCTGAAAATGAGTCGCGCCGCTCCCGGCCCCGGCAAGTTACGCCGTCCTCTGTGGATGATTCGAGTGTATCGGCCTGCGCCCGAGGCGTTTTACTTTCCAGACAAATAGCGGTTCGGCCGACGGGAAGTTTTCCACAGGCTTTGTTCGGAAAATGGAACAGGAATCATTTTCTTGTTGCACGCGTTGGCTCGTGGTGTAAGAAGGTTCTGCATAATGCGGGGCCCTGCATTACAGCTCTCCCCCATCCAGTGCGTAAAGGGCCCCGCAAGTAGTTTGCCTCCGGGTTGTTGGTCTGCTTTGCAATTTTGAGTGTGCAGGTTAGAGCTATAATTTGGCGAACGGAGGAACCTGTATGCGAATTGTCAGCCTCCTGATGGTTCTGCTGTGCGGATTAGTTTCGGTTTGTACCGCCGTCGATGCGGAGCCGCAGAGTTCGTCCTCGCAATCGGCTGTAAGCTCCTTCAATTCAGAATTGATCAGTCCTTCAGCGATCGCCCGACAGGATTTAGTCCAGGCGCCAGCGGATCGGCATTATTCGCGGTCCGACGCGGCGCGGGATGGAGATGTGACTTGCTTCACGATGCATGCCTTCCTGGTGAAACGCGAGAGCCCGCATTCGGATGTAACCGAGCCGACAGGTGAAGCGACCTGTTTGTCCGGTCCTCGATATAGCGTGCGGAAGGTGGACGAGTGGGGCAAGGCTCCGTCGCATTGAGTTCGGATTCGACGAGGCGAATCTCTGCGGTTGCGGGGACGGTCTTTTTCCTTTTGATCGCGCCCGGCACTGTGGCCGGGTTGGTGCCATGGTGGATTTCTAGCTGGCAGGTTCGGGCGCCACTTCTTAATTTCCCGTCTCTTCGATGGTTAGGCGTGCTGCTGATTGTGGCCGGTGTCCCGGTGCTCCTGGATTCTTTTGCCCGCTTCGCACTGAAGGGATTGGGGACGCCCGCGCCGGTTTTTCCTACCCGGCATTTGGTGGTTAGCGGTCTCTATCGCTATGTGCGGAACCCCATGTACCTTGCGGTCGCAGCTGTGATCATCGGACAGGGACTGCTGTTTGGCGATGTGCGGGTTCTAGCGTACGGAGTTTTTGTGTGCCTTGGTTTCCACGTGTTTGTCTTACTCTACGAGGAGCCGGCGTTGCGTCGCACGTTTGGGGCTGAGTATAAAAACTTTTGCGCAAACGTTGGGCGCTGGATTCCCCGCTTGAGAGCATGGCACGTTGGCTAGCGTTTTCCCCTCCAATAGATTATTCTGCATAACCTTTCCGGCTGGCAGTCGTTTATCTCATTAGAGGCGCGATGGTCGTTCGAGCACCGGCATCGAAGCGGTCCCCGGAGCAGGCGGAGGAGCGTCTGCTGGTCGAGGCTGCCCAGAAGGATCCCACCCGGTTTGCCGAACTCTACGAAATCAACTTTGATCGAGTGTATGCGTTCATTGCGCGGCGGGTAGGCGATCGCGATGCGGCTGAAGATCTTACCTCGGAGGTATTTCACAAAGCGCTGGCGAATCTCCGGCGCTTTGAATGGCGGGGTGTGCCTTTTGCAGCTTGGTTGCTCAGGATTGCGGCCAATGCGATTGCGGATCGGGGGCAACGCGCGGGGAGAGAATTGGCGATGGACGATCCTCCGGAAGTGGGGGCGGAGGCGACGGTCGACGTCGATCTAGAGGCAGTTGAACATCGGGCGCGCTTGTTTCGTTTGGTGGAGCAGCTTCCTGCGGAGCAGCGGCGCGTAGTGACGATGCGGTTTGCGGAGGAGAAGAGTATTCGCGAAATCGCGGAGCAGTTAGGACGCACCGAAGGTGCGGTGAAGCAGTTGCAATTCCGGGGCTTGCAGAATCTGCGGGAGCGTTTGGTTCCCATCAAGATAGGGAAACCAAAGCGGCGCACGAACACGAGGCCGGGTGGCAAAAATGCCTAGGCGCAGTTTGATCGAACAACTCGATGACGCGGTGCAGGGGTTGATGAGAAATCCTGATGTTCCGCTGCCGGGTGGGGATTCTGGCGTGAGTCCACTTGCCCGCATTGCCGCCGAGTTGCGCGATCTGCCGCGTGAAGATTTCAAAACGCGTTTGAAGGATGATTTGGAAAGGAGTATTTCGATGGCGACTACGACAGCGTCTATCACGGCAACTCGCACCTTCGCCGCCCCGCGGTTGACTTTCAAGGATACGGCGAAGGCGATCGAATTTTACGAGCGGGCTTTCGGAGCGAAGGAAACCATGCGCTTCGAACTCGAAACCGGAATTCCTCATGCCGAGGTTGTAATCGGCGATTCCGTAATCATGTTGACCGATGAGTGGCCGGAAGGCGGACGCTACAGCGCGGAAACAACGGGTAGTTCGCCAGTCAGCATGTCGATCCAGGTTTTGGATGTGGACACCTTCGTGGAGCGCGCAGTGGCTGCTGGAGCCAAGCTGGCAGGCCCGATCGCAGATCAATTCTACGGATACCGCGAGGGAACTTTGCTCGATCCGTTCGGATATTCCTGGAATGTGTCGACGGTAAAGGAAGAGATGTCGGTCGAAGAGATGCACCGCCGCTTCCGCGCGACGATGAGAGAGGGCGAAGCGAAGAAGCCCAGTGTCAATCCGATTCCGAAAGGCTATCGCACGGTGACGCCATACTTGGTCGCGCAGGACGGGCCGGCCCTGCTCGAGTTTACCAAGCAAGCGTTCGGGGCCGAAGAAACATTTCGCACCGTGGGGTCGGCGGGCGGACTTCATGCCGAAGTACGTATCGGCGATTCGATGCTGATGATGGGCGGCGGCATTCCGGGGCGCGAGTTCCGCTCCACAGCGAATACTCATGCGCTCCATCTGTACGTGGCTGATTGTGACGCTGTTTACGAACGGGCACTGCAGGCGGGCGCTACCTCCATCGATGGACCCAGAGATCAGGAGTATGGGGAACGCTCGGGCAGCGTGAAAGATCCGGCGGGGAACTTCTGGTACATCGCCACGCACAAAGGCGAGAGCTACACGCCCAAGGGACTGAACAGCGTCAACGTTTACATGCATCCGCTGCGGGCAGAACCTGTCATCAACTTTCTGAGGCGAGCGTTTGGAGCGCACGAGATTGCGAAATACGCATCGCCTGATGGAGTGGTTCATCACGCGGAGATACGCGTTGGTGACTCCGTGGTCGAGATGGGCGAGGCTCAGGGGAAGTATCCACCCATGCCGACGATGTTCTACTTATACGTTCCGGATTGCGACGCAGTCTACCAGCGTGCCCTGCAGGCAGGTGCAACTTCGATTTCGGAGCCGGTCGATCAGCCCTACGGCGACCGCAATGGCGCGGTGAAGGATGCTTTCGGCAATCAGTGGTACATTTCGACGCACATCAAGGACGTGACGTCATAAAACTGCGGGTTCTCGACTGACCTCGCCGCGGAAATGATCAGAAGGTGAAACGGCCACCGACTGTCGGAGCACAGTTGTTGTCGGAGTTATAGGGGACGCCGGGGCCGTGAGGAATGGCGATGGCCAGACCGCCGCTCACCCAGGAATACGCAATTCCGGCAAAACCGTCGAAACGCTTGGTGAAGTGATGATCCACATAGAGCGACCCCTCGTTGAGGGTGCCCGCGCAGGAAGCGCGGAAACCGGCTGCGGGCGAGCAGGTCGGCGGAAGACGGAAGTCGTTCTGCCGCTGTTGATACCAGGCGAAAGTGAAGTCGGTTTTGCTGCGGTAGGTGTACTTCGCGCCCGTCCACCAGATATTCACCAACTTTTCAGAATCAAGATTGTTGTCTTCGACCCCGCTCATGAAATAGCCGCCCTGGTCCGAGGCGCCAACGCCCAACGGGTTCGCCGGGTTATTCTGCCAGATGTATTCGTAGCCGGCAAAAAACTTGAACGGGTCCCACGTGTACTTGGCAGCGACCATAATTGCGTTGTTGTCGGTCACGATGCCATATACGGTGTTGTTCGGGTCGATCAGATTGGTCCCACGTTGATGGGGTTTGTATTGATGCTGTCCGTGGTCGACTGATATGGCGCCGACAGACTCTGAGGCCCCAGCAAGGGGTTCAATACGCTGATCGCCTGGTTGTAATGTTGGAAGACGACGTCGGCGGAGAACTTGCCGTAGTCTCCGCCGAGGTCGAATCCATAGGCGTTGTTATGCGCCGATTCCGGCGTACAGGTGGTGGCAGTCCAGGTTGCGGAGGCCGAGTAGCAACCGGCAGAACCATCGGCGAATTTATACATCGCGCCGAAATGGACCGGGCCATAGGTGAGGCGATACTTCACGGCGTCGTCCCAACGGCTGTCCTCGGTGTCGCCGCCGCCGGCCATCGTGCCGTTATACCCGATGTAGGAAAAGGCATAGGCGCCGCTGGCCGGATCGTAAAGCAGCATCGCATCGGTACCCAGAGAGCGCTGACGACCGAAGGTCAGCGTGCCGAACTGCGTGGACGATATACCGCCATAGTATTCGTCATTGAAGGGTTGGCCCGCGCGCGCGCCGTCGATGGCTATCGAATAGCTGCTCCTGGGAAGGCCATTGTTGATGATGTCGGTCTTTGACGCGTTGGCCAGCAGGCCGGACTGCGGATTGATGCCCGTGGAAGCGTTGAACACAACCGACCAGCCAGGCACAAACTCTTCCTTGCCCCTGATGCCCAGACCCGTCTGCGACAGGTTGTTCGGTGCGACGAGGAATCGATGTTGATAGCCGTTTCGGTTCACCAGAGATTCGCCTTCATAGTTATAGCCGTTTTCCGGTAAGCCGTGGCTGACCCAGCCGACGCCGACGTCATACGCACCGTACAGCGTGATGCCGTGCCAGGTCAGCGTGCAATCGGTGGTGGCGAACTCGTGGCCGCTCGCGCAGGCGTCGGGCGGCGCTCCGCTGCATCTTAATGTCGACCGTGGCGTTCTGGCCAGCCGCCAGGCTGATTCCCGTGCGCGTTTCATCGGCGAACCCTTGTTTTGCCGCACGAATCTCGAAGCGCCCCGGAGCCAGGCCGGATGCCTGATAGTGCCCCCTGCCGTCGGTTGCGATCGTGCGCGTTGCACCTGTATCGACGTTCTTGATCGTTACCGCGACATCGCGAAGGGCTGCGCCGGTTTGGTCCGTCACCACGCCGGAAAGGCTCGCTCCCGTTTGGGCCCATGCCGGTAACGCCCCCATCGCAAGCCACAAAAGCAGCGAGAATAAATTAGCGCGACGCATTCCGACCTCCTCATTATCCATTGTGTTAAAGAGAACGCAGAAGTGTATATCAAATATGTTTACGATGTCTAGATAGTACGCAGTTATATGCGTTATAGATTGAACTTGGGTTTATACTGACGGGGAATTTTGCGGCAGCTAAAGCGTATTGACCGTCGCCGGCGTTGACGGTACGATTCGTTCCCGATGCAAAGGAACGGAAAATCCGGAAAGACGGAAGAGTTGCTCAAGCTTCGGGACGCGGCTTTGCAATTGGGGATCAGCTTTCCCACCATCAAGCAGTGGATTTACAAGAAGAAGATTCGCAGCATCCGGACCGCCGGAGGGCACCACCGCATCCCGCGAGAGCGAAGTGGACCGGCTGCTTTTCCGAACGCGCGGCAAAACGGAGAAGGAACGCAAACACGTGATTCGCCGCGTCAGTGGACGCAATCAGCTGGTTGGGACGAATCGACGCGGTCCGCATCAGCGGTCTGATGGCGGAAATTACGATTTCGATTGGCGGCCAGCAAATCACATCGATTATTACTTCCCGTTCCGCGCGGGAGATGCAGCTAAAGCCGGGGCAGACTGCAGCCGCTCTCATCAAGGCCACGGAGGTGATGATTCTACGTGTGTGACATCGAAGAATCGACTGTTCTTTGCCGCCGTGCTGTTCGCTCTGCTGTTGCAGAGCTGGGCCGGCGTTCTGTCAGCAGCTTACTATTCAAATCGAGGACGGAAAACCGACTGTTTTAACACGGGCCGACATTGAGGCCTTGCCGCACGTCAAAGTCACGACCAGCGCCTCAGGCGCGGCTGCAACATTTGCAGGGGTCGCGCTTGAGGCTGTGCTGGAAAAAGCCGGAGTTGAGTTTGGGGCAAGTCTGAAGGGAAAGCGACTCGCGTCCTGTTTGCTGGTGGAAGCCGCGGATGGCTATCGCGTCGTGATTGCCCTGCCTGAGCTCGACCCGGCCTTCACTGATAAGCAGGTTGTACTGGCTTTCCTGAAAGACGGAAAGCCGTTGGATGAAAAGGAGGGGCCGTACCGCATCGTCATACCTGATGAAAAAAGAATGGCGCGATGGGTGAGGCAAGTGACGACGCTAAAGATCGTCGACGTGCAGTGAAGTGGCTCAGTCTTTCTGAATCATGACCTCGGTAGCTTTGACCACGGCGCTAACGGTGTCACCCTTCTTAAGTTTGAGTTCGTCGGCGCTCCGACGGGTGATCGCGCTCTCGATGAGATTCTCGCCGACCCGAACGACCACGTGGGCCATGATATCGCCCAGTTGAATTTCTTCGATTTTTCCACGTAGTTTGTTTCTGGCTGAGATTGGCATGCAGTCATTATAAGCCGAGGAGATGAAGGATGAACGTCCGAAGGCTGAGCCTTGCAGCGGTTCTACTGGTCAGCTTTATTTCGCAATTGTGTGTGGCGCAGGAAATCACCGTGGCTGCGGCTGCGGACCTTCAGTTCGCCATGCAAGATGTGGCCGGCCCGATTCCAGAAGGAAACGGGGAAAACCGTGAAGCTCACTTATGGTTCGTCGGGGAATTTTTTCCAGCAAATTCAGAACGGCGCTCCCTTTGACATGTTCTTTTCGGCGAATCTCGACTACGCCAAGAAACTGGAGTCTGCCGGACTGACCGTGCCCGGAAGCTACTACCAATATGCGAAGGGCAAGATCGTGATCTGGGTCAGAAACGATTCGAAACTCGACCTGAGTTCCGGCATGCAGGTGCTGCTCGATCCATCGGTTAAGAAAATTGCTGTCGCCAATCCCCAACATGCCCCCTACGGGCAGGCGGCTGTGGCGGCGATGCAAAACGACAAGCTCTACGAAAAATTGAAAGACAAGTTTGTGCTGGGCGAAAACATTTCACAGACGGCATCGTTTGTTGTCTCAGGCGCGGCGGACGTGGGCATTGTCGCGCTTTCGCTGGCTCTGTCTCCGAACATGAAAGACAAAGGGCGTTATATCGAGGTTCCTAGCGGCGAATACCCAGCGATCGAACAGGCATGCGTCATTCTCGCCTCGTCAAAGAACGAGGAGACTGCGGAACAGTTCTTGTCCTTCGTCAAGACGGCTGCCATCGGCGACGTGTTGAGGAGCTACGGTTTCGACGTGGCAAAATAGCCTGGCCAGGAGATCGCTTCTTGAATCTGGATCGTCGCTCGGACCGCGACGGGGGCGGACGTTCGCGCCCGCACGAGCTCGAGTTGAAAACCGGACTAGTCCTTCCGTAATCTGCAATTACCTCTGTTCGCGGCGCATACTCGCGTCCGCAAATGATTTCCTCCCCCAGTCGCAGATTCATCGGGCGCTCGATCGCGCCGCCGCACTTCACACCTACCAAAACGTTTCAACGCAGCAACAGGGGAAGCAACTGCAGCCCTTGGTCCTCGCTGGGAAATTCCATGTTAGTTGAAAAGGCAAAGGAGAATAACTGATGCAAGTTCGCCATCTGGTCAATCGACTTCTCACAAGTGGTGCATGGATGCTGGCCCTGACCGCTTTCCTGTTTGGGCAAGCTTCCGCGACCGAAATGGTAGGTGTGGATGTCAACAGCGGAAGATTGCTGTACATCCAAACGCCCAAGACGGTAGTCACGATCGCGAACACCGCAACGAATCCCGATGCCGTTATTCTCGGGCCTTACCAGCAGATTATCTACGCTCTGACCGGCACGGGAGCGGTTCACAGTTTCAATCCCTATACCCGCACTGACGCGACTTTGGCCACGGGGTTGAGTTCTCCGGCCAATATCGTTTTGGAGCCGGGCTGCAAGTCTATTCTGGTGAGCGATACGGGAGTCAACAAAATCTTCAGAATTATGTTGGCAAACGGCGCGCTCACGACTTTTTACAGCGGTCCAGACACGATCGAGGGGCTGGTCTACGATTCGAATGGCGACCTCTTTGCCAACGATGACGTATTGAATGCTACCGTCGAGTTCAATTCTGCTGGCGCGATTATCAATCAAACCCCAAGCGGCACTCCGCTGACTACGCCGGACGGGCTCACCTACGATGCCCATACCAATGCGCTGTACGCGACCTCCAACACCGGGCAGACAATCTATAAAGTGTCCATGGACTTGACTACCGTCAGCGTTATCAGTTTTCCAGTCGCCCCGGTTCTGGCGGGAATTGTGAGCGACGGCTCGGGGAATCTCTACGTCGTGGGAGTAAATGGGACGACGAGTACGATTTTCAAGTACGCAATCCTCACGGCGACACAAACAACATTGAACACCGTACCTGGCCTGGACGACATCGCGCTCATACCGCATGGCCCATGCATCAAGAGCTTTGGGACGGATTCGTCGTGTGGAGAGATGTTGAGCGACGAGGAGAGCGGTACGCTTCCCCCGACCCGGTAGCGCGGTCGAATATCGCTTGAAGTTTTCGCCGCTGTGATTCAGTTCAGCGCGACCAGGTGAGTCCGCGGCCGAGCACGAAGATGAACAGCAGGCTGCCGACGGCTGCGGTGGCGATCCACGGCATGCTGCGTTCGATGGGTCCAACTTGCGTGTTGCTGCTTTTGCGCATCATGCTTGGCAGGCTCAACAGTCCGGCATTTGCGCCCAAAGTTGAGGGCAACGCCGAGGCGATGACGTAGAACAATCCGGCCGGATTGAGCAGGCCTCCCAATCCGGCTAGGATCCCGTCGGTGAAGTAAGGTGTCCAGCATAAGCCACGGAGGCGAGAACCATCCTGGCCGCGGAAGGGATTCAGCTTCGCCGCCACCAACAACATCGATGCGTAGTACGAGGCCACGCCCAGCACGACCAGTCCGAGTTGCCACGCCCAGTGCGGTTGCAGGCCCTGAATTACCGCTGCCCAGTCGCCAAAGTTCGTGACGCCGGAGAAAAAGAAGTAGCCGGTACCGGTAAAAAGATTGCCGGTCATGGCGAGCACGAGGAAGTAGCGAGTTGTGGGCCGGTAGCGCTGCGGCCTGAGCAGCAAGACCCAGAAGATCGCCGCGAAAAGTAGATTGACCAGCGTGCCATTGGCTGAGATCCAGCGCGTGTCAATGTCGCATTGCAGCGCGACCGTGCTCATGGTGACCTTGTGGGCTCCGCTCAGCCACGCGGTTACGCCGTGGCCCAGACCTTCGTGGAGAACGTCCTGGAGAATGCAGGCGAGCGCCGAAATGGCAATCAGTGTGAGGCGGTCGTCTTTGACGGGGGCAGCTTGCTGGTTCACTATGATTCAGGTGACGTCAGCTAGCTTACAAGAAACTGGAAGGGACTCGGCGGGGATATCACGACAATGATCGGGGTGAAAATCTTTACACACATTGCCAGCAGGCAAAACGTGGATATACTGGTTGGCGTCTTTGGTCAAGAAGGAGATTCCGTTGAAACCTTCCTTTTTTCTGCTGCTGGCTGGATTTGATTCGTGGAGATGGGCTTTAAGTGTGCTTCTGCTCTGTGCTGCGATGGCGATGGCCGCAGCGGCACAGACCTTTGACACTCTGGTCGATTTCAACGGGACCAAAGGGGCCGCTCCCTATGCGTCTTTGGTGCAGGGCACTGACGGTAACTTATACGGGACAACTGACCAAGGTGGGGACCTCACTTGCGGTGCCCCATATGGCTGCGGAACGGTGTTTAGAGTCACTCCGGGGGGGACATTAACCACGCTGCACCGTTTCGAGTCGACTGACGGTGACAGCCCAGCCGCCCAATTACTATTGGCCACCGACGGCAACTTCTACGGGACAACCCTTAGAGGCGGGGTCGATGGCCATGGGACGGTCTTCAAAGTCACTTCGCAGGGCGCACTAACAACTCTGCACAGTTTCAATACGACTGACGGCGCAATGCCCTTTGGGGGGCTTGTTCAGGCTATTGACGGTAACTTCTATGGCACAACTTCCCAAGGCGGCAATCTCACATGCAATGCTCCTTATGGCTGCGGAACGAATATTTAGAATCACTCCGGCGGACGTGCTAACGACGCTGCACGCGTTTGCTGGTTACCCCAACGACGGTGCCGCCCCCGCCGCCGGGCTGGTTCAGGCCACCGGCGGGAGCTTTTACGGGACAACAGAGATGGGCGGGACCATGAATTACGGCTCCGTTTTCAAAATAACACCATGGAGTGCGTTGGCGATTCTTCACAGTTTCTGCCCCCCACCCAACTGCACGGAGGGTTCCTACCCCGAAGGCACACTAGTTCAAGCCAGCGACGGCAACTTCTACGGAACGACCACTGGCGGCGGGACCGGGGGAGGCTATGGCACGGTCTTCAAAGTCAGTCCAGGTGGCACACTCACAACGCTGCACAGCTTCGACGTCACAGATGGTGCCCTCCCTTACTCTGGGCTAGTTCAAGCGACCGACGGCAACTTCTATGGAACGACCAGCGGTTTCGGTACAAACAACTACGGCACAATCTTCACAACCACTTCGGGAGGTGGCCTGACGACCCTGCACAATTTTTGTACTCAACATCCCTGCTCGGATGGCGGCAATCCAATCGGAGGGCTAATTCAAAGTACGAACGGAAACTTCTACGGAACCGCCAGCGGGAGCACGGCTGACAACTATGGCACGGTTTTTGGCCTGTCCACCGGCCTCGGCCCGTTCGTCAGCTTCGTCCGCGGCTCAGACAAGGTTGGGAAGAATGTGGAGATTCTCGGGCAGGGATTCACCGGAACCACCAGCGTCTTGTTTAGCGGAACGCCCGCCAACTTCGCCGTGAAGTCCGACACCTTGTTGACGGCGACCGTTCCGACCGGAGCAACGACGGGCTATGTGTCAGTTGCAACGCCCGGCGGTGCGCTGAAGAGCAACCAGAGGTTCCGGGTGACTCCACAGATCACGAGCTTCATGCCGCCAAGTGGGACCGTGGGCGCGTCGGTGACAATTACGGGCGCGAGTCTCACACAGACGAGGAAGGTGATGTTTGGCGGAGTCGCCGCAACCAACTTTACTGTGGACTCGGACACGCAGGTGGCGACGACCGTGCCAAGCGGAGCCAAGACGGGAAAGATTGCCATCGCTACCACAGGCGGAAAGGCTATGAGCGCCACCAGCTTTTTGGTGGTGCCGCAGATCATTAGCTTCTCTCCGCCTAGCGGGCCCGTGGGAACGTCCGTAACAATTACGGGAGTCAGCTTGTTGCAAACTACGCAAGTGACTTTCGGAGGCGTAGTAGCAAACCAATTCATCGTGAACTCGGATACCCAAGTGGTCGCAAGCGTACCCACGGGGGCTGTGACTGGGCCGATCGGTATCACCACTCCGGGCGGGACGGCCACGAGTGCCACCAGTTTTACAGTGACACAGTGATACTCACAAGCCACACGCTAAAAGAATCGACCCTTCGCGAGAGCGGCATCCACTCCCGATACTTGACGAAAGCAGTCCGCTACACTCAGAACCGTTAAGGTTTAGGCCCGCCGACGTTTTCGGGGAATTAGCTGGGAGTAGCGGAAACAGCTGGTCAAATGATCATTGACCATGCCTGTGGCCTGCATGAAGGCGTAGCAGATCGTGGTGCCGACGAAGGAGAATCCGCGCTTCTTCAAGTCTTTGCTCATGGCGTCTGATTCTGGCGTGCGGGCTGGAACTTGTTTCGACGGAGCGCCAGGAGTTCACTACGCGGTGATCCGCCGGTGAATTGCCAGATGTAGGCGTCGAATGATCCGAACTCTTCCTGCACTTCTAGAAATGCTTTCGCGTTTTGTATGGTGGACGCAATCTTCAGGCGATTGCGGATGATGCCGGCGTTGTTCATCAGGATCTGGACTTTGCGGCGGTCGTAGCGCGCAATCTTCTTGGCGTCGAAGTTGTCGAACGCCGCGCGATAGTTTTCGCGTTTCTTGAGGATGGTGTCCCAGCTTAGGCCGGCTTGGGCGCCTTCGAGAATGAGGAACTCGAAAAGAGTGGCGTCGTCGTGGTGGGGGTGCCCCACTCTTCATCGTGGTAGCGGATGGAGAGATCGCCGCTTGGCCAGGGGCAGCGGGTCAGCGTTGCGGAGTTCATGATTCATTGCCGCGATCAGAATCGAGCAGCGCTCGATGTGGACGGGTCAGAGACCCGTCCACACAGAGGTAAAATCCGCACACTACTTTGCACACGCTATTTCAGCGATTTTGGATCGGAGCGGTTCTTGGGCGACTTCTCGTTCAACAGTGCAATCAGCTCCGACGCGCAAGCGGGGGCTTTCACCTTTCCGCTCGGATGATGTCCCGCGCGCTGACCTTCTTCCCGTACAACTTTTCGTTCGCGCTGCCATCCGAGCGCAAGGTGGAACCTTCGAGCGAGATTCCGGCAAACAATCCTTTGTTGCGTGAGTAGGAGAGAATCTCGGCGGTCATCACGATGTCGGTCGCCCCCTCAGCGGTGCGCCCTTTGGGGCCAGCGGCGGCAGAAGCGTCGGCTCCCAACTTCACCTTGCTCTTCAGCAACGATCGCGCTCCTGCCGGGTTCATAACCAGCAGAACGAAGTCCGTAGCCTGGCCTCCAATCTGGAAGCCAAAGCTGCCGCCTTCCAACGCATACATGGCGGGTGGTCCCCAGGGTCCGGTGTAGGAGATTCCACCGCGGCAAATCATGACTCCGCGGCCATAGCTGGCGCCGACGACAAACGCGGCTTTTTTCACTGAGGGTAAAATGACGACGCATTCGGCCTTGTCGAGCAGGTCTTGAGGGATGTCCTCGGGGACGTTGAGAATTTCCTTAAGTACATGGCCGGCGTTCTCGCACCGGTCAACTTCCGTGCTATCGTCGGCGGCGAACGCGGGCAGCATGAGGGCGCACACGAGGAAGGCGGTCAGCAGGGGTTTCATGAAATCTCCTTTTGGATAGCGTGGCTATTTTACCCTGTGACGGCTTGAGATGCAGAATGGGTTTCCGGTAGCGCGACACGGGCACCGAAGTTAGACCCGGCCTATGACCCATTGAGTGCTCCTTTTGTAACTTGGCATTTGCTAAAGTGTCTCCTAGAGTTCTAATGAGTAAAAGCGGCTTCTGGCGGGTGCTTCGGCCCATGGCGTGCATCTAATAAGCTGTGAAGAATGGGCTGGATAGAGGCTAAGGTCGTAAGCGGGACTGGATGTGGAATGAAGTACATAGGGAAGTATTTTTTGCTCGCGGGAATGTTTGTGGCCGTGGCCGGGCTGTCGCTGCGGGCGCAGGTGAATTATCTCGCGCCGAGCAATGCGTTGGTCACAGCGCCTGCTTCCAGTTTGGATTCCGGCCAGCCGGATGATTCCGTTCTTACCATCAAAAAGCGAGTCGACGAAGTCAATGTGCTGTTCATTGCCACCGACAAACATGGCAAGTTCGTACGCAACCTCGATGAGAAGGACTTCGCGATTCTCGATGATCACAAGCCGCCGCAATCGATTGTGAATTTCCGCCGCGAGACCGACCTGCCGATCGAAATGGGACTCTTAATCGATACCAGTGGATCGGTGCGCGGGCGTTTTGACTTCGAACAGGATGCAGCCGTCACTTTTCTGCAGAACACGGTGCGCCCGAATTTTGATAAGGCCTTCGTTGTGGGCTTCAACGGGCACAGTCAGATGATGCAGAACTTCACCGATAACGCCGCATTGCTCTCGGCGGCAGTGCATCGTTTACAGGACGGCGGGGGAACCGCACTCTACGACGCTATCTATCGAGCCTGCCACGACAACTTGATCAAGGATCGCGAGGACCATCCTTCGCGTCGGGCCATCGTCGTGGTGAGTGATGGTGAGGATAATCAGAGTGAATTCAGCGAGGCGCAGGCGATTGAGATGGCGCAGCGGGCGGAAGTCATCATTTACGCCATTTCAACCGATGACAGCGGTCTGGTCCTGCGCGGCGACAAAGTTCTGCAGCGCATCGCCGACGCCACCGGGGGACGTGCGTTCTTTCCCGTTCAAGATGAAGGACATCAAGAACTCATTTTCGGCCATAGAAGACGAGCTGCGGAGCCAATACATTATTTCTTATCATCCGGCTGATTTCGAGGCGGATGGCCGATATCGCCCGATCGAAATCACCGCCCTCAAGAAGGATCTTCAAGTGCGCTCGCGCAGGGGCTATTACGCACCGCGACAATAAATCACGGGCATAGAGACATCGCTAGCTATGTCTCTAGGACCTAGGCCCATACAGACGGACAGTGCTACAATCTGAGGCTTGGAGCGGGATTCGCAAGAATTCTCGCAAGACCGGGCGGCAAGCGCGTTCCCCATGTCAGGTGGACCATTGAAGCCGAAGTTTTTGTTCGTCGCGAGCCTCGCCTGTTTGCTGCTAGCTGGTTCCTGGCCTTGCCAAGCGCCGGAGCGCCACACCTGCCCCGGCGACGGTCGACCAGGCTGCGGCTCAACCGGCAGCTCCTCCACCAACTCTGGCCCAATTGCCAGCGACTCCTCCTCAGGTTTCATTTCAGGGTGGACAACTAACGATTTCGGCCCAGAATTCCACCTTAGGCGACATCTTGAAAGCGGTTCGGGCGCAGACGGGTGCAACCATAGAGCTCCCCGGCACTGCCTCCGAGCGCGTGGTCGGACATTTTGGCCCGGCTCCGCCTAGAGATGTCCTGGCATCGCTGCTCAATGGTTCGCACTTCAATTATCTTCTTTTGGGATCGCCGACCGATCCTGCTGCACTGGATCGAGTGATTCTGATGGCCAAATCGGGCAGCTCAGCCGACAGCGCTCCATCTGCGCCTGTGGAGCAGGCTGCTGCTAGCAACCAGACTGTGTTTGCCCGCCCGATGACGCCCATGGCTGCCCCGCCAGGTGCCAATACTGTCGTTGTCGAAGGCGAAGATGCCCAAGATGACACGACCGACGATTCCGCCGACACTACCGATGACGCGCAGGCCGACGATCAAACTGATCAGACCGACCAAACAGACGATCAGGCTGCAACTGACGATCAAACGCAGCAACAGGATGGACAGCAGAACGTCAAAACGCCTGAGCAGCTCCTGCAGGAATTGCAACAGCGGCAGCAGCAGCTTCAGCAGCAGGGAATTCAGCCCGGAGTACCTCCGGGAATGCGACCGTTCCCGAATCCAGGCGCGACGCCGGTCCAGCCCGGTTCAACCGATCCCGTCCAGCCGCATAATTAGCTAGCTCAAGAACCTTACATTGGTTTGCGCCAAGGCTTCCTAAGCGCTACGGCGAAGTCCCGCCGATTAGAAAACGGGCTGTATTACGCGGTGCGAGTGCCTAATTTCCGCCAGCATGGGCGGCTCGAGCTTGGGGAGCGAGCGCCGGTTTTTCGGAAGGGCGCTGTCGCGACTGGTTCGCAAAGGTGTGAAGAATTCCGATGACGGAGCCGTAAGCGGATAAAATTCCAATTGCCAGTACACTAACCACTGTGAAACAGAGGATGCCAACGCTCAATAGACTTCCCAAAGTTCTCTGCCCTCTTACGAATTGCCGCTTTCAATTGATGTCGCCACGCTCCCTGAATCTACCTGCATTGACGCTTGCCACTGTTTGCAAATAAGATACGTGAGTAGAGCTGCGCACCTCCACTTTCCAACATCTCTGGGGACCCCGTCCACATTACGGAAGGTCACTGAAGGGTATTACTTTCGCGGTTTATGGCCATTACGAAGATTTCGGTGCGCGGGGCGCGCCAGCATAATCTTAAGAACATCGACGTCGAGATTCCCCGCAATAGCTTGACGGTCATCACCGGATTGAGCGGATCGGGCAAGTCTTCCTTAGCCTTTGACACCATCTACGCCGAGGGCCAGCGGCGTTATGTGGAGACGCTGTCGGCTTACGCCCGCCAGTTTCTGGACCAGATGGAACGCCCCGATGTGGATGCAATTGACGGCCTCAGTCCAGCCATTTCCATCGAGCAAAAAACTACCAGCCGGAGCCCTCGTTCGACGGTGGGCACGATCACCGAGATTTACGATTATCTTCGTCTTTTATTCTCTTCCATTGGAGTGCCCCATTGTCCCAAGTGCGGGCGGGCAATAAGTCGCCAGACGGCTGACCAGATCGTGCAACGGGTGATGGCCCTTACTCCGGAAGACCGAGTGATGGTATTGGCGCCTATTGTGCGCGGGCGCAAAGGCGAGTTCAAGAAAGAGATGGAGAAGTTGGTGCAGCACGGCTTCACCCGTGCAAGGGTAGACGGCGAACTGGTGAATCTCGATGATGACCTCGCCCTCGACAAACGGAAGAACCACACCATCGAAGTGGTGATTGATCGTCTGCTGGTGAAACCAGGGATCGAGCATCGGCTTGAGCTTTCAGTTGGGCTGGCGATGAAGCTGGCTGGAGGCCTGGTGCAGGTTGCCGTAGTGGGCGGCGAGGAACAGCTCTACTCCGAGAAACTTGCGTGCCCGGATTGCGGAATCAGCGTGCCGCAACTGGAGCCCCGCTCGTTCTCGTTTCAACAGCTCGTACGGAGCTTGCCCTGAATGTCATGGACTCGGAAGCCGCTACGATTTTGATCCCGCGAAAGTGATTGTCGACTGGTCGAAGCCGTTGCTCGATGGCGGATTAGGGCCGGGCTCGGCCTCGCAAAATCTGATCCACATGCTGCAAATCGCAGCCACTGCCCATGGTTTGGACCTGAGCACGCCCTTCGAGAAGTTTCCCGAGAAAGTACAAAACCTGTTGTTGTTCGGTGAAGCCGGCAAAGGGGGCAAGACCGGTTTCAGTGGAATTCTGGCCTACCTCAAGCGAGTGCTCGAGGAATCCACATCCGAGGGCTACCGCGATTTCTTGCTTGATTATATGTCGGCGACGGAATGCCCCGCCTGTCAAGGGCAGCGGCTGCGTCCGGAGAGTCTGGCGGTGAAAGTCAACGGTCTGTCGATCGCGGATTTTACCGGGCTGCCGGTTTCGCGTTCGCTGGAACTGGCGAAGAAGATTCAACTGACCGGACGAGAGGCTGCCATCGCAGGGCGCGTCGTGCACGAAATTGTCGAACGGCTGCAGTTTCTGAATGCGGTTGGCTTGGGCTACATCTCACTTGACCGTTCGGCGGCCACGCTTTCTGGTGGCGAGGGACAGCGCATTCGTCTGGCCACGCAGATCGGATCGAAATTGCGAGGAGTGCTGTATGTGCTCGACGAGCCTTCCATTGGCCTGCACCACCGAGACAATGCTCGACTGTTGAAAGCACTCGAAGAATTGCGGGATCTAGGCAATACCGTGCTGGTGGTCGAGCATGACGAAGAGACCATCCGTCGCGCTGATTATGTGATCGACCTTGGTCCCGGAGCGGGGCGGCACGGAGGCGAGCTCGTCGCGCATGGTACGCCAGAAGAAATTATGGAAACAGCAGGATCGCTGACTGGAGCATATATCTCGGGCAGAGTCCGTATCGAAATGCGGCCGGAACGGCGGCCGACAAACGGTGCGGGCATTGCGATTCTGGGCGCGCGCGAAAACAACTTGAAGAACATTGACGTTACCTTTCCGCTGGGCGTGATGACTGTCGTGACGGGAGTTTCAGGCTCCGGTAAATCGACCTTGGTCAACGACATTCTCTATCGAGCATTGGCGAAGACTCTCTATCGCTCGCGGGAAGAAGCTGGGGCACACAAAGCGATTTCAGGCGCGGAGAACATCGACAAAGTCATTCGCATTGATCAATCGCCCATCGGTCGGACGCCGCGCTCAAATCCCGCGACCTACACTGGAGTCTTTGCGCAGATTCGCGATCTTTATGCCATGTTGCCAGAGTCGCGGGAACGTGGTTACAAGCCGGGCCGGTTTTCATTCAACGTGACTGGCGGACGTTGCGAAGGCTTGTCAAGGCGAGGGCCAGCGGCGCATTGAAATGAGTTTCCTGCCCGATGTCTACGTGCTCTGTGAAGTCTGCGGTGGTCGCCGTTACAACCAGGAAACTCTGGCCGTGAAGTACAAGGGATTTTCGATCGCGGATTTACTCGAAATGCCGGCGTCAGACGCATTACCAATTCTTGAAAACATCCCGCAGGTGAGACAGAAACTACAGACGCTGGTTGACGTGGGTCTGGGATATATTCACCTCGGCCAATCGGCGGTAACGCTCTCTGGTGGCGAGGCTCAACGCATCAAGCTGGCGCGCGAGTTGAGCAAACGGCAAACCGGGAAGACTTTATATCTGCTGGACGAACCCACAACTGGTCTGCACTTTGATGACGTTAAGAAATTGCTGCACGTGCTCCATCGCCTCACCGACCTGGGAAACATGGTCGTGATTATCGAGCATAATCTGGATGTGATCCGCAACGCCGACTGGATCATCGACCTCGGTCCTGAAGGCGGGGAAGATGGCGGACGCATCGTTGCTCAAGGTACGCCCGAGCAGGTCGCGCGGAACAAGAAGTCCTACACTGGGCAGGCACTGGCGGAATACTTTAATGGCAAATCAAAGAAGGACTTCGATGGCGGAATTGCTGGCTTGAGGTGTTGGGGTGATGTCTGCGACATTTTCTCTGCGCCCTCTGCGATACAAGCTTCATCGCTGAGATCGACAAGAAGAGCTCGCAGAGACGAACAAACAGCAGTCGGCATAGCTTCTCTTTTACGTGTAGATTCAAGTTTGTGTAAATTCAAAATGTCTCGGCAGCAATCCTGAATCGCGTGTCCTCACCTCCAAATCCGTTGTCTGATCCTGGTCTGCTTCCGCTGCCAGAACGACCGGCGCCCGTAGTCGAGATCCCGATCCGAGGAGCCAGTCTGGGGCGGATGGGATGTGCTGCAGATTGTGTTGCTCACCGTTGCCTCGGTTTTCGTTTTTCTCCCGCTGGCTGCTTTCGTTGCGCAGCGATTTCTATATCCCAAGGTAGCATTCATCGATGTTGTGACCTACCCGCTAGTGACTGTGGCGGGGCAGGGATTTGCCTATCTTGTGATCTTGGCCTTCATGTTTTCCATCGTGAAACGCGAGCCTGGCCGAGATTTCTGGCAGGCCATTCGATGGAACTGGCCGAAACATTGGTCAAACTTTTTACTAGCCGGTATGGTGCTGTCGTTTGCCTTGCAAGGGATCGCACACGTCCTTCCCATGCCGAAAGAACTCCCGATGGATCGCTTTTTCCGGACGCCCGGCGAAGCCTGGGCCTTGTCGCTGTTTGGCGTAACGTTTGCGCCGCTGCTCGAAGAGTTGTTCTTTCGCGGGTTTTTTTATCCCGTGCTGGCTCGCCGCTTCGGTATCGGAATCGCGGTGGTCGTGACTGCGGCAAGTTTTGGCCTGATTCACGCTCCGCAACTGGGACGCGCCTGGGGGCCGGTGCTGGTGATATTCATCGTCGGTCTGGCGTTGACGATCGCACGCGCGTTGACCAAGTCCGTTGCCGCCAGCTTGATTATGCACGTCGCATACAACGCAACACTTTCCGTCTTGCTTTTCATAGGAACCGACGGATTTCGTCATCTGGAGAGGCTGAATCAGTGACCCGGGATTAAGGCTTCAGGCGTCAGGCTTCGGGTAACTGCTGCAGATAGCCAATTGATTTCCAGGAGCCTGACGCCTGAAGCCTGCCGCCCGAAGCCCGAAGCCCGCTTCATGTTATCTTAGATTTTCCATGTCTTCCGCCCGTCAGGAACTGTTGCGTCTGCTGGCAACCAAGTCTTTTCGTCTGGGGGAGTTCAAACTCTCGTCGGGCGGCACCAGCGACTACTACATAGATTGCCGCACGACAACTTTGGACGCCCGCGGTTCGCAGCTCACCGGCCACGTGTTTCTCGAGGAAATTCGGCAGCGCGGATGGCGGCCACAAGCCATTGGCGGCTTGACCATGGGCGCCGATCCGGTCGTGGTGGCCGTAGCCGTGACCAGCGGCGAAATTCAGGGGTTTCTCATCCGCAAAGCGGAGAAGCAACATGGAACGGGACAGCGGATCGAGGGCTTTCGAGAAAAGGGTGCGCGCGTTGTGATCGTGGACGATGTCTGCACGACGGGCGCTTCCACTGTTCAAGCGATCGAGGTAGCGCGTGAATTTGGATTTGAAATCGTGGGCGTGATGTGCCTCGTCGAGCGCGAGGAGGCCAAAGGTCGTCCGAATGTGGAGAAAGCCGCCGCGCCGGCGCCATTTGTTTCGATATTCACGGCAGCAGACGTGCGCAAGGAACACTTGGAGCGGAAGGACGACGCATCTTCCGGCCATCTTCGCCGTCGCTGCCACTTGCGAGTTATGCGGAAGGCCGGCGGTGACGAACATGCCGCGGAACCGTTGCGAAGTACACAGAACCTACATTGAGCCAATGATTCAAACTCTGGAATGGACTGACAAAGGCGTACGCTTCATCGATCAGACGAAGCTGCCCACCGAAGAAACCTACGTGACCTGCAAGAATTACGAGCAGGTTGCCGACGCCATCCGCAACATGGTCGTACGCGGTGCACCAGCCATTGGCGTGGCTGCCGCCATGGGCATCGCCCTTGGCATAAAAAACTCGAAAGCCGAAACCGGAGGCGAGCTCAAGCGCGATTTCGACCAGATTTGCGAAGTCATTGGCAAAACGCGTCCCACCGCGGTGAACCTTTTCTGGGCCATCCGGCGCATGAAAGACAAATTTGAAATGCTGCGAGTTCGCCCGCTCCCGCAGATCAGGCAGGCTCTGGTCGAAGAAGCGCAGCGCATGCACGCCGAAGACATTGCCGCGAATCAGGCTATGGGACGCTTCGGCGCGACGCTCATGCCTGCGAGCGGAGGTGTGCTCACGCACTGCAATGCGGGAGCGCTTGCGACTTGCGGATATGGCACTGCGCTCGGAGTGTTCCGCGCCGCGATCGAGCAGGGAAAGAAACTCCACGTCTACGCCGATGAGACTCGTCCTTTTCTGCAAGGGTCGCGCCTGACCGCCTGGGAACTGATGAAAGATGGCATTCCGACCACCGTGATCGCCGACAACATGGCGGGCTCGATGATGAAGCAGGGAAAGATCGGAGCAATCGTAGTCGGTGCGGATCGCATCGCGGCCAATGGCGACGTGGCCAATAAAATCGGAACCTACTCCGTTGCCGTACTCGCGAAGGAACACGACATTCCCTTCTATGTAGCCGCACCGCTGTCGACCATCGATTTCGAAGCGCCGGACGGCGGCAAGATTCCCATCGAGCAGCGTAACGAAAAAGAGGTCACGCACATCGCCGGCAAACAGATGACTCCCGATGGAGTGGGAATTGAGAATCCCGCATTCGACGTGACTCCTGCAAAGTATGTGACCGCAATTGTGACCGAGCGTGGTATTGCGCGGGCGCCGTATGGCGAGTCATTGGCGAAGCTGGCGGTCGTTGAGAGTGCGGCCACGAGCGGTTAGCATTTGGCACTTAGCATTTGGCACTTAGCATTTGGTCCTCTTCAAATGTCGCAAAATTTCGGCGACTAAGTGCAAACTGCTAAGTGCCAGACGCTGCCCCTTCATGTTCTCCATCACTCAATCCCAAGTTTCATTCGAGAGCGGAGGGAAAGACATTCGTCTCGATTGCTTTCTGCCTGACGCAGTCGGACAGCGCTTTCCCGCCGTGATCGGATTGCATGGGTCCGGAGGCGGACACGCCTCAATGGCCGACCCTGCAAGACTCTTGGCCGAGCAAGGCTTCGCAGTTTACGTGCTGCATTATTTCGATCGCACCGGCACCACCGAGACCGACAGCCTGCAAACCATCTTCCGCCACTTCCCCCTCTGGATGAAAACACTGTGGGATGCGGCTAGCTTCGTCGCGCACCAGCCGCAGGTCGATCCCGAACACATCGGGCTGTTGGGATTCTCTCTGGGCGCATATCTCGCGCTGTCGGCCTCAGCTATCGACTCGCGCATCAAGGCCGTGGTGGAGTTCTTTGGTGGTATGCCAAAAGAGATGAGGTTCTTCGCACGACGTTTATGTCCCGTACTCATCCTGCACGGCGAGGAGGACAAAACCGTCCCGGTGGAAGAGGCGTACCACCTGCAGCAAATGCTCGAGAAGAAACAGATCGCGTATGAGATACAGATTTACCCAGGAGTGGGGCACGGTTTCAGCGGCGAAACCTGGCGCGATGCCGGGTTACGGACTCTGGCATTCCTGCAGAAGCATTTAGCTAGTGGCAATCGAGACAAAACTAAAGCTTGATTGTCCTCGAACTTTTCCGGGTAAATCTTCGTAAATTACGTTAGACGATAAGGAGAGCCTGTCATGTTCACTTTTCTCCTGTGGTGTCTGCTGTTCGTGTTGTGCTGGCCGCTGGCTCTGCTCGCGCTGGTGCTCTATCCGATCGTGTGGCTGCTGCTCTTGCCGTTTCGACTCATCGGAATTGCAGTCGAGGGAGCTTTGAAGCTAGTGTGGGCGGTAGTGACGCTGCCGGCAAGGCTTTTGACAACGCCGTTTAGGGTGTGAGGACCTGCCTGAAGCTAGAGGCGCTTTTGACATTGGACCTCACCTGATTCTTCAGTGTTTAAGCCAACAATCGAGTAAACTGCCGTTCATGAACAGGTGTGTCGGCTTGCTCGCAGCATCCGTTGTCTGTTCTGCGCAGCAGATATCGCCTTCATTCGATGATCAGCATGTCAGAGGCGTGGAGCAAAATCCTCCCGGCGTAACCCTCACGATCTCAACGCGAGATGGGCACTCGACCTACCACCTATCGGACACGCTTTATTTTCGACTCTCATTCACCAGCAAGAACTCGCACATGTACACGGTAGAACTGAACACCCCGATGAATCTGGCAGGCGTAAGCGACGACTTTGTTATACAACGACCTGACGCGACGCTTCCGATTCACTCCCAGCCCAGCCTTATGGGCTACGTATGCTGCGATACGAATCGTCGCTACGTGGGAAAGGAACCGTTGGTCGCAGAGACGGCCTTGCGCATGGAGTATCTGGAGAGATCCCTCAAGTTTCGGCTCCGCAATTCTCTGGTCATCGGTGCCACACCATCACTCGGCGAGAAGTTGAAGCCGGGCGAATATGCAATCTTCCTCCAAAGTCGACGACTTATGCGCGGGTGGCCGAAATCGGAGCACGACCAATATCATGCTGTCAGCGATGTCGTCGTGACCTCAAACAATGTCCTCCACATCACGATCCTTCCAGATGTCTCAAAAGAAAGTGGAGGCAAGCCTTAAAGCGTAAGGCTTCAGAACTGGCAAGATTACCTTTACTCTGCGCCTTTCGCCGGTATCGCCATCCCCAGTTCCTTCATCACCATCTGCAAGTCTTTCCAGGTCTCTTTCTTCTGCCGCGGATCACGCAGCAGGAATGCGGGATGATAAGTCACGGCAAGCTTAGTGCCGCGAAAATCGAACCAGCGTCCGCGAAACTCGGACATAGGCGCATTGATTGCCAAAAGCGTTTTTGCCGCAACCGCACCCAGTGCCACGATGGTCTTCGGTTTGATAGCCGCGATCTGCCGCATCAGAAATGGAGAGCAAGTCTCGCACTCATCCCGCTCCGGCGTACGGTTTCCCGGTGGGCGACACTTGATGATGTTCGCAATGTAAACATCTTCCCGCCGCAAGCCCATAGCCTTGATCATGTTGTTGAGCAACTGGCCGGCGCGGCCCACGAAGGGTTCGCCCTGCTGGTCTTCATCGGCACCCGGAGCCTCGCCGATAAACATCAGCTCAGCCTTCGGATTGCCCACGCCGAAGACGATTTGCTTACGTCCCTGCTTGCTCAGGCGGCAGCGAGTGCAATCGCCAAGATCTTCGCGAATCAGACTTCAATGCCTGAACCGGATCAACTACGCCAGATTCTGGTTTTGCGTTCGATACTTCGAAAACATTCTCTTCTACCGGGACCGCGATCGCGGCTTTGGATCTAGGAGTCATCAAGTCTCGCTGTTCTGGCTGAACTGTTGGATTCTCAAGAATTGCTGCGTCTTGTCATCGTGTCGAGGCTGGCTTCAGTGGGCTCGCGCCGGTAGAAATCGTAGATGCCAAGTTCGTTGTAATAGCGGACGCGTTCGGCCATAGGCGCGCTTGAGTTCTGGATCAAGATATCGGACTTGGGAAACCATTCCTATTTCTCAGATCTTTGCTCGGTGCGTCAGTTTCTGCATGGTATTCCGCAGTCGCACTACCTGGTCAAGGACGCGCTGCGCGACTTCCCACTTGGTGGTCTCAGGGACTTCTACAACTTCGTGCTGGGTGATTATTGTGACTGCATTGCGGTCAGAGTCGAAGCCCAAGCCTTCGCGCGAAACGTCATTCACGACGATAGCATCGAGCGACTTTGAGGCCAGTTTCTTGCGCGCATTCTCCAGCACATTCTGAGTTTCAGCAGCAAAGCCGATGATCAACTGCGACTGTTTGTGACGCGCGATTTCGGCAAGGATATCAATCGTAGGCTCAAGCTCAAGCGTTACGGGTCCGCTGCGCTTGATCTTTTGCGAAGCCGGAGACTTCGGACGATAGTCAGAGACCGCGGCCGTTTTGATAACGATAGTCGCATCGGGTAACAACTTCAGAACTGCCTGATGCATCTCTTCGGCAGATTCCACGCGTGTAACTTCAGCCGCGCCCGGCGGAGTCAGATGCTGTCGGTCCGCTCACCAGCAACACTCGCGCTCCGCGCCGCAGATGCGGCTTCAGCCAATGCATATCCCATCCGACCACTGGAGCGATTGGTAAGGTATCGAACCGGATCAATCTTCTCCCGCGTCGGGCCCGCCGTAATCAAAAAGGTTTCGCCAGCCAATTCCTGCGAAGCGCCCAGTGCTTCGAGCGTCGCGGCGACGATCGCCTCGTTCTCCGCCAATCTTCCCGGCCCGGTCATGCCACAGGCCAGATATCCGGTGCCTGGTTCCACGATCCTCACGCCGCGCTTTTTCAAAATCTCAAGATTCGCCAGCGTAGCGGGATGGTCCCACATGTTGACGTTCATGGCCGGCGCGACAACCACCGGCGCCGTGGTCGCCAGATAAAGTGTGCTGAGAAAATCGCTGGCGATGCCCTGCGCGAATTTGGCAAGAACGTCTGCAGTTGCCGGCGCAACCAGCAGCGCGTCGATGGATTGTGCTACGGCAATGTGCTCGACCGCGGAATCAATATTCGGATGCTCGCCCGCTCCCGCGCCAAACATGTCGGTAATGACTTTTTCGCCAGAGAGAGCCGCAAAGGTGAGAGGCCGAATGAACTCCTGAGCAGCGTGGGTCATGATGACCTGCACGCGAACGCCCCGATCTTGCAGCAGGCGGACAATTTCCGCCGCCTTATAGGCCGCAATGCCGCCGCTGACGCCAAGAGCGATTTTCATGATTGCCGATGGCCAATTTCCAATTGCCGATGGCTCACTGCGAAGCCCGTTCGGCAACCGGCAATTGTCGAGCCCTACTCTTGCCCCAGTGCCTTGTCGAGCATTTCGCTGACGACTTCAACTGGTCGACTTGGGTGTTTCCGGAATCACCCATTTCACCTTGCCGGCCTTGATTTCGTCCTGCGCAATGCGGCAGGGTTTGCGGGAGTGAGTTTCGATGACCGGGGGCGCACCGCCTTGTAGTTGTCGTGCGCGGCGAGCGGCTACCAGAATATATCGATAGTTGCTGTCGAACCCTTCAATCAACTTCATTGTGTTCTCCCCTGTGCTAGCGCCCGCCCGAAGTTGCTGCGGTCGCAAACGAAGCTAAGATCGGCTGCAGTCGTTCCCGGATGTTGCTCAAACGGCAACCTTCGGCCTTGGCCAGCGTTTCTGCATCGTCAGCGGATCCGCGAATTCCCGAGCGCTTTAGCCGTTCCGCAAGTAGGATCGCCGTCAGCGCTTCGATCGATTCATCCAGACGGTCGTTAACCAGAATATAGTCGTATTTCTCGTAATTCTCAATCTCACGACTGGCCGTGACCAACCGGCGCTGGATGACTTCTTCCGCATCCAGACTACGCTTTCGCAAACGCGACTCCAAAATCTTGCGATCCGGCGGCATGATGAAAATGCTCACTGCCTCAGGAAGCTTGCGCTTGATCTGCTCCGCACCCTGCACATCAATGTCAAGCAGCAAGTCGCGCCCGCTCCGTTCAGCTTCGCGCAGAAAGCGCCTCGCCGTACCGTAGCAATACCCAAATACGTCCGCATACTCCAGAAATTCGTCCTTCCGCACCATTGCTTCGAATTCGGAACGTGGCACGAAGTAGTATTCCCGCCCATTCTGTTCGTTCCCACGGGGAGGACGTGTGGTGTAGGAAACGGAGAAGTCCAGCCCGGAAACAATCTCCCGAGCCTTGTCCACGAGCGTCGACTTGCCCGAGCCCGAAGGCGCCGAAATGATGTAGACCGTGGTCATTCGAGGTTTTGCACCTGCTCGCGGGCCTTTTCGATATCGGCTTTCATCGACAAACCAAGCTCCGTGATTTTCATGGCTTCGCCGGCCAAGCCCGAAGTCTTGGAAAGCAGCGTGTTCGCTTCCCGGTTCATCTCCTGCAGCAGAAAATCCAGCTTCTTTCCGATCTCTCCGCCCTGATCCAGCAAGCCCAGAAGATGCTGCACGTGCTGGTCCAACCGCACCAATTCTTCCTGAATGTCGCTGCGATCCACCAGCAGCGCCGCTTCCTGGAGAATGCGTTCCGGTTCAATCTGTGAGCCGATCAACTCCTGCAGGCGTGTCCTCAGTCGCTCGGCATAGGTTTGCAGGACGGCCTGGCGGTGTTGCTCTACGCCCTCGCGTGCGTGCTGCACATGCCGCATACGCTCTCGTAACTCGTGCTCGGTGCCGCGACCTTCTTCCTCGCGCATTTGATTCAAGCGGGTCAACGCCTCTTCCATCTTGGAAAGAACCGCCGCCTCCAATCCATCGTCCGCCGGTAACGCTTCGGACTCCAGTGCGCCCGGTATGCGAAGAATTGCGTTGAGATCCGGCTCCGCTGACAACCCGAACTCCGCAGCCGCGGCGCGAAATGCCTGAATGTAACCGCCCACGAGGTTCGCGGTTCAGTGAAAAACCCTCGCTCACGCTGCGTTCCATATTCAGAGTCAGCTCGACGTGGCCGCGAGCCATCTTCTCCTTCAACCGCCGCCGCAGCTTCATCTCCAGATCGTCACTATCGGACGGCATACGAAAATGAATATCCAGAAACCGATGATTGACCGACTTAAGCGATAACGTGAAACCGAACTGGCCGTTGACCTGCCCTTTCACCTGCGCGAACCCGGTCATGGAGCGAATCGACATATTTCTGGACTCTACGTTAAACTGTCATCCTGATGCGAAACTGGTTTGCCCGGTCGCGAGCACCAGTGCAGTCGAAGGACCCCTATCCGCCCCCTTGCCGACAGGGCAGGGCATTCTGGTCAAGCCCGAACACTTCTTACTCCGCATGCACTTCCGGTCTCGGTGGTTCCACTTCCGCAAATTGCAACTCGTATAAGCGCCGATAAGTCCCTAGTTTCTTCATCAACTCTTCGTGCGGCCCAATATCCGCAGTCGTACCATTCTCCAGCACTACGATTCGATCTGCGCGCCTCACCGTCGAAAGCCGATGGGCAATCACGACCACAGTGCGTCCAATCATCAGATTATGCAACGCCGACTGCACCAGCGATTCCGATTCGCTATCCAATGCCGACGTAGCTTCATCCAGAATCAAAATCGGCGCGTTCTTCAGCAGCGCCCGCGCAATGGCAATACGCTGCCGCTCCCCGCCGGAAAGCCGTACGCCGCGCTCGCCAATCACGGTTTCGTAACCGCTTGGCAGATCCATAATAAAGTCGTGCGCCAAAGCCGCGTGAGCCGCCACCTCCACCGCTTTCTGCGGGACGCCCGGCTGCCCGTAGGCGATGTTGTTTCGCACCGTGTCGTTAAACAACACCGTGTCCTGCGCCACCACCCCAACTTGCGAACGCAGCGAAGCCAAAGTCGTGTCGCGCACGTCGCGACCGTCAATGGTCAATCTGCCGGAAGTCACGTCAAAGAAGCGTGGAATCAAATGCACCAGCGTGCTCTTACCTGCGCCACTCGATCCGACCACCGCCAGCACCTCGCCGGCATGAACCTCGAGATTGATATCGCGCAAAATCTCCCGGCCCTTCACCTTCCGAGTCATAAGAGAAGCAAACGTTCTCGAACCGGATGCTGCGCGAAAACGGCGGCAAGGGCCGAGCTCCAGGCTTCTCTTTTACATCGTCATCCGTATCCATGAACTTGAAAATCTCGGAAGACGCTCCCAGCGCCTGCTGGAAATTATTGTTGAACAAAGCAAACTTACGCACCGGATCGTAGAGCTTGAAAACAGCCACGATAAACGCCAGAAACGTGCCCGACGAAAAAACGTGATGATTGATTTGTTCGCGTCCCAACAGCAGAAGCAACGCAATGGCGATCGCGCCAAAAATATCCATCAAAGGCGAACTGATCGCCACCGCAGCCACCGAGCGTAAATTTGCGCGGAATAGCCGCTGCGCCGCATCCTGAAATCGCGCAATCTCCCAGCGCTCCATGCTGAACGCTTTCACGATGCGGTTGCCGGTAATGGTCTCGTGCAGGATATTCTGAATGTCCGCCAGTTTGTCCTGGCCGCGTCGGGTCGCATGCCGCACCCGCCGCCCAATTCTCCCCGCCGAAAAGATAATCACCGGTACGAACAAAACCAGCACCCAGGCAAACTTCCTGCCCAAGCGCCACCACCACCAGCGCAGTAAAAATGAAAGTAAAAAACTGCTGCAGAAACTCCGCCAGAACGCTCGACATCGCGTACTGCACTCGCTCGACATCATTGACGATCGTCGAAACCAAAGTGCCCGTCGTGTGCTTCTGAAAAAACGCCGCCGAGCGTTGCAGAATCGAATCGTAGAGATCATTGCGCAGATCCGTGATCATTCCGAACCCGGCGTAGTTCACCAGGTACGTGCCCGCATAATCGCAAATCCCCTTCAACACGGTAGCCGCCACCAGAGCAAACGCCACGACCGTCCATGGATTCTGAAAGTGTGAGGGAACAAACTGCTGCAGGTAAATGGCACGCCCGCTGCCCGGAATCGTAAACAGTTGCATCCCGCGAGATCTGCGAACCCGGGTTCAGCACGCGGTCAAAAATCGGACCGATGAGCAGCAACCGGAAAGCGTCCAGCAATCCCACCGCCGCCATCAACAATACGGACGCCCCTACTGGCCACCAGTAAGGCGCCACGTATCGTATGAGGCGTGTCAGTTGCCGCATCGGAGGCTCCCCTTGCGCGGCCAGACCCGGCCTGCTACGGATGAAATCAGCATGCGTCTGCAAGGATTCATTCTACTTCAGTCGTCGGTCTTTGGTCGTCGGTCGTTGGCCCGTCACTCGCGATTTGGCGAACGACCAACGACGAACGACCATCGGCCGATTCTTACCCCGGACTATCCCGATGCACTACCTTCACCCGGTACCCCGCCTGACGCAAGTGTTTGCTGACGTCCTCCGCAATCATCACCGAGCGATGCTGCCCCCCGGTGCAACCAAAAGAAATCGTCAGATAACTCTTCCCCTCGCGTATGTAGTGCGGCAGCAGATAGACCAGCAGCTTCGAAATCCGGCTGATAAATTCCTTGGACTGCGGAAACGACCGGATATACTTCGCCACCTTGGGATCGCGCCCTGTCAACGGACGAAACTCCGGCACAAAATGAGGATTCGGCAGAAAGCGAACGTCAAACACCAGATCCGCATCCTCCGGAACCCCATGCCGGAAGCCGAAACTCACGCACGAAACCAAAATGTTATTGCCCGACTCCTGCTTCTGGAAACGCTCCGTGATGTGAGATCGCAGCTCGTGAACGTTGAACTTGGAAGTATCGATGACCAGGTCCGCCATGGCTCGAATGCGCCGCAGATGCCGGCGCTCGGCCGCGAGCGATGCTTTTACCGTGGTTTTGTGCCTAGAGGATGAGGCCGCCGCGTCTCGCTGAAGCGGCGCAACAGAACCGAATCCGCTGCTTCCAGAAAAATCATTTTAGTGGGCAGGATCCGCCGCACCGACTTCACGATCTCGGGTAGAGCCTCCAGTTGCGTGCCCTCGCGAACATCGACCACCAGCGCGGTACGCTCAATTTCGGAAGACTGGCCCGCCAACTCGGCAAATTGCGGAATCAGCGCCACCGGCAAATTGTCCACGCAGTAGTAGCCGAGATCCTCGAAAGGCCTTGAGCACCGAGGCTTTCCCCGAGCCGCTCATCCCGGTAATAATGACCAGTTCGGCGCGCCGGCCGCGGTCGCGAACAACTGGCGAGCCAGTCTGACGTACTCGTCTTTTTACTTTTCCTGTCGGCCTGCGAAGTGGCATTTGCTGAAATGGTAGCAGGCCGACCCGCCACCCGCCAGTTACCCATCTAGGCGCAGCATCCAGACGAAAGTCCAGAAGACCCTTCAAAAGCTGCAAAGGGTGCTGGATCGACCCAGCACCCTCCACAACAATCACCGTCACCACCGAACTACTTGAACGCAATCACTCCGAACAGCCCATCCGCGTTGTTGCCCGGTCCAGCCGTAAAGAAGAGCTGATTCGTCTTCCCGTTGTTCGCCGAACCACCGCCAAACTCGATGCCCCAAAGCTGATTGATTTCGATCGGCTTCTTGGACGAGTTCATGATGGTGCCGACAAACTTGCCGGTAGAAAGATTGAAACCGTTGATGGTTCCGGTATTGGTGTTGTTCGAGATCAGCAGGGTATTGCTCAGCGGACCGAAATTCTTCGGAGCGATGGCGAATCCCCAGGGCTGGTTCAGTGGCGTCCCATGTGTAAATTGCTTCACTAACGTGCCCGCTTCGGTGAAGATGTCGATGTATCCGCCTCCTCCGCCCTTTGCGTTGACGTAGGCAACGTAAAGCTTGCCCCCGATGTCCTGAACGTTAAACACCACGAAGCCCTTCGGAATCTTCGAATCCGTAAACGATTTCACGAAAGTGAAGGTGCCGTCATACACATCAATTTTGTTGTTGTTAAAATCGGCGGCGTAAACGAAATTCCCGGAGCTGTGGCTGGTGACGGCAAGGCCGGTATAGCTCGCCTTTTTGGATGAGTTGTTCACCCCAATGAGAGTCGTCGAAGGATCGAAATGCGACCATCCCTGGATAGTTCCGTCGAGAGTTGCGAACATGAATTCGGATGGCCAAGTGTCAATTTGGAATTCGTTCGAGCCGTTGTAAACGATGCCCGTGGGCGAACCCGGACCACTTCCAGCTGGCCGAGGGCACAACCACCTGCAAGCTCTGCGGAACTCCGGCGCCGTTGTAAAGTGTGGACCAGCCATCCCATTCATCACTGACCCAGAAGGGGCTGCCGGGACCGTAGACCAATCCCCAAGCATTCTGGAGCAGTGGATCCATATTCTTGGCTTTGCCCGTCTGATTTGAAGTGAGTGCGGTTCTTGTATATTGTGCCGAGGCCGGACTGGAAATGAAACCTACCGCCAGCGCAAGCCACAAAGTGAGAGCAGTTTTACGAGCCCATTGACGTTGCATGCTGATTTCTCCTTTGAAGTAAAAAATGGTTAGAGGGCGGGGGGAGGACCCAATATCCCACGCAGGTACGATCGCTAATGTGTATAACCTGCAAGGGCCAGATATTAGGGCTCATTCAGGCATGTGTTGTCAATAGATTGTCACGGTTTTGTAAAAATTCTTTCGCCGCAAACTGAGAACCGAGAACTGACAACCCGCCGCTGGTTCTTCTCCGCGGGTTAGGAGCGTGCCCCTTCTGGTCCGGTGACCGAAGCCGGCAGTGCCCCGGGTTCTTGACCCGAGACGATAAGTCCCGTGTCCTCATTGTATATTGCTTGTGTTATAACTATCAGCTATACAACAAAAGTGTTCCACGTGGAACACTACGTCGATTCCCCGCGCCATCGACGCGATGTTACGATGCCAATCAGTCAAATCGCATGCCTGAATTTTGTGACGTCGCCTTGCCCGTTCCTCTCGACACTGCGTTCACCTACCGCATCCCGGACGGGATGCAGCCGGTGGTCGGCGGGCGCGTGCTGGTGCCGTTTCGCCAGCAGCGCATGTCGGGCGTGGTCACCGCGCTGCATGATCACGCGCCCAAAGTTCAAACCAAGAATGTGCTCAGCGTGCTCGACGCTTCGCCCGTCCTCGATGAACAACTTCTGCGGCTAGGCAAGTGGATTGCGGATTATTATCTGGCGCCCCTGGGCGAAGTGTTTCGCACCATGCTGCCGCTGGCCGCGGAATTCAAACGAGCGATTGGTTATCGCATCACCAACCAGGGGCATATGGCTCTGCACCTTGCGGGAGTGGCAGGCTCGTCAGCCCGTTCGCGCAAGACGCCCGAGGAACAGCTTGCGGAGTTTCGCGTGCTCGACTACCTCGCCGAACGCGAGACCGTGCGAGAAGAGAGCCTGCGCGCCGCGACTCGCATTTCAAAATCTGCACTGAGCGGCATGGTACGCAAGAGTTGGATCGCGCGCGAAGATCTATCGGACGCGCGCGACGCCACTCGCACTGCGAAGATTGCGCTGTTGAGAACAGCAGAAGGCAAGCTCAATTCGAATCAGCAAGTGTTGATCGAAACTCTGGCTGCAGCCGGCGGGAGGATTGCCCTTGAGAATCTGCAAGCGCTCGAGGTCCCGAAGACTACGCTCGCAACGCTGGTGAAGCGGGGGCTGGTTGAGATCATCGAAGAGCGGGTTGACTTCATGGTCGCGAGCAAAACGATTCGGCCTTCGTCCCTGGACTTTCAGTTGAATTCTGCGCAGCAGGACGCACTGAAAAAGATCGAAGACAGCATACGCGCCGGCAAGTTTTCGGGCATTTTGCTGCACGGCGTCACCGGGTCGGGCAAGACTGCGGTTTATCTCGCGGCCATGCGATCGGTGCTTGAGGAGAGACGCTCAGCAATTCTTCTGGTTCCTGAGATTGGACTTACGCCCGCGGTCGCTGCGGATCTGCATCACGTGTTCGGCGATGAAGTTGCCATCCTGCACTCGGCACTTTCGGATCAGGAGCGGGCGGAGCAGTGGCATCGCATCAAGCGCGGAGAAGCGCGCATGGTCGTAGGCACACGCTCGGCTGTGTTTGCTCCCGTCTCCAATCTGGCGCTGATGATCGTCGATGAGGAGCAGGATTCGTCCTACAAGCAGGAGGAGACGCCGCGCTATCACGCGCGCGACGTGGCGGTGATGCGAGCGAAGATGGCTGGGGCAGTCGTGGTGCTCGGTTCGGCTACGCCTTCACTGGAATCTTATTTCAATGCGAAGAAGAACAAGTATGCGTTGCTCGAGTTGCCGGATCGCGTAGAACAGCGGCCGCTGCCTGAGGTCGAGATCGTTGATATGCGGCAGGAGTTTCAGGAGACAGGCAAAGAGCAGGTGATCTCGCGGAAGCTGACAGAAGAAATCAGGCAGCGGCTGGATCGTAAGGAGCAGGTGATGGTCCTGCTCAATCGTCGTGGATACTCGCCTGTGGCGCTGTGCCGTTCCTGTGGGAACCGGATGGAATGCAGGAACTGCGCGATTGCGATGACGCTCCACAAGCGCACGAACCGGATGGTGTGCCACTACTGCGGGTTTGTAGCGCCGGTGCCGAAGGTCTGCGGGGAGTGTGGCAGCGAGTATGTTTATTTTCTCGGAACTGGATCGGAAAAGCTGGAAGAATTGCTGCATGGGCTGTTTCCGCAGGCGCGCATTGGGCGTCTCGATCGGGATACGGTTCGTGGCAACGAAGATTTCGAGCGAGCGCTCAATGCGCTTAATGAAGGCGAGCTTGATGTGCTGGTTGGCACGCAAATGATCGCGAAAGGGTCACGACATTCACGGAGTCACGCTGGTGGGCGTGGTCGGGGCGGATGCGGCTTTGGGCTTTCCGGATTTTCGCGCGGCGGAGCGCACCTTTCAATTGCTGACTCAAGTTGCGGGACGCGCGGGGCGTGGGCAGACTCCGGGCAAAGTTGTGTTGCAGACTTATTTCCCGGATCACTATGCGGTGCAGTATGCGGCGCAGCACGACTTTGTCGGGTTCTATGAGAAAGAATTGCGCTTTCGCAGTTGGATGCACTATCCGCCGTACAATGCGCTGGCGAATGTTCTGGTGCGCAGCGACAAGCTCGATGAAGCGCTGCGATGGTCGGGCACTTTAGGCAAGTGGTTTGAGAAGACGCGGCATGAAGGCATTCGTGTGCTGGGCCCGGCAGCCGCGCCGATTGTTCGGTTGAAGCAGGACTATCGATATCATTTTGTTTTGAAGTCAGCCAGCCGGGAGAAGCTTAACGCGACTTTAAGATCGATGCTCAGCTATGCAGCGCAAGAGAAGATTCCGCGCACGCAGGTGATCGTGGATGTGGATGCAGTTTGGTTGATGTAGGAGTGGTTAAGAGAAGTCATCCACGCCGAGGCATTTCCGGATTTAGATTTTCGCCTCCCACCCTTGTCGCAAAGTGCGCGACAAGAATGGGGCACCCCTCAGTGTTGCCATTTCGCGACCCGATGTAGGTTTGTCACTATACGCGAGATCCTTCACCCGGCTGACGCCGGGTTCAGGATGACTGTCTATTTGGTGGAACACGAGTGTCCCCGCTAGAGGGTCTTCATACGGCTAGTGTGATTTGTTCTGCAGGAATTCACGCACGACTTCTTTTACGTCGCGGTGCTGGCCGTCGACGGCGTAGTTTAGTTGGCGCATGTCGTCGTCGGAGATTTTTCCGGCCAGTTCGTTCAGGGCTTGTTTTATTTCCGGATGTGCGGCGAGCGTTTCCTGGCCAATGATGGGTACGGCTTCGTAGGGCGGAAAATAATGTTTGTCGTCTTCGAGGACGAAAAGGTCGAGAGCGGGGATCAGGCCGTCGGTAGTGTTGCCGGCGATGAGGTCGACCTGCTTGTCTTTGAGGGCGCGAGTGAGGAGGCCGAGATCCATGATTTGCGGCGACTCGGCGAAGCGCAGGCCGTAGGTGGCGACGAGTCCTTTGTAGCCGTCGGGACGCTCCATGAATTCGTAGCCGAATCCGGCGCGCCATTGGGGAGTGTAGGCGGCGGCCTGCGAGATGGTCTTCAGGCCGAGGCGGCGAGCGTCGTCGCCGCGGATTTCAATGGCAAAAGTGTCGTTGAAGCCGAAGGGCGCGCCCACGGCCAAATTGAAGCGCTTCGCATATTCCGTCTCGACCTCGCTGTAGACTTTTTCGCGATCGGCTTTTGGCTTTTCTTTCAGGACCGCGGTGAGTGCGGTGCCGGTGTATTCGGGATAAATATCGATGCGGCCGGCGAGGATGGCCTGCTGGCAGATGAAAGTACCCGCAAGATAAAAGCGGCGTTCGACGGGGAGATGAGTCTTGGTTTCGATTTGCTGGGCGATAATTTCTCCGAGGATGAGCTGTTCGGTGAAGTTCTTCGAGCCGATCACGATCAAATTCTGGCGGGTTGGGCCGCAGGCGGTTAGAAATGCGATGAGGAAAAGCGAAAGCACGAAGATCACTTGGTTGGGCGGACCGGATCTTTGCTTGGGTGGGGCATGTTTAAGGAAAATCAGTTCTCAGTTCTCAGTTCTCGGTTTTCAGGTTAGTTTGGGCTTAGGCGTTTCTCCAGCCATCCCAGGCTTAGGTCGGCCAGCAAGGCCATAACGGCGGCGGGAATGGCGCCGGCGAGAATGACCTGGTTGTTCACCATGGCGAGGCCGCGGAAAATATATTCTCCTAAGCCGCCGGCGCCGATGGCGGCGGCGATGGTCGCCAATCCGACCGAGATCACGGTGGCGACGCGAACGCCCGCGATGATGACTCCCAGAGCCAGTGGGAGTTCGACTTGGAAAAGAAGCTGGCGATCGGTCAAGCCCATGCCGCGTCCAGCCTCGATTACGGCGGGGTCCACGCCTTTGATGCCGACATAGGTGTTTCGAATCATGGGCAGCAGAGCGTAGAGCGCGAGCGCGAGAATAGCAATACGGTCAGCTCGTTCGCCGATCCACGGAGCGGGCAGAAGGAATCCGAAGAGTGCGAGGCTGGGGATGGTTTGAATAATGTTGGCGCCTCCGAGTACGGGTTTGTTGAGCGCGGGATAACGCGTGATCAGGATGCCGAGCGGGATTCCGATGAGCACGGCGAGGACGGTCGAGATGCCGACCAGCCACAAATGTTCAAGGGTGAGTTCGAGGACTTCGGTGTGATTCTGCAGCATGAATTGGTAGAGGTTCATGGTTGCGCGCTCACTCCATCGCATTCACGAGCCGGTGCCAAGGCGTCTTTGTATGCCGATGGCAGCGGCTCTGTGGAAGCGCGAAACTGTTCGGGTGTTTGCACCGCGACCACGCGGCCCGCTTCCATCAGCGCGATGCGCGTGCCGAGTAACAGAGCCTCGCGCAAGTCGTGAGTGACGAAGACGACGGTTTTGCGCAGGCGCTTTTGCAGGTCGAGGAACTCGCGCTGCAGTTCGGCGCGGGTGATGGGATCGAGGGCGCCGAAGGGTTCGTCCATCAAAAGGATGGGCGGATCCGCGGCAAGAGCGCGTGCCACGCCCACTCGCTGGCGCTGGCCTCCGGAAAGTTCGCGCGGATAACGCGAGGCGATCTCAGGATCGAGCCCGACAAGCTGCAGCAACTCGCCGACTCGCTTGGAAATTCGATATGGTGCCACTGCTCAATTTTTGGAACCAGGCCGATGTTGCGCTCGACGGTGAAATGGGGAAACAGACCGACATCCTGGATGACGTAGCCGATCATGCGGCGAAGACGGATTACATCCCATTCGTGGATCGGGCGCGAATCGACGAGAAGTTCGCCTTTGCTGGGAGTCAGCAAACGATTGATCAATTTCAGCGTGGTGGTCTTGCCAGAGCCGCTGCGGCCCAGGAGGACGAGAGTTTCTCCACGTTGCACTTCGAGGTTCAGATCGTGGAGCAGCACGCGGGCCGCGTCGCCGTTGCCATGCAAGCGATAGGAGACGTTGCGGAATTCGATGGCCGGGCGAGTGTCGGGAGAATCGCTCATGAGTTGAACGGCCGCGCGCTACAATTCGTACGCTGCCGGGGCAAGCCGGTGATGCGAATTCCGGAGTGGCCTTTGTGCCGGATGTTGAGGCCGATCAGCAAAGCTGTGATCTGTTCCACGATGCGCGCGTTTTCCAGTTTGCCTCCATCGATGGCGCGAACGCCAGGAATCTTTGCGGCCAGATTGCGCACGATCTTGGACGGCAGCCGGAATCGTCGCCGCAGACAATCACATCGCAGTCGACTGGACCGTCGGCATTCAGCAATTCGGCTCCTGCGTTGTGAAAAGCGGCGACGACGGAAATGCCCTTGGGCACAAGTTCCGCGGTCTCTTGCGCTGCGGAGCCTTGCCAGACGCCGAGTGTGCGCGAGGCGCGACCACCAACGCTCGCGGCCAAGGGCACGGTCGTATCAATAACGATGCTGCCGGGACGAATCGCGGGCTTGAGCTGCTTGAGCAGAGCGGCGTGGCCTTCGAAAGGAATCGTGAGCACGAGTAAATCCGCGGCGGCACAGGCGGCGATGTTTTCGTTGCCGGAAATGTTTGCGGCAGCCACTCTTTGTTTGATTTTGTTTGCGGCATCCTGGGCGCGCTTGGCGTCTCGCGATCCGATGATCACGGTTTCACCGGCTTGCGCCCAGCGCAGAGCCAAGCCGAATCCTTCGGGGCCAGTGCCTCCGAGAACCGCGATGGGCCGGGTCGCGCTCATGAGATTGCCGTCATGCGATTCTTCTATGCGAATTCGGGTTCCAGGATCTCCTCGGCAGTTAGTGCCTCGGGCTGCAGCTTCAGGTTGATTCGGGTGTAGACCGTGTTGCGTTCGGCGGGATGCGGCCGGCTTCGAGAATGAGTGATTGAAAATCTTCAGGGCTGGTGTACTGGCCGGCGGTAGCTCCGGCTTCGCGGGAGATATTTTCTTCCATGAGCGTTCCGCCGTAATCGTTGGCGCCAGCATGCAGGCACAGTTGAGAAAGATTCGCGGTTCAGTTTCACCCACGAGACTTGAATGTTGTTGATGGCGCCGGCCAAAAGAACTCGCGCGAGGGCGTGAATCTTGAGATGTTCGGCGAGCGTTGGGCCGGATCGCGCAATTCCCTGATGGAAGAGCAAAGTGTTCTGATGGACGAAGCCGAGGGGGACGAACTCGGTGAAGCCGCCAGTCTGTTGCTGAATTTCGCGGAAAAGCAGCAGCTGATTGACCCAGTGCTCGGGAGTCTCGACGTGTCCGTACATCAGCGTGGAAGTGCTGCGGATGCCGCAGCCGTGCGCGGTGCGGATGACCTGCTTCCATTGCTCGGTGGAAAGTTTATTGCGGGAGAGCACGAAGCGGACTTCGTCATCGAGAATTTCGGCGGCTGTTCCCGGCAGAGTGTCGAGGCCGTTGTCGCGCAGCATTTGCAGATAATCTTCGAGCGGCATGCCGGTCAGTTCGACGCCGTAGACGATTTCCATGGGCGAGAAAGCGTGGATATGCATGCCGGGAACCGCTTGCTTTACGGCGCGCAGAATATCGCGATAGTGAAATGGAGGCAGGCCATGCGGCAGTCCGCCTTGAATGCAGACTTCGGTAGCGCCGATTTTCCAGGCTTCGCGAGCTTTCTGGGCCATTTGCTCGAGGCTGAGAAAGTAGGTGTCGGATTCGCGTGGGCCGCGGCTGAAGGCGCAGAATTTGCAGCCGACGAAGCAGATGTTGGTGAAATTGATATTGCGGTTTACGACGTAGGTGACGATGTTTCCGACTAACTCGCGGCGCAAAGCATCGGCGGCAACGAGCAAGCCCAGGAGATCGTCGCCATCGGCGTTTGCCAGCAATGAACATTGTTCGCGCGTAGAACACGCCGCCGTCCAGCGTTTCCAGAGCTTGCTCGAGCGCCGTGCGTATGGGGCGGCTGAGGCGAGGAGCAATATCCGGCCACTCGAGCGCGGGAAAGTTCTGCAATTCGGGCTGGGTAAGAGTGCGAGCCATAAATTCTCCTCGAACAAAACTACATCAACGAAACAAATCGGTCGCCGCCGGACGAATCGAGATCGCGAGCTCGTCCCCGCGCGGGCCGGTAATCGAATCCTCGAATGATACACGCGGGCGTGCGAGCTAGCTTGCCGCAGACCAAGCCTGCGGCGCAAGCCAGTTCGTCGGCGACCGCTTCTATCGTGACCCGCAGCGGATAACCATGGGGATCGCGATCCCCACGATAATCATGCAAGGCTTGCATTCCGGCGACGCCAATCGCAACTTCGGTGAGGCCTTCGCGCCACGGGCGCCCGAAACTATCACTGATGATGACGGGGATGGAAAGTCGCAGACGTTTTTTCAGTTCGCGATGGAGTTGAGCGGCGGAACGGTCCGGATCTTTGGGCAGTAGAAGAGCGTGGCGGCCACCATCGACGTTAGAAGCGTCCACTCCGCTATTGGCGCAGATCAAGCCGTGACGAGTTTCGCGTGATCAGAACTCCGCGCTTGCGCCGCACGATCCGCTTGCTCTCTGCCAGAGCCACTTCGGTTACGCGGGCGTCGAGCTTGTAACGGCGCGCCCACGCGCGGGAACTAGCGGGAGGGGCGATTTTGTTAAGGGGAACAAGTTGACCTTCCGCTTTGGACACGATCTTGTGTTTCACGATCAAGATGTCGCCTTCTCTCGGCGAAAGTTTCAGATGCTTGAGAGCTTGCAGAAGTTTGTCTGCCAGCGAATCGCCGGGGCGGACTTCATCAGCAAAAGGGATTGGAAGAATGCGAAGCTCTAAAGGGGCAGTCATTTTCGTGGACAGGCGAGGACGCCCGTCGCTCCATCGAAGCTATTCATTTGCGGCCAAAGACAGGTCGGTCAGGTCCCACTGGCGCGCCAGGCGCTGGGCGCGGGTTTCACCGGGCGCTTCGGCTAGTTGGCGCAAGTCCGACGGATTATCGATGTCTAGAGCAATGCCGGGGAGCGAAAGAACTACGCATTGCTTCTGTGTGGCGCGCGCTGCCGCTAAATGTGGCTTGAAGCTATCGTTTCCAAAACGTAGCGGAAACAAGCCTGCAGGGCGGCGCCAGGCTGCGTTCGTGCCTCGTCCGTCAGCGGCGGGGACGAGTACGGAGCCTTCAACCGGCGCAGCTTCCAGAATTTGCTCCAGCTCAGAAGCATTAATCAGAGGAATATCGCCGGGAATGACCAACGTGCTGTCCATCACACGAGCCTCACAGAACTTTGTTGCCATTTCGATCGCATCGGTCTCGCTGCGATTTGCGTTGTCGGGAATGACTTCGAATTCAAATCGCCTGAGCCAACTCGATCGCGAATGCATCGCTAGTGACGATGCCGACCTCGGGCCGGTTTGTCCATGTGGCCAACGTTTCCAGCACGTCGAAAAGCATAGCCTGAGCCAGCTTGGTACGCGTCGGTTGATCGAGAACCGATGCCAGGCGCTGCTTGGCGTTCGCCAGACTTTTAACGGGAACCAGAATCATGATCGATCCGCAGCGCGGGCATTTTCCGCGCTCAGCAAGGCGAGGACGGTCCGCGCCAGTTTGGTTTTATCGTCCGCGGTTCGCATGATGGTGTTCGTGCAGTGTACGCGCAGTCCGGGACGATCCACCTTTTTGGCTGCTTCCAGATCACGGACATCCGCAATCAGAATATCCAGAAAATCCTGATAAGCCTTGGCGACTCCGGCAATGGAGACGGGCAAACCCTGCGCGGCCATTAAGCGCCGGCGGGGCCGGACACGGCCGCGTCGTTAACGATTGGGCTGATGGCGGCCACGGTGGCCGGAGTCTGACGCAAGGCTTCTCGAATATCGGCGACGGCAAGGATAGGGCCGATACTTGTGGTCGGATTGCTCGGCGCCAGAATCACGGCGCTGGCGGACATAATGGAATCGACGACTCCAGGCGCAGGCTCGGCGTCGGTGGCCCCTGCGAAGCGAACCGACTTGACCGGATCCTGATACCAGCGTTGCACAAAATATTCCTGGAAGCTGAGATCACCGGCAGGCGTGTCGATTCTGGTTTCAACTCGTGAGTTGCTCATCGGCAAAATCTGCGCCTGCACGGCAAGCTTGTTGCAGATTGCGGTTGTGGCTTCGGTCAATGTTTTTCCCTGCGCCAGATATTTCGAGCGCAGCAGATGAACCGCGAGGTCGCGGTCGCCGACGTGGAACCAGATGGGCTCGAGCCAGTTCTCCCATAGCCTGCAGGCAAAAGAATGTGTCACCCTTTACGCCCCAGCCGCGTTCCTTGCTAAGCAGGCCGGCCATTGCATAGGTGATGGAATCCAGGTCGGGAGAGACGTACAGTCCCCACCATTCCAGATCGTCGCCGGTGTTCACGATGAAGGTGAGTTGCTGCGCGGAGGCAACCTGCCGCAGGCCCTCCACGAACTTCGCGCCACCTGTTCCGCCGGTGAGCACGACGATCATCGGCGCCTCCGGGCGTAGCCGTCGCTATCGATCGCAGCTTTGATTTTCTCCGATAGTGCACCCGATGTCGTCAATAAAGCTGGCACGAACTCAGGATAAACCGGCAACCGCTGACGCAGAGCATATCCATTCGCTTCGGTTCGTAACTTCAGTTGTTCCAGGTGCGGCCACGGTTTTTCTGGGTTGATGAAGTCTGGCGTCAGAGGCGAGATTCCTCCCCAATCGTTAATGCCAGCGTCGAGCAAGTCTTCGTAGTTCGGCGCAGAAAGATTGGGCGGAGCTTGAATGTTGACATCCGGCATCAGCAGGCGCGCGACTGCGATGGTGCGCAGCATCTCGCCCTGGGTAGGTTCGGGCCAGTCGCGCATCGGGATCTCAGGCTTGGCGCGGAAGTTCTGAATGATGACTTCCTGAATGTGTCCGTAGCGGCGATGCAGTTCGCGGATGGCGAGCAACGTGTCCACCCGGTCTTCCAAAGTTTCGCCGATGCCGATCAGCAAGCCAGTAGTAAATGGAACATTTTGTTTACCCGCCTCCTCAATCGTGCGCAGGCGTTTTGCCGGAACTTTATCCGGAGCATTATCGTGAGCTGCCCCGGCTGCGAGAAGAGAAGTCGTTCGTTGTCTCGAGCATCAGGCCCATGCTCGGAGAAACCTTCGCCAGACGCGCAATCCATTCCGCGCTCAGCAGGCCGGGATTGGGATGAGGCAGTAATGCTGGTCTCGCGGAGCACAAGTTCGCACATCGCTTCAAGATAATGAAGAGTGGATTTGTATCCCAGCCGGCGCAGGGTTTCGCGCATTTCAGGAAATGCGAGTTCGGGTTTATCGCCAAGGCTGAAGAGAGCCTCGGTGCATCCCATCTTCTCGCCCGCCCGCGCCACCTCGAGAACCTGCTCCGGGGTCATTGTGTGTGCGCCCGGCTGGCCCGGGTCGCGGCGGAAGGTGCAATAACCGCAGTAGTCGCGACAAAGATTGGTGAGCGGAATAAAAACTTTGCGCGAGTAAGTAATCACGTCCCGCTTGAAGCGCTGCCTGGCTTGCGTGGCGGCCGAGAGCAGTGCGGGAAGGTCCTGTTCAGCGCAGCGGATCAGTTGGCAAGCCCCATCCCGCGAAAGCGGCATTCCTGCCCGCAGTTCGTCCGCATACGAACTTGGCGGGTGCTGCCGCGTCCACATGGTTTGGCCTATGCTCACGCTTTCGAAATCATACATTAGGTTCGCGTCGAAGGAGACGCTGCTCAACGAGAAAGCATCGTGACCACACGAGACGTGATAAAACTTGAAGGTCAGAAAACTGCCCCGGGCGAGGACGCGTAGAATTCCGTCACTAACCGGAGCTTCAGCGTTCTATGGGAGTAAGTCAGTCAGAATTCCGCAAGGCGATGGCCAGCTTTGCCACCGGAGTAACCGTTATCACGGTCGACCATGAGGGCGAAGTTCACGGGATGACCGCCAACGCATTTGCGTCAGTGTCCCTCGATCCGACGTTAGTGCTTGTCTGCGTCGATCACAAAGCGCGTACCCACACGCACCTACATGCCAGGAAGCGTTTCGGAGTAAATGTTTTAGCGGAGAATCAAAGGGCTGTTTCGGAATACTATGCCGATCCGAATCCTGACCACCGTTACGCTGAGCGCGAAGCAAAAGCACGCTTCGACCGGACGCAGCACGGTACGCCGGTTTTGCACGGCGCTCTGGCTTACCTGGAATGCCGCTTGCACACTGCGCAAGATGCGGGAGACCATACGATTTTCATTGCAGAAGTCGAGGATGTCGTGGTGAGGGCTGGCGATCCGCTGCTGTATTTTCGAAGCGAGTATCGGAAGATCGGAACTGGATATTAGTGCAGGGTTTTGGACTTGTGCCAGGAGTCGGCGCGTGATGGTGTTCCTTTCATCCGGTAGTCTCACGATGACTACGTTTGTTAAGCTTATTGGCCCATAAGGACTGAGGGACGAGAAACGATGTATCCGCGAGCGTTTCATTATCATCGCGCTGGTTCGCTAAAGGAAGCGGCAACCATGCTTGCCCAGCTTGGAGACGATGCCAAGCTGTTGGCAGGCGGCCAGAGCCTGATTCCGCTGATGAAGCTGCGTTTCGCGAACCCGGCTCACCTTGTGGACCTGAATTTTACGTCTGGAACGTCGTACATTAAGCGGGACGATGGCACGCTCCGTTTCGGTGCGCTGACCCGGCATGCGGAGATCGAGAGCATCGGTCGCGGTTGCGAAAATTCCCATCCTGCATGACTGCGCCGCGGGAATTGCCGACGTGCAGGTGCGCAATCGCGGCACTATCGGAGGCTCGCTTGCCGAAGCCGATCCCAGTGGCGACTGGGCAACGGTGCTATTTACTCTTTCGACTGAAGTTCGTTGTCTTGGCACCAACGGCGAGCGCACAGTTTCCCTCACGGACTTTATAAAGGACGCATACACTACGGCTCTGGCCCATGACGAATTAGTCAGTGAAGTTGCGGTCAAAATCCCACCCGAGGGAAGTGGAGGAGCTTACCTGGCGTTCAAACGATCTGCGCCGGTTTATCCGACCGCCAGCGCCGCGGTGCAGCTCACGATGGATGACGATGTTTGCAAGGATGTGGCGATCGCTTTGGGCTGTGTTGGTCTGGCTCCTATAAGAGCAGAGGAAGCTGAACGTGCCTTGCGTGGGAAGGCGCTCACTGAGAAGACAATCGCGGGTGCGGTGGACGCGGCGAGGGCCGCTGCTGATCCGCAATCCGATATGCGTGGTTCAGCCGAATACAAACGCGCTTTGGTCGGCGCCCTGGTGAAGCGAGCGATCGAGATTGCACTCCGCCGTGCTCGCGGTGAGCAGGTTGAGGTGAGTCACATCTATGCCTGACAATGCCATGCCTGACCGCATCGAAAACGTTCCGATTCAGCTCAAGGTCAATGGGAAGTCGTATTCGCGAACTGTTGAGCCGCGTAAGCTCCTGGTCGAATTGCTGCGCGAGGATCTCGATCTCACCGGAACGCACGTGGGCTGCGATACTACTTACTGCGGCGCATGCACGGTGCTGATGAACGGCGCGGCTGTGAAGTCATGCACTATGTTTGCTGTGCAGGCGGACGGCGCGGAAATCCTCACCGTCGAAGGTATGGAGAAAGAAGGCGAGCTTCACCCCATCCAAAAAGCCTTTGGCGATTGCTACGGATTGCAATGCGGATACTGTACGCCGGGGCTCATGCTCTCTGCTTTACAGTTATTGTCCCAGAACCAGCAACCGAGCGAAAAAGAAATGCGCAAGGCGATTGCGGGAAACACCTGCCGCTGTACCGGATATCAGAATATTCTGAAGGCAATTCATAATGGCCGCGCAGAACATGAAAGGTGCTTGAAGCATGGCGATCAAATTTGCCGGCGACTTTGAAGTCAAGCGCACGCCGGAAGAAGTTCACGATTTTCTCATTGATCCGAATAAGTTTGCGGCGCTGTTGCCTGATTTTCAGGGTCTCTCAGTGCAGGACGCCACGCATTTCACCGTGAAAGTGAATGTTGGGATTTCTTACATCAAAGGGGTTGCGGAAGTGAAGATGGAATTGGCCCAGGCCGAGCGTCCGAAAGGCGCGCAATATAAGGGACAAGGAAGTGTGGCTGGAGGAAATGTTGCGCTGACGGCAGGTTTTGATTTGTCCGCGCTCGATGGCGCCGCCGGCACAAAAGTGGCTTGGCAGGGTGAGGCGCAGATTTTCGGCCGGCTTACGTCCATGGCTGGCGGCTTGCTGGAGCCGTTGGGGAAGAAGCAAGTTCAGAAGTTGATTGATGGATTGCAGGCGGCGCTGCGATGAGGAGACCGGCGTGAGCGCGATCAATAAAAACGGCGCGAAACCCTGGGTAGGACAAGCGATTCCCCGCAAGGAAGAGAACCGGCTGCTGCGCGGACGAGGAAAGTTTGCCGATGACATCAAGCTGCGCGAAATGTTGTATCTGAAATTCGTGCGCTCGCCGTATGCGCACGCGAAGATTGTGAGCGTTGACGTTTCCTCCGCCGAGGCCCTTGCAGGAGTGATCGCTGCGCTCTAACCGGGGCTGAAATTGCGGCACAGACGCGGCCATTCATCGAGATCGGACCAGATCCTTTTGCCCGGATCAAAGATTACCCTCTGGCCGTCTCCAAAGTTCGCTACCAGGGCGAACCGGTCGTTGCAATCGTGGCCGAATCACCCGGCCTTGCCGATGACGCTGCGGAATTAGTACAGATCGAATATGAAGCGCTCGATCCCGTGGTGGACGCGGAAGAAGCCTTGACCGACAAAAGCATTTTGCATGACGAGGCTGGCACTAATCGTGTTTGGAATGGAGTCTTCGAGTATGGCGACGTTGATCGTGCTTTCCGTGAAGCGGCCTACGTCGTCAACATCGACCGAATGCATTTCCATCGCTTCTCCAGCACGCCGCTGGAAAATAACGTGGTCATCGCGCAATGGAACCCGAAAGACGATCGCATCTACTACGAGTGCAATAATTCCTTTCCCTCGTTCGCCATTCAGTTTCTGTCTGCGCACCTCGGCGTACACATCGACCGCATCCGCGTTGAGACATCCGATATCGGCGGCAGCTTCGGCATCAAGATTACGAGTTACCCGCAGATGGCCATGTGCGCGCTGGCTTCGAAGAAAGCTGGCGGACGGCCAGTCAAGTGGGTCGAGACCCGCACCGAACACATTACGTCGAGCGCTCACGGCAACGAGCGGACCTTTCGCGACACGCGCATTGCCCTCGATAAGAACGGTGTCATCACCGCGCTTGTATCGCGACACATCGATGATTGCGGGGCGTATCCACGCTACGAGCCGCTGGGGTGCGTTATCTGGTCGCAGGTATTCCCCGGAGTTTATCGCTTCAAGAATGCGCGGATTGACTTCACCCAAGCGGTTACCAACAAATGTCCGGTCGGCCCCAATCGCGGATACTCCCGCATGCAGCATTTGTGGTTCCTCGAGCGCGTGATAGATATCTGCGGGCATGAGTTGGGCATTCCGACTGACGAGATCCGTTTGCGCAACTACATTCAGCCGGAAGAATTTCCCTATACGACTCCGAATGGTTGCGTTTACGACTCGGGGAACTATCCGCGCATGCTGGAAGTCGCGAAAGAACGCATCGGCTGGGACGAATGGAAAAGCAAGCAGCTCGCGGCCCGCAAAGAAGGCCGGCTTATTGGAATTGGGATCGGCACCACGCTTGACTCGGGAACCAACAATTTTGGCCAGTCACAAATCGTGAACCCGGGCGCCCCATTTTCCGGCAATTCGCAAGGGGCAAACTGCAAGCTGGATATTTATGGTGAGGTCGTGGTCTCGGTCGGTTCTTGTCCTCAAGGGCAGGGCCACGAAACCACGGCTGCGCAGGTTGTCGCCGATGTGTTAAATATTCATCCCGATCGCATCACGGTTCGAACCGGCTTCGACACCGAACGCAACGTGCACACTGGTTTTTCTGGAACTTACGCCAGCCAGTTTGCAGTGTCGGGGCTCTCCGCGGTTCATGGAGCCGCACAAAAACTGAAAACAGAGATGAAGCGCTTAGGCGCATTCCTGCTCGAAACCAAAGAAGACGATCTTGAGTTCGGAACCGGCGAGCAGGGCCCCGAGATTCGCTCTAGCAGCACTGGGAAATCGGTCAACTATTGGGGGCTTGCCAACATCGTCAATGTAAACAGCGCGGTGTTGCCGTCGGAATTGTATGAACTCACGCTGAATTGTAGGTACATCTGGCGCGCGCCGTTCAAGGTTCCAGATAAACAAAAAAAATACGGCAGCCTGACGTTGACATACGCCTCTCAGCTTCACATCGCCGTCATCGAAATCGAGCGTGATACTTTCATCCCGCGAATCCTCGACTATGTGGCGGTCGATGATTGCGGCACCGTGATTAATCCGCCTATCGTCGAAGGCCAGGTTTATGGCGCCACAGCCCACGGCATAGGAGCGTCATTGATGGAAAATTGCGTGTACGATGCGGTTGGCAACATGTTGACCAGCACCTTCAGCGATTACACACCCATCACAGCGATGAATATGCCAAAGGTGAAATACGATCACATCGAAACCCCTTCGCCGCACAGTTATAGCGGTGCCAAGGGGATGGGCGAGGGTGGTGCAGCCCCCATCCACACAATTTCGGCGGCTCTGCAGGATGCGCTATTTGCCAATGGGATTATGATCGACGACTCGTTCAACAACGCGGACAGTCTGTTTCGAGCGATGGTAGCGAAAGAAATCAGCCAGGCCAAGAATCTGGTAAAAGTGGAAAGGCGAGGGTAGCGCCGTTCGTTCCGGCGGCCCGATCGGCGGGCGAACGCCCGACAGCCGGCAAGTGCCGGCGCTACGAATGAAGCGCGTTTGCATCGTCGGTTGTGGGGCCATCGGTAGCCTGTACGCGGCGCACCTGGCGCAGGTTGCGGAGGTGTGGGCCTTTGTTCGCCGCGAAGATCATGCCAGAGTTTTAAACCGCGATGGTCTGCGCGTCTCGGGAAAGCACGAATTCCACGTACCGCTCAAAGCGACGGCGTGCGCAGACGAACTCCCCGATTGCGAACTTACCATCGTGGCAACCAAGGCGCGCAGGTAGAGGAATCCATCGCCGCTGTTGGGCAGCCGTTTCAATCAGGGGGCGGTCATCTCCGCGCAGAACGGATTGGGCAGCGAAGAGATTATCGCTGTGCACACTCGCGGTCAAGTCATTCGGGGCACGACTTTCATGAGCGGAACCAAGCATAGCGACACGCATGTGCAGTTCGAACTCGATACTGCAACCTGGATCGGCCCGTTTGAACCGGGACACACTCTCCTATACGCTCGTAAAAGAAGCCGCCGACCTAATTAATGCTGCCGGCCTCAAGGCAGAAGCGTTACCGGACGCGCGTCCGGCGCAATGGTCGAAAGCTGATCTTTAATGCCTCGGTCAACGGAGTGTCGGCCCTGACCGGATTGCCGCATTCGCCGCATTTCGCGGATGAATCGCGAGCTTCTCCACGCTCGGACATCTTTTGCACGAGTTGATTGAGGAAGGAAAACAGCGTGGCGCAAGCAGCGGGAATAAAACTCCACGACGATCCTTGGGAGATGAACAAGATCGGTGCCATGACCAACCATCCGCCGTCGATGTTGTATGACATTCGTCATCAACTGGCGACTGAGGTAGATTTTCTGAGTGGCGCCATTGCGCGTGAAGCGGAGCGAGTCGGCGTGGCCGCGCCGCTCCACGCTGCAGTCTACCGGCTGATTAAGGGCAAGGAAGCGTCCTGGACGTTTAAGGACGAGAATCGCGCAGTTGAGTTGTAGAAATGTTGCTTGCAACGTCTAGGGACAGAACATGTCGTGGCCAATTGACGAAGCGAAATTAAATCGTGTCCGCGCATTAATGAAAGATCAGGACTTAACCGCGCTGGTCGTGCGCGCCCCGGACAATCTCGTGTATCTCACCAATTACTGGTGCATGAAGGGATACGACGCGGTGGTCTTTCCGCTCGAAGGCGAACCGACGCTCATCGCGTTGGAGCCGCAGTTGGCGGACGCTGAGCGGAATTCGTGGACAAAGGACATTCGTCTGTTCAAGGGCTATCACGAAAGCGATCCTCGCCCGCCGCAATATCGCGCTCTCGATCTCGCATTAAAGGTTCTGAAGGAGCGCGGTCTTGGCGACAAGGTTGCCATCGAGCTGAACATGGGCACGCAGTCCGCCGACCGCATGGTGGGCGAGCCGACGACTCCTACGCAAATGTATTTCGATGCGTTCGGCGAGGTCGCGGGTCGGGTGCTTGACGCGACTCCGCTTGCTCAACGAAGCGCGCGCCATCAAGACGCCGCAGGAAATCGAGCGCATGCGGATCGGCCAATGAATTGGCCGCATCTAGCGATGGACTATACCCGCGAGCACATACGTCCCGGAATGAAGGAAAGTGAAGTAGGCGGGATGTATGAGAGTTTCGTGCACGGCGTCGGCGTCGGATACAAGGGAAAAGTAGAAATGGCGCGAGCTTTCACGCTGGTTTGGTCCGGGAACGGGATTGCCACATTCACCGCAACCGGCGACCGCCCGATTCAAAAGAACGAGCCGACTTTGCTCGAAATATGGGTGTGCGTCGATGGTTATTGGACCGACCTCACGAAGAATGCATGTCCCGGCGAACTTACGCCGGAATATCACAAGCTGCTCGATCTGCTGCTAAATGTTTTCAATGAAGCGATCGCTTATGCGCGGGACGGCGCCGATTTACCAGAGCTCGATCGCCTGATTCGCGCACGCATTGCGGAGGGTGGATATCCGGGTCAGCCTTCGCATCCCATCTGTCACGGCGTCGGAGCGCGCGCCCATGAGTTCCCTTACGCGCATCAGGCCGGGATTGGCACGATGAAGAAAGGCATGGTACTGGCCATCGAACCAGGAATTTATTGGCCCGGAGGCGGAGGCCTCCGACTCGAAGACAATTTTCTGATTACCGATGAAGGCAACGAAAAACTGTGCAGCTATCCGGATGACTTTCGGCTGGCTGGACATCACTAAGAAGCGGAGATCGTGGCCAAATCAAACCGAGGTCCGACATCGAGGCTCAACCCGAAACTGGTTGAGAGAGTCCTCGCCGAGGTCAAGGAAGAAGAGATCGTCGCCATGTGCTGCGATGTCATCAACGTCCCCAGCCCCACGGGCGATGAAGGCAAAATGGCAGAGCATATGCGTTCTGCGTGGGAAGCCATTGGGCTCGATGTGACCTGGCAAGAAGTTGAGGAAGGGCGCGCCAACGTGATCGCGCGCTGGGAAGGCACCGGCACTGGCCGATGCCTGATGTTCAATGGCCACATGGACACCTCCAACACCGGCCAGGAAGAATTTCTCACAGGAATTGGATACAAGCCGAACGCCGTGATCAAAGACGGAATGATTTACGGCCTCGGCATCTATAACATGAAGGGCGCGCTGGTCTGCTACACGCACGCGGTCAAGGCCCTGCAACGGGCAGGAGTGAAGCTGCAAGGCGATGTCATTCTCGCCGCCGTTGCGGGGGAAATCGAAAAGACGCAGTGGAAAGAATTCCGCGGCCGCGAGTACCGCGGCTACGGTGTGGGCACGCATTATCTGGTGAATCACGGCGTACTGCCAGACGTTTGCATTCTGGGCGAACCCACCGACATGCAAATTGTTCTTGAACATTACGGCTCGCTTTGGGTGCGTATTTCGGTCACAGGAATGTACGTTCACACCGCCTTCGCGGCGGGACGCGCGGAACGCAACTCCATCCGCCGTCTTTACGACGTGCTCGGCGTGGTCTTGAAATGGATGAAAGGTTGGGAGCAGAAAAACACCTATCGAGGGCACAAGGGCGTTGCGAATCTTGGCTGCATTCGTGGCGGACAACCCTGGCGAGTCAGCCGTACTCCTGAACGCGCTGAACTATTCCTTGATCTGCGCGTTCCGCCGCATATGTCGATGCAAGGAGCACGCCGCGCAGCCAAGTCGCTGTTCCTCGATTTGAAAAGACGTTATCCAGATTACGGCCTGGAGTTCGAGACGTACGTTTCAGTACCCGGCGCCACGATCGCGCCCGACCATGTGATGGTGAGAGCAATCGACATGAACCATCAGAGAATAATGGGCGAACCTCCCAAGCGCGACGTAGTGCTATGGTGTTCGGATGCTTCGGTAATGACGCGATACGGTATCGACACAGTGAACTACGGTCCATCGAGCGGACCACGAGATGCCGATGGCGAGAAGGTCAAGATTAAGACGCTGGTGGATATCACGAAGATCTACGCTCTAACCGCCGCTGAACTCTGTGGCGTGCAATAGGAAACTCCCGGAGACACTTTGCCAAGCCAACTCGAAATCGATCGTCGCTACAAAAACATCCGTGCCGCCATGGCGAGTGCCGGACTGGATGCGCTTCTTGTCTGCGGAAATCAGTATGCGGGTTTTGAAGGCGGCGTCTTGTATGTTTCGGGTTTCGAAATAGTACATCGCTACGTTTACGCAGTGTTGCCGCTCGAGGGCGAACCAACTTTAGTGTTTCCCCGCGAAGCCCGCTGGATTGGTGACAAGACGAAGCCGTGGGTGAAGGACCACGTCTGGCCTGATGTTCCGGGGCACTGGATTTCTGACTACGCCCGCGAGCGTGGATGGAAGCGAGTCGGTGTTTACGGCATGAATTTCATCATGGCAGTGCGCGACTACCGCGAGCTTGCTAACGGTCCATTTGAAATGGTGCCATTCGATTTCGAGTTCGACATGGCGCGCGCAGTCAAGAGCGAAGAAGAACTCGCCGAAGTCCGCGATGCGATGGATATTATCGTCGACGGATTCTGGTCTCTGGTCGCAGCCTATGAGCCGGGCAAGACCGAGGCGGAAATTATGGCGCCTGCCGTCGAACGATTCTTTGCTCGCGGCGCCGGTCCGCGCATGATGAACATCCTGCTTTCAGGCGCCCACGGTGAAGCGGAAGCCTCGTTCAAAGTTCCGGGTCATCGCGTAACTGCCGTTGACGACTTGCTGCTCTATTCTCTCGAGGTCACAGGCGCCGGAGGATACTGGGTCGAATTTTCGCGTCCTCTGATTCGGGGCAAGCTGAGTCCGCGAACTAAAGCTATGGCTGATGCATATCCGCAGGCGCTCGAAGCCGCGCGCAAGCTCATGCGTGTGGGCGAACTCGCGAGCAGCGTTCATCGTGTTGTCGCTGAAACTTTTGCAAAATATGGATTTGCCCTCGGCCATTTGTCGGGCCACAGCATTGGCGCCACCATGCTCGAATATCCTGCGATCGGGGCGAACAGTGACGTGCGGCTCCAGGAGAACATGATCTTCTCGTTGCATCCGCAAGTCGTCGATAAGGACGGCAAGGTCTGTCTGTATACCCAGGACACTTATCGCATCGGCGAGACGGAAGGCGAGTGCCTGGCGGATGTGCCCTGGAAGTTTTATACCGGCGCAGAGAAGCCGCCGAGAGCTGAGAGCCGCGAACTGAACGCTGCGGTTACTTTGAAAAGGTCTCGATGAAAATCTGCATCATCGGTTGCGGAGCCGTTGGAAGCTTGTTTGCCGCCCATCTTGCAAGGGCTGGCGAGGCCGAAGTGTGGGCCTATGACGTGTGGAGGGAGCACACTTCCGCGATTCAGCAGAACGGTCTGCGACTTTCTGGCGCAGAAGACTTTACCGCCCGCCTCCACGCGACCAGCAACGCCAAAGAATTGCCGCGCTGCGATTACGGCATCGTCGCGACCAAGGCGATTCATACCCGAGTTGCAATCTCCGAGGTCGAGCACATCTTTGACGACAAGAGCGCGGTTTGCTCGGTTCAGAACGGAGTGGGCAACGAAGAGATCATTGCGGAGCGCGTGCAATTCGTGATTCGGGGCACGACGTTTCCAGCTGGGCATCCCATTGCGCCGGGACATATCAGTTACGACATCAAAGGTGACACCTGGATTGGCCCGTTCGAAGAGACCAGCACGTCAATGGAGAAAGTGGAAGAACTGGCAGGGCTGCTCACGCGTTCCGGGATGAATACCATCGCGTTGAAAGATGCTCGCGGCGCGCAGTGGACTAAGCTGATCTTTAACGCTGCGACGAATCCCGTGGGCGCGCTCACGCTGTTGCATCACGGCGCCGCTACGCGTTTTGAGCCTACCGGACATCTTTTCGACGACTTGATCGCCGAAGGCGAGGCGGTCGCGAAGAAGCTCGGAATCAAATTGCATGGCGACCCTAAGGAACTTGTGCAGAAAGGCGCCAACGCTCCCGGCAAGCACCGCGCCAGCATGCTGCAGGATGTACTTGCCAAACGGCAGACCGAAGTCGATTTCATGAACGGAGCGATTGTGCATTGGGGTAAAGAAGCAGGCGTGCCGACTCCGCTGAACAAGGCTCTGTGGGAGCTGATCAAAGTCTTGGAACATTCGTGGAAAGATCCAGACTGAACTTTAGGAGCCAGAAGCTTACCTATGTCGATCCCGTTCAACATTGGCGTTTTGCAACTCAGTATGGAGCCGGTGCGCGAAACCCTTGCCATGGCGAAGGCTTGCGAAGATGCCGGGTTCGATGCCTTTTGGATTGCCGAGGCTTATCCGTGGTGGAGGAAGCATTCGTTCGAGGCGCGGTCGTCAACGGCCGTCCTGGCAGTCATCGCGGCCGAGACCCGCCGCATCCAGTTGGGGTGGGGCATCATTTCTCCCTACACGCGTCATCCGGTTCAGATCGCGATGGAAGCTCGAGTCATGCAAGATCTGGCCGGAAATCGATTTCTTCTTGGCCTCGGAGCTTCCAAGATTTTCATGAAAGAGATTGGCGAAGGCGAAGGCGAGAAAGTCGGACCAGCGACCGTGATGCGCGAGAGTATCGAGATCATCAAGGGCGTGCTCACGGGCAATGCTTTCGAATATCAAGGGAAGGTATTTCAGGCGAACGTGCCAGCCACTCAGGCCGGACGCGCATACGCCGCGTGGCGTTCCGCCGATCTACATTGCCGGAACTGGGCCAGTGATGCAGAGAATTTCCGGCGTAGTGGGGGATGGGCTGCTCACGGCCAGCATCACCACGCCAGCGTTTGTGCGCTACTCACGAAAGAATATGGACGATGGGCGCGCGCAAAGCCGGCAAGGACCCGTCGAAGCTGGTGCTTGGCTCGGTGATCGTTGGAAGCATTAGCCGAGATTCTGCGAAGGGCAAAGAAGGCGCGCGCGAGCAGGCGGCGATGTATCTTGCCAACAAAGTACAGAACATCAAAGGCTCCGCCGACGTGCTACTCGAATGTGCTGGCTTGACATTCGACGAGTTGCAGCCGGTCGCCGATGCCATGGAAAAAGGCGGACGGAAAGCTGCGGCCAAAGCCGTTACCGACGAAATTCTGCACAAAGTTTGTCCGATTGCCGGAACGCCGGAAGAGTGCATCGCCCGCATCGAGGATTATCGCGAGGCAGGATGCACGCACATCATGCTGGAAATCTGGGGCGACGACCGCACAGGACAAGCGAAGTTGTTTGGCGAGGCAGTGTTGCCACACTTCAAGAGCTAGCCACGGATTTTCACAGAGTTAACGCGGATGGTTCTTGCTATTTCTTTGAACTCTTCATCCGTTAGCAGACCGCGCTTAGCTATCGAGCGCTTCTTGACTTCGGCCAGGATCGGCGCACGTTGTTCCGATGTTATCGTCAAGCCGAGTTCCTTGCATTTCAGATCGATGCTGTCTGGTCCACTCTTTTTCCCTAGCACGATGCGGCGGCGAGCGTTCACTAGTTCTGCAGAATAAGGTTCGATGGCTTCAGGGATGTGAAACTGGGTTGCGACTGCACCGCTCTCACGTATGAAACAGATTTTCCCCGACCAGCGGCTTCCAAGCGTCCAGCGCATAGCCAGAGGACTTGGAAACTGCATCTGAAACCTCGCGGACTTTCGTTAAGTCCAAGCCGACCGGGACGTCGTACAAACAGCGCAGCGCTAACGCGATTTCGCAGATGTCGGCGTTTCCGGCGCGTTCGCCCATGCCGTTGATCGTGCCCTGGATCCATGTGGCTCCGGCACGGACGGCGGCGACGGCGCAAGCGGTCGCCATACCAAAGTCGTTGTGCCCGTGGTAGTGAACCGGAATGCTCGGGCCGACCCAGCGGCATACTTCGCGAATCAGAAATTCGATGGCTTCGGGGCCGCATGCGCCGATAGTGTCAACGACGACGATTTCAGCAGCGCCTGCCGCAAGAGCGGCTAGATAAATTGTCTTCAGGAACCCGAGGTCGGTGCGGGTGCCGTCGACTGCGAAAAACGCAGTTCTAATTCCGTTTTGCTTTGCGATGCGAAATCGCGTCTACTACGCGGCGCAACACGTCTTCACGGGTCATTCCGTATGCCTTCAGTTTGATGTCGCTGGTCGGGGCCTCGATGACGGAGGCGCGCAGACCCAATCGCACGAGTTCGTCAATGTCTCCTTTCACCGCACGGGAGAATCCCCATAGCTCGGCTTTCAAGTTTGCCTTCTGCATCAACTGAATCGCTTCCGCATCGTCCGGGGAAACGCGCGGGAAGCCGGCTTCGATGCGGCTCACGCCCAGCTCGTCGAGTTTGCGGGCGATTTCTAATTTCTGTTCGGGCGAAAAGACGACGCCGACGGTCTGTTCGCCGTCGCGCAACGTGGTGTCGTAGAAGCTGAATCTTGGTACGGGGAAACGCGTCGCGGATTTCCGGGCGCGCGTTCAGTTCGCTGACCCAGATTTTGGAATTTGTTCGTCATTTCGTATTCGTTCACCACAGAGACACAGAGACACAGAGAAACATTGGGCAACTCTTGCAATTGGGTAATTTAATAACTGAAAAACACGAGCTTTGAATTTAAATTGCGCAATTCTGCAATTACGCAATTACAAAATTACTCAACTAATCGATGTCTCACTTCAGCGCTTCCTGCGTGGCCAGTGCTGCAGGCTTTTGGCCGTAGGCTTCTTCCCACGAGATCACGCGGTTTCGCAGGATGCCGATGTTTTCGATTTCGCATTCCATGACGTCTCCCGGTTTCAGGTACCAGGCCTTTGGATCCCCACTGAAGGCGGCCACTCCGGAAACTGTGCCGGTCGAAACTACGTCGCCTGCGCTGTAACCCATCGGCGAATAATGCGAGAGAATCTCTGGAATCTTGACTGACATTTTGCTGGAATGCGAACGCTGCCGCGATTCACCATTGACGCGCAGCTCCATCGCGAGATTGTGCGGGTTGGGGATCTCGTCCGCGGTTACGATCCAAGGGCCGAGGGGGCAGAAACTGTCGATGCCCTTGCAGAAGCTGAATACGCCGGATTTCATCTCACGCCGCTGAATGTCGCGAGCGGTGATGTCGTTGAAAATGACATAGCCGCCAACGTGTCCGGCTGCCTCTTCTGGAGAAAAATGCTTACCACCCTTTTTCAAAACGACGGCGAGCTCGAGTTCGTAATCCAGTTCCTGGGTGAGATGCTCAGGATAAATCACCGGCTCATCATGCCCGATAATGGCGTCGACGTTCTGAAAGAAGACGATCCAAGGCATCACGGGATGGGAAAATCCGGCCTTGGTGGCTTCTTCGTGGTGCTCACGGAAGTTGCCAGCGGTGTGAAAGAACTTGCGGGGAATGATTGGCGCCTTGAGTTTGACTTCGGCAGCGGAGTAAAAGATCGTCTCGCCTCGCGGACCGGTCGCGCCGTCGTTCCGCAGCGCGTAGTCGAAGGCTTTGTGGGCAGCTTCGAGGCTGGTGTCGCCACCTTCGAACAGGGAGAGCATGTTCGGGGGGACCAGGGCTTCCGCAAGACGCTCGAAGGCACTTTCGTTTTCGACGTCTCGCAGATAGAGCGCGCAAGCGGAGTGCAGGTCGACAAATCGACCATCGTCCGTCACAGCGCCGATGCGGTTCCGTTGTACGCCGTCTTCAAAAGTGACCAGTCGCATTTGAGTTCAATCCTAGAAAGTGTTCACAGATTTTACCAAGCTATCGTTAACCACGCGCTGTTAGAGAACTAAAATGTCACTTCCGAAGGACTTGCTTTCGCGGCCAGGCATCTTGGCGAAAATACTAAGGTACTTGGATTTAGCATCCCAGTTCAAAGTTGTCAGCTCTCGGTTCTCAGTAAACGATAGAGCCTTCCTCCATTTTTCGGTTGAGTCCGCGGTAATACCGTGGTAGCTTTCCTAGGCTCCACGGAAGCCCCCCGTTCCGTGCATTCGTCGAAGAAGGAGAATTCCAATGTTATCCAAGTCGAGGCATAAGTTCGCCTGGGTGTTTGCTGCCGTGATTGTGCTCGGTTGCGCCGTCTGGGCTCAAACGGCTGAAATCGATACAGCGGTAGTCCCAGCAACCCATACGCTTACCATTACCGTTAAAGGCACGATTGGTCCGATTCTGTCAGGCTCAGACCCGCTTGGTCTCGATGGGAAAAACGGGACGGTCAAGATTATGGCAAGCGAGTCTCTGAATCCCACGAAACACACCGCGACCTCCGCCACCTACACGCTTCCCGCGGGCGCGATCACGGTTACCGCTGGAAGCACCAAATTCTCGACCAAGTCGCCATCGAAGATGGTCATCAATCTGACGAGTACCGCCGACACCTTTACTCTGATCATCGCGGGTAAAGTCGAGGGGTTCAGTGTGATGGTCACCGATGCTAATTATCTGAAGGCAGGCAGTTGGACGACCGCGGTGCTGAAGCATCCCACGACCTTTGCACCGTCTCCGCAGAAACTGACGGCGGCGAAGACTGCTACCGGGCCGGGATGCAAGGTCAAATACACTGTTGATGGAGACACATCTGTTCTCGGCTTCAGTGGAACCGCTTCCAACAGTGCGACTGCAGATCCAGTCCTTCCCGACGAGAGTTGGGATTAGTACGGCGTAGCCCGAGCTTGAGATCGGCAAATCAGAATAAAGGACGATGGGGGCGAGAAGCACGTGAACTTCCTCACCCCCAAGCCTTCGAGCGAAACGTGGCCCAGTTCCGGGTCCGCCATGGACGCGTCAATCCACCTTGGTCAGCACTACCCCTGTCTTTTGTCCGTCGATGGTCGCCCGCAACTCTACTGCCTTTCCGATTGGATAATCTTGCGGGTTTGATTCTTTGGGCATCAAGATCCTAACCGAGCACGCAGGTCGGTTCTTGCTGGGTTCGGATTCGGCTAAAACGATACTGGGCGCCATGCACATGCCTCGGTCTGGCGGGCAAGCCGCGTCCCCAAGCAGCGCAGCAGCTATGATCCCTCGCACCCGAACGGTGTGCTGATTCAATGCGGAGCGATGGTCGACTACGAACCGTACGCTGACAACCTTCGTGGGCACCGAACTCAGCGGCAGATCGGGTCCGAGAGCGTTACTCTCGACTTGAGGCTGTACCGTCGAGCTTAGTGTCGGCGCATGTTGGGGCGATTGGCTGGTGGGAGCTACTTGAGCAGGGGACGCGATTACCGCGGTTAGGAAAAACACGGCGGTCCAACAATAGGGTCTGCACTTCATGAAAAAATGCCTGGCTTGCGCCGCAGATTCGCGGCATCAAGCCAGGGCCTCAATTGTAGTTCGGTCAGAACCAACTTATTTCCATCTGCGGTCTATGTATGCTTGGTAGTACCGTCCCCGCATAAATTCGCAAACGTGTACTTTCCCGACTCCGTTCACGTCGCCAAATCCAGTTGAAGTAAACACGACATCGACCGGTTCCTGGACTCTGGCGGTGAGGTAATCTCCCCATCGCGTCGGGTTATCGGTAGCGCTCGCGCACTCGTAGACGCTCTGGAAATATCCACGCTCGCTTCCCCGGCTGTAGTCATCCGAGATGGCCACGTAGGACTGGGCGGGCCCGCCGCCGGTGGAGGAGCTGCCGAAACCGATGATCAGTCCCAGGTCGCCACGGGAATTGGCGCTGACATCCGGGTAAGAGAAGCAGGTGCTCCCGTTAAAGATGTCAGCCGTGTTCAGCAGGGTCATGTCGGAGGTTCGGACAATGGTGCCTGCGACATATGCCTGCGGACGCCCCGAACCGTTCGGTGCGACCGAGTAATAGCTTGCGAGATATTGCGTGGGTACACCGGCGGTGCCATCCTGGCCCACCGCAGACCGTATCTGAAATCCGAGAGAACTTGTGGACAGGCCAAAGGCCAGCCAGTTGCTGTTGCTGGTCCCCCCGTTGCAGGTGGCGGCGCCGTAGACTGACGAGCCCACGTTTAATACCGTCCAGAAGATGCTATTCGAGTTTTCCGGCCACCAGAAATAGCGATTCTGGCTGCCGTTCTCTACCGTTACCAGATACATGGTATCAGTTGTGGCTCGAGCGGGAGTCCAAACTACCTGGCCGACGCTCCCGGTCCAAGTGAAGACATTCCCGCCGATACTCTGGCAGGCCGCCAATTGGTCAAGGTTGTAGCGCCATACAATCGCGCCGCTCCAACTGCCGTTAGTGATGCCGTTGGCCGTTATGTATATGAAATTGTTACCCAAACCCAGATGCGGGTAGTCGAACAGTACTCCGGTTCCGCCGTTGAGGTCGTAGGTGCATGCGTCGGAGAGGTTGTTAGCGGCACGGACGTGCAGCCTTATCACTCCGGTGGTTAATCCGCTATCGGTGAACAATTCCGACCAGACGGACACGTCCCTGCCGTGATCATGGACAGCGTCCTGGTCGCAGCAGAAGAACGGCGCATCACTCGGGCCAGAGTCGTCAGGGATCCCTGTGAAATTGAGCCCGTGATTATTGGTGTAGCCCCTCGACCAGTTTTGGGTCACGACCCAATTCTCTCCGCTTTGGGCAATCGAAGGTTCCGCCGTGGTGGACTCGCCATCCCCGACGATCGAGTACGGTTTCTTGATGCCAATGTAGAAAGCGCTCGGGGCAGGATTAGGGCCTTCAAGGTCGGTGAAGGCCGCCGCCGGCTTTGTTTCGCGATTGTTCGTCGGTACGGAGGCTTGCGGGCCCAGTGGCACAGTGCCTTTCTTTTGGACCATAGCCTCATGCAGCTTCTCGAGTTTTTCGTCCAGCATTTCGTGCTGTTCCAGAGTTAATGGAGCCACGCGTGAGAAAGCTTCGGGCCCGTTGGGGTGCAGAATTGTGGTCGTAACCGTAGAGCTCCCAGCTTGGGCACCGGCGACGACAGGGCAGACCAGGGTCAAGGCACACGCGAGGAAAGTAGCTAAAACAAACAAACGGAACGTCATTTTAAGCCTCCTGAGAGTAAAACTATTGGTTGTTGGTTAGTAATGGGCGCGACAGAGCGAGTGAGGAGAAGAAATCCAAATATGTATGCCGTGATGCGAAACATCCAGCCTCCCTTTTGCTTGATGGCGTTGCGTCCGGGAAATCAGCGTCTTTTTCGGGAACGGCACGACCGCGGTCGCGTCACGCCAACGCCTCTGAGCCCGCTGAATTCACTTACCTGCTTTTGAGTGCATAGTGTCGCCAGCCTAATTTTCGTTACATCGGCCGCGCCGCGGACGTACCTCTAGTCCGATCCGGAGGCTCCAGAACCGGCTCTGCTTTCAGGCGCGAAATGCAGCGGAAAGTGTCAGTCCGGTAGGTCTGGCAGCGGCCTCATGAATTTGTCGCTCTCCGCAATGCCGCCACTGTCTCTCATTGCCAAACGACAGGCAATAGACTGGAGGTGAATTGCAGGTGACTTATTGGTGAGTGCTCAAACCATTGAAAACGGGGATGATAGTAGTTGATGGGTCTATCTCACCGTCGGATAGCTAGATCATTTGTTTTTAATGTCTTATACGCTACCGAAGGCCCGGTGGGAATTTCAGAGTGTGGGGAACGTCGGCTGAGGGTAACGCGACATCTCATTCATTAGCCCGACGAAGGAAGGCGCTTTGCGCCGTGACGCCTAATCGGCTATTTCTCGGCTAAGGTGAATTCAACATGATCTCTACGCTACCTGAATTCCGAGCACCTACGGCTGTTGAGCGTGCATTCAACCGGGCCTTCGGATTCCTCGTCGGCCTTGGCCTAGGTTTTTCCCACAACTATCTGCTGCAAGTGCGCGGCCGCAAGAGCGGAAAGATTTACTCCACGCCAATCGATCTGTTGGAACTCGGAGGCAAGCGGTTCCTGGTGGCCCCGCGGGGACGGACGCAGTGGGTTCGCAATGCAGAAGCAGCGGGAGAGGTGACGCTGAAGAGGGGAAAGACGAGACTGAGGTTTCACCTGCGGACAATTCCGGACGCAGACAAGCCGGGGATTTTGAAAGCTTATCTAGACAGTTTCAAGCGCGAAGTGCAGACGGTATTTTCCAGTGGCCGCGGGTTCGCCGCCGGAAGCATTCGTGCCGCTGGTGCAGAGTTATCCGGCGTTTGAGTTGATTGCGGTCTGACGGATTAGAATCAGGCCTTTCGGGCGAAGATATACGCCCTTCGACTCGGGTATTCAACGTCTGGATACGGTTCGCGTTCGACAATTTCCTCGATGTTGAACCCGGCTTTTTCGAGATCGAGCCTGATTTCTGAAGGCTGAAAAAGCAAGAAATCCATCGAGATCTTCTGCCCCCACAGTTCATCCTCGTGAAGCACTTCGTTGCCAATGTGAAAAGCGAGTAGCAGGAGTCCGCGAGATTTCAGCACGCGCCAAATTTCACGGAACACCAGCGGTAATGCCTGTCTAGGAATATTCACGATGGCATAAAAGGCTGTAACGCCGGCGAGGGCTCCCTCGGGAATATCGAGTGACAACATATTTCCTTCGCGAAAGGAGATGTCGGGATTCAGCTTTCGAGCCTGCCCCAACATGCCGGGCGAAAGATCGAGGCCAAAGACGGACGCCCCGGCATCGCGTAAGTAGCGCGCGACATGGCCTGGACCACATCCCATGTCGCATACATCGCCTCGTCCTCTGGTCTGTTTGGTAAAGCGGTCTAGCAGTTCGCGATCGAGCGGCTTGTGCTGGAGTTCATCGGCAATTCGTCGCGTGTACTCCTCGGCAAGTCGATCGTAGCTTTCGCGGATGGATCGTGTTGTTTCGTCGTCCATGAATTCGAGTTCCGGTTGCATGGGCAGCCGAGTGCAAGTGTTCCCACACTTTTGGTCCCTAGGGATCTATTCCAGCACGCTGTCGTCCAGCTTTTTTCGTCCCCAGTCGGCGGCGGCTTGCACAAATGCCAGCACCAGAGGATGCGGTTTCCCAGTCTTGGAAGAAAGCTGTGGCTGAAACAAGGTGGCGATATAAAAGCGGTGAGTGGGCGATTCGATGGCGCGAATTTCACCTTTGGTTCCACGGGCTACGACGGGAAATCCGGCTTCCATGGCAGCCCATTCGTAGTCGGGATTGACTTCGAAATTGCAGAAGAACTCCTCCGTGGCGGTGTCCTGGGTATAGAAAGATTGAAGGTAAGATCCGGGCCGCAAGCGGATTTCGGGAATCGCGCCGGACAGTTTGGGCGCGTCTTTCTTACGGTCTGGAAACGGCGCAGGCCACGGGGTAAATGATGATATTTTTGGATCCCGAATTGTTCTCAGCTGTGTCCGCATCCTTGATGCCCAACACATTGCGGGCGCATTCGATGAGCGCGTACTGAAAGCCCGCGCAGGTTCCGAGAAAAGGCCAGTCGCGGCGGCGCGCGAACTCGATTCCTTTCAGCATCCCGTCGAAGCTCTTGAATGGACTGCCGGGCGCGGCCCAGATTCCGTCCAGGCTTTCCAGCATTTTCTTGGCGTCGAGGGCGAGAACGGAGGGAGTTGCGATCCATTGCGAATCGAGCTTGATTTGCAGCTTGGCGGCGGCATGTTGTAACGAATCATTGATCGCGTTGTAGCCCCGCGATCCGGGGTCGAAGTCGCCAAGAATGCCAATGCGAACGGCGTTGCTCACGGAGTAATTCTAAATTGAGATGGTTTGCTTGTGGAGGTTACGCAGGTGTGAAGGCTGGTGACCTGCAACCTGGCTTCGGGCTGCCGGCTTTAGATGTCTATTTTGCGGCGCTGAAGGTCATGGGGACGTCGGCCTTGTCGGCTTCTTCTACTTTGAACATTGGTTGCGGAGTCAGGCTCATAAAGCTGGCCACGAAAGTGTCGGGCATCTGCTGGATGCGGATGTTGAATGTATTCACCGAGTCGTTGTAAAACTCGCGACGGTCGGCGATCTCGCTTTCCAATTCTATGATTCGAGTTTGCAGTCGCATGAAGTTATCGTTGGCCTTCAGTTGAGGATAGTTCTCGGCAACGGCAAAAAAGCCGCGCAGCGCCGATGTCATGCTTTGATCGGCCTGCGCCTTTTGATCGACGCTCACGGCTTGCTGGTACAGGCTCCGGGCCTGCGTGATCTTCTGCAGGGTGTCGCGCTCGTAGTCCATGTAACCCTTGCACACGTCGAGCAGCTTGGAGAGTTCGTCGTGCCGCTGCTTGAGCAGAATATCGATGTTGGACCAGGCTTTCGCGATGTCGTTTTTCAACGCGATCAAGCCGTTGAAGATCGTGACCACGTACGCAATTAAGCCGAAGATCGCAAACAGGAATGCAAGTGTGACGATAGTGTCCATATTGTTTTCTTTCTCCGATTTCTCTACAGCCAGTCGAGCCGCGCAGCCACAATGTAGACGCACAACAGGGTAAGCGCGGGCCCTCCCCAGATCATCAGTGTGGATTTCCAGCTAAGCGAGCTCACTACATCGCGCTGACTGTGCCACGAAATGAAAAATGCCTTATTGTGCGTGCCCTTCATCAGTACGACCGGGGGATGCAGGTCGAATTGCTCGAGCGCCGGAGCCGCTGCAGTTCCTCCGCCCGCCGATGCGGAAGCCGGAGTCGCGACGACAGCGGTACTCAGACCCGCGGCAGCCCAAGCGGCTGGATTCGTGATGCCCGCTTTCATCAGGGCTGCGGTGATCTTTTGCTGCTCTGCCGGGTCAGAAACTTGGGCGGAAGGTTTGGCTCCCAATAAATGGGTATCAGACGGACCCTTGAACGCGGAAAACAGCACTTTTCCCGCAGTGGTCACTTCGGTTTGAGCGGACAAGTTTGAAACAGACGGTATGTGAAACGACAGCGCGCTCTGCTCGGCACTCAGGCTGAGAACCGGCGTTGCACTGACACTCAGACCAGGATTGTGTGCCAACGTTCCCAGGATGAAGAGCGAGTTTTTCGGCTTGATGCAATATTCATCGACCTTGATTTTCTTATCGGCGGAAACCCCGTGGCGTGCAAGAAAGCTGGAAATGTTGAAAGGAATCTCCATCGTGCTGGAAAAAAGCGAGGTGCTGAATTCATCGTGGAAGTCGCGATGGATGTCCATCTCGGCGCCTTGGGGGTCGACCAGCACGCGTCCAGTATTGTCGTCGAGAAAAAAGGGAACATGCATGCGCTCCTCGGCGACTTTAACCCATTGACTGTTCTTGCCCCGTTGCTGCCATTGCCATGCAGTGCTGTGGAAGTAGTAACAAGGGACGCCGGTAATAGGCGCCGTCATTGTAAAGGGACCGACGGCGAGGCCGTTGATTTCCACCAGGCCCATCGCGGCGCTGCGGACTTTTGAAACGGGTGTGTTCAGAATCAGACGCTTGCGTTGCAATAGACGGAATCCGCGATAGAAAACATACACGCCGGCAAAGGCGCCGATAACGGCGATGGCGACGCCATCGTTTCTTGAAGTGCGAAAGCATTGCCAGCAGCGAGATCACGGAATTGTCTCGACACCTATGCAAAGGCAGGTGTGTCGTTCCGAGCATAGTCGACGGCAAAAATCAGGTCGTAGCAAAAAACGGCAAGAACGGCTTACGTTGGTAATGCGCGTGTTCCGCGATGGTTTGGGTGCCGACACTCCGAAAATCGTGCATTCGAGTGGAGGGTACGTTTAATCTTGTTTTAAATGACTTCAGCAACTAATATAATTGACTTAGGCAACTATATGAATTTAATAAATCATCTCGATCAACGCGTTGCGGCCGTACGGCGCTTCAACCGCTTCTACACTCGACAGATCGGGGTCTTGCGGGAAAGGCCGTACAGGAGCCCGTTTTCCCTGACCGAAGTACGAGTTCTGTATGAGATTGCCCATGGCGAGAAGTTGACTGCGACCGAACTCAGCACTGCTTTAGGTTTGGACGCGGGCTACCTGAGCCGAATCCTCACTGGTTTTGAAAAACGCGGCTGGCTCAACAAAAAGCCTTGCGACGCGGATGCCCGCCAAAGCTTGTTGTCGCTAACCGCGCATGGGCAGAAGGCTCTGGCCCCGCTCGATGCTCGCTCTCGGGAAGAAGTTGGAGCGATTCTAAGCGGCCTGTCCGGCGCGGAGCAAGACCGCCTCATCGATGCCATGGGCACCATTGAGAATCTGCTCGGCACGCAGTCCACACGAACGCCCTCTTACATTCTTCGCACCCACCAACCGGGAGACATGGGTTGGGTGGTTCATCGGCACGGAGCGCTTTATGCCCAGGAATATCGCTACGACGAGCATTTTGAGGCGTTAGTGGCGGAGATTGTCGCGAAGTTCATTCAGAATTTTGATCCCAAGCGGGAGCGTTGTTGGATCGCCGAGAAGGATGGAGAGATCGTCGGCTCTGTATTTCTGGTGAAACACTCCAAGACCATCGCTAAATTGCGGCTGCTTCTGGTTGAACCAAGCGCTCGTGGATTTGGGATCGGGAAGCGATTGGTGGAAGAATGCGTGCGATTCGCGCGGCAGGTTGGCTACAGAAAAATCACTTTGTGGACGCAGAGTTCGCTTCATGCTGCGCGAGGTATCTACGAGAGGGCCGGATTCCGTTTGGTTGCGAAGAAGAAACACCACAGCTGGGGGCATGGATCTCGTGGCGGAGACTTGGGAGCTGAAGTTGTGACCATAGAATCTTCGAAGTTGCTCTTCCACCAAAAGGCCTGCGGAACTTTGCTCGGCTGGGACGGGCGAGGGCGCCCGTCCGCACATGATTCTTGGTCCTATCGCGCGGCTGACGGCGCGTTCCTTCAGGATTTCTTCTGCTGCGTTAATCGCGAATTCCAGCTCCTGATCAGTGTTGTAGAAGTGCGGGGACATGCGGACTCCGGCTTTCGGCCGCCAGTCGACCATGATCTCGCGCTTCAGCAATTCACGGCACACTTCTTGCGAGTCCGGCATATCGATGGAGACGGTTCCCCCGCGTTTTTCCGGATCACGTGGGCTGTTCACCCGCCAGCCTTGTTTTTCAACTAATTCGATCAGCCGCGCCGTCTGCCGTTTTGATTTTTCGCGGATGCGCTGAACTCCTACTTCGGTGATGATTTTCAGCCCTGGCCGGCAGGCTTCGAGCGACGGAACATGCGAAGTGCCGTTCATGAAACGGAACGGCGGATCGGTGTAGCGGATCGGACCGGTTTCGAAAGCCATCGAGTCCTGATGCGCAAACCAGCCAGTAAATTTCGGCTCAAGCTTCTTGCCCAAGTCTGGACGCACGTACAGGTAGGCTACGCCGGGACCGCCGCACAGCCATTTCAAGACTCCACCACAGGCAAAATCAGTATTGAGAGCCTGCACGTCCACTGGGCACAGTGCCGAGCGACTGAAAAGTATCGAGCACGACATAGGCTCCGACTTTATGGGCCTTTTCGATGATCGCCTTAGCGTCATTGATGAATGCGCTCCGGAAAATTACGTGCGAGATCGGAACCAGCAGAGTCTGTTCGTCTATGGCATCGAGCAGGCGCTGGGTCGGGACAGTGATTCCGTCATCGGTCTTCACCATTTGAACTCGCGCGCCGTTGGCTCGCTGAGCCTCCCAGAAATACATGACCGAGGGAAAATTCATGTCGGAGTAGACGACCTTGTTGCGCTTGCCGGAGAAATCGAAACAGGAGGCGACCACGGCCTGGCAAGTCGTGACATTCTGATGGGTCGAGACCGATCCTTTGGGCGCATTCATAAGCGCGCCAATCCCGTCGCCGACTTCGGCGGCCAGCATCCACCATCGTTCTTCCCAGGCGCGAACGCCGCGGGTGGCCCAGGTATCGGCGTAACCTTTCATGGCGTCGTAAACGCCGCGCGGCATGGCGCCCAGCGAATTGCTGATCAGGTAGGTGGTCTGCTCGAGGATGGGAAACTCAGACCGGTAGCGAAGCAGTTCGTCAGTCATAAGGATATTGTACTGCGGGGAGGTGGGCAGAATGCGAAACGGAGACGTAGCAGAGCTGCATCTCGACGGCGGACGAACTATTGAGGCGTTGCTTGCAACGTCTCAGGTGGTGGCATTCCGTGACCTAAGGAACATATAGGCGACGGTGAGCAGCAACAACGCGGACACCCCGCTGATCAAGCTGACGCGCGAGTCCCACCAGGTTTTCAAAATGGCAGCAGTAACTAGCGTAAGTCCTAGAATCGATCCCCATGCGCCGACCGGCGAGCGCATGGCAAGCGCCTTCACTTGGTCCGAACTCATCTGCCGCCGACAGGCAATGTGTGCGGCGAGTGATACCAGCCAGGAGAGCATCAGGCCGAACAATGCGCCGCTGAGAATGTACACGAAGGCGTTTCCCGGAACCCACATTTCCAGAACGACTGCCACGATGATCCCGTAAGAAGACGCCACCAGAGCGAACTGTGGCGATCCGGCTGCATTCAACCGTCCCAGTGCGGCGGGCGCCCATCCTCCGCGTGCCAGCGAGAACAACATGCGAGATGCGGAGTACAGATTTGCGTTCGCGCCCGAGAGAGCAGCTGTCAGGATTACGAAGCTCATCAGACTACTGGCTGCTGGAATTCCGACGGTGCGAAACACGGTGACAAACGGGCTCTCCGTCACGCCTACGCGATTCCACGGCATGACTCCTACGAGCACCACGATGGCACCCAGGTAAACGACGGCGAGAGTGATAAACGTCAACTTCACGGCGCGGGGAATCTCCGCCGGGGAGCGAGACTCGCCCGTCGTGATGGCCACCATTTCGATCCCGCCGAAGGTGTACAGCGCAAAGGTCATCGCGAGTAGAGGCGCGAAAGCGCCTTTGGGGAAGAAGCCTCCCTGCGCGGTGTATTGCGCAGCAACGCGTCCATCGGTCAACAGCGCCGCGCCGATCACGATGAACATTGCCATAGTCGCAAGCTTCACCATTGCGAACCAGAATTCAAAGCGGCCATAGTCCCCGACACTACGAAGGTTGATCACGATCAACACCAGCGAGAACAACGCAACCCATACCAGGGCCGGAACCGTGGGAAACCAATAGCGCATGTAGGTCGCGGATGCGACCAGGTTAGCGCCTACGGAAACGGAAATAGCGACCCAATATCCCGCGCGCGAAATAAATCCAGCCCACGGGTTCAGGTAGAGATCGGCATACAGGCCAAAAGATCCGGCGCCAGGATGCAGGCTGGACAACTCGCCGAGCGCCATGGTGACGGTCCAGCTGATAAAACCTGCCAAAACGAAGCTGAGGATGACGGCTGGGCCGGCGATCTCCATGGCAGCGGCTGAACCCAGCAACAAGCCAACCCCGATCGAGCCGCCCACGGCGACCATGGCCATTTGGCCAGCGCTGAGTTGATGGCGCAGCCCGCTTTCCTGATTCGTCCCATCTTCCAGGGGCATTCCGGGACGTATATCAGAAAGGTCTTATTTCCCAAAGAGTTATTCAGGTTATGACCTTAGTAATCGGGTTTGTTCGTTACGTCGTTGCCCGCTCCGGTAACCTGCTCCTAGACTTTCTATGGGTTACTCCGCGCGACGTTATCTCTCATGGCAGACACTGTTAAGCGAATGGACCGGGCTGAAATCACAAAACGCGTGGAGCGGGCCGAGAAGCTTCTCCAAAAGGGCAAGACCGCCGAGGCGCTGGAAGACTATTTACAGGTTCTGGCCGCCGAACCGGGTAATGATACGGTTTGCCAAATGGCCGCCGATCTGTGCCTTTCTCTGCAACGCATTCCTCAAGCAGTAAAGCTGTTGGGCGACCTCTACGAGCGCCAGATCGAAGCGGGAGATGCCACGCGCGCGAGCCTGACTTATAAGAAGCTGGCTCGCTTCGTTACTCCCACTTGGGAACAGAAGCTCCGGTTCGGCGAGTTGCTGGAAAAGTCCCACCCCAAACAGGCGCTCGAGACCTACGAAAGCGTCTTTCAGGAGTTGGAGAAACAGGGACGCAAACAAGACTCGCTTGTGGCCTTGAAGCGGGTTCTCACCCTCGATTCCAGCGAGAAACACTTGCAGCTTCTGGGAGAACTCTCATCCGAACTCGGGGAGAGCAAAGCGGCCGCTGCCGCATTTCTCAAAATCGCGCAGTTAACCCAGGCTTCAGGTGGGAACGCAGCGCAATGGATGGAACGCGCCTACGCGGAAGACCCTGCCGATCCTCAGATTGCCCTGGGCTACAGCAAAAACCTGATCGAGCAAGGGCAGTCGGGCGCCGCCATTTTCGTACTCGAATCTCAAGTCAATGCCGGTTCTGCTTCTGAGGAGTTGCGCGACACCTACGCCAGGGCGCTGCAGGCGGCCAATCGCCTGAGCGATGCTGAGCCGATCCAGTGGCAATTGTTCGAGGAAAATTCCTCGCGGGTGCAGGAGATTTCGAACCTGATCGGGCTCTTCATCGATGCTCAGCAGGACGCGGAAGCGGTCGCTCTGGGACGGAAGCTGGAGCAATATCACCGCCGCAAGGGTGATCGTCGCGCCTTCCTTGGGATGATTCAGGACATCGCAGCGCGGCACCGCGCATCCCCTGAAATGCTCGAGTTCATGGGCGAGCAGTTTAATGCCTCCAATCGAGAGAGCGACTACTGCCAGACTCTGCTAAAGCTGTTTGACCTCTACTGCAGTGTCGGCAACTACGCGAAGGCTGCTGATTCGCTGGATCGCGCCGCTGAAGTGGATGCGTACGAACCCGGACATCAGAAGCGTCTGGAAATGCTGCGTGGAAAGATTGACGACAACCGCTTCAAGGTGATCGCTTCGCGCTTTTCCAGCATGGCCGATGCCAGTACAGCGCCGCTTCCCGATCAGGACAAAATGCTGGGCGCGGCCGCCCTTCAGGACCTGATGTTGCAGGCTGAAATTCTCGTGCAATACGGCATGCGCTCTAAAGCGGTGGAGCGTTTGCAACGCATCCAAGAACTTTTTCCGCGCGAGGAAGAGCGCAACCAGGACCTCCGACAGTTGTACATGACGGCGGGACTGATTCCGCATTATGCCGGGTCAGGGCCGGCGCCGGCGGTCGTAGCCTCCGCACCTCCTGAATCGCGGCCGTCACAAACTGTTCCGGCGCAATCCAGCGAAGCGGCGGACGTCAGCAGTTTTGCGCGAGTGGCGGAAATTACCCGCAAGCTCTATCGCCAAAGCAACGCCGACGCGGTGATGTTGACCGCAGCCAAAGAAATTGGAGCTCAATGGAAGGTAAATCGGTGTTTGGTCGCCATGCGGAAGCCCGGGTTGCACACGACCAGCGTGAAGGAGTTTTACAGCGAAACCAGCAAGCCCGGGGAAGCGCGGTCGCTCGAGAAAATCGCAACCACCGTGCACGATCTGGCGATCAACCGCGGCGGTACTCTAACCATCGCTGACACTCAGACTGGCCCTGACCTGCAAAATATCCGTGAGGCCCTATCGCAATTGGCCGTTACTTCGCTGCTGGCATTGCCTCTTAGCGACGGAGCGGAACATGTTGGCGTCCTTCTTCTGATGGACAGTAAGCCGCACGCTTGGGGCTCAAATGATGTCATGGTCCTCAAAACCATCAGCGACCAGATTGTGATCGCGCTGAATAACGCCGGGCTTCGCCGCCTGGTAAAGAATCTTTCTGTGACCGATGAACGCTCCGGTCTGTTGAAACGGGCTTCCTACATCGATCTCCTCATGGCGGAAACCCGGCGCAACGCTCAGCAGAGCACTCCGCTCACGGTTCTGCTCATGCAGTTCGGTGAAAAAGCTGCAATGGTAAAAGAGTTCGGCGAATCGGCCGTCGAAGCCGTGATGCAGCAGATTGGCCAGCTCTTTGCCGCCAACATCCGGCAGAACGATCTTGCGTTCCGCTACGAGACTACAGCCATCGCCATCGTTCTCGGGGAAACGCCCGAAAAAGAAGGCGTCATGGCGGCGGAGAAATTGCAACGACTGCTGGCTCAAATCCGAATGCCGGAGAAACAAGAGGCCGTACAGTTCAGTGCGGGAATTGCTGAGGCCGTAGTGCGCGGCGAGTTCGATCCGGTGGACATCGTCACCGAGGTGATCAATCGCGCTGAACAATCGTTGCAAACCGCGATTGGGCAGGGCGGGGGAAAGATTGTATCGCTGGCTGCGTCTTACGCTGCGGCTGCTGTGGCGTAAGAGTGAACTGGTAAGTCGTCGAGTCGTCCAAAAACATTAGAGCTGTTCCCGCCTTCTGCTCGGTCTTCCTCGCTCCCTGCTCTGTAGCTTCATCGCCTCCGGTTTACTGCTTCCTTTCTTCGCTGTTAAACTAACAAGTTTGGTTAGTCCACTCGGAACTCTTCTGATCGCATGCATTCATACTCGAAGCTAAAACTAGGAAGCCAATGTTGAAACCAGGGGATATCGCAATTGTGAGCGGGGCGCGCACGCCCTTTGGACGCTATTGTGGCAAGCTGAAAGATTTTACCGCTCAGGAACTCGGGGCCATCGCGGGTAAGGGCGCCATTGACCGCGCTGGGCTGGACCCGAAAGAATTCGACCACGTTGTGTTTGGCAACGCGCAGCAAACTTCGGGTGACGCTCTGTACGGTGCGCGCCATGTCGGACTGCGAGCCGGTCTGCCAATCGAAACGCCAGCTCTAACCGTGAATCGTCTGTGCGGATCGGGAATGCAATCCATTGTGAATGCGGCCCAGATGGTTCAGCTTGGCGAAGCGAATGTCGTGCTCGCGGGCGGCATGGAAGCCATGTCGCAGGCGCCCTTCGTAATCCGCGGGCGCGACGGTTTTACTCTGGCTCCCGGCGGAAAGCTGGAAGACTCGCTCATGGTCGCGCTGCTCGACACCTATTGCGGACTGTATATGGCCAATACTGCGGAACTTTACGGGGAGCAGCAGGGCGTCACGCGACAGGCGCAGGATGAATTCGCCTTGCGTTCGCAACAATTGGCGGATGGCGCATACAAAGACGGCCGCCTGCAGGAAGAGTTGGTTCCGGTTCCGCTCAAGGATCGCAAAGGGTGAGCCATCCGGCGAGATGTTCAGTGAAGACGATCATCGGCGTCCGCAGACCACGATGGAAGGTCTGGCCAAGCTGAAACCGGCATTCGGCAAGACTGGCACCGTCACGGCGGGCAACGCCAGCGGTATCGTGGATGGCGCTGCGGCGGTTGTAGTGATGTCGCTCGAAGAGGCGGGCAAACGGGGATTGAAACCGTTGGGGCGAATCGTGGGCTGGGGCATTGCCGGCGTTGAGCCCAAGCTGATGGGCCGCGGTCCGGTGCCGGCGACCAAGCTGGCTTTGCAGAAAGCCGGACTGACTCTGGATTACATCGACTTGATCGAAGTGAACGAAGCCTTCGCCGCGCAATATTTGGCGGTCGAAAAAGAGCTTGGCCTCGACCGCAACAAAGTCAATGTCAATGGCGGAGCGATTGCGTTGGGACATCCGCTGGGTGCGACGGGAACGCGGCTGGTGATCACGTTACTGTACGAATTGCGGCGTCGGAAAAAGAAGTATGGCTTGGCGACAGCCTGCATCGGCGGCGGGCAGGGAATCGCGATGGTGGTGGAAAGTTTGAATTAAGCACTAGCCACGGATTTGCACGGATCTTCACAGATCAAAACAGGGATCAAAGATTTACCGGCGAAATCCGTACGAATCCGTGGCCACCTTTTCTTAGGGAGCAATCATGGAAATAAGGAAAGTTGGAGTTCTGGGTTGTGGGCTGATGGGTTCCGGCATCGCGCAAGTGAGCGCGATGGCAGGATTCGATGTGACTGTCCTCGAGGTTGAGCAGAAGTTTCTCGACAAGGGCTTTGCCGGGATTGAAAAGTCGCTGGCCAAGTTCGCCGAGCGGCCTCCGGAGAAGGGTGGTATCACGGCGCGAGCAGAAAGCCGAAATACGTGCGCGTCTCAAAGGGACGACCAACAAGCAAGACCTCGCCGACTGCGACATCGTGATCGAAGCCATCATCGAGAATGTCGAGGACAAGAAAAAGATGTACGCGTCCCTCGACGGCATTGTGAAAAAAGACGCCATCTTCGCTTCGAACACTTCATCCATTTCCATCACCGAGCTTCTGACTTCGACCAAACGCCCGGAGCGGTTTATCGGATTGCATTTCTTCAATCCCGTGCCGCTGATGAAGTTGGTCGAGGTCGTGCGCACCATCGCGACTGCTGACGAAGTTTACGAAACTGCCTACGAGTTCGGGAAAAAAGCTGGGCAAAGTGCCGGTGCGCACCAGCGATAAAACCGGATTCATCGTGAACCGGCTGCTGGTGCCGTATCTGCTCGACGCCATCCGTGCCTATGAAGAAGGTGTAGGTTCGATCGACGACATCGATAACGCCATGAAGCTGGGCTGCGGCTATCCCATGGGACCGTTTACGCTGCTCGATTTCGTCGGGCCTCGAAACCACCTACTACATCACGCATGTGATGTACGACGAATTCAAAGAGCGGCGCTTCGCGTCGCCGCCGCTGTTGAAACGCTGGTCATGGCGGGTTGGTACGGGCGGAAAACCGGGAAAGGGATTTTACGATTATTCCGACCCGAACAATCCGAAGCCGAATAAGCTGTAAAAAAGCATAATAAACCTATGCAGAGAAAACCATTTGGTCCGAATGAAGCCAGCGCAGACACCTATCGTCGCTAACGTTGGTAAATTTCCCCGCGGTGGCCGATGCGAAGCACCAGCACCACGAGTCGATCGTTTTCCAGGGAGCAGATGAGCCGGTAATCTCCGACGCGGTATTTCCAGAACTCGCTGAGGGTCCCCTGGAGTCTTCCTCCGATTGTCCGCGGATCGTCCAGTTTTGCGACACGTTCGTGGAGGAACTTTAAGATTCTTCGCGAGACAGGCTTGTCGAGCTTGCTCAGTTGTTTTAGTGCTGTCGGTGAAATCTCAACCTTCCAGGCCATAGCGCCGCATTATTTTCTCGATTGGAATGGGTCGGTTGCGTCCCGAGCGTATAGCTGCCAATTCCTTCTCCGCGAGGTAGATGTCTTCCAGATCATCCAGATATTGAAGGATAGCTTCGCGAGCGTAATATGTCTTGGTACGGCCTGTGCGTTTGGCCAGACGCCCGAGCCGTTTTTCGATTTTTTCGGGAAGGCGTATAGCGAGCATGGTTTACCTCGTGCTATACAATTATAGCAGAATCGGGCATTCGCTTTTCGCGCAAAGGGGAACGTCGATTGGCCTGTTTTTGGCGGTTCATCGAAAGATAACATTATGAACTTCGAAAATATTCTCTTCGAAAAAAAAGGCGCGATTGCCTGCGTAACCATCAACCGGCCCAAGGTGCTGAACGCGCTTAATATGGCGACCATGGAAGAGCTGCGCGCGGCATTTCACGAGGTTAAAAACGATACCGGCATCCGCGTGGTCATTATGACCGGCGCGGGCGAGAAAGCTTTCATCGCTGGCGCCGACATTGCCGAATTGGCCAAGCACGATGCGGTCTCGGGCAAGGAGTACACGCACCGCGGGCAGAGCGTGCTAAATCTGATCGAAAACCTGGGCAAGCCGGTCATCGCGTGCATCAATGGCTTCGCGCTCGGCGGCGGATGCGAAATCGCAATGGCTTGCACCATGCGCCTAGCCAGCGAGAACGCGAAGCTCGGACAGCCCGAGGTGAAACTCGGAATTATTCCGGGGTACGGCGGCACCCAGCGCTTGCCAAGGCTGGTCGGCAAGGGGATTGCGATGCAACTTGTCCTCGCCGGTGAAATGATCGGCGCGCAGGAGGCGCATCGCATTGGACTGGTGAATGAAGTCGTCCCGATCGCCGATCTCATTCCCCGCGCCGAGGCCATTGCACAAAAAATTATCGCCAACGCTCCGCTCGCGGTTCAGTACGCGATGGAAGCGGTGAACAAAGGCATGGAGATGACATTAGCGGAGGGGTTGTATCTGGAAGCTGTATTATTCGCCGTTGCTTGCTCTTCGGAGGATAAGAAAGAAGGAACTACGGCCTTTCTGGAGAAGCGTCCTCCGCAGTTCAAAGGCAAGTAAACGCAGCCGCAAATTTCTACCGATCGAAACTTATTTCACCACGGAGGCACGGAGTCACGGAGAAAGACAACCACAAACAAGAATTGCCATCGTCTCCGGTTCAGATCAAAACGATTGAAGGCAATCTCAGTGCCACTGGCAAGCGCTTCGGCATTGTCGTCTCTCGCTTTAACGAGTTCATCACGGATCGATTGTTTCGAAGCGCGTTCGATGGATTATCGCGCTGTGGCGCGAAACGCAAAGACATTCACGTGATCCGCGTGCCGGGCGCGTTCGAAATTCCATCCGCAGCTCGCACCCTGGCTGAAACCAGGAAATACGATGCCATTATCTGCCTAGGATGCCTTCTTCGCGGCGACACGGCACACTACGATGTCATCGTCAATGAAGTCGCACGCGGCATCGGGCAATCGGCGCAGGAGACTGGGGTGCCCCACGCTTTCGGTGTGCTTACCTGCGAAACGCTGGATCAGGCCATTGACCGCGCCGGCCTGAAGATGGGGAACAAGGGGTTCGAAGCCGCCCTGGCAGCCGTGGAAATGGCGAATCTGACGGAGGCTGTCGTTGGTCGCTCGTCGTTGGTCGTCAGCTCTCAGCTCTCAGCGGTCAGAAAAAACCGAAAGCCCAAGCTGTCCGCTGGTTCGAAAAAACGCACCCGCTGAGCCCACATCCCATCTCCTGTAAACTGAAAGCTGATCAGCTCCCATGGGCACGCGCCGGAAATCTCGCGAATTCGTTCTGCAAATGTTGTTTCAGGCGGACATGGGCCGGCAAACTCCCGAGGAGGTCCGGCGAACGTTCTGGCGCGAACACCATTCCATCGAGAAGGATGTGCGTGGATTCGCCGAAGACCTCTTCCGCACCGCAACCGACCGCACCGCGGAGATCGACGGATTGATCGAGCGTCACGCTGAGCACTGGCGCATGGACCGCATGGCCACGGTCGATCGCAACGTTCTGCGCTCGGCAGTGGCTGAGTTGATGAGCTTTCCCGCGACGCCACGCGCCGTCGTCATCAACGAAGCCCTCGAGATCGCGCGTAAGTTTTCCAGTCCTGAATCTGTGAATTTCATCAACGGAGTGCTGGACAGCGTAGGCCGAGAACTGGAAAAGGCGTGAGAAGTCGTTGGTCGTCGGTCATTCGTCGCCGGCCAAGACCGGCCCCGTCCCAAATTAATTTGCCGTTTTGACCTGCGAGATCGATCAGCCATCGACGAGACCGCTGCCCTTCTACGGCTTCAACGCGAGCAGATCGGGATTGCAAGTGATGGGAAATGGCCGCCCGGACGAATCCTGACACAGGCCCTCGGGAAACGGAATCTGCAGAATGTCGCCGCCCGCGACCGTACTCACAACGTGAACCGTCCCGTCGCTGGCGCCGACGATAGAGCAGTGTGCCATCCGGCGTGAGCGCGGCGCTCAGTGGCATCGGATTTCCCGACAAGGCAATGGCCGAGGCTGCCTGGCCAGGAATATTAAACACCAGGATGCTGTTCAGATTCGAAGTGATCATATAAGCGGTGGTTCCATCCTGCGAAAGGATTAGCTGCTTAGGAACAAAATCACCGTGACCGAGGCTGAAGGATGAAACGGGTCCATCCGCGACAGCCGGTGTGCAACCGGAGGGTGCAGTATTCACGCTGACGATGTCGATGCCGGAGAGTCCACCGCCAACATATGAAATGTGGCGGGCGTGTCTGAAGGCAGCAATTTGGCGGTGCCCGGAAGGGTCGTTATGAAAGTTGGCACGGCGGGGACAGCGACGGTATCAGCGCGGCCATTGTCACAGGTTCTCCAAACGCTTAGCGCCGAGGCAGCGCCTCCGGCCACGTAGGCAAAAGCACCCTCCGAAAGAAAGGATACGTCGTTGGCGGGAGCGGCAAGCGCAATAGTTCGCAGCCCATCGAGCTTCGAGTAGACATATAAAGTACTGCCTGCCACGATGTACGCCTTCAGGCTGTCCGGAGAAAACGCGGCTGCGGTTGCTCCAGTAATTTGAAATGTCGGACTGGTGTTGGTGGCTGTGTCAAAAACGAACACGTGGTTGGGTCCGTCCGCCGGTGAGGTATCGGAAATGATGACTTTGCTTCCGTCGGGAGAAACTGCCAGCACTTTGCCGGGCAGCCCTGCGAATTGTTCTACCGTATTCGACGAGGCATCGAGCACCGACCAGACCCACGCTGCCTAGCAACGACAGAATTCGTCCCCAGATATGCAAGGCTGCCTTGGCCATTAAAGACCAGCGAGTTTGGCGTTGCGGCCAACGCCACGAAGTTGCCCACGGTATTCGCTGGCGAAGTGATGGGGGCGATCATGTTGAAGCACCCATCGGTGGTACCACAGCTGTCGCTGCTTACATACACAGTGGCGGTTCCAGTCGTCGTTCCGGTCGGGGCTACGACAAGGTTCACGACATTCTCCGGATAGATCGGCAAGGAGGGAGCGAAACCGATATTGCAAGTGGGTGGAGTGCAAGACGCGACAATGGTGGCAGCCGCCTCCACTCGAAGCTCCGGTTGCCACGCCGCGCGCTCACGCTTACTGAACCCGAGTTGGAAGAACTCCAGGTCAGCGGAATTCCCGTGATCTGTAATCCCAGAGTATCGAAGATGGTCGGCGCGATCGTTCTCGAAGTGCTTGAGGACGTTGTTACGGCGAGAGAGATCGACTGCACCGGGCAAGTTGTGAAATATATTGGCACGCTATTCATGTTGCCGATAGTGGCGAAAAGGGGAGTGATGCCGGGGGTTTTAGCGGTCGCCTCGACTTGTCCGGGAAGCAAGAGACTGTCGGCCGTGGTCAGCGTCGCCACATTTGCGACGAGAGTTTGCCAGATGAAGACGCCGACCGTGGAAGTAATATCTACGCCGTTACTGTACGCAGTTGCCTGGTAGTTGGAGGTTTGACCAACGGAGAAAGCAAGGATTCGTCGGCGGCGGTTGGTTCGGGAGCACGAGTAAACTTACCGCGACTTTGTCGACATGCTGGTGAACGAAAACTGTAGTCGTCGGGCTGCTTACTCCCTGCGCGGACGCCGTTACTTGGGCCACGCCCACTCCTCCTGGCGTGCATATTTGTGGGTTGCTCAGCGAATCCCAACTGCCGGCGCATGCGAGACCGTTGTTGGCCACGTTGACCACCGCGGTGTTGCTCGACTGGAAGGAAATCGGCTGGGTGATGGTCGTCTTGGTAGAACTCAAAGCAGTCGCTGTAAGGCTTGGTAGGTGCCGATCTCGAGAGATAGGTATGGGTTGGGAGTAAGGGTGAGGCTTGCAGGAACTGCGTAGGTTGCCGTGTGAACGGCGCTACCGCTGCTGCATCCGGGAAGAGTACCTACCAGGAAAATGAGAAGAGCACCAAAGACCGCAAAAAGTGCAATACCGGACCTACCCATTCATCCTCCCCGCCCTCGCGGTTGCGCACGAGGCGAGCAAAGCCTCTAGGAATGTATTCGCTGTGAAAGATTCCCAGTGTAGAGGCTGCGAATCTTTTGAGCAAGTTGAGCCGTTTTGCGGGCGTCTAAGCCTGCAGGCGAAATCCCGAGTGCTGTTCGCAACCCTCTGCGCACTCCGCGGCCATACTCGGCGACCTCCGCGTTTTAAGACTTTGATGCGACACGACCCCAAAAGCTTAAAACTCGGAGGTCGCGAAGAACCGCCGCAAAGTGTGCGAGAAGCGCATTGATGAGCAGGCCTGATGCGCGACTACTCGCAGACTCGCAATGCTCTCTCCGTGGGATGCAACAAACGATGGTTGACGATGTGTGAATAGTGTTGCTATATTTGTAGGGTTCCGCGAGTTCATTCTGGCTTGCCTGTGGCTGTGGATTCATTCGCTGCGCGTTTTCGGTGCGCGAAAGACCCCAAAGGAAGAGGCTAAGCTGTAAAGATGTATCGTCTTCGAGAACGACTTCGAAGATGCCCTCGCTGAAATGCCCTGCGCGCACCTTCCGCCTGTTTGGAAGGCTATGCGGGGCAAAGCGGACGAAACGGAGCACCTCCTGGGTTTTTGATTCAGGCCTGGCGCCACCGTCGTCGCTGATCAGTCTGAACGGGAAACCGAAAATCTCTCATCGCATTTGTGCGTGGTGAGAAGCATGGTTGGCCGATCGCCACCCAGACCCTGAAACGGGCAGAATCAAAGCGGCGTCTGTGTGTCGACGCGCCTTATTGGCGCGCGAGCCGACGTGCCGAAGGAGCAGCAAAGAGTGCCGACTTTTAATCAATTAGTGCGCGATGGCCGCAAGCGGCCCCGGTATAAGACGGCGAGTCCGGCATTGCAGGGATGTCCGCAAAAGCGCGGTGTCTGCACCCGCGTGTACACGCAAACGCCGAAGAAGCCGAACTCGGCGCTGCGCAAGGTTGCCCGCGTGCGCTTGACCAACGGGATTGAAGTCACGACCTATATCCCCGGCGTCGGCCACAACCTGCAAGAGCACTCGATCGTGCTGATTCGCGGCGGCCGCGTGAAGGATCTACCAGGCGTTCGCTATCACGTAGTTCGCGGGACATTGGACGCGGTTGGAGTCGCAGGCCGGAAACAAAGTCGTTCGAAGTACGGCGCCAAGCGCCCGAAAGCATAAGAACATCGTTTGTCGTTGGTTGTTGGCAAAGCGATAAGCAGCAAGAGTTTAGGAGCAGGAGCTGAATGCCAAGAAAAGGACATACGCCCAAGCGGACTGTAGAAGCCGATCCGGTTTACGGTTCGGATCTGGTTACGAAGTTCGTCAACTCGATGATGTGGCAAGGCAAGAAGAGCACAGCAGAGGGCATCTTCTATGAGGCGTTGACCCGCCTGCAAGCGAAAGGCGGCGGCGACGAAGCTCTGAAGCTGTTCACGAAGGCCGTCGAAAATGCCAAGCCGCTGCTCGAAGTCAAGACCCGCCGCGTAGGCGGCGCGAACTATCAGGTGCCGGTCGAGGTCAATGCCGACCGCCGCACGTCGCTGGCGATTCGCTGGCTGATTGCCTACTCCCGCGGACGCGGCGAGAAAGGCATGATCGACAAGTTGAGCAATGAATTGCTGGACGCCGCCAATGGAAAAGGCGCAGCCATCAAGAAGAAGGAAGACGTTCACCGTATGGCCGAGGCCAATAAAGCCTTCGCGCACTATCGGTGGTAAAAGAAAGCTTCGACTAGCTAGCTGAGCTAGCAGCGATTTCAAGAGCCCCAGAAAGAGTAGATTGTCGTGCCCAGAACAGTCCCATTAGAACGGTGCAGGAACATCGGCATTATGGCCCACATCGATGCCGGTAAGACCACTACGACGGAGCGCATCCTTTTCTATACGGGAAAGACGCACCGCATCGGAGAGGTCCATGAAGGCACAGCTACGATGGATTGGATGGAGCAGGAGCAGGAGCGCGGCATCACCATTACGTCCGCCGCGACCACGTGCTCCTGGCGCGACATTCGCATCAATATTATCGATACGCCCGGCCACGTGGATTTCACGGCTGAAGTCGAGCGGTCGCTGCGTGTGCTCGACGGCGCGGTTGCGGTGTTCGACGCCGTCCACGGCGTGCAGCCGCAATCGGAAAAAGTCTGGCGCCAGGCCGATAAGTACGGCGTACCGCGCATTTGCTTCATTAACAAAATCGACAAGATGGGCGCGGACTTCGAACATGCCGTCGATACCATCCGCAAACGCCTGAACGCCAAGCCGATCGCGATACAGATTCCCATCGGCCAGGAAGATAAATTCAAAGGCGTGGTCGACCTGATCGAAATGAAGTCGATCATTTGGCAGGATGACACGATCGGCGCCGAGTATATTACGGGCCCGATTCCCGCCGAACTGCAGAAAAAAGCGGAAGCGTTCCATACGCAGTTGGTCGAAACTGTCGCTGAAAACGACGACGAAATCCTGCACAAGTTCCTGGAAGGCGAAGCGATTTCCGCCGAGGAGCTGCGGGCATCGCTACGCAAGTCGACGATCGATCTGAAACTGTTTCCAGTGGTGGTTGGCACCGCTTTCAAGAACAAAGGCGTGCAGCCGCTGCTCGACGCAGTCGTAGATTATCTGCCCTCGCCGCTGGATGCCGGCGAAGTAAAAGGCACGAATCCTGACGACGGTGCGGAAATTACGCGTCAGCCCGGACGATAAAGAGCCATTCTCCGCACTGGCTTTCAAGATCATGGCCGATCCGTTTGTCGGCCAGTTGACCTTTATTCGTGTTTATTCCGGCCAGATTAAGTCGGGAGACTCCGTGCTCTGCGCGGGCCGACGACGCACCGAGCGCATTGGCCGCCTGCTCAAGATGCACGCCAACAAACGCGAAGACATCAGCGAGATTCTGGCGGGCGATATTTGCGCCGCGGTTGGTCTAAAAAACGTCAGCACGGGCGACACGATTTGCGACGAATCCCATCCCATCACCCTGGAATCGATTACCTTCGCGGTTCCCGTGATCTCGGTTGCGGTCGAGCCCAAGACCAAAGCCGATCAGGAAAAGATGGGTATGGCGCTGGGCCGTCTTGCGCAGGAAGATCCGACTTTCAAAGTTCACACCGACCCTGATAGCGGGCAGACCATCATCAGCGGCATGGGTGAGTTGCATCTCGAGATCATCGTCGATCGCATGATGCGCGAGTATAAGGTCGAAGCCAACGTCGGCAAGCCGCAGGTGGCCTACCGCGAAACCATCCGCAAGAAAGCTGAAGCGGAGGGTAAGTACATCCGTCAGACGGGCGGCCGCGGACAATATGGCCACGCCAAGATTCGGCTTGAGCCGCAGGAGCCAGGCAAGGGCTACGAATTTGTCAACGATATCATCGGCGGTTCCGTGCCCAAGGAATTCATTAAGCCGATCGATCAGGGCATTCGAGAAGCGATGGAAGGCGGCGTCCTGGCTGGGTACGAGATGGTCGATGTCAAAGGCCACTCTTTACGACGGCAGCTATCACGACGTCGATTCGAACGAAATGGCGTTCAAGATCGCCGGTTCGATGGCCTTCAAAGAAGCTGCCCGCAAAGCTTCGCCGGTGCTACTCGAACCGGTAATGTCGGTCGAAGTGGTTACGCCGGAAGATTACGCAGGCGTGATTATGGGCGACCTGAGTTCGCGCCGCGGACGCATCGAGGGTATGGAGCATCGCGCTGGCTCGCAGGTGATCAAGGCGATCGTGCCGCTGGCGGAGATGTTCGGCTACGCGACCCATATGCGTTCAAGCACGCAGGGCCGCGCCGAGTACTCGATGCATTTCGCGCGGTATGAAGAAGCCCCGCGCTCGGTGTCGGAAGAAATCATCGCCCGGGTGCAGGGCACGGTTAAAAGATAAAAGTGGGGCACTGTTTACGCCTCGCTAGAAGAAAGTTCACAGAGAAAGTACGGAGCTAGGCAATGGCGAAAGAGAAATTTGATCGGAATAAGCCGCACTGCAATGTGGGGACGATTGGTCACATTGACCATGGCAAGACCACGCTGACGGCGGCCATCACCAAGGTGTTGCAGAAGCACAACCCGAAGATCGTGTTCCGGTCGTTTGACTGATTGATAACGCGCCGGAAGAAAAGGCGCGCGGCATCACGATTGCGACGGCGCACGTCGAGTACGAAACGGCGAACCGGCACTACGCGCACGTGGATTGCCCGGGCCACGCGGATTACATCAAGAACATGATCACGGGCGCGGCGCAGATGGATGGCGCGATTCTGGTGGTCGCGGCGACCGATGGTCCGATGCCGCAGACGCGTGAGCACGTGCTGCTCGCTCGTCAGGTCGGCGTGCCTTACATTGTGGTCGCGTTGAATAAGTGCGACGCGGTGGACGATCCCGAGTTGCTGGATCTGGTTGAGCTCGAAGTGCGCGAGTTGCTGAAGAGCTATCAGTTTCCGGGCGACGATGTGCCGGTGATTCGGCTGTCGGCGTTGGGCGCGCTGAACGGCGAAGCGAAGTGGGAGAAGCAAGTGGACGCGTTGATGGAGGCGGTGGACAAGAGCATTCCGCAGCCGGCGCGCGAACTGGACAAGCCGTTCCTGATGCCGATTGAAGATATTTTCTCGATCTCGGGCCGCGGCACGGTGGTGACGGGAAGAATCGAGCGCGGCAAGGTGAAAGTCGGCGAGGAAGTGGAAATTGTGGGCTTCCGCGACACCCGCAAGACGGTCGTGACGGGCGTCGAAATGTTCAAGAAGCAATTGGACGAAGGCCTGGCGGGAGACAACGCGGGCCTGCTGCTTGCGCGGCATTGGCAAAGACGATGTCGAGCGCGGCATGGTGTTGGCGAAAGGCGGGATCGATTACTCCGCACACCAAGTTCAAAGCGGAAGTGTACATTCTGACCAAAGAAGAAGGCGGACGGCACACGCCATTCTTCAAGGGATACCGTCCGCAGTTTTATCTGCGAACGACAGACGTGACGGGCGTAGCAGAGCTTGCCGGCAGCGACCGAGATGGTGATGCCGGGCGACAATGTGAGCCTGGTAATTGAGTTAATCACGCCGGTGGCGATGGAAAAAGGCTTGCGCTTCGCCATCCGCGAAGGTGGCCACACGGTCGGCGCAGGAACCATCAGCGAGATCGTGCAGTAGCGTTAAGAAAAAAATCGCGGCCTGCAGCTTGCCGCCAGTTCTTTCTTCCCGGACAGCCGGGAGGGGTTAGCGAGAGTCAATAGTGATTGGAAACGAAAAAATTCGCATTCGGCTGAAGGCTTACGACTATCGCATCCTGGATCAGTCCACGGGTGAGATTGTTGAAACTGCCAAGCGCACCGGGGCGCAAATCGCGGGCCCGATTCCATTGCCCACGATCAAGAACAAGTACTGCGTGTTGCGTTCCCCGCACGTGGACAAGAAGTCGCGCGAGCAGTTCGAGATCCGCACCCACAAACGGCTGCTGGATATTCTGGATCCAACGCCGCAAACCGTGGACGCGCTGATGAAGCTCGATTTGCCCGCAGGCGTGGATGTCGAGATTAAGGCATTCGGTAAGGAACACAAATAGTCGTTGGTCATTCGTCGTCGGTCTTTGGCAAATTCCAACGAGTGAACGACACAAAGAGCGAGGGCGTAAGCCCGAACGCTCGCCAGCCAATAGCCACTGAGCCAAGCTGGGCGGAGAAGAAAGAAATGGCAAAGGTAACCGGAATCTTAGGCAAAAAAGTCGGCATGACGCAGCTCTTTGACGACAAGGGCGATGTTCATCCCGCGACCGTACTGCAGGCTGGACCCTGCGTGATCACGCAGCACAAGACGCAGACGAAAGATGGATATGTAGCCGCGCAAATCGGGCTAGTCGAGTTCGTGAAAGAGTCGCGGCTGACCAAGCCGGCTCGCGGACACTTGGGCAAGAACAATTTGCCGCCAGTCAAGTTCATGCGCGAGGTTCCAATCGAAGTCGAAGAGAAAGCAGAAGCGAACGGCGATGGACTGGTAAAAGCAGGAGATCGCGTGCTGGTCGACATTTTCGATGGCGAGAAGTTTGTGGATGTCGTCGGCATCAGCAAGGGACGTGGGTTTTCGGGCGTCGTCCGGCGGCATCATTTTGCTGGCGGTCCCAAGTCGCATGGTTCGATGTTTCAGATTACGGGATCGATTGGATCATCGGCGTTTCCGTCGCGTGTATTTAAGGGCATGCGCATGTCGGGACACATGGGCGTCGATCGCGTAACCGTGCGCAACTTGCGCGTGTTGGGCGTGGACAAAGAAGACAATTATTGGTGGTCGAGGGCAGCGTACCCGGGCCCAAGGGCGGATACCTGGTAATTACGAAAGCCAAGAAACCACCGAGAGAGCGGCGTGGATTCGCAGGATCGGCGACGGTCGACCCGTTGAAAGCGGCCAAGCGCGCGGCCAAGAAGGCTTAACGGAATCAGAACGTTATCAGGATAGATCATGGCAAGCATTGACATTCACAATCTGAGCGGAGCCAAAGTTGGCAGCCTGGAATTGGCTGACGAGGTTTTTGGCGCGGTGAACGAGGACCTGCTGTGGGAGGCGGTAAAACATTATCGCGCCGCCCAGCCGGGCCGGAACACACGCGACCAAGAACAAGAAACTGGTCTCCGGAGCCGGCAAGAAACTTTGGAAACAAAAGGGCACTGGGCGGGCTCGTGTGGGTTCGATTCGTTCGCCGCTGTGGCGGCATGGCGGCACGGTGCATGGTCCGCAGCCACACTCGTCACGATTACGCTTTTCCACGCAAGAAGTTATTGGGAGCGTTGCGTTCCGCGCTAGCTTCGAAATTTGCCGATGGCAAATTGATCATCGTGAATGCATTTGATGTGAAAGAACCCAAGTCCAAACTATTCCGCGAGGCATTGGATGCGCTGAAAGTCGATAGCACCGCGCTACTGGTGGAGGTTCCAAAGCATGAGAACCGCAATCTGGCGTTAAGTTCGAGAAATCTTCATGGCGTCGAACTGGTGAACGGCAACGAGGTTCATCCTTATCATTTGCTGCGTTACGATCGGGCGATCTTTTCGCAGCCCGCGATCGAGAAGCTGCAGATTTCTCTGAAGAGTTCGATTTCGAAGCGGCAGCACAAGGTGGCGGAAGGCAAAGGAGCGGCGCCGAAAAAAGCTTCGCGCTCTCCGCGACGCCGGACGCGACATGAAAAAGCGGCGGAGGTCAGCCTGATTATGAAATCCGCATACCAGATTCTTCGACGTCCGGTCATCACCGAGAAAGGTCTCGCTATCAAGGAAAACCAGAACACTCTGGTGTTTCAAGTGGCGACGGCGGCGACCAAAACGGAAATCAAGGAAGCCGTGCAGGGGATTTTCAAAGTGAAGGTACATTCGGTTCGCACTGCGCTTTACCCGGGAAAAGAACGTCGGCGGGGAAAGTTTGCCGGCTACCGTCCGGATTGGAAGAAGGCGTATGTGCGTCTGAAGGCGGGCGAAAAAATGCCGGAGTATGCACAGAACCTCTAGTTAAATGCGGGAAGCGAAGAGCTGATTTATGCCAATCAAGACTTACAGACCGACAACCCAGACGTTGCGTTATCGCACCACGCTGGTCAACGACGATATTACGAGCACGCAGCCGCATAAGCCGCTGCTCGAACCGAAGCCGCGGACTGGCGGACGGCGTAATTCGGGCCAGACCACCATGCGGTTTATTGGCGGCGGTCACAAGCGCAAGCTGCGCATCATTGATTTCAAGCGTGACAAGATCGGTATTCCGGCGACTGTGGCCACGATCGAATACGATCCCAATCGCTCGGCGCGAATTGCTCTGCTGAGCTATGCCGATGGCGAGAAGCGTTACATCCTGCAGCCCGACGGATTGAAGGTTGGGCAAAAAGTGCTGAGCGGTCCGGACGCCGATATTCTCGTGGGTAACGCGCTGCCGTTGCACAACATTCCTCCGGGCACAACCATCCACAATGTGGAGTTGAAGCCGGGCAAGGGCGCGCAGATGGTGCGTTCGGCGGGCGGTGCGGCCCAGTTGGTTGCCAAAGAAGGCGAGTACGCGTTGGTCAAACTGCCTTCCGGCGAGATTCGCAAAGTTGCCCAGGGCTGCATGGCGACGATTGGCCAGGTCGGCAATCTTGATCATGAAAACGTTACCATCGGCAAAGCCGGACGTTCACGATGGCTGGGCAAGCGGCCGCACAATCGCGGCGTTTCGATGAATCCAGTGGATCACCCGCACGGTGGCGGCGAAGGCAAGACTTCTGGCGGCAGGCATCCGGTGACCCCTTGGGGCCAACCGACTCGCGGATACAAGACGCGAAACAACAAGCGTACGGACGCATTTATCGTTAACCGGCGCGGCAAGAAATGACGCCGTTTGCTGGGCGTCCGAGCCCAGCGGCGTCATCCCGAGCGGAGCGAGGGATCTCCGAACTGAGAGCTAAACTTTATGGCACGTTCAACAAAAAAAGGACCGTTCGTGGATGGCTTCCTGCAAACCCGCGTGGAAGGCATGAATTCGCGCAACGAGAAGAAGGTGCTGCGCACCTGGTCGCGGCGTTCAACCATCGTCCCGGAAATGGTGGGCCACACTATCGCCGTACACAATGGCAAGAAGTTTATTCCGGTGTACATCACTGAGAATTTGGTGGGCCACAAGCTGGGCGAGTTCAGTTTCACCCGCCAGTTCAAGGGACACTCGATGCGGGCGGCGACCGAGACAGCAGCCAGGCCTGCTGGCGTTCCGGGTGGACCGGGCGCTCCCAGTCCAGCGGCGGGAGCGGCTCCGGCAGCCCCGGCGCCGAAGTCATAAAGGAGACGCAAGATGGAATTTCGAGCTCAAGCACGTTTCATGCGCGTCTCGCCGCAAAAGGCTCGCCTGGTGTTGGATCTGATTAAAGGCCGCCGGGTAGAGGACGCGCTCAACACGCTGATCTTCACCAAGAAGCGAGTCGCGGCCACGGTTGAGAAGTTGCTGCGTTCGGCGCTGGAGAATGCCAACTATTTAAGCTCTGAAAAAGGCATCGACGTCGACGTGGACAAGCTATACGTGAAGCGGGCGGTCGCCAACGATGGGCCGCGGATGAAGCGCATACGTCCGGCGCCGATGGGCCGAGCCTATCACTACGTGCGGCGCATCTCGCATATCGAGATCGAACTGGCGGAGCGGGGCAAGAATGGCGAGGCGCTGGCCAATGTTGTTGGCGCGGAGAGAGTGAGCGGCACGTCGTCAGGAGCGTCGAAGCCCAGAGCTAAGGGCAAAGCTAAAGTCTCGGCGGGGAAAAGCAAGGCCAAGCCGGCGAAGAAGTTTGCGGGAGCACGATAGGATCCGTCAGAGTAGTTAGGAGAGACGATGGGACAAAAAGTTCATCCTTATGGTTTTCGCCTCGGCTACACCAAGCCGTGGAAGTCGCGTTGGTTTGCCGAGCGGGATTACGACAAGCAGCTGCTGGAAGACGTTAGGCTGAAGAACGAGCTGAAAGACAAGCTCAAGTCGGCGGGCGTCAGCTCGATCGAGATCGAGCGTCCGGGCAACAAGCTGCGCGTCATTATCAAAACTGCACGCCCGGGAATTATCATCGGACGCAAAGGCGCTGAGATCGACAAGCTCAAAGCGGATGTGCAGAAGCGCATGAATGGCCGCGAGATTTATATCGACATTCAGGAAGTGCACAAGCCGGAACTGGATGCGCAGTTGGTTTCGGAGTCGATCGCGCTGCAACTGGAAAAGCGCGTAGGCTTCCGGCGCGCCATGCGCAAGGCGGTAGACTCCGCGCTGCGCTTCGGATGCAAGGGAATCAAAGTTCGGGTGAGCGGACGTCTGAACGGAAATGAAATCGCGCGCTCCGAATGGTATCTGCAGGGACGTTTGCCGCTGCACACGCTACGTGCCGATATCGATTACGGTTTCACCGAAGCACGCACTACTTACGGCGTTATCGGCGTGAAGGTGTGGGTGTACAAAGGCGAGATTTTGCCGGCGGCAAAGAAACGCGAGCCGCAACAGGTCGGGGGAGCATTCTAAGGAATCTTGCAGAGACGTAGCTTGCTACGTCTCGGGTAAGAGCTAGAAGCAAAGAGCAAACTTATGTTGATGCCAAAGAAAGTAAAGTACCGCAAGCAGCAGCGCGGACGCATGACCGGCAAAGCCTGGCGCGGCAGCGAGCTGGCTTTCGGAGATTTCGGATTGAAGGTGCTCGAGCCGGGTTGGATTACCGACCGTCAGATCGAGGCCAGCCGCGTGGCCATGACGCGTTTCGTCAAGCGCGGCGGCAAAATCTGGATCCGACTTTTCCCGGACAAGCCCGTGACTAAGAAGCCGGCGGAAACTCGTATGGGAAAAGGCAAAGGCGCGCCCGATCACTGGGTCGCGGTGGTTCGTCCCGGCAAGATTCTTTTCGAAATGGAAGGGGTCACGCCGCAGGAGGCATCCGAAGCGATGCGATTGGCTTCGCACAAGCTGCCCTTGCGCACTCGGTTTGTGAAGCGCGAATCAGCGGCGCACTGACATTTTGTTGACGACGAGAACTGAGATTGCTTTATGAAATCAGAAAAAATACGCAACTTGACCGACGATGAGCTTCGCCATCAGGAGCGCGATCTCAACGATCAGCTCTTCAAGCTGAAGTTCCAGCTCAACATGGGCCAGACCGAGAGCCTGAAGAAGCTTCGCGGCATGCGCCGCGACATTGCACGGGTGAAGACTATCGGCCGTGAGCGTGAACTTGCCGCCGGCAAAACGGAGAGTAAGTGATGCCAGAAACAAGCACACAGCAGAGTCAGCCAGCGGATGCGGGCCGGCGCAAGGAAGTGGTCGGCGAAGTGGTTTCGAACCGCATGAAGAAGACCATTGTGGTTTCGGTCGTGCGCAAGAAGTCGCATGCGTTCTATGGCCGCGTGGTTTCGAAAGCGAAGAAGTTCTATGCCCACGATGAAAAGAACGAAGCTCGCGTCGGCGATGTGGTCCGACTGGAAGAGACCCGTCCGCTGTCCAAGCTGAAGCGCTGGCGTCTCAAACAGATTGTTCGCAAGACCGCGCTGGTGCCGGAAATTTCGGCCGAAGTTAACGTAAGCGCTGTTAAGTAAGCGCAGAGCTTTGAGGGAGAGTGAATTATGGCCGTGATGATGAGAACTTGGCTCGAGGTCGCCGATAACTCCGGCGCCCGTAAACTGCAGGTCATTCTGCCTCTGGGCGGTTCGACCGGGCTGCGGGCCGGCCTCGGTGACGTGGTCACTGCCAGCGTGAAAGAAGCCTCTCCCGACGGTCAGGTGAAAAAGGGAACAGTCGTCAAAGCGGTGATCGTGCGCACACACAAAGAGTATGGCCGCCGCGACGGCACCTATATCCGCTTCGATGAGAATGCGGCCGTGCTGATCAACGAAGCTGGCGAGCCGGTCGGAACCCGCGTTTTCGGGCCGGTCGCGCGCGAACTGCGCGAGAAGAAGTTTTTAAAGATTGTGTCTCTGGCCCCAGAAGTTCTGTAGAGACGTAGCTGGCTACGTCTCTGCCGCAAGTAAGTGGAAGGGTTTGAAATGAGAATAGTGAGTACGGAACATAAACGAGTCGATATCCGGCGGAACGACACCGTAAAGGTGATCACCGGCCGTGACAAAGGCAAGGAAGGCCGCGTTCTGCGCGTGTTTCCGAACGACAACAAGATTCTGGTTGAGCACGTCATGATTGTGAAGAAGCACGTGCGCCCCAACCCGCAGCGCAACGTGAAGGGCGGCATCGCAGAGCAAGAGAGCCGGATCGCGCTGTCGAACGTGCAGCTGGTTTGCGGGACTTGCGGACCGGTGCGCATCGGGCATGAAGTCCGCGGCGACCGGAAAGTGCGCGTCTGCAAGAAATGCGGAACGACGCTGGACAAGTAGCTGTCAGCAAGAAGAACAAGGTTTGAAGAGGCTCACGAACCGGAAGGGCAACTGTTTGGCTGAGAGCTGACAGATCCTCCGAAACCGTGAGAGAAGGCAAAGCAGCAATGGCAAAAGATAAAAAAGAAAAAAAGGGTGGACAGCAGGAAGAGCAAAAAGCTCCCGCAGTCGCGCGACATAGTGCTAAAGAGACGCCGCGACTGAAGGCGCGCTTTCAGAAGGAAGTTGCTCCCACGCTGATGAAGGAATTCGATCTCAAGAACCCCATGGCCGTGCCGCATCTGCACAAGATCGTGGTCAACATGGGTGTCGGTGAAGCCACCCAGAACGCGAAGATTCTCGATCCCGCCGTCAATGAACTCGGCCAGATTACCGGTCAGAAGCCGGTGGTCACGCGGGCCAAGAAATCCATCGCGGCCTTCAAGGTGCGCGAGGGGCAGGCGATCGGCGCCATGGTCACATTGCGCGGCGACCGGATGTATGAATTCTTCGACCGGCTGGTGAATGTAGTGCTGCCCCGTGTGCGCGACTTCAAGGGAGTTTCGACAAAATCGTTCGATGGCCGCGGCAACTACACGCTCGGCTTGCACGACCAGTTGATTTTTCCGGAGATTGATTACGCCAAGGTCGACAAGCAGAAGGGCATGAACGTCACGATTGTGACCACAGCCCGCAGCGACGACCAATCGCGCGCTCTGCTGCGTCATCTGGGCATGCCGTTCCGGGCATAGGAAAGTAGGAATTGGTTGAGTCATTGATTGCGTATGAGAAGAAAGGTTTCATGACTACAGCGAAGAGAGTTAAGGACAAGAAAATCCAAAAGACGTTTCAGACGGCGCGCGACAACAAAGAAAAGCGGCCGAAGTTCTCCACGCGCCGGCACAACCGCTGCCAGATCTGCGGACGTCCGCGCGCTTTTCTGCGCAAGTTCGGCATCTGCCGCTTGTGTTTTCGGGGCTTGGCGTTGCGTGGCGAGATCCCCGGAGTTTCGAAGTCGTCCTGGTAGTGGTGTTGTGAGGGCGCGGCTTTAGCCGCGCCGTAAAGAGTGCCTGGCGACACGGGCGTTAGCTCCCGAGGCTAGGCGGAATACGTCGCCGCAGGTTCTTCGGCGCAAAGCAAGAATGGCCGAAGCAAACGGGCGATTGAGGAGAAGGAACGCATGAGGTTGACCGATCCGGTCGCAGATATGCTGACGCGAATTCGCAATGCGATTAGCGCCCGGCACCAGAAGGTGGATATTCCTGCCTCCAAGCTGAAGCTGGAGATTGCCCGCATCCTGAAGGAAGAGGGTTATATCTCGAACTTCAAGGCAACGGAAGAGGAAGGGCACAAGATCCTGCGTGTCTACCTGAAGTATGCCAACAACAACGAGGCAGTAATCTCCAATGTAAACCGCGTGTCCCGGCCGGGTTGCCGTGTCTACGTGCGGCGTACCGAGATCCCACGCGTACTGGGCGGGATGGGCATCAATATTCTCACTACGCCCCGCGGCGTGATGACCGGACGCCAGGCGCGCAAGCAGGGCCTGGGCGGTGAGTTGCTCTGCGAAGTTTGGTAGAGACGCGGCTGGCTGCGTTCTCGAGGCGTTGCAGGCAACATTTCTACAGCAAAGGCTGAGAGCTGAACCTATGTCACGAATTGGAAAAAAACCGATCCCGCTCCCTAAGGGAGTGACGGTCAAAATCGAAGGCGACAATGTTGCTGTCCAGGGCCCGAAGGGCAAATTGGACACCCATCTGCCTGCCGGCATTAAAGTCCAGCAGCAGGACGGAAATCTGGTTGCGATCCGTGAAAACGATTCGCAGGCGGCTGTACATGGCCTCGCACGCGCCCTGGTCAACAACGCCGTCGAAGGCGTCACCAAGGGATGGACCCGCGACCTCGAAATCGTCGGCATCGGCTATCGCGCCGAAATGAAGGGCAAGAACACGGTTGTGTTCAGCCTGGGTTATTCTCATCTGATCGAGTACCCGCTGCCGGTTGGCATTGAAGCGACCGTCGATCCCAAGCAGACCAAGCTGAGCGTCACCGGAATCGATCGCCAGAAAGTCGGACAGGTCGCTGCGGAAATGCGCAGCCTGCGCCCACCCGATCCTTACAAGAACAAAGGTGTGCGTTATGCGGGCGAGCGTTTGAAGAAGAAGGTTGGCAAGACCGGAGCGAAATAATTAGTCGTTGGCCGTCAGTCGTTTGGCCAACCGAAATTAGTGAAGAACGACCAAGGACATTTATGCTTACGCGAACATCGAAAAACACGAACCGGCGACACGTGCACGAGCGCATCCGCAAAAAGATTCTCGGAACTTCCGAGCGCCCGCGGCTGAACGTCTACCGCTCGCTGAATCATATCTACGTGCAGTTGATCGACGATCAGCAGGGTAACACTGTAGTCTTCGCGCATTCCGCAGAGGGCAAAAAAGGCGAACGGCGCTCTGGCGGCAACGTGGCCTCAGCCAAGGAAGTCGGCAAATTGATTGCCGAGCGCGCGAAGGCCAAGGGAATCAACAAGGTTGTGTTTGATCGCGGCGGCTACATCTATCACGGGCGAGTGAAGGCCCTAGCGGACGCCGCGCGCGAAGCCGGCCTGCAGTTCTAAGATTTGTGTGGAGCCGGGTCTTGACCCGGTCGAGCCGGGCAAAACTCGGCGGAGAGAAGAAATCAAAGAATGCCAACTATTATTAAAAAGCTCGATGCGGCGTCCTACCAACTGAAAGACCAGGTAGTGGCAATTAACCGCGTCACCAAGGTCGTCAAAGGAGGCAAGAATCTTTCCTTTGCCGCTCTGGTCGTGGTGGGAGATCCCAGTTCTGCCGTCGTCGGATACGGCTCCGGAAAAGCCAAGGAAGTTCCCCAAGCCATCCGTAAAGGAATCGAGTCGGCGAAGAAGAATCTCATGCGGATCAACCTCACCCAAACCAGCATCCCGCACATCGTGCTGGGACGGTTTGGATCGGGGATGGTGCTTCTGAAGCCCGCGCCCGAAGGCACTGGAGTGATTGCCGGCGGCGCCGTGCGTGCGGTCATGACTTCGGCGGGGATTCAGAACGTGCTGACCAAGTCGATTGGGACAACAAATCCGCACAACGTCATCAAGGCAACGTTTGATGCTCTGAAGAAGCTGAAGAACCGAGCCGATGTCGCCGCCATGCGCGGCAAGACCGCAGAAGAGTTGTAGTAAGGACGGATGGAATGACGGCAAAAAAATCGAATGCGGGCGGCGGAAAAATCCATTTAAAGTGGGTGCGTTCCGCGATTTGCGCCCCAACAAAACAGAAGCTGGTGGTCAAGGGTCTGGGTTTCACGCGCTTGAACCAGGTAATTGAGCGCCCGGACAACGCGGCCATTCGAGGAATGGTGGCCAAGATTCCGCATCTGGTCGAGATCGTGCACCTGTAATTTCCGTAGAGACGCTGCTAGCTACGTCTCTACAGCGAGCAATTATGAATCTGTCGAATATTCGAGCACCCAAGAAGGCGAACTCCGGCAAGAAGCGCGTCGGCCGCGGTATGGGTTCCGGCATGGGCAAAACTTCGACCCGCGGACACAAAGGCCAGCGTTCGCGCAGCGGTTCGCGCATGATGCGTGGCTTTGAAGGCGGCCAGATGCCGCTCCATCGCCGCATGCCCAAGCGCGGTTTCACCAACATCTTCCGCAAAGAATTCAACATCGTGAATCTGGAGAGGCTGGCCGGGCTCGGTGAAACCACGATCACTCCCGAAGTGCTTCGGAAGGCTGGTGTCATCAGCACCAAACATCCAGTGAAGATCCTGGGCGACGGAGAGCTCTCGATTGCGCTCACTATTCACGCGCACAAATTCTCCAAGTCGGCCCAGGAAAAAATCACCAAAGCGGGCGGCAAGTTCGAGGTCTTGCAGTAATGCTTGAGAAATTAGCCAACGTATTTCGCATCCCCGACCTGCGCAGGCGAATTCTCTTTACGCTGGGGCTGTTGGCGGTTTACCGGCTTGGTGGGCACATTCCCACGCCCGGTGTAAATGCGGACAAGTTACAACAATTCTTCGAGCAGAACAAAGGCACGTTCTTAGGTTTCGTCGATTTGTTCTCCGGCGGCCAACTGCGCCGCCTGACCATTTTCGCCCTTGGGATCATGCCGTATATCACGGCGTCGATCATTCTGCAGCTCTTGACCGTGGTTTATGAGCCGCTGGCGAAGTTGCAGAAGGAAGGCGAACTGGGACGCAAGAAAATCACCCAGTGGACGCGATATCTCACCGTCATTTTGAGCGCGGTTCAATCGCTCGGCATTGCCATCAGTCTGGAAAAATCAGGGGATTTCGTGGTCAACCCCGGCGTTCCTTTCATCCTGATGACCATGCTGACTCTGACCACAGGCAGCGCGTTCATCATGTGGCTCGGCGAGCAAATTACCGAGCGCGGCGTCGGCAACGGCATGTCCTTGCTGATCTTCGCCGGTATCGTGGTCGGCCTCCCGCGTGGTGTCGCTGACCTGATCGATAAAGTTCGCACCGATGCCTGGGGCGCCTTTACTGCGCCGGCCATGATTTTGCTCGTGGCCATCATGGTTCTCATTGTCGCGTTTATCGTGTATGTGGAGCGAAGCGAGCGCCGCATTCCGGTGCAGTACGCGAAGCGCGTCGTCGGACGCAAAGTCATGGGTGGCCAATCCACGCATCTTCCGTTGCGCGTCAATGCCGGCGGCGTGATGCCGGTGATCTTTGCCTCTTCCATCCTGACCATGCCTCAGACCATGGGATACGGCTTGCGCAACAACCGGTATTTTGGCGATCTGATCCATTGGCTGGGCTGGGGCGAACCGCTTTACACGTTCCTGTACGCCGTAGGGATTATTTTCTTCGCGTACTTCTATGTGTCGATCGTCTTCAACCCCAACGAGGTTGCCGACAACATGCGGAAGTATGGCGGATTCATTCCCGGTATTCGCCCAGGCAAGCGAACTGCTGATCACATCAATGAGATTCTTACTCGCATCACGCTTGTCGGCGCCCTGTACCTGATCATTATTTCTTTCATTCCAGAGTGGATGATCACGGGAATCCATCTCAACCATCTATATGGACCGATCGGAGCATTTTTTGAGCGGCTGCCTACCTGGGTGACGAATGGTTTGGGAGTTACGTTCTATTTCGGGGGCACGTCGCTGCTGATCGTGGTCGGCGTAGCCATGGATACGGTGACGCAGATTGAAGCGCAGCTCATCATGCGTCACTACGACGGATTTACTCCGCGCAGCGGGCGCATCCGCGGCCGCCGCAGTTGGACATAAACGAAACTTTGAGGTTTGCCGTACCGCCCGGTCGGCGGGTGGTGATAGTGCTGGCCGCGTGCGCCTGGAAGCAGGGAACGTACTAAGGTCAGTTCGATGGAAACCTCGCAAAACATCGGGCCCGTGGTGCTGCTCGGTCCGCCGGGCGCGGGCAAAGGTACACAAGCTAAGCGGATCGCCGAACATTATGGCATCCCGCAGATCTCTACCGGAGACATTCTGCGGGGAAACGTGCAGCGCGGCACTGAGTTGGGCTTGCAGGCCCAGGCCCTCATGGCCCGTGGCGAACTGGTTCCCGACGACCTGGTTTGCGACATGGTGGCTTGGCGGGTTCGGGACGTCGATTGCGAGCGCGGTTTCATCCTCGACGGATTCCCGCGTACGGCCAGACAAGCGGGCTGGCTGGATGCTTTTTTTGAGAGCGAGATCTTTGAAAACTCAGGTGGCGGCAAGTGGTGCCTGCCAATTGTGATCCGCATCGATGTGGACTATAATCAATTGGTTAAGCGGCTCACTGGACGCAGGACTTGTCTCGCCAACGGACACATCTATAACGTCTATTTCCAGCCACCTCGCATCCCGGATATTTGCGATGTTGATGGTTCCCGGCTGATCATCCGCAGTGACGATCGCGAAGAAGTGATCCGGGAACGTCTGCAAACGTACGATCTGCAGACCAAGCCGGTGGCGGAATACTATGAGCAGAAGGGTCGCCTGGTTCCGGTGAATGGCGACTTGGAAGTGGGCGAAGTTACCGGGCAGATGTTCTGGGTGATTGAGCACCGGGATGGCAATTGTCTGTAAATCGACGGCAGAAATTGAGCGGATGCGGACGAGTGGACGCATCGTGCGGGAAGTGCTCGATCACGTTCGTGCACTGGTAGCTCCGGGAGCCACGACCATGGATCTGGAGCGCGCCGCCGAGAAAAAGATTCGGGAGTTGGGCGCCAAGCCTGCATTTAAGGGTTATTACGATTATCCTTGTGTGCTTTGCACCTCGGTGAATGAAGAGATCGTGCACGGCATTCCGTCGGAAAAACGGGTGCTGAAAGCGGGCGACATCGTTTCCATCGATTGCGGCGTGGTTCTCGATGGATATTACGGCGACGCTGCCATTACCGTGCCGGTAGACGATTCGGTCAAGCCCGAAGTACGCAAGCTCCTCGAAGTGACCGAAGCCTCGTTGTACAAAGGCATCGAGCAGGCGCGGGTGGGCAATGCGATTGGCGATGTGGGCGCAGCAGTGCAGGAATTTGTGGAAGCCAATGGCTTCAGCGTGGTGCGCGAGTTCGTCGGACATGGTATCGGGACCAAGCTGCACGAAGAACCGCAAGTCCCGAACTTCGGCGCCCGCGGGCAGGGCGCGCGGTTGCGGGAAGGCATGGTTCTGGCAATTGAACCGATGGTAAATTTTGGCAAACCCGGGACCCGCGTGTTGGACGACAAGTGGACAGCGGTCACGGCGGACGGAAGCTGCAGCGCACATTTTGAACATTGCGTGGCGGTGACAAAAGAAGGTCCCGTGATCTTGACGCAGTAAAGCAGCTTTCAGTCATCAGCTCTCGGCTTTTGATTCGAGAACTGACAGCTGATAGCTGAAAATCGCCAAGGAGTGCATGAGCAAAGAAGACGCGATTGAGGTGATGGCAACGGTTCTTGAGCCGCTGCCCAATGCCATGTTCAAAGTCGAACTCGAAAACAAGCACCAGGTGCTGGCGCACGTTTCGGGCAAAATGCGCAAGAATTTCATTCGCATTCTGCCAGGCGACAAAGTCGCCGTCGAGCTTTCGCCCTACGACCTGAATCGCGGACGCATTGTGTACCGTTATAAATAGTTGTGTAGCGCCGGGCAGAGCTCGGCAGTCGGCTAACGACGAACGACCAAGGACTGATTTATGAAAGTACGAGCCTCAGTAAAGAAAATTTGCGACAAGTGCAAGGTCATTCACCGCAAGGGTGTGGTGCGAGTGATCTGCGAAACCGCCAAACACAAACAACGCCAGGGATAAACGGATAAAGGACAAACATGGCACGTATTGCAGGCATCGACCTTCCGCGCACCAAGCACATTAATATTGCGCTGACTTACATCTACGGAATCGGCAACCCGCGCGCCGCCCGCATTCTCGATCAGGCTAAGGTTGAACCCATGAAAAAGGTTCAAGACCTGGGCGAGGACGAGGTCAACCGCATCCGCCAAGTCATCGAAGCTGAAGGCCTGGTGGAAGGCGATCTGCGCAAGGAAGTTTCGATGAACATCAAACGTCTCATCGAAATCGGTTCCTATCGCGGCTATCGCCACCGCCGGAATCTTCCGGTTCGCGGGCAGCGTACCCACACCAATGCCCGCACCCGCAAAGGTCCGCGCAAAGGTACGGTAGCAGCGAAGAAGAAGACAGCGACGAAGACATAAACCAAGGACGATTCCCCTATGGCAAAACCAGCAGCAGCCGGCGGCCCTGCCGCCCCAGAGAAAAAAGGCAAGAAAAAGACGTTCAAGAAGAAGGAGCGCAAGCACGTCTCCCACGGCATTGCGCACATCCAGGCTTCGTTCAACAACACGATCGTGACCATCGCCGATCAGGCCGGGAATGTGCTTTCGTGGAAGAGTTCCGGCTCACTGGGATTTCGCGGATCGCGCAAAGGCACGCCATTTGCCGCCCAGCAAGCCGCATCAAACGCTGCCGTAATGGCGCGTGATCATGGCGTACGCAGCGTCGAAGTGCGGGTCAGCGGCCCCGGTTCAGGCCGCGAGTCCGCCATCCGCGCGCTGGCTGCATCTGGAATCGAAGTGCGCAACATTAAAGACGCCACGCCGATCCCGCACAACGGCTGCCGTCCGCCCAAGCGCCGTAGAGTTTAGAAGCCGACGTTGGTCGTAGGTCGTTCGCAGGTGCGAATACCGAGGCCAACGGCGAACGACCAACGACCGTTTTTACCGTCCGGGATGAAGGGTGAAGCCAAACCTGTAAACCGGTCATCTAAAGGAGAAGCAACTTGGCACGTTATACCGATCCCGTCTGTCGTCTCTGCCGCCGCGAGGGCATGAAGCTGTTCCTCAAAGGCACCAAATGCTTCAGCGATAAGTGTCCCATCGAGAAGCGCAACTTTGCTCCCGGCCAGCACGGCAAGGACCGCAAGTCGAAAATCGTGGGCTACGGCCTGCAATTGCGCGAAAAGCAAAAGACCAAGCGCATTTATTTCGCCCAAGAAGGCCAGTTCCGGAATTACTTCGAGAAGGCCGCGCGCACCAAGGGTGTCACCGGCGAACTGCTCTTGCAGCAGCTTGAGCGCCGCTTGGACAACGTCGTCTACCGCTTGGGCTTCGGCGTGTCGCGTCGTCAAGCGCGCCAGCTTGTTCGCCATGGCCACGTTCAAGTGGATGGCCGCAAGGTCAACATTCCCTCGTACCAAGTGAGTGTTGGCGAGGAGATCGCGATCCGCGAGAGCAGCCTGAAGTTGGCGATTCTTGAACCGGCGAAGGAATTCGCCAGTCATCAAAACGCGCCGACGTGGCTAGAGATCGATCGCGACCACTACAAGGGCAAAGTTCTGTCGTTGCCCAAACGCGAAGACATCCACCTGCCGGTGAACGAGCAGTTGATTGTCGAACTTTATAGCAAATAGCGCGAGTGGCTGGGCATCAGCCCAGCCGGCGTCATCCTGAGCGAAGCGAAGGATCTCGCGTGTAGCATCGGGTTTTTTCTGGTCCACATTTCGAGCCAGATCAGCCTGTCCCGACGTCAGACCTGAACGCAACACGGACCAGTTCAGGGAGTCAGGACTGAGCCAAACGGCCGAAGGAGAATAACAAATGCTTTGGAAAGGTTTTCAAAAACCGAAACGTCTAGCGGTCGATACTTCGACCCTCACCGATAAATACGGCATCTTCTGGGCCCAGCCTTTTGAACGCGGCTTCGGCACCACCATCGGCAACGCCCTCCGGCGCGTGCTGCTGTCTTCGATCGAAGGAGCTGCCGTCACCGCGGTGAAGATCGAAGGCGTCCTGCACGAATTCCAGTCGATCCCCGGCGTAGTGGAAGACGCCACCGACATCATCCTGAACCTGAAGCAGATTCCCTTCAAGCTCAGCGGCGATGCACCCAAGGCCATCTATCTGCGTGCTGATCAACCGGGCGTAGTTACCTCCGGCATGATCGAGGCCGACGCTGATGTCGAAGTGTTAGATAAAGACGTCTACGTTGCTACCGTCAGCGAAGGCGGCAAGCTCGACATGGAAATGCGCCTCAAGCGTGGCCGCGGCTACACTTCCGCCGACAAGAATTTCGACGAAGACCTCGGCATCGGTTTCATTCCTATCGATTCCGTGCACTCCCCGGTGCGCAAGTGCAACTACACCGTGGAAGCCGCGCGTCTTGGGCAGATTACCGATTACGACAAGCTGACCCTCGAAGTCTGGACCAACGGCTCCATCACTCCGGCTGATTCCATCGGCCTGGCGGCGAAGCTGCTGAAGGACCACATGAACATCTTCATCAACTTCGAAGAAGACATCGAGACGTCGACGTCGTCCGAAGAGCGCAAGCCCGAAATCAAGAACGAAAATCTAAATCGTTCCGTCGAGGAACTCGAGCTGTCAGTACGCAGTTACAACTGCCTGAAGAACGCGAACATTCAGTCGATCGGCGAACTGGTGCAGAAGACCGAAGCCGAAATGCTCAAGACCAAAAATTTCGGCCGCAAGTCGCTGAATGAAATTAAAGAAATTCTAGGCACCATGGGATTGAGTCTGGGAATGAAGATCGACGAGCAGGGCAACGCCGTACCCGGCCCGACGTCGAACCAGATTCTACCCGCGTCCGCTTACGGCAACGATAACGATCTGTAGAAAGCTTGTGTGGGGACGGGCGACCGTCCCCCAGATTTTGTAATTCCGTTCACCAATTTTGTCATTCCGAGTGAAGCGAGGAATCTGCTTTTCCTCTCCGCCGGAACAAAGGATTCAGCCATGCGTCACAAAGTAGCAGGATGGAAACTGGGACGTAACACCGCGCACCGCCGCTCCTTGCTGCGCAACCTGGTCACTTCGCTCATCCTCGAAGAGCGGGTCGAGACCACTGTCCCCAAAGCCAAAGCCATGCGCCCACAGGTCGAGAAAATGATTACCCTCGGCAAGCGCGGAGACCTTTCCGCCCGCCGCCAGGCGCTCGCATACCTCATGACCAGCGCCGCCGTCGACAAACTATTCGACACTATCGGCCCCCGCTTCGGCGATCGTAATGGCGGCTACCTGCGCATTGTACGCACTGGATGGCGCAAAGGCGACGGCGCCGATAACGCCTTCGTCGAACTCCTAGGCAGCGAAAAACTACTCGACGAAAAACGCCAGAAGCGCAGCGAAGCCCGCTCCAAACGTGCCGAGGAGACGAAGCGAGCCATGGAAGAGGCCGAAAAGCAGCAGGGAGTGGAACACCCTGTCGCAGGCGCCGAAGGCGAAGACAAAATCAAGTAAAGACTCAACTCACCAGGTGGTACGGCACAGTGACCACGGTAATTCGCTGATTGCCGTTAAACAGCAATAGTGCTCGTATCGCCTCCGGCCGGTTGTTGTGCAGCAAATAGTGATACCAGTGGCTCTCTACCAGTTCCGGGATGAGCACGGTGATATTCCGATCCGGCTGTGCGACTTGTTGTTGAATCGCGTAGTTCACGATTGGCTTCACAATAAATCGATAAGGCGAATCGAGCACCACCAATTGCGGCAACGGTAGTCCAGCCATCTTCGCCGGTTTCTCCACAACTTCGCTCCACTGCCTGCATAGCTGATCCGTATCTTCTCCGCATCCAACATGCAACACATGGATCTCTCGCGATAACGTCCAGGCGTAGCGCAAAGCTTTTTGTGATACCAGGCTCCAACGATCAATCGGCAACAGCACAACCGGCTCAGCCAGACCATCCGTTTGCACCGGGGCGGTCGTTCTAATTTCCTGCGCTACCTGAGCGTAGTGATGTCTTACCGAGCGCATCATCAAAATCAGGGCCGGAATCAATAGAACTGTAATCCAGGCGCCATCCACGAACTTCGCGACCAGTACCACGGCGGTTGTCACTCCGGTAGCCACGGCTCCCAATCCGTTCAGGAACATGCTGCGTCCCGCGCCGGGCCCGCCAGTTCGCCTCCAGTGCATCACCATGCCGGCTTGCGAAAGCGTAAATGCCAGAAACGCGCCCACCGCATAGAGAGGAATCAATCGGTCAGTAACGCCACCGAAGATAGTCAGCAGCAAGCCCGTGAGCAGGGCGAGGGCGTAAACACCTTGGGCAAAAACCAGCCGCCGTCCGCGGATGACAAAGGCATGCGGCAAGTATCCGTTCTCTGCAATCGCGCGGGCCAGGCGAGGAAAATCGGCGAAGGCTGTATTTGCCGAAAGCGAAAGCACCACGAGGATCGAGCCAATGCTGAGCCAGTAGAATGCGCCGCGGCCCGTGACCGCAGCCAGCAGTTGCGATAGCACGCTGTCGTATCCCGGCATTCCCGGATCCGTCGCCGCGATTCCATAGGCTGGGACGAGATACGCGATTCCCAACAACATCACCATCAGGATCGCGATGATGATCGTTAGCGTGAGCTTGGCGCATTTGTCCGATGGCTCGCGAAAGGCCATGACGCCGTTGCTCACCGCTTCGACTCCAGTCATCGCCGTGCAACCGCTGGAGAAGGTGCGCAACAGAAGCCAGGCGCTAACCGATCCAGTAATTCCCGTCAACTTCGGAGGGACAATTACCGGGACGGGGTGACCTCCCGCGACAAGCGTCTTGAATATGCCAACTGCGATCAAGCCCAGAAGGCACGCGATAAAAACATACGTCGGCAGCAGGAATACTCCGCCCGTCTCCTGCACTCCGCGCAGATTAATCAGTGTGATGAGAATGAGAATCCCCAGACACAGGTGGAGCGTCTGACTCTGCAGCGACGGCACCGCCGAAACCAGCGCACCCACTCCAGCCGAGATGCCGACTGCCGCAGTGAGCACGTAATCGATCATGAGCGCCGCGGCAGCCAGCAGGCCGGCTCTCTCACCCAGATTTTCCGTCGCCACCGTGTAAGAGCCGCCGCCGCGTGGATAGGCCGAAATCGTCTGCCGGTAGGAGAAGTACACGATTCCGAGCAGGACCACGATGCCGATCGTAATCGGCCATACATAAATAGCGCCCGCCATTCCCAGCGGGATCAATAGCGTCAGCGCGGCCTCCGGACCATAGGCAGCGGAACTCAGTGCGTCCAGGCCAAATATCGGAATGCCCTTTAACGGCCCGATTCGTTCTGCTTTTTCCTCTTCTGTGGCCAAAGGACGGCCGAATAGCGCATCCGCGATGTTCACGTTTATTGCTGTCGAGGCAGTGCCGCAGCGCTCGACGATCTCCTTTTAGTGTCCGGATATCATAACCGCTGATCGAGAAACGTATTCATGAAGATTATGTGACAAGAACGGACCACTCCCATTCACAGATAGCGAAGTCGTTGCGTATCCGTCACTCGCGCCATCTCAGGGAATCTCTACCACGAACGCCTGGCAACCTTGTAACCTGCTAAAAGTCATTCAGAGCTTCTGAAAGCCATGGCAACTGCATTCCCGTTTTGGTCCGTAACTCTATTATTTTCTTCCGCAAGCATTGTCTTTCTTCCAACCCAGACCTATGATCCGCTTGTTACTGGTTCGCGAAATACTCTCCCCCATCGCGTAGAACACAAATCGAACGCGCCCTTCAGGCGCGCCAAATATGGAGGCACATATGGCAACAGCACCGAGAACCTCTCCCACTCCTATTCAACCTCATCAAACTCCTAACGTCGAAAACGTGCTGGCGTTCCGCACCACCGTCGGTTCCGTCACTATTCCGGGCGGGCAGACGAAGTTGCTGGGCGTAGTCGATGTCAGCATGTACGACAAAATCCGATTGGTCACCGATGAGCGTATCGATTCGACAGCCAACATTGTTTTGCGCCTGACCTTCACCGAGGGCGAAGAATTGGTAGCGCAACTCGACACCATCATGCTGACCCCGCACTCGCAGCTCACTCGCGTCTACGATGTTCCCGGCACCCAACTCAGCGTTTACGCCGATAGTGTCGGCGCCGCCGGCACCGCAGGCTCCCTGGATGTGCTGATTTACGGCCAGTATTAGCGTATTGTTCGCACTCCTCGGCATTGACCGATGCTCATCAAGAAGCGCACCTCGGCTGTTCGGGGTGCGCTTTTCACGAAGAATCGAAGAATCGATGGAGCGACGGGCACCCCCGCCCGTCGTTATCTGCTCACCAACGGCGCGCCGCGCAGTCTATACTGACGACGGGCTCTTCTACTCCTGCAAGTGACAAAATCTACGGCACGTCGGTCGCGGCGAACATCGAAAAATCCCACTGCCCAATGAAACTCACCGTTCTGATTTGCTTGTTTACCCTTATTTTGTGCGGCCATTCACCGGCGCAGGCGACGCCAGCATCCGGTCACGCGGCGAACTGCTCACCAGCGCTACTCGACATCGATGGCAACAAGATATGGGTGAACGAGGAGGGCAAAGGCAATATCACCGTCGTCTTCGAATCCGGATTTGGCAACGATTCGAGCGTGTGGTCGCAGATCACGCCGAAAATTCAGGCGGCCGGCGTGCAGACCTTTGTCTACGATCGTGCAGGGATGGGCAAGAGCACAATCAATACGTCGACCCCGTACAGCATCGATAATGACGTGCATATCCTAAGGTTGGCGCTCGCCAACTGCCATATCAAAGGACCGATTGTGATGGTCGGGCATTCCTACGGCGGTGCCATCAGTTTGCTCGCTGCATCCGAAGACCCGGACATCGCAGGGCTTGTCCTGATCGAAGCGGTCGTTCCGAATGTCTGGACGCCGACGGAAGTCGAAAACAACTTGAAGGCGATGCGGCCGCAGTACGACGAGATCCGTCAAAAAGCTCCGGACCTGGCCAAGGTGGCCATTCCCTTTGCTGAAGCCATGCCCGCCACCGCGAAAAAAGTGAATGCCCTCCGTGTTTCCGATGTGCTGCCGATTATCGACATCGAGGCCGAAAAAGGACAGAACACTCCTGAGAGCACTCAAACATGGCGCGATGCGCACAAACAGTTCACGACAGGAAATTCGCACCGTGAATTCGTCATGGCGATGGGCAGTTCCCACAAAGTGATGGCCGATCAGCCCGACCTGGTTGTGAAGTCGATCCTGAAAATGATCGAGACGGTCCGTGGAAAGCAGAACGCTGCGAAATAGAGCGAGGCGTTCTCGCGGCGGCTGAACTCTGCGCCGTGCGCGCAACGGACGATCCGAAGACCTAAGAACCCCAGCCGACTGTGGTCACTTCATCTCTTTGGCAATCGATACCGGGTGTTGCCTAACTGGCTCCATTCGTACATGTCCTTGTGCGGGTCACTGCGGTAATCTAGCCCCAATTCCTCAGCCCGGTACACTTGATAGTGGATATGAGCGTTTCCCGCGTACAAATCGCGATTGCCGTGGGCGCCGGCGTGCTTGTTCTCATGATCTTTTTTGGCTACCTGATGTGGCTGAATGGACAGGGCCCGGTGCTCTCCCGCTCCGAGGACCGCGATCCGCTCTCGGGAACCCCGAATTCTATCGACCTCAATCCCTTGCGCGATCGCACCACCGAGCGAGTGGCCGCAAAGTATCTCGACGCCATGCGCGACGGGCACTGTCAGGAACAACTTACTGCGTGGGAAAAAGACTATCGCAAGAAGTATGCCGCCTTCATTTGCTCCTCCGAGGCCCAACATCCGCTGGTTTCCTGGAAAGTAGTGGACTGGGAAGATGCCCCACCGCTCCGCATCTTGCACTACCGCGGCAAGCGCCTGAATGCACCCGGCCAATCGGGAACCTACAAAGAGCTGTTCTCAGTCACCCTCGAGAACAAAGACGGCGAATGGGTGGTCACGAAATACGACGCCATGTATTGAGTTATAACAGCCAATACTTGACCTTTCACGCTGTCCCTGTCGGACAGGCTAGCCCCTGTAAGGCAGGTCCCCTTGGAAGGGAGTTTGTGCGCAATCGCTGGTTACAACGAATTACTCCGAGGGCGGTCGAAATTCAGAGTTAGACTGACTTCTGTGAAGCGTTTCTTAGCTATCGCCGTGCTGTTCTGTTACTACCCACTTGGCCTGGCAGCGCAGGAGGCAACTACGGTGTCCATCACCATCAAGGTCCTCAACGGGAAAACAGGAAAGCCAGTGTGGCGGGAGTCACCTAACATTTGGATCGACAAAGAACCGCATATCAATCCATACACGAATCTCGAGGGGAAGGCCAAAATCAGAGTTTCCAGCAGCGCTACTCAACTCTGGATAACGCCGGACTTTGGACACGAATGCCGGTGGAAAGACGGTGACAGCACAAAGATGACGGTCTCCTATTCCATCGCTGAAATACTGCGCACCGGGGTAGTCAGTCAAAACTTCTGCGGCGCAGCCCCGATAGCCCCAGCACCCGGCGTTCTCGTCTTCTATGAGTCACCCAGCACATGGCGAGAGCGCTGGTACAACTAAGGCTGATTGTAATGGCGCGAATGTCGCGATAGCGCTGAAAACCGCCAGTCGGGTCGGCCGAAGTGGCGCGCTCGAGAGGCAGGGCAAGGAGTATTGACTCTGTCCGACACGTGTGACCTGCCCAGGCTCAAGGTTGAGCTCAAACTATTACGATTGAGTCAATCCGCGGCGCGAGCTTCAATCGCCGGCCACGCTCACGCTGCGCGGCTTCCAACTCAAGTAAAGAAATATCAGAACTTGCGCAGTCAACGCCGCGAAACTATCCAACATCACATCGCTGACCGCGCCAGTCCGCGAAGGGATAAAAGTCTGGTGCCACTCATCCAGGCTCGCCACCACAGCAGACATAAAAAAAGCAATCGCGGCCCAGCGTAGCGCCCAGCGCGGTGCCCACGGCAAACGCAGCGTGGCGCGCCAGGCGCGAAACAGAAAGAAGCTCAAAGTAAAATACCCGACAAAATGCCCGCATTTTCGGATGTAGTGATGCACCACGGCAAAGGCGGCCGGATCCAGACCCATCAGAAAGTGAAGAATCGGATAAAGAATGCGGCTCGTGTGTTCCGCAGAAAACCTGTCGGTGGATTCGATCGCAATCAACCCTATCCACAAAAGCGCGGCAATCCACGTCTTGACTAATTGTTTTTGATCGGGAGTCAATCGCAAACTCCCCCCGTCGGTTGGAAAAACATAATTTGACTCAACGCAGACCTACTCGACCGCATAATTCGGAGCTTCCCGCGTAATCAGCACATCGTGGACGTGGCTCTCGCGCAGGCCCGCGCCGCTGATGCGCACGAACCGTGTTTTCTGCAAGAGCTCCGGAATGCTCCCGCAGCCGCAATAACCCATTCCCGACCGCAATCCTCCCACCATCTGGTGGATGCTACTCGAAACGGAGCCGCGGTAGGGGACTCGGCCTTCGATGCCTTCGGGAACCAGTTTTCCGAGGCGGTTGGACTCTTCGCCGATCGCCGTCGAGGAGTCGCCGTCGGTGTTTTGAAAATAGCGTTCGCTTGAGCCCTGCGCCATGGCGCCCAGCGAGCCCATGCCGCGATAGGATTTGAAGGTGCGTCCCTGGTAGAGAATCAGTTCGCCGGGACTTTCATCTGTTCCGGCGAACAGAGATCCGATCATGACTGCGGCTGCGCCGGCGGCCAAGGCTTTCGTGATGTCGCCGGAATATTTGATCCCGCCGTCGGCGATGACTGGAATGCCCGCGTCTTTGGTGGCGCGATAGGCTTCGGCGATGGCGGTGATTTGCGGCACGCCGGCGCCGGTCACTACGCGCGTGGTGCAGATGGATCCGGGGCCGATGCCGACTTTTATCGCGTCCGCGCCGGCTCGCGCCAGTTCGCATGCGCCATCGAATGTCGCGACATTTCCCACGATCAGATCAACTTCCGGGAGCTTGGATTTTACCGCTTTGATCGCATCGAGCACCCGCGTGGAGTGGCCGTGCGCGCTGTCGATGGCCAGCAAATCCACTTTGTACTGTGCCAGTTCCTGGGCGCGCTCGAGAAAGTCTCCCGTAGCGCCGATGGCCGCAGCCGCGCGCAGCCGCCCGTGCGAGTCTTTCGCGGCGTGGGGATATTTCAGTTTCTTCTGAATGTCCTTAACCGTGATCAGGCCCTTGAGATTGTATTTGTCGTCGACCACCAGAAGTTTTTCCACGCGGTGTTCGTGGAGGATCTTCTCCGCCTCTTCGAGCGTCGTACCCACCGCGACCGTGATCAGGTTTTCCTTGGTCATGACTTTGCTGATGGGGATGTCGAAGCGGGTTTCGAAGCGCAGGTCGCGGTTGGTGAGAATGCCGACCAGCTTTCCATTCTGGGTGATGGGCACGCCGGAAATCTTGTACTGGCGCATGACGTCGAGCGCCTCGGAGACTTTCGCGTCCGGCGACATAGTGACCGGATCGACGATCATGCCACTCTCCGAGCGCTTCACTTTGTCCACTTCGTTGGCTTGCTGTTCGATGGTCAGGTTGCGATGAATGATCCCGATGCCGCCCTGCTGGGCCACGGCAATGGCCATGTGCGATTCCGTAACCGTGTCCATGGCCGCGCTGATGATCGGAATATTCAGCGCGGATATTGCGGGTGAGCTGCGTCTGCGTATTGGTCTGAGTCGGAATCACATCAGAGCGGGCAGGCAGCAGCAACACGTCATCGAAAGTAAGCGCCTCAGGAACCGGAAAATGAATCATATTTTGTCTCGGGAAACGGGTAACCTCTATTCTAGAGACGGCGAGCGGTTGAGGCAAATTGGGCCAGTCTTTAGGTAGTGCCCTGCACACTATGGGTTAACGCCATCGTCCGGCCAATCGGCCGTGGGATCCCGGTTCTGTTCACTCCAGATGAAAGTTCTTTCACAGTGTCGCTGCGGGGCGAAATGCGTTAGAATCGCGCTCCTCTTGAATCAAGAAGGATATTCGTATCGAAGGCAAGGAGAAGTCTGATGAACCGTTCTTCCAAGCTGTTGCTGGCCGCAATGGCGCTTGCGCTTATGGCTCCCGCCGTGGCCGCGCCGACGTTAACTTTCAAATTCGGTGCAGTCAATATACCTGGCTCGATCGATGTGAATGCCTACGGGATCAGTGAGTCGGGCGTAGTGGTCGGAGAGTACCTCGATACCGCTGGTGCTTCCCACGGTTTCATTCTCAAAGGTAAAACTGTGACCGAGGTCAATGATCCGAAAGGCTTGGCCACATTTTGCCAGGGCATTAGCCCGAACGGGAGCACTGTCGTCGGTTACTACATCAACTCGACGGGCGACGATTTCGCCTTTCTCCTGAGGGGTAAAACGTTTACCCCTGTGCCAGGTCCGAAAGGCGCGATTAGCACCATTGCCTACGGAGTCAACGACAGTGGTGAAATCGTGGGCCTCTACGAGGACGCTCACTTCGCGAGACATGGATTCAGCTTGACGGGCGGCAACTACAAAACGCTCGACGCTCCCAAATCAATTGGCTACACGGCGGCGACGGGGATCAACAATTCGGGCGACATCGTTTTATATTGGGGAGACAGCAGCGGCCATTTTGAGTCGTCCCTCTATAATGGCTCAACCTACAAAACCATCAACGTGCCCAAAGCTGAGGATTCTTACGCCCAAGGCATTAACAGCAGTGGCGACGTTGTTTACTGGTGGGTGGATTCGGCGAAGGGAATCCATGGCGCGCTACGACAAGGCGGTAAGTTCTTTACGATTGACGATCCGCAGGGAGTGGGGGAAACCTACAGCTACGGCCTGAATGACCATAGCCAGATCGTAGGATCGTATATAACGTCGAGAATCCTTCATGGCTACGAAGCGACGTACTGAACTACGCGGGATTTCGATTCTACATACAACGCGGCAGGCGCGGCTTATCGGGGCGCCCTCGCAATCAGTGGCCCGTATTTAGATAAATGCCAACCCAGTAATCGCCGCGCGGAGGCGGCACGAGCTTGGCCTTGGAAAGAGTTTCACGATCGCAGCTGCCCACCTTGGTGACCGGATGCAGCAACACCTCCTTCGCCGAGCCGTCTTTGTCGAGCCGCATGAGAATCCAGAAACTCTCCTGGCTGCCGCCAGCGGTGCGCTTGCACTGACGCAGGTTGTCCAGGTATTTCTGCATCAGGTCCTTGCCCATTTGCTCGTCGTAAGCTTTGCCTTCCGCTGTGCGCATGTTGGCATCAATCGCGGCCTGGGCGTCCGAAAGGCTGGTCGGCTTATCTTCGGGGACGGCGAGAGCAGTCCCGATCAGCGACAGAAGAAAAACAAATAAGCAAATGAACTTCATGCAGCCTCTTTCTTGTCGGAAAATTATAGCTTGTCTTGGGCTGAGCCCTGCTTCACGCAAGTTTTTTCGCCGCCCAGGCCGCGCTCTCAGCGACAATTGCATCTTCGTCCGTGACCAGCTTTCCAACGACCGGAAGAAACTTCCGATTCCCGCTGTTGCCCATGGCGATGGCGGCGTTTCGGCGCAAGCCGCTGCGTTTTGCCCGCCGCATCGGCGATCCGCGAAACTTCTCGCGGAACTCTTCCGCGCTCATTTCCGCCAGCCACTCCAGAGCGCGGGATTAACCAAGCCTTCGCGCGCCTGAAATTCCTCTGCGTTAGTGGCTGGCGCTTTGCGGTTCCAGGGGCAGACGTCCTGGCAGATGTCGCATCCGAAAACGTGGCGGCCCATGCCTTCGCGCATTTCTTCCGGGATCGCTCCGCGCTTTTCGATAGTCAGATACGCGATGCATTTGTTGGAATCGAGCTGATAGGGCGCGATAAGGCGTCCGTGGGACAAGCATCGATGCAACGGGTGCAAGTACCGCAGCGATCGGGCGCGGGCAGATCGGGCTCAAGTTCGAGCGAAGTCAGAATCACGCCCAGGAATAACCACGAGCCCAGCTTCTGATTGAGGATGCAGGTGTTCTTTCCAATCCATCCCACGCCGGCATATTTGGCGTAGACGCGCTCGACCAGCGGGCCGGTGTCCACATAGCAACGAGTTTGTAGCGCGGGGTTTTCGCCGCCGACCTGATTTCGCAGCCAGTTTTCTACGGCGCGCAGACGGCGCATCACGGCTTCGTGATAGTCTTCGCGGCTCCAGGCGTATCGCGAAATCCATCCTCGTTCGGGGTCCGCGACCTGCGTGGAGTAGGGATGCGCCGTGTTGTAGTTGATCGCGCAGACGATCACACTCCGCGCCCACGGTGCGGTCGATCGAAGCGAAGAGCGCTTGAGCTGTCCCGCATCGTCGCGCGCCTCGAGGTATTTCATTTCCCCGGCGTGTCCGGCTTCGATCCAGTGCGGAAAGTGATTGAGTTCGGCGAAGTCGCGGACGGGGGCGATCCCGGCGAGTTCAAAGCCGGCCTCGTGGGCCGCCTGCTTCACTCGCGCCGCGATTTGGCTTATGTGCTTCATCCGATGCGCACCCGTTCTACCAGCGCCAACGGGAGACGTAGCAACCCGCGCCCGCGTCCGCCAGCCCGGCTTCAAACCATGCCGCTCTCTCAGGTTAATGCAAAAGTCGAAATCCAGGGAGCGAAGCTGACGGGCACAGCTGCAGACAAGGGCGCAAGCTGCTGGGATGACTTTGAGTCGCCGACTGCGACCCAGTCATCCGCAAGCAAGTCACGCCTCAATCACAGCACCCTGATCTGCCTGACAAAATGTGATGGTTAAATCTCAATGATCCCTTGGTAGACTCACGATCCGGCTGCTGTTGGGAAGCCGCACCACCATCCCCTCGCAGGAAACTAAAACGATTTACGTAAACTGAGAATTGGCCGACCAGAATCCATGGGTGCGACCTGACAAGATTAAGAGCGGCTTTTCCATTCTAGATTATGGTCGATGGAGATCCACCAGCACCACCTCCGAATGCTCCTGCACTCGTTCGAGGACAACTTCAGGGCCGTTTGCGGAAATGTCGAAGTCGCGAATATCAAAGTCGGCAGGGAAGTAAGTCAACTGCCGTTCCGCGCCCGTCCCCAAATCCATTGACCAGAGATCCTTATGTCGAATATCTCCACGCAGGAACACCAGTTCCCGTCCTCCATGCAAGAATGCCAAGTGGCGCGCCCCTCGAGTCAGTGTTAAGGCAGGCAAGGGATACACCGCGCCATCAGCAGTAGCGGCTTTAACCGGATAAGAGGTGCCGATGTCAGCTCCCGAGTAAACCAGGAAGCGGCCTTCAGGCGCCCATGTGGGATCGACAGAGTACTCTTGCACAAATGCAGTAGGCGGCCGGCCATCGATCGGCACGCGGAAAAGGTGCGTGATGCCGTGATCGTTCGCCGCCGAGGTGACCGACTGGCCGTCGGGTGCCCACGCTGGAACACCTTGCAAGTCGAGCGCATCGGTCGCAACCCGCGCGTTCGCGCCATCGGCTTGCATCACGTACAAGAATGTTTGTCCGCGTTGGCGGACCGAGAATGCGATGTGATTTCCATCGGGAGAGATTGCGGGGCCCCCGAAGACTTGCGCTCCCTGGCCACTCCATAACTCGGTGGCCGCCCCGTCCGCGAGCTTCCAGATGCTCTCGCTCGTACTCGTCGCAGAAACATACAGTAAGAAATTTGGACCGAGCCTTGGAGAGAAACCTGCGCCAGTCGTCAGCGAGATTCTAGCGGGGGGTGACGCTTGAGCGGGTGAATCAGCGATGCGCGACCGCCAAAGTGTATTCATCGGACTTGCGAGCGTGACTACCAGACGGCGACCATCAGCGCTGGCTGCCAGGGACTTGTACCGCTCAAGGCCAGAACTTAACCGGTGAGGAATGCGCCGTTCGACATCTGTGCTATAAATCCACGCCCCCGCGCCTTCCGGATCGCCAACCAGGTACATCAAAGTGTGTCGGTCAAGGAAAACAGGATGACTCACTTGCGCAGAGTGGGATGTGATCCGTTCCGGGTTTCCGCCGGATGGAGAGATGCGCCAGATATCCAATTTGTCGGGGAGAGCACCCTGGACGAAGTAGATAAACCGATCGTCGGGCGACCACGACGGAAAGTGGGCGTGGATCCCGGCTGGTGCGGTGAAGATCGGCCGCGCCTTGCCTTGCCGGTAGCCATCCACCACGAACAACGGATCTCCAGGTCCGGCCGTGTGGTATGCGAGGCGCGAGCCGTCGTGCGACCAGTCGAATTCTGCCGCGCCTTCAAGGTACGGCATCGGCTGTCCTCCGAGCGTTGGAACCGCCCAAATGCTGATGTCACCTTCGCCCGAAGCGTCTTTCTTGCGAACCCAAAATGTCACCTGAGAGCCATCCGGCGAGAACCCCAGAGTGCGGACCGATGGATTGACCAGCTCCGCCTGGCTCCCGTGGGTCAAGTTGTGGAACCGCCCCGAACCCACTTGTGTGACCCAAACGTCCATCTGTCCGTCCCGATCCGATAGAAACGCTACAAACTGTCCGTCCCGTGAGACGGCAGCAGCCTGCTCCACTCCCTCGAACTCAGTGACCGTCTGGAATCGCGCCGCTGCAATCGGGTCTCGCCAGAAATACTCCGTCCTCTTAAGCCACAGGCCCGCGCCTACCGCCAGAATCGCTGCTACCACGAGCAGCACCCGCAGGCGGATAGAAAGAAACCTCTTTTGAGTCGATAAAACCGCTAGCTCGGAAGCTACCTGGGCTGGCGGTGGCGGCTGTACTTGCGGATTCGAATTCCCGTTGTTGCAGGTCACTGCGGCTGCAAAGCGGTATCCCTTCCCGACGACGGTTTCTACGAATCGAGGCTTCTCCGGGTCATCCCGCAGCGCCACGCGGATTTTGCGGACAGCAGTGTTGATGCTGTGATCGACATCAAGGAAGACGTCCTTGCCCCAAAGGCAGCCGGCAATCTCTTCGCGTGACACTAAATCGCCATGGCGTTGAACCAACAAAATCAGCAACTCCATGGGGAGCTTTTCCAGGCGCAGCAAACGTGTACCTCGCTGCAGCCGGTAGCGCGACTGATCGAGGGTGAAATCTCCGAAGTGGAATTCTTGGGGCGTAAATCCTCTGGATATTTCCTGCCTTCGTCGCACGAAATTATGCGCCAATAATCCGACAAGAAGCAACCGCACCAGCAATTTAGGGGGTTATCTAACCTTTATCTCTTCTTCATAGCACCTGCATTGCTTCGCGGACGGTCTTTGAGCGATAAGCGCGCGAGGAATTACTCAGACTTGGAGGTCTGCGATGAAGAGCAAGCATATGCTGTGTGCGGCACAGATTGGGCTTCTCGTGCTGATGGTAAGCGTCGGCGGGCTCGCCCAAAATCGGGCGACTGAAAGACTTAATTTCAGTGGGGTAATCAATGCCTATTCCCCCCAAACCACAACCACAGGTCCCTACGAGGTTCGAGGCCCGTGGAACTTGCAGTTAAACGCAAACTCAACCAAGGCGAATTTTTTCGCCGCCCTCAACATGGTACTGTCTGACGGTTGGGTGTTAACGCTGGGAGACGGGAACTTCGATCCGAACGGCAGGGGCGCCCATACTCACCATATAACCATGGTCAATGCCGATGTCACGCCGATTACAGGCGGATTTAAGGTGAACGGTACGGCCATTGTTACCCTCAATGGAAACCCCGCGCCCATTTCACCTACACCATTGGAAGTAGACATTACGGGTGGCACCGTCGTCAAATTTTCCAATGTCGCATTGACTTTCGGCTCGCCAGGCTCAATGCATTTTGGAACCGAGCCTCTCCCGGGCGTAGTTCGGCGCGCCAAATAACAGCGTAGTCGCAGTCGGGCAGGTACCGGCCACACGCCCGATTCGGGTTCCATCGAATTAGCCCACTGGACGCGCTTGCTCGATGCGCGTCCAGTCGCCAGCGGACGCCGTCGGTAGCCTCGTCAACCGCTGTACCGCGACTGGTGAACTCTTCCCGAAAAGCTCTGGACGAACGAAGCAACCCAATCTCCGGCACCCGCACCTTTGCCAAGGGAGATTGACCCTCGCAGGCGCTGGCGCACTCTTTGCGAGCTTGGCGGATGAGCCCGAGACCCCCAGTTTCGAAGTCCCTATCTATAAAGTTTCGAGAAAGCGCCCAACAAAAAAGGGATAGAATGCGGAAGTCTAACATTAAACACCCCGCAAAGGCCGGGAATGGGAAAACTGCAAAACACGATCCCATGGAAAGCAGCTTGTGCCGCGTTGCTGTTGTGTATGGCAACTGCGATTCCCTCGCCCGCACAAACTTTCACCAGTCTATTCAGTTTCGACATAACGGACGGCGGGAGCCCGACAGGAACCCTCGTGCAGGGCCTGAATGGGGATCTCTACGGGACGAGCCACGGGGGCGGGTCAAGTCAAGAGGGCACGGTATACAAGATTACGCCAAGCGGAACCCTGACCACGCTCTACAACTTCGTCTGCCAAGATGACAACTGTCCCAATGGAGCTCAGCCCTATGCAGGTCTCGTCCTAGCTACTGACGCAAACTTCTATGGGACGACCCCGTTCGGAGGAGCCCGCCAACAAGGAACGGTATTCAAAATCAGTTCTCAAGGCGATTTCACGCTGCTGCACAGCCTCGCCTACGAGCAGGGTCGCTATCCCTACGGTGGGCTGGTCCAAGCCACCGACGGAGACTTCTATGGGACAACGGAACGATACGGCCGCCACGGCGGCACGATCTTCAAGATGACGCGTGACGGTCACTTAGCTACGCTCTACAATTTCTGCTCCCAGAACAACTGCAGCGACGGCGAGTATCCCTATGCCGCGCTGATTCAAGCCACTGACGGCAACTTCTATGGGACGGCGCAGTACGGCGGGAACTCGAACCATGATTGCGGTGGGCTTGGCTGTGGCACCATCTTCAAAATCACGCCCAGCGGCTCGTTCACAACCCTGTATACGTTCTGCTCCCAGACCAATTGTGCCGACGGCGCCGTTCCGCTTGCGGGGCTGGTTCAAGCGGCGGGCGGGGATTTCTACGGAACATCCTCGGTAGGAGGGTCCGCCGACGAGGGCACGGTTTTCAAGATCACCTCCAGCGGCGCCTTCACGAGTCTCTACAGCTTCTGCTCCCAGCCCAACTGCACCGACGGCAGCGTGCCCACGGCGGCCCTGGTTCAAGCCACCGATGGGAACTTTTACGGGACAACTTGGAATTCGTCGGGCGGAAGCAACTATGGCACGGTTTTCAAAATCACCCCGAAGGGCGCCTTGACCACGCTCCACAGCTTCCAAGTGAGTGACGGCTCCTACCCTTACGCCGGGCTGGTTCAAGCGACCAATGGAAGCTTCTACGGGACCACCTCCTCCGGCGGAACCACCGGGGTAGGCACGATCTTCAAACTGTCGGCGGGGCTAAGTCCATTCGTGGAATCACTGCCCACCTCAGGCAAGGTGGGAGCAACCGTCATTATCCTGGAAACGAAGCTGACGGGCACAACCGCAGTCAGCTTCAACGGCACCGCGGCTGCGTTCACAGTCGTCTCCGAAACCGAGATCACGACTACCGTTCCCAGCGGGGCAACGACAGGCTTCGTGACCGTGACCACTCCAAGCGGCAAGTTAAAGAGCAACAAGAAATTCCGGATCACCGGGTAACTGCCGTCATCGCGGGCGGCAGGAATGCGCCTACCCGTTTCACTCTCCAGGGTCCCCGTCCAAGCTCCGCTTGGGCGGGGATTTTCCTTGGCGGATGGGCGCGACACCCCGGTTTCGAAGTCCGATCTCTATTAAGTTTCGAAAAGTGCCACGAAAAGGAGCTAGAATCCTTTAGCCATCACAAGGCCGTCCTGAGGCCATCCTAATGAGACTCCGATGCTCCGTGATCTTCGTCCTAACGCTCTTGATTCTTGCCGGCGGAACTGCCACAGCACACTCCCAGACCTACTCCGTGCTATACAACTTCGGGACTCACAGCGGAGATCCCCTGTCTCCAGAAGGAGGTCTTAGTCAGGGCCGCGATGGAAATATATACGGGATAAGCGCCTTCGGGGGAGCAACCGGTCAGGGCGCGGTTTTCGAGGTCACGACTGTAGGCGTAGCAACGGTGTTGGACAGCTTCCAGGAGCATGAAGTGCCTGCCAACCGCTTGACGCTCGGAGCAGACGGGAATTTCTATGGCGCAACTGAGCAAGGTGGGAGTTCTGGTTTTGGAACCGTGTTCAAGATCACGCCAGCGGGAGTTCTGAATGTACTTTGGAATTTTACGAATGGCAGCGATGGTGGTTATCCCCTGGCTCCTCCGATTCAAGGGGCGGACGGAAACTTCTATGGGACTACTGCTGCGGGTAATCTCGGGCTTGGAACGGTCTACAAACTGACGCCTTCCGGCACCCTAACAACGCTGTATCAGTTCGATTCTACCCACGGAGCACTTCCCGAAAATGCTCTCATCCAGGACACCGATGGCAATTTCTATGGCAGTGCATTTCGGGACGGGTTCTATGGTGCCGGGACGATTTTCGAAATCACTCCCGCGGGAAAGCTCACGACAATCTACAGTCTCATTGAGAATTTTACCGGGAGTGACGTTTCCGGCCCCTTGATTCAAGGAAACGATGGCTATCTCTACGCCACTACATTCACAGGAGGGCCAAGCAAGAATGGGACAGCATTCAAGATTAGCCCAGAACACAAACTCACTAAGCTTCGTGACTTCAGCAGGCCTGACGGAACAAGTCCCTACGGTGGTTTAATCGAGGCCACAGATGGAAATTTTTACGGTGTTGCGGTCGGTGAGGGTAGCCACCGAGCTGGGACCATCTACCGAATTACAGCCAGCGGGAGCTTTTCTGTCCTCCACAACTTCGATAACAACGATGGTTCTCTGCCCTATACAACACTTCTTCAGCACACAGACGGGAAGTTGTATGGAACTACAAGCAGCGGCGGCAGCCACAACGGAGGCGTGTTCTACAGCCTCGACATAGGTCTGGGTCCATTCGCGGAATCACTGCCCACCTCAGGCAAAGTGGGAGCAACCGTCAAAATTTTGGGAACGAAGCTGATGGGCACAACCGCAGTCAACTTTAACGGCACAGCGGCAACGTTCACGGTCGTCTCCGAAACCGAGATCAAGACTACCGTTCCCAGCGGGGCAACGACAGGCTTTGTGACCGTGACCACTCCAAGCGGCAAGCTAAAGAGCAACCAGAAATTTCGAGTCACGCCATAGATCTCCCGACCGCGATTCCCAATTTGGAACTGAGCCCGCGTCTCCGTCCGCTTTCTTCTTGATCTACCCGATCACTTCCGATAACATATAGACGAATAGGTTATCTCAAAGATAATCGTCGATCCTCGACAACTGAGATCTTTGACAACTGAATCCAGGGCGCAGCCTGCGGAGGCTGCGAATTCTGATGTCGTTCCAGATCAGCCAGCGCTGTTCCAAAGCAGAACCGCGGGCAGTCGGCAAACACCGTAACTCCAATGTTTCCAAGATTTTGCCTCCAACGACGGGAGGCGGTAGAATCTCCGGTCATTTGTTTTCAACATCTTGCGTGGAAACGAGGGTTCTGGTCGACTCGAAAGACGCCGTAACTCCAATGTTTCTAAGATTTTGCTTCTAACTACCTTAAGAACCATAGATCTAGGAGGCAAGAAAAATTCCGGTCCTTTGTTTTCTAGATTTTGCGCAAAAACAGAGAGTTTTTTTCAGCAAAATCTTGCACCAAGAATTGTGCATATCGCGCGAGGTAGATCAATTCCGGACTGACAAACTCGACGAGTTGTTGATCAGAGTCTCCACCGCTGCCGCGAACACGGAACGCAGTTCCGCTACATGCCCCGCCGGGATGGCTCGCGAAATCAGCAGCATGGCCGTTCCGTGCGCCATCGTCCACAGAGCCAGCGACAGGCGAGTGTGGTCCGCAGCCGTTCCGCCCAGCCGCTCAGCCAATTTGCTCTCCATGAATTGCATGGTTGGCCGATGCTCCCGAAGCGGAGAAGCATGGTCCGACCGGGCCGCTGCCGATAGTTCGTAGGCGTGAGTGTAGAAAAGTTCGTACTCGTAGGGATGGCTCACCGCGAACTCAAGATAGCGCTCGCAAGCTTCTTCGGCACATGAGCACGGCTGAAGGGCTGAGACAACATCCTGCTGAATTCGCCGAAGCAGCGCGCGCAAGATGTCCTCGCGGTTTCGGAAGCGGCGATAAACCGCGGGCGTGTTCGTACCTGCGGCTTGCGCCACGGCCCGCATGGTGAGAGTTTCATCCGCCCCCTTTTTCCACAGCTTCTGGGCGGCGTTCAAAATACGTTCTTGCAGATGAGGATCAGGTTGCCGGGGCATTTCTGTCCTTTATACCTACATGAAACGATTTAATAATTTATGTTGACAGCGTAAACGTAACGCTGTATACATAAACAATATAGGGCACTTTCCCGTCTTTGTATAGCCGAATTCAGGAGTCCATCAGATGTTTTCCTGGGATAATCCGGAAGACCGGGTCGCGGTCGTGCAAATGAACGCCGAGCTGCGTCATGCGCGCCTCGAGCTGCTGAGCGCGGAATGCGCCACTCACCAGCTTCGTCTCCGCTTCTCCCCCGAGGACCTTGCCCGGTACGGCGAGCAGGACCTCTTGCGCAAAGCGATTGATTCAGCAGCCGCGCTAAACGACTTTTACGCTTCGATCGAAAGACAAATTCCCACGGCCGGCCAGCCCTCCCCCGCCAGCCCCGCGAAGCTGAACGAAGAGCAGGCGCATGAGATAAGCGCATCCGTCGCTGCGTACATCCACGAGCAACGCAACCGGTATTTTCCTTCGGGCGCCACGCTGAGCGCGCAGTCAAAGGCCATCATGCGGCCCTTCTTCTCAGCAAGTCTGCTCGGCCACGTGAGAATCGTGGAACTCAGGGGCGAAAGCATTGCCGACCCGCCGTTCTATTCCAAGGCTCGGGAGCTTGGCTTTTTGAATCTGCCCAGCTTCGACGAGATGACTTCGTTGACCTTCCTGGATGTCGTGGTATCGAACCAGAGAATCACCGACAGCACCCTCTTTCGCGCATTGGTGCATGCCGTCCAATTTCAAATCTTGGGATTGCAGCGATACGTGAGCCTTTTGGTTCGCGGCTTCCTTAGAACTCATGCCCACTTCGCAGTGCCGCTCGAGGCTCATGCCTTCGCACTGACATCCAAGTTCGATCGCGACTCTGCTGCTGGTTTTTCCGTCGAAGAGCAAGTTCGTCTCTGGATGAAAGAAGGCCGATACTAATCGGTTCCGCCGGCAAAAACTATTGAGCAGAGTTATTCTGAGGCAATCTTCTCCAGGAATTTCAGTAATTCTTCGGGCAGTGGCCGTGCAAAGGACAACACCTCGCCACTGCGAGGATGCTGCAACTGCAGAGCGGCGGCGTGCAGAAAGTTTCTCGGCAGGGAAATAGGATTTTCGTTCTTCGCGCTCATTTCTCGCGGCGCCCCATACAACGTATCACCGACGACGGGATGCCGAAGCGAAGCCAGATGCACGCGGATCTGGTGCGTGCGCCCAGTATCGATGCGGACTTCCAGCAGCGTGAACCTCCCATAGTTCGAATCTATCCGTTGTTGCGACGCGTAGTGGGTGATCGCTTCCCGCCCGCCTGAGCGTTTGGTGGTCATACGAGTGCGTCGCGCAGGGTCGCGGCTGATGCTGCTGGTGATCGTTCCCCGATCCTGCTTCATCCATCCGTGCACCAATGCTATATAGGTTTTCTTGACCACGCGCCGGGCGAACTGAGCCGACAACTTTCGATGAGCCTCATCATTCTTGGCCACGACGATCAGCCCGCTCGTAGCCTTGTCGAGACGGTGCACAATGCCTGGCCGCAGATCTCCACCCACACCCGAGAGCTGGCCGAAGCGGTGCAGCAGCGCATTCACCAGCGTTCCGCGATTGCGTTCGTCCTCGGTTGTACCTGCGCCGGCATGCACCATCATGCCTGCAGCCTTGTTCACCACTGCCAAATCGTCGTCCTCATAGACGATGTCCAGCGGAATTTCCTCGGCCATCGCCCGCAGCGGCGGGACCTTCACGTCACCAAGAATGGCAATCCGTTCCCCTCCGCGCAAGCGCAGCGAGGCTTTCGCCACAGCATCGTTGACCAATACTTTCTCTTGATCGATCAATTGCTGGACGCGAGCGCGGCTGGTATCGGCAATCTGGCTGACCAGAAATTGGTCGAGCCGCTTGCCGGCGTCCTCTGCCTTCGCCAAAAGAGTTTTGGGGAATGTGTCCACGTGTGGCGAAAAGTTATGCGCGTCCAGAATACCGCGACTATGCGGTGATGCAGCTACAAAGATGAGGGCGGGATTAACTCAGTCCGCGACGGAAGTTACGGTCTGACAACGAAGACCAGAAAATAGTCCATGCCATCGCCCTTCACAAAGTCGTAGTCTGACCTTAAAGCGTAACCTGCTTCGGAGGCCTCTTTAATCACGATATCCGAAGCCAGGCCATGGTTCTCTCCATTGCCGTTGCGGTCAATGATGCCAATCTTGGCTCCAGGCCGAAGAGAAGCTCGCAAGTTTCGCAACAGAGTAACGGGTTTATCGATCTCGTGGTAGGTCTTCAGTAGCAGGACGGAGTCGATCTGATTCGCTGGAAGCTGCGGGTCGTCGCTCTTGCTCAGAATCGTTTTCACATTGCGCAGTCCCTCCTTTTGAACTCGTTTGTCGATGTAGCGCGTGGCCTCAGGATTGATGTCAACGGCATAAACCGCGCCAGAGTCTGTGACGCGCCGCGCAGCCCGCACCGTGAACCAGCCGGAGCCAGCGCCGATGTCGGCTACATTCTTGCCGGGAGTAATGTCGAGGATATCCATAACGCGATTGATCTGAAGCCTGTCATCTCGTCCGGGCGAATCAAAGATGGATAGGTCACCGGTATAAGGCGTGCTGGTTTTTCTAGGCGCGGTTTGCTGGGCAGGAGCGGAGGGTGCACCCTGAGCGGAAGCGAAAACCGAACTAAGACTCAGGAAGAGAAGCAGCGCAAACAGTAAAGCGCGATGCTTGAACATGGGGCTTAACTCCAGACATTTCTTCTTTCAGAATAGTCTCAGAGAGATAGACTCAGGAAGCTCGGATTTGGTTTGCATGGCCACGATTCCAAACCGCTTGGTGGGGCGAATAGACTTCTGCTAATCTGCTAGGGCTTCTGAAACGAGGAAATCATTAAAGATGAGATACGCCAAGCTCTTTAGTGTCACGACCACATTGTTAATCTATTTCGCGCTGCCGCTCTCGGCAGCCGACAAAAGCAAAACCAACGCAAACTCTTCTGAAAGCAACAAGCCATCTTACGAATTGCCTCAGCCAGCCAAAGAAAACCTTGATCTGAACATGTATCAGCAGATCCGGATCGAAGGTTTGACTCACTCGCATGTGATGGACTACGCCTCCGGGCTAATGGATGGAATTGGGCCGCGGCTGACGGGCTCGCCCAACGTGAAGCGCGCCAACGAATGGACGCGCGATCAACTCGCCGCCATGGGTTGCAGCAATGCGCATCTCGAGGACTGGGGCGAATTCGGCATGGGCTGGCAGCAATTGAATACCTGGACGCGCATGGCATCGCCGGACACAGCGGTTTTCATTACGCAAGCCGCGCCCTGGTCGCCTTCAAGCAACGGCGCGGTCAGCGGGCAAGCGATATGGGTGGACGTCAAGAAGGATGAGGATGTCGACAAATACAAAGGAAAGCTTGGCGGCAAGATAGTTCTGCTCGGCGATATGCGTGACGTCAAGCCGGTGGACAAGCCGCTGTTTGAGCGCCTGGATGACAAAGAACTGGCCAAAGAAGTTGAACATCCGCTAACGCCCGAGAGCCGCGATTACATCACGGAATATATGAAGCGGCTTGAACTGCGCGGAAAAGTTGCCCAGCTACTCGCCTCGGAGCATGCGCTGGCAGTGATCCTTCCCAGCCGCGATGGCAGGAATAACGGCGGTTCCGGCGGAACGATCTTTGTCGACAGTGGCGGCAGTCTGGGATGGTACAGCTATCAGCGCGAACACATTCAACCGCTTCCTGTTGTAATTATGGCCATTGAAAACTATGGACGGGTTTACCGCCTGCTCAGAGCCAATGTCCCCGTCACCATTGAGCTGAATGTCGATACAAAATTCTTTGGCGATCACGAGCACGGCTTCGACACGATTGCTGAGATTCCGGGAACCGATCCGAAGTTGAAAGACGAAGTTGTCATGGTCGGCGGGCATTTGGACTCGTGGGCTTCCGCGACCGGCGCGACTGACAACGGAGCGGGCACGGTGGTTGCAATGGAAGTGATGCGCATCCTCAACACGCTGCAGGTGAAGCCGCGGCGCACGATTCGCATCGGCCTGTGGACTGGCGAAGAGCAGGGCTTGTTTGGTTCGATTGGCTACGTAAAACAACATTTCGGATTTGTGCCGCTCTCAACCGCGCCTGACCAGTTGAAGTTGCCGGGATGGCTGCGTAAACCCGGCGGACCGCTGGTGGTTAAACCCGAGCAACAAAAAATCTCCGCGTATTTTAATGTGGACAACGGCAGTGGCAAGATCCTGGGAATTTATTTGCAGGAGAATCTCGCGGAAGAGCCGATTTTTTCGCAATGGATCGAACCCCTAAAGGATCTGGGAGTGAGCGCGATCAGTGTGCGCGATACCGGTGGCACGGACCACGAGTCGTTCGACGCCGTGGGCATCCCGGGATTCCAGTTCATTCAAGATAAGCTCGACTACATGTCCCGAACGCACCATTCGAACATGGATACCTACGAACGACTGCAGCCGGGAGATCTGGCCCAGGCGGCCACGGTTGAAGCGATCTTTGTCTATAACGCGGCCATGCGAGACCAGATGTTGCCGCGCAAGGCGCTGCCGCATCCTGAACTGGAAGAGCAGCGCAAAGCGCCGATCAAGAATGTGATGCCGGGAGCGGTTGAGGTCGAGCAGAAAAACGCGGCAGAAAATAAGTGATCGTGAACTTCTAGCTCCTAACTTCTAGCTGGGAGCTGGCAGCGTTCCCCGTCGATGCCTGGCGAGATACTACTTCTCCGTCTCAAACAATTTGGAATGGAATTCCATGACCTCGCCGATGTGCGCGCCGAAATATGATGCGCTGTGGTTGCCGGGGTAGAGATGGAATTCGTGTTTGATGTGCTCTTCCTGAAGTTGCTTGTCGAGCGCTGTCGCGCCTACCTCGAAGTGATATTCGTCGTCGCGTCCGCAATTGAAATAAATGGCTAGCGCGCCAATCGCAGTTTTGTTTTTCTTAGCCAAGAGAAGCGGATCGTTCTCATTCCAATGTCGGGCGTCGATGGGATTCCCGAAGACGGGACCCATTAATTTGCCAAAGCTGCTGCCGGAGCGCATCGCGGCGTTGAGTTCTTGCGGCGACTGGGTCATGAGGGCTGCACTTTGCGCGCTGACAGCTGAAAACATTTTGGGATTAGCGAACGCGAAGCGAAGCGCTCCGTACCCTCCCATGGAAATTCCGGTGATCGCTCTCGACTGGCGCTCGCGGCGAATCCGATATTTGCCTTCGATGTAAGGGATGAACTCTTGCAGGAAGAAATCGCTGTAGCGGACTTTGCCATCGGCGGAATTCACGTAGAAGGTGGTCCTGCCTTCGGGCGTGACAATCAGGAAATCGCCAATCTTGTGCTGCTCGCGCAGGTCTTCGATCAGATTCCATCCACCGGTTTTGAACAAAGTCTGCTCGTCTTCACCGAGGCCGTGCAGGAAATAGAGGACCGGGTAATGCTTTGGAGGCGCGGAATCGTAGCCGGGGGGAAGTAAGACGCAGTAACGAACTGTGTCTCCGAGAATGCGGCTTTTCAGAGCATTGCAATCGATTCGACTTTGCGCCGAGGCGGAGACGGCGAACAACAATAGGAACGGGAAAAACCGCTGCAGTCGGGGCATGAAGTACAGTTTACAGGTTCGGGATTTGCCCGCGGCTGAGACGTAGCAAGCTACGTCTCTACGGAAGGAAGACTGCGTTGCTTGCAAGGTCTTACTCGTAGCGCAAAGCCTGCACCGGATCGAGACGCGCCGCGCGGCTTGCGGGATACAGACCAGACAGCAGGCTGACCACAATCGCAAAGCCGATGGCGCCAATTACCAGCCACCACGGCACAAACCAAATCTGTTCGGGCGGAAAGTGCTGGCGCTTTAGATAAACGTTCGTGCCCACATTAATGACCCGCCCGATAGTCCAGCCGAGAGCAACGCCTACGAAGCCTCCGAACACGCCCATCACGCCGGCCTCGGCAAAGAACAATCCTTTTACATCGCCGTCACTGGCGCCGATAGCTTTCATAATTCCAATTTCACGGCGGCGTTCGAGAATCGCCATGACTAGCGTGTTGATGATTCCGATTGAGGCAACCGCTAATGCGAGGCTGCCGAAGATTCCGAGGAACAAGTCGAGCACGGCGAAAAACTGACGCAGGCTACGGGTCGCGTCGACAATAGAGAATGTATTGAAACCCATCTTCTTGATTGCGTCTTCGACCGCCTGCACCTGGGTTGGACTTTTTACGTGCACCTCGACCGTCATGTAAGCCGGGGCGCCGCTCGCCATATTGGTCGTGTCGCGCAGGTCGGAAGGCTGCATGACGTGCAGATTTTGCGCGAGCTTCAGCGGCATAAAAATGCGCGCTCTGGCCTGGCCGCGCATGCTGTCGGGATCGAGGTCGCACACGCCAACGATCTTCAGCGTGATCTCGCGCGAGACCACGGAATAGGCCGTGCCAGGGGAATCGGCAGGGCCAGGGGAATTGGAAGCGTCTTTTTTGTCGGCCGCGTCTGCCGGGGTCGCAGTTCGCTCGGCGTAGCGCATGGTCAGTTGTTTGCCGAGCAGTGGCTTAGCCAGTTCGGTGACGCTCGGCTCGTCGCTGCCTGCTTTCGGTGTTTTTCCCAGCAATTGCGCGGCGAACGATTTTTGCAGGATGACTTCATTCGCCGTGTCCGACGAGAAGAAACTCCCTTGCATGCCGTCGAAGGCATCGTTGTTCTTGGCTGAAAACGGCAGTCCCGCCATCATGGTCAAGTAGGGTTTGTCTTCAAAGCGAAGCTCGGTGATGAAGCGGATGTCGGGGTACGCCTCAAGCACATTAGGGAGTTGCGCAATTTTCTGGCGCGCATCTTCGGTGAGCGCGGGACTCTCGGCGGGAGCGGGACCGTTTTCTTCCTGGTCGCGGTTGAATCCGCGCAAATCGCGGCGCGAGGTCACAACCACGGTGTCAAACAATCCGGATTTCTGCAGACGCCGTCCAGCCAGCTGCTGCAAGCCAATGCCCAGGGAAAGCATGGCGACGAGAGAAGCCACGCCGACGGAAATGCCAACAGTCGTGAGCGAATTGCGCAGGATGGACTCGCGCAGATTGCGCACCGCCAATTCGGCCATGTCGTAAGTCTTCACAAGCCGCCTCCGCTGGGGTGGCGCGCGGTGGCCGAGACGACGTTGGATTGATCGCCGACTAATTTGCCATCGGCCAGGAAGATCATGCGGCTGGCATAGCGTTCGGCGAGCGTGCGTTCGTGCGTGACCATAATGATCGTCATGCCTAGCGTCTCATTGAACTCTCGAATGAAGTTCATGATTTCGGTGCCGGTCTGGCTGTCGAGATTTCCGGTGGGTTCGTCCGCGAGCAGGAAGCGCGGCTGATTAATCAGCGCTCGAGCGAGTGAGGCTCGCTGCTGCTCGCCACCAGAAAGTTCCGTGGGACGATGTCGCAGTCGAGCGCTTAGGCCGACCCGATCCAAGGCTTGCTTGGCTAATGCTTCGCGCTTGTCGCGATCGACCTCCGCGAAGCGTAAAGGTAATTCCACGTTTTCGAGCAGGGTCATGCTCGGAATCAGGTTGAACGATTGAAATACCATTCCCACCGTGTGCAGGCGATACTTGGCGAGTTCCTCCCGCGTAAGCTTAGCCAGATCGTGCTTCTCAACCACGACCGTTCCAGAGGTTGGACGATCGAGTCCGGCAATGAGATTTAGCAATGACGATTTACCGGAACCTGAAGTGCCAAGCAGCGCCACGAATTCTCGGGAAGCAATCTGAAGCGAAATGCCATCGACGGCGCGGATCAACGCCTCACCCATGGAGTAGTGGCGGCACAAATTCTCAGTGCGGATTGCGATGGAGTCGCTCAGAATGGATTTGCCTTGGCTGGTAGGCATAGTCAGCGAGTATCTCCCCGAACCAGGCGCAAAGTGTCTGCGAGGCCAGGGTCGCCGTTAGCGCCCGGTTTAGACGGTGCATCGCCCGCGGAAACGGGCACGGCGTCGCCCTCGCCCGGAGCCAGGAACAGGTTGGTCTCAACGCCGTGCTGTCGGGTGTAGAGATCGTAATAGCGGCCGTGCATGGCGTAGAGTTCTTCGTGAGTACCGTGCTCGACAATTCGCCCTTGCTCGACCACCAGGATTTGATCAGCCCGGCGAATAGTAGAAAGCCGGTGCGCGATCACAAAAGTGGTGCGTCCCTGCATCAGGTACGAAAGGCCTTCCTGAATCAATTGCTCCGATTCGGAGTCGAGACTGGAAGTGGCCTCGTCGAGAATCAAGATGCGCGGTTCGGCCAGAATGGCGCGGGCGATTGAAATCCGCTGGCGCTGCCCGCCCGAGAGTTTTACGCCACGTTCGCCGACTACGGTGTCGTATTTGTCGGCGAAACTTTCGGCAAACTCGTCCACGCGCGCGATGCGACAGGCGCGCAGAATTTCTTCTTCGCTGGCATCCGGGCGTGAGAACGCAACATTCTCCCGGATGGTGCCGTCAAACAGAAAAGACTCCTGCAAAACCACGCCCAAGCGAGTGCGATAAGAGTCCAGACGCACCGTGCTCAGATCGACGCCATCCACCAAAACCTTGCCCAGGGTCGGCACGTGAAAAGCAGTAATCAGCCCGATCATCGTCGACTTGCCGGAACCGGACGGCCCAACCAGCGCAGTCACTGTTCCGGGCGCCGCGTGGAACGAGACATCGTTGAGAACAATCCGGTTGCCGTCGTAGCTGAAGCTGACGTGGTCGAAATCGATGTTGCCGCGAATTTCATTCAAGACCACTGTCCTGTTGGGATCGTGATCTTCCCGGTTCTCGCTCATGATTTCGCGTGTGCGTTCCAGGCCGGCCAGCGCTTCGGTGAGCTGGGTGCCGATCTGAACGATCTGCATAATCGGGGCGACGAGAAAGCCGAGGAAAAGCGTATACGTAAAGAATCCGCCGATGGTCAACATGCCGGCCGCGATTTGGCGGGCGCCAACATACATGATTACGGCCCCGACTACGCCCAGCAGCAAGCTGGCCGAAAGGCTCATGACTGAAGTCGCAGTTAGAGTTCGCAACACATTTTCGAGCAGGCGATGCACTCCGTGTGCGAAAACTTTCTCTTCGCGATCTTCGGCGTGATAGCCCTTGACCACGCGAACGCCCCCGAGAGACTCCGCGAGCCGGCCCGTGACCTCGGCATTAATCTTGCTGCGCTCGCGAAAGATGGGACGAATCGTGCCAAACGCTTTATAAAGCGCGACAGCGAATAGCAGGAGGAATGCGAAGGCGACGGCGGTCATCAGCGCGCTGATGCGAAACAGCACAATCAGGGCGATTCCCGCAGTCAGCAGGCCGCCCACCAGATCGACCAATCCCGTGCCGATCAAGTTGCGAACACCCTCGACATCCGTCATGATTCGCGAGACCAGCACGCCGCTCTTGGTGGAGTCGTGAAAAGAAACAGGCAGCCAGCCAATATGCGCCTGTACTTTTTGGCGGAGTTCGGTGATCAAACGCTGCGCAGCTTTTGAAAGCAGTTGCGTCAGCGAGAACGACGTTATTCCCTGTACCACCGTCGCCGCCAGCACGCCTAGCACGAGCGGCTTAAGAAGTTGTGCATTGTGTTTGATGATGACGCTGTCAATCAAGTACTTGGTGGAATAAGGAAGCACCAGACCCGAAACCCGGTTGATCACCATCAGGACGAAACCGAAGGCCAACACCGCGCGGCGCGGGCGAATGAGCTCCCAGACTTGGGGAAGAACCGCGAGAAACCTTTCTCGCGCAGGACGCTTGGGGCGGGGTGGTTTGCGATCGGAATCCACTGTATGCATTAGACACTATTTGGCCCGCATGCGGTTCATTTTGTCGGGCCAGGTTTCGTCCCTCGTGAAAAATGCTCTTGCTCCTACGGGCATCTTCTGGTGGCGCTACTTGGACTTCTGTATTGCGCGAAACATAGGGTAGCGGCTGATAATAAATCAGGGTGGGGACGCGATGACGTTCGTTGCTGGCAAACGCTGCAAACCTATTTTGTTATACGTGATACTGGTTGTTGTAGCACTGTCGTTGGTCTATTTTTGTGTGCATCACGGGGGCGGAGGCGTGCTTCCGCAAGACTCGCCGCTGCACCAAAATTGAGCCGATTGCGCTTCTCGAGGCTCGGTTTCGCGAGGCGGGCACAATGCCTGATCAGTGCAATACGGATAATGTGATAACATCGCGATAATCCGCAAATCTTATGGCAAACATCGAGCGCGACAGCTGTCGTTTCAAAGCAATCCAGGGAGCGGATGGCAAGTTTGTCGTCCGGATGGAAATGTTTCACAAAACAGTGTCTCTGTTGGCGGACGCGACGGTTGATTTCGAATTGCTCAATGGAACGACGGCGGATCAGGCCAGAAAACTAGCCGAGTCTATGAATGACAGGGTCACTGGCGTCTTGATCAACAAGGCGTGATATTCTCCCGAAAGTCTTTACCTCCACACTTCCCGCCAACTGAAAACCGGTTTAAACTGTAGCTTGCCCAGAGGCCTCCGATGAGGCTCTGAGCAGGTGAGGACCGCGATCGAGAATGTTTTCTCAACCTACCAGCTCCGGATCTCCTGAAGAGAAGAAAACCGAATCGGGCAGCTCGTCGGAGGGTCCCGAACTAGATCTTCTGCTGCCCGAAGGTTGGAACCGTCCTTTGCGGAAGCGCCTGCTCGATGACCTGCGGGACATTGTTTCGCCGGAGAAGTTGCCGCCGCTGCACCTCACTTCGCGGCCGGTGGATGTGGGCATGCTGGCAGGTGACATCTTGAGTTTGCCCTGGTATCGCACTGTGTTCACGAACATTGGCGACGTGATTTCGCCGGAGACGCTGCCGCCTTTGCAGTTGGAATCACGGCCAGTCGATGTAGGCGAGTTAATCGGCGATCAGATGAGCCATATGTGGTGGACTTCGCTGCTGCGAAGCCTCGCCGATGCGGCTGCTCCTGAGAGACTACCTGCTTTGCAACTCACTTCGGCCCCGATGGATGATCCCAGCCTGACTCAGGGCGCGATGCAGTTGCCGCGTTGGTCTTCCGTGATCAGCACGCCCAAGGTTTTTTATCCCGACAAGCCGAAGGCGGCCTTCGTAGCGGCTCCTCGAGTCGCAGCGCCGCCACCCAAGCCGGATCCAGCTGAAGTTGAATTTGTTCATGTCCTTGAGGCCGATTTGAAACGAGACTTACGGCGTTCTATTTTCCGGCAACGCTTGTGGGTTTCGCTTGCAGTTATGGAAGTGTTGGCTTTGATCGGTACTTCCATTTGGTGGAAGTGAGACTTCCGCTGCCTTCTGGTCAAATCCAAGCTCTCGCCTCTTCACTTCTGTAACATTGCGCGATTATAGTAAGCTTCTGTTCTTGCCACGCCTATTTCATATCTGAACCGGAGAGTCCATGAGTGATGATTCGCGTGATCGCGATCTGGGAATGAATCGAAAAATCACGCGGCGTGATTTCCTGGATGGCGTTGCGCTAACGGTCGGCGGATCAGTTCTGGCCGCGAGTACTCCGTGGCTGCACTCTCTTGGCTCCGCGGACTCGACTTTTGCTCCCGAGAAAGATCCAAATTACTATCCGCCAGCTTTGATGGGGATGCGCGGGAATCACGAAGGCACCTACACAACCGCCCACAGCTTACGTGACGGAGAGTTCTGGGACTCTGCCGGAAAGCCCGAAAGCACGGGCGAAAAATACGATCTGGTAGTTGTTGGAGGCGGAATCAGCGGATTGGCAGCCGCTTATTTCTATCGCCAGCAGGCTGGCGTGAATGCGCGGATTCTTATCCTCGACAACCACGACGATTTCGGCGGACACGCCAAGCGTAATGAGTTTCGCGCTGGGAACCGGCTGTTGCTCAGCTATGGTGGAACCCAATCGATCGAGAGCCCGGGGCGATACAGCAAAGTGGCGAAGAGTTTGATCGCTGAACTGGGCATCGACACCCAGCGCTTTTACAAAGCTTACGATCAAAAGCTTTATTCGAAGTTGAACACCGCGTGCTTCTTTGATCGCGAAACTTTTGGCGAAGATCGCCTCGTGTTAAGAATGGGATCGACACCGTGGCCGGAATTCCTTAGCAAAGCGCCGCTCTCGGACCCGGTGCGCCGCGACATTACCCGCATCTACGCGGAGAAGGTCGATTATTTTCCGGGCTTGTCGAAGCAAGAGAAGTATGCACGACTGGCAAAGATCAGTTATGCCGACTATCTGACCAAAGTTTGCAAGCTTAATCCGGAGGCACTACCGTTTTTCCAGACCTATCCGCATGATTTGTTCGGCGTCGGTATTGATGCGGTCTCCGCTCTCGCTTGTTTCGACAATGGCGACGATTACAAATCGTTCACCTATCCCGGCTTCGACGGTTTGAACCTGGGCGAAGTGGAAAAAGAAGAGCCGTATATTTTTCATTTCCCCGACGGCAACGCATCAGTCGCACGTTTGTTGGTGCGTTCGTTGGTGCCCGGATCGATTCCCGGCCAGACCATGGAGGATGTGGTCCTGGCTCGCGCCGATTACAGTCGGTTGGATGATGCCAAGGCTTCGGTGCGAATTCGCTTGAACTCTACAGTCGTGCAAGTCCGACACAATGGACCTCCGGATTCCGCGAAAGAAGTCGCAGTTGCTTACATGCGTGGCGGAAAGCTGCAGAGTGTGCAGGCAGGCGCCTGTGTTTTGGCCTGCTACAACATGATGATTCCGTATCTTTGCCCCGAACTTCCCCAGAAGCAGCAGGATGCCCTTCACTCCTTGGTGAAAACTCCTTTGGTTTACACGCACGTGGCCATCCGCAATTGGAGCGCGTTCAAAAGTTTAGGCGTTCATCAGGTTGTCGCGCCCGGCGGCTACCATACTTATACGGCTCTCGATTTTCCCGTGAGCCTTGGGCAATATGAATTTCCCAGCAAGCCGGATGAGCCGATCGTTCTTTTCATGTTGCGCACCCCGTGCAAACCGGGACTGCCGCAGCGGGATCAATTTCGCGCCGGCCGGGCAGAACTTATGCGTACACCGTTTTCGACTTTCGAGCGAAACATTCGTGATCAATTGGCCCGAATGCTGGGTTCCGCAGGCTTCGATCCAGCGCACGATGTCGAGGGCATCACCGTAAACCGGTGGGCGCACGGCTATGCCTTCAGCCCGAACCCTTTGTTCGATCCGGATTGGCCCGAGGATGAGAAACCGTGGGTGATTGGACGAAAACGATTTGGCAAGATCGCAATTGCGAACTCCGACGCGGGCGCCAGCGCCTACACGGATGTGGCGATTGACCAGGCACATCGCGCGGTCGGGGAGTTGGCGAATCTCAGTTGAAGAAGTCGATTACTTTTGCGGTGGCCGCGCTTTTTGTCCGCTGCTGGCCTCAACCAGTTTCTGTACTGATGGCACAACCATGAGCAGCAGTTGCGCCCTTGGTTTCTGCGCTTGCCCTAACAGTGCGAACTGTTCAGTTGCCCACGCATCGGGGGCACGCTCTCCGCGGTCGAGGTAGTCCAGCGCCTGCAGACCGATTGCAGCTACTGCCGAAAGCTCTTGCGATAGCGGAACGATCTCCTGCAACAGAAATGATTGCGCTTCCAGCGCTTGCAGATTTGCCTGATTGTCGCGCCAGCGGATCAGCAATGTTCGAACTTCTTGCTTCGCCGTAGAATCTGCCCGGCCCGCAGCTACCGCATTCACTAGATCGGCGAAATGCCTTGCCGTATCACTCTCCGGACGCGCCGCATCGATCACGCGATTCAGCGGCGACAGGCTTGTAGCCTCGACGGTGGCGATTTCTTCGCGAGTGTAATCCTTCACCGGCTCTACGACATCGGTAAATGTGCGAAGGGCAGAAATATCATCCGAGCCTGCGATGCGGCGCAGCATCGGCCCATAGCTGGAGTTGTGCGTGAGGCCAAGCCAATCCAGCCATCGGCTAACATTCTCCAGACGCTGGTACATAGAATTAGGATCGGTGACATCCTGCGGCGACCACAGGCGTTCCGCGATGGCTGCGGCTCGCGGCCAGATGCGCGAATCGATATTCTCGGGCGAAACATATTCCGACCACATGCAAGCTTCCCCGCCCAAAATACGTTCCTTCTCTTCCGGAGTCAGGTTTGCCGTCCCGTCACTGATCGGATCAACCGCGTAGTGCCGGGAAGCCGGCCACATCAAATCGAGATAATAGCCATACGAAAGAATACCGCGATATCCTTGCCTGGTTGCGGCCGCCAGCGAATCCTGTCCGCGCCACGACTGCACTACGATGTCTTTGGGCAGATCCGGCCGCAGGATCTCATCCCATCCAACCATGGTCTTACCATGCTTGCTCACGATCTTCTGCACGCGAGTGTTGAAGTAGGCTTGCAGATCCTGGTTCGTTTTCAGGCCGTGGGCGTGCATGAACGCCTGAATGTTCGGATTGGCGTCCCACTCTTTCCCGTTAACCTCGTCCCCGCCAATATGGAAGTACTGGTCGGGAAAAAGTATTGCCATTTCTCCGATGAAGCTGTCGAGAAACTTGTAAATCCGCTCCTCGGCCGGGTTCATGGCCGGGTCGAAGACACCCCACTTGCGTTCAATCTGATATGGCCCTGGCCCGCTCGCCAGTTCCGGATAGCCAACAAACCAGGCAGTGCTATGCCCGGGCATATCGAACTCAGGAACCACACGAATTCCACGGTCGTGCGCATAAGCGATCAGGTCGCGCACTTCGTCCTGTGTGTAGAAAAGGCCGTCAGAGCCCATCTCCGTCAGCTTGGGGAACTTCTCACTTTCAACTCGGAATCCCTGATTGTCTGAGAGATGCCAGTGAAATACGTTCAACTTCACCGCGGCCATACCATCAAGATTCCGCTTCAGCACCTCGAGCGGAATAAAGTGGCGGCTCACGTCGATCATCAATCCACGCCAGGGAAAACGAGGTTTGTCGTGAATCGTAATTGCGGGCGCTGCGAACCCCTCGGAGGTAGTTTGGACCAGTTGCAGAAACGTCTCAAGCCCACGAATGATTCCAAGTGTCGTCACAGCATCGAGCTTCGCCCCCGCTGCGCTGATCTCAAGCGAGTACGATTCGTCTTCGCCGAGTTCCTGCACCGCTTTACTTGCATGCTCACAGTGAACCATCAGCTTGGCTTGCGCTGAGTTCGTCACCTTCATATCCAACCGAGGCATGCCAGTCTGGCGCCGAAGGTTGTCGAGAAAGCGTTCAACCGCTCGCTGCAGCTGCGCATCCGAGTGGCCGCTGATTCCCACCGAGAACGAAGGATCAATTACAAGCTGGCCAGCTTTAACTTGCACGCTAGCCGGCATCGGCATGAGATTCAGTTGCTGCGGTTCGGCGGAAGAGGAAGAGATAAGTAAGGAACCCAACATCAGAATCACAAGAATCGCATGCACGAAGTATTCTCCCAGGGTTTCCATGTGGAAGGGGCAGCATAGTGGAAATCGCGAGCAGTCCGCAAATCAGAAGTAGTGTTCGAGCGGAGATACTTGAGGGTTGAGAAGCAAAACTGAGAATTGCGGGACTATCCTTTGCCCGCCACTTGAGCGCACTGAAGCAGATTTACGTCCCAGATGAAAGGCTCTGAAGACAGGCTTTCGACGCCAATTTCCCCTTGTCTTCGCGTGCCTTGCTTGCCCACCCACACGACACGAAACTCGGCCTGATCCTCATCATGCTGGACATGAAGGACCTCGCCTGCCCTGACCGGGCGGATCAATCCGTGCAATACCGCCCCGCGATCACTGATGTTTCGAACCTGGGCGTGCTGCGTAAAGGGCATGGACTTGGCATCGACACCCCAGATGCGCACCGTCAGCAATGCGTCGACACGTCGACTGCGACGACGATCCATAAGCCTCGTGTGAATCCGACTGTTGAGAAGGTACGGCATATCCGTGGTTCGCGAAACTTACGTGGGTCACACCAAACGGGTACCGAAAGTCATCTTCGGCACCTCGTCGAGAAGACCGATAAAGACTGGTTTTTCAGGGAAATCAATCCATGTCAGGCATCGAGCAGGCGCCGGGGCCGCGCGGGTCGCCGCAACTTCCGCAGGCACCGACCGACGGAGACGCACTCGCGGAACTCTTGGCTGACATCGCGAAAACTGACAATTGTTGCGTGAGTTTCTTGCTCTGGCATTTTGGGCATTCGGCTTTGCCGCTGCCATAAACTAACGCTTCAAATTGATGATCGCATTCCTTGCAGACGTACTCGAAGATCGGCATGAAAACTCCTAACGGTTTAGAAAGCCCATATCCATTTAAAATCAGAGTGTGGGAGCTACGCAAACTGTAGCACGGAAATTTGTGCCCCGACGCGGATTGCGTGGAGGACACGTTCAGACCCTGGCCAGTTTTTTTCTGCCAAGGCGAATTTCGCTTTCCCAAGCCGAGAAGCGTTTGATCGAGGTCGAACCCGGAGTGCAGGTACTCTGCCACTGCCATTGGCAAGCGGACCGGAAGAATGCGCTCACGGTAATTATTGTGCACGGCCTCGAGGGTTCGAGCGAATCCCAATATATGCTGGGCATCGCTGCGAAGGGCACGGCTGTGGGCATGAACGTGGTGCGCATGAACCAGCGCAATTGCGGCGGGACAGATGCATTATCGCCCACGCTCTATCATTCGGGGCGGTCGCAGGATATCGCCGCCGTGGCTCAAAACTTGATTCATGAAGACGGCATCTCTCGCTTCGCCCTCGCGGGATTTTCCATGGGCGGCAATCTCGTACTCAAACTCGCAGGCGAATGGGGAAGGGAAGCGCCTCCGCAGATGCGAGCGGTTGCCGCGGTCTGTCCATCCATGAACCTCGCGGCCTCGGCCGACGCTCTGCATCTCACTGGCAACCGCCTCTACGAGTATTACTTCATGTGGCAGCTTCGCCGCCGTCTAAGAATGAAGGCGCGTTTATTTCCTCAAGTATTCGATACCTCACGCATGCGTGGTGTGACCAGCCTTCGTGATTTCGACGACAAAGTGACGGCATATTATTGCGGTTTCGAGGGTGCGTCCGATTATTACGAACGTTCCGCCGCCGCCAACGTTATCGACCGAATTGCCGTGCCTACTTTAATTCTGCACGCCGCCAACGATCCTTTTATCCGCATTCTTCCGCAGACGCGGCAGAAAATTCTATCCAATTCCAACATTACTTTCGTAGAAACTGAAGATGGTGGCCACTGCTCTTTTATCGGCGAGGCTGACGGCGACGATGGCCGCTGGGCCGAGCGGCAGGTTGTAGAATTCTTGCGTGAGTTTTGATCTTGTGTAGACAGCCACCCTCGACTGTCCGGTCGAGCGCAAGCTCGACTTCTCTCCTATACAATCACTTCTCAATGAGACTGGGCGCGAAAATCAGATTGGCGATGATTCTGGTCTTCTCGTTGTCGCTCTTTCTCCGCGCCGAACCGGTATCGCAACTCAAGCCGACGAATTACGTTAACGACTTCGCGGGCGTTCTCGACCCGAACACCGTCGCTCAACTCAATGGCATCTGTCAGCAAGTCGACGAGAAGGCTCATGCGCAGATTGCCGTCGTCACGATTAAGTCACTAGATGACTCCGATATTGAGAGTTATGCGGTCGCCTTGTTTAAGCAATGGGGTATCGGCAGCAAAGCAACCGACCACGGTGTGCTAATCCTTTTAGCTACGCAGGATCGCCGTTACCGAGTCGAAGTCGGCTACGGACTTGAACCGATTCTGCCCGATGGCAAGGTCGGCGGATTTGGACGCGAAGCCGTCCCACTGCTCAAGCAGAATGACTACAACGGCGCAGTGGCACTTCTGACCATGCGGGTCGCGGATGTAATTGCACAGGACGCCGGCGTTCAGTTGACCGGTGCACGCCCGAACACTCCCACAGCGAGACAGGAACCGGACAAGGGACTATCCATTGGCGGAGTCGTTGTTCTCTTGATTATTTTTCTGATTCTGGTCTCCACACCATTTGGGCGGTTGCTCCTGTTCAGCATGTTATTAGGCGGCCGCGGCGGCGGTGGCGGATATGGCGGTGGCGGCTTCGGTGGCGGCGGTGGAGGGTTCGGAGGCTTCGGTGGCGGCAGTTCGGGCGGTGGCGGCGCCAGTGGAAGCTGGTAGCGCGAAACCGGTGGCTAGAAAACAAAAGAGGCACTATGGTCGCGGAAAAACAGATTAACGAATTCATCAGCCGGTTGCGTGCGGCGTCAGGCGAAAATCTCGAGAGCGTAATCCTTTATGGTTCCGCTGCGGACGGAGAATTTCATCCTGACTTCTCCAATGTCAACCTGCTTTGCGTATTACGTGAGGCTTCTTTCGCCGCGCTCGTCGCAATTGCGCCCGCCGTCGAGTGGTGGGCGAAACAGAAGCATCATGAGCCACTGATTCTGACTCGCGAAGAACTGGAGAGTTCCACCGATGTTTTCTCCATCGAACTTCTCGACATGCAGCACCGCCATCACCTGCTCTTCGGCGCCGATGTCCTCAGCGGGCTTAAAATTCCGATGCACTTGCATCGCGCTCAACTGGAGTATGAACTACGGGAGAAGCTGATTCTCTTGCGCGAGCGTCTGCTGCTCGCCGCGAACGACAAAAAGCAATTATGGGATTTGATGTTGCATTCATTGTCGACCTTTACGACTCTGTTTCGCCACGGGCTGATTGCGCTTGGGACCACGCCTCCCAAAGCAAAACGGGAAACAATCAAGGAGTTGGCCTCGCGGATTTCGTTCGATGCTTCTGCCTTCTTGCAATTGCTCGACATTCGCGAGCACAAAGCAGAGACTAAGCAATTCGATGTAGCCGATGTGTTTGCCCGCTACCTGGCCGCGGTACAGCAGGTTACCGCTGCCGTGGATAAAATGCTAGACTCCCCGGAACCGCGTGGCACGTAAGTTTGGAAGCTCTTCTACAGGAGAAGAATGATGAAAACAGGTTTGATCGTGGTTGTTGTTCTGGTGCTGATCGCCCTGATCGCGTTCGGGCAGTACGTGGGCGTCCGCAATACGCTGGTGACCAAGAATGAAGCGGTCAAGGCCGCCTGGTCGCAGGTCGATATCGTGCTGCAACGCCGCGCCGATCTGATTCCTAATCTCGTCGAAACTGTGAAAGGAATCGCGGGGCAAGAGCAAAAAGTGTTTGGCGATATCGCGGCGGCCCGTTCGCGGCTGCTTTCGGCCAATGCTCCCGCTGACAAGATCGCCGCCAATCAACAACTGGACGGCGCCATCGGCCGCTTGCTCGCGGTCGTCGAGAATTATCCGCAATTGAAATCGAATGAGAACTTCCTGCGGTTGCAGGATGAATTGGCCGGAACCGAAAATCGCATCGCGGTCGAGCGCAAGCGTTACAACGACTCGCTGCAGGATTACAACACCTACGTGCAGCACTTCCCCAATAACATTTATGCGGGCTGGGCCGGCTTCAAACCCAACGAAGCATATTTCGCTGCTTCCGAGGAATCGCGCCAGGTTCCGAAGGTAAATTTCTCCACGCCGAACGCGGCACCGCAGGCAACCCCCGCGCCTGCTCCCGCGCAGTAACGTGCAAGCCGACTTCGCAGTCGAACTCGGCGCGGACGACGAAACGCTCGAGATGCCATGGGCCGCCGAAGACGGCGGCCTGCGCTATCACGATTTGAAACGCCATCCCGAGCTTCTGTCAAAGCTTGAAGAAGCCGCGCAGGCGCCGGAATTGGGCGAGTTTCTCACCAAGGTTAACTCGCCCCAGAGTCCCCTTGAGACCGCTAAGTGTGACGTCTGGTCGACTACAGAAATCAATCCAGAAGAAGAAATATTCGAAGCCACTTACAAGTTTGGCTCTTACGTCGATCTCTTCTTTTGCGATGAAGCAAAACGGTTTTCTTTCCCCGAACATGAGCAACTGGCGAAGCAACTGACCAAACTTTTGCAGCGTGCCCCTGACATGCCGGTTGCGGTCGAGTTTCTCATCCGTCGCTGTTACTACCATGAGGAAGAAGAAGCGCCCGGAGAGGAAGAGATTCGGGACGGCTTCTATATCACGTTTTATCTGTTCGGGTTTGGTGACGACGAGGAGAGATCACGCCAGAGCTGGGTCACCGGATTGAAATTGGTACGAAATGCAATTCGCCAACTGTCCGCGAAATGATTCAGCTGGCCTTGACTGGCCGGTAAAACCAAGCCAGCGCTTCAGCACCACGCCCTTTGAGACGAGTACGCCATACCGACAACAGCACCATCGAAAGAAAAATTGCGAGCAATCCGAAAGAAGCCGTCCGAATGTCGACGGCCCGCTTTGGAAGAATCGAAAGCCGTCCGTACACGAACTCAATGTGCACCCAATAGACAAGCAGGGACGTCTGCCCAAGTTGTATTAAAGGGCTGAAGCCCCACTGCCCCGCTCCCCATCTGCACCACAGATAGGCCGCGGCCATAATCATCAGCAGCAAGCCCACGCGAATCAGAAAGAAATTCGGACTGGTGTGCCAGAAATCGTCGGTCTCATAGAGTCGCTCGGGACGAGCATCCAGCCAGCGTGCCAGGTAAATCAGCCCGATTCCGCCCACGCCCGCCAGCATAAAAGTTGTAGCCCCAAGTTTCCGCGCACGATCGCTCAACAAAAGAAATCCTAGTGCGAGGCCAATGAAGGCAAACGCCACCCACGGAAAAATCGGAAACAGCCAAGACTGTGGCTCTCCAAGGTTGTGGACGCCGTCGATATAGGATTCAAGCGGCCAAGGCAGCCAGCGCGGCCGCCAACTCGTCCACATCAACGGCGACAAAAGTGAAATGCTCATCCCGACAGCCGTCGCCGTAATGCCCAGCGCGAACCGCGCCTGCGATCCCGAACTGAGCCGTATGACCATCCAGCAGACCACTCCCATTAACATCATGGAAAGGCCGATTGTGTTAAGGATGTCCACGCGCAACACGTCACTCCACGGTGCCCAGCCCCAGGCGATCACATACTCCTGCAGCCGAAAAAGCAGACCAAGTCCGAAAATCTCCGCACCGCGGCGAATCGTGGTCCGCGCAATCTGATTAGCCGGCACGCCTTTCTGCCTCAGTTTGTCAGTAACCAGCGCAAAGGAAATTCCTGCCAGAAAAAGAAAGAGTGGGGCAGGCAGAGTTCCACCCAATTGAGACCACATGAAAAACGTGCTTTTGCGCGCATTGCCGCCCAGCCACGAGTCGTAGCAATGCGTCTGAAACATGAGTACGCAGGCGAGCCCGCGCATCCAGTCGATGTACGCAAGCCGGGATGGAGTTGGAGCGGTCATCAGGCAACAGTTACGGCGCCACGGGGCAGTATACAAAACAGGGCGAATCACCATACGCGAATCCTTCGCCCAGCCGACTCCAGGCTCATGAATGACAGTTTGTTGAGGTCTAAGTCCACGATTTGCCGCGCAACTCGTAGAGGCACAATGCCCTGGAACTTTTTCCGCGGCTCCGGGTTTATATTGATCGGATGGACGCTTCCAGATGGAAACAAGAGGGCTGGAGGCCTTCAGATCTGGTTCGATCTTAGCGGATCACAGATCGAACAAGGGGGTTCAAAATGCGCTATTTACGTTATTTGGCTTTGTTGGGGATTCTGGTGCTGCCATTAGCATACTCGCAAGCCCAGGTCGCAGTGGGCGTTCGCGTGGGCCCGGGCTACGTGGGTACGGCACCGGCATGCGCCTACGGCTATTACTCCTATTATCCGTATGCGTGCGCGCCCTATGGCTACTATGGGCCGCAATGGTTCGCGGGCGGCGTTTTTATTGGCGCAGGGCCGTGGTATCACGGCTACTACGGGCCGGGCTGGGGTTATAGAGCTGGGTATGGCTACTACGGACGAGGATGGAACGGCTATTACGGCCGCGGCTACTACAGGCCCGGCGCCTACGGGTACTATCACGGCGGCGGAGTTGGGTATCGCGGCTACGCACGCGCATCGGTGGGCGGCGGCTTCCATGGTGGCGGCGGACGCCGTTAAGCGGCTCAAATGAATTAGCCGAAAAAAGCGGCTGGCGGCCAATGCTGCCAGCCGTTTTGCTTTCGTTTTTCTTTCCAAGAAATCCCCGCGCTTGAAAGTACTTCCGTAACTTGATGCTGCCGTTGCAATACGTCACCATAGTTCTTCTGACGCACGAGGAAGCACAGCGTTAGTCCAAAGAATATGGCAGGCAAACCGAATTCCGAGCAGAGTGGTACCGCAGCAGCTCCGGCACGCGCTTCGAACGCGTCAGTTGAACACGTGCTGAGTCAGGCAACGACAGCACAACAGTTTTGTGCTGCACTGGCTAAGCTGTTTGGAGTGCGGCCGACCGAAGTTGCTCTGATGCGCTTGGAGAAAGGTCTGCTGAATTTCGTCCATCCCGAACAATTAAGAACCGCGGGATCGATTCCAGTGTCCAGTTCCTCAGCGGTCGCTGCCCATACCGCATCTACCAAGAAGACGGAACTTTTCAACGCCTTCGTGAAAGTAAAACACGCCAGTATTTTCGAGAGCGTGAAGCTGACCAATCCCGCTGATGATGACGACAGGTCAGGCCAGAACGCGATTCAAAAACTGATGTCCGCGCCAATTCTAGACGGACAGCGTAAGGTTCTAGGCGTAGTGCAAGTTTGTCGCAAAGGATTTGATCCGGCCACAGCAGGCCCGGACTTTTCTCAGGACGACCTGCAGCAGCTGGAACTCGCCGCAAAAGTTCTATCTACCCTGCCTTTCATAAAGTAGAGTCTCCCTCACATTCTCCTCGCGTTCCGCTCCTCGCAGCAATCGTCGACTACGTTCTTGGTCGTCTTCTTCCAGTTGTACCTAAGTTGGTTTTGCCGTCTTGCCGGTGTCGAATGGCTGCTGCAGCCGGCGAGTGCGGCAAAGCTCGGTCGAGAGCCAGTTTCTCCTCATCTGTAAGCGGCCGCGAAGCGCCTTTCGGCAGGTTGCCCAGCACCACGGGCCCAATCGCGACGCGAAGCAATCGCAGCACCTCAATTGCAAGTGCTGCAAACATGCGGCGGATTTGGCGATTCCTGCCTTCGTCGAGGATAATTTCGAGCCAGGTATTTTTTTCACCTCCGCGCAGAATTCGGGCACTTTTTGCCCGCAGGAAACTGCCATCGGCAGTTCTGACTCCGTTAATGATGGATTCGATCAATGCCGCGTCTGCGACCACGCCAATCTGCACGTGGTAAGTTTTGTCGAGGTGCGTATCCGGCGCGAGAACACACGCTGACCATTCGGAATCGTTCGTTAGTAACAGCAGCCCTTCGCTCGCCTTATCGAGCCGGCCGACCGGAGCAACCCAAGGCAAGCCTTCGTCCAGATAGGCGTACACCGTCTCGCGACTTTTTTCGTCGCAAGCCGTCGTTACCACCCCACGCGGCTTATTGAGCATCAGGTAGAGCTTTGCCTGGCTCGGCAGGTCTCGACGATCCACCTGGATATGGTCGCGCTCGAAGCGGACTGGCGCCTCAGGATTGCGACAGATTCCACCGTTCAGGCTCACGCGCCCGGCACAGATGAGATCCACCGCATTCGAGCGCGAACAATAGCCCCGTTTGGAAAGGGCGCGGGCCAGACCAATTCGCCGGGAAAGATCTTTCGCAGGCACGCTTTTATGCTAAACCACGATTGATGCGAAGCGATGCTCGCTGATTCCTCGCAACCAGCTGGATTCTCGATTTAGAATAATTTGCATGATCGATGGTCACCGGTTCTCCATGTTCCTTGGCGCGGCCACGCTGCTGGCGGTAGCGCCTGGCCCCGGAATGTTGTATGTCCTTGCTCGCACACTTGCCGGTGGCCGGCGTGAGGGAGTGCTGTCCTGTCTGGGAACATTCCTGGGTGGGCTCACGCACGTTATGGCTGCGGCGACGGGTTTGTCGATCGTTCTGGCCACATCGGCAACCGCTTTTGCGGTGGTTAAGTATGCGGGAGCGGCATATCTGATCTACCTCGGCGTTCGCATGATCCTGAGCGCCCGCGATAATCCAGAGGCGGAAATCGAAATCCCACGGGTTCCAAGAAATCCCTTTTGGCAAGGCATTGCGACTGAAGTTCTAAACCCCAAAACGGCAATTTTCTTTCTCGCCTTCATTCCACAATTTGTGAATCGGACGAGCGGCGGAGTGTTCTGGCAGTTCCTGCTTTTGGGTGCAATCGCAGTGGCGTTAAATACTTCCTGCGACCTTATAGTGACCTTCATGGCGGCTCCGATCGGCGCGCGCCTGCGATCTTCAGCCGTTCTGCGGCGAAGGCAGCGCACTGCCACGGGGCTAACTCTGATCGGCCTGGGTGCATTCGTCGCTGTGTCCGACTCGAGGTAAGGGCAGCGGCAATGTGATAACCTTCGACTTTCATGTCGGATCTCAAGCCTGACCGCCGCTCGCGCCAGCGCATACCCGCGCGCACCGGAGTCTCCGTCCGATCCTCGCCAGGCCAACCGACCACCGGAATCACCCGAGACTTAAGCACGAGCGGGATCTTCCTGTACGCGGATTCCGAAATTCTCGTGGGAAGCGAACTCGAGATGGTGCTCATGCTTCCTGCCCAACTCACCGACGGCGAAAAGCGTTGGGTGTTGTGTCAAGCCTCGGTGGTTCGCGTGGAACCGGGCGGAGCAGACGGCCACTTCGGCGTCGCCGCCAAGATCCGCAGTATGGCTACCTTGCCCGAGATTCCGAGCTGACTCCGGCTTTGTTTAGTGAGGCAGACACTCTTACTATGTAAGTCAGGGAACAGTCGTCGTCGTTTGCCCTGTGAAAATTTGTTAAAAACTCAGGATTCTACTTCCATTTGCATGACATTTGGTGCAATAATGCTGGCCCTTGGATTGCTCTGGTCCAAGACAGCAACATTAAAGATTGCAAATGTCAGGTGATTCGGTCATGTGGATGGAAAAGCTGTCACAAGGCGTGCTTCGTGTGCTCACGCCCCTGGGACCACGGTATCTGAACCCTTCCTTCGCGCAGCGGCTTTATTTGCTGTGGATTTTTCGCAACTTCGACACTTTGCCCCTGAAGGTACTCAGCCCAGGACAGCAAAGACGTATCGATGCCATGTGTGCTCGCCACGGCTTTCTCTCCGTGCTGGAACCGAACGGACTCATAGATACTCCGCTGCTCGGCACATTAGAACAACGTCCGCCGGTTGCGCCACCAAGGCGGCCCAATCGAAGCGTCTCCGATGATGTGGCTCCATTTGCTGCGGACTTTCAGCAGCGTTCTTAAAACAACTGGAGGTGCAAGCGCTCAGCTCGGTAAAACCGGCGCGAGCATCCACATCGAAAGTCGCAGACCATCTGGGGTCGAATTCTGTGGACTAAGGAATGCTTTCGTTATCTACCACGGGTGAAAATGGTGTTTGCCGACTTTTAGCCTTGTTTTTGTGACGGCTATCGAGATCAGGGCGACGACGCCTAGAGTCGCCAGCCCGAAGTAGATGTCAATGTAGGAGAGCAAGCGGCTCTGCGTGATCACATTGTTCTCGAAGAGTTGTAGTGCGCCGAGCGAGGGAACGCTGGTGGCGCCGCCATTACGGTGAATCAGTTCGGCATATTGCGCGAGGGTGGAGCGAGTGGTGGCGTCGAGACGATTGGAGACGTCCAAGAGTCGCGAGGAATGCAGGGTCATGCGGCGATCGAACATGACCGTCGCCGCAGTGACTCCAAAAGTGTTTCCGAGCTGGCGGACGAAGAAGTAAGTAGTGGAAATATCGTTGACGTCGGCTACGGGCGCGTTGCTGGTGACAATATTGCCAGCCGCGATGAGAGCGGGCGCGACGCAAAAGCCTTGCAGAAAAATTGCGGGAGCCAGGACCACGGTGGGCGTGGTCGGCGTCCAGATGTAGAAGATCGTGACGTATGTGGCGATCAAGAGCAGCATTCCGAAGACGAGCGTGCGTAAGGGTCCCAAGCGGGGAATAAGCAGGTGCAAAGTGAGCTGGAGCCCCAACCCAAGGCCGAGCGTGAACATTGAAATAAATCCGCCTGCCTGCAAGGCGCTGTAATCCTGGACGAAGCGGAGATATTGCGGGACAACATAAAGCCCGGCACCGAAGAACGCTCCCACGATCATGATCACGAGAAAGAATGAGCGCAGGGAAGCTTGACGAACGATCATGCGCAAATGCAATATCGGCGATGTGTTCTCAGGGCGATAGTCCCACCAGAGAAACCAGATAAAGAAAATTGCGGCTGCAAGCAGAGCAAGGGCAATCCAGTTCGACTGGAACCACAGATCGCGCTCGCCGCGACTGGTGGCAGTTTCCAGGCAGGCCAGCGAGGCAATCAGCAGGAGGGCGCCCCAGACATCAACCTGGCTATCTTTCCTGCGCTCAAACAAAAAACCTGGCGGGACAAGTTTCCAGATGAGAAAGGCGCCGATGGCCAGAAAGGGGAAATCAACCAGGAAAGCATAGTTCCAGTGAAACGTATCGGTGATCCATCCCATCGCGCAGGGATACGGGACTTCAAAAGCGGAAAGAACGACGTAGAGCCAGGTTATCGCCGCCATCCTGGCTTTAGCGGGAAACATCAGCCCGGACAAAATGACGACGCGCACCAGAAACGCGCCGCCGCCGAATCCCATAATCAAGCGTGAAACCAGCAACTGGGTCAGGTCGCCCGTGCTGAGCACGCAGCCCATCGCTCCCACAGAATAGATCCCAATGCTTAACAGTAAATGTCGCTTGGTGCCGATGACGCGCGTCATCCAGGCCGCCATCGCCATGGAGCAGAGGTAGCCGACGTTATAAAGAATAATGACCCAGCTGATTTCATCGGAACTTGCTCCTACGTTGCCCTGCATGTCCGGGAGGAACACGTTGATGGAGAGACGGTTGGAGATTTCGATGGCGGTGACCATGCCGACCGTGAGGAGAATGGCCAGGCGGTGCCGATCGGAGAGCTGCGACAGAGCACTCCTGAGGAACTTTTCCTCTTCCAGCTCCCAGGATTCCGGGGGACTTCCGGCCAGATAGCTCATTGCACCTCCAACCAGTCAGCGGGTGTAAATGGTCGCTTCAACGTTCATGCCGGGCCGCAGCACGAGATTCGGATTCTTGTTGGGCTTGACCAGGATTTTTACCGGAATGCGCTGTACGACCTTGATGAAATTTCCCGTGGCATTTTGCGGCGGCAGCAAGGCTTGGCGCGAGCCGGCTGCTCCGGCGAGCGAATCAACAACGCCCTCGAACTCCTGCCGGTAAGTGTCTACCTGAATACGTACTTTCTGACCTGCCCTGACATGGGCCAACTGGGTTTCCTTGAAATTCGCCGTGACGTAAACCTGATCGAGCGGAACGATGGTGAATAGCAACTGCCCCGGTGAAACGTACTGGCCGAGATCCACGGACTTCTGGGTGACTTGTCCAGTGATGGGGGCGATGATGTGCGTGTAAGCGAGGTTCAGTTCGGCTTGTTGCAGAGTTGCCTTGGCGCGCTCGACAGCGGCCAGAGCCGATTTGTAGCTCGCTTCGGCGATAGGAACCTGCTGCTCTTGTGCTTTCGTTTGGAGCAACTGTGATTGTGAGCGCTGGAACTTCGCCTCGGCGGAATGCGCGTTGGCCCGCGAAATTTCGACGGCTTGTTGTGCCGCGGTCAGCTGCTGTTCGGCGGCCTCCAGCTCACTTTTGGCGACGCGCGCCGCAGCGTCAACGGCATCAAATTGAAACTTGGAAACGTCGTCGGTGGCGAGCAAAGGTGTGTAACGCTTGAGGTCGCTCTGCGCGCGTTCGTTCGTGGCGCGCCTGGCGGCTACGTTGGCTTCGGCGACTTGCAGGTTCGCGGTGGCGGATTGCTCGAGCTGCGCCTGGGACATGGCGTAATCGGCGGCGTCTGATTGTTTCTGCGCTGAGGCGCCGTTGGTGCCGTTGGTAGTGGTTTCACGCGTCAAACGGATTTGCAATTGTGCAGAATTTGCTTGCGCCTCTGCGAAATCGAGGTTGGCTTTGGCCTGTTCGACTTCCGCCTGATACTCGCGGGGATCAATTTGCACCAGGAGATCGCCTGCTTTGACCGGCGTATTGTCGTTGATGAGCAGTTGAACGACATATCCAGGAACCTGCGGGGCGACAGCAGTGATATGACAATCCACTTGCGCGTCATCGGTGGTAACGCGTCCCGAGAGCGCGTACCAAGCCGCGGCGATTAAGACGAGAACCACGACGATAACGCCCTTGGCGAGCGGGCTCAGATTTCGAATCCGTTCGCGCCAAGGGGGAGTTGGCGGCGGGTTAGCCGGAGCCGCAACCGGAGGGTTATCGGGTGGCGGCGGTGTGGAAGATGAGCTCATGATCCGATCTGCCTCTCACTTCGTGTACATGGTTTCGATCGTACCTGTGGCGCGGGCGAGAGCCGCCCGGGACAGGTTGAATTGATACAACGCGCCGATTTGATTATCGCTGGCGCGCGCCAGTTCGTCTTGCGCCGTGATCACTTCGATGTTGGTCGTGACTCCAGCTTGAAAGCGTCGTTGGGCCTGAGACACTTCTTCCTGGGCCAGTTGCAGCCCTAGGTTGGCAACCTCCACAGAAGTTCGCGCGGCAGTGAGTTGTTCGAGGGCGGACTTTACTTCATCTACGATTCGCGCTTCTACCTGGCGGCGAACTTCCGCCACGTGCTGCTCTTCCAGTTTGGCGCGAGCTTCTTCAGCGTGGATGCGTCCGCCGGTGAAAATTGGAAACCGCAGAGTCGCTTCGTAGGTGTAGGCCGGAACGCCATTGTTGAAGCGCGAGCCCTGGTACAGCCAGAACCCGGAAAAGTCCAGTTGAGGAAGGCGCTGCTCACCGGCCGAATCTGTCGACAAATGGGCTATCCGTTGCTGCGAATTGAGAGAACGAATCTCCGGCCGGGTCGCCAACGCTTGGCTGAGCAGGGTCTCTTTTTCGAGTTTGGGGAGATCGTAGAAATCGAGTTGGTCGGTGACCTCGAGGTCCTGGTCGCGAGGAAGATCGAGGAGTTCCGCCAAGCCGTATCTGGTGGTGTGGGTCAGCGTTTCGGCGTCAATCAGATTCTGGCGCTCGTTCTGCAATTCGACGTTGGCGCGCACCGTGTCAATATTCAAACCGACGCCTGTTTTTTGAAGTGCGGTGGCTTGCTCGTAGAGGCGCTGCGCCAGCGCAACGCGAGCATTGGCGGCGTCACGCGTGGCCAGGGCGCGAAGGATGAGCAAGTACTGGTCAACCACGGCGGTAACCACATTTTCGCGAGTGGTCAGTTCGTCGGCACGCGACTGACGGGTTCCTTCCCGGCCGATCTGGTAGCCGCGGATCAGAGGGAGATCGAAGATGGTTTGCGAGAAGGCAGGCCCGGCTTGGATGACCTGATAAGGCCCGGCGTCCTGGTGGTGCGGAGCGCGCTCGATACTCTGAACGTTGTACTGATTGAGTGATGCGTTGGCTTCAATGTCCGCATGAGGCAGCAACGGGGAGCGCGCGATCTGACTATTGCGATCGCTTTCGAAGATTAGCAGCCGGGCGATGACACGCTGAGGATTCTGACGCAAGGCCAGTTGCACGGTTTGCTTCAGGGTGAGTTGGACTATTCCGGACGAACTTGCCGCAGTCTGCTGTCCGAAGGATGCGAGCGGAAATGGCGTATGCAGAAATGCCAAGAGCAAGATGCACGTTCGCCGGAAATTCGCAGGCATGGGGACCTCCGAATCAAGAAGTTAGAGCCAGAGAAGAGGCATTATAAGGGAAACCAGATGTCGCCGGCAGGTCCAGAGAGTAGTCGGATTGGTCCGGAAGTTTTGTCGACCAACCGGAAATAACTCCAGTTGCGGCACATGGGCGTTTCTAGATAGCTTGCGTCCGGCGGACTAACCAGGGACAGCTATTAGCGAAACCCACCGAAACCATGCGTCGGAGACGTCAGCTAACATGTTCGAGGTGGAGAAATCTCCCGCAGTTTCCAATGTATGAACCAAGCCGACCCGTCGATCGCGCCTCCATCTTCATCCGGCCCCTCAGAGGCCTCCAAGCGACTCTTACCGTGGCTCGTTGCTGTCGCCTTTTTCATGGAGTCGCTGGATACAACGATTCTCAACACGGCCGTTCCCGCCATCTCTTCCGCCCTCGGCGTCGCTCCCCTCAGCATGAAGGCGGTGCTGGCGAGCTACACGCTCAGCCTCGCGGTCTTCATCCCAATCAGCGGCTGGATGGCGGACCGGTTCGGAACCCGTCGTGTATTCGCATCCGCAATTGGTCTATTCACGCTCGGGTCCTTTCTGTGCGGAATATCAACCAACATCCACTGGCTGGTCGCTTTTCGCGATCCTGCAAGGTTGCGGCGGAGCGATGATGGTGCCGGTGGGCCGGCTCACCCTGGTGCGAACATTTGCCAAGTCAGATCTTTTGCGCACCATGAGCTTTGTTTCCATACCAGCCCTGGTGGCGCCCATGCTCGGACCCCTCGCCGGAGGTCTCATCGTTGGGTATTTTCACTGGCGCGTCATTTTCTTCCTCAATATTCCAATTGGACTCGTGGGCTTGATCCTCGTGTATCTGCATTTGCCGGACTACCGCGAAGCAGCACACCCCTCCGCTCGATGTTGTCGGGCTCATCCTCTTCGGTTCTGGGGTCGCATTGCTTTCTTATGTGCTGGAGATATTCGGCGAGCACACTCTGAGCGCAGGTGCGATGTCCGGATTGCTGTTGTTGTCCATTGCCTTGCTTGCCGGATACGGAATCCACGGGAGCAGTCTTCCATTCCCTTTGCTGAAGCTCAAACTATTCAGCATTCGCACCTTCCGGGCCGCCGTAAGCGGCAGCTTCTTCACTCGTCTTGGAATTGGCGGAGTGCCATTTCTGCTGCCACTTCTCTATCAGGTAGGCCTGGGCTTCACGCCGATCCAATCCGGTCTGCTGGTCATGCCCCAGGCAATCGCCTCGATGAGCATGAAAGCAGTAATGCCACGAATTCTGCGCAGTATCGGGTATCGCGGCGTCCTCATCTCCAACACTTTAGTTCTCGGTGTCCTTTTGATGGTGTTTGCAACGATCGGTCTGCGAACGCCGGTTTGGGTTATTGTGCTGGAGGCTTTCCTTTATGGAGGGTTCACGTCGCTGCAATACACGAGTATGAACACCCTTGTGTTCGCTGACATCGACGAAGAAGACACCAGCAGCGCCAGTTCCATCGCAAGCACAATGCAGCAGATGTCGATCAGCTTCGGAGTAGCGGCGGCGGGGCTAGCCACAGCGTTTTTCGTTCCCAGTTCGCACTCCAATCCGGCCGAAATGATTCATGGAATCCACAACGCTCTCATTGCTCTCGGAATCTTGACCATCCTATCGACGATTGTCTTTCACAGCTTGAGGAGCGGCGATGGCGACGATGTGAGCTTGCATAAGGTTCTTCACCCGGGAGGATGAGTCAACTTGTTGACGTCCACTCTGCTGCATCTCAACCCATAGCAACGATTCCGTATTTCACGCTCAGAAACCTCCGCAAGGCAGCGGGTAAGGAAGGGGTGAGTTCCTGCCAAGTCAAGATTTTGCATCTAGCGCGAAGACTGGCAAATCGTATGCAGCGCACGATGCCGTACCAGTCCTCCATCAAGTCTGGCCGGCGAGCGTCAAGCAGAGTGCAGAAATCGAGGTCGAGAGCATGAGCCGCGAGCACATTGCGTATGAGCTGATAGGAAACATATTTCCCCCCAAGTCTGGGAAGCTGTTGACACTCAAATATGTCCCTAAGATCCCGATATCCCTCGACCAGTTCCCCGCGCTGGATCTGAAAATCGCCCTCCGTAAGTTTCGCCTCAAAAATCTTATTGCCGAGCTTCATATCAACTTCAGTGCGCTCGGTTGCTTCGCTGAGTAGTGGAACGCGCGGCATGAATCCAAACTCGGGCACGCTTCCGGGCTCGATCCCGAGGATTCTGCAAACCTGCCTCCGCCGTGTCACACCGGGGTAACAGAAGATGTTCATCAGCAACGCATCTGAACTCAACGAAGAATCGAGTTCGCGCCAGGAGCCATCCTTCGCGGGCAGCGAGCGTCGCCCCTGACTGTGCACTTTCTGTAGCCGCTTTTTCCACTCGGGCCTTCTGAGAATTGCTCGATAGCTGGCTGCGATGAAATTCCCATGCTGGCCGCATTCCGATTGCTGGTAGACCACGACCGGCAATTCTCCATAGCTGGTTACGTGCGGCAAAAGGTTCAGGGAGGCATACGAGATGTTTCGGGCGATCAAGTCCTGGCGGAGGGATGAAACGTAACAACTGCGGCCCGTAGATACGTCCTTTCTCATCCTCGCAGCCTTGCCTGGATCATCTCCGCCAGGCATGATTCGTCACCGAAGAACGCCTTTGTCGGCGGACTGCATCCTTCGCGGCTGATTGTCAATTGCCCCGTAGTTGCCCAACCCCGAACTACCGGCGCGCTGATCCGCAAGAGGTCCCCCTGGACAGCCTTTCAGCGACGCGAGCCAGAAGTCGGCTTCGCGGACATCTCTCTTTCAATCCGGTTCCTAGATCGTCACGTTTACGGCAGTCGCGTTAGGAAACCCTGACTGGAAAATTGCGCACGCCTTGCACCGTTCACCGCTGCTGCCAGCCGCCGCCGAGAGACTGGTATAGCTGAACCAGCGCCAGCCGCTCGTTAAGCTGGGCTTGCACCAAGCTGAGTTCCGCTGAGAAGTAATTCGTTTCGCTGGTCAACACCTGGAGGTAGCTCGCGCCGCCGTTCTTATAAAGAACTTCGGAAAAGTGATCGGTTTTCTGCGCCGCCTGCGTGAGCAACTCCTGTTGCTCGCGAAACTCACGATTTTTTTGAGAAGCCACGAGTGAATTCGAAACCTGTTCCATGGCGTTCTGGACGGTTTGCTGGTAAGAGAACACCGCTTCTTGCCAGTTGGCACGGGCGAGTTTGAGTCCCGAGCGCAGGGCTCCTCCCTCGAAAACAGGCTGCGTGACGCCAGCAGCCGCGATCCACATCTCGGAGGGTTGACTGATGAAGCGGTTTAAGGCGTTGCTCTCTAGTCCTCCCGTTCCGGTGAGCGACACGCTGGGGAAGAACGCGGCTTTGGCGACGCCGATTTGCGCGTTGGCTGCAACCATGATTTGTTCCGCCTGCTGAACGTCCGGTCGTCGCGCCAGCAATTCTGAAGGGAGTCCTGCAGGAACGCTCTCCGGTGCGGGCTGCTCTGTTAGCGCGCGGCCCCGGGGAACGGATTGGGGATTTTCGCCGAGAAGAATGCTAAGGAGGTTTTCCTGCTGCTCGATTTGCCGTTCGAGGTCGGGGATCGTCTCTGAAGCCGTGTAGACGAGTTGCTCGGCTTGGCTCACGTCCAGCCCCGAGGCTCCGCCGTGGCTCTCAAGCGTGTGAGTTAGTTGCAGCGATTGCTGCCGCGACCCCAGCGTGCTCTTGGAGATCTCGAGTTCGCTGTCGAGGGCGCGAAGCTGGAAATAGGCCGTCGCGACGTTAGCAACCAGTGAGGAAATCACCGCGCGTTGTCCCCATTCGGTTGCGAGTAACTGGGCACGAGCTGCCTCAGTTTGCCGGCGATATTTTCCCCAGAAATCCAGATTCCAGATCACCGACAGACTCAGTTCGCCGCCATTGACCTGGTAAGGGGGAAAGAGCTTCGTAACTTTGGCGTTTTGCTCGCTGAAAACATCCGCGCCTACGCTCGCCGAGGGAAGCTGGTTGGCGCGGGTGATGCCGACTTGTGCCTGGGCTTCGAGCACGCGGGCGGCGGCGATGCGCACATCATAATTCTGCGCAATGGCGGTGTGGATCAGCTGCGTGAGCACCGGATCCTGATACACTTGCCACCATTGCTCGTTGCCCAGCGACGAGGCTTGGGCGGCCTGTTGCGGAGCCGGCGCGCGGTATTCCTGCGGGACATCCACCGCAGGCCGTTGGTATTTCGGCCCCACCAGGCAGCCGGTCATCAAGCCCAGCGCCGCAACGATTTCGATTAAAAGTGCAGCCTTCTTCATAGTTCAATCCCCTTGACCGGGCGCTTCGGCGGGCGAGAGCGGCAATACTCTCCGTCGCTCAGCACCTGAGACCTTCTCCACCACATAGAAAATCGCGGGAACGAAGAACCTGCCGATGAAGGTCTCCGCGACCATTCCTCCGATCACCGCCGTCCCCATAATTTGGCGTGCAACAGAGCCTGCTCCGGAAGCTGTCCAGAGCGGCACGCAGCCGAGAATAAAGGCGAGCGCGGTCATCATGAGAGGCCGGAAGCGAAGCCTCGCCGCGGAAAGTGCGGCATCGGTTATGGACATACCTCGTTCGTAGTCCTCTTTGGCAAACGCGACGATCAGAATCGAGTTTTTCGCAGCCAGGCCGATCAGCATTACCAGGCCAATCTGGGCGTAGACGTCGTTCTCGATTTGAACCATGTACGCCGGCGAAAACCAGCCAAGCACGACGCGACGCAGCCAGAGCGCCGCGAGAGCGCCCAATACTGCGACTGGCGTGCTGAGCAGTACGCTAAAAGGCACTGTCCAGCTTTCATAGAGCGCGGCCAGGATTAGAAAAACGAACAGTAGTGAGAATCCGAAGATGACCGAAACCGGCACTCCTTGACGCGCCTTTTGCTCCTGGTAAGACATGCCGATATAGTCGAAGCCCATCTCGGCCGGCATGGTTTGCTTGAAAACATCTTCCAGCGCCGCTGTTGCCTGATCGGAGCTGTAACCCGGCGCCGCGCTTGCATTGATCTGTGCCGACCGGTACTCGTTGTATCGCATCGTGAACTCGGGACCGTAGCGGGTCTCGAACGTTGCCAGCGCGGTTAGAGGCACGTTTTGTCCTTGGCTGTTGCGGACATAGAATTGCCCGAGATCGTTGGTCGTCGCGCGATAGGGAGCTTCGGCCTCGATATACACCTGCCAGGTACGACCGAAGTCGTTGTAGTAGTTAACGAACAAGCCGCCCATGTACGCTTGAATGGTGTTGTAGACATCCGTCAAATTCACGCCTTGCTTCAACACCTTGTCTTTGTCCACATTGATGAACTTTTGCGGCACGCTCGGGATAAACGTGGTGAAGACTGAGGCGAGTTCTGGACGCTTGCGAGCGGCCGCCAGGAACTTGTTCAGGTTATTCGAGAGAAATTGAACGTCTTTTCCCGCGCGGTCCTCGAGAACAAACGTGACGCCGCCGGCTGTGCCGACGCCGGGTATGGCTGGTGGTGAGAAACTGAAAACCGTGCCTTCCGGTAGCCCTCTAAGTTGCTGGTTCAGATGCGCCTTGATGGCCTGATATTGTTCGGCCTGTTTTTTGCGGTTCTCCCAGGGCTTGAGGGTTACAAAGAAGAACGCGTTATATGAAGTCCGGGTGAAGCTGAGCAAACTGAAACCAATGACGCTAGTGGTGTACTGAACCCCTGGAGTCTTTGCGAGCATCGCTTCTACCTGTTTCGCAGCCTCGCCTGTGCGTTCCATGGACGCCGCGTTGGGCAGCTGCATGTTGATATAGAGGTAGCCCTGGTCTTCATCCGGCATGAAGCTGGTGGGTAGATGACTGCTAAAGAACCACGCCGCAACGCCGGCAAGGACAAGCAGCACCATCACCACAGCAGACTTCCGGATCAGGTCTCCCGACCAGCGTACAAAGCTGTCGGTGGAGCGATCCCAATACTTGTTGAACCAGCCAAAGAATTTTCCCAGTGGTCCGCGGACCTGTTTCTTTGGCTTGAGCAGCAGCGATGCCAGCGCCGGGCTAAGCGTGAGAGCGTTGAACGCCGAAAGTATTACGGAGATCGCGATGGTAACGGCAAATTGCTGATACAGTCTGCCCGTAATGCCCGGAATGAAAGCTGTCGGCACGAACACCGACGCCAAGACTAGAGCAATACCGACGACTGGGCCGGAAAGCTCGTCCATCGCTTTTTTGGCCGCATCCGTAGGAGACAGACCTTCCTCGATATGGTGTTGCACCCCTTCGACGACCACGATGGCGTCGTCGACCACCAGCCCGATAGCCAACACTAACCCGAACATCGACAGCGTATTGATCGAAAAGCCAAACAACGGAAAGATGACGAATGTGCCGATCAATGAGACAGGCACGGCCAGCATCGGGATAAGCGTGGCGCGCCAGTCTTGCAGGAACAGATAGACGACAAAGATCACCAGCACGATCGCAATCACCAGAGTCCAAAAGATCTCTTTCATGCCGGCTGTGACGGGAAGGGTCTGGTCGAGCGAGACGGCGTAATCAATGTCCTGCGGGAAGCGTTGCTTCATCTGCGCCAGGAGCTTCCGGACGCCCTCCACTGTCTGGACGGCATTGGTTCCGGGCAACTGATAGACGGCAATGACGGCACTGGGCTGGCCATTCAGGCGACCGCTTAAGCTGTAATCCTGCGTGCCCAGCTCAACCCGGGCCACGTCCTTGACTCGAACTGTGCCCCCATTCGGTGCTTCGCGCACAATAACGTCGCCGAACTGCTCGGGGGTCTTCAGTCGCCCCTGAGCCAGAACCGCATAGGTAAATTTCTGGTCGTTCTGAGCTGGCTCGCCCCCAACTTGGCCAGCCGGATTCACAGTGTTCTGGGCCTGAAGCGCGTTAGAAATGTCCGTGACCGTGATGCCAAGCTTGGCCATTTGGTCAGGCTTCACCCATAACCTGATGGCATATTGCCCCGCGCCAAAGACCTGAGTTTGGCCGATGCCATACAAGCGGGCAATCGGATCGTTGAGGTTGATGTAGGCGTAGTTCGCCAAATAGGTCGCATCGCGAGAGCCATGCGGCGAATACAAGGCGATCAGCATGAGCGGAGCAGTGGTCGATTTTTTGAGGCTGATTCCATAATTGTTCACCACGGGCGGCAACTGACCGTTGGCCAGTTGCTGGCGCGACTGGGTGAGCAGCAGATCCATGTTGGGATCGGTCTTGACATCGAAATCGGCGAACAACGTCGTCGATTGGTTAGCGGTGACGTTCAGCGAGTACATGTAGGACATGTTGTCCACACCGTTGACTTGCTGTTCGATGGGTGTGGCAACCGCTTGCTCTAGTGTCAGCGCGTCTGCACCTGGAAAGTTGGCTTGCAACCTGATCTCAGGCGGAGCAATCTGCGGGAACTGCGCTACCGGCAAGGTCGCGATCGAGATCGCTCCGACTATGACCGTAAGAAGTGCGATCACGATCGCGACGATAGGCCGTCGGATAAAAAAGTGCGCCATGGTTAACGGGCCTCCGTTTCCTTTTCTTTATAAGGAGTGGGATTTACTGCTTGGCCGTCCTTGACCTTGTCTCCGCCAACAACCGCAACGCGTTCGCCTGGCTTCAGCCCGGAGGTGATCACCCAGAGCGTGCCCACTGTCGGCCCGACCTGCACGGTGCGAAGCTGTGCCCGATTATCGGCGCCGACGACAGTGATCTGATTCGCTCCTTGCTGCTGATTCACTGCCGCCTGCGGCACCAGCAGCGCTCCCTCAATATTTCCGGTTGGCGCCTGAACGCGCGCATACTGGCCGGGTCGCAACAGATTTCTGGAGTTGGGGAAATCACCCACTATCTGAATGGTTCCAGTCTGCGTGTTTACCTGCCGATCCGCGAAGATGATTCTGCCGGGATGCGGGTACGTACTCCCATCGGCGAGGGTCAAACGTAACGGGATTCGTGAAGCATGAGTCAGCCAATCCACAGTCCCCGGACCGCCGCCGTCCGCCATGCGCAAGTACTCCTGTTCGCTGATCGGGAAATAAACCTTGATCGGACTTACTTGCGAAACCGCGGTGAGGACCGTAGACGGCCCGACTAGGTTCCCCACTTGCACGGTGGTGATGCCGGCGATTCCGTCAATGAGGGAGAGAACTTTGGTGTAGCCAAGATTTATGCTAGCTTGTTCGACCGCCGCCTGGTACGCCTCGACTGCAGCTTTCGCCGCGAGAAGCGCTTGTGTATCGTTGTCGAGCTGACTCTGCGGAATTGCGTGCGCCTCGGCTTCAGGTATGTCGCGATTCACGTTAATTTGGGCGTTCGCCATCTGCGCCTCAGCTTGTGCCAGTTGTCCTTTGGCTTGATCAAGCACGGCTTGGAATGGACGTGGATCGATCTCAAAGAGCACTTGACCTTTTTTGACAAGTGCGCCCTCCTGATAATCCTGGCGAATCAGGTAACCGCTCACTTGCGGCGAAATCTGTGCGTTGACGTAGCCGTCGAGCGTTCCGACCCATTGACCTTGAACCGGAACATCCCTTTGAATGACCGGTGCAACTTCGACCACCGGTGGCGGAGGCGGAGCGGCGGCCTTCACGTTCGAGTTGCTGCACCCAACTGCACTCAGCAGTGACGCTGCAGCAAGCAAACTTAGAGATATCCACCGCATATGAGCGCCCGCGGATCGGCCCACTAAACCGCTAGAACCGGCAATTTTTAACATGCGTCCTTCTCCTCACTGGTGCTTTTAGGGCAATGCATACGTCAACTTCGACCTGAGCTTCGGCAACATCGACGGTGTTCTCTTTCGTGTAATCCTGTTCTGAAATAGGGTTGGGAGCAGCTGTTAACTCCGGCGCGGATTCAAAGTTGTCTCCTCGGGCGTCTTGATTGGAGGCGATGCTCAGCGGCTTGCGGTGACGATCGGCGAATGCTCCTAATCGCTCGAGTGCGCGAGTGCGTGCTGCCGCCGCGTCGGCGGGGGCGCAACCGAGAAGAAGCGAGCATTCCTGGTCGGAATAGCGCTCTAGCACTGACATCACGAATGCAAAACGTTCGAATGCTGGCAGATCAACAATCCCGGCGATTTCGGCAGGCTGTGCCGGTGCATTGCTGGTGTCGGGAACCAACGTCGAATGTGTATCGTCGGCTGCTTTCCGCGGGCTGATCATTTGGATCGCATTCTGAACAATTGCTCGTCGGGCCCAGGATTCCGCCCATTCTTTGAAAACCTGATTCCCCTCCTCGGCGACATGAAGGCCACCCACAAAGCATTGTTCGGCTGTCGAGCGATCACCGGTCAACAAGAACGACAGCAGATACAAGCGGTTCATATCTTTCTCGAATATTCGGCAGAAATCGCTCTCGGTCGCATAAAGTGCCGATACCCGGTTCGTGCGTTTTCTTCTGCCAAACATTTTTCCTCCGACTCTTCCTTGAGCTAGTTGTTTAACCCCGCGCAAATCCAACAAACAAACTCGGGTCAAGGGCTAAGCCGCGACCTTCGAGCTAACTGTTTCAATACGTGCTTGGTGAGCACGTCTTTGCAGCAAAACTTCGCGCCGTCCCTCATCAGTTGGAATAGCGTGAACTCACCATCCGCGCCGATGTGTGTCACGTTGGTCAGATCAACGATTAACTTCCGTCCTTCAAGGTGTTCCCCAGCTGTCTTCCACGCGTTCTCAACCTCTGTGGTCCACGGGCGAATCAACCTACCCTCGAGGACTAGCCTTCGCTGGCTGCGATTTTCAACGATGGAGATCTTGAACATTAGCCATCCGCCGCACGCTTTCAGGCGATGCAACGGGCGGACCAAAGCAATGCGCTTCCACGACTCGTGTAAGTCACTGAAATCGAGAAGCGAGGCAGAAGTGGTGTGCTGTCGGTGTCGAGAAGTGTCGATGCTACTTCGACAATTGACTTCGACAGTTGAGGGATGGGCGCGCGAGCCGGTCAGTCCGATACCACGAGGGGGAAGGACATCACAAAAATTGCGGCGTTAAGAGACTCTGCGTGGCTCGATCCCGAGCTTGTTCATACGCGAGATGAGCGTGGTCCGTTTGATGCCCATGCGCGCGGCCGCACCTTGCGGGCCGGCAACTCGCCCGTTGGTCTCTTTGAGAACGCGAATGATTTCATCGCGATCGTTGGCCTCTCGCGAGCCAAGTGCAGGCGGAAGTTTTCCGTTAGTGCCGATCTCCCCGAGGGGTAGCTGCAGGGCAGAGGTATGCGTCAAGATCACCGAACGCTCGATGAAGTTCTCCAACTCGCGAATATTTCCTGGCCAGTGCCAGGCGGCAAGCTTCTTCATCGCGGCGGTTGGAATGGAATCGATCCTTTTTTCCATGCGCCGGCTGTACTTCTGAGTGAAGTAACGAACGAGCAATGGAATATCACCCGGGCGCTCCCGCAGCGGAGGGATGCGAATGGGAAAAACATTCAGCCGGTAATACAGGTCTTGACGAAACTCACGCCTTTCAATCATCTTTTCCAGGTCACGGTTCGTGGCTGCCACGAGTCGCACGTCCACTTTCTTTGTGCGCGTGCTACCGAGCCGCTCGAATTCCCGCTCTTGCAGAGCACGCAGCAGTTTTGGCTGGACTTCGATCGGGATGTCGCCCACCTCGTCGAGAAACAACGAACCCTGATCCGCCAGCTCCAGTCGGCCGACCTTCTGCGAGATCGCTCCAGTGAATGCACCCCGTTCATGCCCAAAAAGCTCGCTTTCCAGCAAGCCTGTGGGAATGGCCGCGCAATTGAGCTTCACCAAGGTTCTATCTTTGCGTTTGCTGCGATCATGGATGGCGCGAGCAATCAACTCCTTTCCCGTCCCTGTTTCTCCCAACAGCAATACCGTGGAATCGCTCGGAGCTACCGTCTCCACCAGACTCAGAACGTGACGAAGAGCTGAGCTTTGCCCCACAATGCCTTCAAAGTCCATTTCCCCCCGGATCTCATCTTGCAGATAGAGGTTCTCCTGGGCCAATCGATCCGTCAGTTCTGCGATCTTGCCATAGGCGAGTGCATTTTCGACTGCGATTGCCACTTGATTGGCTACTTGAACCAAGAACGAGACCTCGTCACTACCGAATGCATTTTCCTCCCGTTTCGCAACAGCCAGCACTCCCAGCATTCGACTCTTGCTGATCAAAGGTATGTCGCAAAAAGAGTGTAGGTCTTCCCCAATTGCCTTGGCATACATCTCTGGAGGAATCTCCTGAGGATCAAGCCTATTGATGACGACGGGCTTGCCGCTTTTAAAGGAATCTCCAGGCATCGAGTCATCGATGGGGACGTTCACTCCCTCGGTGAAAATTCCGCGGCTCTCAGGAAAGTCGAGCGCGTGTACGCGCAGGTGCGTACCGTCGGAGTCCGCCAACATAACCGCCGCAGCATCGCAATGCATGACACGGCGGACACTCGTAGAGGCAGCCACAAGCAAATCGTGAAACTCCAGATTGGACACCACTTGGTTCGAGAGCTCGAGGATCAACTTCAGGCGCTCTTGTACGCGCTGCGAAATATATAGGTTCACCGCCGCATCGATAGCCAGAGCAATCTGCTCCGAGGCTAGACTGAGAAAACGGACTTCTTCCTGGTCGTAAGCATTTGGATATGATCGCCCTACGCTGATAACGCCTAGACGGCGCGATCCTCGAACCAAGGGGAGGCGTACAAGTTGATGCGACACCGTGGTTGCCAAGAAAAAGCCCGTAAGTCCGAAACCGCGTCTCCGCGCCCCAATCGTCCGTGACCAGGGGCAGGCCCGATTCGTAAACCCATGCAATAGGAGAGTGTTCGGAAGAAAGGTCGTCAAGCGGCGCCGACTCCACTCTTTCGCCGTTCGTTTCCAGCAACGACCAGCACGCGCGGTTGGTCTCCTTATCGAATGTTGTTACATGTATGAAATCAAAAGTGGTGACTTCCTTCAGTTTTTCGAGCAGCGCATTGGAAGCACAGCCGCAGTCACTTGATGTGGCGATAGCGTTGGCTGCGCGCAGCAACGCGAGATAGCGTTCATCCACCATTGGATAGGCTGACGCAGTAGTAACCATGGCCTTGCTCGTCCTCGCTCGTGCGCAATCATTCGGAGTGGCGCTGACTTCCTGACCCCTTGAGTATGTCTGATCTGATGCAAGGCGCTGCCCAAAGGTTCCGAAATTGTCGAAGCTGTCGACATCTGCCGAAAAGTTTGTCGCCCCCATGATGCCCCACTTTCTCGACATCGCCCGAGACGCTCTTGCCACGTTCTCTGCGTTTCCATTTATGAACGTCGAATCCATCGGCCACGGTGCCGGTACTGGTACGCTCAGTTCCACGACCAGAACGGAAAACAGATTCGGGTTTCCACCAAGACTGAGATTAAGCAAGCCTCAATGCGCGGCTGATCCGGCTGGAGGACGATCAGACCAAGACTGGCGAAGCACGCGTTGTACCTTTGCCAAGTGCGCTTGTTATGTTGTTGGCGGAAACGGAGCCGAAGGTTGAAAAGGTTTTCACGGATACCAACTTTCGCACGGAATGGGCGCGCGCCTGCGCCATCATCGGGCTAGGAAAGCGGGAATTGGTCGAGCCCAAGGACGGATACGCTCGGCATCGGTATAATGGTTTGATCGTTCACGATTTGCGGCGCTCGGCGATTCGCAAACTCGTGAACGCTGGCGTTTCAGAGCGAGTTGCGATGCGGATTTCAGGCCATAAAACGCGCGCGGTATTTGATCGTTACCATATTCTTTCAACTGCCGATGTGACCGCCGCTATGCAACGAGTGGAAACAGCCGCATTGCCTCCAGGCAAGCCAGTACAGCAGAACGGTGCAAAATTAGTGCAAAACCGGTCTTGCAATCGCCGTAAGTTGTTGAGGGGCGCGTAGCTCAATTGGCAGAGCAACTGACTCTTAATCAGTAGGTTGAAGGTTCGATTCCTTCCGCGCTCACCATCCCTCTAGTTTTCAATCAGTTGGCGGAGCGATTTTAGGTTGCTTCGCCCGATTTCGTAACATTTAGTAACAACTCTCCTGACATGTGCTGTAGCGGCAACCGGAAATCTTCCGCCTCCAGATGATCGTAGGTGTTCATGGCTAATGCTACTCCGCTGTGTCCAAGAATCCCGGAGATCACTTTCGGATGTACCCCACCACGGCGCATGTTCGTTGTCAGCGTATGCCGAAAGTCGTGCCAACCCCCGATTGTGATGCCAAGTTCCTTTGCAACCGGTCGCACATATCGCTTCAAAGCGTTTCCCGGATTGACAGGTGTGCCCTCTCTTGAACGGAAGATCCACTCGCCTTCACCGAGTTGCCTCATTCGCGATATCAACTCCGATGGAATCGGAAGTTTCCGGCAGGAGCTTTCGCTCTTGACCGTGTCGAGATCACCGTCAGAAATTCTTCGAGTCACCGACAGAACATCACCATCGAAATCTGACCACTTGATCGCGATGGCTTCTCCGACCCGGAGCCCGGTCACCGCGAGCAACAGCACCAGAGTTGAATAAGGCTCTTGGAGCTCCTCGGCAATCGCGCTTACTTGCACAGGTTTGAGAATTGTTCGTACAACTCTCCTCCCAGCACAACTTGAATCACGCGGGAGCTTAACTCCGGCGCAGGGGTTCTTGCCGATCCATCCACAAGCGACCGCCCACGACATGACCAAACTTAAGGACACCCGCATACTGCGGAGAGTGCTCCGGCTGTAATGCTTGGAATGTTGTGCTAGGAATGTCTCCACATCAAAGCGTCCGATTGCTGAGATCTTGCGCTTGCCAAACGCAGGAATCACATACGCACGGAGAGCGTTTTGATAGTGAGCGCCTGTACTGAGTTTTAGTGTTGGGATGGATACAGTTTCCCAACGCTCCGACAGCTCACAGAAGTTCATCTCCACTGAAGGATCTGAAGTTCGCAACTGATCGGCAAGTTTGTTTCTTGCGGCTGCTTTGGTTGGAAGTTCGGTCAAAGTGCCGAGGCGAACGTTGCGCGACCGTCTGACGATCTGCCCGTCTGCTTGTGGCACATCTTCCCGAAATCTTCCATACCACGTCTTCACTTTGCCTCCTGTCTGATATACATAACCGCGTTGGTACCGGAAAAGCATGTTCTTCCTTTCCGGTTTCAACGATTTCCCCGCAGACAGTTTCCCCTGAAATTGTCGCGAAAGTAAAGCCGCATCGACGCGTACAAGACGGCCTAGTCGGACAACAGGAAGTTCAGCAATATGTCGGCGAACGCACGATTCGGATACATGTAGAAACGCAGCGGCCTCGAAGACAGTTAGTAGCCAACCGCTTTGCCGTTTCGAGTTTGACACCGAATCTGACATCTGAATTCATTTTCAAAGTCGGACCATCACCGCGCGTATCCTCTTGCGGCATCGACAATCGTTTCAACCTGGATTACACGGAACCGATTCCGACGCTCCTATCCAGCCCGGCGTGTTGCCACTTGCTTCCATGAAGTGTGTGTTTTTCGGTGGATTCACGGGCCTCCATTCAGGAGTTTCAGTTTCTGCTCCAGCGCCTTCAATCTCCTTCCCACTTTCTTTGCTTTGCACGAGATTCCTTCACCGTCACTCGCCCAGACAATAAATTGTCGAAATCTTGTTTGGTTTCCCTGAACAACTCGGCCAAGCGTTGCTGAAAATCAGTAGCACTTTGCTCTTCCATGGAATTCTCCCCATTCATTGATCAGATTTGTTTCTTAATTGAACTGCAGGTGTTGAGTGGCTCCGCCCGCCGTCAGGCAGTCGGATTGGAGAGCCGAGTCACGCCAAAGACCACCATCTTCCGTCGCGCTGGATCGCGACTTCCAACTTCTGACCCCGCCATGTCCGTCTGTGCGCCCATTCGTGTGCGGCGAGAGCTTCGTCAGTCGGCAGCGTGAGAATGGCCTGCATCCCGTCCGGTCTCGTTTGGACCCCTGATGGGTTTTACTCTTGCCGGTCCGGGATGATGTTTCATTTCGTTGCGGAATTTCAACGATCTGGGAGTGCTTCTGTTCATCAGTCTCTTTGTCTACTTCCATCGGTTACGCCTCCTTACTAAGAGTTGCTTCCTTGAACTTCATTCTCGGGTATCGAGATCATTCCAGAACAAGCGAACTAATTAAGTTAAATCCGTCGCATTTTGATTAAACGAAATCTGAATGGCCAGTCGCGAAGGTCACCGCCCAGTTACTCTTTATTGCCACTTGTTCTTGCCGTCGTTCTGGATTTCGTCCAACGATCCAGCAACTTTGCCGCCACGTTTTCACTGCGCGGAATGCGTCTCGGTTCAATAATGACGGTCTTTGTCGAGCGCAACGCTTTTTGCCTTTTTGAATAGTCGCTCTACCGATTTATCAATTCTCGGAAAGGGCACGCTCAATCGGCCGCGGCAGCCGATGATCCTTCGGTGGTTTCACACCCGGCTCATTCTTCCAGCCGTTTTACTCTTCAAAATTTGGTGTCGAGTACCAAGGGTGACGTTCCAATCTCAGTCTCAGCTTTTGTCCCCGCCAGCGCCGCCCATGCAGGTTCTTGTCTGCGATGCCAGCGTTTCTGGCTAGCATCGTCACGCGTCCGGTTACCTTGTCAGGCCCGATTGCCTTGTTGGACTCGACTGCTTCATCGGATTCAGGGTCACAACTCCCAAAGTGTACGGATTCGTATCCTGCTTCAATAGCCACTGACAGGACGGTTCCGTAGCGCGAGAACAAGGTGTACAGGTCTTTCGGAGTGGTTTCCTCCGAGATGTTCTCAACTTCGAGTGTTTTAGTTTCAATCAGCGCTCGGGGATTGATTTCGTACCTTTCACTCTCATGTCTCCACTTGCCCATGCCTTACCCCTCTCTGTGATTTGCGATCCACGACCCTGCTCAGCTGCGCGTCTTCTGATTGCCGCCCATTCGTTTGTTGCCGCGTTCCTTGACCGTTCGTCCGACAACTGAACGACCTTGCCTTCGATCCAGTATTTTGCGTTCTTCGGGATGAGTACGAGGCGACAAACCTTCCGTCTGCATCATGGAGCAAATCCACGGTGGAACTAGCCGTCCTATTTGATTTCCCGTTCCAGCTTTTGCAGCTTTTTCAAAATTTCGCGGTGTCTTCCATCGCACTTTTTGACGCTTATCCGATCAGCCATTAGATCACCGCGCAGTTGAACGGTTTCTGCGAAAAGTTCATCCAAGCGCTCTTGAAGGCTAGGTCGCCGTATAGTTTCTTCGCTAGTGCCCAATACAGGTGCCATGTCGTTTTCCTTTCTGAGTCTGCCCAGAGCGGCGGGTCGCTCGCGGCTTGCACCGATTCACTCGCCCGCTCCGGTACGTTATGTGCTGGTAGATCCAGCATGGGGTGCAGGCGTTAGGTTTCCCTCGCAATAATGCGTCCCCCAGACTCTTCGGACTCGACCTGAATCCGCCAACCGTCCATTATGGTGGACTCAACCATTGCGCCCACGAGTCCCTGTAGCGTTGCGGCTCGCGTAGTTCGACTATCGCCCAGCAGTTCCCCTCTGCGTCGGAGTCGACTTCCAGCGCTGAGATTTCGCCGAACGCGGAGCAGAATTTCCGTACCACAGGGTCCGCATCCACTGCGAGCGAGAGGCCGTCGATACGCATCTTGACCAGATCACCTCGTTTCCGACGCGGTCGCCGCTGTTGAGTTCTTGTACTCCTGTTAGTTTTGTTGGTGGTTTCGTCCAATTGTTCGTCTTCGTTTCTCATGACTGCTCCTTTTTGACTTTAGTATGCAATCCCAGAATTTTCCTCCCAGAACCTGTTGCTCGCGGTGGGTCGTCGTTCGTCCCGTTAGAGTCCGCACTGCTGCTGTCCGAATTCACGGAGTTGGCCGGATAAAAGAACGCGTTTGCCGTGAAGAGGACTGGTCTCCTCGCGTACTGTTCGTCGCTGGTCCGCAACCCCCGCGTGCTCGCAATCACCATTGTTCTCCCCGTCGCTTTCGATGGTCGTGCAGTCTCCAGCGACATCACGATGGTTACGGTCTTCAGCTTTCGATCAATCGTTATCGATGGTGCTTTCATGCCGTTTTCTTCTTCTGAATCGGGATTGATCCAAGGCGCTGCGGTGCAGGTTCGGCAATTTCAAGGTTCCACAAATTCCACAGGCTCCTATAGCCATCGTGCCCAAAACGGTGGACGTTGTGGTTCTTGAGAACGGCTTCGATTTCCTCCTCGGTGTAGCCTTCCGCAACAAGCTTCTTGAATTTGTCGGTTACATCACACACTGCTTCTTCCACGGCAAAATCCAAGTCCGAGTTGTAGCCAGACGCGATGTCCCGGGCTCGGCTATCAATTTCCTCGATTCGCGCCCTGCTCATGGACTTCCACGCGTCCTCGATACGCTGTGCTCTCTCCTGCTTCTTCGTATTTGTACTTGTCATCATTTTTTTTCTCTTCCTTGCGCTTATAGCCTTCGCCCGGCTGAATGGTTCACTCTGCCGCGTATCTGGATTCCAGATTCGGACGCAAACACTCTTTTTTGAAGGGCGATTGCGTCCGGAAAAATACTTGTAGACCAACCACCACATCCTGAATAAAGTCGAATCCGACTTCATAAACCGTCCGTCTTCACGCGTCCTTCTTCGATACCGCCAACCAGCGCTCCGCAGTTCGACCCTTTGTGGACTGTTTCTGCGGTGTAGCAATCTCCTTCTCCTGCAAGCGTTCCAGTGCTGAAGCAATGGCATCCCCAGTGTGGTGATGATTGAGCGCAGCGCTAATTTCCGTTCGTGTCAGTCCCGCGGGTGCCGCTTGCAGAATCCGTCGCAGCTTCTCATCCAACGTGACCCGAGACCGACCACCAAACAGGTAGCGAGCAGACGCGAAACTGTAGTCCCAGATCGCCAGCCCAGCACGCAGATGCTTCTTTTGGATTTCGTCTGACTCATTCATCAATGCACAGATTCCAGCCAACCGCAGCACCTGAGGTTCCGCCCTGCTTGTCATCGCTCCCAACTGGCCGGATTCCCCAGTGCTCAATTTCATATACTCCTTGGCCCATAACTCCGAGGCCTTCGGACTCAGTTTCAGCCTGCCGATGCCCCGTGCAAAATCCGCAGCATTCTTGAGTCGGTCCGTGATGTCCCGAAGGTCATCAGCTGGCACTTGCCCGGCGAAAGGCAGGAACTTCGAGCGGCGTGCACAAATCCAGAGAAAACGATTTCCCAACCCGCCAAAAATGTCCGCTGGCCCTAGGTTTTCATCCAGTTCAAATTGGACCGTCTGGACGATTATCGACACATGGGCGCCGGTGGCTCTCAAGGGACTGTTTTTCGTAATGACCCTGAGGTCCCCGCTATCCCAACACTTGCGCATGATCGGAGAAAGCGTATTCCCCGTTCTCGACATTGCTTTCAGAATCCGGGAAAAATCCCCCTCGAAGGCGAGCACTCGCTTATCTGCGACGCCCGAGTCTCCCGGAGAAGTGCCGTCGCGCACATGGGCGATCAGACCTTCACCGCTGCTAAGACCCGATTCCACACGGGTTTTCGCCCACACAGGATCAACTTCACCCAGAGTGTTTGCCGCGTGATCCCAAGAGGTCCCTTTCCGGGCCTTCGCGGTGTCGCCAACGATACCGGCGAAAAGGTTCATGCCGTGCCGTGTCTTTTCGACCATCAAGTGCGGACCCGAGCCGATCAAATTGCCGAACCCTACATAGAGTTGCACCAGCAATGCGGCCGGATCGGATTCGGTCCAAGGCTCAACGGTTCGGACGAAGTCACCAGCTACGCCGCACATCGCCTCATCTGCCATGCCGTCTGGCCAACCGGTCGGTGCCGATGCGGTATTGGTAATCGATTGCGGTATTGATTCGCTTTTTTTCAAGGCAGACCATCCTGTTAGCGTTGATCGGCGTTGAATGTAGCAGGAGAGAAAGGCGACATCGTGGACACAAAAAAGCTTCTTGGGGGGTGAGTTACGTCCGGAAGGAGCTAGGAGTTTTTGAGAAGCCGGTTCTCAAAATCCTCTTTAGCTTGTTCAGCCCACAGATAAGCGTCGAAAAGATGGTCGTTCCGAAACCTTCTAACTGCTTTACTCAGGCCTTTTGCAATGTCATCCAAAAACGGGTCCCGATCGCGACGAACAGCGGCAACTAGCGGGGCGATTTGATCGTAAACTTCCTTGGTGGGCGTTTCGCCTCCGCTTATCAAGTAAGCAAGGTAAACCAGATAGTGAGTCCGTCCCGATGTAATCGCAAGTTTACTTCTTGTGATGGTCTTTGTTTTCTTGTCTCTCTTCTGTTTGCCTCCCACCCTGACGTTGTTAACTCCGCTCTGGAAGCTTCTCGCCACAGGCAAGACAGCCGCGGCGAACGATCTCATCAGGGAAGGAAGTTCTCCGTCCTTTAACCCACGAGCATGGAGAGTGTAACCTTTCTCCTCAAGCTGTTTTGTAATTCGCTGCACACGCGCTGCACCCTTTCTCAGCTCTCGCCAGCAATCATCCACCTCGTCTGCAAACCTTTTTGCTAGTTGTAATCCACCGCTCACCTGCTCCTCAGTACCACCGCAATAGGCATACACGATCTGTACCAAACTCTTTTCATCGAATCCTTGATCGATTAATTTCTTGAGCGCCTTGCTGGCGTTTGAATTTGACTTTATTCCAGCGAGGGCCTGATTCACACTCCGATATCCCGGCAACCTCTCATCATTCTCTTGGTTCTCTAATTTCTCTTTCTTCTCCATCATCATTCTCATCTTTTGCTAGTTCGCAGCGCTAGAACACTAATCAAAACACAAATATTAAATAAGAGAATTAAGAGAAGAAAGAATTTGATTTCTGGATAACCAAAAGAGAAAGAATAGGGGCGCAGCCCCAAAACCTTCAAGACCGAGGTTGCCGCAGGGAACCAAGGGGTTGAAGGTTTTGAATAAAGTTACTACGCTCAGAAAAAAGAAGTCCAGTTTTGGAACTAGGCCAAAGCTGCTGGTCCTGAGGAGGCCTTCTATTCTTACATCCACTTCGGTGACAGCATCTGCCCCGACTTCGGCCAGAGAATCTCGTCCAAGAATCAAGACCAGTCCCCCTTACACGGGATTAGTTCAAAGTCCTCACCACAGACCTCCTAGCCCCCTCCAAAGCGATTCTGGAGACCCAGTCCATGGAACTCCGTCACGCTTCAGTTCTGAAATTCTTTGGTTGGGGATTGTTCTACGTTGGAAGAAGTTTAAGGATGGCCACTGTTATTTTCGAGCCGTGTAGTTCTTGACGATGCGGAGTAGAAACTTGCAACGATTTCCTGCTGAGAATGGACGTTAGCCTAACGATCCTGATGCACAATGGACGCAGATTCCCTGACTGTTGCGAATCTCCGCTCCACAGGTAGGGCAGACTGAACACAGCTCTCCCAACTGTCTCACCGGTCTTTTGATTTGGCTGCTACCGGCTACGTATGCCAGTTCCCGACCACAAAATCTGCACACTTGAGCCTCCGCCCTGATTATTTCGGCGCAGTAGGGGCACTTGCGAGCGTTGCCAGACTCAAGTTGTTCCTGTTCGATCACCGTCCGTAGCACGGGTTTCCGCACGATGAGGTATAAGGGAAGGAAAAAGATCATCGCAAGGAACACCCCAAGACCCCAGCCGAACTCGTTCATCCCCCGCTTGCCGGCGTCTTTTGCTGTGATCACCGCAACAATCGCTCCGATCGCGATCATCACAACGAGAATAAAGTCGGTCATCGATGTCTCTCATTTCGCTGTCGGTACACACTATAGGTGGGTAGCACAATTGTGGTCAAGACGCGACATTCACTGTCGTGCCTCGAAAAACTACTCGAACCCGAAGGCCAGTCAATCCTAAAGTTGCCTTTGGAGCTGTTCTTCGTCGGCTTCGGGAGCAGCGTGGAGACTCCCAAGAAGCCTTTGCCCACCGCACTGGGTATCACAGAAACTACATCGGCCAACTGGAACGAGGAGAAAAGAGTCCGTCCCTAAGCGCCTTATTCAATCTCGCTGAGGCATTCGAGAAGCGACCGTCCGAGCTGTTAAGGCTGGTCGAGAAATGTGTTTTGCGGTAATTTCGATGGATTCCGTCTCAGTGCGATCCCGCGACGCAACCAGCATGGCTCACCCGAACAGGTCTTTTCGGAGAAAATTCAACCTGCACTCGTGCAAGCCTCAGCTACGGCCATCGCAAAGCGGATTGGCGTATCGCGCTGGTACGCCGGTCGGATTCGCGAAGGCTACCGTCCTCATCCGAGGCATTGGCAGGCGCTAGCAAAACTGACTGGCATCATCGCTAAGAGCGCGTGAAACTCCGCGACCCTGCAACAAGCCAGGCTGGTTCTGGTCATCCAAAGCTTATTAGTGAGAAGGAACAAATATTCCTCTCTTTACGTCCCTGTTCCCAACAATGCAACCGTCTGCGGACTGCCTCCTCCGTTGTCACTCACATGAAGCGATGCCGAACGCTTTCCCTTGACTTGAGGAGCGAATGTGATTTGAATCGTGCAACTGACTCCGGTTGGCAGACTTTTCTTGCAATTGTTGGTTTGCGAGAAGTCTCCAGGATTCGTGCCTTTGATCGTGACCCCGTAAATCGTTATCGCAGTCGGGCCCACATTCGTTATCTGCACGGGCGCTGGAGTGCTTTTCGTGCCCACCTGCTGATTGCCAAAGTTAATCTTAGGAGCCGAAAGCTTGACCGCCGTTCCCATGCCAGACAGTGCCACGGTTTGTGGGCTGCCTGCTGCATCATCCGTGACGGACAAACTGCCGGTTGCAAGCCCCTTTTGCACAGGTTCGAACTCCACCTGGATTTGACAACTTTGTCCGATCGGCAGGCTGGCAGGGCAGTTGTTAGATTCCGTGAACGGTCCGCTCGTTGAGATGTTCGAGATGTTAACTGCAACCGTGCCTGTGTTGGTCAGTGTCGCGGCCTGAGCAGAACTGGTAGTACCTACTAACTGGATGGGGAATGCCAACTTCGCAGGAGTTAAGGTCACGGTGGAAATCGCACCCACTCCGCTAAGCGGTATGGTCTGCGGACTTCCAAGCCCTTGGTAGTTCACGTTGAGCGTCGCCGACCTCGGACCGCCAGCCTGCGGCTGAAACACTACTGCGATTGGGCAAGTCGCGCCGATTGGAAGACTTGATGGACACTTGTTTGTTTGACTGAAGTCATTCGGATCGCTGCCGCCGATGTTTATGCTCGTGATCGGTAGTGCAGATCCCCCGTCGTTGAGAGCGGTGACATTCTGGGGCTGACTCTTAGTACCAACGTTCTGTGTTCCAAAATTAAGGCTGGGAGGAGAGAAAATGATAGGCGACTGTAAGTAGAGCGAGGTGCCAACCAGGTCCAGTTTGCCGTCACTGTTGAAGTCAGCGATGGCGAGAGTGGTGGCGTTGTCTGAGGCAAGTTGAATAGCGGGCTGAAAAGTGCCATCGCCGTTCCCGAGCGACAGGTAGATTGCGTGATTTACGGTTTCCAGAGCAACATCGAGCTTTCCATCGCCATTAAAATCCCCAAGGAGCGGGGGAGAAAAAGTCACCCCTGGCCCGCCAAACTTCGCCTCTCGCCCACACGAAAACGTACCATCGCCATTTCCTAACAAAATTGTTCCCTGGTTGGTCAGCACATCCAGCTTTCCGTCACCGTTTATGTCTGCCGTCGTCGCTGAATTACCCCCGTTGCAGCTACTGTAGAAAACGGGCTGCTGGAACGTGCCATCGCCGTTCCCCAGGAATACCAGCATGTTCCCTTGGCTATCCGGGACCACCAGGTCAAGTTTCCCGTCGCCGTTAAAGTCCCCGACCGCCGGTGTGTAAAACCAGGAATAGGCCTCGTTAGAGATATACGTTCCCTGACTGAATGTCCCGTCGCCGTTGCCCAAGAATATCTCCAAAATGTACCCTGCGATCACCAGATCCAGCTTTCCATCACCATTGAAGTCTCCCGTGGCCAGACCAAACGGGGGAGAGTGAAAGACCTGCCGCTGGATGAAAATGCCACTCCCATGATTTGGAAATATCGTCGTATTGCCGAGAGCGTCGAACACTGCAAGGTCAACTAAACTATCCTTATTGAAATTTCCCGTTGCCATAAAAGCGACCGGAGTTATGGAATGGTTGGGAAAGGGGGGATTGAAAGTGCCATCCCCTTTGCCGAGATAGCTATTAATAAAAAATCCGTTGCTAGTGTTGGTATTGTCTGCCACCACCAAGTCAGCAAAACCATCATTATTGAAGTCACCGGCTACGCTGACTCCCGACCCTGAGAAACCCGGAGCAGCAAACACCACCACCGATGGAGAAGGTGTTTGAATTGGAAACAATATGGTGTTGGATATTCCCCCGCCCGGAGCGGGGTTCACTACGTTGATAAACGCCGTCCCAGGGTTGGCAACATCGGCGGCGCTGATCTGCGCTTGAACTTGCGAATTCGAAATCACGTAAGTGGTTCGGGTCGAGCCGTTCCACGTCACAACAGGATTCGCAAATCCGGTACCGTTTATCGTGAGCATGAATGCTCCATTTCCCGGCTTCACGGTGACCGGGAGCAAGGGCTGGTAAATCATGGGTACCGGATTGGTCTGCGCAAGAACGGCAGTCGACAGAAGAATCAGGGTGAACAGCAGACAAAGTGGTTTCATGAGAAGTCCTCGGGTTATTGTGCGTCCGGTTACTGATGAATTGGATCGCGCTTCTTGAGGGCGGGCGCACCCGCAGCCAACGTACCTAACCCGCTTGGTGTTGAAGCCAAAGTAGAGCCAGTCTTCCCCCGCCGACCCTTCTTTCTTGCAGCACCGCTTTCCTGTCCCGTAACAATTGGCGTATTAGGCTCCGTCTCGTATGCATAGCCGCTGATTGCAGCATACATCCCACCCACGGCGGCGCTAACGCTAAGCCGCGCCCAGCCGTAATGGACTTGCCCTTGGATAACGAACTTCAGACCTAGAAAACCGCGTGTGGTCTCTTTCCATTGCCCCGAGCTACCCGCAGACCTAGTCCCATTACGAAGGCTACGACTTGCGCGCCCCATGAACTCATGACCGGACTGAAACTTGCCTTGCGATCCAATCGTGACACCGCTTCCCAACGCAGAGGCAGAACCGTGAAATAGCCCGTTATTTGTCCCCCAGATCGCGTTACTGGCATTCTGCGGGATTACCTTCATAGTGACGCAATATCCATAACTCGAACTGGCGCTGCATCCGTTGTGCTTATTCGAGATCTGGAAATCAGCGATGCCATCATTATTCAAATCGAGATATGTCACCGATGCAATCGGAGCGATCGGTATCCACGTGTCGGTGAAAACCACCTTGGCCTGGGCCTGTAGTGGGCAGGCTAGCACTCCCGCTCCAGCCGCGCTGGCAGCCGCAACATAGGAGAGCAATCTCTTTTCCAGATACGAATCGAGCCGGGCTACGGCTGGCTCCTTCCGTGAATTTGCGTATTGGGATTCTGACCTACGCATGAACTGCCTCCGAGCGGAGAAGTATGCACCTCGCGCATCCAAACTACTCTAGGTTGCCTAGGGATCGGCCCGTAAAATGCGAAAGGGGAGGAAAGTCGAATTCTGCGCTCCGGCGCAGGGCTTGTCAAGCAGGACCGTTTAATTGATTCGGCATTGGAGTCGCTACGTACCTAGTGGTCCTCGGAAGTGACGATCTCTGCTTTTGCTTCGACATTCAGCATTTTCTGAATCTTATACTGCTAACATTCGTGCAGGCGACCTCGCTGCATCTACGGCGTTGGCAGGCTCTGGCACGGCTCGTGGGTGTTTCACCAATTGCGTAGCCCAACTCTTTCTAAATAGCAACGCGCCAATGGGATTTTCGCCACAATTGCAAGCCTCGTTTTGCGGCCTTCTTCCATCATGGCAACGTAGATTATTTCGCCTTGTGTTCGTCCACACTCTTTGGCCATTGCGTAGGCTCCAGTGCTCTAATTATGATCCTCGCCGAAAAGCCACCAAGAAAGTGGCTGACTTGCTTCGAGGGGGAGCGAGTCACTCCGAACCAGGGAGAGGACTATGCGACCCATGTGCTCTTCGCGGCACCTCGTCTACGCTCTTGCCCTCGTATTCCTGTTCTCTCAGCAGATAATCTCTCAGACTCAATCGTCTTCTCAGCCGAGCACGAATTCAGCTGCCACAGGAGACACCGGACCGAAAACTGGTAAGGTAAATTGCACCAACAACGGCACCTACTTAAACAGCAAAGGGCATACTGTTCAGAGACCGGAGAATTGTTCCGGGCCGCCACGAGGAGCCACCGCACAGTGTCGAGATGGAAGTTACAGCTTCAGCCAGAGCCGACGAGGCACTTGTTCACATCACGGTGGAGTCTCCAGGTGGCTCTAGGGAACAATCCGTTGCCTCGGGCCAGAAAACAAATCTGAAACTTGCTAAGCACGTGCGGGCCTTTTCTCAAAAATGAATGTCTCCCAACCAAAGATCGTCACGACGATTGTGATTGTTTTTGTTTCTGTGTTTGGCCTTTGCCAGGATGCTCCAGAGTCATCGAAGCGCTACGTTCCTGATGAATTTCAAGTTTCTGACTCCGAGGTTAAGGCTTTAATCGATTCCGCAACAGAATCTGCTGCACATGGTAACTATTCTGAACGGACGCAAAGCCTCCAAAAGGCGTTAGCACGTTGTGAGGAAAAGAAATTTATCGCCGACAAAGCAATTGTCGAAGACCTTCTTGGAATCGCGTCCGCCTCAGATGGAAAAGTTGAGGAGGCGAGAAGACAATGGGCAAATGCCTTGTCCGACGGCATCACTTCTCAAAACCTAGTTTTGCAGGCGGACGTGCTCGTTGGGCTGTCGGTGCTTTCCCAAGGGATAGGCAATTTGGCTGAAGCGCTCGATCTCGCGAATCGCGCTTTGGAGACAGCTCGTAAGAGCAAGAGCTTATATCTACAATCTCGTGCTTTGGGAGAATTGGGGCGACTGCAGCTTGCACTGGGCAAAAAAGCAGACTCCACTGCGTCTGTTGAGGAGGCACTCCGAATAGATCGGTTGAACAAATATGAGTGGGAAGCGGGTCATCTGCTTTATTTGGCTTGGATAACAGCCGCAGAGCCTGACTCGAATCCTGATAAGGCACTGGACATCGCAACGTCAGCACGGAATCTTGCGATTCAAAAAGAGAACTACCTTGTTTTCATCCAGGCCTCCACTTCTCTAGGGCAAATGTATGTTCGCAAAGGACAAGTAAGCAAAGGAATAGAAATATTGGAGCGGACACAAAACGGTGCGTCAGATAATGGGGAACCTTTGTTTAAACGTCCGGCCAGCTACCAAGCCGCAGTGACATTGCCCTTTTTGAGAGTCGTGTTGTTAGAAGCCTCCGCGACCGCATACCAGACAGGCCAACACCCGGACGAAGCACTCAAGTCCTGGCAGCAACTTTATGACACAGCGAAAACAGCTGGGTTCACTCTGGCCGCTTCCGAAGCACTCCATGCCATGGCTGATCTTTACAGTTCTAAAAAGGACTACGACAATGCGATCTCCTACTACTCTCTTGCTGCCCAAGCATGGACCACAGGTGGCAACCAGCAACGCAAGATTGACGCCCTTTCGTCAGAGGCAGCTTTATTGTTCAACCGAGGGCAGGTCGAGAAGGCAGTACAACTGGATGAAGAAGTTCTGCCTCTGGCGAAAGCATTGCATGATGTCCGACGCGAATTTCTTGTCAATCTAGCCATAGCGGAGGCGCTGCAAGATAAAGGTGGTCTCGACCGTACCGAGATAGCGCTTAAAAACGCTGAGTCCTTGATTTCTCCCGATTTAACGGTAAAGGATGTCTCACCCAACTTCGTGGTGGAATTATATGTGAGACTCTCTAGTTTGGAAGAGAAGAAAGGTCACCTCCGGCAAACACTCGTTGCCTCAACAATTCGGACAACCATGGTATTAGAACGGGACTGTGCTGTCTTTTGCAATCTTTATCTTTATTCGGCTCCGCCCTGACTCACCCCTCTCTGCGTCGCTGTTGCATCCAGAAGGCATGCAAACGTTTGCCAATGCACTGCAATGTCGCCTTTCTTGTCCAACCAAAATGCGACTTCATTCTAAATATTGATTGTCATTTGTCACCTTGCTCGGCAGAGTATAGCTCTCCGGTCGCGACTTCGGCGAGGCATAGAACTCCTCCCTGCGGAAACATGAAGCAAAGACAGAATTCGAGCCGCACTTCCTTATCGAAAAATGAAGCGAATGGTGTGGACTTAAACTCTCTGGGGTCTATGAAAGCGCAGGTAGCGGTTCGCAACTGGGATATGCCTATTGTCAGCCCCGAAGTTTCGACCATCCCGACATCATGTCGAGGAGACACCACAAGAGAACGCGCGACATTCCTTGCGGTTCCGTTCACGATGCAATTCACGCCACAGGCGGTTAACAGAGCCAACACGTGCTTCGAGTCCGTCGTAAACTTGTGAATGAAATCGTCAATCTCTTGTGGCGAGAGCGGTGAAGGCTTTTCCGGTTGAATGTTCATTTTTCAATCGAGAGACAGACCGAAGGTATTCGCGATGCGCTCCAACTCCAGTTCTGGAAAACTCTCGCTCCACACTTGCCTCGTCTCATCTGGATTGGAATTCAGCAGCTTGTATACGAGAAGGACTTCGGGCTGAAACAGGAAGGCTGTGATCTTTTCGTTTTCCAATCCGATTTCCAGCGCCCTCGAATAGACTTGTTCGATGACGGTGTGCTTCGCCGAAAGAAAGTCATTCAACTGTTGGGCGAACGCGCTCACATCGCCCTTGACCAAGGGCATGAGAGTGTCCAGAACCTCGACCGACAACTCCAAGTTCGGCTGATGGGACGCAACGCTGTAGTAGTGCTTCTCAAGCACTTGTAGAAGCCGAACCGTACCCTTAGCGGACAATTCCATATTCAGACGATCAAATTCCCGATCTGCAATTTCGATTTGTCCTGCCATCAGCGCAACCCGGCGCTGCACATCTGGAGGCAGCTTCGCCATCAACTCAGCGTTTTTGTAAACCGTATCGTGCGACATCTCTGACCACAAGTGTTGAGCCAGTGTCCGCACCTGCAATTCAGCCCAGAAACTTTCAGGCGCATACGATGAAGCATCGGCATCGCCCGGTCGGAGCCTGACATGGTCGAGATGAACGCTTAAATACCCGACTCTGTCGGTTCCGAGTATGACCTCTTTGTTTTCCGGTTCGTCCGAATCGAATGAAGCCCGAACGCACTTAATAACCTCATCGACATCGGCGCGGTATCTGATTACAACGCGAACACCAACCTTATCGGGAAGACTGTCAAAACTGTGCCCCCGTTTGAGCAGCAGCTTTTTCACTAAACTATCAACCGTCTTTGCGCGAGAATCGACTTCGAACCATAGCCCCAGCGGTTTGAGACAAGCTTCGAGTCGTCCCTTCAACAGGGTTCCGAACGCTTCGTGCTTTGGACGTTCGGCAATCCAACGTTTTCTGGCATCTTCAATCGCAGTCACTTTACTTTCGCAACTGTGTCCTTCACGAGAATATCTTTGGCTCGAATTTCAACGATGTCGGCAACATCGGCGGGAACAGAAATCATTCCACCTTTGGTCGTTCGGTAGGCCCGCCGTTGGAGACTTGGTTCGATGTCCTGCACATCCTTGTGGAATGCACTAAGCGGAATGTGATTCGTTTCAAGGTGCTCCCGAAAAAGCTGCTGATAGTCCTGTGGGATGTATTCCTGAATGAAGTTCTTCGGCGCGAACGTTTTCACCTTCGACTTCATCTGGGATTGAAGATGGTCGTACACATCACTCTTGACTGTCGGCTCCGTAATCGTCGTATTGATGAAAGTCAGGGTTGATTCAAAAAACCGCTGGGTCGCGACCCGTGGTTCTATCAAGAAACCGCAGCCCACAAACTTCATCCAGAATTTCGCAAGATCGTCAGCGGAGAGCACGTTGTACTGACCGTCGCAGGCGGATGACCGGAAATCGTCGTCGCCATCCCCTGACCGGATGAACATAGCGGTCTTGAACAGGCGCGTCCCATCGGTCAATACCAGATCGTTGAGAACTGACATCTCGAATGTTTTATGTCCCGGTGCGCCGCTCAACTCCAACTGCGCTCCCCTTTCCCGTTCTAGCTTCATCAAGACGATGCAACGGCAGTGAGATGCCGCCGCGTCGATAACGCACAGCAAACCGGGCGATGTTGCTCTGGTGTGCTGCTCAAATAAATAGTTCGCGATTTCTCGCGAAGCTGCGATGAATTTCTCAGTGTTGTACGCCGCCCCTGTAAGTTGTCTAACCTGCTTCGGCACTGGCGAAGCGGTAGTGCTCAAGAACTGAACAGGGTAGGCTTTGGTGGAGTTGAGAACGCGAGTCAGCTTGGTGCGCAGATGTTCCTTCTGACTGGCATCAACGTTCGTTTCTACATCGGACAGTAGCGGTTGTGGTCCTTTGTCACCTGAATTCTGCGGCACGTCGTGAAAAATTACGTGTCGAATGACGGCGGTAGCAAGATCATCGCCTGTTATCACAGATCAGATTTTCGCTTTCTGGGGAAGCAGGCAATCGTACATTCCGCTTCTGTCTTGTGCAAGTTCCTCCATCCAAAGCCGTCGCCCAACAACGATGCCCGATATTTCACAAGGCGAACAAAGAGCGAATATGGTAGTGTAGCACGATATGGACGAAGGAAGAAAGCGCGTGCTCGGCATCATGGCAGCGATCCTCGCAGCGCGGAAGCTTGCGCAGTACGACGGCGGCAAGCGAATCCCGGCGACCGTTGCAGCAATCTCGGATGCGGTCCGGTGGGCGGAAGAAATCATGAAGGAAATTGATAGGCATTGGTCTACTAGGTCGTCGTGACTTTAACAATCCTGTCACATGTCTCCGGTATGCTGGGCTTCGCTGCGTCTCGGAGTTTTGCTGTTGATCTGGGAAAGGTCAGCCGCCCCAAGGGTGCCAAGCTCACTGGGGCAAGACTCAATTCACAGCTTCACCGGGCTGCGTGACTGACTGGCAACAGGAAACTCGCAGCCCTTCACCAAAAATGAAAGCTAATAATGTCCAAGAAGACTGACTCGAAAAACAAAGGTGAAGCGCCGAAGCCCTTGAGAGTCTACGATGTGTCTGGATTTCTCACTTACATCGAAGAGATTAAGGACACCGAAGAAAAAAGCCGGGAAACTTCGAGGATTTCATATTTCGTGGTCAGTCCGTGGATAAGACGCTTCTACCAAAACTCGGAAGGATCGTGCCAAAGGAGAACGAGCGAACGTTGAAATGCTAATGTTCAAAGAGTTTCAACGGACGAGTATCGCCCTGAGCGCTCTTAGGCCGGAATCAGAATGGGATTTCTTGTCTCTCGCTCAACATCATGGTTTACCCACCCGGTTGTTGGACTGGACGTACAGTGCTCTAGCTGCACTTTTCTTCGCTATAGCTCATCCTTCAGATAATCCAAAGCCTGATGATGCGGTCGTCTGGTTATTGAAAACACGCAAAGAGGATTTCATCGACGAATCTACTCGTGAGCAGCCGTTTGAGAAGAGCGGCACCAAAATCTTCCGCCCAAGGTTGGTGACGCGGAGAATCGCTGTACAAGCGGGATTGTTTACTGTTCATCGGCTCTCGGACGACGATACATTCGTCCCGGTTGATAACAACAAATACTTCAAGCCTCGGCTCGTTAAATTCACGGTTCCGGCTTCCAACTTTCAGACCAGTATCCTGCTCCGAGGTCGATACTCGAACGTAGATTGCGGCTCTCTTTTCCTTCATGGTCATTTCATCCTTTACGCTTCCGCTTGGCCCACCGTGCCTTTGCTGCATTCCGAGCGATTTGCTTCCGGCGTCTGGCCGAGACCGACTTCATCCGTGCCTTCGCCGATTTTCGCCCCAACATGGCAAAGTATTCCGACAGTCTCTTGTCGAACATTGCCCAGATTGTATACCAAGCCGCTGAGCATTCCTAGCAGCAGCCAAGCACCTATTTAGATGTTAACGCCAGAACGTCGCGAAGGACAAACAATGAATTCTGGTCTCGGGCCTTGTCCTAAAATCAACGTGGCGGGGTCTGGCGTGACCGTGGTGAAGACTTTGGGGCCGGATTAGGGGTTTTCCCCAACCTCCACACGATACCCTGTTTCTAGCCTTGTTGCCCAGAACGGTACGCGTTCAAAATTTAATACTGTGGGAAATGGTCGAAGGTTTAAACTGGCACCGTTCGTGACGAGAGGCGGTGCTGTATGACTCCGACCGAACCGAGGGCGGCACTCCGAGTTCTTCTGGTGGATGACGACGGTGCCGTTCGCGCCATGATGAATGAAGGACTTCAACGCAAGGGATTTGAAGTCTTCACTGCCTCCAGCGTGACCGAAGCTCTGGCATACATTACTACCCAGAGCTTTGACGTACTCATTACCGACCTGCACATGCCCGATCCGGGGGACGGTTTTACGGTGGTCTCGGCGATGCGCCACTCCCAGCCCAACGCACTGACCATGCTGGTCAGCGGTTACCCCGACGTGCAAGGCGCCATGGCCGCCATCCTTCTAGAAGCGGACGAGGTTGTGGTGAAACCATTCGAAATTGGGCGCTTTACCGAACTCGTCCGAGAAAGAACCCTCAATCGCAAACCTACGAAACGGTGGGGCAAAGAGAGAGTGGCCGTGATACTGCAACGGTGTTCCAGCAGTATCGTCGAAAACTGGTTGGCGCGGACGAAGCAGAGCGGTGATCTAAACTGCCTTCCGCTGAACGATGAGGAGCGCACCGGACATCTCCCTAAGTTGGTTGAAGACCTGTCTCTCCGCCTGACCCAGTCCAGCGCAACCACGAAGGACAGTGATGCCATCTTCTCCGCTGCCGCCGTAGCCCATGGCAAGCTGCGATATCTGCAAGGCTACACTCCCGCAATGCTGGTGCATGAATCACGAATACTCCAAGTGACCATTTTCGGGACGTTACAGAGCAATCTGAATTTTCTGGATTTCAGCCTGCTGTTACCCGATGTCATGACTATCGCGGACGAGGTGGATGCACAGTTGACGCAGTCGATGGACAGCTACACGAAACTCATGCGGAAATCGATGGCAGCGTAGTCTTCACTCTTGCACGTGTGCTCGGCAAATCGGACGAGAAGTGTTTCTTGCGCCTCGGCAACCGTCTTCATTGCGTCCATGGGGAACCTTGAACTAGCGATTGCAAATGGTGCGGGTACCGACTGCCGGGGACTGTTCCGAGCCGTTTGACCACCCGAACATTCCGCTTTTTGCATGTCTAACGCCGTGGGAGCTAAGTTTTCTTCCACTCGGTCATGGACCGTAACTCATCCATGATTTCCTTGACCCTCTGCTCGCGTCTCGCGTGCTCGTTCATTGCGTTGTAGTCTGCTCTTGGTGTTTGCAGGTACGCCAGATTTAGCTTCTGGATTTCAGATTTCGTGCCTTAGCGCCTCAGCCCGTTCCTTGATAGCCGCATTCATGAAGCTAAGATTATATCTTCGTCCCGAATCCAACCTCGATGTGGGGAAGGTCGAGCGCAATGTATTCGTCCTCGAAATCTGCGAGTGCCCGCTTCGGACTTCCGAACCGGAATTGCGCTTTCCCTACCCTCCAACGGAGACTCCGTTTAGACCCAAGCTTGGAGGATTTCACCCCGGTCGAACCCAGACTTGTTGTTGGTGTGATTCTCGGTGTGATGGCCCACTCGTGCCACAAAAGCGTGCATATGAGACTGTCCTAAGAGACGCCATGACAGCGGATTCATTCGATCCTGCAGGGATTTTCTTCGGTACAAGGAGCGGACAACTCTTTGGCTCGCGCGATGAAGGACGGACATGGGAAAAGATACTCGGAGGCGAATTTCGTCTGGGGCGCAGTGCTGCCCGTTCTTTCATGATCTCTTCCAGTCTGATATTTTTCCGTTCATTGGCTACTTGATCCTGATGCCCGTGACATTTCTGAAAACGATAAATTCCGTTTTGCCCTTGGATGCCCTCGATCTCTCGTCTCAGATCGGCAATGCGCAGGCTGATGGATGCATCCGTGGCTGCACGCACAGCATGCGCGGCTGTTGAGAATGGCCGTTCATTCCAAAGTAGTAGAGCTTTGTGCTCTTGGGGGCCGCGTTTGCATGACAAAGATCGCAAAACCCCACTGTCCAGTTTAGGCCCGAAGACATCAGTCGTGACAAGTGGGCAATCAAGTGCCAATCCACAGAATATGAGCGTTTTTGAACAGTTTCCCTTGTTTTGCACGGGCTAAAGTGAGCATAGGAGATCGACTTATGTCACTGCCAGAAGAACCCAAAACGATGGCTCCCAAACCCGCCATTGCCGATTCCGCGTCCGCTTCGCGAAACGCCTTCGACCACCCGATGGGAGTTGGTCCAACGATGAAGGATGGGCCGAAAGTTCTCTTAGTCGATGACGACCCTAACGACACGTTTCTGTCGCGAAAGGCGCTCGAAAGCAACAAGTGTGAAGTCGTTTCAGTAACCAGCGTCACTGAGGCCTTCAAGGAGATCGCCGCGCAATCATTCGATGTCCTCATCACCGATTTGCACATGCCTGACGTCGGCGATGGTTTCGCCGTAGTAACCGCTATGCGTCACACTCAGCCCGAGGCGTTGATCTTAGTGGTTAGTAGTTTTCCGGATGTTCAAAAGGCGATGTCCGCAATCGCTCTGCAAGCAGATGAAGTTCTGGTGAAGCCCTTTGCTGTTGAACAACTTGCTCGACTCATAAACAACAAAATGCTGACATCCAAACCGTCTGTAAAGCCAACCAAGGAGGATGTCGCACCCATTCTGGATCGGGACATGACCATCACCATGGAACGCTGGTTGTCACGAGTGGAACAGGTGAAGGAATTGACCGCCCTTCCGCTTTCCCCGAAAGAACGCACAGCGTATCTTCCCGAGATGATCGAAAACATCACTTCCCGGCTGCGCCTCACCCGCGCCATAGAAGCCATTGACACGGTCTGTGCAGCGGCGGTGGCGCACGGACAAATCCGACGTCGCCAAGGCTACACTGCGCCCATGATCGTACAGGAGTCGCGAATCCTGCAAGTATGTATCTTCGAAACCATCGAACGCAACATGGGCACCGTAAAGTTTCCTACGCTGATGGCGGACGTAATGATTGTCGCAGACGAGGTGGACTCGCAGTTGAAGCAGACCATCGAAAGTTTTCTGACAGCGCAGCGGGAGAAAGCCTCAGGGGCTGCCGTCTGAGGAAATCGCTCAACGGAGAGTAAGTGGCACCTTGCATTTTACGTTTTCTGGTTTGTCTCAAAAGTGAGGCGCAATTGGGGGGACTACATTGCTGGGCTGTAAATAAAGCCTTTCTGGGCATATTTTCGATCAATATAGAGGCCGGTCACCTGACCCCGCGCGTTGATGCCGTTAGGGATAGTGCTTGAGGCATGTGGAGCTTCTAAAACGGTAACGACTCCCTGAGTATCCAAGACGAAGCCATGGTCTGCTTTGCCATCCGAGAAGTAACCCACCACCACCCCAGAACTGTTAATGGCCGTAATGCTGGTCAAAGTGGCTTGCGGTGCGTCGAACAACGTGAAGCCCAGCGCCGCAGTCCACAGAAAGCCATGCGTTACGCCTGCGGAGTCCGTCCAGTCACCAGCAATTTCTCCGCTGTCGTTGATAGCCCGCGGTTGCGTGACTGCCGCCCCCCGCACGTCCAGCTGGGTAAGGGTTCCCGAGTCGTAAAGAAATCCATGCTGGACCAGAACACCATCGCCATACGCTGTCCAGCCGCCTGCGATCTGATTGAAGTTATTCAGTCCCCCGACCTCGATTGAAACCGAGTCATGGGGGTAACTGTCGTGCGGAAACGTGAAGTGAACATACTTCCCGGAGGCATCCATCAGATAGATCGCTCGAATTTTACGTTGCCAGTTGAGGAAGAACGTCCCCGCCATGTACCCTGCACGATTCACCGCGACCGCTGAGGTCGCGCAGCAGTAGAGCGACAACCTCTGGAACGTACCGTCGGGTAAGCGGTGAAACCCGGACTTTCCATCGTAACCTACGATTTCACCCGAGTTATTGATGGATGCGCTGCCGGAGTTTTTGGCGTTCGATTGGATTCTTATGAGCGTTCCGTCTGCATTGCGGATAAACGCTCTTGATCCGTTCGTATTGGGCACGGTGTACGAACCTGTGACTTGCCCGCTATTATTGATCGCGGCTGGATAAGTGTAGTTTGGGCCTACTGCGAACTCGGTCCATGTCTGGGCCGAAATTGGCATCGATAAGGCCAGGACTGCCAGAACCAACGAAAACCGCTTCACGAGGACCTCATTCAACGGAGTAGTCAGTTGCCCCTCCGCGCTTTTCGATTGTCGAGAATTGACTCACTTCTAATTACGAAAGGTGAAGATTGCCGGACTATCACACGATTTACGTAATCCCGGTCACGAGTGTATGAGGGCTCGAAATTTGCACGCAATCGACTCAGGAAGACTCTTTTCTAAGGAGCGGGAAAGCCACTCGTTCAATTTGGCCCTTGTGTCCTCAGAAAGAGAAATAAACTGGAGTCCCATTTGTCCCTCCCGGCACCAGCAGACCGTCGATTCGGCTGCGAATGAAGACTCGTGACCTGGAAGCGTGAGCTTTACTCGCGCTTCGATGCCGGGTTTCACTAAGGCAGTTGTGATGATTGCAATCCCACCTTCGCTGATGTTCACGACATGAGCGCGAACCTCCGTCATTGCTGAACAGAAAAGCGTCACTGGAACGTCAACTGGGCACCGGAAGTAGCGACGGTGCTCCTGCAAAATCAGGTTATACGCGGTTCTTAAGTGCTGATCGATTGAGCTCATGGTAATTGGAGTCGTTATTACGAAGTCAGAACCATTCTTGAAAGCAGCCGTTGTTGCGGCATCGTTGTCGCTGATCGCAAACATTACGCTGGTCCGGTTGGATGGGGAGAGGCGTACCTTCTTTAGGAATGCTCGAGCTTGCTCCCCAAGCCTGAGATCGACAATAGTAGCCCCAAACTTTCGGCGGTTGAGTAAGAACGGGGCAATGCTAGCCTCACTACATACCTCCGTCGAGATGGCGAGTTGATGCATGGATTCACTTATAGGTTTGATAGCCGTCGCGTCCTTGGACACAAGAAGAGCACTACAGATTGCAACAGGAGGTGCCGGAACAGGCATGTCTTGGAACATCTGCGGAATAATAGCCTCATCAACGACCGTGACTGTGGGTGTTAGCATGGGGAGTCTCCTTTAACCGAGCTCAGTCAGAAGTTCCATGTAACTATAAAATTCTGCCATAGCTTTGACTCTACGCTGGGAATCTCACGGATGTACGTGACGTTGGGCTCTATATCGCTTGGTTACCCTTTTCGTGGTCATTCTCCGTTAGGGCAGCGAGCTTTATTATCAGGCGCACTTTATTATCAGGCGCACTTTCTTCCCAAGACTGCCTCTAACCGGAGAACCAGTTCAGAAGTAGTAAAAGGCTTCTGGATAAGCTGAAAAATCTCAGAATCTTCACCCCGAATGGGAACTCGTCTGGGTAACCCGTCATAAAAAGTGCTTTCAAGTCCCGACATATACCGACTGCAATGCGGATCTGTTCACGGGCCCCTATCCCCGGCGTCACCACATCGCAAAGTAACACGTCGATTGGCTTGGGATGTTTTGCGCACATTATAAGTGCCTCATCCCCGTGCTCAGCCACCAAGACCTCATACCCTCCTTGCCGCAATCCCCGTTTGAGCATTTCACCAATTGCGATCTCGTCCTCAACAACCAGAATCGTATCCATAGATTGGCAATGAAAGATTGGCAATGAAACCCATCTTGCCGAATGCAGAGTCTTACTTAGTAAGCTAAGTTGAAGTCGTCGATCATGCCGAATGAGCCCAAATGTAGTCACGGCTGCCGAAACTACGTCAACCGAGTGGGCCAATCCGCAAACAGCCGGAGAGCTTTACATCGGTTCTTATACTAGGACTAGATAGGCAGCAATTCTCCCCGATCACGTGCACGTTCCCCATATCCCTCCCGAGATCGATCAGCGCGTCGGCGCAAAGAACGTCGGCAGTATCAGTGCCGTCGCCAAGGTCAACATTTCAAGTGTTCAGTTACGCTAACGTAGCCGAGATTTTCGTCACCGCTGCCGGAATGACGGTAGTTGAGGACGGCCGAATTCGTTCATGGCAGCACAAAAATGTGCTAAGGCACTGCGAGCCACTTGCCACGAAGGCAGCTATTCCTACGGGCTAAGGAAAACGCGATTGCACCTTCTCCGGCGGCGTGAGCAATTGTTAGTCGACCTTCGCGCTGCCGAGAGCGGACCTGCTCTAAGGTTGCGCACCTCTTGTCCCAAAACAGAACGGGCCGAAGGGGTACAGTGACGGTGTGAGATATTACATAACCACACCGATCAGCGGCGGCACTAAATTCAAATGTACTTTCTGCAAGCATAGCGTCACCACCCTCGATTTCAACAGCATGAATGGCAACCGCCGCACGCAAGCGGCCGCGATGATCAATCAGCATGCTGCCTCATTGCATTTGCGAACGGTGCCAACCAAGTTGGATGGTGCTGGTAATGCCGCTGCCGGGCGTCCTCTCCTAACAGCTTTGTGTTCCTTGAAACTGCTCAGGTTCGAAAGGATCGAGGTTCTCTACGACTGACGAGATATCTGGGTTTCGAGGTGCCCTTTCCTTTACTGCTGACTCCCTTGCAGCGGGAACGGCATCCGGCGAGCGCGCTCAAGTCGTACCGGACAATCCGTCGGCGGGTACGCAGAAGTGTATTTCCACGGATGATTTGCGCAAGGCCAGCACGAGATTGCGAGTATTACTGGTGGAGGACAATCCGGCTGACGTCGAGCTCGTGTTGCTCGCGCTACGAAAGGACGGGTTCGACGTCTCCAGCGATGTGGTCCAAACCGTTGAGGAGTTCACCTTGCGGATACACACCATCGCTTATGATCTCATCCTTGCCGATTACAACCTGCCGCAGTGGCGCGGGATGGAGGCGCTTGAAATTCTGCGCCGCGAAAACCTGGACGTGCCATTGATCGTGGTGACCGGGTACCTGGGCGAGGAAAAAGCGGTGGAGTGCATCAAACAAGGCGCCACCGATTGTGTTTTGAAGGACCATCTTGCTCGGCTGCCGCTCTCGGTGCGCAGGGCCTTGAAGGAAAAGCAGCTTCGGCAACAACGCCGCCAGTCTGAAGAAGAGCTGTCGCGCTCCAACGCCGAGCTGGAGCAGTTTGCCTACGTGGCCTCGCATGACTTGCAGGAGCCCTTGCGGATGATTGCTAACTACACCCAACTGCTAGCGGAGCGATATCGCGGAAAGCTCGATGAACAGGCCGACAAATACATCGCTTACTCGGTGGATGGTGCAACCCGCATGCAGGCTCTGATTCAGGATCTGTTGAGATTTTCTCGGGTCGGCAACCAGCAGATTGAACCCAAAGCTACCCAGTGTCACGCAATAGTGGAACAAGCCCTCAAGAACCTGCAGGCCGCAGTCATTGAAAGCGGCGCAGCAGTGAACTGGAATAATTTGCCTGTGGTCATGGCCGACTCTGCACAGCTCACACAGGTATTTCAGAACCTGATCGCCAATGCTATCAAGTTTCACGGGGTGGAAACTCCCATGATCCAAATCGACTCAGAAAAAAAAGAACATGAGTGGGTGTTCGCAGTTACCGATAACGGTATTGGTATCCCGGCTGAGAGCTGGCAAGACATTTTTGTGATTTTCCGCCGTCTGCATACTCGAACCGAATATGCAGGCAATGGGATCGGCCTGTCGATCTGCAAGAAAATCATCGAACGGCACGGCGGAAAGATCTGGATCGAAGCGCAAGCTAAGCCTGGCTGTCGCTTCAAATTCACCCTGCCCAGCGCACCATCTCCACGGACGCTAGAGGGAGCGCAAGCATGAGAGCCACCGAGATTTTGCTGGTAGACGACAACCCCGCGGATACGGACTTGACCAGCGAAGTACTTTCGCGCAACGGCTGCCCAACTCACATCCACGCCGTCGTCAACGGCGCGGATGCAATCGCACTTCTGCGCCGCGAAGGAAAGTATGCCAATGCGATTCTTCCCGACTTCATGATTCTTGACTTAAATCTGCCCAAGAAAGACGGTCGCGCCGTTCTGGCTGAGGTCAAAGCCGATCCGGTCTTGCGCAAGATTCCGATTGCGATTTTTAGCACCTCCGAGGCACGACAAGACATTGTCCGCAGCTACGAACTGGGAGCGAACTGCTACGTGAGCAAGCCCGGCAACTTGCGGGACTTCATCTCCGCCGTAACCTCAATCGGAGAATTTTGGTTTGGTTTGGCACGTCTACCGCGCGAGGAGGAACGATGAACATTGATGGAGCGATGAACAACAGCCATAGTCACGTTTTGTTGATTGAAGACAACCCTGGTGACGCCGACTTGGTTCGCCTGCGTCTCATCGAGGGCGATTCCGCAGTCAACGTTAGCAGTGTCAGCCGGCTTGCGGATGGGCTCGCATCCATGGCCAAGGAACCACCCTCGGTCGTGTTGCTCGACCTGAATCTTCCCGACAGTCACGGCGCGGAGACGTTCCGTAAAGTGCTTGAGCAGGCACCCGGTGTGCCCGTGGTCATCCTCTCCGGCCAAGATGACGAGGTGTTGGCTATGAAAGCGCTGCACCAGGGCGTGCAGGATTACCTGGTGAAAGGCGATATCACTAGCAACCACCTGGAGCGCGCCATGCGCTATGCCATCGAACGACAAGCTTTGACTCGCTCTCTGGAGATGAGCCGCCAGCAGCAACTGGAATTCAAAAATCAATTCTTGTCGCACGTTTCGCACGAATTGAGGACACCTCTCACCTGTATCCATCAATTCGTCACCATCCTGTTGGACGGCTTGGCCGGGGACATTAATCCCGAGCAGCGCTATCACCTGGGAACCGTGCTGAACAGCGTGCATCAGTTGCGGGCCATGATCCGCGATCTGCTGGAAGCCACCCGCGCCGAGTCGGGAAAAATACGTATCGAACCACGCTGCATCACTATCGGGGAGCTCATCCAGCAAGCAGTCTCCATGATGTCCGCTACCGCCAAGGAAAAGCAGGTTGGTCTCGAAGTTGGATTGGACACCAGGATTCCATTTGTGTACGCCGATCCCGATCGCGTTCTGCAGGTGCTCATCAACCTAATCGACAATGGCATTAAGTTCACACCGCCCGACGGGTCAATCGTGGTAAAGGCTTGCATGGTCGAAGCCGACCCGAACATGGTTTACGTCTCGGTGACCGATACCGGCCGCGGCATCGGCCCCGAAGCCAAGGCCCTAATCTTCGAGCGCTTGTACCAGGATCCAAATTCCATTGATAACAGATGCGCCGGGCTGGGGTTGGGCCTCTTCATTTCAAAGGAGCTGGTCGAACTTCACGGTGGACGAATCTGGGTAGCCAGTGAAATCGCAAACGGAAGTACATTTTCCTTTACTTTGCCCCTGTATTCTCTGGCCAAGCTTCTCTCCCCGGTCATCACCTACGAGAATCAACTGCGGGACGCCATCGTTCTTGTCAAGGTCGAACTGACGCCCCTTTCCACCCCCCCGCGAAGCAACTGGAAGGATGTTTGCCGACAGTCTCTGCACACGCTTCATCGCTGCGTCTATCTCGATAAAGACCTGGTTCTTCCGGTTATGAGAAATACCGACAGCAATGAGACGTTTTTCGTGGTCGCCTCGACCGACCTTGACCGGGCAGAGGTCATGATGAAGCGCATTCGTGAGCAACTGGAGGCTGGCACAGGCTTCAAAACCGCCGGCGTTTTGAAAGTGTCAGCGAGCGCTGTGCCGCTGCCTTCAACCGGGGGCGGCAAACCACTGAAAGAGCTGGTGCAAATGGTGGCTGATCGAATTACTGAAACGGCGATGTTAGCGCTGGTGTCGAAACCATCTTCCGATCGTGCAAACGGGCACAGGAGTGCAACAAAAGACTAATAAACGCAATGGAGGATTCAAAATGGAAAAATCGAAAATACTGATCGTCGATGATGACCCTGACCTGAGACGGGCACTGAAAATACGTCTCCGAGCTAACAACTACGAAACCGTGCAGGCCTCGGATGGCTATTCCGCCATTTCCGTGGCGCAGAAGGAGCAGCCGAATCTAATTATTCTCGATCTCGGCCTGCCCGCCGGGGACGGCTACGTGGTTTTGGATCGTCTGCAGAATAGTGACACTCTGTCGAGCATCCCCGTGATCGTGCTGACCGCCCGCGATCCACAATCGAACGAACAGAAAACATTGCAGGCGGGGGCCACTGCTTTCTTCCAGAAGCCCGCGGACAATAACGAGTTGCTCGATGTAATTCGCGCGACCCTGCCGAGTACCTGGCCGGGAACGACAGCCTTACCCTCGTAAGCAATACGTCGCGGGCCACAGAAGGTCCGGGATAGAGTGAGGATTGCGCACTAACCGGTCGGCGCTACTGCCGTATCGCGGCTTCGCGGCTGGACTCGTGACACCAGCCACGGAGAGCGATCCGCGTGATTTTGTCGATCTGCCGAATCGGCTCGAAAAAAGGTGACAGTCGGGATCGTGAACTTTTCCGAACAAGTCGACGCGCCGATTGAAGCCAAGCTTCGGCGCGGGGTCGCGGGCGGTTTCGTCGTCGCTGCGCTGATGACGATCCTCCTGGGGTTCTTGTCCTGGCGCAGCGCCCAGCTCGCCGCCGATGACGCCGACTGGGTAACTCACACCTATGCTGTGATGGACGCAATCGGACTTACGTCCAAACATTTGACCGAAACGGAAATCGCCGTACGGACATTCGCCTTGACCGGGCAAGACTCGTCGCTAACCCAGTACGAAACCGCAGAAGCCACCATCCAACAGGACGAGGCTGAGCTGCGCCGTTTGACGGCGGACAATCCCAAAGAGCAGCGACGAATGGATGTGCTCGAGCCGCAAGTGCTCTCTGCGCTAAGCCTAACCGACTCCATAGTTGCCAAACGCCGTCAATTGAAAGTAGCTCCTGTCGCCAGCGAGATTCACCAAACCGAGCGGCTCATGAATGCAGCGCTGGCTATAGGTCAAGAGATGCACGCTGAAGAGATGCAGCTGTTGAGCCGGCGCATCCAGAGAGCCAGGACGGGACGGCGGTTCACAGGTTTCGTAATTGTTGTTGGCATCTTTGTCGGCGCAGGCTTGTTGGCGCTAGCCCGGCTCGCGATAAACCGAGAGATTGACGTCAGCGCACAGGGGCGGGAGGAAATGAGGGTTCTGAACGCCAGTCTGGAGCAGCGCGTAGAAGAACGGACAATGGCCCTGCAATCCGAGATTGCCGAGCGCAAGCGGACGGAAGAAGCTCGCGAACAACTGGCGGCCATCGTTGACTCGTCCGAAGACGCCATTATCAGCAAGGATCTGAATGGAACGATCAATGCCTGGAATGGTGGCGCGGAGAAGCTGTTCGGTTATTCGGCGGCCGAGGCCGTCGGCAAACCGATGCTGATGCTTATCCCGCCGGAGCGCAGGGACGAGGAGTCCAACATTCTCGGGCGCATCCGGCGCGGGCAGAGTGTCCATCATTTCGAAACTGTCCGGGTGCGGAAGGATGCCACGGAGATCGAGATTTCGGCCACCATTTCACCTATCAAGAATAGCAGCGGCACGATCGTGGGTGCCTCTCAAATTGCCCGCGATATCAGCGAACGCAAGCAGGGAGAGCATGCTCTAAAGCAAAGCCTGGTCACAAGCGAAGCAGCGCTGCAACAGTTAGCCGAACAGAAGTTCGCTTTGGATCAGCACGCTATCGTGGCGATCACAGACGTTCAGGGCACGATCAGTTACGTCAATGACAAGTTCTGCGCCATCAGCCAATATTCCGAGGAAGAACTGGTTGGCCAGAATCACCGCATCCTGAACTCCGGCCACCACCCCAAAGAGTTTTTCCAGCAGATGTATCACGCTATCGCCAACGGCGGAGTTTGGCACGGCGAGATTCAGAACCGCGCCAAGGATGGTTCAATCTACTGGGTAGATACGACCATCGTCCCGTTCGTAGGAGGAGATGGAAAACCGCGGCAGTACGTCGCCATCCGTGCCGATATCACCGAGCGCAAGCGAGCCGAGAACGTGGTGAAAGAAAGCCTTGCCACTAGCGAGGCTGCGCTCAAAGAGCTAGCCGACCAAAAGTTCGCTCTGGATCAACATGCCATCGTGGCGGTGACCGACGTCCAAGGCACCATTACTTACGTGAACGATAGATTCTGCGCCATCAGTCAATATTCGAAGAACGAACTGCTCGGCCAGAACTACCGCATCCTCAACTCAGGCCACCATTCCAAAGAGTTTTTCCAGCAGATGTATCACACCATCACTAGCGGTGCAGTTTGGCACGGCGAGTTTCAGAACCGCGCTAAAGATGGTTCGATTTACTGGGTGGATACGACCATCGTCCCTTTCATAGGAGAGGATGGAAAACCGTGGCAGTACGTTACCATCCGAGCCGACATCACAGGACGCAAGTTGGCGGCAGCGAGTCTGGCCGCACAGGCCCTGGAATTGTCTCGACAAGCCGAGGAACTGGCCCGTTCACGGGAAGCCCTGGAGACTCAGACATTGATGCTGCAGTCTGTGCTGGACAGCATGACCGAGGGGTTAGCTGCAGTCGATGAGCAAGGAAAGTTTGTAATCTGGAACGCGGCCGCAGAAAAAATCCTGGGCATGGGTGCGACCGATCTACCCGATACGGAATGGACCGCGCATTATGGCCTGTTTATGGCCGACACGGTGACACCGTTTCCGGCGGAGCAACTCCCGGTGCTGCGCGCCATTCGCGGAGAAGTGAGTACTACCGAAATGTATGTGCGGAATCACCGACTGCCGCAAGGCGCCTGGATTGAAGTTAGCGCGGGTCCTCGAAAAGATGGGGATGGGATGGTGTGTGGCGGAGTGGCAGCTTTCCGCGACGTTACCAAGCGGAAGGAAGATCAGCGAGAGATCCAGAAACTGAGTGATGAACTCGAACATAGGGTCATAGAGCGGACGGCTCAGTTAGAAACTGCCAACAAAGAGCTGGAAGCTTTCAGTTACTCAGTATCCCATGACTTGCGGGCGCCCTTGCGCCATATCGGGGGCTTCTCCAAGTTGCTGGTGGAGGAATTCGGTTCCAGCCTCGATCCAAACGCCCAGCACTACGTGGAGCGTATCCAGTCAGGGACTCAGAAAATGGGCGTGCTGGTGGATGAATTGTTGAACCTGGCACGGGTCGGCCGCCATGCGCTGAGTCTGCAGCCGACCAAGTTGAACTCGATTGTCGCGGAAGTAATAGCGATCCTCCAGCCGGATAGCCAAGGGCGGCACGTGGAATGGGTCATCGCCGACCTGCCCACTGTGGAATGTGATCCCGTTCTGGTCAAGCAGGTCTTTCAAAACCTCCTCTCCAACTCCCTCAAGTTCACCCGTCCCCGCGCCCGTGCTGATGGAAGCGCAAGCGCGGGGAAGCCCGCGACTACATTGCGCGCGGTCATCGAAGTCAGTCACAAAGAAGAAGATGGGCAACCGGTCTTTATAGTCCGTGACAACGGCGTCGGCTTCAACATGAAATACGTTGACAAGCTGTTCGGAGTATTCCAGAGGTTGCACAGCGCAGAGGAATTTGAAGGCACGGGAATAGGCTTGGTGACGGTGCAGCGCATCGTTCAAAAGCATGGAGGCCGAGTGTGGGCGGAGGCGGAACTGAACAAGGGCGCCTCCTTCTATTTTACCCTCGGGGTCGGAAAACAAGTTGAATTGAAATGCAACGGAGCTATGGCTGGAGGCCAATCATGAACTCAGTGGATCTCGAAATACTTTTAGTGGAAGACAATCAAGACGACATGGATCTTGCGCTGCACGCTCTGAAACGGGAGAACCTGGCGAACCACATCTTCGTCGCGCGCGATGGCGAGGAAGCCCTTGACTTTCTGTTCTGTCGCGGAACCTTCGCGCAACGATCGTTTGAGTATCCCCCGAAACTGGTACTGCTGGACTTGAAACTTCCCAAGGTGGATGGGATGGAAGTGCTCAAACAGGTCAAGAGTGACCCGCGAACCAAGAACATCCCAATCGTTATTATGACCTCGTCGAAAGAAGAGCGGGATTTGGTGAGCGGTTACAATCTGGGGGCGAACAGCTTTATCCAGAAGCCGGTCGACTTCGACCAGTTCCGCGAGACAGTCAAGAACATCGGACTGTACTGGCTGGTCATCAATCAGCCGGCCCCGGTCAATGGCGTGCGCGAACTGGCCACCCAGCTCTGAACTTGTGACTTTTTTTAATCTGCCGAGCGTCGTGCCCTGACATGGATCCTGCGAATGAGCGGGTGGAGTCGACGATTTTGGTACAGCCGCAAACCCAACGCACAACTTTTCGTTTGCCTGGCACTTAGCCTGGAATATCATCTGCGGGATGCAATCATTCGAGCGGCTGCTGACCTTACTGGTTGCGGTGACGGGATTGAGGATCGGCGAAGTGCTCGCGTTGCGATGGAAGCACGTCGACTGGAGCAAGTTCCGCATCCGCGTTGTCTCCAATTTCGTCCGCGGCAGGTTTGGCGAACCCAAATCAGCCGCCTCGAAAAAGCCCGTGGTGCTGCATTCACTTGTCATGGGCTTGCTGAAGAATTGGCGGGAGACGACGGCTTACACGGGAAACGAGGATTTCATCTTCGCTTCCGATCGACTCAGGGGCAAGCAGCCGCGCGTCCCGAACGTGCTGGTAGAGGATCATCTCCGGCCAGCGGCGAAACACGTGATCGAGATTCCGCACGGTCACAGGTTTGGCTTTCACAACCTCAGGCATGCATTAACTTCGTTCCTGGTGGAAATCGGCACCGACTCCAAAACCATTCAGGACATGCTGCGGTGGGCAGACCCTTCAATCCTGCTCAAAGTCTACGCGCACTCGCGCATGGACAAGCGCATGGAGGCTCAGGCAAAGATGATCGAAGCCATGGGCCTGAACGAAGAAACCGCTCAACAGCTTATCCATTAGCCGTGGGTGATCGACCGTGGGTGATTTTGCTAGTCTTCGGTCGCAAGATTTCCGCTAAGTGCTTTGGAATGATGGTGGCCAGGGAGGGAGTTGAACCGCCGACGCCAGCCTTTTCAGACCTAGTTCAAAGCCACCGCTGAGCTAGGGAAACTGCGCGGCTGTGCCCGATATCTCAAGCGGCAGCGGAATAGAAAAGACCTCGGGCCTTGTGAATCAGCACGGATGCATGCTCAGATTTTGAGACCACTTCCGAGATTCCAATTAACCGCGATTGGTTCTCCGCGAGCCTGTCACCAAATGCGCTGTACATGATCAGCGGTACCGTAGGCATCAACCGTTTCAGAATACGCGCCGCGTCAAAGCCGTTCATCACAGGCATCGAAAGGTCTAGCACGATCAAGTCGGGGCGCAACTCCTGAGCCTTCTTAATTGCGTCCTTTCCGTTCTCTGCTTCTCCGCACACTTCAAAGTCCTCCTCTCGATTGAACAATTCGCAGAGTGCCTGACGGACATACGCGCTGTCATCCACGATCAAGACGGATTTATGGGCGGTGAGCGTCATGGAACCTCACTCGCGTTGCAGGGATACAGTTTCGTAACGACACTACGATGCGGAGAAGTCCGAGGGGGTTTACTAAAGACTGCCGCCAGCACGGAAGAATGTGCTCCCCTTTCTACAATCGGAGGCGGCCCATGGGGCACGACTTTAGAGTTTAGGTAAGCACTAGACAAGGAGTCATTCTTGAGTAACTCTGTGCGTAGGTCTTCCCCGACCAAGATGTGTGGAGTTAGAACATGCAGCCCCAGTTGCCGGAGGAAGAGTCCGCACGTTTGGCGGCGCTGCGAGACTGTCGCGTGCTCGATGAATCCAATCAGGGCGATAGGGGTACCGCAAAGGTAAGCTGCAAGGCGTGCCGTCTGGTCATTAAGATGAAACGCGATTTCGACCCTCATGCATTCCTCGCTACCATCGGTGAGGGATGCCAACTCATTGAGACCAACCGTAAATATAAAACCCTTGCGCTTCCCCCGGTCGCTTGTCAAAAATCCGCGCAGGTCAGACTTGACATGCGCTAGTGGAACGCACGCCGAATTGTTCCGGAATCGTAACATTTTTCGACGGGGCCAGAATTAAAGATGGCGATTGTCTAAATTGTATGTAACTCGAACGGACTAATCCCCCCAAGAACCCGCCGCCCCCTCGCGGCGGGCTTTTTGCGAGCCATTCAGTCAGTCGGCTCGCACCGAGTACGTTTCCTCTAGAGTGATCAATTCAGCCAATAATTGTCCGATACGCTGGGCGCGTTCAGCATATGTGGCGTCACCTTTGCGCCTCCCGACGACCAAAGCATTTTGAACAAATTGCTTTTGCTGTTTGTCCAATCGGGCGATTTCTTCCGCCATTTCCAGCCTGCGCTGACTGTAGTCAGACACTTTCGCTTCTGCGGAAACACTATGCGGGGGAACCCATTCTTCGCTACCGTTGGTTGTCATGATTAGTGACAATAGTACGACCGTGCAGTTCTGTCTACGGAAATCGGTTGGGAGCGAATGCAACACCGTCGTCACCACCAGCGATGCTGGTCTAAGCCCTTGAGTTTGTTTTTGGGTCAAAAGTGAGCAATTTTGAACAGACGGGCTAGCTTGGCGCAGCTATGATTCGATTTGTTTGACAAGGCAGTCATGGGTTAGCGTCGATAGGATACTATCGACATTCGGACCCTCTCGACTGCTTTTAATTTTCGTATCTAGACCACAGCACGTTTCAGGCCGAGCCCACAAGGTTCGGCCTTCTCCTTTAGCCTTCGCGATGCACTAATAACTTCATTCCCAAATCGGGAAAATTGCCCATTTATTTCAAATTCTGTGCGCTTGTGAACAGTTCACTGATATGCGGCGGGTTATAAATCTGTTTAAGGAGTAGGAGTGTGGAGGAACTACGCGGCCCACGGTCGTTTTGTTCCTCTGATGGCGCAGCGCCACCGCTGCGCTATCTCTTTTTTGAAAACGGTCTTGCACATGACAACCAGCGAACCATTCACCCCGCGCATACCGGACCCCGATAAAGCGCCTCGGACACCAGCGCATCACCAACTGCCAGCGGACAAAACCGCCGAGCACATACCAATTCCCCGCAGGCCCAAGGCTACGTTCCAGTGGCCGCCAGATTGTCTCTGGCCGTTCACGGAGACTATTGGAAATGACGGATGGGACAGCGATGCCTAACTGTGGACGGTCCTAAAGCCGTCAGAGTTCACTCGGGCTATGAGTCCGACCGCCCCCTTAGGTCAGTCTTCGCGGGCTTTTTGTCTCTGAGCTAGGTACACCATCGAGGTGGAGCCAGATGCTGAACAGTATCCCGACGCTCGTGTCCAACCTAATCCCTGCTGCTCAATACGTGCGAATGTCCGACGACGGTCAGCAATACTCTATTGACAACCAAGAGAGCGCAATCCAAGCCTATGCAGCCCGACATGGTTTCTTGATAGTCAGGACCTATGCCGACGCCGGAAAGAGCGGCGTGCTTTTGAAGCACCGAGCGGGACTTCAGGGGTTACTTCACGATGTTACAAGCAACAAAGTTCCCTACAGAGTCATCCTCGTTTACGATGTCAGCCGCTGGGGCAGGTTTGAGAACCCTGATGAGGCCGCACACTACGAGTTTCTTTGCGCGGACGCTGGCATTCCAATCCACTACTGCGCGGAGCAATTTACAAATGACGGCACGCTATCCAGTTCTCTAGCGAAAGCTCTGAAGCGAACGATGGCATGGGAGTTCAGCAGAGAGCTAGGCGTGAAGGTCTATAGCGGCCAGCGGCGATTGGCTATGCTCGGGTTCAGAGTTGGTGGGGGCGACTTGTACGGCCTTCGGCGGATGGTAGTCTCCCCTGATGGCCGGGAGAAACACACGTTGAAGTACGGGGAGTGGAAGAGCATTCAAACGGACCGCGTGATCCTTGTCCCCGGACTCAAGAAAGAAGTGGAATCCGTTCGTCGAATATTCTCGATGGCCGTGGGCGGCAAGAAACCTTGGGAAATCGCCGAGCGGTTCAATCTGCTTGGTATCAAGTACTCGCAGGGCCGTCAGTGGAACCGTCAAGCGGTGTGGCGCATTCTGCGAAACCCAGAGTATGCGGGTTATAGCGTCTGGGGACGCACCACAAAGCACGTCAACGCTGAGAAGAAAACCTTTCCGCGCTCCGAGTGGATCACCAAAGCTCGCTCTTTTGTCCCTGTCGTTGGCGAGGCCACATTTCAGCGGGCGCAGGACATGATCGAGAAAAGAAGGACGATGTATCTGCGGACCGACAATCAGTTATTGGATCAACTCAAACGACTGCTCTCCAAGAAGGGTCATTTGAATGCAAAGATAATCAACCGTGCCAGAGGTATGTGCGATTGGAAAACGTATGCGCGGCGTTTCGGGTCTCTATCGAAAGCGTATGAACTGGTTGGCTACGCCCTGTCACCCCTAGCCAAGAAAGCAAGTGACCATTGCATTCGCATGCGTGCGCTTCAAAGGAGCGTTCTGATACACATTCAAGAATTGTTTCCGAACGACGTGCGTCTCATCCGTACCTCTGGGGCGTTCAAGAAAGTCATCGAGCTTGGTCCGCAAAAGCTCTGGATATCTCTTTTCTTGTGTCGGGAGTTCCGCTCGCAGGGTGGGCGACGTAGGTGGATGCTGTCCACGTCGCCTAAAGAAAGGGAGAATATCTCGCTTCTTTGCCCGATGGATTCCGGCTTTGGAACGGTTCTCGGTTACTACCTCATGCCCGCGCTCGGAAACACAGTCGGTTCCTACAAACGCCTGTCCGAAAATGATCCTTGGTTCCTCCGGGGCAGGAAACTAAACGACCTGAGCGAGTTTTATAGGGTCGCAACTGAGTTTGCGGCGGCAAGTAAAGACGCCTAGTGCCTCGATCCGGTCTCGCTGAAGGCATTAGCTAGTCGAGATAGGACAGTGCAGAACGCACGCAAGTCGCTGAGCGGCTCGCCGCGATCCAGCCATCGGTCGTTCAGAGTCTGCGTTTAGCGTCCGTTCTCGGATGTATGCTTTACTTCAGCATAAAACTGCGACAATTCCAACAGCCGCTTGCCCGTCGCCAGCCATTTGTCATCTTCTCTAAGACGACACTGTTTTGATCTGCCTATACGCTGGAACACGTAGAAGCTGTGAAATCCATCGTTGTCGGAATTCAGTCGGCAAAGCAGCGTGACGTACTCACGTTCGGCACGCACGGGTTCCAATGTCCACCTGATCTTGCGTTTTTCACTCCGAAACGTCGGACATATAATCACAGAGACTTTGAAGCGGTTGTCTATCAAGAGGATAGCCCGCCCCCGTTTCTCGCGGGGAAGAACCGCAACGTTCTTGGGAAACATTGCCGTTAGAGTGCATACGAGTTCCTCGCGCAAGCGCAGAGTGCGAAACCGATGGTCGGTCCGAAGAAACGCACTTTGAGGAGCACGATATCCGATGAGTTCATATGTGTGGCGAAGCGTACCGAAGTGGTTGTAGTAGGTGGCTGTTGATGCGACGTTCGGAGTCTCGGCTATTAGATTCTGAGTCAATCTTCCTTTGGCGGCTAGCAACCGTTTCAACCTTTTCAGAAGCTCCCTATCGCTTGTTCTCTCTCTTTTTCTTCCGCATGATTTGTTGAACATTGTCAAAGGTTTGTTGGCTCACAATCGCCAGAAAAGCTCCGGCCTTGGAAATCCAATGCTGGGAAGGAACGGGGACCAATCGTGTGTGGAGCCGTTGCGATGTCCGATTCCACACACTACATCCCGCGTACTTCGGATTTGTCAAAATCCTTTTTACTCGCTCGTTATTCCACGGCTTTCCGCCTGAATATGGAATACCCTCCTGATTCAACCGACGCGCTATTTGAGTGACACCCAATCTGTCGTGCGTGACCATTTTGTAGATGGCGATTACACCATCGACCTCATTCCGTGGACCGGGCGCCAGAACGATGCGGTCAGTTGAGATGCTCTTATATTCTCCTCCTTCCAACATCTGCTTCGGCGAAAGGCGTGCCGAGACCATCATCCGCCGCAAGCCGTAGCCCGCAGTTCCACCCATCCTGAAACCCATCAGAGCTAGGCGACTCTTGCCGTCAAAGGTTTTGACACCCAGTTCGCGGCTAAAGTCTGCCGCTGACATTCGCTTGAGAAATTTCAAAACCGAGCTAGGTAATGTACCGTCGTTTGCGAATTGCTCGGCGCAATAGTGAACCGGAACTCCAGAGTTCTTGCACAGGAATTCGTAATGTGCCGCCTCATCGATGTCCTGAAAGCGGCCCCATCGACTCACATCGTAGACAAGAACGGCTTTGTAATTGGCTTTGCCACCAACCACGTCTTGAATTAGTTTGGCGAGACCAGCCCTGTGTCTGATGACTACTCCGCTCTTCCCTGCGTCGGAGTATGTTTGGACTACGGCGAAACCATGTTGTTTTGCATATTCTTGGATGGCGGCTTTCTGATTGTCAATTGAGTATTGTTGATGCTCGGTGGACATCCGCACGTATTGGGCAGCGGGAGCGAACCCGACAAGAGATGTTGTCATGGCGGCAAAGGAGTACGGTACACGTATACCACGATTCGGACCGATGATTGTCCGGTGATGGCGCACAGTGAATCCTAAACCGTCAGACTGCTGCTACAGATCGCGAGTTCGCAGAATGCACGTAAGTCGCTGAGTCTCTGCCCGCTATTCAGCCAGTCATCCATCAAACAGAGGTCGAACCTTTTAACTCGGTTTACGCTGGGAAAAACATGGAAGTCGAGGAACGAGTTGTTGCTTTCGTCTAGCCGCGCCAACAGCGTCACAAGCCCGCGTTCATAGCGGACTGGATCAACCCGCCAGCGCAAAGTCTTTTTCCAAATTTGTACTGACCGGGCAACGAGCACCGAAACAGTCAAACCGTTGCTCAGTTGCAATCGGCTGCGCCACTTTCCCCCGCGACGAACAATCGACACATCATCAGGAAACATCGCCGCGATCTGTGAGACAAGTCCTTCGCGCAACGCTTGTGTCCTGCGTCGAAGGTCAATCGGACCGAACTGATCGGGACGGCCGTACCCAATAAGTTCATAAGCCCGTCGTAGGCTGCCGAAGCGGTGTCGGTAGGTTGAAGGGGATGGGACATCTTCAGAGTTCTTGATTAGGTGGAGTGACAGTTTTCCTTTTTTCGCAAGTAAGCCTCGTAAACTATCGAGCAGTTCCTCACTTGACTTGTTGATCGTGCGGCCTTGCAGGATTCTTTGCGCCTCCGAATATGTCGTGTGATCGATGAGTGGCTCGAAGGCTCCGGGCGTGAGAACCCATTCTGATTTCGGAAGCCTCACAACAGGAGTGTAGAGTTTGCTGGAGGTACGACCAAAGACGTGACATCCGGTGTACTTCGGATGAGTGAGAACGGCGCAGACTGCTGCGTAATCCCACCTGGAGTCGCCGCTGAACTTGATACCCTTTTTGTTCAGTTCACGAGCAATGGCATAGACAGACAGGTTTTCGGACACAAGCATTCGATATATTTCCCTGACGCGCTGCACCTCGTGGGCGGGTCCGGGAACGAGGATCACTCGATCCGTTGCGATGCTTTTGCGTTCCCCGCTTTCGAGTTGCTGCTTGGGCTGGCGATCGGAGGAAATGAGCAATCGACGCAATCCATAGCCCGGCACTCCTCCTTGCTTAAATCCAAGACCTGCCAACCGCTTCTGCCCTGCCAGAACCTTCACACCCAACTCGCGGCTGAACTCAGCCGCCATTGTTCTCTTCAGCGTCTTCATGATGAGACTTGGAAGCGTGCCGTCGTTCGCGAAGGTCTCAGCGCAGTAATGCACGGGAACGCCTGCCGACTTGCAAAGAAACTCGTAATGCGCGGACTCATCCGTGTCTTGAAATCGCCCCCATCGGCTTACATCGTAAACAAGGATTGCGCGATAGGGCGGAGTTCCGACGACATCATGCAGCAGTTGTTGGAGCCCCGGCCTGTGTTTGAGCACGAGACCCCTCTTAGCGGGATCGGAATATGTGCGGACGACCTCGAAACCTTGGGCTTCCGCATACTTCTGGATTGCGGCGGACTGGTTCTCCAGCGAGTACTGCTGGTGTTCGGTTGATTTACGAAGATATTGAGCAGCGGGAATCAGCAGATGGGTAGCCATGGTGCCCTCCTGCTAGAGGACATCGACTGCACTCGGAAAAACTTTAGTTGCTGACATTCCGGCAGCCGTGACGAAATCTCGCCATACTTTGCAGAAATGATCTCTCGAAATGTTGATGTTGGCTATGGCAACCGCCCTGCTGAGCATTTCGCGAGCGGACCTGCGGCTTGACGTGCCTTGGATGCACCACAGGAGAATACCCCGATGTCAAAGCTCGACCGAAAGAATGGAGAAAAGCCGACTGAAAGCCCGAAGGTAGATAATCTGCGGGAAGCTCGTCGAGATTTTAGGTTTAAATTGTATGTTGACCTGAAGATTCGCTCCTTCTCAATGGGTTCCATTTCGGGCAGAACGCTTGAGATCAGTGAACGCGGATTCTCGGCCACTCTGCCCGTTGAATTGCCCATTGGCGAGGTCGTGGACTTGAACATCAGGTTGCGTATCGGGAATATAAACATCCACGCCACGGTCAGCAATAGGAGCGCATTTCGCCACGGTTTCCAATTTTTCCAGCCCAATCCCGCCCTGCACATGATCCGGGAAAATTGCTGCCTACTTGAGCGGATACCTAATCCTAGTGTAAGAAACCGATTTAGGACGCTCGGACGAAGGCAATGAAACTGCACATCCCGCGAGAAGCCAAGCTCACCCGTGGAGGTTAGGATTTCGCCACTCGGTTGACGTAGTTTCGGCAACCGTGACTGCATCTGGGCACGATCTGGATATGTGAACTCCTGAAATGTTGAGTTTGGCTACGGCAACTATATTGCTAGGGTGTCTCGGGCGGACGCGCTACTCGCTATGCCTCAGGTGCTAGATCGAATCGAGGGGACAGCCTTTGAGGGAGTATCGCCGCGTCCGCCACGGCGACTTGGATTCTTACGTCATTGGCTAGGCTTCTGCGTGCAGCAAGATGGGGCTCAAAATGGCAACCTATGGATACGATTCTCGTAGTTGAGGATGAAATCGCAATTCGTGAAATGCTCGGACGGGGATTGCGGCAGCGTGGGTATAAGGTCTTGGTGGCTGAGGACGGCGATGAGGCACTTAGGATGTGCTCGAAGCATCCCGGTCCAATCCACGTTCTGCTCTGTGACGTGGTGACACCGGGGCTCGGTGCCCGTGAACTGATTCGGATTGCTGTCGGCATGTATCCCAGCCTGAAAGTGCTTCTCATGACGGGCTACCCGGACGAGTACCCATTGGGTGGCGAGGATTCTGAGGTATTTCAACTTATAAGAAAGCCTTTTACTACCTCCGAACTGGTTCTCCGGTTGGAGGCAATAGCGGGAGGAAAGTGTGCCTGATGACAAACTAGAGAGCCTGATGGCCGAACTGCGAGCCATCGAATTCTGGGATTGCATGCCGGAGAGTGCTGTGCTGATCAATGAAATGGACCGAATCGGGGGCTTTGAGGCACGGCGGATCAGACGGCTTGAGATAATTGTCGAAATCAATGTCCTGCTGAACAAAACAGGTCGGGATTCCGACCGGGTGCCGCACAGTATGCCACTGTCAGCATGAACGTGTGTCGGGGCGCTCGAAGAAGGCAGTTCGTCGGATAATCCAGAACCGACGGCGCAGCACATCACCGACAGAATTGCCGATCCGTTTCAACTTGCACTAGGCGGATTGAACTTTGACCTGCGCTAGACGTTCCCGGTTTTGGGGATGCCGTTGCGTATCTGACGGTTCACTTTCGATGGCTTCCAGCGATGTCCCCCTCTTCCATGGTGGCCTGTTTTTGACCACAAAGTAAAGTATAGAAAGTTTGTACCCGTGGCCGGCGATCCAACGGATCATCAACAGAAGACCTCCGACCCCGTTTGCAATCACTGTTGCCAACTGTCACAATCTTTGCAATGGCATATGTGCAGTCAGCCTTTCTTGAGGGACGTTCGCCAGATCGGACCCGATAAGGAACGAGACGTTTCTGGGGTCTGCTCTGCTTGCGGCGCAATTTTGTTTGCACGGCTGCGGTATGGCGTCGAAAAGCCCACTCCCGAACGGCTTAATTCTGAACTTGGTGCAGTCTTTGAGCGTCACGTATCCGAAAAGCACCCATTTGAAGGCAAACCCGGCAGCGACTCACTCAGTTCGCCACTGCCACAAGATGAAGTCTCTCGCCTCGAAAGTCTTCACAGCTTCGGAATTCTTGGGACATCCAACGAGCAAGGGTTTGACGACATGCTTCGTCTGGCCACTCTCACGTGCTCTATGCCTATCGGTAAAATCGGCTTTGTCGATCAGGAACGGGTATGGCTCAAATCGAAAATTGGCTTTGAGTTAGATGAGATTCCACGGGAACGGTCGTTTTCTGCTCACGCGATTTTGCGATCCGACATCCTTGTCGTGTCCGATGCACTCTCTGACCCGATGTTTGCTAACAATCTATTAGTGACAGATGTCGGAGTCAGATGTTTTGCGGGAATGCCCCTGATCACATCCACTCAGCAGGCGATAGGAGCCGTCTGCGTGATGGACCGGGTGCCGCATCTCATGACCGCTGAGCAGATGGACTCCTTGCGCCTTATTGCTCGACGGATTGTGCATGACTTGGAAACGAGAGGCACTATCGCCACTCAACTCCAGCACAAAGGACCGCACATCGAATCTCCCCACCATCGTTCTGTCACCATCCTGATAGTCGAAGACAATGCCGACCTTAGAGAGCTTTTGCAGAGGGCGCTCGAACGCCACGGTTTTTCCGTCCATTCTGCCGCCGATAGTGCGGAGGCACTGCGCTGGAGCGAGCAAGAGGAGGGCAACATAGAGATTCTGATAAGCGATATTGTGATGCCCGGACTCAACGGGCTTGAGCTTGCAAAGCAAATTCGTGCGGCCCGTGCAGAAACGAAATTCTTGTTTATGACGAGCTTCGGCGATCAGTTCCCCGAAGTGCGTGAATACGGCGCAAACGTTCTGGAAAAACCGTTCCTCCCTTTAGACCTTGTGCGAAAGGTGAAAGATATGCTGAACCAAGAAGAGTCGCCTACGGGCACGGGATAGAGGAGCACCCTCATTTGCCCAAGTTCTAACCGTCAAAGACCACTGGTTTACCAGCGGTTGCGTATCAGCAAATCATAGCCGCACTGAACAGTCACGATTCCCATGCCTGTTTTCAGATGAGCACGGATAGACTTCCAGTTCAGAAGAGCAGCGGTGAAATTCAGTTGCACCAATGAAAATCGAGGGTGGCCCGCAGGGGTGTTTTTTCGAGGCGCTGATGGCAGCCGCAAGCTGTTGATTCTCATGAGCGGAGGTTATCATTTGATAAAGGTTGAGGTTGCTGGCCCACGACTAAAGGTTTTGACCACGCGACAGTCGCCGTCAGCCTACCCGTGCAGTCGCCTGTCGTGCAATCCCGACTCAAATTTATTTCGGATGCCAATCAACTTTACTTCTCTATTTGGTTCGCCGTTGAATATCCTAGCTCTTTGAGTACTCGACCCCATATTCCATTAAGCCGTTGTCCATCTTGCGGGATCGCACGATGCGGCCCGCCACGAAAATGTTCGCCGAACCGGGCGTGTAGGGGACGGCAACCTGAACCCAAGTGTCCTCACCGTAGATTCGAGAACTGCGAAAACAAACGCCTCCGCGTGAGACATTCACCACATCAACTACGTCTGCTAGGGGACCCGGCTGACCAATGCAAGCCACTGTCTTCATGCTAATACGAGCATGTTTTCTCCTGTTGGGTGTTTTACCCCTCGCAAGGAGGTCGTTCTGCGTCCCGCCAACCTCGGTTTTATGCGGAACCGTTTCCCACACTGTATTGGCAGAGCAGGCTTGACACTTGCGCGTGAGACGATGCGTGATCTGGAAGACGGAGAGATCAACTTCGTTGAGGGCAACTTGTTCACAGTTTTGGCACGCCGAGCATTTGAGGAGTACGCGAATGCAGCCTTCCTCCAGTTCCTTTTGGTGAGGAAAACGAATGCCCCAGAAGTTCTCGCCGGGGTTGAGCACTTCAATCCCATAAAGGTTGCCTTCGGAGCAAATACCAGTCTGCCCCACGACCCGGCCGACCACGTCCTCGCGGCTGCCCATCCGTTGCAAATGAATCTTCTGTCCTATGCTCAGCGATTGTTTTAGGAGCAGGCAGCAACCGTTACGACTGACATTCACCGTGTGGACAACCTCGGTGAAATGCTTACCCGTCTGATCGGCACAGGAAATCTGCACACTGATTGAGATGGAAATCCGGTCGCCCTTGCGGGTCGTTGAGACCGCTGTCATTTCCATCATCTTGGTGTGATCTTAATCTCCCAATTTGACGGTACTCCTGCCCCGTCGCGCACCCTAGTTACCAAGGGTTCGGTGCGGCGGTGCGAGTCAGCCCTGTCACCGCCCGCATTGTGTACGACTGTCAAGAATTCTCTTGTGAAGGCTGTAGCCATAGTTATCCCAGTCAATTGATCGCGCCGTCCAGTTGCTCGGTCAACAGCTTCGCAACTTCGTGGAGTTGGACAAGGCTGCCTGCTTGAACTTCGATGTCGGTACGTTTCAAGTCGTCGCTGATCGCTTGGCAAAGGTGGTAGGTTGCCCGAATTCTTTCTCCAACCAAGAATGACAGCACGGTACTCGAATCTTGGCCAGTTTCCTTGCGAGTCACGTATTGCTGTGCAGCCCACGCTGCATTTCTGACTCGATTCAAAGCGTCCCGGAAGTCCGCCAGAACATGCGGGTCTAAATTGTCGGAGAGCAACACCTCGTGTAGCCCCTGAAGCTCCGATATGCCCTTTTCCAAGCGGGACGGAACGGCAAGACAACCTGTTGGTTCGGACATCACCCTGACCTCCTAAATCGAAACTGACTGAAGAGCGTACACTTTTCAAAGCATTCGGAATCATTTGGAAATCTCATTGCTCCCGCACGCCTTAATCCTGCTTTCCATTCCCCAAGTTCGGCATAGGGGAGTCTTCCGCCCTCCGGAACTTCCCGGCAACGATTTCCGGAAGCATATCTTCCAGCTTTCGTGATAGCCAGCCTTGTAGCTCAGATGTGTGCTCTTGCGAAAGGGACACAAAACGAAGTCCAATATGGCCGGTTTTCAACCAGCAGATCGTCGAGTCTGCCAGAAATGGAACTTCGTGACCCGGCAGGGTGAACTGAACGTGCACCTTTTCTCCGGTGTTGAGCGGAACGATAGTGCTCAGCGCCATGCCCCCTTCGCTGATGTTCACACTGTTGCAGCGAACTTCGGGTTTGGATCGCCTTAGGATGACCACGGGAGCAGACAGGGGACATCGGAAGTATCGCCGCCGCTCTCTCAGTATTAGTCCGTAAGCAGGTCTGAGTGTGCTGCCGATTGACTTTGCGGAGAGCGGCCTTTCGAACACAAACGCCGTCTTTTTCCGGAAGGCTGTGCCCTCGGCATCGCTGCCGCTGATGGCAAACGTCACCGCTTTTTGGTTTGACGGAGAGAGACGCGCCTCGTCTAAAATTAGCCCCGCCTGTTCTCCCAGTTGGAGATCAACGATAACAGCATCGAACTTTCGGCGGTTTAATAGGCCGACGGCCGCTGGCACTTCCCGGCACACATCGGGCGAAATGGACAACTCCTCTAAGGCATGGGTGAACTGCTGAATTGTCACCGGATCATTAGACGCCAAAAGCACAAGGCCGATTTCCGTCATGAAGCTCGCTCCTTAATGTTGTCCTCTGTCATGATCGTCCCCCGTTTGAATGTGCTCTAACGTGGGGCTCCCGAGTGTTGTCTCGCAGTTTGTCGGCGACCTTATCAACCGCTAATGGTCTGCTGAAGTAGTAGCCTTGAATTTCGTCGCAATGATGTGCTCGCAGGAATGTCATTTGCGCTTCGTTTTCAACCCCTTCCGCAATCACCTTCAGATTGAGGCTTTTTCCCATGCTGATGATTGCGGTCGTGATCGCCGCATCATCCGAATTCACAGCCACATCCCGGACAAACGAACGGTCGATTTTGAGCTTGGTGACTCGAAACTGCCGCAAGTAGCTGAAGCTGGAATAACCAGTCCCGAAGTCATCAATCGCCAACTTCAACCCCATCGCCTTTAGTTTCTGAAGGACTGAGAACGTTACATCTGCACTGGAGAGCAGGAGGCTTTCGGTGAGTTCGAGTTCGAGGTATTCGGGGGCTAGGCCGGTCTCTCGCAGCACCCTGCGAATGAGTTCGCAGAAGTCCTCCTGCCGAAACTGAACCGCAGACACGTTCACTGCTACTGTCACCGCAGGAAGACCTTCGTCTTGCCATTTCCGGGACTGAGAGCACGCTGTCCTCAGCACCCATTCACCGATTCGCACGATCTGTCCACTGTTCTCGGCAATTCGTATGAATTTATCAGGCGGCACGAGGCCTAATTGCGGCTGCTGCCAGCGAAGGAGCACCTCCAACCCAATTATCTTCCCGGTCACCATGTCCATCTGCGGCTGATACACGAGGAAGAGTTCTTTCTTGTCGAGTGCCAGTCGCAAACTGTTCTCCAAGGTCAATCGCTCCACAGCCTGAGCGTTCATGTTCTCGGTGTAGAAGCGAAAGTTGTTGCGCCCAGCCCCCTTGGCGCTGTACATGGCTGCATCAGCATTCTTGATCAGATCGTCAACCTCCGCACCGTGCTCCGGGAAGATGCTGATGCCGACGCTACAGCCAACGCTGAGTGAGCGACCATGAACGACGAATTCCGCAGTCATTGCATCCATGAGCCGCTCGGCAGCAACCGCTGCGTCGGAAATGTTCTTTATGTGAGTCAACATGATCAGGAATTCGTCTCCACCTATTCGGGCGACCGTATCCTGTTCACGTCCCCATCTCCTAAGTCGTCCCGCGACTTCTTGCAGGAGGAGGTCGCCGACTGAGTGCCCTAGTGAGTCGTTGATGTCTTTGAACCTGTCGAGGTCGAAGAACAGAAGCGCAATTTTATACTTTTGGCGGCGAGCGTCAGCGAGTGCCCTTGCCAGTCGATCTTGAAAAAGAGTCCGATTGGGTAGGCCCGTCAGCGCATCGTAATAGGCTAGGAATTGTACTTGTTCCTCTGCTTGTTTGCGGTCATCGATGTCCGCTGTGATACCGGACATGCGAGTCACGTGCTCGGTGTCGTCATAGAAGGCTTGCCCGCTGGACGTTCGCCAGTGCACGCTATTGTCGGGCCAAACAACGCGGAACTCCACGATGTAATCTCGCTTTTCCTGAATGGCTCCGTCAATCTCGGACTGCATGATTTTCCAGTCGTCCGGATGTACAGCGTTCATCAACGACTGGTAGTTGGCTGGGCTGTCTGGAGCCACTCCGAGCAGAGCTTTGCAGGTGTCTGACCACACGTGCTCACCCTTAATGACATCGAAATCCCAGAAACCGATCTTCGCCGCTTTCATCGCTATCCGCATGCGTTCTTCGCTGAGATGCAACTCGGATTCGGCCTGTTCCCGCGCCATCACCTCCACTCGTAGGCAATCTTGAGCCTGCCGACGCTCGATCATCTCGGCTGCCAGTTGCTGGTTCGCCGCAGTGAGTTCGCGGGTGCGCTGTATTTCTCTCTCACACAGTGAACGGTACCGACTCTCGCTTTCTCGTAGCGCATCTTGTGCTTGAGTTTGAGCGGTAACATCCCGTCCGATTCCTGATACCCCGACGATTGTCCCGGTCTTGTCTTTGATCGCAGAAACCGACAGGGAAACGTCGATGATCGTGCCACTCTTAGTCAGACGTTGCGTGTCAAAACGTTCTATGACCTCACCAGCGGCAATCTTTTGCAGAAGAACATTAAGCTCCCCATGTTTCTCTGGCGGAAGACAAAACGAAATGTGGCGGCCAAGTGCTTCAGCAGCAGAATAGCCATAAGTGTGCTCCGCTCCACGATTCCAGCTTGTTACGGTGCCATCCAAGTCAACACTATTGATTGCATCGTCCGAGTTTTCAACGACGGCCGCCAGTCGCAGAGGTTCTTGTTGCGCCGCCATGTCCCGCCGTCGAATGACGAAGCTGATGCAGAACCCGACGCAACTTGCAAAGAAGATGGTGATGATGTGCGATTGCACAACTGACATTCGCGGGAAGCATATCAGCTTGGTGATCTCGTAGACGGCGGTCGCGGTCATCGCCGCGAGTGTGACCCACAAAGCCCTGAGCACTTGAGACGGTATAGTTTGGAACTTCCCAGACACGTGAGTGGAATTGAAAGGTACAAGGCGATGTGTCTTAATCATGGTTTAAAACGGAAACCGTCGTTCATGAACAGGGAGGGCTACTGGTATTATGAGTGTCCGTTCCACGCATCAGTGTGATCCAAATCACACTCGTTGTTACTAAAGGGTCAGTCGCATTGAATAAAACATGCCGGCCGAATGCCGCCGATATCTGATAAACCCCGAAAAAGCAGGTCATTGCTGTCCGGGAGTAACTTTTGCCTTGCCTCACAACGTATACCCGTGGGCCTTTCAAAGTCGGGGCAAAACGGGGGGCGAAAGTCCGCATAAAAGGCGCTCACAATTTCACCCCTTGCGAACCAGTCGGGCGGCAGGCTCAGAAAAGCCTGCACTGGTCACCGATTGGCTAAGCGGATTTCGCTGACTGCGGACAGAACTCGATAACCTTTCCGCATCGCCGCTGCCATGCCTGTTTTAACGGTGTCCGGAAGTTCGTTGGTACGTAAAACTCAATCACCTTGGCCATGCCTATTTCCCTCGTGCTTGCGAATCTCGGTGGGCTGGGCAGGAATAGCCTTGTACTCCATTAGCCCCCTATCCATCTGCAACTCCAACCGAACGACCGTGCCGCTGGTCAACAGATTACGCACGAATTATTTTCAAAGGTGGTCAATTCTGGACAGGTACCCTCATGTGCAATGTGTACGATTGCTGCTTGGATAAACAGATGAAAAGATAATGGCTGCCTCTGGGACGGTAGGCAGCCGACAATCGGGTGCGCTGGCATAACCCCCATCCCGGCGCACCCCCTCCCCAATGATCATCACAGCGGTCATATTGCTTCTGGCAATCGTGCTGGCTCCGATCCTCCTGATCCGGTTCCGCAAACGCTGGGTGGCGACCTTCAACTTGGCGGTCACGAACCGAATTACGAGCCGATTTGCTGCCCGATTGCCCGGCTTCGGCATCCTTACACACGCAGGTCGTAAGTCAGGCAAGCTCTACCGAACACCTGTGAATGTTTTTCGAGCGTCAGATAAATTCTTGATTGCGCTCACCTACGGACGGGATAGCGAATGGGTCAAGAATGTACTAGCCGCAGGTGGCTGCCAGCTTAAGACGCGGGGTGTGCGATATCAACTATCCACACCCACCATCGTGCATGACACGACGCGGCGACGATTCCCGCCTTTCGTACGTTTAATTCTCGGGCTCATTGGTGCGAACGATTTCATGCAGATGGAGAAATGCCGTGAGAAGAAATTGCTTCATTTCGGTTGATTTTGGATCGTGCGTATGTCCCCTTCCAGCTTTCTGATGTCCTCCTCAATAGCGTGTGACAGATGCCTGAGTCCTTCTGCGATGTCCTCGACTGCCGGATCGACCGCATTGTTTCTTGCCTTATCGAAGTGAATTCTTGCTTCGCTATAGCTCATCACTTTTCTCCTTGAAATCCCACAGCGCCGAGGTCTTGCTCACGTTCCGGCTCACCTTTGGATCAATGCATACGGCAGTTGCAGGGTCTCACTCGGCAGGTCGCAACGTTACTCGCAACGGGGGAGTAAGCCGCAAGCGTCCGCAATGAACTGGTGGGCGGCATTCGGTTGCACAAACTGGAATCCATAACGAAAGGCGTTCCTCTCGCGCACAACAGCGCGAACACTTACCGGACCTAGCGGTAACTCGAAATCCAAGTCCACAACCTCGCCCATCGACACTTCAATGGGAAGCACGGCAGATATGCCGGATTCGCTGATATCGACCGCATAACCTGAGAGTAGTTCCGTGCCAGAATGAATCTTCAGATTGGCATCTAACTTAAATCTCGGGCAAAGCCGCGCTTCGACCGGGTGCTGAACTTCCACTCTTGTTTCTCCTCCGCTTCACTACAACATCTTGCAGCTGCGAGCCCCTCGCGATAACCGCGATATCCCGTGTCGCTAGAAAGCAGTAGCTACCATACTCTTGCGTTGCGCTAGCACGCTTTCCATGGTCTCAATCAGGGCTGATGAATCGTTTTCCAGCGATTTCGCCGATTTCGTTACAAACGCTGCTGCGCCCTCGTTCAAGAGTTTGGTCTCATTGCCTTGACCAAGCCCGCTCAACACGATGACGGGGATGTGTTTTACGAGTACGTCACTTTTGAGAGCGCGGAGAACATCGAGCCCTGACACTTTGGGCAACATCATATCGAGCAGGACAAGATCGGGAATGTCCTTGCGAGCGACGCGGAGTCCCTCTTCGCCGTCTCCGGCTTGGATAACAACGTACCCGGCTTTGACGAGCGCCCGTTCATTTGCAATCCTCTGGAACCTGCTGTCTTCGATCAGGAGTATTTTCATTTTTCTCGCTGTGAACCTTGTGCTGAAGTGCGCTTTCTAACGAGCGTGCCACTTCTGCGCATCAGGGGGTACATGGGCAAGGGGTTGTTATGCACAGCCGCAGCGTGCTTGTTCATTGCCCTAGCTGCTTGGGTGCGCAGGCTGCCGTTCTGAATGCTGAAGTCCGGTGTCGTGACGGAGTGTTTGCAACGTGGGCACGTGAACGTAGTCACGCCATTGATCAATTTGATGGAGTAATGTCTCACAGTTTCAAGTGTAGTCCTTCATCTCGGCGGGGCTCCGAACCAAAGTTACCCTTTGACCCTTGCCAACACTACTTCCCGGACACATCCGGAAGGGTTGTGACGCGGAGAATGTTGCTTGAAGTCACGACAATATCGCTTGCGGGAGGCGCACATCAATCGTCGAAGCGGAGTGAGTTGACGTATGCACCGATTGCCCTCATCGCTGGGCTTCTGATGAACAGAGAGGTTACAAAAACCTTAGTGCACTATGAGAAGAGAATCTCGCCGTTCGGATCGAAGACGTTGGGGACTATGTTGCCTCCAACACGAACTAGGGTAAGGCTCGTCATCAAGCATGATCAAGACAACGCGCTTTTCCTCCGGCGTCATCTCCCGATTAAAGATTCTTCTGAAGTGTTTCTCTGTCTGTGCCATGCTGCGTGGGTTCATTTCCTCTCGCTCTCTCTGAGTCCTAGCGCCCTATGTCGCACAGGCGGGGAATTGGCTTACCCCAACTTCCCTCTGTTCAACTAAGAAGTCGCACCACTGACCTTCATCGCTGAGTTCTGGACGCCATACGCGGCGGTACGTAAGCTCGAAAAGCACCGCCGAGCGAGTTCCGCAGGGCGACTGCATGCTCCGGATGGTGTAATACGTTTCAGGTTCCATACTGTACTGCCTTTCATTGCTTCTGGTGCCAAGTGCCGTTTTAGCGGGCGTGCCACACCGGAACATAAAGCGGTAAGGTGGGTCTGCTACAGTTGTGTGCAGACTTGGCATGCTCATTCATTGCCCTAGCTGCTTGGGTACGGCGTCTGCCGTGCTCGCTACTGAACTGCAACGTCGTCACCGAGTGCTTACAATGTGGGCACGAAAACGTAGTCATGCCGTTGATCAATTTGATGGAGTAATGTCTCACAGCTTTAAGCCTAGTCCTCTCATCCGGCACGACCGCCGAACCAAAGTTACTAAGGCTGGAATCTGCGGGCAACCCGTGCGCCTGCCGAGCGAGTTAGTAGGTGGCGGTCCGCGCCTCACTTTGTGCAGGCAGCATGATGGGAATCGCACGCGAGTTCTGTCTCCTGCGAGCCTGCATCTTCGCAGAAGTGGGTACAATATGTGTCACCTTCGTGTGGAACGCAGACAGAGGGCAAGTGGGCGCGTTTCGATTGAGTTTTAGCCATTGTTGTTCTCTTATGAAGAGGCGAGAACTCGGTCGTCTTTGATTCAGCTAACCAGCGGTAGCGGCATCGCGAGCACGGTCGGACGAGACCCGTTTTCGGATTCTGTTGCCAAATTGCTGAACGCTTCCCGCCATGGCTCTTCTGGTGTCTTGGCCGCTAGCCGCACGAACAAATTTCAATGCCCAGCCATTCCGCATCCAGCGACTCCCGGCAAACAGGCTTTCCCACCCGACCGTACCAGTAGGCTGCGTTGCCCTCATCGCTCTCTTTGCGAAGCAGGTAGGGGTGAACTCACGAACCCTCGGGGCCTTCGTCCCGCTGGGCGGATTCGTGCGCCCGCGTCCAATCGCCCTTGGCGTCCCACCACAATCCGGCGAGGGCGGACCTAAGTCCCGCTTCCGGTACGTCTACAGCGAACCCCTTTACCTCGAATGTCTTTACAGTTCGACGCCCGATTTTTCGGTCACGAGCCTCAAGCCGCTGCAATCGCCAACCTCTTGCGTCCTCACCACATCTAAAGCAGGCTGTTACTTCTGGGAGGTGGTCACAATGTTTTCGACGTGCGTTCCGATGTGGGCGTTGATCGCTTGCTTCGTGGGATTTGGCGGTGGTGCTTTTCTGCTGTACGCCATTATGAACCGTGAACGTAGCTTTCTACTGACGGAGATCAAACGCTTGCAGGGTCGAGAAGGACAGATACGAAAAGAGGGTTATGACACCGGATGGGGTGAGGCGCTCGCCAGTATTAAAGTTCTGACCAAGAACATTCATCGAGTTCTTGATGACAGTTTCTTCAAAAAAGTGACGGAGACGAGCAACTTGTTTGTTGTTGTGGCCGGGGGTGAATTTAAAGCTTGATATCTCGGACAGGAAGAGATCACAGAGGACCAGTTGCGTAAACTTCTTGAGAGCATGCAAATTGTAAGCGGATTAATCGGCTGTCACCCCGGCTCAGTGATGGCGGACGGGATTAGGAAAATCATTGATCGCCGTCCTGCAAACTGACGCCTGTCACATCAATGTTCAAACGTATCTGGATTCAAAGACACTCGCTCTTGCTGCAAAGGTCGGAGAGGAGTTAGGGACGCTCACTCACTGACGGCCACCGCTCGTCGATCCGGCGCAAGATTTCCTCTGCCCACCGGATCGCATCGCTGATCGCGCCGACTGTTGCAGGAACCCGCGTACCGCCGTCGTATTGAGCCAGCTTCCGGGCGGCAAGAATCGCCGCTACGATCAGCAGAAAACAGGTGGCGAGCGCGTTGGGTGCACGGCCCCTGTTGCATTGCAACAGAGGTGTTCTTTGCTAATGAAGGCGTGGTCTCGCGCTTACGCTGCCGCTCCGATCTGGCCCAAAAGGGCTCTCGTGACCTGTGAAACGTCCATCCACCCTTTACCCCTCAGGCAGCCCGAATGCCCGGTAGAGGGGCTTCCTGAAAAAACTGGGAAACGGCTGTGCTTTCCGTTCCTTCGCGATGTGACTCGCGGCTTGCGGAGAGAGCAGCATCTCTTTGTCTGCAACGTTCCCACGCGGCACCTTAGTAATGGCACCGTAATGACCCAGACGGTATCTTTTCCCATCTGCTGTAACAGCTAAGATGACTTTCACCAAAGGCGAGACGGATTCATACGGTTCCCCCCGGAACGCTGACCCACGAAAACTCTGCAACCCTTCCACACTTTGCAGAGGAGCTAAGGAAAAACTGGACGCAGCGCGAGCACGCGGGTAACGAGCCGCAGAGGCGCGAGCCGAACACCGGACTGGAGATTTCGCATGAAACGCTACTTGTGTCTCTCGCTATTGTTGGTTTGCTCGCTGTCTTTCGCGCTCACTCCGGTCACGATTGATAGCGCGTCCATCAACTACACAACCCACACACTCACGGTTGTCGGATCAGGCTTTTGCACTGGCGCTCTGCCCGCAGTCACTTTCAACACGACGCGACTCAAGATGACCTCGGCATGCTCGTCTTCCGTGGTCGTGGCTAGTCTGCCAGTGCAGGCGGCAGGTTCTTACAGGTTGATAATTGCCAACAGCGGTGGAGCGTCGGCTACGTCCTATGTCACTTACGGCGCTGTCGGGCCACAGGGAGCGATCGGGCCCATAGGAGCGAAGGGAGCCACTGGTTTGACGGGAGCCACGGGGCTGCAAGGAGTTAAGGGGGCAACCGGCCTGACCGGAGCTAGTGGTGCTCAAGGGATTGCAGGGCCGCAAGGTCTGACAGGGGCAACGGGTGCGACAGGAGCAGCGGGGAGCACAGGCGCAACTGGATCACAGGGGCCAGTCGGGTTGACGGGAACGACCGGAGCAGCAGGGGCAACTGGATCAACAGGACCGCAGGGAGCGGCAGGTCCACAGGGAATGCCCGGACCGATGGGTGCTCAGGGGCTTCAAGGTCTGGCGGGTCCCGCTGGTGCAATCGGGCCGCAAGGAGTGGCGGGGATCAACGGAAACGATGGCGCAGCGGGCCCACAGGGACCACAAGGTCTGGTTGGACCGCAGGGCGTTCCCGGTGCACAGGGGACGCCCAGTATGCCTTCGGGCACTTGGAACTACATCGCTTCCATGCTAACCACGGTCAATGCTGCGCACATTGCCGCTGCGGGCGGCGTATTGAACGGACAGTTCTTAGTTACCAACGGGGCTCAGAGCAATGAAACCGAATCCTACAACCCTACGACCAACCAGTGGACCGTTCTCGCCCCGTCGCCAACGAAGTCAGCGTATGCCGTGGGCGCAGTGATAAACGGCCAATTTTACATGGTTGGCGGCTGCTCTTACGACGGGGACTGCCGAGTCAACGTGACAGGCATCATGCAAATCTATAATCCCACGACCAACACTTGGTCCGCTGGCCCGTCGATGCCAACTGCAAGCTACGACGCAGCCAGCGCAGTGATCAATGGAAAGCTCTACGTTGTTGGTGGGGACATCGGCTGTCCGCCGTGCACCAACGTTCCCACTCTCGAAATTTACGATCCAGTGGCGAGCACGTGGACAACCGGAGCGCCAATGCCTAACGCCCTGATTGGCGCACGCGGCGCGGCGGTAGGCGGCAAGCTGTATGTCGTCGGAGGCGCTTACGGGTCATGGCCCACGCCAACTTCCTCGTTCGCTTCGAACGTATCGATTTACGATCCGATTAGCAATACTTGGACCCAGAGTGCTTCGTCCATACCCGTACCCGTCTGGGGTTCTTCAGCGGTAGTCATGGATGGTTTGGTGTATGTCATCGGTGGAATTGGAACCAGTCAAACCTCTGTGACTGCGGTTCAAGTTTACAACCCAGCCGCAGACACTTGGACATCCCTGACGCCACTGGATACGGCTCGGGACTCAGGCGTGGCGAGCGTTATCAGCGGGGTGATCTATCTAGCCGGAGGTGAGGAACCCGGTTCGATCTATCCGACAACCGCCGAATCTTTCTTCCAATATCCGCAGGGGCCAGCGGGCCCGATTGGACCTATCGGTGCCACAGGTCCGCAGGGTCCTAGCGGGCTGAGTGTGACGGGTCCCCAAGGTTCTGCTGGTCCAACAGGTCCAACGGGGGCTGCTGGTCCGCAAGGTCCACAGGGTCCAACAGGTGCAACGGGTGCGATTGGTCCGGCAGGCGTAGCGGGCACCAACGGAACAGGCTTCAACTTCCGTGGAACGTTCGATCCAAACGCTTCCTATGCGGTTAATGATGTGGCGACCTTCGCCTACACGGGTAACAATATTACCTACAATGTCAACCTAACATTCGGCTCTGGTTCTGCGGTTGGCACAATTACAACCGATGGCACCATAGGAGTGCTGACCCCATCTAACATCGTCAACTGGAACCTGACATTGAACGATGGCACTAAGACGGGGGTTCTGACACCGTCCAATACCACAGTTTCCGGCAGCGGCTTAAGCGCCACCTCAACCAATCTGCTGTTCGACTACAGCACATGGGGCACTCAGTTCGGTTTCTCGTCATCTGCGGGAGTGCTCTGTCTCACAGACTATACGAACTGCTTCCCCGGAGGAACCGGCCTCGGAACTTGGAGCGTCGGCGGTGACAATTTGTACTCGTTCGCCAGTGCTTCTGGCGTACAGCCAATCGCCACTGGCGGTACCGCCGCGAATCACGGTACGTCCACGTATGTCGCAACAGCGCCCGTAACGGCGGGGACTGCTACACCGGGCACATCTCCGTGGGTAATGATGGCGCAAGCTGGGACACCGGGAACTCCCGGTATCAACGGCACCAACGGTATTAACGGCGCACCGGGAATTAACGGGATTAACGGCTTGCCGGGCGCTCAAGGTATCCAAGGAATTCCGGGCACGAACGGAACAAACACCCCCACCAATATCTACGTGAACACCACGTTCACCAACGCTCAAGTAAGCGGGTCGGCGGGCATCCAGTCACCGGGAGTGATCCAACTCACGAACATCCCGGCGGGTTCCTATTTGGTGACTGGGAATATCACTGTCGCCTATGGAGTTGATCCCCAAGGTCATCGCTTCGTCAACCCTTGGTGCGATATTTATGCCTCCGATGGCGGCGGCAGCCCCATGAACATAGGGCAGCCTGCGTTCGCAACGATGGAACTCCCGTTTACCTCTGACGGACAAACAACGACAAGTACGACTTTGGTCGTAAACGGTTGGGTCACATTGACCAACGCCACCAATCTCATCTATGTCGGCTGCTCCATCAACGGTCCTTGGGACACGACCACCCTTAACACTCAAGTCCAGACGCTCACTGCCGTGCAATCCACGGTCGTGAAGTCTGCTGGTAGCGCATATTAGGTAAGTCTGTAGTTCGGTCTCCCCGGAGCCCGGAGACCACAGCCGTGCGTAAGAAACCATACCCGGACATAGAGCGGGCTCTCTTTTCCTTCATGGTCATTCACCCTTTACGCTTCCGTTGGGCCCACCGTGCTTTGGCAGCATTTCGAGCGATTTGCTTCCGTCGTCGGGCCGAGACCGATTTCATTCGTGCTTTCGCCGACTTGCGACCCATCGCGGCAAAGTATTCCGACAGCTTTCTGTCGATCATTTTCTTAACCTATCCTAAGCCGCTGAGCATTTCAACGCAGCACTGGTTGTGCAGATATTAACGAGAGTGATCCCAATCGTTGAATTATGGTCCTTGGGCTTGTCTCTAAAACCCTCGTGGCACCCTCTAGCGTGACCGTAGCGAGGACTTTGGACTGGGATCGGGGGTTTGCCCATCCACACAGAGACCCCGTTTCTAGCCTCCAGCGTGGGGAAAATCCCGACATCCGGACCCAGACTTGTTGTTAATGGTAGTTCGCGGTGTGGTGGCCCACTGTTTCACAGGGAAAATCTGAAATCAGCAAGTTGCTCGTGAGGGGGTCTGTTTGTGGTGATTGATCCGACGTAGGGCTTTGAGATACGGGGACTTACAGGAAATTAGTGTCGGTCCTTTTCGATAGCGTTTGTTACACCTAGAAGGCAAACATCAGCACCAGAGACGGGATTCATGGACGAGTTGCGCCTTAGTCTTCGCCTCTTCACGTTCGTGATGCCACTCCCATCCTAAATATGTGCCGCCAAAGATTATGAGAAGCACCAAAGTTGTCGCCAACACCAACCGTTTTCTTTCATGTAAAAGCGGAATCAACCCCAACAGCGTTCCAACAAGCCCAAGTACCTCGACGAGATCGTGCATAAAAATCTAATCTCTCTGGAATTGGAATTATACCCAGTGCATTCTCAACCCGCCTCGACATCCCTCGCAGAAATGCCAAACCAAAAGCGACTCATCATCGTTCCGACACTATCACCCCGTTTGATTCGAGAAGTTTCAGATCGTAATCCGTAGCGTTGTTAATTTCGATCGTCGTCGAGTCCTTCTTATGCACGACAAGACGATGTGTCGCAACAAAGTGCTCCGCTTTCGGAAAGAGATCACCTTGGTCGAGTCTCTGCTTATCGCTGAACACTAGATCGGTTGGCATCGGGACATGTTAACAGCTTCCATTTCCAAGCGCAGTTGCTACGATTAAATCAATCAATCAGCAAATGAGCATCAATCTCGGCACCACCCTCATACGCCTCTTCTCTTGACGAGAGCTTCCGTCTCAGCGTCTCGGATATCGGTTGGAATGCTTTCGACATAACGATCAAAATTTAAGACCCGATGATACAGGGTGAGCGAACCTTCTACGAGGCGGGTGATCGTTGTGAAGATTCCGACAAATCCCCCTATGATAAACGTCAAATACACTACTTTTCCCACGGCCGAATGAATGGTAACTACCGTTTGGTTTGTTAGTTCTTTAGGAAAGGCCTGATCCCCAATATAGGCCAAAACAACCACTGCTAAGAAACCAACGATAGCCATTAATCGAAGAATCAGATAAGAACTCAACAGTTCAGGCCGAGACGCGAACAAGAGAACTTGCCAATACTCGTCCCTTTGGCGTGCAAATTACGTTTGCCGCGAAATTGCGTCCCGATCATCGATCCACTTTTGAATGGGTGCTACGGCTAGGCCGCATCCAATCCCGATTGGGACTGAAAGTAGCAAGCCCAAATAAAACTCCCACTGATAGATCCCCTTTGACGTTCAGCCTCGTCATTGCGTGATTACTCCGACTTAGCCCGCTTTTTCTTCAATCTCGAAAGACGTATTTTCCGAATTCCGGCCCCAATTGCAGCGAAGAAAAGCAGAATAATTAAATAGCCGGCTGTGGCTGACAACATCGCAGTCAGCGCACAACACGGCGTTTTGCAAGGAAATAGAATTTAAGGGTCTATCTCTTTCAGAACCGATGTTGACCACAGAATGCTTCATGCTAACTCCAGAGAACCTAAAATCAATTGTACTGACACCGCAGTCCTGCCCAAAATTGAAGGAAAGTTTGGCCTTCAATTTTTTCGTAACATCCTTCGTAACAACCACGCCTAAAACTGCCCTTTTCTGCCTACCGAGTACTTCGGGAAATCGTTGAAACCATTTGTATTTAGTTGTTGAAAGGGAAACAGTAGGTTGAAGGTTCGATTCCTTCCGCGCTCACCATCTTTTCAACGACTTGCCCACAACCTAACGCGCACCGGAACAATCGCTGCGCTGCCACGTCCGTCTCCCGCGATCAGCTCCGCGGCCACCATCAAGTACGGCTTCCGCAGAACCTTGCTCGGCTCAAAATGCTCGCGATAGAGCTGGGCAAACAAATGCTCAGGAGCAAAGTGCTCTTCGAATGCGAATGGCAACCCAGCATCTGTCGCGGCGCTATGAACCGGGTCCCGATCGACCCAAGCAAAGTTGTTACCGAAGCAGCTTGTGGGCATCGTCGCTCAGAATCCTGCGGCTGATCCCGCCCTGTGCAGTACTGTCGCCAGGCGCATCACCGCGTATCGGGGTTGCGAGATAGGTATGGATTTGGCCCGTGCTGGTCATTCCCAAGCCAGTGATTTCCCCGCGCGAATTGATGGCGCATCCCGTTAGCAGATACAGGGAAGAATGACCCGCAATCCGAGTGTTGAGGTCGGTCATCACGCCCTTCTCCCACAGAAACGCACGCGGGTTGAATTTCGCGTCCAGGGACCCGCCAACCGCTGAGCCGGCATCGTTAATGCTGATACTGAAGCTGGCTACGTCACCGGAGAGCGTGCCCAAATCCTGCATCCCAGTTGCCTTGGTCCAGAGAAAAGCGTGGAAGGTTGTGTCGCCCGGCAGGTCCGAGTTACCGACCACCTGGCCTTGGTTATTGATGTCATAGGCGATGTTTCCGCCCGCCTGTCCCGTTTTTCCGCCGAGATTGCCGAGGTCTGTTACTTTGCCTTTTTCCCAGAGCAAGGCATGAACCGGCACGAGGTTGTAGAGGAAATTCGGGTTGAAAGTTGCACAAGTGCCCGACCCGCCAACAACCACTCCGTTGTCGTTGATCTGCTGAGCCACGCCATCGGGATCGCCCGCAAACGTAGGCAGCTGGTGAATCGCTCCTTTTTTCCAGACGGCGGGCTCAAAGTGGAGGACCTGGGGAGCTGGGCAACCCGTGTCCGGCGTCGAGTTCTCCGCAAATCCGGCTACTTCTCCCCGATCGCTGATCGCCATAGCCATGCCATTGTTGCCACCGAGTGTCGGAAGCTGAACCATTTCCCCGTCCTGCCACAGGAAAGGTAAACAAGTGAGATGGGTACCGAATCCGCAGAAATCTTCACCGTTGGGATCGGAAGTGGAGGTTTCAGCTTCACCGGCGGATTGGAATCCGTCGTTGTCGCCGAACGCGATGCTGTTAGGTCCGCCGAGTCCGGGCGCGCCTATGTCGACCCTCAGTTTTTCCAGCCAAAGGGTTGCGTGCTGATTGCCGTTCGCGAGGTTCGACGAGCCACTCACTAGACCGTATCTGTTCATAGAGAATGATTGGCTAAACGTTCCGCCCTCCAGCGTGCCGAGGTCGGTAATGGTATAGCGAACAGGCTCCGGCTTCTGATTCTGGGACGCTGACTGCTCCTGCGCGACTATCTGAGTTGGCATAGCCATTGGAGCGCATACACTGAGTGTTACGATCCACGTAAACATGCGGGATTTCATTTTTTTCTCCTTCATTGCTCGATGTTTTGACGGGCGACTTCCATCGCTCTCATCTGGATAGGCGCAAACGGAGGGTCAGAACTATCACACGAAATTAACTTTTCTCGAAGGCGCTGCGTTGTAAGTTAAGATTCCGATGCGTGGGCGCGATGGAGAAATCCACACTACCGGAAGACGACGAGGCTCAGAAGCCGCCAATCGGTGAGATCAGCGGACTGCTTCGCGCCTGGGGTGACGGAGACCGAGGCGCACTCGACCAGTTGACCCCTATTGTTTATGACGAACTTCGCCGGCTCGCCAGTCACTACATGAGAGGCGAGCGTCCCGGCCACAGCCTTCAGGCGACAGCTCTGGTCAATGAGGCCTACATGCGCCTGGTTGATTACAAGGGCATGCAGTGGCAGAATCGTGCCCATTTCTTTGCTGTTTCGGCTCAGTTGATGAGGCGCATTCTAGTCGACCATGCGCGGCGTCATAACATGAAGCGAGGGGGTGGCGTGCAGCATGTTTCGCTGGACGAGACCGCCATCGTGGGCGGCGACCGAGCGGCGGACCTGGTGGCGCTCGACGACGCGCTGGATGCGCTGGCGCGGTTAGATTCCCGCAAAGTGCAGGTCGTGGAATTGCGCTTCTTTGGTGGCCTCAGCGTAGAGGAGACGGCCGAGGTGCTCAAAGTATCGTCCGTCACCGTGATGCGCGACTGGAGCACCGCCAAGGCTTGGCTCTATCGAGAATTGAGCGGCACGACCAATGGACTCTGAGCGTTGGAAAAAAGTCGATGGTCTGTTGCAGGCGGTGTTGGAACGTCAACCCGAGGAGCGCGATGCATTTCTGCGGAACGCTTGCGGAGCCGATGAAGATCTGGAGCGGGAAGTCCGTTCTCTTCTCACGGCAGAGCAGCAAGCAGGAAGCTTCCTGGAGACTCCCGCGATCGAAGAAGCCGCGCGATCCCTCGCTCAGCAACAGAAGACCGACAACGAGCTACAACCCGACGACTCTCCAATCGGCCGAACTATTTCGCACTACCGCGTAATCGGGAAGCTCGGCGCCGGCGGCATGGGAGTGGTCTACGAGGCGGAAGACATCCGCTTGAACCGACGCGTTGCTCTGAAATTCCTTCCTGAAAATCTGACACACGACCCAAGAGCCCTGCAGCGCTTTAAGCGCGAGGCCTATGCTGCCTCCTCCTTGAACCACCCGAGCATCTGCACAATCTATGAAGTGGAAGAACAAGATGGGCAGCCAGTTATCGTCATGGAGCTCTTGGAAGGGGAGAGCCTAAAAGAGCGAATTCACAAGGGACCAGTCTCCCTCGAAGAACTCCTGGATCTGGGTATTCAGACGTCCGACGCTTTGGCAGCGGCGCACGCGAAGGGAATCATCCACCGGGACATAAAGCCGGCAAACATTTTTGTGGCGAGTTCGGAGCGAGTGAAGATCCTGGATTTTGGGTTGGCCAAAGCCGCTCCTGGGCATCGACCAGAAATCGAGGCCGACGAGGAATCGCTCACCCTGGAAGGCGTTGTCCCCGGTACAACCGCCTACATGTCTCCCGAGCAGGTACGTGGCGAGGAGATCGATGCGCGCAGCGATCTATTTTCGTTAGGTGTCGTGCTTTACGAAGCGGCGACCGGCAAGCGCCCCTTCTCTGGGAAGAATCGTGTACTGATAATGAATGCCATCCTGAACGAGAAGCCCGCCACACCCAGCCGGGTGAATGGAGAATTACCGGAGGGCATGGACGTGATCATCGTGAAGGCGCTGGCAAAGGATCGAGAGCAGCGCTACCAGCATGCGTCCGAGATACGAGCCGACCTGCGAGCGTTGAAGCGGGAAACAGATTCGGGGCGAGTGATGACGAGTGCGAAGCCTGCGCCCGCAACGGGTTCCGCAAGGCGCTGGAAGGCACTTGTTTCCGCTACCGTCGCAGTGCTGGTGTTTTCAGTCGGCGTTTACTTCTACTTCCACCGTACCCCAAAGCTCACCGACAAGGACACAATCATACTTGCAGATTTCACGAATTCGACGGGTGACGCGGTCTTTGACGGCACGTTGCAGCAGGGCATGGCGGTGCAACTTGAGCAGTCTCCTTTCTTGAGCCTTGTTTCAGAGCAGCGCATCCAGCAGACACTCAAACTGATGGGCCACGCATCCGATACGCGGCTTACGCCAGAGATCGCTCGGGAAGTGTGTGAGCGCACCGCGAGTGCAGCCGTCCTCGAAGGCTCAATTGCGAATCTTGGAAGCCAGTACGTGTTGGGGCTACGCGCAAAGAACTGTCGCACCGGGGACATCCTCGATGAAGAGCAGGTGGAGGTGGCAAAAAAAGAAGACGTACTGAATGCCCTGACTCAAATTGCAAGTAGGTTCAGAACGCGAGTCGGAGAATCCTTGGTGACAGTCGAAAAGCACGACACGCCGCTCGCTGAGGCTACGACCCCGTCACTGGAAGCCTTAAAGGCTTATAGCATGGGCTGGAAAGTTGTAGCCTCCGCGGGTGGGGATGCCGCTGTTCCTTTTTTTAAACAGGCCATCGAGATCGACCCGAGATTTGCGGCCGCATACGCGTCGCTGGGGCTCATGTACGGCTCCATGGGCGAAACAGAACTCGGTACGGAAAATGCTAGAAAAGCCTACCAACTGCGGGACCGTGCCAGTGACAACGAGAAGTTCTTCATCACCGCTTATTACGATGGACGGGCGACAGGAAACCAGGAAAAGGCACGGCAAACCTGTGAGGCGTGGGCACAAGCTTATCCTCGTGAGTGGACACCCCACTCCTTTTTAGCGGGCTTCATTTATCTTGTGCTCGGCGAATATGAAAAGGCAGTCGAGGATGCCCAAAAGGCGATTCAACTCGCTCCAGACTTTGGCGTTGGCTATGCCCTTCTTGGTTTCAACTCTCTTAGCCTCGACCGTCTGGGAGCGGCCGAAGATGCTGCTCGCAGAGCTTCGGAACGAAAAATTGAAAGCCCTCTGTTAGCCCTCTTGCGATACGATATCGCCTTTTTGAAAGCCGACAGCGGCGGGATGCAGCGGGAAGTGGCCGCGGCTCGTGGAAAATCGGGAACCGAAGAATTGATTTCCGACCATCAGGCCTTTGCCCTCGCATACCGTGGTCACCTGCAAGAGGCCACGAAGATGTTAGGTCAGGCGAGCGATTTGGCTCAGCAGGCGGCCCATCGAGAAAAGGCTGCCTCGTTCGAAACCCGAGTGGCACTATGGGAAGCTTTTTATGGGAACACGCCAACTGCAAAGCCGGCGGCAATGGCAGCCCTTGCGCTTGCCAAGAACCGGGAGGTGCAGTACGGCGCGGCCCTCGCCTTGGCTATCGCGGGAGATTCTTCGCAGGCTCAAACACTGGCCAACGATCTGGAAAGCAGCTTCCCCGAAGATACGTCGGTTAAGTTCAATTACCTGCCGACCGTGCATGCGTTTCTCGCGCTGAACCATGGCGATCCCGCAAAGGCGATCGAACTTCTCCAAGTTGCCGTTCCCTATGAACTGGGCCAGCCGCGTAGCACTCAGACGAGTTTCTTCGGGGCTCTCTATCCCGTCTATGCGCGTGGACAGGCGTATTTAGCCGCGCGCCAAGGCGCTGAAGCTGCCAGGGAGTTTCAGAAGATTCTGGATCACCCCGGAAGAACGGTCGGGGATCCAATTGGCGTGGTGGCTCATCTGCAACTGGGTCGAGCCTATGCCATGCAAGGCGACGCCACCAAAGCAAAAGCCGCCTACCAAGAATTCCTCATCCTCTGGAAAGACGGCGATTCCGACATCCCCATCCTGAAGCAAGCGAAGGCCGAGTACACGAAGCTCCAATAGCGGGAGAAGGTCCCTGCTCGTCGCTTGCGGTTGGAAGAGCACAATCTTCAACGAGAGCGAAATGGCGCTCTTCCTTAAGTGCATGCAGTAGTGGGCTCGAAAAGTGCTTGACTTGGGCCGATCTTGCACGGCACAGAGGCGATATTACGACCTTTGTGATTATGAGTCACCGGACGAGCCGAATGCCGAGGACGGTTCAAAGCTCGATCTGGCTTCCTCGAGGAGAATTTCAAGGCTTTTCAGCAGGGAATCAAACTCCGAAGACCGGGCCAGCGTGCTCAGCCAAGCGTCTGAGGTAAGAGTGATGGGTGCGCAGACGAATCCCGAGCGGAATATGTGGGCGACAGCCCGGCTGGACACGTGCAGTTGCTGGCTCTGCGATGGTTCAATCCGAATACACATGAATGGAACCTCGACTTCACCACGCCGAATGTCGGCACGCTAGGCGAGCCGGGACTGGGGCAGTGTAAGGATGGCCGGTGCGAATTTTATGATCAGGACGAGATCAACGGCAGAAAAATCTGGGTTCAACTTTCCATCTGGAAAATCAGCGATGACTTCGCGCAATCCGAGCCGGCATTTTCCGATGATAGCGGAAAGACCTGGGAGGTGAACTGGATCTACAAGTACGCGCGGGCCAACTAGAAAATAGTTCTGGGTAGCAATCTATAGTGTTGCCGCCAACTGCTACCGAAGCTGGCGGAGTAGTCGCCCTAATTCGCTTTGGGCAGCGATTCTCGCCTTTGCGGTGGTCGCGCTCGGTGTCGGGTTGTTGCGGTCTCCTCAGGGAAGCTAACGGATCCAAGAGTCAATGAGTGTAATCGAGGCCATTTCACTCAAATCCCCTCAGGGAAGGCAGGTGAGTGTAACCGGGATTCATCGCCGACTGACCCTTTAGGGGATGGAGTGCAGCGAACCGCTCTGAATGCTTGACGGTTTGAGCACATCCAGCCGAGGGTGCTATAAGGGTCTACGCCGCTTTAGCCAACCCGCTCGCTTTCTCTTCCCACTTAGGAGTGTTCAAGCCCATCACGAGGAGCCACAGGAACACCGATCCTTCCACGAGGAAGGCGGAGGCCAGGATGTAGGGGGACAAATAGTTTGTGAGCACTGGTGACAGAAAGGTCAGCCAACACAAGCCTGCGATCGCGGTCAGGGCACTCAAAATCCGAGGCAGAAAGGTTGACCTGAAAATCAGGTAGCAGATCACGATCCAATAGAGTCCGTGAAATCCAAGGCCGATGTTCACACCGCGAGGTAGAAGTTGAAAAAGCTCAAGGGTCAGTCCCACGAAGTTGAATGACGCCGCAAGCAAAGAAAGGCGCCTGTCCACAGGCTTAAAGAGGTCATAGAAGAGCAGGGTCACAGCGATCATGCACGAGACCTCTATGACGCCTGCTGCGATTTCCGCTGCCGAACTCAACCTTCCGCGAGCGAAGAACTCGGTGAATGATGCCGTCAGTACGAGGAACAGAAAGAGGACACCGGCCATTCTGGCCTTGAGACCCGGTGACACTTCTGCAATCCGTTTCATCATTACTGCTGTGCTCATATTGGTCTCTCCGCGAGGAGATTCGCCACTTCGGATAACGCTACCAACCCTGTCAGCCAGTTGTCTGAGCAATTCCGCACACTGTCGAAATGTTGATTCTCACGGATTGGGACCCTGACGGGGTGACACCCAAAGATCGGATGAAGTTTGCAACAGTCTTAACTGCGAAATCAGTGATTACACGTTTTGACAGCAGGTCAATGAGTGAAATCGCGATTTTTCGACAGCTGAGCACTTCCCAAGAACTGGCACGCGAGGTTTTCAGGAGTCAAAGTGTTTCGAGCGTATCAAAAGTGTCCTCGGCAGCACTTCGGCAACTTCAAAATACGTTGGGCGTTCAAGAATCGCTAAGCGTCGTGTTGCCGGACCATCGAGACCGCTTCTAGAGCTTCCAGCGCGATCTGCGGCATATCGGCAGAACCGATCAGATTAAGCGCCAGTCTCGCCTCAATGTCTTCACGATCATAGCGGCACACGTCGATTGTAAGCCGCGCGACCCATCGTTCTGACGAAATCAGGCCTCTCTGACGATGTCGGCGGTGTCAAGCACTTTTCGAGCACACGACTGCATGAGATGGGCATAGAGAGTTCCTCCTCGGCGCCACAAACTAGCTCAGATCACCTCGACGGTTGGTTCAATAACACGCGAAAGCGTCCGCCGCAAAGCGGTTTAGTTCAAGTCGGCTTGGGGAAGCGGCCTGCGGTGGAATGCCGATCCAGCCCAAAGTTCCTCGAAGCCCGTTTCCCGGGAACTCCGAAGGTCACATACTCTGTATCAGGGGATCTAAGGTCAATCGCGGTTGACTCTTACTTAGTCGGGAGGCTCTTCACCACGCGGAGTGGTAGCCTCTCGGGCCGCACTCTTGCGAGAGAACGCAATTGTTCATTTTCGGGGGCGGGCTCGACTCAGTGTCTCGGATGGCTTTTCGCCGAAATGTGCGCGATAGTCCCGTGCGAAACGCCCTAAATGCGAAAATCCGCAATTTAGTGCAGCCTCGGTGACGCTTAGGTTTCGCTCCATCCGGCATAGTTCGTCGCGTACGCGCTCCAGTCGCAGCTTTCGCAGAAATTCCATCGGCGTGTAACCCCGCTTGCGGCGGAAGCTGTGTTGCAAAGTCCTTGCGCTCACATCCGCCGCAAGACAAATGTCCCCCAGCGAAAGCGGTACGTCAAGGTTGGCCCGAATGTACTCTTCCGCGGCGCGCACCTGCCACGGATCGGCTGCGTCAGCCCGAGCCAGCAAGCGCGTGTAGTTGTGTCTCTGTCCCTCGAGGAGAAGCGTAATCAGGCTCTTTGCCATCGCGAACGCATGCGTCTCGTGCCCGGCCCGCCGAGTCCTGCCTTCAAGCTGCCCACACAGGCGCATGACCGATTGCCGATAACGTTGTCCGGCCTGACTCGAGAGTTCGAATCGTGAAGAAAAAACCAGTGGCACATTAATTTCGCGAAGCAACAACTTCTGCAGTTCCGCCACTACGCTCTCGCTGCTGAACCTCACGAAAAATATGTCGAACTTTTCGGGCGTTTCTACCTCAACTTGTTGTGCCGGAGACCCGACGAATCCACATCCCGGCTTCACTGAAACGATCTCGCCGGTTGCACTGTGCTCCAGTTCGCCAGAAATCGCCAGCACCACCACGTACGAATCCTCAGGAAGCTGCGAATGCACCCGCAGGGCTCCCCTGGTTTTTACCCGTGACAGATGCATACCCAATCCTTGCGTTCCGAAAATTTGAGTGGCGAATGTGGAAGCGCGAGAAACCAGCTCGGATTGGTAAGGAATTGCGGACGTCGCGAGTAGAGACGCGGCTTCTTCGACATTCTTTGTCTGTAAGATCAACGAATCCGCAAGCAAAGGCTGCTGTTGAATTGCCCCTGAGAACATAACCCCCAACCTGAATTGAAGATACCTTATCCCTCCCCTTCGAACCGCGCAAGAGCAGTTATTTCAGTGAAACGTTTCAATGCAGTTTTCGGGCGCCGTCATGTACCTTCGATAGCAATGCTCAGGTGTCAATTGCGCAAAGTGGATTGCGGGGATGGCCGACTGCTGAGAACCTGATTCTGGATATACATCGAGCCGTTTCTGTTGCAAGTGGGCCATCCTCGGGCTCACTACTTTTCATTTGGGTGTCAAAATGATTTCTCTGGAAGCAACGCGTCAGCGGATCATCGCAAAGCTGCTTAGCGTGAGACACGATCTTGAGGATGTGGTGAGGCAAGCCTCGCCAGTTGCCCGATACGATCCGGTCGTCATTCCGCAAACTCTCAGAAACGATTTGGTCGCCCTGCGGGACGATCTGTCAAGAATCATCCATGCGCTAGAAGAAAATTGCCCCTAATCAAGGTCGAGAGTCTTTCTTTTTCGAGACCAGTGTAGCTTTGGATGTCTTCGCTCGGGCCAATTGCGTGAATCGGATTGCCGATTGGTTCCCCGGCGCTGAGAATCAGCTACACGCTTCTTTAGCGAACGGGGAAGGGACCGACTATGGAACTCATGCAAAAGGAACAGCGGCGCTGGGAGCGCTATCCGGTGAAGATCCGCACCAAAATAACTATTAACAGTAACGGTGAGACGTCGTCTTTTTACGGAGAAGCCACCGACGTGAGTCGCGGTGGGCTGAAGCTGTTTATGCCTCGTGATGTTGGCGCGAGCATAGTGTTGCTGCTGGAACTTGCCCTCCCTTATAACTCAAGGCCTATGGCTATTCGGGGGATAATCAGAAATCGAACCGGATTCAGCTACGGAATTGAATTCATTCGCATCAGTAAGTATGAACAGGAAACAATTGCCCAAGCATGCAAGACCCTCCAGTTATTGAAGTAGTTGGCCGCAGGGCGTGCGGTTATTCCTTCCCAATTCGCGTAGCTCTTGATCGAATACCAGGAACATCCCGAGATTGCGGTAACTACAGCCCCGGCACTAGGATATTCGGTTGCTTTGTAGCCATGATCATTTCCTCTCTTTAGGTCTTAATATTGCGAATTTGCAAGGGATCGCCCTTACCATCCATTCAGCAGTGCACCACGAGTGTGCCGGCGGCGGGAAGCTGCACCATCAGCGTAGCCTTTACGCCTAAGGGTAAAGGGCCAAGAACTGCGACGCTCGACGTAAACGACAACGGAGGCGGTAGCCCGCAAACAGTGGCGCTCAGCGGAACCGGCACGTTGTAAGCGTGAGGTCCGATTTTGGGCCTGGCCGAAGGACTGCGGGTAGCTGCTGTTAACCGAAGGCGTCACACTCACTGAGAATTAAGAGGTAGCTAGAGTTTGAGCTGCTGACGAAGCAACAAGAAATCCAAAAATTGAAATTTTAAAGTTGAAAAATCGGCTCTGGCCACGGTCGGTCTGACGGAGCCTGCGTCGGACAATAACGCGGCCTTGCCCTACAACTCTCCTCACAAACCTGGCGAAGTCGGCAGCAGTGGGCCGGCTCGGCACGATAGCGGATACTGTAGCGACTACCTGCTTAGATGACTTGGTAGGGAGTAGGCGCCAGGTCGATCGTCGGTCAGTGAAACCAATCGGTTGCAATCCTTCCTTATTCTATCCCGAGACACCTCAAAGAACTCTTAATCAGTAGGTTGAAGGTTCGATTCCTTCCGCGCTCACCATCTCTTCTCGTAACTAACGCAGTACCCCCGTCGGCACCAACCTGCCCCGCTGCCCTTAACGCACCTACCAGAGTGACTCGCGTCACTGCCGTCTGGCTTGATCCGTTCCATGTTGTATGAGGATGCATCCGCATCGGACAGGGGCGCGACCGTGCTGGACGTGCTAAGAAGCCTTTTGCGGGTCCTGGAAACATCAAGAAGCAACCTTGAGTTGCGGATGGCAGGCTACCTTTTTCCACTCACTTTCAGCGCCCTGGTGGTGATGTTCGTGGTGTGGCGGCTTCAGCGCCGGGAATGGGAACGGGCTTGCATTGCTCTCAGGCAGGCGATCATGGTGAAGCAGCAACTGGAGCACGAGCGCGATCAGGCGCAAGAAGAGCTGTTTCGCCGGCTCTATGAAGATCGGGAACTGAACAAAGAGAAGTTTCAGTTCCAGGCCCAACTGGCCGAATACGAAAAATACTCGACACTAGCTCAACTGGCTCTGGGAGCGGCGCATGGGATTAACAATCCGCTGCTCGGCATCCTGTCACACCTGGAACTCGAGCTGAAGAGCACCAACGATCCCGAGCAGCGCTGGGAGATTGAGCAATGCATTGCAGGCACCAAGAGAATTTCCGCTACCCTGCGCGGACTGGTGAATTATGCCCGACCCGGACCGCTGGTGTTGAGCAATCTGAGCCTGCATCGTCTGGTGGCCGACACGCTCAGCTTTCTTGAAGGCCAGCCCGCGCTGCGCGGCAAACGAACCGAGAACCTGGTGCCTGAGAACTTGCCCTATATTCTGGCTGACTCCAATCAGCTTTCGCAGGTGCTGATGAATCTGCTGATCAACGCTGCGGAAGCGACACCCGACGGAGGGCATATCACGATTTCCGCCAACAAGCTTACCTCTGGCGACAGCATCGAAATCCGTGTCAGCGACACCGGCTGCGGCATTCCCCCGGAGATTGTGCCGCACGTCTTTGAACCTTTTTTCACCACCAAGGGCGGCAAAGGTACGGGCCTTGGCCTCAGCATCAGTCACACCTACGTGCGGAGGAATAAAGGTGAGATTCGAATCGATAGCGAGTTGAAACGTGGAACCACCGTAACCATTACGCTGCCGATCCGGCAGGAGAAGTCACAGAAAGCGAAAGAAGAAGCTGCAGTCGTAGTTTGAGTTTTCAACATGGCTTATTCCGCGCTGATCATCGATGACGAAGAGCTGACGCTCCGCACCATTTCGCGTGGCTTACGCCAGGATGGATTTGAAGTCTTCACAGCTCTGTCCGGCGAGGAAGGTTTAAAGCTCTTTCACGATGAACAGCCGGACCTCATCCTGCTGGACATCGTACTTCCCGGCATCGACGGCGTGGAAGTGCTGCGCCAGATCAAACAAGCTAGCCCCACTGCGATCGTGATCATGATGAGCGCATATCATTTGGTGGAGCGGGCCGTCGAAGCCATGAAGCTGGGCGCCTTCGACTATCTGGTCAAGCCATTTCCGCTCGACGACATGACGGCCATCCTGCACCGCGCAGCTGAGGTGCTTACTTTGCGAGTGCGGGTGCGGGATTCGGTGGAATCGGAAAAGGGGCGCTATAACTTTGGTTGTGTGATCACGCACAATCCGGCGACCATCAAAATGTTGGAGGTTGCACGCAAGGCCGCCGAAACTGATCACACCACGATTCTGATTCTGGGCGAAAGTGGCACTGGCAAAGGCGTGCTTGCCCGGGCAATTCACTATGCCAGTCCTCGCACTTCCATGCCGTTGCTCGAGATCAATTGTGCATCACTTCCCGATGCTCTGTTGGAAAGTGAACTCTTCGGCTACGAACCCGGCGCATTCACCGACGCTCGCCGTCGCAAAGAGGGCCTGCTCGAGCGCGCCAGCGGTGGCACAGTTTTTCTGGATGAAATTGCCAACATGTCGGCTAGCGTGCAAGCCAAAATGCTGCGAGTGCTCGAGGAAGGAACGTTCATGCGGCTGGGAGGGACGAGCACGATCAAAGTCAATATCCGGCTGATTGCGGCCACCAATGAGCAGCTAAGAAATGCCGTCAGCCAGGGACGATTTCGCGAAGATCTTTTCTACCGTCTGAATGTGGTGCAGCTCTACATTCCTCCGTTGCGCGAGCGCAAAGAGGACATCGTGCCCCTGGCGCTCGAGATCATGCAACAGCTCAACCGCGAGTTGAAAAAGAGCTTTACCGGATTCACTCCGACGGCTGCCGACCTGCTGGAGCAGTATCCGTGGCCCGGCAACATCCGCGAATTGAGAAATGTGCTGGAGCGCACTATGATTCTCAGCGCGCAAGGCGAGATTGACACCTGCGATCTTCCCGAAGAAATTCGCGATCAGCATGCTGAGAAGAAGGCCGGTGAGGCGTTTTCGGCGTCTGACATTTCTCCTACAGGAGACCAATTCCTCAGCCTGCGAGAACTGGAAGACAACTACATCGAACGGGTTCTAGCCGCGACCGGGAGCAACAAAACACAGGCAGCCAGGATCCTCGGAATTCATCCCACGTCGCTACAGCGCCGGCTCAAAGGAATGGCGTTGGATTAGGCGGCACTCTGCCCTTGGCGAGGGAGATGTGTGCGCCAGCCCCTCCATGAGCGCTGCAGAGATTTATCATCAGTTATCCGAAATCACAGCCCGACGCACGCTATAGAATATGTGGATGGCGACACGCTTGTTGCTGAGCCTAATGAAGCGGGCGGCGGCAATCAACCCGTGCCTTTTGCTGATCCCGGTGCTTTTCCTCTGCGGGCAGGGATTCGCCGACACCGTGGTTCAGCCGTGCTCGTTCGATTCGCTGGAGGCCACCTTCCAGGCAACTGACGGTCCGGGCGATAGCTACACGATCGCTATGAACCTGCGCAACATCTCCCCAATTGCCTGCACGGTAGGAACGCATCCCGGTGGTGCTGGTATGCCTATCGCCCCGGACGGCACGTTAGTCAAAATCTGCCACTACTGCGAGGCGGGAGCGCAAAAACCAGCCAACGATCGAATAACGCTTGCACCCGGCGAGTCTACCCATGAAGCGCGAAGCTGGAGAACCTCGCCATCGCAAGACACCCCGAGGTGTTATTTCCCCGTCAACGTGGCCTGGAGTCAACGGTACATGTTGGACAACTCGTATTGGTTTACATCGCCCAGCTTGCTGAAACCGATCTGCTCTCCGCTCTCGATAACCGACTACCTCCCGGGTCGGTTTCTGTCTGAAACGGTTTCCAGCTTGGCGTCCGGGTCGCGGGTGCCTTCGATCCACTGGGCCAATGAGGACAATGAGTCCTATAGCCGCGACCACATTCCATTCCGCGTTCGGGTTGAAGACCCTGGCCAAATGCTCTCTCGCGACGATCGCTCCTGTCCACGTATTTTTGTCCGCTTTCGCGAGGCCACTCCCCCTTCTGAGCAGTCGCGGTTTGTTCGAGTTGACGAAGTTCAGAATGTCACGTGCAAGATCGAGGCTCGCAATCGCTTCGTTATGGAATTCGACGCCAGCTACGCTCTGAAGCGGAATGACGGTCAGAATGACCGGAAAAATGGCGAATTCACCTTCGATGTCAGCTCACTGGCTGACCTCAAGGGCCGCCATCTCATTGTGGGTACCACACCTGGTCTTCATTTGAGCATGGTGAACGACAACATTATTCTGCGCAATTGGGGTTCGCTGGTCGAGGGAGTTGGCGTTTCGCTCACTTTGGACGGCGACACATTCGAACTCGGCGCTGAAATTCCGTTGCACGTCGCGGTCCAGAATTTCTCTTCCTCCGCCCTACTCTGTTCCAGCGATCCCTATTGGGATCCACCGGGAGTCGAGGTGGAGTTGCGCGACGCCGGCGATCATCCGGTTCAGCGCAACGACACCAGCACAGTCTGGTTGGGACACGGCTTTTCTGACTACTTCCCTGTTGGTTTGGTATATCCGATGGAGCACACGTTGAAGCAAATGGGGTATCGCGTCGAGCGTCCCGGCGACTACAAAGCCATTGTAGTGTGGAGCGCGTACAGGGATGAGGGCTGTTTCGGCGGTGTGCATGCCCTAAGTTCCGAAGAAGTGGCGGGCCGCGTGACCGTAAAGTCACCTGCCATCATGTTTCGAGTGGTTGATCATTCATTGCCTGGCGCCGCGAAGACAGCGGTCGAAACCGTTCGTTGGTAATCGCGCTCGGGTAGAAAATCGTCCTGAGTCGGATAACGGTTGGTAACAGCGATCGCGTTCACAACCCGGTCGAACCCCGTAACGCCGCCATTTCCAATCTCGCGCGAAAGCTGGCACAATCGTCGAGATCGAATTCCGTTCTTATTCCGGCGACATGCATGCGACTTGGAGGAATATATGGTCTCTCACTCGTTTCGATTCCCCGGTGAAACGGATTCCTACCGCCGTGCTCGCAACCAGTTGCTGCAGGCGGAGATCGACTTGAGACGGCGGGTTGAAGAGGTTGCGGCTCTGCGTCGACAGCTTCCTCTGGGTGGCCAGATACCGGAAGACTATGTCTTTGAAGAAGGCTCAGCCGATCTCAACGACGCGCACACCGCCCGGCAGGTGGCGCTCTCCGAACTGTTTCAACGTGGCAAAGATACGCTTGCCATTTACAGCTTCATGTTTGGACCGGAGATGAAAGCGGCGTGTCCGATGTGCAGTTCGATCATCGATGCTCTTAACGCGACGGCAGTGCACGCCGCACAACGCATGAATCTGGCGGTCGTGGCAAAGTCTCCGTTGGAGAGACTCCGCACTTTCGCGCGCGAGCGGGAATGGAACCGCCTGCGTCTGCTCTCTTCCGCCGGCAACAATTACAACCGCGACTACTATGGCGAAAATTCTGATGGAGGCCAGCAGCCGTCACTCAATGTCTTTGTTCGCCGCAATGGAAAGATTCACCACTTTTTCCATTCCGAGCTTCTCCTGGTCCCGTCTGAGCCGGGACAGAACCAGCGACACGTGGACATGATTTGGCCGCTGTGGAACCTGCTGGATTTCACGCCTGAAGGTCGAGGCTCAGACTGGTATCCAAGTCTGACTTACCGCTGAAGAGGGGCTAATCCAGCGGCGCTGACGAATGAGCGCTAATTGCGATTTCTCGACAATCATTACGTTTCGCCCAACTTTGCATGGCGGTGGGTCGGTCCGAATACGTAAGCCGCTAATTGAGTTAGCGCCATTACGCCCACACCGACAAACAGCGGCAGGGGAGAATCAAGTGTCAACGAAACGGTGAGCGCAAACACCACCACCAGCATTCCGACCTTCTCTACTGCCGGGCGAGGAGCACGGCGCAGTGCCCATCGGGCACACAGCGCGAACGCGAGAATAAACAGCAGCAGATATTGCAGCAACATCACAGATGGGCGAAAGGGCAGTGTGAAAAGCGATTTCACAATCCAGTATCCGAGTGCGCCGACAAACCACTTACCCCATCGCTCGACGCTAACGAACATTAGAGTTGCAGCCAGTATCAGGCCGCACGCGCCCGCAGTCCTGTGCAGGTTCGCAGCGCTTCTGTCCAACAGGGTCTTTTCGCTGAGTAGCGTCACACCCACCACGGCGAAAGTGAGTAATATCCATCCGGCAAGGCGAAGCCCCGACCGGACTTGCTCACCGACACTGCGCTCGTCCCGTATGTTCACGTGATGGATTCTGGAGTAAAGCCGGATCATTGGCGAGAACAGGCCCATAGCGCTCAAAGCCGGGTTACCAGGAACGGCGGTGCCTTTATAGCAATCTCCCGAATCCTTGACTGCTTGACGATGCGAACTCGTACCGCGAAACAGAGATTTTCCGCGGCTAAGTGAAAGACCCCGGCTTTTGGACCGGGGTCTCAGTTCAGCAGAGCAGCTACGCTTTGCCGGGAGCGCTTAGAACCATCGACCGTTGCGGATGCGGGTTCTTGGGCAGAATGTCCAAATAGATTACGGCGTAGCGGAACGCCACGACTGCCGCTGCGATTGTCGCCAGCGTGGCCGCAAACTCTGTCCACTTGGGAACATAGTAAATTCCGGCGCTGGCTTGCAGGCCGGTGATGGATACATTCAAGCGGTTGGTCATGAACCCCATCACGATTATGGCGCAGGTCCAATACAGGTTTTGCGGATTGTTGCGCACGTTCTCCATGTTCAGCAGGATGAGCGGCGCGATTACCAGCAACGCGATCTCAAGCCAGAACAAACCGGTTTCTTCGCGCCACATCCATAGATATTGGAGCGCGTCGCGGTTGATCAGATCGACCGCGCGGAATACGCCGTAGATTGCCAGCAGCGGCGCAATCACGCGGCTCACATCGCTCAGAATGTTCATATCCACGCGCGCATTGAGCGAGCGCACGCACAGGTAAATTGCCATAATGGTTACGGCTAACCCGGCGGGGATCGCGGAAAGATAGAACATCGTCGTTAGGTACGGAGAGTACCAGAGCGGATCCAGCCGACCCTTGGTGATCAAGTACAGTCCGCCGAGGAACGATTGATGCATCGACGAGAGCAGCGTGCCAGCTAGCACCAGAGCGATTAGGATGCTGTGGTGCCAGCGCAAATAGAGCTCGCGCACTCGGACCCATGGAATCTTTTCCACCAGAGCGGGCGAGAACTCGAGCGCCAGCACCGTGGTGTAAAGCATCACGCACCACGACACTTCGAACAACACTGAGTGCCGGTTCCACATGACAATCGGGTGCCAGATTCTCCAGGGAATGCCGAGTTCGTACATCATGCCGATGCATACTGTGGAATATCCCAGGAACGAGATGAGCACGGAGGTGCGCAAGATCGGGCGATAGCGCTCAAAGCCCAGCAGGTAGACGGACGCCGCGATGGCAAAGCCGCCAGCTGATAAGCCAACGCCGCAGAGTGTCCCTAACCCGACCCACAGGCCCCAAGGCTGAGGATCCGTAAGGTTAGTGGCGGCTTGGAAGCCCAGCGCGAACCTCGCGTACATCGAGTAGAGACCAGCGGCGAAAATCAACGCTACTACGGTGCGCCAGAAACTGATCTTTGGAAATCCTATGGCAGTCTTTGCTGTGGCAGTCTTGGCTAGGGTAGTCATGACTCAGTTCCTTTCCTTTGCAGACTTCTCGCGGGCTTCGGCCAAAGCGACTTCGGCCCGGCGTTGCGTGATCCAATAAAGGCCAGAAAGCAAAGCGCCACCGACCAGGATCACGGTAGGTCCGTCGCCCAGCGCGCTCGCCGTGAGTACCGGCAGCGGTTGTTTTGGTGCTGCGACAAAGCCCAACTTCTCGAAAGGCACGTCAGAGATGAAGAACACCGACGTTCCACCTGCTTCATCGCTGCCGTAAATGTGCTTCACATATTTCGAATCGCCGAGGATGCGACGCTGCGCTTCTTCAAGAATTTCTTCGCGCGTCCTCGCAATCGAAGCTTGCACGGGGCAAGCCTCTACGCAAGCGGGCGCTTGGCGTTTGGCCAGACGCGCAGCGCACAGGTCGCATTTCGTCACGTAGGGCACGAGCTTGCTCCATTGGTAACGGGGCACGCTGAACGGACACGCCACCAAACAGTAACGGCAGCCAATGCATTTCGACGCGTCGTAAGTGACCGGGCCGGCAGCAGTCTTCTTGAGTGCGCCCACCAGGCAAGCCGAGGCGCAGGCGGGATCCTGACAGTGCATGCACATCCGCCGCACGAAGCGGTCGCCGCGCTCTTCTACGATCGTGAGTGCAGTCGGTGAAAGTTTGGTCTCGGTATTCGCGGGGAATCCGTGAATCTGTTTGCAAGCTTGCTCGCAGCTCCGGCATCCGATGCACTTCGTGATGTCGACCAGGATTGCTTGAGTGGTTGCCATGACTTTTCTCCTTTCCCCGGCTGAGTTCGGTTATGTCAAGAAGAACTCATGCACCACTTTCTGCCGCACCTCGGGCGCGAGTTGCGGAAGCAAACCATTGATCGGTGCTCCGCCATCTTGGGCCAACGCAGGCGTGGGCGATACAACTGCGTTCAGCCGGCTCAGACTGTTTTGCATCCAGGGAGCGACCATCGAACCCTGGATCAGATTCTTTTGATTGATTTTGAGGTCGGGAGATTTCACGATCGCGATCCAGCCGTTGGCGTAGGGATCGCTTGTAACCAGGCTTGGCTCTCGTAACGCATCGTCGTTGATTGCTGTAACCACGCCCTCAATGGGAGACAGCAGATCGATGCTGGTGCCATTGCTGGTTAGCGTGACGAGCTTCTGTCCCTGGCGAACCCATCGGTCGGCGCCGCGCACGTCGATGTGATCGATTTTTCCCATCAGATTGGTAACGAATTTATCCACTCCCACCCGCGCATCATCGGTGCCTTGTTTCATGACCCACATGTGTCCGAGATGAAAGCAATAATCCTGCGGGATCTCGAACCCGTATTCACGCTTTACGACCGGCGGCTGAGGTTTAGCCATGATTCCAGTCTCCATTGCAGGCTCGACCTTCGGTTCGATGAAATATCTGACACTGATGATCAGCAGAAACATCAGCAGAACAAACAGGATTGACATAGACCCTCCTCTCGAGTTCGCTTCCGTCACTTCGGTTTTCCGGCTTTTTCGCGCCGGATCTCGTCTTTATTCAGTGCACGTAGGGGGCATATCTGATCGCGGATGCGATTGGTTGCAGGGCTTGGACTTGCGAGAAAACGATCCAGTACGAACGACTTCCAAACTACTGCACTTTGCAGCGGCCAAAGCGTTTTGCATTGGTTGCAACGAGACTTGTGTCCTACCTCTCTTGTTGTTGGCCTTTCGTGTCAAGAAACTGCGGAAACCCGTGACGCCAGTCACATTCGCTTGTGAGAGAGGGCACCGCAAGCGCGCGGGAACTATAGTGTCATTAGGATGGGTCGAGGAAACGAGTGGGTCGACCCAAGGAGCACTCATGCTTGAAGATCTGTTTCAACCTATGCATCTGCTGGTTATTTTCGCAGTGGCCCTTCTTTTGTTTGGGCCGAAGAAGCTCCCCGAACTAGGCAAAGGAATTGGCGAGGGCATTCGCGGATTCAAGGCAGCGATGCGAGAGTCCGCTCCGGAAGCAACCGAAAAAGTGGCAGAGAAAAAGGCGCCTGAAACGCAGCATCAAGTTTGATTTACGGTGAGCCATGGGGCTCTTCGATTAATGATTGAACGGATGACACCTGTGGCTGGATCTAACGGACGATTGTCATCGAGGCGTCCATTGCGGATGGCCAGTGAACAGCCCATTCGCAACGCCAATCTGATATGCGAGCACTAATCCGAAGGCCAAACTCACCAGGCCTGAAGCCAGCCCCAGACGCCGCGAAAAGTTCTCGTGCCTTTTTCCAAAGAAGTTGAACGCGGAGGCAATGCTCATCGTGATCAGCATCATCCCCCCAACCGTGCCAGCTCCGAAGACCAGAAGATAGGCAATTGCCCAGTGCGGATTGCGAATGGTTGTGAGAATCAGCAAGGCCACTGCGGCCGAACCGGCGAGCCCATGAACAATTCCCACCAGCAAAGGACGCAGTTGTTGATAGAGACCGATCCTGCCGAATAATCGATCCAGCCAGGTCAACGGAGTTTGGTGATTGTGAGCATGCGTCTCCGGAGAGTGGCCATGGGCGTGGCTGTGTACGTATTCCCCATGGCTGTGGGGATGCTGATGAACGACCCCTGCCTCCTGGTACGGCTGAGAGATCGAACGCGCGGAGCGCAGGAAGCTGGCGATGTTCATCACGCCAAGGACGATCAGCATCAATCCCACGGACAGCTCCATGGAGAGGCCGATCCTTGCGGGAATCACAACATCAAAGAGGATGATGACCGTGCCGACGGCGAAGATGGTTAGAGTGTGGCCAATGCCCCAGAAGATGCCGGTCATCGCCGCCTTCAGAAGGTTGCGCTGGTGGCTGACGATCGTAGTCACCGCAATGACGTGGTCGGGATCGGTGGCGTGGCGCATCCCGAGAAAAAATCCGACCGCGATGATAGAGAAAAAGCTGATCACTGAGTGCGCTCCCTTGACCTAGATTGCAGCCGCCGCGCGCAAATCGTCAAGGCGAGTTGTCAGAAACCCGCATGCCCGGGTGAACCGTTACACGGTCGCAAATCGCGACTAAGAGGAGTCTTTGATAGTTGTATGCAGAGAACAGTTTGATACAGCTAACGCAAATTATGCATTGGACGGCCCTCCGCGAAACGCTTATTTTGAAACCATCGTCGGTCGCAAAAAGTTCCAGAGAGCCACGAAAGGAGCAATGATGAAACCCGAACGACGTCCCTTCCCGCGCCGGTCACAAACCCGCCATCGCCGGATTCGAAGTGAGACGTGTCTTGCTTTCCCGAATCCGGTGCAGGAAGTTGGTGGAGAGGTTGCGAAAAAGCAACTGTCGAGTGAAATAGACGTGGAGATGCTGCTGAACTTTTCCCAGCAGTTGTATGCTCACGCTCTCACCTTGCAAGAATTGATCAGGAACGAAGGAAAAGCAACCTACGAGGTTTTGAGACCGAGATACGACCGACAGGCTGAGCAGCAATTCGAGATTTTCTATCAGAACTTTAAGCAGTCCTGAGGCTTCAGTCGGCTTTCACCCGCATTTCCCTGCACCGCATGCTGCACCTGTTCGTGGGCGCTGCGCAATGAAGGCTCCTTCCGCATACCAGGTTACCTGCAGGTGCCTGCCCGCTATTGCGGTTGTTTGATCTTGAATCAACGCTTACGAAGCTTTACCGGCATTGACAGACTCTTTACAGACTCGTCGCAAGCGCGGCGGAAGTGATTCGTTCTTCTTCTGTAAGCAGCGATCAAGCTCGCGAATCAGAATGGGGGTCTTACGGTCATGATGAATCTCGGAAAAATATTCTATGTTGACGACAATCCCAAGTCGCGGCGGCTTTTGACCAGTGTGATGAAGAGTTGCGGCTTCGAGGTGATAAGCGCGGGAGATCCGATCGATGCGCTCTCACGAATTAAGAAATGCTCTTTCGATCTGGCATTGCTCGATTATCAGATGCCACATTTGACTGGCGCGCAATTAGCGCAAAAAATTAAGTGTTCCCGGCCTGACGTTCCCGTGGTAGTGATCTCCGGTTTTTCGGCGCTGCCGCCCTTCGAATTGATCTTCGTGGATGCCCACGTGGGCCGCGGAGCAACTTTGGACGAACTTCTCGACACAATGCGAAGCCTGATTGATTCGAAGTGCACCGTTCTCGCAAGGGATCTAATCCCGCCGCCGAACACTAGTTCAATGGCCGACGCAGCCACGCGATTTCTTTTGTAAATCGTCAAGTCTGCTCTTGGTCACTTCGCAATCACATTGCCTCTGTCGTGTGGTAGCCCGCGAATTGGTATAGTCACGACCAGGGCAATGCCGGCCAAACTCAACCGAACTTCTCTACCGCTGTGGCGCCAGGACTTTCGCCTGACGCTCCGTCTTGCGCTGCCACTCATCTTTGCCGAGGTTGGCTGGATGAGCATGGGCATCGTGGACACCGTAATGGTCGGGCGGTTGCCCAACAGTGCCGTTGCCATTGGCGCCACTGGTCTGGGCCAGAGCCTCTACAACAGTATCGCCATTTTTGGTGGAGGCCTGCTGCTCGGGATGGACACTTTCGTCGCCCATGCGTTCGGACGCGAGGATTTAGACGACGCGAGACACTCCCTGTTGAATGGATTAGTGCTGGCCCTCGCGCTAACGCCGGTCCTGATGTTGGCGATTTCATCCTGGCCGGCGCTAATGCGGCGTTTCGGGGTTAGTCCGGACCTGGTGGAACCGATGCGCCCATACCTGGTGGCGCTTAACTGGGGAACGTTGCCGCTGCTCGCCTACTTCGCGCTGCGAAGGTATCTTCAAGCGGTGAATGTGGCCCACCCTATCATGTTTGCGTTGATCTCCGCGAATATCGTCAATGCTATTGGAAATTGGGTGCTGATTTACGGGCACTTTGGGTTTCGCGCCATGGGGATCACTGGCTCGGGCTGGTCAACGTGCATGGCTCGTTTCTACATGGCGCTGTGCCTCGCAATCACGCTTCTGTGGGTGGAATCGAAGCGGCTGCGTCCCGGCTGGATGAGCACGGTCAGAATTGATCTGAGCAGAATGTGGGGATTGCTGAAGCTCGGAGCGCCGGCGGCAACCCAGATCCTTTGCGAAATCGGAGCCTTCTCCGCCGCGACCGCATTGTGCGCCAGACTCGGACCTGTTCCGTTGGCTGGTCACGAGATTGCCTTGAACTGCGCCGCGCTGACGTTCATGGTCCCGTTGGGAATCAGTTCCGCCGCCGCGGTGCGAGTCGGTCAACAATTAGGACGCCGTGATCCTGATGGAGCCCGGCGCGCAGGATGGTCCGCGATCCTCATCGGCGTTGGCTTCATGGCGTGTTCCGGATCGGTGTTCGTCTCGCTGCCAAGACTGATCGCTCGTCTGTTCACCCCCAATCCAGCCGTCATTCAAGTGGGCGCACAACTGCTGTTGGTCGCTGCTGCGTTTCAACTATTCGATGGCCTGCAGACCGTCGCCACCGGAGCGTTGCGCGGCGCAGGCGACACCCGAACGCCCATGCTTGCAAACTTCTTCGCGTACTGGCTGGCGGGACTTCCGTTAGGGTACGTCTTGTGCTTTCGATTAGGATGGGGTGCGCTCGGAATCTGGGTCGGCTTGTGCGGCGGCCTGATGATTATCGGATCGGCGCTTCTGATCACATGGCACAAGAGACAGCTTCGCTAATGGTATTGACGTGCTTGCCAGCAGCCTGCCGCCTGCGTATCATGCAACCGTTATGACAACTGAAAATGCCGCTCTCCAAAGCAGCCTTCGCCAGAAGGCACAGCTGATGTCCGCCGCTGAAATGGACCGCATTCTGGTTCGCCTTGCGTACCAGATCGTGGAAGAGAACGGCACGAATGATTTAGGACTGATCGGCGTCCGCCGTCGCGGTGTTCCGTTGGCAGAACGGCTGAGGAAGTCGATCGGGCACATTGAAGATGCCCAGGTTCCGGTGGGCACTTTGGACATTACTTTTTATCGCGACGACCTTTCGACTGTCGGGCCCAAACCGGTAGTGCACGAATCGGAAATCGGTTTTGTGATTCAAGATAAGAACATTGTTCTGGTGGACGATGTGCTGTTTACCGGCCGCACTATCCGCGCTGCCCTGGACGCTCTTTTTTCGCAAGGACGTCCCCGCCGGGTGCAGCTCTGCGTGCTGATTGACCGCGGCCATCGCGAGTTACCGATCGAAGCGGCATTCGTGGGCCGAAGCGTTCAAACCACCATGAACGAAGTGATCGAGGTCAAGTTGAAAGAGATCGACGGCACAGAAAAAGTTCTTCTCATGGAGAAGTAGACAGTGGAGGGATTATTGGGCAGACGGACAGATGCGGTCGCACAATGAAACCCATAACATTCGAACGGTCTGTACTGGCTCTTCTAATCGTATATTGCCTCGGCCTTGCTTGGAACCTGGCGAATTGGGAGAAGCTATCGGCCGGCTTGGACTGGCGGATGATTGCTTTGGCATTGACCGTTCGCTTCGCTTTTATGGGCGGGCTATTGTTCCTATTCATCCGGTCGAGAAGAGCAAAGAAATCAGATAGCAAACTCTGAAACTCCAAAGACAGCCTCTACCTGACATCGAAAAACCATAGCGCAAACCGAGATCCAGGATTAGAATCAGGCCGCAATTCTTTCGTCTACGTAATTTGATGAACTCGGCGAAAAAAGCTGTCTCCGTAAAACAGAACCAGCGCTTGCTTCGCGCTGCGCGGAAGGCCATGAAGCACGCCTACGCTCCCTACTCTCAATTCAAAGTTGGCGCGGCCATGCTGACCTCGAAGGGGAAAGTTTTCACGGGCTGCAATGTCGAGAACGCATCCTACGGATTGTCGAACTGCGCCGAGCGCACCGCAATCTTTGCGGCGATAGCGGAATTGGGACCGGAGCTGGACATTCGCGCCATCGCGGTGGTGAATGATCAAGGAGTGCCGTGCTCCCCATGCGGAGCCTGCCGCCAGGTGATTTACGAGTTTGGACCCGACGCGACTGTCTATTTCCAGAGCTCGAACAGTTGGAAGGAAAGCCACATCACGCAACTGTTGCCGGAAGGATTTCGTCTCAAGTGACCCAGCCGCAGGAAGGCCAAACGGTTCGCGCCATCGACGTTATTCGTAAGAAGCGCGACGGGCAAGAGCTATCACCGGCGGAGATCGAATATCTGGTTCGTGCCTATACCAACGGTGACATTCCCGACTATCAAGTTTCCGCCTGGCTGATGGCTGCGATCCTCCGCGGACTCACGCGCGCAGAAACTTCCGTGCTGACCGATGCCATGCTGCACTCCGGCGAGGTGCTGGATCTCTCCGAGTTTCCGGCGAAAAAAGTAGACAAGCATTCCACCGGCGGAGTAGGCGACAAAACGTCCCTGGTATTAGCGCCCCTCGTGGCGGCGGGCGGTTTGATCGTTCCAATGATTAGTGGTCGGGGACTTGGGCATACCGGCGGCACGCTCGACAAGTTGGAGTCCATCCCCGGCTTCAATGTAAACCTGTCAATCCCCGAGTTCCGTCGCGTCCTCCAAGCTTGCGGCTGCGCGATGATCGGGCAGACTTCGGAGATCGCTCCCGCCGACCGAAAGCTCTACGCGCTGCGCGACGTCACTGGAACGGTCGAGAGCCCCTATCTGATTTGCGCTTCCATCATGAGCAAAAAGTTGGCGGAAGGAATCGATGCTCTGGTTCTCGACGTCAAGACCGGCTGCGGAGCGTTTATGAAGAAGGATGAGGACGCCGAATTTTTGGCCTCGTTAATGGTGGAAACCGGCGAGCGCATGGGGAAGTCGGTGATCGCGTTGATCACGAATATGGATCAGCCCTTAGGATTGTGCGTAGGAAATTCGCTGGAAGTAGCCGAGGTCATCGAGGTTCTGCGTGGGCAAGGACCGGAAGACCTCAGAGAGTTGTGCCTGGAACTCGCTTCGCGGATGTTTCAGTTAGGCGGAACCGCGGACACGGTGGTAAAAGGAAAGTCGCAAGCGGAGCAACTGATCGCATCGGGAAAAGCGTTGGAAACTTTTCGCAAGATGGTGACGCTGCAAGGTGGCGATGCGCGCGTGATCGACGATCCCGGTCTTCTTCCGCGCGCGAAATATATACAAGACGTGAGCAGTCCGAAGAGTGGTTACGTTACGTCGATGGACTGCGAAGCGGTTGGCATTGCTTGCGTCGTTCTAGGTGGCGGGCGCGAGAAAAAGGAAGATGCGGTCGATCCGGCGGTTGGAATTGTTCTACATCTCAAACTGGGTGATTCAGTGGCGGCCGGGGAGCCGCTTTGCACCGTGCATTCCAATTCAGAAACTCGCGCTGCTCGCGCAATCGAACTGCTGCTGCGAAGTTATCGGATCACGGACGCTCCTCTTGAGCATAAAAAAAAGCTGGTTCATCGCGTAATTCGCGGATCGGGGATATAAACATGGGGCGATTCACCGGAATTCTAGGCCTGCTGACGATGTTGAGCCTGGCCTATATTTTCTCTACCAACCGGCGAGCCATCCGTGGCAAAACAGTCGCCTGGGGGTTGGGCTTACAATTCGCTTTCGCCGTGTTTGTCCTGCGAATTGATCTCGGCCGCCGCATTTTTCAGTACGCCGGCGATGCCGTCAATAAGCTGCTTAGCTACGCCTTCGTTGGTTCACAGTTTGTTTTCGGAGATCTAGGCAAACAGGGCTCCCATCTTGGTTTTTATTTCGCCTTTCAAGTGTTGCCTACGGTTATCTTCATAGCGGCATTTTTCGCCATCCTTTACCACTACGGCGTCATGCAATTCATCATTAAACAGGCCGCGCGGGTGATGACCCGCGTCATGGGCGCGAGCGGCGCAGAGTCGTTGAACGTGGCCGCCAGCATTTTTATGGGACAGACGGAAGCGCCCCTGACCATACGGCCTTTTCTGCCCGACCTCACTCGCTCCGAACTGATGACCGTCATGACCAGCGGGATGGCCCATGTTTCCGGTGGAATCATGGCTGCCTATATCGCTTTTGGAATCGAGCCCAAACATCTTCTTAGCGCCGTAATTATGACTGCTCCGGGCACGATTTTAGTTTCAAAGATGCTGGTACCTGAGACTGAGCAACCCAAAACTGCCGGCCGCGTGGTGATGAGCGAAGATGAGGTGCAAGCCGAGAAGCACGAGAACGTACTGGGTGCCGTTGCTCGCGGCACGACCGATGGCCTCAATTTGGCGTTGAACATTGCTGCCATGCTGATTTCGTTCCTGGCCTTGATCGCACTGATGGATGGGCTCCTCTACGGAATTCACAGCGGGTTGGCCCACATCGGCTTTCCCTGGTTTCCTGGAAGCCTCGAAGTCATATCCGGCAAGCTTTTCGCTCCGATTGCATGGGTAATCGGAATCCCCTGGAAGGACTGCACCTTTGTCGGCAATCTGCTGGGCACACGAATGGTACTAAACGAATTGGTCGCATTCTCCATGCTGGGACCGCAGAAAGCCGTCCTCGATCCACGCTCGTTCACTATTGCCACCTTCGCTCTTTGCGGCTTCGCGAATCTGAGTTGCATCGGCATTCAGATCGGTGGAATCGGCGCACTGGCTCCAAATAAAAAAGGAGAACTTGCCCGTCTCGGCTTGCGTGCCATGTTCGCGGGAACCATGGCGAACCTGATGTCGGCGTCGATCGCTGGCATGCTCATTAGCTAAGAAGGAGCTGCAAACGGACCCGAATTGCCTTCCCTTATTGGCACTTTGGTAACCCTCATCATTGCACCTTTTCTGCTGCAATTTAACATTCCTGCAATATTCTCCAACTATCATGAAAACGTCAGAAGTTTCGATAGAGGAGTGGCAAGTGGCCTCGCCCCGACTTTCGCGATTCGTTCTTCCGCTGCAGGTCGCCGCTGTGTGCTACCGGCGGCAAGGGGAGTCGATCGAGTTTCTGCTGGTGAATACCAACGGCGGCGGCAAGTGGACTTTTCCGAAGGGCGCCCCTGAGTCATCGATGTCACACAGCCAGGCCGCCGAGCGTGAAGCGTGGGAAGAGGCAGGAGTTCGCGGCCACATCGAGCCCCGGCACTTTCATTTATATTTGCATTCCAAAGGCGTCTTCTGGAAACCGCCGGGAGTGCGCGAATTCGTGATCAAGGCGTTCCTGATGGAAGTGGACATGATCAATGGATCGCATGAGCCTGATCGGAACCCAACCTGGTTCAGTCCCGACGATGCCAGAAAGATCCTGGCGAAGGGCCGCGAAGTGAAGTACGCCAAGGAAATGCAGGCTGTAGTCGACCGTGCGTTAGAGCACCTGGGCGCGGCGAAAGCAATGACCACGCATTAAGATTCGAACTGACCTGCACTTCGCCTCACTGCCGGCTGCGGTCCCGATTTCCTTTCACGCCGACTGTCAGTGGCCAGCACATGATCGCCACAGCGCCTCATTTGCTCTGAAGAGAAAGCCCGAGCTACGATCGTTACCTGGCAATCTACTATGCAACAGAACAGCCTTTGGAAACTGACACTGGCGGCCGTTGTTCTCGTGTTTTTTGCTGCAATCGGCTTGGCTCATGTGGTTTACCCGGACTGGTTTATAAAACGCTCGGGCGCCAGAAAAGGAGGCGAGATGTTGACCGAGTGGAATCGGTCGGGCTTTCGGATCGCCGGAGCGATCTTCGCCGGTTTCGCAGTCTACGTCCTCTATCACCTCTTCCACGACTGACGCGAAAGTCGCCTCTTCATCAGGTGCACCGTCCAGCCTTCGATCTCGCGCGTTGCTGCAACCCTACACATACATGGTTCACTCATGAGACGATTGAATTGACGCCATGATTCAGTTGTCCTCCGCCGGAAAACGTTACGGTCACAAGCTCCTCTTCGAAGGCGCTGACTGGATGATTACCTCCCACGATCGCATCGGCCTAGTGGGCGCGAACGGTACCGGGAAATCCACGCTGATGAAGATTTTCGCTGGGATCGAGACGCTCGATTACGGTTCCTTCAGCACGGCCAAAGGCATCAGCGCTGGCTACCTGCCGCAAGACGGGCTTGCACTTTCCGGACGCACCGTGTTTGCCGAATGCATGGCAGTTTTTTCCGAACTGCACGACATGGAACAGGAGATGGAAGACCTTACCGCACGCATGCCGGAACTCGATCAGTCTTCCCCTGAATATGCGCAAGTCGCGCAACGCTATCAGCGCCTCGAGCACGAATTTCGCACTCGGGATGGATACGCCATCGAGGCTCAGGTAGGAAGCGTGCTCATGGGCCTCGGTTTCGGCAAAGAAGATTGGCATCGCCGCACCGAAGAGTTCTCCGGGGGCTGGCAGATGCGCATCGCGTTGGCGAAACTCCTGCTGCAGGAACCGAACCTGTTGCTTTTGGATGAGCCAACGAACCACCTCGATCTCGAAGCCCGCAACTGGCTGGAAGAGTACTTGACGCATTATCCCAATGCGTTTGTGCTGATTTCGCACGACCGCTATTTTCTCGACGTTACCGTCAACAAGATTGCCGAAATCTGGAACAAGCGCATTCATCTTTATCCCGGTAACTACGAAAAGTATCTGGCCTCGAAGACGCAGCGCATGGAGCAACTCGATGCTGCGTATCGCAATCAGCGGGAACGGATCGAGCAGTTGGAAGTATTCATCAATCGCTTCCGCTACCAGGCGACCAAAGCCAAGCAGGTACAGAGCCGCATCAAGGAACTGGAAAAGATAGACCGCATCGAGTTGCCGGAAGAAGAAAAGATAATCCATTTTTCTTTCCAACAGCCGAAACCGAGCGGCAGGATCGTGGCCGAGTTCATTGATGTTGCGAAATCCTACGGGGAGAAAGAAGTGTTTCGCAACGTCAGCTTCATGATTGAGCGCGGCGACCGCGTCGCGCTCGTCGGCGTGAACGGAGCAGGCAAATCAACCTTGATCAAGCTCCTCGCGGAAACGGAACCTTTGACCGGCGGCCAATTCCGACTGGGGCACAATGTGCTGCCGGACTATTTTGCGCAGGACCAATACAAGGAACTGAATCCGGACGCGCGCATTCTGGATGACATCGGCGAACTCTCACCGCGCTCCACCCAGACGGAGCTGCGCAGCCTGCTGGGGTGTTTCCTGTTCTCGGCGGACGACGTTTTCAAGCGCATCGGCGTGCTCTCCGGCGGCGAGCGCAACCGCTATGCCCTGCTGCGAATGCTTCTGCATCCGGCGAATTTCCTCTTGCTCGACGAACCCACCAACCACCTCGATATGCGCGCCAAAGACGTGCTGCTAAAGGCGCTGATGGATTACACGGGCACAGTCGTCTTCGTCTCGCACGATCGCTATTTCATCGACAAACTGGCCACGCGGGTATTCGAAGTGGGAGACGGAAAAGTGGAAGTCTATCCGGGTAACTACGAGGACTATCGCTGGCGGAAAGAAGGCGGCGCAGAAAAGCTACAGGAAACGGTGACCCGCTCGGAAATTATCGCGCAGCCAGTAAACGGGAACAAGAGTGAAGCCGCCACTGAGGACTCCAAGTCCAGGCGTCTGAATCCGATCAAGCGCAAGCAAATGGAAGAACGAGTCAAAGAACTCGAAGCCGAGATCGCTCGCGCCGAAACCGCCATCGCCGAGTGCGAAGCTGGTCTGCAAATCTTCGTCAGCGCCGAAGAGACGACGCGCTTAACGCAAGACTTGGCCACGCATCGGAGCAAACTGCAAAAGCATTTGGCTGAGTGGGAAGAGCTGGCCCAGGCGCTAGAGGCCTAGGAACTCATCTCACAAATGACCCACTCGAGGGGCCGAGAAAATATTTCGGCAGTTACCTCTAAGTGACCACGCGGCCCTGTTCTTCCGTAACCTCCTCTATTACGAAAGGCCGTGCGATAGTGAATTTGGCCCATGGCCACCATCTCACACGCGCCGCATGCGGCTGCGCTCGAATAAGCCGCACGGAACAAGGAAGGCCGAACTCGATGCTGCAGTCCACACAGAACCCAGCCAACGCACCGAAATATTCTCCGAATCCGAACTCTTTTACACCACCAAAAAACGTAACTTCAACCATGGAGCAGGCCACCATCGGACGCTCGGTCGTTATCAAGGGCGAAGTTAGCGGCGCGGAATCGCTCTATGTCGATGGCCGCATCGAGGGTACCGTCAATTTTGGCGACAGCCGCGTCACGATTGGGCGCAACGGCGTTGTCGTCGCCGATATCAATGCCAGGGAAGTGGTCGTTATGGGCACTGTAACCGGCAATATCCATTGCAGCGATCGCTTAGACATCCGCAGCGAGGGCTCGCTTACGGGCGACGTCGTTACGCCGCGCATCTGCGTGGAAGACGGTGCAGTGCTAAAGGGTGCCATCGAAGTTCGTGCCGACCAACAAAACGAAAAGACGCACGCGAAGCAAGAGACCGCAAAACCGACGGAAGCGCCGAAGTCAGTCGCGGCCGCAGCTGGAGCGGGAACTTCAGCGACTCTGTCCCACGGCAGCAAAGTCATGTATAACGAGTCGAACTGAGCGCCAAACAAAAACCAAGGGCACTGGGAATCTCCTCCTCAGTGCCCGTTTCACTCTTGTTGAACACTCCCGCTATTTCTCGGTTGTGTCGTCTTTTTTCAAATCAAGCGCAGCCGAATTCATGCAGTAGCGCAGGCCAGTTGGGCCTGGTCCGTCGGGAAATACATGTCCCAGGTGGGCGTTGCAGCGGGCGCAGCGCGCTTCGGTTCGAACCATGCCATAAGCGTTGTCGGTCTCTTCCGCGATAGCGGTCTGGTCGATCGGCTTAAAGAAGCTTGGCCAACCCGTCCCCGATTCAAACTTCGTTTCCGAGCTGAACAACGGCTGTCCGCAGCACACGCAGGCGTAAGTGCCCGGCTCCTTCGTCTTCCAGTATTTGCCGGTAAATGCCGGCTCTGTTCCCGCCTTGCGGGTCACGACGTATTGCTCGGGCGATAGCTGCTTTTTCCAATCTTCTTCAGACTTCGCGATTTTTTCAGCCATGAAATTCTCCTTTATGAATTCTCCTATTGGATTACCACGGGCACTCAAAAGTTACGTGTAAAGTTCTTGACTTCGCCTTTCGTTCGCTTACAATGGGTGCCATGGCGATCACACGCAGGCAACGGCAAGTCTACGACTTCATTTCCGACTTCGTACAGAAGAACGGCTATTCTCCATCGTTCGAGGAAATTGGAGAGGGCCTGGGACTGAGTTCGCTGGCCACGGTGCACAAACACATATCCAATCTCGAGAAAAAAGCGCTGCTCACCCGCGATTACAACCGCAGCCGATCGATCGATTTGCTCCCGCCCAAGGGCCGTTTGAAGCAGGCAATGTCCGTGAATACCACGATGGTACTGCCGCTTCTGGGTCGGATCGCAGCGGGTCAGCCGATCGAAGCTGTAGAGAATCCTGAGACGATTTCGCTGGCCGATTTCGTCCGCTCCAAAGAGGTATTCGTGCTCGAGGTTCGCGGCGACTCCATGCAGGACGAACACATCATGAGCGGGGACTACGTGCTGGTGGAAAAAGCAAAGACCGCGCACAACGGAGATATCGTCGTCGCCCTCGTTGGCGGATCCGATGCCACGCTCAAGCGCTTCCATCGCGAAGGCGACAATATTCGGCTACAGCCCTCGAATGCAAACATGCAGCCCATCATCGTGCCGGCCGCCTCGGTCGAAGTTCAAGGAAGAGTGATTGGTGTGTTGCGGAAGTATTGACCCAGCCTTCCACGCCTTGCAAGGAGCGTCTCATGCCACGTCCTTCTGGTGTGCCAGTTTTGGACTTTCCTCGAGAGATATTGCAGGCTTATGCGTTGAACGATCGCATGAACCAGTTGTTGCTAGAGCACCTCGACTCTCGCGCCTGGCGAGCAAAAAGTACTAGCCACAAAGGCCGCACCATCGCCGACATCTTCGCTCACGTTCACAACATTCGCTGCAAGTGGCTGAGGCTTTCCGCTCCGCACCTCAAGCTGCCGGCGCAGCTTAACCGCAACCGGTGCACGCAGAAGCAAACGCGAGCAGCGCTCGCCGAAAGTGCCGGGCGCTGTTCCGAGATGCTCACAGAGGCTCTGTGCGCTCCTAAAGGCCGCGTCCACAGTTTTGTGCGCGATGGCTGGGCCAGGCCATGGCCTCCGGGCGTTGCTATGTTTGCCTACATGATCACGCATGACGCACATCACCGCGGACAAGCATGCATGCTCGCCCATCAGCTCGGGTTCCCCCTAAAAGCTGGTTACGGGCTATGGGTCTGGGAGAAACTGGCGAAGGAGTGCGGATTCCAACTCCTTGCTTCCCACAAAACTAAACGCCCGGCTGGGGCCGGGCGCTTGAATCCTAGATCGAAGTGATGATCGAATGACTCAGCCGATGTGCTTATCCAGCGCCTTCTGAATCGTCTCTTTCGGGACGTAGCCAACGATCTGTTCCTTCACCTGCCCACCCTTGAACACGAGCAAGGTTGGAATGCCACGCACGCCGTAACGCATGGGCGTAGCACTGTTGTTGTCGACGTCCATTTTGCCAACCTTCACTCGCCCCTGATAGTCCTTCGCCAGTTCCTCCACGATAGGAGCGATGGCGCGGCAGGGTCCGCACCAAACGGCCCAGAAATCAACGAGGACCGGAGTTTCTGATTTGAGTACATCCTGGTCGAAATTCGAATCGGTTACCTCAAGTATTCCATTACCAGCCATAAATCCTTCCCCCTGCGCGTCTGGTTTGGGCGCGCTCAACGAAACAGTATAAAAGCCCATCCATATCGATGGGCCCAATAAATCTTAACACTTCCATTGGATGCACGGTTGTGACATAAGTCGCAAAAGCCGGTTCTCGACCTCTGCAAGGCAAATAAAAACGTCCTAAACTTTTCAGTTTAGGACGCCTCGGCAGCCCTCCCCCAGAACTGCCAAACTACGCTTGCATCGTAGCCCGCCCCCCTGGGAGTGTAAACGTCACTTCGGTAATACCGATTTCACAGAGGGTAATGCAAATTTCGGTTGAACGTAATCGAAGCCGTTCGAGGCTTACCCACATAATTGATTGGAAGCAAAGAAGAAAACTGCGGCGCAGAAAACTCCGCCTGGGTTACCTCACAGCGCGGCGGATTTCTGCACAGGCTGGCCTGCAGGCTCGGCCGATGGTCTACTGTTTCTGCCAGGTCTGGCCGGCGTCGGCGGTGATCCAGGTTTCTCCGGCGGAGCTGGTAAGCGTCCCGTGCAGAGTGTCGGTGAATTCGACTCCAACAATGTCATCTTCGAGAGCTTCGCCGTTCGCTGTTGGTCTTACCTGTGTCCAGTGTTCTCCCGCGTCGGACGAGTGGAATAGTGCCCCAGCCGACCCGCCCACCCAGATGTCCAAATCATTCGCTGCCAGGGCTCGAAAGACAGTCTTGCTCGAGACCACAATCGTCTGCCAGGTTGCACCAGTATCTAGGGAGCGCTGCAGCGTGCCATCCGCGCTTAACGTCCAACGGGGCGCGAGGCTCGTCATCGCTGCGTAGTTCGTAGTTCCAAACTTGTCCGATTGATCGTTCTGCGGCTCCGCAAGAGCATCCTTGGCTCTTCCTGGCACTACAGCGGCCAATGGGGATCCGGGTCTGGCATCGGCCATTTCAACCGGGCTTGCAGGCGCAACTGCTGGATGATTCGCGTCCACTGGGCTCGCGGCCGATGCCTTATGCGTGCTGGCGATCTGGTCAGCGCTGCGTGGTTCGGAAATCCGTGCCTCCGCGGACCGTCCTTCGGTGATCACGGCTGCCATCTGTTGCGGTTGCCGTTTCTGATGGAGCGTAACAACCGCGCCCACAACGATGACACAAGCCACCGCTGCGCCCCAGCGCAAAGCGGGCCAGGAGAGCCAACCGAAAGTCGAGGGAGCGAGCGAAACAGCAGATGAAGTCTCGGGCTGCACCGAGAATGACACCACCTCCCGGCAATTCGAGCAGGCGGACAAATGCTCTAGAACGCGTACCCTGTCGGCGCTCTTGAGCGATCTCTCGACGAACGCGGTCAGCAAGTTCGGATCAGGATGGTCCCTGAGCTCAGCCATCGCTTCCAGTCGCTGACTTACGATTTTGGGTATTTCTGCCATGTTACCGCTACGTACTTACGAACCTTCACCTGCTGGCGCTTCGACCTTCTTCTTGGAGAACGCTGCGCTCCCGGTTTCTTGCGCCAACCGCCTACGAATATTGACTCTCAGGTCGCGCACATCGACCTCAATTGCTTCCAGCGCCTGCCGCCGGCTCATCCCACGCCGGCCTAAAGCCGCCAAGATCTGCTTGCGCAACAACTTAGCCAGTTTGTCCACTTTTCGGCTGATGGTGGATTCGTGCACACCCAGGGTGCGAGCAATCTCGGCCAAAGTTCGCTCATCCAGAAAATAGGAGGCCAGAACAAACCGGTCTTCCGCTGGGAGCGCAGCCAGAACCTCGTCAATGGCCGCCTCAACTCTGGGATCGATGGCAATCGCCGGTTCAGGTTCAGGCGTGGCGAATTGCGTGCCTTCTTCAGTCTCCTCATCGAGGCTGACCAGACGACGCTGCCGGCGATACCGGTTAACGTGCTCCTGCATCATCACCGTGCGCAGCCAACCTTCTAAGGAGCCACGCCCGGTGTACGACGCGAGCTTTGAAGTCCGCTGTCCGTCGCGCGTCGCCGTGCCGTAGAGCTCGGCGTAAATCGAATCAGCCAATTCGCGTGCGGTTGAACTTTCCTTGGTGATGTAACCAGCGATGTCGTAAAGTTTCGCGCGGTAGCGCGTCAAAAAAACTTCCCACGCATGTTCGTGTCCGGCAGCACAAGCGCGAGCTAGAGCCAGTTCTTCCGCCCGCAAGCTTGCATACAGCTCGCGCAGGTCATGGTGGGCAGCGTCTGCAGGCAGATACTTCCTCGCAATTTCCCCAAGGACACCGTCAAACTGTTCCCGCGTTACCCCAAACTCCACGCCTCTGCTCTTTTCGTAGAGCTCGGTCATCACAGAGCCCAACCCTGGAGAAAGATCAACTCCAGATTGGGCATCATCTTTACGCATATCGAACACAACCTGATGCTATCAACTATTGGACGCGAGTGACTGGAGTTTTGCCGTTCACCAACTAGTCACGGTAGGAAATCGACGGCGGCCTGAAACCTCAGCATTCAAGCCCCTGCAAATCTGGGAAACGCAAATGCGCTCCAATATTGTTACTTTCAATTCTAGTGCCCGCATTAATCACGGGTCCAGCGCGCTCATTCCCCCAATATCTTTGATGCGGTTGTGGCCCCGGAGCGCCAGATGTGATGGTGATGGGCAAAGATCAAGTCGCGGGGGTTCCAATTTACGATCGTCGTACTCGATGATGAATCGCACCGGATCTCTGGTGATCTGCGAGGTCGCATGACAAAATCTTGGCATGTGTGCAAAACCTTGCAGCCTGATTGCCGGTACCGTCTCATATCCGACTCAACCACGAGAGGTGCTTGCTAGCAGCGTTTTTCCGTCTAGCGATCTCTTGCCGCCGCACCCAGCCTGAGAAGGCTTTTAAAGCCGCTATTTAACAGCATTCGATGAGCTCGCAGTAGTAGACTCTGGGGCTTGCGTGGAGTTGGGAATCCGCAAGGATTCGGCCAGTAGAGCGTGGCAAACATCTTGCAGCAGGACTGATGCTTTCGGCGCAAGGGAAATGGAACTAGAATAGTAAAGGAACGGCTAGCGGGGCGAAGTCGTATGAGAGACCGTCACTATTGGAAGTTCATCGCGCCGCTGTTTGTCCTCGCCGCAACCTGGCACATGTCCGTGACCGCCGCCCATGGCCAGGCGATGTCGCTCACCGATAGCATCCAACCCGCGGGTGCCCGAACCGCGACCATTTGCCAAGCAACGTTTGCTCCTCTATCTCTGAAAGACGCATTACGGCAAGTCTGTCTACGAAAGCCTGCGGCAAGAATCGACTCTTCGATCCCAACGATCATTATTGGTTTTGTTGGAGGCTTTGTTAAGCGCGATGACGCAAAACATCCTGAAGTGCAGTTTGCCGCTTACCTCCGTGATCGTTACGCCTCAGGAATCTATGTCGAAGTGTTTTCCAATCACGCTGGGCGAGAGGCACTTCGTCAAGTCGAACGGCTGCTTGACACTGATCGTGACGGCGCTCTTTCAGCCACCGAGAAACGGCAAGCCAGAATTATCATCTATGGACACAGTTGGGGCGCCTCGGAGACGGTATCATTTGCCGGGGAGTTGGGGCGGCAGGGGATCCCGGTGCTGCTCACGATTCAGCTCGATAGCATCGCGAAACCGGGTCAGAGGGATTCCACCATCCCTTCGAACGTCGCAAGTGCGGTTAATTTTTATCAGTCAGGCGGAATCCTTCACGGACGCTCGCAAATCCTCGCTGCTGATCCCACACACACGGAGATAATCGGAAACTTTGAGATGAAGTACCGGAACCATCCCATCAATTGTGACAACTATCCGTGGATAGCCCGGACCTTCAACAAGCCGCATCACGAAATCGAGAACGATCCCCGCGTGTGGGATCAGCTTGCATCCCTGATTGATTCGGAGCTGTCAGGCGCGCGACCAACCGTGAGCTTGTCAGGACTCTCGGAAGACGGCCAGTTTAGCCACTAGCATCGCCCGAAGTCGAATCCCCGGAGTGACACCCAGCCTCGATAATTCTGCTTGATGGCCAGCAGTTCCTCGCCTTGGTGCGACCACTGTGGACCCCAGATTGCTTTTGGAAATATGCAGGGCTTCTCGTTTCTTAAATTGGTCTAATCAAACCGATCTAAATCAAACGAGGCCTGAAGCCTGCGGCTACACACGCTGCTCTCAAAATGCGAAGTGATCCAAATCCCGAGAACCTATCACCCACCCAGCTACCTGCTGACTTCCCCGCTGCGCCTGAACTCGACGATTTGTGCATCGCAGAGCATGATCGTGTGGTGTCGCGTTCAGTCATTGAACGCATGATCGGAATTGCCCTTCAGCAACACCGAGCCGGACTATTCAGCCAAGCTGAGCGGATTTACCGCCAGATTCTGGCCTTCGATTGCAATCACGCAGACAGCCTGCACTTGCTCGGGATGATCGAATACCAGGCTGGAAATCATGCGGCCGCCGTCGAGAGAATTCGCCGCGCAATTGCGATCAACAAAACGCAAGCGGCATATCACTGCAACCTGGGTACCGTGCTCCAGTCGGAGGACCGTCTGGAAGAAGCTGCCGCGAGTTATGAGCGTGCTCTGGCTCTGCAACCCGACTCACCGGAAATTCATACCAATCTCGGCAACATCTTCCACGCTCAAGACAGAGTCGACGACGCTATTGCCTCTCACCAGCGGGCATTGGCGCTCAAGCCAGACGTGGCCGAAGCGCACTATAACTTAGGTCTGGCCCAACTGCTTAAAGGGGATTTCGCATCGGGTTGGCCCAATCTGGAATGGCGCTGGCGAACTAAAGATCACGAGACTCCGATGCGAGCCTATCCGCAACCGCGGTGGACGGGCGAAAAGCTGGCAACCGGGCGCGTGCTGATCTGGCGCGAACAGGGAGTCGGCGACGAGATCATGTTCGCGGGACTTATTCCCGACGCGGTCCGCACCGGCACTCGCTGCATGCTGGATTGCGACCCACGGCTCCAACCTCTTTTTGCCCGATCGTTTCCTGGCGTTGACGTGGTCTCTAGCCATCATCTCGGAAGTGATTCAGAGCCCGATCCGGAATTGGACATCGCCGCCCAGTTGCCGAGCGGCGGTCTGCCAGGTCTATTCCGCGCAACCGGCCACGCTTTTGCTGCAACCACCTCGCCCTACATGTTTGCTGATCCAACTGCTCGCGAGCAGTTTCGCGCACGCTACGCCGATGGCCGGCGGCTGGTTGGGTTGGCTTGGTACAGCAGGAACCAAAAGACGGGCCGCGACCGCTCGATCGACCTGTCCGTCTTGGCCCCGCTGTTCGAACGAACAGATATCCAATGGGTCAGCCTGCAATATGGGGATCACGACCGGCTAGAGAAGCAAGCGACAGCGGCCAACGCGCCCATCCTCATCGATCGCGCTGTCGATCAACTCGCAGACATCGATACTTTCGCAGCCCAGATCGCGGCCCTCGACCTGGTCATCACCATCGATAATTCCACGGCTCATCTCGCAGGCGCACTTGGCGTTCCGGTCTGGGTTCTGCTGCCATTCGCGCGCGACTGGCGTTGGCTCCAGGTTCGCGAGGACAGCCCCTGGTATCCCACCATGCGCCTCTTTCGACAGCCCCAGCGCGGCGACTGGCACTCCGCCATACAGAAAGTGCAGACCGCCTTATCCGCCACCTAGAAAACGATTGAGAGAAAACGATTGAGCATAAGATAGGGCAAGATTTGCCCGCTGAAACTAATCTTGCCCATTGGCGTAGTTAATCCGTGCCGCGAGCGGGTCATGTTTACACCCAGTCCGAAATGGAAGAATCCCGACCTTCCCCATTCGCCGGTTCGTTTTGTTTCTTACGGCTCCGATTTTCGTTCTGCTGATCCTGCTTCGCCTGTTCCTCCGATCCGTCGTGAGCTCCCAGTTTCACAACGCAGGCTTCCCCAGCCTCACCCGAAAGCACTGAAGCGAACTCCATCAGCTTCTTTCGAGTGCGCTCCGTCTCCCGATTAGCTTCAGCCTTTTCCGCAGCATAAAGAATATTCAATTGGATGTTGGGGTTGGTTTGGTTGGCGTGTACATGCATGGGTTTCCTCCTTCGCAGGAAGAGATCGGCGTAATCCGCCCGGTATGCGAGATTCGCAACCCGGGCGTATCCACTCTTAACTTCCGAATCCATGCAGCAATTGGCGTACCGAAAGCACGTCCCTTGCCTACTTTTGCTCCGCCGCCTTTTCCGCAGCCTTCTTCTGCGCCTCTATCGTCCATGGTGGGACGATGCCATTGACTCTCGCATACGCTACAAGTTGCCCGAGGTGCTCATGTGCATCCGCGACAAGAATGTAGATGACGTCGCCGGCATTCGCCTGAGGCCCGAGCTTGGGCAGCAGCTTCGCGAAATCGGCGTTCGTCATCCCGTTGATCGTCTTTTGGGTGAATTCCCACGATTTGTTTAGCTCGTCGACAATCCGGGCTCGGTCGGTCGTGGATTTTTCAAAAGTCTTGCGGTCGAATCCGGCTGGAGACGTCGCTCCCCCAAGTCCTAAAATCCCGTACCTCTCGCCGGCGACGTGTAGATACACTTCCGCGAAAGAACGCGAGTCCGCCGAGGGGCGCCAGGTGAATTTATCCGCAGGAATGGCGTTCGCAAGGTCCACAAACTTCTTCTGCACGACCTGCAGGTCGGCCAAAGACTGGGCTTTCATGTCGTAACTTGGAGCAGTGTGGTCGGCGCTGGCCGAGCCATCCGAACTCTGTGCCGATGCCCCGACTACCCGGGCACTCACACCTACAAAAAGCAACAATACTGCCAGAAACATTTTGTTCATGTCCGATCCTCCGAGGAAAGTCGCTGGCCCGGTTAGACGGGCGCGGACACAAATAGCTCGCTGCCACACAACTTTTTACAATTGAAGTCGAACTGGCGGGATTTAAAAAGCCTACCCTTGTCTCGTCGGTTGTCACCAGGCATCTGCTTTAAAGGGTGGTCCCTCCACCCCCGCTTGGACGCGGCTTCGCGCCTTACCGAAGCAAACTGGAAAGCTACGGAATATTAAGCTGCTGCCCTTCCTGCACAACGACCTGCTGCTGCGCCGCCCGGCCTACCGAATAGCTAACCCGCAAAGTCTTGGGTGCGCCCGGAGCCGGATCAGTTCCCATCGTCGTGTTGTTAACAATCGTGCTCAGACGCCCATTGCGAATCATCGACTGCAGACGACCAGCGACATCCCGATTGCGATTCCCCGAGCCATAGTTGGCCGAGAGAATATTCAGTTGGCCCGGGTTTCCTCCCATCGGAGGCCGAGGACGCACTGCCGCCGGAGGCGTCACCGGCGATGGGTTCCATCCGCCATTCCAATTGCCGTTCCCCCAGTTGCCACCGCCCCAACCAGAAAACCTCGAGCCATCGACGATGCTTCCTTCGGCGTACTCGAACATGTGATTGCGTCCGTCGGGACCGCGAGCGTAGATACGCAAAACCTTGACCTGCCCGGGCGCCGGATCCACGCCGAAAGTACTGTTCCCCATGCGGAAAAAGCCGTTCTGCGCGGCCAGTTGCCGAAGCCGCGAGGTGACATCCACGTGCCTTGAAGCAACGCCGTACTGCGCGTTCAGGATCGCATATTCACCGCCCTTGCTCCCCCAGTTGCCGCCACCCCAGCCAGAAAACATCGAGCCATCGACCACGCTGCCTTCGGGGTATTCGAAAGTGCGGCTCCGTCCATTCGACGCACGCGCAAAAATGCGAAGCGACTTCACCTTGCCCGGCGAAGGGTCGATCCCGAATGTACCGTTGCCCATCCGAAAAGTGCGGTTTGTGCGAGCCAGATCGCGCAGCCGTTGGGTGACGTCCACCCGCTGGTTCCCATAGCCATAGTCGGCGCGAAGAATCTGATACTGCTGCGCCGTCCCCGAAGCGGCCGCGACCAAGGCGAAAGCCGCCACCACAAAAACATTTCTCAAAACTATTCGGCACCCCACAGGTTATTCTCCTTCCGAAGACAAACTGAGAACTGACAACCGACAACTGACAACTGCTTTTCCTGATGCCGCTTTCAAGTGTAACGCTAACCAGAGACGCACCAAGCGCGAACAGTTCAGCGCCAGGAAACGCGTTATTGGGAAACACTGTGCGGACACGTCGTCCCGGTGAACCGGGTGAACTTCCGGGGAGTGGATGTTTTTCACTTCGACTGTAAGCAAGCAGGATGACCATCGGACAGGCCAGTCAGCCCGTCCTTTTTCTTTTCAGCTACTCCATAGTTCGAACTTGGATCTGATGTTTTCAAAGCTCGGGATTATGAACCAGAGAGAGCGCCCGCCTGATAGCGGTCGCAAATCGCGAGTTCGCTTTTGGCCTTTCAATGGGTTTTGAGCGCTATGGCCCGCTAGCGTCAGTTGACATTAACTTCCGGTTTGCCCGTCAACCGCTAGCTACGGCAGCTCTAGGTCAAGAGCGTAGATTTCGTCGGTACTTAAATCGCGAGTAAAGAGTGCCGAGCCGTCGGGAGCAACGCCGCTCCAGCCATACGCAGGAGGGGCTAAGTACCTTGGCAGCCCCTTTAAGTCGACCAGAAGCTCCGAGCGGGTCTGGCCGACCTTAACCCTGCGAAACGTCGGATGGTCAGTGAAGCTGCTGTCGTAGTAAAGATAACTTCCATCTTCCGACCAGTTCACATAACCCACCACGCCTGGCTCAGTAATCCAGTCCGACCACTTTTGGGTCTTGAAGTCAAAGAGCAGCAGTTTTGTAGAATCCAGCTTAAGCGCCGCCAGATACCGGCCATCGGGCGACCATCGTGGGCTGAAAAGATTCTGAGAACCAGGGACAGTAGAGACCTGATGAGTGACAAGGTCGAGGATAGAGATGATCTGTCCATCGGAACCTGAGGCTCCATTTCGCCCAAAGGCGATTTTCTTGCCTTCGGGAGACCAGGTCGCGTCCAATTGGGGCTGGTCTTCCGCGAGCATTTGCTGGGGTGCACCGCCTTGGGCAGAGATCAGAAACGTCTGCAAAGGCCGGCCGGGCTGGCCAACTACATAGGCGATCTGGGTGGCGTCGGGAGACCAGTGGGGCAGGCCGGCCAAGACCGGCGGATAGGTTAGTTGCAGGCGATCGCTGCCCTCCACGCGGCTGCGCCAAAGTGTGCAATCGGGATAGGTCACATAGGTGACCCACTTGCCGTCACGCGAGAACTCCAGTTCGCCCGCGGATATCCCTGCAAGAAATGGCACAAACTGCTTGGATTTGGGGTCGTAGCGGACAAGTTCTCCGCGGCCCTGCGATGCACTTACAAACAGTTTCTTGCCATCGGCACTGGGCACCAGACTTTGGAACGACAGCGGACCGGTGGTCAACTGGAAAGGTGTGGAAGAATGCTGATGAAACGGTCCCGCTGGTTCGCGCATCGCCCAGACATTCGCTCCAGAAGCAGTTGAGTTCAGGAAAAAATAGTAGCGGCCGTCCGGCGTCCATGCACCGCAGCATTCGCTGGGCTGGCTACGCCATCGAGGCAGTACGGGATGAAGATCGCTCCCGTCCGTGCGAATCTCCCAAAGCGCAGCAGAGCTGTTCTGGGACAGTTGGATAGTAAAGCGAATACGGGTTCCGTCCGGAGAGAAGCGCGGCAAGATAGGCGTGCCCGACACCGTAAGCAGTTTGCGCGGGTTTGTTCCATCGGCGTTCGCCTTGTATATGTCGGAGGCTTTGAAAAACACCAGGTGGCGGCCGTCGGGCGACCATGCGCCATCACGGCCAACAATATCGCCGAGACGGCGAGGGGCTCCCGACGGCAGAGGCAGACTCCAGAGGGGGTCCTCGGCCTCGGTTCCTACAACGCTTTCCGTCAATAGTTGCGTATGATCGGGCGATATGTCCTGGGCGCCCGCATTGACAAACGGAGTTGGAATCGGGGAGGTGTCGCCTCCGGCGATGGAAACCTGGAAGATCCGGAATGAGTTTCCCCGCTCATTTATGTATAACCGGGAGCCGTCGGTCGCCGCGACGCTTTTGGAGACGCCGTCGCGAGTGAGCTGCACAGTGGCCAGCACTCTGGGTGGAGGCGGCGAAGAACTGAGCCAACCAAACGTCGCTGCTCCGATAAGGATCATCAGTACAATCGCGACCGGCCACTGCCAGCTAAGTTTGCGAGCTGGTGCCGGACTGGCTACGGCCTCGACCTTCCCGGAGGTTGCGTCCCGCTTCAGCCGCTTCAGGTCCGCCCGAATCTCGGCAGCGGACTGGCAGCGAACGTCGCGGTCTTTCTCCAGCGCCTTGTTGATGATTCGCTCAAGTTCGGCTGGCACGTCGGGATTCAGCCGCACCGGAGCTACCGGAGCGCGTTCCAGAATCGCGTTGAAGATCAACGCTGAAGTGTCGCCTCGGAATGGCAGCGTTCCCGTGCACATCTCGTAGAGCACCGCGCCGAAGGAAAAGAGGTCGGTGCGGGCGTCGAGTTCCTTGCCACGCACCTGCTCCGGCGACATATACGCGACGGTTCCGAGCGCACTGCCGGGGCTGGTCAGATGCCCCTCGGACTCAATCGTCGCGGCGCTCAGGCCAACGCTCTCTGGTTTGACGGTGACTTTCGCCAGTCCGAAATCGAGAATCTTCGCCTGTCCGCGATTGGTGACGAAGATGTTCGCAGACTTGATGTCCCGATGGACAATTCCTTTCCCGTGCGCGGCGTCGAGCGCATCGGCGATCTGGATGCCCAGATCGAACACAGCCTCGATGTCGATAGGCTTGCCCCCGATCCGGTGCCGGAGCGTCTGGCCCTCCAGCAGTTCCATGGCAATGAAGCTGCGCCCATCGGCCTCGTCGATTTCGTAGATCGTGCAGATGTTCGGGTGATTTAGGGAGGACGCAGCCTTAGCCTCCCGCTGGAAACGGCTGAGAGCTTGTGTGTCGTGGGCGAGTTCGTCGGGAAGGAACTTCAGGGCGACGTGGCGGCCGAGCTTCAGGTCTTCCGCCTTGTACACCACACCCATCCCGCCGCCGCCGAGTTTTTCGACGATGCGGTAGTGCGAGATGGTCTGGTTGATCACTCGCGCGAATCTTACGTCTGTGAACCGCGCAAGTCAATGAAAGCCGTGGAGTTGGCGGTGGCGCGGAAGGATTGTTGCCGCAAAATCGCCATTACGCTCACTGACCCGTCCGGCCAATTCCTCGCTGATGCAGCGTCTACTTGTCCTCGGCGTGTTCCGGCAAATCGCTGGGATACGATTTGGGCGGCAGCAGAAATTGCACGCCAAAATATCCAAGAAAATAAGTTTGATTGCTGCTGCTCGGCCGGAGTGCGCGCCCGGCCATGAAGAGGAAAATAATCGGGGAGTGGATTTTATAGCGCCCGCCAAAATCGATCGTGGGCTGGTTTTGCGAGGGATGAAACGCGCCCTGATTGTACAGCTCCGCGTCCAATTCGAGCTTGTGTGTAAAATCACGACCAACGACGAGACCTGCGATCCAGCCATTCGGTCCCTTGTGGACAACGTCGTAGCCCAGTTCCAGGTTCATGTCGAGCGGTCCCACCTTGTCAGAGAACTCAACCGGCAATTCAAAGGTCTGGCTCGCGGGCGTGATACCGCGGCGCACGGCGTCGTTGGGATTGTTCAGGAAGAACTGCGGGAACACGGATATGGAAAGATGGCCTTCGCCGGCATCGTAAAAGCGCCACTTCACGCCGGGATTCGATTGGCCAAGGCCAAATTGCGGGTTGGCTCCCGGCGACTTGACGCGCAGCCATGCATTTTCGTAGGTGAGCTGGATGCGGCTGCCAACGCCGAAGTTGATATCCACATCGGGCGTGTGGGAAATTGAGTGGCCTTGGAAGTAGAACGGCATGTAGCCCACGTTGATTTCCCAGTTGAGATTGCCGGGCGTGCCGGGATCGTTGGTGTAGTAAGGTGGACCGCCCTGCGCGCTCGCGAACGTTGCGCACAAAATGATCGAGAGCCGTCGCCAGCAGCACTTTCTCATATTTGCCAGCGACGGCGTTACTAGCTTTGACGGTTTTCACTCCAAAGATTCCCACAAACGTTTTTATAAGCAAGAACAAGAAGCGTGTCACTTTCGAATATGATACTTCAACAATTTTGGAAAAAGTGCGCCGGTACAATCAGCTTGATGCCCCAGGTTCGCGTGCGTTCCCGGACGTTCGGTTTTGTGACATCCGTTCTCGGACACTAACCTGGGCCTTCCCATGCACCCTGCCAAGAGACGGGCGAGGAGTTTCTTACATCCCCGCCTTCGTTCCAATTGGGAATTCGCTCCGCAGCCCTTCCTCTTTGTTCGTGACCTCCGTCAATCAACAATGATAAGATATAAACGTAGATGTTATCTACAAGATAACTATCGATCTTTGACAATCGGGCGCGGCATGTAAGCTTCGATCCCGTTCCAATCGGACCGATTTCGTTTCAAAATGGAACCGAGATTACACAGCCGCCACCATAACCTCCATGTTCTCTAGATTTTGCGCGTAACTCCTGTAAACTCAAAGATCTAGCACATAGTCGCAGAACTGATCGTTTGTTTTCTAGATTTTGCAGACAAAAAGGGGGAGGGGGGTACCGGTACCAAACAGTTAACCCGTCCCAGAACGGGAAAGCTGTGGCAACTCCGTCTCGTTAAGCTTGCCTTCAGCTAAAGGACGCTAGCATCGCCGGTCCCGTGGGAATCGATCTTCAAGAGAAATCCAGAGAGGAATCTGACATGAGGCAATCATGCTCGATGTGGCTGCTCGCGGCTTTGTTCGTTTCTCTGTTCGCAACATTCTCTACCGCCGCCGATCCTGGCTATCACATCATTAAGACCTATAAGCTGGGCGGCGAAGGCGGCTGGGATTATCTGAACCTCGATAGCTCCTCGCGGCGCCTCTACATCTCGCGCGCCACGCACGTCATCGTGATCGACGCCGATTCAGGCAAGCCGGTCGGCGATATCCCGGATACTCCCGGCGTACACGGCATCGCGCTGGCTCCGGAACTCGGCCGCGGCTTTGTCAGCAACGGACGGGAAGGGACGGTCACGATCTTCGACATCCAGACTCTGAAGCTCATCACTAAAGTCAAAGTCGGCGACAATCCCGACGCAATCCTTTACGATCCCGCCACCAAACGCGTCTTCACCTTCAACGGAAAAAGTCACGATTCGACCGCCCTCGACGCCGCCAAGGGCACAGTGCTCGGGACGATCAAGCTCGAAGGCAAGCCGGAATTTGCCGCCAGCGACGGCAAGGGAGAGATTTTCGTCAACATCGAAGACAAGAGCCAACTGGACGCGATCGATCCCGCAAAGCTGGAAGTAAAATCGCGCTGGCCGCTGGCGCCCTGCGAGGAGCCAAGTGGCCTCTCCATCGACCGTGAACAACCGGCGCCTGTTCGCTGGCTGCGATAACAAGATGATGGCCGTGGTCGACGCTGACACCGGGAAAGTCATTGCCACGCCCGCCATCGGCGATGGCGTGGACGCAACCGCATTTGATCCCGGCACTGGCCTCGCGTTCGCCTCCTGCGGCGAAGGCGTTCTGACTGTCGTGCGCGAAGAGTCGCCCAGCAAATTCAGCGTGGCGGAAAATGTTAAAACTCAGGAAGGCGCCCGAACTCTCGCTCTCGACGATAAGACCCACCAGGTTTTCGTAGTGACGGCGAAATTCGGCCCACCCCCCGCGCCGACCGCAGACCAGCCGCATCCCCGGCATTCGATTTTGCCGGACACTTTCGTCGTCTTGGTTCTGGGCAAAGTAATGGCTGCTAGTGCGGCAGTCAGACAGAATTGAAGACTGATCATAAAGAGATGTTTGAATCGATTAATTAGCTGGGCTGAGAGAAAGGAAGCTGCGCCGCTGCGCACTTACTGTAAACTATGCCAACTCCGGGCGATTACGAACCCCCGGGTAAACCTTTCATGAGCGGCCACGACACAGAAAAATTTCATCGCGCCAAGATTACGAAACGGGTGGACATCGCGCCTGAGCTGTGGATGATCCGCGTCGAGCCCGACGGCGACTTCAAGTTCGCTCCCGGTCAGTATGCGACTCTGGGGCTGGAAGGCCCAGACAAACACCGGGAGCGCCCATATTCCATTGTGTCCGCGCCTCACGAGAGCGAACTGGAATTCTTTTTCGAACTGGTTCCTCCCGGCGATCTTACGCCGCTACTGTACAGACTCCAGCCAGGCGATGAGGTCCTGATGCGCAAGGTTCCCAAGGGAAGGTTCATGCTGGATACCAAAAGCGGCCGCACCAATCACCTCCTGGTGTGCACCGTGACCGGCGTCGCTCCCTTCGTGAGTTATCTCCGCGCTCTTTATAAAGATTGGAAAGAAGGCAGGTTTGGCGGGGAACACAAGCTGTTTCTGCTGAATGGCGCGAGCCGCTCGTGGGAGTTCGGATATCTCGAAGAGTTGCAGAAATTCGCGGAGGAATTGCCGTGGTTTAAGTATGTGCCCACCGTTAGCCGTCCCTGGGAAGACGAAAAATGGAAGGGCGAGACCGGACGCGTGGAAGATGTTTTGCGAAAATATACTGACATGTGGGGTTTTGGTGCGAATGCGATCGCGTACCTGTGCGGCCATCCAGGAATGGTCGAAGGCAGTAAGGGGATTCTAAAACGGATCGGGTTCGCCAAAGAAGAATTGAAAGAAGAGATCTATTGGGTGCCCTCAAAAGCGAAGCCTGCACCGTGAGAACCGAGGGCGAACTCTCAAACGCCCACCCGCGAGCTTCGGCGTTCCAGTAGAAGAACGTCCCTCCAAACGCCGCTCCGTTGGCCAAGTTTTTGCCGCAGTCCGACTTCGCGGAAACCGCAAGATTTATGCAACGCAACACTCGAAACATTCTCCGGAAAGATTCCGGCTTGGAGTGTCCATACGCGGCAACCCTCCGACTGTTCGACCAGCGATTGCAGCAGCCGAGTGCCAACTCCTTGACCTCGTGCCTTCGCGGACACATACACGGAGACTTCCGCCACGCCAGAATAAACGCGCCGCGCGGAGACTCGACTGAGCGCCGCCCAACCGAGAATCCCTTCGCTGTTCACCGCAACCAAGCGACAGACCTGAAGATGTCCTTGATCCCACTTCGTCCACTCTGGAGTTTCGGTTTCGAACGTGGCGTTCCCGCTCGCAATGCCTTCGGAATAAATCTCTTGAACGGCCGGCCAGTCTTCACTTCGCATGGTCTTGATGTCGAAGTCCAACACGCTCATCGCATTTCTCGATGCCGGCAAACATCACGGCAACACTGACAAACGTTTACGCTATTCGCTTTCCGCAGGCGCGAAAAACACCAGCACCATCAACTCTTCAGTGATCTCGTAAAAACGATGCTCCGCTTTTGCCGCCACAAAGATGACGCTGCCCTCGCTTACCGCATGGTCTTCGGAACCGGCTCGCATGCGCGCGCGTCCGCGAACCACGTAGTACAGTTCGTCTTCTTTATGCGGAGATTGCGGTCGGTGCCGCCGGCGGGTAAGACATAAACCCCAGCGCTCAAGGCAGGGATGCGCAGGAACTCGAGGTAACGCTTTCCCGATTGCTCTCGGAGTTGTTCGGCATCGGCGATATTAAAAAATTGCGCCAATTGCACGATCGTTGCCTCCAATTTTTCAGTCGGTTCGAGTCAGGGCCATCAGGATAGCATTCTCGCGGCGAGACGCGTGCTACATGAATATCTGTATTGCGTCGTTTTCGTATGAGCGTCACAATTTGTGCAGCGCCACAGTCGCTTGGAGAATGACTGTGGATCGTTCCCCTCGATTGATCGACGTTCGCCAAATTGGGCCGAATAGCGAACGAGATATCTCCGGTCGTTGCTCTGCCTGCGGTGCGGTTCTGATCGCTCGCCTGGAGCACTGGCAGAATGCAGCCCCGGACCTCTTACGAAAAAAACTGGATAAGTTATTCGAGCGCCATCTCGCTGAAGTCGGCTGTGGAAAGAAACTGCATACGTTAGCTCGTGAATAACACTTCACATCGCTCCCACTTTGGCAGAGCAGCAAACCACCGATACAGGTAATTTGGTTCGCCACCTTGAATATTTTTCCCATTCTGCTTGCTTTCGTAAGCGTCGTCTCGCTGCCGACCTTCTATATTCAATGATTTACGAAGTTTGGCACGCGTACTGCTCTACTTGCATCGAAGATACGAGACAAGGAGGCATCATGAATGCGCGCCGAGGAATGTATCGATTGCTGTTTGGGTTACTTCTAGCTTCAGCTCTGTGCCCATGGACCTACGCTGAAAACACCGTCATGGGAGAGATTCAATTCCAAGGTAAATCCCACGTGGACAAGACTTCGGGAGTCTGGGTGGACGGGCAGTACGTTGGCTATCTCAAAGAGCTCAAGGGATCGAAAAAAGTTTTGCTTCTACCGGGTGAGCACACAATTACTGTCCGCCAGGATGGCTACCAGGAATTCACTCAACGAGTGATGGTGGAGCCGGGACAGAAACAAATCGTGAGCGTGGCAATGCAGAAAGCGCCTACCGGACCGCTTCCTCAAGTGACCGCCGAAGTCAAAATAGCGGTGAATCCTTCGAGAGCCGCCGTATTTTTAGATGGTCTTTTCGTTGGACACGTCGGTGAGTTTGAAGGCGCAGGTCGAGGCATGCTGGTGTCACCGGGGCCGCACCGGATAAGAATTGCGCTACCCGGATATCAAACATTCGAGACGGACATCAACCCTACTGCGAACCAGAAGGTTGAAATCAAGACCGAATTGGCTAAAAGCGACGAGCCTCCGGCAGGGCCGCTGGTCAACACGGAGACGGGTGAGGCCACTCCTCCACCACCTCCCGCAGGTAATGCCACCGCGGCTCCGCAGCATTAAACTGCAGGCCTCAAACTCAGCGGGTAGATTTGCGGGGTCGGATAAGTAAGTCCGGCCCCGCCTCTTATTACGGTTGGAATATGATTGCCATCGCATGCCGCTCGCCACTGGCTCTCGGTGGTCACAAACTGGACCGAAGAGTTGAAAAAACAAAAACTAATATTGCCCGTAGCGCCCCTTCACAGAATCGATGAGCTTCTGCGAGTCGAAGCCGACGCCGTCTTTGAAGACGATCTCGACATTCTCGATATCTGAGATATGGCTTGACGGGTCGCCTTTGATCACCACGAGGTCGGCGTTTTTTCCGGCGGCAACTGTTCCGATCTGATCCTGCTTGCCGAGGTACGTGGCGCCGTTCAGAGTCGCAATCTTGATGGCTTCGACGGGCGAGAATCCAGCTTCGACTAGCAGTTCAATCTCGCGCTGGTCGCCGAATCCCGGAACGACGCCTCCATTGCCGGTTGGATCCGGACCCGCAAGCAGCAACCCTCCAGCCTGCGCAAACGCATGTTCCAATTCCATGTCGCGCTTGAAAAGCATGGCCCAGTCATTTTTTGGCGGCTTCATGGTTGCAGGGCGCTCGCGATTATAAAGATAAGCTTCGCGCGCTTCTGGGGTCATGACGTCGAGGGCTTGCTGCCGCAGCGGAGGACGTCCCGGAATGCTGCCACTCTCAAACACCGGCAGCGTCGAAGTGATCGCCACGTGATGCTTCACCAGCGTATCGATCAGGTCCTTCGCTTCCGGGCCATTTGCGGGCATGTGTTCCAGCGTGTAGGCACCTGTGCTTTCGCTGCAGAGATCGGGTTTCTTGTCTGGATCAAGCTGCGTGTTCACGAAGAAGCCATGTTCAAGATCGTCAATGCCCAGTTCCGCGGCTTCTTTGTAGGTCACCGAGCATAAGTGCCCGGTTACCTTAATTCCGCGCTTGTGCGCCGCTTCAATCGCGGACTTCAATTCAGCGCGGGTAATGTTCATGTACGCTTTGAACGAGGTCACGCCGCGGTCGGCCCAATAATCGACCATCTGGCGGGCTTCGTCGGGACCGGTCAGTTGATGCATTTGGATGAAATAGCTGTTGGGGCCTTCGAGGTATGGGCCAGTCACGTCGATATGCGGACCGGGGAGTTTGCCTTCGTCAATCGCGCGCTTCAAGTTCAGATCGGCGTAGGTCTCGACGCTTCCCGTTGTGCGCATGGTGGTAACGCCGCCAGCCAGATAGAGGCGTGGCGCCGAGAACGTCATTTGCGGAACCAGGACCGGTGGTTCGGAATTCCACTGGCTGTTTTCATTTGGCCGCGCGACGTAGAAAAGATGGTTGTGCATGCCGACGATTCCGGGCATTACCGTATACCCGCGAAGGTTGAGAATCGTTGTTCCTTCCGCCGCGGGAGCATCTGCACCAGGTTGCACTACTGTGATTTTGCCCCGTTCGATGACCACGTTCTGGTCTTCAACGGGCGGTTGACCAGAGCCGTCAATTATGCGCACGTGCTCGATAACGACTCTCGGCGCGTTCACTCGCACGTATTTCTGCACCGTTGCGGACAGTGTAGGGGGCTGTTGTGCACTGATGTGAAAAGGCAGGAGCAAGAACACTGGCAAGATCAGCAGGCGGTTGACGCGCATTCGGTATCCTCAGAGTCGGCTCATTGTAGCCGAGGCTCGTATTCCAGCGCCAAGAAAGCCAGGCCGGAACCATTTCTGGCCGACAGTGCATAATTAGGGTGACGAGGAGCACGGCCGTGATATTGACGCAGGACGCGCTTTGGTACAAAGACGCGATTATTTACCAGGTCCACGTCCGAACCTTTCGGGATAGCAACGCAGACGGGATCGGGGATTTCCGCGGCCTCGCGGAGAAGCTCGATTATTTGCAGGAATTGGGGATCAACGCGCTGTGGCTCATGCCGTTTTTTCCGTCGCCGCTGCGCGATGATGGATACGACATCGCCGATTACCGATCGGTGCATCCCAGCTACGGAACCCTCGACGACTTCAAGAACTTTCTCGGGGCGGCTCATGAGCGCGGGATACGAGTGATCGTTGAGATGGTGCTGAACCACACCTCCGATCAGCACCCCTGGTTCCAGGAATCACGGAGCTCTACAAACAATCCGCGCCGAGACTGGTACGTCTGGAGCGATACGGACACCCGCTACCGGGGCGTGCGAATTATTTTCCTGGATACCGAAACATCGAATTGGGCTCGCGATCCGGTTTCCAAGACATATTATTGGCATCGTTTTTTCAGTCACCAGCCAGACTTGAATTACGACAATCCAGCCGTTCGGGAAGAGATGTGGTCGATCATGCAGTTCTGGCTGGAGATGGGCGTCGACGGCTTTCGGCTCGACGCGGTTCCCTATCTTGTCGAACGGGAAGGAACTTCTTGCGAGAACTTGCCTGAAACTCACGCGGTCCTCAAAGAATTGCGTAGCAAGCTCGATCAACATTTCCCTGGAAAGATGCTGCTTGCCGAAGCCAACCAATGGCCGGCCGATCTTCGGCAATACTTCGCGGATGGCGATGAGTTCCACATGGCCTTTCATTTTCCACTCATGCCGCGAATGTTCATGGGGGTCAAACTCGAAGATCGAAAGCTGATCATGGATATCCTGCAACAGACTCCGGCGATCCCGGATTCTTGCCAATGGTGTCTGTTCTTACGCAACCACGACGAACTTACCCTGGAGATGGTGACCGACATCGAACGCGATTACATGTACGATACTTACGCCGGGGACAAGGCAATGCGGCTGAACCTCGGCATTCGTCGTCGCCTTGCGCCCCTTCTTGATAACGACCGCCGCCGGGTCGAACTGATGACGGGCATGTTGATGTCGCTGCCCGGGACTCCGATTATCTATTACGGCGACGAGATCGGAATGGGAGATAACGTTCACCTCGGTGATCGGAATGGAGTACGCACGCCGATGCAATGGGATGGCGGGTGGAATGCGGGTTTTTCATCGGCCGATCCCGAGAGCCTTTACTCGCCGCTGATTCTCGATCCTGTTTATGGGTATCCGGCAGTCAACGTTTATGCACAGAAGCGATCTGGGCATTCACTTCTCGCCTGGATGAAGCGAATCCTGGAAACGCGAAAGTCGACGCAGGTTTTTGGCCGGGGTTCCATCGAGTTCCTGCATCCCGCGAACCATCGCGTGCTCGCCTATGTGCGGCAACTCAAGAATGAAACGGTCTTAGTAGTGAATAATCTTTCCAGTTCCGCGCAGGCAGTAGAACTCGACCTGCGACGCTACAAAGGCAACATTTTGGTGGAAATGTCCGGCAGAAATATCTTTCCACGCATCGGCGATTTGCCGTATCTGTTAACCATGGGGCCTTACCAGTTCTTCTGGTTCCGTTTACGACGGATCTGAAGACATGAAGCGCACTGGTGTATTTCTTAGCCGGTGTAACAGGGGTTTCGTCTGGAAGAGACAAGCGTTCTTACCGATGATTTCATTCGCGAACTGATCAGCGTTGGCGAAGTGGACCTGCTCGTCGGCGTGCCCACCCATAACAATGCCACGACCGTCGGAGAAGTTGTACAGTCGATTCGAGTTGGACTCCTGAAGTATTTCCCCAGAGAGCGTGTGGTCATCGTAAACGCGGACGGAGGATCGAAGGACAGCACGCGTGATGTAATCGCCGCAGCTTCGATTAACGATGTACAGCACTCTTCGGATTTGTATGCTCTGCGTACCCTGCACTGCATCAGCACGGTTTACGAGGGCGGTCCGGCAACCGAAGTCGCGTTGCGCACAATCCTGGCGGCTGCCGAATTATTGCGTGCCAAAGCATGTGCCATCATATCGCCGGAATCAACCAGCATCACAGCAGACTGGATCGAGCGCCTTCTTCAGCCGGTCTACCGGGATGCATTCGATCTCATCACTCCGCTTTATCGAAGGCATAAGTTCGATGGATTGCTTCTGCGCAACCTCGTTTACCCGATGACTCGAGCCCTGTATGCGAAACGACTGCGCGAGCCGTACGCGGTTGAATTCGCATTCTCCGGACGCTTGGGCAGTCATCTCTCGGAACAGCAAGTCTGGGACCATGGAGCAGGGGGCGTTGGTACAGAGATGCGAGTGACCCTCGCCGCAATGGCCGGTGACTTCCGCCTCGGCCAGACTTTCCTGGGGGCAAAGCAGCATCTCGACCGCAGTTCCGCTGACCTCGTGCCTGCGATGCGCCAGACCGTCGGTACGCTTTTCTGGTCGTTGGAACCCAACTTCCAACTGTGGAGCACGAACCACGCGACTGAAAATATCCCCACGTTCGGCGCCGAACACGACTTAACTGCGGAGCCGATTCGAGTGAACCGCAAACGCCTCTTTCAACTCTTCACCTCCGGCGTGAGTGAACTTGAGCCGGTCCTTCAATCAATCCTATCGTCTCAGACGCTGGCGGAGATTCAAGGCACGGTCAAGCTAGGGGAAGATGATTTTCGATACTCCCATGAGCTGTGGGTGAGGACCGCTTACGAGTTCGCCGCTTCGTATCACAAATCAGTCATTAATCGTGACCACATCATTCAGGCTCTGGCCCCGCTTTATCGCGGCAAGGTATACACCTTTCTCCTGGAAAATCGCGATGCTTCGGGAGACGAAATAGAAGCGCATGTCGAAGCGCTCTGCCTGACCTTTGAGCGCATGAAACCGTACTTGTTGGATTTATGGAACGCATGAGAGTGAGGTGAACATGTGGGAAATGATCATGGGAGAACTGGACCATGCGATGCAGGAGCTGGCCAGGAATTTTGCGCACCTCCTGCCCCGTCTGCTGGCGATGCTGATCATTGCGCTGCTGGGATGGCTGGTGGCTTATGTGCTGAAAGTGAGCCTGCGGGGCATTCTGCGGATCGCGAAGTTCGACAAGCTTTCTGACAATGCCGGCGCGACTCAACTGCTGAATAAATTGGCACTGCCTTCATCCAGCGAACTGTTGAGCCGGGTTTTGTTTTGGGTGGTATGGCTGGGCTTTATTTTGCTTGGAGTGCAAGTGCTCGGCATCGTTGGTCTACAGGAGCACATTGCGAGAATCTTCCTCTATCTGCCCAGATTATTTGTGGCCCTGCTCATTTTCTTCTTCGGATTGGTGGCGGCAAGTTTCTTTTCGCGGGCCGCGTTGCTTGCAGCCGTGAATGCCGGCTCTCCCTCGCCCGGACTGTTGGCAACCTTGATCCGGACGATCATTGTTATTTTTGCGGTGACCATGGCATTCGAACAACTGGGCCTCGCGGAGAGAACGATTCTGGTCGCTTTCGCCATCGCCTTCGGCGCGCTGATGCTCGGGCTAGCCATCGCGTTTGGCATCGGGGGCCGGGATTTGGCAAAGCAATTTTCTCGAGCGAAGATTCCTCAAGGAAAAGCAGGAGCAGAAACAAGACGAACTTTCGCCACTGTAAGTTTCGGCACTGAGTCCGGAGTTGTTCGATGAAACTTGGCTTTCTTTAAGAAGCGGAGCCACTTAATTTCAATTGTCCCGTGTAGATTGCCATTCCCACGACCGCATCGATTCGCAGACCATCCAGTTGATCGATCTGTTCGGAACTCGCAACGCCCCCAGCCACGATCAATTGCCTCTTTGTGGCCGATCGTAGTTGGCGCACTGTGTCGAGAGGGATGCCCTGCATCAGGCCTTCGGTATCGATATTCGTGTACAGGAATGCGCTGCACCAGCGTTCCAGAGCGGCGATCATTTTAAGAGGAGTGATGGCTGTGAGTTGTCGCCAACCGCGGATGGCAACCTGTCCCTGCTTGGAATCGATGGCGAAGACCAACTTCTCCGGTCCCAGCGCGCATGCTGCTTCTTCCGCAAACGCGGTGTCTGGCTGGCCATCTCGGATGAGCGAGGATCCGAAAATCACGCGCTTCGCCCCCAGCGACAGCATTTGCTCTGCAATTCGAACGGAACGAATTCCTCCACCGACCTGACAGGGAAGACGCTGAGAAAACGTCCGTACCAGATCCCGATTGTTGCCGTTGCCGAGAGCGGCGTCTAAATCTATAAGTTGAATCAAAGGGAACGAGGAAAAGCGGACGATCCACTCTTCGAAATCGTCAAACTCCAGCGCTTTGCGCTCGCCCTGTACAAGCTGAACGATCTTTCCGCCCATCAGGTCGATCGAAGGTATCAACATGGCCATCGTACCGGGATGCCCGCGTTCTGCAACTCTTGCTTAAGATCGGCCAGACGATGCAAGCCAAAATGAAAAATCGAAGCAGCAAGCGCGGCGTCAGCTTTGCCTTGCTGAAAGACTTCAACAAAGCTCTGCGTGTCTCCACCACCGCCTGAGGCAATTACCGGGATGCGCAATGCTTCAGAACACGCGCGGGTTAATTCGCAATCGAAACCCGCGCCCGTGCCGTCGCGATCCATCGACGTGAGCAAAATCTCGCCAGCGCCGCGCTCTTCCGCTTCCCTCGCCCAAGCCACAACGTCCCGGCCCGTGGGAGTTCTGCCTCCTCTGACATAAGCCTCGAATCGCGCGTCTCCGTTCGTGCGCTTGGCGTCGATCGCTACGATGACCGCCTGCGAACCATAGCGCTCGGCAATGCGCGTGATTAAATACGGATCTGCAAGCGCCGCGGAATTGATGCTGATCTTGTCGGCTCCAGCGTCGAAGACAGCGATCGCGTCGTCGAGCGAGCCGATCCCCCCGCCTACCGTAAAAGGTATAAACAACTGTCGTGCGGTTCTGCGAACCGTCTCTGCCAGAGTTGCGCGTTTTTCATGCGTGGCAGAAATGTCGAGCAGCACTACTTCGTCTGCCCCCGCTTGACTGTGGGCTGCGGCCAGTTCGGCCGGATCGCCGGCGTCGCGCAATTGCTGGAACTGCACGCCCTTCACGACGCGTCCAGCGTTGACATCCAGGCACGCGATGATTCTTTTTGTCAGCATCGCAGGTCGCAAAAATTCTCTAGAAGTCTAAGACCAATCGCTCCAGATTTTTCCGGGTGAAATTGCACTCCGAACAAATTGTCTTGTTCGACGGCAGCAGAAAACTCCCCGCCATATTCGCACCGTGCCACGGTTGCTTTCACGACCGGGGCCGAGTACGAGTGTGTGAAGTACACGAAAGAGTCCGAAGGGATACCGCGAAGCAGTCGCGAGCCATCCTGACAGGTCAGAGAATTCCAGCCTACATGCGGCGACTTGACACTTGATGCAAAGCGTCCGCAGGTTCCCGAGAACAATCCCAAGCCTCGGATTCCCGGTGCTTCCGTACTCGATTCGAACATCCACTGCATTCCGACGCAGATGCCGAGAAAAGGCACGCCTTGTTGAATTCTGTGAAGAATGGCGGTCCGGAGTCCAGTCTCGTCCAGGATGGACGTGGCTGAAAAGTGGCCCACTCCTGGAAGAATGATCTTGTCCGCCCGCGCAACCTCTGCGGGATCGTTGGTAACGATTGCATCCGCGCGCAGATGATCGAGCGCCTTTTTTACGGAGGTAAGATTTCCGGCACGATAGTCAACAACGGCGATCATCAGAGCAATCCTTTCGTGCTGGGAAGCAATCTCGCCATCCGGCGATCGCGCCAGCAAGCGGCGCGCAGTGCGCGCGCAAATGCCTTGAACAATGATTCGATCTTGTGATGGCTGGAACGGCCGTAGAGCACACGAGCATGCACGCTGGCGCGAGCACCCCGCGCAAATCCGTCGAAGAAGTCGTGAACCAGTTCGGCTTGCAGATCACCGACGATGCGGGCGCGAACCTTGGTATCGACAGTGGTGGATGTCCGCCCGCAAAAATCGACGGCAGCGAGACCTAAGGTTTCGTCCATCGGCATGACGAAATAACCTGCCCGCAGAATACCGCGCTTGGCGCCTAGAGCTTTGTCGAACAGTTGGCCAAGCACAATGCCTACATCTTCGACGGTGTGATGCTGATCGACATCGAGGTCCCCTTTGGCTAGGAGGTCAAGATCGAAGCCGCCATGATGCGCGAAAAGTTCCAGCATGTGATCGAAGAAACGAATCCCGGTAGAAACTTTGTAGCGGCCACGGCCCTCAATGACGAGCGCGGCACGAATGTCGGTCTCTTTGGTGACGCGCTGAATCGACGCTCGTCTCATTTCGCGGTTGCCTCTTTCGCTCCTATTTCTGCCAGTGTTTCTCGCAGTGCCTGTAGCAATCGTGCCGTCTGCTCGGTGGTTCCGAGAGTGATGCGCACGCAGCCTTCGCAGCCGTAGTCACGGGATCGGTCGCGTACAAGGATGCCACGCGAACGCATCGACTGAATCAGTGCAGTCTTCAATTGAGCAAAGCTCGCGAGCACGAAATTGGCCTGACTCGGCCAGTACCGGACGCCCCACCGGGCGAACTCGCGTTGAAGTTCTTCTCGTCCCTGCCGAATTTGGTTGACGTATTGTTTGACGTAGTCTTGGTCTGCCAGCGCCGTCGGCAAACAAGCGAGCGCGACTCCGTTCACGTTGTACGGAGAACTGACTTTCCTCACCATCGAGATGTGCTCCACGTTTCCGATGAGGGCACCGGCGCGCAGTCCGGCGAGTCCGTATGCTTTGGAAAACGTTCTTGCCACAAACAAGTTCGGAATGCTTCGCGTTTGTGCCAGCAACGTTTGTCGGTAAAACTCGAAGTAGGCCTCATCGACCAGGATTGCCGCTTGTGGAACATGAATGGCAATTTGGAGCAAACTTGCTGGTTCGGCCACACTGCCCGTCGGATTGTTGGGATTGGCAACCGCGATCAGGCGAGTGCGCGGCGTGACTTGAGAAAGCAAGTCAGCAGTCGGGAACTGAAAGTCCGTGCCCGCCGGCACCGTGATCACGCGCGCTCCGGTGGCGGACGCCGAAATCTCGTACATGGCGAAGGTCGGCACCACGATGAGGGCTTCATCGCCTGCTTGCAAAAAAGTCTCGCAGAGCAAGTGTATGGCTTCATCCACGCCGTTCGTGAGCAACAACTCGTTGGAGTTGATGCCAAGAAAGTCAGCCACAATAGCTTCAATCGGTTCACGCTCCGGATAGCACGCAATCTCTTCCGCTGTGATTTTCTGCAGTCGCGCCAGGACCCGCGGCGAGCAGCCGACAGTGTTTTCGTTGAAGTCCAGGCGTAGCCCGTCGCGTCCACCGAGCGGCGGATAATAAGTCGGCAGATTGCGAACTGCCTCGCGCGCTTCAAGCATGGCCCACCCTCAAACGGATCGACTCCGCATGCGCCCGCAGTCCTTCAGCATTCGCCAGCGACTCGACAACTGGCGCAATCCCTCTCAGGCCCGCCCGCGACAGCCGCTGGACGCTGATGAGCTTCAAAAAATCCAGAACGCTCAGCCCACCCCGAAAGCGCGCCGCCCCACCCGTGGGCAGCACATGATTCGGACCCGACGCATAGTCTCCACCCGCTTGGGGTGAATAGTCGCCGACGAAAACCGATCCCGCATTATGAACAAGCGCGAGGTCCACGGCGTCGACGGTGAGATGTTCCGCAGCGATTTCGTTTGCCCACGCAAGGCTCTGCGGGCGCGAGGCAGAGACGAGAACGATGCCGTTCCGGCGCAACGATAGTCGCGCTATTGGGTTGCCCCGGCTTATCTTTTCTGCGGCACGCGCTACCCGGCGAGCCAGATCGTCACGAGTTGTGATAAAAGCTGCGAGCGCTTCCGGATCGTGTTCGGCCTGTGCCACCAAGTCAGCAGCTATAAACTCTGGTGTCCCGGTATCACTCACGATGACAATTTCGGTTGGCCCGGCCAGGAAATCGATCGCACAGTCAAAGGAAACCAGTTTCTTCGCAGCCGTGACGTAAACATTTCCCGGGCCGACAATCTTGTCCACCCGCGGAACGCTTTGCGTTCCGTATGCGAGTGCGGCGATCGCCTGCGCTCCACCGATGCAATAGAATTCACGCACCCCGAGCATTCCGGCAGCAGCAAGTATCTCAACTCGTGGCTTGGGAGAGACCACGCGGATATTCCGCACCCCCGCCACCTGAGCGGGGATCACGGTCATCAGCAAGGTTGAGACGAGTGGATAACGCCCGCCGGGAACGTAGCAGCCCACCGAGTCCAATGGCCGTGCGATTTGTCCGACGGTGATCCCTTTGCGAGTCCGTGTCCATTCCACAGGCGTCTGCCATTCGCAGAAGCGGCGAATATTTGCCGCCGCTGCGCGCAAAGAAGCTTTCGATTCCGGAGCCGCAGCTTTCCACGCTGCTTGAATCTCTTCCTCGGACACAGAAAGGGATTCCCGTGGGCCGAGATCATCCCATTGTTCGGCATACTTGCGGAGAGCGCGATCGCGCCGCTTGCGGACATCGGTGATAATGCGCCGGACCGCCGGCTCGACCTCAGCATATCGCGAGCCACGCGCTGCGATCTTTCGCACCCTCGTCGCAGCTGCGGCTCCCGAGAGAATGCGCATCACAGGACCACCTTGTTCAGCGGATACTCGACGATTCCTTGGCCGTTTGCCTCTTTCAACCGGGGGATCACCTGCCAGGCCGTGGACTCTTCGATCACCGTGTTCACGGCTACCCAGTCTCCGTCACTGAGTGTGGAGATGGTGGGATTCTTGAGTGCAGGCAGAACCGCGAGTACCGCCGCCAGATCCTGCTTGCGGACGTTCAGCATCAGCCCGACGCGGTTTTGGGCATCCATTGCTCCACGCAACATTAGCGCCAGATTTTCAATCTTGCGTCGCTTCTGTGAATCACACCAAGCTTTCTTGTTAGCGATAATTTGCGTATTGGATTCGAGGACAGTATCAATGATGCGTAAATGATTGGCTCTTAGAGAACTACCGGTCTCCGTGACTTCCACAATAGCGTCAGCCAGCATCGGGGGTTTCACTTCAGTAGCACCCCAGGAGAACTCAACTTCGACGTTAACGCCTTTGTTCTCGAAATACTTCCGCGTAACACTGACGAGCTCGGTTGCGATGGTGCGGCCGCTCAAATCTTCGGCGCGCTGGTGCGGAGAATCCTCCGGAACCGCGAGCACCCACCGCACCTTGCCCCGGCTCTGCTTGGCGTAAATAAGGTCAGAAACGGTGACCACTTCGAGCCCACTCTCAACCACCCAGTCAAGACCGGTCAGTCCGGCATCGAGAACGCCGTGCTCGACGTAGCGGGCCATCTCCTGAGCGCGGATGAGCATGCACTCGACTTCCGGGTCGCCCGTGGTTGCGAAATAAGAGCGGCCGTTGGTGAAGATCGGCAAACCCGCGCGAGCGAACAGTTGCAGTGTCGCGTCTTGCAAACTTCCCTTTGGAATACCGAGACGGATTTTCATGATTGCACCGCCTGCGAGCTAGTACTTTCTTTCGCGAAATCGTCTTGCGAAAGCGACCGCGTGAAGCAGGAGCGCGTGCCCTCATGACAAACCAAACCTGCTCCCTCGACCTCGACTTGCAACAGAAGTGTGTCACAATCGCAATCGATAGAGGCGGAAACTAACTTGAGCCGGTTGCCCGAAGTCTCGCCCTTGGTCCAAAGCTGCTTGCGAGTGCGGCTGAAGAACGTCACGTAACCGGTGCTGAGCGTGCGCTCGCAGGCTTCACGATTCATAAAGCCCAGCATCAGAACTTCGCCGGACGCCGCATCCTGCACAATGGCCGGCGCTAATCCAAGCATCTTGTCAAAATCAATTTCCTGTTTCATAAATTCTGCCTTGTGTAAAAACAAAAAGCCCGCTGAGCGTGAATCGCATCAGCGGGCTCTAATCTCTTAGGTGTTACGCTAGCTCAGCCAAACACCCCCGCCGACGCGCCATGCGCGTGATGATGGTGGTGGTGATGATGAGCCAGACTGTTCACGAAGTTAAGATAACGAAGACAGCAAACATTGTCAAAACAAATTTGCGAGAGCGTCGTTAGAAAATGACAGGTTCGCTTTGCGGCGGCGAAGGTCGGAGACTTGCGGCAGCATGATCGTTTCCACGAGGGGAAACGGCCTTTCCGCCATCTATCACCCACAACCGTGATGCCTATCACGGACCCGCCGTAGTCGAAGCGCGTATTTTGACTGTGAGGCCCTGCATCTGTAAGGAGGGGTTATGAAGCATTCCTCCCGGTCCCTGGCAGTCTCCAGCTTTTCCGAATCAACCCATCACCGGCTCAACATGTATGTTCTCGCCGCCAGTGCCGCTGGAGTGGGAGCGCTTGCCCTGTCATCGCCTGCCGAAGCCAAAATCATATATACATCGGTCAACACTCCTCTAGCCGGCTACAGGCTCGATCTAAACCACGACGGAATCACCGATTTCTATTTCAGGGGATACGGGTTCTGTAACACTAACGCCTGCGTATCATTAGTAAATGTTTATTCCGTCTTTCCCCCAAACGCCGTCGCGGGAAAAAGCAACAATGCTGCACCCCTTTGGCCGGGAGTTGAGATCGGGTCGAAACGGCGGTTCGAACATGGGAGATCGCTAGCAATTGAGCTGGTGGCGCGGCACTACCACACCGGGAATCACACCTCCACCACCACATTTTCCGGGCCATGGGCAAACGGCGGCAAAGGATTTAAAAACCACTATCTTGGCCTGAAGTTCTCTATCAACAGCAAGGTTCACTATGGATGGGCACGAGTGACCACCGATAATCGCGTGGGTGGCGCAGTCTTGACCGGCTACGCCTACGAAACCATCCCCGGCAAGGCGATCAGCGCTGGCCAGACCAAAGGCACGTCCGACGATCGGGATTTCGTAAACTCGCGTGATATCGAGGCCGACGCTTTACTGAGTCAGCCTGTTCCCGACCAGCGGCAACCTGCGTCATTGGGAATGCTTGCTCTCGGTGCCCAGAGCGTTCCGCCGTGGCGGCGGCAGAGTTCCGCTCATCTCACGCTCATCGTCGAACCAGCGAAATAGTTGCGTACTTCATGCAAGGACTCTCTGCGAGGAGCAAGATTCTGCTTTGCTACGACGATGCAGCCAATCTCAACGCGATCGTACGCAAACTTCCTACCGCAGTTAAGGCAGACCTCATATGTCCAACCCGACAACGTGAATGGCCGGCTGACGTTGCGGTGCCAGCAACCAAAGAGAAACTCGAGAGCTAGTAACACTGTGTTCGCCATAATTGTGTATCAGCAATTTTTCCACCCGTCATATCGTGCATTCGGTCAGACGGAGGCTGCTGCTCCTTTACAAACTGGTTGATTAAGCAACTTTCTTCTCTGACCCGTCGGCCTTCTCGCCCAGGAAGCTGAGCAATTCGGCATTGACTTCTTCCGCGTGCGTCCACGTGATGCAGTGTGGCCCATCCTTCACGACCAGCAACTGCGCCCCTTTAATGAGCTTGGCGGTGCGCAGCCCCGAAGCCGTAATAGGAAGAATGCGGTCGGCCTCCCCTTGAATGACTAGCGTAGGCACGTCGATGCGCGCTAAGTCCTGGCGGAAGTCTTCGTGCCACGTCGGGACACACGCCAGGCTGGCGGTCGCTGATGCGCTGGCTGCCACGTTCCAGCTGGCCTGCACGGTTTCCTGGCTGACACGTTTTCCCAGGAGCAGGTCGGTGTTGTAGAAATTATGGAAAAAGCCAGTGAAGAACGCATAACGGTCTGCAGCCACAGCTTTTTCGATACCCGCAAAGACGCTAGCGTCCACGCCCTCCGGGTTGTCGGCTGCTTTCAGCAGATACGGAGGTACACCCGGAGATAATCACGGCTTTGCTGACACCCTTGGAACCGTATTTCCCGATGTAGCGTGCCACCTCGCCGCCGCCCATGGAAAAACCGATCAAGGTGAAATCACGCAGCTTGAGTTTCGCGAGTAACTTATGAAGGTCCTCTGCGAATGTGTCGTAGTTGTAGCCCGTAGTTGGCTGGCTGGAATTGCCGAATCCTCTGCGGTCATAGGTAATGACCCTGTACCCGGCGTCCAAGAGAACGGGCACCTGCTTCTCCCAGGAAGCACCGCTCAACGGGTATCCGTGAATCAGGACCACCGGTTGGCCCGAGCCGTGGTCTTCGTAGTAAAGCTCGATGTTGCCTGAATTTTCTTGTCCGACTGAGACGTATGGCATTTTTCCTCCTTTTGTATCGCGATCAATAACTTTTTGATTGCCAGCGCTTTCTTGGCCCCGGTCACAGGACTAAGATGCGCCGCTCAGTGGGAGTGCGCAATTGGACGTTGGTATCGATTCGTCGAAATAAATACGGGCGTGTCTCACATAACGGCAGATCTTTTGAGCGAGGAACCTCTCGTCGATTTCGATTGATACAAAAGGTATCGATCAACACCATCGTCCGACGGGTCAGTCCCCTCGCTCCATCGTCTGACACGACAGTGGGGCTGCAAAGTCGTGCCTAGCGCGTCACCCGCCTTCCGCGCCATTTCATGATGGACATCACGAGTAAAATTTGGCTATCCTAGTCGGATAGCATCACCCACCGTTTCTCTGTCTCTCGCTAATGGGGGGATACAGCATGAAGGCCACGGAACCGATTTCCTTTGCCGGCTCCCAGCTCGGCGAAGTACGTCATATCTGCGCGTTCTTCAATAGCGACGACGAAGAATATCGCGTGCTGCTTCCGTTCATTAAAGAGGGGTTCGAGTGTGGCGACAAGGCGGTTCACGTCGTTAATCCCGATCAACGTCACGACCATCTGCAACGGTTGACTGCGGTGGGGATCGACCCGGCGGCCGCCCAGCAAAGCGGACAATTCGAGCTCGCACCAACACCGAAACGTATCTTCGGGACGGCCGTTTCGATCAGGATCGGATGATCGAAGTATTCGAGCAGGCGGCCAGCGACAACGCCAAAGGAGAATTTCCGCTCAGTCGCATTGTCTGCCGCATGGACTGGGCGGCCGAAGGTGGATCGCACGTCGATGACCTCGTGGAATTCGAATCGCGGGTGAATGATGTGTGGCGCCGCCACGACGACGCGGTCATCTGCACCTACCATCTCCCGAAATTCGGAGGAGACACCGTGATTGACATCATGCGGACGCATCCCCTGATCATCATCGGCGGGATTCTCTATCAGCAAATCCGTTCTTTGTTCCGCCGGAAGAGTTCCTGCCTGAGCTTCGCGCCCGCCGGGCCCGGCGGACCCTGTTCGCCGGCGACGGCAGCTTAACATGGAAGCACCACTCTAACATTCCGCCGAGGAGATCAAGCGCCTTCAGCGCTGCAATAACGATCTCGTCAGCGTTCTCGCTCTTCCTGCCATCTGGACGGGCGGCGAGGCATCCCAGATTGTTCATACCTTGCTCGACGTGCTCCTGAATATTCTCCCCCTCGATCTTGTCTATGTGCGGTTTAAGAAGCCCGGCGGCGGGCGCGCCCCTCGAGATGTTCCGAGTCGCTGGAATCCCGAGAACTGTTCCCCATGCCACACGAGATCGGCGAAGTATTCAACCGCTGGCGGGGGGCTGACCCGCAGATATGGCCTCCGCTGGCGAGGAACCCGATTGGAGAGAAAGAGATTTCGATTGTGCCCATGCGACTCGGGTTGCAAGGCGAAATCGGCGTGATCGTAGCAGGGTCGCCGCGAGCGGATTTCCCGCGGGAGACCGAGAGACTTCTTCTGAGCGTCGCGGCGAATCAAGCGGCTGTCGGGCTTCAAGAGGCACGGCTTCTCAGTGAACAAAAGCGGATTGCCAACGAACTTGATCGGCAGGTCGCGGAGCGGACGGCGGAACTTACCGCAGCCGAGGAGCGTTGGCGCTCTGTCTTCGAGAATTCAGCTATCGGCGTTGCGCTTACTGACCTGAACGGTCGATTTCTCGCCGCGAATCCTGTGTACCAGGAGATGCTGGGTTACACCGAGGAGGAGCTGCAAAAACTCTCTTTGCTCGACATCACCCATGATCAGGATCTCGAACGGAGCCAGACGCTCATCGAGGAGCTGCTGGCGGGCAAGCGCCAGCAGTTTCAGATCGAGAAGCAATGCCGGCGGAAGAACGGAAGTCTGGTGTGGGTGCGCAACAACGTCTCGATGGTGCCAGGTACGCAGCGGGTGCGGCGATTCCTCATGGCTCTCTCCGAGGACATTACAGAACGTAAACGGGCGAAGGATGCGCTCCTCGCAAGCGAAGTTAATCTGCGTCGGGTCATCGATACGATACCAACGTTGGCTTGGTGCAATCTGCCGGATGGTCCCAACGAATTCCTGAACAAGCGTTGGCACGCATATACAGGTCTTTCGCCCGAAGAGTCGCATGGCTGGGGCTGGCAAGATGCGTTCCACCCAGAGGACTTGCCGCCATTAATGAAAACGTGGCAGGAGTTGTTGATATCAGGACAGTCGGGCGAGATCGAGGCTCGTCTGCGACGCCATGATGGAGTCTATCGGTGGTTCCTCATCCGGGTTGAGCCACTCCGCGACGAGGAGGGCAAGATTGTCAGATGGTACGGCACATCGACTGACATTGAAGATCTCAAACAGTCTCAAGAACACTTACGGCGTGCCGAAGAAAAAACCCGATTGATCATCGACACCGCCCTGGATGCGGTCATCACGATAAATGCCCAAGGAACGATCACTGGTTGGAACAAGCAAGCTGAAATCGCCTTCGGTTGGAGTGATAGGGAAGCGATCGGCCAACGCATGGCCGACATGATTATCCCCGAGCAGCAGCGGAGGGCTCACCAGAGCGGTTTAAGTCACTTCCTGGCTACCGGCGATGGACCCATACTGCGACGACGTATCGAAGTTACGGCCGTCCGGCGCAACGGGGTTGAGTTCCCGGTTGAGTTGGAAGTATCGCCTATGAAACTGGGCCAGGATTGGCTTTTTAGTGCCTTCATTCGGGACATTACCGACTCCAAACTGGCGGAGGAAAAACTACGCGAGAGCGAACTCAATTTCCGCACGATTGTGGACAGCATTCCCGGATTCGTGTGTGCCCTGAGTCCGGAAGGTGAGATTGAACTCCTCAATCGGCAACTCTTGGAATACTACGGCAAGACGATGGAGGAAATGAAGGATTGGGCAAACAACGATAATATTCACCCGGATGACCGCTCTCGCTCAGTCGCAATCTTTACGAACGCTATCAAATCCGGAACTCCCTCCGAATTTGAACTGCGATTGCGGCGGGTCGATGGCGTCTACCGATGGTTCCAGGTTCGCATCCTTCCTGTGCGAGACACAGAAGCGAGAATCACGAGATGGTATGCCCTCATGACTGACACCGACGACCGGAAACGAGCAGAGGAGGGGTTGCGCCGCAGTGAGGCTTTCCTCATTCAAGGACAGCGTCTTAGCCGGACCGGCACTTTTTCCTGGCGGCCGGACACAAACGACGTTACTTGGTCGGAGGAAAGCTATCGTATCCACGAAATTGACCCGGGCACGCCAGTATCAGCCGATTTGGCTCGGATCAGGGTGCATCCCGACGACATTCCGTCAGTCTGGGAAGCAGCGGCACGTGGACTGGAGACCGGCGGCGACTATGAGCACTCACACAGACTCCTCATGCCCGACGGCCGCATTAAATTCTTACATGTGACGGCTCACGCAACTCGGGACCTCGAGGGCCGGCCGGAATACATTGGGGCGATCCAGGACGTCACACAACGCCGACTTTCCGACGATGCTCTTAGCAAGGCCAGATCGGAACTCGCTAATGTTGCCAGGGTCACGACCTTGGGAGTGCTAACCGCGTCCATCGCGCACGAAGTCAACCAGCCGCTGTCCGGCATCGTTACCAATGCCAGCACCTGCCTCCGGATGCTGGCCGCCGATCCTCCCAATGTCGAGGGCGCTCGCGAAACCGCCCGGCGCACGATTCGCGACGGCAACCGTATGTCGGACGTGATCACACGGTTGCGCGCGCTCTTTGGTAAGAAGGATGCCGCGGCCGAATCTGTGAACTTGAATGAGGCGGCTCGAGAGGTGGTTGCGCTCTCGTTAGCGGAACTTCAAAAGAACCGGATTATCCTGCATCACGAATTTGCCGCCGACCTTCCGCCGGTCGCAGGCGATCGCGTGCAGCTTCAGCAGGTCATATTGAACTTACTCCGGAATGGCTCCGACGCAATGAGTGCAGTCGAGGATCGCCCCCGTCAGTTGGTGATCAGAACCGAGCAAGACGAGGGTGATCGGGTGCGCCTGACCGTGCAAGACGCGGGAGTCGGGTTTGACCCGCAGACTGCCGATCGGCTTTTCGACGCTTTCTATACGACCAAGGGCGACGGTATGGGGATCGGGCTATCCATTAGTCGCTCCATTATCGAGAGTCATCATGGCCGTCTATGGGCAACACTGAATGATGGCCCGGGAGCAGCGTTTTCATTCTCTATTCCCCGCGAACCCCAGAGTGCGACCGGCGGTGACGGCAATCGTGAGATTCGTTCGTCTGATATGACGGACGCGGCTTGAATCCAGCGAATCGATCCTGAAACCCCGCTTCGAGGGATGACACCCTGGCGACCGACTCTCTGTCGCTGAGAGCCGTCGCAAACCAATACCAAAGTACAATGGACGCTCTCGCCAGAAGAGGGGCACTGTTATGTCATGCAGTCGCGGCAGGAAAGGGGCGCCTTCCAGCGTTTACTGGTGTCAGTGGTCGATGACGACGAATCCGTCCGCGAGTCCCTACCCGACCTGCTAAAGGAGTTCGGCTATGAAGCCCGGGTGTTCTCGTCGGCGGAAAAGTTCCTTGCCTCTGATTGCGTCGATCAGACCAAATGCTTGGTCCTCGATATCGCTATGCCTGGCATGACCGGGCCTGAGCTTCAGCAGGAATTGAAGCTTCGCCGGCAAGAGATTCCGATTATCTTCATCACCGCTAGCAGAGATGAGACTGTGCGCGTCCAGCTGCTCGAACAGGGTGCGGTGGATTGCCTGTTTAAGCCATTCAACGATACTGCCCTGTTCGAGGCGCTTCAAGCTGCACTGAAAGTCAGATGAGCCATCCATAGCTTTGGTGGGAGACCAGCGCCGACTGGTCATGCGCATGGCCTGAGCTAATTCGCGACTCACGGTGCCTAAATCATCTCTCTGGCAGGGCGCAGAACATGCCCTTTGAGAACCCTTCAGATTCGACGGCAAACGTGCGATTAAATCGTGCCCGGTAATTTTCCCAGCAGATAGCCGCATTTAGTTCAACCAGTTCACGCTCAGAAAAACGCTTTCTGAGCTCGCCATAAAGCTCATCGCAAACATCCGAAGGTGTTCGCGTAAGGCTCACTGCCAGACGCAAGACCAGCTTTTCTTCATTGCTGAAGTGTGTACTGTTTTCAAATCGCGACAGGTCGCTCATTTGTTCTTCCGTGATTCCGACTTTTCTGCTCACGGCAGAATGAATGTCGATTCAAAGCGGACAGCCTACCATCGCCGCGACTTTGAGTTGGACCAACTCTTTTAGCTTTGGGGCGAGAGCTCCGGGGGCAGACGTATACCTGCTCATTAACTCGGCTAGCGCAAGCAGTTTCGGATCGTTGGCGCGAATGCGGGTGGAGAGCAGAACGTGTCCATACCGGCGCTTCGTGCGCCAGAAGATGAACTTCGTAAAGAGTCCTGCTTCGTGGTCCTGAACACCCCTCGTGCGAACTAGGTCTTCTCTTGTATCCGCTGTAGAGTCTCTCATAACGCTCCAGACTTCTCGCTGTAATGGTCATGCGTTGCTTTTAGTGATCACCAAGCGGCGACGATTGGAAGTCGAACAACAGATACTAGGATGCATTCCGGCTTCAAATATCTGCTCCAAGGTGGCGGGCTCGTTCGCGATAATTTCTTCGATTTCCAGTTCGTTGGAACCATGAATCGATTTGTGGCTTTCGATGCGACCATTCCGACACATTTTCCCAGAAGCCCGTTTCTGGATCGCATCAGAGTGTGGAGCGGACGCGCCTTACTGTCTGGGGTCACGGGCCGATCGAGAATCGGGCAGTGCTTCGAGCACTCTGTGTGCCCGTTGCCACGCCGCGTCGAGGTCGCGGCGATCCAGCGCGACCAGCGCGCTCACAGTTTCGAGAATCGCGTCGGCTTGCTCTGAAAGCGCTTGACGGCAGGCGTCTGGAAGTCGCGGCGTCAGCCGGCGGATCGCGTCGAGTTGACGGATCAGCACAGCGGGCGTGCTGGCGGACGCCTGACGGACCTGATCGAATGCGAACTTGGCCAGGCGCTCTAGACGGACCGACGGCATCCATACTCGGAGGCGGCCGCCAGTGTCGTACCAGTTCCCTTCGAGCGGGGGCCGTTCGGCCAGCGTGAGTAGCGCGTCGGAGAGCCAGTCCACGCAAGCGACTCCGGTAAACGTGTCGTTAACTGCAGGAGATAGCGCACGGATCGCGATCTCGACGACCTGCGCGATCCCAAACTCGCTATCTTGAGTTAACGTGCGGTGACGGCCGATGTGAATTCGCCGATCAATTGCGGCTTCGAGCTTACCAAGCTTTTCCGCCGGAACGATGGCTGCGAGCGGCTCGCCGCGGAGCACGAACTGGCCTGGGCGGAACCTCAACACGATCAGTGCGTCCGCCGCGAGCGCGGCCGCGACCAGCGCACCGTGATCGACATGCTGCAGGTACCCGCTCTTTGGGCACAACACGATCGCGCCCGTCTCAGCCTGGTTCAGAATCGCAGCGTCGTCGGGTGCAGCGCCGCTGCCCTCGCCAGGGCCTGAGAGGTGCGCTCCGCCGGCCGCGACGTACAAGTCGTCGACGATCGCGCCGATCATGTCGGGGTTCTGGATCGATTTCGCAACCCGATGGCTGTAGTAGACGAGGAACCCGAAGCTGAGGACGACGAGCATCCAGGCCGTGATCAGCGAGATTTGCGGGACGAATGACGACTGCGGATCCTGATGGGTGACGAGGAAGACGAGGCAGATGTAAACGAACGTGCCCATGAACATCCCGATCGTCACCTGAGTCACCCAGTCCTGGAGAAACCGGTAAAGCAGTCGCGGGCCAAACAGCGTCGAGACCATCGACAGCACGAGCAGTGCAACCGAGAAAATCAACGCGAGCACGGTCGCCACCGCGCCCATCATCGCCGACAGGATCGCACGCGCGTCATCGATGCTACCCATCGTTAGCCAGGACGGGATATGAATGACGCGATATTTGTCGAGGATGTCCGGAATTAAAGTAATGCCGAACAGCGCCACTGCCGCGAGCGAGAGCTGCAGCGGGATCCGCCACAGGTTAATGTCGCGTTGCGAACGGAGCTTGGTGGGGCGTGGGGCGAGCATACGATTTGAATTTCAAACGCTATCTTCCCAAAAGCAATCGTTCCAGCACGGGACCGAGGGCCAAGGCAGGAAGATAGCTCAGGGCCACCATTACTATCAAGCAGGTCGTGAGTAGCACTCCGAACACAAGGGAATGGGTCGGAAGAGTTCCCGACGTCGAAGGAGTGTTTCTGCTGACGGCCAAAGAGAGTGGCAAACGCCAACGCAGGAATTGCCAAGCCGAACCTACCCACCATCATCGCCAATGCTGTGGTGAGGTTGTAAAACGGAGTGTTCGCACTCAGACCGGCAAAGCTTTGGCCATTGTTGGCGAAGCAGGAAGTATAGGCGAAGAGAATCCCTGTAAAACCATGCGGGCCGGTGTTGACCGTGAGCCCGGACAGTCCCAGCTCTGGTGCTCACCGCGATCGCGCGTGAGTGGGAGGACGACCAGCGGCGCGGCCAGAGCGTAGAGCATGATCATTTTGTTTTCTGCAGGACCTATCTTCTTCCCCAGGTATTCAGGCGTTCGTCCAACCATCAGTCCCGCCAGAAACACGGCGATCGCTGCGGCCATGACCATGCTGTAAAGGCCAGTTCCCAGTCCTCCGAATACGAGCTCTCCGAGCAGCATGTTCATCAGCAAGACCATTCCGCCGAGCGAAGTGTAGCTGTCGTCCATTGAGTTGTTCGATCCCGTCGCCGTGTTGGATGTAACGACAGCCGTAAGGGTGGAACTGCCAATGCCGAAGCGCACCTCCTTGCCTTCCATGTTCCCGCCAGGCTGGAGGCGACTGGGCTCGGGAATCCACGTTTCCGATGTGCGTGAATCCCCGTTGTTCAAAGTGATGTACGAAGACCAGTCCGCAGACGAAGAGAAGCAGCATCACGCGGTATAGAAGCCATCCTTGTCGAGGCTGCCCAACCATCCTGCCGAAAGTGTTGGTGAAGGCCGCAGGCAGAAGTACGATCGCCAGCATTTCGAGAAAGTTCGAAGTGGCGTGGGGTTCTCATAGGGATGAGCCCCATTTGCGTTGAAGAATCCGCCGCCATTGGTGCCGAGATTCTTGATGATCTCCAGCGCGGCGACTGGGCCCTGCGGTATGACCTGCTGCGTACCTTCGACGGTAGTGACGACCGCATAGTGGTGGAAGTTCATCGGAACGCCCTGCCAGACCAGCAGCAAGGCAGCCGATCAATGCTCCCGGCAGCAGGATCCAGAGCAAGGCGCGTGTCAGATCAACCCAAAAGTTGCCCAGCGTGTCGGAGCATTGCCGCGCAAGACCACGAATGAAGGCAACGCCCACCGCTAACCCCGCAGCGCCAGCCAGGAAGTTCTGTGCGCAGAGTCCCACCATCTGGCTGAAATAGCTCATCGTGTTCTCGCCCGCGTAGGCCTGCCACGTAGTGGTCGTCGAGAAGCTGATGGCCGTATTCATAGCCAGGTCAGGAGATAACGGTGTCGTGTGGTACTGCGGAAAGAACCAGGGAAGAAACTGCTGCATTCTGAGAATGGCATATAACAGGAGCGTACCGGTCAGGCCAAAGAGCACAAAACACGTCGCATATTCCTTGCCGGTCATTTCCACATCACGATCAACCGCAGTAATGCGATAGAGGAACCGCTCAACGGGAAGACATAAACGATCAAGACGGTCGGCTTGCCTGGAGAAGACCCGTTCCATGTACCCGCCCAAAGGTCTCAACAAGGACGGTGACGACGGCCACAAATAACGCGTATTGAATTAAGCTGTATAAATCCACAATTTACTCAGGAGCAGCCCGAACCCAAGCGTCTCAAATCACAGATCTCAGGACGCGCTCGGTGCCTTCTCGCCATTCCTTAAATCATTCTAGTGTCGCGTCGGTGTGTTTGAAAGGAAACAAGTGTTTGCCCTGGATGTTCGCCTACCGACGGATCGCCTGAAAGCGGAATGAATAGCCAATCCCGACGAAGTGATCCACCGCAGCCGACGACAGGCCCACACCAACATGGAAGTCAATCTGTTGCTGCTTGCTGACCTTTAGAGCGGTTCCAAAATGCAGCAAGTGCCTTGGACCGCCAGCTTCCTGAAAGTCACCTGCATACTCGACAAAGGCATCCCAGTCATCGGATCTTATCAACGTCAGCATCCAAGCTTTCCTTGGGAATGATGTGACCTATGATGGTGAACAGGGTGTGGTTACAGTTGCTCCGACGTCAACTGAACAAGCGCGACATTAGCCCGAAATAACCGACATTGCTGCAATCCGGCCCTAAAGCGCAAAACGGCTCAATGAGCGCTGAGGCGATGTTTGGCAAATCATCGGAGCCCCGATGGGATAATGTCTAAGGGCGCCTGCGCTCACAGATATCCTTATCAGCGCCGCTCGGCACAGAAACGATACAACCCGCTTCGGAGTGTAGTAGCTGCCCGTCTCATGCCAGCCAGTTACCAGTTCCTCAAAAATCTTGCCGAACATCTCGGGGTCAACGGCGACTTCCACATCGAACGGAGTGCTTTCGGTTATGGTGAAGTTGGAGGTAACGACCGTGACGTATTGATGCTGAAGCGCTGGTGCCGGGAGGGGGATTTTCTTGAATCCGTTTCCCGCCGCCAATGGTATCAGCAAGATGCAGTGTTTTGCGTAACTTGAGCCTTTTCGTGCCTCCGTTAAGTCCGATCTGACACCTCTCTGGAGAGGAAAAACGGTAGGAAACGGTAGGGAAAATCCCCGAAAAAAAACCCCAGCGACAGCTATGCTGGGGCGCACGTCCTTGGCGCTGGTCTAACTCGCCGTGAACCTCAGCGGAGTTGACGGGGCAGTGCGCTTCACACGCCGTCTGTATGGTCTTCGCTGCTTCGGAACTGGCTCACTCTTTAGAAAACATCTCCCCAACTGGCGCAGGCGCGAACGCATTCGGCAGAAATCCGCTTCAGTTGTTCCTAGCAACTCTGCTCCATCGCCGGACGTCCCCGTTGCTGCAATCGCACCCATTGCGGGGAGCACGCCCGAATCTTCGCGCCGCACAAAATCCACGAACTCGCCAATCAGGTGCCTGTCGTCGCGCTGTTTCTCTTGCCGCTCACACCTTTTCCTGAGATACGCCGAATGTGCATGGCAGAACTCGTCCCCGATCTGATCGCGATCCGTTTCCTCCCAATGGGTGGTCAGGGACAAGTTGCCGGGTCGACACAAGGGATTTTTCATCCGTTTCGAGTAGATCGTCCTAAATTTGTTTCCGAGGCAGAGGTTGATGTAGTTGAAGAACCGGGCGCTGTTCGCGCCGAAGTGCTTGTGCGGATCGAATGTTTGCACGACGTCCTCCTTGCCAGCCTGACGGTGCTTGGAGGTCGCGGGCAGGTATCGCAAGTGGATCAGAAGGTCTTGCGTCCAGTCCTCCACATCCTCTTTCGGTGCAGACCTGTCCACGTGCCTGTTGACCCAGTTGCGGACGTATTGGGGAAACCGCTCGTGGAATTCGTCGAAGTTCTTTGGGACGACGAACCCGTCATGCCCAACGTACCTGCCCGTCAGCAATCGTGAACGGGTCGGGCTTCCGGTTTTCAACAGAAATATTTGTGAAATTGATAGGTTGATTTTCAACTGCGGCGGTATTGCTCTGCATGGATACTTCCTTTCGAAAGGATTTGAACTGCATGCGAGCAAGCCTAAGAGGTCGAGAAGAGTTGGCAGCGAGGGTTCAGCAGGCGTTGGCGCTGCCCACCAAGAAGGAAGCCGAGCATATCGTGGACGCTGTGATCGGGAGCTTGGAAGCCACGCTGCTCAACAATCTGGGAGAGGACGGCTTCACGCTGAAGCTCGGCAGCTTCGGCAAGTTCTCAGTTCGGCACAAGCCGGGGATTCTGAGGAGGATTGGGTTCACGGGCGAGACGATACTGACGAAGGACAGACGGAAGGTCAGGTTCGTCAGCTTGGGGGCGCTTCGCGAATCGGAGGTGGTTGACTAGAAATTTGGAACGGGAGGTCGGAAGGTTCTGTAGCGGGACTACGGGCAGGCGGTCAGTTTACGGTCGTCCCGCCGCACCATCGCTTGTATTCCCGCCGCAACCACACGGAAATACGATCGTTCCGCCCGACTCTGGGAATGGTGCGCCGTAGCTCAGCTGGTGCGGACATCGGGTAGATGGGTTTGACCCGTGCTATACTCCTCTGCCATGCAGCGGAGGGGGACCGCCTGCGCGGTGCTGCAAATCCATTCGTCCAGAGGCGATTATGCGATTTGCAATGCTTGTGGTGTTTTTCGCTGCGTTCGGCAGCTTAGAAATCTCCTACTCTCAGATGCCCGGTTCGTGCCGCCATCCGACTGCTTCTCGCCGTTGCTACAGGCGAAGCTGGACTTCCACGGGAGCGACAGTTACCGCCTCGCCTATCTTTCAATCATCAACAAGGAAAGTTTCGACAGCATGAAAGGTACTGGGTTCCTAAAAGGATTGTTTCTTGTACTCCCAGCCGATCTCGAAGCTAACTGGGGTGTATTTCATGAAGCGCAGACGAAGGAAATGTCTAAGATAAGCCTGAACATAGATCAGGAACGAGAGCGTTCGCTTTCGATACTTGGGCTTGACCCGCAAGCTGGGAAAATCATCCACGAGTGCCTCACTGGAGGGTTGGGTCTGACCTATACCTACTGGAGCACGAACAAATCGCGGGCGATCCTCCAGCTAAATTGGAAGGGACAGGGAGCCATCCCCCTTCATATCACGAAGTCACATGTGGAGAACGCGAAATCGAGTAGCGCGACGCGTCCGGGGGTACTCTTCGATGGTCCCTTCACTATAAAGGAATCACAGACGATTACGCTCACACGGACTGACCCAAACGACGACATAACAGTCACGTTCGATATGGACCCTCAAGTCAGATACGAGCCCCCCATCATTTCGCCTTTTCCGAAGCGCAAAGAGTGTGCAGCCAAGACGTACACGAAAGACCCGAAATATGGTTTTGATTATTCATTCCGCGTGCCGTTCAACGTAAACGAGGAAAAATATCTGAGGCGAAATGTAGCAGCGATTTATGGAACAGATTGGTACTTCACGCGCTTCCAGATACTCCCGATACCACTGGTGCTTTACGAGGACGTCGTTAAGCAAGTCCAGAAAATCTGGGCTTGCCTTTGCAGGACGACCTTCGACTACTGTTCGGAGATCGGGTATCGGGGTCTTTTCGGCGGGGGGTTCTGAGAGAAAATAGAATTGAAATGGAATCCGAAGGCTCCTTGCCAAGTCTTGTGCCTTACCGAACGGGGGATGCGTTTCGCCACGTTCCCAAGCTCTCAACTTCTTTCGGATCAGCCCCAAGAGATTTGGCTAACTGGGCTGGAGAGATTCCTGTGCGCTCTCTTGCCCATTGAGCGACTTTCGGAGTAATGAATGCTTCAGTCACGGCGTGTGAAGAACGGCACATTTTACTGCAAAATCCGACTTCAAACGATTACATCGCGAGGCTCCATCCGTTAGGGGAAGAGTCGATCCTGAATCTGAGCGAGTTCCACTCGTGCGGAACACTCTTCATCGTCGTTCGCCACGTGATTGATCCTCGTGCTGACGGGATAGCACCGCATAAGCTGAGCATCATACGGCTTTAACAGTTCCGACACCGCAGCCACGTTTGTCATCCCCGGATCAAGCCACAGGTCGTAGTTTTCTGGGTCGAGGATGACTGGCATCCGGTCGTGGACTGCCGAGGTCACGGCGTTTGGAGTCATGGTCAGAATCGAGCAGGTCTTGATCCAATTGCCGTTCGGGCTCTTTCCAGCGGTCCCACAGTCCCGCAAACGCAAACAATTGCCCCTGATTTACCTCGAAGCAAAATGGCTGCTTGGTTTTGCCGTCTCGCTTCCACTCGTAAAAAGCGTCTGCCGGAACCAGGCACCTTCGGAGCCTTAGAGGATCACGAAACGCGGGCTTCGTTGCGGCTGTTTCCGATCTCGCGTTAATCATGCCTGCCGCACCGGAGGCATCTTTCGACCAATGCGGAATGAGTCCCCATCGCATCAAGGACAATTCTCGAACTGGTTCCTTCGGATTCTGGCGGATGACCGGAACTGGCTGCGTGGGAGCGATGTTGTAGCGCGGAGTCCAATCGTCGTCCCAAGGGGCGCTGTCGAAGTATTCCTCGACGAGCTGTTTTCTACGCGAAAGGCGGTAGCGTCCGCACATGCTGGAGAGACATTATGGCAGATCGGACAGCGGGTTAAGCATGTCCTCCTGTTGCGGGATACTTCTCTTCAATGTAGTCCTCAACCGCATCAAGCAGCATTTTGAATTGCCGCAGGCGGAACTCAAGATAACGTTTGATGGCTTCAGGTTTGCGGTTCTGCATATGAGGCAAGTCCAGCTTCGCAGTCCCACTATCGAAGTCCGCAAATGCGTTATCCAACGAGTCCAGTACTCTCGTGAGATAACGCTTGTCCTCTGGTATGGCTGCAATCCGCCTCTCAGCTTCCTTCGTGTTTGTTCCTGAATCAGCGGCAGCAAAGTATTCCACATAGGACGGGTCCAGAGACGCTGTGAGCGCATCCGCCAGTCCGGGCGTCAATTCGAAATCGCCAATATCCTTCAGTCGCACGCTCGTAACTTCGCCTTTCGGCGCTCCACAACATTTTTTGTACTTCTTTCCCGAGCCACACCCGCAAGGGTCATTACGTCCTGTCTTGGTGCTCATCGTTGCCTCCGACTCGGAAATTGTATCAGCGCCCTTCGAGCAATGATCTCCGCGACAATCGGTATCGTCCAGACATTGAGTGCTAATTATCCCATTCCGCTGAGAGTGGCTTTCGCTACAAGTGACGCCCGTAATCTGGTCCATCTGTTACGTCCCATGCTCTAATTCGTCACATGAGCCCCAGAGCGTCCAAACAGTTAAAAGAGTACGGACACGTGCTCTACAAGATTTACACCGAAGACGCTCACCGAAAAGCGCTTATCCGTGCCTTGCAAAGAGCGGAATTCCCAGCGCTCCCCGACAGCCGCCTGCCGGGCTTCACCCTTATCCCAGCAGTCGGATACGGTGAAGGACAGGGCGGCAACATGGAAAGCAGTCTGGTCTGCGACGTGATTGTCCCGTACAGCGACGAAACGGATGAGAAAATGCAAACCGTCGCGGAAGATATTCGCCGCGAGAACGCCGACCAAGCTGTTGTTTTGATTGTGCGCGTGCCGTGCATTCCAGAGTTGGTCTGCAAGAAGGAATCCAAGAATCAGGATCAATGTGCTCTCCCGTTCGCAATCGAAGGTGAGCAGGAGATTCGGCTAACCGCAGAACTCGGGCTGGACTGGCAGCAGTCGCTGGCGAAAGAGAAGGTTGGCAAAATCGTAGCAAGAATCGGAAAATGGAAGAAGTTGTTGCAGCGGAATAAAGAATTGTGGCTCCGAAGCAACTCCACCGATCTGGTGGAATTCCAGCGCCCAGTACTACGAAACCTTATGAAGCAAGCGAAAGCGGGTGGATAGGTTAGCGGTGACTGTCGCGTGCGTCGTTTCTTTTCCCCGGTCGTACATTCATTTCTCCATCCGTTCCCGCCGTTCCACTTCCAAGTCCCCGGCTATCGCACGCGCCTCGTAAGGATCGGGGATAGGCGCCTTATTGTTCAACTTCGCACCTTCCCCGTAGAAATCGGCTTTCCCCAAGCCATGCTTCTTCCCGGCACGTGTGTGCTTGTCAATGGCGAAGCCGGGGATTGGACGCGGCTTGTCCTTGTCATACACAGGTTCAACCACTGGTTCCAGCTTGGTCTCGTCCAGCGAGTCCAAGGTCAACATCATCTTCTTGCCGAGAAGCTTCCATTCTGACTTAATCATGTTGATCGCGTTGTCCACGATCCGGGACTTCTGTGCGCGTACCAAGGCGATGACAGCGTTGATCGTAAACACGTGATCGTGCTTCTCTTTCCAGTTGCGGTGAAGAACGTCGATCAAGATCGGCATGAATGGCTGTCCCATGCCAACGTCTTCACTGGCGATCACCTTGAGGCGATTCCACAGGTTCGTGTAGTGCGACTTGTTAGGCGATTCCATCATCTCGAACGACCAGTAAAGTGCTTGGTCTTCATATCCCCGGCGTACACACTTCTGCACCGCGCTGGCTACTTCGTCCACGGCGTAGCCGTGCCACGTTCTCATGTGTTCTGGTGTAAGCATGTTTCTGTCTCCATAACTTACAATACTGATATTTTCTGCAAGACTGTCGGGAGTTATCAGACTCGCGGTGTTTGTCCCCGGTCCTTTGGTTAAACCTGCGGCGATTGTGGCTTCACGTCTCCCAACGTGTCTACGGCAGCCGGATTTTCCCGGTCAATCTCTTGCCACATGTCCCAGCAGTAGCAACAACGGCAGCCGCACGGCACCGCATGCGGTCGTGGAGAGGGACGGCTTCTTTCGTGTTCCATCAACTTTCGCCGTTCCCGGTCGGGATCGTATCCCGGTCGGTTCATGCACCTGATCGCTTTGTCTATCTTTCCCATGCGTCTGTCATCCCTGATAATGTGCAGTTTCGCTTTGCCTTGAGTGCGTTCCTTCATTCTCGTTCTTCCACTTCGACACCACCTTTGACAAGAAACGCATACTCGTTGTCAGGCGTCAGGTCTATGTCGTCGGGATCGTTTTCACAAGTGCAGACCGTTCGTCCGAATCCCATGCAGCGTGCGCAGTCCCCCTTCTGTTCGCTTCGTTCGTATTCCAAGCCTTCGCCAACAGGTTCAGGCTTAAGCTGCATCGGCGGCATCTCGACTGGACGGCACTGTTTTTCGTGCCAAGACGATGCGCAATGCTTGTGCAGGTATTCGCCGCGCCATTCGCCTTGCAGGAACTCGTCGGCGTTGACACAGTCTTCGACCAGACGACAACGGACGCACTTGCGTAGCTTCTTACACTTCGGACATTCGGCGCGGTTGTGTTCGTGCCACTGGATCACGACATTGTTGTCCGACTCCGACCGCATGGCTTTCGCCAGCGCTTGGATCGTGCGGAACTGTAGGCTGTCTTTCTTGTGCAGCTTGTTCCACTGCCAGATGGAACGAATGACAGCTTGACCATAGGTGTCGTCGGTCTGATACGCCAAAGCTAGTTCGTACAGAGTCACGACGTCGGCTTCATCCATCTTCCCCCTCCGGATCAGGTCAAGGTAGAGTTCTTCAGCAATGATGACTTCTTCAATGTCCAGACCACGGTTGAGTTCTTCCGACCAGAAGGGGATTCGTTCTTGTGCCAGCCAAGCCTGTTCCTGATCCCTGTCCCACAGACTGTCGTCTGGTTTTGTTTTTGCTAAAGAACCATGAACTAGTTTTTGTTTTTCTCGCCGTTCAGACGTAGTGAGCGAAGCGAACGAAGCCTGACTAACTGATTTACTCACTAAAAGATTCTGATCTTGAGGTTTGCTTGTATCTGGCTTCCCTGTATCAACTTCTAATGTATCTACTTCAAGTCCCCCCACAAGTCGGGGATAGGCTATCCCTGATAATCGGAGGGATATATCCCTGAAAATCAGGCACGTATCCCCCTGAAACTCGGGGATGTACCAAGAACATGTTACGGGGATGCGCCACTTCTCCCCCATACTGGAAAGTGATCCGTTTTCACGGTAGCGCTGTGCGCTGGTGAACCATTTCTTGGATCGTAATCCCTGCTTGGCTTTGGCTAATGTGGTGTGTGTGAGTCCTGTTTCTTCCATCAAGACTCCGTTGGATGGGAATGCTTCCCTGTTGGCGTCGCTGTGCAGTACGACAGCCAGCCAGACTTTGAGTTCGCTTCCGGTGAGTTCGTGCAGACGATCCCGCAAACTGACGGGGATCATTTTGAATGGTGCGATTGATTTCTTCACTACTGTTCTCTTCTGCTTACTGTTCTCTAGCGCTGGTGAGACGCTGGTGGTAGCGACTTCCGGGGACTGGCGGAACAGTAAGACTGGAGAAAGCCAGTCCCCGCGCTTATCTCTTTCGAGATCACCAACTATCTAATACTGCGGCAAATGGACAATTCACGATTGTTCATGTCCGCTTGTCCCAGAAGCCACATCAGCGTCTAAAGAATGTTCTCGAAGCCGGATTTCTTCCCGTTGACTCGCGACCGAAAGCGCGAAATTACCATTGTTGTTGGCGTTTTCGCGGCTACGAGAACCTCCAATGAGTTTGCAAAAGTAATTCGCGATCCATCTAAGAGGGCGTATGGGACGGTACAAGGACATCAAGAAAGCAACTGCCGAAGTCGTCGGCATCCGTGTTCTCAGGAAGTCGAACACGGAAAAGGCGCATGCTGCGATTCGGGACATGATCGTCGCGAATCCCGGCTTGTCCTACCAGCAGATTGCGGACCTGCTGGGCTGCTCCCGCTGGCTTGTTTACCGAGTCGCAGTAGAGTTCAACGTCCGCCGACCCAGAGGCGCGGGCAGTCCGTCTCGCCACAGGGGGGCGCGGTGAAACGCAAGAAGTATTTCGGAGAAGAGACGCCTTCGATTTTATCTGGCAGAACGCGGATCGAGACGGAATCTGGCACGGCGACGCCGCCAGCTTGGCAGCGGAATTTGATGTGACGGAAGGTGATGCCCACTCTATGCTCGGTGACCTGTGCGACCGCCGCATCATGGAGCAGCTCTATACGGGAAGGTACATCATTGTGAATTGGCGAGAGAAGGACTCTCCCGAACCGTAATCGCAAGGCTTCTAGACTGCTGCCGTGCAAGACCAATTGAATGGTTCGGGTGCGCTACTGATTGAACAAAGAAAAGATCACTTCGTCTTCTTCAAATGATGCCAGTCAGGTTCTTCTTGTTGATTAGTTCCTGAACAGCCTTCACACCGGGCGGCAGGATGCGAACCTTGTCGGTACTCTCGGTATATTCGAGTTGGCGTTGTTTGTGCAACTTGCGTAAGGTGCGCATCACGTAGCCGTCGTTGCCATACTCAATCCACTCGATTAACTGCTTTGATGTCACGTCCGGCATCGTGACCGCCGCGAGAAGCAACATCTGTTCGTGCAGCTTCAGACTCGTCTCTAGCACACGCTTGACTCCGTCGTCTCCCGTCCACACTGCGGGAAGTCGGACCTCCACGAGTGCGTCTACCAACTGTTGAGCCTCCGTGATTGGTAGACTGTGAAACACCCGCACAAGTTCGCCCATAATCCAGTTGGACATCGACAACACCGCGACCGCGTCCATGTGATTAGGATCGACATCGCCGCCGACGTGACCCACGTTCCTGTTGTTGCGTACGTCGTAAAGCGCGGGAAGCATCCGAGGAATGGTGATCTGGAAGCTGTGCGGGACATGTGGCAGCTTGTTGCTCTCCAACTTCCTACAAGCGTCAACAAATTTGCTCGGCTTCGCTGGTGCGGACGCATAGGACTTCTTCGCGTGCCCGTCGAGGATTGTGTATACAGTCTCGCTGAACCGACCGCCGTGCAATTCAGACGGCAGCCAACGCTGCTCAAGAAAGTTCTGCACTATAGTGCGGTATTCCTTGAGCAGTGGATCGCGCAAGCCTGACGGAATTAAGGACAGCGCGGTCGAGGCGGCAATCATCTTACGCTCCGAGCGACGTGCGCCCCGGCTCAGTCACGAAGAAGCTACCCCCGTCCTTTTCGGCATGCCCCTTTCCAACATTCTGATTGAGGCAACCTGCCGGGTTAGTCAGCTTACCCTGATTGCCAGTCTTTAGCGCTTTTCTCACTTCCGCCGTGGTGATCCTATCCCTGCCTGTGCTGTCGTGCAGCCACACTGCGGTCGCGAGGAACTTCTTTACCTGATTGCTTGTAGCATTCTTCTCTTTCAGGAAAGCCGAGAGCGTTCCGACTTTGCCTTTCTTCTTAGCCTTACCACCGCCTCCGGTTTCGGCATTGTCATCGCCGTCGTCCGCAGGAGCTACTTCCACAAGTTCTGGTATTTTTGCGAGTAGCTTTTCCAGTTCCCCCGACAGCCATTTCTCTGTGCCCTCGCCAGTGAACGAGAACGCACCAACTTTAATTTCGATCTTTGCATCAGCCATAGCTTCAACTCCGATACGGAAATTTCCGCTTTAGCAGCGGTTTACAAATGGCTGGATCAACCGGGGGAATAACAAGCCTAGCAGAAGTGGCGGGCAGGGACCAAATGCCTTGCGCATCAGGTTTATGATCTGTTGAGAGGGAGTGGGCATGGAAACAACAAAGCGTTCGTTCACTTGGTGTGGCGAGTTTAGAGACGCGCCGGGTTGGTGGAAGATCGACGGATACATCGAGGGAGAGTCGGAACACTGGAGCGTGGTGCGCAAGCCAGACGGCACATGGTGGCATGTTGTTGGCACGCATATTGCGCCTCCCGGCGGACCTGCCGTGCGTGTCGAACTAGAGGGTCAAATCACAGACCCAAAGCAGATCGCAGAGTTGGAGGAATACCTCGCCAAGCACAAGAAGTTGTATGACGAGATGCTGAGGGAAGGCGACAGAGTGCGCGTAATCGCAAGCGGAACCACAGGCGTGATAAAAGACTTCGGCAGCCTGCCCGGTGTTCCCAAGATCGTTAACGTTGCCTACGACGGTGGGGGCGGCTGCAATCACATGCCGGAGGAGCTGGAGAAGATCGAAGGTGTTTTGTAAGTTCTGCCACGAGTTGACTTATCATTCGTTGAATATGCTTGCAACCTACACTGCGAAGACGTTGCCGAAGTTCATAGAACGGATCAGGCAGATCAAGGTCGAATGGAAGGATAAAGACGGGGAACCTGCCCTTTGGTTCCGTGGATCGCGGAACGCCGCTTGGCAGCTTGTCCCGAAGCTGTATCGTTCCAAAGCGCGAGCCAAAGACCTACTCGAAGACGAGGATGAGATACGCGAAGAGTTCGTTAGGCGTGCGCCGAGTTTGACAACCTACAACCCCCGGAACGCTTGGGAATGGTACTTTCTCATGCAGCACTACTCAGCGCCGACTCGTCTTCTCGACTGGACGGAAGACCCGCAGATCGCCCTGTATTTCGCGTTGATGGACAGTGAAGGCTATCAGGATGCCGCCGTCTGGGTTCTCGATCCGTGGCGTCTCAACAAGTTGGTGCTAGACAGTGATGAAGTTCTTCCGCCCGGATCGGACGGTCTCGCAGATCGTGATCGCCGCAAGTACGCACCGTGGCTTCCAGATCGGTTTGACGCCAAACGTCGCTTGCGGAAGCCACTGCCTGTGGCGATCTTTCCGAATCAATTTGATCGGCGCATCGCGGCGCAGCGGTCATGCTTCACGGTGCATGGTGTAAAAAAGGACAGTCTAGATTCCCTGTTCCCAAAGGCGAACAAACTTCTGGCGAAGATAGTGATCCCCGCCTACGCAATTGAGGATGTCCGAGGCGAACTACAAGACTGCTCTGTTGATGAGGCGACAATTTACCCGGACTTAGAAGGTCTAGGAAAGTGTGTCGCTCGCTGGATCGGAGAGGGCCAACCGATGCCGCACGATGAGTTGTACACGCGGCTGAAGCCTTCGCCAATAGAAGGGGTAGGTGTTTTTGCGATTAGAAAAATCAAGAAGGACACGGTCTTGTTTTCCGGCGACGTGGATGAAATCCGCTGGATAAACGCGGACGAATTGCCGAGGAACAAGGCACTGAGGGAGTTCTACGAAAGGTTTGCTATCGTCAAGAACGGGAAAAACGGTAAGCCGAAAAGATACGGGTGTCCCCGAAACTTTCACCGTCTCACGATGTCTTGGTATATCAACGACCCAAGATCAAGCCAAAAACCGAATGTGATCTGCGATGAAAACTACGACTTCCGGGCGATACGCGACATCAACGAGAGCGAGGAACTGACGGTCGATTCGAGCAGCTACAGCGACCATGCGAAAGTAAAATCCGCAGGTCGCAAGAAGAGGCATTAAGCCCAGAACCGTGCTCTGAAGGACTATTCCGTGGCAATCGACAATCCGAAGGAAGCATTTGAGCAACAGTACATGTATGAGCACAAGGGAATGCTAGTGAAAATCGGATTGACCTTCTCACGGCACCGCACCTTCGGTGGCCCAGCTATACTTTCTGAATGCCTAACAATCCAAAACCGATAACCATGCGGATGCTGGAAAGTCCCACAGGTGAAATGGTCTACATCATCGTGGAACAGATGCTTGACGAGGACATAGACGGAGAAGTCGTTCGACTTCGTGCGCACTCCCATCCTCCCGGCACTTCGCGAACCGCAACTTTCAGCAATGCGGTCGTGGTTGACGAAACGGGCAACCAGTACGACTTGCGCCGTCACTACATCAACCTACTACTCGATTACTATGACAAGAAATGGAAACGAGTAGGCGCAAGCCAGTTCGGTTCCACGGAACGAGAACGGTTCTGGGCGCTGGATCAACTGTGATTGTCATCCCGTCGCCGTCGGTTTCGACAAGGCTGGAGCAAGAGATAGAAGTCTGGCGCAAGCGATTGGCGAACCCCGAATTGATCGACAAGGCTGTGTTCATCAACGAAGCGGCGTTCAAAGACATCCGCATACCAGAGCAGCGGGATCGAAAAGGCAGATTGATATTAAACGTCGAAGATGCCCATAACTGGAAGAAGGAAACCGAATCCTATAAGCCGCTGATCCCTGTCGGCGGACAACGCAGGACAGGGATGGAAATGTGCTTCGATGATCCTGTAGAGTCCATCGCTTTGCAGGAGATGAGGAGCCGACCGAATGACTTCCCCAATATCCGAGTTGTTCCGAGCCAACACGGATATGGTCACGACATTTGGTGGGGCGAGGAAATCTCGGAGATATGGAACGCACCAGACTCGATTCTCAAGCACCGAGAGTTAGGTCGTGCGTTCGGTTATCGAGAAAGCGAGATCATGCGCGAGTATCCTGATCCCTGCTGGAGGCGGCTACTTCGGATGCCGCTGGAAGAATCACGGCTCTCCCACAAGACTTAAGGAATAATCAAGCGCCGAACTTCACTGCATTGACCTTGGCTCGAACCTTCGGTGACTCCGCCTTTGCCAAATAGCGCATCGTAGATTCGAGGTTCTTGTGACCGAGTAGCTTCTGGACGGTTTTGAGATCGACGCCGTTCTGCAACAGCCGCGTCGCATACGTGGCGCGGAACCGATGCGGATGGCAGTCTTCGACCTTCGCCTTCTTGGCGATCTTTACGCAGTCGTCCCAAGAGTGGGTGTACTTGTGACCCACACTGTTAGCGAATACGTAGGTGCCGCGCCGCTTCACTTCCTTGAGGATGCCGAGCAGCGTGTCGTCAACCTCGATGGTGCGCTGCTCGTGGTCTTTCGGTGTGAAGTCCGCCTTCGGGCTGACCGTGATCGTCCCGGCGTCAAAGTCCACGTCCGTCCATTCCAGATTCTCAAGTTCCTGCTTTCGCAGCCCAGATCGCAGGTAGCACTGAAACACCGAATATTGGAAACTGTTGCACTGCGCGAAGAACGCCTTGAGTTCGTCCTCGTTGAATACCGTCGGCTCAAGCTCAACGAACTTCGCGTGCTTCACCGACACCGGACCCTCCCCTTCCCGCAGACCACGGACAGAGCGGATGAACTGGTTCACGCGCAGCATTTTGTTGGCGGCAGTGCGCGGTGAACGCTTCTTCTCAATCAGCCACGCTCGGTAGCGCAGCAGGTCAACTGTCGTGATCTTGGCGACAATATCTTTCCTGCACCAGTTGTTGAATTCGTTGAGAGTCTGCACCATGAGCGCGTGGGACTCTGGTTGGTGCGAGAGCCTGTACTCCTCAAGCCACGGCAGCAGTACGTCATTCATCGTCGCTGGCGGCGGGGTCTTGTCCCATTGCTGCTTAGGAGTGAGTCCGTGCGCGAATGCTGTGAGGTACGCTTCCTGTCTTTCGCGTGCGATTGTCGCGTCGACTGCGCTGCTGCACTTGCGCCACATGATCCTCGATCCTTCGCGATAGCGGAGGTAGTAGGCTGCGTTGGGGACATGCGTCTCCATACCACCGATGAGGGCATACCCCGGTCTGAGCTTGTTGTTCTTGCCGACCACGGGTTTGACGTAGCGCCAGCGATCACCAACTTTGACGTACATCCAGATGCTTGCTCGACGGTTTGCCATGCGGTTCTACACCGCAAGCATCGTGCAAAACGGTAAGAAAGCGGTAGGAACGGACGATATTGACCTTAAGTAATTGAAACTAAAAGTGCTGGTGCCGGGAGGGGGAGTCGAACCCCCAAGGGCCGAAGCCCGGCGGATTTTGAGTCCGCTGCGTCTGCCAGTTCCGCCATCCCGGCGCGGGATCTTCGCTTGCGGAGAAGTTTAGCTTAATGGACCGTCTGGGCCTTTGCAACCGCCCGTTCCTAGGCTTCGACTTTGGTTTCGAGTCTGAACTGGAAGTTTGGCCTGCTGCCAGGCGTCAAAGCCGCCGATCACATTTGTAACGTTTTTGAATCCGGCTCGTTGCAACAGACTGCAGGCGATCATGCTGCGATATCCGCTCTTGCAGTGGACGGCGATGGGCCGGTCGCGATCGATCTCTGGCGGAGAAACTTTGAAATTGTCCAGAGGCCACCAGGTCGCGCCTTCAACGTGTCCGGCTTGCCACTCAGGCTCGCGGCGCACATCGAGCACTTGGGAAGCTTCGGATCGCAAGCGATCATGCAACTCTTGCGCGGTGATTTGGGGCAATTCGGCGAGCGCGAACCCAGCCTGTTTCCAAGCTTCGACGCCGCCGTTCAAATATCCACGTGGATCTTCAAGGCCTACTCGTGCCAGGCGGAGCCGGGCTTCGGACAATTGGTCGGGCGAGTCTGCGATTAAAACCGGACGAGCGGTTAGGCCCAGGACCGTTCCCGCCCACGAGGCAAACTGTCCCGACAAGGCAATGTTAATCGAGCCGGGTACATGCTCGTGAGCGAACTGATCGCCAGGGCGAACATCGAGTGCAATGACTCCGTCGTCGAGCATCGACTTCAGTTGAGCCGGCGGAAATTGGCGGCAGTTCAGGCAGATCGGAGAGTGTGGGCGCGCCCTCGCGATTAATTTCCGCATCCTGCAGAAAGTATTCGGGACGCGTGGGCAGGTTGGTGGTCAGCTGCCGAATGAATTCCTCTTTCGCTCTTTATCTGCAGCGCGTAGTTGGTGAGCCTTTCAGTGCCGATGGTCGAGGAACGCTCGGCGCGCATGTTGCGTCCGCAAAGCGAACCCGCTCCATGCGCCGGATAGACGAGCACGTCATCCGCTAGTGTGAGCAGTTGGCGGTGCAAGACTCTCGTAAAGCATGCCGCCCAATTCCGCTGGAGTGTGTGTCGTCGAGAGATCAGGGCGTCCGACATCGCCGAGGAACAACGTGTCGCCGGTCAAAACTGCCCAGGGATTCGGCGATTTCTCTTCATCTGTGATTAGAAGACATATGCTTTCGGGCGTGTGTCCCGGAGTGTCCAGCACTTTGAGAAGCACTTTCCCGGCTCGCAACTCGAAGCCATCGCGCACCGCAATATGGGGAAACCTGGCGCCAGCATTGGCTCCGATGTATATCGTTGCTCCGGTACGGGAGGCCAGTTCTTTATGTCCGGAAACAAAATCGGCGTGCAGATGAGTCTCGAAAATATGGCGGATCTTTACGTTCGTGCTCTTCCGCAGCCTTCAGGTAAATATCCACATCCCGCTGAGGATCGACCACAATTGCTTCTCCCTCGGACGCCAGCATGTAGGAAGCGTGTGCCAAACAACCCAGGTAAAACTGTTCGAAGTACATGATTGCCGCCTCAGTCGAGAGTTTGAGGGCATAAAGAGACTCAGCCCACATCATCATAATCCAAGTATCAAGATTTGGAACTTCCCTAAGAGGAACAGGCTTGAGTGCTGTTGAAATCGCATTAGGCGGAGGAAAACTTGGCAGTTTTCCACTTCGATTTCTGCGCTACAATGCAATTTCAGAGTATGCAGTGTCCTGTTCCCCCCAGGAGGTAGTTTGATGTACCGGCCCCCCAACAGCGGTGGAGTACAATCCACCACTTGACGTCGAGTCAACCATTCGTGGTCTCACTCAAGATTTTTGCACGGCCTTCAACACCGGCAACTATGACCAGGTAGCGGCATTATTCGCGTCCGACGGCGTGTTGATGCTTTCGCATCGTGAGTCGTCTCAGGGACGAAAGGAATTGAGCGCGCGCTGCGGCAGTACGGCGATTTGGGATACCAGAATCTGCGCTTTGAAACCACGCGGGTGGATTACTCGGGCGACATGGCCATCGAAATTGGCCGTTACACCGTTTCGTTTGACCCTGGGCACAGAACCGTCGGCGACTGCAGGAAAGTTCCTGCGCGCCTGGCGTCGCTTGGGGGCTTGGCGTATCGTCAGGTGATGCTTGGACCAGCTGCGTGCCCATCGCCAGCCATGAAATCAAACTGGGTGAGGACGCAAAAGTCGCCTAAGGAATCGGGAATTCGCAATTGCAAGCGCCGCTTCGCGATGATAGGTTTCGGGAGGCATGAATCGTGCTGCATCCGACCCGATCGCTCACGGAAATTCCAAGTTAACTACTGTCACAGTTGGTTTCGATTGTGGCGCAGCAGCGCGTTTCTGCCCCAACTGTTCGGCAGAATTGCAGGAGAATCGCTGCAAACTTAGTTGCCCGCAGTGCAGCTTCTATCTGAGCTGTTCCGACTTCTACTGAGTCGACCGGCATCTTGCACTTGAACATCCTGTCTTTAGCTAACACTTTCGGGACGAAATGCGAAGTGCTAAATGCTCCCGACCTGACACCTTCGCTCGCTTCCATCTACAATAGCTAAGCAAACGACTTCATAATTTGAGGAGAAAACATGCAACGCAAGGCAAGCGCGGTTTGGAAGGGTGGACTGAAGGACGGCAAAGGCGCGGTATCGTCCTCGAGCGGCGTGCTAAACAATACTCCTTATTCTTTCAGCACGCGATTCGAAAACACTCCCGGCACGAATCCCGAAGAACTGATTGCGGCGGCGCACGCCGGATGCTTCTCCATGGCCCTCTCCGGGCAGTTGGGAGCCGCCAATCTCATGGCTTCGAGCATCGAGACCACCGCGACACTTACCATGGAAAAACTCGATTCCGGCTGGACGATCACGGCGGTTCATCTGGATGTGGTCGGGCACGTACCTAATGCCGATCAAGCTGCATTCCAGAAGGCAGCCGAGAACGCCAAGAGCGGCTGCCCCGTTTCTAAAGTTCTCAAGGCGAACATCACGATGACCGCTAAGCTGGAAGGGTAGGGTCACGCTTCGGGCTTCAGGCTTCGAGGCTTCACGTTACAGAGTCTTGGATTTGTCCCCCCCAAAGTTACAAGGTGAGCGGCATCTTCTGACTCAGCTACCTAAAGCCTAAAGCCCGAGGCCTGAAGGCCGGCCTCAACGTTTGACAGCAAACGATGCCCCTGTAGAATATTGTTTGTGGTTCTCTCCTAAAGGTGGCCAGAAGAGGTCGCCCCTTAACGAATCACTTTTTGCCATCGTGGCGGAATTGGCAGACGCGCATGGTTCAGGTCCATGTACCCGCAAGGGTGTGGGGGTTCGAGTCCCTTCGATGGCACCAACGGTTTTCTTTTTCATCCGGTACTCTCGTCTCTCTAGCGAGACTGTTTCACGCCTTTGACGAGCCTGGTTTGACAGGCTGATGACAAAGGATTCGATACCCCTCCCGTATAATTGTTGCGACTTGCCATGCCTGCCAGCCTGGAACAGATCGTTGCAGCAACCCGTCGAAAAGTTGCCGAGACCAAGCCGGCAGCGGATCTGCGTCAACTCGACCGGCAGGCTGGAAACCATTCTCCGCGCGGCTTTCGACACGCGTTGGAGTCAACGAGCCGGGATGGCATAGCAGTCATCGCTGAATTGAAGCGGGCATCGCCTTCGCGCGGGCTGATTCGTTCTGATTTTGATTCTGCGAGTCTGGCGAAAGAACTCGAGGACGCGGGCGCGGCGGCGCTGTCGGTGTTAACCGATGAAGAGTTCTTTCAAGGGTCGCTGGAAAATCTGCGGCGAGCGTCGGCCAGCGACAAAGTTGCCTTGCCTGCGCAAGGATTTCATCGTCGATGAATTCCAGTTGCTGGAAGCTCGCGCCAATGGCGCCGACGCGGTTCTGTTGATCGTGGCTGCGTTGTCTGCGGAGGAATTGAATCTGCTGGCCGGCCGAGCCGGTGAATACGGCCTTGACGTTTTGTGCGAAGTGCATGATGAAGACGAATTGCGTCGAGCCGCGGATGCTGGGTGCACACTCATCGGCGTAAACAGCCGCGACTTGCGAACATTCAAAGTTGATCTCGAAACCGCGTTTCGATTGGCCGACTCGATTCCAAAGAACTGCGCTGCGAGTAGCGGAGAGCGGAATCCAATAGCGGCGCAGACATCGCCCGTCTGCGTGCGGCTGGTTACCAGTGCATTTCTCATCGGCGAGTCGTTGATGAAAGCGAAATCGCCCGGAGAAGCACTGAAAGCTCTTCTGGTGGAAGCGCAACGCGAATCTCATGTGCTGATCAGAACATAAGACTTGCTGAAACTAGAAACTGAAAACAGGAACTAGGTCTCATGACTTGGGTAAAAATTTGTGGAATCACGAATCTCGAAGATGCACTAACGGCGGTTGAGGCCGGCGCGGATGCGTTGGGATTCGTGTTTTACGACAAAAGCCCGAGAAACGTGGCGCCGGAAATTGTGGGCGAGATCGTGCGCCAAATGCCAGCGCACGTCGAGAAAGTCGGAGTGTTTGTCGGTGGTAGTCCGAAGGGCCTGCCCAGACTCGCGCACCATCTGGGACTGACCGCGTCGCAACTTCACTTCGGGCCACCCCTCGACCCAACGAGCGAAACAGCCGCATCTGGATTGGCTGTTTTCCGCGAGGTTTCAAGTGCTACCAATCCATGCCGGCGGAGTGGTTTATTGAATCCGAGGGCTCTGCGAAGAAGTTTGTCGAGAGTGCGGCTCAGGCAATGGAATCCATGCGATCCCTTCCGGATGCGGACCGATTGCGGAACTTTATAGGGACAATTGTTCTCGATTCCGGCAGTCTGCAGCAACCCGGTGGAACCGGCGTGACCTTCGATTGGCAGAAGGCAGTGCCCATTGTCGAGCAGCATGCAAGGAGTTGTGAAGGTTGTGGTCGCTGGCGGCCTGAACCCCGCGAATGTTACCGAAGCGATCCATGTATTACATCCTTGGGGTGTGGATGTTTCTTCGGGCGTCGAATCGAAACCGGGCAAAAAAGATCCAGAAAAAGTCCGAGCGTTTGTCTCGGCGGTTCGTCAGCAGAAAGGCTCGTGTAGAGTATGGCAACCGCAACGGTGACGAAAAACAATAAGCCGGCAAGCCCGGTCAAAGGCCGCTTCGGCGTCTATGGAGGGCGCTACGTCCCCGAGACGCTCGATGGCTGCGCTTGAAGAATTAGAGCACGAATATGACAAAGCGAAATGCGACCGCAAATTCCATCGTCGTCTGGATGAACTCCTGCACACCTATGCTGGCCGGCCGACAGCCATTATTTTTCGCGGGTCGGCTCACGAAAAACTTCGCGGCGCGAAAATCTATCTCAAGCGCGAAGATCTTCTTCATACCGGGGCGCACAAGATCAACAACTGTCTCGGGCAAGGACTGCTGGCCGAACGCATGGGCAAGCGCCGCATCATCGCCGAAACCGGCGCAGGACAGCACGGCGTCGCCACGGCTACCGTTTGCGCGCTGCTCGGTTTCGAATGCGTTGTGTACATGGGCACCGAGGACATGCGGCGACAGGAACTAAATGTTTTTCGCATGCGGCTGCTCGGGGCTGAAGTACGCGGCGTGGAGTCCGGGTCGCGCACGTTGAAAGATGCCATCAACGAGGCCATGCGTGATTGGGTGACTAACGTTCGCAACACGCATTATCTGCTGGGCAGCGTGCTCGGCGCGCATCCGTATCCGACGATGGTTCGCGATTTTCACAAAGTCATTGGTCGCGAAACGCGCGCGCAGATTCTCAAAGCCGAAGGCAAGCTGCCCACCGCGATTATCGCTTGCGTGGGCGGCGGCTCGAATTCTATTGGCATTTTCTATGAGTTCATCAAAGACAAACGAGTGAAGCTCATTGGCGTGGAAGCCGGCGGATGCGGCGACAACCTCGGCAACACGCTGCGCGCTTTCACGGCGGCTCGCCAGGCGTACTGCAGGGAACATTTTCCTACCTGCTGCAAGACGCGCGCGGGGCAAGTGGCGAATACGCATTCGGTTTCGGCGGGACTCGACTATCCCTCGATCGGTCCCGAGCATGCTGCGCTTTATGATTCGGGCCGCGCGGAGTACGTTTCAGCGTCCGATGCAGAAGCGCTCGACGCTTGCACTCTGCTGGCTCGGACAGAAGGCATTATTCCTGCGCTCGAATCGGCGCACGCCGTCGCAGAAGTGATCAAACGCGCACCCAAGATGAAGAAGTCAGACATCGTGATTGTGAACATCTCCGGACGCGGAGATAAAGATATCGGAATCCTTGAGGGAAAACCTGAAGCTCGACGGCTAGATCGATGCACGATTTTCAATTGCCAGGCACGAATTTGAATCAAGCTTTCACAAACCATGCCTCTTTCTTTTCCAACGCGTCCCTCTCTCGTCGCCTACGTCACCTGCGGCGATCCGAATATGGCAACAACTCGCGATGTCGTTCTGGCTGCGATCGAGGCCGGGGCTGATGTGATTGAATTGGGTGTGCCATTCAGCGATCCCGTCGCCGACGGCCCGGTAATTCAGCGCGCCAGCCAACGGGCGCTCCAACACGGCACAACGCTGGTCGATGTTCTGAAACTCGCAGCGGAAGTGCGCCAGCACGCGCAGTCAACCGGGCTGATCATCTTCTCGTATTTAAATCCGATCCTCCGCATGGGATTGGAAAAGTTTTGCAAGATTGCGCGCCACGCGGGGGTGGACGGAGCGCTGCTGACAGACCTACCTGTGGAAGAAGCAGGCGACTATCTGCGCGAGATGCGGCGAAACGATTTGGCGACTGTGTTCCTCGCAGCGCCCACCAGCACGGACGAGCGCCTGAAACGCATCGCGGAAGCCTCGAGTGGATTTGTCTACGCGGTGTCCCGAACCGGAGTGACTGGAGCCCGCCAACAGCTCACGCAAGATGCCCAGAAACTCGTTCGTCGCCTGCGCAAATTCACGAAACTGCCGATCGCCGTTGGCTTCGGCATTTCCACTGCGGAGCAATTTGCGGCAGTAGGAGGATTCGCTGACGCGGCGGTCGTCGGGAGCGCCATAGTCGAAACCATCGAGCGGAATCCCGGCAAAGAAGCCGAGTCTGTGGCAGAATTTATCAAACAGCTCTCAGCCATCAGCTCTCAGCTTTCAGCTCAACAACGATGAGTGTTGTATTCGAGTTTGAAGGCGGATGACGTCTCGATTTCGGTTTGCTGAGACAGCTGAGAGCTGACGGCTGAGAGCTACAAGCTTCTATGGACATTTCGGATTGGCGCAAGAAAATCGACGAGCTTGACCGCAAACTGGTGGAATTGCTAAGCCAGCGGGCGCAAGCTGCCCACGAGATCGGCAAATTGAAACGGGGCATGGGCATGCCCATCTATGAGCCAGATCGTGAGCGGGCTGTGTTCGACAATGTGCGTGGCATTAATCCGGGGCCGTTGCCGGATCGCGATCTGCTGTGCATCTACGAACGCATTATGGACATCATGCGCCAGATTCAGCAAGAAGAGATCGCGCCTAACCGGCAGCGCTGAGGGTCCCGCTGATGCAGAATTGGATTCCGAGGTGAATGACTGAATTAGCTTTCAGCTTTCAGCTCTCGCAGAAGAACGAGGCTGAGACTGATAGCTAACGGCCGCCTTTCTATGATCGTCGCAATGCAGGAATCGGCAACCGAGGAGCAAATCCAGCAGGTGGTGGAACACCTGATCGAGATGGGTTTCTCGGTGCATCGCTCTACCGGCGCGAGACAGACCGTCGTAGCGGCGGTGGGTGCGCGAGTCGATTTCGATATTCGCAACCTCGAAGTCTTATCAGGAGTCGAACACGTTCACCGCATTAGCGCGCCCTACAAGTTGGCGGGACGAAGTTTCCGCCCGGCGGGCACCATCGTCGAATTTGCCAACGGATTGAAAATCGGAGGCGAGCAGATAGTTGTGATAGCGGGTCCGTGTTCCGTGGAATCTCGCGAGCAGCTTTTCGCCACAGCTGAGCGCGTGGCAAAGGCGGGCGCGCGGGCGCTTCGTGGAGGCGCTTTCAAGCCGCGCAGTTCTCCTTACTCTTTCCAGGGACTCGGGTTGGAAGCTTTGAAACTTCTGCGCGAGGCCGGTGATCGCTTTGGATTGTTGGTCATCAGCGAGGTCATGGAGATTTCGCAGATCGCCATCATGCTGCCTTTTGTGGACATCTTCCAGGTCGGCGCGCGCAACATGCAGAATTTCAATTTGCTGCGCGAATTGGGCAAAGTAAAAAAGCCGGTTCTGCTCAAACGGGGCATTGCTGCGACCATTGGAAGAGTTGCTGCTCTCCGCCGAGTACATCATGGCTGGTGGAAACTACGATGTCATTCTGTGCGAGCGCGGAATTCGCACGTTCGAAACCTATACTCGCAACACGCTGGATATTTCGGCCATCCCGATCATTCACAAGCTCTCGCACCTGCCCATGGCGTCTGATCCGTCGCATGGCACCGGGATTCGCGATAAAGTTGCCCCTATGGCGCGCGCGTCTGTGGCCGCTGGTGCCGACGTGCTTTTGATCGAGGTGCATCACGATCCGGACAAAGCGTTATCGGATGGTGCGCAATCGCTTTATCCCGATCAATTCTCCGAGTTGATGGATCAGTTGCGAATAATTGCGCCGGCTGTCGGCCGCAAGATTGCTTGAGAAGAAGCTCACCACGGAGACACGGAGGCACAGAGAAAAAAGAATGCTGGAACGTGCTCTTCTGATTTTTCCGTTGTCGCTTTTCGCTTTCTCTGTCCCTCCGTGTCTCCGTGGTGAAATTACCCGATGCCTATTCGCCAAATCACGATCATTGGGACCGGGCTTAATTGGCGGTTCGCTCGCTTTGGCTCTGAAGAAAGCGCGGGTTTGCCGGACGAATCGTTGGCTGCGATCGGGCGCCAGTTCTCGAGCGCGCGCGAACCAAGGCTGCGATTGATGCCGGACACACCAATCCTGCCGATGCGGTTCGTGGCAGCCAGATCGTTGTTCTCGCGACGCCCGTCAGCGGAATCATCGATTTGATCGAGCGGCTCGGGCCGGTGCTGCCTCCGAAGACTCTGCTCACGGACGTCGGTAGTACCAAGGCGCTGGTCCTTGAGAAAGCTAAAATAATCTTTCGCAAGAACACCGGTACTCGTTTTCTCGCCGGGCATCCGATGGCGGGCAAGGAACAATCTGGCGTGGAATATGCCGACCCCGATCTTTTTCAGGGAGCAGCCTGGTTTGTGACGCCCGTTGCAGGACAAAAGGTCTATGACGATTTGAGTGGAGAGTATTTGGAATGGGTAGAGAAGATTGGCGCACGCATCGCCGGCATGGATGCCGACGAGCACGACCAGTTGTGTGCCTGGATCAGTCATCTGCCTCAAATGATTTCAACTGCGCTCGCCGCCTCGTTGGTCGATGAATATGGCGCGGATGCGCCACTGCTCGAAGCCGGTGGCCGCGCGTTGCGCGAGATGACGCGCATTTCGGGCAGTCCTTATTCCATGTGGCGCGACATCGCTCTTACCAATAAGACCAATATTCGAAGTGCGCTTTCGAGACTGGAGCAACATCTCGCGCATATCCGCGAAAATCTCGACACGCGCGAACTGGCAATGGAGTTCGAGCGCGCCCATCAGTTGAAGAAAATCGGGCCAGCCAAACGGAAGCAACTTGATTGAATCAATGAGTCATTGATTCATTGGCTCATTGTCCTCAATTCTCATTTAGAATTCTTGTTTCTCATGAACAAAGTTGTTGCCAATGCCGACGAGGCCGTGCGCGATATCTCCGACGGCGCCACGCTCATGGTTGGCGGTTTTGGGCTCTGTGGCATTCCGGAAAACTTGATCCGCGCCCTCGTCCGCAAGGGTGTAAAGAATCTGACCACGATCAGCAACAACGTTGGCGTAGACGGCTTTGGTATGGGCCTTCTGCTCTCCGCGGGACAGATTCGCAAACACATCGGAACCTATGTTGGCGAAAATAAGCTGCTGGAACGGATGGTTCTGGAAGGCAAAGTCGAATTGGATCTGGTGCCGCAGGGAACATTTTCCGAGCGCATGCGAGCAGGCGGCGCTGGCATCCCCGCTTTCTTCACCCCCACCGGAGTCGGCACGATCGTCGCTGAAAATAAAGAGACGCGCGAATTCGACGGCCGCATGTATGTCATGGAACACGCGCTGAAAGCCGACTTCGCTCTAGTGAAAGCGTGGAAGGGCGACAAGTGGGGCAATCTCGTTTATCGAAAGACGGCCCGCAACTTCAATCCAATGATGGCAACCGCGGCAAAGGTAACCATCGCGGAGGTTGAGCACCTGGTCGATGTCGGCGAACTGGAACCGGATTTGATCCACACTCCCAGCGTCTATGTGAATCGCATCTTCCAGGGCGAGTTGTACGAGAAGCGAATCGAGAAACGAACGACGAAGAAGGCGTCGTAGGTCGGTGGTCGTTGGCCAGAACGGTCCGAAATCGATTTACGACGCGCAACGACCAACGACGAACGACCAGAAATCATGAACAAGCCCGGCAAAGATGTTGAAAAGCGCGAGCGCATCGTGAAACGGATCGCTCAAGAACTGCGAGATGGCTTTTATGTCAATCTCGGGATCGGCATGCCCACGCTCGTCGCCAACTACGTTCCTCCGGGCATGGATGTAATCCTGCAAAGTGAAAATGGCATGTTGGGAATTGGCCCGTATCCGATCGAAGGGCAGGAGGATTCCGACCTCATCAATGCCGGTAAAGAAACCGTCAGCGAAATGGCAGGCACGGCTTATTTTTCAAGCGCCGACTCCTTCGCCATGATTCGCGGCGGACACATCGACCTCAGCGTTCTCGGCGCCATGGAAGTCGACGAGGAAGGCAACCTGGCGAACTGGATGATCCCCGGAAAAATGGTGAAAGGCATGGGCGGCGCCATGGACCTGGTGGCGGGCGCGCGCCGCGTAATTATCGCCATGGAGCACACGACCAAAGATCTTCAGCCGAAAATCCTGAGGAAGTGCACACTGCCGCTGACCGGCGTGAGAGTCGTGAATACGATCGTCACGGAAATGGCAGTCATTCAGGTGACGCCTTCGGGCCTGTTGCTGGAAGAAGTCGCGCCCGGCCTAAGTGCGGATGAGGTCCAGCGCGTGACCGAACCCACGCTGATGATTAGCCCGAGTCTCAAGAGCATGGCCAAGCTGAACTGGCTTCGCAGATGCCTACTGTGCCCCTGCGAAACTTTTCATTCGAGCCGCCTCAAACTCATCGCCCTTCTGCCAGCCAATCAGTTTGGTTTGCGATGCAGCTTCCCATCCCAGCACGAATCCAAATCGCGCCATCGCCGCATCGCCGGTGAAATCCATGCTCGGATGATATTCATCACTCGGCTGATGATAGTGCTTTGAGGTGTACTCCTCGGCCTGCTGCATGCCCCAGGCGGCATCGTGTCCCTTATATTTTGTGCCTTCGTTGATCGAGAACGAAGGAATGCCCACGCGCGCCAAACTGAAGTGATCGGATCGATAGTAATGTCCGGCCTCAGGGCGTGAATCAGGACGAATCGTCAGCCGGAATGTTTTCGCCATCGCCTCGATCTTCGGGATAAAACGTCGTGCGCTCCGCTCCCGAAACTTCCACCTCCTCAGGCGCGCCCAGGGGCGGTATGTCGTCGTAGTTCAGATCGAGGCTAATCTTGCCTGCCGGAACCGGCGGATGCTTGCCCAGATACTCCGAGCCTAGCAAACCCTGCTCCTCGGCGGTCACCGACGCAAACAGAATGGACCGGCGCGGCTTCTGCGCTGCGTCGGCGTACGTGCGCGCGAGCTCCAGCAAAATTCCGCAACCGGTGGCGTTATCGTTAGCGCCGTTGTAGATGTTATCGCCAGGCATGTCGGGGCGAATGCCGAGGTGATCGTAGTGGGCGGTATACATCACGGCTTCGCTCTTAAGCTTGGGATCCGACCCCGGCAGCATGGCCAGCACGTTGTTCGATTCGAACGGGCGAATCTTGCTTACCATGCGTGCTTTCAATTTCACGGGCAACGTCACCGGATGGAAATCGCGAGAACGCGCATCCGCTATCATCCTGTCCAGGTCCATGCCCGCACCAGCAGTCAGTTGTTTTGCAACTTCGAACTGAACCCATGCCGCAACCTTCAGTTTCGGTGTGCCGTCGAGCTTTAGGTATGACTTCTCTCCAGAGTTCGAGTTGCGAACGACTTCCCAGGGATAGCTTGCCATCTCGGTTTGATGAATAAGAATCGCGCCTACAGCGCCCCTTCGTGCGGCCTCTTCATACTTGTAGGTCCAGCGACCGTAATACGTGAGGGCTTTTCCTTTGAAGAAATTCACATCGTCGGAGGGTGGCTCATTGACCAGCATCAGCAAAACTTTGCCGCGCACGTCCATTCCTTTGTAGTCGTCCCATTGATATTCGGGAGCGTCGATTCCGTAGCCCACGTACACAATTTCAGCGTCTACGTCGGACGCGGTTGTTGCGTCTGGTCGTAGGCCACGTATTGTTCGAGCGGCTTCAGATCTGTAGTCCGCGCCGGTCGATGAGACCAGGGAAAACGTAGTTTCCGGCGCTGGCGTAATGCCCACCATCGGGACCTTCTGCATGTAAGTCCCGTTGTCGCCGACCGGTTTCAGACCATAGAGGGCAAATTGAGTGGCAATATATTCTGCCGCAATGTCACCGCCACGCTGTCCTGTACCGCGGCCTTCGAGCAAGTCATGCGAAAGAAAGCGGACGTGCGCTCGAATGCGCTCGGGATCGATCTTCTGCATAGCTGCAAATGCAGCGGCCGGCAGGCGAACAGAATCGGTCCCAGTCCGGGTGTGCTTGTGCGAGGATTGCGCGTCAGAAATATTCGAGAACATAATGACCACCAAAAGCACGATGATGCCAGTACGCATCCTTCAGAGGCTCCTCAGAAAACGAAGATGTCGGATAAGGGTTTTATTGTACGGGAAAGCAACAGAAACGCGTTGTTACCAGTGGACTCACCCTTTGGGTTCGCGCAAAAATTCGCGCCTCGATCCATGTGCCGGTGCCCGCGACCGCGGGCTAGTTCTTCGACCCTCAACCGGCGCGGAATTCAGGAATCTGCTCGCCGCGCGGAACACCGGCTTCTGCCCACCGCCATTGAGTTCCGCGGCCTTGCGGTTGATTTCTTCGATCTCTTTCCGCTCCCATCCCACGCTGGAGATTTCGATCTCTCCATCCTGCCCAATCCAGAAAATGGTCGGCACGTTGGTCAGGCCGTAGGCGTTCGACGCGGGATAGGTATCCGTGTCATCCAGCAGCACCGGGAAAGTCACACCGTATTCCTTGTTAAATGCAGCCGTATCCTTTCTCTCGTTCTGGGAGATGCCGACGATGGTTACATTCTTTCCTCCATGGGCTTTGTAAATCCGCTCAAGAAACGGGAACGTGTATTGGCACACCGGGCAGGAAATCTTGAAGAATGCTGCGACCACGGGGCCGCGCGTCGAGCGCCTCGCGCAAGGAGAATTGCTTTCCATCCATCGTCTGCAACTTGAAATCCGGCGCGGATGTTCCCGCGGTCAGAGCAGCCATATTGTTTCCTCCGAAAATATTCCGAAGCCACTTCACCTGTACTTCCATTTTAGATGATGTTAGCTGCCCGCAGGATTTTCTGCGCCAGGCCGGTTAGAGGCAACGCTGTAATGCGGGATTTGCGCACCCAGCGTCCATCTAAATCCTTGGGAGCGACACCGCGCAGCACTCGAACCACATAGTCGGTCACGGTGATGGAATGCCTTACAGTGAGCCAGACTTCGGCTGTTTCGTTGGCGGCCGTCTCCGGCAACTCCCACATGCCTGGCATGAGCGTCGAAGCCTTGGAACGCTGAACCAGGAAGACTGATCCGTTCCGGCAAGCGAGCGTGTAATGGATGTGTCGCTTCGTCTGGCGAGTTGCCTTTGTTTGCCTTTGCAGTTCTCCGCGTGTCGCACAAAGATCGGATACCGGGCACAAGAGACATTGGGGCTGCCGCGGCAAACATACGGTCGCGCCCAATTCCATCATGGCCTGGTTGAAATCGCCCGGACGCTGCGCGACTGAGCAGTTCTCCCGCGGCGGTCCACAACTCTTCGCCTGCAAGATTCTTTCCTTGCACGCGTTGCAAAACGCGCTCTACGTTTCCGTCCACCACAGCCACAGGCTGATCGAAGGCGATGCTGGCAATCGCCGCCGCAGTATAGCGGCCAATCCCCGGCAGGGCACGCAAATCTTCTGCGCTCGCGGGGAACTTTCCTCCATGCTCCTTCACAATCTTTTTCGCCGCTGCATGCAACATGCGAGCACGACGGTAATATCCTAGCCCACTCCAGGCCGCCAACACCGACGCTTCTCGTGCGGAAGCCAACTTTTCGACGCTCGGGAAGCGCCGCAAGAATCTCTCATAGTGATTCGTCACGGCAGCCACGCGAGTCTGTTGCAGCATGATTTCCGAAAGCCAGACTCGGTATGGATCGCGATTCTGCCGCCAGGGCAAATCGCGTTTATGGCGGTCAAACCAGCCGAGCAGGCTGCTGCTGAAAGCGTCCGTCCGACTGATCGAGTCTTCCGTTCCGCAGGCTTTTTCTAAGGTCATTTATTGCAGACCGTACAACCTCCGCGCCTCCTAATCCCACAAACTAAGAAGCTATCTCGGAGGACGGCTTCGCTTGGCGCGATTCTACTGCAAAAAGCCTGAATCGACCGAAGTGGCCAATTGCGCTACTTTCGTCGGCCCCAGGGGTTTGACTCAGGATGCCTCCCGGTTGACCTTCGCTCGCAGGCAGGAAATAATGGCTGAGCCTGGTGTCCGCAATCTACGAGTGCCAGTTTACGCGCTCACGAAATCGAAGGACCTCAATGAACGACTTCAACCGCAAGGTGGAAGAAGCATCCGCGCGCATCAACAAATCCGTGGCCGAGGTAGCTGCCACGGTGGAGAAAGAAACGGCGGAGTTAATTGCTCATCTGAACGACGAGGTAGTGCCGGTTGTCCGCCAGCACTCCACCAAAGCATTACGTATAGCAGCCGAGAAGCTCGCGAAGCTCGCCGACTATATGGAGAATCAGCCTCCCCGCAAATAAGGGCTTGCTTACATTTCGCGCCCGAATCGCTAGGCATCCCTTTACGATCGCTATTGTTATTTCTCTTCTCTCTTTCCTCTTACTGGCTGCGGCGAACATAAACAAGCCCAGGTCAACGTTCCACCTCCGCCCTCCATCAGCGCGCCCGAATCGCAAACCAGTTCCGCGACTGCCGAGCCAACGGCCAGGACAACTGTACCCGCACCATCCGAGTCAGAGGAAGATGCGTTCCGGATTCCGGCGAATGCGAAACCGATTCTAGTGGAAACTGGCCTCGCGAGTTGGTATGGAGGCCCTTATAACAAACGCCGTGGCTCCAATGGCGAAATCTACAACATGCACGCCATGACCGCTGCCCATCGCACGCTTCCGCTAGGATCGATTGTGCGTGTAACTAATCTGAAGACCGGACGCATCGCGTTGGTGCGAATTACCGATCGCGGACCCTTCATCGAAGGTCGCGTGCTGGATCTCTCACAAGCCGCGGCCAAGAAAGTGGACGTCTGGCAGGCCGGGGTTGCGATGGTGCGCATCGAGGTCATGCGCGCACCGTCTTCCCTGGAAACGGGCGGGAGATGGGCGGTGCAGATCGGCGCTTTCGAGAAGGAACACTCCGCCGATAAGTTAGCCGACCATCTGTCTCGACCGTTATCAAACGGCGAAGGTGCAATGTTTCAGCAGTCCCATCGGCGACTGGTGGGTGCGAGTCCGGGTGCAGGATGACGATCGCAAACTTGCCGAAGAAGTCGCGCACAAAACCCAGACTCCGCAAGGTTCAATCTTTCTGGTCAGGCTCGACTGACAAATCCTGCAAAGCGCATTCGAATCTGAATTGAACCCTGCGCATTTAGTCGCCGTGAACCAGAGCCCCTACTGCAAAAACGCTATTCGATCGGATATAGTAGCTCTGCGCCTTCCCCGTCCCGGCGATGTCCGTGCACAGCGCGGCGTGTCTCCTACTCCCAACTATGGACGGTGTCATGAACGACTGTTTGTTCTGCCGCATCATTCGCGGGGAAATACCCTCTAAAAAGGTCTACGAAGACGAGCACACATATGCCTTCGACGATATCAATCCGCAAGCTCCGACGCACGTGCTCGTGGTTCCCAAGAAGCACGTGCGTGGACTGAAAGAAGCTGCGGCCGAGGATGCGGAACTGATTGGCCGCTGCCAACTCGTCGCCGCCAATATCGCGCGGCAGCGCAGCATCGAGGATGGCTATCGAACCGTGCTCAACGTTGGCCCCCATGCGGGGCAATCCGTTTTTCATCTCCACGTGCATTTGCTGGGCGGGCGAAGCTTGCAGTGGCCTCCGGGGTGAGGGGCAGAATCGCGGCCGCGTCGGAGCCACCCTTGAAGAAGCCTGGAACCCAGCAGCTTTCCCTTGCCCTTGTTTGTCTTGTGGGCGTGTTCGTGGCCTTGCGCAACTCAAACGGGCTCGATGGAACGGAATTTAGCGGAGGATGGCTTACCGGTCCATTGCTGTCGATGTCAGACGTTGGGATTGTTTTGTTTCTGCTGGCTCTGCTTGTGACCTTTGTGAGCCCGCGAGTTGCTGCGGCAATCGGCCTCGCGGCATCGCTACTTTGTTTTCCGCTCTACCTCTACTTCATGGCTCCGGTCCCTTTTAACCGGATCTTCGGTTTTGGGCATGAGTTCAAGATTCAGCCGAGTGCGGGTTTGCACTGGGACCGATGGGCGATAGCGGGAGTGCTCACGCTGGCAGCTACCGTATATGTGTGCCTGAGCAATTTTGCCGCCCATAACCGGCGACAAATCCTGGAGCAATAGCAACTGCTTTTCAGCCTACGGAGTCGCACGAGCGAGGACGCTTGCGCCAACGCACTACTCCGCGGCGGCTTCCTCTTCCGGGGCGCCGTGGCGGCGCAGCAATTGGGGCAGGTTCTGAGAGAAGGCCGAGCGCGGCAGAACCATGTCGCATCCCACTTCATGAGCCTTCTGCTTCAAGTCGCCCTGCACGTGCGACAGAAATCCGATGATCGAAGTCTTCTTCAGCTTGCTTTTTAGCTTTGGAATCAAAGTCAGCGGCTTTGCGTTCGCGTTGTTCATGTCGAAGATGACCAGCGACGGTTTTTCCTCGCCATTCTGCTTAATCCGCTCCAGCATGTCTTTTTCGTTCTTGACGAACTCGACTTTGACATTGAGCTTCCGCGCCGTCTCCTGAATCTTGGCTTGGAAAAACAAATCATCGACGAACGCAAAAATGCGCGAATTGGCATCTTCGTTGAGCGGCAGCGGGTCCGGCTCAAGAGGAGCATAAGACGGAGCAAAGCCAGGACGGCCACCTCGTCCGCGCTGGCCCTTTGTCTCCGCCGAGCGCGCCGCGATAGCTGTGATCCATGGGAGCGCTGTAAATACCGCTTAACTGCTGGCGATCACGACCGCCAGGGTTCCCTGCGCGATTCGACGGGCGACGTCCTCGCCGCCGTCTGCGTTGCCCTCCGCCTCCGGAGGGATTTCCGGGTCCAACATTCATATTGTTTCTCGTGTGTAGTCTTGCGTTTCAGTCTCTGAAAGAAGATTCTTTGTTGCTGCCTTGGTGCGACCGCTCTCCGGGTGGTACATCGCCTCGCGCACATGCACCGAGCGTGCGTGGAAACCCAATGCGGTTGGAGTTCATCCGTGAATGATCTTTGTCCGTCTAGGCGCCTGGAGCTAATGGGCGCGGGAGGCCAGCTAGGGAGCATGGCCGCTTGGGAACAATATGATGGTATCTCTCGCGGCGGATAGAGCGCAAGTGCTAACTCATCGGTAATTTTGCACAGAAGTAACTGCATTGCTTCTCGGACCCTGTCCGACACTGGCCCACGGCGATCGCTCGCCTAGGTTCCACTGCTTACCTCGCGCGCCCACCGCATGGCTTGCCAGTAAGACTCCGCGACTTCGCTCTCGGTGAGTGAAGCTGAGTGGTCGAGGTCAGTGGCGGTTTTCCATTCTCCCGATTCTTGCGCCAGCATGAGCTGATAGAAAGGCCGCAGGCGGCTGGCTCCGCCCGATAGCACGGCCTTGGTTTCCTGATCGATGGGAATGTTGTCGAGCACCTGGGACATGGGTATTTCGAGGATGGCATCCATTAATGAGAGCAGGCCCATCAGGAACAAGTCCGAATCGCCATGGGGAATCTTCGGCGAGAGCAGTTCACAAAAGCGGGCGCGAACCATGGCGGAGAGCACCAGTTCGCTGGTCTTGCCTTGCCCAGCGCCGAGAGTAGCGACTAATCGGATCCAGCGGCGGACTTCCCGTTCTCCCAGAATCGCCAAGGCGTGCCGGACGGAGTGAATTTCGTTGGCGAATCCAAAGGCGGCGGAGTTCAAATAGCGCAGCAAGCGATAGCACAGCGCCGCCTCGCTCTTGACCAGATTCTCAATCTCGCGCACGTCCAGCTCGGGCTGCGAAACCGCCTTCAGCATGCGCAGATAGTTGAGCCGGTTGGCCGGGATTTCATGGGCGGTGAGGATTTCCGGCCGGCGGAAAAAGTATCCTTGAAAATACAGGAAAGCCGGCTTTCTTGGCGGCAAGAAACTCTTCGCGCGTTTCCACCTTCTCCGCCAGCATGCGGCAGCGCCAGGGTCCGTAACGTTTGACCATGGCGGCGGCGTCAGCCGCCGAGGTCTCTCTGATATCCACTTTGATAATGTCGGCAATATCGGTGAGGCTTCGCGCGGGTCGTTCACCGCAAAGTCATCCAGCGCGATCGTGTATCCGGCTTCTTTCAAGACGGCGGCAGGCTGCCACTACCAAATCGTCTGCTGGCACCGTCTCCAGAACCTCGACCACGGCCTGTTCCGAAGGCAGCAGAGTGATGTAGTCCTTGAGCAGGATGTCGCGCGTGCAGTTGACAAAAGCTCTACGTCCATCGCACAGAACGTCGAGGCCCAGCAGCATGGCAGTGTTCAAGGTACTGCGCGAAGCCATGTCCGGATCGTCGTGGCGGAAGAAATCTTCCACGCCATCACGAAACAGGAGTTCGTAGCCGAAAACCTTCTCGTCCACAGTGAGAATCGGTTGGCGAGCGACAAACTGAGTTCCAGGTTTGGCCCGGTTTACCTTGGCCGGGGTTGAGAGCAGAAGTAGGGGCAGTCACTCCTTAGATATCGGCACAACCAAGTAAGAGATTAACCGGGTCAAATTGTTAACGCGGAATGGGAAAATGCCACGTTTGAGCCGTTCCCCTCCAAAACTCCAACGCCAAAAGTTTTTCCACAACCTCTGGAGTCCTATTTTCATTCCTCAACCCATTCGACGCCGCAGGTGTAGCACTTCCAATTGTTCTTGCGTACGGGAATCGGAAAAGTTAAAAGCAGCCACAGACCATAAGTCCAGAAGCGATTGATTTTTTCAAATCCAATGTCGAGCGAATAACAACGAGGACACCGCGGCTGCTCGTATAGACTCGCCAACTTCTTCTTCGTCGAACTCCGGTGGGATCGGTTCGTCCAGAATGGCGCGAGCAGCCTCGGCCTCTTGCGCATGAACCTGCAGGCGAATGCCGCCGATGGCGTTTGAGAGCAGCCAGTCCATGCGAACCAGGTTGCCATCGGCCAGAGAGCAGGCGATTCCCGCCGACTCCAGTTTCCCCTTGGCCAGCAGGGCCTCGGGAACATCGCGGAAATGCTGCAGCGTGACCAGCTCGGTCGACAATTTCGAGTAGCTCCCGATTCGGGATAAAACGATCCCGTGCCGCTATTCTATTGCACCGTAAGCGTAATCGTTATGGATGTGAGAACGATGTGCCTCCCGAGGCGGTCGCCGTGACTGTCACGCTGCTGGTTCCCGCAGGAGTTCCCGGATTGCTTGGTCCGCCGCTGCCTCCGCCGCAAGCGGGCATCCACAAAGTGGAGAGCGCCAAGACCGCGACGAGGCTTAACAGATGCACACCGCGCAATCCTCGCTTGCGATTTCCCGTTGAGCATCAGCAGTCCCGGAACTCCGGGAAGCAGCATGGCATAAAAGATACCGCCGTGGCGCCCGAAGGGGATCTTGGTCCAACCTTGACGAGGGCGCGGTAGTCGTGATGCTCAACGTTCGGTACTTGTCGAGGCCGTGGGGAAAGTGCAAGTCGCTTCCGAAGGCAGCCCGGTGCAACTGTAGCTTAACGTCGCGTTGAAGCCGCCGAGCGGCGTGATGGTCAGCGTCGTCGTCCCGCTCTGCTCCGGGGCAGTTACGGTGACGGTCGTGGGACTGGCCGCGATCTGGAAGTCCTGCACGCTCGTAGGGAAGCGGAGATGAGGTCGATCCGCCGAAGTTCGTGTCTCCGCCATAGCTCGCGGTGATGGAATACGAAGCCCCTTTCAGCGTGGTGCTGATGAACGTTGCCACGCCTTGAGCTATTGAACGTCCCTGTTCCCAACCTGCCAAGAGTTGCGTCGAAAAAGTGACGGTTCCGGTAGGCGTTTTAGTGGAGGCAACGCCGGCTTCACGGTGGCGGTTAGGGTCACGCTGGTTCCAGCATTCACGGGCGATGTGGGCGAAGCGGTTAGCGTGGTAGTAGTCGCCGACGGTGGATGAGCTCCAATTCGTGAGCAGGTTTGCGACATTGATGGAGCCGAGGCCGGTTGCCTCGTCATAGCCGGCAGTGACAAGTATCCGGCTGAGACCGCCGGTAAGCCCAGTCGGACCCGCCGTGCTGTTATTGCACATGCTCGGCGTCGTGACTACGCAACCGGTGACGCCACTGTGGCTACCGTAACGTCATGAAAGACGGCGTTCGTGGGCGTTGCGGCAAGGGTGTAAAGCGTGGGATTGAGCAAGCCTTGTGCGGAGCCTTCCTTCTGATCTAAAAGAGCGGCGATGCCGGCCATGTCTGGCGCGGCCGCAGAAGTGCCAGAGAAAATTTCGAAGCTAAAACTGCCGCCGCTCACAACGCAAGATCCTCCGCCAGCGGCGAGGCAGCCGAAATAGCCATCGTGATCGGAGGCGCTAAAAGCAACGTCCGGGGTGTATCGGCCGGTTCGCGCAGTGGGAACGCCGGTACCCGTCTGGTAGGACGGTGTGGAGATGAAGCCACTCACTCCTCCGCCCGTCCCAGCGACCTGGGGCTGGTTGCTCCCGTTCAAAGGCTCATTCCATGCACCCTCGGGAATGTAGCCCAGAGCCGATTCGAATCCGGCGCCGTTGGTCGAACTCCAATATTGGCTGGGGTTCGCCAATCCGCGAACTCGGTGCCGCCCACGCATGTGGCATAGTTGCGAGGCGCAAATGGCATTCGGGCTGAGGCTTTGGCTCGGGGGCGGCGTCATGAAAGCAGTATCACAACCGGCCGCAGCAGAATCACCGGATGAGACGAAAACCGAAATACCTTCTCCTGCAGCCTGCTGGAAAAGGCTGTCCCAAAACTGAACTTCGCTTTGACCGCCGGGTTGATTTTCGCACCCCCCGAAGCTAATGCTCATGATCTTGGGAGCAGACGCAGGAGGAGTGTCCACTACAAACGTGGCGGCGACACCGATGCCGTCGACAGTCTGGCTGTCAGCGCTGATCACGAGATCAAGCGCCGCGCCTTGGGCGACACTGCCCGAGCGGGTGACGTCGAGGGTAGCTTCGCTCTGGTCCCCGGAAGAGGCGTGCTGGTGCTGCACGACGCCGCCCCAGGGTCGATGCCCAGCGGCGGGACGATGGCAGTGGGCACGTTTGCCGTCACCGCGGCCTGGGTTGCGAAGTTCGTGATGTCCGCTGTGCAGACGCGCGAACGACCAATGATGGCGATGGTCTGGCCCGCTCCTGTTGAACCCGCCCGTAACGCCGTTGAGATTGTAGATAGTGGCGAAGTCTGCCGGAAAGATAACGTTCTGGCAGACGCTGCCGCTGCAGAAGGTGCCATCTGGGACGACGCTGGTTCGCCAGTTTGACGCCATATTATGCGCCGGTACCTGTACGGTTTCGGCTCCGTGTTGGGGGTAGAGTTTGACGGTATACAAACCGCTGACGGATTTGATCACGGCAGCAAGCGCGGCAGGAATTTTCGGCTCGGCATTGATGGAGATGCGCTTCTCCCCGTTTACGGTGAAGTAGCGCATCTCTGCCGCGAAGGCATTGCCGACCGCCGAGGCCGGACCGCTGAAGGTAATTCTCTGCCGACTATTGGAAACAGCGTCCACGTGCAGGTTCTGCGATTGGAGCCAGACTGTAACCGCATGGATGTCGTGCGCCGAGACCCCGAAGCGCTTTCCGATTTGTGCCGGTGTGAGCCAGTGGTGATATTCGGGCGATCCCGGATCCTGCTGGTCTTTCAGGAATTGCGTATACGCCTGTTCAACCTGGGCTGGGCGCGCAAGCACCAGCGTGAGTCTTTCAATGGGAAGGTCGGCGGGAACCGCGCCAGCGTCATTCTGAGCGTTTGCCCACGACGGATGATGGCCCGTCAGTTGGACACGATTTAGAGGGTTCACAGGCGTGCGCACCAGATTTTCTGCAGTCTGCGCACTGGGACGTGGCCGTGAGGACCAACAGAAGCGAGCACAACGTGCAGAACGCGTGCACCGAGCGGCGAGCGAACCGCGCGGCGGTTCGAGCATTGCAGATACCATTATTTCCTCCAACGACTCCACTACTTCTACACAGGGATGTGACTACTACCTGGGGAAGGGTGAAACGGTTGGGCCGATTATCGTGGAAGGCAAGTGGGCTCGTCAATCGTAATTATCCAGTGTACCAAAGGCTCAACCGGAAAAGGAAATCCCGTTGGCACCGTTTCCCGATTGTCCGAATCAGAAAATGCCTCCGCATACCTACGTGATCTGGGTGGGCTCTCACTCGACCCATAGATTGGGGCCATGGGGCTGCCCGCGGAAATTTTCTCGTTCTGCTTGTGCACGTTTTCATTCTGCGGTGCAAGTCGCGCTCAAGATTTGCCCGAGGTTTCAGCCCCACACGGCTTTTGGGACCGAGCCAACAAGATTCTTTTTGCCAGCCACGCCACCCTGGAAGCGGTGGACTTTGGCATTACGCATCACAACTTGAGCGATGGAGGAAGGGAATTAGATCCCATGGCAAAGGCGCTGTGCGAGAGCGGAACCGCCGGCCAGTTGGTTTTCTTCGGAGGCAGAATGGCGGGAGTGGTTGCGATCAGCTATCTACTGCACAAAACCGGACACCACAAGCTTGAACGCGCTTTTCCCGTCTACGCCAGCGGCGACTCCGCATACGGAGTAGCTTACAGTTTCGCCCATCGCTAAGTCCCTTAAGACTGAAGTAAGAGCGCACAATCATCTCGCCCGGGCCAGCACGAGAGTGACGTCATCGGGCTGCTCGTTGGGGCCAATCCAGTCGTCCACCGCGGCGGTCACGATTTCGCTGATGCGCGTAAGCGGCAAATCGCGATTCTCTCGCAGCAAGTCGATCAGCGCGCCTCGCCAAACTCGCCAAAATCATTTTCCGGCTCAGTTACGCCATCGGTATAACCCACGAAAATCTCGCCCCGGCAGAGCTCGACCGAAGCCTCGTTGTAGCTTCTCTGATCAAACAGGCCGACCACGGTCCCGCCGCATTCCAGGCGGCGAATGGAACCGTCCTCGCTCATGATGATCGGCGGCAGATGGCCTCCGTTGCTGTAGGTGAGCTTGCGCTCCACTCCGTTGTAGATCCCCAGAAATAATGTCGCATATTTCTCGGCTGGCGTGCTTTCGTAGAGTTGATGATTGAGCAGGGAAAGCAAAGCTGCCGGGAGACATGTCGACGCCGCGCAATCCCGAGGCCAGCATCAGTCAGACCCGATCGCCGCGCCCACGGCTGCGGGTTCGTGCAAAACGGGAACGTCCTGCATGCTCAGGGCGCGCACCGCGGCATGTATGGTTGCCATCAGCAGAGCGGCGGAAATTCCTTTGCCGCTAACGTCGCCCACGGCCAGAATCAGGCGATCCGAATCCAGCGTCAGGAAATCATAGTAATCGCCACTGACCGTCCGCGCGGGACGGAAAAATCCGTGCACTTCGAGGGATCGCGAGTTGAACACTCTCCTGAGGAAACAACTGCGCCTGGACTTCCTGGGCGATCACGAGTTCGTTCTCCAGCCGTTGTTTGTCTTTCTGCTCTTCGATCAGCTTTTCCAGCGAAGCGGTCATGGAGTTAAACGAGTTCGCCAAAGTAGCGACTTGATCGTTGGACTTCACCGGAATACGGTGGCTGAAGTCGCCGCGGTTGACGTGCTGAGTGCCTTCGTAGAGTTGCGCCACCGCGCCGGTCACTGTGCGCGTAAGCCTGAGTGCCAATCCATATCGCAATCAGTTCGATGATTGCGAAAAAGATGACCGCAAACAGCAGGAAGAATTCAACCGTGGGCGCAAAATCTCCCTGAGCAGAGAACAAACTGTCATAGAGCTTGGAACATGCGGGTCTGCACCGTGATGCCGACTGGACTGGAAGTCTCCCCGGTATCCCAATCCACTACGGAGACCGAAGTGACAAACAGCACGCTTCGATCCAGCGCGCGAGTTGGTGGGGGAATGGTGCCGGAACTGAATGTCAGTTTCGCCTTGCTGGCGTCGAGCACGACCTTCTTGTTGTCTCCGGCGAGGACTTGCGTGCCCCGGGCCGGGCCTGGCTCCGTCCGATCTACTTTGTGGAGAGTCAGCCCTTCATACAAAGTGATTTCGCCAAGTTCGCAGCGAGAGTCTGCAGCATACTGGTCGACCGGTTCGCTGGATATCACGGTAAGATTTCCTTCTTTCAGCGGCACGGTCTCGAGCGCGCGCAAGAAAAGTTGCCCTGATCTCGTACCACGCCGCGGAAAGCAGCTTTCAGATGAGGAGGAGTAGGCGGCCGCCGTCGATCTCTGTCGGGGAGCTGTTGAGAATGATCTTCTGGTTCAACCAGACACAGATCTGGCGGTTGGCCCAATCTTGTCGGTCTGGTGTAAGGTTTCGATGGCAGCCACCCTAGTGCCCGGCCGCGCTGTATCTGCGAAGAAACTGATGAGCGATTGCGGAATTCGTGGCCTGAAGACTTTTCAGTTCGGTGGTCAGTCCGGTCGTAACAATAAAGGTGGCGAACTGTCCGGCAAATAGATAAAAGGATAGCAGCGCCAGCGTGATCAGCATGACAACGGGATTAAGCCGATGAACACATAGGTGACGATGAGCCGGTTTCGCAGCCGCCACAGTGCCTTCGCCTTTATCCAGCGAAACGCCAGGATGGAGAAAAGAACAATGACGAGGAAACTGAGGAAGCTGACCCATCCGCCAAGACTGTCGCCGTAAGAGAGATGAAACAGGCCGAACATCTTCTGCAGCAGCAAATAACAGCACGTCAAAGCCAAGAGATACCAGGCGATCAGCGCCACTCTGCTGGTCGGCAGCATTCCTGCCTCGCGAAGCCGCAGACGGAGATAGCGATAAGGCAAGGCCATGGTGTAGAACCGAATTATAGAAGAGAAGGCGAGGTCAGGCTTTGGGCTTCAGGCGTCAGGACTTTGGAAACGACGACCAGCAGCCTAAAGCCTGCAAGCCTGATCTCTAAATCTCTGGATAGAAATCGAAGAACGCTTCCAGACTGGTCTTGAGCTGTTTTTCAATCTCATCCTTGCTGCCTTCGAGCAAGTGCATGGTCACGTGGGCTTCACGTCCGTTCTTGAGCTTGAGGGTTGCGTCCCCAACTTCCGCGACTTCCTCGGAGGGCAGCAGCCGGAATCCATATACCAGAGTTAAGTTAGCCATGGAGTAATTCTATTCTCGTTCTCACGATTTAAGATTCTCACGATCTTCATTTAGAATGCCGTCGTGCTCCGAAACATCTTTGTAATTTGGTTTAGCATGGCTTAGCGCTGCTGGCCAGCGCCCAGCAATCCTCCCAGCCACCGGTCAAGCTGAACATGCTGAATGTCTGTTCGCCTTCGCCGGAGGAACAACAGGAAATCGCTTCCGCATTGGCGCGAGATTCCCAAGCAACCGCTTTTCAGTCCTGATTTCGAGGTTGATCGCGGGCGCTCGACTCTCGATCAGAGTCCCGATTTTCTGAAGGCGGGAGCGAGCGCGCAATTCTCCTCTGACTCTGGAACCGCGGACTGGGTGCGCATTCGTCGCGAGTTCTCCGTGCAGGCTCTGTTTTCAACGGTCCAATACTCGTTTAGCCGTGACCCGAAAAACATGGTCGAGACTCTTGATCTTCCACGTGCGCGATCCCAAGGACTTGATGCAGGTCGCCATTGAAGACAATGCTTCCGCCGTGACCACGCGCCGCGACCATGCTTTCCACCAGCACGCCCGCCAGCCGCATCAAGCTGGAGCGCTTCGGGAAGTCGTCGGTGGTGCTGGGCCGCTGTGCGGGAACGGAGGGAAATCCTGCGCCGGATCAAAGCGCATACGAGCCGCTGTTTCAGAGCGCCACGGCGATCGTGAACAACTATCGCAATCTTCTGGCGGCGCGGACCACAGTGCCCGCAGAGTTGGTGCGTGTCAACAGTGTGGAAGCCAGCAAGACCAAGCCCGCATCGAAGGCCGGGACCAAGAAGACTGTGCCAGATAAGTCCGCGTCGCAAAACGAGTGACCAAATCCGCGTGCTGAACCCAAATCTGAAATCCGTAATCTAAACCGTTACTCCATGGACAATATCCGCAACGTCGTCATCATCGGCTCCGGCTGCGCCGGGCACACTGCAGCGCTCTACACCGCGCGAGCGAATCTGAAACCGCTGGTGCTCGAAGGCCACGAACCGGGTGGCCAGCTCTCGCTCACGACTCTGGTCGAAAACTTTCCCGGCTTCCCCGAAGGCATTCAGGGACCGGAGTTGATCGAGAACATGCGCAAGCAGGCGTCGCGCTTCGGCGCAGAATATAAACACGGCCACGTGACCAGCGTTGACCTCAGCGAGAATCCATTCAAGCTCCATGTCAGCCACGAAGTGATTCATACTCGCACGCTCATCGTCGCGAGTGGCGCTTCGGCGCGCTGGCTGGGATTGCCTCACGAGCAGCAGTTGATCGGGCACGGCGTTTCTTCCTGCGCCACTTGTGATGGCTTCTTCTTCTCGGGCAAGGAAATTACCGTGATCGGAGGCGGCGATTCCGCCATGGAAGAAGCGATTTTCCTGTCTCGCTTCGCAACCAAAGTCACGGTCATCCATCGCCGCGAACATTTCCGCGCCTCGAAGATCATGCTGGATCGCGCCCAGAAGAACGAGAAAATTGCGTTCCTGCTCGATACGGTCGTCGAAGACGTACACGACATTCAGAAGAAAGAAGTCACCAGTCTGACCCTGCGGAATCTCAAGACTGATAAGGTCTGGGAATTTCCCGACCAGTGCCATGTTCCTGGGCATTGGGCACATCCCCAACACCAAGATATTTGATGGGCAACTCGATATGGATCAGGACGGCTACCTGAAAACGAAAGACTACGTTTTCACCCGCGTACACGGAGTCTATGCCTGCGGCGATGTGCAAGACCGACGCTATCGGCAGGCGATTACGGCCGCTGGCTCGGGATGCATGGCCGCATTGGAAGTCGAGAAATTTCTGGAAGAATGAATGTTAGCGTGGGCGCCCTCGCCCTTGAACGGGACTAGCCGAAGATTATTCGGGAGATGACGCATGCCGGACGAACAGTCAACCTGTCCCGCACGTAAAAGAGATTCGCAGGTCAAGCCCAGTGGCAACGGCTGCAAGGAGTGCCTCGAGATGGGCGACACCTGGGTCCACTTGAGGGAATGTCTGATCTGCGGTCACGTCGGCTGCTGCGACTCATCCAAGAACAAGCACGCCACCAAGCACTTTCACCAAACCAAGCACCCGATTATGCAGTCTTTCGAGCCGGGAGAGAACTGGCGCTGGTGTTATGTGGACGAAGTGTTCCTGACTTAATATTTCACCTGTCTCGATGATCGCCGTCACGTCCCAACTCATCCCACTTGTGATACAAATTCCTGTGAACTTCATGCACGTGCAAGGTAGTTATAACTCCATCTTCTCTACCTGCGCAGGCGTACGGTGCTAAGGGCGCTCTTCATTTCTCTGTCGGAGAGCCACTGGCTGCGCGCCGTCGCCGAGCGCTCTTCCATCGGACAGAAAATCTCCAGCCGCTTTGTGGCCGGCACTCAGGTCGAAGACGTGCTTCGGGCCACGCGCACCATCAATGAGTCCGGCCCGACTGTCTCCATCGATAATCTGGGCGAAAACGTCACCAACGTCGAAGAAGCCCGAGCCAGCGCTCAGCTCTATCACCAATTGCTGGACGACATCGCCGAACAAAAGCTAAATGCCAATATCAGCTTGAAGCTCACACACATGGGTCTCGATGTGGATGAGCAATTGGCACGCGACCAAGTGTCGGGACTGGTGGCGAAGGCTGCGGCCATGAATCCGCGCAATTTTGTCCGCGTCGACATGGAAGGCTCGCCCTACACGCAGCGCACACTCGATTTCGTTCATGAACTGCATCGCAAGCCGGGCAATCAAGGATGCGTGGGCGCGGTCATTCAGTGCTTACATGCGCCGCTCGGAGAGCGATGTTGAGAAGTTGCTGGCGGAGGGCATTCGCATTCGCTTGTGTAAAGGTGCCTACAAAGAACCGCCGGAGATTGCCTTTCAACCAAAGTCAGAAGTGGACGCCAACTACGTTAAGCTGATGAAGATTCTGATGAAGAGCAAGGTCTATCACGGCCTCGCGACGCATGATGAAAACATCATCAATCAGGCAAAAGCCTTTGCCACCAAAGAAAGAATTTCCCGCGACGCATTTGAGTTCCAGATGCTTCACGGCATCCGCCGTGATCTGCAACAGGGCCTGGTGCGCGACGGCTGGCGAATGCGCGTCTACATCCCGTTCGGAACCGAATGGTATCCCTACCTGATGCGGCGCCTCGCGGAGCGTCCAGCCAACGTTTTGTTCATCGCCAAGAATCTGTTCCGGCCATAACAAGCTTTAATTCCTCATTTTTACCGTTATTTCCTTGTCATTCCGAGGAGTGAAGCGACGAGGAATCTAGGTTTCTGCCCGACCACGCGAAGGACCCAGAGCCCTCGCATTGTTCGGGAGGACAAACTAGAGTTCCTGCGATATTCCCGCCCTATTCTGCTAGCATAAATACATGGGTAGCCGTGGCCAGACCGCGATTGCGGAAGCATTCGCCGCCCTAGTCGGCCCCCAAGTCGGGGACGAGGATATCGATCTCGTCCGCGCCTCCTTGACTATCGCCCTGACCGAATATCCCGATCTCGATATCGAATCCTACGTTGCTCGCATCGATGAACTCGCGCGCATGGCGGAAGCTCGGATCTCCGAGGTTGGCGACGCGGCCCAGACCATCGCTGCGCTGAATCGCACTCTTTTCGACGAAGCCGGGTTACGCGGCAATCGCGAGGAATACTACGATCCGCGCAATTCTTTCCTGAACGACGTGCTTGACCGCGGACTAGGCATTCCCATCACCCTGGCCCTGATCTATATGGAAGTAGGCCGCCGTCTCGGCTTCCCTCTGTTTGGCGTGGGCATGCCCGGACATTTCCTGCTCAAGCACTATGACATTGACGGCCGTGAGACCTTGGTGGACTGCTTTAGCGGAGGCGATATCCTCAGCCCGCAGGACTGCCAGCGTCGCCTCGACGAAATCTATTCCGGCCAGATGACTCTACGCCCGGAATTCCTTTTCGCCGTCAGCCGGCGTCAGATATTGACCCGTATCTTGAATAATCTCAAGACGATTCACCTGTCCGCCCGCAATTTTCGTAAAGCCCTGCCGCTTGGTCGATCTGGTGCTCGTGATCTATCCCCGCTCTCCCGAGGACGTCAAGCAACGCGCTCTTTTGCGCTATAGTCTGGATCAGATGTCTGGCGCGGCAGAGGATCTGGAACAGTATCTAAAGATGTCGCCGGATGCCTCCGATGCCGATGAAATCCGCCAGACTGCCTTGTCGATTCGCAGGATGCTGGCTTTAATGAATTGATCGATGAACGGCGTTCGCTCAGCTGTCCGCCTTGGGCCCGACTTCCACTGAATTTCTGCCTTTCAAAATCACGAACAGAACTGCAAAATCTTTCATCTTGACAGGGCTTCCCCCGCGGGACCACAATGTCCCGACATTTGTTAGGCGTCCGAATTAGTGAGTTGTAGTAGGCCCGTCTGCCCCCAAGGCCGTCCCCGCGGGCAAGGGCTCCTCATTTCCTCATTCTCGGATGTTTGATTGTCAAGAAATTTCGAACGTTTGCTGACAAAATTCAGGAGGAAATTTATGCGCGTGAAAGCGCTTATGTTGTTTGTAGTGACTCTCGCCTTAGCAGCCTCTGCCTGGGCCGCGCTACGAGACTCTGCTCTACAGCTTCTGTCTCAGACCAGCTGTGTGGACGGCTACCATTCCCTATGGCTCCGTCGTTGCCGATAGCTCAGGTGATCATCTTTATGGCACCACCTACTATGGCGGTACCAACAACTCTGGCGAGGTCTATGAGTTGACGAATTCCGGTGGCACGTGGACACAAACGGTGACTCTATAGCTTTACTCGGTTCCAGTAACAATGATGGGTCATACCCCTTTGCCGGATTGGTCTTCGATGCAGTCCGGAAACCTCTATGGCACGACCTATCAGGGCGGCGCAAGCAGCCAGGGTACGGTGTTTGAGCTGACCAAATCAGGGGGCACATGGAAGGAGACTGTGCTTCATATCTTCTACAATATTGGCGGCAATGACGGGTAGCTACCCATATGGCAAGTTGGTCTTTGACGCGGCCGGCAACCTGTACGGTACTACCCAAGCGGCGGTAAGTTCGGTGACGGCACTAGTCTTCGAGTTAAAAAAGTCAGGAAGCAAGTGATCTTACAAAGTCTTCACAGCTTTGCCAGAACTGCCAGCAACGGGTACTATCCCTACGGTGGGCTGGTTGTTGACAAGACGAACGGCTATCTTTACGGCACCACGTACTATGGTGGGGTTATCTGGAATGCTGGCGCAGTTTACCAATTGCGTGAAGTCAGCGGCGTGTGGATCTTTTCGGTCATTTACAATTTCCTTGGAGACTCACTCGGACAATACCCCTATGCGATCTGGCCACGGATTCAGCCGGCAACCTCTATGGCACGACCTAATACGGGTGGCAGCTTTAACCTGGGATAGGTTTTCAAGCTGACGATAGGCAAGAACAACACTTCACGGAAAAGGTCATCTACAGCTTCAAGGGTTATGCCAACAAGGATGGCGCATACCCGTATTACTCAGGTCTTACCCTGGATTCAGCAGGGAATCTCTGGGGCAGCACCTATCAAGGTGGGTCAAGTGCAGGCAACAATCTGAATTATGGCACTGTGTACAAGCTGGCGGAGGGCACCTACAAGGAAAGTGTGCTCTGGAGTTTCGGCACCGACAGTGGCGACGGAGCCTACCCCGAACACGAACCGATTGTCGTCGATGGAAAGCTCTATGGTACGACCATATAGCCGGGGGAGCCCATGGACAGGGCGTCGTGTATGAGGTTGCACCGTAGTCGGGGCCTTTTAGGCTCTATTCGGTTCCACTCTACTTTCTCGCCGCTCGGCCTTATGGCTCGGCGGCGATTTTCTTTTTGGATCATGTGCCAGCCCAGACGGACCGACCCGACGTAATGAGATTGGATTATGAGAGGGTCGCTGCGTCGGCTGGATAAAGCGCTGCGCTTCGGCAGGCTCTCGAAGATTGTTTTCCGCGCGGGGGACCTACTGTTCTGGCGGCTCGCTGGGTTCGGCTGGCGCCAGCGGCAACTTGGAAGCGCCGCTGAGCACGTCGCGCTCCTGGGGTGAGAACTGTTTCTTGTAATTATCGGAGTTAATCTCGCGCTGCCGAGCTTCCGGTGGCATCGCCCGCAAAGCTTGAACGGCATTTCGCACCGCCTGACGTCGTGCCGGCGGAAGTTGCTGCATCTGATCGTGAATTTGTCGCGCTTGCTGTTTCTGCGCCGGCGTCAGGTGCTCCCAGGTTTCCATCCGGTTCAGCATTTGCTGTTGCTTTTCCGGCGGCACGCTGTTGAAGCGCTGCAACTGATTGCGCAGTTGTTGCTGGCGCTGCGGTGGAAGATTGCGGAATTGGGGATCGCTTTCCAGCGCTTTTCGTTGTTGCTCGGGCGGCATGCTTCGGTGCTGGCGCAGCCACTCTCCCGCGTGATGCTGCTGTCTGTTTCTGCGGATGCGGCTCGGGGCCCCGGCGGTTTTGCGCCATCGACGGAGCCACGCTCGAAAGCGCCAACACCAGGGTGGCGATTCCCACCCATGCCGTCATGGACCTTACCCGCACTTGTATCCCCCCGGTGTCTCTCTTAACTCCCTTTGCAATTCTTGTAATGCGATCTTGCCCGCTCTACAGTCGTCATCGCCTACGGATTCGCGTCCACGTCTTTCTGCACTTGCAAATCATCGAGCAGCTCGAAATCGGAATAGAGCTCGTTATTTTTGTCCAGCGCCTGCAAGTCCCCCACGGCCGTTCCTGGTTCCGCCACCATCATGGCTCGCGGTCCCTCCGGCGTAGAATTTCGGCCGGCATCGGTGCGGAACAGAGTGATGCTCATCACCATAAGCACGGCCAGCGAGACCGCCAGCGCCGGCTTGCGAAGCCACTGCCACCAGCTCTGCGGTTGCCGCGCCACTTCCTCGCGCAGACGAGCGCGCAGCCGCACATCGAAGTACGGCGATGGCTCCGGCGCTTGCCACTCATCCAGCAGCGCCATGGTCTGACGGAACTCGTTCAGCTTGACCGCGCAGCCAGCGCAGGTCTCGAGATGTTTATTCACTTCGGGCGTGGCCGCGTCCAAGCCGGCGGCCAGTTCCGGCATCAGTTCGCGAACTTCATTGCATTTCATGACTACATCCTTCATACAAACTCTTTCAGTTGCACGCGCAAGGTTTCATAGGCGCGGAACAACAGCGACTTAATGGCGGACTCACTCAGCTTCAGAACTTCCGCAATCTGGCGATAATCCATCTGCTGATACTTGTGCATTACGACAGCAATCCGTTGCCGTTCGGGCAGTGCCTGCACGCGTTCACGGATGGCTGCCAAGCGCTCGCGTCGGACGATCGCCTCTTCGGCAGTGAGCGAATCGTCGGCCACATCCATGGTCAACCCGCTCTCCTGATCCGGCTCGTCCAGGCTGACCGTATTTTCCGGACGCTGGTGCCGCGTATCGCGCGCGTGATTCACCGCCAGATTGCTCGCGATCCGATACAGCCACGTCGTAAACTTCGCGCTCGCTTCGTAAGTCTCGCGCGAGCGATACACCCGCAGAAATACTTCCTGCGCCAGATCCTCAGCCACCGCCGTGTTGTGCGCCATGCGATACATAAAGCTCAACATGGGCCGGCGATACTTTCTGCACCAGATACTCGAAAGCCGACTCATCGCCAGCCTTCACTCGCAGCATGATCTGGGCATCGCTCAAGCCTTCGCTGGACGGCTCGCCCGCAATCTTCGACCCGGCGTGAGACGGGACACCTGCCATTGACAGGAACCCCCGATTCATGGCTACACTGCTCACACTAGACTGAACCCCCCCGGGGTCCGAAAGTTGCGTTCCGCCGGAGTCAGGAAAATGCTCAGAACTCCTGTCGGAAGAGGGAACTGCGGGTACTTTCGCGGGAATGAATCGGTTTGGCATCCGGCGTTGGCCGAAGCTCTCCGGAGGTTGTCTTGCGCGGACCGCGATCGGGAGCTACAGAACCCTAGGCTATCATGGAGAGGGTCCACGAAAAACTGTTTCTTTGCTACAATATAGCGGCTGATCAGGCAGGGCGCTTAACTCAGCGGTAGAGTGCCATCTTCACACGGTGGAAGTCATAGGTTCGAATCCTATAGCGCCCACCAGTAACCAACTGGTGTTACGGAAGTTATCCCGCCTGCGCGTCCTTCACCTTGTTCCTGAGAATTCCGTTTATGGAAATTTGGCGGGACTTGGCTCCGGTTCGGGCTGGGTTCAGCCGGGCGCTGGCCGCAACTTTTATCGCGTCGGCAGGTTTTATATAGCCAGTGAAATCTTGCAAGCGGTGCCTTGACCTCGGTTCACTTGGGCTGGGTTAAAGTTTTGCGGACCGGCAAGCAGGCTGCAGGGTTAAGATGAGGAACAGATTGAAGACTAACTCTGGGTTTCCGGTAAAAGCGTTCGTAGCGGGCCTTATGTTGCTTTGTGTGGCGGCAGTTTTGTGCGCCCAGGACTCCGGCATCAGTGCCGGCGGAAGATGGATGGAATACGAGTCCCAGAATCAAATGACTTTGGTCAAGATCGGCCAGATTCGAGCTGGAGGCTGACAATTCATTGCCAGGAAGCGAGGCGACTCCGAAAATCATTCTCTTCTGCACTGGCGGCAAATTGAGTTTAGCTGACTTTCGTCCGAACGCCATGATCGCTCCGCCCAACCGCCCTGGCTTCTGGGGCCAGCCGCAAATGCAGGTCACTGTCCGCGTCGACAACTCCCACAGCAGTCACGGATGGAATTGGGTAAATGGCCGCTTCCTCTCGATGGATAAAGGAACCGTGCGCGAGATGCTCGGCGCGCAAGTATTCAAAGTGGAAGTTGCGACTCCCGCGCGGTCCGCAGATTGCGAGCTTTTCTCCGGCAGGCCTCGACCTGGGTCGGGTGAAGCAAGCCTGTGATCTGACTCCGAAGAAGCCATAACGGTTTACTGAGTTAATGTAGGCGCGGGCGTCCCCGCCCGTGCGGTCGGAGCCGAAGTCCCAGAAAGTGTGGCCCACCCCCGGCGGGAAAGATCCCAAAAGATCAGATAGCCGGCAACCGCGGCAATCAACAGCAGGAAGACTCCCCAGAACCACTGCTGGAAAACCAGTTTTCCGATGCCAAACAGGCATCCGTAAACCAGAATCACAACCCATCACCCAGTTGAATGCGTTGCTGGCCACGTCCCGCACCTCCGGCAGCTCTGGAACGAGCCGCGCGATATGTTTCCAGCCGTACACCGTCGGATGCACACGTTTATAGAAGGCGATCAGGGTCTGCTGCGATTCGGGCTCGGTGATAAAGGTCGCGATCAGCCAGGCAATCGTGGTCACGAATCCGGTGATGAGAGCGGTCTTCGCGTAAACCGTGGCGTTGTTGCCTGAAATCGAAATGTGGCTCAGGGCGATGGTCATCGCGGCCGCGACTGCCATCGCCGAAATCTCGCTCCATGCATTAATCCGCCACCAATACCAGCGGAGGATATAAACTGCGCCCGTCCCGAAGCCGATGTTCAAAACCAATTGCCAGCCCTGATTGATCGAAGTCAATTGCATCGCCGTATACCCGCTGCCCAGCCACCAGCAGCACGGTAAAAATCCTGCTGATCAAAACGTAGTGCCGCTCACTCGCAGTCCGCGGACGAAGAAGCGTTTATAGAGATCGTTCACCAGATACGAGCTGCCCCAATTTAATTGCGTTCCGATCGTAGACATGAAAGCAGCGAGAAACGCCGCCACCATCAGCCCACGCAAAGCTGGAGGAAGATAATCGCGCAAGACCATCACGTAACCTTGCTCCGGATTCTGCACAAACGCCGCACTGGGATGCAGCCCACCATTCGGCGAATAAACCACAATCGCCACCAACCCGGTAATCACCCAGGGCCAGGGCCGCAGAGCGTAATGCGCGATGTTGAACCACAGAGTCGCACCCAGCGAGTTCTTCTCGTCCTTGGCGCTGAACATTCGCTGCGCCACGTATCCTCCTCCACCCGGCTCCGGCCCCGGGATACCACGCCAGCCACCACTGCATTCCGAGATAAACGATGAAAGTCAGAACTGGCAGAGTCCAAAGAGCATTCGTAGTCAGGCCGAGATGAAAGTCCGGCAAGAACGCCATCGGATCTGCGTCTGTGCTCCGGTCGCGCGAACATTGTTCTCGATCACCTGCAGATGCATCTGCAGCGCCTGCATCCCGCCGATCTTTGCCACGGCAACCCACGCCAGCACGATAATCATGGCCATCTTCAAGGCAAACTGAAACAGGTCGGTGACCAGCACGCCCCAAAGCCCACCGATGAAACGTGTAGAGTCCAGTGAACGGGAATCAAAATGAAGATGCAAATCAGCACCGAGGTATATCGAGGATCACCCAGCGTGTGCTGAAACACGTGCCCGCCGATGGACGACTTGCAACACCCGCCCTTGAGCGATCACGGGTCCGAGCAAAACCGTGATAATGCTGACCATAGCCTGCGTCACCCATCCCAGAATGAAGCAGTTCATGAAAAGCCCGAGATAGATGGCTTTGAAGCCGCGCAAAAACGCCGCTGGCTTTCCCCCGTAGCGAAGCTCGACTAACTGGACATCCGTCAACACCTCAGCCCGCCGCCAATAGCGCGCGAAGAAGAACACGGTCATCATTCCGCCGACGCAGGAGCCCCACCAGATCCAATTTCCCGCGATGCCTTGCCTGGCAACCAGCCCACAAACCAGCAAAGGCGTGTCGGCGGCAAAAGTCGTGGCCACCATCGAAGTCCCAGCCAGCCACCAGGAAACATCGCGCCCCGAGATGAAAAATTCCTCTGTGTTCCCGCTAGCCCGGCGCCGGTAGTAAAGACCAATCAGCAAATTGACCAGCAGGTAGCCAACAATGACAATCCAATCCGTAGAAGTAAGAGGCATGAGTTTTCCGTTGACCGTGACATTCTATCCGTTCGGACGGCGAGGGCCAGAACAATCCTCCATTGCCAATGTAGGCGCGGGCCGTTCACGCTCTGGGTATAACAGTTGAAAATTAGGATGCGGAGCAGTCGCGCTTTTTCTTGCCCACGACCAGTAATGAACTTCCCAATGGAACATGCAATCGGCTCAGGGTCATTTGCTCTAATCGTGATATCCGATAGAGTGACTCATTCAGCCAGCTCTTGCTTGCTTTCGGCAGCTTCGCTTTCAGCCCAAGGGCTTTTTCTGCGAGCCGGAGACCCAACTTGATGGGAAAAATCCAGTGGTATAAATACCGCTCTTCGTCGATACTCAGGCCAGCATCGTTCGCAACCGCACGGAACGACTTCTTGGTATAGCGGGTCTGGTGACGATTCACCACATCATGATTCGTCCAGAGCATCCTGAATGCGGGAACAGTCGCGACGAACGTTCCCTCCGGCTCCAGCAGTTCCAATGCGTGTCTCAACCCAGCAACAGGGTGTTCGAGGTGCTCCAACACATCGAGCATCAGGATCAGCGAATATTGTTTGCCGGGTGTGAAGCGCTCATCGAAAGGGCAGATGTGAATACGATTGCGGTCAGCATTGTCGAGGCTGACTAGCTCAGCAGAAGGCTCAATGCCTTCAACCTCCCCAAATTCCTTCAGCCGGCCAAAAAAGAGACCGTCTCCACAACCGATGTCAAGGATTGTGGTCCAACCGGCCGCGGGACGTAATCGCCTGAGCGTCTCGACAATATATTCAGTGCGGGCGCGCCACCACCAGTGCGTCTCGAACAAATCGCGGTAACGATCGCCATAGTCTCGATCCAAGCCATTCTACCGTGGAGTTGATTTTCTTGCGGTTAAATCGGCACTCTGTGCGCTGCCCTGCACTTCGCCGCACCGTATCGAGTCACCGGCAATCAGTTTGCGGACAACATAGTGGGGGCGGCCCTTTGCCTCTTCATAGATACGCCCCACATACTCGCCAATAATTCCCAGAAAGAAGAGATTGATTCCGGAGAGAAAAGTTATTGCCAGGATCAAGGCCGTGAATCCCTGGGGCGTCTTCAGCCAGAACCTTGCATAAACCGAATAGAGCGAAAAAGCCGACGAGATCACTATGGCGGCCGCACCCACGAGGGCTGCCGCTCGCAACGGAACAATCGAAAAGGCGAAGATACCGTCAGAAGCAAGCTTCAAGAGCCGGAGGCCGCTGTACTTTGTTGTTCCGGCTTGACGCGCAGAGCGTTCGATGGGCACTCCGATCTGACGGAAACCAACCCAGGTCCGGAGTCCGCGAAGATAACGGTGGTGTTCCGGCATGGCGCGGATTTCATCCGTGACTCTGCGCGACACCAAGCCGAAATCGCCCGCATCCAGCGGCAGCCGCGTCGAAGACAGGACCGCAAGCAGCCGGTAAAACACCCAATAGCAGAAACGTAGCCAGAAGGATTCCTTGCGATTGACCCGGCGGGCGTACACCACGTCGTAGCCTTGATGGTATTGCTCGAGCAGCACAAAGACGGCCTCGGGAGGGTCTTGCAGATCGCCGTCCATCAGGACGGCCACGTCACCGGTGACGTGATCCAGGGCGGCGCCGAGCGCGGTCTGATGGCCGAAGTTGCGGGAAAGGCCCACGGCTTTGATGCGGGGATCGAGGGCGGCCGCGTCTTCGAGCAATTGCCAGGTGCGGTCGGTACTGCCATCGTCGGTCAATACCAGTTCGTGTGGACCGCCAGGAATCTGATCCATGACGGCCCGGGTGCGGCGAAGAAGTTCGGGCAGCACTAATTCTTCGTTGTAAACCGCGATGGCGAACGAGACGCAGGGGTCGGCTTTCATGGACGGGCTGTCCCCTTGAAATAGATCATGTTCCACAAGGTCAGGCCCATGCCGGTGAGGGGGTAAGGCTGGAATAGGACCGGTTTAAAGATGGTTGAAAAGATGTGCTGCCATTCTGCCAGAGGACGGGCGTACTGCCCGCGATCCCAGCGTGCGAGGAGGCGTGAAATGCTGGCATGTGACGGCATGACCAGCTCGAGAAATATGGACGTGCCCGTCGGCGGTGAGCAGAGTATTAAGATGGAGCAGAATGCTCTCTACTTCACTCGTGTTCAGGTGATGTAGGAAACTGTTGACCAGGACAAAGTCAAAGCGGGCGCCAGCCGGCGGGCGATAGGTGCGGACGTCGCAGGCGACAAACTCACGACGGTAACGCTGACGGGCATCCTGAATGTAGTCTGGGTTGATGTCCACTCCCAGATACTCGGATTGAGCGAAATACTTGGCGTTGGTGCCCGGCCCGCAACCCACATCGAGGACTCTGCGGACGCGCTCCATTTGGTTGTGAGCCAGGACGGGAGCGAATTTCTGGTCGGCAAAAGGCGCCTGCCATAGCCTGTAGACAGGGGCTTGCTCGAGCAGTCGTCCGGCTAGGTCGTTCATGGCGCCCTCGCGGTTCAAGTATACCCATCGCCCGGTCCGCATGGACCGGGAAAGAGGAACGTCAGCGTTTGGTCAGTTCCATCTGCCAGCCCGGATTGATCGGAATCACTAATGTGGTACCGGGGGGAGCGAACTCGAAACGGTCAGAGTATTGCTGAAAATGATAATCCCTAAAGGCGGGATGGCGCCAATCCTTGTAGATCCCGATGGGTAGCAGCAACAGTATAGCCACGGCAGCGTGGCGCAACACGCGTGAATAGGAGCAGGCGGCGATCCACACCAGCGACGCTAGGAATGCCAGCATTGGCAGGAAGTAGTAGCGGTTACAGAGGCCAGGTATAAGAAACACTCTCCAGTCAAGCTGTTCCGGCAAACCGGCCTGAGGGCGAGCCAATCCGAGCCCCAGGACTGCGAAGGAAAATGCCAGGAACGCTTTCAGTTCCAGCGGCGCAAAGAAAAACGCATAGATCACCGCAGCCCCACCTACCAGCGCGGCTGCGACTGCGTAAGGAAAAAGCCCTTGGGGCGTATAGGAGGCAGCAGTCTTCATTCCGAACAAGCCTGAAAAAAAAACCTGACCGCCTACGATGCCGAGAAAACGCTCGAAAGTAACGCCGTTTGGCGGTTGCCGCGATCGAGAAAGAATGGCGGTGAGCGTCTCAACCAGAACGCCGGGAAGAAGAGCGGCGAGCGACACCGCTGACCACCGGCTGCGGCGTTTCCACCACAACGCAGCAGCAATGGGTGCCAGCAGAATACCCATGGGGCTGCTGAAGGAAGTCAGCACCATTACTGTCACGTCAAAAATCTTCCATCCGATGTTGCTTGCCGGCTGGGCGAGCAAGAGCAGGCAAGCCGCCAGCGCCAGGTGCCACTGACCGTTTGTAATATTGGCGTGAATCTCAAAGGAGTTGGGAAGAGCCAGGTACAGGAAGCTGCCCAACAGCCGCACTCCCAGTCCGATGTGGGAGAAGCGGGAGGACAGGAATATGTTCACAGGAAGGATCTGCACGACGATGGCGCACAGGTTCATTACAAGTGGTGCGAGAGAGAATGGAACGAGCAACGCGAGCATGGCGACCAAACGAAGAAGAAGATGGACATAGCCGCCATAGATGACGGGGAAAGAGCGGAAGCCCATTTCATAGGCAGCTCGATAAAACACGGCGCCGTCTTCGGCGAAAAATTGGGCGTTGAGGATGGCATCGGGGCGGCGGGACCAGACAATCAGGAATGAGAGTAAGAACGCAACAGATTGCAGCCCGATGCCGCCGATGCGGTGCCAGGGTGCTTCGCGTACCATGGTTTTCGGGCTCGAGACAGATCCGCCGCTCAAGACACGTTTGATCTTGCCAATCCTGGCCTTCGTGTCGGGCATATGTGGAGGACGCGGTCAGCGGGCGCCGCAAAAAGAAAAGGGCCCAGCATTGCATTATCGCAGGGCCCCCGGATTATCGTACGTACATAATCGCCCCAACAAAGTGCTCGACGTGGAACACTTCTCAACCGCCGAGATCAAGCCGCGCGGCCCCGCGCCCCTACCAGCGTGGTTCGCGAGGCTGGCGGGCATGGCCCTGGTAGTCGTCACGTCCGCCGCCGCCACCCGAACGCCCGCCTCCGCCCGGCCGGCCACCACCGCCGGGACGCCCGCCGCCGCGGGGTCCGCCAGGACCGCCGCGATCGGTCTTGGGACGCGCTTCGTTAATGTTCAATGCCCGACCGCCGAGCTCTTTCCCGTTGAAGGCAGCAATGGCTTTCTCGGCCTCGGCGGCGTCGGCCATTTCTACGAATGCAAATCCTCGCGAACGACCCGTGTCACGATCAGTGACCACGCTGACTTGATCGATCTTGCCATGAGGCTCAAACAACGTGCGCAGTTCCGCTTCCGTGGTGCTGTGAGGGAGGTTGCCAACAAAAAGCTTCTTCATGGATTTCCTTTTTCTGTGAGCCAACGCGAGACGTCAGATTTCGTCGGCGGGTTTGGTTGAGTGAGTCGCGTCGGAATGCAGGGCGCGCGGTTCGGTGGAGAGAGTGTTTTCCTCGCAGCTCAATTGAGCCAGTTGGTTCTTTCAATCGCGAAGTCACACGACGGAATCTGGTAAGCGCTGTTTTTGTCGCGGCTGAATGTCCGGCACTGATTATACCCGCTTGCCCTCGGCAACAAGGGAAAATATGAAAGTTGGGCTTGCGGGAAACCCGGTTGCGCAAGTCCGTTTCAGGGCGGTCGCATCTGTCCATTCGACGGCACTTCGGCGTTACTTTGGAGGCAGCTCTGCTGCCGGTTCAGGTTGACTCATCTGCTATAATGTACTTGCGTTTGAACGAAATCGGTTGTCGAGCAGCTTCTTGCATACCAGCTAGTCCTGCCCTCAGTACCTCCGACTCGCACCAACGTAAATAATCTGAAAAGGATACAAGCGACAAAATGGCAGAACAAGGAACAGTAAAGTGGTTTAACGACGCTAAGGGCTACGGCTTTATCAGCCGCCAGACTGGCGAAGACGTTTTTGTGCACTTCTCGGCGATCCAGGCGGGTGGTTTTCGCAGCCTGCAGGAGGGCCAGAGCGTAGAGTTCGAGGTCACCAAAGGGCCAAAGGGCTGGCAAGCTGAGAACGTTCGCCCTCTGTAAACTGGCGACGTTCAACTAAAATCCGTGCCCGTCAACCGCAAATAGAGCGGGCACGTTCTACAGAAACATAATCCGCACTCCGGGATGGAGTCCTCTTCATGCAGGCTGAATCAAAAGGTTCTTTCGCCGTCATCCGCTACAACTTGCGCACTTATGAGTCCGGCGGCGTTATGGCCGTGATTAAAGGTAAAGAAAGCGCCGAGGCCGTCCTCAAGCAGTTCGAACAAAGCCAGACTTCTGAAGATCGGCACATCGGCTGGCGTTACTTCCTCGAAAAGACTGACCTGAAAGCTGGGATGGATCCCGCGGAGGCCACAGCCCTCCGCCAATCCCGCCTCGAAATTCGAGAAGCCGAAGCCTAAGAGTCACCTTTCCACCGTACTCTCTTCGCATATAATTGACGCTCGGCGGCGAAACCGTCAGTCCTCATCGCTAAGAGATCTCTCCCCGATTGGAGGCGAACATGAAACTCACCAAACTTCTGACCCTAGCGCTGGCGGGCGTAATTTTGTCGCTGAACGCTCACGCTCAGACCACCGGCCCCTTGTTGTGGACCAGTTACATCGACGTGCTGGGAAACTATGCGCCGCCTTCGATGGGCGGTACTTTTAGCAGGTTTACCCCGGGCGTGGCTGTTACTGTGACTCGCGTGCAGATGCAAGCGGCGCAGGGAGCGTACATATACGGAACGAAAGAAAAGTGCAGTCCGCAGCCTAAGGTCAGATTGACCGATGGCACAATCAAGTACGATCTCGCCATACCGAGCGCGCGATTGACCGGCAATTATCCTAATGCCGCCAGCGCCGACAGTGGAACCATTTCGGTGGGTTTCTCCGCAACTTCTGCTCTCCGCTTGACCGTAATCCCTGGCGAAACGGGATGTTACGCCGGATCGATCAACGTCACGGTTCAGTACAGCGTCAACTGAAAGTTGCCCGGTCTTATCAGTGTCGCCGTTCTGTTTCTCGCAGGATGATTGCGAAATTACGGCCACCAAAGGCGAAGCCTTGCTCGATGCGTCCAACGACTGCAAGTTTGGCTCCGCTGGCGGGAACGCCGAATCTTTCGCTGAAGACCCACATCGTTCCGGTGCCGTCGTCAATCTGAAAGACACCGCTGCCCATCGCTCCAAAGGAATCGGTTACCCGTCCCGCGATCGAGATTTCTTTGCCCGCAAACCGGCCGGGATCCTGGTTGATCCGGGCGATGCTCTCGCGCGGAGGGCATCCTGCCAACAGCAGACCGGCAAAACTCAATAGCAACACGCACAGAACTCTGTTTCGCAAGCTTGTCACACTACTCTCCAAGGCTTCCGAGTCTGCAAGATAACCGAAATCGAAGCTGCAAGGTTTAAACCCGAACCCCGGTCGGAAGTTGTCCGGACCACGCCCCCGGCTTAGAGTAATTGGTTCGGACTAAGATGAATGGAGTATTCCCATGACCATGCTGGAACATATCGGGAGTCTATTTTCCTACGACGACTGGGCCAATCGTGAAGTCCTAGGTTCGCTGCAAGCCGTGGATGCCGCACCCGTGCGCTCGGTACAGTTGCTGGCGCATATCGTTTCTTCGGAAAAGTTGTGGCTCGAACGCCTGCTCGCCCAGAAGCAGACGCATCCGGTTTGGCCGCTCTTCACGCTTAAGGACTGCCAGTCGGGAATCGACCAACTCTCCGGGCTTTGGAAGAACTACCTGATTTCGCTGGGCGAGGCTGGCCTCTCCGATTCGCGCACTTACAAGAACACCAAAGGCGATACGTTCACCAGCAAGAAGCAAGATATCCTGCTGCACGTGATCATGCATTCTGCTTATCATCGCGGCCAGATTGCCGCGGATGTGCGCGCCGCTGGATTCACTCCGGCTTACACCGATTTCATTCACGCCGTGCGGCAAGGGTTTGTGGAATAGGCACAGCCGCAGATGGAGTGCGCCAATATGCGTTCCGCCGCGCCTGCAAGGTATAGTCAATCCTTTGCGAACAATCGTGGCCAACACGAACGCATCATAGCCTGGCGTTCGTGGCGGGGCATTCCCATGGTTTCAGTTTGCTTTCTAAAGTTGCGCTATGCTTGACTGGGAGAACATGAAAAAGCTCGTCGCATTGTTCGTTTTGCTTTTCGTTGGCAAAGTGCCATTAGCGCTGGCTCAGGCTCAGGCTCCGGCGCAGTCACAGCAACCGTCGCAGCCCCAGTCCACGGCACAGCCGGAGCAGCCTCAAGCGCAGCCTCAAGCGAAATCTCAGGTCGACCCGCTCGCCGATCCCATCTCCAACAATGCGGTCGCTGCGCTCAGGGTCCATTGGCAGCTCTTGCTGTTCTCCTTCATGGGCATGGGTGAGAAGAAGAATGCGGATGCAATCACGAACACCGCTTTTTCCCTGGACGCGACGGAAGGGAACTGGTCTGCGATCCATCCCGTTCCTGGAACGGCGGGCCGTATCGGGGCCATGGCTGCGAGCGTACGCGATCAGGTTTACTTGTTCGGCGGCTACGTAGTCTATGCGCAAGGCGGAGAAATGGTCGTCCCCGACGTCAGTTCGTATCAGCCTTCGCATGACCGCTGGTTTCGCATCGCTGATATTCCAAAGCCCGTGGCTGATTCGGTGATTGGCGTTTATCGCGATCGCTGGATTTACCTGGTCGGCGGCCGTTCGAACGCGGGCGTCGTCAATGACGTTCAAGTGTACGACGTGGAGAAAGACAGGTGGGCGCCAGCTACTCCGATTCCTGGACCGGCGGTCTTCGGCCACGCCGGCGGGGTGGTCGGCGAGACCATCGTTTATGTCGACGGCGCTCGCGAGAATCCGGCCGGCAGTCCGAAGTATGTCGCATCCGATGAATGCTGGATGGGCAAGATTGACCATCACGACAAGACCAAAATTCAATGGAGTAAGTTGCCTAATCACCCGGGCTCGGCGCGTTACCGCATCGCCGGAGGTGGTTCCGAGACCGATCAGAAGGTCTATTTTGCGGGGGGGACCGACAATCCTTACGACTACAACGGCATCGGCTTCGATGGCAAGCCGTCGGAGCCGTCGCCGGTGACCTTCGACTTCAACCTGCACACCAAGAAATGGGAGACCATTAACGACAACACTCCTGATCCGACCATGGATCATCGCGGACTGCTGGTGACGCATGAAGGTCTCGTGCTCATCGGAGGCATGGAGAAAGGACAGAAGGTCACGACACGAGTCACGCTTTTGTCGAAGGAACCGAAGGGGAAATAGGGGACGGCCGCAGTATTCGCGCTAAGCCCCACGACGCGAAGACCTAGGTTAGCGTCCGAGATGCATGTGTCGAGGCTAGATATGCAAAGTGCGGACGCGAACTTGGGGCACCGCTGACGCCTTAATGCCTCCACAAACACGGTTCGTTATTCCGTATCTCTCGCAGCGCACGTTTTGCATCAAACCTGACCGGGTAAAACTGGTCTCCATCGACTCCATCGTCTTCGCGTCCTTCCCAGTGCACAGGATCCGTCTTGGCAAGCTCTTCGAGGATAGGGGAGAAATCTTGTCTATCATCAAGGCAGGCGATCTCGTTGACCGCGCTACTTCTAACAACCGCAACCGGATCGGTGAGTGCGGACCGAAGCATTTGTCTTATGCGGGGCCTTGAAACGGCTTCGTTTTGGCCCTCCATCGTGATGGCCGTACTCAGCGCCGAGGTTCGAAGAAGCGCATTTCGGCTCTCGAGTTGATCGAGAATGGGCCCGACGGCTTTGTCGCCGAACCGCAATAAGGCCCCCGTCGCGTCACTCGCGTAAGGCATGGCGCCTACCAGAGCTGGTATGGCGCGCTCATCGTTCATATCTACGACAAAGCTAATGAGGCTGGGATAGTATTCCTCGTCTTCAACCTCGTCTTCGTGTTTGCCACCCGACCTCCTCGCTGACTGTTTCACTGCTTCCTCGTCCGGTACGTTGGCTCGGGCGTTCTCCGCGATCAGCAATTGAATAGTCCCAAGTTTTAGACGGTCGCTGTCGCTGGGATTCAGTTTCCCTGACGCCAATAGTTCGCTTGCGCTTTCAAAGGCATGGCTGCGCTCAGTCCATGCGTGACTCTTCATATTCTGCAGAATACGTGAGACAGGCGCGACAGTGCTCGCCGGTTGAGCGAGCAGCTGAACGACGGAAGCCAAGAATGCAAACGCCAAGAGAGCGGCTCGCATTTTGTGTGGCCCCTCCAGCAGGCTGTTTCGGCTAGTAAACTCACCCCTATTATTCAGCGTCCTCCCCACATCGGGGCAGATAACTATCGTAATCGGATGGCATCCGCCCTGTTGTCATTGCAGCGAAGAACAAAGGAAAGAACGAAAAACCAGTTGTCAGATGGCGGTTCTCGGATTCTCAGTTTGTTTCGGGCTAGGGCCGGTATCCCGAGCTGGGCGCGGTCATTCGTTGGGGCCGGAACCAACAATCCCAACCTATTCTTCGTTATCTTGTTGTAAACTTGCGAACAACCACATTCTTAGAACGTTACGCGAGCTGCCCCCACAGCCGGTCGAGGACACGCGGACTTTATGCAAAAAGACGCGAATGCTGATGACAAGAAGGTAAACGATCGGGCTGGTGCGGGGAAGAAGCCGTATCAAAAACCGGAATTCCGGTGCGAGCGGGTCTTTGAAACCATGGCCTTGGCTTGTGGCAAGATGAGCCCCACCGAACTGCAGTGCCGCTTCAATCGAAAGAGTTCGTAGCGTCTCCCATGGCAGTCACGTCCGAGGCTCGCGACGATCATAAGCTCGGTCTTGCGGCAGAAGTTCTCCGCGCCGGCGGCAGCCTACGCCTGCAGGCGTTGGGAAACAGCATGCTTCCGGCGATCTGGCCCGGCGATGTTCTCTGCATTGAGCACAAGCGCGGCGAAGAGGTGGTTCCGGGGGATATTGTGCTAGTGGCGCGGGATGGGCGGTTTTTTATCCATCGTCTGATGGAGAAGCGCGAGTCGGGGTGGATCATGCGGGGAGATTCGCTGCCGCAGAACGACCCTCCGGCAGAAGAGATTCAAGTGCTGGGCAAAGTGTCTACGATTCATCGCAAGGGACGAGCTGTCTGTCCAAATGGGCGAGTCTCGCCGCTGGCTGCCGTATTTGCAGGAATGCTTTGCCGTTGGGATTTACTCCGCAACCTCGCCCTGCGAATGCGTTTATTGTGGGATCGGCGCGCCTACCAATGAGCTATCCTTTGCAACTTGCGGTGAGTGATGCGGTTGCCATCGAGATCGGTGGGATGGCGATCGCGCTGCATACGCAAGATGTCGGGTTTCGCCAGCTGCTCGAAGATCGCTACGCGGGATTTATAGAGGCCGGCTCGCATCCTCAATTCGATTTCGACATTGAGCTTTTCGATCCTTCGGATCAGTTCGAGCCTGCTGAAACAAAACACGCTGACGATGATGTGCAGGTGAGAGTTCAGGGCGGGCGATGGTTGTTCCAGCGTGGCGACTTCCGCGCATTCTGGGATGCAACGGCCGGTCGAGGTCATATTCGGCAATCGCGCAATCCATATGCCGTCGACTCGGTGCTGCGGATTGTTCATACGCTGATTCTGGCTCGGCAGGGCGGATTTCTGGTGCATGCTGCGAGCGCGATTCATCACGGACGTGCGTTCTTGTTTGCAGGGGTATCAGGAGCCGGCAAGACAACGATTTCCCGGTTGGCTCCGTCCGATACGATATTGCTGACCGACGAAATTTCTTATGTGCGACGAGGCGGGGACGCGTATGAGGCTTGGGGCACGCCGTTTGCTGGGGAGTTGGCGAGGGTCGGCGAAAATCAGGCTGCGCCTTTGGCTACGCTTTTCTTGCTTGAGAAAGGTCCGGAAAATCGGATCGAGGAGATCGCGCCAGCGGAAGCAGTCCGGTTGCTAATGCGAAATGTCCTGTTTTTCGCGGAGGATCCGGAACTGGTGAGTTTGGTCTTCCGTTCCGCATGCGAGTTTGTAGAAAAGGTACCTGTACGGCGATTGATATTTGTTCCCGATGATCGGGTGTGGGAGATAATACGGTAGCCGCTGGAGACAACGTCATCGCCGAGAAATACATTGCGCGGAGTTCAGCCATTGCTGCCCGCCTCATTGGCGGCGAAATGATGGTTATGTCGGCGGTGGACTCGACCTTTTTCACTCTGAACGAAGTTGCCACCGTAATCTGGCAGGCGGCAGATGGTCGCACGCCGTTGTCTGATATCGTGGCCAGCAGGATCTGCCCGGAGTTCGAAGTTGATGCGGAGCAGGCGGAGCGCGACGCCGAGCAGTTCGTCAGCGACCTCTCGCAACACGGTATTCTTCTGGTCTCGGAAAAGCCCATCACGCCGGCGTCGCCCTCGGAGGCGGCATGAACCTGCTGGCGGAAATGAATCAGAAGGCGCTCGGGCTCGGCATTCCTATCAGCGTGCATCTCGACATTACTTATCGCTGCAATGAGCGCTGCGTCCACTGCTACCTGGATCACGACGACCACGGCGAAATGACGACCGCCGAGATCAAGGACATTCTGAATCAGCTCTCGGATGCTGGCGTCTTCTTTCTTACGCTTAGCGGCGGAGAAGTTCTGATGCGCCGCGATTTCTTCGACATCGTGGAGCAGGCGCGCCGCTTGCTGTTCAACGTCAAAGTGAAGACCAACGGAGTGATGATTCGCGAGGCAGAGGCGAAACGCATTCGCGAACTGGGCGTGGAGCAGGTGCAGATCAGCGTCTACTCGCATCGTCCCGAAATTCACGATGCGATCACCAAGTTGCCAGGATCGTTGAAGCGGACAGTCGAAGCGATTCGGTTTCTCAAGTCGCAGGGCCTCAAGGTCGTGATCGCCAACGTGCTCATGGGCGGCAATTTCTCCGATAACGCGGGAGTGATGGCCTTGGCGAAAGAGTTGGGAGTTTCTTACACTCTCGATCCGACCATCACGCCGAAAATGGACGGAGATAGGTCTATCCTCGCGCTGCGGATTCCGGGATCGGAGCTCAAGCAGGTTTTCCGCAGCGAAGAATTGGTGGGCGATGTCGAGGAGTTCTGCGCTCCGCCGCCCGCGCCCGGCGACGACGTTATGGACGGGTTGCCGTGCAGCGCTGGTCACACGGCCTGCTACATTTCTCCGTACGGTGACGTTTTTCCGTGCGTGCAGTTTCCGCTTCCCAGCGGCAACCTGCGGCGGCAGAGGTTTGCGGATATCTGGCAGAACTCGTCGCAGCTGAAAGAAGTACGCTCGATCCGAGCCCGCGATTTGCCGACCTGTTCGACCTGCGCCCACGTAGGAACCTGTACCCGCTGTCCCGGTCTGGCATTTATGGAAGGGAATATGCGCGGGCCGTCGACCGCCGATTGCGAGAAGTCGTTTCAGCGAACCGGCATCCCGTCAGCGAATATGTTGTCACGGGCGCGCGTGGCTTCTGCCGTTCCGCTGATTCAGATTCAGGCGGCTGTGTAGTTTTCCATACCCGAGGTCTTGCCTGGCCTAAAGCGCTACAGAGCTTTGCTCCGCCTGGACGGGCCAGGCGCCTCTTCCCAAACGGCTTTTCCCTCTGCACGTTGGTCACCTAGCGGAAATCCTTTTGATCACTGCTGGTTACGAAAGTAAGGATCAAGATTCCCGAAACCTGAGCGAAGATGAGAATGGAACAATGCTGAAATTTTGAGGAGAGACGATGCGAGCGTATTCATTCCGTTGGTTCTTCGCGACAGCCGGGTTGCTCCTGCTGAGCATTCCGCTTTCGGCCCAGGCAGTGAAAGACGAAGCCCCATCGAACGACACGAGCAACCAGACGACCCACTTGGGATATCCGCAGGACTGGAGTTCGCGGCATCTGGTGATGCCGGGGCTGCGCGCCGAGGATGCATTCGCGGCAGGCGAGCGCGACCCGCGATACGTCTACAATCTGGTGATGCGGCAGGTGGCGGCGCAAAACTCGCGCATAAGCGCGCACACGGGCATCTTGATGCCGAGACCCCGACGGCACATCAGGATCGACTGGTCGGTTTCACTAGAGAACGGCTACGTGCCGCAAAACCAGTTTCCAGCGAAATACCAGTTTGGCATAGGGCAGGAGAATTGCAATTCTGATTACGCACTGTTTGGACTCACCGTGACCACCGGGACGCAGGCCAACTTGGTCGGGATCAACAATCTGTACACGAACGGCACTTCGCCGTGTAATGGCGGGGCTCCCTGGGTGGCCTTCGCCTACAACACGGTTACTCAAACGGGAGGCCAGATCCGGACGTCGCCCACGCTGTCGACAGACGGAACGAAGGTGGCGTTCATCGAGAGCACCAGCGGCGGTTCCTACTTCCACGTCCTGGTGCTGCCGAATCCGATTCCGACGCCGCCGTCGCAGTCTGGGACGGTGTTGACTCCGCTGACTCCTACTTCATGCACGACCCCAACGACGCCAGGCTGCATGACGACGCTCGCCATCCAAACCAGCGCGACCGATTCGAATTCGTCACCATGGGTGGATTACACCGCGGATGCGGCATACGTGGGCGCCGACAATGGCGTGCTCTACAAGATCTCTCCGGTGTTCGGCGGTGGCGCGCCTGCTCTTGTCACCACCGGGGGTTGGCCGGTCACGGTCTCGACTCAGACTAACAAGGTGCTGACCGCTCCGGTCGTCGACGACAACGCGGCCAGGATTTTCATCGGAGACGGATATGGTTACTTGTACGGAGTCAACATGACCAATCCGGGCACATCCATGGCGCAGGTGACGGTTGGGTGGGTGGGGAACGGAGCCGGGACGGGGGTTGTAGATCCGCCATTTGCGGTCACGGATCCTGCCAATTCCACAATCGACCAGGTATTCGTATTTACCGGATGCAGCATTGTAGAGGGCATCGGCGGAGCGGTTAGCCAGATTCCCGCGAACTTCACCAGTTCCACGACGCTTACAACCAGCAACACCGTCGATCTCGGATCGGGGCATGGCAACGGGGATTGCACCTCGGGTAACGCCCATTCGGGGGCGTTCGATAACGCGTTCTGGGTGAATGGGTCGACGTCGGGGCACTTGATCGCATGCGGATTCGTGTCGGGAACTGCGTCCAAACCGCTTATCCCGTCAAATCCAAAAATGTATTTCTTCCCCTTCGCGAGTCACGTCATAACGAGCACGGGATCGTCTACCTTTGTGGTGAACAATACAGTAGTGGGGAATGAATGTTCGCCGTTGACCGAGTTTTACGACGGCACGACGGACCGGATGTTCTTCGGGGCGGGCGGCACAACTGACGGATACTTGCAGAGTTCCACAATTACCACCTCATTGACGACACCGAACTGCACGGGCCTGCCGACATCCAGTTGCGTGAGTTCCCCGAGCGCGCTTGGAGGAACCAGCGGGATCGTGATCGACAACCAAGTGTCTAACGGCGGGGCGAACATCTACTTCTCGACCGTGGCGGCGGGGTCTGTGAACGGCCAGAAGTGTAATGTATCCGGCGGAACTGCAAATCCCTATTGTGCGGTGAAGCTGACCCAGTCGGGGTTGCAGTAAGATCTCTGGGTGCGGGCGCGAGAACTCGGTTTTTCGAGCGACACGTGCAACCGGACATCGGAGAATCCGATCAGTCTCGTAATCACCTGCCGCCGCGGGACCACAGGCAACGGCATTAAAACTCGTTCCATCGACTACGCCCCTGCGTTGCGTAGTTTGAATAGACTCTGCCCCGGCTAGTCCTGCCGCGTTAGTACACTCGACCAAGGTTACCGAGGGTGGCACGGACGGGCCATTCCTTGAACAGTCGCGTGGGAGCACACTGGATTCCAGAGACAATCCAATGGTGCAAGAGTCAATCCAAACCGAGCTTTTCGTCACCCTCGTCCAGCACTACGAGCATGACCCTCGCGAATTCGTGAGGCTGCCGCAGCAGACCGTGGATTCATCGTCGGCGCGGATCGCCGTCGCTGAAATGCGCAACGAAGGGTATGTCGAGGAACAGGTGAGGGGAGTGGTTCGACTTACGCCGCGCGGCTATCAAGTGTACCGGAGTAAGCCGCTTCCGGCGGCTTAGGTCGAGCCCTGGAACTATTCCACAAGAAGTAATTCGAAATTATTCCCGCGAGATCCGTCGACGCCAAGAGTTTGATTTTTTCGTCGTTCGTGCGGCACCCATTTCTTCCGCGAGCCGACGAACGGAGGTCGACTCGAGCCTCCAAAAGCGCTTCTGCCAGCCTCAATTCAGCAATTCTGCGGTACACTGCTTGGGGTTTAAATCTGGATTTGAACTTGGGCTTTTCAATTCCAGGCGTAACAGCGACAGGAGATCGTTATGAACATTCGAACCGTTTTGGTGCTTGGCTTATGCATTGCTTTGCCATCCTTGAGTTTCGCCGACTTTCGCTACGACGAAACCACCAAGGTTACTGGGGGCTCGCTAGTGAGCATGGCAAAGCTTGCCGGCACCTTCAGCAAGCAGGCCCATTCCATCACAGACCCGACGAATTCCACGATTTTGGTGAAGGGCAATCGCATGGCCCATATCAATCCAGACTCGACGGAAGTCATCGATCTGGACCAGGAAACCATTACGCGAATGGATCACGCCAAGAAGCAATATACGGTAGTCACCTTTCAGGAAATGAAAGCGGCGATGGAGGAGGCTGTGAAAAAAGCCCAGGCGCAGCCGCAGCAAGCGCCCACTCCGCAGCCCGCGAGCACGACTCCGCCGCCACAATTGAAGTTCAAGGTGACGGTTACGAATACAGGGGCAACCAAGCCGGTTGCGGGCCTGTCAGCGTCTGAGTCCATTCTTAAAATGTCGGCTGAGGCTAAAGACCAGCAGTCAGGACAGACCGGCGCCATGGCCATCACCAACGATATGTGGATGGTCCCGGAGATTCCGGGCTATGGCGAAGTGCGGGATTTTAATAGCCGAATGGCTTCGAAGATGGGATCGGTTTTCAGCGGCGCGATGCCCTCGTCGGTGTCTCCGCAGATGCTCTCATCGCAGCCGGGCATGGGCTCGGGAATGGCCGATATGGCGAAGGAGATGTCGAAACTGAAAGGCGTCCCGGTTTCGCAGGTCATGCGAATGGGAACAACTCTCGATGGAAGTCCGCTTCCCGCAGCTTCGGAAGCGCCACTGCCAGCGTCGAATGGTCCGAGCGCAGGGGACGTCGCCAATCAGGCCGCAACCAACGCGGCGAATTCGGCCGCGAATACCACGACGTCGAATGCGGAAAACCAAGTTGGCAGTCACATGGGCAGTTACAGCGGGGTGGCTTCAAGCCTCGGAAATCTTGGTTTTGGCGGCTTTCACAAGAAGAAGCCGCAACCGGCGCCTGCGCAAACTCCGGCAAGTGCCCCGCCAAATTCAGCGGTGCTGATGGAGTCGACCGTGGAGATGACAAATTTCTCTTCGGCGTCGGTGGACCCGACACTTTTTAATGTGCCCGCCGGCTATGCGAAGGTACCCTCGGAGTATCAGAAGAGTCACCAATAGGTTGGATCCAAGAAGGCTGTTGCTTCGTGAAAGACCGAGGCAAACTGCGGAGACTCGGCCGATAGCCGCATAATTTACATTCTGGTGACAAAGTCGCCCCCGAAGATCTGCTAAGGTCCGTTGCGAAAGACTGACGAATGGAACGATCTCGTCTCTGCCCGAAGAAGAATCCTTCTCTCTTAGTCGTCCGTATTCTCGCCGCTCTGCTGGGGATTTTCCTGATCGCAGTGCCGGCAAGATCGCAGGATGAAACACCGAAAGTCGAGGTGTACGGGGGCTACAACTATGTTCGAGTCAGCGACCTTGGCGACTCGTACAACTTCAACGGAGGCAGTGGACAGTTCGCCTACGATGCCAACCGCTGGCTCGGGCTCGTAGGAGACTTCGGCGGCTATTACACCAGCGATGGTTTTCATGCCGGAGTACTCTCCTTCCTGGCGGGGCCGCGAGTTAATTTTCGCGGTCATGGAAAGATGACGCCGTTTGCGCAGGTCCTGTTGGGGGGAGCGCGAAGTATCGATAACTCTCCCTTGAACGCCTTCGCGATGACTGTGGGCGGAGGACTTGACTATAAAATCTCGCAGCACTTCGCGATTCGCCCAGTTCAAGCGGAATACTTCCTCACGAAATTCTCGGACGGCGCAAGCGATCGGCAGAATAATTTCCGCTATGGAGCCGGAGTCGTCTTTCAGTTCGGCACACGATAAATTGCAGCTCGGAAGCTTCAGTAAGAAGCAGGACCGATGAACTGCACGGAAAGCCAAGCAGCGATTCAATCGAAGAAAACGAATTTCCTATACGAGTGTCACTCTTGACTGCCGAAGCGGCGTGATCTATAAGGCTTTTACGCTGAAAAAATTCTGTTAGTCACTCGCGAACCCTAGTGAAGAATTCGCCCATCCAACTCACCTCCGTCCAAGGCCGCCGAATCTGGATGCATGCCCAGCGCCTGGACACAGCCGAACCTTTCGGCTCCGGCCCGAAGGCCACGCCGGCCGCGGTGGCGCATCTGGGCTACTTGCAGATTGACACCATCTTCGTCATCGAGCGCAGCCATCATCACATCCTCTACACGCGCATCCCTCAGTACCGACGCGAGCATTTGCAACAGGCACAGAGCATCGACAAGACCGTTTTCGAGTATTGGACGCATGCCCTTTCATACATGCCGACGGAAAGCCTGCGGTTTTATGTGCGCGATATGCGCCAGGCGCACCAGGAGTGGCAGCGTCGTAACGGCTGGTTCGGTACGGTTTCAGATGCTGACCTGCGCAGGGTGCTGTCGCGCATCCGCAGACATGGCGCACTCACCATCCGCGACATCGAGGACGAGCCAGTCGAAAAAGACTACGCGTGGGCCAGCCGCAAGCCTTCCAAGCGCGTTCTGGAGCTGGCCTTCTACAAAGGCTTGGTCACAATTAGTCAGCGGGCCGGAATGCTGAAGACGTACGAACTCATGACTCGCCATTTCGGTTGGAGCCGTCTTCCACGCGCAGCCACCGAGAAGGAAACTTTGAGCTACCTGCTTGATCGTGCCCTGCGATCGCAGGGGATCGTGAGTGTGGACTCGATCTGTCATCTGGACGCTCCACGCAAACCAGCGATGAAGCGTCTGTTGGAGTCGCGAGTTCGTCGAAAAGAACTGGTACCCGTGCAACTGGAAGGAGCTGGGCAATGGCTGCACTGGGTTCGTCCGGATACCCCGGAGGCGATCCCTGATCCGGCACAGGAACAAGTTCACATCCTGTCCCCCTTCGACCCGTTGATCATTCAGCGCAAGCGACTCCGGCTCTTCTTCGATTACGAGTATCGCTTCGAAGCTTACGTTCCCAAGCACAAGCGGGTCTTTGGATATTTCGTTTGCCCAGTCCTGATCGGGGATCGGATCGTTGCCGCCCTCGACCTCAAAACCGACCGGTCGCGGCAAAAACTTCTGATGCAGCGCTGGCACTGGATCGGCCGTGGGAAGTCCCGCGCCCATCGGCAACTGGTGGAAGCCGCGTTGCACAAGTTCGAGCAATTTCAGTTGGGTCGGAGTTAGATCGAGCGCTAGCCATTCGGCGATTCAGCGCGTCAGTCGCCCAAAGATCTGGCTCTGCGCCTTTCTGCACGAGCTAATCGGCCCGGCAAGAACTCCGCAGCGGACTTTATTCGTAGCGCAGGCAAACAATGGGATCCAGGTTCGCCGCCAGATTGGCAGGATAAAAACCAAAGAACACGCCGACTGCGACGGAAATGGTGAAGCCGATTGATACCCATACGTACGAGAGCGTTGCCGGAATCGAAGGAATAAAAGTGCGCACCAGCGTGGAAACAACGGCGCCGATCAAAATGCCAATCGTACCGCCCACCACCGTGAGGACTACCGCTTCCAGCAAGAATTGAAGGCGGATATCGACCCGCCGCGCGCCGATAGCCTTGCGTAATCCGATTTCATGCGTGCGCTCGGTCACGGAGATAAGCATAATGTTCATCACTCCGATGCCGCCGATCAGCAGTCCGATGGAGCTGATCACACTGGTAAGAATCACCAGCGCTCCCGTAAGCTGATTCCATAGATTGCTGAGGAAGTCCGGCGAGCTCAGCTCGAAATCATTTTCTTTGTTGGCGGGAATATGGCGGAGACGGCGCATGGCCTGAATCACCTCGTCCTGCGTCGTCTGGCGGCTGATGTTCTCAGGAACGGTGAAAGCCATGATCAGTTCTTTCGCCTCGGGATACATCTTTTTGAAGTTGCTGAGCGGGATGACCGCGAACGCGTCGACGCCCGGACCGACGAACAGGCCGGGGTCATGCTCAAAGACGCCGATCACGTCGTAGAGTTCGCCATTGATTCGCACAGTTTTGCCGACCGCGTCAGTGTAGGGAAAAAGCGATTCGTTGATCGCCGCACCCAGTACCACGACCGGCCGCGCATGCTCCTGATCGAAGGCGCTGATAAATCGGCCGCGGCCCACCGTGAACAATGGAATTGTTTCGGCATACTGCGGCTCAACTCCGCGCACAATGACCTGTTCGACGCTGCGGTTGCCATTGGTGATGAGGTTGCTGTCACCGAAGAAAAAGCCGCGAGTGCCAAAGGTGGTCACAGTCTGCACATCGGGAGCAGCTTGCCGGATGAAGTCCGCGTAATCGTATTCGAAGTATTTGCGGGTGCGGATGCTCTGCGGCCAGCGCGATGGGTCGGAGCCGGGCGGGAAGCGCGAGACAAAATATGTGCGCGAGCCCAGAGACTCGACTTTATCCTGCACAAACTTGTTCAGACCCTGAATAATGCTCGCCATCGAAATCACGGAAGAGACGCCGATCACGATGCCCAGCACGGTCAGCGCGGAGCGCACCTTGGACGAGCGCAACGTTTCGAGGGCTGCCAGGCAATTCTCCCGTGCCTGCGAAGCGGTCATAATCGCCATTAGTCAGACCTCATGGCGACGATCGGGTCCAACCGGGACGCGCGGACAGCAGGATAGATTCCAAAAAACAATCCGACGGCCGAGCTGAGAAATACTCCCAACACTGCGACCCAGCTTTGCACCGAAGCAGGGAATGGGGTGAACGATCGCAGGAGCATCGCGACTACGAATCCGAGGGCGATGCCAACCAGTCCGCCGGCAATGCACATGGTGACGCTCTCGGCGATGAATTGACGGACGATATCAAATCTGGTCGCGCCTACCGCGAGGCGTACGCCGATTTCCCTGCGCCGCGCGGTTACGCTCACCAGCATCACGTTCATGATGACGATGCCGCCGACTACAACCGAGATCACGCTGACCATAATGAACACAGCAAAAAATGCTGAACTGATGCTGCGCCACAAGGCCATGTAACTTTCCTTGGTGCCGATGAAGAAGTCGTCTTCCATGTTCGGAGCGAGATGATGCCGTCCGCGCAAGGTGAGCTGCGCCTGATCTTGTGCCGGTTCAAACTTCGTCGCGCTGGTCTTGACGTTGATAGTGAGGCTGGTGTGCGCTCCCTGCATGCGGAGAAAATTCGAGAGTGGGACCATGACGAAATTGTCTTGATCCTGGCCCAGCACGCTGCCGATTTTCTCCATCGTGCCGATCACGGTGAATTCATCGTTGCCAATGCGCATGGTCTTGCCCATGGGATCGACGCCGAGAAACAACTGCTGGACCAGCGTGTCGCCGATCAGGCAGACGTTGGCGCGATGATCGGCTTCGGAAGCGGTGAAATAGCGGCCGCGCTCGACGGTGCGGGTGTCAATGTCGGCCATGGTCGCGGTTTGGCCGGCAAGATTTACATCTGTGACCTCCTTGTCGCCATATCGCACTCGCACGGTGCTGCTCGCCGTGGCGCCGACCACATCGCATGCCCTGCATCGATCCGCAATGGCTTGCATGTCGTCGAGCTCAATCTTCCTGTATTTCAGAGCCTTGATGACGATGTTGAAGTCGGTCACCGCGAATGGAGTGCGCGCGATTTGAAAAACATTCGTGCCCAGATTCGCAATCTTCTGTTCAACATAAACGTTTGCCCCTTGCACCAGGGTCATGACCGTGATGAGCGTGGCGACGCCCATGGTCAGGCCCAGCATAGTCAGAGAGGCGCGCAGCTTGTGGGCGCGCAGGGCGTCGAAACATTCGGCCAGATTGTCGCGGACAGCGAGCATAGCGCGGAAAAATATTTCCAGTGGAGGCTGTTTCAATCCTAACAGCGTTTTGTTCTAAACAATGGGATCTGGTCGATGATTGAAAAGAAATGAGGCGGATCAATCACGAACGATGATCCGCCGGAGGGTTTTCTATAAAGTTGCTACACGCCTCAGTCGGCGGCCATGCCTTGCTCTTCCTGCTCGAATTGGCCTCGGAGTTGTTCTTCCAAAGCTGCCAACTGTGCTTCGATCTCCTCGTTGGCCTTGCGCTTCTTGATGACCTCTTCGCGGTAACGGCGCAGGAAGTAATCGATGGTCTCGACCCGGATGCGGATTGAGCCGGAAGGCTTATTTTCGTCCAGATCCTTGAAGCAGAAATACGGTGTGCCCGACTGCTCGATAATGCCTTCGACGACTCCATAGATTGGCGCGTCGTGGCCGCACTTGAAACTGGAAATTTCGAGCGCAACCAGGTTGGGATGGCGAGCGGTAAACTTTGCCGCCCAGACTTTGTGGTTGGTGCTGCAGGAGTAGGAATTCTTCCACGCGTCGGTGATGTCGAGAGGATGACTGATCACTCCAGCGCGAACTTCGTCGCCGAACAGGCGTTCCAGCAAATCTTCGTCGAGAGGCAGCGTGTTCTGAGAAAAGATCGGATAGCCGAGCTTCTGGAACTCCTCCATAATTTCGTGATTGAGACCCGGATCGTGGTGATAGGGGCGGCCCAGCATCACGATGCCAATGCGATCTTCGCGTTCCAGTTGGTCCATCACTTGGCGCGCACGGTTGCGAATACTGGTTTCGTAATCGGTGAGCGCTTTAAAGCCGACCTCGACGGCGCGATCGTTTTCTTCTAGCGACAATCCGAGGATCGGCTGCCAGGCTTGCAACATTTGATGGGCGAACAGTTTGCGATCGGCAAAGTTCAGGATGGGATCGACATACTTCACGTTGTTTTCGGCGAAAACGTCGTTCTCCTTGGTGAAGGCTGCTTTCACGGTTTCGGGCGTTGCAGTGACGGTGGGGCATGCGTTCGCACCGACGATCTTGACCAGCGGTGATGTCAGCACGTCATACATCGGGAAGAAAATGACGTCCAAGGGCTTCTTGCGATGTTTTTCCTGAATCAAATTGTAGACGTGTGAAATACCGATCTTGGCAGGGAAGCATGGGTCGATCGCACCGCGGCTCGCGCCCGCGCGGTAGAGCTCGGAGCTGGTGTAATCGGAGTAGATGATGTTTTCCGGTTGTACGCCCAGGCTCTCAAGGTATCCGTTGAAGAGCGGCGCATAGGTGTAGATGTTCAGCACGCGCGGAATGCCGACGCGAAGCTTCTTGCGCCCTTCCATGAGCGGAACGCGCTCTTTCGCCGACTTGTTCCAGAATTTCATGACCGGAATCGGATCGGTCACGGGTTTCGGATTTACGGGGCGGAAAACTTCGCGGGCAGCGAAGTCTACGAAGTTCGGATATTTGTCTTTGATCTCGTCGATACCGGCTTTGATCTCCTTCATGTCGTTGACATCTTCGACCAGACCTTTTTCGCAGGTCGCGATGATCAATCGCTGTTCGCCGTGCATCAAGGGAACCTTCGTGACCTTCTGAATTGGAATGATGCTCAGGTCATCTTTGGGAGCGGTTCGAATGTCGATGAACGTGCGCAGGCAATTGTTCTTGCAGAAATTGCAGCGCGTGGCTTCGTTGCGAGTCGTGCGGTATTGAATTTTCCGCACTGCATCCAGTCCGACAAAGCTGGTTTGCAGGCCATTGCGCCACAGGCGAACAGATTCAACCGCAGCCCCGATGGCTCCGGACTCGCCGCAGAATTCGTGGACGATGATTTCGGGCTTTTTACCGGCGGCCCGGAAGCTGTTCTGGATGAAGTCGACTTCAGCTTTAACAACCGCCATGTTGTTCTGCGTTCCGCCCTGCAGAACGAAGCGCGTGCCCAGTGCCGCGAGATTTGGAATGCTGGCCACATACAGGAAAACGTTCTTCGGAAGCACGGCCGCGAGGCCTGCGAGAATTTCCTCGGCGCGCCAGCCCTGGCGCTGGAAGTTCACAATGTCGGACTGCATGAACACTGCGCAACCATAGCCGAAAACCGGCATCGATGTAGCAGAAAAAGCCAGATCGGCGTATTGCTCCACGCTCAGGCCGAACCCTTCAGCGGTCGACTGCAGGAAATATCCGTTGCCGGCCGAGCATTGCGTGTTGAGTTTGAAGTCTTTTACGCGTCCGTTGTGAAGAATGATGATCTTGATGTCTTGCCCGCCTACGTCGACGATGACATGAGGATCTTCATAAAACTTGAGCGCTGATTCGGTGTGGGCCACTGTTTCCACCAAGGCCACGTCAGCGTGCAGGACGTCTTTCAGAATGTCCTTCGCGTAGCCCGTTGTCGCCACGCCTAGAACTTCTAACTTTGCATTTTGCGCTTCCACCTGGCCGCGCAAATTCTCGAACATTTCAATCGTGTCCTGGATCGGATTGCCGTTCGAGAGCTGGTATGACTTGCAGAGAATGTCGCCCTTCTCGTCGAGTAGAACGGCTTTGGTAGAAGTGGAGCCACCGTCAATGCCGATAAATCCGCCAACCGTCTTATGGGCGGGGAAGGTCGCTGGCACAAACTTCTTGCGACGATAGTCGACCTTGAAGTTGTCCAACTCCTTTTCATCGGTGGTCAGTCCTTTGGCTCCAGCTTTGGCCTTTTCTTCCTGCCGTCCATAGTCGATGTAATGCAGCAACTTTTCGTATCCCTGGTAGCAGCCGACGCAGTCTTCTTCGCTCTTGCCGAATTCAATCGATCCCAGGGCAGCAAAGTATTGCGCGTTTTGCGGAACTTTAATCAGGTCCTCCGGCTTCGCGCCGTCAGGAATCGCGACCTTGCGCTCCTGCCACATGCGGGGAATATTTGCCTGCCAAGCCTCGCGCATGCCTTTGATAAAGCTGTTCGGACCACCGAGCAATAACACGTGCGGGCGAAGTGTGTGGCCGCGAGTGAGCACGCTCAGGTTCTGCAGTACGATTGCTTCAAATAGGGAAGCCATTAATTCATCCGGCGGCGTTCCCACTTTTTGTAGGCTGTTGATGTCGGTTTCGGCGAACACACCGCACTTGCCCGCAACTTTGTGCAGTTTGATTCCGTGATAGCCCTGCAGGGCAAGCTCGGCGACGGGAATTTTCAACTTCGCGTTGATTTTGTCGATCACTGCGCCAGTGCCGCCGGCGCACTTATCGTTCATCGACGGGATTTTCTTTTTGCGCCCGGTCTCATCGTCGTCTTTAAAGACGATAATTTTTGCATCCTGACCACCGAGTTCGATCACCGAATACACTTCGGGATGCATCTTCTCAACCGCGAGAGAGACTGCGGTGACTTCCTGCACGAATTTGGCGCCGATCTGCTCGGCAATCCCTCCGCCGCCTGAGCCGGTCATGAACATGCGGGTATTGTGGCGATTGATGCCAACTTCCTTCTCGATGCGACGCAGGAATTCCAGCGTCTTCTCCGGTTGTTTCGTTTCATGCCGCTGATAGTCTTGCCACAAAGCCTTGTCGGTGGCCGCGTCAACGACGACTGCCTTGACTGTCGTCGAGCCCACGTCGAGTCCAACCATGAATTCCGTGTGATGGTCGTGCGGCCGTTGCGTAGGCGCGGGAGCGATGTGAAATAACTGCGGCTTCGGTTGCTGGCCCAGATGGTCGTGCATTTCATCTCCAATCGGTGGCAAGAAGCGAATTGAATGGTGGTGACCGCCGCCTTGCCGCGAGGTGCATTGCAAGCAAGACGGCGGTCTTTTCCACGACTACGCGGCGTTTGGTACTGCGATCCCAGGAACGCGCGCCCGCTTCCAAAGTCGCGTGCTCTTATCCATGCGATCGCTCACGTGCAGCACGAACTGGGCTGCCGTTCCCGTAACGCCTTCACGATGCGGGACGTGATAGAAGGGCCGGCGCAGCTCCGGATGCTCGGCAATGTATTCGCGGATCTCCTCCATAGTCTTGCCGGTGAATTTCAAACACTGCTCGAATTCGGTCTTGGCCTTTACTTTGGCCTCGCCCAGCGCCATTTGTACGCGGCTGTGGGCGTTGACTTCGCCCTCGCCCGAGGTTTCGATGGGCAGGAAAATCATTTCTTTAAACTTGTTGATCACCGCCGATTGCACGCCATCGGATTGCGACGAGGGCATACAGCCGAAGGGCTTGAGCGCCAACACCATGTGACAGAGGCGATGCACGGTGTAGTAAACGTTCTTGCCGACTTCGAGATGGCCTTCTCCGCCGCGTGCAAATTGGTTGTAGAAAGGATGGGCCATCTCAGCCAGGTCGGTTTGCGGGACGAGATGGTGAGTGATGCCGCCCATGTTCTTGATCGTCCGGTGGTAGAAGAAATTCCACATACGCTCGCCGGCGCCAATGCCCCATAGCTTTTTCTGCAAGCCGAAGTAGTTCGCCATCTGCTTCTTCGCTTCGTACCATTCAGGATTGCGATGCGGACGGTTTACCGGCCATTTCGCTTTGGCGTGTGCTTTAGCCTGATACATCAGATACGCGACCCAAGTCGCGATCGGTTCCACGACAACCTGCGCGCCTTCGCGCTCCAGGAAGTCGAACATATGGAAGTTGCCGTCGCCTTCGGTGATCTGCGCCCAGAATTCGCCCGTGATTTTGACCACCGGCTTCACTTTGGTGCGGTCGACTTCAATGCGATTCATCTTGTCGCGAGCAGAAGCCAGGGCGTTGAGATAATCCTTGCCCCACATGTGCTCGTGCCATTTGCCGAAGACGTTAAAAGTGTTTCGCAGAATCTTGTTGCTCTTGAATTTGGGCTTCGCCCACTCCGGAGCCCGTTCCTCGATCTCGAACGAATCGCGGTTCCGCAGGTCTTCGCACAATCCATCGACTGCTTCATGGAACACGCGATCGGTCTCGCCTTTACTTACTTCGAAGGGACGGATCTGATAAATCAAATCGTTGATGACATCACCGAGGTGCATGGCGTTCAACATGCCGAATCCAAAGTCGATGGTGAACTTCAGTCCGGGCTCGCCTGACGCAGCTTTGATGCCGTCGCTGTCTTTGAATAGCAGCACGCGGAAACCGTCAAAACCGGCATTTTTCAAAGCGAAGCGGTACTCGGCTTCATACATGCCGAAGCGGCAAGGTCCACAGGAACCAGCGGTGAAGAAGACGTAATTGTCCAGAATATTGCGGCGCGAGACGCCTTCTTTCTCCAGGAATTGTAAGTACTGCACCAGGTTTCCGACGGTGAAATAGGTCGGATTGCACTGTCCGTTATTCCCGTATTCCTTGCCGATCTGGAATGCGGGGACGTCGGGTACCGGCAACTTCTCGCAGCGATAGCCGCAGCCCTGGAAGACGGCACGGATCAAATCCTCGTGCTTCCAGGTAAAGCCTCCGAACAATATTGTGACTTTGCTGCGCTCCTCCGCAGTGAAGGCCCTTTCCACCGGCCGGTGGAAGTGTTCGGGCTGATCCAACCCGGCGATCTTGCGCAATCGGGCGCGTTCCGCCGCTAACCGCTGTTTAATTTCTTGGTCATTTTCGATGTTAATTAGGTTCGTCGCCATTATCTTCCTCCGGCGTTTGCGGACTTGTAAAAGCTTGATGGGATGGGCCGAATGGCAGGACTGCCATTCGGGGACGGCAAACTCGGGCAGAACGCGAGTTCCCCCTGCTGCTTACGCTCGGGGGGAGTGCGGAGCACATCGTACCTGCGAACAGAACGCACCGGAAACTCCTCACAGCTCGGGACAAGGAGGTTCGATGTTTTGCGTTCGCGAGAACTAATCAGGCAGTTTTCGTGAACGCCTTACAAGAGCGATACTACAGGTTCCCCAACAGCATGCTGAGGCGCATCACGCCTCTGCTCGTCTCGACTAGCCTACTCGAAGCTACCGCGCTTCAGACTCATTGGCGGCCCCGCTTCAGACCCCACTGGCAACTCGTATTTCTGGTTATAACAAAAACTGGGGTTACGATTCAAGCCAGGGAAGCAACGAATCTGTTAATGCAAACTATCTGCGAAACTTTAGCAATGAAACAGCCCGCCGTGAGGGGTTCGGCGGGCCGGAAGACGGGCACAATGCTTCTTTTGAAAAAGCCCCGTTATCGATTGAAATATTCTGCTACTCTCCTGCGAGGAAAAGGAATTGCACTGATGGACGAATGTATTGGTCATTCGTGAAGGTTACCTTTACCTTCGTACATTGAACTTGCGAAAGTTCAGGATTTCGGCGTAGGCATAGTCAGTCTCTCCGCCATTCTTACCAACTCCGGCAAGGAACTCGCACCCATCTTTCTCATAAGCTGGCTACGGTGAACCTTAACTGTGGTTTCGCTGGTTCCGATTTCGGCCGCAATCTGCTTGTTGGGAAGGCCGGAAACTACCAGTGGCAACACTTCGCGCTCACGCGGAGTGAGCCATTCAAAACGTTCGCGGAGAGTAGCAATTTCCGACTCTCGCCGGCGTCTGGCTCGGTCGCGTTCCAGCCCGGTATGAATCGCATCCAGCAGATCCTGATCGCGGAACGGTTTGGTGAGGAACTCGACAGCTCCGGCTTTCATGGCCCGGACCGACATCGGAATATCCCCGTGGCCGGTAATAAAGATGATTGGAATAAAAATGTTGGCTTCCGTTAGTTTGCGCTGGAAATCAAGCCCACTGGTGCCCGGCAATCTGATATCGAGGACCAGGCAACTGGGCACATTCGGCCCTTTCCTTTGCAGAAACTCCTGTGCCGAGCCGAAGAGTTCGACTTGCAAACCCACCGAGCGAATCAGGCTCTTCAGTGCGTCGCGGAGCGATGCATCGTCATCAACAACAAATACGATGGAATTTGGTTCACTCATGCGCCACCGTCTGCAATGGGCAAGATGAATTGAAAAACCGCACCGCGTGCGGTGCCTGGGCTGGCCCACAGGCGGCCGTCATGAGCTTCGATAATTGAGCGGCTGATCGACAGTCCCATGCCAATCCCCTGGGGCTTGGTGGTGTAGAAAGAGTCAAAGATACGAGGCAATTGCTCCGGATCGATTCCCTGGCCCGAATCCTCGACCTGAACGAGGACACCTTCGGCGTCCTTTGCTGACTTAATGAGCAGCGTTCGGGGCCGGCCACTGATCGCAGTCATGGCGTCGATGGCGTTCATGATCAGGTTCAGCATTACTTGCTGCACCTGAACCCGGTCGCCGAACACGGTGGGAATGTCGGACGCTAGTTCCGTGTGTACGGCAACACCGCTGGTCAGAAGTTGGTTATGGGTAAGGTCCAACACCTCCCGGATCAGTTCATTCACATCCAGCGGACGCATTTCGGGACTCGCCTTGTTTAACAGAGTTCGAATTCTTCCGACAACGCTGCTAGCCCGATTCGCTTCTTGCATTGCACCGGCCATTGCCTGGCGGGCTTCGGCCAGATCAGGCGGCTGTGTGGCGAGCCAGTGTAGGGATGCACTTGCATTCGTGACCACGGCGGCGAGGGGCTGATTGATCTCGTGCGCGATTGATGCAGTCAACTCACCCATGGTCGCGATTCGAGCTACGCGGGTCAGAGCGGCCCGCGACTCCTGCAGTGCTTGTTCAGTCCGCTTGCGTTCGGTGATGTCGCGAGCCACGGCGATCATGTAAGTTCGATCAAGCGTCACCTGCTTGATGCTGACTTCTACCGGGAAAGTCGTTCCGTCCTTGCGCCGGTGAAGGCTCTCGATAATTACAGATCCCGAAGCTCGCAAATCGTCAAGCACCTTTGCGTGGCGAGACTCGTCGACATTGGGATCGATATCGTAAACCTTCATCGACAGCAGTTCTTCGCGCGTGTAATCCAGATCGACACAGGCTCTGTCATTGATGTCGATAAAGCGCAACGTTTCCGGGTCGACCACTTCGATGGCGTCGGTAGATTGGTCTGCCAACATGCGGAAGAGTCTCAACGATTCCTCCGCGCGTTTGCGTTCGCTGATGTCGACAAAAACGCCCACGGCTCCCCGGACCAGTCCAGCCTCGTCCAGGAGTGGAGCGGCATTGCCTAACATTTCGCGCGTGGTTCCATCGTCGAATACCAGAGTGATTTCGGATTCGCGGATCACCTGTCCTGTTGCCGCGGCCTTCTGAACTGGCAACTCGCTGGGTGGAAATTCGGTTCCATCCTTGACGATGCGGAAATTCGATGGCCTTTCCCCTTCGGGCGCAGACTTGGAAATATTGACGCCATACGGCAGCCGCAGTAACTCGTAAGCAACACGGCTGCCGGTGATCCTGCGGCCCTGCGGATCTTGGGAAATGAGAGCCATGCCTGGCACGGCGTCCAGAATGGCCTCCAATTCTTCCGCCCGGGCACGGGCCTCGGCTTCGCTACGCTGGAGCGCTCCTTCCGCGCGCTTGCGCTCGGTGATGTCCTGAATTACGCACGCTACATGGTCGACCCCGTCAAGGCCTTCGATGGGAAAATATGAGATCGATATGTTCCTCTCGCCCAGCTTCGGATATTTGTATGCCAGTTCGTATTTGACGACTTTACCCTGGAAACACTCGTCTAATTTTTCCTTGATCACCGCATCAAAGACGCCCTCGTTCAACATCTCCCGGGATGGACGACCAATGAGATCCTCTCTCTCCACGCCTCTGTGTGTCAGGAAAGAACGGTTGGCGAGGACGTAGCGGTATTCGCGATCAACCACCACGATCATCTCTTCCAAGCCTTCCACGACTTTTTCGTATTCTCGAAGCCTTGTCTCGGCTTGCTTGATCTCGACCAGTTCCGCAGCCTGTCGGGCATAGAGATCGGTTAAGCGCAGTTCGCGTTCTGACGGGCAATGGGGGGAGCGGAAGTGAGTGGAAATGACACCCAGCGGCTGACCGCTCCGACCGAACAGAGGCGTAGACTGCACTGCGCGAAAACCGACGGAGGCAGCGATCTGCCGATACTGCTCATAGGCGGCATCGGTTTGGATGTCCTCAACGATGACGCGCGACCCCCGCCGCAGAGCTCGGCCGCAAGTGGCACTGTCGTCGCGTACTTCACGGAATCGATCTAGGAAGTCCTGTTGAAAGCCGTGCTGGGCCACCATTTGCAATGTCCGGCTCTGCGGGCTGTAGAGTTGGACGTTGCCAAAGTCAGCGTTTTGCAGTTCGATCGTGGCATGGAGGATTTCCTCCAGTAGGGGCTGGAGTTCGGCGCTCGCCATCAACCGCGTGCTCCATTCGTGAAGACGGGTCATCGATGCCAGCTCGGCAGCCAATTCATTCTTTAGCAACAGCAATTCCTCATGGGCTTTTTTCCGTTCGGTGACGTCCTGCAGAACTGAAACGACACGATCGATGCCATCTGGGCCTTCAATGGGGAAGTAGGTAACCAGCAGTTCCCGTTCGCCGAGCCGGGGATATCTGTACTTCAGCTCGTAGGTAACGACCTTGCCCTCGAAACATTCATCCAGCTTTTTCTTCACAATCGTCTCAAAGATGTCCCCTTCGGCAAGTTCTTCCGCCGAATGGCCTATCACTTGTTCTCGTTCCATGCCTCGATAGTTCAAGTACGCACGATTGACGAGCACGCAGCGATATTCCCGGTCAACCACCACGATCATCTCTTCAAGCCCTTCAAGGGCTTTTTCGTATTCCTGCAGCTTCGCCTCGGTTCGTTTCCGCTGCCTGATGTCGCGTGCGATTTTTTCGATTGCTGGCGATCCTTTCCAAGTTATCGGAATCGAGGCTGACTCTATTTCCACGGGTGAGCCATCGAGAGCGAGAAGGACCTGTTCCACCGGAGGTGCGGCAACCTGGGCGTCTCTGGAGCTGCGAATGCGACTCCGGATGGATTCCAGTGAGCTGGGATGAACAATCTCGGAAAGCTTCTTGCCAACCACTTGCTCCGGTCGTTGCGCCCCCAACAAACTCAAGGCACAGGGATTGACAAAAACGATTTGCTCTTCTTGGACTACGAAAATTGCATCGGGAAGTGCTTCCACGAGGTCGCGGTAGCGATCTTCACTGCTAACCAGAGCAGCCTCCGACAATCTCTTCTGTAACTTGCTCGTGCGAGAGTCGAGGACCAGATCGCGCTTGGCAAAGCGTTCCTTAACGAAGACCGCGGCAGTCAGGAATAAGACGGAAGCCAGCACGACTGCCAAACGAAATGTACGTATGGCCGGAAGCTCATGACCCTTGAACAGCTCTAACATACCGATCAAGGGGATTGCAATCACCGCCATCTTCCCCAGCAGTGAAAGGAACCCGGTGCTGGCCCGATCCGTTTCGGCCGGCCTTGCTTCAGACAACGGCAGCTGCCTCGCACTCAGGGGCACCCAGACGAACCAGCAAACAGCAGCTGTCTGAGCCAGGGAGTAGACGCTCCCGTTATACTGCCATCCCGAATCAATAGCGATATTCGCTAACGTGGAACTTACCCCGTACAGGGCCGAGGCACCGAACAAATGAAGGTAGGCAGGTCTCCAGGACGGTTGCGCGCGAAGAGTCAAGATGCCCAGAGCCAAAGCCAGTGTGGCATTTTCTATCGCATAGAAGGCCGTGAATCGTGGGTTATATATGCTGGCATTCGCGAACAGGTACTGGTACGGAAAGAGCACAAAGGCGTAGAGGAATACCCAAAAAAACAACAGTAGAAGGAAGTCTAAAGTCGCTCGCGATGGTTTCTGATCGGGCCGGCACAGATGCGGTTGCATCGCGACTGCGGCCATGAGAGGCACAACGTGAAGAAATAAAGCCGGATCGGCAATCGAGTTGTCGGGGACATCTGCGCGCAATCCAATCCCGTAGTACACGTACAGCCCCTGGTCGAACGCCCACAGCGCGAAGCCGCCAGCCATGAATATCCAAAATAGGCGGCTTCGGTTGGTGTCATGAGCCGCGTTCTGCAGGGCGAAGGTGGTCGCGAGCAAGAGCAACAGGAAGTAGACAACAGTGTTGTATGCAACCAAAGCAAAGCCAGGATTCGGGACGAGCGAAGCCATGGCCTTGATCGCCAGCACTCCCACCAGTGCGCGTGCCCAGAGGGACAACTCCTTTCTGGCTCCGAGATGTGGCCGCGGGATCATCGCAAGCACGGAACCCAAAGCGTCGATGTCAGAAGTAGGAACCGCGCGACGGCACTTAAACGCAACGCAGATGCGGCGGTGGCAATGCGCCGTGCGACGCAGGAAGCGGAAAGGGCGATCAACACAGGGAGCGCGGCCTGAAGATGGTCGTCGTGGTCGGCCGCCGGCGCAGTTGCGGGGATCGTCAAGACAAATCTCCCACGCCAGTTTGGGAGAGACTCACTTGAGTGCGAACCACCGAACCACTGTGCCGAAATCTGTGGCTTTGACGGAAGATTCACCGCTGCGAATCAGACTCCGAAGGCAAGCTCCAGAATCTCTACTCAGTGATCATGAGCTGTGACTTCACGCTTGTCCCAGCCAATCACACAGCAGGTGATGAATCTTCGCGTACAGTTCGATGTGCCCGCAATCTTCACATACGCTCGCGGAGACTGCCCCTGAATACATTGGGCCTTCAGGAGCATCTTTTCGAGCAAAGTCTAACCTCACCAAACCGCTGACCCTATTGGAATGCTGACATGGTTCCGAAGCCATTCTCCCCCTCGCGGCAACCGTGCGGTACAGCCCCAACTCTGCTTCAGATGTCCCTTCGATCCGGGAACGCGAATTACTGGTTGCTCACAGAATGTGCCGTTAATTTACACCTAAACCTTGAGTTGTCAAGAGTTTCTTCTTGCTGCGGATGTCTCGGTTCGGCCTTGATTCTGTGGCTATGCCCTAAACCTACGTAAAGTTCTTCTTCGCGAAAGTAGAACTTGTCCGCGCGAACGCGATATGGATTCGTAAGGATTCGCGATGCTACCTTTGACGACCGAAGGGCGAGAGATTAGTTATCAGAAACTGCAGGTGTGCCATGGCCCATCAAGAAATCAACTTTTCCAACTGGCAGGCGTCTTGGATCTCTATGGAAGATTACCGCCCGGAAGACGGCTTTGAAGAGATTGTAGGTGACAGCAAAGCGCTGAAGCGGATGCTGAAGCTCGCCATGAAAGTGGCGGGCAGCGACGCGCCTGTGCTGATTCTGGGTGAAGGCGGATCGGGCAAAGAGTTGATCGCTCGCGCCATTCACCGTATTAGCGTGCGAAAAAACCAGAGTTTCGTGAAAGTTAACTGCACGGCGGAGCCGAGCGCCGCCGGGGTGCTGGAGAGACACGTTTTCGGCCTGGAAAACGAAGGCCAAGACGAGAGAAAAAAATTCGGCTACGTCGAACTGGCAAACGGAGGGACTCTCTTCCTACATGAAATCGCACATCTCTCGCTAGATCTTCAGGCCAAGGTACTTCGGTTGCTCGATCGCCGGGAGGCCGCCCGACTGGGCGGCACATCCAGCATCGGGGTGAATGTACGCGTAATCGCGACCACCCAACACGACCTGGGTGAACGCGTGGCACAAGAAATGTTTCGGGGCGATCTATACGACCGGCTGAATGTATTTCCTGTCCCGGTGCCGGCTCTGCGCGAGCGACGCGACGACATTCCCTTGCTGGTTCGCTATTTCATGCAGAGGTTTGCCCGCCGGCTGAACAAACACATAGACACGATTCCGGCCGAGACTCTCAGCTTCCTCACGAATTCCGATTGGCCGGGCAACGTCAGGCAATTGGAGAACCTGATCGAGCGGTCGGTGGTTCTGACGGAAGGCTCAGCATTGCGCGTTCCCCCGGGGTTGCAGCCGGACTCTCGGGCAAGCTGCTAGAACAACTAATCCTCGGCTCGGCGACGGCACCCTTTCGATCAAGGTTTATTGCTCTCCGCGGGTATATGCAGGGTGGCAGTCAGCGGTGTGTGCCGAGACGATCCTCCTGCAAAAACGAGATAATCCCCGGGAAGGAGATCCCATGCGTCCTTCTCGACGTTGAATACGGACATGGATTTCGGTTCGAGCGAAACCGTTACCGTACGGCTCTGGCCCGGATCAAGTTGGACTTTTTCCCAGGCCACCAGTCGCTTCGGCGGTTCATTCGCGCTCGCTGGCAGCCCGAGATAGACTTCGGACACTTCGGCTCCGGCGCGCGAACCGGTATTCTTGACCACGAAACTCACTTGCACCGTCTTGCCCGATGCCACCTTGAGTTGAGAATATGAAAAGCTGGTGTACGAAAGTCCGAATCCGAATGGAAAAAGCGGGTCTTTGTTTTCGGCGTCGTACCAGCGATAACCAACCTTCAGACCCTCAGTGTAGTTGGCATCGATGAAGACCGGGGTCGGCAGCAACTCTTCGCTCGCTGGCTGATTCGACGGGGGCGGTGATGGGATGGTCAAATGCGGCAGGTCAGCTTCACTCTTGGGGAACGAAATCGGCAGTTTGCCGGAAGGATTTACATCGCCAAAAAGAATATTCGCAATTGCTTCCCCGCCGCGCTGGCCGGGATACCAGGATTCCAAAACGGCCTTCACGCTATTTAGCCACGGCATGAGAACGGGATCTCCGTTTTCCAGCACGACGATGGTGTGAGGATTCGCGGCCGCAACTTGCTTAACCAGTTCGTCCTGATGATCCGGTAGAGAAAGATTCTCCAAGTCAGCGCCTTCGTGAGTGTGTTGATAGACGAAAACGACGGCGACGTCGGAACCGGCGGCTAGCTTAGCTGCGGCCGGAAAATCGGTTCCGTCATCATAGTTGACCTTGGCATTCGGCGCCTTAGCGCGGATTGCGCGCAGCGGTGACGAAGGATCCCATACCAACACTGCCAGGAAACCGTTAGGGCCCGGCGGGATTTCCTTGGGCGGGACCGCGTTTCCGCCAACTGGTTCCACCTGGGCCGATCCGCCGCCTGAGAGCACGCCTGCGTCGGCGTGCGATCCGATTACAGCGATCGAGTGAAGACTTGACGGCTTCAGAGGCAATTGATTTTCTTCGTTCCGCAGCAGAACCGCGCCTTGCTCCTCTACCCGTTGCGCCACGGCTGAGTCTGCTTCGGCATCGATTGGCTTGATCACTGGGGGATTGTCGATGACTCCGAAAGCAAACATCGTGCGCAGGATGCGATGGACCATGTCGTCGAGTCGCGACACGGGAACTTCGCCGTTCTCCACCGCGATCTTAAGCGGTGCGGAAAAGTATTTGTTCTGGAAAAATTCCTGGTCTAAACCTGCCGTGGCAGCCTTCACCGTGCTGTGGGTTGCGCCCCAATCTGACATCACCCAGCCCTGAAAGCCCCAATCTTTCTTCAGCACCTGGTTTAAAAGATAATCGTTCTCGCAGCTGTAAACGCCATTCACGCGGTTGTAGGCGCACATCACCGTGCCAACGCCGGAGTCCTTGATGCCAATTTCGAACGCAAGCAGATCAAGCTCGCGCATGGAACGCTGGTCGAGATTGGAGCTGACCCCCATGCGATCGGTTTCCTGGCAGTTGAGCGCGTAGTGTTTGATATCGGCGATCACGCCCTGATCCTGAATAGCCTTCAATTCCTGCCCAATGATCTTGCCCGCGAGGATCGGGTCTTCGCCGTGGTACTCGAAATTGCGCCCATTGCGTGGTTCTCGCATGATGTCGTTGCCGCCGCCCAGCGAGACGTTGAAACCCTGGTCGCGCGTTTCTCGGCCGATAACCGTTCCGAATTCATAGGCGAGTTTTGGATCCCAGGTTGCAGTTTCGGCGAGCGATGCGGGAAGGGCGGTGGCCTGGCCGTTTGTGCGCTTCCCGAGATTAGTGATGCCGACGCCCGCGCCGATCAGGTTGAGATCGGGGATTCCCAAGCGTGGAATTCCAGGTACAAACCCATCACCCCCGAGGGCTCCCGGGATTTTCCGGCCAAGCATGGCCATGCTTCCGTGAACGAGTTGGATTTTCTCGTCGAGCGTCATCGCCTTTACAACCAGAGAAGCCCGCTCGTCCGGTGAAAGATGATTGTTCGTCCAAGGTTGCGTGGAAGTCTGAGCGAAACAGTTCCATGAACTTAGGGCAAGTAAAGCTACGCAGAAGGCTGCGGCACTCCCATGACCTCGAAGCACGTTGCCACCCCCTAAACGATATTTGAATACGAGTTCCTTCTACGCATTGAGAGTTCTATGTCGGCTGGATAACGGCTGCGCCATCGATGGAATCGCTTTTCACCGCAGCCAGAGCCTCGTTGGCCTGATCCAGCGGGAAGACGGTGATCTTGGGTCGAAGATTTATGGCGGCAGCGATTTGAAGGAAGTCCCGAGCATCGGAACGAGTCATATTCGCGACACTCCGGAGCTGACGCTCGCCCCAGAGCAGTCGATCATAGTTGAACTCCGGAATACGGTCCAGGTGAATCGCGTTGATCGCCACAACCCCGCCTTTGCGCAGGCTGGTCAGTGCGGCAATCACCACGTCTCCGCTCGGTGCAAAAGTGATCGCCCGGTCGAGTTCGACCGGCGGTTTGTCAGCTTCGGTGCCAACCCATGTAGCTCCCAGGGACCTCGCCAGTTCTCGATGCGAATCGCCGCGGGTGGAAACGTAGACCTCGCATTTCCACGCCCGAAGAACCGCGATGGCCAGATGCGCCGAGGCTCCGAAGCCGAATAAACCTACTCGCTCACCCTCCTCTACGCCAGCAACGCGAAGGCTGCGAAAGCCGATGATGCCGGCACATAAAAGAGGAGCCGCTTGCAAATCATCAAGCGCGGAAGGCAGTGCAAATACGAAATCAGAGCGTGCGAGTGCGTACTCGGCATAGCCGCCGTTGACCGTGTATCCGGTGAAGACGGGAGCATCGCAAAGGTTCTCCATATTCTTCTTGCAATACCAGCAGGTGCCATCGATTCCACCAATCCACGACACGCCTACGCGAGTTCCAATCGGAAACTCCGCCGTAGCCCCGTCGATGATGTCACCTACGATTTGATGACCCGGGATTAGCTTGCTGCGACGCGGCGGTAATTCGCCTTCGACGATATGCAGGTCGGTCCGGCAAACGCCACACGCACGCACACGCAGGAGAACGTGGCCGGCCAGGGGCTCCGGTCGAGGTACGTCGACGATCTGAAGAGCACGTTTCAAAATGTCTTGCGGAGAATTGAGGATAGCGGCTTTCATTGGTTGCTCCCCTTTGATTAATTTATCGCCCCGGGCGAAAGGTCTGAAGACACCTTTAGATGCTACAGCCGTCTCAAAGGGATATCGTCGGCAGAAGCCAATAACAACTCTCAATCAGGGCGACGCACGTCCGTGAGGTAAACAGTGGATCAGAAAAATGACTTCGCCTTGCGCTCTCCAAAGGGTGAGAGCCATAATCGGATCGCTTCGACCCAAGACCTTTAAACCCTGGTCTGGATACTTCGAGATCCGAGACGCTGAAAAAGGAGTGGCCCGAGCATGGATTTTCTTCTCAACGCACCGTGGCTTTTATTCTTGGTGGTGGCCCTCGTCCTGTTCGCGTCGTCCTTGGCCGGCTTCAGGCTGGCGACGGTCAGCCGCATCAATGAGGACACCCACCATCACGAGCAGATCAACAGCCTGCGCGAGGGACTCTTCGTTCTATTGGGACTGCTGCTGGGGTTCACCGTGGCCATGGCCCTGCCTCGGTTCGACGAGAGAAGACAGCTTGTCATCGACGAAGCCAACGCAATCGGAACAACCATGTTGCGAGCGGAAATGTTGCCGGAACCCGAGCGCAGCAAGTCTTTGGAGTTGTTGCGTCAGTACGCGGTAGTTCGGGAAAATTTCGCCACGACGGGACCAGAGCAGTCATTGCAGCCCACCAAGGCTCTTCAAACGCAACTCTGGCAACAGGTTGTCGGGGTCACACAGAAGAGCCAGACGGCCGTCATTGCGACATACATACTGACTCTGAATGAAACCATTGACGTATCCGAGAAAAGACTGTCTGCATTTGAAAACCGCGTTCCAAAATCGGTGTGGATGATTATCGTTGTCGTTGCGATCTTCCAGGGTTTTGCCGGTGGATTCAGCTTGAAGAGGAAGTTATGGTTCTCTCTCGTGGCTGCACCGCTGGTGATTGCAGTAGTGATGGCATTAATCGCCGACCTCGATAGCCCCCACACCGGGCTGATCCATGTCGAACAGAACGCCATGGAGAGGCTGGTAAAAGATGTGGGCGCAAAGCAGTAAATCAGCCCCCAAGATCAGCCCGCCGCCCAGCATCGTTGCCAGCCACGGGTCGAAGGATATACAGCTTATTCCCGATATACCCGCCCGGTCTATAGACCTATACTAAATTGGGGCTGTCCATAATTCCCAACCTTAAACGTAGTCCCGGTGTACGCAAGCGAAGGTGTGTGCATCAGATAGCCCTAAGGTAGTCGACGTAATCAAAGATTGCCATGCGCTGGCTAAGTGTTCGACTTATTGTCTCGCTGATTGTAGGGATCACGCTGGTATCGCTGGCGTTTACATACAGGGAAGTCCAGCGCCAGAAATTAGGCCTGCGCAAGGACCTGGAGCGTAGCGACGCCGTGCTGGGCGAGAGCCTGGCGGGTTACATCGAGCCTTATCTTGAAAAACAATCTCCCCGTCAGCTTCAGAAGATCGTCGATCGCTTTGGCAACCGTGAAGGTTTGGAGGGGATGGCGATCTATGACAAAGATGGCGCTCTGCTTGCGGCAACGTCCGCGCTTACCAGATCGCATTGGCAAGCAGCCAACGCTTGTGACTCAAGCGATCTCGACCAACCAAGGTTCGGGCCAATTCAGCTCGCCTTGGGACGGCTTCCGTTCACATCTACGCTTTTCCCTGCGGCTGCACGACGAAGTCGTAGGAGGGCTTGCGATCGTCCACGATGCCAGCTACATCAACACGCAGAGCACGCGCATGTGGAGGGAAGCTTTCGGAAGCGTGTTAGTGCAGGTTCTGTTGATCGCGCTGATTACGCTGCTGATTGTCCGGTGGAGTCTTGTCGGGCCCATCGCGAAGGCCGCACAGTGGATGAAAACGTTGAGGACCGGAAAGGGCAACTGCCTTCCGGCGCTCCAGATCTGGACCTGCTGCGCCCATTGGCGCGAGAAATGCAAACCTTCGCCGCGAGCCTGATGGCAGCGCGTTCGGCAGCAGAAGCTGAAGCCCACCTTCGCGAAACCGCAGACTCCATCTGGACCGCCGAACGTCTGGCAGTGCACGTGCGCAGTAAGCTCGGAGACAGCGGTCTGGTTGTAGTTTCCAACCGCGAACCTTATTCGCACACCCGAAAAGGAGAATCTCTGGAGGTCGTGGTTCCGCCCAGTGGGTTGGTGACGGCCCTGGAGCCGATCCTATGTGCTTGTGATGGCAAATGGGTGGCCCATGGCAGTGGCGACGCCGATCGGGAAACCGTGGATGCCAATGCTCATTTGCGGGTTCCACCAGACGATCCCAAGTACACGCTGCGAAGAGTGTGGCTGACCAAGGAGGAAGAAGAGGGCTATTACTTCGGCTTCTCGAATGAAGGGTTATGGCCGCTCTGCCACATCGCGCACACCCGACCGATCTTCCGTACCTCGGACTGGGAGTCTTATCGCGAGGTCAATCAGAAGTTTGCCGATGCCGCGCTCGAAGAGATGGCTGATTTTGAGCAGCCGCTCTTGTTAGTGCAGGACTACCATTTTGCGCTGTTGCCGCGATTGGTCAAGCGCGAACGTCCGGACGCGCGGGTTGCAATCTTCTGGCATATTCCCTGGCCCAATGCGGAGGCATTCGGCATCTGTCCCTGGCAGCGGGAACTGATTGACGGAATGCTTGGGGCCGATTTGATTGGATTTCACATTCAATCGCATTGCAATAATTTTCTTCAGACCGTGGACCGCACCCTTGAATCGCGAATCGACTGGGAACACTTTGCCATCAACCGCGAGGACCATCGCACCGTCGTAAAGCCGTTTCCGATCAGCGTGGATTTCCGCGAGATCTCTGCCAGTCCGCGATCGAATGAATCGCCCTATACGGAACGCGTCGACCTGTTGCGAGGGCTGGGAGTGAACGCGTCGTTTCTGGGCGTAGGTGTCGATCGCGTGGACTATACCAAGGGAATCCTTGGAACGGTTCCTCGCCATTGAGCGATTGCTCGAGAAGTATCCCGCCTATCAAAAAAAGTTCACCTTCGTGCAAATCGGCGCGCCGAGCCGCACCCACATCAAGCGATATCACGATCTGCTCGGAGAAGTAGAAGCCGAAGCCGACCGCATCAACTGGCGCTTTCAGAATGGCTCGTGGAGACCCATTGTGTACCTCAAGCGGCAGTTCAGCCACGAGGAAGTCCAGAAGTACTACCGGGCGGCGGATCTTTGTATGGTCACGTCCCTGCATGATGGGATGAATCTGGTCGCCAAGGAGTTCATTGCCGCGCGTGACGACGAACAGGGCGTGCTCATCCTGAGTCGTTTTACGGGAGCGGCCCGCGAACTCAACGATGCCCTCATCGTGAATCCGTACGACACCGAGCAGATGGCAGAAGCCATTCGTATCGCGTTGGAATTACCCGCGGAGGAACGTCAGGCGCGAATGCAGCGAATGCGGAGGGTGGTGCAAGAGCACAACATCTTTCGATGGGCGGGTAATCTGATCGCCGATCTCAGCAATGTCCGGCTCGCGCCGCGGAAAATTGAATCGATGGTGGGGCTCAGGGGATTCAGCGCTCGAACCGGTCACTGAGACCTGGAGTGGGCCATCCTCGAATGAGTTTTCTGTCGCGAGCAACTTCTGAAGGACTTCAACTACTCCTGCTCCATCCTCACCAGAGTTACCGCATGAACTCGTTCTTTCAGGCTTGGAATCGCATTGGCGACGGCCACGGAGAATCCACAGAGGCTCAAAAATGCATAGTCATTTTCCGCGTCCCCGATCCCTATGACGCTGGCAGCGGGCAGGCGCAACTCGGCCATGGCAGCGCGGAATCCCGTGCCTTTATCTACGCCGGCCGGAAGGACCATGACTGACTCCCGGTTGAAGATAACTTGCAAGTCGAGTCCTAGTTCACGATCGCCTTGGCAACCTCTACTTCGTAAGGTTTCACGGTTGCAACAACGCAACGGCCAACCGAAAGAGGATCCACCCCGGAGTGTTGAAGCATCTGCACGAAGCTCGCCGGAGGCCTGCTCGCCTAGAAGCTTTTCCTCTCCCGTAGAGGGGTAGTAGAGCAAAGCTCCATTCTCCGCCGCGATCAGGTCAAACAAGGCCCAGTTCCGGGAAAACGCTTTGCAGGCTATCGATTTCGCGGCCTGTGATCAGAATAACTTTGCGACCAGACGCTTGCACCCGGACCAAAGTCTCGAGAGTGCGCTTGTCGACCCGCCCGTCATTTGCCAGAGTTCCATCGTAGTCTGCCGCAACCACCCGAAATCGCATCAAATCCTCCGTGCATCAGATAGATGCACTATAGAGCCCGGAAGCCGCCAATGTCGCGCAGAACTTTGAGAGTTCGGGCTCGAGAAATGGCGGGGAGAGAATGGAGTCGCTGTCCGATACAATTCTAGAGGAAGGAGATTTTGTTCGCGCATATCACGCACAATTCCGAATCGCCGGACGACGTGAGGGGACCAACTTCGATTGTCATTTCTAACTAGACGAAGATTTCTTCAAGTCGCCGCCGGAGTGGCCGCGACTGGCGCGCTGGCCCTCGGCGAAGACAGCGTATTTCTTGAACCGAACCACCCCATTCTGACGCCATTGAAGTTGTGCTGCCTAGGTTGCCAGCGGCTTTCGATGGCTTGACTATCGCACAACTCAGCGACTTTCACTACGACGAAAACTCCGTCAGTGCCAATCCGAGCTGCCATAGAAATCGTCAACAAACCTGCATCCCGACTTATCGTCTTGACTGGCGACTTTGTTACGGTTCCGATGTTTCTATCGAAGGCTCCACACTGCGAAACGCGCTGCTGAGATCTGCCGAGCCTTGCGCCCAACTTCTGGCGCAACTGCGCGCGCGGCTCGCGATTGTGTCTGTTCTCGGAAATCATGATATCGAATCAGATCACCGAAGGATCACCGAACTCTCGATTCGCATGGCCTTTCCGTTCTTCGTAACCGTTCCATCCCCATTGAGCAGAAAGGATCGCGAATTTGGTTGTCCGGTTTGGATGACGTCATGGGAAGGCGGATCCAGACCTGGACCTGGCTTTGCGTGGCATCCCCAGCGACGAATTGGTTGTGCTTGCTGGTGCACGAACCCGATTTCGCCGACGAAGCCGCTCACTATCCCGTCGACCTTCAACTCTCCGGCCATTCGCATGGCGGCCAAATCTGGCTTCCCGGAATTGGTGCTCCCTGGTTGCCGATGTTTGCAAGAAAGTATCCTCGCGGGAGATATCGAGTTCGGCCCCTTAACCCTCTACACCAACATGGGACTCGGCACGATTCGTTTACCCATCCGCTTGAATTGTCGTCCCGAAGTCACGCTCTTTACCCTGCGCTCGCGGGATAGCACAGCCAACAAAAGAAATAGATTCTTAAACGAGGGTCCCGGAAAAAAAAAAGAAGGTTTCTTCTCTGTTCTCTGTGGTGAAAAGGCTTTATCTCGTAGCCTGCGCCGGAACGGTCCTCAACCCCGGACGCAACCACCAGATCAGCCCTCCCAGCAGAACCAATCCAATCGAGATCAACTGCGTCCCCGTCATGATTCCGCCAAACACCGACCCCCGTCCAGGATCATCGCGCAGGAATTCAAGAAAATAACGCGCCACGCCATAAAGGAAGAAATAAGCGGCAACCACTTGGCCGTCGAATTTTTTCCGCTTGAATAGCCACATTAGGAAAAAGAAATTAGCCAGCTCAACCGCCGATTCAAAAAGCTGCGTCGGCTCCAGCGGAACTCCCAGTGGCGTTCCCACCCAGGCCTGTGCGATCGGACTGGTGAATGTCACGCCCCAGAAGTGCGTCGTCGGTTTGCCGTAGCAGCAGCCCGCCGCAAAACAACCCACGCGTCCCAGCGCATGTCCAAATGCCAACCCGGGTGCGAACGCGTCACAAGTAGCAAGCGCGGGCATGCGCCGTTTGCGGACATACCATGCCGCCGCCGAAAATCCGCCAATCAGCCCGCCAGAAAAAACCCCGCCCGCCTGTAAAGTGGCGAAGCTGAAAATCTCTCCCAGATGAGCGCTGTAGTAAGTCCAGTCGTTGACAATGTAAAGAATCTTCGCGCCGAGAATTCCGCACAGCACCACCAGAATCCCCAGATTCCAGGCGTCGTCCCCGTTGATCCCCTGCTTCTCCGAATTGCGCACGCTGATCCACAATCCGATCAGCACGCCCAACGAGACCAGAAGCCCGTACGTGGGCAAACTGAAATTGCCAATATGGAAGAGTCGAGGAAACACTGTTAGTTAGATGCAGACCACTTGGGATTAGTAACCGCCAGTGTAGCAGGGAAAGGCGTAGCAGAAGAAGCAAGCCGACCCACCTAGCCGTGTGATAGGCCGAGAATGAACCCGTCGTTAAGACAGTTGGGAACCCGCCGCGACCCTTTAGGCATCTCCGCATGGCGGAGCACTGCACACCGGATCTAATTGTACGAGTCAGGCCCCCGTTCATTCGGTGTTGGTTCAAAAATCGGTTACCACCATCACCAACTTCGCAGGTCGGCTTTCATTTCGCATCCTAGGCAAATCCCGCCCAATTCGCAAGGGGCACTGCACAAATAGTTGGCACTCGGTTTGCCAGCAACTTTCGTAAGGGGATAAACCGGGAAGAACCACGTGGGAACCAGCTCTCCAAGGCTGCCCACAACGAAGTCGAAGTGCGCTGTCCATCGAGCGAAGCTCGAAAGTCAAAGCACTACCCCGCTCGCCGCTTCTCCTCCAACACTTCGTCCAACGCATCCGCCAAATGATGCGCCCGCTTCAGATAATCCACCGCACCCACATCCTGATTCCGCTTCAACAAATGATATTCATCCGCGATATTGAGCGCAGCCAACACCGCCAGCCGCGCCGTGTCTACCGTATGCGTCTGCTCCGCCACCGCCCGCATCTTGGCATCCACGTACTCCGCCAGCTTGATGATGTACTCCGCGTCCGACCCGCGAAGATTGTAGGCCTGATCGAAGATCTCCACTCGCACGCTGCCTTCATCCGCGTTCTTCGCCGGGCTGCTTGGTGGCGCTCGCCATCAGTTATTCTGCTCCTTGTTGTTTTTCGGTCGAGCCTCTGCAGCTTAGCTCGCAGCCTGCTCTTCTGCCAGCGTATCGATCTGCTGCAGCATTTTCTCCACCCGGCCGCGAATTTCCTCGCGCTCCCGGCGGAGTTGCACCATTTCGCGCCGGAGGCCTTCGACTTCCTCCTCGCGTTCTTCCAGTTGCTCACGCAACCGCTGCGCATCGCGTTCCGATGCCGCTCGCGCCTCCCGCGCTGCCTTATACATCTCAATGGTGCGATAAACTTTTTGTTCCAGTGCCTGAAAATCGTCAGAAGGAACCTGCGCCGATACTTCTTCAGCCATTCTCACCGCCATGATTGCACTTCTTCCCCATAAAGATTTTCGATCTTCAGCGCAGTATACCGCACAACCCTGTGGATAGACTTTACTTGCGTGGGGACAGCCGCTCCCGGCTCGACTCAATTCAGCTGCGACGAGGATGAGTCAGAAATGACCATCTCCCAACTTCCGGCGGACACATGTCAGGTCTCAACTCCCAATTGAAACCTTCTCGAACACCGTGAACATTCGAAAATGTGCCGGATAGAAATAACCGGCCAGGACGAAGAATTTAGAATTTCTTCTAGTGAACAGGTCCCACTGATCAACCTAAAAGTACTGTGCCGCACAAGCTCGATAAGCTGCCGGATCAAATCGCGATATTCGTAGCCCGAGTTCACTCTGATTCTCTCGGAGAATCCGTCGCAGCGTTCGCACATTTGTGACTAGAGCGCCTCCGACGTTAACTTCGTCGCTTCCGCAATTTCGTCAACCGCTGCCCAGCCTCATCCAGCGTCGCATCCTTCTTGCAGAACGCAAATCGCACCTGCTTCGCCCCATCCCTCGGATCGTTGTAGAAACTCGATCCCGGAACCGCCGCCACGCCGATCTCTTTCACCAGATACTTGGTGAACGCCACATCGTCGGCGAATCCAAACGCGCTGATGTCCGTCATCACGTAATATGCTCCGCGCGGACGAAAACAACGGAACCCCGCTTCCGTCAACGCTGGCATCAGACGATCGCGCCGCGCTTTGTATCCATTGGCGAGGTTTTCGTAATAACCACGCGGCAACCCCAGCGCGACCGCACCCGCTTCCTGCAAAGGAGCCGGAGCGCCCACAGTAAGAAAATCATGCACTTTGCGAATCGCATTCGTGATCGCCGGCGGCCCCACCGCCCACCCCACGCGCCATCCCGTCACACTGTAGCTTTTCGACAAACCATTGATCGTGACTGTCCGCTCGTTCATACCGTGCAGGCTCGCCATCGAAATGTGTTGCGTGCCGTCGTAAAGAATGTGTTCGTAAATCTCATCGGTAATCGCGAGAACGTTGAACTCGACGCACAGATCGCGAATCAACTCCAGTTCCGCCCGCGTGAATACTTTGCCCGTAGGATTGTTGGGTGTATTAAGGATGATGGCTTTGGTCTGATGATGAAATGCCGCGCGCAACTCGCCCTCATCGAATGTCCACTCGCCCTCCGCCGTAGTCGGCGGGCGCAGTTTCACAAATACCGGCTTCGCTCCAGACAGCACCGAGTCCGGCCCGTAATTTTCGTAAAACGGCTCGAAGATCACGACTTCGTCGCCCTTGTTGCACACCGCCAGCAGCGTCGAAATCATCGCCTCGGTCGAGCCGCAACACACCGTGATCTGCGTCTCCGGATCGACCGCGATGCCTTGCCATTCCTGCATCTGCCGCGCAATCGCATTGCGCAAACTCTTTGCGCCCCAGGTGATGGCATACTGATTCACGTCAGCCGCGATCGCCTCTTGCGCAGCCCGTTTGATTTCCGCCGGAGCGGGAAAATCCGGAAAGCCCTGCGCCAGATTCACCGCCCCATGCAGCATCGCCTGCCGCGTCATCTCGCGAATGACCGACTCGGTAAAATGCTCAACTTTATCGCTGAGGAAATGCTTCGGTTGGACGATTACGTCAGTCATATGGCTCAGACTAGCACAATAGAATCACGTGTGGACAGCCGCCCGCTGTCCACATTCGACCGACACAAAATATGTCATCCTGAGCGAAGTCGAAGGACCCCGCGTCCGATCCCATCGCAAAACTACCGCAGGGAATTCCCGTTACGAGCCGCAACCCCGCCCAATACCTTCAAGAGCTTTAACGATCGCGCCCGACCATCGCGCCACTTCATCCTCGCGCAAAGTCCGCTCTCTCGGATTGGAAATGTTGCCCGAAGCAGCAAAGAATACTTGCCGGCAGGAATCGACCCACCACGAAAAATCTCGACCGGAACGAAACTTCGCAGCTCGCTCAACCCCAATCCCGCGACCATCTTTTCAATTTTGCGAACTCCACCGAATCGTCAAAAATAAAAGAAAAATCGCGCTCCACTGCCGGATATCGCGGCAAAGCCTCATACCGCACGCTCACGCAAACCCGCGTGTGAACAGCCGGTCCAAATAAATCTCAGCGAGAAAAATATCCTGCTTGAGCTTGCGCCCTGCCGCGATCTCCGGATGAAGCTGCCCGAACTGAGCCACGACCTCGCCGTCCATCACAAGCCGCAGCCGAACGCCCAGGATGGTAATAGTCCGCAGCATCCGCTTTGTATTCGATCCCGCGATGCTGAAAGGCAGCCAACAAAGTTTCCACATCACCCTTGAGATCAAAAAAAGAAATCGGCCTTGCCGCCTGATGCACGTTCGGATTCAAAGCGCTGCCGGTCGCGCCCATGCAGATGCGCTTGAATTCCGCAGTCTTCTCACCGGCCGCTTCGAACACGTTCCCTGCTTCGAACAAACGAACATTGCTCGCTGCCCCGGTTCAGGTTGTAGGCCAGCATGTTCAACATGCCGGGCACCATCGAGGTGCGCATCACGGAAGCCTCCTCGCTCAGCGGGTTCGCCAGCTCGATCACCGGAACCGATGAAAACTGCTCCGCATCCTGATGCGAAATAAAGGTCAGTGAAATTGCTTCGTCATAACCCAGAGCCAGCAGGGAAGTCCGCAGCTTCTTTTCCTTGGGCGCATCCGGCAGTTCGACCACGGCACCGACATAGGCCGGCAGCGTGTTGGGAAACTTGTCATATCCGTGCAATCGCGCAATCTCTTCGATTACGTCGATCTCGCGTTCCACATCCAGCCGCCAGCTCGGAACCTGCACCGTGAACTCAAGTTCTTCCCCCGGTTCCGGGATCAATTCGAAACCCAGCCTCCGCAATATGCGCAGGATCTCCCCAGCTTCCAGTTTCTCCCCCAGAATGCGATGCACTTCAGAAAGATGCAACGCTACCGGAGCCTGATCAAGCGGTCGAGCGACGACATCAATCGGTCCGCCAACCAGCTCACCGCCCCCGGACTGCAAAATCAGTTCGGCCACGCGATTACAGGAAAGAATCGTCGATTCAAAATCCGCGCCACGTTCAAAGCGATGCGACGCGTCCGTATGCAGCCCATGCCGCCGCGACATCTTACGCACCGTCACCGGATCCCACCACGCTGATTCGATCAGAATGTTGCGCGTCTTCTCCGTGATCATGGTGTCGAAGCCGCCCATGGTGCCCGCCAATCCGACCGGTTTCTTGGCATCGGCAACCACGAGATCTTCGGAAGTTAGCTTGCGTTCCACTCCATCGAGTGTCTTGAGTGTTTCGCCATCCCGCGCCCGGCGAACAATGATCTTCGCGCCTTCGAGCAAATCCAGATCGAACACATGCGTCGGTTTACCCATTTCCCACAGCGTGTAGTTGGTCGCGTCGACAGCGTTGTTGATCGGCCGTTGGTCCAGCAGCGCGAGCCGACGCGTAATTTTCTCAGGCGAGGGCTTAATAGCCACATTGCGAATGACACGAGCCGTGAAACGCGCGCAACCTTGCTCATCCTGAATCTCAACGGAGAATGGAGGCCGGACGTCCCCGCCCGGTTGGGCCGGAGCAGGCAGTTGCGGTTCAATCGCTTTCAATGCAAGGTCATAAATCGCCGAGCACTCTCGCGCCACGCCATAATGATTCATCGCGTCCGGACGATTCGTAGTGATGTCCATCTCGAAAATGGTTTCATCACCCTCGCCATTAACCGATTCAACCGCGATCCCAGCCAGCGTCAAATCATCAGCAAGTTGATGGTAGTTGACGTTGAGGTCAACAAAATCGCGCACCCATTGAGGAGAAATCTTCATGTGAGGAGCTTCTAGCCTCTGGCTCCTAGCTTTAAGCTTCCAACGCCCGTCTAGGCCAGAAGCTAGCAGCTAGAAGCGCTTCATCCAAACTGCTCTAAAAATCTCACATCGCCATTGAAGAACAGTTGAATGTCATCGACGCCATATTTCAAAATCGCGATCCGTTCCACACCCATACCGAAGGCGAAACCGCTGACTTTCTTCGCATCGTAGTCTACGAACCCATACACATTCGGATCCACCATCCCGCAACCCAGCAACTCGATCCAGCCGCTGGCTTTGCAGTTCCGGCAAGCAGCGCCATCGCGATAGCCTCGCCCTCCGCAAAAAATGCAACTGATCTGCACATCCGCGCTGGGCTCGGTGAACGGAAAAAACGACGGATAAAAACGCGTCTTCACACTCGATCCGAACATTTCTTTCATGGCGTGATCGAGCGTCCCCTTCAGATCGCAAAACGTAATATTCGTGTCCACCGCCAGCCCTTCGATCTGATGAAAGATCGGCGAGTGCGTCGCGTCCGGCGCATCATTGCGATGCACTTTACCCGGACAGACCACGCGCACCGGCGGCTTCATCTTCTCCATGGTACGAATCTGAACCGGCGAAGTGTGCGTGCGCAAAAGCAGCCGCTCCCGCAACGGCTTCGATTCCTGATTGGCGATGAAGAGCGTATCCTGCGTATCCCGCGCGGGATGGTTGGGAGGGAAATTCAGCGCCTCGAAGTTGTAATAGTCCGTCTCAATCTCCGGACCTTCCTCAACTGAATACCCAAGATTACGAAATACCCCGACCATCTCGTTCATGGTTTTGATGACGGGATGCTCCGCACCGAGCGGACGGCGAATGCCAGGCAGAGTGATGTCGATGCCAGCCCTGTCATCGGCGGCAGCCCTCTTCTTGTATGTCCCCGTCATTCCATGAGGTTGAAAAGCTTGAGCTACAACTTCATCCTCATTTGATGCAGTACCCGCAAACTGTAACGCCGCCAGAACTTCTTCGACTCGCTTAGTGATCTGAGCCTTGAGATTGTTGACCCGAATTCCCGCATCCCGCTTGGCTTCTTTTGGTGCAGCCTTCAGCCACAAATCGTTGACTTGAGTTAGCACACTATCGTTACGTGCCATCCAACGATCGCGGAAGGGTTTCCATTCGGACTCCTTCCGGATTTCCTCAGCTTCTTTATTGAGGGCAGCAGTAAGTCTCGTCGCGGCTTTGTCGAGAGCAGCCGCAGAGAAATCCTTCAACTTGGGAACGCTATACGCCGATGTTTTCTTCGGAGCCATAATTAAGACTCTGTCATACCCGCCCGCGCCGTCCCATTCTTCACACTGTCATCTTGAGCGAAGTTTGCGGGAGCGAAGCGACGGCAAACGCAGTCGAAGGACCCCGAGTCAAGCTTCCCAGCGAGAGCGATTCAGGGACTTCTACCAGTCCGATCAAAACGTGGAGCGAATGCCTCTCCAGGTTCTTGATCGCTCCCGGCACCTCGGGGTCCCTCGACTCCGCGGCTGCCGCGCTTCGCGTCGCAGCCGCTCCGCTCAGGATGACTGTGCTAAGTGCTTGAGTGCTGAGTGCTAAATGCTGAAAACTCGCGCGACTACGCCGCCCCGCCGAGAGCGCCCCGAGCTTGCTCGGCGAGGCTCTTAAACGCGGCAGCATCCTTCACCGCCAGGTCAGCGAGAATCTTTCGATCCAGTTCTACGCCGGCTTTTTTCAGGCCATGGATGAACGTGTTGTAGCTCATCCCATTCAGCTTGGCGGCGGCGCCGATGCGTACGATCCACAGCGAGCGGAATTGCCGCTTGCGCTGTTTCCGCCCGCTGTAGGCGAACTTCAATCCGCGCTCGACAGCCTCTTTGGCCGACCGGTACAGTTTGGATTTTGTGAGGAAATAACCGCTGGCGCGGTCTAATATTTTTTTGCGCTTGGCGCGCCGTTTGGTTCCACGTTTTACACGAGGCATTGTCTTGCTCCTTTTTATTTCGATTTACGGCGACTGGAGGCAGGAGACTGAAACAGTCTTTGTCGCCTCTTCACACGCCGGGGGCCGTCGAATCAGAGATTCGCAGCCCACAAAAAGCGGGAAACTCGCCCGCTAATACTAGCTTATGCTAGTACGGAATCATCCGCTTGATCTTCGGAGTATCCGCATCGCTGACCAATACTGCATGGCCCAGCTTCTTTTTGCGCTTGTGAGACTTCGACGTCAGCATATGGCGCAAATGCGAATGCCCGCGCTTTACTTTTCCCGTGGCAGTTTTCTTGAAGCGCTTGGCAGCGCCTTTGTGTGTCTTTAATTTCGGCATAAGTCCTCGAAAATCAGCATTCGGCACTCAGTCGTCAGCACTCAGCCAGAAACTTCTCAGGGCTGAATGCTAAGTGCTGAGTGCTTGTTCCTACTACGCCTGTCCCGCGCTCTTCTGCGCCGGCGGCGCTGCGTGCGGCTTTTGCCCCGTGTCCTTCTTGGGCGCCAGGATCGCATGCAGCGTGTTCCCTTCCTGGCGGGGGCGGAATTCTACAATGCTTTGGCTTTCTACATCTTTAATCAGACGTTCCAAAATCTGGCGGCCAAGGTTGGTGCGGGTCATTTCGCGTCCGCGGAAAAAAATTGTGGCTTTGACCTTGTCGCCTTCGTCCAGGAAGCGCAGCACGTGGTTCTTCTTAGTTTCGTAGTCGTGGTCATCCACGTTGATACGAAACTTGACTTCCTTGACCGTGATCGTCTTCTGGTGCTTCTTGGCCTCGCGTTCTTTTTTCTCCTGCTGGTAGAGAAATTTCCCGTAGTCCATGATGCGGCACACGGGAGGAACTGCGGTGGGCGAAATCTCAACCAGGTCCAGGTTCTTTTCGCGGGCCATTTTGAGCGCTTCGTATGGGGGCATCACGCCAATCTGTTCACCTTCGTCCCCGATGACTCGAATTTCACGCGCTCGAATACGGTCGTTCGTGCGGATAAAGCGTTTATCGATACGATCCTCCGTCGGCTATAGCAGCAACCAAGATGAAGAATTATAACATGATGGATTGAGGTCGACCCGCAGATCAACCTCAACAGCAGCGAACATGAGCGTCCACCCTACGCGATGAAGCTACCAAATCTGCACCCGGTCTGCTGGCGCCAAGTAGAGCTTTTCTCCGGGTTGGACGTTGAATGCTGGATACCAGGCGTCGACGTTGCGGACGCCATCAGCACGGTATTCCGAGGGCGCGTGCGAGTCAGTCAGCACTTGCTGACGAAGCGACTCTTCACGCGTCTTCGATCCATAGTTTTGTCCGAAGGCGATGAAGAATTGCTGGTCGCCGGAGAAGCCGTCCTGCACCGGAGCGGACTTTCCAGCGAGCGAAGCGTGGAAGGCGTCGAAGGAGGCAGAAATGCCGGCATTGTCGGCGATGTTTTCTGCGAGCGTCTGCTTGCCGTTCACGGAAATATCAGGAAAGGGTCTGTAAGTGTCATACTGCGCGGCAAGTTTTGCGGTGGTGGCTTTGAAATGGGCGTAGTCAGAGGGGGTCCACCAATCGCGCACGCGGCCCTTCGAATCGAAAGCGCTGCCTTCGGTGTCAAAGGTGTGGCTGATTTCGTGTCCGATGACCGAGCCAATGGCGCCGTAGTTCGCGGCAGCGGGAGCGAGCGGATCGAAGAACGGCGGTTGCAGGATGGCGGCGGGAAAGCTCAGCGCGTTCTGCAGCGGCAGGTTGACCGCATTCACGGTTTGCGGATGCATGGACCACTCTTTGCGATTGACAGGATGACCGAGACGCGCGACATCGCGATGGTAATCAGACAGGCGGCCGCGCCAGAGATTGCCGAAGATGTCATCCGCCTTGACCTGGTAAGCGGAGTAGTCGCGCCAGGTTTCGGGGTAACCGATTCCCACATAAAGGGTCGTCAGTTTGGCCTGGGCTTCCGCTTTGGTCGCGGGATTCATCCAGTCCAGCGCTTCGATACGCTTGCGGAACGCGGCGATGATATTTGCGACCATGGCGTCTGCCTGGGCCTTGGCTTCAGGCGGAAAATAGCGCTGGGCATAGATTTGTCCGACGGCGTCGCCGAGCAACACGTTGACCATGGCGACCCCGCGTTGCCAGCGCGGACGCTGCTCCGTTGTGCCCGAGAGTGTCTTTCCGAAGAATGCGAAGCGTTCGTCGGCGAGCGCTTTGGGCAGCACGGGAGCATAAGCTTCGATCAAGTGGAATGCCAGCCAGTCCTTCCAGGTTTCGAGATCCGTCGAAGCGACTAAAGCTGATTCGCCAGTGAACGCCGTGGGCTGCCAGACAATGAAGCTGGCTTGCTTGCTGAGACCGGCGCCGCGGAAGTACTCAGCCCAGTCGAGCCCCGGGGCCTTGGCGGCGAAGTCAGCTTGCTTCCAGGGGTTGTTCGCTTTCTGGATGTCCTCGTTTTCAGCCAGACTAATATGTTTTTCGGCGATGGCATGCTCGAGTTCGAAGATGCGCTGGGCGCGGGCATCGGTGTCGGTGAAACCGGCAAGCTTGAGCATGGCAGAGACGTGTGCCTGATATTTGGAGCGGATGTCGCGCATGCGCGCAGTGTCGGCGAGATAGTATTCGCGATCGGGCATCTGCACGCCGCCTTGCATCAAGTAGGGCGCGTAGTGGTCGGAGTCGTTAAAACCCGGCGCGACCCACAGCCCGAAAAGATTGGCGGTATGAAAGTTGGTGTTGTTGAGCGCGTCGACGTCGGATCGAAGGCTCTCGCCCAGGGCTCGCGACAGTTCCTTCTTATCGCGGATGGCCGCAATAGCGTCGAGGTGCGGGCGGAGCGGAGCCAGGCCTTTGGCTTCGATCGTGGCCTCGTCCATGAAAGAGGTGTAGAGGTCGGCGATCTTGCGCGTATTCGAACCGGCAGGCGCGTTGGCCTTGACGGTTTCTTCAATCAGGCCGAGGGTACGCTTATTGCTCAAATCGTCAAGGCTGGTGAAGACGCCGATTCGGCTGCGGTCGGGTGGAATTTCGGTGCGTTTGATCCAGTCGCCATTGGCATAATCGTAAAAATCATCGCCGGGCTTGACTGAAGGGTCCATGTTCTCGACGGCGATGCCATGGGTTTCGGTTTTGGCTGCGTCCTGGGAGTGCATGGCGAGAGGAGATAAAGCGAAAAGAAGAAAGGCTGCAATAAAAGTGGGTCGCGGAAATTTAAGGATGAATCTCATTTTGCTAGGGCTCCAGACCAGGCTGCGGGTGAGGCGCAGCCAACAGAAATTAGACGACAAACGCGCGAAAAGGACAACGTGAGCAGCTCAGATTATTCCGGGCCTAGCACCCGAAATCGCTCACGGGCTGTGTTCACGCAGGTTGCCCAAAATCTTATATTATCGTGTAGATAACATACGTTTTTATGCATTATCGTCCCATGTCGGTCGTCCCGACCGGAGCAGATCATCGCAAAGCGATGATCCGCGGAGTGGAGGGACCTTGCGTTATGACGTTACCCGGCTGTAAGGGACGGTGAAGATCAAGTCAGAATAGACGACGCGAAACCATGAACAAGCGGCAGCAAGGCCCTGCCTGGCTCTGAACAGCCCCAATCAAGCAAAAACGGGCTCGAATGGGACATTCGTCGGACGTGTGCCGGCGCTGCGATTCCCGATTTGGAACCAGTCCCGTAGCCCAGCCACTTTGTTCTTGAACCCAGTCCATCACTGCCGATAACATAAAAACGCAGACATTATCTGCAAGATAATCATCGATCTTTGAAAATCCGACAGCGGGCAGAGTGACCGATGGACTGCTGCGCCCGCTGAAGTCTACAGAGTGCAACGCGCGCAGTTCCGAAACGGGATTGCCGAGGCGCGGGCCATGGCGTAACTCCAATGTTTCCAAGATTTTGCCTCTAACTCCTTAAAACTCAAAGATCTAGCACATAGTCAAAATTTAAGTCTCTTGTTCTCTGAATTTTGCGGCCAACAGGGGGAGGGGGGTACCGGTACTAAATGGTAAACTCCATCCCAAAATGGGCAGGTAGCCCACCTATCCCAGCCAGAGCCGCGACGACGAAGGGTGCGGTTAATTCTGATTCTTGGTTTTGGTCACCTTTTTCAGGATGAACTCCTGGGCCACGTTCGCGAGCGCGCGCTGGCCAGTAGCGATGAAGAAATTCCCCAGGAACAGCCCCGCGCCGCGATTCGACTCGGGATAGTAGGCATTGGCGAGGGCCGCCGAGGCCAGATCGCCACCGATAGTCGAGTAGTTCGGCTGTAGCCGTCCGTTGTCTCCTCGGCAGACGAAGCCGCTGGTGAGTGCGTGCATCGCGCGCGACTTATTGGTGCCCGTGCCCTGGTAAAAGTAACGCGGGTCTTGATGCAGAAGCGATGGCAGGATGGCTCCGCCGACCATGATGTTGATCGCGCCGTCGGCGTAGCCCGCGCCAAAGCGCTCGGCGTAACCTTTCGCGCCCTCCGGGAAGTTGGGGTTGTCGGCGGCCTGGTTGATGGCGGCGAATCCAGCTACGCCGACAACAGTGACCGGATCGACGAGAACCTTGAGGGCAAGCTTGAACTTCAGCTTCGCCGTAAGCGGTGCGGCATTATTGCCATCGTAGTTCACGTAGAAATTGGGGATGAAGCCGAAAATGCGCTGCTTCTCCGCGACCTTGACCTGCTCTGCGGCGATCTCCTCGGAGGAAGCCACCGGAGAAACCACATTGATTGTAGTAACCGCTTTTGCGATCTGGAGTTTGCTGCCCGTCAGAATTTGGTATTGCCCTGGCTTGACGATGATGGCGGCCGAGTTCCACTCGGCGAATCCCGGGGCGCTGACGGTGATCTGGTATGTTCCCGGCTCGACGTTGTTGAACTGAAAGAATCCGTTATCGTTTGAAACGATTACGCGCGGATCACTCAGGGAAGGACTTTCGAGCGCGACGGTCGCGCCAGGAACGGTACCATTGTTTACATCGGTTATCGTGCCAACAATAATTCCGCTCTTCGGGGTGGGCCGGTTAGGCAACCGAGCCGGTTGCTCTTGAGCGTTGGAAATCATTGACCCGCAAAAGCAAATCACAAGTGCAAAGCCAACTACAAGCCGCTTCATTGCGCCTTCTCCTACGATTCACAGAAGTCCCCACGCAAGCCGTCAGGGCAATCAGTTAACCAGCGAGGCGAATGTCTCGCCTATGACGCTGGCTGATGAAATGGCGTTAATAAATAAGAGAAGATTGGGCGCCGGAAGGTTTCAAAAATCTTGAAAGGAATGTTTGAAAGTGTTGAATCAACTCTTTTCGGGTTCGGGGACGAAGCGGTATCCCACGCCGCGGACGGTCAGCAGATGCTTTGGCTTCGCGGGATCGTCTTCGATGTAGCGGCGCAGGCGAACGATGAAGTTGTCGATGGCGCGGGTATCGGTGTCTTCGTGAAGTCCCCAGACTTCTTCGAGAATGGCTTTGCGCGAGACGATTTTGCCGCTGTTGCGAACTAAATGACGCAGCAGGTCAGTCTCCATCAAAGTCAGCTGGATAGTATTGCGGTTGACGCGCAATTCGAGTTTGCCAAAGTCAATGGTTCGCCCGTCGAAGGAGAAAGCGTCGGCGGCGGGCGCGTGGCTGACGCCCATCCACTCGCGACGGCGCAACAAACCCTGCAGCCGCGCCAGCAGGATGGGGAGCTCGAATGGTTTGGGAAGGTAGTCGTCGGCGCCGGAAGCGAAGCCCTTGAGCACATCCTCGGGCCGGCCGCGGGCGGTCAGCATAAGCACGGGAACGAAGTTCTTCGCGGCGCGCAGTTCGGTGGCGACGGCAAAACCGTCCTTGCCGGGAAGCATCACGTCGAGCACGACGGCATCGAACTCTTCGCGCTGGGTGCGTTGCTTGTGGCCATTTTCTTTGTGACCGTTTTCCTTATGAGCATTTTGCTTATGACCCAGCAGCAACTCGATGGCGCGCTCGCCGTCTCCGGCAACTTCGACGCTGTGTCCTTCGGCTTCGAGATTGAAACGCAGTCCTTGAGCGATATGCGCTTCGTCCTCGACGATAAGAACGCGGCTCACGCCCGATGCTCCCGAACCGCGCCGTCCGTCTGGTTCGCCCGGACTTCGCTCTTCCGAGAAACATCGCGCGGCAGTTCGACCACCACTGTCGTTCCGTGGCCTTCTCCCAGGCTCTCGGCAAACGCGCGGCCACCATGCTTCTTGGCGATGGCGCGCACGATAAACAGGCCCAAACCGGTGCCTTTAATGTGAGCCATGGAGCGGTTGGAAACGCGATAAAAACGCTTGAAGACGCTCTTCAACTCCGGCGGCGGAATGCCGACTCCGTGGTCCTGGATGCTCACCCTCACACGCTTTTCGTCGGGGGCTTCGATGCGAATGGAAACGTCGACTGCGATCGCCGGAGTACTTAATCGCATTGTCCAGCACATTGGAGATGGCGGTGCGCAACTCCGATGGATCGCCGATGACGATGGTTCCGTCCCCCTGAGTACCGGCAGGCTCGAAGCGCAGCACCTGGGGTTGAAGATGATGCCCGGTGCGGGCAACCTCGACGCAGTCGCGAACCAGTTCGGCGAAGTCGATGGCAACGCGTTCGCGGCTGCTCTTTTTGTGTCCTGCGACTCCGGCTTTTAGAACCTGCTCGACGGTGCCGAGAAGACGATCAGTATCGTCGAGCATGCGGCGATAGAACTCGCGGCGCTGGGCCTCGTCGACATCGCGATGTTGCAGCGTCTGCAGGTACAGTCGGATGGAAGCGATCGGCGTCTTGAGTTCGTGCGTGACCGCGTTGATGAAGCTGTCGTGCTGCTCGTTGCGGCGAATCTCGCGCAGCAGGAAAATCGTATTGAGAACCAGCCCCGTGGTGATGGCGCCGAAGAAGATCACGCCCAGGAAAACTTTGATTCCTTCGCGCCAGTTGAGGATGATCCAGCCGAATCCGACGGCGACGGCCACGCCGGCGAGACCGACGCCCAGAACGAGGAATGTGATAGTCGCTTTGCGCCGGCTGGTGATGCGCATGGAACGATTCTACCGCGAAGGGAAACAATTCGTTCCAAAACAGTCGTTGTCATCCTGAGCGCAATGACTGCTTCGCGACGCGAAGCAGTTACGCAGTCGAAGGACTCTGTATTGCCTGGGAGTGGAACGATAAACCGGGGAATTCTCACGGTAGTGCTGGGCGAACGCCCTGAATCAGTCTCGCGAGGATTGGCGGCTCGGGGTCCTTCGACTTCGTTGCCGTCCGCTTTCGCGAACGGCAACTACGCTCAGGATGACAGTGAACTTTCTAGACCGAAGCTAATTCCGGTGTTGGAGCTGCCGCTTTTGCTTCTTGCTTCTGGTCCAACTCCGAGAGCTTTACGCGGTACACGTGGCGGGCCAGGCCCAATTTCTTGAGCGTCCAAATGCCATACCAGTTCATATCAATTTCGTACCAGCGCAGACCGTGCCGGGCGGAAACCGGATGCGCGTGATGGTTGTTGTGCCAGCCCTCGCCGAAGGTCAGAATTGCGACCCACCAACTGTTGGTTGAAAGATCTTTGGTGACGAAGCGCCGCTTGCCCCAGCTATGGGTCGCCGAGTTCACCAGCCATGTGGTATGAAGGCCCACGACCGTGCGCATGAATACGCCCCAGAGCAAGAACGGCAGACCGCCGATTGCCAGCAAGATCAAACCCAGGACAATCATGGGAACGTAGTGATACTTCGTGATCCAAACGTGGAATTTGTCTTTCGCGAGATCAGGCACATAACGCGCGAGCGTGGTCGTGTCGTGATGCATGGACTTTCCGGTCAAAATCCAGCCCATGTGCGCCCACCATTTGCCGTCGATCGGGGAATGCGGATCGCCCTCGTGATCGGAATATTGATGATGAATGCGATGCGTCGCTACCCAGAAGATCGGTCCACCTTCGAGCGCCAGGGTTGCGCACGTAGTGAGGAAATATTCCACCCACTTCGGAGTCCTGTAGCCGCGATGCGTCAGCAGGCGATGATAGGCCATGCCGATACCCAGGCTTCCCGAAACCCACCACAAGAACATCGATACGAAAAGGGCTTTCCAGGTGAAGAAGAATAGTGCGGCAATCGCACCGACATGAAATAAGGCCATAAAGGTTGCGGTTACCCAGTTGATTTCGTTGTCGGCGGCTGGCTCGCGGTGTAGCGCTTCGAGTTCCATTGCAGGGGTCCCTGTATTCGATGTGGGTGCTATGAAACTAAGCTAACAGGGACCGGCGCCGCGGTGACGTGTAATACTTCTGTAATAAGCAGGACAGGTTGGCATTACGGAAGTACCAGCCAGTAACCTCGCCCGGGAACGGCTAAAGACCCAGAACGCGACCGCGGGTCATGCTGACGCGCCCTTCACTTCGACTCCCGCCCATTTTTCCAGCAGGGTTAGCGTGGCGGCGTAGTCGAGATCACCGTTTCCATCTTCGTCGGCGACGTCGTAGATTTCTTCTACCGTCTCCAAGCCGGGCAGTCTGACGCGGAGTTCTTTCGCAGCGTCCAGCGCTAGCTTGAGGTCTTTGTGCATCAGGCGCAGAGGGAAGTTGGGCGAAAAGTCACGTTTCAGGACAAACGGAGCCTTGTACTCGACTACGCCCGAGTGCACCATGGAAGCCTGAATCAATGGCACCAGCGCCTCGACATCGACGCCGAGTTTCGTGGCCAAAGTTAAGGCTTCGGCAAATCCTTCGTAGATGAGCGCGATTTGCAGGTTCATGACCAGCTTCGCTGCTTGTCCTTTGCCGGTTTCGCCCATGCGGAAAATCTTCTTGCCCATGGCTGCAAATAGCGGCTTCAGCTTCTCAATGGCCGATTCCTCTCCGCCCACGATGAAAATCAGGGTGCCGCCTTCCGCGCCGACTTTGGAGCCGGTCATGGGCGCGTCGACGTATTGCACTCCCTGCGCGCGCACCCGCTCGGCGAACTGGCGTGTGGCGGAGGGCGAAATGGTGCTCGAATCGACAATCGTCATACCCTGCGTCAAGGATTCATGCACGCCTTGCGGGCCGAACAGAACGTTTTCTACCGCTTTAGTGTCGGAGACGCACATCCATACGACCTCGGCGTCACGGGCTGCCTCTGCGGGCGAGGCCGCGCTGCGCGCGCCTTCGACATCCTTGCCCGAAGTACGATTCCATACCGCGACTTCGTGACCGGCTTTGGCCAGATTCGAGGCCATCGCCCGCCCCATGATTCCTAATCCTAAGAATGCAACCCGCATTTTGGCTCCTGTATTTGGTACTGGGAGAACTTACGTTTCGCGTCTTAAGCAAGGAGACGTAGCAAGCTACATCTCGCCCAGCGCGAATCAAAGCTCTAAAGGATTAGAACTGACCGCTGCATTACGGTCAAGCAATCGCTAGCGAATTGTCTTAGAATGAGGACAGCTCTCGCGCCCAAACGTCGCCAAGTGCTGGAATCGGTTTTCTTTTAGCGCTTCGCGCCCAAAGTTGTACCCGAAGCCGTCACTTCGGCCAGGAGCAGATGTTAAAGCCAACGCTTACGAATCCCGTTCTCCGCAAACGCGCGCGTGCGTTTGGCACTCTGGTGCGACATTCGGCGGTGACTCCGCGAACCGGCCAAGCTACAAACCTAAATTGGTCAGCAATGGAGAGCTGGGATTAACGTTCATTGGCCACGCCAGTTTTTTCTTGCAGATCGGCGGCCAGAACGTCATCATCGATCCTAATTTTGCCCGCTGGTTGTTTGTGCTAAAGCGGCTACGGCAGCCGGGAGTGCGGCTGCGCGATCTTCCTCCCATCGACCTGGTGCTGGTTACTCATGCGCACTTTGACCATCTGCACCGGCCATCGTTGCGCGCCATTGTGCAGCAGGCGCGGAACCGTGGCGCCGATCCGCCCACCATTGTGGTGCCGCATCATGTGCTCGATCTCGTATCTGACCTGGGCTTTGGCGATGTGGTCGAACTCGACTGGTGGAACAGCTATCGCCATCGCGGGCTCACGGTCACGCACGTGCCTTCGCGGCATTGGGGAGCTCGCATCATTAAGGATTCGCATCGCGGCTACGGCGGCTATGTGCTGCGCGATAGCAAGCATTCCGTCTATCACGCCGGCGATACGGCTTATTTTTCCGGCTTCCGCGAGATCGGACAGCGGCTCGCGCCCGAGTTGGCGCTGTTACCGATCGGAGCCTACAATCCGCCATCGTTCCGCAACGTTCACACCAATCCCGCCGACGCCACCCGCGCCTTCCTTGATTTGAAAGCGCGTTGGATGGTCCCCATGCACTACGGAACCTTCAAACTTTCTCACGAACCCATGGACGAACCGCTGCAGTTGTTGGAAAAAGAAGCCAAGGCGGCTGGGATTGAGGATCGCGTTCTGGTCATGGAAGAGGGCGTGACGCGGTTTTTCTAAGACCAACTCTCCTAAAGAGGCGGCCTATAGGCGCCTTGCAGAACTGGCGTACTAATGATTGCTAAAAGCTAGTGAACGGGCCTCGAACCGAGGGTGTCCGCTCACCGAGGCTTGATGATGTTCACCTGAACGTTGGTGTTCAACTTGACATTAACGGCAACGCCGTCTTTCAGGTATGGCTCGAATATCCATTCCTGTGCTTGCCGCTCGATTCGCGACTTGATGTCCGGCGTCGGAGCACCCTCGGCGGTTGCGGTCTTTACAATCCCGTTCTGTGCGATCTGAAGCACTAGCTTGATCGTGTACGGACCTTGAGCATTTTTATCGATGAGAATTCGATCCAGGTTGCAGACGATACATTGAGGCCCTTGAGGCACAGGTGCGCCCAGCGGCGCAGGGCCCACAGCCACCGGCAACGGGCCCTCACCCGCGCTCGGTTTGACTACTGTCTTCAGGGCAGTACATTGGAGCCCGTTCCCCACGAAGCAAGCCGTAGATCCAGCCGCTGCCCATTTTGAGGTCAACGCGCGATTCAGTGAAAACTCTTTGTAGCTGGTCTTGTCTGAAAACAAGTCAGTGATCGTGCCGTTTGCGGAAAGGCAGCCAGCAGCGGTGCATGCGACGCACATTTCGGGCTTGCAACTCGAAAGGTCATTAGTGGCATGTTCCCACTTTTCACCATCGGAGGAGTATAGGGCCACCGGTACCGCGTATCCTCCCCGGGCTGGTCCTTATGGATTACCTCGGTCCCAACCGTCCAATAATTGCTGCGGACGCGCAGGAAGCTGTACAGCGTGGTATTCGGTATCGCTATAAACTTCCAAGACTTACCCGAGTCCGTGGTAATCAGGAAACGCTGCCCTTCGTATTGGGCGGCGCCCGCCTTCATCATGACCGCCATGTGCGTACTGTCGAGGGCAACCAACGAGAAGGTGTAGGGAAACTTCTTGATATCGTCCGAGTTTTGGCCCGCAGACACGGCCGCCCAGTTAACTCCACCGTCGAGGGTGAAAAGCAAAGCAGTGAACGTTCGAATCAGGCCATGCTTTGCGTCCGAAAAGGAGACCTGCAGAACTGCATCTTTGCCCGCGAGGTGTCGGGACCAAGTCTCGCCCCCGTCCTCCGTTGTAAAAAGCGCGCCGCCCGTCCCTGCCGCATACCCAACCTTGTCGCTCGCAAAACCAATATTCAGCAGAGTACCGCCATCGGTCGCCTCGTGCTTCACCTCCCAGTGTTCTCCAGCGTCGGACGATACAGCTACTCCCTCTCCAGTTCCGCACACCCAGAGCGAAGAACCGGCACTGGTAACGTTCACGACGTGAAAAGGAGCATTCTCGGTGTGCCAGTCCGGGGCAGTGCTGTCTTCGCTTGCGGTTCTGGCGGTCGCGGAGAAAGCGGCAAAGGAAACCAGAAAGACGAGTACGATCTGATGACTGCTTTTCTTTTTCATGGGACCAACGATCACATTGTGCCACAAGGCCGTGGCCGCGGGCGCAAAATGCCGTCGGGGAGCGACCAAGAGTTTTTCCATCCTAACCATGCGCTTGGCTGCTTGAGTCTGGCTGTTATAGCATCTCCATTTCACAGATAATCCGCTCTGATTCGACATGCCGGCACAATCTATGGGTCAATTCTGGGATAAACTTTACGAGAAAAAGGGAGACACCCAGCCATGATTGAGAGACTGAAGGAGAGCTTTGGAGCGGCAATCGGATTCAAAGTTGTGGGAAGGATTACCGGCGACGAAGTCAAAGCATTTGAGCCGCAGATTGAATTCGTCATCGCAGAACGGAAGCAGCGACCAATCGGGATTCTTGCCGATCTTTCGCAAATGGACGGTGCAGATTGGAAAGCACGTTGGGATGAAATGCGCTTTCTACAAAAATATACCGACCACATTGCGCGAATGGCGGTTGTCGGGGCCGACAAATGGGAAGAAGTCGTCGCCATGGTCCTCGCCGGAACCGCCGTTCTTCAGGCCGAGACTCGCTATTTCACGGGCGCCGAGATCAATGCTGCCTGGGAGTGGGTCCGAACCAGTAAGAACGCGGATCGCGTCCCGGTAAGAGTCATGTATGAAGGCAAAGGTCTGTTTAAGGACTACATCCCCGAGTATACGGGGCTGTAGCTCTCATAGTGAAACCAATGATGATTTTGGTTGCGGGTCCTTATCGCTCGGGTACGAATGACGATCCGTCCTTGATCAAGAGAAATGTTCGGGAGATGGAGTCTTATGCGCTGCCTATTTTCCGCGCCGGGCATATTCCTGTTCTTGGCGAGTGGCTTGCGCTCCCGCTGGTTGAGCTGGCCGGGTCTAAGCAGATCGGCGACCAAGCCTTTAACGAAATATTTCATCCGATTGCGACTCGGCTTCTGGAAAAGTGCGATGCTGTGCTTCGAGTCGGAGGCGCCTCGGCCGGAGCCGATGAGATGGTCCGTGTCGGCAGGAGCCTGGGCCTGAAGATCTACAGCGCGCTCGACGAGATTCCGAAGGCCGAATGATCGGCGTGTCCCCGGACGATAAATTTTCCTTTCTTTTAACAACTTTTAACATTGGTTGGTCTAGACTCTTCCTCCGGAGGATGTTCTATGACTGACAAAGTGAAAGCCGTACCGGATGGATTCCATACGATCACGCCGCATCTGACGGTTCGCGATGCCAAGCGCGCCATAGAGTTTTACAAGCAGGCTTTCGGAGCCGAAGTCCTCAGCGTCGCCCCGGGCCCGGGAGACAAGGTGATGCACGCTTCGCTCAAAATCGGAGATTCGATTCTGATGTTGAACGATGAGTTTCCGGAGTTCGGTGGTCAGCTCGGGCCCTCGGCCACAGCAGGTTCCCCGGTCGCGCTCCATGTTTATCTCGATGACGTTGATGCTGCATTTCAGCGCGCCGTTTCCGCCGGCGCCTCTGTCAAGATGCCGCTGATGGATCAGTTCTGGGGCGACCGCTATGGCGTCGTGATCGATCCCTTTGGACACAGGTGGTCGCTGGCGACCCACGTCCGCGATATGTCGCCGGAGGAAATGGAACAGGAGCAAGCAAAGGCATTCAGCAAAATGCCCAAGTCGGCTTAGTACGCCAGCAGGATTCTGAGGTCTCGCAGGTTGTTGCCGGTCGGGCCGGTCATGATCGTGTCGCCTAAGGCGTCGAAGAACGGGTAGGCGTTGTAGGTGAGAAGGCTGGCAGCGGGCTCCAACCCGCGAGACCTTGCGCGCTCAAGAGTTGTTCCGTCAACGATCGCGCCTGCGGCGGGACTGTTGCCGTCGATTCCATCCGTGCCCGCACTAAGCACGGTGATGTTCTTGCCCGCGATTTTCTGTGCGCAGGCCAGCGCAAACTGCTGGTTGCGTCCGCCTTTCGCCTCCGTTTGTGACTTTCACCGTGACTTCGCCGCCGGAAATCAAGCACACTCGCTCCGATTTTTTTCGCCGTTGCGCTAATCGCTGTAACAGATAATCGGCTGCCCGCGCGTAGTCCCAGTCGTCGCAAGTGTTGTCCACTTCGACGGTGAAGCCGTGGCGCTCGGCTTCTGCCTTTGTGGCATCGAGCAGAGTTGAATTCGAAAGCACCGTCCACCAACGGCTGCGATGGAAAGACCGGGTCATCCGATTTAGGAGTTTCCTCGAGGGCATGGCGCTGAAACAATTCGCGCACCGAAGCCGGAAACTGCTCCAGAAGTCGATGCTTCGCAGCAATCGCGTAACAATCTTCCACGCTGGTGGAGTCGGGCATGGTTGGACCGGACGCCAAAGCATCGGGCGTGTTGTCGGGGACATCAGAGACCAGAATCGAAACCTGCTGGGCCGGCAACGCAGCCTGCGCTAATCTTCCTCCCTTAATCGCCGAAAGATGTTTGCGAATCGGCGTTGATTTCGGCGATGGGCGCGCCGGATTGCACGAGCACGCGATAGGTTGCGATCAGATCCTCTAGCGCAATCTCGTCATCGATTGGCTTCTCTGCAATCGAAGACCCGCCGCCGCTCAGCATGAAGACCACCAGTGACGATGCATTCAGCGCGTTCAAGCGACTTCAGCATGGCCTCGGCAGCACGAATCGATTCTTCATTCGGCGTGGGATGTCCGCCATGAAAATAGCGGAAGCCGCGTGTCTGCGAATTCGGCTGCACGGAACTGGCGACGATGCCCTCGAAATTGTCTCCCGCCTGAATTTCCAGCGCGCTGACCATGGAGTGCGCGGCCTTGCCGATCGAAACCACCAATACGCGGTTGTAGGAATGAAGATCGTAAAGGTCTTCGCGGATGCGCAACACGCCGCGTTCGCAGGAAACATGCCGCTCGAAGGCCCGATCAATGCTGGATTCTCGCGAGGGCGTGTTCGAAAAGATGCCGCGCCGTTACTCGCATCTCGATGGCGACTCGTTCGCGAGTGGCTGCGGCTGAAGACATGCGAGGAATTATAGAGGCAATTCGCTGTTCTCGGCGAACTCTGCGACTTTCTGTGTGCTCCGAGATCAAAAGCTTTTATCGCGGAGGCCGCAGAGAAGTCGCGGAGATCGCGGAGAAGGATGTTCATTAGAATGCTTTCGGAAGCCAGGATTCAATCGCATCCCGCAATTCCCGCAACCGCCCCTCAAAGAAGTGATCCGCACCCTCGATCATCACCAACTTCTTTGGCTCGGGAAGCGCTTGCACGAGCCCCTGGAGTTTCGCCCGCGGTCCAAACTGATCGCGGTCGCCGCTTACCAACAACTTTGGTTTCACGCAAGCCTTGGAGAAACCCGAAATCGTAAGCTCGATCGTCGATGGCGCTGACCGGCAAACCAAGCCCGATGCTGCGTTCGGACCCGCGCATCGGAACACCCCACTCGCAATCCCACCGCAGCTCCGAAATGAAAATCCGGCGAAGATCAAAGGCAGATGAAATTCGCGATCCAGCCAGTCCAGCGCAGCGCGTACGTCCTCCATTTCCCCATCGCCGTGATCGTGCTCACCCTGGCTCAGTCCGGCGCCGCGAAAATTAAATCGCAGCACCGGATAGCCAAAGCTGTTCAGCGCCTTCATGGTGTGAAAGACGACTTTATTGTGTAGCGTTCCTCCGTAAAGAGGATGGGGATGGCAAACTAGCGCAGCATGAGTAGCATGCTCCGCTCCCATATTCAGCAAGGCTTCCAGGCGGCCGGCAGGGCCGTCGAGGAATAAAGAGCGGATCGAACTGTGCTGTACGCTCATGGCGGGTGCAGTCCAAACAGAATAGCAGTCCAGAACTCCGTATCTTGACTAGGCGTTGCCGAGTTACGCCTTGGTTGTAACTTAATCTTGCTTCCGAAAGGACTGTGCGCCGTCACGTGCGTTATGCTTTATCTCATGGACGTCGCCGCTCTGACCCGTCAACTTGTGGACATTGAATCGATCACCGGCAACGAAGCCATGGTCGGCGATGTTCTTCACGGTGAACTCAGCCGCCTGGGATACCAGGCGAATAAGCTTCCCGTAGAAGGCAACCGCTGCAACGTGTATGCAACGTCGCCGCAACAGCCCAAGCCTGATATCGTTTTCTCGACCCACATGGATACAGTTCCGCCGTTTATTCCTTCTTCCGAAGATGCCACTCGGATCTACGGACGGGGATCGTGCGATGCCAAGGGAATTATCGCCGCTCAGATCGCGGCTGCCGAACGATTGCGAGCGGAGGGCGTTTATGTCGGACTTCTTTTTCTTGTCGGAGAAGAACGGAACAGCCTGGGCGCACAGGTGGCGAACAAACAATCTCCCGGGTGCAAGTTCCTGGTAAACGGGGAGCCGACCGAGAATCGAATGGCGACGGCGTCCAAGGGAACGTTACGTGTAAATTTGATTGCCGAAGGAAGGATGGCCCACTCCGCTTATCCGGAACTGGGCGAATCGGCGATCGACAAACTGCTGGAAGCGTTGAATCGGCTGCGCGCCATGAAACTGCCCTCGCGGAAGGAATCGGGCCATGCACTTTGAACATTGGCGTCATCGAAGGCGGCCGCGCTCCCAACGTAATTCCGGATAAAGCGCGAGCGCAGTTGCTTTATCGCCTGATTGGTCCGACAGACGAATTACGGCGAGAAATCGAGCGGGCGGTCGAGGGCTTGGCAAAGGTCGAATTTCTTTTGGAAATCCCGCTTCGTCCGCCTGCGCACGCTGGATGGCCTGCCCACTATGGTCGCCGCCTTCACCACCGATATCCCCGCACTCACCAATTGGGGCCAGCCGCTGCTGATCGGCCCGGGATCGATCCACGTCGCCCACACCGAAGGCGAATACATCGAGAAAAAGCAATTAAGCGATGCGGTGGATTTGTATTGTGCAATCGCGAAGAGGCTGGCCGACTGAACGTAAACTTTCGTTCCCCCGCGCCTTGGTAGCATACCAGCCCCTTAGAACGTAAAATGATGCTGCAGCATAGGTTTGTTTGCAAAACATGAAGGCCAACATCACGCTCAGGCTGGACGCTGCTCTTCTCAGCGATATTCAGGCACTCGCCGAGAAAGACGGCACGTCGGTCACAGCCTTCCTAACCGCTCACCTCGAACAGATGGTGGGCCAGCGGAGGACGCATGAGCGTGCCCGAAAGCGCGCTTTGGCCCGGCTGCGCAAAGGATTCGACTTGCAATGGACGCCTAGTCGTTCGCGCGACGAGCTTCATGAACGTTTCCCATCGCGATACACTTAAATAATGACCACCCAGACGCTCAACTCCCTCTCCAAGGCGTCTTCCGCCTACTTGCGTTCCGCCATGCACCAGCCCATCCAGTGGCACGAGTGGGGCGAGGAAGCCTTTGCTATCGCGCAACGCGAAAACAAACCGATCCTGCTCGACATTGGCGCGGTCTGGTGTCACTGGTGCCACGTGATGGACCGCGAGTCTTACGACAATCCCGAAATTGCGGAGATCGTGAACCAGCATTTCATTGCGGTGAAGGTCGACCGTGACGAGCGTCCCGACATCGACAGCCGCTATCAGGTCGCCGTCAGTTCAATCAGCGGACAAGGCGGCTGGCCGCTGACCGCATTTCTCACGCCCGATGGCAAGCCGTTCTATGGTGGAACTTATTTTCCTCCGGACGATCATTACGGGCGTCCTAGCTTCAAGCGTGTGCTGCTCTCGATCTCAAGTGCTTATCGCGAAAAGAACGACGACGTGGTCGAACAAGCAAAACTGGTCGAAGGCGCAATCTCGCACGCTGAGTCTTTTGCGGGAAAGAGCGCGGAGTTTTCGCCGGCCGTCATTGACGCTATCGTCGAAGTCCGCGCTGAAGATGTTTGATCCGCAAAACGGCGGCTTCGGCAGCGCGCCCAAGTTCCCGCATTCCGCCGCGCTCGATCTGCTAATCGATCAATATGTGCGCACGGGCGATGAGAAACTGCGGGACGTGTTTGTGACCACGCTCGAAAAGATGGCCCTCGGCGGCGTCTACGACCAACTGGCGGGCGGATTTCACCGCTACTCCGTTGACGAGCGCTGGATTGTGCCCCACTTCGAGAAGATGTGCTACGACAACTCCGAGTTGCTGAAGAATTATGTTCACGCCTATCAAGCCACAGGCCACGAATTCTTCGCGGAGGTAGCCCGCGACATCATTCGCTGGATGGATGAATGGCTGAGCGACCGCGAGCACGGCGGCTTCTACGCCTCTCAGGATGCCGATTACTCCATGGACGACGACGGCGATTACTTTACCTGGACTTTGCAGGAAGCGCAGTCCGTTCTTACCGAAGAAGAAGCTCGCGTGGCGTGCCTGCACTACGACATCAACGAAATCGGCGAAATGCACCACAATCCCGCCAAGAACGTGCTATACCAGCGAGCCTCGGTGGAAGAAATTGGCAAACGCCTGAGTCTGCCGCAGGATCAGATCCTGCGACTCTGCTGCGATCATCGAAGGAAAAGATGTATGCCGCCCGCCTGAAGCGTCCAACTCCCTACGTAGATAAGACCGTTTATGCGGGCTGGAACGCGCTCTGCGTTTCGGCTTATCTGGAAGCGGCCAAGGTACTCAGGCTGGAAGCCGCTGAACACTTCGCCCTGCGATCGCTGGATCGCATCCTCGCCGAGGGATGGCAGGAAGGCCGGTTGCTGCATGTGCTCGCGTATTCCGATGCCAAGGCGGAACTCCGCGAAATTCCGGGCGTGCTGGACGATTACGCGTTCACAACCGTTGCCTGCCTCGACGCTTACGAAGCAACCGCCGATATCAGCTACTTCAATTTCGCCGAGCGTATCGCGAATGCGATGGTCGAGCACTTCTTCGACCCGATTTCCGGAGGCTTCTTCGATACCGGAAAGATCTCGGCCGATGAGAAAGTGCTCGGTGTGTTGGGCACGCGCCGCAAGCCATTTCAGGACTCACCCACTCCCGCAGGGAATTCGGTCGCCGCGATCGCCCTGCTTCGGCTCCATGCCTACACCAATGACGCGGGGCTGCGCGAGAAGGCGGAGCAGACCATCGAACTGATTGCCGGATTTAGCCGGGCAGTATGGATTGTTTGCCGCCACCTATGGGATTGCCGCGGTCCATCTGTCGAATCCCCATACGCAGATCGTGGTTGTTGGAAGCGATGAACTGGCCGAGCGTCTCTACAACGTTGCGGTAGCTCCTTATTCTGTCGGGAAGTCCGTCCTTAAGCTGGCCGCCAACAAGGCGGTTCCGCAGAATCTTCCACCGGCGTTGGCCGAGACCATTCCGCAACTGCCGGCGATACAGCAAGAAAAAACCGTAGCAATCGTCTGTTCTGGATTCACCTGCCAGCCCCCGATCTCCGATCCCGATGAACTGGCGCGAAGCTTGCGCGACCTCTCATCTGAAAGCCGGGAATCTTCAGCCGGAGCTTCCGGCGGACAAAAAAAGAGGCTGACGATTGGTTTCACAATCGCCAGCCTACTGAATTCTAAAACTGCGTAGAGGCAGTTTGTTCCTGCCTCAGACGTCTTAGCCGCAGTGTCCTGTACACGCCGGGATCGGCGCGCCGTCTTCCGGCGCTGGAACTGCCGGAGCGGCAAGCGCGGTGTACGCGCATAACATACCTACCATCAGGAATAGCATCCTGACCGCACGTTTCATGAGTTGTTCTCCTAGCGGGTCCCCTGGGAGCGGCGACCCTCACTTGGCACGGATTATACAGGGTCGTGTCAAGTACCCTCAGGGAAAAATTCTTTAACTCAAACGGTTTAACCAAATACTTAGTACAGCGAAGCGCCCACGGACCTGCTACTGTCCAAGTTTTCAAGGAGATAAAGGCGGCGGATTAAGAATAGTCAAGTCTGTGATCTGTCGCCGAGCCGGGAAATGTTGTCCGGAATTGAGACAACGCCGGTTAGCGCACCAGGTTCTTGGCGAGAGCGCGGGCAGAAAAGGAAGATGTAGCTTTGCTGGTGACTGACATCTTATGGACTATGCGCTTGTTTCCAAGTTCCTCATGCTCCGGCTCTGTTGGAGTTCGCGAGAAAGCTCTGTCCACCATGCTTTCGAACATCGGAATCAGGGAATCGTCAGTCGCCGGATGCCGAACTTCGCTAAGACCGTAATCCCAGCGCTGCGACATCAGCAGGTTGGCAGATTCTTCTCGGGAGCTCGTCTTCAACAACGAGTATCCCATCCAGGTCAGGATAGAAAGACTGTAGGCCGTGGTATTGATCAGGTTTACCGTAGGGGGATGAATTTGCCCGCCGGAGACCAGTGCCAAACCAACCAATTCGATGCTCGCAAAACTGCCGAATCCCAAAGCGATTCCGAAGCTGAACTGCTTACGTGAAACTCCCAGATGCCGGGAAAAAAACACAAGAAACAAGATCAGGCCGCATTGAATCACCCGCACGCACCGTTGCACGATAATCACAGCCTGGCCCAAAGGCGTCTCGGTTCCCGATTGACTTGCCGCCGTCACGACCATCGCCACCAGGAACATCACCAACGCCGCCCACTTAAACAACAAGGTTCCCAGGTCCTTCAGGTTGGGATAAGGACGGAGCACATCGAGAAAGATTTCGTGAATGACCTTGAACCCTATCGCCAGACTAATCGCCGCGCTGATCCAGTAGGCATAGAAATACAAAAGCTGATGCTGCATTCCGTACGGGGTGGAGCTGAGCTTGTAAATCGGGAATAAGACCAGAAAGTTCACAACCTGAAAAACGATGTAGGCAAAGAAGACCGGAAACTTGCGATGCAGCCCGCGCCAGAACATGATCCCCGCCAGGGACAACTCCAGGACCGGATGGGCGATCCACAATGCGAGCTGGACATTGGGTGAACTCATGGGGTTTAGCTCATTACCGCAGCTGCCGGGTGGGTCTCCTTCACCCGCTTTCTCGCTTCTTGACCTTACCATTTCTGGCGAAAGGGTCAATGGACGAAAGTAACCAAAGGTAACAGTTACTCTGTCATTTCTCCTAAATAGTTCTTGCGCCAAAAGATATTTCGCGGTCCACAATGGCATGCCAGCACTTCGTACTCTCAGGTGGTTACTAAGAGGGACCGATTTCTCTCAGCGAAATCGAGGGATCCAGGCGAGAACAGAGGCTTCGCTGCACTGCCTCCGGAATTGCCTTGCTTGGACAGTTGAACTCGGCCATCCGGCGACACCCCTGTCTCTCCGAATCTCAGAGAGACAGGGGTACACACAGACGACTCTTAATGTGAAAAGTGAGGCCCTAACGTTGATTACTTGTGCTTCTCGCCGCGTTCGTCGGCATTGCCTATGAACATGCCACTGCTGCCGATGTTTGCCGGCACCATGTTTCCGTTCATATTCAGGGCTGACACGACCGTTCGAAACTCCCGTCCTTCGTTAACAACCACCAGTTCAAGATCGATCCACGATCCGTTGGCGTAGTTAATTGTCGCACTTCCCGTGCAGTCGCCGTGAATCGCATAGGTACCGGTTTCGCTTTGAAATTTCGATCCCGTCGGTGCGCCGTCGATCACGACGAAATCTACTTGTGTGAACTTGCCGTTTCCGTCGAAATGAGTCATGGCGACCCCGTTCTGGGGTAGTACAGCGCCTCCACCGGGTAGAAGCTGGCCGGAGATAGTTTGTCCGTAATTGCCTTTTAATGAAGCATTCGAGCATGTGCCCGCTTGCACAAGGGTTGCACCTCCAAGTGTCAGACATGCAACCGCCGCCAGTGTTGTTTTGCAGAACGAAGTTTTCATTTCTTGCCTCCTGAAAGATTTTTTTGGGCCCGAAGGCCTTGCTTGTCTCGGTCGAGCGGCAGATTGCCGCAATCCAGGGCGGCTCGCAATGGTGTGCGTGTGAAGATTGGCTGTTCTTTTCGTGAACTCGTAACCTATTGAAACGGTGCCCATTGTCGCTCGCGGGCGGGACGCGATGTAGAATGGCAGCCTCTCTGGCGAGATGGTTCTTATGCCCTCGGACGTAATCAGATTCGGCAACGAGTTGGAACTAGACCGGAGCGCCTACGAACTGCGCCGTTCGGGCCGATCCCTAAAGCTGGAGCGAATTCCCATGGAACTGCTGCTCCTGTTGGTGGAGCGCAGAGGGGAACTGGTAACCAGAGAATCGATTATCGAGAGAATTTGGGGCAAGGATGTCTTTCTGGACACCGACAGCAGTATCAATGCGGCGATCCGGAAGATCCGGCAGGCTTTAAAAGACGATCCAGAGCGGCCGCTCTTCGTGCAGACGATCACGGGAAAGGGCTACCGGTTTGTCGCACCCGTGGAGAACTATGATCTTCGTCCGCTCGACAAGAAAAAAGTGGAACTCGAGAAAACGTCTCGATCGGAGGAAACGCCCCAAGGTTCGTCGCCATCGCAGGTCGCCTCACGGAGGTCGAGTTGGGTCCTCCCGCTTGTCGGCGTCATGGTGCTGATTCTTGCCGGTGGAGCGTACTTTCTACGATCTCGCGCTCGTTCAAAAACGGCGTACAGCCAAGAGCGTGTGATGCTGGCGGTTTTGCCCTTCGCCAACCTGAGTAACGATCCGGAACAGGAGTACTTCACCGATGGCTTGACGGAAGAGACCATTACGGATTTGGGCGAGCTCAACCCGCAACGACTGGGCGTGATCGCGCGAACGTCCGCCATGGCGTACAAGAACACCAACAAAACGGTGAATCAGATCGGGCATGAACTGGGTGCCGATTACGTTCTCGAAGGCAGCGTTCGGCGCGAGGGTGGAACTGCCCGGATCACAGCCCAGTTGATTCGGGTTAGCGATCAGTCCCACATCTGGGCGCACAATTATGAGCGCGAGGTTGGCGGGATTCTCGCATTGCAGAACGAATTGGGCAGAGCCATTGCCCAGCAGATCCAGGTAAAGCTCACTCCCTTGCATAGCGGCGAGGCCTCAAACAGGAATACGACCAACCCTGACGCGTACGACCTTTACCTCAAGGGCCGTTTCTATTTAGGTAAGAGGACTGACGACGGAATCGAAAAGGGCATCGAGTATTTCAAGCAGTCGATCGAGAAAGACCCCGGTTTTGCGCTGGGATATGCCGGACTTGCCGATTCGTATCTTGCGTTGACGATCTCGTCCCCACAGGATTTTTTTCCGATGGCCAGGGCGGCGGCTTCCAGAGCCTTGGAGCTCGACGAAGGGCTGGCCGAGGCCCATGCGGCGCTAGGAGCCGAAAAAGCAGGCTTCGAATATGACTGGGCAGGCGCGGAACAGGAATTCAAGCGGGCGATTGAACTCAATGCAAACTGCGCCGACGCGCATTTTTACTATTCGTGGTATCTGCTGACGCCGCTTGGGAGGTCGGAAGAAGCTATTGCCGAGATGAATAGAGCACTGGAACTTGATCCTTTATCCGGGATCTACAACACTGTCCTGGGTCTCTCCTACTACTACGCTCGACAATATGATCAGGCTTTGCAGCAATTCAACAAAACCTTGACCTTGGATCCTGACTTTTTCATTGCGCCATTCCATCTGGCTTGGCTGTACTCCCAGCTCGGGCAATATCCGGAGGCAATTACGGAACTCACCAAGGGACGGCTACTTCGAGGGGACGATCACGCAAAGGTCGCTGCTGATGAGATGGCACTCAGGAAGGCAGTTGCAGCGCAGGGAGCCGCGGGGTTCTGGCATGAAATTCGGAAGTGGAACGAAGGAGATTATCCGAACGTGGGAGAATTCGACGTTCCGCAAGCTTATGCACGGCTCGGTGAAAAAGAACAGGCCATGGTCTCGCTTGAAAGAAACTTTGAGAAACGGGCTCCCTTGGTGACTCTTTTGAAAGTCGATCCTGCCCTGGATACGCTGCACTCCGATCCACGCTTCGAGGATCTGCTTCGTCGCATGAATCTTCCACAATGAAGATGACCGATGCGGTACCCTCGACCAAAGTTTTCTGGATTACTCGCTGAACTCGAGGTACGCGGCGCCAGAGGGTAAACTCGTCCCACAGCCGCCAAGCCGGTAACTCTCTCGACAAGCCGGTATCGCCCTCGTCTCTTACAGTTCTGGAGCCGCCTGAATGTAGGCTCGCATCATCCGGACTTCATGATCTTTTTCATTCAGATCATGAAGAAGAATGTCTCGCAGGGAGACGATCCCCCGGAGTTGCTTGCCTTCGCACACCGGCAGGTGGCGGAAACCGTGGCGCCGCATGAGGACCATGCAGGTCTCCAGGCTTTCGTCCGGACTCACCGTGAGCGGGTCGTCGGTCATGACCGTCTCAACCCTGGTAGTGCCGGGATCGCGTCCTTCGACCACAACACGTTTCATCAGGTCGCGCTCGGAAAAAATGCCGACTAGCAGGCCGTCGCTAAGCACGGGCACCGCGCCGATGTTGCGGTCGACCATGGCCTGCGCTACGTCGAGCACCATCTGATTGGCATCCGCCCGATAGGTATCCTGTGTGTTAATCAAATCGTAAACATGCATTGAACCACCCCCTGGAAAATTCACCCAGAAGCAACGCGGGCGCGAGTATATGACGAAACGGCGCCAATGAAAAGAGAAAGAATCATGTATTCAGAGAGTGGAACATCGCGTATGCCCAAATTGGGCGGCCCACGGGAAAAACGCCCGGCTACTTTGGACCCAGAAAAACAAAATACGAGCAGGCCCACAGCGCCGTGGGAATGCCGCCGCGCGCGCGGGTGGTGAGAATGATGTTGTAGTCGTCGGTTGGCTGGAGTCTTTCGACCACGGACGGCAACGCCTGCGGCTCGACAACGGCCAGATGGGAAAGAAATCGGTAAATATCGGGTTCACCGCTGTAGCCTTGAGAGACGAAAGAGACTTCCGTATTCTGGCCGGCAAAGTGCCAACTCAGCGACGCTGCCAGCGCGACCGCATCCTCATAAGCTTTTTCCGAAACTACCCCCGGGCCTCGGATTATCGAAGACAATTCGCAGCTTGCGCTCGTCTTCGCGGCTGAACTCCCGCACTTTGAGCGAGCCCGACTTGGCGGTCGCTTTCCAGTCGACATGTCGAGCCGAATCTTCCGGTATGTACTCCCGAATCAGATATAAGTCGTCTCCGCGGCCTCGGGCAAAGGTTTCGAACTCGCCCGTGATCATCGGCAGAACTTCGAAAAATTCGTCCGCAGGTTCCACTCGTGGATACACCATGATTTCGCGGGCCAGCGGCACGTGGCGAGTTTTGGTCAGGAAAGCGAAAGGGAAACGGGTAGCCAAGCCGAAGGTTTTCTGCTGATAACGTCCGCGACGATCGAAGCGCAAATCGAGGTCCGCTTTCAGTTCGCTGCCGGCAGGAATATATGGAAAGTACGCCGCACCTTCGAAAATACTTGGCGGAGCTTTGATTTTCGGAACACGCCGCAGTTTGTAATCCCGAAAGCGCATCCACTGCTTTTCCGGCGGACGTCCCGGCGGAACCGCAAAGGTTGTCGGCGTCCACTGCCAATGTTTGACGCCACTATCTTTCTTCACCGACACCACATTCACCGAAAAAGATGGAAGCCATCGCCGCGGGTTCCGCAAAACGATTCGACCCAGCATGGCCGGCCCGCAAACACGTGCTCCGGCAGACGAACATCCAGTTCCAGATCACGCAGCACTAAAGCGGAAGCGAACCCCGAAACCATAATCGCAGCCAGCATCGCGGCAACGATGATGTAAAGCAGGTTGTTGCCTGTGTTCAGCGCGGCGATCCCGATGAGCAGCACGATGACCACGTACGCGATCCCGACCTTGGTGACGTCGTAATCGAAAGCATCCCGGATGCCGGCTCCAGCCACGCGGCGGGCAAGATACGGCACCGTTGTCAATCCCACAATGACGGCGAGCAAGAGAGCGGCGGAGGCAAGCACGAGAGTTGCCCAGAGGTTCCCTGACTCTCGCGACACGGTGGAAAAAAGCGCAGCTCCGAAGGCCAGGACGAGCCCACAATTGCCAGCAAGAAGCGCACCCATACTTCGGGAATATCGAAGTGCAGGACACGAGAGAGCCGCTGGACAGCCGAAAGGCGTGGAGTGTTGGCCGGCTTCATCTCTGATTTGCGACCCCGTGACCCGCGACCCGGTTACCTGCGCCACTAGGACCCGCGACCTCGATTCGTCTGACGGACATTTTCATCGCGGGCCTTCCGGAGAGAAATTTAATTACGGCGCGATTGAATTCCTCCGGGACTTCCTCGTAGGGAAGATGGCCGACTCCGTCGAATGTCACCAATTGGCAATCGCTGAATACTCTTCTTTAACTGCGCGGCTGAAGCAGGATCTACCGCGGTGTCTGCCGTGCCCCAGATCAGAAGAGTTGGGATGCGCTTGATGCGCGGCAGCACCGATTCCAATTCTTCTAGGTCGCGGTTCCAAGATCGTACTACGGCGAACGCATAGTCCCAGGAACCGGGAATATGCATGGGTTTGAGGTAGCCTTCGAGACTGTCCGCCGGAATGCGTCGCCGCTCGCCGAACATCCGGTGATGATAGTACGCGTGCAGCATGGGTAGACGAGGCGCGAGACTTACAAAGAGCGGCGCGATCAGAGGATTGCTGAGAAAAACCGTTAACCGCTTTCCGTGCGCGGACCAGGGATTGACGGGATCCACCAGAATCAAACGCCGAATGCGGTCTGGCGCCATTGCGGCAGCCATCATTGACACGGCTCCGCCGTGTGACGTGCCCAGTAGATCGCATGCAGGTAGATCGGTCGCGTCCATGAAACGCAGAAGACGTTCAGCGCTAGCTTTGAAAGAGTAGTCCATGCCCGGCGGTCGATCGGAGAAGCCGGTTCCCAACAGGTCGATGGCGTAGACCGTCGCGTGCCGCGCCAGGGCGGGAATCGCGAAACGCCAGGAGAATGAGTATCCCAGCAAGTCCGTGGACCAGCAGCAAAGCCGGTCCCGAACCGGCGCGCAAGTAGCGCATGCGCGCACCGTCGAGCGTGACCCAGCTTTCCTCGACAGAGAATTCCGCCTGCGGATTGATTCCCGCCTCCGACTGGCTTTTCAGGTCAATATTCTGGTCGCGATGAGACAACTTTTCCTCGTCTACCGGCGTCTATCTAAACAGTATCGCCTCTGTCGCTTCTGTGTAGGGAGAGTTTCGACTCTCCCTTATTTTTACTGCGGAAGTGGACCGTCCAATCAAGAAGGTGAGTTCTTTCTGGTTTCGTTTCAGGGTTTGGCCTGATCGTGGTTAGGAAGCTTCGGCGTCAACTTCCGGATGACAAACTCTTGAAGGAGATTAGTGACGGCGGTTCCTCCAATTCGATGGCTGCATTTTCGAAAGTTAATTCCGCGCCATCGCGATCCTGGGGTGGATAGTAGAGATTCGAAATACCGCCCGACGCCAGGCTGCCCAGAATGTTGGAATAATTCGGCTGCCAGCGCCGATTGTCGCCCTTGCAAATCACCGAATTCGCGATCGCGTATAGGAGCCCGCGAGGTCATCCTGCCGGTTCCTTTGTAGAAATAGCGAGGGTCCTGTTTTAACAGCGCGGGCAGAATGGCGGAACCGATGAACGTGCCGGTCAGCGTGTCCCCGTAACCGGCGCCGAAGCGCTTTGCGTAACCCTGCGCGCCTTGGCCATATTCCCTGAAGTGATTTTGCGCTTGCTCCACTCCCGCTGCCCCGCCGACAAATACAAGAGTGAAGGGATCCGTCACCGTCTTCCAGGCCAGCTTGAACTTTTGTTTGGAGTTCAGGGGAGCCGCATTGGGAATGTAGCTAACGTAAAAATTCGGAAGGACGCCAAGCACGCGCTGCTTTTCTTCGATCTTGATCTGCTCTTCCGCCACCTCGACGGGATTGACCCCGACCTGTACCTCTGTGACATTACTCGCAACCGTCAAGACGATCGGGGGGCGCGTATCGATTTCCCCCGAATGCAAGACACCAGTGTATGTCTGCGTCGCGAATCCCGCAGAAGTGATTGTGAGCTGGAAAGGTCCGGGAGCGATTCCGGCAAAAGAGAATTGCCCATCGGCTCCGGACACTACCTCGTGGTTGATTGATCGATCTTCGCCGGTCAGTGTTACCCGAGCTCCGGCGATCACGGCTCCGCTTTGATCCATGACCGTTCCACTGATGCTTCCGGGCAATCGCTGAGCGGGCGGCGGGGCTGTTTGAGGCCGTTCCCGGGCGATCCGGATCAGCCGCGGGCGCAGCCTGTCCTAAGGCAGAACGATGTCCAACCCAGAGTGACGAACGCAAGGACCACGAGTCCACGCTTGAATTGGAAGGTCATGAATTAACTTAACGTTATCCTCTCACGTAGTTCCCGTCCAAATCACGAAAGGTGATCCACTTTCGCGGCTGCCCGCGCCGAAATGGGAGCACCGGCGCGCCTCGCGGAAAGTTACAAACTGGTCTGGGTTGTGCAGTCCCGATTTTTTCTAGTCCCGCCCTTTGAAGTTGGATGCTTCATTTAACTGGGTTACTGTCTTCCAAAATCGATCGTCGAAACGCCTCCCTCAGTTCCGGCCAGACCACTTCGAACAGGTCAACTGCGCCAGGATTTCGGACCTACGCAGGCCCGGTCAGACGCCCCGATGTATAGGTATCAAGGAATGCGACCACGAGGGCCCATGCGTGTGCGGCGGCCACCGGGTTATAGCTGGGACGCGCGTCGCAGAAGAAGCCGTGGTCTGCGTCTGAGATCTCGACGTTCGTATAGTTCTTGCCCGCCTCACGCAACGCCAGGGTGACCGCGTGAATCTGGTCGGGTCCAATGTGCTTGTCGCGACCTCCCCAGAAAAGCAGTACGGGCGCACGCAACTCGCCGACGCGATTCAGCAGGCCGGGATTATTCGCATTGGGCGCGATGCCGCCGCCATAAAAGGAAACCGCGCAGGCCACCGGGACGGTCAACGCGGTCAGAACGGCGGCGCGACCCCCCATGCAGAAGCCGACCGCAGCGACCGGAAAGTCCGCCGATCCGCCGTTGGCGGTGAGCCACGCGTAGGCCGCCCGCAGATCGGCCGCCATTCCATCATCAGAAAGCGCGCTCACATGGCCCCTCACCGAGGGAAAATCTTCATAGCGGCCTTCAAACCCCGGACCGGTTCTATGAAATAGCTCTGGTGCGATGGCGAGGAAACCGAGCCTTGCAAATCTCTCCGTTACGTCGCGAATGTGGCGTTCACCCCGAAAGCTTCCTGGCAAACAATCACGCCGCGTGAGGCGGGGGTGGCTGGGCGTGCGACATAGCCGCGCATCGAGGTCCCATCATCGACGGCCAGCGTGGCGTACTCGGTCTTGAGATCCATCGTTTAAAGCCTTTCACAGCTTTCTTAGCAGCTTCTTTAAGACGCGGATGCCTTTGTCCACGTGTTTTTCCTGGAGCAGGAATGGTGGGAGGAAGCGCAGAACCGTGTCTTGGGTGCTGTTGAAGAGGACGCCCTCAGCCAGAGCTTGTTCGACGATGGGGCGAGCAGGAACGTCAAGCTGCAGGCCCTGAATCAGGCCACGGCCGCGAACTTCACGGGCTATCGAAAAGCGATCAGTCAGAGCCTTCAGCTGTTGCTGCAAATATCCGCCGACTTGGGTAACGTGCTGCAGCAAGTTCTCTTCTTCGACGATGGCCAGGTACTCGAGGGCAACCCGGCAGGCTAACGGGCCTCCGCCGAAAGTGGTTCCGTGTTGCCCTGGAGAAATCGCTGATGCGAAGTCTTCCTTCACCAGAAAAGCTCCGAGCGGGATTCCGGCCGCAATGGGCTTAGCGATCGCGACGATGTCCGGCGTGACGCCAAAAGTCTGGAAAGCGAAGATGGTTCCAGTGCGGCCCAGGCCGCATTGAATCTCATCGAAAATCAACGCAGCGTGATGGCGGTCGGCCACTGCGCGGCACTCTTGCAGAAATTCGACAGAACATTCATAAATCCCGCCTTCGCCGAAGATAGGTTCGAGCACGATGGCGCAGGTGTTGTCGTTTACCGCGGCGCGCAGCGCTTCGACATCGTTACGCGGGACAAACTTCACGTCTTCGAGCAGGGGTTCAAACCCTTTGCGATATTTGTCCTGCCCGGTGACGGACATCGATCCGAAGCTGCGACCGTGATAGGAGCCTTCGAGGGCGATCAGTTGGCTTTTGGCGGCGCCTCCGACTCGGTGTCCGGCAAGGCGCGCTAGTTTGATTGAGCCTTCAATGGCTTCGGTGCCGCTGTTCGAAAAGAATGCGCGCTGCAAGCCAGAAAGGGTGCAAAGCTTTTCGGCGAGGCGCCCCTGATATTCGTTGTAGTAAAGATTCGAGAGATGAACGGCGCGCGCGGCCTGCTCGCGTATCGTCTTGACAATCCGCGGATGGGCGTGACCGAGCGCATTCACTCCCAGCCCGGCGACGAAGTCGAGATATTTCTTGCCATCGAGGTCAGAAGAGGAAGACTCCCTTGCCGCGCTCGATGACGAGAGGATAGCGGTTATAAGTCTGCAGCAGGAATTGCTTTTCGCGCTGGATTACTTCTTCGGCGGTTGTCATAGGAAACTACAATTTTACCGGAGAACAGTCGTTAGAGCTTCTAAGGGTTCATGAAAGCACTGTTAAATTTCCTTGCCAAATCGGGTGAATCCGTCAAATCCGGTGTAGAATGCGAGCCGGATTTCGCTACACGACCAACCGGGCCCCGTTTCGCAGGATCAAGACTTTTCAAGTTCTTCACAGGAGGCGCCCTCGTATGACACGCACAGAACTCTCTCTCCCCATGAATTGGCTGCTGACCATTGCTATAGCGGTGCTGCTGACAGGCAGCGCGTGGGCCATCGATCAAGACCGGACCATTTATCTCTTTCAGGGTGGCGCCGACGGTGACTCGCCCCAAGCCGGTCTGATTGCGGACCACGCGGGCAACCTTTACGGCACGACGATGTTTGGCGGCAACGGCTGCGGCACCGTGTTCGAACTCGCTTCGACCGACGGGAACCGCACCTGGACGGAGAGCGTGCTTTACTCCTTCCAATGCGCCTCCAACGACGGCGCCGAGCCCCAAGGCAGCCTGGTATTCGACTCGGCGGGCAACCTTTATGGCACCACCTCGATCTACGGAACTTCAAGCCAAGGTGCGGTATTCGAGTTATCGCCACCTGCGCAGCAAGGCGGCGCCTGGACCGAAAGCATCATCTACCAGTTCTCCGATTACAACGGTGGATTCTTTCCCGTAAGCCTGATCATCGATGGTCAGGGCAATCTCTATGGTGAAGACCCAGGATCCATTGAGACGAATGGCAACATTTTCGAGCTGTCTCCGCCGGCTGTGCAAGGGGATGCGTGGACCTACAACATGCTTTATGCGTTTAAAGGAGTACCCAGGCATGATGGCAACGGCCCGGCGGGCGGATTGGCGATGGGCAAGTCAGGAAATCTCTACGGCACGACTATTCTGGGTGGTCCCGGTTCCGAGTGCAATGGCGCGGGTTGTGGCACGGTGTTCCAGTTGCTGCATCCGACAGCAAAACATACGGCATGGGTTGAGCGGGTTCTTTATGCTTTCACGGGCAATGCCGACGGGGCTACCCCGCAGGGCGGCGTGACCTTTGACAAGAAAGGGAATCTTTACGGAACGACCGCCATCGGCGGAACTGGCGGGGGCACAGTCTTTGAAGTTTCGCCAGCAAGCGGAGGAACTTGGGTTGAAACCGTGATCCACACCTTCGACAGCTACAAAGAGGGATACGGCCCAGTGACGGGCGTAGTCCTCGACAAGACGGGTAATGTTTTCGGTACGACCTTTTACTCTGACGTTTTCGAACTGTCGCCCCCGAGCGAGCAGGGTGGCTCGTGGACTGAAACCATACTCTACAATTTCAAAGACGAAGGTCCTTCTACGCCGTTGCTCAGTAAGTGGGACGGTGGACTGTACGGAACAATTCAAGGTGACGGGTATGGGAACGGTCAGTACGGCTTGGTGTTTAAGGTATTTCTCCCCTAAGGCATTTCTGTACTGATGAAGTAACTTCGGTTCGGTAGGAACAGACTTCTCGTCCATCCCCGAGCCAAATCACGGCGTGACTTTGTAGATCACGCCGTTGCCTCCGCTTCCGCCGTCCATGGCGGCGCCGTAGATGTCGCCGGAACTGTCTTCGGCCAAACCTCCGCTGGGGTCCGATCCGTCATTCGCGCCCGTAAAACGATGCAGTACGGAATACTTGCCGGTGGAGGAGATTTCGTAGACGACGCCGCAACCAAGGCTACAGGTTGAGTTGTCGGTTCCACCGTAGAATGTCGTGCCGAAGAAATTACCATTCGCATCCAACATGGGGCCCGATGGCTCTTCTCCGTTGGCCGGCTTGATTCCGAAAGTGTACAGAACTTTTTCTTTTTTTTCTTTTTTCGCTGCGTTCACCGAGAAGGCAATTCCACAGCCGGAAGTGCCGAGAGCGCAACTAGTGGTATCGCCACCGAACTGAGTGACGCCGTAAAATACACCGCTTGAGGTAAGGTTCAGACCCCACCGCGGGGAAGTACCCTCGGCGCCCTCGGGGAACGTGTAGAGCGTCGAAAACTTGCCGGCCGGGGTGATTTTGAAGATAGTTCCCCCGTTGCCTGCCACGTAGCTGCCGCCGGTCTCGCCGTAAACGTTACCCGCTTGATCGGCGATCAAATCCTGGGGGAATCCTCCATCGGCTTGAGCGGTAAACCTGTGCAGGATCGTCTCCTTGCCGGCCAGGGTGACTTTGAAGACCACGCCGCAGCCCAAGGTGCCATCGCAACCCGAGACGCCGCCGAAGCTAGCAGAACCGTAGAGGTCACCGTTCACCAACACCAATCCAAGCTCGGCCTGCCCCTGGTTCTGAGAGCCGTCTGTGCCGCCCTTGAAGGCATGCACCACCTTCAATTTTCCATTTTTCTTCAGCTCGAACACAGTTCCGCAACTACAGGTGGCATTGCCACCACTCGACGTGATTCCATACAGGTTGCCGGCGCTGTCGCTAATCAGGCGCCCGATAGGAATTCCGCCGTCGGATTGGCCGGTGAAACTGTAGAGAACGGTTTCTTCTCCCTTGGCATTCAGCTTAAACACAACGCCTCGGTTATAGGTTGGGCCGCCGAATTGGGTCGTACCGTAAAAGTTGCCCTCGGAGTCACTGATTAGACCTCCGTTGGGAGCGCTTCCGTTCTTGAAGTCGAAGGAGAAGACCACCTTGAAAGTGCTGGCGAACGAACTGGCCGCTGTAAGAATTGCGATGATCAAAAACGAGAGACGTAGTTTCATGGATATCCCTGGTGCCCTTTCCGAACCCGCGACAGTATATACCCTTTGCTGGGCTTGGCTTTTGGAGGAAACAAAACTTTACACAGCCGCGCGACAGTAGAAAAATTCGTTTTGAAAATGACTCACATTGTGACCATTCGCTAGAGAAGTTGCAGATTCGCAGTTCAGGGTTGCAGTTGGATTCTGCGAAAATGATCAGACGGCCAAGGATCGCACACAAGCTTTTTACAACCTATGCTCCGCCGCAGATCCGGCATGCCAATATCCTTTAACGCCGGGAATACAGGGTGCAACAAACCGAGTCCGCTTCTGCGGGACGAAACGTTCGTAAAAGGTCGCGCGCCGTTATCGCGAAATCTGCGGAATATTCATCGCAAAAATTGCGATGCGAGGCACCACCATCTGTCACGGCGTTCCATGGGTTTCCTAACACCCTCATACAGGCGCTTAATCGTTCCTGCGGTTGAGGAAGATTCGCAGACCGTCGCTAGAATTCATCTGCCAAAACGCAAAACCCTCCCAAATTGGGTTACAAAATACCACATTGACTATTCCAAAAAGCATACTCCCGCTATGGCTAGGCCTCTATAATATTGGAAGCTGTTGTATTAAGGCGCTCTTAGAGGCGTACCCTATGCCCCGTTTGATGGCAGTGAAAGTGCAGAACATAAGCAAGGTGTTTTGTCCCTGCGGGCGGCGGAGCCTGTGCGGCGCATGAACAGGGATTTTCAAATCCGATTTACGGCCATTCTGCTGGCCTTGCTGACCACTGCTGCCGTGGTTTATGCCGGTTATAACTTCCAGGCTGAAAATCAATTCCAGGTTCCAGACGACGGAGTGTGGTGGGTCGAGCATCAAGGCCGGCTTACCGCCGATCGAGTCGAAGATTGGCGGACCCGGCACTCGAGCCGGCGTCAAAGTCGGGGATCAACTTACCGCCATCGACCAGCGCGAGGTAAATACTACGGCCGCTAGAACCCGCGAACTGTATCGCGTAGGAGCGTGGTCGAAGACCACCTACTCCCTGGTACGGCAATCGGTGCCGGTGGATGTGGTGCTGATTCCGGTTCCGGCCGAGCGGTCGCAGAACAACTGGCTGCGCCTGATTGGCCTTATCTATCTTGGCATTGGGCTGTATGTTCTGCTGCGGCGCTGGACCGCGCCGGGCTCGACCCAGTTTTATATTTTCTGCCTGGTCTCGTTCATTTCCTACTCGTTCCATTACACCGGAAAACTCAACGGATTTGATTCGACGATTTATTGGGGCAACGTCGCGGCTGGACTGCTCCAGGCGGCTCTGTTTCTGCATTTTGCCCTGACCTTTCCGGAGCGGCATTGGTTCGTCCGCAGGCATCGCTGGGTAATCTCCTGCGATTTATGTTCCGGGGCTGCTGCTGCTGAGCATCCATATTCTGGCAGTCTGGTTCCTAAAAGCACTGAGGTGCTGCGCTGGAACCTGGACCGAATGGAGATGGGTTGTCAGGCGCTGTTCTTTGTCGCTGCGGCAGGAGTGCTGCTCTACAACTACCGCCGGGCAAACACGCCGATCCTGCGGCAACAGTTGAAGTGGGTAACTCGCGGTACGATTCTGGCGATCACGCCATTCACGCTGTTCTATGTGATCCCTTACCTGACCGGTACGCTTGCCCACGGCGGCAATGAAAATCTCTGTGTTGTCGCTGGGAATCCTGCCTCTTACTTTCGGTTATGCCATCTTCCGCTACCGGTTGATGGACGTCGATCTGATCTTCAAGCGCGGCATGGTGTACACGCTGGCCGCGGGCGCGATTGCGGGCGCGTATTTTGCCGTGGTAGCCGGCGTAGCCGAACTTGTCCATTTGCAGATACCCAGCTCCGGACCGCTCGGACTGGTGCTCGCCATTGTGGTGACGGCGCTGCTGTTTGATCCGGTACGGAAATGGATCCAGGGACGCATCGACCAGGTCTTCTATCGCACGGGATACGACTACCGGAAAACCCTGATCGAGTTCGGACGGGAGCTGAGTTCGGAAACCGATCTGGACAAAATGCTGAGCGCGGTGGTGGACCGTTTGTCGCGGACGCTGCTGGTCGACCGCATGGCAGTTTTCGTGTCCGACGGAGAAACGTCTCAGCAGTTCGTAGTAGCCAAATCGTTCGGCATGACGCAGACGAGTGGCATGGATTTGAGCTTCCTGGGCACGCCGACGACCGGAGGACGCAGTTGGCCATTTGTTCTTCGACAACACCCACCAGGTTCCGCGCGAGACTGTGAATGCGCAGCAAGCCATCGCCAGGCTTGATCTGAACTATTACATTCCGTGCAGCGCCCAGAAGCACACCATTGCTGTGCTTGGCTTGGGCAAGACGGTCGAAGGGGATTTTCTTACCAGCGAAGACGTAGAGTTGCTGGAGACTTTGGCTGGATATCTGGGAATCGCCATTCAGAATGCCCGTCTGTACGCCTCGCTGCAGCAGAAAGTTGCCGAGTACGAGCGCCTGAAAGACTTCAACGAAAACATTGTGGAGTCGATCAACGTAGGCGTGCTGGCGGTGGACTTAGGGGATCGGATCGAGTCCTGGAATTCGCAAATGGAAGTGATGTACGCGTTTCCTCGATGGCAGGCGCTGACCCGGCCTCTCGGCGAGGTTTTCCCGGCGGCCTTCGTCGAAGAGTTCTACCGCGTACGGCAGAACCCCGGCATCCATAATTTGTATAAATTCCGCCTCGGGACTCCGACGGGAGAGAGCCGGGTGGTCAATGTCGCCATCGCGCCTCTGGTCACGAAAGACTTCAGCGTGATTGGCCGGCTGATCATCATGGACGACATCACCGAGCGGGTCGAGTTGGAGGCGCAGCTTTCGCAGGCCGACAAACTCTCGTCTATCGGGCTGCTGGCTGCGGGTGTGGCGCACGAAGTGAATACGCCCCTAGCGGTCATTTCCTCCTACGCGCAGATGTTGTCGAAGCAAGTTCAGGGCGATCCGCAAAAGGGTGCGCTTTTGGAAAAGATCACGCGCCAGACATTCCGAGCGTCCGAGATCGTTAACAATCTGCTTAACTTTTCACGCACCAGCGGCACCGAGTTCACCGCGATCGATATCAACAAAATCATCTCGGATACGCTTGGCGCTTCTCGATCACCAGTTCAAAGTCACGAAGATCAAAGTGCAGGATGAGCGAAGTTCGCAGATCCCGCTGATCACCGGGAATGCAGGACGGCTGCAGCAGGTATTCCTGAACTTATTCCTGAATGCCAAAGACGCCATGAACAATGGCGGAACGCTGCGCATCACCACCACCAACGGCGACAGCGTCGGCGTAATGGTCTCGGATACGGGCAGCGGCATTGCGCAGGAACACATTCACCGGATTTACGATCCATTCTTCACTACCAAGACGGCGCCGCGGGAAGGCCAGGCGCGGGGCACGGGACTCGGGTTATCGGTAACCTACGGCATCATTCAGGAACACGCTGGGAAGATTCGAGTGGAGAGCCGCTCCGGCGAAGGCACGACTTTCTATCTCGATTTCCCATTGACCAAGAAGGCTGTCAATGTCTGAAGCAGCAGTGATCGCGCGCCACAATTCGACGGAACCATCGTTGCCCACGGCGGGCTCGGTGTTGATCATCGACGATGAGGCGGCGATCCGCGAATCGCTGGAGACGTTGCTCGAACTCGAAGGCTACGGAGTGGAATCCGCCGGGAGTGGCGAGGAAGGGCTGGCGCGCATCGGCGAACGAAGCTTCGATCTGGTTCTGCTCGACCTGGCCCTGCCCGATCGCAATGGCATGGACCTGTTAGCCGAGATTCACCTGCAGGATCCGGGGCTCTCGATCATTATGGTCACTGCCTACGGGACGGTGGAGAATGCGGTAAAGGCAATGCAGGCGGGCGCGGCGAACTTCGTCCAGAAGCCATGGGACAACGAGAAGCTGCTGGCCGATGTCCGCGCGGCGGTTGCCCGCCATCGCGCGGAAGAAGAAAACGTCCAACTCAAGCGCGCGCTCAAGCAGCGCTACAACTTCGAGAACATCGTGGGCAAAAGCGAGCCCATGCTGAAGATTTTCGACCTGGTGGCCCAGGTCGCGCCCAGCCGCTCGACGGTGCTGCTGCAAGGCGAAAGCGGAACCGGCAAAGAACTCATCGCCAAGGCCATCCACCTGAACTCGCCGCGTCGCGACCGTCCGTTCGTTCCGGTCAATACGGGCTCGATGCCGCCCGATCTGCTGGAATCCATCCTGTTTGGGCACGTGAAAGGCGCGTTCACCAGCGCGATCGCTTCGAAGAAAGGATTGTTCGAAATTGCCGATCGGGGCACGCTGTTCCTCGACGAAATCGGCACCATGAGCCTGGACACGCAAAGCAAGATTCTGCGGGTGCTGCAGGACAGGAAATTCATGCATCTGGGCGGAATGCATGAACTCCAGGTCGACGTGCGAATTATCGCCGCCACCAATGTGGACCTGAAACAGCAGGTGCGCGAAGGCAAATTCCGAGAGGATCTGTTCTACCGGCTGAACGTCATTACCATCGATCTGCCACCGCTGCGCCAGCGCAAGGAAGACATTCCGCTGCTGGCGGACTTCTTCCTGAAAAGATATTCGGAGGAAAATGAGCGCCCGATGCGGCGGATCACTCCGGAAGCGTTGCGACCGCTGCTGACCTATTCCTGGCCGGGGAATGTGCGCGAACTCGAAAATGTGGTCGAACGGGCGGTTGTGCTCTCCGCAGGCTCGAGGTTGGGCCTGAACTTCTTCCCGACCAGATTGCGGGCCGAGCCAGCGCGTTTTCCGCACTGGAGCGCCGCAGAGACGCGTCGCTGTTTGACATCATGGAAGATTGCGAACGGCAGATCATCGTCGATATGCTGGAAAAGTGTAACTGGAACCAGACCGACGCCGCCGAGCGTTTCCACGTACCCCTTTCCACCCTGAACCAGAAAATCAAGCGACTGAACATCGATATCAAGAAAAAAACAAGGAATAACTGAAGGCTCTCAGCTCTCAGCCCTCAGCTTTCAGTTTGTAACCTTCTTGTCCGACAGCTGATAGCTGAAAGCTTCTCTCGCCTCTGCTATAGTTCGAGAATCGCACCCGCACGATTCCTGAACCGCATGGAACTGATCTCTCCTACGGAATTCGCCAAAGAAACCGTCAAGATCCGTCCAGGATTATCTCTTCTGGCTGGACAATCCATCGCCAATCTGTTCCGCCATCCACTTTATTTCGCCGACATATTGCAGCAGGCCGACCTCATCGGCTTTGGATCGCTGTCCATCGTGATCCTGGCCGGTTTCTTCACCGGCGCGGTTTTGGCTCTAAACAGCGCGACTACGCTGCAACGATTTGGGTCGCTCTCCTCTGATCGGACAACTGGTTTCGATTGGCATGGTTCGCGAATTGGGTCCAGTGATTGCGGGGCTGATGGTCGCGGGCAGAAACGCTTCGGGAATGGCGAGCGAACTGGGCTCGATGGTAGTCACCGAGCAAATCGACGCCATGCGCGCTCTGGGCACCGACCCAGTCGAAAAATCTGGTCACTCCCAGGGTGGTGTCGACGGTCTTCATGCTTGTTTTTTTGACCATCATCTCTGACCTTTTGGGATTGTTCGGAGGCGGCGCCGTTGCCCGTGCATTGCTTGGGCTGGACTGACATCAGTATTGGAGCACGGCCTGGCAGGCCCTGGCTTTTCAAGATGTTTTCATGGGCCTGGTCAAGCCTGTACTGTTCGGATTTATTATTTCCACGGTGGGCTGCTATTACGGGATCTCGGCTCGGGGCGGGACCCAGGGTGTCGGCAGGGCCACCACCCAGGCCGTGGTTGCGTCTTCGGTCTTTATCCTGCTGGTGGATTTCTTCGCGACCAAGTTCCTGATGGCGATCTTTGGTTACCACTGAATCATGGCTGCGCCTCCCTCAGCGGTCGTAGAGCGTGTTCCTTCCGAACCGGAGGCTGCGGGCAAGGTCATCGTTTTCGAAAATGTTTCTATCGCCTTTGAAGACAAACCCGTGCTCGACGGGATCTCATTTTGCCTGCCCAAAGGCGAGACCAAGGCGATATTTGGCGTCGCCGGCTCGGGCAAGAGCACAATTCTTAAGCTGGCGCTCGGCCTGTTGAAGCCGGACAGCGGACACATTTATGTTCTCGGCGAAGATGTGACTCAGATGTCCGAAGACGCCTTATTCGAAATCAGGCGGAAGGTCGGCATTGTCTTCCAGGAGAGCGCGCTTTTCGATTCGCTTACCGTGCGCGAAAACGTTGCCTTTCGCTTGCTCGAAGAGGGCGACATTCCCGACGATGAAGTTGAAAAGCGGGTGCGCGAAGCCTTAAGCTTCGTGGAACTCGAAAACACGGTGGACAAGTTTCCCGCGGAGCTCTCGGGAGGTATGCGGCGGCGGGTCGCGATTGCGCGCGCCATTATCACCCAACCAGAGGTTCTACTCTATGATTCGCCCACGGGCGGCCTTGATCCGGTCACCTCTACAACCATCGTTCAATTAATCGTGAAACAACGAGACGTGTACAAGACCAGCTCGCTGTTGGTCACCCATCGACTGCAAGATGCTTTCATCATGGCGACGCACTACTTCGATCGTAAGGCGAATGAAATGCGGCCGCTACCGCCGGGAACACGCAGCGAAGTGCCCATGGCATTTCTCATCCTTCGCGACGGCAAAGTAATTTTCGATGGGGATGCGCATGAGCTAACGCAGTCGAAGGACGAATACATCCGGGAATACATTTCGTAGGAACTCAATTAGGCAATTGAAAAACTTAGTAATCGGGCAATTGAAAATAAATTTCTCAATTACCCGATTAACCAATTTCCACATGATCTTCCGCTAGCTGGCCTTCGCTGCTTTCGACATCGCCTCACGGCGCGATGCCACTTGGCCCTCCACGTACTTCAACCAATCGCGTCCCTGCTTCGAGCTGTTAATCAACTTCTCTATGTTTGCAAACATGCGCGGGTTGTTCATCTTTTTGCGCAGTTCCGCAAGAAATGGCTTTACTTTGGCAAAAATGAAAAACATCTCACCGCCAAAACTTGGATCCAGCACGAGTTCCTGATTAACTGTTCCCGCTAGGGTGAGCGAAGCAACCATGCTCCAGTATCCCCCGACTTGGCGGAGCCAGTTGTTTTCCTGGCTACCCAAGGCCATTGCAATTTTCGTGAAATCGTCGATGCTTTCGGGCCAGAAAGTTACCAGCCACCAGTTGCGGGCTTTACGCAATTCAGGTTCGCGACGCAGGTCATAAAGTTTGATGATCAGCTCAGCGTCTGCAGCAGTAGGCTTCTTCGCCATGAAAAACCTCCAAAGAGAATATGGAATGGATGACAGAAAAATCGCGTCATCTCATCCCCGTACAAGATGCAATGATCCGTGAAACGGTGCAGCTTATTGAAAAAGGTGACTATCCGCGAAGCAAACAGCTTTTAACAGACTTCAATTCGACCCCGCCGCGGCGGCTTCTACCGGCATCGCGCGTTCGTACTCGCATTCTTTATTTGGGCAAGCAATTACAGGACCGGACTTCAAGAACTTCTCGACCAAATACTCATTTCCGCAGCTGGGGCATTTCTCCGGAATCGGCTTGTGGGCCGAGGTGAACTTGCACTTAGGATAATTTCCGCAGCCGTAAAACGTATTCCCCTTGCGCGCCCGCTTTTCGACCAGATCGCCTTCCTTGCAAAGCGGGCATTTGACTCCGATAAAGTTCTGCTTCACGTACTTGCACTCGGGATACCCGCTGCAAGTGGTGAACTCGCCATAACGGCCATGGCGGATCATCATATTCCGTCCACACTTCGGGCACACTTCGTCGAGCGGAATGTCTGGGACCTTCTTGCCTTGATCGAGGCGACGCGTGGTTTTGCAATCAGGATATCCCGTGCACGCCATGAACTGGCCGAAGCGCCCGCGTTTTAACACCATCACCCGGCCGCAGTTCTCGCAATATTCTTCCTGGGTCGTTTCCTGCACATCGGCCGAATCCAGGTCGGGCAAGTTGATGGGATTCTCTTTGGTGAAAGTGCAGCTGTTGGGGTCTTCTTTGTCGTAAGAACTGCAAGCGTAGAACGATCCATGCTTGCCCCACTTAATGACCAGCGGCGAACCGCAGCGCTCGCATTTCTCGTCCGTCGGCTTCTCCATCCGCTTGATGTTCTCCATGTGCTTGGAGGCGTAACGGAGGTCTTTCTCGAACTTCTTGTAGAAGTCCCCGAGCGCGTGGGTCCAGGTTTCCTTGCCTTCTTCGATCTCGTCCAGTTCTTCTTCCAGGCGGGCGGTGTACTGGATATCGAAGATGTCAGGGAAGTTTTCGACCAGCAGATCGGTTACGACCAGACCGATTTCTGTGGGCGTAAACTTGCCGCCGAGCTTTTGCACATATTGCCGTTCTTGAATTGTGCTGAGAATTGCGGAATACGTAGAAGGGCGGCCGATGCCTCGCTCTTCCAGTTCCTTCACCAGCGACGCTTCGTTGTAGCGCGGCGGAGGTTCGGTGAAATGCTGCTCCGGTTTCAGCGCCTTGAGCGTTAGCTTCTGGCCAGGTTCAAGCGGAGGCAATTTGTGCTTCAGTTCTTCGTCTTCTTCGTCCTTGCCTTCCTTGGATTCTTCGTAAACCTTGAGGAAGCCGTCGAATTTCTCCACCGAACCTGTGACCCGGAACCAGAACGTTTCAGCGCCTGATTTGGCATCGATATCGACCGTCGTCTGATCGAACACCGCAGGCATAATTTGCGAGGCCACGAAACGCTGCCAGATCAGCTTGTAAACCTTGAACTCATCCTCTTTTAGGTACTGTTTGATCTGATCGGGATGGCGCATGACCGAACTCGGACGGATCGCTTCGTGAGCCCCTTGGGCAGCTTTCTTCTCTTTATAGACGTTGGGCGCTTCAGGAAGATATTGATCGCCATACTGCTGCTTGATGTACTCCCGCACCTCGGCCAGCGCTTCATTCGAAACGCGCACCGAATCCGTACGCATATAAGTAATGAGGCCGACCAGTCCTTCCTCGCCCAGTTCCACACCTTCATACAGCCGCTGCGCAATCATCATGGTGCGTTTTACGCTGAAGCGAAGCTTGCGTGAAGAATCCTGCTGCAGTTTGCTGGTGGTGAACGGGGGAGTGGCGTTGCGGCGGCGCTCTTTTCGATCGACGGTGCGAACGACCCAGTCGGCTGTCTCTAGCGACGCCCGAATCTTTTCCGCATCTTCACCATTCGTGACTTCAATCTTCTCTTCGCCTTTGCCCTGAAAGCGGGCGTCGAAAGCCGGTGGCTTGGAAAGATTGGCGTCGATGGTCCAGTATTCTTTCTTTTCGAAAGCCTTGATTTCGCGTTCGCGCTCGACGATAAGGCGCAACGCAACCGTCTGCACCCGGCCGGCGGATAGACCGCGCCGAACCTTATCCCAGAGCAAGGGTGAAACTTGATAGCCCACAAGCCGATCGAGAACACGCCGGGCTTGTTGCGCATCCACGAGATTTTGATCGATGTCGCGGGGATGCTCGAAAGCTTCGCGCACAGCGCGTTGCGTGATCTCGTTAAAAGTAACGCGGCGTATGCGCTCAGGCTCCGGTTCAGCGCCCTTCTTGGTTTTCTTCTTTTTCTTTTTGCCTTTGGAGTCGTCGCTCAGTTCTTCCGCCAAATGCGCTGCAATGGCTTCGCCCTCGCGATCCGGATCGGGCGCGAGGTAGATCGTATCCATCCCGACAGCCAGCTTCTTCAGCCGGGCAACAACTTTCTCTTTACCCGGAATGACGACGTATTCGGTCTCGAAGTCGTTCTCGACGTCGACCCCGAGAGTGCTCTTGGGCAGATCCTTTACGTGGCCGAGCGAAGCCTCGACGGTGAAGCCCTTGCCCAGATATTTCTGGATGGTCTTCGCCTTGGCGGGCGACTCGACGATCACTAAACCTTTGCTCAATGGGTCCTCAATTGATTCATATGCTTTTTGTGAAGCTAGCACGAACTAGAAGAAATCAACAAGTTACGACCTAGAAAGTCTTCACAAAATTCTTCCCCGGCAGTTGCTTTACCTTTCCTGCCAACTCCAGTTCAAACAGGGCCGCGAATATTTCGGAGGAGGACAACGCCGGTTCCAATTGCTCCACAATTTCGTCGATGTGCGTGGCTTCGTCGGCTTTGAGCAGCGCGAAAATCTTTTTTTCGTGGGGCGACAGCTCCGTTTCCCCGAATAGAGATGCGGTTTGCTCCGTCTGCGATTCATGGCCACCTTCGGGCTGGAGCGTAAGTCGCACATCTGTCGGGAGTTCCTCCCAAACGTCCTCCCACGTCGCCACTAGCTTCGCGCCTTGTTTGATCAGCGTGTTCGGGGTCCATGAGCCTTTGTTGGTGACGTTGCCCGGCACGGCGAAAACTTCGCGATTCTGCTCCAATGCGCAGCGAGCGGTAATGCGAGTGCCGCTATATTCGGCGGCTTCCACCACCAGAACTCCCAACGAGATCCCGCTGATAATTCGGTTGCGAATGGGAAAGTTCTGCGGCGCAGGAAAAGTGCCTATCGGGAATTCAGAAATGACCGCGCCGCCCAGCGCGAGAATTTGTTCGACCAAGCGCGTGTTCTCCTTGGGATATACGACGTCGACGCCCGTGCCCCACACGGCTACGGTTTTGCCCTTTGCAGCAATCGCGCCGCGATGCCCGGCGGTATCGATGCCCCGTGCCATGCCGCTGAAGATTACCAGACCACGCGCCGCCAGATCACACGCCAGCCTCTCCGACATGCCTGATCCGTACGGTGTGGGATGACGTGTACCGACCAATGCGATCCCTGGCTGCGAGATCACTGCGTCATTCCCCCGCACATAGAGAATGAGCGGGGGATCATAAATTTGCTTCAACTGCGCCGGGTATCTGGGGTCGTCTAAAGATACGACTTGCGCACCGGCTGCAAAAGCCTTCCCCATTTCGTCTTGCGCCAGTTCCATGGAAGAACCGGTGCCAAGCGATTGCGCCGAAACCGCACGCAGGCCGGCTGCTTCCAGTTCCGTCAGAGAGGCGCGGAAAAGCGCTTGTACGCTACCGAAAAACTCGATCACGCGGCGCGCTTTGGTCGGCCCTAATCCCGGCGTAAGCGCCAAAGCCAGCCATTGCATTGACGTTTCGCTGGTTTTGCCAAGTGACACAACTGCTTCCGACAATGCGCCCTCCTAGGGGTCTCACGGGCATCTATACATGCTGGGAAACCGGCTGTCAAGGTCAGATGAACATTGGATTTGTTAGAATCGATGAGTTCCCCGATGAAACGCCTTCGAATTTCCGCCATCTCCTACCTTAATACTGCGCCCCTGATGTGGGACTTCGAGCACGGGCAAGCTCACGCGGATTTCGATATTTCCTATACCCTGCCCTCGCAGTGCGCCGCTAGTTTGCGCGCAGGCTCCTCTGATATCGGCATTATTCCGGCTGCGGCTTACGCCGGCATTTCCGATCTCGTGATTCTTCCCGGCGTAGCCATCGCATCGCGCCGATCTGTTCGCTCCATCCTGCTAGTCAGCAAAGTTCCGCTGGAGAAGATTCGGAGCGTCGCGCTGGATACGTCGTCGATGACTTCGGTCGCGCTGACCAAAGTTTTGTTTGGGAAATGGTGGGGTGGCGGCAGAACATTTACGCCCATGGCGCCGGACATCGAACAAATGCTGCAGAGCACGATGCCGGCCTGGTCATTGGAGATCCCGCGCTGCGCATCAATCGCTCGCGCTACATCACCTACGATCTCGCCGAGGAGTGGATACGCCTGACGGGCAAACCGTTTGTCTTCGCCTTCTGGGCAGTGCGACAGGCAGCTTTGAAGGACGCGCCTCGCGATTTGGATCTTGCCGCGGTTTTTCAGGAATCGCGCGACCACGGATTGCTGGCGAAGAATCTTGACCGCATAGCTAGCGAGTGGGGGCCACGCTTAGACTTGAGCCAAGAAAACGTTAAAAGCTATCTGACCGAGAACATTCATTACTTCCTCGACCCGGCTTGCGTTCAAGGCATGGAGCTGTTCTTCAAATATGCTCAGGAGTGTGGAGCGTTGCTGTCCGCACCTCCGTTGTTCTTTCTCGATGCGGCGAAAGCGGCGGTGATTTAGTCTTATTTCCCCAGCCCGCAACTCTGCACTGTAAACTACATTTCACCACAATCGAATGCTGCCTCACGTCCAGTTGTTGCTCGCGGTTTCCACTTGGGTTCGACTCCGGCGGCTCGGCGGAGTGGGCTTGGTTATATTGGGGGTCGCGGACAACTCCGTCATCCCGCTAACTGGCAGCATGGACGTGCTGACTATTTGGCTGGCTGCCCGCCATCGCGAGCCCTGGCCCTACTACGCATTGATGGCGACGGTTGGCGCGGTGCTTGGCGGCTACATCACTTACGCTTTGGCTCGAAAGGGTGGCAAGGAAGCGATGGAACGGAGGCTGTCGAAAAGACGAGCCGCGAAAGTCTATAAGAGATTCGAAAAATGGGGATTCGGCGGCATTGCAATTCCAGCCATTCTGCCTCCGCCGTTTCCTTTTTTCCCTTTCCTGCTCGCGGCAGGCGCAATGCAGTATTCACGAAAGAAGTTCTTGGGCGCCCTCCTGCTCGGCCGCGGAGTTCGCTATTCGATAGTTGCTTACCTCGGAGTGCTCTACGGCAACCACATCGTGCGTTTCTTTGCCCGGTACAACAAAGAGGCTTTGGCTATACTGATCAGCTTGGCCGTCATTGGCGGAATTATTACGCTGATCCAATATCTTCGCTATAGAAAGAACTGAGGCAGCCGCTGGAGCGCTGGTCGACAGCGTGAGATTTGGACCAACCGCCATGCCTCCGCTAGAATTGTCACAGTCGTATCTGATCCCATGTCCCTGACCAAGCAACAGGCTCTCGACCTCTTTCGATCCGATGATTTGATTGGCATCGGCATGGAAGCCAATTCGTTGCGCCGCAAGCTTCATCCCGAGGGCGTGGCCACCTACATCATCGATCGCAACATTAATTACACCAACTACTGCACCGAGTATTGCACCTTCTGCGCCTTCTATCGTCCGTTGAAAGGACCGAAGGCAAAAGAGGGATACATCCTTGACTTCGACACCATCTACGAAAAGATTCGTGAGACTGTTGAATTGGGTGGAACGGGCGTGCTGATGCAAGGCGGTTTGCATCCCGACCTGAAAATTGACTGGCATGAGCAGATGCTCACGGGCATCAAACAACGCTTTCCACGAATTCATCTCCACTGCTATTCGGCTTCCGAGATTATTGCAATCGCGGAATATAGCGAACTGAGCATCCGCGATACCATTACGCGGCTCAGAGATGCGGGCCTGGATTCAATCCCCGGCGGCGGTGCGGAGATTCTCGACGACGAAGTCCGCTACAAGATCGCGCGCCTAAAATGCTTGACCGACGATTGGCTCAACGTCCATCGCACCGCGCACCAGTTGGGGATGCGAACGACTGCGACCATGATGTTCGGCGTGGGTGAGAACTATGAGAACCGCATAAACCATTTCCAGCGGCTCTACGAATTGCAGGAAGAAACCGGCGGCTTCACCGCATTTATTCCCTGGAGTTTTCAGCCGCAGAATACGGCCCTGGGCGGACGCCACTGGGACGAAGCTACGGCAGTTGAATATTTGAAAGTGCTGGCAATCTCGCGGCTCTATCTTTCGAATTTTCTGAATGTGCAATCCAGTTGGGTGACCCAAGGACTGAAAGTCTGCCAACTCGGTCTGCAATTCGGCGGGAACGACGTGGGCTCGGTGATGCTCGAAGAGAATGTCGTGCGAGCCGCGGGAGTGACCAATTGCACTACGGAAGAAGAATTACGGCGGATCATCCGCGATGCCGGGTTCAAGCCGGTGCAGCGCGATACGCTGTACCGGACGTATTTCCTTAACTGAGCTGCAGAAAATGAAAACGGCCTCTTAATCGAAGCCGTCTCCGGAAACACAGTACCCCGTCAAGGTTCAATTAAATTATCGGACTCGTAGTAGCGAAATGCAAGTTACTTCTGAAGAGAGCCCCGTACCCCGTCTTACTGGCTCTCCCGTTTTGACTCCTAAGACCAAGCCTACTTGACCTGGAGAGTGGACCCGACGGGATTCGAACCCGCACCTGTTGCCATGACGGGGTAGTGTGCTGCCGTTACACCGCAGGCCCACTGAATCCGACCTTACTCGCACTGCAACCCAAACGCATGGTTATCCATCACATCATCACATCCGCATTCCCAATTCGAGAGCCCTCGATCAGGTAGAATAAAGGTTTCAGATAGACTCACCTTGAGTCACTGAGAAGCCTCATCCAGAACCGCATGTTCGTTCCCTGCCAACTGCTAGCCGCGTTCGTTGCTCCGAAGGGGATCGGGCAATACATCCGCCAGCATTTTCTCGACAAGACTTTTCAGGGCCTTTATCACCCTAACGCTTTTGACACGGCGTTGCTGATTCCGTATTTCATCGTGCTGATTCTGCTTGCGTCGTATGGCGCGCATCGCTACGTCCTGGTTTATCTCTATTACAAGCACAAGAAGAATCGCACGACCGAACCGGCCGCGCACTTTTCCGAACTGCCGCGAGTCACTGTTCAACTCCCCATCTTCAACGAGCAATTCGTGGTCGAGCGGCTTCTGGACGCCGTTTGCCGGTTGAACTATCCGCTCGACAAACTCGACATTCAGGTGCTCGACGACTCGACCGATGAAACCGTCGCCGTCGCACGCGGGCTGGTCAATCACTACGCTGCTCGGGGGTTTCCGGTGACCTACCATCATCGGTCGAATCGCGAGGGATTCAAGGCAGGCGCGCTATCTGAGGGTTTGAAAACAGCCAACGGCGAGTTTGTTGCGATCTTCGACGCCGACTTCGTTCCTCCGGAAGATTTCCTGCTGCGCACCATTCACCACTTCACCGAACCCAAAGTGGCGATGGTCCAAACCCGCTGGACCCACATCAATCGCAATTATTCGTTTCTGACTGAGGTTGAGGCCATTTTGCTTGATGGGCATTTCGTGCTCGAGCACTCCGGACGCGCTCGCAGTAACGTATTTTTCAACTTCAACGGAACTGCGGGCGTGTGGCGGCGGTGTGCGATTGACGACGCCGGCGGCTGGCAGCACGATACCCTGACCGAAGACACCGATCTTTCCTACAGAGCCCAACTGAAAGGTTGGAAATTTATTTATCTGCAGGATGTGGAGTGCCCGGCCGAACTGCCGGTAGAGATGACCGCGTTCAAAACCCAGCAGGCTCGCTGGGCCAAGGGATTGATCCAGACCAGCAAGAAGATTCTGCCCCAGGTGCTCAGGAGCGATCAGCGATTCCATGTGAAGCTTGAGGCCTGGTATCACCTGACCGCAAATCTCAGTTATCCGCTGATGATCGTGCTTTCGGTGCTGCTTCTGCCGGCCATGATCATTCGCTTTTACCAGGGCTGGTTTCAAATGCTCTACATCGACCTGCCTTTATTCATGGCTTCGACGTTTTCGATTTCGAGTTTTTATCTGGTGTCGCAGCGCGAATTGTTTCCCGGTAAATGGTATCGCGCCCTGCTTTATCTTCCTTTTCTGATGGCGCTGGGCATCGGCCTCACCGTCACTAACACGCGAGCTGTGCTGGAAGCGCTGATCGGAAAAAAGTCAGACTTCGCGCGCACTCCGAAATATCACGTCGAGTCCAAGAAGGACAAAGTGCGCGCTAACAACTATCGCCGCGGCCTGGGCTGGGTACCGTGGGTCGAGATGCTGATCGGATGCTACTTCGCTATCACGGTGTACTACGCAATAGACAACGAGAACTACATCACGGTGCCATTCCTGATTTTGTTTGTGGTCGGTTATTGGTATACCGGACTCATGTCTCTTTTGCAGGGCCGATTCGCGGGCATCTCACTTAGCGCTGAGGACCATACCAAGCCGTTCCCGGTAGGAGTATGAGGTCACGAAAGAAGTTCGTGTTCCCGTCAACGAACATCATCACCACCGGCACGAGCCCCGTCGTTTTGATATCCTAGCGTATCGTGCGGATGATGTGGTTATTTCTGATTCTCGCCTGCAGCGGCGGGGCCGTGTTGTGGGCGGGCATAGCAGCTTATCTTCGTGTGCGCCGCCACCTGAAGGTCACGGCTGAATTGAAAAAGAGCGGCGTCCATCGCGAAGTGGACAGCCTCTAGGATATGTCAACCGGAGAGACGTGGCTCGTTGCGTCTTAACCGAACGGAGATCGCAGACATGAACAAGCCAGTTACCGGGATCCTCGGAACTCAAGATCGTCTTCTCGAGGCCGCAAGCCAAGTGGCGATTGTGATTGGCGCCAGCCTGTTCGTGGCTCTGTGCGCCCGCATTACGCTGCCGTTGCCCTTCACCCCTGTGCCCTTAACGCTGCAAAATTTCGGCGTTCTGCTCGTAGGACTCGCGCTTGGGCCCCGTCGCGCTTTCGCCGCGCTCGTTCTTTACCTCGGGGAAGGCCTCATGGGAATGCCAGTATTTAATCCCACTGGACTTGGAGGCCTGGCTCAGTTGCTGGGACCCACTGGCGGCTTCCTGCTCGCCTATCCATTCGTCGCCGGCATCGCTGGCTGGGTTTTTGAAGCGAAGAACGAAGAAAAGAGTTTCGTCCGCGCCGCCATCGCTTGCGTTCTTGCCGAGATTTTCCTGTTTGTGTGCGGACTGTCCTGGCTTGCCGTCCTTACGCATTCTGTCGCTCTTGCAATCCGCTTCGGTCTCTACTGGTTTGTCTTCGCCGAAGTCATCAAGATTATGTCCGCCTCCGCTCTGGCCAGCGGCTGGCAGCGTTTCCATAAGGTTCAATCATGACTCTCATCGCAGCCACTTCCGAACACTCGCCGACGCCCATCACCGAAGGCAAGCGCGAAATCACCGTCGCTCACAGCCCTGACTCCGACGATGCTTTTATGTTTTATGGACTGGCCACGAACAAGGTTCGCGTCCCCGGTCTGCGTTTTACCCATACTCTTTCGGACATCGAAACCCTGAACCGCAAGGCCATGGAAGGCGTTTACGACGTGACTGCAATTTCTTTCCACGCCTATCCCTACATTCAGGATCACTATTCCCTGCTCCCGACCGGCGGCAGCGTGGGAGACGGATACGGCCCTATGATCGTGGCCCCGCGCGCTTATTCAATTACCGATATCAAGCACAAGCGCATTGCCGTTCCCGGGGTTTTGACCACCGCCTATCTGGTTCTAAAGCTCTTTGCTCCAGGGATTGAAACTGACGTCGTCCCTTTCGATGAGATCATTCCGCAAGTATTGGATGGCAGGCAGGAAGCTGGCTTGATCATTCACGAAGGGCAATTAACCTACGACAAGTCCGGTCTACATCGCATCGTCGATCTCGGCAAATGGTGGCAAAAAGTGACCGGCCTGCCGCTGCCTTTAGGCGGCAACGCCATCCGTCGCAGCTTGGGCCCCGAGCTGATGACCAGCGTGGGCAACGCATTACGCGAGAGCATTCAGTATGCGCTTGATCATCGTGAAGAGGCGCTCGCGTATGCCATGCAGTTTGCCCGCGACCTCGACTCCCAGCTCGCCGACAAGTTTGTCGGCATGTACGTCAACGAGCGCACTCTAGACTATGGCCCCGAGGGAAGGGAAGCCGTGCGCCGGCTCCTCGACATGGGCCACAAGGCAGGAATCATTCCGCAAGCTTCCAGAGTGGATTTCGCCGCGTAGGCCAATTCGAAATCAATGAAGCGGAGCCGCTTCCGCAGAATTGGCAATACCCGTGCCTTCGTGCAGCAGCAATCGATCCGTCTGCGAATCGTAAGTGAAAATCTCTGCGTATCGACCCCAATTCAAGGCCGTGTCGAGCTGGCGTTCGACGTCTTCCTGAGAGAAGTGCTTGTCCAGGACGTCACGAAAAAACTCCAAGGGAACCGCCCGGTCGGACTTTCGCTCCAGCGCGTTTCGAATCTGCTGAATCAACGTGACGTGACTAAGAACAGCGTCGCGAAACAGTTTCTTCCGCATGCCGATATCTGCGTCCGCAAATTCCTTTCCCGCTGGAGTAATTTGCACGTCTCCTTGAGTCGAATCGGCGAAGCCCAGCAGGACAGCCTCATCCACGATGGGAAACAGATCATCCACTTCCATCAGCAACTCTTCCGCGAGGTGATACATGTCCTCCCTGCCGCCGCGATCGTTCAAGAACTCAAGCAGCCCGGCCATCCCACCCGCAGTTGCATGCGGCAGCACTTGAAATGAAGGCTTGCGTACGACGGGCAACTTTGTGACCGGCCCGACTTCCAACTCAGGCTGCGTCATCACCTTATAGATGTAATCAACGTAGATGAGAAACTCAGCCGTCTTACGATCGCGCGGCTGGGGCAGTGAAATCCGGAAATCGGCGCGAATCTTTGCTGGATGCGTTCCCAGGACCACGACCCGATCCGCCAGCAACACCGCCTCTTCAATATTGTGCGTGACTAGAAAAATGCTCTTCGTCGGCATCTGATCCTTCATCCACAACTCCATCAGCTCGCGGCGCAGGCTCTCGGCCGTCAGCACATCCAGCGCAGAGAACGGCTCGTCCGTAAAGAGCACTTCGGGTTCGACAACAAGGGCGCGCGCAAATCCGACTCGTTGCTTCATGCCTCCCGAAAGTTCCTTGGGATAAGCGTTTTCAAAGCCTTTGAGTCCCACGGTGGACAGAGCTTGTAATGCCTGCCGATGCCGCTCCCCGTGCTCCATCCCCTTTGCCGCCAGCGGAGCCTCCACATTCCCCATCACTGTCAACCATGGGAATAACGCAAAACTCTGGAACACCATGCCAATGTTCGGAGTGCAACCGCTCAGCGGCTGCCCGTGTACAAGTACGGTGCCACTCGTGGGCGCGGTCAATCCCGACAAAATTCTCAGCAACGTAGACTTCCCCGATCCCGAGGGTCCAAGCAGCGCGCAGATAATGCCCGACTCGACCGCTAAGTCCATGGGAGCGATAATCTGAATGTCCCTTCCGTCTGGTTGGGTGTAAGACTTCTCAATCTTCCGCCCTTCGATAATGATCTCCCCAGGTTCCGGAAGCGGTGCCGACTGCGGCTCTGGCTCGCGTGCGGTTTCGGATTCACGTTGAGGCTCCGCGGTCAGCGCCCCCGAAAGTTCATCCATCATCCGCTGCCAGGCTTCTTCTGGAAGTTCATCGAACAAGCGCATCCGGTCGTCGGGATCGATTCGGTCAACCAAGGCGCGCATTTCACTCATGGGCAGCGAGTGCAACAACACGTATTGGTGATAGTAGGGAAATTGAGCGACCACATCGGCGGCGAGATCCAAAGGCAAATGGCGGAAAAGCGATTGTTGCTGCTCGAAGGGAAGGCTGCCCAAGGCGTCAGCTGCAAAGCCCACATCGGAAGTCTGCAACAGAGCCACAGCCTCATTCCAATGCGCCTGCGAAACCGCGTCCCGGAGCTTTTCAGCGAGTATTGAAGTCATCGGAAGTTAAGACGCCAGCGCGATATTTGGGTCCCTGAATCAGTCGGACGAAAGCCTTCACAATATATCGCAGTGGACGGCCATCCCGAGCAATCGAATGTAGGCGCGAGTATTACTTAGCCGCAGAGCGACGTAAGAATGCAGCCCACGGCGCAAGAGGCAGCGTAAAAACTCTCGATTCGTATCAGGGTATGCCTTCAGGCATACCGTAACTCGATGAAAAATGGACTCGGCTTCAGCCGCTGGGGCTCGATGGTGCGACTACCTTCTATTTCGCCAGCGGCGTCCGTTCCAGCAGCTTTACCAAACTATAGAGCGTCTGGTTGACGGGCGTGGGCACGCCCATTTCAGCGCCCCTGCGCACCACAAAACCGTTCAAGGAATCGATTTCGGTGGGTTTTCCGCGGGCAATATCCTGTGCCGTGGAAGAAAGCGCTTCCGGCACCACACGGCCGAGTTCCACGACCGCCGCAATCAGCTTGTCCGCCGGGAGATGAACTCCAGACGCGTCGCCCACCGCTACTCCCTCGGCTACGACTTGCTTCATCACTTCAAGCGAACCGGCATCGGCGACAAGACGCCCGTATCTTGCACGCGAGAGCGCCGATAGCGCGTTGTAGGCGCAATTCATGATCAGTTTTGTCCACAGTTCGAGCGTGATGTTTTGGGAAATCCGGCAAGGAACGCCGGCCCGCTCGAAAGTCTGTGCGATCTCTGCAAGCTCCGATTCGCTTGCACCTTGGTTTGAGACCGAATTTCCAATTACGAGATCGCCTCGGCCCGAGTGCTTGATCTGCCCAGCTCCGCTCATCTCGGCGGCAATATAAACCACCGCAGAAATCGCCTGGATGCCGGCTGCGAAATCCATGCGCTCGGCATTGTCTACGCCGTTTTGAAGAGAAACCACGTTCGTTTCGGGTGCGAGATAGGGAGCCAGCAATTTCGCCGTGTCTTCCGTATCTACCGTCTTCACCGAGAAAAGAACTAATTGCGCGTCGCGCACTGAAGCTAGTTCCGTCGATGTGGAAATCGAAACGTGCTCTTTGAAATGAATACTGTCGATGAAAAGGCCATCGCGCTTGATTGCTTCAACATGTTGGGCGCGACCGATAAGAGTGACCGGAGCGCCCGCACGTGCCAGCATTCCTCCGAAATAACATCCCACAGCTCCAGCGCCGACCACGGCAATCCGGGCCCACCCTTTGTCCGCCATGCCGTCTCCAAAAATTCTATTCTGTCATCCCGAACGAAGGCGAAGATACCGACAATATTTATTCTGTCATCCCGAACGAAGTGAGGGATCCCCGAATGCCCGCGCGCCGTTCGCCGTTTCAGGGAATTTCTACCAAGAACTCACTGTGATCGTTTCAAGCCAGAAACTAGCAGCTAGAAGCTCTTCTTAAATGAAAACACCGGATCAACATCCACCGGCACGCCTGCCGCGGACTTCAAGGAAGCCTGCAGTTCAGGCGGCATGGTCCCATATCTCTTAAACCAGTTCTCGCCCCGTGCCCGATCGCCGGTCGCTTCAATTTCTAACAACTCTTTCGCCAGATCCTTGATGTCTGCTGGTATACGCTGATAATCGATCGCGTATCGGCCGGAGGACTGACGCGTGATCGCGCCGCGCTCAGAGAGATAGTTGAACTCCATCATCTCCGCCTGCCCATGAGCCTCGGCAACGCCAAAGCGAACTGTGCGAAAAATTCCCGCGACGTACGACGCGTAATATTCTTCCAGCTTGTTCTTGGGCAGCACGTCGTGGTCGACTAACCACTGCAACCCAAACATTCCGACGACGTCCGCCTTGGCTTCTTCCAAAGCGCTGTAGGCTGGACCGATGGCCTCACGGATGTCGACCTTGCCCGCTGAAGTCCGCGCGAACGCTGGCCCCAGGCCGTGAGACATCTCGTGCATAATCGTTGCCAGAAGATAACCCTCGCCCGACGCTTTGTCCGCCTGGGCCCGCAACATCACATGTTGCGCAACCGGCAGAACTACGTAATTCACCCGCGCATCCATGAAGTTCTTGAAGAACAATTTCTTGCTCCCCTTCTGTTCGTGCACGCGCGGATCATTCGGCAGATTATCGGCGACGGCTTGATACCCATGGTTCAGATCGCCCGCGCGAAACGGCGTGTCCATCACTTCCATCGGAGTCTCCAGGCCGTGCTTGGAAGGCCGATCCTCCGGCGCGAGCGGAAGCGCATCCTGAATATCCGCAACATACTTCTGGAACATTTCAAGCTTGCTGCTCTCGTCACTATTTCGAATCATCACCGCCGCGCCATAGGTGGCTTTGACGCCAAGCAGGCCGTCGTCGTAGGTCTCGTCGGGAGCAAAGATCACGTCGAACTTCGGATTCTTCAAATCGAGCCACGCCAGGTTACTCTTGAAATAATCGTCGGTAAGCAGCGCGTCGGCCCGCAGTCGCAGGAAATTCGCGAAAGCCTGGTCATCGCTCAAAGCGGCAGCTTCGCGCAGGTCCTTCGCTGCAGGCTCGAGGAATGAAAGGTACGCAATGTGGTACGGAAGCCCTTCAAGCTTATCGCCGTGCCAGCGCACAACGGTGAACGAACCGTAAATCTCATTCTTCTTTTCCGGGTGCGCTTTCACATACTGCTCGACTTGTTCGCGAGTCAGGTTTTGCGGATAAAATCCTCGGCCTGGCGCCATGCGAGTTTCGCCGACGAAAGGCTTGTCATCGTCGAGCAGACAGAAGCGTGAGGCGTTGATCCAGAGGTAGCGACGCAGCGCTTCATCCTTTGGATTTTTGCTGGTCGCTAACGACTCGTAAAGCGTCAATCCATCAGGATCAATCTGGCGCCAATAAATCTCCTCGAGATAACGCGAAGCGTCCACTAGTTTTTCTACTAGCTTCACCTCGCGTGCGGTCAAGCCGGACGAACGAAATGGCATCTCCACGCGGCGAAACTTGGCGAGCCGCTGGTCCAGGTCAGGAACCACCTGCATCCCAGCCGACTCTGCACCTTTGGCAGCGGAACCCGTCATTGGTTTATTCTCTTTTTGTGCTGAAATAGTAATGGGAAGGATAAAGCAAACAACCAAGAGTGCAAACCAAGGCCCCAGTTTCGTGAACATGAATGTTTTATTTTAACAGAGCATTCTGCACTTAATCGTTTTACTTCCTGCGAATCAACACTAACATCGCTGTGACGTTATGACTCAGAGTTCTAATTCGAACAGCCCCCAGACAATGCTCATCGATGCCGATGACACACTTTGGGAAAATAACATTTACTTCGAACGCGCCATCGCGAATTTTATTTCCTTTCTCAACCATCATGAATATTCGCCCGAACAAGTCCGCGGAGTTCTAAACGACGTCGAGCGCGAGTGCATCGTCACCCACGGGTACGGGCTGCATAGCTTCAGTCACGCCCTCGTACGAACTTTCGAACGACTGGCAGTCGAGCCTCTTACTCCTGCTCTGCATGAGACCATCAGCGGATTCGCCCATACCATCGCCGAACACCCGGTCGAGATTCTGCGCGGCGTTCCCGAAACGCTTCAGTATCTGTCCAAACGCCATCATCTGATGCTCCTGACCAAAGGCGCGATCACCGAGCAGTCCGGCAAAGTTGAGCGTTCGGGACTGAAGGATTATTTTGCGGCCGTGGAAATTGTGGCCGAGAAAGATGTGTCCACGTATCGCACAATTGTGTCGAAATACGATCTCTCCAGCGATTCCACTTGGATGGTAGGAAACAGCCCAAAGTCCGACATTAATCCCGCCTTGGCAGCCGGACTGAACGCCGTCTTCGTTCCTCACGGCCAGACGTGGATTCTCGAGCACGAAGAAGTAGCCGAGGCCCAGCCACCAACGCGGTTGCTGGTAGTAGAAACCTTCGCAGGACTAAAAGATCACTTCTAAGAAAATCCTCAACCAAATTGTCATTCCGAGCGCAGCGAGGAATCTGCTTTCGCACCCGGCGCGCTTACTTACTCGCCGGAACCGCACAAAACTTATCGAACACCCTCTTCAGCTCTGCCGCAATGTCCACTGCCTCGCGATGTTCAATGTCGCTGCGCTGCATCATGTGAATCAGTTTCCCATCACGAAGCAGCGCGATCGAAGGCGACGAAGGCGGGTACCCCGTAAAGTAGCTGCGAGCGCGGTCGGTAGCCTCTTTGTCTTGTCCCGCGAACACCGAGAACATCTTGTCCGGACGCGCGGAACTCTGCAAAGCAATACGAACCGCCGGCCTCATTCGTCCAGCCGCGCAACCGCAAATGGAATTCACCACAACCATCGTCGTTCCAGGTTGGTTGACGATAGCGTGATCAACTTCCTCCGAGGTACGCAGTTCCTCAACACCCATGCGGGTTAACTCTTCACGCATCGGGATCACCATAATCTCTGGATACATTTCTTCTCCTTGAGCGGTTTCTAATAGCGTAACAGAAGTGCCAAAACGCCGCGCCCATCAAGCTGGGACGCTAACCAAACCAACGTAACTCCAAAGCCAAACACCTCTTTTTCATTCGTATATATTGAAAGTATCCGCCCATGATCATCACCGAAAACGTTCCGCTGGCCCCGCTCACCACTCTTAAGGTTGGGGGACCAGCTCGCCACTTCATCGAAGCAACGAGCATTGCTGAAGTATCCGAAGCGGTCGAATTCTCGCGAATGCGAAATCTGCCTTTGTTCGTCCTCGGTGGTGGAAGCAACCTGGTAATTTCTGACGCTGGCTGGCCCGGCCTCGTCCTGAAAATTGGAATCACCGGAATCAATCATCGCCACGGGCATGATGAAGTCATCTTCGAAGTAGGAGCAGGCGAAGACTGGGACAAATTCGTGGGCATGGTCGTAACCCACAACGTCTCCGGCCTGGAATGCCTAAGCGGCATCCCCGGCTCCGCCGGAGCCTCCCCCGTCCAAAATATCGGCGCTTATGGACAAGAGGTCGCGAATACTATCGACTCAGTGCTTGTGCTGGACCTTAAGGACGGACAGCAACGCGAGCTCGCGAAGGAGGAATGCGCGTTCAGCTATCGCACCAGCATCTTCAATACATCCGAACGCGGGCGATACATTATTCTGCAGGTGAATTATTCATTGAAGCATGGCGGAGAGGCGTACATCGCCTATGCCGACCTCAAGAAATACTTTGCGGGATGGAACAAAAAGCCGACCCTGGCCGATGCTCGAGACGCGGTAAGAAAGATTCGTGCGGGGAAAGGCATGCTCATTGTTCCGGGTGACGAGGACTGCCGCAGCGCGGGATCCTTCTTCAAGAATCCAATTCTTTCTGCCGAAGAGTATGAGCGGCTGACGGCGCGGGCTGCGGTCAAGAATCTTCAAATCCCCAGTTATCCAGCCCTGACAACGCAAAGGAAAGTCTCAGCTGCGTGGCTGGTTGAGCATTCCGGCTTCAGCAAAGGATATGGCAACGGTTCAGTGGGCATTTCCCGCAAACACGCGCTGGCCATCGTGAATCGTGGCAACGCAACCGCAGCCGATATTGTGGCTTTCGAAAAGGATATTCAGGACCGGGTCAAAGAAATATGGGGCATCCTTTTGGAGCCAGAGCCAGTCTTCGTTGGATTCCAGGTCGGATTCTAGTTTGGGAGCGAGCATCTGCGTTCGTGCTCGCTGACAACATCGGCAGCTGCCGCCCCAGATTGCAACCCTTTTTGGTATGTCCCCTACGTTGGGGAGGGTGAGCTTTCCGGCCCCGGCGGCAGCCGCCTCTATTTACTCATCGGCAATTTTTGCCGCCTCTTTAAAGATTTCCACGAACATGGGGCGGGTCAGCTTTCCGGTTTGGGTATTCTGGTTCGAGGGATGATAGGAAGCCAGTAAAGTCTTTCCATCCGGCAGCTTGTACCTGGCTCCATGCTGAAAAATGTAGGGTTTCCGGCTGGGGAGCTGGCCCCGTCGCTTGAGGTAATTGAGATAGGCATCAAAGCCAATCCTGCCCAGCGCGACTACGACTCTCACGTTCTTGAGACACTCCACTTCACGATCGAGATAGGGAGCGCAGTTCGCCAGCTCTTGTGGAAGCGGCTTGTTATCGGGCGGAGCACAGCGAACCGCGGCGGTGATGTAAATATCTTTCAGCTTTAGCCCGTCGTCGCGATCGGTCGCGTTTGGCTGATTGGCAAATCCAACTTCATACAAAACGGGATACATAAACTTACCCGACGCGTCTCCGGTAAAGGGACGGCCGGTGCGATTGGAGCCGTGTGCTCCGGGAGCGAGCCCCAGAATAAGAACGCGTGCGCTTGGATCGCCGAAGCCTGGCACCGGCTTTCCCCAGTACTCGCAATCCCGATAAGCGCGGCGCTTCTCGCGAGCAATCCTCTCGCGATACTCCACCAGGCGCGGACAGCGAGTGCAAGCCACGATCTCGGCATTAAGTTGGACTAGCCAGTTGCTCTTTGGTTGCGAGGGCATTGTTACAACTCTACAACGATGGGCCGTGGGGCACGGGGAACCTTTTACCGCTGGACGGGAACGCTTTTTACCGCCGAGAAGCCGAGAGAGGCGAAACGGGAAGGGTTCACACGAGTATTTCTGGGCCCAGGTTAGCGTCCAAGGAGCGGACGCGAACCTGGGGTACCAGGCAAAAAAGCGCCCGAAGGATCGGGCGCCTCGCACTGCTTGATTACCAACTGTGTTTAGTGAATGTTCTTGTAGATGTTCTCGCAAGTACCCGGGACGGTGCCGGTACGGGTCTTCTCGTTCAATTCGAAACCCATCTGGGTGAGGTACTCGTGTCCCTTGGTCAAAACGCTGTAGTAGTTGCCGTTCTTGTCAATCTTGTAGCTGAGGGCCAACCAGGCACAGAGGTCCATAGACTCATAACCGGCAGCACTGTACCAGGCATTGACCAACGGATCGCTGAGCGACTCGGAGGATTCGTGCCACATGATGTTGATGCTGCCATCGGCATCGATGTCGTTGTTCGGGCTGGCCTTGCTGCCGTAGAGGTACTCGTAGGAGCAGCTGTCGGGGCATCGTCCAGGATCACCGACGAAGGCATACTTGATGGTCTCGCCGGTCACGATCGAGTTCGAGGGTCCATGGTATCCACAGTACTCGGTGCACATGCCACTGTAGTTGACGTCCTTGTAGGTGAGGCCAATGTAGATTCCGTTGGTGTCGTTGGGAAGGTGTTTGCCCTTGATCGCTGCGGCGATAATCGGCTGAATATCGCTGACGGTCTTTCCCTCTGAGTAGTTGTCGTGATAGGTGTCCTTGCTGGCATTGAAGTTGATCGTGCCAGGGTAGTACTTTCCGGTGCTGTCGCTATAGCGGGTGTTGATCTTCTCTTGCATCGAGCCGCTCAGGTTTTCGAAGTAGGTGTTGATGATGTTCATGTCCTTCGCCTTAAAGCTGCCGTAGTACACGATGTAGATGGTTGGCGCTTTCTCGAAAATCGGTCCGCCGTGATATTGGAGGTCGCAGGGTGTGCCGTTATAGCACCCCGTCAGTGGCGAAGGGTCCTCGCCATGGTATGGGCGCAGGTATTGGACATTGCTGTTAGTTTGAGCAAAAGCGCAGGAGACTAAAAGACTTGCCAAGGCAAAGCCGAGCCATTTTTTCATGGTGTTTTCCTCATTTCTTATTTTGGACGCTGTCGCGGTTCGCCTCAGACCCCACGCCTGAAAGGCGATCGCGTAATTGTCTGCACTTAGGAAGGTCGAGTCAAGACAAAAGTTGTTGGAAAACGCGGGGCTACAGGATGGCGCACTGAATCATTGTGCTTCGCGGTTCTGGTCACCTTTTCCTATGGCTCACGGCGGACACGGTTAAAAAACCTGGTGGCTGGCCACCATTGCGTTATCGGTAAATACTCAAGGGTTATTGATTTCTTGGGTGTGTAGTTGGTGTGTATTGCTTGACCGGTGTGTATAAAATGTGTATTCTATGCAGTAAGTAAACTGAGAAGACGTGAACAGCCGGGAGGTCATAAAACGGTTACGGAGCGACGGCTGGTTTGAGGTGAATCAGGTCGGGAGTCACAAGCAGTTTAAGCATCCGACGAAAACGGGAAGGGTGACCGTGCCGCATTCGAGCCGAGACATACCGATGGGCACTTTGAAAAGCATTGAGAAACAGGCCGGGATCAAGCTGAGGTAATTCCGAAGTCGGGGAACAGAGTTATGGAATACATTGCCTATCTTCATAAAGACCGCGGTTCTGATTATGGCGTAAGCTTCCCCGATTTTCCGGGTTGCATCACTGCTGGGAAAACTCTTGAAGAGGCCAGTCGACTGGCACCGGAAGCGCTAGCGCTGCACATCCAGGGCATGATTGAGGATGGAGAGACGTTGCCGGAACCGTCGAAAGTCGACGATATTGCGAAGGACGCAGCGAGGCATGGGGCAATCGCGTTCATGGTGAGGGTCGATGCTCCCGACTTGACTGTACGCGTGAATATCACCGCACGGGAGAGCCAGATTGAGAGAATCGATCGGTTGGCCGAAGCGGCCGGCTTGACGCGGTCGGCGTATATGGTGCGTGCGGCTCTAGGCGAAGAGAAGCGCGTAGTGCGTGTGTCATCGCGAAGCGCGCGGGTAGGCTGACACAGTAGGTTGTGGAGCTCTGATCGGCTCGCGGTAGTCCGCGCGAGATCCTTTGCCCTGCTGGGAAAACGCGGGGCTTCAGGATGACGCACTGAATCATTGTGCTTCTCAGGAAACGATGGAAGCGAGAAAGTGCGCGATTGACCACTTTCCAACATAGCCCTTGACTTGTGGTCAGAACCTTGCAATAACTATGCAGTCCCATTTGGACGGGTTTGGGGGTGTAGTCCCGTTGGCAGAAGTGAGATTGCAGGAAGGTGAGTCCCTTGAGAATGCCCTGCGGCGTTTTAAGCGCAAGGTGCAGCAGGAGGACATCATCAAGGAGGTTAAGCGCCACTCCTTTTATCTGAAGCCCGGCGAGAAAAAGCGCGTGAAGGAAGCATTAGCGCGCAAACGCAGCCGGAAAAAAGCTCGGAAAGAGCAAGACTGATCGAAATCAGGCCGCTCCTCCTCGTGGGTGCGGCCTCTTCCCTTTTCGCAGCGCATACCTAAAGTCGCGGGATATGCGCAACCACGGGGTTTCTTCAGGGTTAGTACGTCAGCAGTAATCCATGTCCTAGCCAAGGGCATGGCGGGCCGAATCCAGGGGCAGTTCAATTGAGGGGGATGTATCAAAATCCTGCGCACTCGTGCGCGTGGTGGGCTCAGTTCGCTCATCGGCGTGGGAGTGGGGCGGGAATGGGCCGAAGGAGCATCCTCAATGGAATTCCAGGATAAGATGTTGAAGTGCGTTGACTGCGGCACGGACTTCGTTTTTACCTCCGGGGAGCAGTTGTTCTTCCACGATAAGCAGTTCAGGAACGAACCCAAGCGGTGCAAGACCTGCAAAGCGAAGCGAGTTGCGGTTCTGGGATCCGCAAACTCAGGGCACCATGGTTTCTCCAGAACCGAGACGCGAGCGGTATGCTCGCAATGCGGCAAGGACACCACAGTTCCGTTCAGGCCGACGCAGGGACGTCCAGTTCTGTGCCGAGACTGTTTCCAGCAAAGGCGGCCGGCGGCGTCGGCATGAGGATCTCGCCTTTCTAGTGCGACCGGCAAGACGCGAAAACTCTCAGCGATGGGCACTGAGTGGTCGGGCTAGCTGACCTTCTTCCTGCCTTCCCGATTCAAACCAGTGGAGTGTTTGCCCGGAGTGTGCGTAAACGGTGAGAGGAGTTTCTCGTCTTCGCGGTGTGCATCTTCTCGCAGTATCAGGAGCGCTTCAATTTGTCGGAGCAAGTCCTCGGTGCCCACGGGCTTCACCAGCAGCGAATGGGTTCCATCGAGGGTCCAACTGCCATCTGGCGGGGGAAAGGCGGTGAGCAAAGCGGTAGCAGGATGGTAGGCTTGCCGACGCGCAGCGCGCATTACTTCAAATCCCGCGTTCTCATTCTCCATGCGCGCATCGGTGATCACCATCAGGTAGACGCCCGAGGTCAGTTTCTGGACGGCTTCCGCGGCGGACGAAGCAGTCTCGACGGTGAAATCGTTCAACTCCAGCACCGCTTTCAGCGTGAGCAAAACCGCGACGTCGTCATCGACCAGGAGGATTCGCCGCTTCATTTGGAGCACCTCACCGAAAAACTTCGAGTTGCGGGGGCCGCACGTCGAGCCGATAGAAACGCTGTTGCCGGAATTTTTGGCGCCAGTCCAGTGCAACCAAGTATAGAACACCGCCGGGCAGAACATGAACAAGTCGCCGACATCCTAAACCAGATGCCAGTGTCATGATCGTGACAATTTTCTCTTCGGACGAACCGTGGCGCGACCGCCCCGGGAAGAACAAAACCTGGGCTTCTTTTTCAGAAACCAGTGGTCTGTTTCTGAACCAAGAAGACGATAAGTTTGCGATCATGCTGCAAGTTGTTTCACCTTTCCTGAAAATTTTCATCCTGTCGCGGCACCCGCAAAAATAAAATTGGAGTTTTGGAGAACGCTTGAAGCATTTCACTTGACATTCACAGTGATCGGGTTAGGATACGTCTCCGCGGGCTCGGGTGCCTTTCGGTCACGTCAGATGGAAATTGCCCGGCAACGCTAAATGAGAACAATCCCAGGAGGACTCTAGTGAAAAAGACTCTTTTTGCAGCAGCGCTCGTTGCAATGTTCGTTACCGCCACGGCGCTTGCCGAGGACCACAAACCAGTTTCTATCGGTCCGTATATTTCTGTTCCTGCCCAACGCGGTACCGAACCGGTTATGACCAAAGACTGGCATCCAAATTCCGCTCCCGCAGGGGTTCCGTTCTGCAAAGGGACGGCCTGCCTGTACTACTCAGGAGACTTCGACTCCAGCAATTCCGCGGCGAACGGCTCCTGCGCCGTCAGCAATGGTACTGACGATTGCGAGCTATTTGAAGCAGTGAAACCGTCGAAGGCTGCCAAGGTCACCGGCGGCGCGGTCACTATTCTGCTGGAAAACACCGTGGTCGGAACGAATCCAACTCCCTTTACCGTTTACACGGGTGTGGCAGCGGGCAAGGATGGCAAAGTCTCCTGCAAGACCAAGGGCACGGCAAAATTGGCAGTTTACGGTCAATCCGGATTCGGCATAACGCAATACAGCTACAGCATTAAGAAACTCGCGAAGTCTTGCGCGCTGGCGGCGGGGAAGAAGTACTGGGTTGTTCTCCAGCCCACCTACAGTGACGGCGCCACTTGGGGTTTTGTGCCGGACGTGCAAGACAGTCCTGCCAAGAATCACAAGGGATGGACCAACGTAAAGGATGATGATTTCATCGTCTATACCCAGCTTGGCTACGACACGCCAACGGCCGTCTATGGCTCCAGTGGCACTTGCGGTGGACTGGGCTGCGATGTCCTGACACTCGCTCTGACTGGAACTGAGTAAGCAACCAAAATTCACGCCGGGTGCAAACCACCCGGCGTGAGTAACCTAAAAAACTCAGGAGGACTCTAGTGAAAAAAATGCTTTTTGCAGCGGCGCTAGTCGCGATATTTGTATCCACCGCGGCGTTAGCGGAAGACCACAAACCTGTCGCTATCGGTCCCTACATCGCTGTCCCTGCCCAACGCGGTACCGAGCCGGTTATGACCAAAGACTGGCATCCGACCGCTGTACCGGGATCAGTTCCATTCTGCAAGTGGGCGGATTGCCTGTATTATTCGGGTGATTTCGATTCGTCCAGTTCTGCGGCGAACGGCTCTTGCGCCGTTAACAACGGCACCGATGATTGCCAACTTTTGGAAGCAGTAAGACCCCAACAAGCTGTCACTGTGACAGGCGGAGCGGTTACGATTCTGCTGGAAAACACAGTGGTAGGAACCAATCCCACTCCATTCACCGTTTACACTGGTGTGGCATCAGGCCAGAATGGCAAAGCCGTATGCACCACCTCAGGGTCAGCCGTTGTGGCGGTCTACGGGCAGTCCGGCTTTGGTATCACTCAATACAGCTACAGCATCAAGTCGCTCGCGAAGTCGTGCGGACTGTCGGCGTGGAAGCACTATTGGGTTACCCTGCAGCCGACCTACAGTGACGGCGCCACTTGGGGTTTTGTACCGGACGTGCAAGACACTCCGGCCCCGAACCATCGCGGATGGGCCAACGTCTCTGACGCGGACTACATCGTTTATACCCAGCTCGGCTACGACACTCCTACCCCTGTCTATGGTTCCAGCGGAACTTGCGGCGGATTGGGCTGCGATGTGTTGACGCTTGCATTGACGGGAACAAAATAAATAGGCTCGCTTCCAACAAGAACTTTGTTGAAGTCGTGCTTTGAGGGTTTCGGGAGAAGCCTCCGGGTTTCTCCCATTTTCTTGTCTTGAGCTCGAGCACAATTCGCTTCAACTCCGCAGTTCATACTCTCGCCACGGACGACGTGGCCCAATATTTCCTGAGTTATGATTGTGCTAGTATTCAGGATTCATTTCTTCTTGGGGGCATAACGCGAATGCGGTATCGGTGGCTGGTTTTGATGGTTTTTTTTGTGCTGTCGCTGCAAACCACGATGGGCCAGGCACAGAGTGTCCCGGCGAGTGACCAACCCACGAAGAACCAGGCTGCGGCCGCGCAATCTGGGTCCGAGCTTCCCCCTGATGCACCCGTAATCACAATTGATGGTCTGTGCGCGAATAGTTCTACTTCCTCCACGACGCCTGCCACTCCAGGCAAAGCCGTCGATCCCGGATGCAAGACGGTCATCACTCGCGCACAATATGAGTATCTGATGGACGTGCTCGGCGCGCGGCCGAGCGCTTATCACGGTCTCAAGTTTGCCCACCGGTACGCTGAAGTCCTCTTGTTTAGCGCAAAAGGCCGCGAATTGGGAGTCGAGAAGGATCCAAGATTTCAGGAAAAGGTTCGGTACAATAACCTCGAAGCATTGGATACATTTACGATTGCGCGCTTGCAACAGCAGGCCGACGAGATCAGCGATGCGGATGCCGAAAAGTTCTACAAGGAGCATCCGGAAAGATTTGTGCAGATCAAACTGCTTCAAATCGCTGTGCCAAAGACGAAGGTTCACGAAACACCCGTTGCGGAAAGTGTGACCGCGGCGGACAAAGCTTCCATGCACGAAGCCGCTTTGGCAATTCAGAAAGAGGCCGCAGCGGGAGGGGACATTGAGAAGCTTCAAGACAAGGCTTACCAGATTGCCGGGGATCCCTCCGTTCCAGACACAGACTTGGGGGAACAGGTGCCCGATCAAATTCCAGTCGAATACCGTAAATTGATTTTCGACTTGAAGGCCGGGGAAGTTTCGCAGGTTACGGAGGACGATCACGAATATCTGATTTTCAAATGCGCCGAGATGCACACGATACCTGCCGGTGACCGCAAGAAATTCGTGGGATGGCTACGAATGAGGGATTCGAGGCAAGCGCTGAGAGACTCAGTCAAAACGGAATATAACGAACAATACTTTCCCAAAGCTGCCACCGGAGGAGAAAAGGACGCCAGTGGGGAGAAAGCTCCGTAAGTCCCGGCAACCTCAAAATCTTGACGCGGAGTGCAGGCTGGAGGTTCCAGACTCCAATGCTTCCACGAGCCAAGGCCGGCTAAAGCGCAGCTACATCGGCGATGCGATAGAAGCAGGATGAAGGTAACACGCGCACAGTATACTTTCGGCGCTTGCCTCTTGCTCCTCATAGTTACTGCAGCGCTCTACAGTCCGGTTCGGTATTACCCCTTCCTCAACTACGACGATCAGCAGTACGTCACGCGAAACTCACACGTCCAAGCCGGGCTCACGTGGAATACTTTCACTTGGGCATGGACTGCCACCGAAGCTTATAACTGGCACCCGCTGAGTTGGCTTTCTCATGCCCTGGACTGGCAGCTTTACGGTCCGAATGCCGCCGGGCATCACCTCACCAGTCTATTGCTCCACTGTCTGAATATTGTGCTCCTGTTCGTGTCGCTCTGGTGGGCTACGCGCCTTCCGGGCCGTAGCCTGCTGGTTGCTGCACTGTTCGCCCTGCACCCCCTCAACGTCGAATCCGTGGTTTGGATTGCGGAGCGAAAGAATGTTCTGAGCACTCTGTTCTTCCTGCTTGCTATCTGCGCCTATGGCTGGTACACCGCCAAACCAAACCTCAAAAGATATTTGATCGTGACCGTTCTCTTCGCCCTGGGCCTAGCCGCAAAGCCGATGGTGATCACGTTGCCTTTCGTCCTTCTCCTGCTCGACTTCTGGCCGCTGATGAGAATTCAGGGGTGGGGGCCATCGCCACTTCCTAAAGCGTCCAAAAACCGCAAAGGCCAGTCTCGAGGCCTGTCTGGCGGCCGATCGCCAGAGCCTCAAGCTCCTCTGGTTGCTCTGGCACTGGAGAAGTTGCCTTTGCTGGCCTTGTGTGTGGTAAGCGCAGTGTTGACCGTGATCGCTCAAAGAACCGGTGGCGCGGTACGTTCGCTCGCGAAAATCTCCTTGTGGACCCGCATTGAGAACGCGATCTATTCCTATGCGATGTACGTTTGGAAGGCATTCTGGCCCGTCCGCCTCGCCCTGTACTATCCTCCGGGCCGACCAGCGTTGTGGAAGCTTGGATTAGCAGCTTTGTTTCTCCTGGCTGTCAGTGGGCTTGCCTGGAAGCAGCGTTTCACGCGGCGGTATGTGATGTTTGGCTGGCTTTGGTATCTCGGTACCCTGGTTCCGGTGATCGGAGTTGTCCAGGTGGGCGATCAAGCGATGGCAGACCGGTATGCATATGTTCCGCTCATCGGCATTTTCATTATGGTCGTCTGGAGTCTCGCGGACTGGGCAGACAACAGACAGGTGAGCGTTCCACTGCGGACGGCTACCGCCCTCATCATCCTGGCCGTCTTGTCGCTTCTCACCTGGCGCCAAGTCGGCTATTGGCGAAGCAGTTCTGATGTGTGGGCTCATACGCTGACCGTCACTGGGCCGAATCCGATTGCCGAAAAGAACTTGGGCGATGCGCTCCACGCGCTGGGGCGCCCAGACGATGCTTTGGCACACTTCCAGAATGCCGCCGCCATGCAGTCTACCGATCCCGCTCGACATATTGACCTGGCCGAGGATCTCGCAGAGTGCGGACGGCTGCCAGACGCGATCGCGGAGTATGAAGAGGCCATTCGTTTGACTACAGAGCCTGCGAGTCAAGCCCGCTCTTACGGAAGCGTCGCGATTCTGTACGGCGAACTCGGAGAGTATTCCAAGGCTCGCGAAAGCTACCGCGAAGTACTGCGGATTGATCCGCAACTCGGAGTCGAAATGATTCGTAACCTTTCACGAGCGTTTGCCGCGGATCCGTCGGGCGGCGGCTACCTATCGCTTGGAATGCTGTTAGACGTTGCCGGTCGGTTCCCTGAAGCGCGTGCCGCTTACCAGAAGGCACTGGAGCTCGACCCGACTCTCACGGAAGCAAGGCGATCACTCGAAGCAGTCGAGCAAACCAACAAGTAGCTCGCGGCTTGCGTTACTATAAAATACAAGTTCGTCCGGCGGAAAAGAACACCGACCCTTCATCGAGCAAAGGAACCGTGACCAGCTTCTACGTAGAGAATTTTGGGTGCCGCGCTACGCAGGCCGACGGCGCTGCGATTGAGCGCCAGTTCGAGGAACGCGGTCTGGTACGCGCTGCCGCGCCTGGCCGATCGGAAATCGTGGTCTTGAATACCTGCACCGTCACCGCTTCGGCTGATCAGGATGCGCGGGCCGCGATCCGCCGCATACGCCGTGAGAATCCGAGCTGCCAAATCGTCGTGACCGGTTGCTACGCGCAGCGCGCGAGCGAGGAGGTCGCATCTCTTCCAGGGGTTACTTATGTTGTCGGCAATTCCCACAAACATCGGCTGGCGGAGATCGTGGTTGCTTCGCACCGACCCTATGAGCACGAAAGGATAACTTCACAAGCTGGCTTTGTCTCTCTGTCGAGCCTGATGCCTGAAGGCCGAAGCGAGATCTTCGTCTCCGACATTTTCGCTCACACGGAATTGCTGGCTGCGCCCGTCTTTGACGGAATCGGAACGAATAACGAGCGCACTCGCCCCAACCTGAAGGTGCAGGATGGCTGCGACAACCGCTGCTCTTTTTGTGTGATTCCCCATGTGCGCGGGCAGAGTCGTTCCTTGCCATTAAGCCAAGTCGTCAGCGAAGTAAATGCCCTGGTCGGCGCCGGCTATCGCGAGGTCGTGATTTCTGGGATCAATTTAGGCCGATGGGGACGCGATCTCGACAAGCCCCTGCGATTCGAAAACATGATCCCTGAGATTCTGGATCGAACCAGTCTGGAGAAGCTGCGCATCTCGTCGGTGGAACCGATGGATTGGAGCGATGAGCTGATTAGCTTGATGGCCGACTCTCTGCGCATTGCCAAGCATGCTCATGTGCCCATGCAATCGGGCAGCGATCGCGTGCTGCGGGCTATGCACCGCAAGTATCGCCCCTGGCATTATCGAGAGAAGCTCCAAAGAATTCGCGCGGCTATACCCACAGCGGCCGTCGGCGCTGACGTGATGGTGGGATTTCCCGGGGAGGGTGACGCTGATTTCGAAGAAACCCGGCTGCTGGTCGAAGAGCTGCCTTTCACTTACCTGCACGTGTTCACTTATTCCTCGCGTCCGGGGACGCGGGCAGCGGTGATGCGCGATCAAGTCCCAGTGCAAGTTGCCCGTGAACGCAATCGCATTCTGCGCGACTTGGCCGCACGGAAAAAACTGGCATTCATGCAGTCGTTCGTAGGAAAGACCGTGGAAGCAATTACCTTGAATGTGTGCGATGGCAAGTCCACCGAAGCGCTGACTGATAACTATCTGAAGTTGCTCCTGCAGGGACAGCACCAACCGAACCAGTGGATGAAAGCGCGGGTCGAGCTAGTTGCCGATAGCACGTTGATCGCGACCCGTGCAGCTGCATAGTTTGTTGAGAGGCGATTCACGATGCCTACCCATCTGGCAGGTCGTAGCAATCCAGTTCCGGCATGGGGAAGTCTTTACGATTGTCGGTTATTAGCGTGCATCGTTCTTCCATTGCAATGGCCGCGACAATAGTGTCCGCAAGAGTAAGAGTACGTCCCTTTCTTGCGTATTTGTATTTGAGACTTCCCGCCAATCGTCCCGCGGCTGCAGTCAGCGCGTAGCAATCAAGGAGGCCAAGGAATTCTTCGGTCCGCGCCTCCTCTTCTGGACGCATGCCCGCATACAGTTCGGCGATATTCAAAGCTGTGGTGGCAAAGCTGTGCCCGCGACGAGCGAGTTCGGCGAGCAGTTCGCGCCGTCCGCGACGCAACCGGAGGACGTCGATAAGTACCGATGTGTCGAGCAAGAAGTGCATCAATCAGTGCATCAGGTCGAACGTTGGGACCGCCCCGGCTTCTTGGTTTTGCGCTGTGCTGCCCTACGGCCTTCACTCTCAGTTCGCAGTTTCCGCACCCAGGAGGCCGCGCCACCCGCCAGTTCAGGATGATCTTTGGTGTTCCATGCGGAGTCCTTGCTGCCCAGAAAATGCAGGAGCTTTTGCCGGCGAACTTCCTCACGCGCTGTTTCGACCAGGAAAGAGCTGCGCCCTCGAGGACCAACCAAGGCGTCGATCTCCCGGAGCAAGTCTTCGGGCAACAGCACGTGGGCGCGTTTGGTGTTCATATGTGCTTACCTAGTGTGCCTACTCTATGTGCCTTTGTCAACCCACGCGTTGCGCGCCTATAACACCAGCCAGAGCACTCGGTGAATTACGGATACTCTACGCCGAGCGGAAAAACCAGGTCATTCCCCACGAGTAGAAGGCGATGATGATCAGAATATTTACGGGCATGCCGAAAACAATGTAGAGCACCGGCATAAACAAAATCGTTTTTTGCAGAAATAGAGCTTGCAGAAGAATCTGCAGCGGCAGGAATAACGCCAGGTGAGTCATTGTGATCACGGTGAGGAAGGCTTTTTTCAGCAAACCGAAATCGAATATGTAATACGTCAGTCCGAATAACAGGGGAACGGTAGAAATCAAAGCAATTCCAGCGGTGACCAGTCCTTCCATATAGCTGTCGGGGGTGTGAGGGAAACGCGCAGGCAGAAGCGCGAAATATAAAAGAGCGGTGCCAGGAACGACCAAAATCCCGCGCAGCAGGTACATCACGGGGATCAACTTGGCGGACAGAAAAAAGCTCGCGGCAAACAGTGCCACGGTGGCGGCAAAGGTTATCCACCAGGTCTGAGCGCTCGGTAGCACCGGTTCCATGCGCAGGTAGGGAATGTCGAAACGGATGAAAGGCGTGAGGTGATGCTGGGCGAGTCCGAGATCAGCGCGCAGGGGCAAGACACGAATGCCCAACGCTAAAACTCGATTCCATACGCGGCAGACTTTCGGCAGAAACACCAGCCAGATCGATGTGAAGAATAGAAAAAGAAAGATGGCGGTAACCAGATTCATGGGCCCAAGGCGGAAGTGGGCAAGCGCGCGGTGCATGGGGATGACACCGCCGCGATGTCCGCGGGTGGGTGCGGAATTCGCCGCCTGCGAGGCTTTAACTCGCTTGGCGGATTTCTCGCCCAGCTCAAAACTCGCGGAAGAATCCAAAGCTAGACCCACCTCTCCCGTAGTAAGGGCTGTGATAGTAGTCCCCGACGAGATTTACGCCCCAGCTCTCGCCGACCCACCGCCGCCACGTTACGGTCACTGTCTGACTCTGAAAATCGTTAAGAGTCACGGTTGGCCCGACGAGTTGATATGCCTCTACGCCGAAGCCGGCGCGCAACGTAAGGTACTGTCGCTGGTTTCGTCCATGGGTTACGGCGACGAAGCCTGCCGGAGAGAACACCGATCCTGGATTGCTGACGTTGAAACGAATTCCTTCTTCGAGAATCCAGGGCGTTGTGAAGTAGTAAGTCGTGCCGACGAAAAAACTGTGATCGCGGTGGACATCCTTCGCGGCGTAGTAACCGAAACCAAAAGTCGTGATCAGTTGCTTGTGAGCCATCCATTTCTTGTTGATGAACCCGTCGCCGCGGAAGCGAGGCCAGAAAAAGCCACCGGCGCTGGAACCAACTGTGAGTGAGCCATACCAGTCCGGATTGAAGTTATAGGTATCGCCGGCGGCGAAGTACACGCCGGCGTCGCCGAATTCGTGCTGACCGTTAACCTCGGCATTCCAGATATTGTTTCCCTGGGTGATCACACCACGAGCGTATCCGCCTGCCCAGTAGCCGTAACCGTTAGACAGGCCCAGATAGTCGCCGCCGGCTTCAACGAAGTTGGTCAGTTGCTTGGGGCCGGTTTGCGGAGGGACATCAGTGGCCGGCTGTTGGGGTGAAGCCTGCTGATCGCTCGATGAGGCAGCACTGACCAAAGCGGAGTTGGGCGAGGCGAGGTTGCTGGAAGCGGCGCCAGACGACGCCCCACCCTCCTGAGCCCATGCGCCCGAAACCATGGCAAAGATAAAGATCAAGATCAGGAGTGTTGCTGAAAATCGACGCGGTCGGTGGTGAATGGTTGTCATTTCGCCTGCGCCTCCGTCTCAAAGCGAAGCTCTTTTCCTTCACCAGCAATGACCATCCAGGCGTCGTCGTCGCGAACAACCTTGGCCGAGCCCTGCACAATTCTCGGCTGGGCGAAACTGCTGGCGGGAATTCTCCACGTCTCGTGATCCAGGCTCTGGGGTTGCCTTGCTTCGAACGTAATCAGGCCATTGCTGTCCGAGACCTTCCATTTCACTTGTTTGCGGGAATTCAAAAATTTGGCAAGTTCCGTCATCGTATACCAGCGAAATCGTCCGTCGGCTTTCAACCGGCCGGTTTGTTCCATCCACCGATCTACCAGATCGTGGTATTGCAGAATTCCAGGAGGATGGAAATAGACCAGCCTTACCAATTGGTGCTCGGCCGTAAAGTCGGTGATCGCGGCCAGCCAGCGGTCGATTTCAGAGCTGGAATATCCTTCCGTACTCATCTCCTCGAAGCCCGCCGCGCGATCCAGGTGAGAGATTGGGAAAGCCCATACATTGCGGGCCTCGCGTTCGCCATTACGATAGCCTTGCGTCGGACCCATTCCGGTATCGCCGGTGAAGTAGTAGGCAACGAAGCCATGAGCCTCCAACCAATGCGTGACCCACGGCGGCTGATTGCCATTCGGAGCGGAATATTCTTCCACTGGTTTCCCCGCGGCCCGCTCTAAAGAACTCTGGTTCAGTGCGAGAAACTGCTCCAGGTCTTTCGGATTGTCGGTATCGACGTGGGCAGAAAAGTAGTCATGAATCCAGCCGCCGTGGCTGCCAATTTCATAACCCTGGCTGACGAATTGGTGGATCAGGTTCTGGCTGACAGGATTGTGGTCAACGTCGAAGCCCTTTTTGTCGCCAAATTTTCCCGCATCGGGTCCGGCGGTGATGTGAATTGAGTATGGTCCTTGTCGCAGAAGAGTCCACGAACTCATTTCCTGCAGTGGCTTGATGGCGGCGTTCGAGTCAATGTGCCAGTTCAGCACCAGCCCGCCGACTCCGTCCGGTACCGGCATTAAGTAAGGCAACGACAAGGCATGGCTGGCGAAATACCTGAGAAAAGTGTGCAGCAACAATCCGTCGGTGCTGCCTTTCAGATATCCAAGCGGCAGATTCACGAACAGGACAGAGCCTTTTTGATAGGCCTGTTGACCGGCTATGAGTCCGTTGCTGGAGCGGAACAAAACCTCGCCGCCGTAGTTGCCGGAAGTTATGAAGCTGGGATATTGCAGATCTCCATACTTGTAGCGCCTGAGCTCGACCGCGAAGTTGCCGCCGGGGACAATTGGTGGGCCACCCTTTGGAGTGGAGGCACTTTCCGTATGGAACGGATAGTACTTTCCCGGAGGTATTTCCATTTGACTAACAACGGCACTGTTGCTGGTGACCTTGCCCCACTGGATCGTCTTATCGCCAAGCTTGTTGTAAAGAGCGTAATCCACGCCCGCCAGGTCCGACAGCCGGGAGCGTCCGGCGGCATAAGCGCCATTCAGAGAGAGCGTCCCGGCATCGTAGACCAGCATGAGTTTCCCACCATCGGCTACGAAGCGATGGAGAGTCGCGATGAAAACATCACTTGCCTGCTGGTGAATGGAGTCCGGCAGAATCACTCCTGCACACTTCGACTCTCCCCAAAGAGGACGGAGAAACTCGGAGTCATGAACCGGAATCACATGAAGTCCTTCTTCGCTTCCGGCGTCAAGCCACATCGTGACTTTAGGATTGGAAAAACTGGTGCCGTCGGGAACCAGCAGGAGCAGGCGGTCGGCAGTGGAGCGAGAGCGGTCGTGAGTTGCCCACGACCATGCGATCAAGGCCCCGAGGACCAGGCAACTGGTCGCCAAGATGATTCGTGTGCGCGTCATTGGGTAGCCACCACTTGCCCCTGATCGCGTGCCCACAGGGTGCCAAACACTGCCACGCCCTCTTCGATTTCAATCTTTGGCGCACTGACCGTAGTGGGATGTTCAAACGTACCGCATTGGGATCCGCTTGCGATGGCTAGTTCGCGTTCGGCAATCACTGGCCCGTGAATCGCGCAGTGCTGGCCAATGCGCATTTTTTGCGCGCTGATCAAGCTTCCTTCCACCGCGACTCCGGACGCGATTACCGCATCTTCAACACTCTTCACGCTGCCGCAAATTCGCGCACCCGACCGAATGTGCAACTTGCCCCTGATCAGAATGTCGCCAACGATGACCTGACCGGCTTGAACCTCGAAGTCGCCGTCGTGCAGGAAACGGGGAGGCCTGCCGGAACTCGCGAGGCCGTTAAGCTGCGGAAGGGGTGCCTCCGGGTTGGCGGCGATAATCCCAATTTCAATCCGGGGAGCGTTCAGCCTTCGAAAGCCGCAGTCGGTTTGCAGGCGTATGAGCGAGTCCGACGATATGCGTCCATCGAGCCCGCAGCCGGCGTCGGCAGTGAACTCTCCAACAGCATGAACCCAGCGCAGCACGCGACTCGAAGCGCCCAGGTGAACATTTTTCTCTCCTAGAATTGCGCGAAAGCTGTTCTTGATGCCACCGATGAATTGCCCGCCGGCATAGATGTCTTTCGAAAATCTGGCATCCGCAGGCACGATAAGGTCAACGTCAGATCCCATGACCAGATGGGTTGTGTCGCGCTGTTGCAACGCCAGCACCAGAGCCTCGTCGACCCGGCCGAGCACGACATATTCCTCGCCGTCGGGAAGCGCACCAGTCGCCGTAGTCCCGGCCGCCACGCAACCTTGCATGATGGGTTCGAGCCCGTTTATGTAGGCCCGAAAGCTGTCCGAGAAATAGCGGATCTCCCCCGCATTTTGCTGGACCACGCTGAGCGGCAGTGCGTCCGACTTACGGCGCAATTCCACCAGTGCGGGAATCAGAGGCAGCACGAACATCAGGCCCACCGTACAAACCAGGGCGGCCACTGCGAGGTACGGATTCACAAGACCTTCCGAAAGCGCTCGGTTTTGTCCCAGTGGAATTCAGCGCCAGTGACAAAGTCGCTCATCTGAACCGCCGCCGCGCGCGAGACCGAGAAAATACTTACGCCGAATCCCAGAATCAGGAATGGGAGCAGGCAAATTCGTTTGCGTGTCCCATCCAGCCGAGCCGCCGCGGCGATCTCGAAAAAGGCCGCTAGATTGCCGATGGCCGCATAAGCCGTCAAAGAAAGCAACGCGATGACTCCGTGCAGCGGCGCCACGCCCTGGTAGAACACCCCCAGCGCCAGCCCCCATCCCAACAGCGTGATCGGCGCCATGGCATACACTCCCAGCAGCAAACTCCCATCAATCCGCTCCCGCAGCGTGGCGCGATGCTTGCCTAGCAGCAAGTGCAGACCGTAGGTGACCATGGCCTGGTTATGGCCTTTGGCCCAGCGCATAATCTGCTTGATGCGAACCGGCCAAACTTCAGGAACTTCCTCATAACACTCCGACCGATTTTGATAGACGGTCTTCCAGCCATTCAGCAAGAGGCGATACGTCAGATCGGTGTCTTCGGTCAGCGAATTCTCATTCCAGCCGCCGATTTCCCGCAGCGCGCTTAACCGGACCCCCGCTACTGTGCCGCCGTGTTGAGGTACGAGGCGCAGGTTCATCCGTGCTTGCTGATCGACCTGATAACCACCCGACCGCTCCAGATCCAACAAACGCGTGAGGAGATTCGTGCCAGCATTCATCGGCACCACCCGGCCCATCACCCCGCCAACTTCGATATCGAAGAACGGCGCAACCAGTTGCTTGATCAGCCCTGCCCCCGGAATGTAGTCAGCATCGAAAATCAGGATGACTTCGGTCGTCACCATTTCCATTGCGTCTTTCAACGCCGCGGCTTTGCCGCCTTTGCCCCCTGTGCGATGAAACGGCTGAATCCGTCCGGGAAACTCCTCCACAAAGCCGTCGATGATTTCGCGGGTGCGGTCGGTAGAACGGTCATTCACCGGAATCACCAGCATTTTGTCTGCCGGATATTTCACCGTCATCAGGGCTTCGAGAATGTGAGAGATAACTTTCTCTTCATTGTGGGCCGCTACCAGGACGGTGACCGGCGGCCAGTCGGCGCTGTCAATGTCGATGTAAGGATGACGCTGGAAACCGAAGAGGCGATTTAGCGTGAAACAGTAATGGCGGCCAGTGTAGAGGCAAATAACGAAAACAATAATGTAGAGAACGTAAATCATGGCGCGCAACCACTGCCCGGATGCGGGTTTCCTTGGGTCACTCCTTACCTGCTGCGGCCTTGCGCGCATTCTCTTCGGCGTCGCTTTTGCGACGGCGGGGCTGCGGCCGGGGCGCCAGCTTAAACTGCTTGTCAGCCTCTAACAGCGGCGTCTTCTTCGCATGCCAGCGGGCGACAGCCTCAACGATCCTTTCCGAACTGTGACCGTCTCCGTAAGGATTCTCTCCCTCGGACATGTCCTGATACGCTTCCGCGTCGTTGAGCAGCCGGCTGGTCTCGTTAACGATTGCGTCGTGCGACATGCCAATGATCTTGGCCATGCCAAACTGCGAGGCTTCGGGACGCTCCGTGAGCTTGCGCAACACCAGCACCGGCTTTCCGAACGTGGGTGCTTCTTCCTGGATTCCCCCCGAATCCGTCAGCACCAGAAAACAACGCCGCAGCAGGCTGACGAAGGTGATGTAGTCGAGCGGCTCGGTCAAATGGATTCTGTCCGTGTTTTGCAGCAGCGCATTTACTGTAGCCCGCACATTGGGATTCAAATGCACGGGATAGACAACGCGAATGTCGGGATGCTGCTTGACCAGATCTTTCAGCGCCAGGCACATGTTTTCCTGATCGGTGCCCAAGGATTCACGCCGGTGGGAAGTCACCAGCACCAGCCGGGAATTGTCATCCGGTATACCGGCCAGGGGTGTGTTCTCCCACGAATGCGGCAGCACGCTCAGAGCACGTAGAGTGTCGATGACGGTGTTGCCGGTAACCACAATCTTCTCGTCGGGTACGCCCTCGGCTAGCAGGTTGTCCCTCGACAACGCAGTCGGCGCAAAGTGAATCTCAGTCAGCACCGAAGCCAGCCGCCGGTTGGCTTCTTCCGGAAACGGATTGTATAGGTCGTGGCTCCGCAGGCCCGCCTCGATGTGACCGACCGCAATCTTGCAGTAGTAGGCCGCCAGGGCGGAGGCAAACGCAGTGGTCGTGTCGCCTTGCACCAGCACCATGTTGGGCTCGAAGCGATGGCACGCGTTCTCCACCGTATCCAATACTCGCGCAGTCAGGGAATTCAGCGTCTGATTTGGACGCATGACGTCGAGATCGAAATCAGGCTTAATCTTGAAAAACTGCAGGGCATGGTCGAGCATCGTGCGATGTTGACCGGTGTGAACAACGGCTGTTTCGAACTCTTGCGAACGCTGGCGTAACGCATGAATCACCAGCGCTAATTTGATTGCTTCCGGCCTCGTGCCGAGGACCGCGATGATCCGACACTTCATTAGGATCGCCCTGCCGTGCTTCTAACCTAAATTCACTATCCAAGCCATGGAACCTGGTGCCGGCACGGACACGTGGACAAGATTGGTATGTTCCGATGAACTTTCATTTTGCATTGCGCATGCAGGTTCGCGAAAGATTACGAAGGTCACGGGGTTCGCTGGGAGCGACCCGCCTCATCCTGGGCAAGCGAGGGATCTCTGCATTTTGCCCGTCGCCGGGATGCCTCCATCTCGCGCTTCTCGCGCTTCAATCGACGCGTCGGGTGGCTTGGCCACCCTCACCTTTACTCCTGAGCCCGAGTCGCGATAGGGGTGGGAACGGCGGCGTATCTCCGGGAGAGCAGGGCGGTAATGGGGAAGAGAAGAATCGACAACATACCGGCGCCTACCAGGGCGGCGGCGTTGTCGGGCATCATTCGTCCGGTTTGGACGCCAATCTCGGCGATGGCGATTAATAGTGGCAGAGATGTTGCCGAATAGAACACGAACGGAATGCGGTCTTCTTTGGCCAGTTCGTAGCGGTAGAAAACAATGGGCACGGAGCGCGCAACAAACATCAGCAACAGGAAGAGCGGCAGCCGCCACAGGGCCCGAGGACTTGCAGCCAGCGCATGAATGTCGAAGTGCATGCCGCTGGCTACGAAAAACATGGGGATGAGAAAGCCGTATCCGATCGCCTCCAGACGATGAACCAGCTTGGTCCCTTCAATTCCTTTGCTGCCCAGGGAGACGATCATTCCGGCGGTAAAGGCGCCCAGAATCATGTCCAGGCCGAACTTCTCGGCAATGGCGATAAGGAGCGCGAGCACGAGGATTGCAATGCGAACTGGCAACTGGCTGGTGGAATTCATGGTGTCCGCCAAAAAAGAGACGATGCGCGGAGTTTTGGGCAGCAGGGCGATGCCTGCGGCCAGCAGAGCGAGCAGCACGAAAAACAGCATGAGCGCGGTTTGGATCCAGCGGGTATGTTCGCGAGTCAGAAGCACGGAAAGCAGCACGATCGGGCCAAATTCTCCCACGGCACCGGCCGCGACCACGTAGGTTCCGAAGCGCGTGCCCAGTTCGCCGGAATCGCGCAAGATGGGCATCAGGGTGCCCATGCCGGTTGTGGTCAAAGCGACCGCGATCAAGAGCGGAGCCTGAATGAAGTGCGTCCAATAAAGGAGAGCGGACAGCGCAAAAGCCACCACGACCGAGAGGCCCCAACCTGTGACCGCAAGCTTCAGGGGCTTTCCGCGGATGGCTTCAAAGTCGAGTTCCATCCCGCAGAGGAAGAACAGAAAAATCAGGCCGAGATAGCCCAACATCCCGAGCATGCCCGTGGGCGAGGCCCATCCGAGGACATGTGGGCCGACGACGATGCCGAGTCCGACTTCGACGACTACCATCGGCAGGCGCAGTCCAATGGGTATTTCAGAAATCAGTGGCGCGAGAACCGCGATGAAAGCGGTTATGAAGAGAGCGGCGCCATTGAACTCCATGTTTCCTCTCCGCGACTTTGACCGGTCGAAACTTGGGTGGATTCTTGAATGGCAGAATATGAGATTGGTTGGCGAGTAAGTCAAGGAAAATGTGCGAGGAGGAGATTCGGGGTTCCTCGGCTGAATGCGTTGCGCGGTGTTATTGGCGGGGAGTTGAGGCGCTGGCGGCCAGGTCTCTGAGCACACCTAGAAAGCCGGCGGCGGCTTGCTCGTCGGAGAGCGCTTCGAGGTCGATGGTGGCAGCCAGATGTGGAGATTCGGGACGAAAGCGTACGCTGAGCAGGTTATGTCCGCGAGAGGTCATCAGGGTATTGATGACGGGCGGAAGCTCCTGTTTCCACTGGGTGCAAGTGGTCAGCACAACCGGGCCGGGACGCACGATGGTCCAGTTGCGCGATTTTCGAATCACCTTGTTATCGTTGTGCGTGAGCCAGCGATGGCGAAGCACTTCGAGGCGGATGCCGGGCGCGCAGTCGAGATCGGCTTCAAACGTGAGCGTTTCCTTTTGTTTGTGCCAGATACTCAACACCCACTGGATCGGCATTGGCCGGGGCAGCAATCGGATGGTCACCCGGGCGTTCTCAAACCAATGGGTGGCGAATCGCAAGTGCGCCTGCACGCGGGAGGTTCCAACCCATCGAGCTTCGGACAGTTGACCGCGATGGGAACAGGCCGCTTCCACCCAATGCAGGGCCTTTGCCCCGCGCCGGCGGTTATAGCTGGCGAGGCATAGGAACCACAATCCGACCAAGGCAACCGCAGCTATGGCATCAATGAGGAAAAGGCGGCCCACAAATCTCTCTGATGCGAATGGTACGTCCGAAGGTGCAAGTAGGCAACAGTTTCGGCGACTATTTTTGAGGAAAACTTAACCCTTGCGGGATCAGTGGGAAGGCCGGAATATCTGAAGCGACGCGGCTACAATAACGGGGTGGAATTTGCACTGCGGGAGTTTCGGCGTGAGGACTTTGAGAGTCTGTGGCGCATTGATCAGGAGTGCTTTGCGCCCGGGATCGCATATTCCCGACTGGAATTGGCGGCCTACATTCGGTTGAGGGGAGCTTTTACGGTGGTCGCGGAGTCGATTCCGGACAGGCGCGAGAAGACTGGAACCGACGTAGCCACCGGCGAGGGTTCCTCGCTGGAGCTTCTGGGGTTCATCGTGGCGCAGGTTACGCGGCGGGGCGTTGGCCACATCCTCACGATTGACGTGCCATCGGCAAGCCGGCGTTTCGGGGTTGGTTCGAGGTTGCTGGCGACGGCGGAGGAGCGTTTGCGCGTGGCGGCTTGCCGAAGCGTCGAACTGGAAACGGCTGTCGACAACGCAGGCGCATTGGCTTTCTATAAGCGGCACCAGTACAGCGTAGTGAAGACGATTCCCCGCTACTACACGAACGGGGTGGATGCGTTCGTTTTGGAGAAAGAGCTCTAGGAGGCTGGCCTGCTTTGTCAGTGGCTCAGGGATTAATCTGCCCCATAATCTTTCGGACCGGTTGGTTGTCGGCGTAGATATGCCACTCTGCGATTTGGCCATTTCTGACAACGGCTTTCCACGCGGCTGGAACCTCCCAGTGATTTTCCGTTGGCAAGTTGCCGCCGACGGCATAAGTCCCACGGGCGCTTCCCGTGAGCAACACGATCAGTCCACTGCCGAGGACATCTTCGTGAGAAATTGCGTAGTCAGGAAACCAGTGGAAATAGCTGGCCCATCCTTTACGCAGGTTCTCGATGCCGCCGAACCTGTTTCCCAAGCCGTCGATGAAGATGTGGTCGGACGTCATCAAGGAGCATATCCCTTCGACGTCGTGCGCATTGATTTTTTCAAGGAACCACAGAACGATTTCAATCGGCTGTTTGTTTTCCATGGTGGCGTTTTCCACGGCGACTGCCGGACGAGATTGTAACAAGGGCGCATCCCGCCTCAATCGGCCGCGGCGTAATAATATAGTTCCGGTATCGCGTGGTCCACAGTATGAAAGTTGCCATTCAAGGCGAAGCAGGTTCATTCAGCTATGAAGCCGCGGAACGCATGGCTCGAGGTTGCAGTATTGTGGCGTGCGCCCGCTCGCGGGAAGTTTTCGACCGGCTGGAACGCGGGTCGGTCAACGCGGCCGTGATTCCGATTGAGAATTCTCTGGCGGGTTCGGTGGCGGAGCACTTCGATCTCTTGTTGGCGCGGAACGTTTCTATTCAGCGGGAATACCGTTTGCGGATCGTGCATAACCTGATCGCTGCGCCAGGAGTGAAGATGGGCGATATCCGGCGAGCCTACTCGCATCCGGTGGCACTCGACCAATGCCGGGATTTTTTCCGGGCGCATCCGAAGATTGAAGCAATGCCGTTTTATGACACGGCCGGCAGCGTCAAGTACGTGCTGGAGAATGGATTGAAGGATGCGGCCGGGATCGCGGGACGCCAGGCAGCCGCTGTTTACAAAGGCAGGGTATTGGCGGCTGGAATTGAAGACGACAAGAAGAATTTCACTCGATTCTTTCTCATCCGAAAGGGGCGCCGCGTTGTTCCGAGCGCGAATAAGACTTCGATCGCTTTTCGGGTGAAGAATGTGCCGGGGGCGCTTTTTAAAGCCCTGAGTGTATTTGCGTTGCGAGACATCAGTCTGAGCAAGATTGAATCCCGTCCCGTGCGGGGGCGGCCGTGGGAATACGTCTTTTACGCCGACTTGCTTTGTGGCGACGACAAAGTCGCGCGCAACGCGCTGCGGCATCTGGCGGAGAACGCGAGTCCGGTCAAAGTGCTGGGAGTGTATAGATCGCGCTAAGCGGGTACGGCTAAACGTACTGTGTACCTTTGGTTTAGTGCAAACCTGACGCGGAAGGTTTAGAATTCGTGAGCACTAGAAAAACATTTCCGGAAGGTGGTTTGCATCTTCCGGCCCCCTTATCTCATCAAACTTGAGCATATTACACTCAAGGTGAAATCATGGCACAGCCGTCGCGCTCCGAGCGCACTACAAAAGAAGTGAAAGAAACGAAAGAAGTAAAAGAAAACACAAGCAATACCGAGCCCGAGGACCGGGCTCTACCGGTTCTACCAGTGCGAGATACGGTTCTGTTTCCTCACGCCGTGCTGCCGCTTACGGTAGGTCGGGAGAGCTCCGTCCAGCTGATTAATTCGCTTGGCGAGGACAAGACCATCGTTGTGGTGGCGCAGCGAGAAGCTCGCGTGGACACTCCGCAGCCCACGGACCTTTATACGGTCGGAACCCTGGCTGTGGTGCACAAGGTGGTCAAGATGCCCAACCAGAGCCTATTCGTCTTCGCTGAGGGTCTGGAGCGGGTGCGGTTGGTGGAGTTTGCCCAGCTCGCGCCCTTCATGCGGGCACGGGTGGATTCGGTCCCGGAGGCCATTCCGCCGAAGAGTTCTGAAGTCGAGGCTCTGCAGCGAAATGTTCTGACTCTGTTTCAGCAGATCGTAGCGGGTTCGCCTACATTGTCGGATGAGTTGTCCACAGTGGCGATGAATATTGAAGAGCCCGGGCGGCTCGTGGATTTTATTGCCTCGTCGCTACCGTCTCTTTCGACGGCGGATAAGCAGGACACACTCGAAACTACGGATGTTCGGGTTCGGCTGGAGAAGATCAATCAGCATCTCGCGAAAGAATTGGAAGTCCAGCAACTGCGCAACAAGATTCAGTCGGAAGTGCAGGATCGCGTGCAGCAGACCCAGCGCGAATATTATTTGCGCGAGCAAATGAAGGCCATCCAAAAAGAGCTGGGTGAGCAGGATGAAGGCGCGCGGGACACAGAAGAACTGCGGCAGAAAATCGAATCTGCGGGAATGCCCGATGAAGTGAAGAAAGAGGCGCTGAAAGAGTTGGGGCGGCTGTCGCGCATGTCGCCCATGGCTGCGGACTATTCGGTTACCCGCAACTACATCGAATGGCTGGCGGTGCTGCCGTGGGCAAAAACCTCCGGCGGCGATGTCGACATTATCAAAGCCAAGGAAGTGCTCGATACGGATCACTACGATCTGAAAAAAGTGAAGGATCGCATTCTCGATTACCTTTCCGTGCGTCGTTTGAAGCCTGGAATGAAGGGACCGATTCTTTGCTTTGTCGGGCCTCCCGGCGTGGGCAAAACTTCGCTGGGGAAATCCATAGCGCGAGCAATGGGGCGGAAATTCGTACGGGTTTCACTGGGCGGGGTGCACGACGAAGCTGAAATTCGCGGCCACCGGCGTACCTACATCGGCGCTTTGCCTGGGCAGATCATCCAGGGCATTCGCCGGGCCGAAACCAAGGATCCAGTTTTCATGCTGGATGAGATCGACAAAGTAGGCCGCGATTTCCGCGGCGATCCGGGTTCGGCGCTGTTGGAAGCGCTCGATCCCGAGCAGAACGCCACTTTCCGCGACAATTATCTCGACGTGCCGTTCGACCTGTCGAAGGTGCTTTTCATCACCACGGCGAACATGCTCGATCCGATTGCGGAGCCGTTGCGCGACCGCATGGAGATTATCGAACTCCAGGGCTACACCGAGGAAGAGAAAATACACATTGCATTTCAGTACTTGATTCCGCGGCAGATCGAAGAGAACGGAATCACGCCGGAGCAGATTGAGTTTCCGGAAGAAGCCGTGAGCAACATCATTCGGCACTACACGCGCGAAGCCGGCGTGCGCAATCTGGAGCGGAACATCGGTACTGTTTGCCGCAAGCAGGCGCGCCGTCTGGCGGAGGGCAAAACCGCAAAGTTGGTGGTGACCCCCGAGATTGTCCAGGAATTCCTGGGTGGTATCAAGGTTCGCAGCGAAGGCGAAATCGCGGAACGCACCAAACGCGCCGGAGTTGTGGTGGGCCTGGCCTGGACTCCGTCGGGTGGCGACATTCTGTTCATCGAAGCCAACACCATGAAGGGCAAAGGTGGGTTCACCATGACTGGACAGATCGGCCAGGTGATGCAGGAGTCGATGCAGGCGGCTCTAACCTGGGTGCGATCCAACGCGGAACAGCTTGGGATTCCTGAGACTTTCTTCGCGGAGCACGATATTCACATCCACGTGCCGGCGGGAGCGATTCCAAAGGATGGCCCATCCGCTGGAGTGACCATGGCGACTGCGCTGGTGTCGTTGCTTACTGGACATCCGGTGCGTCCGCTCACCGCAATGACGGGCGAAATCACGCTGAGTGGGAATGTGCTTCCGATTGGGGGCGTCAAAGAGAAAGTCTTGGCAGCCAAACGTGCGGGCGTCCACGATGTGATTCTGCCCGCGGAAAACAAGATGAATGTGGAAGAGGACTTGACTCCAGAGCAACTCGAGAACCTGAGCATTCATTATGTCAAGACCATCAGTGAAGTTCTGGAACTGGCGCTGCCCTCCTCGCCTCGGCAGGAGAAGCAGGATGCGGAAGAACGCGAGAAAGTGTTGAGCGAGCAACCCGTCGGCTAGTGACAGACAAAAGTTGACAAACAAGATGCCAGCTTTCGAAAGCGAAGGCTGGCATGTTTTTTAGCGGTAAGGTTACTTCCGTGCAGTATTTACGGTATGGAACTTATGACCTGGGTTGGGGTTAATACAGAATGTAGGGTGTGCCGATAGCGGTTGCAAACGAGGAATATAAATCCATGAAGACGCACAAAGTGTTGGCAGTTGGAATTGTCCTGGCGGGAATGCTGCTGACGTTGCAAGCACCGCCCAGAGTCGCCGCGCAGGAACCGCCGCCGCAGGATCAAGTGCAGCCGTCGGACCAGCAGGGTCCGGCACAAGATCCGCCAGGCCGCGTTGCGCGCCTCAGCTATTCTGTAGGATCGGTGTCCTTCCAGCCCGGTGGCGAGGGCGACTGGGTACAAGCTGTCGCCAATCGTCCGCTGACCACCGGCGACAACTTGTGGGCTGACAAGGATTCGCGGGCTGAACTGCAAACCGGTTCGACTGCGATTCGCATGGATTCGGAAACCAGCGTTACATTTCTTGATATCGATGACCACACCACCCAACTGAAGCTGTCGCAGGGGTCCGTGATCGTCCGCGTGCGGCACCTCGACGATGAAGATCACTTCGAAATCGACACGCCGAATTTGGCATTTCAGATACAGCGTAACGGCGAATATCGGGTTGATGTGAATGCCGATGGAAGCGAGACCGATGCCACGGTTTGGAGTGGTCGCGGCGAAGCCACTGGCGGCGGGAACTCTTACGACGTGGTTGCGGGTCAGCGAGCCCGGTTCACGGGTACTGATCAACTGGATCACGAAATCGACCAGGTGCCCGCCAATGACGATTTTGACCAGTTCGCATTCGATCGCGACCAGCGTGAAGATCACGCGGAATCGTCCAATTACGTTTCGCCCGATATGACCGGCGCTTCTGACCTGGACGAGTACGGCCACTGGAGTTATGCGGCCGACTACGGCCCGGTGTGGACGCCGCTCGCGGTTGCTCCGGGATGGGCTCCTTATCGCTACGGTCACTGGGTATGGGTTGCTCCCTGGGGTTGGACTTGGGTTGAAGACGAGCCTTGGGGTTTCGCTCCGTTCCACTACGGACGGTGGGCATTCGTGGGAGCTTCCTGGTGTTGGGTGCCGGGTCCGGTTTACGCCCGGCCAGTGTATGCACCCGCTCTCGTCGCATTTGTGGGTGGAGGTGGTTTTGGCTTCGGAGTTGGCATTGGCGCCGGAGTGGCGTGGTTCCCACTGGCTCCGCGCGAAGTTTTCGTGCCTTGGTACCGGACCAGCCCGGGCTATGTCAACAATGTGAACATCACCAACACGCGGGTTAACGTCACGCAGGTTACCAACGTTTACAACACCACGATCATCAACAACAACACGACCAATGTCACCCGAATTACCTACGCCAATCAACATGTGGCCAACGCGGTGACGGCGGTTTCCCATGACACATTCGTGAACGCGCGTCCGGTCCAGGCCAATCTGGCGAAGGTCGATGCGAAAGAGATCGCGAATGCTCCCGTCTCTCACGGCGTCCCGGCGCAGCCAGCGCGTCAGAGTGTTATCGGAGCGGGCCGGCCCTCAAATGCTAAACCGCCAGCTGCGGTTATGAATCGGCAGGTAATCGCAATCCACCAACCCCCTGCGCCGCGCGCACCTTTGGGTGAACGTCAAGCGGCTGCGCCAATGGTGCGCACCGAGGCTCCGGGACAACCGCAAACCGCTACTCGAACGCCTGCGCAGCCCGCGACGCAAACTGCGCACCCACAAGAGCCCACGAATGCAACCAATAACCGCCCTGCGCCTTCACCCAGCGCGCCGCGCACGACGCCGCCACCACCTCAGGAATCGGCACGTCAACCTGAAGCGGCACGTCCGGCAGCACCTTCAATACCACGACCACCTGCGGGCGAGAACGGACATCCTCTGGTGAGACCGGCTCCGCCGGTGCAGGAGAGCCCTCAGCACCAGCAGAATGAACAAACCAAGTTCAACGCGTGGCAGCAGCAGCGTCAGAGTACGCCGCCGCGACCGCCGGCACCGCGCGCGTCGCAACCTGCGGGGCACGAAGAAAAACATAAATGATGAGCTTCTGATCTGCTTAAACACAGCAGCCAGTTCTCGAAAGAGGACTGGCTTTTTTCTGTCTGAAGGAAGCTGGTGACGGGGCAGCCGCGTTACACTACTGGCAACTGTCTGAGAATGACGGCGGCTGGAATTTCATGCAGATTCGCGTTTTATTTTTCGGCGTGTTGAAGGATCTGGCGGGGCGAGGCGGTGAAGTCCTATCCTTGCCGGAACCTGCCACTCTCGGCGACGTCTTCATGCATTACGAGGAGATAAATCCCCGGCTCGGAGAGCTTGCGGCTTCGATTGCGATCTCCGTCAACCAGGAATTTGCCGCGCCGGATTCCAGCCTCAAGGAAGGAGACGAGGTTGCATTCCTGCCGCCGGTAAGCGGAGGTTCGACGGATAGACAGATCGATATCCCCGCCCAAGGCCGGCGTTACGCTTTGATCGTTCGCGGGAAAATCGACACGCAGGCAGTGCTCAATAAATTAAAGCAACCTGCCGACGGCGCCGCGGTTGTTTTTGAAGGCATCGTTCGTGACAACACCCGAGGCCGGCGCACTCTCTATCTAGATTACGAAGCCTATGAAGAGATGGCTCTGAAGCAGATGGACTCGCTGGCCGGGCAAGCGCTTCAGCAGTTTTCAATCCGCAGCGTCTCTGTGGTGCACCGTTTAGGCCGTCTCGAGATCGGCGAAACTAGCGTGTTGATCGTGGTCGCGTCGGCCCACCGGGCAGCCGCCTTCGATGCCTGCCGTTGGCTGATCGACACGCTCAAGCGCACTGTGCCCATCTGGAAAAAGGAACATTTTGAGGACGGCGCGGTTTGGGCCGATGGCGAGCCTTTTCCGTCCGGGATTCCCACCGCCGAAGGCAGCCATTCGGGAAGGTCCGCATCTAAGTGAGCAGATTGTCTCTTCGCGGCCCCGTCGGAGTTTTTCTGCAGATTTTGCGGTTAAAGTTCCTCTCTCGGAAAGAGTCCATCCGCAAGGTTCGCGACGATGAGTCCTCCGCACAGAAAAGTTTCAGCCGCCAACTGCGATTCCTGCTGATCCTGCTGACGGTCGCGGTTTCACAGGCTCAGGTGCCCAAGCCACCCTGGGCCTCCGGCGGAACCAGCCCCGCGAAATCTACCTCCACTGATAGTTCGAAGAGCAATGACAGCGCGGGCAGCACGAACGCCTCTCAGAATGCCGGATCTACGCTGAAGGTTGACGTCAAGCTGGTAAACGTATTCGTCACGGTTACGGACGGGCACGGCGCACCTGTCGGGGGTCTGAAAAAAGAAGATTTCGCACTGCTGGAAGACGGGAAGCCGCAGACCATTTCGGTGTTCGACAAAGAATCGGCTTTGCCGCTTTCCATTGTGCTCGACATCGACACCAGCCTGAGCACGCGCAAAGATTTACCGCTCGAACTGTCGTCCGCGCGCCGCTTCGCGCGCGCCATCCTGCGGCCCGTGGACGCGATCTCGCTTTATAGTTTCAGCGAGATCGTCAGTGAAGTGGTGCCGTTCACTTCCGATCTCAAGGCTATCGACCGTGGGGTCGACCGGGTTCGCATGGGCTCGGCGACCGCTTTATACGATGCCCTATACCTCGGATCGCAGGCACTCGAGCCACGCAAGGGCAGGAAAGTTTTGGTTGTGATCACTGACGGTGGCGATACGGTAAGTCGCGTGGACTACAAAGAAGCGGTTCGTTCGGCCCAGGAAGCCGAAGCTATTGTCTACAGCATCATTGACGTCCCTATTGAGGCAAGCGCGGGGCGCGATATTGGCGGGGAACACGCGTTGATCCAGATTTCCGAAGACACCGGCGGAAAATATTTCTATGCCACGTCCGTGCCCGAACTCGATGATGCCTTCCGGAAAATCAGTGACGAGCTGCGCACGCAATACCTGCTGGCGTACTATCCCTCGCAACGGCTTTCCGATTCTAACTTCCGTCGTATTGAGGTGAAGGTCGACGGGGCGTCAACCAATTCTCAGTTCACGGTGCGACACCGGACGGGCTACTACACAACCAAGTCCAAGTTTTGAAGCCATCTCTCGTGCCTCCTGATCTCATTTTCGGTAACAATCTACGGAATATGGAATTTCTAAACCGCATACAACAGCGCACAGCACACCCACCGCAGCACTAACCTGTTGACAGAATTGGGTTGACGTGACAAAGTGTCTTCCCTAATTGTCTTGGTCGCTCAATTGCTGTCTGGGTGACTAATTGTGTTCGGGTTCTGTGAGAGGCGACATTCGGCTTTTTTGTTTGCTTACGGAGCTTATTGTTAAGACCTGCCGTGAACAAACAAGACGATCGTCCTACCTAAACTCGACCGAGAGCGTTCGTTCAACTGGAAAACACTGATTCTGAACAGACTCTGAAAGGAAGGTGGACGATGTCCCTGAATTTCAACCGCCCCCTCCGTCCCGCCGGAATTTTTGTAGGGCTCGCTCTGGCGATAACCTTTTTTCTGTCCTCCTCGTTTCTGTTGGCACAAACGAACGTAGGTAACGGCAGCATCCAGGGAACGGTCACGGATCCTTCCGGCGCAGTGGTCAACGGCGCGAAAGTCACTATCACGGAAAAATCGAAGAACTCGGCGATCACCGTGACTTCGGATTCCAAGGGTGCTTATACTTCGGGCGCCCTGATCCCCGGTGCATATCTCGTCAGAGTCGAGGCCAGTGGCTTCAAAGTGAGCGAGGTGCCGGTGAATGTGCAAGTCGGTAACACCGCGACCGCTAATCTGAAATTAGAGGTTGGCCAGACCAGTCAGGTGGTAGAGGTTGAGGCCAGCACGGTTTCGGTGAACACTGAGCAGGCGACCGTACAGGGCGTCATCACGGAAAACCAGATTGAGAACCTGCCGGTGAACGGCCGCAACTTCCTTGATCTGGCCCAACTCGAGCCGGGCGTGCAGATTCAGGACGGCCAGAACTTCGACCCCACAAAGGCAGGGTATTCCTCAATTTCGTTCGGTGGCCGTTTCGGCCGCACCGCGCGTATTGAGGTCGATGGCGTAGATGTCTCTGACGAAACCGTAGGAACTACCACGACCGACATCCCGGCCAGCGCCATTCAGGAATTTCAAATCAGCCAGTCGAGCCTGGACATGTCTACCGAGCTGACTTCTTCCGGGGCCGTGAACGTGACGACGAAATCCGGCGGGAACAGCTTCCACGGCGAAGCTTTTGGGCAACTACGCGATAGTTCATTTTCAGCCGCACTGCCAACGCCTCCCGGATTCAGCGCCCCGTTTCAGCGTAGTCAGTATGGCGGCGCCTTCGGTGGCGCGATTATCAAGAACAAACTGTTCTTCTTTATGGACGGCGAGCGTACGATTCAGCACACAGCCGTTCCTGTGCCCATATCCGCTCCTTTCAGTTCCTTCTCGGGGACCTTTCAGGATCCATTCCACGAGGGCAATTTGCTGGGACGCCTCGATTACCAGCTCACGAAAAATGCGCGGGCGTTCTTCCGCTTCTCGGATTTTCAAAACATCCTGGGTGCGACTTTCGGGTTCGGTTACTCCTTGTATGACAACAAGGACATTACTCGAAACTTTGTGGGCGGCGTAGATTTCAACACCGGCAGCTTCAGCCACGCCATCCGCTTTTCGTACCTGAAATTCCAGAACCAGATCAAGGACGCAACCACAGGCAACAGCGCGTTGCCGTTTAACGATATCGGCGCTGAGATCTTCATGGGCGCTACCGGCCTGACGGCTGGTCCGAATCTATTGGCGCCACAAAGCACTCCGCAGAGCGATCATCAGGTCAAGTACGATGGCAGCAAGATCATTCGTTCGCACGTCCTGCGTTACGGATTCGGGTACAACCACATCCAAGGCGGAGGATTTGCTTCGTTCTTCAAGAACGGGCCGCAGATCATATCGGCGGTAAACACTACCGAAATCGCGAATGCGGGCAATCCGGCCATCGGCATTTTCCCCGGGGGCATCGCGAATCCCTTCAATTACCCGGCCGACTCCGTTACTGTAGCCAACGGGCTGGGTTTTTCGACGACCAAGGCAGCGCTCGGTTTCCCAGCGGGCGGCCTCGGACCCGACAACCGAGTGCTGTTCTACTTCGGTGACAGTTGGAAAATCGTCCCGAACTTTACCCTTACCTATGGGATCCGCTGGAACCGCGACACTGGCCGCACCGACAGCCAGTATCCGGCGATTCCGGGGCTCAATGCCTTGGTCCCTGGACTGGGAAACCCGGTGAACCAACCGAACAACAACTGGGCTCCGCAGCTGGGGTTTGCGTGGGATCCGTTGAAAGACGGCAAGACCTCGATCCGAGGCGGTATTGGGCTGTTTTACGAAAACGCGATCTGGAACAACGTGCTCTTTGACGGTCCGAACCGCGAACCTACCGGCGCTTTCCTGCAGTTCTTTTCACCCTGCGCCTCTCCGGGATCGCCGGTAACCTTGCAGACCGCAAATGGTGCGATCAACACTCCGGGAAGCCCGCTCGCAGTTGCAGTGTGCGGCCCTGCCGGTGCAACCAGCTTCCCACTGATCGGCACCGCGTTGCCGTCGATCATCGCGTTGCAGAATGCCTATGTGGCGGGGTCACCGCTGAACCTGACTGCACCCAACCCGGCCTATGTGCAACCTGGCCTGGTCGGCTGCCCCTCTGGTGCTGCTGCCTTTACAAGCGGCACGCCATGCTTCTTCCCGCCGAGCCTTTCCATGTTTAACCCTGACTACAAATCACCTCGCTCGGTGCAGATGAATATTGGCATCCAGCGCGAACTCCGCCGAGGCATGGTGTTCAGCGCGGATTATGTTCGCAACGTGCAGACCCACTACCTGTTGGGCGTGGATCTGAACCACGCTGGCGACATCAACTACTTCAACCTTGCTGGCGCCAATTCGGCAATCAATGCCACTAACGCATCTTTTGGTTGCCCGGCTGGCCCTGGTGGCGTCGGATGTGCGATAGCAGCGGGAGCGACGATGAGCAACTATGCTTCTAATGGCTTGGGTTCTTCCTCTGATATGGGCGGGAGCAGTTGTCTTGCCGCGCTCGGCTACCCGTGCGCCTTCGGCGGTATCAACCCCAATGCGCCACCTCTCGGCATGTTGTCGCCGGTTGGGCGCTCTACCTACGACGGACTGCAGATGAAGTGGACGGATAACGTGAAGGCTCCCTTTAAGGGCGCAACGGGCCTGAACTTCACGGTTTCCTACTCGTTGTCGCGATTTGACAACACCGGCGGAGGCGTCGCTGCCGACAACACGGTGACGGCATCCAGCGGCGATCAGGATTTCATCGTTCCCTCGCTCGACAACTCCAACGTCAATCGCTACTTCGGGCCTTCGACGCTGGACCGCACTCACCAGATATCGTTCGGTGGCTACCTGGATTTGCGCTATGGCTTCCAGATTGGCGTGATGTCGCATTTCTACAGCCCGCTGTCAACGACGCTTACCGTTCCCAACACGGCTACTGGCGCTGGCGAAATCTTCCGCACCGACTTCACGGGAGATGGAACCACGCAGGATCCGATCCCCGGAACCCATGTCGGCAGCTTTGATCGCGGCATCAACGCCAGCAACATCAACTCGGTCATCAGCAACTACAACAACACTGTGGCCGGACAGCCAACGCCAGCAGGAAACGTACTAATCCAGAATGGCCTGATGACGCAGTCTGAATTAGTACAATTGGGCGCGGTAGCTCCGACGGTGCCGTTAGCGCCTCCCGGCCAGGTCAACCTTGCCTGGTTGCGGACGCTCGACACCACCATAGCGTGGCAGTACTCCATCAAGGAGCGAGTGACCATTAAACCGCAGGTCAGTTTCTACAACTTGCCTAACTTCGTTAACTTTGACCTGCCGGAAAGCATGATGTCGGGACTGTTAAGCGGCGGGACCGGCAGCATCAACGGCACCACTTACAACGGGCATTTCGTGAACCGGGTTGGCGTTGGCACCGGCGTTTACACGCTGGGTTCGCCGCGCCAAATTGAATTTGGGATGAAGGTTACTTTCTAAACGGAAGTGACCGGCAACTGCCAACACCAGCTCCGCCAGGGGCTGGTGTTTTTTATCTCTAAGGGGTGAGTTCACTGCGCAGTTTCTTGGAAACCTTTTCCAACTGCTTCAGCTTCTCGGCCAAATCCTTGGGAAGCATACCTTTCTCGACATCGCCGATTCCGGAATGAATCGACTGCGAGAGGACGACCAGTTCATCCGCATCGCTCTTCAGTTTTGCCAAATCCACCGAAGATTGTTGGTGAATCGGAGGAGGCACGCTCTTCTCGAATTGGTCCTCGGCTCTGTCGGCCTGACGTTGGCCGGTGGGGCCGTTGTGTTGGGCGAAGGTTAGCGACGAGGAAAGCAGGAAAGCGAACAGGAGAGTTGAGGTTCTCATGACAAAACCTCCCAAGCGGATAATGGCCCGTATTCTACCCCGATTCCGCGAGGCCGAGCTCAACTTTTATTTAGGCTTCGGCTTCCGCCCTGCATGACCCGCGGCGTTCACCCGTGAGCACATGTAGAATGCTAGTCATGGCATTCAACGGACAAGCAGGTCCTGGCGCACCCCGGAAAGCGAAGATCACTCCTCCCGAGGAAACCTCGCAGGAGGCCGTGTACTTGAAGTTATTGGGTGAAAAGCAAAAACCAGTCAGCATCAAGCTGGCGGATGGCGAAATCGTCAACGGCTGGATCGAATATTACGACAAGAACATGGTCAGGCTAACCCGCGAGGACAAACCGAATCTCTTCATTTTCAAACACGAAATCATGTACATCGCCGAGGACGGCGCCAAGCACAGGTGACTGGTCCAAGAAGCTGCATGCGAAGAACAATCCACACTAAATGACATCCTCCTCGAATAGTCACGACTTCGTGTTGGGCATGGAGGAGATCGCCCGCGAGGCCGGTGCCTTGCTGATGGGCTACTTTCACAAACACGTCAAAGTGGAATACAAAGGGGAAGCGGATCTGGTTACGGTCGCGGATCGCAATTCCGAGGCACTGATCCGGGAGCGGCTGCGCCAGCGGTGGCCCACCCACGACATACTTGGTGAGGAGGGCGGATTCCAGGATACGGGCAGCGATTACCGCTGGTACGTCGATCCTCTGGACGGAACCACGAACTTCGCGCATGGCTTTCCGGTGTTTTGCGTCTCGATGGGTTTGGACTACAAAGGGAGCCGGGTCGCGGGCGTGATCTTCGATCCCACGCGGGACGAATTATTCGCGGCCGAGCAGGGAAGCGGCGCTTACTTAAATCAGCAGCGAATTCATGTTTCGAAAACCGCCAGTTTAGCTGAGTGTCTGTTGGCTACGGGGTTTCCTAGCCATAAGCGGCATAAGAACCCGAACATCTTCTTTTACCATCAGATCACGTTGCACACTCACGGAGTGCGGCGGGCGGGTTCGGCGGCGCTTGATCTTTGCTGTGTGGCCTGCGGACGCTTCGACGGATTCTGGGAGTTCAACCTCAATCCCTGGGATACCGCTGCAGGCGTGCTGATTGTGCAGGAGGCAGGAGGAATGGTCACGGACTTTAAGGGTGGGCCATTCCAATTGCACGGTCGCGAGACTGTGGCTTCTAACGGATTGGTGCATCCGGCATTGCTGGCCGAGTTCGAACAGATTTTCAGCGGGCAGGATCTGGAGCCATTGCCCGATCTGCACGCGTTCAGAAGATAGTTGGGCGAAAAGAGTGATCGAGAGAACTTGAGTATGAAGCGAAATTGGTTATTTATCGTCGTTGTGGCTATAGCAGCGATGCAGTTCAGCGCCCCAGTACTTGCGGGCGAGAATCCGCCGCCTTCTGCGCCCGATGCGGCTTACATCCAGTCGTTTGATAAATGGAAAGCCGAACTGGTCGACGACCTCAAGACGAACTGGCTTTCACTGGCGGGCTTATTCTGGCTCAAGCCCGGCGAGAATCCGTTCGGCACTGATGCGGGCAACGCCATCGTTTTTCCCAAAGGGCCGGCTCATGCCGGCGTTTTCGAGCTGCAGGGGACGGATGTAACCGTGAAATTCGCGCCCGGTGCCCACGCCACAATCGACGGAAAACCGGTGACCACGGCTAAGCTGCAGCCGGACACTTCAGGCAGCCCGACCGTTGTAGAACTGGGAAGTATGCGGATCAAAGTCATCGTGCGGGGTCAACGCATCGGCATCCGATTGAAGGACGTCGACAGCGAGGAGGTCAAGAATTACCGTGGCCCGACCTTCTTCCCTCTCGACCTGTCCTATCGGGTGACTGCGACGTGGGAGCCCTCCGATGGTAAAAAGACGGTGGATGTTCCCAATGTTTTAGGCGACATTACACCCACGCCAGTGGCAGGGACCGTTGTATTTAAGATCGACGGTCAGGAAGTGCGGCTGACCGCCCTCGGCGGCAATCCGTCGAAGGGGCTCTCGTTCGTTTTGAACGATCTGACCAGCAAAACCGATACCTATCCGGGAGGACGTTTCCTGGAGACCGACCCGGTTGTAAATGGGACTGTGGTCATCGATTTCAACCGAGCCTACAATCCGCCCTGCGCGGTGACGCCTTACGCCACTTGCCCACTTGCGCCGAAAGAGAATCGTCTGGCGGTCGCCATCCCGGCTGGAGAGAAATACGATCGAACTCACTCTCACCACTAGTCCCTGCCTGGAGGACGCACGCTGAGCGCGTTACAATAGAAGCGGTGTGGATCGCTACTTTTTAACCCAGGCTATCAATCGTGATCAGTTCACTTCTTGAACGCAAAATCGAAAAGCGGCACGACCAGGTTCGTCTGCAGGGCCGGATCCTTTTTCTGACTGAGGATCCTGAACTCATCAAGCGGCAGTTTGCCGGCGAAGACTTACCGTGGGACACGAAGAATCCCGCCAACAATCCCAAGCTGCGTGACGATATCTCGACTGACGAAATCACTCCGGCGCACTACTGCTTCTATTTCGACGAGACGCTGGGCGAAATCCCTTATTTGGGACTGAAATGCGGCAGCGTATTCCCCGTCGGGCGTTCTGATGTGAAAAAGGGTGGCTTCGTTTGCGCCGTGAGCGGTAAGCGAAGGGGCAAGGGATCGAGCCGCGAGCAGTCGCCTTACGCCGAAATGTGCGCCGGCATTCGCATGGTCATCGCGGAAAATATCGAGCGCATCTATAAGCAGAATTGCCAGAATCTCGGCTTGCTGACTTCGACCAATTTTTCCTTGATTGACCAGATTCGCAGCGGTCAGGAAATCCCGCTCAGCGAATTCACTGCCGGAGAGGACGAGATCACGCGGCAGGTAATTGAGTATGGCGGCCTGTTTCCCTTCAACGTCGCGCGCATGCAGAAGAAAGTTTTTCTGCCGCCGATCAAGACGGAAAAACGGGCGATGACCGTGGCCGAGAAGATCTTCGCAAAACACATGCTCGACGATAAAGGAAATGTTGGCGTCCCGTTTGTTAAGCCGGGCGACACAGGCTTTGCCCGCGCCGATTTGCGTTTCAGCCACGAATACGTGACGCCTATGGCAGCCATTTTCTTCGAACATTACGTGGGCAAAGACGCAAAGGTAAACGATCCCACGAGCATTTTGTTTTTCCGCGACCACCTTACGTTTCTCGATGAAGTGATCTCGGAAGAGAAGAAGAAACTTGGTCTGCTTGATCTTGCAACCCAACTTAAGCTGAAGCAGCAGGATTTCGCGGCGAAGCAAGGTATTAAGCTGCACGGTGAATTGAAAGACCGCAAGGGCTCAGAAGGAATCTGCCACTCGATCGTTCTGGAAAGCTACGCGCTCCCGGGGCAATTGAATATCGGCTCCGACTCGCATACCCCGCACGTGGGCGCGATTGGGTGCGTCGCCTTCGGCATCGGCACAACCGACGTTTTCAATTCGTGGATTACAAAAGATGTTCGGGTGAAGGTACCGGAGTCGGTGAAAATTGTGATTCGCGGCAGGAAGCACCCTAATGTCACCGCGAAGGATTTCATCTTAAAGATTCTCAGTCTCGATTACGTCCGCAACGGCAAAGCACTAGCTAAAGTGATGGAGTACGCGGGTGAGGCGATTGAGGATCTCAGCGTCGACGAACGTGCCACCATGACCAATATGGCCGCGGAGATTGGCGGCTTCACCGGCATTGTGGCGCCCGATCGCAAGGCCGTAGATTTTCTGGTCGAACGACGTGGGATGGACCGCAAGAAGGCGCAGGCTATGATCGAGGGCTTGAACAGTGATCCCGGTGCACAATACGCCCACGTTATCGAGTTGGACGCCGCCGAGATTACGCCGATGGTGGCTACGCCAGGCGACCCGGGAAATGGCAAGTACATTCGCGAACTGAATACGCCTGTGCCCGTGGAACTCGCCTATGGCGGCACCTGCACCGCGGGCAAGAATGAAGACATGGACATGTATGCACTGGTTCTCGCCGATGCGCTCAAGCATGGCAAGCGCGTGGCGGACTCGGTGAAGTTCTACATCCAGTTCGGGTCCCAAGAGACTCGCGAGTACTGTATCCGCAAGGGCTATCTCGAGATTTTCCAGAGAGCCGGAGCGCATGTAATCGAGCCCAGTTGCGGAGCCTGCATCAACGCCGGTCCGGGCGTGACTACGCGGCCGGAGCAGGTGGTAATCAGCGCACAGAATCGGAATTTCCCGGGACGCAGTGGGCCCGGGCAGATGTACCTGGCCAGCCCGCTGACCGTGGCCGCTAGTGCAGTGGCGGGTCACATCGTCGAGTACGAGCCAAGCGCGGCGCGGGAACTAGTGGAGGCGTAGAAAACCCTACTGAACGCTGTACCGCCGGCTGCATTCTTGCTAGAATTAGCGGTTCTGTTAAGGTCCGCAAACATCTCAGGGAGAGACACTGACTTTATGACATACGTAATTGCAGAGCCGTGCATCGGAACCAAGGACACCGCTTGTGTGGATGCTTGTCCAGTCGATTGTATCCATCCTAAGAAGGATGCGCCGGCGTTCCCCGAAGAGGAAATGTTGTACATCGACCCGGTTGAGTGCATCGATTGCGGCGCTTGTGTTCCCGTCTGCCCGGTATCCGCGATTTTCGCGCTGGATGACCTGCCGGAAAAGTGGAAAGCTTTCACGGAACGAAACGCCAAATACTTTGGCCGGTAATTCGGAATCCCTCGTTCTCGGCTGGGCGCGCGTTTTTTATCCATCGACGCGCGCCTTTTGCTTTTCGGAGATGGGCGAGATCGCAATCCGTGAACCGGGTCTCCTTTCCATCTCCTGACGGCTCAATTACAATCAAAGATTACCTGCTGAGCTTCAATGGCGCTGAAGGAGTCGGAAGCGATCGTTTTGCGGACGTATCCGTTGCGCGAGGCCGACCTGCTGGTCACGCTGTTTACTCGCTTGGAAGGGAAGGTACGGGGAGTCGCACGCGCTGCCAAGAAATCTAAACGGCGGTTTGGCGGAGCGCTCGAGCCTCTGACCTACGTTCGAGCTTATTACGAGGATCGAGAACGGCAGGAGTTGGCGCGTCTGGATTCGTGCGAAGTGTTGGAATCACCGCTGGCATTTGAAGTGAGTTATCCTCGGGCCGTCGCGTTGGGCCATGTAGCCGAGTTGCTGGACGAGTTACTTCCAGATCGCGAAGTCAACGATGATGTCTTCCGGCTTGCACTGGCGGTCCTGGCGGGATTGCGCGAGGCTGACGTCTGGATGCCGATCACGTATTTCGACTTATGGATGACCCGGCTGATGGGCTATCTGCCGGAGCTTTCCGAGTGCATCGTCTGTGGGCGGACGCTGAATGGAAGTAGAGCGTTCTTTCATGCACTGAGCGACGGGTTGCTGTGCGCCGAAGACAAGCGGCTGGCCTCGTCCGAAATTTCTGTGGAGTCGCGGACGCTTGCGAGCAAAATGCTGCGCGCACCAGTGGAAAGTTTTACGGCAACGCCGGGGCACAAAGCGCAAGCAGCCGACTTGCGTAAGTTTCTCCTGCAGGCTCTCCAGCGGCACATGGAAAAAAAGCTGGTAACAGCAGGAATGCTGGAGAAAATCAGTTGAGAGCTTTGCAATTAGAATCACGGTCGCAGATTGGTTGAAGTGACGGCGTATTCGTAACGACTGAATGCTGAATGCTGACTGCTTATTGCTAGCCCAAAACCTTGACCGAAAGCCACTCCAATCCGCTAACCTTTCAGGAACTCATCCTGCGCCTCCAGACCTTCTGGGCCGAACGGGGATGCGTGCTGCAACAGCCCTATGACGTCGAGGTTGGCGCAGGAACCATGGCGCCGGAAACATTTCTTCGCGTGCTGGGGCCGAGTCCGTACAAAATGGCATACTTGCAGCCATCCCGCAGGCCTGCTGATGGGCGCTACGGAGAGAATCCAAATCGTCTCTATAAGCATACCCAGCTGCAAGTGATTCTTAAACCGCCGCCGGTCAATGTCCAGGAGCTTTACTTGGAATCATTGGGCGCGATGGGGATCGATCTGCGCCAGCACGATATCAAGTTCGAGGAAGATAATTGGGAAGCGCCGACACTTAGCGCGTGGGGCGTGGGCTGGCAGGTAATGCTCGACGGACTTGAGATTACGCAGTTTACTTATTTTCAGCAGTGCGGCGGAGTGGATCTTGATCCAATATCTGCGGAGCTGACTTACGGCTTGGAACGCATTGCGGCATTCCTCCAGGACGTTGATTCGATTTACGACATTGTGTGGGCGCGCGATCCGGAAACGGGCAAGGCTACAACCTACGGCGATGTACGGCTGGCGGACGAGATTCAGTTCTCGGTTTACAACTTTGAGTTGGCCGACGTCGAAAAAGCATGGAAGCACTTTGAGTTGTGTGAAGCAGAATGCAAGGCGCTAGTCGATCAATACGCAGAGTTGACTGCGGCCTCTCAAAAAATAAGCGAAATGGAGGCGGCGCTGGATGGAGAGAAGTTTCCTAACAAGAAAAAGCAATTTCCGATCCTCGCTGCCTACGATCTTTGCCTGAAGTGTTCACATCTGTTTAACATTCTGGACGCTCGCGGCGCGATTTCAGTAACCGAGCGAGTGGGAGTGATTGCGCGTGTGCGTGCCTTGGCCGTGGGGATCGCGCGGGCGTATGTGGATCAGCAGCGAGGCGAGAAATCGGCGAGTGCGGACGAAGCGGAACCCGCTAAGCGGGCAAAAACGAAAAAAGAGTTAGTGCCCACGGCTTCCTAATTTTGCTTCTGAGGTCGCAATTAATAAGGTTCTCGATGCCAGATTTTCTACTTGAGATCGGGTGCGAAGAGATTCCGGCGCGGATGATCGACGCCGCTGCGCTCGAGTTGCGTGAGCGAGTGCACAAATTACTGGAGCGGGAACATCTTTCCTCCACCGGAGCGATATCCTGCCTCGAATCTCCGCGTCGTCTGGCAGTTCTCGCATCCGGAATTCCAGCGGCCCAATCTGATGTCACGGAGCAGGTCACCGGGCCGTCAGTAAATGTGGCTTTCAAAGATGGGAAGCCCGCACCTGCCGCCCATGCGTTCGCAAAAAAGGCCGGCGTGGACGTTTCTCAACTGGAGAGAGTGACAACTTCAAAAGGCGAATACCTGGCCGCGAAGATCACTAAGAAAGGCCGCTCAACTGCAGAGGTCCTCTCCGAACTGCTTCCCAAAGAGATCAACTCGATTTACTGGCCGAAGAATATGTACTGGCGAAAGCCAAGCGAGAAGTTTGTGCGGCCGGTGCGTTGGCTTGTGGCTTTGCTCGACAGGGAAGTGATTCCACTGGAATTTGATGGCATTCGCGCCGGGAACGAATCGCGAGGGCACCGGATTCTATCCGAGGGTCCGATCCTGATTCCAAGCGCCGGTTCTGAATATGTTGAATGCTTGCGCGCGGCGAAAGTGCTTGGTCGCAATCAGCGCGAGCAGCAAATTCGGAAAGCACTCGACGCCGCGACTCGCACTGTTCCCGGCGCACGCTGGCGCGAAGATAAGAGCCTCCTGGAAACTGTCGTCAATCTGACTGAGTGGCCTTCGGTGATCCTGGGAAGTTTCGACAGTCAGTTTTTGGAACTGCCAAAGGAAGTCCTGATCACCGTGATGCGCGATCATCAGAAGTATTTTGCTGTTGAAGGTGCGAGCGACAAGCTTCTCGCGTATTTCCTGGCAGTGCTGAATACCGATGGCGACCCGCGCGGCATCATTCGCCACGGCCACGAACGCGTGCTGCGAGCACGTTTCAATGACGCTCGGTTTTTCTGGCAGACCGATCAAAAGCATCCCTTACGCGAGCGGACCGTGCGGCTCAAGAACGTCACATTTCAAAAGGACTTGGGGAGCTACTACGAAAAGACAAAGCGGGTGCAGCGTTTGTGCAGTTGGCTCTGCGAGATCATTCGGCAAAAGGGGATGCAGGTTCGTCCGGGGATCGTGCACAAGGCGGCGTCTCTCGCGAAGACCGACCTCACGACTGAACTAGTAAAGGAGTTTACCGAACTGCAGGGAATCGTAGGCGGACTCTACGCCAGCGTGCAGGAACTCGACACCGGCATGCCGGATGCGACTCGTCAGGCGATCGCGCAGGCGATCTACGATCAGTACAAGCCGGAATCCATGGACGACTCGGTTCCACGCTCGGTCGAGGGTGCGGTCCTCTCGATCGCTGATAAAGCGGACAGCATTGCCGGAATGTTTGCGCTTGGCCTGCAGCCTACCGGATCGAAGGATCCGTTTGCACTGCGGCGGCAGGCAAACGGTATTGTAAAGACAGTTGCGGAAAAGAACTTACCACTCAGCTTGGCCGAATTGTTTGCTGACGCGCGCGAAGTCTATCGCGGGTCGTCGGCGGAACGAAAGTTTTCGGGTGAGATTGATTATGCCGGCGCTTTGCGAGCATTCTTCCGCGAGCGGCTGGAGTTTTATCTGCGTGATGTGCTCGGGTTTAAGTATGACGTGGTGAATGCCGTTCTGGCTGCGGGCTCCGATGACGTAGTGGACGCGATCGCCCGGGCTGAAGCCCTTAAGAATGTTCTGCACATGCCCGAGTTTGAAGCAATCGGAGCGGCATGTAAGCGGATGCGCAATATTCTCAAGCAGGCACGAGAGAACGGTATCGAGCCTGCGGCGATGTTCGATTTTTCGCTGGATGCGTCGCATGAGGAAAAGAACCTAGCAGCCTACGTGGAACGCAACGCAGCAAGGATTGAGGCACATCGTAGAAATAAGGAATACGGCGATGCGCTGCTACTGCTCTCGATTGTGCGAGATCAGGTCGATGCTTTTTTCGACAAAGTCATGGTCATGGTCGACGACGAACGCGTCCGCGCAAATCGGCTGGCTCTGCTGCAGTCGTTGTTAAAGGAATTCTCCACCATTGCAGATTTTTCAGAGATAGTGACGGAAGGCAAGGAATCCAAAGAATCTTCGAAACAGTAAAGGACTAATCTCATGGCGACGCAGACTCTCCCCGAGGCAGAAATAGCAGTAACCAGCAAGAAACCGACCATTCAGTATGTCTACTTCTTCGGCGGCGGCAAGGCCGATGGTAACGGCAAGATGAAAGACGAACTCGGCGGAAAAGGCGCCGGCCTGGCCGAAATGACCAACGCAGGCCTGCCGGTACCGCCTGGCTTTACCATCCAAACCGAAGCCTGTCGTGAATACATGCGGCACGGCGGAGTCTCGAAAGAAGTTGACCGGGAGATGGAGGAAGCGTTGACCCATCTCGAGCAACTACAAGGGCAGAAGCTCGGCAAGGGTGACAACCCGCTGCTGGTAAGCGTTCGCTCGGGTGCAAAGTTTTCCATGCCGGGCATGATGGATACGATTCTGAATCTCGGCCTGAACGATCAAAGTGTCGAAGCGCTCGCGATGCGCAGCAACAATCCGCGCTTTGCCTACGACTCTTACCGCCGACTAATCCAGATGTTCGGCAACGTCGTGCTGGAGATTAAGAAAGAAGAATTCGACAAAGTCTTCGATGCCAAGAAAAAACAGAAAAAAGCCAAGCTCGATACCGACCTCGATGCCAAAGCGTTGAAAGAAGTAATCGCGGAATATAAGAAAGTAGTCAAAAAGCACACTAAGAAAGACTTCCCGCAGGATTCTCACGATCAGCTGGTCATGGCGCGCGATGCTGTTTTTCGCTCCTGGCAGAACGATCGCGCCAAGACTTATCGCCGCATCAATGCTATCGATGACATGCTCGGTACAGCTGTAAACGTGCAGGCCATGGTCTTCGGCAATCTCGGGGACACCAGCGCAACTGGCGTCGGCTTTACGCGAAATCCGGCAACCGGAACTCAGGAGTTTTACGGCGAGTTTCTGCTGAATGCGCAGGGCGAAGATGTGGTATCAGGAGTGCGAACCCCGGTCCCGATTCTAGAGCTCGAAAAGATCATGCCGTCGGCTTACAACCAGCTTCGCGAAATCACCACTCGCTTGGAAAAACATTATCGCGACATGCAGGATTTCGAATTCACCATTCAGGAAGGCAAGCTTTACATGCTGCAAACGCGCAATGGCAAGCGTACCGGACTTGCCGCCGTGCGCGTGGCCATCCAGATGGTGGAAGAAGGCCTGATCAGCAAAGAAGAAGCCATCTTCCGAGTCGAACCCAACCAGCTTTATGATTTTCTGGTTCCCCGCTTGGACGAGAAGAAGGCGAAGATCGAAGTTCTCGCAACCGGGTTGCCGGCATCTCCGGGCGCCGCAGTCGGGCAGATTGTATTCACCGCCGATGAGGCGGTCGAAAAAGCCGGGCACGGCAGCAAGAGAAATCCGGTCATCTTGGTCAGAGCTGAAACGACTCCCGAAGATATTCACGGTATGGAAGTCGCTGCGGGCATCCTCACCTCACGCGGCGGCATGACCAGCCACGCCGCAGTCGTCACCCGCGGTATGGGCAAATGTTGCGTCGCCGGCGCGGGCGACATCGGGGTGAACGAACACGCTCGCGAGATGCGGGTGAAGGGTCAGATCTTCAAGGAAGGCGACTGGATTTCGCTCGATGGAACCACCGGCCGCGTGATCAAGGGCAAGCTCGACACCATCCCTCCCACGGCAGACGATCCTGAACTGATGAAGTTCCTGGGCTGGGCGGAGCCTTTCCGCAAAATCGGTGTGCGTGCCAACGCGGACATTCCACGCGATGCGAAACAGGCGCGCGCGTTCGGCGCTGAGGGCATTGGGCTGTGCCGAACCGAGCACATGTTCTTCGCCGAAGACCGTCTTCCGCACGTGCGGACCATGATTCTGACGGACAATGAAAAGGATCGTCGAGCGGCGTTGAAAAAACTTCTGCCCATGCAGCGCGCCGATTTCATCGGCCTCCTTCGCGTCATGGATGGTCTGCCAGTCACCATTCGACTGCTGGATCCTCCGCTGCACGAATTCCTCCCCGAGCGCGAAGAGTTGATGGTAGAGATCGCTGTGCTTGGAAGCTGAACCAAGCCGACGCTCCCCGAAGTTGAAGGGTCTGAGAAAACTGCTTGCGCCGCGCGTTGAAGAACTCCACGAGTTCAATCCCATGCTCGGACATCGCGGCTGCCGGCTTGGGCATCACCTATCCCGAGATCACCGAGATGCAATCGCGCGCCATCTTTGAGGCGGCGGTTGCGGTAGAAAAGGAGGGAATCAAGACCCATGCAGAAGTCATGATTCCGCTCATCGCGACGCTGAAGGAAATGGAGAACCAGGCAGCCATCGTACGGCGCATCGCGGAAGAGGTTTTCCGTGAGAAAGGCAAGAAGGTGCATTACCTCGTTGGCACCATGATCGAGTTGCCGCGAGCGGCGTTGCTGGCAGGTGAGATCGCAAAAGTAGCCGAATTCTTCAGCTTTGGTACCAACGATCTTACCCAGACCACGTTCGGCTTCTCGCGCGACGATGTAAACAAAGTGCTGCCAACCTATTTAAGAGAAGGCATCCTCAAACAGGATCCCTTCGCAGTGATCGATCGCGAGGGCGTGGGAGAGTTGGTTCGCATCGGAATCGAACGCGGACGCAAGACCCGCCCTGGTCTTGAAGTCGGAATCTGCGGAGAGCACGGCGGTGATCCCACTCGGTGAAGTTCTGCCATGAGGTCGGGATGGACTACGTGGCCTGCTCGCCCTTCCGCGTACTGACGGCGCGGCTTGCCGCGGCACAAGCCGGAGCAAGCGACAAACTGAAAATTGAGGGTGGAAGAACAAAGTAATTTGAACCGCTTCAGAGTGAGGGTCGCCCGCACAGAGGGCGACCGTTCGTTTTTTTATTGCACTTTCTGCAGGCGCGCGATCAATTTCTGCGCCAGGTTCTCCTCTGACTCTGACCACAGCAGGCGTGCGCTCGCTCCTGAACTTTTCTCTGCTTTGTTCGTGAACTCCACCAACTTTTGCACATTTGCGCGAACTCGAGTTTCCGTTTCGCTGTCGAGTTGCACGTCGTCCTGAAGGAACCGCGAGTCCACGCCGAAATCTACCTCGATGTGACCTTCGTGCTCGTAGACGCCTTCGTCAAACTCCACACCGTGCACCAGGAATTTCACCGGCGATGGCTGCAGAACCCATTCGTGCCGGTCGGAAAGAACCCAAAGGTCCCAATACGCTTCGAACAAGTAGGCATAGTCTTCGTGCAGCACATCAGCCGCAAGAAGCACCGCCTGTTCTGGAGGAACGCCGGGCCGAAACCGTTGTTCGAAAATCGTGGGCTCGTTCCACGAGACGGGATGCATAGCCACATACGTGGTTCCCGGCTGCACGGCAGAGAATGGAAACTGCCGCATCACCGCCAAAGCACGCGGCATCATTTCGTCCAAGTCAAAACTCGGGAACCACAGGCTGAGAAAAAGGGCATCGGCCACAGGATTGCTCCAACCCCAACGTGGGGCACCCATTAATTTTAAAACATCCTGGGGCGGGATCAGTGGATCGCAAAACCCATTCATTGGTTCGGACATTGAGGTCGACTCGCATCCAATTCGCAAAATTTGAACCAAGGCATTCGGCGAAAAGAGATGAGCAAGCTCCGCCAGGATCGAAATCGTTTTTGACACCGTGTATAGGCGCTGTTAACATCGATTGATTGACCCTCGGCTCGCCTCTCTGGTCCCCGTCGTCTAGCCTGGCCTAGGACATCGCCCTTTCACGGCGGTAACACGGGTTCAAATCCCGTCGGGGACGCCAACTAATATCAAGCGCTTAAAGCCCCTGATCCTACTGGCGCGCTCATCGCGGTGACGCTTTGGTGACGCGGAAGACCGAAAACAGCGTCCAATCGCGCCACGCCATCGGCCAAAAATGCGGGAGCAAGATGCTGGTACTGGCGGCAATTCTCAAGTCTTTGTGGCCCAGCAACTGAGCCACAGTATGAATGTCGATACCCTGCATCCGCAGCCAACTCGCGCAGTGTGACGTAGCTTGTGAAATCGGAAATCGAAGATGCTGAGCCCTTGCAGGCGCGAGTGAAGGCTATACTGACTTGCTCGCCCGTCAATGCCTTTTTCGTCAGTCATTCACCAAGCGCAGGACAAATTATCCGTGAATCGCCCGGTAGCGATTCCTCTGCGCAGGTCGTCCAAGCCGGCCGCGCCTTCAGGCCCGATGCCACCCCACAGAAACCGGACTTTGTTTTGCTCGTCAGTGTCAAATACGACGACATAGTAGCGTCCAGGTGTCCCGCATCCCATCCCGCTTAGGTAGTGAATAAACCACTTGTTGTCGGAGAGACCGGCGAACAACAAGCGCCGGTACGACATGACTCGTCGTCCCTGATACGGAGATTCCCAGTCGGGATTCTCCATTGCGAATCGCTGCGCTCCGCTTGCAAATCCCGGCTGTGCTCCGGTAATGACGGTAAAAGCTTCTTTTAGGCGTGCAGGCACCGCTTCGGTTACGGTCACCATTGCGAACTGTCCGTCTAAAATATGTTGCTTTTCTGTCTGAGTGATACTCTTGTGAGAGCGGCGAAAACTCTCTTGAGATCGCCGGATGGATGCCTCCTCAGCGTTAGCGAGGGTGAGTGGGGCCGGTGGAGGTGGAACGTTTGCAAGTTTCAGACGGATGTAGTGCGCCGCGAATCCGCAGAGAACGGCTCCGAAAGCCACGACCGCGATAACCAGACGGCAACGCTGCGGCGCACCCATTAGAACATCATATTTAGACTCCAAGCAGGGCGCCTGAAGTTCCTCTGAAAAATGATGACGATCAATGTTACTGGGCAGGCACTGTTGAAAACGATTACGCGTTTTGACTGCTGGTCAATGAGCGCTATGGCGACTTTACCTCACCGACGCTCGGAAGCGCTCGCGGCCCGAAGCGAGAAAGTGGGCAGAACTACCGTAGCGTAGGCTTTCTTGCTGGCATAATCGGGTGCATCTTGCTTCGGCGCGTTTTCGCCGTCGTCAATCTTGAATTGCTCGACCAGACGGCGCAGTTCGGTCGAAGTCTCTACCAGTTGCTGCGCCGCTTTCTGGGTATCCATAGCGCCCCGTGACGTGCTCTCCGCCGCATCCGCCACGCCCGCAATATTGCTGGTTATCTCGCCGCTGCCGTGCGCCGCTTCGCTCACGTTGCGTGCCATCTCGTTGGTCGTCGCGTTCTGTTCCTCCACCGCCGTCGCGATGGTATTGGAGATCCCGTTGATCTGGTTGATCACTTCGCTGATAGTCCCAATCGAATCCACCGCCGCTTTAGCATCGATCTGAATGGTTTCGATCTTGCGACTGATATCCTCGGTGGCCTTGGCAGTTTTCTTGGCCAGCTCTTTCACCTCGTTGGCGACCACGGCAAAGCCTTTACCCGCCTCGCCCGCACGGGCCGCTTCGATGGTTGCGTTTAGAGCCAGCAGGTTGGTTTGCTGCGCGATTGACGTGATGACTTTAATTACCTGACCGATCTCGGCCGAAGACTCGCCAAGCTTGGTTACAGTGGCATTTGCGGTTTCGGCAGCGCGGACAGCGGCACTTGCAACCTTGGCGGCTTCGGTGGCGTTCTTGGCAATATCCTTAATGCTGAGGCCCATCTCCTCCGCGCCGGTGGCGACCGTCTGCAGGTTCTGGTTGACCTGCACAGTCGCGCCGGAAACCACTTTGGTCTGGGCCGAAGTTTCCTCCGCGTTGGCGCTCATCTGCTGGCTGACGGTGGTCAGATTTTCCGACGCAGATGCCAGACTCATGGCACTAGCCCCGATGCTGGCGATGTTTTGGCGTAGATCGGTAAAGAATTTTGCCAGCCCTTCTCCCATTTGCCCGATGGCGTCGCTTCCACGCACTTGGATAACTTGCGTGAGGTCGCCCTGGCCCGCGGCCGAAACGACTGTGAGGATGCTGTCCACCTTTTGCGTGAGCTCTTGAGCGGCCTGCCTTTCGCGCTCCGCCCCCCGGGCGACTTCAGCGCTGGCTAACTTTTCCCGGTCCACTCCCTGGGTAATGCTGCGGCTCACGGATGTGGCCAGGACCAATAACAACAGAAGCGATGTTCCGCACATCCCGAACATGGTGTGGGTGGCTCGCGCCGCCTTTTTAGTCGCACTCACTTCGGCGTCTTGCGCACTCTTGCCTAATTGGTCGCTGGTCTCTTCGATTTTTCCCTGGAGCTCTTTGTAAAGCTGTAGATAGGGGCCAAGCAGGCCGGGAGCAGTGGTGGGGTTGTGAATGATAGCGGTGATCAGTGAATCGCCTGCAGTTATGTACTGACCGCTCAATTGCTTCTCGTTATCCAGCATTGCTTGGCTTGTGGGGTCCGTCGCAAAGTCCCGTGCTTTGGCAAGGCGATCTTGCAGCAGCTTGCTGTGTTGGGCAAATTCTTCCGCTTTGTTCTGTTGCTCATCCCCTTTTGCCGTGAACACCGCAGAGGCGTCGGTCCTGGTGAGGTCGTTGTAGACACCAGCTTCAATGTGGTTGCGAATGGCGGAGCCGGTTGCGGCCACCTCCGCAGTCGTTCTATGGACCGACGTGATGCCCCAGTATCCGGTCACACTCACCCCGGCCACGAATACCAAGCCACTGATGGTCAAACCGAGCAGCCGCGTCTTGATTGTCAACTCCATTTAGCTACGCCTTCCTGATATCGAGCTGCCGTCTGTGCTCTACATCTTGATCTTGTAGCCGGGATCGCTAGCCGCTGTGTCGATCTTTACCGACTTAACCGTGGTATCGCCCGCTGGCAGATCGCTAGTCTTCAGAAAGCCGATGCCTCCGGGCGAAGCAGCGACGAAGCTCTTTACCGCCGCCGCAGTGGCGACTTCTTTCGGCGGCGTGGCCGACTTTCCCGTGAATGCCGCTTGCAGGAAATACTTGCCAAGGTCTGCGTCGTTCATTCCGCACACGATCTTCAGAAACGCAGTTCGTTCGGGCGCGCCCGGCGCGAGCATGACAGGGGCTACTGCTTTTCCGGTATCCCAGCGGCTGCGGTCCCCGAGGAAGAGCTTTTTCAACTCTCCCAGGGTCAAGTTGTCGACCGGATTAGCGTTGTTAACAATAACCACAATCGGGTCGCCGGCGGCCTCTACCGGAGAGACTGAGGCCATCCACCAGATGCCCATCGCGACCGCCAGGATTGCAAATGCACGCGTAACGCTGTTGTTATTTTTCATCGTCGTCTCCGTTAGAACGTGAATGCAATCTGGGCAGTCAAGCCGTTTGTGGTCGGCAAATCTCTCTCAGAGATTCGGTCATACTGGAACTTAAGCGCGGAATGTGCTGTGAAGTCATAGCGTATTCCGACCGAAGGACCATTGACTCTGCCGACAAATCCGTTGACGTAGCTGGGTGCATAATCGTTCGGACTACTGTAGATATAGACCGGGTCGTTGCTGGGAGCGTTGAAATACTGGTATCGGAAGTAAGGCCGATAAGCATGGAACGCACGCGAAAACTGGGTATAGAAGCCGTCGGTAGTGAATACTGGCCCAAAATCTTGGACGTGCCTCACCAGCATGCCCTCGTTGAGAATCTCGTATCCATTGTTGACGTACACCGCGTGAACTGTCGCGATAGTTTCGGCGACCGCTGGGCCAGGAATCGTCAGGTTGTCATGGCGGACGGAAAATCCCATCTGCAGACCAGAGATTTTTTCCGGGCGGATGAACAGGCCTCCGTTGATGGACTTGCTGTTATTCGCGTCCTGGTTATTCTGCGTGGGCTCCACGTTCAATCCCCACGCCCGGCCGTTGCCCAATTCCACTACATAATTCAGTCCCAGCTTTCCTGACGGAATCTTGCCGGTAAAATTTACCCCGACCTCCTGCATGGGCAGAACGCCACCTTGATCGTCGAAAGCGTACATGAAAGGACGATCGGTCGTAGTTTCCAGGAACTCTCCATAGTTGAAGGCGGTGTTGTAGTAACCGACCCAGGTGTGGTAACGCCCGACAGACGCCACGAAGTAGTCATTCGGCCGGTAGGTCAGTAACAGCCTTTCGACGTCCGGTGTGACGGCATTGGTGTTGTCCGCAATGAACAGCACTTCTGCCAGCGTCGAAACCTTGTCCGAGATGCGCGCCGTCATGAACAAGTCGAGCGAGCCGAAGAGGAACGTGTCGGGAATGTGGTTATAGCCTTGCGCTCCCACGTCGCCGAAGACGTTGAAATGCAGCCGCGGAGCGACCTCATTGACCACGGGCGCGTCTATGGTTGGCTGCGGCTCGGGTGCAGGCGGCGGAGCCGGCTTGTCTTCCAGTTCCTTAACCTTGATCTCCAGGTCCTTGATGCGTTGCTGCAGTTGCTGGTCGGCATCGGCTTGAGTAGTCGCGTCACTCGTCGCCTGCTGGGCGTGAGCCGAAAGCGCAAACGTCATTATTAAGGCTAAACTAACGATCCGCGGCACTTTCAGAACTGGTGCGGAAGCTGTTTTCATGTCTCCCTCAAGGGTGGGCCACCGCCCGTCTACATCGGTGAACCTAAATTGATCGCTAACCTTAACTTCGGTAGATTGGCTGAAGACTTTAGGAGGGACGCCTCGAATAGCCGTGGCAGAAGGTCAAATTGTGGAATTAGGGGGAAGCGAAGGAACAGGAACCAAAGTTCTCCAGAGGCCTGTTTGCGGGGCCTGCAAAATTGACGCCACTATGCCGTTGAGCTTACGAGCTCCAAGGGCAAGAATGCCCGAGCCGGGTCACTGGCGCCAACAGGTCTGGGCGTTGAAAAAGTCACGGTGATTAGCGATCGGAATGGCGGCAGAAGCATGGTAATAAGAAGGAGGAATGCTTGCCGGGCTGAGGATCGCGATTCTCGGAGGCCTGCGGATCGCGACGGCAAGATTATCGAGTTTCCCGTGCGGGCGAAAAAGTCGGCGTGAGATGCTTGGCCCGCACGGATGGCGGAGATGTCTCCAGGCGGAACAGGCAGATCGCGGTCGGTAGCCTTATCAACGGCGCCGCGCGGATCTTCGGCGCCGTGTTGCGGCTCGGCTCGATAGCAAAGGCGAGTTGGATACTGCCTTTGGCAGCGTCCTGGAATTCCCTCAACGGTGGGCGCCGGCGTCACTCAATTTTCCGCGGAAATCCCCCGGCATACTCGCAGCAGCCTTAGCTGGCGCGCCGCGCCTGCAAATCCCCACGTGAAGAAGTGACAAAGGCTCGGACCAATGCGGCGATCTCATCGGCAGCGGTTTCCAGCGCAAAATGCCCTCCGTCAACGATATGCACTTCGGCTTTAGGCACGTCGCGCCGATAGGCCTCCGGCTCTGACGGGTCGAACGACAGCTCATACTTGCCCCAGATCACCAGCAGTCGGGGCTGCTTCTCGCGCATCCATGCTTGCCACTTCGGGTAGGCGTCGACATTGGTTCGGTAGTCGTAGAACAGGTCGCTTTGAATCTCGGCCTGGCCGGGCTGGTTGAGAAAGGCGAATTCATCGGTCCACAGATCAGGGTCATAGCGCTCGACATTGGGATCGCTTCCGACGTGCCGCGTCCGAGTCGCGGCCAACGATAGCAGATTGGCTCGCAGCGCGCTTTCGTTGGCGGCGCGATCGGCCCAAAAGGCCCGCCGCGTCTTCCAATTCGCCCCCAGGCCTTCGTTGTGCGCCACTGCGTCCTGGACAATGAGAGCCTCGATGCGCTCCGGATGGGCCAAGGCCATGCGAAAACCCACGGGGCCGCCATAATCCTGCATGTAAAGCGTGTAGCGCGAGAGCTCGAGCGCTTCGGTGAAATGATTCATGATCTCGGCGCAGTGATCGAACGTGTACGCGAATTTCTTCGGGTCCGGCCAGTCGCTGTGTCCGAAGCCTGGGTAATCGGGAGCGACCAGGTGATAGCGATCGGAAAGCCGGGCGAAGAGTGGCTCGAACATCCGCGACGAAGAGGGAAGTCCGTGCAGCAAGAGAATCGTCGGCGCGTCTTTCGGTCCGGCTTCCCGGTAAAAGATGGAAAGTCCGTCGATTTGTATCGTGCGATAAAAAGTGGGGTGTTCCATGGGATGTTCCTTTCCTTGTGTTTGGGACAGCCGTCTTTCGTCAACCATCACATCGTCAGAACGACGCGGAACTCTGCCTTGCCGCTCAGCATGCGCGCGTAAGCCTCGGCCGCTTTTTCGAGCGGATAAGTTTCAATCATCGGACGCACGCCGGACAGTTCGGCGAAGCGCAGGGTGTCCTCGGAATCGGCAGGAGTTCCCGAGGCCCAGCCTTGAATAGTCTTACTTCCACTGATGAGCTGTAGCGGCGTGACCTCAATGGGATCGAACGCCGCGCCCACCACGATGAGCTCGCCATTCGGCCCCAGACCGTTGATCAGTTCAGACATTGCTTTCGAGTTGGGGCAGTCGCGAGAATCACCCGTGCCCCGCCCAGTTTTTGCAATTCCTCGGCTGCATTCGTCGCCTGGCTGTCGATGTACACGTTGGCCCCGAGTTTCTTTGCGAGCGCTGCGTTTTCAGGTCCGCGCCCGATCGCCGCGACCTTGTAACCAAACTTATTCGCGAATTGAATTCCCAGGTGACCGAGGCCGCCGATGCCCTGAACCGCAACCAAGTCCCCGGGAAACGCGCCACTGTGGCGCAGAGCATTGTAGGTGGTGATTCCAGCGCAGAGCAGCGGCGCTGCGTCGGCGTCTTTTAGATTCTCCGGAATCGCCACCAGTGCCTCCACGGGCGCGACCATGTATTGCTGGTATCCACCGTCGTAGCTGATGCCGCAAATTTTCAGATTCTGGCAATTGCGAAAATCTCCGCGCCGGCACTCGCGACAGGTGCCGTCCTGGCCGCCGTGCCAGCCGACACCGACACGCTGCCCCTTCTTCCACGCGGAAACACCCTCGCCCACTTCATCAATGATGCCCGCCACTTCGTGACCTGGAACGCGGGGATACTCGAATGCCGGGCCACAAACCTTCTTTCGTGAGCACGTCACTGTGGCAAACCCCACAGGCCTGCACTTTGATCCGCACATGTCCGGCATTCGGTGCGGGGATCTCGCGCTCGACGATCTCAAACTCCGCTCCAGGTTTAGAAATCTGTGCCGCCTTCATTTTCGTCATCTTCATTGGCACTACTCTGCTCGTTGCCATAAATCCTCCTAACAATTTTCTACCATGGTGTGTGTCTCGCAGGCTTCACGTCGAATTCAAATTCATTGATTGCTCTTTCGAAATCGAGAGTTGTCGCCCCTGGCTTCTCGCGATGGCATAGGCAACGTTGATGTCTGAACGGCAAATTGCGGCTGAAGCAGTGTCTCCCCACAAACATAAACACGATCACGCCACATTTGCGACAGGCGTGGTCGCGACATTCGTCACAACGTTAATGTTGCCGTGTGTGGCTTTGGAATACGGACACTCCTGGTGCGCGGCCTCCACCAATGCCTGGGCGACTACGTGTTCAATGCCCGGGAGGTTGACGTTGAGTCGAGCTTGAATGAGGTAACCGCCGGCGGCTGTGCCTAAGTCCACCTCGGCGTCAACGGCGAGTTCAGCCGGCAGCTTAACTTTCTTTCTGGCAGCCACAATCTTGATCGCCGATAAGAAGCAGGCCGACCAGCCGACGGCAAACAGTTGCTCGGGGTTGGTGCCGGTGCCCGGAGTGCCAGGAACCGAAAGCTTAACCTCCAGGCGTCCATCGGAGGTGCGCGATGCTCCGCCGTCGCGTCCGCCCGTGGTGTGAGCCTTCGCGGTGTAAAGCACTTTCTCAATTGGAGTAATGGCGTGTTTTTCTTCGGGCAAGCTCACGGTATTCTCCTTCTTTAAGAAATTTACTTTCCTATTGGTTTCAGATGTTACTCATCGATGCCATTAGGCCAGAAGCACGGGGACAAATCTATTGGACGAAAGTATCGGTCGGTACCACCGTATCCGCGCGGCGACTGGACTCGCGCGTTCTCCAACTGCTTGATGCGCTCCATGCCGCACTGCGAGCGAGCTGAGCTACCTGCAATGCCTACGTCGGATATACAATTAGATCAACGCGCGCCCTTGGTCGTGAATTGAGTCATCTCCCATGTCGCACGCCACACCAATCGTGTTCGTAGTTGACGATGATGTCTCCGTCCGCGAATCGCTGGAATTGCTGATCCGCTCCGACGGCTGGCAGCCGGAGACGTTCGAGTCCGCGCAGGAATTCCTTATTCGTCCTCGACCTTCTGTGCCGAGTTGTCTCGTTCTTGACGTTTCTCTTCCGGGCCTCAACGGTCTCGACTTGCAGAAGCGCGTCGCCGTCGAACGGGCTGACATGCCGATCATCTTTATCACGGGTTACGCGGATATTCCGATGTCGGTCCAGGCGATGAAGGCAGGCGCTGTTGAGTTCTTGACGAAGCCATTCGGCGACGAAGTGTTGTTGAGCGCCGTTCGGCAAGCCATCGAGCGCAGCCGCACTGCGCTTGCTCGAGAGGCAGAGATGCGGGCGCTTCGAGACTGTTACGCGTCGCTCACCCCTCGCGAACGGCAAGTCATGGCGTTGGTAGCCTCGGGCCTGTTGAATAAACAAGTGGGTGGTGAGCTCGACATCAGCGAAATCACAGTCAAAGCGCACCGGGGTCAGGTGATGCGAAAGATGAAGGCCGACTCTCTCGCGGATCTGGTAAATATGGCGGCAAGACTCAGTCTGGCACCTGCCCCGAGTGCTAATCCTTCCTCGACCTCTTGACCGTCGTTCTCTTTGAAACCAGCAGTGTCTCTGACCCGACTGCAAGACGAGTGGTAATCTGTCAGCTCAAGAACAAACCGGCACGGCGGTCACGGTCGTGGAAACGGATTATCGCAACGAGTACCCGGATATGAACCTTCGGGGGGACGTGCCGATCGCGGAGGTGTCCGAACAAAGAGCCCTCCGCGCTGCACACTTGAGGAATGAGAAGGCAAAACAGCCGCAAAGATATTTTTGGCCGGAGCTTAGAACTGTGGTCAGCAGAAAGCCGGATCGTGCAGACAAATACCTAGCTGTGGGGTATACGAAGACTTGAAGAGGGTCCCAGGAGGACTAGTTTTGCGGGAACACGCTTACCCTAGGGATGGTTCGCTTGGATGGAAACAAATCGGACGGGCTAGGAAATGTGATGCGCGGTTCAGCAGGCGGAAGAGGCAGCATCGTTTGTTCACGGCTGTGCTGTTATGCAATCGATTCGGTGCGGCAGGTCCGGACGGATTCCCACTTCATTTCTGAAGCTTTCAATCGCGGGTGGGAGACCAGCAAGTGCCAGATGACTGCCTGGAATGATTCGGTGTGCGGCGTGACCGTTGCCGGGTTTACCGTGGGAATGACGACGCAGGCATCGGAGACGCGGGCGGTGAATCCGCCGTCACGTCCCACGACACCGCAGATTTTGGCTCCGACTTGCTTGGCATACCGCAGGGCACAAACCAAGTTGGAGCTGATATTGTGTTCCGCATCCCCGCCCCCTACCGAGAAAACGCAGACGGCATCCTGCGGCCGCAGTTGGCTTCCCTCCAGCCAGTTGCGGTAGGCCGTGTCCCAGCCGTCGTCGTTGATGCGGGCGGTCAACTCGGAAACATTGTCGGTGGGCGCATAGCATTCGATGCCGGCTATTTTGCGAAAGTCGTTGACCGCGTGGGAGGCATGGCCGGCACCACCTCCGACGCCGAGAAAAAAAATGCGGCCTTTCTGGCAGCGGACGTCAAATAAGAGATCGAGCATGCTCTCGACGCTCTCCTGATTAATCAAGCGGAAAATCTGAATGGCTTCCTCAAAATACTGAGAGGTGTAATTCATTGCAGTTGACCTCCGACGGTTTTGATCAAGCAGACATTCCCTGTTTTTCCCTACTCGCCAGGATCCCGGCAAATCCGGCCAAGTGCTTCAACAATGGCTGGGCAGTTTCGGGGTCTTTCAAGGCGTACGCAATGGAGGCCTGTAAGTAGCCGAACTTGTCTCCCGCATCGTAATGCACGCCGTCGAATTGATACGCGTACACCGGGGTTCGATCCGAGCACAAAGAAAGGGAGTCGGTCAGTTGGAGTTCTCCAGCATACCCTGGCCGAGTATGGTCGATGCAGGAAAAGATCGCGGGCTCGAGGATGTATCGCCCGAAAATGCCAAAGCGCGAGGAGGTCGATTCCGGGGACGGCCGCTCGGTGAGAGAAATGACACGTAGGGCGCGCCCTCCGCAGCCCGGATCGTGCATGGGGATAACGTCGAGAATTCCGAAACGCCTGATGTCACATAGGTCCAGCATTCGCGTGGCGATCACACAGCCGGGATGTTTCTCATAGCAATCGATGAGTTGGGAAATGCAGGGATGCTCGGAATCGATAAGCGCATCGGGCAAGATCACGGCGAACGGTTCGTCTCCCACCAGAGATCGTGCGCAACGAATCGCATCGGCCAACCCAAGAGGAGAGTCTTGCCACACAGTGTGAATCTCGGCCAAATGGGATAATCGTCGAATCAGCTCAGCTCCCTCAGCGTTGCCCCGGGTCATGAGCACATTCTCCAGGTGGGGGTTTGGATGAAAGTGTTCCGCCAGCAATCGTTTGCCGCCGCTGATCACGAGGATGACGGTTTCGATGCCGCTTGCCATCGCTTCTTCCACGGCAAATTGGATGAGCGGCTTACCGGCGATGGGCAGCAGTTCCTTCGGCACCACTTTAGTGGCTGGAAGAAACCGTGTGCCCAAGCCAGCTGCGGGAATGACGAGCTTGCGAATTGTAGAAGGCAAAGTCATCCCATCTTGCGTGCGGCGAGGATGGTGGAGTATCCAAGCACGACCCGCCCGAACGATCCCAGGTACAAGCACTCCGAAAAAGCATGAAGCACGGTTTTTGCGACGTTCTTCCAGATGTCTTGATTGATGATCACCGGAGCGTTCTGTACCGCAAGGGTTTGAAACTGGCACTCTTCGACCAAACGCGAGATAGTTTTCGGCTCGAATGAGCAGAGGTGTGCCGGAGGATCAAATCCCACCAAGGGATGCTTCCGAGTGTTCATCCAAAATGGATCCCGGAAACCGAGTTTCTGCCTACTCTCACCGACGAGGGCATGCAGCCGGGCATCGGGCACCGCCAGTACCAGCAGTCCGCCGTGGACGAGCAGATCCCGCAGGCCATTCAGAACCTGTTTGGGGTCGGGTACATGCTCGATTACGTTCAACACGGTTATGACATCGAAATTACGTCGGGTGGGAGCGGACAGAAATTCCTCAATCGTGCCCGTATAGGTGTCGATTCGGTTCACGGATCGGGCGAATTCGCTATTTTGGGGAGATGGCTCCACGCCATAAACCGAAAATGTGGCGCCTCGCATGGCGATGAGGAAATTGCCGCGCGAGCTTCCTACATCCAGAAGTGAACCGTTATGGCGAAACCGAAGGACAAAGTCCCGCACGGCGCGATCAAAACGCTCCTCGCTGTCGCCTCTCCATGTGCTTTCGAGATCGAACCCCGCATAGAATTCGCGCAGCTCTCGATCCGTGGGCTGGGGATTGACATAGCGCAATCCGCAATCGAGACACTCCACAATTTCGTATCCCCGAGCGAGAAGGTAGCGGGCGAAGGTTGAACTGCCGCAGATCCGGCAGTTGACGGTTTTGCGGTCCTGCAAAGTGACTAATTGTGGTGCAGCCATCGGTATGTCCGCTTAATAACATGCCTGAAGCGTGGCTCGCTGATTCAGCTTACTCAGTCCTCGGCCAGCACTTCGCATGTCGGAGTGAAAGTTTTGTTGAATGAGCCGCGCAGCCTGGAGAAGATCCTTGGCAACCGCAGTAGGCCGCAACCCGTGGGGATGAATGAACTGGCAATGCTCGCATTTCCACGTTCCTACAAAGATTGTTCTGCAGCCGGCGCGATGGCCGGCTTCGATGTCGGTCAGCCCGTCGCCAATCATGTAGGAGTGCTCCAGGGACAAATTCAAATCGCGAGCCGCCCGCGTGAACATGCCAACCCCAGGTTTTCGGCAGGAACAGTTTTTGCGAAGGTCTCTTACGACCGCATTGGGGTGATGGAGACAGTAATAGGTGGCGTCCACGTGAGCCCGGCTGGGTGCGAGCGCAGCATTTAGCAGCCTCTCAAATTCGCCAAGCACTTCGCGGGCGAAGTGTTCTTTGGCTATTCCAGGCTGATTGGAGACGATCACAACCGGTAGTCCAAGCTCGTTGAGGAGGCGAATTGCTTTGGGCACACAGGGAAAAACCTGAAACTGAGCGGCAGTGAACGGAGAGTCCACGATGCCAGCGTCCTTGTGATAAATCAGGCGGTTGATCACGCCGTCACGGTCGAGAAAAACTGCGGGTGCGTTGGACATCGAGTTCGAAGTGCAGGGCAGAAGTTATCGCAGCACTAGACCCATCGCGCAATCAGGCATGGGCGATAAGAGCAACCTCTCGGAAATGATTATTCCGTTCCTGACGATGAATGTGCGCTAGGCGGCCATCGCGCGAGACCATGTCGAAGACTACTTTGCTGCCTTCGAATTCGAAGCGAAAACTGAGCTCATGCAGGCCGGCACGTCGCATCGCTTCCCGGATCCTCGATTTATTGTGTTCGCAGTAGAGCATCAGAAATCCGCCTCCACCGGCGCCGCAGATTTTTCCTCCAACCGCTCCATTCTGTTTCGCCAGGGCGTACCAAGCGTCGATTTGCCCGCTGCTGATGCCGCCTGACAATCTCTTCTTGGTTTGCCAGTGAACGTCCAGGAGTTCACCGAAGTGGTGCAGGTTTCCGCGGACAATTGCGTCTCGAATGTCGATGCCGATGCTTTTGATTTCGCACAGGCACTCGACTACGCGATTGCTTTTCTTTTTGGTGTCGCTGTCCTGTTGTTCGAGGATTTCGGTCGCGTCTCTGGCCGCTCCGGTGTAAAACAGGAGCATATTGCTTTCGAGAGCTTCCAGAAGTTCGACGCTCAAAAACAGGCGAGTTGCTTTAACTCTCCCGTCCTTATCGATTTGAAGTGCGGTGAGGCCACCGAACGCCGCCATGTATTGGTCCTGCTTTCCGATCGGCTTGCGCAGTCGCTCGAGTTCAATGTGGCAAGCTTCCTCGGCCAGCCGTTCGGGGCTGGCCGGCGTCTGCGTGAGACTGTGCATGGCATTGAGCAGCCCGACCAGGTAACAACTGGAGGATCCCAGGCCAGTGCCCGCCGGAATATCCGCGACCGAGACAATTTCGATCCCGTTTTCGATATGAAAATGGCGCAGTGCCTCGCGGGCCAGGGTGTGCTGTACCTCGTCGACGTGCCGCACTAATTCTGTCCGGTTGTACTGGACGCGGATGGTGTCGTCGAGAATTGGCGCGTTCACATTCAGATACATATATTTGTCGATCGCGACCACATTGCCGATTTCGGAGTCTTCCTTGATTTCGCCGGCGATCTCAATATCGGGCTGGTCGAAGATCGTCGCCAGTACCAACTCCCGCATCAAACGCGGACGATTTGCCACCAACACTCGAAGTTTTCGCACTGCCGTCCTCGAAGCGAACCTGCGCAGTATGACCTCTGGCAGAAAACGGCGGAAGGATCAAAGTTGTGCTATTCTCCGCAGCCTGGTAGTCGGTACAAACCGTGGCAAGATATGTTCCGTCGTAACCCAAAATCTTGGATCGTCGATACTAATTTCGTACCAAGTCGCGAAGGAACTTAAGTAGGCGCTTCTCGCAAAAAACGCCGGGGCGAATGCTCGCAATCAAGCCTGATTGGAAAAGAAAGTGGAGGGGGAAAGCTTCTCGATCTGCTCTAACAGCCTCAGTCAAACTGGCAATCCCTGCATCCTGCAGATCTCTACGACCGCCAGCCGATCGGTAGCGCCAGCCTTACGCAGCATTCGATGCACATGATTGCGCACGGTCTGCTCAGCCAGTTGCAGTTCATTCGCAATCTCCTTATTCGTGAGCCCCATGCCAATCAGCCGGATCAACTGCTGCTCCCGGCTGGTAAAGCCAAGGCAGGACTTTACATGGAAGCTGGGAATTTGATTCAGTTGTCGCGTGGCATAGCGAAACAGTAACGCGCTCATTTCCGGAGGACACACCGCTTCGCCATTAGCTACGGCTCGCACCGTGGTAACTACCTCAAACGCAGACGCGTCTTTGAGAACATAACCCAGAGCTCCTTGCCGCAACACATACATAAAAGTTTGCTCGTCCGCCTCCATTCCAATCATGACAACTTTGAGTTGGGCGATTTCCCGCTGCGCATCGCGGACAAATTCTCGATTTGGTCCCGTAGTCGCGATGGAGTCCATTACCAGAATATCCGGCGCGGCCTTGATGATCTGTTCCAGGCTAAGCGCCGAAAGCGCGCAGGCTCCCACGATGGTCAGATCCTGCTTCTTTTCTAAAACCCGCGACAAGGCTTCGCGAAGAAGCCGGTTTTGGGCCAGCAGAAAAATTGCTGACCGCTCGGGAACCGCCACTACCGCTGCACTCATAACGTGAGTATGTACTCCTGCGAAACCAAGATCTTCTGGAAACCCAATCGCCTTGTTATGTAAGCTTCTCGAACTATAGGGAGTGGGCGAGGACGGTGTCTGTGACACTTCCAGATAGTGGCCTGTGGAAAACCGCTTTTTCGTCAGGGATGCCCGTCGTACTTCCCAAATTGGACTTGCTGGGCGCTGAACCGTCGGCGAAAGGATCGAAGCCTCCTAACCATTGCTTCGTCCAGACAGTGGTTTTCCAAATCCCCACAACCTTGTATCCTAGCTTCACTCCGTCGAGGTCGAGGTGCTCCCATTTCGTTTGCCGTCGAGGATCTTGTAGCGCTCGAGGGTTTATCCTCGCGAGAGCAGGCTACGCGGGTTTACGAACTGCTTCGCATGTTTCTCGACATTCCGGTCGAATCGAGAACCGAAGCCCTTTCACGTCTCACCACAGCGATCGACAGCCATCCCGACCGCGAAGCCATCCATTCTGCGCTTCGCGAATTCTGGTCTCATCATTCCTATGTCCGGGTAATTTCCGAGGCCGGCCTGCCCAACGAGGCATTCCTGTTGCGCGAATTGCTGGCAAGAGCTCTCAGGCACTTGTTGCCCGTGGATGAAGTCGAGGGCGATCTCTACGTATTGATGGATTCCTTAAACCTGAAAGAATCGGACGCGCGTTGGCTAAGCACGTTACCCGATTCGCTGGTTACTTCGTGGGCCGATATTTTCCGGCCCTCCCCATCTTCTATTCTTGCCAGCTGCAAAATCCTCGCCCTCCGGGCTGCCAATATCGCGCTGTCCCGCGACCTGATTGAATTCGCCGATGACGAGGACATTACCAAGTCCAGCTTTTTCAACCTTCCTGCCATCGTGGAGCACGTGGTTCGTCATCCCGAAGACTTCCGCCGCTGGGAAGAACAGCGTGCTGCCTGCGACGCTCAGTTACAGTCCGTGAATCGGCTGATCGAGGAAAAAGGTTCTACGGCGGATTTAGTTTTTCGCGTTCGCTTGCTGCGTTCGCTCCTGGGAAGAATTCAGCAAGTGATCAGCCTGCAACAAGCGGATTCAGATGCCAGCAAACTTTCCATCGTGATCGTACATGGCTTCGCCTCCCAGCGCCGCATTCGGACAGTGCTGACTGCCAGCACTCGCCGTCTGGCCCGAAGCGTGGTTGAGCGCACCGGACGCACCGGCAAGCACTACATCGCCCGCAATGCGGCGCAATGGAGAGCCATGGGGCAGGGCGCGATTCTTGCCGGCGTCATCACCTCTTTCACCGCGTTATTCAAATACTCGCTTTCTTCGGTAATTCACGCGCCCATGCTTTTGGCCTTCGCTCTTTCCATGAATTATGTGGTCAGCTTCCTGCTCATGCAGGCTGGCGGATTTCTGCTGGCTTCGAAGATGCCCGCAGCCACTGCGGCCACCCTGGTCGACGCCATGGAGGATCCCGCCAAAGATCACATGGCAAGCCTGAAAGCGATTTCCAAAACCCAGTTCATCGTCACCATCAGCAATCTGGTTGGTGCAGTGCCGGTCTCGATTCTCATCGATCGCATTATGATCGCCGCGACCGGGCACCCATTCCTCAACCCAGCGCAGGCCGAACACGGTGTGCACATGCTCTTTCCGCACAGCTCGATGACGATTGTTTTCGCCATCGTGACTGGCGGCTTTCTCTGGCTCTCCTCGCTTGCAACCGGATGGACCGCCAATTACCTCGCCCTGCACACCATGGCGACAGCCATCTCAAACAGTCTTCGCATTCGCGATCGGTTCGGACCAAAGGGGGCCGCGAAGCTTGCGAATTGGGTGGGCCACCACGCCGCCGGATCAGTCGGATTCATCGTCCTCGGCTTCCTGCTCGGCGGCGTGCCGGTTATTTTCGAGCTATTCGGGATTCCTCTTGAAGTTCGCCACGTCACCCTCGCAGCCGCCAGTCTCGGCTACGCTCTCGACGGCGCGCACGTGTACGGGCAACTGGATTGGCAAGATGCAACCTTAGCTTTCTCCGGTATCGCAATCGTCGGCCTGCTGAATATCTTCACGTCGTTTGCGCTGAGCTATCTTTTAGCGGTGCGTGCCCGCAATATCGGAGAGAAACAATCCCGCCGCTTCCTCCGTGAAGTCGGCCGCGAAGTCCTCGCCAATCCGCTCGCCTTCCTGCTCCCACGTCGTTAGCGCAGGGAGGCTATGCAATCCCGAACCTAAAAACCTTCGCTGCTGTAGATGTTCGCGATCTTTCTGGTGCTGTAGTGAATGTCGGAGAAAACCACTTCCGTTCCCGACCCCGCCGGAGATTGCGATTCAAACCCAACCCGTGCCTTCACGCCGTCTCCGAGGGTAAACACTCTCAAGATCCGCCAGGCCTTTCCGTCGCCGGAAAAATAGAAAACATACGCTGGCCCGCTCTTGGCAATTTGCAGATAGGTCGTGTTGCCCGAGATCGCCACAGAATTGCAGTCGTCCGACACTCCGCGTGTCACCACGGTGACCATGGTTGGTTGTTTCGATGGTGAAAGTTCAAACGAGAGCTTCGCCCAGTGATGGTCGTCTGCCCAAACCATCAGGGCTCCCGCATCCCATTTCGCATCGAATCCGACTTTCACCTTGGTGCTGAGAACGTAGTCGTCCGCGGGCATAAAAAGCAGGATGGGCGCCGTGTTATGAACTGTGTTATCGAACGGATCAACAAACCAATCCGTCTCCTTACCCGAACGGATGGTGAGTTCGCCGCTATGCGCGACGTGCCACGTTGCGGGCGCATTTTGCCAACTCAGATTGCCCGGTATGCCATTGATCGCGGGCTCCTCAGCGAGCAGTGTCCCCAGAAAAACGAAAACCAGAATAGTGCCGCGTGCTCCGGACTGAAAGCAATTCACGGATAACCTCCTTGCTACTTCGCTCCCACAGTAAATGATTTTGTGAGGGTCCCGCTTCAGCCGGGCCATCATCGAGAGTAAGTCAACGCCCCACACCGTCTGCGCCCCTTTTCGCCAAAATCTTGTCAATACCCCAAAACCACCCAATTCCTTTCAACCCTATGAAACCATTCACAAAATAAATCTCGAAACCATAGCCTATTTACCCCCTCAAAAATGCTAGGCTAGATATAGAGACAAAATAAGGCGTGGCCCACCGGCCGCGCCTTTTCTATTTGCTATACAAAGGACCAATGAAAACCTCCGGCATGGACATCCGCAACCACAAAAAGCGAGGCCAATGGGCCGAGCTTCGTTTCATGGCCAAAGCCACCGAACTCGGCTTCCAGATCGCCGAGCCTCGCGGCGACACCGCCCAATACGACGTCGTCCTCGATCTCGGCGGACGCTTCATCAGCGTCCAGATCAAATCCACTTTCTTTCAAGCCAGCAACCTGAAGCCCGGAAACTACGTCGCCAGCCTGTTCCACGTCAACGGCCCCAACCACCGCTACGAGCAATCCGACTTCGACTACTTAGCCGTCTACTGCATTCCGATCGACGTCTGGTACATTATCCCGTCCGAGGCAGCCGCCCGCAAACACGCCATCCGCGTCTGCCCCGGCGACGAACAAAATCAATGGGAACCCTACCGCGAAGCCTGGCACCTGCTCCTCGACCGAGCCCCAGCCCCACTCCTAAAGCGACGCCAGATCGACCTCTACGGAATAATCGAAGACTACGTCCCCCCACCCAAAATAAGAAGATAAGAGATAAAAGAATGCCCCACCCCGGCCGTAACAAACAAACTCTGTCATCCCGACCGAAGCGAAGCGCAGTGGAGGGACCTTGTGTTCCGCATGATCGCCCGGGAATTAACGTGCCACCAACCCGATGATCTTGGGAAGAGCACGACTTCAGTCGTGCCATTACGATCCCATCCCCGTAGTCATCCTGAGGCAGCGGAGTCTCCGGCAAAGCCGGAGACTCCCAACGAAGGATCTCTGCAACAGGTTCTTTCCCACCCAAACCAAACCGAGGAGTGCCCGTTCTTTGCGTTCTGTGCAAAGGTGGGAGGCAACGCTGTCAACCCGGCCTGTGCCAGAAGCGAAAAAACTCCGCCGTCCCACATAGCAAAACAACTCTGTCATCCCGACCGAAGCGAAGCGCAGTGGAGGGACCTTGTATTCCGCATGATCGCCCGGGAATTAACGTGCCGCCAACCCGATGATCTTGGGAAGGGCACGACTTCAGTCGTGCCACTACGATCCCATTCCCGTAGTCATCCTGAGGCAGCGGAGCCTCCGGCAAAGCCGGAGACTCCCAACGAAGGATCTCTGCACCAGGTTCTTTCCCACCCAAACCAAACCGAGGGGCGCCCCATCTTTGCGTTCTGTGCAAAGGTGGGAGGCAACGCTGCTAAAGCGACGTCCAGCGAGCGGAAAAAACTCCGCAGCCCACACATAGCGAAATAACTCTGTCGTCCCGACCGAAGCGAAGCTCAGTGGAGGGACCGCAAGTTCCCTCGGAGGATTCGCGAGTTCAGAAAAGACCGGGCGCCTAACGTCCACGCCGCATAGCTCACATTCAGAGGTAAACTTCCGAATATGGAATCAGACCCGAATAGTTGTGCAATATGCAATTGGCCTCCATCAGGCGTCAAAATGCAAAACAGCGGCGTATTTCGTGGCCTGCTGATCGAGTGCCCACGATGTGGGCGATATGAACTGATCGGTCCAGAAGCAATTGCTCAGAGCTTCCACTGGACCCCCGAACTCAAAAATGCACTGTCCTGTGCAGCCCGTCAGGCGTCGGAGAGCGAACAGCCCCTCCGGATTACAGGCGCAAATGCCAGGGAATTAGCCCAACCTCACATGAATACGAGGGTCTCTGATAATCAGGAGCGCCTGCTCCGAGAAATCGCCAGAAGAGCTGGCAGGCCACAAAGGGGCGCCAGACTCTCGCCCCCGAAGGATTTCACCTTGATCGACTGCTACAGCGAAGAAGAGTTCCTCTGGCACATCGAATCGTTAGAGGGCCAGCAACTGGTATTTCGAACCGGGGCTGGCCCGGAGACCGTGGAACTGACGCTCTCCATGGAGGGCTGGAAGCAAGTTCAGCCACCCCCACGCACTGGCGGCTTTCCGGGGCAGTGCTTCGTGGCTATGTGGCTTTCGGAAGATACCCGGGCCGCATATGAGGGCGGCATAGAGCCCGCAATTTCGCGCGCCGGTTTCAAGCCTATCCGAATTGACCTAAAAGAGCACAACAATGAGATTACCGACGAAATCATGGCGGAGATCCGAAATTCCGAATTCATCGTCGCGGACTTTACTGGGCAGCGGGCTGGGGTTTACTACGAAGCCGGATTCGCGATGGGGCTTGGCCGCAAGGTGATTTGGTGTTGCCGGAAAGATGAGATTAGCAAGCTTCACTTCGACACAAATCACAAGAACCACATCGACTGGCAGACTCCCGAGGAGCTGGGCGACCGACTTTACGCCAGAATCAGAGCGACGATTCTTGAGCAGGGCTGAACATAAGGCGCGACCCGCCCTGCGCGCAGACGCAGATTGACGAGGCTGCCGTTAGGGCCGCCAGCAAACCGGTGAGGAGGCGACCTTGGCGTGAATGATCGTGTTCAGCGTAGGAAAATCCCCGCCCAAGCGGAAGGTTGACGGGCCACCTCGAGGAGTAAAATGAACGCGATAGCCTGGACACCCGCGACGTCGTGGTTGCCTTGGCGCAACCGCGGGAAGCGCGAGGGAGATCGATGGAAGAAACGCAGATAAGGGGCCGGATCGAGGCCCTGATTGCGATGGCGAGGATCCCGGTAACCGAGGAAACGTATGGCCTAGTTGTGCACGGGGCCGCTAGCTTAATCTCGCTTCTATATGGACCGGGAACTACTCAGATGATCGCCTTTGAGCGCTCTCTCGCGGAGGAACAAAAAAGAGTCGAGCGGGAATACTACGAGACCCAACGGGCGACCGTTGCGAAAACGGTGGCCGGAGTTCTGCGGAACATCCTCGCTGAGTTGGACGCGGGCCTGGTAGGTAGCCTGAGGCAACGAGCGGTCGCCGAGGTGCTAGCCGACTTCGTTTCCCTGTCCAGATCCGCTTTGGAAGAGGTGGGGGATCAACCAAAGAATGTCGCAGCGGTGCTCGCTGCGGCCGCCTTCGAGGATACGGTTCGTCGACTGGGGGCCGCTCATGCAGGGACGGTTGGAGGGGAGAAGCTGTCTGACGTCCTGACGGCACTCAAGAATTCAGGGCTCTTTCAAGGTCCGCAGGTGGGAATTGCGCAGTCGTACCTCAGCTTTCGAAATCACGCGATGCACGCAGAATGGGACAAGGTACAGCGCGAGGCCGTACATTCGGTCTTAGGTTTCGTGGAGCAACTCGTGTTGAAGTACTTCCATTAGAGCGAGCGCCCCATCCCGATTCACATCAAAGCCTGCCGAAATTGGAGGATGGCTGAGATTTGCTGGCGTGCTTCCGCCCAAGCGACAGGCTTTACCCTACCTGAACCCAATTCCTGCATGCGGAGTGCAATCTCCTTCTGCCACTCCGCTTCCGCTCCCTCGTCCACAGTTTCATCAAGACTCTCAAGGAGCGAACCCGCCAAGGCCGCCCGCGCCGCAGGCGGCAGAGCCAGAGCCTTTTTCAGCAGTTCGGAAATTTCTTCGTTCATAGTTGCATTCTACCTCCGAGGACAGTCGAGGACGACAAGATCTACGCAAATAGAAATTCCTTGGTCCTCAATTCCTTGATCGTATCCCTCAGCTTCGCCGCCTTCTCGAACTCAAATCGCTTGGCCGCTTCGCGCATGTCGCTTTCCAGCTTGCGCACATACTCATCCAGCTCTTCTTGCGACTTGAATTCGGGGATGCCTTCGCTCTCGCCGCCGGTCAGATCGGTGTAGTCGGCCTCGATGATGCGGGCCAGCGACATATCCAGCGGGCGCACGATAGACTCGGGCGTGATCCCGTTGGCCTCGTTGTAGGCTTCCTGGATGGCGCGCCGGCGGTCGGTTTCGCCCATGGCCTTCTTCATCGAGTCGGTCATGCGGTCGGCATAAAGGATGGCCCGCCCATTCAAATTGCGGGCGCAGCGGCCCATGGTCTGAATAAGCGCACCGCTCGAGCGCAGGAAGCCTTCTTTGTCGGCGTCGAGAATCGCGACCAGAGAAACCTCGGGCAGGTCGAGCCCTTCGCGCAGCAGGTTGATGCCGATCAGCACGTCGAACTCGCCCTTGCGCAGGTCGCGCAGGATCTTCACCCGTTCCAGCGTTTCGATCTCGGAATGCATGTAGCGGCACTTCACGCCCACTTCGCTGTAATACTCGGCCAGGTCTTCGGCCATGCGCTTGGTCAGCGTGGTAACGAGCACACGCTCGCCGCGGGCGGTTCGTTCGCGGATTTCGTGCAGCAGGTCGTCGATCTGTCCCTTGACCGGACGCACTTCGACGGGAGGATCGACCAGTCCAGTGGGCCGGATGATTTGCTCGATCACCACTCCCGCCGACTTGGTCAGCTCATACGGACCCGGAGTCGCCGAGACATAAATCATCTGCCCCATGCGATGCTCGAACTCCTCGAACGTGAGCGGACGATTGTCCAATGCCGACGGCAAACGGAAACCGTACTCGACCAGCGTCTCCTTGCGCGAGCGATCGCCGTGATACATGCCATGCAACTGCGGCACAGTCTGATGCGACTCGTCGATGAACATCAGGTAATCGCGCGGGAAGTAGTCAAGCAAAGTCGGAGGAGGCTCACCCGGAAGCCGTCCCGGTAAAGTGTCGCGAGTAATTTTCAATCCCATGGCAGTAGCCCATAGACTTGATCATTTCAAGATCAAACATCACCCGCTGATGCACCCGCTGCGCCTCAACCACGCGCCCCTGCTTTTCGAGTTCCGCTTCCCACCACTTCAATTCTTCTTTAATCGAATCAACCGCGCGGTTTCCGGTCTCGGGCTTCATCACATAATGCGTCTTGGGATAAATCGGCAGCCGCATGTACTTCTGCTTAACGGTCCCGAACAGCGGATCAATCTGCGAAAGCGCTTCAACCTCATCTCCCCACAATTCGACGCGATAAGCCATGTCGTCATAAGTAGGAAAGATCTCGATCACGTCCCCGCGCACGCGAAAAGTCCCGCGCCGGAAATCGCCATCGGTGCGCTCATAAAGAATTTCAACCAGCTTGCGCGTAATGTCCTCGCGCTTGATCTTCTGACCCTTCTCCAAGAACAACATCATCCCGTAATAAGCCTCAGGCGATCCCAACCCATAAATGCAGGAGACCGAAGCCACAATCAAACAATCCCGCCGCTCAAACAAAGACCGCGTAGCCGAAAGCCGCAGCTTGTCGAGCTCATCATTAATAGTGGCTTCTTTTTCGATATAAAGATCAGCCGCAGGCACATAAGCCTCCGGCTGGTAAAAATCATAGTATGAGACGAAGTACTCTACGGCGTTGTGGGGGAAGAAGTTTTTGAATTCGTGGTAGAGCTGGGCGGCGAGGGTTTTGTTGTGGGCCATTACCATCGTAGGTGCGATTCAAGTCGCTCGATCACTTTGGCCATGGTGTAGGTCTTTCCGGAACCGGTTACTCCGAAGAAGAACCTGATGCTGTTCGCGATCGAACAGGCCTCTGGTTAGAGATTCGATGGCATTGGCTTGGTCGCCCTTCGGTTTGTAATCACTGACTAGTTTGAAGTCCATGAGGATGCCGTTGGCGTTCAGTTCTCGGTACTCGGTTCTCAGTTCTCAGCGGCACCGCAGAAAGGAATTTCAGCGGGTAGGCATCTCTCTATTATAGCGTGGGGGGAAGGTAAACAAAAGGACAGAAATACAAAAGGACGAACTTATAGTCTTGTGCGGGTTTAGGGGAGTTTGAAGTTTACTGTGATTTGAGTTTGAATTTCGACGGGTTGATCGTCGAGGTAATAAGGCTTGTATTTCCATTGCTTGACTGCGTCGATGGCGGCATGCGCCAGAACCGAATCGCCACTGAGCGCCGTCACCTTGGTGATACTGCCGTCTTTACCAATGTTGGCAAGCAGTTCGACCGATCCCTGGACCCGCATTTGCCTGGCCAGCGCGGGATACAGGGCGGAACGCTCTTGATCAGCAGTCCCTGCGACACGCCCTGCGAGACCTTCAATTGCTGAGCGGCCTGGTGAGGAAGACTTGCCGCGGCCGTACTCATGATTCCTGAGATGGCCTGATTGTTGGCGTTCGAAGTATCCAGTGATCCGGGAGCAGGCGGCTGCACCGGTTCCTGCTCAGCCGGACTCGGCGGAGCCGGGGCGGGGACTTCATTTTTGACCACCAGAGGCGCGGCTTGTGGCGCATCGGGCTGAGCTCTCGTTATGGTGTTCGGGGCCATGATGGAAGTCGGTTTCTTGGCGGCCGGAGGGTGCGTTTCTGTGGTCGAAAGAGTTATGTCGGGGCCTTGCTCGATGGGCAGGCGCGGACTCAGGCTGGGTTGACGGTTTAGTGGAAGCCACATTTTGGGCTGGACTTTGCGAAGGCGGAAGCGCTGTTACTTGCGGCTGAACCGGCGCGGTCCGCGGGGAAGCGGTTGATGCGACCGAAGTCCGCCTGCAGATTGCATTTTGGTCCAGCCAACATAGCCGATGGCTGCGACTGCAACCAGCACCGCGGCTGCGATCAGGATGGTTTTCTTATTGCCGCCAGATGCAGGCTCGGTTGAAATACCACCGAGGGAAGCAAACGCGGGCGCCTCTAATTCCGGCATCGCTGTCCTGCTCGGGCTCATCGTGTGGCTTGGGCGGTGTTTTCGCTGGAGCGGTCGCTGCCGCTTGACCGGACGACATGCCGATGCCATGAGAATGGCTGATGGGAGCGTCGGAAATACTTGCCGGCGAAGGCGGAGTTTTACTGGTGGCGGCAGCATCCACTTCCGACCTTCCGGTGACCTCGGCGGCGTGGCGCAGAGCGTTGGTCATTGGCTCGGCTGCGGGTTTGCTGATGGGCTGCCACGGGTATTCTCTGGCGGTCCGAGAGGTGGTTAGCGGATCTGGCATCGACTCAAGCAGAGCAGCTTCGGTTGGCTCGGGTTTTGGACCGAGGTCGGCTTCAACCTCAAACATGGCGGCGCTTATCGGCTGGAATCGGAGACGGCGCCGGCTGCGTCGGCAAAGATGTAAACGCGGGCCTTGGCTCGGGAATCTGTGGAGGGGCCAGGCGCTTGGCATTGATTGTAGTAACGGGCCGCGGCCGCGTGGTTGGTGGAGCGGGGGGCGCAGCTCGTGGGTTTGGCTGCATCAGTTTTCCGCAGCAGGCCACGGGCGACGCGCAACGTACCCTTGGATTGTTCAACATTAATGGGTTTGGTCAGAACCAGGTTGGCGCCGATGCGAAATGCCTTGGCAACGCCAGCTTGTCCCTCGACGACGGCAACGGCCAGCGACGACTGATTGGATCCAGAATTGTGCGCACTTTTGAACAGCAGGGCGGCGTTCTGCTCACTGTCGCAGTCCACCACGATGGCATCGAAATGCTCCGCCATCAGCCTCTTGACTGCCGCGAAAGGCTCGTTGCAGGGCTCAACTCGAAACTCCAAGTCGTTCAGGACCTGGGTGACAACACGGGCGGTTTTCTCATCGGGGCAGAATAAAAGGGCGTTGTACTTCATACTGGAATCGTAGGTACTGTGGTGAGGAGCATCAAGTTACGTAGGTACTTTGAGGGCCACTGAAAGCCCTTGATTCTCTCGTCACTTACGAAAGTTGGTGTCCGGCGGGAGTTCACAATCATGTAACACAACCCCAGCCACCGCCTAACTCTTTCGAGGATCGTTGCCTTGGGAGACGAAGGGCATATACTGGCGGCATCCCATGCTCTCGTACACGCTGGACGTTTTAATCGTTGCTCTAACAATAACTAGCTCCATGCTTCTCATGTGGGCGCTCGACCGGCTCTGGCCCTGGGAAAAGCGTCACGCCCATAACGATCTAATCGGCTGGCAACTGAGCATCCTGGGCACGACTTACGCGGTCATTCTTGGGTTCATGCTTTACGCCGTATGGACTGACTTTGGCGCCGCCAGCCTCAACGTAAATCTTGAAGCTAGCTCGCTCCGCAATCTCTACCGCATCGCTGAGGCTTTGCCCGACCAGCAGCGTACTGAACTCCAGAACGAAGCCCGCGCCTATGCTGATGCGGTCGTCAACCATGAATGGCCCGAAATGGGTAGCGGCCAGCTACCAAATGAGAGCCACGCGATCAACAAGAACATGTGGAAGACGGTCATGTCTGCCATCGCGGCATCCTCTTCGCAGACAGTGGCCGAGGACCACGCTCTCTCCGAACTCACCTCCCTTACGGAACATCGCCGCATCCGGCTGTCGCAAAGCCAAGCCAGCATCCCCGGCATTCTCTGGTTTGTGCTCATCGTGGGTGGCATACTCACCATCAGCTCCTGCTGTCTGTTCGGCTCGGCTAGCTCCACTCTCCATGGTCTGCAGGTCTTCGCCTTCTCGCTGCTTGTTTCGCTCGTTCTGCTCGCCATCGCGGACATCAATAGCCCCTTCCGAGGATCTGTCCACATCAGTGTATTTGCCTTTCAACGGGCCCAGCAGAACATGAACGATTGACGCGTCCGGCCATTTTCTTTTCCGAGGCATTCGCGGTCTGCCGGGCTCATCACGAGTGCCTAGCGACCTACTTCTGAGGTGAAGTGGACGGTGCTATTCCACCGATCGAGAGATTAAGAACAGGCCGACTCTGTCCGGTCGGTGAGCGCTATCGAGATGTTACGCCAAGATGGGAGATCGCTGATTAGTGGAATCCGCTTGTCATGCCTCACTTCGGCGCGAGTCTTGACTTACACAAAGCGATTATTGCAATTGTGGCCATGCAGCACTGGTGCAGGTCGCATGGGTAACCATCGGGGCAGCCTGCGCAGCTTGGTCGTTTTTGTGGATGACGCCGTCTTCGTTCGCGCAGAAGGAGTTCACGCCAGTCGTGTTGAAAGAAGCAGGCGCGCCACCGGCTGTGTAGTCCAGGTACGGAGGACCTCCGCTGACGTTGCCCAGATTGAAGTAGTAACCGCTCTTTTGAAGCGCGACTGTGGAGGCCTTCGAAAGGTTCCAGTCAATCAAGCAAGCTGCGGTGACCAGCGGTCCGCCCGCGGGACAGCCAGTGATCGCGCCCGGCCCAAGTGCGCCCAAGCCAGCTGCGTTCGGGCCAGAATAGCCGTTTGCCGGGTAAGTGGAATAAAAGCTCACTTCAGCCGTGTTGATGGTACGAATCGAGCTGGCGGCGGACGATTCGTTCGCCGAAATACGCGCGCGCAGCAAGTTCGGAATGGCGATAGCAGCGATGATAAGAATAATTGCCACCACGATAAGCAACTCAATCAGTGAAAAACCTTTGGGTGTCCTAGCCTTCATTCTGCGTTACTCCTCTAAGAATGGTGAGGTTCTTGAGCCATGCCTGCGGGGCTAGCTGCACTTCGATTACCGTTGACTGTAACAGGTGCTGCTCTGCTTACACTCGCGCCTGCCACACAAATTAAGAAACGAAAGTAACCCTCGGGCGTAGCGAGCTCAGAAAGCGCCGTTATCTGTCAGGCTGGTGACAAAACTTGTCGACCTGCTGGTTGAGTTTTTGCGGGAGAATCAGACCGGCATGGACACTCTGCTTCTAGGGATCGTATCTCTCCTTATCAATCTGACCACGACACGGCCTTCCCCAAGCAACTGACGCTATCAGGCCATCACACTCAAAACCCCGGCTGAGTCTTAATGAGTGTAAGAGAGATTTTGCGCCGGCTACGCGCCCATGCAGCGGCCGGTGAGCCGCTCGCGATTCTGGTCGGGTTGCATTTAAGATGAACTGAGTTTCCCGAAATAGCCCTGCATTCATCTTAGTGGCGGCGGGCGATACCGCTCTGATCGGGACTAGATTCCAAGGAGCTCATGATGAACGCAATACGGTTGGCTGCATTCGGTATATTGTTGGTCAGTTTTCCATTACAAGCGGCTGCGCAGCAATCATCGACAGTGCCGCAACATGCGCCGTCTCCGTTGGTGGGATCGCTCGCGGGTCATCCCGGATGGCCCTCGGCCAAGAACACGGGCGATGTGGACACAGTTGAGCATCTCGTGGCCGCGCTCTATGACGTAATCTCTGGACCTCAAAGCAAACCTCGCGATTGGGACCGCTTCCGCTCCCTTTTTCTGCCTGATGGCAGGCTGGGTGTGATCCGCGCTGACGCTCCTGCCACGGCGAAGGAGCCCGCACGCAAGAGTGACGCTGTCTTTCTTACTCCAGACATGTATGTCGAGCGCGACGACCCATACTTCAAGACGCAAGGCTTTTTCGAACGGAGTATCGCAAATCGTGTCGAAGAGTTCGGCAACCTCGTGCATGTTTGGAGCACTTACGAGAGCCGCCATGCGGCGGATGATGCTAAACCTTTTACACGGGGCATTAACTCGATCCAGATCATCCATGCGCAGGGGCGCTACTGGGTGGCCAGTATAATGTGGGACGACGAACGGCCAGGATTAACGCTGCCCGAGAAGTACCTCAAATGAACGACCTTCGAGAATGAGCGAGGTGAAGCGAAGCACCGGGACTGTATCGAAATTGGCCATGATGGGGCAGACTCCAGCAATCCTCCCACGTCTGCCCAGTAAAATTAAACCGTTGGTTGTCGTTCTTCTCTATATTGCCCTTACCATCCTTTTCACTGTGCCGTGGACGTTGCTGCTGCTGCACACGCAGCATCTCGACATTGGCAGAGGGTTCGTCATTCATACCCAAATGTGGGCGCCCGCCCTGGCAGCTTTTGCGTGCTGTGCCATCTACCGCATCCCCCTCAGCTTTTTGGGCTTCCACTGGCCTGGAGGACGAGCAATGGCTTGGGGATATATGCTGCCTGTGGCATACGCCACGACCGCGTATTTCCTGGTCTGGTTGATTGGTCTCGCTCCTGCCGACTTCGCAGGTTTCGCGCGTGCGAGTCAGAAATCACTGCAAATTGGAGCAGGCGCCGGTGAGCTGAACGCCATACTCATCATGACGTTCGGGGTTCTGCAAAGCGCCGTCTCCGCAACCGGTGAAGAGATTGGTTGGCGGGGATTTCTTGTGCCAGTTTTAGCGCAACGCCTCAACTTTACGGGCGTAGCTTTGGTCAGTGGTGCCATCTGGGCACTGTGGCACTACCCTCTTATCCTCTTCGGCACGTACAACAGCGCGGCGCCAAAGTGGGTGGCGCTGCTATGCTTCACGATCATGATTCTCGCCACCGGTGCGATGGCGGCATGGCTACGCCTAAAGAGCGGCTCGGTGTGGCCTGCGGCCTTGCTGCATGCTTGCCACAACGCCGTCATCCAATGGTTGTTCGATTCGATGACGGTCGAAACGGGGAGAGCAGCGTGGTTCGCCGGGGAATTTGGGGTTGCCTTGGCGGTGATTTCAATTCTGTTTGCAATCCCAATCTGGCGAAATGGTGCTGTTGCGCTCGCTCTTACTCATCGCGCTGACAGGGGCGCTTCATAATGTGTCGCGGATTAGTGCGGGACGAGCAGTTCGTCGGCAGAGTCTGGCAGACTCGGAATGAGCCAGCGGAAGAGTAGAGTTGCGCCGAGCGCCCCCGCGATTTGCGCTGCAATGAATAAAGGAACATCGGCAGGTCGAATGCCGGAGAAAGTGTCTGACAACGATCGTGCGATGGTGACAGCTGGATTGGCGAAGGAAGTCGATGAAGTGAACCAATATGCAGCGGTGATGTAGCTTGCGACGGCGAACGGAACGGCATTTGAGCGCAAGCGCGAGCATCCCCAGATTACCGAGAGCAGGCCGAACGTCGCAACGAACTCGCTGAACACCAGGTTCCATCCTTGACGGCTGTGGGATGAGAGCGAGTACCAGCGCAGGCCGAACATCAGGTGGGCGACAATTGCTCCCAAGATCCCGCCCGTGCACTGGGCGGCGATGTAGGCGGGCGCTTCGGGCCAAGGGATGCCATGTTCGAGCGCGTCGGCGAGGGTGACTGCCGGATTGAAATGTGCGCCTGAGATCGGCCCGAAGGTCAGAATCAGTGCGGCCAGAGCGGCTCCGGTTGCGATCGTGTTTGCGAGTAAAGCGATGGCGACATTTCCGCCGGCCAGGCGCTCGCCCATAATGCCGGAGCCGACGACAGCGGCAACGAGGAAAGCTGTACCGACAAATTCAGCTACGACGCGCGTCCGCAGATCGAATTTCATCGTTGGCCGATACTCTTGATTTCTCTCTCGATTGCGAGGCGATCCAAGGCAATGATAGGGAGATTCAGGAATAAACTGATACGCCGGTCGAGCATAAAGAAAGCGTCACGGTAAGCGCGCTGAATTTCCTGCGCTGTTCCTTGCGCGGCCGCCGGGTCGGGCACGCCCCAATGCGCAGTCATGGGCTGACCCGGCCATATGGGGCAGACTTCTTTCGCGGCATTGTCACAGACGGTGAAAACGAAGTCGAGCTTAGGCGCGGCGGGCGTGGCAAACTCGTCCCAGGTCTTGCTGCGAAGCCCAGCGGTGGGAATATGGGCAACTTCGAGTTGGGCCAACGCTTCGGGCCGAACCGTTCCCGATGCATGGCTGCCGGCACTGAAAGCGGTAAACCGTGGGCCACCCTTATGGTTAAGGATTGCTTCCGCCATAATAGAGCGGGCTGAGTTTCCGGTGCACAGGAATAAGACGTTGTAGTGTCCTTGCATGGTGCGCCCTCAGTTGCAGCATGTGGGACCGCAGCAAGCTTGCTTTGGCTGCGGCTTCACCGCCCGCACGAAGGCACTCATGAACTTGCCGTCAACTTGGGGTGCGATTGCGTCCACGTCGATGTTCTGGCCGCAGAGGAACTCGCGGGCGTCTTCAAGGCGATAGATTCTGGTTGGTTCGAGGTCGATCTGTTCGAATCCAGCTGACGCCAGCTTGCTTCGATATTCGTTTTCCTCTAGCGCTCCCGCCACGCAGCCAACCCACAGAAGCACGCTTTTGCGAATCTCGGGGAGCATCTCGCCGCGCGTGACGACATCGGACACGGCGAATCGGCCTCCGGGCTTGAGAACTCGGAAGGCTTCGCGCAAGACGCTGTCTTTGTCGGCGGACAGATTGATGACGCAATTGGAAATGATGACATCGACAGAATTGTCGGGCAGAGGGATGTGTTCGATTTCGCCCTTCAAGAATTCGACATTGTCGATTCCGGCTTTGCGCTTGTTCTCATTCGCCAGCGCCAGCATTTCGTCGGTCATGTCCAGACCGTAGGCTTTGCCGCTTGGTGCAACTCGTTTTGCGGAGAGCAAAACGTCGATGCCACCGCCAGAGCCGAGGTCGAGAACGACTTCTCCCGGCTTCAGTTCGGCCAAAGCAGTGGGGTTGCCGCAGCCGAGCGAAGCCAGCAGAGCCTCTTCCGGGATTTGGCCGGCTTGCAGCGCGTCATAGAGGTTAGAGGTAATCGGGTCGCAACCAGTGCTGGCGGTCGCTCCGCAGCAGGAGCTGCCGCCACTGGTGACCCGGAGTGCGGCCTGTCCATATTTTTGTTTAACGACTTCCTTGATGTCGGGGTGGCTCATGTTTTCTCCTTATTTGCACAGTTGAACGATCGATTCCGGCCTAAGCGCTTTGTTGCGGGTGCAGCACTCGGCGTACAAGAACTGAAGCAGCTCTTGCAGTGCGTCTGTGTTCGCCGTATAACGCAAAAAAGTGCTCTCTCGTTTTACATTCACGAGGTCTTCTGCCTTTAGTTTGTCCAGATGGTGCGAGAGAGTGGAACTGGGAATGTCGAGTTCCTCTTGAATTTCGCCGACCACGAGGCCGTCGGGATGCGCGGAGAGAAGCAGTCGCATGATTTGTAGGCGAGGCTCGGTTCCCATTGCCGAAAACATGTCCGCGAACTTGGCTACTTGCTCGGCGGAGCGCTTGGATTGGCTCGTCATAGTTCGATAATTGCAGAAATATGGAAACATGTCAAGAGCGAGTGCGTCTCGATTCCGGACGGTTACAATGGCGGGCATGCGCATCCCGCTTTGGCTGAAGATTGGCTGGAGTCTCTGGGTGCTGGCCTGGATGCCGGTTTACTGGCATCAGTATGGATTGCAGAACTTCCTATACTTCTGTGATCTGGGGAACTTGTTTATTTGCGCCGCTCTGTGGTTGGAGAGTCCGCTGCTGTTTTCGTGGCAGGCTTGCGGGTTGTTACTTTTTCAAACTCTGTACATCGTCGATTTGGTCGGAGCGCTGGTCAGTGGCCGGCACGTCATTGGCGGGACCGAATATATGTTTGATCCGCATGTGCCGTTATTTGTGCGGCTGCTCAGTTTGTTTCACGTTGTGATGCCGCCGCTGCTGCTTTGGGCGATTTGGCGGTTGGGGTATGACGGGCGGGGCTGGAAGTATCAGACGGTCACGGCGTGGATTGTGGTTCCGATCAACTATTTCTGGCGGCCGCAATGCGATGTGAACTGGGCGCGTGGGCCATTCTTTCACGAGCAGCATCTGGTGCCAGGGATTGTGTACTTGGTGATTTATCTGGTGGTTGTACCGGCGGTGGTTTATTGGCCTACGCATTTGGTTTTGCGGTGGTGGGCGCGAGATCCTTCGTCCCGCTGGAGAAGACGCGGGGCTTCAGGATGACGGCATCGAATTATCAATCACGCGTTTAGTGTTGTGCGGCCAGGGCGCGCTTTGTGGCTTCGAGCAGGGCTTCCGGGCCAACCGGCTTCCCGGTTGCGCGTTCCATCCAGAGATCGGGAGTGAGGCGGCCCATCTTTGCCATGCGCTCGAACTCGGGGCCGATGCTGCCGGCTTTCTTCATTTGTTCTTCGATCTGAAACGCAATCATGTGGCCGATGGGATAATCGGGAAGATAGAGGAACGAGTCGATCATGTGGGAGTAGATTCCGAGCAGCAAGACGTCGTTTTTGTGAAAGACGGGCGCATAGTAACGGTTCCAGATGTCTTTCGAGATCTGCACTGTGGCTGCGTCGAGTTGCTTCGGCGTGGCTTGCGGATGGTCGTACATCCAGTGCCAGACGCCCATGTCGACGAGCGCGACTCCGGCAATTTCGTAGGTTCCCCAGAAGTCGTTGAGCGTTTTTTCGGCCTGGCTCTTGGCGTCGGGCGCGGGAAGGCCGAGGAGTTCGAGGTCGTGGCCCTGGAAGACAAAGGCAAGGGCTTCGGTGAAAGCCGTATTGGGCACGCCTTGCAGCAAAGTGAAATCGTTGTCGTTGAGCGAGAAAGTTTGCTCGACGTTGTGTCCCATTTCATGCACGGCGATGTTGAATCCCTTGTAGTTCATTCCGGTTTTTTCCACGCGGGTGCGGAGGTGAGCCTTTTCTGATCGCATGGACGATCCCATGGCGTGGCCGGAGCCGCGGGCGGGATCGACGATGATGTTGTTGGCGACGTACTGCGCTCGGTCGGGCGCGAAGCCGAGTTTCATGAGCAGGTTGGGAATGTCCTTCTGGTAGGCTTCGGCGGTCGGATATTTCTTTGAGACGATCTCGTCGAGTTGAGCTTCGGTGTATTGGCTGCCCGGACGAAAACCGTTGTACCAGATGTCGAAGGGCTCGAGCGGACGGCCGAGGCGGACTTGAATCAACTGCGCGGTTTGCGCCACCAACGAAGAACTCAGGACCTGCTCCAACATGGCTCTTACTTGCGGTTCCGGAATCTCGCGGTCTTCGTCGAAGCGGCGATCGATCAGCGTAGGTGCGGTCGGAGAGTACGGATCGGCTTTGCGTGCAGCCTGGAAATCCCTCAGCAACGTGGCGTAGCGGGTGTCAGGCTCAGGCGCATTTGTGATCGGCGAGTTGCTGGTGCGCGGCATCCGAATCTTTTTCCGCTGTGGGCTTGACCTCGTTGGTGTACGGATTCCAGTCCACGGCGGGATTGTTGATCACGGCTTGCGGAATCGTCTGCGTGACGATGCGCTCCATTACCTGCTGAATCATACGCTGCTTTGCGGGGCCGCTCTGTGCGTCAGAATAGTCGGCTTTGATTTCATCGCGCAGGTTCCAGTGGCTTAGCAGGCGCATTTTGGGCGGGAAAAGTCGTTGGCCCTGGGAATCGACCAAGTGGTACATCCAGATGTTGTATTGTGCGATGTATTGTCCGCCCTGGGCTGCAGCTTGAGAGATGGCAAGGTTGACGTCTGCCGGGATGCGCTTATCAAAACGTTGCGCGAGGCGAACTTCGGCCCACTGGCGGCGCGTCCAGGTTGGCCCCTCTTTCAGTCGTTCGTCGAGCGTGGTGAGGGGGAAGTTCATCAGAACCGTGAATGCCAGTTTGTCATTGAAGAAGTCATCGAGGACGTGCGCGGAAGGATCGTAGCCAGCGAATACTTCGTCGAAGGGAAGCACCGGGCCAAGATCGAGATCAGATTGCTGATTGAACTCGCGATTGATCTCATGCATGTGGCCGTCGAGTTGTTCGAGCAGGCTCTGGAAACGGCTGAACATTGTGTCGAGGGTGGTCTGATCGCCGGCGAAGTTGGTGCGGACGAAGTCCTCGAAGACGGCCGCATCGCCATCGTCGGCGTGCCAAAACTCGGCCACCTGGCGGAGACCACGTTCGAGACGAAGTTTTTGTTGTGCGCCGTACTTGGAGGTCAGTTCGCTTTGCAGCTTGGCGGTCGAGTCGCTCATCCACGCGGGAGCAACTGCAAGAGATGTTTTAGCTGTAGCGTTTTGCATTGAGATCTCCTCTGAACGAAGTGGAACCGCGACGCACACGATGGCTGTGGCCAGAAGCGTCAAACGAAGGCGGTCTTGTTTGCATTTTCTCCTCTTCATTTCTATTTCTTGCTTCTCAGTGCCGAGTCCGGCTCTGGGTAGGGCAAGGAATTACTAAACTCGGAAATGTCGGAAGACGCGAAGTCGGGAAAGGGCAGCTTGCTATTCTCGCGCCATTGTTGCACCTCGTGCGAGATAGCAGTGGCTTTCTCTTTGTTCAAACCGGTGTCGCGGCCCAGATAGAGGGTGCGGGAGGGAAAGGCAAAGCCAGTGCCCGATGCTTCGACGATGTCCATGATTCTCAGCAGAAGATCTTCCTGTATGGCGAGAAACTCGTTATTGTCCCTGGTCAGCACGTAACAAAACACTTCCAGAGTAAGGGAGTTGTTATCGTATCCAATGAACCGGATGCGCGCACCGGCGGTTTCGACTTTGGGATGCTCATAGAGCAAGCGGCGAATTTGGGCCAGCACGTAACGCAGTTGGTCGGCCGATGTTTCGTAGCGCAGGCCCAGCTTGGTGTTGAAAAGGATTTTATCGCGTCGGCTCAAGTTCTCGACGTTCATCGTCGCCAGCGTCCCGTTGGGAATGGAAAGCTCGGATCTTTCGGGAGTGCGAATGCGAGTGGAGCGCAGACTGATGTCTTCGACTGTGCCGGTCTTGTCGCCGAAACGACATACGTCGCCCACGCGGATGACTTCATCGCCAAGCAGGGAGACTCCGCCAAAAAGATTCTCCAGGGTTTTCTGAGCAGCAAAGGCGATGGCGATTCCACCGATGCCCAGTCCGGCGAGGGCGGTGGTCATGTTGAAGCCGAGAGAGCCGAGTATGACAAAGACGGCAACGATGAAAATTACAGCTTTGAGAACACGCTCGCCGAGGAGCAAGAGAGATCCGGTGCCGTTGCGTCCCGAGTAGATGGCGCGCGCACGCAACCGTTGCGCCACTTGTTGCAGGATTCGCCAGAGCAGCCAACTCCATCCGACAATGAACACCACCCCCATTACCAGTTGGTAATAGTGGCGCTGCAGGAGCGGCAGGCCAAGCCGTCGGACGCAAAGAACGTGAATTACAGCGCCGAATAAAAGCCACAGAGGACGGGAGATCGATTGCCATGCCGTCCGAGGCGGCTGGCCTCTGCGCAATTTGCCGGAGAGTCGAACGATCGAGACCAATAGCCATCCCAAGGCTGCGGCGAGCGGTATGGCCAACAAGATCGCGAGCCACTGCCACGCGGGTAATCCTAAGAACTGCAAGCGCACTACGAAGTTGGGGAGATGGGCTTCGAACTGGTGTACCTCGAGCCGGTCGTAGAGGTCGGGTACTTTGGCCAGAGTTTCGGAGGAGATCAACCAGATTCGCCCTCCGCCGGGATCGTGGACGTGGTCGAGGGTGAGGTCAGCATCAACGTCTCCGGCGGACAAGACTCCGATGCGCTGCTGCTCTGAAGAAACTCCTTCTTGCGGAATCTCCCTCGGGTCGATTGCTGATCAGTCTGAGGTTGCCGGAGAAGGCTCGATTCATTACTTCATTCAGCTTGGTCGCGAGTTCTTCACCTTGTTCTGCGCGTTTGGCATTGCTCATCTGCAGATACTGCGCAGCGATGGAGTAATTCCCCGCCTGGGCTGCCTGCAGGAATCCGTAGACGGTGCCGCCAGGAGTATCGCGGCCCAGCGGGTCCGATGCGGGCTGGGTCGCGGCCTCGGTCGCGGACTTGCCCAGCTGCGCTGGAAGTAGCTGTCCGGCGGCGGCCACGGAAACGGTTACGCACAAGAGGAGCCAATGAACTCGTTTAAACAAAGAAGACATGGTTCCTTCTCCGAGAGAGAGCGTCGCAAATGCCGCCCAGCGAATGCCTGACGCAGAAAGTGAGATCGCGGAATGTTACGCGATTGTCGAACAAAATCGTAAATGCAGAGATCGCGGAGAACGGCCGCAGCTGCGCGAGCAGATCCGGTAACGGATGAGGTCGATCACTAGCGTTTGGGTCGATACATATCCGTGGCAGTGCCGAAGAAAACTTCGGCCGAATTCATTATCGTCTCCGAGAGCGTGGGGTGAGGATGGATGGTGAGCGCAATGTCCTTGGCGAGCGCGCCCATTTCCATGGCGAGCACTCCCTCGGCGATGAGTTCTCCCGCGCCTGCGCCGACAATCCCGACACCTAGCACGCGTTCTGTTTGCGGATCGATGAGCAGCTTGGTCATGCCTTCGGTTCGGTCGATGGTCATAGCGCGTCCCGAGGCGGCCCAGGGAAACCGGGCGACTTTGATTTCGCGATTATCTTTTTGTGCCTGGGTTTCGGTGAGGCCGCACCATGCGATTCGGGATCGGTAAAGACGACGGCTGGAATTGCGTTGGGTTCGAATGCGACTTTATGCCCGGCGATAGCTTCTGCCGCGGTGCGTCCTTCATGCGAGGCTTTATGGGCTAGCATAGGCTCGCCTACAACGTCGCCGATGGCATAGACGACGGGATCGTCTGTCTGGAGTTGCTTGTTGACTTGGATGAATCCGCGAGGGCCGACTTTGACCTGAGTTTTCTCCAGGCCGGGGATTTCGGAATTGGGCTTGCGTCCCACCGAAACCAAAACTTTGTCGAACAGCTTTTCGCGCTCTTTTATTTCGGGACCGTCGAAGGTGACGCGGATTCCATTGGATTCTTCTTTCACGGCGGCGACGGTTGTGTTGAGGAGGATTGCATCAAAAACCTCTTCCATGCGCTTATGCAGCGGCAGGACAAGGTCGCGGTCAGCTCCGGGGAAAAGTCCGGGCAGCATCTCGACGACCGACACTTTGGAGCCGAGCGCAGCGTAGACGGTGCCGAGTTCGAGGCCGATGTAGCCGCCGCCGATGACTAGCAGGGTGCCGGGGCACTTCGGTCAGATCTAGCGCGGATGTTGAATCCATCATGCGCGGGGTTTCTAGTTTGAGGCTGGGAATGATGGCAGGCCGCGAGCCGGTGGCGATAATGATGCGGTCGAAAGTGAGAGAATCTTCGCCGCCGTTTGTGCGGCTGACACGCAACGTGGTCGAGTTCTCGAAATGCGGCTCGCCCTGAATGTATTCGACCTTCCTTTGTTTCGAAGCACGCCCAAGCCGCCAGTCAGTTTCTTGACTACGCCTTCTTTCCAGGAACGCAGGCGCGGTAAGTCGATGTTCGGGTCGGCGTAGTCGATTCCCCAGTTTTTTGCGTGCCGGGTTTCATCGATCAGCTTGGCAACGTGAAGGAGTGATTTCGACGGGATGCAGCCGCGGTATAGGCATACGCCGCCGGGATTTATTTCTGGGTCGATTAGCGTGACTGTCATTCCGAGGTCCGCGGCTAGGAAGGCAGCCGCGTAGCCGCCGGGTCCTCCGCCGATCATGCGATGTGTAAGCCGGTGCTGTCCGCCATTGTTCTCGCTCTTTACTTTATTTTAAAAATACTCACCGCGATAGCGACGAATCGGATGCAATCAGCTGCCGGCCGGAGATATCAATCGTGAGGACCTTCCCCAGCCAAAAGTCGAGGCCGACCACGCAATCGTAAATTATGTCGGCGAAGGTTGTGGGTGCGTTCGCAATCGCGATCTCGGGTGCAGCCGCGAGGGCGATCTTCGGCAGAGTCGTCATATAACGAACGGTAGTTACCCCGTCGGAGTTCTTCTGCTCCCGCTTCTTCACATCTTTTCCGTCTTTGTCGATGGCAAGCGGTGCCATGAACCGTGTCGCTACGGTTGCGTTCTGGCTGCCTGTGTCGATTTCGCATTGGCCGGGCTGATTGCCTATCAAAAAGTCTGCGAAGAGGACGAGCGTAATGCCACGCTGCTCGTCGAACTTCAGCGGAGATGTCTTTCCTGTCCTGCGCCGTTGCGTCAGGGACTTGGCAGTTTCGAACACCATGACTTTGTTGACGAAGTCGAGAGTAAAGGGCTGCTGGCGGAAATCGCTGACCGAGACGATGCCCTCAAGGTGCAACTGGTCAAGCATATCCCATGCGCCCACGAGGACATTGCTCCTGACTACCGGCCCGACGGAAATCTCGGAGACAGTGAACAGTGGAACGTCGAGGCGATCACCCCACATGCGGAAGGCTGTGAACCTACCCGCAGGCGTGCCATGCAGCTTTTCGACTACGCTGGGCGCGAGGACGTCCATGCCAGCGCCCGTATCAAAGATTACGTGCGCAGAAAGTGTTCCACCTAAGGTGGCGGGGACAGTCACAAAACCTTCGGGGCTGATGCTCAATGGAATCTCGACCGGCTTCCTGAAAGCGAGTGCGGGCAGTGCGATCAGTAAGATAAGAACAACCGGGATATTTCGCATCCGGAATATTTTCCGAGCTGAATTCGAAAACCAAAACCTCATCCCTGCACGGACAGCAAGAACGGTTGCTCGAAGGCTTCCGCGATCCAGCGCAGAAAGCGGGCTGCGTCTGCGCCGTCGATCAACCTGTGGTCGTACGACAATGACACGGGCAGCACCAGCCGCGGTTCGAATTTTCCGTTGAGCCACACTGGCTCCATACTGGAACGCGAAAGACCAAGGATCGCGACCTCGGGATAATTCACGATGGGAGAGAAGCCAGTGCCACCGATTCCGCCGAGGTTGGTGATGGTGAAAGTGCCGCCTTCCATCTCCGCGAGAGTAAGTTTCTTGTCCTTCGCCTTGCGGGAAAGCTGTGTCAGTTCAGCGGCGAGCTCGACGATGTTCTTTTTATCGACGTCGCGAATGACGGGGACAAGTAGACCGCGGTCGGTATCAACCGCAACGCCGACGTTGATGTATTGCTTGTAAACAATTTCGTCTTTCGCGAGGTCGATGCTGGCATTGAACTGGGGGAAGATTTTCAGCGCGGACGCGCACACCTTTAGTGCGATGGCGGTGACTGTCATCTTGCCACCGGCTTCTTCGGCTTTCGGAGCGAAGCGCGCGCGCAGGTGCTCGAGTTCCGTGATGTCGGCTTTATCGTTCTGCGTGACGTGAGGGACGGTGGTCCAGGCCTGCCACAAATGTTCGGCGGTTTTGCGGCGGACACCTCGAATCGAAACGCGCTCGACCTTGCCCCACTTGGTGAAATCCGGCAATTCTGGTTGAGCGAATTGAGTTCCGTGTGGCGCTTGGGCAGCCGCCATGGAGGCGAGCAGCGACTTCGAGTACGCCTTGACGTCGTTTTCGCTGATGCGCCCCCCAGGTCCGCTACCTTTCACGTTGTGAATGTCGATGCCGAGTTCGCGCGCCAAGCGGCGGACGTGCGGGGCCGCGGGAACCGGCTCGCGATGCTCACTGCCCGCCACTTTTTCGAGCTGCGCCGGCATGGCGAAGCTGGGAAGAAACGATTGCGGTTGATCAGGCGGCAGGGCTTGTTCTTCGGTTTTTCCCTCCGCGTGAATGGCAGCCTGGAAAGCGAGACGCGCTCCATGTTGTCCGGAGACGTGCTCAACTGGGGCGTGCTTGGGTTTCTGCGCTTGAGGTGCGGGCGCGCCTTCGAGCGTGAAGATGACGTCGCCGACTTTAATCTTCTCGCCTTGTTTTACTCGAACTTCTTTGATGATTCCGCTGATCGAAGAAGGAACTTCGATCACTGCCTTATCGGTCTCCAGCTCCATCACCGGCTGGCCTTCGGAGACTTTTGCGCCGGGAGAAATCATGAGGCGCACGAGATCGCCTTGGGAAATATTTTCTCCGAGTTCAGGCAATTTGAATTCGGTCGAACCGGCGGTTGCAGGCGAGCCAATAACGCGCCGCTCTCTCTGGTACTGTTGGCGCTGAGGTTTGAGCTGGTAGCTTCGACCGGAGTTGCTTTTGCGCCTGAAGCTGAGGCAGCGGCTTGCTGGGCTTTGGGTTCTTTCGCGGACTCTTTCACGGGCGAGGGCGCCCGCACCACAGTTCCGCCCGCGCCGTTCTCGAAGGTGAAGATCACCTGGCCAACTTTGATCTTCTCGCCTTCTTTAACGCGAATCTCTTTTACGACGCCGCTTACGGTGGAGGGTACTTCGACCACTGCCTTGTCGGTTTCCAATTCCATCACAGCTTGACCTTCGCTGATGGTAGTGCCTGGCGAAATCATCAAGCGGACCAAGTCCCCCTGGTCGATGTTTTCGCCGAGTTCCGGTAGTTTGAATTCTGTCACTTTGACTTGTTCTCCGTATATTTTGGCGGCGCTACTAAGCGATGGCCGGGTTCGATTTTTCCGGATCGATGCCCAGGTCTTTGATTGCTTTCTGGAGTGTCTCCGGAGCGATTTGTTTATCGCGCGCCAGCGCAGTCAGCGTCGCCAGCACGATGTGTTTCGCGTCCACTTCGAAGAAGTCACGAAGCGAAGCTCGACTCTCGCTACGGCCGAAGCCATCCGTGCCCAAAGCCGTTAGCGGCCGCGGCACCCACTGCGCGATCGATTCCGGAAGCACCTTCATATAATCCGATGCTGCGACGAAGACTCCCGGTGCGTCTTTTAGGCACTGCGCAACAAATGGCACGCGGGGAGCCTCGCGCGGATGCAGCATATTCCAGCGCTCGCAGTCGTTGCCATCGCGATAAAGGCGTTTGTAGCTGGTCACGCTCCAGACATCCGCAGCGACTCCGTACTTCTCTTCCAAAATCTCCTGCGCCTTGAGCACTTCGAACATGATGGTTCCGCTGCCAAAGAGCTGAGCGCGGAGCTTGGCGTCCTTCTTTGTCGGAGGCTCTGAAGCGATACAGACCTTTCAGGATGCCGTCCCGGACTTCTGCGCCATGCGGCATCTCGGGCATGGGCAGTGGCTCATTGGTGACGGTCAAGTAATAGAAGATGGATTCCTGATCCACATACATTCGCTTGATGCCGTCCTGAATGATCACGGCGATTTCGTAGGCGAAGGCGGGATCGTAAGCCAGGAGATTTGGCACGGAAAGTGCCAGCACGTGACTGTGGCCGTCCTGGTGCTGCAAACCCTCGCCGGCAAGCGTAGTGCGGCCGGCGGTGCCTCCGATCAGGAAGCCGCGCGTGCGCATATCGGCCGCGGCCCAGATCAGATCGCCGATACGCTGGAAGCCGAACATCGAGTAATAAATGAAGAACGGAATCGTGTTGATTCCGTGATTCGCATATGCCGTACCCGCCGCGATGAATGAGCACATCGAACCAGCTTCGGTAATGCCTTCCTCGAGGATCTGTCCGTTCTTGGCTTCTTTGTAGTAGAGCAGAGTGTCCATGTCGACCGGCTCATAAAGTTGGCCGACGCTGGAGTAAATCCCGACCTGCCGGAACAGAGCTTCCATGCCGAAGGTGCGAGCTTCGTCGGGAATGATGGGCACGATGAGCTTGCCGATCTCGGGATCGCGCAGCAGTTTTCCCAGCAGGCGGACGAAGACCATGGTCGTGGCAACGTCGCGGCCCTCAGTGCCTTTGTAAAATTCCTCGAAGTGCGATTCCGAGACCGGGCTAATCGGTTTGGCTCGCATCTTGCGTTCCGGGAGATAGCCGCCGAGTTGCTTGCGCCGCTCCTTCATGTAGGTGATTTCCGCGCTGTCGTCCGCGGGGCGATAGAACGGGGCGTTGTGGAGTTCGTCGTCGGGAATCGGAATCCCGAAACGCGAGCGGAACATTTCCAGCTCATCATCATTGAGCTTTTTCTGCTGATGGGTAATGTTCTTGCCTTCGCCTGCTTCGCCCAGGCCATAGCCCTTGATGGTCTTGGCGAGAATGATGGTTGGCGAGCCGACGTTCTCGACCGCAGCTTTGTAAGCGGCGTGGACCTTTATAGGATCGTGGCCGCCGAGCCGCATACGCGCGAGTTGTTCGTCGGAGAGATGCTCGACCATCTTGAGCAAGCGGGGATCGGTGCCGAAGAAGTTCTGCCGGAAGTAGGAGCCGCTCTCGACAAAGTATTTCTGATATTGGCCGTCGGCGATCTCGCCCATGCGCTTGACCAGCAGCCCATCGCGATCGTTGCGGATAAGGCTGTCCCAATCGCCGCCCCAAATCACTTTGATCACGTTCCAGCCAGCGCCGCGGAAAATGGCTTCCAGTTCCTGAATGATCTTGCCGTTGCCGCGCACCGGGCCGTCCAGACGCTGCAGATTGCAGTTCACGACAAAAATCAGATTGTCGAGTCGTTCCCGCGAAGCCAGCGTGATGGAGCCGAGTGACTCGGGCTCATCCATTTCACCGTCGCCCAGGAAGGCCCACACTTTGCCATCGGTGGACAACTTCAATCCGCGATTCTCCAGGTAACGGATAAACCGCGCCTGGTAAATCGCCTGGATCGGCCCCAATCCCATGGAAACTGTGGGGAACTCCCAGAAATCAGGCATCAGCCACGGATGGGGATAAGAGGACAGGCCGCCGCCGGGCATCAGTTCACGGCGAAAGTTCTCCAGTTTCTGTTTAGGGATGCGGCCTTCCAGATACGCACGAGCATATATGCCGGGCGCCGCGTGCCCCTGGAAATAGACGAGGTCGCGGTCGCCGGTTTCGGTTTGGGCGCGCAGAAAATGGTTAAAGCCGACCTCGTAAAGAGTTGCCGCCGAGGCGAAGGTCGAAATATGCCCGCCGATGCCTTCCTGCAGCTTGTTGGCGCGCACTACCATGGCCAGCGCATTCCAGCGCACCAAGCTCTTGATGCGACGCTCCATCTCCTGGCTGCCGGGAAACGGCGCCTGCTGAATTGATGGAATGGTGTTCTGATAGGGCGTCGTCGCTGTGAAGGGGAGGTTCACTCCCGGCAGCCCGCTTGGCGTGTAACGATAACTGCTGCAGTAAGCGTCCGGCGCGCTCTGGGCCGCCTTCGGCTAACACATAGTCGAGGGAATCGAGCCACTCCCGAGTCTCGAGCACTTCCAATCCATTCGTCTGAGTCTCAGCCACGTCAAGTTCTCCATCTGTCGAATAGGAATATTCCATGATAGACAATCGCGGAGAATTTTGCTGGGCCGACTTTCTGAGCAGATGACCTGCGGAGTATATTTTGTGCTGAAACAGGAATCCTCCGGTTCGTCGGAAACATCCATACTAGCGAGTTGAGACCTAGAGTTTCACTTTATTGCCGTCGCAATACGTTTACAGCTTACAGGCTGCATCCAAGTCAGGCAGAAGCAAACACGACAACGATGCATTGAATTCGTAATTAAACAGGAGACTTCCCCATGGCGAAAAAACCTGCTGCAAAACTTAATGCCCAGCCGCACATTCACCAAAGGGCGAGCGAAATTCAAGAGTATGGCACCGTGAGCCATGCTTTGCCTTTGGAACTGGAAGAGCCGGTACGTCTGGAAATGACGGAACGACTCAATCATACTACTCGCCGACACCATGACCCTGCGCGATCTGTACAAGAAATCTCATTGGCAGGTCGCCGGTCCGACTTTCTATCAGCTTCATCTGCTTTTCGACAAGCATTTCGGTGAGCAGTCGGAGCTTGTCGACACCATCGCTGAGCGGATTCAATTGCTCGGCGGTCTCAGCATAGCAATGGCCCACGATGTGGCGGAAACTACCCGAATCGAGCGGCCGCCCAAGGGCAGGGAGGAGGTTCCGGTGCAACTTTCCCGGTTGCTGGACGCGCACCAGATCATCATTCGCGACTGCCGGGAACTGGCGAAACTGGCTTCCACCTTGGGGGATGATGGCACCAACGATGTAGTCGTCAGTGATGTATTGCGGACCAATGAGTTGCAGGTCTGGTTCATAAGCGAACATCTGGTATCGATGCCTCTGGTGGAAGCCGTAGATAGCGCTGCTGCCGCTGATTGATTTGATTGCAATTGATGGTAGGGCTGGCTCTCAGGCCAGCCCTTTTCTTATCTGTTGCTACCGCATAGCTGGACTCCGTTTGCAGAAAACGCACGTTAAGCATGGGCGCTTTAGCGAGCGCGCGACAGGCGCGACACTCGCTCGGATTATTTACGAATTCAGAACAAAACAGCGATCCCCGGAACTGACCTTCTTAAGCTTCAGTACCAGCGGGGCTTAGCGCAATAATAAATGCAAATTCCTGATACCGGATATGCCGCTAAGTTGCTATTATTACATTACTTGTGTGGATAGCGGAGGGGGCAAATGTTTCCAGGCGGACAGAACTTGCGCGTGTTGCGCGAGCAACTGGGATTGACCATGCGGGATGTTGAAAACGCCAGCGCACGGATCGCGCAGAAACGTGCGAATGACGAATTCGCCATTCCCCCGAGTCGACTTTCGGATGTTGAGACAAAAGGAGTGATCCCCAGCATCTACCGTTTGTATTCGCTGGCCGTGATCTATCGCAGAGATATCCGCGAACTGCTGGGCTGGTACGGCGTCGATTTGAATGGGATGGCGACCGATCTGGACTTCGTCATTCCACCGAAATCGCATGTTTCTGAAGCCTTGGCGAATCTTTCCAGTATTAACATGCCGGTTCGACTTGATCCCAGCTTCGATCCCCGGCGCACGGTGAACTTTGGACGCATGGTCGAACAGTGGGGCCAGGTTCCGCTCGCATACCTGGCGCAATTTGCCACCTGCCAGTACACCTATGGCTACATTGGCAGCGACGATTTGACCATGTATCCGATTTTGCCGCCCGGCAGTTTTGTGCAAATCGATGAATCGAAGAACAAGGCAGAAGAAGGGGGTTGGAGGTCGGAATACGAGCGCCCGATCTACTTCGTGGAAACCCGAGACGGCCACACCTGCTGCTGGTGCACGATGACGCGGGAGGAGATTATTCTGCAGCCCCACCCGCTATCACCGGTCGCCGCGCGCGCATTACGCTATCCGCAAGAGGCAGAGATCATTGGTCAAGTTGTAGGAGTTGCCATCAGGCTGGGGGATTGGCGCCCGCTTTTGGATTCTTCAACAAGCTTGAAAGCGCGTGAAGTACTGAACTGAGGTGGCGCGCCGATCCCGCACCAGGTCCGTGGGGCAGAAGATTCAGGGTCTGGTTGTTGCAAGTCGTTCCACGTAGGCGGCAGGTGCAATTCCGGCCACTTCGCTGGATTGTTTCACATCTTCGACTAAGCTACGGATCGGCATCGCCAGAACCTTGGAGAGTAGCGAACGGTGGGCTCGCGCGAGCGCTCTTTTGGCTGCCAAGTCTCCATAGACGCGAGCCAGGCCCCAGTGCTCGTAGTTACCGCCGTTATCCCGCAAACCTGAAAGATATTCCAGCCGGTTGAGGCAGCCTGCGAAGGCTCTCAGCGTGGTTTCCTGCAGGTCTTCCAGTGCCGAATGCAGCGTCATTGTTATGTGTTGTTACGTTTTTGGAAATAGAGAATTACTTGGGTACTCTGTTCCAAATAGCTTTCGCCAATACATTATCACGAAGTATTCCCACACTCGAAAGGAATCTACATCGTGAAAATGTCCCCTCGTTGGTTGGCTGTTGCGCTATTTCTGACCACTGTTTCCGTACCAGGAGCTCTCATGGCAACGCCTGGCGGCGGCACTGACGGCAACCCGAATGGTCCTCCGCCGATTGTGTTCCCCGTGCCACAGTCACCCGACGGTAACCCCAACGGTCCTCCCCCCGGCGTGGTTGTGCTCTTAACGGGGCGGTGAGACTTCGCCAAAAGTGTTGTTGTGGGCTGCTGCAAGAAGGTGTAACATCTTGCGCGGTAGCCCATGACTCCTTTGCGCCTGCTTTGGTATTGCCTGTGGGTCACCCCTCACGCGCTGCAGGGGATTATTTTGCTGGTCATGGTGCGTCGCAGGTTGCATCGGCAGTTTCCGATGTTCTTTTTGTATACAGCGTTTGAGATTTTGCAGTTTGTTGTACTTTTTGCGATATCGCAGTCCCATCTCCAATTTGGAGAAGCCTATACACGTGTCTACTCGGTCGGGCTAGCCCTCAGCACGGCGGTCCGCTTCAGCGTCATTCACGAACTGTTCGGACACTTTTTTCTGCGGTATCCTACGCTTGATGGAGCTCGCCAACTGTTGCTTCGTGGGACGATTGTAGTGATGCTCATGGTTGCCGTTGGGTTGGCGATCTCGGCACCGGGAAATGGCGCTGATTTCCTGGTGAGGATTACGTACGTTCTAGATCGGACGGTGAGCGTATTGCAATGCGGCTTGCTGATATCGCTCTTCTGGTTCTCGAAGTATTTTGTACTACCGTGGCGTAGCCACGCCTTCGGCATCGCTTTGGGCTTGGGAATCTTGGCCAGCGTGGAGTTAGCGACGTCTGCAATTTGGCTTCATCTTGGAGCTTTCGGCAATATAGCGGTCAACCTTTTCGCTATGGCCACCTATAATTGCTGTGTGTTGATCTGGATCTTTTATCTGGCGGCAGAAGATCGGAGACCGCAATACCCCACAAACAGGTCGCCCGAATTGCCTAAGTACGACCTGGAAATTTGGAACCAGGAATTGGAGCGTCTCTTACACCAATGATTATTGCACTGATCCTCGCATCGATTGCCTTCCTTGCGCTTTTGCTCTTGGTCAGACTGACAAGAGGCCGCAAACTCAATCTCAGCGTCTTGGAGAATCCCACTGAGCACGTCCGCGCAGTCGACGTGGAGGCATTCCGAAACCTGGTTGATCCCGGCGAGGAGGAGTTTCTACGCGCGAACCTTGCGCCAGCCGAATTTCGAAAGATTCAACGCGAACGCCTGCGCGCGGCCGTTGAGTATGTCTCGTGTGCCGCTCAGAATGCAGGGGTCCTGCTTCGGTTGGCTGATGCGGGACGTCGCAGTTCGGATCCCGCGACCGCCGAAGCGGCCGAGAAGCTGGTCAACAACGCCCTTCGGCTGCGACTTTACGCTTTGCACACGATACCGCGCCTGTACCTCGGCATGATTTTCCCCGGTGCGCGCATCTCTCCAGTGGGCATCGCGGAGAGCTACGAACAGATGACGCGGCTCGTCGTTTTGCTTGGGTGTCTACAATATCCCACTCGTGGCGTCTCGGCTGCGCTCTGAACGGGAACCGCATCCGCTCACGGCAACTACATCCTCTGCATTGAAATCGAGACAACTTAGCGCGCTCTAAAACCTCAGCTTCAGAGCAAACTGGATCGAGCGCGCGTCGTTTGTTGTCTGATTAATTGTCTGGCTGATTACGCCGAAACTGCTGGGCGTGTTGATGTCCTGCTCTCCCGTACCGGCGAGACCCGGCAAGAAGAAGTGAGGATGATTAAAGAGATTGAAGAACTCCGCGCGGAAATCCAATCCCATGTTCTCCCAGGGGAGCGGGAAATGCTTGATCACTGAAAAATCGGTGTCCACATAACGAGGTCCGGAAACGGGCGCACGAGCAGCGTCTCCCAGCTCTCCAGCCGGGGCTTTCTCGAAAGCGCAAGGATTAAACCAATTGGCAAGGGTGTGGATTTTGGCCGGCGCAATGCAGGTTGGATTAGCTGCGATTTGCCCAGCCTGGTTCGGATTGCCGACTTGGTTAGGACGCTGCACAACGAGTCCGTTGTACATGAAAAAGACGCCAGACTCATCGGCGCTATCGACCACGAACAGCGGGAAACCAGATTCGGCCCTTTCAATCACGTTTATTTCCCAATTTCCCAACACCGCGTTGGTAGCCCCGTTCCAATTGTTGCCAAATTGCTTGCCCTTGCCGAAGGGCAGCTCGTACAAGACACTGGCGGTAAAAACGTCGTTGAGGTTCAGCTGAGACAAACTCCAATCAAGACCTTGGGCTCCGGGCAGAGGCCAGTAAAGTGCGCCTGGATTACTGCCCAGACCGTCAGGCATACCGGAATCGAAGGTGCGGGACCACGTGTAGCCCAGCAAAGCGTAGAGCCCGTGGTGTACGTTCTTAGTCTCGGCCTTGATCTGGAGAGAATCATAACGGGCTGAGCCCTCGCTGTTGTTGCTGTCAACCGCCTGGAACGGCGCTGCATAAGGGAAGGATGGAAAGCCGCAGCCCAACGTGTAACCGGGTACCACACCACAGGCGGACGGAGAGCTTATGTTCTCATTCACCTGGCTTACCAGGATCCGAGTGCTATGCGAACCGGCGTATCCGGTGGTCAACACGATATCACCAGGCATCTGGTATTCGACGTTGAGGTTGTACTGCTGAACCATGCCTTGTACGAAGTTACGATTCATGGACTGAATGGTTCCAGTGTAAGAACTGGGATTGACCGGTGCGTTGAAGACAGCACCGCCCGGAACCGTCGCCGTCGAAGGAGTACCGGCCTTGAGAAGGAAACCATTCGAGAGACCGCACCCCGTGGCGCCGAAAGTTGGACAAAAGCCCGTCGCCGGATCCACTTCCGCATAATATGGCGGGTTCTGCCACAAACCTTGCCCGCCCTGATTCCATGCGGAGTCGTGGAATATCGCGTAACCCGCGCGGATTGCAACCTTGTCGCTACTCGTCGGCTTCCAGGCAAATCCGAGGCGCGGTTCCACAGCGCCTTTCTGAAACTGAATGCCGGCACGGTTGTCGGAACTGATGCAGGTGGTACAGCCAGCCAGCCCGGGACTCCCCGCCGGCACATACCATCTCAGGTTTTGAACATCGAAGTTTGCCTGGCGATTTTGGACTTCAGTTTCGGGGGTAGCCAAGGCCCAGGCAAGTCCGATGTTGAATGTCATATTCGAGGTTACGCGCCAATCATCCTGGACAAACGGGCGAATCAATTTCTCGCGACGACCGACCGTACCCCCAAGGAACGTCTGATCATGAGCCGCAAACGCCCCCATACTTCCCAGCAGGAGGTCACTCATATTGTCGCCAGTCGTTGAGAATGCGCCGACCTCGGTAACGAAACCGTCCTGGAAGGCGTTATTCCGTATGTTCATTTCCTCGGCGCGGTAGGTTGCTCCGAACCTGATGTTATGTTTGCCGCGAATCAGGTCCAGCGTGTCGGAAGCGGAGTAGACATTAGTTCCACCCTGGTAGGGTGCGTATCCACGATCTCCCAGTGACATGTAGTTGGTCATCTGGAAGGAAGTAAGGCCACAACTGATGCAGTCTTTGTTGGACTGGTTCAGGCCCGCGGGGTAACCGGTAACGCTATCGCAGTGGCTTCCTAAGTTAGCGCCGGGAATGCCGATGATTGAGGCTTCGCACGAGCCAGTGCCGAACGAGAGAATATGGTTGAAAATCCGGCTGAATCCGAAGCTGACCTGGTTGATGGTGCGATCAGAGAAAAGGTGCGTCTCCGACACCGCGGCATTGCGCCCGTGATTGTTGATGTACTGGTTGCTGCCAAAGGCGTTGACTTCAGACCAGGTTGGCGAACCTCCCGGCATAAAGTTCGTTGCCTGATCGTAGCTGAAGCGGCCAAAAATCGAATCCTTGGTGGAAAAATTGTGATCGACCCGGATGTCGCCCGTCCCCTCGTTGAGTTTCCTGACCGGCTGGTTGACGTAGTTGAAACCCGAAGCCAGGTTAGCGGCGTTGGGTGTAGGGTACAGCTGAATCGCCTTTGCGCCGGCGGAATTCACCAAGGCCGCCGGAATTGTGTTGCAGACGGAACCCGCAGGCTGGCTTCCATCGACATTAACGGGCTCGGGATCGTCGTACCGGGCACGCACTGGAAGGGCGATTGAGAATACGGGTTGGTGAGATTCGGAAAGGCACTCGATCCGCGCGGGTTGCCGAACGGATCCAAGTTATAGTTGTAGTCGCCGGCGGCGTCGGGAGTTGTCATGGCGGTGGTCGGAACCAGACCGGTGAACGGTACGCCTAGACGCTGCATCTTGGCCTGATAATCGAGAAAGAAAAACGTTTTGTCCTTCTGGATCGGACCGCCTAATGATCCGCCAAATTGATTCAGATTAAACTTGTTTTGGCTCGTGAGCGAAATATTGCGTGCGTCAAGCTCGGTGTTCCGGAAGATACTCAAACAGCGATTCCGTGACATTGGTTCGATCCTGACTTGGTCGTGACCAGCACCGTGGGGCCGGCGCGCTCTCCATATTCCGCCGAGTAGTTGTAGGTTAGGACCTTAAACTCCTGGACGTCGTCGAGTTGGGAGAAAATAGCGATGCCGCCTTCATCCAGCTGATTATTGTCGTTGCCGTCGAGCATCCAGTCGGTCTCCTGTTCGCGAGAGCCACCCACCGAAAGCGAAAACGATCCACGCGTCGAGGCTTCGCTGCTGGCGGCGCCATTGAAAAAACTTTTTGGGTTGGTTGATGCCGTTGTTCCCGGCGTCAGGGTCGCCAGTTGCACGAAGTTACGGCCATTCAAGGGAAGCTGGGCCACTTGCTGGGAGTGATGACTTGTCCCAGCGTAGGATTCGCCGTCTCCACCGCGACTTCCGTCGCGCTTACTTCAACTTTCTCGGTGACTGAGGCTGGAGCGAGTGTGAAATTTAGTTCGCGATGCTCATCCACTTGTAATCGAACATCTTTCTGCTCGGCGGGCTGGAAACCCTGGAATTCCGCCCGAATCGTATAATCCCCGATGGGCAGCAAGGGCATGAGGTAATGTCCTGAATCATCGGTCTTCGACTCGCGGGCTGCGCCTGTGGCCTGCAGCGTGGCTCTTACCGTTGCTCCTGAGACTACAGATCCAGTCTTATCTGTAACCGTGCCCGAGAAACTGCCATTGGCCTGGCCGTACATAAGTGGACAGATGGGAACCACAAGAGAACATAACGCAAGAAGCAGGGCCTTCTTCGTCAGCATTGATCTCTCCCTCGCGGTCCCCGTCGAGTCGCGAACGGATCCGCGCGTTTCCTACTAAAGCATTTTGAATGTCCGGGATGACAACGCGACCATCTAACTGTAGGAGCGAAGTAAAGTCAAGATTTTTCGTGGAGACTCAACAGCCATGCGTGAACTGGGGCAATGGATTGTTGCTCAAGGCATCCGATGAAGTCTACTTATTGCAGACCGAGCTTATTGCAGACCGAGCGAAGCAGCGACAGTTTTCTTGTACTCACGCGCCTTCGCCATAACTTCCTCTTCGTTCACGGTCAGCAGTTTTCGATCGCGCATGACCACGCGCCCGCCGATAACCACCGTCTCCACATCGCTGCCCTTCAAGGCGTACGCCAGTTGCGCGTAGAGGTCATACATCGGGACAGCGTTCGGTTCGTCCAGGCTGATAATGATGAAGTCGGCCTTCTTGCCGGCTTCTAACGAACCAATCTCTTTCTCCATGTGCAGAGCTCTGGCGCCTTCGATCGTAGCCATTTCTACTACTGCTTTGGCATTCAACGCGAGGGGATCCATTTTCGTTATTTTTGCGAGCTTCGCCGCCAGATCCATCTCTTCCATCAAATCCAAATCGTTGTTGCTGCCGGCCGGCCCATCGGTCCCAAGCCCGACGGCCACTCCCGCAGTCCTCATCGCGGCCACGGGTGCAACGCCGCTGGCCAGCATCATGTTACTCGACGGGTTGTGTATGCAGCCCACTTGCCGCTGGGCCAGAGTTTTCTGGTCGGCCTCGTCCACATAAATACAGTGTGCCGACACCACATCGGGACCTAGGATGCCGATCTTGTCGAGGTATTGCACTGGTGACATTCCGTTTTGTTTCTCGCTGTCGTCCCACTCTTTCTTCATTTCCCCCGTGTGAATCAGAATAGGTGCGTGATATTTTCTTGCCAGAGCCGCGGCGTCCTGAAGCGTCTTTTGCGAGCACGTATAAATCGAATGCGGCGCCACCGCGGCGTAAATCAGTGGATCGCCGTGCCATTTTTTCAGGAACTTCTCTGTGTAACCGAGCATTTCGGCTTCACTCTTATTGTCGGGCGCGGGGAAATCGATAAACGTCTCGCCCAACACGCCCCGCATTCCTGCGGACTTGGTTTCTTCGGCGACTGCGTCCTCGAAGTAATACATATCCGCGAAAGTCGTAACCCCGCCGCGAATCTGCTCCGCTGCTGCCAGCCGCGTTCCCCACCGCACAAACTCCTCGTTGACGTTCTTCGCCTCAGCGGGAAAGATGTATTTGTAGAGCCAATCGTTGAGGGTCACATCATCGTGAAGCCCGCGGAAGAGCGTCATAGGAACGTGGGTGTGACCGTTAATGAATCCGGGCAGAAGCAGCTTGCCTCTGGCGTCGACGGTTTGGGAGGCAACATACTTGGTTTTAACTTCGTTGCTAGAGCCGACCTCGACAATCGTGTCACCTTTTACGGCGATGGCACCATCCTCGTAAACAGCGCGAGTTTCATTCATCGTGAGAACGGTTCCACCAGTGACGATGAGATCGACGCGTTGTGTCGCTTGCGACCAAAGCAATGCAGGGGCAGGAAACTGAAGCACGAGAGCGAGAAGCAGGGATCGACGAAATGTCATTACGGTTTCACTGAGTACACGATGCCATCATTCGAGGTTCCGCCGTATTGCGCCATTCCGAAGAGGTTCCCATGAACATCGCGGAGCAGGTTGGCGGATGGATACTGACCGTCGCTGCCCCCGCTGAAATTGTGCAGGATGGTTTCCGTCCACTGGCTTCCAGTCTGCTGTAGTCGATAGACAACGCCGCTGTTGGAGGTGCCTCCGTCCTCGGTTGTGCCAAGGAGCGTGCCCGGCTTACCGATCACCACGCCGCCGTACGGATAGTTTCCGTCACCACTGCCGGTTGCACCGAATGTGTAGAGTATTTTTTCGGAGTATTTGTTCGTGGTCTTCGAGTAAACCAGCTCCCAAACTGTGCCGGTGGTATTCGCCCCGCCAAATGCGGTCGCGCCATAAAGGTTTCCCGCCGCGTCGCTGACGACGTTGACATAGTACATTCCGCTTCCATCGCCGTTCTGGTCAGTGAAGCTATAAAGCAGAGTTTCAGTCCATCCGCTTTTCGTGGGCTTGAGCCGGTAAACCGAGCCGTATCCAACCGCGCCTCCGATAGAAGTTGTGCCGTACAAATTTCCCAGACTGTCAAACGTGAGGCCGCCGTAAGGATAGGAACCGTCGCCAGAACCGCCGAAGCTATGGATCACGCTTTCAGTCAATCCCTTGGCTGTCTCGCTCAGCTTATATACCGCTCCAGAGGAATTGGCGCCGCCAAACGCAGTTGTGCCGTATAGAGCCCCGTTTTTGCCGATGATGACGCCAGCGGCCGGATATTGCCCATCGCCTCCGCTCATGCTGAAGCTGTAAATTATCTTTTCGGTCCAGCCGACACCAGATTTCGGCGTTAACTTGTAGACCGTACCCGCTCCACTGGCGCCGCCCCCGCTGGTCGTGCCGATGAGATCTCCGGAATCATTAAAGACCAGGCGTCCATAAGGCCCGGAGCCGTCACCGGTGCCGTAAAGATTAAAGTCGTAAAGGATGGTCTCGGTGTAGCCGCCGCTTGAATCGGGAGATAATTCAAAAACCATGCCGGCGGAATTGGTCCCTCCCTGGTTCGTCACGCCGTAAAGATTCCCCTTGCTGTCGGAAATCAGAGAATTGCTCCATGGCGCTTTGCCGTCGCCATTGCTGTCGCTGAAATTCCACAGTATTGTCTCGCTTTGCGCCCAGGTCATCGTCGTGAAAAATGCGACCAGGCAGAGTGTTGCTAAAGGCTTAGGCTTCAAAAGTTACTCCTTGTGCGTTGACTGCGTTAGAAGAGCAAAAGCCGTTGTAGGCAAGCATTCTACAACACTCCCGCGAAAAGCTCCGCGCTGTGGTTCACACTTTTGAATTGTTCGTGAGGTCTAAGCAGTCGAGTATCAAAGTCGAGTTAGGCTTCGCGACGTGCTCTCCATTCCGCGTCGTGACGCGCGCGATCGTAGAATGATTTCTGCGTGCCTACGCCGGTGGTCGACAGCCCAGCATACAGATTAGCGCGGCGAACGGCTTCGCGCTCCGGCACACCCTCCCCGAGGAACACGGCAAAGCTGCCGATGAAAGCATCGCCCGCGCCGGTGCTGTCGATGCTCATCACATTGAACGCAGCAACGTGTTCCATACTTTCGCGGCCGGCCAATAGAGCGCCATTCGCTCCCAACGTAAGGATCACCCGCTTCACACCCGTTGAAAGCAAGCTTCCCGCGCATTTCTTTGCATCCTCAACTTTGTGCACCGGCATTCCGGTGATGGTCTCGGCTTCACTTTCATTGGGCACGAAATAATCGAGCCCAGCCAGAGCATTCAAATCGACCGGCTGCGCCGGAGCGGGATTAACGATGCAGCGAATGCCGTTCTGCCTGGCGAACGCGACGCTGTAATAAACAGTCTCGAGCGGAATTTCAAACTGGAGGACCATGCAATCGACCGTCTTGAGTAGATCGGACGCGGCGTCCACGTCCGCAGGCTTCAGCAGATCGTTGGCGCCCTTCACCACGAAGATGCGATTCTGACCGTTGGGCTCAACGAAGATCGGCGCGACGCCACTGGAGACTCCGTCAATCTGCTTGACATGGGTGGTGTCGATCCCAAGCTTCTTGAAGTTCTCGATCGTCGCCGGACCAAACAAATCGCTGCCTACTCTGGCCACCATGAAAACTTCAGCCCCGCAAAGCCTCGCGGCGACAGCCTGATTCGCGCCCTTGCCGCCGAACCCGAGATCGAACTTCTGTCCAAAAATTGTTTCCCCAGCTTTAGGGAAGCGATCAGCAAACGTAGTCAAATCGATGTTCGCACTGCCAATCACCGCGATGCGAGGGCGCTTCGCCATAATTTCAAACCCGGGACCTATTGCCGCTGAGCTACAGAGCCAAAAAGGTTTTCTCTGCGCTCTGCAACTCTGTGGTGAAAAGACTTGTGCTCACTCGCCGTAGGGTACCCAGATGTTCTTCACTTGGGTTGCGTGCTGCAGAAACCATCGGCCTTCGCCTTGTTTCACGTCGAACCAGTCAATCGCGCGGCCCTCGTTGGTAAAGACCTGCTTCAAATTTCCGGTCGAAAACGATTTTGCCGCAGCCGCGTTGGCTTCGTCTCCGAAGCACCAGATCGCGTCCACATCGTCGTGCTCGGCAAGAGTCTTGAGCAGTTGCGATGAGTATCCCGTCACGATATTCACGACACCGCCGGGCAGATCGCTGGTGTCGAAGAGTTGGTACAGGTCTCCCGTGATAAGCGGATAAGTTTCTGAAGGAACAACGATTGCCGTATTCCCCATCGCGATTACGGGCATGACAACAGAAAGAAATCCCAGCAGCGGCGTTTCCTGTGGGCAGATCACGCCCACGGTTCCAATCGGCTCGTTCATCGCGATCGCGATACTGCGGAAGGGTGGATTGTGCACCGCGCCATCAAACTTGTCCGTCCACCCCGCATAAGAGAAAATGCGCTGAATCCCCAAGTTCACTTCAGCCGCTGCTTGCGATTCTCCTACAGCGGCCGCGAGCCGATGGGCAATCTCGTTGCGCCGTTGCGAAAGGTTCTCGGCCATGTAGTAAAGAATCTGAGCGCGGTTGTGCGCTGTGCTCTTCGCCCATCCCGCGGCTTTGCGCGCGGCTTCGACTGCGTTGCGAATGTCTTTGCGATTGCCCAGCCCGACTTCGCCGAGCAGTTGGCCATTCGCACTCCGCACTTCCATGCTGTATCCGGAATCTGGCCTCGCCTGCTTGCCTCCGATGTAGAGCTTGACGGTCCGATCGATGTCAATGCCGGATGTCGCGGGCTCCGGCTCGTCATTCAAATTCTCCGTCGGAGCTGGTTTCGAAGCCGGCAGCGGAGGCGCACTCTTGAACCACGCCGGTTCCAGATACTCCAGCAAGCCTTCCTTTCCGCCCTCGCGGCCGTATCCGCTTTCGCGGTACCCACCAAAGCCGCAGGAAGCATCAAAAAGATTCGTACAATTCACCCACACCACGCCGGCTTTGATCTGCGCCGCAACATGAAGCGCAACATTAATGCTCTCGCTCCACACACAGGCTGCAAGTCCGTACACAGTGTTATTGGCAAGCTCGACCGCTTCACTCGGAGTGCGAAAAGTCATGGCCGCCAACACGGGACCGAAAATCTCCTGCTGCGCAACGATCGATGCGGGATGGACGTTACTGAGCAAGGTCGGCGGAAAGTAAAGCCCGCGCGCTGGCATTTCCATCTGTGGTTGCCAGCAGGTTGCACCGTCGGATATGCCCTGGTCCGACTAGTTGCTGAATTCGATCAAGCTGAACCCGATCGACGATCGCGCCAATGTCGATGGCTTTGTCGAGTGGCGGTCCCACGCGGAGCGTACTCATGCGGTCGCGTATTTTCGCGATCAACGGCTCGGCAATGCTTTCCTGCATGAGCAGGCGCGAGCCGGCACAGCAAACCTGTCCTTGATTAAGCCAGATTCCGTCAACTAAACCTTCGACCGCGCTGTCGAGGTCGGCATCTTCAAAAACGACGAACGGAGATTTGCCGCCCAGTTCGAGCGAAAGCCGCTTGTGACTTTGCGCAGTCGCGCCGCGAATTGCGCGGCCAACTTCCGTTGAGCCGGTGAAGGCGATCTTGTCCACATCGGGGTGCTTGACCAGGGCCTCGCCGGTCGAACCGTCACCAGTCACAATGTTGACCACGCCCGCGGGCAGTCCGATCTCCTGGCAGATTTCGGCGAATGCAAGCGCTGTTAGCGGAGTGAACTCGGCGGGCTTGAGCACAACCGTATTTCCTGTCGCCAAAGCCGGCGCGATCTTCCACGCCAGCATGAGCAGCGGGAAATTCCACGGAATGATCTGTCCCACGACTCCGCAAGCCACGTAGCCCGGAAACTCCTGCTCCAGAAGTTGTGCCCATCCTGCGTGATGATAGAAATGCCGTGCCACCAACGGAATATCGAGATCGCGGCTCTCGCGAATTGGTTTGCCGTTGTCCATGGTTTCGAGCACGGCCAGGCGGCGCGAATGCTTTTGCACTTGTCTCGCCAAGGCATACAGGTAGCGAGATCGCATGTGCGGAGCAAGAGACTGCCACTTGGGAAGCGCGGCCCGTGCGGCTTTGACCGCAGCATCGATGTCGGCCGCCGATCCTTCTGCAACACTGGCAAGCTTTTCTCCGGTCGAAGGGTCTGCAGTGTCGAAGTATTTTCCCGCCGAAGGCTGTAGCCAAGCTCCGTTGATGAAATGGCCGAACCGCCGTCCGTGGCGGTCAAGCCATGTCAGCGCCTCTTTCGCGTCCTCGGGCGCCGGACCATATTCCATGGCAACGAATTTTTCAGCGATACTCATAAATGTAGCCGAGAGCGTGCATCCCTACCCGCAAACTACGCAAGAGGATGGCGATAATCCGCCGAGTAGCGTCCAGTCACGTGATGCTCCAGTTGCCGCTCAATATCATTTAATAGCCCGCTTGCACCAAGGCGAAAAAGTTCCGCCTTCATCCAGGGGAGTCCAAGTTCCTCTTTCATCAATGCCAGCCAATCCGTGGATTGTTTGGCGGTGCGAATTCCGCCCGCAGCCTTGAACCCAACAGCCATGCCAGTTTCCTGCGCGTATTCGCGGATCGCGCGAGTCATAACAAAACCCACAGGCAGCGTGGCATTGGTCGGCTCTTTCCCAGTCGAAGTCTTGATGAAGTCTGCCCCTGCCATCATCGCCACCAGGCTGGCGCGAGCGACGTTGCGAAGGGTCAGCAGATCTCCGGTTGCGAGGATGACTTTCATATGCGCCGGACCACACGCCTGTTTGAAGGAAGCGATCTCATCGTAAAGTTCTTGCCACCTGCCCCCAAAAACGTGAGCGCGGGTGATGACGACGTCAATCTCTTGCGCCCCAGCCTCGAACGAGCGGCGAATTTCGCCGATGCGCTCGGATAATGGCGAAAGCCCTGCAGGGAATCCTGTCGCAACCGCTGCCACTCGCACGGGGCTGCCTTCGAGCGCTCTTCGTGCCGTTTCCACGAACCTGTGATACACACAAATCGCGGCCACTTGAATACCGAGATCTTCGATTCCAAGACACTTGACCAGTTCGCGCTGAATCGGCTGCCGGCCTTTCGCGCACAAGCGCCGGACGCGTTCATCGGTGTCGTCGCCCGAAAGAGTTGTAAGATCCATGCACGTAATTGCGCGCAGCAGCCACGCCGCCTGCCAGTTTTTTTTCACGGTGCGACGCGTGACATGAGTTTGCGCCCGGCGTTCCACCGCGCTGGTGTTGACTCGGACCTGCTTCACCCAATCCAAATTGAGAGGGATGCCTCGATTGGACAGAAGTGGCTGCCCGTTCAGCGATGCCAGGGGAGCGCGGGAATCTCGCGGGGCAACTTCACCAGTTACATCGCCGGCGATCGCGGAATGTTTGTTGTTCTCCACCGAGATTTAGATGTTGCCCGCCAAATTTGCGATTCTTGGCTTCATCAGCCGAAGCCGGAAAGGTCCAGCCCAACGACCGATGTTGCGAGGCAATTGTACGGCAGAATGCGGAAAAGAGAAGGTCATTTGCTCTCTTCCGCCATCGATGGCACTTTGACCTTGACACCTACAAATCCCGACGCTAGGCTTCGCTGATCTTTCTCCAAACAAATGTTCACACCACATAGTCTGGGCATTGCGCTCATCATGATGATTACCAGCGCCATCTGCTGGGGTTCGTGGGCCAACACCTACAAGGGGGTCAAGAATTACCGTTTCGAACTGTTCTATTGGGATTACGCCGTTGGCATTTTCCTCATCTCCCTGGTTCTCGCCTTCACCATGGGAAGTACTACGAATGACGCCAACAGTTTTCTCAACAATGTTCATTCTGCCGACGGCTCAAATATCGTTTCCACAATGGTCGGAGGAGCGATTTTCAACTTGGCTAACCTCTTGCTCGTTGCCGCGATTGATATGGCTGGACTCGCCATCGCGTTTCCGGTTGCCATCGGAATTGCTCTGGTAGTCGGCGTGGTCTTGAGCTACATACTGCAGCCCATAGGCAACGTGGCGCTACTCGCCGCCGGAGTGGTTTGCGCAGTCATTGCCGTAATCATGGACGGCAAAGCCTATGGGAGTCTGGCCAGCGCAGGCCGCTCTACGTCGAAGAAAAGCATTGTGGTCTGCATCGTCTCCGGAGTTTTGATGGGGCTCTGGGCGCCATTCGTAGCCCGCGCGATGACCAAGGGCAGCACGCTGGGGCCGTACAGCGTTGCTGTATTTTTGACTCTCGGCGCCTTGCTCTCCTGCTGCATTTGGAACGTTTATTTCATGAGGAAGCCGCTGGTTGGAGAGCCGGTGAGCTTTAGCGGATTCTTTCGCGGTCCCGCTTCCGGCCACATGCTCGGACTGCTCGGAGGCGTGATCTGGGGTACAGGGATGGTATTTAATCTTGTAGCCGCAAACTTCACGGGTGTAGCGATTTCCTATGCCATCGGCCAGTCCGCGCCAATGGTGGCGGCGTTATGGGGAGTGCTGGCGTGGAAGGAATTTGCCGGCGCCGGAAGTCGCGCCAAAATGTACCTCGGCCTTATGTTTGTGTTCTATTGCATCGCGATTTTACTGGTGGCAAGGGCAAACGGATAGCAGACAAAGAACTCTAAAGACACTGGGCGTGCTTTCAACTGGCGATGGTCTTGATTTTGAGAATCGGGCTCACATCCAAATGAGTTCGTGACGACTGCAAATCTACGCATCGACGGCAAGAACATTCAAAACTGGTGCTGGCCGCGAAGGACGAGTGGCCACACATATCGCAAACAAAGCGTCCATCCACATGCGGAACCATCGGCCTGAACTGAACCCCGAGAACGCAATAGGGACACCGGATTACTTTTTGGGTCATGTCAATCTTGAGTCAGACGGCGAAAGCAAAAACAAGCTGCAGTCAAGCGTCTTGTCACCGCTGCTCTCGCCGTCCGTTAAGAACGAAGTTATCTCTGAAAGGGGTCCATTCGTAATGGCCCACCTGTGCGGCACTCTGGCACGGGAGTGCCACATGACGTTTGTTCTGTTATGGAGATTTCTGAGAAATGCTACTGACTGTCGTGATAGATCACGCCCTTGGAAAAGCGAGATCCACGTTTGCGGCAGATTTATTTCTTCTTAGCGGCTACTTCGAGGCGAGTGTCAGCCCGCTGCAGGTCGCCGGCGGTTCGCTTGAAATCTTCTTCGGTGTTGCATTTTGCGAGGCCTGACTCGGCGCGTTTCTTGGCCTCCTGCGCGCGTCTGGCGTCAATGTCTTCGGCGCGTTCAGCAGTCTCTGCGAGAATGGTCACTTTATCCGGCAGCACCTCTGCGAATCCCCAAGCTACCGACAGGTGGTGAGTGTAATTGTCTTTGCGATAGGTGATCTCGCCGACAGCGAGTTCGGTGATCAGCGGAGCATGTCCCGGCAGGATGCCGAGATACCCGTCTTTGCCGGGAATCTGCATCTCTTCCGCCACGTCGCGGACGACCATCTTTTCCGGAGTGACGATCTCGAGTTGGAAAGTATCTGGCATAAAGTCAGGGCTTCAGGCTCGGCTTTAGGCTCCAGGATATGCCTGGCGCCTGAAGCCGGACGCCTGTTCTTAAGCTACCGCCTTCAATTTCTCCGCCGCTTCCAGCACTTCGTCGATCTGGCCTTTCATATAGAAGGCCTGTTCGGGAATGTCATCGTACTTGCCTTCGTTAATTTCTTTGAAGCCTTTCACGGTGTCGGCGACTTTCACATAGCGGCCCGGTGCGCCGGTAAATTGCTCGGCCACGTGGAACGGCTGCGAAAGGAATTTTTGAATTTTGCGGGCTCGTGCCACGGTTATTTTCTGGTCTTCACTCAGCTCGTCGATGCCCAGAATCGCGATGATATCCTGTAGGTCTTTGTAGCTCTGCAGTGTTTTCTTCACCCCCTGCGCCACGTCATAATGTTCCTGGCCGACGATGCGGGGATCGAGAATGCGGGAGGTCGAAGCCAGCGGATCGACCGCGGGATAAATTCCAATCTCGGTCAACGCACGCGAAAGCACCGTAGTCGCGTCCAAGTGGGCAAATGTGGTTGCTGGCGCGGGATCAGTCAAGTCGTCCGCCGGAACGTAAATCGCCTGCACCGATGTAACCGATCCTTTTTTCGTAGAAGTAATCCGCTCCTGCAATTCGCCCATCTCCGTCGCGAGATTTGGCTGGTAGCCCACGGCGCTGGGCATGCGGCCTAGAAGAGCCGACACTTCGGAGCCGGCCTGGGTGAAGCGGAAAATGTTATCGATAAAGAGGAGCGTGTCGGCGCCTTCGACGTCGCGGAAATATTCGGCGACTGTGAGTCCGGTCAGAGCTACACGCAGCCGGGCTCCGGGCGGCTCGGTCATCTGGCCATAGATTAGCGCGGCTTTGGAATGCTCGGGATCGCCCGGCTTGATGACGCCAGACTCAGTCATTTCCAGCCACAGATCGTTGCCTTCGCGAGTGCGCTCACCGACGCCCGCGAACACGGAAAATCCGCCGTGCTGCTTGGCAACGTTATTGATGAGCTCCATAATTACGACGGTCTTGCCCACGCCTGCGCCGCCGAACAATCCGATCTTGCCGCCTTTTAAAAATGGCTGAATAAGGTCGATGACTTTCACGCCGGTTTCGAACATCTCGGCGGTGGTCGCCTGTTCGTCGAACAGTGGTGCCGGGCGGTGGATTGGCATCGTCTGCGTGTGTGCGATAGGACCGAGTTGGTCGACTGGTTCGCCGATCACATTCATCACGCGTCCCAGCGTGCCGCGGCCCACAGGCACAGAAATCGGTCCGCCCTGGTCGATAGCTTTCATGCCTCGCACCATGCCCTCGGTCGCTTCCATAGCGACGCAACGCACCCGGCCTTCGCCCAGATGCTGCTGCACCTCGACGATCACATTGATTGGGAAGGGAACCGTGAAGCCATCGCTCACAATGCGAAGCGCTTGATAAATCGGGGGCATGTTGGCTTCGGCAAACTGCACGTCCACTGCAGGGCCGGCGACTTGAACTACGTGTCCGACATTTTCTGGCATAGTTGTGTTCTCTCTCAGCGAAAGCCTTAGCTCCTCAGCATTCAGATTCAGCACTTAGCATTTAACCCGTGCAGTGCATAACGGGGCCAAATGCTAATTACCAAGTGCCGACTGCAGTCCTAGCCTGCGGCTGCGGCTCCGCTTACGATCTCGATAATCTCTTTCGTAATCTTCGCCTGGCGGGCGCGGTTCATGGCCAGCGTCAAGGAATCGATCATGTCGGTCGCGTTGCTGGTTGCCGCGTCCATTGCGGTCATACGCGCGGCGTGTTCTGCAGCCACCGACTCCAGCAGCGCACGAAATACCTGGATGACGACATATTTCGGCAACAGCGACTGAAACAACTCCTCCGGGGGCTGTTCATAAATATAGTCGACCTGAGCAGTGGCAAACTTTGCGGCCGCCGCATCAGCTTCCCTTGTATCTGCGGGCCGAATGCCAACGCCCACTCCCTTCGCCGCTTCCAGAGCGTGCTCTTTTTCTTTCTGGGTCATTTCTTCGGCTTGGGCGACGCTGACTTGCCCGACCTGCTCGATCGGCAGCACCTGCTCGACAATGAGCCGCTGCGAAATGACGGACTTGAACTCATTGAAAAGAACGTAGACGGAATCAACTTCGCCCTTGGAATAACGATCTATAGCGCGTCCCGCCATCTCAGATACCATGGCATACTCAACTTTGCCGAGCACGCCTACGTGCTCACCCACGAGCGTGATCCGCGGCGGTTCCTGAGAATCGGTTGTTCGGGGCTGCGCCACCGGATAGCGCCGTCGCAAAAAGTCGCGGCCCTTGCGTCCGATGGCTTCGATTTCGACGTTCTTCCCCGCCTTCGACTCCAGGAAGCGCGACGCCGCTTTCAGAATGTTAGTGTTGAAGGCGCCGGCAAGGCCTTTGTCCCCGGTGACCACGAACAGCAGCACATTCTTTTCCGGACGCTGGGCCAACAGTGGATGCTTCGGCTCTCCCGTATCAGGATCATAAATTTCCGCTCGCGACACCAGCGACTTCAACACGTTGGTCAACATCTGCGCGTAGGGGCGCGCAGCCAGAGCGCGCTCCTGAGCACGACGCAGCTTGGCCGCCGAGACCATTTTCATGGCCTTGGTGATCTGCCGCGTGTTGGTCACGCTGCGGATACGGCGCCGAATGTCGAGAATGTTGGCCATTGTCTAGTTGTTGGTCGTACGTCGTTCGCTTCTGGCTGCTAGCGTCTAGCTAAAAGCCAGGAGCTCGAAGCTAGTAGCTTATTTCGCTACCGCTTGTCTCTCCGTCACAAAAGCTTCTTTGCATTCTTTAATCGTCTTAGTCATCTCGGCTTTCAGGTTGTCGTCGAGAACTTTTTTCTCCATGATCGTGCGCAGCACGCCCGGATTGGTAGCGTCCACATATTTGTAGAGCTCGGCTTCGAAGTCGCGGACCTGATCTACAGGGAGGTCGTCGAGAAACCCATTTGTGCCTGCATAGATGATCAGAATCTGCTTGGAGAACGGAAGCGGCGAGAATTGTTTTTGTTTGAGGACTTCGACCAGACGCTGTCCGCGGTTGAGTTGGTTCTGCGTGGCTTTGTCGAGATCGCTGCCGAACTGTGCAAAGGCCGCGAGTTCGCGATATTGCGCGAGGTCGAGCTTCATACTTCCGGCCACCTGGCGCATGGCCTTGATCTGGGCGCTGCCGCCCACGCGGCTTACCGAAATGCCGACGTTCACGGCTGGCCGCACACCGCTATTGAACAGATCAGTTTCCAGAAAAATTTGTCCATCGGTGATCGAAATAACATTAGTCGGAATGTACGCCGAAACGTCGCCTGCCTGAGTTTCAATAATCGGCAACGCGGTCAGCGAGCCTCCGCCTTTCTTGTCGCTCACTTTGGCCGCGCGCTCCAGCAAACGCGAGTGAAGATAAAAGACGTCTCCGGGATAAGCTTCGCGTCCCGGCGGGCGACGCAACAACAGCGAGATTTCACGGTACGACGCCGCGTGCTTCGAGAGATCGTCATAAATGACCAGAGCATGTTTCCCGTTGTCGCGGAAATACTCGCCCATCGCGCAGGCCGCATAGGGTGAAATGTATTGCATGGGCGCGGGCTCAGACGCCGACGCCGCCACCACGATGGTGTAATCCATGGCGCCGTAGTCGGTCAGGATTTTCACTACCTGCGCGATCGAAGAACGCTTTTGTCCGATAGCGTTGTAAATACAAATCAGATTGTTTCCCTTGTTGTTAATGATGGTGTCGAGGGCCACGGCGGTCTTGCCGGTTTGACGGTCACCAATGATCAACTCGCGCTGGCCTCGGCCAATCGGAATCATGCTGTCGATGGCTTTCAATCCAGTGGCCATGGGCTCGCGCACCGGTTGCCGGTCAATGACGCCAGGCGCCAGCCGTTCCAACGCGATGAACTTGTCGGTGGCGATCGGCCCTTTGTCGTCGATGGGCTGCCCCAGCGAATTCACGACGCGGCCGATCAGGGCGTCGCCGACGGGCACGCTCATGATGCGCCCCGTACGCTTGACCTCGTCGCCTTCCTTGATCTCGGTGTAATCGCCGAGGATCACGACGCCGACCTGATCTTCTTCCAGGTTCATGGCGATGCCGGCTATGTCGTGAGGGAAGGCAAGCAGTTCTCCGGCCATGACCTTGTCGAGGCCGTAGACACGGGCAATACCGTCGCCCAAAGTCACGATCGTGCCGACTTCGTCCACCGCAATCTTGGATTCGTAGTTCTCGATTTGTTGCCGGATCAGCTGTGTGATCTCGTTTGCTTTGATTTGTGCCATAAAGTTAGATTCAGATTTCTAGTTGTGACCAGACATTTAGCATTCAGCATTCAGTACTCAGCCCGCTAGGTTCTACGCGGAAATTCCACAATGCACCTTGGCTGAATGCTGAGTGCTAATTGCTGAGTGCTTGTTTTATCCTTTCCAACTGTCCTTTCACTGAGCCGTCATAGATCGTGCTGCCGATCTTCACGACGGCGCCGCCGAGGATGGACTCATCGTACGAGTAGCGTGCCCGAACTTTTTTCCCCGTCAACTTTTCCATCTGCGACTTCAAGCGTTTGCCGGTCGGCTTGGTTAAGATCGTGAGCGCTGGTAATCTCCGCTTCGGTGAATCCCAAGCGCTGATTCAGTTCCCGTTCAAATTGTTTCACGATTGGTCCCAGGAAGCTTATGCGTCGATGATCGATCAGTACGGCGACGAAATTCCTCACGGTCTGTGAGATTCCCTGGCGGGCCACAATTGCATCCAGCACGGCGCGCTTCTGCTCCGCCGTGATTGAAGGCGCTTCCCAAACCGCCCGCAGTTCCTTGCTTCTCGGCCACCAATTCGGCGACGGCTTGCGCCTCTCGCAAAGTCTTGTCAGGATCAAGATGACCGTCGAAGACAGCGTCGGCGAAGGCGCGCGCGTAGGTGTTGGTCACGGAAGCCATGAGTTATTGTGTATCCTTCCGCTTCTCGCTGCCGTTGGCCGAGAGTTGTTGGGCAAAGTTGCGCAGCAGCGCCTGATCGGTAGCGGGATCCACCTGGATCTGCTTTTTCGCCAGCGAGACTGCGAGCTCAGCTGCGAAAGCCTTGAGTTCGCGCCGCGCCGACTTGGCTGCCGCCGCGATTTCTTGCTCCGCCGACTCCACGATTTTTCGGGCATCTTCGGCTGCGGTGGTTTTGATTCTTTGTTCCTCGGCTGCGGCTTCTTTCTCCGCCGCGGCGCGCATTCCACCGATCTCCGTGTCGAGCTTGGAAAGCCGCGCTTCAATTTCCGCCAGGCGCCGATTGGCATCTTCGCTGGCTTTGCGCGCCTCTTCCATCGCCTTTTGGATCGAAGCCGTGCGGTTACGGAACAGTCCCGGCAGGTTCTTCTTCGAAAGCCAGAAAATGGCAGCGGCAATAATCACAAAGTTCAGCAGCACGCAGACCCAATACGCGTGCTCCAGGTTGAGGCCCGTCAGTTTCGCAATAAGTCGAACGGCTGGCGAGTGCTTGAACTGGGATGCATCGTCTTCGCCAGCGGCCTCACGCGTTTCTTTCACCAGTTCCTGGCTCAGCGAATGCCCGTTAGAGGACTTGCTGGACTGCTGCTATGACTTCGCCGTCAGAGGATCCGCCCCTGCCCGACGGCATGTCCTGACAAGGCCGACCAACTTAACAGCAAGAACGTTGCCACCGCAAAAGGCAACAGGAACTTCGGCGTTCTCCCGGCAGTCCGCAGATTTTTCGGCATTCGGCTCTCGCCTCATCGCCCGCCACCTGCCGAGCCGGAGCCGCTCCCGGTCCGCAAAACGATCCGGATGATTTCCGCGGCCAGCTTCCCGCTCTCTGCCTGGAGGCCAGCTTGCGCTGCGGCTTTATCTTTCTCGATGGCTGCTCTCGCCTCTTCAACCTGGGCCTGCGCTTTCTTCCGCGCCTCAGCCAAAGCCGCCTCGCGCGCCTGCAACGCCTGCTGGCGAAGTGCCTCCTGATTCTTGAAAACCGCGACGCGAGCTTCGCGCAGCCGCTGCTCGTATTCCGCAGTTCGCGCCTCGGCCGCGGCGATATCCGCGCGTGCCTTTTCGACTGCCCCTTCAGTTTTGCTGCGCCGCTCGGCCAACACCTTCACCAGCGGCTTGTGAACCAGCGCGGTGTAGATCGCATACAGCAGCACCATAAAGATAATGGTCGGTATGGATCCGAGCAGTAATTCGCCTACTTGCTTGAGTGTCTCGTCCATTTTCTGAGTTTGATAAAAACCTTGTGCTTGAAAAAAATCTCTAGCGAAAGAGGGCTTAAGAAACCATCAAACCTAACATCCTGCAAGGCTTAGTGTCAACGCGGATGGTGTCCCAGAACGAGACAAGGCGATGCTGTGGAACGTACTTTTGGACACTTGTCAAGTCTTTTCGTGGAATTCAGCAAAGAATGCTTGACTTCTGAGGATAGCGGGTCTAGCATAGAAGTATCACCTCCGATCCAATTCAGGATCGAATGGGCCGATAGCCAAGGACTGTCACCGCTTCTTGGTTGCCGGCCCATTTAAATTGCACCCTCGGTTGGCTGTCCTTAGAATGCTAGTGTGCTTGGTCAACGTGGAAGACGAGGCTATCCGAATGGCCGCTCGTATTTTGGACTCGAACCTGCCAGTCACCGGTCGAATCTCCCCAGTGTAGGACGTCGGAGATCGGGGCCCTTAATTGCGTGGGGCTCACAAATTCCGCACTGACTCGGACCTCACGAGGTGAACCCCGGTCGGTTGGCTCTCCGCTCGCCTGGATGAACCTGACTTCCGAATCACGAATAAAATTGCGGCCATTCAGCGTCATCTTCCGGTTTACCATCTTGAGCGACAAACGGGTTGGCTCGACCGCGGTTAAAACAGGGATCGGAAGGCTGTAATGCCCGTTTACCAGCGCGTAACGTTCTGCATTTTGGGGATTAGCTTCATAGCTAGGAACATACAATATGTCGTACTTGCCTTCGGTCGTTTTTTCGAAGTCAATCGAGGCGCCCAAAATGGCGCATGCGAATTGAGCAGCCTCCGCATAGGGCAAGCTGGGATCGCATTCTTGCTGCCGCGTCAGCTCTTCACCTTTGACGTTAAATACCGCTAGGGCGTTGTAAAGAACATTGCCGCCGGCTTCGGTCCATCGAAGCACGATCTCGGGAATACCGTCGCCGTCCACGTCCTTATAACTAAGTCTTAGATCAGATCCTCCGAGAAGCGGAGTGTCCCAAAGCATCCGATACACGCCATGTGCCAGCACTCCGTAAACCAGACGCATGTCTCCTCGTACGGGACCAAAGACGGCCACGACGGATTCGGTTTCGGGCGAAAGATGGTGCGCATCCAGAATCAACGCTACATTCATCTCACCCGTGTCGGCCGCGACGTGAGCAAAACCGGGCACAAGCGGAGGTACAAGCGCCTGGTCAAGCATGACTTTGGCGATCTGGTCCTGCTCCTCCTTGCTGAGCGCACGGGAGCCCAGCGGGACCGGATCATCAAAATTCATGACATGAAACTTGATATCGAACTTCTGCCACTTGATATCTGGCCTGATGCGTGGAGGAACCAGCAAAATAGCAGATTGGTTCTCGAAAACTGTTACTTGCCGTTCTTCCAGCTCGTGAAGAACTTCTTGGCGATCGGACGAGCAATTCATCGCAGCGTCGAACCAGGGCCCGACGACAGTCATATATACGGGCTTCTGGAATGTGGAGCGGGCGCACAATAGAAAGCGATCCGTTTCGGCTTTGCTGGTGTGCTGTACCTGCGCCAGAACACCTTGCGAGAGCACCAACAACCCAAGCAGGAACCTAAGGCGCCTCATAGCCGTAGCCGACCTTGGCGATATTGGCAGGCCGATCCTCCGTTCTGCCAACCTTTTCTCGTTCCTCGCGTCCTCTGCGAGAGGTGGGCTCTTTCTCATACGACGATAAACTCCCGCACCCTCCTCACCACTGACTCCGACGCTTCGACTTCCAGCTCCACCAAGCCGTCTTTGTACTTTCGCGAATAAATCCGGGCTCGCGCTTCGAGCATCGCCAGCGTCTTTCCTTCTTTCTGCGGCACGCGCAAGTGGACGCGGCTCAAGGCGTCTCCTTGCAGCAACTGGTCAATCCGGTCCAGCAGCGTGCTCATCCCGACGCCTCTCGCCGCGGAGACATGAATCGCCTTGGCGTCGTCCCGCAAACTATCGCGCTGGCGGGGAGGCAGCAGGTCAATCTTGTTCATTACGCGCAGACGCGGCTTCGCATCAGCTTCCAGTTCCTTTAGCACTTTTTCCACTTGCGCATCTTGCTCTGCGGAGAGCGGGCTGCTGGCATCGGAAACATGCAAAATCAATTCCGCGCGCTGCACCTCTTCGAGCGTCGCTCGAAAGGCCGAAACCAGCGTATGCGGCAAGTTGCGAATAAATCCGACAGTGTCAGACAGCAACACCTGGCGGCGCGATGGTAGTGTGATGCCTCGAATCGTCGGGTCTAAAGTCGCGAACATCCTCGGCGATTCGAGGACGGCCGCCTGGGTCAGCGCATTGAACAACGTAGATTTGCCCGCATTGGTGTAGCCGACCAAAGCGATTAGCGCCACCGGAACCGATTCGCGGCGCTGGCGCTGTTGGGCTCGAATGCGCCGGACGCTTTCTATTTGTTCCTTAACGTGCCGGATTCGACGGTAGATTTTCCGCCGGTCGGTTTCGAGTTGGGTTTCACCCGGACCGCGTGTGCCAATGCCGCCTCCAAGCTGCGACATTTCAATTCCGCGGCCTCCCAGCCGTGGCAACATGTATTCGAGTTGCGCGAGTTCCACCTGCAGCTGGCCTTCACGGGTGCGAGCGTGCTTGGCGAAAATATCGAGGATGAGTTGGGTTCGATCGATCACCCGAATATTAACAACCTTCTCGATATTGCGTTGCTGGGATGCGGTCAGGTCATGATCGAACAAAAGAAGGTCGGCGGAGACCGACGCTGCGGCCCCCGCGATCTCTTCCAGTTTGCCTTTCCCAATAAGCGTGGCCGGGTCGGGTTTGTCGCGATGCTGCAGGAATTCGCCAGCGATTTGGGCACCGGCACTGGTTGCTAAAGAGCGCAGTTCGTCTAGTGATTCCTCCGCGCTGAACTCGGGAACCGCAGGAGCTTTGGATGTTCCGGGCACACTACTGGCGCTGTCTCGCGCCGCCTGCGCACCGCTGGTCAGCGAGCCTTTTGCGTTCTTGGCGGCAGACCCCGGGCGCGAGCGTACACGGTAGTCGATCCCTACCAAAAAAGCGCGCTCCGTCGAACCACGGTCGGGAGCGGTCGAAATCGAGACGCGCCGTGGGCGCTCCGTCTTGCCTGAGATTCTGGACTCTGAACTGCGCAAAGCTTGACTGCCTTATCCGTCCGTGCCGGACGCGCTGGGTGCCGGACCTGAGTCGGTAGCTGGACTTGGCGGCGCCGGAACCATGGCAGGTTTATCGCCATGGGCATGGGCCACCCTTCCCATTGCTACCGTCGAAATGGCATGCTTGAAGATCAACTGCTCCTGATTGTTGGTTTCAAGCACGACAGAATACTTGTCAAAGGAACGGATGCGCCCCGTGAGCTTGACGCCACTCAAGAGGTAGATGGTGATGTTCAATCTTTCTTTGCGGGCGGTGTTGAGGAAGGTGTCCTGGATGTTTTGCGCCGGCTTGTTCTCCATGCCGATCTCCTTAGCTTTCTCAACTGCGAAAGCTTTCTGCAATGCACATGTTCAGTTCCTCAGGCCGTAGACAGACGGCCTCGGGGAACAGGGGAGGAAAAGCTCGGGATGCGTAGGCGCCCATCCGCTCCGCCGGCGCACCCAAAGCAACTCTCGGTACAATACGGCCTCGCCCGCTACTTTTCAAGCTACCGCGTTATTTCTGCCTCGCTCTAGCCGGTTGACATAAACACAACAAAATGAAACCATTCGTGCGCTGAAACTAGGGCTCGGAATGAGAAGTCGATTTCAACCGTGGCAGCGCATGTTTGCTGCGCGAGTTCACGTTGGGAAATTGCTGGTGTGCAGGCCATCAGCGTAAGAGTCCCTGAATGGCGCACGACGCCCGCAGTGGAGGAATGTCGATGCATTCGATGATTACTTTGGCGGCTTCATGGGTGGCGCCCACCCACACGGGCAAGGAAGCCCTGGCGCTGATTCTGCGCTGGTTTCATTTTATTGCCGGTATTACCTGGGTCGGATTGCTTTATTTTTTCAATCTCGTGAACGTCCCCTTCATGAAACAGGTGGACGCGGCCATGAAGCCAAAAGTCTTTCAGTACATGACCCTGCCTGCTCTGAATTGGTTTCGCTGGAGTTCACTGGTCACGGTTTTCGTCGGCTTCTGGTACTGGGGAGAAATCTACGTTGGAGCAGACGCCAAGCTTATGGGAGTCAGTCCCCTGAGCACGATTGGCCTTTTCCTGCTCATCTGGATTGTCGGTTGGGCGATCCTATTTGCCGTTATCAAGAATGCACCCACGGGATACGTTCTCGGCGCCATCGTCGCAGTGGTTGCCATCGCCGGAGCGTGGTTGTTTGTGAATTACACGCCGGTGGGTCAGGACGATAACCACGTGCTCTCGATCGGTGTTGGCGGCGGCTACGGCATCATTATGTTGTTCAATGTCTGGGGCATTATCTGGCCTAATCAAAAGAAAATCATTCGCGGCACTCTGGCGGGAACACCGCCGGCCAATGCCGCTGTCCTGGCCCGACAGGCGTTTTTGGCATCGCGAACTAATTTCTTTCTATCGGTACCCTTGTTGTTCTTCATGGCCACTAGTTCGCACTACGGCGTTTTCGGCCGGTAGACGCTTTGGGAGGTAAATAGGACGAGCTTGCTACGTCTCCTTGCGCGTTGTGCCAGAATGAAGGGTGGAGTCAGAAAAGTATCTGCGAGGAATTACTCTATTCAATCAAGCCGAATTCTTTGATGCTCACGAAGCTCTCGAAGACATCTGGCGCGACGCACCTCCCGAAAACAAAAAGTTTCTTCAAGGATTGATCCAGGTCGCAGTGGCTTTCCATCACTACTCCAAGGGAAACCGGGTGGGCATGCGATCGGTGCTTGAGCGCGCCATAAAAAATCTTTCCCAGCCAGCGGGAAGCTTTGGGAAATCCAATTGCCACCGCTACTTCAGTCGCTCGGCCGATGGCGCGAAGCGCTCGATAATAAAACGCCGCTCCCGGCACTACCGCGCATTCTCCTTCGATCTACTGAAGGCTGATAGCTGAAAGCTTTCCGCGAAGTGTTAGAATCGCTTTTTCCCGTGACTCAGTCCTCCACTGCAAAGCCGCGCGCGACCCAATCTCCGGCAAGAAAGTTTGATCCCATCCCTTTACTCGATCTGCATCGGCAATACCAGCAGATTCGCGGAGAAGTGTTGACTGCATTGAGCGGGTCTGCGCGTCACAGCAATTCATATTAGGTGCCGAGGTTGAAGCTCTGGAAAGCGAAATCACGGCCTTCACCGGCGCCAGCGCGGCTGTCGGCTGTGCCTCGGGCACCGACGCACTCTGGCTCGCGTTGGTGGCTGCGGGAGTCCAGGCCGGCGACGCGGTAATCACAACCGCCTTCAGTTTCTTTGCCTCGGCTAGCGCAATCGTGCGCGTGGGGGCGAGGCCAGTGTTCGTCGATGTAGACCACGAAACCCTGAACCTTAATCCGGAACTAGTCAATCTCGTCTTCGCGCGGGAGGCTCATACAAAATTCGAGCCCTGCTACCGGTGCACCTTTACGGGCAGTGTGCTGATATGGATGCGCTGCAGAAAATCGCCGATGAATCTCACCTGCCGATCATTGAAGATGCGGCGCAGGCCATCGGAGCAAAATGGCGAGGCAGTAAAGCTGGATCATTCGGCGCGGCTGCGGCTTTTAGTTTTTATCCTACCAAAAATCTGAGCGCCTACGGCGACGCGGGGCTGGTGACCACGATGCGATTTGAATTTGGCTGAGCACATGCGGAGCTGCGCAATCACGGCAGTCCGCGACGCTACCATCACGAAGAAATCGGCTGGAACTGCCGCATGGACGCGATCCAGGCCGCCATTCTCCGCGTAAAATTGGCGCATATCGAAGCCTGGAACCAGCAGCGCCGTCGACGCGCCGCAACGTACGATCGTTTGCTGATCAAAGCGGGGCTCGCGTCGAAAAAGAGTGACTCGCGAGTAAGGCCGCTGCAGACTTCGCCACACGCATTTCACGTCTGTCATCAATACGTGATCCGGGTCGCTCGCCGCGATGAACTGCGCAAGTTTCTTAGCGAAAGAAAGATCGGGACCGAAGTCTACTATCCCATCCCGCTGCATCTGCAACCCTGTTTTGCTTATTTGGGCTACAGCGCGGGAGATTTGCCGGAATCAGAACGCGCCGCGCGCGAAGTGCTGGCTCTCCCCATGTTTCCGGAACTGACGGAAGCAGAACAAGAATGCGTGGTGGAGAGTATCGCGGAGTTTTATTCCTAAACGTTCGAGCGCAGATTTCGTCGCTTTTCCCAGATCGGGTCGGAGTTTACTTTCTAGTACCGGCACCCCCCTCCCCCCTTATGAGTGCAAAATCTAGAAAACAAACGATCTGATTTGCGACTACCTGCTAGATCTTTGAGTTTGCAGGACTTACGGGCAAAATCTAGAGAACATTGGAGTTATGTTGGGCGCCACGGGTTCGTGTCCCACTTTGGAACTGCAGGCTCGTCGTCAAGCGACGCCAGCCCCTCGATTGTCAAAGATCGGAATTATCCTGTAGATAATTTCTCTCGGCAAAGGTTATCTGAGTATAAGCGTGGAGTCAATGAAAATACGCTTTGCGAAACTAAACCGAACCAAACTTCGAGCGCGGCGAAGTTATCGGCTATAGCCCCAAGTTCCCTCGAAGCTCATGCGGAATACGACAACGTATAGCTAGTGATGCCGCGTCTTTTTCCTTGGCGTGGAAACTTCCTTGACTTCTCCCGGCGCGAGGACGCGACGCACGATCGGCGTATTCATTTTGTACTTTCGCTGGCTCATTTTGCCATCGTCGTCTTTTACCTGCAACACGAAAACCGGCAGAGTGCCTTCTTTGTCGAAATTTTCCTGCGATATCGTCACCGGCAAGAACCCATTCAGATTGTGCTCGCGATAGGCAGTTTCATAGCGATGCTTTCTGACATTCCAGGTGAAGACCCGGACTTGGTTGTAGTCGAAGGGTAGGCCATCCTTAGGCTCGGTGAGCACGACCAGATATTGAGGAACTTTTTTGTCTCCGTCAGCCACTTGATTTAAAACAAAGAATGCCACGATGCGCTGGCCTTCGGCGTACTCTGCAATCTCAAGAGGCACATCGAGGTCCACGAATCGCGACAGCACCCAACCGACGCGCCCGTCGGGATCGCGGATAAGCCACCAATCTTCCATCAGGGGCGACACCGGCTTCGGCGGATTCGTTCTTTGGACTCGCCGGCTTAGCCATCCCACCCGGTACGGTTTTTTCGGCAGTGGCGCGCTGCAGGATGGAAACTTTCGATCCCTGGTTCAGTTGATAAAGATGCTCGGTTTCGCGGCCCGGATCGAGGTGGATGTTGGTGTCGTTGCGCGTCGTGCCCGTGGCTTGCACAGGTTCGCTTTGCGCTTGTTGCGACAGCTTCTGAAAACCGTCATAGACTTGCTGTGGTACCAGCGAACGCTGCTCGATCCAGCCTTCCACTCCGCTCGCGGTCCGCACCCTCACAAAATGGTGTTCGCGTTCGAGTATCTGAACCCGATCCCCATTTTTCACAGTGCCCGTCTTGCTGAAAACCGCGGACACGCGGTCGCGAAGAATCGCCTGTTGGGCAGAGACGTAAGCGATCTCTTGCACCCGATTCCGTCCACGGCAACCCGAGAGCAGGAATAACAGCGCCAGGAAGGACAGACACCGCAGAAGTCGCCAATGAGTTTTCACAAAGACCACAAAACAATATAGCGCAGGGTTTGGCCCCTTCGCTGCGCGAAGGATGACAAAGCGAACTCAGTCGCCGAAGCTAATCCCGATTGAGCGGGCGGTATTCACGATCTGCCCATGAGGGTCCACGGTTTTCAATTGGCCAACGGCGTGGGCGATGTCCACGGCTTCGATTCGAGTTTTCTGCAGGCAAACCATCTTGCCGAAACCTCCCTCGGCAATCAGATCGACTGCGGCCACGCCGAATCGAGTAGCCAGGATGCGGTCGAACGGAGTCGGTGAACCGCCGCGCTGAATATGGCCCAGCACGCTCACCCGCACATCCTTCTTGCGTGCCGCGGCGCAACCGAATCGCCGATCCGATTGCCGACTGAACCGGTTCGCGCGATGCTCTTGCCATTCCTGGAGGAAGCTTGATGCCTTCCGCTACCACGATAATTGTGAAGCGCTTGCCGTAGGATTCGCGCACGGCGACGTGCGCACAGATTTTGTGAATGCGTGAACGGAATCTCAGGGATCAGGATGACGTGGGCGCCCCCGGCAATCCCGGCTTGCAGCGCGATCCAGCCTGCGTCCCGCCCCATCACCTCGACCACCATGATGCGATGGTGCGACTCGGCCGTAGTGTGGATTTTGTCGACGGCGTCGGTTGCGGTCACTAGCGCCGTATCGAAACCGAATGTGACCTCGGTGGCCGAAAGGTCGTTGTCGATGGTCTTGGGCACGCCTACGATGTTCATGCCCTTCTTGAAAAGCTCCAGAGCAATTTTCTGCGAACCGTCGCCGCCGATGCTGATGACGGCGTCAATCCCCAGCTGATGCGAGTTGGCGATGACTTCGTCGGAAATATCGCGGACGACTTCCACGCCATTCTCCGATGGTGCAGTAGTGGAAGGGATTGCCGCGATTCGTGGTCCCGAGAATAGTGCCGCCGCGGGGCAGAATTCCGCTGACGTCTTTGAGCGTGAGTGGCGCGCGACTTTTCCGGCCAGATCAGGCCATCGAAGCCATCGGGAATGCCGATGACCTGCCAGTGGTACTTGAGAATGGCAGCACTTCACGGCCGCGCGGATGACCGCATTCAGGCCAGGAGCGTCTCCGCCCCCGGTACAAATGCCGATGCAGCGGATGTCAGACATTGTGGCGCGTTTATTAATTCATTGTGAGCGTTGCCGTTGCAGTTAACGTCGTGGTGCTTATATAAGTTGCCGTAATCGTAACTGTCTCGGACACCGTGCCCGTGAACGTCACCCCTACGCCCAGTAGTTGATGGGACATTGATCGTGACAGTCGAAGGACTTGTGGTCCAGGTCGCGGTGGGCGAAACATCCACCGGGGTGCTGTCTCCAGCCACGGTCGCGTAGGCGAAGTATGGTTGCGAAACCACGTTGACCGCGATAGTGCTGGTTTGGGGAGTGATTTTGAGGGCGGTCACGTTTCCGAGACTGACCGTGATGCTCGAAGTGCCGCTCGTCGTCTGATAGGCAGCAGTAATCGTTGCGCTACCGGGGGCGGTGCCGGTTACGAGTCCTGCATTAGTTACGGTGGCGGCCGTAGAGTCGCTACTGCTCCATTGCACGCCCGAACTGAGAGTTTTCGTGGAGCCGTCGTTGTAGCTGCCGACGGCGCTCTCCTGCACGGTCGCTCCCTGATTGATAGTCGCGGTAGGACCAACGGCTATGGAAGTCAAAACCGGGTCAACGAAAAAGCCATTACAACCCACTACGGCGGCGAACAGGAAGAGGGTCGCAAATGCAGCTACGAGTTGAAGTTTTTTCTTACTGCTCAGCATGTTAGGAAAGCCTCCGGGGAGCCGTGCATCGCGGCAGCGTCACCCGTGGCGCTAATAAATTGTAGCAGAGAACATTCCCGCCAGAGTATGCGCTCATACACGGCAGTACCTGTCCTGTCACGTCGCACCAAACTAGAGAACGCAAGTGCCCGGCCAGAGTTGCGGACTAAATTTGGCAGGGCAGCACTCAGCATTCAGCACTTAGCACTCAGTCTGGCTTGGGTTCAGCGTGCATCTGCAATAAACTTCGCTGGCTGAATGCTAAGTGCTGAAGGCTGAGTGCCATTCCCGTCACTGCCCCGCATAATATCCATCCCTGGTTTGGACGACCAAGTCCTTTTGTTTGGCCACCAGGCTGATCTTGTGATAGCCAGTTTCAGTGTTGGTCTTATCCGGCGTGTAGCCCAAGTTGTATTGGGTCCGCAGTTCCTCGGCGATGCTGTCGTAAATCTGATCGATCGCCTGCTTTTTCGACACTTCGTAGAGACGCCCGCCAGTTTCCCTTGAAATCTGGTCCAAAATTTTCTTGCCATCCACTCGAGGTTCCTGTGGATACCGCCCGCCGCCGCGACCTCCTCCACCGCCCGGATAACCACCACCCGGCCATCCGCCGCCGGGGAAGCCGATATGCGATCTGCCATTCCGCCGGGACCACCAAATCCGTTGTATTTTCGTGCTTGTCGGCAAACAGGATGGAGTAAACCACGGTGTCGGCGCGCTGAGCCGCCTCGATGGCGCTTTGCAGGGACTCCTTGCTGCCTCGGTCGTCTCCGTCGGACAGAACAATGAGCGCCTTGCGGCCTTGCTGCTTCTTCATCAGTTCATTCGAGGCGAGGAAGATGGCGTCGTAAAGCAAAGTGCCGGCGCCCCGTGTGCATCTGGGGCTGGCCATTACCGGGCGAAGACTGAGGGTCGGAGGATTGAGGGTCAGAAGACCACCGCCGGCGCGCTCAAGTTGCGGAGTATTGAGCAACTGTAGCGCGGCCTCCAGTTTGTCATGCGACGGCGTCAGATCCTGAAGCAGTTCGACCTCGCGGTCGAAATGGATGAGAAATGCTTTGTCCTTCGTGTTCGGTGAGCATCTGGTCGAGAAAGACTTTGCTGGCATTTCGCTCCTGGTCCAGAACATTTCGCTGGCTCAAACTGGTGTCGACGAGCAATCCGAGAGTAAGAGGCAGGTTTGTGTCCTGGGTAAAATACTTGATCACTTGCGGACGCCCGTCTTCCTGAAGCTCGAAATCGTCCTTGGTCAAGTTGCGAACGATTTGGCCTTTTTTGTCACGAACGGTGACGGGCAGCGTCACCACTTTTACGTCAACCGACATCGTAGCCACGCCTTGGCTGTTTGCAGCCTGAGCATGTGTATCCTGGCTTTGCGCATACGAATTGCCCAAAAGCAGGAGACGATGAGCGCGAGGCTCAGGCAGGCCTGTCGTCGGATATTCAGCGTGCATGCTCATTGGGATGCCCTTCGGACTGAATTCCCATTTCTTTTCCGATATCGGTCTGCTCGGATTGAAAGGCACTGAGTGCGTTGTCCAGTTTTTCCACGACGCCGGCGATTTTCTTAGTGTCGATCGGCCGCTGCTCCGACTCGTGAGCGAGAGCCTTGCTCTGCTTGGAGATATCCGCGTCTGCTTTAGCGAGTTTCTTTGTCTGAGGCTTTAATCCCGACTGCTGCGAGGCGGAAAAGCTCCTCATAAATTGCAGGTTGTTGGTTCGCGCATCGTCGATTGCGTCGTTCAGATCTGCGTAGCGGGATGAATCAGGGTTACTTGCATTTTGCGAAAGCTGGATCAGGCTTTGCGCGTCTTTCCTGGCGGCTTGCGTGCTTTTCGTCAACCGCTGGAATTGGGCAATTTGGTCGGGAGTAGCCTGAAGCGCAACCGCGCGATTGAAATCGCTGATGTCGCTGTTGGGAGCAGGATTAGGCGCGGCAGGGGTGGTGGGTCCTGCGCCTGCACCACGCCCTCCATGCTGGGCCAGCAGCATGGGGGGACGCTAGGAGGACAACCTGACAGACCAACACTGAGAACCGATTCAAGATAGTTTCGCTCAATATATCGTATCGCGAGGCGACCAATTACAGGTAAAGAATACGTAAAGGAAAGTAAAAGCTTGTAAACTCGACGAGCCAGTCATCATGAGAAGACAATTCGTTTGCTTGCCCCGTTCGTTCTCTTCGTTTTAATGTCGCCGATGGCTGCTGCGCAGGCGGCTAAAACTCGCTCCAGACGGAAAGTCTGTTCCCGTCCAGTCTAGCGTTGTGCCCAAAGTTTGTGAGCGCTGCATTCGTGCGCACGAGGAATTCCTGGCATCGGATGCGATGCAGGGGCGCGGCAGCGGCACCCACGACGAACTCGTCGCCGCGACCTACGTAGCATCTCAGTTGCGGCAATACGGAATTGAACCAGCCGGAGATAATGGTGGCTACATTCAACGTCTGGCGGTCCAGCAGAAAGCCACCAAAGCGCAGTCGCCGGAAGAAGAAAGTTCCACGTGGAATGTGATCGGCATGTTGCGTGGGCGCGATTCATCGCTGCAACGTGCGGCAATATTGTTCTCGGCTCACTTGGACGCGTTGGGGATCGGGACTCCGGTCAACGGTGACAATATCTACAACGGCGCGGATGATGACGCCTCGGGGACAGCAGCGGTATTGGAAATAGCCCGCGTGCTTGGCGGAGGACCGCGTCCGCGACGCACCGTGATCTTCGCCCTGTTTGGCAGCGAAGAGAGGGGCGGGTTAGGGGCAAACTATTTTCGCGAGCATTCTCCGCTGCCGCTGGCAGATATTTCCGCCAATCTGGAATTTGAAATGATCGGCAGACCCGATCCAGCGTTGAAAGACGACACTCTCTGGCTCACTGGATGGGAGCGATCAAATTTCGGCCCAGCGCTAGCAGCACACGGTGCGAGGCTTGTGGCCGATCCGCATCCTCGCCGAGAACTTTTTACGCCCGCTCGGATAATTTCGTGTTGGCTAAAGAAGGCGTTGTGGCGCAGACGATATCAAGCTATGGCTTGCACAAGGATTATCACCAACCCAGCGACGATCTGGCCCATCTGGATTTCAAACATATGGATGCAGCAATTGGATCGCTCTTGGCGCCGGTCAAGTGGCTGGTGAACTCGGATTTTCAACCAAAGTGGAACGCAGGCGGACAGCCGTAGATTGAAACGATGACGTTGGCTCAGCGCGAAGTGGTTGGCTGAATGCTAAATGCTGAGTGCTAATTACTTTTCTTCGCCTTGCTGATCTTCTCGTCAATCGGCTTTCGGCCGGCGAAGCCTTCGCTGGTGTCGTGCCAGAAATTGATCCCAGACTCTCCCAGCTTCCAGCACAGCAACACAATGTGGCCGTCAACTTTGCAGGGAAAATCGAGCAGTCCGATATCGAGATCTTTTACTTGAACGCCGATAGAATCGATCTCGGCGAGCGCGTCTTTCACCCGCGGGATTGCCTTTTCGCGCTCCGCCTTGCGACGAGCCATGTGGACTACATTGACCAACAGGCCTCCCTGCAGAAAGACACGGTGCGCGAGTTCCTGCAGTTCAGTGTCAACGGCATCGATTAGTTTCTTGCCGTCAATTGCGGTGCGCAGCAACGATTCCAGCACGGGCAGAAGAGATTGGGCTTCTTCGAGGGTAAAAGTTCGTTCGGCCATAATGGATATATCCATTTTAATCCATTTCAAGGAGGGTCGTTGGCCGTTGGTCGTTGGTCCTTGGCCTCGTCGTTGGCTCAAATTCCTGTCCCAACCACGTTCTTCTGCGCCAACGGCAAACGCCCAACGACCTTATCGAATTTCCAGCATCCGGTCCAACGCCACTCGCGCCCAATATTTCACGTCATCTTTGACTTTGATCCGGTTCACGATGTTGCCTTCGACCAGATTCTCCAGCACCCAGCACAGATGTTGTGGCGAGATGCGGAACATAGTTGTGCACAGGCAGCCGGAGTCGTCGAGGGTGATGACCTTCTTGCCTTCGGCCGCAAATTCCTTGCCCATGCGATTGACCAGATGAATTTCCGTGCCCACGGCAAACATGGTTCCAGGCGCTGAGTCTCGAATCATCTTCAACAGGCCTTCGGTCGAGCCGATGCCATCGGCTTTCTGGCAAACTTCCCAACGGCATTCAGGATGCACGATCACGCGAATCCCGGGATACTTGGAGCGCACGTTGTCCACGTGCTCAGGCAGAAAGCGCTGATGGACCGAGCAGTGACCCTTCCACAGAATCACTTTCGCCGCACGCAATCGGTCCGGCGTCAAGCCACCGTTAATCAGATAAGGGTCCCAGACGACCATTTCGTTCAAAGGAATGCCGAGGCTGAAACCGGTATTGCGGCCGAGATGCTGATCGGGAAGAAAAAGAAGTTTGGGAGTCTTCGCAAAGCCCCACTGAAACGCCCCGAGGCATTGGAAGATGTGCAAACCACGCCGCCGCGCTCTCCGCAGAAAGCTTTGATCGCAGCGGTGGAATTCATGTAAGTGATGGGCGTGATGCCCTCGCCGGCGTCGGAGGTCAATCCGGCTGCAATGAGCTGCTCCCAGCAATTCTCGACCTGGGTAATTTCCGCCATGTCAGCCATGGAACAGCCGGCGTTCAGATCGGGCAGGATGGTCACCTGGCCGCGTCGGCTCAAAACGTCGGCACTTTCCGCCATGAAATGCACGCCGCAGAAGACGATGTATTTGCCTCCGGCGTGCGCGGCCTCTTGCGAGAGTTTGTAAGAGTCGCCGCGAAAATCGGCGAAGCGAATGACTTCGTCGCGTTGATAGTGGTGTCCAAGAATCACGCACTCGCGGCCCAAAACCTCGCGGGCCGCGGCGATACGTTCGTCCATGGTGTGATCGGGCAGGACGAGGTAATTTTCCAGACTGCAAACTTCGACTGCGGTTGCCATTGTCATGTCTCGCCTTCAGCTCCGGACGCGAATGCAATTGCGGCTATTCCGCAATGGCGAACGCTTGTACCGGAACGGGGATGTTGAAAGCTTCCAGCGGCTCCAGTCGATTCACTGCGCGTCGTTTGAAACTACGCCGCGCCCAACCGGCGGGGATGTTGAAGCCACTAACTCTTCACAATAGTTAAGATGCTCAGCAGCGGCGGAAAGTGTCGCCTTTTTTCGGGCCGACAAAAGTAACCACCGCAAGTAACTGAATATCCTCAGCTATTGTGCACTGTGAGAGGGGCATAACGCAACTTGACGGCTCGTAGAGGTCTGGTGTTTCGCCTCATACCAGACGTTGCAAACAACGCTTCTACAGTTCGGTTTTATTGGTTTCGGCCTTGCGACGGATCCGCACTCGTCGCCGTGTTTACGTCGATATGCAAGCGTTCGCCGATGTCGATTCCCGGCGGATAGCAGTTTCCATCGCGGCTGTAATTCGCCGGACAACTCGCCGGCAACCTCTGGCCGCTTCGGCGACTGGGCAAACTGCCAAACTTCGGCGAAAGAAATACCAGCTGTCGAGCGGGACTCGGTCCGGGTTTAGGAAAAGCGCACCCCGGCGAAGGCGGACAGGCATCATTCGTGACCCAAAACACGATCTTTCTTGCGCCGGCATTCTGGCGGATGTCGTCCGCGGTCACGATATCTTCGCCACCCTCTTTTGCCGCGGAAATGCCCGAGCAGTAAATCCCCGCCCGGAAGCCGTCCGCCGTGACTCCGTCGACCCACGCGTAGATGTACGCTTTCTGCTCGGGCAGCATCCGCCCGCCTTGCTCTTGATCGAGGAAGATGATGGTTCGCGCGGGAAATCCTTCGCGTCGCGCCGCGGCCACAGCGGCCCGCGCATCCGACTTGCCCAGCTTGCTCGCATATCGAAACCGACTTCAGCTCATTGAACAGACGGCCGTTGAACAGCACCAGGAATCCAAATCCTGCTGATTGCAACTTGAGCCGTTTGCCGCTCCATGTGTTGGTACGCGCGCTGGGCGGCGCGTTCAGCCAATAGCCCGTGTAGGAAAACGTCTGACGAAGAATTTTCAAGTTCTGGTCGCCGGGATAATTATTTCGATCGAACCCGAGTAGGCGGCAGGGTTTGTGGCGGGGTTAGACTGCGAGTTGGCGAGCGGAACAGTGATCGAAGCGATCAAAGCAAGAATCAGCGCAATTGGTTTCACGCAGATGATGTTATCGCAACCAGCTTGCTTCGTTCACCGGCTCAGCGCTGCGATACATTCTTCACGAATTCGCCAAACCTCATCAAGGTCTCGTCTGCGAGCATTTCCGCTTTCAGCCATCCATCGGCGCAGAAATCGCCGATGAATGGCACTTTTGTAGTCACCAATCTGCTCAGGAGTGATGTCTTCCTCATGCAGAAAGAGGGCAATCCTCTCTGGTGGATCAGCATCGATCGGGCGGGTGACATCGATTCTAAAATCGCGGAAACGGAGATAACAATGCGCCTCAGGCAGCGTCTCAAGCCCATGCTTTTCGAGCACGGAGCCAACGCCGGGCGTGTTCCGTTCGTGCATTTCGTAGACTCCAAGGACCAGTACAACGTTTAGAGATTGTTCGATCGCTAGCCTTTGAAGAAGCGCGTGCTTTGTGCTGCAGGTCCCACGGCTTTCCTGCAAAACCGCGAGCGGGCGGTGGATGATCGTGTTCCGTCCGTAGGGCAAGCGACTCACAAATCGGGCTGCGGCTCTGTAGTCAAGCGAGCCGAACTGAACAAAAGCGTCAGAGATTTCACCACCCGGCTTGAGCACAACTGGTTCGAGCACATCCCATGAGTGCAGCCCGGGTTTCATACGTGCGAGCCGCTATCCCCCGATGTGCACCATCGTCCTCGACGCGGGCACAAAATCCGCTTCGCCGATGTGGTGGCGCTCTTCTTTCCTCTGCACCACGCTGCGAATGAACTCTACCAGTTCTTCGTCCGAAGCGCCGCGGCGCATGAGTTCGTGCAGATCATGGTCCCACACCGAAAACAGGCAGGTGCGGATCTTGCCGTCGGAGGTAATGCGGATGCGGCTGCAGTGTCCGCAGAAGGGATGCGAAACCGGAGCAATGATTCCGATTTCGCCGATGCCGTCATCGAAGTGATACCTGCGAGCAGTTTCGCTCCGCGCGTGCGGGATTTCGACCAGCGGCCGATACTCGGCCATGCGCTGCGACAATTTCATCCAACGTAACCACAATGGCGGGCGACCACGTCCGATCTTCTTCCAGCGGCATGAATTCGATGAACCGAACGATGACGCCTTCTTCGCGCGCAAACATACCGAACGGAATGATCTGGTCTTCATTGAAGCCGCGCATCAGCACGCAGTTGACCTTCACTGGCCACAGCCCTGCTCGCCGCGCAGCCCGGATTCCCGCGAGCACGTGGTCATATCCGTTGGGCACGCGCGTGATGCGAGCGAAACGGTCTGGATCGACCGCATCCATGCTGACCGTGATGCGATTCAGGCCAGCATCCTTCAGCGGCCGCGCCATGTCAGCTAAGCAGATGACCGTTGGTAGTGATGGCGAGGTCGAGTTCTTCGCCATCGGCGGAGCGCAAGCTTCGACAAGTTCCGTACGAATTCAATAACTCCATTGCGCAGCAGCGGCTCGCCGCCAGTAAGACGGATCTTCTTGATTCCGAGCGCCGCGAATATACGCGCCATGCGCAGATAGTCGGAGAAGGGAAGTTCGCCGTACAGCGCGCCTTCGTTGCCAGTCCGGCAATAAACACACCTGTAGTTGCAGCGATCCGTAATCGAGATCCGCAGATCGGTAATAGGCCGGCCGAATTTGTCGGAGAGAATCACAGTGTCAGGCCAAGTGCGTCTTTCGCGAACTTACTAAATTGGATTCATGTAACGCAGGAAAGGAGACACGCAAAGGTAACATCCCCAGCGGAAGCTCCTTTCCAATGTGCTTCTCGCGAAACACGGGAGGTGCGGACGTTTCCATCTGCACCCTGAGGATAATCTTCCTAGAAAACTTGGAGCAGAAAACTATCCCTCGCCGTCGACGCCAAGGTATGCCCAGACCGCGACGGTCGGAAACTAAAGTTAATTATAGCTGTGCTAGGCGCCGATGGAGAGCCAACCTCGCTACAGCGGCTCACATGCCGTCATAGTTTGGGCCGCCACCGCCCTCGGGCGGAACCCACGTAATGATCTGATAGGGGTCGGCGATGTCGCACGTCTTGCAGTGGACGCAGTTAGACGGGTTCAAGCTGATGCGCTTGCCGTTGGGCTGGTCGGCGTCGTCCACCATTTCGTAAACGTTGGCCGGACAAAAATTCTGGCAAGGACTGCCAAATTCTTTCACGCACCGCGTGTTGCAGATATTCGTATCGTGAATGACCAGATGCGCTGGCTGGTCCTCCTCATGCTTGGTGCCCGAATGATACAGGTCGGTGAGCTTGTCGAAAGTAAGCTTCCCGTCGCCTTTCGCCGGACCCAGCAGATGAGCTTCGTTGCCCGCCATCGGCCGGCAGGTCGGCAAGCTTCTTCATGTGCTGATAGCCCGCGGTGCCGGGATACCGGTTGTGTAAGCCCGCGCCCTCCGGTGAATTGCTGTATTCCGGCATTGAACAGGCCTGCAAAGAATCCGTGCTCGAATCCCTGATGAAAGTTGCGAACTTTCCAAAGCTCATCTTTGATCCAGCTGGATTCGACTTTCTTCTGGAAGCCCGCCAGCGTGGCGGCGGAAGAATCATCTTTCTTCAGCGCTTCGAAAGCGGTTTCCGCCGCCAGCATCCCGCTCTTGATTGCCAGATGAATTCCTTTGAGTCGTTGCGAGTTGAGGAAACCGGCAGAGTCGCCGAGAATCATCCAACCGTCGCCCGCGACCGGCGGAATGGCCCACCAGCCGCCGTAAGGCAGCGACTTCGCGCCGTAGCGAATCATCTTGCCGCCTTCGAGCAACTTCGCGACGAAGGGATGCTGCTTGAAGTCCTGCAAAACGTGCTGCGGATCAAGCCGCGGATCGGGATAATCGAGGCCGGTCACGAAGCCGAGCGAAACAACGTTGTCCTTGCCTCCGTAGATCCAGGCGCCGCCATACTCTTTCGTCGTCAGCGGCCAGCCCATCGTATAGATCACTTCGCCCGGCGCGATGCGTCCCGAAGGAACTTCCCACAACTCTTTAATGCCCTGGCCATAAGTCTGCGGATTGCAGCCCTTAGTCAAGATCGAACTTCGCGATCAGTTGCTTGGTCAGCGATCCGCGCGTGCCTTCCGCGAGGATCACGACTTTCGCGTGCAGATCGTATCCCGGCTCGAAATTCGATTTCTGCCGGCCCTCTTTGTCCACGCCTTTGTCGTCTGTGCGAACCCCAGTGACGCGGGTGCCGTCAAACAGCAGTTCCGATCCCGCGAAGCCGGTGAAGATCGTGATCCCGGTTTCCTCCACCTTGCCGCCCAACCACTTCACAAAACGATTGAGCGAGATCACGTAATTGCCGTGATCACGCAACGGCGGAGGTGTGATCGGGAAACTTGAATTTGCTTTTCTCGGTGAGAAAGTAAACTGCTTCCTTCGTGACTTCCGCATCGAGCGGAGCTTCTTTTTCGAATCCGGGAAGCAATTCGCGCATCGATCGCGGGTCGAGCAGCGCACCCGATAGACAATGCTGCCCAACCTCGCGCGCTTTCTCCAGCACGTAAATATTTTCTTTGCTCAGCTGAGAGTTCGGGATTCTTCAGAATTGTGCTGCGTCAATAAGCTGCGACAGACGCAGAGCACAGGCCATCCCCGCAGGCCCGCCGCCGACGATGACAACATCGGCAGGCATCTGCGGACGTTCGATACCTTCGATCGGTTTACGGAAAACCAGCATTTAGCACTTAACCTTGTTTTTCACTCAACGGAGTAGATCCACTCAACGAAGCGGATCCGGGACCGCAAGCTGTTTGCAAATTCGGATGGCTGTTGGGTTCTTAACTTCGCGATGTCTCGGGACGGTGCTGGTGCGCTGTGCTGAAGGATTATGGTAAACGCTGTGGTTCGCACCTTCGCGAAGCAACAAGCAGCCATGTGATTCCAAGTGACGAACCAAATCAATGCGCTTCACAAATCACGCCACAGGAACCGTGATCTTTTCGCGAGCGACTTTTTTCCCATGATGAGACTTGCTGGCGAGTTCGCGGTGAGCCTCAAGCAGAAGCTCGATGGCTTCGCGCAGATTTTTGCGGGCCTCTTCCACGTGTCGCCTTCCGAAATCGCGCCGGGCAGTTCCTCGGTATGAGCAACGTAGCCGCCGCCATCGGACTCGGGGACTTCTTCATAGATCGCACTGAGAGTCAAATTCATCACACCATTTTACCGGGAAAACAAGACATTGCATGTCAAATACTTGCACCGACGTTCAGCTCCCTACCTTTGCCTTCTTCACTTCCTCAATCAGCGGCGGAACGATGTCAAACAGATTTCCCACCACGGCGTAGTCCGCGATCTCAAAAATCGGCGCCTCCGAATCCTTATTAATCGCAATGATCGTGCGCGAGCCTTTCATCCCCACGATGTGCTGAATTGCGCCGCTGATGCCGAGCGCCAGATACAGTTTCGGCGCAACCGTCTGGCCGGAGGAACCAATCTGGCGATCCATAGGCAGCCACCCGGAGTCGCAAATCGGACGCGAAGCGGCCAGCTCCCCGCCCAGCGCTTCGGCAAGCTGCTTAGCCAGTTCGATATTTTTTTGCTCTTTGATTCCGCGTCCCACCGAAACAATAATCTCGGCCTGCGTCAGGTCGACTGCCTGCTTGGCCTCTTTGAAAACTTCCTGCGGCTTGTTGCGGATGACGCCGTCGGCAATCTGAACATTGAAAGTCTCGACCGGAGCGGCGCTGGCTCCGGCTTCGACTTTATCTCCGCGAAACGCTCCGTTCTGAAAAGTCACGAACCAGGGAGCATCGCAGGCGAAACTTACATCTGCCGCCAGCTTGCCCTGGAACATCTGGCGAGTAAACAGCAGCTTGCCGCCCTCGTTCTTGTAGCCGATGCAGTCGCTGATCGCGGTGCGTCCCATGGCCGTCGCCAGCTTAGGAACAAAATCGCGCACCTGATAGGTGTGCGGCATCAGCACCAGCTTGGGCTGCTTCGATTCGATGAATTGTTTAAGCGCAGCCGAAAAGGCATCGGGAGTGTAGGGTTCGAGCTTGGGCGACTCAATCGCATAGACCTTCGAAACTTTCTTGGCGGCAATTTCATTGGCAAAATTCGCCGACGCCATTGCCGACGACCGCAGCTTCGAGCGCCCAACCAGTTTCGGCAGCCAGCGCTTGACCCGCAGTGAGCGTCTCCCAGGAAACCCGGTTCAGTTTGCCTTCGCGTTGTTCGACGACCACTAAAATTGTGTCAGACATAAATGCAGCTTCTAGCTCCTAGTTCTTCGCACAGTCACGGCGACAGCCTTGTTCGATCAATCACAGCACCCGCACTTCGTTACGCAACTTGTCCACCAACTTCTTGGCCACTTCACCCGCCGAGCCCTCCAGAAATTCCGTGTTCTTGGTTTTCTGTGGCACATAAAGCCGCTCGATCTTCTGCAGATTTCCGCTCACCGCGATGCTGCACCTCCGCCATCGCGACCTTGCGCAGCGGCTTGTTCTTAGCCTGCTTGATGCCGATCAGCGTGGCGTAGCGTAATTTGTTGATGCCGGACTGGATGGTCAGCACGGCAGGCAGCGGCATATCCACGAACTGAAAGTAGCCGGCCTCGAGTTCTCGCTTGACCCGAATTCCAGAGTCGTTTTTCTCGATCTGCATAATGATGGTTGCGTGCGGCCAGCCCAGCAGTTCCGCCAGCACGACCCCAGTTTGCGCATACCCGTAGTCATCGGACTGCAAGCCGGTGAAGATCAGGTCGAAGGTCTCGTCCTTAATCGCCGCAGCGAAGGCTCGCGCAGTATTGAATGCGTCCAGGCCGACGAACCCGTTGTCTTCGAGATGAATCGCCCGATCCGCCCCTTTGGCCAGAGCTTCCCGAAACACCTGCTGAGCGCGGGCCGGCCCGGAGGTTATGACCACGACTTCTCCGCCGTGTTTTTCTTTCTGTCGCAAAGCCTCTTCCAATGCGTAAGCATCCGGCTCGTTGACTTCATAAGAAACGTCTTCGCGAATCCATGCGCCCGACTCATTGAGCTTGAGCGGCGCATCTTTCTGCGGCACTTGTTTCATGCAGACCAGAATCTTCAAGCGAAAAGCTCCTCATTTGGGTGATTGGGCCCCGTTAGCCGAGACGCGTCGAGCCAACGCTGCCTCCACAGAAACCTCCAACCGCCCATAGGGAAACCACCCAGTATAAATCAGCGCTGAAGGAGAGGGGAAACGCGGAAACAAAAAAGAGCTACTCGGTAAACACGACCGACTGCACTCCGGAAATCTCAAAACGCTTGCGGCAGCGCATGTTCTTGCAAGCCATCATATCGTCGCGGCGCAGCATATAGGATTTCGCCTTGGCGAACCGGGCGCGGTCTCGTTCGTCAGCGCGGCCGGAAATTGATTCTTCTTGGTGCGCACCAGCCAGCTGATTTCGTACTCCGCGGACTGTTGGCAATGTGGACAGTTCAGCGTCGCCACCTTCTTTTCCGGACGTTCATCAAAAAATTCGCGCTCTTCCATAGGTTCGTTGGTAGCCGGTCGCAGCTTGGGCCGGTTGCCAATCGTTTGTATTATTGCACGTCATCGCGGATGAGCTATGGCAAGATGAGAGCAATGGCAAAGAAGAAGAAAGCGAAACGCTTTCACCGCGGTCGAAGCGGTAAAGACCATGGCACGCAAATCAGATCGGAGCGCCGCCTGCGTCACGGATAGTTCCTAATCGCAAGAAGAAAACCGAGAAGCACAAACCCACGCTGGAGAAGCTTCTGGGCGAGCCGGAGTAAATGGCCTATGGCGTTAAGGACGGACAACCCGGAGCAGTTCCGTCAACCGTCACATTTGCCGTGCCCGTGATGAGGTTTCCTTTGGGATTGTTGGTTAATAGGCTCGCCGAGATACCAGCTGTTCCGCAGTTGGTATTCGGGGTCACTTTACCGGTGCTTGTGACCTGCGAGACCTGAACTGTGTCCGATGTCCAAGTGACTTGGCTGGTAATGTCCTTTGTTGCCGGGGGATGTGTGTAGGTGCCTGTGGCTGTTAGTTGGACAAAGAGCGCAGGGTCGGGTGCGCCAAAGACAACATTGCTCGGCGTCACCTGGATTCCAATAAGTTGCTGACTGCTCCCACAGCTGGGAAGAACGATCGCGGCAGAGCAAATCAGCAGTAAATTAAGCCAGTTTCGGCGCATCTAATCTCCGGAAGAGACGCTTCCCAAATCTTGGGGGAGTGAGCGACACTTTAGTAGAAGAACAGCCAAAAATCAATAGCGGACTGGACGCTGGTGCACTGCAGCCGGTGTGGCTAGCCCTTTAACCATTTCCCCTGCGACGTGGCGAATTGTTTCATGCTCTATTCGGGCGGTATCCTTTGAGAAGGTCCAGGCATAGGCCGATTTCTTCTTCCTTCCATTCATAAAAAGACGAGTATATTTGTCCAGTTATCTTCAAGCGGAGAGCATACGCGGAATCTCAAGCAAAGCGAGGCCCACGTGTTCTGCAGTTGGTGCGGCACGAAGCTGGCGGATGGTTCACAATTTTGCTCGAAGTGTGGCCAGAAGGCTGGTCAGGCGGCAGACAACGTTCCACTCGCGACGAGTCCTGCCCGGTCTGCATGTAGCAATTGCGGTACCAGATTGCCCTCGGGCATTTCGTCCTGCCCGAAATGCGGACAGCCAGTTATGGCTGCGGCAAATAGCGCGGCCCTGGCCAGCGCGGTTGCCGACGCCATGGCGCTGTTGCGGGCTCGACGCCGGCAGCGAATTCTGCTGTGGTCATTCGTCCCAGTGTTTCTCGGAGCGCTGCTGTGGGTCGCAACCAGTCAAAGTCCAGCGGCGCAGGAAGTACAGGAATTCGTACATTGGTCCCAGGCGCAAACCATCGTTGACGCGCAGGCGACGGTGAACCCGCACGGCGTCTGGTCTCACGAGTTCACCGTTCCGCCCGGCGCGTTGGATGTCAGCGTCAGCGGCGAGTTTATTGCTTCCTCTTGGGAGTTCGCGCCACAGCAACAGCAGAGGCACCGAGAGTGGGAAAGATCATGACAACGGAATCGAAGCTTATGTACTGACCAACTCTGCCTTTGTAGTGTGGAGTGGTGGCTATTCCACCGAAACCCTGTACCAGAGCGGTTCTACAGCGCGGGACGTCATCAATGCTCCGCTTCCGCCGGGTGCCGGAGTCTACGATCTAGTGTTCAGCAACAAGGCTTCGGAGCGCGCTAAGACGGTTCACGCCACCGTGCTTCTCCGCTACAAGAGCGGGTGGCCCAATGCGGTCTTGCGTCTGAAGGAGCGATTGTGGAACTGGATTGGCCTTTAACTTCACCCTCTGACAATTTCGCCTACGAACTTGGCAAATTGCTTCACATCCTGTTCGGTGGTGTCGAACGAGCACATCCAGCGCACGACTGACTGCTCTTCGTCCCATACGTAAAAGAAGTAGCGCTTTTGGATTCTGGCGATGGCCTTGCCGGGGAATCTGCGCGAACACCCCATTAGCTTCCACTCTATAAACAACCTTCACTTTCGAGATTTTGCTGATTTCTTTTTGCAGAAGCGCGGCCATCCGGTTGGCGTGCCGGGCATTTTTTCGCCACAAGTCGTTCGATAACAAGGTATCGAGTTGAGCGGAGACGAAGCGCATCTTCGACGCCAGTTGCATCCCTTGCTTGCGAAGATAGAGGAAGTCACGGCTGAATTCCTTATTGAAAAAGACCACGGCTTCAGCACCCAAGGCGCCATTCTTGGTTCCACCGAAAGAAAGAACATCCACGCCCAGATCACGCGTAGCCTGACGCAGAGTAAGGCCCAGGCTGACGGCAGCATTGGCGATTCGTGCGCCGTCCATGTGCAGAAACATTTTGCGCTCATGAGCAAATCGAGCCAGATCGCGGATCTCCCGCGGCGTGTAAACCGTTCCAACTTCTGTGACTTGTGTAATCGAGATCACGCGCGGCTGCACGTGATGCTGATCGCCAATTCCGTGATAGGCATGGCGGACAGCCTCGACCGTGAGCTTCCCATCCTGAGTAGGAATCGGAATCAGTTTGCAGCCAGTAAACTTCTCCGGCGCACCGCATTCGTCCGCGTAAATATGGGCGGCCTCGCCGCAAATCACAGCGTGATATGGCTCGGTGAGCGCTTTCAGGCTCAAGCAATTTGCCGCTGTGCCGTTAAAAACCATGAACACCTCGACATCCGAGCCGAAGTGCTGTTTGAACTTTCGGACCGCAGCCTCGGTGTAAGCGTCGTCTCCGTAGCCCACGACATGCCCTCGGTTGGCGTCGGCGATGGCTTGCAAAACCTTGGGATGAACCCCGGCATTGTTATCGCTGGCAAAACTGCGGACAGGTTTCATGGCTTCAACAATGTAGCAGAGGAGAAGGGCGCCTTTCCCACCTCGCAGGCGTTCGCAGGGCTTCGAAGCCGCAACCGTTCCACGGTTGGAGGCATGATCGATCATAAAATTAGTTGCGAGCCGAACTAGATGCGCTGGCAGGGTGTAGCTTGTTGGTTTTTCCACGATCCGACCCAGAAAAAACTTAAAAACCTCTGTCGATTTTGTTTCAACCCATTCGACTTACGGTAGAAGCTCAAAAAACTGAGTCACATTCAAAGCGAAGCTGGCGTTATGCCGAAACAGAAGGCGCTGGAGGATACGGGAAATTATGTAACCATATTGTTACGCTTAGTCTTGTAATCACGTGGTTACGTTCAACGGTGTTGGGTTTTGCAACGATCGTCGCGATAACTTTTTTTGCCTTGTCGAGTCTAAAGCTGACGGTATGGAATTCAATCTTTCCGCGCTGGCTTTTCGAGACCTAAGCTTTTGTTGACTCGAGACTTACTGTTAGGCTTAGTAAGTAAGACAGGCTACGAAATGACAAGCGATTTCAGCTCGGACGATCGTGCTGCCTTGAGGTCGCATCTGGCGTTTTGATCTCGCTCCCGTGGCTTTGGTCCTTGCCGCGCTAGGATCCGCTTGCAGCGGGAATTCCGTGAAGGGCGCACAGGCGCAAGCAGACCCGGCGATTCCGGTCAAGATCCAGGTTGCGCAGTCGGTACCAATCAGCGATACCACAGAATACGTTGCAACACTGAAATCGCGCGACTCGGCCATCATTATGCCCCAGGTCGAAGGGCAGATCACCGACATCTATGTGCACTCCGGTGATCGGGTTTCGCCCGGCACCGTGCTGATGCAGATTGACCCCACCAAGCAGCAGGCCACGGTGAACAGCCAGGAACATAGCCGCGCAGCACAGGAAGCCAACCTCGACTATGCCCAACAACAGTACAACCGGATCAGCGCATTGGCTGCAGCGGGAGTGGTCTCGAAGCAGGACCTTGACCAGGCAAAATCGGCTCTGGACACCGCACAAGCCCAACTGAAGTCGCTGGACGCGCAAGTCCAGGAGCAGCAGATGCAGCTTCACTACTATCGGGTGACTGCTCCGTCGAACGGGATAGTAGGCGATATTCCCGTTCACGTGGGCGACCGGGTCACGCCCACTACGACGTTGACCAGCGTCGACAAGCCGGGCAGCCTCGAGGCCTATGTCTACATCCCGGTAGAGCGATCGTCTCAGCTCAAGATGAATATGCCGGTGCAGATCATCAACGGAAGCGGCGAGGTCATCGCGGACAGCCGTGTCAGTTTCATTTCGCCGCAAGTGGATAACACCACTCAGACCGTGCTGATTAAGTCGCGCATCGCCAACAATGAGGACCGGCTTCGCAATTTGCAGTTTATCCGCGCCCGCGTGATCTGGGGAACCCACCAGGGACCGGTCGTTCCCGTGGTCGCGGTGTCGCGTGTTGGCGGACAGTATTTCGCCTTCGTGGCGGAGGACCAGAACGGAAAATTGGTGGCGCATCAGAAAGCCGTGCGCATCGGAGAGATGACCGGAAATGACTACGTAGTGCTCGACGGAATCAAAGCCGGAGACAAAGTAATCGTCTCGGGAGTCCAGTTTTTGGTGGATGGCGCTGCGGTAACGCCACAGAGTTAGGCGTCAGGCCGCGGGCTTCGGGCTCTAGGCTTCGGGCCTCAAACTCTGAAGCCTAAAGCCCGACGCCGAAGCCTGAAGCCTAATTATGGTTTCCCATGTTCGTTGACTTCTTCATTCGACGGCCAGTATTCGCTACAGTCTGCGCGCTGCTGATCATTCTCGCGGGCGCGGTCGTAATTCCCACTTTGCCGATCGCGCAATTCCCCAACCTCGCGCCGCCGCAAGTCAACGTCAGCAGTGGATATGTCGGTGCCAGCGCGCAAACTGTCGAGTCGGCAGTCACCATCCCCTTGGAGCAGCAGATCAACGGCGCCCAAGGGATGAAGTACATGACCTCCGACAGCGGCAACGACGGTTCCAGTTCGATTACCGCAACCTTCGAGCTGGACCGCGATCCCGACCTTGCCGCCGTGGACATTCAGAACCGGGTAAACACGGCGCAAGGACGTCTTCCGAATGCGGTTAAAGCCACCGGGATCACTATCACCAAGTCGTCGAGCAATTTTGTTTTTGGTGCGGGCGTGTATTCGCCCGACGACCGCTACGATCCGCTGTTCATGAGCAACTACCTCGACGTTTATGTGAAGGACACGCTAAAGCGCGTGCCGGGAGTTGCTGACGTCGTTATCTTCGGCGAACGCAAATATTCGATGCGTTTGTGGCTGGATCCTGTTCGCATGGCAAGTCGCGGCCTTACTGCCAGCGACATGGTCAATGCCTTGCAAGAACAAAATGTAGAAGTGGCCGCAGGCCAAGTGGGACAGCCTCCGATCAAAGCTGGGCAACAATTTCAAATCAGCGTCCGGGCGATCGGGCGGCTGAGCGAGCCCGAGCAATTTGAGAACATCATTCTCAAAGCGAACGCCGATGGAACCCTGGTGCGCCTTAAAGATGTTGGGCGCGCCGAACTGGGAGCGGAGGACTACAGCTCTGACTTGATTTACAACGGGCATCCGTCGGTAGGCGTTGCCATCCTGCAGCTTTCGAATGCGAATGCCCTTGACGTGGATCGCCGCGCTCTCGCTGAGTTGGACCGGCTGTCGAAACACTTTCCGCCAGGGATGAAATACGAAAATGCTTTCGATACGACGGAGGCCGTTGGCGAATCGATCCGCGACGTTCTCGTCACCCTCATCGAAGCCATCGTCCTGGTCATTCTGGTGATCTTTGTATTCCTCGAAGACTGGCGCAGCACAATCATTCCATCCGTCACCATTCCGGTCTCGCTGATCGGGACTTTCGCCTTCGTCAAAATCCTGGGATTTTCCATTAACACGCTGACCTTGTTTGGCATCACGCTAGCGACTGGATTAGTCGTGGACGACGCCATTGTCGTAATCGAAAACATCGAACGCCACCTGCAGGAAGGTGAGCACGACCCACGCAAAGCCGCATCGGCCGCCATGGGAGAAGTTGCCGGCGCCGTCATCGCCACATCTCTTGTGCTGGTAGCGGTGTTCGTGCCAGTCGCGTTTTTTCCCGGGACAACCGGCATTTTGTTCCGACAATTTGCGCTCACCATCGCCTTCTCGATATCGATTTCCGCTTTCAACGCACTCACCTGACCCCTTCGCTCTCCGCACTCCTGCTCGGCCGCGTTCACGGGGAAAAGGGCTGGTTCTTCCGCCAGGTCGACAAAGTGATTAGCGGCATTACTGAAGGCTATCGGCGTTCGCTGCACGCTTTTCTTCGCTTTCGTTTGGTCGCCGTGGTTTTGTTCCTCGCCGGATTGGGTCTGACTTACTTTATTTTTCAGCGCGTGCCCACAGGCTTCGTCCCAGACGAGGATCAGGGCTATTTCCCGGTGATCATCCAGGCTCCGCCCGGCGCGTCTGCGGATTACGTGCAGGAATGTTGAAGACCAGGTCAGCGCGATCATGCGCAAGATGCCGGAAGTCCAAAACATTTTTGCCATCACCGGCAACGGCGCGCCAAACCGCGGAATCATTTACGCTGGATTGACCGGATACTCGGAGCGCAAAGGCGCTGAACATTCCGCGAGCGCAGTGGTCGATCGTTTACGGGCTCCGTTTCCGGAATCACGGGAGCGCTCGTGCTTTGCTTTTTGCCTCCCGCAATTCAAGGCTTGGGCCAGTTTGGCGGCTTCCAGTATGAAGTGCAGGACCAGGGTTCGCATTCGCTCGAAGAGTTGGCGAATGTCACGCAGGACATGGTTCGCCAGGGCAACTGCGCGCAAAGACCTGACTGGCTTGTTCAGCAGTTATACGGCCAGCGATCCGCAATTTCTTGTCACCATTGATCGCGAAAAAGCCAAGAGCCTGCATGTGCCGCTGCAACAGATCACGGATACGCTTAGGCGTGTACATGGGCTCCGCATACGTTAACGATTTCGATTTCAACAATCGTTCGTATCGCGTTTATGTGCAGGCCGATAAGCAATTCCGCTCGCAGGCGAAAGATATGAAGCAGTACTACGTGCGCTCGGATATGGGCGCAATGATTCCGCTCGAGAACCTGGCCACGGTCACGCAGACCACAACGCCGCAAGTTATCAGCCATTACAATCTATTTCGCTCCGCGGAAATTGACGGCTCGCCCGGTCCGGGGTTCAGTTCCGGACAAGCCATCGCCGCCATGGAAGACTTGAGCAAGAAAGTTTTGCCTCAGGGTTTCACCTACGAATGGACAGGATCTGTCGCTCGAAGAATTGGCCTCGGGCAGGACAACGATCATCCTGTTTGGCCTGGGAGTTTTGGTCGTGTATCTGACGCTGTCGGCGCAATATGAAAGCTTTGTTCTGCCGTTCATCGTGCTGCTCGCGGTACCAATGGCGTTGCTGGGAGCGCTCGGAGCGCAAGCGTTGCGTGGCTTGCAAAACGATGTCTACTGCCAGATCGGCCTCGTGATGCTGATCGGATTGTCGAGCAAGAACGCGATTCTGATCGTCGAATTCGCCGAACAGTTACGGGAGCGCGGGATTCCGCTGGTCGAAGCCACGGTCGAAGCCGCCAGGATTCGTCTGCGTCCGATTCTCATGACTTCGTTCGCGTTCATTCTCGGCGTAGTGCCGCTAATGGTGGCCCATGGCGCGGGCCAGGAAGGACGCCACTCCGTCGGAACCACGGTTTTCGGTGGCATGATTATGTCAACCGTTCTCAATCTCTTCTTCATTCCGGTGCTGTATCTGATCATCGAAGGATGGCGCGAGCGAGGTAAAGCGCACGTCCCTGTACCAGCGCCCGCGCCTGCCGACTAGTTATTATCCCGAACTCGATAAGCTGGCGCTGTCATCCTGAGTGAAGATCTATGCATCGTGTTTCTGGGCTATAATCTCGCAATCCTTCATCATGCGCATCCTCTTGTCTTTGAGTCTGCTCTTTTCTGTCTTTGCCTCGGCGCAGACAACTCCTACGAAAGCTCCACTGCCCAAATTCGAAGACGTTGCCGAACAAGTCGGCCTGACCGTTTCCCATATTTCATCTCCAGACAAGCGCTACATTGTGGAATCGATGAGCGGCGGCGTAGGCCTGATCGATTGCGATAATGACGGCAGACTCGACATCATCACGGTGAACGGCTCCACGGTCGATCGCTACAAGCAGGGCGGCGATCCCTTGATCACGCTTTATCACCAGGACGACGGCTTCAAATTCACCGACATCACCAAGTCCGCCGGGCTGACTCGCAAAGGGTGGGGCATGGGCGTCGCTGTCGCTGATTACGACAATGACGGTCTCCCCGACATTTACGTAACTGGCTTCGGCGGCAACGCCCTGTATCACAACCTGGGCAACTGCAAATTCGAAGACGTCACAGACAAAGCGGGCGTGGCGGGCGGAGGATTCAGTACCGGCGCGGCCTGGGCCGACTACGATCGAGACGGCCACGTCGATTTGTTCGTCTCGCGCTACGTGCACTTCGATGTGAACAAACTCCCCGACTTCGGGAAGAACGAGAAGAACTGCAGCTTCAAGGGAATCCCCGTGCAATGCGGACCATGGGGCATGCTGGGTGAATCCGATTTGCTCTTTCACAATCGCGGCGATGGCACGTTTGAAGAAGTTTCCAAAAAGGCCGGCGTCGACGATCCCAACAAGTATTACGGCCTGGGCGCGATCTGGGGCGATTACGACAACGACGGCTGGCCCGACTTATATGTCGCCAACGATTCCGGCCCGAATTACCTCTACCACAACAAGCACGACGGAACTTTTGAAGAAGTCGGCATGCTCTCAGGAGCGGCCGTCAGCGGCGACGGCTCGGAGCGCGGCAACATGGGAGTGGACTGGAGCGATTATCTGCACGAGGGCCGGCTTTCGATGTTCGTCACCACTTTCACCGAGCAACCCGACAGTCTCTATCGAAATCTCGGAGCGCAGGGATTTTCCGAAGTCAGTTATCCAGCCAAGCTCGCGAAAGCCAACCTATGAACCCGTGGGTTGGGGCACGGGATTTTTCGACATGGACAACGACGGCTGGCCCGACCTGTTCGTCGCCAATGGCCACGTGTATCCGCAGATGGATCAGGTCCCGGGTGCTCCCCGCTATCGCGAGCCGATGTTGCTGTTCCGCAACAATCGCGACGGAACCTTCGAAGATGTTTCCAGCGTGCTTGCCGGAATCCCTGACGCCTCGCGGCGAGGCGCGGCTTTTGGCGATTTGAATAATGACGGAAACATTGACATCGTCGTGATGAATACTGGCGAACCGCCAACCTCCTGTTAAATCAAGGAGGAAATAAGAATCATCGCGTGCTATTCAGCTTGGTCAGGAACGAAGAGCAACAAAATGGCAATCGGATCGCGCGTCACAGTTAAAGCAGGAAAGCTGGTGCAACTCGACGAGGTTCGCGCCGGAGGCAGCTACCTTTCGTCGAACGATCCGCGGCTGCATTTCGGATCTGGGCGCGGAATCTAAGATGGACGAAGTAGAAATCAAATGGCCAAGCGGCAAAGTTGAAGTGCTGCGCGATGTCCCGGCGGATTTTATTTATACGATCGTGGAAGGCGAAGGCATTCAGAAAAAAACTGCACTGCCTGCACCGTGAGCTGATCGCTTTCCTGTCGTCACTGCCCGATTGAGCTCGCCACCGAGGAAAACACATTGTTCGCGCTTCCCCCGATCAGGCGAAGCGTGCCCACCACAATCACCAGGATTACGGCGAGCATGACTGCGTACTCGGCGATGTCCTGGCCCGTCTCTTCGGACCAAAGCGCAATCAGCGACTGAACCATGCTCGACCTCTTGAAACACATCAAAACAGCCCTCCCTGAAGTTAATCGAACACTTGGATCCTGGCTTCGATTCCTGAGTCTTGCTTCCGCGATGCCTGATGCAAAGACTTGCATCTCGCGACTTGTCAAATGCAACCCATTTCAGTGGGAAGCAAGAACAACAACCGCGGAGCGCCTTACTCTACGAGTCCCGAAGCGCTCAAGCAAGGGGCATCAAGTGTCAACTCGGGACATTTCAGGCCATGCGGCAAATTATGCCGCGGCGCACACTTAGCGTTTGCCCGCGACCGAACGTGCTGCCGACCGGGCGCGACGTTCGAGCGCGTATGATGAAAAACGCCATATTCCACCATGCTCCCATTCAAGCTGGTTTACAGCGACGATTACTATCTGCCGATCGGCGCGCACGTCTTTCCAGCCGAGAAGTATCGTCGGATTCATGACCGGCTGCTCGAGACTCGAGTCGCCGAGGCTGAAGCGTTCGTAACCCCACAGCTTGCATCCGATCAGGATGTCCTCCTGGTCCACACGCCGGCTTACGTCCAGAAGTTGAAGACGGGCACGCTTTCCGCGCGCGAAGAGTTGGAGATGGAAGTTCCGTATTCGCCGGAACTGGTCCGAGCGTTCTGGCTGGCGGCCGGAGGCTCAATTCTGGCCGCTGATTATGCTCTGCAGAATCACATCGCTTTCAACATTGGGGGCGGATTCCATCATGCATTTCCCGACCACGGCGAAGGCTTTTGCATGATTCACGATGTGGCTGTTGCCATCCGGCGCATGCAGCGGGATGACAGGATCACTCGCGCCATGACCGTAGATTGCGACGTTCATCAGGGCAATGGCACTGCTGCGATTTTTGCCGGGGTCCGTGTTCCGACGGGACCGCTGCCCTCGACCTCCGCTTCCACTCTGAGTCCTACTGATGCCCGCGAAGGTGCGCAACGCTCATGCGGGCGACGTGTTCACCATCTCGCTGCACCAGGAGAACAATTATCCGATGTGGAAGCCGCCATCTTCGATTGATGTCGATCTGCCCGACGGAATTGGCGACGACGATTATCTGGCATGGCTCGACAATGCGCTCAGCTCGGGACTGCGCCATTTCGATCCGGAGTTGATTTGCTATATCGCAGGCGCCGATCCCTACCGCGAAGATCAACTCGGAGGACTCGCTCTAACCATCGAAGGATTAAAACGCCGCGACGAACTGGTTTTCCGCGTAGCCCGCGCTCGCAATATCCCGGTCATGGTCACTTTCGCGGGCGGATACGCGCAGCGGGTCGAAGACACGGTTACCATTCACTGCAACACCGTAATCGCGGCGAAAGAAGTTTTCTTCTGAACTCTGAGGACGACGAGGCTTTCAGGATTTGGAAACGGTAGCGTCCGGCTCCGCTGCTACTGTTACGTCTACCTTTGCACCTTGCTTCAGATGCACTTCATTTCCGTTCTCATCAGTCAGGCTGTTTTCGATCCGAAGCTCCTTGTACAAGTGATCGGCCCCTTCCACGGCGATTTGTGCCTTTTCTGGCTCGCTGGGGTGCGGAGGCTTAATGATCTTCTCGACAGTTCCGGGAAGGGTGGCACTGGGCTTTGGGTTCATGGGCTGTCCTCATGAGGTGAGATTGATATTGACCATAGTTTAGCATGCGACTCCGGCGTTAGTCAGGGCAGGCTCGATTTTCTCCACCCTTTCCGGTTCTCTGCCAAGCGTTATTTTCCTGCCACGGACTGCTAGAATAAGGCCTTCGACTTCGGCGTTGCAGATCCCTTATGTTCGAGAATCTATCAGAGAAACTTCAGCGTGCGTTCAAAACCCTGCGCGGGCAGGCCGTCCTCAATGAAGAAAACATTCAGGAGGCGCTGCGCGAGATCCGTCTCGCTCTGCTTGAGGCCGACGTCAATTTCAAAGTCGTCAAACAGCTTATCGACCACATTCAGGAGAAGGCTGTTGGCCAGCAGGTCGCGACGGCGCTTTCGCCGGGTGAGCAGGTCATCAAGATCCTGCGCGACGAGCTGATCGAAACTCTCGGCCACGATACTGCGCGCGTGAAGTTCGCTTCACAACCTCCAACCGTCATACTGATGGCGGGTTTGCAGGGGTCCGGCAAAACCACCACTTCGGGCAAACTCGCAAATTGGCTTAAGAATGGCGGGCATCGGCCGCTGCTGGTTTCGGTTGACGTTTACCGTCCCGCTGCGCGCGAACAGCTCAAAGTCGTTGCGCAGGCGATCAAGGCCAACATCTACGAGGGCGCGAACGTCGAAGCCAATACCGCGACGGTCGAGCGCCTTGCCAAAGAAGCTCGCCGCGAGGCCATTAACACTGGCTCTGACGTGCTCATCGTCGACACTGCAGGCCGTCTTCACATCGACGATCAACTTATGGAGGAGATGCAATCGCTGAAGCGGTTGCTCAATCCGCAGGAGATTCTGTTCGTCGCCGACGCGATGACTGGGCAGGACGCGGTCAACTCCGCTGACGAGTTCCACAAGAAGCTTTCGCTGACCGGCGTTGTGCTCACCAAAATGGATGGCGATGCCCGCGGCGGCGCGGCGCTTATCCATTCGACAAGTTACGGGCCAGCCCATCAAGTTCATCGGCGTGGGCGAAAAATATGACGCGCTTGAGCCGTTCCATCCCGACCGCATCGTATCGCGCATTCTCGGCATGGGCGACATCCTTTCGCTGATCGAGAAGGCCGAGCAGAATGTCGACAAGAAGAAGGCGCAGGAGATGGCCAGCCGTGCTCTGTCTGGCGATGGCTTCTCGCTTGAGGATTTCCGCGATCAATTGCGCCAGGTGAAGAAGATGGGATCGATCCAGAACATCATGGGAATGCTGCCCAGCATCGGTCCCTTCGCCGGATTGCAGAAACATGCCGACAAAATCGACGAAAAACAGATTAATCGCGTCGAAGCCATCATTAATTCGATGACCGTGCACGAACGCATGCATCATGAGGTCATCAACGGCAGCCGGCGCAAGCGCATCTCGCGCGGCTCCGGTACGAGCGTGCAAGAGGTCAACAATCTGCTGCGGCAGTATGCCCAGATGCGCAAAATGTTTAAGCAGATGGGCAAAGCCAGTTTCGCTCGCAAACTGGCGGGGATGAAGCTGCCAGGGATGTGAGGCCGGCGGCTCCTTGGCGCGTGCCCCGCTCGACCGGCTGTGAAGGAAACAGTTGCTAGTTGGCGGTTCTCGGTTCTCAGTTTCTCGGAGTAGAGAGTGGCGCGGCACAAATGGCCGCGCCACTTTTTTGTTTTACCGGTTGAGTGCCGGTTCTCTTGGCTTGCGCCGATGAGGGCGCACCCAGTGCTGCGGCGACTTGGGTCCCGATGGGCGAGCCGAGGCCGGAACATGCGTCCCATCCCTTGCCTGCGGAATAGGCGCCATTGTTGCCGGTGATGATGTCATTGAAATCGCCTGCACCGGCCGACGTTCTGATAAAGCAATGGGTTGATGAAGCCAGCTGGCTTTCCAATGCTCTCGTTGATGAGCGCGATCAATCCCGCCCACAGCGGAGCGACGGCGCTGGTGCCGCCGATCACGTCGGGATTGCCATCGACGAGAGTAACGTAGCCAGTGGTCGGATCGGCGTTTCCGGTCACATCGGGAACGCCACGTCCGACATTGTGGTTGGGGTTGGCGGAAGGCGGCACGCCCGCGCTGCTCTGGTAACTGGGCAGCGGGAACGCGTCACTGATGCCGCCTCCGGTTGCGCCTTCATTGTTTGCCAGTTCGTTCCACACGGTTTCGCTGGTGATGGAGTTGTCGGAGGCCACCAACTTGGTGCCTCCACAGGCCAGAACATTGGGACTCGACGCAGGGAAGTCGACGTGATTCAGGTTCGTCGGTTACGCCGTCGGTCGAACCGTCATCGCCGGCGGCAACGCAAACGGTTACGCCCATGGCGGCGGCGGCCTGGAATGCCTCATCCATCGAGGTCATTGCTTGCCCGCGTCCACGAGGATTCAGGACCGCCCCAACTGATCGAGACGATCGACGGGTTATTGGTGCTGTCGTGCACGGCGGTCGTGATCGCGTTCAGAAATCCGGCGTCGGTATTGTCGGCAAAGTAGGCGACGATTTTGGCGCCGGGCGCGATTGCGCCGGACACTTCGATATCCAGCATGACTTCGCCATCGGGGCCGTCCGGATCCCCAGTGGGATTGTTACTTCCGTCGCCGACTGAAACTGCCGATACGTTTGGCGTCTCGGTCAGCTTGAGCTGTCTCCAATAGTTGGTCAGATCTGCAGGTATTGTAACCGCCGCCCAATTCGATCAGCGCGATACATTCTCCGGATCCATCCACGCCGGTGGGATAGTTGTAAAGCGTGGCGACTTGCAAGGGTGTATAGGACACGCCGGGACTTTGGGCGTGGGCTCCGGCATGCCCACGCCGCCTACGAAAATGCGGTTTGGCTTGGGGACGATTGTCGAGGCCGAATACGCCTTCGATCACATCCTGCAAGTTCGGAGGGAATATGGACGGCTCCGGTGCGGCCGCGGTAGTTGCCGCTGGGATGCTGGTATTCCTTCAGTTGGACGCCAAATGCCTGATCCATTGCGGCGACCGTTCCGGTGAGAATCACTGTACGGCGTGCCGCGCTCTTTTCCTTTACGGTGAGTTTGTGTTCGCGGGCGAATGCCTCGACGCGAGCGATGCTCTCAGGGGTGGCGCCGTGGCTTTGCTCGAATTCTTTGCGGCTCAAAATGGTGCGTTTTGCGATCGGTTTGGTGAATGCGTCGGCGCTGACAATCGGCTTCTTCCCTGCGCGAGAACGCAGACGAATCGTAACGTCAAGTTTTTCGTTGGGGTTGGCTGGGCCAATCTCTCGCGCTCCTGCGAGGGGAGCACGCTCACTACCGGCAATTGCAAGTTTCTTCGGAGTAGACATAAGTCTCCTTTCTGTGGGGCCTAGCTGATTGTGAAGAAAAGCAGCGCAGCGTTACAACTGAGTCCGCTTTCGCAAGACTCCACGCAGAAAGGAGCCGAGCGCCCGGCAATCCTACGAAATCAGTGCTGGCCCGTTAGATGGCTGCGACGTTAGCAACACGCCATTAACAATGCAAGAGATTTATTGCTCTTGTTACAAAAATCGGACTGAGTTTTCCCAAATTGAAAATCACGTATTGGTTGCAGCGCAAGCGGCGATGCTACGGTCTCGCGGCTGACGGCGAGATTTTCTTCGCCGCGAAGTTTTCCGCGGTCCGAGAAAAAACGCTGGCTGGAACCTCGACTCTGGTCTAGAGATCGAGCACAATCCATGTTGGCACATGGTCGCTCGCGTTTTCTTCTCCACGCGCCCATCGGTCGACACCGCCGTCCACGAGGCGGTCCGACAAATTCGGCGAGAGCAGAAAGTGATCGAGTCGCATGCCTTTGTCTTTCTGCCACCGTTCAAATTTGTAATCCCAGAATGTCCACAGCGGCCCGTCCGGATGTAGCTTCCGCATGGCGTCGGTCCAGCCTTGAGCCAGCAAACGCGCAAAGGCCTGTCGGCTCTCGGGTTGGATTAACGCGTTGTTATCCAACGATCGAGTCGGATAGATGTCCTGCGGTGTCGGCACGACATTGTAGTCACCGGCCAGCACCACGGGTGCGCCGCTCGCCATGAGTTCGGCGGCGTGGGCAATGAGGCGCTCAAACCAGGCCAACTTGTAATTGAATTTCGGTCCAGGTTGCGGATTCCCGTTGGGGAGGTAGATGGAAGTGATCAGGACTCCCTGAACCGCCGCTTCAATGTAGCGAGCCTGATGATCTTTTTTATGAACCTCGGAATCTCCCGGCAAACTTGTGCGCGTCAGCACGGGAGCGTGGTGTCGCGCGAGAATGGCCACGCCGTTCCAGGAGCGCTCCCCTTGCCAGACTGCTTCGTACCCGAGAGTCCGAAGGGCCTTCACGGGAAAGGCTTCCTGCTCGGCCTTGAGCTCTTGGAGACTAACCACGTCCGGTTCAGCTCTCGCTAACCAAGCCAGAAGGTTATCGAGCCGCTTATTGATGTTGTTAATGTTGAAGGTGGCGACTTTCATTAAGCCCCTTTCTTTCTCGTGCAGCTGCTGGTTTTGCTGCGACAATCCTTTGCATTACCCGGCGAGTCGCTACACAAAAGCGGCGCTGAGGCCTACGAATAGATCCCCGGCACCGACGGCCCAGCGTTCTCCGAGGAGGGAGTTCCCGTCTGTCCCCAGTTTTCTCAAGCATACGAAATTAGAAAACCTCCCGTCTGTCCCCGCGCTTTCCCGTGTCCTTTGTGCTTTCTGGGTGTCTCCAAAGGCTTCCGAGTTGCCGACCGATCGGTCGGACCTCCGCGCGATTCAGACCAAATTCGGCAAGAGATATAATTCACTCAATTTCATGGCTGACGGAAAAACGCCCGACGAACCTCAACTTCACGCGGCGCGGCAGTGGCCACACTCCGATCCGTGCCGAGACCGGACCTTCTCGCCTCCACGCTTCGTCCTGATGGCGACGATCTTTCTCTGCCTAACCATCGGCAGCTTGCCTCTCTTCCTGCTCCTGACAAGTAAGCCCTATGGACTGCAGGAGGCGTCTATCCTCAGCTACACCCTTTTCGTATTGTTCTTTACGTTTGCCAGAACAGGCAGTAGAGGGGGCCCTGATCTGCCTCCCTTCAAGTTTAAATGCCCCGCCGTGCGACCGCAGATTCCGCGTCTTCTTTGGCGTCACGCTGGCTTTCTCGTTGCGCTTTTCACCCTTCAAACCGCGATGCTGGCGGTTCATACCTACTTGCCTGGATGGTGGAACATGAAAGACAGGAAGGGCGCCACCCCTTTCGACCTTGTCCTTGTGTTGGTGTGTTTCGGCCTCGGATACGCTCAGTTTTGACAAGCCGCTCGCTTCTCGACCGCGCGCACCGGGAATTTGCTGCGTAAGGTCCAGGTTAACGGGAGGCCTACGAATAAATCCCAGGCGCCTCATGCCCGAGCTTTTGCACGTACTCAACGTATGACCCGGGATAAACAGTAGGAGTGCGGTCGGTGCCGCTCTCACCGCCCAGTTCCAGCACACGTGAGCCGAGACCGCGAAGGAACATGCGGTCATGCGATACGAAGATCATGGTGCCTTCAAAATCCTTCAGGGCGTCCACCAGCATTTCCTTGGTCGCAAGATCCAGGTGATTGGTCGGTTCGTCGAGCACCAGGAAGTTCGGCGGGTTGTAGAGCATGCGCGCGATTGCCAGCCGCGATTTTTCTCCGCCGGAGAGTGCGCGGATCTTCTTGTCGACATCTTCGCCGGAGAACTGGAATGCTCCTGCCAGGTTCCGCAACGACCCGAGACCGTCCTGGGGGAAATCCTGTTGCAACTGTTCGATGACTGTGAGATCGGAATTGAGCACTTCTAAAGACTGTTGGGCGAAGTAGCCCATATGCAGGCTGGCGCCGAGCCGCACGCTTCCGGCATCTGGAGCGCTGGCTCCGGCAATCATCTTGAGCAGCGTGGTCTTGCCGGCGCCGTTTCTCCCCATGACGGCCCAGCGTTCTCCGCGGCGGATGGTGAGATTGAACCCTTCATAAATCACACGCGGGCCGTAACTCTTGTGCAGATTCTCAAGGACGGCCACCTGTTCGCCGGATCGCGGAGGGACGCGAAAGTCGAATTTCACGACCTGGCGTTTTTTGGGCAGTTCGATCTTCTCGATCTTGTCCAAGGCCTTGATCCGGCTCTGCACCTGGGCCGCTTTGGCCGCGTGCGTCCTGAAACGATCAATGAAGCGCTGTTCTTTGGCAAGCATGGACTGCTGCCGGGCAAACGCTGCCTGCTGATTGCTCTCTCGCATCGCCCTTTCGCGCTCGTAGAAATCGTAGTCACCCGAGTAGGTGATGATTTCGCCGCCATCAATCTCTGCGATCTTTGAGACCAGACGATTCATGAACTCACGGTCATGCGAAGTCATGAGCAACGCGCCAGGAAATGATTTGAGAAACTGCTCGAGCCAGATGATGGATTCGATGTCGAGGTGGTTCGTCGGTTCGTCCATCAGCAATACATCCGGCATTCCGAGCAGGACGCGAGCCAGCGCAACCCGCATTTTCCATCCGCCGGAGAGAGCGCCCACGTCGCCGTCAATCTGATCGTCTTTGAATCCCAGGCCGTGGAGCACTTCACGGGCTTGCGATTCGAGCGCGTAACCACCTAAATGCTCGTACTCCTCCTGAACGTGACCGAAGCGATCGAGGATGCGGTCCATGTCATCCGCCTTGTCGGGGTCGGACATTTCCCGCTGCAAGGCTTCGAGTTCGTGGTGTAGATCGCCGACGCGTCCGCTGCCTGCGATCGCTTCATCCAGAACCGAACGGCCCTGCATTTCCTCGACGTCCTGGCGAAAGTAGCCGATGGTCAACTTCCTGGGGACGGAGACCGCGCCCTCGTCGGGAGTTTCCTCGCCGACCACCATGCGGAAGAGCGTGGTCTTGCCCGCTCCATTGGGACCGACCAGCCCGACTTTTTCGCCGGGATTCAACTGAAACGAAGCGTCCACGAAGAGCAACTGCTTGCCATACTGCTTATTGATGTTTGAGAAAGAGATCATTTTGAAGGAGCAACTCGCGGCAACGATTTTGTTGCCGAGGAACTCGGGCCAGTCCGGTCTGGCCCCCATTTCTTAGAATCTTTCCGGAAATTCTCTCGCTGCCCTAAAAACAGTCGCCACTTCAATTAACTCATCTTGAAGCCTGTACACTGCGCGAAAACGCCCCAACGATGACTTCGCGAATTTCAGGTTCGTCTCGCTCCGGCACAATACGTCCCGAGCGCGGGAACTGGATCAGTTGCTCAACAGCAGAGAAGATTCGCGCGATGGTCAGGCTTGCATAATGCTCAGAGCCTTTGGCAATGTATTCGTGGATGGCGTCAAGATCGCGCAGCGATTGTGGCGACCATAGAATGCGCATTACAGTCCGAAGCGATGCTTGGCCTGATCGTGCGGAATGCCCTGGGACCCATCAAGCTCGGCCAATCCAGTTTCGACTTTGGCCAGAAATACGAGCCGTTCAATGGCGTCGTCGATGGTGGCATTTGGCGGCATCGCCTGGAGGGCCTCGATAATGCGGTCCCGGGTAAATGGCTCCTGCATGGGTCAATTGTAAACACATTTTGCGGCAGGCGGAACTACAACTGAAGCTAAGCATCCACGAAGAGCAACCACTTGCCAGACTGCTTATCGATGTTCGAGAAAGAGATCATTGTGAAGGAGCAACTTGCGGCACGGTGCCTCTTCCAGTGTAGCGTGGCCCGGTTGGAGAATTGCTGGCCAACGCTGGCGTTGGATCCTTGAAGGTTTGGCCGTCACTCAAAAACCGACTGCAGGAGCAGTGACGAGCCGCGATGTGAATCGTCTAACCATTTCTCTGTATCGAAGGGGAAGCACATGAAAATCAGCTTTGCAGCGGTGCTGGTTCTCGTATTGGGGGCCGGGAATATATCGAATTCGCCGGGATCGGCACCGGTTCACAAGGCGGTCTTTGCAGCGGGAGCAACTTCCACGGGCTGGATTGGCTTTGATTTCTATGACGAGAAACACATTTTCATTCCGGCGAAGGTCAATGGTCACGATGCGGTGGTGCTGTTGGCAACCGGCCTCCCGGTTCCGGATATTGACAAGGCTTTCGCTGCGGCCATTGGGGTTGAACCGAAAGAGAATCCGGCAAGCTCGGCACAATCGGAGCACGATAGTGCGCCTACGGTTCGCGGGTTGCAAATCCAGATTGGCAATCTCAACCTGCAGGACCTCTCCGCGTCAGTTGTAGATTTGTCCCCACTTGCCAAGAATATGGGACACACGCTGCCTTTGCTGATAGGGGATGACTCGTTCGACGACTTGGTGCTGGACATAGATTTTGCTCGCCAGCGCTTGGAGTTCCGGAATCCCGCGAGTCTCGTTAAACCGGCCGGCGCGGCGGAGCTACCGCTGACTCGAGAACACGACGAACACCTCGTGCCGGTTTCGCTTGAGGGTGCACCATTGGCTGAGTTTGAGCTGGGACTCGGTAATTCCGGCGAACTGCTCGTGTACGAATCCTATTATCACCTACACAAAGTGCTGGAGGGGAAACGATCCTCACAAAGACTAGCTGCTGGTACCGGAGGTTTTGTTCCGGAACCCGTGGCCACGTTGAAGCAGGTTAAGTTTGCCGGCACTGAACTGAGTAGCATGCCAGCTGCATTTATACCCGCGAGTCTTACACCAGGCCTGCCCAATTCTATCTCGGGCGATATTGGCCTACCGGTTCTCGCCCGCTTTCACCTGATCATTGACTATGCGCATGATCGACTGTATGCGATCCCCTACCCACAGATACTGCGAAAACCATTCCCGAAGGATCGGCTTGGGCTTACGTTGAACAAGCAGGACTCCGGGTTCATAGTCCGATTTGTCGCGCCCCACAGCCCGGCAGAGTCGGCGGGGTTCAAGGTTGGTGACAGGATCACGCTTATCGCCGGCAAGCCAGCAGGAGAATGGACCCAAACCGCGTTAGGAGATTTGAGATATCGTCCGTCAAGGAGCAATTTGGCTTTCACGATGGAAGGCGGGATCCTCAGACACGTAAAGCTGGCTGATTATTTCTAGCGAGCCGGTCGGGTGGCGCGGCCTTCAAATTGAAACAGCCACCACACCTGCGGTCCCCATCTGTGCGCGCTTTGCGAAGAGCCTGCCCTGGGCGGGTACCATGACGGCTACCCAACGGGTCGTGTAGGACAGACCAAAGTTGCGCCGGCAGCATCGCCAGCCAAACGAAACTCACCTTCATTGGAAATGAAACCATGGAGAACGCAAAAAACAGCGGGCAAGCAGAGGGCTGGAATGAGCAACTCGATAAAGTTGCCGCAGTTGTTGCGGGGCTAGCGCAGGCGAAATAAGATGTTGGAGTTTTTGATTCGCGAAACTCAATCGTGGAGAAAGAGATGAAAAGAATACCGTTTCTCGCTATCGTCCTGCTGGCATTCGCATTTCCCGCCCATGCCCATGATGCGATGAAAAATGATGCGACGAAGAATGACGCGATGAAGAAAGATGCAGCCGTCAAACCTGCCGATCCGGAATTGAAAGTCGTGCTCGATTCCTGGAATGAGATTGGCCGCAAGCTGACGGCGATGGCCGAAGATTTTCCCGAGGACAAATATGACTTCAAGCCGACGCCCGCGCAGCGCAGTTTCGCAGAGCAATTGCTGCATGCTGCGGGTTCAATGTATTACTTCACCAATCCCGTGATGGGGCAGAAGCCTCCCGCGGCAGAAGACCCGAAGCGCGACCAGTACAAAACAAAGGCCGACATCGTCACATTCGTAAAGAAATCCGTTGCCGACGGCGCCGCTGCCATCCAGTCAAAGGGCGAGAAAGGCCTGATGCAGACTGTCGTATACGGTGACCAGAAAGCGCGCGTTCTCGACATAGCATACGGCCTCATCGAACATAGCGGTGAACACTACGGCCAGCTCGTTGTGTACTACCGCCTCGCAGGCCTTGTGCCGCCGGAGTCGTGGCCCAAGAAGTGAAGCTCAAGAGACCAGGTACCCCGTCCTCCGCTTGCCCATGGAAACCTGGGACCGAACACGGAGGACTGGGCGTTCCCCCGCATATTTTTCTGTAGGTTAGCTGTCATCATGCTATTGTCTGCCCATTCCGTCATGACGTTGTGTTCCTGCAGGAACATTCGCCTCGCCATCCTGCAGAAATGTGGGCACGTCTCCGGGTTCAAGAAAAATGTGAAAAAATCAGTTAGGGCCGCAGATGAGGAATCCGGGGTACAATCCTCAACCGAAAGGTATTCCGATGACCATCCGCATTTGTATCATCCTTTGTTTCGCAGCCTCTATCTCGATAACCATGGCAGCGCAGAGCGAACCTGTGTTGGTATCCGCGAACATACCAACGCATCCTCCACTGGCGTGCCAAGCACGCGTTGGAGGAGTCGTGAAGTTGACTTTCACTCTGGGGGCGAACGGCGCTGAACCAACGGACGTTGAGGCGGTGTCGGGTCCAACGTTATTGAAGGGTGCTGCAGTGGAGAATGTGAAGACGTGGCGCTTTGAAAACCATTACGCCGACGGCAAGTACGAAACAGCGTTCGATTATCAGCTCCCCGTGTCCGGCCCGAAAAAGGTAACCTTTGAATCGTTCCGCCGCGTGGAAGTTGCCACTTGCCTTCCGACCCTTTTCCAACCGTGACTGACGTAAAATCCGGATATCACTCATTGAACCGCGGAGGCCGCTTTCGCCAAAACGCTTGCCCCCGCTCCGTTCGCGATGGAAAGACTACGAGATGCGAAAAGGGTTTACGAGAAAACCACAAGCGGACGCGCCCGCGACGCCAGTCAAGAACTACATCACACCGAGTGGACTTGAGCGCCTTAAAGACGAGCACCGGTTTCTGCTCACCCGGGAACGCCCGGCCGTGACGGAGGTGGTGGCGTGGGCTGCCGGCAACGGCGATCGCAGTGAAAACGCCGACTATCAGTACGGCAAGCGGCGGCTGCGGCAGATCGATGGGCGGATTCGCTTTCTCACCAAGCGAATCGAAGCCGCGGAAGTGGTGGACCCGGAAGCTCCGAGAGCGGGGCAGGCGGCGACGCGGGCATTCTTCGGAGCGACCGTGCGCTATGCCAATGCCGCGGGAGTATCGCGAGTAGTGAGCATCGTGGGCACAGACGAAATCGATCTCGACCGCAACCACATCAGTTGGGTGTCACCTCTGGGGCGCGCGTTGATGAAGTCGGCAGCGGGTGACAGCGTAGTCCTTCAATTGCCGGGCGGTACAGAAAACCTGACGGTGCTGGAAGTGTGTTACGAGCGCATTGCTGTAGAACCGTTCCGTGAACCACCTGGATCCGAGGCCTCGGCAAAGGGACTCCCTCGCCGACGCTAATCCACCTGATGAAGAAAGAGACGAAACGGCACAGTGGGTGAAAGAGCGACGAACGCCATCATTCTTTCCCTCGTGGCCGCCCTCATCGCGAGTTATCCTTTCGCCGTCGCAGTTCGCTCTCCTTTATTATTTCGTTCATGTCTGCCGCTGGCCGAATCTCGAAAACGCTGCCGTGCTTCAGGCCCGGATGCTGCGCTATGAGCTGGACCGCATGATTCAGGTCCCGCGCCTCGAGGACGAGAATTCCGCCGAGTTGTTCCTTGGTTTCCGCATAGGGACCGTCCGTAGTTGCAACTTTGCCGTTCTTCCAATACAGGGTCAAAGCAGTTTCCGCAGGCTGAAGCGCTTCTCCACCAGACCAATGCCCGTTGGCGCGAAGATGGTCGTCATATTCGAAGCATGCGTCGAACATCGCGTGTTTGTCGCCTTCGGTCATGGCCTCGAATTTGCTTTTCTCGTAGTAGCCCAAACAGATGTATTTCATCCATCCCTCCCTGTCTCCTGTGACTCAGAGCCGCAGCTCATCGTTCTGTTATCGGATAGTCGTTCGGGAGATCGAAAATCGACAGCTACTCCGTTCGGTCAAAGGAATCCGTGAGTCACAGATTGGTGGCTGGCCCACCTCTGCCGGTTTTGCAAAGGTCCGTGCAAAGCGGCTTCGGACGGCGGGCAAACCCGCAATCGTTCGCTGTCACGACGCAGACGAAGCTCTTGCGGTGAAGATCCCGGAAAAGTACTGGCGATAGTGGAAGAACAACACAAACCAGAACGCTGTCACGACCAGCGCGCCCCCGATGCCTTCGTGATTAAGCAGCAGATGGTAGAGCAAAATATTTACGATTACCGGCCCAAGAATCGTCAGCGCCAGCGGAACATAGCGATTGATCAGCAGCAGCGCGCCACCAACCGCTTGCACCGCGCCAACCGCCAACACATAATGCGACTGAAATAGAGCCTGAAGAAACTGTCCGGCGAGGCCGCCGGGTACAGGGCCCTTGAGGAATTGCAGAAAGGCATTCAGGCCGAAGACAAAAAACATCAGCCCGAGCAGCAATCTCAAAATCAGCACGACGATTTTCATGCCAACGCCTCCGGGTAAAGTTTAGGTAGCCGTGGACTCAGCAGAAGCGCGCCAGCCCGCGGGCGAAAACGCCAGTCTGCTAAGCGCCGGCAGAGCCTTGCAGAGTTCTCTCTCACTGTTTCAAGTAACGCAGCGCAACACATCCTGATTTAAAAGTCTTCGACTCCACAAGTTTTAATTGTAGTTTCTTTTGCAGGTTGACACCGTCAAACAACCGTCTCCCTTCCCCAGCAATGATTGGCATAACGACAAAGCGATATTCGTCAATCAGGCCAAGCTTCATCAGTTGTGAAGGAACATCTACACCACCGACCAGAATATCTTTGCCCGGTTCTTGCTTTAATTTAAGTATTTCATCGCGAAGGTCCGTACGAACAATTCTCGTCTTTTTTCCTTCGACACTATCCAACGATCGCGAGAAGACAACAAGTTTCTTCTTGGAGTCAAATGCTTGAGCAAATTCGATATCCTCTTTTGTCTCGGACTGGCTTTTTGCGATGTCAGGCCAATAAGGAACCATCAATTGATAGGTTTTACGTCCATAGACGAGCACGCCAGCATCATCTCGCAAGAGGCGCGTGTAATGTTCAAGTAAGTCTTCGGCAGGATTGAATTTGGTGTGGTCGATGCAGCCATCCAGGGTCATGTTGATTGCGAAGATTACATTTCTCATTGGATTGTCCTGATCTCCTTTTATGTACCAGCGCTGGTGAGAGTGTGAGCCCTTGGGCGCTCGATTGTACATCCTGTCGACCGCTCATCCTATCGTCGTCGCGCACACAATAGGGTCCGCCGGGACGCAAATTGTCGTTGTGCTTAAAGCATTTGTCGAGCATTTGCGTGTCGCTCGTCCTCGGTCATCCCTTCGAATTTTCCTGGCTGCGGTATCCCAAACAAATGTATTTCATCCATTCCTTGTTTCCTGTGACTCAGAGCCGTAGCTCATCGTGCTGTTATCAGATAGTCGTTCGGGGAGACCGAAAATCGACAGTTCCTCCATTTTTATTTCGGTGGAAACCAGGGGCAGACGGGACGCTCACAATTTCCATTCGCCGACCCTTTCGGCTGCGCTCCGGGCAGGCTCTTTTCAAGAAACGCGAAGGGACGGGGCAGTTGCTGTGTTGGCAATGCCGGCACGATCAGAGGTCCGGGCCATCTGCCCGATTCATTTTCTTTCTAGTATCATAAGGCGCAATGGGTATCGACCAATGGAACAATTTCTTCGTTATGGTAGGAGGCGGAGCGGCAGCTCTCGCGGGCTTGGTGTTTATAGCCATGTCGATCAATCTTTCGATCATCACTCGGGATGCAACCCATAAAAATCGTGCCGTAGCAACGATGACGGGCTTCACTGCCGTCTTCATGATCTGTGCATTCGCCCTCATTGGAAATCAAAACTATCAATGGATCGGCGTTGAGTGGTTGGTGGTTTCGCTGGTTCCGACGATTACTTACATACGGGTATACATCCGGGCAAGAAAAATCGGCAGAAGCTCCGTGGGGCTCAGCATCGGTCGCTTTATCGCAGGCACAACTTGTTACGTAGCTCAGATAATAGGTTCTGTCTTACTTATAGCAGGATATGTTGCCGGACTTTACCTGGCCTCCGTTGCTATGGTGCTCTCCTTCGCTTTTTTCATTTCGGGCGCATGGCTCCTCATCACTGGCGTTCACGAGAATCAGGTTTAAACAACAATGCCCGCGGGTACATAGACGTCGTACGAGGCGTTGCGTGATCTACAAAGCGCGGAGAGTTTTTACTACTGGCGCATCTCAGCGGCCACGTCGTCGCCGAACTTCTTTTGGATCTCCTTTTGGGTGTCGGGATCGAAGTCGGTTAGATCAAACATCCGGCGAACTTCGACCATTTCGTTATCCTTTCCGGGAATGCGCGAGGCCCATTCGAGCGCCTCTTCGCGCGACTTCACCTGGATGATCCAGTAGCCGCCGACCACTTCCTTCGTTTCCGTAAACGGACCGTCGGTAACTATCGACTTTCCGCTTTTGAAGGTGACGCGCGCGCTCATGGTTGAGGGCGGAGTCAGCCCGTCGAGCGCGAGCAGCACGCCGGCTTTCCCTAGTTCCTCGTTGTACTTGCCCATTGCCTCCATCTCTTTGAAGTCGGGTACCCATCCAGGCTTTGCGGTTTGGTAGTCTTTCGGAAACATGATCATCATGAAGCGCATCGTTTTCTCCTTGAGTGTTGAGCGAACTATATCAGGCCGCTACTTTTCTGAATTTCTATTTTTGACCCGGCAGGACTTGGCGTCTGCCGTTGAGCTTACATGCTCGGTGCCGGCGTTCCATCGGACCATTTGTCTACTCCTATTAAGAAGACGGACAGTGGTGGGAAGGATTTGAGTTGTGGGTAGGCTTGCGCGGAGATGTACCAGTAATTTACCGACATGAGTGGGGAGTTTGTGAGATTTGCGCCCCAGGCTGCACCGTCGTTCGCTGCTTCGTAGAACATGATGTGGGGGCCGTTGTGGCCGCCGTTGTCGGTTAAGTAGGAGGATCTGGACATCATGTAGCTGAGAGTTCCCGGCTCGAGGGGTGGTAATTCTTTTTTGTCTATGGCGGCCTTAATTGCGGCGATGGCTTCTTGCTTAGAATGCCCAGCCAGGAGTAGTTCGGTGCGTTTGTAGGCGTATGGAAGGATGGAGCGGGCGGCTGGTGGGTTGAGACAATCTGCGGCGCGAACTTTTGGATTCCAAAATTCTGGGTTATCGAACATGGCCAACCAGCCGCGTCCGACCCAGCAGACCCAGCCGTTTTTTCCTTCGACTGCGGTTTCGTAGCCGTGGCGGGTTAGGACGATGACCGAGGCGTCATGGGAGATGGCGTCTGGAGCGGCGCTGCGGGCTAAGGCGATTTCGGCGTCGCGATCCATCAGATATTGTTCAAGCGGGGCCATCGTTGGATAAAGTTGGTTGGGGTCTTGCGCAGCTGCGGGCCGGGTTGCGATCAGCGCGGACATGAGTACGAATGCGCTTAGGAAAATGCTGTTTATTTGATTTCGGGTCATGCTTTCCTCCATACTTTTTCGTTTTCTACTGCTCCGTTCATACTTCGGCCGAATCCATACTTGTCGGACATTTAGCGAACTTCGGTTCCGTCTGCCCACTTTTGTGTTGGAATGACGAACTGCGTCAGATGCTCCATGGGGTCGCTCACAGCAACGACCGGAGAACCCGGCAGATTCGCTCCCCAGCTGGCGAGATCGGTGTCGGAATAGAAGAACATGAGGTGGGCAGGCCAGTGTGGTGCGCTGTCGCCGCCGAATCCCTGTTTCCCCATCATGTAGCACATTGCCCCCGATTCCATCGGCGGCAGCTCTTTCTTGGCGATGGCGGCGGCGATGGCCTCGTTGACCTGAGCTAGCGTGTGTCCTGCCAAAGCCAGCTCGGCGATCTTGGTGATGCGCAGTAGGTAGGAACGTGCGGCTGCCGCATTCACACACATGGGGACGCGCACCTTCGGATCCCAGAAGTCAGCGTCAGCTGCGGACGTCCACGAACGTCCCACGATACACACGAAACCGTTTTTGCCTTTAACTGCCGTTTCGAAACCATGACGCCCGAGAACCAGGACCTCTGCATCGCGTGAAATGGACTCTGGCGCTGCACTTCGCGCCAGGGCTATTTCCGCACCCTGATCCGTCATGAGGTATTGGTCGATCGGGGCCATCTTTGTTGGGACAACGTTCGGATAAGGCGTCGTGACATCCTGTGCGGTCACCTGGTTCGCCGTACCGAGGTACGCCGTACCCAGCACGGCAAGCATTGCGAAGCTTTTGATTCCGATTGCGCCAACCTTCTTTTTCCGCATTGTTTTTCCTTTTGGAGAACCGTCCAAGTCCAATATTGTCGCTCAGTTGCTTCCCTCAGGCAGGCATCGGCAAAAACGCGCGCACCTCGACCGGCGCCCGACAGGCGACGGCAGCCTTGCGCCCCCACGCCAGTGCCTCGTCCAGGTTAGCGGCTTCCAGTATCCAAAAACCGCCGATGTGCTCCTTGGTCTCGAGGTATGGCCCGTCTGTGATGAGCACCTTACCACCGCGCTGCGCCCGGAGCGATTTCGCCTTGCTGGCCGCGGAGAGGCCACCAGCGAAGACCCTGACACCGGCAGCCGTCATCTCTTCGTTGAGCGCGTCGATGTCGCGGTGCATCGCTTCATCCTCGAGCGACCCGTCGTATCCGTCGGGGTGGTGAATAGCAACCAGATACTGCGTCATGATCTCTCCTTCTCGCGTAACAGCCTTTATTCTTTAGTCTTTGGGAGGGCCGGTCGCCCCGCCTTCACCATATAGTCGAACGGCCGACCGGAATTCGACAAATCGCCCCCTCATTTTTTTTCCGCGCTTGAAGAACCCGGGGACGGACGCGACGTTTTCCGCTTTCCCGCGGGGTGGGGACGTTCGGTCTGTCCCCAGCTTTCCACCTTGGTTGATTTTCAGGACTATCCGGACGGAGAAAAGCCGTATGCCTTAGGGTGAGGGTCCTGCAGTCGATACAAAGGTATTGGCAATACCAACGTCCTATTGCGTGGCCCATTTTGTTCTGGCCTAATGGTCGCTCGCTCTGACATCGAAAGGAATCGCAAATGGACGGCACAAATGGACTAAAAGAGACCACGCGCGTGACCGCGCCTGTCGCGTCGAACACGCCTGAGTCGAACACATTAAGTGTGAACGTTTTTACCGCCCCGGGAAAGGCCATGGTCGGCGAGCGGCCAAAGCCCTTCGGCGAAGCGCTTGGCTTTGACCCGATCACGTCGACTTTAATCTTCGGCGAGTACGACGCGGTGCTGGTGGACGCGATGGGGACAGTGGCTGAGGCCGAGGCTCTCGCGGATTGGGTCGCTCTGCACAACCGCAACCTGGAGACCATCTATATAACGCACGCCCATTTCGACCACTTCTACGGTCTGAGCATTCTGCTCGACCGTTTCCCGGGCGCTCGGGCGATCGCAACGCCCAAGACGGTGAAGGCCATGCAGATGTCTTTCACTCCCACTGTGGAGCGGCTGGCCCGCCGTATGTTTCCTGGGCAAGTGCCCACGAAGTTGGTTCCACCTGAGCCCTATGAGCACGACACGTTCACTCTCGAGGGCCACGAATTGCGCATCATCGAGCAGGGCCGCACCGATAGCCCCGATTCGACGTCTCTCTACGTTCCATCGATCGGCCTGATCGTCGCTGGCGACGTTGTGTACAACCAATGCCGCATGTACGTCGGCGACACCACCCCCGAGAGCCGAAAGAATTGGATCGCGGCGCTGGACCGGTTAGCGGCGCTGAACCCGGCGATGGTTGTCGCCGGTCACAAGAAGCCTGGCGCGCCCGACTCTCCCTCGACGATCCAGGACACCAAGCGTTACCTGCAGGACTTCGATCGGCTGCAGAAAACCGCGAAGTCCGACCAGGAGCTGTTCGATCAGATGACGGAGCTGTACCCGCATTGGGTAGCCAATCAGTCGTGGTTGATGTTCGGATTCCCAGGGCATAACTCATATCAACCGCGGTAGCCGGTCATATTCAGGAGCACAGAATTCAGATTTCAAAAAGGAGAACAAAATGACAACTAAAGGAAAAGTCTTAGTGCTGGTCTCGAGCGGTCGCGGCTTGCCCTTGAAAGATGGCAAGGTTTATACCGGCGCCGGCTACTACCTCAACGAACTGACGGTTCCGGTTCGCGCCCTGATGAAGGAGGGCTACGAAATCACCTTCGCCAACCCCAAAGGCAACACGCCCCAAGTGGATGTGCATTCAGAGGTCGCCGATTTCTTCGGCGGGGACGCGGCCAAGCTTGAGGACTATATGTTATTCCGCGACGGCCTGAAGGGGCTCAGAGATCCAATCCCGCATCGCGGATGTCATCGCATCGGGCCTGGATCAATATGACGCTGTTTTCGTCCCCGGCGGCCATGGCCCGATGATCGATCTTCTCGATGATCCCGATGCCGGCATCGTGATGAGACACTTTCACGAAACATCCAAGCCTACGGCTGTGCTCTGCCATGGCCCGATTTCACTTCTCTCGGCTCTTCCGAATTCGACGGAGTTGGTCGCCGCGCTGGCGGCGGGCGATGCCGCTGGAGCGCACGCAAAGGCGCAAGGGTTGGATCTATGCCGGATATAAGATGACTATCTTTTCGACAGCGGAAGAGCAGCAGCGGGAGCCGCTTGAGATTGGTGGCAAGGTTCTCTTCTACCCGGACTTCGCCTTGCGTACGGCGGGCGGTGACGTAAGTGTGCTCGCTCCATGGATCGAGCTACGTCCTTCAAGATCGCGAGCTGATCTCAGGTCAGAACCCGTTCTCTGATCAAGCGCTTCTGAAACTTCTTCTACCGGCACTCAATGCGAAGAAGAAGGTGGTTTCAGCGGCATAAGAATCGGAGGGAAACCGGGGACAGGCGGGAAGTTTTCCATTTTTCGGCAACGAAATTGGCGAACCGTCCCGTCTGTCCCCAGTGTTGTCAGCTGCTGACGGAGATCAAATGATACATATGATAATGGGAGCGGGATCGGCCATTTGGGAACGGAAGAAATAAGTGACCGAGTCAATTCTACGATCGATAGACTCCGAGCGGCAAGCCGAGGCCTTCCCTGTCCTAACCTCCAGCCAGATCGACCGCATCCGGCCGTATGGCACGGTGAGAACAGTTCGGGCCGGAGAGATCCTGTTCGAAGCTGGGGATCGTTTGCCTTTGTTTGTTTTGCTTTCCGGAAAGCTCGATATTGTAATAACCAGGCTCTCTGGCGAGCACGTATTTGCGACTCATCGTCCGGGCGGTTTTTCCGGAGACATGGTCTTGATCTCCGGGACCGGCTCTATGGCGCGTGGACGTGTGGCCGAGTCAGGAGAATTTCTTGAAGTTAGCTCCGGTGCCTTGCGCTCGCTCATCGCGAAAGATGCCGAACTCAGCGATATCTTCATGCGCGCCTTTATCCAGCGACGCCTCGCGCTCATTGCAGGCGGCATGGGCAACGTCATTATTCTGGGATCGCGTCACTCGGCTAATACGTTGCGGTTGCGCGAGTTTCTCACCCGCAACGGACACCCGCACGCATATATCGACCTTGACAGTGATACCACCGCTCAGGAGCTGCTCGATCGTTTTAATGTGAAGATCGACGAAATACCTATTGTGATTTGCAGCGGAAAGGCCGTGCAGCGCAACCCCACGATCCAACAGTTGGCTCAATGCCTGGGGCTTTCGGGCAAAGTCGATGAATCGCACATTCTTGATGTCGCCATTGTAGGCGCTGGTCCGGCGGGGTTGGCGGCGGCGGTTTACGCAGCCTCAGAGGGCTTAGAAACTGTGGTGATCGAGGCCGACTTTCCCGGCGGGCAGGCGGGCTCGAGCTCAAAGATTGAGAACTACCTTGGCTTCCCCACTGGCGTCTCCGGTCTGGAACTCACGCGCCGTGGCGTTGTTCAGGCGGAAAAATTCGGCGCACAGATGATGGTGGGACAGCGAGTGGCCAAGTTCCAATGCGATCAGAGGCCATATCGGCTCTCGCTGGAGAATGGCGATGTTCTGCAAGCTCGAAGCATCATCATCGCCACAGGAGCACAATACAACACGCCGAACGTCGCCAACCTAAAGAAGTTCGAAGGAAATGGAATCTATTACGCGGCCACATTCATGGAATCACAGCTCTGCGGGGGTGATGAGGTCGTCGTCATCGGCGGAGGAAACTCGGCCGGCCAGGCAGCCATTTTCCTGGCAGAAACTGCCCAGAAGGTCTATATGCTGGTTCGCGGAAAAACGCTTTCGGAGACGATGTCGCGCTATCTGACTCAGAGGATTACAAAGCACCCGGTGATCGAGCTGCATCTGGAGACTGAACTGGTGTCATTAGAGGGCGAATCGCACCTCGAACGGGTCACCTGGCTCGACCGGTCGTCAGGGGAGAGGATGACGCGCGATATCCGGCACGTTTTCGTGATGGCGGGTGCGTCACCTCGTAGCGACTGGTTGCGTGGCTGTGTCGTCCTTGATCAGCGGGGCTTCATTCTTACAGGACGGGACCTGGATCCAGTTCTGGCAAGCGCTCCACAAAAATGGCCTCTTGGTCGGTCGCCGCAGATGCTTGAGACAAGCTTGCCAGCAGTTTTTGCAGTTGGAGATATACGCTCCGGAAACGTGAAGCGGGTTGCGTCAGCGGTTGGCGAGGGTGCGATCTCGATCCATCTTGTGCATGGCGCACTGGCGGAAATATAGGGTTGACGAGCGAGAGATCAACTTAACTGTAATAAACCGGGGGCTGGCGGGACTGACTCCATTAAATGGGGAGGTTCCGTCCGTCCCTGGTTTACTCTGTCCCTGGAAATTGCGATGCCAAAGTATCGCGCAATACCTTCGTCCAATTGTTTTTCCTTTTCCCGTCAGGCTTAATGGCTCACGGGTATAAAAACGAAAGAACCGGAATCAGCGGATGAGCGCTGGTTATCGGAATGGGAGACATCAATGAACGCCGTACAAATCGAACAAAAGAGCTATGAGATGCCCCCGAAAGAGGGGATCAGCATCGCGCATTTTCTCACCGTGGCCGACGTCAAGCGGTCGGCTCACTACTACGAAAAGGTCTTCGGCGCTCGCATTCTGAGCATGGGTGACGGCAACGCGCCTCCGTACCTTCAGCTGGCGAATATCTGGATGATTCTGAACGTTGGGGGCGGGCCGACCCCGGATAAGCCGACGGTGACGCTCAGCGTCCCCGACCCGAATCACCTCAACAGCTTTATGAATTTCCGCGTGGCGGATATTCAAGCGTGCTACGAATTATGGAAAAGTCGAGGAGCCGAGTTCCTCACGCCGCCGATACCCAAATACGGCGAGATTCGCTGCTACATCCGCGATCCTGACGGCTATATCATCGAAGTCGGACAGAGCACTACCCTCACCTACGGTTAGCGCTCGGTCCGCATGGGATGCGGATTTAAATGCCTGCGGAATTCCGCGTGGAGCCAGCCTGTTGGCGCGAACGATACAACGCCGCTCGGCGGCGGTTAGCAGAGAAGATAAATTTGCGCGATACGTGGAAACCGGGGACGGACAGAACGTCCCCAGTTTCCATTGTCGAAAACGAAAACGTCCCGTCTGTTCCCGACTCCGCCACTCCATTTGTTATTTCAACTGCCGGATCCGCTCTTGCAGGAATTGCCGCTCTGGTTCCTGTTGGGTCAGCGCCAACGCCTTCTCATAAGAAGCACGAGCCTCAGCTGTCCGGCCGAGCCTGCGGTACATATCGGCTCGAGCTGAATGCGCCAGGTAATAATTCTCCAATCCGCCATTTTCCAACACCGCGTCGATAAGCGTCAGACCGGCCTCTGGACCATCGCACATGGCAATTGCCACGGCACGATTCAGCTGTACAACTGGCGAAGGCTGAATTTCTAGCAATCGGTTGTGGAGCGCAACAATCTGCCGCCAGTCAGTCGCAGCGACCGATTCCGCCTCCGCATGGACGGCAGCAATCGCCGCCTGCAGTGTGTAAGAGCCGAAGCGGCGGGACTTCAGGGCTTTCTCCAGCAATGCCACCCCCTCCGCGATTTGTTCCCGGTTCCAGAGCGAGCGATCCTGGTTCTCCAGCAAAATCAGCTCTCCGGTTAGAGAGGTCCTCGCGGCATGACGGGATTCCTGCAGCAACATCAGGGAAAGCAGCCCCATGACTTCCGGACCCATCACTTCCTGCTCGGGCCAGAGTTCGGTCAGCAACCGGCCCAGTCGAATCGCCTCGCCGGTTAACTCGGCCCGCGTGACCTCCGCTCCCGCCGCAGCCGAATAGCCCTCGTTAAAGACGAGATAGATGACGTGAAGCACCGCGTCGAGCCGTGCTGGCAATTCTTCGGGCGTCGGCACCTCGTACGGAATCGGCGTATCTCGAATCTTTGCCTTGGCGCGCACAATGCGCTGTGCCAGCGTGCGCGGAGTGGTGAGGAAGGCCTTCGCGATCTCCTCGGTCGTCAGCCCGCACACCTCACGCAAGGTGAGCGCAACGCGCGCATCCGGCGCCAGGGATGGATGACAGCAGGTAAAAATCAGGCGCAGCCGGTCGTCTTCAAGGTGATCATCCTCGGGGCTGTCCCTTTCATACTTATTGGACGTTTCCGTCGAACTCCACTGCGCTTCGAGATAGCGCACGAGCTCGTCTTGCGACGCATCAAATCTTGCCCGTCGACGCAGGGTATCAATGGCTTTAAATCGGGCCGTCGAAATCAACCATGGTCGCGGGCTGCCAGGTAGTCCACTCTTGGGCCACAGGCTCAACGCAGCCGCAAAGGCTTCGTGCATCGCCTCCTCGGCAACATCAAAATCACCGAGCAAGCGGATCAGCGTTGCCAGGATTCGTCCCGAATCCACGCGATAAAGGGAGTCGAGCAGTTCGCGTATCTGCTCGGTGGAAGACTCGCACACGACACGCTCGGACATGACCACGACCTTAGCAAACCAGCGATCCCGAATCAATCTGCCAAACGGCGATTGATGCTGGCTGATCAAGGCAAAGCGACGAGATCGTGGCTCTGAAATCTCAGCAACAGAAAGATTGCCCTCGAGTCAAGAGCTAGCCAGAAGTTACGTTTTCAGCCCGGCCATGATGTCCAGAAGTCAGCTTGTGGCATTCGGTCCTCTGTCCGCAAATAATCTCAAGCCACCAGCAAGATCTTCCCGACACTACCTTTTTCTGCGGCTGCTTGGGCCTCGGCCGCTTCACTGAGCGGTAGCTTCTGGCTAATCGGGATTACTAGCTTGCCATCTCGCACCGCTTCGGCCATGAACTCGAGCGTTTTCCTGTCGAACTTCGAGAATACGTGCACCACCTTGACCGATGGGTAATATGCGGCACTCTGCGGCGGCGCAAGAACCGTCGCAAACACCCCTCCCGGCTTCACCTTGGCGATCAGCTTGTCGGCAGTTCTTCCTCCGACTGTATCCGCCACCGCATCGACCGGCGGAAGATTTACAATCGCAGTGTCGTCGTCGGTTGCGACCACCTGATCCGCGCCCACAGTCTTCGCCTCATCCATCTGCCTCTTCAAAACCCCCGCGATCACAGTCGCCCCGCGTTGCTTCGCAGTGAATACCGCCGAACGCCCGACATTTCCAATAGCGCCTACGACGAGAACCGTCTGGCCCGCTTTGATTTCCGTTGCTGAAAGGAGCTGGTTGCCGGTCACCGTCACCAGTGGCAAAGCCGCCGCCTGGATCAGATCGAGTCCCTTAGGAACTTTCGCCAGAACGGCTGCTTTCACGACGCAAAGTTGGGCGTAAGTATTGTCCGCCATAGCAAACACCTGGTCGCCGACGGAGAATCCTTCAACTCCCGGCCCAATCTTGATCACAGTTCCCGCCATATCGACTCCTATGAGGCCCGGGAAGTGCATGGGATAGAAATCTTTCGTTAACCCCGCACGCCGCTTATAGTCGATCGGATTCACACTTGAGGCAGCGACCCGCACCAGCACCTCGCCCGGACCCGGAACCGGGTCAGGATAGTCTTCGAACTTGAGCACTTCAGGACCGCCATATTGGTGGACAACGATTGCTTTCATATTTCATCTCCTTGTGCATGGTGCGCAAACAGTACACCAACCGGAACTTAGATTCATCGAAGCCAGAATTGGTCGCCGACATCCTCGGACTCCCAAAAATTCGGAATTGGGAGCACTGAGATCGGCATGGCGAAATAACTTAGTGAGAAACGACGCACGGATCCTGGCACTCAAACTTGGCTCGTCTTCGCTGAAGTTCGGTATTTCGCCCATTTCAGCACCTCCCAGATCTCGCACTGCAAGTAAAAGCCCGAGGAGATAGAAGGCGCGATAACTCCTTCGCTGACGGCATCGTGAACCAGTTCATGCACTGCTTCGTATCCTGGAATCTGCACTCGCTTGGCGAGTTCGATCAGTTCTTGCGCTGGAAGTTCACGTTCAGCAATCATCGAAAGCAGCAACATAAGGCCGTCGGGACCCGCGAACCGGTCTAGAGCTAATCCTTCTACGATGCCCCGGTTCTTTCTGAATTCGTCTCGCGGATTATACTGACAGCCGTATGGCTCTCGCCATCTTGGGCTTGTATCGCGACGGTGCACTAACCGCAAACCGCTTACTTTCGGTTTTCCCTTAGTGTCCTCTGCCGCAAGCCACTCCACCCAGCCCGATTGCAGATCTGATACGAGCTCACCGCAACTACCACATCGCCAACCGGACCGAATGGATTTATCTCCGGGCATACCTTCCACCAACATAATATTCAGCCGATTCTCTGACCAGTGGACTCTCGGCTCTCGATTCGGCGTTCGCGCGGCACAGAGCCTTTGGCCGCAGCCTCACTTCTCTTCTTCTGAGGATGGATGCCCAGATCGTGCCATGACGTTTCCGCGAGATTGACGTCGTAGTAGTTCGCAGCTTTCTCGATGTTCGCGAACGCCAAAGCACGGTCAGCATCGGAGACGTCGATGACTTGATCGAACCGCGCGACCGCGTTACGCACATGTTCCGCGTCGGTCAGTGGTTCTTTACGCTGCTTCGGAAACGCGTAGACGCTGTCGGGTAAGTCGCTCTGTGTCGTCAGGCGTCCGTGTTTCTCGTGAGGTTTCCAGGTTGCTTCCGCCATGTCGTTGCCATCCTTTCTTTAGTTACTTGTCTAAAAGGCCAGCGCAGCCTCGGCGCAAGGCCGCTCGTCCAACCGACGCACCGATTAGACCCGAGGCGCTCCGGCGAATCAATTGGACGATGGTATTGGCGATACCTTTGTATTGGCCTGGTGGAATAAAGTACGCACGACTTCTGTGCCCATATGTCCAATCCATACTTTGGTGGAAATCGATACGTTCGTCCAATAGATTCGTCATCGTGATTCTGGCTTAATCGAGACAGGAACCCGGCCACGACTTGGTAAGCAATTAAGGAGAAAACATGTCAGCCCTGAGTGCATCCCCGAGCAGTGAATCGATCAGCGTCGCCGGTGCCGACAGAGTAGATATGAAGTTCGAGGTGGTCGTCATTCCGGTCGCGGATGTTGACCGCTCGAAGGAGTTTCTACACCAAACTGGGGTGGCGGTTTGACGCCGACTTCCCGTTCGATAACGGTTTCCGGGTTGTCCAGTTCACGCCGCCTGGCTCCGGGTGCTCGGTTCAGTTTGGCACGAAGATGACATCGGCTGCGCCGGGATCGGCCCAAGGCCTCTACCTGATCGTCTCCGATGTTGAGGCAGCGCGGAAAGATCTTGTCGCACGCGGTATCGAGGTCAGTGAGGTGTTCCACCCCGGAACGCCAGGCGCTCAGTTCCAGATCGACGGCAGCGGTCGCGTTAGCGGGCCAGCGCCCGAGCATGCCAGCTACAACTCATTCGCCACGTTTCGTGATCCCGACGGCAATGGATGGCTGTTTCAGGAAGTCACAACCCGGCTGCCTGGCCGAGGACTTAGTAATTTGGATGTCGCGACGCTGACCGAGCTCTTGCAAGAGGCTGAGAAGCACCACGGCGAATACGAACCTACCGCTCCGAAGCACCACTGGTGGGATTGGTATGCCGCCTACATTGTCGCGCGTCAGGACGGCAAGACCCCCGAAGAGGCAGCCAAAGACGGCAAGATGCACATAGAGGGGGCGCGTTGACCACTACGATGAAGCACTTCGACGCAATCATTATCGGGACGGGACAGGCGGGTCCGCCACTCGCTGCTGGGTTTGCGGGTGCCGGCAAAACCGTCGCTATCATCGAACGTCATAAATTTGGTGGCACATGTGTGAATACAGGGTGCACCCCGACGAAGACGGCTTCTCGGATTGAGCCGAATCGAGTCATGGACCTATTGCGGTCGCAGCCTTCTCAGCGACGCGCCCGTGGCTGCGCCGTGCAACTTCACTTCGACCTTTTCTTCTTCTTCCAACGTGTCGTAGTACTGCTTCAGGATCGCGATCACCTCGGGCTTGGAGAACTCCGCGGGAACCGGCTTGCCTTCGCTCATCAGCTTGCGCAGTAGTGAACCGGACAACAGGAGTCTGGCGCCGCCCTTGTAGTTGCCATCGTCGTCAATCACCGCGTTGCTCTCGTGAGGACAGGTCTTCATCGAAGCCATGCGCCCGCACTCGTAGCAGTAGAAGGTCCAGTCCATGCAAAGCGGTTGGATGGCCAGCGCCCCCGGCGGGATTTCCTTGAAGATCTTCTGCGAGTCAAACGGTCCGTAATAATCGCCCACGCCGGCGTGGTCGCGTCCTACGATCAGGTGCGAACAACCGTAGTTCTCGCGGAAAGTGGCGTGGAGCAAGGCTTCGCGCGGGCCCGCGTAACGCATCTCCATTGGATGGCCACCTTGGATTACGCGTTCCTTGCGAAAGTACTTGTTCACCAGCGCGTCGATTGCTTTCACGCGAACGTCGGCCGGAATGTCGCCGGGCTTGAGTTTGCCCAGCGACTGATGCACGTAGACTCCGTCGCAAACTTCGATCGCAATCCACGCCAGATAAGCGTGTGAGTTATGCATCGGGTTACGGAGTTGCAGAACCGCCACCGTGCTCCAGCCGCGCTCGTCAAAAAGCTTACGGGCTTCCGCCGGACGCTGATAAATCCCTTTGAACTCCTCAGAGAAATATGACTCGGACAGCGCCTTCACCGGCCCGGCCAGATTGACCGGCCCTTGTTGCATCACCTTCTGCACGCCGGGATGTTTCGGGTCGTTGGTGCGGAACACCTGCTGGCACTCGTGCTCTTTGTCGATGGCGTACTTCTCGTTCACTTTCATGGTGCCCATGAGCGCGTCGGTGGCTGCGTCCCACAGCGCCACTTCTTCACCTTGGCCGATGGATTTCGCCAAGGCCTCGTCCGCCGAGAGCGTGATCGGGATGGGCCAGAACAGACCGTTCTTGCTGGGCAGCCGGTAGTCGTCGCAGCAGTTTTGCCAGTCGTCCTTGCCCATGAAACCATCGAGCGGAGTGAAAGCGCCGATGCCCATCATGATCAGATCGCTGGTTTCGCGGCTGGTCAGGGGAACCTTTTTCAACCCCTGAGCTTTCCTGGTTTCTTCGCGGTTGGCTGGGCCTCCGAGCAAGAGGGGTTTCAGTTCTGAACTGCCGTGCGGTGGAAGGAGTTTGCTCATATCCGTTCAAAGCTTAAAAGATGCATATCCTGTGATCCTAGACCGGAAAAGATCATCGCAAAGCGATAATTTGTGGAGTGGGGTGCTTTCTGTCCTTATGAACACAGAGTGCTGCAATTTCGTAGAGCTTATGATAAACTAAGTCTCTTAAACTAGGTTTATCAAACCGTTATGAAAACAGTGAATATTCACCAAGCAAAAACTCAGCTCTCGAAGCTGATCGAAGAGGCTTCGAAGGGTGAGTCGTTCATTATTGCCAAGGCTGGCAAACCGGTCGTAAGGGTCACTGCCCTCAGCGCTCCCACGGGTGCGCAAGTGCGCCGGCTGGGTTTCATGGCGGGGCAGATCTCTGTGCCCGACGATTTTGACCGCATGGGCCAGGAGGAGATCGAGCGAATCTTCGGCGAGGAAATGTTCGGCGGTCGTGCATGAAGCTGCTGCTGGATACGCGTCTTCTCTTATGGGCGGCGGGTGAACCCCGGCGGCTTTCAAAAGCAGCTCGAACTTTGATTGGCAATCCGGACAACGAGCTTCTCTTCAGCGCGGCTAGTTTATGGGAAGTTGCGATTAAGCGCCGCTTGGGCCGGGAGGATTTCAAGGGGGATGCGCGCTTGCTGCGGCGCGGCCTATTGGACAACGGCTACAGCGAGCTGCCCATCATCAGTGATCACGTCGTTGCCACCGAGAGCTTGCCGCTGCTTCATCGGGATCCTTTTGACAGAATCTTAGTGGCGCAGGCGACGGTTGAGGGCGTAACGCTGTTGACCATCGATTCTCAGGTATCGCAGTACCCGGGCCCCATCAGGACCGTGTAGGAATCCGCCTCCGTTGAGACAGGTTGCAATTGCCGATTTCGACTCAATGCGTTCCATCAAAAAGATGCACATGCTGTGATGCTAATACTCGCCTGTCGTCTGGTGTATCCCAGTCGATAATTTTGAGTTGAGATCCGACTATCTTGTATTCGAGGCTGTAGGCCTTGAAAGAAAACGAGTCAAGAAATGCGCAAAACGCCGCGAGCTTTTCCCTTTCTTGCTCGAGACATCGCATGGAATAGCCAAATTCCGATTGCAGCTGCAAATTGCTGAGTGCCGATTTCCGCGCCGATTTCCGCGGACGATGAACATGCTCAATTGAGTATGGCCAACCCCAGGAATATCGGGATGCCCTCACATAGGGAAACTCAAAATCATTCGAATAGGTCTCCAGCAGTCGAGGACTGCCTCGCCACAATTGTTCCACGAGTTGGGTCTTTCCCGTGTCAGCCGCGCTGAAAACGATACGGCCAGCCACGCTGAAGACTTCAGAATCAATGCGAGTACGGCAATACCAGGCTTCGAGGTAATTCTCGCGGCGGTAAGCGGCCAGAAATGCAACCAGCGGTTTTAACTGAGAAACTCGCTCTACATTAAAGTTAGGGAGCTGACCGGGAAGATCAGCAGGCACTAACTTCACTACGTAAAAGCTACGGCGAGCTTGCCGCGAATCGTCGCGAAGATCCGACCCGAGATCACGGACCAAAAGATGCGCTTTGCTGATCTGATAACGCCGGATATCCGCCGCTAGCTCGTCCGCGGACTGGAAACCAAAATCGACAAGCGCCAGATACTTCCTCCATTTCAGTGGTACCATCGGCACGCGGATGCTCATGCGACGCGAGATTCCTCACGCATGTGGGCCATCACCAACTGCAACGCGTCCTCGTGATTGCGCATGCGCCCCTGTCGAAAAGATGACAGGAATTCGCCGCAGTAGAACTCGCGCTGCTCTTGTTTCTCCTCGGAGTGACTGCGGGCAAGAGGAGTCATCAGGCGTTGAGGAAGCGATTCTAAATAGCGCACGTAATCCATCGTGAACGCGTTGAGGTCGGGTGCGCGTTCGCAGCATAGAGGGTCGGTGGGATGACAAAGCGCTCTTCCGAGCCAGATGCCATACTGGAGTGTCATTCGTATTCCAGTGAAACCGAGCCGGTCGAGAGTGTCACTATCACGGACACACACTGCCTCCGTCGGCAGCAGAGCCGGGAACGAAAGCTCTGCCTCGTGGTAGCGAATCGTGGTCATCAGAAGATCCCGGACACTGGCAAGTTCGGGCATCTCTTCGCATAATGCCGAAGCGATCTGTAGAGATCGCTCGATGTGTCCCTCTCTACCAATATCGGGGCGCATTCCTGCGTCATGGATGTAACAGCCGGCGCCCACAACAAGGGGGTCAGCCCCCAGTGCCGCAGCCAGTTGGAGACCCATCGAATACACACGCATGGCGTGATCGGGACCGTGGCCATGAATTTTATTCGGCTCCCAATAGTGGCAGACTGCCTGCCAGACGCGTTGATGGACCGCGTCAACCTCAGCCGCTAGCATAGGTTTTTCCAATTCGCTGTTCGTAACGTCGCCACAGTTGAGCGAAGATTGTCGCTGAGTATGTGGCGGCGCCAATCCCAGAGCGGATCAGGAATTCCGATCCGCCTGGCTATTTCAGATCTGAAGAATAATCTCTTAAGGCCGGCAATTCGATCGGCAACCATGCGTTCGCCAGCGCAACTTTCGAAGTAGATATAGGCTTCATCACGAGCGGCCCAGCGCGATAGATCAGAGAGACTCCCAATCGAGGTCGTGTTGAAGTTCACGAGGGAGTCACGAATGTCGATCAGGGCAGGCACAATGTGCAAGTGCGCGTGTGAAACGTGATCAGCCACATCGTCGACCGACCTCGTGCCATGCTCAAGAATCACGGATGGGCCGTAGTGCTCGCTTATGATTGCGCGCGTGGCATTCACAATGGCTGCAAACTCGTCCCATGCGTCAGCTCCAATAGCGCCATAGCAAAGAATGTGGGCTTTCGGCACAATCATCACATGGCCAGGCACAAGGGGGCTGATATCGGGTATGACGACAAATCGTTTCGTTTCATGCAAAATGCGAGACTCGATATCCGCACCAACGAAGTCGGGCAGCGTGCCACTCTGGAGTTCTCGACAAAATGGGCAATTTACCATCGGAATCTTCACCGGCTCCGAGTTACCCGACATTTGCCACTTCCTGATCCAGTTCCGACAGCAACGGGTAACCCATTCGCGCCATCGCTTCTCCGGCGTGCTTCTCGATCCTATGCACTTGCTCGGGCGTCAGTTGCGAAAGCCATCCGCGCACGGCGCCATGCCGGACCACACGTCCTCGGATTGACGCCCGGACTGGTTCCTTGTCTTCCTTTTCCCGCATCTTCTGCACGGTATTGTTCTCGATGGCACGGATAATCTTGTCCATATCTACCTCCACGCCGAGAAATTTCACCATTTGGGCAAATCCGGATGCGGGGTCCTTTCGCAGGTCTTCAAACCGTAACACCATCAAGTTTTCAGTTCCGGTAATCGGCGAGTCCAGCCAGGTGAAGACGTGCCGCTGCCAGGGGCCGTAACCGTAAACGCTGCAATTCTTGGTAAACAGAAAAGAGTCGATGAACCGATCAAGAGTGCCGTGGTAGTAGTCGAGAACGGTGTAGAACGCGTATTCGGACAGCACGACATCGCGCGGATCGCGCGTAATGTAGATCGCCTTGCGATATTCTTTCTGATAGTCCTCATGCGTGGAGATCAGGCGGCCGCCTCCAGGTAACAATCGCAATGCCTTGGATTGTGAGTGGATGATTATGGGCATCAGCGTATTCGTCTGCTTGAACCCTGCCGGCTTGCCGGTCAGTACCTCGAACAACACAAAGCGTGACCATGTGGTTCCCGATTTTGGATATCCGGCAAAGAACACATCAGCAGGCTCCAGGCCGCGGTGACGGAGCCAATTAAGGGGGACTCTTAATCTCGTTTTCGCAAACTTCCGGCGTATCTTCCGGTATATGGACGACGGTTTTTTTTTCTTGTCGCCAGTACCAACGTCGGTTTTGTCGATCACGCTGTTTTGCTGTTTGTGCACCATAAACTCCTAGCGGGGTGTTGAACCGCAAACCTCCAGGAACGAACGCCAGTGCGGGGAATTTGCGCCGCTGCCTATGCCACTTTGTCGACAACACAACGGCACCCGAGTTTGGAACCAGCCTTTACCAGCAGTCATGTCCGATTACCTCTCGGCAGCGACTGCGAGACGCTTATATTCACTCGTGAACCGTTGCAGAGGGTCCCGTAGTGGCCGGTTGCGCCAATCCCACAACTCAGGCTCACCCAACGCTTGACAGGCAACGCGCCTCAGCGTTTGACTGGGCACATCTTCCGATAGTTTGGCAGCGTGACTTCGCAGTCCTTCCCTTTGGTAATACAGATAGGAAGTCTGGGCATCTTTGAAGCGTCGCACCTCGCTCATGGACTCTAATTCGCCGAATGAAAATCTCTCGCTTAAAGTAGGGTATAAGTCTGCGGCAAGAGGCATCAGGTGCAGGTGAGCATGATCGATGCATGAACCCCCTCGCTGGCAACGACTGATGGCGCCGTGTTCCATTATGGTTATCGGGTGCTGGCAAAGGTTGTGCAGTTTGTCGAGGACATGGTCTCGGAAGACTTCAAGTTCGGGGAATAGGTGCTCTGGCACATATGCATAGCTGAGAAAGTGTTCTTTGGAAATAATCAACGTGTACCCAAAGACAAAGTGGCCCAAAGCCGCCTTGGCGTAGAAATTTTCGGATTCATCGATAATCTCGTCCTCTGGATTAGAGGGGTTAGATATCTCCTGTATCGAACAAAACAGACAATCCATCCGCCATCTCCTTCTTGACCGGGAAAAATTGGTCGAGCAGGGCCCCAAAGACGGTTTCCCGTCGAAAATCATTTTGCCGTTGTGACAGGCCAGAATGGTAGCCACGCATGTTTGTCTGCGGCATTGATCCAGCGGCGCACGCCCGCAAGGCGCACCTATCTTGTTCGCTTCCTGCAGGTTTGTCAATCGTGCAAAGGGCTGCAGCTTCCGCCGAATCAGGCTCAACACCCGATTCGGGCATAAGCATGTCCTTTCGAACTAAAGGATTAACGGCAGGAGCCACAACCACAGGTCAGCCCCTGCTAATAATGCTGTATGTGCTGGTACACCCGCTTGACTCGAACCGAAGCCAGCCCGCCGAAAGATTCCCGATGAAGCCCGTTCGTACCTTTAAGGTTCGCCCCGCGTTGCCGCCATCCTTGTTGCCCCTGTTAGAAATTGCATACAACCTGCGCTGGAGTTGGGACCACGGCGCTGTCGAAGTATTTCGAAGGCTAGACCCCGATCTTTGGGAAACGTCCGGGCGCAACCCCGTTCTTCTCTTGGGAAGTGTGGATCAAGCTGCTCTGGAGGCGGCAGCATCCGATGATTCTTTCCTGGCACACATGAAAGGGGTTGCCGATTCGCTGGACCATTACGTTTCCGGTGAGGGTAGCTGGTACAAGCGAGAGCACGGCAAAGACGAATTACTGGCTGCGTATTTTTCCGCCGAGTTTGGCATCACTGAGTGTTTGTCGATTTTCGCCGGAGGACTGGGAATACTAGCGGGGGATCACCTTAAAGCGGCCAGCGACCTTGGATTGCCGTTGGTCGGGGTGGGATTGCTGTACCAGCAAGGATACTTCCGGCAATTCCTTAACGGCGCGGGCTGGCAGCAGGAAGCCTACGAAGACAATGACTTCCACACCTTGCCCATCCGGCTGTTGCCGGATGTAAGCGTTCAAGTCGAGTTTCCCCATGGACCCGTGGCCGCGCAAGTCTGGTCGGTGAATGTCGGACGGTTAAAGCTGTTTCTTCTGGATACCAATATTGCGCAGAACAACGACGAAGATCGGAGGATCACGTACCAACTGTACGGAGGGGATCTGGAAATGCGGCTCAAACAAGAGATTCTTCTGGGCATTGGAGGCTATCGAACGCTCGAGGCGATCGGACTGGATCCCACGGTTTATCACATGAACGAAGGGCACTCTGCTTTCCTTGGCCTGGAACGCGTGGTTCGCCTCATGGAGACGCGAAAGCTCTCTTTCCGGGAAGCAAAAGTCTTGGCTTCTGCGAGCCTCATGTTCACGACTCACACTCCGGTCGCGGCGGGCCACGATTATTTTCCCTCCGGGATGATGGAACAATATTTTAAAGCGTACATTCAGCGCCTTGGAATCAGTTCTTCGGAGTTTCTGGGCCTTGGGCGCCAGAATCAGGAAAACGATAAAGAGGATTTTTGCATGACCGTGCTGGCGCTCCGTCTCGCTTGCTTTAGCAATGGCGTCAGTAAGCTGCACGGGGAAGTCTCGAGGCGCATGTGGAACAATCTTTGGCCAGGAGTTCCCGAAGCTGAGGTGCCCATCCGGCATGTGACCAACGGGGTTCACTTTCGGAGCTGGGTCTCATTCGAAATGAACCAGCTCTACGACCGTTATCTGGGGCCGAAGTGGCGAGAAGAACCCGCAGACACGGCGCTATGGGGACGCGCCCAATCCATTCCAGCGGGAGAGTTGTGGAGAACCCACGAACGCCGAAGAGAACGGCTGGTCGCTCACACGCGTCAACGATTGCGGGCACAGCTTTTGAGTCGAGGCGCTTCCAAGGCCGCCATCGATGAAGCCGACGAAGTGCTCAACCCAGATGCTCTGACGATTGGTTTTGCGCGCCGCTTTGCATCGTATAAGCGCGCCACTCTCCTGATTCGCAATCCCGAGCGCCTGGCCCGCATTTTGAACAACGCTGAGCGTCCAGTCCAGATTATCTACGCCGGCAAAGCTCATCCTCAGGACGACACCGGCAAACATCTGATACAGGCCATCATCGAGCTGGCCAAATGCCCGGAATTCCGCAGGAAGATCGTTTTTCTGGAGAACTACGACGTCGCCACAGCGCGCTACATGGTTCAGGGCTGCGACGTTTGGTTAAATACGCCGGTTCGGCCGTTCGAGGCTAGCGGCACCAGCGGAATGAAAGCCCAAGCCAACGGCGTACTTAATGTCAGCACGCTCGACGGATGGTGGGATGAGGCATGGGAACTCGGCAACCGATACAGCGCCGAAATTGGTTGGGCCATCGGGAGGGGTGAAACCTACAGCGAGTCGTCACGTCAGGACGACGTGGAATCCGAGGCGTTGTATGGCCTCATCGAGGGGGAGATCGTGCCCGCCTTTTATGAACGCCGCGCCGATGGCTTGCCCCGGAATTGGATTTCCAGAATGAAGGCGTCGATCGCGGTACTGTGCCCCGAGTTCAATATGCATCGCATGATCAAGCAATACACTAATGAATACTATCTCGTGGCTCACAAACGCTATCGCGAGCTCAGCGCGGAAGGTGAGGCCAAGGCGAAAGCCCTTACAGGATGGCTGTACAGGGTCGAGGCTGCTTGGCCTAGTCTGCGCGTCGAGTCGGTGGAGGACAGCGTTCTCGAGGTTGACTTAGGGGGGCAAGTCAAACTGTCAGCCCGCATATTTCTGGATTCGCTGACGCCCGACGACGTGGTGGTCGAGAGCATGATGGGCAGAGTAGGGGCGAACGGTGAATTGACCGACCCCGCCGCGACTCCGATGCAGGCACGCGAGCGAAGTTCCCCCGGCAGCCACCTCTTCCAGTGTGTAGTTCATCCCAAGGCTAGGAGTGGATTATATGGCTACGCCATACGAGTCTTGCCGAGACATCCCTCCGCGCTCAGCTCGTTTTTGCCCGGCCTGATTCTGTGGGCGGGACATCTCCCCTCATAACGCGCCTGATTTTGCAGCGACCGGTCGCCATCCAACAGCGAACTCTCTCCCAGCGATGCAGTCGAGCTCATAAACTTTTGACTAAATTGTTTAGCCGCTACCAACGGCCAGCGTGAGAGCCGCCATCCACGTGGAGAATCTCGCCGGTCACTTGATCCGCCTGTGCCAGATAGAGAACAGCGTCGACGATGTCTTTTACCTCCACGATTTTCCCCATTGGCTGGAACGTCTTGAGAAATTCCTTGGAATCATCTTTGTGCATTGGCGAGTCCACGACGCCGGGGGCTACGGCGTTGAAGCGAATACCTTCTTTTGCGTACTCGATGGCGAGACTCCGCGTAACGGAGTTCAGGCCTCCCTTGGTAATCATCGAAACCGAGGCGTTCACCTGGCGACTGGCTGATCCGCCAGCGACGCAGTGATGGTCACAACGTTCCCCGATTTCTGTTTCAGCATCTGTTTCACCGTGAGCTGGGTGATGTAGAGAAATCCCAGCAGGTTGGTTGAGAACAAGGCATTGAAGTCTTCGGTAGTAAAGTCGGTGAAAGGTTTGGTGCGGAGGATCCCGGCGTTATTTACCAGAACATCGATGGTTCCGAAGTGGTTGATCGCAGCATCGACAGTTTTGGCAGCGGTCTCCGGCTTACCGATATCGCCCTCGACGAGAACCAGGTTGGACGACGCAGTCAACGATTGGACATTCAGAGAGGTTCCAACGACGTTATAAGCCTCCTTTAGGAAGGCCTCGACCAAACCCGCACCAATCCCCTGCGATGCTCCAGTGACGATTGCTGTCTTCTTGTCTGCCATACCCATTCCTGTGGTTGCGCTGTATGGAGAATTTGTTCCGCCGGCCCTGTGAGATATGACGCGGTAATATTTCGCGTTACCTCTTTACAGTTACCGCAGAAACATTTGTCCGTAGGTATTCCCGATTTCGTGTTTGTGGACCACTCTCATTCCATGATCGTCGTTCTGAATCGTCATGTAGCGACAGCACGATGAGCACAACCAAGCAAATTCAAGCGCACGGGACCTACTTGCAAGTTTCGCCTCAGCCGGAAGTTCGCGTCCACCTGACGACGATTTGGACTCGATGAGATACAGTTTCCCTTCGTGGAGGTAGCGAAAAGGATTTGAACAAGCCGGACTTGCGCACTTAGACAGCATAAAATCTCCCAACTTTGGTTGACAGACTAGGGGCGCCCTTGCAGAATCACAGCTCCATATCTTCATCTTTACCGCTCACAGTGACGTCCCCTTCATTAAGCTAGAAGGGTGCAGACAAATTTGTTGGACGAAGGTACCGATCGGCTTCTACGCGTCGGCCTTCCCCGATCTTTTACGCTACTCTTGGTTCTCGAACCAGCAGCGCTGCCAAGCGTTGATTTCCGACAACCGCTCGCCTTCGCTTGGGCACAAGCATCAGGCGCACAGCTTGGGTTAGCTTGAGGCGCGCTCGATGCGACCTGGCTTTTACAGTTCCGACAGGAACTTCCAGGATCCGCGCAGCTTCTTTGGCCGACAGTTCCTGCACATCACACAGATGAACGACTTCTTTGTAGAGCGGTCCCAAGCGATCGATCGCCTCGCCAAGTACGGCCCGGACTTCCCTTGCCGAGCACTCCTGCTCCGGGTTCGGTCGTGATTCGACTACGTGAAACTGCGCCGGCCGGTCGTCGCCGTCGATCATTTGATCGAGCGACATTTCGCATTTGTGGCGACTAGCGCGCAAACGCATCAAAGCGGCGTTGGTAGCGATGCGATGCAACCAAGAGGAGAATCTTGAGCGGCCCTGGAAAGCATTCAGGTGACGGAAAGCCTCCAGCAATGCGATCTGGACCACGTCTTCCGCGTCTTCCTGATTGCGAAGGATTCGTCGGGCAAGACGGAGGATTGCGTCCCTGTGTGGCATTACAAGACTCTCGAAGGCTGCTGCATCGCCACTCCGTGCACAAGCCAGAAGTCGTTGTTCTGCGAGTTCGACGAATGCGGATTGGCAGGTATCTACATCGAAGCTTTTGCTGACGGGCTCGACCGACATCATGTTTCACCTCATTTCGTTCGTGTCTCAAGTTCTTGATTACCTTGAGCATTGCGGAGACGATTGATTCGCATCGAATCCACAATTGTGATTAAGCCAGAAGTGGGGATACGAATCTATTGGACGATGGTATCGATCGATACCTTCGGATTAGTTGGGCCACGAACGCACCTTGCCATGCGCTGTCCGCATCATTGTCGATAGCAACTTCGTTATTTCGCAAACAAGCCGATAGCGCGATGATTGTTCAGTCGAAGCAACCCTTATTCGTGATGAGCATGCGAGCAAAGACGGGACCTTAGTCCTGTTCACCTGTAGTTTCCAGAATTTGCGACGGATCTGAGTTTCGATGCAAGATAGGGACGAGGTACGTATGATCGGCGAAATTCCTGTAGCAACCTTCGACACCAGTGCCCACAGTGGACTCGTTGACGATTCTCGCTCCCGGTTGGCGCTCGGTGGGCTAAGTGTGGAAGTGTTTCAGGCATTCGCACCGATCCACAGGATAGCGTTGACGAGTTTAAGGAAGCGCATCAGTCAGAACTGGGACCATTTTCTCCTCCTGATCCTGTGTGCCGCGATGGTTGGTTGCCAGGCGCGGCGGGATAAGGCGGCTATAGCCATCGAGTTCACGAAGATCCCGCCGGCGGCGCAAGGTGGCCGCGAGAGAGTTGATACCGTCGCGGGGCGTGTGGTCGGTGCTCGCGCGGGGCAGCAGATTGTTGTGTATGCGAGGAGTGGACCATGGTGGGTACAGCCGTGGCCTGACAATGCGCTTATCCCGATTCAATCGGACTCCACGTGGAGCACTTCAACTCACCTGGGGTTTGAGTATGCCGCGTTGTTAGTCGACCCTGGTTATCATCCGCCGCCTACGATGGATGTTGCTCCGACGCCCGGCGGTTCTGTCGTCTCCGTCATGATCGTTAAGGGCACCGGAACAACCGAACTCGCACCGACCAAGCCGTTGCAGTTCAGCGGGTACGATTGGAAAGTCCGCACAATTGCGAGCGATCGCGGCGGGCTGAACAATCCATATGGGGGCGACAGCGCGTGGACGGATGAGAAGGGAGCCTTACATCTCCGCATTAAGAAAACGCCGGAAGGCAGGTGGTCCTGTGCCGAAGTCGTCCTCACCCGCAGTCTCGGGTACGGTACTTACATCACCGTAATACATGACACTTCTCATTTGGAACCGGCTGCGGTTCTCAGTATGACTACCTTCGACGACTGGGGGGGGACCAGCATTACCGCGAAATGGACATCGAACACAGCAAATGGGGCGACGCTGCGAGTAAGAACAATTCGCAATATGGGATTCAGCCTTTCTATGTTCCCGGCAACACGTCGCCCTTCACTCCGCCTTCGGGAACGCTCACTGAGTCGCTGCATTGGGAATCTGGGCGCGCTAGTTTTAAAACTGTTCGCGGAGCCTCTGCCGATGGAAACGGACCGGTTGTTGCCGAACACGTCTTCACCTCCGGTGTCCCTACACCCGGCAAGGAGACCTTCCAATTCTTGTTCTATGTTGTAGCCAGCGACAAGAGCCCAATGCAAAAGGAGAACGAAGTTGTTATCGAGAAGTTCGAATATCTTCCGTAAATGGACCCCAAACGGCATTCGCGCCTTAAGAACGTTTTGGTTGGGCTCGCGTTGGTGTGCTCCGGGTATTCGGCCCGCGCGATTGATCCGAATAGAGCGATTTCGCAGTATATGCAGGACCGCTGGGGAAGCGAGAAAGGATTCACAGGCGGGTCAGTAAGCGCGATCGCACAGACCGCAGACGGCTATCTGTGGATCGGGACAGAGAAGGGTCTCATTCGTTTCGATGGACTCAGTTTTCGCTTTTTCCCGCAAGCAACCCCAACCTCGTTTCAGATCGGTCCGGTCCGTGGACTCCTGACGGACGCTCAAGGAAATCTGTGGATACTCCTGCAGAATACGAAGATCTTGCGTTATCACGACGGGGAATTTGAACTGGGTCGGGACGAAGCCGAGGTTGGCATCACTTCTGTTTTCAGGCGAAGGGACGGCTCGGTTCTTTTGTCGTCACTTGCTTTGGGCACTCTCACATATCGGGCCGGCAAGTTTGAGACCCTGAATTCACAAGCCGAGCACTCGAATGCTGCCGCGACTACGGCTACGGACGAACTCTCCAGCCGTCTCAGTTGGGCGACGGGCGTCACGCCCCACCGCTTTGCTGAACCTGACTCTGCAGTGATTTCGATGGCAGAAACCCCCGACGGCAAAGTTTGGCTGGGTACGCAAGATCGAGGCCTCTTCTATCTAGATAAGGGCCGGATTTCGGCAGCGGCGAACGGACTCCTCGCCAAGAAGATTAACTGTCTGCTGGCCCTGGAAAATCAGGAGCTGTGGATAGGGACCGACAGAGGAGTCGCGCGCTGGAATGGAAAAGAGGTTACCCAGACGGGTGTGCCCTCCTTGCTCAAGCATGTCCGCATTCTTGCGATGATACGAGATCGGGACTCGAACATCTGGCTGGGAACAGATGCAGGGCTCTTACGGTACAACAGCAACGGAGTTTCAACTGAAGAGCGCCCGCTCCAATCCCACGCGGGAGTGGCGGCACTTCTTGAAGATCGGGAGGGAAACCTGTGGACGGGCACTGCCGCCGGCCTTGAGCGTCTGCGTGATAGTGCCTTCGTTACGTATACGACGGTCGACGGTCTTCCCTCTGACAGAAATGGTCCGGTCTATGTCGACGCAGAAGGGCGCACTTGGTTCGCTCCCTTGGAAGGAGGACTGTACTGGCTGAAAGATGGGAAGAGCAGAAGCGTGACCGATGCCGGGCTCGCCCGGGACGTGGTCTATTCGATCTCGGGCCGCGAACACGAACTGTGGATCGGTAGACAACGCGGTGGGCTGACGGTGCTGAGCGACAAAGGTCGCTCCGTCACATCCAAGACTTATACGCAAGCAGAAGGACTTGCTCAGAACAGCGTGTATGCCGTTCATCAGAGTCGTGATGGAACGGTGTGGGCGGGGACCCTTAGTGGGGGAGTGAGTGAGTTCAAAGATGGTCACTTCACGAACTACACCACTGCCAATGGCATCTCATCGGACGCGGTGACTTCTATTGCGGAAGGTCCTGACGAGACGATGTGGTTCGCCACGCCAAGCGGCCTGAACCGGCTGTCGAAGGGCGAGTGGCGCACTTTCACGGTCAGTGATGGTCTACCTTCCGCTAATTTGAACTGCTTACTGGCAGACTCGGAGGGGGTAGTCTGGATCGGCAGCGCCGCCGGTCTCGCCTACGTTGTTTCTGATCGTGTTCACGTCCCTCGCGATGCACCCGATGCACTGCGGGAACAGGTATTCGGAATTGCAGAAGACAGGAGTGGCGGGATCTGGATCGCAACTTCCAATCACGTGCTTCGCGTGAACCGGGAGAAATTGCTCGGCATGGGAACGAGCGACACCGATGTGCGTGAGTACGGGCTAGCCGACGGACTGAAAGGCATCGAAGGCGTAAAGCGAGATCGGTCCGTTTTTGCCGACCCCGGGGGGCAGATTTGGTTTTCGATGAATCGTGGCCTTTCCGTCGTGGACCCAAGTCGCACCACCAACAACTCCGCGCCGGCGCTGGTTCACGTTGAGGCTGTTTCCGCGGATGGCAATCCAATCGGCCTCCGCGACCCAATCCGCATCTCGTCGGCCCGGCAGAGAATCACATTCAATTACACTGGGTTGAGTCTCTCCAATTCCGAGCGCGTCCGATACCGCTATCGGCTGGACGGCTTCGACCGCGATTGGAGTGAGCCGGTTGCCACTCGAACAGCCATCTACACTAACCTGAGCCCGGGCTCATACCACTTCAGGGTGGTGGCCAGCAACAGCGACGGCGTCTGGAATAGTGCCGAAGCGATGTTGCCCCTCGTAGTCTACCCTCTGTGGTGGCAGACATGGTGGTTTCGTATCTCAGTTCTCCTCACAAGCGGGGTCGTGATTCTGGCCTTTTATCGTTCGAGGTTGAACCGGCTGGCTCGGCAATACAATATGCGCCTGGAAGAGCGAATTGGTGAACGGACACGCATCGCTCAGGATTTGCACGATACGCTCTTGCAGGGTGTTCTCAGCGCCTCGATGCAGCTTCACGTGGCGGATGATCAGTTGTCCTCGGATTCGCCAGCGAAACCCACAGTGTCCCGCGTTCTCGAAGTCATGGGACAAGTGATTGACGATGGCAGAAATACGCTTCGCGGCCTCCGATCGTCCACCAGGGACTCGGATAATCTTGAACAAGCATTCTCCCGGATTCCGCGAGAACTCGGCGTCCGCCGGCCGATCGATTTTCGCGTCATTGTCGAAGGCCGGGCGCGGCCTCTACATCCGGCCGTTCGCGATGAGATTTATCGTATCGGCCATGAAGCTTTGGTCAATGCGTTTCGTCACTCGCGGGCGAGCGGGATCGAAGTCGAGCTAGAATATGCGGACAATCAATTGCGGGTTCTTGTCCGAGACAATGGCTGTGGGATCGATCCGCAAGTTTTGCGTACCGGGCGCGACGGGCATTGGGGCTTATCGGGTATGCGAGAGCGGGCCGCAAGGATCGGAGCGACCCTCAAAGTTTGGAGTCGCACCGAAGGTGGAACAGAAGTCGATCTATCTGTCCCCAGCCGGGTTGCTTTTCAAAATCCGTCATCGGGCCGCGGGCTTTCGGGGCGGCTCGCACGATTGCAGAAATGTGCTGAACGCCTTCGCAATCGGGGAGGCGAACGAGACAAATGAACGAACAGCCTCGTATTCGGGTCCTTTGCGTCGATGACCATCCTCTTCTGCGCGAAGGGATTGGCACCGTTATCAACAATCAGCCGGATATGCTGCTGGTGGCCGAGGCGGCGAACGCTCACGAAGCCATCGAACAGTTTCGCAAGCATAAACCGGACGTGACCCTTATGGATCTCCGGCTTCCCGACATGAGTGGGATCGATACAATGATCGCTATCCGAACGGAGTTTCCTGAAGCTCGCATTGTCATCCTCACAACGTTTGAAGGCGACGTAGAAATTCAGCATGCTCTCGAAGCAGGGGCTCGAGCCTACATGCTCAAGAGCATGCCACCGAAAGATATGGTCGACACCATACGCCAGGTCCACGCCGGCAAGAAACGTATTCCGCCAGAGATTGCGCATCATCTGGCCGAACACTACAGCGACGAATCTCTTACCGGACGCGAAGTTGAGGTCCTTCGTCAAATCGCGGGCGGAAATCGTAACCGAGATATTGCTGAAAAACTCTTCATCACAGAGGAGACAGTGAAAGTCCACATCAAGCACATCATGGAGAAACTTGGCGCTAGCGATCGCACCCAGGCGGTCGCCATCGGAGTGCGAAGAGGAATTATCGAGCTCTAGGACTGCCCCCTCCGATCCAATGCGGTACCTCGAAAGTGGTACGGAAAGATTCCGATCAATAGGGATTCATTCTGCGAGCGAAGCTTCTACTCTGAGCCTGGTTGTTAAGGAGTCGCAGCTGCTCAGAATATTTTCCACGTTTCCCGATGGGTGGCCTGGCGCCGGGTTACTACTACTGCGGGGGACCGTTGGGTCTGCGCTGGTCGCCCAGGGTTTGGTCTACTTTACGGGCTGGCACGAGTTAAAATTCCTGTCCCTGGCGGTGGCCTCTCTGACCGTCGCGACTGGAGCCTTCCTCCTGGCTGGCTATCTAACTCCGCTGGTCGGCATCGCGGGCGCTTTGTTGATCGTTGGCACGGCACTTTCGTGGTTCCCGAGTCCAAGCCCAGACTTGTTTGAGGCCAAGATAACGGCCGCTTTGGTGACCGTAATTTCAATCGCTCTCGTTTGTCTCGGTCCCGGAGCCTTTTCCCTCGATGCTCGCCTGTTCGGCCGCCGCGAAATCATAATTCCGGATAACGCGTCTTCTTCGAAATTCTGAGACTCTCCAGTCTTATGTCGTTCGGCGCTTTGGGGTGTAGCTCTGTCGTCCCCTTCGAAATCTGATCGTCATGTACCACAATCGTGTAATCCCTCCACCCGCCTTCTGTGGTAGCAAAAAAACACTGCATCTCGTGATGCAGACAATTTCGTATTGCTCCACAGTGTTAGAGCAGTCCGAGAGCAGTTGGGGACAGTCAGACTCAAAGGGTCATTATGGAAGATTATCAGTTGTCAGGTGTCGTGCTCAGCCCGTGCGTCCAAACTTTCATTGACCTGTTGCTGAATGAGATTGCCGAGGGCAATAGGGGATCTGCGCCGGATGTATTGCGAGTGAAGAAGCTGCCATGCAAGGGTCAAACCGGGACAGTTATTGACCGGATCCAGCTCAATCGTCCATCCGAACTTCGCCCTTCGCACAGCTCACTGTCATCGGCCGGGTAGAGTTCTTTGTCAGAAGATCAACACACACAAATCAAGGAGTGATATGAGATCAGCTGCAACAGCGGAAATTCCTGGAGTAAACTCCTTAAGTTTAGCGCATGTACTTGGGCGCGGATTGGATTCGCAGAAGGGGTTGCATGACACGCCGGTTGTGTTCGTTGTCGACAACGAACGCTCGGAGCGCGAGTCGCTTGAATTGTTAATTCGCTGCGAAGGCTGGCAACCGGCAACATTTGCATCCGCTAAAGAATTTCTCGCCTATCCGCGATCTCTTGTTCCGAGCTGCCTCGTACTTGACGTTTCTCTGCCGGGTCTCAATGGCCTCGACCTCCAGAAGCGTGTAGCGGTCGAACGGACCGACATGCCGATCATCTTTGTTACTGGCCTCTCCGACGTAAGCGTGGCTGTCCAGGCCATGAAGGCTGGCGCTGTCGAATTCCTGACAAAACCATTTCGTGAAGAAGTGGTGTTGAGCGCGATCCGGCAAGCTCTCGAACGCAGTCGCATAGCCCTTGGTCAGCAGCAGCGGGTGAAGCCGCTTTTGGACCGTTATGCGTCGCTTACCCGTCGAGAACGGCAAGTGATGGCGTTAGTCGTCTCCGGCCTGCCGAATAAACAGGTAGGTGGGGAACTCGGCATCAGTGAGAAAACGGTGAAGGTACATCGAGGGCAAGTAATGCAAAAGATGAAAGCGGGATCTCTTGCTGACTTGGTGAACATGGCTGGGATGCTCCGCCTTGAAGATGTTACAGCCCCTCATACTGCGGTCTGCTGACCGTGATCCCCGAGCGAACGACTTTTGATTCGAAGCGGTTACTCTGATCCTCCCCGAAGACTAGAGCAAAGCCACAGCAGAGTTGAAGGCGGGAATCGCGCGAACCGGTGTAGTTAGCGTGAGATGGTCTACGCTCATCTGTTGCTGGACATTTGAAAGGGTTCCTCAGGATCGGGCTCCCGCACTGGGATGTCGGGGTTTTCCGGACCATCTGGCGGTTCTTGTATGGGCGGAGGCGAGGGTTCCGGTAGTTGCCGCAAGTCCATGGTCATGACGATTAAGATGCCGGAAAGCACTCCCGCGTTAACATCTGAGTTGGTGCGAGTCAACAACAGGCCACGGGTGAATGTCGATGCGCTCCCGGATCGCGCCTGACACTCCTTACTGATCGGAGACTTGATGCACAGTGCATTCCTTCGAGATAGTCTTGATCGACGTGATCAATATCGTTACTGGGGACGCCGACCCTGACCTGTTTAATGCGTCAGAACTCGTGCTCATCGTTGGCGCCTCACTTCCCGTCACTTCCACGCGTTGCCCGAGATACCTGCGCAGTTTTATTTTGCCGGTAGCCTGAAGTTGGTAAGTGACGCCTGGGTCTTGCTTGCTGAGAATGTAGTCGCCGCCAAACCGGCCGACGCAGCCTTGCACAGTAACCTCTCCTTTGGCATTTTTCGATTGATGCTCGCCCGCGGCGCTGGAATTGCTATCTGGTGCCGCGAGAAAGCTGCTGGAAAGCAGCAGAATGAACAGGAACTTTCTCATGGAAGTTTCTCCTCTCACAGAATGAGAAAGCAATTTTCATGTCGAATTATAACGCTGCGCTTCGACCCGCGGGGGAAAGCAAGAGTTTTGACCCGAATTTCTAGGGCAGCTGGCCTGAAATGGGGGCAGAGAGAGCCGAATGCCTGCCCATTGATCAGTCGGGGGTGAGAAGAGGTGCAACCAACCTTCTGGGTTCGGTATCCAAGTTGATGAGCAGTGTTTACCGAGGTAATGTCTGTCGGACTAGGTGGGATGTTGTATAATCCGGCCAAGCGCAGTTGCCGGTAATGGCTGATGGAATTGCAGAAACATCGATGGGTTGGTGAGCGCAGTTGGCGTGGTGCATTGGTTGTCATTGCCATTTGCTCGTTGACACTTAGTGTTGCCACTCGTTTTTGGGTGACCGGCAGTTCTCAGTCTATCGTCGTAAAATCCATTGAGCGCCGGACTGCCGAACCCAAGCGGCAACACCTCGATAGAGATGCTGCGCGATGGGTGGCGCCGAGCACCGATTTCAGCAGTGTCGAGCTCCCCGCCGTCGAAACTCGTCTGGCTCCTGCCGGACCTTTGCTTCCGAAGCACGTTTTCAGCGACAGCCTCTACAACAGGCCCCCTCCGTCGTCTTTGTTCCTTCTTTAGTGTCTTGGTTTTATCGCGCCACCTAGATCCGTTTTGGTTTCGATCCTGATTTGTATCGTGACGGGCAGGGTCTTGGCCGCTCCGAGCGGCATTTTGACGGCGCGATTGACCGCTACTAAACCCGTGCTAGATAGATCGATTGAGAGTTCGTGGAGAAGATTCGCATGGCTCTTGAGCCTGCTATACCCGTAGAAGAGCTTGATGCCCTGCGGCGTTTAGATACGTGTGCGGTCTCAAACGCCATCGAGACTTTTCAACTCAGACTGCGGAATGCCGGTTTCGCAGACGCCCGCGTGCGCTGCGTTTTCGAAGATTCCCCGCCCTTGGTAGGATACGCAGCCACCGCCCGTCTTCGCACCGGCGAACCTCCGATCGCGGGTTTTTACCACGATCGACACGACTGGTGGAACAGCATCCTCCGAGTGCCTGCACCACGAATTGTGGTCTTGCAGGATCTCGACGAGCCACCGGGCGTCGGAGCGCTCCTTGGTGATGTGCACGCCGCGATCCTCAGAGCGCTCGGCTGTGTAGGATACGTGACCAATGGCGCGGTCAGGGAACTGCCGCGCGTAAAGGAATTGGGATTACAAGTATTTGCAGGAACAGTGGCAGTGTCCCATGCTTACGCCCATATCTTCGACTTTGGATCGACGGTCAGTGTGGGTGGCCTGGAAGTGCAACCGGGCGACCTGATGCATGGGGATCAACACGGAATTTTGATAATCCCTAAAAGGATTGCATCAGAAATTCCGGCGGTTGCGGCGAGATTGTGGCAAGAGAAAAAAGAAGTCATCGACTTTTGCCGCTCGCAGGAGTTTTCCGTCGACAAGTTACGGCACGTCGTCAAGGGAGATTGAGTTAGTGGCACATTGCTGGCCCGGATGCCACAGAAGGCTGGTGCTGAAAAAGATGAACGAACGTCGCCACATTCGCAGAAGCAATCACCCTCGCGCAAGGACATCCAACTTTATCGGTGCCGCAATCGTTGGGCTCGCCGCACTGCTGACCGTCGGATTGTCATCGTGCAGTAGCAGTGGCAATGGGAAAGCAAGTGCCGACGAGGTAGTTACCGTAGGAGTCACCAACGTCGTCAAGAAAACGCTGAGCCGGCAAATCACCTTGTCTTCTGAGCTGGTGCCTTTTCAGGAGATCGACGTTTACGCAAAGGAATCGGGCTATGTGCAGAAATTGAATGTTGACTATGGAACCCACGTGAAGACGGGCCAGACGATGGCTACGTTGGAGATCCCGGAGTTGCAGGCGCAGTTGGAGCAGGATGAAGCCGAGATCAACAATGCTATGAATCAGGTAAGCCGCGCGGATCACGAACTACAACGTTACGACGCACAATACAACGCTCTTCACCTTCAGTACACGCGATTGAACCAGGTTTTCGAGACTCAGCCTGGGATTGTGGCGCAACAGGAAGTCGACGATGCGCAAGGCAAGGATCTTGCCGCGTCTTCTCAAGTCGATGCCGGGAAAGCAGCACTGGAAGCGGCCCAGAGCCAGTTGGCCGCAACTAAAGCGAAGCTTGTTCACGACCAGACTCTCTTCGACTACTCCAGAATCACGGCGCCATTCTCCGGAGTTGTTACCGAACGCTACGCGAACCTGGGAACTCTGGTTCAGGCCGGAACCAATTCGAGCACGCAGGCAATGCCCATCGTCCGCTTGTCTCAGGATGATCTGTTTCGGCTGGTCATTCCAATTCCCGAGTCATACGTTCGCTACATTCGTATCGGGGATCCGGTGAGTGTTCACGTTCCTTCCCTAAATCGGACCTTTCCTGGCAAAGTTGCGCGCTTCTCCGTGGATGTGAGAGCCGACACTCGCACCATGCACACCGAAGTCGATGTTCCGAATCCAGAGCGCTTGCTGATGCCAGGGCTTTATGCGGAAGCCGAGGTTGGCCTCGACCAAAAAGACAATGTTCCCACCGTGCCCCTCCAGGCTTTAGCCAATGAAGGCAATAAGACAACTGTCCTGGCAGTAAATCGCAATGGAGAGGTGGAGCTCTGCACCGTGCAAGTCGGATTGCAGACCACGAGTGACGCGGAAATCCTTTCCGGATTAAACGAAGGGGAGCAGGTTGTAGTTAGCGACCGCAGTGGCCTGAAGCCGGGTCAGAAGGTTCACCCGCAAGCGATGGCCGTGATGCAGTATCAGGAACAGAATGCGCAATGACGAAGTTGCAATCATGATCGGGTAACGCTTATGCCAGGATTTTCAATTCGCAATCCGTACTTCATTATCGTGATCTGCCTGGTGCTCCTGGTGATTGGCGTGACCAGCATCGCGCGCATGCCAGTGGATTTATTTCCCCCGATCAACCTGCCGGAAGTGGTCGTCGCTACTTTCTATTCGGGTATGCCGCCGGAGGACATTGAAACCGATATCACGGACCCCCTGGAGCGCTTCTTTACCCTGGCCGCCGGGGTCGATCACATGGAGTCCCGATCCCTGCTGGGTGTGAGCATTATTCGGGTCTACTTCCAGCCGAGCACGAGCGCTGATGCCGATGTGACTGAACTTTCCAACTTGGCGCTGGCAGACTTGAAGCGTCTTCCACCGGGAACGCTGCCTCCAGTGGTTCTGAAGTTCGACGCGTCCAGCTTGCCAGTGGCGCTAGTCACGGTCAAGGGAGACGGTCTTAACGAAACGCAGCTTCACGATTATGCGCAGTTTCAAATTCGCAACCAGATCGCAGTTGTCCCGGGTGCCGAGATTCCTGGCGTCTTTGGCGGCACTTATCGCCAGATCATGGTCTATGTCGATCCCTACAAATTGCTTTCCCGTCAACTGAGCCCCATGGACGTGGTGGGTGCGGTCAACGACGCTAACCTTATCTTGCCTGCGGGCGACGTAAAGATCGGCCCTTACGATTACTTCGTTTATTCCAACAGCCTGGTCGACGACATGGACCAGTTGGGCAAGGTTCCGTTGAAAGTCAAAGGGCATTCGTGGGTCACGGTGAACGACGTTGGGAAAGCCGAGGACGCTCACCAGATTCAAACCAACATCGTGCGCATTGATGGGCAAAAATCCGTTTACATTCCCGTGATGAAACAGGGTGGCGACACCAACACTATCGCCGTCGTCGATGGTCTCCGCGAACTGACCAAGCATCTGTACGACATCCCGAAGCAGATGGTCACCAGCATTGTGTTCGACCAGTCTGTGTACGTCAAAGAAGCCATCCGCACCGTGTTGCACGAGGGATTTCTTGGACTGATTCTTACCAGTCTGATGATCCTAATCTTTCTGGGAAGTTTCCGGGCTACTTCCGCAGTACTGCTCTCCATTCCTACATCTGCGCTGGCTGCGTTTGTGGTGCTGGCTCTGATGGGCGGCACGATCAACACGATGATCCTGGGGGGAATGGCTCTGGCGTTTTCACGGGTGATCGATAACTCAGTAATCTCGCTGGAAAATATTTACCGACACCTGGAGATGGGTGCGGTTCCGATGGTCGCCGCCGAAGTTGGCGGCACGGAAGTGAGCCTCGCCGTTCTTGCGGCGACACTAGTGGATGTCGTCGATTTTTTCCCTGTGGTTTTTCTCTATGGTGTGTCCAAGTTTCTTTTTTCCGCATTAGCTTTGGCGTTCTGCCTTTCGCTGCTTGCCTCATTTGTTGTGGCTATGACCGTGATTCCGTTGTTCTGCTCTCGGTTCCTGAAAGCTATGCCGCACGCCACCGAGCATCAGCATGGATACGAACTGGAGCCCGAAAAACCGGTAAGCCAATCCTGGATGGACAGGTTCAACGCCCACTTCAACCGGATGTTCAACAAACTCCTGGACTATTACGAACACAAGGTACGGTGGGCGCTGAAACGGCCCGGCTTGACCGTCCTCGCGTTGAGTGGTTTGTTCCTCGTCAGCCTGGCAATTTATCCACTGCTGGGGCTGGCATTGTTCCCAAAGACAGATGCTGGCCAGTTCACGATCAACCTGAAAGTCCCAACCGGAACACGCATCGAAGTGACGGATCAATACATCGCCCAAGTGGAAGACTTGATCCGCCACACCGTGGAACCGAAGGATCTGAAGCTCATCGTTTCCAACATCGGCGTGGTTCCGGATTTCTCCGCGCTGTACACCACCAACGCAGGTCCTTACACCGCGACGGTTCAAGTCCAGTTGAACGAGCCCCACCACCTCAGCAGTTTCGAGTATATGGACCAGGTTCAGAGCCGGATGGGGAAACAGTTTCCAGATATCCGCACATTCTTTTCCAGTGGTTCGATGGTGGATGCCATCTTGAACTCAGGGGCGCCCGCGCCGATCGATGTGCAAGTCAGCAGCCCCGATTTGACGCAGATTTATGGCATTGCTCAAAATTTGGCCACGCAAATCCGGCAACTGCGTGGGGTGGGCCAAGTTTACATTCCGCAGGACATGAATTACCCAACGCTACGCCTCGATGTTGATCGCGTGCACGCAGGAGAATTGGGCCTTACACAAAAAGATGTGGTAGACAATGTAATCACAGCCCTCAATTCCAATTATGTGATCGCTCCCAACTATTGGGTCGATCGCAAGAGCGGCAATGACTATTACCTCACGGTGCAGTTCTTCGAAAAAGGTCAAGCCGCCATTCATGACATGGCAGACTTCGGACAGATTCCCTTGCGAGATCCGAACAATGGAGCCGGGATGGGCTGTGGCCCGACTGGCGGTGCGATGCAGTCAGCTTGGGAATGCAATGGGCAGGGCAGACCCATTACGGTGCTCAACAATGTTGTGAATGTAAGGCAGGTTCAGACTCCGACCGAAGTCGACCATTATCAGATTCAGCGCGCCATGGACGTTTACGTGACTCCGACTGGAGAGGACCTAGGCCGAGTCACCAGTTCCATTCGCGACATCCTGGCCAAAACCAAAATCCCCGGCAACGTTCGCGTGAACCTGCGGGGAATGGTGCAGGGCATGGAGGCGTCGTTCAAGAGCTTCGCGCTGGGCTTTTTGATCTCGTTCTTGCTGCTATTTCTGATTCTGACCGCGCAATTCAAATCGTTCATCGATCCGTTCCTGATTATGTTGGCGATCCCAATGGGATTTGTCGGCGTGCTCATAATTCTCCCGCTCACCCACAGCACGCTGAACGTCATGTCGCTGATGGGCGTGCTGATGCTGGTGGGTATCGCGGACTCGAACAGCATTTTGATTGTTGACTTCGCTCACAATCTGGAGCGGCAAGGCTTATCTCCAGAGAACGCCGTCATTACCGCGTGCCGCGTGCGCCTGCGACCAATTTTGATGACATCGCTCGCGACCATTATCGGCATGATTCCTATGGCGCTGAAATTGGGGACCGGAGCCGAGCAGTACACACCCATGGCACGCGCCATCATCGGAGGACTTACTTCGTCAGTTCTCTTGACCATCTTTATCGTGCCCGCCGCGTACTTGCTGGTGTATGGCAAGCGCAAAGAACAAACGGCAGAAGCTGTGCCCGGGGAGCCAGCAGAATGAGGGCACAACATTCTCAGGTCGCTGACACCCGATTTGTCATCCCGAGCAGAGCGAGAGATCTAGGTTCATCTCGGTACCGGCGACGGGTTTGTCAGCGATGTTTCTGGCTTAGAGCGCTAATACTTGGCGCCGTTCTTTCCCTAGCCATAAACGTCGCGACCCGATACAGCACGATCACTCCACAGGAAGCATGTAGGGCAAAGAGCACAACGTCGAAGTCTCTCGACGGCCAGCGGCAACGTCTCCTGAATGACAGCCTGCACTGGTCTGCGCCCGCCGCTAAGTTCGTTTTGTTCGTGCCGGCACGACTTTCCGTTGCGGTGTTGCCTTCCATTTTTCCTGTTACTGGAATCCATTCGGAAGAAAGCCTGTACGACAGGCCTCCTCCTTATTGCTGAGGCTCGCTCTTGAACATTCGTTCGAGTTCGTGTCCTGTCCTGCGGACTTCAGCAGGCGATCTCATGGAGGAGATCATGAAAAGAAATCTTTGTATTTGTATCGTCATATTCGTGGTCGTCGTCCCGGCGCTCTATGCCGCAGAGCCCGGTCATTCCAATCCCTATGTGCAAGGAACTGTGGTACACGTGCAGCAGCGTAAAGTCTATTCACCCGATTCCATGATCGGAGGCAGCAACCCGTCTGACGCGCCTCTGACTTCGCGCTACTACGCTTACGAAGTTTCCGTGCGCGTCGATTGCAAAACCTATGTTGGGCGGTACGAGACGCCGTTTAACTATTTACCGTCAGAGTTTGCTTCCAACCAGTCGATCCAAGTGCGCTTAACGAAACATGTCATGTATTTTGATCTGCCGAACAATCCAGATATGAGGATGGGTATTGTCCGCCGTAGATCAGACTGCGGTCAGAATCGTTAGTCACAACGGTCGGACTTTGGGGGCTTTTAGGGCGGTAAGAACGACGATTTCGTCTGTCTGCTATGTTGCAGCGTACGAACCCCGCGCCTTGGCTGGGTGCGCGTAACCAAGGCGAGGGGAATTTCGGTGAATGCTTAAGAAGGTTTATCTATGAAGAGAACATACAAGCACATCGCGTCGTTCTTGCTGTTCCTGCCGATGCCTCTGTTTGGCCTTGCCCAGGTGTCCATCAATGTGCAAACCTCCGCAAGCCTGCCGCCAGCACCGATGCCACAATCGAGTTCGACGCAAAGTAGTTCTGGGCCGACGGCGAACACGCCGCAGCCGCCAATCCCGCAAACGGCGGGCACGCCAACGTCCCTGACCTTGAAAGAGGCAGAGGCGCTTGCCGTGAAAAACAATCCACAGATCTCGGTGGGTCGGCTGCTTGCTCTAGCCTCCCTGCAAGTTACGCGAGAGGCGAAGTCGAACTTGTGGCCAACGGCAACGGGCGACTTGACCGGCGTCGATGCACAATCCGGAAGTCGCATTACTGCCGGCGCGCTGAACAATCCGATCATCTATGAGCGCGCCGCGGCCGGGTTCATGGTAACGCAACTGATTACCGATTTTGGGCGCACTACCAATCTAATCTCCAGCGCGAACTATGCGGCCAAGGCCGAAAGCCAGAATGCCATGGCCACCAAGGAGCAGATCCTTCTGGCCGTGAGCCGCGCTTTCTACAATGCGCTGCAAGCCCACGCGGTGGTCACCGTCGCGCAACAAACCGTGAGCGAACGGCAGACCGTCGCCAATCAGGTAGAAGCGCTTTTCAAAAGCAAGCTGAAGTCCGAATTGGATTTCAGTTTTGCGAGCGTCAACCTGGCAGAAGCCAAACTTTTTCAGCTCGACGCTCAAAATAGCGAGAACGCTGCTTTCGCAACGCTCTCTATGGTGCTGGGGTTTCCGAGCCTGCAGGATTTCCAACTACTGGAAGAACCGGGTCCGCTGACGCCACCACCGGGAAATGTGGATGATTTGATTTCGCAGGCTTTTTCAGACCGGCCGGAAATTCTCTCGCTACAATTTCAGTACCAGTCGGCCAGGAAATTCCAAACTGCGGAACGCGATCTGCTCTTTCCCAGCATTCACGCCATGGGAGCCGTGGGGGACACCCCCGTGGGAAATACCGCGGTGGCTCCCAGCCCCAGCGCTTTGAACAACACGTATGGGGCTGTCGGCGGAGACATCGAGATTCCTCTCTTCAACGGCTTCCTTTATACCGCACGAGCGCGCGAGGCGAACCTCAGAGCGCAAGCGACTCAAGAGCGGCTTCGAGACATGCGCAATTTAATCTCGCGCGATGTGCGCACCAGTTGGCTGAATGCGAACACTGCTTATCAGAGATTGTCGGTTACGCAGCAATTGTTGCAGCAGGCCAAGCTGGCTCTGAGTCTTGCGCAATCCCGCTACAACCTGGGGCTTGGCTCCATCGTTGAATTAAGCCAGGCACAGCTCCAGCAGACGCAGGCCGAAATCAGTGATGCGCAAGCCGGTTATGACTACCGCCTGAGCCTGGCCGTGCTGACCTATGAGACCACGGGAATCTAACAGTGATTTATTCGTTCATTCGTCAGTCATTGGCCGTTTACCGAAGGAAGCACAACCCATCATTCACTCGAAAGCGCCGCAGAAGGAAACTCCCGCTGAGCACCAGCCAATGGTTAGTGCTCAGCTTTGGCATTGCCACGCTAGTCGGAACCATATTCATACTCGCGCTCTACTACCAGCCGGGCCGGTGAACGGTTTGGATGCAGTTGCATTCTAGGGCTAGACAGGTGGTTCGGCCCGATTGATTACCGCCCAAAGAACAGCCGCGAGAGCCCACACCGCCAACAACGGAAACAGGCTCGCCAAGCCGTGCAGTCCGGCCAACTGTCCGAGGTTGAATGCGCCATGCACCTGGTCCGTGCCCTGCTCGGCAGGAATCAGCACGGCCCCGAGATTCAAGGAAAATCTGCCTGCCCAAAACGATGGCCAATAGAACTGACGCAAGGGGCAGTGAAACTCGTCCGGAGGCTGCGCCGAGACCGAAAGCGCCATGAGGGTAAGCCCGGCGCCAGCCGCAGCCAGCGCCCCAACGACGATTCTCCAGGCTGGCCGCGCGCGATCCCACAACGGTGCCAATCCCACGCACAGCAGCGGCAACCCGGGAGACAGGTATCGCGGGCCGTACGACCAGCCGGCCGGCCACGAGGAAAAGGAGGCGTGAAAAAGGAAATAGTAAGCAGCGATCGCAGTTGCATTAACGGCGGCGGCGTGAGTCGCAGGCTGCTTCCAAAGTAATCGCAAACCGAAAGGCGCTGCCAGTGCGACTGGCCCTGAAAACAGCAATCCCCGGCGACAACTAAACAAAAGCTTCAATGCGACATCGATTCTGGGATAGGTCAAACCCATATAGCCATGGGTCATCCACGAAAAAGCGCCCGGCGGGTAATAGGCATAGCTGGGGTGAAATACAGAACGGAATGCAGCTTCCTGATAAGCCATCAGTGCGATGACGCAAGGTAACGCGCCGGCGGCAATTCCGAGAACGATGCGCGAGCGCCGGCGCCATCCGTCTTTCCAAACCAAGGCCAGCGCAAAGCCAGCAACCATCGCAGAAGCTGGCGCAGAAGGGTATTCAGTAACCGTGGCCCACCCCGCTGCCAGACCGAGGGCCGATCCCCATAACACATCCGCTGTGGAGCGCACATCTCCGCGTAAACGCATCGCGCAAGCGAAGGCGAAAACTAAACACGCTCCGGCGAGCGCGTGTCCCCAGAACAACGTCGCGTACGCCCACATGGGAGTTGCCAGCCCAAGGGCGAGGGCGGCGAACGCCGAGGCTCCTACACTGCTTCCTAGCTGCAGCGTAATCCAGAACAGACATGCACATGCTGCCGCCATTGGAAGAGCGACGGCCCACACTGTAATCCAGTAGGCAAGATCCAATAACCCACGAGGCGAGGCCGGATCCACTCCCCCCGATTGCAACGTCGCGCGCCCAATCCAAGCTGCAGGAACCGCCATCAGCGCCAAGCCGGGAGCTTTGTCGGAATAGTAGTGGCCGTTGGCGAAGGCTTTGTCGTCCGTGTTCTGCTGAAAATCATCGATGCGCAACGTTCCCTGCTCGACGATGGCGCGTACCAGATCGAAGCGGGAGTTCTGATTCCATCCGGCTCCTTCATAAAAGTATGCGTATGAGAAAAAGGTCACGGCGAAAATCAGGAGGGCACGCATTCGGATATAAAAACAGTTGCTCTGTGCGAAAACATTCATCGTGGAGTTTAAAAGAAATACTACGCCAGAACGGAGCGGCCCGAATGCTGCTGAATCCCTTATGCTGAACACAACAATCAGATCTTCACAAAGATGCCTTTGCGGTAAAGCACCCACATCGCCGCCCAGCAAACCAGCACGTACGCCAGCGCATATAACAAGGATGCATTCGCCGGGTTAGCTAGCGGCACGAACATGCTTTCGTAAATAGATTCCTGCCAACTCATACCTTCGCCCGTGTGGAGGCGATCGAGCAAGCCGGATATCACTTCGGCAAACACATAAGCGGCAATGGCATTCATTCCAAACACCAGCAGTGGCTTCGTCCAGAGGCCACGCCATTTCTTGACGTCGACCATCCAATAACACAGCGCCAGACCGAGCAGAGCCAGACCGGCGGTAAAGATCACGTAGGAACTTGTCCAAAGTTTTTTGTTGATGGGGAACCCGAGGTCGAGAATTGTCCCTGCCACTACCCCGATGACTCCAAACAACGCCATGCCCGCCGCCTTGCTCTGCAGTGAGCGCGCGGAACGAAGCCATTGCCCCGTGAGTATTCCAAGCAGGCTGGTCGCGACCGCAGGGATGGTGCTCAACACTCCCTCGGGATCGCGTGTCCGCTCGTACAAGTGTCCCGCGAGCAGTCGACGGTCGAGCCAGGCCGCAAGGTTGCGATCGGGATCAAGCAATGGAATTTCGTGAGTGGGTACGCCGAATCCAGGCACTGGCACGAAACGCATCAAGAGCCAATAGCCCACGAGACAAGCTGCAATGGTGACGATCCATCCGCGCCAATCCGCCCACAAGGCGAGAATCGCGGAAATCACATAGCAAACCGCAATGCGCTGCAACACGCCATAGACGCGCCACGACGCCAGATGGTATTGGTCGGGGAAGCCGTTCAGAAACATGCCGAGAGCAAAGAGCACCACGCCCCGCCAAAGCACATGCCTGACAAGTTCTCGTTTTGACTCGCCGCGCTTCAGCCGCGCGCTGAAGGAAAATGGCATCGCCACGCCGACAATAAAGAGAAAGAATGGGAATACCAAATCGGTCGGCGTCCACCCGTTCCATTGGGCGTGCTTGAGCGGCCAATAGGAACTGGCCTCGTCGCCCGCGTTGTTAACCAGAATCATTCCAGCGATCGTCGCGCCGCGAAACAAGTCAAGCGACATCAGCCGCGATGACGGCGAGGCATGGGTTAGCGTAGTTGCGTCTTGTTGAACAGCGGCGTTTGGTAACGGGGAAGCCATGTGAACCAGCGTATGTTAACAGGTCGCTGTTCGGCTCTGCGTGGCGGAGGTAGCCGATATGGCGGAACGAGGCTCCGCTCCGCTTGTCTGAAAATCATTGCAGCTTGGTCTTCAGGGGATAATATTTCTGGATCATTCTACCCGTCATCAATCCACCCTCGTATTCGGGAATAATTACGTCGTCGGCTCCAGAAGTGCGAATGGCGTTGGCGTAGCGTTGCTGCCCGGCTCGCGTAATGATTTTCAAGTTTGGATTCAGCGCTCTAGCAGTCACGGTGATGTATAAATTGTCGGCGTCGTTGTCGATCACAATGCAGATTCCTTGCGCGCGCTCAATCCCAGCGGATTGCAGAACGTCGTGCCGCTTCGCGTCTCCCTGGATGACCATGAGGCCGTCTTTCAAGAGTTCGCGGTAAAGGCCTTCGTTGGTTTCAATCAGGACAAAAGGAATCTCGAAGCGGCTCAACTGATCCACTACCGTGCGGCCAACCTGGCCGTATCCGCAAATAATGAAATGGCCTTTTACCTTTTCGATGCTGACTTCGTTGACCATGGATTTCCAAACCTCCGTGCCGTGCCGGCTGAAGATCGTGACCGCAACCCGCTCTGCAATCCAGATCTGAAAGGCAAAAACTCCCATGAAGACGAACAGGGCAAAGAATTTAGTGCTGTTGTGCACGATGTGGTAATCGATGGCGTGCGGATTGAGGATCCAGAATAAAGCATCCTGCCAGCGCAAACCCTCCAGCTTCATGTAAACCCGCACACACAAAAGTCCGAAGCCCGCGAAGAGCAGGAAGGGCAGCCGCAGCCGGCGAATAAAAACGACGAAGACGCGACCCATCGGACTCCTAATGCAAAACCGCCTCGACTAAGGAAGCGTAGACTGCCGCTCAGTTTCTCAGGCTGGCCAAGAGCTACGGACTCCTGACCCGCAGCATGAATGCTCGGCACTATATCAAGAAACTCTCAGCTGCCGTACAGAATTGCGAATGCGATCAAAGCTTTGCGCTTGAATCTTGTCTTCACTTATGGCGCATTCTAGCACTCGCACCTATGGTTACTCTGGTCACCTGACCTGGCGCGATAGGCAGGATATGATCGACTTTCGAGCGCTTTCCATGAAGAAATTGAAGTTCACTCTCGGCCTTACAAATAACGATAACGATTACCAAATAGAGCAGGCGGCCTCGGCCGAAGCTGCTGCGAAACGCCTGGGAGTGGAGTTGCAGATCATCTATGCCGAGAATGATTCGGTCACCCAGAGTCAGCAACTTTTGAAGGTTATTCAGTCTCGCACCGACGCTCTTCCAGATGGAATCATTTTTGAACCCGTGGGCGGAACCGCTCTGCCGCAAGTGGCGCGCGCCGCGGCAATGGCCGGAATCACTTGGGTCGTGCTGAATCGTGATGTGGAATATATCGCCGAACTGCGCAAGGCTTATCGCATTCCGGCTTTTTGCATCACGTCGGACCACGAAGAGATCGGACGTATCCAGGGCCGTCAGTTTGCGGCCATCCTCCCAAGTGGCGGAGCTGCCTTATACATTCAGGGCCCGTCGGAAAGCCTTGCGGCTAAGCAGCGGACATTCGGCATGTACGAAACGAAACCCGCCGAGGTGCAGGTCAAGCTCATGAAGGCGCAGTGGACCGAAGCCAGCGCGTATCGCACCGTCAGTTCGTGGTTGCGATTGTCCACTTCTCAGCAGACTCACATAGATCTCATTGCAGCGCAGGACGATTCCATGGCCCTGGGTGCGAGGAAAGCGTTCCAGGAAGAACTGAACCTCGAGGCACGCGAGCGCTGGTTGAAGTTGCCTTATATTGGCTGTGATGGTCTTCCGAACAGCGGGCAGACTTGGGTGCGCCGGGGCTTGCTTGCGGCGACCATCTTTGTACCGCCGAACGCCGGCGCCGCTCTGGAGACGCTGGTGCAAGCCATCCAAAAGGGCACTATGCCGGAAGAGCGCTCCTTGATTGCTCCAGTCTCAATTCCGACACTCGATGCCTTGGCCTCCCAAACCAAGAAAACCCGTGCAAACTCGGCCGGCCAGAGTTGAGCCTGTGGGCCCCGATCGCAGGGTGCAAGTTCTCCGGTCGTATGCGCAGCCTTTTTGATTAGTTAGATCGACCTTCCGAATTTGTACCTCCTTTTGCTACAGTAGTCGCTCGAAGGAGCACTCGTGCCTACCCTGATAGCGCAGCCGACTCGCATTTCTGCCGCGGGAACCAAACCCAAGCTGATCGATGAATACATTGGACGAGTCAACACCAAGACTGATGCGGCTAGCGTGGCCCATATGCGCAGCCCGCAGGGATGGGCAGAACCCGGACAGACGCCGGAATTCGACGAATTCACTCTGGTCCTCAAGGGCATGGTGCGAGTGCGTCACAAGGACGGGCAAATCGACGTAGGCCCTGGGCAGGCAGTCATCACGCATAGGGGCGAATGGATTCAATACTCCACTCCGGCCGAGGGAGGTGCGGAATACATCGCCGTTTGCCTTCCGGCCTTCTCGATGGAGACGGTTCACCGCGACCAGTAGGCAGACTGCGGGTGCAAGTCAGCGCATCGCAGTGACAGGCCACAAGATTTTTCCTAAGCCGCCAACCCCTTTCATCGTCGCCTCAGGCCAGGGCCTGATTTCGCCGGTCGTAGGCGAGGCGTTCATGCCTGCGAGCTTCGTACCAAAGCGCGAGTTCGACCCGATTCCAGAATCCAAGTTTGTCAAAGATAATGCGAAGGTGGTTTTTCACGACATACTCCGAGGTGCCGATGATTTCGGCCACCTCGCTGTTTTTCAATCCCTGGGCGACGAGTTCTATAACCTGCTGCTGGCGTGGGCTGGGAACCCGGGTTCCGTAAAGATCGCGGGCGGATATGGATGCGCTCGATTGTGAGGGCTGCATAAATGAACTCCTAATTTAGCCACGCTGGTCGCACGCGGCTTGGTATCAATGGAACGATGAATTGATCTACTCCGAATGAAGGTTCTTCACTGCTCCAACTTCGGAAGGTGGGGCGCAAAAAAAGGCGCTCGTGGGCAGATTCTTGAGCAGGAACAGATGCGGGCGCAGCGTAAGTTGTCACAAACGGGTGTGACAGCAATCACACTGCGAAGAATAAAGCAGCAAACTCTAGGATTCGAAGAGCTTTAAACAATTCCCACAATGGTCGCACGAGGAAACATATCTGATTTCCGCTGACAGGGTTATTGATTCGCACAAAGAAAACCACGAACAGGAAACGATCTGTAGCTATTGTGCAGGCGATGATGCAGGAACACGGAGGCTTTCGAAAGCGGGACTGGTACTGAACCGGTGGGGGAAGGTTTCCTCATACGACGAAAGGCTGGGGCAAATGAAATGGTGAGGCAAAGTAAATCCGAATGCCTCCATTTCCTGCATCGCTTGCATTGCGCTCCAGCCCTGTTCAGCCATGCGATATGCGGCGATGTTCATTCCGGTTCGATCGTCGCCCAGTCGACAGTGGACGAAAACCTTTTTGCCTGGATTTTGCCGCATCAGAGTGAGAAAACGTGCGAACACGTCGTCTTTCGGGAAAGGACAGTGCCATGGAATTGAGACATACTGCATCCCGAGCTTGGTGACTAGTTCACTCTCTTCTTTTCTTGACCCGCGCAGGTCTACGACGATGTTGATGCCGATCGTTGCCAGAGCTTTGAATCCGGCTGTGCTGGGCTGCCCGCCGCGATATAGGGTCGGTGTCACCTCGCCGGCATTTGGCACACCCGCCATTTTCAGCGGTTGCCCGAAAGAATGGTTCTTGCTCGGCGAATCTCCGCTTTGGAGCACGTTTCCCGCGGCACACAGGCCCGCGACGAGAACAGTACTAAATATCAGTCCGTAAGATTGCCGCCAGAATCGCATCTTATCTCGCCCAGTCATGAATTCCTTGTCAGTGACCTGCGGCCGGTTGTGCCGCCTGCGATAGCACCCAGCCCACCGCGTTGATGTCAATGTCTACCTTTTCGCCTACATGAAGAATGAACGTGCTTGGGTCCTTCAGGCCCCAAGCCACGTATGGAACGATAATGTGGGTCTGGATGCTGAAATTTTGCCCTTGCGCCTGTACCGGCAAGGTCAGGGTCATGGGGTGATCGGTGCCATGCAGTTTGAAAATGCCATCGACCTGCACGTGGGAAGCGCCCTGAGGGTTGACTCTACCTGACATCCGCGTAGGCGTGAACGTGATCTCGGGGTAGCGCTGGCTTTCCAGGACTTCCTGATGCATTTTGTGGTCGCGACCTTTGTTTCCACTGTCACCGCTAGTCGCGTCAACGATAACAAGGCCGCTGGCCGAGCCGGTTGACGAGTTGAAGTGAACCGTCCCGCTCTTGAGCCCGAAAGTTCCGTGCACAGTATGGAGCGTGGCTGTTACTGTGAATTCGATCCGAGTGCTCGCAGGATCGAGTTCGACTGCCATATCCTGAGCCAGCAGCGTTTCCGCGCCCAGGAAAAAAACGGAGATCAGCAACAACCAGCGAGACATTTAGATTCGTAGTTTACATCTCATTCCGTATCCAATCGCTGCCGACTCAGATGTGCAGACGATCTTCAGCGCGGGAAATGGTAGTAGACATCTTGTTTGGAGGGAATCGGCACGCCGTTTTTGGATGCGGGGGTGAAGTGCCATTTTTCCAGCGCGGCGAGCACCCTTTGATCGATGGACGGGCCGAGGCTTTGAACCACTATCTTCTGGACAATGGTTCCAGTCTCGTCGATAGTAATCTCGACGATGACGTCGCCTTCAAGACCCGCCGCATCGGATCCGAACACAGGGTCAGGAGACACCACCGGCAGTGCGGGTCGAATTTCTGGGCCGGCAAAGCTTCCGTACGAGAGCGATCCATACAGCGATCCGGCCGCGGGACCGCCGGGACGAGCAGACGCGGTCTCGTTCCCAACCTCCAACTTCGGGGACGGCGGGTCCATCCGATGTGCGCTTTCTTTTTTTGCGGGGCGCTTCCAGGTGAGCCGCGGCTTCGGTTGGTCCTGCGCAACTCCGGAGTCACCTCCGAAATAAATGCGAGTCAGGGAACCGCCGGATTGGCCTCTCACCACGGAAGATGGAGCCACGAAGATCGGGGTCGGGCTGTGCAGAAGCCATCCCAGAAGCAGAAAGTGCAACACCAGGGAAACGCTCAGCGAGGTAGCCTGACGTTTCGGAATGCCGGGATATAGTTGCGTGAACATGGGCCACTACGGGCTGGTTTCCTCTATTCTACTCACTCTTTGGCTAAAATGAGCAAGGCGATTGTCGGTGCCGAACCGGAACTTGCTTGCAATGGGGCTGGTAGTAAGCACTCCCATCTTGCGCTCTACGCATCTACAATGGTTTGCATCTATAAGGCGGCAGCCTGAATCAACATAACGTTCAAATATTGGGCTGCGTATGCCCCTGACTACTATCTATGAACGACCTCAGTCCGAGGAAACCATTGCGGCACAAGAGGATACCTTTTGCTTGTCGGGCGGTTGCATGTGTTCTGGCCGACTTTCTTCTGCTTTGCCGACCTGCGTTGGGCCAGACGCCGGTGCCGACTCCACAATCTACTTCGTCTTCGTACAGCGGCGGCCAATCCAGCAGCAACCAGTCCAGTAATCCCGGCGCAGCCCTTAGCCAGAGCCCGTTCTCGGGCAGCGTTCCCGAAGGTAAACCGACGGCGGAGGTGTTGCCGCTTTCCTTCAAGGATGCAATCGATCGCGGATTGAGAAACAACCTTGGCCTTCTGCTGCAGAGTGACACCAGTTTGACGGCCCAGGGAGAAAAGTGGAAGGAACTCAGCGAACTGCTGCCGCACGTGAGTGCCTTAGTCAACCAAAGTGTCGAGCAAATCGACTTGGCGGCTGAGGGATTCCGCTTCAACTTTCCCGGGATACCTAACGTGGTCGGCCCAATCGGAGTCTTCCAAACTGGCGTCTACCTGACGCAGTCAGTATTCGATTATCATGCCATCCAGCGTAAACGGGGCGCTTCGTACAATGAGAAAGCGGCACAGTACTCTTTGAAAAACGCTCGCGAGTTGGTGATTCTTGCAGTCGGGAACTCCTATCTGGTGACGCTCTCCGGGGCGGCCCGAGTGGCCACGGCACAGGCCGATGTAACGACTGCGCAAGCCCTATACGACAAGGCTGCGGACCAGCAGAAAGCGGGAGTGAGTCCGGCCATCGATACGCTTAGGGCGCACGTAGAGCTGCAGACCCGGCAACAAGAATTGATTGTGGCCCGGAATGATTATGCGAAACAGAAACTGACATTAGCGCGGGTTATCGGGCTGCCTCCGGGGCAGGAGTTTAATCTGACCACTGCGGCTCCGTACGAGCCGTTAGCTACTTTGCCTTTGGAGCAGGACTTGCAGCGTGCATATGCATCGCGGCCTGACTATCTGGCGGCGGCGCAGCAGCTGCGGTCGGCGGAGGAATTTCGCCGGGCGGCCACGGCGGAGCATTATCCTTCTCTCGATATCGCGGGAGATTACGGAGCGGCGGGCATCCGTCCGGGCAGTTCGCACGGCGTATTCGAGGTGGGAGCGACGTTGAATATCCCGATCTTTGCCGGCGGAAGAACCCATGCGGATGTTATCGAGGCGGAAGCCACACTGCGCCAAAGCCGCCAGCAATTGGAGAACTTGCGCGGTCAGATTGACTACGAGGTCCGCAGCGCCCGTCTCGACCTAAACTCGGCAGCGGAACAGGTCGAGGTAGCGCGCAGTTCGGTCGATCTCGCGAAGCAGACGCTCGAGCAGGCACAGGACCGGTTTACCGCCGGCGTGACCGACAACCTGGAGGTGGTTCAGGCGCAAGACGCTCTGGCATCAGCCCAAGAGACCTACATCTCCAGCCTCTACTCCCACAACCTGGCCAAGATCTCACTGGCCAAGTCTGTGGGCTTTGCCGAAGAGGGGGTCAGGCAATACCTTCAGAATCAAAGTAAGTAAAATCAGGTACGGAAATCATGGCAGAAAATACAGAGACGGTGGCGAAAGAAGATCAGCCGAAAGCGCAGCGGCCTGTGGGTCAGCCGGCGCCATTACCCGCGTCGGACAGGGATCTTCGCTGGAAGAGCTTTCGAGCCGGCAATCCCCGATTCCGCGTGTTTCTCATTGTCGGAATCGTGGTGCTGCTGGTGGTCGGATTTTTTCTGTGGCGCTACTTCGCAAGCTACGAAGATACGGACGATGCACAAATCGACGGCCACTTGAACTCGATCAGCGCCCGGGTTTCGGGACATGTTTTAAAGCTCCTGGTCGAAGATAATCAGTACGTGCCGATGGGCACGCCACTGATCGAGATTGATCCTAAGGACTATCAGGTCGCGCTCGATAAGGCCAAGGCAGATTATGCGGATGCCGTGGCTACGGCCGACGCCGCGCGGGTCAATGTGCCGATCACATCGGTGAACACCACCAGTCAAACCTCCAGCGCGCAGGCCGATGTGGAGAACGCAACCGCAGGAATCGCAGCGGCGCGCCAGCAATATTCGGCAGCGCAAGCGCAACTGGTGGAGGCGGAAGCCAACAACGTGAAGGCGCAAAACGATCTGGTGCGCTACAAACAACTAGTCGATAAAGAGGAAATTTCGCAACAACAATATGATCAAGCCGTGGCCGCAGCCCACGCAGGCACTGCAGCGGTGGATGCGGCTCGGGCCTCGGCATCCGCCGCCGACCACCAAGTCCGGCAAGCACAAAGCAGGCTGGCACAAGCTCAGGCGAACCTTCGTGCAGCCTCTACCGGACCGCAGCAAATTGCCACCATTCAGGCGCGTGCACAATCGGCCGAGGCCCAGGCCGAAACCAAGAAAGCTGCGTTGGATCAGGCCGAATTGAATCTGGGATACACGGTTATTGTCGCGCCTGTAAACGGGGTCGTCACCAACCGCACGGTGGAAGTTGGACAAAATGTTTCGATCGGCCAGGAACTGATGAAAGTGATCAATCTCGACGATATCTGGGTGACCGCGAATTTCAAAGAGACTCAACTCAAACACATGCAGGTCGGCCAGAGAGTTACAATCCACGTCGACACGAATGGCAAGGACTACAACGCTCACGTGCAGAGCATCGCCGGAGCAAGCGGCGCGATCACGAGTTTGTTGCCTCCGGAGAATGCGACGGGCAACTACGTCAAAGTGGTGCAACGCATTCCAGTGAAGATTACGTTCGACCCTGGTGAGACCAAAGAGCACGTGCTACGTCCAGGGATGTCGGTTGAGCCCAAGGTCTGGGTGAAATAAGAATCGGAAAAAGTTAATGTACCGCATCATTACGGTCGAACGCGAATACGGAAGCGGAGGCGGTGAGATTGCCTGCGAACTTGCCAAACGGCTCGGCTGGAAGGTCTGGGATCACGCTTTAACGGAAGAGATTGCCAAAGTCGCAAATGTGGAGTGTTCGACAGTCGAACGCTGCGAGGAGCGCGTCGACGGCACTTTTCAGCGGTTGGTTAAGGTTTTCTGGCGCGGCAGCTACGAGCGCAGCATACCGCTTCCTGGAGCGGAGACATTCGACACCGACCGCTTTGTGGCCGTGGGTCAGCAGGTCATGGAAAAAGTCGCCCTGGCGGGCAATTGTGTGATTGTGGGCCGAGGCGCGCCATACTTTCTACGTCTGCGGGCGGACGCGTTCCATGTTTTTCTTTATGCACCCCACGCGGAGAAGCTCAATCGATTGGTGAAAGTCGGCAAGAGCGTTAAAGAAGCGGACGAGTTACTGGACACGATCGACCGCGATCGAATCACATTCGTAAAGCGCTACTTCAATGCCGACTGGCCTACGCGTTGCCTTTACCACTTGATGATCAACACGGCGGTCGGAAATGAGAATGTCATCTCCACAATCCTGAATACGATGCGCTCTTTGGAGCACGCACCGGTCAGCGTTTAGCGATTCCGCTTATCCAATTCACAAATCCATGCCTTCACTTATCGAGCGAGCAGGACGGGCGATTACGCTCGCGATTATTGTTGGGAATAGAGAGATCGCCTGAGAAACTCTCCGGCACCGGTACGTCCTACAAACTTGTCTCCCTCTACGATCACGCGGCCGCGGGAGAGTACAGCATCGGGCATGCCAGTTACCTCGATGCCTTCGAACATCGAATAATCGACGTGCATGTGATGAGTTTGTGCGCTGATGGTGTGCTTGCGATCGGGATCGAAAATCACCAGGTCGGCATCGCTGCCTATCGCGATTGTGCCTTTGCGGGGATAGAGGCCGAAAAGTTTCGCGGGCGTTGTGGAGACCAGTTCCACAAAACGGTTCACGCTAAAGCGGCCTTGAGCGACGCCACCGGAATAAATGAGGCTCATGCGGTGCTCAATGCCAGGGCCACCGTTTGGGATTTTCGTGAAGTCGTCACGGCCGAGTTCCTTTTGTTCCTTGAAACAGAATGGGCAATGATCGGTCGAAACTACCTGTAGGTGATCCCGCTTCAGTCCACTCCAAAGCTTTTCCTGATGCCACTTCTCGCGCAATGGCGGCGTGAAAACGTATTTTGCGCCTTCGAATCCGGGGACATCGAAATTGTCGATGGAAAGATAAAGGTACTGCGGACAAGTCTCGGCATAGACGGGTAGACCGCGATCGCGAGCCTCGCGTACTTTTTCCAGCGCATCGTTGCAGCTCAAGTGCACAATGTAAACAGGCGCTCCAGCCATCTCTGCAAGGGCGATAGCGCGTGACGTGGCCTCAGCTTCGGCGGTGGTTGGGCGCGTCAACGCGTGATATTTCGGAGCTTTTTTCCCTTCGGCCAGTGCCTGCTGCACGATCACGTCAATGGCGCTGCCGTTTTCGGCGTGCATGCAGACGAGGCCTCCATTCTTTGCCGTCGCCCGGAGCGCTTTGAAGATGCTGCGATCGTCGAGCATGAATACGCCGGGATAAGCCATGAACAGCTTGAAACTGGTGACGCCTTCACGGACGAGAGCATTCATTTCTTCGAGCTGCGCGTCCGCCAGGTCGGTAATGATGCAGTGAAACGAATAATCAGTGACGGCTTTGCCCGATGCTTTTTTCATCCAGGTGTCGAAAGCGGTTCGTAGCGTCTGGCCTTTGTACTGAATGGCGAAGTCGATCAGAGTCGTCGTCCCTCCAAAGGCCGCGGCTCTGGTGCCGGTTTCGAAATCATCGGCGCTGTTGGTGCCCCCGAAGGGCATGTCGAGGTGAGTGTGAACATCGATTCCTCCGGGCAAGACGTACTTCCCGGCGGCGTCGATAATTTTCGCAGCATTGTCGCGAGGAAGGCTTTGGCCGATAGCCGTGATCTTGCCGTCGCTAATGGCGAGGTCGCTCGCGTAAGTGTCGACGGCCGTGACTAGGCGTCCGTTTGTGATGATGGTGTCAAAGCCCATCGGTTCCTCCCTCGAAGCAGAGAACGCATTTTATGCTAAACTGCGACACCTTGGGACAGCGATTGTGCTAGTGACAGCCATTCCGGAAAGCCAAAATCGATAAGCACAGAGATAACGGAGGTTCACAAAGGAGGTCACATGCAATTTGGCATCACGATAAAACCCGACATGCCCGTGGAGCGCATCGTTGCCCTCACGCGGCAGGCAGAAGCATCGGGTTTTCACTACGGCTGGATCTTCGATTCTCACGTCCTGTGGCTGGACCCTTACCCGCTGCTCACGCTGATGGCGAGCAACACAAAGAACATGCGGCTCGGCCCGTGCGTTACCAATCCCGCGACACGTGACATCACCGTGACGGCGAGTCTGTTCGCCACGCTGAATCTGATTTCGGGGAATCGAATGCAGCTCGGCATCGGGCGCGGAGACAGTTCGCGCCGGGTGCTGGGCAAGAAGCCGGTTGGGGCGGGCGATCTGGAACGGGCGGTAAAAGCATTTCGCGAGCTGACCGCAGGACGTGAGATTGATTATGAAGGTCAGCCTACGCGGCTTTCCTGGGCGAAGGGATCTCCGCCGGTTTGGATTGCCGGATACGGGCCCAAGGTGCTGGACTTAGCAGGAAGAGTTGCGGACGGAGTAATTTTGCAATTCGCTGATCCCGATTTGATCGCGTGGTGTCTTGGTTTTGTGAAGAAAGGCGCTGAGCAGGCGGGACGGGACTGGCACAAAATTGAAGTCATGGCGGCTGCGCCGGTGTGGATGTCTGACGATCTGAAGCTGGCGCGGGAGCGAGTGCGTTGGTTTCCCGCGTTGGTTTCAAATCATGTAGTGGATTTGATCTCGCGTTACAAGCCAGAAGAATTGCCGTCGGCATTGACTGCGTTTGTGCGCAACCGAGGTGGGTACGATTACCAGCATCATTGTGAAGTGGAGAGCAGCAATGCGAACTTCGTTTCGGATGACGTTGTGGATAGATTTTGTCTGGTTGGACCGCCCGAGGCGCATCGGGAAAAACTGCGCAAGTTGGCCAGCGTGGGAGTGACGCAGTTTAATGTGTATCTCATGTGCGGCGAGGAAGAAGACACACTCGAACAGTACAAGAAAGAAATATTGCCTGCGTTCCGATAGGCCGTCTAGCCTTGGGTAATCCGGAGGAATTCGTTTTATACTTCGGTGCATGGAACCGATCATCAAAGGCGCTATCCCAGTTTTGCCTGCGGCTGATACTACTGAGTCTCTGAAATGGTGGACCGAAGTTTGCGGTTTCAAGGAGACGTTTCGCGACAGCACTCCGCCAACCTATGCAGGGATCAACCGCGGCGATGCTTACCTGCACATCGCCGGGATGGACGACAAAGCATTCGCCCGCAAAATCGGCGACCAGACCATGGTCCGCCTCGCTGTCCAGGGTATTGAGGCGATGTATGCTGAATACCAGCGACGCGGAGGCAAGGTGCATCCTAACGGCCCATTGCAAACCAAGCCCTGGGGCACGAAAGAATTCGGCGCGATTGACCCCAATGGGGTGTGCGTGACGTTCCAGGAATAAGGGTGCCCCACTAGCGCAAACTTACTACGCCACTTCTCCGCGGGTATCTCCGGTTCTCTCTGGTAAATCGCCATCAATGCGTAATAGACCACGAACGAAACCGCAAAGCCTACGAACCAGGAATAATCGTAGAGCGTCCGCAACGTCGGAACGACTAATCCCACCAGGGCTGTTCCTGCGCCCGCTGCCAGCGCGGCTATAGCGAGCCAGTTGAAGCCGCGCGAATATTCATAGGCGCCGCCGCGAAGTAGAGGTCGTCGAGCAACAGCACTCGCCGTCGCACCACAAAATAATCGCAGATCATGATGCCGGCAACCGGCCCGAGGAATGCGGCGTAACCGCCGAGCCATCCAAAGATCATGGTTTTGTAGTTTCCCAGCAATTTCCATGGCATCATCGCGATCCCCATGAAGCACGTGATTACTCCTCCGGTGCGGAAACTGATCTTGCGCGGCCACAAGTTGGAAAAGTCATTGGCTGGAGAGACTACGTTGGCACCAATATTCACATTGAGGGTAGCCAGAAGAATCGCCAGCAACGAGATAACAACTGCGACCGGCGAATGAAACTTGCTCAGCAGTTGCACCGGGTCCCAAATTGCGGTTCCGTAGATGACTACGGTCGCCGAAGTGACGAGGATTCCGATCAGCGAATAGAGTGTCATCGTGGTCGGCAGAGCGAGCGCCTGTCCGATCATTTGTTGACGCTGGCTGCGGGCGAAGCGCGTGAAGTCTGGAATATTGAGCGAAACGGTGGCCCAGAATCCCACAGTGGCATTCAACGCGGGAACCAGGAACTTGAGGAAATCCGGGAAGGTCGCAAACCGCGAAGGCGCCGCGAGCATGGGGCCGAACCCGCCAGCGCTACGGTATGCCCAGGCTAGGAGAAGAAGTCCCACTGCCAATAAGACTGGTGCGCTGATGCCTTGCAGGACGCGAATGTATTCGACGCCTTTGAGAATCACGGCGAGATTGATGAGCCAAAACGCCAGAAAGCAAACCGCTGTGCTGTAGGGATAATTTCTCCAGCTGGGAAACAAAGTTGAGAGCAACGTGCTCACGGCTTCTCCACCGATCCAGGTTTGAATGCCGAACCAACCGCACGCGACCAGAGCGCGCAAGAACTGCGGCTACGTTTGCTCCGAGCACTCCGAACGAGGCACGAGCCAGCACTGGAAAAGGGATTCCATAACGTGCGCCGGGATGCGAGTTCAATAACATCGGAATCAGAACGATGGTGTTGCCCAGAAATACCGTGGCCACGGCCTGCTTCCAGTTCATTCCTCCCTGAATCAGGCTCGCCGCCAGCATGTAAGTAAGAATATTGACCGACATCGATACCCAGAGCGCGGCGTAGTTGTACGTTCCCCAGTGTCGGTGCTCCGCGGTGGCCGGCGCCAAGTCGGAATTGTAGAGCGGGCTAGTTTCGATTCGGCTTGCTGTCATGATAGTCAGTCGGCTGCGAGGGTCTGCCCGGTCTGCGCGGTGAGCGGAGCATACGTTTCCGGTCGGCGGTCGCGGAAAAACTGCCAGACCTTTCGTACTTCCGCGATCATATCGAGGTCGAGGTCGGCGACCAGGACTTCATCTTTGTCACGGCTGGCTTGAGCGAAGATCTTGCCGCGGGGATTGCAGAAGTAGCTCTTGCCATAAAATTCTCCGATGTTCCACGGCTTCTCCGTGCCAACCCGGTTGATCGCGCCAACGAAATAACCGTTGGCTACGGCGTGCGCAGGTTGCTCAAGCTCCCACAGGTACTCTGAAAGTCCAGCGACCGTCGCCGAGGGATTGAAGACGATCTCTGCGCCGTTGAGGCCCAGGATGCGCGCGCCTTCTGGGAAATGACGGTCGTAGCAGATGTAGACTCCGACGGCAGCGTACTTGGTTTTGAAAACGGGATAGCCCAGATCGCCAGGCGTGAAATAGAACTTTTCCCAAAATCCGGGATGCACGTGAGGGATGTGATGCTTGCGGTACTTGCCGAGGTAACTGCCATCCGCGTCGATGACGGCGGCAGTGTTGAAATACATTCCCGGCATTTGCTCCTCGTAGACGGGAACTACGATTGCCATGCGATGTTTCGCCGCGAGCTTCTGCATCAGCTTGGTTGTGGGCCCATCTGGAACTCGTTCCGTAAGCTCGTACCAGCGAATATTCTGCTCTGCGCAGAAATACGGTCCGTAAAACAGCTCCTGCAAGCAAAGTATTTTTACCTTTTGCTTGGCCGCACGTTCGATAAGCTTGAGATGCTTGTCGATCATAGCTTTTTTAATTTGTGGTAGTGAGCGGTCGCTTGTCAGCACGTTACCTGCCTGGATCAGGCCACAGCGCACGATTCGGGACATGGATGCACCTCGACGAGAGGGTAAATATATCAGAGGTGGCGGGCTCGGTTTATCCTTTTGTGGCTGTCGCCTTAGACGAGACAGAATTTCGGGCGCTGGCGTAGCCAGGTTTAATTAGCGAATAGATGATTTCGCAGCGTTGCTTGTACGGCAAGAAGGCGCTCTTCATCGCGTTGATTGTGATTTTTTCAAAATCATCGAGGGTCAAGCCAAAAGTGTCGGCGGCAGCTTCGAATTCCTGGGTCATGGAAGTATCGCTCATCAAGCGATTATCGGTGTTGAGGGTGACGCGAAATTTCTCCTGATAGAAAATCCTGAAAGGATGCTCGGCCAAGCTGGGAGCGGCTCCGGTGTGGACGTTGCTGATCAGGCAAATCTCCAGCGGAATTCGCTTGTCGAGAACATATTGCGCGAGGTCGCCTAACTTTACTGCTCGACCGTCGGCGATAGCGATGTCTTCGATCAGGCGCGTCCCATGCCCAATGCGATGCGCTCCGCAATATTGAATGGCCTGCCAGATAGATTCCTTGCCATAGCCCTCGCCGGCATGAATGGTGATATTGAAATTCATTCGTTGAATGTAATGAAAAGCGTCCACATGCTTCTTCGGCGGGTAGCCGCCCTCTTCACCCGCCAGATCGAAGCCGACAACACCGCGGTCGCGAAAATCGACGGCCAGCTCCGCCATTTCGAGGGAGACGTTCATGTTGCGCATAGCACAGATGATCAATCCTGAGGGAACTCCGAAGGCCTTTCGACCGCGCTCTAATCCCTTCAAAACGGCGGAGACAACCTGTTGATGAGTCAATCCTTTTTTGGTGTGAAAGACTGGTGCAAAACGAGTTTCGAAGTAGACCACGCCGTCGTTGCTCAGGTCCTCGACCTGTTCATAGGCCACGCGCTCGAGCGCCTCATCCGTCTGCATCACCGCAATAGTATGTGCGAAACCTTCGAGATATTTCGCGAGACTCCCCTTGTTGGCGCCTTGATGGAACCATGCACCCAACGCTTGGGGATCGTTGGTCGGAAGCTTTAGATATTTCGCGGTTTTGGCCAGCTCGATGACAGTCTGAGGTCGGAGCACGCCGTCCAAATGTTCATGGAGAAGTACCTTGGGCAAAGTTCGCAACGAGTCTTTAAAATTCATCGAAGGCTCCGTCTCCGTGACGTCCTACGCCGGAAGATAGACTGCCGTCAGCAATCCTAAACTTAGGATGAATCGAGTGCCACAACATATTCCGGCAGCTTTTCGAAGCGGACAGGCTCAATTTGGCGATGGCATGACGCTCGAACTCGCCTTTGGCTGGTTTCGCCGGAGGACGGCCTTTCCAGCTAAGCTTGACGGGTTGTGGTGCGACTGTTAGATTTCGGTTCCACCCGCATATCCGGAGATCATGAGTCTGACCGAGCCAGCGAAAACGAAGAATTCGATTGACCTTCGCCGGCGCAATTTCTTGATCCGATGCTGCCAGAGTGCCTCTGCGGCGCTGATTCCCGCGAGGCTGCGTGGACTAGCCTTTCCGTCGATGTTCGATTCTGCAAATACACCCACTCTGAAAGGCGATGCAGGTTTCCATCTGCATCCCCATTATCGCGCTCAGATGCCGCTCGATGCCACGTTGCTAAAGACACAGGCAGGTCTAGACAATTTTGTCACGGAGAAATATCAGGATCAGATCGCGAAAATTCTCACCGAATGGAGTTCGAGCCTGCTGCAATCTTCCAAGGACATGCGGGCACTCGAAAAGGTTCTTACTTCTGACTTCTCAGCGACATCTCTGCGGCCTCTCGAATCGAGGTCTGTGCGTTCCGGGCCAGTGCTTGAGATTCGTCAGAACATATTCCCACTCTTGCTGTCGCTGGGAAGGGAAGCCTTTCTCGAGGAATTGCGTTCTACGATGAGTTCCTTTTCGAAAATCGTCACCGCAGAGTTTCAAGTCGTGAGTATCGAAGCGGTCCCTGCAACTTCGCCTGCTGCTGCCGACTTCGAGGGCGGCGATACCAACGTTGGGGGAATTCGAGAATTTACCGGTCACTTGAAAACGCGGGTGCGCTACGAGTTGGTGGGCTCTGGGCATGATTTCTATCGAGAACAAAGGGTGGGGCACTGGGAACTCGAGTGGGAAGCAAAATCGGGGGACTTTCGAGTGAAGAGCTGGCAGGGACTTGGCGAGACATTCAGCCGAGCATCCGATCCAGTGTTTGTGGACATTGCCGCGCAGGCATTCGGCAGCAATTCGTCTTATTCCGCACAACTGCTTCACGGAGTCGACTACTGGCGGACGGTTCTCGATGGGGCCTGTGGCATTGACATCTACGGGCACAATGGCGTCTCGGTCGGGGACATCGATGGCGACGGCTTCGACGACCTCTACGTTTGCCAAGCCGGCGGGCCTGCCCAACCGGCTCTATCGAAATCGCGGAGACGGAACGTTCGAAGACATTACGGAAGCGTCGGGAGTGGGAATCCTCGACAATACGGCGTGCGCGCTGTTTGCCGACTTTGACAACGACGGCCGCCAGGACTTGATCGTGGTGCGAGCGAATGGCCCACTGTTGTTTCTGAATCAGGGCAGGCGGCAAGTTTCATCAAAAACCCGACGCGTTTAAGTTCGCCAACCCTCCGCAAGGCACTTTTACAGGCGCGGCCGTTGCCGACTATGACCGCGATGGCTGGCTCGACATCTATTTCTGCCTCTACGTCTACTATCAGGGCACGGATCAGTACAAATATCCTCTTCCTTATTACGACGCGAAAACGGACCCCCGAATTTCATGATGCGCAATAACCGCGACGGCACCTTTCGCGACGTTACGGCGCAGTCCGGGCTTGATCAGAACAACACGCGCTACAGCTTTTGTTGCGGATGGGGCGATTATAACCGCGACGGCTGGCCCGATCTTTATGTAGTGAACGATTTCGGCCGCAAGAATCTTTACCGCAACAATGGAGACGGCACGTTTACGGACGTCGCTGCGCGAGACGGGAGTGGAAGACATCGGCGCGGGCATGAGCGTTTGCTGGCTCGACTACGACAATGATGGCGCCGAGGATCTCTATGTCGCGAACATGTGGACGGCCGCGGGCGAGCGCATCTCGACGCAGGACGATTTCAAGAAGGATGCGCCCGAAGAAGTGCGCGCGCTGTATCGCAAGCACGCGATGGGCAATTCGCTGTTTCGCAATGGCGGAATCGTAGAGAGCGCCTTTCGAGGATACGAGCGCCGCCGCCGGAGTTGAGATGGGGCGCTGGGCGTGGTCGAGCGACGCGTGGGATTTCGATCATGACGGATTCCCTGATCTTTACATCGCCAATGGCATGATTTCTGGTCCTTAAGGCCCAGCAGGTTGAAGACTCTGAATAGTTTTTTCTGGCGTCAGGTGGTCGCGAATTCGCCCGACGAAGCGAAGCCCTCGCACGATTACGAACAGGGATGGAACGCGTTGAATGAGCTGATCCGCGCCGACCGAACCTGGAGCGGCTTCGAACGCAATGTCTTTTATGCCAACAATCGCGACGGAACGTTTTCTGATGTCTCCGGCGGTCGTGGGCATGGATTTCATGGAAGATGGCCGAGCATTTGCTCTGGCCGATTTCGATCACGACGGGCGACAGGAAGTCTTTCTGAAGAACCGCAACGGTCCGCAGTTGCGAGTTCTGAAGAACGTGATGAAAGAGCTCGCCGCCGTCGATCGCGTTTCGACTTCGCGGGGTGAAAAGCAATCGCTGACGCGATTGGTGCGGCGGTCACCGTCGAAACCGAAGTGGGTCGTCAGACGCGAATGCTGCAAGCGGGATCGGGCTTTCTTTCGCAGCACAGCTAAGGAGGTGTTCTTTGGTTTGGGCGAGGCGGAGGGGCCGGTGCAAGCATCGATCCGCTGGCCGAGCGGGTTGGTGCAGGAACTGCGTGATTTGCCACTGAACCACAGGGTTTGGGTTGAGGAGGGGAATGAATCATACAAAGTAGAGGCGTTCGTCAGCGCGGTCAGGACTGAAGCCGTGCCCTCCGCAAAGATAGGCGAAGCGAACGGTATTCACAAAGACATCGAATCGCTTCCCACGACGGTTGAAACGTGGTTGCTAGCGCCTGTATCTGCGCCGGATTTTTCGCTCCCTGATTTGACTGGAGAGGTTCGGACACTTGGCGCCCTTCGCGGCAAAGCGGTGCTGTTTAATTTCTGGGCCACAGGATCGGCTAGCTGCAGGGAAGATTTGAGAAGCTTCAACCAGCTAAACCAGCGCTTGGCGGGGTCTTCGGGAAACTCGAGACTTTACGTGCTCGCGATAAACGTCGACGATTCTGCCGAGGCCGACAAGATCAAGTCACTGGCGCGTGAACTTCATCTTTCATTTCCCATTCTTCGGAGATCGGATGACGTGGCCGGCATTTATAACATTCTCTATCGTTACTTGTTTGACCGGCATCGCGATCTCAGTCTGCCGACCTCCTTCTTGCTTAATGAAAAGGGAGATATCGCCAAAATCTATCAGGGGCCAATAAACGCCGAGCGCGTTGAACAAGACTTCCGACAGATTCCACAGACAGCTGCGGAACGATTGGGGAAAGCGCTGCCCTTTCCCGGCCTTACCGACACACCCGAGTTTCGGCGCAACTATCTTTCGTATGGTTCGGTCTACTTCCAACGAGGCTACCTGGATCAGGCGGAAGCCTCGTTCAAACTGGCGTGGGAAGACGATCCGTCGAGTGCCGAAGCGCTTTATGGCCTGGGGAGCGTCTACCTGAAACAGGAGAAGAGCGGGGAAGCGCGGGAGAGTTTTGAACGAGCGATCAAACTTCGTGTGAGCTATCCCGACACCTTGCCGAATGCTTGGAACAATCTCGGCCTTCTAGCCACGCGGGAAGGGCGCACTGCCGACGCGATTCCGTATTTTGAGCAGGCTCTGCGGCTGAGTCCTGATCATTTAATCGCTCTCGAAAATCTGGGAAACGCTTATCGCCAGCAGAAGCGCTGGGATGAAGCTCGTAAGGTGCTGGAGCGCGCGGTCGCAGTTGGACCTCAGGACCCGGAGGCGAACTACAGTCTGGGGATGGTCTTTGCGCAATTGGACGACAGCGATCGTGCCTACGAATACCTGCAGAGGGCGTTGAAGCTTCGCCCCGCATATCCCGAGGCTTTGAATAATCTTGGCATACTTTACTTGCGCACGCGGAGACGTGACGAAGCGGTCGCCAGTTTCGAAGAATGCATCCGGATTGCGCCTGCGTTCGATCAGTCCTATCTGAATCTCGCGAGGGTCTATGCCATCGAGGGCACGCCGGACAAGGCCCGGGCGGTGCTGCTCGCACTTCTCAAACAGCATCCTGATCACGTCGCTGCGCAGAAGATGCTGGAGCAACTGCCGCAATAGTTCGTGGGCCGCAGAGCGGATTCGCTCGCGAGGAGCCGTTGTTGCGCACGAGTTACAATGCCATGCGGAGGACACATGTCGAAATCGCGCCGGCAATTCTTGGCGGCAACTTCTCTGACTCTACTGGGCGCGGCCGCCGCGTCTCTGAGCAAGGCTCAAGTGTCCCAAGACCTGCCGCCGGGCTCACCATCCGCGTTCGGTACCGGACCTGCGGTTGGACCCGAGGTCACCGTTTCTACCTTTGCTGAAGCCGAGAAGCTCGTGCAGGTGTCGCTGAGCGATGCCGAGCGAGCAATGGCTGCGGCTAGCTGGCGGAAGACCATGGCAGGCTTGTATGAGCGCCGGACAGGCCCTCGCAAGCTTGCGCTCGATACCACGCTCGCTCCGGCTTCGCGATGGGACCCGGTTCTTCCCGGCCAGAAAACACTTCCGCAGTATGACCGGTTTGTGCGCAGCAAGTCCGGTCCCGGTCCTCTGCCGGCGAACGACGAAGACATTGCTTTTGCCCCTGTCACTCATCTTTCGCGCTGGATTGAAACCCGAAAACTAAGCTCGACAGCGGCTGACGAGATCTTTATCTCGAACGACTACAACGTTTCAATCCGAAGCTGCGATGTGTGATCACGCTGACACCTGAACTCGCGCTTGCCCAGGCCAAGCAAGCGGATGCAGAAATTGCCGCGGGCAAGTATCGCGGACCTCTGCATGGAATTCCGTGGGGCGCGAAGGATCTTGCTGGATACGGCGGGAATTCCGACAACGTATGGCGCGGAGCCTTTCCGGAACCGCGTGCCCGCGGAGGACGCAGCCGTGGTGGAGCGTTTGAACGCCGCCGGCGCGGTGCTGGTGGCCAAGCTGAGCCTGGGCGCGCTGGCGCTGAACGACATCTGGTTTGGCGGGCAAACCATGAATCCGTGGCTGCCGGAGGAAGGCTCTTCGGGTTCGAGCGCGGGGCCGGGCGCGGCCGTGGCTGCCGGACTTGGTCGGCTTCGCCATCGGGAGCGAAACCGGCGGCAGCATTGTGAGCCCGTCGATGCGCTGCGGAGTTACCGGGCTGCGCCCCACCTACGGGCGTGTGCCGCGCACCGGCGCGATGACGCTGTGCTGGTCGCTCGACAAGCTCGGGCCGATGGCGCGCAGTGTGGAAGACACGATGCTGGTGCTGCAAGCCATCTCCGGGCCGGATGGCCGGCGATTTGGCTAGCGTGCCCAGCAAGCTTGATTTCGATGCGGGCGCAGCGTGAAAGGCTTGCGCGTGGGATACTTTCCCGGCATGGATGAAGGAGCGATCCCGCAACGGACGTGGACCGAGCCGCCCTGGATACTGTGAAGAAACTCGGCATGGTGCCGGTTGAGGTTTCAATTCCCGACTGGCCGTATGACTCGCTCAACCTGATCCTCTTTGCAGAGGCGGCGCGGCCTTTGAGGAGCTGGACTCTGAACGACGAGATGGATCGAGCTTCGAAGTCGCAGGTGCCGGACGCATGGCCTAACATTTTCCGCGAGGCGCGGTTTCTCTCCGCCGTTGACTTTGTGCAGGCCGACCGGCTTCGCGGCGCAAAGTCGCACAGGAGATGGCGCGTGTCTTCTCGCAAGTTGATCTGCTTCTGGTGCCTTCGCTGCGCGACGAGATGCTGACCATCACAAACTTCACCGGGCATCCCTCGCTGACACTTCGCGCAGGTTTTGTTGAGGTGTCGGAGGCGCGCAGCGATTGGGCGCCGGACCCAAGCATCCGCTGCCATCATTCTCTCCGCCGCGCCGAGTGCCTCACGGCGTCACGCTGATCGGGCGGCTCTTTGATGAAGGCACGCTGGCAAGCGCCGGGCTGGCGCTGGAACGGAGCTTTGGCGTGGTGGGCGAACGCCCGCCGGGATTCTAAACCGGCGATTTAGCGTCGACCGAATATCTCGCCATCTGCTACTTCGGTGGCGTCGGAGCGGTTAGCAGGTCCACGAACATCTTGTAGAACCTCTCGGTGTCCAAGTCATCCTGCACTTCGACGGGCTGGAGTTCGATCTTGGGTTTGTTCCAATCGCTCCAACTCACCGTATCGCCGTAGCTGTAGCCTTTGTCGAGATTGACATCGATGAAGCGCGCTTCTTTTTTTGTGATTAAGCTTGGGTCCAGCCAGGCAGCAGCGGCCAGTTCGTCCCATAGAAAGTTGTATTCGCCGTGCAGGTGGGTATATTGACCGATATAGCGCGCAGCCGGAGAGTTGCCCGCCTTAACCCGGTCGATCAGTTCGGAAGTCAGTCTGGTCTTTACGGAAATATCGACCGGGGTGCAGACGATCTTCTTCCACGGGGCATGCAACACAACGTGAGCCGCTTCTGGATCAAACCAGAGATTGAATTCGCGCCGCGGAGTGTCGACGAACTCAGGATCGGTGGTTTGCGGATTCATGCTGGCACCCATGAACACCAACTCCTTGGCCATCGCCGCAAATTCAGGATCGATTGACATGGCCAACGCGAGGTTCGTCATTGGGCCGCCTTCATAAATCGTTATTTCGTGGGGGAACCTGTGGACCATGCGAATTAAAAAGTGGGCCGCGTCTTCGTCTGCGGGCTTGGTGGCTGGCTTGCCTTCCGGCATGTCTCCCAGGTCGTCTGGCGGATGATAGAACCGCGGCGTCCACGCTCCAAGCCACGCTACCGAGCCGTAGCGTTGCTCCCAAAGCTCCGTGTCCTCTTTTCTACGCACCAGTGGGTACTCCGCTCCCGGCACGACCGGGATGTCGGTTCGTCCGATGATTTCGAGCATGCGCAAGGTGTGCGCAATTTCGGCCTTAAGCCACTGATCGCCGGTCACAACGGTGATGCCCAACACTTCTGTTTGCGGAGACTGGATCAACAACAAGATCGATTGCTGGTCGGTTCCAGCGGGCCCGGCCCCATCCTGGTCGATAATGATCTTTCGCTTTTGTCCCCACGATATGGCGCATGTCAGCAGAACCGCAGTCGTTAGTAAGTAGCGTTGGCGGAATTTCATTTTCACCTCAGGCAAGCCGATGGATATTATAAGTCGATTGCGGATCGTGCTTCCGGCATCTAGAATGGCGAACGCAAGATCGATGTTATTTTGCCCTCCCGATGCGTGATGATTTCATGGGCCGATTCCGCATAAGCGTATGCCAGCCCGAACGCGCTGGAACTCGTCATGCAAGTTGCGCGGTGGCGTTGATTGCGTGTCTCGTAGTATTTCTGATTCAGGAACAACCAGTTCAGGCGCAGTCGCAGGATCAAGCGGGCTCCGCCATCTTGCGGGGTTCTGTGCGCGATTCGAGCGGCCGTCCGATCGCGGATGCTACCGTTTACCTGCAGAAGGACGGGGCGCAAATTCTGACTGTCCGCACGGATTCAGGGGGTAGCTACAGATTTTCTGCGCTTGGCGCTGGGGTCTATAAGCTACGAGCAGAGATGGCGGGGTACGTTGTCGCGAGCTTTGGCCCCTGCGCAGTTGGGCCGAAAGAGACGAAGAGGATTGATCTGACCCTTCAGCCTTCGACTATTTCCACGCCGCAGAATGGTTCACCAGACACATCGTCGGGAACCTCCGAGGCGGAAAAGCCTCAGTATTTCGATGAGCCCAAATTTACCGTCGCGGGTGTCACCGAAGCCATGAATCCGGGTGGACACGGTTCCAATACCGCTCTACAAACCACGGAAGCACTGGCCAAGGAAACCGCTGCGCTGGGCATCCCGGTGGCAAAAACGGAATCCAGCAGCTCCCGAACGTCCGCCCCTTCGTTAAGCAGAGCTTCGTTAAGCAACACAGAGGAAAAGTCTCTGCGTACGCGGGCTGAACGCGAACCTGGAAACTTCGAGGTGAATTACCGGCTCGGAAAAATACTGGTTGACGAGGGAAAGGCCGGGGAAGCGCTTCTGTATCTCGAACGAGCTTCTCAACTCAATCCCGTCGACAACGAAAACGCTTACGAACTCGCGCTGGCCCATGCCGACGCAGGTCAATACGAACGAGCTCAGGCGGAGGCTCGAACCTTGCTGGCCAGGCCAAACGAAGCGGTACCGCAGCAAGCTGAACTCCATCATTTGCTGGGCAACATCGAAGAGAGATCGGACGATCCTCTCGAAGCGGTTCGCGAGTATCAACGAGCGGCTGAACTGGATCCGAGCGAACCCAACCTCTTCGACTGGGGAGCCGATCTGCTGATCCATCGCGCGTTCGAGCCGGCCATCGAAGTTTTTGAACAGGGAAATCGTTTGTTCCCGCGTTCCACTCGCATGCTGGCCGGGCTCGGCGTCGCCTGGTACGCTCGCGGTGTTTACGACCAGGCCGCCCGGAGTCTCTGCGAAGCGTCCGACTTAAATCCCAACGACCCTAACCCCTACCTCTTTCTTGGCAAAATGCAAAGTGTCGACTCTATGCAGTCAGACTGCGTCGTAGAGAGGCTGGGACGATTTCTAAGGCTCCAACCTGAAAATGCAATGGCCAACTATTATTACGCGCTGAGTCTTTCGATGCAGGAGGGGGACGTCGACAAATTGGCGCAAGTGGAGTCTTTGCTGGAGAAAGCCGTGCGCCTCGATCCCAAGCTCGCAGCCGCCTACCTGCAACTCGGTATTCTCTATTCCCGGCAGGCCGTGACTCCCGAGGCAATCTCTGCCTATCAAAAAGCGATCCAAGCCAGTCCTCAATTGGCAGAGGCGCATTATCGCCTTGGGCAGCTCTACAGCCATGCTGGAGAAAAGTTGAAAGCGCAAGCCGAGCTGCAAATCTACGAGCAGCTGTCGAAGAAAACGGCCGAGGAAAGCGAGCGCGAGCGGAGGGAGATCCAGCAGTTTGTGTACACGCTCCGGCAGCAGAACTCTGCTGCGCAGCCCTGACAGAAGGACCAATACTTGCCATCGCGTCTTGGAACCTGTGAGTGCGCGCTGCGAAATACTTTTTTGCGGCGAGGGCCGCGGAATCGCTCAAGGGCAGTTCGTTGGGGCCGATCGGCCGGCAAAGCGCGCTTCGATCCAAGTAATCTGGTCCCTTGCCGAGTCGCCAATTACGCGCCCAGGGTCGAGATCGGTATATTTTTCCCACTGGACCCGGTCACCTTGGTTGCACAAGCGAGCAATCACCGGTGCGGTCACGGTTACGGGAACTGCGCGATCGGCGCTAGCGTTGATTACCAGGATCGCGCCACTCGCGCGAGTCTGGCCAAGGCTGTTTCTCATGAAGTATTGTCTGACAAATTCATTGTTCTCCCACCCCGGTTTCAGGATTTCAGCCGGCGGAAGCTGTCCTATCGCTGGTGCCTCTCCGCAGCTCTGGTCGATCTGCTGATAAAGTACGCGCCCTTTTTCGGTCAACATGTCGGTCACTTGAAACTTCGGATACACCGTCTTAACCCCATAAGCCAGCGACGCGAACATGCTACTGGAGGGCTCCTGCGAGGACTTCACGTATAGATCCTTTGCGTCGGCCAGGCCAGAAATCGCGATACTGCCGAGGAATCCTGCATCACGAATCTCGCTCTGTTTCTCGGCCACGGCGACGGCCGCTAAACTTCCATCGTCCTCGCCCATGACAATCCACTTCCTCGCAAGCTGTGGCACGGCAGTGCGAGCAGCAGAGATTGAGCCGATCACGTCGGTCGAATTGGATTGAGCGTCCAGGAACGCGTTCCGGAAATTGCTTCCCAGCCCTGCGTAATCCGTGGCGACTACAGCGTATCCGAGATTTACATACATAGAGAGAAACGGTCCGTGACCTAAATTTCTCATCAGCGAGGGGGCGCACGCTCGACCCACGCCGTCGGCCCCGTGCGCCCACGCAATAACCGGCCAACCGCCGGCAGGAGGCTTTCCCTCGCTGGGAGTAAGAACCACTCCCGATGCCGCCACGTCATCCCCGGTGGCGGAACGCGAGTGATAGAGAATCCGAACCGCAGACACCTCGGGGGGCAGTTCGTATTCCTCGAACGGTTCCGATCGGATCAGTTCCCCCAGTTTACCAACAGGCAATGGATGGAGAGTGTCGTAGAAACTCGTCAGGGGAAGCGTGCGAAGGATTTGCGATCGCTTAGCTGGCGCTTGCGCACCAACGGGAATGGCCGCGAACAGGATCGCGACCGTTATGGCTAAAGCTACGCCGAGAGACCAGTGACCGGGAGATAGAAAAGTCGCGAAAGATGATTTCCAGCAGGACACAAGTGAAAAACCACAGCGCTGCCTGAGACTTTACGGCTTCCAGAACACCATGATCCCGAGAACCACCGGAAGATACAGGACCGACGCATGAAGGACGCGACTTGCCAGAACTTTTGAGCCTGATGCCGTTAGTTTGCCCACATGGTAAAACAGGAACGCCCCGGCCAGGGACATGCCCGCCCAATACCATACGCCAGCGCGATCCACTAAGGGCAGCATGGTTGCGAGCACCAGGATCACGGTGAACCCCGCAATCTCAGCGCGAGTGAAACGAGAGTCGAGATCAAAGTCGGGCAGCATCTTATAGCCCGCGCGCGTGTAATCGTCGCGGTACATCAACGCAATCGCCAGAAAATGTGGGAACTGCCAGAGGAAGAGAATCGCAAACAGGTACCAGGCCTGCCGGTCGATGCTGGCGGAAGCCCCGGCCCATCCGATCAGGGTGGGCATGGCCCCTGGGAACGCTCCTAGTAGCGTGCACAGCGGAGTCTTCCTCTTCAACGGCGTATAGATGAGGAGGTACGACAGCAGCGTTGAGACTGCGAGAAACGCCGATAACAGATTGACTGTAATCGCTAGGTACAGGCCTCCAGCAACGCTCAACAGCATGCCGAACAAAAACGCCTCGCGAGAGCTAATTCGCCCCGATGGCAGAGGCCGGTTGGCGGTGCGACGCATTTGACCGTCCCAGACCCGTTCCATCCATTGATTGATCGTTGCCGTTCCGCTGGCAACGAGGAGCGTGCCGATCAGCGTGTTCACCAAACCTGCGATCCTGAATGGTCCCCGGGAAGCCAGGTAATATCCCGCCGAGGTGGTCATCAGAATAAGCAGGTTTACTTCGGGCTTGGTCAGCGTGTAGTAATCCCGAAGCGTGGAAGTTAGCGCCTGCGGAGAGATGGAATTTGCCATTAGATTTGTGGTCGCCATTTTACCAGTCTTCTACCGCGGACTCGTCGCGCTTAAACCGATTATTCCTTTTACGCACAATGAAAACCATACCAATGGATCCCAACGTCGGAGGAATCACCATGATCAAAATGCCACTGCGTAAAGCCTCGATCATCCTCGCCCCGGCGGAAGACGCCTGAGTATAGCAAAGCGCACAGTTTTGGGAAAAGGCAGGCAGAGGCAGCAGCAGAACGAAGAATGCCGCGAACGCAATGCCCATGAGTCGGATTGAACTTTCAAACTTCATGATCCTTTGCGCGAATACAGCGCCTGCGCTCGTTAATACTTTGTATAGTTTGACCAGGGAGCACCGAGCAACTCGCGAAAGCTGTCTGTCCACCCATACTGCATCGCCAGCAGCACGAAGACCGTAAAAATCACGACAAACCACAGGAGGCCGTGATTGTCGGACAAGTGCATGAAAAACAAAAGTGCCAGTGTGGCCTCGACCACCGCCAGAAACAGCATCCGTCCGAACATCTGCGGCGCTGTAATATTCGAATATGCGATCACAAATTGCAGAGCCGCGATGGCAAGAATGAAAATATACACCACCACATACCTGCTGGTGCCACTCTTATGTGTTTCGGCCATAGCCATGGTTTTGCTCCTGTTCCGGGTTAGTGCGAAAGGTTCAACAGGTAGACCAGCGGCACGACGAACATCCAAACCAGGTCCACAAAGTGCCAGTAAAGACCGGTAACTTCCAGATCGTCGGCGTTGTAGCGGCCGCCCTGGTAGCGGATGGCAACTACTACGAGCGCAATCACTCCGCAGGTCACGTGCAGAAGATGCAAGCCGGTAATGCTGAAAAACGCGGCGCCAAACAAGCCAGTACCCCACGGATTCTTCAGCAGCGTCATGCCTTCATCAATTAGTGCCAGCCACTCGCGAATGTGCAATAACGCGAAAACGGCGCCGAGGGCGGCAGTGATCAGCATCCAGCGGAATGCTTTGGCTTTATCTCCCGCTTTGCCCGCGTCCATCGCAAACAGCATAGTGAGGCTGCTGGTCACGAGAATGAAAGTCATGATCGCAACATTGGTGATGCTGTGGAACGGTCTCGGCCAGTCGGGAGTGGCATTGCGGAGGAATCCATAGGCGACCAGACAACCGGCAAAGGTTGCGGTGTCAGCGATAATGAACAGCCACATCGCCATCTTTTTCGCGGGAACCGAAAACGCAGGTTTTTCCATCAGTGCTGCGTGTCCTCCCATCGTATCGGCGTGGCTCACGGTGCCTCCTCTTGTTGTCAAGTTTGTTAAAGCTTGAACCACAGCAAGAACATCAGATACACCCACAATGCGTCCATGAAATGCCAGTAGTGCGAAGTAGCGTCCAGCGTGCTCTTTCGTAAAGTCGACCGATTGAACTTGTGAACGACACGCGTCAAGCCGCCTAACCCGCCAAGCACGTGCAGAGCATGTATTGCGGTCAGGAGGTAAAAGAACGAACTACTGGGATTGGTCGCCAAAAACAGGCCTTCCGCGCGTAGTTGTTGCCAAGCAATGTATTGGCCGGCTACGAACAATAGACCCAAAAACAACGTGATGTATAACCAGCGCGCCGGGTGCGCCATCCCGACCTTTCGGCCACTCATGTAGCCACCAACCTGGCGGCGGCCCACTTCCAGCGTGAAGCTGCTGACCAAAAGGAGCAACGTATTGAAGTAAAGAATCCTCGGTAGACTGAGATGGCGCCAATCCAGTGACGACCCTTGACGAACGATCAGGGCACTGGTGAAGGCCGCGAAGCTCATGGTGATGGACGCCAGCACCACCCAGATTCCGGTGGAAGACGGCGGCGGAGCGTAGTCTTTCACCGCCCGGAAATTCCCGCTGGCCGGTACCAAAGTTCCACGGCCGCCATTGCCGGAATCGCTGATTACCGGCAGCTGATCGCGACGTTCCTCGATTTTTGGCGGATCATGAACCGTGGTCGCCATAGACTGCAAAACTCCTTTTTTCCAATCACACCGTGGTGTGATTACGCTTCGTCGTGGGCCGGGTCCACCTTTTCGGGAGAAGTCTGCATCACGTAGTCGCGAGTAGCACCCTCCACACTGTACTGGTAGGGATCATGGAAAACCTCCGGCAGTTTGTCGCCAAAATTATTGTGCGGGGGCGGTGTCGTCGGCGTGCTCCATTCCAGAGACGTTCCTTCCCATGGGTTGTCGGTTGCAGGCTTTCCCCAGAACCGGCTATGAAACAGGTTGTAGAGGAAGATCAATTGGGCCAACCCAGTCAGCAAAGCTGCAATCGTGATGAAGCGATGTAGTGGAATCAGCGGTTGCAGGTAGTCGTCGACGAAAGCCTGGTAGCGGCGGACGTTGCCCGCAATTCCCAGATAGTGGAATGGCATGAAGATGCAGTAAGCGCCAACAAAGGAAAGCCAGAAGTGTATCTTCCCCAGAGTTTCGTCCATCATGCGACCGAACATCTTCGGGAACCAGAAATACGTTCCCGCGAATATACCGAAGATGGCGGCCACGGCCATTACCAGGTGAAAGTGTCCCACTACGAAGTAGGTGGCGTGGAGCATGATATCAATCGAGGGTTGCGCGAGGAAGAAGCCGCTGACCCCGCCGCTGATAAACATCGAAACAAAGCCCAAAGCAAACAGCGAAGCCGTGTTAATGCGCAACTTCGATCCGTAAATACTACCCATCCAGATCAAAACGACGATCGTGGACGGGATCGTGATGATCAAAGTCGGAAAAGAGAAGGCCAACGACGAAACCGGGTTCATGCCGCTGACAAACATATGGTGTCCATAGACCATATAGCTGAGGACGGCCAGAGATCCCATGGCATAGACCAGAACCCTGTGACTGAGCATAGGACGCCGCATGTTCGTGATCAGAACATGAGACACGATGCCCATGCCGGGGACGATCGCTATATAAACCTCAGGGTGACCGAAGAACCAGAACAGGTGCTGCCAGAGCAGCGTCGATCCGCCGGAGTGCGGCTGCAACTGATCGTTGAGTACCAGGCCCGAGGGAACGAAGAAGCTGGTTCCGGCCACGTGATCCAGAATCAACAGAATGGTGGCGGGCATCAGCACGGCAAAGGCAGTCAGGCCCATCACCGAGGTGATGAACCAGGCCCAGGCACTGAGCGGCAAACGCCACATGCTCATGCCTTTGGTCCGCATATCGAGCGTTGTGGTGATGAAGTTCAGAGAACCCAGTAACTGGCCGACGCAGAAGAGTCCGATGGATATCGCCCAAAGAACCACACCTGTACCTTGACCTGGGCCGGAGGCCGGTCCGATAGCGCTGAGCGGAGCATATTGCGTCCAGCCGCCCAAGGTGGGTCCGTCGCTCACAAAGAACGATGACATCAGAACGAGGAAACCTGAAAACGTGACCCAAAACGACATCATGTTGAAATGCGGAAACGGCATATCCTCCGCGCCCACTTGAATGGGCAGAAAATAATTGCCGAAGGCAGCGAAAGGCGCCGTAGTCAACACGAAGAAGACCATGATGGTCGCGTGCATGGTCATGAGCTGCAGGTAATACTCCGGCGTCATCACGTTGCCGGGCGCACCATTGGCGGAGAGCAAATGCAGACCAGGTATCGGATAATTCGTCCAGGCTAAGTGGATGCGCATCAGCCAGGAGAGCACCATTCCGATCAGCACGGCCACAAGCGCCAAGCCGTAATACTGTTTGCCAATCACTTTATGGTCGAGACTGAAAACGTGTTTACTGATGAAACTGGTCGGCGCATGATGCTCTGCCGCGTGTGCAGACATATCGTGCATGTGCTCACCTCGAAAGAATCACGTACCAGAATTCGGTTACAGACATGAGCTACTGTAATGCCGCTTCTTTCTTCAGCCAATTATCGAAGTCGTCCTGGGACATCACCTCGAGATATGCCTTCATATTGTAGTGTCCCAAGCCGCACAGTTGGGTGCAGACAATTTCGTACTTCCCGATCTGGGTCGCGGTGAAATGGAGTGACAAGATCCAATCCCGGGACGAAGTCCTGCTGCACCCGAAGGGCTGGAACGTAGAACGAGTGCCCGACATCCTTCGCGTGCATGAGGAGATGAATCTCCTTGTTCACTGGAATCGCCATTTCAGCGGTCACGATGTCATCCTTGGAATCGGCATCGTGGGTCGTGTCCAGGCCAAAGAAATTTTCGTTGGCCTCGCTGATGAGGTCGGGATGCAGCGGGCCGAAAGTTCCATCCGGCCCCGGATAGCGAAAGTAAAACGCGAACTGGCCGGCTTGCACTTGAACGGGCACTGCGTTTGCCGACGGAGGCGTGAGATAGACAGTAGCCCATGCTTTGACTCCGAAGACGCCCAGAGCCAAAACTTCAGTGCCCACCAGCAGAAACGCAGCCCAAACCATAGCCTTGGCGCCGCCGGGGAAAGTTTTTATCTTGTCGCCGGGGCGCCCACTGGAAAATTTCCAGATGAACAAAGCCAACAGAATTTGCGAAGCCAGAAATGAAATTCCGGCCTCGGCCATGGTCTCCGACATCTGCTCGTCGATCATTCCGCCGTGGGTCGAGATGTCGGCTGGCAGGTCCCAAGTGTGACGAATGATGGGAATCGCGAAGCCAATCGCAATAACAATGATCGTCACTGCAAGAATTTTTGCCATATCGCCTCGCCTCTGGCCGGTTGCCCAGCCGACCGCTACGGCTTGATGAAAAGCAGCCACCGCATTCGGTGGCTGTTCTTAGTGGGTACACGGCCCGCGCCATCGTAACTGAACAACCTGAACCTAACGTGAACTCTTTATGAACAATTGTTCATTTGTTCCACGAAATGAACCTCAGTCCTCGCCAGCCGGACTTGGCCGGAATCATTTGGCCGCGAAAGTGAAATCCGCAGTTGCAGGCTTTGCCGCCAGCCACGGTAACTTTTCGAAGTCTGAGTTCCCAAATCTTCCTGCCAAGCGGTCACCGTATAGCTGCCTGCGGGGACGCCATGAATTGTGTAAGAGCCATTCTTGTCGGAGGTCGCATAAGGCCCTTTCACAACTGCGAAATAGCCGTGCATCCAGGGGTGAATGTTGCATTTCACCGGAATCATTTCGGCTGCCTTCCAACTCCTTATGATCGGCGGCGCTCCAGGCGGCTGTGAGTTGTTCCACGGGATATTGCCCGTCATCGGATTGGGCAACGGGTGGATGTTGTGGGTGGTTTGATCGCTGGTAATGACTTGGAACTTCTGGTCAACGTCCATGGCCAGGACGTGCGGGATATACTGGCAACCCTTCTGATCAAAGATCGGCTGGTCGGAAGGTACCGCACTGGCCTCGTTGCCGGTCAGGCCTTCGGAGATGTAGAGCACGACGTTTTGCAAGACCGCCGCCTGACCCAACCACGACGTTCTCGAGCAAAATCGGGGTATCGTGCTGCTTCACACAGTAGGGGTCCTTCGACATGTCAATGCCCCTCATGTGAGGAGCAGTACCGCTGAGCTTCACGGTACCAGTGATTGAACCTTCCGCGGCAGCACTAACCCCTTGGTTCAAGCTCAGCACTCCAAGACCTACAAGTACTAGCACCGATAGTATTGCCACGAACTTCGAATATCGCATTGATTTTTCATCGACTCTCTCCTGAGAACGGATTGCTTCGCTGGGTCTGAGATGCTACTGAGCAGCCACCGGCTTCAATCCGAGTTGCTTAGCGATTTGTCTTTCCTTAGCGTTAAACGCGTTGTGCGGCTGCAGCGTACGCAGGTAAAACACCAAGTCCCACGCTTCATCCGGCTTGATGTTGTCCACAAACGACGGCATCGGCGTGCCATCGAGGCCGGTCATGAAGATTTTGTAGATGTCACGATCAGTGTTGCCGCACTTGGGCCGAGATCCGTCAGTGAAGTTGTAGGGCCAAATCGGCGCCCCAAGATCGTCGGTAAGCGTCGAGGCGGAAGGACCGTTTGCCATGCCCTGAACGCCATGGCACTTCCAGCACTGCACCCTTCCAAAGACTTCTTGTCCCGCTTTAACACGTTCGGGGGTGACTTCCGGCTCCGCAGGAATCTGGATGGGCGTTCCCGGCTTTTCTTTCTGCCAGCGGGGAGAGAAGTGCTTGATCCATGCCACGAGATCGGCGCGCTCATCTTTGGTAAGCGTGTTCCAAATAGGCATAGCCGAGCGGTCCAACCCACGGCCAATCGTGTCATAAAGGTCTTCATCGGTGGGCAACGTACCGGTGGGTGTGGAGCGACACTTGAATATCCCCAACTGAAAATCACGCGGCTTCGGCCACATGGGAGGTTGAAGCCACTGCGCGACTTCGCCGTTGCCGTCGCCGAGGTCGCCGTGGCAGCCGACGCAGTACCTGCGATAAAGTGGGGCTCCTGCCTTTGCATTTCCCGTGATATTGCCAATGTGGCTGGTCGACGTCGGCAAATTCAGCCACTCCTGCAGCTGAACGGTCGAGACCTGAGAGCTGGCGGGCAGCGAAAGCGCCAGAACAGCGACCGCGCTCATCAACAACGAACACTGTAAGAACGATTTCGTACGCATTGCTGGTCCTCTCCTAGAAGTCGAAGTCAAAGCCGATCAACAATTCGCTTATGTTCAAATTTTGTCCGGGCTGCGGGCCGGTCCCGTCCTGGTGCTGCCAGTTGTATTCGTTGTGCCAGGCGAAGCCCGCCCGGCTTGTCATAAACGGGTTGTAACGATAGCCGATGGTATAGGAGGTAATGTTTCCGAGATTTGACGCAGTCCCGACAGTGCCCTGTTGCGACATTCGCTCCAGCTCGAACCGGCCTATGAAGATTAACTGCGGACTGTACACGTAGTGGGCTTCGAACGTCGCGCCATTCCAACTGGGCGCACGCGCAGTCGCTGGAAGAACCGTGCCCGGGGTTGCGTTCGGAAGGTCACTCGCTGCCGTCCCATTGTTCGGGTCGGATGCATTGCCATAGCCCTGCCCGAACCATGCGTTATCCGTGCCATGTTGAGTCACGACTTGGAGATCAAAGTGAGGACCGAGATAGAACTGCCCGACGAAGCCAATGCGATTAAATCCCTTATTGTTGATTCCCGAGCCAGGAATGGGCACTCCGGCAGAAGTCCGGTACGTGACTGCGGCCAGGCCCATCATGTCGTAAAATCCGATGCGCTCAACTCCCAGCTTGCCCGCGTCAAAAGCCTGGCTCGCGGTGAAGAATCCGCTATAGGAGTTGGCGCCGGTGATCAAGCCGACGTTTCCGTCGCTTGAACTGAGAAGCGCCGCAGAGACGCGCGTGCGATCGTCTGCTGAGTGTCCCATATACTCCAAGCCGAGCTGGTTATCGCCAATCTGGCCGAAGATGTTGTTGTCGCCCTGCGGAATGAAGTGATAGGTCTGATAAATCCCGCCATTGGCGGTCAGAGTCAGGATGCGCTTTTCGGACAGTAAGTTGTCGAGTTCGAACTTGCCCAACTTCACATTGAGCCAAGAGCTGCCGAATAGGTTATCGAAGCGCCCCATGACCGTCTCAAAGTGAAAACTGGCGGTGCTGTCGGAAGAAGGCAGCACGTAGAACGAGATATTCTTTTCGAGCGTGCCGCCGGTATGGAAGTCGAGCCCGCTGAGGTCGAAACCCGAGCTTTCGACTCTCGCCTCACCATTGTTCATCCCCCCTCCCTGGTCGACCGCGACCTTGCCGGTGCTGAACCGGTGCCAGATCGGGGTGATGCGGAACGTCACTGGCCAGTACGAGGGGTTCTGCCAAATCGGAGCATCCCGATCATTCATCAGCTGATAGCCGTTGTCTTTAAACTTCTGCCCAAAGTAATTCAGCATCGGCCAGGATTCGTGGCATGCCGAACAGCGAAGCCCATATTTTCGGGCGAAGGCAGGTAACGCATGAGCATCGGGCAAGCAGCCGAGGACAAGAAACAACGACAGTAGGCAACCCGCAAGACTTCTCCGGGACGAGATCATCCAGCCCTCCTAAATGCGAATTCACAAAGGCAAAACTATTGGCGCATTCATTTACAGCACACTCTCACCCGATTGAGCGTGCCCTCGCAATTGACGAGACGTCATCTCTCAAAGTTTCGCTGAAAGCGTTGGTTTTGGAGCAAGCCTCACGACAGGAAGCGCACAGACTCCGCGGCACCTCAAGAAAGACACGTACAGCAGGAGCGGTCATCTGGTCCTCTGTCACGAAGTCTAATTCAAACTGCGACAACTACCTGTTAAGTGCGCGTGGACGCACTAATTATCACGTTCGTTAGATCAGTGTCAAGAAAAAATAAGAAAACCGAATCACCAAAATCGGAAAAACCGATCAGATGGCAGAGGAAATTGCAGGGTTGCTTACAAGAATCTTGGCCACAGTGACCGCCATTTTCTTCGCGCCGGAACGAGGTCGTGCCCGAGCAGTACGGGCCGCACAAACCCGAACACAAGTCCGAGCATTCCGATCGCCTGCGTAAATGCCTCGATCGCGTCTTGCGGACAATTAACGCGAGACTCGTACTGTTTCAATCGCGCCGTGATTGCCTTGGCACGCACCGAGATGAGCGCCTTATTCATCACACTACCCACGGATGGATCAACAATCGCGCGAGGAATGAATACCCGGAGAAAATCACGGCTTTCCCACATGCGCTCGACTTCGCGTTCGACCAAGTGCAGAAATTCATCCGCGAAGTTCGAGGCAGGTCGCAGTTGGTGGCTGAAATCCACCACCTCTTTGGATATCCGATTTTCAATCATGGCCGTAAGCAAGCCAGCTTTGCCCTTGAAATAGCGGTGGATGAGGCCTTCCGCGCAGCCGGCCGCAGGCGGCGATTTCGCGAGTGGTCGTGACCTCGTATCCCTTGGACGCGAACAATCCAAGCGCGGCCTGAATCAGCGCCTGCTTCTTGGCTTCCTGATTGCGCGCTCGCCGCGGGTTTGCTCCGTTCCCGTTCGGTTTTCAGATAGAGCGAGCTTAGCCCGGCCTAGCGAGTTGTTCCTTGCGCATAGTGATCACATTCATGGCCGTAAGCTTCACGACCAATCGATCGGAGCGACAGTACCATTGCTGTCTCACTCAAGTGTGATAACTTCGTCTATATTTTGTAAAAAAATTGTCAGCAATTTGTCACCGAGGCAGGCTTACGAGTGGAAAATAAAATTCCAAAAGTTGACAGCCGACCTCGGTCAAGAGTAAGAGCTAGAAACTGGAATCGCAGGTAGTGTCAGCCGATTTTCGAAAGATCCAAGGCCCGGGCCAGCAGTTGGAGTGCATGCGGAATATCGATAACAGGGCGGGAACACGCAATTCCATTCGCGCCAAGAGATACATACTCATTGAAATCTGCTCTGCTGCCCATAGTTGCAGGATCGCGCGGACTCTGTTGCTGGTTGTCGGGCTGGCCTCGGTAGTCGAGCCCACTTTCTGCACGCGGGCGTAAGAAGCACGAAGATTTTGGTCTGGGTTTCTCGACGGAAATTTCTGCTCCGGAGAGTGAAGTCCTGCAGGCAGTCGAGACCGTTGTCGATGACGGAATCATCCAGGGCAGCTTCGAATACAACAAAGACAAGTACATCGAGAAAGCCAACGCCGTCGGGTCCTCGTCGTTGTTCCCCGAATGGAAAGATCCCGGCACCGTCTTCTACAAGGTCCGCACCCAGGTGCTGGCGCCGGCGAATTTTGAGGAGACCAGGGACGAAGGGACGCTTGCGGTGCGCTATGTGGTGCAGAGCCGGGATCCAAACCGAACGATTTTGCGCATCGACGCAGTCTTCGTTGAAGACTTCCGCCGTACCTCGCACGCTTCGGATGGCAGCGTCGAAAGCGCCGAGTTCAAAGACATTCAGGATCACGTTGACGCACTCGAATTACAGAAAACTGAGGCCCAGCAGAGCGAAAAACACCGGCAGGAAGAACTGGCCCGGCAGGCGCTCGAACGCAAAAGTGAAGAGGATGAAACTGTGGCCCTCGCCGCTGCCCAAAGCTCTGTCCAAGCGCTGGAAAAGCACGTGGAGGATCTCCGTCGCCAGGCGGAACGCGTCATTAAGGCTCCCGGCGCCCAACTCAAGTCCGCTCCCTTTCATACGGCTTCGAATTTGAAGTCTCTCGATGCAGGTACTGAAGTTGTGATCGTCGTTGGCACTCCCTATTGGTACGGGGTTGAAACTGAAGATGGGCAGCACGGTTGGATTCACCGCGACCAACTGGAGCCGCTGCCGTGAGGCCACTCCATGTGCGGGTAGTGTCGACCTTCTCATGTTCAGCGCTGCGATCCCAATCGCATTGGCCCAGCCCAACGATGCCCAAATCGCCCCATACGAGCGCAAGTTTGCCCAGTCGAAAGTAGTGGTGGAGAAAGTCGTCAAGCAGTTGCAGGCTTCGGCCTCTGGTCGCCTGCCGGTATTGGATGGCTTCACGCGTCCTGGTGACCTTCCCTTAGATCGCTTCCAGCGTGGCTATTATCAGTGCGAGATCCAAGTCAGTTCCACGTCCAGTGGAGGAGCGCTGGTGCGAGTCAGCGCCAAAATTACCGCGTGGTATGCAGACCCTGCTTCGTCGAATTCCGGATACCAGGTGCTGCCTTCCAACGGTCGATTGGAGAACGATTTTCTGGATCGGCTTTCGGATGCGCTCCACGAGCTCGCCAGCCGCCGCCGCTCCAGTGGTCTCGACCCCTTCGCGAACTGTAGCTGGCACCCTCACGAATCTAACGCTCCCGACGCTCCAATGACTGCGATCTCTGCGCCGATGCCGAGTAATGCACTGCCGGCAGCCCCGATGGCGAGTTCGAAGCTTCCCACAGCCTCCGCGATTTCGCCCTTCAAACCGGCAGAATAGTTCCGACCCGGATCTGGCTACGCAGAAGGCGGTAGCTGACAAACACATGGAAGAGCTCACCAAAGAAGCGAAGGGACTAGAAGAGATTCTCCGCAACCAGGCCCACCCCAAGAATCTGGTCGCGGTTAAGAAAGTCGGACACCCCAGTCCTGGTGAGTCCAGTCGAAGGCGCCAAAGTTTTGTTTCTTGCCACTGCAGAAGATGAATTTGAAATTCTCGATTTGAATGCGAACTGGGTTCACGTGCGAATCTCGGGCCTTTCCCGCGGATGGATTCGGCGTTCGGCGCTTGAAGTGCCGGAAAATTTCGCTCCCGATACGAAAGTTGAAAATCCGCCAGGCCGCCGCCCCGAGTACTGAACCATTTCAGGTCAAGAACGAAGAAATCGCATCCTTTCCTGGAACTTGGCAGCCGCTTCGAGGACAAACCGTGAAGATTGTGACGGTGCAAAGGGCAAAGGGAAGTGCATACAAGCACCAGTTCGAAGTAAAGTTGGATTTCGCAAAATCTTTGTTCCAGAAGGAATACGCCGAGCTAACTCAAGCGCCAACCAGCGCAGCTGGAGTAGTCGTGATTTTCGATTCAGAAGATGGAGGAATGGCAGCAGCGACGTTGCTTGCGCTCCGGGAATGGAAAGCTGGAACGCTTTCGGATCAAGCTTTCTGGCGGCGGTGCTTTTTCGATCCTCCAGAGACGTTTACTTCTCCGACCGGACAATAGTCGAAAGACCGATAGGCATGGCGGAAAAGTTCTGACCTCATCGACTCATTGACTCGGTTCAAATCACCGTCTCGAGTAAAGTGGCTAGCCGTCGTCGCAAACTTTTGCGGGTCATGCGCAGACTTTTTCGCAGTTGCCGTTGAAATCCCGCTCTAGAAAAGGATTCTGCTTGACACTGGCATTGGTGAGTGCAAAAATTCGTCCACTTTTCACTGTTGTTTTTCTTACATCTCTCGTGATTGCGGAGATGATTTTGTTGCGGGGAGGAATAGCGTTTTTGCAAATTCGATTCCCCCGTTGTCACAGCCAAGCTGTTCGTTGAAGTTCAGCGCCGGAGGAAGTTCAGTGGGACCGACCTGCGGTTGCAAGAATCACAGCAGGAGTAAGGTTCCGAGCTCCGGTTTTCCTCAGCCACCGAAACCAACTAAACAACGGAGGAGACAAATACAATGTGTAAGAAAACGTTGCTGACATTCACCGTGCTGGCTCTCGCCAGCCTCACAGCTTTTGCCGCCAACAAAGACGGAATCGTTCTGAGTAAAGATGGAAGAATGGTGACTGCTACGAAGCCGACCAAGTCGATCACAGAAACCCATCCTATGATGCAGGCCTTGTGCAGATCTATGACAATATTGGCACCGCATACCCCAAGGGCAAGTATTGGTGCTGTGAAGGCTTCACAATCACTGGGCCAACCGCCATATCAGGCTAACCCGAATATTGGAGTGCAGGCGCTTTCACTCCCAGCGCCAATCACACTGTCACCAAAATTAAAGTAGCCGTCGGTTATGTTGAAGGGTTCAACGGACTGGTGATTGGCCTCTATAACGATGCCAGCGGCGTACCGGGAACGGCTATTAAGACTTGGGCCGTGACCAATTTGCCTAACTTCGGAAGCTGCTGCGCTGTCGTGGCGGCGTCGGATTCGACTGGCATTTCAATCACAGGCAACACGCAGTACTGGATCGTTGTGAAGACGGACAAGAAATCGTCCAATACGTTCGGCGCCTGGAATGTCGAACGACATCGACCAGGTTGATTCTGAACTGACCGCCTTCTGGTGCTCAGTGACAAGGGCGGTTCGTGCGGCAGGACAATGACGTGTGGGTAGCCGGCCAATCTATACCGGGGCACGCGTTTGCCGTGCTAGGCAGAACTAATCGCCCGTTTACGAGCGAAGTGTCGACTGCGTGTATGTCGATTTAACAAATCTAACAAACTCAATCCGCCGGCGTCCGGTATTCTGATTCGACGCCGGCGGTTTTTGTTTCTGACCGAATATCTTTGTTCCTCGGAGCAGTTTCATCATAGTGTATGCATACCATGCGCAGAAAATTGCAGCTGAACACGCGAAATCGCGCTCCAGGAACGGATTCTCCTTGACATGACGCCTGGGGTATGTAAGATTTCTCCCGCTTTCAGCTCTCAACTTTCCGCCGTCTTCTGCAAGTTGAGCGGCTGATTCTAGCCACGGGGTAGGACCCGGACTTTTCGACCATCAACACCCGGGAAGAATTCCAGTGGAAACTACTGCGGCAGGAGGCAGTGCAAAACGCCACGGATTCGAACCAGGGTTTCGAGTAAGCCTGATCAGAACCAACCAAAAACCTGGAGGAGATAAATGGTTAAGTCACCACTCGTACGCGTACTACTTTGCCTGGCCGTGTTGGCGCTCATCGGCGTCACCGCGCTGGCATTGGGAACCAAGCCAAATTTCATCACCTCAAACGGCGGAAGACTGGCGATCGCGACGAAAGGGCCATCCGCTGTCACGCCGGCGTGACATCCGGTCGGACGCGGGTCTAAAACCATTGCCGGCAACCTCAGCATCTACCCGTACGGCACGTTCTTCTGCTGTTTCGGGAATACCATTGCTAAAGAGGGATCGGGTCGGCTTTCTCAGTACTCAATTCGTGGGTAGCCATCCCGTTCACGCCATCCGCCGATGTCACTGTAAGCCGAGTTGAGAGCCTCGGTCGGCACATTTGGGGGCCAGACGCGGCTGAGTTCGAACTTAGCATCCTTGCAGACAACAATGGCGTGCCGGGGAAATCCCTTAAGGATTTCCATATCTCAAATCCTCCTACGTATGGAGCATGCTGCGTAAGCTGACGTGGGCACTCACAAGGCTGGCATACGCCGACCGGCGGCTACACAATATTGGATCGCCTTGCCACGCAAAAAGCAAGGACACTTTCGCCGGTGGCTGGGCCTTCAACAGCACTGATATGAGATCGCACGAGATCGCAACCTATTGCACACCAACGTCCACTTACTGCAGCGACGGCGGAGAGTGGAAGGTCAGGTCATGAGCGGCGATCCGGTACCCGGCTACGCTGTTTTAGGAAACTGAGACAGTATCAAGACTGTTTCGGTTTTAATTGGAATTACAGTCGCGAATCCGCCGACGCCGCGCCTTTAAAAAGGGCCTGGCGTCGGTGTTGTTTTTTGTCTCCGATTGCTTGAAGTATTTGCGACCAGGCCCGTCCTCCTCTTGCGAAAAAACTTCCTTCCTGCGGGCCAGTAAGAGCCTTGCCTGCTTCTCTTCGAGTTCTCGCTCTCGAGCTTTGACGCGTCACGCGACCCTTCCCGTCACCACTTGAATTCTGCCGCGCGCTTTCGTTGTCAGGCGTTCGATTTTTTTCGCGGCGAAGGGACCCTAATGGAAATCGCTGAACAGACGATAGGTCACTAGAGGGACATTATCCTTGGTGATCTGGTCGTCGCTCGCCACGCGAGGCCCACTCCAGAACATGCAAGGCAGCGACAGGCAGCCTGCTCGCTCATGGAATCCCGAAACTGGAAAGGAAAGGCCAGCGATGAGTGACAGTGACATCGTCCAGGATTTTCTGGTAGAGAGTTACGAGAATCTGGACCGGCTGGATAGGGAATTGGTGGGGTTAGAGAAAAACCCGCAGGATCGCGACGCGCTGGCCAGCGTGTTTCGCACCATTCATACCATCAAAGGTACCTGCGGCTTCCTGGGTTTCAACAAATTGGAAAAGGTGGCCCATGTCGGAGAGAACCTGCTGACTCGCCTGCGGGACGGCCAGCTTACGCTTAACCAGGAACTGACGACCGCGTTATTAAGCATGGTGGACGCGGTCCGGCAGATGTTGGGCAGTATCGAAGCGAGCGGGGCGGAAGGAGAGCGCGACGACACGAAGCTGGTCGCCACTCTCACCCGCCTGCAGCAGTTGCCCGAATCGCCGGCCAAAAGCCGGAGCGCGCCGGCGCCAGAGGCGGCGATCGAAGCCGCTGGGCCGCCGTCCTCGATCGGCGACATCCTGATGCAGCAGGCCGGAGTTACCCAGGACGAGATCCAGCGCGCCGCCCAGACGCAAAAGGAGGGCGATCCCCGCCGCTTGGGCGAGATTCTGGTGGAGCAGGGCGCGGTAAGGCCGGCCGACATCGTGGATGCACTGCACTCCAGTCTTCGCGAGCCCACGCGGCGGCCTCGGATAGCACCGTCCGGGTGGATGTTGGATTACTGGACAAAGTCATGAATCTGGTGGGGGAACTGGTGCTGGCCCGGAACCAGATACTGCAATTCGCCAACCGTATGAAGGACACGAGCTTTCTGGCTGTCTCCCAGCGCCTGAACCTGATTACGACTGAATTACAGGCGGGAGTGATGAAGACACGGATGCAGCCCATCGGGAACATCTGGGGCCAGTTCCCGCGAACAGTGCGCGACGTCGCGCTCGGTTGCGGCAAGGAGGTGGGCATCGAGATGGAGGGCCGGGAGACAGAACTGGACAAAACCATTATCGAGGCGATTAAGGATCCACTCACTCACTTGGTGCGCAATTCTGTCGACCATGGCATCGAACTTCCCGAAGATCGCGTGAGGGCGGGCAAGAGTCGAAGTGGCCGTCTGATTCTGCGCGCCTTTCATGAAGGCGGACAGGTCAATATTGAGATCAGCGACGACGGCGCGGGTCTGAATGTCGAGCGCATTCGCAAGAAGGCGGTCGAACGCGGGCTGATTACCGCCGAGCAGTCGGCGCGTATGCCGGAGCGGGAGATTTTCAATCTGATCTTCCTGCCCGGATTTTCCACGGCGGAAAAGGTGACCAACGTCTCGGGCCGCGGCGTGGGCATGGACGTGGTCAAGACCAACGTCGAGAAGATCGGCGGCACTCTAGACGTTCAGTCGTCCCTGGGCCGGGGTACAACCGTGCGGGTAAAGATTCCGTTGACCTTGGCAATCATCCCAGCGCTAGTCGTAACCTGTGGCGGAGATCGCTACGCGATACCCCAGGTGAGCTTGCTCGAACTGGTGCGGCTCAAGGCCGACCATGTCAGCAAGGGCATCGAATTGGTTCATGGCGCGCCCGTTTATCGGCTGCGCGGCCGTCTGCTGCCCCTCGTGTATCTCAGCCGTGAACTGAAACTGGCCGCGCCAGGTTCCGCTACGAAAAGCGATGGCGCTGTCAACATCGTGGTGGTTCAAGCCGATGAGCGACGTTTCGGGCTGGTGGTCGACCAGATCAACGATACCGAAGAAATCGTAGTCAAGCCGTTGCGCAAACAACTCAAGACGGTCAAGACCTTCGCCGGCTCGAGCATCATGGGGGATGGCAAAGTGGCGCTCATTTTGGACGTGCTGGGCTTGGCGCAGCGCGCCAGCGTGGTCACGGAAACCAGGGACCGCTCGTTGACGGAAAAAGCGACAGACTCGTCCACGACGGTCGAAAAGCAAACCTTCCTGCTGTTCGCCGGACCGGGAGATTCCCGCATGGCCATCCCTCTGAACACGCTGGCGCGCCTGGAGGAGTTTCCCGTAGCGCAAGTGGAAATGTCAGGCAGCCAGTGGGTGACGCAATATCGCGGACAGATCCTGCCTCTGATTCGCCTGAGTGTGGTGCTGGAGGAGCGGCGCAATAAACTGCGCGTCCTGCAAGCTCCGCCCACGCCGGATTCCGGGCAGATTCAAGTCTTGGTGCTGCAGCACGAGGGGCGAACTTTCGGGCTGGTGGTGGAACGAATTCTGGATATCGTCGAAGACCGGGCGGACGTGAGGTCGCCGGCGACCCGGGCAGCGGTTCTCTATTCGGTCGTGATCGGGGACCGGGTGACGGAACTCCTGAATATCCCGGCAATTCTGCACAGTGTGGACGTGACCGCGATGCGGCCCGGCCCGGTGCCGAGAGCGACGGAGGTTGCGAACTAAACCATGGCCCACACTTCACAGTTCTGCACCTTCTATCTGGACAAGCTACTGTTCGGGGTGGAGTTGAAAGGCGTGCAGGAAGTCATCCGTTCGCTGGAGATGACCAAGGTGCCGCTAGCGCCGGAGGTAGTCAGCGGACTGATCAACCTGCGGGGCCAGATCGTGACCGCAGTCGATCTGCGGCGGCGGTTGGAACTGGAGCCCGCACCACTCGACATGCTGCACATGAATGTAGTGGTGCGATCGGAGGATGGCGCGGTCAGCCTGCTGGTGGACGAAATTGGCGATGTGGTTGAAGTCGACGAATCCAGCTTCGAACCGCCCCCGGAAACTCTGCGAAGCTCGGTCCGCTCGATGATCGTGGGAGTGCACAAACTGAACGACCGCCTGATGCATGTGCTGGACATAGAAAAGGCCTGTCACATGACCGAAGAGGCCGAAACGCTGGGCAGCGCAATAGCTGGGAGATGACTAGCAGTTGACACCGTGCCATCGGCGTTTAAGCAGCGCGAAACAGGCGATGCCAAGCGCCGGTTCGGCAGGAAGAGCGAGGAACAAATGTTCAGCAACATGAAACTTACTCCGAAAATCGCTGGCTCGATCGCGATCACCCTGCTGATTACTTCGAGCGTGGGTTTCTTCATCACCCGAAACCGCATCAACCAGCAGGCCGAAGATGCGTTCGTAGACAAGCTACGGAAAACCGACGGCATGGCGGGCGCAGTACGCACGTACTTCTCCTCGAATGTGGACGTCTATGTTCCCAATCACGAGTTTAAGCAGGTTAAGCAGGTTCCGGTTGTGGTCGCCTGGAATATTGCTCGTGACTATGCCGAATCTCAGGGCATGAAATTTACGACTCCCTCGCTGCATCCGCGCAACCCGCAGCATGCTCCAGACGAATTTGAGCGCGAGGCGCTGACCAGTTTCGAAAGCGACAGCGGACCTCAAAGAGTTCTTCAAACGCAGCATGGTCGACGGTCAGGAAGTCATGCGCTATGCCCAGCCGGTGCGTCTGACCGAGGACTGTTTGCTTTGCCATGGCGATCCAGCGGGAGCGAAAGATCCGTTCGGCTTGCCAAAGAAGGCATGAAGGCAGGTGATTTAAGGGGAGCGTTTGTAGTTACTGCGCCCCTCGCGGCAGTACGAGAAGCTGCGATGGGTAACAGCCTAGCTCTTTTGCTGTTGAGTGCGGTGACGATGTTGCTGGCCGTGGGGGTTGTCTTTTTCTTAGTTCGGCGCGTCATCGTTCGACCCGTCACGGAAGCTGCGGCCCTGGCAAATCAAATCGCCAACAACAACCTTGTTGCGGCTGATATCGAGATTCGTGCTCACGACGAGATTGGCGACGCCGGAGCGGCACTCAATAAAATGAAAAACAATCTGCATGAGGTGATCCAGTCGATCGCCGGTTCGGCGCTGCAAGTGGGCAGCGCCAGCGAGGAACTGAATAGCACCAGCCAGCAGATCACCGCCAACTCCGAGGAAACCTCGGCTCAGGCCGATGTGGTTTCGAAGGCTGCCCAAGCGGTCAGCCAGAATTTGCAGACGGTCGCAACCGGCGCCGAAGAGATGGGCGCGAGCATCAAAGAGATCGCCAAGAACGCCACTGAAGCCGCCAAGGTCGCGACCTCCGCGGTTAAGGTTGCGGAGGCGACGACCGCTACCGTATCCAAGCTGGGCGAATCTTCCAACGAGATTGGTCAGGTCATCAAGGTCATCACCTCGATTGCGCAGCAGACCAACCTGCTCGCGCTCAACGCCACCATTGAAGCGGCACGAGCGGGCGAAGCGGGCAAAGGTTTTGCTGTCGTCGCCAACGAAGTCAAGGAGCTGGCCAAGGAAACGGCCAGAGCCACGGAAGACATCAGCCGCAAGATCGAAGCCATTCAGAGCGATACCAAAGCGGCGGTGGATGCGATCGCATCGATCAGCGGCGTGATCAACCAGATCAACGACATTTCGGGCACGATTGCGACCGCGGTGGAGGAGCAGAACGCGACCACCAATGAAATGTCACGCAACGTGAGCGAAGCAGCCCAGGGCAGCGGCGAGATCACCAGCAACATCGCGGGTGTGGCAGACGCGGCGCAAAGCACGACGCGTGGAGCCGACGGACACACAGAAGGCGTCGCAGCAACTGGTGGAGACGTCCGCACAACTTCGCCGCCTGGTTGAGCAGTTCAAGATCAACGCCGGCAATCGCCGTGAAGAACACGCGGCGACGGACCAGACGCGAAACAAAGCAGCCCACGCCGGTGCCTAAGAATCGCTGCGACCAGGGGTGGGCCAACCGGATCGTTCGACGCGCAGCATGGATCGCTGAGGTTCAGGGAGACGGGCAATGCAATGGACAATTAAGAAACGCTTGGCGAGCCTGACGATCAGCGGGTTGGTATTTGTGGCTGCCGTGAGTGCAACCGGATATTGGGGTATCACGTCGGTCGAGCAAGCCACCACTCAAGTGACAGCTACCAGCATGGCGATTCGCAGTCATATCGAGGCTGGCATTTTTAACGACATGACCTGGGCAGATATTTCCGCGATCTTTGCGAAGAAGGGGCAAGAACAGCAGGACAACGTGGACAACCTGGCCCTGCACTCCAAAATGTTGGCGCAAGGCATTGCTACGGCCCGAGAGTCCGCCACCGACCCCGCTATTCAATCGGCGTTGGACGAAGAGGGCCGCTTGGTTCAACAGTATCTGAGCGCTGCGAGTGCGCTCTCCAAAGACATGGTGCGCGATCCATCCAAAGTTGATTCCGGTGCGTGTTACCAGCTGTACCAAGGCGTTCAGCAGAAAATCGAAGACAGTAGTGATCAACTGGCGCAAAGCGGAAAGCAGGCCGTCATTAATGCAACCAGCAAAGCCAAGCGAGCCACACGTGCCATGTTTGCCATGTGTGGGTTTTCGTTGTTGCTCTTATTCGTAGTTGGGACGTGGGTCGCGTTCAGTATCACCCGCCCACTGGACTCGTTGTCCAGCAAATTCAAGGCGATGGCGGAAGCCAACGATTTGACCGCTCGAGTGGATGAGGAACGTCAGGATGAGATTGGACAACTGGGCAAATGTTTGAATCTGTTTGTCGAAAAAGTCCATGACCTGTTAACCCAGATTGCCTCGAGCTCCCAGCACGTGTCCAGTGCAAGCGAGGAGCTCAGCGCCACCAGCCAGCAAATCAGCGCCAACTCTGAGGAAACCTCGGCGCAGGCCGAGGTGGTTTCCAACGCCACGCAGAAGGTCAGCCAGAATCTGCAGACAGTCGCGACGGGTGCGGAAGAGATGGGAGTCAGTATCAAGGATATCGCCAAAAACGCCACGGAGGCTGCCAAGGTCGCAACCTCCGCGGTCAAAGTCGCCGAAACTGCCACCGCGACCGTGTCCAAACTGGGGGATTCCTCCACGGAGATTGGCAAAGTGATCAAGGTCATCACTTCGATCGCGCAGCAGACCAACCTGTTGGCCCTGAATGCGACCATTGAAGCCGCGCGTGCAGGAGAGGCCGGCAAAGGGCTTTGCCGTGGTGGCCAATGAAGTAAAGGAACTGGCCAAGGAAACCGCGAAAGCCACCGAAGACATCAGCAACAAAATCGAAGCCATCCAGAGCGACACCAAAGCGGCGGTGGATGCCATCGCATCGATCAGCGGAGTCATTAATCAGATCAACGACATTTCGAACACCATCGCCACGGCAGTGGAGGAGCAGAACGCGACCACCAATGAGATGTCACGCAACGTCAGCGAAGCAGCGCAGGGCAGCGGCGAGATCACCAGCAACATCGCGGGCGTGGCGGAAGCGGCGCAAAGCACGTCGCGAGGATCCGTCGATACCCAGAAGGCGGCGCAGGAACTGGTGCAGATGTCCACGCAGCTGCGCGCCTTAGTCGCACAATTCAATCTCGGCGCCAGTGGCGATGCAGCGGGCGCAGCGCCGGACGAGCCAGCGTTGAGCAGGGTGGCCCATGCCGGTGTCTAAGCTCAGCACAGAGATGGTCTGGTTTGGCTGGTTGCGCGGTTTGATCGAGTGTCTGCGATTGCGGTCCACTCGCCTGGCAGCATCGCTTGTGAAACAGATATACACGAATTGATATGGCTCCCATTCGCATCCTCGTCGTCGACGATTCGGTCGTGATCCGCAAACTGCTCTCCGACACCTTGTCCGGAGACCCCGCGCTGGAGGTGGTTGCAACCGCCAGCGACGGGCACATTGCCCTGGCCAAAATTCCGCAGCTCAAGCCCGACCTGGTTACGCTCGACATCGAAATGCCGGTGATGGACGGTTTGGAAACTCTTGCAGCGGTGCGCAAACTGTATCCCAAGCTGCCTGTCATCATGTTCAGCACGCTCACCGAGCACGGCGCCGCGGCAACCCTCGATGCGCTGGCGCTTGGGAGCATCGGACTATGCCACGAAACCCAGCAATACCGGCAGTCGCAGTTGTCGCAATCGAACGCATTCGCGCCGAACTTATCCCCAAGATCAAAGCCCTGTGTGGCACGGTGCGCCACTGAAACTCATGCCGCTGCCCGGATCCCGTCCGGCGATGAAGGTTCGGGTAAAGTCCAACCCGCGGATCGAAATTGTGGCCATCGGAACGTCGACCGGCGGTCCGAATGCATTGGCGGAAGTGTTGCCGCGGATTCCGAGCGACTTTCCCGTTCCCATTGTTGTGGTGCAACACATGCCGCCTATTTTCACCCGCTTGCTGGCGGAACGCCTTGCCAGCCGATCCGCTATTCCTGTGGAAGAGGGCAGTGCCGGGGCGATTCTCGCACCCGGACACGCCTGGATTGCGCCGGGAAATTTCCATATGAAGGTGATACGCGCAGGTTTACATTCGCGCCTGAACTTGAATCAGGAGCCGGCGGAAAACTCCTGCCGCCCCGCGGTCGATGTGCTGTTTCGCTCCGTTGCCGCGGCCTACGGTGCAAATGTGCTGGGAGTCGTAATGACCGGCATGGGTTCGGATGGCGTGCTCGGAGCGCAAGACATTCGCGATGCCGGCGGAGAGGTGATTATCCAGGACGAAAATTCTTCGGTAGTGTGGGGCATGCCCGGGCTGGTCCACGCCTCGGGGTTGGCGGATGCTCCTATCCGCTCGACCAGCTGGCGCTGGAGATCACGCGCCGCGTACTGCAGAGCCGCGCTTCTCGATACATGCGTCGGTGTGAACAGCTCAACGCCGCTGGAGCGAACCGCAAAATGACCATTGTGACTCAACCCGTAGTTGCGCCGCCGGTAGCGAGTAAAGGCGACGCTGTGGACCCCGTGTACCGGCAAATCCGCGATTTGGTGTACAAGGTTTCGGGGATCTACAAAGCGGAAGACAAACTCTACCTTTTGGCCGACGGCTGCGGCCGGCGGATGAAACAACTGGGAGTCTCGGACCCCGCGCGATTATTGGGACCAGCTGACGGCGCAGCCCAGCCGCGATGGAGAATTGCGGCAACTGCTGAACGAAATCACCATCGGCGAAACTTGCCTGTTCCGCAGCCAGCCGCAGCTCGATGCGCTGCGGAAAGTCATCCTGCCGGAGATCGTCGGAGAGAAAATCAAGCAGACCACAAAAAGATTGCGCATCTGGAGCGCGGGCTGCTCTACCGGCGAGGAATCCTACACCCTGGCCATGAACATGCTCGAGGAAAAAGATCGGCTGCTCCAAGGCTGGACGGTGGAGATTCTCGCCACCGATCTCAACGACCGTTCCGTCGAAACCGCCAAGGCCGGAATCTACGGAGACTACGCGGTGCGCAACACCACGGAGTACTACAAGCGGAAATATTTCGTGACCATCGATGATAAGAAACTGCAGGTACGCCCGGAGGTGAAAAAGCTGATCACTTTCAGCCGGCTGAATCTGCAGGATGATTCCAAGATGCTCTTCATGAAGGGCATGGACCTGATTTTCTGTTGCAACGTGCTGATCTATTTTGACGGCGTCTCGAAGTCGAAAGTGATCAATCATTTTTTCAGCAACCTTAATTTTGGCGGTTACTTTTTTCTTGGAACCTCGGAATCGCTGATGAAATTGAATGAGCAGTTTCACCTGGTCCATTTTCCTGGGACCATCGCGTACTGGAAGCCATCCCTCAAGAGTGGAAAGCTATGACCGCATCTTTCACCGCAAGCATTCGTGAGCGCGTGCAGCAGATCGAAACCATGCCCGCCATTCCGGCCGTGTTCGTGCCCTTGCTCAAGCTGCTGAGTGGCTCGGCGGAGGACACGAACGTGGACGAGGTAGTCCGTCTGGTGTCTTACGACAACACTGTGGCTGCGCAATGCCTGCGGGTGGCGGCCTCGCCCTTATTCGGCATGGCGCAGCCGCCCAAATCCATCAAGGCAGCGGTGATCAGCCTGGGCCTGCGGCGGGTCGAAACCATTCTTCTGACCTGCTGCATGGGGCAGGCTTTTCCGGCGACGAAATGGGTGCTGGATCCGGCTGTGTTCTGGAGGCATTCGCTGGGGTGCGCTTTGGTATGCCGCAAATTCAGCGAAAAGTTGGCCGCCGCCGACCAGGAGAAGGCGTACATGGCGGGTCTGCTGCATGACATCGGATTCATGGTGAACTGCCTGGTTTTTCCTAAAGAATTTGCTGCGGCGATGGAGTGCGCCTGCCGCGAGGAGATTCCGCTGGGCGAAGCCGAACTTGCGACCATGGGATTTACCCATTGCGAGACTGGCCGGGCGCTGGCGGAAAAATGGAAGCTGGCAGACGACGTAATCGATGTGATCGCGCACCATCACGTCTTCGAGCAAAGCCAGAAGGCGCAGCCGCTGGTGGCGTTGGTCCACCTGAGCGACCTTCTCTGCCGCATGCGCGGCCTGGGTTACGGATACTACGAGCGGCACAAAGTGGATCTCGTATCCGATCCGGCGTGGGCCATCCTTCTGCAACAACACCGCGATCTGGAAGGAGTGGACCTGGTGCGATTCACCTTTGAACTGGATGAAGCAGTCGAAGAAATCCAAACCCTGGTCGCCACCGTGTTCGGATCAGCGCCAGCGCGAAGCTGACTATTGTGTTGCGCTGATTTCTATTGGAGTTTGCTTTAGCCCCGGATCTGGAGGCGAATGAAAAAGGGCGCGCCTTCAAACAACAGCTTGAGATCAAGGACAGCAGAATTGCCCAGAGAGTGCGTACTATAGTTTTTCCCCGTAATTACGATCGGCACAGAGAGCATGCAGCCGTCGCCCAGCCCTGGAATCTTGTTCTTGAAGTTGCCAGCCACCATATTGCAGACCTCGCCGAGGGCATCGGACACTTCCCGGCTGCCGTCAACGGCTTCCATGGCAAGCATCTTGGAGGCGATGAGCGTGGCCGACTTGGCCCCACAAGAGACCGTCATCGTGCCACACAATTTTCCAGCCAGCCCTACGATCGAAGTCGTATCGTAGAAGCCGTCTAGCGCGAGCTCCGGCACTGTCAATTGGCAACCCAGCATCATCTCGAATACTTCGCGCGTGGCCAATTCGATTAGCGGGAGCCACTCGCATGGTGGCTGTTCGCAGTAGCCGACTCACTTAACGGCTTCATGGTCGCTCCGGCAGATTGGTTCGTGTTCATAGGTCTGCTTCAGGATCTATCGGCACGGAAGTGGCAGGACTTGAGACGGCGCGGGGCGCCGGCGAGATTCGCATCGCTTGGAAGCACCGCTCGAACGCCGAGCGTGTTGGTCACGCCTATGAAACACGCTAATCCCGACGAAGAACTGATGATGGAGACCAAGCTGCCGCTTTGTGCTGGAGTATGCAACCCGCACTCCGTCTTGTTGAAACCGGACCAACGGCCCGCTCGCGCGTCTTCTCCGGGTTGTACGCTTCTCGTGCAATGCGTGCAGCCAATGCTGGGATAGCCTCGATCATGCAGAGGATTGTAGGGAAGGTCGTGGTCATGGATGTAGCGCCACACTTTTCCGGTGGTCCAATCGGCAAGCGGGTTGATCTTTACCAGGTGAAATTTCGCATCCCACTCGACCTTGAGCGCGCCAGCTCGGGCCGGGGTCTGCTCGCGACGAATGCTGGTTACCCATGCTCGCAGCTCCGGACAGCTTCTTGCGAAGTGGCTCGACCTTTCTGAGATTGCAGCAGGCATCCGGATCGCGGCCCCAAAGCGCGGGTCCATGCGAATCGTTCCTGTTCATCGGGCGTCAGCGTCTGATTTGACCCTCTCCACGCTGATCCCGTAGCGCTTTTCAATTTGCTCCATCAGGCGATAGGTCTCGGGAAATAAAAAATCGGTGTCGAGCGTGAAGATGCGGAAAGCGGGCTGCAATCTGGCGGCGATGTCAATGAGCACCACTCCCTCAGGGCCAAAGCCCGATGCAATTTCGACGTAGCCGCCGAAAGTGACGAATGCCCAGCGTAACAAATCTTCAGGACTCCATTGCTCGACTAACTGATGAATTCTTTCCACTCCATCTTTCATGCTCCCTGCTCCTCATCTCCGAGTGCCGCGCCCGAACTGCCTGAAATGTTCTGAATCTGTGTGCATCACCAAAGAGGGTTCTCTCGAAGGCCAACAGGCCTCGACCTCTTCGGACGACAAACGATTGCCCGCATGACGCAGAACTTCCCCAATCAAGAGTAGCGTCGGAGCGGGCAACCTTGGCGCATCCTTTAAGCTCTCGAAGTCAGTCGAAAAGATTTGTTCGTCCGAAGTCGTAGCGCGCGAAATAATCGCGCATGGGGTTTCGGCCGACAGTCCAGCGGCACGGAGCTTGCGAGCAATTTCCGAATAGCGATGTCCCGGCATGTAGATCGCGACGGTCGCGCCTAACGAAACCAGGGCGCGCCAATTGGTCGGATCGACTCCGCTGGCCGAATGTCCTGTAAGAAAGAACCAGAGCGTGGGAAGATTGGCGATGGGTCAGGGGAATTTGCGCCGTCGATGCAGCCCCTAGAGCGGCGGTGATGCCGGGAACAATTTCGAAACTCGATGTTCGCCTTGACGCAAGCGCCGCGATCTCTTCGCCGATACGCCCAAAAATGAGCGGATCGCCACCTTTGAGCCGAACCACCTGCAATCCCGATGCCGCCAGAGTGACCATAAGGAAGTTGATCTCCTCTTGGCTGACGATCTTCTTGCCGCAACGCTTGCCAACATTGCGGACCTGCGCGCGGGCCGGAGCAAGCTGAAGTATTTGCGCGCTGACCAAGTCGTCGTGCAAATACGACATCCGCCTGTTTCAGCACGCGGGCGGCTTTGAGAGTGAGCAATTCCGGATCGCCGGGTCCGGCGCCGACGAGATAAACTTTGCCTGTCATACTGCAGCACCTCTTTTATTGGTGCTCGATTCGGCTGCGAGCGCGGCCTCGAATGCCTCGACGCTCGCGAGTGATTGCAGCAGATCTCGCTTGCGCTCTGGATCAAGATTGCTGGCCAGAATTTTTCGCCGAGTTTCACCCAAGCTCTGCGACCCAATTGCGCATATCCCGGTCCGAACTGACGTTCCAGTTGTTGCCGGATTTTCTGCGCCAGCGACGGACTCTGCCCCGAAGTCGAAATTGCGATCTGCAAATCGCCGCGCTGCACTACTGCCGGATAATAAAAATCGCACTGTTCAGGGACATCGACCACATTGCACAAGATGCGACGGGATTGCGCCTCACCGAACACGAACTCATTCAGATCGCGCGAAGAAGTGGCTACGACAACCAGGAAAACACTGTCCAAATCCGACAAAACGAAATCGCGCTCTTCGAGCACGATTTGGCCCAACCGCGCCCACTCCCGCACGGCTTCGCTCGCTTTATGCGCGACGACGTGAATCTTGGCTCCGGTCGGCAAGAGCCCACGAATCTTGGGCTCGCCAACTTGTCCCGCACCGACGACGAGCACCTGGCGGCCATCCAACTTCACGAACATCGGAAATAAACTTTTCATCGCATCTCACCTCTAGCCTATGACTAGCCTTCGATTCCGTGAGGCACGCGCCCCGGCGACAGATCGCGGGGAACCGCCTCTACGGTTTCGCCAGCCAGAAATGCCCGCAGTTCGCTATCATCGTGGCGCGCGAAAAACTGCCGCAGGTTCTCACCGCTGAACCGATCGAGCGAATAACGGCGCAGCAGACGCTCAATCGCGTCCGGCACTTCGGTGGCAAGGCAGCGATACCCAACCGGCCTCGCGATCGACTGATGCAGGCCAACCGCACCGCCCAGGCAGAAGTAGTACGCGTCCAACATGCGGTCGCCAACTTTCAACTTTTTGCCTTCGATTCCAATGTCGGCGATCCAATGCTGGCCGCAACTGTTGGGGCATCCCGTCACGTGCAGCTTCAGGTGTTGCTCGAAACCGGGAAGCCGCTCTTCCAGTTCCTCGACCAGCCATCGCGAAAAACTCTTGGTCTCGGTGATCGCAAGTTTGCAGAACTCAGTGCCGCTGCAGGCGACGGCTCCACGCCAGAAGGGCGAGCCGCCCACTCGCAATCCGATCGCATCCAGTTCTTTCGCCAACGATTCCGCCTGCAACTGCGGCACATTCACGACCAGCAGGTTTTGCATGTTCGTCGTTCGCAATTCGCCGTTGGCGAAACGATCGGCGAGATCGGCAGCGTCGCGCATTTGTTCCGCCGTGATTCGCCCACGAAGAACCGACGCTCCCACGTAGCAATAGCCAGGCTGTTTCTGAGCATGGATTCCGATATGATCGCGGTAAACGTCATCCGGTGCAGCCTTCCTCGACCGCAGGATCCAGACGAAACCCAATTCGCTGCTCGAGCTTCTTTCTGAAAATCGTCGGCAGTCCAGCCGTGCCTCAGAAACAAAAACTTGAGCCGTGCCCGCTCGCGATGCTCGCGCAACTCGTTCGACTCGCGAAACAGTTCAGCAATACCTTTGATTACCGGCTCGACCTGATTCCATCGAACGAACGCATTCAGGCGGGACTGCGAGATGAGGTTCGGCCGAGAGTCCGCCGGCTACGCGCAACGAGAATCCAGTTTCGGATTTACCGTTCAGGGTGCGCGTGATCGCAGTCAACCCAACATCATTAATCTCCGGATAGGCGCACCAAACGCGGCAACCGGTAATCGAAATCTTGAACTTTGCGCGGCAGATTGTAGAAGTCGGGATTGCCCGCGAGCATCTGAGTCGCAGCCAGTGCGAGCGGCGAGGCGTCGCAGATTTCGTCGGCATCCACGCCCGCCACCGGGCAGCCAGTGACGTTTCGTGTGACATCGCCGCAAGCTCCCATGCTGTTCAGGCCACATTGCCACAATGCTTCGAGAATCTCCGGAAGCGCCTCGATGGTTATCCAGTGAAGCTGAATATTCTGTCGCACCGTAAGATCGGCGATCCCGCGAGCATGACGCTGGGTCAAGTCAGCAATGGTTCGCAGCTGAGACGAATTCAGAATGCCGTTGGGGATGCGGATGCGAAGCATGAAGCACGGCAACGCTTTGCCTTCGCCGCCTTTTCCGCCGACCACGCCTGCGCCGTCTCCCTGGGTGTAAACGCCCCACCAGCGGAAGTAGGTGCCCAGCCATTCGGGCGGAATCGAGTCAAAGCCAGTCCGCGCGAAGCCCCGAATCTCGTCGAGCGACTCCCACGGATTTTTCTCCCGCTTCAGTCGCTCGACTCGCTGTGCCTTTGTCTCTTGTGTAGCTTCCAGTTTGTGCCATAAAAGAAAAAACCCACCGCCAGCTTCCTACTGGCGGTGGGTCTGATAATTGCTGGAATTAAGAAACTTTCTAAGTCAGCAACCTCCCGGCGCCAGAAGACACGACTGCACAACAACAAGTACAACAGCACATGCAGTCGAAACTCTTCTGGTACTGGTCGGACATTATGCTCGCCATTCTAGAGGCCGTTTGTGCAACTGTCAAAGAATTACCTCTGTTCAACAGATGCAACTAGCCGGAGAGGTGGTGCAAATAAATTTATCGCGACACCTCGATTACGCCAGACCCTTGTTGCAGGGCGATCATTTCCTTCCGCGCCGCATCTGCGCGCGGACCGGATTGCTCTTCCGAGAGGAAGACTCGCAATTCAGCTACAGCATCCAGGGGACGGTTTTCTTGCTCGAAGATGCGCGCCGCAACGTAGTGAACGACGGCATGTTCGCCCCGTGCCGTGGAATGAGCTCTGCGGCAGGTCGCAAGAGCCTGCTCGTAGTGGTGGTCCAGAAGTTCCATGTTGGCCAGCGCGCCGAGTATTTGGGGATCGGTTGAGTCGATGGCTGTGGCCTTATTCAGCAGAACTTCAGCCTGAGGAAAGTCTCGATCCACAATCGCTACTCGGGCCAAATTGAGGTAGGCCGCGGCGAAATGATCGTTTAGGCTGATCGCTTTCTGCAAGGCCTCGATGTTCCGAACCCGATCACCAAGATGGCCGTAGGCCACTCCCAGGTTGTTGTAAGCCTGGGCGTATTGCGGGTAGATCGCGATCGCCCTATTCAGCCGTTCGATTGCTCTTTGCCAGTTTCCCTTGGTCACGAACTGATTAGCTTTGTCGAACTCCTTCCGCGCGCTTTCCGGAATATTCAGATCCACGGTCGCCACCAGCGGACTGGCCGGCCCAGTTGGACCGCTCTGATTCACAAGCCCAGCATGTTTGATGTTTACATCAACATCCTGATGGCCGGTAGAATCAATGTCGAATCTTCCGCTATCCGATTGTTCGATTCCCGCACCGGAAACGGCTACGTGGTAACTTCCCGCCAAGACATTTCCGAAATACACTTCGCACTCTGCATTGGTCATGTCCTGGGCGACGTGGGCGCCGGAGATGGTCATCAGCGAAACACTCGCTTGAAAGTCGCAAGTGTGACCATCGCTAGAGATCACCCGAACCCTTATGCCGGTCCGGTCAAAGGAGTCGAGGTGGGATTGAGCGTAGCTGCAGGGCACAAAAAACAAGGCCAAGAGAACTAGCACACGGCGCATTGTGGCGGCCTCCGCGGAGGGATGCATCGGAACTAGCTCGCGTAGAAGCGGGCCAGGCGTGCGTTCGATGCTTGCGCCATAGGACGAGCTACGAGAAGAATCGTTAGCTCGATATATCGTGCCGCGATAAAAATTACAAATCAGCGAGGCGCGGTGAAGCTGCTCTCTGACAACACATCGTCAGACAAGATTTGTCTCAACTGGCTTGTTGCTAGCCCGTGATGCGCAGCTTGTCAGACGTGCGCAGTTGTTGATCGTAGTGTGCAGTGCGGAACTTACCCGCAAAGAAGGCAAGCGGCTTCTCGAAGATCATTCGAATACACAGGGAAACGACAGCAGTTGCATCGAGCCAGGCTCGTTCGGTGGCCCTTGCTTGCGAAAGCTTCACTTATCCGCTGATACAATGTTTGTGCTACCGAGACAGTCGCTGGCGCAAACGAATCTTTAGTCGGTGATCGGTCGTTACCTACGAACCACGCTGTGCAATTTGATAATGTTTAGGATGAGCGCAGACTGTCCCTTCCTCTCCCCCTTTTGTTTCGCGGCATAATCTAAATTGACATCTTAAGACAGCGTGCAGGAACTAGAAAAATCCCGGCCCGGTTTGCAGGATCTCCTGAACAAACCCATTCGCGACCTCGGTCTCACCATCGAAGCTTCGCCACTGCAGCGATTAGTGCAACAGTTGTATCGTGAACTCGAACAAAAAGGCTTGATGAAGTTCCGCCCGCTCTGTTATCTCACCGATGAATGGGGCTGTCCCTCGGGAGAGCCGGTGATCGGCATTCCTTTTTATCTGGCGAACCCGGACCTGGCTCATCTCGAAAAAGAGATGAATGACCTCGAGGATACTCGCGAGGTCATGATGTATCTTCGCCACGAAGCTGGGCACGCGTTCAACTATGCCTACAAGCTTCACCGGACGCCGGAATGGAAACAGCTCTTCGGTCCGTTTCGCCGCCCGTATCACGACAACTATCGGCCCATTCCATTCTCGCGAAACTTTGTGCGCCACCTCGCTGGCTGGTATGCGCAGAAGCATCCCGATGAAGATTTCGCTGAGACCTTCGCCGTATGGCTGACTCCGCGTTCTGCCTGGCGTAAGCGCTACCGCGGTTGGGGCGCGATGGCGAAGCTGCAGTACATGAACCGGATCGCCAAAGAGCTCGGCAATGCCGACCCGGTTCGCCGCCGCGGGCACACGGATATCACCGTCGACGAAATGGAAGCCACGGTTGCCGAGTTCTACCAGCGAACCAACGATGACATCCCGCTCGCGGACTTGGCGCTGGACACTGACTTGCGCGACATTTTCGACGCATCCAAACGGCGCAAGACGGCGAAGCCCGCGCGTGAATTCCTGCATGCGCAGACGGAAAGCAGTAGTCGACAAAGTGGCGTACTGGACCGGAGCGCAGCGTCCGCTGATCAAGAAGTTGATCGAGGTGATCGAGAAAAGGATCGACGAACTCGGTCTGTTTGCCGACACGGCACGCGAGTCCGAACACTTGATCCAGATCACTGTCTATGTCACGGCTCTGGCCATGAATTACATGGCGCGGGGAAAGTTCGTGCATCCATGATTTTTGTAAATCACACTTTGTGCAAAAGAAATGAAGAACTATTCTTATAGAAGCTGGAGGCCGCAATGACCAGCGCTAAGCTGAAGGTCGCCGTCCTTTATGACGTCTGGGAAGACGAGACGGCGGCAGCCGAGGTCGTCGCCGAGGAAAAGACCACGGCACGCAAACCTAAACCGAAGCCGAAACGCAAGCCGAGAATCGAAAAAGAAGATCGGGAAGAAATCTTCGAAGCTCTCGAGAAGCTTGGTCATGAACCGTTCTACCAAGTGCTTGATGGTCGTCCGCAGTGTCTCACGGCGCTGGCCAAGTGCGACGCTGATCTGGTGTTCAATCTCACTGAGTCTTTCGCCGGCGATGACACCAAAGAAATGAACGTCGCCGCCTATATGGACCTGCTGGATATGCCCTACACGGGCGGCGGTCCGCATGCGCATTTCCTGGCGCAAGATAAAGGCACGGCAAAGAAAATGTTCGAGTTTCACGGCATCAAGACGCCGTTTTTTGCAACTTCGTATCGCGGCCGGATCGAGCACGCCCACGACATCTCGTTCCCGCTAATTGTGAAACCAGTCTCGGAAGATGGTTCCATTGGCATCAGCGCCGACGCAGTAGTCGACAGCGTGAAAGAACTCATGGAACGGGTGGAATACATTCAGAACGAGTTCGATTCGCCGGCATTGATCGAGGAGTACATCGAAGGACGCGAGATTTACGCCGCCATCCTTGGGAGCTACGAACATGCTCAAACCCTGCCGCTGGTCGAACTTGATCTTTCGCGTCTGCCGAAAGGCACGCCGAAGATTGCCAGCTACGACGTGAAGTTCGAAAAAGATACGCAAGCCCACAAGTTGACCAAATCGCACCTCGCCACCGATCTCGACGAGGAGACGACGAAGCGACTGCAGGAGACCGGCCTGGCCGCCTATCACGCCGTGAAGCTGCGCGACTATGGCCGCATTGATATGCGCCTCACGCCGAAAGGCGAAGTCTATGTCATCGAGGCCAACCCCAATCCATGGCTTTCTAGCAAACAGGAATTTGCCATGGCCGCGAAAGCCTCGGGCCGGTCCTACACCCAACTGATCGGCGAGATCGTGGATATGGCCATGCAGAGATATGCGCCCCGAAGTGGGTCAGAAACTATCGCCTGAAAAACTGCTAGGCTACTTTCTTTCGTTTTTGCCTGGTTACCATCTGCACGACGGGCAGGGGAAGCTGCACCGTCCGTTCCCGCGTTTCCCGTTTTGAAAACGCCCGGATGGCGATTCCATCCCCATTTGGGAAGGGATTCGAAACGGCCTCAAAGTCCTGACCATAAATGCGTATGCGCTTGGATTCGGCGTAGCCCATTTTCTGCAGCTGAACGCAAACTTCATTTAGTTCGATCGATTGCTGGCTGGGGGATGAGATATTGATATTCACAATGTTAAGATTCTATCGGATAAGTTGGACTGCCGTCTTCCACAGGCGTCACAGTTCTGTGTGATCATTTAAGTAACGTGTTGTCAATCTCTTAGCGCTCGACGAAATATCGGCGTCATGCCGATTTCGGCAGACCTCGATCGATAGTGCCGAAGGCGCGCTTTTTCATCAACTCGGCAATGCGATGCTTGACGTACCCGTCTTCGGTGATATGGGCGGCTGCCGTGTCGTCCAACTTCGACAGAACTAACCGATCCATTGGCTCACGCTTTGCAAACTCAGGATCGGCGCGGTAACAGAACTCACAGTCGCGGCCGGTAGGCGTGTCCTTACCCAGTGATTCGCGATGGAAGAGGTCCATGTTGACTTTCTTCTCCTCGACTAGAGGCGTAAGGCTGTAATGAATGCGGACACATGTATAACACAAATGCCAGGTCGGAACGCAAGGGGCAATTTTATGTCCGGGAGTCATGAATGTACTGCCTCGACTCCACCTTCAGAAGGCAGTGCCCTGGCCGGTTTGGGGAAACGAAGCGAGCTTCATAGATGCCAGCTCAGGATCACGGCTGAAAATCTTGCCTTTTGACAGCCACCAGTTTCAGAAAATATGCCGGAATCCCCAGAAGAGGAAGCCGGATAGCATCATCGCCACGGGAAGAGTCAGCACCCACGCCAGCGCGAGGTTACGCACTGTCGCCCACTGCAGACCGGAATGGTTGGCATACATGGTTCCAGCGACGCCCGAAGAAAGCACGTGCGTAGTGCTCACCGGCAAGCCAAACCAATCGGCAGCTCCGATGGTGAACATCGCCGTAATTTCCGCCGCCGCGCCCTGCGCGTAGGTCAAATGGTCTTTGCCGATCTTCTCTCCGACCGTAACCACGATTCGCTTCCAGCCCACCATCGTGCCTAAACCTAATGCCAATGCGACCGCGACCTTGACCCATCCCGGAATGAATCGCGTGGCCTTATCCAGATAGCCCTTGTAATTCGCGAGCACCGCCTCGTCCGCGGTGGAGATCTGCGGTTGACCAGACTTTTTCATTAACCGGAGAGCTTCACTGACCACGTACATATCGTTACGGAAGTTACGAACCCGGTCTGGGGGTACGTTGCGGAGTTCCTTGAAGAGCGCCATCTCATTGCCGATGCCGCTGACCATCTGCTGCAATGCGAGCATGGTGTTGGGAGTGAAGGTTTTGGTGCGAATGTAGTCTGTGACTTCGTCGCGGGGATCACCAATCACGGCTTCCGACGACACGTAATGGTTGAGCGTCCCAGCGGTTTGTTGCGATACCGCAATAAAGTCCTCTGATTGCTTGGCAGTGATCGCGTGGTTCAACGCGTACGCCGTTGGGACCGTGCCCACCAAAATCAGCATGATCAGGCCCATGCCCTTCTGTCCGTCGTTCGATCCGTGGGCAAAGCTGACGCCCGTGCAGGTGAGAACCAGCAAAGCGCGAATCCAGAATGGGGGCGGCTCGGTACCTTCCGGAGCTTCGTACAATTTCTTGTTCTTGAGGAAAACCTTGGACAGCAGCAGAAGCAGCGCAGCCATGACGAAACCGACCAGCGGTGAAAGCAGCAGCGATTTGCCAATATTGCCGGCCTGGCTCCAATCCACGCCGCTGGTCCCAGTCTTTGGCGAGAGCAACTGGTTCGCGATGCCTACGCCGATGATCGAGCCGATCATGGTGTGAGAGCTGGACGCGGGCAAACCGAAATACCAGGTTCCGAGGTTCCAAATGATCGCGGCCACCAGCAGCGCAAACACCATGGCAAAGCCGCCTTTACTGCCCACTTGCAAAATCAATTCGACCGGAAGCAGCGAGACAATAGCAAACGCAACCGCGCCGCTGGAGGTGAGCACGCCCAGGAAGTTCCAGAATCCCGACCAGACCACCGCGATATGAGGCTCCAGAGAATGGGTGTAGATTACGGTGGCTACGGCGTTGGCAGTGTCGTGGAATCCATTGACAAACTCGAAGCCCAAGGCAACTAACAAGGCCAAGGCCAGGAGAAGATAGGGCAGGACGGACTCGCTGTGATAGCCCGATAGATCAGAGACCAAGCTAATGGCACTGTAGGCGACGCCGACCAGCAGCACTGCACCAAAGATTGCCATCCCCAGTTTTCCCGGGGACTTTTGCAGTTTTGAATCCAGGACCGATGTTGCGGCGGTGGACATAGGGCTCCTCACGCTGAAAAGGATGAATTCGGCCGGAGACGAACCGCCCGAAGCAGGCAACTATACGCAAGGATTGTTACGGGAGTGTGAAAACTGTTGAGAAAGTCAGCAGTCCTGAAAATTGCTTCAAATCAGTCGAAAACCACCGTCTTGTTCCCGTAGAGCAAGACCCGGTTGTCGATGTGCCAGCGCACCGCGCGCGAGAGCACAACTTTTTCAAGATCGCGCCCTTTCTGCAACAGGTCGTCGAGAGAATCACGGTGTGAGATGCGAACCACGTCCTGCTCGATGATCGGGCCGTCGTCGAGCACCTCGGTGACGTAATGGCTGGTTGCGCCGATCAGCTTGACACCGCGAGTGAATGCTTGATGGTAGGGTTTCGCGCCAACGAACGCCGGCAGAAATGAGTGATGGATGTTGATGATGCGCTGCGGATAGCGGTTCACGAATTCGTTGGAAAGAATCTGCATGTAGCGCGCCAGCACCATGAAGTCAGGATTGTGCTGCTCGATCAGATTTAGAATCTTCTCTTCCGCCTGGCGCTTGCTGTCTTTCGGAACTGGAATCGTAATGTAGGGAACGCCGTAGAAATCCGCAATCGGCTGATTGTCTGGGTGATTCGAAATAATCAGCGGAATATCACACGCCAACTCGCCGCTCTTGTGACGATAAAGCAAATCCACCAGACAGTGGTCGTACTTCGAAACCAGAATAATCATCTTGGGGCGGTAATTCGACCGCGCCAGACGCCACTGCATTTCAAATTTATGCGCGATGGGTGAGAAATTTTCAGAGAAATTCGCCAGATCGATATCAAATCCAGCCGGATCAAACTCCACTCGCATGAGAAACAGATTGGATTCTTCGTCCGCATGCTCATCGGCGTGCAAAATATTGCCATTGTGGCGGAAGACAAAATCAGAGATGGTCGCAACAATGCCCTTGCGGTCGGGACAACTAATCAGAAGCACAGCAGAGTTTTTCATCGGTACCACCGCTGTCTGCGGGCCGCGTGAATCTCCAGAGAACTGCATTCGCCCTGCGCGCAGCCAAGGAGCAGAACTACTTCTTCAGATCCTTCAAAATCTCCCGCGCCGCATTCGCACCCGACCCTCCAGTCAACCCCGCCCCCGGATGCGTCCCCGATCCGCATAAATACAAATTCTGGATCGGCGTGCGATACCGAGCCCAATCCAGCAGCGGACGCATGGTGAAAAACTGATCGAGCGCCAACTCCCCATGGAAAATGTGGCCTCCGGTGAGCCCGTAAGTGTCTTCGAGGTCCAACGGGGTGATGATCTGGTGTGTGAGAATCAGTTCCGGAAGCTTCGGGGCATACTGCGCCAGCGTTCTGACGACAGTGTCCCCGAGCGCCACGCGCTGGCTGTCCCAATCGCTGCCCTTCAGTTTGTAGGGCGCGTATTGCATGTAGATCGACATCACATGCTTGCCCGCCGGGGCAAGCGAGGGATCGGTGACCGAGGGAATCGCAATTTCCAGATACGGCTGCTTGGAAAAATTCCCATATTTCGATTCGTCAAAAGCGCGCTCCAGATAGTCGATCTCCGGCCCGATGTGAATGCGTCCGCTCAAAGTGCTGGTATCGCCTGCGTTTTTCAACGCTGTGAACTCTGGCAGCCCTGAAAGCGCGAGGTTGACCTTCGCCACCGTCCCCGGCATGCGATAGTGCTGCAGTTTCATCACGAAGTCGGGCGCAAGGTGAATGGGATCGACCAGCTTTAGCAAAGTTCGTTTGGGATCAGCATTCGAGATAATCGCTTTTGCGCTGATCTCCTCGCCGGTCGAAAGCACAACGCCGGTCGCCACGCCGTCTTTCACGCGAACTTCAATGACTTCGGCATTGCTGCGAATTTCAGCGCCGGCATGTGTAGCGGCCGAAGCCATGGCTTCGGCGATCGCGCCCATTCCACCCTGCGCGAAATACGCCGAGCCCGCGGGATGCGCATCTCCCGCGCCGCGAATCAGAAGCACCAGGCTGGTCCCCGCCGACCACGGCCCGAGAAAAGTTCCGAAGATGCCGCGAGCCGCGATGGTGGCGCGCAGCAGTTCAGTATCAAAATATTCGGCAACCAGATCAGCGACCGCCATCGGCCCCCAGCGCAGCAGCCGGTACATATCTTTCTTACCCAGGTTGCGAATCGATCGACCAGTCTGAAGGATGCCCCACAAATCGCCCCGGTTCGGATGGTCGATATTCGGCGGCGGCAGTGCCAGCGCTTCGCCAATCACCTTGCCCACCTTCGCCAGCGACACCTGAAATTCCGAATACTTGGCTGCGTCTTTCTGCGAAAACTTGGCAATCTCTTGCGCAGATTTCTTCACGTCGTTGTAGAGAATCAGAGCGCGTCCGTCCGGCGACAGCGAAACTACGCCAACCTCTGGCGTGATCAGCCTGAGGCCATGCTTTTCCAGTTGCATGTCACGGACGATGTCTGGTCTGAGCGGCCCAGCTGCGTGTGCAAGGATGGAGCAACGAAATCCCGGATAAAATTCTTCCGTGATCGCAGCCCCACCGGGTTGCGCCCGCCGCTCCAGCACCAGCGGTTTGTACCCCGCCTTCGCGAGATAAAACGCAGTGACCAGCCCATTGTGGCCTCCGCCGATGATCACGACATTACGCACGTCAGGCATGGTCTTCCTTGAGAAGCATCAGTCCGCTCCCTTGAAGTCTTTGAGGATTTCGAGCGCCGCCAATCGCCCTGGCCCACCCATAATTCCGCCGCCCGGATGCGTAGCCGATCCGCACATATAGAGATTCTTGATGGGCGTGCGGAACTGCGCATATCCGGGCACTGGTCGCAGAAAGAAAAGTTGTTCGAGCGAAAGCTCGCCTTGAAAAATATTGCCTTCGCTCAAACCCCACTCACGCTCCAGATCAAGCGGCGTCACCACTTGCCTGTGCAGAATGATGTCTCTGATATTGGGCGCATATTCGGCAATGGTGTTGATCACGTTGTCCCCGAAAGCTTCTTTCTGATCGTCCCAGTTAAGCCCCGGTCGCAGCTTGTAGGGTGCATACTGCACGAAGCAGGAAAGAATATGCTTTCCCGGTGGCGCAACCGATGGATCAGTGAGCGTGGGAATGACCATGTCGATGTACGGTCGCCGAGAAAAATTACCGTACTTCGCATCATCGTAAGCCCGCTCCATGTATTCGACGCTGGGCGAAATCGAAATCGCTCCGCGTAAATGCGCGCCCGGCCCCGGCATCGCTGTGAAATTCGGCAGGGCATCGAGCGCGAGATTCACCTTGCCGGAAGACCCACGAAACTTGTAACGATTGATCTCTTCAAGAAAATCGTCCGGCAAATTTCCTTTCTCGATCATCTTCACAAACGTCAGCCGCGGATCGACGCTGGACGAAATGATGTCTGCATAAATCTCGTCTCCGCTCGCCAGCACCACGCCCTTTGCTCTTCCATTTTTCACGATGATCTGTGCAATTGGAGCCTCGGTGCGAATTTCCACTCCAGCCTCGCGGGCCGCATCCGCGATTGCGTTCGAAATGGCGCCGGTACCACCGCGGGCAAATCCCCACGAGCGGAAGGCGCCGTCGATTTCTCCCATGTAATGATGCAGCAAAACGTAAGCAGTTCCCGGCGAGCGCACTCCGAGAAATGTTCCGATAATTCCAGACGCCGACATCGTCGCTTTCAGCACGTCGGTTTCGAACCACTGATCCAGAAAGTCGATGGCGCTCATCGTCATCAACTGCACCTGGTTATATTTGTCTTCGCTGGTCAAGCCCTGAAAGCGGCGGCCAAGGAAAAGCAGCTTCATCAGTTCCTTCGGATTGAGCGTGGCCGGATCAGGCGGCACCATGCTGAGAATCGGCTTCACGAATCGGCACATCGCCTGCATCGCCTTACCGAACTCGTCGTAGGCTTCCGCGTCCAGTTTGGAGTGGCGCGCAATCTCGCGATGCGTTTTGCCGTGGTCGTTCACCCGCCACAAGTGATCACCGTTCGGCATCGGCGTGAACGTACCGTCGAGTGGCAGAATTTCCAATCCATGACGTGGAAGGTCGAGATCGCGAATAATTTCCGGACGCAGCAGCGAGACCACGTAGGAGCAAACCGAAAACTTGAAGCCGGGAAAAACTTCTTCGGTGCAGGCCGCTCCGCCCAGCACATATCGGCGCTCGAGCACCAGAACTTTCTTGCCCGCGCGCGCCAGATAGGCGGCATTGACCAGCCCGTTGTGGCCACCGCCAATCACAATCACATCGTATGAGTTGGACATAAGCTTTTAGCTTTGAGTGCCAGCCTTACAGATTAAGGAAAGCGCAATCAGAAACGCAATCACACGCGCGAGCAGGGCTATAGACAGCCGGGATCAGAGGCCGCTAGGAAGGACCGACCAGCTGCGAAGTACACTCCACAACGATGGCATGATAGGGCGCATATTGGGGCGCATATGATGTGCAGCGTCATTCTATCGGGAACCTGGAATTTTGTCTTTATGCTTTTGCCAGGTCCTTGAAATCAAAATCTGAACATGTCAATTTGCCGGCCGTTTCATTCCTTGCTCGTTTAACAACCGCCACACGGAATCGGGAAACAGGGCAACCAAAGCCAGCAGCAGCTTTCCTTTTACCGGATAGCGCAAACGGTGCGATGTATCGTTCGCCGCGCGGTAAATGGCCTCCGCGACCGGAGCGGGGTCCGGGGCCTTCGCATCTTCTTTCCGCACCCATCCCATGAAGTTTTCGAACGGTGCATCATAGGCGGGGTGCGACGTGCGCTTAAGCGAGCGCTCTACGAATCCTGTTTTGAAGTGAGCTGGCTCGACCAATTTCACGCGGATGCTATGAAGCGACAACTCGAAGCGAAGTGATTCGGAAAGGCCTTCGAGCGCAAACTTCGACGCATTGTAGCCGGACATGAATGGCGTCGCCACCCGCCCCGCGATCGACGAGACATTCACGATCACCCCGCTACGATGCGCGCGCATCACGGGCAAGACGTGACAAATAACGGAAACGGCGCCCAATAGGTTAGTCCGGATTTGTGCTTCGAATTCGCCGGCACCCGCGCCTTCGAGCGGGCCAAACAGCCCGTATCCAGCATTGTTGACCAGAACGTCGATCCCCCCAAACCGATCCACGGTGGATGCAACCGCAGATGCAATACTGGCCTCGTCCGTTACGTCCAGTCTCAGTGGCGTTACGTTATCAAGAGAGATTTCCTCGGGGCGGCGTGCTGTGGCCGCAACGCTCCAACCGCGCGCCGCGAACAGTTCTGCCGTCAATCGCCCGATGCCAGCGGAACAGCCTGTGATTAGAACCACTTTTGCCATGCCTTACTTTACATCGACCCCAGCTTCGAGCTACATCTTCGATTGAAGGTCGGCGATTGAAGTTCGGCGGACCGACGATTTGCCGCATGAGAAATAGCCAAATATAATCCGGTTGAGCGATTTTTCCTCGAGGCCATCTCTTGCCCATCGGAACCGCGTTTCACGAACGAACATTTCCGCTCTGCCACAGCCTCAACTACCGCGAGTGGTCCGGATACTACACCGTCAGCGTTTACGAAGTGCATCACGAGCACGAGTACAACGCTATCCGCAATGCCGCCGCGCTGATTGACATTTCGCCACTGTACAAATATTTGATCACCGGCAAGGACGCGACCAAGCTCGTCAACCGCGTGATCACCCGCGACATCCGCAAGGTCGCTGTGGGGCAGGTAATCTACTGCTGTTGGTGCGATGAACAGGGTAAAGTCATCGACGACGGCACCGTCACTCGTCTCGAAGAGAACAAATATCGCTGGACTGCTGCCGATCCCAGCCTTCGCTGGTTTCGCCGGAACGGCACCAATATGGACGTCCAGGTCGAAGACATCTCAGAAAAAGTCGCAGCTCTCGCTTTGCAGGGACCAACTTCCGCCAAGCTGCTCAAGGCCGCAGCCGAAGCCGACATCGCCAATCTGAAATACTTCCGCGTGACGCATGGCAAGATCGCTGGCATCCCCGTGGATATCTCGCGCACCGGTTACACTGGCGACTTGGGCTATGAAATCTGGGTGCCCTGGAACGACGCGGTAAAAGTCTGGGATGCGGTGATGGAAACCGGCAAACGTTTCGACATTCACGCCGCCGGCATGTTGGCGCTCGACGTAGCCCGCGTCGAAGCCGGACTGTTGCTGATCGAAGTCGACTACACCAGCAGCAAGAAGGCTCTGATCGCGTCGCAGAAGTATTCACCATTCGAACTTGGTTTCGGCAAGATGGTGCATCTCAATAAAGAGAATTTCATTGGCAAGGCAGCTCTAGAAAAAGATCAGAAAGAAGGAGTCGCAAGGCAGTTCGTGGGACTCGAAATCGATTGGACGGAAGTCGAAGAGCGTTACGAAAAATTCGGCCTCACGCCCGCCGCTCCCAGCCAGGCCTCGCGCGTCGCGGTTCCCGTTTACTGCGGTGAGAAACAAGTCGGCAAAGCAACGTCGACCACGTGGTCGCCCGTGCTGAAAAAGATGATCGCGCTAGCCAGTATCGAAACCTCACATTCGAAACTCGGCACCAGACTGCAAATGGAAATCACCATCGAAGCCATCCGCCAAAAAGTGACGGCCAAGATCGTGAAAATGCCCTTCTTCAATCCCCCAAGAAAGACCGCAGCTCCGGTATAAGTTGGTCTGTGGAGCGACGAGCGCCCTCGCCCGTCCCTGCCGAGCGAAGCGCGGCTGCTCCCATTTGACGGCTGCTAAGTGATCTCGGAGTAAGTCGAAGAAAAGAAATCTGGGCCTTTCCAGAATTTCTCGTAACATTGGGTGCACAACCAATCGCGGCCGTTGGTGTAGCCCGTGCCGCGCTCGGGGTCGTCTTTCGACTCAAACAATTCCCAGCGGCAGACGGCACAATGATCTTTCGTCCAGCCTCCCTTAACCAATCGGAAGTTCGCAGAATCTTCAGCCAACTCAAGCACAAAAGAAAAAGCCCCACTCTTAAGATCAATCACAATATCTCGCGGACGCCACGGACATTTGTGCCAGTGCCACGAATATTTGCGGCATCGGTCGATGGCCTTGCGCACGTAGCTGGCGTGCCATGCAGAACCGTGGATTTCGACCGTATCGTGAATTGCGACCCGCGAACCTCTTGCCGAGATGGTGTAGTCCTTTCGGGGCCAGGATTCCGGCACTGTCTTTGCAAATTCCAGCCGCAGTTTCGATATCTCCACGCCGCGCTCGTGTAACATCCGCGCGGCAAAACATTTCTCCTCGCGAAGCAATCCAAGAAGCAAATGCTCGCTTCCGATATGCTTATGAGCAAGGCGTTCCGCCTCTTCTGCTCCGTACGCGAGAACGCGCTTGCCCTCCAAGCTAAGCGGTAGATCTATGGCAGTAGAGGTGCTGTTACGATGTGACCCACTGGCGGCGATCTGCGCGCGTATCGATTCTGAACTCCTTTCGGGCAGGAGGCGAGTCGTCAGCCACTTCGATTCGCGCATAAGGCCCAGCAGAAGATGGTCTGTCTCGATATAAGGCGAACCGTATTGGCTGGCCTCGTACCTGGCAAAGAAAATGACTCGGCGCGCCTTCTCTGTGTAACGTTCGAACATTTCCTACTCCACTGCTGCTGCCTTCCGTCCACGCCACTTCCAATACAAATATCCGGGCACGCCGATCAGTACAATCAACGTTCCCGCCAGTGCTTCCTTCGGCCGCGTGATAATCGTATTCAAAGTCCAGGCTGCGCCGATCAGCACGTAAATCCCGGGGATCCACGGATATCCCGCGCAACGATACGGACGCGGAATCTCCGGACGCTTCCAGCGCAGGATAAACAAACCAATCACGGTCAGCGTGTACGACAGCACCATTCCATAAATGACGTAAGTGTAAAGCTGATCGTAGCGCCCGCTGACAGCAAGCACAGCGGCCCAGATTCCTTGCCCGATAAGGCCGAACGCTGGCGTGCGCCATTTGGGATGGATCTTTGCCATGCTGCGAAAGAAAACTCCATCCTGCGCCATGGCCAAACAAACGCGAGCGCCGGAGAGCGTGCAGGTGGCCGCGGCGCTGAAACAGGAGATTGCGATCATCGCCGAAAGCCAAACCGCGGCATGAGGCGAAAACAATGCAGCCGCGGCAGCATGCGCGATGGTTTCGTGTTTGGCCACTTCGCTGAGCGGCAAGGCATAGATATAGGTGACGTTCATCGCCAGATAAATCGCAGCCACTACGAGCGTGCCCAACACCATTGCCATTGGTACGTTGCGGCGCGGTTCCTTCACTTCGCCCGCGACCCATGTGATGTAAACCCATCCGTCGTAAGCCCAGAACACGGCGATCAGCCCGACTCCCAGCGCCGACACCAGTTGCGACGGGCCCAGACCCATCGTCAACCCGACGCCATGCGAGCTGAAGTTTGCCCAGTGTCCTTTGCCGATGGCAAATCCCAAAATCACAAACGCCGACATGGCGGCGAACTTGGTCCAGGTGGAAACGTTCTGCAACAGCGCTCCCCATCGCAGTCCGACAACGTTCACCGCCGTGAGCACCGCGATCAGGACCAATCCGACCAGATGCGCGCGAGTCAACGTGATGCCGGCGAACGAGAGCACCACGTGCTCCTGCGAGATCACCGGAACAACTTGTCCCATGTAAGCCGCGGCGGCCACGGCCAGCGCGGCAATCGAACCGCCGTTGGCGACGCTGAACAGCATCCAGCCATAAAGAAATGCCGGAAGATCGCCGTAGGCCTCGCGCAGGTAAACATACTGGCCGCCGGAGTCGGGGAACATCGATCCCAACTCCGCGAACGCCACGCAGCCAAACAGAGAAATGACCGCGCCCAAAACCCAAACCAGCAGGAACAGCATGGGCTGCGGCAAAGGGCCGGCAATATCTTTGGCGGTTAGGAAGATCGAAGATCCGATGATGCCGCTCACCAGGAGCAGAACCGAATCCAGCAGCGAAAGGCCGCGAACCAGGCTGGGCGCGGCTTCGGATTTCGCAGGCAAAGTCCGGGTTGCGACGGGGATGTCCATCTCCATCAGTCACCCATCCCTAATTCGTCGGACGATTCGAGCGGCGTACCGCAGCGGCGGCAGATGACGGCGGAGCAATCGCCGCAAGTCAGCGGGTCGGAAACTTCGGCCGCGCATTTCGGGCAATAGAGAAGTTCAGGTGGAGGTTCGGCCGGCGGCTGCGGATTTGAAGCCATGAAGAAGCCAAATGTAGCATATCCTTTGTACACAAAGGAGAACCAACTTGACCGATCAGCGCGCAACTTCCGACGAGATCCTGCAGCAGGAATTCAATCGCTGGGCCGAAGCCGGTGAGGGCGAGAAGATGGAGCGCCATCACTTCGACATTACCGGCAAGACGATCCGTCTGATGGATCTGCGTCCCGGCGATCGCGTGCTGGACCTGGGTTGCGGCTCGGGGTGGGCCACCCGGCTGCTGGCGCGGCTGGTCACCGACGGCCCTGAAGGCTTCGGGCAAGTGGTCGGCGTCGATGTTTCCGACGAGATGATTCGCCAGGCCCGCGCCGCCTCGAAAGACTTTGAAAACATCCTCTACGCGTGGGGATCGGCGCAGCAGATTCCGTGGGAGGAGAACTTCTTCGACAAAATGCTGTCGGTCGAATCGTTTTACTATTATCCCGATCAGGATCGGGCGCTGGGCGAGTTGTTTCGGGTCATGGCGCCGCGCGGGCGCATCTTCATTCTGATTAACCTATATAAAGACAATCCCTACTCGCTGCAGTGGGTCGACAAGCTTAAAGTCCCGGTCCACGTCCTGTCGGAAGCGGAGTACATCGAGTTGCTCAAGAAGCATGGCTTCGAAAACGCCGAAGCCCGGCGAATTCCCGACGACACGCCCACGCCGGATGACTACCAGACGAAGTCGTTTCACAGCCTGGAGGACTTGCGGGCATTCAAGCGCATCGGCGCGTTGCTCCTGATGGCGTCGAAGCCGGACGTTCGGACCTCCGCTCCCGGGCATGCGATTTATTGAAGGCGAGAGTTGCACATATTATGGTGCAGAAAATGCCTCAAAAAAAACTCTCGTTTCCGTCCAAAATATAGAAAACAAAGGACCGGAAATTTTTCTGCCTCCTAGATCTGTGGTTCTAAAGGTAGTTAGAGGCAAAATCTTGGAAACATTGGAGTTATCTCGGTTTCTGAAGCATCCGCGATCCGTTCCGGTACTGTGCTGGGAAACTGGCAGTCCGCCCTAAGTCCATTTACTTTCAGCGTGTTGCCGGTTAGAAAGCTCCCCAAGCCGCCAGCGACCGCGAAATAAGAAAACTCTCAATACCTTGCAAAATATTGAAAGCAAAGGACCGGGAATTTTTCTGCCTCCTAGATCTATGGTTCTAAAGGTAGTTAGAGGCAAAATCTTGGAAACATTGGAGTTATCTCTGGTTTCGGGTGCCTTTCGTCTTGGCGAGGATCGACCGGCTTGCGAAAGATTGTCAGTTGTCAAAGATCGTTCGTTCTCAGATCGCGATTATCTTGTAGATAATCGTTGCCTTTGTATGTTATCGGAAGTGGAAGATCAGATCAAGGGAAAAGCGGTCGGGACATTCGATCCGGTTCCAATTTGGGAATGCCGCACTAGAGGCCGAGATTTGGGCGGCGCAGCGTTTCCGGCGTGTGCGTGTGAGAACCAATCTTTCGCCCCGCTGGGGCTTGGGTGCCGGCCGCTTTTACCCACGGCTTGCGCCGTGGGCTGCACTCTTACGCCGCTCTGCGGCTGGAACCGGTCGTGTTCGTTCCGCTGTGTCGACGAGATTTTAGTTCTCATGCATACGCTTGGGATGCGTTAAACCCGCCCTCTCTCGACGCAAGCCCCTGGGAACCAAGGCTGCGCCCGGCCTCCCCGAATCCGCTTGACTCCCACAAACTCTCGGGAGTATGTTTCCTCTTCCCCCAGAAATCAGACCCCAGGGTGTCCCTCAAATCGTCGTCTGTCCGGAGGGCACGTGAATCAAATTCCTCGTCCATGGAGAAGAACATGAAACGATTGATTGCCGCTGTGTTGGCGTGCGCGTTTGTTCTGGAGCCTGTCGCATTCGCCGGGTTGGGAAACGACAAGACTGCGTATGTTGGAGGTACCGAGAATCAAATAAAGGACGGGGCGGAGGGAGAATCGTCTGCGAAAGACGAAAAGAATTTTATCTTCCAGTACAAGGACGGAAGACTAACCATTCCGTACGATCAGGTAGACGACCTCGAGTACGGCCAGAAAGCCGGACGCAGAATCGGGCTTGCGATCGTGGTGAATCCGCTGCTTTTGTTTTCAAAAAAGAGGAAGCACTTTCTTACCGTCGGCTGGAAAGACGAACAGGACAAGCAGCATGCAGCTGTGTTTGAGCTAGGAAAGTCGGTCATCAGAACAACGATTGCGACGCTAGAAGCCAGAACCGGGAAGAAAGTCGACTACCAAGACGACGAGGCCCGCAAGAGCGGATTGGGAGGGATGTAACGTGCTGACCTTTCTGCTGGCGGTCGCCGTTCTCTTGCAGTCAGCCCCAGGTGCTCAGGTGGCGAAGCCTTCCACCACTCAAGCTACGGTCGCGCAAAGCGGGGCAGCGGGCACCGACCCGGCGATCTTGCTAAAGGTGAAGCGCATTTATGTGGAGAGTTTCGGCGACGACGTAATCTCGAAGGAGGTGCAGTCGATGGTGGTCTCTTCGCTAGTGGAGACAAAGCGGTTCAAGGTGACGGAGAACCGCGAACGTGCCGATGCGATCCTTAAGGGAGTCGCCCTAGAGAAGAGTTCGCAGGAGCTGCACTCATACGGTGAGAGCACCGCGGCTCGAGGGAGCGCGATAAGCGACTCCGCGGCGCACACCGAGACACTTCGTGACACGACTGTCTCCGTACGCCTGGTAAACCCCGAGGGCGACGTGATTTGGACTAACACACAGGAGAGTAAGGGGGCCAAGTACAAGGGAGCCAGTGCGGACGTGGCCGACAAGTGCGTCAAACAACTGCTCCATGATGCGGAAAAGCTCGAGCGCGTCGGCGCTCAGCAAGGGGCTGGCTCCCCGGCGACAGCGGCGACGCCTACGGACCATCAATGACCGATGTCGCTTGCTTCGATCCCTGCAAGGAGCGCAAGGGTAGGGCAACTGGACGCTCTCTTAAGCCCTTAGGGCCTGCAGACGTGGGCGACGGGGCCCTCCTTGAGGCGGACGAGCGCTGGGCGAGGGAAGCCGCTGCCGCCTACAGCGATCCAGATCATCTTCGCGCCGAAGTCGCGGAGAATGCGAATACAAGGGAAAGAGAAAAGACCCGACCCCTTCGCACAGACGCGCTCTGGGACGAGATTCGTGGCCGCATGGAGGCCCAAGGTCTCAGCTTTTAATGCGGTGTCGGCGCACACCCAAATCAGATGCGCCGTGAGCCGCGACGGAGTCTCTGTCTCTCTCCCCCCATTCGATCCACAGACAGAGGCATTGCGGGTTTCGGTACGGTACAGCCGGGAACTTTTGGCGCTTCGCATCGAGCATAGCGACTCGCCCAGATCACTCGTCTTCGCTCTACGCCCAGATCTTGTAGGTCGCCACGGGGACGTAGAGATTTGTATATTAATAGGTAGGAAGCGATTGATACCCTATATGCACGCTACGGTAGACCGAGCGGCAGAAATCATCATTGAATGCCTTCTCCGGCTGTAACAGGTGGGCGAGCGGCCCACCCATTCACCCAACTTTCAATCATGCACGAAACCAAGTGAGGGGGCGGGCCCCATTCCTACTGCAAATCTAAATCACAAATAACAAAGGGTGCCCCATCCTTTCCGCGTTGTTTGCGGAAGGGTGGGAGGCGACGAAGCAAACGCCAAACGACCACCGTGCCGCCATTCAAAGAAAGAATCGCGATGCGCTGCCCCCACTTTTCGTACTCCAAAAACAAAACCCCGGGACGTTTTCGGCCCGGGGCGTAACCTGTCCAGCTACAAACTGATTATCGGGAAACGTAGATTGGAAGTCAAGGTTACTTGAGGAGTCTGCCTGCCCTCAGACTCCCCGTCAGCTCCCCTACCAAAGCCAGGGAACGCTGTGGACCCGGCGGGACTCGAACCCGCACCTTGTAGCTGGACAGGCTAATGTGCGCCCATTACACCACGGGCCCTAGCGCAGCCTATGGGACCCGGCCCAACCCGACAAGTTCGTCTGTCACACTCGCCGTACTTTGTTCCCAGGTCGGAACGAGCAGTGGTTTGCGCTGTGCAATGTGATGCAGCACGGAGGCCGAAAGTCAGGACCAAGACGGCCAAGGTTGAGGGCGGTGGACAGGAGTGTCCGCGCTTACACTGCCCTGCGAGCGTCTGCACACTGTGGCAGGGGTGGGTGGCGGATCGGCTGGGGGAAGATGAATCCGTGAGTCAGGGTCTTTGGAGATGGCGGGGCGGATTGACCTCGCCGTGGTTCTGGTAGATATTGTTGTGGGATGGACGCTGAACGGACCATTACCGAGATCGAATGGCTGGAGCGCGTCTACGCGGCGCCGGATACCCGGCCGCTGAACGCAAGCGACATCTCGGCTGCGAATCGAAGGCACGACGACCTGCTGGCGCATAGCCCGTGGTTTCGGCTTTGGCAGCAGTATGGGCTTTGCTGCCGCTAGGCAACGGGCGGCATTTAGAAGTCGGCTGGCCCATTCCGTTCTGAGTGCAAATCTAAAGCGGTTCTCCATTCTCCGGCGTTCACCTGTCCAGCTCCCGACTCGCAGCTAAAACCCTTAATCATCCGACGGTACGTTACCCACGGCTTGCGCCGTGGGCTGCATTCTTACGCCGCTCAGCGGCTAAAAACCGACGGCGTTTGTTCCACTTTGCCGACGAGATCTTGGTTCTCACGCACACACTGAAGCACTGCGCTAGCCCAAGATCGGAGTTTTTCTGCGGTCTCCTGGCTGAGGAAAGCGCTGAAACGATCGGGCTGGAGGCCGCACTATCCTCAAAACGCGTGGACTCTCGATGCGGGATTGGCCGCCTGGGCCGATTGGCAGCTCCGAGTCCGCGCACCGTGTTCTGACGCTTGTGCTTAAGACGAGAGGAGTATCGAAATGGCCTGCAACGCTTGCGAAAACAATTTTCAGGGATATCAAACCATTGTTGTGTCCATTGTGCAGTCGGGAGCCAATCGGCTGGTTTACGTGCAGAACCAGGGAACCAACATTGTGATGATTCGCCGTATCCTCATTTGCTACACGACCCCTGGCGGCGGCTGGGGGATGCTGTATCTGCGGCCCGCGCCTGACCCAATCACGTGGACCTATCCTTCGGCGTTTCTGGAAACGGGGATTACCGCTTTGTACTACACGCTCAGCCCTGGCAACGTGAACATTACGCAGGCTCAGGCCGAGTACGTCGAAATTGAAGGGCGCAGCCGAAGCTGCCCGAACTAACCAACGCGAGGTGAAATATGTCAGTCAAATATTGGCAGCTGAAATTGAAGGGTGCTAAGTCAATTCACGAGATTCATGCCGCGGTGGGCCGTGGCGGAGCGAATATCGTACGGATCCACGTTCTAGCGGGGGAGACGCACGTCTATCTCGCCGGGGATGAGTCGCTGCGTCCGCAAGTTGTCGAAGCCACCAAGGGCGAAGGCGGTGTGGAAGAAGTGCCGGCGGATGAGGTAACGCGGTTCTGAGTGGAAGGCCGGGATCGCCGTTTCGCAGAGTGGGTGGCTGAGGGGTTGTGTCTTCAGGCTCTAACCGGTGCTAAGCGTAGACATCCACCGTGAGGCCCGACCATTGCGGCGTAAAGCCAGTCGAATCCAGGCTCAGGTCTGGCGGCAGGGTCTGCTGTGGATCACTGGCCGGAATGAGGCTGGCGATCGGCTGGACAGCTGGCGGAAAGGCTGTAAAGGCTTGCACCGCGACCGAGCTACCCGAAGGCGAAGGGCTCGAAGATGACACATCCGGGGTCTTGGTTTTCTGGGTGTCTTCTTGCGAGGGACTTGGCGTCTGAGGTTGTCCGATATTGACCAAAGAGGCTGCGGCGAGATAAGAAACCGGACTGATTGCCGTTATACTCATGATTGCACTCCCTTGCATTGGCGCCCGTTGAGCGTGGCCTTCAGAACCATCCGATTGGTAAGGTTGCTCACTCCTTAAGGATAAGAGCCGCGCTTGCGCATCCCATAGCGCATTCGATGCTATGCCCAATCTCTGGTTCTTGCACGACATTACTTGTAGTGTCCAGATAGACCCCCGCACGCGGCCCAAGATGCCACACTTGTCTTTCCTTTTCAATTACTTACGTCCGTCCAATGCGCCATTCCACCGCTAAACCCCAATTTTGCCCCTTTCATTGGGTTATGCGTGTCAGGGCTGCTTGTCTTCAATAGGATAGTTACACAACGAAACCTAGGGAGGGGTCTATCGAGAAGGCCTTTTCCGGTGATTTCAGGAGTGCAGGTTCGGGAGTGAAGGTCAAAAGGGGTAGGCTCTACAGGTTCAACCTTTTTGGGAATTGAGTTGGAGTTTCACCCAGGGAAAAGTGGCAGATGCCTGACTTGCCATAATCCCAAGCAGTGGAAAGCGAGAGGACATGCACAAGCCAGTGAAGTATGTGGAGAAAGCCGTTACAGTCGCCGCTACGGGCGCATGGGCGGTATTCGAGCGCCTGAATCGGATTAAACAGAACCCTTCTCCCAAGCCCAAGTGGTCCGACAAGCCTCTGCTCAAGTCGTATGAAAAGACTAAGCCTCCGCTCGGCTGGCCGCGAACGACGGACTCGCTGTGTCCGAAGTGTGTGCCGGAGATTCGCCAGCAGATTCTCGACGGCAAATTGCCCGTCGAAGTGCTCAGCAATGAAAAGGTGGGCGAGATCAAAGCCCAGATTATTGAGCGCGACGGCAAGATTTTGATGGTGAAAGATTGCGAGAAGCATGGTCACTTCGAAGATGTGATGTCGATTGATACCGACTTCTCGCGGCATCTGGAAGAAGTATTCCCGGGCCGCGACATTGTGGCGCACAACGACGAGAAGCTGCACCACCACGGATCGAGCACGGTGAAGTATGGACGCGGTTCGGTTCTCACCATCGACCTAACCAACCGTTGCAATATGATGTGCGACCCCTGCTTCATGGACGCCAACCAGGTTGGATTCGTGCATGAGTTGAGCTGGGAAGATATCAAGACCATGCTCGACAACGCGATCACGATTAAGCCGAAACGGCAGATGTCGGTGCAGTTTTCTGGCGGCGAGCCAACTCTGTCGCCGTATTTCTTGGATGCCGTTCGCTATGCCCGCAAAGTGGGATACAACAGCGTGCAAGCCGCCACTAACGGAATTGAATTCGCGAAGAGTTTAGAGTTCGCGCAGCAAGCTGCTGAAGCTGGAATGCGTTATGCGTATCTGCAATTCGATGGAATCGGCAACGCGGCGAATGCGCACCGCAAAGTCGGCAACCTGTTCGATGTGAAGTTGAAGGCAATCGAAAACCTGCACACCGCCGGAGTGGAAATCGTTCCGGTGGTGACGATCGTAAATGGAATTAACAACGAGCAGGTGGGACGCATCATCAAGTTTGCACTGGACAATCCCAAGCGAATCGGATTCTTGTCCTTTCAGCCGGTAAGCTTTACCGGCCGCGACGAAGCTGTAACCGACGACCGCCGCGAAGCGCAGCGCTACACGTTGTCTCACCTGGCTCACGATGTGAAGAATCAAACTGGGTTGGGAGAGCCTTCACGCGATTGGTTTCCGATTTCCTTCATGGGAACCTTCAGCGATTGGGCCGACCTGATGCACGTGGATGATCCGAAGAACAACTGGGGTCAATTGTCCTGTGGCTGCCATCCGAATTGCGGGACGGGGATGGCGGTAATGATCGATAAGGAGACCAAGGAGGCGGTTCCGGTTACGGCTTTCTTGAAGGGCGATCAGCTGGCTAAGGATATTCAGAAGGTCAATGATGCGGCGCGCGGGAAGTTTCTTACGATCGTGGGGATGGCTTTGTGTTTGATGAAGAACTACGATCCGTTCCAGTCGCCGACGCATTTCAAGTTGATGGATCTTTTGAAGAAGTTCGATAAGAACTTTAATGCTACCGGGAAGAATTACGGCAAGGTTGGTCCCGACCGTACGATTGATGACGTGATGAAGCGGCGGCAGGACCGGTGGAATTTCCTGTTCATCGCTGGGATGTGGTTTCAGGATCTGTTCAACTACGATTTCCGGCGGACGGAGCAGTGCATTATTCCTTATGCTACGCAGGAAGGCGAAATTTCTTTCTGCGCGTACAACACGGGCGTGGGCTGGCGGAACATTATCGAGAAGATGCACATGACGGCTACGCTTACCAAGTGGTACGAGGAGCATGGACGGCATGAAATCTTCGCGGGCGGCAAGAACGTGAAGATGGAATCGTCGGCGCACTCGTTGTTGCTGAAGGACGAACTGGTGACTAACGAAGAGCAGCATGATCTGGATAAACTGGGCATCGCCAAGAACTCCGGTGAAGAGAAGAAGCGAGCGCGCGATGCCAAACAGGCGGCTGCGGGCGCCGGGCTTCAGGCTTCAGGAAGCAACGCGCGCGGTCCACAGAAGGACGATGCGGCTTACAACGCGCGTATGGCTGCTCTGTACCGCGAGGTCGTGTTGCAGGAGAAGCCGGTGGTCTCGGAGAGTGGGTTTATCCCGCTGGGGGCCTTGACTGGGTCCAAGCCTAGGCCGGAAGTGGGCGAGCCCGTGCTCGGGGACTAAGTTCGGGAAGTTTCTCGGTTGTTCGAAGGAAATATCAAAGGCCGCCAAGGTTGGCGGCCTTTTGTTTTGGGTGAAGCGGGCCCCTGAAGCGATGAATCCTTCCTCCGATACTTCTTAAGCTTCGTCCTTTGGCCGCTATTGTTTACAATAGGGTGTTTGCCCACAATTTAGGGAATAGACTGGCACCCACGGGCGTTGAGGGCGAATCGCGGTTTTGAATAAGTCGAATCACAATTCGGGCGGTGGGGGCCGGGTTTACTGGCGGGTGGAGGGTAGCCTGCTCGAGCTGACTACCGTGCGTCCGATTGCGTTCTTTACCTGGAACGGGCAGACGTTCACTGAACGCTGGATGCGACGGGGGTTGGTTTTGGTGATGGCGCTGCTGCGTCCTTTTTTATATGCGGCGAACCGGGTGTTTGCCACGCGGGTGGTGCACACGGTGCTGCGCGGAGTCAGCCGTGACCGCCTGGATCTGCTGGGCGAGGAGTATTTCCAGTACAAATTGAAGCCGCAGTTGAAGCCCGAAGGAGTCCATGAGCTCAAGGGATTGATCGATTCGGGCGCTGATGTGGTGTTGGTCAGCCAGGGACTGGATCATGTGATGGGGCCGCTGGCGCGGCATCTGGGCGCGAATTGGGTGATTGCGAATCGGCTGGAATTTCGCGATGGCATGGCGACGGGAAGATTGCTCGATCCGGTGATTCGTCCTCGCGGGGTGTTTGCGCGGATTACAGGAGCGGGGCCGGATGGAAGGCGAGCTCCGGATCAATTGGCTCGAGATCTCGGCTTCGCCGATTCTGGTTTGTCAGGAGCCGATGCATTACAGGCGGCGGTGATTCCGGCGCAGCGACAATTGCCGGTGTTGGAGCGTCCTATTGTGCACTTCTCCGGCGGACGCCAGACGGAGCCGCTTTCGGTTCGATCCGCGCTGGCGGGTAAGCAAGTGATGTTGATTGGAGTGACTGGGTTCATCGGAAAGGTTTGGCTGGTCAACCTGCTGATGGATCTGCCGGAAATCGGGCGCATTTATTTGCTAATCCGGCGGCAGAAGTCGAATCCGGCTCAGGGACGGTTTGAAAAGTTGGTGGAAGAGTCGCCGGTGTTCGATCCCTTGTATACGCGCTACGGCGCGGGGCTGGCGCGATTCCTGCGCGAGCGCGTGGAGATTGTGGAAGGCGATGTGTCGGCGCCGGATCTTGGTTTAGCGCCGGGTGTGTCTCAAGCCTTACGCAGGAATCTGGATCTCATCGTCAACAGTTCGGGTTTGACGGATTTTAATCCTGACCTGCGCGATGCTTTGTTGACCAACGTGGATGCGGCGGTGAGCGTGGTCGAGTTTGTGCGCAAGTCCGATCATGCCGGGTTGTTGCACCTCTCGACGTGCTACGTGGCCGGGACGCGGGATGGTCGAGTCAGCGAAACCCTGCGGCCGAATTACACTCCGGCGGGAGTGGCGAATTTTGATGCTGACGCGGAGTGGCGCTCGCTGCACGAATTGGTGAGGCAGGCAGCGGTGAAAGCAGAGAGCGCCGAGGTTACGGAGGAATTGCGGCAGCAGGCGGTACAGAAAGAGCACGCGTCAAAAGATTTGAAAGGCGCGGCGCTGGAGAATCAGATTCGCAAGAACCGGGTGCGCTGGCTGCGAAACTATTTGACTGAAGCGGGGAAGAAGCGCGCGAACGAGTTGGGCTGGCCGAACACCTACACGCTGACCAAAAGCCTGGCGGAGTCGTTGATTCACGAGTATGGCGCGGGTTTGCCGATTGCCATGGTGCGTCCGGCGATTGTGGAAACTTCGGTGGAGAAGCCATTTCTCGGCTGGAATGAAGGCATCAATACTTCTGCGGCTCTCTCGTATTTGCTGGGGACTTATTTCCGGCAATTGCCCTCGAACGAACGCAAGCGTTTGGACGTGATTCCGGTGGATTCGGTGTGCCGCGGCATGACGTTGATCGCGGCTGCGATCGCGGAACGGCGGAACGCGCAGATCTATCAGCTGGCAACTTCGGTGACAAATCCGTGCGATATGCGGCGGTCGATTGAGCTGACTTCGTTGGCGCACCGCAAGCATTACCGCGCGCTAGAAGGTATGGAAAGCTGGCTGCGGCTGCGCTTCGATGCGATCCCAGTTTCGAAGCAGCGCTACGAGCGCATGTCGGCCCCGGCGCAGAAGGCGATCATTAAGTCCATTCGGCGGATTGTTTCGCCGCTGCCTTTACGCAAGGCGCCACTGGCGCGGGCGGAACGCAATCTGGAGAAAGTTGAAAAGCTGATTGAACTCTTTGAGCCCTTTATTCTTCTGAACGAGCATGATTTCGTGGCGGAGAATGTGGAAAAGCTGGCTTATGCGCTGGTGCCGGAAGAGCGGGCGAACTTTGGCTACGATACGCGCAGCATCGACTGGTGGGAGTACTGGATCAACATTCATATTCCGGCGCTGCGGCGATGGACTTATCCGTTGATTGAGGGGCGTCCTCTGGAAGCGCGGCCGTCGCGGAGTTTCCAACTGACGGAGTCCGAGAGCAACGGAGAAGCCATTAAGACAGGCACAAACGGGGCAACGTGGCGATATTCCTGACCGGGTCCACCGGATACATCGGCGGGCACGTCGCCGCCAATCTGCTGGAGGAGCACGGGGCTTCGCTGAACGTGCTGGTGCGAGCGCGTGATCCGCATGAAGCGGAGTTGCGTTTGTGGCATGCCCTGCAGCTGCATCTGGACTTCTCGCGCTTCTACGAATACCTGCAGACGCGCATTCGGATCTTTCGCGGGGATTTGACCTCGCCACAATTTGGGTTGGGGCGGGATGACTACGATCGCTTGATTCACACGACTGATTCGGTCATTCATTGTGCGGCGTCGTTGAACCGGAAATCCGAGAAAAGCTGTCTGAATGTGAACCTGCGAGGGACGCTCGAAGTGCTGCAGCTTGCCATGCGAGTGCATCACTATCACGGGCTGCGCCGTTTCAGCCACGTGAGCACTGTTGCCGTGGCGGGGAAACGCAAGAATGAAGTGGTCACGGAGGATAAGTCGATCGATTGGGAGCGGTCGGATTATGATCCGTATGCACGAACCAAGAAGTTCTGCGAACACATGATCCGGCAATTGCTGCCCGAAGTGCCGATTACGATTTTCCGGCCGAGCATCGTGCTGGGCGACAGTCGGCGGGCAGAGACTACGCAGTTCGATATGGTGAGGGCATTCGTTTTCTTGGCAGGTTTGCCGGTCCTTCCGTTTCGGCCCAATGACAAAATCGATATTGTGAATGTGGATTTTGTCGCGGATGCAATTGCGAAGCTGCATCAGAAAGACAATCCGCAGTACGACACTTATCATCTTTCGTCCGGACGGGAGTCGCAGACGTTTCGTGAATTGACCACCGCACTGGCGGCGGCACAACAGAAACGTGCGCCCGTGTTTGTGCCAGTGCTGGAGCGGCCTTTCTCTGGGACAGTGAATACCTTGGCAAATCGTTCGGGCGCGATCGCTCACGGAGCGTCGCTGATGAAAGTGTTCATGCCGTACCTGATATGGAATACGGTGTTCGACAACACGCGTGTGACTTCTGAGTTGGGGAGTAGGCCGATCCCGTTCTCGCAATATAGTTATCCTTTGCTGAAGTTCAGCCGGGAGACAAACTTTTCTTATCGGTATCAGGATTGGCCGGCCAAGATCGGAGGGTCCGCGGCATGATGGACTTAGTGCTTGAAGCCTGGGTCAGCGCTCTGATTGAGAAGTCAAAAGCTGGGTGGATGGTGGGCCAAGGGAAGCCATGGCGGCCGGGGGAAAAGCTGAAGCTGTTGTTCGCCGGGTATAACGGGACGCGCAACATGGGATCGGACGTGCGCGTGGAGGAGATGCTGCGACAGCTGCGTTATATTCTTGGCGCTGAGCGGGTCGCGTTCAGTGTGATGACGCAGGTTCCTAAATTCTCTCAGGGGTATTTTGAGAGTACGGCGCAAGTGCATCTCCCGGATATCTTTCCGCCTTTCTTGTCCGACGAAGTACCGAAACATCACGGCGTGGTGGCTTGTGAAGGATCGATGTTCAAGAGCAAGTTCGCCAACGCTCTGACCACGATGATGATTGGATCGTTGGGCATTGCGGCGGCGCAGAACAAACTCTCGGTGGGCTACGGGGCCGAGGCTGGGCACATGGATCCGGTGGTCGCAAAAATGTGCGCCCGCTATTGTCAGAACTCGCTAGTAATCACGCGGAACGAGGAATCGCGCACTATTCTGCGCGAGTTGGGCGTGCCCAATGAGTTGGGTACAGACACGGCCTGGACTTTTGAGCCGCATCCTGCGGAATTTGGCAGGAAGGTGCTGCGAGAAGTTGGATGGGATGGAAGCACGCCCGTGCTGGTGGTGTGTCCGATTAATCCTTTTGAATGGCCGGTGAAGGCTTCGGTGGCCAAATTCGCGCTGCACGGGTTGGTGGGAGCATATAAGGATAGCCACTACCGCTCGGTTTACTTTCACAACTCGGGGCCGGAGGCTGATCGCGCTTACGAGCACTATCTGACGGCGATCGCGAATGCGGTGGATGCGTTTCGAAAACAGCACAAAGTGTTCGTGATTTTAGCGGCAACGGAGCGGCTGGATGCGCGTCCCGCGGGACGAATTTCAGAGAAGCTGGGAGGCGTGCCGGTACTCAGTTCTGAAGACTACAACATGTACGAACTGGTGAGTGTGCTGCGGGCCTGCCACATGATGGCGTCGTCGCGCTATCACGGGATTGTGACGTCGATGCCGGCGCTCGTGCCGTCGGCGGGGATCACGATGGATGAACGCATTCGCAATCTCATGCGCGAGCGTGGCCATGAGGAACTGCTCATGAATGTGGATGACGTTGATCTGGAAGCAAAGCTGTTGGCGGCGCTGATCAAGTTGAGTCAGGAAGGTGAGCGAATCGCTGATGGGATCGGGCGGACTGTGGTGCGGAATTTGAAAGTGATGGCGCGCATGGGTGTGTATTTCGAGGAAGAAGTGCAGAAGCGGTATCCCGAGTTTCCGACGCGCAAGGGAGAGTGGGGCTGGCAAGATTATTTGCCGCCCATGAGTACGGGGCTGCATAGTTTGGTAGAAGCCTATAGCTGAAGCGCTTTGCACAAAGACACAATGACCCAGAGGAAAGCTTGCAATTGAGTTTTCTCGATGACATTTTTGCGCGGCTCGCATTGGTCGGAGAGACCGTTGTCTTACGGGAGCTTGGCGGCGAACAAAACCAGCAAGGTTCATCGGTCGCAAGCGGGCGCGATCTGCTCAGGATGGTCGCGCAGGCGCGAGAGTTTTTGGCTTCCCGAGGACTGAAGCGGGGCGACAGGTGCGCTTTACTCGCCGACAACAGCATTCGCTGGGTTGCGATGGACCTGGCGATTATGGCTGAGGGATTGATCGTGGTGCCGCTTTATGCGCGTCAGGCTCCGGCGGAACTCGTGGCTATGATGAAGGATTGCTCTCCGGCGTTGATTGTCTGCGGGGATGCAATGCTCCGCGACGCGATGGTGGAGAACTGGCCGGAGGCACCGTCGCAAGCGCTTCTTGAGGATGTATTTTCTGGCGACTCCCACCCTTTGCGAGGAACGCAAAGGGTGGGGCACCCGGATGATAAAGCACTGCTCGCCGACTCTGATCCGGTCACGATTATTTACACTTCCGGCACTTCTGGCGAGGCGAAAGGGGTTGTCCTGACGGCAGGCAACGTCGGCCACATGCTGGGTTGTACTTCCGGTCGGCTGGATGCGTTAATGGAGCACAAGGCGGGCCAGGATCGCGTGTTCCATTATCTTCCGTTTTGTTTTGCGGGGTCGTGGATCATGCTGCTGACTTGTCTTTTGCGGGGCAACTTGCTTTCGCTGAACGCGGACTTGAGCAAGATTGCGAGCGATATGAGGACCGTTGCGCCCGACTATTTTCTTAACGTTCCAGCGCTTCTCGAACGGATGCGCAAGGCTGTCGACGAACAGCTTTGGACGACTGGCGGCGTGGTCCTCAGTATTTACAGTCAAGCCAAAGGCGCATGGGTGCGCAAGAAGGAAGCACGGGCAAGCTTTGCGGATTCGATACGGCTGGCGTTGGCCAAGGCTGTGGTGTTTCCGACCATTCGCAAGAAAATGATTGGTTCGCATTTGAAGGCTCTGATCTGCGGTTCGGCGCCGCTTTGCATGGAGACGCAACTTTATTTCATGATGCTGGGAATTCCGGTGCTGCAAGTTTACGGATTGACCGAGACGACCGCGATCTGCACCATGGACGATCCGCATCGCGTCGAGCCGGGGCGGGTGGGCCCCGCAATCGACGGCGTAGAGATGAAGTTGGGGGAGAACGACGAGATTGTCGTGCGCGGGCCGAATGTTTTTCCGGGCTATTGGAATCGCCCGCAAGAGACTGCGAGGGCATTGCGCGACGGCTGGTTTCATACCGGCGATCAGGGCGAGGTGGACGCTGGAGGGAACTGGCGAATTGTCGGACGCATAAAGAATCTGATTATTCTGGGCTCGGGCCACAACATTGCTCCGGAGCCGATCGAAGAAGAAGTTCTGCGGAATTTGCCCGGAGCGCAGCAGGTCGTGCTAGTCGGCAACGGGCGAGGATATCTTTCGGCGGTTGTGACTGGAGACGTGACGCGGGAGCGGGTGCAGGCTGCGCTTGATGCAGTGAATCCGGGTTTGCCGCACTACAAGCAGGTGCGGGCTTTCTATGTTTATACTCAGCCGTTCTCGATTGAAAATGGGTTGCTGACGGGGAACGGTAAGTTAAAGCGGGATTTGATTGCGGCTCGCTTGAAGGAAGAGATTGAAGAGATGTATGGGGTGAAGCAGGCTTCATGAGTCCGGTGAAAGGCGTCAACCACTAAGGACACTAAGGATCACAGAGGAAACCGGGCAGGGCATGGAATCATTTCGCGGTCAGGCACTCTCGTGGGAACTGAAGAACGGCGTAGTCGAACTGGCGCTGCATCGTACGCCGTGCAACGAAATCGGTTCGCTCACTCTGGAAGAGCTTGAACAGTTTGTTAAGGTTTTCGAATCTGTGAGCGACGAGGCTCACGCGCTTATTATTTATAGCGAAGTCGAGGCTGGTTTTTGCGCCGGGGCGGACCTGCGGGAATTGCATTGGCGCTCCCAGCAAATAGAGCGGAAGGATGCAGCCCGGGGTGTCCGCGATTTTCTTGAGCGCATTCACCGCGTGCTGAACGTGATTGACGCCTCGCCATTGACTACTATCGCGGCGGTGCACGGAGTTACGTTCGGTGGTGGATTTGAGCTGGCGTTGGTGTGCGATCTGATTATCGCCGACAAAATGGCTCGATTCTGTTTCCCAGAGCTGCGACTGGGATTGATTCCAGGTTTTGGCGGGATTCCGCGTCTGAAACGCGATCTGGGAAATGCTGTGGTTCGCGATCTGCTGCTAACCGGACGTAGTTTTAATGCCACCAAGATGCAGCAGGTTGGATTGGTGAGCCAGGTGGTGGGGGAAGGCGAATCGCTGAGAGTGGCGCGAGCAACTGCAGCTCAGCTCGGGAAGTTTGATCGGCGTACTGCAATTGCGGCCAAGAAGTTTATCAAGCCTATTCCGTATGAAGAGTTGCGGAAGGAAATCGATGTTTTTTGCAAGCTCTTTGTTGAGCCGGCAGTGGAAGCGGGTTTGAGAAAGTTTGTGGAGAGCGAAGAGGCGCAGCCGTATTTACCTTAGTATTTCGCTAAATGCATAGGTCCTTCGCGTCGCTCGGGATGACAATTGAAGTGATTAGATTATGACCGCATCCAATCAAACGCTAGAACAAATCTTGAATCTCGCAGCCGCGCATTTCAAAGTGCCGCGGGAGAAGCTTACTCCGGATGACGACTTTTTCAAGACGCTGGGCATCGACAGCTTGCAGGCACTCGATCTGCTAACTCGGTTGGAGCATCATTTTCATATTGAGTTGCCGGATTATGAATTGCAGGGAGTGTCGGATTTCAGAACGTTGGCCGAGCGCATCCAAGTTCGATTGTGATTTGGCGGGTGGAAGGAAGAATTCAGTTTTCAGTTCACGGTTCTCGGTTCCCAGTCTCTCGGTGAAGTCAAACATGACCTTCTATTCTTAATGCTCAATCTCGACCAATACACTTGTCTGGGCGAAGCTCTGCGGGATGCGCTGGATCGCTGGCCAAACGAAACTTGCCTGATCGAGGCGGACCGCGATCGCGAGAAGACGCGCCTTACCTATTCTGACTTCAAAGAAGTGGCGCTGCCGCTGGCACGCGCGCTCGAGGATGCTGGATTTAATTTTGGTGATCGTGCCGCGATCATCATGACGAACCAGTCGAAGTGGCTGATTTCGGCGTATGCGGTTTTTTATCGCGGGGGCGTGCTCGTGCCGCTCGATTACAAGCTCACGGCGGCCGAGCATTTGCAATTACTGACGCATTCTAAGGCGAAGTTCCTGATCGTTGAATATTATCTTTGGCGCGCGATGATGCAGTCGCCGGAGTTCAAGAATCAAAAGCTGGCGAAGGTACTGGTAACGGAAGCGCCCGATGGGCGCCGATCTTGCCGGGGCCTATCGCTGGGAAGATTTCCGCCGCAAAGGCGATCCTGGATTTGTTTCGCGAGGGAGGGCGGATGTAGCCTGCATCGTCTATTCCTCCGGCACTGGCGGGCAGCCCAAAGGATGCGTGCTCACGCATGATAATTATTTAGAGCAATGCAAGTCGCTGACGGCATGGTACCCATTCTGGCCAGGAGTTCGCTACCTTAGCATTTTGCCGACTAACCACGCGATTGATTTTATGGTTGGCTTCATTGGCCCGTTCGTTTGTGGCGCTTGCGTGATCCACCTGCGCACGCTGCGGCCAGAATTTGTGCGCGATGCTTTCGTTCGCTACAAAATTACCTACGTCGCGCTTGTTCCCATGATTCTGAAAAATCTGGAACGAGGCCTGCGAGCCAAGTTCGACGAACTATCCGCAGGCAAACGTTTCTTGCTCTATCGAATGATCGCGCTCAATAAGTCTCTTACCCGCGCGCGTCCGAAGGTTGGCTTGAGCCGCAAACTTCTGTCAGGGGTTCATCAGGGATTCGGCGGAGAATTGCGGGCGATGTTTACCGGCGGCGCCTTCGTCGAGCCTTCGACGTTGCAATTTTTCTACGATCTCGGCATTCCGGTTGCCAACGGATATGGGCTTACCGAAGCCGGCACTTCGCTGACGCTGAACGACCTGAAACCTTTTCGGGCTGACACTGTGGGCAAGCCGTTGCCGGGAGTCGAGTTGCGTATTCTGAATCCCGATTCCGATGGCATCGGCGAAGTTGCGGTTCACGGCAAGACTGTGATGTCGCACTACCTGGACGATCCCGAGTTGACGGCGCAGACGATTGTGGACGGCTGGCTGGTCACAGGCGATCTCGGGCGCTTTGACGGCAACGGCCACCTGCAGCTTTTCGGGCGCAAGAAGAACATGATCGTGACCGAAGGCGGCAAGAATATTTATCCCGAGGATATCGAAAATGCATTCGACGGGCTGCCGGTGAAAGAGTATTGCATTTTCGCTTCGAATTATTTGTGGCCGGCAAAAAGTCTCGGTCGCGAGATGCTGGTTCTCCTGCTGCGGCTGGAGCAGAATCAGGAATTTACTGAGGTCCTGAAGCAGGAAATCATTGCGCGTAACCGGCGGCTGCCGGACTTTAAGCGAATTGGCGGATATGTGATGTGCGGCAAGGATTTCCCTCGCACCGCGTCCATGAAAATCAAGCGCACCGAACTGGCTGAGGATGTCAGCAAAGTTCTCGGCCGTGCGGCTGTGGTCGAGTTGTGAGCAACACCGACAGTTTCCTTGCCGTGGTGAATCCGGCTGCGGGTGGAGGGCGGTGTCGCAAACTCGTTCCAGCGGCGCTCGATCGATTGCGAGCCGGCGGAGTCAAGCTCGATGTAGTCGAAACGACGGGCCCTGAGCAGGCAACGCAGCTTGCGCGCGAAGCTTACAGCCGCGGGTATCGCAGGTTTATCGCCGTGGGCGGGGATGGAACTTCGTATGAGATCGTCAACGGGCTCTTTCCGCGCCGGGATTCTGACGAGCCTGTCACGCTGGCATTTCTCCCTCTCGGAACGGGCAATTCATTTCTACGCGAATTCACCGACCGCGGAGTGGAGTACGCGATCGAGGCAATACTCGCCCGGCGGTCGCAGCCATGCGACGTTTTGCGATTGCGCCACACGCAAGGAGTTCTGCATTACATCAATTTACTGTCGATGGGGTTTGCCGCGGACGTTGCGACCCTCCGCGCTCGCCGGTTCAGCGGGTGGGGAGAACTTGGTTATCAATCGTCGATCTTCATTACCCTGGCTCGCTTCCGGCGGCGCCCTTTTCCTTTGCGAGTCGATGGTGAAGGAGAGATCGATCGCCGTCGTTGCCTGTTTCTGACCTTCAACAACAGCAAGTTTACCGGCGGAACTATGATGATCGCACCCAATGCTGAAGTGAACGACGGCCTCATCGAATATGTGCGTTGGGGCCCCATTGGCCGGCTGGGTCTGATTCGCAACTTACCTACGCTTTATGATGGAACACACATCCATCATCCGCTTGCCGAAAGGCGGCAGGCGAAGCGAATTGATTTTCATTTGGATGCTCCCGTGGATGTGATGGTGGATGGCGAGGTACTCACATTACAATGCGAGACGCTGGATGTGCTGCCATCGGCTCTACGGGTCGTGGTATAAGAATTTATCTCTATGTCACAAGAACGCAGAAAACGGCAACAGAAGCGGGAAGGCCGGGAGCGGCCAAATCCAAACCGTACGCGTTACATAATGATTGCCATCGTGATCATCATTGCATTCGCGGCCGCATATTACTTCCTTTGGTACAAGCGCACCAGCCGCCTGGACGCGTTTGCGAAATGCCTGACGGCCAAGCAAGCCAAAATGTACGGTGCCTTTTGGTGTCCACACTGTGAAGAGCAGAAAGAGAAGTTCGGCTCCTCGTTTCAGTATGCTCCATATATTGAGTGTGGAATCAAAGGCTCGAAGGGAATCGAGCCGGTTTGTACCCAAGCCGGCATCAAACGCTTCCCGACATGGATTTTTGCCGATGGCACGCGTGTCGAGGGCGAGCACGAGTTGGATTTCCTGGGTCAGGAAACTGGATGTAGCCTGCCATGACCGCAGCCGCGCGACGGGTCTTTCCGTTGATCGCCATTCTGGCCGTGGCCGGGATCGTGGTGTCATCGGTTTCGCTGCATCACCACTATGGCACTTCGCAAACGAACTATTGTGATTTCGGTACCAGTTTCAATTGCGACATCGTCAATCGCAGCATTTACTCCACTGTGCTTGGAGTTCCGGACGCCCTGATTGGCATCCTTGGTTATGGCTTGCTTCTCGCCCTGTCTACGTTTTATCGCGCGAAGGCGGAAACTCCTATCATGCTGTTGATCGCTTCCACGGGAGGGTTGGGTTTCGCTCTTTATCTGACTTACATTGAGAAGTTCGTGCTCGCGACTTGGTGTATCTTGTGCCTTTCGTCGTTGACGTTGATTGTTCTCATTACTGCGCTCTCCTCATTCTTGGTCGCGGCTGCCATGCGCCGGAACTGATGGCGGATTTGTTGCTACGCTAGCACGAGCGCGGACGCCCGCACCTAATATTCACCATGGAAGAAACTGCTCACGAGCAAGTTGCACCGCCGAATCAATCCGTGACCGGCGATCTTCGGTTGCACGAATTTCGCAGCCGCATATTTCGCAACACGCGGATGCTGCGGGTCTGGCTGCCACCGCGATATGACGCACCTGAGAACGGCGCTCGACACTATCCCGTGTTTTATCTGAACGATGGTCAAAACCTCTTTGACCGCGCCACGGCTTTTGCAGGTGTGGAATGGCAGGTGGACGAAACTGCCGACCGCCTGATCCGGCAAGAGGTGATTCCGCCGCTGATCGTGGTCGGAATCGACAATGCCCAGGGTGACCGCATCAAGGAGTTCTTGCCCTACCGTTCGTTTCACCCACCGGTGCTCCGGCCCCAAGGCAAGCGCTATCCCGACTTTTTGATGAGCGAGGTCATGCCTTTTGTGTACGAAAGGTATCGCATCGCCCGAGGCCCTGAAAATACGGGGCTGGGAGGGTCATCTTTAGGTGCGCTGATTTCCTTGTACACCGCGATGGATCGGCCCGGAGTATTTGGTCGCTTATTGCTGGAAAGTCCATCGCTGTTTATTTCCAATCGAAGGATTCTGAAATACAGCCGTTCCTTTCGACAATGGCCGGAGAAAGTGTTTCTGGCTATAGGAACTCGGGAAGCTGGCCGTGAGGATAAAGACAAACAAGTTGTCGAAGATGTCCGCGAGCTCGAAAAAAGTCTACACCGCGCGGGCCTGGATGACAGCCGTTTGCTGGTAAAGATCGACGAGGGTGCATCCCACAATGAAGCGGAGTGGGCCAAGCGCTTTCCCGAGGGGTTGAGTTTTCTGTTTGGTAAAGCGGATCGCGTTTAGCTCGCTTTCGCGTTGAGCAGTCGGCAAACACCCCGCAACGAAAGGCACCGGCGGTGGTACCATCGGCGGTCATGAAGTGCAGAGCGATTCTCGGGGGAGTTATCGTTATCGAGATAGCATTGGCGCTCGTTCTAGTGCCATCAACGGACCACGCGCGGATTGAGACCACGGACTTCCTAAACTTTTATGTAGGCGCCACTATCGTCCGCGAAGGAAACGGGCGGACTCTCTACCAAGCTGAGACTCAGCAACTCGTTCTGCAATCTATTCTGGGCCGCAGAGTCACCGAATACTATCTGCATCCTCCATTTGAGGCGGCGGCTCTCGTCCCACTTTCATATCTAAGAATCGAGCGGGCGTTCGTGGTGTGGACCTTGTTGAATACAGCGCTGCTGGGGTTGTTGCCCATTCTCCTCGCCGATTGCGTTTCGTTGGTTGCGCGTAGACCGTATCTTGGCCTGTTGGGCTTCGCGTTTCCTCCCGTACTGGCCGGCTTGACACTGGGGCAGGACTCAATTCTGATGCTGTTTTTCATCACTGCGGCATATCTGTTGGTCGTGAAGAAGCGTGATTTTGCGGCAGGCTTAGTATTAGCCTTGGCTACCGTCAAGTTTCAAATTGTATTGATTCTCGCTTTGCTGCTTCTCGTCTCTCGAAAGTTCCGTTTGATCGGTGGCTTTATCGCCGGTTTCGCTATTCTGGGGCTTGTGTCGGTTATGGTTACGGGCAGTTCGGAGATCATCGAATATTTCAGATTCGTGCGCCGCTTCGATCTTCACAACGGCTACGGCAACGTCAATCCGGCTTCCATGATGAACTGGCGCGGGTTTTTGGCGGGACTAGGTTGGGCAGATCACCTACGTCTGTACTCCACCATCGGGTCGGTGATCCTGATTGCCTTGGGCGTTGTCTCGTCACGATGGATTCGCTCCACAAAGAACCTCGCGGTTGGTTTTTCACTATACCTCGGAATCGCGCTAGCCGCTTCGCCATACAATTATTTTCAAGACGCGACCATCCTGCTTCTGCCAATTTTCCTGGTCATGGATCAGGTTGTAGGAGGGCAAATCGCGGGAGCCCGCGGGAAACTTGCTGCACTGTGCTGCGTACTACTGTTCGTCTGGCCGGTCGTTCTGCTGATCTTTGGGGGGCACTACTTTTGGAACAGCCGTATTTACCTGGTATTTCCAGTTATCATCTGCTTCATTGTTGTGCTGGCCGCAGAGCTCTATTTGCAAAGTGCCACTCTTCCAGCGCCAGCGGACCAGTGAGCGCGACGGAGAGTGAGCGGCAGGTCACAATTACGAGGCGCATGTGCTCACCAGCATGGGCAAGCGACTGACGCTTCGGCAGTTCTCAATTGACGGTCCCGGGATAGGGAGAGACTTTTGGTGGAGACTCATCGGGCTCGACCAGCCACACGTCTCGATTCTTAAAATATTGCAGCAGTTCCTGGTTATTCTGTTCGCCCATGTCCCACGCCCAGACCACTCTTGCGGAGTCGATATCCGCGGCGTTGTACACCCAGTCGCGATCGAAGTTGTGGGTTGGGCCATAACGCACGATGACCAGATGTTCTCCCGGGGAATGCTCCAAAGTACTTAGAATGCCTGCCCGCGCAAGATTCCCGCGAGGCCATGGCTGCTCAATTTGCGCATGCGCCAGGAGGGCACCGACCCGCATGACAATCATCGCACAGCCGATCAGGGGGATCGCGCGCACTAGAGAAATCCCTACTGCCCTCCCCCGCCATTGCCAGAATCTCATGTGACGCATGCATTGCATCAGGATCAAGTACAGCAGGCCGGTGGCCGGTGCCAGATAATGCGGGAACGTCCAAATTTCGACCGCGAGACCAAGCAAGAACACGCTGCCGGCAAAAAGTGGAAAGCGCATTCTTTTGTCGCGAGTCACCCAGGGAAATGCGAATAGCGGGATGGTCATAGCAGGACCGAGGAAAACCGCCCACGCGAGCCGAGTCTTGTATCGAGCATGGCGAAAAAAGCCTGAGACCGTTCGTCCCGCTTGGTAGAACGTGAATTCGTGCTCATACATGTCGCGCATGACGGCGCGCCGGTACGTGGGCTCCGGCCTCGGGCCCTGCCAAATGAAATAGGACGAGGGCGCGTACTGTTGCCGATTCACAACGTAGGGCATGAGCAGAGGGTTTCCAGTCACGCGATAATTGTAGTAACCGGTGGCAGCGGCGCCGCATGCCAAGATCAACGTTATTGGAACAACTACCTTCCCGAGCGAAACGGACAGCGCGGGGCGGCGCGCACCCAGCAGCCAGGCCAGCATCGCTACGGCCACAGGCAAGCTGAGGATGAATCCCTCATAAGGGCGGCTGTTGGCGAGAATGACCAGACCCACACCCATCGCTGCGGCGATACTAATGTGCGGACGACGCTTCAGCCGTGGCAGGGCGCCGAGCACAAGTGCCCCGCCAAATGCGGCTACTGAGGCGCTCCAATATGTGTTCGTCCAATAACTGAGAATACCCAAGCGCAGCACGATCAACACGCCGCCGAGCAATGCCCAACCGGGAGGCAACCAGCCTTGCAGCATCCAGCACAGAGCGGAGCACATAGCCGCCGCCATTAGACATTGTCCAATCCACGGATGACCGAGACGTTCTCCAAATGCCAGCACAATCCCCTCTGCGGGCGGGTACATAGACATGTAGGTCGGATGCTGAATGATCTGAAAGCTTTCGAAGTGCTGCCACATGGGATGAGTGGGATTTGTCAGGCGTCCATGCGCGAAAGTATCGCCGGATAACAAATAACTGAACTCATCATGCACAATCGGTTCGGGAATCCCCAGGACCGGAATCAGAGCGGTGCGCACGCCCAGCATCAGAATGCCGCAGGCGACGACCGAGAGCGTCTTTCTTCGGGCCAGACTGGCAAACCATCGTTCTATAGAAAGCAGGACTACCGGTGCGGCCCTGGGTTGGCGCCGGAGGAGAATCATTGCGAGCACAACCAGGGTCAGAGCCAACTCTAAAAGCGACAGCGAGTTCTCCGCCAACTTTCGTTGCCACAGCGGTGGGAGGCCGGAGGCAGCGGACAACACGATAATTGACAGCATATGGTTCATGGCAAATGTACAAGAAAGTCGATTGTAATTCTTCATTGACGGCCACCAGAGCATTTTGCTCTGCCACAACGAATCGTTTATGCTCTCGCAACGTGACTGCGCATCCTTCTCAGACGGTCCGAACCCCAGGCGTAGGCCTTCTGGAGTCCAGCCTCTGGTTGACATTCGTCATTGCTATCGGCACTCTCCTCAGATTCATCCGCCTGGGAACCAAGAGCCTCTGGCTTGATGAGGCAGCGAGCGCGACGCTGGCGCGGCTTGATTGGCACGCTTTTTGGAGCGCCATCACACATCGCCAGGCGAACATGGTTTTGTATTACCTGCTTCTGCGTGGCTGGATCAAGCTGGGCAGCAGCGAGTTTGTTATACGCTCTCTGTCAGTGCTGGCGGGGGTGGCTGCGATCCCCGCCATCTATCTGCTCGGGGCACGTCTTTTTGGACCAAAAGCGGGAAGAGTGGCTGCGCTGTTGCTATGTGTACATGCCTTTCACATCCGGTATTCGCAGGAGGCTCGCGCCTACAGCCTGTTCATGCTGCTGGCGATCATGTCCTGTTTGTTTTTCCTGTTGAGTTTGGAACAACCTTCGCGCAAGCACTGGGCCGCGTACATTCTGCTGAGCACTCTCATGGTGTACGCCCAAGTGTTCGGCGGTTGGATGCTGCTGGCGCAGTGGATCTCATTATCGTTCCGTCGGGGCGCGATTGCCTGGAAACAATTCCTCCTCAGCGTTTCGATTATCTGTTTGTTTGTTTCTCCCTTGGCCTATAGCCTTCTGTTTGCTTCTGACCGGACACAACTGCACTGGCTCACTAAGCCGACGCTGCAAGACCTGTACAAACTTTCCCTCGATATGACCGGAAACGGTAGCCCATTTCTTCTGTTGGCGTATGGGGCGCTGGTCTTGATCAGCGTGGTGCCTGGGGTTGGCGGTATTAGATCGCATTCCGCAGATTCTTGGAAATATTGGTTTCTGTCCACTTGGCTGGTTCTGCCTGTGGCGCTGGTTCTGGTCATTTCACTCCGCTGGCCTGTTTTTGAGCCTCGCTACTTGATCTTTTGCCTTCCGCCGCTAGTGTTGCTCGGGTCTGACACATTGATACGCATTGGATCACGCGTCTTGTTTGCCTCGGCTCTGATGGTTGTGCTTGGACTTTCTCTGAGTGGGACATACTCGTACTATCGCGGCCGCGCGGATGCCGAACACACGGACGATTGGAGAGACGCGACCCGCTATGTCTTGGCAGAGGTGCGCGCGAGCGATGCTGTCCTCTTTAACTACAGTGAAGAGAGACTGGCATTCGATGAATATCAGGTGCAGTTTCACGTGACTGGTTCTCCTATTCACGAGTTTCCGGAGCAGACGGATTTGGAATTACTGACGCTGCGTCCGTCGCGGCCGAGCCCTGAGTTGCTGGATAAGATTTTCACCGGGTACAAGCGCGTGTGGGTGATTTCGGCTTATCAGCCCAATCAATACAGCCTTCCCGCGGAGGTGGCACTGAAGGCTCATTTCAGCCAGCACGGAGATCGAAGTTTTGGCTTTGTCCGAGTGGAGTTATTTCACGATAAAATTCCGGAGGCAAGCGGTCGCCGCGAGACTTCGGCTCAATAAAAATGACACGATCCATCCGAATCCTGGCTTGGCTCGGCGTTGCCGTTGTTGGCGCGCTGGCTCTGGGCACGATTGCGCTGCACCGCGGCGAGGAAATCAACGCCATGTGGCTGGTAGTCGCGGCTTTTTGTGCATACGCGTTAGGCTACCGTTTCTATAGCAGATTTATTTCCGCGAAAGTGCTCGCGCTCGATTCGCGGCGAGCCACACCCGCCGAGCGATTGGAGGATGGCCGCGATTTCGTTCCTACAAACAAGTGGGTACTCTTTGGGCATCATTTTGCCGCCATCGCCGGACCGGGGCCGCTGGTGGGGCCTGTGCTTGCGGCGCAGTTTGGATATCTTCCGGGGACGCTCTGGATATTGATCGGCGCTGTGTTTGGCGGCTGCGTACAGGATTTTGTCATTCTGCTTTTCTCGGTGCGGCGGGACGGAAAATCACTGACCGAAATGGCGCGGGAGGAAATCGGCATCGTAGGCGGTTTTGTGTCCTACGCAGCGGTCATCAGCATCATCGTGATCCTGCTCGGTGCAGGTGCGTTGATCGTGGTAAACGCGTTGAAGGCGAGTCCTTGGGGCGTGTTTACGATCGCGATGACGATCCCAATTGCGCTGTTGATGGGCTTTTATCTGCGCCACTTGCGTCCCGGCAAAGTCCTGGAAGTTTCGTTTCTGGGATTCGTTTTGGTGATGCTCGCGATTTGGGGTGGACAATGGGTCTCGCAGACTCCGACGCTGGCTCCGTGGTTCACGCTGACCGCTCCCACGCTTGCTGTGATCATTATCATTTATGGATTTGCCGCTTCGGCGTTGCCGGTTTGGTTGCTGCTGGCGCCGCGCGACTACTTGAGCACTTTCGTCAAGCTGGGAACGATCGCGTTGTTGGCGTTGGGTATCGTCGCGCTGCGTCCTACGCTGCAGATGCCGCCACTCACACGGTTTGTCGACGGATCAGGACCAATCTTCGCCGGGAAAATCTTTCCCTTCGCTTTCATCACGATTGCTTGCGGCGCCATCAGCGGATTCCATTCTTTGATCTCGAGCGGCACAACTCCGAAGCTGATTCGCCGGGAGCTTGAAACTCGCATGGTGGGTTATGGGGCGATGATGTGCGAATCCATGGTGGCAATTCTGGCAACGATTGCCGCATGCGTACTTTCGCCGGGAACTTATTTCGCGATCAACAGTCCGGCTGGCATCGTGGGCCAGTCACCCGAAGCGGCGAGCGCAACCATCAGCGGATGGGGATTCCCGGTTACGGCCGCCAGCATGCATTCGCTGGCGCAGGCGGTGGGTGAGCAGACCTTGTTCGATCGCACCGGAGGCGCTCCGGCCTTTGCGGTAGGGATGGCCCACATTTTTTCGAGCAGCTTGGGCGGGCAAGCTGTGATGGCGATCTGGTATCACTTCGCCATTATGTTTGAAGCATTGTTTATTCTTACTGTTCTCGATGCCGGTACACGTGTTGGCCGCTTCATGGTGCAGGATGCGCTCAGCCATGTTTGGAAGCCGTTCGGCCGTACGGGTTGGTATCCGTCGATTCTGGCTACCAGCGCATTGATCGTAGCGGCGTGGGGATCGTTTTTGTGGCAGGGAGTAAAAGACCCGCTCGGCGGAATCAATTCGCTGTGGCCGCTATTTGGCATATGCAATCAACTGTTGGCGACTGTCGCGCTCTGCGTGGCCACGACCATCATCGTCAAAATGGGCAAAGCAAAGTATTCGCCAGTGACACTTGCGCCGCTCGTGTGGTTGGTTGCAGTGACGTTCACGGCGTCATGGCACAAGATTTTCGATCCCAATCCGCGCATCGGTTTCCTGGCGCATGCGCGGCGACTCGCTGCTTCGGCCACTCCCAGTCATGAAATTTCGCGACTGATCTTCAATGACCGACTGGACGCCGCGGTCGCGGGAGCGTTGGTTTGCATGGTTGCGCTGATTTTGCTGGAGTCGATTTCCTTGTGGGTGAGCGTGATCTCGGGCCGGATGCAGGCGAGAGTTAGGGAAGCCCCGTTTGTGCCCACACGTTTTGCCGCGGAGGAACAGGGATGATGCGACTCCGGCAAATTGCCACCACGCTAATGGCGACTCTTCGCGAGATCTTCGATGAGTCTGCTTACAAGCGTTTTCTTTCGCGGAATCAAATGTGTTCTTCCTCAAGGGCATATGCCGCGTTCCTGCGGGAACAAGAGAACGCCAAAGCGCGTCGTCCGAAATGCTGCTGACTTTGACGATGCAGCAGGTCCTCGAATAGCCTGTACATTCCTCGAATGAGCGATCCAGCCATTTCCGTCCGAGAGTTGCGCAAAGCTTACGGGCCCGTCGAGGCCGTGCGCGGTCTCGATTTCGAAATTCAGACTGGTGAAGTCTTTGGTTTGCTCGGACCGAATGGCGCGGGAAAAACTACCACGGTGGAAATCCTGGAAGGCTTGCGCCCGCGTAGCAGCGGGCAGGTTTCGGTCTTGGGTTTCGACCCGGAGAAACAGAAACAGCAACTTAAGGATCGCATCGGCGTCTGTCTGCAAGCCACGAATCTGCCGGACAAGATTCGCGTCCGCGAAGCCCTCCATGTGTTTTCCTCGTTTTACAGTCGTAACGTTGACGCGAGCCAAATTCTGAAGCGGTTGCAGCTCGAGGACAAGCGCGATGCCTTCTACAGCACGCTCTCGGGCGGGCAGAAACAGCGTCTGGCTCTTGCGCTCGCGTTAGTCAACGATCCTGCGCTGTTGTTCCTGGACGAGCCCACCACCGGACTCGATCCACAGGTTCGCGCCGAGATTCACGGGTTGCTCGAGCAACTGCGCGATGAGAAACGCACCATTCTGCTGACCACACACTACATCGAAGAAGCAGAACGGCTTTGTGACCGGGTTGCGATTATCGATCAGGGTCGCATCATCGCGATGGACACTCCACGCAAGCTGCAGCAGCAGAGCCGCGCGGCTTCGACCATTGTGGTGACATGCGACAAGCCCATTCCGGCGCAGCATCCTGTGTGGGTCGAGTCAATCGAGAGCACTGTGGATTCAACCGGGCACACACTCACGGTGATTTCACGGCGTCCTGCAGCCACGCTGGTGGACTTGATCAAATGGATCGACCAAATCGGCCTTGAGCTAGTGGATGTTCATCTCAAGAAGCCCACGCTGGAAGATGTGTTCATCGAATTGACCGGTAAGCGCCTTCGCGACTGATGCGGACGACGCGACTGATGCGGACGAAATGAAAAGTTACATCGCACTCATCCAACTCGATCTCAAGCTCGCGCTCCGGCAGAAGTCTGTCCTGTTTTTCAATTACATGTTCCCGCTGATTTTCTTTGTGGTCTTCGCTCAGGCTCTGCATGGAGACCGCGGCAACGCCATGACCCAGATCGTGACCATGGTGATCATCATCGGCGTGCTGGGCAACGGGCTGTTCGGGGCGGGCATGCGCGCGGTGCAGGAGCGCGAGTCCAACGTGCTTCGGCGATACAAAGTTACTCCGATTACTCCGGCGCCGATTTTGATTGCGGCGACCATCGTGGGGTGGATCATTTTTATGCCCCTGGTGCTGTTCATGTTTTGCGTGGCGCACTTCGGGTATGGCATGCCGTGGCCGGCGAGGATGGGGTCGATTCTCCTGTTTGCGACGCTGGGCATTCTGGCCTTCCGCGCCATCGGAATGATTCTCGCGGCGGTGGCGAATTCCATGCAGGAAAGTCAGATCCTGGTTCAGTTGGTTTACCTGCCGATGCTGTTTCTGAGTGGCGCTACTTTTCCGACCTCGATGTTTCCCGGGTGGTTGCTCATCGTGACGCAATTCCTACCCGCCACGTACTTAGTTTCGGGGCTCGAAGGAATGATGCTGCGAAAGGAAAGCCTGTTGGCGAATGGCTTTCCAGCATTTGCTCTGCTGATCACCGTATTTGTGGGACTTTTCATTTCGTACAAACTTTTCCGCTGGGAAAAAGAAGAAAAGATTCGTGGCTCGGCCAAGCTCTGGGTGGGCGCCGTGATGTTGCCGTTTATTGTGCTGGGCTTATGGCAGGCGCACACCAAGCAGAATGTGGCGAAAACCAAGATGCTGAACCGGGAACTGGCGAGGGGCGAAACCTACCTGATTCGCGGGGCGCGCATTTTTGTCGGCGACGGAAGGATGATTGAGTCGGGCGCGATTTTGATTCGCGGCGGCAAGATTGCTGAGGTCTATCAAGGGGAAGGGCCGGATCCGAGGACGGTGAAAGCCACGCCCATCGAGGCCGCCGGCAAAACGGTTCTGCCCGGACTGATTGATGTCCACGTGCACCTTGTGGCACCGGGTGGTTTTTATGCGGACATGAGCCATTACAGCCCGGAACCCCATATGCTCCGCAATCTGGCGGCATACCTTTACAGCGGCGTGACCGCGGTTAGAAGCGTAGGCGACCCTTTGGACATTGTGCTCAAGGTCCGCTCAAGCGTGAATAGCGGCGAGAGGCTGGGAGCCGAACTCTTTACGTGTGGGCCACTCTTTACTGCGCAAGGTGGGCACGGCACCGAATATTTCAAGGGCATGCCGGCAAACATTCGTGATCAGGCGGAAGCGCAGTTCACGCGCCTTCCCACTTCCGCCGATGAAGCGCGCCGCCAGGTTGACGAACTCAAGCGCGCGGACGTCGATTGCATCAAAGCCATACTGGAGGCGGGCAGGAGGTTCCCGGGTCTTTAATCGTCTGGATAGCGCGATCTTCCAGGCCATTGCTCAGGAATCCCACGCTCAGCAATTGCCTCTGGCTGTGCATACCGGGGATGTGCGCGACGTGACAGATGCGGTGCAAGCTGGCGCAAGCTCCATCGAGCACGGGTCGTTTCGCGAGGCAATTCCAGATGCCCTGTTCGCGGAAATGGCCAGGAAGAAAATCTCTTATGATCCAACGCTCAGCGTGGGCGAGGCATTCCGAGACTTCGCCGCAGGGAATACCGATCTGCTGAAGCGCTCGCTGGTGCAGCAAGTAGGACCTACGGACTTGATCGAGAATACCGAGAAGGAGATGGCGTCGAAAGACGTCGAGCCCATCCGCGAAGGCATCGCGCAGTTCCCCTTCAACTTAGACACGGGGACGCAGAACCTACTGCGGGCATATAAGAATGGGGTCATGCTCGTGACCGGCAGTGACGCGGGCAATTTCCTCATACTTCACGGTCCCACCGTGCAACATGAACTCGCACTTTGGGTGAGAGCTGGAATTCCTCCCGCGGTTGCGCTTCAAGCCGCGACTTACAATGCTGCGCGTTTGCTGCGCGCGGATAATCACATTGGGTCGATTCGTGCGGGCATGGATGCCGACCTGCTGGTGGTCGATGGGAATCCGCTCGATGACATTGGGGCGGTCGAGCGCATTTCAATTGTCTTTTTCAAGGGCGAGCAACTGGACCGGTCGGATCTATTCAATCAGGAGTAAGCAAGGCAAGCGTCAGGAGTAAACAAAATCGCGCGCGCCGGATGCTAGACTTTGGTCGATGCGTGTTTTAGGAATCGATTGCGGTACGGAGTACACCGGCTACGGTGTTGTCGAACTCGGCCACGACGGTGTATTGATTTGCCTGACCTGCGGCGCAGTCAAACTCTCTCCTCGCACCTCTATGCCGGCGCGCCTGTCAGCCATTTTCAACCGCCTGGGCGCGGTCATTGTCGAGCATCGGCCGGACCGGGTTGCGATCGAAGATGTTTTTTATGCGTTGAATGTGAAGTCGGCGCTCAAGCTGGGACAGGTGCGTGGGGTTGCGATGCTGGCCGCGTCGTCGGCAGGTCTGGAGGTCGCCGAATATTCGCCGCTCTCCATTAAGTCTGCGGTGGTGGGTTACGGCAGGGCAGAGAAGCAGCAGGTGCAACACATGGTCACGCGGCTGCTGAATTTGGCGGAGATTCCGGAACCGCCTGACGCAGCCGACGCCCTTGCCATTGCGATTTGCCATCTGCACACGTCAGCCACGTTGGAACGCCAGCGGGCATGAGAAGGTTTCGTACGACGAGCACATTTTGGCATAATTCCTTCTGCATGTTCTCCGCTCGGTTCCGAATGGTTGCGCTTGTTTGCTTGATCGCGTGCTTTCCGGCTTTCGCGCAGGCCCAGCAGACAGCCCTTCCCACGGTCACTTTCACGTTGGACTTTCCCGGCTCTGAACCGGATCACTACGTCATCTCTGTATCCGAAGATGGGCGTTCATCCTACGACTCTGACGGCAAGCTCAGCCCGGACTCCGAAGCGGGCGACACTTTTCATTCAGATTTCACCGTATCCCCGGCCACGCGCACGCGTGTTTTCGACCTCGCCAAGCGCGCGCATTATTTCGAGGGGCAGATTGATTCCAAGAATAAGAAATTGGCTTCCACCGGAACCAAAACCCTGACCTACAAGGACGCACAAAAAAACACGAGTGCGACTTATAACTATTCACCCGTGCCCCCCGTTCAGGACCTGACTACTTTCTTCCAATCCCTTTCGACAACGCTAGAGTTCGGCCATCGGCTGGATTACCACCTTCGCTATCAGAAGCTTGCCTTGGACGAGGAATTGAAGAACATGGAAGAAGCCTCGAACAGCGGCGGGCTGGTGGAGATTTCAGCGGTGGCTCCGGTCTTGCAAAAGATCGCCGACGATCCGGCTGTGATCAAGGTCGTCCGCGCCCGAGCTCAGCGTATGCTGCAGCTCGCGGATGCCAGCGGCAAGTGAGCTGTCGAAGGCAGCGGAATATATCTGATGTTCGGGCAACAAAATAGCCCAAACCATGTTCTAATAGCGCAAGAGGGGCCTTCCCGGGGGTGTTCTATGTCCAAGTTAAACATCAAGCTGCTGATGCAAGCGGCGGCAGCTTCTTCTCTCATTTTCACGATTCTTTCCTTTACCGTTCCTGCCGTTGCCGATTCGCAAGTCCGCATGGTGCGATTGAGCGAGGTTCAGGGTGACGTGCAGGTCGACCGCAATACCGGACAGGGCTATGAGAAAGCATTCCTGAATTTACCCATCACCCAGGGCGTAAAGTTGCGTACCCGGAATGACGGTCGCGCCGAAGTGGAATTCGAAGACGGCAGTACGCTGCGAGTTACACCGGGCACGGTGATCGAGTTTCCGCAGCTGTCCTTGCGCGACTCCGGGGCCAAGGTTTCGACGGTTCATTTGCAGGAAGGGACTGCTTACCTCAACTTCTCAGGGGCAAAGGATGATGAGTTTGCTCTGACTTTTGCGCATGAAAAGCTGACGCTGGCGCACTCGGCCCATCTGCGGATTGAGATGGCTGACGTCAATGCCACTTTAGCCGTCTTCAGCGGCGATGCGCAGGTCGCCGGTGATTCAGGAACGATAGCCGTCGCAAAGAATCACACTGCGACCTTCGACTTGACCGATGACGATCGGCATACGTTGGCCAAGGATCTAGAGCCGGATCCCTTTGACGCATGGGATAAAGAGCAGAATCAATATCACGAGGTGTACGCCAGCAATTCCTCCAGCAGCTATTCGCCAAATGCGTACGGTACCAGCGATCTGAATTATTACGGCTCCTTTTCTAACTATCCGGGCTACGGCAACGTTTGGCAGCCTTACTTTGCCGGCGCGGGCTGGGATCCGTTCATGAATGGTGCTTGGGCGTACGCGCCCGGGTTCGGTTATGGCTGGGTATCCGCGTACCCGTGGGGATGGACGCCGTACCACTCCGGCAACTGGGTTTATCTCCCGACGGGCGCGTGGGGCTGGCAGCCGGGCGGTTCTTTTATCGGATGGAACGCGCCGCGGATTATTAATTCGCCCACGCACTACGCTCTGCCACAGCCTCCAAGTTCCGGGCAGGGAACGGTTATCGTGAACCGCGGCCCCTTGCCGATCCAATCAGGAAGATCGTTTAACAAGATGGAAATCACGAAGAACTCGGCCGGACTCGGAATTCCGCGGGGTGGCGTCAAGAACCTGAGCCAACTGTCGGGAACGGTTCAGCAGCAGGGATTTGCAACCGCAAAAGTCCACACTGCGCCGGTCGGGGTTGGCTGGTGGCACGGCGGCTATTATGGTCCAGGGCAGATGGTCCCATGGCAAAGCGGGGGCACCGCGAGCGCTTCATCCGCCGGACATTCCGGCGCCGGACATTCCGGCGGCGGGCACCGTTAGAGCGAGATTCGCTTGTTAGGAAGGGCGGCCTTCGGGGCCGCCTTTTTTGTTTGCCGTAGAGATTTATGCGCCGTTCGAGGGGAACAGCGTAACGAGTGTTGCGGCCTGATTTGTTCAATCTTCAGCAGCCCTTGGCCCCTCAATAGCTTTTCGGAACTCAGTCGCATCCTTAAAGTGAGGCTAGCAGCACAAGCAAGGAAACAAGAAGGAAACCGAGGACGCCTCTTTTTGCCGACATGATGAAGTCATTACGGTCGCCCTTGCCGCATCGCCACGATACCCCGAGCATGCACATAGCAGTGATGAAGCACACCGGGAGAAACCTTGCCAATTCAGCTACGTAGCCACCCCTGCCGAACGTCTCAAGATTCACGCCGACTTCTAAGACGAGGAGGGGAGGGCAGAAGCTCAATGCAGTGCCAAAGACCAGTCCGGCAGAGCTAACGCTGCGTTTTGAGGTTTCACCAATGAAGAATGGGAGCAAACAAAATACAAAGGGCAATTCGCACAGGCACAAAGCCAGCGCTGGAGGCGGTGTGTCGGTCTCAGCATGGCTGTACAACCAAGCAAATCGGGCAGATGCGAGCATTCCCGCGCCGATTGCCAGCTGTATCCACGAGAACGTTACCGAGCGGGCTGGAGCACCTTCTTGGCCTTTCGCCCTTGCGTTCACCATGCGCCAATTCTTGCATTCTCGGATTCGGAAATTCCAGGGAATTTGGTCACTTGGCTGGCCTTAAGTAACCGCCATGCGCTGACGGAACCTCAATTTACTTAACATCGCCGTTACATTTATTGGCTGGGTGTTAACCAAGGAACCAGCCAACTGCGACGGCAACAATCCACAGTTTTATCAACCACCCGACGGCATAAGAGATTACAAAAACCCGGTGCAGCTTCATAAATGCGGCGTTGGTGAGGATCATTGGCAACGGCCCGATCATCCACACCGCAACCGCCAATTTGAGCGCGCCCGATACGGAATGCAGGCCCAGTCGGACGGCAACAAAGGCAAATACCCCGCAGGTCACGAATGGCAGCGGACTGGTCAGAGCAATCGCTTTACCCTCGTCACCCTTACGCCAGATTTCCGGGTAGGTGTAGCGTCGATGAATCCAATCCCCCGCGAAGAACCAGTCGGTGAACGATGAGACGACACCAGAACCAACAGTGATCGCAATGAGGCGCGCCCAGTTCATGGCGTCCTCCCTTCCAAACGCTGGCATTCTACTCGCACGAACGCTTCGAACGCTAAGCCTAATGGGTAAGGGATGAGATATTGGATTCCTCCCAAGCTCCCGTGAGATGGCCACCCGGCTCCAATGCAGAACTGTCTGGCGGTGTTTTGTTATGACTTCGATTGCACTTGCGGCTGCTTGGCTGATGCCGAAAGGAACCTCGCGTGTTAAGCTTTTTGTCCGTCGCCATAAATCAGAAACTCAGAGGCCTCAACATGAGATCATTTCTATTGCCGATTTTTCTGTTGAGCTGTTTGTCGTTCCCCACATTCGCCCAAACCACGCCCGCGCAAGACTCTGCCAAACCGGCGCCTCAGCTTGATCACTTCGATCCCAAAAAGGTCGATACTTCGGTCGATCCTTGCGTCGATTTCTATGCGTACTCGTGCAATCGCTGGATCGCCGACAATCCCGTGCCTCCCGACGAAGTCTTCTGGGATTCCTTTGGAAAGCTTCAATTGTGGAACGAGACCTTCCTCCATCAAACCGTACTCGAAGTCGCAGCCAAACCGGCTGCCGAGCGCACCCCGGTTGAGCAGAAGGTCGGCGATTACTGGTCGGCTTGCACCGATCAGAAACAGAGAAACGCGAACTCCCTCTCTACCTTGGGGCCCCAGTTGGAGCGCATCGAGGCCATGCGCAGCAAGGCTGGGATGGTCGAGGTCGTGGCCGATCTGCATCGGTCGGTTCACGGCGCCTGGAATCCCGCCGATCCCGAGACCTACGCGGCCTTGTTTGGTTTTGGCGCGCAGCCTGATTTTCACGATACGACCCACGTGATCGGACAATTCGATCAAGGCGGAATGGCGATGCCGGGCCGCGATTTCTATCTGAAAGATGATGCGAAGTCGGTTGAGATTCGAACCAAATACGTGGCCCACATTGCCCGTATGTTGGAACTCTCTGGCGTGCCGACGGCCAAAGCCAAGACGGATGCGGGCGTAATTCTTCAGATGGAAGCGTCCATGGCGAAGGCCGCGATGGATATCGTGAAACGGCGCGATCCCAAGAATCTCGACCACGAAATGAGTCTGGACGCGGTGCAGAAGCTGACTCCATCCTTTAACTTCAGTCGCTATCTGCAATTGGTGCATGCTCCGACCGCGGGAACCTTCATCGTGACCTCGCCCGATTTCTTTACCGGCATCGAGCAACTCATCCAGAGCGAGCCTCTCGATCACTGGAAAGCATATTTCCGATGGCAGTTGCTAAACGGTCTGGCTGGCGCGATGGGCGAGGATTTCGTAAATGAGGATTTCACTTTTGTCCCTCAAACTCTATTCGGCGCGAAGGAGCTTCAGCCGCTTTGGCGGAGATGCATTCAGTCGGAAGACCGCGACATCGGGCAATTGTTGGGGCAAGCCTACGTAGCCCGGGCCTTCCCGCCTGAGAGCAAAGAACGGGTTCAGCAAATGGTGAACGCGCTCAAAGTCGCGCTGGGCCAGGAAATCGATTCCATGGATTGGATGAGCCCGCAAACCAAGAAGCAAGCGCGAATTAAGCTGGCCGCCCAGATCGATAAGATTGGATATCCCGACCACTGGCGCGACTATTCGGCTCTTGAAATCGAGTCTGATAATCATCTGGCCAACGTCGAGCGCTCTTCGGCATTCGAAATGGATCGCCAGCTTAAGAAAATTGGCAAGCCGCTCGATCGAACTGAGTGGGGCATGACGCCGCCGACGGTCAATGCCTACGAGGATGCCCAGACCAACACCATCAACTTCCCCGCAGGAATTCTGCAACCTCCGTTCTTCGATCCGACTAAAGACGATTCGGTAAACTACGCTGCCGCGGGCGCGGTGATTGGGCATGAGACGATCCATGGGTATGACGATCAGGGGCGCAAGTTCGACGCGAATGGAAATCTGAACGACTGGTGGACCGCGGACGATGCCAAAGCCTATGACAAACGAGGAGACTGCATCGCCGACGAATACACCGAGTTCGTCCCCGAAGCCGGCGTGCAACAAAACGGCCGTCTAACTCAGGGCGAGAACACGGCTGACAACGGTGGAATCCATCTGGCTCTCTCTGCGCTGGATGCGGATCTGAAAGCGAAAGGCCAGAGCCTCGATACCAAAGGCGACGACGGCCTGACCACGTTGCAACGCTTCTTCCTGTCCTACGCCAACATCTGGTGTGGCAACCTGCGTCCGGAAATGATGCGGACGATCCTGCTTATGAACCCGCATCCGCTGGACAAATACAGGGTCAACAATGTGGTGTCCAACATGTCGGAGTTCGCCAAGGCTTTCGGATGCCACAAAGGCCAACCCATGGTGCGGGAGAATGCCTGCCGGGTGTGGTGAGAGGGAACGATGGAGGCCGGACAGTCCCGAGCCCGGCCAGACGGGCAAGGACGCCCGTTTCTCCATCATTTATTTGCGGTTGCGGCTTCGTCTTTTAGATAGTTCGCGCTGAGCGTGCCTTTCTTCTTGGCTAGATCAATCAGCGTGGGATAGAACTGCACAAACGTCGTATCCACTGCCGCGTGCTGTTCGTGGCAGGAGTAGCACGAAGCTTCCTTGGGCACCTGCTTCGCCGGGACGTCGGTGTCAAAGCCAAAGAAAGCCCACTTGCCAGGAAAGCGCGCTTCGTCTTTAACATGAACTTCACGGCCCATTAGCTCCGATATCTGATAGTGACCGCTCTTATTGATCGAGGCCTTGGTCCCCGCCGTTCGAACCTCGAGCACCAGCATGGTCTTGTCCGGCCAGGTTCCGGTCTGCAGGAACGACTTGTAGGCATCCGGGTTCACAAAAACATTGTCAAACATCGAGTGATCCATCGCCGCATTTGGGCTGTAGCTCATGTCAATGCCGGAAGTCAGATAGATCCACTCGCGATAGTTTGCCGGAAACAAGAGGCGACCCTCCGCTGTGTACGTGGGCGTTTGCGTGGACGAAGTGTTTTCCGTCGACGGTGCTGCCACCGTCTTTGAGTCATACTGCGCCGGAGCCAGGAAAGCCAACCAAAGAAGAACACAAATGCGCATGCTTACTTCCTCCTGACATGGGTAGACGTTGGAACCACATTTATAGTTCATTATTTGTTTGCAGGGGTGAACCTTAACCTGTCATATCCTCATAGGGAACGCGTCCGTTGCCGAACCGGCGCCGTCGTGTTCGTGCCCCTATGTAATGTTCTCTCGCCGGGAGTAATCGCGTATACTGGAGTCAGCCCTTAACCACGAAGATCATCGCAACCAGCCCTGCGCCTTCGCGATTGAGAAGACTCAAAAGCCAGGTGTGGGAGGAGATATCTATGTCGTTAATTAACGGAGACAAGTCCCGAGCCAACCGGACGCGGAAGCAGAACATTCAGCGCCGGTTACGAACTCAAGCACTACTCCAGGCCCAGGCTGCCAAAACGAAACCAGCGGGCGTGCGCAAGCAGGCAAAATCCGCCGTCCATCCCGAGCCGGTTGCGTCGTAGTTGGTGACGCCGGACTGAGGATTCTACGGATGGATCGCAACCCGCAAAATCATCCCTGGAGGTGGGTATGGCTGGTCGAAGTCGTTCAAGCTTTAACAAACGCCAGAAGGAGCGCTCGCGGCAGGACAAGCAGCGCGAAAAATTAGAGAAAAGACAGCAGCGAAAGCTGGAGAAACAATCGGGCGTCCCGGGAGAGAACGACGATTTCGGACAGAACGATTTTAGCCTGGCAGGAGAGTACGAAGAACCCGAAGAAGTAACCGCCTCGAATTCGACCGTGGACGACTAAACGAGCGCAGAACTCGTACTTCTTTTGCAATCCTCGCGGATACCCGGACGCCACCGTCCGGGTAATCGAGCGAAACTCGGAAGGATCCCGCTAGGAAAATACCCTCACTCCCCGCCCAGGAACGCGTGTTTCGCCTTCTTACCCGACGCTTGCCATAGCTTGAAAATCTCAAATACGATCACGGTGGCGTAGCTGACTGCAATCCATACGCCCACCTCCTCGATCGGGAGCCCGGCCCAGGCGCCGATGAATAAGCCCGTCATTTGCGCTGGCCGGAAGCCCCACCATTGATAGGGCACGGCCAGGGTGGCCTCCCAAAGCAAGCTCACCAGCACGAGGATGAAGAGCGTCAGGCTGAAGGCCCGCCAGTTGATGAAGGGCCGGGCGGTCGGAAAGAAGCTCGCGGCAGGAATGAAGGCGCCAAGCACGAGGAAAGTAAAGTAACCGGGGAACCCGGCTGGAACCGGCGAGAAGATCTTCTTGTAGACGACGGCCATCACGATCAGAAGCGCGCCAACAAACGCGGATGTCGGATGGAACTGAAGCAAGCGAGAGATCTTCTTAGACTCGCCCGCATAATCCACAACGTTGTACGCTGCCAGCCAGAATTCATCCAGCCACACATAAATCAGCAATACGCAGAGAAAGCCGGTCAAGTAGAAGATGTATTCCTCGATCGGAACTGGCGCGCCCAGGGCCGGCGCTCCAATCTTCAGGGTCGCGCCGATATTGGGGAAAACAAAGAACCAGCGAGCGAAGAAAAAATCCAGCCCGAACCCCAGGGGGACGAGAATCCCAATCGTCCAACAAAAAGCCCGGCGTGGAATTTCCACACCTTCGGCGGGCACGAACCAGAAGCCGATCACAACGATGGGAACGACGAACAGCAGAAGGCTCCAGGTGTAGCCGTGCGGCGTCGGGTTCGAGGCCGAGACCTGCAGCGTCCCCGGAGAACGCACCGCGAACAAAGTGATCGCAGCCGGGAGCCCGACCATTGCCAGCATCGCAGCGACAAGCCATGCGCTCAGTCGCGGGCTGGGATCTCCACTGGAAATGCGCGGGCACATCAAGCGATCCCTCCTGAAGTTGGAGTGATCGGAGCATTCTACGCTCGGTCGCCGGCATCGTCCCGCGGAGTTTTGTACGAAATAGCCGAGCGGGCCGACAACTTCACCGCACAACCACGCCAGCATAGCCAACCACCATTTCGTGGTCACCGGAGACGTCTCCCGAGGTCGCGTACTTGATCAGTTCGGCCTTGGTTGCTCCCAGTCGTTTGGTGGCGGTCAGCATCACGACCGCTGGGCCGAAGCCGCACATGCTGATTTCTTCCTTCATCACTACGTCGAACAGTCCACGCGCATCAAGCGCCAGCATCTGTTCGATTGCTTTGTGGTCTTTGATCCGAGTCACGGCGTCGTTCTCGTAATGATTCATGTCGCTCGAGGCGACAATCAGAATTCTGTCGCCTTCCGCCTTCACGGTTTCGGCTACGGCTTCGCCGAGTTTTTCCAGAGCATCGAACTGCCCGGTGCCCAGCGCAATTGGGACGAACCTGAAATCGGGGCGGCGAGATTGGATGAACGGCAGCTCCACTTCGATGGCATGTTCGCCGCGATGGGCATCGGCGTCCTCGGTCAGCAGGGGGAATCTTTTCTTCAGGGCTTCAGCCAGGGCTGAATCGATTGGAGCCGGGCCCAGCGGGGTTTCCCATGCGCCGCTGCTCATGATCGCGAGCGGACGCCCTCTGCCAGTGTGGTTGGGACAGAGCACGATGATGCGCTGCGGCAAGTCCAGCGTTCCGAAAACGGCTCCCGCCACTGCGCCTGAGTAGACGTAGCCAGCGTGCGGGGCGACGCATCCCAAAGCCGGGGTCGGCGTCGCTTGAGTTGGAAAGTAGGATTGGAGATCTCTTTGCAGGGTTTCGCGGTCTTTGGGATAAAACCTGCCAGCTACGGCCGGATAGCGAACTGTTGAATCCATTTTGCATCTCCTTGTGGTATAGAAAAAGAACCACCAAGGACACAATGGAAATTACGAGGCTGTGGCTTCCAGCAACGCCCTGTATAACGCGGCACTTTTTTCCAACGATAACGCTTCGGCACGTACCGTCGGCTTAACTCCAGATTTTTCCAGAGCCGCGCGCAAGGCCGCAGGTTCGTAATCCGATTTCAGGTTATTCCAAAGCGTCTTGCGCTTCTGGCCGAAGGACTTTCTGAGAAAATCGATGAAGCCGGCCTCCGGCACATTCAAGCCCTCGATGCGAGACGCAATTGCGAGCCGGACTACCGTGGAGTGCACTTTAGGCGGCGGCGAAAACGCGCTCGGAGGCAAGGTGAAAAGTTTCTCCACCCTGGCATAAAGCTGCGCCGTGGCCGAGAGCAAGCCATACTCGCTGCTTCCGGGACGCGCCGCCATTCGGTCCGCGACTTCTTTCTGCACCATCAGGACAATCGTCTCGAAGTATTTTCGGTAGGCGAAGAGGCGCAGCAAAATGTCGGAGGTAATGAAATAAGGAAGATTGCCCACCACCTGCACCTTTTCCGGTTGGTGGTTCATTCCCGGACGCGTGCTGCCGGGCTTAGGTCCGAAAAGCGTATCGAAATCAATGGCGAGGATGTCGCCTTCGATGATCTCGACATTCGGGGTCAACGAAAACTTCATGCGCAACTGAGCGGCCAGGACACGATCAAGTTCGATCGCGATCAAGCGGCGCGCCCGTCGCGCGAGCAGGGAAGTCAAGGCGCCACGTCCGGCACCGATTTCGAGCACCGTACTCTGAGACAGATCCCCGAAGGCTTCGGCAATGCGTAATGCGGCCGAGGGGTCGGCGAGAAAATGCTGGCCCAATTTGGGCGTTCTCGGAGCAGGACGCGCAGCAGATACTTTCGGCACATTGACCCTCTTTCTTTCGGACGACTACACTGGACTCTCATCCCCGCGAATCTTCGTGCGCCAGATGGCGTGCAGCGATGCCCGCCCTCTATCATAACTTGCGCCGAAGCCGGGGCCCATATTTTGGAGGGCTGCTTTTATGCATATTGCTTTTGCTGCCTCGGAATGCGTGCCTTTTTCCAAGACTGGCGGATTGGCCGACGTGGTTGGCGCTTTGCCGCGAGCCCTGGTTGCCGCCGGGCATCAGGTCAGCGTATACGTTCCTCGCTATCGTCAAACTAAGCTCTCCGACGCGCAAACCGTTGTCCGCAGCATCACCGTGCCCTTTGATGACCACTATCGATTCTGCTCCGTTGTCACAGGTGGCAGTCACTCAGGCGTGCGTTTTTATTTCGTGGACTACCCTCCGTATTTCGACCGCGAAGCGTTGTACGGCACATCTGCGGGAGACTATCCCGACAATGCCGAGCGTTTCGCCTTGTTCTCGCGCGCAGTGCTTGAAGCCTCCAAGATATTAGGTGTTCCTAACGTTTTTCATTGTCATGACTGGCAATCGGCGCTGATTCCGGTCCTCCTGCGAACGCAATACGCAGAAGATCCTGCCTTCCGCGACATAGGCACAGTCTTCACCATTCACAATATGGGATACCAGGGGCTGTTTCCGCCGGACACTTTACCGCTTCTCACGCTGCCGTGGGACCTGCTGGCTATCGACAAAATGGAATTCTTTGGGCAAGTGAACTTCCTCAAAGGAGCGCTGGTGTACTCCGATTTCGTTACCACGGTGAGCCGAAAGTACAGCCATGAGATTCAGACTGCCGAGTTTGGCTTTGGACTGGAAGGTGTGCTCCGCGACCGCGCCTCCACCGTGACTGGAATTCTCAACGGCGTCGACTACGACGAGTGGAGCCCGCAGGCCGACAAGTTCATTGACGCCAAATACTCGCCACAGGATTTGTCCGGCAAAGCCAAGTGCAAACAGGATCTGCTGGCGTCGTTTGGCGTGGCCAACGCGGATCTGCGTCTGCCCGTAATTGGAATCGTCTCGCGCTTTGCAGCTCAGAAAGGTTTCGATCTGATCGCGCAAATCATGGATCGGCTGGCACGTGAGGAAATGATCATCGTCGCCTTGGGTAATGGCGACAAGCAATACGAAGAAATGTTCGCGCGCATGCAGAAACAGTTTCCGCAAAAGATTGCGGTCAAGATCGCTTACGACAACGCGGTGGCGCACAAAATCGAAGCCGGCAGCGACATGTTCCTCATGCCGTCGAAATACGAGCCCTGCGGCTTGAACCAGATTTACAGCCTGAAGTACGGCACTGTTCCGATCGTTCGAGCCACAGGCGGCCTCGACGACACGATCGATCCCTGGGATGCGCGCACCGGCAAAGGAACGGGGTTCAAGTTCACGGACTATAGTGGCGAAGCTCTGTTGCTGACCATCAAGGAAGCGCTCAAAGCTTTTCGCGACCAGTCTTCCTGGCAGACACTCATGCGCAATGGCATGAATAAGGACTTTTCGTGGAACGCATCGGCCAAGGAATATGCCCGCGTATACGAGCGAGTCCGGCAGGCGCGATCCACGCACAGCCCGGAACTGACGGCAGTATAGACCCGCGCCAAATCACCCTCGGTTGCGACACGATGCTGCCAGTTCAAAAACGGAACCGTCAAAGATGACAGTTTTGTCACGAATCTTGACAACTCCTTAGCTGTGCTCTAACCTAGGAGTCGCCGCTATTTTGAACCCATCTTGCGGTGCTCGCTAACCTTGTGGGTTTCTTTCAGGCCGAGAGAGTAGACAGGCCGTCCACTTTCACTCCCTGCCACATCTAAATGCCGCGCCTTTCAGAGTCAATGAAACGACGCGGAGCCTGTCAATTCGAGCAGCAATCACAAAGCACATCGCGACTGCTTGAGGGCGATCGGTGCCAAGGAGGCTCCCGGCGTGAACGTTCACCTGATCAATCCAAGCAGTGTGTCTTTTGGAACGGCGGTCATTACTCCGCGCTGGCAATACGTGCTGGCAGCGGCGACTCCGAAAAGCTTCGGCGATCCTGTTCTGGTCGATGAAACCCTATTTCAGTTGCGCCCCGAGTCGATTCAGGCCGGAGATGTAGTAGGCATTGGTATTCACACCGCGAACGCGCTGCGCGGTTACGAAATCGGCAAGACGGCGCGCAGCCGGGGAGCGTACGTAATCTTTGGCGGTATTCACGCCACACTCTATCCCGAAGAGGCGCTTGAACTGGGAGGAGCGCACTCGGTGGTAAAGGGTGACGGCGATCTGGCGTGGGCGAGAGTTCTCACGGATTGCCGCGAGGGCACGCCCAAGCCTATTTACGTCGGAGGCCAGATCGAGGCCAGTGACTTCGTGGCCGCGCGCTGGGATCTTATCCCGCGTAACCGCTATATGTGGGCTTCGGTGCAGACGGTTCGCGGTTGTCCCAAGCATTGTTCTTTTTGCTCCGTCTGGCGCACCGACGGACAGCGGCCCCGCCAGCGCAGCTCCGATGTCGTGATCGAAGAAATCGTGCAGTTGCGCCGGCTGGGCTTTCGTTTTATCGCGCTGGCAGATGACAACTTCTATCCCGTCACCTTGACCGATCTTAGCCTCGCGACTCAGCAAAACAATACTGCCCGGCTGAACGAACTGAAATCCATACGGGCAGAACGATTTGAACTCATGTCGCGTCTCTCAAAACTTCCGGACGACATGGTTTTCTTTACCCAGATCACCATGGAGGCGGCCGAAGATCTCGAGTTTCTCGATGCCATGAAAGCCGCGCGCATCAAGGGCGCGCTGGTGGGAGTCGAATCGGTCACCCCAGAAGGATTGAAAGATGTTTACAAAGATTTCAACCTCGCCGGCGAGAAGCTGACGGAGCAACTTCGGACATTCCGGCGCCACGGCGTGCACGTGCTTGGATCTTTCATTTTTGGGTTGCCTAGCGACCGTCCCGAAACCTTCGCGGCGACAGCCGCTGCCGCTATCAGCGCGGAATGCACCTTTGCGCAGTTCGTAATGTTGAGTCCCTATCCCGGGACTGTAGATTTCAATCGTTGGGAAAAAAGCTTGGGCGCTCACCCGCCGACTGTTGGCGGAATTCCGCTTACCCGGCGCTGGCTCATCCCGCAAGCGCTTCGTCCCAAGCTCTATTGGGACCATCCTGTAATGTCGGGTGAAGAAATTCGCTCCCGCACACAAGGCGTGTGGGACAGCTTTTACAGTTGGCGTCCTATTTGGAAGCGATCGAAATTCATCAAGTCCAGCCGGGGCCGGTTGGCCTTTATGCTCATTTCCAGGATTTATCGCATGATGTATGCGGATACCGGGATCGCTACAGACAGCGCGCGGGTTACTTGGTCTGGGCGCTGGGCTCGTTGGATGGCGAAGCCTTGTCGGCGTCTCTTCGCAGGCAATCCGATGCCGGACCTGGAAGTGCCCGAAGCGCACCAGCCGGATCTCGAGTCGCCGGTGCTGGTTTCGTTATCGTCCTGAGAGCCAAGTCCTGCCGCAAGATTTCGTCTTTGTTTCGCTGATACAATTCCTCCAGCAAATCTCCCGTTGCCTTCTATGTCCGCCTTTGTCAAAACCATCTTCCACGTAGACATGGACGCGTTCTTCGTCTCGGTGGAGGAACTGTTCGATCCTTCGCTCACAGGCAAAGCCGTGGTCGTGGGAGGCCAGCGCGATGAGCGGGGCGTGGTCTCGGCTGCATCCTACGAAGCACGTAAGTTTGGAGTTCATTCGGCCATGCCGCTGCGCACCGCGGCCAAACTCTGTCCGCACGCGATCTTCGTGAACGGCCATCCCGAGCGGTATCGCGAGTGCTCCGAGAAAGTCTATCGCGTCCTTACTTCGTTCTCGCCGCTGGTCGAGATGGCGTCGATTGACGAAGCCTATCTCGACATGACCGGAACCGCACGCCTTCATGGCCCACCTTTATGCGCCGCTCATGCCCTTCACCAGAAGATAAAATCTGAGACGCAGTTAAATTGTTCGATTGGAATCGGCGTTTCGCGCCTGATTGCCAAAGTTTCCTCAGCCAAGGCTAAGCCTCATGGAATTCTTCGGGTCATTCCTGGGCAGGAGGCGAAGTTTCTCGCACCGCTCGACGTGCGTGATATTCCAGGTGTGGGAAAAGTTACCGAACAAAACCTGCACGCCCTGGGCATTCAGCGCGTCGGCGATCTGGCCCGCTTCGAGGATGCATTCCTCGAAGAACACTTTGGCAAATGGGGTCTGGCGCTGGCCGGCAAGGCACGCGGAGAAGACGCCGGAGGATGGTTTGACACCGAGGTCGGCGCCAACACCGATCCCAAATCCATCAGCCACGAACACACTTACAACGAAGACACCGCCAACCCCGAGCGGATCGAATCCACGTTAATGCGCCTCTCCGAGATGGTAGGACGGCGGCTGCGCGAGCATGGATTGCACGCGCGCACCATTCAGCTCAAACTCCGCTATAAAGACTTCACGACAATCACTCGGGCTCATAGCTTGTCCGCTCCCACACAGCTCGACACCGAAATCTTTGAGCAGGCGCGCGCTCTGTTTCGCAAGAACTGGCGAAAGGGAGCGCAAGTGCGTTTACTCGGAGTTCATGCGTCGTCGTTTCTGGGCGAATCGAAACAGGAAGACTTGATCGAAGGCGCGCGTCGACAACGCTGGCAACAAGTTTTCTCGGCCGCAGATCGCCTGCGCGACAAATTCGGCGAGTCGACCGTATCCCTGGCCACCGGATTAAAAGGCGGCTTCCGCGAGCGTACCCATGAAAACCCAGCGGGCTTACCAGGCAAGAGCAAAGGGCAACATTAGCAGGGTTCCCGAATAGAAAGGCTTTCTTTGTGTCTGGAGCCTGCCCTTAGCCGGCCCGAGAACAAGATCACGACCGTTGGTAATCTATCGAAAGTAAGCGCATTCCCACATAATTGAGGAGTCACAGATGAGGTTGGAACGAAGTGGAGTTAGTAATGAACGCCGTAGAAGATTTCGAACAAGTCCTCACCCTCGGTCAGGCTGAACGGCTCGCGGATTTCGACTCGAGCCCAGTCACGTCCACGCAGCAGTTGCTCGATGAACTGCTTGGCCGTTTCGAAGACGATGGTTCGCCGATGTTCCTGACGCATGGACTCGCGCCCGATTTCTGCACAGATTCTGACGAGTAACTTTCCTCAAAATTCCACAGCACTCCGATCATTATTTCGAGTCGCCGTAGAGGTCGGCCTCACTCAGGGGTGCAGTTACCGTTTCGCTTCCCTGGACGCCCAAGCGCGTGCGGGCCGAAAACATTGGTCCTCGCGCGATCGCTGTAGGGGCAAAGGCCGACAGACCGAGCGGAATCCCAATATCGTCATAGATGGCTTCGATCTCGCCTCGCCTGAAATAAGTCTCATGCCAGAATCCCGTGCCGCCGGAATCGCGCAGGAAATTCTTCCACCACTGCATATGCGGCTCGGATCGCGACCAGCGTTCCAACGATGGAAAGTCTCGCCAATACTGGCGCATCCCCACATGCGGAGGCAGCAGCGAGAAGAGGAACGATTCGTGACGCAGCAAGCCGTCAGGTTTGGCTGCAACCGAGTTGTCAATCTTCGGCCCAAAGCCGAGCAAGGTCTTGATTCCGGTAATCGTATTCACCCTCATTCCCAGATAAATTACGACAAGGTCTGGGTAAGCCGTCAGATCCACGGTGCGCCGTTCAACTCTCATGTTCACTCCCATTGCTTACTTGTTGTTGGAGGATGAGAACGGGTCCCGAGTTGCAAAAGACGAAGGCCGGAAATCCGGAATTGCTTCCGGTCCCGGCCTCGCTTCCATCAACTTGTTCGATGATCGACGGAGGACGGGCGTCCTGCCCGTCCCGCTCGAAAAGATTCTAGTTGCTCGGTGTAGTGTTTGCAGCCGCCGTCGTGTTGCCCACATTGACGTCGCTGTTCAAGCGGCTCAATCGTGGGAAAAACGGCGTAACTTCAAACGGCATTTTGTCGCGCGCCGAGGTGATCGCCACCGGCGCGGACTTAGTGAGTTCCACGCGGTCCGTCCAGGCGTTCAGCTTCACGCGTCCACCCATGGGAAGTGCCGCGATCTGATCCAGTTTGTTTGCATCGAGCGCCGGGCCGCGTCGTAGCCAGCGCCGAAAGCCTGATCAGTTGTCCCTTGTCGTTGGTGAAGCTGTTCCCCAGGTGAGCCGTCAATAGAGCCGAGAGAGTCGGAGCCCGTTCAGTCAGCTCTTTGAGGAACAACGAAGGCACGTCCAACTTCTGCGCGTAGGGCGAGTTCTTCAGCAACTCCATGGCTTTGGTGTCAGCGGCGGTTTCTTCCTCGGGATTGTGCCGGAAGCCGAAGTTGCTATAGGTCGATTCATCGGAGAACAGCATACGGTCGTTGAAGGCAAACTTCTGCCCAGGTTGTGTCCGAGACAATGTGTGCCAGTTCGTGCGAAAGCACCATCGCCAGACTGGCTTCGTCAGGAAGTACGTCGATCAAGCCGCGGCTGACCACAATTGTGTTGCCGACGCTGAAGGTTTCCAGCGGCGAAGTAATCATGACTCGAGTCCGCACCGGACGTGGCAGGTCAAGGTTGTTCGTGACGATCAGGTTGTTGACCACGGTCAGCAGGACCTTATCGACTTCTCCCTCGGGAGCCACTAGCCCAGATTCTTGCAGGCGCTCGATTACGTTGTCCTCAGCCTGTTGCTGCCATTCCCGCTGAGCCTCGAGCGGAGAAGCATCCGTCGTCGAAGGGGTTTCATCTTTTACCGAGTCAACTCGTAGCGAGGTGAGTTCGTCTTCCTTCGTCCCTTTCTTCAGATCGTAGCCCCAGATGCGGCTCTGCGCCTTAAAAGCCATTTTGTCTTTGGCCCCGTAGCTAAAGTCGCCTTCTTCGCTGTAGATGTACGCCGGAACCCAGTAGCCCGGGATCAGGTTCAACCGCCAGCTATCCATGTGGAAATAGAAAGCGTTTCTCGGTCGCGGCGCGTAAGTACCGTTTAGCCGGACAATGTTGTAATCCTGATCTTCGACCCAGATGCGGCCCAGGAAGCGGCCTTTGCCCGCATCTTTCTTGGGCGTAACGTCGAAGACGAGGCAACGCACGTCGCCAAGAAATTCGCGGCGCACGTACTTGAAGGTGTAATGGCCGCGATCGAAGTCATCGCGATCGGCAAAAATCATCCACGAAAATCCCATGGGCTTGTACTCAAACTTGAACAGCTTGCTCACACCTGCCCAGCAGGTTCTTCTCGAAGCTTTCATCCCGGGAAAGGTAGTCGCGGCGGTCGATGCTTTCTCCGAGGTCCAGCCGGCCGAGAAAATAGTGGTCCTCGCTGGGGACAGCGCCGAGCTTCGGATCAGCCTTCAGGTTCTGAAGGTAGGTTTCGACCAGAGGGGTCCGCGTCTTCAGCAGTTCCATCAACCCATGTTCACGCAGAATGGTGCGATCCACCACCTGATCCATGGTTGTCGGCGGAGCCATGGCAGCCGACGCCGCGGCTGTCGATTGCCCTGACGCCGGGTTGGTGGTGGCCGCGGAAGCCGGTTGAGCTGGCGTAGTCGCGGGTTGCGTCGCAGCGGCATTCGCTTGCGCCGGGCTTGACGACGATTGATTCGCGCTCTGCTGTGCCACTGCACTCAGCGTGATCAGCAGGAAAGCGGTGAGCATCCATTTCCAAGTACGCATGACTCTGTTCCTCTCTCTGTCTCTAAACTCAATACGCTAACTGGAAAACCACATGTACGATTGCCGTAGAATCCACGGGCGTTCCCATACGCTGCGCCGGCTTGAACCGCATCTGGCTGGCGGCGGTCACCGCGGCTTCGTCCAACCCATGACCCAGTCCCCGAACTACGCGATTCACGTGCAGCTGCCCATTCGCGGCAAACATCACTTCGAGCAGAACTTCTCCCTCCAGCTTCAGCTGGCGGGCCTCCTGCGTATAAACCGGGCTGGGTTTTGAAATAATTTCTACTTGCGTCGTCGCCGGTCCGCTGTCCGCCTGCGCGATCTTGGGTCCGCTGTGAGAAACTTGCTGCGCACCGAATCCCGCAGTCTGCACCGATCCTCCTCGGTTCCGGTTGTCGCCCTGCGCAATTCCGTTTCCGAAGCCCGCGCTGGCCACCGTGCCCTTGATGCCGTTTGCGCCACCAGCTCCGTTCCCTTGACCTTGACCCTCGGGCAGATCAAACGATCCCAGCTTCGCAGCCGCAAGATGCGCGTTGTCCTTGCCCTGTCCTTTCAGGCCATCAGGATCGCCGAATCCTCCCGTCTGCACTTTCTGAATCGGAGCGCTGACGGTGGCAGCGGCTGAGCTGCCGAACGCGCCGGTATACACGATCCTCGCCGGCATCGCGCTCGGCGGTGGCGCTAATTCCGGTGCCTTGAACTTTGCTTCCAGCTGAGGAGCTTTTTCTTCCTCCTCTTTCTTCTTCTTAACGCGGATATCCTTCGGCACAAATAGCTTCGCCGTTGGGAACGACACCGGAGGCGCTATTTTGGGGAGTTCCACTGGACGTCGCGCCTTTGCCCTCGGCTTGACCGGCTCCGGTCGCAGATCCGGTCTCGGAACCAGTTCCGTAACCGTGAATTTCTGCCTCAGCCGCAGCGTGTCTGGAAAGAAGAACCCAGCTCCCAGCAGCAACAAGATAAAAAAGACTTCAATGCCGTAGCTTGTGGCCAAGGTGCGCCACTCGATATGCCGCTCCGGCAGAAGACCGAAATTAAGCTTGTCAGGCGTAGCCATCCACACACTCCAATTAAGGGAACCCGAGCCATGGGGAGAGTGCGCGGGTAGAGCTTCTAACTTACGGGAGACCGGGCAAGGGGTAAACGTGCCTCCGGCACCTGTACTTAGGTAACGGGTAAAGGCCCAAAGCGGAATAAGCCCAAATGCGGCGGGAACCAAGAGATGAAATCTGCCAAAGCGGCAGACCGGCTGGGAGCGATTTGCCCAACCCTAGCTCATCCTGAGCGTAGGAGATACTTGGCGAAGCGAATCACCTACGCAGTCGAAGGACCCCAGCATCGCCATTCCATAAGAAGGGATGCAGGGAACTCCCAGCTCGCCAGCTAGGAATACGCCGCGTCGTCAAGTGTAGCGGAACAAAAAAAGTGGAAAGCGAGCAGAACGCGTTGGCGGCAGTCGTCATCAGCCCGGACGCGTAAACCAGCCAATTAATTTAGGGAAGACTCAGCCGCATGAACGAGCTGAGTCTCCCGTTTTACTGAAAACCTCACTTTGCGACTAGTGTTTGTTCGCGGATTCGGCAGCCTGCTTCAGTTCATGACTGGCCTGATCGAGCAACTCCTTGGCTTTCGCGGCATGCCCTGACATGTCCCACTCATTGGCCTGCTGGGCGGCCTGGATTTTTTCGAAGGCCTGATCGCAAAGCCGCTGCGCCGCAGCCAGGTTAGGGTGTCTTTTCCCGCTGATATTTTGCTGCGGCATTCCCATTTGCCCATAGACCAGGCTACCGAACAGCAGACCAAGACTCAGAATACTTCCTAAAACCGCGTTCTTCGGCATTTCTACCCTCCTCAGGGATGGATTTCTCGCTAGTTGAACCCACGAAAAAACATAAAGTTGTGGTGCCGCGATATTCTACGACATTCTCGAAGTTCGCGGCAAAACTACAAGGGCAGCGGCAGGTACTTTTTTGGTATCCGGCCCCCGCGAATCTTCGGGGCGACGATCGCATAACTGGACAAGCCCCAGCGAGGCGGTACCGATGCCACTACCGATTCTCGCACGACCGTTGCCGGGCAAAGGCGTAGAAAACGGGTATCCCAGCCAGAATCACGAGGCAGCCCAGCGCCGAATTGCGCAGGTTATCGGTAAAGGTGTAGTAGAGAAGCAAGGCGGAAGATAGCACAAACAGAGCGGGGACCACGGGGTATCCCCAGACCCGGTAAGGCCGCGCGGCCTGCGGATCGCGTCGGCGAAAAATGAAGACCGTACTTCCCGCGATCATGTAAAACAGCCATTCGGCAAAAATCGCGAGCGAAAACAATTGCCGAAAGTTTCCTCCGAGAAGCAGCAAGAGAATGGCGAGCGCCGCCTGCACCGCAAGCGCGACCGAAGGCGTATGAAAGCGCGGATGAACTTCGGCCAGCGCCGAAAAGAAATAGCGGTCACGCGCCACGGCGAAAGGGACGCGCGCCCCGCTCATGACCGTGCCGTTCAATGTGACCAGCATAGAAATCGCCATCGCGCCCGAAACCACGCTGGCACCAAGGGGGCCCCACACCAGTCCGATGGCGTCAGACGCGGGCCGAGGCGAAGCCGCAATTGCGCTGGCGGGCAAAACGAATTGCACGGCCGCGTTGACCAGCATATAGAGCGCGCCAACGGTGGCTACGCCCGCGATCAGCGCGATAGGAATATTGCGCTCGGGTTGGCGGATTTCTCCGGCGACCATGTTGAGGTCATTCCATCCGTCATAAGCCCATAGGGCGGCGACCAGCGCGGCCATGAATCCGGCAAGCCCGCCCTTGGCCGCTGCATAACTGCCGGCAAAGTGGCTCCAGCTTCCGGCGCTATAGCTGAAGCCGATAACCACGATGCCAAGAATGATTGCGACTTTCAACATCGTGAATACCAGTTGAAACTCGCCCGCTTTTTTGACTCCGAGGTAATTGAGTAAAGAGATCAGCAGGGTAGCGGCGATGGCAACCAGTTGTCCGTAGGAAACGGCGATCGGCCAATTGACGACATGGTTGGAGAAGAACGCAAATACCGGGAAGGTTCCGAGGATGCGAACCAATCCAATGGTAACGGTCGCGATCGAAGCCGGCTTGGCGATGACGAACCAAGTCCACGCATAAAGAAATCCGGCCAACGGTCCATAGCCATCGCGGACGTATACGTACTCACCTCCGGCCTGCGGCTTCATCGATCCCAGTTCCGCGTAGGTGAGCGCGCCGAAGAACGAGAGCAGCCCGCCCACCAGCCAAGCCAGATAGACCAGCTTTGCCGAGCCGACGGCCTGCATCATTTCGGTCGGAACCAGGAAGATGCCGCTGCCAATGATGGTGCCGACGACGATCGCTCCTGCATGACTCACGCCCAGATCGCGCGCCAGTTCAGGGCGGGACGTCGCGGCTTGGAGTTCGGTCGGCATCGAGTGGAAGTATAAGCGAAAACCTTAAAACGGAGAGGACGCCGCGGCATCGCAGAGACCGCGAGACAACCCCACATCTCGGTTGCTGGTTCTCTGTGATTTAAGGTTTTGCTGGTTCGGGCGAGAGGGCAACGCTGACTGCGTATCCGACTGCAAAGGTCACGACGGTTCCGATGGCCACATACCAGGTCCAGGGCACGCGAGTTCCAAGCCAGACGTAGAGTTCGGAAGCGAAGCCGCACACCATACCAATCATCGCCCCGCGTTGATTGGCGCGGCGGGTCAGCACTCCGAGCAGGAACACGCCCAGCAACGCTCCGTAGGCGACGGAGGCGATCTGCAACCCGACTTCGATGACGCGTCCCACTTTGTGCACCGACAGCACCGCCAACGAGAAGAGCACCAGCGCCCAAACGAAAGTTGCCATTCGCGAGAGCTGCACGCGTCGGCGTTCGTCGGTCTGCGGTTTGCGCTGAAGATAGAAGTCGATGATCGAAGTTGACGACAATGAGTTCAGCGCGGCGCTCAAATTCGACATCGCCGCAGCCAGAATCGCGGCAATCAGCAGGCCCGAAATTCCGTGTGGCATCTGGCTGACAATAAACCTGGGATAGATCCGGTCCGCCGTGCCGAAGCTCGCGGAAGGCACACGGTAATATGCAAACAACATCACACCGACCATCAGGAACAGAGCGAACTGGAAAAGAATTGCGACTCCGCTCGAGAGCAGGGCAGTCACGGACTGGCGCTGGCTGCGTGCCGCCAGGAGTCGCTGCACGATGAGTTGATCGGTGCCGTGGCTGGCCGTGGTGAGGAAAGTTCCGCCGACGAGGCCGGCCCAGAATGTGTACGGCTTCCAGAAGTTTGGGCTGAAGTCGAAGACCTGCAGCTTGCCCGCGCTCTCGGCGACACTGTGAATGGTGGCCCACCCTCCGGGAACCAGGTGAAGGATGGTAAACAGCCCCACCAGCGTTCCGCCCACGTAAATAAAGGTCTGCACGACATCGGTCCAGATCACTGCCGCGAGTCCGCCTTCGAAGGTATAGATCAGGGTTAATACCGTGATAATCGCGATCGAGGCAATTTCTCCGGTGCCCAGCGCGATGGCTACGACGATCGAAACCGCATAGACGCGAACGCCTTCTGCCGCAGCTCTGGTCACGAGAAACAGCCCTGCAGTCAGGGATCGCAAGCCGCGACCGAAGCGGCGTTCGATCAGTGCATAAGCCGTGTACAGATCGCCGCGAAAGTAATGGGGCAGCAGGACGAAACTTATGATGACGCGCCCGACGAGATATCCGAGGACAACCTGCAGAAATGTCAGATTCGTGTCGTAGGCGAGGCCGGGAATGCTGATGATAGTGAGCGTGCTGGTTTCGGCGGCGACAATCGAAAGGGCAATCGCCCACCAGGGAATGTCGCGGTCAGCCAGGAAATAGTCACGCAGTGTGCGCTGACGCTTGCGGAAACGCAGCCCGAACAGAGTGATCCCCACGAGATAGAGCGCAATAATCGCGAAATCGAGTTTGTCTAAGCCCATCTATTTCCTATGCGATTTCTCAAGAGTATCCAGCTTTGGGCTCGCGCAGTTGGCTTATCTGTGCAAGGTATCCAGCTCGTAAATTTGGGAGAAGGCTTTTCACCACGGAGACACAGAGACACAGAGGAAAGCGAGCCTTTTAATTCTGTTTTTGGCAGGTGATCTCCTCTCTGTCTCCGTGGTGAAAAGCCATTTGTGATAGAACTACGCTCGTGAGCATCTTCCTTGGCATTGACGGCGGCGGCACGAAGACTTCGTGTGTGATTGGAGACGAGAGTTCGCTGCTGGGCGCGGGGACTTCTGGCGGCAGCAACGTGGTTCGCGTGGGAGAGCATCAGGCACGCGAGTCCTTGGGCGCTGCCATACGACAAGCCTGTGCTGCAGCCAAAGTTAATCCCGCCCAGATCCAAAGAACCTGCGTCGGAATTGCAGGTGGAGCTCTTGCTGAAATCGCCGGAGTCGTGCGGCGTTTGCTCTCCGAGTTTGTCTCGGGCCAGATTGAAGTTGTCGGTGACATGGTGATTGCGATGGAAGCCGCATTCGGCAGCGGGCCGGGCGTGATCGTCATCGCGGGTACTGGGTCGATCGCTTACGGGCGAAATTCCAAAGGTGAGACGGCACGGGCGGGCGGCTGGGGCTTCGCCATCTCGGACGAAGGCTCGGGACACTGGATCGGACGATCCGCCGTCGCGGCTTGTATGCGTGATCATGATGAAGGGCGAGCCGCAAGCAGCGCATTGCTTGAAAACATTATGAAGGCATGGAGTGTGGACTCGCGCGAGCAGTTGGTCCTGACTGCCAACAAGTCTGCGGACTTCGCAGCCCTGGCCCCAGCGGTAGTGTTTGCGGCAGACGCGGGCGATGCAACCGCTCGCAACGTTTTGACCCAAGCTGGAACAGAGCTGGCGACGTCGGCCGGAATCGTGATCGCTCGACTGTTTGGCAATGCCGTCGCTGTTCCTGTGGCGCTTTCGGGCGGGGTGTTTTGCAACTCTGCGCTGGTGCGGCAGAGTGTCGAAGAAAACATTCGCTCCGCTTACCCACAGGCTTCGCTGAATAGGGCAGTGATTGATCCAGTCATGGGGGCATTGGCGTTAGCGCGCAAGAATGCGTAAATGGGCAGGGAAGATCAGCAACGCGGGCTCGAGCATATTACTTCGGTGCGCAGTATTAAGCGACCGCGCTCGACTGCGCGATTCTTGCGCTCCTACAATTCCGTATGTTCCGTCGCTCGGCCCGGTTGATCTTGCTTCTTGCAACTGCTTCGCCTTTGTTGGGGCAGTCCGCGGGAAATAGCTGCGCCAGACTAACACCTAGACTCAACTTCGAAGACACAACGAATGGGATGAGGCTGATCTACCACGTTCCTGACGTTGACGGTATTAGTGCGGCATGGCTGGAAGTCTGGGATCGTCCCAAGCGGCTATTCCGCACCGCAATTCCCGTCAAGACTGACGGGCAGATCCTTTGGGACCCTGACGATCCTTATCCGAGAACACCAGAGATGCTCAGCCTCGCGATCTACGATGCCGACCTGCCTGAGTTCTGTATCGACAACCCTTGTTCTGGACCCTCGTTTGGAAGCACCGTTTCTTCAGTAGTGGTGGGCAACACTACCAGCGAATCATCAGGCAAGGCCGAACTGGAAGGGCCGCCGATCCGATTGGTAGAAGGCGGTGACGTGGCCGATGTGATTGCGAGGGGTCGAGACCTGCCACCTGACATGAAGGTGATATTAATCGAAAAGGACGAAACCACCGAAGACTACCGCTGGATTTTTCGCGACTATCTGAACACTGAAGCTATCGACCTGCGGCACATTAAAGTCACGGTTCCATCTGCATATTTGCTGAAGCCTGGCGTCTACGGTCTAGTGGGTCAAGACGCGTCCTTCGAGATGGACGCTATCGCTTTGTCCAAGCTAACGCCAGAGCAGGAACTCTATGTTGCGAGCAAAGACAGTCCGGTTATTAGTTCGGTCGAGCCATCCTCAGTCCGCGCAGATGCCGGCAAGAGAGATGATGTGCAGGTCACTTTGAGAGGCAGTGGATTCACCAAGGAATCCGGCGCGGTGTTTGGCACAGCGTCCACAGTGCAAATGGGACTAGGTGGGGGCGACGCTGACTTCGTTTCTCCGCAGGAATTACAGGCGAAAATCCCGTACTATTTGCTAACCGTTGGCCCCTTCGCAAGTAATGAGCCCATCCGGGTGTGGGTTACGGATGGCAACACTCTGAAAGTTTCTGAGCCCGTAGAAATTCAAGTTTTGCCTGCTCCGTCGCAAAAAGTAGCTCCCAAAGCGGCAGCCATCGATTCAGTCGCTCCGTTTCCAATTCCGCTCATGGACGCGCACAGTCCTCGCTACGAAGTGGTGGAGATTGAAGGCGAAAACTTCAGACCCGACGACCGCGTAGTTGCAGTGCTTGATCCCGACAGCCCGGGCGAGTATAGCCCGCTCAAGACCGAATTTATTTCAGAAACCAAGCTGCGGGCCTGGCTGCCGCGAGAATTTTGGCGAATACATCAGCTGAGTTATCGCTTGCTGCTGAGAACCGCCGCCGGAGTCTGCGCGACAGAAGTGTTTGACGAAGTAAACTAGACGACTCCGCGTTATCCAATTACTTCGCTGCCGGGACAGTTAAAATTCCATCTTCGCTGATCTTGATATTCTCGTGCGGAGCCTTGCAATCCTCACCCACCTTGTGCACGCGAAAGCCCGCGCCCGCTTTCCAATGTAAGAAATCCGTCCACACGCAGTTTGGTCCCTCGGTGGGATAATCCGGAGGGAAAGCCGTTGAGCTCTCAGGATTGTACGGTCCTTGCACCCCAACGGTAGCCTCGGCCACTCCGGCTTTCCTTCGAATAAACCTGGCGGTGCCTTCCCTATACTCCTGGCCGCACCCTGTATACATCCAACTCTCACCCGCGACGCGTACAGCGTTAGCCACAATTTTTCCATCGACGACTTCGAGTCCGATCCAGTAAACAACATGTACCGGGTTCCGCTTCTCCGATCCCACCGTCAAAATTGCGTCGAAAGCGCGAAAGCCCGCCCGTTGCTCCAATGTGTGGGTGCTATAGGCGTCATCGGAACCGAGGGGAACAAAGTGATCGTTACAACACGAGTCACCAGCTTGGATGGGAACAATATCTTTGAACTCGTTGGTCTTGTATTCGTCGGTCACTGCACCGGCAATGCCCCACTTGGGGATTGCCTGTACATCAACTTTCCCATCGGCATCGATGGTGACCAATGGCAGGTGTGCGTTCCACATCTCGCCCGCGCCTGGGCTGGCAAAGACAAATACGTCGGTTTGAGGAAGCAGGTCATTGAAGTGCTCAAGCATCGTGGTCGGCCCCAGCCCAGAGACCGGCACTCTTTCGGTTTGGTTTATTTGATTGTTGCGGATAAGGAACGCAAGATCGCGCAGGCTTTGGACCGATTCCGCAGACTCGGAGGTTGGGCTGGCCGGCTTGTCCGACAGCAAGTAAAAATCTGCCTGCGCCCGGCGCTGCGCGTAAGGGCTGCCGTAAGGAGCAGTCATGGTGCAGCGGAAGTCGCTGGCCTTGGCGTCCCATTGACATTGCAATGTGTCGCTGCCTTCAAAGCCCTCGTCTCGGCCGGAGCACGCGCCTCCGATCGACTCAAAGACCTGCAACTCACAGAGTTGACGGTCTGTGGCGTGCTTGTGCGTAAGTCAACAAGCAATTTGTTCTCCAACGAACTGGCCGAGTACACCTCCAGATCGTTATGCTGATACTTGAGAATGAACAATGGCAATCCAGCGTCGGGCGTGGCGAGTTGAATGTTAATCCACCCGTCCATGTCGTCAGGCTTCGGGACATGTTTACTCGCATCTTCTGCATCGCTCTCATCATTCATAATGAGCGGCTGGATGTAGAGTTGATCTTCGGTTTCCTTTTCGCGTGCGGTAAGTTCAAACCAGCGTTCACTACCAGAATTCACCACTCGAATCGCCAGCGCCAACCGGTCTTTTGAGGTGGTTGTGCCATCAAAATCTTCGCGTCCAGGGACCGGCAAGTGCCAGCGATAAAATTCTGCCCGAGTGAAACCGTATTTCACCGCGTCGAAACCGGCGAAAGCAACCACCGGTCGAGTTTTCCATTGCTTGATCGCATCCGGCGCAGAAACCACGACAAACTGCAAAGTTGGGGCGTTGACGCTGGCTCGCTGTTCCTGGCCGCAGCCGATCTGGCCAGCAGTATTGATCTGCGCCATTCCACAGGAAGGCAAGAGCAGAAGTGCGATCTGAAGAATGTTATGCGTTCGCATGGTTTAGCTTTCTTTGGGGGGATGGCGAATGTCTAAAAGGAGCCTGACAAAGTACGCGACGACACCGTCATTTCGCTGCTGTCATGCTTTCTTTCTTGTCCCCGTCGCGGTGATGCATCAGCCCTACCAGAGCCTGGTTCAGGCGGGCGCGGATCTCGGAGCGCTCCTGTGCGCGCGCGATGTAGCGAACATGAATTTCCACCCCCGCAGGGGTTGGGCGCAAGTTGACGGTTGGCGCGGCTGATACCGAACTCACTTTGTATTGACTGGCGCTATTCTTCCACTCTTTTTCAGCCGCGGCGGCGTTGGTTTCTGTCTCTTTCACGACGGCCTTCTGAATGGCATCGAGGAGCGGGTACGGATCCTGGTCCGCAGGCACGGAAAGTTTCAGTTCGTCCCAGAGCCATTGGCCGGTGGTCGTGAAGTTGAAGAAGTGGCCTTCGATTGCATAATTGTTTACGAAAGCTACTTTGCGTCCGGTGGGATGGCCGGTCTCGGTCCAGTTGCCCGTTTCAAGCAAGACGGTGCGCAGCAGATTGATCTCGACCACCTCGCCTGCTACGCCGTTGATTTCAACCCAGTCGCCGACGCGCAGTCCGTTCTTTCCCATCAGCACGAACCAGCCGAAGAATGCGACGATGAAATCCTTCATGGCCACGGTGATTCCAGCACCGGCAAGGCCGAGGATGGTCGGCGTCTGGCTGGGAGCGCCAAATACAACGAGAAGAACGAGCAGCAGGCCGACGGCCTGCACCGACGAGCGAATGACCACGCGGAGAGTGTGCAGGCGCGTGCCTTCCGCGACTTTCTCCGTCAGCGTGTGCTCGATCCAGCGATCGGCGAGATATCCAACCAGAACGATGAGTAGAATCCACAGCGCCGACTGGATCGTGCTATGCAAAGCTGCGCGCTGTTGCGACTTGACCAGCGCGATCCAGCTGCCATAGTCCGTTCCTAACTCCTGCTCGTCTTGAATACGCTTGTCGAAGTCGGAGAGATTCTTCTGATCGTCGGAAAAGCGGCGCAGCGAGGCGACGTTCGCGGTCGCAGTTGAAGCAGGATTCGCTGCGGACGGAGTCGGATTCGAAGTGCTGACAGGCGTGGCATTCGCGCTCTTGCTCGCCTTCTCCGCGTTGACTTGTTTCTCCAAGGAATCATGAGCGCGGCTAAGTGCGGCCTCGGCTTGGACCGTTTCGCTGTCGGCCTGCTGCAACGGCATCGAGATTCCGCGCAGCGCACGCCACCGATTGAAGTGGGCAAATAGGCTCGATGCCGCAGAAGCAGTTTCGAGAGGAGTCACGGTAGTAGACGTAGTGCCGTGCTCAGTTTCCTTGTGCCTCTTAAGCTGCCGCTGAATGCGACTCAGCGGATCCGCGCCCGACCGGGACAAGTCTTCTTTGGCATCGTCGAGTTCGTCCTGATCGAGATCCAGTTGGGCCTGTGCCAAATCAACTTGCTCCTGCACAGCGTCCTGATGCGTGCTGCTGGCGGCGGCAAGCTGCTTCTTCAGTTGATTGAGCCGATCCTGGTCGGCTTTAACATTTACCTCCGCCTGGGTCACATGCGCATAAAGTTCTCGGGTTTCGGGAGTGGGCTGTGCGGGATGATTCGCAGCGTCGCGGAGCGCGTCTTCGAACGCCAGGTCAACTTCGTTGTCCGACAGGCGCAGGGCCTGATCCGCGAACCGCTTTTCGTCCCAATCCGCGGCCAGCTTCGAAACGTTGCGGGCAGTCAGCAGCGGTCGTTCGTCCACCAGCGGAGTTTTCCGGGGATGCGGATTCTGCGCCTCGGGTGAACCAAGATCGCCGGTCAGTACGAAGCCGATCACGGCAGCCAGCACCAGGACCAGCAGAACCAGCGTGATCAGCCCGTGGCGGGATTTCATCCAAGGTTGCATAGCGCGAAGCGCTATTATACGGCGCGCGACGCGAGTGCCAGTGTCCGGAAGGGCAATCGGAAGGCCGAGGACCTTTGCTCTCTCGGTCTTTGTCATTCCTCGTCGCTGTGCTTCTCGGAATGACAAAGAACGGGCTTACGGTACCCAGTCGGCAATGAAGATGTTGGTCTCGTGCGGCGCTTTCGCATTGCGATTCGAGGCCCACACCAGCTTTTTGCCGTCGCGGCTGAACATGGGGAAGCCGTCAAAGCCGGGGCTGTAAGTAATTTGCTCCAGGTTCGTGCCATTCACGTTGATGGCGTAAAGCTCGAAGTTTCCCATGCCGCCGGTCGAACCGAGATTCGTAGAGAAAATAATCCGCCTGCCATTGGGGAAGTACGAGGGAGCAAAGCTGGCAGCGCCCAGCTTCGTGACCTGACGTTTATGGCGGCCGCTGGCCGACATGACCCAAATCTCAAGCGAAGTCGGACGGATCAGGTTCTGTGCCAGCAAATCTTTGTACTCGGCAATTTGTTTCGCGCCCACCGGGTGATATGCGCGATAGACGATGTGCTTTGCATCCGGCGAAAAGAATGGGCCACCATCGTAGCCCAGTTCGTGAGTGAGTTGCTTTACGTGCCTGCCGTCGGCGTCCATGACATAGATGTCGAGATCGCCATTGCGTATGGATGTAAAAACGATGTGCTTGCCGTTTCTTGAGATTGTGGCCTCGGCGTCGTAGCCCGGCGTGAAGGTCAGCTGCATCAGGCCGGAGCCATCCGGGTTGGCCGCGAAGATATCGAACCCCGGATAGACGGCCCACGTGTATCCCTTGGAAAAGTCGGGTCGGGGCGGGCATTGCGCGTCGGCCAGATAGGTCGACGAATAAAGAATAGTTTTGCCGTCGGGATAAAAGTATCCGCAGGTGGTTTTTCCCTTGCCGTTCGAGACCATGCGCACGTCGGAGCCGTCGATGTTCATGGTGAACATCTGATCGCATTGCAGATTGTCGCGCGTTGATTGGAAGATGAGCTTTTTGCCGCCGGCAGAAAAGTACGCTTCGGCATTCTGCCCTCCGAAGGTGAGCTGGCGCACATTGCGCAGATGCTTTTCCTGCGGAGTAGCCAGGTTCGGTTGAGGCGCGGGTGTCGATGCTGCGTCCGGAGTTTGAGCAAATGCACTCGGCAGCATAAACCGGGCGCTTAGAGTCAAGGCGAGAAGGATCGTTTTCATGGGACGAATGGCTAGTTTAGCAGGATGAGCGCGCCGCAGAGAAAAGCTCGGTTCGTCGCACCCAGCAGCCTTTTTCTGCCTTCTGCGTTTTAAGATTCTTACTTCCGAAAGTGTTCCAGGATTGCTTCCGCCTGAGCACGTGTGACCACCGAGGACAAAGCTGCGGCTTCGGCCTGCTTCACCGCCTGCACGCTTCCGAAATGCTCCAGCAAACGCCGAGTCGTCCGCGCACCTACGCCTGGAATTTCCAGCAATTCCGTCGAGCGATCGCGCATTTGCCGGCGTTTGCGATGGAAGGTCACGGCGAAGCGATGAGCTTCGTCGCGAATCAGTTGAATCAAGTGCAGCACGGGAGAATGGTGATCGAGAACGACCGGTTCGCTCTCCTGTCCAAACACATAAATAATTTCTTCTCTTTTCGCAATCGCAGCGAGCGGTTGATTGATGATTTCCAGCGACGCGAGTGCCTCAGCGGCGGCGTGCAGTTGGCCGAGTCCGCCGTCGATCAGCACCAGGCTCGGCATGGGCTTCTTTTCTTCCTGCAAACGTTTGTAACGGCGCGTGACCACCTCGCGCATGGAGGCAAAGTCGTCCACGCCATCGACACTGCGAATAATGAACTTGCGGTAGTCGGATTTCTTCATGTGGCCGTCTTCCCACACCACCATAGAAGCGACTGTCTCCGCGCCCTGGATGTGCGAAATGTCGAAGCATTCGATACGCCGCGGCAATTCAGGTACTCCAAGCGCGTCCTGCAAAGCCTCTTGAATCGCCTTCGTATTCGGCTTCATTACCCGGAAGCGCTGATCATACGACTGTTTGGCATTGTTGCCGGCGAGATCAAGAAGCGAACGTTTCTCACCACGCAGAGGGACGACAATGTGAACCCGCGTGGCGCGGCCGCCCTCGGCTGCGATTTGCTCAGATAAAACCTCCTCAAGCGTTTCACGATCTTCGAACTCCACCGGAACGTAGATATTGCGCGGTACGTACGGCTGTCCGATGTAGAGCTGCTTCAGTAGGGCTGAAAAGAATTCACCGGGGTGAAATGCTGCCGTAGAAGCATTGCTTGCAATGTCACCGGCAGTCTCGAACTCCGGCAGCTCTTCCCAGAAGAACTCGCGCCGGTCAAGCACGCGTCCGCCGCGCATGTGAAACAGGTTCACCGCCAGCATGTCGTTTTCGTAGTGGTAGCCAAACACGTCGGCATCGTCGCCCTCGACTGCGGCGATCCGCTGCTTCTCCTGCAACTGCTCCACCGTCGAAATCAAATCGCGATACTTCGCCGCCCGTTCGTATTCCTCAGCCTCTGCCGCTTTTGCCATGCGCTCACGCAAAGAATGCGAAAGATCCGTCGGACGGCCTTCAAGAAACAACTTCACATCGCGCACCGCTTCCTGATATGCCTCGGGCGTAGTCAGCCCTTGCACGCAAGGTCCCAGGCAGCGTCCGATGTAGTACTGCAGGCACGGCCGCGGATGAAAATGTCCGAGATCGACTTTGCACGACGGGATCAAAAAATGCCGGTGAATCAGGTCCACGATACGATAGGCAAGGCTCGTAGGAAAATATGGGCCGTAATATGAACTGCCGTCTTTTCGCAGACGCCGCGTAACATAGACCCGCGGGAAACGCTCACCCAAAGTCAGCTTCACATAGGGATAAGTCTTGTCATCGCGCAGCAGAATGTTAAATCGCGGCTGCTTTTGCTTGATGAGGTGATTCTCGAGCGCCAACGCCTCCTTGTTATTGGCGACGACAATGTAGTCAACATCAACTGCCTCGCGTACCAGCGTGTCGGTTTTCGCATCCTCCAAACGGCCTTCGCGAAAATAAGAGCTGACCCGGCTGCGCAGGTTGTTCGCCTTGCCAACATAGATGACCTCGCCCTCGGCGTTTTTGTACAGATACACGCCGGCTGAGGCGGGCAAGGTACGGATTTTCGCAGCGAGGTCCATTGCTTCTTGTGTACTTCTATTTTATTAGAGTTTGCGGGGCCGGTCCGGTCCCGAAGGGATTAGACTAAGAAACCGCAGCCAATGATTTATGCAGCCACAATTCGTTTAGCAAGGAAGCTTACCGTGTGGCTGCAGGCCCAAACGGCGACTCGTCTGATTCGACTGGCCGGCAAGATCAATGGCCCCACGGACCTGTCTTCGCGGAAAGGTTTCTCGCGCGGATGAGATCGGCGTCACGCTGTATACAGGAATCACTGTAGGCGAGAGCGAATCGTGCTCGCCTCAGACCGTGATGAAAGCGAAGCCCTTGGCCATTACCGTATAAAATTTCCTTGGTTTTCAGCGCCTTTGTTTCCTTATCTGCCTCTCGCGTCATGGTCTCAAACCTATAACCAGTGCCGCTGCAACAACTTAGAGTAGAGCCCCTCCCCGTCCCAAGTTGGCACCGCTCGTGCTCAAGTACAATGCGGATGCACGGCAGATTATCTCAGGAATCTGACGCTGGTTGCGTCCGGATGAACATCAGATTCGAACCCCGGGATCAACAAGACAGCATCAAAGAAAGCTCAGAGTCAGATTTGGAGTCCCGGTCGAAGAGAGAAAAAGGAGCGTCTCCCAATATGAATCGCACTTCGTTAACCGTTCTACTGGCACTTAGCATGGCAGCTTCGGTTGGATGCGCCAGCAAAAATTATGTCCGTCAAGAGACCACGCCGCTGATCAACAAGACCAACGAACTGGACGACCTGACCGCCAAGAATTCGAAGGACATCAAAGACGTAGACACCCGCGCCCAGGCCGGAATCCAGCAGGTGCAAACCAGCGCCGCCGCCGCCGACCAGAAGGCCCAGGCAGCCGGTCAGCAGGCCGATCAGGCTCAGACATCGGCGAATAACGCGGTTCATCGCGTCGACTCATTGCAGAACGCAGTCGCCAACCTCGACAATTACAAGGTTGTGACCGAGACCGCAGTGCACTTTGGCTTCAATAAGGACAACTTGACCAAGGATGCTAAGGCCTCCCTAGATCAGCTCGCCAACGATGTCTCTAACACCAAGGGTTACATCCTGACCGTGGAAGGCGCGACCGATTCCGTGGGCGACTCCGAATACAACTACGGGCTTAGCCAGCGCCGAGCCGATGCTGTGATTCAGTATCTGGCCTCGGAACGCAATATTCCTGCGTACAAGATTTATGTCATCGGTTTGGGCAAGGACAAGCCGGTGGATTCCAACAAGACCGCAGCCGGACGTGCCAAGAACCGCCGTGTGGATGTGCGCTTGATGACGAACACGGGCGCAGGCACAAGCCCAACGTCGGCGACGAATCAGCCGTCCGGGCCGTCGCTCTAAACAAGTTTCACCCTCCTCCCCGGAGGACTTCGCCAACCCAGGCCGCTCCATCCCCCGGAACGGCCTGCTTTTTTGTCTTTGCACGAAGGCTCGCTCCAGCAACTTTTTCCCCCTGCGAAGCGTTAAAATCAATGTATGCGTAGTTTTGTTTGTATGACCATCCTCTTCCTTTTTGTGGGAGGGTGGGCCGTTGCCCAATCGCAGTCGGATCAAGATCAGGGCCAGCCCGGCCAGAATCAGGCTCCCCCACGATCAGCCGTGCCGACCGAAGCCGGCGAGAGTTCCAGCCGGGATACTCGCGTCGACATAAGCCCGCCGAAAGACGACGCCAAGAATCATCCCGATAGCGGCGTGGTCGACACCAATCCCGAAGACGAGCCTTCCGGCGACGTGCAGGAGATGCATCCCTGGAATCCTTACCGCGCCATGAAGGACGATGAGGTTGGAGACTATTACTTCAAACTCAAAAACTACAAGGCCGCCCTGGCGCGTTATCAGGATGCGCTGATCTGGAAAGAAAAAGATGCAGTCGCCAATTTCCGCATGGCGCAATGCTACGAGAAGCTGGATCAGCCGGACCAGGCCATCCCGCATTATGAGGAGTATCTGAAGATTCTGCCCGGGGGCCCGTATGCCAAGGACGCGCGCAAGGCGCTGCAGAAACTAAAGCGGTCCGAAGCGAAGAATGAAACCTCGGCAAAGACCGAGTCCAAACCCTAAGCTTACTTTTCTACGCGGATGAATTCTCCCGTGGTGCCGTTCACGTCCACAATGAGTTTGGCATCGTCACGGCTGGCTCCGTAGATCATGTGCCAGATGAGCATGTTGGTAGCATGATTCCAGTCGAGCACGTATAGGATGGGAGTGTCTGGAGCCTTTTCCAACAGCTTGTCGCCGCCGTGTTGTTGGGCGATTTCAAAGGCTTTATCCGAGTCGATCTTCAGGAAACCAATGTCGAAAATCTGCGTCGACGCGTTGCTCGGACTGTAGCTGTCTTCGTTGCCGGGAGAGATTCCGCGCGAGGGAGCATCTTGAGCGTCCGTGCCCGACCACACGTAGGGCTTCACGCCCCGTCCCGCTGGCGACGCGAACGATGCGCGCCAGACCGCCGACTTGCCGTCTTTCCCCTTGGAGTCCGCCGTGGCTTGCGATTCCAGCCGAAAGGGTTGCGCATCGCGCGCCCAGCCGCGCGCCGCGATGTAAAGCTTTTGAAAGGCATAGCGGCCGGTCTCGAGGTCCGCTGCTTTGGGTTGCGGTTTCTCGGTCTGGGCGGGCGTTGTGGGCTGCGACGAGCATCCCGCCACGGTCAATAACGCCAGCGCCAGCATTGCCATCAGCAACTTGTTCATAGCACCATCCGTAGAGACGTGAAATTTTGCAACCGTCAATGCCGCCATTGATTCTACTAGAAGGTGGAAAGAGGTTTAGGGATGGATGCGTACCTACAAAGGTTACAGGAAGGTATCCAGTCCGCTACCCAGGGCATGAGTGGCGAAGACCTCCTGCGTCATCCGGAAGGGAAATGGTGCGCCGCCGAAATTCTCGACACCTCTATCTCACTTACACGGGGACTACGAAAGCGTTCGAGCGTTGCCTGCAAGCAGGGCAACCGCAGGTGAGTGCGCGGGTGCTTCGGGATCGGATGAGGACCATTGTGGTCGTTGGATTGGGACACATGCCCAAGGGCCGACAATCTCCGAAACACGCTCTACCCCGCGGGATGACGCCGGAGCAAGTCACTCGCGAAATCGGACCACGCATCTCCGCCATGGACGCAGCCATTGCGCAGTGCGAATCCCGCTTTGGCAAGCAAAACCGATTGCTCGATCATCCTATTCTCGGACCCTTGACCGGACGCCAGTGGCGAAAATTCCATTGGGTGCACGGCCACCACCACCTCAAACAGATTCAAGGCCTCCGTCAACAAAGCTCGCAGTAAGAGAAGAGAGTAGACAACGGGACGGGGTGCGTCCCGGCACGGTCTGGTTTTTTGTCGAATTCTGAACTTCGAAGCCCAGGTGGCTGCACATATGCTGGTGTAGCAAAATATTGGAAACATTGGAGTTGTTGGAATTTCCCGCAGTTCAAGAGGATCTCGGTTACTGCAGAGGATTCGTGGTCTTTGGCGCTTGTGCCGCGCGATTGTATTCTGCAAGTGTTTCCGCGATTATTTCCGTCCGGCCGCCTTCGCCGGGCTGTTCGATGATGCTGATCACGTCCTGATTGCCCATCCACACGGCGTGGTGCGCTTCGTACTTTACGCCATAAGTGTTTAGCACCGGTTCGCTGTAGCTTTTCGACGGTGTTCCGTAGGCTTCCCGCAATCCGGCGAAGAGCTCGCCAAAGGTCTTCGGTCGATATCCTTCAATGTTCGCGCTCGGGGCAACATAGACCATGTCTATCTTGACCAGATGGCCGCTGTCGAAGGTGAACGTATCTGCCCTCATCGTCTCCTCGTCACCGCGGCCTTCGTATTGCAGACGTGTCCCGCTCGATGCTTGTTGCTTGGCGAGTATCTCTTTCGCACAATAATCCTTTGCATTGGCTTTAGACGCATTGCCCACGTTCTTGGACAACTTGTTCACACTCTTCCAGTCCCTGCCTTGACATGCTCGTACCATGTCCGCAGCGAATCCTTCGGAGAAGAACTGCCCGACGGTCTCGCCGAGCAAGTGGCCACCGCCCCTTAATTCGCGTGGCTGCTCCTGCGGGTATACCGAGGCGCATAGCATCAAGCACCCGACCACGGACATGATTTTGTTTTCCATTTTCTCCCGTCACCGTTTGACAACACAGGCACCGCCAATCTGGAAGGAGCCTTCGATCCACTGTCTACTTCACCCGCTTCAAAGAGCGATCGTTGTCGGAAGTTTACACCGTGATGTTTGCAATTTTGGACGTTCGGTTGGCAAACAGGAAGTACTCCGGGCAGCTAGCCGCTTTCGTTCTTGTTTCTTGGCCGTCCTAACGCCCGGTACGCATTGCTCTTAACGCAACTGGTTACTCGCAGGGTACTGAAGTGTTACCTGCGTGGTACGAAAGTGGAATTCACACCTCCGAAACCGACCGTTAGACTTTCTGCAGTTGTTTGGCAGGTACACTGCGCTGTCCTGACTCGGCAGTCAGCCCCCGACCCGCGAAGACGCCACCAATCTAAAAAGAAGTGAACTGCAAAAGGGAGTGCGATAACCAATGATCAGGCGAGTTGCTTGCCTTAGTGTTCTTCCGTTGCTGGTGCTCTTGTCCATCCTTAGCTCTGACAACCAAGCGAGTGCACAGAACCCCCGTGCATCTGGAGCACAAACGGCTCAGTCGTCCCAATCGCAAAAGCGTGCGATCACCCGCGCGGCGTTTGCGCGATGGGCGGCGCAGATGAACAATCCCGGGGCTCCCACGACTCACATTGGCTTTTTGAGCGCACCGCAAACGCCCACGGGCGGCGCGATTTTCGGAATCTTCCCGGCAGCGATGGGCGATTTCACGGGGACAGGGATCCTGGATGCTGTGACGGTCGCGAATACTGGAACCGCCATCCCGCAATACAACATTGTCGCCGCTATGAATAACGGGAGTGGGTCGTTTAACTCTGTGTTGACGCCGACGTTGGCACCCGAGCAGGATCCAGTTTTTGTTACGGACTTGAACGGGGACGGGAAAGATGACGTCGTACTCGTCCACCCCGCCGTCAATCCTGGCCAAACCGCCGTCGAGGCATTCATCAGCAACGGCGATGGAACTTTCACCTCCACCAAGGTAGGCGGAGTCCCGGTTACAACCAACGGCTTTGTGTGGGCGACGTTAGTGCCCAAAAATGGAAGTGTGTGCCCCTACGTTCTTCTCGCCGACGCTGCCTCGCCGAACGCCAACATTTGGACCGTCGAGACGGACTGCAGTGGTAATTTCCAAAAGGCAACTTCGGTCGCCATCACCGGCGCGCTGAATCCCTATTCTCCGAGCCAGCCCGCGCAGGGCGTACCCGGCAACCCGATGGTTTTCGCAGATTTGAACGGCGATACCTTCATTGACTTCGCGGGCCCAGCTGCTACCAGCAATCAGATCAACGTCTATCTGTGTACCAGCGGAACGAATCCCTGTACCAGCTACTCATCGCCGGTTGCGTTGACGACTATGGATAGCAAGTACGATTCCTGTTTCCTTGCCGGCGGCGTTTTGAACACAGGCGGAAAGGGCGACCTCGTCACCGCCAACTGCCTGGATGGCAACATCACAGTCTATGTAAACAATGGCACCGGCGGTTTCGCAAAAGGTCTCTATTACCCGTCGCTGAACAGCACCACGGAGGTCGGATTTTCAAATCCCGCCGCGGTCTCGATTGCGCAAACTACCACAAGCGGTCACAACGACATTGTCGTTACTGACTTCAACGCTGCAGACATCGAAGTCTTGCTCGGCAATGGAGATGGCACGGTCAATCTGCCAACCGTGGGCTACGCCACGGGCGGAGCACCTCTCGTGCCTGCGCTGGTGGGAAATTTCAATGGCTCATCCAACCCGGTAGACGTGGTTTTGCCCGACAACCAATTGAACTTTGTTTATCTCCAAGGCTACGGAGATGGAACCTTCCGCTCCGGCATCAACTATTACGCGGAGCACGGTACCGGCTTTCAATCCGAGGCTGTGGCTCTGGCCTCCGGCGACTTTAACGGCGACGGTATTCCCGATTTCGTGATCGGCAATTTTGCTTGCTTGACTTGCACGACAGGCATCACAGTGTTCCTCTCGAATGCGGATGGAACCCTGCAGCAAGGCGTCAACTACTTTCCTGCGAAGAGCACGGGCACAATGCAATATGTCGCAGTCGCCGACTTCAACGGTGATGGCAAACTCGACATTGCGGTCACGGACACTCAGAACGGAATTGTTCAGATCTTCACCGGCAACGGCGACGGTACATTTAACGCTGGCCCGACTTTTGCCACGGATACGGCTGCGAGCCCCAATCCTGTCGGAATTGTGACTGCCGACTTCAACGGTGACGGCAAACCCGACCTGGCTATCATTAACAATCACGGTTCGCCGGCCAGCACCGCTAATGTCGGCATATTGATCAACAACGGAACGGGCGGTTTCAATCCTGTTGTCACTTATCCGCTCTCGACAGTCGCAACTGAACTCACCGCTGCCGATGTGAATGCCGACAGCAAAGTCGACTTGGTGGTCCCGCTTTATGGCGTTTGTCAGCCCGGAAGTTGCACCGCGCCGGGCAGCGCTGTGGCGATCCTTCTGGGGAACGGCAACGGAACCTTCCAAAAAGAGTCGGACGTGGCCCTGGTCAATGGATCCAGCACGTACCTCAATCCCTATGCCGCAGCCGTAGCCGATGTGAATGGCGACGGCAAAGTTGATCTGGTCGTGACTATTCAGGATCAGAAGAATTTCGATCAGGGAATCGTGGTGGCCTTCGGTAATGGTGACGGGACATTTCAAACCCCCACGTTACTGAGCAGCAGTTCACAGAATCCCCAATTCGCGCCGCCGCCGCTTCCTGGCTACGTGCAGATCGTCGACTTGAATAAGGACGGTATTCCGGACCTGGTGTACACCAACTCCCATTTGTCCACCGTGGGCGTGATGTACGGCGCGGGGAAGGGCACTTTTTACAGTCCCGTGGAATTCGCCGCCGATCGCTGGGCTTGGGGTCTGGCGGTCGTCGATATCAATGGGGACGGTGCAGCCGATGTGGTTGCAAGTGGAAACTCGATTGAGTTCTCAGGCGTTGCGGCCCTGCTGAATGATGGCGGAAGCAAAACCGCATTGATTTCTTCCGCCAATCCGTCGACGCCCGGAAGTTCGGTCACCTTCAGCGCGACTGTCGCATCCGACGTGAAAGGCGTTACCAATGTTCCGTCTGGCACGGTAACGTTCTTCGATGGCACCAACAAACTTGGATCCGGAATATTGAGCAGCGGCGTAGCGACTTTCGCAGCCACCAGTCTGGCCGATGGACCGCACGCAATCACCGCGCAATATAGCGGAGATACAAACTTTGTGCCCACGGTGTCGACGGTCCTGGATCAATCAGTGGGCAAGGCCGACGGCGTGGTCTCAGTCGCGCTGGTTTCGTCCGCCAATCCGTCAACCCCCGGACAATCGATCACGCTCACGGCGACCGTGACTGACACCGTAACCGGCGAACCGTTCGTTCCGACGGGGAAGGTTACATTCAACAACGGCACGACGGCTTTGGGTTCGGTTACGATCAGCTCTACCGGAGTGGCAGCGTTCCCTGTGAGCACCTTGCCGGCCGGCAGCAACAGCATCACGGCTGCGTATAGTGGCGACGCGAATTTCGCCGCGAAAACGTCTGCTCCTGTAAACCAGGTGGTCACGGTGCCAGATTACGTGCTCGCGTCCAACCCGACCAGCCAAACCGTAAACCCAGGCACAGCGGGGACGTACAAGATCACAGTCGCGACAACCAACGGCTACAACGGAGTGGTCAGCTTCCCGGCTTCGGCTTGTTCCGCTCTTCCCACCGGAGCCACATGCAGCTTTAGCCCTTCGACTGCCACGGTTGGCCAGAGCACAACCCTTACGATCACCACGACCGCTCCCACGAGCGGGATGTTGATTCCGGCGGATGTGAATCCGAATGGCAGAGCACCTGGCCTGATGGCGAGCCTCACCGGTTTCGGATTGATGGGTATCGTCCTGGCGGGAGATCTGAGAAAACGTAAACGCAACGGCGCGCTTGTGCTTCTTAGCGTTCTGGCACTGGCGCTCATTCTGAGCTTAGTCGGCTGCGGCGGCGGTAGTGTATCGGGCGGCGGCGGTGGAGGGGGCGGCACGCCGGCAGGAACCTACTCGGTCAAGCTCAACGTGACCGGAACGGCTGGCACAAACGGTGGCAATACCGCAGCTCATCCGCTGACCGTCACCCTGGTCGTAAACTGATTTTTTCAAAAGGTTGAGGATGGAGCCGACGACCAGAGTTGAACTGGTGACCTGCCGATTACGAATTATCGGCGAGTCCTACCGCTGCAACACCTAACCCTGTTGCAGCAAAAGACTTTAACAATTTTCAGCCCGCACGGAAGGAAGTTCTGGCGATGTTGATAATGTTGGAGTTGGTTGAACAGGGGTGAATGCTTGCGTCACAAATACGTCACAAAAAATTGCCGAAACTTGAGGGAGATATCCCAGCTGTGCCGGCTTCTTCCTCACATCACGTTCGCGATTCCAGGATCCGTCTCACCCCTGCTGCACCTTCCCCGGCAGCAACCTCATGAGCACATTCCCGATCACCAACGGCTGGTGCTCACCCGCGGTTCCCGCCAATGTGTACGATCGCTCAAACCCGTTCGGTCCCAAGACCCTCATGTCCCAGCTGTCGTTCTCGCGGGACCCCGGCAACGGTGAGCAAAATACCGCTTGTGACTATCCAGAGGAGATGTGGTCATGGACTCCCCTACCGTGTTGTGCATCGACGACCGTCCACAAGTGCTGGAGCTTCGCAAGGCAACGCTAGAATGTCATGGTTATCGCGTCGTGATAGCGTCGAGCGGCTACACGGCGATGAAGATGTTAGAGGAAACGTCAGTGGCTGCAGTTCTGCTGGAGTACAGACAGGAGGGCATGGACGCGGAAGGCGTCGCCTGCCATATCAAGCAAGGGCTTCCCAACCTGCCGATCATCCTGCTTTCCGCGGACGACTTCACGTGTCTTGAGATGAAAAGACGGCTAAGCGTACCCGGAAAGCGCACGCATCTATGCAAAGCCGCTCCATCCACCTTGTCGTGGATGCGATGGATACAATCCCAGCGCGAAGAGATGGGCATGAGAAAGCAATATTCTTTTCTCAGATTTTGGCGATGAAACCAAGCACAAGCAGGGCCCGATCAAAGGCAGTCTGAAGCCGGCCGAGGCGTCGGATGCCGGTATCTTCATGCGCTACGCCAAGAGTGTGATCATTGTGCTGGGTTACGGTCTTGCGGTCGCTCAGGCGCAGCAGAAGCTTTACGAATTTGTGAAGCTGCTGCAAGCTGCCGGTGTCACAGTCAGATTTGCCATCCATCCTGTAGCCGGACGTATGCCGGGACAGATGGACGTTCTACTGGCGGAAGCCGGGGTACCCTACGACCTGATCTTCCAACTCGCCGACATCAATCCCGACTTTGCCACCACCGACGTTGCCCTTGTCATCGGAGCCAATGATGTTGTCAATCCGGCGGCGCGTGATGACAAGAATTCTCCGATTTACGGTATGCCCATCCTGAACGCCGACAAGGCGAAGAAGGTCTATGTCATCAAGCGGGGCCAGGGCAAAGGCTACGCCGGCATGTCAACGCCCTTTTCTATGCCGAGAACTGCGACATGGTTTATGGCGACGCTCAGGCGGTGCTGGTGCAGATGATCGAGGCAGTGAGAGGACTAGGTGCGGCTGCAGCCTAGATGGCTGGTGTCTCACCACAACGAATTCACAACCTGAAAAGAGGACATCATGGCAGCAAAAAAGATGAACGCAGCAGTGGTTGAGCACTTCGGAAAGCCGCTTGTGCTTCGCGAGTGGGACATCCCCACACCGGGAGTTGGACAGATCGTAGTAAAGACCGAGGCGTGCGGCGTTTGCCACACCGATCTCCACGCGGCTGACGGAGTTTCAGTGCCCTTGCCACGCTGGTCCGTGAGATCTTGTAAGCCTTGGCCAACTGCGCCAGGCTCAATCCGCGGCTCCGGTCGCGGAGCAGACCCACTCGGTCGATCTCGATGGGCTTCCGACCCAGTACTCGTCCTTCTAGCCGAGCGCGCCTGAGACCCGCCCTTACCCTCTCTATAATAAGGTTGCGCTCGAGCTCCGCCACCGCCGAGACAATCACGATGACCGCCCTGCCCAGCGGTCCGCCGGTATCCAGGTTCTCGCGGAAAGACACGAACTCGACGCCCAAATGGTTCAGCGTGTCGAGCACTTCGAGAAAGTGGCGCACGCTGCGAGCCAGCCGGTCGGCCGCCCATACCAACAGGACATCGAATTCGCGGCGGTGAGCGGCGGTCAGCATTTCGTCTAGTGCCGGGCGCTTCGCTTTCGCACCACTGATCCTGTCGGTGTGCTCGCGGACGATTTCGAATTCCCGTTGCTCAGCCAGCCTGCGCAGGTCGAGCGCCTGGGTCTCGGGATTTTGGTCGAAGGTAGAAACTCGGGTATACAAGACAGCTCGCTTCATCTTAACCACCTTTCATCGGCTGAACTCCAGGAGATCACCGCCGGCGACCGAACTACTCTTCGTCATCGACCATGCCGGCCAGGCGGTTTCCAGTGCCAATGCGGACGCCATTTTTGTCATAGGTCCAATCCGTGTCCGGCCGATAGGTCGCAATGACCTTGCCGCCAAGATCCAACAACCGCTCCATGCCGCCTGCCACCTCCCGGATGATGCCCTGAGGTCTGCCGCTTTTGTCTTTCAGAATCGTCATGCCGTGCCTCCTTATCAGTTAGTGATCGAAAAGGGGGAATTCTGCTGGATACCCTTACTCTAAGTATACGGAGCGACTGGCGGAAATCACTGGACGTAAGTGATTGATTAGGAATGGGTTGGTCGGCATTCCCCGGAATTGTCAGAGGAATCGCTGTCGCCCAAGACGCAGTTAACTGATGACAAAGCATCGGGGCCGTATCCTAAGAACTGGATGATGAGACGCCGTCAGTGCCTGGCGACTTGTTGGGAGCGATCGACAGGATCACTCCCTATTTCCTACAGTCCGACTGGAACTCCCACAAGCCCGTTTCTGGAGAATTTCCGAGCTGCCGACAGACAGGGAATTAGCGAGGATAACGGCGTTTCCCGGTACGAATCCGCCGGGTCTAGCATCGCTCCGACACGCGAGCCATCGCCTGAAGCAAAAATCCAGATTTGCTGTCAGTGTCGCGACCTCAGAATTACGATCTATCAGCCAGCTTTGTTTCCCTGCATGCAGCGATGCGCCTCGAGGATTTGGTCGAGGTGGAAAGTCATGCCAATCTGGACGTGCCGTGTGCCAGTTGGAGTTTGACCGACCAGTTCCTGAAGGGGCGTTCGCAAGAAGAACTTCCAATTCTCTACCATAAGTGGTCAGGCTGACCGCATTCGGGATAGCCCATTGGAGCGAAATTCTCGAACGATGAGGTACAAATCTCTAACGTGAGGCGCTCACCTTTGTGGGCGTCGAGCCGGCGTCCTCAAATGAAAACGCGATCGCAACATTGGGATATTCCTTTCCACCCATCTCCACGTATGGATAGACAAGATAGTTCAGCGGTGGGCCTTCCTGCGCGGGGGCGAGTCTCAGATCACGTCCTTCGGTGAACTGCACCCGGTTCACGTCGTGGGCTCCAAAAAAATAATCGTGTTTCTCCGGGTGCTTCCACGCCTCCGAAATATCGACCGGCACCCATCCGACTGAATCAAGATAGAACTCGGCCCAGCAGTGGTATCCGGGAATCTCGGCGGAGTGCTTGTCGGCCGGAAGGGGGAAGCCGATCTGAAAGCGCGCTGGAATCTTCTCCGCACGCGCCATGGAGATAAACACGGAGTGGAAATCCGTGCAGTTGCCGTGCTTCGCATCGCAGGCCCAGAGGGTGTCGCCGTGTCCCCAGCCGGTGCCGCTCTTGTCATACTTCATGGTGCGAAAAACGTATTCGTAGATGTCCTTCGCCTTTTCGAGGGGCGTCGTCGCGCCCTTTGTTTCCTGTTCGGCTAGTCGCGCAGGAACGCCGGTGACGGGCACGAGGCGGTCCGGCTCCAGAAACCGCGCCAACTCGACGTGAGGCGCCGTTGCGGATGGTGCGGCACCAGCAGGCTTCCCGTTGACCAGCACGACATGCTCCTTTCGAACGACCTCATATTCCACCGAGAACTTGTATTCGTCCTTATCGGCTTTCGAAGTTTCGGCATATAGCACCTCGTTGCCATATTCCGGCTGCTGAACCTCCTTCAGGGGAAGGTCTCCACCCTTCGAAGCGACTTTCACCTCCTGGAAGGCATCGGGGTGGGCCAGCGGAATCCAGACACGCATGCGCTCGCCGGGGCTGACGTTTTTCACCGTGAATGCGTAGTGAAAAGTGAAATGGCGCTCGTTCTGAGCCAGAGACGGCAGAGACGAGAATACGAGAAGCAGGGAGAGCAGAGGTCGACGCAGCATGACGTATCCTTTGAAGGAGGATCGCTTTTCTTTAAGCACTTTGTGACCGGCAACGGCCAGCGGACGTCTCAGGCGGGGCTGTCGTGAAGCGAAATCGCAGCCGCGCGGTCGGGGTGTGTGCATCTCACCGTTCGAAGCACACTTTCGCAGTCTGCATGTTGCGGCAGCGTCCTGTCAAATCCCGGCTCTCGATAGGAAGCCGGGCGCAAGAAAGCGCTACTGACGACGTTGATTTGGAGCGTCGACTGGCAGGAACAGGAGGAACCGTTTAGAATACCGACTCCTTTCTGTTTCCCACCGCAAAGTGGCGGCATCTATTGGGTGGTAGGTTCATGATAATGACGAACACGGGCCCGATGCAAAATTCAGCCCACCAAGCGCCCGCGGCAAATGGGCTGGCAATCGTTCGTGTGACGATCGGCGCGATGCTCGTGTGGGTCTTCTTCGAAAATCTGGGGAAGGGTCTCTACACACCGGCGGGTTATGCGGGCCTGATCAATTACTACATCAAGGACGAGTCATTCGCCGGCCGTATGGAAGGCGGTTATGGGATTGGCGGCGAGCCACGCCGCGATGGCCGCTCCGATGCAGGCCGTGACTGAGATCGGTCTTGGAATCCTGCTCGTCATCGGTCTGCTTACCCGCCCGGCCGCATTTGTGGCGTTTCTGTATCTCGGCAGCCTTTGGGTTTCGGAGTGGGGCACCTCGTGGATATGGGAGCTGCTGGTTCCGGTGCTCGCATCGCTCGCGCTCGTGGTAGGCCGGGCCGGTCGAGCGTGGGGCGTCGACGCGTGGCTGGCGAAGCGCCGGCCATCCTCACCATGGTGGTGAGTTGAGCCAAGGTCACGTGCGAGTGTCCGTCGTCATCCCTACGCATAATGAAGCGCAGGCGATTGGCCGCGTCTTAGCGGATCTCCCTGCCGATCTTGTGACGGAGGTCATCGTTGTCGACAGCAACTCGAATGACGGGACGCCCGAGATCGCCGCAAGAATGGGAGCCCGCGTGGTGCAGGAACCGCGCCGCGGCTATGGGCGAGCGTGCCTCACGGGGCTGGCCGCAGCAAATTCCCCTGACGTGGTTGTGTTCCTCGATGGCGACTACAGCGATCGGCCCTCTGAACTGCCGATTCTCTTAGCGCCAATCACTGAAGGGCGTGCGGACATCACGCTCGGTTCCCGCCTGCAGGGGCGGCGTTCTGCTGGGGCGTTGCCTTGGCATCAGGCGTTTGGGAATCGTCTCGCCGCCGGCCTGATCAGGCGTCTTTATGGTGTAAAGATCACCGACCTCGGCCCCTTTCGCGCTGCCCGCGCGGATGTACTACGCGCGCTCGCTCTCGAAGAGACCACTTATGGCTGGGCGGTTGAGATGATCCTCAAAGGTGCCCTCGCCGGATTCCGCGTGGTTGAAGTTCCGGTGAGCTACCACCCGCGCATCGGAAAATCGAAGATCAGCGGTACGCTGAAGGGCACGGTCGGCGCCGCCTGGTTCATTCTCAGCTTGATAGTGCGCTATTATTTCCGGCGGCGAAGAGCTGGGACGCCACGGCCAGCGTAGGATCCTTGCGTCAACACTTTATGAAATCTTCAAACGAGGCCGTGGCGTGTTCGTCAGGTAGTGACCGGGTGCTGGTCATCATGGCGAAAGCACCGAGGCCGGGCGCGGTCAAGACCCGGCTAGCTTCCAGCCTTTCTCCCGCAGCTGTCACTGATTTCTATTGCTGTCTTCTGGACGACACGCTGGCGCTGGCGCGGTCATTGAGCGATGTGGAAGTTGCCATCATGTGCCCGGACTCGGACGTAAACGAGCTGGCGCGGTTGGCAGGCCCGCAGTACCAGGCAACGAAGTGAGCGTAGTTGCGCAGAAAGGTGAAGGTCTTGCTGCAGGCCTCACTTCGGTGTTTGCGCACTTCGCGGAGGATCATGGAACGAACGCACTTCAACGACGCATCATTGCCTTCAACAGCGACAGCCCACACCTGCCGCGTTCTGTTCTCGAAGACGCGTTCGAAACGCTGGCCGCACATGACGTAGTCGTCGGACCAACGCACGACGGAGGCTACTATCTCGTCGGGGCAAAGGCTTCGCATCCTACGCTTTTCGCAGGCGACGGAATGGGCACCAGCAGCGCGCTGGAGAGACTCCTATCGCGCGCACGAGCTCTTGAGCTATCCGTAGGTTTCGCAGATCCTTTTTACGATATTGATGTAGCTGACGACCTGACTCGGCTGGCAGAGGAGTTGCGGCTGGCTCCGGCAAGGGCGCCACGCACGGCGGCGTGGCTTAAAGAGTGGGATTCAACCGCTCATTGACCCGCACGGTCGGTCGGCCAATTCTTAATGGAGTGCTATGCCTTGGTTAACTCAGTTGCCCATCGATGGCAAACATCAGGACTTCCCGACAAGCGTCTGAAGGAAATTAATAAGTTGGAAACCAACGTATTCTTCCTTTCTAGAGTTGCGGTAGTAGCAGTCCCAATAACTGTCGACACGTTGCTTCGTTACGGCGAAAAATTTCGGATTGTTTCTCAGGAACTCACCGTAAATTGAGGTGTCCAAGAGATCCAGATTTCGCCGTATGACGTGAAGTATTTCAATGACATACTCTCCCACGAGCTGTAGGACGAACGGAGGAATCCAGATATGACTGCGAGAAATGATTCGCGTCAAGTGCTCTTCACGAACTTGTCCGTCGTGATGCCGCGTCAATATGCAGTCAACGAGTTCCTTTTGAAGGGTGCTGAGTGGAACCCTGTCTATCAATATCGGGTTGTGATATATCCGGTATGGCAATACGACAGTCTGGTCGCCGACCCGCGCCGAGAAGGTCCCTAAAGGTAAGCGGCTTTCGGGGAATGCAGACAAAGCAAGAGCCGCGTCATCCCGCAACGCTACCGGGAAAGCGTGGACAAGTTCACTGTTACTCTGATGCATCTTGGTTCGAGAGCTGCCCTCCGAAGAAGTGTACCGCACGAAATATCTGATGAAATATCTCTATTCACTCAATGATCGGGTTTCGTGCCCAAGATTATGTCTTGGAAAAAGGGTCAAGAAACGGTCAAACTGTAGAGGCGTTGCGAACGCGTGTGGAATCAGAGCCTTGTAAGGGCTGGTGCCGGGAGCTTGAGGCGGCACAGTTTCGGACGGTCACAGGAGAATAGTGAATATCACCCCTGCGTGGAGAGTGTACATACTCGGCGCCACGTTGTGCGTGGCGCTGACGATCTGCTCACGCAACTTCGGCGATCGGGGTGGGCCATCCTTCATGGCCTCTTTGACGCTTGCGGGCATCGTGTACCTCTTGGCGATCCGTGAGTTTTTCGCTACGCCAATATTTCCTCGGCGCGTTGTCGTCATTGGGCTCGTCCTGGCTGCTGTGTGGAACATTGCATTTCTTCGAGTGCCCTCGGGCGCCGATGATGATATTCATCGCTATGTTTGGGATGGCCGCCTGCAGAGGCTCGGCTACAACCCCTATCATTGTCGTTCCCAGCGATCCTGCTGTTAAGGGGCTGCATACTTCGGAAACCCGCAACTTGAACAACCCGGATCTGCCGAGCCCGTATCCAGCCGGGAGCGCAGCTTTTCTTCCGCGCAGTAACCGCGATTCACGAATCTACTTTTGCGATGAAAGTAGCATTTGTAATTTGCGAGTTCGCAATTGTTTTCGTGTTGCTCGATGTCTTGCGTTGTACCCGGCAGGGAGCGCATCTGGTTCTGGCTTCGCCTGGAACCCATTGTTGGCCATTGAGGTGGCGGGAAGCGGTCACATTGACATTGTTGGCGCGCTATTGTTGGTGGTGTCCGCCGCTGCGCTGTTGCGCCGATGGCGGGCGACTGCGGCCGTCGCACTTGGGCTGGCTATCGCAGTGAAATTTCTGCCGGTCGTACTCTTGCCCCTTTACTGGAAGCGGGTTCGCATTCGCGATGCGGCGCTGGCGGCAGCCGTGGTCGGGCTACTGTACGTGCCATTTCTTAATCGTTCATTTTTTAACCATGGCCGCATTCCGATCGGCTCGCTGGGCACGTATGTGCAGAGTTTCCGCTTTAATGGTCCCGTGTTTGCGGCGCTCGATCAGTGGCTGCCTGCCGCAGTTGCTGGTCGGGCTGGCGGTGCTCGTCGGATTAGTGACCGCAACTTGGCTGAGAATGCGGCAACGCCTGAGTTGTTCTCCCGACCATTTGCCTGGCCCATGGCAGCATCTCTTTTGTGTGCACCCGCCGTTTTCCCGTGGTATCTTCTCTGGCTGCTGCCATTTCTGACGTCGGCCTCGACGCTGCTGATCATTATCTGGACTGTCAGCATTTTCCCCGTGTACGTCCAATGGCACTTGCGCACGCTTGGGCGTCCGTGGGGATCGCTTCCTGTTTGGGTCATGCTGGTGGAATACGGATGCGTCGCAGCGGCAGGTGTAATTCTCGCTTTGCGACGGACTACGCGATCGGCTGCGCCTGAATCCCAAGCGAACCGCGCAAAGTAAAAGCAACCGCCGTACGAACGATTCCTGTATCCGAAGGCCTTTGCGCGTCATCCAAGGTCTCATCCGTTCAATTCACCGAGGAGCGAACTCTATGAGAAATGCCCGCCGTTTAACCATGATGGGTTTTTTGTTTTGGGGGGTGCTGGCCCTTGCTGCAGACTCCTGGGCACAGAATCGCCCGCCAATTCTCGAGCAGATTGCCAAAACCTACGGGATCGATTCGTATGGGCAGATCGAAGCCGTTCGTTACACATGGAATGGGGAAATTACCGGACTCTTCAAAGCTGCTCACAAGTGGGAGTGGGAGCCTAAGACCGGAAAAATCAGCTACGAAGGAACGGATAAAGACGGTAAGCCGGTCAAGGTTTCGTACGACAGTTCGCAGCTCAGCAGTCAATCCGACCAGGTGAAGAATGAAATCGAACCGGCATTCGTCAACGATAATTACTGGCTTCTCTTCCCCTTCCATGCTTACTGGGACACCAGCGCCACAGTGACCGATGAAGGTGTGAAGAAACTGCCGATGGGCGCTGGCTCGGCCACGCTGGTCTCGGTGAAGTATCCCGCGGAAGCCGGCGGTTATACGCCCGGCGACACTTGGGAACTCTATGTCGGCAAAGACAATCGCGTCGAGTATCTTGTCTTTCATCACGGCGGGACCAAGAAGCCAAGCCTCGTCATCGCAACCTGGGCCGGCTACAAAAAGGCAGGTCCTCTGCTCGTCTCAACCGAGCACCGCGGCACCGCCGATGGCAAGCCGCTGCACATCTTCATTTCGGATGTGGCGGTTAAGCTGACAGGTTCGGACAAGTGGGTGCAGGCGCAATAAATCGCCACGGGCTGGTTCAAATTATTCTTCACGACCTGGCGATCACGACGGTGGTGCAGGAACTGCTCAGCTTGGGCAGATCGCGATTTGCGGCCATGCGAATCTGCAGTGTCGGGCGCTCGCCCGCGAATGATCGGACAATAAGAATCAGGCTGCAGCAGCGCGCCTTGCAAGCGTCGTCGTCCGGCACATCCGCCGTGGCACGACTCGCGGAACTCGCAAGGCTGGCACGCGTCGGGAAGTGTGCGGGCTTGATTGAAAGGCGCGGAGTCTAGAATGCTCGAGCCCGACCGAGATCAAATCTGACAGCGGCTCCCCTGATCCTGGCCAATAGACGCAGGGTTGGGTCGTGCCTCTTGGTGTCACTCGTACGGTGCTGACGCCACAACCGCCCTCGGAGCGGTGGAAGCCCCGCCATCGCGCGAACCAGCGGCTCGCCAATCGCGATTACATCGGTCTCCGTCAAAGAGGCGCCGGAATCCTTCCCAGTACTCTTCGTAGCTCAGGGCATAAATGTCCGATCGCACGGCCTGGTAGACATTCACTCGCAAAGGAGCGTCAAACTGTTTGGCTACGCGCGCCACATCGGCTAAACGCAAGTAGTTCGACTTCATCATGACGGCAACGATGGTTACAGGAATACGCAGCCTAAGACACCGTTCTGCCTGCTGGTGGATGAGTGCCCAATTGCCGTCTCCGCGCTGTGCATCCTGTTCGGCTTGCGTGGCGTAATCGAGAGAGAACTCGATGTCATGAAAGGCAGACAGTTCATCGTCTTCCAGAACAGCAACACTGTGACCATTGGAAGTGATGGTGAGCTTGACCGGTTTCGTTCGCAGGTAGGCCAGTATTGCCTTGAAGTCGGGATGCATGCCGTTCTCGCCGGTGCCGAGATTCACCGACCGCACGGGCAGGCGTTCCATGACTGCCTTCACTTGATCCAGAGAGAGACGATCCGCGCGAGTTGGATCGCGGTAGCAGAAGGCGCAGGCGAGATTACATTCGTTGGTAAGTCCGAGCCCGAGCGAAATGCCGGCATCAGGTGGGTTGCGAGATCCCGACGACGAAGACTGGGCTACGACATTGTTCATGTAACATCCTTCGCCACCGGAACCGCGCGATGTGCCAGGCAATGCGTGTAGCGGGCGACTGCGGCAAACTCCGGTCGCCTGCCCAGTTTGTGCTCTAGCTTCAAGAATCCGCTCGTACTCATCATTTCGCGAAACCTTTGTGCGGCAAGTAATCCGAAAGGACCCGTACGCCACGCTCCGCAGTTACTGCAAGTGACGATTCGAGCAGCATGGCTTGCAGGCTCTCCGCCGTAAATAGCCGCACTCGTCCTCCGTACAGGGACTCATGTCCCCACTCAGCGGTGAGATTATGCTCGGCCGCGGCCAAGTCGCCGTCTTGTATTGCGGCCTTTAACACCTCACCTGCCTGGTTGCGCACCAATATCGAGATTATGCTGGACGGATCTCGCAAGGCGCGAAGCCGCACAGCGCAACACAGCAGCACGGGTCGTCAACATATTCCAGAATATTGTGGCAAAGAACTACATCAAACGACTTAGCGGGGAACAAGCTTTGCGAATTGGGCGGCATCGCCGTGTTTCAGCGCAATCCTCTCCGTAACTCCTGCTTCCCGCGCTGAGCGTTCCGCGAAATCCAGCATTGGTAAGGACGCATCCAGCAACGTGACGTGAAAACCAAGTCGCGCCAGGCGAACCGCGATGGCGCCGGTACCGCACCCAAGATCTAAAGCGTGCAAAGACCGTGTAGCCCGCGGGAGAAAGTCCTGCAAGTTTGCGAAGGCGAGGTCGAGGCGCAATCGGCCCTCGGGCGTCTCGAGGTAGGCGGCGTACTTTGCTGCACCGCTCCGGAACCGTTCGAAGTCGTCATTGGCGATCATTTCCTTCATGCGCCACTCAGGCGAAGTCGCCCCTTCGAGGCGAAGCTGAGTACCAGAGCGTATACCGAAAGGTTAGGAACGACAAGTCGGCTTCGGGGCCATTAGCCCGCTCAGGTGACTTCCAGCCCGAGTCTGTCATTTACGGCTTGGCTGAGTCTCTGCTTGCAGCCAAGATAACGTTCGGTGGTCCGAACCGATGCATGTCCAAGCAAGAACTGAATCTGCTCAAGTTCTCCACCCGCTAGATGGCATAACCGAGCGCAGGTGCGACGCAAGTCGTGGGGAGCGAGATTCTTGATATCGGCACGTTTGGCAGCTGCCTTTACGATGTGCCAGATGGCTTTAGCTGTGATTCCCGCACCCCAGATCTTATCGAGCCGACTGACTCGGCGGAATATCACCTCACCGTTGATGCCGGCCGCCGCAGTCCACTCATCGACCGTGCGTTTCGCCCACACAGGGACAGGAACGGTGCGGATGTGCTTCCCTTTGCCAATGAGGTCGGCAATGACAGAGTGCTCCTCGCGGACTTGGAAGTCTTCCGTCCCGAGTCCCACCAACTCCGCGCGACGCAGTCCGCATCCGATGAGCAACGCCACTATCGCCCGATCACGTTTGCCGCCGAGGCTAGAGGACGGCGACTCCTGGAGCAGGGTTTTGGACTGATCAAGCGTTAACCAGTTCCCAATCCTCACGCCGAGACGTTTCGCCCCTTTCACACGACGAATCCCCGCCGCTAGATCCGGACTCAAAAGTCCGCTATCGGAAGCCTCGTAGGCAAGGCGTCTCACCGCGGCTAGTCGGACGCTGATCGTAGACGCCGCGAGGTTTTTCTGTTCGAGAAAGAACCGGTAACGAAGAACCACAGTTCGATTGAAGCTCAGTCGCGGTTCGGAGCAATACCACCCGATAAACTCGTCGATGGCATGACCGTATGATTCTTGCGAACTCGCCGCACCGAGTGAGTGAAGAACCGCATTCCTCGATTGCTCCAAGTCGGCTAGTCGAAGCATTGTTTTTGCATTCGAGCGTTTCGATGTCTTCCGATGCACCATACCTGACGACCTCCTCCGCCGTGATTAAGTATGGTTGCCTGTTCGTCTGTTGGAGGGCAATGGTCTCGAAGCCCGTTTCTGGATAACTTCCCTATTGCCAACGACACACCCCGAGTTGTCGCATCCTATCCAACTGCCGCACAGGCTATAATTGCGCCCACGGATGGCTCTAACCTCTGGCGCAAAGCTCGGACCCTACGAAATTCAGTCTCCACTCGGCGCCGGCGGAATGGGCGAGGTGTACCGGGCGAAAGACACGCGCCTTGATCGCACAGTCGCCATCAAGATTCTCCCCACTCATCTTTCCGCCAATCCTGAATTCAAGCAGCGTTTCGAACGCGAAGCTCGTACCGTTTCCTCTCTGAATCATCCGCACATCTGTCATCTGTACGACGTCGGTTCGCAGGACGGCGCCGACTTCCTGGTTATGGAGTTCCTCGACGGCGAGACGCTCGCCGATCGCCTGCGCAGGGGCGCGCTGCCTTTCCCGGAGCTGCTGAAGATTGGAATTGAAGTCGCAGAAGCTTTGGAGATCGCCCATCGCGCGGGTATCGTGCATCGTGACTTGAAGCCCGGCAACATCATGCTGACCAGGGCCGGAACGAAGCTGATGGATTTCGGACTAGCGAAACCCGCCTCACTCGGCGCAGCCGGGTCGGGATCGGCTCCGCTTCTATCCGCCGCCCGTACAATGAGCGGACCCACTCCCCTGAGCCCACTGACCACCGCCGGCAGCATTGTCGGCACCATCCAGTACATGTCTCCCGAACAAATCGAAGGCAAAGATGCCGATGCCCGCTCCGATATTTTTGCGTTTGGCGCCGTTCTCTACGAGATGGCGATGGGTAAGCGCGCATTCGAAGGCAAAAGCCAGATCAGCGTAGCCTCCGCCATCCTGGAAAAGGATCCCGATCCCATCAGCGCCTCCAAGCCTTCGACGCCGCCGGCCTTCGATTATCTCGTCGCCGCCTGCCTCGCGAAAGATCGCGAAGACCGTTTTCAGTCCGCCCACGACGTCCGCCTGCAACTGAAAAGCATTTCGCAATCCCCGCAAGCCCCAGTCACTGTCACACCAGTGCATTCTCCACGCACATTCGTCCTGGGCGTGTTGCTGGCTGTCGCCGCTCTCCTACTCGTCGCCGCGGTAATCATCTTTTATCTTTCGCGACAGGCTCACACATCACCGCTTTCCGTACGCGCCTACATCCCGCCTCCACCGCAAACCACCTTTCGCGCTTCCGGCTTTGACGCAGGCCCGGTGGTCGTCTCGCCAGACGGTAAAATCCTCGCCTTCTCCGCCGTCGACGACAAGGGCCGCACCAACCTCTGGCTCCGACCGCTTGACGCGCAGCAAGCCACGATGCTTTCCAGCACCGAAGACGCCGCCACGCCCTTCTGGTCTCCCGACAGTCGTTACCTAGCCTTCGTCGCCGACCGAAAACTAAAGACGATCAACGTTTCCGGAGGCGATGCCCAAACCATCGCCGACGATGCTCATAGCGGATGTGGCGATTGGAACCCCGCAGGCATCATTCTCTTCTGCAAGCAAAATTTTGGTCCGATCTCGCAGATCCCTGCCTCTGGTGGTCAGGTCTCGCCGGCCACGCGTCTCAACCAGAATGAATTTGATAACGCCTCTCCAACCTTCCTCCCCGACGGCCAGCATTTTCTCTACACATCCAGTCAGCTAAATCAACCATCCCGAATCAAACTGGGAGTGCTTGGCAAACCCGAACAAGATGGAATCGAGATTGCCCCAGGCGCTCATGCGGCATTTGCTTCCGATCATCTACTGTTTGTCCGGGGCGGACACATTCAGGCCCAGCCCTTCAATCCGCGCACCTTCACGCTCTCCGGCGATCCTCAAACCATCGGCGAAGCTCGCACTTTCTCCGTCTCGCAAAACGGCGTTCTTGCCTATCACGAAAGTTCCGCCGAGTCCGAGCTCAAGTTATTTGACCAAAACGGAAACCTGATCGGCACGCCCGGTCCGCCGGCTGTTTATTCCGATCCGCGTTTTTCTCCCGACGGTAAATCCATCGCGGTTACCATCGCCGATCCACGATCCAGTGCAGACGATATCTGGGTACTTCCCGTCGCAGGCGGCCAGCCCACGCGCGTCACCTTCGGCCCCGATGATTTTTGGCCGGTATGGTCGCCCGATGGAAAGCAAATAGCCTACGGTGCCCGTGAAAATGGCAAGAACTCGATCCGCATCCGCTCTCTCGACGGTAGCCAGCCCGAAGAAGTTCTCTATCAGAACGACGCTTATATCAATGGCTCGCCCATCGACTGGTCGCCAGATGGGAAATACCTTTCCCTCGATCTGGAATCGAGAGACGGAATCTTTTCCAATTGGATTATGCCGTTGACCTCGGCGACAGCGGCCGCAAGCTCCTCCAGCCGCCCGCCGCCTCTCACATGACGGTCAGCCAGTACGACGGACGCTTCTCTTCCGATGGCCGCTGGCTGGCTTATTTCTCCTATGAAACCGGCAGGCCCGAAGTCTACGTGGTGCCGTTTGAAGCTGGCGCAAAAACCCAAGTCTCCAACACCGGCGGATGGAATACCCTCTTTAGCCGCGGCCAGGAACTCTTCTACGTCTCCATGGGGAATCGCCTCATGGCCGCGCACTTTACTACACAAGGCGGTTTCCACGTCGACTCCATTGAATCTCTCTTTCAACTCGATCTGCCAAACTTCACCGGGATCAGCTACGACGTCAGCCCCAACGGCAAACAGTTCGTTGTCCAAACCGCCGACCACACCAAATCCACCTCCATCACTTTGCTGACAAACTGGCCCGCGGAACTCAGGAAATGAGCCCTGCCACCGGCCGCATCAAGCCCGAAAACATTTCCACTAGGATGACGGGCAACTCTGAAATCATGATCCAAGATCGATTCCCGGCGGGCCAGAAGTCGGCCTCTTCGACATCGCCATTGAATCTCCTCGAAGCCCGTTTCTGGCCAATCAATAAACTTCGACAGTTCGATAACCACAAGCCCGTTTCCCAGTACCTATCCTGCGTTCATCGTCCAAACCGACCTCAATGAGTGATTTGGCCTGTTCTCGCCATTTGAGCTTTCGCTGCCCAGAAGTTAAGGGACGACTTGTACGTTTGGGGCTTCGGATGAGTGACGGGCCCGGACCCTCGTTGGGCGTCCGCGACGTGCCTGTAAAAACTGCCCGCTGAGCGTGTTCTTCACATCGACCACCTGTTTGCGCGCATGCAGCGTCTCAATACATACGAAGCAAAGACGAACGCCATGACGAGAATCGGATCAAATTTATCCCAAGCACTGCCAGCGCCATTCAGTTGTGAGTGGAACGCGAGTAAAAGAGTGATCGCGAAACCCGCATAAATCCACTCGGTCAATCGAGGCACATTAGGAATCAGAAGGCCCACTCCACCAAGGATGTGGGTTACGCCAATCAAAGGGATGATATAGAGTGGGTATCCGAGCTGCTGGTTGACGATCCTCCATTCGACCGGATCGTGAATTAGATACAACCTTCCGAAGTACATCCACATGAAGGCGACAAGGATGGTTGTTACCATTCCTGCTATTTGAGTTGCTCGACCTGCCCGCCCGGATTTATCTATTGTTTGTTCAGTTTTTCATAGTAAAAAGAATCCTCTTCTTGCAGTCCCGATGGGATGGCCTTTCGCCTGCGCGGAACCGGACGGTCAGCCGTCCGGTCCGCCCGTCGCGCCCAAACAAAAACTTTCATGTTTGGCTCAATTCGTCTTGATGCGAGAGGTGTTTGATCCTCGCGGAGGCCTTGCTATGTGGTCGTCACTGTCACGGCCTGACGCACATACCGGCTGCTTTCCAGTTGCTGCACCATGAAGGCTGCCAGATCGGCCCTCCCGATCTTGTGCGCCTTCTCGCCGCCCTCCGTGCTCAGCACCCTGGCAACGCCGGTCTTCTCGCCGTCGGTCAACATCGGAGGCCGCACCAGCGTCCAGTCCAGGTTGCTGCCTTCGATCTCGGCCTCCATGCCCGCCTTGTCTACCAGCAGACCCCGCAGAAACGTCCTCATGAGCAGGTGCTCGTTGAAAAATCCGGCGTTCTTGACGCTCTCGCCCGCACCAACCACCGAAATCTTCAGCAATCGCCGCACGCCATTGCGCCGCATCGCGTCCACAATATTGTGTGCCGCGCTCGTTTCCATCGTCGTCACTTTCCACGGCGTCTTGCCGCCCAGCGCGTCGATCACCGCATCCTGTCCGGCGACCGCGACGTCGACCGCGGCCGCGTCCAGCACGTCGCCCGCAACAACTCTGACATTCGCCTTCTTGTACTGCGCGGCACCGCGCACGAAAGCCGTCACCTTATGCCCGGCCGCCAGCGCCTCATTTACCAGCGCTTCTCCGCTCTTGCCCGCTGCTCCAATCACTAGAACTTTCATCGCATTCTCCTTTGCCTCGTATTTGGCCGCCTATCCAAATGAGCGACCTGACTATTAGAGGCTCGTAAAAACCATTGGTTGCAAAATAATCAACGGTTACGAACCAATGGTTATAAATAAACAATCGGTCGCAATAACTCGTCAAAATGGACTAAGCTATTGAAGTGACATCCGACATCACCAAGTCGCCGGGTAGAGCGCAAGGAGAGATTGCGGGGCGAAATCCTTGCGGCTGCCAGCAAAATGTTTGCCGATCGGGGCTACGAAGCCGTGACGCTTCGCGAGATCGCTAAAGAGATTGGCTATACTCACGCCGTGATCTATCAGCATTTCCCCGACAAATGGCATATTCTTGCCGAGTTGAGCAGCGAGACGATCGGGCTGATGGTTCAGAACTTCGACGCGATTGCCGCTAAGCACTCTAAACCGAAAGAGCGTCTTTTTGCGACTTCACGCGGCTTGATTCAGTTCTGCACTGCCCATCCACAGCAGTTCCGTAACGTCTTCTTCGGGCCGGAGAACCGCAATGGCGTCCGCGCTGGACAATATATCAACGACATTGGCAGCGCCATTGTTCGGAAGATTCGTGCAGCTCTTTTTCGATGTTGCCAAGGATGAAGGATTGCCAAATAAGAATGACATAGTGGTAGCCCATACCTGGTGGTTTACGATTTTTGGCCTCGCCACGCTGATGGTCATCCAAGGGGTTGTGCCTGACTTGCCTGACCAGACTCTCGTGGTCGAGCAAACGATCGCAACGCTTTGGGCGGGCGTTCAGGCTGTTCCGCGATTGCCAAAGAGCACAATCTCTAAACGATCCGACCGATCCAGTGCCTCAAGGCAATAACAGCTTCTGTCTACTTAGGAGCTGTTGGGGGTAACCGTAAGCAGTACAAAGATCTGAAAGCTATGAAGTATTGAGACAGGTCGTCGAAGATGAAACGCAATCAAAGCCTGTGCATACAAGATACGTAGGCCTTGATCGCTTAAGCAGCCCGGCATTCGATTGGTAATGGGAAGTCGGCTTCTCTCCAGCGATTGATCGGTCACTGCTGGCGCGTTTCCCAGTACTGTTGGTGAAACTTCCTACAAGCCGACTTCTGGCTAACGTCCGTTAGAGTCGGTCGCCGGAAATAACTTCCGATTTGCTCGTTGCTGGGGTGCAATTCCACGACGGTACAGCGGTACAGCAGCTGTGGCGGGTTCCCTTCGACGACGTACCGGCACTTCGGCAATGTGAGTTCCCTGATTTGCGTTTCGATCACGAGCGATCTCAAAACTGGTCTGCCCCAAAACCAAACTGCAAAGCCTCTCCGCCGCTCACTCGCTCCTCTAAACAGTGGCAGTTTCGTCCCTTTCCGGCTTAAAGTAGTGTCTGACGCGGCCGGAGTCGGCGCTGTGAAGTCCGCCTGTGATAGGACATACCTCGACTTCTCAGAATCCAATAGGGGCCGGGAAGGACAATTCATGGAGAGAACAATACAGTTTCCCGCAAAAGTCCTATCGCGGGATGCACCGCCGGAACACGAGTCGGGGCTATTTTCGACTGAGTCTGTCCTCAACCTGCAAAAATTGATTTTTGCGGGCTCTCCTCTGTCCGAGGTTCTAGCGAACATTGCTCAGTTGGTTGAATCGCAAGCCGAGGGCATGTCTTGCACGATTTGGCTTCCCGACGAAGACGGAAAGGAACTCCATTGTGCCGCTGCGCCCAGCCTTCCTGGATTCATGCTCATGCAGGAGCCACGGCTGTTGGTCCGAAAGGCGGATCTTGCGGCACAGCCATTTATCGGAAGGAACCGGTGTATGTAACCGACATCCTGACCGATCCCATCTGGGACCATTATCGTGACCGCCTGTTGCCTTATGGAATTCGTTCCGTTTGGTCACGCCCGCTGTTCACGAGCGAAGGCAAAGCCCTCGGCACATTTTCTATCAACTATCGTGAACCACGCAGGCCCAGTGCCAACGAACTCCAGTTGATCGAGAATGCCAGCCACATCACTGGGATCGCGATTGAGCGCCACATGAACGAACAAGCACTGCAGCGCGAACGCGATCGGCTGCGATTGCTTCTGGAAATCACAAGCAGCGTCACATCCAGGTTGGATCTCCGGCAAATGGTTGAGGCGCTTTCGACGAATCTATTCAGGGTAATGCAGTGTGACGTGTCCGCCTTGCTGCTGCCCGACTCCGAGAGCGGTGCGTTACGTGTCACTACCTTGCACAATCCTGACGCGAGAGGACCCTTCCGCGAGGGATCGTTAGTGCCGATGAATAGTTCGATCTCGGGTCAGGTATTGCGGAAAGGCAAGAGCATCCGGATCGATAGCTTCGAACAGGTCCGCGAGGATCCTGAAATCTTTGGGAATTCTGACGGCCGGCTTCTTTATGAGCGCGTGATGGAGGAAGGCCTGAGAACAGGATGTTATCTTCCGCTCATAGGCCGTGACCGTGTGCTTGGGGTTCTGATGCTCTGTCAGGCGTTCGGACAATAATTTCAAGGAAGACGACGTCATCTTTACTGGAGCAGGTGGCCTGTCAGGTAGCGATTGCAGTTGAGAACACCTTGGAGTACGAGAAGGCGACGAACGATCGAGATAAAGAAACGAAACAGAGGCTCTATCTCGAAGAAGAAATTCGCGCCCAGCTAGGAGAAATCGTCGGAGAAAGTCCGGCGTTGAAGACCGCGTTGAGCATGGTATCGGTCGTTGCCCCTACGGATTCGGGCGTGCTGATCCTGGGAGAGACGGGCACCGGCAAAGAACTGGTTGCGCGTGCGATACATAAGCTGGGCAGTCGCAGCGAAAAGGCATTCGTGAAACTGAATTGCGCCGCAATCCCCCTTGGGCTTCTTGAGAGTGAGCTTTTCGGGCATGAAAAAGGAGCATTTACCGGCGCGATCGCCCAAAAAACCGGGCGGTTCGAACTCGCCGATAAAGGTACGCTGTTTCTTGACGAGGTCGGCGATATACCTCTGGAGCTTCAGGCGAAGCTGCTCCGCGTTCTACAAGAGCAGGAATTCGAGAGGCTCGGCAGCAACCGTACGCATAAGGTTGACGTCCGCCTGATCGCAGCCACGCATCGGGACTTGCCCGCCATGGTCAAACAAGGGACGTTTCGCGAAGACCTCTACTATCGTCTGAAAGTATTCCCCATCCACGTCCCAGCCCTTCGAGAACGCAGAGAGGACATTCCGAGATTGGTGGGGCACTTCACGGCGCTCTATTCTCAACGCATGAACAAGCGAATTGACGTAATCCCTCCGGATACGATGGATGCGTTGGTGCGATACGCATGGCCCGGCAACGTCCGTGAATTGCAGAATTTTATTGAACGCGCTGTGATTCTATCGCCCCGGTCGGAATTACGCGCGCCAACCTCCGAACTGGAGCCATTGCAGCCGAATAAGAGAGGCAATATCCCGATGAATGGCCTCGCGGAGGTCGAGCGGGATCATATCCTTCGTGTGCTGGAAGCAAGCAACTGGGTGATCAGTGGCGCGGCCACGCGCTTAGGGATGAAGCGAACCTCCTTGACCTATAGGATGAAGAAGCTTCGCATTCGCCGGCCTGCCGCTGTGACACGGAAACGCGGGGTCGGCGACGCTGCCGGCGACAACTCACTCTCCTAGCCGTTGCAGCAACCATCTATCATCAGCAGTGGATCCGACGGAAATCCGTCAGCGGCGGAGATCCGTCATAGATTTTGTCAGCTACGGTTTGAGATCCGTCCGATTTCCTCTTGCGAACTTCAACTGCCAGAATGATTTGCGCTAACGTGCTCTCTTCGACTGAGCTCTGCCTCTTTTGGTAACCCACCTGCGCTAAACACCACAGAAGTCGGGAGAGGATTCTATGAGTGATGCGACGTCACGAACACCGACAAAACGTTCAATGCCGTGTCAGGACGATACCCGATTCAACGTGCCTACTACGTCCATCCATAGGGTCGAAGCCGATGGCGTCCAGGTGTTTTATCGCGAGGCTGGCCCCGTAACCGCGCCCGTCGTTCTTTTACTGCACGGATTCCCGGCCTCATCTTTCATGTTCCGCGAACTCATTCCGCGCTTGGCTGATGACTACCGCGTGATCGCGCCCGACCTTCCCGGTTTCGGATTCACCGAGGTGCCACCAGGACGCCAATATTCGTACACGTTCGATCAATTGGCGCTCACGATCGACGCCTTCACGAGGGCACTCAAGATCAAGCGCTACGCAATTTACGTGTTCGACTATGGGGCGCCAACCGGTTTCCGTTTGGCGATGGCCCACCCCGAGCGGATTACAGCGATTGTTTCGCAGAATGGGAACGCATACGAAGAAGGCCTTGGTGAAGCGTGGGGACCGATCCGAAAGTACTGGGCTGCCACCCACTGCGGAAAATCAGGGACATACTCCGCCAAAGTAGTTTTGACCGCGGGAGGAACGCGCTGGCAGTATACCCATGGCGTGGCGAATCCGGAGGCTGTTCCGCCTGAGTCATACAGCTTGGACACGGCTCTGCTCGAACGGCCGGGGAACAAAGAGATTCAGCTCGATTTGTTTCTGGATTATGCGTCGAACGTAAAGCTTTATCCGAAATTCCAGGAATATTTCCGTAAATCGAAACCGCCTTTGCTGGCGATCTGGGGCAAGAACGATCCTTTCTTCATTCCTGCGGGAGCAAAGCCTTTCGAAAGGACCTGCCGAGCGCGGAGGTGCAATTCCTCGATACTGGACATTTTGCGATTGAGACACACGTCGTCGAAATTGCCGCCGCGATGAAAGACTTCCTCGGCAAGTCGTGGAAAAGAATTGCTGTCTACTCATTTTTCGAAAAGGATGAAAAACATGAGAAGCATTAACGGGGTTATTAGTGGAATCAGTCTATTCGTATGGGCTTTACTCTGCATAACGTTCGCCGCACCGGCTCAAGCGCAATTTCCGCCACCGCCGCCTTCTGTCGGTGCGACAGTACCCGCCACCTACTTCGGTCCGGTACCTTCCGACGTACAGCGGGAGTACGTCGGCCCCTACCAGCTACTCAAATCAGGCAAGATTGACTTGAGTGCTGAAACCATTACCATCCCGCTGTATCTGGGAAAAATGAAAGACGGCCGCAAGGTCTGGTACGTCCTTACCGACACTACGGACGCGGGGAATGCCGCGGCTCTGGGCTTGAACTACGCCGCAAAACTGAATTATGCCAGAGTTGGTCGAGCTGCCCGTCACGCCACTCTCGAAAAGGACACAAGCCTTACCTTCGAGAGTGGAACAGTAGACTTCTCCCCGAAGAGGCGCGTTGTACCTGGGGAGGCGCCGAATTTCTTCCCACCTAAAGTGGCAGAGCCGGGCTCAGTCGGCGATCAGGATTACTCTCCTCTGATATCTATCGATAACGCCGGCGGGGCTATCTACAACGCGCCCATCGTTGCCTTCAACGTGGAAGCCAGCCAGATCGACTTCTGCCAGGGAAATCCTGACTACTCTCTGGTGCATGACAAGGTGGTTCGCATCTGTCCAAAGGCCGAGACCGTAACTCTTGCAACTTACGCAGGGATTCAGTTTCGCGCGACCTGTGCTTTACCTGAGCCTTGATGCAAACGACGCGGTACCTGCCGCGCTAGAGGGAGCGACCCTGGCCCCTGCGCTGAAAGACATCACCGTCGGACACGACGATGGCGCCTTCAGCGCAATCGAGAGAATCTTTCTCTTTGCCAATGGCCCTACCGGAAAAGACAATCCACAACGTCAGGGATTAAATAGCGCCCTCAGTGACGGGCTTTCGCCTTTGAACGTACTGGGAGGCATTCCCACGGTTGCCACAGATTACAGTCCGCTATGGGACTTGAACCTTGGGGTGTGGACGAAGCAGTCGATCGATAAAGGCTACCGCTCAAGACTGCTGGGAGAGTTCCAAATCCTCGACTTCGCCGAGAAAGGCTTCATCACCGGGCCTAACGGAGGCGCATTTGGATCCACAGGTCTGATTGTGAACTGTCCGATCGTTTGGCGCTTCCTGTAGAGTCGTGACCCCAATTGGGCCGATCCGGCAAGGGCTGGCGCCGGATCGGCTCCGTTTGAGGTTTTATTACCTGGCGATTGGAGGTTAAACAAATGATGGCACCGTCGCGGAATTCTTTCTTCGGACTCGCGCTCGCTCTAATGACGGCCTGTTACACCATCCCGGCGGCAGCGCAGGCCAGCCGTGGAGGCACCCACTCGACAACTCAGATTACCGCATCCGCGAAGAACTTAGATCCTGCCGATTGGGAACCAATCCTGCTGGAATCTGCTACGGCGAATGATGTGCCATCACCACAGCCAGTCGACTCGAGAGATGTCCGACTCGAACTTGTACAACTCCGCGAGGCGCTGCAATCCATTACGCCGCACCAGCGGAGCCTGGTTAATAAATGGGTTGTAACGAATCAGGGAAGGGTCTGGCGTCAGGTTCTCGATCAGCTGACGCTACACAATCTCGCCGGGGCTCCTTCCTCTCTTCGGCTCTATGCTGCCCTGCATATTGCAATTGCCGATGCGGAGGTGGCGGCGCGAAATCGACAACGCGCCTACCGCAGACCTCACCCGGGCGAGCTTGACCCCGGCATTCATTCTCTTGTCGCCAGCTTAAGTCCATACGCTTATCCGTCCGACCTGGCCGCAGAAACAGGGGCCGCGGAACGGATTTTGTTATTCGTCAGGCCAGAAGCTGCCGGCCAAATCAACGCTCTGGCAGATGAATCGATGCGGGCTCTTGAAAGTTCAGGGCTTTATCTGAAGAGCGACTGCGAAGCGGGCCGTCAGCTTGGCTACCTCGTTGCCGAGGAAGTGCTTTCGGTACTTGCCCGAGACCGGCGCCCGACCCAACTGGTCTTCGCGAAGGAGATGCCCTGGGAGCAGCCGGCCGCGCCGGAAACGGTACGGCTCGGCTCCCGCTATCAACTTGCGCATTCCGAATACGATGACTCGGTGAAGTGGACGGCTCCTCTCCTGCGACAGGGCGTCACGTACGGGGACTTGCCGCCCTGGAACCAGGCTTTGCCCGTGGACCCAACTGCAGGCAGTTGGCAGCCGCTGGTTCTGGAAAGCGCCGATCTGTTTCATGCTCCGCCGCCCCCGGCGAACAGTTCGGCCCAGACCATGCACGAGATGGAGGAGATCGTTGCCGCGCTGAACAACCGCAGCTGCTACACAGACTTCATCGTCTTCAAGTGGGCGAACGAACAACCTGGTCGCTGGGCCGCCGAGATCATGGATGGGCTGATGAGCCGGTACGATTGGGATGCTCCGACGACCGCGCGTGCGGAGGCGATTCTTTACGCCGCTATGTACGATTCGCTGCTGACGACATGGCATGAGAAGTTTCGTTATCTTCGTCCGCGGCCGGCGCTCCTGGAGACGGGTCTTCCAACCGTCATTCTGACGCCGAAGCACCCTTCGTACCCGGCCGGGCACGGAACCTATGTAGGCGCGGGTGTTTGCCGTGCTGCAAGAATTTTTTCCCGATGAGCGCTCGGAATACGAATATCTGATTCCGGAAGTCAACAACGCACGGGTGTGGGCCGGCGTCCACTTCCGCGACGACATGATTGCCGGAAACATAATCGGAGAGCAGGTTGCCAATGCAGTCATGGAAAAAGTGCATCTCGATGGTTCGCCCGGTGAGCGGTCGAAGCGAGTGCTGGGCCAACCATTGGTGACGTCTGCTTTCTTCGGCGACGGCGGGCCAAAGTATCACTGATACGAGTCAGGGGGCACCACTAATTTGGAGAGGAGAAGATATGGAGCGTCGAAAATTTCTTGGTTCGCTCACAGCTGCATCTTTGGGTGTTGCTCTCGATGGCTCACTCATTAAACTTGCGCGAGCGCAAAACAGCGAACAGGCTACAGCGAACTCTCAGGCTTCCAAGACAAGTGGATTTCCTCCGAACTCAACAATAGTTTTGGTGCACGGGGCGTGGGCCGACGGCTCGTGTTGGCGCAACGTCATTCTGCCTTTGCAACGGCATGGTCTTCACGTCATCTGCGCGCCGATCCCGCTCACGTCCTTAACTAACGACACTACCGCTTTGAGTCAGGTGCTGGAGCGCACCAGCGGCCCGGTGGTCCTGGTCGGACACGCCTACTCTGGCGCCGTAATCGCCGCCGTGCGGGAAGACCGGGTCAAGTCTCTGGTCTATATCGCGGCGCTCGCGCCGGATGAGGGCGAGACCGTGGCTAAGGTTTTCTATCGCGACCCAAAGCCCCCGGAATCGCCGAAGTTGGCGCCGGATTCTCACGGCTTTATATGGATTCCGGACGGTGGCTTTCAACGCGCGGTTGCCCACAAGGCTTCTGCCGAACAAACAAGCATTGCAACCGCCGTGCAACGGCCAATCGCGGTTCAGTGCATTCAAGAACCAGCCCCAACGCCGACTTGGAAAACAAAACCGTCGTGGTTCCTGATTGCCGAAGAGGATCGCATGATCAATCCGAAGACACAGCATTTCATGGCCGATCGGATGCGGGCGAAAGTTCATTCGCTATCCTGTGGACCACAGCCCGATGTACACGGAGCCAAAACTCGTGATCAACATAATCCTGGAAGCGGCGCGTGAAACCCTGTTGACCTAGCGTGATCAAGGGAATTTAGGAGGACAAGCAATGGAGCGTCGTACGTTTCTTGGCGGTCTCACAGCCGCATCTTTCGGTGTCATGCTGGAGAATTCTTTCACCGACCCGGCACGAGCACAAAAACTGGGGGAAGTTTAGCTCGCCAAGATTCTTTCGAGACTTCTCAAGTCGAGGTTTCAGGAAACACGATTTTCGTGCGCCGCTATGGAAAAGGACCGGCCATTCTCATGGTGCACGGCTTCCCGCGCACCAGCCTGATGTGGCGATTCCTTGCGCCCAAGCTTGCGGAAACTCACACCGTGATCTGCGTAGACCTGCGCGCCTACGGCGGCAGCGGGATACCCGCTTCTACTGACGATCACTTTCCTTATTCCAAGCGCGCAATGGCAAAGGAACTGGTTGAGGTGATGGACAAACTCGGCTTTCCGACCTTCACGCTGATCGGCCACGACCGCGGAGGACGCGTCAGCTACCGCATGGCCTTGGATCATCCGAAGAACGTGGAGCGACTCGCTGTATTCGACGTGATTCCCATCCTCGAAGCGTGGAGCCGGTCCGATGCGCGCTTCGCGCAGACTTATTGGCCTTGGATTTTGCTGTCACAGAAGGAACCGCTCCCGGAGAAGTTATCTGCTCGGTGCGCCCGAGGCCGTCTTCCATAACCCCTTCGGCCAAGGTTCCTTCGGGCCAGAGATTCTCGAAGAATACGTCTCCACCTATCGCGACCCGGCTCGTGTTCATGGAATCTGCGAGGAGTATCGAGCGGCAGCGACGATTGATGTCGAACACGATCGTGCGGATAAGGAAGCGTCCAAGCGAATCGAATGCCCCATGCTGCATCTATGGGCGGAGGGTGGTCCGCTCGACACTTTCTATGCGAAAGACGGAGGTCCGCTGGGCATTTGGCGGCAATGGGCTCCGCGACGCGCACGGACAGGCGATGAAGGGCGGACACTTCTTCCCGGAAGAGAATCCTGACGACACCGCAGTTCTCGTCAAGCAGTTCCTTTCTGCTTGAGGCCCGCATCGCGAAAGGAGAGGAAAAACACATGGTGGCATGGGATCGCGTGACCCGTCGTGACGTGTTGCGCGCGATACACGAGTACGACCGGCTGGGCCCAGAACAGTTCTTCTCTGAGCATGGTTTCGCCCCTACTACGACCTATGAGTTGGTCTGGGATAAACGCCGTTACCCGCCTAAGGCGGTCTTGGGCGCAGCTTATGAGTTCGCCACGGGGCAACAGCTTGGCTCTGGTGACTTCGAGGGTGGGAAGACCGGCGCCGTAAGAGTGCTTGGCAAACTAGGATTCAGCATCGAGAAAAAGCTAAAGAAATAAAGGAGATGCGGAAATGAAAAAGTGGAAACTTGTGATTCCTATCGCCGCGGTCGCGGCTTTTCTCGCTTGGTATGCATTCCGGCCCGAACGGCTTGTAATTAATCGGCGTGTCGATGAAGCCATGCCAGCCGCGCAAGGTAGCTCGTCGCCGCAGCGTCTTGCCTCCGGACAGTTCTACAGCATCTTGCACCCAACGGCAGGTACCGCAACCATCTACCGCATGGGAGATGGCAGTCGTGTTCTTCGCTTTACGGGCTTTAGCACATCAAACGGTCCGGATGTGCACGTCTACATGGTCGCCGCCGACGATGCAAAAGACAGCGCCAGCGTGCTGCGCGCGGGTTTCATCGATTTAGGGACCATCAAGGGGAATGTGGGCGACCAAAACTATACCCTTAATCCCGAAGTGGACTTGTCGAAATATCGCGCGGTTTCAGTGTGGTGCAAACGGTTCAGCGTCAATTTTGGCGCCGCTCGATTGATGCCCGATCAAGCGGTGTCGGAGAAGTAGCACATCGAAAAGATCGTTGGCCGGGTTGGAGATCGAGCCTCCTTGTCGCTCCTGCGACTTTTCCTGATTTCAAATGGTCGAGCCACCATTCATGATCGACGAATTGGTAGAGGTCTCAGGGAAATCAGGTCCTCACGTTGTATGGAGACCCGGAACAAATGGGGAACTGGTCGTCGCGGCGCCGTCTGGAGGCCTTCCATTCGAGGTCCCTTATCAAGATGTCAAGAGGTGGAACCCCGCAGGCAATAAGTTCCGAGAGCTCTACCGAAAGGCATTTCGCGGCGTCACGAAATGACGATGGACTTTTCATAAAGCAGGCGTCGGGGAAGCCGAGGTTCACAAAGGTGATTGATACCGAGCAAGCATTCTGCAATGCGTTGCAATCTCTGATCGAGCGGAAGTTGCTCCCACCGGGAACAATTCCGCAGTAGATTTACAAGAACGGTTCAATTCGAGGGGCAAAACAGAGAGGAGAATTCCATGCAACTTCAAAATGACTACTTTGCTGCCTATCGCAGCTTGAGGCTGACGCGAGACGGCAACGGTGTGCTGGTTGCCGAATTCCACACCAAAGGCGGTCCACTCACTTTCACCGCGCAAGACCATACCGAGTTTGTCGACGCCTTTTACCGGATCGCGCAAGATCGAGGGAACAAGATCGTAATCCTGACTGGAGCAGGCGGGGAGTTCATTCCCGATATCGATTTTTCCTCTTTCGGCAACGTCGCCGATCCCGGCGTTTGGAGCCAGGTTCACGACGAAGGAGTACAGATCCTGGAAAACATCGCCAACATTCGTGTGCCGGTGATTGCGGCCATCGAGGGACGCGCCCATATTCACTCTGAGTATGCGCTACTTGCGAGTGTGGTCGTGGCCGCGGAGGGTGCGACGTTCCACGATGTACCACACTTCGCCGGTGGCATCGTGCCCGGTGACGGAATCTTTACGACCTGGAGTTATCGGGCGGGAGCAGCGCGAGCGGAGGCGTTCCTGCTGAATCCGCAGCCAATATCGGCGCGAACTGCACACGAATGGGGAGTGGTCGCCGAGGTTGTCCCGAACGGTAAGGCGCTTAGTCGAGCGCGGGAACTGGCTGCGCTCTACCTGAAGGTGCCGGAGGTGACCCGCCGCAACACGCGTGTTCATTTCATTCACCCACTTAAGGAGCGGATTGTACGAGAAGTTGGATACGGACTGTCGCTCGAAGGAGCATCAGCTGCTGATCTTGTCAAATCGATGCAAGCGAAGAGCGAGCCTATTGCTGCAAGAAAGTCCGCCTAAAGTCACGGACTTGTGATGACGAAGTCAATTAATTACAGGCGCGTCCAAGGGCATCGGCCGGGCCGCCGCAGATGCCTTGGCCGACCAAGGTTGGACGGTAACAGGCGTGGCGCGCTCGGCTCCGCAATGTTTTCCGGCTCCGGGTGGATTGTCGGCTAACCGGAAACGGGGTTCGAGGAAGTTGGCCGATTAGTAACGAGAAGTCGGCTTGTCGTCAGCAATCGCGCAATTGACAACAAGCGCGTTTAGGAGGACTTACTTGAGGGCCAATCTCGCCTTGCGTCGTTGCATAACCTGATGATTTGTAGCCTCATCGGGCTCTAGACTGGTGGTTTCCGATCGCCCCGTTTCAAAGTGCCGGAGTAAGCCTCTCCCTGAAAAACGCGGTTGACTTGGTTGACCAGCTCATCAGCGCGGAGCAGAAATTTCTTGAGCAACGGAGAAGTGTTGGACTTGTTATAACCCATCATCAGGCCGATGGTCGGAACCTCGCCACGCAACGGGCGAGCGACGACCGATGGGATCAGGGCATTTCGCGCATAGAGTGGAAGGAGTGTGAAACCGCGAGTGGATGCCACCAACGACATTCCGCCAGATAGCGTTTCAGCGTCGTATTTCTGTTTCAGTGTGATCCCGGTCTTCGCCTCATAGTCATCGATCACAGACCTGAGAACGGGCGCGGCTCGTGCTGTGCTGATGAAACTCTCGCGTCCGAGATCCTGCGGCGGCACTGTCCTGTGCCGGGCTAGGTGGTGGCGAGCTGGCAGTATCGCAATCAGAAGCTCCTTACTCAGAAATCTAAAGGCCAGGCCTACGGTATGCGCTTCGCGTCGCAGCAGGGCAACGTCGATCTTGCCTTGCATCAGCCCAACTGCCAGCTCAGGAGAGGACTTCGTCATGAGTGTAATCTCACATCTGGCGCCTCCTCGCGCAAAATGCGCAGCGACTCTGACAGCCAGATTGCCTCCTGCCCCAAACGGTACTGAGTTTTTCTGCGGAGACCTTTCCGAGCAAGAGCAAAGACTCGTCTGGGCCACCCATTTTCCGCCCGTCGCCGACCTGTTTCAGCAACAAAAGATCCAGAGCACCCCGTGGAAGTCGAAGCCGAGTTGGTACATTTTGACCTTGCAAGACCATACCGTTCACCCCGATCTTCAGCGGTGGGTGTCGAAGCGTATGGGAGCGACAGTGACGGAGGTGGAAAGCAGCCACGTTCCAATGCTCTCCAAGCCGGAAGTTGTGATCGGCGTGATCCGAAAAGCGGCCGCGGCGGTTCAAAAGACCAAGGCAGCATAGGGAAGCTAGCGAGCCTCATCTATTCTCGACAGACCGTCGCGAGGCGGTCTGTTTTTCTATGAATCGGCACTCGATTTTTCAAGCGACTAGTATTGATAAGTCGTCCGTGCGGTAGCGATGACCTCAAGCTCATGAACCGGCAGGTTCAAGTCCGATGGCATCGTTCACCGCATTTGGAAGTGCTGCTTGCAGCCAAGGTAGCGCTCCGTGGTCTCGATGGAAATATGCCCAAGAAGAAACTGGATCTGTTCGAGTTCACCTCCTGCCTGGTGGCACAGACGAGCACACGTTCTACGGAGATCGTGCGGAGCTAGCCCTGCTAGGCCACAGCTCGCAGCTCCCTCTCTAACGATCGACCAAATCACCTTTGGCGTGAATCCATTTCCCCACGTCCGGCCCGCCTTGTTGATGGCTCGGAACCGTGGGCCTGAAATGAGTCCAGCGGGAACAGTCCATTCGTCGATTACTTTCTTCACCCAGTCCGGCACCGGTACCGTGCGGATGTGACCGCCCTTACCATTCAAATCGGCAATGACCCAGCGTCCATCCCGGAGTTGAAAATCTTCCAGCTTTAAGGCAGCAGCCTCCGCCCTTCTCAAGCCGCAACCGATCAAGACAGCGATCATGGCCCGATTCGTCCGCTCCTTTGGAGTCGATGCGCCAAATGCGCCGACGAGGCGACTGCCCTCTTCGACCGTCAGCCAATTGCCGATTCGAACCCCGAGCCGCCGCGCGGCTTTTACTCTACGAATGCCGGCAGCCAGATCAGGACTCAGGAGGCCACAATCTGAAGCTTCGTAGGCGAGCCGACGTACCGCTGCCAATCGCAGGTTGATTGTTGAGGGAGCGTATTGCCGCTGCTCCAGCGAAATTCGATATCGGGTGACGACGGTTTTGTTGAAAGCCAGCCATGGCTCCGAGCAGTACCAGTCAATGAACTCGCGAATCGCATGGTCGTAGGAGCGCTGAAAACTGGGCGACGTGAGGCTGTTGACCACGGCCGATTTGGATTGCTCAAGATCCGGAAGCTCCAAGATGGTTCTAGGAGCCCGATTCCGCTTCGATTTGAGAGTGCGTGCCATCGCGACGGCCTCCTTTAAGCCGTGGCAACAGCGTTAACCACTCCGATGTCTTCTGACCATCTGGGCGTTTATTGGGACTGATCGTGGTCTGCTTCGGTCGATTTTGGGTCCTTCAAACCACGTCTGAGATATTCACCAGGATTAGCCCTGACAACTCGCTTGAACGCTTTACTGAACGCGGCGTCGGACTCGTAACCGACCAATCGAGCGACTTCTGGGAGCTTTTTGTCACGCCGTTCAAGTAGCCGTATCGCCTTCTGCATCCGCCACTCGGTTACGTATTCCAGCGGTGTTTGTCCGAGCAGCTCTTTGAAACGTGCTGCGAATGCGGAGCGGGACATGCCCGCCGCTTCGGCCAGGGATTCGACCGTCCAGGGTGTATTCACTCTGTCGTGAATGGCACTCAGAGCAGCGCCTATTTGAGGATCGAAAATTGCACGAAGCCATCCTTTGTTGCGTTCCGGTCGCGACGCGATATGCGCCCGGAGTACCTGGATAAACAGAACCTCGGCTAGCCGACTCGCGACGACTTCAGATCCCGGCGCCTGTTCTTCCATCTCTGATGCGAGCGCCTGCACTGTGGTGTGAAGAGCAAGCGTGCGTGCCTGATCGGCCTTCATCAAAATGAAGTTCGGCAATAACTGAGTGATCGGCTTCAGGCTGGCGCGATCGAAGCTCAAAGATCCACAGACGATTGTCGTCGGTGCGCCACCGCCACCACAAAGAACGACATTGCCGTTGGCCTTGGCCCCGATCTCGCGGAAGCTCCACCTCGGACGTGTTCGCGGGCTGTCGCGCAAAACAATCGAAGTCCCCTTAGCCAGTAAAAAGCAATCACCACCAGTGAGGGGAATCGGCTCCGCGATCCCATCCACACTCAGCCAGCAGTTGCCGCGCGAAAGCATGGCGAAGTGCGCCAAATCTGTGGGTGACATCTTTTTGTCGGAAGGCGTGACTTTTTCTTCGGTCTGGTTTTCCTGTTTTATCCCCCACGGGGCTGTGGCTTCGAGCCTGTGCAGACCGAAAGCGGTTACGTGCATAGTTCTGAAGATGTCGGTTATCGGGTCCAACTTGGCCTCCCCGTTTGGACGAATAGACAAAAGATTAGGACTCTCGAGCAGTTCTCGTCCACTGCCAAAGAATCTACCCTAGTGTACCGAATACGAAGGGAGTCATTATGGGAAAACTTGAAGGGAAAGTTGCAGTAATCACAGGCGGAAGTAGCGGGATTGGCTTGGCCACAGCCAAACGCTTCGTGGAAGAAGGTGCCCACGTCGTAATCACAAGCCGCCGAGAAAAAGAGCTGAAAGAGGCCGCAGCCTCAATTGGAAAACACGTCACGACAGTCACGGGGGACGTAACGCGCCTAGAGGACTTGGACCGGCTCTATGCCGTGGTGAAAGAGAAACACGGTCACATCGACGTACTCTTCGCAAACGCGGGCTGGGGTGAAGTCGCGCCCATTGGAGCGGCTACCGAAGCTCATTTCGACAAAACCTTCGATTTAAATGCGAAAGGAACATTCTTCACGGTGCAGAAGGCCATTCCCCTCTTCAAAGATGGGGGTTCGATCATCTTGAACACCTCGGTCGCGAACGTAATGGGATTGCCAACGTTTGCTGTCTATGCCGCGGCTAAGGCGGCTGTCCGCAGTTTCGTTCGTAGTTGGGCCGCGGAATTAAAAGACCGCAAAATCCGCGTGAATGCGGTCAGTCCCGGACCAATCGAAACTGCGGCGCTTGAGAAAGCGGGCATCCCCCCTGAAATGATGGAACAAGCGATAGCAGGTTTCACCACGCAGGTTCCACTCGGCCGCAGAGGCAAGCCCGAGGAAATTGCGGCCCCGGTCGTGTTTCTCGCCTCCGAAGAAAGCTCCTACATCACCGGCGTAGAACTCGCCGTCGATGGCGGCATGGCCCAGGTTTAACCTCGGCGCAGTCCCGTGGCTGGCCCTCCAGCCCCGTTAGTCGCGGAACCACGCTTCTCAAACTTTAGTTCTACCAGAGGATCGGAGAAACATTATGAGCTATGCAATCGTAGGATTCGGCAAGATAGGCCAGGCCCTCGCCCACGCCTTTGCCCGTAAGAACATCAACGTAACAGTCGCGAGTCGCCGGCCTCCCGAGGCGCTGGCACCGGAGGCTCGGGCGATTGGACCCACGGTCGTCGCCAAGTCGCTGCGGGATGCGCTCAAGGCCGACACAATCATCTTGGCGGTCCCGTTCGGGGAACATCGTGAGGTTGCGAAGGCCCTGCCGAGTTGGAACGACAAGACGGTCATCGACGCGATGAACTCGTTTCCAGTCCCACCAGAGGAATTGGACGGTCTCCCGTCCTCCGCCTTCGTCGCGAAGTCTTTCACCGGCGCCAAGCTCGTGAAGGGTTTCAATCACCTGGGTGCGGCCATCCTGGCTACCGATCCGATCGTCGAGGGCGGCCACCGGGTTGTCTTTCTGTCCAGCGACGATGAGGACGCGATCGCTCCCGTGACGGATTTGGCCAAACAACTCGGTTTCGCACCCGTCAAGCTCGGGAAGTTCAACGAGGGGGGTGCGCTCGTGCACGCACGCGGCAAGACTTGGGGGCGGCTCATCTTCCAGGACCTGTTCAAGAAGCAACAGTAATCGATGACCATGTCAGCTTTCGAGGAATAGCGTAATTCAAAGTAACAAAACAACGAAAAACAAAAAGGAAAAAACATATGAGCAATAATCACCGACAACAATTGGCGGGGAAAATCGCTGTTATTACAGGCGGAAGTAGCGGGATTGGCTTGGCCACAGCCAAGCGCTTCGTGGAAGAAGGCGCCCACGTAGTGATCACTGGGCGACGAGAGAAAGAGCTGAAGGAGGCTGCAGCCGTCATCAAGAGAAACATTACAACGGTCACAAGCGACGTATCGCGCTTGGAAGATCTGGACCGCCTTTATGCCGTTGTGAAAGAGAAACATGGTCACATCGACATACTCTTTGCGAACGCGGGCGCGGGTACAATCGCACCGCTCGCGGTGGCCACCGAGGGACATTCCGACCAGACCTTCGACGTGAACGTAAAGGGAACCTTCTTTACGGTGCAGAAGGCCCTTCCCCTCTTCAAAGACGGCGGCTCGATTATCCTGAACTCTTCCGTCTCAAACGTGTTGGGGCTCCCAGGCTTTACCGCCTACGCCGCGAGTAAGGCGGCTGTGCGCAACTTCGCGCGCGGCTGGACTATGGAGCTGAAAGACCGCAAGATCCGCGTGAATTGTATGAGCCCCGGAGCAATCGATACCCCAGCCTTAGCGACGACGACGGGCCTCACTGCTGAACAAGCCGAGCAAGCGGTCGCCCAGTTTACCTCGCAGATTCCGCTCGGTCGCAGGGGCAAGCCCGAGGAAATCGCGGCCGCAGTTGTTTTCCTCGCCTCCGATGAAAGTTCCTACATCACCGGCGTAGATCTCGCAGTCGATGGGGGCATGGCGCAGGTCTAGTAGGGAGTGCGCCCATCAAGGCGTGAGAGAAATCGAAAAAGTAGCGGTTGGTGTGAGAGCTGTCGCGCTGAAACTGCACGATCCGAGGTAAGGGACATGGAGAGCTTTCGATGAGCACACAAGAGAATGTCCAGATTGTGAAGAATTTTCTTGCGGCAATCGGCCGCCGCGATAAGCAAGGTTTGCTGGCGTTGTCTGCCGAAGATATTGAATGGATCATTCCGGGCGAGAACTGGCCGCTGGCCGGCACGCACCGCGGGCACGCGGGACTAAATAACTTAGTTCAGAAGGCTAACGAAACGGTGGAAACTTCGTACCCGGAGCCCCCCGAGTTCATAGCGCAGGGACACCGGGTTCTGGTCGTCGGCTTCGCTAGGGGGAGAATCAAAGCCACGAATAGGATGTTCGAGGATTATTGGGTCTTCGCCATTACCGTTCGAAACGGCAAGGTGACGAACATCCGGGAGTATATCGACACGCAAGCACTGGCGCGGGCCTCCGAGATGCTCGCGAGCCCCAGGCTTTAATCCATCTGAAATTGGCGGATTTTGGTGAGTGCATTTCGCCAATGCACTCACTGAGACACGATAGCTACCGAGAAGTCGGCTAGTGTTTACCGATGGAGAGAGGGGGCGATTACTGCTTCTGCCTGAATCACGGCGGAGCGAATGCGACACTTGATCGCGGGCTTTGACGCTGTCCAGAAGAAGTCTGCTTGTGGGAAGTTTCGCCAGAACAGTACCGAGAAACGCCCATGGAGCCGGCGTTTTCCCGGCACCCATTTGGTCCTGAAATTGTAGCGCTATGTCGACTTCCCGTTACCGATCTGCCAAACGGCATTGATTCTGCGTGGCCGACTACGTTGCCGGTTGGGAAGCCCGATAAAGCTGCACGGCAAACGCTCCCAAACCCAGGCAAACCACACCCAAGCGAACCAGCCCGCCAAGATACGGGATGAATCCCAGGAGGGTGAGGATCAACAGGCCCACCAGGAGTCCCGCACAGCGGACCTGCCTCTCTGGTCCCCTCGAACGGCTATGTTGGCTGGTTCACTCGTCAACGGAATCGTCACAGTGACGATCCCGGAAGCGTACAACGGTGAGTTTGAGTTCCTGGTGTTCGTGGCTCACGCCAACGACGGCCGCATCGGCAAGGGCGCCTACGTTCTGGCAGGAGGGCCTGACGACTCTGGCGTAGCGGTGTTCGGCGCGAAAAACGGCTGTTCGCGGGTGGCGTCGACAACAATAACGGTGACGAAGCAACTATCGCCAATCCGCTTTCTGCCGTGGTCACTCAGCTCGGAGTATGTGCGTACCTCGATGCGGTATCAGCATCCCGGGCTCGAATCGATACGCGAGGCCATCGATCAGCGGAATCTACGTCACAATCCACGTCACAGTGAATTGAGGGTGCAGTGAGAAGCAGGAGTAAGTGATTGGAAAGATGGAGCCGACGACCAGAGTTGAACTGGTGACCTGCCGATTACGAATCGGCTGCTCTACCAACTGAGCTACGTCGGCTTCGGTTTGCTTCGTTTAGTTTACCAAATCGCTTACAGGTTTCCGCTGGACTAACGCCGTACCAGCAACCTTAGCTCAGCTCTTTCATGGCTGCGGCGACCGAGGGCTATGAGCAGCACACCCCGTTGCAGAGAGCGGCGTCGGAAGGATCAGGGAAGCGCAGCATAAAATCCGGCGGTGTGGGGCCAACTACTTGAATTTTCTATCGTAATGGCGAATGCTTTACTCGGTTGGCTTGTCGTCGGCAGTATCTTCCCCTTGTTCTTCGACCTTCTGCCAACTGGAATCGGGATTGTATTCTGTCCAACTCTTGGCATGGGCCTCGGTCTTTTTCCCGAGGTCTTTCTGATAGACGACTCCATCCGCGCCAACAACGAACGTCATCACCCCAGACGACCTGTATTCCGCGGGATAAGCGACAAAAGCGAAGCCCGCTGTCATTTTGCCATTGACGATGTAGTTCTTCGCCCCGCCGGGGGCAGCTTTTCCTTGACGGGTGAGAATGTGGTAGAAGTAGCCACGAAAAGGAGTTGGGGCTCCGTTCTGGTCTTTTGCATACCCCTCGGCGACAGCGGAGGCAACGAGGGGACCAATCGGACTCTTGGGTTCGCCGTCGGCGGCCTTCCAATAAAGACCATTATGCTGTCCTTCATCGCTGAAGATTTTCTGCGCGTACTCCTGATTGTGAGAAGCGTAGTATTCCTTTTGCGCCGCCGCCAGTTGCCGGCAAACTACGATCGTCGACATCTCATTCCGCCCGATGCGCCGGAACAAAATCTCTTTCTTGGCCGCACCCGTGTCGAAATACCACACACTCCCTTTGTTTACCAGTGGGATCGGCGTCGGCCAATTCTCGGCACCAATGTAGAGTGTCACTGTCCCATCCGGTTCTCTCAGCAGACGGTGCATTTCCTCATATTTCTTTACGAAGGTAGCGCGGTTGTTGCTGTCTTCTGTGTCGTCTCCCGAGGCAACGATTTGTTTTCCATCTGGTCCAAGGATCTCGATCATCGCTTTTTCGTCATTGTTCTGGGTAGCCACGAACAGCGCATTGCTTGCTTCCTCCGAGGACGAAAATGTTTTCTGTCCCGATTGTTGGGCCGTCGAACGAACGGACAAGCATGCCGTCAAAAGTAGAGCGGCCACAGCTAACTTAGGCAGACCGGATCCAGGAAGTCTGTCGAATCTCAAGTTCGATCGCAGCATATAGCTCTCTCCATTTGCAAATTCATCAAGTCAGAAGATCAAGTAACCGCCATCAGCGTCGGCCGCCGCCTCCGCCATGAAAGCCACCCCCCCCGCCTCCGTGGAAGCCTCCGCCACCGAAGCTGGCGTTGCCACGCGAGGAAAAACTCCTGACCTGTCCGCCACGGTCGTAGCCGCTGAAGGCTCCGGAGCGAACTCCGCTCTGTTCGCCGCGGGATTCCGCGTATCCTCGCGCTGCTTGGCTGTTTCCGTTGAATGGTCTAGAAACTGCTCCCGGGTGGTTGTAAACTCCACCGCCGTAGGCTCCGCGTCCGTTGGAGCCGTACCGTCCGCGTCCTGCACTGTAGAAATTGTTTCGGTTGTAGAACGTTCTGCTGCCGGAGTAGTACCTGCGGCCGCCGTAGATTGGATATCCACCGCGCCAGTTAAATCCCCAATGCCCCCAGCCCCACCCAAAGCCGCCGAACCAGCCAATTCCAAACCCGAGTCCGAACGAAAGATACGGCCCGCCAAACCAGATGCCAGGATATGCGTACCATCCGGGCCACGGATAAATTGGTCCTCCGTAAACCAGCCACGGGTTATATGCGGGAACGTAAACAATGTCGGGACTGGCCGGTTGAATGACGACAGTCGAGCCTTGCGTGGTGACGGTCTGCTGCGGCGTGGTTTTCAGATTGCCCGCATCTTCTGCCTTTTTGCGCATCACCTGAATGGCGTCCATTACATCCTGCTGCTGGTTGTAGTAAGCGTCGCCCAGTGACGACGTCCACGAGAGGTTCTTGTCCATATTTCCAAGAACGGCTGGAAATGCCGTGAGCGCCTTGACGCTCGGATCCCAGGGCTGCTGGTCCACAGCTTTACCCAACGCCTCGCCCTTCAAATCAGGATTCGCCTGCACCCACCTGTCCGCCTCGACCACCTGCTCGGGGAACGTAGACGCGGCCAAGATTTGCGCTACCAGGGAATCCGGATATAGTGCAATCGGAGCTACCAGTTGCTGCAACTGCTCAGGAGTCTGCTGGGTATAAGGAGGCGCCTGTGCCGGGGACTGTCCGCCTTGCGGAGTAGCCTGAGCAGGCGGCGCTTGGGTCTGTGGGTCTTGATAGGCCAAGACAGTCTGAGGCCAAGTCGCGAACAAAACAGTCAACGACAACAGGGCAACTACGCTCTGCTTGAACAATTCGTGCACTGCGAACCCTGCTGCGCGTTCGAGAATGTTCATGTTCTTGAACCTCCTATGCAAAACCGTTCGCTACCCACTTAGACGCAACAACTTGCCGCGCCGTTGCAGAATTGTGCAAACGGAGCGACGACCCTCGCGTCGGGCTTCGTCGTGCGAAGGGTTGGTCAGCGAGCCCGCGTCGGCGTAAGTCATCCAGATGTCATCTTGGGAAACCTCCAGCCGGACTGCCCGACATCTCGCGCACGCTAGTCATCAGGTCGAGCACAGGGCCGGGAACACTCCAAACCCGGTCAGCAGGATCGTGAAAGACAGCATCTGACCCATAGTCGCGCACTGCCTGATGGGTCTCTGATTCCGTCATCGCCGAAGAGGTTACGCTGGACGACGAAATATTTTTACAGTCGCTCGAAATCCTGGCCTACGCGCCCGATTACGATGAGAACCTTCTCAGCTCCATGTGCATCTCAACGCTATGTGCAGGCTCGACGGTAGGGTGATCAGGAGGAGTAGCGCATGGATGACACGTTCCCGAGTGTTTATCTCGCCAGGCACGGCGAAACCGCTTGGACGATTACCGGGCAACACACCGGCCTTACTGATTTACCGCTAACCAATCGTGGAGAGCAGAATGCAAGAAAGCTTGGTTTGCATCTGAGTGGATTGAGATTCGCAAAGGTGTACACCAGCCCGTTGCAGCGCGCCCGCCGCACTTGTGAGCTGGCCGGCTTTGGAGGTGAGGCTGAAATCGATCCCGACCTGGTGGAATGGAATTATGGCGAGTACGAAGGACGCCTCACATCCGACATTCTAAAAGAGCGCCCCGACTGGCAGTTGTTTCGGGACGGCTGCCCGGGAGGCGAGTCGCCGGAGCAAGTCGCCGCGAGAGCGGACCGGGTTGTAAGCCGCGCGCGCCGAGTCGTCGGGGATGTTCTGCTTTTTTCCAGCGGTCATTTTTTGCGAGTACTGGCCGCGCGTTGGATCGGGATCGAACCAATCAGCGGCAGATCTCTAATGCTAAACACAGCAAGCCTCAGCACTCTGAGCTATGAAAATAGCCTGTTGCAGCCGGCGATCCGTTTCTGGAACGACACTCATCACCTGGCGTATTCGTTGGATGAGGAAGGATCTCAGGCTGAAGAGCGCCGCCCGGCTACACTCCACGAGGTGACACGATGAAGGCGGCCCGGAAAGCAATGGTGTGAGGTCCAGGCAAGAGTGAAAGCGCGGGTGGTTTTAACAAACAAACTTTTGTCCGCCATGCGGTTCGCATTCGGCGGGCAGCTGGAAAAAGCTCGCCGAAGTCAGAGGCGGCTTGAGGAGTGACACTCATGAGCAATTTTCAATCAGACGCGCTCGTTTTCTTCGGTGCTACCGGCGACCTCGCCTACAAAAAGATTTTCCCGGCACTTCAAGACATGGTGAAACGAGGTCATCTCAGTGTGCCGGTGATCGGTGTGGCCAAGGCCGGATGGAATCTCGATCAACTCCGCGCCCGCGCCAAAGATAGTGTGGAAAAGCACGGAGGACTCGATCCAAAAGCCTTCGACAAACTGTGTGCTCTGCTGCACTACATCGACGGCGATTATAAAGCGCCCGCGACGTTCACGGCGCTTCGCAAAGAACTCAAGGAGGCGCGCCATCCCGCCCATTATTTGGCGATTCCGCCCATTCTGTTCGAAACCGTTGTGGAGCAACTCGCGAAGTCGGATTGTGCTAAGGGTGCGCGGGTCGTCGTCGAGAAACCCTTCGGGCATGATTTGGCCTCGGCTAAGGAGCTGAACAAGGTTCTGCTTGCTGTTTTCAATGAATCCGAAATCTTCCGCATTGACCATTATCTTGGCAAACGCCCGGTAAACAACATGCTGGCCTTCCGATTCGCCAACACGTTTGTGGAATCGTTCTGGAACCGTCACTACATCGAGAGCGTGCAGATCACTATGGCGGAGAATTTCGGAGTAGAAGGTCGTGGAGGCTTCTACGACGCCACCGGAACCATTCGTGACGTTGTCCAGAATCACCTTTTCCAAGTGTTGTCGAACCTCACGATGGAACCGCCTGTGCGTCTCGACACCGAGTCGGTGCGCGACGAAAAAGTGAAGGTGCTCAAAGCCATCCCCCCTATTGAGCCGCAGAATCTCGTGCGCGGCCAATTTCGCGGCTACCTGCAGGAGAACGGCGTTGCCAACGGATCGCACACTGAGACCTTCGCTGCCTTGAAGTTGGAAATCAACTCCTGGCGATGGAAAGGAGTCCCTTTCTACATTCGTGCGGGCAAGTGTCTGCCAGTGACCTGCACCGAGATCGTTGGCAAGTTTCGCAAGCCGCCTGCGTTGATTTCCGATTGCATTTTGATCGGGAATACGCTTCGGCTCCGGCTCAGTCCTGAAGTCACAATTGCAATGGGAATGATGGATCTGGCGCCGGATGCGGAAGGTCTCACCCTGGAATCGCGCGAGATGATCGCTAGCCATTCTCCCGACGCGGGCGAGATGGATGCTTACGAAAGGGTGCTGGGTGCGGCAATGGAAGGGGATGCCGCGCTGTTTGCTCGCGAAGACTACGTCGAGGAGGCGTGGCGCATCGTCGATCCGGTGCTGAAAGCGGACACTCCGATTTATCCCTACTCAGCAAATACGTGGGGACCCAGCCAAGTCGAACTCGTGACACCGCCGACCGGCTGGGAGAATCCGAGCGTCGCGCAGAAATCAGTGTCGGGCGCGAACCGCGCAGCCTGAAAGACATAATTGGACTGTAGATGGCCAAATTGCATTCAAGGAGCGATGGGACAACCGATCACATCGTGATGACCGATTGTGAGTGCGTGTCATGCGTACAATCTGATTGGCCGAATGGTCCGTCTCTTTGCGGCAGCTAGAGATTATCGACTGATACTCCCGCACAAACCAGCGCGTTCCTATTCCGCTTTATAGGGCAGAATACTATACTGACGAGATGAGCAAGCACCTCGAATCGCTGCATCAGAATCTTCTCAACGGCAAGCTACCCCATAACCTAAGTTGGAGCGAGGCCATCGAGTTGGTCGAGCATCTGGGTGAGGTCCAACCGCACGGAGACGATGAATTTGTGTTCCACGTCGGCGATCAACGCGCCTTTTTCAAGAAGCCGCATACCCATGATCTTGGTGTGGAGGAAGTTTCTCGTCTGCGTAAATTTTTGAAAGAAGCTGGACCGGGTGCACAGGTAGAACAATCTTCCCGGCCCGGCCGTATGATTGTGGTCATCGACCACCACGCCGCCCACGTTTACCAGGATTTGGGCGGAAGTCGTCCGGCAGACGAACACAAAGTGCGACCTTACGATCCTTTCAATTTCCATCATCATCTGATTCATCGAAAGGAGGCGCACTATCGTGGGGAGCGTGTACCCGAAGAAGATTCGTTTTATGAGGAGATCGCCAAAGATATTACTTCGGCGAATGAGATCGTCCTCATCGGTCACGCCACCGGAAAAAGCAACGCCGCCGACTTCTTGAAAGAATACTTGAAGACCCATCATCCCGAGATTTCGGGACGGGTCATCGCTACCGAAAACGCGGACCTCTCAGCGGTCACTGAGCCTGAAATCGAGGCTCTAGCCAAGCGCCACATGATCGCAGCCGCCTGACAGCGTGGTTCGTGCCGCATTAAGCCCCACTCGCAGCGAGCAATGCTGCGGCGCTCCGGTAGAGACGGAGCTTGCTCCGTCTCCGATGCTACGGCGACACAAGTTTAGGTCCTTTAGTGCGATTGACGCATTCCTCCCGCTTCCGTACCCTGTAGAGTGCAGAAGACAACCATTGAACGGCCCCACGCGCAGGTCGCTGACGACATCACGCAGCTCGTCGGCGAAACTCCGATCCTTAAGCTGAAACGCATCGTTCCTGCTGGCTCGGCGGACGTTTTCGCCAAGCTGGAGTATTTGAATCCCGGCGGAAGCGTGAAAGATCGCGCCGCGATTGGGATGATTCGCCGGGCGGAGGAGCAGGGTCAGCTCAGGCCCGGAGGCACGATCATCGAAGCGACGGCAGGGAATACGGGGATCGGGCTGGCGCTGATTGGAGTGAATCGCGGCTATAAGGTCGCGCTTTTCGTACCAGAAACGTTTTCGGAAGAAAAAGTCATGATCATGCGGGCCCTCGGCGCCGAGGTAACTCGCACTCCGGACGCCGAGGGCATGCAAGGAGCAATTGACCGAGCCAAGGAATTAGCCTCTCACGATCCCAAAGCCTTCATGGCATCCCAGTTCGAGAATCCCGCCAACCCTGATTACCACTACGAAACTACCGCCCGCGAAATCTTTGAGCAAATGGAAGGAAAGATTGATGCGGTCGTCATTGGCGCCGGAACCGCCGGGACGTTTACGGGTGTTGCGCGTTACTTGAAAGAGCGATTGCCGAAGGCGTTGGCGATCGCGGTGACGACGCAAGGGTCGGTGCTTGGAGGCGGTCAAGCCGGCCCTCACAAAGTTGAGGGCATCGGATCAAGTTTTATTCCGAAGACGTTCGACGCGTCAGTGTGCGACGAAGTCATAGTCGCGAACGACGTTGAAGCGTTCGAGACGGTAAAACAGTTGGCGGCGCGCGAGGGTGTGCTGGCGGGTTCGAGTGGCGGAGCGAATGTATTCGCATCTTTGAAAGTGGCTCGGCGGTTGGGGTCGTGCAAACGCGTAATCACCATGATTCCGGATTCAGCCGAACGCTACCTGTCGAAGAAGATTTTTGAGGGTGGGATTTGACGGCTATCAGCGATTAGCACTCGGACCTTGGAGAGTCTAAGGATCCCCTGGGAACTTCACTGGGCCGCTGCGAAAGCTGTTGTAGCCAGCCGCTGGCAAAATGTTGAGGGGGCTAAATGCTAAGCGCTAAGTGCTCCAATCACTCATGAACAAAAATAAGCTTACTGGTTTTGCTACTCGCGCCATTCATGTCGGGCAAGAGCCTGACCTTGAAAGCGGGGCAGTTTCTGCTCCCATTTATCCGACCTCAACCTACGTCCAACAGGAGATTGGAAAAAACAAAGGGTACGAATATGCGCGAGTTTCGAATCCGACGCGCACACGTCTGGAAAAGAATCTCGCTGCTCTAGAAGGTGGAATCTCTTCGCGTGTCTTCGCCAGCGGCATGGCGGCCATCACAGCTCTCTGCACCATGTACAAGTCGGGCGACCACGTCGTCTGCGGCAATAATCTCTACGGAGGAACGCCGCGTCTTTTCAACCAGGTCCTCGTCGGCTACGGCATCGAGTTCACTTACGTGGACACTTCCGATGTCAGAAATGTGGAGCGCGCGATTCGCAAGAAGACGCGGATGGTTTATGTAGAGACGCCAACCAACCCGCTCATGGCTCTCGCCGATCTTGAGGCCATCAGCACAGTTTGCCGGCGCAAGAAAGTCGAACTGGTTGTAGACAACACTTTCATGTCGCCATATTTCCAGCAACCGATTGCACTGGGAGCGGATATGGTTGTGCATTCGACCACCAAGTTCCTCAACGGCCACAGCGACGGCCTCGGTGGCGTCGTAGTCTGCACCCGCCCAGAACAGGCCGAGCAACTGGGATTCATACAGAAAGTCACGGGAGCGATCCTCTCGCCCTTCGAATGCTGGCTTGTGCTGCGCGGAGTTAAAACCTTGGCGGTGCGCATGGAGCAGCACGATCGCAGCGGCCGCATAGTCGCTGAATTCCTCGCGCGAAACAAAAAGGTAAGGAAAGTTTTCTATCCCGGCTTGCCCGGTCATCCGCAGTACGCGCTCGCCTGCCGCCAGATGACCGGCTTCGGATCGATGATCAGCTTTGAAACTGGATCGCTTTCCAATGCCAACAAGATGCTTAGGAAGGTCCGCGTCTGCTCGCTCGCTGAATCCCTCGGTGGAGTCGAAACCCTGATTTCACATCCAGCGACCATGACCCACGGCGCAGTCGGAGCGAAAGTAAGAAAAGAGATTGGCATCACCGATGGCATGGTCAGGATTTCCGTGGGAATCGAGAACGTCGAAGACATTATCGCCGATCTCGATCAGGCGCTCGCCGCCATCTAAAACGCAGCTTTGACCCGCGAAGAGATTATTAATCTGCGGAAGATTGTCTCATCTCAGTTGGCCTCATTCTTTGCAGGCTCTGGCCTATATGTCGAATCTCTCTCAAACGCGCGAGTGGAATGCTACTGAGTACCATCGTATCTCCGGGCCCCAAGTCAGTTGGGGCGCGAGAGTCCTGGCTCGAGTGAACCTGCGCGGTGACGAGTGGCTTATGGACGCCGGTTGCGGAACCGGGCGGCTGACGGCCCAGTTGTTGCAGAGCTTGCCGCAAGGCCGGGTTGTCGGCGTAGACCTGTCGCAAAATATGCTGGCCACCGCGCAGGACTACCTCTCGCCCGATTTTGCCGGTAAATTCTTGCCGGTGGCCGCCGACCTGCAAGATATTCCATTCGAGCGAGTGTTTGACGGCATTTTCAGCACGGCTGCATTTCACTGGGTTTTGGACCACGAACGTCTCTTCCGTAGCCTATTCCGCGCGCTCAGGCCCGGAGGATGGTTACAGGCACAGTGCGGTGGTGGTCCGAATCTGGCGCGGTTACGCCTGCGGGTCGACGAACTTGCGGCCACGGCGAAGTACGAGCGGTACTTTGCCGGTTTTCGCGAACCGTGGACTTTCAATGATGCGGAAGCTGCCGCGGCCACAATGCGACGCGCAGGATTCATAGAAATCGATACCAGCCTGGAATCTGCGCTGACCATTCTGGAAGGCTCATTGCAATATTCAGAGTTTTTGGGCAGCATCATTTTGCGTCAACATCTGCGGCGGATTCCGGACGACGAATCGCGCACTGCATTCGTTGCCACGCTCACGAGCCAGGCCGCGGCCGATGATCCCCCGTTCTCGCTGGATTACTGGCGGCTGAATCTGAGTGCGAAGATTCCGACCTGAAAGGCCGTCTCGTTGCCGCCCAGGTCTCGTCGTCGTTGCCCAATATATTTGGTTGACGTCGTCTGAACCGCGAGTATTCATCTGGGCAGGGGATCTTGCGCGGATGGCCAGAACAGCATCCTTCCGCTATCCGCGAGATCCTTCGCTCCGCTGGAGAAAGCGCGGGGCTTCAGGATGACCGGCCGATAAAGTTGCGGGCGGATAGAACTCACTTCGACGAATCTTCAAGCCACTTGAGATACGCCGGGCTGCCCTCTTCGATTGTGATCGACGCGCATTCCGGCAGTTCGTAGGAGTGCATTTCGAGGATGGCATCGCGTACGTGCTCAAAGGGAGAGGCAGTTTTGATCCACAGCAGCCATTCTTCCGCCTCTTCGACTTTTCCCTTCCAACGGTAAATCGAGACGATTTTAGGGACGATGTTGACGCAGGCTGCGAGTTTGTGGTCGACCAATGTTTCCGCAATCCGGCGGGCCTCATCGACGGAACCGGCGGTAGTCATGACAATTCTGTTGTCGGTCATAGGAAATTCAGTCTTCAGCTATCAGCTTCAGCTTACGGCCCAAAAGACTACCATTTTCCAAAGCATCGTCGCCGGGGACGGCTGACAATCCGCTCAGCAATTTGTCAAAGTTGATTCCTTTAATCCATGGGCAGACAACTTCCGCTTGACGGCGGCATGGAAGAGAAGTCCACTGAAAACCTGGGATGGAATCCCCGGGACCTCCTCGTCTGCAAGATGAAGGAAGTTGCACGGCGGCAAATTGATGAATCTTCGAATCGGGCGTCTCCCCAAAATTCGAGTACTTGCCACGTCCCGAAGACCGCCTGCGGACTCTGGTGGAGCGAGCCCCGCAAGCCGAGGCGTGGGCCGATCGGAGCATGGAGAGACTTCGCCCGACACTGACCTTGCTCTATCGCATGCGACGCCGTCTGGCTACGGGCGCGGTGGCCGTGCTCACGATATGGCTATTCGCCCATGTGATGTTTGGCGCTAACGGCATGGTGGTTTATCGGCAGAAGAAAGCCGAATACCAAAGCCTGCAGAAGGAAATTGACAGTTTGCAAAAGGAGAACGAGCGTTATACGCAGCAAGTGAAGTCGCTTGCAGGAGCCCGATCCCAATACGATTGAGAAAGAGGCTCGAGAACAGTTGCACTATGCGCGTCCGGGCGAAGTGGTATACGTAGCGCCGCCGCCGGCGCATCCTCCAAAGGCCAGAAACCAACGCAGCCCGGAAATAGCTCTCTCCTTTGGGAGTTTTGGCGTTATTCGTTTGTGATATAGTTCTGGTTAATTCCTTGGACAACCGGAAGGCAAGCGACAGTTGCTAGTCCTTTGAGCTTGCACATGCGCAGCGGAATGGTGATATAGGTTCCAAAATCTGCGGTCTGACCGCAAGAAGAGGTGTGCTATGAAAAAAGTATTGATGAGTTGTGCTGCCGTCTCGATGTTGTTCTTCATGGTTGCGATAGCCTCGGCGGCGGACAAGTCCACGACTGTGAATGGGTATGTGAGTGACTCCATGTGCGGCGCCAAAGGCGCCAATACGAGCCATGCAGCCTGCATGACCAAGTGCCTGGGAAAGGGCGCGAAAGCGGTGATTGTTACCGATGGTGACCAGAAGATCGTGAACGTCGACAACCCGGATGTATTGAAGGGGCATGAAGGACATCACGTGGCGGTTACGGGGGCAATGACGGGAGACACCATTCACATTTCCAGCGTGAAGATGATCTGATTTGTTTGGGAACAAAATCAACCGGGCGGCTTAATGTCGCCCTTTTGTTTTGGTACTGCTTTGCGTTTCAGATGCGAGGTTTCCTATATGAGAAAGGTACTATTTCCTCTGGTGGTCCTCTCGTTGTTGCTGTTCCTGGTTGGCTTGGTTCCTGCCGGCGCTGACGGGCCCACAACGGTGTCTGGATATATTAGCGACTCCATATGCGGAGTCAAAGGCACGACTCAAAGCCACGCGGACTGCATGAAGAAGTGCATCGACAAGGGAGCGGATACGGTGATTGTTGTTGACAACACCCAGCAACTCCTGACCATTGATAATCCCGATATGGTGAAGGGCCACGAAGGCCATCGCGTTTTGCTGACCGGGGACGTCAGGGGAGCCGTGCTCCATGTCTACAGTCTGAGAATCATTTGATGCCCCGGAGTTGGAGCTAACGCACCACGCCTTCCAACGGCGAACTGGCGGTTGCATACAATTTCCTGGGCATACGTCCGGCGAGGTACGCTTCGCGGCCCGCAAGAACGGCGTGCTTCATAGCCTCTGCCATCAGCACTGCATCCTGCGCACCGGCGATCCCAGTATTCATTAAGACGGCGTCGGCTCCCAGTTCCATCGCAATCACCGCATCCGATGCCGTTCCCACGCCGGCGTCGAGTATCAATGGCACGCCTGTAATCATTTCTCGAAGGATACGAATGTGAGCGGCATTCTGTATCCCCAGGCCGCTGCCGATGGGCGCTCCCAACGGCATAATTGCGCTGGCGCCGGCATCAAGCAGACGCTTGGCGAATACGATGTCATCCGAGGTGTAGGGCAGAACCGTGAAACCTTCCTTCGCCAAAACGCGGGTTGCTTCGAGCGTGGCCTGCACATCCGGATAAAGCGTGGCCTGATCGCCGATGACTTCAAGCTTGACCCAGTCGGACAAGCCGACTTCGCGTCCCAGACGCGCTGCTCGAATGGCCTCGTCAGCGGTGTAGCATCCGGCCGTGTTGGGCAGCAGAAAGTATTTTTTGGCATCGATGTAGTCGAGCAGAGATTCTTTGCTGCGATCGAGATTCACCCGGCGCACGGCGACAGTCACCATCTCCGCTCCGCTGGCTTCGAGGGCACGCGCGGTTTCCTGAAAGGACTTATATTTTCCAGTACCCACAATCAGCCGTGAACGGAACTCGCGGCCGGCGATCATCAAAGTGTCTGTCATGCATTCCATTGTAACCAAATCGAGCCACGAGGATAGGCTTCGTGACAGCCCTCCTATAGAATTTCTGACAAACGCGTGCGAGGCGTAGCCATGAAATTTGCGAAGATTTTGTTTTGGATTGCCGGCATTTGGGGCATGCTCGTTCTCACCCCGCTCTACTTCATGTTCGATGTGATCGGCCGACAAGATCCTCCACCGATTACGCATCCAGGATTCTTCTATGGATTTGTGGGAGCGGGGCTAGTGTGGCAGATCGTGTTTTTCGTGATTGCGACGGACCCAGCGCGTTATCGACCGCTAATGATTCCTTCGGTGCTTGAGAAATTGAGTTACGTCGTGCCTGTGGCCATTCTTGTCTTACAGGGGCGCATGCATCCGTCGGATCTCGTTTTCGTGGGCAGCGACTCAGTGCTTGGCGTTCTGTTTGCGATTGCTTACTTCAAGACACGGCCTCGCATCGCCTAGAATGGATTTCATGGACGTCTCTCGTCTGAGCCGCAGATGATTCGAAAAGAATGCCAAAGAGTACGAGTGATTGATTCCCACACCGGTGGCGAGCCGACGCGCGTCGTTCTGAGTGGCGGTCCAGACCTGGGGGACGGTCCTTTGTCGGAGAGGCTGGAGCGCTTTCGCAGCCAGCATGATCGCTTTCGGTCCGCTGTCGTCAATGAGCCGAGGGGCTCGGACGTGATGGTGGGTGCACTGTTGTGCGAGCCGGTGGATCCTGCATGCGCGGCGGGAGTGATCTTTTTTAATAATGTCGGTTACTTGGGCATGTGCGGCCATGGCACGATTGGTCTCGTTGCCACGTTGGCATATCTGGGGCGCATCGAACCTGCGGAGCACCGAATCGAGACTGTCGTGGGAACTGTGGGCACGATTCTGCACGAAAACGGCGAGGTCACGGTAAATAACGTCGCAAGCTATCGCACGGCAGCGAACGTGGAGGTTCAAGTGCCGGGTTATGGCAAGGTGAAAGGGGATGTTGCCTGGGGCGGAAACTGGTTTTACCTGGTTCGCGATCACGACGTTCGCAATCGCGATCTCGAATTAACGCTCAAGAACATCGACTCTCTAACCGATGTTACTTGGGCGATTCGGCAGGCTCTCCGCGCCAATGGCGTCACTGGTGCCGGGGGCCAGGAAATCGATCACATTGAGTTGTTCGGCCCGCCCCAAACTGCGGAGGCCGACAGCAGGAATTTCGTATTGTGTCCCGGCAAAGCTTATGATCGTTCTCCTTGCGGTACTGGGACCAGCGCTAAATTGGCTTGTCTGTATGCCGACGGAAAAATTCGCGAGGGTCAAACCTGGAGACAGGAAAGCATTACCGGAAGCGTGTTTGAAGGCACGGTCAAAGTGCGAGATGGCAAAGTGTATCCAAGTATCAAGGGATCTGCATTCGTGAACGCCGAAGCCGAACTGGTGCTTGATCCGCACGATCCATTATGCATGGGCATTCGAGCATGAGCCACGCTTCTTATGACGTGGTCGTGGTGGGTGCGGGCATTGTGGGCGCGGCTTGCGCGGACGAATTTTTGCGACGAGGTATGCGAGTTGCCATCGTCGATTGCGAGATGGTCGGAGGTGGTGCGACGGCAGCCGGCATGGGCCACATTGTCGCCATGGATGACTCCGATGCCCAATTTGCGCTGACCCGCTACTCGCAGCGACTCTGGCAGACATTGCGTCGCGAGTTGCCGGCGGATGTCGAGTACGATCAGTGCGGCACGATCTGGGTTGCAGCTGATGAAGAAGAGATGATCGAAGTTCTGCGCAAGCGGGATTACTACGGCCAGCGGGAAGTTCCAACCGAAGTGTTGGACTCGCGAGCTCTGTTGCATCTTGAGCCAAACCTGCGGCACGGGCTGTCCGGAGGATTACTCGTGATGGAAGACGCTGTGCTGTATCCGCCCTGCGCCGCTCGCTTCCTGATGGAACGCGCCCAGAAATCGGGAGCCACGCTTCATCTTGGTCGCCCGGTTGTAGAAGCGGGACAAGGGCGAGTGCGGATGACGAATGGTTCCGAGATTTCTGCAGGAATCATTGTGAATGCGGTGGGTGCTGGCGCGGGCAATCTCACGCCAGGGGTTGAAATCAAGAAGAGAAAAGGACACTTGGTCATCACTGATCGCTATGCCGGATTCCTGCGGCATCAGCTGGTAGAACTCGGCTACTTGAAGAGTGCGCACTCGATTAGCAGCGATTCCGTTGCCTTCAACGTTCAACCACGTCGAACTGGTCAGATTTTGATTGGATCCTCGCGGCAATATGGGGCGGACCATCCCGAAGTGGATAGCGGGATACTCGCCCGGATGTTGCAACGCGCCTGTGAATACATGCCGGGCCTGGCTCAAATGTCAGCGATTCGTACCTGGACTGGATTCCGCGCCGCGACGCCTGACAAGCTTCCCTTCATTGGTCCGTGGCCAGCGGATAAGTCATTGTTCCTTGCGACGGGGCACGAGGGACTGGGGATTACGACGTCGCTGGCAACCGCTCGAATTTTGGTCGATCAGATTACTGGGACGAAACCGGAAATTCCCGTCGAGCCGTACTTGCCGTCGCGAGTCGCCAAGGAACACGCGCATGTCTAGTCCGCTCACCGTAACGGTAAACGGAGCGCCAATTGTCGTGCCATCAGGTGCGACGGTCGCGGTTGCGATGGCGATAGCCGGGCACGCCTGCCGGACTTCCGTAAGCGGAGAATCGCGCGGCCCTCTTTGTGGGATGGGTATTTGCTTTGAATGTCGTGTAGTCATTAATGGGATACCGCATCGTCTGGGCTGCCAGATCCTATGCGAACAGGGCATGGATGTGAGAACCGATGAGTAGGATGATGCGACAGCGCTTCGAAGTTCTTGTGGTCGGCGGCGGCCCTGCGGGCATGGCCGCGGCAGTTCGGGCGGCAGAGTCCGGTCAGCGTGTTGGCATCATCGATGACAACGACGCGCTTGGCGGGCAGATCTGGCGGGGAAGGTCGGAAGCGGGAACCGAGGCTTCAGGATGGATCACGCGGTTGCGATCCTCTGGCGTCAATGTGCTTCGCGGCAGAATTTTTCATCAACCCGAGCCGTACGTCTTGCTGGCTGAGGCTGATGATTTTGTCCAGGAACTGAGTTACGAGAAGCTGATACTGGCGACCGGAGCACGCGAAAGATTTCTGCCTTTTCCTGGATGGACTTTGCCCAATGTCATGGGCGCAGGTGGCTTGCAGGCAATGGTAAAGTGCGGCCTTCCGATCCAGGGCAAGCGGGTCGTTGTTGCCGGCACGGGCCCGCTGTTGCTCGCTGTTGCCGCATATTTACGCCGACACGGCGCCGAGATTGCGATGATTTGCGAGCAAGCATCGTGGAGAAGTTTGGCACGGTTCGGTATGGCGCTGCTTGCACAGCCGAGCAAAAGTTTCCAAGGATTCCAACTGAAGAGAGAGCTTGCAGGGACCGGGTTCAGCCCAAACAGTTGGCCGGTTGCCGCTAGTGGCATGGCTACGATTGAGTCAGTAACGATTTCGCGAAGCGGAAAGTTGGAAACCATCCCCTGTGATTACCTGGCTTGTGGTTTTCATCTCGTTCCTAATATCGAAGTGCCGTTACTGCTCGGTTGTGAGATCCAAGATGGGTGCGTGCGCGTCGACGATTTTCAAAGAACATCCGTTGCGGAGGTTTTCTGTGCAGGCGAGCCCACGGGCATCGGAGGTGTTGAGTTATCGCTCGTCGAGGGCGAGATCGCAGGGTTTGCTGTCGCAGGGCGGTTGGCGGAGGCGAGCATTTTGTTCGGCAAACGAGAAAAGCTGCGGCTTTTCGCCAAAAGGCTCGACCGAACTTTCCGGCTGCGCTCGGAACTCAGGAACCTTCCCCAGCCGGAAACCATCGTTTGCCGCTGCGAGGACATTCGCTACTCTCATCTTCGCGATCACATGAATTGGCGCGCTGCCAAACTTCAAACCCGCTGCGGCATGGGAGCTTGTCAGGGGCGGGTTTGCGGACCGGCAACGCAATTTCTTTTTAAGTGGAATTCGGATTCAGTGCGGCCGCCCATCTTTCCCGCTCGCATTGAAAGCTTGGCCGGGTTGAACTCAAAGCAGGAACTCTGCGAAACCACAGGAGGACGCTGATGAATTGGAAGGGCGTGATGCCCGCCATCACAACCAGTTTTACTAAGGATCTCCGAATCGACCATGGCTTTATGGCAGAGCACTGCCGGTGGCTGTTGGAGAATGGCTGCGCAGGCATTGTCGCGTTGGGCTCACTCGGAGAAGGCGCAACTTTGTCTCTCGATGAAAAGTTGCAGGTGCTGCGCACCATTGTCGGCGCTGTGAACGGACGCAGTCCGGTGGTGGCGTCGGTCTCTGCGCTGACGACTTCGGAAGCTGTGGCTATCGCGAAGGCTGCCGCAGATTTGGGCTGCGATGCTCTTATGGTCCTCCCGCCATACGTTTATCAGGGCAACTGGCGCGAAATGAAAACGCACATCGAAGCCGTGTTCGAGGCCACCCCGCTTTCCTGCATGCTTTACAACAACCCGGTTGCGTACGGCACGGATTTCCTTCCCGTGCAAATTCAAGAGCTAGCAGCGGAGCACGAAAACTTCGAAGCGGTGAAGGAATCGAGCACAGACGTGAGGCGCGTGTCCGCGATTCGTGCGTTGCTGGACCGCCGGTTGGAACTATTTGTTGGCGTGGATGACGCGGTGCTCGAAGCGATCGGGGTAGGCGCGACCGGTTGGATCGCGGGCTTGGCCAATGCTTTGCCGCGGGAATCCGTCGATCTTTTCAACTTCGGCATGAATGAGGAAAGTGACAAGGCATTTGGACTCTATCGCTGGTTCTTGCCCTTGCTCCGCATGGACACCACGCCAAACTTCGTCCAACTCATCAAGCTGGTGCAAGCAGAAGCCGGGATTGGGAACGCGCGCGTTCGTCCGCCGCGTCTGGAGTTGGTGGGCGATGAACTCGAGCAGACGAGAACAATTATCCGCGATGCTCTGCGTTCCCGGCCGCAAGGCGCAATCAGCTACGTTTCGCTCAACGGAAAGTGAACTTGGAGAACGAGGAATCCTAATGCCAGAGCAGTTTGCGCCAGGCTCGAGGCAGTAGCCCAATTCTGGAGTATTGAAAGATGAAACTGTCTGGTAGATCGCTAATCGGGTTCGAATCAGGCACGGCTACGGACGAAGTCTTCTATGCCACGAATCCCAAAAGCGGCGAACGTCTGGAACCAGGTTTTTTTGCAGCTTCGCCTGATGAAGTTGATCGCGCTGTGAGTCTGTCGCATCAGGCCTTTGCAACTTACGATAGGGTCTCGGCTCGGGACCGAGGTGCGTTTCTGCGCACGATCGCGGCCAATATCGAATCCATTGCCGAAGAATTGGTTGAACGTGCCGAGGAGGAAACTGCACTACCGAAGCCGCGTTTGCAGGGTGAGACGGCGCGAACCTGCGGACAGCTACGCATGTTCGCGCAAGTTGCGGAGGAGGGCTCGTGGGTGCAAGCACGAATCGATCGCGCGGATCCGAATCGCAAGCCTGCCCCAAAGCCGGATATTCGTTCCATGCTGCGTCCCTTAGGACCGGTCGTCGTCTTCGGTGCCAGTAACTTTCCCTTGGCATTTTCGGTCGCGGGCGGGGACACAGCTTCCGCGCTCGCGGCAGGGAATCCGGTCATCTTCAAAGGCCATCCGGCGCATCCGGGTACCAGCGAATTGGTAGGCCAGGCCGTTCAGCAGGCTGTCCGCCAATGCAATTTCCCGGAGGGAGTTTTTTCTCTTTTGTTCGACAGCGGAAATCGGGTTGGCGCCGCTTTGATCAAGCATCCGGTGGTGAAGGCAGCGGGTTTTACCGGATCGCGGACCGCGGGAAGAATTTTGATGGATTTGGCAGCCGCTCGTCCCGAGCCGATCCCATTTCTTGCCGAGATGAGCAGCACGAATCCCGTATTCATTCTGCCCGGCGCACTACGGGAACGCGCGGACAGCATCGCCGCAGGACTATATTCTTCGTTCACTCTGGGAGCAGGCCAGTTTTGTACCAAGCCGGGGCTGGTCTTCTTGCCCGCGCTTGCGGAGGCTTCCGATTTCATCAAGCGGCTGCAGTTGTGTATCGATGCATCCGCGCCATTCCACTTGCTTACTCCCGGGATACGATCTGCCTACGGCGCCGCGATCAGCGCCCGGAAGTCGAAAACGAATGTGGGACTGGTTGCTGAAAAGCAGCCCACGGGGATTGTCGACGAATTCAGCGTGGGCGGCGTGCTTTTCGAAACCGATGCTCGCTCTTTCCTGGCGGACGAAAACCTGGCTGCGGAGATTTTCGGCCCCGCGACCCTATTAGTTCGTCATTCGAATCGGGAGGAACTGCTGGAGGCTGCACGCAATCTCGATGGCCATCTTACCGCGACCATCCACGGCACAAAACAAGACTTAGAGGAGTTCACCGACTTGATCGCAATTCTGGAGCGAAAAGTCGGGCGGTTGGTCTTCAATGGTTTTCCGACTGGGGTTGAAGTTTCCCACGCAATGGTGCATGGCGGACCCTATCCCGCAACCTCCGACGGGGTCTCGACGTCTGTGGGCAGTCAAGCAATCTTTCGATTTTGCCGCCCCGTCTGCTATCAAGGATTTCCGCAGGCGGCTCTCCCGGACGCGTTAAAGGACGCCAATCCTCTGCACTTGTGGCGAATGATCGACGGAGAAATGACGAGAGAACCAATTCCCTCTGCAGTCACACCGATCGGGTAAAAATGCCTGAGCGGGTGACCCATTCGCGACAACACACGGGCCACCCGCTTCCTAAGCCTGTCGATTCTCTTCAACGGACCTAGCGCAACTACCGTCCACCGAAGCTATAGCCGAGCGAGACCCCGTATCGGACTGCGTAAGAGGAACTGAACTCCACGTTGTTGTTAATCAGGAACACGCGGACTTCCGGACGAATAAAGGCGCTACGCCAGACGTAGGCGCGAATTCCGCCTCCGAAGTCTCCCATGAAATGATTGCTGGTAACGTAATTGGTACATCCGGTCACGTAACTGCAAGTCAGATTCGAAGTGTAGAACCGAAGATTCTCACCGCCAATACCAGCCAGCAACTCGGCTGTAATGTGCGGGGCAATCTTTGGAGCCCATATCGCGTTGAACGAATAAAAGATTGGACGGTAGGGCTGGTAGCCACCATACAAATTCTGACTGGCCCTCCAGGACACGTCTCCTTCAATTCCTAAGTGGTGGGTTAGTAAGACGTCCGCACTGAACATGGGGTACGCGCCGCCGCCAACCGTGGGGAAGAAAACTCCGTTAGTTGTCTTACCTGAACCCGAGGTAAGCGTGCTGACGCCAAAAGCCGCGTCGATCTCTTGCGCGTGCGCGGTACTTTCCAAAAGAGCAGAATACAAAGAGCAGGGCAATCAAAGTTAGCTTTTTCAAGTTTTTCTCCAAAGAATTGCTAGAAACTGGATGTAACCATCGACCAACAGAGTTGGATTTGAGAAATACCCTCAGATTCCGAATCACTTCCTCGCTGTGAGTCAAAACTACTTCCCAAGTCCAGTATATTCAATCATCGGTTGGCATGGCCCCACGTAAAGAAGGGTCAAGAATTGTAACGAACAAAAATCGTAACCCATGTTACTAACCCGTAAACCACCACGAAAGTTGCGCAGGATGTCCCCGGTAACGCTTTTTGTGACTTGGTTACTTTGGTAACCCGAAACCGCTTGGCTGCATCGCCAAATTGACATACTGTGGATCAAGCCATTTTTAATCTATATTATGACGCTTCTTGAGAAAATTCCTACTGTCGTGACCGTGGCCGTTCTAGTCGGCATTTTCCTGGCCTTGAAGCGGCATAGCCACTCTGCGCGTTTGCAACTATGGATGGTTGCCTGGTTCCTGATTTTTACGCACTTCGTGGCGCAGTTGCTGGAGCCCGCGACGGGAGACGTGAGCCCGTATCTTCTGGCGATTGATCTAGGCTCCCTGCAAGCCGCCGCCGTTGCCTTTGTTGTCTCAGTCTCGGCGGTTGCGGAGGATAAACCCAAGCGCACGCTGATGCTTCTGGTAACCGGCCTGCCTTCCGTAGCGTATGCGATTCTAGCCAGCTACGATGTGCATCCGCGATGGCCTTATGTCCTCTGTCTGCTGACGTGTTTTGTAGGTGGGATTCTTCTTCTCTTCTGGTTACGGAAATTCTCTTTATATGCCGTTTCGCTGGCGCTGGTGGGGTCGGCAACGGCAGTTTGGGCGATCCGCGCGGCAATGCACGGTTCCTTCGATGAGGGCCTGACCGCTTTACTGGGGTTGGGCTTCGCGCTGCCAGGAGTTTTCCTCTGCCGGAATTACTGGCGCGCCTCCCCTGGGATTCTCACCGCGGCCGGAGGATTTTTCTGTTGGGGCGCCGTGTTTCCGATCGGCATGCTGCTGGATCACATCGCGCCCCACGCAAATGTTCCGGCGGAGCTTTGGAATACTCCCAAGCTGTTTGTGGCGTTCGGCATGATTCTGGCAATCGTTGAGGATAAATCTGAATCGATTGAGACCATGCAGCGGAAGGAACGCGGCCTCAATCATCAACTCGAACGCTTTTCGACGATTACCTCGCAGCTGCTGAGCGGCGCGACGGTGGATTTGTTGTGCAATGAAATCGCTTCTGCCATTACCGACGTGAGTAATTTCCGTCTCGCCGTGATCCATCTCGATAGCGGAGGGTACGGTTTGCGGGTGGCAGGTGCCAGCGGATTTTCTCCGGCTGCATTGGCCCAACTGGAGCAGAAAGCCCGCCGTTGGACTGCCGATGACATAAAGGATTTCTGCAGCCGGGGCCGTCAGATCGGTCAGAATTCGTTTCTACTCTCCGAAGCAGAAGCGGCGAAATACGATCCTCTGAAGAGTTCGGTCCGCTACGATCCCAACCCTTACTGGAATACGGGCGATGAACTTCTAATTCCCCTATGTTCCGCGCGCGGAGGGTACCTGGGATGTATTGGGCTGGACGATCCGCGAGATGTGGAAGCGGTGAATGCTTCGGAACTGGCGCGAATCGAGCTTCTGGCAGCTGATCTTGCGGTCGCTCTTGAGCTGAAGTCGCTGCAGAACCAGTTGATCCGCTCGGAGAAACTCGCGGCGTTGGGGCAGTTGGTGGCGGGTGTTGCTCACGAGCTCAATAACCCTCTTACCGCGGTAATGGGCTACGGCGATCTGCTCGGGGACGATGTTCCAACCGGTCCCGCACGTGACAAGCTGGATAAACTGGTCAACGAGAGCCGTCGGATGAAGAAGATCGTAGAAAACCTCTTGCGGTTTTCCCGGCAAAGCACCATGGATCGTCAGACGGTGGATTTAGCCCCGGTTGTCAAAGACGTCCTTGCCTTGCGAGATTATTACGCACATACGCGAGGATTAGAGATTCTCTCTGACGTTCGATCCAATCTTCCGCGAGTGGCAGTGGATGAAGACCAGTTCAAGCAGATTTTGCTCAACCTGCTGAACAACTCGATCGATGCGGTCGAAAATATGGATGGGCCGAAACGCATTACCGTGCGCGCTTTTGCTCGTGGGAACCGGGCGATCATCGAAGTGGAGGATACCGGCCCCGGTTTCAAGGATTTGAACCGCGCTCTCGATCCGTTCTACACAACCAAACCCGTGGGCAAGGGCACTGGGTTGGGACTGAGCATTTGCTATGGGATCGTCAAAGAGCACGACGGCGAGATCAGGCTCGCCAATCTGCAACCGCACGGCTCGCTGGTGACGGTGGAGTTGCCACTGGGCGTATCAAAAGCACTGAGCAATGCCGCCAAAGCCGCTGAAATGGGCTAACCAGAAGATCTCGCTTCGGCTGTGGTTTGTGCCGGGGAAGGCGCAAATCGTCTTCAACAGTCTCCGGGAACTCTGCACGGAATTCGTTCAGACATTGCTCGTTTTTCCACCGTCAGTCCAACCGAAACCGTCGCCACCTTTTTCCGTGAGGCGGAATCGATCCCCGTCAAGCCTTGAGGAATATGAGTCGAACGGCCACGAAAAGTAACAGAATAGTCAACCATGGGGAAATCGCCCAGACCTGGGTTTGGCAGGCGCAGAATCACACCTTGACCAAGTAGTTTGAGCGAGCGTGGCGGGGTGGCTTACGAAAGGAGGGTGAGCTTAGAAGGCGGGGATGATGCGGGGTAGCCGAGCTTAGTCCTGTCCCGCGCCAGCGGCAAATGCTCTCTCGATATTCATCACTGGAGAGAAAGTATTCTCGACGTGTTCGTTCTGCACGCTTGCAGGTACCGTTTGGTAGGAATACTCGGGAATGATTTCTTTCATCTTCGCGCGAATCGACATCTCTGTTCCGGAGTTTGTTAATGTGATCAGGTCTTCCAAATGGGAACAGAGTGCTGGCCACGCAATGATCTCAGACTTGGTTCGCTTAACTTTGCGGTTCGTGGTGCGGAATTTCCTTTCGGTCGGGATAGAAAAGATCCTCGTACATCTTTTCTCCTGGGCGCAGGCCGATGAATTCGATCTTTACTTCGCTTGGAGATTTTCCGCACTGGCGAATCAAAGAATGGGCCAGATCAAGTATGCGGACAGGATTGCCCATGTCCAGGACCAAAATGTCGCCATGGTCACCGATCGTGAATGCTTGTAAAACCAGCGACACAGCTTCAGGAATCGTCATGAAGAATCTGGTGATTTCCGGATGTGTGATCGTGATGCGGCTCTCCTTTTCGATCTGCTCTTTGAATACCGGAATCACGCTGCCTTGCGACCCCAGCACATTGCCAAACCTCACCGAGACGCAGCGCATGTTCTTTTTGGGTCTGGCTGCCAGGATGAGTTCGCCCAGCCTTTTGGTGGCGCCCATGAAACTGGTCGGTTGCACGGCCTTGTCGGATGAAATCAAGACGAATGCCTCGCAGCCGCACTCCTCCGCGACATCAAGCAAGGGAGCCAACGCGAGTACGTTATTGTTCAGCGCGCCGCGAATGTTGAGTTCCACTAGTGGAACGTGCTTGTAGGCCGCGGCATGGAAAATAATCTCTACGCCCCCTCAGCTGAGTATTCGGCGCATGCGCATGGTGTTGGCGACATCCGCGACCGCATACACCACCCGATCACCGGCCGGCTGTTTCGTGAGCTGCAATTGCAAATAGAACATCGGCGTTTCCGCCTGATCCACCACGATCAACTTGGCGGGAGAGTACGCCAGAATCTGACGGCAAAGCTCCGAACCGATCGAGCCTGCAGCCCCCGTCACCATTACCACCTTGCCCATGATCTGGCGGCGAACTGTGCTGAGGTCCAGTTGTACAGGGTCACGGCCCAGGAGATCCTCAACGCTGACCTCTCGCAATTGCGAGATTGAACCACGGCCCATCAAAAGATCGTGAAGGTTCGGCACGGTTCGATAACGCACATTGGCCCGCTCGCATATTCTGCTGATGCGCTGCATTTGCGCGCCATTGGCTGAAGGAATCGCAATAAAGAGTTCTTCTGCATCGCAAGCTTTGACGACCGCCTCAATAGCGTCGATCGTGCCCACGACCGGCACACCATGGATTTTAGCTCCGTGTTTAAAAACATCGTCATCCAGACACGCGACCGGAACGAATTCGGTACGCAACATTTCGCGTATCAGCAGACTTGCAGCCTCTCCGGCCCCTGCGATGATCACCCGACGCTTCTGGCGCATGACTGAACCAACCAGGCGTCTTGCTCTTGAGAGCCATCGCGCATAAACGCGCCCCGGCCAACCCAGTTGCCGTGATGATCGCTTCGATTATGTAGATCGATAAGCGGGAACTCATACCTGCGAAAAACGTAGCGGGTCGTCATGAAGAATACGAGGCTGCCGAGAGCGACCGCTTTTCCAATGTCAATTACATCGGTCACGCCACTGTGGCGCCAGTATCCGTGCAAGAGATTGAATCGTGCCAATGCAGCGACTCGAAACAAAATCAATATCGGCATGCAGCCCAAGAGCAGAGCGGGAAAGGGAATTCGAAAATCGAATCGAAGCAACCACGCGATTACGATCGAGGTCGCAATCAGCAGAAAATGGAACAGTGTAATAGCCCAAAATCGCTGCCTGATAGGGATGGAAGAGCGATTGACGGAATTTGTTTGACATGGCTAGGTAAGCTCGGAAAAGGATCTACTGACCTTACTTTCCGGCTCTGGCGGCCGGCCGCTGGCTAGAGGCATTACTTCCTTTAACTGCTTTTGCGATTACTCTTTCGATTGCGCGACACGTGACTGCGATGTGTTCGTCAGACAGTGTTGGGTGAACCAAGAACATCAGGCTGGTCTCGCCAAGCGTCCTGGCCACAGGAAGGGTCGGATGTCTGCGGCGCGCGACGAACGCTTTCTCAAGATAGATCTCGCTGCAAGCTGCCGACGAAACATGGCACTCCCTCCGCTTTGATCGCTGCACGATGGCGTCGCGGTCCCATCCGTCCCCCAGCATCTCGGGACGGAGAAATACATAATACTTGTAATATGCGTGATGAATGCTGTCTGGAACCGTTGGAATTCGCAGGCCGGGTAAGCCGGAAAGAGTCTTGGTCAACGTATTCGCATGACGGCGTCTGGTTTCGACCCACCGCGGTACTTTTGTGAGGGCTACGCGGCCGAGTGCCGCCTGCATTTCAGTCATTCGCCAGTTGGTGCCGAACGATTCATGGAGCCAACGAAAGCCGTCTCCGTGCTGGCGGCTGTGAGCGGCATCGTAGCTTCTTACCATGGTCCTTGAAACTCCACGCGCGCTCCCAAACCTCCGGGTCGTTGGTCGTGAGCATTCCTCCTTCGCCGCCGGTGGTCATGATCTTGTCCTGGCAGAACGAGAACGCTGCAACGTCTCCTATCGATCCCACAGGGCGACCTTTGTACAGCGCTCCCTGGGCCTGCGCACAGTCTTCGATTACTCGCAAGTCGTGCTCCGCAGCCAACTGCATGATCTCGTCCATATCGCAGGGCCATCCCGCCAAGTGCACCGCGATGATCGCTTTTGTTCTTGGAGTAATCGCCCTCCGTATGGTTTCCGCGGTGATGTTCTGGCTGTCAGGGTCGACGTCGGCGCAAACGGGACGAGCACCGCGCATCACAATGCAACTGGCAGACGCAATGAAGGTGCGGGATGTTGTAATCACCTCGTCGCCGCGACCGATGCCGAGCGCTCGGAGTGCCAATTCTAAGGCGACTGTCCCATTGGCGACGCATACGGCATATTCGCACCCAACGATCGGCAAACTCTGTTTCGAATACGTCGACCTTCCTGCCCGGTCCAATAATTTACTTTTCCAGAACGCAGAACGGCAGCCGCTGCCTCGATTTCGTCGGCTTCGAAATAAGGCCAGGGAGCGAATGCAGTTAGCGGTTGCGCCAGGGTGAGAAGATGGTTTGACGAACTGCAGCAGTAGTCATTGAATTGGGAGGTCTTATTCGGGTTTGCGATGTCTGCCGGGATGGTCAAACGATTCAGTTCATAGCCAGCCACAACGCCAGATACGGTCTGCCAAGCATCTCGATATTGCTGATGATCATCGTCGGTCGGTACTCCAGAACGGCGTGCGATCATGTATTCCCACATCCCCAGAGCCGCCGCCGAGTGATATATCATTTGTTTTCCGCGAGCCTTCGCGATCTCAATCGCGCTATCCAGTGGATATTGATCAGACTGCTTCTGGAACATCGTGCAACAGTAATCAAGAGCAGAACTAACCTTATCGAGCGTTGTCGAACCTGGTTCGCGATAAACGTACAAAGGGGTGGGCAGAACGGCGAACTCGTTTGCCAAGCAAGGCGCGCAAGAGAAAGTCCGCATCTTCGGCGATCGGAAATGAGGTGTCAAAACCGATTTGCTTGGCCAGATCGGCGATGATCATCGAGGGCGCGAATGCCAAAGGTGGCATGGCTGGATGTTGCATAGGAGGATGTACGACAGGCTTGCTCCGATTTGCACTCCGAACTCCTATTAGCTGATCGTTTGTGTTTGCTATAGCCATGCCCGTGCTTACCATCGCAACGTCGGGCTCAGCCTCGAGCATGCTACGCTGCTCTCGAAACTTCTCGGGATAAATCCAGTCATCGGCGTCAAGAAATGCGATGTATCTCCATTTGCCATCTCCAAGGCACATTGGCGCGCATAGCCCCGGCCCCGGTTCCGGTCGAGGTGATGGTATTGAATTCTGGAATCCCCGACTGCATTGATGATTTGCTCGGGATTATCCGTAGAGCCATCGTCGACGATAATGCACTCCCAATTTTCACAGGTTTGGGCCTGGAGAGAGGCAAGAGCGAGAAACAACGTGTCGGCAGCGTTGAACAATGGCATTATGACCGAGACTAGAGGCATCATGAGGCCACCTGCCGCCATCGCACGATTTGCGATCCTGCCTTGCCAGTCATGAACACAACTTCTACGGCAGGCAGAGCACCAGCCATCGCAAAAGTGGCGAAGATAACGAGAACGCTAACGCCCCCGTAAAAATACTCGCCACTCATACCGCCAACGATCGCCGTGATCAAAGCCGCGCGAGTGGAAACGCTGATCTTGTTCCGACTCATGGCGGTTAATCTGGCCTGTCGCCAAGTCAAGCACGAAGACTGAATATCATGAGGACGCCCCCGACGACGCCAGTTTCCAAGAACATCTGAAGAAAGAAATTATGTGATCCGGTTTCCCACAGACCTGAAGCCCCTCCTCGATGGTAAAACCCCGTGCCTAATAGAGGCGCATCGACCAGCTTGGGGCCCTCGTGGATCCATGTCGAGATACGCGAGCCATCGTCCACCGACTGTAGCGGTGCATCGTCAGAAGGCGTCAGGCGTCAAATCAACCACAGATCGGAAATTGGGAAGAGTTTCGTATGCGGTGATGGATGCCAGGCCAACTAACAAATGATCACCACGATCTTCAGGGTCTGGGTTCTTTTCAAGAGGATGTAACCGAAACCTGCGGCGAAGGCCAGCCACCCTCCTCGCCCATGGCTCGACAGCGAACTGGATATGAATACAGAGCATATCGCAAATGCAATTGTGACGCTGGCGCATCGTCTCCACTTGCGACTGCCCACATTATCGATCCATAAGCCTGCGATGTAAGAACACAGGATCGCCACGGAAACAATAATGGCATTGTAGGATTTGTATCCTTCGAGTGCGTCGGTTGGCTGAGCATCTGGATTTGCCGCTACTTACCAGCAGGCCAATACTGAGGACGACCAACGCCACAAGCAGTGACCAAGTCCATTCCCGCTCGCGTTCTTGGATCCCCAAGCTTTCTGGCGATAAGAACGCCAGCGATTACGAAGAGCACGAGCCTGGCTAATTTCAGGCACGATCCAATGAGGATGGGAACGTCGTCGAGGTATTCATATCGAAAGTGAATGGACAATGTGGACAACAAGGCCCAAACCAAGAAGCCCCACATCAGCGGATTCAATTTAGCGACCCGTTGCTCATACCTGGCTGAAGGAACGATAATCAGCAAAACGATGAAAGGCACAATCAGCCAGTCACAGACTTCGAGTACGCCAAAGTCGGTTCGGTGTGAGAAACCGACATTGGGCATGAAAAGCAAAGGAAAAAAGAAAAGCCACAGCCGTTTCACGCGGATACCTCAGTCGTGTAGCGGCTGCACACTGGGGCCTGTTTTGCGGCATGCACGCCTTTCAGAAATCCGGTAATTCCCGGCCGGAATACCCGGAGAGTGCGATAGTGCGCTGCATAGGAAATGAAGAGCAGAAACAGCCTGAGGTATGCGACCGGAATTTGAAACCAATGCAAATGGCGCCCGATCAGAATGGCGCGGTTATGTGCTAAGGAGCCCATGTATTCTGGCAAGTCCGGAACTCGGCATCCTCCACTGCCCGCAGCCAAGTGCTGAAGACGGGCGCTTCCATTAAAATAAATATCAAAGCCGCATTTCCGGACCCGCAAACAGAGTTCGGTCTCTTCATACAATGCCGCGCCGATTGAAAGCGCTTCGTCAAATCCTCCGGCTGCTCGCAATACTGAACGCCACGCAGAGAAATTACCCCCAGCAACATGCTTGACCATGCAATCCTCAGTCGGGGTAAAGCCACGCTGTGGGGTCGCGGTCCATGAGTTGAACTGCCCCGGCGCCGGGCCGGTTTCTTCGATAGAAATTTGCTCGTCGATTCCGCCCGCCACCATTCCGATATTTGGCCGAGTCAATCCCCGAAAATGCTCGCTCACGAGCGAAGGACCGCAGCGAATATCGTCATCCACGAAAACGAGAGCTTCGTATTTGGCCTGCTGCCACCCGTAATTACGTGCGAGCGGTAACCCGCGAAATGGCACTTTGTGATACGAAAGCAAGTCGGAGTACTCGCCAATCAGCTCTAGCAGTGCTGGGTCTTCTTTGCGGGATTGATCCACAACCAAGATCTCGAGTGGTCGGTACTCTTGCGCGAGCAAATCATGAAGGGTGTCAATCAAGAATGATCCCCGATTCAGCGTCGGGACCACGACCGAAATTCCCTGCCCTTGTTGATCCATGAATATTCTCGACTCTAAGCGGAAGCCGAGGCTGCAAGGCGTGCGGTACCCGGTTCCAAAGAAACGCTTTCTCTCGACAACGCCGCGTCCCCGGAGGCATGCGAGAAGCGTTTGCGCAACTGCAAGAATGGTTTCTCAAGCAAATAGTAGGAGAGTTCCGCAGCAAAGAATGCGCACACGATATTCAGTGGGAACATTCCGGTGAAGGTAGTATTTTTCGTTGTCAAAAATAATTGCTGCCAAAGATACAAACTGTAGGAGATCAGACCAACGTGAACGACTACGGGATAGTTGAGGATCCGTCCTAATACAGTTTTGTCATAAAAGACCACGTGGGCAATCAGCAATACAATCATCAGGTTTTGCAGTGAAAATCCGATCGAAAGAAGGTACCCACCCTTGAACCGCATGGTTAGCATCGTGTCGATTGCGGCAAAGCAGAGCGATGCAACAGGAATCAGCCAAGAGCTGGCGAATTGTTTCAAAATGCGCAAATGATCTTGATTCAGGCATATCAACGACAGCAGTGCCCCAATCATTAGTGAATCCGCGCGTGTGTGCAGCATCATTCCAATCCGTGGCCGGCTCGCCGGGAGGAGAAAATACGAAGCGACGCGGATGAATGGCGAGGCAACCACTACTCCGATGGCTATCCACGTTCCCCGTTTTGGGCCCGAATACTTCAACATCAACGGCCAAAGTAAATAGAACTGTTCCTCGACACTTAAAGACCATGTGTGCCCAAGAAACCACGTGTCCACTTTGCGAGGAGTGTAGTTCCAGACATAAGTTGCAGCACTGATCAGGTCGGAGTGCGACAGCTGTATGTATCCAAGCACTGTTAGGGCCAACGCAACCAGCCAGTAGGCATAGAATCCCGGAAAGATCCGAAATGCTCTCCTCACGTAAAAGTCTTTGAGGCTGATAGTGTGGGTGGTGAGGTGTTCCCGAACCAGTAGTGTCGTAATAAGAAAGCCGCTGATGACGAAAAAAATGGAAACCCCAAGGCGGCCTGCTCCGATGAAACCGAGGAATGTCGCGGCGCCGGAGTTGATTGTCCTAAGGGTTCCACTGCAGTGTCCGATCACTACCATGCCGATGGACAGAGCGCGCAGTCCATCCAAGGAGGGAATGCGACCGCCGGGACCCATGTTTATTTTGTATTTATCGAGTTTGTATTTATGCAAGGTAAATTCCGACGCTTTGCAAGGCTGAAGTGAAACGTTGCCCATAACATTCCCATGTGTTCTCATCGAGAACGCGTTGCCGGGCCTGGATCCCCACAGAACGAAACGATTCTGGCGACTGTAGCAACTCACGAATGATGTCCGTGAGCTTCTGGCTGTCATCCTGTTCGATCAGCCATCCACCTTTGCCATCGCGAATCGCGGCCGGAATTCCGCCGTTGCGGGTGCCAACAACTGGAGTGCCGCAGGCTTGCGCTTCGAGAAAGACCAATCCAAATCCCTCAACCGCACGCTCCTCGGGAGCATCGCGGGTGCAAAGTACAAACAAATCGGAGGCCCAATAAACCTGCGGCAAGTCTTCCTCGGAAACAAATCCCAGCCAGCGGACGTGAGAATCAATCCCAAGTTCGATAGTCTGCTTTCGCAATTCCGTTTCGTAAGGACCTGTGCCCACAACCAGATATACGAGCTGGTCGCGCTCGTCCGACGTAAGGCTTGCGATCGCGCGCAATACCGTATCATGCGCTTTGTAATGGTGAATGCGGGACACAGTGCAAAGCACTCGTTTGCCCGACAACGTCCAAATTTCGCTTTGGCGGTTTCACGGTCTCCCGGCGCAAAGCGATCAGGATCAACTGCCAGGGGAATTGTTTCGACGTGTGCTTTGGGCGCCACGCTGGATACGAGTTGGTGCGTATATTCGCTGTTGGCAATCACCAGGCTTGCGTTTTCCAGCACAAGACGCTGCAAAGCATTCCAGAACGGCCGCCTCCAACGGTTCACGGGCGGTAAGCAGTTCTGCCCCATGGGCGAGAATGACCAGCGGACGGACTCCGGCGAGATACGCAATCAATCCCTCGGGATACCAGACTCCACAGATTGTGGTCCTGGCGGACTTAAGATGCTTTGCGCATTTCGTTTCCGCAGCCACTGAAATGCGAGCCACTCGCGAACAGGCCGTCGGGAATTCAACACGGATCTGCGGCAAGACCAGCATTGAAGACTTGGAGAGGCGCAACCCTGGGTAAGCACGCGAGCATTGACTCGACCTCGTTCTAATGCTCTCGCCGATTCCTCGCGCACAATCTGGCGATTCCGCCAGAAACCGGTGGATATTCAAACGCGAAGAAAAGAATTTCGTCCTTGGTTCGGGGCTGTCATTTAGAAGCTGCAGAATTACCAGGGAATTACTTGCGATCCATCGCCATGAGCTGTGTCGAATGGCATGATCGCTACTTCGGTGACAACGGATGTATCGGTAGTTGAATCTGGCTTCGAGCACGATCGATGCGCCGGCTGGACGCACGAGAAATGATCGAAGAAGAGTATCGTCCGGGCCGCGGTTTTGGAAGGCTCGAACACTGCTGTCGACTTTCCTGCCGTTTAAGAAAAAACTGAACTCACTTCGTTTGCCCGGATAGCACGCTGGAGGCGAACTTCAGACGTACGAGATAGACGCTGTTCGTGACGGCAAACGGATGTTGAAAGCAATGGAGGTGCACACCTGGGTAGAGGGGTGGTTCGGTTTGCCGTCTTATCGATACTGCAAGGCTCCGATGACTGGCTTGCCCGTCACGAGTTGATCGTGATCGTAAGTGCGGCCGCTGGCCGGGTCTGCTATAGGAGCATTTCGCAGCGGCCGAGTTGCATGCTGAACTTGGATCAATACGAAAATCAAGAGGTGTAATCGGCATTGAGCTGAGAAATTGCGGATCGGAGAAAATCGAGTCGCGATCGAGTCCACTTGCCGCCTGATACGTTTCGAGGGAGGAGAAGTTGGCGTTGTTATAGCGAAAAACCGGCTGGCCGGGCGTCCAAAAACAATTATGATTCGGATGCCACATTGGCTCCGAACACGGTCATGGCGGTTCCGGGCACACCCGAGAACGCAATGTTGTCTGAAAATATGATCTTGCCACCCTTGTCCGAAGATCCCATCAGGAGAAAGCCGGACGCATTAAAGATTGTGTTATTGAATACGCTGATCGTCCCCGGACCCGTAGCTACCGCGTTTACTCCCCTGGATCCGGGCCGTCCCGCCGGGTCCCCAAGGTTGTAAATATTTCCATAGAGGCTGAGATTTACTCCGTGGGGCGCGCCCGCGGACCGCACGTCAAAAAGATAGTTGTATCGAACCGTGCTGCCTTGTTCGTAATAGAAATCCATGCCACCGCTATGAGTAAAGTAGTTGTACTCGACCAGACTTTCTTGCGATTGCTGCAAGCCCAACGCCCATCCCGTCCCCACTGAGGTTGATTCCCAGAATGTTGGTTTCCACATGCGATACCCAGTTATCGCGGAATGTATTGCTGGAGCCCTTTAAAACATATAACGCTGTGTTGCCACTGCGAAAAACCGTATTGCTTTCAACCCTGCAATCCGACATCTGCTGATCGAAGATAGATGCCGATCCCGAGAACATCCTGAATGTCGTTGTGACGGACGAACACTTGTTGTGAGTTCGTAGATGTCGATGCCAACGTAGAAACGCTCAGATGTCCAGATTTTCAACCTGGACATAACTGGAATCGGCAACAGAGACTCCTGCAGATCGGAAAATACGAATTGTTTCACTCGGCTGGCCAGTGTCAATCATTGGAATCCAGAGCCTGCTACCGAACTGTCCTGCCAGCTTCCCTGGCTGCAGTCTAGCCAGGAATGCTTCCATATCTTCGTTCCGATTCAGGATCCGGCCGGGTAGATCGTCTTCAAAGGCTTTGCCGTCCATGAAAATTGGTCGGAGAATACTTCCTTCCCCCATGTCGGCAGTGTAGATTCCGTTATGACCGGCTACGAGGCTTCCAGACGGCGCCCTGGTTGTCGCCGTAGATCAAGGGCTTCGGACCCTCGCCATAGGCTCCGAGCACGATTGGTCTTTCGGCAGTGCCTTTGCCTTGCAGGCGAATCTGACCATCCCATTGATCTCCGCGCTTTAGCAGGATGCTGTCGCCCGGCTGGAATGTGTCCTTGGAAATCGATTTCAGGTAGATCTTCCACAAATGTTGCCAGGCTTTCTCGGGACTTTGGCCGTCGTTGATGTCGTTCCCGGAAGTTGAGGAAATGTAATACATTCTGGGAGCTGCGCTGCTCGATACCGCAAAACCTGCGCTGCAACCGATCAAAGGGAGAAGCGCAGCGAGCATAAGACTGTGACAAGTCATTGCCTGTAGCCCCGCCCGCGCGCCGATAGAGATTCGAACAATTCAACGAAAGATTGCACCTGATGGCGAGCCGTATAGCGTTCGCATTCATCTTCATCAGGGGCTGGTAATTTGTGTTTACCGAGCAAGAAATCAGTAAGAATCTTTGTCCGGTTTGCCGAGGAGCCATCCAGAAAGATGCCCAGCCGGGTGCGGGTCAACGCGGTGCGGGCTTCGGACGGATCAGGAACAACCGCCACTACCGGCTTTCGCATCCCAATGCAGTCGGTCATCTTGGCAAAGCTGGTCCACCAGAAGGCGCGGCTACCCGGGATCAATACGCCAGCACATGCATCGCGCAGCAGTTTGTACACTTCGCTTTGTGGCATTTGATCGGCAAATTCGATCTGTTGGTGAAGCCCGAACTTGTCGATGAAGGGTGACAGCCTTTTCCGATTAATTTCCAGCGTCCCGATCACTAATAATTTGACTCGCATCTTTGCAATCTCTTCCTGCTGTACAGTTTGTGAGAATGCTTCCAGAAATGAACTGTCATATTCCGATAGGTACTCTCCGGCAAATATCAGGTAGGGATGTTGCTGATGCCTGACGGATCGCGTGATTGCAGCAGGTCTTCATCAATTCCAGTGGGGATGAAAATTGGGTCGCTGTGTCCGTTTCCGAATATGTCACGAAAAATGCTGCGATAACTCGAACTGCCAAAACGGTTGCGGCATCGGCATTGGCTAAGAGCATCTTTCGACTGTCTTCGCGCTGACGCTTGTAGACGCGAGGCGAATAATTCGCCGAGCCGGTGAGTATAGCCGAGTGGGTCCCGGAAATCTGCAACCCACTGGGCTCCGGCCTTCTGCAGCTCCCGCCCACTAGCGAGCGAAGAGAAAGGTGATGGGAGGTGTACACAACGCTGATGTCGCGCTCTCGGATAATTTTGTTTCCAGCTGCTATCGCTGTCCTGGCCCATGTCCAGTAGACGTCGGGAACTATGAAGCCAATTTCTAAGCAGATACGTCGTAAGCGCCGCTAGACCGCGGATCTACGAACGGGGCACGTCGCACCGTTCTGTTTGTGAGCAATTCCTTTTGAGCCTTGAATGTTCTATTTCGCCCCCCCAGCGCCATTCGCACGCCTCTCAAAGTTGGTTCGATATACCGGGCGCGCATTATTTCGACTTCATGGGTAGTTCAGTGAGCAAAGCGGGATCTTCATTGAATTCGTATTGCGTATCTACGGTGAGGACGATGGGTTTCCAGCCGAACTGTGGAAGGTACTTGGCCAATTTGTACGCACGGATACACTGCCGCATGGTTTTGAGGTGCGAAAAAAGGCGTAACAATCAGCACCGAACGGTTCACACGCTGGCTCCTACGGCTGCTGTATTGCGAGCAACATCAATGCCATAGGCCCGATAGAGCTTCGAAACATACTGCTGAACTGAAAATCGTTCTTCCACGATCTTGCGGCCTGCCATACCCATGGATTCACGCAAGGCTGGCTGCGCTGGCAAATGTGACCATCGCATTTGGCCCAGAGCTTGATGATTCAGGCCGGGTAAAGCAGGCCATTCACGCCATGCTCCACAGTTTCTCGAACCCCACCCGAATTTGGCACGACGACGGGAAGCCCCGACTGCCATTGCCTCAATCGCCACAATTCCGAAAGGCTCAAACGGAGCAGCATGGCAGAATACGTCGCAGGCGCGCAATACCTGAGCCACGTCGGAGCGAGTTCCCAGGAACTTACGTACGAAACGATGTTCAATGACTGCGCAAGCCTTTCGAGTTCGCTCCGTTGTTCTCCGTCGCCGCAAATCACCAGCGCTGCTTTTGCGCCAGCCGAGCGCGCCACTGCTAACGCACGGATGCAAACATCTACGCGCTTGTTAACGCCGCGGCCAAGCGTTCCCACGGCGCAGAAACACAGTAGTTCCCTCGGGAAATCTCAATGTCTTGCGCCCTGGGTCCGTTCTTGCTGAAGCGCGCCAGGTCAACGCAGTTATGCATGACCAACAGTCTTGAGCGAGAGATACCGTGGGTTCGGTGGACCCAATCACCAATGCCTCGCTGCACACTACAATGCGATGCGCGAGTGATTGTGCGAAGAAATTCGCCACGCGGAACTTCCACGATTTCATGTAAAGATCGCCCTGCTCGAACCCGATTCGTAATGGCACCCCTGCGCGCCACGCGGCAAACAATGCGAATGAAACGGCTCCATGTCAGGTGTGCTTCCACCAAATCTGGCCGCAGGCTTTCCAGTAACGTTTGAACTTCAGCGATCGCTAGCTAAGAATCTCCCCTTCACGGAAATATGGGAGCAGATCTAAAACATGTACTTGAATTCCCAGTTCGCGGACCTCTCGGCTGAGCTCTCCATCCCCGAACAAGGTCACGACGTGATGCTCGATGCCGCGGTATTTGACAGCTTCCCGCAGCATCGGTGACCAGATGCGTTTGGGCGCCACCGGTGCGGAGTTCGTCGATGACGTGAACGTGAAGCATGGCTTACAGGTTTACGTGGGCCAGAAGTTCGGAATAAGTGGTGTAGGCAAACTTCCGCAGGCAGCCCAGATAAACGGCGATGCCAACGGCGACTTTCACTGCGAGACGGCTATGCGGGCCTATGCCGACGAGCGCTGGATCCAACTCCGATCAGCCAAACGACTCCACCCATGATGAGCGCACAAAGCAACAACGGAGCGCTTTCGGCGATTGTCTTCTTAATATCCAGACCACAAGCCCGATGTCCCATCACAAGAACCGGGTAGGCAATCAGGGTGTTGGAAATGGCGTAGGCGCGGGCCACTCCAATGGGCCCCGAGCGAATGCCTAAAACAAAAGCTAGAGTTGCGGAACCAGCGACCACGAGGCCCATGAGGAACATTCCACGGCCACGTTCGGCGACGATAAATAACCACTGAGATGTATTTTGTATCGGCTGAAGGATGCTGGCGGCCGAGAGCCATAGCAGGATCGGCACAACCGCGTGCCATCTTTGGCCGTAAACAAAGTCTACGATTTCCGGCGCCGTTGCCGCCAAACCGACGGCCAATGAACATCCTAAAACAGTGATCAAGCGAAGGGCGCGAAGGTAGGCCGACTGCATCCGCGCGGGTTCATTCCGTAAAGACGCCATGGCTGGAATGAGCACGCCACTGAACACGCTCATCACCAGCATGCCGGGCAGAGTCATCAGGAAGTAAGCGCGTGAATAATATCCTAGCGCGGTCGCGCCCCAGAACTTGCCGACCAGCACATTGTCGAGATTCCTGGCAAAATAATTGACGATTCCGTAAGCTGCCGAGTACCCGCCGAAGGTCAAGAGCGTGCCAATGTTCAACATGTGCGCCGGAAGCCTTGGGAAATATCCGCTTAGCGGAAATGACAGCATGGTGGTGATGGTCTGCTGCAAAACGAGCTGAGCCACAAGCGCCCAGTATCCAAACCCCAGTTTGGCCATCACTATCGTGACCACCGCGGAGATCAACAAAGAGCAGAGAGCAGACAGATTGAGCTCTTTGAGCTTCATTTGGCGAAGTAGTAGTGCGGTGGGTTGCACTGCCAAAGAAGAGAGGAATAACGTTCCACTTGCGACAACGATAACTTTCGTGAGTTCCGGATGGTGATAGAAAGCTGCGACGTAAGGGGCAGATAGAAAGCACAGAGCAGTCAAAAATAATCCGAAAGCAGCGTTAATGAAGAAGAGCGCATCGATCTGGTTGCGATCGAGTCGTTCCCGCTGCACAGTCGCCCACGACAATCCGAAATCCGATATGGCTTGACCAAGAACTGTGATGGTGACGACCATCCCCAGCAATCCGTATTCAGCAGGAGAAAGGAGTCTTGCCAAAACCGCCGTGCTTGCCATCGAAAGCAAATATCTTGCCGGCAAGAGGACAAAAGACCAGTTGAGCCCTCGACGCGCCAATTGGGGCACGTGGGACCGGACAGGAAGTTCAAAGCCGGTTGCTGTGTTGGCTTCCTCTAGTGTGCTACTGTACATTTCTCTCATTCGGCTCGAGCCGCTGAGTCGCCCGTGACATGGTGATTTCGTCGCCGCCTGCGAAATAGTTCTTGTGTGTCCGCCGACGCCCCAGCGTAAACGTGAACCCATATGATTAAATCCGCGGCGTAGCCGCCAATCCCATTCGGGGATGCTGGGAATGCGTTGGGCCACAAATTCTGGGATCACTCTTTTCTCCGAAATTGCGGAAAGCGCATCTCCGAAGCGGTCGAACAACACTTCATCGGAAAACCAGTCGTTCCATACTTGTCTGGCGGCCTCTGCCATTTCGGACCAGCGGTGTTCCATATCTGACGCCAAGTTTGGGATGTCGGCGATGTTTCGCTCTCGCACCCGTAAGGAGCAGGTTGACCAGTTCGGCCCCTCAGGAGGGACCCACTGATCCGATATGATGATTGGCACTCGCCCAGCGCGAAGCGTTTCGAAGAGACGAATGGAGCTGGTTCCGCTTCCCCGGGGACAGAGCACGAACTTCGACCTACGCAAAACGTCGGCGTATCGCGCGTGGTTGTTGGTGCGCTGCTTGAGCGAAGAAGGGGTTGAATAAACTCGTGCCCTCGATGATCGCTCTCGGATTCTGGAGCTGTAAGATCTCCCTGCGCAAAGGGATCTGTGAATTGCCAAGGAAGGAAAACAGAATATCCGGGACGTCGGACGGGCTAGTGTCAACAGGATTCAACAGTCTGAGATATCGCGTCGCACTTTGCCGAGTGCGGTCGAACCATCGTCGAGGCATCGAGCAATAGACGCCTGGAAGCAAGCACCAGGGACGATCGTGCTCGTTGTACATAAAGCAGCGCTCACGGTGATGCTTGAGCAGCGGGTGACGCTTAAGGCGCGAAAAGAAGGCGTCCTCGTGATATCGGGAATTCTCCACGAACAAGATTGCATCAGCCTCGTCTGCGTTTGCTGTCAAGCGGTGCCTTCTGCCATAGGATGCGAGGCGGAGAAAGGATCGAATTGGCTCTGGATCTGAATACGCACTAGTAGCGAAAATCCACATGGTCAATCAACTCGCCCGAGCATCTGCGGTCGGTATCGGCAACATATCTGGCGTTAGGCTCGGTAGTTGAGTTGCGGAACTTCTGGTCGAGTTTTATCTGCACTTTCAGGCCGTGCCGGGATACCCACGACCGTGGTGTTTGGGGAGACATCATTGGTGACAACAGCGCCCGCACCGACGATCGCGCCGGCGCCGACGTGAAGATATTGCAAAATCTGTGCGCCAGTGCCAATCAACGCACCGGCGCCGATCACCACTCCTCCGGAAATATTTGCTCCCGGATTTATTACCGATCCCGATCCGATCCGGGCTTCGTGGCCAATGGTGCAGCCGAAATTGCACAACGCAAAAGGCTCGAGCGTGATGTTAACCGTGGCAATGACGCCCGCTCCGATAAAACATCCTTCCGCAATTCGCGCCGAATCCAGATCGATGATCGCTGTCGGATGGATGATCGCAGGCCACTCCATCTTCCGGCAGCAGATGGCGCAGTTCAGCGGCCAGTTTCAACCGGAGATGAGGATTGCCCACGCCGATCGCTAGCGCATCAAAGAGATTCGCGATTGTCGGTCAGCCAGCCGAAGTCTCCCAGTACTTGGTCGCGACTGTCTCTCTCTCCCAATCGAGACAAATCACTGACCACATAGCCCAGAAATTCGAATTGCCGATCGGTGCGGTTGATCCAACGCAGAGCTGAGCCGCAATTTCTCGCGCCATCCCGCCAGCTCCAACAATCGCGATTCGCTTGGGCTGCATCAGGCGTTTCCTTTTTCTTGCTCGATACTGGTGCCGAGAAATTCAGGCATGGTAACGTGGCCGGGCTGTGCGATTCCTTCGCGCCGCAGAACATACCCTGCCGTTCTTGCAAGTATCGAATAAGTCGAGCCAAAAGCTCTGGTGATCGACATACCAGAGATCAAGCGCTAGTTTCTTGTTCCAGTCGAGGGCGTTCCGGCCGTGGATCTGCGCCCACCCTGTGATGCCCGGTTTGACCTCGTGCCTTCGCATCTGCTCGGGAGTGTAGCGATTCAGATATTGGGATAGGAGTGGACGCGGCCCTACCAGACTCATCTCGCCGCGAATCACGTTGATCAATTCGGGAAGTTCATCCAGACTGGTACTGCGGAGAAATCGGCCGAGAGCGAGTCAATCGTTGCGCGTCCGGAAGCAATTGGCCATCCGCGTCGCGAGCATCGGTCATAGTGCGAAACTTGAGGCAGGTGAAGAGTTGTCCGTGCAAGCCCGGTCGACGCTGCCGAAACAGAACAGGAGAACCGAGGACGATTCGAATCACTATCGCAATCGCTACTAGAGCCGGCGACAGCACCACCAGGGCAGTGATTCCTATCAACAGATCCAAAATCCGTTTGAGGGTCCGACCACAACTCGCCGACGTTGATGCTTTCGGCTGCGAAGCTGTTCCGAATAGAAAGCCAGCAATGCGTCCGGTCAACATTTGCGCTGCAAAATCCTTGTTCGCTCGCTCACGTGCTTGTTGCCCCAACTGCTCTCTCAAAGAGCGATTTGCCGCCAGTGATTCCATCGCATCGGCCAGCTCTTCCCAGTTGCCCGGCTGGTGCAGGCAACCAGTCACGCCATCTTGCACGGCGTCGGTGAGACCATAAATCCGAGAAGCAATCGCCGGAACACCGGTTGCGGCAGCTTCTATCACTACGCTGCCAAATCCTTCACGATAGCTTGGAAGGCAAAGAACATCCGCAGCCGCCATGTATTGTTCTGGGAAGCAAGTTTGTTCAACGAAGCGAAGCCGCACTACACATGAAGAGCAAATGCTCCGCATTTGAGCTTCAATTCCGGCTTCATCAGGGCCGACGCAAACCAGATACGCGTTCCTCCTTCGCGCGGCTAAGTGATCAAAGGCTTTCGCCAGATCAAGAACGCCTTTGTCTCTGTTCAAACGGCCGACGAAGAGAAACACGGTCGCATCTTCCGGGATTGAGGCTTTTTGCGAACTCGCCGCTCGCGCGACGCATCCGGGACAAAAGCGTGATACGTCGACCCCGCTGATTGATCCATTCGCCAACACGCGACATTTCGAGCGCTAACCACGCCTTCGTCGATAAGAAAGTTCAATTGCGATTTGCTGTCTGCGAGAACTTGGGTTGCGCAAGAAGCTGTGACTTGGTCAGCCAACTTTAGCAAGAAGCGTGTCAATCCTGATCTGGTCGCCCACACCTGACCCGTGAAAGTGTGTATGCGGGCAGGGACTCCGGCGAGCCGCCCTGCTGCCATACTCAGCAGCCCTGCTTTTGGGGTGATGGAATGGATTAAGTCAAACTTTCGTTTTCTAAACAAGGAATACAGGCTGAGCAGGGCACGAACATCTCGCCACAAGTGAATGGGTCGCGGGATGGAGACCGAAACCAGTTCAGCATTCAACCCCAGGCGGCGGAGGGCGTCTCTGTCGTCGGTGTTGGCCACGACCGTAATTTCGTAGGTCTCGCTCAACGCCCGAATCTGATCCTGCAGAAAAGCCTGCACCGTCATGAAGTCAGAAACGACGATGCAAATGCGCCGGCGATTTCCTGTGTTCGACATGCTGAAGTGCGCTTTGAAAAATGGTTTACGGAATACGGTAAATCGTCGCCGAAGCAGCGATGGGCAGAAGGCTTTCCATGTTCTTTAATGTCGCCCTTCCGGCGCTACTGGGTACGAACAGGATATCGTTGTCCTGGAGCGGTGCGTCGGCGGCTTTGGACGCCAGGATCTTCTTGAGATCAACCGGGAATCTCTTCGTGTCCTTGTGGAGTAGTGCGGAGAATCTTTGTCGAACCCTTCTTGGCCGTATAAGTTGTGCCTTGGGCCAGAGCGAGGGCTTGGAGGATTGTAAGGTGGTCATCGTGGTCCATCGGGAACCCCCCCGGACGCGCGACCTCACCGATCACGTAGATGAGCCCGGTTTTCTCCACGAAGATAGAATCGCCCGGCAAAATCTCGGGATTGTTCAGCGGCTTGGGAGCCGCGCTGGTCGAGATCTTCACATGCTCTGGATCGTCGGGATGCGCCAGGCGAGTGATGGTGATGTTAGTGCCGGCCAGAGGAGTAAGACCGCCGGCGAGGGAAATATAGTCCATCAGATTGTGCGCGCCGAAAGCAGGATAAATGCCCGGAGCTTTTGACTTCGCCGAGCACCGAAACCCCTTGGGTGGCATATTCGGTGACAAAGACTGTCACTTGGGGGTCTTTCAGAAATCCGCCGTCGATGAATTTCTGCCGAATGAGATTCTGCACATCAGTTCGCTTTCATGCCCGCGACGTGGATTGTCCCCACCAGCGGAAGAATGATGTCGCCGGTATTGTTTACGCGGAGCTTTCCGCTGAGCTCGGGCGTGTCAAAAACGCTCATTTCGACCAGGTCGCCTGCGCCGATTGGGCCGGCAGCTCCACTTCCGAAACCTGTGCTGCCGCTGCCCATATTGCTGCTCGCCGCAGATCTGTCCTGTGCAGTTGAGGTCGTCGCCAAGAGAGCGAGCAAGAAAAATGGAACCACGAGGTAGTTCGAACAAACATTCAATCGCTTCATATAGATTCTCGAGAGTCTGGCGATCGTTCGGATCGCCGCTCGTTCGAATCAATGTATGGCGTTTTCATTTCCATTGCCGTTTCCATTGCCGTTGCCGCTTCCGTTGCCGCTTCCGTTGTGGTAGTAGCCCTGATGATCTTTGCCGTAGTATCCGTAATATTGGCGATATTCCACGGAGTTGAATGAAAGGTCGTTGACAACTACGCCGGCGATATTCGCATGGATCTTCTTCAGTAAATCGCGTGTGCGCAAGATGGATTGCCGGCCGGTCTTTTCAGAGCGGACAACCAGGACCACCACATCCGCGACTCTGGCGGTTACGACTGCATCGGTTACCGCCAAGACTGGCGGAGTGTCGATTACGATGTAACGGAACTGTTCACGCCAGCGTTGCACGAGCTGAGGCAGGGCCTCTGAGGCCAACATCTCCGAAGGATAAGGTGGCATGTGGCCCGCGGGCAGAACGTGAAGTCCCGGTATCTCCTCGATTTTGACGATCATCGCGGCCGAATCCTCGGTGCCGGCTAAACACGCGCTCAATCCTTGGTTTGTGGCAATGCCGAGATATTTGTTTACTGCCGGGCGGCGCATGTCTGAATCCACCAGCAGTACTTTTTCTCCGGTTTGAGCCAGCACGACGGCCAGGTTCATCGACGTGAAACTCTTGCCCTCTTGCATCATGGCACTGGTTACGAGAATCACTTGCGGGGGCGCACCGGGAGAGGACAAAAGCAGTGAAGTCCGCAGGGCGCGAAATGCTTCGGCGCCGCCGGAATTGCGATGCTCCATCGTAATCGGCAGAATTAACTTCGGTGCTCCGGTTCGGGTCAACTGTCTCTGCGCTGGGCTGTCATCCAGAGCGACGCTGGGAATGATTCCGAGCGAGGGAAGCGAGCAGTAGGTTTCGATGTCTTCCGGCGTGCGTATCGAACTGTCGACGTTCTCAACGACGAACGCCAGAGCTACACCGAACAATAGCCCACCCATGCATCCCAAAGCTATGTTTAGCGGAATCCTGGGTTCGACCGGCACAACGGGCACGCTGGCTTGGTCGATAATATTAATGTTGCTTGATTTAAGACCGGCCAGGATGCCGGCTTCCTTGAGCTTCTTGAGCAATCCCTCGTACAAGTCGCGGCTGGATTCGACTTCACGTCGCATGATGCCATATTGAATGGCGTCCTGATTCATCTTGTAGGCATCGTCTTTTTGCTTGTCGAGACTTGCCTGCAACATCTGTTCCGACTTTAATGCAGCCCGATATTCCGCTCGGAGAGTCTCGCTAACTTTGCTGATTTCCTCGGCGATGCTGGAATCCAATTCGTGCAGTTGCGATTGCAGTTGAATCACGCGCGGATAGGAAGCCCCATATTTGGCAGCCAATTGTGCATATTCGGACCTGCTCTCCGCCCGCTGTTTGTAAAGCGCTCCAAGCAGACTCTCCGGAGCAATATTCGCGATCAAATCCGGATTCTCTGTCATCGCGATACGATACTTCGCCTCTTTTATAATGCGATCTCCTTCCGCTTCGGAGAGCGCTTTGTTCAGTAGTTCGAGCCTGTCTATCACGATGTTGTGGCTCTCGTCGGTTCCATAAAGGCCGGTCTTCTGCTGGTAGGAAATCACTTTTTCTTGCGCAATTTCGGCGTTCTTTCTTACATCGTCGAGTTGTTTGGTCAACCAATCAGAAGTCTGCCGGGTAGCTTGATATTTGGTTTGGAAATTGCGCTCAATATAAGTGCTGGCTACAGCATTCGCGATGTCCGCCGCAAGTTTGGGGTCCCGGCTGCGGAAGTGAATCTCCATGATTTCCGTCTTGGGTACCAGTTGGACGGTCATGTACCGATGCAGTCCATTCGTGAGTGCCGCGCGAGTTTGCAAGTCCAGGCTGTCGAAATCACGCCCAGGAGGTCGGGGCTTGTTTCCCGGCAAATTCCGGGTTGTTCTGAAGTCCAAGCTGCTTGATAACGCTGTTGGCAATCGTATCGCTCTGCACGATCCGTATCTGTGTTTGTAGCTTTGTGTCTAAGTCGATGCCAATGGGCATCACTACCTGGTCGAGACCTAGATCCTCTGAACCTTCGAGGTCCAAAAGCAGCCGTGAGGCCGCATCGTAGCGCTTGGGAAGCGCAAGCGAGATAGCCGTGACGAGTAAAACGATCGTCGCCAGGCTGCCCAGAACCAGCCAGCGCCGCTTTTGAAGCACGCGCCAGAGATGGACGATCGAGACATGGTCCTCGCGAGATTCCATCGTCGCCGGGAAAATGTCTGAGAAGTTAATCGCTTCTAATTCCGTGTTCTTACTTGCGGTTGTGGACTGGTTGTCTCTCATGTCGCCTTTTGGTGATGTGCGCCCGGGAAGGGGCAGGCCAAAACCAGGTCTATTTCTTAAGTTAAGCTGTTCCTAAAGCAGGTTCGGGCAACATTGCCGTCATCCAAAAGCGGGTATAGGTCACGATTGCGTCATCGGTGTTTGCAGCGGGACCTTCATCTTCGGTCAGAACCGATCGCAACCCCTGGTGAGCAGCAACTAATGCTGCAAGCCCCAGCGCTGCTACGCCTGGTTCGAGGTCGCGAATCGTTCCTTTTGATGCACACCGCGAAAGGTATTCACGGATCGGTTGAAAAAGTGGAACCAGATGCTTGCGCAAAATACGTTCGCCGTGGTCCAGCTCAAAAAGGCTTAGGTAGAGTAAGCGAATCATTTCTGGTTGGTTGTGAAAAGTTTCGACCAGTAGGGCAACTATCGCCCGGCAAAGCAGTCCGAGGACTTTCATCGGCGTGGAGCCGGCCCAGCAGTTCCTTGCTGATTCGCAGACGCCGGAGACGGGATTCCGTTGCCGCCCAAAAGAGATCTTTCTTTCGCGGAAAATGGCGGAATACCGTAACTTCGCTGACCCCAGCCAGTCGGGCAATCTCATGGGTGCTGCTGGCAGCAAAACCCTGGCGCGAGAACAACTGCACGGCCGCTTCAACGATGCGGTCCGCGGTGCTACTCGAATTATGAACTTTTGAGACGGGCATTGGGTTGCAGTCGTGGGCAGGAACGGAAGATACGAAAGGAAAAAGAGTTTGTAGCGACTAGAGAGCTTCCACGGCGTCGGCATCCAGTTCGACCGCTACGCTCTGCTGAATGAGGTCGACCGTGATCACGACGCGTAAGCCCTTGGCGTTTCGAACCAGCGTGCCTTCCAATCCTTGCAGAGGCCCGGCATGGATGCGCACTTTTCTGCCGATCGCGAGACCGCGATAAGGCTCAAATTTCTGCAGGTGCAAGCCGGAACGCAACGTCTCGATCTCAAAATCGGACAGCCGTGCGGGTTCACTCTTAGGGCCGACAAACGAGAGAACTCCGGGCACGTCCAGGACTCGCACGCGTTCACTTCGTGGGATGTTCACAAACAGGTACCCGGGAAACAGTGGAAGCTCAACTTGCGCCTTGCAGCCATTTTTCCAGCGGCGAAGGCTCCGGAACAGTGGAAGAAAACTTTCGACGCGGCGGTGTTCCAGATGCTCGCGAACCCGTTTCTCATGTCGCGGACTCGTATAGACGGCGTACCAATGGGGAGGGCGTTCGGCAGTCGGAAATGGCGGAGGTGGCAACAAGTTCGCATCTGCTGAAGTGCTGGTGTTGATCGCTTGAGACAAGGCTTCGCCCCCGTCGCTTAGTAGCGTTTGTTTGCTTTGAAAGTTTTGTTGATACTCGCGGCCGATGTTGAAGACCGCTTAGCTTAACCGCGAGTTTGTAGGCCTGCGGTGTAAGTAGGCGACTACACTCTTCGCCGCGATTTCTTGATGCATGGCGCGTGCCAATTCGGTATATTCGCTAACTTGCTTTTTCTTAGGCGCTTAGCGGTTCTGATTTGGGAAACGCTGGCACCCGGAGTCTCAAAACGAGAGATAATCCAAGAATCAAACAATAAAGTCGCGTTCGTCTCATCTTCCCGAGATTCTGCGGCTGAGCAACGTTGTCAGAATCGTATGAGCTGGCGTTGATTCACTTTCGGGCAGTCCGCGAAGTTTGATCCTGCGCAACTTGTGGCTAAGCCCTTCTTCATTCGAGAGCATTTACCGCAGCATTGGAAACAATGCACGCCCCGCAATGATTTTTTTGCACCCCTTCCAGAGCGCATGGGATGAGGAGCAAGCGCATAGGATCGAAGGCGAACACGAAGAGAGGTCAACTTCCACGAGTTTCCGGTATGCCGACTGGTTCTAAAGATGGGCACTCTAGGTCGGGTGTCTCAAAGCGAGAGGAAAACTTAGCAATCGTAGCCCGCTTGTCTCATTCGCGAAACGAGAAATGACATCGAGATTGGTTTCCACGATGGACGCTCAAGGGGCGCAGTGATTTTTTTGGGAGAGCGGGCAAGCGGCTAGCATCCTGCGTAAACGCTCGATGCTGCACGTTTTATCTCGCATCATGCCCCTTGCACAAATCCAATCAAAGGTGCTTGTTCCTCAGCTACTAGTGTTGAGTGACCAGGGCAAGCTAGTCTCGGTGATTAAAGTGCTCTAATGCAGCGGGACTCCGCGAGTGATTCGGCTTTGCCCAGCGTTTTTGTAGCTGGTGGAATGGCCGTTCGCGAGACTGAAGCTTGAGCACCGGGAGGAAAGGGTGCGTAACCGTTATAAGAAGTCGTATATCTGTGTCGTTTTCGCGGCGGTAACCGCGCTTTCGGCGCTGGCGCAGTCCGATCGGACGAATGTTCGACCTTGGGACGACCTTCAACTGAAAGCGAATGACCTCAGCCAACCGCTGCTTGTCGCGACGACTGCTGAAGCTCCCGCGATCGGAAGCGTGAGCAGTTATTCCGATTTGCCCGACGCTCCCAGCACTACCAAGGCCGATTCATCAACCGCAGATCCAGCGCCCACTCCGGTCGTTAAAAGAGAGCACGGAGCGGCCCCTGCCGCAATGGGTGGCCCACTCGCTCCCGATCGTAGTGTCATGGACCGGAATTACCTGTTGGTTACCGGTGCAGTGTTCGGCGCAAGTGTCGCTAATGCAGAATTAACCTTGCACTGCCTGACCCAACACCCAGATTGCAACGATGTCCCGTCGTCTTTACGCAGCCGGACAGCCCTGTACGGAATCGGAATTCCCGCGGACCTAGGCGTTGCGTATTTGACCTACTATATGAAGAAGAGACACAGCAGCATGTGGTACGTCCCGGCGGCGGCTGTAGCCGGCGCCAACCTGTTTCTTGGAATGCGCGCCTATCGGTGGTCGCAGGACTTGCCGAAAGGCGTCGGGACAACTCCCTAGTCATTCGGCGGCGCGACCGTTGTCGTCGCTTGGCATGACGTGCCCCTCCCGCTCAATCAAAGTCGCTTGCTCGGAACATCTCGCCCGACGCGCTTTCTAAAACGAAAACCAAACCTGCCAGCTACAACGGCCCAATCTGGGGCAGTCGCTACGACGCGATGTAGTTACCGCGCGCGCAATCACGTCGTAGGGGCGCATCATTTCATTGTCCTCATGCTCGAGGATGTGGCAATGCCAGACGTAACGTCCCGACAAAACCTTCGAAGCGAACGATGATTCGCGTGACCATTCCTGGATCCGCTCGAACCGTATCTTTCCATCCAGCTTCGTTCGGATCGGGCGCGTACCGCCGGCCCTGTGTACTTCAGGATGGCTTGGTTTTTATAGAAGAAGGGTTCGAAGCGGCGCCGGTCGAGGATCTGGAATCGAACCAGATGAAGATGGATGGGGTGGGAATCGTCGGTCAGGTTAATCAGATCCCAGATTTCGACTGAATTCAGGACTGGATCTTCTGTGACCGGCATATTCCAATGAGCACGGTTGAGCAGCATGGTGATGGGGTTCTGAGCCCGGTCATCAATTTCGCTGAGCGATAGCATGCGGGTTTTGACGGCTTCGGATTCCGGAATCTTGGGTACGGGCCGCAGTGTCGATGGCAGTGAACTTGTGTCGGCGGTTTTGTTTCGCGAGACTCGAAATTGCATGACGGTAAAGGCATCGCTCTTGAGGACAAACTGTTCGCCTGCGTGCTCGGCGAAATCCACGATCAAATCCGCGCGCTCGCTGGGCGCGAGCAGCAGATGGTCGAGCGAAACCGGGGCGGATAGCAATCCCTGGTCAGCGCCGATCTGGTGAAAACTCTGTCCGTTGGAAAGCGACAGATGAAAAAATCTTCCGTTAGCCCCGTTGAGAACGCGAAAACGATATTTGCGCGGCTCGACTTCCAGATACGGAAACAATTTCCCGTTCACTAAAATCGCGTTACCAAAGTATTCGGGAATCCAGGGAGACTTTGGGTCGGGTGAAACCGGGTAATAGAGTTGGCCCTGCGCGTCGAACATGCGATCGTAGATAATCAGTGGAATTTCGTATTTGCCACTGGGCAGATTCAGAGAGTCCTCGACCGAGTCACGAATGAGAAAGACGCCGAGCAAGCCAGCGGCGACATTGAGGCGGTTAATACCAAGAGCGTGGTCGTGATACCAGAGCATGGCCGCGTCCTGGTTGTTGGGATAATGATAGAGCGCGGATTTCCCTGGAACATACCAGTTCTCCGGATAGCCATCGCTTTCGGGAGGAGCCTTCGCGCCGTGGAGATGGACCACGGTGCGGACGTCGGGCTTGTCAGCCTCCGCGCCGTGGATGTTGTGGTCAATGGGCAGAAAGTGCGCCGTCGGCAGTTCGTTCACCCATTCCACTAGTAGTCCTTGACAACTTCTTGTCTCAAACGTTGGTCCCGGGGAACTCGAACCAAATCCCCAAAGCCGGGTGGGTTTCACATCGCGATGTACTTTACTTTCGATTTGCCGCATGGCGAGCCGATAATACGGGATATTGGCTGTTGGCTCAGAGGGATTTGGGCGAGACCCATTAGCCCGCGCGAGTTCAGGAATTGGAAGCGGATCTACAAACTGCGTCAGTGAATTCGGATCGAGGAGCGGCCGCACCGGAGGAATCTGCCGGTTGCGCATGGCTTGCGGAATCATCAAACCCGCACTTATCATCCCACTCTGCTGTAGGAACGTTCTTCGGGTGACGGACACTCCTGGCTTCTCCTAGCAAAAATCTGATTTGTAGCCGCAATTCGACAAAGGACGACTCAGCAAAATAAGAACGAGCATGCGAACCATAAGTCTCGCATGCCCGTTTCTGTTTTAGCTAATTCAAAATGGTTTCACCTGCGAGACTCCGCAGGCGATTCCGGTTTATTATCGTGCTGGTTCGCCAGTGTTCGGGTCGAGGAGCAAGCGACCATTCTGCCTCGCTGCCCTGCTGAAGTCGAACATTTGGCTGATGGAGCTGGCGATTCCATCAAAGGAACCCGCAGGAAGCCGCTGCCCGCCGAGCCAGTTATCTTCGATGAATCGGATGACCGAAGTCTGATCGGTCACCGTATGATCGACGAAGTTCTGTCTCGCCCAGGGAGAGATGACCAACAGGGGCTGACGCGGACCATAACCGCAGCGGCCAAGTGCGTGTGCATTCCCCGAATCGATGCCAGGCAGGGAATTCGTAGCCGTGCCGCAGGCATCTGGACCAGTGAGAGCGTCCGCAGGACCAGTGGATTGATTCACGATCGGGCTCATTTGGTGGTCATACCAGCCGTCAGAATCGTCGTAAAGAATAACCACGGCCGTGCTGTCCCAATCGGGTTGTGCTTCCAGGAAGTTGATGACTTTCACGATGAAGTGCTGTTCGTCGATGGGGTCAGAGTAACCCGCATGGCCATCCTGATAAGCGGGCGCCTTCAGGAAATTCACGGCCGGGAAGTTACCTGCTTTCACAGCAGCAAAAAAGTCATCGGTGTCGTACTCGTGATTGGCGGGACCCGCGTTTCCAATTTCAGCGATCGATTTCGGGCGCGTGTGGTTCGGATTTGCAGTGGACGCATAGTACTCAAAGAACGAATGGTGCGGAACGTAATCAGCAGTGGTGCCTGCGAGCCCGGTCGAGCTTCTTTCGCAGCCCGTCGTGCCATTGGGGTTTTTGATATTCAGGTTAAAGCCGCCCATGAACGATCCCCAGGTCACGCCGGCCGCGGTGAGCAGGTCGCCGATAGTTCGTCGCACCCATCTGCACCTGGCCGCCGGTGGGGTTGGAGCAAACGTCATTCAGCGGGTCGGGGTCGCCGATTACCGTCAGCGAGCCGTTTCCACCGTCAACTTCGCCGCCCGTACCGTTTAGCGTCTTAACGGCGCCGTTGGTCTGGCCCGAGATCAAGTTGATCACGCCCGGCGTGGAAGGCCCGAACGTGCTGCTGAAAGAGTTATCGTTCATGGCGAAATTTTGAGCGTAATTCCACAGGGCGGTGACCGTGTTGCCGTCGAAGTAGCCCATGGTCAAGCCGGTTGTGTCGACGATGCCTCCCCCGGAAGGCGGTGGCCCAGCCGTTCCCATTGATGCCGGAAACAAATCCATGGCGCCCGCGTCGAAGCCAATTTCCTCGGCGGTGTAGTCATGATCTTGATCCGCAGTCACTGCCTGAGAACGATCCAGGCGGAAAGGATTTGTTGCGCCGGCGCCGTTCGCTGTATTCAAGTTGGGATTGTAATTCAACAGCGCGGTGTGAATCCGTTCACCGTGGGTGTTCCAGGCAGGGCGTGGAATTGCGGCTCTCCCTTGGGATTTAGCGCAGTCGGGTACGTCCCGAAATAGTGGTCAAAGGAAATGTTCTCGTTGAAAATTACCACGATGTGCTGGATGGGCATGTTTTTCGAAGTTGGCTTCGAAGCGGCAAATGCTGGCGAAACACTCGGTCCCAGGGCTGTGGTCAATGCTGTGAGTAAGGCCAGCATTTTCCTGGGGGTAGCTGATGCTTTGATTCGATTGAACATATTCCTCCTCGTTCCTTCGGCCAACTGTCGGCGCTGCATTCAATGGTCGTTGCCGAGGAATAGGAAGCCTAGACGGTCCGTATTTCTCGCCGGTGACACGATTGTTAAAGATATATGAATTTGAGATCGCTCGCTTTGGCTGACGTCCCGAATTCTTAGCGAGGGCGGCCGATTCTCCCTCCGGCTCACTTCGCCGGTTCCGATTCGCCCGCGCCCGCTGAGTCAGTTTTCAGGTGGCGAGCCACCACGAATGTGCGAAGGCTCCTGAAAGGCCATTCTGTTCCGTTTTCGTAACAGTCGTCTATCCAAGCATCCAAGCGACTCCCCTTGTGTTAACAAAAGATTGCGGAGACAGGCCGCCGCAGCGCACCTCGAATCCAGGCCATCCGCCTACATTGCAGAAAAGTGCCGGAGAAATGCGCGAAAGGAGGCACGACATGGGCATGCTCGCAGCCACTTCCGCTTCTAGAGCAATATCCGCTTTTTCTCGAGGAGCCAAGGTGCTCGGAGAAAGAATATTAATTGTTGAGGACGAGAAAGAAACCCGCGGAATATTGCGAGATTATCTCGAGAACAAAGGGTACGAAATCGCGACCGCCGAGACCTGCGCACTCGCAGAACAAATCTGGCATACAAGCCGACCGGACATCGCTATCCTCGATTACAGTCTGTCTGACGGAAATGCGCTTGGCCTTGTACCTCGTCTGAAGGCCATTGATCCTCCGTTCCCATTATCGTTCTTACTGGGTATGGTTCGATTGATTTAGCGGTTGAAGCTCTCAAGCTGGGAGCAGAACTCTTTCTGCCGAAGCCTGCGGAATTGTCCGCCCTCTCCTTCTGATCCAACGCAGCCTCGAAAATCGGCGAAACCGTCGTCAGCAGTTGGCGGAACGGCTCCGGAGCAGTCGCGGAATCATGGATCCTTTTCTGGGGAAAAGTGACGGCGTGCGAAGACTTGCGGATCTGGCTCATAAACTTGCGTTGAGCGACGCTCCCGTTCTAATCCGGGGCGAAGCCGGAACAGGCAAGGGAACCATGGCGAGGTGGCTGCACCACAACGGTTCCCGAGCTGCGAGTTTTTCGTCGATCTGAATTGTGCCCGATTTCCGGGTGGCCTGCTGGAAGTGGAACTATGCGGAGACGTGCATGGGACCCGTCGCCTCGCAGAACCATGCCAGCTGCTCGAGATCGCCCAGAAGGGCACGATTTTTCTGGATGAAATTGAAAGTATGGATCCCAAATCCAACCGAAACTGCTGAAGGTCATGGATGAGAAACAATTTCGCAAGCTCGGCGAGGTGTGTGATCAGAAGAGTGGACGTTCGCTTCATTGCAGCCACTCAGCACGTCACGGCTACCGCACGTGTTGCGCAAACACTTTCGGGACGAACAGCACTTTCGAATCAGCTGGACTTCTCTTTCTCTTCCACCTCTGCGTGAACGAATCGAAGATCGTGCCCATTCTGAGTGCCCACATCCTCGGCGAGTTGGCCAGCCGATCTAGGAATCGGCAACTTGGAACTTGGTGGGGTTGCGACTGCGAGCACTGCAGAGTTATTCCTGGCCGGGAAATATTCGGGAACTTAGAAATGTTCTGGAGCGCGTGGTGCTCGTCGCCGGAAAAGATCTTTCGGCGGGGCAGGATGTCTCGCTTTGATGTGCGAGTCGAGCAGTATTTATCGGGCATTGGCCGCTCTGGAACTCTTAGAGGAGATCGAGCGTGGTTACATTCAGCAGGTGCTTCGCAAAGAGCATGGCCGCGTCCAGTCAGCGGCCAGGAAGCTTGGCATTCCCCGGAGCTCCCTCTACCACAAACTAAAACAGTACAAGACGGAGTCCGGCCTGCAGTCGGCTTCCTAACACACGACCATGCGCTACCCCAACCCGGAGCGCGCTCGCCTCAAACTCAAAGAACAGGGTCGTGGTAGATTCAGCCGCACGCGCCGAAGCAATCAGCCAGCAACCCGGCTGACGCGATCATTGCCAGATCGAGCTCGCGACTGAAGAGAAAACATTATTTGAGCTGCCGCCGATAAGCCGTATCGTCCCGACCACCAGAACGAGAATCACGGCAAGCATCACGGCGTACTCTGCAATATCCTGGCCCTGTTCCTCAGACCATAGTCGTTTCATCAACTTCTCCATTATTATTGCCCTCCATTGTGTGTGGCGCGCGGGATAATAATGCCCGGACCGCACGCGTTGTCAATTCAAAGTTGCATCCACGCCGCGGCTAATGTTGTCGCTCAGCCAGCGTTCGCGGCGCAAGCCATTTAGAATAAACGACGATGGGTTTCGTGCTCGAGTTCGATAATGTCACGAAAGAGTATCGTAGCTTCGCCAGCAAACGACGCCTTCGCGCTCTCGACAGTTTCAGTCTCACCGTGGAAGCTGGAGAGATCTTCGGTTTCCTCGGACCAAACGGCGCAGGCAAGAGTACAGCTATTCACCTCGCCATGGGTTTTATGCGGCCCACGAGTGGCAACGGTCGTCTGCTCGGAGAACCTTTTGGTAATCCGGGCGCTCGCCGTCGCGTGGGCTTTCTCGCCGAAAGCGTAGCCCTCTACCATCGTCGTGCAGAACGGCTGGTTCGCTTTTACGGCGCGCTCAACGGCATGGGGGGAACTGAGCTTGACAAGCGCGCGCGAGAAGTTCTGGAGATTGTGGGCTTGCAGGATCATGCGAACCGTAACGCAGGAAAGTTTTCCCGCGGCATGTTGCAGCGCGTAGGATTGGCTCAGGCCATGGTCAACGATCCCGAACTGCTGATTCTCGATGAACCGACATCAGCCTTGGACCCATTAGCGCGAGTCATGGTTCGTGAGTTGCTGATTAGGGCCCGCAACGCCGGTAAGACCATTTTCCTGAGTTCGCATTTGCTTTCGGAAGTAGAGTTGATCTGTGATCGTGTGGCCATGCTGCATCGTGGCAAACTGGCCCGTCTAGGGAGGACTACCGATCTGCTTCAAGCCGGCGAGCAAACGGAAATTATAGCCCGCGCCATCGCACTGTCACATTTCGAAGGCGCTGCAGCGCGGGACGGCGTAGTCAGCTTCTCCGTACCTACTCGCGCCCAGCGTGCCGCACTGGAGAAAGTCTGGAACCTGGGAGGCGAAGTGGTCAGCGTCAATCCAGTGCGTCGCTCCCTGGAAGAGATTTTCCTGGAAGTGACCGCCGAGCCACCATCCACTTTGTCGAAAGGCGTTCAGTGAAGCCGGTTCTACTGATCGCAATTAATTTCGCACGCGAGCAGCGCTGGCCCATTCTAACTCTACTGCTCTGGGTTCTGCTGCTGGCATTTCTCGGGCTGGTGACTGACATTCATCGCGAACGCGAAGATTTGCTCTTCGTCTTCAAACAGGACGCTGTCTACGTGCTGGCATTCAGTGTCTTTTTCGGCGGCTCGGCCATCTATAACGAGCGCAGCTCGCGCCGCATTCTCGGCGTACTTTCTAAAGCAGTAGGCCGCCAACAGTACCTGTCGGGGCTCGTGCTCGGCGTAACCATTGCGTGCGCGGTCTATTGCTTCGCTCTCGGCATGACCGGAAGCTGGACACTTGGGGCGGCAGGTTTTACCATCTCGCACGTCTGGTTTCTTATGGTCTGCTTGCTCGCCGCCTGCGCGTTGGCCGGGACCGTAGCACTGATGTTCTCCACATTCCTGAACCCTTTCTTCGCCGCTGGAGCGACCGCAATTGTCTTGGGCTTTCCAGCGTTAGCCGGTCATCTCCTGGGGCCGCATTGGGGCTATGTGATACCGGTGTGGGAACTTGGGGCGAGCGTGATCAACTCTTCTTTTGACTCTCCGGGGATCGCTTCCTGGCTTCTCGTCGCATTGGCAGGAGCAGAAACGCTAGCATTCTGGTTGCTCTCCGCACGCATTTTTGCCTACGTGGATATCGCCGTCGCGGTGGAGTGAATAGCTAGCGCGCCCACTCAGTCGCAGTGCGCGCGGCATAATCGAGCAGTCGACCGGGAAGAACGCCAAGATAAATGGTTGCCACCAAGCTGATTGCCAAAGCCGCTCCAAGTCCGACCGGAATCGGCGATACTGGCACTTCCTCTCGCGCTTCGCGCATATACATCACGACGATGAGCCGCAGGTAGTAGTACGAAGCCACCGCGCTATTGAGCACGCCGATAATCACCAGCCCGACCAGATTGGCCTGCAGCGCGGCGCTGAAGACATAAAACTTGGCGAAGAAACCGCCGGTAATCGGAATGCCGATCAAGGACAAAAGAAAAATGGTCAGGATCGCCGCCAGCAACGGACTGCGCCGCCCGAGGCCCTCGTAATCTTCCAGCGTGACATAACGCTCGCCCTCGCCACTGATATGGCTGATCACGGCAAACGCGCCAACGTTCATAGCTGCGTAAGTGGCCGTGTAGAACATTGCAGCCGGAATTCCGTTGTTGGGGAGAGCAGCGAAGGCCATCAGCAGATATCCGGCGTGAGCGATGGAAGAGTAGGCCAACAAGCGCTTCACGTTATCCTGTACCAGCGCGCCGATGTTGCCCAGAGTCATCGAAAGCGCGGCCACGACCCAAATCAACCAGAGGCGCCCGGGAGCGTCGGCCTGAAACATGATCCGCAGCAGCACGGCAAATACTGCCGCTTTGGGAGCGGTCGACATGAATCCGACGACGGGCGCGGGTGCGCCTTCATATACATCGGGAGTCCAGACGTGAAAAGGCGCCGCTGCCCACTTTAAAACCCAGGCCCACGAACATGAACGCGACACCAACGTAGGCAAGGAGCGGGATATCCCTCGAGTGAAGAGCATCAGCGATAACCGCTATGCTGGTCGAGCCTGTGGCTCCAAACATCAGTGCGACTCCATAGAGAAAAAATGCAGTCGCAAACGAACCCAGCAGGAAATACTTAAGCGAAGATTCACTGCTGATGGCGGCGCGCAGGCGAAATCCCGCCAGAATGTAAGTGGAGATCGAAGAGATTTCCAGCGCAATGAAGATGAGAACCAATTCCACCGCCGAGGACATCAAGCTCATGCCGACCGCGCCAAACAGCACCAATGCGTAGTATTCTCCGGCGCGGATCCCTTGTACTCGCATGTACTCGAAGGAAGTCAGGATTACAACTGCGGTCACTGCTGCGACTAGAAAATGGAAGAACACACTGAAGCTGTCCACCTGCACCATGTTCCAGAAACCGAGGCCTGGATATTGCGACTGGAACAACGTCGCGACGAGAGCCGCCAATGAGCCAATCAGCGCAATGATTCCCAGAGTCTTTTGGATTGCGGCGGTCGTCGAGGAAGGGATCGAGCAACATGACGATCATGCCAAAAATCGCCAGCACGATTTCCGGCAGGATGCGAACGTAGTCCGCCGCCTGCGGAATCACCTGCGTCATGTTGTTGGTGCTGTTCACCGGCCCACCATTTTGCTGGCGAGTTGCGCGAAGGGCGCTAATGCAGTTTGTACGGCGGGATCAATCGCGTTCAGCCAGAGCAGCGGCGCTACGCCCATCACCAGAGCGACGGCTGCTGCTGGCCAGAGCGCCGCACGTTCACGTGCATCAAGATCGGGCAATGACAGATTGACCGGGTGCGTGACTTTGCCATAAAAAACTCGCTGATACATCCAGAGCAAATAACAAGCGCTCCAGATTACGCCCGTTGCGCCCACGACTCCGTAGACCGCACGATCACGGAAAGCGCCACTCAGCACCAGGAACTCGCCGATAAAACCATTGAGCAAAGGCAATCCCACGGATGCCAGCATGATGAACATAAAAAACGTCGCGTAGACGGGCATCGGAGTGGCGAGGCCGCCGAACTCCGAGATCTCGTAAGTATGACGCCGCTCGTAAAGAATCCCCGCCAGCATGAACAGAGCGCCCGTGGAAACTCCGTGCGCCAGCATGACGAAAGTTGCGCCATCCAATCCCGCCTGAGTGAAGCTGAAAATCCCCAAGTACGACGAAGCCCAGGTGGCTGATCGAAGAATACGCGATCAGCTTTTTCATGTTCGGTTGCACCAACGCGACCAGCGCGCCGTAAATGATGCCGATCAGACGCCAGCACCATGATCCACGAAGCGTTGCTTCGCGACTGCTCGGGAAACAGGCCGAGATTAAATCGAAACATGCCATATGTGCCCATCTTAAGCAGCACGCCAGCCAGCAGAACCGAGCCCGCCGTGGGCGCTTCCACGTGCGCATCCGGCAGCCATGTGTGGAAATGGGAAGATCGGAACTTTCACCGCAAACGCGATGAAGAACCCCAGAAAAAGCCAGATCGCCGCGCCGGAGAAGTTTTCCACTTGACCGTTATGAATTGCGGTCTGGATGCTGACGAAATCAAACGTGCCCGTCTTCGCGTAAAGCCATAGGATCGCCGCCAGCATGAACATCGACGCGACCATGGTGTACAGGAAGAATTTCACCGCGGCGTACACGCGGCGTCCGTGCCCGAAAACGCCGATCAGCAAAGCCATCGGGATCAGCGTGGCTTCCCAGAAGAAGTAAAAGAGGAACAAATCAAGCGCGACGAAAACGCCGATCAGCGCCGTCTGCAGAACTAACAGCAGAATGAAAAATTCTTTGACTCGTTCGTTAATCGACTTCCACGAGATGAGCACGCATAGCGGAGTCAGAAACGTGGTCAACACCACCAGCCACATGGAAACACCGTCTACCCCCATGTGGTAATGGATATTGGGATTCGAAATCCACTGATAGTTAACTTCGTACTGGAAGGCGGTTTGCCCCCGCTGAAAATGCACCGGCAAATGCAAGGAAAGAACAAAATCGAGCAAGGAAACTACGAGAGCAAACAGACGAATATCCCGATCGCGCCGTGGAAAAAACAGCAGCAAGATCGCACCCGCCAGTGGAATAAACGTCACCAGCGTGAGCATCGAGTTATCCAGGGCTGTGCTCATCGTGTTCCCGTCCAAACCATGTAAGCGATCACCACGGCTGCTCCCGCAGCGATCCATCCGGCATAAGAACGAAGATTCCCCGATTGCATGTGACGCATAGTATCGGAAACTTCGCGTGCGCCCTCGGCGCTGTTATCCAGAGTCGCATCGATTACGTCCCGATCGACGCCCTGCCACAGAATCCGCGTCGAACCATCGATCAGAGGCTTCACGAACACAGCGGCGTATATCTCATCCACGTAATATTTGTGGACGACGGCTTCGTAAAAGCCGCCCAATGCGTGCGCAATCTCCTGCGGCAATTGCGGTCGTCGCTGGTAGAACAGCCACGCGAGAAATAATCCGGAAGCGGCAGCAAGAACCGAAATGGCCGTGAAAAGACTTTCAGAGCTACGCTGCTCTTTCGGTTCCGGTGCCGGAGTCGCTGCGGTGACTTCCTCCGGCGAATACGCAGTCACGCCAGCATGAAGTGTCGGCGAAAGAAACTTGTCGAAGCGCTCAGCTCCGATCCAACCACCGCAAACCGAAAGCACCGCCAAAATCACCAGCGGTATAAGCATGATCTTCGGGCTTTCATGAATGCCGCCGTGGCCTGCTCGTGTGGCGCGGTCGCCCCCGCCCGCGAGTTGATCACTATTGCAATATGCTCATCGCTGTGATTTCCGGCCGCCTCACCGCGGTACTCCCCGAAAAAGGTCAGAAACCAAAGCCGGAACATATAAAAGGATGTCAAGAAAGCTGTGAAGACGCCAATCGCCCAGTAAACCCAGCTTCCATAAGGGCTCGAGAACGCCTTCCACAAAATCGCGTCCTTGCTGAAGAATCCCGCGAACGGAGGAAATCCGGCGATGGCAAAAGTCGCCGCCGTCATCGTCCAGAATGTCCACGGAATATAGTGCCGAAGGCCGCCCATCTTGCGCATGTCCTGCTCGCCGCCGACAGCATGGATCACCGAGCCCGCCGCGAGAAACAGCAGCCCTTTGAAAAACGCATGAGTCATCAGGTGAAAGATCCCGGCCGAATACGCGGCCACGCCACAAGCCATGAACATGTAGCCGAGTTGCGAAATAGTGGAGTAGGCAAGAACTTTCTTGATGTCAGTCTGGCAAACGCCAATCGTGGCGGCAAACAAAGCCGTTAACGTTCCGATAATTGCAACCACCATCAAAGCCTGCGGCGCGCGGTCGAAAACCACATGCGAACGCGCCACCATGTACACCCCGGCGGTCACCATGGTCGCAGCGTGGATTAGCGCGGAGACGGGCGTTGGGCCTTCCATCGCGTCCGGCAGCCAAACATAAAGTGGAATTTGCGCGGATTTTCCCGCCGCTCCCACCATCAGCAACAGACCGATTGCGGTCAGCAAACCGGCGCCAGCGGTTTCTGCGGGCATGCTCGCTCACGATTCGAAACACCTGCGCGAAGTTCAGCGAGCCGAAATGCTTGATCATCAGGAACAGTGCGATCAAGAATCCGAAGTCGCCAATACGATTTACGATGAATGCTTTCTTGCCGGCCGAAGCCGCTGAATCCTTCGTGAACCAGAATCCGATCAGCAGATACGACGCCAGCCCTACGCCTTCCCATCCGATAAACATCAGCAGGTAATTGCTGGCCAGCACCAGCGTCAGCATGAAGAACATGAACAGGTTGAGGTACGAGAAGAACCGGTAGAATCCGCCCTCTTCCCACATGTAGCCGACGGAGTAAATGTGAATCAGGAAGCCGACGCCAGTGACCACCAGCAGCATCACCAATGAAAGTTGATCGAGATAAAAAGCGAAGTCGACCTGAAAATCGCCTGCGCGTATCCAAGGTGCCAGCTTCTCCACATGTGGCAGCGCCAGCGAAGAAAACTGAGCCGCGATCCACAGGGCCATGACAAACGCCGCGCCGCAAAATCCAAGCGCGATTGCCAATACGGTCTGCCGGGAAAAACGCTTGCCGAACAGACCATTGATGGTAGCGCCCACCAGCGGCAGCACCGGAATCAGCCAGAGATAAAGGTTCGGCGTCATAGTTTGAGCAGGTTTATCCGATCCACATTGAGAGTCTCTCGCGTCCGGTAGACCGCGATGATGATCGCCAGTCCGACCGCAGCTTCCGCCGCCGCTACGACCATCACGAAGAATACGAATACTTGTCCGCTGAGCGCATGCCACTGCGCCGCGAATGCGACGAATGACAAATTCACGCCATTGAGCATCAGCTCAATCGACATAAAGACGGTGATGATGTTGCGCTTGATCAGAAACCCGGTGACGCCGCAGGCAAACAAAATGCCGCTGAGGACAAGGTAATACGAAAGCGGTACCATCAGCCCTCCCTCTTGTCGGGTTGCTGGGTTCCTTGATGCATGATCCTTGATTGCTGACCCGGGATGGCTGGCCAAAACCACCGCGCCCATGATCGCGATCAACACCAGCACCGACGTCACCTCAAACGGAAGCAGAAAATCGTGGAAGAGCAACCATCCGATAACTTTTGGAGGCCCGGAAGCGCGCCAACCGCGACGTTCCCGTACCCGATCGCGCGACGAGAACCCAGGCCATGAGCACGCTGCCGATCAGCATGCCGGGGACGCCGAACAACATTGCCACTCGGCTGCCTTTGCTGCGCTCTTCCACGCCAGCATTCAACAGCATGATGACGAAGACGAACAGAACCATAATCGCTCCGGCGTAGACGATCACCTGCACTGCCGCGACAAACTCCGCGCCCAAGAGCAAATATTCCACGGCGAGCGAACCCATCACGACGACCAGCGACAACGCGCTGTTGATCGGGTGCCGCTGCACCAGCAGATTCACCGCGCCGGCAACGCAGACCAACCCAAACACCGAAAATACGAGCAGATGAAGCATCTTGTTTTTGCGCTACGCTCTCAATGCCACAATCAAAGCCGTGATCACCAGATTCGCGATGGCCAGCGGGAGCAAAAATTTCCATCCGAACGCCATCAACTGGTCATAGCGAAACCGCGGCAACGTGCCACGAACCCATATATAAAGGAACAGAAAAGCGAATATCTTAACCGCAAACCAGAACACGGGCAGGATTGCCTGCAGAAGCGGCGGACCAAAGTGATGTGGCCCGTGCCATCCGCCCAGAAACATCAACGTCGCCAAACACGCCACCGTGATCATGTTGGCGTATTCCGCCATGAAGAACATGGCGAATTTCATGGCGCTGTATTCGGTGTGGTATCCGGCAACGAGTTCAGTTTCCGCCTCGGGCAAATCGAACGGAATACGATTCGTCTCCGCGTACGCCGCCATCAGATAAATGAAAAACGCCACGAACTGTCCCTGGAAAATATTCCAGCGTGGAATGAATCCCCAAAATGTTCCGCTCTGCGCATCCACAATTTCCCGCAGATTGAAACTCCCTGCCATAATCAGCACGCCCACCAACGATAGCCCGAACGAGATTTCATAACTCACCATCTGGGCGCTGGCGCGCAACCCACCGAGCAGAGAGTATTTGCTGTTCGAGGACCATCCCGCCAGAGCAACGCCATACACGCCCAGCGAGGTGATGCCCAGCACGATGAGCAATCCAATGTTGACGTCAGTGATCTCGAGTGGTGTGTGGATCCCGAACACGCGTTATCCAGTTGCCGATGGGAATAACCGAGATCGAGGTCAGCGCGAAAATGAGCGCAATCATCGGTGCCGCGATGTACAGCGGCTTGTATACATGCGGCGGCAGCAGATCTTCTTTGAAGATAAACTTCACTCCGTCCGCCAACGGCTGCAGCAGGCCAAACGGGCCGACCCGCGTGGGGCCCCAGCGATTTTGAATGTGGCCCACAACCTTGCGCTCCAGCCAAACCGTATACGCGACCGCCGTCAGCAAAATCCCGAGTGCGATTACGATCTTAATGACGGAGACGAGAATGAATACGCTTAGGCTCAACGATGTCTTTCTTGAAAGCTTAACTTGCGCAATCCTCGTTGGCTTCGGCTACGAAGGATTCGCGCTCGTGATACCGCGTGTTATTTGATACTCCCCGCCAATCCTTTGCGGCTAATGCCACTCGGATCACGGGACGAGGAGAGCTGGTGGTTCAGTCGGCTGCAACTTCTGTTTCCGCTGGTTGCTTATGGCGATTCTCAATTACCGAATTCAGAGTGCGGGAATAACGGCCCAGTGTGCCCGAACTGAAAAGATTGTCTTGCGCGGGCACAATCAATTTGGGATCATGCAAGGCTCCCAGGCCCGCTCGAAGACAAAGTCGTATGCTGATCGTTTCCTGCCAGGATATTCATTCGGGAAACATCGTATCCGGGCACTAAGCGCTGGATCTCATCCAGAATCGCCATGGGATCGAATGGGCTCATTTTCGGTTCGAGTCCATTGGCTTCAAGCCAAACCGCGTGGCGGTCGGCTTCGCCGGATTGCGCTCCTCGCGATTGCCCCATGTCCGTGCCGACTCCTCGTCCGAACGGCACCAACCGTCGAACGTCGAAACCCATCGCCCCGGCAATACGCACGATCATTTCAAAATCTGACTTCGTGCCTGTCACTTCGCCCGCCTTCTTTACTAATTGCAGGTCACCGCAGGTGTTGGTGAAGGTCCCGGATTTCTCATACGCGTTCGCGGCGGGCAAAACCACATCCGCAATTACAGCTGTTTCAGTCAGGAACATGTCCTGCACTACGACAAAACTATTCGAGAAAGCAAAAGGATCAATGCCAAATTGCTCGACGGGGTTCGCGCCCACGACGTAAAGTGCTTTCAGATTGCCGGCTTTCGCACTTTCTACCATCTCAGGCAGGGTCAAGCCGGGCGCTCGCGGAACGGTGGCCCACTCTTCGTGAAACTTGCCCGTGTCCGCAACCCGATGATAGCCCGGAAGCAGGTCTGGGTAGAGTCCCATGTCAGCGGCGCCTCGCGAGTTGGCGTAATCGCCCAGGCAGATAACCTTCGCGCCCTGAATGCCCGCACGCAAATTTCACGATCGAAGCGATGTCCGCACCCCGGATCTCCGATCCAAAAATAATCACGAGGTTCGGTTCACCGCGTAGTTTGTCGCGCAGAGCGATCCAAGCGTCGCGGCTGCGTTCGTTGCTCGTGATCGCGTCGATCGGCAGCGTCATCGCCAGCGAGAAACGCAGCCAGTTTTCCTTCCGACCCCGCCGGAATCTGGATAAAGCTGGCCGCTTGCCGACGCAACTTGATGGGCTGCGAATTGATTACGTACAACCGTGCCCGATGCAACCGAACATTATTCCGAATCTGCCATGCCAGCAGCGGATGCTGCTCGGTGGGATCGTTGCCGATCAGCAAAATCGCAGGCGCATTGAAAACATCCCGCATGCTCGCCGTTATTTCCGGTTTGCCCGTGAGAGCCGCCGCCAGGGCAGGGAAGTCCGCGGTGCGATGGTGATCGATGTTATTAGTTTCAAGCACTACGCGGGCGAACTTCTGCAGCAGATAATTTTCTTCGTTCGTGGTTCGGTTCGAGCCGAAAACTCCAATCGCTTGCCCGCCGACCTGGTCGCAAATTTCCTTGAACCGTTTCCCGATCAGTTCAAACGCCTCTTCCCAGGTTGCTGGGGTCAAGCGGCCATCCTTGCGGATCAACGGCTGCGTCAGCCGGTCTTCGTGATGCGCAAAATCGAAAGCGTAACGCCCCTTGATACAAAGGAAATCGCCGTTGATGCCGCTCTTGTCGCGATTGTCTCCGCGCACAATCTCCATGCCGGTATCGGAGCGGCGCACACCCAGCGTCGTCTTGCAACCATCGGCGCAGTGCGTGCAAGTCGTGCCCACGTGCTTCATCTCCCAGGGACGCGTTTTATAGCGATACGCGCCCGAAGTCAGCGCACCCACGGGGCATATATCGATGCACATGCCGCATTCTTCGCAGTCGAGATGATCGTTCTGATTGGGCGCGATGATAGAGCTGACCCCGCGGTTTTGCACGCCCAGAGCCCAAACATCCATGCCCTCGCCACAAACTCGCACACAGCGATAGCACAAAATGCAACGTGGCCGGTCGAAGAAAACCACCGGCGACCACTGCTGTTCTTCCTTATGATTCTTGGCGTCGATATATTTCGATTCGGCGGCGCCGTAAGAGAAAGTCATGTCCTGCAATTCGCATTCGCCACCCGCATCGCAAACCGGGCAGTCGAGCGGATGGTTGCCCAGCAGCATTTCCACCATGCTCTTGCGCGCCTGATGAATCTCCGGGCGTGTCGGTCGAGACGATCATGCCCTCGCCGATCACGGTCGTGCACGCAGTCTGCAGCTTGGGCATTTTCTCGACTTTGACCAGGCACATGCGGCAAGCGCCCTGCAACGACAGATCTGGGTAGTAACAGAAATGAGGGCACTTCGATGCCCGCGCCCTTGCAGGCTTCAATCAAGAAGCGTCCCAGCCGGAGCCGTGACTTTCTTGCCGTCCACCGTGATGTTTACGTCAGCCATAAATAGATCGTCGTTGGTCGTTCGCAAAACCGCTGACTATGTTAGCCAGCAACTGGAGACTTTACGCCATTACTTCTGCTGGCTCAGCCGCACCGGCTTTCTCAAACGGGCACGGCTTGCCTTCCAAATGATCTTCAAACTCTTTGCGGAATTTCTTCACGATGGAAATCGTGGGCATGGCCGCCGCGTCGCCCAGCGGACAGAATGTTCGTCCCAGCATGTTTTCCGACAGATATTGGATGTTATCGATATCTTTCTTAACCCCACCGCCGTGGTGAAATCGAGTCAGGGTTTTCTTCAACCAGTCCGTACCTTCGCGGCAAGGGATGCACCACCCGCAACTCTCGTGCTGATAAAACTTCATGATCCGCAAAGCAAATTTCACCATGCAGGTGGTGTCATCCACGACCACGACGCCTCCGGAACCGAGCATCGTGCCCGCCTTCATCATGGAATCGAAATCCATGGAGACGTCGATCTCGTCCGGCAGTCAAAACTGGACAACTCGATCCGCCGGGAACCACGGCTTTCAGTTTACGGCCGTTGGAAATGCCCCCGCCCACGTCGTAGATCATTTTCTTCAGGTTGTAGCCCATGGGCAGTTCGTATACGCCCGGACGATTCAAGTGTCCGCTCAAACAGAACAAGCGCGTCCCGCCGTTCTTAGGCTGGACCGAGTTTCGCAAACCATTCTGCGCCGCCGAGCAGAATGTGCGGAACGCTGGCTAGAGTCTCTGCATTATTAATAACCGTGGGCCCGCCCCATAATCCGACTACCGCCGGGAAGGGTGGACGGATTCGCGGAATGCCGCGTTTGCCCTCGAGCGATTCCATCAGCGCCGACTCTTCGCCCACTTCATAGGCGCCCGCGCCGCCATGCCAGTAGACCTCGAAATCGTAGCCGCTGCCGAAAATGTTCTTGCCGAGAAACCCTCTCGCGTAGGCGTCTTTGATCGCCTTCTGCATAATATCGAGCAGATATCGGTACTCCCCGCGAATGTAGATGTAGCCGGCATGTGAACCTGTCGCAATTCCTGCGATGACGACGCCTTCAATCACCGAGTGCGGATCGTGTTCGAAAATCAGGCGATCTTTGCAGGTGCCCGGTTCGCTCTCATCGCCATTGCATAAAATGTATTTTGGTTTCGCGGACTGCTTGGGTACGAACGACCATTTCATCCCAGTGTTGAATCCAGCGCCGCCGCGCCCGCGCAGGCCAGAATCCTTCACCAGATTGACGATGGCATCCGGCTGCATCCCCAGCGCTTTCTGAACGGCTTTATAGCCGTCGAGCTCCAGATAGCGATCGAGATTGGTTGCGCCTTTGCCGAATCGCTTGGAGACGACTTTTACTTCGTCGGGATGGGAAACCAGAGATCAGCCATTTTGTAATTGGGTAATTGAGTAATCGGGTAATTTTACAATGCAATCACAAAATTACCTGATTACCCGATGGCTCAATTCTTTTTGTATCCGTCCAGAACCTTGTCCATCTTCTCCGTGGTCAGGTTCTCATGGAAGTCATAATTCACCTGCACAGCCGGAGCCCAGCTGCACGCACCGATGCACTCCACTTCTTCCAGCGAGAACGTTCCGTCCGGCGTCGTGCCTTTGTGTCCGATGCCCAACTTCGTCTTGCAGTGATCGAGAAGCTCTTCGCCGCCACGCAGCATGCAGGCAATGTTGGTGCAAACCTGCACGTTGAATTTGCCGCGAGGCTTGGTCGTCAGCATGGAGTAATAGCTGATCACGTTATGCACTTCAAGTTCGGTCAAATCCAGCCGCTGTGCGAGTTCGTGAATGACTTCATCGCTCAAATAGCCAACCTCATCCTGCGCATAAAGAAGAGTCGGCACCAGCACGGATCTCTTCGTCGGATAATGCGTCAGCATATCCGCGAAGCGCGCTTCGAATTCATCGGAAAATTTCATGGTCTATCGATCAATCTCTCCCAGCACAATGTCGATCGATCCAATCGCCGCAACGACATCGGCCAGCAATTTCCCCTCGCACATCTTCGGCAGCAATTGCAGATTCGCCAGGCAAGCTGCCCGCATGTGCACGCGATACGGCTTGGCCGTTCCGTCGCTTACGATGTAGTATCCCATTTCGCCGCGCGGCGATTCGACTGCCTGATAAACCTCGCCGGCCGGAACCGCAAAGCCCTCGGTAATAATCTTGAAGTGATAGATGAGCGCTTCCATCTGCGTCTTCATCTTTTCGCGATCGGGCAAGACGACTTTCGGCGCGTCCGCTTTGATCGGACCTTCCGGCATCCCGTCGAGCGCCTGCTGCACGATCCCAATGGATTCGCGCAACTCCTGCACCCGGCAAATGTATCGCGCAAACACATCGCCTTCCTGCGCCACCGGCACTTTGAACTTGAAGTTCTCGTAGCCCGAGTAAGGCATATCCCGGCGAAGATCGAAGTCGACGCCGCTGCCTCGCAGTGTCGGCCCGCTTGCGCCCAATGCAATAGCATCTTCCGCCGTAATCCGCGCCACGCCTTTCGTCCGCATCGTCCAGATGGGATTTCCCGTCAGCAGGTTTTCATACTCGTCCACCTTAGAAGGGAAGCGGTTGGCGAAATCACGCACCCGGTCAAAAAATCCAAGCGGAGGTTCAAGCGCCACGCCGCCGATGCGGAAATATGAAGTCATCATGCGCTGGCCGCTGATCGCCTCAAACAATCGCAAAACGTCCTCACGCTCGCGGAAGCAATAAAGAAAAACCGTCAGCGCGCCAATATCCATGGCGTGCGTTCCCAGCCACACCAGGTGCGAGTTGATGCGCGTCAACTCATTCATCATCACCCGCAGCCATTGCGCCTTCGGAGGAATCTCCAGCCCGAGCAGTTTCTCGACCGCCAGCGCATAGCAAAGATTGTTGGTCATCGGGCAGAGGTAATCGATGCGGTCGGTGAGCGGCACCACTTGCTGGTAAAACTTGGCCTCGCAGGTCTTTTCGATCCCCGTGTGTAGATAGCCAATGTCGGGCATGAGCCGCACTACGGTCTCGCCATCAATCTCAAGAATCAGGCGCAGCACGCCGTGCGTGGAGGGATGCTGCGGTCCCATATTCAGGATCATGGTCCGATCCTGGCCGGGCTCAAGCACGGGCGTGGTGGTCATGTGGGCCATGTTTAGCGATAGCCCTCCACTGGATAATCTTTGCGCAATGGATGGCCTTCCCAATCTTCCGGCATCTGAATGCGCCGTAAATAAGGATGCCCGGTAAAGCGGATTCCGAACAGGTCGAAAACTTCTCGCTCGAAGTAATTCGCCGACGGCCAAACGGAAGTCACCGATTCCAAGGATGGACTGTCGTTGTCCAGACGCACTTTGAGTCGTACTCGTTCCTTATTGGGAATCGACAGTAACGAATACACAACCTCGAAGCGCGGTTGCGACGGATACCAATCCACGCAAGTCACATCTGAAAGATAATTGAAAGGACAATTCGCATCGTCGCGCAAGATAACACAAGCGTCGCGAATGCAGGAGCGCTCGATGTAGATGGTCATCTCCTCGCGATCGAACTTCGCGCCTTCGACCGCGGCCGAGTTCCAGGAGCGCAGGCGTACCACCGCAGGGTGATCTTTCAGCGCTTCAAGATCGGTGATGGCGGGCGTCAGCGGCATTAGACTTCGCCTCTTCTCGTCGACGGAGTGCCCCAGTCCAGCACACCCTTTTTCCAAATGTAGACGAAGCCCACCAGAACGATGCCGATATAAACCAGCATCTCCCAGAAACCAAACATCTTAAGCTCTCGCAGGATGACCGCCCAGGGATATAGGAAGACGGCTTCCACGTCGAAAAGAATAAAGAGCATGGCCACCAGGTAGAACTTCACCGAGAAGCGCTCGCGGGCGTCACCAACCGGGGTCATTCCACATTCATACGGAGACATTTTGGCTCGCGTTGGCCGGCGGTAGCCAACGAACCAGGACAGCAGCACAATGGCGGAAGCCAGCGCACCTGCTACGATGAAGTGAATCAATAATGGCAGGTAGCGAGCGAAGTAATTGTCGGGCATAGAAGAGCTATATATAATTCGCAGCCAAGTATTAACTAAACATTCTAGACTAGATTTCGCGGCTGGGAGTGTCAAGCGACGGCGCGATTTTGTGATGATCTTTTAACATAATTGCAGATGTTTGCCGATGGTTGAGTAGGATTGGCTGAGCATGATTTTTGGTTTCAATACCGATGTGAAACACGAGGACACGGTCTACCACGTGCAGAGCGAAGCGCGCGAGAGCGAACTGCTCTTGCAGACGCAGGTCTTCGTTCGCGGACGCTGCATCGGCAAGCGCGCCACTTCTTACGCGGACAAGGCTGCCCAGTCCGGTTTCACCGATCAGCAGAAAGAGCAGATTCTGCGCGATCAGCATCGTCTGGTGCTCGACTCCATTCGCGACGGTCGCGTCGAGGGCGTTCTCGACAAGAGCGTTGCGCCCGAAGTGCTGGCTGCAATCAAGGAACTCGATGTGTTGTGGCTCAACGCCGGCTCGGTGCATTCCGATCGTAATCTGACGCTGCGCCTGCGCGTCACCGAAGGCGGCGCGGCCGTCGAGGGCGCGCGGCTGACGGTTCGCTTTGCCCGCCCCAATGCAGCTCCGTTCTACACCCAGGTGGTCACGGGCTCCGACGGCGACGCCGAAATGAAAATCGATGTCGATGAATCCTCGCTCCCGGATTCCGCCGTGCTGGTGCAAGCCAACTACTCCGGACGAACCGCAACCCGCAAGTTTCAGTTGCGCAAAGTCGAAGCGTAGCTCGACCGCTTCACTTGCCGACAGCCTGCGTGCTTACTGCGAAAATCCAGATGACATGAAATTGCAGATCAATGGCGAACCTCGGGATTTCAATCCTCCGCTTACGCTTGCGGGCCTTGTCGATCAACTCGGGATGAAAACGGATCGCGTCGCCATAGAATTGAACCGAAGCATCGTTGCTCGCGATCTATGGGCAAAAACCAGCCTGGCCGAAGGCGATCGCCTGGAGATCGTTCACTTCGTCGGCGGCGGAATCTGAGAACTGAGAACCGGCAACTGATAACTGAGAAACCCTCCGCTTCAGAATTGCACCTGTAAATCTCTCGAAGGGAACTTGTCTAGTTACCCCCTTGCTAAAGAAATCCACAGTTGACATGTGCCAATCCGTGCCTAGAATGTTTCAAACATTTAGCTCTGTGGATTGTTTGAAACATTTTCGGTCTCTACATGCAGCAACCGTTCACATCTCGCGATGTGGTTTCGCTGACCGGCATCACGCCCCGGCAACTGCAGTGGTGGGATGAGCGCCACATCGTCGTGCCAGCGCGGGAAGGCCGACGTCGGCTGTATTCCATGGAAGACCTCGCCGAAGTTGCGGTGATCTGCGAGTTGCGCCATCGCGGATTCTCTCTGCAGCGCGTCCGCAAGGTCATGCGCTTCCTGCAGCGGGAGTTCGGCAAGCGGCTGGCCGAGACCGTCAGCGGCACGTCCGAATATCACTTGCTCACCGACGGCAAGACTTTGTATCTCGAAACTTCACCGCGGCAGATTGTGGACATCTTGAAAAACGCGCGCCAGCCCATGCTGACAATTTGTCTCAGCGACACGGTTCGGCAGGTGCGCGCCGAAATACGCGCAAAAAAAAATAGCGGCACGATTCGATCGACTTCATTGCGCAAGCTAAGACAGGCTTCATAAGCAGGGAAGTTTGGTTCCACATAGTGGCCCCATAAGGAGGCAAAATGGTTGGAGAACTGGACGTCCTAAGCCAGTGGATACCTGAACAGATGATCCCGGGCACGATCTTCGTGCTGGAGAACGCCGGCCGCGTCGGAGAAAAAGATGATCCCTACTGGGCCGTGCTCTCCTGTCCCGAATGCGGCACGCTGGGCCTGATCACGCGCAAACAACTCGCCGGATTGCTGCCGGTAATCTGCGGCTCCAGTCAGTGCCCCGCGCAGTTCTTCATCAACGACAGCCAGGTAGTAAGCCGAAAACCGTTCTGACGCCGCGCGCATGAGCGGTGGCCGCCGCTCGCTTGTCTAGCAGACTGCACATATTCTGGTGCAGGATTTCCCTCAAAAAAATCACTCCATTCCGCCCAAAATATAGAAAACAAAGGACCGGGAAAAATTCTGCCTCGTAGATCTATGGTTCTTAAGGTAGTTACAGGCAAAATATTCTAAACATTGGGGTTAGCGTGTCCGTTCGGCCTGTTGCGCTCCGAACAGCAGCGCCGAACGAAGGTTTCCGCCTTCGTCTCGTTGGTCAGGTCAGCCAGTTGGCAATGGCCCAGAGCTGCGACCTTGTCAGGTTGTCAAAGAACGAGATTATCTTATAGATAACCTATGTTGCTCTATAATATCGCGACAAGGGAGTGGGATCAAGGGGAAAGTGGATGGACCCTGAAGGCGGTTCCCGAAATGGGAAACGTAGGGTGCGCGAACTGTGGAACCGGCACCAGGCAAATCCGACGGTGCAGGACCGTTCCGCGAGTGCAAACGCTTGCACCATTGACACGTCGTTCGCCCCGGAGGACAATTGCGACCGCTGCCGTTGGTCGGGCCCCCTCGTAAATTTCGAACCCAGGGTTGTCAGGATTCTCCGAAGCGAGGTTCTTCCACGAGGTTCTTCCATGCGACAAAAAGTCTTCTGGATCGCCGCCAGTTGCATTCTGGTTATCCTCTGCATGCGCCCGGTTTTCTCGTCAGGCACAGCGCCCGCGAGCAAAGAAAAGGTTCTCTATTCGTTCACTGCCAGTGCCGACGGCGGATATCCTGCCTCAGACTTGACACTCGATAGCGAGGGAAATCTCTATGGCACTACAACACTCGGCGGGACGGCGCAGCATGCGAGATGCGACGATGGTTGCGGCACCGTTTTCGAGTTGAAGCGCACGGACGACGGCTGGAAGGAGTTGGTCCTCTACAGTTTCCAAGGGGGCAAGGATGGTTGGTACCCGTTGTCAGGCGTAACCTTCGACCATTCAGGCAATTTATTCGGCACGACCATTGGAGGTGGAGAGGAGGGCGCAGGAACCGCCTTTGAATTGTCACCGAATTCTCGCGGGGGATGGACCGAGCGCATCATCTATAGCCTTGCCTTCAACGGTAGTGGTGGGCTAGGGGCAGGGAGCGACCTTGTGTTTGACGCCCAAGGCAATTTGTACGGTACAGCCTCAGCCGGCTCAAATGATGCTTGCGGTGACAACGACAATGGGTGCGGCGCTGTCTTCGAGTTAACACCCGGCCAGGACGGTTCCTGGACGCTGCGGAACATCTATACCTTCAAAGGGCCGCCAGACGGCGGTGTTCCGTCCTCGGGAGTGACTCTCGATTCTGCCGGCAACATCTACGGAGCGACCACGTACGGCGGTACTGGACCATGCGGTCACGCCGATGTTTTTCTGGGGAACGGCTGCGGTTCCTTCTACAAACTCACGCCCAAGCAAGGAGGGACCTGGGTGGAAACCGTGTTGTACAGCTTCGTCCGAGGGGGTGGATTCGGTATCTACCCATCGGGACCGCTCCTTTTCGACGGCCCAGGTCATCTGTTCGGAGTGACCCAGGTTGGTGGCGACGCTTTTGGTACGGTCTTTGAGCTTCAGAAAACGAAGAAGGGCTGGAAACAGAGTGAACCTCATATTTTCTACGGGTATCCGGAAGGCTCTAATCCGGTTGGGAGGTTGGTGATGGACGCGAATGGCGACATATTTGGCGTGACCTATTGGGGCGGCGGAACAGAGAACGGAACAGTTTTCGAACTACAGCATTCGGCCGGAGGATGGACGGAAAGAATACTTCACAAATTTTCTGGGAAGCAGGATGCCGCGAATCCCTCAACGGGGTTGGCTATCGACTCCCAAGGTCATCTCTTTGGAACTACTTTCGAGGGCGGATCGCAGGGCTTCGGAGCCGTCTACGAAGTCACGCCGTGATCGCCTGTCGCCTTCGCAGGTTAACAGGAAGCGAAAGATAGCTAGCCCGAGGGGGAGACTATGACAGCACGACCAAAACAAAATGGCGAATGCAGACTGCGCCTCTCTGCCGTTATCGTCAGCGCCCGGTTGGAAAAAACCTTATCCGCGTACGCGGCCTCTGCGATCTCGGCTGGAGTAACCTTGGCGGCGTTGTCACCGTGCGCCCAAGCCAAGATCATTTATACGTCTGCGAACACGGAGATCCCGCTAAACGGAGGTTCAGTTGTTCTCGACCTGAACCACGATGGGATTACCGACTTCTCCTTCTCGAACGCCACTTGGGCCGGTCCCCGCTCTGGCGGGCTGCTGTTGGGAGCGCGGCCGGCGAATGAGAGTAACGCGATCTGGGGCCGGGGACAATTTGGATTTTCATTCGCGGGTTTTTCCGGTGTCTTTGCTTCCGCACTCCATGCCGGTTTCACCATACGCCCCAGTAAGCCGTACCTCCAAAAAAGCAACCGCTGGTTAATGGGTTTTTACGATCGGAGCTTGTACGTGAGCCGCACTTCGGGCCAGTGGCTCTACACCCAGGATCGTTACTTGGGCTTGAAGTTCATGATCAGTGGGCAAACCCATTACGGCTGGGCGCGGCTTACAGTCGCGCTTCCGGCTGTCGGCTACAGGGAAATAAAAGCCACCCTGACTGGCTATGCCTACGAGACCATCCCGAACAAGCCAATCATCGCGGGGAAAACCAAGGGGCCGGATGTCATCAAGTGGGAACCGGCGACGCTTGGACGATTGGCGCAGGGGGCGTCTGGGATTTCGGCTTGGCGGGAAAAGAAGTAGAGGCTGCTCGAAACCTGTTCAACAATCTCAACGCTGCGATTTCACTCGGTCTAGCAGCACCGGGACCTGTTCGACGATTTCGATGTCGAATCCTTCGAGGGCTGGCACTTTTCGGGGATGGTTGGTGAGCAGACGAATGCGCCGCAGATTCAAATCTGAGAGAATCTGCGCTCCGATACCGATCTCGCGCTGGGTTTTGCGCTCGCTCTCCGGTAGCGACGGGAGCCGCTTGTCGCGATGGAAGGTGAGCATGCTGCGCTCGCCCATCTTCTCGACCGAAAAGCCCTTCGAAGTTTGATGCAAATAGATCAGCGCGCCCCGGCCTTCTCGCGCAATGGCCTGCATCGAGCCTTCAATGGTTTCGTGACAATCGCAGGCAGTCGATCCGAAGACGTCGCCCATCACGCAATGGGAGTGCATGCGAACCAGCACGGGCTCGCTGCCGTTTTCGATATCCCCGCGCACCAAAGCCACGTGCGATTCGCCACCGTCCACTTCGCTCTCATAGGCAATCAGGCGGAACTCGCCGTAACGGGTGCCGATCAACGCTTCGCCAACTCGATGCACGTAGCGCTCATGCTGCATGCGGTAGCGGATGAGTTCGGCTACGGTCAGCATCTTCATGTCGTGGGTCTTGCAGAACTCGATGAGGTCGGGAACGCGCGCCATGGTGCCGTCGTCGCGCATGATTTCACAGATCACGCCTGCGGGAACCATTCCTGCCATGCGGGCGAGATCGACTGAGGCCTCGGTTTGGCCAGCGCGTACCAGCACGCCTCCTTTGCGAGCCTGCAGTGGGAAGATGTGTCCGGGACGCGCCAGATCTGACGGACGCGTGGCGGGATCGATCGCAACCTTTATCGTGCGGGCGCGATCGTAGGCTGAAATTCCGGTAGTCACGCCGTCGCGGGCATCAATCGCTTCGCAGAATGCGGTGCCGTAGTTCGAAGTGTTCTCGGCGCTCATGGGACCGATTCGCAAATGGTCCAAGCCGCTCTTCGGTCATGGCCAGGCACACCAAACCCCGGCCGTACTTCGCCATGAAATTGATCAATTCGGGAGTGACTTTCTCGGCGGCGAGGGTCAGGTCGCCTTCGTTCTCGCGATCTTCGTCGTCGACCACGACGACCATGCGGCCGGAGCGAATTTCCTCGATGGCGGTAGGGACATCCGTGAATGCCGATTGGGGCGTCATTCCGAGATAATTGTAGCAAAAGGGTGTGCGGGAAACTGTAAGAGAACTGTCATCTGCGCTACTTCGCCAACTCGTGCTCGGCTCCGCGGAAGAGCGCCCGCAGCGAGCGCACGACCCAGCGCGTCAACACGATGATGACGATCAGCAACAGCCCGACAATCGCGATCGCCGCATACGGATGCTGAGTTGCGAACCAGGTGAGGAAGATGGCAAGCCCATCTTCTCCAAGGCTTAAAGTCCAATTCGAAATCGGTTCCGGCGAGGGCGTAACCGCCGCCCGGACGGCGGTCTTGCCTCCATGGGCCGCAAGAGCAATCGCTCCGCCGGCGACCGTGGCCGCCAGTTGCTCCCATGGGGAAAGCGTTGCAGTGGCGCGGTAGGCGAGCAAAGCCGCGACGGGGACGCGAATGAAGGTATGCAGCGCGTTCCAGAGCAGATCGAAAGCCGGAATCTTGTCGGCAAAGAATTCGATCGCGAAAAGCACGCCACTGGCCGCGATCACCCACCAGTTCGAAAGCAATTGCAGCGTTGGGGGTAGAGGTAAAACTCCGGCATGAGCCAGTAATCCGAGGGTGGCGACGGTGGCGTAGACGTTGAGTCCGGCGGCAAAGCTCGTGGCTACAAGTAAAGCCACCAGTTCACTGGCCGGGATACTCGGAACCGTGAGGGCTGACGGCACTGTACCTCTATATACCTCTTAGTCCGGGCATTGCGGCGCAAAATAAAGGGTCGCCGCGTGGGGCGACCCTCAAGATTGTTATTCCTGTCTTGTTACAGTGTGGATTCGATTTCGAATCCCCAAGCTTCAAGTAAAGGTTCAGGAATGTACTTGGAATTCTTATTGCGCCGAGCCCATTCGCGCAACCGGGTGGAGCGCAGGTACTGGTCCGGAGAAAGTTTATACTCGCGGACCACTTGCTCGAATTCAGTGATGGTAGGAGTAATCGGCCCGATAGGTTCCGGCTTACCCCAGTTAGGATTTCCGCGTCGCTTTGCCATAGATATGATGCCTCGTACGTGAGATAAACTTACACCGGTAGAAAGTTAGATTCCTCCGCCTCGCGGAGGGATTCACACCTCCACCTGACGGCTAACAGATCACATCAAACCCCGTACAGCTGACCCGTTGGACTAACCGGAAGACTCTGATTCTATGGGTGTTTTTCGCAAAAGTCAACAGAAATCGTAGGCATGGGTTGAACCATGTTCGTGTAAATCGATGATAGGTAAGGATGTTCTAGGACAAAGCCAGTTTGCGGCCCATGGTCTCGAGATGTCTGTAAAACCGTATATCCGTTTTTCAGTTCGGTTCCCACAATCTCAGACAGGATTACTGCCGTAACCCGGGCATGGCCCCGCGTCATTGACCGCGACAGGGTACCAACCTACATTTCATTAAGGAGGCAGTATCGTGAAGGATATTTATGAAGTACTCCGAAAGAAGCAAGCCGAGCAGGCCCAGCTGGGCAAACAAATCGAAGCCCTGCAGACCGCCGCTGAGCAGCTTCGCAGCGTAGCCCATTTACTTAACGAGGAAGAAGCCCACGGAGAAGGAGCCGCGATCGGCGGCTGATTGAGTTTAACGGAGTTCGTCCGCGATGAGTTTGCAAGCTCTGGTTCTGTGTTCTGACGAAAAGACCACAAAGGTGCTGCGACGGATCCTCAGCGATCTGGAAATTGCCGTGGAATTTTGTAGCGACGCTGATTCGGCCGTCCGCAAACTTACGCGCCGGAGATTCGAAGCTGTGGTCGTCGATTGCAATGACGAGGACATGGCTGCCCAAGTCCTCAAGAGTGTCCGCTCCGCTCCCTGCAACAAACGCTCCATCGCCGTGGCCATGATTGACGGTCAAACGGCAGTGCGCAGCGCCTTCACCTTGGGGGCGCATTTTGTCCTTTATAAACCCATTTCCGCAGAACGTGCCAGAACCAGTTTTCGTGCGGCCCGGGCTTTGATGAAGTGCGAACGCCGCCGCAATACGCGAGTGTCCATACAGATTCCGGTGGCTCTGGTCGACAGAGAATGGGGCGCGACAGAGAAAGGCGATCACTTCGGACGTTAGTCAAGGCGGTATGTCGCTCAAACTCTCGCGTCGGGCGCAGGACTCTGGTCCCATGCGCGTCAAATTCACTCTGCCCGGAACTGACCACGGCATCGAATGTGCGGCGGAAGTGGCGTGGGAGGGCGATGGCTCGCAGGCGGGCATTCGGTTCGCCAATCTGTCGTCGGAACAACGTGACCATCTCAAGGTGTGGCTGACCCAACATGCTCCAGAGATGGAGATCGATGATCCGCCGGCTCCGTGCAAGCTCACCGATCTCAGTTCGGGTGGCTGTTACCTGGAGATCGCGGCGCCGTTTCCCATGAACACCAGAGTGATCCTGATCATGCGCCTGAAAAAGCTGGAGAGTCGAGTCGAAGGCGTGGTGCGGGTGATGCATCCTGAAGTCGGCATGGGCGTGGAATTTACCCGGACCACCAACCAGCAGCGCAAACTTTTGGAAGAATTTATTCACGCGCTCAAGAATCACAAAGGGGCGCAACCCGAGATGGTGGTTGAACCTGAAGGCATGAATGATGTTGAAGCATTAAACCCTACGGCGCTGGCGATGGATGAGATTGACGATCCCTTGCTGGAACTCTTTCAGCGCAACACCGACTTCACTTCAGAAAGCTTTTTGAGCGAGCTTCGCAAACAGAGAAATGCTCCCGCCATGGAAGCCGAGGCTGCGGCTTCTGGGTCTTGATGACGCTCACCTCGCGGTAACCTGTTCGGCTGGCTTCCTTCCCTGGTAAATCCGAATGCAAGGATTTCGAATCCTAAGGAGAACCTAACGTCATAACAGCATCAACAATCGGTGTGACATATCCGCCGACGAAGATTCCTTCGGCAGCGCTCCTTTCCGCGAACCTCTACATGGAGCAGGCTGCGGCGGCCCATCTTTGTCCCTTGTTCATTTACAAAGCGCGCATCCCCAGCATTCGGGATCAGATCGTGACGCATCATGTAAACCGCCAAGGGCCCCATGCAACTTCCCGACGCCGGGTCTTCTGGAATTCCATACTCCGGCGCAAACATGCGGGAATAAGTGCCACCAGGGGTTAACGCAAATAGGAACACGCAGAAGGGCTCGTTCTCGGCGCCCTTAAGAGTCTTCAGCCCCGCCGAATCAAGCCATGATCGATCGACCGCAGCTTTATCTTTCGCGGCAACCACTACTGTGGGATTTCCCGCGCTGAGTCGTTGTGGGCTTGATGGGAAGGAGGTCCTGCGGTTCGAGCCCCAACGCTCTGGCACAGAGCGAGGAGTCGTAGAACTTTTCTTCACGAACCGGAGGCATCCGTAACCAGATAAGCGGCCGTCGGCCTGTTTCGACACGCAACGGAACCGGAGCCGACCTGCTCTTCCAGAATGAAATTACTGCAATCTCGCGGGACGATTTTTTCTTGCAACAAGCACAAACCCACTGCCAACGGTGGGATGGCCGGCAAATGCCATTTCCTTTGCGGGCGTGAATATGCGCACGCGCGCGGCGCAATCCTTGCGCGTTGCCGGAAGCACGAATGTGGTTTCCGCCAGATTGAGTTCTCTGGCGATCTTCTGCATGGTCGGTTTCGTCGATTTCAGCCGCGTCCGGAAATACCGCGAGTGGATTTCCCGCCAGGGCTTCCGTGCTGAAAACGTCAACGACTACATACCGGCAAGAATTTGGTTGCGTCATTAGTCACCAACCTCAGCGATCACGTCGATTTCTACGCAGGATCCAAAAGGCACTTGAGCGACCCCGAAAGCGCTGCGAACGTGCCTTCCCATATCTCCAAATACCTGTTCGAAGAGTTCCGAAGCGCCGTTGGCGACCAGATGCTGTTCCGTGAATGTGGAAGTGCTGTTCACCAGCACCATCAGCTTCACCATGCGCTTAATCTTGTTCAGGTCGCCCGCCGCGGCGTGAAGCGTACCAAGAAGATCGATGGCCACAGCACGAGCGGCATCTTTTCCCTGTGCTGTCGTGAGATTCGCCCCAAGCCGGCCGACCCAGGGCTGGCCGCCGTTCTTGGCGATATGACCGGACAAGAAAAGCAAATTGCCGGTGCGCAGAAAGGGCAAGAAAGCCGCCACCGGCGGCGTCAGTTGTGGAAGAGAGATGTGGAGAGTATCGAGCTTTTCGTAGACAGTCATGAAGTGTTTCCAATTTAAATCGACAATTAGCTAACTAACGAACTATAGTCTCATAGAAGTTGATCGTTGTAAAGGTTCGAAAGCCTGAGCGATGGCATTCCGGAACCGAGCGGCGACGACTGGGTAGCGATAATTCAGGAGAAAATCGAATACGACCACAAGGACTCCGACGGCAGAACGGAGAAGGAGTATGCGGTCGGGATCACTCGCGACGGCTGGAGAAAGGTGAGCAGCGACAAATGGCTGATCCTTTTTTCCGAGGAAGTCGGCCAAGAGCATTGGAAGGGCGCACCACCACCCCTAGCGAACCGGTAGTGGCACGCTATGAATATAGGCAGCCAGCCAAGAGACCGTGAAGGGCGATCCCAATCCTTAAGAAGAACGAAAACAGCGCGGCATCCGTGTGGTCCCGTTAAATTCTTGGTGCCCGGGACCGGAATTGAACCGGTACGTCTCTTTCGAGACCCGGGATTTTAAGTCCCGTGCGTCTGCCAGTTTCGCCACCCGGGCATTCTCTGTAGCTTGTTGATTATACAGTCCTGTCCGTAACACGAAAGTTCAACTGCCGTCTTGCGTAGGTGACAAAGTGCTGCCCTGTGGGGAAAAGCATTTCTTGCAGGACCTCAGCACGAAGACAGATACGCGCTGCAGGTACAGTGACCACTAAGCCAAAGGCGAGTACGTGGCAAGTGCAGGCCGCCAAAATTCTGAAAAGCTTGGTGCATATCGTCTCAATGACGATGTTTCTCTGAATAGCCGGCACACCTCAGCAGGCCCAAGAACGAACCAACAAAAGATCAACCAGAGTGGTCCCGATTCGATAGCTGATCTTTGAAAGAGCTTCAAAAAAGCGGTTTGGTGACGTGTTGTTGTTGGAGTCTCGATGGCTTACGCTGTCATCCGCGCGGGCCGACGCGGGGAACGGGTGCTCTGCAATCGATTGCAATCGTCGTTGGGGCATCAATCACTGAAGCCGAGCAAATCAGTCAATGGTAAACACAATTGCGTTGGATGCGGTTGTCCCCGGATTTACTGCCGTCAGGTTCGCTGTCCCCGCCTTGACGATGTCCGCCGCAGGAATAGCCACTCGCACTTTGGTCGCACTGACGTAGGTGCTAGTCCGTTGGACCCCATTCCACAGGACTGCGGCTCCGGGCAGAAAGTTTGTACCGGTCACAGTAAGATAAAAGTTCCCGCCACCATGAGCGACGCTCGAGGGAGAAGACGAGATCAACGTCGGAACCGGATTTTGATTTGCCAAATTCGGCAGAACGAACGGCCCTCGTAAGAGTACCAACAGGCCAGTGCCGGGAGTGTTTTGCGGCGGCACAAGGAACGCTAATCCGTCCTGCCCCCAGCGGACAAGATCGTTGCCGGTGAGGTAGGTGAACGGGTTCAATCCGTCCATAACGAAACGGGTCTGATCATAGGCCGCGAGCACCGCATATTCCGTCCCTGCTAAGTTAGTGCCGAGGGAAAAGACGCGATCGATGGAAGCATCGGGTGCTACCGAATCGCCAAAAACTGCTCCCCCGAAGCCACCCTCCAAATCCACTTGGTATTGCCCCAGTTGCTCGGGAGTTGTGGTCGTCGGATCGGCAAAACCACCACCTACTCCGTACACCAGCCCCGCGTTCAATTTAAACCCGCCGTTGAAACCACCCATCCCGTTCAGGGTTGTCCCATCAATTTCCGTTAGTCCGTCTGTGGTCACATTCCAGCGGTAAAAAAGAGCACCGGAAGTATCGATGTCATACGAGTAAACCGTCGACGGGTTCCCAAAAGCAAGACTCGACCCAGTATAGGGACCTGTCAGATTTGGTCTCATTGTCCCGGTATTGCCGGAAATGTCGAAAACACCGATGCCGTTGTCCGCCCCGAGGTCCACCGCCAAGGTGCTATGGTGCTGGGACATCACTGCAAGGTCGCGCGCCGTGAACGTTCCTTCCTGCGTTTTCAACGGGTATAGCACGCTGCGCGCTCCGGTGATTAGATTCATGCGTCGGACACTCAGGGCACCGTCGATCCCCGCGTAGAGGAACATTCCGTCGTCGGATTCGGCCACTCGGTTCGGTTCACTGCCCATATTGATTGGAGACGCCAGCTGACCAGTGGTGGGATCGATAGCCACGATACTGTTGCCCGTCACCTGGGGCGCAGTGCTGGGAATGGTGGCGTAAATCTTGCGCGTGAACGGGTCATAAAGCAAGTGATTCATGTCCAGGCTAATCTCGCGGAAAACCGTGAGTGCTAGATTACTGGAAGCGCCACCGCCCGGCATGGGATTGGAAACACTGATCCAACCCCAACCGATTGCGCTTATTAGCGAATTGGGCACGGTTGCAGTTAGTTGGTTCGCGTTTACATATGAGGTTGTCAGAGCAGTACCATTCCATTGCACTTTCGATTGCCGCGTGAACTCATTGCCGTTCACAGTAAGCGTGAAGGCTCCAGAATCAGCCAACGCGAAGCTGGGGGAAATCGCTGTTAGCGAAGGCACGGCGTAATATTCGCTGCCGCTTACCACAGTAGTGGACGTTACCTTGTTATTCTCTGGATCAGGATCGCCTTGCGGAGAACTCACCTCGGCCACATTTCTCAACGTCTCGGCGATAAGAGGGATAACGCTCACCGTGATCGTCGCTGATGCGGATACCGCGAGAGTACCGACATCACAACGGATCACGTCCGTTCCTGCGCACGCGCCCTGCGAGATGCTTACCGATTGGAAGACGCTATCAGACGGGATGGCATCGATGGCGACGACCTGCGGAGCCGTATTCGGACCACCATTCGTGACGGTGAGATTGTAGGTCAGCGGGGAACCCGTAACGGCCGTGGTAGGAGCCTTCGCCGTAATGGAAAGGTCCGCGGGCTGTTTTGAAAGGTCGCGGACTAATTTCGACTCCAGGATGTACAGCTGACCGCTCTGAGTAAAATTGTCGGTATCGATATATGCAAGGCCATCCACCCCCCAACGCACCAATGATGCCGGGGTACTGGAATAGCCGCTATAGACCTCACCGATCGGCTCGCTTCCTTTTAGCACAAACGTGTTCAAATTGTAGGCGTTGATTTGTCTGGTAGAACCTCCGCCCGGTGAATACAGAAGATAAGCCCGCCCGATGGTCGAATCCGGCGCAACCGGACCTGAAGCCTGCTGTTGGTCATTTACGTAGAAGGCTCCAAGCTGAACACCGGTGTTAGCATCGAGCACTGCCCCGTTCGTCAAGTACGCTCGTCCGTTGTCATAGCGCAGGTCATTCGAAGTCTCGCTTGAATTGAGAAGTGTGGCACTGGTGACGCCAGTGCTGTCCACAGTGAACGATGCATACCCGTTGCCCACTCCATAGAGGGTTGCGCCCGAGGGGCTAAATGCCATCCCATTCAAAGCTCCAGATGGCGAAGCAATTTCTGCTGGGCGCGCAACGCCATCGTCGTAAATAGCGACCTCACCAGCGGAGTCGCACACAGCCAAAGTATCGGGATGTCCCGGCATCACGGCAAGAGCTTTGGCTGTGTAGGGCGGGTTGTAGAACCCAGATCCGCCACCTAACGAGAACTTTACGCCGGCTGTATGAGTGACCAGATCCACTTTCCGAACGGCCGCGCCACCATCCAGTCCGACCCACAGCACGGAGTTATCGCCGGAGAGGGCCAGCTTGTTTGGTTCGCTGCCTACAAAGATTGGGTTGCCAATGATCCCTGTCGTTGGATCGATTGGCACCACGCTGTTGCCTAATGCAGGTCCGACGATGCTCGGGACCGAGGCATAAAGCAGTTGTTGCGTCGAGTTATAAACCAAGTCGTTAGCCATTAATGTTACAAAGGCCGAAAACGGCTGCGGTGCAGACTCACCTCCTCCTGGGCCGGGGTTGAATACGGTTACCAGGTTGTTCCCAATGCTCAGCAGATCAGACTGAAGAATCGCTGCCGTCAACTGATTCGATCCGCCGTATGTGGTGGCACGACTATGCCCGTTCCAACGTACTACCGAATTTGACACGAAGTTGCTGCCGTAAAGTTGCAGCGCAAATGCCGGGCTGCCGACCGGGGCTGCGGTGGAGCTAAGACTTTGCAACACGGGGACCGGATTGTCCCCCCGAGCGAGGACAGTCAGACTAGACAATATGGTGAATATGCAAAGAATCCATCGCTTAGTAACCATTCTTGCATCCTTTTATGTACTGTCGATCGGCCGACAATAGTCCCTAGAGTGCAAAAAAACAGAGACAAAGCTACGCTTGGGGCAGTTGACAAGTCAACACAATTTAGAACCTGCCTAACGCTACTTCCACCCTGAATTAGTAACCCGCCAATTGAAACGAAAGTGTTTGAGCCGCCTGCACGGCAAAGCGTTGCGGGGTCGAACCGCCGTGCGACCATTCGGTCCGACACATAGCACTAAGCCATCGCTGGAGAGGGCCAGCTTGTTCGGTTCGCTGCCTACAAAGATTGGGTTGCCAACGATCTCGGTCGACGCATTTTCCCAGTCAGTCTCCCAAGAATGGCCCTGAACACGCCAGAACTGCATAGGTCTTGACCCCCAGTCTCGCCGGGAGCATAATCAGCGCCTCGATCAACTGCGCCGTTTTCTCCCTCACGGTCGCAGCCGAGGAGGGAGCTTTCCTTTCCCTGAAATTAATCCGTTTGTGCATTCGTGAAGTCTGCACCCGGGAGTTACTCCAAACCGCCATTTTCTTACGGGTCGCAATGCACTGCCGTTGGGTTCCCCTACTTTCGGGGAATCGCGGAGAGCCGATTGGCTGCTAGGAGGTATCATGGGCAAGCTGAACTGGGGGAAAAGCGCCCACGGCATTTTCCTTCTGTGCCTAACGACAGCGATTGCATCGCCCGCGCAGACCGTCACTATCCTGCACAGCTTCGATGGCGCAGATGGCGCTACTCCCCTGGCGGGGTTGGTCCAAGCAACGAATGGGAACCTCTACGGAACAACGGACGCGGGCGGGGCGAGCGACGATGGCACAGTCTTCAAAATCACTCCGAGGGGCACCCTGACGATGCTGCACAGCTTCAACTTCACGGACGGCTTCGGCTCCTACGGGGGGCTGGTGCAGGCCACCAACGGGAATCTCTACGGGACGACGCCCCTTGGCGGGTCAGGCTGCGCGGGCGATGGTTGTGGCACAGTCTTCAAAATCTCTGCAAGGGGCACGCTGACGACGTTGCATAGCTTCGACGTTACGGACAGCGAATACCCCTACGAAGGGCTGGTCCAAGCCAGCAATGGGAACCTCTATGGGACAACGTCCGGGGGCTTTGACGGCGGCGATGGCACGGTCTACAAAATGACTCCAAGCGGCGCGCTGACAACACTGCACAGTTTCAATGGCACGGACGGCGACATCCCCCTCGCGGTACTTACCCAGCACACTAACGGGAACCTCTACGGCACCACGGAGGCGGGCGGGACCAATGGTGAAGGCACGGTCTTCAAAATGACTCCAAGCGGCAAGTTGACGACGCTTTATAGTTATTGCTCGCAAAGTAATTGCACGGACGGAGCCCTCCCTTACGCGGGGTTGGTGCAGGGCGCCAATGGAAACCTCTACGGGACAACGTATGGGGGTGGGAACAGCGGAAATGGCACGGTCTTCGAAATCACTCCAAGTGGAACCTTGACGACGCTTTATAGCTTTTGCTCGCAAACCAATTGCGCGGACGGCTCCGGCCCCGAAGCGGCGCTAGTCCGAGCCACCGATGGGAACTTCTACGGGACAACGCCCCTTGGCGGCTCAAACTGCGTCAATATGGGCTGCGGCACGGTCTTCAGAATTACTCCAAGCGGCAAGTTGACGACGCTTTATAGTTTTTGCTCGCAAAGTAATTGCACGGATGGTGCTCACCCCTACGCGGGGCTCGTCCAGGACACCAACGGGAATCTCTACGGGACAACGCAGGCGGGCGGAGCCAGCAGCGAAGGCACGGTCTTCAGCCTGTCTGTAGGACTTGGCCCGTTTGTGGAAACACAGACTACCTCCGGCAAGGTGGGAGCGGCAGTCAAGATTCTGGGAACCAATCTGACCGGCGCAACCAGTGTCACATTTAGCGGCACGGCGGCTATCTTCAAGGTGGTTTCGGGTTCCTTAATCACAACCACCGTTCCCGTGGGGGCCACCACTGGCGAGGTTAAAGTGAAGACACCGCGCGGCTCGCTCAAGAGCAACGTGGTTTTCCGGGTGGAGAAGTAAGAGTTTCAAGCATTCGGAATTCGAGAATGCAGACCGTCCGTGTCTGGCGGCTTTTCTTTTGCACCAAGCCGAACGTGGGTCGCGTAATAACTGCTGTAAGCAGATTACAGGTTTGAGAAGTTGGATGGGGAGGTCAATGAGCGTAACCGCGATGCTTTGCGGGAGACTGGCGAGATTTGGATACACTTATCGCTGCTTTTCAAGTGAAAGAGCGGCAACGTGGAACAGAGCGTCCGCCTTCTTCAGAACAGAAATTTCCGGTTCCGGTCAGCGACTTTAGCTATGTTCACGGGTTCGGAGCTTAAGGGAGGGTTGATCTATGCAAGGCGAGAGATTACCCGTTGTATCGAGAGCGGCTTTAGCGATTCTTCTTGCTGCGACCCTGTATGCGACCAGCGCCTACGCGGCCACGGAAAAGGTACTACTTAAATTTGATGGCAGGGATGGATGGCAGCCCGGCGGCGGCCTCATCTTTGATAGCGCAGGTAATATCTACGGCACAACGGCCTTCGGGGGAAGCGATGATTGCGCCTACGGTTGCGGGACAGTATTCGAGTTAACGCCAAAAACGGGTGGCGGCTGGACCAGGAAGGTGCTGCATGACTTCAACGGCACGGACGGCCAACAGCCTGACGCCGGCCTAGTTTTCGATGCAAAAGGAAACCTGTATGGCACCACTCAGGCTGGCGGCGCCAACATCTACGGAACTGTATTCGAGCTATCGCCCAAAGCAGGCGGGGCCTGGACCGAGAAGGCGCTGCACAGCTTCAACGAGGATGGCAAAGACGGAGTTTATCCTGTGGCCAGCCTGATCGTCGATGCTCTTGGTAATCTCTATGGCACAACCGGCGGCGGCGGCACTTACGGCGGGGGTATAGTTTTTGAGCTGGCGCCGAAGGAAGACGGGACATGGACTGAGAAAATCCTGCATAGCTTTAACGACGACGGGAAGGATGGGTACGCCTCCTCGGCGGGCTTGGTCCTCGATGCCTCGGGCAATCTCTACGGCACGACCTTCTATGGGGGCGGCGGAGGGTGCAATGAGGGAAACACCCATGGCTGCGGAACCATCTTCGAGTTGGCGCCGAATGTTGGCGGGGGCTGGACGGAAAAGATTCTGCATAGCTTCGTCGGTAACAGCAAAGACGGAAATTATCCTGAAAGCAGCCTGATCTTCGATGCGTCTGGCAATCTCTACGGCACGACAGAGTTGGGCGGCGTTTATGAAGGCGGCACGGTGTTTGAGCTAACGCCTGGGGCGGATGCTCACTGGAGGGAAGCGGTGTTGCATAACTTCAACTATCAGAACAACGACGGCTCCATTCTTGACGCCAGCCTAATTTTCGATGCTTCTGGCAACCTCTATGGCACGGCTTACAGTGGGGTTGATAACTCAGGAGTCGTGTTTGAACTGACGCCTAAAGCGGGCGGGGAGTGGACGGAGACGGCGTTACGCCGCTTCAACAACAGACAGAAGGACGGGGCCTTCCCCACTGCGAGCCTCATTTTTGACGGCGCCGGTAATCTCTATAGCACCGCATCCGCCGGTGGAGATCCAGGTTGTGGTCGATTCGGTTGCGGGACGGTGTTCGAGATCATACCTTAGGAAGGCATCTCAGTGTGTTTGGCTCGCAACACCCGCGTTGGCAACTCAATCCCTGGTGTCCTCAGGGCAATGCGTGGTTTGTGAGCAAGTAATTTCCGCCGCTCTCGGCTACGACGTGCAAGTTGGTCCGGCCGACGACTTGCTCCAGATGCGGCATATCCGTGCCGTAGGTTAGAAGATACCAGCGTGATTCTTCCTGCCAGAGCGATACGAATTTGTTGTCATCGATGAACACTTGCGGAGCGTCGGGCGCATACGATCCATATTCCAGGTTATTCATGCGGCCGTTCAGCAGCAGTGCAGTCCGATTCGTGTAAAAGAACACGGAAGAGAAGGCATAGTAAGCGTCGGCTTCGATCAACTGGCCTGGCGGGCTCTGCTTCAGCCGCACCGCTAGCGGGTACGATCCGAGATAATTGTCGAAGCGGATCAGGGCAATCCGGGCAGCCTGAAAAAAGATGATCATGCTGATGGCGATTGCGAGAACTATTCTCCAGATATTGTTTCGCCAGATCGCCAGTGCCACCGTGCAACCGCCGAAAGCAAAGGCCGCAAGGGCCAGGGGAAACTTTAGATAGGCGAAAGCGTTGAGCGTCAGGTCCCAGATGTGTCCCAGAGCATGCGTGTAGAGTTCAGGATGTTGCGTCAGCGCCTGTGAGATGTCGCCGGGCGCGGGAACGCGCCACACGGAAGCGAGTAAGAATGAAAGGACGGTAAACAAGATGGTAGATACGGCGAGGAGGGCATACGTTCCCGCCCGCACCCAGCGACCGCCGGCGCTGAGAACCGATCCCACCAGCAATGCAAGCGCAGGGTAGATCGGCATCGAATAATATTCCTGTGTTGTCGAGAATGTGAAAAACAACATCACGACGCCTATCCAGCAAAGTGCCATCAACCTTGTTCTGCCTGCGCGAGAAGTCGGCTTGTAGTCGAGGGTCGGCGCAGAGAGGAAATAGAAAGACCACGGGAAGATCCAAAGTAGATTCAGAATCCAGAACCAGAACCTGGGGACAGTGTCGTAGTCGCGCGGATATCGCAAGCCCAGAAAACGCAGCAGGTGTTCGTTGAAGAAGTAAAACCAAAAGAATCCGTGATATTCACCCGGCCCGCTGTGCAGCGTGAACACAAAGTAAGGCGGATTGCGCAGAGTTGCCAGCGCATACCACGGAACCGCGATGGCCAAGGCAACCGCGATCGCGAGTCCAAGATGAAGACGACGCCATGTCGTCTGCGAGAACAGACTGCGCGTAAGAGCCATGTAAACGAGAGCCGCCATCACAGGGAAGACGGCGGCGATCAGGCCTTTCAGCAGCAGACCAGCTCCCAGGCAAAGTCCCAGCAGGAGGGACCACGGCAGCCAAGATTCCCTGTCAGGCTCAAGCAGACGCAGCCACGCCCAGATGGCTCCGGTGATCGTCAAGGTTAGAGTGGCGTCGGGTATCAGAATGCGCGTGAACAGAAAGAGGCCGACAGATGTGCCGAGAGCGATGCCCGCGTAGAGTCCAGCGGTCTCGCCGAAGGCCCAGCGCCCGAAGCGGTAAGTGATCCAGCACAAGAGCACCACCGCCAGAGCGTGTGGAAGTCGTGCGGCCCAGTCGTGGACGCCGAAGATGCGGTACGCAACCGCGATCATCCAGTAATTGAGCGGCGACTTTTCGAGATAGGCGACGCCGTCGAGCCGCGCGGTGACCCAGTCTCCGGATGACAGCATGTTGCGGGCAGCTTGCGCCTGAACCGCATCGACATCGTCCATGAGATGCGGAGGGCTGCCGATATTTGCGAGAAAAACGAGGCTAGCTGCGGCTAAAACAATCCAGTCCGGCCGAAAGACTCGGAAAGCTGACGTCACACGCTGATCTCTGGCCGCGGCGGCTCGACGTTCCCTCGTTTGATCCACCAGGAAGGTTATCAAACCCCCTCATTGATATTTAAGGTCCGCTTCACTCTCGAAAGTTTGCAAAAGGAAATCTTATGACCGAGTGACTGATAAACTTCCACCGTCAAAGCAATTTCGCGTCCGTCTTGTGAGCCCTGATATCAGGCTGGCGAAATGACTCTGGAGAAGCTCGCAACCCGTGAATCGCTTCCGTTTTTCCTAGTTCGTTACCTGCGAATTCAAAGCGGCCATCGCGCAAAAGTTTGTATCTACGTCCCCGCCAATTGATGGTGTTGCCGAACAAGCCTACGATCCAAACGAAGACGCTGATTAGATCTTGAAAGGGAACTAGCCACCATCTCCGGCCGGTGAGCGGGTCGTGCAGTACCCAGCCCGCCGTACTCCATGCGGCAAGCGCTCGAAAAAAGACCGTAATCGCCAACAAGGGCCAGAGCCTCGGGACGGCCAGCCAAAGCAGCAATGCGAGCGGCAGAGGATTGGTGAAGATCTGTCCCCAATAGCCCACGGGACGCGAGCGTCGCGTGCTTCGCGCCCAGCGCAGGCGATGCTGCAGATTTTCGCTGAGGGTTTGGCTGCCGATGCGGTGCTCGATCACACAGGAAGAAAGGACTACGCGGTATCCCAGCCGGGGTGCGCGGTTGCCGATTTCAAAATCTTCAGCCAAATAATTGCCAAGATCGCCGAAGCCGCCCATGGCTTCGATCACTTCACGGCGCGCGGCAAGAGTTGGGCCAAGGGCAAAGTTCATCTCGCCCACCAACCACGCCACAAGCACGCCCGCCAGAAACTCTGTGTTCATGCCGATGGCCTCAAGTCGTGACCAAAATCCCTGCCCGGGTACAGCGCGGTAAGGACAGGTGACCACACCCACGTTCGGGTCCTGGAACTCAGCTGCGACACGTCGCAACAGATCAGGCGGGACGTGGACGTCGCTATCGCTCATGACCAGGATGCTGTGCTGAGCGCGCGGCACTACACGCCCCAGACTGTGCGCCTTCCGGTTGGGGACGGTTGGATCTCCGGTTTCGATCAGATGAACTTTCGGGCCCTGAGGAAAATCACGCCGTACTTTGTCCACGATTGCCACCGCGGGGTCGTCCATTCGGTCGACGGCAAACAGAATTTCGTAGTCGAGGTAATCCTGGGTAAAGAAGCTGCGCAGATTTTCTTCCAGGATGGTCGTCTTGTCCGCAAAGCGGTTTCAGAACGCTGATGGGTGGCGGGTCCGTGAGTGGCGGCGGAGAAATGGCCAGGTAACGGCGCCCGGCCACGGCGGTCAGCACACAGTAAACCCACGAGCCAACCAGCAGCAGAGACGAGTAGAGCCACGAGGGCCAATGTCAGCAACGCCATATCAGGTGCCAAACGATTGTAAACTCCCCCGCGGCGCGGTCAAATGAAAACCATCCGACAGTTTGCGCGAGCCGACGATGAATTTCTCACCGCACGTTGGAAACTTTCGTTGCAGATTGTGTTTCAACTATAGTGGTCCCTACGCGAAAAAGGCAGTGCTTCTGGTATCATGTGCGGTTCTCGAACGATGAGAGTCAGCCTGAGCAGTTCCGTTTTTCTCGTACTGCTGTTGTCTCCTGTCTGCTTTAGCCAATTGCCTTCGTTTCGCTGTGATTCAACTGGAGCGCACTTAAGGACTGCAGTTACTCAACAAAGATCGAGATTGAGCCCGATCAAATCTTTACATCTTTAGAAAATCTCTATCGATCTTCGAGTGCCGCTGGCAGCGATTTCCCGGACCACGACAGAGAGTCAACCAGATTCCGGCGGGACCACGATCGCTCCAGAGGTAGCCAAGCAGGAAGGCTTTCATTGGGGCGAGCTTTAACCGAATCGTTCACCTTCCTTGTGATCGAGCAGGCCTATGTTGTGCACACCGATTTCAATTGGGTTGTGTCTGAAAATGGAATTCCGTTTAATCACTATTGGCGCGACTACATGCAATCCCTCTCCGAGTGGACACGTTCGGGCTGGAATGACGGCGATCCCAATTGGTTTGGCTATGTCGGGCATCCGATTCAGGGGCACTGACCGGCTTCATCCAAATCCAAAATGATCCTAGGGGGAGAAGCTGGAGTTTTCCAAAACCAAGGATTACTGGTGGAGTCGCCTGAAGGCGGATTGTGGAATGCGGCCTACAGTACGCAGTGGAATCTTGGGCCAGTGAGTGAGGTCACCGTTGAAAAATACGGCACAAAAACAGGCCACCGTGGAATTACGACGGATCCTTTCCGTGTTCGCATCATTGCCTGACCGGCGTCGGCCAAATTGACATTGTGATGACGCCGCTCGGCGGCACAGGTTGGCTGATCGGGGAAGATTTTTTGGACAGCAAGGTTGTGCGACGGGTGGAGGACACACGCAGAACCGTTTGCTGATTGATACCGTCCGGGTCGCTCTCAATCCGATTCGTGGAGGAGCCAACGTTCTTCATGGAAAGTCCCTTTGGTATCGCGCTTCCCGCGATGCAAAGGGATGAGCTTGGTTAGTGACCAGAAAACGGCAGTCTCCTCAACTGAGATCCCGAAAACGCAAATTCCCGACCATGGAGATGTATTTTTTGGTTACACGCACGCGGGGGCATCGCGTTGTCAGGCATCTTTTTTAGCACGGCCGTTGTCTGCGATCCACTTTCAGCTAGGAGTTCTAACCTGAACGGCTGGAATTATCCGCCGAGAAAAAGTACCTTCCGCTATTTTGGAGCTGTTGCTGATTTTAGCGGACAGTATGGCGGAGCGAGCCAGACTAATTTCCTGTTCGGTCTGCGAGGCGGAGCATCGATTGGAAGGTTGCGGCCGTTTGCGGAGGCCCTGATCGGCGCGGTACGCGCCCGGAAAACGGCTCCGCAGACCCCCAAGTCTGATACCTCTTTCGCGGAAGCTCTGGGGTGGGAGCCGATTTCCGACTGATGCGGCTGCTCCGGTTGGCGCTTTCAGGCGGACGAAATCAAGACCGGGTCACCAGACTTTGAGCGGCGTAACCTTCGCCTGTCCTCCGGACCTAGCGGTTCGATTTTAGTTGTCCGCAAATCGTGTGCTTGGAAATGATCCCATCGTTCGGCTGCTGGCGTATCGATCAGGCTCGGCATTGACGAATAACCCTTAGAATTTTGGTAAAATTGCTTGTTAACGTATTAAGCATGCAGTGACCGGCATTTCGGGTCCCGGAATTAGGGCGCCCACGCATGTTGACGAGATCGGAGGGATGCAAATATTAACTGCTATCCTTCTCGCATTTTGCGGAGAAACCATATATCCTTAGGTGAAATTAAACAGCTTGTTCTAACAGAGAGCACCACAAACATCGCGTGAGGGGGCGCATGCGAAGGTGGCAGAGGTCGTTATGTCTGATTGTAGAGAACGTACAAGTTTTCATATTGGCTGAGAACCGGCTTTTGCGTGAAGCCCTTACGCGCATCTTGAGCAAGAAAAGCGACATCCAGGTAGTTGGAGCGTCCGCTTTCTCGCCTGATGTTGTCGCGCAAATCAGCAGTGCCGGTCCGGATGTTCTGCTGTCCGATTCCGCCGCGATCGCGCTCTCGGATCTTACGCCTGATTTCAGAAGTACGCGCAGCGATCCCTGGCCTCAAAGTGGTCATGATCGGCATGGAGGCAGACCCATGAAATTTTCTGCGCGCCGTGCGGGATGGGATTGTGGGTTTCGTGCTGAAGGACGCTTCCGCCATGGAAGTCGCGGCGGCGGTTCGTTCCGTGGCCAATCATGAAGCCGTTTGTCCGCCCAGTCTCTGCATGGCACTGTTCGAGCGCGTGGCGAATCAGAATCAGAACGCCCAGCCTGCCAGCTTTGTGATCAGACACAATCTCGGCCTCACGCGCCGGGAACAGCAACTTGTTCAAATGATTAGCCGCGGACTCACCAACAAAGAAATCGCCTCGCAGTTGAATCTCTCGGAACAGACAGTCAAGAACCACATTCATCGCATGTTGCGCAAGCTTGGGGCGAGCTGACCGGCTGGGAGCAGTGGAGCTCTGCCGCATGCCTGGAGCAGTCGCATGATCAATGCCGCATCTGGGCATTGGTACTTTTGCGGTACTTCTTTGTTCGCAGAAACGGACGCGCATTGCCGTGTTCCGTAGGATCTTCTTGGTACTACCTTTCTTGAATCTCTGGGCCTGATTTGAGCCTTACTTTTTTGCAGAGAACAGGAGATACTGCCCGGCACGGAGAGGATCGTGCAAAAAATCAGAGTGTTGGTCGCAAATCGGCCGCGCTTGATGAAGGATTTGGTCCTTGCGACGATTGGGGATCAACCCGATATCGAAGTGGTCGGTGAAACCCAGGACGAAGCGGAAATCACGGAGCTGGTTGAACGCACGCGTCCTGATTATTTGATCATCGCGTTGGAGAACCCCGAAGTCCGGCCGGGTTTGAGCGGGTTTCTGCTGGGCCGTTATCCGGAAATGAAGATTCTTGCGCTGGCCGCAGAACGGAACAGCGGCATCTTTTATTGGGCTTTTGTGGATATCCGTTCCATGCCTGTCGAATCATCCGAGCAGGGTATCTTAGGTGTTTTGCGAAGCAAGCCGGAGTTGGTTGGAATTTAGAACGCGCGGATGCGGATTACGAATAAGACGGAGTCAAAATGAGAGGCAGTCAGGAAAAGCGTGTGGCTGCCCATCGGGAGTTCTCCAAGTCGCGAAGTCGTTAGCCGATCGCGCTCACCTCTCCGCGACTTCGTGCGTTGAGTGGGGTTTGGATACGACGTTGGTTGTATCAGGAATTGGGTTGAGCGTAATGTGTAACGGCGCCGCGCAGTACGCAGAACCAGTAAACCAACGGATTCAATGCGGGTTAGCTCACAGATGCCCTGTAAGTGAGGGGGCGAAGCTGTAGCTAGCGGGCTACGATTCAGGGGTTGTCGAGTTTGACGGAGAGTTCTGATCCCGTTGTCGCTGCCGAATCTTTGCAGCCAGACTCTGCATTCGGCAGCGTCACTGCAATCTCATTGGTACGCGGCTCACGTGTGTTCGCGTCATGAGAAGCAAGTCGCCCGACAATTGGAAGAGCGACGGGTAAGTTGTTTCTTGCCTGTGTATCGGAGCGTTCGTCGATGGAAGGACCGGCGCAAGGAATTAGATCTTGTGCTGTTCCCAGGTTATGTCTTCGTCCACCTCGATTTGAAAGATCGCTTGCGGGTGCTGCAGGTACCGAGTGTGGTTCGGTTTGTGAGTTTCAACGGTCACCCGGCTCCGCTTCCCGACAGTGAGATCGAGGCTCTGAACAACGGGTTGGCCGGCGGCGTTCGCGCGGAACCTCACCCCTATTTGAAAGTTGGACGTCGAGTGCGCGTGAAGTATGGCCCGCTCGCGGGAGCGCAAGGCATCCTGGTCCGCCGGAAAGATAAGTTCCGCGTAGTGCTCTCCATCGATCTGATCATGCGTTCGGTCGCAGTGGAAGTAGATGAGGCAGATGTCGAGCCTTGCTGACATGCCTTCGCAACCAATCGCGAGTCGCTCCTAAGATCAGAAAAGAGATCAGAAAATTTCGGCTGCTGGCAGCCGCGCAGAGGTGTTATGAGTAGACTTTCTCCGAATCGTTCATCGTTCGCCGAAAGTGGTTTTGCTTTGCATCGGAATGGTGTTCTCTGCGACCGCCTGGAGTCAACAACCGGCGTCCTACAGCCGCAGTACCGCAATCGATCAAGCCAACTCTCGCGCGGAACACGAAGCGGAACAGATGGTTTCGCTTTCAGCTGACAGAATTCTCTTCGTCCTTCGCCAGGAACCGGGATTGCTGCTCCAAGTCAAGAAGGCGCTGGTTCGGAAAGGCCTTCGAGCAGGGAAGAATACTCGATCCCAATGACCTTACCGATGACGCTCTGTTCGATCTGATTCGGCAAGATGACAACATCCGGGTAATCGCAACCCACGAAATCGTCGATCGTTCCTACATCAAAGCGAAACCCACGCGCGAAGAACTCGCCCGAAACTTGCCGTGCCGACAGCCCGTGCCAACCGGCACCGAGGCTCTCGCCGCCAAGCAACCAGATCAGCCATCATCATCAATCGCGAGCACGAAGCGCACTCCGAGCCAGGAGGAGGAGTATTGGCTGAAGCATGGTGACGATTGGGATTGTTACCTGACCCAATACCTTCCCTACGGCCCGGGGCCTTACTCTGCTGGACAGGGACAATACAACCAAACACTCTCGCCGCAACAAAACCCGGCGTCGCAGTATTCCGGTCAGCAGCGGTATCCGCAGCAGCAGTACCCTCAACAACAATATCCACCATCGCAGGCTCCGGAGCAGGCGCCTTCCACCGATTACCGCCGTCAACTTCAGATGACGCAAATGCAGCCATCCCAAGGCTACTTTGGTATGGACACCGACCAAAGCGAGATGGCGAGCATCCAGCCCGATGAACTACCCAGTCTGTTGAGCGCAAGCCAGACAGGCGGTCTCTCGGGAGGAGGTTTATCGGCAGGCGGTCTCTCTTCAGGAATGTCGAGACAAGGGATGGGGGCGAGCGGTGCAGGCGGTTCGAGTTTGTCGATGTCCCCCGATTCCTCGCTAGGTTCTTCCTTAGGTTCCTCTTTTGGCTCGTCGATTGGCTCTTTGCTCGGAGGCCAAAACGGAGTTTCTGGATTTCCTCAACAGGCACGCCTTGAAGATCAGACGCGAGTTCCGCTGCAACAGTATTCATATCCCAAACCGCCCCAGCAGCCGATGCTGCGTCATCGCCCCAATCCGTATGCGGATGTGCCCTCGCTCTATGATTTGTACGCCCAGTACTCGAGGCGTTCGCCCCGAGCTCGAGCGTTTCGGAGAAGATGTTTTCCTCAATGGGACGGGGAACCTCGATGAACTTCCCATGGATTTACCGGCCGGACCAGACTACGTCGTCGGCCCCGGCGACGGTCTGACGATTAGTCTCACCGGAGGAATCTCGCAGAGGCTGCAGCGCGTAGTGGATCGCGAAGGCCGCGTTGCGTTGCCCGAAGTCGGAGCGGTCGAAGTATCTGGACGGAGCTTGGGCGACGTGCAACATCTTGTGCAGACTGTTCTGCGCGGCCAGTTCCGTGGCGTCGATGCCGATGTTTCTCTTTCGCGTATTCGCACGGTTCGGGTTTATGTGACTGGCGACGTCGAGCGTCCCGGACCTTACGATGTAAGTTCACTCTCGACGCCGCTGAACGCTCTCTATCTCGCGGGCGGCCCCACTTCGGAAGGTTCGTTGCGGGTTGTCCTTCACTATCGAGGTAAACAGCTCATTCAGGAGGTCGACCTTTACGACCTCTTGCTCCACGGCGTTCGTGGCGATGTGCAGCGGCTCGAGGCCGGAGACACAATCCAAGTACCGCCGTTGAAGGGCCAAGTCACGATCGAGGGCATGGTTCGACGGCCCGCGATCTATGAATTGAATGGTGAAAAGGGTCTCGCAGAAGTCTTGGAACTCGCCGGAGGTGTTCTACCTTCCGGAACTTTGCGCCATGTGGATGTGGAACGCGTGGAAAGTCACGAGGACCGCACCATGTTGCGTCTGGACATTCCCGAGACCGATAGCGACGCCAGCGTTAACAAGGCGCTCGAGGATTTTGCCGTGCAAGACGGAGACAAGATCAAGATCACTCCGATCCTGCCTTACGCGGACAAAACCGTCTACCTCGACGGCCACGTATCCCGTCCCGGCAAGTTTGCCTACACGGACGGTATGAAAGTCACCGACCTCATCAAGTCCTACAAGGATGTACTGCCCGAACCCTCAATCACTCACGCCGAGATCATCCGCCTGTCCCAGCCTGACTTCGCGCCCGAGGTACTGACCTTCAATTTGGGCGATGCACTCGCGGGCAAAGATCAGGATCTTGTACTGAAGCCTTTTGATATCGTTCGCGTCTTCGGACAGATTCGACTTCGAAGATCCGCCAGTAATTACGGTTACCGGCGAGGTACGGGATCCCGGGGACCATTTGACGAATGGGGTGGCCCACCTCCGCGACGCAGTATACCTGGCGGGCGGAACGACTCGCGACGCTCTGCTCGACTGATGCCCAAGTCTTTCGCAAAACCAGCGATGGCAAGCTGGAAGTTGATCAACGTGAATCTTGGCAAGGCACTTGAAGGCGACGCGAAGGACAATATCGAGCTTGAGCCCAAGGACCGAGTTTTCATTCACCGCGATCTCAACAAGCTCGACCCGCCCACGGTTGCGATTGAAGGTGAAGTCGCCCGTCCGGGAAAGTATCCGCTCGGCAACGATATGACCGCGGCTGGGTTAGTCCGTCTCGCCGGCGGCTTTAAACGCGGCGCCTACACCGGCGAAGCCGACCTAACGCGCTACGAAATCGAGCAAGGCAGCAAAGTTGTCAGCTGACCACGTGGCCGTGCCGATTGCCAAAGCGATGGCCGATGAGCCAGACGCAGACGTCCGTCTCCGCGACGGCGACGTTCTCGCGATCAAGCAGCTTACCGGTTGGAAAGATGTCGGCGCGATGATCACCGTATCGGGCGAAGTTGTTCACCCCGGCACCTACGGCATCCAGGAGGGCGAACGCCTTAGCTCGATCATCCAGCGCGCGGGCGGCTTCCGATGCGATGCCTACCCGTACGGAGCGGTGTTTGAGCGGCAACAGATCAGAGAACTGGAGGCAAAGAATCGCGCCGACTTGCTGGATCGAGTGCAAAGCGAAGCCGCCAACATCAAGGGCATTCCCGAGCAGAATCAGCAAGACCAGTTAGCCAAGCAGGCCGCGGTGGAACAATATCAAGTCACCCTGCAAAAGCTGCAGAATGCTCCTCCGCAAGGGCGAATGGTGATTCACATCTCCAGCAATTTGAAGCATTGGACGAATACCCCGTCCGATGTACAAGTGCGATCGGGCGACACGATTTATGTTCCGAAGAGGCCCAGTGTCGTGCTGGTGGATGGCGCGGTTTACAACCCCACCGGAGTTACCTTTAAGCCCGGCAAGAGCGCGGGATGGTATCTCAGCCAAGCTGGTGGCCCCACCGGGACTGCAAACAAAAGGGGTGTCTTTGTGATCCGGGCTGATGGCTCGGTGGCTGGCGGTTCTAGCGGCCTATTTGGCGGAGGCGCAGAGAGTGCGTCGATGCAACCTGGAGACATGGTGGTTGTGCCGGAGAAGATATTCACCATCAGTCGTGCATGGCAAAACACGGCCACGGCCGCCCAGATTGTCACTGCGATTGCTATTAGCGCTTCATACGCCAAGAACTTCTAGTAAGTAGGACGTCGTTTGACTCTTTCGAGGTTTAACGGTGCGATTTTTCAACTCGTAACACTGTTATTCGCCATGACGGCTTCTGCTTTTGGGCAAACCGCTACTTCCGGTGTGCCCGCTTCGACCGGGAAGTCTGACAGTCGCACGGTACCGGACAGTGCTTCACAATCGCCAAAGGCAAGCGCTCCTGAAGACCCTTACGAACTGCAGCCTGGCGAGGATCCTGAAAACCGGCTGATTTCACCGTTTGTCAAGCACTTGGTAGGCGATCAAAAGCAGTTCTGGACCAGCCCGGCGCGTTTCCGCACAAAGGATCTCAAATGGATTCTGCCGGCGGCTGGTATCACAGCAGCTTTCATCGCAAGCGATAGTTGGTGGTCGAAGCAAGTCAACCCAAGTCACATGCAAACCAGCCTGCACATCTCAGATTACGGTACGTACTCCATGATCGGTTTGACCGGAGCGTCTTTCCTTTTCGGGCACATGACCAACAACGATCATCTGCAGGAAGCTGGACTTCTAACTGGAGAGGCCGCCATCAACGCCACTGGCGTGGCATACCTGTTCAAGGAAATGACGCAAAGACAACGTCCTTACCAAGACAGTGGAAATGGGGATTTTTTCAAGGGAGGTTCCTCGTTCCCCTCCGAGCACTCGGCCATCGCTTGGTCCGTCGCGAGTGTTTGGGCGCATGAGTATCCCGGTTGGCTCAGCCAAACCGCAGCGTACGGGTTGGCCTCGGCGATTACGGTCACGCGCGTCACCGCCAAGCAGCATTTCCCGTCGGATGTAATCGTAGGCAGCGCTCTGGGCTGGTACTTCGGCCGCCAAGTCTATCGCGCGCATCACGACCCAGAGGTCGGCGGCTCGCCGTGGGGCAACCTGTTCCACGACAATACCGGCGAAAAGCCTCGCAATCCGAACTACATGGCGTCGCCTTATGTCCCCCTCGACAGCTGGATTTATCCTTCCTTAGAGCGTCTGATCGCCTTGGGTTATATGCAATCCAACATGCTCGGGATGCGGCCTTGGACCCGCATGGCGTGTGCTCGAATGGTCGAAGACGCCGGAGACAAGTTACAGAATGACGGAGTGGAAGCGGGCGAAGCAGGGAAGATATACCGGGCGCTGAACGAAGAGTTCGCAACGGAGATTGCGCGCCTCGACGGAGCCGCCAATGTGGGCGCTAGCGTGGACTCCGTTTACACCCGCGTCATGGGAATTTCTGGCACTCCTCTACGGGACGGCTACCATTTTGGCCAAACCATCATCAACGATTATGGGCGTCCGTACGGCAGCGGTGTTAATAACATCACGGGCGTGAGCGCCGAAGCTGAACTCGGGCCGGTGGCGTTTAATCTTCAGGGTGAATACCAGCATGCGCCTGCAATACCGTCCGAGTCTCCTGCGGTGCTTGCGGCGACTGCTGCAGCCGATGGCACACCGCCACTGCCTAACGGCACAGCGCAAGTCAATCAATTTCAGCTTCTAAATAGCACGGTCTCGCTCAACATAGACAATTTGCAGTTTACGTTTGGCGAGCAGAGCGAATGGCTTGGTCCCGGCGAATCGGGTTCGTTGCTGATGAGCAACAACTCCGCTCCATTCCCAGCGCTTAAGGTTGACGATGTCTCTCCGCACGAGATCCCCGGGCTCTCACGGATTCTCGGGCCTTTCCGCTCGGAATTCTTTATAGGACAGCTCTCTGGACAGCAATGGGAGCTGTGTACCGTGCCGACATGCCAATCGTACCCCGGTTATCCCGGTGTCGTTGGTCCAAAAATTGTGCCCCAGCCCTTTATTCACGGAGAGAAAATCAGTTTTCAACCCACTCCAAATCTTGAGTTCGGCATGGGAATCGCCGCCATGTTCGGCGGCCCGGGGCTGCCGGTCACGTTCGGCACTTTTTTCAACACCTACTATATCCACACGCCGAATCTGGCGAAAAATCCCGGCAAAAGACTCTCAGCTGCTGACTTCACTTACCGGATACCAGGCGTAAGAAACTGGTTGACTCTTTACCTGGATTCGATGACATGGGATGAAGTTTCGCCCATAGGTTCATTGCGCGCCAACGTGAATCCCGGCATCTACATGCCGCGTCTACCGAAGATTCCGAAGCTGCAGTTTCGTGCCGAAGGCATCAACATATCGCGAACCACGGAATTTCCTCCGGGTGGGTTTACTACAATGCCGATCGTTATCGTTCTGGTTACACTAATGATGGCAATTTGCTGGGGAGTTGGATTGGTCGAGCTGGGCGAGGTGGACAGGGTTGGCTAACCTACTCGTTCTCGCACCGCGACACGCTGCAGTTCGGCTATCGGTTGCAAACCGTGTCACCCGGCGTTCATCGAAGGTGGCCGGCTGGTCGACTACTCCGCCAAAGCGAGTTCATGCTGGGGCGCGACGTTTCTGTTTCCGGTCTTTTTCAATATGAGCAGTGGAGATTCCCGGTTATAAATCCGGCGCGTCAATCCGATATAACGGCATCCGTCCAAATGACATTTTATCCCCACTGGCATTTAGTGTAAGTGACCGGGGAGTATAGAATGTCCGTTGGTTCAAACCTCAGGCCACTTGGGGCCTTTGCCGATAGCGTTGGCGGCGTCATGGGCATTGGTCCGCATGCGCCAGAGTGGACAATGTTAGTTAACCTCCGAGCTCTCTCGGACGACGAAAGTCCGATTACAGTATCGGCTGAAAGAGTTTCTCAGGCATTCTATTGTAAGTAGGTCGATTGGCCGATCAAACGAGCGGCGTCCATATTTCGCGCGTTAATCGGTGTTGAAGTAGTCGCTGCAAAGAGATCGAATAAAACAGAAGTGACAATATGCACTCTTCCGTCGAATTAAAAAAGTCTCCGCAGACGTTGGTTGAAGAATCCCTCGCCCTTAACCTGCAACTGTTGAGGCCGGCCGAAAGGCGCGGCGCACCGGTGAACTTCCGCCGGTTCATCGTTCTCTGTGAAGTGATAGCGGACCTCATTACGATCACCGTGGGGGTGACGCTGGGGTATGTGATTTATGACTCCTTAGGGATCGGCAGGCACGTTTACTATCCCATTCGAGTAGTCACGGCGGTGGCATTTCTATTTGCGATCATTCTTGTTTTGATGTTGGATCGGGTGGGAGCCTATCGCAGAGGAAATAGTTTGCTGCGTGTACGCGAAACCGAGCAGATCCTGCGAGTCCTGGCCGAAGCCTTCTTGCTTGTGCTGGCAATAAGCTTTTTCACCAGTTTCTTATTTTCCCGCTGGCTCCTGGTTGTGTGTCTTGGCTTGGTTCCATTGTTGCTGTTCCTGCAAAAGAGTCTGGTGTATTTGTTTGTGCACAAATTGCACTCCCGTGGTTACGGGAACGAAAAAGTGCTGATTTACGGCGCTGGTTGCACCGGGCGACGTGTTTATTCGGTGCTGAAACGGTCTCCGAAACTCGGGCTGGATCCGGTTGCCATTGTTGACGATGATCCAAGTAAAGCTGGGACCACATTGTTTGAAATGGCCTATGAACGACGCCGCTCCATGCCGATCATTCAGGGCCCAGTGAATGATGAGATGATTTCGACTTATGGAGTGGACTTGGTGATCGTCGCGATTCCGTCCATCGGACGCGAGAAATTCGTTCGAACTCTAGACGAGGCTTTGGGCGCGAACGTCAGAGTTTCTTTGTCGCGAGCCATCTCTTATCTTCCGATTCCTGGATTGACTATCGAGACTTAGACGGCATCTTGCTTGCCTCTTTGGGTAAACCGGTTCGCCGGTTCGGTTATGAACTTTCAAAGAGAGTCAGCGACTTTTTGGGTTCGCTTGCGTTGACGGTGCTGGGTTCGCCCATTTTTCTGCTGCTGGCATTGATTATCAAGCTGGATTCGCGGGGACCAGCGCTCTTCTGCCAGGAACGAGTGGGACAAAATGGAAAGCACTTCAACATGTTCAAGTTTCGTACGATGTACTCCAACGCATCGCCCTATGACTATTCTCCCATTGCGCCAACTGATCCCCGGATTACACGCGTGGGAAAATTTCTGCGCAGAACCAGCCTCGACGAGCTACCTCAGCTTCTGAATGTATTGCTCGGTCAAATGTCGTTGGTAGGGCCTCGACCCGAAATGCCTTTCATCGTGCAGCAATATACCGACCGAGAAAGGCAAAGGCTGGACGTGAAACCCGGAATTACGGGATTATGGCAGCTGAGCGGAGACCGTGCGTATCTCATTCACCAGAATGTCGAGTATGATCTTTATTACCTTCAGCATCGCAATTTTTTCATGGATCTAGCGATCATACTTCACACGTCGGTTTTTGCGATGCGAGGGATCTGAGGGCTTCCGCCGGAGTTGTTTGGATTTTGCTTGAATTTGCCAGAAGCAACGAGGGCATTCTGCCAATAAAGGACTGAGACGTAGGCTGAGCGGCCGATTCTAGTCGTCAATCATTGCCCTCAGAGCTGTGCCGCGAACCAAGTCGCCTCAATGCAAAGTATTTCTACCGAAACCATCGTGAGCACTCGAGACATTTTGGAGCCTCTTTCGAACGGCGTCACCGAGAATGGCGGTGGTCCTCCATCCAGCACCGGAACAGTCGGAAATTTATGGAAGATTTGGCACAAGCGGCACCTGCTCGCTAAGGTCGGAATACGCGCGCTAATTTTGAGCACTTTAGCAGCGTTCTTGATTCCGAATAAGTTTGAATCCATTACTAGGGTTCTGCCCTCCGACTCGATTCCGCACACCGGTGGCATGCTTTCTGCCCTGGCGGGTATCAGCGGTTCTTCTTCTGCTGGTTCCTCTTCCTCGAGCTTACTCGATATGGCTGGCGAGGCCTTGGGCACCAAGAACAATGGCGCGCTGTATGTGGCGCTTCTCAAGAGTCGCACGGTGCAGGAAAATTTGGTTCGACGCTTTAACCTGATGAAGGTTTACCACGTCGGTTCCATGGGAGCTGCGCGAAAGATCCTCGAAAAGCGCGCAGATATCACCGAAGACCGGAAGAGCTTTGTTATCACGCTTTCGGTGACGGATCATGATCGCCAGCGAGCGCGCGACCTCGCTCAAGGTTATATCGAAGAACTAAATAATTTGTTGGCCCACGTTACCACTTCTTCAGCCGGGCAGCAGCGCTTGTTTCTTGAGCAGAGATTGGTCCAGGTAAGAAAAGACCTCGAAACGGCGGAAAAGAACTTCAGCCAATATTCGAGCAAGAATGCCACGCTGGACCTGCCTGAGCAAACGCGTGCCATGGTCGAATCCGGCGCCATTCTGGAAGCCCAAGTGATCGCCGCCCAGTCCGAAGTTGAGGGTTTGCAGCAGGTATATACAAGTAATAATGTCCGCGTGCGCACCGCGCAAGCGCGCCTTAGTGAACTGCAGAGAAAACTGCAGCAGATGGGGGGAGCCGCCGACGGGCCTCCGTCTCATGTCTCTGGGGCAAACGACCAGCAACTCTACCCCCCCATTCGACAGTTGCCCCTGCTGGGGGTGGAATGGGCAGATTTGTACCGCGAAGTCAAGGTTGAGGAGACTGTTTTCCAGTTGCTGACGACTCAATATGAATTAGCTCACATGGAAGAAGCTCGCGAAACGCCAGTGCTAAACGTCGTGGATCCCGCGAACTTGCCCGAAACAAAATCGTTTCCTCCGAGGCTCGTTCTGATTCTCGCCTCGACTTTCGTCTGTCTTGGGCTAGGAGCTTTGTGGATTCTGGCGGAAGAGCGTTGGCGGAACATCAGCTACGACGACCCCACCAAGTTGTTGATCCAAAATGTGCATCAGTCAGCGGTCAATTACGGACGCAGAGTTCTCGCACGCCTGCCTTGGGGTGGGCTGACGGCCTTGCGACGTAAACGCTTCCGAAACGAAGAGTAACAGTCTCCGAGAGCCTAACGCTTGCATGGCCCGCGCAGGCTGTGAAGTTTTTTCCTATGACGAGCATAAGCGAGTACAACAACTCTACTAAATTCACATATGAATTGCGGGAAAGTCGGCTCAAGAAGTGTGTGAAGATTATAGATGCGCTGCCTGTCGGCAAATTGCTAGACATCGGCTGTTCCACTGGCGACTGGGCGTGCCTTTGGCAATCGCGAGGTTGGAAATGCTCGGGAATTGACATCGATCGGGAGCACTTGGAAATTGCACGCGAGCGAGGAGTTGATGCGAAGTATTGCGATCTCAACGCCGATTTTCTCCCGTTCGAAGATCAAAGTTTTGACCTGATTTTTGCGGGTGAGGTAATTGAACATCTTGTGGACACGGACAAATTCCTGTCGGAATTGCGACGTTGCGTACGCATTGGAGGCAGGGTACTGATCACAACGCCTAATCTTGTGTCATTCGAGAACCGGCTGCGCATCGCGCTAGGGATATACCCAATCTGGGTCAATTACAATCTCGCCGGCAGTGGACATGTGCGTGCCTACACGCCGAGAATATTGAGAAGCCAGTTGAGGAGCCATGGTTTCCGTGTAATTCTCCATCGCGGCAATTGGGTTCCATTTATTCCGCAGCGTTATATTAGTGACATCAAGCTTCCATTCCTGGCGATCACGGGAGATATCTTTCCAAATTTGGCTATGGACGTTATTATGCTGGCTCAACGAGAGCGTGTGGTCGTTGAGGACGCAGCGTAAGTGAGTCGTTGTCGAGGTCAATTCAAAGCGCGAGTTTTTTGCAGTAGACTCGTCGAGTGCTTTTGGTAAGATAGCAAGAATTTGATAGGCCGTGTATTTGGGGCGGGGTTTTGTTACCGGCCGCCAAGGGGTCGCCTGTTACGCGAACCATGTTGTTTCGATCAGCGCTGCTTCGGTCGCGAACAAAGATTCCCCTTCGTCGAATCTGGGTGTATCCGTTCATGCTTGCTCATGTGAATGTGCAAGAAGGGGGCGTGAAAATCAATGGGTCGCATCAAGGTCTTATACATCGCTGGTACGAATCGGTGTGGCAGCACTCTGCTGGCTCGACTTCTCGGAGATATTCCCGGTTTTTTTGCCATCGGCGAGGGCCTTCTTCATTTTTTTGGCGGAACGTCGCGCAGTCGTGTTCCCTGCGGGTGTGGAGTAAGCGTGAAAGCGTGCTCCTTCTGGCAGGGGATATCCCGGCCGGCCGAGCAGGTACCCTTTGGCCCACGTTGGTTGAGATTACGCCGAATTCCTTTGCTGGGGTCTTACCATCGGCTATATCCCCAGGAGACACGTGAATTGATAAGCTCGGTAGGCAATTTCTACGACGCGATCGTTCAACGTTCCGGAGCCGAAGTGATCGTGGATTCTTCCAAGAGCCCGCTTCATGCGAAACTATTGTCATGGGTTCCGAACGTCGATTTGCACGTCGTCTATCTAGTGCGCGACCCTCGAAGTGTTGTAGCCAGCAGTCGGCGACCTAAAGAATGGATACCTGAGACGTCCGAACTTCGCATGACCAAGCGTTGGTTGTTGGTGACTTTCGGGACAGAATACTTGCGCACTTGCGTACCTAAGTGGCGCACATTGCGATACGAGGATTTCGTAAAAGCGCCTAGAAGTGCAACCCTCCAAATTGCAGGGGATTTGGGCTACCGCGTTGTGGAAGCCCCGTTTATCGCGGAATCCATGGCGGAACTTGGACCTCAACACATGCTAGGGAGTAACCCGGACAAGCTGAAGCGTGGGCCTACCAGAATTGCTGATAAATCGGCGGATCTTCCATGGGCGAGTCGGACCCTGGTTTCCGCATTAACGGCTCCCCTACTTTGGCGGTACGGTTACTGGGGCAAGCGACGGGGGGCCAAGTTTCAGTTTGTGCCGTCGTCCACCAACATCGCTGCTTTGCCTGGCGGAGCCGTTCCCTTACCCGCAGTAGTACGTCAGGGCGTAGAGGCGAATTGCGACGCTGAGACGTGACCAGAGTTTGAGTTTGTGGATAAATATCTGAGTGACTTTGGCACGGTCGATTCCGTAATCAAGCCTTGATCGTTATGTAGACCCTGCCAGAGACGCACTTCGGTGAGGTGGCATTGAGACATTTTCTGTGGCTTTTGTTGAGCATCCCGCGTCGAGCTGTCTACTTTTTCCGAACGGGGTATATGCATACAGGCGAACGAGTGAATCCCGACTTTCCAGATGCAAACTTCCAAAACCACTTCAAAGTCTACAAATTCTTAGAGCAGTTTGCAAAAGACAAGGACGTTCTTGACGTCGGCTGTGGCACGGGCTATGGCGCAGCCTACCTTCGAACTGTAGCCAAAAGCGTTGTTGGGATCGACTTGTCGAAGAGCGCCATCCGTTTTGCACGCAAGCGGTATCCGGAAACGCAAACTCTCGTGATGGATGCCCATTCATTGCAACTGCAGCCGCAATCGGTGGACTTGGTGGTCAGTACGGAGAATTTTGAGCACCTCAGGGATCAGGAGAAAAGCTTGCAGGAACTGATCCGAGTCTTACGGCCGGGTGGCATGTGTTTCATCGCTACGCCAAATCGCCAATTGTCAAGGGGAACGAATCCGTACCATACCCATGAATTCACAGCTTCGGAGCTTAAAGTTCTTTTGTCCCGTTACTTCACCGAGGTCGAAGTTTGGCCTAGCATGTTGCAGGATTGTGATGCGAAGAGACTCGTTATACCCGACACGAAAGCGTTGACGGTCTTTGGGCGGCCTGTGGATACTACGTATCTTTCCCATACTCACAGCATGTTCTCCTTTTCGCGTCGTCCGAAGTTGGTGGCGCATAGTTCCTTGCCTATCTTTGGCGCATCAGAAGTGGGGATGCCTCGACCGACGGAATATTTGCCATCACCGAAGCCCGAACCCGCTGTCCGCGGAGGGCAAGGTTAGTCGCGAAGGGTGAGCGCTTTTCGCTACTGAGGATTGCCGGTTTAAATCCTACGGATTTTGCCAGAGCACAAGGGGATGAATGCCCCGCGAGTTTCGTTTCCCTGGAGATTGCTTCCTTAGCTTGATTATCGCCAGTAACGGGGTTGAATTGCGAAACTGAGCGTGAGTTTAGTTTGAGTTTCAACAGAGATTCCGCCGCCACGATACCCTCTATCTAAGCAAGATTGATTTTTTTAGCGCTAGAATCTGCTTCATCTTATGACGCTTGTATTTGTTCGTCGGACGGCCAAGACGGCGCTTCTAGCGGGCGAGATGCTGGTTCTCGCCTGGTTGTTTATTACTGAGGACCTTAGTCAGTTCGGTTTCCTGATTCTTGCTATTGGAGTGACTCTTGCCACGGTGGCGATAGTTTGCAGCGATTGGCCGATCGGTTGTGTTGTGATGCTGGCCATTGGCGCAGCTATGCCAATGTTCAATGCCACGGTGTTCGGTCTCCACGTGCGTCCTGAACACATAGCGACTTCTGTAGCTATTGTGGCGATCGTAGTGCAGCTATCAAGAAGGCAAGTTGATCTGAACCTGCGACTAAGAAACTTTGACTACTGGCTTATAGCCTATGTGGGATTGAATTTTTTCTCGTCCTTAGTGACTTCTCCGCAGCCAAGCAAGACGCTGGTTTGGGCTACCCTTAACGCTCTCGTCGTAACTCCATATTTCTTGGTGCGTGTTTTGGTCAGGAACGATCGCCAAGTTTGGCTGGCACTTAAGGGTTTGCTTTGCGTCGGAGCCCTTGAGGCCATTTATGGCATTCTAGCTTCTATTTCCAACCATATTTGGGGTACAAGCTGGGGGGTTGAGGTAGGTCAATACGGTTCGATTCCCGGAACGTATGGCACTCAGTACGAGGCCAATTTGTTCGGTAGCTACACCGCTTGCACGGCCGTCATGTTCTTGGCCCTCTTCCTGCTAAGCAAGGAACCCAGACGCTCCTGGTACGGATGGGGAGTCATGTTTGGTTTGGTCGCAGCCTTCTTCAGTTTGGCCCGGTCGGTGTTGTTGGGGCTGCCCATTCCCATTTTTGCCTTGTTCTGGATTTCTGCCAAGAAAGGACACGTTCGGTTGCGACAGTTGTTGCCGGTGGCAATTGGAGTTGGACTTGTATTAGCGATGCTAAGCCCCTTCGTGCTTGAATATGTGAAGGCGAGATTCGCCACAATTCAAACCGGTGAGTTGTCGACGGACTTGGCGGCTGACTCTTCAACTTTCGGCCGGTTAATTCAAATGAGCGCTGCCCTCGATGACGTTAAGGAGCATCCCATCTTTGGATCGGGAACAGCGAGTTTTCAGCTGCTTTTTAAGATGTCTGACGTACTGCCTGTGAGTTATGAGGACGAGGACACCGGTTGGATAAGCAACAGCCCGTTGCGCGTGGTCCATGATACCGGACTAGTCGGACTAGCTGTCTTCCTGGCTTTCCTCGGCTTTCTTGCAAGGACCACGTATACGGCACTCGCATTTGCCAATCGTTCGACCAAAGTGTCAATCGTGGCCCTTTCAGCCGGTCTATTGCTTTATGCAATCACATTTCAAGCCACTGAGGCGACGCTCCTAACATTCACCTGGATCCATCTTGGCCTTTTGGCGGCTGCGGCAACGGTAGCCTCGGATGGCGGCAGGCTTGTACAGAGCGCTCAAGAATGACTCGCACCGGCAACTATGACCTGGCCGTAGCTTACCGCATCTATCCGAAAGTGTCCGGGCCAGCCTTGGATCTGGGTTTCGGAGACGACAAGTATTCACTTTCGGAAGTCTGCTTAAAATCCTTCAAGGAGTCGCTGGGTAGCCTGCGCGTCAAGATGTGGGCGATACTGGATGGCTGTCCTGCTGAATACGAGGCATTGTTCCGCAAGTATTTCGACGAATCGGAATTGGCCGTTCTCAAGTTAGACAATGCTGGAAACCACCGGACCTTTGCCAACCAGATTGAGGTTCTTCTTGAGCAGTCCGACGCCGACTTGATCTATTTTGCGGAAGACGATTATTTCTATCTCGCTGAACAGTTTTCCAGCATGATCGAGTTCTTAAGGGCGGATCCGGAAGTTGATTTTGTGCTCCCCCTTCGACCACTTGGATTGTTATCGGCTTGCATTGCATCGCACGCCAAAGTGGATAAAGACGTCTCTGGGCGTCACTGGAGGACGGCTTCGTCGACCTGTTTAACCTTCCTTACTCGCAAGGAGACGCTCGGCCGCTACCGTGCTGTCTTCCAGAGCTATGTCAGGGGTAACTTTGACAGTTCCTTGTGGCTGAGTCTAACGAAGCAGCGGGTTTGCAATCCATTCTTCCTGATTCGCAGCCTCCTCGGAGGCTCGTTCGAATGGAAGATTATCGTCAAGGCCTGGTTGTACTGTTGGCGTCAGATTGTGTTCGGCAAGAGGCTAAAACTGTGGGTGCCAGTTCCCGGAATCGCCACGCACCTGGATGCGCGTTCACTTTCCCCTGGGGTCGATTGGCAGCGTTTAATGTCACAGAGTTTTCAAGGAACCTGTGGACCCAGGGATTTGTGCGGTTCGAGAAGATAAATCGTGAGTGACCAGTCCGCCTCCGCTAATTTAAATCCGCGCGTGCGCGTTGTCGTGCTTAACTGGAATGGGCGCGACATGACGGTGGATTGTCTGCACAGTTTGCTAGCCATGACCGGCGTGAAGTTTAGCATTACAGTCGTCGATAACGGTTCTAGCGACAATTCCGCAGAGGCAATTCAGCGGGAGTTTCCGGACATGCAGGTTATAGCCAACAAACAAAACCTTGGTTTTGCTGCGGGCTGTAATGTCGGCATGGAAGAAGCTCTCAAAGAACAAGGGCGCGATTACATCTTGTTGGTCAATAACGATACGGTTGTCGATCCAGGCATGCTCGCCGAATTGGTGAAGGAAGCGGATCGCGATCCGAAAGTTGCTGTTTGTTCACCGAAGATCTATTATTACGACCCTCGCGACCTATTATGGTGGGCAGGAGGTACGTACAGCCAATGGACAGGCATGGCGTTGCACACCGGTCGTCGGGAACAGGACGAAGGTCGATACGATTCTGTTAGGGACTTAGATTGGGCAACAGGCTGCATAATGCTATTGCGCATCAAGGCTCTCCGTGAAGTGGGTTTGTTTGACGCCAAGATTTTTGCGAACTCTGAAGATGTCGACCTTTCGCTGCGCGTCCGCGAGGCCGGGTATCTGATTCGCTACGTACCTGCGGCGCGGGTTTGGCACCGTGAGGGCGTGGATCTCCGCAGGAATGTTGGCGAGCGGCTCCGGTTTTTCATGTTTATGCGCAATACATTGTGGGTTATGCATAAGCACGCCCGTTTTTACCACTGGCTGACTTGTTGGCCCGCTCTCTTCGGCTATTACATTCCTCGCACCATGATTGCCAGGATACTTCGCCGAGATTTTGCTTCCTGCTGGGGCCTGTTATCCGGAGTAGTAGCATTTTGGCGCATGCTGCTGCGCCCGGATGTTTCAACGTTGCCCGACGCATTCGGGGCTCCTAAGAAGTTTACGAGTGAGGTTACTTCGTAGAGACACTGTCAATGAAACGAAAAGTCCGAAGTAAAGTAGGCAAGTCAGCCATCGCTGTTCTCAGGTGGTAGACTTTCGTGGAATCGCCGGCTGCGGTTCAGAAGAGTTGGGAGGAATATCGAAATTGCGCATTGCTTTATTTGGCGGCAGAGGAATACCAAGCACCTATAGTGGAACGGAAACCTTCTTCGGAGAACTCGGCGCCCCGCCTGGTGGAACGGGGGCACGACGTTATCGTCTATTGTCGGAGAAGTCTCTTCCGAGATCGACCAGCGACATACCGCGGGGTCCGGTTGGTTTACCTCCCGAGCATTGAAACCAAGAACCTGACCACCCCGAGTCACACACTATTTTGCGTGTTCGATGTTCTCTTCCGCAATGTCGACGTCATGCTGGTCACGAACGTGGCCAATACGTTGCACTGCATTGTGCCTCGCCTTTTTGGAAAGAAGGTCGCCATCAACGTCGACGGTGTGGAATGGAGGCGGTCGAAATGGAGTCAACTCGGACGGAAATACTTTTATCTGAATGCTCGGCTCGCGGGAACGATTTGTCCTGATGGTGTCATTACAGATGCGGTTGCCATGCAGCAGATCTATCTTCAAGAATTTGGCACGCGATCGGTCTCGATCGCTTATGGCGCCAACCTCGAGAGCTCAACTGATCCGAGCGTACTCGAACAGTATGGCCTTAAGCCTTGCCAGTATTATCTGGTCGCCAGTCGTTTGGTTCCGGAAAACAATGCTGACCTGATCGTAAAGGGTTTCGAGCAGAGCAAGAGCGACAAACTTCTGGTAATCGCGGGCGACGCCAATTACCGGAGCGAGTTTGTGGATTCTCTGAAGCGCACCAGAGATCCTCGGGTGCGTTTTTTGGGGCACGTTGACAACAGCGAGCACGTCAAGGAACTCCACTGCAACTGCTTTGCGTATATCCACGGTCACAGCGTTGGCGGAACCAATCCAGCGCTGCTGAAGGCTCTCGGATATGGCAATTGCATCTTGGCTCTGGACAATCCATTCAATCGTGAAGTCGTTGCTGATTGCGGGATCTTGTTCGCTCATGATCCTTCAGATTTAGCCGAGCATTTGCGCCGGATCGAACAATCTCCCGAAGAAGCGGCCCGCTACCGTCGGAAAGCGCCGACTCGTATTCTCGCGCAATACACGTGGGACCACATTGTTGATCAATACGAGGACTATTTTGAGCGCCTCGTGCGCGGAGAAAAACCTGCCCTAGACCGCCAATTGGGCTTGTATGAGCCATTGCATACAACCCAGAACGCGGTGGGAGTGTTCGGCGCGGCTTGATGACAGCCTGGACTGCAGTGTTTTTGATCGTCAACTGGCGGGCGGATAGGAAAATTCGCGACGCCAAATCATGAAAATCGGTATCGACGCTCATGCGCTGGGAAGTAAGTCCGCAGGAAACGAAAGTTATTATGTGCAGCTACTTCGCGCACTGGCCTGCCATCCCTCAAACGGCAATCGCTACGTCATTTATTTCACAAACCCCGACGGTGAGAAGCAGATCCCATCGTGTGAACGGTTTCGCGTAAAGCGCATCTGGCCGGCCAACCCGTTTCTTCGCATTCCGCTCGCCTTCCCGCTCGAGTGTCGCAGGGAGAACCTGGACATATTCCACGCGCAGTATATCCTCCCACCGTTTTGCCGCTCTCGGTCCGTAACCACCATTGCGGACATTCTGTTTGAACGTTATCCCGAATTCTACAGTCCAATGGAACGGATGCAATTTGGCATCCTGTTCCCTTGGTCTGCTCGTCGCTCCGATCACATCATTACGGTTTCGCAGTCTTCCAAGAATGATATTGTCGACCGCTACCATGTTGATCCCGAGCGCGTAACTGTGATTTACGAAGCGCCGCGTCAGGAATTTCGTCAGCTGGACGTGGATCGCTGCCGGGAGACGCTTGCCAGAGATTACGATATACGCGCCCCGTTCATTCTGTATGTAGGTCGAATAAACGCGCGCAAGAATCTGGAAAGATTGGTCGAGGCTCTGGCTATTTTGTCGGGCAAAGATTTTCCCCACGAGCTTGTGGTTGTTGGCAAGCAGGACTGGATGGCGGACAGAGTTCTGCAGGAGGTTCGCGATCTGTCACTCGAATCAAAAGTGCGATTTGTCGGGTACGTTCCGACTGACCATTTGCCGGTCTTCTATAATGCGGCCGATCTGTTTGTCTATCCATCCATCTGCGAGGGCTTCGGGATTCCACTGGTAGAGGCAATGGCATGCGGAGTTCCGGTGGTCACTTCCTTCGGTTCTTCCCTGGAAGAAGTGGCCTCCGATGCGGCCGTCCTCGCCGACCCATATTCGGTGGCGTCGATCGCCAACGCCATAGAGAAGGTACTTTCTGACAAATCGTTCGCCCGTGAGCTAAGAGAGAAAGGGCTTCGTCGCGCCGGCGAGTTCAGCGAAGCCCGCAAAGCGCAGGAGACGATCGATGTTTACCATCGGGTCTGTGCCTGAGATTTAGGCGCATTCGTCTCGAAGCGGGACAGGGCGCGTGTTCATACGATCGCTCCCGCGCTTGCGCTCGTGATACGCGCAACTTTTCGGAACAGCTTGGGTTTGGGGGATGAAATAGTGCCTGTTTCGCGGAGGCCGTATGCGTGGAATGAGGTTTAGTCGCTGGATTCTTCTGGCGCTTGCGGCGGCTCCGGCTCACGCGCAGACGCTATCACATCCAGCGCCTCTGGCGGCGCTGAAAAGCGCGGATAGTCTGGCTCTGCCCATCGCCTTCGAGGTCAATCGCGGGCAGGCGCAAACCGGCATCGATTTTGTCGCGCGAGCCAAGGGTTATAGTGTCTACCTTCGACCGGGACGGGTTACGTTGCGCCGCGCTGATTCTGGCCACGATGGCGTGGCTCGAGGCAAGAGCAGCGAACGATGTCGCAGTTGGGATTTGCCTCTTGGGCACGAGTGGACGCATTCAACTCTTGGCCGACGACAAGTTGCCAGGGTACAGCAACTATCTGTTCGGATCGGACCCGGACAAGTGGCTTACCAACGTTTCACACTACGCCAAGGTGCGTTATGCGAATGTCTATTCCGGTATCGACGTCGTCTATCACGGAAATCAAGATCGCCTGGAGGATGACTTCGTAGTTCGTCCGGGAGCTGACCCGAGGCAAATCTCTCTAGGCTTTTCCGGGGTGGATGAGACTAAAGTCAGCGCAGAGGGCGAACTTGTACTGCGCGCCGGGGGCAGTGAGTTTCGCTTGCAGAAGCCGCGCGCGTACCAATTGATTGCAGGCAAGGAACTTGAAGTTGAAGCCGCGTACGTTCTGCAGAAAGGTCACGCGCTTTTTCATCTGGGTCGCTACGACCTGTCCCGCACCCTAATCATCGATCCTGTGCTGGTGTATGCAACGTTTTTCGGAGGAAGCGAATTTGGGCCCAGTGGTGGAGGAAGTTCAGCCAGCGCTGTAGCAGTGGATGGATCCGGCAATTTATATGTCGCGGGGAGCGCGTACTCCACCAATTTTCCGACCACACCAGGTGTCGTTGGGACGACCCAGCCGCCTGCCGGCGGTTTTGTCTCGAAGATCAATCCGGACGGCACGTCGTTGATTTACTCGACCTATATAGGTGGCATGAACTTTAATTACGCGGGGTTGGTGGTCGATGCGTCAGGGAACGTTTACTTAGCGGCCCAGGCTTCGCCGGGTCTTCCCATTCCACCTGGCTCGAAGCCCTTTGAATCTCAAGTCAAGACTCTCGCGCTCCTCAAGTTGAACAGCACGGCGACGTCGGTTCTTTCCGCAACTTACTTCGGCGGCAGTGGCTCCGATTACCTATTCGGGCTTGCGGTCGATGGATTGGGTAGCGCCTACCTTACGGGCAGTACGAACTCCAACGACTTCCCAACCCAGGCCCCACTACAAGGTTCTTTAGGTACCAGTCAAGCGAATGCATTCGTAAGTAAGTTCAATCCGACGATGAGCGGACTGATTTACTCCACCTATCTGGGGCAGAACAGCACCGCAAGCGCGAAGGGCATTGGGTTGGATGCGTCGGGTGACGCCTACGTCGTCGGCACCGCGAGTCCCGGTTTCCCCACGACAGCGGGAGCATTCCAGACGACGGCCACAGCTACCAGTGCCTTTTTTGCCAAGTTGGACCCGATCGGCTCCTCCATTCTTTATGCGACCTATGATTCAGGAAGTAGCGGCGGGAGCACTGGCCAGGCACTGGCGATTGATGGTGCCGGTAACGTATACCTGACGGGGCAGGCTTCCGTAGATCTTCCGGTCTTACATCCGATTCAGCCGTGCACCGTCAACGGCGGTGACGCGTTCCTCTCCGAATTCAATGCTGCGGGAGCCTTGGTCTTTGCGACTTGCGTGGGTACTAACGACCCTCCAACCGCGCTGACCTTGGATGCTTCGGACAATGTTTATATATTGGGCGTCTGCTACGGCAGCGTGCCCCTAATGAACGCCATCGATGCCAACCCGCCGCCTTCCGAATACTATCGCAGCTTCATTTCCGAAATCGCCCCGGATACCCAGCAGCTAGTATTCTCGAGTTTTGTTGGCGGGCCACCACAGTTTAATCAAATCGGGCAGCCATTCTTTAGTGTTGACGCGATCACGGTCGACTTGAGTGGAAACATTTATGCGGTAGGCGAGGCGGATGCAGGGTTGATAAACGGGGGGCAGCCGACGCCCCCTCTTTTCCCCATATTCAACGCCCTGCAACCGCTCTTCGGCAACACGAACGGTTGTTTCGTCAGGGATCAGGGATGCGTCTACGGCGATGCGACCATTGTGAAGATTTCGCCGAGCGCGGGCGCTGCAGCCGCCATCGCACCCACGCAGATTCAGTTCTCAGCTACGCAAGTGGGCTCGACCAGCGCGCCATTCACAGTGACGGTCTACGACCTCGGTACTGATCCGCTGACGGTCTCCAACGTTGCCATCAATGGAGATTTTGCCCAGACGAATAATTGTGGAACTGTACCCCCGTCGGGCGGTTCCTGTGCGATCCAGGTGACTTTTACCCCGACCGCTGTTGGGACCCTTACCGGCACAGTTACGATCACGGATAGTTCCCCAGGTAGCCCGCATACGGCTCAACTCACTGGGCTTGGGGCCCAGGCGACCGCGACTCCGTCGCCCACCAGCCTCTCGTTTCCGGGACAATTAGTGGGTATTCCAAGCCCATCGAAGACGATTACGATTACAAATAGTGGAGCAGTCAATCTTCAAGTCTCGCGTGTCCAAACGACCGGACCTTTCGGCGAGAACAACTCTTGCAGCGCTCCGGTGCAACCCAAGCAGCAGTGCACCATCAACGTGACCTTTACCCCGACCGCCACTGGAGCAACCACGGGTGCGGTTTCGATCACTGACAATGCCGCCAACAGTCCCCAAACGATTCCGTTGAAAGGCGCAGGCACGACTGGTTTTGAGATTACGACCCCCATGCCAAACGCTTCGGTGAATGCAGGAGGCACGGCCACTTTCAGCTTGGCCGCTACGGGCAGCACCGGTTTCTCTGGCAGTGTGCAATTTACGTGTTCCGGCTTGCCTCCGGCGTCCACCTGCACAGCGTCTCCGAATCCACTGAACTTGACGGGAGGCAGCCCAAGCACTGTCTCCGTGGCGGTGGCAACGACGGCGCAGACAACTGCTCAGTATAGGGCTAAGCAGGGCGTGCTTGCGTGTTTGCCCTATAAACGAATGCTCGGCACGATTGCTAGCGCATTCATGTTGGGGACTGTGCTGATGCCGGTTGGGCTGTTGGGCAAACGTGGCGAGAACAAGAAAAGATCGCTCGTATTCATCGGGCTTGCACTCTTGAGTATCGGTTTTGGGTGCGGAGGCGGCGATGGCAGCAACGTGACTGGCACCCCGAGCGGCACGTACCCGATCACAGTTACTGCGAGCTCTGGGAGCATTTCGCAGCCAACCACACTGACTTTGAAGGTTCAGTGAGCAGATCGCGCCACAGTGTGCAGAAAGGTCTCTTTTCGCTCATCCGGTAAGCAGATACATACGCTTAAAGTCCGCACAAACTGCCTAGTAGCAGGACTAAGAGATATGAATATGAGACTCACTGTCAGAACACTGCTCGCCTTGCTCGCGCTCTCGGCAAGCTCTGGTTGCGCAGTCTCCATGCGCCGAGAGCAATGTCAGCTGCTCGTCCGTGCCGAGACTCATTCGCTTTACAGGGGTGCTGGTAGACAGTGCCGGGCATCCGCGGAGCGGCACGGTGGGTGTGACTTTCTCCGTTTACAGTCAGGCAACTGGTGGAGTCCCGCTCTGGCAAGAGACTCAGAATGTTTCCCTCGACGCGCAGGGACGTTACGCCGTCCTCCTTGGTATGACTAAGACCGAAGGCTTGCCCGTTGAAGTGTTTAACTCCCCTGAGTCAAGATGGCTGGGGGTTTGGCCGCAACTAGAAGGTGAGCAGGAACACTCTCGCGTGGTTCTGGTCAGCGTCCCGTATGCTCTCAAAGCAGCCGATACGGAAACGCTTCAGGGGCTTCCGGCGTCGGCTTTTGTAAGGGTACCGACTGCGACGTCAGGCCAGACTGTTACCCCGACTGCCGTCCCTGGATCGAGTTCTTCTCCGAGTGTTGTGATTGCGTCGGGTGCGCCGGCAACATTGGGTTCGGCTAAACCGACTAATTCGACCGTGACCACGCCAGGCGGAACCGTAAACGCCGTTCCCAAATTCGGTTCGGCTACGTCCATCGTGAATTCCCAGATCACGGATGCCAACGGGATGGTTGGAATGCAGAACCTGGCCAACATCTTATTTGCGGACCAGTTCCCAGGTGGGGTTCCCGATGCAGTCAAAGCGTGTCCTGCTGCCGGGTGTGTGATTTATGCTTACTCTCCCAATACGAACCTGAACTTGGGGAGTTTCGATCCAGGGCAAAAAGCCATAACTCTCTACCTGGGACCCTACACGTACAGCGTTACCCAGATTACATTGGAGGACGATCTAAAGATTATCGGCATGGGCGCCGGGGTCACGACTTTGCAGTCCGCGGAAAGCACCATGCCGGTGTTTGTGGTTCCGCAACACATCGACGGAGCCGCGCAACACGTTCTGCTTTCAGGCTTCAGTATTCACGGTGCGACTGGTAACACGACTCAAGACGCGATTCTTCTTGATTCGAGCGGCTACTACAACTCCGGGATATGGTATTCAGAACTGCATGACATCATCATATCCGGATTTGGCGGTATGGGGATCTATATCAAGGGAACGAATGCGGGCTTTAATGGTATATCTCAGTTTACGGAATTCAACAGGGTAGTGGTTTTCAGGCCCCAGAGTGGAGGCAACGCACTGAGAATCGAAGGCGGATCGTATGAGTTGTATTTTAACGATTGCGAATTCGACGGCTCGGGTGACGGAACCAACATTTTTATCGGCGGCCGCGCGCCCAATCGCTATGCAATTCCCATCGACATAAACTTCCGAGGCTTGACCTCCCAAAACGCAGCCACCGCAGTGGAAATCGACGGAGGATGGGCACTATCATTTTACAGTCCTCACCACGAATTCGTCCGGGGAGTCTATTCGGTCGCCACTGATTTGGGGCCGGTCGCGGGCCTGACCATTTCGGACGCTGGCTTCCAGACTAGCGGCACCAACAACGGCGCAGGCTACTTATTGAAAGTTCTCACACCCGGTGTCACGGGTATCCGTTTTATCCACAATCACATCATGGGGCCGGCCGACACTGTCGTCAGCGTGCCAAACGGTGTGAGCATGGTCTACCAAGACAATCTGTTCTACGGCGGCACAAACCTTCCCATGACCAGCGGGATCACGACGCAGATAACGGCCGCTTCCACCATAAACATTGGCGCGGCCCACACAGTGGGTCTGGTTGCGTCGAGCGCAGTGATCAGCACTATACAGGCCAACCTGGGGGCTGGAGAAACGGCAACATTTTACGCCACCAATGGCGCAGTTACGTTTGCTTCTGGCGGCAATATCAACTTGATGGGCGCGAAGTCAATTACCGTAAGTGGATCGATTACATTTGTCGTCAGTGATCTCGGCAATGCTCCTTCCTGGGTTCCGATCTCGCAATGGGCCGCGCCATCTTCTACTCCAAGCTTTGCATTGTCGTCTTCCGTGCAGACCTTTACTCTTGCTCCCGGAACTAATGGGACTGCCGATCTCACTTTGACCCCCGAAAATGGTTTCTCAGGGACCGTCAACTTCAGTTGTGCGGGAGGCTCCCCAGAAATCGGTTGTTCCGTTCTACCGAGTATGGTCTCAGTTGATGGCCCAAGTGCAGTAAATGCCACCCTCTCGATCACGCCTACGGTCAACACGTCCACCGAGACAAGGTTTGAAGGATTTCGATCGTCCCACCTTGCTCTTTTGTCATTTGGCTGCGTAGGTAGCGTAATGCTTCCCCTGTTTCGTCCAAAGGGGGGGAGAAAAGTCGAATGGCTTGCGCTCCTAACAGGGTTGTTCCTATTGGTGCTTGGTAGCGTCGGGTGTGGCACACCGGCCGTACGTCAGGGAGCGAATCCGACGCACTACTATTTCCCAAGAGTGACGGCCTCCTCAGGAACGCATGTGCGAACCCTCATTTTCTCAGTGACAGTACCGTAGACGAGATTCTTCTTAGCCACATTTATTGGCTGACTGTTTGTGGGCCGCATCCGGCCCGGGCGCGGGCAGTTTTCGCTCAAACTCTCTCAGGCCATCCCAGGCACCCCGCGCAATACTAGCCAGTTTCCTTCTCCGATCCGGTTCGACCACGATTACCTTAAGAATCTCTCTAAACCATCTGAAACAATCACCCACAATCCAGAGGGCATCGGAGGCCAAGTATCTACGGTAGAAGATCAGACGGTTACGGGCCTGATGGTACCGTCGGTTCGGGTCGTAGTTTGCCGTCACGAACTGTCTTCCAAATATCCGATGTAAGGTCGGCGAGCCCAACTGATGCTGCAAAATGGCGTTATTCGTTTGAATGATGCGAAGCCCGTGACGCCGAACTCGAAAGCAGAACTCGTGATCCACATAGTCCATGAAGAAGGATTCATCGAAGTTTCCGCAATCCGCAAAAACATTCCTCTTCACCATGGTGCCTGAGGTCATCAGCGTTTTCACTTCTCGAAATATCAGGCCGTCTTTACCGGCTCCCGGTGCCTGCACGGTCCGGAACGCTAACTGGTAATTCGCCCCAATCAGTGCAACTTCGTCCTTAAAGGGACAGGCTTCGTAAGCATCGAACATCGTCGCGACGAAATCAGGTGGTACATGACTATCCTGGTCCAACATGAGTATCCATTGGCATTCGTTGCTAGCCAAAGCCAGATCAACTCCGGTATTCAGCCCTGAAGCAATTCCGAGGTTCCGCTGACCCCAGATCACTTCGGTAGCGTAAGTAGAAGCTACTTTTTCAACGAATTTTCTGATCGCGGGGGACGATTGGTTGTCTACTATAATTAGCGTCTTGACCTGGGGGGCCAGGGCGCGAACATTTTGCTCGAAGTCCTCCGTGGGGTTATATGTCACCACAACCGCCCAGACATTTGACCGGCGCGGAGCATCGGCCGGCGTACCTTGAAGAATAATGGGGCCAGGATTCATGTGTGGGGGGCTCAGAGGACTTAGCTAGAGCTCGGAGATTCTCCTTTCGAATGGGAACGAACGAATTTCGGTGTTTCGAAATTCAGCCCGAATCACAAAAAGCCGTCCATACAAAGCATACAGCATATGGAGTATCCACTTCGCGCGGAGCAGCCGCGAATCACGTGGAGTGTCGCGCGAGCCCGCAGTTAGACTCTGCGGCACATCGCAGATTTTCGCTCCTGCTGCTCGATTCTTAAGCGCGAAGCCCAAATCGAGAATCAAGACTATAAACTCAAAGAGTTTCTTAAACGGTGCGGTACTGCTCAAGCAATAGTTTTGGCCTGGGGTCTCGCAGTTGGCTGGTAGTTTCCGCGCCACAAAATACATGTCGATTTCGCCCACTGTGGATGCACCAATTCCATCGCACTCGCGTAAGCGACCGATAGGCACGAAGATTGTTCACAACGTAGCGTCCGGCCTCGTAAGGCTGGCCGTAATCGCGCCTGTCCCTTTCCTGCTTACGCCCTTCTTGTTGCGACACCTCGGTACCCAAGGGTTCGGGGCTTGGGCTGTTTTCCTCTCCATCAATAGCCTGACCTCGCTCGCTGACATTGGAGTGATGGGGACGCTTACTAAACACGTGTCTCAGCATTACACTCGCCAGGATTATGCGAATCTTAATAGGGTCGTGAACGCTGGAATTCTCATATTTCTCGTAGTTGCTGGGCTCGGTGTGTTGGTGGTTAATTCAGCCGCCAACCTATTGATTTCTGCTTTTTTCCGCAACGTACAGTTGCCGCACGCCCAAATTCAGTTCTTGATCCACCTCTTGAGCGTCAGCATTGCTCTGAATCTGCTCACGTATCCGTTTTCTTCGGTAATCTCCGGATTGCAACGGCTTGACGTCGTAAACTTGCTTTGGACCCTCAATACAATCATCACAGCGGCCGGTGCTTCCCTGTTTGTCACCTTGGGACTCGGGATCAAGGGACTGGTGTACGCCATTGTTTTGACGTCATGTGTTTTGTTTCTGCTCAGTGTGGGGACGGCACGACATCTACTTCCACAACTTCGGGTTCAACCCACTACAGTGCGGTGGAGCGACATCAAAGAGTTATCCGCGTTCAGCACGCAGATATATTTCGTCCAGATGGCAACAGCGGTATACATTCACACTGAAAAGCTTTTGCTTGCTCACTTCACAGGGCTTACGTCCGCTGGATGGTACGATATCGCGAATGACTTAGCGATGAAGATTCGGAACTTCCCGGCGTTGCTACTCTCGCCTCTCATGCCCGCCACATCCGAACTGAACGCACGGCAGGACGCTGCACGAACAGAAGAACTTTACTATCGGGCACACAAATATCTCGCGTTCGTGGGCACCGGTATGTTCTTAGTTGTGGCATTGCTGGCTCATCGTTTTGTCGAGCTTTGGCTCGGGCCGGGTTTTAGTGGGACGGCTCGCGCACTGATAGTACTTACCGGTGTGCAAATCGGTAACCTGGTCGGCGCACCCGCCTTGTTGATGCTGATTGGCAGAGGCATTCTCAAACCCGCCGTTCGCTTCGCCTTGGTTGGCATGACCGGAACTCTTATTCTGAGCACGCCGCTGATAGCTCTGTTCGGCTTTACGGGTGCATTGTACGGCACGAGTGCCTCGGTGCTCGGGGCTGCAGCTTATCTCGTATTTCTTTTCCATCGGGAGACGGGCTACGCGATAGGGATGCTGCTACGGATCTATGCCAAACCTGTTTTGATAGGATTGTGCTTGGGCGGGTTGTCGATGCGCCTGTTTCCCATTGGCAGATTCTACTGGAAGGAAATGATCGGTATGTCTTTGGCCTTAGCGACGGTTTATGGCCTAGTGCTTGTACTGCTGCGCTACTTCGATGAGTTGGACTTGCAGGTCGTAGAACGGTTTGTAGCGGTACCAGAGTTTTTGCGCAAAACTTCACTCTTTTCCTGAGTTAAAAGAAAAGTGACAATTTCGATTTCCGAATGGCATCTTAAATCGCAGTAATGTTCAAAGGGCACGGCGCAGTTCGGCAGACTTCGGAGCTCGTATTGGGAACAGCTTTCCGTATTTCTGACGGAGTTATGAGTAATTGTCGATGATCACTGAGCTTGAATACTGGAAGGCAGTTGTGGCCGGCCTACGAGGGCCAAGGGTGGCTGTTATTCCATTTGTTCCTGAACATCTCCGTCCGCCGGCAAGAATATTGCGCGTTGACTCGGCATGGAAGGGAATCGAGAGCATACTTTCGGACCTGATAGATCGATTCCGGATCGGGAGGGATCGCTGTCTCGAATTTGGTGTTGAGTTCGGCTATTCGACGGCTGCGCTGTCCTCTTTTTTCACTTCCGTGATTGGGGTAGACACTTTCTCTGGAGACAAACACACTGCTAATAAGGAGGATGTCTACGACGAGACTGTCAGCCGACTATCTCCCTTCGAAAATGTGCGTCTGGTCCGCAGCGACTACAGGGATTGGATCAAACAGGACAGCCGTTCATATGATTTGATTCACGTTGACATAGTTCACACCTACTCTGATACGTTCGCTTGCGGGTTGTGGAGTGCTGCCCATTCGCAATGCGCGATTTTCCACGACACCGAAAGTTTCCCTACTGTCAGGCGAGCAGTGACTGAAATTTCCCGGCTGACGGGCAAGCGTTTTTACAATTTCAAAGGGAGCCACGGCCTCGGCATTCTCGTTTAGACTTCTATCGCTCTTGGCGTAACTTTACTCAGATCTCGGACGATCAATCGAATATCCGGTTTACAGTCCTCGCTGCTTCGAATTCCGCATCCGCTAATTCCCGGTAACGCAGGCGTGGCTTGTACTGTTCCCTAAATCGGCCCGTTGCTGCCCATTCTCGGTAACATTCCCCCACAGACAGTCGGATCCTTGTAGAGAGTTCTTGAACGGAGACGCCACCACATTCTCCTGAAATACGTTGTTAATGTTCTTGGCATTTTTTTCGAAAAGGCCGATGACATTGGGTGCGCCGTTCGGCCGTTCGGAGACGATCTTGTTCCGCAAAACATGGGAACCTCTGACGTTCCCCTGGAAGACCAAGCCGTAGACGGTGGTGGGGCCAGCTTGGATCGTATTGTCGTGGATGGAAAAATCGGTGAAGTCCCCGTTGCCGCCGACTACGATTCCGTACAACTTGGGACGTACGATGTTATTGAACGCGATCGTGATCTTACTATTTTGCAAGCTGTCGACGTTAAAGCCATAGCCTGTCTCCATGGCTGTATTGTCATGAAAGTTCACGTTCAACATACTCCACCCGCCATAGGCGATTTGATAACCCGTAACTGTATTGTGCCGAACCTCTCCTGAACCCCCGGCAATTGCGATCGCAGTACAAAGACCTCCGTACCAATGGTCCATGGTGACGTATTCGACGAGGTTTCCTTCGTTCGCGGCATTCGTAGTCGGCGAACTGATTCCGATGGTGAAATCCTCCGGCCCCTCTCCCGAAGCATTCATAACGCGAATATTGTGAACCCACTGATGGCCAAGATTGGAACGCAAAATGACTGCCACAAGTTCCATAGGGGCTTTATACCGCGGCTTGAGGCTGGGATAATTGTCATCCAGAGTTATGTCCGAGACCTCAACTCCGGAGGAATCGAAATTGTAGGTACCAATAACGATCCCTTCTAGAAATTTGCCGTTCGAAGGATAGGTATACATGCTGATGAGGCGGAGCGTGGTTCGATCGATTTCGGCGCCATGAATTTTCCAGCCTTTATTAACCGTGAACCCGACCGGATGGGACGGATAGACATGCCCTTGACCCTGAACGTAATCGCCGCTGCCTTCCGTCTGAAACGTGCCCGGACCAATGCAAACCACCAGGTTAGTTATCCCACCTTCCGATTTGCCGCGTAGTAGCGTGTCAAACTTCTCGGCACTACTGCCGTCGAAAGGGTCGGACGCACTGCCGGTTCCGGGCTTTCCATCGCCTCGGTCAGCAACGAAAATACGGGTGTACCCGGTTGGAACGGATCCAGAGCAGTCCTGACTTCTGAAGTCCGACTGCGAAAGGGAGGCGATCGCAGTGTTCGGTTGCCGCAACGTGGCAATTCCCGTCCGCGCCAGCAGCGAAAATACGTTATGCGTGCTTCCGACCTCACTTGTCCCCAACCCGAGAATCATCAGCAACGCGGACACACAAACATTCGATAAGGTCATCCTTGCCCTCCAGGCAGACAGTCGTTGTCAGAAACGCCTCCATCCAAGCAGGGTGAAGGTTTTTGACGTCTCAATTTTAGCTCTGTTTGAGTTTTTGCAGAACAGCCAATCTTGCATCGCGCTAGGGCAAGCCATCCCTACTGGACAACCAAAGTCAAATTCGTCTTATGAGTCAAATTGGTTGAGCCCGAAGTGAACGTGCCGGTCACCGTCAGATTGTAAGTTCCCGCCTGAGTTCCGCCGTCTCCGCTGCTACTGCCTCCCCCACCGCATGCGGACATTGTAATTCCAATCGAAAGAAGGCAAACCAGCGCGACTCCGCAGACCAATTGCAGATTTCGCGCACGGCCCCTGCCACGGAGAGTTGCCAGAACGCACAGCCCCAGAATCCCAGACGGCTTCAACCACAGGCCGAAAGTACCGCTCATGGGCCGTGCATCCATAGGTTGCGTAAGGCCCATCGTATTGGCAGTGGTGATCACGCTTACCGTAGTTAGCGCTGGTTTTCCGTTAAGGGGGACGGAACTGGGCGATACGGTGCAGGTGGATTGGGCTGGCGCACCGCTGCATGTGAGGGACACGGTTTGGTTGAACCCAGCCCCCGGAACCACATTAACCGTGTAATTGGCTGTTTGCCCGGGCGTGACGGTTACGGATGTTTGAGAGCTGGCGGCGAGAGAGAAATCGGGCACGTAGTCCTGGAGCAGTACAAACACGCCATTTGCGGCGCTGGTATCGACGGCGACGGCGAGGTCCAATTTCCCATCATTGTTAAAATCTCCCGCCGCCACACTACCATTTGCAAGAATCGGAAGCACTAAGGGAGCTTGGAATGTTCCGTCTCCGTTACCCAGCAGAATCGTAGTGCTAGGTACTGTGGAGGTACTACTGGCCAACATCAGATCGAGTTTGCCATCGCCGTTAAAGTCGGCGAGTGCGCCCCCGGCCAGAGAGGAACTGCTGAGATAATTCGTGGGCGCTCCGAAAGTGCCGTCGCCATTGCCCAGCAGGACGGTCACAGTACCTACGCCCTGGGGTGTGTTGACGAGCTGGAGAACAACCAGATCCAGCTTGTCGTTTCCGTTCAAGTCAGCTGCGAAGATCAAGGGAGCTGAAGAATTGAATCCCGGATAACTCGCTCCCGTCTGGAATGTGCCATCCCCTTTGCCTAGAAGAATCTGGAGTTGGAGGTCCGGAAACGTGCCTACAATTTCAGCGATATCGAGTATTCCGTCTCGGTTGAAGTCCCCCACGGTTTGTCCATACGCTACGCCCCCACCGACGGGGGGAAGGCCGCCCTGAAACGTTCCGTCGCCGTTGCCGAGATAAACTTCAATGCCGAGATCGTCTCCTATCGCCACGTCAAGCTTGCCGTCGCGGTTGAAGTCAGCAGCTACTACTTGGAAAGCACTTAAGTCGTCGGATGCATTGCCAAGCGCTATGGAGTTGCCAAAGTCAAAAAATCCAACGCCATCGCCGAGTACACTGTAGGCGTAGTAAGGCACAGGGCCACCGGAGTCCTGCAATATTCCCACCATGTCGAGCTTCCCGTCTCGGTCGAAGTCGGCAGCAACGGAAAAATTCCAGTTCGCACCCGACTGCATTGGCCGATTAAATGTTCCGTCGCCATTGCCCAAGACGGTAATACCGGCCGGGATTTCATAGTCCGAATCAAAAGTCAAATCGAGTTTTCCGTCCCCATTAAAGTCTGCTGCGATGACATTGAAATTGGAACAAGGCGGGGAGCAACCATTCTCAGAAGCCAGAACACTGGTGAACTGCAAAGTGGTGGGCGCGGAGACGGAGAAGAATTGGAGATTTGAAATACCACCGCCGGGACTGGGGTTCGACACTGTAATCGAAGCAGTGTTGGCCTTGGCGATGTTCGCAGCCGGAACCGCCGCTGTTAGTTGCGAGCTGTTCACGAAGATCGTAGTGAGCGGCGTCCCGTTCCAGTTGATCGTCGACCTGGAGACGAAGCCCGTGCCGTTCACCGTCAGCGTGAAACTGGACCCGCCGGGTGCAATGGCGGTCGGAACCAGCGGCTGATTTACGAAGGGAACGGGATTGGTTTGTGCCAGCACTGTCGTGATGGCGAAAAGAAAGAACAAGCAGACGAAGCGGGCGAACTTCATAACGCCTCCTACAAATTCTCGCTCCCAGTTCTACCGGATGATCAGCGCCTATGGCCATGGCTATCACTGCACAACCAAAGTGAGGTTGTCGGTGTGAGTCAATTTCGTCGAGCCGGAAGTGAACGTGGCGGTGATCGCAGCAGTGTATGTCCCGGCTGGAGTGCCGGGCGTTTTCATCGAACCTGATCCGCCCCCGCCTCCGCAAGCCGCCGTGCCCAACAACACTAAGGCCACGATTGGTATCGCCAGAGCGGGCACCCGTCGCCGGTAGCCAAAGAACGACAAGCCGGAGGCGAGCAAAATTATCGCCCAAGAGATCGGCATCATTCCGGGCGGCAGCTTAGCCCGCGAAATCGACCCGGCTGTACCGGGCGCAGTCGTCGAGATCTTCGCAGTCACCGCCGCCGCTGCTCCCTCTGTTACGTTGACGGACGACGGCACCGTGCATAAGGGATCTGGTGTGACTGCGGGCGTGATTGCGCAACTCAGACTCACTGTTCCACTGAACGATCCAGCCGGCGTAACCGCGAGATCGAAGGACGCTGTTTGTCCCGCCGCGATCGTCGCAGAACTCGAAGAGCCCGATGCAGGCCCTATCGAGAAGCCCGGCAGGGACGCGCCCGTGCCAGAAAGCGCTATCTCTTGCGGACTGCCCGTCGCGTTGTCCGTGATCGTGACCGCGCCAACCAGACTGCCCGCCGCTTTCGGCGTAAAAGTCACCGATATCTGGCAACTGCTTCCCGCCGCCAGCGATGTGTTGCAGGTGTTGGTCTCGCCGAAATCACCCGACGCTACGATGCTCGTGATGTTGAGCGGACCGCTGCCCGTGTTCGTCAGAGTGACAACCTGAGCGGAGCTCGTGGTTCCGATCGTTTGGGAAGCGAAGGTCAGCTGATTCGGGCTCAGACTCGCAACCGGCCCGAGTCCCGTCCCGCTCAGACCGACCGATTGCGGACTACCCGGCGCGGAGTCACTAATGCTGACACTGGCCGTGAGAGAACCACCCGCTGTCGGCGTGAACGTCACATTGACACTGCAGCTTGCGCCCGCCGCCAAAGAGCTTCCGCATGTGTTCTTCTGACTAAAGCTGGAAGCGTCGGCTCCGGTAATGCCGATATTCAATATGCTCAGAGCGGCGTTGCCCGTATTTACCAACATGATCGTGGCGGGACTGCTGCTGGTGCCTTGATTCTGCGGAGAGAAATTCACTCGATTCGGATACGGCGTCAGGAATGGTCCATTGACGCCAGTGCCACTGAGCGGGATGGCAACCGGGCTGATCTTGGTGCTGTCCGTCACCGTGATCGCGCCCGTCAGCAGGCCGGTTGTGGTGGGAGTGAAAGTCACATTCACAGAGCAATGCGCCCCAATGGCGAGGCTGCTTACACAGTTGTTGGTCTGGCTGAAGTCTCCACTGGCAACGATGCTGGCGATGTTGAAAACGACGTTGCTCGAATTGCTGATGTTGATGGTCTGAGGCGGACTGGTCGTCCCCACACCTTGCGACCCGAAGTTGAGCGACGCCGGCGAAATCGCCTTAAAAGCGGTGCTCAGCATTACTGTGAGTGGTGACCCAATTGAACTTGACTGGCCGCTTGCAAGGTCGGGTGAGCCGTCCTGGTTGAAATCCGCAACGACGATATTGCTAGTGTTCGACAGGAAGTCGAACATGGGCGCCTGGAAAGATCCGTCACCATTGCCCAGAAGGATCGACGCCACAAAACCATACAAGCTCGGGCCAACTATCAAGTCGAGTTTGCCGTCGCCGTTGAGGTCTCCAACGCTGGGAACCCCGTAGTCCTGACCGTCCGGGTAGCTTACCGGCGCCTGAAATGTGCCGTCGCCGTTTCCAAGAAAAATGAGTACTGTTCCCTCAGTGAGGCCCGACGTCACCGCCAAATCAAGTTTGCCGTCTGCGTTGAAGTCGCCGGCAACGATTGCATACCCGAAAGGCGCAGACACCTGGGTTCCTTGATTAAAGGTGCCATTGCCATTGCCCAGTAGGATAAAGATCCCGTCAGTGTCGAGAATCGCTAGATCGAGAACCCCGTCACCATTAAAGTCCCCTGTCACGACATCTGTAGGGCCGGTCCCCGCCGGATAATCTACGTGCGACTGAAAGGTCCCGTCTCCATTGTTGAGCAGGATGGAAACTGTGTTCGCGCCGAGATTCGTGACCGCGAGGTCAGGTTTGCCGTCGCTATTGAAATCGCCCACTGCCATGTTCGGCGACACGTGCGTAGACTGTAAGCCCACGGCATACTCCACCGGAGGCTGGAACGTGCCGTCCCCGTTGCTAATGAGAACTACGGCATCACCGGGCAGGCACGTACCGTTCGTACAATTGGAATAATCCGTGGCTAAATCGGCGTTTCCATCACCATTGAAGTCTCCGGCTGCGAATCCTAAAACAGGTTGGGTCAAGAGCGTTTCAACTTCAGGCTGAAAAGTTCCGTCACCATTCCCCAAGTACACACCTACTGCCGAAACCCCCTTTGCCGCGATATCAGGCTTACCGTCCCCATTAAAATCGGCAGAGACCACCTGATAAGGGATCCAAGAAGAGGAGTAATCCGTTTGCCCGACGAATGTGCCGTCGCCGAAGCCGAGCAAAATAGAAACCGCTGCGGGTGTTGAGTAGGGAAAGAAATCGCTGCCAGTGTCGGCGACTGCCAGATCTAGCTTCCCGTCACCATTGAAATCGGCAATCAGTACATAGCCAGGGTAGATTGCCGTCCCATAGAGCGCTGCGGGCTGAAATGTTCCATCTCCGTTCCCGAGAAGAACCGAGACGGAGTAAATCGAAAAGCTGTTTCCGGAACTATTACCTTGTGTAACCACCAGATCGGGCTTGCCGTCTCCATTCAGATCGGCCGCCGCAGCAGCGGTGGCAGTGGGATAAGTAGCGTAAAGCGTGAATGTTCCATTCCCGTTACCAAGAAGCACGTTTCCGCCGGCAAAGAGATCCAATTTGCCATCACCATTGAAATCTGCGGCGGCTAGAGGAGAGCTTCCTGGAGAATTCAATGGGGCCTGAAAAGTGCCATTGCCATTTCCTAGCAGGACCGAAACCTCACCTCCGCCCACAGCCAGATCAAGCTTGCCGTCGCCGTTGAAGTCAGCAACAATCACGTCGGTAATCAGGGACTGCGAAGAGGAAGCCGAATATTCCACTGGGGCCTGAAATGTCCCATCTCCATTGCCAAGCAAAATGGACACGCCGCCTTGGTTACTCGAGATCGCTAAATCGAGCTTGCCGTCTCCGTTGAAATCTGCTGCCGCCACTGAGGAAGGCTCGTTGCCGCTGGAATAGTCGATATGCGATCGAAAGGTGCCGTCGCCATTGCCCAGCAGGATGCTGAACGTGGTGCCGTTGCAGATGGGAGGCTGTGGCGGAACTTGCGAGGTACAGTCCGCGTTGGTGACAACAAGATCCAGGTTGCCGTCTCCAGTAAAGTCTCCAGTCACGATGGAGAGCGGACCCACACCGGTGTCGTAACTTACTTGCGAAGCGAACGTGCCGTCAGGCCTTCCTAACAGAACGGAAACGGTATTGCTGGATTCGTTCACGACGGCCAAGTCGCTTATGCCGTCCCCATTGAAATCGCCCCTGGCAATCCAAAGTGGAGCTGCGCCAACGGGAAAGTCAGCCTTGCCGAAGATGTAGGTCTGAGCTTGGGTCGTCGAGGCCGGGAGTATAAGCAGCAGAAAGGCTAGACCCAAATACCGAAGGGACACGGGAAACCTTGGATACTTCATGGCGCAACTCCTAACGTGATTTCTGTGCCCAAGGAACCTGCGAGATCAATGAAAATGGACTCGACAGCGCCAATGCTGTCGGGACGGCGAAAGGTACGAGCGGGCAAGACGAAGCGGGCGAACTTCATGGCTGCCCTCCGGCGCAATTGTATCTCTGCTGGCGAGAGTCTAAACACCCAATCAGACAAAAAGTCTCGGTTATTCCGAGAGAACGTCTGCAAACCATAAGGTCGGATTCGCAGCGGGTCAGGCAGGAGTTCTACTGCTTTAAGACAATAGTTCCAGCGGCGAGGGAGAGTGCCTGCTCATACGAATTGAAGGTAAAACTTAGCCATTCTCAGGGTTGCTGTAGCGGTAACGTCCTATCAGGATAAGTTGCCATATCAATCCTCCCATTCCTAACAGGCTTGCAGCCCAGCCAAACTCTATATAAGGAGGCGCAAAATGGTAGCGCACTTGGCTGTGACCTGCGGGCAGGGCAGCCGATTGGAAAAGACCGTCCTGCCAGACTGCCGCAGCCAGTGCACGATTTACCGAGACCCTCCAGCCGGGCATATAAAGCTCTCTGCGCAGCAGGGTGGCGGGCGCAGCGCATTCTGCAGTCACGTCTTCTCGCTGCGTGGTCGAGACTGTGCAGGGGCCACCCTGAATTACCTGGAAATACGGCGCCGGGTTTGGCAGTTCCCAGATGTCCATCACAGAATCTGAATACACTTTGCGCAATCCCGGCACACCATATTCGAAAGCGAGTTGTATTGTGTGACCTGGTAGTGGGCCATTTGGTCCCTGCATCTGTTGTTCCGTCGCTACGCCAGCGGGCGTCAGCCGAAGCGCTACAGGGTGTGAGCCGCCCTGGTGCGTAAAAGTTAAGCGCATCGGTGCACCAGAAGACGGTGCCAGTGGTTGGTCTAAGGGCATTAGGAAAACCGCACCGTCGGTTGATCCTGCAAGCGAGCGTTTCCCTGACTGGCATACAGTTTCAAGACAAATCTCGACCGTTAAATCGCCATCAAACGCGCCACCGGAGTTGCTGACCATCGCTCCAACCGAAGTGATCGCCGAGTCGGCGCGGACCGGGGACGGCGCGGACACACCTACTTCGACCGACTGACCGCGCTGCAGAGTGATGTATTCCGTGTCCCACGGCGCTACGCTTTCTGCATTGGTGTGAATACTCTCTTGGGTCGGGCCTCCGGCAATAGAATGGCCCACCCTTAGCATTAACTTAGCGAGGAGGCGCTCTGCAGCGGGCTTTGTCGGATCGTTGGCAATGGAACGGCACCGTTCTAAGGCAGCGAGTAACATTCCCAGCCTGGGTGTGTTGAATTGTGTTCCAGAGGCTCCTGACTGAATGCTCACATCCGTCGTGGGGAGGAATGTGATTGGCGTTGGGCTCTGGCCCGGTTTGGCAATGACGTAACGAACCCCGAGACTTAGATAATTATCCAAATTGTCGCTTAAATCCTGCTGGGCGTCGCCGTCAGGCATAACGCCTGGCCAAAATGTCATGCTTGAATAAAACGGCAAGCTTGAATCCAGTCTCGATGAGCTGGGCAAAAGGTTGTGTTCGACATAATCCGCCCAGAGCTTGGGAACAGGCACAACGTTGTGGTCGATGTTAGCTACCCGGAAATAGGCCCCGTAATTGGGTTCCATCGGGCCCAGAGTATAGCTGCGGGAAAGCCCTTGATGATCGCTTAAAAATTGTACAGCCGGAAGATCGATTTGGTTGCCGCGTATAGCAGTCGATTGTGGCACTATGAACATCATCGCGGCATCGACTACCAAGAGGCAGGCCAGCACAATTCGGCGCCGCTCACCGTGTAGCAGTTTCCATGACAGAGCAGCTGCCAGCAAGCCTGCAAGCGCCCAAGCCAGAGAAAGCCCCAGAAGCAGAAACATGAGAGGGACAAACGCTCGTGGCCGTTCCCAGAATGCGCGCTGCGGCCAGGCCAGAGCGATAGCAATAACCAACAAACCGATCGTGATCCCGAAAGCACTGCGCCTCCCGGGCGTGTTGTTCCTGAAATCATCTAACCCGAAAGCCGCAAGGATAATCAGCGCGAGGCTCCAGGACGGAGGTGCATAACGAAAGAAGTTGGCCTGTCGCATTAGGGGAATGTGATTCATTAACCCTGTGAGGGGCTGGACGCCGAAGGTCTTCGCCCAAGCCAACAAAATCCAGGCCAGTAGAAGCAACTTCAAACCGCGATCGCTAGACCTATGGGTCAGAGCAACCAGGGCCATCAGAATAACAAGGGTGCTGGTGTAGCCTCCGATATTGTCCCAAATATAAGAAAGCGGGATGGAGTGCAAGCTCGTTCCTAACGAGCCATACGCATACGGCATAAGAGTTGCTGAGAATGCTGCGAATGGGAGGGATTTTTCACCTAGGTTGTGAATGCCGAAGGAATCTGATTGGCGCACATAATCGACGAACGCGATCAGAAGGGGCGAGGCAATCAGCATGCCCAGCAGCCAGCCCGCAATTGCACGCCGGGCCGTCGTCCAGCGCTTCGAATCGAAGGCAAATCGATATATCCCCCAGGCGAGCACGAGAAGGCCGCTGATGTAGGCAGGTTCTGGAAAGCCAGCTAGGATTGACCAAGCAGTTGCAACGCCAATTATCAAAATACTGGTGGCAGCTCGTCGTTGTTTTCGGGCTCGCTCAACGCCGAACAACAGTAGAGGTAGGAATGGCAACGAGCAATAGACACTGGCAGGCCCTGGTGTCCATGCGAGGGTTCCATTGAGCGCGAACAGCGCTCCGCCCATCAAGGCTGCGAGCCGACTTAATTCCAATTCGCATAGCAGGGCATAGGTGGCGAGGCCAGCGATGACTTGCATAGAGATTTGCTGCCAAAGGATGCCTTCAGGCAACAGGAGGAGTAAATTAAATGGCAGAAAGAACGCACCCGGCTGTAGCTCGCCTGCCAGCGGCATCCCGATGCCGGTATAAGCGTTCCACCACGGCACGATGCCGTGCAACCAGTTCCCCGCAGCGAGACGGCCAAGGGCCTCTGACGTGAATCCGACGTTGGGATCAAGAAAAGGCCAGCGCAGTGGATGGGCGCCAGAAGTTAATCCTGAAAAGAACCAGATAGGATCAGTACTTCGGCCCAGCAGCCAAAGGGGTAGATGTATAGCGAAAGGCAGTAACACGAGGACGACGATGGATAACCACGGGCGACGATCGAGGAATTCAATACTTTTATCCGGAGATCGTTCCGGTTTGATCATGACTTTCTTCGAAATGATGATTGCTCCAGATGCGCAGCCCTGGCCATTTCAATAGTGGGGCACCGATTCGATAGTATACACACGGAAGGAAAATCTGAGACATGAAGCTATCGGTTGTCATGCCGGTCTATAACGAGAGCGCTACTCTGAAAAAGGTAGTGGAGAAGGTGCTCGCAGTTCCGCTTGAGATTGAGTTGATCTGCGTGGATGATGGCTCTCGAGACGGCTCAGTTGAAATACTCAAGGAATTACAGAGGCACTACCCGCAGATCAAGATAGCACTCCAGCCAAGAAACATGGGCAAGGGCGCCGCGCTCCGGCGTGGGATTCAGGAAGCGACGGGTGTATACGTCGTCATCCAGGATGCTGATCTGGAATACGATCCCGGCGAATATCCCATACTGCTCGATCCACTGATACAGGACAAGGCCGACGTCGTATATGGTTCGCGATTTCTAGGCGGCCACGCGCATCGCGTTTTGTACTTCTGGCATTCGGTCGGCAATTGGTTGCTTACGCTTTTTTCAAATATTCTTACCAATGTCAATCTCACGGACATGGAGACCTGCTACAAGATGTTCCGCAGAGAAGTGATTCAGTCGATTCCGATCGAGGAGGACCGTTTCGGCTTCGAGCCCGAAATCACTGTCAAGATCGCCAAGCGGCGACTCAGAATTTACGAGGTCGGTATCAGCTATTGGGGACGTACCTACGAGGAAGGCAAGAAAATCGGCTGGAAGGATGGCATGCGTGCGCTGTGGTGTTTGCTTAAGTATTCAATGAAAGAACGGCGCTCGGAAGTACGTTCCCCAATGACGATCGAGAGTCACCTTACGGATCGATCAACGCAGCCACTTTCTGACGAGGTTACACAGCGACGATGAGCGAAGTAATCTCTCGTGCCGAGCCTGGATAAAATATTTACACCTGTCCTTCAGAATTCTCCGAAAATAATTCCGCAACTAAGCCTCGCCCTCAGGGTTAGAATCGGCATTACTTTCGCGCCCTCTTCGTTAGTGCGGCCGGAGCCCCGGGTAGTCTCTGTCCCTTCAGGAGTTCGCGCCATGAAGACTTCGTCGCTCTTGGTCGCTCGCGTCGTTCATGTAGTCGCCCTTCTTTCCTTGACAGCCGTGTTCGGAGCGCCGTTCGCGCATAGCCAGGTCAGCTTCTACGGGACACCGACAATCGCTGGTTGCGCCGCGGCGGTAATCGGGGACTTCAATCGGGACGGCAACCTGGACATCATCAACTGCGCCGGAACGGTTTTGCTAGGAAACGGGAACGGCACGTTTACCACCGGCACTACGCTCAGCAATGTTCCATCTTTCGTTGCCGACTTCAATGGCGATGGCATACCTGACGTGCTGGCCTTCTCTCAGAGTGGGAATCTGTTCGTTTATCTCGGGAACGGCGACGGCACATTCCAGGCTCCCAAGGAGACCTATACCGGGGTTCCGCTCTATACCCCCGGCTTGGCAGTTGCGGACCTTGTAACCGGCAATAACGATGCTGATGTTGTGGTACCGAATCCGGCTGGGGGAATACTGGTTTTCTTGGGCAAAGGCGACGGCACCTTTGCCGCGCCCGTGAACTACGCGTCGCCTTACGCTATTGGCCAGTTCTTTGTGGGGGATTTTACCGGCGATGGCAAAGCCGACATTCTCTCTGCTGAAAGTGGTGGGGTGTTTGTTCTGCCGGGGAACGGAGACGGTACTTTCCAGGCCGCGAAGATCACGACTTTTTCGGGCCAATGGAGTGTTGTCGCGGTCGGTGCTCTCAATGGTGGCTCAAAGCTCGACCTCGTACTTGATTTTTCGTCAGTTTATACGATATAGTCGACCGAAATATCTGTGATGCTCGGCAATGGCGACGGAACGTTCCAACAGCCAACCGACCAGTTCACGACCCCGACCGTGTCGAGCAGCCCCGTTCTGGCCGATGTCAACGGCGATGGGAAATTGGATTTACTGGTTCAAAGCTTTCCCATTCCTGCAGGTCTATCTTGGAAATGGAAACGGCATGTTTACTGCAGCTCAAGCGTATTCCTATAACTCGGTAAGCCTCCAACCCGGGCCGATCTTTGTGGGTGATTTCGACAATGACGGAAAACCAGACATAACAGCTGCCCAGTCAATCCTATTTGGCAACGGCGACGGCACCTTCCAGGCGTCTCCGGCTGTCTTGTTGCCCAACGGGGACCAAATCTCTATTCGGGCGCGGTGATCGGTGATTTTAACGGAGACGGCAGGTCGGACCTGGCTCTCACCTCGCGAGCGGAACCTCTACATCTACCTGGCGGATGCTACGGGAACCCTTTCCTTGGCCCATACCTATAGCTTACCAGGTGGATCCCTGCAGACTGGGGATTTCAACGGCGATGGCAAACTTGACTTAATCACTACGGTCAACTCAGGGGGAACGCTTTTCTGGGCGGTGCTTTTGGGGAACGGGGACGGCAGTTTCGGCGCTCCAGTTGAGTCCGATGCATGTCCGCCGCCAGCCCTCACCGTCCCCGCAATCGGCGACCTGAACGGCGATCACAAATCTGATCTTGCGCTTCCCAGTGGTGAGTCGCTTTCGATCTGCTTAGGAAACGGCGACGGAACCTTTGCTTCTCCGGTCAACTACTTTTACGGCACAGGGCCAAACTCGGTCGTTCTCGGTGACTTTACTAACAATGGCATACTCGACGCGGTTGTTGCTGGGGGGAGCGAAGGCGCTATCTTCCTCGGCAACGGGGACGGTACCTTCCAGGGAGTAAGTTACCTAACTACTTGTACGCCTGGCAACCCACTCGCTGACTTCAACGGAGACGGAAATCTGGACGGGCTCGGCGGACCCGGGCTTTGCTTAGGCAACGGCAAAGGAGGATTTCAGCCGGAAACTGTAAATCAATACCCCTTTGGCGGGATTGCCGTCGATCTCAACGGTAACGGCTACATTGACCTGGTGTATGACGGCGAGTACGTAGATGGGTCTAACTCGGCGACGAGCATATCTTTGGGGAACGGAAACGGAACGTTTCAGGCTCCCCTGCTGTTCCAAACGGCGGGCCTTCTCACAACATTTGGCCTGTCTGGAGACTTCAACGGAGACGGTCGCCCGGATTTGGCGGTCTCCTGGGGCTACTTCAGGGAGGGGATTACGCCCCAAGACCTCGTTGGCGTTCAGATTCTGCCGAATACGACCCCGCCCGCGCCCGGTGCAAGTGTCTCTCCCTCGGCGTTGACCTTTCCCTCACAGCCGGTGGGAACCACCAGTTCTCCTCTCGGCGTGACTGTCAGCAACATCGGCAAGGGCGTTCTGACGGTCTCGGGCGTCAAGTTCAGCGGAACCAATGCCAGCGAATTCAACCAAACCAACAACTGCGCCAGCGTTCAGCCGGGAGCGGCTTGCACGATCAACGTCGTCTTCACGCCAACTGCGGGCGGCAGCGCGACGGCAAGTCTGGCAATTAACGACAATGTGGTCGGCAGTCCGCAAACAGTTGCCTTGTCCGGCACGGCCACGGCGCCGACTGTTACTGTGACACCCTCGGCTCTAGCTTTTCCAGCACAGGCAGTGGGAACCAGCAGCTCTCCAGCCAGCGTGACGTTGAACAACACCAGCAGCAAAGCTGTTCTGACTGTGTCGTCCGTCGCCGTGACTGGAGCCGACGCCAGCCAATTCAGCCAGACCAACAACTGCACCATGGTTGAGCCGGGATCCAATTGCACCATCAAAGTCGTTTTCACTCCAACAGTGGCGGCCAGCGCTACGGCGAGTCTTGGGATCACCGACAATGCTGAAGGCAGCCCGCAAGCTGTCGATTTATCCGGTACAGGTACGGCGTTGCCAGACTTCGCGATAGGCCCGGCCTCGGGATCTTCGAACTCTGCAACGATCACTGCAGGGCAAACAGCGTCCTTCGATCTTGCGGTTACGCCGGCTGGATCGTTCAGTGGAACCGTGAGTCTAAGCTGCGCGATCACACCCGCAGTGACCCCAGCACCGATTTGCACGGTGCCGTCGTCCGTCAACGTAACTGAGGGAACAGCGGCGGCGGTGACGGCGAAGATCTCGACGACTCCGCCCGGTACCGCCGGGTCGATTTCGCAGGCTAAGCTGCCGCCCGGGATCAGTGGGACGATTATTCTGCTCGCCTCTGGCTTGTTGTTCTTCGGTTACCGGCGACGGATGCCGATTCTCGCGATCCCGATGACCGCCGTGCTGTTGTTCGGTCTGGCGGCTTGCGGAGGCGGCGGGTCATCGTCCACGAAAACCCAGGGCACTCCAGCAGGGACGTACACGGCTACATTCACCGCTAAGTCGGGAAGCCTCAGCCACAGCACTACCGCCACGGTAGTCGTGCAGTAGGAGATGCTGCAGGAGTCCTTAAAGGAAATTCCAGGCAAACGCGAAGCGGATGCAACCAAGCCATGGCCTAGGCGGGAAACCTGGCTAGCTCCCCACGAAGGGATCGGGTACGAACTCATTCCCTAGCGGCGATCCGTAGCCCTGGAGCGTCGCTGATCCGCGGCTGCGGAAGGATGCTCGCTCCCGCAGCCTAGAGTCCTTTTTTGCTGAGACTGCCACCCAACGCATGGAGCAGCACATACTCTGCATGAGTTAAATCTACCTCTTTTGGGCAGCGTTTGCTGCCAAAGCGGCGAGCTTCAACTCCTGATTTGCCGCGATCAAATGCTGCCTCGCCTTTTGGGCGTGTCCCTGCATATCGTTACTGTTTTGTTTCTCCGCAGCCAAGATCAAGTTGTAGGCCTGAACGACCTGGGCTTGGGCTCCCGCCAGATTGGCGTGAAGGTTCCCGTCAATGTCTTGCACCGGCGCTTGAGCCAGAATCAAGCCGCTGCACAGCAATGTTGCAATGACAATCGCGTTGATCAACAGTTTTTTTTTCGTCATGAACGTATCCTCCTCAAGGGTTACAGCTGAATTTTAGGTCTCCCAGTGTACCATCCAGTCAGGATTATAAGATCGCTCTGCGAGGAGCGGGGAACAATGCCACGGACAAATTGCCTATTCAGGAATAACGGCGGGCTATGGCTGCAGGGGAGGTGTAGCTTCGCACTTTCTGGAATATACTGGGCATTCTCGCCTTACCATTGAACTCCTGGATAGAGACTTGAAATTCTCTGGCCCCTATAAACGTACTGTCCCGTAACCTGCATCTGCCACACCGTTTGCGCACTGCTGTCCTGCGTTACTTCATAGATGACTCCCGCCGTACCTGGTCCTCCCGCCGCTTCGCAGTACTCCACGTTTCCGTTTTTCAGTAGGGCGGCGTTCCCCCCGAAAAACGAGTAGGTGGGGGTCGTCGGATTAAATGCAAGCGTAGCTGTCTTCGTCGTCTCGTCGAGTTGCAGGAGCGACACCGTGCTGTAAAGACATGGTGGCGCTTCCGAGGTCCCACACGTTACTCCGGAGGGGAATACTCGGTCGTCCCCATTGTCAAACAGCATCAGCGAGAACTGTCCCGTAGTGTTTGCGGTTGCAAAGGACGGGCCGTGTTGCGCGTAAAACCAATCTGTGGGATCAGTCCCCCCGACCAGTTCAAAATCGCCCTGGTAACCCAGCTTCCATAGTATGTCTCCCGCCCCAGTTCCATTCGCGTAGTCCACCTTTACCAGCCAGTTCTGGTGCCGCATAGAGACAATCAGGTTGCCGTCGTCCGGAGAATAGAGAATCGCGTTGGTGTGCGTCCAGTCAGGAAAGTCCATTGGGTGTCGATTAACATCCAGGTGATCGAATTCGTTCCACAGCCAGACGGGTTTGTGGTTCTCGTCCAGATCGATAATCACATCTCCAGTCACCGTGGTGCCGGAGATGACTTTCTGAATGGCGGCAATTACGATTAAGTGGCTGTTGGGCAGCAGCGCAAAATCATGGTGTGTCCCCACAACTGTGATATTGCAACCCGTACAGGTCGCAGCTGCAAGCGCTGTATTGAGGTCAGCGGCCGTCATTTGCCAAATCAAGGTGCCGCTCAGGTCCACCTCCTGTATCACGGAGTTAAGACCGTCAACGGTTCCCACACTGAAATTGATGAGGAAATGGCCGTTCGGGATCAGCTTGATCGGATTAGGCATGGTTCCGTTAGGTACTCCATCGTAGGCCCATAGAACGTTGCCATCTAGATCCGCAATTGCCGGCCTCGAGTTCCCACCGATCAAATCCAACAGCTCCACGCCGCTCTGCGGTGTCATGCCGGGAGTTGTCGTGGCAGTTATCGTCGGAGTCTGTTTGGGATCGACAGCCCCCGTTGTAAACGAATGGTCGTTATCAAAGAACTGCGTCCCGTCGGTGAATTGCACGACGGCCCTCATATGATAGAGAGTGCTCGCCTTCATTCCTGCGACCAGCAAGTTGGTCATCCCCCCCTGCGTCGATGGTTGCGTCGACGTGGTTAGTCCGTAGTTTGTGTCTAGTCCAAACTGCACAGACACATCTCCCGGCGCGCTCGTCGAAACGGAATAGACTGCCACTTGTGGGTTGGCCGTCGCCGACACGTTGCCAACCAAAGGCGACGTTTGACCACTACCACAGCCGGCGGTGCAAACGATCAGGCACACAACAGAGCAGAAGCAGAGCGATTTTAGGCCCATCTAGAGTTCCCCTCGTTCCGAAATCTCCATCTTGACTTCAAAAATTGACCCCATTGTATACTCGTCCCGCCTCTTCAATAACCCGAATAGGTCGGTGAGGCGCAGGAACTCAGCGCACGGATTAGAAGAGGATTTGTTGGCGACGGGCCGAACAAGTCCGTATCGGCAGGCAGAAGCCGCTTAGCCACGATGTACGCTGGCGTGGCATGTCGCGCACAGCGTAACCAGGTTCGACTCGGAGTCATCGCCCGAGTGGCTCCGAAAATCTTTATGGTGGACCTCAAGGTTGGACATTGTGCCGCACGATTGGCATCTCCAGCCATCCCGCCGTAGTACTTCGTTGCGGAGCTGTTCGTACAATTCGGAATCAAGCCGCAGGCGAGGCTGCTTCGGTCGCACCGTAGTCACGGCGCTTTCTCAGACACGCTGTGAAGAAACGTCTGCTTCTCGTCGCCGGGGAGAAACTTGAAGAACCGTAATGCCGACTGCAAGAGAACCTCGGGAGTTTCATTCTCCAGATTCGTTCCAGCCAGGAAGTCGGCACAGATCATCTCCAGGCAGTACCCCCGGGATTTGTCGCTGGCCAACATCAAGGCCGCTGCTTCAATCGCCTGCTCAACGACCGGGATCTGGCTCTTGTACAGCTTGAAATAGACCATCTCCCACGGCTCTGTTTCTTGGCCGGTTAACTCCCGCTCGACTTCCTGCTTAAATTCTTCCTTGGGCATTTCGCGGGCTTTGTGCAACCAGGTTGCACGTCGAAGTGCTCCCGGTCCCGTCTCGCAATATTCGCCAACTCCAATTCCTTCGTCCGCCCCACTTCCTTCAATTCCTTTCTCGCCTGTGCCGGCAAGTGCTCGTGGATCGACATCAGGTAATAAGCTTTTTTGCGCGACTCCGGAAATCGTCTTTCCAGGAACATTGAAGGACTTCCAATACTGCCCGGCGCGGACCTCGCACAGATAGCGCCCGAGTTCCACGAACCGGGTAGCGTTCAATTTCCTCCAGCTTTTCCCAAGCATGAATCTCGTCGATCTTAGTGAGCACGAACAGCGCTCGGCGACGATTGAGCTTGGGCAGCATGGGCGGATTCCTAGTAAGTAAGTTCGTCAAGCCAACCAAGGCTCTCAGCTCCTGGCCGCCGCACCAGCGCCGCGTCGACCAACTCTTGCTTGCCCAAGCAGAGTCCCAGGTACGGGCAAGTGCTGCAAGGGTTCTGCGGGAAGCGAATTCTTGCGCGGAAAATGGAGCGTAGCATTTCGCTCGGTGCGTTTGCCAACCCGACCCAGAATTCCAATCTTGGTATTGAAGCAACACAGGTTCGTGGGTCCTAACTTGGGCCGGCACTGTAGCCTTAGAAACTAGCGATTTCTGAGGACTTACTGCTTGGTTGACGCTCGTTCGTAAGTCGAACCCGAGAAGTGCTGGGATAGCCGGCCTGCTAGGAGTACGATGGTCCGTACTAACGAAACTGGCTTAATCCTATCTACGAAAATTGGGAATTGAGAATCTGTCGTTGTAGGGCAGCGGTTTCTCTTTAGTCCAAAGTCCGTGAGGAGGGAGCCATGTATCGTTCAGGTAAATCTGGCCTATCGAACCGTCTGCACAAGTTACTTCTTCTTCTTCTTGTTATTCTTCTTGCCACTCTCATGCTTGCCCCGAGTGCTTTGTTGAATGCACAGACCGGGCCACCCAAGTACGATCTCCATACTGAAACCAAGCTCAAAGGCACGGTGGAAGAAGTTAAGCTGCCACCGAAGGCGAACGATGTTGTCCACTTGATGATGAAAAACGGTGACGATGTGGTGGATCTGTACTTCTGTCCGAAATCGTTTATGGACGACATGGGTGTAAGCTTCAGCAAAGGCGACGAACTCGCCTACACAGGATCAAAAGTGAAATACGGTGGAGCGGATCTGATCTTGGCGCGGGAAGTTGTGAAAGGCTCGGACACGCTGGTGTTGCGCGACGACAAAGGGAACCCGGTTTGGAGCTGGAAGCATTAGGTGGGAAAGCCTCCGTACCGGCCGCCAGGCTTTAAATTGTCAGCCGCAAGGGCTACGCGAGGTGGTGCCGAACCGCCGCGTTGGCTAGGTCGTTTGCTTCCGCGTTGAGTTCGCGGCGGACGTGCGAGATGGAGAAATCGAAAGAGTGGGCCAGCTTGCGGCAGATCCAGTGCAGGGAATACAGGCGCGGACTGCGGCATGTGTATTCGCCTTTCATCTGCCGGACTACCACTTCAGAGTCAGAATAGACGTGCAGCTTTCTGGCTTTGAGGGTCAGGGCACATTGCAGGGCTTCGAGTAGGGCAACGTATTCGGCCACGTTGTTATCCTGGCGCCCGATCCACTTCGCGATTCTGATGGTGCGGCCTTCAGAGCTGTCTAGCACGACTCCAATTCCGGACGGTCCCGGATTGCCCATAGAGCCGCCGTCCACGTACGCGACTACATCTGACATTCTCACTTCTCTCCTGCAACCAACATGCGGTACGCGCTGCTTCGACGTCAAGATGATTTGTTGGTTCGCGGGCACTTTAGTGGCTTCGAGCCGTTAGAGCGTCGCTGTGCATAAGGTTGTGGAAAAACAGGAAATACAATTTTCCTGTTCTCTAAGCAGTGCTTCTTCAACGAGCTGCGTAGTTTGTGTTTTGAGTTTTTGCGCGCGTAGTTTGCACCAACAATCGGCATTGACAATTTCGCGTGAAGTGTTTACCTTTGCCCCCGTCGACGGCTGAAAGGGTTGGTCAAAATAAACCGTGGCCAGTCCAAAGTAAGCTGGGTGATTAGTTCGCTGGGGTGACCCGGAGAACGACCAGACCCGAAAAAACCGACTGCTCTGCGAGGGGTAGTTGGGGTTTGGAACTGCGAAAGCAGTGATCGCATCAAGGGCCGTGATGGTGCATACTCCACGCAGTTCGCTCCCTCGCAGGAGCGGGCGGCTAGAGCATAACCAATATCACGGCCTTTACCTTTTGTAGCTCAGTTCCGCCTCTCCTGTTTTCGAACAAATCTAAAACATTCTTTCTAAGAAATCCGGATGCAACGCTCAATAGCCTTTATTGAGCGACTTGGAGAATTATGAGTCGGCGGCAGGCTATCCCGCTACCGAGCTCTTGGATGAATCGTAATGGAAGTGAACGCGCAGTTCGAGATGACGGATCTTTGTTGCGCTTGGCAATGGGGAAAGCGGACGGACTTCACGGATGGCGTTCAATGCATCATCGTCGAGTTCGATATTGCCGGAGCGCGATGCGACCTTGGTATGGCTGATGACCCCATTTCGCTCTATCAAGAGCTGAATCGTAACGTCAGTCTCTCTTTTCTGCGAGGCGCCCGCCGACGTCAGAGCTATTTTGTCCAAGCTCTGCCGCACCTTCTGCGTTACCTCAGCCAGATACGCTCCCAGTTCGCGGGTAATCGGCTGACCTAAGACTTCCAAGGAAATATTGGCAGCCGCCGGGCGTTCTGTCACTTCGAAGATCAGAAACCCCTGCTCTGTCCGAACGACATCAGAAGCGTCACCCACTTTCAATTGAAAAACAAGTTCCGCAATAGCCGGAGCCATGCCACCTCGGTCGAAATAGCCGAGGTCGCCTCCTTGCGCGGCCGTTGGACCCTGAGAGTTGGCCTTAGCGAGGTCCGCGAAGTTGGTGCCTCGCCGAATAGCGTCAAGCAGGTCCTGGGTCTTATGTTGTCCTTCTGCTATCTGGGCAGAATTAGAGTGTGGTGGAACGGCAATCAGTATTTCACTCAGACGGACTTGTTCGGGCACTCGGACCCAAAGTGAGGAATCGGGGTCGTAGTTGTAATAAAAGTGCACCCGAAGGGCGAGATACTTGCCGGTGAACGCGGTTGGCAGTGGCGGAAATGGGTTAGAAGCCGTGATGCCGCCCCATGCACCGCGGTCCAGCGGCACATCGCCAGACGAGACCAATTTCATACCTGTTACGTTGCCATTTTTCAGGATGGCAAATGCTATGCCGACATCGCCTTTCTGCAAAATCGGTGGACGGGCCGATTCGGGGATCGAGTTGTACCAGTTTGCTTTGATACTCCTCTCCACATTCTGCAGATAGGGGCCGAAATCCAACCCCTGCGTATCGCTGAGCACTTCAAGTCCAATCTCGAAGGTTGCGCCTGTCGACGAATGCGCGCTCGGCGCAAACAGAAAAGCAGCAAACAGTAGCCAAGCCACAATTCCAAAAGTTGAGGAGCGTTTCATGTGGGGTGTCTCCGGCGGCATTCTACGCCACGAGTCGATTCCCAAGAAAGAAATCCACACGCAATGACGTCGTATGCGAGGCTTGTGTCCCATCCGTGGTTGGATTCGACCATCCCAGTTTGTGCCTCGGGTCCGAACGAAGCCTTACCCCACCCGTGCTACACGACTACACCAAGAGGCCATTTACCAAATCTGTTAAGAAAAGTATTTTGACTGCGACGAGTTTTTTGGGCAAGAACGTTCATGAAGCATGCGTGACTTGTGGGGTCACGCGTGCTCATCCGATGGCGACGTGCTTGCCTGTCCGAATCTCCGACTCGGAAATTGAAAAATGACAAACAACTCTGAGCACTCTTTTGCGGTCATTCGGTTCAACGAGAAGACCTACATTTCGGGTGGGGTCATGGCCGTCGTCAAAGGAACGGAGAGCGCGCAAAGGGCTCTCAACGATTTCGAGTGGTGCCAAAGCCAGGAAGACCGAGGCGCAGGCTGGCGGTATTTCCTGGAGGAAACCGATCTGCAGCCTGGAACCGACCCGGCGAAGGCAACCCGACTTCGGCAACTGCGGCTTGATCTTCAGGAGTCCCAAGCGAAGAGCTTGTAGCAGGAAACCGGTGACGGGCCACCGTCGCGATGCATGTGCCCATTGTGTCAACCAGAAAAGGAGCAGATTCCGAGTAGTATGGCAACGGAATGGTTCCCTTGCAGGATCAAAGACACTCTAAGATTTCAATCACGCTGACGCAGGCCCCTACTGCATGAGACAAGTGCTCCAGCAGGCGCGCTCGGGCGAGATTTCGGTGATGGAAGTCCCAGTTCCCAAGCTGCTGCCAGGATGTGTACTGGTACAGATTGCGGCGTCGCTGGTTTCAGCCGGCACGGAACGGGCCTCCTACGAATTTGCCAGCAAGAACCTTCTGCAAAAAGCGAAAGCCCGCCCGGACCTGGCACGCGAGGTCATCAACAAAGTTCGACGCGATGGCGTCTTCTCAGCGGTCGCTGCAGTTCGCAGCCGTCTCGATCAGCCGAACGCGCTGGGCTACAGCAGTGCTGGAACAATCATTGGGGTGGGAGAAGGCGTTACCGATCTCAAGGTGGGTGACCGCGTTGCGTGCGCCGGAGCGAGTTATGCCGTGCACGCTGAGTTCGCCTGTGTTCCGCGTTTGCTGGTCGCCAGGATTCGTCCCGGCTCAGCCGTTAGCTTCGAGGACGCTGCCTTTACTACACTGGGCGCTGTGGCTCTACATGGCGTCCGCATGGCAGAGGTGAAACTCGGAGATGTCGTTGCGGTCATCGGTCTTGGCCTTCTCGGTCAATTGACGGTACAAATCCTCAAAGCAGCCGGGTGCCGCGTGCTAGGAATGGATATTGCGCCTGAACGTGCCGACCTGGCATTGCGCTCGGGCGCGGACCGCGTCAGCATATCGAGAGATGGTTTGCGCGATCTGTGCATGAAGCACTCGAGCGGTTATGGGGCAGACGCGGTTTTAATCACGGCGGAGACGGCTAGCAGCGAACCCGTCGACGTGGCGGGAGAAGTCGCGCGCGACCGTGGTGTAGTCGTGGCGGTCGGAACGGTTGGCATGGATATCCAACGCAAGCTCTACTTTGAAAAAGAGCTGGATTTCCGCGTTTCCCGCTCCTACGGGCCGGGGCGATACGATTCGGCGTACGAGCAGAAGGGCCGCGATTATCCCATCGGCTATGTGCGCTGGACCGAAACTCGAAACATGGAGGCTTTTCTCCAACTGCTGTCGGACGGCGAAGCTCGATGTGAAACCGCTGATTTCTCACCGTTTCCCTATCGAACGTGCTCAGGGCGCCTATGATTTGATCACCGGAAAGGTGGGCCATCCATTCCTCGGTGTGTTGATTACTTACCCCGAGCAGGCTGAAGAGACTCGCGAAATTCAATTGCGCGGGAAGGGAAGCGCGACACTTCGTGCCAATAAGGAGTCGATAGCGATTGGGGTTCTGGGTGCGGGCAACTTCGCCATGAGCACATTGCTGCCTGCGATCAAACGACTTCGCGCCGTGGAGTTCGTTGGACTATGTGCTGCCAATGGCTCGCACGCGCGCCACGCGGCAGAGAAGTTTGGATTCCGCTATTGCGCGACGGAGGAGCAGAAGATCCTTCACGATCCGGATGTCAACACTGTTGTGATTGCCACGCGACATCACTTACATGCGAGCCAGATATTGGCGGCGCTCGAAGCGGGCAAGAATATTTTTTGTGAAAAGCCGCTTTGTCTGAACGAAATCGATCTCGCGGAAATTGTTCATGCATACGCGAGCCGATTTCGCGGTTCCTTACTAATGGTTGGCTTCAACCGTCGATTTGCTCCGATGGCAGTAAAGATGAAAGCGTTTCTCCGATAATGCAAGAGCCGATGGCGCTGCATTACCGCATCAACGCTGGTTTTGTCGCACGCGATCACTGGGTCAACGATCCTGAGCAAGGCGGCGGAAGAATTCTCGGGGAAGTCTGCCATTTTGTAGATTTCCTGACTTTTCTTGCCGGTGCGACCTGCCGATCGAGGTGCAGACACGCAGTGTAAACGGTCTTGAAACAGTACTCCGACGACAATGTGATTATTTCGCTGCGATTCGCGAATGGATCGCAGGGCACGATCAGTTACCTTGCAAACGGCGACCGATCCTATTCCAAGGAACGAGTAGAAGTTTTCGGCGGAGGGGCGGTGGCCGTGCTGGAAGATTTTCGGCACTTGGAACTCGTGCGGCATGGTCGCAAACAAACATTTCGCTCGCGTTTTCGTCAAGACAAAGGGCATCACGGCAGAACTGGAGGCTTTTGCTGCGGCGGCTTGCAGTCAAGGCGAACTTCCAATTCCGTTTGATGAAATTGTTTCGACCACTCTGGCCACTTTGCGCGCGGTAGAATCGCGCTCTTCCGGACAGCCGATCGAGGTGGACACAGCCGAGTTTATAAGATCCAATTCGCCATCACGCCGCGCTGCTTCCTGATCCAATCGAACTCTGATCTCTCTGATCGCTGTCTCCTTATTATTAACGTTAGACATTTAACGTTAGAGTTAGAGTCGGGCTGAAACCCGCTCCCATGGCCGATTACGAGGCCCAACGTCCTCCGAGACAAGGCCAATTTCCAGGCCGCCCGTGGCGGCGATTACCCGTATCTACATTATTTGCCGGTGCTTGGCGGGTAGTTGCAAGCGCTTGCGATGGTTGCAAAAATTATCAATCTTGACCCAAGCCTATCCACGGATACATTGCCTACAGTGTGTTACGGATTTGGTGAGCTGGTTCCCCTCCTGATAATCACCGATACCCAGTAATTCCCCCCCGAGACACAAACTTCCCCCAGTTAAAGAAATCGTAGGGAGAAAAAATGATTAAGTTTACCCAGAAGTGGTGGAGTGCAGTCGCGGTGGCATTGTTGTGCTTTGCGCCGTGCGCCTTTGCCAATAGCAATCTGACCATGACCGGTGCGGGAAACAACGTCATGGACGGCGTCTATGTTGGTCCTTATTATGCGACAGTCAACGGCGTAGCGAATACGCCAGTCATCTGCGATGACTTCGCGGATGAAAGCTATATCGGCAGCTCGTGGAATTTCACCAGCAACAACTTCTCAACTCTGGGCAGCGCCTTATGGGGCAACCAGACCAAGAATTATGAAGCAGCAGCTTGGTTGACTCTTCAGATGCTTTCCTTGAACGGCAACTCGAACAATGCCTCACAGGTGGGATATCTTTCGTTCGCGATTTGGTCGTTGTTCGACAAGGCCGCTCTCAATGGGCTCACTTCAACTCAGCTGGCGGGCGTGAACAGTTGGCTGAGCAAAGTTCCCTCGAACTTGACGCCCGGCGAATTCGCTAATTTCGTTATATTGACGCCGCAAGGCTGCGCCAATGGCCCGGGTTCTTGTCCAGGTCAGGAGTTCCTGATGATGGTGCCGGAGGGCGGCGCAGCCGCACTGTACTTACTCTTCGCGGGACTGTCATGTTTTGGGGCGATGCTTTTACGGCGCCGGCGACAAGCACCATCGGCAAGCTCCAGCATGGCGTGATCCGGCTTCGCGGGACAGAAGAGACCCTCCCCCTCCTATTTGTCGATCACTCGTGGCTTGATTGCGTCGCTCTGTCCTGCTCCTTTGCCAATCGGTCGATCATTTTCTTTGGCAGGTCCTGCAACAGCTGAAGAAAAACTCCGTTCGTCCAGCCGAAGCCAACCACATTGGCTTGATATCCGGCGCTGAGCTGCACGTCCGAAGACCGCGTCACAACATCGTACTTTTCCCGGATGGTTCCTTCTCTCTTGAAATTCTCCGCTACAGTGGAAAGAAATTCGTACGAAATTCGATTCGCATCGTCCGCGAATCCATTGCGGCGTAGTCCTTCCACGGCAAGTAATTGAAGAGGGGCCCATCCATACGGATAGTCCCACTGCACGCCTGTTTCGTTGGGGCTCGTGGCTAGCCCTCCGGGTTGTTCGAAGACTTTCACGTTGCGGGCTACTGCTTGTGCCTGCTGCGGATTGGCGAGCCCGGCCCACAGCGGATAAAACGTGGTCAGATATTCGTAGGTTGATCGTGGACTCGGTGCGAAGGTCGTAATCAAAGAACAGCCCCCGCTGGTCATCCCAAAGATATCTGTTGATTCGTTCCTTGCGTTGCTCCGCCCGCTGCTTCCATTGTTCGCCTTGGGCGGTCTTGCCGAGCAGGTGGCTCATTTCTTCGAGGTCTTTCTCCGTCTTATAAAGAAGACTATTCAGACAGACCGGAGCAAAGTGATGCGTCGCTGCGCCATAAGGCTCGAAGCGGAAAGAAATGTCAAACCCGGATTCCCGCATGCTGCGATCTCCCTTGTAGTAATCAGCGGTCAACCCCACGGTAGCGACATCGTCGCATCCGGGGTGGGCCATGGTTTGGGCAGCATCGCAGACTTGCACGTTGAACTCAGGTCCAGCTCGTCTGCGCTTGCTGCTTGACATCTTTTACAACTACGTAGGTTCGAGCCAGCTCCGGATGAATGACAAAATAGCCCGCGACCTTGCGATGCAGGCCGCCTCATCCTGCGCACCCTCGGGCGGCTGGCCCGTTGCCAAAATCGTAGTAACGCGAAAGGCCGGTTGAGCCGGCCAAGTGCGGCTCATGGGTCCACATTTCATAATCCCGCGCCGCGAACCCGTAGGCGCGAGCCAGCCAGATTTTGTCGTCGTGTCCCGCAGCTTTCTCCGCGTTGTAAACCTCCATGATCATGGAAGTCAGAAACGGTGGCTGGGAGCGGGTCAGATAATAGGTGCGGTTGGCGTTCAAGATCGTTCCGTAATGCTCGATTTCAAAGAAGAAGTTCTCCACCATTCCGCGTGCCATGTCGATTCGCCCATCATGCAGCAGCCCCAGAATAATGAAATAACTGTCCCAACCATACATTTCGTTGAAACGGCCTCCGGGCACGACGTAACTATTATGGAAGGAATAACAGCCCTTGCGGCGAAATCTTTTCCACATCGGCTTGCCCCGGATGGCGAATGATCATTGGCAAGTGTTCGACGTGGACTTTGCAGGCTTTTCCATTGCTTTACGGAATCCGGTTCTGGAAAGTCGGCTGGCAAATACAGCAGGGCAGCTTCAGGCAACTTTGGATCTACGACGCTGTCGCAACGAGTCATGGAGCGGGTAAGCACATCCCAATGGGAAGTGATGTATCGCAGAATTGGGCCGAGGCCAGGGTTGGTTTGTGCCGAGGCTATCGCTTGGGGGCATTCGAAAGACAAGCAGAAAATTCGACGAGGACGACAGTGGCTAAGAATGAACCTCGATAGACGTTTTCGCAGCATGTCAGCCGAATCCTTTGTGGTTATGCGACATCGCTCGTGCGCCATCGAAAAGATCTGACCATTGCGGGTTTTGCAGCGGCCTTCGGAACCGGGAATTGAGGACAAGTTAGATCTACGCAATTTGGCACTCCGATTGTGCTATCCTGCAATAATTTCCCTCCCTCCTGGCTTTATTTAAGCTACCATTGCTGGGACGATTTGATGGAACGCGACCCTAGAAACCAGCGAGATGCACTGAGAAACGATGCTGCGGGCGTACGCACGCCTTCAGAAGGGAGGCAGTTCCTCGTCTGACGCAAATCTACCAGCAGATTCTCCCACCCTTGTCGACTATTCACCTGATGCCCCTACCGTTGTCGACTTTTCTTTGGGATCTCCAGCTCTCCCGCCGAAAGAGAAAAGACGCCCGTCCATCGTTTATCCGCACCAAGCCACATTGCAGCCGGGCATGGTGCTTGCGCAGAGATATGAGATTGTCGAGATTCTGGGACAAGGCGGCATGGGTGCGGTCTATAAGGCAACCGACCGCGAACTGAATCGCACCGTGGCGATTAAAGTAATCAGGCCCGATCTGGCGCGCGACCAGGGCATTGTCGATCGCTTCAAGCAGGAACTGCTGCTGGCTCATCAGGTGACGCACCGCAACGTCATTCGCATTTACGACCTCAGCGAAGCGGAGGGAATGAAGTTCATCACCATGGAGTACGTCGAGGGCGAAAATCTATTGACCCTCCTCCATGAGAAAAAGAAATTCTCTGCCGAAGAAGCCGTGGAAATTATGCAGCAGGTTTGCCGCGCCCTGGAAGCGGCGCACACGGTGGGCGTGATCCATCGCGATTTGAAACCGCAGAACATCATGCGGGATAAAACCGGACGAATCCTGGTGATGGATTTTGGCCTGGCGCGCACGCTGGAAGGCGATGGCATGACCCAGAGCGGAGCTTTGGTGGGGACGATGGAGTACATGTCCCCCGAGCAGGCGCTTGGGAAGCCTCTGGATCAGCGCTCCGACATTTTTGCCTTGGGACTGATCTTCTACGAGATGCTCACCGGGCAGATGGCGTTCAAGGCGGACAGCGCGCTGGCTAGCTTGATTAAGCGGACTCAGGAGCAGGTCGCGCCAGTATCCGATCACGACGCCAGCATCCCACGGTCGGTGAGCAGTATCGTTCAGAAGTGTTTAGAGCGCGACCTTGAACTGCGCTACAAAACCGCCGCTGAGCTTTTGGCTGACTTGGAGACCTGGCAGGGTAAGCGCGCCGGCGCTACGCTGAGCTTTGAGCCCAAGATTGGTCCGTGGGGGAGGACGATCCCGTGGCCATCAATTACTGCGGGCTTAATCGTGATCGCGCTTGCGATTGGTGGATACCGATTCCGCGACACGCTGTTTTCGCGTTCGCCCGCGCAAACCAATGCCGCCCCCGCTGTGTCACTGGCGATTCTGCCTTTTAGGAACGCTTCCGGCGACCCAAGTTTCGACTGGTTGGGTTCAAGCTTGGCCGAAATGTTGAGCACGGACGTTGGACAGTCCTCGAAATTGCACACGGTGAGCCCGGACCGCCTGCACCAAATATTCACCGACCTGCGCATCTCCCCGACGACCGCACTTGATCCGACAGTGATTCGGCGGGTGGCTGATTTCAGCACTGCCGAGCGCGTTGTCTGGGGCCAGTACGCCAAGTTCGGCGAGCAGATTCGCATTGACGCCACTCTGCAAGACCTCAAAAGTGGCGCGACGGTGCCGCTCAGGGCCGATGTCCCCAGCGAAAAAGACATCCCGGGCTGCAATCGATCGCCTGGCCGATTCCATCCGCCAGAAACTGGCGCTCCCGGAGATGTCCTTAAGGAGTTGAAGGCCAGTTCATTCAAGGCGACTTCGCAATCTGTAGTTGCGTTGCGCGACTATAACCAAGGCATGGGCTTCCAGCGGGACGGCAAGAACCTGGAAGCGCAAAAACAATTCGAAGCGGCTACCAAGGCAGATCCTAATTTCGCGCTGGCATTTTCCCGACTGGCGCAAAGCTACAGCACTCTGGGCTACGACAACGATGCCGAACAATCCGCCCAAAAAGCGGTGCTGCTGAGCCAGAATCTGCCGGACGCCGAGAAGTACTTGATCTCTGCCATTCGATCCCAGGTGACAAAGAATTATCCCGACGCGATCAAGGCTTACGAAAACCTCGCCAAGGCGTCGCCCGATAACTCGGACGTCGAATCGGCGCTGGCCAGCCTTTACAAGGATTCTGGCAACCTCGCAAAAGCCCGCGAATACTACCAGAAGCTGTTAACGACCAACCCGAAAGATGTTGCTGCGACTCTTGAACTTGGGTCGCTCGCGCTCAAAAGCGGTGACCCTCAAGGCAGTCTCGACCCTCTGAACCGCGCTCATACCCTTTCGCGATACAGATGGGCAACCAGGAGCAAGAAGCTGCCAGCCTGCACTTCATGGCGGTGGCTTATGGGATGTTGAGCAAGCCTGAGGAAGACTTGCGCAATGAAGAGCAGGCGCTGGCCATATGGAGGTCGATTGGCCAGAAGCGTGGACTCGCGCTCAGCCTGAACGAGATGGCTTCGGCTCAAGCTTCGCTCGGCAAGTCCCCGGATGCTTTGGCGAACTACCAGGAGGCGCTAAGGCTGCGCCGCGAAATCGGTGATAAGCGTGGCCTGGGCGACACTCTGATCGACCTGGGCGGCTTCTACGATGATCGCGGCGATCATGATCAGGCGCTGAAAATGTACAAAGAAGCTCTGCAATTGGAGCGCGATCTCGGGAGTGAAAGTTTGCAGGCGGTTTGCCTGAACAACATTGGAGGCGTGTATTCGGAGGGCCAATATGACGATGCCCTCACCTACTTCCAGCAAGCGCTCCAGTTGCGCGAGAAGTCAAAGGTGCCACAGGACATCGTAGAGGCGGTCATAATCTGGGTTACACCCTGGCGAGATGGGCCAATACGATCAGGCTATTTCGTATTATCTGCGGGCGTTGGATTTGCGGCGCAGTATGGATGACCCTCGTGGGGCTGCGATTGAGTCATATAGCATGGGCACGCTGTTCGGTTACCAGGGACGCTTCGGGGCGGCGATCAATCCCAGCAAGAAGCTCTCAAAACTTTCCAGGACATGAAGGACAAGCCTGACTGGATGGGGCATCTGGGCGGCTATGGAGAAGCGCTCATCCTTGCGGGGCGCGGAGATGAGGCCAGCCCGTACTTGAACGATGCGCTCGGCCTCTCACGCCAATTGAAGAACCAGGGATTGGAGTCGCAGGTTCTCGTTTTCCAGGGAAACGTGCCCTATTACCGCGGCGATTCCAAATCCGCAAAGGCTTTTTATGAACAGGCATTGCAGGCCGCAACCCGCAGCAAGGAGCCGGAGCGGATCCTCATAGCCAAGGTGGCTCTGGCGAAGATCTCGGCTCCGCAAGAATCTCTTCCGCAGGTCGTTAGCAACTTTCATAAATTAATGCAGGAAGCTGACGATCAGGGTGTACCCAATGTCTCGGTCGAGTGTTCAATTTATATGGCCGAGGCCATGATTAGAAACCACGACAACGAGCGCGCGCGACAGGAACTCGAACGCGCTCTACAGCGGGCAGACAAAATCGGGCTCAAGCCGCTGAGTGTCAAAGCACATTACCTGCTGGGCAACGCAATGCGCGCTTCCGGCAACGAACTCGAAGCCCAGCAACACTACCTTACGACCACTCAGATGCTGGACGATATGCGCAAAGAACCAGGCAGCGATAAAATCCTGCAGCGCTCTGACTTTAAGACGATGTACGACGAAGCCACGCGTTTAAGCCAGTCAGCCAGCCAATAAAGAAAGTTCCTTTCACACTGTAGGAAAACTTCAATTTTGGGTGCCGCCGCGGCTCACAAACCTCTTGAGCGCTGCGTTGAACTTCCGCTCCGGATTCATACTCCGCACGGGCGCCAACTCTCCACCCAACACAAAAAGGGTGCAGGCTAGGCCTGCACCCTTTTCCAGTCAAGAACAGTAGATCAGTCGAGGTACTGGAACACCGCTGGCGACGCAGTCAGTCCGCTGTCAAATTGCAGTACTACGCTGACCTGACAACCGACCAGTCCTTTTATCTTCGTCGCAGTATTCCAGACGAACGTGTACTCCCCGTGCCCAAAATTCAGGAGACCCGAATTAAACAGAGAGGGCAGCGGGGACGATGCCGCCGCGATCGCCTTACACGCATTACTCGAAGACAACGCCGTCAAGTATGGGTATACCCAAGGCGCGGTGCAGCCCGTGCCGCTCGAGTTCGAACACAACGTGAGATTCGTAACCGGCTGGCCCAAACTATTGTTGTAGTCCCAGCTGAGAGGTACCGGCAGCGGGATAAAAATCGGGTTCACCTTGGTATCCGAGACTGGAAATTCAAACCCAAAGAAAGTTGAAACTGTCTGTCCGGGAGGAACCGGTTGCGCAGTCGGATCGAAGGCGGTCACAAAGCAGGAGTTTCCCGTGCCACCGCCTCTTATAGGATCGGGTTGGGTCGCCGTGTACGATTCAAAAATATCGACATTGAACCCTGTCGTCGGACACTGGCCGTTATAACCGGCGGGGTTGCCGTCATGCTCTCCCAGAAAGTGCGCACCGCCGATTCCGTTCGGCAGACTGAGCTTGTCGACGTTAAAGTCGGCCGTAGCCGTGTAAACGAATTGGCAGCCGTCCGAGTCCGTGGCTGGGCAGTCCAGTTCGAGTTCGACGCAGCCGGGGTTCCCCGCGCTGCTGAAATCAGAGTAGGGAACGCAGGCTAGGTTTGAATAGTTGGCCGCGCTGAACCTCAATTGTCCGGAAGGCGGTTCCGCCGGAAGCGGCCCCTCGATTCCGAAATAATCCGGACCCCAGTTGTCCAGCGACAACGGTCCTGCTGCCACGGGCACCGCTGTGACGGTTAGGGCATCGCCGGCAGCGCTGTTGCGCGGTGCAACCTGAAGGTCGTCTGCGACGCTGGTTTCCGTGCAGGTAATTCCCTCACTGTTGACACACGTAAACGGACCGAATGGGAATATTGTGGTCGCGCCCGCTGTCAGCGGCTTATTCTCTCCGATCGCCGCAACTGCCGTCGGTGTGTTCTCTATCGAAAACCATGTAGTCCCGCCGTTCGGTGCGAGGGCGACAGTGAACAAAACTTTTCCAGTCGTGAGATCGGGACTGGTGCCGACGAATGAGTTATTCGGACCTTCATAGCCAGTCGGGCCGTAGGAGCAACTTCCAAAATAGGTGCAGGCTCCGTCGCCGTCGAATGCAAACAAGTTGTCGCTCCAGGGTGGCGTATAAGAAATGATGGGTGCGCTCAAAATGATTGCACCCACGGCCACCGTCGAGTTGTTGGTGATTCCGACCAACTGATCTTCGTCGCCGTCATACGGCACTCCGGACCCGCCAAACGTAGCCACAAGGTTTCCCGACGAACCGGTTATCGTGATTGTGACGCCACAACTGGGAACTTGGGGAAACGCGGTCGAGCATACGTCGGCCTTCGCGGGCGCAGCAATCAGCATCAGCACAGTGCAGCACAGCACAGCAAAAAGGGCCTTCATGGGCATTCCCTCCTGGGGAGTCTTGTCTAATATTCGAAACTCGAAGCGAAAACTGGGATACGGCTTGGAAGTCTAAGAACTAGCGACTTCACATCCTTCGGGGGGAGAAAAGAACCCGGCGATATTACCCGCTTCGGGGGCGATAGTCAATGCAATTTCGGCTCTGGCCGTGGCTTTCATTTGACTTGCCCGTTTGGGAGACGTAAGATTTTTGCGCCAGTGATTGGCCAAACCATTTCGCACTACCGCATCCTCGAAAAACTCGGTGGTGGCGGGATGGGCGTGGTCTATAAGGCCGAAGACACAACGCTGCATCGCTTTGTCGCGCTGAAGTTCCTGCCAGAAGAGCTTTCCAGAGATCGCCAAGCTTTGGACCGGTTCCAGCGTGAAGCTCAGGCCGCGTCCGCCCTGAACCATCCCAATATCTGCACTATTTACGAGATCGGCCAGCACGACAATCAGCCTTTTATTGCGATGGAGTTCCTCGATGGGCAGACCCTGCGACACCTGGTTATCGGGCGGGCATTGGATCTCGACCAACTTCTTGAAATCGCCATCTCCGTCGCGGATGCACTCGACAACGCTCATGGCGAAGGCATTATTCACCGTGATATCAAGCCCGCCAACATTTTTGTCACCCGGCGCGGATTGGCGAAAGTGCTCGACTTTGGCCTGGCTAAGGTTGTCGCTCGCAAAACCGCCGCAATCGACGCCAGCGCGACTGCGTTCAGCGACGAGCATCTCACCAGTCCGGGCAGCACGCTGGGTACGGTCGCGTATATGTCGCCAGAACAAGCCCGGGCCAAAGAACTGGACGCGCGCACGGATTTGTTTTCGTTTGGCGTGGTTATTTACGAAATGGCAACCGGTATGCTCCCGTTTCGCGGCGACAGCACGGCTGCAATATTCGAGTCCATTCTGCGGAAGGCGCCCGTTCCGCCGGTGCGGCTCAATCCCGATCTGCCGCAAAAACTGGAAGAGATCATCAGCAAGGCGCTGGAGAAAGACCGCAATCTGCGCTATCAGCACGCTGCTGACATGCGGGCCGATCTTCAGAGGTTGAAGCGCGACACAGAATCTGGCAGAACCGCTTCGTTCGAAACTCCGCCTCCGATGCCCGCAGCTCCAATTTCCGCGCCGACTACTATTCCCGCGCCGATCACAAACCCTCCGGTGGAATCGGCGAATCCTCCTGCGAGCGTAGTAGCATCGTCACAGACCCGAGTCGCATCTGGATCGCTGAATCAGTCAGCCACCACGGTGCCGGCAGGGAAACGCACCTGGCTGATTGCATCTCTGGCAGCCGCTTTGATCGTCGTGATTGCCGGATTCTGGTTCTTCCGCGGACGCACTGCCCATCTCGCCGGCAGCCAGGGCCACAAATCCATCGCCGTCCTATACTTCTCCAACCTCTCGCAAGATCAATCTCTCAACTGGCTCGACAACGGCCTCACCGACATGCTGACCACGAATCTGGCTCAGGTGAAAGGTTTGGATGTCCTCTCCACTGAGCGAGTGATGGGAGCCGTGCAGCGCGCCAGCAAAGATGGCCACGCTAAAGACGGCCAATCTAAAGATGGCCAATCAATGGATCCCGCGCAGGCACAACAAGCCGCGCGCGATGCGGGCGCAGACGCTTATATTACCGGCGCATTGCTGAAGATTGGCCCTACGCAGCTTCGCCTTGACGTGCGCGCACAGGACACCAGCACTGGCCAGATCCTGTTCTCCGACAAGCTCGAAGGGCAGGACGTGCAAAGCATTTTCGGGATGGTGGACCGGCTCACTGCGAGCATTGCCAGCAGTTTTCTGCCTGCGTCCGACGTGCCCGAAAAAGCACCGGAGATTGAACAGGCTTCGACGTCCAACGTCGAGGCCTATCGTCATTATCAACTGGGCGTTGAGTTCGCCCGTCGCTATCTCGTAGCCGACGCCATCCGTGAATTAGAAGAGGCGGTACGTCTGGACCCGCAGTTTGCTGTTGCCATGCTCCGTCTCGCCGACGAGTACCGCCTTCAGGGAGATCTGCGGCACGGCAATGAAATTCAGCTTAAGGTCGAGCAACTGCAGTCGCGCCTGCCTCGATATGACCAACTGACGCTGCAGGCGGTGAAAGCCAGTCGCTCTCAGGACCCAGAGGCTGAACTAGCCGCCCGTCAGCAATTGGTATCGGAATTTCCGCGTAGCACAATGGACCGCGGTCTTCTCGGCAATATGCTTGCGGGCGCCGGTAAGCGAGAGCAATCGCTTGCGCTATTCAAACAGGGACTCGCTTTAGATCCGAAAAGCGAAGATCTCTTGAACTTCGAATGCTATGCCTTGGCCTTTGGAGGCGATTTCGATGGCGCACTCGCGGCCAATGATGCCTATATGGCGATTCGTCCTGGCGACCCTAATCCGCTGGATACGCGCGGTGACGTTCTCTATATAGCAGGCCGGGATGATGAAGCCGTGGCCGCTTACCGCAAAGTGCTCGAACTGAAGCCGGATTTCAGCGACTACGGAGAGTACCTGAAGCTGGCGATTGTATACACCGATCAGAAGAAACCCGACATGGCCAACGCCGCCTTCCAGCAATTTTCCCAGCGGGCATCGCCAATTTCGCGCCTTTATGTTCCAGGTTTCGAAGCGCAGTTCAAACAGACGGCAGGCGACTTGGACGGCTCGCTCGCAAGTTATCGAGAAGCAGTGCTGCAACTCGGACGTGCCAAGCAGAACCAGGCTAGCCGAGAGGTTTCTAAGACCGTTCGCCGTCTTATCTGTGATGTTAGGGGAGGGTGCCTCTGCTCTCTCTTTTGTCCAACAGCAGAAGCTCGACGACTACGAACTGCGACCTGCGGCGTTTCTGCAGACTATGGCGGGAAACCCGTCGGCGGCGCAGCGAAGTTTACAGCAATTCGCGTCGAGCCATCCCTGGATCGCGCCTCGGGCTATTGAAATTAATCAAGCGTACTTTGATATGAGCGCTGCTGTGCACAACGGTGACGGACAAGCTGCCTTGAGCCGGGCCACCAGCATTCCGGATTTTCAAGACGCTTATTTGCTTTACCTCAAAGGGCGCGCCCACCTGCAGACCAGTGACTATGTGTCCGCCGAAACCGAGTTTCGCGGAGCGTTACGAGCTGGGCGCGGACTCTCTAACTCGAATTCTCTGGTGCAGAGATTTCCCGTGATTGGAATTCTCTCCCACTACTATCTCGGCCAACTCTACGAAAAAACCAACAAGCACGATCAGGCGATTAATGAGTACCAGGAATTTCTCTCGCACTTCCAGAGTTCGCAATCTCGCCTCCCCGAAGTTGGAGAAGCTCGGGTTGCCCTTAAACGACTGATGCAGTAAGGTCGGTGGGGACAGCCGCCCCCGGCCACCAAGCGCTAAGTCAAAGAGCCAGATTCCATCCCTTGATTTTCCAACCTGGTGACGCTGTCGAGTATGGTTTGAACCGCAGTATCCTCGCCAATACTCGAATTGATCATGAGATGGAAGCGCTGTCGATCTGGCCATTCGACGCCGAAATATTGCTTGATGAAAGCTGCCCGGTCGCGGTCGACGGTTTCGGCGAGGTGCACGGCTTCGCTCTGGCTCTTCCCGCCGGCTTGCAGTCGCCGGACTTTCGCATCGAACGGCGCATATACAAAAACGTGAAAGGCATCGCGACGGCTCTGCAGATAATAGGCAGAGCCGCGTCCCACGATGACGCACTTGCCACCTTCAGCCGTAGCTTTCACGACTCGCTCAGTCACCTCGCGGATGCACTCGGTATCTGCCATCTTCAAACGCGGAGCGTTCAGGCTGCCTTCGAAGCTGCCGCGCATGAAGGCCTTGAAGAGACGGTAGAACAAGGGATCCCTCTTCTCTTCGCGCTCCTCCACCACCCGGTCGTCGCAATCCATCAGCCGGGCGATTTCGTTGGTCAACAACTGATCCCAAAGCTTCCAGCCCAGCCGGCCGGCGACCTGCTTCGCGATGTCGGCGCCGCCGCTCCCGTATTCGCGCTCGATGGTAATTACTCGGATCATGGATCTATCCTGCATATTGCTCTAATCCAAAGCAACGCGCCCGCCACCGGGCGTATTTTTCTTCAACGCAAAGGAAACCACAAACATGATCGCCGCTCCGATTGCCAGAACCCAGTACGTGTCGATGTAGGCCAATGTACTCGCCTGCACAAACACGGTTTGATAGACAATTCCATAGGCTTGCTTTGCAGCATGCTCTGCGTTCACGCCCGATGCAATCAGGTGCGCAGTCGTGGCCGCCACCGCGCCCGCGAAAGCGGGTCGGCCTCCGGTGACATGGGCAACCAGGTAGACCTGATGCACCTGCGCCCGGCGCGCAATCAGGGTGGTGACCATCGAAGTTCCCACGCTGCTGCCGATGTTGCGCATAAAGTTGACCAGGCCAGCGACGCTGCCGCTTTTCTCCAGCGGCATTCCCACGTACGAGGTCAAATTGATGGGAACGAAGAGAAAGCCGAGGCCGAACACCTGCAGCAGGCGCAGCTTGCTGGCGCTCCAGAAGCTGATTTGAAGGTCGAGCTGTTGGGTGGAATAGTACATGCCGATGCAGAGCGTCAACCAGCCAAACGCGACCAGATAGCGGGATTGGACCTTGGACGAGAGAAAGCCCGACGACGGGCATCAGAATTAACAGCAGAGCACCGCCTCCGGAAAGCACCAGGCCAGCCGACTCCGCTGTGTAGCCCATCAGCGATTGCAAGAACAGAGGCATCATCACAAGGGTGGAAAACAGCATCAGGCCCAACACAAACATCATGCCGTTCGCGCCCAGGAAGTTCAAATTCTTGAACAGGCGAACGTCGATGATAGGATTTTTGTAAAACCACTCCCAGATCACCACCGACACAAGGCCAACCGCCGCAAGGATGGCGAGAGTCGTGATGAAACGCGACCCGAACCAATCGTCCTCCTGGCCCTTGTCGAGCATGATTTGCAAAGCACCAACGCCCAGGACAAGCAGTGACACGCCGACGTAGTCGAATTTTGCAAGCGCACCCTTAACGCGCTTCGCCCAGGGCGGATCTTCGATCAAACGATAAACCAGGAAGAGGGTGATAATTCCGACCGGAATGTTGATGAAGAAGATCCAGCGCCAGGTGTAGTTGTCGGTGATCCAGCCGCCCAAAGTCGGCCCGACCGTAGGGGCAACGATGACGGTGACGCCGTAGAGCGCGAACGCCAGGCCGCGTTGCTCGGGAGGAAATACGTCGGCCAGGATGGCTTGAGCCATCGGTTGAAGTCCTCCCCCGCCGGTCCCTTGCAGAATGCGAAACACAATGATCGCACCGAGACTCGGTGCGAATCCGCAGAAGAGAGAACTCACGGTGAAAATTGCCAGGCAGGTCATGAAAAACCACTTGCGGCCCATTACGCTGGCAAACCATCCGCTGATCGGTAGCACAACGGCGTTCGAAACGAGGTATGAAGTAAGAACCCATGTGCTCTGGTCGTTGGTGGCGCCCAGATTGCCGGCAATATACGGCAGAGCGACATTGGCGATACTGGTGTCGAGCACCTCCATGAATGCGGCCAAAGCGACCACGACCGCAATCAACCAGGGACTGTATTTGGGCCGCCACTGCTGAGAACTGGTAGGCGAGGGTGCGCTCGCTTTCGGCGGCGAGTCGGCGAGAGTTTCAGCGCTGTCTGCCATACGCTCGAAAGCTTAGATGAAGATCGCACCAGCGTAGGTACCGAATTATCTTTTGAATGAAATTTGCAGGCAGACTGGGCGAAGATTGAACGTCGGGCACTGTCGCCAAGTTTTCGGCTCCAAAATCCGTCCATCTTCAGAAATACATTTTCAAAGCGAATTGAATCACGCGTGGACCACGGTCGGAGCTGATCTGTCCGAACAGCGAATCCCCTCCAATCGTGCCATCCTGAAGTGTCGGACTGTAAAACTGCACGTGATTGAAGGCGTTGAAAAACTCCGAGCGGAATTCCAAATACCTGCTTTCGGTAAACTGGATGTCTTTCAGAATGGAAATGTCCCAGTTGTTAATTCCCGGTCCACGCAACGCATTTCTCGACAGGTTGCCGAAAGTGAAGAGCGGCACTCCACCCGGCGTGAGCAGGGGATCGGCAGGCAAGCCAATCGGCGAACCCACAGAGCAAACTAAATTCGTGGGGTTAATCAGGAAATGTCCAGTCACAGTGCCGGGCAAACAGCTTCCGTTTACCCCGTTCGAACTCGGCGAGAACGTTTCCTGCTGGCGCACGTTGCTGAAAACCTGGACCGGGCCAATCACATCCGGCCGGTCAAGGTAATTGTTCAATTCGCCGGAATTGTTTTCCGAGAAGAAAGTAAATGGATTTCCAGATTGAAAACTTGCGATGGTGGCCACGCTCCAACCGCCGAGCACTTTGCGCGTCAAAGAGCTCCCGTGGTTCCCCATTGGGATCTGCCAAATGGGGCTGAAGACCAACCTTTGCGGAGCATCAAAGTCGGCTAGTCCGCGATCCAACGCCGGGTTAGCCGGATCTGTAAAAGTGTAAGAACGGGCTCGGAAGCCAGATTGATCGTCGATGGTCTTTGAGATCGTGTAAGCCACGCGAAATTGCAATCCATGGCTCAGGCGCTTATCCACGGTGAGCTGGAATTCATTGCTGGAGGAATTGCCCTCGCTCAAATTCGTATAAATCTGCGTAGCCCCAGTCGGGAGGCCCGTAAATGCTGGCGTTCCGCCAGCGCATGCTGCCAGAGGGCGTGCGCAATCCGGGTTTATTTCGAAGGCCGTGCTTTCCCCCGTGTTGCCCTCCTGGCCAAGGAAATAAAGATACTGCGCCTGCAAACCATTGGGGCCGGCATAAGACGCGTAGTTCAATTCCGTGTCAACAACCGCTTTTCGGCTGAGGCTGCCCACGTACACGGCTTCGATCATCGTGTCTTTGTTCAGCTGGTATTGGAAGCCGTAATTGAAATTCTCGGCATACGGAGTACGGAAGTGGGGATAAGCCACGTACGCGAAAGGCAACGCCGGAGAAAAGAATTTACCGTAGTTTCCCCCGGCAATGAATGGATACGGGTGGGGATACAAGGTCTGAAAGGGATCAGCCACATAGGAACCATTGGGCTGCGCAGCCAGGCATCCGTCCGAATTGTTTGCTTGAACCCCAAAACAAGGAAAGTTATTGGCCACGTAGCCGAACGGAGGTTGGCCGCCAAATTGTTCGTTCAGCGCGCCATCCTCTATGTCATAGAAAATTCCGAAGCCGCCACGCATGACTAATTTGGCATTACTCAACACGTCCCATGCGAAACCGAATCGTGGCGCGAAGTTGTTTCGGTCGGGATAAGTGAGCCCGCGATTGGGTGTCCCCGGATCTCCCGGATACAAAAAACCTCGGGGAGCGTCCGGAAACACGGTCGACTGTTGCCCGGGATACCAGCCGATGATCTGGTTGCGCGGGTCCTCCAGCGGGGCATTGTATTCATAGCGCAGGCCGTAGTTGAAAGTCAGGTTGTGGGTCACTTTCCAGGCATCCTGGCCAAAAAAGTACAGCGAATGCGTGCGAATGCCGTAGACCGCGTTGGAAAATTGATAGTAGTTGTCGAAGAAGCCGCCGACAAAATCCGCCAGCGTGCTCCCTGTAAAAGAACCGCCCTGTCCGAAGGTGAAACTTCCATTGTTGTAGAAATCGAAATTGAAGTTGTTCTGAACCCAGCGCAGATCGCCGCCAAACTTCAAGTCATGTTTGCCTTTGGTCCAGGAAATCGTGTCCTGATACTGATACGTCATGTCGTGAATCTTCGTCGGTCCTTGCGGAGATGGGCCCAGGTTAAAGTTGCCGGTGACGGTCATCAGAGGCGGGGCAGTGCCCTTAGGATCGTCGGGAGTGACGGTCAGAAATCCCAACTGCGCGGGCGAAGTCGTCGTAGTTGGGACGGCATCGTAAGTGGCGGAGCGGTTGACGGCGAAGCGCAGCTCATTCACCAGATTCGGTGAAATTGTTCGTGTCCACGTGATATTCCCTGCCTGATAACGATTTGCATCAGTGAACCCGGAGCCCACGGGAACATCGCCGCCAGTAGAAGCGCCGTTGATGATTTGGAATGGATAGTTATCCGGGGTGTCGTCGAAGATATAAACGCCCGACAGAATGTCTTTCGGAGAAATGTTGTAGTCGACACGGAAAATAAATTGGGTGTCGCTAATCTTGGCTACCGGATCCGATTCAAAAAGATTGCCTGGACGATTGGGAAAGGGCAGATAAGCATTAATGTAGTTCTTGATCACCGGGTCGACTGGCACTTGATTATTGGGATACGGGTTGCCGGTGGTTGGATTTGTCAGTTGCACCGAGGGCAGCAGTTCGCTGAAATCTCCCGTCCGTTCGGCCGGGCTCAGCACCGGCAGCGGGCCGGGGTTTTGGCCTTCGCTCCGCTTGGTCCCTTGGTACGAAGCGAAGAAAAACAATTTATCTTTCTTAATGGGAAAACCAAGCGTCCCTCCGAAAATGTTTCGGCGCAGAACCGGCACGGCTTGCAGAAAGTAGTCGCTGGCATCGAGGGCGGTATTGCGGAAAAATTCGAACGCGCTGCCGTGGATCTGATTGGTTCCGGACTTGATGACCTGATTGACGATGCCGCCGGAAGTTCGTCCATACTCGGCCGTGTAGTTGTTGGTGAGAATCTTGAACTCCGCCACGGCATCGGGATTCGGATCGACAACAATGTTATTGCCCAGGAAATCGTTGTTGTCGGCTCCGTCAAGCAGAAAGGTCATGGATTCAGAACGCTGCCCGCTCACCGAGAACGGATTGCCCGAGCCGTCGTCCTGATCGGGAGCAAAAACGCCTGCCTGCAAAAGCCCCAATTGCAGAGTGTCACGCTCCACCAGCGGAAGTTGCAAGATGCGTTGCGTGGTCTCCACTTTGCCGAGGGTCGCGCTGACCGTGTCCACTTGCGAGACATCGCCTTGGACCTCCACCACTTGACTGATGGAGCCAACCTTCAGCGGCACGTCCAGCCGCGCATTCTGATTGATCTCGAGAGTGATCCCGGAGTGTACGTATTTTTCAAAACCCCGCTGCTCAACCGTGAGCTCATAAGTACCGATCGGCACGAGTGTGAACGAATAGTAGCCATCTTTATTTGTGGTGACGCTGCGCGCAATGTTCGTGTTCGAGTTGCGCAAAGTCACTTTTGCACCAGCGACCACGGCACCAGACGGATCCTTGACCGTTCCAGTGATGAGCGCGGTGGCTTGTTGCGCCTGTGCTCCTGCAGCCAGCAACACGATGCAAATGGCTAGGTAAAGAATCCAGGGTGCCAATTGTTTAGGAGAAATCTCACCCGAACGACATTGCGAGGTCATAGAGGGCTCCCTGAAACGTTACGCAAGTGAGGCAGAGAAAACTGACCAAGGGTCAGCTCGCGTTAAAACGTTTCATGTTTTGTTGGGAGGCAATTCTGCAACTATCGGGTCACAGAAGCAAGCCTTTTCGGTGGGCTTCGGATAATTCCCAGGATCAAACCTCATGCGCGAGCGCGCACTCCAAAACCAGAAAGAAAAATCCCACGGTCACACCGAATCAAAAACTTTTTCGTACTAGCCTAGAATTTCAATCGCCGTACTTAACCGAGCAGCCGTAAGGACGCGTCGCCGCTGTCTCCACCGGCTTGCCCGCCATGGCTTCCTCGAGTGCGCGGCTGACGTAATTCGTTGCGCCCGGGACGTCGTTCAGGTCGGTTGTCGGTTTGTCGTCGATGGCTCCGTCGTAAATCACGACACCTTGACGGTTGATCACGATCATTTGCGGAGACGTCTTCGCGTCGTAAAGGTGGCCAATCTGGCCGCTAGGGTCGAGTAGTGCGGCTGTCGGCGCTGCCTGCATCTTCGCGAGGTAGTCGTTCTCTTCGCTCGCGGTCACGTATCCCTGCTTGCCCGGCGCAGAGGACAGAATCGTCAACCAAACGACGCCCTGGCTTGTCCACTGCTTTTGCAGTCGCTGCATATTACTGCTCTTGTAATGCTTGCCCACGTACGGGCATCCGTTGTTATGCCACTCAAGGACCACATACTTTCCGCGATAATCCGCAAGATGAACAGTTTTGCCATTGCTCGCCGTTCCGGTGAAATCCGGCGCAGCGTCGCCGACTTTCGTAGCTGAGAGCACTGAAGCCATGCATAGCACCCCAGCAGCGACCATCACATTTAGAATCGCCCGCTTCATATTTGAGGTTCCTCCGTCAAAGATATTATGGCGCACCGGGACTGCTCCGCGCGTTGCTGATAGGAACATTGATCACGTATGCTCGATCTGCAGAAAGCGCGAGTACGCCTTTCAGTCGCGCGATCGGTTTGAGCAACTGATCCGATTTCATTAGCGTCAGCTGAAAGCCATTCCCCATCCGCACCAATTTCTGCGGCGCCGCGTTTGCAATCTGTGATTCAGCGAGCGGGAAGAAAACGGCCTGCGTGATTGGATGACCAGCGTTCGTAGTGAGAACGAAAAAATGACTAGTCTCAGTCACTTTAACTACCCAACCCCCGGGGACTGGCAGCGGCAAAGACTTTCGCGTGGTGGCGAACAAATCAGCGGTCCGAGGATCGGGCAATGCGGGCTGCGTTTTGACAGGCAAAGTGAGAGAAAGCTGCGCCTTCCCGGGGATGCACATTTCGCGGCTGCAGACCAGCAGCTTTAACGCGGCACCGAACTGAGATGATTGCTGGGTCGCAAGGCTGGCGTCCGGATACATCGGCACGATTAACGCCACCGAGTTCTCGTAACCGAAGTCCACGATGCCCGGGGTCTCAAGACGGTGCGGCGTGGGCCATTCGATGGCGCCGGCGGTGACGCCCGACGACAGTTTCCACTCCACGCGCGGTGGTTCACCTGAGTCGCCGGGATTAACCCAATAGATGTGCCAGTCTTTTTCAAGTTGGAAGTGCAATCCAAGAAAGAGCTTGTGCCCCGGCGTAATCCATTGGTCCTCAGCGACGAGTTCGAGCGTGCCATGCGTGATCGGTGTGTTTTCTGCCTGAGTGGTCGCGGCAGATAGTAGCAGCGCGAGTCCGAGAGCGAGCGCACAGCGACAGGCTGAATTTGGTTTACATCCTCGCATTCTAAGTTCGATGCACAAATCATCCAGAATGTTCTTCCGATCGAACGTTCTTCATGACGCGACTCGATGAGTCGGCGGACTGTCGTGTTTTCGAACCGACGATACTGCCTTAGCAGCTTGTATGAACAAATTGTCATGTTCCGGAAAAAGCGCGGTAATGTTGCGGACCTATCATAGTTTTAATAATCCTGTCGCGATAGGACAGTATCGCGCTGTCAGATTCTCACGCGGGGTGCGCACGACACCCCGCGCGGGGCTGAATCGAAAATAAGCGCGCGTAACGTTGAAATGCGGAGTGGGGTCAATCTTGCTTAAGCTCAGGGACAAACGGTGAGGTGAAGGATGTTAAGGAATGTATTTCGTTGTCGGCGCAATTGTACGCCGGCAATGGTTGTGTTTTGCTTGGTCTTTACTTCAGTTCACCTTCTTATCGCCCAGAGCGCAGCGGGTCAATTGTCAGGGAAGGTTAGTGACGCGTCCGGAAATGCCATTGCGGATGTCACGGTCACAGCCACGAACCTAGACACCGGGCAGTCGCGAACCGCGACTACGGCGGCGGATGGCACTTATAAACTTGATCTCCCATCCGGCAAGTACCAGGTAAAGTTTGAGGCAGCCGGTTTTAATACGGCGGAGATTCCTTCCACGACCGTCAGCGGAACCGTGGCTGCTGTTCTGGACGAAAAACTAGAAGCCGCCGCGAACGGAAAACCAGCGACGCCACAGGAAAGCCTGCCGAACGCTCCATCCAGCAGTACGACCGCGCCTACGCTATCGGATCTGGGGCTTACTCCAGAGCAGACGCAAGGAAACGCCCGCCAGCAGGCGTTGCTGGATAAGCGGACTCATATGCTGAAGATTCATCAACGGATGGGCTTGATCACAACCATTCCGCTGATTGCCACCGTCGCCACTTCTCTCAATGCCGGGGGCAAGAACACCAGCACAACCTCGCGCGACCTCCACGCGGCTCTAGGCGGACTGACGGGAGATTTGTATTTCATTACGGCTTATTACGCAATCCGCGCGCCCAGGGTCCCCGGAACCGAAACTCGCGGCCCGATCCGGTTCCACAAGGCTATGGCTTGGATCCATGGCCCAGGAATGATTCTGACGCCAATCCTGGGGATTATGGCTTTCGATCAAAAGAATAAGGGCGAGAAAGTTCATGGCATCGCTTCCGCGCACGGGCCAGTAGCCATCGTAACTGCCGGGGCATTTGGGGCTGCTCTTCTGTCGGTTTCGGTTAAGTTCTAAGTACAGTTTATGAATAAGAGAATCCTGACCGCTTTGTTGCTCGCCGCTCTCCCCATGTTTGCAGCAGGCGACAGCCAATGGATCCTGAAGCAGAGCACTCTTACTTACCACGTATCGCATCCGCTGCATCAGTCCGAGGGTGTAAGCCACGCGGCGAAAGGGAAAGGCGTTTGCCACGCAGGGCAATGCGATTTCCTGATCGCAGTGCCAGTCAAATCGTTTGATTCGGGCGACAGCAACCGCGATCTTCATATGCTGCAGGTGACGCGCGGCGCGGAGTTTCCCATCGTGACAGTACGGACTCGTTTACCCGAATCGGCCGAAACATCATCGACCGTCAACGCCGATTTGGAGATTCAGTTCGCCGGTCAGACCGCCCAGTTCAAGCAGGTTCCTTTCAAGCTTGAAACCCAGAACGGGGAAACTCACATCACGGGAACAATCCCAGCTACGCTCACTGATTTCAAAATCGAGCCTCCGACCCTGCTAACCATGCCGGTCAAGAACGAAATTCCCATACGCGTGGATATGATCTGGCGTCCGCAATGAGTAACGCGTTCTTATCACATTTGACGGGGATCGTTTCATGCAGCCTCGACCCGGAGTGCCGAGTCGAAATGCGTTGAACGCTTAACGAGTTTCCTGCATCCCACTTTGAGGTGTAAAGTTCTTGGGCAGGTGGGAATTTCCTATGCGATTGCTGTTAGTAGAAGATGACGTCTCCATTCAGCAGTTCCTGAAACGAGCTCTGGTAGAGGCCGGATACCAGGTCGATACTGCTGACAACGCAAAAAGTGGGGAAGCAATGGCCCTGGAAGGCATTCACGATGCCTTCATCATTGATCTTGGCCTTCCCGACATGGATGGATTGGACTTGATTGCGCATTGCCGAGCGCAAGGGAGCTCGGCGCCAGTTCTAATCCTGTCTGCCAGGCGTTCGGTTGATGAGCGCGTCCGCGGTCTGGAACAGGGAGGAGACGACTACCTCACGAAACCCTTTGCCCTGCCGGAACTGCTGGCGAGATTGAGAAATCTCCTGCGCAGATCTGCCACGCTACAAAACGAATCAGTGCGCCTGCAAGCCGCGGACTTGCAACTCGATTTGGTACGGCGTGAAGCCCGAAGGGGAGATCATTTGCTGCAATTGACCCCGCAAGAGTTTTCACTTCTGGAGTATCTTTGTCGCAATGAAGGTCGTGTGGTCACTCGCACCATGATTCTCGACCACGTCTGGCGAATGCGGATTGACCCTGCAACCAACGTCGTGGATGTCCACATTTATCGGCTGCGCAGTAAGGTGGACCATGAGACTCCGCATCCGTTGATCCACACCATTCGTGGAGTAGGCTACGTTCTCAAGCATGCCTAGGAATTTACGCGCTACCGCGGCTTGGCGGATTTCGATTTGGACGACTCTGGCGTTCGCGCTGGGAACCGCTGGGGCGTTCTACATTGTCTATTTCCTTGTCGCGCAGGGCGTCCGAGAACGCAGCGACACCTGGCTTAGCGGCGAAGCCGAAGTTCTTGTGCAAGTCTTGGCTGACACTCCCAGAGATCACTTGCACAAGCGGATCATCGGTGAAGTGGCTGAGCTCGCGACGCGCGAAGTGCCGGACGAACGCAATGCGCGCGGCGAGCGGCTGAACTCGGTCTTCTTTCTGGCAACAGATCCCAACAACAGCGAATCCCCTTTCTGGGTGGGTCCAAGCTCGAAGGATGCTTTTGTCGCGGCGATTCAACTGGCTAAGCTCGTTCCGGGCACTCCGAAGTCCATAAAGGTGGAAGGATGGCGGCAAACTTTCCGGGTCGTTGTTCAGGCGCAAGACGGAAGAACGGTTTACCTGGGACTTTCCGATCGCGGGGCGAAGTATCTGCTGCACATTCTGGCACGACGTTTTTTCCTGGTCTGGGGTGGCATGTTCCTGCTGGGTTTCGTGATCTCATACTGGAGCGCCCGCCGTACTCTGCTCCGAGTCGAACGTATTACTGAAACTGTGGCGCGAATAGGCACGGAGGACTTGCAGGAGCGATTGCCCGAACCTGCGAATTCGGATGAAATCTCGCGATTAGCAAAAACTTTCAATCACATGTTGGATCGACTTCAGGCCTCGGTAAGCCAACTGCGCACCGTGACCGGCGCTGTCGCTCACGATCTCAAGAGCCCTGTAACCTTGATTCGTGGAACACTCGAATCTGCACTATGCAATGAGAGAAACGACAAGTGGCGTGACTCCGTTGGGCAAGCGATCGAAGAACTCGATAGACTTTTGCTGTTGCTGAACACCACGCTGGATCTCGCCGAGGCCGAGGCCGGGGCGCTTCATATGGATCGTGGACCGGTCGACTTGTCCGACGTTGTGAGGCAACTCGTTGATATTTACCAGCCAGCCATGGCTGAGCGCCATCACGACGTGACGCATCGATCTTGAAGGCAATGTTGTTGTAGACGCTGACTTGCCTCTGCTGAATCGCGTGATCAGCAATTTGCTGGAAAACGAGTTGACTCACTTGCCGGTGGGGTGTCGAGTGAACATTCGGCTCCACTCGCTCCAGGGATCGGCGGAACTGGTCATCGAGGACAATGGCCCGGGATTCCCGCCCGATATCGGCAGCCGGGCTTTCGAGCGCTTTGTAAAAGGAAAACATTCTCCTGGACACGGCCTCGGACTGGCCTTTGTGGATGCGGTTGTCCAGGCCCACGGTGGAGCAGCTAGAATTTCCGATCGTGCGGGAGGCGGCGCTGTTATAACGTTGTTGCTGCCAGTGAGCCTGCTCCAAGTAGCGTAGAGTCTTCAATACGGCGACGTAAGATTTTGACGCACGGGCTTCGCTGATGAAAAAGAGGAAGAGGACAAAATGCATCCTTTGACACGCCGCAATTTCATGCGGATTGGCGCAGGTTCCGTAGCCGCGGCAAAGATCACTTTGCTCGAGCCCGCCGCGCTGTGGGGCCAAGGCCGAACCGTTGCGCCCAGCGATACAGTCCGGTTTGCCTCGATCGGCACGGGCACGCGCGGGTGCGAGCTGCTTACCGCGTCGCTCGCAGTGCCCGGGCGTTGAGTGTGTAGCCGCGTGTGATCTCTATGACAGCCGCCACGAGGCAGCGCAGGAGGCCGTGCAGAAGCAGATCCCGACCACGCGGAATTATAAAGAGATTCTCGACCGCAAAGATGTGGATGCGGTGATTGTGGCTGTAGCCGACCATCAGCATCGACGGATCGTAGTCGACGCATGTGCAGCGGGCAAAGACGTGTATTGCGAAAAGCCGATGTCGCATACGCTGGAAGATGGCTTCGCCATGGTGGACGCAGTACGGAAGGGAAATCGCATCCTGCAGGTAGGCAGTCAGCGCGTGAGCTCCATCGTCTACGAGAAAGCGCGCGAGATTTACGCGTCGGGCGCGCTCGGCGAAGTGTTCTTCATTGAAGGTTTCTCGGACCGCAATTCGCCGAGTGGCGCCTGGGTGTATCCGATTCCGCCCGACGCCAGCGAGCAGACCATCGACTGGGATGCATTCCTGGTTGGTGCGCCCAAGCGTCCCTTTGACGCGGCACGCTTCTTCCGCTGGCGCTGCTACTCCGACTACGGCGAAGGTTTGGCCGGCGACCTGTTCGTCCACTTGCTCTCGGGAATTTTCTTTGTCTCGGGCACGAATGAAGCCCCGCAGCGGGCGCAAACGAGCGGCGGATTATTTCGTTGGAAGGACGGACGCGACTTCCCGGATGTAATCGAGACCCTTTATGACTTCCCAAAATTCCGCGTGGTTCTGCGTTGCAATCTGAACAATGCAGGCGGTGAGCCGATCCGATTTCACGGCACCAAAGGCACTATCGAAATCGTTGGGCAAAGCCTAACCTTCACGCCGCAGGACATAACCCCGAAGCCGGAAACATATTCGACGAAGGGATGGCCCGAGCGCCTGCGTAAGCAGTATCTGGCGCAGTGGGCAGCAGAACATCCGCAGCCAGGACCGCTCGAATACCAAGTGGACGAAGCGGAGACGTTTACTGCACCCGCCGGCTACAGCGATGTGTCGGCGCATCAGGCAAACTTCTTCAACGCGGTTCGAACCCGCAAGCCAACCGTGGAGAACGAGGTCTTTGGCAACCATGCGGCGATCGGCTGCCATCTGGCCAACTACGCCTATTTCAAGAACACGATTGCGACCTGGGATGCGAATGCAAGAACGATCCGGGGATAATTGATCTCCGAATCGAGGGATTGAATTTATGCAAGGAATGTCGAGAAGAGCTTTTCTGACAGACCGCCTCCGCATCCGCCGCATGCGCGGCATTATGGAAGAGCGCACCCTCGGCTGATGGCCGACCCGCTGGGGCTGCCGCTGGGATTGCAGTTGTATTCCGTACGGGACATCTTGCCCAAAGATTACGAAGGAACGCTGAAGAAGTTGTCGGCGATTGGCTACCGCGAAGTGGAGGCTGCGGGCTTCTTCGGCCGTACGCCAGCTCAAGTCAAACTGGCGATGGATCAGGCGGGTCTGCGCTGTGTGAGCGCGCACTATCCCATGGTTCAACTTCTAGCCGCACCTCGACGAAATCATTCAGTTCGGCAAGGACCTGGGACTTGATTACATCGTCTGCGCATCCCCGGGGCTCAAGGATGCGTCGGGCGTAAAGGCCCCCTCCCGAGCGGACCGGGAATCGATGACGCTTGACGATTGGCGCTGGAACGCGGATCAGTTCAATCATATTGGCGAACGTGTGCATGCAGCGGGCATGAAGTTTGCTTATCACAACCACACCCCGGAGTTCCGCTCGGAGAATGGTGTAATGTTCTACGACGAACTGCTGCGTTCGACCGATCCGTCGAAAGTCGCCATGGAACTGGATTGCGGCTGGGCAATCGTGGCTGGACAGAATCCGGTGAACTTGCTGACGCGTTATCCTACGCGCATTTCCATGCTGCATGTGAAGGATTTCAAGATGACCGCCGCGACGAATCCGTCGAACGCGCCGCCTTCGACGGAGTTGGGACGAGGCACGATCGACTATCGTCCTATTTTCGAAGCGGCCAAGAAGGCTAAGATCGAGCATGCCTTTGTCGAGCAAGAAGAGTTTGACATGCCGCCGATGGAAGCACTGAAGGTCGACGCGGATTACATGCAGTGCTGAAAGTGTAGGTTATGTTTTCCTTTGTGTCCTTCGTGATTGATGCAGTTCAAAATGCTTACAACCACAAAGGACACGAAGGTTCACAAAGAAAGCCGTACCCTAGCGCAGCGCGCTCCGGATCGCCAGATCCAGGCCCACCATCAAGACGGCAGACGCTGGAATCACCAGCAGAGCCTTCTTCAGCCGCCGTGGATCCCCGCCCGCGATGGCCCCGATAACGCGCGAACTGACGGCGAGGCCCGTCCATCCGCAGGTGATGACGAAGCCGATGGCGGTGCTGGTCATGCGCGGAAAAGCATCGCCGACGATAGCGATCGTGGTAGGGAACACCGGTGCCATCGAGAGCCCGCTGAGAAAAACCAGCACCGAGGCCGCCGCAGGCTTGTTGGTTCGGAGCATCAGAAAAGTCGTAACCGCCATCGCGACTGATCCAACCAGAGTTACCGTAATCGGCGGGCACGTGACTCAGAATCGGCAAGATGCCGGCGCGGCCGATCAGCAGGCCGAGGGCGAATCCCAGCGAAAGAATATTGAGCGCTCGCGATTCCGGAATACCCTGCGCAATCAGATGGCGGACAGCCAATTCCACATCCCACCTCACAGCCGATGTAGAGAAAGAGGAAAAGCCCGATCAGAAAAAGCAGCGGGCGTCCAAGCACAGGAACCGCATCCGCGAACAATAAACGCCCAGCACCAGTCGGCCCAGGCATTTGTGTGAGCATTTCGATCGCCAGTGTGACGACGGTGAGGACGCGATGGTGTAGCAGAGACGAACCCAATTTCGTTTAAAAAGATTGGCGGCGATGAACGGCGTGGCAAGTCCACCGAGGCCGAAGAAGAGGTTGACCAAGTTCAATGCCGCTGGCGCGATGGGCTTCGCCGACATCGCTGACCAGCGCATTCGCGGCAGTCACAACCGTGCCGCCGCCCACTCCGAGCAGGAACAGCAAAAGCAGGATCGTACGAAAGCCTGGCGAGCGCGGCAGGGCGAACAGCGCGATGGAGATGAAGGCGAGGCCGAGGACCATGCCGAGCTTCTTGCCTTCGTTATCGAGCAGCGGCCCGACGCCGAGCGAGGCGAGGATGAGCCCCAGCGCCTGCGCCGAAGCAATCGTGCCGTTCTGGCTGGGTGAGAGGTGGAAGCGATCGGACAGGTCGGGCAGGATCGTCCCGAGCATGGCGGCGATCATCCCGTAGACAAAGATGGCGAGAATGGCGGCGAGGATCAACACGCGTTAGCGTTCCTTTCAATTGCCGGTTTCACTTTTCAGAACCAGCTGCCGGTACATCGACCCACGCTCGCGTCCGATGGCTCTGGAGCACGGCGTCGAGGATGGTCAGTTGCCGCAGGCCATCGACGAACTGCGGATACTCGGGCGCATCGCCCGCGCCGATCGAAGCGTAGAAGCGGCGGAAGATCTGCTTGAATGTGTCGTCGTAGCCTTCGCTGTGTCCGCCGGGAAGATCGGCGTAGCCGCGCGCCGTCGGGCTTGAGCAGAGACGGATCTTTAATCAAGATCTCATTGCCGGTGTCGCGGTGGCCCACCCATAGTTCGTCGGGACGTTCCTGGTTCCACGCCACGGAAGATCGCGTGCCGTAAATCTCAATGTTGAAGCGGTTCTTGCGCCCGGCGGAAACCTGGCTGGCGGTGACGCTGCCGCGGGCGCGCGCGCCCATGCGAAATATCACAGCGCCGAAGTCTTCCGTATCTACGGCGGTTTCGATGTAGTCTTCCGGGACCAAGCAGCTTGTTCGCAAAGGTCTCGACCGAATGTTTTGGCTGCTTGCGCGTCAGGGTGGAAGGTCTGAAGATCGGCACAGAGCGAGGTGACCCGCAGTCCGGTGACGTGCTCGGCCAAATCAAACCAGTGTGAGCCAATATCGGCCATGCAGCGCGAAGGGCCGCCGGCTTTGGCATCGACGCGCCAGTTCCAATCCGTTTCGTAAAGCAGCCAGTCCTGAAAATACGTGCCCTGCACGACGAGAATTTCTCCCAAGTCGCCGGCTTCGCGCATGGCGCGCATCTGCTGGACCATGGGATAGAAACGCAAATTGTGACAGACGCAGTTGCGCACTCCTTGCCGAGCGGCGAGAGCGACGAGTTCCTCGCCCTCTTCAACGCTCGTGGCCAGTGGCTTTTCGCAGACCACATGCTTGCCAGCGTGGAGCGCGTCCTTGGCCATGGGAAAATGCTGCGCGTTGGGCGTGCAGATGTGAACTGCATCGATCGCCGGATCGCGCAGGATCTCGCGATAATCGGTGGTAATCGTGGGGACGGAAAAGCCTGCGCCCAATCGCTCGCGCCGCCTCTGCGTTTCGTCCTGCGATGGCGGCCGCTTCGACAAACTCCAGCCGTCGCACCGCTTCAAGATGCACGCGGCCCATGAAGCCGGTGCCGAAGATTGCCGTCCTGATCGGTTTCATCGTGTCTCTGATGTCGCTCCGTTTCTAGACCCACCACGCAGCGCCAGGCTGCTCACGAATCACGATGCTGTTGAGGAAATTAGCGGCCTTGGTCAAACCCTCTTCCGGCGAGAGCAGGCTGTCTTCGTGTTCGATGGAGAGCACGGAATCGTAGCCAAACATGCGCAAGGTAGAGACGAACTCGCGCCACCACTCGGCACCGTGACCGTAGCCGCAAGTGCGGAAAATCCAGCTGCGCTCGCGCTCTTGAGTGTACGGTTTTGTATCGAGCACGCCGGTGCGCGGAAGGTTGGCGGAGTAAATCTGCGTGTCCTTGGCATGGACGTGGAAAATCGCGCCTTCGAGAACGCGAACAGCAGCGATGGGATCGATGTTCTGCCAGAAGAGATGGCTCGGATCGAAATTGCAACCCACGCTAGGGCCAGCGATGGAGCGCAGCCGGAGCATCGTCTCCGGACTATAGACTACGAATCCGGGATGCATTTCGATTGCGATCTTCACGCCGTGGTCGGCGGCAAACTTCGCGTGCTCGATCCAGTAGGGCGCGACCACTTCGTTCCACTGCCAGTCGAGGACCTTGAGATAGTCCGGAGGCCAAGGGCAGGTGACCCAGTTGGGAGCAGTCGCGTGCGGCGAATCGCCGGGGCATCCCGAAAAGTCGACCACCACCGAGATGCCGAGTTTTTCGGCGAGCAGGATAGTCTTGCGGCTGACCTCGCGATCATGTTGCGCACGAGCCTTATCCGGATGCAGCGGATTGCCGTGAGAACTCAAAGCGCTGATCGAAGCGCCGTGATCGGCGAGGACTTTCTGAAACTCGGCAGAGGGCGGATGCATCTTCGAGCATCGAGAGCTTGCAGTGCGCGTCGCCGGGATAGTTGCCGGTGCCGAGTTCGACGGTGTCGATCTGCAGCGTCTTGAGTTTCTTGAGAACCGCGGCCAGCGAAAGCTGCGACAGCAGGGGAGTGAAGACTCCAACGCGCATAACGATTTCTATCTCCCAGGATCGCAAATCATCATAGCTGATTATTGCGGAATCAAGGATTTCCTCAACAGCCATGAATTGGGCTTTGCGTGTCGATCGATCGCTGTTACCTCTGTAATCGCCGCTAATCACCAAATTCTTGCGGAATGAACTGGCCTGCGAGAAGGTTAAAATGAATAAACTTAAGATGGGGGATCTATGCGCAACCGATTCGTAGTTCTTGTCGCTTTCAGCCTGCTGGTCAGCGTGGCATGGGCCCAGCAGCCCCAGAACACCGCCCCGACCGGACAACAGAGCATGCCCGGAATGGACATGTCAGGCATGAAAGATATGAAAGGCATGCCTGCAGCCGCTGACAAGGACACCGACAGCGGCGGCGAAAACGACAGCGATGCCAGCGCTCACGCAATGCATTCCATGGAAGGCCACATGGATATGGGCCCACATATGAAGATGACTGCTCTGCGCCCGTCCAAGCCCGGCGACGCTGACCGCGCTAAACAGATCGTTGAAAGCGCGCGCAAGGCCTCAGAGAAATATACGGACTATCGCACTGCCCTCGCGGACGGCTTCAAGATATTCCACCCGGAAGTTCCGCAGAAGATGTATCACTTCACTAATTACGGGTATGCCCGGGAAGCGTTCTTCCGCTTCAACCCTGAGCATCCGACGTCGTTGCTTTACGAGAAACATGGCGAGGATTACAAACTGATTGGTGTGATGTATACGGCGCCCAAGCGGTTTGACGAAGCTCAACTCGACGAGCGCATTCCGCTGAGTATTGGCCAATGGCACGAGCACGTGAATTTCTGCGCGCCGCCAGCGGACAAGAAGGCTGAATTGATGTCGCCACATCCCCAGTTCGGTCTCAGGGGATCAATCACCACGCAGGAAGCCTGCGACGCGGCCGGCGGAACCTTCCATCCCGTAATCTTCAACTGGATGGTGCACGTCTATCCCTTCGAGAAAGATCAGGCAAGCATCTGGTCGGTCGAGCGCCAACACGGTGATGCCGACTAGAACGCTCTGCTTAGCGTTTAGCAATTAATTCCAAACGCTAATTCTTCCGGAACCGAGTTCAACCGCCTCAGGGCGACCGGCCGCGCAAACGGCGTGCGGCTGCACACCACTCCTGCGTTCGGGCGATTCCGTTCGATCGCCAAGGCAACGGCTCCGCTGTGTCTCCCGTCAAATATGAATTGCGCCCTGGCCACACCCGGTGCCTGTGATCTCGAACCTAGCGAGGCATCCGTGTTTTCCGGACGCCCTGATAAACATAGAGGACGGATTGACGAACTCAAAAGAAAAGCAGTTCAGCTTGCGGTCCATCGAGTGGCTGAATTCCTTTCTAGCCGATGTGCAAACCGGTTTAGGTCCATTTCTTGCGGCATATCTGGCGTCGAGCGGCTGGAACCCTGGCCGCGTAGGGTATGCGTTAACCTTCGGCGGCCTGGTCACAGTGGCCGTGCAAACCCCGGCTGGCGCGGTCGTCGATGCGGTTCACCGCAAGCGACTACTGATTGCGGTAAGCCTTGCTGCCCTGGTGTGTGGCGCGTTTCTGCTGATGGGTCATTCGGGCGGGGTCGCAGTCTATGCGGCGCAATTTCTTATCGGAGGATCTGCGCCCTTTTTAGGGCCAAGCGTGGCCGCGATCACTCTGGGGATTGTCGGTGCAAAGGCCTTCGACAAACAATTTGGAAAAAATCAGGCATTTAATGCCGCCGGTAATGTTTTCACGGCACTTCTGATCGCCTACGTGAGCTATAAGTTCGGGTATCGCGCAATTTTTGTTGTGGCAATCGTGATGGCTATTCCAGCCGTGCTGTCCGTCTTCGCGATCGACGACCAACAAATTGACTACGCCGAGGCTCGCGGGGCTGCGGACGGAGCGAAGAATGTAGAGGCGGAGGGACTCTCGTCGCTGGTGAAGGACCGAGTACTGCTGTATTTCCTGGCTGCTGCGTTCCTATTCCACTTGGCCAACGCCGCAATGTTGCCACAGTTGGGCGAGATGCTCTCACAAAGCAACGTGAAGACTGCCGCCCAGTTCATGTCTGCCTGCATTATCGTGACGCAGTTGGTGATCACGGTTTCCGCCGCGTGGGTGGGAAAGCGGGCGGCTACAAAAGGACGGAAGCCGCTGCTGCTTCTCGGCTACGGAGTGCTGCCGGTGCGCGGAGTTCTCTACACTCTCACCCACGCAGCTCCGGCGTTGATCGCAATTCAAATCCTTGACGGTGTGGCCAATGCCATTTTTGGGATCGTCTCGATTCTGGTAATCAAAGACAGAACGCACGGAACGGGACGGTTCAACCTTGCGGCCGGTGCGCTCGCCACCATGGTAGGAATCGGAGCCGCGTTGAGCGCGACCCTCGGAGGCATCTTAATTCAGCATTCCGGATATCGGGCGTCATTCCTGGGATTGGCCGGCATCGCACTGATCGCTTTTCTGTTGCTCTGGTTCGCTGTCCCCGAAACATTGCCAGTCGCCGGGAACCATACTGGCTCTGCATCCACACCCGGGCCAGGGGAAGAAGCGTTCGTCCAATGACCGCCGTTCCCGGCGCGATGTTATCCTTGAATCTTCTATTCCTCCGCTAGGTTTTCGAACATGTCCGATCCACACATCCCAACTCCTCCGGCCACCGAAGAACAGAACGAGTCCTTCGGGAATATTCTTTCGCAATTCGAGCAGGGCCACACGGCCCAACGGACAGAGGGTGCGCGCGACGGCACCGTCGTCTCCGTGTCGGCCGATTCAGTGTTTATCGACATCGGGTTCAAGTCGGAAGGCGTTTTACCGCTTTCGGAATTGCAGAATCCGGAATTGCAGAATAACGATAAGGCCGTGAAGCCCGGCGACAAGCTGCAAGTTACGATCAAAGGCCGCGCTCCCGAGGGCTTCTTCGAGTTGACCCTTAGTAAAGCTGCCCGTCCCACAGATTGGTCGGCGCTCGAGAAAGCCTTTGCAGACAAGACGACGATTGTAGGGACGGTGACAGCCGTAGTGAAGGGCGGATTGAGCGTGGATGTGGGAGTACGCGCATTCATGCCGGCGTCCCGGAGCGGAGCACGCGATGCGGCGGAGATGGAGAAGTTGGTCGAGCAGGAGATTCGATGTCGCATTATCAAGCTTGACGCTGCGGACGAAGACATTGTAGTGGATCGTCGGGTCGTCGCCGAAGAGGAAGAGCGGACGGCCAAAGATCGCCGCTACTCCGAAGTCAAGGAAGGCGACACCGTGAGCGGTACGGTGCGAAGCCTCACCGACTACGGAGCGTTCGTTGACATCGGCGGCGTGGACGCTTTGTTACACGTGAGTGATATTTCCTGGAGCCGCATCAACAAGCCCGCAGACGCGCTCACAGTGGAACAACTGATCGAAGTCAAAGTTCTCAAAATCGATCCCGAAAAGCGGCGTGTCTCGGTAGGACTGAAGCAGTTACAGCCGCATCCGTGGGACGTGGTCGCGGACAAATACAAAACAGGAGAGCGCGTACGCGGCACCGTGACCCGAGTAATGGACTTCGGCGCGTTCGTCGAACTCGAGCCGGGAGTCGAGGGATTAATTCACGTCTCCGAGATGTCGTGGGTCAAGAAAGTAAAAAAGCCGAGCGATCTGGTGAAACCGGGCGAGACGGTTGAAGCCGTGATCCTTGGCGTGAGCGCTAACGAGCGGCGAATGTCACTGGGATTGAAGCAGGCGCTGGGAAATCCATGGGCCGACGTGGCCCAGAAGTTTCCTGTTGGGTCGGTCGCGGAAGGCCCGGTCGTGAGCATTACGAAGTTCGGCGTTTTTGTGGAAGTCGCTGAAGGTATCGAGGGCATGATTCACGTCAGCGACCTGAGCGCTGAAAAACGAATCAACCATCCGCAGGACATGCTGAAGGTCGGCCAAACGGTAAAGGCGCAAGTGCTTGAGCTTGATGCCGAGAAGCGGAGACTGAAACTCGGGATGAAACAACTCGTCCCGACCGGCATTGATGAATACCTGGCGGAGCACAAGGAAGGCGATGTAGTGAGCGGCCGCATCGTCGAAGTTTCTGGTGGCATAGCGCGCGTGGAACTGGGAGAAGGAATCCAGGCAGCTTGCCGGATCTCGGTGGGAAAGCCGAACGGGAACCCTCCAGTGCAAAGCAATCCGCTGACACAAAGTCGGACTTGGCATCGCTGACCTCGATGTTGCAGGCGCGCTGGAAAGGTGGCGCGGTTGCCAAATCCACGGAGCCACAAGAACTTCAGACCGGGCAGATTCGTAGTTTTCGAATCACTAAACTCGATCAGCCAACGAAGAAGATCGAGGTTGAACTAGGGTAGAGCCAAGCTGTTCTTCGCTCCTTTCGCCGGCTTAGTCAGACGAATTAAGAGTGGATCCAACTATGCAGAATTACCTGCGGGATCATCCACAAGAACGATGCGACATAACTCCTTATTATTTAGCGCTTTACGGGAATGTCGCAAAGCCTTGCAACCGGTTGCAAGAATTCTCAGTCTTGACAGGGATTCTGGGGGGGCTAAACTCACGGAGTATTCGATTAACGCTGGAGAAGTCCGATGCCACGATGTCTTAAGTTAGCCGCTACTTGCGCTGTGTTTCTACTTGCGGTATCCCTCTCCGCATCAGCTTGCTCCGGCGATTGTTTTAGCAACGTAAGTCTTGTTGGCAACTCCGGTGGTACCGCCTCCGGTTCATTCACTTTTAACACTTCCACCGATACCTTTTCCAATCTCTCCCTAACGTTCAAGGGTGGCGTCTTCAATGGTATGGGCGGATCAGACAGCAAAGGCGGCGGGGGTTGCATTCTAGGTATCTGTGGATTCTCCTGGAAGACTATGGACGGCAGCGACACGATTTGGAACACGATTATCCTTAATCTGAAGACGGGACAGGTTGAGGATATTGGTGGGATTTACAACTGGAAGAACCAGGGCAATTTTAACTACATGGCAGTTCCGGAGGGCGGCAATTCCCTGGCGTATCTATTGCTTTGCGGCGTCGCTTTGCTCGCCGCGATTTTCTTCTCCCGAAAGCAGCGCCGTCCCCTACGCGCCGCGCAATCCATTTAACAATCCAGTTCTTCCCCTGTAAGTTCTGAGCGATCTCCGTAGTGTCCAAGAAACACCAACGCAGAAGTCATATCTGGCATCGACAATTTCAATTGGACTCGAAATGCTTCGTCGCCTAAAGTTGCTTAGGGGACCGTGGGGACCGTGGATTGAGGGAATGCTTCGGAGTGCAATGGCGGCCGTATGTTTTGTCGAATACGGCTAAGCGACGATGGCAGATGACAATTCGGTACTGGGTGAGTAATGATCAGGTAGGTACTTCAACCGGATGCCGTGGATAAAATAATAAAATATGGAACCAGAGAGCCTGGAATTAGAAGAGAATCGGAACGGGGTTCAAGAATTGGATCTGACCGGACACGCGCGCGATGTCACCCACGTCCTCACTTTGGAGGAAATCACTAACCTCGCGGCGGCGGAGGGTGAGCCCGCAGAAACCCTGATGAACGTCGTCGCCTTGATTGCCAGGCGATTTGAGACCGACGTTTGCTCGGCGTATTTGCTTGAGCCCGATCGAGCCAATCTGGTATTGGCCGCGACCGTCGGCTTGCGGCGGGAATGCATCGGCAATCTCCGTATGGCAATTCACGAAGGCCTCGCGGGCTTGGTCGCGGAGCAGGTGCGGCCGGTGGCTGTGGAACAGGCGCACAGTCATCCACGTTTCAAATACTTCCGCGAAGCCGGCGAAGATGACTACCAATCGTTCCTCGGAGTGCCACTGATCGACCGAGGGGTCCTGCAAGGCGTTCTGGTGGTTCAAACCGTAGAGCCTCGCATTTTTCAGGAAGAAGAGATTCACATGCTGACCGAGGCAGCGGCTCAGGTGGCGCCGGTGGTGAGCGAAGCCCGCACGCTGGATCGCTTCATCGCTCCTGCCCAGGAACGCCTTTGGGCGCTGGCTCGCAATCTGTGGTGGAGTTGGGACCACGATGCCGGAAGCCTGTTCCGCGATCTTGATCCGGTGCGTTGGAGGCAGTTGAATCAGAATCCGGTTTCGCTGCTGGCGGAGTTTCCCTTGGCGAAACTGGAAAGTCGCGCCGCGGAACTCGTGCTCCACAGCCGCATCAACTACGCCTGTCGCCGGTTACAGGAATATTTGCAGGCGGACCGTACTTGGGGAACACGACACGCCGGGGTTTTGCGGCCTTCACCGGTGGCGTATTTCTCCGCCGAGTTCGGGTTGCACGAATCGCTTCCGGTTTATTCGGGTGGGCTCGGTGTTCTTGCCGGAGACCACATCAAGAGCGCGTCCGATCTCGGCATTCCGCTGGTTGGTATCGGCTTGTTTTATGGGCAAGGATATTTTCGCCAGCGCCTGGATCGCAAAGGCTGGCAACAAGAGGAATATCTGGAGACCGACGTCAATCAATTGCCCATGGAAGTTGCGATCGGCAAGAACGGACGTCCGGTCGCGGTGCAAATCGAAACCCGCAGCGGCTCAATTCATGCCAAAGTCTGGCGGGTGACAGTTGGACGCTGTGACCTGTTCCTCCTCGATTCGGATGTCGAAGAAAATGCTCCAGACGACCGGGGATTGACCTCCCGTCTCTATGGTGGAAACGCGCGTACACGTATCCGCCAGGAGTTAGTGCTGGGTGTTGGAGGCTCCCGCGCCCTCAGAGCGATGGGAATCACGCCGGGTGTTTTTCACTTGAACGAAGGGCACAGCGGATTTGCGGTGCTGGAAGCGATCCACATGCGCATGAACGATGAAGGCATCGGGTTCGACGCCGCTGTGCCTCGCGTTTCTCGGGAAGTGGTCTTCACCACTCACACTCCGGTGCCTGCTGGCCACGATCGCTTTGATGCGGATTTGATCGAAGAACATCTTGGACCTTTACGCGAAAAGATGGGTCTTTCTTCCGAGAGCCTAATGGGTCTGGGACGGGAGGATCCGAATAACCAGAGCGAAACGTTTTGCATGACCGTGTTGGGACTTAGACTCTCACGCCGCGCTAATGCTGTGTCCGCTTTACACGGCGAAGTATCGAGGGCGATGTGGACCGGGCTCTGCCCGGGCAAGCCGGAAGACGAAGTTCCCATCGGGCACATCACCAACGGCGTGCATGTTCCATCGTGGCTCGCTCCGCAGATGTTTCGTCTCTACGATCGCCATCTGGGCACGAACTGGCACCAGCACAGCAGCGAGGCGCGCATCTGGGAAGGCATCGAGAACGTCGACGACGGCGAGCTCTGGGAGACCCACCTTAGCCTGAAATCGCAGCTTCTCGAATTCGTGCGCCGCCGCGCGGTGGAACAAGCCGAACGCCGTGGCGAACCTCGAGAGGTCTTGCAGAGGCTGGGTAAGGTGCTCAGCCCAGACGCGCTGACCATTGGATTTGCCCGCCGCTTCGCGACCTACAAGAGGGCCAATTTGATCTTAAGCGACATTGAGGGCCTGGCTTCCATGGTGAACGACCCCAAGCGCCCGGTGCAGTTCGTTTTCGCCGGCAAAGCCCATCCCAACGATGAGCCCGGCAAACTGGTTTTGCAGCAGATTGCGGAATTGATGCGCAATACGCAGTTCGCGGATAAGTTCGTCTTCGTCGAAGATTATGACATCAACGTGGGCCGACACTTCGTGCAGGGAGTCGATGTGTGGCTGAATAACCCGCGCCGTCCGCAGGAGGCATCGGGCACGAGCGGTCAAAAGGTGGTTTTGAATGGCGGCCTGAATCTTTCCGTCCTTGATGGCTGGTGGGCTGAGGCCTATGACGGCATGAACGGATTCGCCATCGGCACCGGCAGAACCCACTCCAACATGAACGTGCATGACACCCGCGACGCAGAAGAATTGCGCCGCACCCTTCGCGAAGAAGTAATCCCGCTGTACTACCAACGTGATCGCGACGGCCTGCCCCGCGGCTGGATCAAGCGTATGAAGCGAACCATCCGCACCCTGGGCTGGCGCTTCAATGCCGATCGTATGGTCATGGATTACACGCTGAAGTGCTACGTTCCCGCAGCCGGGGGAACATCCAGTGATATGCGATCGGCCTGGTGACACAACAACAGTGCGTTCCGGTTTTCGAAACAACTTGGTTATGTGGCGCTGTGCTTCAGCACTGCGATAACCGCAGTAGGATAACGAGGTTTTTAGCTGCGTTAGCAATTCTGCCTTTCCGCGCCAGATTAACCTAGAACAACTCAATTGCGATCCAGCCCGGCGGCTACTGTTGAGGACTCGCGGCAACACTCATCAGAAAAATCAGCGGGAGCCCGGTGGTCCGTTTTGTGAACTCCCAATAGCGCACCAGAATCGAGTAGACGGTTAATCCAATTTCGCCTTCGCCCCACAACACATAGGCTAGCGATTGCTTCATCAGGTTGCGCCGAGTGAGCTCGAGGACGATACTGATGGGATCGAGCAACTCGCTCAGATAAGCAATCGAATTAGCGATGGCCACCGCGCCAAACGCCTCAATGGTCAGATCCTGCCCTTGACGAGAAACCCGAACTCTCAACGGCGCTATGAATTCGCTCTGGTTATCCAAAAGGTGAACGTGCAGAAATGCCAGAGGCCCCGTGATTTTGAAGTGCTCGTGAAGTTGCTGAATCTTCTCTTCCATCCGGTTCTCCCGGGCAAAAACCGAGTTGGACTGGGGAATCAAATTGACCTTCTTTCCCGTGAACTGGGCCCACAGCTGTGCCGACTCCTCGTTTTCAAATGTGACTTCCGAAATGCGCATTTCCGTAGCGCGATAATAACGGCTGACGGCGCTGACCAGCAGGAGCAAGAAAATGAAGATGCTGGCAATGACGACTCCCGCCGGACGCTCGACTACGTTGTCGAACAGCGTGTAGACGAATACTGCGGTCACCAGCCAGAAATAGAAAGCTAAAAGCAAAGTCTTCGGCTGGCGTAAAACGATTTCCCGTGACAAGGCGATGGCGACCGCCACGGCCGCCGACAAGATGAGAACCAGTACGCCCGTGGCGTACGCCCCGCCTTGGGCTTCGATATCGGCGCGAAACACCAATGTCACGACGACATCGATTGCAAACAAAATTAAAATCACTGGACGCTGGTAGGCGACCCAGCGCGGCGCCATTCCAAAACGCGGCAGATAACGCGGAATCAGATTCAAGAGCCCGGTCATGGCCGACGCTCCCGCAAACCATAAAATCAGAATCGTGGAAAAGTCATATACGGTGCCGAATGCTCCGCCGAGAAGTTTATGCGCAAGATACGCGATCGCTCTTCCATCCGCGGGTCCGCCCAATTGGTAGTCGATCTCAGGAATCAGCAGCGAAGCCACGAAGCCCGACGCCAGCAGCAAAACGCTCATGATCAAGGCAGCCGAGAGTAGTAGCTTGCGCGTGTTGCGAATGCGACCTTGGGGCGGGTGGCCCGGTTCGCTCTTCTCTTCGCCGTCCACTAATGGCATGACGACAACACCCGTCTCAAAACCGCTGAGCCCCAACGCCAATCGCGGAAACACCAGCGCAGATGCGATCGCCACCATCGTCCAGTCTCCGTGCGCGTGCAAGCTGGATTGCCAGTGCGCGAGCAGTTCTGGATGCTGGAGAATTTGCCAGAATCCGCACAGCAGCACCACAACATTAAGCAGCAGGTAGGGAATCGCCACTGCCGTGGCTAAACCAATCGCTTCGCGGAAGCCCATGAGAAAGACGATGGCGAGCATCAGCAATAGAGAAAGAGTTAACTTGATCTGAGTGTCGCCAACATAAGGATGGAGATAGGGATTGGCAATGGCATGGCGGGCGGCGTCTGCCGCCGACAACGTCATCGTGATCACGAAATCCGTCGCTGCGAAACCGAGCAGGACCAGGACAAAAATCCGGCTCTTCCATCCGCTCAGCAAATTCTCCAGCAACGCAATCGAGCCTTGCCCGGCGTAAGAGCGGGCGGCCACCTGCATGTATACCGGAACCGCACCGAGAACAGTCACGAGAACCAGCGCCACGGTTGCCGGCACTGCCAGCGCGCCAGCAGCCAGGAGAGCGATCGCTGGCTGGTATCCCAGCGTCGAAAAGTAATCAACCCCGGTGAGCCATAACACCAGATACCAGGGATAAGTCGTCTCACCCTTTTCGGGCTCGTCAGGCCGGCCACCACTAAGCAGAAGCCGCGCGAACCAACCGTCAGGAGCAGCCTCACCCCGTGTAGGCAAGCGCAGAACCGGTTGACGAGATGGACTCAGATCAGCGCTGGATGACCCAGTCGGGAGCGGCTCGTAACTTTGTGGGAGAGAGCTCATATCGGACCCCGCAGCCAAGTAAAAACTCCGATTTTGGATTTTGGGTGGCGCAGCGCTTCATCGCTGCGGTGAATGCCATCGAATGAATGAGGGTTTTAGCCCCGAGTTTCCAAACATGCATTTCCCCCCAACCTCTGAAGCACACGTCAAGTCTGACTGATAGATAATCAAGACGGAAATCAACGTTTACTGCGAGTGTCTCCCCTCGTGGAGACGAGCGTGAATCACGCTGCCACCGATCAGCCGCGCCATTGTACAATGTCGACCTTCGTCGAGGTGGACACAGTTTTAGATTCAAACACACCTGATTCAATTCACATTTGTGACGGCGCTCACATTCCCCAGTGATGCCTGACAGTGCGCAATTCTGCTATTTCCGATGGAATCGAAGCCAGGGTGAGTTGTTGTGTCTATCGGTAAACGTATCCATCGATCTATGTCCTTGCTACTCGCGTGTTGGATGGCGCCACTCGCCGCTGCAGCCCAGGAGGCGACAATTGCTCAGCCAGCGACCGTAGCACAACAGATTTCGCAACGCCTCAGCTTTGTGCGGTCATTTTCGTCGGCCGACGACGTAAGAGAACCATTACACCCGGTGCTGGATCGCACGATTGATATCATTGCCGGGCCCAAAGATTTTGTACCTCGCATCGACGCGTTGCGCTCCCCTGCTGGGCTAACGACAGACTCGAATGACCGTGTATTCATTGCTGATTCCGGTGCAAAAGCCGTGCACACCTTCGACTTTGTGCATTCAAAATACAATCTCCTGGAAAAAGGCGGTGACCGTCTGCGAATTCCGATCGCCCTCGCCGTGGACGGCCAAGACAATTTGTATGTCGTCGACGATAGCAGCAGAACCATACTCGTTTATGACTCAGCAGGAAAATTTCGCCGTTCCTTGGGACGGCTGAGCGGCGGAGAATCGTACTTCGAAAGTCCCGCCGCGATCGCGATCGATGTGACCACAGGACGCGTTTACGTTTGCGATAGCCATCGCCACATGGTCATCATTATGGATGATCACGGTCGGGTCATGAGTACGGTCGGGAAGCGCGGTGGTGGCGACCGAACGGGCGAATTCAGACTGCCGAGCCAGGTGGTCGTGAACGGTGGTGAAGTCTTCGTCCTCGACGCAGGCAACACCCGCATTCAGATCCTCGATACGGCGGGCCATTTCCTCCGAACCATTAACCTTGCCTACGCGGATCATCGTACCGGATTGGCCGTAGACAAACAGGGCAACGCTTACGTCAGCGACCCGGTTCTCAATCAAATTCAGGTCTTCAGCCGCGAAGGTCGGCGGCTAGCCACATTTGATCCAAGTGCAGCGGGAGCCGCAAACTTTAGCCACCCATCGGCCATGTGGATCACAGCAGGTGATTGCCTTTACGTAGTGGACTCTCAAAGCAATCGCGTCAGTCTGTTTCAAATTCGCTGGGAGAATGCCAAGCAGTGCCGATGATCCTCGCGATTGGGCGAAAGTGATGATCGACACCGTCACCGTACAGTGTGACGCCAATCACCGCCCTCTGGTATGGAGATTGCTAGCCTGATAATAGGGAGGCGAACATGGAGACGAAATATGTCTATCACGCCAGTGCGCAGTGGCATCAGGACCATCACGGTTTCGTCGAACTGGAGCACGGTGCGCCCCGACTTATCAATTTTTCTGCACCACCCGAGTTCGGCGGTCAACCCGGTTTCTGGACGCCGGAACACTTTTTCCTGACTGCTGTAGCCAGCTGTTTTGCTGCGACGTTCCGTGCTATAGCAGGCGCGTCGAAATTGGATTTCCAGGGAATTGAAGTTTCTGTTGATGGTGTGATTGAAAAAGAGCCAAGCGGTTTTCGCTTTACAAAAGTCACGCTGAAACCGGTTGCGATTATCTTCACAGAACAAGAACGTGAACGCGCCCAGCGCCTTTTGGAGAAGGCGGAAAAGCTATGTCTTGTGGCCCGTTCGCTTTCCTGCACCATTGAAATCGAGGCGAAAATATTGGTGGAAAATCCGGTTACCGCCTGAGAGCTTCGACCCGAATCTCGGCGCCTTACGGAAAGCGCACGTCCAGGCTGTAGATCTCCTGCGTACTTCTGTCCCGCATGAGAAGCGCCGAGTCATCCGGCGCTAGTCCGACCCAGAACTCCCACGGGTCAAATCCACGCGGAATTTCTTTCAGAGTAAACAAGTGTTCCTCTTTGCCGTTGGGCACACTCACTCGCACCAAGTCGTCGATGTTGTCGGAATAATCCTCGGCATACAAATGCTTTCCGTCATGGGACCAGTTTTCGAATGCGAACAGCGACTGCGCGAGCTGCGACCAACTCTTCTTTTCGACGTCATAAAGCATCATCTTCGTGGAGTCTGCCCAGAGTGCCGCCACATAGCGTCCATCGGGCGAAACGCGCGGACTGAAAAGATTTTCCGACCCGGGCACATCCGAGACTTGCGAAGTCTTCAGGTTCACCATGTGAATGTTGGGGCCCGATGCGGTCGCGTATTCCAGCCATGGAACTCCCGCAAACACAATTGAATCACCGTCAGGCATCCACGTCGGATCTCCCTGATTGTGTTCTCCCGTAGCCACTTCACGAGGCGTGCCTCCTGCGCCGGATATCACGAACACTTTCCACGGCTTTCCCGGACGCGATGCGATAAACGCGATCTGGTTTCCATCCGGTGACCAACGCGGCGAATGTGCCTGCATCGGCGCATACGTGAGTTGCGTCCGGGAACTTCCGTCCAGTTTGCTCCGCCACAACGTGAGTTCCGGATGCGCCACGTATGTCATCCACTCGCCGTTATGCTGGATGTCGGCTTCCCCCGCCGACGTTCCAGGTATGTAGATGGAAAACTGCGACTTGCCATCCAGGCGAACCAAATCGAACCGGCGCTGCTGGCCGATTACGAACAGCTTCTTTCCATCCACGCTCGGCGTCGGATTGCTGAACATGAGCGGTCCCACCGTCAGCTGCGTCGGTTCAGCGGCGGTTTTGTGAAAGCCCATCTTGCTGAACCAGGACCCACCCTCGCGTAGAGCCCAGATATTCTGGCTGTGGTCGCGGGTCGATTCGAACAGAAAGTATTCTCCATCCGGCATCCACGTTCCCCCCGACTCCTGCGCGGGTCGGTTCCAGTCCGGCAACAGCGGATGCAAACCTTTGCCGTCGGATGAAACCTCCCACAGCGAAGAAGTACGTTGGTTAGTGTTTCGTATCGTAAAGCGCAGACGGCGCCCATCGGGAGAAAATCGGGGTGCCAAAGGAACTCCCTGCACCGTGATAAGTTCGCGCGAATCGCGTTCCGTCCGCATTGCACACATATAAACTCGAATTCCTCGCATACACGATGTGCTGCCCGTCGGGTGCCCACGTGGCCGCGTGTGCGAGAATGTTTCCCACCGGACGGATCGACCCTGCAGGCACTGGCAATACCCAAACTGGCCACTCCGTCTCCGAACCCTCCGCCACGCCTTTCACCAGCAGTTCAGAACGGCCCGGATAGAAATCATAAATGTCGGCGCTCGCCAGCGAAGTCGGTACGGGGGCCGTCTCTCCACCTGAAGTCGAGACCTGCATCAGGATCGAGTGCCCGCTCAGATGCTCGGAAAAATAAAGCCGGGCGCCGTCGGTGACCAGAGAGCGCTTCGATGTGCCGTCATTCGTGATCTGCAGTGACGAAATCACGGCCGGCGGCGACTCCGGGGATCTCGCGAACCAGAAGATTGCAACCAACACTGCGACTGCAACCAGGCCCAGAGCGACCCACTTCGCGACGCTTGCCTTAGGTTGAGGCTTAGGCGCCGCCGCAGCGGCCGCGAACATGGCGCGCAGCCTGTCTTTCGAATCCGGCACCCGCATGGGAGCCGACCCAACTGTAACCGCCGATCCCGACTCTATTCCGCGACGCAAGCGCTGCAAATCTCCCCGCATCTCGGCCGCACTTTGATATCGCAGCTTAGGATCTTTCTCGAGAGCCTTGGTCACGATGCGTTCAAGCTCGGGAGGAGTCGCCGGATTAAATCGCAGTGGTCCTTCCGGCGCGCTGTGAATCAGCGAGTCGAAAAACGCAGCCGTAGTCTGCCCCTGGAAGGGCAGCACTCCCGTCGCCATCTCATAGAGCACGATCCCGAACGAGAACAGGTCGGTACGGCAGTCCAAAGGCTGGCCCAGCGCCTGCTCCGGCGACATGTAATGAATCGTTCCCAGAGCCGAGCCCATGCGTGCCAGATCTTCCGGCGATTGCGTGACGCCTCCAAAGGTATTGCCGCTGACGCTGGCTTCGTCTCCGAGCGTGAGCTTTGCCAATCCGAAGTCGAGAATTTTGGCGTGCCCGCGCTTGGTGACGAAAATATTTGCCGGATTGATATCGCGGTGAATGATGCCATGCGTGTGCGCGGCGTCCAGCGCATCGGCAATCTCGATCCCGAGCCCCAGCAGAGGGACAATTTCCAGCGGACGCCCGGCAATGCGGTGCATCATGGGCATCCCGTCTAGAAACTCCATGGCGATGAACGCTTCGCCGTCCTGCTCACCAATATCGTAAACCGTACAAATATTCGGATGATTCAGCGCCGATGCGGCTTCGGCCTCGAATTGAAAACGGGCCAGCGCCTGCGCATCATGAGCTACCTGCTCCGGCAAAAACTTGAGCGCGACGAAGCGATGCAGTCGCGTGTCTTCAGCCTTATAAACCACACCCATCCCGCCGCCGCCGAGTTTCTCGACGACGCGGTAGTGCGAAATGGTTTGGCCAATCAATCTTTCGTCGATCATTCGAAAACGCCCGTCTGTCAGGTCGTTTCATCTTACGGACGCTACCCCAGCCCGTCAATGAACCCCAGGGGATAGCTATAGAGGCCGTGAAAATCCGGACACTTGGTGACGCCATTAGGGTCGCGCTGATGCTGCGCTGCCGCGAACTGACGCGGTTGCAACACCTCTGACGGCATACCACTGTGGACCGTTGAATTGCTGGCGTGTTCTCCATTTTCCCGCTGCTGTTGACCGCGAACGGCGACTATCCCGCCAAAAGTTGCCCTGATTGCGGCTCCCCATCTTGCGCCGAAAGAACGACAGGGCGGTACAATCGGTAGACTTTTGAAGTCCAAAGGAAATTCGTGCTTATGGTAAGCGCTAGGAACACAACTTCATTACTTGGCGTAGCGGCAGTTTCGGTCGTGACGCTTCTGCTCTTAATCTCCGCGGGGCAGGTGCCTCTCGCCGCCCGGCCGCCGGTCGACTCCGCAGTACTCACGTCTGTTGATGCCGCTCAGCCGGCGACTCAATACAAGTACGAGGCTCTGTATGAGTTTTGCGATTCTTCTGGTTGCCCCGATATTCCCAACGGGGACCTTATCTTCGATGCAGCGGGGAATCTCTATGGAACTACGTTTGAGGGTGGCGACGCTGCTTGCGGCTTAGGATGCGGCACAGTGTTTCAGCTTTCGCCAAAAGCTGATGGAACTTGGAAGCTGACCACGATCTTCAAGTTTGATGGCAGGGACGGAGCTTATCCGGCCGCGGGTTTGGTGATGGACGTCGCGGGAAATCTATACGGGACAACGAGTGGCGACACCGGGCTCGGCGATGGCACTGTGTTTGAGCTCTCGCCGCGCAAGGATGGAGCCTGGAAGTTCACTACGCTTGTGAAGTTTACGGGCAAGAACGGCAGTGATCCTGAGGCGCGACTCATTCTCGGCCCGGCCGGGAAGTTGTACGGGACAACTAGCGCTGGTGGCGATTCAGCTTGCGATGGAAGTGGGTGCGGCACAGTGTTCCAGCTTGCACCGGCGGCAAACGGAAAATGGAAACTTACTACGCTCTTCAAGTTCAACAACACGGAAGGGGCGAATCCTTATGCAGCCTTGATCTTCGATGCCGCCGGTAATTTGTATGGAACAGCGTCCGGCGGAGGGAAATTCGGAGAGGGCACGGTCTTCAAACTTTCACCGGCCAAGGGCAGTGCGTGGACGCTTACGACTCTTTTCAACTTCAATGGTGCCGACGGCGCGGGTCCCGGGGAAGTGTGGTCTTTGATGCTGACGGCAATTTGTATGGAACGACGGTCGGCGGCGGTGGACGTGGCTTTGGTACGGTCTTTAAGCTCTCTCCAGAGGACAATGGAGGCTGGCGGCACACGACCCTTGTTACCTTCGACATCGCCAACGGAAGCCAGCCAACAGCAGGCCTCATTTTCGACCGGGACGGGAACCTCTACGGGAATGCCAAAGACGGCCGCTTCGGAATAGGCATCGTGTTTCGGCTCTCGCCGCAAGCCAAGGGAAAGTGGAAGGAGACTACGCTTCTGACGTTTGATGGCGAGAACGGCTCGGGCCCGGCGGGAGGCTTGCTTCTTGACGCCACCGGAGATTTATACGGGTCGGCCTCCGTTGAGGGCAAGCGCAGTGGTGGCGTTGTATTTGAGCTTTCGCCCGCGAGAGGCAAGAAACAGTAGATCTCCTCCGCCAGCAGGTAAACCCGTGCGGCGGAGCCCAAGACTTTGCGACGAGTCTGGACGGATACGACGTCGCTTCGGGCAGTTGTCCAAATTTCAATTACAGCCAGCGCTCGCGGTTGCAAGCCCCAAATCCACATTTCTTCTGCCTACGATTTTTCTCCATTGAAACTTATGGAAGCACTGTTCCGTAAGAGCAGTTGGGGGAAACATCAATGACAGCTCAAGAAATGACAATACGACATGATCCCCAGACACCGCCAGCGGACTCGACAGCCAAGCGAATTTTCATTGGTCCGAATGGTTTGCGCGCGGGATGGCGACTGCTCAGTCTTCATGGCGATCGTAAAGGCAATGGCGACCGTAGCGCAAATGATCATTACGCGCTTCTACCCCGCTGCGCTGGATCCGACGCAAATGACGCCTATGAGGATCATCGCGCCGGATTTACTTTTCTGCTTCATCTTGACGGTTGCGGCCGGGATCATGAGCAAGATTGAGGGCCGCAGGCTGGGCCAGTATGGCCTTCCCAAGGGCGAAGCGCTGGGGAAAAACTTTCGGGCAGGATTATTGATAGGCGTGCTCGCTACCAGCGGTACGGTGCTTGCAATTTTTGCCCTGCATGGCGTGCGGTTCACCAGTGCGGCGATCCATGGCACCGCGATTTTGACCGCAGGGGCCTCCTGGGGATTGGCATTTTTGCTCGCCGGCTTCGCCGAGGAATTCTTGTTCCGGGGATACGCGCAGTTCACACTCACGACTGGCATGGGATTCTGGCCGTCCGCATTTTTGCTCTCGGGATTATTTGGGCTGAGTCACGCCAGCAATGGCGGAGAAGCCGTTTTGGGAGATCTGTCGGTGGTTTCGTTCGGCTTGTTGTTGTGCTTGTTTCTCCGCCGGACTGGAAATTTATGGTGTGCGGTCGGCTTTCACCTGGGGTATGACTGGGGTCAGACGTTCTTGTACGGTGTTCCAAATAGCGGCTTGCTACCCTCCCAGAGTCTTCTCAACGCATCCTTGAGTGGGCCGCGCTGGCTGACAGGTGGAACGGTCGGGCCTGAGGCCAGCATCTTTTGCCCGATCGTGTTGGCCATCGTGGCAGTCGTGTTCAGCTTGAAATACCGCGACGCGCGATATCGAACGTTGAGCGCGCCGTCAGCTTCCTGAGTCGGGCCACGGAGATCGCAGAGGATCTCAGTCGTACTCCAGAAGCTGTCGATGTGGACGCTTTCCGCATTGAACATCCCGTTGATTTCCGCAGTTCGGCTTTCTCCCGCTTGAGTGAGACTATATCGGTTGCCCGTCACTGTGATAAACCAACTCGATGACCTATTTCTCAGGGTGGTTGATCGGCTTGTGCTTTGGAATCTTTATTTTGTACACGGCTATCAAAGCTATTCGCTTAAGGCATGGTGAAAAGCGGCGACTCAAAGTCCGATTCTGGTTATTCGTCTCCATCGTCGTTCTTGTTTTCGTCTTCCGGCGCGGGTTTGCTGCACGCTACGGCAGCGTCGTCTGGCCGCAAACGACAACCACCAACATTCTTGCCGACCTAGCGACGATTGGCGGCTTGATCTTATTCATTCAGTCCCATCGCGCGCTCGGACGGAATTGGAGTTTTGAGGTCGTCATCCAGGAAAAGCACGAACTCATCGAAAAAGGGCCTTATGCTTACATTCGCCACCCGTTGTACAGCGGGGTTCTCCTGATGTTCATGGGCATGGCTTTGTACTGTGGTCGGACAGCTTGCATTATCCTCTTCGTATCTTGTTTCCTCGGCTCTTATTTCAAGTCGCAAATGGAAGAACGTCTTCTGGCGAAAACTTTCCCTGCCTATTCCGAATACAAACGCCGTACCAAAGCCCTAATTCCTTTTATCTGGTAGTCGGGTACGATTGTTTTTGAAATCAGGCCGGTTACACTCGTGGGAAATGCCGGGTCGTTTTCAGCGTGGATCGCTGTGCGTAACTCTGAACGCACGGGTATAGCACTTTTGCCGGCGCTGTGCACTACCCATTCTTTGCAATGTCTTGACCGCTTCAGTTGCTTTATTTCGGTCGAGCGCCGACTGCGCCTTACTCTGTGGAAAAGACGCCGACCCCGACCCTGGCATCCCCATCCTGAAGCAAGCCAAGGCCGAGTACGGAAAGCTGCAATGATTGGGTGCCGGAGTGACAGAAAAAAGCCCTCGAACGAGTCGAGGGCCTTAGACCTACGAACTGACGAACCGCGCTATTGTTGATCCGCGGTGGCCTCCCGAACTGAAGAAGGAACTCCTGCCTTGCGAGCTTCTTCCTGCATGTCATCCATTTGCTGTTTGGCTTCGTCGACGGCCTTTTTCTTGTCTGCGATCTTTTTCTTGTAGTCTGCGTCTTCCTTGTCCCACTCCCCTGAATTTCGCAGGCGGTTGCCGGCGTCGGCATACATGGCGGCGGCGCGCAGTTGATATTCGCGTTGTTCGACATCTAATTCGCGGGTGAGTAAGTCGGTTTTGTCTTTCTGTGCGGCCAGTTTGTCCTTCCACGCGTCGAAAGCCTTTTGCCGGTCTTCGGCCGATTCGCCGGGCTGGGTTGAAGGCGGATTGGCACCGGCCTTCTTGTCGGAGTCGGCGCCGCCATTGGCTGCGGCTTGCGTCGTGTCGCTGTTCGTCGAGGCTGAGCCGCCTACCACGCTCAGCTTATCGTCCATGGGCAGGTTATCGTTATCAAACTGCTTGGCCTGCGCCGTTTTCTTGTCTTTGCGCTGGGCGCGGGCATAGTCTCCCAACGATTGCGGCGGTGGGGTCGAGTCCTGGGCGCTGGCATACGAAGCCATCATTCCCGCTAAAATTACTCCTGCAATCCATATAGATGTGACGCGTTTCATGGTCGTTTCATCCTCCGTGCCACGGCCCGTTGATCTTCGCGGGCTCTTGGCGTTGATTGAACTCAAGCTCCGGCAGCCTTCGCGGCTTTTCCGCCTGCGAGAAAACCGCCAATGGTGTGATCCAGGTCGGCTGCTTCTGAAACAATATCCACGGCCAACTGCCGCACCATGGTGGGGTCGCGGCTGACAGCCAGTTGTTGCGCGTAACTCGAAATCGTGGCCACCGAATTCCGCAGCGCCAGCGCCATCTCGGCGGACATTTCTCCGCGCAGTTCGTGAAGCCTCTGAATCAATGCAAATTCCGTTTTATCCGCGATCAGGCAGGCCGCACCCAAAGTCTCTCCCGAAGGCGTGTAGACCGGAGAGACGGTGATCTCGAAAATGCGCTGTTCTCCCGCCGGGGTCACGTAGTCCGCTTCCACGTTTCGCGAAGCGGCCTGTGCCCGCAAACTGGCCTGCACGACGCTTGCTAGCGTTTCGAGCGATCCACGAGAGGAAGACGAACTCACTTTCGCTCCTCGAAAAACTTCACCGACGCTCATGCCTATCGGCGAGGCAAATCCAAGAATAGTTTTGGCGGCAGTGTTGGCATTGCGGACCAAGCCGTTTGTGGTCAGGAACAGCACTCCGCTCGACAGGTTCGAAAGCACCGCCGCGCTGATATTTTCCGAGGTCTTGGCTCTGCGGCGCTCTACCAGCTGCAGGCTCAGCAATTCGTGTTTCTGCTGCTTCAGTTGCTGAATCACTGCGTTGTAAGTACGCATGGGAAACTGCTCAGGCTCGGGAGCCGCATCAATCGAAAAAGATTCTTCGGTGAGCAGACGCCGCATCCGCCGGAGCAACAGAGTGGCCACCCAAAAGGCGAAGCCGGTGACGAACAGCACCACTGCCATGCGAACCACGATGGGGTTGCTGAGCATCTTCACAGCAACCTCCAGTACCAGCGAAAGAACTGGTTGCCGAAGAACGAGGCAACCATGGCCATGCTGCCTAGAAACACGCCAAATGGCATGGGAAATCGTCGCAGCGCAATGCTGGCTGATTCCCATCCGTGACGCCGGGCTAAGCTTGGCGTCTCATGATGTCGGACCATTCGCCGGCGGGTGCGCTTGATCCAAACCACCAGCACCGTCCACAGTCCCGCAAGCGAGCCTACGATCGATGCGCTGAACAGTGTGAAGATGGTCAACTGGATTCCGAGGAACGCGCCGACCATTGCCATCAGCTTGACATCGCCGAAACCCATGCCCTCGACGCCGCGCGCCCGCAGATAAATCGCTCCCGCGCCGTAGAGGAACGACGCTCCTACCGCAGCACCCATCAGCGCCTGCAGCAACGAAAGCCAGGGATTCGAAGCGCCAGCAGCTGGCTGATAGATCACGCCAAACAACATCTTCGAAAGCAGATCGTTGACCGGAACCACCAGGCTGAATAGCATTCCGGCGACCAAGCCGGGCAGAGTCAATTTGTCGGGCAGGAGTTGTGTCTCGGCGTCGGTGAAGATCAGGCCCACCAGCAGGAATCCGAAGGTGCAGTATTTCAACGTGGCCAGGGTGAATCCGAAATAGGCGTAGCAAGCAAGAAACAGCGCGCCTGTGATCAGCTCAACTACGAGATAACGCGGCGAGATTGGCGCCTTACAGTAGCGGCAGTGTCCCCGCAAAATCAGCCAACTCAGGACGGGAACATTGTCATAAAAGCGGATGGGTTGCGCGCACTTTGGGCACGCCGAGCCCGGATGAACAACCGATAAGTCCCGTGGCATGCGATAGATACACACATTCAAGAAGCTGCCAAACGCCAGCCCCAGAGCGAAAATCGCCAATGCGAATTCAGTATCCACCGTATGCTTTGCCCAGCCCGTACCAGATTTATGCTGGTTTCGCCTTGATTATACGGCTCCACGGAGGGTAGGACCCAGGTACCAAAGGTAGTGTACGGAAGGACAGTGGCTAGTGACCTAAGTGGAGGGCGGTAAGCTGGCGCTGGGCAAGCGCGCCCTAAAGGTTCGCACGAGAAGTGTCGATGGTATAGACAAGCGGGAGTCGGCTCATGGCCCCGCGGGAGGCGGCACAATGTCAATCACTCCGATTTCGGCGGCAGGCCTCGGGCAGTACGTTCTCCAGGCAAGCAACTCCGCTCCACTGAAGCAGGCATTGCAGAGCTTGCAAACCAGTCTTGCATCCGGAGACTTGAGTGGCTCCCAGTCGGCGTTCCAGACGCTGCAGACGCTTTATCAAAACTCCGCGACAGCCGGGGGAACCAATCTGTCCAGCAGTTCACAACTCTCTACCGATCTGACAGCGCTCGGTACGGCACTGACGTCGGGCGATTTATCCACCGCCCAATCTGCGTTTGCCACGCTTCAAAGCGACCTGAAAACTTCGCCTTCGCCATCCCAGACAAACGAGACGACTGCCGCATCTGAGTCCCTTCAGTTGGTGCAAGAGGTTCTTGGTACGCTGAATTCGAGTACTGCTTCGAGCAGCGCAAACTCCACCAGTGCCTTGTTAGATAGCGTTTACGGAAGCGGCAGCAGCCTGAACGTCCTCGCCTAAAGGGGTTGATGAACCTCGACTGGCACCCCGATCCGGATTGACGGGGCCAGAGAGAGCAAGCGCGTTAGTTCCCCAGTCCCACCTCGGCGCCAGGTTTTGAGCGCTATGGCCTGGTTTCAACAGTTATCGCGTAAGGCTCAGAGTTCAGTGCACTGACAGCGTCACCACTGGCTTCGACGCTTTGAGGCTGAAGTCAGGGCGAAGCGTCTTCGGGTTGGGGCGTTTGGAAGCTGCGTTCCCGTGAGTTGAGGGGGCGGTTCTCGACCTGAATCTTGGTGGAGTCGGGTTGGAAACTTTCTCGTGGAAACGAGAACCGCCTTGGGGTTTTGGCGAAGTCATTTACTCGCTGTTCCCGCAGGTGCCCTTTTTGCCGAAGACCAACTTGCCGGTGATCGTGTCCCAGGTAAGGTTGCTGAAACCCTTGCCAATGTTGCCGTTCCTGGCCGGACCGACGAACACCCAGCCGCTGAGTTCCTCACCCGAGCCTACGACCAGAAAGGTAGCCACGAGTTCGTTGTTGATAACTTGGAAAACCCCTTGCACATTGCTCTGGCCGCTGCCGTTCAGAACGGCGGCCCCGCTGTGTCGGAAGCCCGCGCTGCCATCGTCGGTGAGCGTCAGGCAGTACTTGAAGTGGCCGTTGAACGGCGGACCCGGATAAGTAGCATTCCACTCCATCGGCCAATTGCCGCTGTAACTTTGTGCCATGGCAGTGCTGGGCGCGAGAGCCAAGACAACAATTGCCAGAGCCGCTGCTGCGAATGTGCCCACGTTTCTGATCATTTTCTTTCCTCCTAATAGATCGTGAGTTTACTAGCGGGAGACACCATATCAAGAGGATCCGCCGCCGATTGTCACGAGAATGCAAAATCATTGCAAAAACTACGGGGTGAGCGGGAAATCGTTAATGATTAATACTAAGAGAATGCTGGCCAGGAAGGGCACTACGTGGAGCATCAATCATGGTGTGCTCAAACTCTCCCTTGCCATCAGTCACGATTAGGGCTTGCGAGGCAACGTGCCTGACTGGTGTTGTTACATCGCCATTACACTTATTGATCTTTAGCCGGGGGATTTGAGCGCTATGGCCTGTTCTCGACAGTTGAGAATTCTTGCTCTGTGGGCGAACTGCATCGACGGGGATTGCTCACGCAAACGTTTGCAGTTTCGCGTGCTTCGCAAGTTAGAAGGGATCAGCCCCGGAGATCCACAAACCGTGCCTGAATCAACCGTTGAATGACTGCAAAAATAATCGCGGTCGAGACACCGAACATAAGCATTCCGTCGGCTGCTTCCAGCGGTCCCAGCAATTTCCACGACGGCGTCATCATCGGATCACCGTAACCAAGCGTCGTGTAGCTGACCGCCGAATGGTAGTAAGCCGTTCCGAAGTCTGGAAATTCTTTACAGATTATGAACAACACTGCCCACAACGCGATTTCAATCAGGTGCGCAACGAGCACGACTGACATCGCCAGCGCAACGATTGCAATATCGATCCAAGGGTTTACACCCTCGCGGCCGAGTTTTTTTTCATAACGAACGAAGCTTACCGTCGCGCTCACAGCGAGCGCGTGAATAAAGATCGTGCATAACACGACGCAAGCGCCAACCATTAATGGAATCAGGATCGCGATTCGATGAGTTTGCGTCATTCTCTGCTCTCAAACGAGCGCAGTCTTGTGCAATCTAGAGCTGCTTGCTACGAGACAGACTACCAAACTTGTAGAACTATCTTGCCTGTTGCTATTTCGAGGGATGACACGATGCTCATAACAGCAATGTGTAAGCAGCAGCGGCATAATGAGCACGAGTGTCGTGACGGGCGTGTCTTGCCGGTTTTATTTCGGGCAACTCGACACAAACACACTTGCAGGGGGATCAAGGCCTCTCAACGAATGTCGAGCGATTCACAGGTGGGGATGTTTCCTCCACTTCGGGATCGTAGGACTACCCGCTGGCATCGGTGCAACGGTTTGGCCGGCCGCGACTTGCTGCGCCAGCATGCGGTGCTTCAAGGTTTCATAGATTGGCTCGCTATTGAGCAGCATCGCCACCACCATGGCCATCAGCGAAGCTCCAAGCAAGCTGAGCGTCAAATCACCGCGGCCAGTCATTTCTACGGTCAATGCAATCCCGGTTAGCGGAGCGCGCACGCTCGCCGAAAACAGCGCCGCCATCCCGACCACAGCACCAGCGACAGGTGTGATACCCAGCATGGGCAGGGAGTGAGTTAGGACTCCCGCGAAAAGCGCACCGGAGGAAGCGCCCAGCACTAAGAGCGGGGCAAAAAGGCCCCCTGGCGCACCTGCGGCATAGGACCACGGGCCAAGAAGGAAGCGGGCCAGAAATACCGTCAGCAGGCCCTCCAGTGCATAGCGATCGGCGAGTATGGCCTGCGTCAGCGCCTCACCGCCTCCCACCGTAGTTGGCGCAAACCAGGCCACGAGTCCCACCGTCGCACCGATGATGGCGGCGCGGTTGATCGACGATAATTTGGGCAAGCGGTCCGAGAAACGAAGTAAGCCCATAATCGCGGCGTTGTAGAGAGCGCCTACAGCACCTAGCAGGGCGCCCAGGACCAAAAACGGTCCAATCCTCCAGACGTGGGTAAGGCTGACCGCCGGCACTGTGAAGGATAGTGCATTGCCCAGCATCCAGCGCATGATCCAGACAGCGACCAAGGCAGCAGCCAGCGTGGCCACCATCAGCCAGGGTGTGAAGCTGCTGGTGAGTTCCTCGAAGACAAAGATGGATCCACCGAGAGGGGCGTTGAAGGCGACAGCGAGTCCTGCGCCCGCGCCGGCCGCACCAATAATCCTTGCGTCCGCATCATCTTTCATGAGCAAGCGCGAGACCCACCAACTAAGCGTGGCGCCCATCTGCACGGTCGGGCCCTCGCGGCCGAGCGCAAGACCAGAGCCCATGGCGAACAACCCGCCGAAGAACTTGACCGGCACGATGCCCTTCGCGGCAGGCTCCACATCACGACTGAAAACGGCTTCTACACGTTGAATCCCGCTGCCCTCTGCTGCGGGTGCAAACTGGACCACCAAGACGCGCGCGGCGGCGGCGCCCAGAAGTCCCACCGCGACCGGCGCCATCCAACCGGCGTAGGCCCACGCATGTGCCCAGGCGATGAGCGCATCGCGCTGGCCATCGGCGGCAATCAGAAAGTAGCGGAATGCGCCACCGACCAGTCCCACAAGAATTCCCGCAAGAACGCTGGCGGTTGAGATGCGGACGATGCGCGAATTGAGGACACGCGAATTCAGGATCGTCATGAAGTAAAACCAAGTGGCGCGTCCCATGGCACGGGGCAGCGATTTGTCGACAGTCAACCGATTGGCCCGACACTCAAGTGGCGGCCGGCTCCCAAAGACGTTGTTGCATCATTTGGCATTCGCGACGAGCACAATACAGGCTCCATCCCAAGAGTTCTTTCCGGAAGACGGGGGCGGGGTAGCGTTTAGCGGCATCACTCCAATGTTCTTATCGCTGAGATGGAAGCGTTTCTCCAGATAGCGGGCGACTATCAGAGACCGAGACCTGGACATCACCATATCGTTGGCAGCTGAAGCCTGATCAGAATAGCCTTCCACGATGATGGGTTGATCGATCACTGAATCCTCGTTCGCGCCAATGACTTGATCGATTTCCTCCTCGCCTGCGGCAGACAGGACCTCATAGCCATTCGAGTCCATCGCGAAAGCATCTGCCGCATTGAGCCATGTGCGCCGATTTTTCGAATTGTCGAAGAAGGAGTTGCTGCGATATTGATCGGGTGTTAGATCGTTTAGGCTGTAGTACCCTCTCTTCTTGAAAAATCCCCGAAAGAAGAATTCATGTTTCAGGGCTTCCGTATCATCCGCCATATTCGCGGTCGCCAGATTTACATTCGAAAAAGTTTCTCTGATATTCTGCGCCGCGTTCTCACCCGACCGGTCGGGACCCAATGCATTGTTCAGGGTGAGATTTATTTGTTGCGAGGCTTGAGCGATCTGTCGGGACGCGTCTTTGGTATTGTTCAGCGTAGCTTCAGCCTTCCCAAAAAGGTCCCGCGACCGAAAGTCCGCCATTACCTGCTTGGCTTGAACCGTCACCTGATTTAGATTGGCGGCTGCCTGCTTTGCGTTTCCCACGGCGTCCTTCACGTTATTCGCCGTTTGCTGGTCAGTGAGCAGCATACCTACCGTGCCATTGCCGCTTCGGACGCCGGTCACGAGTGCGTTTGTGTTATTGACGGTTGTGGTGATGGCATTGAGCGCGCCATCGACTTTAACCTTTATATCTCCAATGGCGGAATTCGCCTGGTCCATGACCCCTGTCGCTTTGGCAATGACGGCGGAGAGTTCGATCGGTTCTTTGGCCGGCAGGGTCGCTCCGATAGCTGCCTCTGGCGCCTGATCGCTGCCCTCGTGAATCATCAGGAATTTGTCTCCTACCAGACCATCGGATTCCACCGTCACGAATGAATCGTCACGAATGAGACCGATGGAGCTTGCTATCGACCCGCAATTTCAGCCTGAATTTATCGGCTGGCTGATCCGGTATCGCAATACCGGTGACTTGACCTGCTTCAAAGCCGGACACACGGACTTTAGAACCTGGCGAGATTCCGTTCACATCCTTCAGCGAAGTAAAGAAATCCACATGATGAGCAAACGCTTTTGGCGATTCCCGATCAGGAACAAGCCAACGCTGAACAACAACACAGCAGAAAGGACGAATACGCCCACGACGGTATAGTTGATTTTCATTCAGGACTCCGATACCAGTCGTCGCACGACCTCTTGATCGCTTTTGTCCAATTCGGTTGCGGTGCCAAAGCCAATCAGGCGGCCTTGGTCCAGTACGGCAATGCGGTCACCGACTTTTCGTGCACCGCGCACATCGTGGGTGACGATTACAAGCGTCGCACGATACTCCTTCTTAACCTTGAGGAGGAGGTCGTCGATTTCCGAGGCAGTGATCCTGTCGAGTCCGCTGCTTGGCTCGTCGACCAGTAATAGCTTCGGATGAAGGACGAGGGCTCTCGCCAGACCCGCGCGCTTGCGCATCCCTCCGGAAAGCTCGGAGGGCATCTTGGCTATGTCCAGATCAAGACCCACACGTTCAAGGGTCTCGTCCACCGCGCGCTTGATCTCTGACGGAGACTTCGACTTATCCAGGCGGCGGAGTGGCAAAGCTAGATTGTCTCCCAGCGTGAACGAATCGAGCAGAGCGGCGCTTTGAAAAAGGAAGCCCATATGCCGCCGAACCCGCGACAGATCTTCTTCGCTCGAATGAACGATATCCTCCGATCCAATCCGAACTCTGCCGCTGTCTGGCTTAAGCAAACCGATCATCATTCTGAGACTAGTGCTCTTGCCAGTACCACTGCGGCCCATGATGCAAAGGGCCTCACCCTCACTTATCTTGAACGACACATCGTCGAGAACTTTTCTATTTCCAAAGGTCTTAGATACGTGGTCGAATTCAACCGCGGCCGGATCGCTCATATGGCATTCCTTGGAAAGAGGAAAAAGATGGCTTTCACGAGGACGACATCCGCCAGGATGATCAGAAGGGAAGACAGAACCACGCTGTTGGTAGCCGCGCGCTGCACTCCTTTAGACCCTTCGTCCGTGGTATAGCCAAAATACCCTGACACGGTACCGATGATGAATCCGAAAACGCTGGTTTTTAGAGTAGGCGGAATGAAGTTGGCCCATTCCAGTGTCTTGAAGGCACGATCGACATAAAGTTGCAGAGAGATATGCGAGGCGAAGTATTCAGCGAGAAATCCACCGGCCAAACTGGCGAAGTCCATGAAAAGGGTCAACATCGGCAAAATAAGAATGCAGGCGACAATCCGTGTCACTACAAGCAATTTGAAAGAGTCGATCGACAAAGACTCAATTGCGTCGATCTGCTCGGTCACGCGCATATTGGCTATCCCGGCGCCGATGCCCGCACCTACTCTCCCTGCCACCAGCAGTGCAGTAATAAGGGGACCCAATTCATTGAAAAATGCAGCAGATTGCAGGCTCGGAATCAGTGCTTCAGCGCCGAACTGTAGCAGCGTGACTCGCGTATGCATGGACAGTACGACTCCCAGAGCGAAGCCAGCGGCCAAGATGAGTGGGAGCGATCGCCACCCGATCTCCTCGACCTGAAACAGGAAAAACTCCCATTCGATCGGCGGCCGAAATGCGTCCACCAACGCCTTCAGCCCAAACGAGCTCACCTCACCGACAAAAGTGAAAAACCTCCCCATAATCAACGTTCCTTAGTGATTCCCATCGCCCCTCACGATGCATCATTTCGCAAACGTCTAGAGACGGAACACCCACAACTGCATTTCTATTTCCTAGGCCCTGTGCTGTGTAAGACTGCATCTCGCACAGCATGTTTTCCATGCGTCTCCTCTACGTTCAGATCTATATCGCCGACCCAACCTGCGCCAATCGCTTGCCGCTCTCCTGCCACGATCGCTGTTTTGCGGTCTCGCTTAGAAACTTTCCTCTTGAGACCCCACATTTAATGCACAGTTAGGATTAAGCCAGAAGAGCTTTGAGCAGTCCATTGGACGATGGTATCAATCGATACCATCGTATGAGCCGAGCGAACTCAGACTGTGGTCGAGCTCGCGTAGGGCACGTCAAGCAACCTTCATGTTTGTTGCGATCGCCAAGAGCCACAAAAAAGATTAGTCAGATCTCAACTGTCGCAAAATCGCGATTACACTCATGAGGGGCGGCTGGC
>CAVOKS010000015.1:0-10214 GCA_963696565.1 uncultured Acidobacteriota bacterium | reverse complement strand
GGCTGACCGTAAGCCTCGTTTGCGCCAGGGCAACCCGGCTAGCGACAGCGAGAAGCAAGCAGAACAGAATGCGAAAAGCAGTTTTCATAATAGTTCCTTGAGAACCAAGTTTCAGACGTAGGACCAAACGCACGAGCCAGCCACACGTAGCTCAATGCGCAGAATGGGCTTGGTTTCTTAGGAGCGGGGTGGGCCACGGTCGGTTTCAGGAGAGCCGATCGAGGAAACTATGATCACTGCGTCGGGCGGCCTTGCGATGTTACCGGCCGCGGGCCGGAGCGGAGCAGAATCTGGAATGCATGGAACGCCACAAACTGAAATTGGATAAAACTTCGCATGCCGCACCTGCCCGGCAGCGATTGCAGAACGTGGCCGCATCCCGCACCCGCGGGCTTTGCAACAACTTGCTTACTGCGTGCGCATGCTTGTTGGGTGCTCGGATGAGAACAGGAAGACGCTTGCTGACCCAATTGTGCCACGAAAGCTGACGCCGACGCGGCGAGTACCAGGATCAACAGCACGGAAGTGATGGAAGTTCGGCGCATGAGATAAGACTTAACCGTGCCAGCGGATGCAGGGGGTCACTTACCCTAACGAGATTCGGCTGCCCTGGTTCGGCACTTATCCGTCTTCAATCTATGTGCCCGTCAACGCTCGCGCAAGCGACAAAACCGACCCGACTATCATCGGAGCATGCGCGTGGGGCATCGAGCAAAACAAGCGCTATTGCAACGGCGGTGCGAGCAAGCCGAGGAATGTGTCCCCCAGAAATTTCCCCTGGGCATCGAAGTTCCAGTTGAACAGGGCAGATCCAGCGCTGGCGCAGGCGTGGCATCCATTGCGCAACGGATAGCTCACCACAAATTGGATTCCGCCATTCGGCCCAGCTTGCGAGTTGGGCTAAGTTTTTCCATCACGATCCCCCGGCCACAAATTGACCTGGGGAAATTGATTCTTGAGATCCTGAAACTGAAAACTTCGCTCCATGGTTTTGGTGTCGAGCAAATGCAAATCCTCGACGTTGATAATGGGGGGGCTGTCCATTCACGAACAACAGGCCGTAATTCGTGTTGGCGCGCAGAGGATAAGTGATCCATGCGAAGGCAACCGGAGATTGATTCTGGAAACCCGTCATGACGCCGAAGTCCCCATGGCTTTGCTTGTAAAGTTCGCGAGTGAAGCTAACCGCGTCGGCCGGAGCGCCAGCTTTTGCCATCTGCTCGATCATGCATCCCGCGGCCGGGGATGACTTATCGCAGGCCGCGTGAGCGGTGGCCAGGAACTGCGGCGATAGCGGCCACACGGCGGATGAACCAATCTTCGCCGGGCCGTTCTGAGACTGTGCGGCACAACCAGCCGAGACACCCTAAAGCAAGAAGTAAACGGGCATGGCGCATGCGCTTCCTCTTCGAGCCAACATTCTATACGTTGCGACTTCGCTATCCGACCTCTTCGCTCCAGCCTCGAGTGTTTTCTTCACGAAAGCCATGAACCGATCCGCAACCGCGCCGTCAATGAGACGGTGGTCGTAGCCCAGGGTCAAGTGAACAACCGAGCGGACGGCAATGGAGTCGTTGCCATCGTTGTCAGTGACTACCAAAGGCGCTTTGGTGATTCCGCCCACACCCAAAATCGCCGAGTTCGGCTGGTTGATGATGGGAAGTCCGAAGACGGCTCCAAACTGTCCGGAATTCGTAACCGTGAAAGTTGAACCTTCCACTTCCTCGGGCTTGAGTTTCTTTGAGCGCGAGCGCTCGCCTAAGTCGGAAATCCCGCGTTGCAGGCCAAGGAAATTCAGCTCATCGGCATTCTTCAGCACGGGAACGATGAGGCCCCAATCGAGCGCAACCGCTATCCCCACGTTCACGTGCCGGTGATACCGGATGTTCTCGGCTTCGATGGACGCATTGACAATCGGAAATTGTTGCAGCCCGATGATCACGGTGCGGACGAAGAACGGCATGAAGGTCAGCCTCGCCCCATGGCGCTGCTCAAAAGCAGACTTGGTTTTGTTACGCAGTTGCACGATGCGAGTGATGTCCACTTCGAACATGCAGTGAACGTGAGCGCTGGTGCGGCGGGATTCGATCATTCGATGAGCGATGATCTTGCGCATCTGCGTCATGGGCACGATGCTCGCCAGGGAATGCCGGGGCGGTTGGCCTCGGCGAAGGCGCGGACGATGAAATCGCGGGTGCACTCGCACGAGCCGAAACCGCAGGAGATCCGGCAGCGGGTGACGGCTTCTCCAGGAACGCCATAATGTCCTGCTTGGTAATGCGCCGCCTATCCCGGTGCCTGGCACCTGCGATAGGTTCACGTTATGCTCGCGAGCGATTTTACGGACCAGCGGCGAGGAGCGAGCGTGCTCATCTTCGTCATCGCGCGCAGGCTCGGCAGTGGGCGGAATTCGCGACCGACAGGGGAGGACGGCACGCTACTTGGTGGCGCCGCCGGCGAGACCGGCAGCGGACGCGGAGGCCTTCGAAGGAGCGGGCGCGGGGCTGCGCTTTCGCCATCGCCGGCAATCGTTCCTACCACCGTATTCACCTGTACGGTGTTGCCCTCGACTACCTTGATGTCCTGCAGAATGCCCGAGGCGGGCGCGGGGATTTCAGCATCGACCTTGTCGGTTGAAATCTCAAACAGCGGCTCGTCGCGCAGCACCTTGTCGCCAGGCTTCTTCAACCACTTTGTGATGGTTCCCTCAAAAATAGATTCGCCCATCTGGAGCATAACGATATCAGTAGGCATAAGTTCCTTCCACGCGATCCCGGTGGCGAATCTCGCGCCACGCGTAATCTTTTATTATATCCAGGTCCGTTGTAGGCCACGGATGACTACTTGTCTTCGTCTTTCGCCGCACCCGCAGCCACAGGACCAACGCCAAATGATTTTTTCCAATAGTCCTGGACGCCTGGTGCAGCTTTTGAATTCGTGACAAGAATGCTGTGACTTTCCAGATATCCTGGTCGCTGAGAGCTTTACTCCAGGCTGGCATTCCCGTGTAGCGAATTCCCGTACGGACCGCATAATAAATGTGCCACTCAGGATCATCCAGTGGATCAAGGATCAACTGCGGCACCGGCGGATAAAACGATTTCTCCAGCGGGCTGGGCTTATTGTCGAGCGTTCCGTGGCAGGTCGAGCAATTCATTGTGTAAACCTTCATACCGTCGATCAAATTCTCGTCAGTAGGGGGAATCGGGTTACTGACTCGCGGTGCATGGCGCTCCATGGAAGCGTCCAGTGCGCTCATGGCGATACGGTGCTCCAGTCGAGGGGGAATCGCATCCGCGTTGGTCGGCATCAGGCCTAAGGTCGCGACCGCTAATCCACCCAGGCCGAGCACCAGCAGCGTAACCACGACTCCGAGAATGAAATTGCGCATCACTCCTCCTCGCTCTTTTATGATGGCCAGCCGACTAACTTATACTCGTCGTGTTGCAAATACGTCGTACCAACAGCTTTATGCCATGCTCACGTTGTCGTGAGATCGCAGACTAAACCGCAGCTAATACGCTTTTAGCCGGCGTGCCTCCCGCACGACATCGCCGACGTTGGGCAGAAAATATTCCTCCTGCGGCGGAGAAAATGGAACGGGAGAATCCTGCGCCGTAAGGCGGACGATCGGACCATCAAGATGGTCAAAGGCCTCTTCATTAATAATCGCCGCGATCTCACCCGCAATGCCACCAGTACGCACGTCCTCATGCAGCAGGATTACTTTGCTCGTTTTTCGCACCGTCTGAGCAATCGCGTCACGGTCAAGTGGAGAAAGCGTGCGCAAGTCGACCACTTCGATTTCTGTTCCCTCTTTCGCCAGAATGTCAGCGGCCTCGAGTGCAACGTGCACCATCGCGGCATAAGTTATGATGCTCACGTCGCGACCCTCCCGGGCAACCCGCGCCCTGCCCAGCGGCACGATGTAATCTTCGGTGGGAACGTCTTCTTTGATCCGCCGGTAAAGATACTTGTGCTCGAAAAAGATCACCGGATTGTTGTCGCGAATGGCAGCCTTGATGAGACCCTTGGCGTCGTAAGCGCTGGCGGGACAAACGACCTTCAGGCCCGGCGCATGCACAAACCACATCTCGGGATTTTGCGAGTGAAACGGACCGCCATGAACGTTTCCGCCACTGGGCCCCCGAATAACCATGGGCGCGGGCGCACCCCAGCGATAATGCGCTTTGGCAACCATGTTCACAATCTGGTTGAAGGCGCAACCGATGAAATCCATGAACTGAAATTCGGCGACGGGACGCATGCCCGTGAGCGACGCACCGAAGGCCGCGCCAACGATTGCGGATTCCGCGATGGGCGTATCAATCACACGCTCGGGCCCGAAACGGTCGATGAAGCCATCGGTCACTTTGAATGCGCCGCCGTAGATGCCAATGTCCTCGCCGATGCAAAAGACTGTAGGATCGTGCTCCATCTCCTCCCAGATGCCCTGGCGGATGGCTTCGAGATAGGTAAGTTGAGGCATAGGGTTATGCTCGCTTCTCTCTATTTAGCGGATCGCAGGCGTGAACCAGATAGCCGTAGCAGCGCCGGTGCCGTCCGCCAATGCTTCCCTGACATCGTAAACCGGGAGACAGATGGCGACGAGAGCATTGTAGCAACAGCCTAAGACGCCGATAGCTATGGGCGCGCAAAATCGGGCTCTGCGATCCGGCTTGGATATGGCGAAGCATCTACGTTCGTCTGAGCCTTCGAAATCACAACTCGCTACAGCTTTGGGTAGATCGCCAAGAGCTAAAAGCTATCCATGCTATTCTGAGCCCATCCCATGAAGGTCATCTATCAAGACCTTCCACCTGTGGAAGTCGCGGGACGAAAATTGGTGGGCCGCGTCCTGTTCGGCTTGCTGGTATTGGTGGCTGCGCTCGTGGGCGCGACCGCTGGATTGTTGCTGGTCTATTCCACCGATCTTCCCCAAGTCGAAGAGCTGGAACACTACCGCCCCAGTTCCATCACCGAACTATACGACGGGCAGGGCCGCATCATCGGATCGTTTGCCCTGCAGCGGCGAGTCGTGGCGTCATACAACGATTTTCCGCAGGTGTTGCGATCCGCCAAACATTAATGCCCCAGTGACGATAGAAATCCTTGTCCTCAATCGAAATCAGGGCGTCGCGCAACACCTGCGGAAAATCGTTGTAGGACGCCACGACTCGTCGCTGTAGAGCAAACGACCCGATGATGCGGCCCTGCCCGTCGTATAGTTCGGTGATGGAACTGGGGCGGTAGTGTTCCAAGCTCTTCGACTTGGGGAAGATCGGTGGAATAGACCAGCAACAATCCAGCGGTCGCGCCCACGAGCGCAGCCACCAATACCAGCAAGCCGAACAGGACGCGGCCCACCAATTTTCGTCCCGCGACTTCCACAGGGTGGAAGGTCTTGATAGATGACCTTCATGGGATGGGCTCAGAATAGCATGGATAGCTTTTAGCTCTTGGCGATCTACCCAAAGCTGTAGCGAGGTTGGTGATTTCGAAGGCTCAGACGAACGTAGATGCTTCGCCATATCCAAGCCGGATCGCAGAGCCCGATTTTGCGCGCCCATAGCTATCGGCGTCTTAGGCTGTTGCTACAATGCTCTCGTCGCCATCTGTCTCCCGGTTTACGATGTCAGGGAAGCATTGGCGGACGGCACCGGCGCTGCTACGGCTATCTGGTTCACGCCTGCGATCCGCTAAATAGAGAGAAGCGAGCATAACCCTATGCCTCAACTTACCTATCTCGAAGCCATCCGCCAGGGTATCTGGGAGGAGATGGAGCGCGACCCGACCGTCTTCTGCCTGGGCGAGGATATTGGCATCTATGGCGGAGCGTTCAAGGTCACCGACGGGTTCATTGACCGCTTCGGACCGGAGCGTGTGATTGACACTCCGATTGCCGAGATGGCGATTGTGGGCGCGGCGTTTGGGGCTTCGTTGACAGGGATGCGTCCGGTGGCCGAGTTTCAGTTCATGGATTTCATCGGCTGTGCCTTTAATCAGATCGTCAATATGGCGGCCAAGGCGCACTATCGCTGGGGAGCTCCGGCGCCGATGGTGATTCGCGGGCCGAGCGGCGGGAACGTGCATGGCGGGCCGTTTCATTCGCAGAATCCGGAGATGTGGTTTGTGCACGCTCCCGGACCTGAAGGTGGTTTGCCCGGCGACGGCGTATGACGCGAAGGGATTGATCAAGGCGGCGATTCGCGACAAAATCCGGTCATCTTTTTTGAACACAAATATCTTTATCGCCGCATCAAGGATGAAGTTCCGGAAGACGATTATGTTGTGCCGCTCGGGAAAGCGCGCGTGGCGCGCGAGGGCCGGGATATGAGCGTCATCACCTATGCGGCGATGCTGTATACAGCGCTGGAGGCGGCGGAAATTCTGGCGAAGGACGGAACCGAATCGAGGTCGTGGATTTGCGGACGGTTGCTCCGCTGGACCGCGAAGCGATTGCGGCCACGGTGCAGAAGACGAACAAGGTCATCATCCTGCACGAGCACGGGCGTACCGGGGGCCTCGCGGGAGAGATCGCGGCGATTATCAACGAAGAGGCCTTTGACCATCTTGATGGTCCGATCGTCCGCCTTACGGCGCAGGATTCTCCCGTTCCATTTTCTCCGCCGCAGGAGGAATATTTTCTGCCCAACGTCGGCGATGTCGTGCGGGAGGCACGCCGGCTAAAAGCGTATTAGCTGCGGTTTAGTCTGCGATCTCACGACAACGTGAGCATGGCATAAAGCTGTTGGTACGATCGTATCCGGAACACCAACCAGATAAGTTAGTCGGCTGGCCATCATAAAAGAGCGAGGAGGAGTGATGCGCAATTTCATTCTCGGAGTCGTGGTTACGCTGCTGGTGCTCGGCCTGGGTGGATTAGCGGTCGCGACCTTAGGCCTGATGCCGACCAACGCGGATGCGATTCCCCCTCGACTGGAGCACCGTATCGCCATGAGCGCACTGGACGCTTCCATGGAGCGCCATGCACCGCGAGTCAGTAACCCGATTCCCCCTACTGACGAGAATTTGATCGACGGTATGAAGGTTTACACAATGAATTGCTCGACCTGCCACGGAACGCTCTACAATAAGCCCAGCCCGCTGGAGAAATCGTTTTATCCGCCGGTGCCGCAGTTGATCCTTGATCCACTGGATGATCCTGAGTGGCACATTTATTATGCGGTCCGTACGGGAATTCGCTACACGGGAATGCCAGCCTGGAGTAAAGCTCTCAGCGACCAGGATATCTGGAAAGTCACGGCATTTCTGTCACGAATTCAAAAGCTGCCACCAGGCGTACAGGACTATTGGAAAAAATCATTTGGCGTTGGTCCTGTGGCTGCGGGTTCGGCGAAAGACGAAGACAAGTAGTCATCCATGGCCTGCAGCGGACCTTGGATATAATAAAAGATTACGCGTGGCGCGAGATTTGCCACCGGGATCGCGTGGAAGGAATTTATGCCTACTGATATCGTTATGCCCCAGATGGGCGAATCTATTTTTGAGGGAACCATCACAAAGTGGCTGAAGAAGCCTGGCGACAAGGTGGCAGCGCGACGAGCCGCTGTTTGAGATTTCAACCGACAAGGTCGATGCTGAAATCCCCGCGCCCGCCTCCGGCATTCTGCAGGACATCAAGGTAGTCGAGGGCAACACCGTACAAGTGAATACGGTGGTAGGAACGATTGCCAGGCGAGGGCGAAAGCGCAGCACCCGCGCCCGCTCCTTCGAAGGCCTCCGCGTCCGTGCCGGTCTCGCCGGCGACGCCACCAAGTAGCGCGCCGTCCTCCCCTTCGGTCGCGAATTCGCCCGCTGCCGAGCCTGCGCGCGACGAAGAAGATGAGCAAGCTCGCTCCTCGCCGCTGGTCCGTAAAATCGCTCGCGAGCACAACGTAAACCTATCGCAGGTACCAGGCACCGGGATGGGTGGCCGCATTACAAAGCAGGACATTATGGCTTTCCTGGAGAAGCCGGCACCCGCTGGCGGATCTCCTGCCGTTTCGGCTCGTGCGAGCGCACCCGCGATTTCATCATCCGCGCCTTCGCCGAGGCCAACCGCCCCCGGCATTCCCTGGGCCGGCATCGTGCCCATGACGCAGATGCGCAAGATCATCGCTCATCGAATGATCGAATCCCGTCGGGCACCAGCGCTCGCAGATGTTCACTGCATGTTTGAAGTGGATATCACTCGCATCGTGCAACTGCGTAACAAAACCAAGTCTGCTTTTGAGCAGCGCCATGGGGCGAGGCTTACCTTCATGCCGTTCTTCGTCCGCGCCGTGATCATCGGTCTGCAACAGTTTCCGATTGTCAATGCGTCCATCGAAACCGAGAACATCCGGTACCACCGGCACGTGAACGTGGGGATAGCGGTTGCGCTCGATTGGGGCCTCATCGTTCCCGTGCTGAAGAATGCTGATGAGCTGAATTTCCTTGGCCTGCAACGCGGGATTTCCGACTTAGGCGAGCGCTCGCGCTCAAAGAAACTCAAACCCGAGGAAGTGGAAGGTTCAACTTTCACGGTTACGAATCCCGGACAGTTTGGAGCCGTCTTCGGACTTCCCATCGATCATCAACCAGCCGAACTCGGCGATTTTGGGTGTGGGCGGTATCACCAAGGCGCCTTTGGTAGTCACGGACAACGATGGCAACGACTCCATTGCCATCCGCTCGGTTGTTCACTTGACCCTGGGCTACGACCACCGTCTCATTGACGGCGCGGTTGCAGATCAGTTCATGGCTTTTGTGAAGAAGACACTCGAGAACTGGAGCGAAGAAGTCGGATAGCGAAATCGCAACGTATAGAATGTTGGCCCGAAGAGGAAGCGCATGCGCCATGCCCGTTTACTTCTCGCTTTAGCGTGTCTGGCTGGTTCGTGCCGCACAGTCTCAGACCGGCCGGGCGAAGATTGGTTCATCCGCCGTGTGGCTGCTACTGCCGCAGTTTCTGGCCACCGCTCACGCGGCGGCGAGAGTCATCCCCGGCCGCGGGATGCATGATCGAGCAGATGGCAAAAGCTGGCGCTCCGGCCGACGCGGTTAGCTTCACCCGCGAGCTTTACAAGCAAAGCCATGGGGACTTCGGGGTCATGGCGGGTTTCCAGAATCAATCTCCGGTTGCCTTCGCATGGATCACTTATCCTCTGCGCGCAAACACGAATTACGGCCTGTTGTTCGTGAATGGACAGCCACCCATTATTAACGTTGAGGATTTGCATTTGCTCGACACCAAAACCATGGAGCGAAGTTTTCAGTTTCAGGATCTCAAGAATCAATTTCCCCAGGTCAATTTGTGGCCGGGGGATCGTGATGGAAAGACTTGGCCCAACTCGCAAGCTGGGCCGAATGGCGGAATCCAATTTGTGGTGAGCTATCCGTTGCGCAATGGATGCCACGCCTGCGCCAGCGCTGGATCTGCCCTGTTCAACTGGAACTTCGATGCCCAGGGGAAATTTCCAGGGACGACATTCCTCGGCTTGCTCGCACCGCCGTTGCAATAGCGCTTGTTTTGCTCGATGCCCCACGCGCATGCTCCGATGATAGTCGGGTCGGTTTTGTCGCTTGCGCGAGCGTCTACGGGCACATAGATTGAAGACGGATAAAGTGCCGAACCAGGGCAGCCGAATCTCGTTAGGGTAAGTGACCCTTCATCCGCTGGCACGTCTAAGAACTGATCTCATGCGCCGAACTTCCATCACTTCCGTGCTCTGTTGATCCTGGTACTCGCCGCGTCGGCGTCAGCTTGCGTGGCACAATTGGGTCAGCAAGCGTCTTCCTGTTCTCATCCGAGCACCCAACAAGCATGCGCACGCAGTAAGCAAGTTGTTGCAAAGCCCGCGGGTGCGGGATGCGGCCACGTTCTGCAATCGCTGCCGGGCAGGTGCGGCATGCGAAGTTTTATCCAATTTCAGTTCGTGGCGTTCCATGCATTCCAGACTTCCTGCTCCGCTCCGGCCCCGGCCGCGTAACATCGCACAGGCCTTGCCCGAACGCAGTGATCATAGTTTCCTCGATCGGCTCTCCTGAAACCGACCGTGGCCCACCCCGCTCCGTAAGAAACCAAAGCCCATTCTGCGCATTGAGCTACGTGTGGCTGGCTCGTGCGTTTGGTCCTACGTCTGAAACTTGGTTCTCAAGGAACTATTACTGAAAACTGCTTTCCGCATTCTGTTCTGCTTGCTTCTCGCTGTCGCTAGCCGGGTTGCCCT
>CAVOKS010000014.1:0-37912 GCA_963696565.1 uncultured Acidobacteriota bacterium | reverse complement strand
GATTATCATAAGGTAAAATCGCTTGCTTACCTGCATAATATGATAATAAAGCTATTATTAAATATGATACTCTATTTGAGAATGATTTAGTCTTATGATATTAGTAAATGGGGAGAGCGTGTAAAAAAATTATATGTTTTTCCCCTAGAAAACTACCCCTCTTTTTCATTTTCCATTATCATAGCTTTAAATGGTTCATCATATGAAAAACCCCTAGAAGAATTACCCCTATCATAATCATATATGAGCGAGCGAAGCTATTTATTCCAAATAGCCTTTTCGCCCTTAAATTTATAACACAAATTACAATTCACATCATCACATAATTCACTATTGCTCATATAGCCTTGCGAATGCCGGTTGAGCGAAGCTAATGCCTGTGCCTTGGCTTTTAATTTAGCCAATGGCTCCTGATATTTTTTCATTTATATGTTTTCTCCCTACATAAATATTATATCATATCCTTAAAAGAAGTCAATACCCCAGGGGGTTAGCTTTGTAATGTTAAAATTTGTGGGGATTTTGGGTTATCATATCATTTTACCCAGAGCGAAAAATGTCAAATTTTTTCTTTGAAAATCGGCCCGGTTAAAATTTCGCTCGCTGCGCTCGCTTAAACTATCCCTTTTGAAGCTATTTAGGGTAGTAATAAACAATCACAACCACCACAAACACTTTTTTATGTTTTATTTGAAGCTATCAATTTATAGCTTTACGGATTGACAGTCAGACTTTTGTAAATTTTATAAAGATTTATTCTTTCGTTCTTAGGCTTGTGAGTCCACATGCATTTGAGTATTTTGGTATGGTAGGTTACTCACAATAAATTTAGCGTCATCTCCGAACCATGATTGTACTGTTAGGATAGTTTTAGGGGACGCATTGAACGTTCTGAAGCAATCCATCGTAATTCTTTACCATCCGCTTGAATTTCGCGCACTGTATGAACCTGATTATGATTTAGAACACAACGGGTACCCATATTCCAAACATATTTTCTAGTCATGACTTTCCTACGTTTGGATGGTACCCAATATATTCGACAGTCATGATTAGCATGTAAATATTATCTCATAAAGAAGTAATATTGTCAGAAGTATTTCGCCCCAATTTCAGCATTATTCAATGAAACACGGAGAGAAGTATTTTCAGGTTGTGGAACATTGAGGAAGCCTGCACGAACGCTATATCCATCGCGGGTAACTGCCACCATAATAAAATCGCAGAGTGTAAGGTCCTCTTTTGACTTCACGACTTTAACGGCTTGTGTTTCGATACAACCATTTTTGGTATGGTAGTCAGCATTTCTAATTTCATTGATGATTTCTTCATCAGTCATTTTTGCTGCGCGTCCGTAGTCAGTAGCGGAATAGAGGCAACCTATGGCGAGGTAATTTTCATTGAAGGTATTACCACGATTTAGACGCACAACCTTGACCGGGAAGTCAACGGGGAGGGTAAGGCTATCACAGTAATTTTCTTGAAGAATACCCGTACCATTGCAGGACCCGCAGGTAACAAGCTTCCGTGACACTTCATGGATAGTAGATTTACCTGAAGGATTGCGCGGGCAAGTTTTCTTAGTACAATCATGGTGTCCATGTGCCTTGGTATAATTTCGGCACCAAGTAATATTCCATTGTTTACCTACACCTGCTGTATTATCAGCGCAATGGCAAGGTTTAGTGGAGAGAATTACTTTACCGTTTTCGATTACCATGTATTTATTATATCCTATATAAAATTAGAAGTCAAATTTTTTCGTAATAGACTTTACCTGTAGTTAGCCAAAATTTTGCTGCCCAAAACTCCACAATTTCGAGTGATTCATGGGGGGCCAGGAAAGTAAAATTGATTGTTTGATTGTCGGCAGTATGTATTTGCATATCCGCTTCAAAAGTAACTTTTTGAGGATTATTACCATTGATTGAATTGTCATATTCTATGAATTGCAGGTGATACTTTTTATTACCTTTTTTATCGGTGAAGCATTTTTGGTACATGCAATTGACGTAATGACGTTGGAAAGCATCAGGATACCTTGTGTATCCATTTTCCAGTAGGTTTTGTGCATTTACTTCCATGTTTATATTATCTCACAGGTAATAAAGAAAGTCAAATTATTTCGCAAATACTGACAGAATACATATTAGTTTCGATACTTTCCTTTACCAATTTATCTTTGCATCGTTCGCAAAGTTTGAATGCAGGTTCACCTTCATTGCGGCCGAAACGTTCGATTACCAGCACATAATACTTGGCAAGAGTTAGGTCCTCGACATGTTCGGTACGTGAAGCTTCGCAATAATATTGCCTTTTTACAGTCTGAATTTTTTCTTCAGCAAGTATTTCATCAATGATTTCATCGACGATAGCATTTTGTTCTGGCGTCCAAGGTCCTTGGTATTCCATGTATTATGCCTTTGTATCCTTTGCCTTTGTAGCGGCTTGCCGTGCTACTTCGGTTTGGTAAATGGTTTGCATAGAATTAGCGGCATGGTCCCAAGCATTCGCTTCTGCTTCTTTCGCTCTTGCTTCGGTACGTGCCATTTGTGCATTTTGTTGTGCATGTTGGATGAAGCGTTCGATAGAAATTTCAGAAGGCGAAGAATTAATATTCATTTCTCAATTATTATATCAGAAAAAATCATAAATGTCAATACTCTATCGTTCGATTATTATCAATTATGATACATGATAATGGGAAGAAAGAGAGGAGGAAGAAGAAACTCCTCTCTTTCTTTTAAGATTATTAAATTAAACTAGACTGTAGCTTCTTCCTCAATCCATTGAAGCACACGAGACTGCACCAAATCTTTGAAAATATCGAATGCATCGGTAAGCTTGTGGCAATAATGTCCCTGCGACCATTCGTTATCGTAAGCACCATCATTTGCATATTGCACCGAAGCAACGTAACGGTCATTCTTCATATGCGCGCCTCGGTCAACGATGATAACACGGCCCCCACGATTCCACGAACGCGGTTCAAAATTGAAGGTAGCAACGAGAGGATAACCATGAACGCGGTGGGTCAGTTGAAGATTGTTGTTATTCATGTATTTATTATATTCCCTTATTTATTACTTGTCAAACTAATCCCAGAGATGTTCTACTTCAGAAGGTTCGGTCGAATTAGCATCCGCGTCAAAAGCTTTTGCTGCTTCTTCACGTGCTGCTTCCCATTGTGCTTCGCGAGCAATACGTCGTGGCGCGCCCAGGTTCTGGTGAGTCGGCTTGAAAAAGACATGCAGGTCGACCCCGGCTTCATCACTCTTGAACTCCTGAAAAGTTCCCGCAAGGATGGTTCCAGGGAAACTGGGCTTGTCCCAGGTAAAGCTGAAGGTCTTGGTAGGTAGAGCGCTTGCAGTCGCCTTCTTTGGTGCAGCAGTGGCGCCGACCGTCTCCTTGCCGCTACCAATTACTACCATATGGGCAGGCACGGTGATGTTCATCGTAGCCGTGAAGCGGTTGATACCGTAAGCATTCACCGGGAACCAGCGGCCGGCGTACAACAGGTAACTGGTGTCGTCGTTGATCGAGGCAAGCTTGAGCCCTTGCACCGGGCTGTCGTCAGCGGAGTCGAGCGTACCATCGTATTCAAAGGTCAGGCTAGTTGAACTGCCTTTGCTGAGCGGCTTCGACAACTGCACTCGCATCGTAAAATCCTGAGTCATGCGCTCTGGGGATAGCGTTTGGCCACTGTCGTCGGTCACTTTAGTGACGCGCAAGCCGTTGTTCAGTTCGAACGTAGCCGCAGTAATGTCTTCCAGGGCGGTGAATTTCACCTTGGCGCGGGCGGAGATTTTATGAATATGCGGCGTGAGTTCGGCGTCGATTTGATAGTCGTCCACCCTCAGCCGAGCTTTTCTCGGCCGCCCATGTGGGTAGCGAAACTAACAAAAGCAATAAAACCAGAAAGTTAGTTAGGGCCCGACGCTGGCGTCGAGGTTCGAAGAACATTCAGGAACGTCTCCCGGGCAATCCCGCAGGTCTCTAAGCTCTATGATGAAGATTGTTACGCAAAAGATGCTGGTAGGACAAGGGTTAGATGTTTTTAGCCGTAGAAACCTAGCTCGCTTCGTTTCGGCAGCGCGAAAACCCAATCCCTAGCACTTAGGGACGCTACGTCTCTACAGTTGATCGTCGCATCACTGCCATAATCGCCTGAGCCGCCCGTTCCGCCGGATGAAGCGCTTCCGATACTCGGACCCCGCAGCAACGTTCTAACCTCGGCCAAGCCTTCAATCATCCGCTCGCGCGCCGGACCGTCATGAATAATCTCACTGCAGTCGCGCGACGACTTTCCCGGCTGTGAAGTCATGCTGGACCAACTCCGGCACAATCTCTTTTCCGGCAATCAAATTCACCATGGCAAAGTGCGACACTTTGACCCGCGACCGCCCGAGCAAATAGGTTAACGGGGACACGCGATAGACCATGACAAACGGCGTGCCCATCATTGCAGCTTCAACTGTGGCTGTGCCACTGGCAATGATGCCGGCACGGGAGTACGCGAGGGCGGGCAACGCCTCGCTGACCAAATGAATGGAATGGCGGCCAATCAGCGATTCGAGAAAGCTTCGATCCAACGTGGGAGCAATCGGCAGCAGAAATTCGTATCCCGAACCCAGCTTTGAGGCCGATTCCAGAATCGTGGGCAGATTCATCCGGACTTCTCTTCTCCGGCTACCCGGCATAAGGGTGACCCATGGTTTCGCCGCGTCCAAGTTGTTGGCCGCAGCGTAACCCGCGCGACCGGCGGAAGGCGGAAACAAATCCGCAAGCGGGTGGCCCACGAACGTCGCGTCCACCCCACGGTCACGGTAAAACTTCTCTTCAAAGGGAAAAATCACCAGAGCTTTGTCGACATATTTGCGCAGCAATCGCACCCGTCCCTGCCGCCAAGCCCAGAACTGCGGGCAAACGTAGTACACGACTGGAATCCCGCGCTTGCGCATTTGCCGCGCAACCCGCCAGTTGAAAGCCGGAGAATCGATGACGATGGCGAGATCAGGCCGGCGCTTGTCGGCCTCCGCGATCAACTTGTGAAACAAGCCATAGATCTTGGGCAGATGGCTGACGATCTCCGAAATGCCGACCACCGCGAGGTCTTTCGCATCGACGACGATTGTCGCACCCGGCAGTTCGCATGCGCTCCCCGCCAGCACCAAAAAATTCAATCTCAGATCGCGGGGTGACCGCCGCCCCATGCCGCCCTCCCGAGCCGAGTTCCGCGGTCAACCGAAACTGACGCCGCAAAGCTTCGATGAGTTGCGCCCCATACATTTCACCCGAGGCCTCACCAGTCGAGATGAGAATTCGCACCCGAGCATTGTAACGGTGCATGTGGGAACTTAGGGGGCGGTGACTTTGTGGGCCCTCGTCCTTGCGGCTCCTCTACCTTCCGGCGGACGTGGCAACTGCGGGGCGGTTGCTTGCCAGAAGCTTCAACATGGCTTGGGCGTCGGCAGGCCGCGAGTAGCTGTATCCCTGCGCCATTTCGCAATTGAGCTGCTTGAGCAGTCTGATGTGCTCTTCGGTCTCCGTTCCTTCGGCGACGACCTTCAAACCGAGATTGTGAGCGAGCATAATGATGGCCCGCACAATCTCGTGGCTTTCCGGGTCGCTGTCCATGTTCATAATGAAGGCTCGGTCGATTTTCAAAGTGTCGACGGGAATACGACGCAAGCGGCTGAGCGAGGAATAGCCCGTGCCAAAATCGTCGATGCTCAAGCGAACTCCGAGTGCCTTCAACTGCGCAAGCACCTGACCAGATTTTTCCGCATCCCCCATGGCGATGGTCTCGATAATCTCGAGTTGTAAACAGGCTGGATCAAAGCCGATCTCTGCAAGAACTTTGCCGATCTCGCTGGCCAAATCAGGCTGGGCGAATTCTTTGGGCGTGATGTTCACGCTCATGGTGAGCGGTGGAGTTGCGGGAAACTCGGACTGCCAGGATTGGAGCTGTTGGCAGGCCTCGCGCCGCAGTTGCCGGTTCATGGGAATGATGAGCCCAATCTCCTCTGCAACCGCGATGAAAGCAATCGGTGGAACAATGCCCTCCGGCCGTTGCCAGCGTGTCAGGGCCTCGAAACCAGTGATCTTGCCGGTTTGCAACGACACAATCGGCTGATAGAAAACGCGGAATTCTCCCTGCTCGAAGGCCTTGCGCAGATCCGTCTCCAGGCGCAGCCGCTTCACCGCAGCTTCGTGCATGGCGGTGTCCGACACTTCGCAACGGGCTTTGCCCGCTCGCTTGGCTCGGTACATCGCGATGTCCGCGTCACGCAGTAGATCCTCTGCCTGAGTATGCGGGCTGGTGCTGGCGGCAATTCCGATGCTCGCTGAAATCACGATTTCCTGTTGGTTTACTACAAAGGGCGTCGCTAGCTCCGCTTGCACCCGCTCCGCCACCCGGACCGCCTCAATGGGATCGCGGATGTCGTCCAGAAGGATGGTGAATTCATCGCCCCCAAGTCTGGCCAGCGTGTCATCATTGATGGGCTTGTCGATTAGGCCGTTACCACGCGGACGCGAGACGGTATCGGCTCGCCGAACTGCCTCCTTCAATCTCTGACCGATTTTGATCAGCAGCTCATCCCCTGCCGGGTGTCCCAGACTGTCGTTGACGATCTTGAATTCGTCGATGTCGATCAATAACACCGCAAACTTGTAATTCGCATGTCTCTTGGAGAGAGTTAGAGCGTGCTGCAACCGGTCCAGGAAGAGAGCGCGGTTGGGCAGATTGGTGAGTCCGTCATGAAATGCATTGTGCGCAAGCAGTTCCTCGGCCCGCTTTCGGTCGGTGATGTCGCGGTTCACGATGACCAGTTTGTCAGTCTGCCCTTTTGCATTGCGGATCGGGCTGGCGGTCGATTCCAGGGTGCGCCACGATCCGTCTTTGTGACGGATTCGGTATTCCATCGGCTCTCCGTGACCGGTGAGCCGGGCTTGTTCCGCCGCTTTCAATACTCGCGGGCGATCGTCGGGATGAATTTGGTCAAACGACGAACTGCTCTTCAGATCCTCGGGGGAATATCCCAGCACCTTTTGATAAGCCGGACTGTTGTATAGACGGCGACCATCGCTCCCAACCAGCGCGATCATGTCGGCGGCATTTTCACTGATGAGCTGAAACAGTTGGTCTCGTTCAGCCAGTTGGCGTCGAATGCGGTGTAGTTGAAAATGCTGGTAGACGGTGTAGAAGTCGAAGAGTAAAACCAGAGCCGCCAGTCCTCGTACCCACTCTCTCAGGTCGAACCAATAGGATGCGTCGCTGTCCCAACGGAACCAGGGAAAAGTAAAGGAAACAATGCCCAAGGTCAAAGCCAGGGTCACCGCTATCGCGAATCCCCAAAGCCACCATTCGCGCCCGTCGATCTGGCGCATCTGCGTGGGAATCGCCTCGGGGCTATTCTGATTTACTTCTTGAAACGCCTGCTGATCCATGCGGTTGACTGGTTGCTGAACTATACGGATTCTAATCTGCGGAGAAACTCGGAGAAGAGTTACGAAAGTTGGGCCGTCAGTGCTGCGCATCACCGACGTCAAAGACAGCTGGTGAAGGTGCTACGGGGGGGACGAAAGAACGTGCCACTTACCGGTGCCTAGTCGTCTGCGCCGGCGGTCACTTGCGAGCCGGAAGCTACTTCCTGGTCTTTGTATTGCAGTTGATAGAGCTTGTAATAAATTCCGTGTTGCGCGAGCAGTTGCTGGTGAGATCCCATTTCGCGAACCTGGCCTTTGTGCATCACGACAATCTTATCGGCGCGTTGGATGGTCGAAAGCCGGTGGGCGATGATTACCGACGTGCGGCCTTCGACCATGCGGCTGAGGGCATCGCGCACCTTGAATTCTGTTTCGGTATCTACGCTGGATGTGGCTTCGTCGAGGACCAGGATCTTGGGATCGTGTGCCAGGGCGCGAGCAAACGAGATGAGCTGCTTTTGTCCGGTCGAAAGCGTGCTGCCGCGTTCTCGTACTTCTTCGTCGAATCCGTTGGGGAGCGTACGGATGAAATCGGCAAGATTCACGTCTTCTGCGGCTTTTTCGACGTCATCATCGTTAATGTCGGACGTGCCCAGGCGAATGTTGCTGGCGACCGTTCCGCTGAACAGGAACGGGTCTTGTAAAACGACGCCAAAGCGGCGGCGGAGATCGACAAGATCCATTTCCTTGACGTCGACTCCGTCGATCCTTATCGCACCCTTTTGCACGTCATAGAAGCGCATCAGCAGCGAGATAATTGTGGTTTTGCCGGCTCCAGTGTGGCCGACAAAGGCGACGGTTTCCCCGGGTTCGATCGCGAAGCTGACATCGCGCAGGACCCAATCCGGACCTTCCGCCTGTGGAGGACGGGCGCCCGCGCCCGTTCGGCGAAGATGTCTTTAGCAAGCCAGCCGAGGATGCATGGCCTCGATCGTCTTCCCTGGGAGCACTCCGATAAGCGAACCACACGTGATCGAACTCGATGCGGCCGGGACCGTTCGGTGTTTTCGTGACGGCGGGTGACGTGATCTCAGTGGGCGTGTCCAGCAGCTTGAAAATGCGTTCGCTGGAAGCCATGGCCGATTGCAGGATGTTGTATTTCTCGCTGAGATCCTGAATGGGCCGGAAGAAGCGCTGCGCATACTGAATGAAGGCCACCAGTACGCCAAGCGTAGTCGTGTTGCGGATCACGTCATTGCCCCCGAACCAAATCACGCTGGCAATCGCTATCGCAGAGAGAACTTCTACGACCGGATAGTAGACGGCGTGGGCCATGATCGCGTCTTTGTACGCGTCCATGTGGACGGAGTTCACTTCGGAAAACTTGTCATAAGCGCGTTTTTCGCGATTGAAGAGCTGCAAGACGACCATGCCGCTGACGTGCTCTTGCAGATACGCATTGATTCGGGCGATGGCCACGCGGATGCGCCGGTAGGAATCGCGGACCTTGTCGCGGAACATCTTGGTCGCGATGCCAATCAGCGGAAGCGCGGCGAAACGTGATCAGAGCCAGCTTCCAGTTCATGCGCAGCATGATCGCGATAATGCCGGCCAGCACGAAGACGTCTTCGAAAATCGAGACCACGCCTGAGGTGAACATTTCGTTCACCGCATCCACGTCGGTGGTCACGCGAGTGACCAGGCGGCCGACGGGATTCTTGTCGTAAAAGCCGATGTGCATTCGCTGCAGGTGGCGGAATATCTGGGCGCGCATATCGAACATCGTCTTCTGTCCCGCCCACTGCATGTAATAAGTCTGAAGATATTCCAGCAGAAAACTGAAGATCAAAAGGCCAACGTAGAGGGCAGCGATCTGCGCAATCGCCGACCAGCGGCTTACTGCTTAAGAAGTGATCCAGCGGCGTGTGCAGTCCGCGAACCGGCGCCAGATAGCGGTCGACCACGATTTTCGTGAGATAAGGGCCGAGAACGTCAGCGCCGGCCTTGATCAAAATGGAGGCCAGCGCAATCCCCACCTGCCACTTGTAGGGACGCAGGTAGGTCAGCAGCCGTTTCATCAACCGGCTGTCATAAGCTTTGCCTAATACTTCTTCTTCCGAGGCCATGGGCGGCTACGGTCTGGCGCTTCTGTCTAAAGATACCCTAGATAGATGGGAAAGGAGCCAAGGAAGATGGAAAAGCTTTTCGGGATGCTTCTGTAGAAACGTAACTTGTTACGTTTCCTTCAGCGTCGCCTGCAGGCGGAGACATAGCAACCTACGTCTCTACAGCGCGATCTAGGCGACTTTGCGCAGTACCAGCGCGGAGTTCTTCGAGCCGAATCCCACGCAGTTGCAGATGGCGTGCTCGATCTGAGCTTTGCGATCGACGTCGGGCACGTAATCCAAATCGCACTCGGGGTCGGAGACGTCGAGGTTGATGGTTGGAGGAATCTTTGCCGTGCTCCATGGCGATGAGGGTTGCAGCCAGGCTGGCCGAGCCGCAAGCGCCCTGGGCGTGTCCGATCTGCGACTTGAGTCCGGACATCGGAACCCGGCTCGCCTGCTTGCCGAGAGCGAGTTTCAAAGCACGGGTTTCGACCCGGTCATTCATTTCGGTGGAGGTGCCATGAAGATTCACGTACTGGACGTCCACGGCGTGCGATACGTGCTTCTTCGAGAGCCAAAGTGATGGCGCGCGCTGGCTCTTCGGGCGAGTCGCTCATTCGCACGCGATGGAAGGCCTCGCAGGTAGAAGCGTAGCCAGTGATTTCGGCGTAGATGCGAGCGCCGCGCGCACGAGCGTGTACGTAATCCTCGAGGATAAACATCCATGAGCCCTCGGCGATCACAAAGCCATCGCGGTCCGCGGAAAACGGGCGCGAGGCGCGGTCGGGCGCGTGGTTCCATGACTGCGTCAGCGCTCGCAGCAAAGTATAGCCCTTGATGATGCCGGCAGTGATTGGCGAGTCCACGCCGCCGACGAGAAACATGGGCTGCACCCCGGCTTGAATATGCTGATAGGCGTAGCCGAGAGCGTCCGTCGATGAAGTACAACCTGCTGTGACGACGTGGCTGTATCCGCGAAAGCCGAAGCGCATGCTGATTTCGCTGGGAATCGTGCCCATGGTTCCGCTCGGAATGCAGAACAGGCTGACTTGCTTGACGTGGCCGGAATGCCAGAGCCGATATTGCTCTTCAGAGAATTCCTGTGCGCCACCGCCGGTGCCGAGGATCACGCCGATTTCGCGTTTCTCTTCCATCGACATTGCAGCGGGGTCTAGTCCTGCGTCTTGATAGCTTCGCTCGATGCAGCTACGGCCAGAGGTACGACCCGGGAAACGTGTTTGCGCTCGCGGGCATCGACCCATGCGAGTTCGTCGAACTCGGGAATCTCGCCAGCGATGTGTACTGGAAGTTCGGACGGATCGAAGCGCGAAATGCGCTTCACGCCAGATTTTCCCGCGAGAATGGCACGGCAGAAAGCTTCTTTGCCGATGCCGTTGGGGCTGACCACGCCCATCCCAGTGATCACCACGCGCGGAAGCGTCATCAGTTTGTTTCCTACGCCGGACTCGCACAGGATAGAAACCCGGCCGCCGCCGGTTAAGTTTCAATAACACCGATCGAAACCCTTGCTCGATGCGGTTGCGGTTGTCGCGTGCCGCCCAAGTGGGATAATCATTGAGATGCCGCTCGGACTGTACATCTCCGTGCCGTTCTGTCGCACCAAGTGCAGCTATTGCAACTTTGCTTCGGATGTTTTCTCCCGCTCCGTCTTCCAGCGCTATGTGGACCGCGTTTGCGCTGACATGAAGCGTGACAACCCGACTGTAGCACAGATGGACGGGCATACCGTCCGGAATGTCGACTCCATCTACCTGGGCGGCGGAACCCCTACTGTACTCGATGTAGCGCAGCTGCAACGGTTGTTTGTCTCGATTTCGCAAAATTTTGAGGTCCAGGCAGACGCCGAGATTACGGTGGAATGTGCCCCGGGCACGCTGACTCCTGCCGTGATTGAGACCCTCCAGCGCTGTGGGGTGAATCGCGTGAGCCTGGGAGTGCAGTCGTTTGTTGATCAAGAGGCGGCCTCGGTCGGGCGTTTGCACAATCGGAAGACGGTACTTGATGACATCGCAAGCCTGCGCGCCGCCGGAATTACAAACATCAACATCGACCTGATCGCGGGACTGCCACATCAGACCGCCGACAGCTGGAATTTTCTGTAGAGCAGACGATCGAGACCGAAGTGCCGCACGCCAGTGTTTACATGCTCGAAGTTGATGAAGATTCGCGACTCGGCAGCGAACTGATCGCTGGCGGTACAAAATATCATGCTCACTTTGTGCCCGACGAAGATGTCACCGCGGATTTGTACCTCATGGCTTGTGAGCGACTGGAAGCTGCGGGAGTGCAAGCAGTACGAGATATCCAACTTCGCGCGCCCGGGATACGAGTCGCGGCACAATCTGAAGTATTGGACGCGGCAGCCGTATCTGGGATTTGGCGTGGACGCGCACTCGATGCTGCCGGCGTTGGAAGATGGAGCTGAAGCGGTGCGATTTTCCAGCTCCGGATTCGCTCGAAGGCTACGTTGCTGGAGGCCCCGCGAACCGCACTGAGATTTCACTCGCCGCGGCGCTTGAGGAAACATTTTTTTTAGGTCTGCGGCTGACTTGCGGCATTGACTTGCGTAAGGTTGCGGTGGAGTTTGGGGAAGACGCCGATCGCAAAATTTCGCGAGACCATTGCTGATTTCGTGCGGACTGGTTTGATGGAAGGGCAAGGAGACGTGATTCGTCTGACGCCGAAGGGTCGGCTTCTTTCCAACGAAGTATTTGAGCGGTTCATCTCCGTTGCAGACGGATGAAGTTCCTGCCCGATGAAAATTGATAACGCGGCTCGTCCCCGCCTCCGAAGGTCACTTTTGCTCGTGTTCCCCGCTATGTTCTAATCGAATGTTTTGCATTTGCCGCGTGAGGATTTAATCCTCGACGCGGCTTCGCTGTAGTTGGCCGGAGGCGCTTTGGATTTCCTATTGAACGAAGAACAGCTTCATCTCAAGAAGAGCGTGCGCGAATTTGCCGAGCGCGAGATCGCGCCCAATGTCATGAAATGGGACGAGGCTGGCGAATTTCCGCTGGCCACGATCAAAGAACTCGGCAAGCTGGGGCTGCTCGGCACCATCTTTCCGACTGAATACGGCGGCGCGGGAATGGGCTACATCGAATACGTCACCGCCATTGAGGAACTCTCTCGCGTGGACGGTTCGGTGGGCATCATCGTCGCGGCGCACACTTCGCTTTGTTCGAACCATATTTTCCTTGCTGGCACTGACGAGCAGAAAAAGAAATACGTCAGCAAGCTGGCGACTGGCGACTCATCGGCGCGTGGGGCCTGACGGAGCCATCGTCGGGGTCGGATGCGGGCAGCGCGCGTATGACGGCGGTCCGCAAGGGAAATACGTGGGTGCTGAACGGCACCAAGACTTTTTGTACCAATGGGCACTACGCCGACGTGCTGGTGGTGATTGCGGTGACCGATCGCGCAGCGCACACTCATGGGCTGTCCGCATTCATTGTCGAAAAGGGTGCCAAAGGATTTCGGCCGGGAAAGAAAGAAAACAAACTGGGACTACGCGCGAGCGACACTGCGGAACTCATCTTTGAAGACTGCGTCATTCCCGCCGAAAATCTTTTGGGTAAAGAAGGCGATGGATTCATCGATGCCATGCGGGTGCTGGATGGCGGACGCATCTCGATCGCAGCGTTTCCCTTGGCATGGCTGAAGGCGCCTATGAAGCGGCGCTGAAGTATTCCAAGCAGCGCAAGCAGTTCGGCAAGGCGATCAGCGAATTTCAGGCGATCCAGTGGAAGCTGGCGGATATGGCAACGGAGATCGAGGCGGCGAAGCTGCTGACGTTCCGTGCGGCGTCGCATGAAAGACGCGGGATCGAAGAGCACGCTGGAGTCGTCCATGGCGAAGCTGTATGCCAGCGAAGTGGCTGTGCGTTGCGCCAACGAGGGCGTGCAGATTCACGGCGGGTACGGATTCATCAAGGATTATCCCGCGGAAAAGTTCTATCGCGATGTGAAGCTGTGCACCATCGGTGAGGGGACAAGCGAGGTGCAGCGGCTGGTGATTGCGCGGCAATTGCTGAAGGACTAAAAGCTCAATGCGCCACGGATCGACGCGGATTTCCAGGGATACTGTACGTCTCGTTCTCCGCCGAGGCACACGAAAGGCTTCCGGCGCTTACGCGTCTGCTTTACACTGACAGGTTGACCCACGACTTCCAACCATTACTTGAACAGTTGCGCTCCGGAGATGCGCGGAGTTTGGCGCGGGCGATCAGCATCGTCGAGAACCGGTCGCCCGGCTGGGCAGAGCTTCTGAAAGCTCTATTTTCACAGACTGGACACGCGCAAATTCTGGGCCTCACTGGGGCGCCAGGTGCGGGCAAGAGTACGCTGGTCGATCAACTGGCCAAGCACTATCGCAAAGAGAACCGCACAGTCGGGATCATCGCGGTCGATCCCACCAGTCCCTACACGGGCGGGGCGATTCTGGGCGATCGCATTCGCATGCAGGATCATTTTTCCGATCCCGGCATTTACATTCGGAGCATGGCGACGCGGGGCTCGCTGGGCGGATTGGCGCGCACGACCGCCGATGTGGCCACGGTGATGGATGCTTCCGGGCGCGACTTGATCATGATCGAAACCGTCGGCGTCGGGCAGGACGAAGTTGATATCGTGCGTCTGGCCGACGTGACGGTTGTGATTCTGGTGCCGGGGATGGGCGACGATGTGCAGAGCATTAAAGCCGGAATCATGGAGATTGCCGACATTTTTGTGATCAACAAAAGCGACCGTGAAGGCGCCGAGCGGGTGGAGCGTGAGATTCGCGCCCTGCAATCGCTGGCGATTCGTAGTGATCATTGGACCCCGCCGATTGTGAAGACTGTAGCCAGCGACGGAACGGGGATCGGTGAACTGGTCGCGGCCATTGCGGAATATGAAGCGTATCTTCGAAAAGAAGATCTCGTACTGCAACACAGCATTGAAAACTGGCAAGAGCGGTTGATCGAGATGCTGCGTGACCCACTGCTCGAAAGAGCTCGCGATCAAATGCAGGATGGTAGACTCGCGGCCTATGCCGCCGACGTTGCCGGACACAAGCGCGATCCGTATACGCTGGTGGAAGAAATTGTAGGCAGGATAGCCAAGAGGCATAGGTTTTGGGACAGGAATTGAATGTTTACCATTGACCATCTCGGTATCGCGGTGAAGTCGCTGGCGGAGGCGAAAGGGATCTACGAAAAATTGGGTTTGACCGCGACCGCCGAAGAGTTGGTCGAAGGCGAGCAGGTCCGCGTGGCGATGTTGCCTGTCGGGGAGAGCCGCCTGGAGCTAATGGAGGCGACATCGGAGGGTTCGGCGGTCGCTAAATTCATCGCCAAACGCGGCGAAGGGCTGCATCACGTTTGCCTGCGCGTGCCTGATTTGACTGCGGTCGTCGAACGTTTGAGGACGGATGGCGTGAGGTTGGTCTCGAACGAAATCAAGACCGGCGCAGGCGGCCATCGCTATGTGTTCGTGCATCCTTCGAGCGCCGGAGGTGTGCTTCTGGAATTGGTGGAAGCTGCACACTGATAAAAAGCGGCCCGCGGACTGACACGGATCACCACAATTCTCCATCATGCTTCTTCTCGCTGTTGACACTTCCGGCAAACAGGGCAGCATCGCACTCGCGTCATGCGGGCCGGGTGACGCTTGCGAAGTCATCGAGGTCGCAGCACTCTCGGGGGGCACATTCTCCGCCGAGTTGGTTCCCCAAATTGCCGCCTTGCTCGCTAAACACAAATTCAGCAAAGCGGACATTGGCGCTTTTGCTGTGGTTTCGGGGCCGGGATCATTTACCGGGTTACGCATTGGCCTGGCGGTCATTAAGGCACTTGCAGAAGTGTTCGTAAAGCCGATTGCTGCCGTCTCGCTCCTGCAGGCTCTGGCAATTGCGGCGCATCTTGAAGGTCATGTTATGGCGGCGCTCGATGGCGGGAGAAATGAAGTTTTTCTGGGTGAGTATGAAGTTGGTGGCTGCCGGCACACATCTGATTCGTGAACGCCTGGTGACACGAGACGAATGGCTGGAGTCAGCCAGGCGGCGCAGTGATCGTGACGGCGGACAATCCTCTCGCGGAAGTGGCGCGGACGAAGGGGCCGCATGTCATAGAAGCGGAGAGGCCGCGGAGCGATGCAATCGCGCAGCTCGGATGGAAGAAGATTTTGTCGGGAGAAACGATCACCCCCGAGGCGCTCGAAGCCAACTACGTCGGGCGATCCGAAGCGGATCTCTTCGTGAAGGGCAGCTAGAAGAAAATGGTTGTGAATCCCCCGCCACGGATGCGAATTCGCCGTGCCATCCCGACGGATATTCCCGCCCTGATAGCGTTGGAGAAGCAAGCTGCGACTGCGGCGCATTGGTCGCCGGAGCAGTATGAAACGGTATTTTCCAGCGAAGAGCCCGCGCGAGTAGCGTTCGTCATTGAAGATTCCCCCATTGAAGATGCCCGCGTGCAGGGATTTGTCGTCGGCAGGGTGGTAAGTGAAGACTGGGAAATTGAGAACATCGCGGTCGCAGGGGCCGCCCGCCGTCGTGGGCTGGGCACGCATCTACTCGAAGAATTTATTGGCTTGGCGCGAGGCCGAGGGCTCAGTCTGTCTTCCTGGAAGTTCGCGAATCGAACCTGGCGGCTCGTCGGCTTTATGAGAAGCATGCCTTTGTCGAGACTGGCCGACGCAAGCGTTATTACCGCCAACCGGAAGAGGACGCAATCGTTTACCGCTTGGGGTTTGCCTGATTGCACCATGGCTGGTGCAATACCGGGAAATCACTGAGAACTCAGCGGATGCCCGACGAGATTTCGCGTTGAAGCAGGCTAGATCCTGTGGTAAGTTGGACTCTGAAAACCCGGTTAGGAGGTCTGCTGGATGCTAACTTCTAGGGACCAGCTCTTCGCCAGTCACGATGAATTTCGAAAACTGGCGATGGAGCATACGCTCTACGAAAAACGTCTTGATTCACTCACCGAAAAACGCTATCTCACCGACGACGAAAAACTCGAAGAAGTGCGACTTAAAAAGCTGAAGCTCCGTCTGAAGGACCAGATGGAGAGTATTGAGCGGCAGTATCGGCAACAGCCACAGAATCAGGTAGCGTAATCCAGCTCCAACCTTTTGCGGCTTAGCCGCCGACGGGATTATCTGTCTCCAACCAGGGCGCTGGTAAGCGCCTTTTTCATTTGCATTTAACATGAAAAAGTAAGCCGCGCTCCGCGTCTGCACTATAATTCTCTGTATCTCCGAACATGGTCCGTGACGCCTACTATTACGCATTTCCGCTGCTGGCGGCTGCCGCGCTGATCGCGTGGCTCGCCAGTCCGCTTTGGGCGTGCCGGTCTTGTTGCTGGTCGTGTTTTTTCTGTGGTTTTTTCGCGATCCCGAACCGCGTTATCCCTGGTCGAGGCAGGCGCGTCTCGTATCACCGGCAGATGGAAAGATCACGGACGTTTCACCATTGATTTTGAATGGCGTCCGCGCCTTCGGATCAGCATATTTTCTGAGTGTGTTTGATGTGCATGTGAACCGCTCTCCCGTCAGCGGCGTCATTCGCAGATGTCCAGTATCACAAGGGAAAGTTCGTCAACGCCATGAATGCGGCCTCGGCCGAATTGAACGAGCAGAACGTAGTGACCGTTGAAGGCGAGGGCCAGATTGTGGTCTTCAAGCAGATCGCAGGCCTTCTGGCGCGCCGGATCGTCTTCGACAAAAAGGTTGGCGACCGAGTGAAACGGGGTGAGCGCGTGGGCTTGATCAAGTTCGGATCGCGGGTGGATGTTTTGCTGGATGCCTCTGCCGCCCTCGAAGTTAAAGTCGGGGATCGCGTGAAGGGCGGATCGAGTGTGCTGGCGTACCTGAACGCTGAGCGATCACTCGTGGCCGGCAATGCAGAACGAGCTCGGCAAGGAGCACGGTAATGGATCCAGAAGTTCCAGTGATTCCGAAGCGGCGTAAAGAAGACCGGCCCTCGGGACGGTTGCGCAAGGGCATGTATATTTTGCCCTCGCTTTTCACTGCGGCGAATATTGCCATGGGCTACTACGCGATCCTGCAGGTTACGCACGCCACAGCCGCGGAGCCCTGGCATTTTGATTTTGCCGCCAAGGCGATTGGGTTTGCCGTTCTCTTCGATGGTTTGGATGGCCGCATCGCGCGCATGACTCACACCAGCAGTAACTTTGGCCGGGAGTTGGATTCGTTGGCTGACGTCATCACGTTCGGCGTTGCTCCTGCGCTGCTGGCCTGGATGTGGGGATTCCGCCAGTTGCCGGTATTCCTGGGTTCCACCGAATTGACGGGCAAGATGATTCAGCTGGGCTCCATTTCGAGCTTCCTGTTCTTGATGGCCGGAGCCAGCCGTCTGGCTCGCTTCAACATCGCGTTGAATCCGCAACCTTCGAACCCGGGCCGGCCCGGAAAGAAATATTTTGTGGGCATGCCCATTCCCGCCGGAGCCGGAGTCATCGCTGCAGTTGTGCACTTCTCCGGCGGAGACCCGATTTCTTCGCTGTGGAGTTGCATCACCTGGATGCTCATCATCGTGGCCGCGGGATATCTCATGGTGAGCACATGGCGCTTTTACAGTTTCAAGGACATTGATTTCCGCGCGCGGCAGCCGTTCCAGTTGGTTATTCTGCTGGGGCTGCTGTTCGCGGCGGTCTGGGTTTTCTCGCAGTGGGTCCTCTTCATAATCGCGTTGAGCTACATGTTTTCCGGGGTCTTCTGGCGCTCTGCAATGGATTTTCCGGCGCAAGCGGACTCCGTCTCCTCCGCAATACAAAGAGGCCTCGCAGACTTCATGAGTTCGAATCTAAAGCCCGCACCGGTGTCGCATCCCGAACCCGCGCGCGGAGGCAATTTTTATCGCCTTGCCATCGTCGGCGCAGGCTTCGCTCAAAGGCAAGGAAGTGGCGGATGTGCTCAACGATCGCAACTTCCCTTCGATTGATGTCAAGCTACTGGATGACGATGAGTCGCTGGGAAAGCTGGAATCGGTCGGGGACGAGGTCACCTTCATCCAGAATGTTCGCACCGAGCAGTTCCAGAACATAGATTTTACTTTCTTTGCTTCGGACGCGGAATCCACGCGCAAGAACTGGAAAACAGCGCGCAATGCCGGCAGCGCGATCATCGACCTGTCTTCTGCTCTGGAAGATGAGCCGGACGCCGCCGTGCGCTCGCCTTGGATCGAGCGGCAATTGGGCCACCCTTTGATTCCCGAGTTGCAGCCGGGTCCGGCAGTGGTGGCGCATCCCGCAGCGGTCGTGCTTGCGCTCCTTCTACTGCGCGTGCAGAAAGCGGGAACTAGTGAGGCGGGCAGTGGCCACGGTGTTCGAGCCTGCATCCGAACACGGTCAGAAAGGCATGGACGAACTGCACGAGCAGACGGTGAACCTGCTCTCGTTCCAGCAATTGCCGAAGAACATTTTCGATACCCAGGTAGCCTTCAACATGGTAGCCCGCTACGGCGAGCATTCGGTGCCGGCGCTTGGCAACGGTCGAAGAGCCGAGTGCTGAGGCATTATCAAAAAATTGCCGGCAAAGACGCTCCGCTGCCGTCGGTGTTGTTGGTGCAGGCTCCGATCTTTCACGGACACGCCTTCGCGATCCACGTCGAACTTGGACAAACGGCGGATGTCGAGAGCATTTCGCGAGCGCTGGCGGGTGAGCATGTCAAGCTCACGCTCGGAGCCGACGACGCTCCCTCGAACGTGAACGCTGCGGGACAGGTGGATATCCAGGTGTCGATCGCGCCCGATGCAAGCCAGCCGAATAGCTTTTGGCTGTGGGCCGCGTCCGACAATCTTCGCATTGCTGCGGCGACGGCGGTCGAGTGCGCGGAAACCATGGCTGCAACCCGGCCGCGGGGCAAGATCCAATGAGCCGTGGAGTGGCCTTGGCCGTGCTGCTCAGCGTTCTGGGCGCTGGATGCGGCTATCACACTGCCGGTCACGCCGTCACCATTCCTGACAATGTTCGAACGGTTGCAATCCCGGCATTCGTGAATCAGACTCAAACCTTCAAGATCGAGCAGATGCTGACCGCCGCCGTGGTAAGAGAATTCGTCACGCGAACCCACTACCACGTCGTCAACCAGGTCAATGACGATGCTGACGCGGTGCTGCGTGGAACCGTTCTTGCCACCTACACCACACCGCTGACCTATGATTCGCAGACCGGACGCGCAGCGAGCGTGATGGTTGTGGTCTCCATGAAAGTGGCATTAGTCGATAAACAGGGCAAGGCGCTGTACCAGAATTCCTCGTATCTTTTTCGCGAGCAGTACGAAGTTCCGCGTGACATAAACAGTTTCTTCGAGGAAGACACGCCGGCATTTCAACGATTGTCGCGCGACTTTGCGCAAAGCCTGGTGTCGAATATCCTGGAGGGATTTTGATGCGAGCCTTCGCCCAGGCCGACCGCTTTGTGTCCGAAGTGCAGGCCCACAAGCTGCGTCCGGCCTACGTGTTTGTGGGGGCTGAGGTCTTCTTCCGCAAGCGTTGCCGCGAAGCCATTCTCGAACACCTGGTCACGCCCGATTTGCGCGACTTCAGCCTGTTCGAGTTTGATCTCGCGGAAACCGATCTGATCGAAGTTCTCGACCGCGCGCGCACGCCATCGCTGATGGCGCCCTTTCAAGTTTTCTTTGTTCGCGGTGTCAAGAGCCTTTTCGGACGTGGGTCCAACGAGGAAAAACTAGCGGCGATCGAGGCGTATTGCAAGGATCCGAATCCCGCTGCGGTATTGATCTTTGTCGCCGATCACATCAACATTCCCGCCGACTCGCGCCGCATGGAATTAACCGACAAGGAACGATACGAACGCATTCGCGAAACTCTTGGGCAATACTGCGCTATTGTCGAACTGGCGCGAGTCGAAGAGAGCGAAGCGGTGCGCTGGATTGCCGAGTACGGGGCCACGCGAGAGGTCAAGATCGATGCCGATGCCGCGCGCGAACTAGTGGACGCTCTCGGCGGCGACATGATGATGGTTTCGAACGAACTAGAAAAACTGATCCTATACGTGGGCGAAAAGAAACGCATCACCCTAGGCGACGTCGAGACCATGGTGCTAGCCGCGAAGCAAAGATCGCTGTACGAACTGACCGATGCAATCTCCGCGAAAGACCGGGTGCGCGCGCTCGAAATGCTGGACGCGATTCTAACCACAGGCGAAGGCGACGAGGCCGCGATCGGGCATCTTTACATGCTCGCCAAAACTTTTCGCCAAATGCTGGTGATCCTGGAGCGAAATGTGCGTGATCAGAGGATGCTTGTGGGCCGCGCTGTGGCAGGGCTTCCGCGTGCCTCCATTTGCCGCCGATGACATTATCAAACAGGCTCGACGCTACAAATCGAAACGAGAGCTGACGCGCGCGATTCAGGCTGGTAGCGAAGACCGATCTCGCCCTGCGTTCGAACCCGCCGAGCAAACGAATGGTCCTGGAGAAATTAGTCCTGGACCTGACGTCAGAGCCGAAGCCCGAAATCGGCTGGATGCAGGAAGAACTGCCGGTTTAATGCTGGCAAGTGGCTGTTTTCCCGGCTGTCCAGCCGCAGCGTCAGAAAATCTTAAATCGCACGGGCTGGCGCAGAGTACTCTTAGGCTTAAGCTCAACCGATCGCCGTTAGCTACTTCTTGCCGACTGCGTTCAAGCGCACGTTCAATCGCGACTTGTAGCGCGATGCTGTATTCGCGTGCAGCACGCCCTTCTGAACGGCTTTGTCGAGCGCGGAGACGGTCTGCCGAAAAACCTGATCGGCGCTCTGTTGGTTGCCTTTCGCGAGTGACTCGCGTAAGTCGCGCAACGTGCTGCGCAGGCGGGAAGTGTTGGCGCGGTTGCGAGCGGTGCGTTTCTCAGTCTGACGGGCGCGCTTCAGCGCCGAAAAATGATTTGCCATGTAATTTCGTTTACCTTCGTCTCTGGTTTTCCCTCGCTTGGATTCCAGCAAGAGATTTCGAGTGGGTGCGACTCATCTATTCTACGGGAGTAAGTCGCTGCGGGTCAAACGGATGTGAGCTAAACGATGTTGTCTCGCCTGCCATTGACTCCTATCCGACCCCCGGCGTACCCTTAACGCAATGGTAGTGGCTTGCACCTCGGGAGCGAGCATTCCGGTTGGTTCCACCTGCAGAGAGAAGAATTTTGTTGTCGCAAAGGCCGGCACGGGTGTGCCCGCGTGGCAGCAATGCCATCTAAGCGCTATCGTGGCAAATCAAGCATAGCCGTCGACGGAGGGATACGCCAAAGCTGAATGAAGAAGAGCATCGAGATTACTCCTCACATTGAAACCCTGTTCGGTACCAGGGACGAGAACCTGCATGTGTTGGAAGACGGTCTGAACATCAATATCGACCTGCGATCCAACTCGATCGAACTGGAAGGGGCGGCCCGCGATGTTGCCCGGGCCGAGCAAGTCTTTGCCGACTACAACCATCTGCAACGCTCCGGACACGCTTTTAATAACGGCGATTTGAACAGCATGCTGCGCGTCCTGATGGCGGATCCAAAAGCTACACTTCGGGGTCTGGCGGAAGCTGGTCGCCAGCGCTCCTTCGGACGCCGTACCGTTCAACCCAAGAGCCTGAATCAGAAACGGTACGTCGAAGCCATTGAGAACCACGACATGGTTTTCGGAATCGGCCCCGCGGGTACGGGAAAGACCTACCTGGCGGTGGCGATGGCGATTTCGGCGTTGCTGGCGAAGAGAGTGAACCGGATTATTCTGGCGCGCCCAGCGGTCGAAGCCGGCGAGCGCTTGGGATTTCTTCCCGGGACCTTGCAGGACAAGATCGATCCGTATCTACGCCCGCTTTACGACGCGCTCTACGACATGCTGGACCCGGAAAAAGTGGATCGCTACCTGGAAAAAAATGTGATCGAAATTGCGCCGATTGCGTTCATGCGCGGACGCACGTTGAACGACTCATTCGTGATTCTGGATGAAGCGCAGAACACGACCTCGGAGCAGATGAAGATGTTCGTGACTCGCTTAGGGTTTAATTCCAAGGCAGTGATCACCGGCGACGTAACCCAGATCGACCTGCCCAATGCCCGCCGCAGTGGGCTGCTGGAAGCGGTCGATATTCTGAAGCGCGTCGAAGGATTGACGTTTCGTTTACTTCGACGAGGGCGACGTTGTGCGGCATCATTTGGTGCAGCGCATCATTCGGGCTTACGATGAGCACAAGAACAAACTGGCAGAACAACAATTGTCTCTGCTTGAACCGAAAAGCAACGCCAACGGCAAGACCAACGGTGCGGACAGTGCGCCTCTGCAAAAGAACATTGCGATGCCTGCGGAAGCAGACGCGAAAGAATAAAACGGCGCATGATTGGCTGGGAGGGCTGCGGTTTTTGGCCCTCCTGTTTATTTTGGTGAGTTTCCACGGAGAAGGTTTGGTCATCATTCAAGAACGAGTAGCCGGGCTGAGTGAGGCGGCGCTGGCGAAGTTTGTGGCGCGCGCGCGGCGCGCGGCCGGGCTTCGCGGCTCCGTCAGCGTGCTGGTGACCAGCAGTCGGGAGTTGCAGGGATTGAACCGTCGTTTTCGAGGCAAGAATAAGCCAACGGACGTGCTATCGTTCCCCGCGATGCCCGGGTTGATGCGGGGATTTGCCGGGGATGTAGCTATTTCGGCGGAGATCGCGGCCCGAAATGCACGCCGCTTGGGGCACACGGCTGCTGATGAAATCAGAATTCTTGCCTTGCATGCCGTGCTTCATCTCTCTGGATACGATCACGAACAAGATAATGGACAGATGGAGCGCAAAGAGCAACGCTTGCGGAAGTCGCTCGGGTTACCCGTGGGATTGATTGAAAGAGTACAGCAAGCGCCGCGAAAAGAGCTCTCGCCCGGCGCGAGTGTCGAGATGAATTTCGTAATCGCTATCGTGTTGCTGATGTTGCTTGGGCTGCTGACCCTGGTCTCTTACGTGGAGCGTCTTTATACCGAGATCGGCAGATTTCTTTCCCGCGAGTTCCAGGACAATATCGACGCATTCGAACACGACATCGAGCCCAGATTGCACGTGAGTCGCGCCCGCGCTGCGGTGTCGATGGCTGTGCTCACACAAATGACCATGGCGGCGATTGCCATGTTAGTAGGCTTCACCGTATTCCGGGACCGGGCCTGGAGCATTTACGAAATTCTGCAGGCAACGCTGACTCTGATCCTGACTGTCGTGGTTTGCAACCGATTCTTGCCATTCGTTTTTTTCTCCCGGACGAAAGGGCAGTGGCTCATTCGATGGACGCCTGTCTTGCGCATCCTGATCTACCTGGTTTTGCCGGTGACCCTGGTGTTGGGCTTCTTACAGTCGGTGGCCGCTCTGACCAAAGGGCATTCGGATGAACAGCCTGAAACCCAGGCGGAAGCCGTGGATGCGCTGATTGAAGCCGGTCAGGAGGAAGGAATCCTGGACGAGAGCAACCGCGATATGATTCAGTCCGTCGTGGAATTTGGCGAGAAGACGGTGCGCGAGGCGATGAAGCCGCGCCCGGAAATCGTCGCCGTTCCCACCAATACTACGGTCGAGCAGTTCATTGAATTGCTGCGCATGAAACCGTTTTCCCGTGTGCCAGTGTTCGAAGGGACGATTCATAACATTAAGGGAATCGTTTACGCGCAAGATGTTCTGCAGGTGCCGGACACTGAGGCGCACACGCGCACCTTGGACACGCTCATGCGGAAAGATGTGTATTTTGTACCCGAAAGTAAGTTGGGGAGCGAACTTCTGCGCGAGATGCAAAAGAACAATATCCGCATGGCCATCGTGGTCGACGAGTATGGGGGAGTGGCAGGATTGGTCACGATCGAGGATCTGGTCGAAGAAATCGTGGGTGAGATCGCTGACGAACACGAGAAAGCTGAAGTCGTGCGTGAGAACGATCACTCCTACATCGTTCCTGGGAACATGGATGTCGATCGGTTGGATCAGTTGCTGGGCACGCGTCCCGAGGGAAAAGAGTCCGCGACCGTAGCGGGATTAGTGAGCGAGTTGGCGGGCCGTATTCCGCAAAAGGGTGACGTAATCGAAGATGACGGCCTGCGCTTTGAAGTGCTGGAATCGACCGAGCGGCGAGTGCAGCGAGTTCGGATCTCAGCCGTCGAGCCGAAACAGATGCGGTTGATCTAGGAATTGAGTAATCGGGCAATTGCGGAATCGGGTGATTTCAGCCAACTGCGAATTTCCTAATTACTCAATTATCCAATTACCAGATTTCTCGATTCTTATGGCCTTTCACTCCGGATTCGTTTGCATCCTTGGGCGTCCCAACGCCGGCAAGTCCACGTTGCTGAATGCCCTGGTGGGCGAGAGACTGGCCATCGTCAGCCCCAAGCCCCAGACTACGCGCAACCGCATTCTGGGAATTGTCCAGATTCCTAAGCGAAAGAAAGCGCCGGCCGGCCAAATTGTGCTGATTGATACGCCGGGCGTACACAAGGCAGACACTTCACTCGGCCGCAAGATGATGTCTGAGGTGCGTGAGGCGCTGGAAGGTTGCGACTTGCTTCTGCTGATTGTGGATGTAACCAGGAAATTTGGTCAGGCGGATGAGTCGGTACTCGAAATGGCCAAGAAATCCGGAACTCCAGTTTTCCTGTTACTTAACAAAATTGATTTGTTTCGGAACCAGAAAGATAAGCTGCTGCCCATCATCGATGGCTACCAAAAGCTCCATGCGTTCAAAGAAATTATCCCAATTTCGGCGCGCAGGCCCGAAGGGTTAGACCTGTTAATAGAAAAGATAATTGGCGCCTTACCGGAGGGGCCACGCTATTTTCCAGAGGATCAAGTAACCGACCAACCGATGCGCTTCATGGTGGCTGAGGTCATCCGTGAACAGGTTCTGGTGGAGACCAGTGAGGAGGTTCCGTATGCGACGACCGTGTTGGTCGAACAGTTCGAGGAAGGCCCGAAACTCACGCGAATCGCGGCGGCTGATCTATTGCGAGCGGGAAGGGCAGAAGCGGATTCTGATCGGCAAGCAGGCGCAGATGCTGAAGAAGATCGGCACAGCCGCGCGCCTGCAAATCGAAAAGATGGTCGGCACTCGCGTGTTTCTCGAGCTTGTTCGTGAAAGTAAGCCCGGAATGGCGCGAATCGCGCGCGTTTATCGAAGAGCTAGACTGGCGCCGGCAACTGGAGTTGTTAACCAAAGTAGAGAAAACTTGAGAAGTGCGAGTGTTACGGTGGTTTCGTGCTATCGCGTTTCACGTTGCCGGACCTGCTTTTCGCCTGTAGAATCACAAAGCAGTAAGCCGCTACTAATCATCGGGAACGATCCTCATTGATGTCCACCAATTCCGAGCCGACTTTCGATTTCCTGGCCGACAAATTGCTTTTCAAGCTCCAGGTCACGCTGGCTGCCGATAAAGCGGCGGTAGATTCGGTGGTTCAGCGAATCATGGAGTGCGTCCGATCGAAAGACTGTGCCGTCGGAAAGGAAGCGGAGATTGAACTGGCGCTCTCGGAGGCGCTGGCTAACGCGGTCGTCCACGGGGCCAAATCCGACGCTTCGAAAATCGTCGAATGCGACATTGCCTGTGATACAAACCGGAGCCTGCTGATCGTGGTGCGCGATCCGGGAGACGGTTTCGATCCCGCGTCCATCCCCAGCCCGGTGGTCGGCGAGAACCTGTTTTCGGGCCACGGTCGTGGCGTTTATCTGATTACTCAGCTCATGGACGAAGTGAAGTTCCTGAAGAACGGCACTGAAATCCACATGATCAAGCGGTAAAAGCTCTCAATAAAAGACCACGCTCACCTACTCTTTAGCGGCGATACCCAGGGTCTTCATTTTGCGGTAGAGGTGGCTGCGTTCCAGGCCCAGCACTTCCGCCGTACGCGTAACGTTGCCATGATTCTCGTCCAGTTTTTTCAAAATATAGTCACGCTCGTAAGCGGCTCGCGCTTGGTGCAGGCTGGAGAACTCATTGCCAGCGGCGCGGCGGGTGCCATCGCGATGAACCAGCGGCGGCAGGTGTTTGCGTTCGAATCGGATAGTCGTAGGATTCATGATTACGATGCGCTCGATCACATTCCGCAGCTCCCGCACATTGCCCGGCCAGGAATAGCGCATCAGCGTGTCGATAGCATCGTCGGTGATTTCGCGCATGCGGCGGCCATAGGTGGCAGAAAACTCTTTTAGAAAGTGTCGCCCCAGCAGAGGAACGTCCTCCTTTCGCTCGCGCAGCGGCGGCACAGAAAAGGGGATCACATTGAGCCGGTAAAACAAATCCTCGCGAAAGTTTCCTCGGGAGATTTCCTCTTCCAGGTCCTTGTTAGTGGAAGCGATCACACGGGCATCCACGGTGATCGGCTCGTCGCCGCCGACTGGTACAAACCGCTGCTCATCGAGCGTCCGCAAAACCTTTGACTGCGTTTTAAGGCTCATGTCGCCGATCTCATCCAGGAAAAGCGTGCCGCCATGAGCTTTTTGGAATGTCCCTTCTTTATCTCCAGTGGCTCCGGGAAACGACCCTTTCCGATGACCAAAGAGTTCGCTCTCGATCAGATCCTCGGGAATTGCAGCGCAATTCACTTCGACGAACATCTCATCTTTGCGCAGACCCTGCGCGTGAATAGCATGGGCCACCAATTCTTTTCCCGTTCCCGACTCTCCATAAATGAGAACGCGTCCGTTGGTGGGAGCCATGATCTGAATTTGCTGGCGCAGCGCCTTCATAGGAATGCTGTCGCCCACGATCACGCTTTTCGGTACGAGCTGTTTCTTGAGATCCCGATTCTCCTCGCGTAATCGTTTGGCGTCGATCGCGTTCTTGATGAGGATGAGAGTCTTGTCGATCGAGAGGGGCTTTTCCAGAAAGTCGTAAGCCCCGAGTTTTGTGGCGCGAACCGCAGTTTCGATAGTGCCGTGTCCTGAGATCATGATGACCTCGGGAGCATTTTCTTTCTCGCGGATCCTCTCCAGGGTTTCCAGGCCATCGATGCCGGGCAACCATACATCGAGCAGGACTACGTCGAATGCGTGTTTGCTAATGATGTCCAGACCTGCTTCGCCGCTTTCGGCCATCGAGGTCTTGAATCCTTCATCTTCGAGCACGCCCTTCAGCGACTGTCGAATGGTGGGTTCATCGTCAACGATCAGAATGTTATGCATGCTGATTTATGGCGGGTACGGCAGCGGTTTCCGGGACCAGCGGCAGTTCAACCACAAAGCGCGCACCGACGGGCTTATTTTCTTCTACGCGAATAGAGCCGTGGTGGTCTTCGACAATACGGTTCACGATGGCAAGTCCAAGGCCGGTGCCGCGCTTCTTCGTCGAGAAGTATGGCAGGAACAACCGCTCCTTCAATTCTCGTGTAACCCCGTGGCCGGTATCAGCGACAGTGATCTCCACTACGTCGCGGCTGGCGACCAGCACGGTGGAAATTTGAATCTCTCGAAAGAGAGCGTCTTGCATGGCTTCGGCGGCGTTATCGACCAGATTGGCCAATGCCCGCTTAATGGCTTCGGGATCAGCCATCACACTGGGCAGGTCGGGGGCCAGAAACGTGCGTACTCGGATGTTATCCAAGCGACCGTTGAACATGGCCAGTGTGCTCTCCACAATGGCGTTTATGTTAGCCAATTGCGGCCGCGCCGTAGGGAACCGCGCCAAAGTAGAGAACTCGTCCACCAGCGTGCGGACGGTTTCGACGGCCGCAGCGATGGTCTCAGCGCAGCTATGAAGGACTTCAACCGAGGCCGCATCAGGACGTGCGCCACGTTGCAGATGCCGGCGGATGCGCTCTGCGGACAATGCGATCGGAGTCAGGGGGTTCTTGATTTCGTGCGCCACCCGTCGCGCTACTTCGCGCCATGCCGCTTGCTTCTGTGCCTTGAGTAACTCCGAGAGATCTTCAAACACCAGGACGTATCCCAGCCCCTGACCATCGTGCTTGAGAGTGGCCACAGTGACCGCGACACTTAAGGTGGCCCGCTGCACCACCATTTCCATCTGCGTCGTCGTGGTTCCCATGCGGTCGGCCCGGCGCAACAGCGGCTCAAGATCTTCGAGGACCTCAGGAGCGAAGACGTCTTTCAAGGGCGCGCCGATCAATACACCTGGCGTGCCGGATTCTGCAGCAGCCGGGTGGAATAAGCGAAGCAGCGCATGGTTCGCATGCGTGACCTGCCGCTGGGCATTCAACGAAAGCACGCCGTTGGGGATGCTTTCCAAAATGGTTTCAATATGACGGCGGCGCTGTTCCAAGGCAACGTTGGCGGCGCTAAGGTCACGACTGGAGGCGTCAATCTGCCGGCGGCTGGATTCCAGTTCTTCCGCCATCCGGTTGAACGAATGCACCAGATCGCCGATTTCATCGGCAGCACGGACTTCCACGCGATAGTCGAGCCGCCCACGAGAAATCTCCTGCGTCGCTTCGGCAAGCGCGACCACGGGACGCGTCACCAGCTTGGAAAGAAACAAAGCAAACCAGGTGGTAGCGAAAAGTACCATCACGGTAAGCAGAAGCAGCACTTCCATATAGGTCCGGCGAACCAGTCTTCGTTCGCGCGCCAGGTCGAGATAACGCTGCTGGCTGGCCTCCACCTGCTTCACCGTCTCGGAGAATTGTTTTGGTAAGGGTATGCCGACCAGAATCGAACCATGATCGCCCACGGGTGCACTGCCCACAATGTAGTCGGTTTGCTCCCAAGTGAAGGAAGTTGGAGTGTCCAATCGCAATCGCGGAAGCTTGGCCTTCAATTGCGGCCACGAAGCGGGCGTGCCGAAACTGGCCTCGGCCTCACCGTCCACCATAGCGACAGCGAAACCGCCTTGCAGCGTGGATGCATGACGCTGCAGTTCCTCTGTTATGGCAGAAAAACTGTGGCTCACAAATGCAGATTGGGTCTCCGGCGAAGTCGCGATCGCTTCGGCCTCGGCTCGCGTGTTTTGCGCAGCGTAGTTTGAAAGTAGCGATGCCATGGTCGCCGTATCCCGCCGCACTTCCTCCACCGGCGTGGAAAACCACTTATCAATTGATCGGTTCATCAAGACATAGGCAAAGAAGAACATGCCAATGACTGGAAGAAACGAAAGCAAAAGACTGCCTACGACCAGACGCGTGCGGAATTTCGATCCAAGGACGCCCAGCCTTCTTTCGGCGAAGAGCTTCAGTAGATTCCGGGCGAGGACGAACGTCAGTGCTACGAACAGAAGAAAAATTAATGCGGAAAGGGAAGCGAAAAACAACAGTTGCTGATTGGTGCCCGGATTGAGGGGCAGGTCAAAAGAGGTGAGCGAAAGCAGTACCCAGAAAAGCAGGGCCATCCCCACCGCCAGCGGAATAATGACCTTCTTTCGGCTGGAAGGTTTGTGATCGGGTCGAGTTGGATTAGGAGCAGACATGTCCGCCGGCAACCGGCAAAACTCTGATCTGAAACTTTGCAGGCTACTTCGGCCCCATTATAAGCGGACGCGCCCTCGAAGGGGATTATCGTAATATGCCCGGATCAAATGCTGGTTTTCCGCAGAAGCCATAGTCGTGCATCCAGTGTAAAGGACTGAAAGTCAAAACTTTTGATCTCAGCAATACGTAACGTTATGTCGCCGCTTAACCGTTCCCGTATTCTTTAGAAAGAACAAAACAACGCTCTATGCGCTCATGAACATGCTGAACCGCCCCGAAGTGAACGTGACGACGGTGGAGGACCCGATCGAATACAACATGCGCTACGTCAACCAGACGCAGATCAACCCGCAGGCAGGCGTCACCTTTGCCTCTGGGCTTCGCGCGCTCATGCGCCAGGACCCCAACGTCATCATGGTCGGCGAGATCCGCGACGCCGAGACTGCCGACATCGCCGTACAGGCGGCGCTCACCGGGCATTTATTGTTATCCTCGCTTCACACGAACGACGCGCCAACGGCCATTCCCGCGCTTTTTCGATTTCAACATTCCGCCATTCCTCGTGAGTTCGGTGCTTAATCTGGTGCTCGCGCAGCGTCTGGTGAGAAGGATTTGTCCGTCGTGTATTTATTCGTATGATGCCGATCCCGCGATCGTAACGATGCTCACGACCCAATTAAAAGAGAACGGTCTTGATCCGCAGATGGTGCATATCCCGAAGACGCTCTATGCCGGCAAAGGATGTACCTCGTGCGGAGGGACAGGCTATCGCGGCCGATTGGGCATTTACGAAGCGTTTGAGGTGGATGAAAAGATGAAAGAGCTTATCGTTTCGTCCCAGTTCAGCTTGGAAGCGTTGCGTGTGCAGGCGCAGGCGTCGGGGATGAAGACGATGTTCGAGGATGGGCTGCAGAAAGTAGAGGTGGCGCAGACGACGCTGGAAGAAGTGCTGCGCGTGATCCGCGAATAGGTTCCACCCCCGAGCAAAAGCCTGTGCTATTATATAGATATGCTGTTCCATTATGTGGCGGCGGATGAGGCGGGAAAGATAGCGGAAGGGGAGTATGAAGCGGACACGTTGAATGATGTCCTGCGCTTTTTGGGTGGCAAGCAGCTGCGCCCTGTTTCAGTGAAGCCGATGAATAAAGTGAAGATCGGGGCCCTCCAGGGGCTCTTTGGCGGCGCCATCAATACGTCGGACAAAGTGTTTCTTACGAAATATCTCGCGTTGATGTTGCGCGTGGGAACAGACCTACTTTCCGCAATCAACATTCTCATCCTTGATTTCGATAAGCCGGCGGTGCGTAACTTTCTCCTTGAGGTGCGCGACAACCTGAGTAAGGGCCAGCCGTTCTATCTGGCGTTCGCGCGGCATCCGAAAGAATTTTCTCCGACCGTCATCAATCTGGTGAAGGCCGCCGAAGAATCGGGGAATCTCCAAAAGACATTCGAGGATCTGAGCATTTCGTTAGAGACGCGACGCGGAAATACAAAGCAAGGTGAAGTCGGCGATGATCTATCCGATCGTGCTCCTCTGCATGGCCACCGCGATATTGACGTTTCTCGTGACCTTTGCCCTGCCGAAAGTGGCAAATGTCTTTTCGCAGAGCGGCATCAATCCACCGTGGTTTTCGCAGATCGTGTTCACGGTGGGCCTTTTTATCGGGGCGAACATCTTTATCATCCTTCCGGGTACGCTTCTGGTCATCGGGGTGCTCGTATGGGTAGCCACCAAAACGGAGCCGGGGAAAAAGGCATTCAGCCGCTTTCTTTCGAGCCTTCCGCTTATACGGACGGTGTACCAGGAACTCGCCATTCAGCGCATGGCATCCACCATCAGTTCGCTTATGCGCGCCGGTCTGCCGATCGTGCAGACCATCACGATCGCGGCGGAGACCGTCGGTATGGACTCCTATCACGACGCACTCTTACGCATCGCGAACGACGGGCTATCAAAGGGGCTGACGATCGGCGAGGCGTTTCGCCGCGAAACGGTGTTTCCTAAAATGGTGACAAATCTCGTTTCCATTTCCGAACAGGCGGGGCATCTTGACGAGGTACTGAGTACCCTCGCCGAGTTCTACGAATCGAACATCGATGGGAATATAAAGGCGCTGGTATCGTTGCTTGAGCCGGCGATGCTCCTTATTATGGGTGTCATGGTCGCCGTCATCGCGCTCTCTATCATTGTCCCGATCTATCAGCTCACCACCTCATTCTGATCGTATGCGCAAAGGATTCACCCTCGTCGAGCTTCTTGTGGTGTTCGGTATTATGATCGCGCTCGGCGCCGTGGTCTTTGCCAACCTTGCCGCAAGACGGAGCAATGCCGATCTTACCGCCACGACGCAGAAGACCGTGACGCTTCTGCGACAGGCGCAAAGCGACGCGGCGTTCCAGGAAAACAATGCTCAAGCGAATGATGTCGCGTGGGGGGTACACTTTGCGAATACTACGGCAACCCCGCCGTTCTATGCGCTATTCACCGGGAGTTATATGGCGAGCACGACGGTCGGCTATTATGTTCTGCCGCCGACGGTGGCATATCAAACCTCCACGCTCGCCGTCCGGCGCCACGCTCGATGTCATCTTTTCCCCGATCAGCGGCCTCTCGTCGGTTTCAACGAGTATCGGATTCTATATGCCGAAGGAGAACACGGCATTCTCGTCGACGATCTCGATCGCCTCGTCCGGTGCGATCAGTTACTAAAGAAGAATACTGAATCCTCTAAAAGACTATTAATCTGCCAGTCTTTTGGAGGATTCAGTTGGAGTATTGTGATAATATGGAAGATATGAATGTTCACCGCCGGGGGCAGTCCATCAGCGAGGTTTTGGTCTCGATCGCGGTCGGCGCGATTTTTATGGTGGGTGCCGTCGCGGTCATCGTGCCGGCGCTTCGCGAAAACAGCCAAGCGGGAAATGTGCAGGAAGGCGCAACGGTTGCGCAGGCATTGCTCGATAATGTGCGCGTGTGGTCGGAAGGGGGATGGAACAATATCACCTCGCTTGCGACCGGGACGGCGTACCAATATTATCTGATCACTTCTTCCTCGCCGTATACGGCCACGTCGGGGATCCAGTCCCTTGTCATCGGGACGACGACGTACGTCCGTTATTTTTATCTTTCCGATGCGTATCGCACGAGCGGCGGAGGCATCACTTCCACGTCCACAAACAATACCTATGATCCTTCCACTAAACAGATCACGGTGGTATATAATTGGACGCAGGGGACGACCGAGCACCATAAGCACCTATCTTACCCGCAATGACGATGCCGTGATCGACCAGACCGACTGGTCCGGCGGCCCGGGCGCAACGGGCGCGGCGACCTCCGTGGGAAGCCAATTCACTTCTTCTACCAACATCGATTATTCGACGACCACCGGATCGATATATGTTTCCATTCCGGGCTATTAGCGTCATCGCCATCATGAAATCATTCTTTATATATAGTGGGATCGCCGTAGGGGCGTTGATCGCGTCGCTTTTTTATTCCGGTTCCTGCCGCACTCGCCGCGACGAACATCAATCGATCGGCCGCGCAGCATTCGGCATGGAACGACGAGATCGGCTGGATCGATTTTTATTCCACGGGCAATGTGAATGTGACGTCCGTGACAGCTTACGGGATATGCCAGCTTCGTCGGTCGGGATTCGATTGCGCTTGATTGCGCGACCAGTCCCTCCGGCACAGTTGTGGCACGATAACCTACGAAGTGAGCAATGACGGAGCGGGCAATCTTTCGGGCTGGGCATGGAACGACGAAGATCGGCTGGATATCGTTCTATCTGGGGGAATGCGTCCGCGACCTATCCCGTGACGGCATCGACGACGGCCTGTGCCAGAGTTACGGCGGGTATTGCGGAGTGCACATCGATCCAGCTACCGGTGTGTTTCACGGCTGGGCATGGAACGACGACGTCGGCTGGATCAGCTTTCAATTGTAGTAATACTTCGAGGGTCGTGTCACTATCGCATTTTGATGTGACGACGACGTGGGCCGCGCAGGCGAAGACGGGAACGCTGATTCGCAGACATTCGATACCGGCGTCGCGAACGGCGCGCAGTTCAACTCGATCACATGGAAGGGGACCACGCCGCTCGGGCGACGATCGGTCGGCTTTCCAGATCGCGGTGAGCAACAGTTCGAGCGGCCCGTGGAACTTCATCGGTCCCGATGGGACATCGGGGACGACGTATTCATGCGGGTCTCATGGCTGTACCGATTCCGCTGGGCAACTATTCCTCGCTGATCGGCAGATATTTCCGCTATCGTGTCATTTTGGCGACGAATCTCGACGCAGACCTTCGCCGCAGGTGACCAGCGTGATCGTCAACTGGAGCCCGTAGGCCTTCTCGACGTGCATGGTATAATAAATACATGAAAAAAGGATTTACGCTCATTGAGATGCTGATCGCGATCAGCATCTTTACTGTCATCGCCATCGCGTTCATCGGCATCCTTTCCGTGGTGACGCAGGTGCAGGTGCAGTCCTCTTCCTCGGCAGCGGTCAACCAGGAAAGCCAGTTTCTTTTGCAGAAACTCCAGTATTATATCCAGACGGCGGGCATCATTGATATCCCGACGTCCACGCCGACGTCCACGCTCAAATTTGATGTGGCGAGCTCTTCGCTTGACCCCTCGTACATCACGCTTGCAAGTGGCACGGTGTATCTTCAGCAGACCGGGTCGGGAACGTTGCAGCCGCTCACCTCAAATAAAGTTTATGTTTCCAATCTTTTGTTCACGCGCCGTGCGAATCCTCCCGGGCACGACGCGGTGAGTGTTTCGTACACGATGTGCCTACTACGCCACGTCGAGCATTGCGCAGGCGTTCAGCCCAATTTTTCCAAACTTCCATAACGCAAGTTTCCGCCGCCACTTTTGACACGGGCGTGTTTCCGTCGGCATTGACTGGCGAACCGCTGGGGAATTCCTCCTATCAATGGAGTTCGATCAATAATGTCATCGATTTCAGCGGGAATAATGTTGGCATCGACACGGTCGGCGCGCCTGCCGAAGCACTTTCGGTGAACGGCGGGTGCAGCTTTTGACCACCGCGACGTCAACGGTAACGTGCAATGCGACATCACGAGGAACCCTCTTGTTTTATTCGCCAGGCGGCTTCTTCTACGGATACGCTCTCGCTCTGCGCCGCAAACGCGTCGGGAACGCTGGGGTGGCAACAGATCTATTAATTGATATAACAGTAGAAGGGACGTCGCCATCGCATTTTCCTACCATCCCTGTGGATAACCGCCATCTTTTCCGGCGATGAAATGGTATACTGTTCCTATGAGCAACACAAAAAAGATCATCGGTGTAGTGGTCTTGGTGGTGATTATTATCGTGGTTGCCGTGATCTGGTATCAATATGCGCAGCATAGTGCGCCGAATAACAGTGCGGGATCGGCTGCCACAGGGGTAGAATACGGGTGCGCTGACAGAGACCTCTTCCACGCGTACGGCGGTCCCTGCGGGTGCTATCGCTCCCAATAAGGGCGCGAGCAGTACGGCGGCGAATATTGCGGTTCCCGTGGTACAGGGCGCGGGGGATCCTTCCGGCAACGTCAGTTATCGCAGTTTTAACATCACTATTCAGAACGAAGCGTACACCCCGGACACGGTTATCGTGAACCAGGGCGATACGGTGAATCTCGATCTCACCGCCGTCGACGCGGCTTATGGGTTCACTCAGCCGGATTACGGGTTCAATGCCGCGATCCCGAAGGGGAAGACGCAGATCATCCAGTTCCAGGCATTATCGCCGGGGATTTCACTTTTTATTGCGCGTCCTGTGGCGGCCCGTCGAAAGGTCCCGTCGGGCATATCATCGTGGTCGCTAAATAAAATAGTACGAAATAATAAAAAATAACATGAAGATTCCAAAGGGTCTCGTTATCGCATTGGTCATTGTCGTCATCGTGCTCTTGATCGGCGTGGGCGTTTGGGTGGGCGTCGCTATGATCGCCGGCAGGTCATCGCCGTCAGTCCGCGCTCTCGCCGTATTCGGCGGTGTATCTTTCCACCGGCGATATCTATTTCGGCAAGCTTGATTGGTTGCCGACGCCGCACATGGAAGACGCATGGTTCCTCCAGCGCAGTACCGATGCCAAGGGCAATGCCACCATCGGCGTGTATCCGTTCGGCCAGGTGGCATGGGGACCGTCGAACGAAGTGTACTTCAATTCGAACCAGATCATCTTCTGGACGCGCCTTAATGCCACGAGCAGCGTCGCGCAGCTGATCGCGGATCCTGCCGCAGTAACGGCGCAGCAGCAAAGCGCGGCGGCCGCGCAAGTCCCTGCGAACCCGACCGCTCCGTCAGCGTCCTCTTCCCCGTCCGCCGTTTCGCAGTAACGTTCCCAAATGAAAAAAAATCCATTCCACACAATCCCGAATATTCTTACGGTCATGGCGGGAGTTTTGATCGCCGGAATGGTTTTTCTGTTCGCGTTCAAAACGTTTGCATTCAATGGTCCGTCACAAAACCCTCCAAGCGGTTCCGGTGCGATCGGCAGCGATGCATCGAACAACGTGAGTGTCGGTACCCCGACAACGACCTCCGGCACGAAGCTGCTTGTCGTCGGCGCATCGAGCGATAACACCACCACAGGCTCTTCAGAGTATATTGGAGAATAATTAGTACGCCGATCTTCATCCTCCAGGACGATGGGTCTGTCTCCATCGAAACAAGCACCGTTTCCGCCGGGAATACGGTCGTCGGCGGCAATCTCACCGTTGGCGGAACGCTCACTGCGGGTAACCTTGGCGGATAACGTTGTTGCCGGCAACGTCCTTGCGGGCCAGTTCGGTTCAAACGCCAGGCGGTGGAACCATCCCCGGCAATGTCGGCATTGGGACAACGACGCCAAGCAGTCTATTGAATATATACGGAAATAATGCTCCCGCCGTGCTGAGGATGTGGAGCGGGGGCGCGGGGCAATATACGGATCTCGAGCTCGGGAGGACATCGTGGGATGTGGCGCTCCAAGTGGCAGGGGCGAGTGGTCAGGGTTCGACAGATGCGGTTGCGGGCGACACCGTCTTAAAAACAAACACGGGAAGGCTGCTTTTGCAAACAGGTTCAGGCGCTTCGGCAATAGCGATCAATTCTAATGATGTTGGCATCGGGACGGCATCCCCTATTACTTCTCTTGAGATCGGGCCCACCAACGTTAATACAACCACCCATTATCAGCTGAGCTTGGGAGCGTATGATTCAACAAGAAGTAATCTTCCACAGATCACTTTAGGAAATAATGGATCGAATTATAATGCCATTGGCTACGATGCGGCTGGCGGGGCTCTCGTTTTCGGCACCGCGAATACGCTCTATTCAAGTTCCTTTGCCGCCGAAAACCTTGTCATAAGTCAGAGCGGAAATGTTGGCATCGGGACGACGAATCCGGGCTATCAGCTCGATGTTTTCGCCACCGATACTACTCCCTACTCCCCAACAACTGCAGATGCGGCTTTGCGTCTCTATAATCCCTCGGCTACAGACAGTGCGTTTTTTACAAATGAATTAGCTGGTCTGAATGCAATGAGCCAGTACGGCGCGATCGATACGGCGCGGTAATGGATGAGACTTCTAGCGCGATTTTGTTGTGCAATTAAGGAATGGGGGGACATTTCAAGAGGGTCTACGAATCCTGGCGAACGGCAACGTCGGCATTGGAACGACGGCGCCGGGACGAGAAGCTTTCTGTCGCAGGCGTGATCCAGTCCACTTCCGGTGGATACTGTATTACCGGACGGCACCACGCAGACGACGGCGGCGACGGGCAATAGTGGAACAACAGAGCATATGCAGATATTCACTTCTAATGGCACATCTGTCGTCAGCCGTCCGGGTAACCAAGGTATACGTCATTATGTGCGGTGCGGGTGGTGGTGGTGGTGGTGGTGGTGGTGCCAGCCCTTCCGATGGCGGCAATTATCCGCCTAGCGGTAACGGCGGTAGCGGCGGTAACGGTACTTGCA
>CAVOKS010000013.1:0-73996 GCA_963696565.1 uncultured Acidobacteriota bacterium | reverse complement strand
GTCAGATCTGACGCGCTCGCTGTCGTCGAGGCCATCCTCGCCGGCCTCGACAAGAAATTGGGGGCCGGCAATTCGACCACGGCGGCGATACGCTCGAAGAGCTAGCGCATCGCATAGCGACCAGCCGCCGGACTCGATGCCGTTCGACATCGAGCCGGGGTTGCTCGATCCGCGCGAAGTGATCGAAGCCATCGACGCGGTTGTGCCGAAGGATTGGGACTGCGTCGTCGGCGGCGGCCACCAGGCCTATTTCAACGCCCAGATGCGCGGCCGGCCGGCGGAGCTCTACACCACGGTGCGCGATTCGGCGCGGTCGGCAACGGCCTGTCCTATGCGCTCGGCGTCGCGGCGGCGCGCCGGCAAGGCCGCGACGGCAAGGTTGTGCTGTTCGAGGGCGACGGCGGGCTCTTGTTTCACATCCAGGAGCTGGAGACGATCAAGCGGCAAGGCTTCGATCCTGATCTGCGCGATGAACGACGGCGGCTATGGCTCGGAGTTTCACAAGCTGCGCGCCGACGGAATCGACGACAGCCTGGCGGTGTTCGGCCGCCCGCCGCTCGAAGCCATCGCCCGCGGCTTCGGCCTGCGCGGCCATGAGATCCGCGATGTATCGGTGATCCCAAAACTGTTCGCTGACTTCACAGCCCAAGGCGAAAGCGAAATCTGGAATATCCAGATTTCCGACAAGGTCACCGCGCCGGTGATCCGCCAGACCATCAAGCGCGGCCACGGCAATATGTGAGCTTCGCTCACCGGCTGGCTTAGCGGCAGCCGGAGCCGGCGTGAGGAATATCGCGCCATGAGCGCGGCGGCCGGACTGGCGCCAAGCGCATCTGCGCCCGTTCCATGTGGGCCTCGTAGCCGCGCTGCAAGGCGTCGACCAGAATGTGCCAGTAATGTCTCATGACCATCTCCAAACGTCGGCGGGGCCGCTTCGCGGTCCCGCAACCTCGTTGTGGAAATGGGCTTTCGCGGCCGGCACTTAATGGGACGCCGTTCGAAGGGACTGTTTTTCAAGCCTGAATAATCCGGGCTGGAACCGGCCGTCCCCCCGATTGTTCAGCCAGGCCAAGTGCTCCATTCGACCGGCACCGGATTAAAAAAGCCGCGGCAGCGCTCAGATTATCCGCAGCAGGAGCAGCAATACGCCGCTGTTCTCGCGGCGTATTGCTATCTTTTCTTCGAGCTCCATGTGGATCTTCATCGTGCCAGCAATGGTGCGCACCGCGCCTGAACCCACTCCGTATTTGCGCGTGGCCTCGAGCGCGGCCTCGCGGAGTTTGGGATGCGTCGTCAGGCCGAGGTAATTATTCGACGCGAGGTTGATGACTTTTTTGCCGTCGAACGTGCACACTGGCGCCTGCTCGTCGTCAAGCACGCGCAGACTGAAGTGCGTGCCTTTGGCCTTGAGCTCGTCCAACTGGTCGGTGAGATAGGACAGCGGGTTCGCGCGAGTGGTAGCAGTTGCCATGTGATTCCTCGGATTTTTGGCGCTGATGCAAACGCGCCTGACATCGGATTTCTTATGCACGTCAAGTTTAATACGGTTGCGACGAAAGCGGATCGGAAGGCAGTCTTAGTTCATGGTTCCCGGTTCTCAGTGGTCGCTGAGATCTGCAAGAGTTCTTAAGTCGGGGACTTCCAGGTCTGGTTTTCCGGCGGCGGTTTTGGCGGCTCCAGCGCCGGGCCGGGCGAAGGGCGGTTTACCCAAACCGTCGCAATGCCCAATGACTGCGCGGGAACTACGTCGTGATAGATGCTTTGCCCGACGTGAAGCCACTGGCCGCGAGTAACGCCGATCCGTTCTTCCGCGAGTTTGAATATTCTCATGCACGGTTTGTAGCAGCCGGCTTGTTGGGCAGTTATTACATGGTTGAATGCTACTCCGAGCTTGGGTGCGGTAGCGGCGAACAGATCGTCGTCTACGTTGGAGATCACGGCGAGTTGATAGCGGCTCTTGAGTTTGCGCAGAGCTTCGACGGTGTCAGGAAACGGCGGCCAGTTCGCCAGCGAATCCGGTAGTGAACGAACTTCGGCGTCGGTTGGCGAAAAGCCGTGACGCTCACCGAAGCCGCGGACTACGGACTGCAAGACATCTCGATAACGCAGAAATTCTCCTTGCTCGGCCGAGGCTTCGAGTTCGGAGTACATCTCCAGAAGCGCGGAGTCCGCAATGATTCTTGCTGGGCGGCGAGGATTGGGCGCAAAGCCGAGAAGATGCCGGTTTCCCAGTCGATCATCGTGCCGTAGCAGTCGAAGGTCAGGACTTTGAAGTGAGTGAAATCAAGCATGGGAGATAGGAAAAGTCAGTTATCAGGTCGTAGTTCTCTGTGCTCAGGGAGAATTCACGGTTCTTTGATTTCCACCGGGATTTCCCCCGGCTGGGCGTCTGCAGGCTCCGATGAAGGCGCTTCTGGCGGCGAGACAACCGGTTGTTTCTTTTGCAGAAATTTTGCCGAGTTCAACAGCGGACGGCTCAATGAAGAATTGTAGCCGGTCCAAGGGCCGTCGGAAGCAGCTTCGCGTTCAAAATGAGCGCGCATGCTTTCCATCTTGGAATCGAGGTTGTCGAGATAATGCAGCATCAGAGCCTCAGGAAACATGGGCAACTTGGGCGAGCCGAATTCGTATTCGCCATGATGGCTGATGATGAGGTGCTCGACCAGGATTTTGAGTTCGTCGGGGAAGTCGGGGAACTGCGCAAGTTTGGCTTGCAGCATTTCCAGTTCGATGATCATGTGGCCGAGCAACTGGCCCACGCGTAGTGTAGGAGAACGAGCGGTTATAGGTAAGTTCGTGAATCTTGCCGATGTCGTGCAGGAATGCGCCGGTGAGCAAAAGATCGCGATTAATCTGCGGATAATTCTGGCACATCAGATCGCAGGAACGGAAGAGCGACACCACGTGATCGAGCAATCCGCCGATGTAGGCGTGGTGCAGAGTTTTGGCGGCAGGAGCATTGCGGTAAGGCTCGGCAATCTCCGGGTCAGACATGAAAGCTTCCACCAGCGCCTTGAGATGGGGATCGCGAAAGGAAGCTACGAAAGTTGCCAGGGTCTGCCACAGCTCGCCGATATCTTTGGTCGTCTTAGGCAGGTAATCTGAGAAGTCGATTTCGGAGTCGCCGAGGCGGCGGAGTTTGTGAATCGTGATCTGGAAGCGGTTCTTATATTTGTTGAGCAGGCCTTTGATTTTGAGGAAGTCGTCCTGCTCGAAAGCGTCGATGCGCGTCCTCGACGTTATCCCACATCTTGGCTTCGAGTTGGCCGGTTCGATCGCCCAGGATCAGCGCCAGATAGGGCTCACCGCTCTTCTTGGGTTTAACCTGCTTGGATACGACCACGAAAGTCGAAGTGATGACCTTGTTTTCGTGGTGACCGCAATCGGATAGGAAGAATTCCTTCATGGTCCATTGCTCCGGGACGTGTGAAAGGCCTGTTCGCGGATAGACCCAGTCGATACAGTCCGCCGGTTCAGGCCAAGCTTAACCTAAAAGATGCCGAGTTTTTTCTTCTTTTTGAGATCCTTGGGGTTGGGCTCTTTGTTCGCGGTCTCGATGGGCTTGGTCTGGTTGGGGCTGGCGCCAGAGTCTTCGTAGCCAGTCTTGATATCGATGAATGCGTCCTCGCGGAGTTTTGTGAGGTATTCGCGCAGCGCGGGCTGTAGCTTCTTCATGTAGAGCGCGTCCTGGATTCGCGGCTCGACCTCGCTGAAAGGCGGAACGCCCGCACTGTGATGCGCGGTGACCTTCAGGATGATGAACCCTTGCTTGGCTTGGATTACGTCCGATACCTCGCCTGGCTTCATGACGAAAGTCTTTTCCTCGATTTGCTGGGCAAGAGTACCGCGTTTAAATTCGCCGAGGTCGCCACCCTGGGCGGCAGTGGGCCCATCGGAGTTTTTCTTGGCGACGTCTTCGAACTTGGCGCCTTTGCGAATCTGGTCGAGAAGGTCGGCCGCTTTTGCTTGGGCCGCTTTGAGCCGTTGCGCTTCATCGGTGGTATCATTTGGCTTGGCTTCGGTCGAGACCAGAATTTCGCTCAATCGAATCGTCTCCGGCTGCTCCATGTCGTTCTTGTGTTCTTCGTAGAATTTCTGTTCGTCGTCTTTGTTGATGATCAGCCTTGAGCCCACTTCTTTCCCGATGACTTGCTGGGTAATGATCTGATTGCGTATGTTCTGCTTGAAATCCTCGAAGGAGACTCCCTGGGACTGGGCGGCTTTTTCCAGTTCCTCCATGCTGTCGAGTTTCATGTCCTTACGCATGTCGTCGAGCTTCTTGATGACTTCGGTATCGGCGGTTATGCCCAGGTCCTTGCCCCTTTCGAGCAGCAATTCCTGATCAATCAAGTCGCGAAGCACATCTTTGTCGCGTTCGGCGACGAGTTTGTCCGCATTCACAGGATCTTGTTGCGCGGCTTCCTTCCTCAATTCGTCTTTGCTGTGCAGGAATTCGCTGCGAGTGATGATCTGGTTGTTGACGCGGGCGACGATCTCTTCGACCACTTCATCGTCCGCCCTAAGAATGACGGACACAGCAACGAAAGAAAGCAGGAGCAAGCCAGGGAGAAATTTTCGCATAAGAATTCTGTTCGCCTGAAACCACAGCCAGAACCGCCTATTCGGCTCTGGGCTGCCACGCTTTTGTAAATTGTACCGCCAGATGTCTGGTCGCGGCTACCGCGCGTCCTGCTATCATAATCCGTTTTCGGCCGCATCGGCATGGGAGGAGAAATCATGAAACTCACCGCCTGCTTTATTCTTGTACTACTTATGGGAGTGACGAGTATTTCAGTAAAAGCACAGAAGAATGGGGCGCTGCCGGACCTGGCGCAACTCGACCTGATGGCAAGTCGTTTCGCGCCGACGCCGTTAAGAGTCGACACCTCGAGACTCTCCTCGGGCGATCGGCAGGCGCTGGTGAAACTGATTGAGGCTGCGCGGGTCCTGAACGATGTCTTCATGCAGCAAATGTGGGATGGCAACCTCGCGCTCTATGCCCGGTTACAGAAAGACACTACGCCACTAGGCAAAGCACGGCTGCACTATTTTTGGATCAATAAGGGACCGTGGTCAGATCTTGACGAATACAAGGCTTTTTTGCCGGGCGTGCCTCCACGCAAACCGCTTGGGAGCGAATTTCTATCCCGAGAGCATGACCAAGGAAGCTTTCGAGAGCTGGGTTGCGCAGTTGTCGCCGAAGGAGCAGGAGCAAGCGAAGAGCTTTTTCACCGTGATTCGTCTGCCGGACAATAGCAAGGCGCCGAATAGTTTCTTAGCCGTTCCCTACAGCCAGGAATATGCCGACGGCCTTACGAAGGCGTCAAACCTGCTTCATGAGGCGGCGGGCTTGACTGACAACGCATCGCTCAAGAAGTTTCTTAATCTACGAGCTGACGCGTTTCTCACGAATGACTATTACGAAAGCGATATGGCGTGGATGGACCTGGATGCGCCACTGGACATCACGATTGGTCCGTACGAAACCTACAACGACGAACTTTTCGGCTACAAGGCGTCATTTGAGGCTTATGTAAATCTGCGCGATGATGAGGAGTCCGCCAAGCTATCGGTTTTCACCCAGCATCTGCAGGAGATCGAAAACAATTTGCCCATCGATCCGCAGTACCGTAACCCGAAGCTGGGTGCGGGAGCGCCGATTCGAGTGGTAGACGAGATTCTGAGCGCAGGCGATGGCGCTCACGGCGTGCAGACCGCCGCATACAATCTGCCTAACGACGACCGCGTGGTGCAACAGAAGGGCAGCAAGCGAGTCATGCTGAAGAATGTGCAGGAGGCAAAGTTCCGCAGCGTGCTGCTGCCCATTGCGCGGCGAACACTGTCGCAAACGGCCATGGTGGATGTGAGCTTTGAGCTGTTCTTTACGCACATTCTGGCGCATGAATTGATGCACGGGCTGGGACCGCATCAGATCAAAGTTCAAGGCCGCGATACGACGCCGCGCGAAGAACTGAAAGACTTGTACAGCGCGATTGAAGAGCCGAAAGCCGATGTCACCGGGACTATTCGCTCTGCAGTACATGATGGACCACTCGAAGGAAATGGGACTGGGCGCGTCATTGCCATCTGATGAGGCCGCGCAACGGCAACTTTACACGACGTATCTGGCTTCCACATTCCGCAGCCTGCGCTTCGGGCTGAACGACGCTCACGGCAAAGGCATGGCAATTCAGTTCAATTACCTGATGGATAAAGGTGCGTTTGTCCAACACGCCGGACGGCACTTTTTCCGTGGATATGACGAAGATAAAATCCGCGATCGCGGCGCTCGATCACGATCTTCTGACCATCGAGGCCGAGGGCAATTATGCCGGCGCGAAAAAGATGTTGGATGAACTCGGGGTCATGCGCCCCGCTGTACGGAAGGCGCTGGATGGTTTACAGGGAATCCCCACTGACATCGAGCCGCTGTTCGTGACTGCCGATGAACTAGCGCCGATCGTGAATCGGCCGCCGAATGCGGGGCCTGCGCGAAAGAAAGCTCGGAGCCGATAGACCGGCGCGTCGAGATCGAGCGGTCTCTCATGGAAAAAGAAACAGCGCGCATCGAAGCCTTCTCTGACGGCGTTTTTTCCATTGCCATTACTCTGCTCATTCTGGAAATCAAGATTCCGACTGCGGGCAGCGGAAATCTTACCGTTCAACTTCTGCGCCAGTGGCCCTCTTACTTTGCCTTCGTCTTCAGTTTCGCCTTCATCGGGATTATGTGGATCAATCACCATCGCTTGTTCACTCACATCAAGCGGTCGAATAATGCGCTTCTGTTCTTGAACCTTCTTCTTTTACTGGGTGTCACTGCGGTTCCGTTTCCGACGGCCGTGCTGGCGCAACATCTCGGCCAAAGCGATCAGCGGGCGGCGGCGATTCTGTATCACGGAACCTATTTCGTCATTGCGGTCTTCTTTAACCTCTTGTGGAGATATGCAAACCGCCATCTGTTAGGCGAAGACGTGGATGTCGCTGCTACTGACAAAATCTCGGCCAAATATGCGGTGGGACCAGCGCTTTACCTGGTGTGCATTGCCTTAGCATTCGTCAACGTACCGCTAAGTCTGCTCCTGAATGTAGCATTGGCAGTGTTTTTTGCCCTGCCTTTACATCGCGCGTTGCGGGTCGGAGGCAAATGAAGTCAGGCTCCTTCCGCTAAAGCACGGAAGGGGCCGACGATTCTCCTCAGCCTCCAGCAACGATCTGGCTATTTCTTGTTTTGGTCCGGGGCCTTGTCTTGACCTTTGTTCCTTGCTCTGGATGGAAATCAGTTCCACTTCAAAGATAAGGGTAGCGTTGGGGGTAATGTCTGGCCCTTGACCGCGCTCGCCGTATGCCAGGTCAGAGGGAACGAACAGTTGCCACTTCGATCCTACGGGCATCAGTTGAAGGGCTTCCGTCCAACCCTTGATGACGCCACTGACTGGAAATGTCGCGGGCTGACCGCGCTTGTAGGAGCTGTCGAATTCCTTGCCGTCGATGAGTGTGCCGCGATAGTTGCACACCACGGAGTCGCTCGCTGTCGGCTTCGGCCCTGTACCGGGTGTCAGGATCTTGTACTGCAGACCGCTGGGCAACGTGACCACGCCGTCTTTTGCTTTGTTTGCAGCCAGGAATGCGGCGCCTTCCTTCTTGTTTGCCTCGCCCTCCGCCTGCATTTTCTCCTGCATCTTCTTGCGCATCTCGGTCTGGAACTCGGTGAGGGTGGCGCGCGCTTCATCTTCCGAAAGGAGCGTTTTGCCTCCGGCCATGGCGTCTTCGAGGCCTTGCTGCAGCACTTTCGGATCAACGTCGACCGATTGCTTATGGAGGGTCGTTCCAATGTTCATCCCAATGGCGTAGCTGACTTTATCTTTTTGCGTCTTGAACGGGGAAGCAGTCTGGCTTCCCGCCGCAGGAGTCTGTTGAGTCGTTGCCGGGGGAGTCTGCTGCGCCAGGGCGTTCCCGAGCAGCATGATCGCAGCGGCCATTGCACTTGCCAGCGGAGTAATAGATTTTTGCATTTAAGCATTGTGACACCGACTACGAGCTTGGGCAAACCGCTACGCTCGGTGGAAAGCCCAACAAAAGTCGTTTTAACGGTGAGTTCTTACGGATTTCGAGCCAGGGCGAGCGCAGTCACGTCGTTGTGGGTGCGTGAGTTCCCCATGAACAGCCGCATCCGGTCAAGCACGGATACGCAGATTTTTTCGCGCCGCCTCCATTGGATTTCTCGCAGCGCTTCCTTCACTCGCTGCATGCCGAACTCTTCGATTTCCGTTTTCGCCTCGACCACGCCACGCGACGCGAGAAAAGGCGCCGCCGGGCTCCAGAGCGACCATGGGCGCATCAGAGGTCATGTGGGAAAAAAGCCCCAGAGGCAGGCCGGTGGCGGGAAGTTCGCTAATCCCTTTGCGATCCCGGATGAGTCCCGGAGTATGGCCCGCGTTGAAATAACAAATTATGCCCAGATTTTCATCGTAGGAACCAGCGAAGGCCGGGCATGAGCGAACCCCATCGGCGGTCTTTAATATGGCCTGGTTCAATTGCAGGCATAATTCCATCATCGCGTCAGCTTCGTTCATATCCCGGCGGGCAAATAGCTCGGTCCCGGCAGTCGGAAAGTGTGTTGGGCCGCCGTGGTGATGGGCCGAGTATCGTTCAAACCGCCAGCGACATCGAGGAGGCCGAAAAGAACGCGATTGGGACCAACGCGGATGAAATCACAGAAATCGCCTGCCATACGGAGACCATAATAAGCCGAGGCAAGTTCGGCTCCGTGAACTTCGAGGATACTTCGGAGTGGACAGGATCACGCACCGCAACGGACCGAGACTCGGCGAGAACGGAGGAGCGCGCGCATGGCAAATCGAGCCGAGACGTTAGCACAGAATTCGAGCAAAAAACCAACAAAAAGCGGAATTCGGCGTGGCTCCCCTTAATCGGCGGGTAGGAAATGCGAACCGATTCCAATCGAATTGGTAGACAGCGCCCTGAAAGCTCCGCCTTTCCGGGCGCTCGCCACTAATTCCCATATTTACCAATGAGGTATTTGCCGACCTCTGCTTCCAATTGGCCATAATCGGAGTGGATGGTGGCGCGCAGCGCGGCTTCTGTCGAACTTCCCTGTCCCAGCCTTTCGAGAATCCGTTGCAGATCGCTCATGCCATAGGTTTCGCTGATATATTGCACGGCGGCAAGGGATTCTTCATAGGCCACGGTGGCCTGAGTGCTGGAGAACTGCATAAAGCTGCCCTCAAGAGCATTTAGCGGGATCTCGCGTTGGGTACGAAACAGATCAGCCAGAAGCCGACCATGAGCGATCTGCTTGGGTTCGACCGCCTGAGCAATACCCTCGTTGAGCCACTGCGGGCAACGTCCGCCAGAAAGCTGGCTGATAAAGGAGTGTGCAAGTTCGTGCTTAAGCACGCGCGCCAGTTCGGGCGTGACGGAGGTCAAACCGTTGATGGGAATGCGTAGCTTCCCATCAAAAACCGCCCCACTCCATGAAGGCGCCTGGGTGACGTCAAAGAAGGACTGCTCGGTGTAGAGAACCACGGGTATGCTATTACGCGGAGCGATCCCGAGTTCCCGCACCAGATCATCGTATTCCGACTCCAGAGTAGCGAGCAGTTGGCCGCGCAGGGCCTCCGATGTCTCTTTACCTTCATATTTCAGCGTGAAGTGAATGCTCTCGTGTTCCGTGTAATCAGCCTCGGCAGTGACATCGCGCTGCGCCTTCTCCAGGTATTTTTGTACCGTGGCATCGGGACGGAGTTCCAGAGAGTGTTTCCAGCTGCGTATGGCGTCCTGAGTACGGTCGGCGGCGAACTGGACGTATCCCAGCACGGTGAGCGCGTCCGGCGAATCTGGAGCACTGCGGACAGCTCGCTCGGCATAAGGCAACGCTTCGGGGGCATTTCCGGTTCTAACCAGCAGGGCGGCGTAGTAATTCAGAATCGTAGGATTCTGCGAATCGAAACGCAAGCTGGCCTCGAAATAAGACCGCGCTTTACTGAAATTTCCGTGGTCGAATTCATGCTTGCCCGCAATAAAGTAGCCAGCGGCAGTCGGCGGAGCCGTTGCCCGCCTGTTCCAGGGCAGACAGCGCATCCGGATCGACCCGGTCGTCCTGAATGATCTTGCCGATGAGCGTAGGATCATTTTTCAAATTGTCGGCTGGGAGCGAACTCCGGCAGATCGTGGGCTGGTTTGGCGGTTCCGTCCGTCGGTGGCATACGTCAGGCGGGCTTCCACCAGCGTCGACGCGATCCACCAGAGACTTGGGTATCGCGAAGGTGTTATCGCCGAGATCGTACTCGATGTGGGTTCCGGTGTCTCGAACGTGGTCGGCCCAAATAGTGCGTCCGTTCTTCAGATGAATGACTTCGGCGGAAGCGCAAACCGCTGCCGCGGCCAGCAGCAGAACCGATAACAAGGGCAGATGACAGGAGTGCGCACTAAGGCGCATTCTAGAGGCTATTAAGCAGCAGGCGTAGGTGACCAGGGTAATCTCAAAAATGCGGACTAGGAGCGTTCCACTAGCCTGGTTGTTCTTGGTTTCTGCCGCTGTTGGCGCTGCCTTGGAAACAAATGCGCTCCAAAGCTGCCAGCGAGGCGCGCCGACGCATCTCAATTCCGCTGAGAACCTCTATCTACAATTGGGCAACACGCCTTTGACAAGACGCGGGTCTATCGCTTGCGCGATGTCTCCATCGATCGGGCAGCAATTCAGATCACTCTCAATGACGGCACTATTGCTTTTACCGAGGATGTCGCCGGTCATGTCACGGGAGCCTTTTTTGAAGGGGATGGAGAAGTCCTGCTATCTCCGCCTAACCGGTACGAGCGCGCCTCCATGGCCTTATTTACCGAGGAGGCGATTCTGGAAGAACAGTTTGTAACGGCGTACTTCCGTTTTAATGACGATACCTTTTCGGACTTGCGACCGTCCCTGATGCCAGTGGATAACGCGGAGGCATTCCTGGCGCAATGGAATGAAACCGCCCGCAATCTGGCCGAAGTGGATGCGCTCCGCCTGTTCATGACCTTCAGCAAGTTTCTGCCTGTCGAAGGCGGTGCCACCGAAGATGCTGCAACGCCCTCGCACCGGAAAACAACCACGACCGCTTTCTGCACGCCCACTTGCAAGGGCTAAGATTGGGAGGCTTTGATCTTTATTTCGACGAGGACACGCCTGAGCAAATCTGGGCCGGTCAGTCAAAAACTGCGGAGGGCATCAATTTCTACGATGTCTGGACTTCGTTCTCTTCCGCGGAAGTGAACCAGAGTGCGGAAGCTGTTAACGCGACGGTTGGCGAAGGTGGAAAGTCCTGATTCCATCGCGATATCTCGCTACAAGATTCGTGCGGACATAAAACCGCCCACTCAAATCGATGCCGAAGCGTCTCTCGAAATGGAAGTGCGACAAGGTGGTCAGCGGACGGTCTTGTTCGAATTCTCTCGCGCCCTTCAAATCAAGCGAGTGGAGGCGGATGGCCATCTCGATCGAGTTCATTCATAATCCCGCAATTGAAGGAACCCAACTGGCCCGACAGGGCAACGACCTGGTGGCTGTGGTCTTTCCCCAGCCCTTGCGGACCGGGCAACGCATGGAACTGCGCTTTGTGTATGGCGGCGAGGTGCTTGCAGAGGCTGGAGTCGGCTGCTCTATGTTGGTGCGCGAGGCATGTGGTATCCAAATCGCGGACTGGCCATGTCCAACTTCGACTTGGAGTTTCACTATCCGGCCGGTTGGACCTTGGTAGCGACCGGAAAACGGACCGATGCCAAGTCTTCTTCCAACCCAGGCGATCAGGTCCCAGCAGGCGCTTCATCAGCAGGTGGACAAGTCAGCCGCTGGATATCCGAACGACCCATCCCTATCGCTGGATTCGATCTTGGAAAATACGATCGCGCGGTGGCCCATGCCGGCGATGTGACTGTCGAGACCTACGCAACGGCAGTTATGGAACGCGGATTTCCGACGCCGTCGATCAAAAGTGTGATACCAAACCCGATTGAACCAGCGGTCCGCACCACCCCCCGCCGATTCTCGTGCCTGTGCACCCTTCTCCTGCACGAAATGCGCAAAATGTCGCGGATGCTTCCGCACAGGCGATCGACTTCTACGCGCGACGTTACGGCCCATTCCCTTACAGCGATTTGAAGGTGGTACAGATGCCGGGAGCGCTCAGTCAAGGATGGCCCGGGCTGATCTTTCTCTCCAGCGCTTCGTTTCTTACAGGCGCGGAAGAATCGCAACTGCGCTTAACTCCGGTTGAGAGGACGCTGATCAACCAAGTGATCGCGCATGAAACCGCTCACCAGTGGTGGGGCGATTTGGTGATGTACAACGATTACCGCGACCAATGGCTCGTAGAAGCGCTTGGCGAATTACAGTTCGATGATGGTTCTCGAATCCGAGAATCCAGCGAAGTTTCGCGCCGCGATGGAGAAATACCGGGATGACCTCTTGCAGAAAAATAAAGCTGGGCAGGAGTTGATGGAAGACGGCCCGGTAACCTTGGGCACGCGGCTATCCTGTTCCCAATTCCCCAGCGGCTACGAAGCCATCAGCTACGGACGCGGCACATGGCTGTTCCACATGCTGCGTTTTATGATGCGCGACGCCGAGCGGACCAGCACTGGAAACGCCCGAGGTGATGGCAAGGCGGGCCAACCCGATGAGCCTTTCGTGCGAGTGCTCCGCGCGGTCAGGGAACGCTATCAGGGAAAACCCATTACCACTCGCGAGTTATTACAAGCCTTCGAGAATGAGTTGCCGCGCTCCTTGTGGTACGAGCACCACAAATCGCTGGATTGGTTCTACGAAGGATGGATTAACGGCATTGCAATTCCTCGTTTTGAATTGCACGGGGTGAAGTATTCGGACACTCCCGGCTCGACCACGATCAGTGGGGTTATCGTGCAGAAGGATGCGCCCGACGATTTGGTCACGCCGGTTCCGCTTTACGTTTCAGTGGCAGGGAGAATGGTGCTGCTGGGGCGAGTGTTCGCCGATGGACCCGAGACTGCGTTTCATTTGACCGCAGCCTCTAGGCGCACGGAAGGTCGTACTTGATCCCGAGCAGACCGTCTTGTCGCGACCTCGATAGGCCTGGCCGGTTCGCGGTTCGACCGTTTTAGGACACATTTCCCGAAAATTTGGAGGGTTCTTCCCAAGACGGTTATTCAGCGTCCGTGCTTAAGCGGTTCCAGAGTTCGTATTGATACCTCTTATGACCGTAACTCGCAGTGCGATATAGCATCTTGTGGTTTCGGGCATAGGCCGTTCTGGATGGAAGAGTGGGTGCTAATACGTTCTCGTGCTGGGAGGACAACAGTTTGAATCACACACAATCACCCACGGAAACAGTCCCCGATTCGGTATCCTTCGCCCGGGGCACTGATCCACAACGAAATCGTGGGACCATTTTGCTTGTGGAGGATGAAGAGTTCCTCCGTGAAGTGACTTGCGAGATTCTGGAGTCCGCCGGCTATCGGGTGTTCAAGACTCGGAACGCGGCGGAAGCGACATCCACTTTCACCGAATACAAATCCATCGTACGACTCTTGCTGACCGATGTAGTTCTGCCGGGACAAAATGGCCGCGACCTTGCAAACGACTTGCGGGCGGTGTGTCCAACGCTGACAATTCTTTTCATCTCCGGCTATCCGGAAAATGTGGTGACGCGACATGGAATCCAGGAAGACGGAATGTTCTACCTGTCAAAACCATTTTCGCTGCAGTCGCTTACCCGAAAGGTAACGCAGGTCCTCGGGCAGAAGGAGACAGCTAACGCCACGGTCTGAATTGGCTTGTCATTCCTGAGCGGCGTCGAGATCTGCTGCGTGAGCGCTGTAAGTGTGTGGCGCGTCGGGCGGCCGAGTGCTCTTCACGAGACGAGAAGCGATCGACGGGCCGCCGGTGATCGGGCTTTACACGGCGTGAGGTATGCAGAGCTTAATGCACAGTCTCGGGCGGAAGGTTTGGAGCAGGATCGGGTGCATGTTTTCCCACGACCACCACATCCACGCGGCGATTAAGCGCGCGCCCGGCCTCTGTGCTGTTGCTGGCAATAGGATGATATTCTCCGTAACCACCCGCCGATAATCGTTGCGCAGCAAAACCGTATTTGGTGATCAGCAAGCGGATCATTTCGGTCGCGCGCGCCGTTGACAGCTCCCAGTTGGAGGTAAATTGGTTATTGTGGATACGCACATTGTCGGTATGGCCCTCGATGCGAAGGTTGTATTGGCGCTCCCCAAGCAGTGTGGCCATGCGGCTGAAAGCCTGCTGAGAGCCGGCTTTAACGCCGGCTGAACCGCTGTCAAAGAATCCGGCTTCTCGCAAGCTAATCACCAGGCCCTCATGTCCACTTCGCACTTCTACTTCGCCCCGGGCAATCTCCGGTGCCAAAGCGTGCTCCAGTTCCTTTCGCAGTTCAGTCAAATCGCGGCTTTCGTCGCTAATGGGCGGTGGCACAACCGGGGCAGTCTTGGGGACGACAACCTCTGGTTCGATTGCGACGATGTCCGACGTGTCCGCGGTTGGGTACGCTCCCAACTGTTGGAACGCGACCTGTATAGCGGTTGCAAGCCGGTTCACTTTCTTCTTGTCAACTTGCGCAGTCGAGTAATTCACATACACATCGACAACATTGGTGCAGGTATCAAAAGATAAATTCCACACGTGCTCGATGATCATGGCGCGCGTGATTCGCCGGCCGGCGTTGCGCATCAGGTATTCCAGCAAAGCAAATTCCTTGCCGGTTAAATCGATGCGGCGTCCCGCGCGCTCTACCCTGCGCTCCACCCGGTCAAGCTTCAGATCTTCCACCGTCAGCACCGATTCCGCCGGCAGATGGCAACGCCGCAGCAGCGCCCGAATCCGCGCCGAAAGCTCCGAGAACGAGAACGGTTTGCCCAGATAATCGTCCGCCCCGAGATCCAGACACTGCACCCGGTCTTCCACTCGCGTACGCCCGGTCAGCACCAGGATCGGCATGCTGGGTTTCCGCGTGCGCAGATAACGCAGAATCGCAACTCCATCCAGCCGCGGCAGGCTCAGGTCGAGCACCACCAGGTCATAGTCGAATTCGCCCGCCATGGCCCGAGCCTGCTCCCCATCATTCGAAACGTCTACGGCGTAGTGTTCGGCGTCAAGGCCCTTTTTCACGAAGCTGGCGAGTGCGGAATCGTCTTCAGCAATCAGAATGCGCATAAGGTTTCTCTAACCTGCACTTCCGATTCTAGGCAAGAACCAGCCGAAGATTGGAGATTCCTGTGCTGCACGAAGGTCTCTGCCTTCCGCAAACGGGAACGTTTGCCCCGGAACCTGCTCCGCCACTCACTCGCGCTCTGCTCTGCCGACGATAATTCGTTGACACACCTTTCTTTTACTAAAGGATCACACCGGCTTGGATCTGGGGAGCAAAGGAACGCTGAAATCCCTGTTCGTGCCTGGCGGCATACTCCTGCTGGCCGCAGTCGTACTGTTGTCGGGCGGGATTTCTGTCCGATCTCCGCGGCCGCAGTCGACTTCTACTATTACGCAGTCTTCATTGCCGGAATTCTGCTGGCTTGGCGTTTCAACTCCAGCCGCGTCCTCTTCGCTCTGATCATGTTGCTTCTGGCTCACCGCGCCCTTGAGTTCTTTTCCGGTGGGCGAGCGGTCGCGAGCGGGCCGGGTCGCATTGCGTTCGAAGCCATCGCCTTTCTCGTCCCCGCCAACTTCATCGTGCTGGCGCTCATTCGCGAGCGCGGCCTATCGATTCCAGACATTACTCCTCGTCTTGTCTTGGTGTTCCTTGAGTCCGTCTTCGTCGCGGTCCTCTGCCGGCCCGGACAGATTGCCAGTCCGGCATTTCTTAACTTCGCGTTCGTGAGCCGATCTTTATTTCACTGGACGAAAATCCCGCAACTTGCCTGGCTGGCTTTCGTCGCGGCTTTCGTGGTTCTGCTCGCCCGCATCTTTCTCTATCGCAAGCCGGTCGAAATTGGCCTGCTCTGGTCGCTGGCTGCGACTTTTCTAGGCCTGCAGGCAAACGCTGTGGGACGAATCGCGGTTGCCTATTGGGCGACGGCGGGCCTGCTCCTGATCGCATCGATCATCGAGAACACTTATGTCCTGGCCTATCACGACGAACTCACTTCGCTGCCCGCGCGCCGCGCCTTCAACGAAGCCCTGCTGCGCCTCGAAGCGCCTTACTCCATAGCTGTCGTCGATATCGATCACTTCAAAAACTTCAACGACACCTATGGACACGACACCGGAGATCAGGTTCTCAGCATGGTCGCTTCGCGACTTGCCCGCGTGAGCGGCAACGGGCAGGCATTCCGGGTTGGCGGAGAAGAGTTCTCGATTCTGTTCGCGGGAAAGTCCGCGAAAGAAGTCGTGCCCCATCTTGATTCGCTCAGAGTTCTCATCGAAGAATCCAGGTTCCGGGTGCGCAACACGCCCGAGCGTCGCGGCGCTCCTCGCGGCGCCGGCCGCAGAAGCGAAGATAAGAGAAGCACGCGTCGCAAACTAGGCCGGCCTCGCAACCCACCGCCGGAAACATCTCTCGGACTCTCGGTCACGGTGAGCATCGGGGTCGCGGAATCAGACTGCGAAGACGCGCGAGGTGGAACAAGTAATTCAAGCCGCCGACAAGGCTCTGTATCGGGCCAAGAAGGCGGGCCGCAATCGAGTCGAGAGCGCGAGCGAAGCTCGCGGCCGTGGCGCACGTCTCAAGCGAAACATCGCCTGAAATAGAGCGAGAAGTGTTCCACGTGGAACATTTTGTTAGTGCGATTATGTACGCATATATATGTACATATATTGATGGAAACATCTGTTGTTTCTTGGAGTTACGCGCGATCCCGCCTGCGCATGGTGCTGCGGACAAATGCCTTTTACAGTTGGAACATCGAGCCCAGCGGCTAAAGCAGGGCTCATTTTTAATCGAGTTGCGGTATGCCTGAAGGCATACCCTGATACGAATCGAAAGTTTTTTCGCGAGTTCGAAAGTACTGCGCCCTCGAAAATCGGAATGTTTTTGTAGCTGTCGGGACGCCAGGGACGGCCGTCCTCCATTTAAGAAGCTGAGTCTAGGAGCTGCCGATGAGGACTCCTGTCGCGAAAACCAGTGCCCCGCCGAGGGCTACTTGCAGGGCCGCGGAAACGGTGGGGGTGTCCATGTAGCGATGGCGAATCCAGGTGATGACTCCGAGCTCGACCAGCACGACCACGAAGGCGACGCCAAGTGCCAGATGGAAACTGGGAAGCAGGAAGGGTAAAGTGTGGCCCACCCCTCCCAGTGCGGTCATGGCGCCACAAATCAATCCGCGCACCCAGGGATGGCCGCGGCCGGTGAGGCTGCCGTCATCGGAGAGCGCCTCGGCAAATCCCATGCTGATGCCGGCGCCGAGCGAGGCTGCCATGCCGACCAGAAAAGCGTCCCAGGGATTGCGAGTGGCGAATGCCGCAGCGAATACCGGTGCGAGGGTGGACACGGAGCCGTCCATCAAACCAGCCAGACCGGGCTGCACGATCTGCAAAACGAAAAGCCTGCGGCGGGCCCGTTCTTCATCTTGCGCAACGTCGGGGCGTAGTTCTTCTTCTTTCAACTCCTGGGCGCGGTCTTCATGGGCGCGCTCTTCCTGAGCCAGGTCGTCGAGCAATTGTCGGATGCTGGCATCCTGGGTTCGTCCCGCAGCTTTCTCATAAAACCTGCGGGTCTCTACCTCGATGGCGCTGGCTTCGTTGCGCACGACATCGAGGCGCAGCGGCCGCGCCAGCCAAACCGGCTTTCGTTGTACGAAGCCCTTCACGTCAACGCGACGGATGAGCGGAATATGTTCGCCGAATTTCTGCCGGTACAAGTCGATCAATCTTCTGCGGTGTCCGGATTCTTCAGCCTGCATCCCTTCAAATACCGCGGCCGAAGCGGGGAAGTCCTGGCGCAATCCTTCGGCGAAATCGGCGAAGATGCGCTCATCTTCTTCTTCGAGCGAAATGGCCAAGGCGAGAATCTCGCGCTGGTTCAGAGTTTCGAAAGTCTTCATGGCGGATAGTGTAATCGGGCAGGGATGGATGCTCCAACTCGGGATTGCCGGTCCCTCCAGAGATCATCCTGAGCGCGGCAGATTCTCCGCAACGCGGAGAGTCTGCGGAGTCGAAGGACCCATCGATGATTGCACCGAGATAAGGACAGCGGGCATTCCAGCGAAGGTGTTGGCGAAATTAATTGCGGGAACTCCCTGACACTTCAATACCGGATCGGCAAGCTGGGGTCCTTCGACTGCGGCGTCTGCTTCGCTCCGCGAAACAGATGCCTTCGCTCAGGATGACGGAGTGTTAGGAAGTATGACCGCGGTGAACTTCGATTATTTGAAGTCCACCGCGGAGAGACTTACGGTCCGAGCGGGCTAATACGCCCAGAAAGGACACTGCAACGTGTTGCAGACTGGAAGGCCGCTTTGAGGCGTCGCGCCATCGATGCCGGTAAACACCGACCGCCCGTAAAAGAACGGAAGCCCCCAGTCGAAACTGCATGCCGACGTATTCGAAGAACTACAGGCGCCGCTGCCCATTGGTCCGGCCAAGTTGCTGAATGCGGCAGCGCTGGGATTGGCATTGGTCACGGTATCGAAATCGTCCACGCTGAAATTGACTGTGTTCGACGTCGTATTATTATTCGGGTCCACATTGGTCGCCGTAAATGCGTGGTCGTCGCGGGGACAATACCACGAGTTGTTGTCGGTACAAATGTTTGGCGAGATTGTTGATCTGCGGGAAAAAGAGCCCGTTTGAACCGCTGTCAATGAAGCTGGCGGTAAGGGACTGGCTTTCGAAATTGGTCGTGAAGTTGTCTGCCGAATTCAGCGTGAACAGAGTTGCGCGTGCTCGGAATGGTATTGTTCGATTCGGTGCCAATGCCGAACGTCAGAGCTGCCATTCACGGTAGGCGCCACGTCGTTGACTTGCGGCAACGTGAGAATGATGCCGTTGTTGTCCACCGGGAAGTTGAAAACCGGATTGGTCACCTGTTGGTTGGCGATTCGGCATCCGAGCACAGGGTGCCGCAGGACACGAATGCCGTGCGCAGTTACCGCCAGAGGAGCAAAGATAATAAACCGCTGGAGCTGTTTCCGCCAGCGCTTGGGATCGCAGGCCAGACCGCAGTCAAACGGCTCTGGGCCCACGCCCAATATGCCGTTTGCGCCCAACAGCTCCCTGCGTGTCTTCGTTCGTCCCCGCGCTTATCCGACAGGTACCTGGTATACCGAAGCTGGGATTCGCGATTATCTGAACTCGAGGTCGAAGTTGCGGTCTCTCCGCCCACGATAATATTCGCCTGGCGCCACGGCTCCCCATAGAAACGAATCGTCCACAAATTGAACGCAGTCATACAGCGTGCTGCTGCCACTAGTCAGTGGAGTGAGCCCGCGTGAGTCGGAGCGTAAGCTGTGAGCCCAAGAGCTCGCAGGCCGAACGATCCCGTATCCACCAGAATGTCGGGGATGGTCTGGCAAGCGCCGTTTGTGGAGCGCAGATCTGGACGCTGACGAAAGCCGCGTTGGTGTAGATCGCAGGAGGATTCGCGGTCATCAATGGGCCACCGTTGACCGAGATGGGCACAACGTTCGCGTGGTGCCAGCGGGCGAAACAGTGATTGGCAACGACGCCGTAACGGTGGAGGCTGGCTATCGAGGTTGCCACGACAGTCGCGACAAAGGTGCTAGTCACCGTGGCCGGAGCAGTGTAGGTTACCCCCGTGGTGGTTTGGTTGCTCAACGTTCCAGCGCCGGTCAGAGACCAACTAACACCTTTACCGCTGGAGTCGTTGGCAACGCTAGCGGTAATGTTCACGCTTTGATTCGCGTTGAGGGATGCGCTGCTGGGAGTGAGCTGATCGAAATCACGACTCCTGCGGGCGTTCCATTGCTACCACACCCCGCGAGAAATCCCGAGGGCCCCGATCAAAGTTAAGACCAAGAAGCTGCGCACACTTTCCTCCTTATTGTAATGCGTCGACGTTAACGCCCTGCGGCACCATGGCAGGGAGATAAGCTCTGCCAAAATACGAGCGCATGTGTCCGCCATTTTGGAAAACGAAATCAGGTTGATGGATGCTGACCGGCCTATGGCCCGGTTGGCTCTCTCGCTGGACTTTGGCGGCTTGCACGAACCGACCTGCGTACGTCCCCAGCAGTTGCTGCATGTTAGGGATGAACGGCCCGCTCCAGGAGATGGCAAACACCTTGCCTTCCGGGGAAACGTATTCCTTCACGATGGTTTTGCCTGGAGCGGTGATTTCGTGGGTGGTGTAGGCGTCGGCTTCCGTGGTCTTCAGGGTGCCTTTCATTTGCGCCTGATCTTGCTGGACGGAGCTAACGTCACCGCCCAATGCCGCTAGCGCTGGAATTGGAAGAGCCAGCATCAGCAGAGCAATTCCCAGGCATGCAGTCTTCAGGAACAAAGTTGATGGCATCGAGGTCTGTGATTCTGATATCCGAGAACTTGAGACCCCGGAATTTGATACCCCAGAATTTGATTTCATGTGAATTACTCCGCTTTCTGTCATGCGCAAGGCTACGCGGTTCGTTGCTTCAAACCCGGATGATGAGCTTAAGTTGCGGTTCCCAGCTAGGATTGGCATCGAGGCCCCGAGGTTGCGTTTCGTCGCAAGATTCGTGTCGCTGGTGTAGAGCGGACACTCCTGTCCGCTGACCTTGGCTATCAAGATTGTTAAATCGAAACCAATCAGCCCAGAATTCGTCATACCCTCAAGGGCGGTGGACAGGAGTGTCCACCCTACACGGCTCAAAGAGAATGGTGATATTTTATCCCTTTTGCGGCCCGCGTGTGTAAAGGGTTGTAAAGTTACTTTACTATTCGCATTCCCCGCCTTGACTGGCGACAGCACAGGGCCACGCAGTAGATTGTTAAGCGGAGAGATTGATGTCCATTTGCGTATCATGCGGTTCGCAAGTGTCGGAGACGGGGCGATTCTGTTCGTCTTGTGGCGCGGCCATGGCGTCTGGCGACGAACTCGCGACCATGGAGTATCTGGATTCGAAGCCCAGACCATCGGGGAAAGCGTCATCGGGGTCGGGTGCGAAGACATCTGGCGGGCGGACTCCCAGTTCTTCGGGCGGCCTGCTGACTGAAGGCCGATTTCTGCCTGGGCGCCTGCTGGCAGGGCGTTACCGCATTATTGCGCTACTGGGCAGAGGCGGCATGGGCGAGGTGTATCGCGCCGATGATCTGACGCTGGGGCAACCGGTCGCGCTCAAGTTTCTACCCGAAGAAGCGACTAAGGACGAAACTCTGCTGGAGCGATTTCGCAATGAGGTTCGGTTATCGCGGCGGGTGTCGCACCCCAATGTTTGCCGGGTTTACGACGTCGGCGAAGTGGATGGGCATACGTTTTTCACGATGGAGTATGTGGACGGCGAGGATTTGGCGTCCTTGTTACGGCGCATTGGGCGCTTGCCCGCCGACAAGGCTTTGGAAATCGCACGCCAGCTTTGTGCTGGTTTAGCTGCGGCTCATGCCAAGGGAGTGCTGCATCGTGATCTGAAGCCGGCCAACATCATGCTCGATGGGCGTGGGCAGGTGGTGGTCACGGATTTCGGGCTGGCTGGATTGGTCGATCAGATTCCGGGCAGCGATGTGCGGAGCGGGACGCCGGCTTATATGGCTCCGGAGCAGTTGGAAGGCAAAGAGGTCAACGCGAAGAGCGATATTTACGCGCTGGGTCTGGTGCTGTACGAAATCTTCACGGGCAAGCGGGCCTTCAGCGTGGAATCTTTGCCAGAACTGGTGCGGGTGCGCAGCGAATCGGCGCCGAGCAAGCCATCGACGCTGGTGAAGGATCTCGATCCCGCGGTGGAGCGGGTGATCTTGCGTTGTCTCGAGGCAGATCCAACAAACAGGATGGGCTCGGCGTTGAGTGTGGCGGCAGCGTTGCCGGGAGGCGATCCGCTGGCGGCGGCGTTGGCGGCGGGAGAAACGCCGTCTCCGCAGATGGTTGCGGCGGCGGGAGAAACCACGGGATTGGCGCCGCGGACGGCAATCCTTTGTCTGGCAGCGGCGATGGTGGGTCTGGCATTGGTTAGCTACTTTGCCATTAAGACGAGTGGCATGGGGAAACTGGGACTTGAGCAATCGCCGGAAGTCTTGACCCAGAAGGCGAAAGAAATTGTAAGCCAACTCGGGTATACGGATAAGCCGGCGGACACCGCCAGCGACTTCGCTTACGACAACGATTTCCTGAAGTACGTGGAGAAGAATGACAAGCCGCACGCGCGCTGGGACGAGGTGGTATCCGGACGGCCCGCGCCGCTGCAATATTTATACCGGCAGGGCGCGCAATACATGATGGGGATCGATTTCCACGATTCGACGCTGACTCCGGGAATGGTAACGGAGGACGATCCGCCGCCCATCCTTTCGGGGATGGTGAACCTGACCCTAGACCCGCGAGGACGGCTGACGTTTTTCCAGGCGATCCCGCCCCAAGTGCAAAACGAGAATGGCGGGGCTCATGCGCAGGCAGTTGACTGGAACGTGTTGTTTCGCGAAGCCGGGCTGGATGCAACACAATTCAAGGCAACGGAGCCGCTCTGGACGTCTCTCGCCACCTCCGACACGAGGGTGGCGTGGACGGGGACCTGGCCCGGCACCAGCCGCCCATTGCGCATTGAAGCGGCGGCATTCGAAGGCAAGCCGGTGTTTTTTTCGTTGATCGGGCCCTGGACTCGGCCACAGCGTATGAAGCCGGAGCAGCCGAAGACCCCGGCGCAACGAGCGGGGAATTTGTTTTTTCTGGCAATGATTTTGTCGGTCGTCGGAGGAGCTGCGTTGTTGGCGCGGCGAAACTACATTCGAGGAAGAGGCGATCGTCGAGGCGCGTTCCGCCTGGCCTGCGTGCTTTTTACGACGCTGATCGTGTTGTGGTTATGCCGCGGGCATATGGTGCCGGGGCTGGAGATGTTGTTTCCGTTCGCCATGGCGATCAGCACGGCGCTTTTCTTTTCTGGCCTTATATGGCTGCTGTATCTTTCGCTCGAGCCTTATGTGCGCCGCCATTGGCCGCAAGCGCTGGTGTCCTGGAGCCGGGTGGTGATGGGCCGACTGCGCGATCCGCTGGTAGGGCGCGATGTTTTGTTTGGCGTAATCCTGGGGGTTGTCTGGCTGCTGATTTTCGAAGTTGCTCAATTACTGACCATGGGGAAAGGCGGGCCTCCGCAATTCTTTTCGACGAGTTATCTTTTGGGGGGTCGGCATGTGCTTGGGGCGTTGCTATTTCAAATCCCGGACTCAATTGAAGCCACACTGCTGTTCTTTTTTCTGCTCTTCGTGCTGCGCGTGACGCTGCGAAAGGAATGGCTGGCGGCCATTGTGTTCGTGGCGATATGGGTGGCATTGAAAACCTTGGGCAGCGAATATCCGTTGATTGACGGAACGGCGAATGCGCTGTTGTACGGGGGCGCCGCAATCGTCGTATTTCGTTTCGGATTTGTAACCCTGGCCGTTGGAATATTTACTACGGAATTGCTGGCCAATGCGCCAGTGACTCTAGACTTTTCCGCGTGGTATTTTAGCAGCGCGTGGCTCCCTGTGTTGGGGTTTGGCGCGCTGGCCATTTGGGGCTTCTACAACGCGCTGGCGGGGCAGAAATTGTGGCAAGGGGATTTGTTCAGCTAAGTTTTACTCGCGTGACCAGGGTCGCCGCACAGGCAAAAAAACTAGATCCTCGCTTTACCGGGGATGACAAGTAAGTTGTAAAAACGAACCTGCGAAGCTTTGCTCGTTGGCTATCCCACGTTTATTTTGCGCTGCCTACCAGTTTCTCCACGTCGGACATCTCTTTGGGCACGCCGGACGAAAGTATTTCCGGACCGTTGTCGGTGACGAGAATCGTGTCTTCGACGCGGAAGTGCATGTGTTGGTCGGGGAACTCGACAATCGGTTCGACGGTCACAACTTGGCCAGCTTTCACCGGTCCGGTTGGCATCTTCACATCGTGCGTGGCCAAGCCAACGAAGTGCCCAGGGAAACCGTACCACTGTTTCGCGATGCCGTTTTTCTCAAAGACGGCCTTGCCTGCATCGGCAACTTGCTCGTAGGTGTTTCCGGGTTTGAGCAGCGCGATGGACGCCTTCTGGGATTCGAGATCAACCGCATACCACTTGGCTTGCTCAGGGGTAAATTTTCCGCTGATGTTGAAGGTGCGCGTAATGTCCATCGTCATGTGATCGAGGTCGGCGGCGAAGTCGAAAACTACCAGGTCATTCGGCTGGATCTGGCGACGGTCACTGAAGTAGTGCCAGGTGTTGATGTTCTCGCCGGTGCCGACGATCGCGGGATAAGCCCAGCCTTGCGCGCCGCCGTTGCGGAAGACATAGGCGGCTTCGGCTTCGATCTGGTATTCGAACATCGGAGGATGGGCGTGTTCCATCGCCTGCTTGATTCCCTCGGCACTCAGTTTGCCATTGCGCCGGAGCAGTTCGATTTCCTGTGAAGTTTTGATGTTGCGCATATCGTCGATGAACGGCGTAGCGTCACGCTGATGAGCTGCAGGATAGCGCTCGGCTAACTTCTTGAGGGCGGCACGATCACCGGGCAAGGGGTCGCCGTAGGGGTTCGAATAATCAGCGGCGTAATCGCGACCGACTTCGAAACGCGCGCCATCGGCTTTGTCGGCGAAAGTCAAACGCAGCCACAGATCGGTGTCTTTGCCCAAGAAAAACGCCAGCATGCCATCGAGACTGTCGAGGGGCAACACGGTCTTGAATCCAAGTTTTTCCTGTGATTCAGGAGTCATCGAGAGCAAGTTTGCGCCGTAGACCTGCTTCCCGCGCGGGCCTTGCTGCGGCTCAAAAATCATAGCGTCGCCGTTGCTCGCGTCCATGACCATGATCGCGCCCGGATCGGCCAGTCCGGTGAAATAAAAGAAATCATTGTCCTCGCGATAGTGATTGGCTTCGGGAAGCACGGTGCGCGCAAACAGGATCAGGCGGCCAGTCTTAAGCTGTTTGGCAAGTTCTTGGCGGCGCCGCGCGAACTCCTGCGGGCCGCCAAGATCGTTGATGACAACCGGATCGGTATATTGCGCCAGCGCACTTGCGCAGAGAAAAGAAATAAACAGACACAGAACCAAACATCTCGAACCAGAAGCTTTCACTTGATTCTCCTGAGAGCCGCGAGTGTAGCCTTTGGGCATCGAATTTGACAAGTTCATTGTCAATCAGTGTCAGCGTTTTCGGAAAGTTCGGCCATCCCAGCGAGCACAATCGGCGCGAGGTTTCCCTCACGCAAGTGAAAGTTGAGTTGCGGCAGCCAGTTTGTCTTGACGTGATTCCAATCCGCGAGACGCAGCTTCAAAGCTTCGCTCGATTCATGGTAAAGGGCAATAGCTTGCGAAGGCACAGCGCGATCGCTGCTCTCGACCACGGCCAGGGCGGAAGTTAGCCCTGAGCTGACGGTCTCCAGTCCGAGTGTTTTGTTCGCGGGATCTTCACTGCCCGCCAGGATCTTGCGAATTTCAGCTTCGAGTTGTGAGGTTGCCGACTTCAGCTGAGCCTGATGACTGTCGAGCTTTTGTTCAAGGTCGGACAACTGTTTCTGCACCGACCTGATCTCTGCCAGAGATTGCCGGCTGGAAGTGGCCTCGGCAAAAATCTGTCGGCCCAACTGGAGTTGTTGTTCGAGGTCGCGAGCAGTCGCGGGGGACCGCGGGTCCATCACGATCTTTAACGGTTGCGTCAGAGTCTTTCCGTCGATGGTGAGACGCACTTGATAAGCGCCTGGAACCGCGCGTGGGCCGCGAGGGGATCGATACTCGTCTCCGGCGGGTTGACTCGCAGGCTTGGGGCCGGAGTTGCCCCAGGCGAGGTTCCACACGAAACGATGCATGCCGGGAGTGGTTCCAAGAATCTCCGGTTTCGGAAACCAGCGCTCGGCGATGGGCCGAGGAGGGTGCTGCACTCTTGGATCGTCGGAGGAAGAAGCTCTGAACAAGAGTCTGTGCTGAGTCAAGAATATCGAGCTTGATGTGTGCCGCAGTGGCGTTGAGGTAGTAGTCAACGACGGCGCCATTGGGCGGATTGTTCGCGGTAGGTTCCTCCGGCGGTATCGGAGTGGACACGAAGTCATCATTATCGACGCGGACGGCCGTGGCTGGCCGGTAGAGATATGCGCCGCCCGCTTTCACGGCATCATGCGCCTGTCGCAATGGCGTGATGTTATCGAGAATCCAAAACGCACGCCCGTGGGTGGCGACGACCAGGTCGTCTCCGTGAATGTCCAGATCGTGGATCGAAACGGTAGGAAGATTCAACTGCAGCGATTGCCAGTGGTCGCCGTCGTCGAATGAAACATAAACGCCAAGTTCGGTTCCGGCAAAGAGCAAGCCCGAGTTTGTGGATCTTCGCGGATAGCCCGCAAGAACGAGGACGCGCCGATGCCGTCTGTGATCAACTGCCAGGTCGCGCCGTAATCGCGAGTGCGATAAAGATACGGTTTCTGGTCGTCGAGGCGATGCCGATCAACGGCCGCATAGGCTTCTGCGGGATCGAAGTGCGAAGCCTCTATCAACGAGATCTTGCTCCAGTCCTCGAGGCCGCTGGGCGTGACATCTTTCCATGTTTTGCCGCCGTCGCGCGTAATGTGGATGAGTCCTGTGTCGCTGCCTGCCCAGATCAAACTTCCGTTCAAGCTCGAAGGCGCAATCGTGTAGACAACGCCGTAGCCTCGCTCCTTTGCGTTCTCCACCGTGGGTGGCCCTTCGGGCTTCTTATCGCCGGGCGCTGCGTCGCTCCGGTCAGATCAGGACTGATGGTTTCCCAATGCAGGCCACCATCGAGCGTCTTCATCACGTATTGCGTACCCAGATAAAGTGTTTTCTTGTCGAACGGAGATATCACCAGCACCGGCGTCCACGGATCGCGATACTTGCGCGAGTTAATTTCACTGCCAAAAGTTCGACATTGGCCACGGAGTAATGTCCTGGCTGAACGAAGTACGAATGTCGAAACGCGTGACGTCTCCGTAGGTTCCGCTGGCGTAAAGGATGTTCGGATCCTTCGGATCGGGCGCGATGTATCCGCTCTCGCTGCCGCTGGCGAGAAACCAGTCGCGAGGCGTGATCTGTCCGGCGTCGCCACGGCTGCGAACCGCGGCGCTGCCGCTGTCCTGCTGCGTGCCGTAAACCGTGTAGGGAAACTGATCGTCTGTGATGACGTGATAGAACTGCCCGGTGGGCTGGTTGTACCAGGTGCTCCAGGTCTGGCCGTAATCCAGACTGATGGTCGCGCCCTGATCGGTGCCGAGAATCATTCGCGAAGAATCTTTGGGATCGATCCAGATCTGGTGGTAATCGTCTCCGCCGGGCGCGCCGCGCACTATTGAAATCGTTTTGCCGCCATCTTCGGAGCGATAGAGCGCGACGTTGGGCATGTAAATCACGTCCGGATTATTCGGATCGACCGTGATGTTTCCGAAATACCAGGCGCGGCTGGTGAGCCGGCGGTCTTCGTTCTGCAGTGTCCAGGTATTTCCTCCATCGTCGGAGCGATAGAGTCCTGGTTTCTTGGAAGCGCTGATAAGCGCGTACACGCGCTTGCCGTTGGGCGAAACGGCAACGGCCGTGCGGCCCCAGTCTCCTTCAGGCAATCCATTGCCGGTGAGACGCGACCACGATTGGCCGCTGTCCTGCGGAGCGGAAGAGGCCGCTGCCCGGCCCGTCGAGCGGAGCGTAGGTGCTCCATGGCGGACGGTGGCTTCGCCATGTGGTGGCGAAAAGAATCTTCGGGTCTTCCGTGGCAATGGCCAGATCCGAAACGCCGATGTCCGGACCTTGATCCAGAACTTTTGTCCAAGTCGCGCCGCCGTCGGTTGACTTGTAGACACCGCGCTCGTCGTTCGGTGCGTATGCGTGCCCGAAAGCAGCGACGTAGACGATGTTGGCATTTTGCGGATCGACAACGATCTTGCTGATCTGGCGCGAATCGCGCAAGCCCATGTTGTTCCAGGTCTGTCCGCCATCCGTCGATTTATAAACGCCGTCGCCGGATGACAGATTGGAGCGAATGTCGGACTCTCCCGTACCCGCGTAAATAACTTTGGGATCGGACGGCGCCACGGCGAGCGCGCCGATCGAAGCGATCGGTTGTCCATCGAAGATTGGCTTCCACACCATGCCCGCGTCGGTGGTTTTCCAAATCTCCGCCATCGACCGAACCAAAATAAAAGTAGTCGAGCTTCCGGGAAGCCCTGCCACGGCGACGACTCGGCCGCCGCGAAATGGGCCGATCAGGCGCCATTTGAGCCCGCTATACAGTTCAGGAGGAACAGTCTGGGCAGCGGCGGATGTAAGCACAACGAACGAAAGGAAAATCATAAGCAGACATTGAAATCTAACGGCACACTCTTGCACCTTATTGATTTGCACCTGGTTGGTCCTCACCCGTGAAAACATTTAGTGTAGTTGAAATTCTAGAATTCGTTACGGTGTTCTGGCATCCAATGTGGCCAGTTGTTAGGCGACACTAGCAGTCGCGTCAAGAGACCAATCAGGATCGGAGACAATGGGCGAACCGACAATCGAAGTGCTTTGCAAGAACTGCGGGCAGACTTTTACGGCATTCTTAAGGGAAATGGCGGACAAGAATGCCGTGGTCACGTGTCCATGTTGCGCAAAGAACAGTGGGGACGGTCTGAATAATGCCATGCCGCCCGGGGTGCAGAATTAGCTTCGCCGCAATTCTCCAGCTTCAGCCTTCTCATTGGCGAGTCTTACCCACGCCAGCGCGGCGAATGCTCCCATAGTGAAAACGGAGACTAATGCACAGGTGCGGGTGATGTCGGTAACCCTCCACTGTGCTCCGGCAGGATCGGAAACTACGGAGACTATCGGCCTCGGAATAACCAGCAGGATGTTTCCCGCCGCGGAAATTGCGTAAAAGAGAATCGGCACATTCCAATAGTTCGAAGGGAGAGGATCGGGGTTCGTCGATCGGCCTTGCAGATAGAACGCGAACAACTGGTAGAAGACATACACCGTGAGATACCAACCCAGGAAGTTGCTCACGGGCACGCCGAAATAAGCTCCTCCCTTCCGCCAGATCCAAAGATGCAAGATAGTCGACCAGACCGGATCTTGCGAAAAATCCCAGGCGACCATGATGAATGCCGCGACCAAAGGCAGAGTCACAACGCGCGACCCAGCAACAGGACTTCGCATGTTTCCTAAAATCACGCGAGCCAGCGTCCACGAAAGATAGGCCATGCCCAAATATGCAAGTCCAAGCTGGACGGGAACGACGAAAAGCTTTGGCCCCATCAGGTCTGTGAAGTAATAACTCCCGAAGGGAAAGCCGGTGCGAACGCCCAGGTTCTCAAAGATGTTCCCGACCACGAGGCAAATGGCAAAGAAGACTAAGATGCCGCGCCATCCGGTAGAACATCGCGCCGTGAATCAGGGCAAAGACAATGGGCGGAAGAATATGTAGCGCGACGACCGCGACTATGGGAACTTGGCCGGGAAAGATTTGCAAGACCCGGGCGATGGCGTACAGCATTAGAAGCGCCCACAGCACCAGGCTTGCCAGACTCCTTCTCGCAACCGCCTCAGCAGGCTTGTTCATGGTTAAGACTGAGTCTGGCCTCATCCCGTCCGCGCGAATCTCAGGTCACTGATACCGACGTGCGCATCCCTTGTACATCCGAGTTGGCCGATCCTACGTACTCTCATGAAAGCAGTTCAAATTCAAAGGAGACACGATGAACAGGAAAATCGCAGTTCTATTGCTTAGCATCATGGCCATCGCCGCCACTTCTGCACTGGCCGGTTCCAAAAATCCCATGGTCGGCGGGCAGGAAATGTATCCCACCAAAGACATCATCGACAATGCCGTTAATTCGGCGGATCATACCACGCTGGTGGCCGCTGTAAAGGCCGCAGGCCTGGTTGATACGTTGAAAGGGCCCGGTCCCTTCACCGTGTTTGCTCCGACCAACGAAGCCTTTGCGAAACTTCCCGCGGGCACGGTCGACAATCTGCTGAAGCCCGAAAACAAAGATGCGTTGACGAAGGTGCTGACGTATCACGTCGTGGCTGGCCGTTTGAGCGCTTCGGATCTGAAGAAAGAAATCCAAGCTGGGCACGGGCAAGCCACGCTGAAGACGGTAAGCGGCGGCACTCTGATCGCGATGATGCAAGGCAAAAACATCGTATTGAAGGACGAAAAGGGTGACCTTTCCACCGTAACGATCCCGAATGTTTTCCAATCGAATGGCGTGATCCAGGTAGTGGATACCGTGCTTCTGCCAAACTAACATTGTCGTTCCGGCTGTGCAGGCGCTCCCAATCGGGGAGCGCCTTTTTCGTCTGTGGTGGACACTCTTGTACGCAGCAGTTGATCTTATTCAAAGATCAGAAATCAAGACCAACGTCGGCGGACGAGAGTGTCCGCCCTAATCGAAAAATCCAATCTGCGATTTTGCGCGTACTTGATCCAGTAGACGCAGCCGGTCGTAAACCGCTGGGGCATGGCGCACCGCCCCAGTGGCCTAGCCCACGACGCGGCCACGTCCACCAATTTCAATCCCCGAGGAAAACTTTATGAAACCAAGAACGATGGTGACCTTCGCCTTGGCGCTGTTCATGCTGGTTCCGGCCAGCCTGTTCGCGTCCAGCCACCGCGAAGCGCCTATCTCTGCCCTGGACCACGCCGCGGACGTGACCGACTGGTATGCGTTCGTCAGCTACGACCACCCCGACCGCGTGAGCATGATTCTCAACGTCGATGGGTTCCTCGAACCTTCGAACGGACCCAACTATTTTCCTTTCGATCCCAACGTTCTGTACGAAATGCACGTCGACAACAACCGAGACGGAATTCCTGATGTCACTTTCCAATTCCGTTTCAAGACCGAAATTCGCATGCCAGGCGTTTTCACAGGCTTTGTGGGCGGCATCGCCGGCATTCCTCCCATCACTTCGCTATCCGGCAACGGTTCCGAGGGCTTGAGTCTTCGGCAAACTTATTCGGTGGTGATGGTCAAGAACGGCGTGCGGACCGTACTAAGTGAAGGAAAAACCCTTTATGCAGTGCCTTCGAATGTCGGCCCACAAACCATGCCGCACTACGACGAGTTGTTCAGACAAGGAGTCTTCGACCTGGGCAATGACGTGCGAGTGTTCGCAGGAACGGTGGACGATCCGTTCTTCATTGACCTGGGCGCGGCCTTTGACTCTCTCAACTTCCGCATGGGGGTTGGCGGCGTGCTGCCTGAAGCGGAAGATGCCGACGACACTCACAACTACGCCCCTGATGCGGTGGCCGGCTTCAATGTGAACTCCATTGTGCTTGAAGTTCCGATCACGATGCTGACGGTGGACGGGAAGAGGCACAACGCAAACGACAAAGACGCAGTGATTGGGACTTACGGAGCTACGTCGCGCCAGCGCGTCACGGTGCGGCGAGTTGCAGGGCAAACCGACGCCGACAGCAACCAATGGCGGCAGGTAAACCGCGAAGGCAACCCGCTGATCAATGAACTGATTATTGGAACCGGCTCCAAAGATAAGTTCAGCACCGACGCCCCGATCAATGACAAGCAGTTTGCCAGCTTCGTACTCAATCCTCTGCTCGCGCAGCTCTTCGCTTCGATCGGGATTCCGGTACCGCCGCCGCCGCGCAATGACCTGCTGTTGCTGGTCCAGTACGAGCCGCCAATCTGTCCGGGTTGTCGGAAGGGCGACGCCGGTCCGGTCGCGGACTTTCTGCGCCTGAACACAGGAATTCCGCCAACTCCCGATCGGCAACCAAAAGCGTCTCGGCTTCCTCGTAGGAGACGATGCTGGATTCCCGGATGGCCGTCGGCCCATTGACGATGTCGTAGACATCGCCGCTCGTGCCGTAGGAGGCATCCTGGTCGACTCGCAGAAATACGGCACGCGCATCGGCGATGGTGTGCAACTCAACGACGTCGGCTACGGCACTACCTTCCCGTGGGTGAAACCAGCGCACAACGGGCGTGACAGCCACCACATTGGGCCCGGCCAGAAAGGTTGCACCGGCCAACCCAATGATATTTGTCCGGTGAAATAACTTGGCTTCGTGGCCGCTGCCAAGCGGCGGTCACGAATCTTTTCTGAAGAGTTCAAAGATTAGGTTCGAAAATTGGATTCACCAATTAAAGAGAGGAATGTCATGAAACGAATTGCGGCTCTTCTACTGTTGCTCCTGGGCACGGCTGCTGGATTTGCCCAAGCGCCGTCCGCCCCTGCTGAAACCAGGCTCTCTCCTGCTGAACGCAGCATGGATCAGGCGAGAAAGTTAATCGAGAAAAACCCGAAAGATTTCGAGGCCTACAACGCGCTGGCTCTGGCACTGTCGCGCCGGGCACGTGAGACTTCTGACGTGAAATTCTACGCTCAGGCCGAGGAGACGTTGCAGAAGTCGTTCGACATCGCGCCGGACAATTTTGATGGCGAGAGAATTCATGTTTGGCTGCTGCTGGGAAAACATGAGTTCGCTGCAGCTCGGGATGCAGCGATGAAGCTCAACCAGAAAATGCCTGATGATGTAATGCTCTACGGCTTCCTTACCGACGCGAATGTAGAACTGGGCAATTACAAAGATGCAGAAACGGCCGCTCAGTGGATGTTGGATCTCAAACCAGGGAACACGCCCGGCTTGACGCGAGCCGCGTATCTTCGCGAATTGTTCGGCGACATAGAAGGCTCTCTGGAACTTATGAACATGGCGTATCAATCAACACCGCCGGGCGAAGTCGAAGACGGAGCCTGGATCGTAACTCAGATGGCCCACCTGAAGCTGGCAATCGGAAAGATCGACGAGGCCGAGAAGTTGTCGCAGCAAGCCCTCATCATGTTTCCCGGATATCACTACGCTCTCGGTAATCTGGCGAAGGTGAGAATTCAGCAGAAGCGGTACGACGAAGCAGTGGTCCTGCTGAAAGCAGCGTTACGACGCAGCGCCGCACGCGGAGAATCTGTACGATCTTGCGCAAGCCCTGCAGTTGGCCGGGAAGACAGACGATGCGAACAAGGCCTTTGCCGAGTTCGAACAGAAATCTCTGCTCGAAACCAATCGCGGAGACAATTCCAATCACGAGTTGATCTTCTATTACGCGGATTATGCCGGGCAGCCGGCAGAAGCGCTCGAAGTAGCGCAACGGGAAATCGCCCGCCGGCGCGATGTGTTCACGTTGGACTCCTACGCCTGGGCGCTATATCAGAACGGTCAATACGAGGACGCAAGAAAACAAATCGAAACCGCTCTGGCGGTTGGTGTCCGAGACGCGAAGATGTTCCGTCACGCTGGTGAAATAGCTCTTAAATCCGGGGACAAAGCGGCCGCAGAGCGCTATCTGCGGGAGTCTGCCGATTTGAACAGCGTAGGCTCGGATCAGGCGAAGGTCACGCTGGCCAGCCTCACGCAAGGGGTACGACGCTAGATCGAGACCATCACGCTTCCGCTGGCTGGCCTGAATTTGAATCTTAACTGACCCAATGGCCAGCCAGCCGAAGGCACTTCGCGCGTTGACTCAGACGACGTTGTCGGTCCCGCCGCGCTTGCGCGCTTCAGCTTCTGCGATCCATCCGCGGCGCAACGCCTCGGTCGGAACGCTCGAGAGGTAAGGTTTAATGTCGAGGATGGGACTTCCATCCAGCATGTCAACTCCTCGGACGTGCAGCAGCCTTCCCTCGCGGCGAAGCAATTCGACCACGGTGAGGCCAATCGGGTTGGGCCGTCTCGGAGATCGTGTCGCAAACACTCCGTGCGGTCGATTGTCGATTGGCGGCGTGCCCATCAATTCGAAATCCACAGAGCGGTGGAATGCCCAGATAACGAAGAGATGCGAAAAGCCCTCGATATCGGTGAGGCCGAGCTCAAATTCGGGCATGATTTCAAGTACGCCTTCGGCCTCGTGTTTTGCGCCAAGGCCTTTCGGTATGCTCGAAGTATCTTGGTAAGGACTACTGACGTGTCCAATTGGCTTAAACGTAAACATGAAAGATCCACTCCTCATCGCAGCATTATCGCTGAGCGGTTTCTTTTTCTGAATTCCACTGTACCCGCAGCCGACATGGCAGAATAACGCAATGCCGACGAAGCAGCCTTCAGCTCTCCCCGATTTTCTGTATGGCACCGCCTGGAAAGAAGATCGCACGCCCGCGCTGACCGAACTAGCTCTGCGGATGGGCTTTCGCGGCATCGACACGGCGAACCAACGGCGGCATTACTTCGAGGCCGGAGTAGGCCAGGGGTTGGCCGCCGCTTATCGCGCGGGCGTGGTATCGCGAGCCGATCTCTTTTTGCAGACAAAATTCACTTATCAGCCAGGCCAGGACCACCGGCTGCCTTACGATCCTGCCGCAAGCCTTTCAGATCAGGTTGCGCAGTCGATGGCCAGTTCGCTCGAGCATCTTGGGACTGACCATGTCGACAGCTACGTGCTGCACGGACCCGCTTCGGGCTATGGTTGGACCGATGCTGACAGCGAAGTCTGGGAAGCGATGAGGAAGGAGCGCGATACGGGCCGCACTCGTTTCCTCGGCGTGAGCAACGTTTCGTTGCGGCATCTTGAGCAGATGGGGGTGGCCCACGTCGAGGGTCCCGCATTTGTCCAGAACCGCTGTTACGCCCGTTTCGGTTGGGACCGCGATGTGCGGCTGTTCTGCAGGGAACGGAAGATTATCTATCAGGGATTTTCGCTTCTCACCGCGAATGTGGAAGTGCTGCATCATCCTTTGATTACTGGCTTGGCCGCGCGCGCGAACGCGACTCCGGCACAGGTCATTTTCAGCTTCGCTCGCGCAGTTGGGATGCTGCCGCTGACCGGTACCTCGAACGCCGAACACATGAAGCAGGACCTCGCCAGCGTCCACCTGACACTCTCCATCGGATGCGGTGAGCGAGATTGAGTCACTGGCGGGGTGATCGCGACTTTCTGGCTGAGAGGAAGCTTCTATACGGATAAAATAGTTCCGAAGAGAAAGGACAAACTCGCACATGATCATCGGCGCTCACGTAATCGTGTACAGCAAAGACGCGGAGGCGGATCGCGCCTTCTTCAGAGATATTCTCGGATTCAAATCCGTAGATGCAGGCCACGGATGGCTGATTTTCGCCTTGCCTCCGGCGGAAGCCGCATTTCATCCCGACGAAAGCCCGACGAGAAAAATGACCGGCACGAACTTTATCTGATGTGTGACGATCTCAAGTGCTGAGATGTCCGCGCTGAAGAAGAAAGGCGTGGCCTGTTCCGATGTTCAAAGACGAGCGATGGGGATCGATCACCAGAATCAAACTTCCTGGCGGCGGACATCTCGGTCTCTACCAACCGAAACACCCTACGGCGTTGGCCTTGCAGGCGAAGTGAGCGAGTTAGATCCGAGGTCCAGAGGGAGTACTGTGGAGCAAAGGGTAAGCCTTATCACGCTTGGCGTGGCGGATCTAAAGCGCAGTCGAGAATTCTATGAGCGCTTGGGATGGCGGCGGTCGATGGCGAACGAGGAAGGCATCGTCTTTTTTCAGGCCGGCGGAATGGCTGTGGCTTTGTACCCGCGCAGTGAACTGGCCAAGGATGCGAATATTGCCGTCGATGGCCAGGGATTCAACGGAATGGCGCTCGCATATAATGCCCGGACTCGTGACGAAGTAGACGCAGTTCTTGCCGAAGCGAAAGTCGCGGGCGCGAGAATTCTAAAGCCCGCCGAGCAAGCTTTCTGGGGCGGTTATTCGGGATACTTTTCCGATCCGGATGGATTTTTGTGGGAGGTCGCATGGAACCCATCGTTTCCAATCGCGGAGGATGGAAGCATTCGACTTCCTGAGTGAAAGTTCCGATTGTGATCTGGCGTAAAACCGGCGTTTCGCCCAGTTGTCCGAATTCTGAACTCCAGCGACTTGACGTAACAATTGGCGCCATGTAATATTCGATCAAGTTTGCTCTTCGGAGCAGACCTTGGATTTCATGAAGAGTGGCTGAGGGACGAGCCCTAAGAAGCCACGACAACCGGATCGGGAGTCATCTCCCGGTCGTCTGGTGTCAACTCTCACCCGGAAACGGGGGACATGAGATTCGGGGTGCCCGCATTTTCAGCATCTCGGTTCCTTCTCCTCCTTATAATTTTTCCGGCAAAGCGGTTAAGACAGTTTTCGACGGCTCGTCCCGCAGTTACGGAAAGCGATTTTGCTGATGAGCGCTACTGCGAGTGTTTCGAAAGCTGTTTCTACGTCCTGCCTCGGCCAAATATGAATTGCGCTGCCGGGAATGCCACAAGAGCTGGGGAAACCAGCCTCGGTCGATCTGCGACGACTGTTTTTCTCCGCTGGAAGTTTTCTACGATTACGACGCAGTGCGCGGAAGTTTCACGCGTGAACGCATCGCTGCCCGCGCTCCCAACATGTGGCGCTATGCGGAACTGCTTCCGCTGCCGCTAAATTATCAGCCAAGTTTGCCGGTGGGCTTCACGCCTCTGCTGCGGGCGCAGCAACTGGGAGCGCGCCTGGGCGCAAGAATCTCTTCATCAAGAACGACGCGGTCTGCTTGCCCACCCTTAGCTTCAAAGACCGCGTGGTTGCGGTCGCGCTGGCGCAGGCGCGCAGCTTTGGCTTCGACACGGTGGCGTGTTCTTCGACTGGCAACCTGGCAAATTCCGTAGCCGCGCAGGCCGCGCGCAACGGATTCAAAGCCTGGATTTTTGTTCCCGCCGATCTTGAGCCGGCCAAAATTCTGGGCACACAGGTTTTTGGCGCCCGGCTGGTTCGCATCGCCGGTAGCTACGACCAGGTAAACCGCCTGTGCTCGCAGATCGCGGATGAACATCGCTGGGGATTCGTCAATGTCAACCTGCGCCCTTACTACGCAGAAGGTTCGAAGACCGTCGGATTCGAAATTGCCGAGCAATTGGGATGGCGCTTGCCCGACAACGTGGTCGTGCCCAATGGCCGGCGGGTCGTTGATTGTGAAGATCAAAAAGGCTTTCGACGAACTGATTCAGCTGGGCTTGGTCGAAGCGAAAGCGGTGAAGTTCTTCGGCGCGCAGGCGACGGGATGTTCTCCGATTTCGACTGCAGTAAAGCACTGGGAATGCCGATATAGAGCCGCAGAAGCCGGCGACGCTGGCTCGATCGCTGGCGATTGGCAATCCGGCCGACGGGCACTACGCCATAAAGACCATCACCAAGACCGGCGGCTGGGCGGAGGATGTTTCCGATCCGGAAATGATCGAGTCCATTCAGCTTCTGGCGGAGACGGAAGGCATCTTCACCGAGACAGCTGGCGGCGTAACCACTGGATGCGCGCGCAAACTTTATCGGCAAGGACGCATCGCGCCGGACGAAACGACCGTCCTGTGCATCACTGGCAATGGACTGAAGACCACCGACGTGCTCGCCGGAAAGTACGAAGCGGAAGAGCCGATTCGGCCCAAGGTCGCCGACTTCGAAACATTTTTGCAGAGAACGCTGGAGACGTTTCCAGAAACCGTGGAGGCTTGAGATGACAGTTACCGTGCAAATTCCGACGGCATTGCGCCGCCTGACATCCGGAACCGGACAAGTGAAATGTTCGGCGACAAACTTGGGAGAACTGTTCTCCGCGCTCGACCAGCAGTTCCCGGATTTGAAGCAACACTTGCGGGATGAAGCCGGCGAGATTCGGCGGTTCCTCAACGTGTATGTCAACGAGGAGGACATCCGATTTCTGGGCGGAAACACTTACGCGTTCCAGGATGGCGATGAGGTTTTGCTGGTGCCGTCGATTGCCGGTGGAGCGTATAGCGCAAAGGAGGTCGGGGCGGTCCTAGCCCGGACCCCACGTGAAGTTTGGCCATGACACGTAAATTAAAAATCGGATTGTTGGGTTGCGGAACGGTTGGCCGCGGCCTGGTGGAGTTGGTGGGCAGGAATGAAGCGCTCGTGCGTCAGCGCTCTGGCGTGGAATTGCGCATCACCAAGATATTGGTTCGCGATCTCGATAAAGAGCGTCACGGCGTGGATCGTGCGCTTCTCACCAGCGATCCGGACAAAGTGTTAAATAACGGCTGCGATCTGGTTGTGGAATTAGTTGGAGGGATCGAGCCGGCGCGAAGTTTTATCGAGCGATCGCTGGCGCGCGGCAAACACGTCGTTACCGCCAACAAAGCTCTGCTCGCGCTGGATGGTTTCAGTTTAATGAAGGCGGCGGAACAACAGAAAGTTCGCCTGGGATTTGAAGCCAGCGTTTGCGGCGGCATTCCGATTATCCGCGCCCTGCGAGATGGCCTGGTTGGAAACAACATTCAAAGGCTCAGCGGGATTCTAAACGGCACCTGCAATTACATTCTGACGCGCATGACCGAGGATGGCGTCGAGTTCGAAGCTGCGCTTCGCGAGGCACAAGCTAAAGGCTTCGCTGAAGCTGATCCCACGCTCGACATCGACGGCCACGACGCGGCACAGAAGTTGAAAATCCTCACCGAGTTGGCTTTTAGCGCGCAGGTAAATGCTGGAACGGTTCAGGTAGAGGGGATCCGCGACATTGCTGCCGATGACGTGCAGGCAGCCAAGGAATTGGGTTTTGTGATCAAGCATGTTGCTGCCGCTGAACTGAACGGGGATGCTGTGTCGCTCGGTTGCGCCCCGGTGTTATTGCCTGTGTCGCATCAATTAGCCGGAATTCGCGATGAAAATAACGCGGTGCTGATTCGCGGAGATGCGGTGGGAGAAATGTTGTTTTCGGGCAAGGGAGCGGGTTCGCTGCCCAGTGCCAGCGCTGTGCTTTCTGATGTGGTCGACATTGCTTGCCACCGAGGCGGATTTTCGATGAGTCGCGGCGGCCGCGTCGCGGCGAGGGCTGCCGATTGCGATAGCAGGCACTATCTTCGTGTCACGGTTGGTAGTCCCAGCGATATCGGATCGATCACGACTATCCTGGAGCGGAACGGCGTCGGAGTGGCTCGAGCCGCCGCCGTATGGGCGCGGAGCGATTCCAGGAAACACCAGGTTCGAGTGCTCACCCGTGCTTGTTCGCGGATGGCGATCGAGACGTCGCGCCGTGACATTGCGGAGTTGGGTATCGAAAAGAGTAAAAGCGTCGTTTTGCGCGTTGCAGATTAGTAGAGCAAGCCACTCGTCACCAAGGGGCAATCCTCCCACAAACTTTCACCTACGCACTTTGGTGCACTGGCATATGTTTCCGGCTTTTGATAGAATCTAACTAACTAGTTAATTAATGATAAATGTCCAATAGTTCCAAATCACGTCTGGGCTCTCGCGGACGACCCGAGCAGAGCCGGGCTGCGATTCTGCATGCTGCTGTTCGTGAATTTGCCTACGAGGGTATTGCCGGAGCCAGAACGGATGCCATTGCCCGCGCGGCCAAGGTGAACAAGGCTCTCCTTTATTACTACTTTAAGGATAAAGATGCTTTGTACGGCGCGGTACTCGATCAGGTGTTTGGCGGACTGATCGCTTGTGTCGGCGAAGTCTTGTCTCGCGATCTTCCGCCCCGCGAGAAAATTCTTGCCTATGCCGGCGCGCACTTCGACTATGTCGCAACTAATCCCCTGTACCCTCGAATTGTACAAGTCGAAATGATGAGCGCAGGCCGGGGTAGGGCGAGCCATCTTGAGCCGATCGTGAAAAAGTACTTTCGCCCGTTGTTTGGACGCGTAGCGCAAGTTCTCAGGGAGGGACAAGCGGCAGGCGAATTCCGCGCGGTTGATCCCCTGCATTTCGTTCCTTCCATGATTGCGGTGATTGTCTTCTATTTCACCAGCGCGCCGGTGATGCGCCTTATGAGTGGGAAGGATCCCATGTCTCCGGAGCGAGTGGCGACGCGGCGCGCGGCGGTGCTGGACTTAATTTCTGCGGCATTGTTCCAACGTCCCAATGGAAAACCCCGAGGAGCGCGCAAGTGAGTGTACGAAATAAATTTCTAATCATTCTCGGCGTCATCTTCACCATCTCGCTGACCTACTACTTGCTGTCCACGCCGCGCAGCAGGGATCTGATTCTGATCGGCACCGTCGATTCGAATCAGGTGATCGTGAGCCCGCAGATCGAGGGCCGACTGGCGAAGCTCTTGGTTGACGAGGGAACCCAGGTGAAACAGGGTGACCTGATCGCGGTACTCGATCCCTCGGAATTAGAGGCGGAAGAGCGCGCGGCGGCAGCCACTATCGACAGTTTGAAATCCAAGGTGGCCGAGACCCAGTCGACGATGCAGGCCACGCAGGGATCCACGTCGAGCAGCGTAGTTAATGCGCAGGCGCGGCTGCAATCTATGCGCGCGCAATTGCTACAGGCGGAAGCGACTCTGCAGCGCACGGAGAGCGATAGTCGCCGCACGATTGAACTGGCGAAAGAGGGTGTTGCCTCTGATCAGGATCGGGTGCAGGCGGAAAGTAACCTCGCCGCACAGAAGGCGTTGGTGCAATCGCTGAAAGAGCAGGTAAGCGCCGCTGAAGCCGACCTGAATACCGCGATTGCGAATACTCATCAGGCCCATGCGGCCCGCAGTGAAGTCGAATCCACTCGCGCGCAAGTCGCCAATGCGGAAAGCATGCTGAAGCAGGCTGAAGTTCGCTTGGGATACACCAAGATTTATGCGCCGGTAACGGGGACTGTCTCTGTCCGCGCCGCGCGCGAAGGGGAAGTGCTGAATGCCGGGCAGCCAATCGTGACCATCGTCGACCTCGGCGACACGTGGGTTCGCGCGGCAATTCCTGAAACCGAGTCCGATCACATCGGTCTAGGTGACACGCTCCGGATTCGGCTGCCCGGAGGGACAATCACATCAGGCAAGGTGTTCTTCAAATCAGCCGAGGCAGACTTTGCGACGCAACGCGATGTAGGCCGGCGCAAGCGTGACATTCGCACTATCGTGCTAAAGGTTCGCTTAGACAATCCGAAAGGCGCGTATGTGCCGGGCATGACGGCGGAAGTCTTAGTCTCGCCCGGATCAGCTCAAGGGTACGCCGCAAGAGAACGTTTCGGCGGAACAGCATCCATGATCACCGATCTCAATTCTCGCGGTGGGTCGAGCGATGAAGTTTCCACCAACGGGCACGGTGCCGCCGGCGATCCCGCTGCGTTCGACGCCATCGCAGTGGAACATATCGTCAAGAAATACGGCGATTTTACCGCCGTCGATGACGTTTCCTTCAACGTAAAGGAAGAAGAGATCTTCGGTTTGCTGGGACCGAATGGTGCAGGCAAGTCCACGTTGATAAGGATGATGACCACGCTCATCCCGATTACTTCGGGGACAGCTCGTATTGCGGGTCACGATGTGCAGAAAGATCCGGACGCAGCTCGAAGGGCGATTGGCGTGATTCCGCAGGCGCTCACCAGCGATCTTGATCTGACCATCGAAGAGAATCTCAATATCTACGCCAAGCTCTACGATGTCCCTGCGAAAAAGCGAAAGGAAGCAATTGACGAGTTGCTCGAACTGGTCGACCTGACGAAGTGGCGTTCGGCCCAGACCAAGACCTTGTCGGGCGGCATGAGAAGGCGGCTCGAAATTGCCCGAGGCCTGGTGCACAGCCCGCGAATTTTTTTCCTGGACGAGCCAACGACCGGGCTGGATCCGGTGTCTCGCGTCGCAGTCTGGGAGATGCTGACCAACATCAAGAGCCATCGACAGCTCACCATCCTGATCACAACTCACTACATGGACGAGGCCGATCGGCTGTGCGACCGCATCGCCATTGTCGATCACGGCAAGCTCGTTGCGCTTGATACGCCGCCGGCGTTAAAGGCCAGTGTGCCCGGATCGAACGTGATAGAAGCACAATTCGATGGCGCACCTGCGGACTGGGAAGATCGTCTGAAGAAACTGACCGAGGTGACCTCGGTGCAACACGAAGGCGCGGGCATGTACCGCGTCCTTACCGGGGACGGATCGCGAACTACAACTGAACTTGTGGAAGCGGCCGTGCACGCTGGGGTCAAAATCCGGTCACTCTCCGTGCAGAACACCACGCTCGACGATGTGTTCGTCCATTACACCGGGCGGCAGTTGCGCGATGAACTGGTAAAGGCGTTTGCCTTCGTCATGCCGCCCAGACCGGGGTTGCAGCCATGAATCACATTCTCGCCATCGTCGAGCGCGAAATGCGCAAATTCTTTCGCTCTCCGGCGCTCATGATGGCGTCGATGGTTTTTCCCCTAGTGCAACTCATCGTGCTGGGCAACGCCTTCGGCGGAAAGATCCGGGACGCCAAGCTGGGACTGGTCGATCAGGACGGAGGCACCCAGGCTCTCAAGATCCGCGAGGCCTTTGATTCGGTTCGCGCCAACATGCGAACCTTCGAACCGGTCTATTACAACGACCCAAAGACGGCGATGGACGATGTGCGCAACGGCAAGATCCAGGGCGCCGTAATTATTCCGCCGCAGTATTCGCGGCGCGTGTACGAACAAGACCAGCCGCGCATCGCGCTCGTGGTCGATAACAGCGACAACTTTATGAGTTCGACGCTTGAGGACGAACTCACCAGCATCACCAACGCGCTCAACCAGCCCACGATTGAGCCGCGAATCCTGCAGCAGACCGTCTTACAGATTGTCGAGCTTTATCCTTACATCGAATATATGAAGTATCTTTTGCCCGGTTCGATCACCCTGGCGATGTTCGTTTCTGTGATGATCGGCGGCGGAATGCTTTACATCGATGACAAAGCCCGGGGCGTGCACGAAGGATATTTGGTTACGCCCATCACCAAGACCGAGTTGGTCTTCGGTCTGAATGCCGCCGGAGCCCTCAAGGCGGTGATGACGGGGCTCGTAATCACTGTGGTTGGCTCGCTCCTGGCTGGCGTGGGAACGATCTTCAACCCGCAAACCGCGCTCGAATTGTTGATCATGATTGTGTTGACGTCAATCTCGCTCAACACCATGATGTTTCTGCTTATGGTGCGCATCGAGGATCCCCTGGTGCCGCGCGCGATGTTCGGAATTCTTAATACCCTTCTGTTCTTCCCCAGTGGAGCGATCTATCCTATCGAAGCGTTCCCCTGGTGGCTCCGCGGTATCGCGAGAGTGGACCCGTTCACGTTTGCGGTGCACGGCTTCAAATCCATACTGCTCAAAGAAACGGGGATGGCCGCTGTTTGGCCAGACATGCTTTATCTCTCCGTTTTTGCGGTGATCACGCTAAGCATTGCCACGCCGCTCTTCAAGAGAACCCTGTAAGGAATCGGGCACCTTAGTAACTGCAGAGATTAGGGAATTGGAAAACCACTCGTTCCCGACTCTTGATCAAATTACTTGATTACCCGATTTCTTAATATCTCCCAATTCGTTCGGGAACTTTTTGTTCTTCCCCGGTTTCCGTTATGCTTATGGAAGCCATGACCCTGATGGATGCAGAGAAATACGATCCTGCGCGCGACCGTCGTCGTCGGACCCGTATCGTCGTTGTTATTATTTTAGTTCTCCTTACGGCGTGGGTCGTCTATCACTACCGCGATTATCCTGAGCGGAATGCAGCCAGCAAGTTCTTCGCGGCCTTGCAACGTCAAAATTATGAGGATGCATACGGGGTGTGGTTTCGCGATCCGGACTGGAAGCAGCATCCGAACCAATATCCTAAGTACATGTTCAACGACTTCTATCGCGACTGGGGCCCGGGCGGAGAGTGGGGTCTAGTGAAGTCTTATTCTGTTGACTGCTCTCTAAGCCCCGGCGGAGGCAGCGGCGTCATCGTTCAGGTCACAGTAAATTCTCGCACCGAACATGCGTATGTCTGGGTAGAAAAATCTAACAAAACTCTATCTTTCTCGCCCAGTGAAATACAGTGCGGAAACTGGTGGACCTGGGTTACGGAGTAAAGACACGGAGTAAAGATTCCCTACAACAACTTATTTCAGGAGGATTCATTCGCGTGAAGAGTTCGCGCTGTCGGGGTGTGGTTTGTTTCTCGCTGCTTTTATTTATCTGTTCATCGTTTGTCCTGTTTGCGCAGACAACTTCTCCGGCCAACGAGACTGGCAAGTTTACTCTACATAAGTTCGAGCAGCCCATCGGCGAAGAGACGTACACCATCGCACATGATGGCGGCTCGCTTACGCTGAAGACTGACTTTGCTTTTACCGACCGCGGAACGAAGGTCCCTCTTTCGGCCGCGCTAAAAGCGGCGGACGACTATACGCCGCAAAGTTTTATTATTAAAGGCAACACCTCCCGCATATCGGACATTGATTCCGACGTCGAACTTAGCGGCTCCAGCGCGACCATCCGCCAGGGAAAAGACACGCGCTCAGTCGCCGCACCGCAGAGTTTTTTTACCATCTCTGGTTATGCCCCTGTAGCCGTGCAGATGGCGCTCATACGCTATTGGCGGGCGCATGGTTCGCCGGCACAGCTCGCAATCCTTCCTACGGGCGAGGTCAGGATACAGGATCGCGGCGCTGAAACCGTCGAGATTGGCGGGCGCAGCATTCCAATGGAGCGCTACACCATCCGCGGCCTGATCTGGGGACTGGAAACGCTGTGGATGGATAGCAACAACGACTTGGCGGCTCTGGTTTCAACCGACGCTGAGTTCGACCACTTCGAAGCTGTGCGCGAAGAATACGAACCCGCGCTTTCGAAGTTCGTCGCCAACGCTGCACGCGACGAGATGGCCGCACTTGATGAGCTTAGTCAGGGGCTCTCAGGACACCGAACTGGAGCGCTCGCCTTCGTCGGTGCCACGCTGATTAACACGACGGGCAAAGCAACGATCGCAAACGCGACCATAGTAATTCGGGACGGCAAAGTAATCGCCGCTGGCCCGGCCAAAAAAGTAAAAGTTCCGCCCGATGCGCAGCGTATTGACGTTACCGGGAAATACATCATTCCCGGCTTGTGGGATATGCACGCTCATTACGAGCAGGTGGAGTGGGGGCCGATTTACCTGGCGGCGGGCGTTACAACCGTCCGTGATGTAGGCAACGAATTCGAGTTCATCACCGCCGTGCGAGACGCGGTGAACAGCGGCAAGGGACTCGGCCCACACATGCTGCTGGCGGGAATCGTGGACGGAGATAGCCCGTATGCAGTCGGGATTACACGCGTGAATTCGCCCGCCGATGCGCAGATGTGGGTGCAGCGCTACCACGACGCGGGCTTTCAGCAGATGAAGATTTACAGCTCGGTGAAGTCCGAAAATGTCAAAGCCGTCTGCACCGACGCGCACAAACTTGGAATGACCGTTACCGGCCATATCCCGGAGGGCATGAACGCGTATGAAGGCGTGAACGATGGCATGGATCAGATCAATCACATCCACTACGTCCTCGATTTGCTCGATGCCAAAGGATTTCGATTCGAAAAAGGCGACGCGCGAGGAGACTATGAAGATGATGGCCTCGCTCGACGTGAATTCGGACGCAGGCCAGCAGGCGGTTGCATTCCTGCGAAAGCACAACACCGTCATAGACCCGACAATGGCCTTGATGGAATTCATGCAGCGTCCCGCGGATGTGCCTGCGGATAAAATCGAACCTGGAGTCGATCACGTGGCACCGGAACTCCGCGACCAACTGGTCAATGGAGGATTGCCACCAGCGCGCGCGGCGACCGGTCAGAAGATCGTGCAGGAAGAATTGGCGATCATCGGCGCACTGCATCGCGCGGGAGTGCGCATCGTCGCGGGAACTGATCAGACGGTGCCGGGTTATTCGCTCTATCGCGAAATCGAGTTATACAACCAGGCCGGGTTCACGCCGATGGAGGCGTTACAAGCCGCGACCATCGTGCCCGCGCGAGTGATGAATGCAGACCGCGACAGCGGGTCAATCGAAGTCGGCAAGCGGGCCGATTTCGATATCCTCGATGCCAATCCGCTGGAGAACATTCACAATATTCGCAGCGTTCGCTCGGTTGTCGCGAACGGGGTGCTCTACGAAAGCGCACCGCTCTGGGAGAGCGTGGGTTTCAAACCGTAATACGCTGCATCGAGGATTTCAAAGACGGCGAAATCAAGCTTTGAGGGCGATCTGTTCCAAAGTCTTTTGCAACGATGCTTCGTCGGCGACGTTGAGACATTTCTGAGAGCGGTCGATCTGGCGCATCAGGCCGCAAAGCACCTTCCCCGGACCGATCTCGAGGAAAGTGTCTACGCCCTGCTCGATAAGCAGGCGCATGGATTGCTCCCACTTCACCGAGCCCGTCACCTGCCGGATCAGCGCGTCGCGGCTGCGGTCGGCATCTTCGAGCAATGCGGCGTCGACGTTGCAGACAACTCCTGCCGTGGGCTTGTTGAAAGCCATTGAAGAAAGATCGATGGCCAGACGATCCTGCGCTGGCTTCATCAGCGAGCAATGAAACGGTGCGCTGACCGGCAAGACTTTTGCGCGCTTCGCGCCGCGATCGTCAGCGAGTCTAGTAGCGCGTTCCACCGCCGCTGTGTGGCCAGAAATAACAATCTGCTCGGGAGAATTGATATTGGCGGGTTCGCAAACCTCACCCTGCGCGGCGTCGCGGCAAACCGCAGCGACTTTCTCGAATTCCATGCCAAGAATCGCCGCCATCGTGCCGACACCAACGGGAACCGCTTCCTGCATGTATTTACCGCGATGCCGTACGGTGCGCACCGCATCGACGAAACTCAGAGTCCCCGCCGCCACGTGCGCCGAGTATTCTCCCAGGCTATGCCCAGCGACGAAACGAGCCGTTAAGCCGTTCTCGTTCACAACCCGCCAAGCCGCTACGGACGCGGTCAGAATCGCTGGCTGCGTAATCTCGGTCAAGCGAAGCTGATCTTCGGGACCTTCAAAACAAGCCTGAGAGAGCTTGTAGCCGAGCGCTTCGTCAGCCTCTTCAAATGTCTGCCGGGCGATGGGATATTGTTCGGCGAGTTCTTTGCTCATGCCCATGGCCTGCGACCCCTGACCGGGAAAAAGAAACGCAATGGACCCATTTGTGGGTGAAGAAGTTGTCATAGTTTATGCGATGGTCGTAGAGACATCGCTGGGAACATCTTCGATTCCGCTGCGAGCTGCCCTTGACGCCCGAATTCCGATCAACGTTCGCTCGATCTCGGCATTAATAGGGTGCTCAGCAAACTCTGCCGCCACGCGAATCGCATTCTTGATCGCATTCGCATTCGACGATCCATGGGTGATGAAGCAAACTCCCTTCACTCCCAGCAAGGGTGCCCCACCATATTCCGTATGGTCAAGACGTTTCTTGAAATCCGCAAACGCGCTGCGCGAGAGCAAAGCGCCAACCTGACGCGTAATGGTTGCCTTCAGCGACTCTTTCAACGTGGAGCGGACCAGGTTGGCTACGCCTTCTGAAATCTTCAGCGCAACGTTTCCCACGAACCCGTCCGCAACAATAACGTCCACTTTGCCGTTATACAAGTCGCGGCCTTCCACGTTGCCCACGAAATTCAGCGGAAGCTTTCTGCAGAAGCTGGAAGGCTTCGCGAGTCAGCTCGTTTCCCTTGGTTTCTTCCTCGCCAATCGAAAGCAATCCCACGCGCGGACGCTTCGTCCCAAACAACGTGCGAAAATAAATTTCTCCCATGACGGCAAATTGCTCGAGATTGTGCGCCTTGCTGTCGACGTTGGCGCCCACGTCCAAGAGACTGGCGACAGTGCCGATCGCCGTGGGAAACACAGCCGCCAGCGCGGGCCGGTCAACTCCGGGGATCGCTCCCAACACCATTTTTGCCGTAGCCATCGCCGCGCCGGTGTTGCCGGCGGTGATGAAGCCCGAGGCGCGTCCATCGCGCACCAAACGAAGGCCGACTCGCATGGACGAATCGCGCTTGGCGCGAACGGCTTGCACCGCTTTGTCCTCCATGCTGATAATTTCGCTGGCATGGACGACATTAATAGGGAGTCCGGCCGCGGTGGGATAACGCGCCAACTCGGCCCGGAGAGCCGGTTCCGGGCCCACTAGAAGAATATGGACATCGTAATGCCGTGCCGCCTGAATTGCCCCTTCGATCTCGGGCTTCGGCCTGCGGTCCGAGCCCATCGCGTCCAAGGCTATGACGCTTGGCATGGGGTGGCGGCGCTAGCTGGCTTCCTCGACGTTCAAAACTTCGCGGCCTTTGTAGTAGCCGCACTTGGGGCAGGCGCGATGCGGCATCTTGCGCTCGTGGCAATTCGGACATTCGGAAAGCGAATGGCTCTTGAGCGAATCATGAGCTCGCCGGCTTCCGGTACGTGCTTTCGAGTGTCGCCGTTTTGGATTTGGCATTTAGATTCCTTTGTAGGCGCGAGCGTCCTCGCTCGTGCGGTTTTCAGATAATGACGATCAGTCTTCCAACTTGCTGCGAATATCCTTGAGCGCCGTCCACCGCGGATCTTCCATCGGCTCCGAGCAAGAGCATTGCTCCAGGTTCTGATTCGCCCCGCAGTGCGGACAAAGGCCCTTGCAGTCCTCGCGGCAGATGACTTTCAACGGCACGGCTAACAGCACCTGCTCCCGCACCGCATCTTCGAGCAACAAACCCTCGCCCTGATAATAGCTGACTTCGGCTTCGGCCCCGGTTACAGAAAGCTCCTCCCGACCAGCATCCGCGCCCAGCGGCCGGTATAGCAAATCAAAGCTACGCCGAACGTCTTGGATCACCGGCTCCAGACAACGGGCGCAAGGCAACTCAAGTGTCGTGGAGAGCTCGCCGTTGATCCGTATATCCTGGATCAGCTGATGCTTCCCGTGATGCTCCTCGATTAGTTGCGCGCGTCCTGCGGCGTGCAGCGGCGTGCTTTGCTGAAGATCCGGGCCTAAATCGAGCACGCCCGGACCATACTCCTCCTCAAAATCAATCGGATGGAGTTCTAACTCTTTGATTTCGATGAGCATCGAGGTCCCCCGCACCCCCACCTGGTACCGCAAAGGAACGCGGAAGCACGCTCAGAGGCGTAACTTCTCCAGGGAGCGAAATTTAAGGATAAAGGCCGCAGGAGCGTAGTGTCAAGGAGCGGGGGAAGACGAGAAGCCCAGCCTTCCTCTTGACTTCCACTTCGCGGCAGCGTAACGTCGCCTGCGAATTCCGGCATTCACCTTCGCGTTCGAGGAGGCTGTCCGTGGTTCCACTCGCCGCTCTTTGGCTGCCTATCGTTCTGTCGGCTGTGATCGTCTTTATCGCCAGCTCCATCATGCACGTGCGTGCTTAAATACCATCAGAGCGACTGCTACCAGATCCCTGACGAGGACAAGTTCCTCGCCTTGCTGCGGCCTGCCAACCTGAAACGAGGCCTCTACGTTTTTCCTTACTTCCTGCCGAAAGACATGAAGTCGCCCGCCGCGATCGAAAAGTACAAGCAGGGACCGGTCGGGTTTATGACCATCATGCCGAGCGGGCCGCCTGCCGTGCCGAAATTTATGGTTCAGTGGTTCTTTTATTGCCTGCTGATCGGTTTCTTCGTCGCGTACCTCACCGCGCACACGGTTCCGTTTGGCGCAAACTATCTGGTGGTATTTCGTGTTGTCGGCACCGCCGCTTTCCTCGCCTACGGTTTGGGACACGTCAGCGACGGAATTTGGAAAGGTCAAACCTGGTCGATGACCATCAAAGAAGTCATCGACGGACTCGTCTACGGCCTGCTGACCGCCGGAACCTTCGGCTGGCTCTGGCCCCGCTAGAGCTCCTCGCGATAATCTAAGAAATGGTAGATGTTACAACGACTCCGACTGTTGCCGCTCTGAGCGCTCGTCGGCGCTGGTGGGCGCGCACGCGGACATCTCTTTTCTGGATCGTGATCATCGCCTTCGCGGTGCGCCTCGGCTACATCATCATTGGACATACTTACAGGTTTCACTCCAGCAATCAGTTACTCGCAGCTAACGAGAAGGATTTTGGTTTTGGCTTCGAGATGGGCCGGATCGGGAGCTCCCTCGCTCAAGGCCAGGGTTTCAGCAATCCGTTCAACGAGACTACCGGGCCAACAGCGTGGGAACCGCCGCTTTATCCCTTTCTCATCGCGGGCGTTTTCCGCGTCGTCGGAGTTTACAGTCGCACTTCGGCCATACTTCTCTTGACCATTAACAGTATCTTTTCCGCGCTTACTTGCATTCCGATTTTCTTAATCGCGAAAAGATGTTTTAACGAAAGAGTCGCAGTTTGGAGTTGCTGGACTTGGGCGCTGCTGCCGTCCATTATTTTCTGGTGTACGCGCTGGGTCTGGGAAACAAGTCTCGCGGCACTGTTGCTGGCGCTGATTTTCTGGCTGACGCTGACGTTAGAAGAAAAAGACGGATTGACGCCATGGCTGCAATTTGGCCTCTTGTGGGGCGTTGCAGCGCTCACCAACACCACCCTGTTGTCATTTCTGCCCGCATCCGGATTGTGGGCCTGGTACCGCCGCGCCAAGCTCGATAAGCGTTCGCTCGGAGGAGTTCTTCTCGCGTCGGTCATCTTCGCTGCTTGCATCACACCCTGGCTGGTCCGCAACAACCGTATCTTCGGGCAGCCTGTTTTCATCCGTTCTAACTTTGGCGCCGAACTGCGATTAGGAAACGGACCCGGTGCCGATGGCACATGGATGGATTATCTTCACCCAACCAAGAACGTCTCCGAGATGCGCCGCTATGAAGAACTCGGGGAGCTTGCCTATGTGGCCGAACGAAAACGAGAAGCGATGGCTTACATTCGCGAAGATTACGCGCGATTCGCCGGCCTGAGTTTACGGCGCTTCTTCTACTACTGGGGCGGAGTGCCGAAAGTGTCGGAGAATCCTGTCGTGGCGTTCTTCAGGAAATTTTTATTCGCGGCTTCTTCCGTGCTTGCCTTCTGGGGTTTGAAACGCGCTTTGCGTAAGCACAAGCCGGGTGCATGGCTTTTCTTTTGGCTGATCTTTTCCTATCCGCTGGTGTATTACTTTCTCTTTCCTCATCCGCGATACCGGCATCCCATCGAGCCGGAGCTGGGTATCCTGATGCTGTATGTCATTTCTGGAGACGAAGGGAAAGATCGGCCTCGGACAATCGGGCGACCTTCCAGCAACGGTTGATTCGTATCTTCTAATGAATCACTCACGGCAAGGCCTGCAGGGTGAACTCGGATCACAGTCGGGAGGAAATCAGCGCTCCGTGAGCTGGTTCGAGACGCATTCGCATCTCAGCGCACTGTTGATTGTGACCGGAGCCTTCCTGGTTCGTCTGCGCGCTGCAGTCAGGAACATTTCTAAATCCGGACGAAGCGCTCCACTATCTTCTCGCCAATCAATCCTCATGCCAGCTGGCTTATCAGGCGAGCCTTACAAATGCTCATCCTCCGCTTCTCACCTTTGTACTTTACTGGTGGCGCGGAGTTGGTACTTCGGAATTCGTTCTGCGCCTTCCTTCGGTAATCGCGGGCACCATATTTTGCTGGATCTTCTTCAAATGGCTTACGCACATCCTCGGACCTGTTGCGGGTTTTATCGGGTGGATCCTGGTGGCTTTTCTTCCACCGATGATCGAGCTTTCGGCGGAGGTGCGTCAGTATGCGCTGCTCCTCTTGTTTCTTGCCGGCACTGCGTATCTGCTTGAGCGCGCTTTAGAAAAAAACTCGGCGGCCGTGATGCTGTTGTCTGCGTTGTCTCTTTATCTCGCTCTGCTCTCGCATTACTCAGCGATTTTGTTTGCCGCCGCGGTCGGCCTCTATTCTCTGCTTCGCGTGATCGCTTGCCGTCCCTCAGCCCAAGTCTGCGTGGCTTGGACTTCGGGGCAGGCGGGCGCTGTTGGGCTCATCGCGGCTCTGTACGTCTCTCACATTTCAAAGCTGAAGGGAGATTACGCATCCGGCACCATCAACGGATGGCTCGGCAATTCTTTCTATCGTCCAGCGCACGATAATCCCCTTCTGTTCGCGATCGCAAGAACCGGCGGCGTGTTCCAGTATGTATTCGCACAACTAGCGATCGGCGATCTTGCGTTCGTGGCGTTCATTGCGGGAGTGGTCTTGCTTTGGAAAGAAAATATTTTGCCCGGAAGGTCAAACGTTTCTTCCCGGCAACTGGTAGCTCTTTTCGTTTTGCCCTTTGCGGTCGGCGCGGGAGCCTCCATTGCAAGAATCTATCCATATGGCGGAACGCGTCATTCTGCGTTCCTCATCATGTTCGCCGTGGCCGGTGTCAGTTTTCTCGCTGGCGAAGTTATTGAAGCAAAATTTCACTCATGGAATCGCGATTGGCATCGTGATCGTCGCGGTGTGTAACTTGTTCGGAAAGCCGCATCGGCCCTACATTCTTCGTGAAGATCAAAGCCGCATCCAGATGGTTCGTGCCCTGGGGTTCATCCACGCGCAGGTCCCGCAGTCAGACCTGATCTTCGTCGACTACCAGACTCGTCTCTTACTTGGCTACTACTTGTGCCCGGAGCAGCCGGTTCCTTTTTCCGCGCCAGTTGGAAGCTTGGAACAATTTTCGTGCAATGGATACCACATTGCTGCCGCCGGTCCCGACCTGTATATATTTACCGCTGAGAATTTCCTGTCCAAGTGGAATGAACTGTTGCGCGATGTCCCGTTGAAATCTGGTCGAGCGATTTGGGTCGTGCAGGCGGGATGGGAAGTGGATTTGGCTCACGAACTGCAGAGTCGAGTCCCAGAGTTCCGCGAACTCACGCCGCAATCGTTTGGAAGAAATATCGCAATCTTCAAGTTGACGGTTGGGCCACCGCCGCCGGGGATGAGCACTCAGTCTAACTGATGTTATAAGTCGCCCTCAGCTCAAAATCGGCAAGGCGCGTATGCGCTTTTTCGTCGCCGCGAAAATCGCATTGCACAAAGCGGGCGCCAGCGGCGGCACCGGAGGCTCGCCCGCACCGGTCGGCGCCTCTGTGCTCGGAACTGAATAAGGTTCGATCAGCGGAGCCTCATTCATACGAATAGGCGCATAGTCGTCGAAGTTCCCCTGTACCACCCGTCCTTTTTCAATCGTGATCTGCGCACGCAAAGCGTTGGTGAGCGCGTAAATCACGCCGCCCTTGATTTGTTGTTCGAGAATGTTCGGATTCACCACTTGCCCACAATCCATCGCCGCCACCACCCGATGTATATGCGGCTGATCGCCCTCCATCGAGATCTCCACGACCTCCGCCATGTAAGTGCTGAAACAACCGAAGCAGGCGATCCCTTGATAGTGGCCAGCCGGCAGCGGTTTTCCCCAACCGGCTTTCTCCGCCGTTAGCTGCAGCACACCGCGCATCCGCGCCGTATACCAAACCGTATCGAAGTATTTGATGTCTTCATCTTTCGACAGCAAGTGCATCCGGTATTCGAGTGGATCCTTTTTTGCCGCCGCCGCGAGTTCATCGATAAAAGATTCGCTGGCAAACCCGGCTTGCAGAGCGTACACCGAACGCATCCAGCCCAAGGGCACGGGGGTTTCGGTCATCACATATTCGAGTGTCGCGGCGGGAAAAGAATAAATCAGCGCAGCCTCATCCGGCAGGTCAGGATCGACCCCATTCGCGGTGGGCAACTTTTTTTGTCCGCTGATCGAAGGCGCGATAATCCGATGTGTGAATGCTACCGGCCAGCCCCGTCCATCGAGCACCGCGCTGAGTTGGTGATAGCTCGCGGGACGGTAAGTCGAGTTCCGCATATCGTCTTCGCGCGTCCACAGCACTTTCACGGGAGCATTCGCCGCTCTTCGAGACCAACGCAGCCTCCACTCCGTAGTCGTGCTCCAATCGTCGCCCGAATCCGCCTCCCATCAATGTGACATTGACCTTGACCTGATCCGGATCCAGTCCGATCGCCTGCGCCACCGAGTCGCGAACATCCTGCGGCACCTGCGTTGGCGCCCACAGCTCGCAGCTCGATCCGCGGAAGTGCGCCGTGCAATTCCCCGGTTCCATCGCGGCGTGTGCCATCAGCGGAAGCTGGTACTCGGCTGCAATGCGGCGTCCTGACGCTTTCGATACATCGCCGGTCGAGTACAGAGTGACCGCCTTGCCGGAAGCAGACTTCTTCAATGACTCGAAAATCGCGGCCGAATTAAGATCCTTATTCGGACCCTTCATCCCATTGCACATTCAGCACGCGCCGTCCTTCCATCGCGCTCCAAACGCTTTCAGCGACAACGGCCACGGCCGAATCACTGATCTTTCCGACGAAACCAACGCCAGAGATCTTCCTGGATTCCTTGTCATCGAAGCTTGCCACTTTGCCTCCGATCACGGGACACCGAGCCAGCACAGCGTACTTCATGCCCGAGAGACGAAAGTCAATGCCGAACTCAGCCTTGCCGTCGACCTTCGACGGCACATCAAGCCTCGGCAAAGGCTTGCCGACGATTTGGTAATCCTTGGCTTGCTTCAAAGGCACGTCAGTCGGAATCGGCTGCGCACTCGGCCTTGCTCGCCAACTGTCCATACGTGAGCCGGCGATTTGACGCCGCATGCACGACTGCGCTGTTTTCGGCTTTGCAGCCGGAGCGTGGAACACCCCACTCTAGAGCGGCAGCGCTGATCAGCATTTCGCGCGCGGCTGCTCCAGCCTTTCGCATCGGATCCCAAGTAGTACGCACGCTCGCACTGCCGCCGGTAGTCTGATCACCGTAAAGCGTACTCGCCCCGGCTTGTTCAATCGTGATCTGCTTCCAGTCCGCTTCGAGTTCTTCGGCGAGAATCATGGGAAGCGAAGTGCGGACTCCTTGCCCCATCTCAGAGCGCGCCACTACGATCGTGATCTTTCCGTCAGGCGTGATCTTCAAATAAGCATTCGGCGCGAATGTGTCTTTCCCGGCCGAGCTTCCGTGAGGTAAATAGAAACCAATGACGAGTCCGGCTCCAGCGGCCACGCCAGCAGCGAGAAAGTCACGCCGGGAGAGCTGGCTCATCGTGCACCTCCCGCGGCCCGATGGATCGCACGCCGAATGCGGTCATAGGTCCCGCAGCGGCACAGGTTGCCAGACATCGCCTGCGTAATCTGGTCATCGGAAGGCTGCGGATTCTTTGCCAGCAAAGCCGCCGCAGCCATGATCTGGCCAGTCTGACAATAGCCACATTGCGGCACCTGCTCCTCGATCCAAGCGAGCTGCAAGGGATGCAGCCCGTTCGCCGACAATCCCTCAATGGTGGTGATATTTTTCGCCGTGGCTTGCGAGACTGGCGTTGAGCAAGAACGCACGGGCGCTCCGTCCACATGGACAGTACACGCGCCGCAAAGACCGGCGCCACAACCAAATTTCGTGCCGGTCAATTCCAGCGTGTCGCGCAGAACCCAGAGCAGGGGCGTCTCGGGCGCGACGTCCACTTTCCGCTCGCTGCCGTTAATGCGCAGGGTGATGGCTGCCATGATTAGCAGAAGATCAGGATATGGACAGACATCGTACTCAACCAGCACGGAAAAGGGAAATGGTTCGTTAGGCGGGATGGTTCCTCGGCGAGTCCGAACTCGGGAGAAGAGCCGCTGAAACTCAGCTCTAGACTATTTCGCTCTATTCTGCCAACTCACGCAATATTGTGTCGCCAACCTGAGCCTGAAATGCGGAAAACTCCGGCAGATCGTGCAGACGCAAACTGAGTTCGTCCAGATCGCACGTTGTCAGCTTGCACTTCGGCTTTCCCTTGGCGCACCGCATCCACCAGTTTGCCAGCCGTAATTTGGTCGAAACTTTCGGAAATCAACACCGTATTGTCTGCCCATTGCTGCACGATCACAGGTCCTTCTTCGGTAAGAACCTGTACCGCGAAAGCGGGACACTTGGCGCCTGCGCATGAGGCAACGGCCTGCGGCGTCGCGCTTTGGTAGCGCTGAGCAATTGCAGTCGCATAGATGTGAGCAAAGCGTTCCGCCGATGCAGGCGATTTCCATCGGGAAACGTACAAAAGCGATAGGTCGGCGGTTGTGAGCGTCTCCGGCAGTCGGTTTTGGCAGTCCTGCGAAACGCAACGTAAGCTCCACCCTGCCAGGATCCCGCAAGAGTTTCTGCCTCTTTTCGATTTCCGTACGTCTTCAGAAGCGCGCGCACATCGAGTTCGCCGATTCCGCCGGAGTCATACACCGCATACTTGTCGCTGAGTATTTGCTGAACGTCGGGAATGCGGACCGCCGGCAGTTTCTCGCGGTTGATATAAGCAGTCGGTTGCTAGCATCTCATGGGTGTTGCGAGGGGGACGCGCGAACACTCCCGAAAAAGCCATCGCCTTCCCGCCTTTTTCCAGTAATTCGCCTTCGAAGATCAGATCCTTCGCGATAGGGAAACGTGCCCACTTCCCTCAGGACCATGGGCGCGTCATGCAGCAACTGCGAGTCTGCGCTGGCTTTTACGGCTGGCTCTTCCATCTGATAAATCAACCCGGGCGTATTTTGCAGGCTGCGTCCGAGGGGTGCCAGAATGTAATCCACAAACACGATTTGCGCCTGGCCTTCGACCACGGCTCGCCGCGCTCCCGCGCTGTCATCGTCAATTTCGGATTCGCTGTCCTTTTTCTCTCCCGCTTGCGATTGCGCCTTGCCCCGCATTCAGCCAAGCCTTCAGATCATAATTCTGGTCCTGCAGAGCGTGAGTCAGTTCGTGCGCAAGAATTGGCGCCTGGCGCTCCAGCGGAATCCAGTTCAGCATCGAAATCGTTTTCGTCTCGTCATCGTAGTAAGCGGCGATTTGTTTGCCATTGGCCTTCACCATGAACTCCCGCAGATTGAATTCCCGGGGCAGAAGGCCGAATTTCTTCATGGTCATCTCAGAGCGGGCGAAACGTTGCGCGTACCCTTCCTTCGCTTGCTCGTCGCGAGTGTACTGCTCGACTTCAGCCGAACCGACCAGACGACGCTTGACGGAGGTGCGCTTCGGAAAGCCGCTATCCTCTGAAGCGAAAGCGACGATCTTATCGACCGATTTGAAAAGTTCCTTCGCGTCCGCGTCCGACATTTGCACTTCAGCGGTGTGGTCCTTTCGAACCTTGCGCGCCATTTCTCCCAGGCTCTGGCCTTGGTCCGCAGAAGAATTGGACTATCGCCAGCAGTTGGCGCGGGGTCTGCCTGCTGGCCAACCGTCGCACCGCAGAGGAGACCGCAAACCAGCAAGAAACGAAATCGGCGGAACGGAGACGGCCATAGAGCCTCACGATCAGAAAATTTGAGTCACAAGAATTGTCCGGTAGTCAGGCGACTAGACTCACGGCAAAAGGCGGGATGAAGCTTACGAAGGTAATATGAAGCGACAGCTGCTACCAGATCGTTCTCAGAAGTGGACTACTGCGGATCCGTTCATCACGCGTAATCAAGGCAATGCCCTCAGCCCTCGCGGTAGCGCCGATAAGCCTGTCAATAGGATCTTTCGGATAATCCTCCGGAAACTGAGTGGCAAGGACCGCGATCTCAGCCGTTATTGGCTTAACACTCACGCCTGAGCGGGTTACAAAATTGCGAACCGTGTTTTCAGTTGTACTGTGCGTGCGAAGCGTGCCTCGAGCAATCAGAAAAGCCAGCTCCCAAATCGTGACGTCCGCAATACCCAACCCATCGCTGAGCCTGGCTCTTTGAATTGCAGACTTTGCATGCCGGGAAAGCCGATCTTCGTCGGCAACCATCCACACCAGCACGTGGGTGTCGAGAAGAATCACCGCAAGATTTCCCAATCTTCCAGCGGTACAGCCGAAGACACGATGTCCCCCACGACCTCCACTTCACCCCGCATGCATCCGAACACGTTATCGGGCTGTCCATCCGCCGGGACAAGTTTAGCCACAGGACGGCCCTTCTTTGTGATCACCACGGGCTCGCGGGTAGATCGCACTTCGTCCATGACTTTAAGGCAACGAGCTTTGAACTGTCCAGCCGCCATCGTCTTCATGACCACTCCAAATGACTATGGTCATTATATCATGACCATTAGGCGGAGCCGTAGTTGAGCAGCTGGTAGCTCAAGGCTGAAGGCTTTCAGCTACTTCAATTCCTGCAGCTTTGACGAGGCCAGCTGCGCGGCTTCACTAGCGGGGTTTTCCTTCTGGATGGTTTCGTAAATGCGTTTCGCTTCAAGCGGCTGATTGTCCGCCTGATAAGTCGCGGCCAATTCCACTTGAGCGCCACCTTACCCACCGTGCTGGTGGGCTTTGCCGCCAGCTGTTTGTAGAGTTCCTCAGCCTGCTTATTACGGCCGGTGTTGCGATATACCGATGCCAGGGCCATCTTGGCCAGCGCCGCAACGTCGCTGTTGGCTGATGAAATCACTGCCTGGAGATCACGCTCGGCAGAGGCGTTGTCCCCAAGATCCGCTGAGGTCAGTCCCAGAAAGTAACGCGCGAATTCCGCAGAATGGGTGTGCGGATATTTGTCCACGATGGCTTGGAATTGTTTGTGCGCCGCGGTCGCGCGCTCGCTGGAGCTGGCAAAACTCGGCTCCTCCGGCTGCGCGGGCATGTTCGGCGGACGCACCGGCGTATCCAACGTGCGCACTGCCTGGCCCAAATCCAGGCTAGCCTTTTGATCCTGTTGACTCAAGTAATACCAGGTTCCGGCCGCCGCTGCCGCGACGACTAGCACGATCACAATCGCAACAGCCAGTTTGTTCTTGTGTTCAACCGACCAATGCGCGGTTCTTTCCGCGGCGTCGATCGTGGCTCGGCTGAACCGGTCCGTTTTCAGTTGATGGCGGGTTTCTGCGCGCACGAACTTCCCTTCTGAATACCTCTGGATGGTGCTGACAATTCCTCAGTCTAACAGGCAGAATTCAGCAACGTCAAAGGCCTGTACCCGTCCTGCACTGTCTTGCCCACTGTTTTGGCTACTTGAAGACGCGACCTCCGCGTGATCGAGCCGAGCCACAACCCAGATCATTTCGTGGCCGTTTTGTCAGAACATGCCGGTCGATCCCCCCTAAACGAGGTACGCGCCTGCAAGCCTCTCGTGGTAGCAAAAAAACACTGCATCTCGTGATGTGCTCCCATCGCCCATCGTGCGAAAGTTTAGACTGGATAGAGAACTTGGTGGCCGCAACAGGAAGGCTGGGGAGAAGAAAATGACTGAAATGATCGCAGGAGGCTTGGTTTTAGCAATCTCGATTTCCATGACCGTTGGGATCACGGTCATCATGCTCATGGCCGGACGCAGGGCGGTGCGCAAATGATCAGGCGGGTGCTATTGCTCAAGTTCGTATCGTGGTGTGTGCTTGCGCCCGTCCTGGCCTTGGCGCCGACACAGCATCTGCGCTTCCGCGAGATACCCCATCTTTCGCATCCCTTGCGAAAGTGGGCGCTTCGAAGGCCGCATCCGACGAGCCTCATCGGATCTCGAAGAAGGTTCTATGCGCTATCCCACCACACACACTTGCAGAGAACGCAAAGATGGCGCGGCCGCTTCATCGGCGAGTCCGGGGATACTTTCGCCAGCCCCACGACAGCCTGACCTGGGCAAACCCAAGCATCGGGCAACTTTGTTGTCGCCAAAGCGAAAAGTGGCGACGCATCGGATTTGTCTCAACACCCGTTTTGCCCGAACTTTTGTCAAGCCCCTGCGAGGCCAAATCGCCCTAACCCCATGATTTGGGAAACCCCGCAGGACATGTCCCATGGTCATCTCGTCCCCGGTACCTCCGTGTTTCTACACTTGAAGTCTCCCTCGAAAAGTATCCGATCTTTTGCAGTGACGATCGTTCAGATGAAGATCGTTGACAAGCCGCTCACTGAAAGAGCCTCAGCCCTTCCAGCGGTAGGCCTTGGACTGGGGCAGGCCGATGTGGGCGAGGACGCGGTTGACGAACTCGCGCGCCATGGCATCCAAGCTTGCCGGGCGGTTGTAGAAGGTCGGGATTAGGGGGAAGACTGTAGCGCCGGCGTCGGCGGCACGGTACATGTTGCGGATGTGGATTTTGTTAAGCGGGGTCTCGCGCACGCAAAGAACTAACGGGCGCTGCTCTTTGAGGCAAACGTCGGCGGCGCGCTCGATCAGATGCGAGGCGATGCCGTTGGCAATGCGGGCGAGCGTGCCCACGCTGCATGGGATGACGACCATGGCGTCGGCGGGATAGGAGCCGCTGGCGATGTTCGCTCCGATGTCAGCGTTCGATTGCTGATGAATCTTGCGGGAGGCTTTGCCGAGAATTTGGCTGACCAGGTTGCTGCGGCCGCGGAGTCCGAGTTCCTCGGCCATGACGCGCAGGGCGCTGTCGGAGGCGATGAAGTTCACGGTGCGGATGCGCGGATCGCGTTCGACTGTGGCTAGCAGGTGTTTGCAAAATAAAGCCCCGCTGGCTCCGGTGGTCGCGACAGTCAGATTCTCGCGCGGAAGGTTGGGCAATGGCTCCTCGGATCCTTTTGTAAAGATCGTAGCTAGCTGCGTCTCTACAGGCTGAGCATAGTGAGCATAGGGAGCGGGCGACGGACAAGTCAAGCCGTCGGATTGAAGCTCAAATCGGCGGGCGAGGGCGCCCGCGCCACACCGAACGATTACATGGCGACTTCAACCAATCTGGGATCACGCCGCAACGCCGCGCAGATGCACGCGCTGGCTTGTGTCGAGCGGGAGGTTCGGGCGAATGATCCCAGCGGGCGCCGCAAGTATCTGCGGGACTTCAGCAATGCGTTTCGTTCTTACGAGTCGGTGATTGATGCTGAACAGCTGGCGGCTGCGGTGAGAGCGGTCGACGTGATCCTGATTGGCGATTATCATGCACTGCCCTCGGCACAGCGTTTTGCCGCGACCCTGCTGGAGCAGCGGGCGCAACCAGGAGACCGTCCAGTGGTGCTCGGAGTCGAGACGATCTTCTCTCGGCATCAGCACATCCTCGATGAGTGGTGGCGACGTGAGATCGATGAAGAGGAGTTGCGCCAGCGCATTCGTTTCGATCTCGACTGGAGCTATGAGTGGCCCCCCTTTTACGAATTGCTGGTAACCGCCCGCGAGCACGCCGACGCAGTTTATGGATTAGATTGCGAGCCGAGGGAGGATTTACGCAAAATCGGGGCCCGCGATAAGCATGCGGCGGACAAGATCGCCGAGATTCGTCAGCGTCATCCGAATGCTGTGATCCTGGTACTGTTCGGCGAATCGCACCTCGCACCTCAGCATCTTCCTCGCGTGCTGCGTGGACGATTGCCGGGAGATCGCGTGCTCACGGTTTTGCAAAACGTAGACGCGCTGTATTGGCAAGCAACGGAGGCACAACAGGAGCGGGTTGAGGCGGTCCGGGTAAGCGATGACGTCGTCTGCGTTTTTAATTCCACGCCGCTGGAAAAGTATGAGAGCTATCGCCTCTGTCTGGCGCGATGGAATCAGGAAGACGAGCAGCCACCCGACATCGCGCCCACGATTTACAACCTCATCGATAGCTTGCTGCGCTTTCTTGATGTAAACCGCTATTCGCCGCACAACGGAACGCAGCCGAAGTTTCTGGTCGATCTGTTGCCCGAGGTGCATTGCGGATCTTCCGACGCGCGCTTGCGTCGTCTGCTTTCGCGTGTGACTGACGAAGCGGAGCGAATCGAAGCCATGCTGCAGAAGGTTGAATCGCGAGGCAGCGTTTATCTACCGGCGATCAATGCTTTTTATGTTCGTGAATTTCAGATGACGTGCGCGGCAGAAGAGGCTTCGCCGTTTCCTGCATCACGCTTGCCGGGGGTTACCATTGCGATCGCAATGGACACGCGGTTGCCACCTGGCGAGCCTGATATCCAGCGTGGCGACAGGTTCTATGCTCGGACGCTCGAGCACGCGCTGGCCTACTTTGGGTCACGCGTGCTATATCCCGCGCGGCCCGCGATCGGCGATCAGGAGGCGTGCGAATTTTCGCGGGCGGCTTGCGAAAGACTGATGCATGAGGCACTGCGCGGCGATCGAATCAAATTCGACTCACTCGCCCAGAAGTTGGGCTACACCTTAGGCAGCCAGCTTTACGACGGCTATTTGCGGGGATGCGTGAGCCGAAGCGTCCTTCGGCATCTGTTCCTGGCGCGCATCGAGGAACCGGGGAAAGCGCGAGCGACCTGCTTTGAAGTCGCACGAAAAGTTCGCGCCAGCCGCAAGAAGCCGTGTGCGTCGCTCGGTGACATCGATCGGCACTCAGCATTTGGCACTTAGCACTTAGCATTCAGCATTCAGCAAAACCGCTCACTGCACAAATCCTGGTGCCCGCCATTCCGTTGCGCATCGTGGTCCTCAAAATCGCGGTCGGCGTACGGGATGCTAATCTAGACGACTAAATGCTGAGTGCTGACTGCTGAGTGCTTCTTTGAACTCTGAATCCATTCGCAAACTTTTCGAGCAGGTGCGCGGAGGAAAGCTTTCTCCCGACGAAGCGGTTCAACGCCTGCGGCATTTGCCGTTTGAAGATCTGGGATTTGCCAAGGTCGATCATCATCGCGCGCTGCGCGCAGGAATGCCTGAGGTGATTTTCGGACTGGGCAAGACGCCGGGGCAATTGGCGGAGATATTTTCGCGGCTGGCACAGCATGAGGGCAATATTCTGGCGACTCGAGCCGGGAAAGAGCAATTCGCCGCGGTTAAGAAGAAAGTGCGACGGGCGGAATACCGGGAATTGGCGCGGGCAATCGTTTTGCAACGCGACAAAAAGAAATATGGCAAGGGAACCATCGCCGTCGTTTCGGCCGGAACCAGCGACATTCCGGTAGCGGAAGAAGCCGTCGTCACCGCCGAAATCATGGGCAACGATGTTGAGCATCTTTATGACGTGGGCGTGGCCGGCATTCATCGCTTGCTGGCGAATCGTGAAACGTTGACGAGGGCGCGTGTGGTCATTGTTTGCGCTGGGATGGAAGGCGCGTTGCCCAGCGTGGTTGGCGGGCTGGTTGGCGTTCCTGTAATCGCGGTTCCCACCAGCGTCGGTTATGGCGCATCCTTTAAGGGCGTGGCGGCGTTGCTGGGGATGATGAATTCCTGCGCATCGAATGTGAGCGTGGTGAATATTGATAATGGATTTGGGGCGGGGTATGTGGCGGCGTTGATTAACCGGTTGTGATCCTCGAGATCCTTCGGGCCTACCAGGCCCCACCGTACAAGGAAAATCTCGAGGGCCGGCGATGGGCTAACCCCTCCGGCCCTGGCTTTGCTTATGCCGAAGCCGGTAATTGCTCCTCGACATACTCGTACTGAAGCTTTTTCCAACGCCTGGCCTGGGCGATGGAGATCACGTGAAGCATAATGAACAGCGGGACGCCGAAGGTGGGAATCAGGCTCAGGGCAGCACCGTCATTAGCGCAGTCGTCGGCCATGGGGGCTGATCAGCCGGGCGGTGGTCCCAAGGGTAACCGCCGACACTAGATCGAAAATCCCGAAGATCTGCCAGAAGATAAAGCTCCGCCGGTGGCTGAAGTTTCACGAGTTTCGGTCGCTACCCAGGGCGCGGTTGCTCCAATGGCAATGTCACCCCAACCTGCGGGCAAAGCGAAAAACCCCGGCAGCAGCCCGACCGTATAGAGAGCAAGAAACGCCAAGCCGGCAATCCTCCAGGACTGCACGACGGTCAAGCTGCGTGGATTCAAAGACAAGGTGAATTCTCGAAATCCTCCTCGATGTCGCAAACCAGAATAGAAACGCGACGATCGGGATCAACCCGGCCAAACCAAGCGCCAGCGGCGGGAGGCTTAGGATCAGTTTGGAATACGTGGAGAGCCCCGGCCGAAAATGCAAAGACGAACCATGCAGCGATCAGCCCGGCGGTCAATCTTTCATAACTTGTGTTTTTCATGACAGATCTCCTTTTCTCGTGAGTACGGCCGTAACTTCGTTGCTCAACTGGTGAAGATCGTGCCAGCGTTTTGCGCCCAGTTGACGCTCTAACTCCGCTTGCATTTTTTCCCAGCGGGGAAGCGCGTGATTGAGTTGATCGCGGCCAGCCTTGGCCAGACGCAGCCATCGTTCGCGCCGGTCCTCGCCGCGGCGTTCTGCAATCCATCCCTCCCGGCTCATAATCCGTAGCGTGCGGGTGAGGGTTGTGCTGTCCATGGCCAGGATTTGCCCGAGCTCCCCTTGGGAGAGTTCTCCGGCTCGCGACAGCACCTGCAGAATCGTGAATTGAGTGGCTCGCAGACCCGTTGGGCGGAGCGCGTCGTCATACAACTGGGTAAGCGCCCGCGACGCCCGGCGGAAGTTCCCGCACATGCAAAGCAGGTCGGGAAGCGTGCGGTTGGCTTCGTTCATATGACGATAGATGCATATACATCTATCGTAGATTCAAAACTTTGATTTGAGCTTCGGTTTATAAAAACCGTGCATTTGGAGGGCTAGTGGCTCGGATTTCTTCGTTCGGCAAAAAAAGGCACGGCCGAAACCTCCGTCCTCCGATCAAGCTGGTCCGTGGGCAATTACGATTTCCCGGCCACTTCCAGGTTGTTCTTTACGCTGAAGGCACCGAAGACCTGGTTGGCCCGGATGCCCGCGATCGTTTTGTCCATCGAACTGTTAACCACGCCGTAGAGGCTCAAGTTGCCGCGATCGACTACGATGCGGATCGGCCGCGCTGGATCAATCGCGTACTGGCCGAGCGCGGGATCGTGATAGATGGCCCGCAGCGCGCGAATTCTGATTTCATCGTCGAAGCCGGAAACCGGGGCGACTTTCATGTTGTTCACCACGTCCTTCACTCCAGCAGTGTCGTTCACCAGCGCCAGGGCGGAGTCGCGGTCAACCTCGGTGCGGGTTTCGCCATTGAGCGTGACCACGCCATTTTCGACCGAGGCAGTCACGAAATTAAATGCGATGTCGTATCCCATGCGATCGTAGTACAGCTTGCGGTCGAGTTGCGCCGTGAGTTCAGCGTCGGGAACGCTCTTGCCATTCACCGCAATCAGGTTTCGCACTCCCTGCAACTTTTCGGTTTTGCGGATTTTCTTGGCCGCATCCAATTTCTGTTGATACAGATCCACAGTGCCGTTCAGGGTGACGATGCCATCGTCAACCGTGGCTGTGACGTCACGAAATTCTTTCTTGCTTGCGAGTTGCTGCGTGACCTTGGCTTGAATTGTGGCGTCGTAGCGGCTTGCGCTGGTGGTTTGCGCGACCATGCTCAGGCTTAACGCGGCCAATCCAACAAACCAACCACAACTACGAAGAAACGCTTTCATAAACTGTACCCTCCGATCCCCTGCAAGGAAGAAACCCAATTTGCGGCGAAAAGTTGTCATTCGTTTGTCCTCCCTGCTCCACTTACTAACTGGTTAGTTAAATGATTGGATGCGGAAGAAACGGCGCAGAATGTAAAGATTTGTGGCGGCTGAGGTCGTCGGTCGGAGACGAACGGAAGGCCCGGGCCCATAGAATCTTCTATGTGGACGGCCAAAGGGAATCGGATGTACTATCGCCGGAACCCGCGCTGGCCGCGCCCTGGCACGCTGGAGATTTCACGATGACTTACAAACAGTGTTCCCGTCTGGTAAGCCGCCCGCTTCTGTTGTTCCTTATTCTTATGGTGGCTTCGACCGCGTGCGCCGAGTGGAAGGAGAAAGTGCTCTACAGCTTCCAGGGTGGCACAGACGGTTACCAGCCCGCTGGTGGCGTGGTTTTCGATAAGCAAGGCAATCTCTATGGGGTAACTACGAACGGCGGCTCGTCGTCCTGCCGTGGGCCGTTTCAGTGCGGCACTGTCTTCCAACTGAAGCCACCAACCAAAAGTGGCGATCCGTGGACTGAAACCGTGCTGTACGTCTTCAAAGGCAGTGACTCGAACGACGGGGCTTCTCCGTTTGGCGGATTAATTTTGGATCAAGCGGGCAATCTGTACGGCACAACTGGCTACGACGGAACGGGCGACTGCATTCTCTTGGGCAGCCGGGTGGGCTGCGGCACGGTATACGAACTGTCGCCTCCGACGCAAAAGGGTGGGGCATGGACCGAGACCGTGCTTTACAACTTCAAGGGCGACGCCGATGGCCAGCTTCCGGTTGGCGATCTGGTCTTTGACAAGCAGGGAAACCTTTATGGCGCGACGCAGTACGGAGGCGGCTACGGATCGTGCAACTCGTCTTTCTACCAGCACTGTGGAACGATTTTTAAACTAAGTCCGCCGAAGACGAAGGGTGGCAAGTGGACGGAGAAGGTGCTGCACGGCTTCAGGGGAGGCACGGACGGAGCCAATCCGAACGGCGGGCTGGTCTTCGACCTTACCGGAGCACTCTACGGGACTACTTTTGCTGGCGGAAATCAGAACTGTAGGTACGGTGCCTCCGTAGGCTGCGGAACGGCATTTGAGCTAGAGCCTACGAACAAGAAAAGCGAAGTATGGAAGGAAGAGCAAGTGCATGTCTTCACTGGTGGCAGCGATGGTGCGCAGCCGAATGGCGGACTGATTCTCGACGCCAAAGGCTCGCTTTACGGAACCGCCGGAGGTGGCAACCCCAGCGGAGGAGGAGATTGCTTTTGAATTAACGCCAAGCAGCGGAGGGGGATGGAAAGAAATCGTCCTGCACTGGTTCAGCAACAACGGGCCAGGTGCTTTCACCGCAGGGCTGATATTGACTCCTTTGGAGACCTTTACGGCCCTACCGCCGAGGGCGCGAGGTATCGCGGTACAGTCGTCCGATTAAAGCGTCCTGTAACAGAGGGCGGCAAGTGGACTCCAACTGTCCTTTACACCTTCCGGGGTATCCCGGATGGCGGCGACCCAGCCGCCAGCCTGATCTTCGACGCATTGGGAAACCTCTACGGCACGACTGAGGATGGCGGCAACTCGGGAGGCTACGGGACGGTCTTCGAGGTGTCGCCGTAAACGAACAGACCGGGCAGCACGATCCAGTGGTCAGAGGCAACGACTATTTCCCTTCATCCGCCGAAGGCCCATACACCGACGGCACAGCAACGTCATTTAAGCGCAAATACACTCCCAGCTGCGCCCGGTGGTGGATGATGTGGTTCATCACCATCCTGCGCAGCGCCATGATCCTGGGCCCGTTGAAAAATACCTTGTCACCGGCGGACAGCTTCCAATTCTTGGCCCACTCGGCATCGCTTGTCTTCGCAATGGCCGCGCGCATTTCCGCCACTTTCTTATCGAAAATCTCCAGGACATGTTTCTGTGATTCAGCCACCAGCGGCTTCGATCCTGCCGGCCGGTTAGCGAAATCCAGGTTCTCGGTCGTAATCGCAGCCGCCCCTAAGCCTGGTAACTCTGCCACATGTCCCGCCAGCCGCCCCAGCGTCATCGACTTTTCATGCGGCTTCCACGCCAGCTTGTCCTCGGGAATGCGTTCCAGGGTTCGTCGAGCGCTGGCCATTTCCTGATCAAACTCCGGCAATAACCCTTCGCTGATTGTCATCCAATCCTCCGATCACCAAGAATCCAAACCTAACACGATTGGCGCGTCCGCTTCCAGCGCGGTTGAATGCTGACGGCTTCTTCCATCATTTATCCTGAGAGCGCATGATCAGGTTCCAACGCCAATTCGAACCCAGCCAGATCAAGCTGCTGATCTTCGATCTCGACGGAACCCTGATCGATTCGCGTCTCGACCTCATCCACTCGGTAAACGCGATGCTCAGGCATCTCGGACGCACCGACTTGCCCGGCGACGTGATCGCCTCCTATGTGGGCGATGGCGCCCCGACTCTGATTCGTCGCGCGCTCGGCGACCCCCGGGATGAAGGCGTGATAAAAGCGGGGCTGGAACACTTCCTCACCTACTATCGCGCTCACAAGCTCGACCACACGCACGTTTACGACGGCGTCAAAGACATGCTGACCGTGCTGCACAACTCCAACGGCGTCCACCGGCAGATGGCGGTGCTTTCGAACAAGCCCGTGATTCCTTCGCGCGCCATCGTGGAAGCGCTCGGCCTTGCCGGATTCTTCACCCACGTTTACGGCGGAAACAGCTTTTCCACCAAGAAGCCCGATCCCAAAGGCGCGCAGACGATCTTGAAAGAAACCAGGACCCGTCCCGAAGAGACTCTGATGGTTGGCGATTCCTCGGTCGACGTCATTACCGGCCGCAACGCCGGCCTCTGGACCTGTGGCGTAACTTATGGCTTCGCGCCGCACACTCTTTGCGAAGCCCCGCCTGACTTAACCATAGACAAGCCCCATGAACTGGCAGAGCTATTCCTATAATCGCGTGGGAATTGTGAAACGGGGAGACTGCACGCTCAGCTAGCGGCGGGATGCTCCGAAGCCATGGCCTCGGTCCTTGCGTGACCCCGCTTACGCGATTCCACTCGCGCCAGATCGAGATCTCGATGCAGCGCGTCGAGCGTTGCCGTGGGGAGCTCATTCCCCCATTCCTCAAGTTCAGACTCCGTCCAACTTCCGTTCAGGCGGATGACGTCGTCGCTGAAGTCTTCAGGAAATGCCAGCCGATACTCGCCTTCACGGACAAGGACATCGCCAACGCCACGCCCGGATGAGCCATCGAATACGTGGCGGCTCGATTCTCCCTTGTTGTTGAGATAGACCAGGAACACTTCCCCGTGATCCTCGAAGCTGGGACGGAAATACCAGGCCTGGCTGGATTCAAACTTAGGGTGGGCCCTGCGCCGCCTTGCAACCACGACAGGGTCTGGCTCCTCATCATGCGACGGATCGTGGTAAAGAATCCGCTGGCACGATTCGCAGACGACCACATGGGTTGCGGCGCGCACTTCATTGTAGGTCTGCGGCCGCAGCATGACCTGGCACGCCATGCATTTGTGATCGCGCGCTTCGGAAAGACCCGTTCCGCGATGCCGCGCCACGCGGTCATATTGTGGCAGTAGATCGGAACTCACTCCGGCTCGCGCCGTGTCGCGTTTCGCGTTCCACTCGGCCAACTCCCTTTCGTCTTCCGCAGTCCGTTGCCGAGCCTCGACTTTTTCTTTCTCGATCTCCGCAGTCTCCGCTTTCAACTTTGCTTCGGCTGCCTTGACATCCTTTTCGCGGATCTCAGCATTGACCATCAACTCCAGGATCTTGTCTTCGTTGGCGCGAATGTCCTGCTCAGCGAACTGAATCTCGTGCAGCAAAGCTTTATATTGTTCGTTGGTCTTGACGGCGAGGGATTGGTCGCGGTACTTGGAAATCTTCTGCTGCTGGTCTGAAATCGCGCTTTCGTACTTGCGGCGGGCGGTTTCGTCGGCCTTGACGGCGCTTTTCGCCTTTTCCAGAACTGCCTTGGTTCCTGCCAGCCTCTCTTCGATGGCAGCCACCCGTTTGGGCAGAGCGGCGATTTCTTCCTTCAGGCGTAGGATTTCGCGATCCGCCTGTTGCAATGCGATCAGGTTTTGCACGTCAGGAAGCATCTTCAAGGGTAGAACTTCTACGATTTTAGCACGCACGCAGTAGGGACGTTGCTTGCAACGTCTCCTTGCCCGACAACCCCGCCTCTTGTCGTCAGGGGCGCAGCAAGGGATCCCAGGTTTCTCCCTTAGACCGTGGAACCCAGATTCCTCGTCGTTTCACTCCCAGGAATGGCAGGAGGGGCGGAAATTTGGGAAATAGGGAGTTGGGCAACGCGATGCATGAATCCACCCTCCCGGTGTAAACTTCTCAGCCTTAACGTAAATGGCCAAATTCATGCGTGGAGATGCCTGGTGACCCGACTCGTTTGTCAAACTCTGATCTGCTGGTTGCTAATTCCTCTCGCGGGCGCGCAGTCTCCCACCACCTCAGCTAAGAAACCTCTGACTATTGAAGCCATCTTCGCCGCGGGCGGTATCACCGGACGTCCGCCAGAGACCATCCGGTGGACTGCCGACCACACGAAATTTTCTTACATCCAGCGCGACGACTCCGGCGGACACGGTGAGTTGTGGTTGGTGGATGCAGCCGCAGGCCAGAAAAGCCTCTTGGTCAGTGAGACTAAATTGGCCACGCTTGCTCCTCCCGTCGAGAAAATCAAAGATGAGCGCGAGATCGAACGGATCAATCGGTATCACGTCGATCCGTACCATTGGGCTCCCGATTCCAAACACCTGCTTTTTGTCCCGCAAGGCCAGCTCTGGCTCTACTCGCTGGAAACCGGTACCGCCGTCCAGCTCAGCGCGTCGCCCGACGCCAATGGCGATCCCAAATTTTCCCCCGACGGTGCCCGTCTGGCCTATGTTCGCAAACACAACCTCTATGTACGCCACTTGTCGAGCGACGCCGAAACCCAGCTCACCCGCGACAAAGATGACAAAGACAACAAGGATAAAGACGAGAAAAAGAAAGATGCCAACCTGCTGAACGGCGAGGTCGATTGGGTCTACGCCGAAGAATTGGGCGTGCGCAGCAATTATTTCTGGTCGCCCGACAGCAAAAGCATCGTCTTCCTCCGCATGGACGAAACTCGAGTGCCAACCTATCCAATCACCGACTGGATGCCTACGCATCCCACCGTGGACATGGAAAAGTATCCCAAGGCCGGCGATCCCAATCCCGTCGTGCGTTTGGGGGTGGTCGGCGCGTCCGGCGGTGATATTAAGTGGATTTCTTTAACCGACGATGCAGACGCATATATCCCGCGCTTTGGATGGGTTCGCGATGGAGTGCTCTGGGCTGAAGTGCTGAATCGCGCCCAAGATGACCTGGACCTTTACTTCATCGACGCCCGTTCTGGTCGTTCCCGTAAAGTATTGACGGAAACCGCCGCTAACGCTTGGGTCAACGTGAACGATGACATGACGTTCTTGCAGTCGGGAGACCGTTTCCTCTGGTCGAGCTGGCGCGATGGAACCACCCAGCTTTATCTCTATAGTTTCGACAAGGAGAATCCGCTTGCGAAAGATGCCCAGCTAGAACGTCAGCTCACCAAGGGCGCCTTTGAAGCGCTTGGCGTTGAGGCAGTCGACGAGGCCCTCGGCATGGTCTATTTCACCTGCAACGTGAACGATCCCCGTGAGCGCCAGGTCTACGCTGTAAAGCTGGACGGCTCCGGATTCGAACCGATCACCGACGAACATGGAACCCATCACACCATATTCGCGGATGATGGCAAACACTACATAGACGAGTTTTCCGCCTTGATGACGCCACCGCGTTTGCGCGTTTGCAGCACCCGCGGTGACTGCGGGCGGGTGTGGGACGCCCGTAACGTGGACGACTACGCATTGACTGCGCCCGAGTTTTTGGAGTTCAAAGCAGATGACGGTACCATCTTGTATGGCGAACTGTTGCTTCCTCCAGAAAGCGCGTCAGCCGATAAGATTCCCGTGATCGTAAATATCTACGGTGGCCCCGCCGCCCAGCTCGTCAGAAATAGCTGGATCGAGGATTGGACCGGTTCTTCCGGCCTGTTTCATCAACTTCTGTCCCAGCGAGGATTCGCCATTTTCACCGTCGACAATCGCGGTACTCCCGCACGCGACCGCAAGTTCATGACCGCAATCCGTCATCAGTACGGCGCGATTGAACTGAAAGACCAGCTCACCGCCCTCGATCAGCTTTTCGTGCAATTTCCGCAGCTTGATCGCAGCCGCGTGGGCATATGGGGCTGGAGCAATGGCGCATCCATGACTCTTTACGCCATGACGCACTCTTCCATGTTCAAAGCTGGCGCCGCCGTTGCCCCGGTGACCGACTGGCGCAACTACGATTCCATCTACACCGAACGCTACAACGGCCTGCCCACCGACAAGAACACGACCAGCTACAGCGATCTGAATCTCCCGAAAGTCGCCGACAAATCGCAAGGCTCGCTGCTGCTCGCGCACGGCACTGGCGACGACAACGTGCACTTCCAGAACAGCGTTCAGATGGTCGAAGCTCTCATCAAGGCGGGCAAGCAATTTCAATTCATGGTCTATCCCAACAAGACGCACAGCATTCGCGGCTCAGAAGATCGCGATCACCTGTTCCACCTGATCGAAGATCACTTCGAACACGAGCTGAAGTAGCGCATAGAGCGGACAGTCCTGTTCTCTGCCTTTGATCGTAAACTGCAGCGGAGTAACGATTCTGCGCCCGCCCTTTCCCCATTGAGTCTCTGACGAAGGGCTTCCGCCCATACTTTTTTCGCAGACGCAATCCAATTCCCTACCGAACTCGTACCTACATTGGAGTGCTCCCAGGAGCGCTACGGAGGAAGTGAATGAAGACCCTAATTTCTCGGCTGATGATTTTCTCGGCCGTCGCCTTAATCGCGGGATCTGCCTTAGCTCAGCAAACAGCTCCAATAAAAGCTAATCAAACTCAGGGGTTTGGTGAAGGAAAAGTACTGAAGTTCACTTATACCCAGAATTTCGACTGCATCGACCAGCCCAACGACGACTTGAATTACAACAAGATAAAAGCAGCCTCTGATCCGGGAGAGATGCAAACGCCCATCTGCGTAGTAGGAACCCAGCCTTCGATTAATCCACCGGGACAAAAGGGAAACCCGGCCAACACCACCGAGCCTCTCTACGTTTTAGTGCCGATGTTCTCCGTGGATAACGACAAGAATCCCGACGACGCCATCTCCTGCAAGGATGTTGTTCAGGGAACTCTGTGCGGCCCCGCCCTCGGAAAGACCCTAATCAAACTGTTCGGCGCCATTCCAGAAGGATTCAAAGCCAAGCCGATGGTGTTTACGCAATGCCCCGACGCCAACCTCAGGCCAGGCACGTGCACTATGCATGCCTCGCGCCTTGATCTCGGCCCTGTGCTTGCGGCGCTGGGATACATTCCGCCCCCTATCTCCAATGTGTTTCTACCAACCCCCAACCACAGTCACGTTGTTATCAACCAGGACATCAACATAAAAGCAATCTGGTGGCAAGTAATACCTGTGCTCGTCCTCAAGCAAAGTGACTGGCCGCCACAGGACGGCAGCAGCGGAATTACGTCTTTAGCGGCGATCCGCGAGGCAGAAAAAGCGAAAGAAGCCGTCGAAGCCCCGTCGAACTTCTTCTTGTTTTTCAGCTCATACACCATGGCCGACATGAACTAATCACGCAGGAACAAATTCGTCGACCGGACAGGCCCGACTATTCTCGGGCCTGTTTTATTGATCCCCCCGAATGCAGGCCTTACCGTCCTAACCGAGCGAGTTTTGCTCTCCCCTTTGAAGCGCACGTAAAATACGTATTCGCGGCGTCAACGTTGGCCTTCAGGATTCACCCTTTGAACTTCTGTGCCTTTGTCCGGTTAGAGAATGCGGGACGCAGCGTGGTTCCTGTTGCACCACTGAGTGGGAATCAACAAACCTCGCAATCCGAACTCTCAGCGAGAACCGTAATAGATGAAAGGCGGAAACCTCGCCTCTAGTGTTCGTGCCAGCTTCGGAAAGAAAGCAGAAAACGCAATATGCGAGGGCTCAAGATCGTCGCTTTCTTCCTGCTCCTGACGCCCTGCGCCCTGATAGCCCAAGATATTGTTCTGAAGGGTCGTGTACTCGATCCCCAGGGAAACCCTCTGACTGACGCCTCGGTCCAGCTCGTCGATCACGATCAAGTTCTGGTTCGCACAACATCGGGCTCGCATGGACAATTTCTGGTGAAGGTCAAATCCGCGGGTGAGTTCGTGGTCAAAGCTGGCGCTCCCGGATTCCAGCCCATAACCCGCTCCATTACCATCCGCTCAACCGGCAATCCAGAGATTGAGATCCAGATGACCCAACTCTCTTCGCGGATCGAAAGCGTCACCGTCACCGCCGACGTGAATGAATCCGACGTGCTTTCGCCCGACCCTGGAGAAAAAGTTTTTGTCCGTCAGGAACTTCTCGACGCCAATCCCGGCCGTCCCGGCGCGCCCGTCTCCATCCCCGGATACCCCATCGAAACCGCCTCCAGCGGCATCAAAGCTCCCCAATATTTTGCCCCCGGCGTCGCTGGAGATCACGGCGAGCCCATCGCCCAGTACATCGCGGTAGGCAGTTACCTCGTGCCCAATAATCTGTCTGCGAACGCGCACGGCAACGGTTATGCCGATCCCAACATATTTATTCCCGAAGTAATCGAAAGTGTGCAGATCGACGGCGGAGCATTTAACGTTCGCGAAGGCAATCACTCCGTCAATCTGGCTGCGACCTATGGCCTGCGCTCTCACCTCGACCCATTTATCACGGTCACGGGGGATTACCGCGACCTCGATGTAGTCGCAGGACTAAGCCCCAGCCCGCAATCCTGGCTGGCTTTCGAAGCTTCCTACGGCAACGGATTTCTTGACCGCCTTGAACATCGTCAGCAGTACAAATTTAATGGCGATCGCGCATTCCGTGTCGGTCAGCACCG
>CAVOKS010000012.1:0-70687 GCA_963696565.1 uncultured Acidobacteriota bacterium | reverse complement strand
CAATGAGTGTAATCGCGATGTTACAACAGTTAAGCAAAGAGGACGGACCCGCCACGTCACTCGTAGGAAGCAGGCTCGCACCAAACCGCCGCATGCTCACTGCACTGGCTTACGTCAGGGCGTCCACGTCCAATTTGAGCGGAGTGGCTTTCCAATCCCGGTACCCCTTCAAGCCGGGAAGCTCACTGCAGAAATCGCGATGCACGCATCAAAAAACTTTGCTGGTGCGACCTACTGGACGTTTGCAGAGACCGTCACCATGCCATACGGATTGGATGTCTGTCCACGGGCAACGCTCTGTTCATTCGATTTAATCCACACCTTGAAGCACTCTCCCCTGCCACTTTGGTTCTGGGCAACACAGGAAGATAACAGCAGTCGCCAGAACCAGTAGTTCTCATCTGCGAAACTACCGCATCAACCCCTCCCGGAGAGTTCAGCACGTTCTGCATTGGTAAATAGCGATGGCGTCTCAAATAGGTACACTTGCCAAAGATCGAAGCCGCTTAATCACAGAGCGCGATTGGTGCGTCCAGACGAAGGGTGCAAGAATTGCAAGAATCAACCAAGAGATTTCTCCCAAAGCTTCTTGCAACCGTCCTTTTTTTGGGCGCTGCTGGCAGCGCTCAGGTGGCGCCTTACGCTGGCGCTGGAATCGGCGCAAACGGCCTGGGCTTTCAGTCGCCGTACTACAATGCCGACGTTGGCATCGATTGGGGAAGCCTTCATCCAGTTTTCTTCGAAGCGGAGGCTGGAGCTGATACTGCGAATCCAAACGGCCTCGACAATGGCGTCACCATGCGAGCCGAGGGAATCGCGATGGTGAGGGTGACGCAACACTGGCGCCTCGGAGGCGGTTTTCATTTCACCCATCTGTTCACGTCCAACTACAACGAGCATTCCACTTGGCCTACCCTGGGAGCCATGTTCGAGCGGGACTGGTTTCGTCTCAATGCGCAGTATCTGATACCCACGGGTACGGACTACACCTTGAACGGGCCCCTGTTCGACATGCGTATGCACATGATAAAAAGGCTCTACTTCCGCGAGCGCGTTGGAATCTACAGTTACCGCAACCCCGACGAGGCGAGCCCGGCCCATCATGTGAACGCGGTCGCGGACTTCGGCGTCCTCTACGTGTTTGGTGGCGAACCGGCCGGGCCGCCGGCCTCCGCGGATTGCACCATCAATCCTGGTGAAGTCATGGTTGGTGAGCCGGTAAGCGCGAGTGCTCTTGGCAGAAACTTCAATCCCAAGCATACATTGAGGTACGACTGGAGCAGCACAGGCGGCAAGATTACCGGCAAGGACAATACTGCGAAAATTGACACCCATGGCGTGGCCGGCGGCAGGTACACAGCTGGCGTCCGTATCTCTGATCCCCAGATGAAGCAGGGCGGCGAAGCCATCTGTATGGCGGTTTTCTCCGTAAAGGAACCGCCGAAAAATCCGCCAGCCCTTTCCTGTTCGGCGAGTCCGTCGACAGTTCAGACCGGTGCGCCCTCAACCATCAGTTGCACTTGCACCAGCCCGGACAACGCCCCGGTGACAGTGGGTGGCTGGACCGCGAGCGGTGGCAGCGTTTCTGGTAGTGGCAGCACTGCAGCTCTGGACACGTCCGGTGCTTCCGCTGGTCCGATCACCGTGACTGCTACGTGCAGCGATACACGTGGCCTGAGCACCCAGGATACCGCCCAGGTCGGGGTGGAGATCCCGCCACCACCCCCGTCAGAGTTTGCTGGATTGGAGGCCAGACTTGCCTTGTACAGCATTTATTTTCCGACCGATCAGCCTGGAATCGCAAAACCTGAAGGTGGCCTGCTTGCCAGCCAACAGCAAACCCTCATTTCCGTTGCGGAGGATTTCAATAAGTATCTCCAGACTAAGCCGGGTGCCCACCTGACTCTAGAAGGCCATGCCGACCGACGAGGTTCTGCGGAATACAATCAGGCGCTCTCTGAACGGCGCGTCGAGCGCACCAAACGCTTCCTGATCGAACACGGCGTTCCCGCCGCAAACCTCGAAACCAAGGCATTTGGCGAGCAAGAGAATATGGACGAAGCTCAGGTGAAAGATGCGGTTGAGCGGAACCCTCAGTTGACTCCAGAGCAGCGCCAGAAGGTGCTCCACAACATGAAGGCGATCCTGCTGGCGAGCAATCGTCGCGTAGACATCACTTTGAGTACGACTGGTCAACGGTCCGCCCGCGAGTTTCCGTTCAAAGCTCCAGATTCCTCGACTCTGATCGAGCGAGAGGGGCGAAACCAACCCGACCGTTGAGTGTAATGGATTCAGTTCTCGGATTTTTTGTCGGCGTTGTGCCTTGCCAAAATCATTTTTGATAACGCATTGTCAACATACCAAATGGAAATCGTGGCGCTTGACAAGACGGCGGTACCGGCTCGGGCTGCGCGGGCGACTGTGGTACGGCGTTCCAGATCTCGCCGTAAGCGACGCGACAGGAACGCATGACTGCTGTAAACAGGCCGTTATATTCATTGAGGGGTTTTGAGCGTAATCGGGATTTTTCGCCCGCTGCCGAAAGTAGCTCGGCGACGCAAAGGCATCCTTCGACGGTCACTTTCTCCTCAGACCTTATGATTCTCAGAATGGTTTAGTGAGTGACATTGCCTGTGTTCTTGGGGTTCTGGGTCCTCAGCAGAGGCCACGCCCCCAATGAGAGAGCGATACCAGGGGTAACAATCCAATTCAGCACGCCGCAAAGCAAGCCAAACCACTGGCGGGGAGATGGGTGACTCATCTTGGTCGCTAATGCCAGCCAGAGCGGGATCATTACGATCGAGGGGGACAGCGCCGCCATGAACCCTGTCAATTTGTCGCCTCCGGCGCGGCGAGATAAATACACGCTCAATGCGCCAACTAACGGCAAGGCGGCAAGCCAGAGAAGCTGGTACGCGAGCGGGAGTCCTGCGTGGTTTAAAAGCGGCTGCGATGGCGGGAAGGATCTTTGCAACACGAAGCGCCACAACATTGACCCGGTCAGGCTCACAAGAGCAGGCAGCCATAGCGTTTTTGTGCGGTTCTTCGTCACAGTTCGGAATTGTATCCCTTGATATTGACGAAATCAGGCCACCGCACGTTTTGAGGGGGTTTTGGGTGTAACGGGGATGTTACAACAGCAAACTACGGCGTGATCTCGAACACGGAGCCGTTGAACGGCGAGTTATAGCCGTTAGTGGTCCCATAGAGATTTCCCGCTGAATCAAATATCATGCCGGCAGCTGGAAGGGCTCCGGGGTGGGCCATGAAGTCATGGAGCACCGCCTCGTGCCACGCGCCCTTCGACTCTGGTACGAGCTTGAAGACAACGCCACAGCCGCCAGTGGGGCAGGCCGTGAGGTTGCCGCCTTCGTGTGCCGTTCCGAAAAGGTTGCCAGTACTATCGAAGACTAGGCTCCCCGAGGGATAGCTTCCGTCGCCGCCAGTGAACGCGTGGAGCACTTTCTCCATCCAGCTTCCGCCTTGGCCTAAGGTGAGCTGGAAGACGACACCGCAGTTACACGCTGCGCCGCCTTCCACTGTCGTCCCGTATAGATTCCCTGTTTGATCAAATATCAGACTGGCTGCGGGTTCGAGTCCGTCCGCGCAGTTTTCAGCAGAGCAGAAATCATAGAGCACACTCTCTGTCCAACCGCCGCTCGCGGGCATTAGCTCAAAGATGGTACCTCCACCGGCGGTACCTCCACCACCAGTTCCGCCGTATGGCGTCGTGCCATATAGATTTCCGGCTGCGTCTAGGATCAGGCTGGCCTGCGGATTGAGTCCGTCTGGGCCGTTGAAACTGTGGAGCACGCTCTCCGTCCAACTTCCGTTGGCGTTCGGTTCTAGCTCGAAGACCGTACCCTCATCATTACCGCTGCCTTCTCCTCCGGAGGCTGTGGTGCCGTAGAGATTTCCCGCCTGGTCGAAGATCAGGCCTGATTCGGGTTGCGATCCGTCACTGCATTTCGAGAGAGAGCAGAAGTTATACAGCACCTTTTCAGTCCAGCCTCCGTTCGAATTTGGGCTCAGTTGGAAGACTGTGCCCCAATCGTGAATGCCTCCGTGGGTGGTGGTGCCGTAGAGATTTCCTGCCTGGTCGAATATTACGCCAGTAAAGATCTGTTCACCATCTTGGCATTTCGTGAGGGAGCAGAAACTATACAGTACGCTCTCGGTCCAGCCTCCGCTCGAATTCGGAGTCAGCTCGAACACCGTGCCGTTGGAGTGAGCGCCTCCGGACTCTGTAGTGCCGTAGAGATTTCCAGCTCGGTCGAAGGTCAAGCCCGCAACCGGCCCGAGCCCGTCCTTGCTGCGCCCATAGCGTTCCTGGAACCGATGCAGCGTTTGGTATTTGGTTTGCGACCATGCACCCGGCGTCACAACCAGAATAGCCACGACGACCAGAAGCGTACCGGGCATTTTCCAACGCTGATTGAGCGACATAGCTTCTCCTGTTGACGGCGATCAGCGGAAAGGCGTTCCCATGCCCACCAAACCACTGTTAAGCGTTAACATTCTATACCTCAAGCCGTCCCCGAGCGTGTCAAGTGGTGAAATCAGCCACACCACCCAAGACCCCTCAATCCCCGCTGAAACCGACAATCAACCAAGAACTCACCTCAGAATTGATGCAGCAAAAGTGGCCACTTCAGTCACAACGCGCCTTGCCGATCCATCTCGTCTTCTTAGTCATCGTCCGGACCCACTGGCGGGCTCTTGTCATTGAGGAAGTGAGAAGCATCGAGCTGTGCTGGAACTGTTTGAAACGTCAGCGGAGTTTGGGTGAAGTCGAAACAATCCGAGAGATCATCCGCGGCCTCATCTGCGTAGCCGGCGCCGGGGGCGATGGCGGGTAATCCAAACGTCTCCTCGATGAACTTCAGGATGCTGCCGAAGTCATGTTGAACGTGGGAGACGTACGCCGCCTTTGCATAGGGCGACACCACGATCAGCGGAACCCGGAAACCCATCTCATAAGAGTTTACGAAAGGAGTTGGGGGCGGAACGTGATCGTAAAACCCTCCCCAGTCATCCCAAGCAATGAGAATCGCGGTGTTGCTCCAGTAGGGGCTGTTGCCGATAGCGTTCACCACCGACGCGACCCACGAAGGTCCCGTGCCGTTGTTGATCCCGGCATGGTCGGATACCGACGCGTTGGGAATTACCCAACTCACGCTGGAGAGTTGTCCACTGCTAATGTCCGTCAGCACCTGGGTGTAGTTGAGGACCACGTTCTGGGTCCAATCTGAACCTATGCACTGGGTTGCATTGGGGATCGGTGCGTTCGGCCCACACATATGTTCGATGGCATTGGGGGCCGTCCAGATGGAACCAGCCAATGGCGCATAATATTTCCAGCTGACCTTAGCGGTGTTCAGCAAGTCCGTCAGCGTGGGATGGTCGAAACACGGATACATAGTTTGGGTCTCGTTGGTATTGGGATCGAAATTCGTGGAATCGATCAACAAAACCGTTTCGACCGGAGGAGCAGTGCAGCCGGTGTTGTTATCGGCATTTGGAACGCCAACCGGGAGTTCTGCGTCCAAGTACTTACTCATCGTGTTGCCTGGAGGGGCTACCGCGGACGTGCCGGAAATAATGTATTGATGCGCGGGTAAGCTCGGCCCCTGATTGGTCTGGAACATTCGATCGCCGAAGGTATAGGTTTCAGCCAGGTTGTAGTAGGGAGCGAGCTCCCCGGTCGAATTGTCAACATAGGTGAACGGGGCATTGGGTGGAGGGCAACCGGTTTTTGGGGTCTGGCAAGTCACCACGATTTTGTTAGCTCCATCCATCTTGCCGTTGTCATACATCGCCAGGAATGAGAGATGGTCGTGCGACGGATCAAAGTCACTGGCCAGCGGCGCGGGCGTCAGTGTAATTCGTTCGCCCTTCGAATCGATTCCGTAGTTTTGGATGTCTGCCCCAGCGGCGATCAGCTTGGGATCCTGAAATAGGTTATCCGGGGTGCGATTCTCCTGAAAGATGATAACCACATGCTGAATCTTTTGTTGCGTGGGTGGTGGGGGCGGCGTATTCCCCGAACCTCCTCCTCCACAACCGTTCAGGTTGATGAGGACAACCGACGTGCACACCAGCGAACCCCACAACACGAGCAGCCGTGATTTAGGCATTTGTCTTCACCCTACCAGACATTACTTTTCCGTGCATGGATGTGTGAACCCCGTTTCCGTCGTTTCCACTTGATGTTTATAAAGTCTTTCCATCCCGGTCGCAACTCACGCTCTGAACCCAAGAACGATTGAAGCAATTTCCGCCTTCCCCCGCCAGTATTTCGTCTTGGAGCTTCGGTAACGAGTTCTTTGATGCGTCCACGGGGATTAGCGTCATCTTCAGCACTTAGTCTTTGCAACAAGGGGCAGTATCTTGGTTCAACGTGCAATGGAGAAGCACCGTTCTCCGCTAGTGTGGATTCCGCCCCATTCGGAAATCCGACAATCTCGACCGAGTCGAGCTGCAGGCCGCATCAGAAACACATTAGAGTAGGTTTCGCATCAGACGAATCACGCCTACGCGGGAGCTCACTCAGTTAAAACGCCTGGGCTACATGAAGTGCGAACTACTCCAACCCAGCCTGAGTTAGCTTGACCGCGCAGTACGCAGCAGTGGTCCCGCAAATGGTGGTTGACGTCGCCAGCGTGCCGAAATAGATGCTCGACGCCTGCCCGGCGGTGGAATCGTTGTCCACGGTCGTGGCGCTCGTTCCGCCAGCTACATCGGTGGTGTTCGTCGCAGTAATGATGGGCGGGTCACCCTGGGCAACGAGAAGCGAGTTAGGCAAAAGCAGGGTATACACAGCGTTCGGATTTTCATTCACTCCTACGAAAAGGTAGTCTGGTCCACCCGTAACAGTTGCGCCGGTCACAGTGCATCCGGTGCCAGTCGTCGCGGTGGGTATCGTAGCGTCGAAGGTGAAATTCGCTGCGGTTGCCGAGGCCACGGTTTGTGTTCCTCCGTTGATGACGGCGACGTCAGCGGCAGTGCAATTATTGCCAGTGTTGGCGGCTACGCCCGACAGGGTGACAAGATCATTGGCGGCGAGTGTGTTGTTCGCGGTGACCGTGACTACGGTTGTTGATGCCGTAACCCCGGTCACGGTGAATATTTGACTGTTGTAGAACTCGGTGAGCGGCGAGATAGTCGATGCGTTGGTGCCCAGTTGAGGCTTGTCGCCGTTGGGCGGCGCTGTCTGCAGGACAGAACTCACGAACTGCAATTCTTTGAGCTGTTGGCCGCCGGTGCCGGAGGCGGCGCCGATTATCTCCCCGTTGTTCGCCGCAGTGGCACTACCAATACCCAACGCATAATAGCGTTCGTCCGGGGTAGGGGCGTAGATTGGAAAGCCAGCGGCGGAACAGTTTTGATTTGCGCCGGTGTCGAGGCCCGCGAACGCAACCGCTGTCATGCTATTGCTGGTGAATGAGAATTGGATAAGTCCGGCATTGCCCTTTGGTCCCGTGTCGCCCTCGCCGGTAGTGTTGGGGTTGCATGCGGCTACGACGTAGCCCACTCCGTTCGTCGAGTCAACGATGGCGCCGTCGCGAATACCTCCGTTGATGGCGCCCTGATTTGTGCTCCCGTTTATGCCGAGAGCAAGCGCGGTGGCCGCAGTAGCCCCGGCCGACGTCAACGCGTACAAGTTAGAGCTACTATCGCCGACAAAAATATTGCCGGTGTCACCCACATCGACCACCGGGGACGACAGGTAGTTGGACCCGGGGATGACCTTTGCGCCGCCGACTGTGCACCCGGTACCGGTAGTCGCGGTGGGTATGGTGGCGTCGAACTCAAACTGCGTTCCGCTTAACCCCGCAGCAATCACCATTTGTGTTCCATTAATGGCAGCCACGTCAGCCGCAGTACAGCCGTTGCCGGTGTTGGCGGCTACGCCCGCGATGGCAACCAACTCTCCGATACTAAGCGAGTTGGTTACGGTGACGGTCACAACGGTTGTGCTTGCCGTCACCTTAGTCGGGGTCAGCGACGCAGGGCTGGCGCTTACTTGCACGGGAAAATTCCCTCCCGCATACGCTGGCGTCCCATTGAACGTGGGGGTGATCGCATACAGGAAGCCATTGTTATCGCCAACGTAGGTAGTGTCGTCCCCATAACTGGTGAACGGGGATGAGAAGCTATCCGCCGCTCCGGCCACTCCGGTGGCTGCGTTGGCAGCAACTAAACCAAGGGGAAGCATGAAGTCCGTGGCGGTGCTCCCTGAAGTGCTTCCGGGGATCACCGGATCGGTCGCGCAGGTCGGCAATGTGGTCCCGCCGTTGTTATTGCTGGCGCAGCTGGCGACGGTTCCGTACTCGGTGCTGCCGCTGCCGAACGTCAGCACATGTAGGATTGCTCCGATGCTCGGGTCATTCTCCACGTAGGAAATCTCCGTGCCACCGAGCGAGAGGCCGGGTGATGTGGCGACTGGTCCGACGCCGGAAGCGTAGGAGAAAATGAATTCCGGATTCGAGAGATTACACAGCGACGTCCCCGACCCGCTGTAGAGCTGGTTGAAGGCGACGATGTTGGCCTGCGCACCGTTCGTCCCCGCAGTAACCGTGCCCCAGCTGAAATTGTTTAGTGTATTTGCGTCAGTCAGGGTCACGCGATTCCCTGGCGTGAGCGCGGAAACTGTAACCGTAGCTCCCGACGCAACCGCCACGACACGGGCGAGAGCGGTACTACTGAGATTACGATTGATCGCCGCCGCCAAATTGGTTGCGTTCGTGGCAATCGTGCTCGACACCTGGAAATCTAGCCCTGTGTTCAAGGTGGACGAGGAGGTCAAAGTCAGCGTGACCCCCGTCGCGCCGGTCGGCGTTATCGTAATGGCCGTAGTGGCGCCGGTCTGCGGTTCGCCGGTGAAGGTGCCTATAACATTCGCGCGCGTGTTCCCGGTGGACGCGTTGATCGGGAATACCGCGAAATCGGAGCTGCAACTCGGCGGCGCGTTGATGTTGAAGCTGTACTTGGCCGGTGACATGCCTTGTGCGACGCCGCCTGCGCCCAGCGAAATGGCCCAGTCCTTTTTCATTTTGCGTCGGTGCTTCCGCGCGCTCCCCTGGACCAAGCTTGAATGTACCGAGCCTGAATCCGCCGACGCATTCCCGTGCAGGAGCCACTCTGCATAGGCCCGCGGTTCGTTCCACATGATCGCCGCCTGCTCCGGCGTGAAACGGGCGGTGAAGAGAACATGCCGTGAACTCCAATCGATCGGCACGGGAACCGAACCATCCGGCCTCGCGAAGCCCTGTCCGAACGCCGACACTGTAAAGCTAATCGCTAGCCCGAGCGTCGTCAGCAGCAACGCGGCAAGTCTTCCAAGAAAAGCTGCGTTCTGACTCTGCGGAGTCTTAAGAGCGTTCATTGTCTATGCCCCTTCACGTCGCGATCCCGGGTATAGCGCTGTCGTACTACGGAGATGGATAAAACCCCAAACACTCGAAGGTCTGAGAGCCTTGTATGTTTACAGTGTATGAAATCAACCGGAGATTGTCCCGTTCTGCGAAGTAAGAGTGTTCCGTGATAGTACCCCCCGCTATCGCGACCCGGGGCCTCTACCGAACCTCATCCGGGCCGGTCTGCGGAACCCAACTGCCCGCGCTCAAGGCTCTCCAGTGCTTTGTTGATATGGGCCGCCCCCAGACCCTCACTTGCTTCGGGACGACAATCGTTTACAGGTACGGTTGCCTGGGAAAGTGCGATCAACGCGAGGCCTTCCTGATTTTTGCCTTCTCACTCTCGGCGGAGCAACGTAGTCTTCAACGATCCCGTAGAGGTCGACGCAACCGCGCTTCAGCAGTGGCGCCGGGGCGCGGTCGTGGAGCAGATGCCAGGCTTCCCGGTAGTGCTCCCACTGGTTTTGTTTGTCGCCGGGGCAGACGCAGATGGACTGTTTGCGGCAGGCAACAGCCCACGGAATGATGTACCAGACATCGTCAGGAATGCAGTAGACGGCGAGGTAGTCGAAGTCGGATTGCCCGTAGCGGTGGTTGGCGCCGCAGACGTGGACCAGGCTGGCGACAAAGTTGCCCGGCTTCAAGTTGCTGGCCTGGAAGAGAGTGGATTTCACCTGCACGCTAATGAACCGCCCGCCCAGATCGATCACGACATCGTATTGGGCGGTATCGCCCAAGGGCGTGTTTAATTGGAAGCCGAGTTCGGCCGCTTTTGCCATGAAACGAAGCTCAGCCCAGTGGCCGCGCTTTTTGGCGTTGCGAATATCCATACCAGAAGTTTTCAAGGGGTCCCCCGTGTTGCCAAATATGTGTCACTAAACATGTCTCGCGCAATAAAAAAGGCGCGGCCGCTAGGCCACGCCTTCCCGTTCTTACTTTCACTTTAAGTATAGCACTCTCGACCAAGTATTCCACAAGTTTTGCGCGGTTTATATTTGGATTAATTCATCGGGCGGGTGGCCATTCTAGTCGCGTTCTTTGCGACTAGAGTGGGGCCCTCAACCGGAGCAAGCCATAACTCTGTCATCCCGACCGAAGCGAAGCGAAGTGGAGGGACCTTGTGTTTTCCAGCGGAGCGAAAACGACCATCCTGTTCAAGCAGGCGCAAACGTAGCATCCTTCACCAAGCGACAGTCGCCGACACAGCGTTACCGCGAAACTGGAAGATTTTGTCATCCTGAGCGCAGCAACTGCTTCGCGCAGCGGAGCGGTTGCGGAGTCGAAGGACCCCCACCAGCTCAAATTGGCCGGCGCCCGTCAGGGAATTCTCCCATGCTCGCGCCGACGAATTCTCTGCGACAGCCCACCAGTCGCCCGGTACCCGTACAGGCATGACTGGCGATCTGGAATAACTGCGCTTCCTGCTCGGGAGTGAAATGGACTTCCATGCCTGTCACTGTAGGAAGGCGAGTCTATGCTGCCATCGGTCCACTGGCACGGGAACCACGCCGAGACAGCAATGGGACTACTTGACTGCAGGAAGAGGAAAAATGCCTACCACTCTCAAGAGGAACTGGAGAATGCAATCAAGAAAACCATGACAAAGATTGAGAATCTCGGCTACGTCCGAGCCCTGGAGGGGAAGCCGTGGTCGAATTTCGGAACATCTTTCTGCAGGCACCAACGGGAATACGGTCGAATTCAAGGATCAGTTGCGCGACAAGAAAACCGAGGAGGATTTCAACAACTGGCCTATGACGTCAGTAACTTTTCTGTTTCGTATTCAGAACAAGTTCGACGACAAGGAGCTGCAGCTCTTGTCACCAGGGCAAAAAGGTATCGTCCTGCTATTGGTGTACCGAAAGGTTGAACAAGAGGATAATCGGCAGCTGATTACTGACCAACCAGAAGACATTCTGGATAGCCGTGCGGTTTACGCAAGCCTCATTGACTATTTCAGGAAGAGGAAGAAAAAATGCCAGATAATCATCATTACGCACAACCCGAACCTAGTCTTGAAACACAGACGCCGAACAGATTCTGATAGCCCATTTCGACGGCGCAGGCAACCCACGATCGACTACCGAAACGGGGCCCTGGAGGAGCGTGGTGAGCAAGAGACTGGCGGGCAACCCAGCATTAGGGAAGAAATTTGTAGAGAGCTGGAGGGGGGCGAAGAGGCATTCATGCGGCGTGAGAAGAAATATTCGTTTGGCGCACCGTGAAGTCTGCTCCTAGCGACAAAAGCAGCCCCCTTTACAGCTCCGCCACCTCCGCAAACGTGCAAAGCTGGGCCAGCCCCGCTGAAGATGAACGTGCTGTTAAGGCCTTTCAAAAGGCAATGGAGCGCCGAAGCGCTGGGAAATCCGACGATGATCCGCCCGCGATGGATTGAAATCTCCTAGCCACGCTCGCCAGTTTCTGGCATAATTACTCGTGCACCCATCCTGCACAAAATTTCAAAGACAATTTAAGGTGAGGAAGCGATGTCGGCAAAGTACATCTTTGTGACTGGCGGAGTTGTGTCTTCGCTCGGTAAAGGGCTGGCGGCGGCCTCCATTGGCTGCCTGCTGGAGAGCCGTGGGCTGAAAGTCAACCTGATGAAGTTCGATCCTTACCTCAACGTGGATCCGGGCACGATGTCGCCCTTCCAGCACGGCGAGGTTTTCGTGACCGACGACGGCGCCGAGACCGATCTCGACCTCGGCCACTACGAACGCTTTACCCACGCCAAGCTTTCTCGCGATAACAATTGGACCACCGGACGCATTTACGAGCAGATCATTGCCAAGGAACGCCGTGGCGATTATCTCGGCAAAACCGTGCAGGTAATTCCGCACGTGACCAACGAAATCAAAGCAGCCATGAAGAAAGTCGCGCAAGATGTCGATGTCGCCATCGTCGAAATCGGCGGCACGGTAGGCGACATCGAGTCCCTGCCGTTCATGGAAGCCATCCGGCAGATGCGTCAGGAACTAGGACGCGAGCGAACTGTATTTATGCACGTAACGCTGGTGCCGTTCATAGCCGCAGCGCAGGAACTGAAGACGAAGCCGACGCAGCATTCAGTGAAAGAGCTGCTAAGCATTGGAATTCAACCCGACATCCTGCTCTGCCGCACCGACCGCTTCCTGTCCAAAGAAATCAAATCGAAAATTGCCCTCTTCTGCAACGTAGAAGAAGAAGCAGTAATCACCGCCAAAGATGTAGCCTCCATCTACGAAGTCCCAGTGGTATTTTCGCATGAAGGCGTGGACACGCTAGTCCTGCGCTATCTCCGCATAGAAGCCAAAGACCGCGACCTAAAAAGCTGGGAAGAACTAGTTCATCGTGTCTACAACCCCAAAGCCGAAGTCACAATCGGCATAGTAGGCAAGTATGTCGAGTACGAAGACAGCTATAAGTCGCTGAAGGAGGCTTTGGTGCATGGGGCTTTGGCGCACAATCTGAATTTGAATTTGAATTGGATTGAGGCGGAGGGGCTGGAGGCGGGGCGACGAACGAAGAGCAGCTTGCGGATTACGACGGGATTCTGGTGCCTGGGGGATTTGGCAAGCGGGGCATTGAGGGCATGTTGGTTGCGATTCGTTATGCGCGGGAGAAGAAGGTTCCGTACTTCGGAATTTGTTTGGGGATGCAGACGGCTTGCATCGAGTTCGCACGCAATGTTTGCGGGTTGGCGGATGCGAATTCGAGCGAGTTCGATCCGGCGACTCCGCATCGCGTGATTTACAAGTTGCGCGAACTGCGTGGAGTCGAGGAACTCGGCGGCACGATGCGGCTGGGCGCTTGGACTTGCAAAATTGAGCCTGGATACTTTGGCGCATCGGATTTACGGACAACTTGAGATCAGCGAGCGCCATCGGCATCGTTATGAATTCAACCGTGAGTATGAAGAGACTTTGACGCGGGCGGACTCCGAATTTCTGGTTCGACGCCGGATGGAACGTATGTGGAGATGATCGAGCTTCCGGACCATCCGCATTTTATTGGGTGCCAGTTTCATCCGGAGTTCAAGTCGAAGCCGCTGGAGCCGCATCCTTTGTTTAAGACTTTTGTGGGGGCGGCTTACGAGCACGGGTTGAAGCGGCGGGCTGAAAAGGATGCTGCTGAGATTGAGATGTTTCATCGGCCTGAGAAGGTCGGGCGGCGATAGAGCTGGCCCGTTCGAAGGATTTACCGCCGAGGGCGCCGAGATCGCCGAGGAAGAATAAGGCGCTGGCCTCTTAAAGATATAAGTCATTTTTTCTCGGCGATCTCGCGGTTGAGGATTTCTGCCTGGCGATTTCTTTTCAAGTCGAAGGTGTGCGTATCGGCTCGGGCAATTTGTTTCTTATTGCTGGGCCGTGTGTCATTGAGAGCGAAGAAGCACGCGTTGTTCATGGCAGAAGTCATTAAGGGTGTTACGCGGGCGCTGAATATTCCGTTCATCTTTAAGGCTTCTTACGATAAAGCCAACCGTACTTCGATGCGCAGCTTTCGCGGGCCGGGGTTGGCGGAGGGCCTGCGCATTCTGAAGAAAGTTAAAGATGAAGTTCACGTGCCGGTGCTGACGGACGTACACGAAACCGCGGACGTCGCTAAGGTTGCGGAAGTCGCCGACGTGCTGCAGATTCCGGCATTCCTCTGCCGCCAGACTGACTTGATTATTGCCGCGGCAATGACTGAGCGGGCGGTGAATATCAAGAAAGGCCAGTTCGTCTCGCCGTGGGACATGAAGCACGCAGTCGAAAAATGCCGCACGGCGGGCAACGACCGGATATTTCTCACTGAACGCGGATCCAGTTTCGGTTACAACAATCTGGTTGTGGATATGCGATCACTTGCCATCATGCGGAAATTTGCGCACGTAGTTTTTGACGCGACGCATTCAGTGCAGTTGCCCTCGGCCACTCATGGAGATGATGATGGAGGGGCGAGCAGCGGTGGGCAGCCCGAGTTTATCCGGTGTTGGCGCGGGCGGCGGTTGGGGCTGGCGTGGATGGTGTTTTCCTGGAAGTGCACGACAATCCGAAAGAAGCCAAGTCGGACGGGGCTAACGCGCTTGAGTCTACCAAGCTGCGCGGCTTGCTCAAGGAACTGCTGGCGGTGCACGGAGCACTACAGACGGCGCGTTCCGAGTCCTTAGCAGCCTGTGGTGAACGTACGGTTCTATCAGGGCACGCCTTCAGAGGTTGCGGAAGCACTCGTGCGCGTTGGAGTTTTTCCGTAACCACTAAAACCGCTTGGAGTAAGACAGTTGTCAGTTTTGGTCAGTTGTCAGTTGTCAGTTGTCAGTTCGCAGTTCTCAGCTACCGGCCAGTGGTTTAAGGGAATTACGATGCGGCTCAAGCCGCGCCCTTTTGGGAGGCTCAGCCGCCGGTTTGTGAAGTTTTTCCGCAGGGATAGGCTCTTCGCGCCAGCCGTCAGGGCGGGGCATCTCCGAGCTAGGTTTTTGGCTCCCACCCTTTCGGTTGGTTAGGTAATATTTGAGGCGTACCTGCGCGTAGAGAGTTGGCGAGGCAAAGACAGTTGCATCGATCCTTCGCTTTGCTCAGGATGACGAGCTCGGAGCGTGGCTTACGCCCGGGCTTTGTCGATCATCGCTTCCCAGATGCCCTTGGATTTTAGGATGAGTTCGACTGGCTTCGCGGACTGCGCCGTGTCCGGCGAGGGCTTTTGTGGTGTAGTGAGCAGCTTTTTTTACTTCGGGGACGGCATCGCCTACGGCGACGGCGAGGCCAACGCGGCGCATCAAAGGGAATATCGGGAAGATCGTCGCCGATATACGCGACAGCCGAATCAGAGACGCCCGCTTTTTGCAGGATTTCTTCATAGGCCGGCATTTTCACCGGCTGCTTCATGTAGATAAATTCCATTTTCATTTCATGGGCGCGGCGCAGGAGCGCAGAGCTTTCGCGACCGGTAATGCAGCCGGTGCGCAGGCCAGCGGTGTGCGCGAGGGTGAGACCCTGGCCGTCGTGCGCGTCAAAGGTTTTTATTTCGAGGGCGGTGCCATCGTTTTGTGAGAGCAAGGTCACGCTGCCGTCGGTCATGGTGCCGTCGACGTCCATGAGGATTAGGCTGATTTGCGCGGCGCGTTTCTTGAGTGCGGGGGATATTTTGGGAACACGAGCCAAAGAAGCCTCCTGGAAAAGGAATCAAAGATTTTCGGTGTCACAACCTCATCAATCATGCAGCTAGTACACGGGCTCCCTCAGGGGCTAAAGCCCGCGTCATTCTTCGCTCGTACGGCACGGCTAAAGCCGTGCCCTTCCCCAAACAAATAAACCGATAGCCCGATCGAGTAATGATTGTTGTGCGACAGACAGCCAGCAAATACTGGCTCACTTTTGACGCGCCTGCTGCACCATCTCTATCAAAACCTCTCTGGCTTCTTTCGGATTGCGGGCTTCACGCAAGAATGCGATGCGTGTTCCGCGCATGCCGTCCGTAGTTTTCAAACGCAGGTGAAAACCGAGGCGGTCGACCGAGGTCATCGCGGCCTCCTGCGAGTCTATGCCAGCAAATGCTCGCGCAATGAGGACCATCGCATCCTTATGGTCAGCGTTCATATGCTGGATGATTTCGGCCGGATGAGTCCGCAAGTGGATCGGGTTGTGCGTGGTCGTATTCCGGCGCGGAGACCCAGCCCATTACGCCGAAGCCTCCCACATAATAAATATCGACCACATCCATGCGATAGAAGGAAAAATCTTCGAAGTCCACCCAATACTTGCTGTTCTCGTAACGTTGCAGGTAGAGCGCTCTGGCCGCGGGCACTTCTGATTTTGGAAGCGGCGGCACGCTCCCCACCAATGTGACCCTGGAGGCTCCGAGCGGGTCGCCGCTGGCGTCAGCCTTGGGTCACGAGCAGGCTGGCGCGAGGGTCGGCCTGCAAGTTTTGGGTGTGCATGGCCATGGTGCTGATAAGGAAGATGGGGCGTCCGTGATCGTCCAACCCGTAGGGCATGACCGATCCGAAGGGGAACCCCGGCTGTTTTCGCGACAAGGTCGAGAGGCTACCGATGCGGCCAAGGTACATCAGGGTGCGAGCACGCTCGGCGAACGAAGGCTCGGGAACGGGAGGCTGATCGGTTGTTGCACCGCCGCTCGCGTGTTTTCCGGGGGACGAAGAAGTCATTGTGAATCTCCTGGCTGCTTACATGATCGAGTAGTAGTGCAGTTCGATAGGGAAGCGAGCCAAACGCGCTATTATTGTGTCGCAAAGAACGCGACACATCGCGCGGCTCGCCCAGATCCTTCACTGCGCAAAAAACGCTTGTTCAGGATGACAATTAAGCTGCACCACTACCCATGATCGCATGAAGGCCGAGGAATTCTCGAAATCTGCTACCATTTTCGCCACGACTAAGTTCGAATGCTTATTTTCGCCACCATCTCCGGGATTGTCGTAATTCTCGCGGTCCTGTTGGACGCGTTTGAAACGGTGGTCCTGCCCCGCCGGGTGCGTCGGAAATTTCGGATTACCGTCTGGTTCTACCGCAATACGTGGAAGCCGTGGCGCAGGATCACGGGTCATATCAAGTCGCCGGGCCGGCGCGAGAATTTTCTTGGCTACTTTGGCCCGCTGTCGCTGCTTTTCCTGCTGGCGCTCTGGGCCTGCGGCTTGATCTTTGGTTTTGCCCTGTTGCAATACGGCGCGGGCGAGCACGTCATGATCGGCAACGAACCGGTCACCTTCGGACGGGTAATTTATCTGAGTGGCTCGACTTTCTTCACCCTGGGCTATGGGGACATTATTCCAACTTCAGAACTTGCCCGCACTTTGGCGGTGCTCGAATCCGGCATGGGCTTTGGCTTTCTGGGCGTGGTCATTGGATACCTGCCGACAATTTATTCGTCATTTTCCAGACGCGAAATTCAGATTTCCATGCTGGATGCGAGAGCTGGTTCACCGCCCACGGCCGCGGAAATGCTGACAAGGCTGGGGAATTGCGCCCATCTGGATGACATCTTTGGCGAGTGGGAACATTGGGCGGCTGAACTGTTGGAGAGTCATATTTCCTATCCGCCACTCGGCTTTTTTCGTTCTCAGCATATTAATCAGTCCTGGCTGGGCGCGCTTACCATGATGCTCGATACTACGGCGATCGTCTCTGCCGGCGTCGATGGCATTGCGAAGGAGCAGGCTAAGCTTACGTTTGCCGTGGCCCGGCACGCGATGGTGGACCTGGCTCAGCTGGTGAATGCGCAGTACGATCCGCTTGCGCCGGACCGGCTTGACGCAGAGCAAGAGGCGCAACTTCGGCAGGCGCTGCTGGACCATGGTTTGCATATCGAAGACCAGACAAAGTCTGAGGAGACTCTGACACATTTACGTTCGCTTTACGAGCCGTACGCCATTGCCATGGCGCGCAATTTGCTCATCACACTGCCTCCGTGGATTCATCCGGAGAAGACGAAAGATAATTGGGAAGCTGGACCGTGGGACCGCGCTATTCAGGCCAGAAGCCTGGCTGGGTTAGGGCGTCACGCAGAGCGGGTTCAGAAGATGGACGATCACTTCTGATTGTGTTCTATGACGGCGTTAATTTAGGCGGGGATGCTCGTTCCATCGGCGCCTGGCGGTACCTGCTAGGATTCTTTACTCCATGAAACAGGTTGGCGAAAACGTGGTCCGCATTGAGGCAGAGGCGTTGCGCGTCCTGGCGGATCGCATTGCTGGGCCGATGGCCGATGCGTTCAATCGCGCAGTGGAATTGATTTTCGGCTGCAGTGGTCGAGTTGTGGTCACGGGCATGGGCAAGAGTGGCATCATCGCGCGCAAGATTGCGGCGACGCTGAATTCGACTGGGACGCCGGCGCTGTTTATGCATCCGGTCGAAGCGGTGCATGGAGATCTGGGGATGGTGGTGCGAGGCGATGCAGTTTTGGCGCTCTCGGCTAGCGGTGAGACTGAAGAAATTCTTCGGCTGCTGGCTACGCTGAAGCGGTTACGGGTGCCCCTCATCGCGATGACTTGTGATGAGATTTATTCGAAAGACGCGGGCGGGGGCGCCCGCGCCACACGGGCCCGGCGCTCTACTTTGGCGGAAGCTGCGGACATTGCTTTGGACTGCTCGGTGGCGGAAGAGGCATGTTCGCTGGGGCTCGCGCCTACGGCGTCCACGACCTGCATGCTTGCTCTCGGGGACGCGATGGCGATGACGCTGGCTGAGAAGCGCGGTTTTAAAGAAGAAGATTTCGCTAACCTGCATCCTGGGGGTAAGCTCGGCAAGCGGCTGGCGCGAGTTGAATCGCTGATGCATAGTGGGGACGCGGTGCCGCGGGTTGCGCCGAGCACGACGATGCCGGATGTCATCTACGAAATGTCGCGCAAGAAGTTGGGCGTGACGGCTGTGGTAGAAGGCGAAAAATTGGTGGGAGTGATCAGCGATGGCGATTTGCGGAGGTTGCTTGAACAGCGCGGCAAGGACGTGCTCGACCTTGCGGCAGGCGAGTGCATGACAAGGAATCCGAAGACGATCGCGGGGCGGGAGTTTGCGGCGACTGCTTTGGCTTTGATGGAAGAGAAGAAGATTACTTCGTTGGCCGTCGTCGATGGCGATGGGGTGTTGCAGGGAATTGTTCATCTGCATGATTTGTGGGGAACTGAAATGATGTAGCGCAGAGTTCCCGGCGCTACAATGAGTTAATCCTATGTATCACTACGATCCCAATACGGCGCTGGAAGAACTTACGGAAGATGCGACCCTGCCTAACCCGGTTCATGTGCGCGACATGATTTTGCGCAAGCATCCTGGCCCGGATAAGTCGCTCGAACTCAATCGGATGTTCGTCGAATATCAGAAGTTTTTCGGCGAGACGCAGAAGTTGGGGAAAGAGATTCTGAAGCAGTTGGCGGGTTGAGCGTCGTGGGCCTGAGCTTAGGATCAGCGCGCCTATCTGCCTGCGACAAATCCGATCATATCGTCGCGCGTGAATCCTGCCTCCCTTAATAACGAAAGGAGAGTTCCCTTTTTCATGTCACGGTTATGCCGAGGAACCACGGCCCGGCGCTTCGATATCGGTTGGTAGAAGACGTAGTGGCTTCCCGAGGCATGATCGAGAACAAAACCGTTCTGCTCCAGAAACCTGATGACTTCACGCGGCCTTACGGCGGGTAGTTTTGTCATTGCAGGTTATTAAACGTCGGAGGCTAATTTTTTAGTACGAATATTCCAGGTCCAAGGAGGCGACCAAGGTTTCGTCGTCGGTGGGAACTGGTTCTCTGTGCTTCTTTAGGCTCTTGATGTAGCCAGATATTGCGTCTTTCGCCATCTTCCGAGTCTCCGATAACGTGCGGCCGTAAGTGACGCAACCGGGAAGAGCGGGGACAATTGCAGTGAAGCCGCCCTCGGGTTCGGGCCGAAGCATGATGTTGTAGTGGTATCGCGTCTTTGGCATTAGATTAAGGCCGATTCTATCTTGGCATTAAGGGCAAGTCAAAGACCTGCGGAGCTTCGCTCGGCGGACAGCGGGGCGACTGGTCCCACGTCACCCCTGCGCGATCGTTTACAATAGCCAATTCCTGCTCAGGATTCTCAACTATGCATCGCTGGTCTGAACTGTTTATTCCTACACTTCGCGAGGCGCCTGCGGACGCTGAAGTCGCTAGCCACAAATTTCTGGTGCGGGCTGGGTACATTCGCCAGCTTGCTGCCGGGATCTACTCCTATCTTTTTTTGGGCAACCGGTCGTTCAACAAGATCATGGGCATTGTTCGCGAGGAGATGGACAGGATCGGGCAGGAGTTTTATTTGCCTGCTTTGCATCCGCGCGAGCTTTGGGAGGCTAGTGGGCGCTGGGCGCTGATGGGCGACAATCTATTTCGCTTGAAAGACCGCAAAGGGGCGGATCTCTGTCTTGGCATGACCCACGAAGAGGTCATGACCGATATCGCCAGCAAAGAGCTGCGCAGCTACAAACAGTTGCCGCAAATCTGGTATCAGATTCAGTCGAAGTTTCGCGATGAGCCGCGGCCGAGGTCAGGGCTTTTGCGGGTGCGGCAGTTCATCATGAAGGATTCGTACTCGTTCGATATCGATGCCGCCGGGCTCGACGTTTCTTACAAGAAGCATTACGAGACTTACCGCCGAATTTTTGACCGGTGCGGCCTGAAGTACATGGTGGTCGAGGCGGATTCGGGGGCGATGGGCGGGAAGGAGTCGCATGAGTTTATGGTGCGCACGCCGGCGGGCGAAGACCTGATCGTGAGCTGCGACCAGTGTAATTACGCGGCGAACATGGAGAAAGCGGCTTCAAAGCTCGCGGGCGTGGAGGATTTGACGCTCGAAGGAGGCGGCGAACCGCTCGAAGTTCATACGCCGGGGATGAAGACGATTGAGGATGTGGCGCGATTTCTTGGCGTCTCTCCGAAAAACAAGATCAAGACGCTGGCTTACATGGCGGAAGAAAAAGAGGCGAAGACGGGCAAAACCAAGTTGCGTGCCGTCGTCGTGTTGATGCGCGGCGATCACCAGCTCAATGAGGCAAAGTTTGCATCAGCCGTTGGCGGAAAGCCGACTCGCCCTATGCAAGAGGACGAGATCAAGCAGCTCTTCCGTTCGCCGGCGGGATTCCTGGGACCGATCGGGATTGAGTGGGCAACGGATATAAAGGATGGTGCCCGTCCCGTCTTGCTTGTCGACAAGGCTTTGGAGGGCCGCAAGAACCTGATCTCCGGCGCAAACAAAGAAGACTATCACCTGAAGAACATAACTCCCGGAGACAACTTCCAGCCTACCGCCTATGCCGATCTGCGTGCCGTCACCGCCGGCGAAGCATGCCCGAACTGCGGAGGGCCGCTCCGCATCGATACGGCCGTGGAGATCGGTCACATCTTCAAACTGGGCTATAGATACTCGGAGTCCATGGGCGCGCGAGTGCTCGACCGCAACGGCAAGGAAGTTACTTTAATAATGGGCTGTTATGGGATTGGGATCGAGCGCATCCTGACTGCGGCGGTCGAACAAAGCAACGACGAAAACGGCTTCTGGCTGCCGCCGGCGATTGCACCTTTCGAGATTGTGGTCTGCCCCGTCAACGTGAAAGACGACGCGCTGCTGAGGGCTGCGGTCGATATCGCGACCCGTCTGGAGGCTGATGGTTTTGACGTGTTACTAGACGACAGGGACGAACGGCCAGGGGTGAAGTTCAAAGACGCCGACCTGGTGGGCATACCCTTTCGTGTTACCGTCGGAAAGAAAGTTACCGAAGGTACTGTGGAAGTCGTTCAACGCTCGACACGGCAAATTCAGGATGCTAGCATCGCGGGAATAACGGATTATTTCAAAGTCTTACGGCCTGCCCGCTGATCGGATCTCTGCGTGCGGCCGGAACCGGGAGCACGCAAATGGGTACGATCAAACTCGCTATTGGCATCTTCGTGATTGTGGCAGGAGTATATCTTGGGGCGGTATTGGTTCCTGTCTATTATTCCAATTACCAGTTTTCGGATGACGTCAAAACCGAGGCCACGCTCGAGACTTATACCGCGAAACCTGAAGACGCGATTCGCGACGCCATCTACAAGAAAGCAGTGGGTCTCGACATCCCGCTGACTAAAGATCAGATCAAAGTTCAGCGTCATGGCACGCAGGGCACGGGATCCCTTACCATCAGCGCGCCCTACACCGTCCATCTGGACCTGCCGGGATATCCGGTGGACCTGCACTTCGACGCTTCCACCGAAAACAAGAGCCCCTTCTGATACGGGCTAGTGATTCCGAAGGATTTCTACCTGTTACAGGTCGAGTACGCGACACTTCGCAGTGTCATGGCACAATTCAACTCCCCACTTATAGCTGATTTCTAGCCATTCCTAGCCAAACGAGGGCATGCACGGGGTCTTGGCCAAGGTCTCCTGCGACGTGGGTAGTGGAACTGTTGCACTCAGCAGCTTGCCAAAGCCGTTAGCCATCCTTGCGGTACAGGAGGTCGCGCATCGCCGCTCTCCGAGCTTCGTTCGCTTCCTTCAGAGTCTTGCGTTCGTCGGCGTCCGTGCCGTGCTTCGGCAAGGGGGCAGCGGGTTCGGGTTCGCTGCACGCCGGACAGCGATTGGCAAAGCCGGGTTTGTCCGGCTTCAGTTCGAACTCTTCTCCGCACACGGCGCACACTTTGATAGGAAATGCCATCTTCCTGTCATGATAAACCAACCCGCGATTCTCCTTGATGCAGAGAAATCACAACGTTGTTGCAGATGGTGCGTGCGATTCGCGGGCACGGGACTTCAAGGCATCATGGCGTGCGGCGTACAAGGATATTCGCGAACTCAACAAGAAGACCTCGATTGAGTAGGGAAGTAAGACATTGGAGGACAGGCTGCCCGGCGAATAGGTGGCTTGCCATCCCGCAACAAAACCTTGGTAACTTCCCCTCGATGCCTTACTCGCGTTTCAATGAAAAGGAATCCTCGCATTGGAATCCTCGCTATGAATAATTTGGGGCTGTGTTTTGTCGTCCAACTTGGTATCGCATTTGGAATAGCGGGATTATTGTGGCCTGAGAAGTTCATGCCGCTGTTCGAAACCCTGATGTTCCCCTGGACGGCAAGCTGCCGTGCGATCCGGGCTAACGGCATTGCTGCAATCGGGTTGTCCTTGTTGCTTCTGGTCACGCGACTCACTGGCCATCGTTGATAGCAAATCGATGTTGTTGCTGAGGCAAACCTGCGGTCCCATTTAGGAACCGGGTTCTGAGCAACTGGTGTGGTGCGTCAGCTATCCCTTGGCATCCATGTGAGCTTGCACTCACTGCTACCTGAAACAGCAATTTGAAGAACTGATCACTTTTGTACATCTCCGGGAAGCGACACTGGGTCATACTTGTCATAATTCGTGCCAGAAGGTGGTGTTGTTTATGACCCAGACCAGAACAAGTACTTCGCACAGGGTATTGCTGGTGGATGACGATGCAGCGGTTCGCGACATGATGAGCCGGACACTTGAAGGCAAAGGATTTGATGTGGTTTCTGCCGCCAGCGTGGTAGAGGCTCTGAAACTTATCTCCACTGAGCCCTTCGACGTGCTGATTACGGACCTGCACATGCCGAACCCCAGTGATGGATTCGCAGTGGTCACCGCGATGCGCCACTCTCAACCGGACGCGCTCACACTGCTGGTCAGCGGCTATCCCGACGTAAAGAGCGCAATGGACGCCATCCTCTTAGAAGCCGACGAGATTATTGTGAAACCATTTGAGGCTGGAAAACTCGCTGAAATGGTGCACGAAAAGTTGATCACTCGCCAGCCCTCCCCCCGAACGCCAAAGGAAAGAGTGGCCGCAATATTGCAGCGTTGTACCGGCAGCATCGTTGAAAACTGGCTAGCGCGGGTAAAAAAGAACGAAGAACTCAGTCATGTTTCGCTAACCGACAGGGAGCGTACCGGATATCTTCCCCGGCTCATTGAAGACCTGATTGTCCGCCTGACAGAGCCCAACACTCCGGGTGAAGAAAGCGATTCCGGTTGTTCCTCTGCCGCCGTGGCGCATGGCAAGCTGCGAAAACTGCAGGGCTACAGTGCGGGGATGCTGGTGCACGACTCACGAATACTGCAGGTGACGCTGTTCGAGACGTTGCAGAGCAATGTAAGTGCCCTGGATTTCAGTTTGCTGTTGCCCGATGTCATGACCATCGCAGATGAGGTGGATTCGCAGTTGACACAGGCGATGGACAGCTACATGGGTGTCGTCGGAAAAGCGATAGCGGCAGCATAGCCGACTAGAGTGAGGGTGTCGTTGCAAATAAGCACGCTTGTCCGGGACTATTGTGGCATTTAGGCGTGACAAGAAAGTTTTTAGCCGCCCGTTTAACCCCTTTATAATCACAGCGTTTTTCCAAGAGCCCCTTCTGATAACGGCTGTGGATTCGGTGTGATTTAGAATAGAGACTGGAGCCACCCTCTGGGAGCTCTGGCTCGTTTTCGATTGGCCGAAGATTCGCGGATGTGGGAGCCGGCAAATCCGGCTTGGGGATAACGCATTCGCGAGCGCCGTCATCTGATTGAAGGGACGCGCCTATCGTCGACGAGATGCAGGTGACTCCGCTAAATTCACTGTGACGATTAAGCTAAAGATCCCGAAAAGAAAAAAAGGCGCGAAAGCCGGCAAGGGAGCGATCTCGCATGATCCGGTGATCCGAATCGCGCTCTCGGTTTTCGTCGTTCTTTCAGTGTGCCTCTGCGGATTCTTCTCCTACTTCTACATCAAATACGGACGAATCATCGATCAGCGCTTTAAAGGACCGGTTTTCAGCAGCTCGGCGAGTATTTACGCCATACCGCGAGCCGTCCGAGTAGGCGAGAAGGTCGATCTACACGAGATCGAAGCCCAGCTCCGTCGAGCGGGTTATACGGAAAGCGCTGGCCCATCCCCGATGGGGAATTATCGCGCGCTGAATAATGGTGTTGAGATCGACCCCGGTCCTCAGTCCTACCATAGCCCGGAACCAGCGACGATCCGCGTGCAAGATGGGCATGTCTCAAGCATAACCGGGAAATCCGGCGAACTCGAAGCCTACGAACTCGAACCCCGGATGATTACGGCGCTGTTCGATGCCGAACAACGCTCCAAACGGCGGTTGGTAAAGTACGACGACATTCCTAAAGTTCTGGTGGACGCGGTGCTTGCTATCGAAGACCGGCGCTTTTTCCAGCACAGCGGAGTGAATTTCATCCGCTTGGGCGAAGCGGCGTGGGTTGATTTTACCCATCAGAAGCACGAACAGGGCGGGTCCACGCTAACCATGCAGCTTTCACGGGCGTTTTTCCTTAGTCCACAAAAAACGGTTAAGCGCAAGATCGTGGAAATGCTGATTGCGATGGAACTCGAACAGAAATTCAGCAAGCAACAGATCTTCGAGTTCTATGCGAACCGCGTGGATCTGGGGCAGCGCGGCTCGTTTACCATCAGCGGGTTTGCCGAAGCTTCGCAGGCATATTTCAACAAGGATTTGAAGGACATCTCGCTCCCAGAAGCCGCGCTTATCGCGGGACTGATTCAGGCGCCGAGTTATCTGTCCCCTTATCGCCATCCTGAGCGTGCCACAGAACGTCGTAACCTGGTTCTCGACAGCATGGTCGAAACCCATGCGATCACGCGAGAGCAAGCCGACAAAGCCAAAGCCACGCCCTTGAAGCTCGCGCCTCCGAACGTAGAGGCCAGCGATGCACCCTATTTTGTCGATCTGGTTCGCGATGCGGTCATCAGTCGTTTGAATGAACGCGAACTGAACGAGCAGTCTTACCGAATCTATACGACCCTTGATCCCGACCTGCAACGCGCCGCAGCGCAAGCGGTAGATATGGGCATGAAGCTGGTCGATGATCAGGTAACCAAGCGGCGGACCAAGAAAATAAAGGTTGGAAAGAACAAGTTCGAGACCAAAGTTGAGCCGGGGCCGCAGGCGCAGGTCGCACTGGTTGTTCTTAATCCTCACACCGGAGAGGTACTTGCTCTGGTCGGCGGCCGGGACTACGGATTCAGCCAGTTGGATCACGCGGTGGCGCGGCGTCCCACGGGATCCATTTTCAAGCCATTCGTTTATGCGGCGGCCATCAATACTGCCGTGGACGGTGCTAATCCAGTTTTTACTCCGGCCTCGATGGTGAAGGACGAACCGGGCAGCTTCGCTTACGGAGATCAGATCTACGAGCCGCGGAATTATAAGGAGGAGTACCACGGCGACGTGACTGCCCGTTATGCCCTGGCCATGTCGCTGAATAATGCGACCGTAAAGTTGGCCGAAGAAGTGGGGTACGACAAAGTGTCGGATTTGGCCAAGGCCGCGGGAATCGTTTCGGTGAAACCCACGCCGGCAATGGCGCTCGGTTCCTACGACGCCACTCCTCTGGACATGGCCGCAGCGTACACCGTTTTCGCGAACGCAGGCGTGCGCATCTCACCTGTGATGGTCAATTCGGTGCGCAATGCCGCCGGCGATGTGGTCATGGACTTCAAACCGGACAAACGGGAGGTGCTGGATCCGCGCGTTGCCGCCGTGATGACAAATATGATGGAGGGCGTGTTGAACTTCGGGACTGCTTACGAGGTTCGCACCCGCGGTTTTGACGCTCCAGCAGCGGGCAAAACGGGGACCTCTCACGATGGCTGGTTCGCCGGCTACACCAGCAATCTTCTCTGCATTGTCTGGGTTGGCTTCGACGATTACAGCGACATTCGTTTGAGCGGAGCCCAAACAGCCGCGCCGATCTGGGCCGAGTTCATGAAGAAGGCAGTTGCGCTCCCTCAGTACGCAGACGTCAAGTCATTCGCCCAGCCGGCGGGAGTCGTCGACGTTCAATTGGACAAGACGACCAACCTGCTGGCAACCCCAGCCTGTCCCGAAACCTATACGGCTGCTTTCATTGCGGGAACGGAGCCGAACCAGACCTGCGACCAGTCTACCGGCGTCAAGGGATTCTTCTCTCGCATGCTTGGTATGGGAGGCGAGAAAGCGCTCCCTCCGCCGGGATCACCCGGCCCAAATGGGGCCCAGGCTGGTGGCGCTACGCAGGACGCCAACGCCACAGATCAGGATGGGAAGAAAAAAAAGGGTTTCTTTGGCAAAATTGCGGGTATCTTTAAAGACGACAAACCGTCTAACCCGCCGGCCACCGCTCCGGTGCAAACCGGAACCGCGCCCCAGTGAAGGAACATTGTAAGGTTTGATGGTGTCAAAGGAAGTGTAGAGAGTTCGCCCGGATTCATGGAGGTGAGCTATGCGACGTCTGTCTCTGTTCTGCCTGCCAGCCTTGATCGTCTTTGCTGTGTCCACCCTACAAGCTCAAAGTTCGAACCCGGAACTGGTACAGATCAGCCCGCCGACCGTCCGGCGTGCTCCTCCCCCTTCGGCTACCGCCACGCTTGATGAACTGGAAAAACGCGGCGATGAGCTCCGCGTCGAAAAGGACTATCTGGATTCGCTGGATTACTATCGGGCAGTTCTAGCCAAGAATCCGAATAATGCGGAGGTCCACAACAAGGCTGGCATCGCCGAACTCCTGATGCAGCGCTACAAAGAAGCTGGGAAGGAGTTCGAACATGCAATTCATATCGACCACACCTATGCCGATGCCGTGAACAACCTGGGTGTAATCGATTATGAGGCGAAGAAATTTGGGAAGGCCATAAAGCAATACGAGAAGGCGCTCAAATTGCGCGCCGATTCTGCCTCGTTCTATAGCAATATGGGCGCTGCATATTTCGGCAAAAAGGAGTTTGAAAAAGCCACCGAATCCTACGCCACGGCCATTGAGCTCGATCCCTACATCCTAGACCGCACATCGCACAACGGCATTTCGGCGCAGTTGCCGTCCCCCGAGGATCGGGCGCGCTTCGACTACATTATTGCCAAGCTCTGCGCCAAGCGTGGGGACTCCGACCGGTCGCTGCAGTACCTGCGGAGGGCTCTCGAGGAGGGGTATAAGGGGATTGACAATGTATACAAAGATCCGGAGTTTGCGGGTCTTCGCAATGACGTCCGGTTCACCGAGTTGATGGCAGCTCGTCCCCCGGCAATACCTGAGTAAGTTATGCCGTTACATGAGCTTAAGCTTTTACATAATTTTACGAAGGGACGCGAAACTTTTTCCCAGAGACGGGTTTTTACGAGGTAATGACTCCTGAAAACAACAGGGTGAGTAAGGAGAAACGGTAGCCCATCGGTTGTCGACCCGAGCACGCCCCAAGCAGACAACCGGTGGGTTTTTTGTTGAAGTTAGCTCTTAGCCTTTGGCTTTTAGCCAAATCAACCCAAATAGATTCAAACCACTCGGAAAACTCAAAATTAGAATTGCGCACGTGGGGACTACCGCTCTCGCTGTCCGGGCGGAGCGCTGAGAAAGTTCATCCCCTATTTTCCCCGGCCTATAGGCGAACATTTTACGAATCTTGGTTCTCCGGCTACAATATTCCCAATGCATTCCCTCCCTTCTCTCGATTGGGCTCATCCCCTCGTCAGGGACTGGTTTGTCCAGCGCTTCGGCACGCCGACTGAGCCGCAGGAGCAGGGATGGCCGCATATTCTGGCCGGCCACACGACGTTGATTTCCGCACCCACGGGCTCCGGTAAAACCCTCGCCGCATTTCTCGCCTGCATCGATCGATTGGTGCGAAAAGCGCTGGCCGGCGATCTTCAGGACCGCACCGAAGTCCTCTACGTTTCGCCGCTGAAAGCGTTGGGCAACGACATCCAGAAGAACCTCGAAGTGCCGCTCGGCGACATTCTGCAGATGGCCGGAGAGCGCGGTTTGTTGATGCCGCAGATTCGCACCGCAGTCCGCACCGGCGACACGCTCATGCACGAGCGCCGGGCGATGCTGAAGCGCCCTCCACACATTCTGGTAACCACGCCAGAATCGCTGTACATCCTGCTCACTGCGGAAAAGAGCCGGACAATCCTGCGCGATGTTGAGACCGTGATCGTCGACGAAATCCACGCCGTCGCCGATGACAAGCGCGGCGCTCACCTGACACTCTCGCTGGAGCGGCTGGAAGCGTTGACGCATCGTCCGCCAGTGCGTATTGGACTTTCTGCGACACAAAGGCCGATTGAAGAGGTCGCGCATTTTCTCACCGGCAGCGGACGGCCTGATCCTGTGATCGTCAACGTCGGCCACAAGCGCAAGCTCGATCTTGCCGTCGAAGTTCCGGCCAGCCAGCTCGGCCCCATCGCCACCAACGAAATGTGGGACGAGATCTATGACCGCCTCGTACAGCTCATCGAACAGCATCGCTCTACGCTCGTCTTCGTAAATACCCGGAGATTATCGGAGCGAATCTCGCACCATCTGGCAGAAAAACTCGGACCTGACAACGTCGCAGCCCATCACGGCAGCCTCTCCCGCAAACTGCGTCTGGCCGCGGAGAAGAAGCTCAAAGATGGCGAAGTAAAAGTGCTGGTTGCGACTGCCTCCTTGGAGTTGGGAATCGATATCGGCACGGTGGATTTGGTGGTGCAGATCAGCTCTCCGCGGGCTATCGCCGTGGCCCTGCAACGGGTGGGCCGTTCGGGGCACTGGCGCGGCGCGGTTCCGAAGGGACGTTTTTTCGTAACCACTCGCGACGAGCTTCAGGAATGCGCGGCTTTGGTGCGGGCCATCCGCCAAGGCGATCTTGATCGCATTATGATTCCCGACTCGCCGCTGGATATTCTCGCTCAGCAGATTGTGGCGATATGCGCGGCGGGTGGTGGTGTGGCGCGGGCGCCCTCGCCCGCGTATGGCGCTAACGAAAATCCTGCAGCGATTGGAGATCTCTTATTGTCATCCGCCGACACGCGGGCGGGGGCGCCCGCGCCACATGATCCCGGATGGGATGAAGACGAGCTTTTCGATCTGGCGCGCCGAGCATATCCGTATCGCAATCTCTCGCGCAAGACTTACGAGGCAGTTCTGGAAATGCTCTCCGAGGGCATTGCTTCGCGCCGAGGACGTTATGGCGCATACATCCATCGCGACCGCATCAATCGCAAGCTGCGAGCACGCCGCGGCGCGCGGTTGGCGGCGATCACCAGCGGCGGCGCCATCCCCGAGACGGCGCTATTCACCGTGGTTGCGGAGCCCGAAGGAATTGTTGTTGGCACGCTTGACGAAGATTTCGCGGTTGAAAGCAATGCCGGCGACATCATGCTGCTGGGCAACAGTTCGTGGCGAATTCGCCGGGTCGAAGGCAAGTCCGGCCGCGTGCTGGTGGAAGACGCCCACGGGGCGCCGCCCAGTGTTCCCTTCTGGCGTGGGGAAGCTCCGGCGAGAACCGAGGAGCTGTCCTTGCAAGTTGCCGACTTGCGGCAGGAGATCAGCGACCGTCTGCCGCACACTTCGCCGATCGGCGTTTCCTTCAGCCAGCCGGAGGTTGCGGAGACGGTTACTTGGTTGAAGGAAGAGTGTGGCCTGGACGACTCTGGCGCCGAGCAGATGATCGAATACATTCTGCAGGGACGCGCCGTGCTCGGAGCCGTTCCCACGCAGCAAACGATCATTGCCGAACGTTTCTTCGACGAAGGCGGCGGAATGCAACTGGTGATTCACGCGCCCTTCGGAGGACGGATCAACAAGGCCTGGGGCCTGTCGCTGCGAAAGCGGTTTTGCCGCAGTTTCAACTTCGAGTTGCAAGCGGCGGCCACGGACAACGGCTTGAATATCGCGCTGGCCGAGCAGCACAGCTTTCCTTTGGCTGATGTTTTTCATTTTCTGAACGCCGAGACGGTGCAACCGATTCTGGAGCAAGCGGCACTGGCTTCGCCGATTTTTGGAACGCGCTGGCGCTGGGATGCCAACCGGTCCCTGGCTCTTTTGCGCTTTCAATCCGGAAAGAAAGTTCCGCCTCAGATTCAGCGCATGCGCTCGGACGATCTGCTGGCCTCGGTGTTCCCCGACGTCGCCGCGTGCCAGGAAAATATCGCCGGGGACATTCAGATTCCCAACCATCCTCTGGTGAATGAAGTAATGAAAGATGTGCTCACCGAGGCCATGGATCTGGAGGGTCTGAAGAATCTGCTGCGCGGAATGGCCGATGGCCGCATCCGGTGCGTCGCGGTGGATACGCCTGTGCCCTCGCAGTTCTCGCATGAAATCCTCAACGCAAATCCGTATGCCTATCTCGACGATGCCCCGCTCGAAGAGCGCCGCGCACGAGCAGTCGAAATGCGGCGGATTCTGCCGGAATCGGTGTTGGAAGAAGTCGGGAAACTCGATCCCGCCGCGATTGCACAAGTCCGCGAAGAGGCGTGGCCGGATGTCCGCGACCCCGACGAACTGCATGACGTTCTGCACACGCTGATCGCGTTTCCCGTAGACCGTTTGGCAACGGCCTACTTGGATGATCGCGGGAATGCGCGATGGAGAGAATATTTCCGGCAATTGATTGAACATGGCCGGGCAGCCAGTGCCTTCAACAGCGGCCGAAGCTATTGGGTCGCGGCTGAGCGTGCCCAGATGTTTTCCTTACTCTTCCCCGATGCCAGTTTCGATCGAGCGATTGTCGAGATCGAGGGCACACTCCCCTCTCGCGATGATGCTGTGCTGGCAATGGTTACGGGTTGGATGACGCACTTAGGTCCTGTCACGGCCGAACAACTTGGATTGCTGCTCGGATTGCCTGTTTCTGAGATTGAAAAGGCCTTGCTCCGCATGGAAGCTAGTGGATCCATCCTGCGCGGTAAGTTTACCGATCACGCCACGCGGGCGGGGGCGCCCGCGCCACACGAAGTCGAATGGTGCGAACGCCGTTTGCTGGCTCGCATTCATCGGCTCACGGTCGCGACGCTGCGAAAACAAATCGAGCCCATAACGCCCGCGCAGTTCATGCGCTGGCTGCTCCGCTGGCAGCACGTCGCGCCAGGAACGCAAGTCCAGGGCGAACGCTCCACGCTGGAAATACTGCGGCAGCTCCAGGGTTTTGAAATCCCTGCCAACGCATGGGAGCGACAGATTCTTGCCAGACGCATTGCGAACTATGATCCGCAATGGCTGGACCAACTTTGCCTCACCGGTGCAGTCGGCTGGGGACGCTTGTCTCCGCATCCGGCGACACTCGAGGATTCGGCTGCGGGCAAGCGGCGAGTGATTCCGACCAGCGTCGCTCCCATTACTTTCTTCGTTCGCGAAGAAGCAGACTGGATGACTCCGCACAATCCCGCCGCCAACCAACCCGAAGCACGCGGTCTGAGTGATGGGGCGCGGCAGGTGCTCGATTTCCTGCGCCAGCGCGGGGCTTCATTCTTCGCCGACATTGTCCGTGGAACAGACAAGCTCAAAGCCGAAGTCGAAACCGCTTTGTGGGAATTGGTGGCTGCGGGAGTGGTTACTGCCGATGGTTTCGATAACCTGCGTTCTCTTATCGATCCCAAACGGCGTGCGGGACAAGGCAGCGGGCGCACAGCGCGTCCGCGGCATAGTTCCGGACGATGGGCGCTGCTTTACACCGATCAAAGCGCAGAGCGCAATCGAACCGTCGAGGCCACTTGCTGGATGCTGCTCAAACGTTACGGAATCGTCTTCCGCGACGCGCTGGCGCGAGAAACCAACCTACCCAAGTGGCGGGAATTGCAAATGGCGTTTCGCCGCTTGGAAGATCGCGGCGAAATCCGCGGTGGCCGTTTCGTGGATGGATTCCTCGGCGAGCAATTCGCCTTGCCGGTCGCGGTTGAGTCGTTGCGAGCCACGCGGAAACTGCCTCCGTCCGGCGAGGCGATTACGCTGTCCGCCGCCGATCCGCTGAATCTGGTTGGCATCCTGGTTCCCGGCGAACGCATTCCAGCCATTTCAGGAAGAAGTGTGAGCTTTCGCGATGGAATCCCGGTTGAGAACCTCGACCCTCAACCGTCCACGCAACCCTCGGCGGCTGCGGGCTGAGGAAAGCTCCCATTTCCCAAGCCCTTGAGCCGTTGAGCCTCCCGAAGAATCTTGCTTGTAACCTCGACCGGGAGGACCTCAAAGGGGCGCATGTCCCCCGTCTGATCCCGATATGCCTGGAGCGCTTGATCCACGAAGATCGTGTCCATATTCGCACGGAGAAAAAAACCGGGAACCTGATGAGGGGGTCGCCAGGCTCCCGATTTCTGCCTTTACCCGGCAAGACTGCCAAAAGCGCTTCCCCCATCGCTTCGCCAGGTCACGGCTGCGGCTATGAATGCACGTGTCGAACCACTGCCAGCGCTGCAGTCGGATGGCGAAACATTGCTCCAAGTGACTGATTTAACTGGCTGACGATTCGCAAAAACAGATTTCGCCAGGTTTTTATGTTCCTCTGCCCTATCCAAACGGATAGCCCAACTATCTGTTCGGATAGTGGAACGATCGCAGATAGTTTTGCGATTCCAGCAATAAATGTGTTAGAGAGGATGGCAAGTAGTAGTGAGGTACTCAGGTGAACCCAAGACTTCTGGCGATTGCGGGGCCGCTAAAGGATTCGACGTTTGCCCTGCCAAACGGCGAAATTCACATCGGCCGCGACCCTTCCAATTTGCTTTCCATCAGCGACCCTTCCTTGTCGCGTCGCCATTGCGCGCTGAGCCGGGATGGCGAGGGCTACAAGATACGCGATCTTGATAGCCGCAACGGCACATCCGTAAACGGAGTGGCGGTAAAGGAAGCGCAACTGCGGCACGGAGACCAAATCTCGGTGGGCGATTCGATCTTCCTTTTGCTGCTCCATGAAGAAGCAGAAGAACCAACCGCAGGCCGGGTTGAGTACGAAGACAGCTTGACTCAAGCGACGTCCCAGGTCCGGCCGCAAGACGTGCTTTACCTGCAACCGGAGCGCATTCTCAGAGAGATCCCGCCGGGTTCCCGTGTTGCTCGTAATCTGAATGCACTGCTGAAGATCAGCCGGGTAGTGCATTCCATCCACGATCTCGATGAGCTGCAGGAGCAAATCCTCAACCTGATTTTTGAAGTAGTACCCGCCGAACGTGGCGCCATCTTGCTCGATGGCAAAGGGGACCCGAACTTTGCCTCGGCCTTTGCCCGCCACCGTGTCGCAAAGTCCGTGTTGCCGGTACCCATCAGCCGCACCATCGCCCGTCAAGTCATGCAAGAGGGGCTGGCAATTCTGGGTGCTGACGTCCCCGGTTCGAATGGTCTGGCCGGCGTGGAGAGCCTCGTGACTTGTCAGGTCCGCTCCTTGCTGTGTGTGCCCTTGACTGTGTTTAAGAAAGTGACCGGGTGCATTTATTTGGACACATGTGACCCGGCTAGCCGTTTCGACGAAGATCACCTCCAATTGGTGGCGGCCATTGCGGGAACGTCCGCTGTCGCCCTGGAAAACGCTAGTCGAATGCAATGGCTGGAACAGGAGAACCTCAGGCTTTCGGCGGAAATCAATCTCGACCACAACCTGATTGGCGATAGTCCAAGGATGAAGGAAGTTTACCAATTCCTGGCGCGAGTGGCGCCGACGGATTCAAACGTTCTGTTGCAAGGCGAGAGCGGAACCGGAAAGGAACTGGCGGCACGGGCCGTCCATCGGGCCAGTCCGCGGTCCAGCAAACCATTCGTCGCGATCAACTGCGCTGCTATTCCCGAGGGCCTGCTGGAAAGCGAACTGTTCGGCCACGAGAGAGGCGCATTCACTGGGGCGGTCGCGCAGAAAAAGGGTCGGCTGGAAATTGCGAATGGCGGAGTTGTTTTTCTTGACGAGATCGGCGAACTTGCACCGGCTCTGCAAGTGAAGCTTCTCCGAGTGTTGCAGGAACGTGAGTTCGAGCGGGTGGGCGGCGTGCGTCCGATTTCCGTGGACATCCGTCTGATCGCAGCCACGAACCAGGACCTGGCACAGGGGGTAAAGGCTGGAACTTTCCGCAAGGATCTGTTTTATCGCCTCAATGTTCTCTCGCTGGTTATGCCTGCCCTCCGCGAGCGCCGCGAAGACATACCCATGCTGGCCGATTATTTTGTGACCAAGCACATCAAAAAACTCAACACCAAAGCCAAGAAACTTTCTTCCGAAGCAATACAGCGTCTGGTGAACTATGACTGGCCCGGCAATGTGCGCGAACTGGAGAACGCCATCGAAAGCGCGCTGGTGTTAAGTCTGTCGGATGTTATTCAACCGGAGGATTTGCCAGAGTCCATCCTCGAGAAAGAACTCACCTCGAGTTATGAGGAGGCAAAATATCACAACCAAGTAAGAGAAGTGAAAAAACAGCTTATCCTCGATGCACTAGAAGAGACCAGGCTGAATTACACCGAGGCGGCGCAACTTCTGGGCGTGCACGTAAATTATCTCCACCGCTTGATTCGTAATCTCGATCTCAAAGACACACTTCGCTCATCGCCCAGCCTGCGCCCCGCGGCAGAGCAGTCTCACCCCAGAGGTTCACGGCAGTTGAAGAGTTAGCAAAGTCGCCGGGTTCAAATAAACTCCCTCCCAGCGGACAGCCACATGCAGATGAGGTCCAGTGGCGCGGCCGGTTCCACCGCTCACCCCGATCTTCTGTCCGCCCGTAACGCGTTCGCCTTCTTTGACCTCGATTTTCGAGAGATGCATATAAAGCGTGAGCAGACCCTGACCGTGGTCGAGCACCACGCAATTGCCCTCGAAGAACAATGGTTGTGCCAGTAAAACCGTTCCGCTATTCAGCGCCGCAACCGCCGTGCCTTCCGGGACGGCATAGTCGAGGCCCTGATGCACGCTTTGGGTCTTGCCATTGAAGGTGCGCGAAGTTCCAAACACATCGGAGATTTCGGCTTTTACCGGAGCGTGAAAACTACCCGCCCACTCGCGCTCGGGAGTTAGGTGTGCAAACGCCTGCTCCTTAATCGCCTTATCGTGACTTATTTTCTGAAGTTGTTCAGGATTGGGTTCCGTATATTGCTTGGGCACGCTCGCCGCTATGCTGTGATATTTTCCTTTGCCGACCGCAATCGGCTTTTGAAACGAGAGATCCTTCCCGTTCGTATTGACTCCCTTCAATTCCAGCGGATAGCTCCCGGGTCGGGTTTCCAGGCTCGCGCCCGCAATTCCGTACCAGACTTTACCTTGTGGATCAGCAGAAAAGAAGACTTCATGCTCCAGCCAATTGCCGGAAAGCGACTTCAATCGTTCCGGCGGAGTCACTCGAAACACTACCGGCGATCCATTGATCAAGCGTACTGGCTGCCAGACTACCGTCCAGGAATCTTGCGCCCTGCTCTTTGCCGTTGCCCCACGGACGCAATCGCGCGCAGAGGCAGCAGGCTAAGCACTACGGCTGCGAACAGGAGCGCCAAGCTGCGGCGGCGGACCAATGAGAGTGTCGAGGACGAATCCATTCTAAAGTGAGCCTAGCACTGATGCCTGCGTCAAGCGGGATCGAATCCTTCTGACAGAACCCTGTTTCACACTCATAACGATCTACGAGTCAGGATCGTAAGTTATTGGCTCATAAGCACAACACGATGGTAATCACCAGGAATCGTTTTTGGACGGACATTTGCTTCACCCTAAGTGAGAATCTTCTAATGTCCCAGAAATCGCCCCGTCAGGTCGGCGCACAAGTGTTTATCGCAGCCATGGCGGTTGCAGCGCTAGGGTGTTTCTGTGTCGCGTTGACCCACTGGCAGTCGACAGACCCGCTCAAGTTCCTCTGCTACCTGGGGTCGCGATTCTGGCGTCCCTCTCAAAATGACTTGCCCGGCATCAACGGCACACTGTCGGTGAACTTCCTGTTCATTCTCCTCGGCGTTCTGGAGACTGAGCTTCTCCGAGACGCTGATTCTGGGTTTCGGTCTCCATTCTGGTCCAAACCCTTTATTGGAAGTCATCGAACCTAACGCCGATCGCAGGTGACTTTCAATTTTTCGCAGGGGCGGTCGCAACGGCAGCCACCTATGTCGCGTACCGACCGTCACTAGCACGTGACTGCATTGGCACGATCCGCTGGCCTTGCTGGGAGTGGCGACTACGTCTACTTTGTTCAACACGCTCGATCGCAACCATCATCCGGTCGACGGAGCGGCAAGCCAGCTCGAAAGCTGCTGGTCGGACTGCTATTTCTGGTCGTTCCCTTACTACCTCGTGGGCGCGGGCATCGCGGGCTTCGTCAGCTTGGCTCGAACCGGCATATTCGGACTGGCAATCTTCGCTGCTGGTGTTGCCGCCGGTCTATCTGATCTATCGGTCGTACCGGCTGTATCTGGGCAAGCTCGAAGATGAAAAAGTCCATGCCGAGGAAATCGCCAATCTTCACCTGCGGACCATCGAAGCTCTCGCGCTGGCCATCGAGGCCAAGGACCAGACCACGCACGATCATCTGCAGCGGGTGCATCTACGCCATGGAACTGGCCAAGGAACTGGGCTTGAGCCGGAGCGGAACTGGAAGCGCTTGCACGCGGCGTCGGTTCTGCATGACATCGGCAAACTGGCGGTGCCGGAACACATCATCTCGAAGCCCGGGAAACTCACGCCGGAAGAATTCGAGAAGATGAAGATCCATCCGATTGTGGGCGCGGAGATTCTGGAACACGTTGCAGTTTCCCTTATCCGGTCGTGCCTATCGTTCGCGCGCATCACGAGAAGTGGGATGGCAGCGGCTATCCGATAGGATTGAAGGGCGAGGACATACCGATCGGAGCGCGAATCCTCGCAGCCGTGGATTGTCTCGACGCGCTGGCTTCGGATCGCCAGTACCGCCGAGCCCTACCGCTGGATGAAGCCATGGCAGAAGCGTGGTCGCGGAAGCGGGCAAGAGCTTCGATCCGCAGGTGGTTGAAGTTCTTGCAGCGGCGCTACGTAGAACTCGAGAAGCTGGCCGCGCTCGCAGCCGGTGAGAAGCTCGCGCCAAGCTGTCGACCGACGTCAAAGTCGAGCGCGGATTAGCTCCGGCCGCGGGTTTCGCGGAAGCCGAAACCGCTCCGCAACCAGTCGGAGCAACGCCAGCGACTTTCTTGCCTCCATCGCGGCCGCGCGGCAGGAAGCGCAGACGCTCTTCGAACTGAGCCAGGACCTGGGCACTTCGCTGAGCCTGGACGACACGCTCTCCATGCTCTCGGTGCGATTGAAGCGGCTGGTCCCTTACGACTCGATGGCGGTTTATGTCCAGCACGACAATCTGCTGACCCCGGAGTATGTGAGCGGCGATAACTTCCGTCTGTTCTCGTCGTTGAGAATTCCGCTGGGGAAGGGCTTATCGGGATGGGTCGCGCAGAACAGCAAGCCGATTCTCAACGGCAATCCATCGGTTGAGCCCGGATACCTCAACGATCCGACCAAGTACAGCACGTTGCGCTCGGCGCTGGCCGTGCCACTCGAGGGAGTCTCGGGCGTGGTCGGCGGTGTTGGCCCTTTATCGCACGCACCAGGACGCATTCACCAAAGATCACCTGCGAATTCTGCTGGCAATCAGCTCCAAACTCGGCATTGACCATCGAAAATGCGCTCAAATATCAGCAAGCCGAGGATTCCGCGACCACCGACTATCTGACCGGACTTGCCCAACGCGCGGTCGCTTTTCCTGCATCTCGATCGCGAGATCGCGCGATGCAAACGCTCCAAGCTGCCGCTGGCCGTGTTCGTTTCCGATCTCAACGGATTCAAACAAGTGAACGACCGCTTCGGCCACTTGCAAGGCAACAAACTCTTGCAGCTGTTTGCGGAAGCTTTGAAAGGTTCGTGCCGCGAATACGATTATGCGGCGCGCATGGGCGGCGACGAATTCGTTCTCATCGCGCCCGGCCTCACGCCGGATGCGGCCGCGGAGATGGCGGAACGGCTCGAAGCCATCATTGCGGAGGTCGGCAAAGCGGCTTGCGGGGAGGGTCTGGTTTCAGTGAGCATCGGCCAGGCTTTCTATCCGGTAGATGGCACGAACGCTGAACACCTGCTCGCCGAAGCCGATCGCCGCATGTACGCCGTCAAGAGTTCCCACTACGCCACTGCTGGCCGGGACGCCGGGGCAAGGTCGGCGAGCGCGACCAGCTGAAGCCTCGCGCTTTTCAGTGGGGGCTTCGGATTTCTTGCGCAGTATTTTGAAACGACTGAACGTCAAGTTGCGTTCTCTGCATTCCAGCGTAGAATGGCCGCAACCGCCCTGACTGGATTGTCGCATCCTGAGCGGGGCGAACCCAAAAGACGAGGCAAAGACGACCATGACCCCGAAAACCAAACTGATTCTCGGAATACTCACTGCTGCGGCAATGTTTGTCCTCTCTTTTGCCATCCCGCGCGGCGGCCCCTTACAGGAAGCACAAGCCGCCCAGTTTCCCATGACGGTTGGAGTGTGGGCCATCTTCGTGTTGCTGTTCGTGAAACTGAAATAACGACTAACTGGATTTCGCCCGTGCGCTGAGGAGAAGAATTACCTGCTCGAAAATTTGTAGACCGTGGTTGATTCGAAGTGCTGTCCGGCTTTGAGCTCAGTGGTCGGGAAATTGGGGTGGTTTGGCGAATCGGGAAAATGCTGGGTCTCGAGACAGAATGCGTAGCGCCGGTTGTAGACTTTGCCATCTTTGCCGTGAATTCCGTCCAGAAAGTTCCCGGTATAAAGCTGGATGCCAGGTTCGGTGGTCAACACTTCGAGCACACGCCCTGAATGCGGATCATAAGCTTGGGCTGCGAGAAATAACGATCCTGCCGCCGGGTTGTTCAGCACCCAATTGTGATCGTAGCCTTTTCCCATTTTTAGTTGCTGGTCATCCTGATCGATGCGGGCTCCGATTGCCGTTGCTTTCGTGAAGTCGAATGGAGTTCCTTTGACATTGCGCAGTTCGCCGGTGGGAATAGAGAACTGATCGATCGGAGTGAATCGATCCGCTCGGATCATCATCTGCTGCTGCAGAATGTCTCCGTTGCCCTGACCCGCGAGGTTGAAGTAAGCGTGATTGGTCAGGTTGAGGACCGTGTCTTTGTCGGTGGTCGCGCTGTAATCGATTTTGAGTTCGTTCTTGTCAGTCAGCGTGTACACGACTTTGACCGGCAGATTTCCGGGGAAGCCTTCTTCTCCGTCTTTGCTCAGGTAGGTGAGTTCGAGCGCCTGACCTGCGCTGCTGGAAACATCTTTCGCCGTCCATACCCGCTTGTTGAAACCGCCATGCAGATGATTGTCGCCGTCATTCTTGGCCAACGTGTAGGTAACGCCGTCAAGGATGAAGGTGGCGTGCGCGATTCGGTTCGCGTAGCGTCCGACGGTTGCGCCGATGTAGGCTTTGCCGGTCGCATAGCCGTCGAGCGAGTCGTAGCCAAGCACGACGTCTTCGCGTTTGCCGTTTCGGTCGGGAACCATAAGTGAGACAACGGTGCCTCCGTAGTTGGTGATCGCGGCTTCCATGCCGTTCTTGTTGGTGAGGATGTAGAGATCCACCTGCTGCCCGTCTTCGGTTTTGCCAAATGATTGCTTTTGCATTTTCGATTTCGCCTCAGCTTGCAGTCCAGACACAAACATCACTGCGATGAAGAAAACCAACATCCCGATAATCTTTTCTTGGCTTCTCAACATTCATTTATCTCCGTAGAAGAAAGCATATAGCGGACACTGGTGGCCCGACTTACTTTGAGCTGGGCAGAGGTTCAATCTTGTCAATGACCACGGCATGCGAGCCGCCTCGCTCGAAAACTTTTCCCGTCGCCGTGACCTTCTGGCCGGCGAACGGCAGGAGTTTTGCGTTCTGACCGGACGAGGGCGTAGCGTCATCGATTGGCCAGTAGATTGTGCCGTCGTCGGACAGAATTACGAGCGGCGAACCCGCTTTCGCGCACGCCACTGCACATTGTGGGTTTATAGGCTTTTTCAGGTTCTTCGTAAATGTGCAGGCGGAGTCGATCACATAGCCTTTGATTGTGCCTGACTGGCCGTTGTCGGCAGCTGCGAGGGCCACGGCGAGCAGCCCAAGTAAGATCACCGACATTTTTCGAAGATGCATAGTGTTTCTCCGTCTCGAAATTCTCTCAGTTCGGGTGCAAGGGAGAACCAATCAGTAGACCACCGATTGTGCTGGGAGCCAAGTCTCAGCCGGGACATTCCGACAGTTCCGCGAAGCGTTATGCTTCAGAAGGCCGTACCGGCCGTGATCCCCTGGCTTTCAACGCAGTCGTAAACCTTGCCCGCCGCGAGCTTTTTGTATTCTTCGGTCCTGCCATTAGGCCACTGGACTACCACGCGTTCAATCTCATCACGCTTTCCCAGACCAAAAGTTACAAGCAGTTCGGATTGCGACAGGTAGCTCGATCCGCTCTTCACCAAACGCGATTGCGTGATCCCCTCATAGTAGATGCGTACCGTCGCACCGATTGCATCGCGGTTGGATTGTTTTCCGACCAGGTGAAAGCGGATGCTCCGGTTCCCCGCGAGTTGATCGTTGCGATAAAGATATGCCGGGCCGTTGTTGGTGGTCATGAGAATGTCGAGATCGCCATCGCGATCAAAATCGCCGTAGGCGAGACCGCGTCCGACCTTGGGCTGACCGAACGCGTCACCCACTTCCGAAGTTACGTCGCGGAAAGTTCGCTTCCCGGCGTTTAGAAAAAGCTGAGGCGGCTGCGCATACCCGACGTTGCCGCGGATATTGCGTACTGTGTCGTCGATGTGGCCATTGGCCGCGATCAGATCCAGCATGCCATCGAGGTTGGCATCGAGAAACATACAACCGAAGCCCAAGGTGGTTTTTGAAGGAAGCCCGACGCCAGCCTGGGTTGCAATATCTTCGAACGTGCCGTTGCCCAAGGCTCGATACAGCCCGATCATTTCGTTGTCAAAATTCGTGATGGCCACGCCAGCGGCGCCGGAGTTATCGAAGTCGGCTGCGTCGACGCCCATGCCAGCGCGGGCTTTGCCGTCGACGCTGAAGGCTATCCCCGCTTCGACGGCGACATCTTTAAACGTGCCATTGTGCGCGTTGCGGTAAAGCTTGTTGGGCTGCGTGTCGTTGGCTACCAGCAAGTCGGGCCAACCGTCCTGGTCGTAGTCGAGCATGGCGACGCCGAGCGATTTCGAGCTGCTGTCGAAAATGCCGCTGGTCGCGGTGACATCCTCGAAAGTTCCGTCGCCGCGATTGTGAAACAGCCAGCAGGTTTCGCCACGATAGGCTTCCGGCGTGCAGTAGGACTTATGTTTTCCATCGAGGCTGCAGAACACATCGTGTTCCGGCGACCACTTCACGTAGTTGCAGACAAACAGATCGAGCCGGCCGTCGCGGTCGAAATCAAACCATAGCGCGGATGTGCTCAATGCGCTTGCCGCTTGCCGAGGCCGCTGGAGTTTGTCACGTCTGTGAATGTGCCCTTGCCGCTGTTTTTGAAAAGCCGATTCTGACCAACGCACGTGATCAGGATGTCGGGAAAACCGTCGTTGTTGTAATCGCCCACCGCGACGCCCATTCCGTACATTTCTACATCGAGGCCGGCCTTGCGGGTTACGTCGGTAAACGTGCCGTCACGGTTGTTGCGGTAGAGCTGGAGCGTGGACGTTTGCCGTTTGTGGCCCGGCCAGTCCATGCCGTTAATAAGCAGAATGTCCTGCCAGCCGTCGCGATCATAGTCGAGGAAAGCGCAGCCCGAGCCGAGCGTTTCCGGGAAGAAGTTTGCCTCCGTAGGCGCCGCTGTTGTGCTGAAATTGAATGCCGGCCGAGCGGGTAACATCAACGAGCTTGAAACCTGGGCTGGATATTTCTGGCGCCGCACCAGCGAACAATTCCAGCGGCAGCACCGAAGCCGATGCAGCGCCGGCGAGCTCGCGCAAAAAAGATCGGCGGTTCACCGAATATTCACCAGGCCGCTGCGAATGGCGTAGACCACGAGTTCGGCAGTTTTGTGAATTCCGAGGGCATCCATGATATTGGCACGGTGAACGGCGACCGTGTTCGCGCTCAGATCTAGATCGATCGCAATTTCTTTGTTCGACTTGCCCGCGACGATCAGTTTCAGGACTTCGAGTTCGCGCACAGTGAGTCCGGATTTTCCTTCCCCCTTCAAATTGGTCGTGCGGCTTACTTGCGGGTCGAGCACAATTTCACCCGCGACGACTCGGCGGATGGCCGTCACCAACTCCATGTCCACCGCGCTCTTCAGAATGTACCCGTGAGCGCCGGCATCGAGGGCCTGATGGACCCAGGTATCCTCGGAATGCATGCTCAACATCAAGATGTGTGTCTCAGGGAACTTCTCAAGAATGCGCCGGGTCGCATCTAATCCGCTCATGTTTGGAAGAGCGCAGTCCATCACGATCAATTGCGGGCGCAGTTGCTCTGCGAGTTTGACTGCCTCAGCTCCGTCACTGGCTTCTCCCACAACCGTAATATCGCGCGCATCTTCGAGGATGCGCCGGAAGCCGCGGCGCACGAGGCTGTGATCGTCGACTAGCAAGACGAAAATCTTATTGGACATGCGGCTCCGTTTTTTCGATTGGCACTCTTAAACGAACCAACGTTCCACCTTCGACGGGCTTGAGAAATTCGATACTCCCATTCAACAATTCCGCGCGTTCGCGCATGGCGACCAGTCCAATGCCCGACCTTGCAGTGCCTTCCAAAAATCCAGTGCCGTGGTCTTCAACTTCGAGCTCCAACCCCTGCGGTAGAAAGCTAAGCCGAACCCACGCCTGGTGACTTCCGGAATGGCGTGCCATGTTGTTCAAAGCCTCCTGCAGGATGCGATAAATATGAACCCCTACGCTGCCGTTAACCCGAAACGGCGTTCCCGATTTCACGTAGGATATTTCAATTCCAGTTTGCCTTTCCACCGTCGGGATGTACCAGTCAATCGTACTCTCAAGTCCTGCTTCATCCAGCATGACGGGGTGAAGCGCCTGGGAAAGGCTTCGGACTTTGTCGAGCGTGGATTGGGCGATCTCAGAGACCTCTCGCAACTGGGCGCGCAGCGGCGAGTCTTCCGGCACGTGATTTCGGGCGCGGCTCAGCATGGATCCAATCGCAGTCAGGATTTGTCCAAACTCATCGTGAAGCTCGCGCGATATGTACAGCAGCGTGGATTCTTGAGTTGAAATCAATTTCTGGGCCAATTCGCTGCGTTGCTCAGAGAGCGCGGCAAGCTGGGCGAAAAGGCGGCGATTGGATTGGATGAGGTACAAGCTGGTGAGCAGAATTGCGCCCAGGATCGCCGCAAAAAATAAGTAAACCTGGCGCTGCACACGATCGTAGATCTGTCCGATGCGCAACGCCACTTGTTCTTCGCTTTCGTTGTTTTGCACCAGCAGCCGCGCGACCGCTGTGCCCAGAGCGGCCTGACGCGCCTGTAACGAAACCCGGATTTGAGTGCGCGCCTCGTCCTGCTTGCCATGACGAGCGAGAGCGAACGTACGATCAACGGCGTCCCAGAATTGCGCTATGGAATTGCTCAAGAATTCTCTTTGCTCGGGAGTGCGCTCGGCCACCGCGACTTGCTCTTCGAGTTTGAGCGCGTCGTCCAAGTCCGCGCGAATGCGCTCAAACTGCGCCGACCACGCGGTGAGCGGATACGGTTCGTCGTTGTCGAGCATGTCGCGCATGGCGAGCGCGAGGGAATTCAAATCATTCTGAATGCGCAGGAGTTGAAGCGAGTCCTTGCGATTCCGGCCAGCAAGGCCGTTTTGCAATTCACGAAGACCCGAAATCTGCACCGTGATGTACCACGAATACGCCACCACCGCGGCGAGAGTAATGATGAGCCCCAGGAACAAACCCGGGGTTGGGGAGCGGCCAGACGCAAGCGGGCGAAGCACGCTCCGAGGATATAACGCGGGCGGGCCAAGTTCCAACGATGTGACCTTGGAAGCACCAGTGATCACCGCACTTCTACTACTTTCACATTATTGACCAGCCTTTTGTTGTCTCTATAATCACGTAACTCTCGTGGGCTCAGATCAACTTCAGGTAGGCGAGGAACGCTTGACCGCAAAGCGCGGATCCGTGCGCAGAAAATTGCTCGCAGCATTGGGCGCGATTGCGCTCTTGTGGGTATTCGCGTGTGGTGCGCTCTACGCGATTATGCTGCAATCGCCGGAGACCTTTGCCCGAGTGATGGCCAGAATACCGGGTCCGGTTGCGTTTCTCGTGCTTCCGTTTGAGACCTTGTGGATGCGCGCTCGTGCCGGCAAACTCCATGTGGGAGATCCTGCGCCCGACTTCACTCTGACGAAGCTGGACAAAAGCGCGCAAGTGCAGTTGTCGGCGTTTACCGCTCAGCGACAACCGGTTGTCCTGATATTCGGAAGCTACACTTGACCTCCGTTTCGGCGGGAGGTTCCTGCCCTCAACAAGCTCTATCAGCAATACGGAAAGCAAGTCGCGTTCCAAGTGGTTTACATTACCGAGGCGCACCCGAGCGATGTTTGGCAGATGCAGAGCAATATTAAAGACAATGTCGTCTTCGCCAGTCCAAGGAGCGAAGAAGAACGCAGTTTCGTCGCGGGAGCCTGCGTTCGCAAGCTCGGAATCGATATTCCTGCCGTACTCGATGAATTCGGCAACTCCACGGAGCAGGCGTACACGGCATGGCCAGACCGACTTTACTTGATCGACGCCACCGGCCGCGTGGCGTATAAGAGCAAGCCAGGTCCCTTCGGCTTCAACGCCGAAGAGTTGAAGAATGCCGTGAGTCGGGTAGCGCAAGTCCACTAACGCTTTCGGTTTTCTTCCTGCGAATAGCCTTCATCCTCTAGCCAGGTCTAAATTCCGGAGAGCCTTATCGCAGAACCGATTCCAGTGAGAGCTATTCGAGCACACCTTTCCAAACTGCGATAAACTTCTTGCCGCAGACATCTAGCTCCTTGTCCAACGTATCAAGCCAAGTCGATTCGCCATTGGTCCGCGAGACCACCCATTCCTTTCAGAGCCAGGAGATTTACCCATGCGTATTCTGAGATTTGTCGTCATAGTCGTTCTCTGTTCCGTGATCGGCTTCGTTGGGGCGAACGCCCAAAGCACTCCTGCCGCAGAGAGCGCACCCAAACTAGCGCACTTTGACATCAACTTGGTCGATAAGTCGCTCGATCCCTGCCAGGACTTCTACGAATATGCGTGCAGCAAGTGGAATGCCGCCAACCCCATCCCGGCTGACCAAGTAGCGTGGGGCACCGGCAGCGGGCTGCAGTATTGGAATGAGAATATTTTGCGTGAAGCTCTGCAGAAAGCAGCGGCGCAAACCAATAATCGCACAGACTACGAACAGAAGATTGGAGATTATTGGGTTGCCTGCACGGACGAATCAGGAATCGAGGCGGCTGGAACCCGCGATTTGAAAGCGGGATTGGAACGCATCGATCAGATGAAAAACAAGTCTCAACTTGCCGACCAGGTGGCTCACGTTCACATGACTTTTCCAGGAGCATGGGACGGCGACGATAATCAAACTCGGGCGGCGCTTTTGGGCTTCGGCCAGCAACAGGATTTCGACGATGCATCCAAGGTGGTTGCCTCTATCGATCAAGGCGGACTGGGACTGCCGAACCGCGATTTTTATATAAAGGACGACGCTAAATCCAAGGAAATCCGCAGTCAGTACGAAACCCACATCAGCAAGATGCTTGTGCTTTCAGGAGAAGGCGCACAACAAGCTGCAGCCGACGCCAAGACGATTATCAGTATAGAAACTGCCATGGCGCAGGCACAGATGGACAATGTGGCTCGACGCGATCCCAAGAACCTGAATAACAAAATGAGTTTGGAGCAGGTCCAGGCGTTGACTCCTTCGTTTGATTGGAAAATCTATCTCAAGGCGGTCAATGCACCGCCGTCTTCGCCGCATTACATCGTAACTTCTCCCGCATTCTTTCGCGCCCTTGAACCGCTGATTCAACAGCATTCAGTGGATGATTGGAAGGTGTATTTGCGCTGGCATCTGATCCACGGTTCCGCGCCGTATTTGGGCAAAGCTTTTGTCGACGAGAACTGGACTTTTTATTCCCACACCTTGCTGGGAGCAAAACAACAACTGCCCCGCTGGCGCCGGTGTGTGCGGGCTGCCGATCGCGATCTCGGAATGGCTCTGGGCCAGGCATACGTGGCGGCAGCTTTTCCGCCGGAAAACAAACAACGGACAGTTGCTATGGTGCACGACATTGAACACGCGCTCGACCAGGACATCACCAGCATTGACTGGATGCAGCCCGTAACCAAAGAACAGGCCAAAATCAAGCTGCGCGCTATCGAAGACAAGATTGGATATCCTGATCACTGGCGCGATTACTCATCCGTGCAAATCACCCGCTCCAGCTATCTCAATAACGTTCACGAAGCGACCGCCTTCGAGTTTCGCCGTCAGCTTGACAAGATTGGGAAACCTGTCGACCGCGAGGAGTGGGGCATGACACCGCCCACGATTAATGCCTACTACAGTTCGCAACTGAATACGATCAACTTCCCTGCTGGCATTCTGCAGCCGCCGTATTTCGACGACGCCATGGAGGATGCGGTGAATTATGGCGCCATCGGTATGGTGATTGGACACGAACTCACCCACGGCTTCGACGATGAAGGCCGCAAGTTTGACGCCCAGGGAAACCTGCGCGATTGGTGGACTGCGGCCGATGCGAAGGCGTATGACGAGCGCGGCGAGTGCATCGCCAACGAGTACACGGAGGAGATCCCGGAGGCTGGCGTCAAGCAGAACGGACACTTAACCCAGGGCGAGGACACAGCCGACAACGGCGGCCTGCGACTGGCCTTTATGGCGGTGACTGACAAACTCCAGTCACAAGGCAAATCGGTGGACGCCAAGGACGCCGATGGCTGGACCCTGCGGCAGAAATTCTTCATTTCGTACGCCAACTCGTGGTGCGGGCAGTATCGTCCCGAGCTGATGCGAACGATTGTGCTCACTAACCCGCACACCATCCCGAAATACCGGGTGAATAATGTCGTCTCCAATATGCCCGAATTTCAGGAAGCGTTTTCCTGCAAGAAGGGCTCGCCCATGGTGCACGCGAATCAATGCAGGGTGTGGTGAAGTTTTCTTGCGCACGAGAAGCAGAAAGTGAACGGAGGGATTTGCTTCCATGTTGAAGAGATTTTTGACTTTATCATGTTTATTAGTTGCAATCCCCGCGTTTTCCCAGCAGACCACGCCTACTCACTTCGACGGCAAGACCTGGTGGGATCACGTCAAGGTTCTTGCCGATGACAATATGGAAGGCCGTGAGACCGGCAGTGCTGGCCTGCGCAGAGCGGAGGCTTATATTGTCGATCAGCTAAAGCAGGCGGGGCTTCAACCTGCGGGGACCGACGGTTTCTACCAAACAGCGAGATTCGAATCGCGGCAGATCGTTGAAAAGGATTCCAGCCTCGCCCTCGTCCGCGACGGTAAAGTTGAGCCACTCACCCTCGGCGAAGATGCTTACTTCAGCACCCGAGTCGATCTGGCACCTCAACTGCAGGCCCAGTTGGTCTTCGTGGGATATGGATTGAGCATTCCCGAGAAAAACTACGACGACCTCGCAGGCCTCGATCTGAATGGCAAAGTGGTGGTGATTTTGAACGGTTCACCGGCTGACATCCCGGGTCCTCTGGCGTCTCATTATCAGTCAGCCGCGCAACGATGGAAGACTCTCCGTAAAGCTGGAGCAGTCGGAGTCGTTGCCATCGCCAATCCAGCGACCATGGATATTCCATGGTCTCGAATGGCGCTGAGCCGCACGCATCCGAGCATGGCGTTAGCCGATCCGGAATTCAACGAGACCGAAGGCGAGAAGCTGGTTGTGGTTTTCAATCCGGCGAGCGCGGGAAAGCTTTTCGAGGGGTCGGGACACAGTTTTGAAGAAATCCTGAGTGTAGCGAAGGAGCGCAAGCAGCTTCCGCGCTTCCCGCTGACAGCCTCGATCGCGGCGAAAACTAAGGTCGACAAGAAGAGCCTCGAATCGGCCAATGTTATTGCACAGCTGCCGGGAAATGATCCCCAGCTCAAGAATGAATACGTCGTTCTGTCCGCGCACATCGACCATCTTGGCATCGGCGAACCCATCAACGGTGATCGCATTTACAACGGCGCGATGGACAATGCGTCTGGGAGTGCTTTATTGCTGGACGTGGCGTCTTCATTGAAAAAGTCGCAGGAAAGGCTCAAACGCTCAATTCTTTTTCTATTCGTGACCGGAGAAGAAAAGGGGTTGCTCGGCTCAAAGTATTTCACTGCGCATCCCACGGTCGATCCAAAGTCAATGGTGGCTGACATTAATGTAGACATGTTCCTGCCCATTGTTCCGCTTAAGGTTCTCACTGTGTTCGGGTTGGCGGAGTCCGATCTTGGCGACATGGCCCGGGAAACGGCGCAGGCTTACGGGATCACCGTACAAGCCGATCCCGACCCGCAGCGGAATATCTTTATTCGCAGCGATCAATACAACTTTATTCGACACGGAGTTCCGGCGTTAGCAATGGGAGTCGGCGCCGCACCCGGTTCTCCGGAACAGAAGATTTTCAAAGAGTGGCTCACCCAGCGTTATCACGCACCGTCCGACGATTTGAATCAGCCTGTAGATCTATCGGCAGCCGCGCTCTATGAAGAAGTAATTCGCGGCCTGATGATCTCGGTCGCACAAAGTCCGCAGCGGCCGCAGTGGAAGCAAGATAGTTTCTTTCGCAGATATTCCGCGGCCGCAGGCAAATAAGTCGGCCGAGAAAACTACTGTGGCGTGGCCGGAACGTAGACTTTATCCGCGCTCACTAGCTCCGCATTTGGTACCTCGGTCTGAAGCTTGATTCGCTCCATCCCCGCCTTTTTTTGTGGCTTGGCGATGAACGTTAGCAGGTATTGATTACCCAGCTTGCGGGTCACGTCCGAAAGATAAGGCGTGAACGAAACCGGCGGAGCGGAGCCGATGAGGTAATAACCCTCGCCGCCAGTCTCGTCGGCCAACTGCGAAAGATAATTCTGTCCCCAGTAAGTGCGCCAATAGCTGTGGCCGTAGTGTCCTTCGCCCGGCGTGTAGATGGTATAAACGATGACTCCAGCGCGCTGGGCTTGTTCGATCACGGTGTCGACATATGCGTTGTCCGGGCCGCTGCCCCAGTATCGGTCGATGCCGTCGGTAATCATGATGACCTCGCGACGCTCTGGGTTTTCGGGCCAGCGTTTGATCAAGTCGCCGAGGGAAAAATACGGACTCGCGTTGGCTCCAGGACTTCCGAGCGGAAGGCGCAACGCCTTCGCCGCCAGCGTGTGATCACTGGCGAGATTTTGCATGACCTGCGCAATTCCATTCTGCATGTACGCAATCCCGATCTTCGTCGATGCGGGCTGCGCAAGGATGAACTGACGGATATCTTCCAACTGCGAACCCAGGCTTACGTTCGATGAATCGTCAAGCAGAATGAATAGTTCGAGTCCCGCATGGTCTCCCTGCAGCGGCAGCCAATCGGTCACCTTGTCCCGGTCGCGGCCTTGATACACCATCACGTCGTCGCGGGTGATGGTGGGAACGTTGGAACCGTGGCGCGCTTCAACTGTCGCCACCAGGTTCACCGACGGCCCAGCGGGCGCTGAGTTTTCCTGAGCCATGGTCCGCTGCGCACTAGCCAACAGAGCAGCAATTGCCATAGGTATCGCAAACAGCAGGAAATGTTTTTTCATAAACTCTCCTATCGAATGGAAGTTCCATCCCCAATGCCTATTAAAGCCAGCCATTTAATAGGATGCCAGCGCAAGCAGAACGAGTACCTAAAATTCTTAGGTTGTTTAGAATCGGTGACGCTTGCACTTTTACCCTGCCGACGACGATACTGGAACCACACAAACTATGAAGACGAACCTCTCTTTTGCCAATCCAGCAGAAGTCGAAACCGAATGCCTGGCCGTGGTAGTCCTGGATCACGGCTCAAAGGATAAAACCGAAGTCAGGATCGAAGCTAGCGATGGCGCCGACAAAGACGCCGCAGCCGAGGTGATTGCCAGCGGCGAAGTTACTGGCAAGATATTTGAAACGACGTTGCTGCATCGCCCTGCAAAGCTGAAGGCAAAACGCCTGCTGTTGTTGGGTGGCGGCAAGGCCAAGAATTTCTCCGCTTCCGAGTTGCGCAAGCTGGCTGGCGTTGCAGTCCGATACCTAAAACCGAAGGGGATTCGCAGCCTCGCGTTTCTGGCTCCTGCAAACATCGACAGCAGCGAAGCGGTGAAGGCCATTGTGGAGGGCGCTTTCGTCGGCAACTTCGATCCCGACACTTACAAGAGCGACCGCAAGGATCAGAAGATCGACTCCGTGACCGTGGTTACGCGAGGGGATCAGGCCAAACTGCAAAAGGCGATGGATGAAGGCCGCGTTGTTGGCGAGTCGCAGAATTTCACTCGCGACCTGGTGAATGAACCCAGCAACCGCATGACTCCTACCATTCTGGCGGAGCGCGCCCGTAAAATGGCGCAAGAGGTTGGCCTGAAGGCTGAAGTGTACGGCGCGGATAAGCTCAAAGAATTGAAGATGGGTGCATTCTGGGGCGTGGCCCAGGGTTCAGACGAACCTCCCGCGCTGATCGTTTTGCGCTACGAACCAGCGGACGCGCCGGCAACTCCGGTGCTCGGCCTGGTTGGGAAAGGCGTTACTTTCGACACGGGTGGTATCTCGATCAAACCTGCGGACGGCATGGAAAAGATGAAGTATGACATGGCCGGCGCTGCCGCGATAATTGGTGCCATGCGGGCAATCGCGCTGCTCAAGCCGAAGACCCGAGTCACTGCGATTATCTGCGCTACCGAGAATATGCCGTCAGGCAAGGCGCAGAAGCCTGGCGACATACAGATTGCCATGTCGGGCAAATCGATCGAGATTATCAATACTGACGCCGAGGGTCGGCTGGTGCTGGCCGACGGTCTCTGCTACGCGCGCCAACTCGGCTGCACCCATCTGATCGACGCCGCCACGCTCACTGGTGCGGTCGTGGTTGCGCTTGGCTACGTGAACGCTGGGGTTTTCGCGAACGACGAAAAAATGTACGAGCGCTTCAATCACGCCACCGACGAAGCCGGCGAGAAATTCTGGCGGCTTCCGCTTGACGACGAGTACAAAGACAACATCCGGTCGAATATTGCGGACATCGTGAATTCTGGTGGCCGCTGGGGTGGCGCAGTGAACGCGGCAATGTTCCTCAAAGAGTTTGCCGAAGACACTCCGTGGCTACATCTCGACATCGCAGGCACCGCATGGATGGAAGAAAATAAACCGTGGATCGCCAAAGGTCCGTCCGGGATTGCAGTGCGCAGCCTGGTGGAGTTTGCCAGGGAGTTTAATAATTAGATCTACCCGGGGAGGTATGGTTCCTGGCGAGATCCCTTTCACATCGCTGCCGGAACTGCGATTCCCATCACTGCTAAGGCGCGAGTCAATTCGCGGCGAACCACCGCGACCGTGGCCAACAGGAATCTTTTTCGGCTCTCGTCCGGCTCAGCAAGAATGGGGTGCCGGTGATAAAAGGTATTGAAAAGCTGGGCTAACTGAAATACATGCTTGGCCAGATAAGCCGGCTCGGTAGTTGCGATGCATTGATCAATCACGTAAGACGTCTTCGAGGACGCCAGCCACAGCTCCCAGATTTCGTTCCCGTCCGCGCCGCTCAGAAACTTCGCGAATTCGTCTGTAGAGACGTAGCTTGCTACGTCTCGGCTGAACGCATCGGGATCGAGGCCGCCTTTCCGAAAGATGTTGCTGGCGCGCACGACTGCATACTGCGCGTACGGCCCAGTCTCACCCTCAAAACTCAACGCCTCTTTGAAATCGAATGCAATCACAGAGGGCTTGGTGAACTTCAACATGAAATAACGCAGCGCGCCCACTGCAATCTGCGTAGCGATGGTCCTGCGTTCGTCGTCGCTTAATTGCGGATGGCGGGGATCGACTTCCTTTTTCGCCGAAGCGATCAGCCTGTCGATCAAATCGTCAGCCTTTACGCCGAAACCTTTGCGCCCGGAAACTTCAATATAGGAACGGGCCTTGTCCTCCTCAGACAACTCGTATCCCAGTTCGGCCGCGCAGCGCGGGGTGAGCGCGACCATCTCATAGGAAAAGTGCGTGTAGTGATCGGCCTGCTCGTTATAACCAAGCCCGCGCAGCGCTTCTACGACCGTGTTTTGTGCTTCGGCCTGTCGCGCATCAATCACATTGTAGATTTCTGCCACATCCCCGAAGTGTGGATGATTGGGTTCGCCGTCCGTCGTCGAAATCCAGCAGTCATGCCCGTTGGGATAACGATAAAACTTGCGATATCCGAAATCGCGCCCCAGCAATCCAAACTTCCACAAGTGATAGGCAATGTCTTTGCCGACATAGCCCACGGTGCCATTCGATCGCACGATAACTTTCTGATCTTCTTCAGCTACCTCAGTGTTCTCAGATTCTTTTGGAATCGCTTTTCCTCGCCGCATCACCCAGCAGCCCTTATTCTTACCCTCGGTCTCAAAGGAAAGTACGCCCGCATCCTTGAGCTTGGTAAAAGCCGCATCCCAGAAATGCAGGTGAAGGATTTCGCTTTCACGGGGAAGAAAATCGTATTCGATGTCCAGCCGGTCCATGGTCTCGAGATGGCGGCGAAGCACGGCTACAGAGATCAAGTCAGCGATCGCAGCCGTCTCGTTTCCACCTTCCTCGAGCGCATGCAACACTTGCACGCGGGCATCGCGATTCTGCTTGCCCTGCTCGTACCAGCGTGAAACCTGGGCGTATAAATCCCAGCAGAAATAATCGAATCGTGGCTGCTGGGTGAGCGCTTCGATTTCGGCGCGTGACTTTTTGTCGAGATCCAAGAACCCGACAACCACGTCCGCGACTTGCACTCCGGTATTGTCGATGTAATTCTGAATATCGACTTCCCTGCCCGCAAAACGCAACAGGCGGACGAACGTATCGCCGAGAATGGCATTGCGCAGGTGTCCGATGTGTGCGGCCTTGTTCGGATTAATGCTGAGTGCTCGACCAGAACTTTGCCGGGCGGAACCTCAGCCTTCGGTCTTTCATCGGCGGCTAGCGCGGAGGCCAATTTAGCGCGGTTCACGCGGGCGTTGATATAGCCAGCACCAGCGAGTTCGAGCTTCTCGAAGTCCTCAATCGTCCCGATGCCGGCAACAATCTCTTCAGCAATCTTTCGCGGCGGCTTGCGCAGCTTCTTGGCCAATTCAAAAGCAAGTGGCAATGCATATTCGCCAAGCTCGACCCGAGGTGGCTGCTCGATGACGACCTTCGGCAAATCGAGACCGTAACTGCGGCGCAGGAACTCGCTAATTTGCTGAGCTAGCCGGCGTTCCAGATGACGATACAAGAGTCCCTCGAAGCGGTTGACGAAAACAGTGATTGTAGCAGAGGGCAGGCGTCACAGCGGTTTGACGCCATGTGCGTGCTTCCCTATGATGAAAATCAAGCTCTATGCGTATAGCCTACCTTGATTGTTTTTCCGGCGTCAGCGGCGACATGTTCCTGGGCGCGCTGGTCGATGCTGGTGTGCGGAAGCAACTCTTCGAGCAAACGGTCGCGGCGCTGAATATCGATGCCCGCCTGGAGATTTCTCGAGTTAAGCGCAACGGCATTGGCGCAATCAAGGTGGACGTTTATTCGGATGGTGAGAAGGACTTGCCGCGCGAGGCTTATCTGGAGCAGCACAAGGAGCCTTCGGGAGCGACCAACGAACGCGAAGAACTGGCTCATCCACATATTCATGAGCTTGAACATGCCAGAGCTCATGACTCCGAACCGATCGCCTTGTTGGAGCACAATTACGCGTTGCAAGGGCAAAGACCTTCGCAGACCAGAACCGCGTCAGCGCTGATGGAGGCCAATCGCGATGGGAACCCGGCGCACCAGCACGAACACGAGCATGCTCAGAGCCATTCCGGGGGACATGGGCGCGGGCTGAATGAAATCTGCGGCATTATCCGCAAGGCGGCGATCAGCGACGGGGCGAAAGCCTTAGCAGTCGCCATCTTCGAAGCGCTGGGCGTGGCAGAGGCCAAGATTCACGACACCACCATCGACAAGGTCCATTTTCACGAAGTAGGAGCGGTAGACGCCATGGTGGATATTGTCTGCGCCGCTGTTGGGGTTGACTCACTCGGCGTCGACGACATTCTCTGTTCACCGCTCAATGTTGGCGGAGGCACAGTGAAGTGCGCCCACGGAACTTTGCCAGTTCCAGCGCCGGCGACGCTCGAGTTGTTGAAAGATGCGCCGGTATATTCGTCTGGAATTCAATTCGAACTAGTCACGCCAACGGGCGCAGCCATCGTCAAAACACTGGCAAAACGATTCGCACCATTTCCAGCCATGAAAATGGAGAAGACAGGCTACGGGGCAGGCACTCGTGACTTTGCCGGACACGCGAATGTTTTGCGGCTCGCGATCGGCGAAAGCCAGCCGGAATTTGCGGACGAGATCCCCCGCGACACGATCACCGTGCTCGAAGCCAATATCGACGACCTGAATCCGCAAGTCTTCGGCTACGTCATAGACCGTTTGATCGAGGAGGGCGCGCTGGATGCTTTCGGCCTGCCCGTACAAATGAAGAAGAATCGTCCGGGCATGCTGCTTACGGTTCTTTGCCGCAACGTGGACGCACCGAAAATGATAGATCTGATTTTTACGGAAACTTCGACTCTAGGGGTGCGCCAACGCGAGGAAAAGCGGCAGGCACTCGCCAGAGAATGGGTGACGATCGCAACCCGATGGGGCGATGTACGAGTGAAGATTGCCAGAAGGAATGGCACGGTTACGAATTATGCACCAGAATACGAGGATTGCCGGCGCATCGCGACCGAGTGCCACGTGCCTTTGAAAAGCGTGATGCAGGAAGTTTTGCAGCTTTATATGAACCGCCAACGCTGAAAACGTCATCAACCACAAAGAACACAAAGGTTCATAAAGAAAGGCATCAGAATCCCGATTCCTTTCGTTACCTGAAGCCCACAAATGAATAAGAAGTTCTACATTACGACTCCGATTTACTACGTCAATGCGCGGCCGCACATTGGTCATGCTTACACTACGATCGCCTGCGACACGATTGCGCGGCGCCAGCGCATGCTGGGCGCAGACACCTACTTCCTCACCGGCACCGACGAGCATGGGCAGAAGATTGAACGCGCTGCGGAAGCCGCGGGCAAAACGCCGCAAGAATATACCGATGAAGTTTCGGCGCAGTTCCGCGCATTGTGGAAGCGCATGGGCATTACCAACGACGACTTTATCCGTACGACCGAAGAACGTCATACAAAGCGAGTGCAGGAACTCTTCCGGCGCATTCGTGACAACGGCTACATTTACAAAGGTACGTACAGCGGCCAGTATTGCGTCTTCGACGAACTTTATGTGGATGCGGTTGGGTCAGGCGCGCCTTGTCCAGAGTGCGGACGTCCGACAGAAACGGTGAAGGAAGAGAATTATTTTTTCAAACTTTCCGCGTTTCAGGACAGGCTACTGCAACTCTACACCGAGCACCCGGATTTCATCCGACCCGAGACCAGACGCAACGAGGTAATGTCGTTCGTGCGCAGCGGACTGCGCGATCAGTCGATCAGCCGTTCGACATTCTCCTGGGGCATTCCCGTGCCCGACGATCCTAATCATGTGATCTACGTGTGGTTCGACGCACTGGCGAACTACATTACGGCCATCGGCTACGGATCGTCGCACAAAGGCGCACAAGAAGCATTTCAGAAATACTGGCCGGCCGATCTACAGATGATCGGCAAGGAAATCGTTCGCTTCCACTGCGTGTATTGGCCCGCGTTTCTGATGGCAGCAGGACTTCCGCTGCCCAAAGCCATTATGGCGCACGGTTGGCTGCTGTTTGAGGAAAGTAAAATGTCGAAGTCGCGCGGGAACATCGTGCGTACGGAGACCATTCTCGACGTGCTGGGAGCAGATGCGCTGCGCTATTTCCTGCTGCGCGAGGTTGTGTTCGGCCAGGATGGATCTTTTTCTTTTGACGCGCTGGTTCAGCGCTATAACGCCGACCTGGCCAACGGACTCGGCAACCTCGCCAGCCGCACGCTGACCATGATCACGCGATATTTTCGCGGCGAGGTTCCGTATCCGTCGGCTGCTATTTCGCAAAGAGCGGGAGATAACGCCATAGCCGAAAGCGCACGTAGAGTGATCGCCGAGTACAGCACATTGGTGGATCAATATCAGTTCTCTCGCGCTCTGGAAGTTGCATGGAGTCTGGTGGCTGCGGTAGACAAATATATTGTTGAGAATGAGCCTTGGGCGCTTGGCGAGAAGCAGGACGAAGAAAGCCGATCGCGCTTGGCGACGATTTTATATTCCAGCGCTGAAGCCTTGCGCATCGTGACCGCGCTGGCTCATCCGGTAATTCCCGATGCGACCTCGAGAATCTGGGCGCAGTTGGGATTGGGTGATATTCGGAAGTTCCCTCTCTCGGATTTAAAGTGGGGACAACTCCAGCTGGGCGCGAAGTTAGGCAATGTCGAACCCGTATTCCCGCGCGCCGACAAGAGCGCGATCGAAAGGATGCAGAAAATGGAAGCGCAGCAACGAAGCGGATCAACCGTATCCGAAGTGCCGCCTGAGGCGTCGCCGTCTGGAGCCGTGATCTCCTCTGCTACGCAGGCCGCAGCACCTCCTGCAAAGGCCGCCGCGGCGCTTTCTGACGGCAAGATCAGCATCGACGATTTTGCAAAGGTCGAACTGCGAGTTGGCCAAGTTAAAGTCGCCGAGAAAGTAAAAGGCGCGGATAAATTACTAAGGTTGGAAGTAGATTTGGGCACAGAGGTTCGACAAGTGGTGGCCGGAATCGCCGAGTCCTATGCGCCGGAGTTGTTGATCGGAAGGAAAGTAGTCATCGTCGCTAACCTCGCACCCAGAAAACTCCGCGGACTGGAATCGAACGGTATGATTGTGGCGGCGTCGCCGGAGGGCGGGAAGGCGGTGCTGGCAAGCTTCCTCGAAGATGTGCCGGTCGGGACGAGATTGAAATAAAGCGAGCGTTCTATCCGCATGACCTACGCGGACGGACGAGTCGCCCGTCACCACACGACCAATGATTAATAACGAATGACCAACGACCAACGACCCATCTTCGTCGATTCCCACGCGCATCTTGAGACGGAGCAATTCGAGGCTGACCGTGAACAAGTCATCGCGCGCGCCCGTGAAGCTGGGATCGAGACGATTCTCGCTATCGGCAGCGGAACCGGCCCAGGTTCTCTCGACTGTGCCATTCGACTCGCCGAACAGCACGATTTTATTTATGCGACGATCGGTATTCATCCTCACGAAGCCAAGCTCGCTCGGGATGCCGATTTCGAAGAAATGGCACAACTGGCAACGCGACCCAAGGTCATCGCCTGGGGAGAGATCGGGCTGGATTATTTCTACGACCATTCACCACGCGACATTCAACAACAAGTATTCTTGAAGCAATTACAACTGGCGCAACTGGTCAAGCTTCCCATCGTGATCCACTGCCGACCGTCTAACGGCAGCGAGGATGCATGGGAGGATTGCCTCAAATTGCTTGACGAACATTGGGTGCCAAGCGGACTGGGCGGCGTCCTGCACTGTTTCACCGGCGCGTGGGATCACGCAAAACGCGCTTTGGATATGGGATTCATGATCTCTTTTGCCGGCAACGTGACTTTCCCCAAAGCGCAGCAGATTCGTGACGCAGCAAAAGAAGTGCCACTGGACCGCATGTTGATTGAGACGGATTCGCCATTTCTCGCGCCCGTGCCCTATCGCGGCAAGCGCAACGAGCCGTTGTTCGTAAAAGAGGCAGCGCGGCAGATCGGCGAAATCCGCGGCCAATCGATGGAGGACATTGGTTTTCAAACGGCGAACAACTTTTACCGTTTCTTTTCACTTCACGAAAAGCTCAACTCCATTTAGCTTGTTAAGAGCATCTTTTGCTGGGGCTGCGTAATCTGTTACTTAGAAGCGAAATATCATGCCAGAGAACACTTTTGACATTGTGAGCAAGCTCGACCTGCAGGAAGTATCGAATGCCATGCAGCAGGCGCTGAAGGAAATTCACACTCGTTTCGATTTGAAAGACTCGAAGTCGAACATCGAACTCGAGGGCAAGGACGCGATCAACCTGCACTCCGTAGACGAATACAAATTGAAAGCGGTCACCGAAATATTTCAGCAGAAACTGGTGAAGCGCGGCGTTTCTCTCAAGGGCCTGACTTACGGACCGGTCGAGCCAGCCGCTGGGGGAACGGTAAAGCAAAAGATCACTATGCAGCAAGGCATCCCCATCGAGAAGGCACGCCAGATCGTGAAGCTGATCAAGGATTCCAAGAAAAAAGTAAACGCGTCGATTCAGGGAGATCTGGTGCGGGTGAGCGGCAAAGATCGCGACGCATTGCAGGAGATTATCGCACTCCTTCGCGGGCAGGATTTTGGCATTGATACTCAGTTTACGAATTACCGGACCAACTAACTTTTCGCGCTTCTACGCTTGAGGCTTTTGAATTGAGCACCAACCGATTGACTACGCCGGCCATTATCAACGGAAAAGAGATCTTTGAGTTATTGCGCGGCGACCTCTCTGCGATTGAGCGCGAGTTCGGGCGGGATACGGTTTCAGGCGTAGAGGCGATCACCGAGATCGGCGAATACTTGCGCAGCGGCGGAGGCAAACGCATTCGTCCCATGCTTTTGTTGCTATCCGCCAAACTTTTCAATTACCCGGGACGCGGCGCCATCAAACTGGGCGCAGTCGTCGAAATCATTCACACCGCCACGCTCGTCCATGACGACATTATCGATGAGGCTCAGACCCGGCGCGGCCGTCCCGCCGCCAATACGCAATGGGGGAACTCCAAGTGCGTGCTTGCAGGCGATTGGCTCTACATGCAGGCGTTCAAGATCGCCGTGCAGGAGCGAAATTTCCGCATCCTCGACACTCTGATCGACTTGACCCAACAGATGGTCGAAGGCGAATTGCTGCAGATGGAGAAACTGGGCAAGCTGATTTCTTCAGATGAACACTTCGATCTGATTTTCCGTAAAACTGCCTGCCTGTTCTCGGTGTGTATGCGCATGGGAGCGATCCTCGGCGGAGCGACTCCAGAGCAAGAAGAGAATCTTGCGCAGTATGGTCGTGATCTTGGTATGGCCTTTCAGCTTGTGGACGATGTCCTTGACCTGACCGCTTCCGAGGACGTGCTGGGCAAGCCTGTGGCCAGCGATTTGCGTGAGGGCAAAGTCACAATGGCCGTGATTCATGCGCTCGAACGCTGCTCGTCCCACGAGCGCGAGCGCATCCACAAGGTCGTGCGGGAGCGAGCATTCGACGGCGTGACCCACGGAGAAATCCTCGCAATCCTGAACCGCTATGGCTCGGTCGAAGCGGCCAACGCTCGCGCCATGCAGTACGCGGGGATGGCACGAAATGCGATCTGCGGCTTTCCCGACGGCGAGATCAAACGTGCCTTGTTATGGGCCCCGGAATTCGTAGTCGCAAGAGAAAAATAAGAATAAATATCTCTCAGGCACTGCGCCCCCAGCGTCCGGAAAATTATCGCCTTTCAACAGCGGCCCTGAACCGATGCGTGCTGGCTCGGGCGACGCCCAGTTTTGGATTTTGCCGCCATATGGATTATTGTTCCTTCTAGGGCATTGAATCCTCTTGATGAGGCGGTCGATCTAATACGTTCAGTCACGCCCAGCAGATGAACCACCTTTTTTCATTAATCGCGCACCACGGGTACCTTCTGCTCTTCCTGGTGGTGATGGGCGAGTCCATCGGGTTGCCCGTTCCAGCAGCCGTGGCGCTGGTGGCTGCGGGCGCGGCCTCGGCCGCCGGCACTCTGAACATATACAGAGCACTGTGCCTCGCCCTGAGCGCGGCGCTCATTGGGGACACGCTGCTTTTCATCCTCGGGCGTTATATGGGCTGGGGCCTGCTGGGTCTTCTTTGTCGTTTGTCCGTCAATCCTGAATCGTGCATTCTGCGTTCTGCTGAGTCTTTCTACAAACGCGGGAAGACTACGCTTCTGGTCGCCAAGTTTATTCCCGGCGTCAACACGATGGCTCCTCCGCTGGCCGGAAGCATGAGAATGCGTCCTCTGCAATTCCTCCGATTCGACGCCGCCGGTGCGTCGCTATACATCCTGGCCTATAGCGGAATGGGGTTTTTGTTCCGCGACTTCGTAGCGGCGATCACACGAGGATTCCAAGCCGCCAGCCGCGCATTTGGTGAAGTGTTTTTCTTAGCCGCCATTGCCTATATCGCTTATCGCGTCTGGCTCTACCACAAAAACAAAGTGTACCGCGTGGTACCGCGCGTGCAAGTCCAAGAACTGGCAAGCAAGCTGGCCTCCGAAGAAAAGGACAGAGTTCTGATACTCGACGTCCGCAGCCACGGCTACTACGACGCTAACGCAGAGCGCATTAAAGGATCTATCCGGCTTGAACCTAACAATCTTTCCGACGAACTCAAAATTCTTCCCAAGGACAAGGACATTTACGTCTACTGTACTTGAGCACGCGAAGCGACCAGCGCCCGGGTGGCGCTGCAACTGCGAGAACAAGGATTCAACGCGTTCGTCCTCGTGGGCGGCGTCGCGGCATGGAAGAGGGCAGGCCAGCCACTGGAGCCCGTGCCCAAGAGCGACCTAATAAAGCTTCCCACGTTCGCGTCGTGACGAACCGCCGGGACCCGAAGCCTTCTATACTGCTTGCGATGGCTTCGCATAACGAAATCGAGATCAAGTTTCGCGTCGCTGATCTGTCGGCCCTCAATCGGCGGCTGCGAAAAGCTGACTTTCGTTTGGTCACCCGTCGCACCGACGAAATGAACACGCTCTACGATTTGCCCGGCCAACCACTCCGCAAGCGCGGCGAACTGCTCCGCTTGCGCAAGTATGGACCTGAGTGGCTGTTAACCCACAAAGCGAAAGGCAAGACAGGACTTCACAAAACACGCGTAGAGACTGAAACCAAAGTCGCCGATGGCGCCAAGATGGAAGCGATCCTGCGCGCTCTTGGATTCGTCCCGACCTTTCGCTACGAGAAGTTCCGCGCAGAGTGGAGCGACGGCAAGGGGCATGTGGTCGTGGATGAAACTCCAATAGGGAACTTCGGCGAAATCGAGGGCCCTTCGCGTTGGATTGATCGAACTGCGCAGGCGCTGCAAATCGCGCGGAGCGACTACCTCACGAAAACCTATACAGAGCTGTTCTTGGAATGGAAAAAGCAGACTGGGAGTTCCGCGCATGAGATGACATTCAGCGCCATCCCAAGCAAACCACGTGGCTAAGGTCACGGCGATGTGACCGGAAGTTCTGTTGTTTCCCGCTTCGTCTGCTGTTTATGCACCAAACTAACTAACAAGATCGTCAACCGGGCGCGTGTTACTCTTTTCCTGCTCTGGTTTTGCTCGCCCAGCGCGTGCCATTGCAAAAAGACAATTTCAGGCGTCTCCTTCGAACGGTCGAAGCTCTCTCCGATCTCGGTCCTGAAATGACCGCCGAGCGCGAGTTTCCACAGACCGCGTCCGCCATGTTATCGGCGTCTATCGAGGCCAGCGGCGCCCGCGAAGGTGCACTTTTCACCTACAGTGACCGGCCGTCCCTGCTCACCTCCATCGCAGCCGAGGGGTTCGCGCTCATGCCCGAACCCGCCGTGATCCCGTTGCTGCCCAAACATGTTCATGCCCTGATTTCAGCCCGCGAACCGTTGATTCTGGATCCAGGGTCCTACGACCTTTATCTGAGCGCCAACGGGAATGTTGCTCCGGAGCTTTTCAAGTGCATCGTCCCCCTGAAGGTGGGCAGCAAACTCGTGGGCCTCATCGCCTTGGGGCGCCGTGAAGGCGATAGTCTTTACGATCCTGGTGAACTGGAAGCGCTCGACTTGCTTTGCCACTACGTGGCGCTGGCTGTGCACAATCATTCGCTAACTCAAACCCTGGCTCAACGCGTTTCGGAAAATCTACGTCTCATGGCGTCTCTCCACGGTTTCTACGACAACGCTCTTGAGGCCTTTGCCACCGCGATCGACGTCAAACACGTCAACATTCATGGACATTCGTTGCGCGTCGGGCGCTACGCCTCGGGCATCGGCGAAGCCATGGGCATGGATCCAGCCGAGATTGCGGCGCTTCGTTCAGCCGGGTATCTGCATGATATCGGAAAAGTTGCGGTCGACAACGCCTCCTTTCGGCAAACCAACTTCTTTGGATGCGGAGGAGTTTCGCGAAATGGCGGACCACACAATTGTGGGACATCAAATTGTGAGTGGTGTCCAGTTTCCCTGGCCGCGCATCCCCGAGATCGTGCGCTGGCATCACGAACGCAGCGACGGCTCTGGCTATCCCGACGGGCTGCTTCTTGAAGATGTGGTCATGCCAGTGCGCATCGTCGGCCTGGCTGACACTTTCGATGCCATGACCAGCGAGCGTCCCTGACCGCGAACGCCTTTCGCTTGGCAGTACTCTGAATGAAATCGTGCGCTTGACGCCGCAAAAATTTGACCCCAATGCGGTCCATGCTTTGCTTCTGCAAGTTCGCCGCGATACCGTCGGCAGCAACCGCACGCCATTCCTGCAGGATCGCATGGGGGGCGACATTGCCGCGTCTGACATTCGACCAACTGGCTGCCGGACTGCAGCATAAGATGAATCACGGCCGGCTGTACTTGACGTAGCCCAACCTTTCTTATTAAGTCTTCGCAATCCTTATCTGTCATCCCTCACAAAGTGAGGGGCCCTGAACGTCTGCGCATTCTTGCGACACCCCGCGAATTTCTACTACCAACCCCAGTGAGCTTCTTGTCGCCGGCCAGGTCAGATAATACGAATTGCTTGTACCGTGAAATTACGAGATTCACCGGCTCGTTGCCCGCCTTTGTCCGTCCGTTTCCTTCATTCTTCCGTGTGGTTCCGAACCTTTATAGCGTTCCTTCAGATCGAGTGTCGGAATGAGAAAGCGCACAGACTAAAGTCTCCTTCGAGATTCGCCGATGGTTGATCTTGTGCCGAAAAGTCTCTATTCACCACCTTCCATGACCGCCCCTTTTCTAACCCACCAAAAGTTCTAACTAGTACGTGAAACAAAAGAGGTGACAGTGGCAACAGCGATGGACTGCAGATATGAAGCCCTGGCACAGCAATCCGACGCCTTGCGGGTCATTTTCGAAAGCCTTCCGTGGGGCGTAATCGTCGCCGATGAAGAAGGTAGACTTCTATTCTCCAATCCCGCCGCCGAAAGAATACTGGGAGTCGGCACGGTGGAAGCCCTACCCGACGCCTGTCCATCTCTCGAAGGCTGGTACCTTCCCGACCAAACCTCCGTCGTACCCCCTGATCAGTTGCCCTTGGTTCGCGCTATTCGCGGGCAAGAGGTTTTGGATGAGCTTGTCTTCGTGCGCAATTCTCAGCAGCGTCCGGGAGTGTGGATTCGAGTCAACGCATGGCCTCTCAAAGATGCCTCCGGAAGGGTTTCCGGAGGAGTAGTGATATTTCACGATTTCACCCAAGGCCGCCAGGCTCTCCAAAGCTTTACCCTGCTTTCCAGTGTGGTTGAGCAGACAGCCGACAGCGTTGTATTGACCGATACCCAAGGCGTCATCCAATACGTAAATCCAGCCTTCGAAGCAACCACCGGCTACAGCCGGGAAGAAGCCCAGGGCAAAACTCCAAGAATCCTGAAGTCGGGTCTGCACGACGCGGAATTCTACCGGCAAATGTGGGATCAGTTCACTCACGGAGTCGCGTTCAAGGGTATGGTCATCAACCGCAAGAAGACTGGAGAACTCTTCTGGGCGCAACAGACCATCACGTCCATGCGGGACGAATCGGGGCATCTGACCCATTTTGTCTCCGTGTCGCAAGACATCACCGAGTTAAGGAAAAAGCAAGAGCAGGAATTTCAGCTGCAACTTGCGCGCGACATTCAGCAACGCTTCTACGCCGCAGCGCCGTCCGTATCTGGCTTCGACATTGGTGGATCCGCGCATCCTGCCGATGAGACCGGCGGCGACTATTTCGATTTCATCTTCATGGCCGACGGCTCGCTCTTGATCGCCGTGGCCGACGCCAAGGGGCATGGCTTCAGTTCCGCCCTGGTCATGGCGCTCGCGCGGGCCTACGTGCGCTGCTTCGCCGCTATGCAACTGGAGCTTGACGACATTCTGGCGCGGGTGAACCAGATGCTGCTGAAAGATCTTGAACACGGTCATTTTGTAACCCTTTTTCTAGCTCGTCTGAATCTCAACGCCCGCAGCTTGTCATATGCCAGTGCTGGCCACGTCGCCGGCTTCGTGTTCCTCGAATCGGGCAAAGTGAAGTGCACCCTGGATAGCACTGGCCCGCCGCTTGGCCTTTTTTCCGGAAGCAAGTTTGCCTTGCGCGATGCAATTCAGCTCGACCCCGGAGAGGTCGCGCTGTTCCTCACTGATGGTGTCCCAGAATCGACGACGCCCGACGGACACCAATTCGGCACCCAACGTGTCCTCGACTATGTTCATTCCCACAATCGCGATTCGGCTTCGAATATCGCCGACGGTATCTACCACGCCACTCGGGCTTTCGTGCAAGGCGATCCGCAAGACGACGACATCACATCTGTCATTATTAAAGCTAACCGCACGATTGAGGACGGGCGTCCTCGCCCGTCTATTCCACAAAGCGTTACAAAGGTAACCGCCTAGCCAGCAACTTTTTCCCTGCTTCGGGTTCATAATTCTAACGACCTCCCCGTGCCCATATGAACTTGGGACGCCTCAAAATCGGCTTAATTCTTCTGCTCTCGTTGTTGGGATTCGCCATCTCCGTTCAACTGGCGCTGGGTAAGAAAAAAGACAAACACCCCACAGCTAATCCGCAGATGGACGAGCAGAAACGGGCAATGCATGCGCTCAACCGTCTGACCTTCGGCCTCCGCCCCGGAGACGTCGATCATGTCCTGGCAATCGGCCTGGACAAATGGATCGATCAGCAACTTCATCCCGAGAAAATTGATGACAGCGCGCTCGACGCACGCCTCTCTCCATTTCGCACACTGCGCATGGACACGCGCGAGATTGTAGAGAATTTTCCCTCGGAGCAGATGATCAAAGCCGTCGCCGACGGAAAGCAGTCGCTTCCGTCCGATCCACTGAAGCGCGCCGTCTATCAGGCGCAGCTAGAGCGCTATCAGGACAAAGAAGAGCGCAAACAGCAGACCGCCATCGCCGGCCCCGACAAAGTCGCAGAGGACGAACGCACCCGCCGCCAGCAAGAACGCGATGAAGCGAATAAAAAAGTAGAGGAACTCCTCGACCTTCCGCCGGATCAGCGCATGAAAGCTGTCCTCAAAATGTCGCCGGACGAGCAGCGCGCTATGACCGGCTCGCTGCAAGGCGACAAACGCGACGAGTTTCTAGACGGAATGAACCCGCGGCAACGCGAAACCGTCGAGGCACTCGACCACCCTCAACAGGTGGTCAACAACGAACTCGTCGAAGGAAAGTTGCTGCATGCCATCTACAGCAATCGCCAGTTGCAGGAAGTGATGACTGACTTCTGGTTCAATCACTTCAATGTGTTCATCGGCAAAGGCGCCGATCGCTACCTGCTCACCAGCTACGAGCGCGACGTCATTCGTCCCCATGCGATGGGCAAATTTGAAGACTTGCTGGTAGCGACCGCGCAGAGTCCTGCCATGCTCTTCTATCTCGACAATTGGCTGAGCGTTGGACCGAATTCCGACGTGGCCAACGGCATTCCCAAGCAGGCCAGTAACCAATCAAGGCAGCGGAGCCGGAACAAGCCTCAGACCAATCAATCCAAGGGCAAGCGCAACGGACTCAATGAAAACTACGGCCGCGAGTTGATGGAACTTCACACCCTCGGCGTGAATGGCGGCTACACCCAACAAGATGTGACCGAGGTAGCGCGCGTCTTCACCGGATGGACCCTGAAGCAGCCCAAACAAGGCGGCGGCTTCACCTTCGAAGAGCGCACGCATGAACCCGGAGACAAAATCGTGATCGGCCATCGCATCAAACCAAAGGGCGAGAAGGAAGGCCTCGAAGTTCTGCATATCCTGGCAAGAAATCCCGCGACCGCGAAATTCATTTGCACTAAGTTGGCCATGCGCTTCGTGTCCGACGAACCGCCGCAGCCCTTGGTGGATCGCATGACGCAAACGTTCTTAAAGAAAGACGGCAACATCCGCGAAGTACTAAAAACCATGCTGGACTCGCCGGAGTTCTGGGCGCCCGCCGCCTATCGCGCCAAAGTTAAAACTCCGCTGGAGTTCGTAGTCTCAGCGATTCGCGCCAGCGGAGCAGAAGTCACCGACGCCATGCCCATCGCGCGCCAACTTCAGAACATGGGCATGCAGCTCTACGGAGCGCAGCCCCCCACCGGCTATTCCATGAAGGCTGACGCCTGGGTCAACTCCTCCGCGCTCTTGGGCCGCATGAATTTTGCCCTCGCACTGACGTCGGGAAAAGTAAAAGGCGTGCAAGTGGATTCCGACCGCGGACAGGACAACGATCCGCAGCAGGCTTTGGCCTTATTGGAGAACAGTTTGCTTGCAGGAGATGTTTCCAAGCAGACGCACGACGTCATCAGCGCGCGTCTGCAGGATTCCAAAATCAGCCACCGCAAGCTGGACGATCCAGCCCGGCCGCCAAACACCAGCCTGATCGCAGGCTTATTGTTAGGATCACCCGAGTTTCAAAGAAGATAACCGAGAACCGAGAACTAAGAACTGAAAACCGGGTTTCATATAAGCAAGCGTGAGCACGAAAAGCATCGCCGGAAGCCTGAAGCCAAGAGCCTAGGAGTTATATGTCAATCACAAGGCGCGTATTCATGAGAAACGGCGGATTAGCCGTGATCGGTACGGCCGCTATTCCCGCATTTCTAACTCGGGCCGCGTACGCCGCTGAGTCAGTCGGCGCAAAGAACAAGCGCCTGGTCGTCATCTTCCAACGCGGCGCAGCCGATGGCCTCAACATCGTCGTGCCCCACCACGAACGCGCGTACTACGCCATGCGGCCGTCCATCAACATTCCGCGCAACGCGGTGCTTGATCTCGACGGTTTCTTCGGACTCCATCCTTCGCTCTCGCCTTTCCAGCCGCTCTGGAAGCAGCGTCACCTCGCCATCGTTCACGCCGCCGGATCGCCCGACCCCACGCGCTCCCACTTCGACGCGCAGGACTTCATGGAATCGGGAACACCCGGAATAAAAGCAACCGAAGACGGCTGGCTGAACCGGTCATTACATTCATTACCTCAACCCGCATCGGCTGACGCTTTTCGCGCCATCGCCATGGGACCGTCCCTGCCACGAATTCTTTCCGGCAGCGAGCCCGCCGTCGCGATAAATAACATTAACGACTTCAGCGTGGGCGGGAACAATCCCAAAGCCACACCCAACTCCAACACCTTCGAAGCCATGTACGAGCACTCTGTCGACTCCGTACTGCATGGCACCGGACAAGAAACATTCGACGCGGTAAAGATGCTGCGATCGGCGGACCCTTCGAAGTACAAGCCCGCAACCGGCGCCGACTATCCTGGCGGACACTTCGGCGACAGCCTCAAGCAACTCGCTCAACTGATCAAAGCGAATCTCGGAGTTCAAGTCGCGTTCGCCGACATCGGCGGCTGGGACCATCACGTCAACGAAGGCAGCACCCAGGGCCAGATTGCCAACGTCCTGCACGAGTTCGCGCAATCCATAGCAGCCTTCTGGACCGATCTCGGCGACCTGGCCGAAGACACCGTGGTCGTGACCATGTCCGAGTTCGGACGCACCGCCCGCGAAAACGGAAACCGCGGTACCGACCACGGCCACGCCAACGTAATGTTCGTGATGGGTGGGCCAGTCAAAGGCGGCAAAGTCTACGGACGCTGGCCGGGACTAGATCAATCCCAGCTCTACGAAGGCCGCGACTTAGCAGTAACCACGGACTTCCGCCAGGTTCTAGGTGAAGCAGTGTACAGGCATTTGGGAAACCAAGATCTCAATCAGGTGTTCCCCGGCTTCGACAATCAGCCCGGAAAGTTCTTGAAGTATTTGGGATAAAGTTACAACTCGACCATCACATCGTCGCCTTCGACCCTGATCGGATACACGGCAACTTTCGCGCCGGGATTGTGCGCTGCCTCGCCCGTCTTCGGATCCCACTGCCATCCGTGCCACGGACACACCACCTTGTTTCCCTCGATGACACCCTGGCCCAGCGGCCCACCGCGGTGCAGGCAGACGTTATCCATGGCAGAGATCGTCCCGTTCACATTGGCGACGCAGATGACTTTATCGCCGCAAGGAAATTCCTTCGCCTCGCCTTCAGGGGGAAGTTCGGATTGCGTGGTAAGTTTGACGAAGTTGGACAAGGAATCCTCTGGCATCCTGAAGCCCGGAGCCTGAAGCCTATCTTTGCTGAGAGCTGACGGCTGAAAGCCGACGCTACTTTGGCTGCAAGGTTTGCGCGATCATGACCTGCCGCTTGAAATTCTCAACCATGTTCTCCGCCAGCCGGACTTCGGTGGGCTTCTTCGCTAGAGTCATCTGATCGATTTTGTCTTGCAGCTTGAGCAGCGCGTAGAACAGATTCTCCGGACGCGGCGGGCATCCAATGACATACACATCGGTCGGCACGATTTTGTCCACGCCCTGCAACACGGCGTAAGTATTGAACGGACCGCCGACCGACGAGCACGCGCCCATCGAGATCACCCATTTGGGATCGGGCATCTGGTCGTAGATGCGTTTCACCACCGGCGCCATCTTCAGCGTCACGGTGCCGGCGACGATCATCAGGTCGCTCTGCCGCGGGCTGGGACGAAACACTTCCGAGCCGAAGCGCGCGATATCAAACCGCGCCGTCGAAGACGCAATCATTTCAATCGCGCAGCAGGCCAGACCAAACGTCATAGGCCACACCGCCGACTTGCGCGCCCAGTTAAAGACGTAGTCCACGGTCGTGATCAGAAAATTCTTTTCGAACTTGTTTTGCAGCCAAGCCATGAGCGTCCTCGGCTCCCGGTGCAACCTTGGGAGTTGGGCAGAGCACTTTCAGTCTAGGGGTGTGCCGCGTGAGTGTCAACGTGGAGCCCGGGGCACGTCTGCAGCGGGAGACTGTCGCTGCGTTCACAGGCCATTCCGTGAACCTTTCGCAGTGTCCCCGGTTGAGGGATCGCATCACCGCCCGGCGCCATGAGATGCCAGGCTTCGCGGAAGCGCTCGAAGCGGCCGCCCCGTTTGCATCCTGAAGGATAGAAGTACAGAGTGCCAGAGTTTATTACTGAATTAACAGGAATTATGTACCAAATGTTGAGGGGAACGATGTAGACGGCCACGAAATCGATTTCCTCGGGTTGGTAAAGGTTGCGGTTCCAGTGTCGGCACGAGGCTCGATAGCCGTGACGGAACGGGCTGTAAATCGACTTCACCTGGACCCGCCACAAGCGCTTGCCCGAATCGAGAATGAAATCGTAGGCCTCGTCTTCTCCATTGGGCTTGGCCACGCCAAAGCCCAGGCTCGCCGCTTTGTGTGAGAATGCGAGTTCTCCCAATTCGCCCTTGGTTTTGCTGCTTAGCTTTCCACGCACCAAGGGCGCGCTATGCGACTTGGGTTCGCGTGATTTGAGGGAATCTTTTCTCATTTTCACTCCAATAAAAAAGGCGCGAGCCGGATTTCCGGTCGCGCCTATGCGTTATAGCTCTTATTTCCAGAATAGCAAACTGGAAAGGTAACTATGCCATGAATTCGATATTTATGATTCCAAGTGAATCAGTAACTTAGGAAAAAATAGATGGTCGAGGGGGCTTGACAAGATTTGGGGGACGGCCGGATTTCTCGGGTTTGCAGCCTCCTGGGCGGTTGGGAGCTATGCTTTGAGGGGAAGGGACGGCGTGCGAATCAATCTGTAAAGGGTGAGGGCGGACCAAAATCCCAACGCTGGCGGTATGGGTTCCCGCCTTTGCCAAAACGGCAAAGGTAGG
>CAVOKS010000011.1:0-48668 GCA_963696565.1 uncultured Acidobacteriota bacterium | reverse complement strand
GCACGCTACACCGGACACGACTGTACCGGCTGCGGTATTTGTTTTTATGTTTGCCCGGAACCGGGAGCGATCACGGTGTTTCGGTTGATTGTCCGCCAAAGGCGGTAGAATCCCCGCAAATGGAGGCCAAGCCATGCGCCAACTCTGTAAAGGCAATGTGGCGGTCGTGAAGGGCGCGCTGCTGGCGGGCTGCAACGCCTATTACGGATACCCGATCACTCCGGCGAGCGAAATCGCGGAGGCTGCCGCGGAATATTTCCCGCAAATCGGAGGGACGTTTTTGCAGGCGGAGAGCGAAGTCGCCGCCATCAATATGGTTTATGGGGCGGCGTCCGCAGGGCTGCGTGTGATGACTGCTTCGTCGGGGCCTGGCTTGAGCCTGATGCAGGAAGGCATGTCGTATCTCGCGGGATCCGAGTTGCCTTGCGTGGTTGTCGATGTGGTGCGTGGCGGCCCGGGTCTTGGAAATATCGCGCCGGAACAGAGCGATTACTTTGCCGTGGTAAAAGGCGGCGGACACGGGAACTACAAGAATCTGGTGCTCGCGCCTGCGTCCGTGCAGGAGATGGCGGACCTGACCATGCTGGCATTTGAATTGGCCGACCGTTATCGCAATCCCGCAGTCGTGCTGACCGATGGCTTTATCGGACAGATGATGGAGCCGCTGCAGTTGCAGGCCCACGAAATCCAGCTACCGGAAAAGCCCTGGGCGGTGCGAGGGACGCCCGACACACGAAAGAATCTCATCCCTTCCATCTTTCTGGAGCCGGACGACCTGGAAGCTCACTAGTGATGAAGCTGGACGCGAAATATAATAAAGCCGCAGAGCTTGAAACGCGCCATGAGCTGTATAGGGCCGAGGATCCTGAAGTTCTGCTGGTCGGTTACGGAATCGCTTCACGGGTGCTGCGAACCGTGGTGGATGCCGTAAGGAAAGAAGGCGCTGCGCGCCGGGCTTTTCCGCCCGATCACTTTGTGGCCTTTCCCCGCGGAGGCGCTGCGGAAGCGGCACGGCGAATGCGCAGATGGTGTTGGTGGTGGAAATGAGTACGGGCCAGTTGGTGGAAGATGTGCGGCTGGCGCTGGACGGGAAAGAGTCGAGTGGAGTTTTACGGCCGAGCGGGAGGAAATGTGCCGTTGGCTGATGAAGCTGCGTTCGGCAGGTGTTTGAACGCATGGCGATGGGGTGTAAATGGGAGCGAACATGTCAACCATTTAGCTTCACAGATTCGATCGTCGAAGAGGCTTCGAAATTTTTATCTGGCACGCGGATACGAAGTCAGTCCATTCAAAGTCCCCGCTGTTCTATGACAATGTACGAACGCAAGGGCGAGCTTGCAGCACCAGACGCACTACTGTCCCGGCTGCGGACACGGCGTTGCCCACAAGCTGATTGCCGACGCCTTGCAGGACTTGGGTCTGCAGGACAGCACAATCTTCGTCAGTCCGGTCGGATGCTCGGTATTCGCCTACTATTATTTTGATATGGGCAACGTGCAGGTTGCGCATGGCCGCGCGCCGGCGGTCGGCCACGGGAATCAAGCGCATCCTGTCCGGACAAGATCGTCATCTCCTATCAGGGAGACGGCGACCTGGCGGCGATCGGCACCGCCGAAATCGTTCACGCTGCCAACCGCGGAGAAAAAATCACCGTCTTTTTCGTGAACAACGCGAATCTACGGCATGACAGGCGGACAGATGGCGCCAACTACGCTGGTCGGGCAAAAGAGCACCACTTCGCCATGGGGACGGCGCCCATCAAATGAAGGCTTCCCGCTGCACATGGCGGAACTTCTTGCGACGCTCGAAGCACCAGCCTACATCGAACGTGTGGCACTCTCGGACAACAAAAACATCATGAAAGCTAGGCGAGCGATCCGTAAGGCGCTCGAGATCCAGCGCGATGGTGTGGGCTTTTCATTCGTTGAAATCCTTTCGCCGTGCCCTACAATCTGGAACAAAGATCCGGTGGAAGCTCGGCGTTGGGTTCTCGAGAAGATGACACCAACCTTTCCGCTGAATGTCTTCCGCGACCGCCAGCCGGAAATGCCCGCAGGCAACGAGCCGCCTCAACGGCCGGTTGCTGATGTGCTTGACATCACTCCGAAAGCAGAAACACGCGACAAACCAAAACACGCTCATCACTTCAAAGACGTAAAGATCAAAATCGCAGGTTTCGGCGGACAGGGCGTGCTCCTGCTGGGCCAACTCCTCATCGAAATGGGCATGCGCGAAGCGCTCGAAGTGAGCTGGCTGCCGTCGTACGGGCCGGAGATGCGTTCGGGCAGCGCGCACTGCCACGTGTGCTTGTCCAAAGAACGGATCGGGTCCCCGCTGGTCTCGCGTCCCGACGTGCTGGTAGCCATGAATGAGTTCTCGCTGCGCAAGTTTGCTCACGAGGTCGCGAACGGTGGGATCATCCTGTATAGCGGCGCCAGTCTTCCCGCCGACTTTGCTGCGCCGGGAGTGCAGGTGTTCGCGATTCCTGCGGCGGAGATCGCCGACAGGCTCGGTTCGACCAAGGCCGCCAACATCGTAATGTTGGGCGCGCTACTGGAAGAGACTGAGTGTCTCGCACCCGGAACCGCATTCAGCGTGCTCCAAGATAAGGTCAAGAAGCTCGATCTGCTGGAAGTGGACCGCAAGGCCCTCACCGCAGGCCGCTTGTTTATCGACGATCAGGCGCACATTGGTGCGGTAAGTCAGCCGGACGGCTTCGCTTAGACGTATGGAGAGAAAACTGGGCGATCTTTCCCGGCGATCGTTCGACCCCAGTTTTCTCATCCAACTGTAACGTGCTCTCGGACGCTTTCCTCTGTCGCGGTAGCTTCCGCGCGCTGTTTATCGACGTTCGCACCCGAAGACGCAGCAACGTCAAAGGATACGGGGTGTGGGCCGTGACGTCTGGCCGGATGTTCGGCCGGGGAATGCTCCATTATTACTGCGACCACCAGCAGAATCCCGATGGTCCCAAAAATGATCAGCGCGAGCAGAGCCATTATTAGTATCGGCATAAACCACCTCGCTGCCTAGATTGTCTCTCCAGGTTGCATAAAGCGCGGTGACTCCAGTCACCTGTTGAGGTGACCTGCGGATCGCAGCCGGGTTCCTGAGACCGCTCAAACTAACAGCAAAAGTCACGATTGAGGGTGACCTGGATCACTGCGCCCGTTCCCTCTAAACGTTGAAACTCTCCATAGGCGGCGACTAGCGCTGCTGAGTTCTCTTACATCCAGTTGCTGAAGGAGTGGATCGGTGGTTACTTTCGCAACATCCGCAGGACCGCGAAAAGAGCTGCTCATTCCGCCCAGTTGCAAAACCTTACAAGGAGAAAACGAAATTATGAAGACCACGAAGCTGGTAATGCTGGTAATGACTATTGCGGTAGCCCTTTTCATTCTGATCCCGAATCTGTCCTGGGCCGCCGATGACGGAGCGACGCTCTACAAAGCAAAATGCGCAGCCTGCCACGGTGCGGATGCCGCGGGCAAACCCGCAGCCAAAATCCCCAGCCTGGTTTCCGACGAATTAAAGAAAGCGTCTGATGACGAGTTTGCGAAGGACGTTTCGGAGAAGCCGAAGCATCCCGCAACGATCAAGAGTCTGGCGCCCGACCAGGTGAAGATGGTTGTGACCTACATTCGTACTTTGCAGAAGTAAGCATTGGCTGTTCCTACTAGCGCACCGCCGCTGCCGCGCGGCACATCGTCAGGCAGCGGTGAAGAAGGTGTCAGGACGAGTATGAAGATGTCCGGCTCAATTCGGCGGACCGAACGGAAAATCAGTCCATCCGTCGCGAACCGGAAATCTCCTCCCTGGTTCGCCTTCCAAGATGGAACAGCCCTCCCGGGTCCGGGTGCACACCTCTCCGGACCCGGTGTTATTCTTCGCAGTTGGTTTGTCGAAGGTGTTCTGTACGGTTCCCAAGTCCATTCCTGTACAACGAACGTTTACTTCCTACCTTATTCCACCAGAAAGGACGTCGCGCTTGGGAGCGAGGAGCAATTTCCATGAGCAAGGCCCTGCTTTATGACGCCACGATGTGCATCGGCTGCAAGCAGTGTGAAGGCGCCTGCGCGCAGCAGAACAAGCTGCCCTATGACGACAAAGTAGCCGCGGAGTCGGTGCAATCGGATCATAAATACACGGTCGTTCTGACCAAGGACGACAAATTCATGCGCCGGCTGTGCATGCACTGCGAGCATCCTGCCTGCGCTTCGGTTTGCCCGGTTGGCGCCTTCCATAAGACAAAGGAAGGCCCGGTTGTCTACGACGTGTGGAAATGCATTGGCTGCCGATATTGCATGGCGGCCTGCGCGTTTGCCCAGCCGAAGTACGAATGGCATTCGCTGAATCCTCGGGTACGGAAATGCATTATGTGCCCCGACCGCGTCGCTGCCGGCAAGCAGACGGCGTGCGCTGAGATCTGTCCGACGGGCGCAACTAAGTTCGGAGACCGCGACGACCTTATTAAGGAAGCCCAGGACCGCATCCGGCAAAATCCATCCACTTACCAGCCTCGCATTTATGGCCTCAACGAGGTTGGAGGAACCTGCGTCCTGATTCTTTCCAGCGTCAACGTGGAAGAGTACGGCTATCCCGCATCCGCAAAAATCGGTACACGCCGATGCCGGAATACACCGGGCGAGTGATGGAGAAGAGTCCCAGATTTCATCCCAGTGTGGTCGTTGGTGTTGGGCGGCATTTATTGGATTTCGCATCGCCGCGAGGAAGTAGCCGCCGCGGAAGCGGAAAAACGAACAGAAGAACGGGAGTAAGCGATGAAGATCAAGCTGACCTTCTGGAGAATCGTATTCATTGTGATCATGGCCCTGGGCGTGTACTCCACCTTCGTTCGTTATTTCTATGGCCTGGGCGCGGTTTCCAACATGAGCGACCAGTTTCCCTGGGGCTTTGGATCGGCTTCGACTGCCTGTGCGGCGTCATGCTGGCGGCGGGCGGCTTCTGCATTGTGGGCGCGGTGTACCTTTTCAATGTCGAGAGACTGCACAGCGTTGTGCGCCCTGCGGTGTTAACCGCGTTCCTTGGCTATTTGCTCTTCATTGTTGGGCTGCTCTTCGATCTTGGCCGTCCCTGGTATATCTGGCATCAGCTCGTCTACATGAACCCACACTCGGTCATGTTCGAGGTGGGCATGTGCGTGATGGCGTACACTACCGTGCTCTTTTTCGAATTTCTTCCTAATGTGCTGGAGCGCTTCAAGCTAACGACTCCGATCAAATGGATTAAGAAGATTTATGCGGTGCTGGTCGTGCTGGGCATCCTGCTTTCCACGCTGCACCAGAGTTCGCTCGGCTCACTTTATCTGATCATGCCGAGCAAGCTGCATCCCTTCTGGTACACGCCTGCGCTGCCTTTCCTCTTCTTCGGATCGGCGATTGCGGTTGGTTTGGCCATGACGATCTTCGAGTCCACGCAGAGCGCGAAAGCCTTCGGCCGTCATCTTGAACTTCCGGTGCTGGTCGAACTCGGTGGAGCTTTGCTGGTCGCTCTGTGGGTCAATGCTCTGCTGCGCTTCGAAGATTACTTCCATCGCGGCATGCTGCGCCAAATCGTTAAGCCCAGTTACGAAGCATATTTTCTGTGGCTCGAATTGATGCTGGCGTTTGTCATTCCGATCATCATGCTGAGCTTTAAGAAGGTTAGGCTCTCGCCACAACGGCTTGTATCTGGCCTCGATCTTCACGGTTGCTCGGATTCATCACCAACCGGCTCAATATCGCGCTCACGGGCTTCGAGACTTACGTCGGCCATCACTTCCTGCCGAAGTGGACCGAGTTCTCCGTGACACTGATGATCATCGCGATGGGCTTCGCGCTATTCGGATTGGCAGTGAAATATCTGCCCATCTATCCGGAAGAAGAAGCGTGGTGGAACGAGCGTCCCGAACAGAAACCGATTGCCGGCAGTCTGCTACCCCGGTATTGGGCCATGCGGGAGATTGATCCAATTCGTCCCGCTGCAGGATGGAAGCGGCTGACCCAGCAGCATCAGCGCCAAATTGATCGGCTCTCTGTTAGCGGCCATGGTCGTGATCTTCGCGCTGCTTGGATATTTGAATATCCGCCTGCATCGCCAGCATCTGGAAGCGGCCGCGCTGGCCAGCGCCGAGCGGGTTAGCGACGTGATCAAGCGCAGCACCACTTACTACATGCTGCGCAATGATCGCGAGGGACTCTACCACTCGATTCAAACCATGGCTGACGAACCCGGCATGGTCAAGGTTCGCATCCTCGACCAGGAAGGACGGATCAGCTACTCGACCGACGCGGCGGAAGTCAGCCATGTGCTCGACAAAACTGCTGAGGCCTGCTACGGCTGCCACACCCAATCGCAGCCGCTGGCGCGGCTTAACCGCCCTGACCGTTTTCGCATTTACCGCAACGGCGGCGGGCACCGCGTGCTCGGAATCATCACTCCGATCGAAAATCAACCCAGTTGCTCGAACGCCGCCTGCCACGCGCATCCCGACAGCCAGCAAGTTCTGGGCGTGCTCGACACAAATCTCTCTCTCGCCAAAACCGATGCGCAACTCGCGGACAGCAGCGCGCGCATGCTCGCTTACACTGCGGGGGCAATGCTGATCGTCGCGGCATTAAGCTGGTTATTCGTATGGCGGGTGGTCGGCAAGCCCATTAAAGCGCTTCGAGAATGGCGACGGAACATCTTGCCCAGGGGGATCTTGGCTACCAGATCGAGGTCCGATCCGAGGATGAAGTGGGTGAGCTGGCTCAGTCCTTCAATGGCATGAGCCTGCAATTGCGCGCAGCCAACGAAGAAATCGTCACCTGGGCAAAGACGCTCGAAGAGCGTGTCGAAGAAAAGACGAGCGAACTGCAGCGCGCCCACGATCACATGCTGCACGTGGAAAAAATGGCCTCCATCGGAAAGATGGCGGCCGTTGTGGCGCACGAGGTCAACAATCCGCTCTCCGGGATTCTGACCTACGCCAAACTTCTGCGGAAATGGGTGGCATCGGGCCAGGCCGAACACGAAAAACGCGAAGAAGCCATGCAGTGTCTGGAGCTGATTGCCGCGGAAAGCCGGCGCTGCGGCGATCTGGTCAAGAACCTGCTGACTCTTTCGCGCACCGCGCCCATGAATGTGCAGTCGACTGACCTGCGCACAGTCATTGATCGCTGCCTGCTTGCTAGTGCGGCATCAACTCGAACTGGGTGGAATCCAGCTGCAGTAAACACGCAAGAATCTGCCGCGTGTTGCCTTGCGATCCTGCGCAGATCGAACAAGTCTTGCTGGCGTTGATCATGAATGCAATCGATGCCATGCCACAGAGGTGGCAATCTCTGGATCGAGGGCCGGGTGAGCCCCGATGAGACTGAAATCGATATCCAGGTGCGCGACGACGGAGCCGGCATTGCTCCCGATATTCTGCCGCAGATCTTCGAACCTTTTCTGACCACAAAAGAGAGCGGGCGCGGAGTCGGGCTGGGCCTGGCCATCAGCCATGGCATCGTGGAGCGCCATCACGGCCGCATTGAAGTCGCAGTCCGAGCCGGGCCAAGGCACGTCTTTCACGATCACCTTGCCGCTCAAGACGACTCTGGGCTTCGCTGACAGCGGTTCGCGGCAGGCGATGTCGCAGGAAAATGAGGTGATCGACTTGAGCACACAAGGAAAAATTCTGATTGTGGACGACGAATTCAGCGTGCGGGACTCGCTGGCCAAATGGTTCCGCGAAGAAGGCTATGAAGTGGCGTCGGCGGAAAACGCCAACGACGCACTCACACGATTGGCCGAGCATGCTGGGATGTTGCGCTGGTCGACATCAAAATGCACGGCACCGACGGCATCGAATTACAGCGCCGCATGCACGAGAGTCGACAGCAAGCTTCTCGTCATCATCATGACCGGCTATGCCTCGGTCGAAACTGCGGTTACCGCGCTGAAGAACGGCGCGTATGACTACGTCACCAAGCCGCTTGATCCCGATGAAATCGCCCATTTGGTAAAGAATGCGCTCACGCACAAACACACCGGAACAGGAAAACGTACTGCTGCGCGAAACTGTCGCTGACGTGGCGAAGTCCGGGACGACATGATCGGGCAGAGCGCGGCCATGCGCAAAATCTTTGACGCGATTGAGACGGTCGGCCCGACCGAGGCCAATGTGCTGGTCACCGGAGAGAGTGGTACGGGAAAGAACTGGTTGCGCGGGCGATCCATGCCGCCAGCCCGCGACAGTTTTCATCCGCTGGTCGTTATTCACTGCGGCGCACTCACTGAAACTCTGCTGGAGAGCGAACTCTTTGGACACGAAAAAGGCGCGTTCACCGGCGCGCAGTATCGCAAGAAAGGCAAATTTGAAATTGCCGAAGGCGGCACAGTTTTTCTGGACGAAATCGGCGATATCAGCCTGAAGACTCAAACCGACCTGCTGCGGGTCCTGCAGGAACGCGAGATCACGCGGGTCGGCGGCAATCAGATCATCAAAGTGGACTTCCGCTGCATCGCCGCCACCAACAAAGATCTGGAAAAACTGATCGAGGAAGGTAAATTCCGCCCTGACCTTTTTTACCGGCTAAATGTTTTCCGCATCGAGCTGCCACCGCTGCGCGAGCGGCGCGAAGATATTCCGCCGCTGGTCGATCACTTCGTGCGGAAATTTTCTCTGGCCATGAATAAGCGCGTCACCCGCGGTCGCGCCGCCGCGATGAACCATTTACAGCAGCAGCCCTGGCCGGGCAACGTCCGCGAACTAGAGAACGCCGTCGAACGCGCCATGGTGGTGGGACAGGAGCCGGAATTGCAGGAGCAGGATTTCATCTTCAAAGCCACAAGCGTCGCCGGTGAACGGCAGCCGAACGCTGGAGGACATTGAGCGCACCCACATCCTGCGCGTGGTCGAGGAATGTGGCGGCAACCAAAGCCGCGCCGCGGAAGTGCTCGACATCGACCGGGTTACCCTCTACCACAAGCTGAAGAAATACGGCTGGAGCCGCAACCCTGTCGAGACCGATGAAGCTCACCCGATAAGCTCGCTGCGATGAAACCGCTGCAACTGTTGCCGGTTGGGACGGTGGATGAACGGCTGATTGCAGCATCTGAGGCCTCCATCCAGCGATGTTTCCCTGCCAATTGCACAGTGCTGCCCGCCGTCCTCGACCCTGCGTTCACGTTTCACGGCGAACGCGCAGCAATATCACTCGTCGGAAATCCTGCGCCTGCATGCAAGGCTTCGTCCGCCCGGATTGCTGGCGCCTGCTCGGGGTTACCGCGATGGATCTCTATATTCCCGATTCTTACGTTTGTTTTTGGCGAGGCGCAGATGGGTGGTCCATGCGCCGTGGTTTCGGCCCACCGGCTGCGTCAGGAATTTTACGGATTACCCGCAGACCCGGACCTGCTTGCGCAGCGCCTGTTGAAAGAGGCCGTGCACGAGTTGGGACACACGTTGGAATTGACCCATTGCGAAGACTACCACTGCGTGATGGCGCCTTCTCATGCCGTGGAATGGATCGACCTCAAGGAAAGCACATTGTGCCCCGCCTGTCGGGCGGCGGTCACGCAGGTTACTCAGATCGAGCCGGCGCAGAGGTTTTGAATTGTCGCCGCATTCCCACTTTGGAACGAGTTTACCTTTTAGTACCGGTACCCCCCTCCCCCCTTTTCGGTGCAAAATTTAGAAAACAATCGACATAGATTTTCGACTTACGCTAGAGGCAATAATATACCTGCCTAACCAAAGCCAAAGAATGACCCGCCAGAGATGGCGGGTTTTTATTCTTGGGATTCAACAATCGCGGCAGCAAGAAGGCTCCCGTCATGACGGCCAGCGGTTTCAGATGATCCCCTCGAACGTTGCCGGAAGGTCGGGCCAGAGAATTTTAGACGCTTTCTTTTTGAGCAGCTTTGCGTAGGCAGGATTTTGTGACATGATTGACTGGTGGCGAGATGGGAGCGACGTCGAGCGCAATCGATGAACCGCCACCAGTACGTTCACCGGAAGGAAGGTGAACCGAAGTTGAAGCTGCAAAGTTTTGCTGTACCGATAGCTCTGTTCTTCATCTTCATATACGCAGCGCAGTGGGCGTTCCGTTTCCCGAGGGGAAACCTAGTCAACTTGGCGGCGGGGATTATCCTTGCTGGAACCGCAGCATTCCTCTGGACACTAAAGCCACGGAAAAATCGCCACAAGAGATGATTTCCGCATTCTAAATTCGCGCTAAAATTTCCGTTGGTTAGGTAGGTATATTGTTGCCACGCTAGATCTTTGAGTTTAAAGGAGTTATACGCAAAATCTAGAGAACACGCGAGTTAGGAGACAGAAAAGTCGAAATCGGTTCCATTTTGGACCGAGCTTCTGCCCCGATTGCCTGATTGTCAAAGATCACGCATTATCCAATAGATAATGCTTACTGGCATAGATTATCTGGTCAACGACTTGCAGTCAATGGCAAAAGCGTGCTTCGAGAGTTGACGTTCTGGACGCCAAACACTATGCACTCCTGATTGCCACCCACCGACGGGAGCCAAGCGGCCTAGGAGGTTTTGAATACGGATTTTGGAGGCACGCAAATGGACTCGAACCAGCGGCTGATATAGACCTGAGAGTGCGCTTCTCCACAGAAATGCCGGGCCGTGGGGCTGCCGGCGGCAGTCAAATCCCACTTGATGACGGCAAGCCTCTGATCTCCGCACTCGATCACAAACCAATGAATCGGGTTGTCACTGACGATCCCGCAAATCTCGCATTGGAATTCCTTCAGACTGGACATGCCTTCTCCGTTGAGCGGTAGCTCGGCAAAGCCAGTATAGCGGCAACTCGGCGTGGTGAACACCGACAAGCCCTTCAGGTGATTTCTCTCAAGCTGTCGGCGCGTCGATCTCGAAAGCCCTGGATGCTCGTCCGTAGCGGCCCTTGGGCAGAGTGAAGAGAATGATCACGGTGATGAGGGCCAGGATGGCGAGGATGAAGATGCTGCCTTCGGGGCCGGTGGTTCCGCCGCTGAGGATGGGCTTTCCTACCGGATGCGTGGCGAACAGATGGTGCTGGACCATCAGTCCGCTGTCGGCGACGCCGTAGAGAAACGATTGCGCCCAGTCCCACGAGGAGTGGAAGCCGATGGCCCACCACAGCGAGCCGGTGCGCCACAGGCTGAAGCAGAAGACCAGGCGGCCAGGCCGGCGGAGAGCAGTCCGATGGGCGACTCGCCCGGGTTGCTGCTGTGACCCAATGCCAAAGAGAATGGAGAAGATGACGGCCGAGGTCCAGAAGCCCAAGGCTCGCGCTGTGGCGGGTCTTGAAGATCCACTGGTAAATGCCGGCCAGGCCGCGCGTCAGCGTGTACTGCAAGTAGCCGCGCGTCAGATACTCCTCCAGCAGTCCGACCAGCAGGAAGCCGAGCAGCCAGATTGCTCCGTAACGGAGAACGTCGCCGCCAAAGATCAGGCGGCCGTCGATGACCAGCAGTCCGGTCTTCCACAGCGTCAGGACGAGCAGCGAAAGGCAAGTCACTCCCCAAGCCAGGCCGGCGAAGAAATGCGGCAGCTTGCGGCTGCCGCCGAGGCCGTAAACGGAGTTGGGGCGGCGCTCAATCTTCGACATGATCCAGGTAACGAAAACGGCCATGAGGAACGGAATCGACTCGGCGATGTACCCGAAGCTTGGGGATATCTCGGTCGGGGTCGTTCGCGTCTTTGGAGGAGGTGGGTGGAGCTTGTGCCCGATGCGGTTCGCGCAGAAGCGATGGCCGCGAAGATCGCGATGAAGATGAGCAGGCTCCAGCCGGCGCGCAGGCCGTCTTTGCCGATGAAGATCTTGTGAAGAGTCGGCGGTTGTGCAGGTGGGGTGGGGATCAGCGTTGCGTTATCGGGAGATTGGCCGTCAGTCTCATTGTTCAAGGGTTTCCTCGTGTGGCTGAAAGTATATACGCAGCCGATAATCCGCCGGTTCAATCTTAAGGCGCTGCGAAGCTGCGCTCCGGACGCGCGAGGGCGCCCGTCGCCAAATAAACGAACAAAAGCACCGGCCGCCCGGTGTCCGTGGCTTTCGCCTTGGATCCGGGCGGCGCGGTGTTCCAGCGGTCTCCGGCGAGGCTCCTCCACCCCGCCAAGCCCGCGAGGTCGCCTCCTTATGACAGGAAGAACTCTTTCGCCAGCGGCAGCCACTCCTGGTCTGGGATCTGGGCGGTGACGTTGTCCATGGCCACTCCACCGTCCTGGGCAGAGCGCCGGCCGAGCGGCGTTGGCATGCGGCGTTGCAGGCGGCTAGCGGACTCTTCCGTCCACCAGCGGGCCAGCGCGCCGCCCAGCAGGTTGCGGAAGCTGGTCTTGGCGTCGGGAGCCTGCACAGTGAGCAACCAGCCTTCGCCGTAAGGATCGCTGAGGGCGAGCTTCGGATCCTTGCGTGATCGCTTGGTTGATGTCAGACACCGTGCCCTCGATCGGCGAAACCATGTCGACGGCGCAGCCGTCACGATGGATCGTGCACATCTTCTGGCCTTGGCGAATCCATTGGCCGCGTTGCGGCAGCGTGATGCTCTCCACCTTGCCGGTCAGCTTGGAGGCGAAGTCGTCCATGCCGACCCGCACCAGGCTGGGGCTCTCGCTCAATGCCCAGGTGTGCCCGGGATGGTAGCGCAGGTGTTCTGGCACCTCGAAGCCACCGACCAGAGCTGGCTTCAGCGCGGGCTACGACGTCTTCCTTGGCTGGGGCAACCTGCAATACGGGTTGCACAGCGGCGTGGCGGCTGCGGAAATGATCGATCAGTAAGAAGGCTGCGAATGTGAAGAGAACCAGTAGGACTGTCATAAGTCACCTCGTCGTTGCTTTGGTGGAGGGCCGTCTTGCGAGCCACTCACACTTTTGTAAAGGCAATCGCTGGGCCAAGTAGTAGGCGGATTGCAGGGGGCGCTGTGCGACGGCGGATCTTATGATAAACAAAGCAGATAGGCAGGAAGTCATTTCGTTGCGCTGGATAAAGAGAGGAAATTATCAACATCCCTTTGATAGAAAACGCAACATGCGAAAAGGCCAGTCTTCAGCGACCCGGTGCGTCCGACAAAAATGAAGCTTGCAATCAGTCGTTTACGGCTCGGCAACGGATGCTGAATCTCGCAACAGCGCAAGTTGAAGAATGCAACGGTGAACTTGACGAGTTGTGCGCCGGCGGCGCTTTATCTGCATGTTAACCAATGAGTAATACCGCGAGAACCGTAAAGTCTTCGGGCGTAGGTTCGTAGATAATACCTGACTACTTCTGTACGAAATTCCATGAACCCAGGCCCTGAGAAGGATTATGAGAAGGATTAAAAGATGAGTGCTGTCCAAATTCTGATCGCCGATGATCATGAGTTGTTCAGGCGCACTGCCCGATCTTTCGTTGAATCTCAGCCCAATTGGCAGGTCTGCGGCGAAGCCGGGGATGGCATCGAAGCGGTTGAAAAGGCGAAGCAACTGCGTCCTCAGATTGTCCTGATGGATATCAACATGCCTCGCATGGACGGGTTGGAGGCAACTCGAATCATTCGGCGCGAACTTCCCGATTGCCACGTCATTATTGTTACCGAGAATCACGAAACGATCGCCCGCCAGCAAGCTGCCGCGGTCGATGCGAAGGGCTCGGTGACGAAGTCGGAACTTGCCCAAGAGTTGCCCAGCACCATCAAAAAGCTGTTCGACAACGCGGCCTCAAAAACTGAGCGCACTCGGGAAGAAACCGCCCTTCCACCAGGATGGGTACGCGGTGGCGGGGCGTTGGGTCAATTGGTCCGTACATTCGATTGGAGCAAGACTCCACTCGGTGCCATCGAAGAGTGGCCACAAAGCCTGAAAACTGTGGTTCGCACCCTGCTCACATCGCGCTTCGCTATGTGGATGGGCTGGGGAGAGAACTTACCTTTCTCTATAACGATGACTACGCCCGAATGACTCTTGGGAAGAAACACCCATGGGCATTGGGAAAGCCCTTTCACGAAGTGTGGAAGGAAATCTGGGACGACCTTGCTCCCCGCATTCGGCGAGTTCTGGACACTGGCGAGGCGACATGGGATGAAGCCTTGCTCTTGTTTCTGGAACGGAGCGGATATCGCGAGGAAACTTATCACACTTTCTCGTACAGTCCGCTTTTTGGAGACGACAGCAAAGTCGCCGGACTTCTATGCGTAGTAACAGAAGAAACAGATCGCGTGATCGGAGAACGCCGGCTCAAAACGCTGCGCTCTCTGGCGGGAGAGTTGAATAAGACGATTACAGAAGAGGATGTGGTGGCCTGTATCGCCCGCTGTCTCGGCGAGAATCAAAAGGACTTACCGTTTACCCTCCTGTATCTGTTCACCGAAGATGGGGACGAGGCTCGCCTTGCATGTCAGACCGGAGTGGCAGAACGCCACCCGGCAGCGCCGGCGTCGATTCCCTTGACCGAAAAGAATCAACCTTGGCCCATCCGCGACCTGCTTACTGGGAAAGATTCCATCGTCGTTGAGAACTTGCGGGAAAGGTTCGAGTCGGTCCCTTCTGGTTCATGGGACAAGTCACCTTGGCGAGCGCTCCTCCTTCCCATCACGAGTCAGGGGCAAGACAAGCCCGCCGGAGTAATCGTCGCCGCACTAAATCCATTCCGTCCGCTGGATGTCAGCTACGCTGGATTCATTCATCTCGTCGCTGGCCAGATCGCCGCCAGCATCGCCAATGCACGTGCCTATTCGGCGGAAAAAAAGCGGGCGGAGGCTCTGGCCGAAATTGACCGGGCTAAGACAGCATTTTTCAGCAACGTAAGCCACGAGTTTCGCACGCCCCTGACTTTAATGCTGGGGCCGCTCGAGGATCTGCTTGCCAGAAGCCAGACTCACCTTTCGCCCACCGCCAAAGAACAACTCGACCTGGTGAGTCGCAACGGATCAAGGCTGTTGCGACTGGTCAATACGCTGCTGGACTTTTCACGCATTGAAGCTGGTCGAGTACGGGCGGTCTATCAGGCTACGGACTTAGGAAGATTCACTTCTGAGTTGGCGAGCGTATTCCGTTCTGCCACCGACAAAGCGGGACTGCGACTAGTAGTGGATTGCCACGATCTTGGCCAGCCTGTTTACGTCGATCGTGATATGTGGGAGAAGATCGTTCTGAATTTGATTTCGAACGCCTTCAAGTTCACCTTTGATGGAGAAATTGCTGTCAGTGTACATCGAGTGGGAAGCATGGCTGAGCTTCGCGTCCGCGATACGGGAGTGGGAATCCCCGCTGAAGCTATACCCAAATTGTTCGAGCGATTCAATCGTGTTCCCAATACGCGCAGTCGAACCCACGAAGGGAGTGGGATTGGTTTGGCTTTAGTCCACGAGTTGGTGAAACTGCACGGCGGATCAATAAGCACCGAAAGCACTGTGGGACAAGGCTCTACGTTTGTCGTCAGTATTCCCTTTGGGCAAGATCACCTCACGTCCGGCCAAATGGGTGGCTCTCGCAGCTTGTCTTCAACCGCCGTGGGCGCGAAGCCGTTTGTGGAGGAAGCTCTCCGGTGGCTTCCAGACTCGGCCGATGGAAGTGACGAGATTTTCTCGGTGCATGACGAGATGCTGCCGGTCCCGTGTCCACCGGTGTCGCAGGCCGCCGTCCGCCCTCGCGTCCTTATCGCCGACGACAACTCCGACATGCGCCAGTATCTGGCCCGTCTCCTGTCGGAACAGTACGAAGTAGAAACTGTTGCCGACGGTCAGGAGGCTCTTCAGGCTGCGCATGAACACCCCCCGGATCTCATTGTTAGTGACGTGATGATGCCGATACTCGATGGCTTTGAGCTCCTGAAGGCTTTGCGGGCAGAGGAGCAGACCCGCACTATTCCCGTCGTCCTTCTTTCAGCCCGTGCTGGTGAAGAATCGCGGGTGGAAGGCATCCAGGCGGGCGCGGATGATTACTTGATCAAACCCTTCTCGGCGCGCGAACTTCTGGCTCGCGTTAGCGGCAGACTCGAGATTGCCCGGTTGCAGCGAGATCGAGAATTGCAACTCAGGGTAAACCAGGCGGAGTTGGAGCAGAGAGTTCAGGAGCGCACGCAGGAACTGCTGAACGCGAGCCAGGAACTCCGGGAACTGTCTGCCCGCATTTTGCAAGCTCAAGACGAGGAGAGGCGACGAATCGCACGAGAGCTCCACGACGGAGCCGGACAACTGATTGCCGCGCTCGGCATGGAGGCCTCGAATTTAGCCAAGGAGCGCGAACGGCTGAGTTCGCGTGCTGCCTCGTCGCTCAGCAACATTGAGTCGCTGGTCGCACAAATGACCCAGGACATACGCACGATGTCTCACCTCTTATATCCGCCTCTGCTGGACGACGTCGGCCTGCAGAGTGCGCTCAGGGAATACGTCACCGGGTTCGCGGAGCGAAGCGGGATTCAGGTATCGCTGGACATCCCATCCGAGATTGAGCGCCTGGATCGCGACTACGAGCTGTCATTGTTCCGCATTGTCCAGGAATGCCTCACCAACATTCATCGCCATTCGGGAAGTAAGACCGCAGGCATACGCATCGTCCGGGATGACGAAGCGCTCGTCCTGGAGGTTCGGGATGAAGGTGGAGGCATGCCCGCCGAACGATTGTCAGAAATTCAGTCGAGAGGGTCGGGTGTCGGGATTCGAGGCATGAGAGAACGGGTTCTCCAATTGTCCGGGACGATGAGCATCGAGTCCGACAGGTCGGGAACTCAAATACGCGTGCTCATTCCGACTCCCAAGGCGGCGCTGCGAGAAAGAACGGGCAGTGATGAGCCGCTGCAAGCAGCGCTCTAACAGTTTTTTCCGCGAATCTAACATTAGGGACACGGAGCTTCGCAGTTCGACGCGGCACCGACTCGTCTTTGTACGGGATCAAGGAAGGACAATAAGTCGATCCGGCATTATTCCGGCGAGTACTGCACCTGCAGTTCGGCGTCGGCTGGGCTCGCTGTCTCGGCTAACGCCGTTGCTCCGTACTCCAGTCCTTTTTCGAAGGCCTTCAGGTTCAGCTCTCGAAAGCTTGGCGGGACGGAATCGGCGACTGCTTTGCGGACGGCGTCGGGGTCGAGCAAGTGTGTGACTGCGGTAAAAAATCCCACCATCACAGAATTCTGCACCATGCGCTTGCCGAGCACTTCGGCGATGCGCGTGGCCGGGATGCTATAAACCTGGATTTCTTTATCGAGATCGGACACTCGCACCAGATCCTGCTCGACAATCAGAATGCCGTTGTCTTTTAAGTCGTGGCCAAAACGCGTATAAGCCTCTTGCGAGGTCACGACGAGAATGTCCGGCTGCGTGACGTATGGATACAAGACGGGCGAATCGGAAAGAACGAGCTGCGCGCTACACGCGCCGCCCCGAGCTTCCGGGCCGAAGTTCTGCGTCATGGTGGCAAACGCGCCCTGGTAAATCGAGGCCGCCTTGCCCAGCACGATGGCTGAAAGAATCACTCCCTGCCCTCCGAAGCCTGCGAGACGAATTTCGGTCAGCTGCATGTCATCTCCGATTGCTCCACGAAGCGTTCGCCCAGCGAATGAGCGTACTGGGCGCGCATCAGGGTTTGGTAGTCGGGGCGGTCGCGGTCGACGAATTTGCCCACAGCGATTTCGCCGGTCATGGTCAGGCCGACTTCGCTAGTCGGGGCTCCGTGCCGGACTTTGCTTTTTTCTTTGTAATACTTCATGGTGTCGAGGCCGTCGCCCAGCTTGTTGCGCCGTTGATAAAGGGTGGGGCACGGCGAGATCACTTCGATGAAAGAGAAGCCCTTTTTCTGGAAGGCTTCGCTGATGGCGCGCGCCAACTGGCGCACGTGAAACGTAGTCCAGCGCGCGACATAAACCGCGCCCGCGGCTTCAACCAAATGCGGCAAATTGAATGACGGCTCGAACACGCCGTAGGGGTTCGTCGAGGTAATCGAGTCATCGGGAGTAGTGGGCGCCGTTTGGCCGCCGGTCATCGCGTAAATCAGATTGTTGACGCAGATGACTTTCAGATCGATGTTGCGGCGCGCGGCGTGAATCAGATGATTGCCGCCGATGGCCGACAGATCGCCATCGCCGGAATATACGACCACGTTCAGCCTGGGGTTTGCCAGCTTCAATCCAGTGGCGAACGGGATGGCGCGGCCGTGCGTGGTATGAAACGAATCCAATTTGACGTAGCCCGCCACGCGGCCCGTGCAGCCTATGCCCGAAACCAGGGCCAACGATTGCAAATCGATTTTCGATTCGATCAGCGCGCGGGCGAAAGAGTTCACTGTCGTGCCGATGCCGCATCCCGGACACCAGATGTGCGGCATGCGATCACTGCGCAGGAAGGGCTCGACCGGGTTCACTGTTGGATTACCAAGATCGTTATTACCAAGCTCGTTATTACGAAGATCAGTGATCAAGCTATCCGGCATCGGCTGGCCTCCACGATTACTTTGAGGATTTCCTTGGGGTCATGAACTCCGCCGCCGGCGTGCGACACGGCGAATGTTTTCGCCTGACCTGCGGCAGCCCGCTCGACTTCTCGCACCATCTGGCCGAGATTGAGTTCCGGGACAACGAACGCTTTCACTTTCTTTGCGAGTTCGCGGATTTTTGTCTCGGGAAATGGCCAAGCTGTGATCAAGCGCAATTTCCCGACGCGCAGACCGTGCTCTCGCGCCTCCTCGATGGCTCTTTGCGCCACTCGGGAAGTGATCCCGTAGGAAACGACGACCACATCCGCGCCCTCGATTTGCTCTTCTTCGAACAGCGCAATCCGGTCGGCGGCGTTGCGAACCTTGTTTTGCAAGCGGCGAACCAGTTTGTCTTGAGTCTGCGGAGTCATGTTGGGATAGCCATGTTCATCGTGGGTCAATCCCGTGACGTGAAACTTGTAACCGTCGCCGGCGTGCGCCATTTCCGGAACCAGGTCGCCGTTGGTTCCATAGGGGAGATACTCGTCAACCGACTTGTGAGTATGGCGGCGCGGAACGACTTCGATCTCATCTGCAACAGGAATCACGACCTTCTCGGTCATGTGCCCTACAACCTCATCCATCATAAACATCACGGGCACGCGAAATTCTTCGGCGAAGTTGAAGGCTTTAATAGTGAGATCAAAACATTCCTGCGGAGAATTTGGACAGAGCGCAATGATCTCATAATCGCCATGCGACCCCCACCGTGCCTGCATCATGTCGCTTTGGGCGGGGAGTGTGGGCAGGCCGGTCGACGGGCCTCCGCGCTGCACGTCGACGAACACACACGGCGTTTCGGTCATGGCGGCGTAGCCGATGTGTTCCATCATCAGAGAAAAGCCGGGACCGGAGGTCACCGTAAATGCCTTGGCACCGCCCCAGACTGCGCCTTGCAGCGTGATCGATGCCGCGAGTTCGTCTTCCATCTGGATAAACGTTCCGCCGACGGTAGGCACACGCGAGGCAAAGCGCTCTACGATTTCGGTGGAAGGAGTAATCGGGTATCCGGCAGCAAATCGGGCGCCAGCGGCCAATGCGCCTTCACAACAGGCGTGGTCGCCGTCCATGAAGTGAATCCCGGTGAGTACGCCGCGAGGATCAGCTTTCATTTGTCACCTCCCGCTGAATGCACCTTGGTAGCGAAAATGGCGAAGTCGGGGCAGTACATTCCGCACAAATCGCAGCCACTGCACTTTTCCGGATGCACGACGTGCGGCGGATGGTAGCCCTTGGAGTTGAAAGCGGAAGAAAGCGCGAGCACATGCGTGGGACAAAACTCCACGCAGAAGCCGCAGGCTTTGCAACGCTCGACGACAACTGAAACACGTCCTTTTGCCATGCGATCTCCACACTCGGGGTGCGAGAACATTCCCCCAAATCTTGACGTGATTATGCTTTGCTGCCGTGAGGTTGGATGTGACACGAATCACGGACCTGGGTGAGGACGCGCACACCCCGTGGAACGAGTTTTGCTCAGACGCAATGGGCCGATTTGTGATACCCGCCACAATTACTTGTGCCTGTGATCACAGCAATCGGGCAAGGGGTGGGCTAAGAATAAGCAGTGGTGTAAAAGATCGCAGCTCTTTGAGGAGGGTGCCATGTTTGAAGCGGAGCTTGAAATGGAAAGGCGTTCATCGTTCTTGCCGCTGCTGCTCATGACGTGTTTGGTGGTGGCGATCGCGGGCATGGTGGCCTACGTGGTAATCCAGGTCCGATCAAAAACGCCCCTCAGCGCGCAAGAGGCAAGTGGAATAGTGGCACCGGCTCTCCAGGGCCCCGGCGCTGCCGTCATTCATTTTCACACCGGCTTGATAAAACCCAATGTCTCTGACGACCCGGGGGACGCACATTATCGGCTGCTGGAAAAAGCGGGAATCGTGAAACTGGCCAAGGTCGGCGTAAGGGAAAATATCTCGCTCACCCCTGCAGGAGAACGCTTACTGACGGCGATCACCGACACCAAGAAATGGAAAGAGACCGATGGCAGTTTCGCTTATCAAGTTCCCTTGGCCCAACGGCAACTGGTGAGCGTTACCAATATCACGATGAGAGGTGTGAACAACGCGACCGTTGAATACGCATGGAAATGGGTACCTAATCAGTTAGGAGACGTGTTCGACGCGGGTGGTTCTTTGGTGAAAGGCTTCAATATCTGGGATCGTCAGAACCTGATTAATAAGTTCGAGGCTGACTTCTACCACGGGAATCCCACGAAATCGACGTTGACTCTGGCGCGTACCGACCATGGATGGAAAATCTCGGCGGAATGAACGGGTAATGCAGCCGGTTTCTTTCTGAGGCGCGCTTAAGCTTTCGTAGAAGAGGATTTGGTTTCAAAAGGAGAAAAGCGATGCCTATGAAGAAACTGCTTTTGCTGTTTATTGCTCTATTCATATTTACCTACACGGTCGCCGCGCAGGACCAAACTCAGGATCAGAACCAGAAAGTGATCCAACACGCCCCTATTCAGGCCACGTCGCCTGCATCCGGCAAGGAAATGTACACGACCTACTGCGCCGTTTGCCATGGAACAGACGGCAAAGGCGGAGGCCCTGCGGCCAGCGCTCTGAAATCACCTCCCTCCGACCTTACGACGCTGAGCAAGAACAACGGAGGGAAATTCCCCGCTATGAAAGTGACCTCCGCCATCCGCGGCGATGCCGCTCTTCCCGCCCACGGATCCAAGGAAATGCCGGTGTGGGGTTCATTGTTCTGGACAATGAGTCACGGACACGAGGGTGAAGTACAACAACGCGTGGCAAACCTTACCCATTACATCGAAACCTTGCAAGCGAAGTAGCAATTCGTGGAACGAGTTCAGTTGGGCACAAGCGGCTCGCTTGTGCCCTCCGGTCCGGCTGTACCGAATCGGACACCCCTTCTTCGTTCCCTGCTATCGCGGCGTCTCGAGCGCAGCAACCATCGCGAAAGCGAGGCCAGCGGAGTCGAATGACGCCTAACAAGGCAGTCCGAACGCTTGCGTCTGAGGGAGTTCTTTTAAAATGAAAACGTTCGGCCTGCAGCGGGAACGGGTTTCCGAATCCGTCGTAGTCCCGCCTCCGCAGGGCATAGTCGAAGGAATGTGAGTTTTGGTTAATTCATCTGCCAGTGTGTGCGCTTAGTCCGCCTGCGCGACCGCCTTCGTGACCTCCGCTATCCCACCTGGCTCTGACTCGCGCGCGTCTACCACTGCGATCGCGACCACGTTCACGATTTCCTCCACTTCAGCGCCGCGGGCAAGTAAATGCACCGGCCGAGCCATACCCATGAGGATGGGGCCAAGAATCTCGGCGCCACCTACCGTGGTTAGCAGCTTGTAGGTAATGTTGGCGGAGGCAAGATCGGGGAACACCAGCACGTTGGCGCCACCCTTCAGCGAACTGAACGGATAGGTCTGCTCCAGTTTTTCGGGAGACACGGCGACGTCGGCCATGATCTCTCCATCGACGATCAGAGTTGGGTCGGCTTTGTGCAGCAGGTCTACCGCTTTGCGAACCTTGTCGCAGAACGGGTGCTTGGTGCTGCCGAAGCTGGAGAAAGAAAGCATGGCAACTCGCGGAACGACGTCGAAGCGTCGCGCCTCTTGCGCGGCACACAAAGCGATTTCGACCAGATCCTCCGCCGTGGGATCGATGTTGACACTAGTGTCTGCCAGGAATAACAGTTGTCCCTCGCGCGTGATCAGGGGATAACATCCCGCGACCTTGTGCAGGCCTTCGCGCATGCGAATGATCTGTAGCGCCGGTCGAATGGTGTCGGGAAAGTGTTGGGTTACGCCGGAGACCAGGGCATCGGCATCGCCCATGTGCACCATCATCGAAGCAAAAATGTTGCGGTCGTCGATGAGCGTTTTCGCTTCGCTCAGCGTCACGCCACGTCGCTGGCGGAGGCGAAACAACTCCTGGATGTAGCTTTCGCGAAGAGGCGATGTCGCGGGATCTACGATTTGTGCGTCTTTCAGATCCAAGCCCAGTTGGAGTTCCTTGGCATGAATAGTTCCGGGGTTGCCGATGAGGATCGGCGTCGCGATCTTTTCTTCCAGGATCGAATGCGACGCGCGCAGAATTTTCTCGTTATCGCCTTCGGGAAAAACCACGTGCTTCGGTTTAGCCTGAGCCTTGTGAATCATCATGCGCGAAATCTCATGTGCCTTGCCCTGGCGCCGCTCGAGTTGTTCGCGGTATTCGTCAATGTTGATGGGCTCCTGAGCCACTCCGGTTTCCATCGCTGCCTGAGCCACTGCCGAAGACTCCCACACCAGCACTCTTGGATCAAAAGGTTTCGGAATCAGGTAGTCGGGGCCGAACTCCAGCCGGGCGACTCCGTAAGCACGACATACGGAATCCGGCACATCTTCCTTGGCCAGGTTTGCCAAGGCGCGAGTGGCAGCAAGCTTCATCTCTTCATTAATTTCTGTGGCATGCACGTCGAGAGCGCCGCGGAAGATGAAGGGAAAGCCAAGCACATTGTTCACCATGTTGGGATAGTCGGACCGCCCGGTGCACATGATGACATCAGCGCGGCACGCTTTAGCGTCCTCGTAAGTGATTTCGGGGTCGGGATTCGCCATGGCAATGACAATGGGACGGGCAGCCATCGAGCGCACCATGTTCTGGGTGACCACGCCACCGACCGAAAGTCCGAGGAACATATCGGCATCGACCATAGCCTCGGCGAGCGTGCGCAGCTTCGTATCCTGCGCGAAGCGATCTTTGTAAGGATTCATTCCTGTGGCGCGGCCTTTGTACACCACTCCCTTGGTGTCGCACAGTGTGATGTTCTCGCGCTTCATGCCAAGACGAACGTAGTGCTCGGCAGTGGCTACAGCCGAGGCGCCCGCGCCGTTGATGACCAGACGGATTTTGCCGATGTCTTTGCTCACCACTTCGAGAGCGTTCAACAACGCAGCCCCGGAAATAATCGCGGTGCCATGCTGATCGTCATGGAACACAGGAATCTTCATTGTCTTCTTCAAGGTCTCTTCGATATAGAAACATTCCGGGGCCTTGATGTCTTCCAGGTTGATGCCGCCGAAGGTGGGCTCGAGCAACTGGCAAACTTTGATCACTTCATCGGGATCGTGGCTGTTGACTTCAATATCGAACACGTTCACGCCGGCGAAGCGTTTGAACAGAACGGCCTTCCCTTCCATCACGGGTTTGGCCGCGAGTGCGCCGATGTCTCCCAAACCAAGTACCGCAGTACCGTTGGTCACGACGGCGACCAGATTGCCACGCCCGGTGTACTTGAAGGCATCGTGCGGATTGTCATGGATTTCCATGCACGGGATCGCGACCCCGGGAGTGTAGGCCAGGCTTAGATCGTGTTGAGTGCGGCAAGGCTTGGTGGGAGTTACTTCAATCTTTCCCGGGCGCGCGCCAGAGTGGTACTCGAGTGCTTGTTGCTTGGTAACCGGCATATTGTCCTCACTAAATGTCTTGGTCGCGGAGTTCCGCGGCCTGAATTTCATGGCCTCATCTTGTGGGCTAATTCGTGACCTGATTTCCGAAACATACTCATCGAAGATCACACGGCTATGTGCCCCGGATTCTACTGACAACTAAAGCTATGCTTTTTGCGCTCCAACATGATGTGACGCCGCTCACTAAGGAACGTGAATCCGGCACGTCGCTTGCCTCCGCAAATGGATGCCCTACTCTGCGTTGAGAATTCTCCAGGCTTCGCTGCCCGTGACCCTCACGTGCTGAACGCTTTTGACCGCCTTCATGTACTGTGCACGCTCGAAGGCGGACGGATTAGAACAACGCAGCTGACTCATGCTGCCCTTCATTTGCTGAACTGATTCGTAATCGTGCTTTTCCATCCAAATCCGCGCGCCATCTTCGATATACCGAAGATGGCTGATACCGTTTCGCAACAGCGTGGAGCAAAGCATAGTGACGTCGGCGCCGACCATCAGCAGTTTCACGACATCCTCCGGGCCATGTACCCCGCTGGTAGCCGCCAGGTTGGCTTGAATACGACCGTAAAGGATGCCGACCCAGGTAAGCGGAAGCCGCAGTGCTTGCGGAGTGCTGAGCAATACGTTCGGCTGGATTTCCAATTCGTCGAGGTTGATGTCAGGCTGATAGAAGCGATTGAACAGCACCAGTGCGTTCGCGCCGGCTTCGTCGAGCCGCTTCGCCATATTCGCCATGTTGCTGAAGAATGGACTGAGCTTGACCGCGACTGGGATTGTCACTACTGACTTCACGGCCTTGAGAATGTCGAAGTATTGTTGCTCGATGGCGACCGAGGAGAGCTCGGGATCGCTGGGAATGGAATAGATGTTACATTCGAGCGCATCCGCTCCCGCCTGTTCGATCAGCTTGGCGTATTCGGTCCAGCCACCGACCGTCGAGCCGTTGAGGCTGGCAATAATCGGAATGTCTACCGCTTCCTTGGCCCGGCGGATGTGATTTAAATATCCCTCCGGTCCTAGATGGAACTCAGCTTGTTGTGGAAAAAACGAGGCGGCCTCGGCGAAACTGTCCGTAGCCTCCGCCATATGGTGTTCGAGCTCGAAGCTCTCCTGGCGTAGCTGTTCTTCGAACAGCGAATACAGCACCACGGCCGATGCTCCTGCATCTTCGAGGTGACGGATGCCGTCGATTTCTTGCGACAGCGGCGATGCTGAAGCCACCAGAGGTGTGCGAAGCCGCAAACCCAAATAAGTCGTGCTGAGGTCGATCATAATTTCTCCTGGGTCACGGGAGACGTTGCAAGCAACGTCTCTACCGATGTTTTCTGCAGAGACGCGGCTCGCTGCGGCTCTGCTTGCTGAGGCGTCTTGGCCGGATCCTTGCCGTTTTTCCGCTGCGCCAGATATTCGTAAAAATGAAAGCGCGTCTCGGCGTCGTGCTGCGCTTCATGCCAGAGAAGCTTCGCCTCGTCCGGGTTGCTCTTGGTGAGCATCTTGAAGCGTGTCTCCATCTGCAAGTAATCTTCGACCTTGCGGGTGGGCGTCCGAGAATCGAGGATTAGCGGGTTCTCGCCCTGCGCGGTCCGCTCCGGGTTGTAGCGATAGAGCAGCCACTGTCCAGAATCGACTGCCGCTTTCTGATTCGACATCGCCGTAGTCATGTTGATGCCGTGCGCGATGCAGTGCGAATACGCGATGATGAGGCTGGGTCCGTTGTAAGCCTCAGCTTCGAGGAATGCCTTCAGCGTATGCTCGTCCTTTGCGCCCATGGCCACGCTGGCTACGTAAATGTTTCCGTAGCTCATGGCGATGAGGCCAAGATCTTTCTTCGGGCCGGGTTTGCCACCGGCAGCGAATTTCGCGACGGCCCCGCGCGGTGTGGATTTGGACGCCTGACCTCCAGTATTGGAGTAGACCTCCGTATCGAGCACGAGCACGTTGACATTGCGTCCACTGGCCAATACGTGATCGAGGCCGCCGTAGCCGATGTCGTAAGCCCAACCGTCTCCGCCAACAATCCAAATGCTTTTTTTCACAAGCAGGTCGGCGACCGCCAGCAGTTGCTTGGCGTCGTTAACATTTGAACTGGAATCCGAGCCGTGCAGTTTCTCTTTCAGCAACTCCACTCGCTGACGCTGTTCGTAGATATCGGACTCGTTCTTCTGTTGAGCAGAGAGAATCGCGGTCGCGAGTTCTTCGCCGATGGTCCCCGCCAGGCGTTTAACTAGTTCTTGCGCAAACTCGGTTTGCTTATCGATGGACAACCGGAAACCCAGACCGAATTCCGCGTTGTCCTCGAAGAGCGAGTTTGACCAAGCGGGTCCTCGGCCGGCTGCGTTTTTCGTCCATGGCGTAGTGGGCAGGTTGCCACCGTAAATCGATGAGCATCCGGTGGCATTGGCAATGATCGCCCGGTCGCCAAACAATTGCGACATCAGCTTGAGATAGGGCGTTTCTCCGCAACCGGCGCAAGCGCCGGAGAATTCGAACAACGGCTCCTGAACTTGTTGTTGACGAATGTTGGTGAGTTTAATGTTGCGGCGATCCATCTCCGGGATCTTAAGAAAGAAGTCCCAGTTGGCGCGCTCCGGTACGCGCAGCGGAGGCTGCGGCACCATGTTGATTGCCTTCAGCCGCGTCTCGGCCTTGTTCTTCACGGGACAAACTTCAACGCAAATGCCGCATCCGGTGCAGTCTTCGGGCGCGACCTGAATCGTGTACTTGAGGCCTTGCCATTCCTTGTCGCGAGTCTCGGTAGACTTGAAAGTCGCGGGAGCGCCTTGCAATTCTTTCGAATCGTAAACCTTGATGCGAATGACCGAATGCGGGCAAACCATGGCGCACTTTCCGCATTGAATGCAAATCTTCGAATCCCAGGTGGGGATTTCGAGGGCCAGATTGCGCTTCTCCCATTTCGCGGTCCCGGTGGGGAACGTGCCGTCGACCGGAAACGCGCTGACCGGCAATTCGTCGCCGCGTCCCGCATAAATCACGCCCAGCACATCGCGCTCGAATTCCGGTGCTGAAGGCGAAAACGGTGGCGGCATCTCGATCTTGCTGCTGAGCTCGGCAGGAACTTTCACTTCGAATAAGTGAGCCAGAGTTTCGTCCACGGCTTTCATGTTCTTCTGAACGATCTCTTCACCCTTGCGACCGTAGGTGTAACGAATTGATTTGCGAATCGCTTCGATCGCTTGATCTGCGGGCAAAACCGCGGAGATGGCGAAAAAGCACACTTGCAAAATCGTATTCATGCGGCTGCCCATACCGGTATCGCGCGCGACCTGATAGGCGTCGATCACATAGAACTTCGCACGCTTTGCGATGATCTGCTCTTGAACTGGACGCGGGAGATGATCCCAAACTTCATCCTTACCGAACGGGCTGTTGAGCAAGAATGTGCCACCGGGAACGAGGGCGCTCAACATGTCGTAGCGCTCGAGGAATATCCACTGGTGACAGGCCACGAAATTGGCTCTTGAAACTAGATAGCTCGAACGGATGGGCTGCGGCCCGAAGCGCAGATGCGAAATGGTTGCCGCGCCTGACTTCTTCGAGTCGTAGACGAAGTAGCCCTGTGCATAATTGTCGGTGTTCTCGCCAATGATCTTGATCGAATTCTTGTTGGCGCCCACCGTGCCGTCTGCGCCCAAGCCGTAAAACATTGCTCGAACGACGTTGTCGGGCTCGGTGGAAAAGTCCGGATTGTAAGACAAACTGGTGTGGCTGATGTCGTCCTGAATGCCGACGGTGAAATGATCTCTTACTTGATCCGCTTTGAGATTGTCGTAGACCGCCTTGACCATCGCTGGCGTGAATTCTTTGGAGGAAAGCCCATAGCGTCCGCCCACGACCATGGGCGGAGTCGTTCGAGGGCTGTAGCCCCGTTTCACTCCTTCGTGAAGCGCGTTCACAACGTCGAGATAAAGCGGTTCGCCAATCGTTCCCGATTCCTTGGTTCGATCGAGTACGGCGACCTTTCGCACGCTCGTCGGCAAGGCTTTCAGGAACGCCTGCACTGGGAAGGGACGATACAAATGCACTTTCAGCAGCCCAAGCTTTTCGCCTTGCGCGTTGAGGTGCTCGACGGCTTCGTGAGCCACTTCGGCTCCCGAGCCCATCATCACAATCACGCGATCGGCGTCCGGGGCGCCCACGTAATCACACAGGTGATAAGAGCGGCCCACCGTCTCTGCAAACTTGTTCATCACACATTGCACGATTTCCGGACAAGCGTCGTAATAAGAATTGGCCCGCTCGCGCATCTGGAAGAACACGTCGGGATTCTGTGCGGTACCGCGCAAAACGGGATGATCGGGTGACAGCGCCCGCTGACGGTGCTCAATGATTCGATCCATATTAATGAGCGCCCGCATATCATCTTCATTAAGCATCTCGATCTTGTTGACTTCATGCGAGGTCCGGAAGCCGTCGAAGAAATGCAAGAAAGGGATGCGCGACTCGAGCGCAGCGGCATGTGCAATCAGAGCCATGTCCATGGCTTCTTGCACGGAGTTCGAGGAAAGCATGGCAAATCCAGTAGCCCGGCAAGACATGACGTCCGAATGGTCACCGAAGATCGAGAGCGCGTGGGTAGCTAACGTGCGCGCCGACACATGGAACGCCGTGGGCGTAAGCTCTCCCGCAATCTTATTCATATTCGGAATCATGAGCAGCAGGCCCTGGGAGGCGGTGAACGTTGTGGCCAGCGAACCGGTCTGTAGCGCGCCATGCACGGCCCCAGCAGCGCCGCCTTCGCTCTGCATCTCCATGACATGAGGCACGGTACCCCAAATGTTCTGGACTCCCTGCGAGGACCACTCGTCCGCCCATTCGCCCATGTTTGACGAAGGAGTGATGGGATAAATGGCAATGACCTCATTAACGCGGTAGGCGACGTAGGCGACCGCCTCGTTAGCATCCATGGTCTTAAACTTGCGCTTCATAATCGTCGACCGCCCTTACCTGCAGATTAGTTGTAGGTTGTTCTTCCCACTTTGACTGCATAATCATGAACGATGTGGAAGCGTGGGCGCAGCAAGGCGCGTCACAGCCGCTTGTGATCGGCGTCACAAAGCGTTTTGTGATGCCGATCACATGAGAACGTGCCTTGCAGCACAGCATTGCGCGTCATGCAGAAGCACACTGACGCTAGACGGTACTAGCTCAACTGGTTGTGGAAGACGCGATAGGCGAACCCAGCCAAAAGAACTTGGCCCGAGAGCGTCATAAAACGGTGTCACAGGAGGCTAGTTCATGCTCTCACCATACGGAATGGAAATTGTAGAAAGCTGTATCACATGCAAGCTCCGTGCCGATCGCATCTTCTGCGATCTGCCTGCTACTGCGCTGCAGACCTTTGAAGGCATAAAGTACGCAACCGCCTATCCACAAGGCGCTGTGCTGTTCGTGGAAGGACAGCTGCCGCGTGGCATTTTTGTACTGTGCAAAGGCAGTGTGAAGCTCTCCATTAACTCGCCAAACGGCAGAACCATGATTGTGAAACTAGCGGAACCCGGCGAGGTACTGGGATTGAGCGCCACAATTTCCGGCAAACCCTACGAAGTAACGGCGGAGACGATCGACCCCTGCCAGGTCAACTTCGTTAAGCGCGATGATTTCCTTCGATTTCTGAAGGACGATGTGGAGGCTTGTTTCAAAGTGGCCGAGCAGCTGAGCGAAAAATATCACGGCGCTTGTGAGGAAGTGCGCTCACTGGGGCTATCGCACTCTGCCGCCGAAAAACTGGCTAAGCTGCTTCTGGAATGGAGCTGCAAGAACGGAGAATCGGGCAAATCGGAACCTCGATTGAAACTTCGCCTCACGCACGAGGAGATCGCGCAGATGATTGGGACTTCGCGCGAAACGGTTACCCGGCTCTTCGCCGAGATGAAGAGGCGTCAGATCGTGCAGTCGAAAGGTTCGACTCTGCTAATTCGCAACACGGCAGCACTGCGTGATATCGCGAATCACAACTAGCCCATCCGCCCGGGCAGGCTAGGACACCTGGGCAGCCGAGTAGAGCTCGGCTCTAAAACTCGTTAGTCCTCAAGCAAATAGCCTCAGCTCGCTGAAAAACAGCGGCTTAACGTCCGAAATGCTCCTCGACGGAAACTCGGCCCCCAGACGCTGCCGTTCAAAGACCACGCGTATGGTGCCAAAAAAAAACTTAACCCCCAGTGACGGGGATCACAATTCCGGGTGATGACTATCACCGCTAGGTGTTTCCCTTTGTTTTACCTTTACGCCGTGGGTGAGTTAGGACCTCAGGTTCATTTACATAGGGAGGCTGCATATGGCTTCGGCAAATGGCAACGGACAGCATTCAAATCAGGCCAATCAAAACAAACCGCGATTGGTCTTCTGGGAATTGACCAAAGGCTGTAATCTCCGCTGCATCCATTGCCGGGCCAGTGCCACGGAGCTGAGTTCTCCCTCCGATCTCTCCACGCAAGCTGCGCGCGATATCATCGATGAGATTGCGACCGTATCCACTCCGATCCTGGTGCTCAGCGGCGGCGAGCCACTTTTCCGTTCAGACATTTTCCAGTTGGCGCGCTATGGCACGGATAAGGGTCTGCGCGTAGCGCTGGCCACTAATGGCACGCTGGTCACCAAACACGTCGCACAAATGATCGTCGACAGCGGCGTGCGCCGCGTTGCCATCAGTCTCGACGGCGCTGATGCGCTAACGCACGACAGCTTCCGCGGGATTCCGGGCGCATTCGATGCTGCCATAGCCGGTTTCCGCAACCTGAAGAATCTCGGCATGTCGGTGCAAATCAACACCACCATCGCCCGCCACAATGCCCACCAACTTCCCCAGGTGCTCGACCTGGCAAGATCCCTAGGAGCAGACGCTCTGCACACGTTCCTGCTGGTGCCGGTAGGTTGCGGCGTCGATATTGCCGCCGAACAGATGGTTCCACCGGAAGAGTACGAGAAGATGCTGAACTGGTTCTACGATCGCTCGCTCGAAGGTGGTATCGAGCTGAAAGCGACCTGTGCGCCACACTATTTCCGCGTAGTTCGACAACGACGCGTTGCGGAACGCCGCTCCGAAGCAGCGGCTCAGGCTGCGCACCCAGTGATCGACGCTGCGCCAACTTCGGCACATATCGGTCCCACTGAAATGGCGATGCCCGGATCGACGGGCATCGAATTGAAACCTCAGGGCATTGGACACGCAGTAGGACATCCGGGCACTCACCCTTCCGACATGAACGCCATGACCAAAGGATGCCTGGCCGGAACCGCCGTGTGTTTCATCTCTCATCAAGGTGAGGTCTATCCCTGTGGATATTTACCGGCACTTGCCGGGGATCTGAAAAAGCAGTCGTTCGCCGACATCTGGGCAAACTCGGTGGTGTTTAATCAGCTGCGCGACACTAATAACCTAAAAGGCAAGTGCGGCTGCTGCGAGTTCCGCAATATCTGCATGGGTTGTCGTGCGCGTGCCTATGCCGCCACTGGCAACTATCTCGATGAGGAGCCATTCTGCGTTTACCAGCCGCATACGTCCAGTTTGAAAGAGAAAGACTCGAAAGAGAAAGACATCGTTCTGGCGGAAGCCATACACTGAACCCCGTGGTCATTCAGAGACTCGAAGAAAACAAACGCGATAACGATTCACGGCTTCCAACCTTGACCCGAGCAATTCGGTGATTCTCTCAGGCGCCTTTGTATCCCTTTGAGAAACGCCTCAGGAGCTAAAAGACGCGGCCCAGCGTGATATGCCACTATCAAAGCCCAGGAATTCGACTTCCCTTGCCTGCCGGAACTAGCCTAACCAATTGAAAGCAAATGCCATTAGTCGTTTGGAGTCAAAGTATCCCTTTGGCACGACGGATGCATTTCTCCAGACGTGATCTGCAGGAGATAAAGTCTTGGAACCCGCTCTCATGGTCGTCGGCCTGAACTACCGCACCGCCCCGGTGGCTGTGAGGGAGCGCTTCTGGATCGCTGAAAACCGGCGCTACGAAGCCTTGGTGCAGCTGTCGAGAGCGGAAGGCATCGATGAAGTCATCGTCATGGCGACGTGCAATCGCACGGAATTTTGGCTGTGGACGAACGATGTTACTCTGGCAGCCAACTCGGTAATGCGTCTGCTGGCCGCCGAATATGGTCTCAAGCTCTGCGAGTGGAAGCACTTTTACCGCCTGCTGGATGAAGCCGCCCTCCTCCATATTTTCCGGGTCGCATCCAGCCTCGACTCGATGGTTGTCGGCGAGCCGCAAGTCGTTTCCCAGGTGAAACAGGCTTGGCAGCAGGCGCAGAAGGTGGGCGCAACCGGCCGCTTTCTCGATGCGGTGCTGCAAAAAGCGCTCACGGTCTCGAAGCGCGTGCGCAGTGAGACGGCGATTGGCAACGCGGCAGTTTCGATTCCTTACGCTGCTGTGGAACTCGCTCGCCAGACCTTCGGTACGCTCGAAAACAAGAAGGTGCTCTTGCTCGGCGCAGGAAAGATGAGCGAGCTGTCCGCCCGTGGGTTACTCAATCACGGCGCGAGTTCCGTCCGTGTGATTAACCGCACGCTCGAGCATGCGGCAGAATTGGCCACGAAACTCAATGGCCTCGCGATCCCGTTTGAAGACCGCTGGCAGCACATGGCCGACGCCGACATCATCATTAGCTCGACCTCCTGCCCGCACACGATTCTCAGCCGCCAGGAGGCTGAGATCATGATTCAGGACCGCACGGACCGGCCTCTCGTAATCGTGGATATCGCCATGCCCCGTGACATTGACGCCGGTGTGCGCGATGTCGAGGGCATTTTCCTCTATGACCTTGATGACCTCGAAAACGTGGTCGACCACAATGCGAGCGAGCGTGAGGCTGCCGCCGCCGCTGCACAGAAAATTCTCCAGTGCGAAGTGCAAGGCTTCCGCCGCAAGCTGATGGCGGAGCGAGTGGTGCCGACCATCGTGGCACTGCGCCTGCGGCTGGACGAGATTTGCCGGCAAGAACTGGATTCCTTTCGACAAGAGAACGGACCGTTCTCCCAGGACCAGGACGAAATGTTAACCGCAGTAATGTCCCGGATGACGCAGAAAATCGCAGGGTCCCTGGCCCGTGAACTCAAGGAACTTCCAGAGAAGGTGGAGCAAGAACAAATGACCACTGCATTGCAGCGGCTGTTCCATCTGCAAACGCCCGAATCGGCGCTTGCCGGCACCAGATCCTAACAAGGCCAGGCAACAGGCTAAGGGCTGACTACCTAGACCAGGCAGTCAGTGGACTCGTCCACTGCGTCCCACAATTCTGCTTCTTTCTGCCCTGGACTCTTCAGTTTTGGCTTTTCCTCCTTGGCAGGGCCAATCAAAAGTGCTAGCCCACTCGGTACTAAGCTCTGTTGCTCCTTGTGTCGATATAAAAGAGGTCGTGAACCCGCCTGTCCAGGCCAGCGAATCAAGAATGCACATGATGGCGGTGGCTGAGGTTTGCTGGGAAGATCAAGCTGGAGCATCGCATCTTGCTCCGGCCAGAATCGAGGACACGTCTCCCTCCGGGGTCTGCATTCGAATCAATACCCCGATCGCGGTTGGATCCAAACTCACGATTAGATGGCAGAGGGAAATATTTTCCGGGGTGGCTCGGAACTGCCGGAGCGATGGAGTGGCATTTCTTATGGGAATTCAGCGTGATGCAGCCGCTGGCCATACCCAAAGCGGCTCGCCAAACAGAAATAGCTTTGAGCAGGCGGCCACACTGGCGTCCGCCGAACTGTGGTGGCAAGATCAAAATGGCACTGCTCACCATGCTCCGGCAAGGATGGAGTCCAGGGTTCCATCGGGGACATGTCTTCGGCTCACTACACCGATTCCGGTCGGATCCACATTGAAAGTGAAGTGGCAGAAGGAGCTATTTTCTGGCGTCGCCAGCTACTGCCGTTGGGATGGCAGAACATATCTTTTGGGGATTCAGCAGGATGCTGATCGAGACAGTCGTGTCCAAGCGAGACCGGCACCCGATGCTCCGATCTCCGAGATTCCTTCCCTTTCGCCTACGAACCTCCGAAGGCGCCCGGCAAAACAAGAAGCCAACCAGGCTAAGACCCCTGTATCGAGTTCCCCTCCCGAGCCCGTGGCGGCGTCTGCAGCAGTCGTTCCAGCAGCCAAGCCTGAGCAGCTTGGCGACGGAAGCTGCCTCTCAAATAATGCCAATGATAAGAAGGATGACAAGAAGTCCTCCGGGTCCGGCCCGATTCGACGCCTTGAATCTAAAACCCAGGGCTCGTCACCTCGTCGTGAAAGGAAAGTTATGCCATCAAAAAGTCTTTTCCCGAAATTCTGGCGTCAGCAACCGGACGACACCGTTGTAGCGGACGACCCCACACCCACGGAGGTTCCAATGAATAAGTTAAGCGCCAAGGCAGCTGAAGGCTCGAGTGATCCAAAAAGCGAGCTCCTGTCCTGCGACGACATTTACCATGCATCCGGAATCCTGAGCGCGCGTTCCCGATACGGTATCAACAAGATCATCGAGATGCTTGCCAGCAAACACATTCGCGACCTGTCAAAAGATGTCAAGCGCGCATCCGTGCTCATGGCCCTCGATGCCGCTGACTCTACGGTGGACGAGGTGCTTCAGGACGCGGCGCGGCGACAACATGCCCTGGGTGCCTATGAAGCTGGTCAGCAGAAGCAGTTTGACGAATTCGAAGCGCGCAATGTTCGGGAAAACGCCCAGATTCAGGCGGAAATGGAGCGCGTCACATCGCACTACGCCAACCGCATCAAGCACAACCTGGATGTAGTAGCGCAAGAGCGAGCGGCACTCTGCAGCTGGCAAGCCATGAAGGAGCAGGAAAGCCAGCGGATATCCGAAGCAGTGGGACTGTGCGGAAAACAGCCTGTCCCCGAGTCACCGAGCGACGCTCAAGCGGCGCCGTCTGGGCCACGCGCTTCCGCTGCAGTCATGTAGCTTCATCGCGCGACCGGACCGTCTGCTCGTCCTCTAACGTATAGGCGCAGCCTCTGCTTCTGAAGTTTGAATTCAGTGCGTTTTTCATCCTGCTGTGGCGCGAGCCTGGCCAAGTTTACCGAGTTCCTTTGGAGTCGACACGGCGATCAGCTATTCGGGCAAGGCCAAGGATTCTTCGCGCGTGTCTGGGCTCACACCCGCCTGTGTGCTACGTCACATACAGGGCGTACGAAGTACGCCGATCATAGCGTCGGGAAGTTAGCGGAATCCTTCTTTCGGTCCCGCTGAACAAACCATCGAAGAACCCAAAGGATAAGGTTGAAGCGTTGCGCCCGTCGCCAATCAGACGGACGTTTGGCAGTTTAATCCAAATTCATTCGGAGTCGGCTGGACTGCAAGCAGTCCGACAAATTATGGACTCCCAGGAGACATACTATGGCAAAGACAATGCAAGCGGCTTTCGTCGACAAGTTCGGCGAGCCCTTGAAGGTTCGTGAAGTTCCAGTCCCAGACCCAGGACCGGGAGAGGCGTTGGTCCAGGTGATTGCGAGTGGTGTCTGCCACACCGATCTGCATGCGGCAGATGGCGATTGGCCGATAAAACCTACATTGCCCTTCATTCCCGGACACGAAGGCGCGGGCTTCGTGGCCAAGCTGGGCTCAGGTGTGACCCATCTGAAGGAAGGCGACCGCGTCGGAATCGCATGGCTGCATAGTGCATGCGGACATTGTGAATTCTGCCTCACGGGGTGGGAAACCCTATGTCCGGAGCAGCAGATGTCAGGTTATACGGTAAACGGCAGTTTCGCTGAGTATGCTTTGGGTCAGGCAGACTACCTTGGCCGGATTCCGGACCAACTATCCTTTATTGATGCCGCGCCGATTCTGTGTGCCGGCGTGACTACTTACAAGGGTTTGAAACAAACGCAGGCGCGACCCGGCGAGTGGGTTGTGATCTCGGGCGTGGGTGGACTGGGCCATGTGGCGGTCCAATATGCGAAAGCCATGGGGCTGCACGTCGCCGCCATTGATATCGGAGCAGAGAAACTGGCGTTGGCCCGCAAGCTTGGCGCTGAAGTGACCGTGGACGCAAAGGAAGAAGATGTGGTCGCTGTGATCCAGAAGAAAATCGGCGGCGCTCACGGCGTACTCGTGACAGCCGTGTCGCTTCCAGCATTCAAACAGGCGCTCGGAACGCTGCGCCGCGGCGGGACTTGCGTCCTGAACGGCTTGCCCCCGGGCGAATTCCCAGTGTCCATTTTCGATCTCGTACTCAACGGCCAAACCGTGCGGGGCTCGATTGTAGGCACACGCAAGGACCTCGAGGAGGCGCTGCAGTTTGCCGCCGAAGGCAAAGTAAAGGCGACCATTGAGGAGCAACCACTGGCATCGATCAACGATATTTTTGAACGGCTCAAGAAGGGGAAAGTCAACGGCCGCATCGTTCTCGATATCGCTGCGCAGTCCGGCGCCAAGAAATCAACCGGTGCCAAGGGATATAAGAGTCACGCAGTCGCATAAGCGGTAGGTAGTCTGAATCTGTATTACTGGCTAAAACGAGAGGCGGAGCCTGGCGCTGGCCGACAAGAGTGCCATGGCTTCCGCCTCAACTCTTTCTGGCCAGTCAATTGGCCAGCCAGTCTCGGATCAGCCTGACGACCCGCCCTCTACTCGCTTCACCTCTTCCCCTTCCCACGCGTATTTCGCCCGACGTCACAGAGACGTGTGACGCTGCTCACCGCCGCCAATAACGGCGAGCGGTATCTTCACACTCGGGGACTTACCACGCCTTAATCATTGCAGAAAAGGAGATATCACAATGGCAGTTGCAGACCTCGTTAAGCAAACATCCGTCCAGCAAGCAGTCGACACGCTTCGCAAGGGCGGCGTCAAATCCAAGCATGAGAACTTCATTGGCGGCCGATGGGTCGCGCCTGTGAAGGGAAGCTATTTTACCGATTATAGTCCGATCAACGGTGAGCCGATCTGCGAGATCGCCCGTTCCTCAGCTGAAGATATCGAGAAGGCTCTCGATGCGGCGCATGCAGTCAAGGATCTCTGGGGACGCACCGCACCCGCGCTTCGCTCCTCCATCCTGCTTAAGATTGCCGACAAGATGGAAGAAAATCTGGAGCTTCTGGCTCTGGCTGAAACTCTCGACAACGGCAAACCGATTCGCGAGACTCGGGCCGCCGACGTTCCGCTCTCCATCGATCACTTCCGCTATTTCGCCGGCTGCATCCGTGCCGAAGAAGGCACAGTGGGCGAGATCGACAACGACACCATCGCCTATCATTTCAAGGAACCTCTCGGCGTCGTTGGCCAAATCATCCCCTGGAATTTCCCGCTGCTGATGGCTGCCTGGAAACTTGCTCCCGCCATCGTCGCCGGAAATTGCGTCGTCATCAAACCCGCGTCCAATACTCCGCTCAGCCTGCTGGTGCTGATGGGACTGATTGGGGACTTGTTACCACCCGGCGTGCTCAACGTAGTCACCGGCCCCGGGGGCGAGATCGGCAAAGCTCTGGCCACCAATCCGCGCATCGCCAAAATCGGCTTTACCGGTGAAACCACCACCGGCCGGCTGATCATGCAGTACGCATCTGAACCGATCATTCCGCAGACCCTGGAGTTGGGCGGCAAGTCTCCGAACATCTTCTTCGCCGACGTAATGGATGACGACGATGAGTATTTCGACAAGGCGCTCGAAGGCTTCGCGCTGTTCGCCTTCAACAAAGGCGAAGTGTGCACTTGTCCGTCCCGCGCTCTGATTCAGGAGTCGATCTTCGACAAGTTCCTGGAACGTGCGGTCGCTCGCGTAGGAAAGATCAAAGTAGGCAATCCGCTCGATCCTTCCACCATGATGGGCGCGCAGGCGTCCCGCGACCAACTGGAAAAGATTCTGGAATACATCAACATCGGAAAGAAAGAAGGCGCGAAGCTGCGTCATTGGCGGCGAGCAGGCCCATCTCGGCGGCGATCTGGAGAACGGCTACTACGTCAAACCAACCGTCTTCGTTGGCCACAACAAGATGCGAATCTTCCAGGAGGAAATTTTTGGCCCCGTGCTTTCGGTGACCAAATTCAAGGACCTTGAAGAAGCCATCGCCATTGGCAATGACACAGTCTACGGTTTGGGTGCAGGCGTTTGGTCACGCAATGCCACGAACGCATATCGCGTAGGCCGCGAAATCAAGGCCGGACGCGTTTGGACCAACTGCTATCACCTTTATCCGGCACATGCCGCATTCGGTGGATACAAACAGTCGGGTTTTGGCCGCGAGACCCACAAGATGATCCTCGACCACTATCAGCAGACCAAAAACCTTCTGGTAAGTTACAGCCCGAAGGCGCTGGGATTCTTTTAAACGGAGCTGAAGCAAACGGTGCAGGGCGGGTGAGTAACACCCGCCCTGCTTTTTCGTACGCCGGATAACCGGATCCCCTCATGCTTGAGTAAAAAGTGCTCCAGGGATGGGCCACCCTTGTAACCCTGCTCGCAACTGATCTCTTCCAGCAGCCGCGAAACGCGGATCAGTACTGCATGCAAATCCGCAACTGCCGATCAGCTTCATCAATCGCTCGGATCGCATCCACTCGGTGGCCGCCGAAGTCGTGCGCAGCCTCGTTAAGGTGGTCCTTTGCGCCCCTCAAGGCTCGGAGCGCATCCTCGATTTGGGGGTGCTTACCAAACGCCGGGGATGGAGAGGACAGCGCCAGCATCACTGCGATCAAGGCAAAAGAACTCAGTATTTTCTGTTTCACAATTCCTCCTGGATTTCTGTCCCAACGAACAAGCTCGTTGGCACAGTCAGGCTAATCGAACCCAAGTTCGTTGCACAAGTTGCGTGCCGTTATCATGCGGGTACCGGGCCAACTACCAGCGATCATTGATCCTCGGCCGCGCTGGTCTGCGAGCCTTCTTCGTCTCCGCGGATCAGGCCGAATTTCTTTAGCTTGTAACGCAACGCGTCGCGGCTGATGTCGAGCAGCTTGGCGGCGTGGGTCTGGTTACCGTTGGCCTGGCGCATGGCCAGCTCGACCATGGCGTGCTCGACCTCTTCCAGTGACGTCCGCCTTCGGGGATATAAAGCCGCGGCAGAGCGCGGCCGTTGGGCAAGGTCTGTCCGCCGTCGGCGGGTGAGGTTCGTTCAAAGACGGTGCGGCCGCCGGATTCGCCCACAGAAAATGGCAAGATACACCGGCCGCAGAAACGGCTCATCTTCGAGGATCATGCCGCGCTCGATGGTGTTTTTCAGCTCGCGAACATTTCCCGGCCAGTTGTGGCTGAGAATGAGACGGCGAGTTTCATCGGTAATGCCACGAATCGACTTCTTGAATCTGCGGTTGTAGCGCTCGATGAAAAAGTCCACCAAAGGAAGGATGTCTTCTTTTCGATCGCGCAGCGGCGGGATGAAGATGGCAATAATGGCCAATCGGTAATAGAGATCCTGCCGGAACTGTCCTTCGCGCACTGCTTTTTCGAGATCGCGATTGGAGGCGGCGATCACGCGCACATCCACCTGCATATCCCGGATGCCGCCGACGCGGCGGATGACCTGGTCTTCGAGGACGCGCAGCAGTTTGGCTTGCAGCAGGGGAGAGAGTTCGCCGATTTCGTCGAGAAACAGCGTGCCGCCATCGGCGGCCTCGAACAGTCCTTTCTTCATCTGCTTGGCATCGGTGAACGCGCCCTTTTCGTGTCCGAACAGTTCGGCTTCCATCAGCGTCTCGGGAATGGCCGAGCAGTTGATCGCGACAAAAGGTTTTTCCTGGCGCGAGCTTTCGTAGTGGATGGCTTTCGCGATCAGATCCTTGCCGGTGCCGCTCTCGCCCTTGAATCAGAATGGTGGTGGCCTCGCTGGACGCGACCTTGCGGACGAAGTTCATGAGCTCCGTCATCTTCGGCGAAACGCTCACCACGCTGTCATATCCAGCATCGCGGCGCACCTCGCCGCGCAGGGTCTGGACTTCGGTGCGCAGGCTCGTGGCCTCGAGCGCGTTCTTGATGGTGACGTGGAGCTCGTCGAAATCGACCGGCTTGCCGACAAAGTCGTAAGCGCCGAGCTTGAGCGCGGCTTTGACATCGTCGAGTTGCGGATCGGCGGTGATCATGATGATGGCGCGGGCGTCGCCACTTTTCTTGAGTTGATCGAGGACTTCGATGCCGGTGAGGTCGGGCATGCGCACGTCGAGCAGGACGAGATCGGGCGACTCGTGCTGCGCCAGTTTAAGCGCCGGTTCCCCGGCGTCGGCTTCGATCACGTGGTAGCCCCACTCCTCGCACTTCTGGCGCAGCGACCAGCGCACCAGGCGCTCGTCGTCGACGATCATGATTTTCTCTGCGGCATCGGTGTTTAATTTACTACGAAAGGGATGCGCCTTGCTTTGCTGGCCTGCTTTGCTGGCTCGTGGAAGCGCGCTGGGATAAGGTGCAGCAGCCCGCCCCTGCCGGAGTCCGCTGTTTTCACAGTAGAATGCCGCATGACCGAAATCGTGCGCGATTTCTACGATGACCTTGCCGGCCATTACCACTTAATGTTTGAGGACTGGAACGCATCTGGCGCCCGCCAAGCCGATGTGCTTGGGGCAATCCTTGAGCGTGAGTGCGGTCCTGCCGAATCGCTGAGGATACTGGACTGCGCTTGCGGAATCGGAACCCAGGCCATCGGCCTGGCAAAACTCGGCTTCCGCGTCACTGGTACGGACATCAGTCCCCGCGCTGTAGAGCGGGCTCGCCTCGAAGCTGGGGAGCGAGGGTTGGATCTCCCAGTGTATGTCACGGGCATGCTGCGACTGAGCAACGTGCCGGAGGCTAGCTTTGACGCGGTTCTCTGTATGGACAACGCGCTGCCTCATCTTTTATCTAGTCAGGACCTTGCCACTGCGGCGGCACAGATTCGCGCAAAGCTGCGAGATGGCGGAGTTTTTATGGCCAGCATCAGAGACTACGATCGTCTAGTCGAGGAAAGACCGCTGGTTCAAGGTCCGAGCTTTTTCTCCGACACGGCGCATCGCCGAATCGTTTTTCAATTGTGGGACTGGTCGGACGAGCGCCGCTACAGCTTTCACCTGTACATCACGCGCGACACTCCTGCGGGTTGGCAGACTCACCACGGCGTCTGCGAATATCGTGCAGTGTTACGGGACGAGCTCACGAAAATTCTCGAACGCGCCGGATTCGTAAGAGTGCGGTGGCTGCTGCCCCATGAAACTGATTTCTACCAGCCGATTGTTCTCGCCACCGCGGGACGCGACGATGCCCGCTGATAACTGTAGGGAGGAGTGCAAGGCTCCATGCTAGAAAGCGGCAACCTGCGCGACCGGCATTTGAAATGGAAGCAGTACGGTAAACGTGCTTCCCTTTCCGACGACACTGCTGACCTCGATGCGGCCGTGATGATCTTCGACGATACGGTGCGCAAGAGAAAGACCAAGGCCAGTACCATCGCCCTTAGTGGTGTAGAAAGGACGGAAAATGTTGGGCAGGTTTTGAGGAGAAATCCCCCGGCCAGTATCGCTGACCACAACGCTGGCATAGCCGTCCCGCGAACCGATTTCAACGTTCACCGTGCCCGTCTTCTCCATGGCTTGCACCGCGTTGAGGAGCAGATTCAGAAGAACTTGGTGTATCTGATCGCTGTCATGTTCAACTTCAGGCAGATCGGGTGCCTGCTGCAGTTCGATCTTGATTGGTCTTGAGAGCACCTGCTGCCGAGCCAGCATCACAGCATGCTCCACAGTCGTATTTAGGTTGCTACGGCGAACCTCCGGGCGGCGCGGCCGAGCGGTTTCCAGAAGATCGGTCAAAGTACGGCTGATGCGCGTGATCTCGAGGCGAACGTCTTTCACGACTGCGCGCGCCGGACTGGTTGGAGGCAGATCACGACCGACGATTTCGATGACTCCGGCGATTCCCGCAAGCGGGTTGCGAATTTCGTGGGCCAAGCCCGTAGCCAGTTCACCGAGCGTCGCAAAGTGTTCGGCGCGAGACATCTGGGTGCGATGCAGCCGTTCAATCTCTTCGCGGCTTTCGCGCAGCTGCTGCATCATGTGATTGAAGTTGCGGCCGAGGTCTCCAATTTCGTCGTTGCGCTGGGCGAAGCTGACGGCAACGTTCAGGTTGCCTTCACCCACCTGCTGCGATCTTCTCCTGCAGTTCGACCATCGGCCGTTGAATCACGTACGCAAGCACGACGATTAACACGGCACAAATGGCGACTGCTCCCGCGCCGGCGACGATCAGCACCGCGTGGCGCTCGGGATCGCGTAGAGATACGGTGGCGAGAATGAAGAGCAGCAGACCCGCCAGTAGAACGAACCCTACCGGCAAGATTGCCTTGAGCTGCCAGTTGACCCGCACGGAACTCAATCGGAAATCCTCCATCTGTGACGAGCGATGCGGACACCGAGAGCTTGCTGCCGATCAACTGATCCGGAGGCGGTCGAACTACCGCAGCCGCGTCATGTCTCACTCCCAGCATCTGGCTCGACTTCGCTTCGAAATGAGGGCGCCTAAGCATAAGCATGCAATCCGGGCAGCAAATACGTCACACCGAAGAAAGTGAACATCACAACCGCAAAGCCCAGGATGGCGAAGTAAGCAGCGCGCCGGCCACGCCATCCACGAGTAACACGCATGTGCAGATATCCGGCATACACCAACCAGGTAATCGCAGCCCAGGTTTCTTTCGGATCCCAGCTCCAATAAGAGCCCCAGGTGCGATTAGCCCAGTAGGCGCCCGCCGCGATCATCAGGGTGAGTAAGGGAAATGCGATCGCGATGGTTTTGTAGGTAATGCGGTCGAGTTCCTCCGCGCTGGGCAACATGCGCTCGAGATCTTCGCGCCGCCACAGTAACAAGAGGTAGAGCAGTGAAACGAAAACGCCGCCCACGAGTCCCGAGAGAATGAAGGGGCTGGCTGCCAGACTGGTCGAGAACAAGCCGTCGGCATCGAGTGAGCCGTAGCGACCATCGCGCGCCCGCAACAGGAAGAACACCAGGGCTAGCACTTGCAGCAGGATGCTCACGAAGACAGCGCGGTTCGCGATGTCGATAAGCTTTTCTTTCCCTGTCTTGCGCCAAACCAGATAGAGAACGAGTGGAGCAGCGACGGCCGCAAGCACCATTACCATCAGCCAGCCAAGATCGGGGATCACGACAAACAAGCGCACACCCTTGGCCAGAAACACCTCTGATTTTTCTTCTGGATTCCAGGCGATCACGCTGAGCCCACCCCATTTCTCGAAGCGCGTCAGCACACCGAGATATGTCGCCGATGCTGAAAAGGCTAGTTGCGGCCAGAAAAGTTTCGGTCTTCATCTTGTCCTGGATGAGAAACATCATTGCCAGAGCGAAGCTAAGCGCACACGCCGCATACGCCAGCATGGCGAGCGTGACGTGGACATGCAGCCAGGTCGATTGCAGGGCCGGAACCAGGGGATGGACTTCGGTTCGCAGCAACTGCATCAGAACAACACCGACGATCGCGATGGGCATGGTCACGGTGCCAATGACTTTCACCTTGAACTTTTTCTCGGCGATCAGCGTCAGCACGGCGAGCGTCCATACGAAGCTGAGCAACATTTCGTAAATGCTTGCGAACGGCGGATGTCCGGCTTCATACCAGCGATGAGCCACGGCACCTGTGTTGGCGATCAAGCCGGCCCACGTTGCCAGGGACGCGAAGCGAATATAGGAAGGAGTGCCAGTGATTCCGAATCCAAGATAAAGCGTTCCGGCGCCCGAATAGAAAATCAATGCGGCGTAGAGCAGGTTGGATTCGTTGAGCAGGTTGCCGCTCTTTACAACGTTTAGAAATGCCATGAACAACAGGAAGGCAACTCCCAATCCCACCATTACGACCAGGGTTGTACCCGTGGCCACTGGTTGCTGTTCGGCTCTTGCGATTCGTGCCATAGATGCATCCTCCATTGCCGCTTTATTTTCCGGCGAGTGAAGCGACAGGCGCCTGGGCACCTGCCTTCGATGAAACTTTGAGTTCGTGATTCGATTTCTTCCACTAACTTGCGGAAACGCTGCTCGAATACGTCCTTGTTCTTGTTCGCGGCTCCGCCAATCCAAAGCGTCAGTTGGCCGCGTTGCGTTGCGCACCGGCACTGCCCACACCCGCACGTGGACGAAATAAAAGACCACAGTCAAGCCGAGACCCATGACAAGCACGCCCGCCCAGACCGACCACTGGCCGGGCTCATGCGAAACTTCCAAGCCAGTGAAATAAGCCATCTGTAAATCTTTACCTTCGAAGATGTAAGGCGAAGACTCGTTCTGCTCGAGGCCCGGAATTGGGGGCAGCCATACGTCTACCGCTCTGACCCGATTTCGTGGATTCCACGATCAAGTGGGCGGCCGGGTTTTCGAGTGCGCTGGAGCGAGCGTAAATCTGTCCATCGCGTACCACATAGTCAGGAATGAACTCGGCTAGCCGGACCGTGGTATCCGGATCCAGAGGGACGAGTTTCATCCAGACCGATACTGATGTCCTCCGAGTGCTTGCCCATCGCGAGGAGTCGCGGTCAGCACCAGTTTGTCGAGCTTTCCGGTCTTGCCGTAGCTCGCCTGATAAAAGCGTATGCCCTGATAAACCAGCGGATCATTGACCACGATCTGCTTGCGGACAATGGCTTGCCCGTTCTCTACGATCGCCAAGTCCGACCACCAGCGCTTGGGAGTACCGTCGGCATAGTTTTCCTGCCCAGCACCGTCACAGCGGACGGCGAAGGGCAGATTGCGTTTACTGCCGTTTTGGGTCTCAACTTGGCTCGATTGCTGTCCTCGCGTCAAAGTAACGAATCCACGCCAGCCGTAAAGTGCATCGACGATGCCTCCAAGAAAGATGAGAAGCAGGCTCGCGTGCACGATGTAGACTGACATCTCAGAAAAGCGGTTGCGCTCGCCGAATAGGGAAAAGTTATTCTCGCGCACGATCCGCTCCGGCCTGAAACCTGCTTTGTGGAAGACTCGTTCCGCAATGCTCAACGCCGCTTCTTCATCTTTGATCGGAATCAGCGCATGGTTGGGCAACGCATTTCGGAAGCTCTCGTCGGGACTCTTGTAAGGACGCGCGTAGTAACGCCATGAGTTCGGGAAACGCTGAATCGAGGCGGCGATGATGCTAAGGCTCACTAAGCTGAGCAGCAATACAAACCACCACGCATGGAAAACGTCAGTCAGCCCTACTCCATCCAGAAGACGAAGCAGTTGCGGGGAATACGCTCGCTGCATTTCGTCGGGATCAGTCGCGGGACGCTGGAGAATCACCGTTCCCGCCGCGGAAATAACGACGACAAGAATAAGCAGAATGACGCCGGTTTTGATCGCGCCGATGGTTTGCCAGATTTTCCGCACTGTTTTCTGAACTGTGGAGTATGAGTTTGCAGTCATAGTTCCTCTTCCCCGCGTTGGTAAAAGCACGTTGCGCGCCATTGCCGAAAATTCGGCGAAGTTGCTGAAATTCCTGATAATCGGTCACATCAACTTGGCAACTTGAAAGGCATCGCGTGAGCCATATCACACAGCGGATTGGACTTCTGCTGGAATTTGGCGCAGGCTAAGGATGCCAGTCCAGATGGAATGAGCAACTTGATTTCCGAGGGGTTGCGGAGCACCTAGGGTTATCAGAGTTCTTCCCGAATGCCTCCATGTGACTCGAATCACAAGGGGATGTGGGGATAGTCACAGAGAGTCGGATTCCCGAACCGGTGGGGATGTGCGGAAGACCGGATGCCGCTTCGGCACCCAACTTCCTAACCGCTCGGTACGCAAACTGAGGCGTATATGGTACTTGCGTGATTTTGCCATTCGACTGGGGGAGATGCCCCATTGCATTAAGACTTTCAACAATTCTGATCTCTGAGCAGTCCCGACTCGATTCCTAACTGTTGCAATCTTTTACAAAGACTTCTCAGAAATCTATTAAGGCGAAGCCTAAGGCGAGATGCGTGCACAGGCAGCTTAAGGAGGCCATGGTGGGAGCGGCACTGGAATCATTAGATTCAAGTCCCAGGATGACTCACTGGCCAGGCACCTTGGGCCGTTTCCTTGTGGTGCTCATGCTTGCGGGCAGCGCCTTCGCCGCGAAACATCCAGTCCCGCTGGACCCGAAGGCGGACACCTCCACTTGCATTGCCTGCCATGAGGACAAAACCAAGGGCAAGTCGGTCCATTCGGCGATCGCCATGGGCTGCACGGCATGCCATGAGATCCGCACCAACAGAGATGTCAACCTACATCAAACTGATCACCGACAACGCCCATATGCTCTGTGTTTCACCTGCCACGCAGACAAGAATGCCGCCGATATAAAAGGAACGGTCCATCCTCCGGCCGTGCGCGATTGCCTGAAGTGCCACGATCCGCACTCCTCGGACAATAAGAATCAGTTGTTAAAGCCGACCTCGGGGGACCAGAAAGAGAATCTCTGCCTCAGCTGCCACAACACGGGTACGAATGTGCCCGAGAAAGGCAGCCGCCATGCCGCGCTCGATATGGGCTGCGACACCTGCCACGTCACCCACAAGACCGGCGAGATCGGCAAGCGCCGAGTTTGACTTCCACCTGACCAAGGCGTCGCCCGCGCTCTGTGTCGATTGCCATGACGTAAAAGACGCGGACCTGCAAAAAGCGCACCAGAACCAGCCTTTCGAAACCTCCGATTGCTTTAGCTGTCACGATCCGCACCAGTCGGCCGCGCCGAAGCTCATGGCGAAATTCATGCATCCGCCCTTCGCAGACAAACAGTGCGAGGTCTGCCACGCGCCAGCCAAGGATGGGAAAGTTGTTCTGACGCAACCGATGCCAAGACACTATGCGTAACCTGCCACGACGATAAGGCCAAGCAGATCGAAACCGCAAAAGTTCCAGCATCCGGGCGCGGCGGGCGATTGCACCGACTGCCACAGCCCCCATGCCAGCCGCCAACCTGGACTTCCCAAAACGAACGGGGTTGAGATTTGCCTGGGCTGCCATAGCGATATCGCGGATCAGGGCAAGAAACCTGTGCATCATCAGCCCGCATTCGGGCAAGGTTGCGCCACCTGCCACCAGCCGCACGGCGGAGAGAACGATCATCTGCTGCGGGTCAAGGGCAACGCGCTTTGCCTGGAGTGCCACGGTCCCGATCGGCCCCCCAGAAGCTGGAAGCTGAGCACCTGCTGACCATCTTCAACGGCCAGGTGAAGCTGCCGGAGGACTACTTCAAGAAGAATCAAGGTGGTGATTCTGCCGTTAAGGTATGGCCTGGGCCATCCGGTGCAAGGCCACCCGGTCTCGGACGTGATGGATCCAGCGGATGTAACCAAAGTCAAGACGCACCTGGCTTGCCTGAGTTGCCATCAGCCGCACTCGTCGGCCCAGCCCGGACTGCTGGTGAAAGACCAGCAAAACAATATGGCATTCTGCGATACCTGTCACAAGAACAGGATCAACATGCGGGACACGACAACAGGAGATTAGAAATGTTCACACTTCCTTCCAAATCGAAACGCTATGGCAGGACGCTGGCAGCGCTGGTGAGCCTGCTGATTCTGGCATCGCCAGCCTCGATGTATGGCGGCAAGAAAAAAACAGCCGACGCCACTGCGCAACCGGCTGCGCCGGCCGGAACTCCGGTTGATCTATCCAAGCTGGTTTGGCCCAATCCGCCCAACATCGCGCGCGTCCGGTGGCTGAATTACTTCGCAGGCATGAAAATCGACTACACTCCGCCCCCAACCACGAAGCCGAAACAGAGCTGGATGGACCGCGTGGCTGGCGCCAAGCAGGTGGATAACGTCGATAAGCTCAAGACTTTTCCCTGGCAGCTGATCAGGCCATACGGGATCGCGATCGACTCGAAAGGTTTAGTGTATGTGGCCGATCAAAAGGTGGGAGCAGTCTTCATCTTCGACACTGAAACCCGCGATGCCACTCTCATCAAGAACGGCGTGGATGCACATTTCGGGATGATCAATGGCGTCGCGATTGATGACAGCGATCGCCTTTTTGTTTCCGATGGCAAGATGCATCGAGTGCTTGTCTTTAACCCTAAACATCAAGTCGAGGGCCAGATCGCCGAGGGATTGGTGGATCCGGTAGGAATGGCAGTCGACAACGAGAACCGCTTGCTTTATGTGGTTGACGAGCAGCAAGACCTCGTCCTGGTGTATGACGCCGACAGCCTTAAACTGCTGCGCCATATTGGAACTCCCGGCAAGAAGCACACTCTCACCACGCCGGGCGACTTCGGCGGCGCCTCGAATGTCGCGCTCGACAAGGACGAAAACGTCTACGTCACCGACACTATGAATAACCGGGTCGAAATCTTCGATGCCGACGGCAAGTTCATCAGCGAGTTCGGCAAGCACGGCGACGGTCCGGGATACTTCGCCCGCCCCAAGGGCATCGCGGTAGATTGCGATGGTCACATCTGGGTGGCCGACGAATACCAGGACCGCGTCGAGGTGTTCAACCGCGAGGGGCAACTTCTGACTTACATCGGCGATGTGCACGCGAATGGTCTGGGCCAGTTCAAAGCCCTGGTCGGTATTGCCATCGACAAACAAAATCGCGTATTCACCACCGAACAATACCCAGGCCGCATGCAGATGTTTCGCTACATAACCGACGCCGAGGCCGACGTAGAGAAGGCGAAGCGGGAAGAGGACCTGAAGAAGGCGGCGGATGCGCGCAGAGGAGTAGCGTCCAACAGCGCACCAAAACCGGCTGAGACGCCTGCGACCAAGCCCGAGGCGGTCGCGCCGGCACAGAAACCGGCTGATGCGCCGGCGCAGAAAGCGGCATCAGCACCGCCCAGCTAGAGCCCATTCTGCCGCGAAATTGAATTTCGGACCGTCAGCTCTTTGGGGAAAAGTGTCCGAACAAAAATGCGATGAACCCGT
>CAVOKS010000010.1:0-160021 GCA_963696565.1 uncultured Acidobacteriota bacterium | reverse complement strand
GTACGCGGAAACGGCAATCAAGGAATTTACTTACTACGTGACCCTTTACGGAGTCGCGCCCTCGGCAAGCCTGAAAGTGGTGGAGATTCCGGACGACACTGTGCCTTCGGCCTGGGCGCCGGAAATCGCGGCGATTGCGAGCCGCGCCGTGACTGACAAAGTGAATTATCGATTGCTGGCAAACACCATCGCGCACCAGTGGTGGGGAGTTTCGGTGAGCCCCGCCACCATCGATGACTGGTGGTTATGCGATGGCTTCGCCCGCTACTCGGAGGCGCGCTACGTGGAGAACGCAGCCGGAAGCATCGGTCTCGAAGAAGTGGTGAAAGATATGTCGGTCGGAGCGCTGGCCTACGACTCGGTGCCGCTGGCGACCATCGGCAAGCTGGATATGTTCTCACCTGAGTTCCAATCGCTCGCAACCGACAAGGGCGCGATGATTTTGCACATGCTGCGCTGGGTAGAAGGAGACCAGAAGTACGACCTGACGATGCGCACGTTTGCCACGAAATACGCGGGCAAGTCCGCGACACTGGATGATTTCGACGCGGTCGCGGAACAAAGTTACGGCGATAAGCTTACCTGGTTTTTCACCCAATGGCTGGATTCGACCGGCGCTCCCGAATTCAAAACCAAGTACACGGTTTACCGGCTGGGCACCAGATGCCCTGCCGGTCAACGCTGCGCCGGGTTCCGCATCGTGGGCCAGATCACGCAGGATCTCGATCTTTTCCGCATGCCGGTCGAGCTGAAGGTTGACACCGACGGAAAAACAGAAGAAAAGCGGATTGACGTAGTGGGAACCGACTCCGCGTTCACACTGGAGACTTTCGGCAAGCCGCGGCGGATTTCGATCGATCCCGGACAATCGCGTGTTGAGAAACTCGGCGGACGTTAAGTTGCGGGCGTCCATTCAGCGGGGACAGGCCTTGGTTCAACAAGGCGATTTCGCCGGAGCGCTGACGGAATACAACAAAGCCCTCGAGGTCAACAAGAACAGTTCGCTGGCACACTATCGGATCGCCGAAGTGTTCTTTGCGCAAAAAAACTATCAGGCGTCCGCTAACGCTTACCGGGACGCGCTGAACGGCGACGGCGATCCGCGCTGGACTGAGGTTTGGAGCCATATCCAGCTCGGCAAGATCTTTGACATTACTGGGCAGCGCGAACGCGCCACCAACGAATATCGCCAAGCCTTGCAAACCAACGACAACACCCAAGGCGCGTTGGAAGAAGCGCGGAAGTATCTGCAAAAACCGTTCGAGCAGCAGAAGAGCAACAGCGGCGCGAACGGCGAGTAGAAGGCCTGGCAAACGCTAAATTAGTACGCCCAGCGCAGCAGCGTCGCTCCCACGGTGAACCCAGCGCCTACCGACGCCAGCAGCACCAGATCGCCTTTCTTGAGTTTGCCTTCCTGGCGCGCCGTGTCCATCGCCAGCGGAATCGTGCCCGCGGTGGTGTTTCCGTAGCGATCGATATTGATGACCACACTCTCCGGCCGCAAGCCCAGCCGGTCCGCAGTGGCGTTGATAATTCGCTTATTAGCTTGATGCGCGATGAATACATCGATATCGGAGGCCTTGATCCCATTGCGTTCCAGAATCTTTTCGCAGAGCTCGGTCTGCTTGCGCACCGCGAATTTGAAGACTGCCTGGCCATCCTGATGGACGTAATGCATTTTCTGGTCCACGGTTTCGTGCGTGGAAGGATTGAGGCTGCCGCCTCCGGGCATGTAGAGTGAGCATCCGCCGGAGCCATCGATCTCGTGAATGAAAGTCGATCATGCCCAGACGAATCGTTTTCGGCGGGTTCGAGGATGACCGCGCCGGCGCCGTCGCCGAAGATGATGCAGGTGGCTCGGTCGGTATAGTCGATGATCGACGACATGACGTCGGCGCCGATCACCATCACGCGCTTGTGAGCGCCAGTGGCAACGAATTGAGTCCCCGTCTGCAGGGCGTACAAGAATGCCGAGCAGGCCGCCGACAGATCAAATCCCCAGACTCCTTTTGCTCCCAGCTTGTGCTGCACCAGGCAAGCGGTGGATGGAAAAAACATGTCCGGGGTAACCGTGCCCACGAGGATCGCGTCGAGATCGCTGGCGGCTCAATTCCGCGCTGGGCCAAAGCTTTCTTGGCGGCTTCAACCGCCAGATCGCTGGTCGCGACACCCTTGTCGACGATGTGGCGTTCACGGATCCCGGTGCGCTCGATGATCCACTGATCGGTGGTTTCCACCATCTTTTCGAGGTCGGCGTTGGTTAAAAGGCGGGGCGGAACGTAGGTTCCGAGAGCGCTGATCTTAACGCGGACAAGTTTGCTCATCTATGAGTTCTCCAGGATGAAATGTGAAACGGTTATTGTGACCTACGCGGACAGCAATGTCCAACTTAATGCGGCTGAAAGCAGCGCGGCACACGTTCAAACTGCAGCGGCTCTGCACCGAACGGATTTGCGCGAAAAGTAAAAGCCAGACACCGGCGACCCACTGCACACGCAAGAGCCCGTTACCGTTGCTTCCTTCCGGACCTGGCGGGGTTGGCGGGAGTGCGTCGCGCGGGACCGATGCCTGACCTATTTGATTCTAGCATTCCGATCGTACTCTTCCCTTTCGCGACGGAATCGCCAACAATAGACCCAGCACATACCTGATTCATGACTTTCGCTCAGGGCCTGCAATCCGAGATCGCTCCACTGCCCACGGCGGTCCAGCGTTACTTTGAAGTCGCGCTGTACTTGCTGGTGCTGTGTGGCTTCGGGACGCTGGTTTCGACCGGAGGCCTGGACTTGCCCACGGTTCTGCTCGTCGGCGCGGCGATTTCTGTTTCGCGGATACCTGCTGGCTGCGCGCCGCACCCTGCTTATCCCCGAGAGCTGGACCACCACGCTGACGCTGGGCTATGTCGCTTTTTATCTCGCAGATTACTTCGTGTTTTCTGGTTTGTTTGTGACCGCGACGGTGCACCTCGTGCTTTTCGTCATGGTGGTGCGGCTGTTCTCCACCCGCCGCGACCGAGACTACTATTTCCTTGCGGTCATTTCCTTCCTCATGGTGCTGGCGGCCGCGGTGCTCACCGTGGACAGCACATTCCTGCTTGCCTTCGCCGTATTCATGCTGATGGCGGTCGTGGCTTGCATCCTGATGGAAATGCGGCACGCGACCGGCCAAGCCACGGTTCGAGCGAACTCGTCGAGTGATGATTTGGCTAGCCGACAGATGGCGTTTTCGCTGGCTAGCGCTTCGCCGTTGCTCGCGATCCTGATCTTGCTGGGCGCAACCGCGATTTTCTTCGTCCTGCCCCGCACATCGACCGGGTATCTTAGCGCCTTTGCCCGGAACCACGTGTTCAACACCGGCTTCAGCGACCAGGTGCGACTTGGCCAGATCGGCGAGATACAACAGTCCAACTCGCTGGTGATGCACATCCAAATTGATGGCGACACGCATGGCGCTTACGACTTGAAATGGCGCGGTGTGACCCTGAATGTTTTCGATGGCAAGACCTGGTTCAATCCGCATCCGCAGCATGTGGTGACCAGCATAGGCAGCGGCCGTTTTCTCTTGTTGCAGGACAGGCAAACAGGAGAACGCTTCCCGCAGCAGGTACCCGCGCAACCAATTCATTATCGCGTTTTGATGGAGCCTCTGATCAGCAATGTTTTTTTCCTTGCGCCGACACCGAGGCTCTTGCAGGGCAATTACCGTTTGCTGTCGATGGATAATGGCGATGCCGTTTTTGATCTCGACCCCGAGCATCCCGTTGGCCGTTACGAGGCGACGTCTGACATTTCTCAACCCAGCCCAGCCAATTGCGCACGGCGTCCAACGATTACCCGCCCGAGATCCTGTTGAACTATCTGCAACTGCCGCGGGTGGATGACCGCGTGCTGCCTCTGGCCAAACAGATCACAGCTTCCGCGGATAACAATTACGATAAGGCCGCCGCCGTGGAGCGGTATCTGCGCACGCATTTTGGATATACGCTGCAACTTCCGCGCAGGTTCCGCGCGATCCCGTAGCTAATTTCCTCTTTGAACGCAAGCAAGGGCACTGCGAATACTTCGCGTCCGCGATGGCTATCATGCTGCGTACGCTGGGCATCCCTTCGCGAGTGGTAAATGGATTCCGCACCGGCGAGTTTAATGACCTTACTTCGCAGTATCTGGTTCGGGGCAGCAATGCGCACTCGTGGGTGGAAGCATATTTTCCCGGCTATGGCTGGATCAGTTTTGATCCCACTCCCGCGGCGCCCATGCAGATGCACACTGGCTGGAGCAGAAGCATGTTGTATGTGGATGCCTTGGCCTCGTTCTGGCGCGAGTGGGTCATCAACTACGACGCGGGCCATCAGTACAATCTAGGCCGTGCGGCCACGCGCAATAGTCTTGAGTGGCTGCAGCGGGCGAGAGGTTGGGCGCGACGGCATCATGAAGCGCTGTTGAGTGCGGCTCGTCGAACTTCGCGGACGGTTTCTGATTCCCCTGTGAAATGGAGCTTCGGCGGAGCTCGTCGTTGCACTTCTGTTTCTCTTAGCAGCTAACGCAGGGAAACTATGGCGAGTTTTTCGCAGCCGCCGGCTAGCGGCTCGTCCAGAGAAGTCTCCGAGCCTGGCCGCAACCATTTGGTATGAGCGTATGACGCGAATGCTCGCGAGAAAGGGATGGAATAAGCCCCCGGCTCACACTCCGAAAGAGTTTCTGGTCTGTATTCCAGATGAAGCCACGCGAAAGTCGGTGGCGAAGTTTACCCAGCATTACGAATCGGCCCGCTTCGGGGGTTCGGCAGAAGATGCGCAGCGTCTGCCGGAACTATACGAAGAAATTTCGACTACAGGACGGCGCTAGGCCGGGTCAGCGCGAGTTTTCCGTCAGCCACCAGCGGCGCACCGCGACCACCGACCAAATCGCCTCGACCACTCCGAAGGGCCAAGCGCCCTGAAGAAATCCGTAGACCGAACCCAACAGACAGGATCCAGCAAAGGCCAGGATGAACCACCGGCTTCGGTTCTCAAAGGCGTAACACACCAGCATCGCCGTGACTGCGAACAATCCAAACCAGGTCAGTCGATTCACGCCACGCTCCTAAGGCTGTATTCTCTATTGTTTCAGCGATCCTTCCAAGCTCTAGCCACGATTCCATGAAGTTCGGCGTCCCGTCTTGCACGGCGTTCGCTTTTAGAATGTTCGTTCGGGATGGTGCGCGCAGGGCGGTTGATCGCTCCTGAGTGTTAGAATAGAGACATTCCATGCCACTGCAGAAGCCCACTTTAGTCATCGAGGATGCGCCCGAAGACAACGGATCCTCGCCTGTTTCCCGGCCTAAAGTCGGTTTTGTCAGCCTGGGCTGCCCCAAGAATCTAGTGGATAGCGAAGTCATGATGGGCATGCTGTCCCAGGCGGGAGCCGACCTGATTTCGCGCGCGGAAGACGCTGACGTGATCGTGGTCAATACCTGCTCTTTCATCGCCAGCGCCCAGCAGGAATCGGTGAACACCATCCTGGAGATGGCACGACACAAGACCGATGGCCGCGCCCGAAAACTGTTCGTCGCCGGATGCCTGGTCGAACGCTTTCGCGATGACATTCGCAAGAATATTCCAGAAGTCGATGCGGTGGTGGGCACGGGCGAACTGGAAAAGATTCTCGCGGCGGCGGGAGTCGCGCCAGCATTGGCCAAACCTTCCCCGTTCAATATTTTAACTTCGCGCCCTGAAGGTGATGCGCGCGAAGCGCAAGGCAGATTTTCGCGCGAGTCCTGGGACGGCGCTATCGCCGATCTGCCAAACTATCTCTACGACGAAGCTACACCTCGCGTCCTGGCCACCCCGAAGTACACGGCATACATCAAGATTGCCGAGGGCTGCGACCATCCCTGCAGCTTTTGCATTATTCCGCAGCTACGCGGCAAATTCCGCTCTCGTCGATTTGAATCTGTGATTGCCGAGGCCGAACGCTCTGGCCCGCTCCGGGGTGCGCGAGATCACGCTCATTGGACAAGATACGACCTGCTACGGCGAGGATTTCGGCTTGAAAGATGGCCTTGCGCTCCTGCTGGAAAAATTAGCCGACATTGAAGACTTGCGCTGGATCCGTTTCCTCTACGCGTATCCCAACAAAATTACAGGCCGCCTGCTCGAAACGATTGCCGCTCACGAAAAGATCTGCGCCTATGTCGATGTGCCTCTGCAGCACGCGTCTGCTTCTGTTCTGAAGCGCATGAAACGCGGCGGTGGCGCCGACGTATTTTTGCGTTCGATTGAGAAGATGCGGCGCACGATTCCAGACGTTACGCTTGCGAACGTCTTTCATCGTCGGCTTCCCGGGCGAAACCGAAAGCGAATTCGAGCAACTCTGCGAATTCGTTCGTCAGGCTGAATTTGACTGGATGGGAACATTCGGCTACTCCGATCAGGAAGGCGCACAGGCCTATCGCAGGAGCGATAAGCTCCCTGCCCGCGAAATCGAGCGGCGGCGCAAGCACCTCATGCAGATTCAGCGCCGCATCAGCAAAAAGAAAAAGAAGGCACTGGTTGGCCGAGAGCTCGACCTGCTGCTGGAAGGAGTGTCCGAAGAAAGCGACCTCCTGCTCGAAGGACGCACTCGCGAGACATGCTCCTGAAATCGACGGCAAAGTCTTTGTGAACGATGTTCCCGAAGGGCTCCAGCCGCTGCCGGGCGAGTTCTACCGCTGCCAGATTACCGAAGCCCACGACTACGATCTGGTCGCGAAAATCATCTAGGGATCTATGGCTCGCAAGCGACTTTGAATCTGCGGTGCCCCACCTGCAAGAAGCCCGTGAAGAGCAGAGATGCCGAATTTCCCTTCTGCAGCGAGCGCTGCCGCCTGATCGATCTGGGCAAATGGGCGAGTGGAGCTTACGTGATTTCATCGCCGGTACAGGACACATCAGACAGCGCGCTGCCGGACAATTCCGATGAAGACTGAGTCGGACATAAAACCCGACTCCAATGCCCTCGCGCCTCCGTCCCGCCGTCGCGCGCCGCTCTGGGCCAAGCTGGTGGCAACTTTCTTTGGCGCTGGCCTGCTCCATCCCGGGCCTGGAAGCTGGGGCTCGGCAGCTACGGTCTTTCTCTGGTGGCTGGTGAGCGGTTGGATCAATCCGCATTGGCAACCCGCTAGCCGCGGCCTTGCTGGCGGCTGTAGCCGTACTCATCGGCATCCCCGCGGCTACGCATATGGCTCGCGTCCACTGGCCTGAAAGACCCTCAGTTCGTGGTGATCGACGAAGTGGCCGGTCAGCTCATCACTCTGATTGCCGTACCGGTCTCATGGAAATCTCTGTTGCTGGGCTTTATACTTTTCCGAGGATTCGATATCGTGAAGCCTCCGCCGGTGCGTCAGCTTGAGCACCTTCCGGAGGGATTCGGCATCGTATTAGATGACGTCGGGGCTGGCCTTTACGCTTTGGCGTTAATGCAACTGGCGCTGCACTTCGGCCTTTTGCCACGATAGTTTTCAACGGACGCTGAAGCAAGGAAGTTGGAAGTCCATGGGAATTTCTGACCGCTTGCTGGGCAAGACAAACGTCAACGGGAAACCCCACATCGAAGGGGTCTTTCCGGCTGCGGCACTGCCGGGCGGCGAAGTTCGAATTACCGGCCACGGTTTGCGTCCCCAGGATTTGCGGCGGCCTCGCGTGCGCTTTGGCGAAATCGAGGGCGCGGTGGTCATCAGTTCCGACGAATTCCTGGTGGCTCGCGTGCCGCAAGGCGCGTCTTCAGGACCCATCGTGGTTTCGACCAACGGACACTCCAGCAATCCTCACCAGATCAAAGTTGCCGTGCCCATCGCTGAGAATCTGCACCCGGTCACTAATCCTGCGCTCGACGCGGAAGGCAACATCTACGTGAGTTTTTCCGGGAGCCGAGGGCAGAAGGTTCCAGTCGCCATCTTCAAGATCGACACCAACTACAACGTGAAGCCGTTCCTCGCGGACTTGATGAACGCAACTTCGATCGCCTTTGACCGGGCCGGGCAAATGTACGTTTCTTCGCGTTACGACGGAACGGTGTATCGCGTCGCCCCGAACGGGACGATGTCGTCCTACGCCGAAGGCATGGGCATTGCGACGGGCATTGCCTTCGACCGCGCACAAAATCTTTATGTCGGCGATCGCAGCGGCACAATCTTCAAGATCGGTTCTGACCGTCAAATTTTCGTCTTCGCCACTCTCGAGCCCAGTGTTTCCGCTTACCACCTGGCTTTCGGCCCGCATGGAGACCTGTTCGTGACCGGGCCAACAACCTCCAGTTTTGATTGCGTGTACAAGATGACCCCGCAAGGCAACGTGTCGACTTTCTTTCGCGGCCTGGGACGTCCTCAGGGCATCGCCTTCGATGCGGAAGGCAATCTGTACGTAGCCGCTTCGCTCTCGGGCAAACGCGGCATCGTAAAGATCAATCCCGCTGGTGAGGCCTCGTTGGCGGTTGCCGGAGCGGGACTGGTTGGCCTTGCTTTCGCGCCGGGCCGCTCGGTCGTTCTGGCCACCAACAGCGCGGTGCATCATCTAGCCTGGAACATTCAGGGATCGCCGTTGGCCGATTTTCCTTCCTGACTCAAGCACTCAGCATTCAGCCTTAAGAACCATCCGCGCGGATCCGTGAAAATCCGTGGCTGATCTTTCTAATCATTTACACTTTTACTCGTGAATGCTGAGATTATCGCCATCGGCTCAGAGCTGCTGACCCCTTTCCGTCAGGATACGAACTCGCTGTATCTGACCGAGAAGCTCAACCAGCTTGGCGTTGAGGTCATTTTCAAGACCATCGTCGGCGATGACCGTGAACGCCTGACGGGAGCGGCCAGTCTTGCCGTATCGCGTGCCGAGATCGTCATCTTCATGGGCGGACTTGGCCCTACCGAAGACGACCTCACGCGCGAAGCAGTAGCCGACGCGCTTGGACTCGAACTTCATCGCGACCCAGCGATTATCACCAGTCTCGAACAGCGCTTCGCGGCCCGCGGCTGGAAGATGGCGCCAAATAATCTCAAGCAGGCCGATGTCATCACCGGCGCAACTGTTCTGCCCAACGCCAACGGCAGCGCTCCCGGACAGTGGATGAGCGGCAAGTATGAAGGCCGCGAAAGAATCATCATGCTGCTTCCCGGACCGCCGCACGAATTGAAAGCTCTCTTCGAAGAGCAGTGTCTGGCACGCCTGCGGGCCAAGCTGCCGCCGCAGTTCATTGCCACTCGGGAACTGAAAATCACCGGACTGGGCGAGTCGCAGTGCGACGCGCGAGTTGCGCCAATTTATAAGCTGCTATACGGATGTGCAAACGACCATCCTGGCTGGCGCCGGCGAAATTCAATTGCATCTGAAGACTCGCGCTGCTTCGCTCGAAGCGGCGCAGGCGCGAGTCGATCAACTGGTTGCAAAGATCGAAGAAGAACTCGGCGACGCTGTCTTCTCCGACAATGGCGATTCCATGGAACAAATCGTCGGCTACTATTTGCAGATGCGCAACGCAACCCTCGCTGTGGCGGAATCCTGCACCGGTGGCCTGTTGGCCGAGCGCATCACTTCCGTCAGCGGAAGCTCGCGTTACTTTGTCGGTCGGCGCGGTAGTTTATTCAAATCAATTGAAGACTGCGTTTGCCGACGTTCCCGCGGACCTGATCCAGAAGCATGGCGCAGTCAGCCGTGAAGTGGCCGCTGCTCTCGCGGAAGGAATTCGCCGGCGCACGGGCGCAACTTTAGGCTTGGGCATTACCGGCGTGGCCGGGCCGACCGGGGGAACTGCGGAAAAACCAGTAGGGCTGGTATTCCATGCTCTGGCTAGCGACGGAGAAACTGAAATCGCAGAACGCAAGTTTCCCGGAGATCGCAAACGCATTCGCCGGTTCGCCACCCAGCAGGCGCTGGATATGGTGAGAAGAAAGCTGATGTAGAGCAGTCGTTGAGCTGTTAGTCGTTTAGCTCTTCGCCATGTTGTCCGCGGCCGCCGAATGGCTGTGCCAGCGGAACGACGTGCGAAACGCCAATCGCACGGTTATGCGCATTTTCATCGCCCTCGACATCGACGACGCCATCCGCCAGCGCATTCAGCGCTTCATGGAAGGTGTGAGCGGGTTCGCGCCGGACGCCCGCTGGGTCCGTCCCGGAGTCGCTGCATGTTACTTTGAAATTTGTAGGCGAGAAGCCGACCGAGGCGGTGGAAGAAATCAAACAGGCACTCTCCAGCATCCGAGCCGGGTCCATCGAGATTTCATTTCGTGGCTACGGTTTCTTCCCCACCGCAAAAGCTGCGCGCGTCTTCTGGGTCGGAATTCGAATCCGGGCCGGAACTTCCATTGCTCGCAAAAACCGTCGATGAAGCAATGAGTCGCTCTGGGGATTCCGAAGGAAGACCATCCGTTCACGCCCCACCTTACGCTGGCGCGCGGCGGCGGACGATCGGGCGCGCCCAGCCATCGGCAAGGAAGATGTTCCAAACAAAAACTTTCTGCGCTTGCAGGACAAATTGGCAGCCCTGGCCACGCCTGAGTTTGGTACCGTGGCGGCCCACGAGTTTTTTCTGTACCAGAGCCAGCTCTCGCCAGGAGGTTCGCGCTACACGAAGATCGCGAAGCTTTCGCGCTGGAGTAGCTTCATGTAGCCTAGCATTTCGTCCGCCTCGTCAGTGGCCAAAGATGACAACTTTCTTCTCACCGCCGCGATTGCCTACGTGCTGGGATCGATTCCCTTCGGATACTTACTGGTGCGCATTTTTCACGGCGAGGATGTTCGCCAGAGCGGCAGCGGAAATATCGGAGCAACCAATGTTTCCCGCAATTCAACGGTCCTGGGCGCACTCACGCTTCTGCTCGACGCCCTTAAGGGATCTGGCCGCAGTCTTGTGGCGCTCTTGCTCAGCCGCCATGATTTTCCGCGCGATCTTATGCAAACGTTCCTTGGTATCCAGACCATTCGTGGACAACTCCGCTTTCGCCGATTGTTGAAACCCGAGTTGCTGGCGCAGCCCTCTTTGCCATTCTCGGCCACATGTTTCCGGTATGGCTGCGTTTTCGCGGCGGTAAAGGTGTTGCTACCGGATTGGTCGTTCCTTCTGATTCGTACCCCTAAGACATTCTCGTGCATGCCTGTTTTCTTCATCGTGATCTTCTTGTCGTTCCGGTACGTTTCTCTAGGCTCAATCCTTACAGTCGCCCTGTTCCCGCTCTTCGCCTTTGGACGCACGAGCGCGATAACGCTTCCGGGGTGCTCCCCTTCATCGCGGCGGCTTGCGCTTCTCATCGTTGCGAAACACCACGAAAATATCCGCCGTCTGCTGGCTCACACCGAATCTCGTTTTCAGTGGAGGCGCACATGAGCCAGATTGCCGTCATCGGCGCAGGCGCCTGGGGCACAAGCCTCTCCATCGTCTTGGGACGAAAGGGAACACATCGCGTGCGCTTGTGGGCGCACGAAAAAGAAGTGCGCGATTCCATTTCGTCGCGCCGGGTCAACCAACTTTTTCTCCCAGAACAAGCCATTTCCGACTGCGTTTCAGTCACCGGCAGTTTTGAAGACGCTCTTCAGGACGCCGAAATTGTCGTGAGCGTCATGCCCTCGCAACATTGCCGTAGCCTGTTTCAGAAAATGCGTCCATTTCTGAAACCTGAAATGTTATTTGTGAGCGCCACCAAGGGTCTCGAAGAGGGCACGTTGCTCCGCATGACAGAAGTGATCTCGCTGGTAGCCGGAGCTGACGGAGGATTCCAGCCCCGTATCGGCGCGTTGAGTGGACCAACCTTCGCCAAAGAAGTAGCCCGCGGCGATCCAACCGCGATCACCATCGCATCAAGTGACTCTACGCTCGCCGAAACCATTCAGCGAGAGTTCAGTGATCCGCGTTTCCGGGTTTACACCAACACGGATGTCGTTGGAGTGGAACTCGGCGGCGCGCTGAAGAACGTCATCGCCATTGCCGCCGGCATTTGCGACGGCCTTGGGCTAGGACACAACTCGATCGCAGCCCTGATTACCCGCGGCCTGGCAGAGATGACGCGCCTGGTCATAGCGTGCGGCGGCCGTCAGGATACGATGGCCGGACTCGCGGGCTTGGGCGATCTCGTCCTCACCTGTACCGGCGGCCTTTCGCGCAACCGCAGTGTGGGAGTCGAACTGGGCCGCGGACGCAAGCTCCCCGAGATCATCGCCGCCATGCATGGCATAGTGGCGGAGGGCGTCTTCACTACGCACGCCGCCGTCGAACTGGCGCGCGCCCGCGGAGTTGAAATGCCTATCACCGCACAGATGGATGCCATCCTGCACCGCGGCAAATCACCCCGCGATGCCATCCACGACCTGATGACCCGCAGCGCCAAGAGCGAAGCGCCAACGTAGGCGCGAGCATCCCCGCGCGTGCGGGTCCCGCACCTGTGCGAGAATTGTTGAGCCGCTCGAATGTCGGCCCGGAAAGCCCCTTTGAACCAGCCAACCAACAAAGAGCTAAGGTCAATCAGCGTTATGGCGATCTATCAACAGTCAATAGTAGAGCGACTGGTCAAGCGCAGCAAATTCGTCTCGATTCAACTCTGTATGGGTTGAGCGGAGCTTCTTTCCATCGCGTAAGGAGAAGTAAGTGTACGTGGGAGGCGCGGCACAACAGCCGAGCTTCGTGACTTCGAAAACCTGATCCATTACTTCTCCACGTTCGCCGGACTCCTCGAAGCTCCATCGGACCACTTTGCCATCGAGCGCTTCCACCTTTACCACCGAGTTAGCTCCCTCGATCCCATCTTGCCGATCCATTAGGAACGACTCGCGCAGAACGAGTGCTTCGCGGGCACTCCCGTGCTTGCTAAATAGATCGACAATACTGAATCGCTTGTTTCGCGTAATGAAGTGCAGTTCTGTTCCCTTTTCCCGAATCTCGTAACTTGAGACGACCGAACCACGATCTGAAGGAAGGCTGATCCCGACGACGCCCTCAAGGATTACAAATTCTGCGATCAAGGCGAGTATTACCGTGAGAATGAAAACTGGTTTTCGGGCTACTGTGACGAATTCTTCCATAAGCAGTCGGCCTCGCGCCGACTGTACGTCACTAAGATGCTGGGTTCAAATTACCTTTGTAAGAGACGACAAAATCTGACCCTTGCTGCGAAAGCCCGCAAACTCAAACCGTCGTCTTCACGGACCTGAAATTCCCCGATAATCAGATATCCCGTTTCCCGCGCGTCCTCTTGGAACGACCGATCGCTCTGCGGTCCTTAGCATTAAATCCCGCAGGCTTGTGATGCTGAAGTGAAGTCTTATCCTCACCCTTCAACCACTTGGAGCAGAAATTCTCCCCCCGAAAGATGCTCCCTGTGGTCCTCTTGAACCTGCTAAACTGCCCGAAGGGCACCGCTTTTCGGGGTACCTTCGTAACAATTCTCGAGTGCAATATCAGGCTACACTTTAACAGTAATTCTTTGAAGTTTCGAACCTGTAGAAACCGCTCGCAGGGGTCAGTTGTCGCTGAATTTACCGACGCCATCTCGCCTGCCTATTCTGTACGTCATTCTAAGTGTGCTCGTACTGATCAGCGTCGTTCCCATGTATTTTTACTCGGCGCAGGTCGAGTCGATCAACCGCGACCGCCTGATCACCAACGAAAGGCTTCTGCAGAATACGGTCACGCGCTCGCTCGCGGATGACATCTCGCAGCACCAGGAATCGCTGCGCATGATGCAGGCGAATCTGGCCTCCGCACTCCAGGTCGCCAGTGGCGGCGACATCACTTCCGAGCATGTGGAAGCGCCCGAACTGCGCGCCCTGCTGGAGAATTTTGTTTCCTCGTCCGATGACCTGGCGTATGCCACGCTGTTGAATTCCGAGGCCAAGGGAATCTCCGCCGGACGCATTGCCCCCGACGCCTTCCTGCAGCGCGAACTCGAGCGAGCCTACGCCGCAGCCCGCGAAGGCCGAATCTATAACAGGGAAGCATTGGTAGTCGGCACCGGGAAATCCGCCCGCACAGTCATGCTCGTCAGCACTCCCGTGACCTACGCTGGCAGTTTCCTGGGCATGATTGGTTCTGTCGTGGATTTGCAGTTTCTCATTCGCCGCCTGCAAGAAGTCAACCGAGGCGGCCTCACTCCGTACGTAGTGGATAGCCAGGGCCGGTTGGTCGCGGGCGCGACTTCCGACTACGCCACCGGGCAGGACATGTCCAACCTGGAAATCGTGCGGAACTTTGTCGAGGCGGGCACAAAAGTTCAAATGGTGGCCGCGACCCGGGAATTCAACCTACGCACCGGCAATACCAACATCAGAATGCTCGGCACTTACAGTCCCGTGAACGAATCTGGACTGGGCGGTGGTGGTGCAAAAGCCGCGCGCCGAGGCCTACCGCGGCGTGTATGAGATGCAGCGCAACGCCCGCACCCTGGCGATGATGGCCATCGCCCTCAGCGTGGGCATCAGTATTTTTGCCGCTCGACGGATCACGAATCCGCTGCAGGTCCTCACTCATTTCAGCCGCGCGATTGCGGGCGGGGATTTTTCGCAGCGCGTCCACATCAAGAGCCGCACTGAAATCGGCGAACTAGCCGACACCTTTAACGTCATGTCGGAAGAGCTTGAGCACTTCGTGCTCGACCTCAAACGCGCCGCCACCGAGAACCGTGACTTGTTCATGGGCTCGATTCAAATGCTCGCCGGCGCGGTCGACGAAAAAGATCCTTACACTCGTGGCCACTCCGACCGCGTCACCCGCTATTCCCTGATGATCGCCAAAGAAATGGGAGTGTCGGAAGACTTCATAGAAACCGTGCGCATCTCGGCCCAACTGCACGATGTCGGCAAAATTGGAATCGAGGATCGCATTCTGAAGAAGCCGGGCGCACTCACGCCGGAAGAATTCGACATCATGAAAACGCATACCACCAAGGGCGCGAACATCCTGCGTCCCGTGGCGCAACTGAAAGAAATGATTCCGGGTATCGAACTGCACCATGAATCGCTCGACGGACGTGGGTATCCACATGGCCTAAAGGGAGACCAGATCCCTCTTCTGCCGCGCATCATCGCGGTCGCCGACACCTTCGATGCGCTTGACCACCAACCGTCCTTACCAACAGGCACACGACCCCGCTGGACGCATTGAAAATCATTCACAATCTCTCGGGCAAGCGGCTCGATCCAACCGCAGCTTCGGCCATCACCGCGATTTTCTACCGCGGCGATATTCGCATCCCGATCGCCAGACCGTGCCTGCACCGCCCATCCCAGCCAAATCCACCGTCCCAGCTCCTACGCAGCCTGCGACTCCAATTCCGGCCGTCTCGGAAGCTCCCGGTTTAGTCATTCGTCCTTGTTTGCATTCCGCTGACTCCCGCCGATGCGTCGGCTAACACTTCGAAATCATCACCTACCGCTATAATTGATCTGTTAGCGCATTATTTCCAATCTCTATGATTCAGACTCTTTTTGGCAGCCTGGACGAACAGCAGAAACCGGGCCTCTTCGACCGCATGAAAGAGGCGGTCACGCGGACCCGCGAAAATCTCAGCCAGCGCATCGAAGAAGTTGTTTCCTTCGGCAAAGAAATTGATCGTGCGACGCTCGACGATCTCGAAGCCACTCTCATCGGCGCCGACCTCGGCAACACAACCACCCGTGAAGTGCTCGACAAACTTCGCGAAAAGGCCGATCGCAAGCAGATCAGGAATGCTGACGAACTGAAACGCCTGTTGAAAGACGAGCTTGCTGGCGATCCTCGATGCCGCCAACACCAGCCCTGTCAAGAAAGTCGACGGCATACCTGAAGTAATCCTCGTGGTCGGCGTCAATGGCACAGGAAAGACGACGACCATTGGCAAGCTGTCGCAGGTTTTTCGTTCGCAAGGCAAAACCGTGCTGTTGTGCGCAGCCGACACTTTTCGTGCCGCCGCCATCGAGCAACTGGAAATCTGGGGCGAGCGCACCGGAACCGAAGTCATCCGGACGAAAGCCGGCGGCGATCCCGCAGCCGTGCTCTACGACGCTCTGCAAGCCGCGTCCGCGCGCCACAGCGATTACGTTATCGTCGACACGGCCGGCCGTCTGCACACCAAAACCAACCTCATGGCGGAACTGGACAAGATGCGGCGCACCGCACAGCGGATTATTCCCGGCGCGCCTCACGAAACCTTGCTGGTGATGGACGCCACGACCGGCCAGAACGGCCTGCAGCAGGCGCGCCAGTTCACGGATGCGGCCGGCGTAACCGGAATCGTGCTCACCAAACTCGACGGCACTGCAAAGGGTGGCGTGGTAGTTGCGATTTCCCGAGAATTGGGTCTGCCGGTGCGCTACGTCGGCGTTGGCGAAAAAGCCGGGGATCTGCTGCCGTTCAACGCGAAGGATTTTGTGGACTCATTGTTTGCGTAACTGTATGAGCGATTCAAAGATCGGCGAAATGCGTTTCAGGTTTTGCTGGACTTGTGGCGTCGCATCCGCAGCAAGCCACAGCGCAGATCCCATGCGGATAGACTCTCCGGTCCGTGGGCCCAAAGGTCGCAGCGGCGCCGCGGTCGCTGAACCCGAGGACGACTCCTACAGATCGTTTTCACCGCGACAAAGGTAGCCCGGTCTGTGCTTCTCTGTGGCTCTGCGTCTCTGTGGTGAAATAATGCTCCTGCCGTGACTACATCCCGCGACACCGACGAACTCTACCTGCGCCAAGCCCTGGACCTTGCGCGGCAGGGCATTGGTCTGGCATCGCCCAATCCCATGTGTTGGCGCAGTCATCGTGGATGCGAATGGTTCAATCGTCGGCAACGGTAGCCACACCTACGATGGCGTGAAACATGCCGAAGTCCTCGCCATCGAGCAAGCCGGAGAAAAAGCGCGTGGCGCAACTCTCTATATCAACCTGGAGCCGTGCTCCCATCAAGGACGCACTGCACCTTGCGCGGATGCCGTCATTGCCGCCGGATCTCCCGCGTGGTCGCTTCCATGCAGGACCCGAATCCGCTAGGTCAGTGGCCAGGGATTTGCCAAGCTTCGCGATGCCGGCATCGACGTTTCTTCCGGCATGCTTGAAGAAGAAGCAAAAACGCTGAACGAAGCTTTCGCAAAATATATTCGCCATCATGTTCCGCTGGTCACGCTGAAAGCCGCGATGACGCTCGATGGAAAAATCGCGCCGCCTCCAAGTCAATCTCGACCCTGACAGTAACGCTCAACTCGGACCGACTGGATCACCGGGCGAATCAGCTCGCTCCCATGTGCAGGAACTTCGTCATCAGCATGACGCGATTCTGGTGGGTGTTGGCACGGTGATCGCCGATGATCCGCTGCTCACCGACCGCAGCGGACGTGCCCGCCGGCGGCCACTGCTGCGCGTGAGTCCTCGATTCGCGCCTGCGCCTGCCTCTTGAATCCCGTGTAGTCAAAACCGCCGCGGATGATCTTCTTGTGCTTTGCTCTTTCGCAGAAGAGAAAAAGAAAAAGCAACTGCTGAAGCTCGGGGTTCGCGTGGAGCAATTGCCCAGGGCCAACTCCGCAGGCCATCCCGACATGGCGGGCAGTTCCCGTTTCCTCGGCCAAATGGAAATTACAAGCCTGATGATTGAAGGTGGCGCCATGGTCAACTGCGGCCGCGCTTGCCGCGGGCATCGTCGACAAAGTCTTTCTCTATTACGCACCCAGAATTCTCGGAGGCACAGCGGCCGTGCCGTTCGCAGTCAGGCGCTGGGTTCGCCACCATCTGAGACGCGGCCCAGGTAAAGTCCATCCGTCTGCACCGCTTTAGTGAAGATTTTGCAGTCGAAGGATACTTGAAAGATCCGTACGGAGATTGAGGGCTCGGCGTCAGGCTCTAGGCTTTCGGTCTCAAGCCTCAGGATTAAATATTCGACCTGAAGCCTGAAGCCCAAAGCCCGAAGCCCGAAGCCTGAAGCCTGAACTCGAACGCCATATCACGGAGATTCCATGTTCACCGGCATCATTGAAGAAGTTGGACGCGTCACTGGGATCGCCCACGAAAACGAGAACCGCCGCCTCACCGTCGCCGCTTCGCATCTGGTCAAGGAACTGAAAAAGGGCGACAGCATCGCGGTCAGCGGTGTTTGCCTGACCGCGGTCGAAATCGCGCCAACATCATTCGGCGCTGATCTAGCCGAGGAAACCTGGAATCGCACTTCGTTCTCCCGCATGAAGCCAGGCGCACTGGTGAATCTCGAACTCCCCATGCGCGCTGACGGACGCTTCGGCGGACACATCGTGCAGGGCCACGTCGACGGCACAGGCAAGTTTCTCGCACTCGACGAAATCCCAGGCGCCGACGACTATTGGCTGCGCATTGAGATTCCGCCAGAACTCGCGCGCTACGTCATCTTCAAAGGATCACTCTCGATTGAAGGCATCAGCCTCACGGTCGCGAAAATCGAAGGAACACAAGTGACGGTCGCCATTATTCCGCACACCACCGAAATGACCAACCTGAAATCGCTCAAGCCCGGCGACCCGGTGAATCTGGAAGTGGACATGATCGCAAAATATGTGGAGAGGATGCTGCGAGGGGATCCGGCGAACAGTGCCATCACGATCGAACGTTTGGTACGGGAAGGATTCTAAAACGGAAGCCTGACGCCCGAAGCCTGAATGCCTGAACTACGCCCTTTCAAGGCTCATCTCATCCAGTTCCAGGAATTCCTTCACGATCGGCTCATCGCTTTTCTCCATCTCGGGATACGTGCCAAAGAAGATCACTCTGGCTTCGTGAAGAAATACGATTCGGTTCGCCAGCTTCTTAGCCAGCCGCATATCGTGGGTGACGACTACGCTGGTCAGGTGCAATTGAGTCTTCAGGCGCTTGATCAAATCACCCAGCAATTGCGCCATCAGCGGATCGACCATGGTCGTGGGTTCGTCATAAAGAACGCATTCCGGTTGCGCCGCCAAGGCGCGGGCGATGGCCACCGACCGCTTCATCCCCGTGGATAAATCCGAGGGAAGCAGATCGCGCATTTCTTTCACTCCCACCATCTCGAGCAATCCATCGACGATCTGGTAAATCTGATCTTCCTTAAGATCGCCGCGCTCGCGCAGCGGGAATGCCACATTCTCGCCCACGGTCAGCGAGTCGAACAGCGCGCCGTTCTGGAATACCATGGTCACCTTCTTGCGGATGCGCTGCATCTCTAGCTCGGTGTAATCGGTAATGTCTTCCCTGGCCACGATCACGCGGCCCGAGTCTGGCTTGATAAAACCCATAATGTTCTCCAGGGTGACCGATTTGCCTACACCGCTGCGTCCCAGTATGCAAACCGTCTCTCCCGCCATAACTTCGAAGCTGACGTGGTCGAGCACGCAGTTCGTCGCCAAAAGACTTCGAGACTTCCTTGAACTCGATGTATGGCGCCAATTGTCCGTTGCTGGCCATACAATTTTTCAGCTCTCCTTAGCAGGGTTCTTTGATGTAATCGTAGATCACATTCAATCGAGGGGACAAGCACCGTTCAGCCGGCAGATGCGGCAGGCCAGCTCACCCACATTGCCGAGCTTGCGCCCTTCGCCGTCTCGAACTCCTCGGGCGTGTTTAAATTCCGGAACATCTCGACCGGGAAGCCAGCCCGCACCAACTCACTCTCTTCGATCATGCAAGTTGTAACTTTCGCGAATAGTGAATCAATCTTGTTCTTCCCTTCGCGCAGTGACGGTTCCGCCACTTGCGCAAACCCGCGCCGATAAGCGGCACAGAGCGGGCTGCAATCCTGAGCCTGCGCGCGGAACGGTCACCGTTGCGCCAGATTCCCGTGCCCGTCACCAGCAGAATATTTCAGGAACTTCGGCACGACGAAAGGCAGATCGACCGCCAGAATCAAGTTTAAGTTCGGTCGTCGTGCTCGAGAGTGCGGCATGAATTCCTCCAAGCGGCCCCCGGTCGCGATACGTGTCCTCTAACGACTCGGCCAAATGCCGCGAATTTCTTGGCGTCGCCCGACAATCCGCACTTCCTCGGCGACAGGCCCCTACGATCTTCAATGCTCGGGTACAGAAGAGTTTCTTCTCCTGCAGTCGGAGGAAAGCCTTGTCGCTTCCCATGCGCGAGCTCTTTCCACCCGCCAGGACGAAAGCCGTGATGCTCGGACTCGGATCCAATCCTCACGTGCAAATCATACACAGCTCGTGCGATAATCCGAAATAACATCCCAAAATGCGACAACGTAGAAAATCTTCACAGCAGCACCAACGTGATTCCCTTGTTGCCGCGCCCCACATCGCTGTCAACACCAACTCCGGCACTCTCGCAAAGAGCAGTTTGCTGCGCTCGTCAAAACTGGACAAGCTCTCTCCATTGACGAACGCCACAATCTCTTTTTTTTCTTTTCGCTGACGCAAATAACCGCGAATTGCAAACCGCAATACGCCGCCGGCACCCGTCGAGCCATAACCGTGAATCACTTTCAGCACCGCGATACCGTCCTTGCGCGCGCGGGCCAGCGCCGCCTCGAGCTTTTGGTAAGCTTGATCGCGAGTGGGAAATCCCTCTTCGAGATTGACGACTCGTACTCTGCCGGACATAATGCTTGCTTTCAAGCTCAATCTCGCACCACTTTACGTCGTTGCGCCTTTATAAAGCGGGCGGCAAAACTGCGCGACCGGGTGGTCGAAGGCTTATCGAATCAACAGGATGCGACTGACACGAAAGTAACCTACACAAAATTACGCCGCCGTTAGATGATGTTCTTTCCGGCGATCCCGTCCCGGAAAGACGAACATGCCACAGAAGCTTATTGGACGTAATCTAATGCTAGGTCGTTGCTCCCACGAATTCTCTTGGCCGCGGCGTGGCGCCGATGGTCATTTCTACCAAGTCTGCCTCCTTTGCGCGGTCGAATACAGTTATGACTGGACGACCATGCGGCGAATCGAGCGCGTCGATCACAGCCAGTCTAGCAGCGAGACGGAGAGCTCCAGCGCACGGCGCAGCCGTACTAGGGCTCGCAAACCTACGTGGGTTCCTCGAGCCCGTAGACTGAAGCTCGATACTCCTGTCCGCTATCGGGTGAAGAACCTCGGAAGCTGGTATGAAGGCACGCTCGCCAACCTCAGCCAGTCCGGCGTTCTTTTGCAGGGATCACAGCACTTTCCTGACAACACGCTGGTCGAGATGGTTTTCGAGATGCCGGAAGAGATCTCTGGGCAAAAGAACAGTACCGTCCTCTGTCAGGGACGCATTACTCGCACCAAAGACGTACCAGAGAAAAAAGGCGCGCAAGCGGAAACGCCAGCACACGAAGACTTGCGGCCAGCATCCTCGATTACAAATTTCTGCACCAGAGTTAGCCGGTTTTGCGGGAAGATTCGGGCTTACCCAGCGCCAACGATTTCTCGAAGGTGCGACAAATTCTTTGCTACAACAGCTTTACAAACCCTGATGACCAAAAGGTTTCCAGTGACTATTTTTCCACAGAACTCAACCTCTTCGATGCATCTAAACTATTTACATCAGACTTACATCAGCAGGAGTGACATTATGAAGTCGAGGCTTTCTCTCTACCTCATAGGGGTGGTGTTGCTCGGTGTCCTGGTCGCCTCGGTCGGCTGCGCCAAGACTCCGACGGACACCCAGATTGCCAGCTGATATCCAGAACAAGCTGAACGGGGATTCCGGTCTTCAGGGCAAGCAACTGATCGTGCAGGCCGATAAGGGAAGCGTGACGCTTTCCGGCCAGGTGGACACGGATGCTCAGCGCGACGCGGCCGCTCGCTATGCGTCGAGTGAACCGGGCGTGAAGCAGGTAGTAAACAACTTGCAAGTTGCTCCGCCGCCCCGATTGCGGCCCAAGCTCCTCCGCCGCCACCAGCGCCCGCGGTAAAACACCGCCGCAAGGCGACCAAACCCAAGGATGATTCTTCACAGGCTCCGGCCGAGGTCGCACAAGCAGAGCCGCCACCACCGCCGCCGGCTCCAGCACCTGCGCCAGTGCACCCGCACCGCCGCCGCCACCACCTCCACCGCCGCCGCAGAAAGTCACCATCCCTTCGGGCACGACTTTCGCTGTGAGGTTAGTGGATCCAATTGATTCAGAAACTGCAACCCAGGGGCAAACCTTCCATGCCACGCTGAATTCAGCGCTCGCCGTTGAAGGCGCCACCGCGATTCCTGCGGGCTACAGTGTTGAAGGCCATGTCGTAACCGTGCAAAGTGCCGGCAAGTTCGCTGGACAATCTTTGCTGGTGCTTCAACTGGATCGCATTATCGCTTCTGGCAGCACCTACAACATTCAAACAATCAGTACCAGAAGCAAGGGAGCTCGCGGGGCAAGAACACGGCCGAGAAGGTAGGTGGTGGTGCCGGAATCGGCGCGATCATCGGCGCTCTCGCCGGGGGCGGCAAGGGAGCTGCCATTGGAGCGGTCGCTGGCGGCGGATTGGGCGCTGGAGCGCAAGCCGTTACCCACAGTCAACAGATCAAATTGCCCTCGGAGACCGTGCTGAACTTTACTTTGCAAGCGCCTTTGACCGTGATCGCAACCACTCAAGGGCCTAACGCGGGGCGTCCGACTTTGAACACGCCGCAACAACAGTAAGTCAGGTCGTCAAGCGGATTAAGAACGGCGCGGAGAATCTCGATCGAGAAATCTCCGCGCCGATTCGATTTCTCAGCCTCGGTCTCATCTCTGTAAATTGCACGACTGCCCTTACCCTGCTAGATTGATTCAGTACCGGCGCATTTCTTTTTGGACGGTCGAGGTTTGCGCACACCTCGCTATCACTTGCGCTGGTTCGTGTCTCTTCCCATGTCTCCAGCCCACATTGCGCACTCAAATTCTAGGGGGAAGTGGCGTCAGCGGACGCTACGCTACACCGTTGCGCTGGCCGCGACGGGCGTTGCCCTGGGCATCTGGTTTCTGTGGCCGGTCATGCGACAGGATCCATTCGCCATCTTCATTGCTGCAGTCATTGTGAGTGCCCGGTTTGCGGGCTTTGGGCCGGCGCTGCTATGCACTGCCGCATCCAGCCTTGCAATCGACTACTTCATCTTTGAGCCGCGCTTCAGTTTTGCCCTTTCCGCCAATGACTACGGCCGCCTGTTGGTATTTATTGCCGTGTCGATTCTTACCGCCAGCCTGGCTCGCCAGCGCTCCCGCGCGCAGACGCGTGCCGAACAGACGCAGCGGCAGATGGCGGCCATGGTCGAATCCTCGGACGATGCCATCCTTACCGGAGATGTAAATGGAATCATCACGAGTTGGAATCCCGGCGCCGAACGGCTCTATGGGTACTCTGCCGCCGAGGCGATCGGCATGCCGGTCGATGTCCTTGGTCCGCCCGAGCGTCCCGACGAAGTACCCGGCATCACGAGAAAAGTGATGCGGGGCGAGCCCATCCAGCACCACGCTTCGGAGCGAATTCGCAAAGACGGCACGCGGATCACCGTGGACATCTCGCTTTCGCCGATTCGCAACGGGCGTGGAGAAGTAATCGGCGCGTCCAGCATCGCGCACGATATCAGTGCGCAGCGGCGTTCGGAAGAAGCGCTGCGCCGCAACGAAAAGCTAGCCACTGCGGGACGTCTGGCCGCCGCCGTCGCTCATGAAATCAACAATCCTCTGGAAGCCGTCACTCAACCTGATGTACCTCGCGCGCCATCGGCCTGCCAGCCGGACCAATATCTGGAGATGGCAGAAAAAGAAGTGCTTCGATCGCGCGCCATCGCTCAACAGATGCTGGGTTTCGTCCGCGAAAGTTCGTCGCCATCGCCGCTGAATGTGGCGGGCACGCTCGACGATGTTCTGCAACTTTATCTGCATCAATTGAACGATAAGCACATCCAGGTCGATAAAAGGTACGACGACGCGGTCGAAATTCGCGGCTTTGTCGGGGAGCTCCGACAGCTCTTTTCCAACCTGATTCTTAACGCTCTCGATGCCCTCAACGAAGGCGGCCGATTAACTCTCCGCGTGGCTCGGGATCGCGACTGGTCGAATGGAAATGGCAACGCAGCCCATATGACTGGAGTGCGCGTTACGATTGTCGACAACGGCAGCGGCATCCAGCAAAGCGATCTGACTCGCATTTTCGAGCCCTTCTATTCCACCAAGGGTGATGCTGGAACCGGACTGGGCCTCTGGCTCTCGCACGGCATCGTGCAGAAGCATGAAGGAACGATCCGCGTCCGCAGCCGCACCACTTCAGGATCCAGCGGCACCGTCTTTTCTATTTTTCTGCCGGACAGCGCGGGAAGAGTGCAGGACGACTTGAGCGCAAACCCATCGGCGGAATGGATCCGCGGGTGATCGCAGGGTTCATGTCCTGCGATTGCTGCGCGTTGCCCTTGCAAGCCACGGCTCGGATCCGCCGCAATATTCCCGGTTGCATCAAGTCTCCGCCGGGTGCCAGGAGATGCCAGGCCTCGCGATACGCTTCGAAGCGACCACTGCCCTGCCTGCATCCCGAAGGATAGAAGGACAGCGCGGTTGAGGCGGTGACGTGCTTGACGGGGATTATGTACCAAATACCTAGCGGAGCGACATACGCCACGATGAAATCAATTTCTTTGGCTGTGTATGGCCTGGTATTGACTCCCAGGCCGTGTCTGCTTGAAGTCTGGTAGCGGTAGTCGTGGACTTTGCAGGTCGTCTTCACTTGCACGCGCCACAGACGCTCGCCAGAGTCGACGATGAAGTCATAGAGTTCGTTATCGCCGTGGGGCCTAGCTACGCCAAATCCAAGAGACGCTGCCTTGTGCGCGAAGGCCAGTTCTCCCAGTTCCCCTTTTGCTTTGGGGTTTAGCGGGCCGCGGACCAGGGGTGCGACTTGCTTCTGCGGTTTGCGTAATTTCTTTACTGCCTTTTTCAATTTGAACTCCAATAAAAAAGGCGCGAGCCGGATTTCCGGTCGCGCCTGTTTTGTTTCGAGATTTAGTCCCTATTTCAAGAATAGCAAATTGGAGGGGGTAAATAGGCCATGGTTTTGGGATTTATTTTATGAATAGAATCAGTGGGTTGCGGGGAAATGGGTGCGTTAGGGGGCTTGACAAGAATTTGGCGGATAGGTGGTTTTTGGGGTGCGTGGTGAGAATGCCTTAAAACATTCCTAGTGCTGCGAGCGGACGCAAGGTCCCTCGAACTGCACAGAATCGCTCGCTGCGCGAACGATTCTGTTCCGCTCGGGATGACAATTTTCGCAGGGATTCGCTTCGCGAAGCAGCTACCGAGCCAGGCTGGCAAGTTTGGGATTGGTTTCGTTCTGCGGGCATTCTCGCTTGTTGTCCGAGTTGTGCACTACCGGGTGAGTCGGGCCTCTGAACTTGTGCTAACTTGCAGGTGTCGCCACTTTCCCCCCGGAGGTTTTTATGCGACGCGCTGGGTTTCTTCTTGCCCTCACCACGCTGCTGCTGTGTTCCCCGCTCTATGCCCAAAGCTCCTGCAGCGGCATGAGTCTCGGTCGCAATGCGAGTCTCAATGGTTTCATTCCCTTCCCTGCGGACAACGCGTGGAACCAAAATATTTCGAACGCATCGGTCGATCCCAACTCGGACGCGATCATCAACTTCATTGGGGCGAGTACTCCGCTGCATCCTGACTTCGGCGCGGGCTTATACGATGGCTCGACCATCGGCATTCCTTACGACATTGTCAGCGGCTCTCCATTCGTGAACATTCACTTCACCGCTTATGGCAGCGAGAGCGATCCCGGCCCCATGCCGATTCCGCACAATGCACCGATTGAGGGGTATCCGCATCCGGGCAATGGGGACCGCCACGTCCTGGTGCTCGACCGCGACAACTGCTGGCTTTACGAACTCTATTATTCTTTCCCGCAGAAAAACGGAAGTTGGAACGCGGGTTCTGCCGCAGTGTGGGATCTGCTGAACGACGAGCAGCGTCCCTACACGTGGACTTCGGCCGACGCGGCTGGCCTGCCCGTTTTCGCGGGGCTCGCTCGCTATGACGAAGTTGCCAGCGGGCAAATCCAGCACGCCTTGCGCTTCACGCTGCAGTACAGCCGCGAGGCGTTCACTCCGCCGGCATCGCATTGGGCGCCGAATTCTACCAATTCTCTGGCCGCAGCCATGGGCATGCGCCTGCGGCTCAAAGCCAGCTATGACATCTCTTCGTTCCCGCCGCAAGCCCAGGTGATCCTGGCCGCGCTGAAACAGTATGGGATGATCATGGCCGACAATGGCAGTTCGATGTTCGTAACCGGCGATCCGGACAATCGTTGGAGCAATGACGATCTCGGAACTTTGAAGCAGGTCCCGGCCTCGGCGTTTGAAGTGCTGCTCATGGATCCGATCTACACCCCAAGTAATGTTCCCCAAGGCAATGCGCCGACGATCGCGAGCTTCACCGCAAATCCGCCGGTCAGTACTCCCGGACAACCGGTAGCCCTAGACTGGACTGTGACCGGGGCTTCGTATTTCATCGTATCGCCACAGGTGGGCGCAGTTCGAGGCAGTACCGTTACCGTCTATCCCAGCGTGACCACGACCTACACTCTGTACGCGACCAATCAGTACCATCGCTCGAAGAAGACGGTCACGGTGACCATCCAATAATCCGCGAAGGTCTCGGGCAAGTCCGTTATTGCTCGATCCGGCGATTGCTCTCTAATCGTCTCCGGGGTAAACTGCTTTAGACTTCCCGACATGAAGAGTATCGTTCGTTTTGCCTTGGTGTTGGCTCTGGGTTTTCTCAACGGCTGCGGCAGCGGCCAAACGCCCCTGCCGTCCTTGACCGGAACATGGGTGTTCACCCTGACGCCGTCCAGTTCCCCTTCGGATGTTATTCAAGCAACAACGGCGCTGACCCAACTCAATAATAATGTGCTGCTGGGACAGGTAACTTTGAAAGGAAGTGGCACATCGTGCGGCACGCAGGCGCAGATGACTGGGTCACTTAGCGGCAATAGTTTAGTCCTGCAGCTCACACAGTCGCCGAGCGAGCTGATTTTGAAGGGCACGGCGACCACTGCTCTTACCGTCAATGCCTCGGGAGCCTACACGGCAAGCAGCGGACGGTGCCTCCAAAACGGCGGGACAGGAACGTGGACGGCGTTTCTCTCTTCGGGCAGTGCTCAACTTCCGTAGAAACCCCGTTGAGTGTGGACGGCGGCGGCCTTAAGCTGGATCCGTGGCTTCGTTGGCGATCCGGGGAACACGCTTCTTTGGCATCTTCCTGAGGATGCGCACTCTTCAAATGGGCGTCAAACGCACTTTGCAGTGACTTCTGGTACTCCTCGCGGTTAGGGCGATGGCTGATGGGTCTTACGTTGAACCGGACGCCCGCGCAAGCCGTACATTCGGCCTCGACCGGAATATCTCCCATCCATTTGGAAACGCGCAAAGAAGGCTTTTTCATCATCGCAGCTCGCGGAAGAAGATAGGCTTCAAGAGGTACCCTGTGCAATACTTACCCGTATATCCTTACACCCCAGCTGCCTTAGCCGACGCGGCATCAAGTTGCACCACATCGGCGGTGCGAATGTCGCTCGTGCCCTCGACCGCAAGTCATGGACTGCCGATGTCGGCTGGCAGTTTCGTGCAGCGATGGCAAGGCGCGCCGGCAGCCGGTCCTGAGACAGCGTTCCCTCAACAAAACATCAAAACCCTGTTGTGTACTGAATTTGGAAGGCCTAGTTGTAGACCAACTCCATTTACTACGCATTCGCGGATTGGTTGTTGGAATAGAGGGAAAATCGGCCGCAGTATCGTGATGCTCTACGAAAAACCATATCCAGCGCGGATGCTCCTCCAATTACTGGAATCCAAAATCACGTAAATCCATAGTATTCAGCGACTCTGCTTTGGCCAAGTTCTTGCACACTTTTCACTTCCCAGGGAGCCCCCATGGCGCAGGAGATTTCCGTTTCCTACCAGGCAGTGAAGAGTAAGGTGCACAAACTTATCGACGCTGCCGTGGAAGGTGAAAAAACCGAACTGGAAATTCGGAATTCCATGCATCGGTGGTGGACGCTGATACATCCTGCGGACCGAGCCGTCGCGCAAAAGTATCTCTTGCGGGTCTTGGCGAGGTCTAGCGCCAGCCTGAACGCCATGACACAAGCGTTTCTCGATTCTGCCGAATGCGAGCCGGCCAACGGCGCGGCCCCGAAGTGTCGCCGAGCCCCAGCCGTTTCGCGAGACCCAAGTCCCGACCGCATAACCCGTCCGAATTTAACGGAAACAGTAGAACGTCCCAGCGTTCGGAACCGTTAATCGAGAACCCACCATTCAGGTCGATTCGCGGATACGATGAAGGCTTTCCCCGGTCTTCAGCTCATAGACCATGTACAACACGATTGCCACATTGACGAGCAGGACGGATACATGGAAGAAGTTCTGCCGGTGAATCACTTTGTAGATTTCGAATGGAAGATAAATCGCGCCGGAGATGAGAGCGATCCACTCCGCCCAGGCTCGGGCATACCAGAGTCCAAAAGCCTCCACGAAACGCAAAACAGAGTACGCCAATGCGGCCCCGGCTACCGTCCATATCCTAGCCGCGGTTAACGAATCGGCCCAGTCCAGAAAGACTTGGGCAAAATGGTGATCCGGACTGATGTGAAGCAGTTTAAGCAGACTGTCGGCAATATCCCAGGGATCCTCTCGGCGTATAAGCAAAAGAACACCGCATGCGGCCAGCAAAACGATCATTCCCTTGGCCAACTCCAGCGACGCGACCATGCGCAGGACCGGGAGGCTGCCCCGATGCATTGGCGACGCTGGCGCGACTTTGCTGTGCACGGTAGAACTCATTACAACATTATCTCCCTGGCTGCAAACTTAATTGTTGCGCCGCAGTAAAAATCCGGTCCCGAATCAGCAGTGTACTCACCAGCGAAGTCAGTCCCGAAGCGGCAAAAATCATGGCCAGCACCACGAACTGATAGATCGCCGCATACACTGGCCGGGCGCCCGAAAGCAGCATACCCGCCATCAGGCCGGGAATCCACACGATTCCGAGCGAACGCAGGGAGTCGATGGCGGGAATCAGACTGGCTTCAAAGGAAGCCTGCAGGTAAGGTGAAACGCTGTTCTTGGCTTCGGCTCCCAGAGCCAGCGCAGTTTCAATCTCGCCGGTATGGGCCAAAACATCCGAGCGGAAGCGGTTGAGCGCCAGTCCATTCGTGTTCATGGCATTGGCGATCAACATACTGCCAACGGGGACCAGCGAAGTGATGGCAGTATCGATGACGCCGAGCCAGGTCATCAGCGCGATGATCGAACCGGCGCCCAGCGCAATCGACCACGCGGAAACGCGAAATGCCCCGGCCATGCCTTTGGCGCGGCGTGCCGAGGTTGCGCCAGCGGCAACAATCATCCCGGCGAGAAGAAATCCTCCGGTCCAGCGCGGACTGCGCAGCAATAACAAAAGGACGGACCCGACGGCAACAATCTGAACGATGCCGCGAACCATCGCGATGAATGTTTCGCTCTCCAGATGAATCCCGCGTTTGCGGGCCAGCAACACGACCGACATGGCGGCGAGCGCCGCGACCAAAGCCTGTGCCAACCCAAGATACAGTTGATTGTTAAAGAAAAACCTAAGCATGCAACACCTCGTTGATCGGGCCGACGCGCACAATGCGTCCGGCTTCCAGCAGCAGGGCTCTCGTGGCAAGGCGCGCCGCCTGGGCTGTGTCATGAGTAACGAGCACGCAGGTAAGTCCTTGGTCGTGCACGACGCTCTGAATCGACGATTCAACCTCCAGCTTGGATGTGTCATCGAGCGCGGAGGTAGGCTCATCAAGGAGAAGAACCAGCGGCGAGTTCGCCAGAGTACGCGCAACCGAGACGCGCTGGGCTTCGCCTCCGGAGAGATTGGCGACGTCGCGGCTGGCATAGCCTTTCAGTCCGACACAGCGCCAGAAGCTGTTCGATCGACTCCTGCGATAAGGACTCGCCGTGTTGCAGAGGGCCGAATCGCAGGTTCTGCTCCACTGTTCCCGGAAACAGGTAAGGGCGCTGGTTCACCAGGCCCAGCTTTCGGCGCAACTACGCGAGGCTGCGATTTGCCGGTAGTCTGTTCCTTCCACGTAAACCGTGCCGCTAGTGGGTTCATCGAGCCGGTTCAGCAGCCGGAGCAAGGAACTTTTTCCGGCGCCGCTGGGACCAACGATGGCCAGAACTTCGCCGGTATGAACTTCGAAGCTGCATCGTTCGACCAGAACTTTATCTTTCGACCGACGCGGCCCAAGTGCTCGGTTCGCAGAATAGGATCGAAAGTGGCGCTGGCGATCACGAGAATTGGCTGGCGGTCCAGCGTCTCGAATCATTCCCCTTGGCAGCGGACCGCAGCGCGCAATTCATCCACAATTTCGCGGGCTGCGTTGCGCGCGGCTTCCTGTTTGTTGACGTCGAACGAGATGGCACCCACCCGAGCGTGCCCGCCTCCTCCATAGCGCTCGCAGATCTTGGCCAGGTTGACGACCGGCTCCGACGGCGCCCAGGGATTCGATCCCACGGAAACTTTCACCCGGAAACTGCTCTTGCTCAGTCCCACGCTGTAGATCGATTCCGGATGCAGATAGTACGGAACGAATTTGTTGTAGCCCTCGAGTTCATGATCCGTGACATCGAAGAACAGCGTGCCATCTTTCGATTCGATGCGCTCGCCGAGAATGGCCATCGAACGCTGATGCCGCTCCAGAAGCGGCGGCAGGAGTGACGCGACAAAAGGTTCTTCGATAATCTCAGCCAGAGGCCTGCTGGCGAGCAGCGGGATCAGCCGAGGCACAAAGTCGTGTGTCTGATTCGATTCGATCACCATGGTCAGTTTCATGGCCGGGGCCTGCATCTCAACTGCGGTACGGGCATCGGGATACATTGCGCCATCAATGATGTCGGTCCAGTGAACCAGATCGGCGACGGGCTCGGGATCGAAACCGAAGCGCTCCTCGGCGATGGTGGCGATGAAGCTGGTACAGGATTTGAAATCCGGATCGTAGAACTTTTGATTGCTTTGATCCTGCTCGAAATGAGCGGCATCGGCGGACGAAAGAAATGCGCTCTCGTGATGGTCGAACCACCATGTGATCTTTGGGGGAGCTGGAATACTTGAAATCGACGATGGCGTTTTCGTCGCCATCAAAGTTCTTCTCCTCAAACAGCGCGCCGGCACGATGCAGTAAGCCGGAGAAAACGAATTGGACGTCGTTGCGAATCCGTTCGCGGTAAAAACGGGAAAAGAGCGCGGCCGATGAGGCCCCGTCAAAACATTTGTCGTGATAGAACACCCGAACTCTCAAACCTGTCTCCCCCGTTGGCCAGATCAGACAGACTACCCGAAACCGGGCCCAAATCAAAAACAAATAGGAGTGGGACAGTACATCGGTTTGGCAACTGATCCGCTATCAGGAATGCCAGTGCTACAAAGGCGGATAACGCTCGACCAAATGCAGACACATCTTCAGGCGAAGTCATTCTCGGTGGCTGTCAGTTCGCGAAGGATCTCCCGTGATGCGCAGAGTTGATGCTTTGTAGAGGGTTTAAGCGCCAGCCTGTTTTTCAGCCATGTCCCCGATCACCGGCAGCTTCCACATTTGCCCCTGATTGGCCTTAAGCAGCAGAACCACCCAGATTACGAAACCCGCCAATCCGACGAGCGGCGAAGATCAGAATAGTCAACCAGCCGAGGAAAGGAATGTGGGCGACGAAGCTCGAGAGCGCAATCCACAAGCGCGGTCCACGCAATCGCAAAAAAAATGGTCTGGAAGGCATGGAAGCGGACAAAGCGGCTGCGGTTGTATGGCTCCATAATCAGGAAGATGATCGCGGGGATAATGGTGACGTAAGCCAGCATGCCCGCTACGTTGTCAGTCGAGCCCGCCTGCCGCGGCCTGAGCCGATCGAACCGGCGGAGCTCCAGAGCGGCTGCATGCTGGACAAACCGTGGAACCATCTGGTGTCTGAGCGCCACACACGGTGCAAAATGCCATAACGATTCCCCCTTGGCACTCGTTTCGGAACGCGACCCGAGAATGGGCGCACGTTACCAGAAATGAACTGCCAAGGCAAACGAAATCGCACATGGACCCCCAGCTCAGTTCTCGTTGGCTGTCAGCCGCTGGCTCGTGGGACTCCACTCATTGGCCCGGCGGCGGCAGAGTCAAAGGCGCGGACATTCGGAAAGCTCAGCGCCGACTCGGCCGGAATTTCAATTTGCTGGTTTCCGGTCATCGCCCCACCGAACAATCCGGCTCCAGCGCCCACCAGAGCGCCAATGCCTGCTCCCTTACCTCCGCCTGCGATCCCGCCAATCAATGCGCCGCCGGCTGCTCCGCCGCCGGTTGTGGCGGCTGTTCGCTTGCCTTTCCCTTTAACCGTGTTTTCCAGTACGGCGGTCTGGATCGTGTAGCTTTGTCCCTTCACGGTCACGCTGGTGAGCTGGAGCGTCAGTTCGCCTTCACCCTTGATTTTGCCTTTCGCTTTCGCGCTCACCACCGTGCCGCTGATGGTTGCTCCGGAAGGAATCGCTGTCCTGCCTCCAACGCTCACCGGTTGTGCCAGCGTGGCAAGAAACGTCTGGCCCGACTGACTGTCCTTAGAGCTCAAAGCCTGGCCCACCCTTACCGTAAGCATCCGTTCCCGAGGGCACAACAATGGGCTGAGGTTTCGGCGCTGGTGGAGGAGGCGGTGGCGCCATCGCTTGAGCCGGCGCAGCGCATCGCGTCGCGTCCTGCACCGCGGTCTGATCGTCGACGCCAGTCTCTCCCGGCTCGTCCTTGGCGATCTGCTCCATCTTCTGCTGCGCTGCCGGAGTCTTCGACTTGGCCGGTCAGCGTAACTTTACCCTGATTCGCGGTCACGTTGACTTGCGAATCTTTTGTGTCCGGATCAGCCGCGATCTTGTTCTGAATGTCCTTAGCAATCGAATCGTCACTGGGATGACGCGAGCACGCGATCGATAAACTAACGCGATCAAGAGAGCGATTGAAATAGAGATCTTCTGTGTGCGCATGTTGCCTCCTCATTTGAACTGGTTTATTTGACACTTATATCGTGACGGAATTCCGTGGGACGGAAACAACAGCGAATTATACTCGCACTCATTTGATTCAAGTCTGAATGTTTCTTTGTAGCATGGGCCCAGCCGAGGCTTCACTCATAATCGGTCCACCTTCGTTTTAGATTGATAGCACTTGAGCGTGGACGGAGTGGGGTGTACATTTCGTTCGGCCACTTAACGCGAATTCTTAAGGAGGGTCAACATGGGATTTATCGCATGGATCGTGGTTGGACTCATCGCAGGTTGGCTTGCTGGCAAGGTGATGAAAGGTGGTGGGTACGGAGTACTCGTCGACATCATTCTCGGCATCCTCGGCGGCGTCCTGGGCGGCTGGGTTTTCGGCATGCTGGGAATCTGGCCGGGCGGCGGTTTAATCGGGTCGATTGTTGTGGCGTTTGTTGGCGCCGTGATTTTGGTCTGGCTTACCCGTTTGCTGAAAAAAGCGTGAAGAGAAGTTGGCGCTCCTTCGTTCCGGAAACAACAAGAACGGGTGCCCTGTCCTTCTCGCGTTCTGTGCGAGAGGGCTGGGCTTTTGTTTGCGATGAAAGCATGGGCCAGCCCATACCTGCGCTAGTCGAAAGTAGCGGTGTACAATCGGCCATGTTTCCCTACGACGCTGCGCTGCTCGCCGCCGTTCAAGCCGCGCCGCAATCTATCCCGGACGTTCTACAAACTCTCCACACGATCGACGGTACTTGTGTCGACGGAGACGGCCTGAAATGGTTTAACTGGCTTTATCTGCAGGTGACGCAGGCGGTGGAAGCGCGCGTTGCCGGCGGCGGATTCAACGATCCGGCATGGCTGGCACAGCTCGATGTCCAATTTGCGCGCCTCTATTTCTCGGCGCTTGAATCGTCACTCACAGGCCAGGCAACACCCGATTGCTGGCAGGCCCTGTTTAATAGCCGCGACCAGGCCGCAATTGCACGCATCCAGTTCGCGCTCGCTGGCATCAACGCGCATATCAATCACGATCTTCCTGAAGCCATCGTAAGCACCTGTCAGGTCACGGGAACCACTCCGGATCACGGTGGCGCAAACTACAACGACTACACAGCCCTCAATTCCACGCTGGATGGCCTGGTTGAATCCGCCAAGCAGACTTTAAATGTCCGCCTTCTTGGAGATGCATTGCCGCCGGTCTCGCGTCTGGAGGATACGATCGCGGCTTGGAACGTGAGTGCGGCGCGCGAGGCAGCATGGCAAAACGCCGAACATCTTTGGCAACTCCGCGGGCTTCCCTTGCTGGCCTCAGGCCTGATGGATACGTTGGACGGCCTCACCACCGTGATCAGCAAGACGCTGCTCGTGCCGGTACCCTGAGGAGGGTTAGCCACTTGCTTTTGTGTGGCCTGAAAGGGTGGGCTACCCCTTTCAGGCCACAGACACTAAAACGCTCGTGGCGGCCATGACGCTATCGATTCCAGATTGCCCGTTTGCCCATCCAGCACAAAGGAGTGAGTCGCTTCCTTCAAGCTACAGGTTTTTCCTGTTGAAGTGACATCGACTACACCAATCCAGGAGTCGGTGCCGCTGAACGCGGTTTCACCAACGTATACCTGGCTGCCTGTGCCGGAGGCGTTATTCGCCAGAGCGACTCCGCTGCCGTAGAACCATTCCGAGCCGTAACCCTCGAGTACGGGCGAAAGGCATCCTTTGGAAACCTTACCCGTCGTTTTATTGAAGAAAACCGCAGTGACTGTGCCTCCTGCCGTGCCATTGCTGTAACCGTTGTTGTTGACATAGATGAGGCTCTCGTCTGGACTGAGCTCCACATTGTTGGAATTCACGCCTGTGCCCAGTCCGCCGCCCGACCCGCCATAGACTTTGGTCTTGGTGAGTTTGCCGCTAGAGATGTTGGAAACCTCGATCGACGTGTAGGAGGCGCTGACTGGAATATCGCCAAAGATTGCAAACTTGCCATCGGCTGAAATGTCTACGCCAGCCGGGTAGAGACTTTCAGCTTCGCCAGTGGAGTTCTGCTCGTCGCCGTTTGAAACCGGCACCCCCGTGGAGACGTTAAACGATTCGATGGAACCATCTCCGTAGGCAACAACTAGGATCTTGCCATGCAAGCCCATACCGTCGGGCGCGCCGATACCAAAAGAGCCGGAGCCCAGGCCCTTCGCAGGGATTGATTTCAAATATTTCAGCTTGCAACCGGTCATGATCTTGTAGGTGGCGATGCTGCCGCTACCCTGATCCCCGCTCGTCCCAGTGAATCCTGCATAGAGGTAGTTCTGGTTCGCAATCAGGCCAACGCCGTCGAAGGTTCCTGCGTCCTTGGTGCCGGCCTTGAACCTTCCAACTAGCTTCAAGGTTGCTTCGCTGATCGCGGCAACGTCGGCGGAGCCAGCGTCGGAGATGTACACACAGGACTGCACTTTGTCATGCAGCACCCCTACGCGAGGGGCAGCGAAGTAGCCGCCGCCCAGGCCGGTTCCGCCGGTTTTTACCACTTTCACCTGAGTCAACGCGCCGCCCGCGCCGATGCTGTAGAAAGTTGCTGTGTTGGCGGTAGCGTTATCGTCGTTGGTGACCAGATATTTCTTCTCCGCGGCAAACGCTGAGACCGCAAACATTCCGGCCAATCCGAGCAGAGCGAGGAATTTGAAGATTCGTGTCATTGGTTTCTCCTCCGGAGGGATAATTCCGCGAAACATTACCACACAGTAGCAGGCCGATTCAAGGCTATTTGCCGCCTTCGGTAGCCTCACTTCCCAAGCCCAGCGGGCTTTCTGCAGCCGTAGGTCGTCATCGGATTTCTTCCGTCACCCCTCTCGCAAATTTTGACGATATCGCTCGCGCCAGATGTGATAATATGAAGACGCAGCGCATAACTGCATGCTAATAACAAACAGCGTAGCCCTCGGGCTGCGCTTTTTTGTTGCTGGCAGAAAAATTGAGACAAAAGGACATTCGAATGACGATAGAAATCGAGCAAGCGGCGGGGATCACGATATTTGCGGCTGCGGGGTGGGTAGAAGCAATAGAAGCCTCGCATAACACGCAGAAGTGGGCCGGCGAACAAGCCGAGGCTGCTTTCCTGAATAAAGCAGTCAGCCTCGGATTGAGCGTGTCTAAGCCTTGGGGCGACAGCGAGCGCTATGACTTCGCCGTGGATGCCGGACGCCGAATGTTGCGGGTGCAAGTAAAGTCAACCCAATACGTAGCTCCGGAGAGGCTCGGTTTCGTCATCAACATGGCGCGCCGTGCGGTGCTCTATACAGAGGAGGATATCGATTTTGTGGCGGTCTACAGTGTGCCTCTCAATCTCTGGTACATAATTCCGATCAAGGCCTGTCTGAACCGCTCCAATCTGCTGTTCTACCCCGAGTCGAAGAATTCACGCGGACGCTTCGAGAAATATCGCGAAGCCTGGTGGCGGCTGCGGAGCAGGAAGGTAGCGAACCGCGGCTAGCCCGACGACAATGTAGGCGCGAGCGTTCTCGCTCACACCAGCGCCCAAAAAAGCGGGTGCCCCGTACCTTACGGGAGAAGAAAGAATTGGGGTGCCCCGCTCCTTGCGTTTTTTGCAAGGGGCGGGTGTCTGCGTCGACTACACTGCCTGCCTTCTTACGCTCATCTGCATGAGGTCGCAATCATTGACGCGAACTAACCCCGCCTCTCCATACTTGTAATGACGGAAGCTGCTCCAAAGCCACTGCTCTGGCTCCTGCACCAATTCCCTCTTCACTGGATTGCAATGCATATAGCGCAGCTTCTCCACTCGTTTACGCTCCGTGTAAACATTGAAATCGTAGAACCGTGGCTGCCACACTGGCATGGATCTGGTCTCCTGAATCAGACCCTCATCCTTCTTGTGGCGTCGGCTACGTGGCACAACTCTCTGGGCAAAACGCTGCTTCACGCTCTGCATTACCGTGGAAGGATCTCCGACCTGCGGCTCGCTCATCAGCAGGTGGAAATGCTCTGGCATTACCACGTAACCCAGTACCACGAAGCGATGCTCGTTCCGCACTTCTTCGAGAATCTTTAAGAACGAATCACGTTGCTGATCTGTGCCGAGCCAGCGCTTTCTCTGGTAACAGCTGCAAGTAATGTAATGCAGGTCTCCGCTTCCGTAGTATCGCTTGAGCCTCTCTGGCATCTGGCAATGCTACGAGGAAAGACCAGCGAAGGATGTGACGGTTGAACGCTCCCGCCCCTTGCAAAAAACGCAAGGAGCGGGGCACCCCGGTGATCAACTATCCCGCTTCACACTGCGGCCGGCTGTGTGGCTTCCTGCAACACTGCCGCAAATGCGTCGATGGCTTGATCGATCTGCTGGCGGGTGATGATTAGCGGGGGTTGGAAGCGGATCACGTTGCCGTAGATGCCTCCTACGCCGACCAGGACGCCGTTGCGTAGCAGGGCGTCGCGGATGGCTTCGGCTTCGGTGGTGGCTGGGGTCAGCTTTTCGTCTTTCACCAGTTCTACGCCGATCATCAGGCCGAGGCCGCGGACTTCTCCTATGAGTGGGCCATGCTTTTGCAGGGCGCGGAGTTTGGTCATGGCGTAGTTGCCGGTTTCGGTGGCGCGGGCGGGGAGATTTTCTTTCTCCATGAAATTAATGTTGGCGAGGGCGGCGGCGCAGGAGACGGGATTGCCTCCGAAGGTGGAAAGATGGTCGCCGGGTTTGAAGGCGGCGGCGATTTCGGGGCGCGTGGTGAAGGCGCTCAGGGGGAATCCGTCGGCGATGCCCTTGGCGGTGACCAGGATGTCGGGGACGACTCCGTAGTGCTCGATGGCAAACATTTTGCCGGTGCGGGCGAAGCCGGATTGGACTTCGTCGGCGATGAAGAGGATGCCGTGCTGGTCGAGGACTTTCTTCACCTCTTTGAAATAATTCAGCGGCGGAACGACGATGCCGCCTTCGCCCATAACCGGCTCGGCGATGAATGCGGCAACGTCGCCGGAAGTGGCGAAGCGGATTACGTCGTCGATGGCTTTGGCACACTGGCGTCCGCATTCTTCGGGATCGTTTCGCCATTGCGAACGATAGGCGTAAGGCGCAGGGGCGAAAGCCACGCCGGGAGCGTAGGGGCCTCCGCGTTTCTTGCGGCCTTGGTTGCCGGTGATGCTTAATGTTCCCCAGCTGCGTCCGTGAAAGCTGGCGTGGAGCGAAATGTATTCGTGCTTGCCGGTGTAGAGGCGGGCAAGCTTCATGGCACCTTCGATGGCTTCGGCTCCGCCGTTGCCGAAGAAAGTTTTAGTCAGACCGCTGCGGGGCGATGTGCGCGATCTTTTCGGCCAGATCTGCCACCGGCTTCACGTGATAGATGTAAGAAGAGCAATGGACCAGCTTGTCCATCTGGGCTTTGGCGGCGGCGATTACTTGGGGATTGCAGTGTCCGGCGTTCACGACCGAGATTCCGGAGAAGCAGTCCAGATATTCGCGGCCGTTTTCGTCGGTCACGATCGCGCCGCTGGCATGGTCGATGACAATGGGCACGACCTGCTTCATGAAGCCGGTCATTACGTAGTCTTTGTATTTCTGGATGGTGTCGGACATTGGTTCCTCTTCAATGGGGCTTTCAAAAGCATCAACCACAAAGAACACGAAGGTTCACAAAGGAAAGCAGTCACATCAAAACTTGCGCGAGTGTTCTTTGGCCCAGCGTTCTACCACCACTTTCTTTTCGGTATAGAACTCGACGGCGTCGCGGCCCTGCCCATGCAGGATGCCGAAGAAGCTGTCTTTCCATCCGCTGAACGGGAAAGTAGGCCATGGGCGCGGCCACGCCGATGTTGATTCCGATATTGCCGGCGGGGGCTTCGTAACGGAATCGCCGCGCCGCTGCGCCGCTCGAAGTAAACAACGAAGCCTGATTGCCGATACTTGCTTCGCTCGAGAAATGCCAGGGCTTCATCCAGGTCGCGCGCGTGGATCAAGCTGAGGACCGGGCCGAAAATTTCCGTGTCGGCCACTTCACTCGTAGGAGAAACATCGTCGAGAATCGTCGGCTTCACGAAGTTCCCTGCTTCGTACTTCGGGATCTTCGGATTCCGTCCGTCAATCAGAACTTTCGCGCCTTGCTTTTCGCCCGCCGCGATCAACGACTCGATGCGCGCTTTGCTCTGTTCGCTAATGACCGGGCCCATCTGCATGCCTTCGTCGAGGCCGTTGCCTACGCGCAGGTTCGCGGCGGATTCGGCGATTGCATCGCGAAAAGTTTTCTGCGCTTCGCCGATCGTTACCGCGACCGAGACTGCGAGGCAGCGCTGGCCAGCACAGCCGAAGGCGCTGTCGCTGATGATCTGGGTTGCCATCTTCATGTCGGCGTCGGGCAGAACGATGACATGATTCTTCGCGCCGCCCTGGCACTGCGCGCGCTTTCCGTTTTCGCCTGCCGCGTCATAAACGTATTTGGCAACCGGCGTCGATCCAACGAAACTGATGGCGCGCACTTTGGGATGATCGAGCAATGCATTGACTACGGCTTTTCCGCCGTTGACGAGATTGACGACGCCCTTGGGCAAGCCAGTTTGCAGCGAGCAATTCGTAAGTTCGCTGGATGGTGAGCGGCACGCGCTCCGAGGGCTTGAGGATGAACGTGTTGCCGCAGGCAATCGCGTAGGGCAAAAACCAGAACGGCACCATGCCCGGAAAATTGAACGGCGTGATCGCCGCAACCACGCCGAGCGGTTGGCGGATCATGATTTCGTCGATGCCGCGCGCGACGTCTTCGAGGTTGTAGCCCTGCATCATCATCGGAATGCCGCAGGCGACTTCGACGTTCTCGATGGCCCGCCGCCACTCAGCCTTGGCCTCTGTGAAACGTCTTGCCGTTTTCCTGCGTGATGATGCGGCTGAGTTCGTCGACGTGGTCTTCCAGAAGCTGCTTCAGCTTGAACAGAGGCTGGATGCGGTCTTCCGGAGGCGTGCGTCGCCACTCGGGATACGCAGTGGCGGCGGCTTCCACGGCGGCCGCAACTTCGGCGGCATCGGAGAGCGGGGCTTTCGCGATATCTCGCCGGTCGCGGGATTGGTGACGTCGAACCATTCAGCGGCAGTGGATTCGACCCATTGGCCGTTGACGTAGTTATGGAACTTTTGTTATCGGTGGTGCTGCGACGGTCATTTTTAAAACCTCTGCTATCGCGAAGAAATTGAGAGACGTTGCGAGCAACGTCCAAGCGCGTGCGTTTTTCTGTAGAGACGTAGCTTGCTATGTTCGGATTCCGCCAAGCTTTGCTCGGATGGCGGACGAGGGCGTCCGCCGCTACGTGATCATTGTCACGGCAACAGCGCCCCGTTTCTCCGACACCGTGTGCAGCGCGGATTGCAACACGTCGAGACGCTTCATCCATCTGCTCGTCGGTCACGACCAGCGGAACGAGAACGCGAATCACATTCGAATACGAGCCCGCCGTGATTGTAATCAAACCGTGCTCGTAACAGTATCGCGTCACTTCTTTGGTCTCTTCGGCGGCGGGTTCACGCTTGTCGGAGGACTTCACGAGCTCGATCGCCTGCATTCCACCTAAGCCGCGCACGTCGCCGATAATCGGCCAACGCTTCTGCCATTCTTTGGCGCGCTTCTGGAATTTGTTTCCGATTTCGTTGGCGCGAGTCAATAAATTTTCACGCTCGAAAATATCCAACACTGCCAATGCCGCAGCGCAGGAAAGCGGGTTGCCGGCGAATGTGCCGCCGAGACCTCCCGGTCCCGGGGCGTCCATAATTTCGGCGCGGCCGGTGATCGCAGCCAGCGGCAAACCTCCGCCGAGCGATTTCGCCGTAACCAGAATGTCGGGTTCGATGCCGTAGTGCTCGCTGGCAAACAGCTTGCCAGTTCGGCCGAAGCCGCTTTGAACTTCGTCTGCGATAAAGAGAACGCCGTGCTTGCGGCAGATGTCGATCAGCACGCGGAAAAAATCAGGTGGAGGGACAACGAACCCTCCTTCACCCAACACCGGCTCTGCGATCACTGCAGCAACATCCTCGGATGCGACTACGCGTTTGAAAGTGTCTTCGAGATGGCGGGCACAAAAAAGATCGCACGATGGATATTTCAATGAGTAGGAGCAGCGATAACAGTATGCGTACGGAATGCGATACACGTCACCGGGAAAGGGCGCGAAGCCTGCCTTGTATGGATGAGTTTTGCTGGTGAGGGCCAAGGTCATCATCGTTCGACCATGGAAAGCGTCTTCGAAGGCGATGATGCCCGAGCGTCCGGTGTGGGCGCGGGCGATCTTGACCGCATTCTCTACCGCCTCAGCTCCGCTGTTGACGAATAGCGTTTTCTTCGGGAACTTGCCGGGTGTGACTTCGTTCATCCGCTCAGCCAGGCGGATGTAGTTTTCATACGGTGTGACTTGCACGCATGTGTGCAAGAAGTTTTCGAGTTGTTCGCGCACGGCCGTGATCACCGGCTCTCGACGATGTCCTACATTGAGGCAGCCGATGCCGCCGGCAAAATCAATGTAGCGATTGCCATCGACATCTTCTAGCCAGGCGTCTTCGGCTTTGGCGACATACATCGGGGTTCCATGCGAGAGGCCGCGCGGCACGGCGGTGTTGCGGCGCTCTGCTAGCGCTTTGGACTTTGGTCCGGGGATTGGGGTTTTGAGTTGAATGGTCGACATCTGAATTTCCTGTTTTTTAAAACCAGTTTTCAGTTCACTGTTCTCAGTTCTTAGTACCAGCCGATTGGGGCTTCGTTTAAATTGATGTGAACTTGTTTGGTTTCGAGATATTCTTCGATTCCCCAAGGCCCCAACTCGCGACCGAAGCCGGATTGCTTGTAACCTCCCCAGGGTGCTTCGACATAAGTCGGTTGCATGTGGTTGACCCAGACGACTCCGGCGCGAAGCGACTTCACCATGCGGAATGCTTTGAAAATGTCGCGAGTCCAAACCGCAGCGGCCAGGCCGTAGGGTGAATCGTTTGCGATTTTCAACGCGTCTTTTTCGTCTTCGAATGGGATCACGGCAGCGACAGGGCCAAAGATTTCTTCGCGGGCGATGCGATCGTTGTTGGTCACGTCGTAGAAGATAGTCGGCTCGATGTAGTAGCCTTTGGCGAACTTCTCGGCGCGTCCGCCACCCGATGGCCAGCTTGGCTTCTTTCTTGCCAAGTTCCTGATACGACCGGACTCGTTCATATTGATCTTTGCTGACTACCGGGCCCATCTTGGTGTCGCGATCGAGAGGCGCACCCAGCTTGATCTTCTTAGCTTTCTCGGTCATCGCATCCACAAACTTTTTGTAGATCGGCTTCTGCACCAGGATGCGGCTGCCGGCGGAGCACACCTCGCCTTGATTGATGAAGACGCCGAAGAGCGCGCCGTCGATGGCAGCTTCGAAATCGGCATCGGCGAAAAAGATGTTGGGTGATTTGCCGCCGAGTTCGAGCGTGACTCGCTTCACTGTATCGGCCGCCTGCTTGACGATGATTTTGCCGACGGCGGCGCTGCCGGTGAAGGCGATCTTGTTCACGTCGGGATGCTGGACGAGAGGAGCGCCACAGCTTTCGCCGAAACCCGTGATGACGTTGACAACTCCCGGCGGCAGGCCGACGTCGGCGAACCAATTGGCCATTTCGAGTGCAGTGATGGGCGTTTGCTCGGCGGGCTTGAGCACGCAAGTACAGCCGGCGGCCAGCGCTGGCGCGAGTTTCCACGCTGCCATGAGCAGTGGATAGTTCCAGGGAATAATCTGCCCGGCAACGCCGATGGGTTCTTTCAAAGTCAGACTCACGGCGTTATCTGGAACCGGATTGACGTATCCAAGAATTTTAGTTGCCAAGCCCGCCGTAATATTCGAAGCATGTGGCTACGTCAGCGATGTCGAATTCGGCTTCGACGATGGGTTTGCCGGTATTGCGCGATTCCAATTCTGCCAGCATGGCTGAATTCTGGCGGATTTTATCGGCAAGACGGAACAGGACGCGTCCTCGTTCCTGCGCGGTGGTCGAAGCCCATGGTCCGTTATCGAATGCGGCTTTGGCGGCGGCTACGGCGCGATTGACGTCATCGGCATTCGCCTCGGGAACCTGGGCGATCACTTCTTCAGTAGCAGGATCGTAAACCGGAAGCGTCTTGTTGGATTTGCTGTCCACCCATTCGCCGTTGACGTACATCTGATAGCTGCGAACGTCAGTTTTCACTCCGCCGGGCATAATTTAATCTCCTTACTTCTCCCTCAGGGCCTAAAGGCCCGACATTGTTTTGCTTCAGTGGCACGACTGAAGTCGTGCCCTCCCGTTTCAATTTCTGCGGCACAACTAAAGTTGTGCCCTCCCGTTGGCTGCCCTTGCGGGCGAGTCTGTTGCTCCAATCGGAACCGATTCCGGCGTTTTCAGACGGCTGTACCCAAAGAAGAAAAATACCGCCAGTGCGATAAAGCCGAGCGTGATGCCGAACATACTGACTTCGTACTTCCACAGTGACGTAATTTGTTTCGCTGGGAAAAAGGCGACGACGATTGCCAGGATCGTTGTGACGAGTCCGGCTAACACCGGCGAACATCAGCGTGCTCCGGCCATAACATCCTTGGAGCGAGCCACGCACGGCAAACTTGATCAATGCCCCGAAGACGTAAAGAAACGGAACCAGCTGCAACACGACTGCTGCTGACAGCATTTTCTGAAACGCTTCCTGCACACCGCCCGAAAGTGTGAAATTAAGGACGATCAGGACCAGCGAGACCAATCCCTGCACAATCAGAGCTACGTAAGGAGTGCCGTATCTTGGATGAACCTTGCCCATCGCCGCAGGCATGTACGAATCAAGGCCGGCGACGAATGGGATGCGGGCCGAGCCACCCATCCATGCAGAACCGATTCCCGCAATCGACAAACTCAGCATGACGGCGAAAGGAGCGATGATCCAGGCGACTCCGACTTTGCCAGCCATTTGGCTGACCGCCTGTACAATTCCTTGCAGGACGTTGATGTCGTTTTTTCCGATGGCAACCAGCATCGTTAGAGTCGCGCCTACGTAGAGAGCGCCGGAGATCACGCCACCCCAGGCGACTGCTCCGGGCAGGGTCTTCTGGGGATCGCGGATTTCGTCACCCATCACGGAAGCGAGTTCGAGTCCCACCAGGCCAAAGCAAATTACGCCGAATGAATTTAAAACGAACTTGGGGTCTGCGGGAATTTTGAAATCCGCGGCTGTGACTGGGGTGCCAAAGCGCGACCAGACGGTTACACCCAACCCAATGAGCACAGCGGCCGCAACGAAGGTGCCGATCCCGCCCAAATTGTTCAGCCACTTTCCTACGCTGAGGCCAACGATATTGAGCACGGTGAGCAACACCAGCAAAGCAACCGATGCGACCATGGCAAAAGTCTTATCGTCAGCAAGCGCCGCGTGGCCCGGGCCCATCGCGAAGACGGAGACGCCGACGAAGTACAGCATCACCGTGGGGACGTAGAGCATGTTGTTGGTCCAATAACACCAGCCGGAGAGGAAGCCGTGAAAGTCGCCAAAGACTTCTTTGGCCCACAAGTACACGCCACCTTCTCCGGGATAGCGATGAGCCAGTTCGATGACGGCGATTCCCTGCGGCCAGAAAAAAAGAAGCAAGGCGATAATCCAGAGCCAGACGGTGACGCCGCCGTTAGCTGCGATCGAAGGGACTACGTTTAGGTTGAAAACGGCGACCACGAAGAGCAGCACCAGGTCGCCGCGGCCGAGGACGCGCTTCAGGTGAGGCTGGTTGGCGTCTTGGGCATTGTCGGGCAAATCTGCTCCCAGTTTTGAGGGGCTCAAGCCCCTCAATTATTCGATGGCGGTGTCGCAGCGCTGAAAGCGCTGCGACACCAAAAAACTTGTGTGCAGCTACGATACAAAAGCGCTTCGGAGCTTTCCTCCGCGGGACAGCCGGGGCGGCTGTCCCCAGATGATTTCAATGCGCCACTACTTCGGCTGTGCGTTCCTGCTGGGCTTTCGCGAGCGCAAGCGCCACATCCTCGAACGCTGCAAGGTGCTTGTCAATATCGGCGTCGGTGTGTTGGACCGAAATCGTCCACTGCTCATCCCACCAGTAAGGTTGCGGCATGATTCCTCGGTTGACCATGGCGAACCAGTAATGGCGCCAGAGGTCGATGTCGATCGTTGTCCAATCGCGATAGTTACGGATCTCTTTCGGATAAAGCATGAGAGCTCCGTTCGCGCCTGCGCTCGCGATGTAGGCCTGCAGGCCAACTTTCGCGATGGTTTTGCGATAGCCCGCGGTAAGTTTTTGGCTCAGCTTGTCCACGTGAGCGTAGTTCGCGCGCGTGAGCACTTCGCGAAAGGTCGCGAGGCCTGCGGCCATTGAGACCGGATTCGTGTTGTAGGTGCCGCCGTGAAAAACCTTGTGCTCCGAGATCAGATTCATCACGGACTTGTGCGCACCGAATGCGGCAAGCGGAAAACCGCCGCCGATTGATTTGGCGAGACAAATCATGTCGGGCTTCACGCCGAAGTATTCGGAGGCGCCACCCCAGCCAAGCTTCGCGCCGGTTTTGACTTCGTCGAAGATCAGCAGAGCGCCATTCCTGGTCACAGATTTCGCGCAGGCCTTCCAGGAATCCGCGCTGCGGAATGCAGAGGCCGACATTCATCATGATGGGTTCAAGAATGATGGCGGCGATTTGTCCAGGATTCTCTTTGAAGCGAAGTTCGACGCTGGCGAGGTCGTTAAAAGTGGCGACGGGGATGTTGGCGATGCTGGCTTTGGGACACGCCAAGACCACCGGGCACCGACGTAGGCGCATTCGACATCACCGAACTCTGGGGCATGGGGTTTCACGCTGACCAGGGCGGCGTCGTGCAGGCCGTGGTATCCGCCTTCGAATTTGAGAACCTTGTCACGGCCGGTTGCGGCGCGCGCCAGGCGGATCGCGTGCATCGTGGCTTCGGTGCCGCTGCTGCCGAAGCGGACCATCTCAACCGGAAAGCGATCGCATATTTCTTCGGCCAGCTCCCATTCCATGTCATGCGGCATGCCGAACATGGTTCCGGTGCACAGACGCTTTTCGACGGCCTTCATGACCGCGGGATGGCAGTGTCCGGCCATGAGCGCGCCGAAACAAAGATTGTGATCGAGGTAATCGTTGCCATCGAGATCGCGGAATTGCGAGCCGCTGCCTTCTTTGACGAATATCGGATAAGGATCGTAGGCGCGGTAATTGCTGGCCACGCCGAGGGGAATGCGCTTCAGGTTTTTTTGGTGGGATTCGGCGGACTTGGGCGTGCGACGCTCGAAGGTATCGAGCTCCTTTTGCAATTCGGGGTACATCCGGGTCTCCAGGAATCTCAAGCCGCCTGTGCGGCCATTAGAATGTGTCCGGGCAGCCGGAGCCGCTCGGTTTCAGGCTAGAAATGAACTTTAACGCGAACTGCACCAGGCGCGGATCCTGCGCCTGGGTGATCTTACCAAACTAAGTCGGACCGTCGGAGAAATGACCGTCCGGATTGTAAAAGTTCGTGTGATTGAAGATGTTGAATAGCTCCGCGCGGAACTGGAAATAGCTTGTCTTCCGTCAATCGGAAACTTTTTATGAATGGCAAAATCCCAATCGTTTAAGCCCTGGGCCGCAACAGATACTGCGCTGCGTGCCCGTTATTGAACTGGCCGAGCGGCGGGTCGCGAAAGTCGTTGGGGTTGAACAAGAAATTGCCATTGGTTTTTGGATTCAGTTTCTGGAATGGCGCTACCAAGCTCGGCGCTTCCGTGCCGAGAAAGAAGATGCTGGCAATCAGTTCGGTGTCATCTTCGGTGTCAAGACGGATGGGAAATCCGCTCTGAAATTGAGTAATACCGGAGATGGCCCAGTCATTCTACCATCTTACCCCTAAATCCTTTGTGCTCTGGCGTATCGGCAACTTCCCAGTCATAACTGACGACAAAGCGCTGCTTGGAGTTGAACAGCGAAAGGGCGCGGCTTGCAGCATGATTAAACGGATCTAATGTTTCTTCGAATGTTGATCCATCATCGAGAGACTTGCTGAAGGTGTAAGACGCCTGGAACTGCAGGCCGTGCGAGAAGCGCTTTTCGAGCATGGCTTCGAGCGCGTTGTAACTTGAGTTGGCGACGGTGTCTTCAGCGAAAATGTCGCTAAATACTGGAACGCCATCCAGCGGACAGCCGGTACCGGTAAAAGCATTGCAGCTTGGCGACGAATAAGGACGCAAGTCCAACGAAATGCAGGGTTTGGCCCGCACCTTCACGATGCGCCGCTGGGCATGTGGAACGGGAAACCATTGGGAACGGTCACGCTCCATTGGCTATCTTCAAGGAACGGATCCGCACGGTTGCCGGTGTACCATATGAGCTCACATTGTGCGGCATTGGCGTTTGCGATGCTCGTGATGTCCAGACAAGTTTGCGGAATGGATGGATTGATGTCGTATGAGGCGAGCAGCCGGTGACCTTCCGAACCAACGTATCCGATCTGGAACATCATGTTTTGGTGAGTTGGTGCTGAATGTCAGGTTGTATTGCTCAGTGTATTGCGTGCGAATGTGCGGCTGGAATTCGCCGTAGAGAAGCATCGGACGGAACAAAGAATAATCAACAGGCGACCCTTTCGTCGGCGTGAGAATTCCGTTGAATGGATTTGGACGGACGTAGCCGCCTTGGTTAACGAATGGAGTGTTAAAAAGGTATCGTACAGAGAAGAGCTGCCGCCGAAAGGCGGCTCGGCACCGAATTGTGCCATCACGAGTTCTTCAATCGGATTGTAGAAAATTCCCCAGCCAGTGCGAATGCTGGTCGCTGCCATTGTTGCCAAACTTTCCCAGGAAACCGCCGCTGGATTCGGGCTCCATGCGATCCCAATTCGTGGCGCAAATGCATTGTAATAAGTGCTCGTCATGACCGGCGGAACGCCCGGTCTCCGGGCACAACCAAACCTGTCGGCTGACGCCGGCGGCAGTGCAGCTTGTGCTGGTCGACCGCCGAAGTTCAGTCTCGACCTTGGGCAGACAGAGCACAAGGATAAACGTGGAGTTCTGCCCGGGCCGGAAGGTTTCGACGTGTCCGCTGATATCGGTCGGCGGAGTGTCGAGTTCCCAGCGAAGGCCGTAGTTCAGAGTCAGGTTTGGCTTGATTTTCCAGCTATCCTGCGCGAACGGATAGACCGAAGTTGCACGAATGTCTTCCCGCTGACCGGAGCCCTGAGTATAAGTGTCGGTCAGCCCAGCAGGAATTCCGCATAATTATCGCCATCCCCGGGAATGATCGCATTTGGACCGGAGTTGTTGAAGGTAAATTCGCCATTGACGTCGAAATAATAATACTGATCGAAGCGTGCTCGGCGGATATCGACGCCGAACTTGAAAGTGTGATTGCCCTTCACCCAGGTCAAATTATCCGACCATTGAAAGCTATTTCCGACCTGCGGAAGGAAACCTTCGAAGTTGTTGCCAATACGGCGCCGCCACCGATATTGACGTAAGGAACCCCAGTGAGGGTCGAGGGCAAACCTGGAGTGATTCCGCCTTTGCCGGGCGCGATGCCAGAAGAGGCAAGCAGGCTTTGATCGGGGCAGAATCCGAGACGCCGGTAAAGCAAAAGGCGAAGCCGCGCCTGTGCACGAAGAAGTAACCAGCATCGTGGTCTGCGGTTTCAGAAAGCCAAGCTGGCCCTCCCGCATGTAATTGAAGTGCGCCTCATTCACCAGGGCGTTGGTGATGGTCCAGGTGTGGGTCAAATTCCATTGCTGATAACGGTTGTTGTTAAAGTTACCGAAGCCGGGCACGGTCGCACCAGCCGCCTCAAAATCGTTGTACGGCTGCAACTGGCGAATGTCGTTGAAATAGTAGTAGGCGCTGAAATTCTGACGGCTCGTGATCTTCTGATCGAAGCGGACAGTGAACTGATCCTCGTTATCAGTGCTCACGGGAACAGATTGGTTAGCCCTGCTCCGCGTTTTGGGAGGGAACAAACTGCTGCATCAGGTTTGCGGCGACTGGATCCTGGCACGCAGCCGGAATCACTCCGGTCGGAAAGATCGACGACCAGGCGACACCGGCAGCTGGCGTCGTGCCACCGAGCGCGTTAATCGCATTCGGCAGCAGCCCGTGCCGCCATTGGCTCGACCGTTGAGGCGCTCGCGACAAACCCGTCTGTGATAGAGCCGCCGTTGGCAAAGCCGCCGACTCCGGAGAAATCCCCGCCCCGCTGCGCCTGGGTGGGAACGTTCAGCACGTCGCCGGGAATTCCCTCGCGGATACGACGCCCTTCATAGGAAACAAAGAAAAAACTACTGTCTTTCTTGACGGGCCCGCCGATGGTCCCGCCGAACTGGTTCTGATTCCACTGCGGCTCGCGTCGAATGTCAAAGTATCCTTGCGCGTCCAGAATCGTGTTGCGGAAATACTCGTAAAAGATCGCCATGAAGAGCATTGGTGCCGGATTTCGTGATTACGTTCACGACCGAACCCGAATTGCGGCCGTACTCCGCGTCGAAGGTGTTGGTGATGACGCGAAATTCTTCGACGCTGTCCGGAGACGGCTGGATGGTCGGAAGATTCACGAACTGATCGTTGGCGTCGCCGCCGTTCACGCTGAAGTTGTTGGCGCGGGTGCGGCCACCGTTCACCGAGACCGAACCCGTGTCCTGCGATCCGTAAAATAGGCTGCCATTGCCATTTCCGAGCTGCGCTTGCACGCCGGGCTGCAGTTGCAGGAATTGATAAGTGTCGCGCGTGTTCAGACGGCAGCTCGTTCACCGAGCGATCATTGATGACGGCGCCGAGTTGAGTGCTGGTGGTGTCGACCTGAGGAGCTTCGGACGTAACTTCCACGACTTCTTGCGACGCACCGATTTGCAGAACCGAGTTGAGCGTGACTACCTGATTGACATTCACAAGCACGCTGGTCTGCACATTCTTCTTGAAACCAGTCAGCTCAAATTCGACGCGATAGCTGCCCGGCACGACTTCCACAAAATTAAAATCGCCGCTTGCATTTGTCTGAGTGTCGCGACTGGCGCCGGTCGCCTCATTTATCAACGTGATCTTTACGTTCGCGAGAACAGCGCCCGTGGGATCAGCGACACGCCCGACGATCCGGCCACTGGTGCTCTGGGAGAACGCAGGAAGAGTGAGAAAGCCGAGTGCGAGCAAGAAAGCCAGCGCACGATGCGTCAGCGACGAATGCATTGAGCACCTCCCGATTCAGGGTGGAAGATTGCGAACGAACAATGCTTGCGCGAAAATCAAACCTTGCTATAATCGCGCAAGGTTAGAGAACCTTCAGCATAACTGTCAAGCAAAAAATGGCGTTATGAGCAAGCCTGCGAGAAACATGGGAGCGTAGTCTTAGAAATGAAGGCTGCCGATCCAAAACCTTACTTGAAAATCGGCGATGTGGCCCGCCTGGTGGGCGTGTCTCCGTCGGTGATTCGGTCATGGGAAAGCCTGGGCCTCACCCGGCCTCATCGCAGCATCAGCAAATACCGCCTTTATACACCCGAGGATGTAAAGCTGCTCAAGCGCGCACGATTCTTGCGAAAGGTGCGCGGGCTGAACGCGCCTGCTATCGCGCAATTGCTCAAGCGCGAAGGCTTGGTGAGCCAGGCCACGAACGGCAGCGGCGGCCATCGGTGTACACCTGCGCCAAATGCGCTTGCGGCGCGGATTGTCGTTAGCGCAAGTGGCAAAACGGGTTGGTATCTCCGTGGGATTTCTCAGTGCGCTCGAGCGTTCCCACATGAGCGCGTCAGTGAGCACTCTACGAAAGCTGGCGCGATTCTACAAGACCAACATCCTTGATTTTTTCGATGCGGCTGAGTCGAATAGCCGATTGGTTCCGTCGCACAAGCGAAAGTCCTCGAGGCTGGACCGGGCGTGCGCATGGAGTTGCTGGCGTGGGGAAACACGGTGATGGAGCCGCATCTGTTTCGCATTGCTCCCCGCGCGGGCAGCGGCGAATCCTACACCCATGAAGGCGAAGAATTTTTGCACGTCCTGCAGGGGCGATTGCATATTTCAGTAGCGGAAGTGGAGTATCGGCTTGAAGCCGGGCGACAGTTTTTATTTTGAGAGCGCCACGCCGCATCGTTGGTTCAATCCGGGCCGGACCGAAACCCGGGTACTTTGGGTGAACACTCCGCCAACGTTCTAGGCAAGAGATGCGCGAATGCTAATGGCAGGGAGTGTGGAGGCTTACTGATGATCCGACGTTTTCTCGACCACGCTGTTGGCGGCTTCCGTTCTTCATACTTGGTGCTTGCTACGAAGAAAACTCCTACGCTCAACCTGCTGGTCTGGGAGGGCTACGCCGACCCGTCATTCGTGCGGGGCTTTGAGGAGCAAAACCATTGCAAGGTTACGGTTTCGTACATGGGTTCGAGCGACGAACTGGTCGCCAAGCTGCGCGGAGGCAGCGCAGGCAACTACGATGTGATTTCTCCTTCGAGCGACGTCGCCACTTCGATCGCTAAGGCTGGATTGGCCGCCCCGCTTGATCTTTCGCAGGTTCCCAGCCTACAACCAGCTTTCGCCCCAGCTCACTTCCCTGCCCCTGGTACGCGTCAAGGATCAGGTTTACGGTGTGCCTTTTATGTGGGGGCCTAACCCGTTGCTTTATGACAGCACGGCGTTTCCGCAACCGCCGGACAGCTGGAATATTTTCTGGGATCCGAAATACCGTGGCAAGATTTCCGTTTGGGACGAGCTCTCCACGGTCTACATGGCGGCACAGGTTCTCGGCTTCGACAAACCTGATCCCACTCACCTTTATAACCTCAGCGATGCGGAGTTGGATGCGGTCAAGAAAAAGCTGCTGGAGTTGAAACCCAATATCCGCAAGATGTGGTCCAGTGGAGGCGAGCTCACGAATCTGTTTCAGAACCACGAGGTTACTCTGGCGATGGGTTGGCCGCTGATGACCAACCAGCTTCGCAAGCTCAATTTTCCTATCGGCGAAACCATCCCGAAAGAAAATACTACTGGCTGGATCGACCATTTGATGGTTACCGCCGGAAGCGAGAACAAAGAACTGGCCTACAAGTTTCTCGAATACATGATCGAAGCCCAGACGCAAAAGCAGGTTGCGGATGTGACTGGTTACACGCCGGCGAATCCGCAGGCGGCGCAATTCATGACGCCCGAACAAGTCAAGAGCTTGCATCTTGATGACGTGGACAACTATCAGAGGCACATCTATTTTTGGCAGGACGTTCCGCGCCGCCCTAAGTACGTTGAGATCTGGAATGAAGTAAAGGCGGCGCAATAGCGAGTGGAGGACCGGTGTCCTCGCCCGGTTCGCGGGTGGGAAGTGTGCGCGGTTGGACACCCGCCCTCCGAGGCGGTTGCCACTTAAACAAACATGGCTACGACTACCGAACCGGCGATCGTTCGTTCGAACAAGTCGAGCGCGCAACCATTGCTCGCCATCCGAAATGTTGCAAAGTCTTTCGGAAAGAATCCTGTCCTTCGGGACATCTCGCTGCAAATTGCGGAAGGCGAGTTTCTGACGATTCTCGGAGAAAGCGGCTCGGGCAAGACGACGCTGTTGCGCATCATCGCGGGTTTCGAGAGCGCTACTTCGGGCGAAATCCTGATGGAAGGCGAACGGCTTGATCTGTTGCCGCCGTACCGACGCCGCGTCAATACCGTGTTTCAACACTATGCTCTCTTCCCGCACTTGAGTGTCGAAGAAAACGTGGGCTACGGGCTGCGCGTGGCGAAGTTGCCGAAGGACGAGATTACGGCTCGCGTGTCAGAGGCGCTGGCCATGGTTAAGATGACCGCCTTCGCCAAATCGAAGCCAGCCAAAATCAGCGGCGGACAACAGCAGCGCATTGCCCTGGCTCGCGCCCTGGTAAATCGGCCACGGCTGTTGCTGCTGGATGAACCGCTCTCCGCCCTGGACGCCAATCTTCGCCGGCAAATGCAGGTTGAGCTCAAATCTCTGCAACGGGAGGTCGGAATTTCTTTCGTGTTTGTGACCCATGACCAGGAAGAAGCCATGGTCATGTCGGACCGCATTGCGCTCTTGCGCATGGGCGAATTGGAACAAGTGGCGTCACCACGCGAAATATACAGCCATCCCGCGACCGCGTATACGGCGCAGTTCATCGGCCACACCAATCTGCTTCGCGGCGAAATAAAATCTGGTATCGCTCGTTGCAACTCGCTCTCCTGGAAAGTCGGCCTCCCGGAGGGTCCCTGCTTTGTTTTCCCTGCGTCCGGAGAATATTCGAATCGTAAGCGATCCTGGTAATGGTTCGGACACTAACGTTGTCACCTTCGACGGCAAAATTCAGCACCAGGCATTTCATGGCGCTACGGAGTTATTGCAAGTTGTCTGTGGAGATGGACTCACTCTATCGGTGAGAACTGCGACTCGCGAGAACCGGGTAGGGGATTTGCATTTGGAATTTTATCCGGCCGATGCGGTGCCGGTCCGCGAATCCCCGGAGAGAGGTTAAGCAAGAAGATGTTTTCCCGCGCATATCGCGCCGCCGTCACCTTGCCGCCGCTGCTCTGGGTAGCGCTGTTCCTGCTGGTCCCCTATGCGCTGCTTTTGTGCTACAGCTTCTGGTCGGTCTCACCGTCACAAACGATCGTTCACTCCTGGACGCTGGACAACTACCGCGAACTTTTCCGCGTGAACGTTTACCTGCAAACTCTTTTTCGATCCATGTGGATTGCGGCTCGCGTCATGATCTTTTCCCTGCTGCTGGGTTACCCGCTGGCCTATTACCTTTCGTTTTATTCGGGCGCGAGAAAAGATCTTTTCTACCAGTTGGTAATTATTCCGCTCTGGGTCAGCTATTTGGTTCGCGCGTATGCGTGGAAAACAATCCTGGGCAGTGACGGAGTACTCAACACTTTGTTGCAGTACGTTGCACCTTACGAAACATCCGCTGGAATTTCTGCTCTACAGTCCATTCGCAATCGTGCTTACGCTCACCCACATCTACACGCCGTTTGCGGTTCTGCCGATCTACGCTGCGCTCGAACACATTCCCGCGCAATCTGGTTGAAGCATCCCATGATTTGGGAGCATCCCCTCTGCAGACATTCTGGAGAGTGATTTTTCCATTGTCTATCCCGGGAGTGCTGGCGGGAGCGACTTTCGCGTTTGTGCTCAGCCTCGGCGATTTTCTCGCGCCGCTGCTGCTCGGCGGCCCGAGCGGCATCATGATCTCGAACATCGTGGTCAGCCTGTTCGGCGCGGCTTACAACTGGCCGTTAGGAGCGGCGATTTCGTTGTGCATGTTGCTGCTTGTGGTCAGCTTGCTCTTTCTCTCGGAGAAACTGGAAAAGAAATGGAGTTTTCGATGAGCGCCGGACGCAGTACTTCTCGCTGGTTGCCATGGCACGCTATCACTGTCTTCGGATTTCTTTATCTGCCGATCGTGACCCTCATCGTTTACTCGTTCAATGGATCGGGGGTTGGTGGATTCCCTCCGCGCAACCTGACCCTGGATTGGTATCGTATGCTTTTTGCCGACGATGCCATCTGGGAATCGGTTCTCAACAGCCTGATCGTTGCGTTGGCCGCGATGGCGATTTCGCTGACATTTGGTATCCCGGCTGCGCTTGCTCTGGATCGCGCAAACTTTCCAGGCAAAGCTCTTTTTCGGCGACTTGTCCTGCTGCCGCTGATTCTTCCGGGAATCATTACTGGACTTTCGTTCTCGATGTTGTTTCACGATAGCGACGTCAAGCTGAGCCTGCTGACGATCGTGTTGGGCCACGGTACTGCGTTGATCTCCGTCGCCACCACTGAAGTTTTCGCGGGCTTGCAGAAACTGGATCGCGCGCAAGAAGAAGCCTCGCTCGATCTCGGCGCAAATTACTGGCAGACGTTTTGGCGAGTGACGATTCCCAACCTGCGCTTATCCATCATTGGCGCCGCGTTACTGATTTTCACGCTGTCTATGGACGAGATCGCTGTCAGCTTCTTTCTGATTGGGCGCGACAACACGCTTGCCACTGGAAATCTGGGGACGGCTTCGGAGGGGGATCACGCCGGAAATCAACGCCATCTCCACGATCATTTTTGTTTTTTCGTTAGATCGCGATCGTGAGCTGGTACCGGCTGCGAAGATGGGTTCGAAGGTAACAGGGGAAGCTGCTGCCGAATCGATGGAGACTACGTCGTGGATTTGGGCAGTCGCCGACAAGCATAGAAAAGAACTCTCATATGACTCCAAATCGCAGAGACTTCATTAAATTCGTTGTCGCGGGATCGGTTGCAGCTGGTTGCCCAATTGATCTTTCTCTGTTGGCAGCCGAGACGACGCAGCCCGACCCGGTCGATGGCGAAGATAATCGCATCTGCCACCAAGTGCGGGACGGCAAAATCTTTCTCCCGGCCGCCAGTCTCGGCGCGTCACGATGTCGTGATCGTCGGAGGCGGTGTCAGCGGGCTCACTGCAGCTTATTATTGCGTAATCGGGATTTCCTTTTGTTGGAAAAGGAACCTCATTGGGGCGGCAACGCCTACTTGATGGAGTATCAGGGAAGCGCGTATGCCACGGGCTCCGCATTCCTCGGCAAGAGCGAGTACGCATACGCCTTCGCCAAAGAAATCGGACTCGAGCCTTTGCCCATTCATGATCGAGACAGCACCATTTATCAAAGGCGAATGGATTGGCAACACCTGGGCCGAAGGCCTCGATAAATTGCCGTACCCCGCTTCTGTCCGTGAAGGCTTCAAGAAATTTAAGAAAGACATGCTGGCGATCGACCTGAAGAAGCGCGCCACCGAGCTCTACAACGTTCCGTTTTCCGATTTCATGAAGGGCTACCCAATCGAGGTAAAGCAGTGGTGGGACAACTACGGCCCATCCAACTGGGGAGCCGCTACCGAGGACACAGCCGCCGCACTCGGCATCGACGAAATGCAAGAGATTGGCGCGGACACGCCGCCTGACTTCTACACCTGGCCTGGCGGACTAGGAGCGATTACCAAGAAATTGGCCGAAATTCTGCAGGCCAAATTCACTGACCACATGCAGTTGGGCGCGACTACCGTGGCCGTCGTTCCCGATAGCAACGAAGTACAAGTAACCTATATGCGGGGAGCGGAGCTGAAGACGGTGGCCGCGAAAACCGTCATCATGGCCAGTCCCAAGTTCATTACCCGGCGCATCGTGCAGGGTCTCTCGGAAAACCAGAGCGATGTCATGCACCAAATTCGCTACATTCCATACGCGTGGTGAACCTGATTTTCGACAAGCCCGTATTCAATAAAAGCTACGACACGTGGTGTCCGGGAAACGCGTTTACTGATTTCATCGTGGCCGATTGGACTATCCGCAATCAACCCGGCTACAAGCAGAAATACAACATCCTGACTTGCTACACGCCGATGAGCGAAGACGACCGCGGATACTTGCTTACCGAAGGGGGCGCGCGGAAAAAAGCAGTCAGTGTGCTGGACGATTTTCAGAAGCTTTTCGCCGGCTCCAATGTCGATCCCGTCGAAGTTCATATTTATCGCCGAGGCCATCCTCTTTATATGTCGACGCCAGGACTTTACACGAAAGTGCAGCCCTTGGCGCGGCAATCGATGGACCGCGTTTTCTTCGCCAACACGGATTCGGAAGGCCCGGAATCCACTACCAGTAAAGCAATCGTGTCGGCGCGCCGAGCGGTGAAAGAAGCCGAGAGCCGCCTGGCAGGAAAATGATTCTCAGAATAATGGAGGGCGGGCGTCCCCGCGAGCCTGCCCTGAGCGCAGTCAAGAGTCCCGTTTAATTGGGCGAGGACTCCCGCTCCCACCATGCTTTCATCGCCCTATTGGTCTCGCCGCTTTCTCCCGCGCATAGTAAAGTGGTAGTAGGCCGCTGTTTGTCGGTCATCGGGAAGGAAGTCTGATTTGAGTTCCAGCATTCGTAACATCGCTATTATTGCCCACGTCGATCATGGCAAAACCACGCTGGTCGATGCCATGCTGCAGCAGAGCGGCACTTTTCGCTCCAACGAACACATCATTGAACGGGTGATGGATTCGAACGATCTGGAGCGCGAGCGCGGCATCACCATTCTGGCCAAGAACACGGCGATTCTTTATCACGATGTGAAGATCAACATCGTCGACACGCCCGGCCACAGCGACTTTGGCGGAGAAGTCGAACGCGCCCTGAAGATGGTCGACGGCGTCATGCTACTGGTCGATGCCAGCGAAGGCCCGTTGCCGCAGACGCGCTATGTCCTCAGCAAAGCGCTGGAGGCTCATCTTGCGCCTATCCTCGTAATCAATAAGATTGACCGCTCCGATGCTCGTCCTCAGGAAGTGTTGAATGAAGTTTACGATCTCTTTCATCGATCTCGATGCCAAAGAAGAGCAGCTCGACTTTCCGGTTTTGTACACCAACGCTAAGGCTGGGACCGCCTCGCGAGACATAAAAGGAGGCGGCGTAAACTTGCAGCCGCTGTTCGAGACCATCGTCAAAACCATTCCCGTGCCGACGGGTGATGCGACCGGTCCGCTGCAAATCCTGGTGGCGAATCTCGACTACAGCGATTACCTGGGACGCCTCGCGATCGCGCGCGTGTTTAACGGAACCATGCACACTGGTGAAGACGTGGTCATCGCCAAGCTGGACGGCTCATTTCACAAAACCAAAATCACGAAACTGTTCTCATTCTCCGGTCTCAAGCGAACCGACATTACCGAGACCACGCTGGGTGACATCATCGCTGTGGCTGGGGTCGAAGGCATCACGATTGGCGAGACCATTACCGACGTGGAGAACCCTGCGCCTCTGCCGCATATCACGATTGATGAGCCTACGATTGCCATGTTGTTCACGGTGAACACTTCGCCGTTTGCGGGACGAGAAGGCACGTATGTGACCTCTCGAAATCTGCGAGAACGATTGCAGAAAGAGTTGCTGACCAATGTCTCTTTGCGACGTGGAGGATACCGACGACTACGGATTCTTTCATCGTGATGGGTCGAGGCGAACTGCAGCTTTCAATTCTCATCGAGATGATGCGCCGTGAAGGCTACGAACTTATGGTGGGAAAGCCGGAGATCGTTACTAAGCGCGTCGATGGCAAGCTCATGGAGCCGATCGAGAAGCTGACCGTAGACGTTCCGGAAGGGTTTGTAGGTGTGGTCATGGAACAACTTGGCGCGCGTAAGGGCGAAGTGCTGAACATGCACAATCACGGCTATGGACGCGTGCGGATCGAGTTTCGCGTCCCCAGCCGCGGATTAATCGGCTTGCGCAGCCAGTTGCTTACCGACACTCGCGGCACCATCGTGATGAACTCTCTGTTTGATGGATACATCGAATGGCAGGGCGAGATTCCGCACCGTCTGACGGGTGCGCTGGTCTCCGACCGCGCGGGGTGACGACGCCGTACTCGCTTTACAGCCTGCAAGAGCGAGGCGAACTCTTCATTGGCCCGACCATTGATGTTTACGAAGGCATGATCGTTGGGGAAAACGCCAAGGATAATGATCTCGATGTGAACGCTGTGCGCGAGAAGAAGCTGACTAACATGCGGTCGTCGACTTCCGATATTGCGGTTCGCCTGGTGCCCTTTCGTAACCTTAATCTCGAACAGGCCATTGAATTCATCGCTGACGATGAGTTTGTCGAGGTCACTCCGAAATCGCTGCGGCTGCGCAAGAAGATTCTGCAAGCCAACAAGCGAAAGAGAACTTTGGCGATGGCGGAAGAAGAGCGCTGATGGCCCGCGAATCGACTTCGAAGGTCGATGCCGATTTGAAGTTGTATCTCGTGCCTTGCAGTTGTGGAACAACCTTCGCGGTCTCTGAAAACTACGATCGGCAGGGCACGGCGTGGGGACGCTATCTGAAGTGTCCCAACTGCGGCAAGCGTCATGATCCCAAGAACCGCCTTCTGCGGCTTGGCTTTCAACGCGATGGGTACTGGAAAGTGGATGGATGTTGATGACTGAATCGCGCTTCCATCCTCGCCCCACGCGAGTTGCGGTCGTTGGCGTTGGCAACGTCGGCGCGACCTTCGCCTATGCCTTGTTGCTGAGCGGGCTTGCGGCCGAGATTGTCCTGATCGATGCCAACCATGCCAAGGCTGAAGGCGAGGCCATGGATCTCAATCACACCGTGCCCTTTGCGCATCCCACGCGGATCTGGGCGGGCGATTACTCCGATTGCGCGGGCGCGGCAGTAACCGTGCTGGCTGCGGGCAGCAACCAGAAGCCGGGAGAAACTCGTATTGACTTGGTCAAGAAAAATGCCGCGATCTGGCGCAGCATCGTCCCCGAAGTGGCGCAGCACAATCCCGACGGCATCCTGCTGGTCGCGACCAATCCGGTTGACGTTCTGACTTACGCGGCGCTAAAGCTCTCGGGATTGCCTTCCGAACGGGTGATCGGTTCCGGCACGATTCTCGACACGTCGCGCTTCCGATATTTGCTTGAGCCAACATTTTGGCGTGGATGCGCGCAGTGTTCACGCCTACGTCATCGGCGAACACGGCGACAGCGAAGTGCCGGTGTGGTCATCCGCAAACATTGCGGGAATGCGCTTGCCGCAGTTCTGCAAGGCTCAAGGCATTCCCGTTACGACCGCAAGCGATGGAAAACATTTTCTTGCAGACGCGGGATGCCGCTTACCACATTATCGATCGAAAGGGCGCAACCTTCTACGCCGTCGCCGCCGGACTCATGCGCATTACTCGAGGCGATCCTGCGCGACCAGAGTACGGTGCTCTCGATTTCAAGTCTGATTCAACGGCTACCACGGACTGACCGATGTGTGCTTCAGTCTGCCCACGGTGACTCGATCGCGGCGGGATTGAGAAGGTTCTTCACCTTGAATTGGATAAAGACGAGATCAATAAGCTTCGCGATTCGGCTTCGGTTCTGAAGACGACGATCGAGAGCCTCGGCCTTGATTAAGATGGCGGGGTTTCCCCAGTGCCGCACTGCGAACCGCTTCCCGCCGAATAACTTCGCACAAACGGCAGACCTGCTATACTTCCTGCGCATTTGACTGTTCGTCAACTTTGGCTTTCGGCTTGGCCAACCAGCCTCCCAGTTGCGCCGAAGTCGCCCACGCTCAAATAGCTCACTCAGAGGCCATTCGCGTGAAGAACATCTTTGTTGGGAACCTCGATTTCAACACTTCAGAAGACGAACTGCGCAAGCTTTTCGAGGTACACGGACAGGTGGACCGGGTCAGCATTATGACCGACCGGGATACCGGACGCTCTCGCGGATTCGGCTTCGTTGAGATGACGAGCGCAGAGGACGGAGAAAAAGCCATTGCGGCTTTGAACGGCACTCAGATCGGCGGGCGCACGTTGAACGTCAATGAAGCGCGCCCCAAGGTCGAGCGCGGCGGTGGCGGCGGAGGCGGCGGTCGCGATCGTGGTGGGCGGGGCGGCGGACACGGTGGCGGGGGCGGCGGCAGAAATCGCTATTAGATCTCCCTTGCTGCGCAGCAAGGATCGAAACTATTCGGTTCGGCGTCATCGCTCGCTGACGCCGACTTTCATCCAACAATTGATGGGGTAAAGCTCCGCATGTACACTGGAAATACTGGCGTGCGCCCGTAGCTCAGCTGGATAGAGCGGCAGCCTCCGGAGCTGTAGGTCGGGAGTTCGAATCTCTCCGGGCGCACCATTTTTTCGATCTTCACTGGCTGGCGATTCGCTCTCCCTCGACTTGCCAAAGCCCAGTGGTCTTCGTTTATCATTGCTGGCAATCCAAGGGGGCATCATGAAAACATTCGCTGTACTTCTTCTAACTTTGGTTGCTCTTTTTGCGGTCGCCGCGGATCAGCCTCAACCGCCCGCCGTGGGCAATCAAGCCCCGGCTTTCAGTCTGCCCAACCAGGAAGGCGCGCAGGTATCGCTCGATCAGTTCAAGGGCAAGTGGGTTGTGCTTTATTTCTATCCCAAGGACTTCACCTCGGGTTGCACCATCGAAGCGCACAATTTCCAACGCGACCTCGACAAATACACTCCACTGAATGCCGTGATCCTAGGGGTCAGCGTGGACAACGTGGATTCTCACAAGAGCTTCTGCACCAAAGAAGGCTTGAACTTCAAGCTGCTTGCGGATTCCAACCACGCGGTCGTTGAAAAATACGGCTCGATCATGGAATACAACGGGATGACTCTTGCCGCGCGCAATACTTTCTTGATTGATCCGACGGGCGTAATCAGGAAGGTCTATCTTAAAGTAAGTCCACAAGGGCACAGCGAGCAAGTGCTGGCCGATCTGCAACAGTTAGCAGTCAACCAAGTGAGGCTTCCAGAGATCCTTTTGGATTTCGGCTGCAGGCTCCGCTTTGATCACGCCGGCAAAACACCTCACGTTTGAATCTCTCCGGGCGCACCGTGTTTCCTTCTGATCCCGCACGGGCCGAGGACGCCCGCGCCTACATTCGGCACGGCGCGCCTCGGCTCGATTCAATCTTCATCAATACTCAATCTCAGTGATAAAGATTTAACTGGTTTTCGTTGTCGTCGACGAAGTAGAGGCCCTGACCCGCGACATCGATGAGTCCGAACAGAGCGCCCGCGCCGGGCGGGTTGCCCATGTCATCCAACAATATCTTACTCACTTGATGCCCGTGTTGGTCGAGGGCTCCGGCATACTTTGCCGGTCGACAACCGGCGGGAGGCAGCATTTGCCCCGCGTGATCCGACATAGGGAACGAATCTGACAGTGGCTGGGACCGGCTCGAATGGAATCAGCAGCTTCAACCCGGTTGGAGCCGGGACGACTCTGGCAAGTGGCTTGCATTCGAGAAGATCGTCGCTCTGTAGAAGGAGTTGAACCAATGTCGGTATCCGCGATCTCTTCCAGCAACGCACTGAATCAAGCCAATATGCTGCAAAATCCAAACCAGCCATCGGGGACACAGTTTCAACAGCTCACGCAGGCTCTGCAGACCGGCAATTTGAGCAGTGCTCAGCAACTCTTCAGCGCTCTGAACAGCAGCGCCACCAGTTCCGGTCTCCTGAGCACACAAATGCAGCAGGATCTCAGCAAACTGGGCTCGGCTCTGCAATCCGGCAATCTAACCAGCGCCCGGCAAGCCTACTCGTCGGTGCAACAGAACGTAGAGACTTCAAATCACATGGCGGCACACCATAACCGCCCGGTCCACGGCGGCGGAGGGTTAGGCTCCCTCGTCTTCGGTTTTCCGGACACCACCGGCACTTCCGGCGGCGGCATCGCCAGCGATGTCTTTCAGGCACTCAGCCTGATAGCTTGAATTTCGGCCAGCGGATCGGCAAACTGCCGGGCTCGCGCAAGCGTGCTGCCTTTCATCGCGCGCACAACAAGTTATCAGCTTCAAGATCAAGCGATCAGACACTCTGCCGATTGAGTATCTGGAGTACAGCCAAAACCGGGGATAAAGCTTCCTCGTGAACCAACCAATCGACTTTCAAAGGAGAAAATCATGTCTGCGATCAGTCTTTCCAGTGTCGTTCCTCAACCTTCGCCTGCAGCCCCCACGGCAGCTTCGGCCTCCACCTTCTGGCAAAAATACATTAGCGAACGGCGTCCGGAAGTGCAGCAATTGAAAGACGCCCTGCAGTCGGGCGATATAGCCGCTGCCCAGCAGGACTACAACAACCTGGTCGCCTTAGGTAACAATGTGCTCGGCAAAGATAACCCTTTCACCCGATCGGATCGGGCTCTGGATTTCGATGCCATCGGAGGGGCTCTGCAAAATGGAGATCTCGCCGGCGCGCAGCAGGCTTTTGCCACAGCTGGAGAGCACCTTCAAGGAGCCGCCTCCCGTCGCGGGGCCGACCCCTTCGCCGTCGTCTGTGAACTCGGGCAGCGCTAGCGAAGCCGGAGCCAGCGCGGTTAACGTAGTTGCTTGAATGCTTTGCATTCGAAATTACAAACGTGGGCGGGCTTTCAGCGAACCCCGCCCACTCTAGAGATTTTGGACGGTGGCAGTTTAGAATCTCTGCTCTATGGAGAAGCTCGAAGTTTGGGCACAACCTTGGTGGGTCAACCTCCTGGTTTGATTCCGTTCGCCACCTACTTCGCTTACCGGCGCAAGGGGTTGTCTCTGCGGACGGCGCCAGCTCATTATTCTTGCGATCTTTGCCGCCGCTTTTGGGTTCGTGGAAGCCGCAGTCGTCGTCTACCTGCGGGCGGCGATTGGTCTGCTACCCGGTTACATGGGAACCTTCGCCGATCTCCGCCATTCTTCGCTAGGCTACACGCAGGCCTCGTCCCTGTCCCAGTTTCCGCAGAGCCTGCTTACCATTGAGGTGTATCGCGAGGCCGCGACCATGGTCATGCTGGTCGGTGTGGCTTTGCTTTCTGCATCCAGGACCAGCGCGCGGTGGGCCGCGTTCCTCTGGGTTTTTGCGCTTGTGGGATATCGCATACTACGCAGGACTCTGGGTCACGGTGCGATGGCCCGCTTCGCTCACCGATCTCGATGTGCTCTTCCTTATCCCGGTGCCTTGGATGGCGCAGGTGTGGTTCCCTTTGCTGGTAAGCCTTTTGACTGTTCTTGCTATTGTCCTTTGCAGTTCCCTGCCCGCCCCGAGGCCTGCCACGGATGGCAAGAACACCAAGGTTAGTTACTCATAACGCTACACTACGGTCATCTTGCCGGAGCTGCAATCCTGCTTCACTCTAGACCGTGGGGAATCCCGCTAAATCGTGCAAACCAACCGAATGAACGAAACCGAATGAACGAAACTAAGACCTCTGCGCCCGGAACGGACTGGACCAAGCTCCTGACCGACCCTGACATCGTCGGCCATCTCGGAGAGTTGCTGCAGGCTTATCGCGATGCCGAACCCGCCCGGCGGGATCAGGCGTTGCGTGACGCCATGCGCCAGATCAAGAACGAAGCGGCTAAGGCGCAGCCAACAATGCCATCCCCGAAACTCCTTTTGGAGCCACCCGTCGCAACCGCTCCAGCGGCAACGCCACCGTTCGAACCGGATATTTTCACTCCCTGCTGGGGGCAGGATCGGCGGCGTTATCCGCGCATGAAGTGTTTTGTAGCGGTCGAGTTGCGCATAGAGGGCTCGCCCAGCCCGGTTTGGGGCAATCTGTCGAATACCAGTCTGGGCGGCGGCTTCGTCGAAACTGCGACTCCGGTGAAGACTGGAGTGAAGCTCGAAATCGGACTCTGGGTGGCCAATGGAAAAATCTGGGTTAAGGGTTTGATCCTCAATGGAATCGTGACCCGCAGCAATCCCAGCTTTGGAGTTCGCCTCAAGTTTGACAATCTCGAACCTGCCGAACGCGAAACCCTCCGCCAATTCTTGAAATTCGTCGAAAGCACGACCAAGACCTACGAAAGCCAGCAAGGCTACCTGGCGCAAATGAAGCGCTAGAATCACGCGACCTGGTCGCGCCACCAGAGCCTGTCAAGAAGACTGCAAACCCTCTGTAACTTTGTCCCGCCGGCAGTCATCATAAAGACGAATGATGTTTATCGAGACTAGAAATCCTGAATCAAAAAGAGATTTGTTCTTTTCTGCTTTGATCGCTCACGCGCTCTATGAAACCTTGGTAAACTGCCTTATGTGGGGAAATTCTCCGGTCTCAGTAATTGAGAAGCAGAGTCAACGCGGGCATATCACAGCAGGTCTCTGATCACTTCGTCCGAAGGGAGAAGCTTCTATGGTGGCGAGCGAACAAACGTTGCTGACCAGCAAGCAACTAGACACTCTGAGCATTAACACCATCCGCACCCTGGCAATCGATGCGGTGCAAAAGGCAAATTCCGGACACCCCGGCGCACCCATGGGGCTTGCCCCCGTTGCCTATGCCTTGTGGCAGCAATTCTTGCGCTTCGACCCGGCGAATCCCACCTGGCCCAATCGCGACCGCTTTGTGCTCTCGAACGGCCACGCCTCGATGTTGCTCTACGCGCTGCTGTATCTGTGCGAAGTTCGCGGAGTCAATCCCGAATACGAGTCGACCGGAGAATTCGCAGTCACGTTAGACGACATCAAAAGGTTCCGCCAGATTGACAGCAAGACTCCTGGACATCCCGAATACCGCCATACCGCTGGCGTCGAAACCACGACTGGTCCCCTGGGACAAGGGATCGGAAATACCGTAGGCATGGCCATTGCCGCAAACTGGCTGGCGGCAAACTTCAACCGGCCCGGCTTCGAGATCTTCAACTATAACGTGTACGCCTTCTGCGGCGATGGCGACTTGATGGAAGGCGTGGGCTCAGAAGCTGCGTCGCTGGCCGGGCATTTGAAGCTTCCCAACCTTTGCTGGATTTACGACAACAACCGCATCACGCTGGATGGGCCCGCGGACTGGTCATTTACCGAAGATGTTGGCGAACGCTTCCGCGGCTTATGGCTGGAATGTGGTTCATGTGACCGATGCGAATGATCTCGACGCCCTAGCCAAGGCTTATAACAATTTTCTCCAAACCAAAGACCGCCCCACGTTGATCGTCGTGAACAGCCACATCGGATACGGATCGCCGCACAAACAAGATACCAACGAAGCACACGGCGAGCCGCTGGGCGAGGAAGAAGTCCGGCTCACCAAGAAGAATTACGGCTGGCCCGAGGATGCGAAGTTTCTCGTTCCCGATGGCGTGCTGGAAAACTTCCGCCAGGGAATCGGAAAGCGTGGACACGATCTGCAACAGAAGTGGCAGGCGTCGTTCGCGGAATACACCAGGAAATTCCCTGAGCTTGCGGACCGGATCAACCGCATGCAGCACCGAGAACTCCCCGACGGATGGGACAAGAATCTTCCAACCTTCCCGGCTGACGACAAGGGCATGGCTACGCGCGATAGCGGTGGCAAAGTGCTGAACGTGCTCGCGCAAAACATTCCATGGCTTATGGGAGGTTCGGCGGACCTGGCAACTTCCGATCGCACGCGACTCAAGTTTGAAGGCGCCGGCGACTTTCAACCCGGCAGCTACTCGGGACGGAATTTGCACTTCGGGGTTCGTGAACACGCGCATGGCCGCGGCTCTAAACGGCTTGGCGGTATCGAAAATTCGTCCTTATGGCGGCACCTTTTTCAACTTCACCGACTACATGAAGCCCGCCGTGCGCCTGGCCGCGCTCATGCAAGTTCCCTCCATCTTTATTTATACCCACGACTCCATCGGCTTGGGCGAGGATGGTCCCACTCACCAACCGATCGAGCAATTGGCGATGTTGCGCGCTGTTCCCGGCTTGCTCTTGCTGCGGCCAGCGGACGCCAACGAAGTCGTGGAAGCGTGGAAGGTTATCATTCAACAAAAGCATGAGCCCGCCGCCTTAGTCCTGAGTCGTCAGCCGTTGCCGACGTTCGACCGCTCGAAGTATGCGCCCGCCTCAGGCGTCGCCAAAGGCGCTTACGTTCTGGTCGATGCGCCCGACGGAAAGCCCGATGTCATTCTCATGGCAACGGGAAGTGAAGTTTCTCTCTGCGTAACTGCCTACGAGCAGCTGAAATCCGAGGGAATCAAGGCGCGTGTGGTCAGCATGCCGTCGTGGGGCATCTTCGAAGCGCAGAGCGATGAGTACAAGAAACAGGTTCTGCCTCCGGGAGTGAAAGCAAGAGTATCGGTGGAGGCGGCATCTACGTTCGGCTGGTCGCAATACGTGGGACCGACCGGAAAGATGATCGGGATGCACAGCTTCGGAGCGTCCGCACCGATCAAAGATGTGCTGAAGAAGTTCGGATTCACCCCGGAAAAAGTTGTGGAAGCAGCGAGGCAGGCGATTGCGTCGTCCAAGTAAGTTTCGCGTGGAGTGAAGCACTGGCACTGCGCGCGGCCCAGCTGTCAGGTACGGTATGAGTTTTTTGATAAGGGAGGCATTATGGCAACCGGAACCATCGAGACCGCAAAAGCAACCAACCCCTTGAAAGATCTTCTGAAATATGGCCAATCAGTTTGGCTGGATTACATCCGCCGTGACTTGCTCACCAGCGGCGAACTGAAACGCCTGATTGAAGAGGATGGACTTCGTGGCATGACCTCGAATCCCTCCATCTTCGAAAAAGCGATCGCCGACAGCACGCTGTACAGCGACATCCTGCAATCTCTGCGAACGAGAACCGATCTTGATGCCAAGGGCCGCTACGAGATTCTCGCCATTCGCGACATTCAGGACGCCGCCGACATCCTGCGCCCGGTCTATCAAGACTCGAAACGCCGCGACGGCTATGTCAGCCTCGAAGTCTCGCCCTATCTGGCTCGGGACACCGAGGGCACGCTGGCCGAGGCACGCAGATTATGGAAGACCGTGGGCCGCGAGAACGTGATGATCAAAGTTCCCGGCACCGCCGAGGGCATTCCCGCCTTCCAGCAATTGATCAGCGAAGGCGTCAACATTAACGTGACTTTACTGTTCTCTCAGGAAGTTTATAAGAACGTGGCCGAAGCTTATATCGCGGGCCTCGAACAAATGGCAGCACGCGGAGGCGATGTCAGCAAGATGGCCAGCGTGGCCAGCTTCTTTATCAGCCGTATCGACGTTTCCGTAGATGCGATTGTCGAGGCGCGTCTGAAGACTTCCAAAGATGCGCGCGAGCAGGAGGAATTAAAGAGCCTCCTCGGCAAGGTTGCAATCGCGAATGGCAAGGAAACCTACGTCAGCTACCAGAAGATTTTCAGCGGTGATCGCTGGAAGGCCTTGGCCGCCAAAGGCGCGCAGACGCAGCGTGTGCTTTGGGCCAGCACCAGCACCAAGAATCCCAACTATAGCGACGTGCTGTACGTCGAAGAACTGATCGGGCCCGACACCGTGAACACGATTCCACCCGTCACGTTTAATGCTTTCCGCGATCACGGGCACCCGCGGGCCAGCTTGACTGAAGATGTCGAGTCCGCCAATCGAACTATGAAGACCGTTGCCAAGCTCGGGATTTCGATGAAAGAAGTCACCGACAAGCTGACTGACGACGGGGTCCGCCTCTTCGCGGAGGCCTTCGACAAATTGCTGCAAGCGGTCGAAAAAAGCTCCAAGTGATAAAGGCCCAAGTCGGCAATTAAAAGGCAATTGTGGGGCGCTGGGATAATGAGTGTGCTGTCGCGAGGGCAGCGTTGCCTTTGCTGCCAATCTGGACTCAACTAAATTAGCCAGAACTATAAAAACGATTTAATATTGGCCAGACGCGCCTGCGAGCTGGAATTGGTCGGCTCCGGGCACGACTGGTGCTTATGCGAATCTCAGCGCTACGACTCGAATCTCGCGGATATCGCCGAGGCGTGGCGCGAAAATTAGCAACTTCATGGCTGCTCGACCCGAGTGTTCTATCTGAGAGGAAATCACTATGGCCGTGACAGAAGCACCGCTAGACGTAAAGCAAACTCGCCCAGGACGGCCCGCCGATCCCTGCATAATGGTGATTTTTGGCGCTGGCGGCGATTTGACCTCACGCAAGCTTATTCCCGCGCTTTATAACCTCGCTAAGGCCGAACTGCTCTCTCGCGAGTTCGCCATTGTGGGGACGTCGCACAGCGCCATGTCGAACGAGCAATTTCGTCAAAAGGTCGGTGAGGATATAAAACAGTTACGCGGGCGGGGACGCGGACCAGGACATCGTCGAATGGTTTGCTCAAACGCCTCTATTACGTGCCCGGCGAGTTCAATGACAAGAATGTGTATGTACAGTTAAGAGACTTTCTGCAGAAAGTCGATCAGGATCACACCACCCACGGTAATTTTTTCTTCTACCTGGCCACGGCTCCGAGTTTCTTCGGCCCAATCGTAGAGCAACTGGCCTCGGTCGGGCTGATGGAAGAAAGACAATCAACATTGGCGCCGGGTCATCATTGAAAAGCCTTTCGGGCACGACCTGGAGTCGGCCAAGACGCTGAACGTCCAGTTGCTGAAGGTTGCTGAAGAAAAGCAGATCTACCGCATCGATCATTATCTGGGCAAGGAAACCGTCCAGAATATTTTGGCATTTCGATTCGCCAACGGAATCTTTGAACCTATCTGGAATCGCCGTTATATCGACCACGTGCAAATCTCAGTGGCGGAAACTGTGGGAGTGGAGCAGCGCGGCAGTTATTACGATCAGGCTGGCGCATTGCGCGACATGGTGCCAAACCACATCATGCAACTGATCAGCCTGACCGCCATGGAGCCGCCCGTCTCCTTTCATGCCGACGCGGTACGCGATGAGCAAGCCAAAATTCTGCACGCCATCCAGCCTCTGTCATCGGAGGAAGTGCTCACCAGGACGGTGCGCGGGCAGTACGGCGCTGGAATCTATCAATGGCCAGCGTGTGCCCGGCTATCGCGAAGAGAGCGATGTTCCGCGCGACTCCAGGACTGAAACCTTCGTCGCCATGAAACTGCTGATCGACAACTGGCGCTGGGCCGACGTTCCTTTTTATCTGCGAACGGGAAAGTGCATGGCCGCGCAGAATACCCACATCGTGATTCAGTTCCGCAGGGCGCCGTTCGTGTTGTTCCGCGACACTGCGGTCGAAAACCTGATGCCCAATCAATTGGTGCTGCACATTTCTCCAGAAGAAGGAATCTCGTTGCAATTTGCCGCCAAGGTTCCCGGGCCGATTATGCGGTTGGGAGCGGTGGACATGAATTTCGAGTATGCCGATTACTTCGGAACCCAGCCGAGCACGGGCTATGAGCGCCTGCTCCATGATTGCATGATCGGAGACCAGACTCTGTTCCAGCGCGCGGACATGGTCGAAGCCGGCTGGTGTGTGGTGAGTCCCGCTCTCGATGTATGGAAGGCGCTTCCTCCCCGCAATTTCCCCAACTATGCCGCCGGCACGTGGGGCCCCAAAGAGTCCGACGAGTTGCTCGCGCACGACGGTCGTCACTGGAGGAACTTCGAAAAATGATCCTGGCAGGCGACATCGGAGGGACCAACGCAAGGCTGGCGTTCTTCGATGTTATCGACGGCCACTTCCGCCTGGTTTCTGCATCGGTGTTTCCCAGCCGCGAATATGCCGGCCTGGATCAGATCGTCTCCAAGTTTGTCGACACTGCAAAGGTGCATCCCGATGCCGCTTGCTTCGGCGTGGCCGGCCCGGTTCGCAACGGCCGGGTTGAAGCCTCCAACCTTCCCTGGATCATCGAGTCCCAACGTCTCGCCGACGAACTCAAATTAGAAAAGGCAGTTCTGATTAATGATCTTGAGGCCAACGCCTGGGGAATTGCGACGCTCGATCCCAAAGACGTAGTTGCTCTGAATCAGGTAAAGGGAAATCCCGTAGGCAACCAAGCCGTAATCTCTGCCGGCACCGGACTCGGCGAGGCTGGCATGTATTGGGACGGGTCGCAACATCACATCTTCGCCACCGAGGGCGGCCATGCCGACTTCGCGCCCCGCAACGAATTGGAAATCGATTTGTTCCGCTACCTCTCCGGTCGCTATGGGCACGTGAGTTGCGAGCGCGTCGTCTCCGGGCCTGGCCTGGTGAACGTATTTCACTTCTTGCGCGACACTGGCCGCGGAACCGAACCGCAATGGCTCACCGATGAGATGGCGCATGACGACGCTGCGGCAACGATCTCGCGTGCCGCACTCGCTGGCAAATGCGCGTTGTGCGAACAGGCGCTCGATCTTTTCGTCTCTGTTTTTGCCGCGGAAGCGGGAATCTCGCGCTCAAGGTGATGGCCACCGGCGGAGTTTATCTGGGCGGAGGCATTGCTCCGAAGATGGTGGCCAAATTATCCGGGCCATTGTTCATGCAAGCGTTTGCCGGCAAAGGACGCATGCAGCCTCTGCTCGAAGCCATGCCGGTCAAAGTCATCACCAATGACCAAACCGCGTTGATGGGAGCGGCGCGCTGCGCCGTCACGAACGGATCGGCGAAGTAGCTCGCGTATACTGACTCCGCCAGCTCTCCTTGGCGACTCATAGAACAAATCCATGAGCGTCGCGACCGCAGACCAAACGCCGAAGCTCCGGCAACCGCCAGCCATCCGCGCCATCTTAGTTGTCGGAGTGTCGCTTTTTGTGCTTGGGGCTTTACTGCCGCTCTTTGCCCCCTGCCACGTTTGGATTGCTGCCCTGCGCTGGACGGGCCTGTTCGTCATTGCATCAACCGGACTGTGGCGGCAATCGCTCACGCGGTGGATTTTCTTCGCCATGCTGCTTGGAGCGCGAGATTGGGTTGGACCGTCCGCAATTCGCTGAACACTTGCGAGTGTTCAGCGAGATCTTTTTGCGGCTGATCAAAGTCATCGTCGCTCCGCTCATCTTCGGAACCCTCGTCACGGGCATCTCCGGACATGGCAATCTGCGGAGCGTGGGACGCATTGGGCTGAAGAGTCTAATTTACTTCGAAGTCGTCACGACCCTGGCATTGTTTTTAGGTGTCGCCGCCATTAATCTCAGTCGCGCGGGAGAAGGTCTCGCGATTCCTCAGACCGTCACCGCGGCCACGCCAACAAACACGGCTCCTCTTCGTTGGGATGATTTTCTGCTGCACATCTTCCCCGAGAATATTGCGAAGTCCGTTGCCGAGAATCAGATCCTGCAAGTCGCCGTGTTCGCAGTCCTCTTCGGAATCGCCCTGGCACGCGTGCCCGAGGCCAAGCGCGCTCCCATGCTGAAATTCTGCGAGTCGCTCACCGAGACCATGTTTTCCTTCACCAATCTGGTGATGTACTTCGCGCCCATCGGCGTAGGAGCCGCCATGGCCTACACCGTCGGGCACATGGGGATTGGCGTGTTGCTGCCTTTGGGAAAACTTCTGCTCACCGGATATTGCGCACTGATTGCGTTCTTACTCCTGATCCTCTTCCCTATTTCGCGCATTGCGCGGATTCCGCTGGGCCGATTCGTCAAAGCCGTAGCCGAGCCGGCCACCATAGCATTCGCCACCAGCACGTCTGAAGCCGCTCTGCCTCGCGCGATGGAGGCGATGGAGGAATTCGGCGTGCCTCGCCGCATCGTCGCGTTTGTCATCCCGGCCGGTTATAGCTTCAACCTCGACGGCTCGACGCTCTACCTGGCGTTAGCTTCAATTTTCGTAGCCCAGGCTGCCGGAATGCACATGGGATGGTCCGAGCAACTGCTGATGGTCTTCACATTGATGTTGACCAGCAAGGGCGTAGCCGGCGTGCCCCGTGCGGTGCTGGTCGTATTGCTCGCCACGGCAGCCACTTTTCATCTTCCCACGGAGCCCATCTTCATCATCCTTGGCATCGACGCGCTCATGGATATGGCCCGCACCGCGGTCAACGTAATTGGCAATTGCCTGGCCTGCGCAGTCATCGCGCGATGGGAAGGCGAATTGGCAGACGGCCCCAAAACGACTTGATGGAGCGACGGGCGTCCTCGCCCGTCCCGCCGTGCGAGCGTATAGCCTCGATGACCTCGTGGTACACTGTCCCGTTTCTGAAGGAGCGAGCTGTGGGTAGATTTTCCAAATTTCTTCATTGCCGAGCGGTTCTGATCGCGATTCTCGTCACTTCTTTCCTGCCAGCGGCTGCGCAGCTTCAATCAACTTTACCGTCCGACCTGCGACAAAAGATTGACCAGTCTGTGAACGACGTCTTGACCGATACCGATGTCCCCAGTGCCTCGGTCGCCATCGTCAAGGACGGCCGTATCGCTTATCTGCAAGCCTACGGGGATGCGCGCCTGGACCCGCGCAAGGCGGCGCGGCCGGAGATGCGCTACAGCATTGGATCAATCAGTAAGCAGTTCACTGCCGCTGCAATCCTCCTGCTACAAGAGCGAGGCAAGCTCTCGCTCGATGACAAAGTGGCGAAATTCATCCCCGACTTGACTCGCGCCAATGAGGTCACCATACGTCAGTTGCTTTCGCATACTTCCGGCTATCAGGATTTCTGGCCTCAGGATTATGTTCCGCCTTTCATGCTGCAGCCAATCACAGCCAATAAAATACTAGACCTGTGGGCGCGTAAGCCGCTGGACTTTGATCCCGGAACCAAGTGGCAATACAGCAACACCAACTATGTAATCGCAGGTGTGATTGTCGAGAAAGCCAGTGGCAAGCCCATCCTGGACTTCCTTCATCAAAATATATTCGATCCGTTGGGCATGAAGAGCGTCACTAACACCGACCAGGAAAAATTAGGCGACTCCGATCCTACCGGCTATATGCGTTATGCGTTAGGCCCGCTGCGCCCCGCGCCCAAGGAAGGCAAAGGATGGCTTTTTGCTGCCGGCGAACTGGCCATGACCGCCTCCGACCTGGCCAAGTGGGATATCTCGATAATCAATCAGCAGGTCTTGAAACCATCGTCCTACAAAGAATTCGAAACCGACGTGCTGCTCAAGAATGGTGTCGGCACAGAGTACGGACTAGGCGTTGATGTCACGCTGCAGTCCGGACGCCGTGTGCTTGAACACGGCGGCGAGGTTTCTGGTTTCACTGCACAGAACACGGTGTTTCCGGACGATCGTATCGCCATTGTCGTACTAACAAATCAGGATGCGGTCGGGGCGCCTGCAACAATCGCTAGCAACCTCGCTCCATTGTTATTTGCCGTCGACGACCCCGAAACCACTCAGAAGCTGGAGCAGGCTCGAAAGATTTTCGCTGGCCTGCAGCAAGGCACAATAGATCGGTCACTCTTCACCGACAATGCGAATAGCTACTTTAACGAACAGGCATTGAAAGATTTCGCGATCGGCCTCTCCCCGCTTGGAACCCCGGAGGAGTTCACCCAAACGCGGCAACGCTCGCGTGGCGGCATGTTACTACGTGTCTATCGTGTGAAGTTTGCGGAGAAGACGCTGCAGGTTTGGACCTACGAGATGCCGGATGGAAAGCTGGAACAATATCAAGTAGCAGCCACTGAATAGGTTAGTTTCTAGACAAACAAATCGGACTAGGCTCCGGCTGAAGCGTGATTGCCCGGCGCGGGCGCCGTTCGATTCGCTGGGGCACTGTCGAGCCCCCACAGATCTCTTTGTGCACCGGCTTCGAGCCCTACTTGCTGTTCAGCACCGGAACCCACTGGCTTTGTCCAAATCACCCGGAAGTCTGCTTTGTGCTGCCGATACTGTAGCGTTACCACACCGCCAACTTCGAGTTGTCGCCGAACTGCTCCCAGCCGAACCCCGGTCCGGCTGACGTCGAGCGTGTGAACAAGTTCCGAATAAGCATTACCGGAAATGTCGTTACCCGAGATCCTTACCGGCAGCACCGCCTTGGATCGATCCACACTGCGCTGTTTACCCACTCCTGCCTTCTGTACCAGAGCCGCCAGAGCTTTATTTGGAGAAGTCAATGCCACGTCCTTAATTATGCGAATGGCTCAATTTCCAGATGAGCGAATCATCAGGGGAGTGAACTTCTTGCTGGACTATAAGCATCATGAGCCATCAAGCGGGATTTGCACCATGGCACGAAGGTGGCGGATTCATCCTCATTCGTGCTAAGCGAGGACCAGCAAGGCGCCGCCGGCTTCAACCGGAGGTGACGCGAGTAATCACCTGCAGTTACAGCCGTGAACCTATGCCGCCTGAATGGGCCATTGCTGAATGGCGGTCCAAGGCGCAATCTGGTGCCAGTCGTCAAGAAATCGTGTAGGCGCGAGTCTTACCGCTCGTGCTCCAGGCAAATCCCGAAAGGGTTGGAGGGTGAGGAAAATGGCTAAGTTTCTTAAGAGGTTCTGGTCAGAAGAAGAGGGCCAGGACATTGCCGAGTACGCAGTTATGTTGGCCGTGATTTTGGTGATTGTGGTGGGAACCATTCGCTTGATCGGTGGAAATGCGAATAACGTGTTTTCCAGCGTGTCCAGTTCTATTGGCAGCTAAGACTCTGGAGAAGAGATTAGCTGGAGTTGCCGGCGTCATGATCTTTTTATCGGCGAGTTCAGGCAGAGAACCGGGGACCTCACCCGGTTTATGCTTCGGCGGCGCCGGTCAGCGCGGTTATGGCGTCCTCCAAAGTCGGGAACATCAGGAACAGTGGCTCCACTCTGGTGGTCTCGAACAACTTCAACACGCGATCGTTAACCCCACTCAATGCGATGTGTTGCGTAGCCTTATGGCGCCTGACATAGGCGCTGACCAGCGATCCCAGCCCGGCGGAATCGATATAAGGAACATCGCTTAGGTCCAGAATCACCATCGGAACATTTTCTTCCCGCCGAATCGCGTTCTGAAATAAAGACAAGTTCTCGAAAGTGAGCGGCCCACGCAGGCAGAGCACGCGCGGCCCTTCCGGGGCAAACAATCGCTCGATCGTCAATGGCTCAGTTGCCATCGGGAGATTGTATGGTGGCTCGAAGCGGTAATCAAGCGCGCCTGGCCTGGATGCGTTCAGCACCGGCTGTCAATTGCGCCAGTCATGCCGACACTGAAGCTCTAGGTTAGTGCGACACCCACGGTCGAGTTCTCAAGCAAACCTCTAGACGACAAGATGCCATGGCGCTGCAGCGGCGCGCGCAATCGCAACCTCGTGGCCGGAGCACCTGCCCTAGTACATGGCCATCGCGCTCCTTGCGATGCCGCTCTCCTATCCAGACACCCGCCGTTCGAGTAACGCTATGAAGGTTTCGGCCTCAAGCTATCGCCGACGACGCCGATTTGCAATGTGTAAGCGATCAAAAGGTCGTACTGCCGTGTTCGCCGTTCTTTCCTCACGGCTCGATCGCTTTTTGCTGCTTGAAACTAATCAGGCACTCAGGATGGAGGTCTTCACGGCTGAAATATTATCCCCGGTTCGCAGTTCTGTTTCTCCGTCCGCCGACGGTGTCAACGTGTCAGCTCTCGAACACGCGCCGCAGATTGCGCCTGCTGCTCGTCGAGGACAATCCGGCAGACGTTGAGCTAGAGCTGCTCACGCTAAAGAAAGATGGGTTCGATGTCTCCGGCGATGTGGCGCAAACTGCGGAAGAGTTTACAACGCGAATCCGGAGCGACTCACTACGATCTCATCCTTGCCGATTACAATTTGCCGCAATGGAGAGGCACCGAGACGCTCGAGATCCTGTGCCGCGAAAACCTGGACATCCCCTTGATTATCGTTACTGGGTACCTGGGCGAGGAGAAGGCGGTGGATTACATCAAGCAAGGCGCGACCGATTGCGTCTTGAAAGACCGCCTGGCCCGGCTGCCGGTTGCGGTACGCAGGGCGCTCGAGGAAAAGCGGCTTCGCGATCAACGCCGTCAGACGGAAGAAGAGCTGGCTCAGAAGGTTGCGGAGCTGGCGCGATCCAATGCGGAGCTGGAGCAGTTTGCCTATGTGGCTTCGCACGATCTGCAAGAGCCGTTGCGCATGATCGCCAACTACACCCAGCTGCTGGCGGAGACGGTATCGTGGCAAACTCGACGCACAGGCCGACAAATATATCGATTACTGCAGTCGGCGGCGCCACGCGTATGCAGGCTCTGATTCAAGACTTGCTGAAATTCTCCCGCGTCGGCCGGCAGGAGATTGAGCGCCGCACGACCGATTGCCGCGCGGTTGTGGAGCAGGCCATGAAGAATCTGCAAGCCGCCATTCAGGAGAGCGGCGCAGAGGTGAAATGGAACGCTTTGCCTGTGGTCATGGCCGACCCTTCACAGCTGGCGCAGGTATTTCAGAACCTGATCGCCAATGCGATCAAGTTTCACGGACCCGAGACTCCACTGATCCAAATCGACTCTGAAATGAAAGATCGACGATTGGGTGCTTACGGTTTCGGACAACGGGATTGGTATTCCGCCCGAGAATTGGCAGGACATTTTTGTCATCTTTCGCCGGCTGCACACTCGCGTGGAATATTCGGGCAACGGGATTGGCTTGTCGATCTGCAAGAAAATCATCGAACGGCACGGCGGAAAGATCTGGATCGAAGCCCAACCCAATCCCGGCAGTTGTTTCAAGTTTACGCTGCCCACCGATCCGGATCCAACGCGGCCCAAGGAAGCACAGGCATGAGAACAACCGAAGTCTTGCTGGTCGACGACAATCCCGCGGATACCGATTTGACCAGCGAAATCCTGGCCCGCAATGGCTGTCCCAGTCACATCCAATCGGTGACCGACGGGGTGGAGGCGATCGCATTCCTGCGCCGCGAAGGAAAGTACGCCAGCGCCCGCGTTCCCGACTTCGTAATTCTTGACCTGAGCCTTCCCGGAAAAGACGGCCGTGCGGTGCTGGCCGAGGTTAAGGGCGACCCGGTTCTGCGAAAGATTCCGATTGCCATCTTCAGCACGTCCGATGCGAAGCAAGACATTCTCCGGAGCTACGAGCTTGGAGCGAACTGCTATGTGAGTAAGCCCGGCAACTTGCGGGACTTCATCTCCGCTGTGACATCGATTAGCGAATTCTGGTTTGGTTTGGCACATCTGCCGCACGAGGAGGAACGATGAAAAATGGTCATACCGATGTTCTGTTGATCGAAGATAACCCTGGCGATGCCGACCTGGTTCGCCTGCGACTGGTCGAGAGCGACTCCGGGATCAACATAAGCTGTGTCGACCGGCTGGCAGACGGGCTTGCGTCCATGGCCAAGCAACTCGCCTTCGGTCGTTTTGCTGGACCTGAACCTTCCCGACAGCCATGGGGCCGACACCTTCCGCAAGGTGCTCGAGAAAGGCTCCCGGCGTGCCGGTGGTCATTCTTTCCGGCCAGGATGACGAAGCCCTGGCTATGAAGGCGCTGCACCAGGGCGTGCAGGATTACCTGGTGAAAGGCGATATCACCAGCGCCCACCTGGAGCGGGTCATGCGCTATGCCATCGAACGTCAGGCTTTGCTTCGTTCGCTCGAGATGAGCCGCCTCAGCAACTCGAGTTCAAGAATCAGTTCCTGTCCCACGTTTCGCATGAACTGCGGACGCCCCTGACTTGCATTCATCAGTTCGTCACCATCCTGCTGGATGGCCTGGCTGGCGAGATCAATGCCGACCAGCGTTATCACCTCGGAACCGTGCTGAACAGCGTGCACCAGTTGAAGCCATGATTCGCGATCTGCTCGAGGCTACGCGAGCCGAGTCGGGAAAAATCCGCATCGAACCTCGCTGCATCACCATCAGCGATCTCATCCACCAAGCGGTTTCGATGATGGCCGCCACCGCCAAGGAAAAGCAGGTTGGCCTGGAAGTTGGACTGGACAGCAGAATCCCCTTCGTTTATGCCGATCCCGATCGCGTCCTGCAGGTGCTGATCAATCTCATCGACAATAGCATCAAGTTCACGCCGCCGGAAGGGGCGGTCCTGGTGAGAGCCTGCATGGTGGAGGCCGATCCGGGCATGGTTTACGTTTCCGTGGCCGATACTGGCCAAGGAATCGGTCCCGAAGCCAAAGCTCTGATCTTCGAACGCTTGTACCAGGATCCAAATTCCGTTGACAATAATCGTGCCGGGCTGGGCCTGGGACTGTTCATCGCGAAAGAGTTGGTGGAACTTCACGGCGGACGAATCTGGGTAGCCAGCGAAATCGGCAATGGCAGTACCTTTTCCTTTACCTTGCCGCTGTATTCGCTGGCAAAGCTGCTTTTTCCGGTCATCACCTACGAGGGCCGTTTGCGCGAGGCCATGGTTCTGGTCAAGGTCGAACTAACGCCACTTCCAGGTGTCAGTCGATCCAACTGGAAGGACATCTGCCAGCGGGCTTTGGAGACGCTGCGCCGGTGTGTTTATGTCGATAAGGACCTGGTTCTTCCGGTTACGGGAAATCTTGGCCTCGATGAAACCTTCCTCGTCGCTGCATCGACCGACCTGGAGCGAGCCGAGATCATGATGAAACGCATCCGCGAGCAATTGGAAGCAGGAGCTGGATTCAAAGCCGCTGGCCTCTTGAAAGTGTCTGCCACCGCAGTGGCGCTGCCTTCGCGCGAAGATGGGCCGCTCGAAGCCTTAGTGGAAAAGACGGCAGACCGGATTACGGAAATGGCGATGACTGACGTTGGGCGAGAAACCGTCTGCGCCAAGCGCGAACGGCAATGAAAGTGCACCGAGAAATTAGGCGAGAGTCAAAATTAGAGAGAACTAATGGAGGATTCAAAATGGAAAAGCCGAAAATCCTGATCGTTGACGATGACCCCGACCTGAGACGAGCCTTGAAAATTCGTTTGCGAGCCAACCACTACGAAACTGTGCAAGCCTCGGACGGCTACTCGGCCATTTCGGTAGCGCAGAAGGAGAAGCCCAACCTCATCATTCTCGACCTCGGCCTTCCCGCCGGGGATGGCTATGTGGTTCTGGAGCGGCTGCAGGATAGCGATACCCTTTCGAGCATTCCGGTGATTGTCCTGACTGCGCGCGATCCTCAATCCAATGAGCAAAAGACGCTACAAGCCGGGGCAGCGGCGTTCTTTCAGAAGCCGGCGGATAATAACGAGCTGCTGGACGTGATTCGTGCCACGCTGCCGAAAGCATGGCCGGGAGTGCCACTGCCTTCGTAGCAAGACAAAGATGAATTCGCTGCCCAGGCGGATGCACTTGCAGAGGTGAATCGCAAGCTGGCTGAGGAAGTCGCCCATTACAAGTCGGCGGAGGAAGTACGCAGCCGCCTAGCTGCGATAGTCGAGTGCTCTGACGATGCCATTATCGGCAAAACCCTGGAAGGGGCGATTGCGTCATGGAATCGGGGTGCCGAGAAGATTTTTGGCTGCTCGTCAGCGGAGGCTCTGGGCACGATGCGAATGCTCCTGCCATCGGAACGTACCGGTTCCGGTGAACGGCATCCACAAAACCGTCAATCCTGGCTAACTTGACTGTTCGGAGCCCCATCCACGGAATCTGTCGGCCTGGACGCCCTCGTCGGGGCAAGCCGCGAAAAAACTCTGCCCATGATCCAGTTTCAACCTCCTAAAACTAATAAAACCTGGTGTATGGTATAGTGGTCAGACCAGGCACCGTGTTTGGCCTTATTGTTGGGGATCGATGGCGATCGCAAGTATCAACCCGTCAACTGGACAGATCCTTAAGTCGTTTGAACCCTTGTCGGATGCGGAAATCGAAGGAAAGCTGAAGCGCGCGGCGGAAGCCTTCTCCAAGTATAAGCGAACTTCATTCGCGGACCGGGCGCGGATGATGATCAAGGTCGCGGAAATTCTGGAGAGCGACAAAGAGAAATTCGCACGGACCATGACCACCGAAATGGGCAAACCGTTTCGGGCTGCGGTCGACGAGGCAGTCAAATGCGTCTCCGCCTGCCGTTACTATGCCGAGAACGCGGAGCGCTTTCTGGCGGATGAAGTTATCGATACGGGCTCGGGACGAAGCTATATCCACTATCAGCCCTTGGGGCCGATCCTGGCGGTGATGCCCTGGAACTTCCCTTTTTGGCAGGTCATGCGCTTTGCCGCGCCCGCTTTGATGGCGGGGAACGTTGGGCTGTTGAAACATGCGTCGAATGTTCCGCAATGCGCCCTCGAGATCGAGGAATTGTTTCGCCGAGCGGGCTTTCCCGAAGGAGCGTTTCAGACCCTGCTGATCAGCGCCCAGAAGGTAGACGGAATTTTGAACGATCGGCGAGTCGTGGCCGCCACGCTTACAGGAAGCGAAGAAGCGGGAGTGCAGGTAGGGACGGCGGCAGCGAAGAGAATCAAGAAGGTGGTTTTGGAGTTGGGCGGGAGCGATCCTTTTATTGTATTGCCGAGTGCCCACATGGATGATGCGGTCGCGACCGCGGTCAAGGCTCGAATCGTGAATAATGGCCAGTCCTGCATTGCAGCCAAACGATTTATTGTTGCCGAATCGGTCGCGGACGAGTTTGAGCGGAAGTTCGTGAGCAAGATGGAAGCGCTGAAGCTGGGCGATCCATTTGACGAGAGCACGGAACTGGGACCGCTGGCAACGGCAGATGGCGTGGCAAGCCTGGACGCGGACGTGCAAAAGACAATTGCGGCCGGGGCCCGGGTTCTCACTGGAGGAAAACCGGTGAATCGTCCGGGAAACTTCTATGCTCCCACAGTTTTGACCAACATTCCCAAAGAATCGCCGGCGTATCGTGATGAATTGTTTGGTCCGGTGGCCTCGATTTTCCGGGTGAAGAATCTGGACGAAGCCATTGCGGTCGCAAACGACAGCCGGTTTGGGTTGGGAGCTAGCGCGTGGACTAACGACAAGCACGAGCGGGAACGGCTGATCAACGAAATTGAAGCTGGGATGGTGTTCATCAACCGGATGGTCGCGTCCGATACGCGGCTTCCCATTTGGCGGTGTGAAGTATTCTGGGCATGGACGAGAACTTGGGCCGTATGGAATTCGGGAGTTCGCGAATATCAAGACTGTCTGGATTCAGGAATCTGATGGATAAGATCGACGGCTCTAAGTTGCTGGAGAGACAGATTTGGTTTTAAGGCAGCTAAGACCCTAGTTCGTTTCGAGAGTGTCGTTATCGCAGTGCAGAAAGCGCTTCGCCACCCAAGGTTCCCCGTTCGAGGGTTTTGTGTACAAGACGGTTCGCACATCACGACTGTACGAGCAAATCGTTCAGCAGATCGAGGAATCGATCCTGAAGGGCGCGCTCAAGGCTGGGGACCAGTTGCCCGCAGAACGTGAACTCGCGCAACGATTCGGCGTAAGCCGCACTGCGGTACGCGAGGCGGTGAAAGCTCTGCGCGAAAAAGGACTCGTGGAAGCCTATTCCGGGCGCGGAACCTTCATCACCGACGGGACTTCGCAAGCCATTCGTCAATCGCTTGGGCTGATGGTCAAGATTGGTCAGCCAACCGGTTCGATTCATCTGGCCGAGGTGCGTTCGATTCTCGAACCCGAGATTGCTGCCCTCGCCGCGACGCGGATTCAGGAGCAGCATTTGGCCCTGATGCGGGAGGCAGTCGTACTGATGGATCGCGCGCAGGACGATCCTGAAGCTTTCATCGAAGCGGACCTCGACTTCCATCTGGCTTTGGCCGAAGCGGCGGACAATCCTCTGATCCTGTCGCTGCTCGATTCGATTGTTGGATTGCTGCGCGAACAGCGCATGCGGATTTTTCAGGTGGAAGGCGGGCCGAACCGGGGACAGTACCACCACAAGCGCATTCTCGAGGCAGTGGAACGGCGCAATCCCGAAAAGGCGCGGGAGGCGATGCGGGCGCACCTGCTGCAGGTTCGTGAGGATTCTAAGGCCAGCGAGGCGCATCCGGCGCTTTCGAAACCCATCTCGTAGTTGGGAGCTTGAAGCGAATGGCGAATTTAGGTTTTGTCGGTCTCGGCGTGATGGGCAGTCAGATGGTGAGCCGTCTGCTCAGCAAAGGCCACAGCGTCACCGGATACAACCGGACTCGATCGAAGGCGCAATGGCTGATCGATAAAGGGATGAAGTGGGCCGATTCGCCGCGCGCGGTTACTGCCGCTGCCGATGTCACCTTCGCGATGGTTACGAACTCGGCCGCGATCACCTCGATCACGGAGGGTCCGGACGGCATATTGGCGGGGTTAAGCGCGGGCAAGATCTTTGTCGATATCAGCACGGTCAGCCCAAGCGTCAGCCGCGCTCTGGCCGCCAAGGTACGAGAAAAAGGCGCCGACATGGTCGACTCGCCGGTGTCCGGCAGCGTGATCACTCTGCAGGAAGGCAAGTTGTCGGTCATGGTCGGCGGGCGTCTGCGAAACTTTCGAGAAAGTTAAGCCGCTGCTTCTAGATATTGGGCCGAAGGTGACTCATGTCGGCGATAACGGGTTGGCCCTAGCCATGAAGATTGCGGTCAATCTGAGCCTCGCGGTTCAAATGATGGCTTTCTCCGAAGGTGTTTTGCTGGCGGAGAAAAGTGGCATTGCGCGAGAGACGGCGGTGGACGTGCTCACGCACAGTGCGGTCGCTTCTCCCATGATTCAATATCGTGGACCGTTCGTTCTGCAGCAACCTCCGGAAGCATGGTTCGACGTGAACATGATGCAAAAAGACATGCTGCTGGCGCTCGAACTGGGCCGGCAATTGGATGTGCCTTTGCCGACGACCGCAGTGAGCAATGAGTTTCTGACGGCCGCGCGTGGCATGGGGATGGCAAAGCAGGATTTCGCGGTAGTGTTCGATGTGTTGGCGCGAATGTCGGGCATTTCAAAATGACAACTGCGACGGATAAATCCGCAGCGAATTCGCAAGACCAAAGCCGGGCAATGGATGCGAATGTACCGGCAGATGGTATCGATCCGCCTTGTTCGAAGAGCAGGTCAACGAACTCTATACGCGTGCCTTGATGCCAGGACTGGCCCACCTTTATATCGGCGAAGAAGCGGTCGCGGTGGGAGTCTGCGATACTCTGCGAACTGACGATTACATTACCAGCACGCATCGCGGCCACGGACATTGCCTTGCCAAAGGAGCGTCGCCCGACCGCATGTTCGCCGAGTTGTTGGGCAAGGAAGCTGGCTATTGCAAGGGCAAGGGCGGCTCCATGCACATTGCCGATCCTGCGACCGGTAACCTGGGCGCGAATGCCATCGTTGCGGGGAGCGTGGGAATCGCGACGGGTGCGGCATTGTCTGCAAAGCGACTGGGGAAGGACCGCGTAGCAGTCTGCTTCTTCGGCGAAGGAGCGCTCGGCCAGGGTCTTCTCTATGAAGTAATGAACGTGGCCTCGCTCTGGAAGCTGCCGGTGATCTACGTGTGCGAAAACAATCTCTATACCGAGTACACCCACTTCACTGAAACGACAGCGGGCGATATTCCGGCGCGGGCGGCTGCCTTCGGATTGCAAGCGGAGGCCGTCGATGGGCAGGACGTGCGTGCGGTGTATGAAACCGCAGGGCGACTCGTTGATCGCGCGCGTCGAGGCGTGGCCCATCATTCCTGGTTTGCAACACGTATCGGTACACCGGTCACCACGTGGGCGATATCAATCGCGAGTACTACCGCTCGAAAGAAGAAGAGAAGCATTGGAAGACGGAGCGCGATCCCCTGAAACTGCTGGCCGATTGGCTGGTCGCGCAGGGCATTGCCGATTCCAGCCCAGTTCAGTGGGATTCACTCAGAAGTTGAAGCGGAGATGAAAAAGGCGGTCGAGTTTGCCGTGGCCGCTCCGTATCCCAGCGTCTCGGAAGTGGAGCAAGATGTTTATGCCTGAAACCCTTACTCGAGAGCTAACGTTCGGGCAGGCAGTGCGCGAGGCGCTGGCGGAAGAAATGCGCCGCGATCCCCGAGTCTGCATCTTCGGCGAAGATGTGGCTGAGGCGGGCACACCTTTTAAAGTACTCTCGGGATTAGTGGAAGAATTTGGAACCGAGCGAGTGCTGGACACGCCGATTTCAGAAGCTGGTTTCACCGGGATCGCGGTTGGCGCGGCCATGACCGGGCTTGCGGCCCATCGTCGACATCATGTTTGGAGACTTCATCACGCTCACCATGGACCAAATGGTTAATCAGGCGGCGAAGGTCCACTACATGTCCGGCGGAGCGTGGAAGGTTCCGATGGTCATGCGCACAACACTTGGCGCGACGCGCAGATCGGGCGCGCAGCATTCCCAATCGCTGCACGCATGGTTCAGTCATGTCCCGGGATTGAAAGTGGTGATGCCGTCAACGCCCTACGATGCCAAGGGATTGCTGAAGACCGCGATTCGCGATGAGAATCCCGTCGTCTTCTTCGAAGACAAGATGATGTACACAAAATTGAAAGGCCCAGTGCCGACGGAGGAATATACGATTCCATTCGGCGTGGCGGACGTGAAGCGCGTGGGCCGCGATATTACGCTGGTCGCGACCAGCAGCATGGTGCAAGTGGCTCTGGGCGCGGCAGATTTGCTGGAAGAGACTGGCGTGAGCGCTGAAGTGGTCGACCCGCGAACTATGTGGCCGCTTGACGAGAAGACTTTGATCGATTCGGCAAAGAAAACATCGCGGGTGATTGTGATCGACGAAGGTTATGAACGCTACGGGGTGACTGCTGAAATCGCGGCCGTGATTGCCGAGGGCGCGTTTTATAACCTGGACTCGCCGGTCAAACGAATGGGGGCGATGCATATTCCGATTCCATTTTCGCCTCCGCTGGAAGACGCAACCGTGCCCACGGAAAAATCGCTGTTCGAAGTGGCGCGCAAGCTTTGCGGACAAGCCTAAGAAATAGCGCCAAGAGTTACGAGTTGAGACAGGAGGTGCAGCGTGGCACTACCGACGCATGGAACGATGGCGGTGGATTGGGAGCAGCGGGTGGATTTTGACCGCTTGCGCAAAGAGCGTCTGGCGCGAGCGAAGGATTTGCTTGCCAAGTCGGAGATGGGTGCGCTCCTGTGCTTTGATATGAATAATGTGCGCTATCTGACGTCGACGCACATCGGCAGTTGGGCGCAGGACAAATGCAATCGCTTCACGCTCCTGCCACAGAATGACGAGCCTATTCTGTGGGATTTCGGATCGGCGGCAAAACATCATCAACTGCACTGCCCCTGGTTGGGCGAGCGTTCGCGGCCCGGAATTTCCATGCTCCGCGGTGCGATGTCGCCGGAGATGGGGCGAGCCGAGGATGTGGCGAAAAAAATCCGCATCGAACTCGAGATGCGCGGCCTGCACAAAGAACCCGTTGGAATTGACATCATCGAACTGCCGGTTCTTTTTGCTTTGCAGCGCGAGGGAATCACGGTCGTCGATGGCCAGCAATTAATGTCGGACGCGCGTGTCATCAAAACGCAAGACGAGATCGCGCTGTTAAACACTTCGGCGATGATGGTGGATGCAGCTTACGACGAACTGTATCGCGCGATGAAGCCTGGGATGCGCGAAAACGAAGCGGTCGGTCTGGTGAGCAAAGTACTTTACGATCTCGGCTCGGAGTATGTGGAAGCGGTCAATGCGATTTCCGGCGAGCGCTGCAACCCGCATCCACATGTGTTTTCCGATCGCGTGCTTCGGCCCGGCGATCCTGTCTATTACGACATTCTGCATTCCTACATGGGATATCGCACCTGCTATTACCGCTGCTTCACGGTTGGTTACGGTTCGCACGCGATGGTAGATGCGTACAAGCGCTGCCGCGAATATCTGGATGCGGCGATCGAACTGGTGCGACCGGGACGCACGACCGCGGAAATCGCCGCTGTATGGCCCAAAGCCCAAGAGTTCGGCTTCCCCAATGAAGAAGCGTGCTTCGCGCTGCAATACGGACACGGCATCGGCCTTGCGATCTGGGAAAAACCTGTGATCAGCCGTTTGGTGTCTTTTGATCATCCGCATGAGATCAAGCCGGGCATGGTTTTTGCGCTCGAAACATTCTGGCCTTCGACGGACGGCTGGAGCGCAGCCCGCATCGAAGAGGAAATCGTGGTCACGCCGACAGGGCATGAAGTCATCACGCGTTTTCCGGCGGAGGAATTGCTGGTGGCGGGAGCGCATTACTTCACTGTCAATGGGCCGCTGCCGACTACTCGCGAAAACGAGTCCGCTCCCAGCCGGCGCGTAGTGGAAATGATCGAAGAGAGTGCTCAGGACGGAGCGAGTCGGAGTGACAGATTAAGAGTGCTGATAATTTTCTGTTGCGACGATGACAGAGTTTCATCGTAGGGATCCTTCGACTGCATAAACCGATTCGCGAACCAATCGGTTTACCCCAGTCAGGATGACATGCAACTTCGCTGGGCGAATGGCGAGGGGGATAAGGCGATGGGAGCTCGTATTAAGTTCGGCGAAATAATATGGCTTTTAGCGTAGTTATGCCCGCTCTCGAGATGGCGCAGGAAACCGGCAAGCTCGTGGCTTGGCGGAAGGCGGAGGGCGACAGTGTGACTAAGGGTGAGCCACTGCTGGAAATCGAGACAGACAAAGCCGTGCTTGAAGTCGAGTCTCCGGCAGACGGCGTTCTCGCGGGCGTGAAAGCACAGGCCGGCGACGTTGTTCCTGTGGGAAATATCATCGCGTGGATTGTTCGACCGGGTGAAGCTGCTCCGTCGGAAGTTGTTCTGTCCAGCGCCCCCCTTGCTGATGAGGCTGAACATACGCGCGCGGCCGCGCCAGTCGATTGCCAGATCGGTACCAGGAGCGGGCCCGCAAATTTCGCCCAAAGCTCGTCGCCTCGCCAAGGAGCACGGAATCGATATCGCCAGCTTGCAAGGATCGGGAGCAGGTGGCGAGATTCTTGCCTCCGATGTTTTGGCTGCGGCGGAATCAAAAAACTACTCCTCCTCGTCAGCTCCCGTACCTCCGCCCAAGGATGTCGAAACACCAAGCTCGATCGGACGGCTGATGGCGGAGCGCACCACGCAGAGTTGGACCACGGTTCCTCATTTCTTTGTAGTGCGAGAGGTCGATGCGGGCGCGCTCATCGAAGCACGCGAGCGGATGGGATCGGCGATTCAGCAGTCGCGAGGAATCAAACTCACCCACACGGATTTCCTGGTTGCGCTGGTCGCCCGTGTTTTGGTCAAGCATCCTCGCATCAATGCGAGTTGGAACGATGGCGTCATTCGCCTGAATCAGCAGGTGAATATCGGCGTCGCCATGGCGGTTGACGACGGCGTCGTTGCCACGGTTATCCACAATGCCAACCAAGCGGACCTCGGCGAAATTGCGGTTCAACGCCGTGACCTGACGGAGCGGGCTCGCGCCAGCCGTTTACGTCCGTCCGATATTGCAGGAGCAACTTTCACTATCAGCAACCTCGGCATGTATCAGGTCGATGCTTTCAGTGCGATTATCAGTCCGCCGCAGGCGGCGATTCTCGCCGTGGGAAGCATTACCGACCGGGTCGTGCCTATCGGAGGGCGGGCAGCGATCCGCCCAATGATGACGCTTAACCCTCTCGTGCGACCACCGTGTAGTGGATGGTGCGCGGGCTGCGGTTTTCCTGAATGAGGTTGCTGAATCAGTTCGCGAGCCGGAAAAGTGGCTGCGATGACGATGCCGGTGCGTTCGGTGCGCGTACGCGCCGGCATCGTAGAATCAGACTCATTGTAGCCAAAAGCTCTCGAGTGCGTACGCATACGCCCGCCTCGCACGGAACCATCGTAACCTTGCTGTTATCTACTCCGCCACGGCAGATCAGTGAGACGTGCTATACTGACGTTACGCTTAATACTTCGGTTGTATGGTGCGATTCCTCTGGTGCAGCGTTTGATCTGAGAATTCCCGCCTTCAGTTTCCCCTCCGTACGTCTTCAGCGTAATCAAAACATAAGACTGGCAAGACCAGTTGCCGCACGCGCTCGAAATTAGTGTGCTCGCCGCGATCGCTTATGCCAGAGAAAGCAAAATGCAGAATTTTTCAGAACTATCGATTTCCCCGTACGTCAAAGATCGTTTGTCGTTCGCTGGTTTTTCCATACCCACTCCGGTTCAAGCCGCCGCCATCCCGCAGGCGCTTGCGGGCAAGGATGTGCTCGCAACCGCGCAGACGGGCACAGGCAAAACGCTCGCTTTCCTGATTCCGATCATGGAGCAACTGCTCAAGCAAAATACGCCTGGAATCGCAGCTCTGGTGTTGGTTCCGACGCGTGAACTGGCGATGCAGGTTGCAGAGCAATATGACGCGACTGCGCGGCAAGCAACTCAAGCCTGCAGCTCTAGTGGTCGGAGGCTTGTCCGAAGGACAACAGCTTCGCGCCATTCGCACACGGAGCTCGCTTAGTCGTGGCTACTCCGGGCCGGTTAGAAGATTTCCTTGATCGCAGGCTGGTGAATTTTCGCGACCTCCGCGTGCTGGTGCTCGACGAAGCCGATCGCATGCTCGACATGGGATTCCTTCCCGCGATTCGAAGGATTGCCGCCGTCCTACCCAAAGATCGCCAGACGATGTGTTTTTCCGCAACGCTTGAAGCTTCGGTCGTCCACCTGGTGAACGACTACATGAGAAACCCGGTGCGGCGTCGCACTCGGATCGACGCTAAAACCATCTGAGAATGTGCGGGTGCAAGCCTTCGAGGTTGATGCCGATCGCAAACAGGAAGTGCTGCATCGATTGTTGGCGAAAGAAACGGGCCGATGTCTGGTCTTCGCGCGCACCAAGCGAGGAACGGAGCGGCTGGCCAAGAATCTGAATCGCGAAGGATTCGCGGCGGCCATGATTCATGGCGACCGCTCGCAATCGCAGCGCACAGCCGCGCTCACCGGGTTTCAACAGGGACGCTATCGCATCCTGGTTGCAACTGATCTGGCCTCGCGTGGCATTCACGTGCAAGACATCGCCCACGTCATCAACTACGATTTGCCCGAAGTCGCGGAAAACTTTATCCATCGCGTTGGACGCACCGGCCGGGCCGGCGAACGCGGCGTGGCTTCTACTCTCTTTGGCAGAGATCAGCGGTCCGATCTATACCAACTGGAGCGTACGCTTGGAATTCGGATGGAGAGAATGAGTTCCACTATCGACGGGCAAAAGCATCTGGCTCAGAAACAGGATACGATGGCTGCCGCTCGCGTCGAATCCGGCTCCCGGTCAAGAATGGTCCGGCTGCCCGGCGAAGTTCTGCAAGTTCAAATGCAGAATTAATCCGAACAAAATTCTTGTAACAGACGCCAGGGACCGTCCGCAGGCGCCACCGAAGAAGCTTATGCTTAGCAACCGCCCCGCAGCGTACTCGCTTCAACTCCTGGCTGAGCTGCGCGACAGTCACGATCCGAGCGAATCGGCGCCGCAGGGCATACTCGGTTCGCTCGCGTATAGCGTCGACGCCCAGTTCCTCACCCGGTTTATCCCAGTTCGGAATTGGAAAAGTCATGGTCGCATCGGTGACGAAGTCCACTGCGTATCCGAGATCCGCCGCAACCCGGGCGGTGGTTTCGCAGCACTGCTCCATCTGAATGCCCGCAATCGTCACTCGCCGCACGCCTTTCTCGATCAGATAAGGTTGCAGCGCGGTGCTGGTGAAACAATTGCGAGTGTTCTTGATGAAGACGGGTTCGCCAATGCGTGGCTCGATGAAGTCCATCAGCTTAAAAAAAGGGCTGTCCGTGGCGAAGCCTTCGTCGCTGTCGGTATGAAGAAAAAAAATAACTGGCAGCTCTGCCGCACGGTAAGCCGCGATCAATGCGTCCAACATTGTTTTCAAAAGCAAGATTGTTGCGGCGCTCCCAGTTCGCGACCGACTTTGAAAGAATCCTGCGCGTCAATGACCAGCAGTGCGGATTGTTCGATAGGCACTTGATTAGAATCGAGCATGAAGCCTCCCTGCTGAATTTGATGCTACACAATCCGCTGAGCGGCTGACGAGTAGAAGAGTTAACGCGAGGCGAGCAATTGCAGGGCGAGCTTGGCATTGCGATTTCTGTGGGCGGCCGCCTTGCGCAGCCACTTCTCGGATTCATGCAGATCGGCGGAAACCCCGTCGCCATCGCGGTAGCGGAGCCCGAGGTTGTACTCGGCAGCGGGATCCGCCTGCTTCGGCTGCCATTTTCACCCAGCGCGCAGCTTCGGCACAGTTCTGGCGCACGTAGTGCCCCACCTCATAAGCCATGCCTAAAGTGAACGCAGCGGAGTCGTCTCCGTATTTGGCCTGGCGCCGCAGTCCGCTAATTTCAAAACGGCTTAATTGCGCCACGACGGAGGAAGTCGCTGGGTCCGTGATCTGGTCATGACTGGCCGCGAAGGGAGGAATTGATGTGAGCTGGCGGGACTCAGTACTCTCGATCCTTTTGGCGGGCTGGGATAAGGACCGAGTCGAATGGGCCGGCGCTGCTGCGTTCGCGGTCACCGCTGCCTCGGCGATTGAAGGACTCGGCGCTGACATTGCGCGCGCACCTTGAAAAGGCTGATGCAGCCAGGTTTCGAGGAGCAGCAAGTTGGCGACCATCTACCAGCAGCCAAACTGGAGTTGCAATAGCCACAGCGCGGAGCGACCGCAAGGTGAGATTGATGCGGAAAGTCGGCTTACGCTGCACACAAGCATCGCGCAGACGTTTGAGAGCGGTCTCGAAATTGAATGATGATCCATGCGAGGCCAGCTCTTTTTCCATCCGAAGGCGGAAAGCAGCCTGCCAGCGAGCGAACGAATCCCGGAGGCGCGTGAAGGTATTTCGAAGATTGACGTGGGTTGTATGGTTATGGTGCGAACTGTTTGCAATGCGGCTTCGGCACGGCTGGTCGACACGTGCTGTGTGAGAATGCCGCGGAGGCGGTTGAGGCTGGCTCCGAGATCGAACGCCGACGCACGCGGTGCCGGCCTGCTTGATCTGCTAGCTTCTGCTGGACGGAGGCCGGTTTGATTGGTTCGCGGCTTTGCTGCAGATTGCGCCGGGAGGTATCCGCTTTAGCGCAAGGGGCGCTAGCCTGAGCGGCGTCGAACAACCGGAGTTAGTTTGACCGGCGCAAATTCGCGCGTCGCGGATCCATGGCGCAGTTTGGGCGACAGCGAGACCAAACGCTTCACGGTGGCGTCCAACTCTGAGATTCCGCTCTCGATTGCCGCCTGCGTCTTGACCAGTTCGGTTCGAGTTTCGTTCTAGCGAGAGTGAGCATTGAGTACCGCGGGTTTGCTGGCGGTCCTCGATCACCACAGGCCAGAGTTGGAGCTTTGGCCTGATGATCTCCCGCCTGGTGGGCACCGCCGGTCCGGAACTTGCCGTCTCGGTCTTTATCTTGTCCCGCGACCTGACTGGTTGAGCGGTGGCTTTGCCCTTGTCGGCCAGAGGGATGCAATTGATCGTGCAGACATTGCAGAACCCAGGCCGCCGCCAACAACTTCTCAAACGAGGAGTGATCGAGGGTGAGTTGCTGGTTTGTGCCAGAGCTCGTTGCCGCAGCCATTGGCGGACCGACCTCGCAAAAGGGGATAGTAGCCGGGTCGCGGAATCCCGAACCCGCGACCTATCGGGAAATCATACACCCGTTTGTTCACTTCCGAACCCGCGGAATTGTCTGCCAATAGGGTTGGGACGGCCTTTTCCGGGTCGAAAGGCTCGAACCCGCGTGGCCCTTGATTGTAGTTGAGCAGTTGTGCACAACAAAATCCCTACCATCCGGAGAAAGGGTTCTTTGCGCTGCGGTATTCTTTCAGGGTGCATTGCTTTTCACCCTCCCGGGATCACGCGTTGGTTCAGATCGTGGATGCCGCCCTGGCCGATGCCACTCATAGAAGCGGGAAATGGCTCGTCTGCCGGCCCGGTTGCACGCAATGTTGCGTGGGAGTGTTCCCCGTAAATCAGCTCGATGCTGCCCGGCTCCGTGAAGGACTTGCGCAAGCTGGAAGAGTCCGCACCGGGACGAGCTGCTGGCTCCGCCGAACGCGCTCGGGAAGCGGTTTCCCGGCTTTCGAAAGATTTTCCTGGCGATCCAGATAGCGGCTTGTTGAATGAAGGCGAGGAGGCGGAACGACGTTTTGCTGAGTTCGCTAACGAGGAGCCCTGCCCCGCGCTCGATCCACTGACCGGGACTTTGCGAACTCTACGAGTCACGGCCCATGACTTGCCGCGTCTTTGGACCGCCGGTGCGCTCGGAAGATGGCTTGGGAGTTTGCGAACTTTGTTTTCAAGGCGCTACCGACGCGGAAATTGCAGCGTGCGAAATGAATCCGGACCCGGATAATTTGGAATCGAGCCCTGGTTGAGGAGATCGAAAAAGCGACCGGTGTTCACGGCCAGACGATTGTCGCATTCTGTTTAGCATCTTGATTCTCTTCGATCGCTCTGCGGTGTTCGATGAACCGCTCAATTCAATGATCATCAGAAAATTTGATGACCCATCAATTTGACGCGTTGGTCCTCGGCGGCGGTGCTGCTGGGTTGATGTGTGCGCTGGAGGCGGCTAAGCGGGGACGCCGAGTTGCCGTGCTCGAGCGAGCCGAACGCGCCGGCAAGAAAATCCTCATCTCCGGCGGAGGACGATGCAATTTCACCAACCTGCATTGCCGTCCGGAAAACTTCATCTCGGCGCAATCCCCACTTCGCGAAATCAGCTCTGGCTCGCTACACGCCCTCGGATTTCATCGCTCTTGTCGAGAAGCATCGCATCCCTTATCACGAGAAAACGCTTGGTCAACTTTTCTGTGATCGTTCCGCTCGCGACATCACGGATATGCTCGAAGCCGAATGCAACGATGCCGAAGTTCGATGTTTTCGTAGAGAACTTCAATTAAGGAAGTTTTGAAAACAACGGAATTCATACGTGCGTACTGGAGGAACGGAATTTCGTGCTCCAGTGCTGGTGGTCGCAACCGGAGGCCTGTCGATTTCGAAAATGGGTGCGACCGGATTTGGTTACGACCTCGCGCGGCAATTTGGACTGGCGATTCGCGAACCTCGGCCTGCGCTGGTGCCGTTTGTGTTCAATGAGGAAAACCGCAGCCAATACTGCGATCTGGCAGGAGTCTCCGCCGAGGTAGGCGTGTCCTGTGGCAAACCACGGTTCCGGGAAAAGATGCTGATCACGCATCGAGGGCTAAGCGGGCCGGCAATTCTACAGATTTCGTCCTACTGGAAAGCCGGGACAAGCAATCGCGATCGACTTAGCGCCCGGCGGCGATGTAACGGCGGCGCTTCGCGAAGCCCAAGGCTGCAAGAAATATCACGACGATGAAGTCAGCACTGCACAAGTTCCTGCCGAGTCGTTTTGCAAACCGATGGCTGGATCTGCATGCTCCGGCCGACATGGACAAACTCTGGACTCGCGCAACTGGAGCGCTTAGCACATGAATGGGCCGTGATTCCTGCTGGCACCGAGGGCTTCGACAAGGCTGAAGTCACCGCAGGCGGAGTAGAAACCAACGAACTCTCGGCGAAAACGATGGAGAGCCGCAGAGTGCCCGGCCTGTTTTTCATCGGCGAAGTCGTCGATGTGACCGGCCACCTCGGCGGATTCAATTTTCAATGGGCGTGGGCATCAGGCGCCTGCGCCGGACGGGCGCTGTAACTCATCGAATGAGACAAATATTTGGGATCGTCTAAACCTTTCCAAGACGGATACGTCTGTTCCAAGCAGGGGAGTAACCCATGGACCGCAGGGATTTCATCAAGCGTTCACTCATGGCGACTGCCGCTTCCGCGTGCTCGTCCTTGTTTCCACTTTCAGCATTGGCGAGCGCCGGCCCCAAGCGCATTTTGGTTCTCGGGGGCACATTGTTCCTGGGCCCGGCAATTGTAGAGGCCGCACTAGCCGAGGGACACACGGTTACGCTGTTCAATCGTGGCATTACCAACCCGGAGTCTGTTTCCCGCACCTTGAAAAAGTCAGAGGATTTCGCAGTAGCGATGCCGGAGACCAGGATTTATCTTCGTTAGCGCACAGACACTTCGACGTAGTCGTCGACGTGTGGCCAAACGATCCTGCCATCGTCGCCTCGGCAGCGGAATTCCTCAAGGACCGCGCCGCCCACTATCTGTACGTCTCCTCGATCGCCGCATACGACAGCAAAGAGTTCACCAAAGCCGGTATCGAGGAAAATGCTCCTTTAGAACCTTGGGACGGTCCGGGCCGGAAATACGACCGAGGTAAAGCGGAAAGCGAAAGACGGCTGCATGCAATTCTGGGGGAGCGGCTCACGATCGTGCGGCCCGGTCCGATCAAAGGAGATCGCGATACCACTCCCGACTTGTTCGCGTGGCTGATCCGCGCGCAGAACGGAGGCCGCCATATTGGCCCGGGTGACGGCAACGACCCCGTTGAACTCGTAGATGCGAAAGATGTGGCCCGATTCCTAGTGCTTGCGATTGATCGCTGCGATCTACGGTACCTTCAATTTGACGGGGAGGTCTATGACTTTTCGCGAGTTTCTGAACGCCTGCAAATCGGTGACTCGATCTGACGCTGAATTCGTTTGGATTCCGCAAGACTACTTGCATGAGCACCAGCTCGAAACGGACTACGCGCTTGAACTTACACGGGGGGAACTTTCCCTTTATGGCGCCCAGCGGGAGCACACCCGGGGCTTTACCAATCAGCAGCGAAAAAGCCTTTCGCGCCGGATGGCAAACGCAGAGCTTTTGAAGAGACTGCTCTGGATTGCCTGACCTATTTCCGTTCGCAGGGTGACACTTTGGACTGGACTGACTATCTTTCTGCGGACAAGGAGAAGCAAGTTCTCGATGCCTGGGCGCATCGACTCTTCATGATTCCTGCGTCCAAACCGGCCCTGACGAGTGCAGCGAACCTAAGCCAAAACCGACTGATACTCCTCGTAAGCGCCCTTGAAGTCGGTGATTTTGTGGTCCGCCTCGAAGTGCCAAATTCTGGTCGCGACTTCATCGATTAAATCGTGGTCATGCGTCACCAGCAGCACGGTTCCGTGATAACGCTGCAGAGCAATGTTGAGCGCGTTGATCGACTCCAGATCCAAGTGATTGGTCGGTTCATCGAACACAAGAACGTTCGGTTTTTGCAGCATCAGCTTGCAAAACAGCAAGCCGGGCCGCTTCGCCGCCGGACAAAACATCGGTCCGCTTCAGCGCGTCCTCGCGCGGGAATAGCATTTGACCCAGCAAACCGCGGATCTCTTCGTGCGCAGCCGACGGATCCCACTGATGCAGCCATTCAAATGCCGTCATGTCTCCCTGAATCAAAGCTCTGTGGTCCTGGGCAAAGTATCCGACCGCAGCTTCGTGTCCCCAAATTACTTTTCCGCCGCTCAGGAACGGTCCGTCGTAGCCGCTGGTTTTACGTAACTCGGCGTCGGGCACCGTCGGTGAGCTTGCCAACAGCGCATTGAGCAGAGTTGTTTTACCAGCGCCGTTCCGGCCCATCAACGCGATTTTCTCTCCGCGAGTCACGCTGGCGGTAAAGCTTGCGGATGACTTCAGTGTCGCCGTAAGATTTCGCAACGCCTTCCAGCTCAAGAATGTGCTTTCCCGAAGGCCGCTTCTGCTCGAATTTCAAAAACGGACGCTGGATGTTCGATTTAGCCAGCTCTGTGACCTGCAAGCGCTCAACTTCCTTGCGCCGCGACTGCACCTGGCTGGAGCGGGTGCCAGCGGAGAAACGCGCGATAAATTCATTGAGCTGCGCAATCTTCTTTTCCCGCTGCGCATTCTGCCCTTCGATCTGCGAACGGATCTGCGTCTTCGCCACCACCATGTCGTCATAGGTCCCGGTATAAGTGATGATGGTTTGGTAATCGATGTCGGCGATGTGAGTGCAAATGCTGTTGAGAAAATGGCGGTCGTGCGAGATCACGATCAGCACGCCGTCATAGTTATTCAGGAATCCTTGCAGCCAGTGGATCGAGTCCAAGATCCAGATGGTTCGTGGGTTCGTCGAGCAGCAACGCCAGCGGATGTCCGAATAACGCCTGCGCCAGCAGCACGCGGACTTTTTGTCCACCCTGCAGTTCGCCCATTTTTCGTTCGTGCAGTTCGTCGGGGATGTCGAGCCCTTGCAGCAGAATCGCGGCGTCAGTTTCGGCCGTGTAGCCGTCCTCTTCGCCGACGATGCCTTCCAGTTCGCCGAGCTTCATGCCGTCTTCATCGGTGAGTTCCGCCTTGGCATGGATGCGGTCGCGCTCTTCCATCGCGGCCCACAGGCGCTTGTTGCCCATCATTACCGTGTCGATGACTCGATAGGCGTCGAAGGCAAACTGATCCTGGCTCAACACGCCGAACTTCTTCGGACGCACGACAGTTCCCTTCTGCGGATCGAGCTCGCCGGTCAGAAGCCGCATGAACGTGGTTTTGCCCGCGCCGTTTGGTCCAGTCAGACCGTAGCGCTTACCCGGCGTGAACGCCGTCGATACTTCGTCAAACAGAACTTTGGCGCCGTAGCGCATGGAAACATTGCTAACTGAAATCATGATTTCTCAAGGAAACTGCGGAAAATTTGCCCAAAGGCGGGACGCAGCTGCTGTCACTAGAATATCACGGCCGTAGGCTCGTCGATCATCGCTAGCGTCACAGTTCGGTCTCCGCGGCTCCTCTGCGCACTCCGCGGCCGTTCTTTGCGACCTCTGCGACTTAAGACTTTTGTGTCTGCCGAGCATTCATCAAAACATAAAACGCGGAGAACGCTGAGAACAGCCGCAGAGGCGCGCAGAGAAGCCCGACCTGAGACACGGCCCGCAATCGAAGGTCACATGTTAGCCTTTCTGGGCTCGTACTATTCGACGAGGAATTCATGAACGACGTTCGCTCTCCTCATCTCGATCTTCAAGCAACCGCAAGACAGGTCATGTTGGCACACGGCTTCGAGCCGGATTTCCCTCCGCAGGTCGCGCAACAGCTTGCGAAACTGAAAGCCCATCCGCCGCAAGTGACGCCGAGCGGCGATATTCGTGATCTGCGGAATCTCCTCTGGTCATCGATCGACAACGACACTTCGAAGGATCTCGATCAGATCGAAGTGGCCGAGCGCCTGCCCAACGGAAATATCAAAGTGCTGATTGGAATCGCAGATGTCGATGCCTTCGTGCCGAAAAATTCTCCGATTGATCAGCATGCGCGAAAGAAACGACTTCGGTTTACACCGGCGTGCATATTTTTCCCATGTTGCCGGAAGAACTTTCCACCGGCGCAACGTCGCTTCTCGAAAACGCGGACAAGTTGAGCGTCGTAATTGAGTTCACAGCAGATGCTGCGGGCTCGGTAAGTTCGAGCGATGTTTATCGGGCGATCGTTCGCAATAAGGCGCAGCTTGCTTACAACGGAGTAGGCGGATGGCTGGAAGGCACCGGCCCCGCGCCAGCAAAAGTGGCTGCGTCGACAGAATTGCAAGCGCAGCTCAAACTGCAAAACGAAGCCGCGCAGGCGCTGAAGAAGCAGCGCTACCAGAATGGCGCGCTCAATCTGGAAACCAGCGAAGTAACCCCGGTCATACTCAATCAACAAATCGTGGATATTACGAAGCAAGAAAAGAATCCCGCCACCGACCTGATCGAAGACTTCATGATCGCCGCCAACGGTGTCGTCGCGCGCATGTTGGAGAAAGTGTCGTCTTTGCGGCGCATTGTGAAAACTCCCGAGCGCTGGGACCGTATTGTGCAGCTTGCCGCGGAGCATGGCGGCAAACTGCCTCCCAATCCCGATTCCAAAGCTCTCAATGATTTTCTGCTCAAGCGCAAGGCAGAAGATCCGGATCATTTTGCGGACGTATCTCTGGCAGTGATCAAGCTGATCGGCCCAGGCGAATATGTTCTCGAACGTCCGGGAGATCCGGTGCAAGGACACTTTGGTCTCGCGGTTCAGGATTACACCCACTCGACCGCCCCCAATCGGCGTTTCGCCGATATCGTCACACAGAGGCTGATCAAGGCCATGCTTGCCGGCCAGCCGGCTCCGTACTCTGATGATGAACTGTCGCCATCGCTAAGAACTGCACCGAAAAAGAAGATGCGGCGAGGAAAGTTGAACGCGAGATGACAAAACGGCTGGCGGCAGTTGCAATGAGCAACAGGATCGGTCAGATATTCGACGCGCTCGTCACCGGCGCAACGCCGAAAGGAACATTTGTTCGCGTGCTCCAACCGCACGTCGAAGGATTGCTTGCACAGGGACAGCACGGACTTGATGTGGGGGACCGGTTACGGGTGAAACTGATCCGGACCGATGTTCAGCATGGATATATCGATTTTGCTCGCGCGTAGCGTGGCTCACCCTTTTTTCTGTTCGAGCTCGGCCCAGCGCGAGTAAAGCTCGTCCGCCATTTTCTGGGCGTCATCCATCTCAGCATGCGCACGCACAAGACGCGGACCATCGCTTGCGATTGCAGGATCCTCCAATTGAGCACGCTTCTCCTGCAGCGCTTGCTCGGCCTCGGCGACGCGCTGCTCGATGGTCGCATACTCGCGTGCTTCCAGGTACGAGAGCTTCTTTTTCGATGCCGCCGGTCCAGCGACGAGCGCCCCACGTCCAGGCTGATTGCCGCTTGACCGAGCCGACTTTGCCGGCTGCTTCCGTTCCGCTTGCCAGGATTCCCATTGCGAGTAATCGCCAAAACTATCGGCGCTGCCCTGCCCGTCGAGTCCCAGGCACGATAGTCGAAACGCGATCGAGCATGTAACGGTCATGCGTGACCAGCACCAGCGCACCACGATATTCGAGCAGGCTTTCTTCGAGTATTTCGAGGGTTGGAATGTCGAGATCGTTGGTCGGCTCATCGAGCAGAAGCACATCCGCGGGCTGAAGCATTAGCTGTGCGATCAATACGCGCGCCCGTTCGCCTCCAGAAAGCCGTCCAATGGGTTGATTGAGTTGTTCGCCTGTAAACAGGAACCTCGCCGCCCACGACGCCACGTGAATGACTCGGTCCTGATAAATCACTGAATCGCTGTCCGGTGCCAGAGCGCGGCGCAGAGTCACATCCGGATCAAGTTGACGAGTCTGATCAAAGTACACGATCCGCAGCCACTCGGCTCGGCGGATTTCTCCAGCTGACGCTGAAAGTTCTCCTCGTAACAGGCGCAGCAGAGTAGTCTTGCCGCTCCCGTTCGGCCCGACCAGTCCCACGCTCATCCCGGCCGTAATCACGAAGTTAAGCCCGTCGAAAAGCGTGCGACCACCAATCTCGTAGGAGACGTCTTCCAACTCGATTAGCCGTTTGGTTTTTCGGTCAGTCGCGGAAAAATCAATATCCGCAGTAGCGGTTCGGGTTCTTTGGTTCAAGTCCGCGAGTTCACTCATCAAGTCGCCAGCTTTATCGATTCTCGCTTTCGACTTACGCGTCCGGGCTTTCGCTCCGCGACGCAGCCATGCGATTTCATTGAGGACAAGATTTTCCAGTGCTTCCTGCCGCTTCGATTGTGAGTGCAGAAACTCTTCTTTCTTCTCCAAGAACGTGCTGTAGTTCCCGCGAACGCGCAGCAACCCATCCGGATAAGTGCGATTGAGTTCAGCCATCTCGGTAGCAACATTTTCAAGAAAGTAGCGGTCATGGCTCACGACGACGCACGCGAATGCCGCGTCTTGAAGAAGCGCCTCCAGCCACTCAATTCCTGCCAGATCGAGATGGTTCGTGGGTTCGTCGAGCAGCAAAATGTCCGGCCCTGAACCAACGCCTCGACGATCGCCAGCCGTTTTTGCCACCCGCCTGATAAGGCACTGGCCTGTGTTTCGAGCTCGTCGAAGCCAGCGCGGCCAAGGGTTTCGGCGAAACGAGTGCCACGCTCGGTCGCCGTGACTGCGGCCCGGTCTAGTGCTTTCTCGACTACTGAACGAACCGTTTCTCCTGGCGCAAACTTCGAGTCCTGCAGAACGCAAGCAAGCCGGACACGCTTGCGAACCGCGATGTCGCCGCTATCCACATCTTCATCGCCGGCCAGAATTCGTAGCAGCGTGGATTTCCCTGATCCGTTTGGACCAATCAGCCCGATCCGGTCGCCCTCGGACACGGTGAAGGAAACATCTTGAAAAAGGACGGTCGATCCGAACGACTTCGAGATTCCCTGTGCATTGATGATCGGTGCCAACGACTTTTGACCTGCTTCCGTTTTAGTCGCGGGAAGGACTTGGTGGACCCAGTCGGGTTTGAACCGCGACCTCTTTCCTCTTTTCCCTATGCGAAGTATATCGTGCGCACGACCAGTGCGGCCGAGCGGTATGAGGTGGTATTCAAGCCGTCCGAAGATTTCCCGCAGTATCAGTGATTCATAAGAATTTCGCGCTCGAACACATTTATTGGACTTTCAAAGAGGGGGCCATGTGGAACTGAAGTGTAGGACCGAAACTGCCGATGAAGCCTGAGAGAAACCTATGAGTACGCAAGGTCAAGCAGCGTCCATTGAAATCCCCAGCCCCTGCATTGCCAGGCAGCCGATTCTCACGGCGGAAGAGAACGTAATCGGCTACGAGCTATTCTTCCGCGAAAGTCCAGACCAACAGCGCTTCACTTCTGACGGTGAGAGCGCAACTTCCGCGACCATTCACATGTTGAATTTTGTGGGGCTCGGCGTCTTGTGCGATGGGCGTCTCGCATTCATCAACTGTACGCACCAGATGTTGCTGTCGGATTATTTCGCTCTGTTGTCTCCCCACGATGTCGTGATCGAGATAGAGGAAGATGTTCCGGCGGATGAAAACGTCATACACGCGTGTCAGCGGCTGAAACAGGCAGGATACTCAATCGCTCTGGACAATTTCGTTCCGGGCGACAAGCGCGCAGCCCTTATTCCCTACGCTCGCTTCATCAAAATCGATAATGCCAGCGTTCCACCGCGAGAGAGTTCGATCCTGGCACGGCTTTATGCCACCGAGCAGTGCCGCATGATAGCAAAAAAGGTGGAAACTCGGGAACAGTTTGCGAAGGCAGTGAACAACGGCTTTACACGATTTCAAGGATATTTTTTTCGCCGTCCCGAAAACCTTCGGATCAGACAGATCCCTGCAAACCAGGCTACCAATGTTCGCCTGCTCGCCGCAGCCTCAAAACCCGAAGTCGATTTTGTGGAACTTGAAACTCTCATAAAACGCGAGCCTTCACTCTGCTACCGGTTGCTGCGGCACTTGAACTCTCCACTTCTGGCGCTGTCATCGCCAGTTCTATCGATTCGCAATGCGTTGACCATGCTGGGAGAACACGAATCCGTGAGGTGGATACGAATGGCGACGACCCTCGTTATGGGACAGGACAAGTCGTCCGACTTGGTTTTGTCATCGCTGGTTCGTGCTCGCTTCTGTGAATGTATCTCTCCGAAGGTAGAACATGGCAATTCGGATCTCTTCTTGATGGGAATGCTCTCACTGATCGATGCTATTTTGGCCATACCGATCGGAGTAGTGATCGAGGAGTTGTGTCTGGATCCCAACATCAAGGCACAGCTACTTTGTGCCAAGACGGGCGAGAAAACGCCCCTTTCGCCGGTCTACGATCTCATGGTGGCGGCGGAAGCGGGCGACTGGGAACTGGTTACACGCTTAGGCAAACAACTCAATCTGTCCTTGTCCTTCATCGCCAGGACATCCAACGAAGCCATGCACTGGGCGTACGAAATCACTGCTGCGGCGCATCACTGAGCGGACGCTCTTACAGAGCGAGCTTGAACAAAGGCTTTCTCTCCGACTGTGACCAGGCCAGCTATATCAATTATTCTTGCCAACAAATGTATCGCGTTATATTGTTATGTCCCAAAGTTGCAGCTTCTGTCGCGCAGTTTCCAAACATGACCCCGGATTCCCCGAAAGGTAGGTGGCGAATGGTAGCTCCCCCAAAAGCCGCAAGCTCAAGTGGCTGGCAGTTGCACTTCTAGCATGGCTAATGTCGTGCAGTTTAGTCGGCCTAGCCCAGACGACCGTCGGCACCGGCAGCATTGTGGGAACTGTGACTGATCCCTCCTCCGCCGTCCTTGGCGGAGCCAAGGTGACGATCACCAACCTTGCCACTGGCCACGTGATGACCCTTACGACGAATTCCAGCGGAGCATTCAATTCGGGCGCGCTGATCCCCGGCGACTATAAAGTGCAGGTGGGAGCGAGAGGTTTCCGGCAGATGGAAATGCCGGTGACCGTTCTGGTCGGCAACACGGCAACGGCAAACGCAAAATTGCAAATCGGGCAGGAGAGTCAGGTTGTCGAGGTGCAAGGTTCCGCCGTCCAAGTGAACACGGAGCAAGCGACTGTGCAAGGGGTGTTGAACGCCGAGCAGATCGAGAATCTCCCGGTCAACGGCCGCAACTTTCTGGACCTGGCACAACTCGAGCCCGGGGTTCAGATCCAGGATGGACAGGACTTCGATCCGACTAAGGCAGGTTTTTCATCGATCTCATTCGGCGGGCGATTCGGCCGCACGGCCCGAATCGAAGTGGATGGCGTCGACGTTTCCGATGAAACCGTCGGCACCACGACTATGGACATTCCCGCCAGCGGGATCGAGGAATTCCAACTCAGCCAGTCGAGCCTGGATCTTTCCAATGAATTGACCTCTTCCGGCGCCGTGAACGTGACCACGCGCTCGGGGACGAACGGTATCCATGGCGAGGCTTTCGGATTGTTTCGCGATAGCTCACTGGCTGCGGCATTGCCCACGCCAGTCGGACTGGCGCCTCCCAAATTTCAACGCTCGCAGTACGGCGGGCGCCTGGGTGGTCCGATTATCAAGAACAAGTTCTTCTATTTCCTGGATGGAGAACGGACTGAACAACACGGCCAAGCGGCAGTCCTGGTCGGCGCTCCTTTCAATAACTTTTCGGGCTATTTCAATTCGCCATTTACCGAAGACAACCTGATGGCTAAGGCAGACTACCAATTGACCCAGTCGGCCCACGCCTTCTATCGCTTCAGCTACTTCAAGAACTCTCTGTTAGCCAACGCTGGTCTGGGCTTCTCGGTGTACGACAATAAGAACATCACGCGAAACCAGGTAATCGGTGTGGACTTCAACACTGGAGGCTTCAGCCACAGCGTCCGCTTTGAATATCTGAAGTTCCAGAACCAGATCGTGGACGCAACCGTAGGCAGCAGTTTGCCGCTGGCCAACTATCCGTTGGAAATACAGATGGGCCAAACGGGTTTGGTCACTGGACCAAATTACCTTGCGCCACAAAGCACGCTACAAAGCAATCATCAGATCAAATACGACGGCAGCAAGCCCCTAGGGTCTCATGTCATTCGCTATGGTTTCGGCTTTAACCATATTGAGGGCGGAGGGTTTGCGAACTTTCAGAGCATTGCCCCTTACTTGATCACAAACGTGGGAGGTCTCGAAACGGCGTTTGCGGCGACCGGGCCCTTCCCTGGCGGGGCCAGCAACCCGCTGAATTATCCCGTGGAAGGGGTTTTTCTCGGCAATGGTCTAGGATACTCCACGACCACACCCGCTTTCGGCTTCCCGGCGGGCGGCATTACCGACAACCGCATCGGCGCGTATGTGGGCGACAGTTGGAAGATAAAGAAAAACTTTACCCTGACCTACGGCGTGCGTTACGTTCGCGATTCCGGCCGCACCGACAGCAACCTTCCGGGTATTCCAGAACTCAATGCGTTGATGCCTGGTTTGGGCAATCCCGTCAAACAACCGAACTTGAACTTTGCGCCGCAGGTGGGTATCGCGTGGGACCCCACCGGCCAGAGCAAGACTGTGATCCGATCGGGTATTGGCCTCTTCTATGAAAACGCGATCTGGAATAACGTGGCCTTCGATGCTCCTGACCGCGAACGAACGGGTGCTTTTGGGCAGTTCCCCACCGCCTGCGCTGCTGCCAACACTCCGCAGCCTGTGGTCGCTACGGGCGGTGCGCTTCCTCTGCCTGCATTTTGCGGCACCGCAAGCGGCGGTCTGGTGGCAATAGGGACTGTAGCCAACCAGATTGAGGCGTATCAAAAGCTGTACCAGTCGCTCTCTCCATTCAACGCGAACCTCGCTAATCCGAACTACGTGGGGACACTACTGGATCAAGGATTCGGCTTTGGGACGACCGCTTCCATGTTCGATCCCAATTACAAGACTCCGCGGTCGGTCCAAATCAACGCCGGTATTCAGCACGAAATCCGCCCGGGTATGGTTTTCAGCGCGGACTTCGTCCGCAACGTGCAAACTCACTACCTGCTTGGAATTGATGAGAACCAAACCGGAAATGTTAATTACTTCAATAAGGCGGGGGCACTGGCCGCAATCAATGCGACGAATAGCCAATTTGGATGCGCGCCCGGAACTGCAGGCATCCAGTGTGCGATCGCTAACGGCGCGACTATGTCCGCGTATGCAGGAAACGGGCTTACGTCTTCCGCCGATTTCGATCAGCCCTGCACCGTAGTATTCGGCTATAACTGCGCCTTTCCAGGCATCAATCCCAACGCGCCGCCGCTGCCGTTTCTAAAGTCAGTCGGCAGATCCGTCTACAACGGTCTCCAAGCTAAATTGATCGAGAATGTGAAGCAGCCGTTTCGTGGTGTTCGTGCTTTGAACTTCCAGGTGTCCTATTCGCTGTCGCGTTTCGAAAACACAGGCGGTGGCGCAGCCGATAACCCCGCCGCATCCGATCAGGACTTCATCATCAATGCGCTCGACAACATCAACCCTAACCGTTATTTTGGGCCTTCCGTGCTGGATCGCACTCATCAGATCTCGATCGGCGGCTACGCCGATTTGCCCGCTGGATTCCAGATCAGCATGATCTCGCACTTCTGGAGTCCGCTCGCCGTCTCCGTGGTCGTTCCGAACACGAATCTTGGTCCGGGCGAAATCTTTCGTACTGACTTTACCGGCGACGGCACGGTGCAGGATCCCATGCCCGGAACTCACGTCGGGAATTTCGGCCGTGGCATCAATGGCTCAAATATCAACGACGCCATTACTCAATACAACAACACTTATGCCGGTCAACCTACGCCTGCAGGCCAAGTCCTGATTCAGAATGGCCTGTTCACGTTGCAGCAACTTCAGACCATTGGGGCAGCGAGCCTGGGCCAATCCTTCGGCGATGGCGTCGCTCCCAGCGTGCCGCTGGCGCCGCCCGGAGAAGCCAATCTCGCCTGGCTGCGTGCTTTTGATATGAAGCTCACCTGGAGTCACACTTTTGGCGATCGCTTCACCGTGCAACCCAGCGTGGGTTTCTATAATCTGCTGAACTTCGCCAATTTTGATTTGCCCTCAGCCACGTTGGATGGCTTGTTAACCGGAGGTGTCGGGAATATCAATGGAACCGACGCCAACGGACACAACATCACTCGTGTCGGTGTTGGAACTGGCGTCTTCGCGCTGGGATCCCCTCGGCAGATCGAATTCGGTCTGCAGTTCAGTTTCTAGCCCAGACTACGCACCGGGCTCAACGAGGTCGAACCTCTCTTGTGCCATTCTCCTGTCGTCCCAACGACCGGCAGGCTCACCTGCCGGTCGAAGCCCGCTCGGGTGCGATTTGACACACCCTGATGCGAGACCCGCCGCTTACGTTGACCAATCACAACCGTCAAATCTGCATGCATAAATGGTTGCCCGCTTTTTTCCTTTTCTGCTCTCTTTCGGCATCCAGCCAGACAAACAATACGATTGCGATCACTCACGTAACCGTCATCGACTGCACAGGCGCAACGGCCAGGCCGAATTCAACGGTTGTCGTGACCGGTGGTCTCATCAGCGCTGTCGGCCCGAGTGACGCCATCAAAATTCCCACAGGCTCACGCGTAGTCGATGCGACCGGCAAGTTCCTGATCCCTGGGCTTTGGGACATGCACGGCCACCTGACCGATGCCACGGCAGACGCATTTCCGCTCTTGATCATGAATGGCGTGACGGGCGTGCGCGATATGGGCGGGGATCTCGTGCAAATTGATCGCTGGCGATCGGAGATCAACAACGGCAACCGCGTCGGGCCGCACATTATCCGCGCTGGTCCTTTTGTGGATGGGCCGAAAGAGGGAGTCACAAACCGACTCACCGTGCGCACGCCGGAAGAAGCACGGCAGGCAGTTCGCGACCTAAAGGCCAAGGGTGTGGATTTCATCAAGGTTCATAATGCGCTCCCGCCTGACGCGTTCTTTGCCCTGATGGATGAGGCCCGCAAAGAACACATACCTGTTGCTGTACACCTGCCTAAGGGGGTGAGTTCCGCGGAGGCATCTGATGCTGGCGTGGCTAGCCTGGAACACATCGAAACCATTAATGAGAGTGCCCTTTGGCGCAAGGGAGCAACGGCCAAGACGGTCGAACAAGCAGTAGATGAGAATCTAGGGCCTGCTGGGCAGGAACTTTTCCAGCGCTTTGTGAAAAACGGAACCTGGTATGTGCCGACTCTGGTCGCCTATGAACAAGGGTTCGTGCTATGGAGTAATGATCCGGAAGCGCTGAAACCGAGGATGGATGTTCAAGCGAAGCAAATCACGCTTGTCGGAATGATGCGCAAGGCCGGTGTAAAGATCATGGCCGGCTCGGATTTCTCCGACTGGGGAATGGTGCCAGGGGTTGATCTGCACAATGAGTTGGCGCTGCTGGTGGAGGCTGGCTTCACTCCGCTGGAGGCGCTGCAGGCGGCCACGTTGAACCCTGCAAAGTTCCTGGGCAAAACCGATACTTATGGAACCATTCAGGTGGGCCGCGCGGCGGATTTGGTCTTGCTTGATATGAATCCGCTCGAAGACATCAGCCACACCCGTAAGATCCACGCAGTCGTGCTCGGCGGCAAGTTCTTCCCTCTGGCATCGATCAGAGCACAAGCCCTGCAAGATGCGTCGAACCGACAATGAAAGCCCAATCGTTGGTCGATCACAAGTCGAGGACAAATTGTCCCGGTCCTACTTGAGGCGGGACAAATCGTCCCTGCGGACGAAACGCGACTCTCTAACCCATTGATTCTTCAAAGGTAACCGAGCCTAAGTCCGGCTGGTCAATTGCAATCTAGTGCTTCGACCTCTCCCGCATTCGCGGCTTGGCCTTTGGGCCTGGCTAGAGGACTGAAGACACTATGAAGAAGTTCGTCCTGTTTTTCTTGCTGGTGACGGTCACATTCGGCTACGCCGATGACTCCAAGATTTCACCCGAACTGCGCGGCTACAACTCTACCCAACCAGTGCAGGTGATCGTGCAGTACGCGCCCGGAACCCAGCCCCCGGCGCAGGCCAATTGCGGCGGGCTGCTCGGCCTGGTGGATTGCGTCGTGAGCGACCTCTTGAACATCGTGGAGCAATTGCCTCTCATCAATGGCGTTGTCGCTCTGGTAGACGGTACGGGTATTGTGAACCTTTCGAACCAGGCGAACGTCGTATACATCAGTTCGGATCGTCAATTGTCGACCCTTGATGTTGCGCCTCCGGCGATTAACGCGGAAGTCGCGTGGCAATCGGGTTACATCGGCACCGGCATCGGAGTGGCTTTGATCGACAGCGGCGTGAACAGTCACCCCGACCTTTACGCTGGAATCCTTCCAATCTCGCGAGTTGTCTACAGCCAATCCTTCATCTCTGGGACATCGACTACGAATGACCAGTATGGCCACGGAACCCATATCGCGGGCCTGATCGCAGGCGACGGTCTGGCCTCAACTGGACTTGCGTTCTCCCAAACATTCACGGGAATTGCGCCGGGAGCCAAGATCATTAATTTGCGAGTGCTGGATGCAAACGGCGAAGCCACTGACAGCGAAGTGATCGCTGCCATCAACGAGGCGATCTCGCTCAAATCGAAGTACAACATCCGTGTGATGAACCTGTCGCTCGGGCGCGCGGTGTATGAGAGCTACAAGCTGGATCCGTTGTGCCAGGCGGTCGAGCAGGCCTGGAAGAATGGCATCGTGGTGGTCGTGGCTGCGGGAAATAACGGACGCTACCTGCCCACTTCTGGATACGGAACCGTCACGGCTCCGGCCAACGATCCTTATGTGATCAGCGTGGGCGCGATGAAACCCATGGGAACGCCGCAGCGCACCGACGATCTGATTGCTAGCTACAGTTCGAAGGGTCCGACGGCGCTCGATCGCGTCGTCAAACCCGACCTTGTCGCTCCTGGCAATTTACTGGTCTCGACGGACACTCCGGGAACCACGCTGGAAACCTCCGAAACCAGCAACCTAGTTCCGTACAGTGATTACATCTTCGGCGGCAGTTCCTCGCCATCGGCATACTACTTCGAACTTAGCGGAACCAGCATGGCGACAGGCGTCGTGAGCGGAGCTGTTGCCGACCTGCTGCAGGCGCAGCCGCGTCTTACGCCGGATCAGGTGAAGGCGCGTCTGATGAAGACGGCTTATAAGACGTTCCCGCAGTCGAGCAGCGTTTACGATCCGACGACGGGAAACACGTATACAGACCAATACGACATCTTCACAGTCGGCGCCGGGTATCTGGATATTGCCGCCGCATTGGCGAGCACTGCCGTGGCCAACGGAACGGCGATGTCTCCTATTGCAAACTATGACCCGACTACGGGCGATGTTTATTTAAGCTCCGATCCGTCCTCGGTCTGGGGCACATCCGCAATGTGGGGCAGTTCGGCGGTCTGGGGTTCGAATCAGTTCACCGGCGCAACTTCGGCAATGTGGGGCTCGTCGGCGATGGCGGGCAGCAGCGCCATGTGGGGCTCTTCTGCAATGTGGGGGAGCAGCGCGATGTGGGGCAGCAGTGCGATGTGGGGCAGCAGCGCCATGTGGGGCAGTAGCGCGATGTGGGGTAGCAGCGCCATGTGGGGCAGCAGCGCCATGTGGGGCAGCAGCGTAGCCGGCGGAGAACAAAACTGAGTCTCTCTCGTGCCCTGTTCATGCCGTGGAAATAACGAATGAAGATTTGTTGAACTAGCGGATCTTCAAACAGAATCTGGACTGAGCTCGGGAAGGCAGCCGTTATGATCGAGGCCAAAGTCAGATACTCCCCAACTGGCTCCGCGAGTTCCTTAATTTTCGACAACGACATGCTGCTGGAGAAGGTTCAGCATGCATCGATCGCAATGTTGAGGGCCGCGACGGCCGCGATGGGCACGCGAAGGCCCGAGGTTGGAGTCTGCCTGACCGATCTCGGGGGCGCCTGCGTGGCCTACAACGGTTCAGACGTGCCGCTGACGTGCGCCATCGGAGTTGGTACATCGACCGCTCCTGATCCCAACGACATCGAAGCCATCGAAGCTTTTTACAACTCCCGAAACTCACCCGTACGCATCACAATCTCCGGCCGAACTCACACCGCAGTAAATTCCTTATTGGCGAACCGGGGATACAAAGCCGGAACGCCGATGGAGAATTGGTGGAGGCCGCTCGCTGATCTCCCGGCCAGGACTGCCGCCAACGACATCCAAGTCACTCCGGCTGCCATTGACGAAGCCGAAATCTGGGTGCGCACGGTCGCCGCGGGCTTCCAGGAATCCGACGCGCCTGTCGACGATTCCAAACTACCAGCAAGACTGCTCGACACTTTTTACTGCTTCGGATTCGCCGATGGCGCACAGGCGTTCCTGGCACGGCGAAACGGAGATGTCGTAGGTGGAGGCGTTCTCCACATCAACGGAGACACAGCGCATCTGCGCACTACCAGCTGTCGATTTGTGCATCGGCGAAACGGAGTACAAACCGCTCTGTTGAGCACCCGCTTGCAACTAGCTGTTGAAGCGGGATGCCGATTTGTATTCTCAAGCACCGGCGGGATCGGAGCCTCGGCCAGAAATCTCGAGCGCTTCGGCCTGCAACCACTCTCCATCAGCTTCCTGATGTCAAGGCCTTGCTGACAAAAGTGCCGCAGGACAGCCCGACTCCTATCAGCGCGACTCGTCCGACGCAGGCCCAGCCATGGCCCTCGATGTCCGCCCGTATTGTGTCTTGGGCAAGGTCACGAGAACAACGATAGTCATCAAGACTAGAATAGCGAGTACGAAAATGCTGCCTTCAGGGCCGGTGCTTCCTCCGCTCAGGATGGCCTTGCCCACGGGGTGCGTGCCGACGAGACGGTGCTGGACCATGAGTCCGCTGTCAGCGGTACCGTAGAGGAAGTTTTGCGCCCAATCCCACGAGGCGTGGAAGCCAATAGCCCACCAAAGCGAGCCGGTGCGCCAGAGGCTGAGGCAGAAGACGAAGCCGAAGAGTCCGGCGCAAAGCAGTCCAATGGGAGATTCGCCGGGGTTGCTCTTGTGTCCGAAGCCGAAGAGGAAAGAGAAGATGACGGCCGAAGTCCAGAAACCTAAGGCTGCGCTGTGGCGCGACTTGAAAGCCCACTTATAGAAGCCGGCGAGGCCGCGGGTGAGCGTGTACTGGAGGTAGCCGCGATTGACATACTCTTCGAACAAACCAGCCATGAGGAAACAGAGCAGCCAGACGGCTCCGTAGCGGAGAATGTCGCCGCCAAAGAGCAGCCGGCTGTCGATAACCAATAGTCCCGTCTTCCAAAGGGTCAGAATGAGGAGCGACAGGCAGGTGACGCCCCACGCCAGGCCAGCGAAGAAATGCCGGACTTTGCGGGCGTCGCCGAAGCCGTACACGGAGTTGGGACGGCGCTCGATCCTCGACATGATCCAGGTTACGAAGACCAGGACCAGAAACTGCAAGGACTCGCCAATCAATAAGAAGCGTGGCCAGCCCATGGCCTTCTGCATGTCCTGCGCGGTCTTTGGAGCATTAGGGAAAAACCTGTGCCCAATGCGGTTGAAACAGAGGGCGAAGGCAGCGCAGAGAGCGAAGAAAATTAGCAGACTCCAGCCGGCGCGAAGGCCGTCTTTGCCAATGAATATCTTGCGGAGAGCCGACGGCTGGCTATATGGCAGCGTTTCTGCGGATGTCAGCGCGCCGTAGCGTTGGAGAGGCTGAGCGTTGATCTGGTGATCGGTGATCTCCTGATCCGTGATCTGGTGAGCGGTTGCTGGATTCATAGGGTTCCTCGTGTCAAGCTGCATACGCAGCAGCACTCGAAATGGTTCCCAGAGACCCGCCCGGCCAGGGGCCTAACGTTCGCAAGAGCCCTCATTGGCCAGCAGTCAAGCGTTGTCAAAAGATTGTCAGATCGTGGTTCCTGCCCCGCGGGTGATGCTGTTTTCCGAGGCGGTGGAGTAGCGGGAACGGGCGTACAATGGTCGCGTTTTAGAGGTGGCTTGTGATCCCTGTGAGAGCTTGGCGAGGATCTTGCGCGTGGTGTCTTGTGTGTCTTGCGTTGATCGTTACTTTCCCTGCGAAGTGGTGCCTGGGTAGTCCAGAGGCCGCGCCAGTCTCGGTCCCGGCTCAACACGACAATCTACTCCTTGCTGCTGTGCAGCGCGCGGATGCGGTTGTCCCAGGCTTTAGCTTGGACGAGCCTGAGGGCGTGGCTGCTTATTGTCAGGGGCTAGCGCGGGGGAAAGCACAATCTGCGGCGCTCGAAGCTGTTTGTGAGTTTTCGCTCTCGTTGCGCTGGAAGCTTCCCAACGTCATTTGTGATCAAGAGACGAAACGCTACCAAAAAGGCATGGAAGGGGAAGTGGTTGACCAGGACACGATCAAGGCAAAGGTGCGATATGAAAGCGGGCGGGAGCAATACAGCCAGATCACGAAGGATGGGAAGCCCGTGCAATCGGCGGTGCTGGACTCGTCGGGGGCGTGGTCGGAGGGGGAATTTGCCACGGTCCTGCGGACAATTTTCTTACCGCGAACGGCGGCGGAGTTGACCTTTACGAAGCAAGATGTCTTGCGCTCGACGCAAGTTTTGGTCTTCGACTTCAGAGTGGAGAGAAAGAATAACCTGTCATGGTTTCTCAAAGCGTTGTCGGGCGTAACTACGTTTCCGGGTTATCGCGGGCGGCTGTGGATCAACAAATCAAATTTGAAACTGATGCGGCTGGAACGGCGAGCGGCGGAGATCGCGGCGGACTTTCCGATTCAACAAGTGAACACGGTAATTGACTACGGCGATGTGGACCTGGCGGATGGAACCAGTTTCGTGCTGCCGATGCGAGCCTTGAACCTGACTTGCCCGACGGTTTCTTCCAGCCACTGCGGACACAATGAGCTGACGTTCAAGCATTGGCAAAAGTTCGCTGCTCGAGCACGAGTGTTGACGGGTGAAGATACGCCGCCCGGCCATTGACGGCCTGCCAACTAATCCGGGGTCATCCCCAACATTTCCTCGTGCCCTTCGAATATCTTAGCCATATTCGTGATTCGGAACAGTTCCTTCACACGCTGGTTCAGGTTGATCAGCTTCAGTTCGCGTTGTTGCCTTCTCGCAGAGAGGTAAATGCCTACTATCGCGCCGAGGCCGGAACTATCGATGTAGGTGACGTCAGTCAAATCCAGCACGATGCGCTTGCTTTCCGGAATGAGATTCCGCACCGCGGTCTGGAGCATAGCCGAACTGGTTGATGTGATCCTTCCGATACAACGTACGAAAGTTTCTTCAAGAGTTCTCGTTGTTTCGAGTTGCAATTCTGGAATTGGAATTGGACTTGCGGCCATAGTGGCCTCCTTAGTTGGAAATATCAAGCCGACGTCAGTTCAACCGCCGGGTCGCCATTCGGTGGGGAAAACCAATCAACCGAGCCTGAAACGACTCCGCTGAACGGAACCACAATACTCTTAGCTCCGGCAAAGTCAAGGAAGACTTAGTCGGACAAGTGATGCAACCCTGCTACCATGGTTCGCGTTAAATCGCCGTTTACGCTTTGACCTCCCTAGCCAATTCTCCAACGGAGCAAACATGCGCAAGCTGATTTTCTTTTTGTTTTTTCTGGCGTCATCAACCACCAGTGTGTACGCACAGCAGTACGACCTGGAGCTCGAAGGCGGACGTGTCATGGATCCGGAAACTGGCCTGGATGCAGTGCGCAACGTTGGCATCCGCGACGGAAAGATTGTCCGCATCTCGTCCGAGGCGCTGAGCGGACGCCGCGTCATCCATGCCCGTGGGCTGGTGGTCGCTCCCGGATTCATTGACCTCCACCAGCACAGCCAGGAACTGGAGAGCCAGCGCGTCAAGGCACTCGACGGCGTAACCACGGCGCTCGAACTGGAAATCGGCGCGCCTGACGTGGCTCAGTTCCTGAAAGCGAAAGAGGGGCACTCGCTCATTCACTACGGCACGTCGGCGAGCCATGTGGCGGCACGAGCACTGGTATTCGGAGCACCGCTGCCGCCAGGAGAAATCCTGCCGAAGAGCGGCCCCGCAACCGATCAGCCCGCGACCACGGAACAAGTCATGCGTATACAAGACCGCTTGCGCGCGGAATTGGACGCTGGCGGCTTGGCTATCGGCATGGGAATCCAGTACACACCGGGAGCAACTCGGCTGGAAGTGATTGACATGTTCCGTCTCGCGGCCGAACGGAGAGTTCCGGTATACACCCACGTGCGCAGCGCCGGCCGCATCGAACCCGGCTCGGCCATTGAGTCGACCAGCGAAGTCATCGGAGCAGCCGCCGTCACGGGTGCTTCGCTGCACATCGTGCACATTAACAGCACTTGCGCGCGCGACGCCATGGAGTGTCTTGCCATGATCGAAGGAGCGCGTGCCCGTGGCCTCGATGTCACCACCGAAGCTTATCCCTACATTGCGGGCATGACCTTCATAAACTCAGCAGTCTTCAATCCTGGCTGGCGGGAGAAGATGGGCATTGACTATAGTGACCTCATGCTTCCAAACACGGGGGAGCACCTCACCAAGGAACGCTTCGACGAACTCCACAATTCAACCACTCCGCAAACGGTGCTAATCTTCTCCAATACACAGGAGATGGTGGACAAAGTGATCCCTCACCCGCTGGTGATGATTGCCAGCGATGGCATTCCCGGCCATCCTCGCAACGCCGGCACATACTCGCGTGTGCTGGCCCAATATGTGCGCGAAAAGGGGACGATCACGCTGATGGATGCGCTGCGGAAGATGAGTCTCATGCCGGCGGAGATGCTCGAGCGTTCGACTCCCGCTGCACGGCAAAAAGGCAGACTGCAGGAGGGCGCCGACGCCGACATTGTTGTGTTCGACGCTGCGACCATCGCTGACCGATCCACCTTCGCGAAGCCCATGGAACCGAGCGTCGGCGTGCGTTATCTGGTGGTAAGCGGAACCATCGTTGTCGACGAAGGCAAGATCGTGCCAGATGTTTTCCCCGGCCGCGCACTGCTGGGAGCGGGAAAGCGCTGAGCATTCCATGACCACCCACGGCTTCCCAAAAGCACATGGCCTGGAATCCCAGAGGCCCGCTGGCGGCCAACCCGCGAATAGTCGGCGACTGGAAACGCACCCCTGAAACGGGGCGCCGCTGAAAACAAAAATCCCAAAGTTCAGGTTACCAACGGAACTTTCCCGAACACATCGGGCGCGTTACAGTTCGCCCATGACTACCACCGCACCGAAGAAGTATCGCTGCATGCAATGCGAGATGACGGAAGACCGTTGCGACTGCGAAAAATACTGCTGTCTCTGCCAATCGCTAGTGGAGGTGCGCCTCTGCGAGGATAGCCTCTACTATTGCAAGCCCTGCCGCGAAGCTTGTAACTATAAAGTTTCGGGCGACACTGCGTCTTCCAACTTCTAGCTCTGGCCGACCATCGGGACGCCCGGTCGCGTGTCCCAAACACCTGCTAACTTTCCTGGGCAAATTTACATCTCAGTTAAGAATTAAAGTGTAGTATTTCGGTCGAGAGGAACGGCGATGTCTTCGACCTTATCGTCGCAGGGAGTCGGGGTTGCGGGCGCGCCTGCGCCCACCTTAACCCTCGGAGGAACTGGCGCCGGCCGAATTGTTTCACTCGATATCATGCGCGGCTTGGTGATGGTCATTATGGCGCTTGATCATACGCGTGACTTTTTCACCAATCTCCCCTTCGAGCCCGAAAATTTGGCCCAAGACTTATTACGCCCTATTTTTCACCCGCTGGATAACTCATTTCTGTGCGCCGTTATTTTTCTTTCTGGCAGGAACCGGGGCCTTCTTCTACGGCAGGCGAAGAACGCCACAGGCGCTGACCCGCTTTTTGTGGACTCGTGGGCTGTGGCTGATTGTCATCGAATTCACTGTGGTCGGAACTGCCTGGACGTTCATGTTTCCGTGGGGATTTTTTGGCGTGATCTGGGCTTTGGGCGCGTGCATGGTTTTGATGGCCGGCATTGTGCGGATGCCACTGCGCTGGGTCGGGGCTTTCTCCGCAGTCTTGATTCTCGGCCACGATTTGCTGGATCCGGTTCGGCCGAAGCAGTTCGGCTCATGGGCGTGGCTGTGGACGATTTTGCATGTCGAGGGAGGCGCTTTGCTGCCGTTTGGGCTGCGAAAGTTTGTGCTGTTTCCGCTTGTCCCCTGGGTTGGGGTGATGGCGGCGGGCTATGTTTTTGGCTCCATTTACTTGATGGAGAAACGATCGGCGGCAAAAACTCATTGCGCAAATCGGTCTCGGGCTGACGGTTGCGTTTGTGTTGCTTCGCTTCACCAATCTGTATGGAAATCCGCCGGTTGGATTGGGCGGCGTCTCTCAGGGTCCGTGGCACATTCAGCCCACGGTTGAAAAGACGGTGATTCTTTTCTTGGATGTCGAAAAGTATCCGCCTTCGCTGCAATATCTGCTGATGACGCTGGGTCCGTCTTTGCTTTTGCTGGCCTGGCTCGACAAGAAGCTCGATCAGAAGGACGCAGGGCAACGGATTTCGCCGGCGCTATCTCCGCTATTGACCTTCGGGCGCGTCCCGCTGTTCTTCTACATCCTGCATCTCTATCTCATTCATTCGCTCGCCGTTTTGGTGGCGGTGTTGTCTCATCAGCCTGTAGCCTGGCTATTTCACGGGGGGTTCATGTTCGGCGCTCCCGACGAGTGGGGATTCAATCTCGCGTTCGTTTATCTGATGTGGATCACGGCGATCGTCATTCTGTATTTCCCGTGCCGGTGGTTCGAGGGAGTCAAGCAGCGCCGGAAGGATTGGTGGCTAAGTTACATATAGGTTTCGGCCCTCAGCGCCCTCTGCGGGAGTCTCTGCATTCTCTGCGTTTTAAGATTTTTTTCTGGACTGCCTGATGAATCTGCCCGCCAACCGAAAGTCTTGAAACGCAGAGATCGCAGAGGCGCATCCGCAGAGCCCGCGGAGACCTGCGAGAGCTAAATAACTACGGCTTCTTTGTACTCGCCAAATACTTTTCGCATGGTGTCGGAGATTTCGCCTACTGTGGCGTGGGCCTCAACGGCGGCCACGATATGCGGCATTAGATTCGCGCCGGAGCGGGCGGCGTCTTCGACTTTCCTGAGTGAATCTTCCCAAGGCTGACGATCGCGGCGGGCGCGCAGGGCACGCAGTCGTTCCACTTGCTTGCGTTCGAGGGATTCGTCGATGTGCAGAGGTGGGGATGGGCTTTTCCTCTTCTATCGTGAAGCGGTTTACTCCCACGACGACGGCTTCGGCGCGGTCGACCTGCTGCTGATATTCGTAGGCGGCGTTTTGGATCTCCTGTTGCACGTAGCCTCGCTCGATGGCTTTCAGCATTCCGCCGAGAGCTTCGATCTTGTCCAAATACTCCAGCGCACGCTTCTCGATTTCGTTGGTTAACGCTTCGATGTAGTAAGAGCCGGCGAGCGGGTCGACGGTCTGGGGCACTCCGGATTCGTAAGCCACAATCTGCTGAGTGCGCAACGCGATGCGCGCCGCCTGTTCGGTCGGCAAGGCCAGAGCTTCGTCGTAGGAATTGGTGTGCAGCGATTGTGTGCCCCCGAGAACCGCCGCCATGGCCTGAATGGCGGTGCGCACGATATTGTTTTCCGGTTGCTGCGCGGTCAGCGTGGAGCCTGCGGTCTGGGTATGAAAGCGCATCATCCAGGAACGCGGATTCCTGGCTTTGAAATGCTCGCGCATGATGCGGGCCCACATGCGGCGCGCGGCGCGGAACTTGGCGACTTCTTCCAGAAAATTACTGTGCGCGTTGAAGAAGAAAGAAACGCGCGGCGCGAACTTATCCACATCAAGGCCGGCATCGATGGCGGCCTGCACATAAGCGATGCCGTTGGCCAGGGTGAATGCGACTTCCTGCACCGCGGTCGATCCGGCTTCACGCATGTGGTAGCCGGAGATGGAAATCGTGTTCCACTCAGGAACGTTTTCGTTCGTCCATGCGAACAGGTCGGTGATGATGCGCATCGCCTGCTTCGGCGGATAGATGTAGGTTCCTCGCGCGATGAATTCTTTGAGGACGTCGTTCTGCACAGTACCGGAAAGTTTGCGGATGTCGGCACCCTGACGGCGAGCGACTCCAACATAAAGCGCGAGCAGGATCGAAGCCGTGGCATTGATCGTCATCGAGGTGGAAATCTTGGTTAACTCGATGCCGTCGAACAGGCGCTGCATGTCTTCGATGGAATCGATGGCGACGCCGACTTTGCCGACTTCCCCGACAGCCAGCGGGTGGTCGGAGTCCAGGCCGATTTGCGTGGGTAAATCGAAGGCGACGGAGAGTCCTGTGGTTCCGTTGGCCAGCAGATATTTGTAGCGCTTATTGGATTCCTCGGCGTCGCCCATGCCCGCGTACTGGCGCATGGTCCAGAGGCGTCCGCGGTGCATGGTGGCCTGCACGCCGCGAGTGAATGGGTACTCGCCGGGATAGCCGACTTGCCGGTCGTAGTCCCAGGCTTCAAGATCGGCGGGAGTGTAGAGCGGACGGACGGCAATGTGGGATTCGGTTTCGAGGTCGGATTTCTTCTGGGTCATGATGAAGAATCGTAAACTACCCTCCGCTGCGCTCAGGGCAGGCTCCGGGACACGAAAGCGCTGCGCAGAAAAATCTCGAACTTGAGATCTGTTAAAGGTTTTGGTTCCTTTTCCGCACTCTCCAGAAAGAGCTTACGCCGAACCATCCAAATAGCCCAGCGAAGCACACGGCGAGTAGGGCGCGACTGGAAGTTGCGTGGCCGGCTTGATACTTGGCGTATTCGCGAAAGAAGGCGATCACTCCAATCCCCGCTAAGGCTAAGAAAACAAAACCTGTCACTTCAAGCCAAAGCTGTCCGAGTACCCGTCCGAAATGGGAGGCAGTGGCGCGTACGCCTCTTGTCACCGCGCCGACGCTTCGCGAGCTTGCGGGCGTGCTGGGAGATCACCCGGCCGACGACCCGTGCGGCTATGCCCAACTTTCGACCAGTGGTAACGCTCGCCATTGCAATGATTTTATCAATATTTGTCGTGCAGGGTTTCGTTTGACTGGCTTCGGGGTTACAATATCGCGGGCGCAACAGTTTAGACGCGAAGCATTGTGACGTCGTCGCTGCATCTAAATGGTTAGCGGGCGCCGGGTCCGTTTTGCTCCGTGCAAGGGTAAACTCAAGGGCGTCAGTCGGATCCTGCAAGGGGGTTACGTGGACCAGCAATTGAAGCAGTTGATGAAGGAACTGGGCGAAGCGATTAATGAGTCACTGGCTGATTCCGAGCCCATCGCCGATGTCGTTTCCCGAATCAAAGAGGGCGGCTACGATATCTTTCTGGTGCTGGAAGCCACGATCGGAGTCAGCAAGCCAGGCGAGAAGTCCAGCGAAAAGCCGGCGCTGATGACCACGGAGTTCAAGATCAGCGATCAGGACCTCAAGTTTCTGAAGTCGCTGCGCATCAAGGTTGAGGACGACGCCGCGTAGACTGCACCGGGATGTTTGGATCTGCAAGGCAGACTTTACCTGTTCTTCCATTTACGATTCCGTAAAAATTCATCGTGATCTAAGACATAGGCTAGCTATGTTTCTACGGTCATTCGATGGGAGCACGAGCGCGGACGCTCGCGCCTACACTGGCTGATATTATTGATGAACATGTATCGACCCGTAGCAAAAGTTCCTGACTTCCCTACCATCGAGCGCGAGATGCTGCGCTTCTGGGAAGAGAACCACATTTTCGACAAACTTCGCGAGCAGAATGCGCAGGGCCCGCGCTGGTCTTTCCTTGACGGACCGATTACCGCGAATAATCCCATGGGCGTGCACCATGCGTGGGGCCGTTCGCTGAAAGACATGTACCAGCGCTATCACGCCATGAATGGCCAGGCGGAGCGTTATCAGAACGGGTTCGATTGCCAGGGATTGTGGGTCGAGGTCGAGGTAGAAAAAAGCCTGGGACTTCAGACCAAGCGCGAGATTCGTGACTACGGCATTGAGAAATTCGTTCGCGCGTGCAAGGAGCGAGTCCTCACCTTCGCGGCGCGGCAGACCGAGCAGTCCATCCGACTAGGCTATTGGTGCGACTGGGATGATCCCGCTGTGTTGATCGCGTTACGCGACGGCCTGGCTGACGGAGATCGCGTGGTGACCGTGAAGCTCCCCAGCGGCCTTACCGAAACGGCGCGAGCGAGCGAGATTGTTCGCAAGTTGGGTTCGGCTGAATACGGCGGGAGCTACTTCACTTTCTCCGACGAAAACAACTACACGATCTGGGGATTTCTCAAGAAGTGCCACGAGGAAGGCTTCATTTATCGCGGGCACGATGTGATGCCGTGGTGCGGACGTTGCGGCACGGGACTGTCGCAGATGGAAGTGGCGGAAGGCCGCCGCATCACGCAACATACTTCGGTCTTTGCGCGCTTCCCTGTTAAAGGCGAGGACAGAACTGCGCTGCTGGTTTGGAGCACGACTCCGTGGACGCTGGCGTCGAACGTTGCCGTCGCGGTGAATCCGGAGATGACTTACTTGAAGGTCCGACACGGAGACTGGACTTACTACGTCGCCAAGGCGAACTTCGAGCGCGACCGGGTGCAAGAGTTGCAGGTGGAAGGCAAGCATGAAGTTCACAAACTGCCTTCGATTCGTACGATTTTGAAAGGCAGCGGCACGCTAGAAGTGCTGGAAGAACTCCCGGGACGCGACCTGCTCGGTCTCACCTATACCGGCCCGTTCGACGATCTGCCCGCGCAGAATGCTCCCGGCGGGGTATTCCCTTACGGTCAAACCGGGGACGGCAAAACTGCGGCGGAATCGCATCGCGTCATCGCATGGAAAGAGATCAGCGAGGCGGAAGGTACGGGGTTGGTCCACATCGCTCCCGGTTGCGGCGCAGAGGATCAGGAACTCGGCCGGGAAAATAATCTGCCGTTCATTGCGCCGCTGGATGAGAGTTCCGTTTTCGAGGATGGGTTCGGCTCGCTCACCGGACGCAATGCCAATGAAGTGTCCGACCAAGTTATCGCGGCGTTGAAAGCCAGAGGGTTGCTGGTGGCCCGCGAAAAATATCCTCACGTGTATCCGCACTGCTGGCGCTGCAAGTCGGAACTGGTTTTTCGGCCCGTGGATGAATGGTTTATCCGCATGGACTGGCGCGATCGAATTGAGCGAACCGTACCGACCATCCGCTGGATTCCGCCCGAGGGCGAAGCGCGTGAACTGGATTGGCTGCACAACATGCGCGACTGGATGATCTCGAAGAAGCGCTTCTGGGGACTCGCATTGCCCATTTGGGTTTGCAACGAGTGCGAGCACTTTACCGTGATCGGCAGTCGAGAAGAATTAAAGGATCGGGCGGTCGAGGGTTGGGAAGCATTCGAAGGCAATTCTCCGCACCGGCCGTATATCGATGCGGTCAAAATTCGCTGCGAGAAGTGCGGTGGCTTGTCTTCACGCATCGCAGATGTCGGCAATCCGTGGCTGGACGCGGGCATCGTTCCCTTCAGCACCATGCGCTACTCGACCGACCGGGCCTATTGGGAAAAGTGGTTTCCGGCCGATCTCGTGCTCGAAAGTTTTCCCGGACAATTCCGTAACTGGTTTTACTCCATGCTGGCGATGAGCGCGATGATCGATGGCCGCGCTCCGTTTAAGTCTCTGCTAGGGCATGCTCTAGTACGCGATGCGCGCGGAGAAGAGATGCATAAGTCGAAAGGCAATTCCATCGCCTTTGATGAAGCTGCAGAAGCGTTGGGCGCCGAAGTGATGCGCTACATTTATGCTGAACAAAAGACCGCACAGAATCTTAACTTCCCTGACTTGCATCCCACGGGCAACGTGGGCCAGACGATCGACGGCGAGGCGCGGCGAAAGCTGCTGACGTTCTGGAATTGCTATAGCTTCTTCGTCAGCAACGCTCGATCGGACGGCTGGAAGCCGGGCACTCCGGTGCCGATCACGAATCAACTGGATCGCTGGGTGTTGAGCCGGTTGCAACGTTTGGTGGACGCGGCCCGCAACGCTTTTGACAATTTCGAGCACTATCGGTTGATCGAGGCTTTTCAACTTTTCGACGACGAGTTTTCGAACTGGTATCTCCGGCGTTCGCGGCGGCGGTTTTGGGCGAACGAGAGTGATGCTTATCAGACGATCTATACCGTGCTCACAACCGTTACCCGGGTGATGGCACCAGCGTTGCCGTTTCTGACGGAAGAGATTTATCAGAATCTAGTCTGCTCGGTCGATCCCTTGGCGCCCACATCTGTGCACTTGACGCATTATCCGGAGGTAGACGCTTCGCGGATTGACGAAGAGTTGGAGCGAAGCATCGATGCGGTCATCCGGATAAAGAATCTCGCCTTGAGTCTGCGAACGCAGAGTAAGACCAAGATCCGCACGCCCTTGGGCACCTTGTACGTTCGCCCCAGAGACGCTGCTGACCGCCGGGTGCTGGAAAACTCCGAATATGTCGCACAGATTCTTGAGGAAGCGAATATCAAGCGACTCGTTCTGATCGAGGACGAAACGACGTTGGTGAAAGTAAGCTTTAAACCCGATGCCAAGAAGCTGGGCCCACGTGCCGGAAAGTACCTGAAGGCGATTGCGCAGGCTTTGAGTCAGGCTGACCCGAAAGCTGTGTCCAAGGGTGGTCCATACACGGTGCAAGTCGACGGGCAAAGCTTCGAACTGGCGCCAGATGAAATCATCCCGTCCTACGAAGGTCCGGAGAATTTCAAGAGCATGCTGGAGCAAGGCACGTTTCTTGCACTCGACACCACGCTCACGCCGGAGCTGTTGCGGGAAGGCCTAGCCCGAGATTTCAACCGCCTGGTCCAGGATCAACGCAAAGCGATGAACCTGAATATCTCCGACCGCATCGCAGTCAGCTATTCCGCCTCACCCCGCATCGCCGAAGCCATCGCGGCGCACGAATCCTATCTGCGCCACGAACTGCTAGCGGAAAGGCTGGAGGCGAGCGCGGCTCAGAATGGCGGGGCAAAACTCTCGCTGAGCGGCGAAGACGTCTTCGTCACGATCTCTCGTGTCTGATATGGCCTCCGTGAGAGTCCACTTCGTCGCGTTGTCGTTGGTCCTTTTGATTCCGCATTTTACGTGGGCGCAGCAGAGCAGTGGAAGTGTCTGCGTTGCATCGAGAGCTGATGATCCTTTCTGGAAAGAGCCGATTCCTTCTAGCGGCGAAATCAACTCACATGGGCTGCGAGTGAAAATCGACAGGCGTCCCGCCATGGCATGGCCTCAGAAGAAGAGTCTCAAGATTGACGCGCTTGAGGCGGATGAACGGCACCTTCTGGTCGTACTCGATTCAGGCGGCAAGGCGATCGAGTCCGTATGGTTCAGGTTTTCCGAATACAAGAGTACGGATCTCTGTATGAGCTACGACGGATACCAGGGCGTGCAACTACACGAGGACACGCGACGAACCCCCTGGTGCAAATGCAAGTGAGCGTGAGCCGTATCCGTGTGAAGATGATCTGATCTGAGGGGGACTCGCTCAGACGCCGGCTCATGCGATTGCGTTTGCTCGATTGAGGGAATCGTGCCCCAGGCACGCTGAGGATACAGATCACGTTGCGATTCATTTCGTTACTTTTCATTGTGCTCACCTTGACCGTTGTGCTCGCCTCCGCCCAGACGAATTGCCCTGCCAACTTGCCGCGCTATCCGTCTCTCGCAAGGCAGGCAAGAATTCAAGGGGTAGTTCAGGTAGAGTTCGACATCGCAAAGGATGGAACCGTAATAAACGCAGCAGCCAAATCTGGGCCTCCCATTCTCGAGAAGGGAGCTCTGGATACTATCAACACTTGGAAGTTTGGAACGCGCCAGAGCGTGACTCATGACAGAGTTGAGTTTCGCTACAGCATTGGACAAAAGGAAAGCGAGTGTGCGCAGGTGCGCATTGATCTACCTGTCGTTGAGGTTACCCAGGTGGGGACTATAGCTACTGACTGAGACGCGAAGCCTCGCCCTCAACCCAGCTCGCACTTTTCCTCTGTGCTAGTATTTAGCGTTTCCGGTGCGGAGTGTGATTCGCGTCATCCGCGACGAACCACGATGCATCCACAATGCCCGGAACTGTCATCCAAAGTCTCAGCCCGATGCCCATGAAAGATACGCTCGGAGTGTTATTAGCTGGAGGAGCAGGCGAGCGTCTTTATCCTCTCACTCGCGATCGCGCCAAACCCGCCGTAACTTTTGGCGGAATTTACCGCATCATCGACATCACTCTCTCGAACTGCCTCAACTCCGATCTGCGCCGGGTATACATTCTCACACAGTACAAAGCGCTATCGCTCAATCGGCACGTGCGCGAAGGTTGGAACATTCTTGGGCGCGAGGTGGGAGAGTTCATCGAAGTCTTGCCGCCCATGAAAAGGGTCAGCGAGGAGTGGTATCAAGGCACGGCGGACGCGGTCTACCAGAACATTTATTCCATCGGCTCGGAGCAACCGCAGCATGTGCTCATTCTCTCCGGCGATCACATTTACAAGATGAACTATGGCAGGATGCTGAAACAGCACAACGACGCCGGCGCAGACGTGACCCTCGCGACCATCCAGATTGATCCCGCAGAGGTTGCGCGCTTCGGTGTGGTGGATATTGACCGCGATCATCGCGTGACCGGGTTCGAGGAGAAACCCAAGCAAACGGATTTGCGGTCACCCTACAATCCGGCGAAGGTTTCAGCTTCGATGGGCATTTATCTGTTCAACACCGATGTGCTGATTCCTGCGTTGCTGAAAGATGCCGAAGATCCGAACTCCAGTCACGATTTCGGCAAAGATATTTTGCCCAAGATGGCGGACGAATACCGGGTGTACTCCTTCGACTTCGTTGATGAGAACAAGAAGGAAGCTCTCTACTGGCGTGACGTGGGAACGCTCGAGGCTTTCTACGAAGCCAATATGGACATCACCTCAGTGTCGCCGGTGTTCAATTTGTATGACGCGGAGTGGCCCATCCGTACGCACCAGCGGCAGTATCCGCCAGCCAAATTCGTGTTCGCCGAAGCTGGACGCACCGGGACCGCGCTCGATTCCATCGTTTCCGCCGGCTGCATCGTTTCCGGGAGCACAGTAAAGAACAGCGTGCTTTCCCCCGATGTTCGCATCAATTCCTACAGCGAAATCGACGACAGCATTCTGTTTTCGCATGTCAACGTGGGCCGGCATTGCCGGGTCCGCAAGGCCATCATCGATCGCGACGTGCATATCCCCGAAGGAACGACCATCGGCTATGATCCCGAAGCCGACCGGCAACGCTACTTCGTGACCGACAGCGGAATCACCGTGGTGACGCGCGATTATTCGTTGTTTGAAAATCCTGTCACGGTGGATTACTTCACCAGCGAGTGACAAGCTGCGCTACGCCAGCCGTGCAGTAAGCCGTAAAAACGATCGAGGCCAAATCCCTCGGTCCGCCGGGCGTTTTCCTTCTTCGATTATGGAAGCCAAAAGGTTGACTCCGATATTGAACGTGGCTGATATCGCCAGCACGGTCGCGTGGTTTGAGAAGTGGGGATGGAAGAAATTGTGGGACTGGGGAACGCCTCCAACGTTTGGCGCGGTTGGATCGGGTAAGGAAGCTTGCATCTTTCTTTGTCAGGGGGCGCAGGGAGGCCGCGGCCGCGGCGCGAACACCACCACGTTTCAGCGGCAGGGAGACGAAGAGGGCGACAAGGGCGTCTGGATGTCGGTCTGGGTAGACGACGTGGACGAGATGCACAAGCAGTGCGTCGCCGCCGGGCTGGAGGTCACATTTCCGCCCACCGACATGCCGTGGAACGTCCGCGAGATGCACCTCCGCCATCCGGATGGCCACGTGTTCCGGGTCGGCCGGGGATTCGAGCCTAAAAAGTAGAAACGCGAACCTAAGGATGTATGGGTTGGTTTTAAGCTTGAACCGCCCATTCTGACGGTGCCGTCCGTCACTGAGTGTAATCGGGATGTTTCAACAGTAATCTTGGGCAGATCACGGTCATTGCTTAGTGCGACGTTCCGATTCCATCTGGATGTCCTGTTTCAGCTTGGCATGTGCTTCGTGCGGGAACGGGTATCGGTGCCACTTCTTCAGGTATCCGTCTTCACCCCATCTGGCGAGCAGCCCGTCGAGTTCTCTGTCAACTTGTCCGCTGAAACGCAGCAAATCATCATCGCCCACGAAACTTTCTCCCTGATGGTCCCACTTCCCAGTAGACTTTCACCGTTACGTTGGGACCATCACGTCGAAATTCCCATATCACTAGGCCCGGCTCCTGCTCCCACGTACATTGAGCGCTATCTGTGACGAAGAGGCTCTGCACCGCATCGACAAAATCGCGTAGCGCGTCGCAAAGGTAGGAGGCGGGAACCTTCATCTCTGACCGTTCGTTCGCAATCGTAGCCAAGGCCCAACCAGACCCCGTTAGCTGATAAGTGAACGAAATCATACAGGTCTCTGAAAACGGGAACACGATGAGCTTATCGCAATCGTGTAACTGGCGCTAACAGGCCATAGCGCTCAAAATCCCTTGATGAGCCTTCCGATTTGTGACGAAGAATGTAGTGCGTACTCTGAAGGGCCGTTGTCTGGTTGCGACCGCTTCTTCGGACAACCTGAAATGCCAAAAAGTATATAAATTGTTACTTCAGTAACTTTGGCGCCCAGTACTGCTCAGGAATAATAGCTTGCGGGAGATCCAACCTCCCTGACCAGGCTGAGCCGCGGTAGGAGTTGCATGTCCACAGGCGTTCAGAGAACAGCGAAAGAAGACAAACCAGCGGCATCGGGGGCTTTAGCGCTGCTGAATGAGAGCGTGCTGGGGTTGATCCGGGCCCAAGCCCCGCTCCCGAAAATATTAGAAATCCTGTGCACGCACGTCGAGAAACAATATCCCGGTCTGCTCTGTTCCGTTCTTCTTCTAGACGCAGACGGAAGCACTCTGCGCCACGGCGCTGCTCCCAGCCTGCCCAAAGAATACACAGAAGCCACTAACGGAGCGCAGAGCGGTCCTTGCGCCGGGTCGTGCGGGACTGCCGTTTATCGAAAGCAGGCCGTCATCGTCGCGGACATCGCCACCGACCCGCTCTGGGCAAGCTTTCGACACCTGGCGTTACCTCACGGTTTACGCGCCTGCTGGTCAACGCCAATCACTTCGCCGGATGGCGGAATTCTGGGCACGTTCGCCATCTACTACCGCGAGCCTCGCTCGCCCGACGTTGAGCATCTCCAACTCATCACCCACGCCACTCATCTTGCGGGCATCGCGATCGAACACGACCGGGCTCGGTCCGAACTTCGCGCTGCTGAAGCCCGCTATCGCACTTTAGTCGAGCGCCTCCCGGCCATTACCTATATCGCCGAACTCGGCGCCAGCGGCCCCTGGCATTATGTGAGCCCTCAGATCGAAACCATGCTGGGCTATTCGCCGGGGGAATGGCTCTCTGACCCCATGAACTGGATGAACCACATCCATCCCGAGGATCGGGAGATTGCTTTGGCCGCGGAAAAACTGTTCCAGGAAACTCACGAGCTATTTCACGCCGAATACCGCATGTGTGCTCGTGATGGCAGGCTTCTGTGGTTTCGTGACGAAGGCGTCCTGCTGCAGCAAACCGAGGGCAAAGGACTGCTGATGCAAGGGGTGATGTATGACATTACCGAGCGCAAGCGTCTCGAAGATCAGCTGCGCCACTCGCAGAAAATGGAAGCGGTCGGCCAGTTGGCGGGAGGCGTAGCGCATGACTTTAACAACCTGTTGATGCTGATTCAGGCTCACAACGAAAACCTGCGCGACCGGCTGGCTGAGAGTGATCCGGCTCGCAGAGACGCTCTCGAAATTGAAAACGCGGTCACCCGCGCGGCTTCGCTCACGAATCAACTGTTAGCCTTCAGCCGCAAGCAGGTTCTTCGGCCCAAGGTGCTCGATCTGAATATGGTCCTCGCCGAAGTGGCGAAAATGTTGGACCGGCTGATCGGAAAAGATATTGAGCTGAAAGTCGTGCCCGCCTCGTCGCTCAGTCGGGTTAAAGCGGATCCGGGCCAGATTGAACAGGTAATCCTGAATCTTGCGGTCAACTCGCGCGATGCTATGCCCAATGGTGGAACGCTGACCATCGAGACCCGCGACGTTGAACTGGACGAAAACGATTCTCGAAACCACCAGGGAGTGCCGGCGGGCAGGTATGTCCTGTTGGCGGTCAGTGACACTGGCGACGGAATGGATACTGAAACACAGGCCCGCATATTTGAACCCTTCTTCACCACCAAGGCGCCCGGTAAGGGCACGGGCTTGGGCTTGGCGACAGTTTATGGCGTCGTCAAGCATAGCGACGGTTGGATTTGGGTGGACAGCGAGCCCGGCCGCGGAACCACGTTCAAGATTTATCTTCCACGAGTCGACGAGTCTCGGGTGGAAGAATCCGGGATTGAAGAATCTGCAGTCGAGTCGCGCCTGAAAGAGTCGAAGCCCAAGCAATCGCCGCCCCGAGAAATTAAAGTTTCGGAATCGAAAACGACGACGCCTGTGTCTTCCGCTCCAAAGGGCACCGAGACCGTTCTCGTGGTGGAAGATCAGGATGGCATTCGCGATATCGTCCGCGAATCCCTGCGCCGCAACGGATACAAAGTGTTAATCGCGGTCGACGGTGATGAGGCTCTGAAAATCGCCAGCAGCTTTCCCGATCCAATTCACCTGCTGGTCACCGATCTGGTTATGCCAAACATCGGAGGCCGCGAACTAGCTCAGCGCCTGACGCCACAACGGCCGGCGATGAAAGTCCTTTTCATGTCGGGCTACTCCGAGCACTCCGCCCTGGATATCGAAGAGACCGGCGCACCGGCCACCATCCTGCAAAAGCCTTTTTCGCTCGATGCTCTGGCACGCAACGTCCGTCGCGTGCTGGATGAGCCAGCATCGTAGGTCAAGACCGAGACGTTGCAAGCAACACCTCTACAGGCCGCCCTTTTCCGCAGAAACATAGCTTGCTAAGTTTCATCCTGAGCCGCCCAAATATTCGCTCTTCATTCGCCACCTTTACTCGACTGTTACAATGCCTAGTCTCATTGAATGCAAGAACTTTTGGGATCATAAACACGTATCTGTCAGGTAGTGTTAGGGTTGAGGTGCAAGGGCGCTTGAACGCCGCGTTCACCTCAACTGGGATGCCGGGAGTTCCAGGAGTGCAAGGTTTTGGAAGACGCGCAAGTCGCCGCCATGCTCGTACGCCGCTGTATTGCGGGCGACGCCTCTGCGTGGGAGGAGATCGTGCAGCGCTACCACCGGCGCATTTACAACATCTGCTATCGTTTTGCCGGCTCGGGCGACGATGCTCAGGATCTCACTCAGGAGGTCTTCATTAAAATGTATCGTACCCTTCAGTCTTACGACGTCGAACGCGGGGCGTTCATGACTTGGGTAACCACCATCACGCGAAACCTGCTGGTCGATCACTTCCGCAAGAGCAAGCAGGATCGCATGACCGATTCGCTGGATACACCGGCTTCCGAGCACGAAGATGCCATGCCGCTGAGCGAACAGATCCACGATAATGCGCTGACCCCGGATGCGCGCGCCCAGAGCCGCGAGGTCAAGGAGACCGTCCACAAGGCGCTGCAGAAGCTGTCTCCCGATCTGCGCGAGGCCGTCATCTTGCGTGACCTGCAAGATATGGATTACAAGGAAATTGCCATCGTACTCAAGGTTCCGGAAGGAACCGTGAAGTCCAGAATAAACCGCGGGCGAGCGGAACTTGCGCGCCTGCTACAACGTACATATAAACAGGTGATGTAATGGCGGCTGATCACAAGAACGGGATGCAGTGCAACGAGTTCGACGCTCTTCTGAGCGAAGCCCTCGACCAGCGCTTAACCGGAGAGCAACTGGAACGCTTCCAGGCTCACGCCCGCGGCTGTGCGACCTGCGGTCCGCTGCTGGCGGAGGCCGACGCGGGCCTGCGCTGGCTGCACGAACTGGTTGAAGTGGATCCTCCAGTCACCTTGGTGGACAACATCCTGGCCGCGACCAGCGGCCTCGATACTGCCCGCCTGCACGGAGCCGCCGCGCCTCAAACTCAGATTTCCTGGTTCGAGCGCATGCAAGCCTGGGCAAGCGCCGTGGCCAGCCCAATCCTCGGCGTTGCCAAGCAGCCACGCTTTGCCATGTCGTTTGGCATGGCATTCTTTTCTCTCTCCATTACCATGAGCATGGCCGGAGTCAAGTTAGGCGATCTGCGCCATGTCGATCTGCGCCCGAGCGCTGTCAAGCGCAGCTATTATGAGACTTCCGGCAGACTCGTGAAGTACTACGAGAATATTCGCTTCGTATACGAGCTCGAATCGCGCGTGCGCGACTTCAAGCGAGCCACTATGCCCGCCGAACCCGCGCCGCAAGAGCAAGAGCGAGAAGACGAAAAGGACAAACACCGCCGGAACGATAACACCAGTGGACAGCCCGAACCCAAACAGGATCGCAACTACAGTCAAGAAGGGAGCCAGGTGATCCTCGCCTCGTCTCAAACCGATGACCCACCTGTAGTGATACTGGCCACACACAGGAGGTTTTCATGAACTGCGCCAACCATCCCGATACTGCGCCCGTCGCGTATTGCCGCACCTGCGGCAAGCCGCTGTGCGCGAATTGTACACGCGACGTGAAGGGCGTGATCTATTGCGAGAACTGCCTGGCCGAGCGCCTGCAGGGTGTGCAGCCCGTAGCTACGCCACCCGTAGCGGGATTCGTTCCAACCGCAGCGCCTATCGTGCCAAGTTCTGGTCCGAATCCCACAGTCGCAGGCATTCTTGCCGGTTTCTTTCCCTTCGGCGTGGGTGCGGTGTATTGCGGGCAGTATGCCAAGGGCCTGGCGCATCTGGTGATCTTCACACTTTTGATATGGGGAGAGTCGGTTACAGACAACAGTGGTGTGAACACGATTCTCGGCTTGGGCATTGCTTTCTTTTACGTGTGGCAGATTATCGACTCGATCCGTACCGCAAAGGCCCTTCAGATGGGGCAGCCCGCGCCTGATCCGTTTGGACTCGCTCAGGCTTTTGGAGCCGAGCCGGCACAGCCCGGACCGCCGATGCAACCGGCGCAAGCAACGGAGGCAACGCAGCCCTCCAAAATTCCCACGGCAGCCGTAGTTCTGATCGGCCTGGGCGTCCTGTTCCTCTTGCAGACCGCCGGCGTCTTTGAGTTCGGATGGGACCGCGTCTGGCCGTTCTTTCTGATCGGCTTGGGAATTTGGATGTTCGCCGTTCGCTTGGGCTGGGTTAATTCGCGGCGCAGTTCTTATTACCGGACCGGCCGCAGACACAGTTTTGTCGGTCCCGTCGTGTTAGTTACCGTGGGATTTCTTTCGCTTCTCGAGGACATGAATGGTCCGCGCTGGCACCGCACCTGGCCGGTGTTGCTTCTTGCCATTGGCATAACCAAACTACTGGAGAGCAAGACTCCACCGCCGCCACCTTCCATCCCACCAGCATCAGGACCAACCGGCCCGGTGACTACCGACGTTCAAATGCCCTCGAGCGAGGTCCGCAATGGTTAGTCCTGTTCAAGTGCCTCCGCCTCCGCCACGCTACCGGCGCTCCGTGTCGGGTCCGGTCATTCTCATCGCCGTAGGCGTTGTGTTCTTACTGGGCACGATGGGGCTGCTTGACTGGCACAACCTCGGTCATTGGTTCGCCCACTATTGGCCCTTGCTGCTCATCACTGCAGGCGTGATCAAGCTGATTGAATATCAGCAGGCGCAAAGGGAAGGCACTCGGGCTCCCGGGATCAGCGCCGGTGGAGTTTTCCTGATTATTGGCATCATCGTTTGTGGGCTGATTGCGACTCAGGCTTCTCACGTCAACTGGGGAGAACTCGGAAATCAAATTAACATCGACAACGGCGACGACTTCCCTATCTTCGGATCGAAATTTAACTTTGACGACCATCTTACTCAAACCTTCCCTGCCGGAGCCAGCCTGCGCGTTACCGATACGCGCGGCGCGGTGAACGTCAGCGCCTCCGAGGACGATCAGATTCGCGTGGTTGTCCATAAGCGCATCAGCGCCGAGAACGAAGGCGATGCCAACAAGTGGAACACCGGCACCAAGCCGCAGATTAGCGTCAGCGGAAGCGTGGTCACTCTGAATGCGAACAATCAAGGCGCGGGCGATCATTGGGTCGCGGAAGACCTCGACATTTCTCTTCCCCGCAAGGCTGCGGTCGCCATTTCCACGCGCTACGGCGATACTAGCGTCATCGGCCGCGAGGGCAACGTCGACATTACCAGTCAACACGGCGACATCACCGCCACGGACATCAACGGAAAAGTCAGCCTGAATCTGGATCACAGCGCAGCTCGAATTTCACAGGTGTCTTCCGACGTCTCAATCGCAGGCCGTGCCAACGATGTTTCCATCGAGGACGTCAAGGGCGCGTTGCACCTCGATGGCGAGTTCATGGAGAGCCTGAAGCTCTCGAAGATCAGCCAACCGGTCATGTTCAAGTCGTCGCGCACCGATATGGATTTTTCCCGGCTCGACGGCGACCTCGATCTGGACTCCGGCGATTTGCAAGCCTCGGACCTGATCGGTCCTCTGCGCCTGAATACGCGATCGAAAGATATTCGCTTGACCGGCGTCTCCGGCGACATACGCCTGCAGGATGAAAACGGATCGATCGAACTGCGCGTGAACAAAATTGGCAGCACTCAGATCGACAACCGCAAAGGTGACGTCCAGATTTACCTTCCCGACAAGGCAGGTTTCCAGGTCGATGCGCGCGCACGCAATGGAGAAATCCAGACCGATTTCGATCAACTGAAAGTCGACGACTCGAACGACCAGGCCGTCGCCACTGGAACCGTCGGCGGGGGTGGGCCACGCCTGATAGTCAACAACGAGCACGGAACCATCGAAATCCGCAAAGCCTCGTCAGCCGCGCAAGAATCTGAAGAAGCGCCAGCCGCCCCGAAGGCACCAAAAGCACCTCACGCGCCACCCGCCCCGAAAACCCCACAAGTCACGGAGAACTGATTCAATCCTCATGGAGCGACGGGCGCCTGGCCAACGGGAGCGAAGCTCCGCAGCGCCTTCGCATCTTACTTCTTGACTTGTATCCCCAAATCTTTCAACTGCGCCTCGCTCACCGGCGTCGGAGCATCCACCATCAAGTCGACCGCTCGCGCTGTCTTTGGGAACGGAATCACCTCGCGCAGGCTATCCGCTCCGGCCAGAATCATCACAATGCGATCCAATCCCAACGCAATGCCGCCATGCGGAGGCGTTCCATACTCCAGCGCTTCGAGGAAAAAGCCAAAGCGCGCGCGAGCTTCGTCATCAGTCATGCCGAGCGCATGAAAGATTTTGCTCTGAATATCCTGCCGATGAATACGAATCGAGCCGGAACCTAACTCAGTGCCATTCAGCACGACGTCATAGGCCAGCGCACGAATCTCGCCCAATGGAGATTTGGGATCGTGTGCCGAATCGATGTTGGCTTCGAGTTTCGCCATATCCTCATCATGGAGCGACGTAAACGGATGGTGCGCCGGATTCCAGCGCTTTTCTTCCTTGTCCCACTCAAACATGGGGAAATCGGTCACCCAAAGAAACCTAAAATCTTCCGCCGGGTCAGCTGTCTTGACGAAAGCGCCGTGCTTCGAAGCGTACTTCTGCGCCAGGTCGAGCCGCAAGAGGCCGCACCTCTCGCAGAAATGACGAAGACTTTGCTCCATGACGTCAGCGGCTTCCGGCCTGCTGAGCGCTCCAGCAAGAAGCCACAAATCACCTGGCTCAACTTTCGCGAAGTGGACGACGCGCTCGAATAGAGCCGGGTAATCTTTGGCAAAACGTTTGGGATCGGACATCAACTGAACAAATGAGGGCCCATGGACATGCTGGAATGCACCATATGTTCCAATGGTGCGCCGCTCCGTACCCGAGATATCACCCGCCTTGGGAATGCGAATGAGCTGAATTGGCAATTCCTGCCGGACCCTGAACTTCGAAGCGAAATCTTCCAACTCCTCCGGAGTGAAAACCTCCCGCACATCGGTCATCGCGGGCAAACGCATGTCAGGTTTGTCGCTCCCATACAGCCGTATCGCCTGGTCATAGCTCATCCGCGGAAATGGAGTCTTGATGTCTTGTCCAGCGGCCTTGAAGGCCGCAGTCAGAAATCCCTCAACCACTTCCCACACCCGCTCCGGCTGCGGATACGACATCTCCAAATCAATCTGGGTAAACTCCGGCTGGCGGTCAGCGCGCAAGTCTTCATCGCGAAAACAGCGCACGATCTGGAAATACCGGTCAAAGCCCGAGATCATCAAAATCTGTTTGAACAGTTGCGGCGACTGTGGCAGCGCATAAAACGAACCCGGCTGCACCCGGCTGGGAACGAGGTAATCACGCGCCCCCTCAGGCGTCGAGCGCGTCATGAACGGGGTTTCGATTTCGAAGAATCCCTGCCCCGAAAGATAACTACGAATCGCGATGGCTACTTTGTGCCGCAGTTCGATGTTCTGCTGCATGGCGTCGCGCCGCAAATCGATATAACGATACTTGAGCCGCATTTCCTCATTGGGCAGAACCGTGTCACCGGGAAGAAACGGCGGCTGCTTTGACTCATTCAGGATGCGCAGCTCTTCCGCGATCAACTCAATTTCGCCAGTCGGAATATTCTTGTTGAAGGTGTCCGCCGTCCGCTGCTTGACCTTGCCAATCACCGCGACTACGTACTCGTTGCGCAGCAGGCTGGCCTTCTCGTGCACCGCCGGATCACGTTCTTTGTTGAACACAACCTGCGTAATACCTGTACGGTCGCGGACGTCGACAAAGATGAGGTTGCCCAGGTCGCGCCGCCGGTTCACCCATCCCATGAGCACGGCCCGTTGGCCGGAGTCGGATGCGCGCAGAGCCCCACAGCGGTGGGTTCGTTGCAAGTCGCCTAAGAAGTCGAGCAAGTTGAACCTTTCAAGTAATAGGAATTCCAAATTATAAATGGAATCGTGGTCATTCCGAGCGAAGTCGAGGAAGCTTGTGTTTGGCGGCCGCCAGCAGGTAAGGAATGTGCGCTTCAACTACCCGATTGGATCTTCTGCGCCAGTTCGGCGCGAGGCACGGAGATCTGTTCTCCACTTTGCAGATTCTTCAGCGCGAAGGCGCCGGCGTTGACTTCGTTCTCGCCCACAATCAGGATGAAGCGTGCGCCCAGCTTGGTCGCCGTCTCAAAAGATTTCTTCAAACGAAAAGTCTCATCGCCCAACTCAGTGATCACGTCGTGACGACGTAGCTCGCGCGCCAGGCGTGCCGCCTCGCGATCCATGCCTGCGCCGAGCGGAGCGACATAAACATCGGGCTTGCTCTGCACTGCATCTGCCGATTCTTTCAGCGCCAGCACCAACCGGTCCTCGCCGATGGCAAACCCGATTCCGGGAGCGCTTGGGCCTCCAAGCGATTCGGAGAGTCCATCGTACCGCCCCCCGCCAAGAATCGCATTCTGCGCCCCGAGTGCTCCGTGCGTAAATTCAAACGCGGTGCGACTGTAATAATCCAACCCGCGAACCAGACGGTCGTTCAATTGAAACTCAACTCCCACTGACTTCAAGATTTCCTGGACTTGCCCGAAATGACGACGACAGGGCTCGTCGAGGAATTGGCTGATGCGCGGCAGCGTTTCGATAATGGGTTGATCGGCGGGGACTTTGCAATCAAACACACGCAACGGATTTGTAACTGCGCGACGCTGGCAGTCGGCGCACATTTGTCCGACGACGGGCTCAAGCGCCTTGCGCAGCGCCTCGTTGTAAGCAGCGCGATCGTTGGGGCAGCCGACGGAATTCAGTTGCAGGGTCCAACTTTCAATGCCAAGTCGATCGAGCAGTGTGGCTAACAGTTCCAGAATCTCGGCGTCGCGCGCGGGGGATTCGCTGCCCGCGCTCGCGGGACCGATGATCTCCGCGCCGATCTGATAGAACTGCCGATAGCGCCCCTTCTGCGGACGCTCTCTGCGAAACTGGGGCCCGATGTAGTAAAGCTTGTTCAACCCACGATCCCAGAGTTTGTGCTCAATATAAGCGCGCACCACGCCAGCAGTGTTTTCGGGGCGCAGAGTCAATGACTGTCCCTTTTCACTCTCAGCTCGGGCGCGATCGTCCCAGGTGAACATTTCTTTGGCGACAATGTCCGTCTCTTCGCCGACGCTGCGGGCGAAGAGCTGCGTTTCTTCGAAGATGGGCGTGCGGATTTCGTGAAAGTTGTACACGCGAAACACCTCACGTACCGTGGCTTCGACGAAGTTCCATAGCGCCGTTTCCGGCGGAAGAAGATCGCGCGTTCCTCGGACAGCTTTGATCATTGGCTATTGGCTTCTACTTTAAACGGTGTCATCCTGAGCAAGGCGAAGGATCTATGTACTTGCTGCCACAGACAAATGCACAGATCCTTCGCGTCGCTCAGGATGACATTGCCGGGGAGTATCGTAATCAACGCTCCGCCAAGTACGACTCTTTGTATCCCAAATAATTATCGGCGTAGCGCATGATGCTCGCCTGATCTTTTTCTTCCAGCTTCCGGCGAAACTTGCCCGGAGAGCCCATCCACAACGATCCCGGCTCGACAATCGTCTTCTCGGGAATCAAAGTTCCCGCCGCGATGATTGAGCCGGCGCCGATGCGTGCGCCATTCAAAATGATCGAGCCCATCCCAATCAGGCAGCGGTCTTCGACTACGCAACCGTGCAGCGTGACGGAATGGCCGACCGTGACGTACTCTCCGAGGAACACCCCGTATTGCTCTTTCATCCCGTGCAGGACGCTGCAGTCCTGCACATTCGAGTGCGCGCCCACGCGGATGGAGTGCACGTCCCCACGAAGCACAGCATTCATCCAGACGCTGGCGTGTTCGCCGAGAACCACGTCGCCGATGATTTGCGCCGAGTCGTCCACATAGCACGAAACCGGGATGGTCGGCGTGATGCCCTTATAAGAACGGATCATGTTCCAGACTGTCCTTTAACATTGAACAAAGAAGAAATTAAACATAACACGGGCGCGGGTCGAGGCGCAGGGAAGCCGCGCCATCCGCGTGAATCCGTGGCCGGCTTTGCTTTGTCCGCTCCCATCTGCGAAACTTGCGACTGAAGACGATCATGGGACGCATCCACGTTCTTTCTGAATCCGTTGCCAACAAAATCGCGGCTGGCGAAGTGGTGGAGCGCCCTGCATCCGTGGTCAAGGAACTTCTGGAGAACTCTCTTGACGCCGGTTCGACCCGCATCAAGATTCAGGTCGAAGCGGGCGGCAAGAAGCTCATCCAGATCACTGACAACGGATGCGGCATGGTTCGTGACGACGCCCTGCTGGCCTTCGAGCGCCACGCCACCTCGAAGATCAAGAATGCCGAAGACCTGCTCAGCGTGGCCACACTCGGTTTCCGTGGCGAGGCCTTGCCCTCGATTGCCTCGGTATCGCGTTTGCACCTGGAAACACGTGCCCCGGACGAGGACTCAGGCACGGTAATCGAGATCAACGGGGGCAAAATCTTTAAAGTGGAAGAGGCTGGCGTGCCAGCGGGAACTTCGATCACCATCCGTGATTTGTTTTTCAATACTCCCGCTCGCAAGAAATTTCTGAAGGCAGAGTCCACCGAGCTTTCGCATATCGCGTCGCTGGTCACGCATTATGCCCTGGCGCATCCCGATAAGCATTTCGAACTACACTCCGCTACTAACGCGATTCTGGTTGCGCCGCCAGTGGCGGGATCGAGCGAGCGCGTGTATCAGGTGTTTGGCAAAAACGTTCTTGACCAACTCATTCCCGTGGCCGCGGTGCAGCCGCTCGCACACATTGGCTTGCCGCAACCGCCGCCCTGGCGTCGGGAAGCACCGGACGAGGACGAAGATCAAAGTCCGGCCGAACCCGGCGAGATGCGCGTGCACGGCTTCGTTTCGAAGCCCGAGATTCAGAAGCTCAACCGCAATTCGATTTATGTCTTCGTGAACGGGCGCCTGATTCGTGACCGGCTCATCCAACATGCGCTTACCGAGGCTTATCGAAACATTCTGCCACCGACCGTCTATCCCGTAGTGCTGCTGTTCCTCGAATTGCCCAGCGGCGAAGTGGATGTGAATGTGCATCCGTCGAAAACGGAAGTTCGTTTCCGGCAGCAATCGGTCATGCATGATTTTGTGCGCGACTCAGTGCGCGCAGCGCTGATGAAAGCGCGTCCGGTGCCGCAGTTCATGACCGAGATCAGCGCGCATCCCACGGCGAGTCCTTCGCTTACTCCTGGTTTGCATTCTGATGGATCGCGCGCCGCCCCGGCGAATTCTGCGACGTGGGGCACCCTTTCTGCCCCCATTGAAGCGCAAGCATTTGCCCTGCAAGCGCCGATGCCTGTTCCCATCAATGAGCGCTTTCACTTTGGCGTCGATGGAATTGCAGTCGACGGCAATGCCGCACTGTCGCTGGTTCGCGCCCCACAATTGGTTTCGGAGGTAATCGAAAACGACAGTTGCGCCCCACCGCTGCCGGAAGAGTCAGAAGAACACGGTGACCTCACGCCATCGCTGGCATCGCTCAAGCCCCTCGGACAGATTCGCGAATCGTTTATCCTCGCGGTGAACCATGAGGGCCTTTGGATCGTCGATCAGCACGTCGCTCACGAGCGCGTATTGTTTGAAAAGATCCTGAAGCAGCGGGCCGCGCAGAAAGTAGAAAGCCAGCGGCTGCTCATGCCGCTGCTGCTCGAACTCACGCCCGCTCAGCACGCTGTATTCGCCGAGATCTCAGAAGAACTTAACCAAAACGGCTTCGAGGCTGAACCATTTGGGGCGCGAAGCGTTGCTATCAAAGTCGCTCCGGCGGGCGTCGAGGCGGCGCAGATCGAGCATATGCTGCACGAGTTGCTCGATCAGTTTTCTCGCGAAGAGCAAGCGCTGAACATGGAAAAAGTTCGCGCGCGGATTGCCGCGTCGATCGCCTGTCATGCCGCCATCAAAGTCAACATGCCGCTGCAGCAAAATAACATGGAATGGCTACTGGCCGAGCTAGCCAAAACCGAATGCCCAATGTCCTGTCCGCACGGACGGCCGGTAGTTCTGCGCTACTCCATGAAGGACATTCAGAAGGCGTTTAAAAGAATCTAGGTCGCGGTAGAGACGCTGTAAGTCCGCGAAAATCGACTTAAAGTGACCAAGATTGTCGGCGCGCTTAATTCCGCTCCAGGTGCTGCGCGTATCCTTCAAAAAAAACTCTCTGTTCTTCGCAAAATCCAGAAAACAAAGGACTGGAATTTTTCTTGCCTCCTAGATCTATGGTTCTAAAGGTAGTTACAGGCAAAATCTTGGAAACATTGGGGTTGCGGGGTTTGTCGGTTCGGAAAAACTCGGGTTGCCTCGCAAAATATAGAAAACAAACGATCCAAATTTTACTGCCTCCGGTGGTTGGGGGCAGAATATTGGAAACATGGGGGTTATGGCGATTCCGGGCCGCACGCAATTCCGCTTTTGGAACAGCGGATGAATGTCAGATTGTCAAAGATCGCATATTATCTTATAGATAATATATTTGTTCTTATGTTATCGCAATTGGAGTGACGAGGTCAAGGAGAAAGCTGGCGGGCTGGGGAGCCGGTTCCAAAATTGGAAATTCGGGGCTTCAGCCGGTCGCTTGCCAGAGCGGGGAAACCGCGCTAGGGTTGTAGGCGTATGAGCGATTTTCGAAACCAGATCAATAGCCTCTCGGCTGCGGAGAAGGCAGAACTACTCGATACCGTCTGGGAAAGCCTGGAAGCGGACGCGGCATCGCTGACGGATGCGCAACGGGCAGAGCTCGATTACCGCATCGCTCAGCATGAGCAAAACCCTACCGATGTCATGCCCTGGGAGCAAGTCAGGGCACGGCTGATAAAGAAGCCGTGAGGCTGCCGGTCGTCTGGATACCAGAGGCAGATGAGGATTTGCAGGAAGCGCGGGCATGGTATGACAACATACGCCCAGGGCTTGGGGAGCGTTTCGCGCTGGCGGTCGAGGTCACGGTTGAGGCAATGGCGGAACATCCATTGCAATTCCCTGTTGTCTACCGGAACCGTCGCCGTGCCGGAGTGCGGCGGTTTCCGTACGGAATATTCTTCCAGGTTCAGGAGTATCGGATTGTCGTAATCGCCTGCTTCCACGGCCGGCGTAATCCGAGGCGCTGGCAGTCGCGGTAAAAGGTCTGCTGCTGCTCGCAAGGAGCGGGGCGCTCAACGACCTGATTTTCTCTTCTTCAGGACTGGGCGCGCGACGATGCCATCTAAAGGCCCCGCCCTCTCGCAAAGAACGCGAGAAGGGCAGGGCACCCGCTTCTTAATTTGGTGAAGGCCTGGGCTTAGTCCCCGTGTGCCACTTGTTCAAAACATCATTCGATACTTCGTGTCATCTTTGCCTCGGCAGGCTCCTGTCCCATGCCCGTTCATGCCGACCACAAACTCGCAATCCAGGATGCTGCCTTTGTCGCCGGTCAAAATGGCGGCTCCGCGTCGGGCGCCAGCAGAAGTCACGCCGACTGAGTTAGCTGTGCCCGATGCCGTGCCGGCCAGAGAGTAGACGCTTGCGTAGACGCTGCCCCAAGAGACATTGCCGCCTTGGACAACGGAGTATTCTCCGTTCAGGCTCTCACCGGTTTTCATGACTGCGTTAATTGTGCCTCTTCCCCGACCGTTGAAGGTGTACGTGAATGTGAACATCTCTCCCGTAGTGAGGTTGTAAACATGCCCCGTGCCTGTCCTTGTGCAGGCACAAAGCGTGAGAAAGGAGAATAGCAATGCGGGGAGTTGCAGGGCCAGTCTGCGTTTCATGCCGCCATCTTACTAGATTGGATGCTTCCGGGCATTCTCGATTCGACAAGTCGATGGCTGCTTTCGGCATTCCAGTCTTTGAAAATGTCACCCGGACCCCGGACGAAAGCAGGGCATGCGCGTTCAAGCGCGTGAAGGCGTTTTTCATCACGCCTCTGTGTGGTCTAATGAATTCATGACTGATCTCGATCAGCTGCGGCGGGAGAAGTGGCATTTGGACGGACATGCCGTTCGCACGTTCGACGATGCCCGCTCGTTTCTCGAGTCGGTCGGGTTCTGTTTGATGTATCCCATGCGGCAGCAGGTGTTGGTGCCCACATTCATGGGGGCGTGGGTTGGTTCGGATCAAGGGTTGCCCACGTGGCAGCATGCGTTCGCCGACCCACGAGCCCAGGAGGCTACCGAGGTGATGGTTCGTCTGTTGCGCGACCGCGCAGCTTACGAGGCCAACCGGTTCGACGAAAACAACGCTTTCCTGATTGCGGCTTCCATCTTTCCGTATTTCTATGCGCTGGTCGGAGAGCGTAATCCCAAGCTGGTGCCGAAACCGAAGCCGCACTCGGATTACTCGCAGTTGGCTTGTGACGCGTTCGCGTTGATCGCCCGCGATGGTCCGATTTCCAAGCAGAAAATGCGCGATGTGCTGGGTGGCAGCGTGTCTTTTGTGGCGCTCGATCATGCCCTAGGTGAGTTGTGGTCGCGGCTACGCATTACGCGGGTCGATTACAATCCGACAGAAGGCGCGTTTTGGGATGTGCTGTATCGCTGGTCTCCGGAGGCGGTGCGCGAAGGCATAAATCTTTCGGTGGGCGAAGCGCTCACTGCACTGCTATCGAAATACCTGAGTTCCGTGGTTGCGGTTGATCAACAGGAACTGGAATCCTTCTTTGGCAACTTTGTGCCGCGCTCACGGGTGAAGGACGCGATTAATGCGTTGCTAGCGGCGCGCGAGTTGAGTTTCATTCGCGTGGGCAATCGATCGCTGATTCAGATCACACCAGCGAAAGTCGAGGCCGTGCCGCGGGTTTCGGGGCCGCGTGAAAAGACTGGACCGCGGAAAACTTCCAGGCCGCGAGCTTGATTGCCCGCCGCTGTCCGATTTCCCGAATAACAACGCTTGAACCCCAGTTCGGTTGCGAACGTTGCGATATGGCTGAAGCCATATCCTGATACGAACCCACACCGCCCGGCTTTCACTTGGAGAAAAACACACATCCCAGTACCATAACGAGGCACTGGTTGACACTTTCTCGAGAACCAAGTCCAAGGTAATTATGAAAAGAATGCTTGCGTGTATCATTTTTCTGATTTCACTCGCCGTATCGCTGGCGTCGGCTCAGAACAGTTCCGGAGTTTCGTCCAAGGAGGAGCCAGCGCTGCCATACATTCCCAGCCTCGATGTTTCGGCGATGGATAAGTCGATCGATCCCTGCGTCGATCTTTATCACTATTCCTGCGGGGGCTGGCAGAAAAAGAATCCCATCCCTCCGGATCAGACTTCATGGAGCGTTTACGGCAAACTTTACCAGGACAATCTGATATTTTTGCGTGGCATTCTGGAGCAGTCGGGGCCGAGTACGCCGCAACGCGATGCGGTCACGCAAAAGATTGGCGATTTCTACGCGTCCTGCATGGACGAGAGCGCTGCCGACAAGCGCGGGGTGGCGGCAATTCAACCGCAACTTGACGCTATTGCCGGTCTCAAGTCGGTAAAGGACATGGCTTCGCTGATCGCTGGCGTTTCCCTTCCTTTTGGCCGGACTCTGCTGTTTGCCGCGGGGTCAACCCATGATCCCGACAACTCCGAGCTGCAGATTGCGGATCTGGATCAAGGCGGCTTGGGATTACCCGACCGCGATTACTACACCAAAGACGATGCCAAATCGAAGGAGATTCGGCAGCGCTACCTGCAGCATGTGCAGAAGACCTTCGAGATGCTGGGCGACAATGCCAAAGCCGCGAAGCAGAATGCGGAAACCGTCCTGCGCATGGAAACCGCGCTGGCCAAAGCTTCCTGGACTCGGGTGGAGCGCCGCGATCCTTACAAGCTGAAGAATAAAATGAAAGTCGCGGAGCTGAACACGCTCGCGCCGAACTTCGATTGGGCGACCTATTACCGCGATCTGCAATATCCCAAGTTTGAAATCGTCAATGTCGACGCCCCGCAGTTCTATAAGCAGATGAACACGGAGATCACTGGCGAACCGCTAGAAAACTGGAAGAATTATTTCCGCTTCCATGTGGCCGATCAGTACGCTCCTTTTCTGTCGTCAAGTTTCGTGCAGGAAAATTTCGAGTTTTACCGCAAGTATCTGCGCGGAGCCAAGGAAATGCAGCCGCGATGGAGGCGCTGCGTGCAATACGCGGATTACAACCTGGGGGAGGCGCTGGGGCAGGTGTACGTCCGCCGAGTATTCTCGCCCGAGTTGAAGGCGAGCACACTGGATATGGTGGACCGGATCGAAAAGGCCATGGGAGAACGAATTGGCCAGCTCGACTGGATGAGTCCGGAAACCAAGCAACAGGCGTTGGCCAAGCTGGCGGCGATTCGCAATAAGATCGGCTATCCGGACAAGTGGCGCGACTACAGCTCGGTGAAGATCGTTTCAGACGACTTCGCCGGCAACATCCAGCGTGCCGCCGGGTTTGAGCAGCATCGCGACATCAATAAAATCGGCAAGCCGGTCGATCACGGCGAATGGCATATCTCCCCGGTGACAGTCGACGCCTACTACAACGACGAGATGAACGACATCAACTTCCCGGCGGGTGTGCTGCAGCCGCCGCTTTACGACCCCAAAATGGACGATGCTCCGAACTACGGCGATACCGGCGGCACCATTGGTCACGAACTGACTCATGGTTTTGACGATGAAGGCAGCCAGTACGACGCCCAGGGAAACCTGAAGAACTGGTGGACCAAGGAAGACCGCGAAAAATTCGACGCGCGCACCAAGTGCGTCGCCGATCAATACTCACAATACGTCATGGTCGATGACGTTCACATTAATGGTGAACTCACTTTGGGCGAAAACGTGGCCGACCTGGGCGGAGAAATTCTCGCCCTGATGGCCTGGAAAGATGCCACCAAAGACAAGACGCTGCATCCGATCGACGATCTTACTCCCGAGCAACGTTTCTTCGTCGGCTTTGCGCAGTGGGATTGTGCCAACATGCGCGACGAAGACCTGCGAGTACGCGCTATGACGGATCCGCATTCCCCGGCGGAGTACCGCATCAACGGCGTGGTGGTCAACATGCCGGAGTTCGCCCACGCCTTCTCGTGCAAAGCAGGGCAGCCCATGGTGAAGCCGCCGGAGAAAGTCTGCAAGGTTTGGTAAGTGCAACCGCGCCGGGTTGAGTGTTCGCCTCGCACCCTTTCACCGAAAATGTGAAAGGGTGGGGCACTCTCAGTGTTGGGATGACAATTTACCAGCCTTGAACCTGGACATTCACTTCATACGTGAGGTTGTCTGGATTCGAAACCGGAATTGTCAGGGTGAGATTCGTGTTAGCCAGCACGCGGACGGGAAAGGTAACTGCGAGCGGACCCGCATTGGTTTGCGTCCCCGTGGTTCCTCCGTAAGCCTGTAACGGCTGAAGCCACGGGCCGAGGGATTGGGCAAGAGCGCATTTCTTTGGCGTGCCGTTCTCATTCCAGGGGCAGAGGCCGTCGCCCAACTGCTCGGTGCCCAGGTCATCTGTCCAGGTGAAATAGGGGCTCACGGTATCTTTAACTCCCGAAGACGAAGTCCCAGACAGCGAGTAGTAAATCGTAATCAGGTAGCTCCTGTCGGTGGTTGGCGGGGTCAGCAGATCTGTGGTGCTGAGAGCGGTGGTGCCGGTAAAAGTCTGACTGAACACTTCGTGGATGGTTCCGGCCTGCAGCGGTGCGAAGGCCAACATGATAAACACAAGTAGTAAGGCGAATCGGCGAAACATGGAGTTCCTTTTCTGCTCCGAAGATGTCTAAGCGGAATCGAAGCTATAACCGATTGCCCACTTCCACAAGCCCACTAAAGTAGTGCCTTCTTTTGCAGGCTCTGGGCGTGCCACTCCCATGGAAATCTTTTCGCGAGACTCTATTCTCACAGAAAGTCAGTCGGGCATGAGGGAATCCGGCACAGATTGTCGCTTTCAATAGTGAGCAAATCTTTGTAGCTGTCCAGGTGTCGCAGGGATGGAACAATCCTGCGGCGCCTCAAAGGCCGGCTCATATTCTTTGACTTCATGGATGGAGAAACAGATGAATACTGCAAGAAAGGTCATTGTTTTGTTGGCTCTCGCGCTTTCATACCTCGTGGCGATGTCCTCCTCGTCGCTAGCCCAAGCCACGCCGAGTGCGCAGAAACCCGTAATCGTCAGCGTTGAATCGAATTTCGAGACCAACCAGATCACCCTTACCGGACAGAACTTCGGCAATGCGGAACCGGCGGTCACGCTTGAGGGCGCCGCCCTAACGGTCATAAGTTATACTCCGACAACCGTGGTCGTCGGCCTACCCGTCAATCTGCTGCCGGGCTCCTACCAACTGAGCCTGAAGAACCAGTCAGACGGCTTGGCTGCCGCTTTCCCGCTCACGCTGGGAGCGGCCGGAGAAAAAGGGCCGCAGGGACCACAGGGAGTTCAGGGAGCCGCCGGCCCCCAGGGACAGCAAGGTCCTCAAGGGCCCCAGGGTTCTCCCGCGGGAGTCTCTTTTGCCCCTTTCTATATCAATGAAATTGGAGTTGGGGGCAATTCCGCCACCGGAATCGACGCCTCCTGCGACTCCGGAGGGCAAATCGTAAGCGGCGCTTGCGGTCACGGGACACTCGACCATGGCGAGTTCAGCATCGTGGTCAACTACAACGGAGCCGACCCGTCGAACCCGGCGGCGCTTTGGCTATGCATCGCGACCAACAACAACTCGAGTACGATTCCAATCTGGTATGGCGGACTGTGCGCGTATCCAGACGGAAATGGCGGACACCGATATGGCGCGGCCAAGATCTCTTCAATCAGACAAGTGCACAACCTGGCCCAATAATCCGAAAAGATAACACTCCCGAACTCTTACATCGCCATCCCTCTGCAAAGAGGGATGGCATTTTCATTGCGCACTGTTGAAGAAGCAAAACGCTTCTCTCAACCTTCCAAAAGAAAAATTAATAAAAGGCTTGAGGGAATGCAGGCCGAAGTGTCGCTCTTATTAGTGAGTGGAAAACCGGGTGCAACCCAACCGCGAACGATGATGAATGCTTCGCGGCCTATCGCAAGCCGGTTCAATCTTAAAATTTCATAAATGGAGAAACAGATGAACATCGCAAAAAATGCCGCCCTGTGGTTGGTGCTCACGCTTTCGTGGTTCGTGGTTGCACCTTCCATGTCCCTCGCGCAAGGAACTCCGGGCACACCGAATCCGGCGATCCTCAGCGTCGAAGCAGACTTCGTAACCAACCAGATCACCATCGCCGGATCACATTTCGGGACCCCGGAACCTTACGTCACACTGGATGGGCACGCCGTCAGCGTTGTATCGCACACACCTACTCTGGTCGTGGTGGGCATGCCCAGCAACCTCGCGCCCGGTGCGTACCGGCTAACCCTGAAGAACGAGTTAACTGGTTTGACCGCGTCATTCGACGCCACGCTGGGAACGGTTGGCCCGCAAGGAGCACAAGGTCCGCAGGGATCGCAGGGGCCACAGGGACCGCAGGGTGCGCAAGGCGCACAAGGAGCACAGGGCCCTCCGGGAACGGGCACAAATCTGTCGGTTTTCGCGGTCTTTGAAGCTGGTATTGCCGGACAAACTGCCGGCCAGTTCGATGTCACTTGCGGTGGCACCGGAGGAGAGATGGTCAGTGGGGCATGCGGCTATCCATCGGTCGACAGCAACGTGTTCGACATCCTGGTCGACTACGACGGCCCCAACGTGGGCAATCCCTCGGTTGACTGGGAGTGTGTCCTGCAGAACACCAGCAGCAATACTCTTGGAGTCTGGTATGGCGGAGTCTGCGCATTTCCCACCAGCGGCGGTGGCCGCCGATACGAAGGCGCCAAACTCCGTTCTATCAAGACAATGCACTTGCCGGCTCAATGAGCCGGCAAGCCCCGTAGTTTGGTGACAGCTTCAGAACGAAAACTTCAACGAGAACTGAATCAGCCGCGGCGTACCGTTGGTTTGGGTAATCTCGCCAACTTGAGGACCAGCGGCAATGTTCGCAAATCCGGTTCCTAACGGATTTTGGAATGACGGATGGTTGAAGAGATTGAACACCTCTGTACGGAAACGCAGGTTCATCCGTTCACCCAGCTTGAATGTCTTGGCGAGGGTGAAGTCGACGTTCACCTGGTCCGGACCGTAGATGCAATTGCGTGGAGAGTCGCCATACCCGGTTGCGCCGTCCGGAGAGAATTCGGAACAACGGGGGCGGATTGATAAGCAAGTGGGTTGACCCAGTTTGCGATCTTGGTGGCCATGCTTCCCGAATTTAAAGCGTTGCCGCAATTGAAGCCGGGAGCGAAATTGGCGGTAGCCGACCGGCGCTCGCCAGTTGATAGGCCGTTGCCGCCATTCGAATCCATAATCGTGATAGGCGATCCCGATTGCGCGATGATCACACTCGTCAGCCCCCATCCACCCAAAACGTATCCCATGGCATCATGGCGCTCGGCGAAGAAAGGCAAGGCGTAATTGAAGCTGGTCACAGAGCGGTGGCGATGATCGAAGTCCGAAAGTCCCCGCGAGGCTGCCCCACTGTTCTGATCGTTGACGCGCGTAATAAAGGCCACGCTGGCGGTCGATACGTCGTCAATCGATTTGGACATAAGTGTACGCGCTTTGAAAGTACAGTCCTTTCGAGAATTGGTGCGAAACCGTAGCTTGCAAACCGCTGTAGTGCGGAATCGGAGTTGGGATAGAAGGCCTCAACAAGCCTGCAGGATTTATCGCCAGGATAAGGCGCCCGAGCCAGTGGCGTTCGAGGCCCCGTATTTTCCGTAATTGAGTACGCGGTTCCGTTGGGCGCGGTCAAGGTGATGGGGTTCGATGGGCTGGCCAAGGCCGGTTGGTCGGGATCAAAGGTGGAGCGCAGATGGCTGCCCTTGGTGCCCACATATCCGATCTCGACGATCCAATTTCCGCCCAACTGACGTTGGACGGTCAAGTTCCACTGCTGCGTGGTGGGCACAATCCAGTTGAGAGGAACGGCAAGACCAAACAAGCCGTCGATGTTGCCCGAGTACACCGGTGAACCGGTAGTAGGACCTCCGCCAAAGCCCTGGAAAACAGAGGGCTGGGGAGCGTAGGCCCCGTTTATAGTACCGAGCGCCGGGAGCGGAAACGATCCTGCCGCTGGGCAAATCGAGTGTTGGCGCGGCATTGAACAGACAGCCCATCCCCAGGCCGCCGCTGCCTACGGGCGTGCTTGGCCCTCCGGACAGTGGGAAAAACGGAGCAGTAAACGAGAGGTTATCCACGGCGCCAATGTCTTCGCGAACACTATAGATGCCGTAGCCTCCACGAACCACTGTCTGATGCTTGCCGCCGATGTCATAGGCGAAGCCAATGCGTGGTTCGGGAACTCTGGCGTACTCATTATTCAGGGCAGCGCTGTTCAGTGTCGCCGCCGCAGTTACGGTGGGAAAGTTATACTGCTTCGCACAACTCGGATAGACGAACGGATTGCTGATTGGAGGATTCGCGTCCTCAAGCACTGCATTGCCCAAATGGCAGAGCTTGTCATAGGCCGCGCCGACCCACTCTGTGCGGATGCCCAGATTCAGCGTCAAACTTGGAGCAACCCGCCAGTCGTCCTGAATGAAACCGCCGTAGGCGGGAATGTGGTAATCGTGATTGGCAACGCCGCCGCCCGCTTCGCCAAGAAACGTATAGCCGTTCAGGAAGTTCTGGAAATCACTAATGCTGGGCGTGGCAGCATTCCGGTTAGAGAAGTACAGGAGACCATTGTCCAGCACTGGCAGGTTCCGGCGAATCGAAGTGCGATCAACTTCAACCCCGAAGCGGACGGAGTGGTGCCCGTGCGTCCAACTGAGTGTATCCAGATAGACGAACGCGTCCGATAACGCCGATTGCAGTTGGTTGGGGAAAGGTCCGATCTGAAATGTGTTGAGCTGGAACCTGTACATATCCGGCGCGCCCATACGGCGCTGATGCCCAGGTCGGCCGGCGAAGTTCCGGGGACGGGAACGTTTTGCAGGGCGTCGCTGATCACGTTCAGAGCCGAAACGAAATTCGTTGATCAGGCATTGCTGAAGGAATGGGTTTCCGCGATGCTGCCGAACCGTCCTCGCAATGGGATGTTGAGAGGGAAATTCAGGTTGTGGAATAAGCAGGATAGCCGGTCTGCACCTGCAGGTTATCGGCGCCGAACGGTTCGTACGTCTGGAATCTGACCAGAAGAACCGCCACGAGAGGCGATCCTTGCCTTGGTTGAAATCGCGGTCCCAGTTCGCGGTGAACTGGTCGTCCCTGTACCTGCCCGGGTCGGTGATTTTCAACGGACCCGTAATTCACCGTCGAACTGCAAGTGCCAGTGGCGGCGTTGAAAGCCTGCGTGACTCCGGGAGTTCCCGGAACCCTCGGAATGAGGTAGCCTCCGCCCCCGCCGAACTGGTTGCCGGTAACATTCAGCAACGCCAGTGAGACCGGATCGATCGTGGTGAGCGTAACCGCAGGACAGTTGGCTGTCGCGGGACTGCTAAGGTACAGAGCGAGGTTGGCCGCCGAGCGGTTCGTTGGCAGAATTGGAATCGACGTATTGATATACGTTCCCAGAGAATCGCCGCTGCGCTGGCGCGTTCCCTGGTAGTTCACGTAGAAGTATCCCAGCTTAGCCTTTCGGCCGATCGGGCCGCCGAAATCACCGCCGAAAATGTTTTGCTGCAACCGAAAGCGGCCGATGAAGTAGTCGTCGGCATCGAGAGATGTGTTGCGGAAATACTCCCAAACATCTCCGTGGAAACTGGAAGTCCCGCTTTTCAGGATGGCGTTGATGTTGCCGCCGCCGTTCCGGCCCTGCGAGGCATCATAGAGGCTGGTGCCGACTTTGAATTCCTGGATGTCGTCGGGGTTGGGAACCGGCGTGAAGGTGAGTTCGCCAAACGAATAGTCAGAGGCGGAAACTCCCTCGATCAAGTAGTTGTTGTTATCTTCTCTTCCACCGTTGACGTCGATACGCACATCACCACGGCCCAGCGCGGCGGCATTGTTCAAGTCCGAAGAAGCGCCCGCGGAGATCGAAAGCAACTGTTGGAAATTCCTCGTCGCCAGCGGCAGGCTTGTGATTGTAGCGTTGCTCAACGACTGCCCGGTGGTCGCGTCGGTGGTGTTCACTGGGGCGACTTCGGACTGAACTTCCACCACCTCGGCGACGGAAGTCACCTTCAGCGACGCCGTCATGCGCGTGGTTTCCGTGATGTTCACAACCACGCCGGGATATTTAGTGGTCGCAAAACCGGAGGCGCTAACTTCTACCAGATAGTTCCCGACGGGCAAGAGCGTAGCCGTGAATATTCCGGAGGAATCGGTCACCAATTGGCGCACCAACTGCCCCGTCGCCTGGCTCACAATATCGACTTTGGCCCCAGAAACTACGGCTCCCGATACATCTTGCACCGTGCCGGTAATCGCTCCCGTTGCGCCGCCTTGTGCGAATGCCCACCCAGTGAAGCAGGCAATCAACACGCCCACAGCCATCGTCTTTCGGATGCTGAACATGTAAGTCACCTCCTGCAAATTGTTGTGAGGCGGCCAGTATAGTCCCGCCAGTCAATGGTCGGCGATCAAATTTTTAGCTTTGCAGGATCAACGATCGAGCTTTTGAAATCTGCTCTATATCGTTGACAGTCGCGCTGGACAGTGCCAGAATATCGCGCGGCGGTCGACATGAACAAAGTCACTCCATTCGTGTTGTGTGTGCTGGTGTCGCTGAGCGCCCTGGCGGTCGCACAGGACAGCCCAGCCGACTCACAGGCACCCACTCCCCCCTCGTTTTGCAAACCGTGTTTGTGGTACGCCGGTGATTTTGACATCAACAACTCCAAGGCCAACGGAGCCGCAAACGAGAGGGACCTTATCGTCGGTCGGTCCGTCGTCTACGTGCCCTTCACCGTCCCTAAGGGAAAGATATGGAATATCACCGGCGCATTCGGAGTTGTCCTCTCGGAAATCGACGCGGTTGATCCGCCGCAGGCCGACTGGTCCTTTTCTAAGGGCGTCAGTACAGGAAAAGCCGGAACGCTGATCAAGTCTGGTACTTCCCCGGCCACGGTGGAGTTGCTTGGTTGTAACCAGGGGATTGACCTGTTCTGCCTGGGAATTCTGGTAAAAGGACTAAAGCTTACGCTCCCGTCCGGTCGATACTGGTTATCGGTCGTACCCTACTGCACCAACAAGAACGACTCGGCTTGTGACTCACAGCGCTTTTTCTTGGCCGACGTCGAAGACAATCCGCCCTTGAATCACTACGGCCCCAAAGACGTGCTGGACGCGTCCTATATTACGTCCAAGGATTTTAATCTTTATTACGATCCCACCTGGGGATCCTCCGGGGAGTGCCGTGGCGATGGCTGCGACATGTTCTCGGCCGGCTTGCTGGGAACCTCCAAGACTGACGAAGATTTTGGCGCTCAATAACTGAGCGATTCGAGAAATGAGCGATCGAGAAATTCCCTACTCGCGCTATTGCTGACTCTCTTTCTCTGTACGACTGCGCACCAGCCGAAACCTTGCCTCGCAGCGTGTACAATTCATAGCTCCGCAATGAACGACCTTTCTCCGCGCAAACTCATCATCGCGATTGACGGACCCGCCGGTGTGGGCAAGAGCACCATCGCCTCGCGTCTGGCCCGCAAGCTCGGCTACGCCAACCTCGAAAGCGGAGCCATGTACCGAGCCCTCGCGCTGAAGGCCATCGAATGGGATATTTCTTTCGACGACGAAGCCGCGCTGACCAAGCTGGCGCATGATTCGCGCATCCAATTGGAGCCAACTTCGACCGGCAACCGGGTTTTGCTCGACGGGAAAGATGTAACCTTGCGCGTGCGTGAGACCGATGTGACTGCCGGAGCCTCGCGGGTTTCGGTTCATCCCAAAGTACGCGAGTGGATGGTCGCCCGTCAGCAGGAACTGGGCGCGGGCGGCGGCGTAGTGATGGAAGGCCGCGATATCGGAACCAAAGTTTTTCCCAACGCAGACGTAAAGATCTTTCTCGATGCCGATCCGGTAGTCCGCGAGCAGCGCCGCCTGCAGCAACAGAATCTCCGCGGAACCGCTGGCGAAGCCACCGCTGCCGAACTCCGCGAACGCGACCGCCGCGACCGCACCCGCGCAGCCTCACCCCTGGCGCCGGCGAAGGACGCCACGATTATCGATTCTACAAATTTGTCAGAAGACGAAGTCCTGCACCGCGTAGAAGAGCTAGTCCAACAGAAAATGTAGACTTTTAATTATATGGAGCGACGGGCGTCCCCGCTCGTCCATAAAGCCAGCTACGGCGTGATCTCAAACACCGAGCCGAAAGTGGTGGTTCCATCACCGAAAGTCGCACCATAGAGATTGCCCGCAGAGTCGAAGATCACGCCAGCAAGAGGATTTGCGCCCGGATTGTCGACGAAGCGATGCAGCGCGGTTTCTCTCCATCCTCCGTTCGAGTTTGGCGCCAACTCGAAGACAACGCCACAGCCGTTACCAGAACAAAGTTTGAGATCGCCGCCCTGGCCAGTCGGGCCGAAAAGATTTCCATCCGCGTCGAAGATTAGGCTGCCGCATGGCTCGGCCCCGTCTGCGTTCGTAAAACTGTGAATGACCGTCTCCTTCCACTTGCCGGTTGACTGGCTTAGCCTGAAAACCGTGCCATAGCCAAAAACGCCCCCAGCGGTTGTCGTTCCCCAGAGATTGCCTGCGGCATCCATCGTCAAAGAGCCAAGCTCGGGAGCACCCCCGTCACGGCCCCCTGTGAAGGTATGAAGGACAGAAATCGTCCAAGTTCCTTTGGCGGGCGTCAGTTTAAAGACGACTCCCACATCGTCCCTTCCTCCGGACGTGGTCGTACCATAGAGGTTGCCGTTCGGATCCAGAATCACAGGAGTGTAAGGCGAGCCGCCATTGTCGCCGCCGGTGAAGTCATAAAGGACATGTTCCGTCCAAGTCCCGCCCGAGCCGGGAGTAAGCTCGAAAACCGTACCCTCTTCATACACTCCGCCCGAGACGGTTGTCCCATAAAGATTGCTAGATGAGTCAAAGATCAACCCAGCGAACGGACCGCTGCCGTCGCGGCCTGGGCCAAAGGTATGCAGCACTGTCTCCGTCCAGCCGCCATTTGAGGGTTTAAGCTCATACACGACCCCCGAAGCGCTACTTCCCCCGGCGGAGGCTGTCCCATAAAGGTTCCCAGCAGCGTCAGAGATCACGCCACCCACCGGATTAGATCCGTCAGGGCCGTTGGTGAAACTGTGGAGCACACGCTCGCTCCAACTCCCAGCGTCGTTCCGGGTCAGTTTGAAGACGGTGCCGTATCCATCAGTACCGCCGTCTCGGGTCGTGCCATAGAGATTTCCAGCTTGATCAAGAATCAGGTCGGCATAGGGGCCTCCACCAGTGCCGCCGAACTGGTACAACGTCTTGTACTTGTCTTGCGGCCACGCACCCGGCGCTGCCACCAGAACGGCCACAATGACGATCAGAGTTCTGTTCAGGCGTCCCAAGGTCTTAGTGCACGACATAAATTCCTCCCAGGGAAGAGACTGCCAAGAAAGGTATCCGAGCTCGACATGCCGGATTCGGCGACATTCTACACCGGAGCCAGTCAAACGCCTAAAACAGCTCCGCTGATGATGTCCGATGCAGAGTTTTTCATCTTTTATTAACACGCCGAGTGTTGACTTCCCAACCCAAGCAACGCATAATCCTTGGCGCGAGTGGGAGGATTTTATGAAGCACTCTCTCCGGCCCCGCAAGACTGCCACCCTTCCCGAGGCCATCCAACGGCAACTCAACATGTATGCTCTTGCGGCCAGCGCGGCCGGAGTTGGAATCCTGGCCTTGGCCTTGCCCGCCGAAGCCGAGATCGTTTACACGCCGGCTCACCAAAGAGTTACCCATGGTGGCAGTTTCAAGATCGATCTCAACCATGACGGCATTACCGATTTCACATTGATCAACACCTTCTCGACCACCACTTCCACTTTTCGCTCCAATCTCTCGGTGAGGCCTGTGGCAGGCAATGGCGCCGAAGGTTGGACGGGCTTCCGTCCCTACGCCTCTGCCCTCAAGCTTGGCGGTGGGATCGGCCCGGCGCACTACTTCCCCGGAAAACAGATGGCTTCCGTCAACGTTGGCCCGGCAGCGGTCTACTACGTGGGCAGTTGGGTGAACGTGAAGAACCGTTATCTGGGGCTGCGTTTCAAGATCAAAGGGCAAACCCATTACGGGTGGGCGCGGCTAAGTGTTCAAGTGCAGAATCACACCGTTGTGGGTACTTTGACCGGCTATGCCTATGAAACCGTCGCGGGGAAGCCGCTCAAAGCTGGCCAGACCAAAGAGGAAGATGCTGCGACCATTCAACCCGCGAGTCTTGGTCACCTGGCGCGAGGCGCAAGTGCGCTACCGGCATGGCGCGGGAAAGAACGTCTGGAAGCGTTTCAGCGCAGGCACTATGCCGAGTGAAGTTGCTGCCATCGCGTTCATGCTTCCAGTTCAAGAGGTGCTTTATGCGAACTGAAAAACATTTAATGATCTGGACTCGCCAACTGGCCATCCTTTCGCTTCTTCTGATATTGGCTCCTGCGGGCTGGGCAGGCAGCAAATACAAAGTCCTCTACAACTTCAAGGGCGGAAACGACGGAATTGATCCGCACGGCAACCTGGTCTTTGACGCGGCGGGAAATCTTTACGGCACAACCGCCCAAGGCGGTGGCACCAGCGCCTGCCACGGCCAATACGAGGGCTGTGGCATCGTCTTCCAATTGGTACCCCAGTCCAGCGGAGACTGGAAAGAGAACGTGCTCTACAGCTTTACTACCGGATCGACTGGAGGCATCGGCCTGGAGGGCAATCTCGTTCTCGACCCCGCCGGAAATGTTTATGGCACAGCGTATTGGGGTGGCAGCGATTATCAGGGCACAGTCTTCGAATTGACGCCCGGCTCCGGCGGCTGGACCGAGAAAGACATCTATGCCTTCTGCCCGTCCAGAGGATGCGACGATGGAGCTTCGCCTGCTTCAGGTGTGATTTTCGATGACGCTGGCAACCTTTACGGAACGGCGACGGCAGGCGGCACCGACGGCGGCGGCGGCGTGATTTTTAAATTGGTTCCAAGCAATGGAACCTGGACGGAAAGCGTGCTTTACAGCTTCTGTCCTTATTACTCCTGCGGCAGCGGTGGATGGTTTCCTTGGGGATTAACCAGAACTGCAAACAACGACTTCTACAGTACGACCACTTACGGCGGTAATTATGTCTGGCCGTGCGTTCCCGGCGATGGCTGCGGAGCCGTCTTCAAGTTTAGCCCCAAGTCCGGCGGCTATACCGCGTTGCACCAGTTCGATGGACGCGACGGCGCTTTTCCCAATTCTGCTGTGGTCCTCGACAAGCAGGGCAATGTCTACGGTACAACCACCAACGACGGCGCTTTTGGATGCGGCACAGTCTTCCAGCTATCTCCCAAGTCCGACGGCGGTTGGATGTACAACGTGCTCTACAATCTCCGCCACGGCGCGAGCGCGGGATCGATGGCCATCGATTCGTCAGGAAATCTGTACGTCGCCAATGCGGGATTGATGGCTGGAAGCTGCCAGGGCGCGGAGGGCGGCGAGGTATTCAAGCTATCGCCAAGCGGGCATAGCCATTGGACATACGCCCGTATCCACGAAATCAATTCCGCGAGCAGCGGTCTGATTTTTGACAAGCAGGGCAATCTCTACGGAACCGCGCCGAATGGTGGCACTAACGACTACGGATTCGTGTTCGAGGTTACCCCGTGAATTAAAAGTGACCGCCGACCCGGCGGATGGCCCACCTTTGCGTTCTTTGTAAAAGCAATAATGCTTCACCGAATTCGCTCGCGCAGAAAAGCGGGCGCATCATCGAGATGCGCCCACCCCTGCGGAAGGCCACGCTGCTTTGGCTACTGTCTAATCGGCTAGAAGGAAGCCATACTGGACGCCTTGCTCATAGCCTTTGCCATAGCCTCCGGTGATCGCACCGTGGTTGTTGATGCCAAGTTCCAGTACCCAACCCGATTTGTGAGGATCGAAGATCGTTATCTTTCCGTCTGGTGAGCGCACAAACCCAATGTAGTCGAGGCCGTTGCCGTCCAGGTAACCCCCGGTGATCACGCCCTTGTCGTTGACGACATAGGGCTGCGTACCCTTCGATCCTTTGGGATCGAAGGTCGTGATAGTTCCGTCGGCGGCGCGCACGAAGCCATGAAACACGCCTTTGGCATCCACATAGGTGCCGGTGATGACGCCCAGATTGTTCATACCCTGCGGCTGGGTTCGCGTCGAACCCGGAGCATCGAAGGTGGTGATGGTTCCGTCCGCTGCCCGCACGAAGCCGTGCGTATCAGCCTGCGAGCCGTCCTGGGCATAGCCCGTGACCGTTCCCTCGTTATTAATGAACTGCGGCATGGTTTGTGTCGCGTTCTGAACGTTGAAGGTCGTAAACTTTCCATGCGCCGAACGCAGGAACCCGTGAAATGCCCCGCTCTGGTCAGCATAGATGCCCACAATCACGCCCTTGTCGTTGATGCACAGGGGTTCGGTCATGGTCGCGCCCGGCGCGTCGAACGGTGTGATCGTTCCATCAGCGGCTCGCACATAACCGTGCTCATAATAGGCGAACCAGACACCGGTGATGACGTTCTTGCTGTTGATGCTGCTGCCGAAAGTGTCTGTCGCACCCGGCACGTTGAAGATAGTGATGGTCCCGTCGGGCGCGCGCAGCAGCCCGTGGTTCCTCTTGGAGGAATCCATGTACCAACCGGCGATATAGCCATCATCGTTGATGCTGCCGCCGCTGGTTTGAACCGCGTCCTTAATTGCGAATGTCACATATTTCGCCTGAGCGCTTGCGGAGCCGCTCAGTCCGACCGCGCACAGTGCCACGCACAAAGCCAGGGCTTGGCTTCTTTCAAGTACCGCCCTATAACGCACAATCCAATCTTGCATGATGTTTTCCCCTTTTGGCCTCAAAAGCGGCACCATTCTATAACCCGCCTCGCCGGTTCGCAACGTGTGCAGCAATCTTCATCTGAAGTGCACCGATTTTGGTCTGCGCCCCGCGGCAGGAGTGAAACATGGGAGGGAAACCCGTTTCCGAACTAATGTCACTTGAACGGATTCGCGCAAGCATCTCGCATTTCTCGCCCACTTCTAGAGTAACCAGGTAACATCCCCGTCTATCCCCGGATTGTCACGGGATTGTTGTCACGGGTCCGTAAAAGCCACTCTGAAAGTACTGATCATCAGAGACTAATTTTCCCGCCTCGGGACAAACTCCAAAAGAAAGACTCGCTCGTCACAGACGTCTGAACCCACGCAGTGTTATACAGAAAGTGTCTCCCGTCGAGGCTGGACTCACCTTCGTCCTTATTGATTGCAGGTGACGTCCCATGCGCAGCTTAATCGTAGGTTCCCCACGTCCTTCTCCGCCGAGGAAAAGTGAGCCCAGGCTGGTCACTGGGAGGAGGACTGTATGAGAACAAGGGTCGCAATGATCGCCGCTGTACTGTTCTTCGCAGTGGCGCTTGCACAGGCGAGTGGGAAAGATCACAGCGCAGAATATAAGGTTGGCACCTTCATGGGAACCCAGCCGGTTTCGGACGGGTCCTACGCCCACTGCTCGGGCGCCGGTTGCTCAGCCTACAACGCAGCCCATAACATCCACATGGTCACTACCGAGGACGGAGCTTACGCCATTGAAGCCCCCACATCCCTCGCGGCCACGATCGTGGTCGGCGTTTTGAGTCGTGGTAACTCACCGACCATACACAAGCCGTGGTTCATGGACGACCTTCACGAAGGAGACCAGATGCTATTTGCGGCTAAATGCGATATGAAGCACCCACGGCATTACTGCGCGTTTTGGCTCCCGAATCCCGACAAAACCGGGAAAGAGTTCTCGACCCGCGGTTGGTTTACCCCGGCAGTTGCCAAGACCAACACAACATCGTTATGCGGAATGGGCAAGCTGTCCGCCAGCGTGGAAGCTCAGGTTTGCCGTAAAGCCGACGACGCCAAGGCTGTTGAGCGGCCTCCTACCGCTCCTGCTGCTGTGATTTCAGTTTCCGCCGCCATTCAAGCTGCTCCGCCTGAGGTGCCTGCCCAGCAACCTGCAGTGCAACCAGCAGTGAGCCAAACAAGCATTTACCAAGAGCGGAGCCCAGGCCTCGCCATTTCTGCGTCCGCGCAGGACACCGGCGCGATTCGCGGCACGGTCTCCGATTCCACCGGCCGACGCATTGTCGACGCCTCCATCGCTCTGGTGGATTCCGCTCAGGGCTTTACCTACTTCGTCACCAGCGATGCCGAGGGGAAATTCGTCTTCGAATTCCTGCCGCCCGGCGATTACCTCGCGCGTGCCGTCGCTCCAGACATGTCCCCGCAAATTACTCCCAGCCTGCACGTAAATGCGGGCGGCACCACTCAACTCGACTTCACGCTGCAGGTCGGAGGAGCCAAAGAAATGGTCACAGTTTCCGGCGACCCTCCCTTAGTCGAGACCCAATCCAACGCCGTCTCCTCGATGGTCGACAAACGCGCGATCGAAGAACTGCCTCTCGACGGACGCCGCTTCACCGACCTCGCCCTGCTTACGCCCGGAGTGACGCAAGATCCGCGCGGGCTAACTTCGGGATCGAATGGCGACTTGGCCTTTGGAGGCATTCGCGGATATCAGTCCAGCTACCTCGTCGACGGTGCCGACAACAACAACGCGTTCTTTGCCCAGGCTCGCGGCCGCTACCGCGCTCCGTACCAGTTCTCCGAAGAGGTTGTCGAGGAGTTCCGAGTCTCGTCGAACACTTACGGCGCAGACCTGGGACGAGCTGGTGGCGCAGTTATTAATGTGATCACGAAATCTGGATCGAATCAGCTCCACGGGACCGACTTTTATTTCATTCGCGACAGCGAATTCGGCGCGACCCAGCCCGACCTCGATTTCAAACCGCACTCCCAGCAACAGCAATTCGGATTCACCCTGGGCGGTCCGCTCCACCGCAACCACATCTTCTTTTATGGCGGACTCGATCAGCACATCTTCCACGTGCCTGCGGTCGTGCGCTTCCTGGATGGCAGCGCCCAAGTCGTCCCGCAAGCCGGCCAAGAGCCTTTGCACGCCGGAGACTACGAACCCAGCGATCAGGCAATCGTGTTCGCCGCCGCCGCGCAACTGTCCACGCTGGCCGGCCAGTTCCCTTCCACCATGACCGGCAACGCCGGCTTCTTCAAGTTGGATTTCACGCTTACCCCGCATGAATCGCTTTCCACACGCCTCAGCACATCGCGTTACTCGGGGCTGAACAATGTTTTCCTCGACCCCTCCAGCCCGCTCACCACCAACGCCATCAGCGAAAACGGTCAGGAAAACGTAAACACGGAAACCGGATCGGCAGCCCTGACCAGTACCCTTTCCTGGCGCCTGATCAACCATTTGCGCGCCCAATTTTCCCGAGACCTGCAGCAATCCAGCACCAACGCGACCATCCCTCTGACCGTCGTCCGCAGTATCATCGACGGCTTCGGACGCTCCAATATTCTGCCGCGTCAAACCCGCGAGCATCGCCTCCAACTCGCCGACACCATCAGCCTCGAAGGCAAACGCAATTCCTGGAAGCTCGGCGGCGACGCCTTGCTCACCTGGATCTACAACTATTTCCCGGCGCAGTCCGGAGGGGAATACATTTTCGATCAAATCAAAGTCGACCCGTTTACTTTCGAACCCCAGGAAGCAGGTTTGCAGCTCACGCCTCTACGAGCCTACGCGCACGATGTCCCGAAGTACTACATTCAGAATTTCGGCAACCAGTCGAGCCATCCCGACACCAATGAATATTCCGGATTCCTTCAGGACACGATTCGCGCCACCAGTCACCTCGCCATCAGCATCGGAGCGCGTTACGACCTGCAGACCTTCACCAAGAAAGGGCTGCTAACCAATCCGCTGTGGCCGGATTCCGGCAAGATTCCCTACAACCCGAACAACTACGCTCCACGCGTCGGTCTGGCATACTCTCTCGGGGACGAGCATCCGCTGGTGGTGCGCGCTGGATACGGATGGTTCTACACTCGCATTCCGCAGATTTATACTTCCACCGTCGTGACCGACAACGGATACGGCTCTGCGAATCTGTTCCTGGAAAATTCCAACTACTACGATCATCAGATCTTCCCGCAATACCCGAATCCGCTGGTGAATTGCCCGCTCAACGCAACCTCCTGCACCTTGCCCTCGAGTCTTGCGCAATATGCGCAAGCCGGAGTCTCCTCATTCTCGCCAAACTTCAAGACTCCGAAAGTTGAGCAAGCCAGCCTCGGCCTCGAGCGAGAGGTGGCCCACCGTTTGCCGCTGGCGTTTGCATGTACGTCCATGGTGTCGATCTCATCCGCGCCCGCGACGTGAACCTGCCGCCGCCGGTGAACGTCGAATATCCTGTTTATGACAGCACGGGCACGAACTTTCTCGGCACCTACTACGACGTGCAATCGTTTTCCACCTGGCAGTTGACGTCGTCTTTCACCTGTCCGTTTCCGCCCTGCATCAATCCCCTCGCCCGTCCCATCCCACAACTCGGCGCCATCGATGTCTTCGAAAGCGCCGCCTCCAGTGTCTACAACGGAATGACCGTCTCCATTAGGTCGCGCAAAGCTGAGGTCTTCAGACAGCCGTAAAACAATGTCCGTCCATCGAGTGCTGACATGGTTGTGCGAGCGACCGCAGGGCGACTTTCGGTTAAAACGGCTTCCGCCGCCTTTCCTGCGCCTCCCGCTTCCAAAACTTCATATGTTGGACACCCTTGAGCAGAGAGGAAGGAGCGTCCGGCACATCGTTTTCGCCGATCTGTTTTCCTTCAAGACTCGTGATAATCTGCAGAAGAATCCCAAGGTTGCCGTGACAGTAGTCGACCTGGAGAAGTACAAGGGCTACCAGTTCAAAGGCTCCGCTAAGTTGGTTGATTCAGGCCCGATATTCGATCGTATGGTGGAGCAATTGAAGAAGGCGCCGATGCAATTGCCCAATCCAGAATATATCGTAAATGTAAGTGCTCTCAAGTCGGTCTTCGA
>CAVOKS010000009.1:0-223062 GCA_963696565.1 uncultured Acidobacteriota bacterium | reverse complement strand
AAGCTGCGTCGGAATACTACTTCGGTAAGCCAGCGAAGCAACTCACGCTTGAAGAAGCCGCGCTGCTGGCGGGGCTGCCAAAAGCGCCCGGGATTTTATTCGCCAATCAATCATCCCGATCGCGCCATCAAGCGCCGCAATCTGGTCATCAATGGCATGTTGGAAGATGGCAAGATCACGGCGCGACAGGCCTAGAGGCTCGTAACAAACCGATCGAGTTAAAGGCTCAGCACGATCCCAACTCGCTGGCGCCGTATTTCGTCGAAGAAATTCGCCGCTGTGTGGAAAACAAATATGGCAGCAATCAGGTTCTCGAAGACGGATTGAGAATTCGCACTTCCCTCGACATGGATCTGCAGCGGACCGCGAATCAGGCTGTGCTCGATGGGCTTAGCCACATATGAACGCCGCCATGGTTGGAAAGGTCATCTGGAAAATGTGTCGACCGAGGGCACGACCCTCGCCAACTATCAGCATCCTGACTGGGACGAGGAGCCCGAGGTTGGCGGCTACGTCCATGGTTTGGTTATGGCTGTTGCTCCCGGATCAGCGACCGTCAAATTCGGCCGCTATACTGCAACTCTCCTGCCGGCCGACGCAGTCTGGATTCAACACAAACTTCTGGAGATTCTGAAGCCGGGTGACATTGTCTATTTAAAAATCGTCACCCTTGGCAGCGAGGGCAAGGCGCGAGTGAGCCTGGAGCAGGACTCGGGTACGCAGGGTGCGCTGATCGCAATCGACAATGCCACCGGCGAAATCAAGGCGATGGTCGGCGGGCGGGACTTTGAGTCCAAGTTCGACCGCGCCACCCAGGCGCTAAGGCAAGTGGGATCGTCGTTCGACCTATGGCTATCCCGCCGCCATCGATCAGGGAGCAAGGCCGGACGACACCATCCTCGATGCGCCTGTGACCTTTCAGACCGCCTCCGGCCCTACACTCCGCACAATTACGATGAGAAGTTTGAAGGCACCATCACCTTGCGGCGGGCGCTCGCGCAATCGCGCAACATTCCCGCGCTCAAACTCGCTGACCGTGTCGGAATAAGAACCGTGATCGACTACGCGCATCGCTTCGGGATCACTTGAATATCCCAGCTTACCTGCCCGTGGCGCTGGGCGCAGCCGAAGTGACATTGTTCGAGCAAACTTCCGCCTTCAGTGTTTTCCCGAATGATGGCGTCCGCATCATGCCACGCTATATCACGAGAGTCGAGGACTACGAAGGCCGCGTGCTGGAGGAAGACTTTCCCGACGTGAAAGATGTGATCAGCGCTCGCACGGCGCGGATCATGACCTTCATGCTGCGGGAAGTCGTGCTGCATGGAACCGGGATCGCCGCTTCGAGCATGAAGTATCCGCTGGCGGGGAAGACGGGCACGACTAACGACTTTACCGATGCCTGGTTCGTTGGCTTCTCGCCCGCAATGACCACCGGAGTGTGGATCGGTTATGACGAGAAGAAATCGCTCGGAGCCAAGGAAACCGGAGCCCGTGCCGCGCTCCCCATCTGGATGGACTTCATGAAAGTTGCGTTGGCCGGCAAGGATCCGGGAGAGTTCCAACCCATGCCGGAGTTGCCGCCAAGGCCAGTACAAGTCGACACTGCGGATACCGCGCCAGCGGCGGAAGAAGCGCATTGATTATTTTCTGATCCGCGCAAGTCCGCCCGAATAGTTTATTTCCTAACCGCCGCGAAGCTCTCGTCCAATATGCGTACTGCCTCATCGACATCTGCCTTCGAAATATTCAGTGGAGGCGACATACGGATGACGTTGCCGTAGAAGCCGCCTTTGCCGACCAGCAGACCGCGCTTCCGGCATGCCTCCATCATCGCGCTTGTGCCTGCTGGCGAAGGCTGCTTCGTGACGCGATCCTCGACCAACTCAAGGGCTTGCATCAGGCCCATTCCACGAACGTCGCCAATTAGCGAATGCTTCTGCTGGAGTTCTTCCAGTTTCTCGCGAAAATAGGCGCCAACTTCCGCAGCGTTGGTTCGCAGGTCATCTTCTTCGATCACGTCGATGACAGCCTTAGCGGTCGCACAAGTGACGGGATTTCCGCCGAAGGTCGAAATCGTGAGCCCTTGAAACGAATCGGCAATCTCAGGCTTGGCAATTGTTAACCCAATGGGCACGCCGTTTCCCATGCCTTTGGCCGCCGTGATTATGTCGGGCTCAACTTCCCAATGTTCGATGCCGAACCACTTTCGACCGGTTCGTCCCCAGCCTGTTTGCACTTCGTCGGCGATGAAGTCGCCCCATATTGCTTCACGATGCTGAAGGCCATCTTGAAATATTCTTTCGGGGGCGTAACAAAGCCGGCGACGCCTTGGATGGGCTCAGCCAGAAACGCGGCGATGCGTCCCGATGTCGAGAACTGAATCGTGTTTTCGATATCCTTGGCGCATGCGACCTCACAGTCGGGATACTTCAATCCCAGCGGGCAACGGTAACAGTACGGATTCATGGCATGAACGATGCCAACCTCGATTGTGCCTCGCCGCCAAGTACTCATGCCATTCAGCCCGCGCGCCAGCGACGAGCGTCCGCTGTAGCCGTGGCGCAGCGCGACCACTTCGAAATTTCCGGTGTGCATGCGAGCCGCCTGGATCGCGGTCTCGTTGGCCTCGGTGCCACTGCTGGTGAAAAACGATTTTTTTAAAGCTCCCGGCGTGATCTGCGAGAGCTTTTCCGCGAGTGTGACCATCGGCTCGTTAGGAAAGCAGGTGGAGACGTGCTGCAGGCGGTCGATCTGAGCTTTGGTGCGCGCGATAACGCGTGGATTGCAGTGGCCCACGCTGATGGTCACAATGCCGCCAAAGAAGTCCAGATACTTTTTACCCTCGACGTCCCAGACGTGCTGCATTACGCCGTGGTCCATAGGCAGAGGATCGGAGAAGTAATTCGTGACCGAAGGAAATATGTATTCTTTTTGTTTGCGGTTGATTTCTTCGCGGGTCAGGTGTGTTTTCTCTGCGGGAATCGTCGGAGCGCTCATAGTGAAGCCTCAGGGCCGGACATGAAATTAATCAAAGCCGATCAGCCATCATAAACCAGCGGTAAACGCGTGGCGGCGGCCGAGCGTCTTACGCCGTCTTTTCTCGCTGACTATGAATTCTGGCTACGACCAGGCGAATCTCTTCATAGGTAATGTCTGGCGGAAGAGCGTCCTTGAGCGGCTTGAGCGCCCGGGTCCCCAGCCGAGTACAGACTTCTTCGATGCTGGCCAGCTTGGCTTCGCCGACCCACTCTGGCTGGAATTGCAACTCTCCCTTTTCAACCAGATTAGCGATTAAGCCGACCACGGAACCGAGGTGGCGTCCGCGAAGGTTTGCAATCTCCATGAATGAGCGCCCTTCACCCAGCAAGCGGATGGTTTCTTCGGCTGGCTTCGACTTTACTTCAAGAGGCGCGCTTGCGCGTGCGCCGTTCTTGTATTGCGCCAGGACCTCCAGAATCTGCTGGCCGTAGCGTTCCGTTTTCTTCTCGCCGAATCCGGGAATGCCGCGGATGTTCGCGAGCGATGCTGGGCGACGGCGGCAAATCTCGTCGAGCGAACTGTCATGCATGACCACGAAAGAAGCAACTTTGTCTTCTTTCGCCACTCCCCGTCGCCACTCGCGAAGATACTCGCGCAATTCGAGATCAACGTCCGAAGGCATTTCCACACGCGGTGATCCTGGCGCAGCGACCTGCCGCTGCGCAACACTGGTATCGATGGAACCCTTGCGCCGCCTGGCTCGCCCTGTGAGTGCAGGTGCCGACAAGAACGCGGGCAAGGCACTACAAACATCACAGGCGTCGCATGAGGTCCACTTCGGAGTCTCCCCGAAATGCAGGCAGATTTCACGATGACGGCAACTCGCCGAATCCACAAAGCGTCGGATCGTATGGTAGCGCTGCCAGGCCCGGTCTTTCTCGGCAGGGTCGCTAATCTTCTCGATGAAGTACGCGAGCAAACCGGCATCGCGTTTCTGCCACAACAGCAGGCAATCGGCGGGCTGGCCATCGCGACCGGCGCGTCCGGCTTCCTGATAATACTGCTCGATCGACTGAGGCAACGAGAGATGGATCACTGCGCGCACCGTGGCCTTGTTGATGCCCAGGCCGAAGGCGATGGTTCCAACCAGTACGCGTACCTCGTCTGCCATCCAGCGTTCCTGATTGAGCCGCCGCTGATCTTTTTCCATCTGGCCGTGATAAGCGATGGCGGGAATCCCCTGCTCCTCGAGGAAATCAACCGTCTCCTCGACCCGCGTGATGGTAGGGGCATACACAATGATGGCGCCGTCAGCATAGCTGCGGAGGGCGTTCACCAGCAGCGCCGGCTGCTCTCCGTATTCACATTGCCGCGCTACATATCGCAAATTGGCGCGATGAAAGCTCGCAATGTACTTAGCCGGGTCCCGCAATTGAAGTTGGGTAAGGATGTCATGACGGACGCGCCGGGTTGCGCTCGCCGTGAAGGCCGCGATCGGAAGATCGGGGAAGTTTACGCGCAGCGAACTTAGCTGGCGATATTCGGGGCGAAACTCGTGACCCCATTCTGAGATGCAGTGGGCCTCATCAATGGCAAAGTATGCAATCGGGATGCGCCGCAACAGCGCGGCCGTGTCTGCGCGCGCCAATCGCTCCGGCGAGAGATACAGCAAACGATACTGCTCCGCGCAAGCCTTCTTCGCGACGTCCGATTGTTCCCCGCTCGTCTGGGTGCTGTTTAGAACGGCAGCGGGAATGCCCATTTGCGCAAGCTGCGCCGCCTGGTCTTGCATCAGCGCGATCAGGGGCGAGATCACGATTGCGGTCTTGCCCGAAGCCAACGCCGGTAGTTGGTAACACAGCGACTTGCCGCCGCCGGTGGGCATGACCACACAAGTATCGCGGCCGCCGAGCAGGCTCAGCACAATCTTTTCCTGCAACGGCCGAAACGCGCTGTAGCCCCAGTAGCGTTGCAGCAGCGCGATAAGGTCAGTCTCGGACGGCATTTCCACAGTATAGGATGACATGCCGGTCCGGGTGGGCGGCTGTCTGCGACATGACGACTACATTCCCAAAGGTGGAGGATTGCCCGGGACCCCATGAGTTCTGGCTATAATTGCAACGCGCAATGAAGGCCTTCTTCCGATTCATCTTGCTTACGCTGGTTCTGCTGGTGGTCGCACTAGTGTCCGCATTGACCGCGATGCGCTTTGCCATTCACGGGCGCGAGGTGTCCGTCCCCGATCTGGTTGGCAAGACGCCGGCTGAGGCGCGGAGAATCGCCGACGCGGCGGGTTTCCAAATGGAAGTCGAACGCCAGTACTACAGTGCTTCAATTCCCGAAGGAAGAATTCTTTCGCAGCTCCCAGCTCCGGGCACACAAGTGCGACGAGGCTGGCAGATACGGGTCGCCGACAGTTTGGGACCGCAGCGGGTGGAGATTCCCAATGTGCTGGGGGAGAGTCCGCGTGCAGCGCAGATCAATATTCTCCGCCGAGGATTGGACGTAGGTTCAGTAGCGCGGATCGAAATGGGTGGCCCACCCCCAGACCAGGTGCTGGGACAAAGTCCTGCTCCGAACGCCAGCGGCATCGCGGCGCCCAAGATCAGTCTCTTGACGACTGAAGCTGTATTACCGCAGGCGTTTCTGATGCCCAACTTCACCGGGCAGGCGTTGGGGGGTGTGACTCCGGTTTTGCAGGATTCCGGCTTCCGATTAGGGACCGTCAGCATCGCCCCACAGGCTGCACCGTCTCCTGTTTTAACCGCAGAATCTCCAGTCGCAACGCCGCCGATGCCGTCCGTGCCGATGCCTCCGCCGCAGCCTACACCGGCCAGCGTCATCGTCTCGCAGAATCCGGCGCCCGGAGCAAAGATCGTCGCGGGTTCGGCGGTCAACTTCGAAGTACGCTGAGTTCTAGCCACGGATTTTCACGGATCAACGCGGATCATAGAACGAGTCCTTATTAGTGCAGAACCGCGAGACACCCTGGCTAGATTTTCTCCAGAATTGCCGCGAAGAATCCATCGCAGGGATGCACTCCCGGAACGGTTCGCAAGTACGGTCCGCTGGTTAACGACCCTATGTCTTCCCACCGTAATTCGCCTTGCGAGCGAAGGCGCTCCAGTTCAATCCGGCAATCCAGCACACGGAAAGAGTGGTCGGCGGACATGGCCTTCTCTACGACTTCTGAGTTCTCTTCCTTTTCCAGCGAGCAGGTTGAATACACGATCCTCCCACCAGGAGAGACGCGCTGCATGGCCGATCGGAGGATTGACACCTGCCTCGCCTGGAGGTCTATCAAATCTTCGGGCGTGAGTCTCCATTTGATCTCGGGGTTGCGCGCCAGCGTACCTGTGCCCGAGCAGGGAACGTCGGCCAGAACGCGATCGAACAGTGCAGTCAGGGGAAGATCACGAGCATCCGCGGCGATCACGCGGACGTTGGCTGCAGTAACCAGCTTGCGCAGCATGCGAGCGCGGTGCGGATGCAGCTCTGTAGCGATAATGCTCGCGTTTTGGTTGCGCTCGGCGAGGGTTCGTGTCTTTCCGCCGGGTGCCGCGCAACAATCGAGAATGTTTGCTCCATGGCCGACGAGCAGCGAAACCAGTTGCGACGCTTCATCCTGGATCATGACTTGGCCTTCGCGGAAAGATCGCGTGGCGGTGAGATCGCCAGAGACGACGCGATACGCCGACGTCAGCAAATGGCCTGGAGATAGCTCGATCTTCTGCTTCTTGAGTTTCTCTGCGATCGTTGCATCAGTTACGCGGATGGCCGTCTGCGGAATCCGTTGGTCGTAAGCGCAAACTCCCCGAGCGGCCTCAAAGCCGAATTCGCGAATCCAACGTTCGACCAACCAAAGCGGGTGCGCGGAAGAAACCGCCAACTCCGCTGGCCTTTGGGCATTGTCAGTACCGGAAACGCCAACCTGCCCGCCCGCGACCTCAGTTAACTTTCGCAAGACAGCATTGGCGAAAGGCACAGCCGACCGCTTCCGGGCGCGCTTCACTAACTCCACACTCTCGTGCACGGCCGCGCGCTCAGGTACACGATCAAGAAAAAGCAATTGGTAAGCTGCGAGACGTAAAGCGGTAAGAACCTCCGGATCGAGTCGGGCGAGCTTCTGCGAAGAACGTTCTGCGATGTTCTGATCCAACAGGGATCGCCAACGGAGAACGCCCATGACTAACTCGGTCGCCAAACCGTGATCGGCAGAGGAGAGTCCCGCGTTGCCCGAAGAGTGCAGCAACTCCGAAGCGTAAGAATCATCGCGCTCAACTCGGAGCAGAATGTCGAAAGCCGCGACGCGAGCGGGAGAGATAGGCATTCAGATCTCGGTCCTCAGACCTCGGTTACAACCCCAGCTTTTCGCCGCTCTGAGGACGATAGCCATGAACAAAATCTCCTGCTGGCATACGCTTCTTGCCTTCCGGTTGGACCTCGAACAGGGCCAGGGCCGTGCCTTCTCCACATCCGACGGATAGGCAATTACTCTCGACCCAAAGTTCCCCGGGCGGGAGTGAGTGTTGCGACGCGGCTGCTTGCCAAACGTGAAGGTTCTTGCCGCGAAAAATTGTGAAGGCGCCCGGCCAAGGCTGGAATCCGCGCAGGCGATTGCAGATTTCTTGTGCGGTTTGGTGAAAGTCGATCCGGCCATCTTGTTTTTTCAAGATGGGCGCGAGCGTTGCTTTTGCGTCGTCCTGCGGGCGCGGCGCGATTGTGCCAGCTTGCAGCCCGCGCAAAGTGTCGACCATCAGGTCTGCGCCGGTTGCGGCCAGCACGGGAGCGAGGGTCTCGGCAGTGTCCTTCAGTTTGATGGGAATTTCTTTCTGCAGCAGGATGTCGCCAGTATCAAGTCCCGCATCGATTCGCATGCTTGTGACTCCGGTTACGGTCTCGCCCTGAGCGATCGCCCATTGAATAGGCGCCGCTCCACGATACTTAGGCAGCAAGGACGCATGGAGATTGATGTTGCCGAACCGCGGCAAGTCGATCATCCACTGCGGAAGGATGCGCCCGTAACCGACCACGATAATTGCGTCGGGCTTGAGGGCAGTGAGCTGGGCACGGAATTCATCGTTGTTCTTAATACTGTCCGGCTGCGTGACCGGTAATTGAAGTGCGAGGGCCGCCTCCTTTACGGCCGATGGAGCCAGCGCAAGGCCACGTCCTCTGGGCTTGTCCGGCTGCGTAATCACCATGCAAACGGGGAAGCCCGCGCGAACCAACGCTTCCAGAGTAGGGACCGCGAAGCGAGGTGTGCCGCAAAAAACTAGAACGAGGGATTGACTCATTGAGTCATTGAGCCATTGATTTAATGATTCAATCACTCAATGATTCAATGTCTACCACTCTCCTGCCTTCATCAGCTTGCGGATCTTACGTTTCATCAGGTCACGCTTCAGTGCGCTGATGTGGCTGATGTAAAGCTTGCCATTCAAGTGTTCCGTTTCGTGCAAAAAAGCGCGCGCCAGCAGTTCTTCGCCTTCTTTGGTGGTTTTCTCGTACCACTTCCCGTTCACATCCTGAGCGCGAATCGTAACCTTGCGGGGACGGCTCACGGCTCGCGAAATTCGGGAATGCTGAGGCAGCCTTCGGGCTGAGTGTGTTTGCCCTCGGTGTGGAGAATCTCGGGATTCGCCAAAACGAGCTTGGCATCGGGATTCTCCTTGAAGGTCACATCGATGACCGCGAGTCGTTGCGAGATTCCGATTTGCGGTGCCGCCAAGCCGACTCCATGGGCTTCATACATGGACTCGAACATATCCTCGACGAGTTTCTTCAGCTCGTCGTCAAAAACCGTAACTGGTTCCGCCGGTTTTTCCAGGACGGGGTTTCCAAACTTTACGATGGGATAGATCATTGAGTCGTTCGTAGTCAGTATTTTCTTAACTGCTCAGCGTAGCCTCTATAGTTTCGCAAGGTTTCTCCCACCGAGTCGCCGCCAAACTTCTCCAGCGCGCAGCGGGCCAGCGTCAATGCCACCATGGCCTCAGCGGCCACGCCGGCCGCTGGCACTACGCATACATCGGAGCGTTCGTAGGCGGCTTTTACAGGCTCGCGTGTGGCGAAATCCACCGACTGTAGCGGACGGCGTAATGTCGAAATCGGTTTGAGGTAACCGCGCACGCGGATGTCCTCTCCATTCGAAACGCCGCCTTCAATTCCTCCAGCGTTGTTGCGGTTGCGAGTGAATCCGGAAAAGCCCGCGGATTCGCTGTACCCTATTTCATCATGCACGACGGAACCGAGGGAAGCCGCGGCTGTAATGCCGGAGCCGATCTCGACTGCCTTGACAGCTTGCAACGACATTACCGCGGCCGCCAGCAACGCATCCAGACGTTCGTCCCATTGCGCGTAAGTGCCCAGCCCGGGCGGGACATTGTGGGCAACCACTTCAAATACGCCGCCGACTGAATCTCCAGTCTTGAGCACCCGGTCAACTTCTTCCTTCATCCGCGACTCGGCACCCGCATCGGCGCAATTGAGCAGAACTTCCTCGCGATCGCGCAACGGAGCGATACGGTCCCATGGAATCTCTGCGCCTTCGATCGACGCATTGCCCACAGAAATAACGTGGCTAAGCACTTCAATCCCATATTCACGGGCCAGCAGCTTTGCCAGGCCACCGATCGCAACTCGCGCTGCCGATTCGCGGGCGGAAGCGCGTTCGAGCACATAGCGGGCGTCGGTGAAATTGTACTTCAGAGCACCCGCCAGATCCGCATGGCCCGGTCGCGGCGACGCTACCCGCTTGTGCTTCGCGGGATCGCCTTCTTCTACGGGAAGCGACTCCTGCCAGTTCTTCCAATCCTTATTCTCCAGCAGAACGGCGATGGGTGAACCGATGGTGATGCCGTGGCGGACTCCGGAAACGATATGAGCGGTATCCCGCTCGATCTTCATCCGGCCGCCTCGGCCATAGCCCTGCTGGCGCCTCCAGAGTTCGCGATCGATGAAACCCTGATCGACTTTCAATCCAGCGGGCATGCCTGATAAGAAGGCGACCAGCGCTTCTCCGTGGGATTCGCCAGAGGTGAAATAACGCAGCATTGCTCTGGATTGTATCCGATGAAGGAGCCAGTTACCTTTTTCGCTCCAGCGCACGGGTTTACAGAAACTTTTCGCAGTGACGAATGGGGTAGAAGACTTGTACAATACGGTTAAGCATTCTGAACCCGTCTTGGGCCGTCCGGCGCGCTTTTTGCCGCTGGAAGCCCTCCCGCATTTACTTTGGCGAAAGGGAGTTGTGTCTGTGGAGCAGGTCGCGAATTTACGCCGTTCCAGCCTAACGCCTCGAGAGCGTGAGGTGGTGAAAATGATTGCGGAAGGCAACTCCGCAAGAGAAATCGCTACTGTACTGGGCCTCAGCGTCAAGACGGTGGAAGCCCACCGGTTTAACCTGATGCGGAAGCTCGATATCCACAACAAAGCTCAACTGGTAACCTACGCGATCCAGAAAAAGATCGTACAGGTGCCTGCGGAAGCTTAGCTGAGTCTTGAAATTCCCATCTACCTTGTTCCGTTCGGATACACCAGGATTTTGCTCGCCTCTCCCGTCTTCAAGCGCTCCATAGCCGTCGAAAAATCTTTCATCGCAATGCGGTCCGTAATCACCGGATGCAGATCGAGTTTGCCGTTCTTGAGCAATGCCGTCATCTGATACCAGGTCTGATACATGCGCCGGCCGTTGATGCCCTGGACGGTGATGCCCTTAAAAATAATGTCTTCGGAAAAGTTGAGAGAGATTGGCTTGGAGGTAAGACCGAGGAGGGAGATGCGTCCGCCGCGGCGCACGATGTCGAACGCGGTTCGAATGGCATCGGGATGTCCAGCCATTTCGAGCACGGCGTCGACGCCCAGACCGTCGGTTCGCTCCATGATGATGGACTTCACATCCTGTTTCGATGGATCGAGAGTTAAATCCGCATGCATCCTTTCCGCGAGTAGTCGCCGGTGTTCGTTTACTTCGATGGCAAACACTTGCGCTGCGCCCACGGCTCGCGCCACTGCGATAGAGAACAATCCGATAGGCCCGCATCCCGTGATGGCGATGGTTTTAGCCGCAACCTCGCCGGCCAGCACGGTGTGAACAGCGTTACCCAGCGGATCGAGAATCGAGGCGTACTCTTGCGGGATCGCAGGATCTAGCTTCCAGATATTTGACTCCGGAATCACGACGTACTCCGCGAATGCGCCATCGACGTCGACGCCGATGATCTTCACGTTTTGGCAAATATGCGCTTCCCCGGTGCGGCACTGCAGACACTTGCCGCAAGCCACATGCATTTCGGCGGAGACAAAGTCGCCTTCCTTGACGCTGGTGACCTCATCGCCGAAAGCTACGACCTCGCCGCAGAATTCGTGGCCGGGGATGAGCGGCGGGTGAATCCGCTTCTGAGCCCAACGGTCCCATTCGTAGATGTGCAGGTCGGTGCCGCAGATCGACGCTACCTTGACCTTCACTAGAACGTCGTTGCGTCCGAACGCGGGAATCTTTACTTCTCGAATCTCCGCCCCCGGTGCGGCCTTTTCTTTTACCACCGCCAGCATGGTGTCAGACATGGACCTACCTTTACTTATGAGTTCGGATTCAAAACCAAAACTCTGAATTCTAGCATCCCGCTGGGCAGGCCAACCAGAAGCGGGTGTGCGGCAAGGTCAACGCCCCTCCGAACTTTCCCGAAGCACGCCTTTGTCATACTTCTGAACGACGGCACTCAATTCTTTGGACTTTCCACGCGGAATGCTTAGCGTTTTCCACTCGCTCGACCGGAGGTGTTTAGCTAGAAAAACGATCTGTCCGGTGTGCTGCGCATAGTGGGCGATTTGCCGATTCGTGGCTTGCAGCACGGTATGGGGCTCGCCGCGGATGGTGACCGTGCGCATGACGTCCTCTGGTTTGAGCGCTTCGACGGCAGCGAACACGCGCGCCCAACCCTCTTCCCACCAGCGCATGACGTCCGCGCGGGTTGTCGCCGCTGTTATTTCGAATTCCTGGTCACGATTGCGATCCGGCTTCTCGCCATCAGTTGTCAGAAAGTCGGTGAACCGCGACCGCATATTGCCCGCCAGGTGTTTGACCAGGATCGCGATTGAATTTGATTCGGGATCGAGTGCTACAAAAAACTCTTCGTCCTTCAGTTGCGCCATAGCGCGTTCGGCAAGGCGCTTGTGCCCGCTGAACTGGCGGCGAACTTCATCAAGATAGTGCGTGGCAATGTCGGCATTCATCAAAGCTCCCCCTCGAGTTGCGTGTGAAATCGATCTTACTGTTGGATTCGCTCCGAAGCGCACGGATTCTTCCGCCATGCCAGGGTCAGAAAATACTATCGCTAACCCCAACCGCCACCGCCCGGAGTCTCAATGCGAATCCGGTCGCGCTTGTGCAGCCGAATATTGAACTTGCTCGGCATCTCTTGCGTTGAGCCGTCTTCGCGAATCACTATGGCTTTCCCCGGCGCACCATTTTTTCCACCGGCCAGCCCGTACGGTCTGTGCTGGCGGCGGTCGGATAAAAGCGTAACCTCGGCATCGGTGAGAACCTGGATTTCCCGGATGATTCCATCGCCACCCCGATACTTGCCCTCGCCACCACTACCCGGGCGAAGCGAATACTGCCGAACACGTAACGGATACGCGTGCTCCAAAGCCTCGGCGGGCGTGTTGAGCGAGTTCGTCATGTGCGTGTGGACGCCGGAAACTCCGGGCTTCGATGGCCGTGCCCCCATGCCACCCGCGATTGTTTCGTAATAAGCGAAGGGTTCGTTGGTGCGAGGATCAATCCCGCCGATAGTCAGGTTGTTCATCGTACCCGACGCTGCCGCGGGAATTCGCTCCGGAATCGCTTGCGCCAATGCCCGCAGCAGCACGTCCACAATGCGCTGCGAAGTTTCCACGTTTCCGCCAGCGACCGCAGCCGGAGGGCGGGCGTTGATCACGGTTCCTTCCGGCGCGATGACTTCAATTGGGCGCATCAACCCTGCAGTGGCAGGCACGTCTTCCGCCAGCAGACAGCGGAAAACATAAAAGCAAGCTGAATATGTGATGGCCTCCACGGCATTCACGCTACCCTCGACTTGCGGATCGCTCCCGGTAAAATCCACCGTCACTGCTCGCCCGGGTAAGTTTCTCCGACCCGACCTGGACGGATTGGACGATCGGCCTTGTGCATGAAACTTAACCGTCACCGCAATTTTGACCGGTTTCGTACTAATTCCATCATCGTCCAAAAAGTCTTCTGCTTGGTAGGTTCCACTAGGAACCTCATCGAGGAATGCCCGCATCATTTCCTCAGAATAATCGAGCAACTCTTGCGCAGCCTTCTTCGCCCGTTCCAAGCCGTAACGGCCGCAGACTTCGTCCAAGCGCTGCGCCCCAGTGTGACAGGCGGCGATCTGTGCGCCCAGATCACCTTCGCGTTCCTGCGGCGTCCGGACATTGCTCAGAAGAAGCGCGAGAACATCGGATTGCATCTTTCCAGCACGCATGATCTTCACCGGGGGAATCCGAAACCCTTCCTGATAGATCTCGCGACAAAGACCCATCGAACCCGGATAAGCGCCGCCGATGTCTGCATGGTGGGCCCGCGAGGCGACGTAGAAATCCGGCCGCATATTCTTTGCTTTTGACCGAGGGTTCCCCGGCCGCACGTGTACCGGCGCCACCAGTGTGATGTCCGGCAAATGAGTTCCCCCGCGGAACGGGTCATTCAACATCGCCACGTCTCCGGGTTCAAGGTCAAAGTGATCGATCGCGGCATGCACCGACATTGGCATCGAACCGAGGTGAACCGGCATGTGATCCCCCATCGCAATCACTTTGCCATCGGAATCGAACACAGCGCACGAGTAGTCACAGCGTTCTTTGATATTGGGGGAAAAAGCAGTCCGCCGCAGCGCCGCGCCCATCTCTTCCGCAATCGAGTGATAAATGTTCTTGAATATTTCTAGTTCGATGGGATCGCGTATCGTCTTGGCGGAACGCATATCGGAATAGAAGGACGGTTGCAAGTGTACGACACGCGACTAGGTTGCTCAGATGGAACCCCGTGATTGAAGAATTCTGTTGACAATGAAAGTAATAGTCCTCAATATCTTGGGGTAGCTTCGTTGCACCTACTACAATTGGGCAACGATTTTGAATTTGGGCCCCCTTTCAAGGGAAAATTGTTCACGGAGGAAACTTCATGCCAGCAAAGAAAAAGGCTGCCAAGAAAAAGAAACACTAACCGTTGGCGAGACGATACTTCGCACGCAACAGAAAGTTCAGAAAAGCCTCTCGAGAGAAGCACCTCTCCGGGGGTTTTTTATTTTCCCTTTGATCGCGAGTCCGAGCGATAACGGGTTGCCCGAAATGAGGGGTTGTTCGGAAAGCCCGGTCGTGCTAGAAACGCGGATAGGGAGTGATGCGTAATCTGCCATGCAGGCCACTTCTCGAACCTCGATGAGCTCTCGCAACAAAACCGCGGCCAAATCAGTCAAGACCGCCGACGTGGTCATCCCTGACAAACTCTATTTCCGGATCGGAGAAGTTGCCCAGTTGTGTCGTTTGCCGGCGTATGTCCTGCGTTTCTGGGAAACTGAATTTCCCCAACTCAAACCGGTTAAGGGCAGCACCGGACAGCGCATGTATCGTCACAAAGACGTTGAAAACGTGCTGCGTATAAAAAAACTTCTTTATGAGGAGGGATTCACCATCGCCGGCGCGCGGCAACATTTGCGTGCAGACCACAAAGGCGACAAGAAACAGGCGCCCCTGCCATTCCCCGAACGCACTACGCCTGACCTGGAGCAAATCCGGCAAGGTCTCCGCGAAATTCTCGCCATGCTCTCGCCACGGCAAAAGCGGGCTTAGGTGAACTTAGCCTCGGCTGGTTCGCGAAATCGCAAGTCCCTGATTCTGACCCCGCCTATCTCCCATCTCCGAAGCCCATTGCGGCGTGAATTCTACGACCGTGATCCCCGCCGAGTTAGCCGCGAATTGCTGGGCAAAGTACTGGTGCGGAAAGAAGCGAAGCAATTTCTTATTGCGCGCATCGTCGAAGTCGAAGCTTACCTGGGTAAAGACGATCCGGCAGCGCACTCGTTTGCCGGGCGCACGCCGCGTAACGCTGTACTGTTCGGGCCTCCAGGCTATGCTTACGTTTATTTCATCTACGGCAATCACTACTGTCTGAATGTGTCGTGTTTGCCCGATGGAGTTGCGGGCGGGATTCTCTTCCGCGCCGTCGAACCGCTGTCCGGAATCGAAGAAATGGCGCGGCTACGAAATGTGCCGATCGATTCACCTCGCGACCTGCGGAAGTTGACCAGCGGTCCCGGCCGGCTGGCTGAGGCGTTCGGCATTACGCGGGAACGGGATAACGGAAAGGATTTGACCAGCTTATCTTCTGACCTCTTTATCACCGATGATGGATACCGGGTTCGTCGTATTATCACAACGCCGCGAATCGGAATCACAAAGGCAGCCGAGCGGCCTCTGCGCTACGTCCTCGCCGGGAATGAGTTCGTTTCCGGTCCGAAGATCCGCGAGCTGAAGCCGGTTCGAAGCCGCCACTAGATCCGCAGAGATTACCTACTTCTACCTCCATGGTTACCGTGGTGCAGCTCATGTACTTCTGGCATCTGGGGCGCGTTGTTCCATTCCGATAGGTTTGCCTCGGGGCGTAGCGATTAGCCGGACGGACTTTGGGTTTCCTGCCTGGAATTTAGATCGTTTTCGCTCAAATTTTCGCCGCTCGGAGACGTTAAGATGAGTATCGCGCATAGAGTTCTCGCTGGATTCTGCCTGGCTATGTTGTTTTCCACATTGTCCGTAGCACAACTTCCAATCGACGATTCCAACATTACCCGGCTCAACGTAAATGAGTCGCTGACTGGATGGAAGCCCGTCTGTGTGCTGCCAAGCTGTGACCCCGGAGGAAGTGGAATCCCGACGAACACGTCACACACAATCGGCCACGCGCATCCTTCCAAGGATGGCCACTCGATGGAGTTCTCGATCACCGGGCCGGAGTACAGCAATGCTTTGTGGACTTACAATGCCGGTGCCGATGATGATGCAACCTCCCTCAGCACGAGCCTTTGGGTTTATCTAACCGATAAGGCTTCGGTCGCTGGCTCGTACGAGTTCGATCAGTTCGATTTCTCGAAGTCTACGGGGATCGAATTTATGTGGGGGACGCAGTGCAATCAGGTAAACGGCCTCTGGCAAGTATTTGATCAGCTCCACGGACACTGGATGAATACCTCGGTTAAGTGCGCGCTGAAGGCTAATGAATGGCACCATGTGCGCTGGGATGTTCACCGCGTGTCAGGAGATACCGATCGATGCAGCGGCAAACCCTGTATGTATTACGACACGCTGACTGTGGATGGTGTCGTCCATCCCGTTAACGCCGTTTATCCTGCAGGCACTTTGCCCAATGGATGGTCGAGTGTGGTCGGCTTCCAAGTGCAAATCGATATTGGCTCAACCGGTCAACCGGTAACGATAGACGAATATATCGATCTCGCCGACTTCTGGGCGATGTGAACGCAGTTGTGGGACAGGTTAGGAATTGGACCAAAGCCCGGGCGCGAAACCTCACACCCGCTGCTCGCGTTAAACTCTGCCGCTGGCGGGGGGCGCGGTTGCAACCTGGTGAGTGGCTCGTAGGCGTTGTCCCACGAGCAGCACGTAGTGCATTGCAGAAATAATCGTGAAGGCAAAAGTCGCTCGCAAAAACGAGAGCCGGCCAACAGCAACCCATCGCGATCTACTTATTTCGAACAGTAAGACAAAAAAGACCGCCGCAACCTGCGCGAACGTGTTTGCCTTCCCGAATATGCTGGGACGAAAGTCGCGAAGCCCGGCAATCGCGTAGAGCACGGCGCTGGCCAGCAGTATGGTGATGTCGCGGCTGAAGACCAAAACTGTAAACTTCCACGGAATCTTGTGCAGGATCGAGAGCACCATGAACATCGTGCTCAGCAGCAGTTTGTCGGCGATGGGATCAAGATATTGTCCCAACACGGTCTGCTGCTTGAGAGTCCGGGCCAGCAAACCGTCGAGCCCGTCGCTGAACCCAGCCAGCACGAAAAGAATCAACGCCAATAGGTAGTGGCCTTCCACCAGCTTAATAACGATGAAAGGCACGAACATCATCCGCAGCAGCGTGAGCTGGTTGGGAGCGGTCAGAAGTTGCGACAGCTTCACTTCTGCTCACCAAGCGTCTGAGAATTCATTCCGCTGTGATGTACGAGCACCGACGCTGGATCAAGGCCCGTTTTACTGGCGAAGCGTTGTGAAAGTGACGGGATGTTACCGTCTGGCAGATCGAGTTCCATGCGCTCAACTCGGTGCATGGGGACGAAGACCACACCGGGAGAAAATGGTTCCCCGTCCTTGACCAGAGAAACAAGGTCGTCGAACGAAGCCAGTTCAACCCCGCAAACACTGAGCCCCTCAGGATTGAGAGAAAGGATGGCGCCCCAAAACTTCTCCCTCGGATTGCCCAACGTAACCAGGACCATAACGCCGGGGCGAAACGGATTCCCGCCCGCGGGCACCGGCGCATCGGGTTGATTCACATTCTCCACCACAGCGATTCTCGCTGGGAGTCAGCCACTTTGCAACTCTAGCTCGAGCCCAGCCGCCATCCATAATACGGTTGTTGGCTTGCCTCGGTGCGGTTGGGTGCTTATACTTCTTGGGTTTGCGGCCACGCGTGGAACTGTTCCTAAATCGCTGCTATTAATTTGCCATCATCGGAGATCGTTATGACTACCGCTACGAAATCGGTTTCGCTGGAGCAGGAACTTAATCCCACGGAAGCGCAAACCGCGCGATTTGATCTGGCTGCGCGCAAACTCAATCTGGACGAAGGAATATGGAAGGTGTTGCGGTATCCGACTCGCGAGCTGATCGTGCACATCCCGGTGGCCATGGACAATGGGAAGCTCGAAGTCTTTACCGGATTCCGCGTGCAACATTCGATTGCGCGTGGTCCTTCGAAGGGCGGCATTCGCTATGCCCCCGACGTGACGCTCGATGAAGTTCGCGCTCTAGCGGCTTGGATGACGTGGAAGTGCGCAGTGGTGAATATTCCTTTCGGCGGGGCGAAAGGCGGAGTGATTTGCGATCCGCACAAAATGTCGATTGGGGAACTGGAGCGCATGACCCGCCGCTACACGGCGGAACTGTTCGAATTTATCGGGCCGGAGAAAGACGTACCAGCGCCGGACGTCAATACCAACGAACAGACCATGGCATGGATTATGGACACTTATTCCATGCATATGCGCCAGACAGTGACTGCGGTGGTCACGGGAAAGCCGATCAATATTGGAGGCTCGCGGGGACGCCGCGAAGCCACTGGGCGCGGCATCATGATCGTCTGCGACGAAGCTATCAAGAAGTTGGGGTTACGACCCGAATCCACTCGCGTCATTGTGCAGGGTTTTGGCAACGTGGGTTCGAATTCGGCGTTGCTCATGGCGCAGGCGGGGTACAAGATCATCGGCATTATCGAGGTGACAGGCAGCCTTTATAACAAGAACGGGATCGACGTGAAGGCGCTCTCGGCGTACCGGCAGAAGCATGGGACGCTGGCGGGGTTTCCGGAGGCCGAGGCGGCTGATCCGGCCGAGCTTCTGGTGACCGATTGCGACATTCTGATTCCCGCCGCCACCGAAAACCAGATCACCAGCCGCAACGCGGATCGAATCAAGTGCAAGATTCTGGCCGAGGGAGCGAACGGTCCCACAACGGCTTCGGCGGACGAGATTCTGGCCGACAAAAGAGTGTTTGTGATTCCTGACATCCTGTGCAATGCCGGCGGCGTGACCACCTCTTACTTCGAGTGGGTGCAGGATCGCCAGGGATATTTCTGGAAAGAGTCGGTAGTAAACGAACAACTCGAAACTATCATGGTGGCCGCTTTTGAGGATGTGGTGAGGTTTTCCGAAGCTCACGGCGTCAACAACCGGATCGCAGCTTACATGCTGGCCATCGATCGCGTGGCCTATACGATTCGGCAACGCGGGATTTACGCTTGACGCGATAGTTAGAAATTCAGTTCTCGGTTTTCGGTTATCAGTTCTCGGTTCGCATTTATGGGCAGAGCTTGGTTGAAGCTGACGGTTGGGTGCTTACTCCTGATCGCGGTAAGCGTGCCGGCAATGACTGTACAAACGCCTGCAACCAACCAGTCGTCGAAACCTAGCACGATTTCGGCGGCGGACATCGCGGCTGCCAAGGCCAGCGGCAAAGTCTGGGTGAACCTCGATAGCGGCGTTTATCACCAGGGCGGACGTTGGTATGGCAAAACCAAGAACGGAAAATTCATGACCCTGGACGAGGCCAAGAAAGCGGGTTACAAGGCCGCGAAACGAGATTGAAAGGTCTAAGGAGAAACCCATGGCAAAGACTCTGATCAAGCTGGTCCTGATTGTGCTGCTCGCGCTGGGACTCTTCACTAGTGCAGGGGCGGCGCAGAGTGCGAGTCAAGCCGGAGCATCGAGTGCAATGGCCGCGAGCACGACCAAAGCGAAGCTGCTGGACATCAATTCGGCCACGCCGGCACAGCTCGATGCCCTGCCGGGAATTGGCGAAGCCTATGCGAAGAAGATCGTGGATGGGCGTCCTTATAAGATGAAGACTGATCTGGTGCGCAAGAAGATTATTCCTCAGGCGACCTACGACAAGATCAAGGACCAGATCATCGCCAAGCAGAAATAGATTTACTTCATTGCTTTCGCTGTTCGTGGTGGAGGATAATTTGGTATCGCTTGTTGTGGCATTCGTGCCGGCACGCGGTCGGCAGCGGCCCCAGTGAACCTTCCCAACTCCATCACGCTTACCCGCATCTGCAGTATCCCGCTGCTGATCTGGATTCTTTCCACCAACCGTTTCGAGAGTACGGGCGGTGAAAAGGAACTGCTGGCTTCGGCTCTGTTCATTGCAGCTTCGATTACTGACGGCATTGATGGATACCTTGCGCGCAAACGTGGACAGATCACGACCATGGGTGTGTTGCTTGATCCGCTGGCCGACAAACTTCTGATCGCCGCCGCTTTTGTCACTCTGGTGCAGTTCAATCCCAGCATGGTCCCGGCGTGGATCGCCGTAATTATTATCGGGCGAGAATTTCTGGTGAGCGGCTTGCGTTCGATTGCAGCCTCGGAAGGATTCGCGATCGAAGCCAGTGACTTGGGCAAGTTCAAAATGCTGGTGCAGATCGTTTCCGTGGTGGCCGTCATTCTCGACCACCGCTGGAAAGAATGGCCCATCTATGGCGGCTACTTCTTTCCAGTCAATTGGATCGCGCGCCTGGCTATCTGGTTCATGGTGTTGTTGTCCCTGTTATCGGCAGGCGATTACTTCATCGCCTTCTGGTCGAAGATTGACCGGCAGGTAGTGAAGAGGCGCCGCCGCGCGTTTGTCCTCAGCCGTCGGAGGAAGCGCGATGTCGCCGCAACCTGAATCCCCACCTGACACATCGGCCGCCGCCTGCACTGCCCAGAATGAATTCACCCCTGAAGAGCGCGCGGTTCTGTTGAAACTCGCGCACGAATCCATTCTTTCGGCCTTGGAGCGCCGCGAGGTATCTCTGACCCCGCCTTCACCGCATCTCGCCGAACCACGAGGCGCTTTTACCACGATTTATTTCCATGACGCCCTGCGCGGTTGTGTCGGCTACGTATTTCCAGTTGCTTCCGTCTACCGCACGGTGGCTGAAACTGCACGCGCTGCCGCCTTTGAGGACACGCGTTTCTCGCCGGTCACGCTTGAGGAAGCCACAGCACTGGATGTTTCTTTGAGCATTCTTTCGCCTCTCCGCGTCATCAAGCCAGACGAAGTTGAAATCGGAGTGCACGGATTAGTTGTTGTTCAGGACGGACGCCGCGGGTTACTCCTGCCTCAGGTGCCCGTCGAACATCACTGGGACCACGTGACCTTTATTCAGCAAACGTGCCGCAAAGCGGGCCTCCCGCTCGATGCTTGGCAGCAGGGTGCGACGCTTGAGGCTTTTACTGCCGAGGTGTTCGGGGATCGCGACCTAAAATAGTACGCAGCGCGTTGTTTCGACTTCACTCCTTTTCTTCTGCTTGTTCCACTTCCGACATTGTTCGGCTCTTGATTACAATCCTCGGATCACTTTTCCGCGAGGTTTGACTTGCAAGAGCCGTTGGCCACGACTCAAGATCTCCGCCTGATTCCTGCGGCGCCCCGCACCTCGCTGCTTGAGCTCGCACGGCTTTTCCTCAAGATCGGGGTGTCTGCTTTCGGTGGCCCGCCCGCGCACATTGCCATGATGGAAGACGAGGTCGTTTCTCGCCGTGGCTGGCTAACACGCGAGCAGTTTCTCGACTTTCTGGGCGCGACCAACCTTATCCCTGGTCCGAACTCCACTGAGATAGCGATTCATGTGGGTAGAGTTCGAGCCGGATGGGCGGGGTTGCTGGTGGCGGGCGTTAGCTTTATTTTGCCATCGGCTGTCATGGTCACCGCGCTGGCCTGGGTATATCTGCGCTTCGGGTCTTTCCCACAAGTCGCGGGTGTGCTTTATGGAGTGAAGCCGATCGTGATTGCGCTGATTGTGCAGGCCGTGCTTAAGCTTGCGAAGACGGCGGTGAAGTCGACATGGATTGCGGTTGTGGGTGCGCTCGCGGTAGTGGCCACTGCTTTCGGCGCGGATCAGCTCGCGGTGCTCGCGGGCGGCGGATTGCTGACCGGTCTTTTTTACTGGGTGCGCTCACCTAAACGGACGTCGTCTGTACCCGCACTTGTTACGGGCGGAGCCGCGTTGGCTGCCGGAGCCAGCGCCGTCATGCCGTTTAGTCTGACTGCCCTCTTTCTTGTATTCCTCAAGATTGGCGCAATTCTCTTTGGCGGCGGCTATGTGCTGGTGGCGCTGATTCGTTCCAACCTGGTCACGCATTTAGGATGGATCACTGAGCGGCAATTGCTCGATGCCATTGCCATGGGGCAGGTAACTCCGGGCCCGCTGTCGACAACGGCGACCTTCATCGGTTATCTGTTGGGAGGTCTTCCCGGTGCGGCGCTCGCGACGGCCGCCATTTTTCTTCCGGCATTTTTCTTTGTGGCGATTAGCGGGCCGCTGGTTCCACGCTTGCGTCATTCGCCTCTTGCCGGCGCCGTGCTGGACGGAGTGAATGTCTCGGCTCTCGCCCTGATTGCCGTAGCGTCATGGCAACTGTTTCGCACCGCCGTTGTGGACTGGACGACCTTGGTCTTGGCTGGGCTCAGCTTCATCCTGCTGATCCGGTATCGGGTCAATTCTTTGTGGTTGGTGCTGGCGGGGGCGTTGATTGGAGTGGGAACAACCTTACTCCATCATTAAAACCCGCCCGGCAAAAACTTCGAGGAGAAGCGGTTGTTTCTCCTCGGTTGATGCGAACCTATTATTCCAGAAGCCTACGGCTGGTCGAGTTCCACGTCATCGCCCAGATGCACGCTTTCCATGGCAAAGACAACCATGCCGGTGGAGGTGGTCGGAGTCGTCGAAATAACCACAACTTCGCCCACGGCGCGGCGTGGCAGATCGCGTACGTGAATAACCGGACCTCCGGTCTTGGTGAACATGTTGGGATCGATCGCAGCCTGGTGCGCTTGGGTATCTTCGTTGGTGGATGCTTTGAACGAGAGGGATTCGGTCGGGTCATGCAGGTCCGATTCGTAGCTGCGCACAGCGCGGAAATAGTCGCCGGGTTTCACGCCCTGGTTGGAACCGACGTTCAAATACACCTTAACCCCGGGACCAATCTCGGAATCGAAATCTCTCGCCATTGCGATGCGTCCGGTTAATTTGCCGTTAGAGGGCATAAAGCGATCAAAACGCAAGGGAGGACGGAAAACGGGAGTAGGCTTTTCGACATACGGAATGACATAGTCTCCCGGATTCACCGGATCACAACTCATTTCAATCTCTGCAATGGCCATTTTGCTGCGCGTATCGATAATGCGCACTCGAGCTAACTCGGAGTAGGGCTGGCCCATGGTTTTCAACAAGGCATGCTGACCCGTAAAGATTTCATAACGGTTCGGATCACGGAGTTCGCGGACGACCGTGTACTTCTGGCCGACCTGATAGCCTTTTCCAGCCAGATAGACCACTTCGCCGTTGCTGTTCTTGGTCACGCTGGGAGTGTACAAATCGCCAGCCACGAAATTGGCATTGGGCACGAGTTGTTTGCTGACGAAGCCGGCGCAGGCCAAGTCAACGGCCGTCGGGGTTTGGACCCGCTCAAAAGGAAAACTAACTGTGGTGGGGTCGGTCCCGGCGGGCGCACTGAGTGCCGGATGGGTGTCCGTAGGTTCCTGGGCATGAGCCATGACAGCCAGACAGAAAATCAGCAACAATCGTGTTTTCTTCATGTTACCTCCAGAGTCAGGGCCGGAAACTACCCGGCGCTGTGCCTCCGTTGATTGCACAAAATAAAAGGACTTACAGCCCGGACAGTAACAACAGAGGCAAGGCCGGTCAAGGTTACTCTGGTGTCATGCGGGATACGTTAAATAGTTTTTTCGGAGAAAATTCGCAATCCATAGTTGCATCTGGAATTGCAGGCCTGTAATATCGCGCCACTCTCAAATTAACGAATGACAGCAGCGCCCAACAATTTTGTGGCTCGTCTCCGGCCTTTGCGGCTGCCCCGCGTGTGCGTGGCAGTGACCGGCACCGATCCGGCGGAGTTGCTGGAAAAGGCGGAGGCCCTGGTTCGCGACAACACCTTTCTTGAGTTCAGATTAGACTACCTGCCTCGCCCCGCGCTAGCACTCCCCAAGCTCAAGCAATTTGCCGAGTATCACTCTCATGTGGTGGCATTGGCGACGTGCCGCCGGGTCGCGGCCGGGGGCAAGTTCCGGGGTTCTGTGGCGTCCCAGCTCGACATTCTAGCCAAAGCTGCTGCTGCCGGTTGTCAGGCTGTTGATCTGGAACTGCAGAGTGCGGTGCGCTGCAAACCGGAGCAATTGCGACGCCTGCGCAGCCACGCCGCTCTCATTCTTTCCCATCATGATTTCCGGGCGACCAAGAATCTGGAAGAAACGCTCGAAAAGATGGTCGCCATCTCTGCCGATTTCTACAAGATCGTCACCACCGCGACCACGCTTTACGACAACGTGGTGATGATGAAGTTTCTGGAGAAGAATAGCGACAAACAATCGCTCATCGGCGTTTGCATGGGGGAACAGGGCATCATCAGCCGCGTGCTCGGAGTCCGCGCTGGCAGTGTGTTCACTTTCGCGGCCGTGAGCCAGGACCAGAAAACCGCGCCCGGCCAGGTGACCGCGCAGGATTTACGCAGCACCTTTCGCATCGAACAGGTCGACGCCGCGACGCGAGTTTATGGGGTCGCGGGCGATCCCGTGGCCCATTCACTTTCTCCGGCGATCATGAATGCCGCCCTGCGGCGCGAGACGGTCAACGGCGTCTACGTGCCATTGCATGCCAAGACGCTGAAAGACTTGCTGGCTTGCGTCCGCGATATTCCAATCCACGGTCTTTCGGTCACCATGCCTTATAAGACCGCGATTCTGTCGCACCTCGACAATACGGACACGCACACCACAAAGATCGGTGCCTGCAACACGGTGGTGCGGGCCCAGGATGGAAATCTTTACGGCTTTAATACCGATACTGCCGGTGTGGTCCGGCCGCTGGAGCAGCGGATTACCATCGAAGGCGCGAAAATTTTGGTTCTGGGTGCAGGCGGCGCGGCGCGCGCGGCCGTGTTTGGGCTCAAGGAGCGAGGTGCTGAGGTTTATGTGATGAACCGCACCCCCGCGCAGGCTCAGAAACTGGCGAGATCCGCCCGGGCGCGAACCTTGAAGCGAGCTGACCTCAAGAAATTCAGCTTTGATGTCATCATCAACGCCACGCCCGTGGGCATGGGCAATTCGCACGAATCACCGTTGAATCAGGATGAAATCAAGGCGCGTTACGTCTTCGAGATGATTTACGATCCGCCGGAGACTCGGCTGATGAAGCTGGCCAGGGCAGCCGGTGCCGAGGTAATCCCCGGATACGAAATGTTTGTTCAACAGGCTGCGCGGCAATTTGAAATCTGGACGGGCAAGCCCGCCCCCTGGGACGAGATGCTGCGCGTCGTAACGAAGATCCTCGAAGAGCGGGCGGCTGCCAAGAATGGCGAGCATGAGGCTAAGAAGAAGTAGCTCGGGGAGCTAGGGGCCTGACCGAGTGTCCATGGGCTCGCAATCATCCGGCGTGCGCCTTAGTTCTGCCTCCCACGCGACCGGGGTTGTCAGCGTGATGGCGATGTTGCAGCAGTGATCGCCGCAATCGTGTCTACAACCCTGCGATCAGCGATCAGCAATCCAGCCGGCCCACAACCAATTCCAAACAAACAGCGAAAAGACAAAGAACAGGTACCAGGCATCTCGCCATCTTGCTCGCGGTATCAGGCAGGCTGCGAGAACCGCCCCAGCGCCGCAATACGCCGCAATCAGGCCGGCCGTGCACAGCACAGTCGCGGAGAAGGGCGAGTATCTTCCTGCGAACCACCCAAATCCACAATGCCAGTCAAAGCCCACACCCAATGCGACTGATAGAAAGATAGGCCACAGCAGTGGCCCCGATGCCGCCGAATCATAGCGGCCCTCTATTACTTGTCGTCTTCGCGGATTCGATCCGAATGCCCGAATCGATTCCAGAAGGGACTTCGGGCGACCGGCCTCGGCATACCTCGCGTCGTAGCACTTTGAACAGAGTGTCTGGGTGCTGGGAAGATCACACCCGCAATCTGGGCACTGAGACATGTTTGGGGCGCTCGTAAAGCCCTTGAGGAATTAAAGCATCCTCGTGCCAAATCTGCGGCTTACGACGGTAACTAACGAAATCGGGCGGTAGCGCTCATTGAGAGCTGGCGGACCCGCGTTTGGGCGCCCTTTCTGGGATGAGAAAAACTGTTTGAGCGTCAGCGAGCGGTCAGTCAGCTCGGTAATCCAAGAGAGTGTTCTGGTTGATGTACCAGTTGCTGACCAATCGCCGGATCATCTCCTGCCAATGTGGCGAGGAAGCATACGGGGCCGGATCGGGTGAAGCCGAGGCGGGCAGGCTGAGGTCATCGACGACCCGGCTGGGCGAAATCCGGCTGATCGAGGCTGCCTTTCTCCGCGTTTTCTGCGTCCCGGCCAACTCCAGAACGAACGCCGGCGGGCCGACCAGCAATCCGATTCTCTGGCGAGGTCGAATTGCTCTGATCCGCGTGCAAAGCTCGTCCGCCTCTTCAGAATTCTCCTGCGCCGCCAGCAGCACCAGATCATAGGCATGCGTTCTCGAAAGAGACGCAGCATCGGCCACGCTGCTGGCGGTGTGCACTTCGATCTCGTAGTTCCTGAAAATCGTAGCCCGCCGGTTCTGTTTCGTGGTGTTCTGATCGATGAGCAGGATGCTTCGATGGTCACTGTACAGCTTAGTCATGGGCACTTCTCCAAAGCGGTAGAAAAAATCTGTCAACTATCCAGTCAACGAAGGCAAAACCGGAGGGCCTGAGATCCAGGCCCCCGGCGTCCCACGTGGTAAAACTCTCCAGCAGTAAACTGCCGATGCCATGAAGATAGTGACGCGAGGTTTAGGAAACGTTTCAGGCAGGTTAAGTTTTTGTGAATTTGAGTTGGCTCAGATGATGCCTGGAAGCGATGCCTTCCTCGTGGACTCTGGCAGGGACCAGGGGTAGAATAGCCGCTGGCCGCGCCGTTCCTGTCCTCCTCCCGCAGCGCTGCGAATCCTGTCAGGATCAGGAGATGCTGACTCCGCCATGACACGCTCCCGATTTGCACATTTCGTTTTGCCGTTGCTGCTGGCAGTTTTGGCGGTCGCTTTACCCGCGTCTGCCGAGTGGAAAGAGAAGGTGCTTTACAGCTTCCAAGGCGGAGTAGACGCCGGATCGGTACCCGCAGGCGGAGTCGTGTTCGACAAGCAAGGGAATCTCTATGTGGCAACCACGGGCGGTGGCCCAAAGACTTGCGAACCGTTCAGCTACGAGTGTGGAGCGGTGTATGAGCTTTCGCCTCCAGCCACGAAAGGTGATCCGTGGACCGCGACCCTAATCAAAATGTTCGCGGGCGAGGGCTCTAAGGACGCTTCTGTCCCGAGTGGTGGCCTGATCATTGACGACGCGGGAAATCTCTATGGCGTGACCGGTTACGGTGGCACGGGAAACTGCGTGCTGTTCGGTCTCGCCGGTTGCGGCACAATTTATGAATTGTCACCGCCAGCACAGAAGGGCGGCGCGTGGACGGAGACAATCCTTTACAGCTTTCCGACAGCCGAGCAAGGCTATCTTCCTCAGGGCAATTTGGTTTTCGACAGCGCGGGCAACCTGTATGGAGCGACGGAGTTTGGCGGCGGGCATGGAACGACCTGCGATCCTTACTACAAGTATTGCGGGGCGGTATTTGAACTGAGTCCGCCGAAGACCAAGGGCGGAAAGTGGACGGAGAAAACACTGCACGGCTTCAGAAGCGGCACAGACGGAGCCAATCCCAACGGCGGCCTGGTTCTTGATAGCAAGGGTGTGATTTACGGGACGAGCCAAAGCGGCGGCGACCAAGAGGGAGAATGTAGCCCGAACGGCTGCGGCACAGTGTTTGCGCTTCAGCCTCCCGTCGTTAAGGGTGGAGCTTGGACGGAGAAAGTGCTCTACCGCTTTCATGGCGAAGACGGTGCGACCCCCGAGGCCGGCGTCATTTTCGGTCGAAATGGCCAACTTTACGGCACCGCGTACGCCGGGGCGAACAGTGGATATGGTGCTGTGTTTAGCTTAGCCGCCCCAAAGGGAGCAGGCCCTTGGAAAGAGACCTTGCTTTTCCGCTTCAGCGACGGAAATGACGGTGCACATCCAGATGGCCCTCTCATCTTCGACTCAAGCGGGAACCTGCACGGCACTACGAACGTAGGCAGTGGTGCATCTCTGCGAGGTAACGTCTTTCGGCTGAAGTCGCCGGACAGGACCGGTGGTGCCTGGGCCTTCTCCACCGAGCACGGATTCACGGGCATCCCCGACGGCGAGAATCCCGCCGCCAACCTAGTCTTCGATAAGGCGGGAAACCTTTACAGCACGACACAGAATGGTGGTACCGGCTCAGGCTGCAGCTTTATCGGTTGCGGGACCGTGTTTGAAATCAAACCGTAGGCGTCCGCTATTTACCCAGCGAAGCTCTGGCGAGCAGGATCAAGAAATCGCCTTCCTCGTGGACTCCGGCAGGGACCAGGGGTAGAATGGCCGCTGGCCGCGCCGTTCCCGTCCTCCCCCGCAGCGCTGCGCATCCTGTCAGGATCAGGAGATGCTGACTCCGCCATGACACGCTCCCGATTTGCACATTTCGTTTTGCCGTTGCTGCTGGCAGTTTTGGTGGTCGCTTTACCCGCGTCGGCGGAGTGGAAAGAGAAGGTGCTGTACAGCTTTCAGGGCGGCACCACGGACGGCTCCCTGCCTGCGGGCGGCGTTGTATTTGATAAAGCGGGGAATCTGTATGGAGCAGATACTTCAGGTGGGTCGGGAGGTTGCCCCAACCAGGGTTGCGGCATGGTATTCAAAATTTCGCCGCCCGCTCAAAAGGGTGGAGCGTGGACCGAAACCTCGATTCATGCGTTCCGAGGGGTTATCAACGGGGCAACCGACGGCTTCACTCCAGCAGGTGGACTGATCGTCGATGAGCAGGGCAACTTGTACGGCACGACAGCCTATGGCGGCAACGGACCTTGCGTCCTACTCGGCACCAAAGCCGGCTGCGGAATCGTGTACGAACTTTCCCCCCCGACGCAAGACAGTGGGCAGTGGACCTACACGATTCTCTACAACTTTCAGGGCGGCAACGACGGCTATGTTCCTGCTGGAAACTTGGTCCTTGATAACAAGGGCAATCTGTACGGAGCAACTCAGTTTGGCGGCGGCAGCGGCACGACTTGCAACATCATCTACGGAGGCCAGTGCGGGACGGTGTTCAGGCTGAGTCCTCCGAACCACAGGGGCGGCAAGTGGACGGAGAAAGTACTCCACGCTTTTGCCGACGGAACAGATGGAGCATACCCTAATGGCGGCTTAGTTTTGGACAGCAAAGGCGCAATCTACGGCACGACCTTCGGGGGCGGCAAGGAGAACAGCGAGTGCGGTTCCTTGGGCTGCGGGACGGTTTTCGAGCTCGTGCCACCGTCAAGAGAAGGTGGTGTCTGGAGCGAGAAGATATTGTATCGCTTTAGTGGGCAGGACGGCGCCAACCCCGCCGCTAGCGTTGTTCTCGGCGTAGATGGCGACCTCTATGGCACGGCGTACGCCGGGGCGAACAGTGGATATGGTGCTGTGTTCGAGCTAGCTCGGCTCGATGATGGAACCAGCGAGCATTGGAAAGAAATCGTGCTTTACCGTTTCATGGACGGAAGTGATGGTGAAAATCCGGCCGCAGGTCTCACCCTGGACGCCCAAGGCAATTTGTACGGAGCGACTGAGTACGGGAGTACCTTTTCGGGCACCGTCTTCCGTCTTAGATCGCCTAAAAGGACAGCGGGCTCTTGGACCTTCGGTTTGCTCCACGGCTTCATGCGAAGCCCGGATGGGGCGTCGCCCGCTGCAACCTTGATCTTTGACAGACATGGCAATCTTTATGGCACCACCCAAGCCGGGGGCGCTTCGTGCAGCTGCGGGACCGTGTTCGAGGTCTCGCCGCAGGCGTCATTCACCCAGTAGAGCCCCCGCGAACGGGATCAAGAAATCGCCTTCCTCGTGGACTCCGGCAGGGACCAAGGGTAGAATCGCCGCTGGCCGCGCCGTTCCCGTCCTCCTCCCGCAGCGCTGCGAATCCTGTCAGGATCAGGAGATGTTAAACCCGCCATGACACGCTCCCGATTTGCACATTTCGTTTTGCCGTTGCTGCTGGCGGTTTTGGCGGTCGCTTTACCCGCGTCGGCGGAGTGGAAAGAGAAGGTGCTTTACAGCTTCCAAGGGGGCGTCACAGATGGCTCGCTACCCGCGGGCGGCGTTGTGTTTGATAGCCAAGGCAACCTCTACGGCGCAACTAGCCATGGCGGGCCGGAGTCCTGCATTCCGATTGGCTCCGCGTGCGGCATGGCTTTTGAACTCACGCCGCCCACCCAAAAAGGCGGAGTCTGGAGCGAGACCCTGATTTACCAGTTTCAAGGTGAGGGGGCGAAGGATGCCAGCGTGCCAACCGGCGGGCTGATTATCGACACCGCAGGCAATCTCTATGGCGTCACGGGATACGGCGGCACGGGCGCCTGTGTGCTGGTGGGAGTTAAGGCGGGGTGTGGCACGGTGTTCGAGCTCTCGCCACCCCAGCAGAAGGGCGGAGCTTGGACAGAGACTATTTTGTACAGTTTTCGCGGAGGCGACGACGGCTACTTCCCCTGGGGGAGCCTGGTCTCTGATAAGAACGGAAACCTTTACGGCGCCACGGACTTTGGTGGCGGCAAGGGAACGACCTGCAACATCATCTACGGCGGCCAATGCGGGACGGTATTCAGACTGAGCCCGCCGACACGGAAGGGCGGCAAGTGGACGGAGAAGGTACTGCACGCTTTTGCCGACGGAACAGATGGAGCATACCCGAATGGCGGCTTAGTTTTGGACAGCAAAGGCGCAATCTACGGCACGACCTTCGGGGGCGGCAAGGAGAACAGCGAGTGCGGCTCCTTGGGCTGCGGGACGGTTTTCGAGCTCGTGCCACCGTCAAGAGAAGGCGGTGTCTGGAGCGAGAAGATATTCTATCGCTTTAGTGGGCAGGACGGCGCCAACCCCGCCGCTAGCGTTGTTCTCGGCGTAGATGGCGACCTCTATGGCACGGCGTACGCCGGGGCGATCAGTGGAAATGGTGCCGTGTTCGAGCTAGCCCCGCCTAATGGCGTCGGCGGGCGTTGTAAGGAGACCGTGCTTTACCGTTTCAGCGGCGGGAACGACGGTGCAAACCCAGAGGGCTCTGTAACCTTCGACTCAAGTGGGAACCTGCTTGGCACTACGAATGTAGGCAGTGGTGCATCTCTGCGAGGTAACGTCTTTCGGCTGAAGCCGCCGGACAGGACCGGCGGCGACTGGGCCTTTTCCGTCTTGCACGGATTCACGGGCATCCCCGATGGCGAGAATCCTGCCGCCAACCTAATCTTCGATAAGGCGGGGAACCTTTACGGCACGACGCAAAACGGTGGTACCGGCTCAGCTTGTAGTTTTATCGGTTGCGGGACCGTGTTTGAAATCAAGCCGTAGGCGTCCGCTATTTACCCAACGGAGACAGCAGGATCAAGAAATCGCTTTCCTCGCGAAGAGCTGCGAAAGGCCTGCAATGTTTGACCTTGGGTCATTGTTAGCACTAGGGTGTGTAGTTTTTTCTTGAAAAGCGATGCCCCATGCCACAAATTGGTTGCATTTTCTGAGTACTGAAGTAATATGTTACTTAGGACGCGGTGGTAAGCGTCCGATCCAGTCGTGGTACCGCCCTTTCTTCCAGGTTCAAGAGCCGTAACCAACTGTCTCGTCACGAGGTGGACACTACTGCCTCGGACCAGGTTCGGAGAAACCTTTTATGGCGTGGTACGCTTATTGCCTCACTGAGCAACAGAGCCTCAACAATGGAGTACGCACGCGGCGCCCTTTCCTCCTCGAGGGAATTCAAGGTGTGAATGGTGCCCCAGTCCTGAGCTATCCCAGCGGTGAATTTGCCGTGATAGTCAGCGAGTACGACCGCACAGCCGACGGCGGCGACAAACTGGAAGATAAGACCGTCCTGGAGCATGCGCGGGTGGTAAGTGTCTGCTTTCGAAATGGAACCGTCCTTCCGTTCCGATTTGGAACCATTTTCGACAGCGATGAAGCCCTCCGGCAAGCGGTCCGAACCAATCGCCGCGCCTTTGGGATGAGCGTGGCCCGGCTGCGTGGTAAAGCCGAGATGCACCTCAAAGTACTGGTCAAGGACGGCTCTCTGCGAGCCGCCATGGCCGACGTCGTTCTGCCCGACACCGTTGGCGGCGACTATCTGATCAAGCTCCGGGAAAAGGCTTCCAAAGACCGCGAACGTCAGACCAAGGCACGCGGCCTGGCGGTTCAGGTACACAAAATGTTTAATCCCCTCGAAGAAGAAATTAGTTGCAAGAGAGTTAATACCGACGGGATGATGATTGACATCGCCCACCTGATTGACTCGAAGTCGGTGGAGAAGTATCAAAACCGTTATAGCAGTGCCGCGAAGCAATTGAAGAATTGTGAACTGGTCCTGAGCGGCCCCTGGCCACCATATCACTTCCTGCCGGGCAAGCTGCGAACGGTCGCGGGCAGTTCGTAGACGCGACCCAGATGTAATTTCCCTTCAGCGGAATAGTGTCCTGCAGCCAATGTGCAGGAATGTGCAGTTTTTTGCCCCACGCGAATCGATGCCGAAGAGAGCAAGATAAGATTCACAGGCTGGACAAGTTACACGTTATCAATGGTTTGCAGGAATGCCGCGTTTCTGGCTTCGGAGCAGTTGTTTTGGCGTGGCAAGTGCTCCTCTAGGCAGTAAGAAAAGAGGCCGCGCTTGACCTTCACTCTCCGTTCTCGACTTCTCACTCTTAGCCGATCCGGCTGGCGGATCGGTCCTTTGCATCGCCTTTCCTGACATTTCCTACCCTTTGCCTCTTTTGAACTGTGGCCCCAGTAATGGGGCCGCTTTTTTTGGTTGGAACCTCAACTTCCGTTTCGACGACTGAGTGCGAATCCCTTCCCGTCCGCATCACATCTGGATACACTTACCATCAACATGCGCCAGCACATTGCCGTTGTACTGATGTTGACTGCCACAACCGTCGTCTATTCTGAGCCCAAAACCTTCGAATCCAGCCACGTGTCGGGAGATACCACGATTCTGGTCGAGAACGCCGATCCCTCGCAGCTAAGGAGCGAGCTTTCCGCACTGCGCGACGCTGCGCTGACCGACGACTACGCTTATCGGCAGGTAGCGCACCTTACCGACAATATCGGGCCGCGCGGCATTGGCTCGCCCCAGGCGGCAGCGGCGGTGCAGTACGTCGCCGACGAATTGCGGAAGCTTGGCCTCGATGTTCATCTGGAGGAGGTCAAAGTCCCACACTGGATGCGTGGCGTCGAAACGGCGGAACTGGTGGAGTATCCGGGGCAAGCGCCGGGAACAAGTCAGAAGATTGTGCTGACCGCGTTAGGCGGAAACACGCCTACTCCGCCGGACGGCATCACTGCTGAAGTCGTCGTGGTGAACAGCTTCGACGAGCTGAAGGCTTTGGGCCGGGAGAAAGTCGCGGGAAAGATTGTGCTGTTCAACGTCGTATTCGATAAGCAGAAAGCGGCCAACGGTTTGGCTGGAGAAGCCTACGGCGAAGCCGTGGCGTATCGCGGTGGCGGCGCGAAGGCTGCGGCGGAGTTAGGCGCGGTGGCATCGCTGGTGCGGTCGGTCGGAAATGCCGATTATCGTTTGCCGCATACGGGATGGAGTGCGGCGGCAGGGATTCCCGCCGGGGCTGTCACCAGTGAAGACGCCGATTTGATGGCGCGCCTCTCGGCGCAAGGCAAAGTTCGCATGCATCTGACGCTGACTTCGCAGACTGGGCCGGATGTGGTGAGTTACAACGTGATCGCAGATCTCAAAGGTTCGGAGCATCCCGAGCAGGTCGTGATCGTTTCCGGGCATCTGGATTCGTGGGACTTGGGAACCGGTGCGATCGATGACGCGGCAGGAGTCGCCGTTGCCATGGAAACCGCGGAGTTGGTCGAGCGGCTGCATCTGCATCCCAAACGCACCATCCGCGTGATTGCCTGGATGGACGAAGAAAACGGCGGGCGCGGACACGACGCCTATGCCAAAGACTATGCGGCGGAGCTTGCGAATCACGTCGCGGCTATGGAGAGCGATACTGGCGCGGCGCATCCTCTGGGATTCGAAGCCAGGATCAATCCCAAAGGTTTGCCGCTGCTGAAGCCGGTGCAGGATGTTCTGCAATCTTTCGGGGCGAATGTGATCCGCTTGACGGAGCGCAGTCCGGGTGCCGACATTGCGCCGCTGGCCAAAGCCGGCGTTCCAACGCTGGGCATCCTGCAGGATGCGCGAACTTATTTCAATTACCACCACACCGCCGCTGACACGCTGGACAAGATCGTCTCGCAGGAGCTGCGTGAGAATGCGGCAGCGATGGCGGTCATGGGATACGCGCTGGCGAATTTACCGGAGCCGTTGCCGCGCTGATCTCGCCTCTCTTGCGCACATTTAGCGGTGAGTACAAAGAAAGCGAGGCTAACCCGCGTAGTACAGGTATCCGCAAACAGCACGCATGGCACGCCCTTCCGTGGATCGTCGACTCGCGTCGGAGGCGAGGCCCAAATCCACTAAAGCACGGAGAATGGACATGACAACCCGCTCGGTTGCTCTAGAAACAGGTACTGCGACTTCGTCTTTGCGATCTTTTAATAGTTGCAGCACGACGGCATGGAACGCAGAATTGTCGGCCTCGCTTCCGAGTCGTTCCTCTTCAGCTTCCAGCACTCGATTTAGTCGCGGGCGGCGGTAATGCACGGCCACGAGTGCACGCACCAGACGCTTAATGCGACGTTTCAACTCCTGCCCAGTTCCACCTTGCACGGCCTTTAGTACAGCATCCTGCAACGCCTCCTCAAAACTGCTGATCAATGCCAGCACGATAACATCTTTGTTCGGAAAATACTGATAAAGGGATCCGATGCTTACGCCGGCTCGCGCTGCAATCGCATTCGTGTTGAAGCCATGCAGTCCATCTGACTCTAATATGCGAGCACTCGCTTCAAGAATGACACTCACCGTCTCCTGCGACCTGGCTTGATTCGGTACTTTACGGGCCCTTGTGCTCTTTTTGCGCGGCCTGCCTCTGCCATCATGAACGCGAGTTTTATTTGTGAGCATTTGCTCATATTGTAAGGGTGAAGGAAGCAATACGCCAGAAGAACAGCGTACTGGACAACGAATGGACCGTCCGGTGAAAAAGATCCGTTATGACGACGAAAACTGAGAAATCAATTTCCTCTGTTCCTCACTCTGTACTACCCAGCCGGCCGGTGCGCTCCTTTCGTTCACTTCGATGGTTGAATGGCAGCGTTCACTGGATCAGTGCCGTCGTGTTGGTTTACGCATTCCTCATCAATGGCGAAACCACGGGCGCGCTGGTAAACCCTGTCGCGATGAGAGGAGAAGTGAAGCTAGGCCTGGTTGTCGGGCTGATTTTCCTCATCCGGTTTATCTGGGTGCGGAGCGCGCGCTCAGGCGGCGGGCGATGGGTCGGGCCGTCCGTTCGAATGCCGCAGTCCAAAATTCGGCGCATAACCGATAGCGGAATCTATCTCGGGGTGGCGGCGTCCGTTGTTTCAGGGCTTCTGATCGCATACCTTCGACCAGGCGCCGAACTCATCCCGGAGGTCAGAGGGTTTACGACCAACAGCCCAGCTCTGAACGCCACGATTGATGCGCACGCGTTCGTTTCAGACGCGTTGGAATGGCTATGCGGTTTTCACGCCGTGTACTCACTCTGGCACTGGCTCATGAAAAGAACGCGATGGGGCAGGATTGCGGCGGGTTGGGTTGAGCGAGCCGTATCTAATGCAGGCCGCGTGGGCTGGTCGCATCTCAGAGGGAAAAATTTCCGACTGTAAGAAGCCCGGACCTTGGCGATAAGTCCACCCAAATGCCCTTGTGTTAATCAAGGGAGCAATTTGCCGGGTTGTCGGCAAACCCGAGGGTATACACGCTGCCAAAGTCGGCAGGTGAGAATCGATGGCAGACAGCTCTGGGTCACAGGTGAGCCGAAAGCAACTGCTCTTAACAGGCCGCTTCAGTGGCCGCATTTGCCGGAGAGTCGGTATATATCGAGCATGAGGCGTAAACCGGGACTTCGGGCGGTGCGCGGATTCTGTTGAAATTCAATCATGCGCTGGCCGAAGTCTGCCGTGATGTGGCTCAACTCTTCTTGCATAGCTGCAATCTGAGGATCGCTAGAAGGAGCCTTGGGCACGTATCCGGGCGTATAGCACAGGGTTCGTTCTAGTTCGACTCCGCGATCTACCAATCTTTCATAGTCGTCGCTCGCTTTTCCGCTCAGGATGGCGCAGATTCTCGCAGTCGTCGTCGCTATTCGGAAAGGAGCTGACAGTCTGTATTTCAGGATGGAAGCGGGCTGCAAATTGCCCGTTCGGCATTCTTCCCGCAACTGCTCGGTTGATTCCAACAGATACCAGTTCTTCTGGTCGTCGCCAAAAGCAATCGGCATCCTGTGAAGCGTAGTTCCGGTCACGGTCGCTGTGGCTGGTTTGGAGGCGTCCCATGCCGTCGAAGCAGAGGCCAACGGAGTCGCACCCGGTGCGTGAGTCACAGACTTTATTAATGGCTTGGGAACTTCATAGATTGAATCGCCGATTGTGTACTCGATCTTTTGGCCGGCGTCGGTGACGCTATCGGCTTCGATGGTTCTTCCGTCGGCGAGTTGTATTGTTACCGGAGGCGTGGAAGAAGGTATTCGACGCTACAGGAGACGATGGCCCAGTTAACTCGCCTGTCGTATGGGTCATTGACTTTATGGATGACTTGCGGATTTCGTAAGTTGATTCTCCGATTGTGTACTCAATCTTCTGGCCCGCATCGGTAATGCTGTCGGCATGAATGGTCCTGCCGTTTGTGAGTTGGATGGTTTCCGGCGAGCTGGATTGCGAGTCAACGACAGACATTGCTGCCGAATTGGCGGTTGCAACCTGCATGGTCTGGGGCTGATCGGAGAGTTTGAACTCGACCGTGACCGTGGTGGCGACCTCGACCGGACTGCCATCGTGAACGACCGGCTGGTAGCGCCACTTGGAGACGCTCAGAAGGGCCTCACGGGAGAGCATTGGATGTCCAGAAATAATCTGCGCTTGCACAACCGAGCCGTCAGTCCCAATGATCGCCTTTATCACAACGTGTCCTTCAATGTGTGCGGCGCGAGCAACTGGCGGATAATTCGCGGGGACCTTGGTGATTAGTCGGGAGGCCATCTCCGACTCGCTCATTTCGATCCTAGGCCCCGAAAAACCTGGGGAGCCTGGTTGCTGGGCATGAGCAATCAGTCCTAATGCGAAGAAGGCGCAACCAACAGCGCAACGGGCAATTTGTGACCAGACTCGCACACTTCACGATAGTGACAAAAGCAAAGCGTCCGCAACGTGCTTGTTCTGGTCGACAATAACCAAAGTACCTGCCACGTCGGTTTCTTCGATCATGGCTCAGACTGCGTCTGTGATCTCCGTCACATTGTGACGTTTCTTGGAGTGCTCGGCTGCAACTGTACTGTAAAGTTTTGTTTTCTCAGCGGTTTTATCTCGTTATTTCAGCCACCGCCGAATCCCGAAGGCCAGTTGACGCATCTCAATTTAGGCGCATATCATCTTCGTTTGGCCTTCGGGGTTCAGACGAGCTAGGCAGGGTCATAAGAATTGAAGTTATTATCCATGGATAAAAAGAAGCTGGAAACATTCAAGAAGAGGCTGGAGACGCGGCAACACGAGTTGCGCCGCATGGTCTCGCGGACGGAGCAGGATGGGCGCACGGTCGATGAGGATTCGGCGCAGGACATCGCCGACCGCGCTGCCAGCTCTTACACCAAAGAATTTCTTTTTCACCAGAGCAACAACGACCGTCAACTGCTGCAGATGGTCGAGGGCGCATTGTCGCGCATACGCGAGGGCAGCTTTGGCGAATGCATCTCCTGCGGCAAAGAGATTAACGCCAAGCGGCTGGAGGCAGTGCCCTGGACGCGCCATTGCATCGAGTGCCAGGAGAAGGCCGAGCAGGGTTTGCTGGAAGAGACGCACGGTTAGGCCAGTGCACTGCGTCCGGTAATTGATAGAGGGGTCGCCGTTTTAGTCGGCGGCTCGTTGCTTTTTGATCTGGAATCAAGACCCTTCGGAGTAGTCCGCGCGAAATCCACTCGGATTCACTCGGGGCAGGCTCATCGCCTGCGCTTGAAAAACTCAGGTGCTTCAGCGATGACGCCCTTCCTTAAAACTTAAGAGAGAAATGATACGGCGGACCAACGAACGCTGTGCTGCTAAAACACATTCTTGCCGGTTGACCTGACGGGGGATTTTGTACTAATGTCGGATTACACCGGAAAGGAGGTGGTCGAATGACAAGTTCTGATTGTAGTAACTGTAGTGGGAGTCTAAGACCAGGTGAGGTGGCTGAGACTTAGAGCGGGTTGCTCTAAGCGGGGCTGCTGGGCGCGCACGCGCTAAGCAGCTACAGTCCGCACACTTACCGGTGAGTTTGGATTTGTTCCGGCGTAAGGTCGCGCCGGGGCTTCCACACTAAGACCCGGGAGTTGCCGTAGAGGCCACGTTAGAGTGACCACCTCTTGGTCAATCCCAAACAGTCCACCGGACGACCCGCAGGTCCAACAGACTTGCGGGTCGTTTGTTGTTTATGACAGTCTCGTTCGAATCCAACATAAGGCCGGAATTTCAAAGTCAATTCACCGTACCCCAAGCCGCTCACATCTGATCGGCGACTGCTCCAAGTCTGCTAAGTCGAGCATTGTTCTTGCTTTCGAGCGTTTCAAAGACGAGGTTTTTGCACCTCCATCCACGCAGTCCGGGTCTCCACCAAATCGCTAAAGATTCTGATAGCGGCGCTGTCGTCCTCGGTGGCCTACTGAATTCACCCGATCCTCGGGAATTCTGGTGGGAGACAAAATCATGGTCGAGAAAACGTGTGCAGCGTGCGATTGTAAATTAGATAAGGGTGCCATCAAGGTCAAAATCGGTGGCAAGACGGTCGAAGTGTGCTGCGACGAGTGCGCGCAGAGGCTCAAGGAAGCCAGTTCTTCGTCAAGGAGAGTCTAGCGATGAGCGTGAATTCACTACCTACGAGCGTTCATCGTCCGCGTTGCCGGCTAACCCAGGCGGTCGCAGTTCAAAGGACGAACGCTCTAATCGCAGGGTTGTGCCTGAGCGTGGTGTTGTTGGGACATGCGTACGGAAAGGAAAACATAATGACTTCGAAACAAGGATTGGGCGCGACGGCGCCATCTGAAAACAAATCGTTGCCGGTACGGCGCAGTGTGCAGACCCCATCAGGCCGTATCAGCTACATCGAGCAAGGCTCTGGACCGGTTGCGTTATTCGTTCACGGAGTTTTGCTGAACAGCCATTTGTGGCGTCACCAGTTAGCGGATTTGTCGGATATCAGGCGCTCCATTGCTGTGGACTTGCTGGCGCACGGGGACACCGAAATCGCGCCCAATCAGGACGTGTCGGTCACCGCCAATGCGAAGATGCTCAAGGAATTTCTCGATGCTTTGAACATCGATCAGGTGGATCTCGTCGGCAATGACAGCGGTGGAGGCATCTCACAGATTTTTGCAGCACTGTATCCGGAACGAGTGCGGAGCCTTACGCTTACCGACTGTGACACTCACAATAACTGGCCGCCTGAGGCGTTCAAACCATTTCTCGCGATGGCCGCCGGCGGGGGCCTGCCCGACACGCTCGATGCTATGTTGGCGGACAAGAGCATCTATCGATCGCCCCAGGCTTTGGGACCAGCCTACGAGCATCCGGAACAGCTGAGCGACGACAGCATCGAAACGTATTTGCGTCCGTTCGTTAAGAACTCCCAGCGCACGCACGACCTGGAACGCTTCCTCGCAGCTTTCGACAACAAGCACACCCTCGCGATTGAGCCACAGCTAAGAACGTTGAAGGCGCCAACGTTGATCGTCTGGGGCACAGATGACGTGTATTTCCCAGTGAAGTGGTCGCATTGGCTCGCCGAAAATATCCCAGGTACCCGACGCCGTGTCGAATTCAAAGATGCCAGAATCTTTTTCCCCGAAGAGCGTTGGCAGGAATTCGACAAGGAGCTGCGCGAACACTGGTTGCTGGTGGAAGAACAAATGTCGAAGAAAGAACTGGCAACCGCGCCTTAAGTTTTTTCCCACAGCCTATGCTGCACAGCCACCCAAGCACCGCGGACTGAGTCCGCGGTCGCCTGATTCCAAATCGGAGAGAGTCAATGAGACGAAGAGCTTTTCTGCACGGTTCCCTAGTGGCAACCGGCGCCGCGCTTCTGTCCCGAACCGTCGCGTTTGCAAAACCGGCAAACTTAAAAACAATCGACGCCAAAACTTTTCACGCGTCGCGCCGATTCGCCGATCTGTCGCTGAGCCGTGTCGCCTACGTCGAACGCGGTCAAGGGCCAGCGGCGCTATTCATCCACGGATACCCCCTCAACGGCTTCCAGTGGCGCGGAGCGCTTGAGAGGCTTCAGGCATACCGTCGTTGCATCGCGCCCGACGTGATGGGCATGGGATACACGCAAACCCTGAAGGGCCAAAAGATTTCACCAGAAACGCAGGCGACGATGCTGGCCGCGCTGCTGGACTCGCTTCACATCGACGCTGTGGATCTGGTGGCCAACGACAGCGGCGGGTTGGTTGCTCAGTTGTTTCTTGCAAAGTATCCCAGTCGAGTCAGAACCCTGCTCCTGACCAATTGCGACGTAGACGAAAACAGCCCTCCGCCACAGTTTCTCCCTTTCATCGAACAGGCAAAGAAAGGCATCTTCGTGGACGAATTCATCGTTCCCCAATTGAAAGATAAGCAACTCGCCCGCTCGCCTCAAGGAATGGGCGGCCTCGCCTTCACGCACCCCGAAAACCTCGCGGACGAAACCGTCGAGACGTATTTCCGCCCGCTCGTCGAAACGCCACTGAAGAAATCACAGGCAAACGCGTACGCCGTTTCCATGGGAACAAACTCCCTCGTCGCAATACGCGAGAACCTGCATCAATGGAAAGGTCCAGCCCGCATGGTCTGGGGGCTGAAAGACGTGCTCTTCGATGTGAAGTGGGCCGAGTGGCTCGACCGCAATTTCCCAGGCTCGCGCGGAATAAGAAGAGTGGAAGGAGCAAATCTCTTTTTCCCGGAAGAAATGCCGGACCTGATCGCCGAAGAGGCGGCGAAGTTGTGGAACGACCCATCGCTTGCCACGCCAGGGATTCTCCGATGAGTTCGAATCGAAGAATCACCGTTTTTGGCGCTTACGGTCATACAGGACGCTTTGTTGTTTCCGAGTTACGACAACGTGGATGGACCCCGGTGCTTTCGGGGCGTGATCCCGATAAACTGAATGCTCTGGGGGATGTGCATCCGGGACTCGACTTACGACCTGCGCGCGTCGATGACCCGGCGTCGCTCGATCGCGCACTTGTCGGATCATCCGCTGTCATCAATTGCGCCGGACCTTTCGCCAGAACCTCCGCGCCAGTGGTTGAAGCTGCGCTGCGCGCGCAGATTCCTTATTTGGACGTAGCCGCCGAGATAGAGGCCATTGCGGATACCTTCGAGCAATATGCAAATCGAGCACGCGAGGCAGGCATCGTGATCGTGCCGGCGATGGCCTTCTACGGCGGACTCGGCGACCTGCTCGCGACCGCGGCCATGAGAGATTGGACAGCCGCAGATGAGATTTGCATCGCGCATGCCCTTAGCAGCTGGAAGCCCACTCTTGGAACGAGGGCTACGTCCGAGGTTTCGCGGCAGCGGAGGAGCGGGCGGCGACTTGTCTTCTCCAACCATCGAATGCAGTTCCGCACCGATGAGGCGCCGGTCGTCACTTGGATATTCCCGCCACCCATCGGAGCGCAGGTGGTCGTTGGAGAATTCACTACAGCGGACAGCGTCACGATTCCGCGTCACTTAAGCACGCCCGAGATTCGCACCTACATGACGCTGGCGCCACTCAAAGACTTGGACGATCCCGACCTGTCGCCGCCGCCCGCGACCGACGAGTCCGGACGTTCGGCGCAAACTTTCCTGGTTGAGGTAGTGGCCCGGGCGGGAAGCGAGGAGCGTCGCGCAGTAGTGAAAGGGCGAGATATCTACGCGTTTACCGCGCCTCTTGTCGTGGAAGCCACTGAGCGCATCATCAGTATGCGGGGCAAAACGGCTGGCGTATTTGCCGCCGGTGAAATCTTTGACGCACGAGACTTCCTGAAAGCGCTTTGTCCTGCACATCTCTCGCTCGAGATTCACTGAAGCTACTGTCAAAGCGCCGTGATACCCTTGAATCTGGTTTCTCTCTCCTATCATCGAAGGAAAATCCGCTGATCCGCTTCGGTACAGAGCATGGCGTTAAGGAACGAAACTAAGCCAGTCCCCGAGTTTGTTGTTGACTCACTGCTAAGGTCTCCAGTCGTTACCATTCGGGATACATACTGCAAGGGAAGCTGCCGCCACCAGAGCGTCGAAGAGTGCACGACCACTACTCAATTGGTGTTTCCGTACCGCGGCGTATACGTGCGGCATGTTGGACTTGACCAAGCCGTAGCCGAAGCAAACCAAGTCCTGTTTTTCAATGCCTTTGAAGGCTACCGCATCAGTCATCCCGTGCCGGGTGGTGACGCCAGTTTGACGTTGGTTATCAGCCAGTCGATGCTGAGTGAATTAGCTCCGACCACCCTGATGCGCGACGGCGCAAACCTTTGGTTTCGGCAGCCGCGCCTGCGGATTGATGCACGGACACAAGCGCTGGTGGCATTGTTACGGCACAGTCTGCGCCAGAAAATCGCGGAACCCCTGGAAGCAGAGAGCTTATCGTTAACTCTCGTACAAAGGGCTCTGGGCTCGCGCACCACTCACATTCCGGGAGCTACTTTCGGACGGCAGCGGTTGGTGGACCGAGTGAAGCTTGTGTTGGCGAGCAATCTGGCACGACGTTGGACGTTGGCCGAAATTGCCGCTGAAGTCCGTGGTTCTCCCGTCTATCTCACACAAGTCTTCCAACAGGTAGAGGGGTTGCCCCTATATCGCTATCAGCTGCGCCTGCGGCTGGCCCGGGCGCTGGACCTTCTCGCCCAGTATGACGACCTGACGGATATAAGCCAGGACCTTGGCTTTTCCAGTCACAGCCATTTCAGCGCCGCATTCCGCGAAGTTTATGGCCGCTCTCCTTCCGAATTCAGGCGGTCGGCATTGAGTCGCTGACACCATTTGCTGTAAAACTCGCTGCTCGCTATACAATTCGTTCCGGGGGAGACGCACATGAGCAGGAATGGTGAAATCCTTTGTGGGCTATCGATCTTCTTATGTCTGGCAATCGCCGCGCAGGCGCAGAATCCGTTTGACACTTTCAAACAGTTTTCAGCCACCATCGTAATGAGCCCGATGCCCGCTGGCCGCGAAGGCGGCGGCATGAAAGTCTATCGCTCGGGCGACAAGATGCGAACGTCCATGCCGGGCGGCGCCGGCTACATGATCATGGATCTGGATCAGCACACGAACTACATGGTGATGAACGCCACCATGTGCATGCAAATGACGACCGCAGCCGCAGCAGAATCCTTTTGGTCAGGCCAGGAACGCCACTGTGGACCGTTCATCAGCAGGGACGGAGACCGTAGACGGCCATCCCTGCAAAGTTGAAAATCTGACGGTCACGCCGCAGAACGGCCAACCTACCAAGATGAAAGTCTGGGAGGCCCAGGACTTGAAGGGATTTCCTATCAAGATTGAAACCCAAACCAGCCGCGGTCCGATGGCGATCGAATATAAAGATATAAGCTTCAGCGAACCCGACGCTTCGTTATTTACGCATCCGGACAACTGCCGTCAAATGCCCACGATGCCTGCACCACGCTGAGACTTTCCGCTTCAATCTTTGTAGCGAAGCATGGCCATGAAGCCGAAATCCATATGCAGTTGCATGTGGCAATGAAACAAAGACGGGCCCGGGTTGTCGGCCAATAAATCCACCTCGACCTGATTACGAGCGGGCACCATGACGACGTCTTTGAGAATCCCGGCTGTAGGTTTACCAGCCACCTTCGTCAATTCAAACGAATGCCGATGCAGGTGCATGGGATGCGCCTCGTCGCTCTGATTGTCGAATCGAAGGCGATACTTCTGGTTGGCCTTCACCAAAATGGGATCGGTCTTGGGATAAGATTTCCCGTTAATCGTCCAATGTTGAACCCAGCGATTCCCGGCAAACTTGCTGCGGAAGACTAACGGAATCACTTCGACGTCCGGGGCGGGCGCGCTCGCTCCGACGCCCGAAAATCGTGTAGTCCCAGGGCGTGATGGCGGGCGCGAGCCACTGCGCCGGACCTTTTTGGTTGGCATATTCGATGGTCACGCCCAGACCTGCGCTGCGTATCTTGTCGTCGAGTTCGCCGAGAATCCAGACGCCTGGCCGGTTCATAGTGACGAATGCGTCCACTCGTTCCCCGGGCCCGAGTTCGAGCACGTCGACGGTGCGCGGCGTGGGCACCGGGTTTCCATCGAGATTGACGACAGTGAAGGAATGTCCACTGAGCGCCAACGCGATGCGGCAAGCGTAGCGCTGGCGTTCACAATGCGAAAAATAACCTTTTGCCCTTTTTGCACGCGGATAGGTTCGCCGCTCCCCAAGGCGTGACTGTTGATCGAATAGCTCTTGTAGCCCACTTCCAGAAAACCTTCGTCGTCCCCCATGGTGCTTAAGTAAGGATCCCATCCGTGCAAGGTGAGAAATATTTCCGCATCGTAGTCGCCGGGTTCGTTCTTGGGCTCGATATATAACACGCCAAACTGGCCAGTGTAGGTACTGCGCTTCAGATCGCGCCCCGCAGAAACGTGAGTGTGATACCAGCGGGTTCCGGAAGGGCGCGGCACAAACGAGTATCGCTGCTTGCCATGAGCCGGAACGGCGGGCGTTCCCTCATCAGCGACGCCGTCCACGTTGGAGGGAACAAAGAGACCGTGCCAATGCACGAATTCCTGATCGGATGTTTCGTTCTGAACTTCTATTGTGACGGGCTTGCCTTCTTGCAAACGCAGAATCGGACCCGGCGACGAGCCGTTGTATCCGGTGGTCTTGATGATCCGGCCGGGCGCGGTCTCGAGCTTGACCGGCGAGATGCGTAGCGTGAAATCGGCTGGCGAAGAGTGGCGGCGATTGTTGAGCCGCCAGACGCGACGCTGCGTCCCAACACGCCGCGCCACCCATCAATTCTAAGAATTGTCTGCGGTCCATCTGTTCCTCATGGATGGGCGAGACCCATTTTAAGAGACCGGGATCATTGTCGCTGAGAGCCGTAGGAAATCGGATCACTTGCTCGGGCAATAAGTTTCAGAAATCTGCCGGAGTGCGAACGCTTGGTCGAAAGGACTTAAGAGCGCTGGTCCTGAGCATAGTCGGCCTGTGGAAAAAGCGAAGCTTGTGACAAACGGTAAAATCCGCGGTCATTTTTTCCACAGCATTCTGTGTCACGGCTGTAGCGAATTTTTAAACAAACATTCACGCATGGGTCATCCGGCTGTAACTGTTCTGATGGCAACCTTTAAGCGGTGTGGGGGAATCGAAGGTCGAAATTTTCCGACCGGAGAAATCGACTGCTCTTAGGCGCTCCGTCACAACGCTGAAACCGTTGCGCATCATCCTTTTGCACCATGGTCTTGGAACTCTGAGGACGAAACTGATACTTCCAGGTTCACATCTCGGCCGTCAGCTGACGTTGAGGAGTGTCTCCGTCGTCTTCTTATGCCTGTGTTTTGCCGAACTCCCCTCGGCACTATTTGCTCAAGGAGCGATCGAGAGTTGCCCGCGTCCCTCGCCCGGCAGCGCTGTCACCGAACCGGAAGATCTGCGCAGCCACAACGGTGTGCTGAAAGTTAATCTCATCGCGCACAATGCAAAGGAGCCAGACGGATCCATTCGTTACTGCTTCTTCGATGAATACGGCAAAGAGTCACCCACGCTTCGCGCGAATCCTGGCGATCTCGTCATCTTGACTCTGAAAAATGATCTGAAGGATTTCGGCTCCGGCTCCCCGGCGGCTGCTCACACCACCTGAATGCAGATGCCGGCAAAGAAACTCATTCATGCACCAGCGGCGTGATGGCGCGCGATTCTACGAACCTTCATTTTCATGGTTTGACCATTCCTCCCGTCTGCCATCAAGATGATGTCCTGCACACGTCAATTCAGCCCAAGGACCCGCCGTTCGAGTATCGATTCCGTATTCCGGAAAACGAGCCCCCCGGGTTGTATTGGTACCACCCCCATATTCACGGTTTCACGAAAGAGCAGGTGCTCGGCGGTGCGTCGGGAGCCCTCATCGTCGAAGGAATTGAGCGGGCCGACACTGCGCTTGCTGGACTGTCCGAGAGGGTGCTGGTCATTCGCGATCAAGACCTGCTGAATCCGAATGCGCCACCTTCGAAATCGGAGCCAGTTGTTCCCAAGATGTTGTTCGATCGGGATGGAGACGCCGCCAACAACGGCACCGGATTCGGCAAGCCGGCGAAGGATCTCTCGATCAATTTTGTGCCCGTGCCCTACCCGGACTACCCCCCAGCTCAAATGGAGATGAAGCCGGACGAACGGCAGCTCTGGCGGGTGGTGAATGCATCGGGAATTACCTACCTCAATCTGGCAGTTCTGTTCGGTCACAAACCGCAGCCACTCGGCCTTGTGGCCATGGATGGCGTGCCGCTCAACACGGCTGGGATGCCGCGAGACTTTGTCGATTGGCAAACCCATCTTGCGGTGCCGCCGGGAGCGCAGAGTGGAATTCATTATCAAGGGACCACCTGCCGGTGAATCGGGACTGCTGGTCACGAGAACCGTGGACACCGGAGCAGGCGGGGAGAACGATCCCAACCGCGCGCTGGCCATAATCACCGCCTCGAAGGATGCACCGAAGCCACCCTCAGAGCTTCCAGCTTCAGCCCAGCCGCTTCCACCTTCGCCATTACCGTGGCTGGGAAGCGTCACTCCGGCGCGAACGCGCAGGCTTTACTTTTCTGAAAAGCTTCTTGAGCCAAACAATCCCAACAGCGCAACCGAATTTTACCTCACGGTCGATGGCCAAACCCCCATGCAGTTCGATCCAAAATCAGGCGTTCCCAACATTGTTGTGAAGCAGGGAACAGTCGAGGACTGGATCATCGAAAACCGTTCCAGCGAACTTCATGCATTTCATATTCATCAGTTGCATTTCATGTTGCTGGAATATCGCGGCAAGCCCGTAAACGAGCCCTTTCTTCGCGATACCATCAACGTCCCGTATTACGACAACAGAGCTCTCGCATTTCCCAGTGTCACACTTCGGATGGATTTTCGTGATCCGAACACGATTGGCGACTTTCTTTACCATTGCCACCTCCTGGAGCACGAAGACGGAGGAATGATGGGCCTGATTCGCGTAGAACCCTGAGCGCTGAGCCCGGGGATCGAAGCGAATTGGTCCGAGACAAACCAATAGCAGCCCCAACCGAAAGATAACGGAGGAAAAATGAGTCTCACTTCTGTGGCATCAAAAGGGGTGCATTGTTTGCGCCTCGGACTGGCAACTCTTGCTGTGTTCCAGTTCGCAATCGCCGCTCCCTTTGCTAACGCAGCTTCACAACCAAAACCAGTGAAACCGGCCACGCCACGACCGTGACCCCGATCAAGCACGTCATCGTGATCATTGGCGAGAATCGCAGCTTCGATCACGTTTTCGCCACCTATGTACCGAAGAGTGGAGAGACCATAAATAACCTCCTCTCGGAAGGTATCATCCAGCTGGATTCCAACAAGAACGCGATTCCCGGTCCCAACTTCAACAATGCCCAACAGTTTTTCGCAACCGATACCGACACCTTCCTGCTCGCCCCGCCGACGCAGGAATATCCCAGCAACGTCCTGCCGGCGCCACTGGTCGGCGGTCCCTCGCGGCCAGTATGGTTATTTCTCTGGCTCCCCCGCTTGCCCATCGCATGCCGAAACTGACTCCTGCCCAGTGCGCTCAGGTTTCGGAACCCGGATTGCCGGCAGGCTAAGGGTGCTGCCTTGGCTAGCGGCGGCACAGGAGAAACGTCACACGCCGGATGAGCGTATTAACAACGTCACGTCGTTGCCCGCCGGACCGTTCCAGATCACCAACCCCACGACCTTCCCCTACAACGCCTATGCGGCGAGCCCGGTTCACCGCTTCTATCAGATGTGGCAGCAGTTGAATTGCAGCCTGTCCCACGTCGACCCCAGAGAACCCTTCCGGTTGCAACGGCCAACTGTTCTCCTATGTGGAAGTCACGGTTGGAGCGGGCACGAACGGCACCACGCAGCCGCCGCTCTGCTCTGACAATGGCAACGAACCTCCCTGCTTCACCTACAACTACCTGCCCAACGTTCCTGACGCTCAAACCACCGGCGAAGGATCGACCTCGCTCGCCTTTTACAATGTGCAGCAAGGCGATGCTCCCTACTTCAACTAGCCTTGCCGACCAGTACACGATGAGCGACAACTTCCATCAGTCCTTCATTGGAGGCACTGGGCCCAATCACATCATGTTCGGTCACGCCGATGCCCTCTGGTTCAGCGATGGTCAGGGCAATCCCGCCGAACCGCCGAACAACGTAAGAAGTATGAAAGGGTACGAAACCAACGCGGGCGTGGTCACGAAGTCGAAAATCCAAATCCCGCATCCGCGCACCAACAACTGGTACAGCGAAGATGGTTACGGGAGAGCGGCGGATACCCGTTCTCCCGCCGGTTTACGGCGGCGGATCCTACAGCAATTGCGCCGATCCCACCCAGCCCGGCGTTGGACCGGTCGTCACCTATCTGAAGTCCATCGGCGTCGACCCACGCTGCGAGCCCGGCCACTACTATCTGCTGAACAACTACAACCCTGGGCTATTTCGGCAACGGCAACAATGCCTACATTGACCACAATCCGGCCAACACGCCGTTCACGATTCCGCCGTCCTCGACGCCCAGCATCGGCGACCAACCTCAACGCCAACGGTATTTCCTGGAAGTACTACGGCGATCAGTGGAACAACTACGTCCCCGACCCATACCAGTTGAACTACGGAATCAACGGGCCGAACGCCGATGAATATTGCAACATCTGCAACCCGTTCCAGTACGACACGGCGATCATGTCGAACCCGGCTCAGGTCGCAGCACACATGCAGGACGTGGTTAACCTGTACTCGGATATCGCCACCGGAACCTTGCCTGCGGTTTCGATCACCAAACCGAGCGGCTATATCGATGGCCATCCCGTCTTCCTCGAAGCTCAACGTGTTCGAGTTGTACACGCAAGAAGATCGTGGATATGGTCCAGGAATTCGCCGTATTGGGACGATACCGCGATCTTCATCACCTTCGATGAAGGCGGAGGCTACTACGACTCAGGCTACGTGCAGCCGGTGGACTTCTTCGGCGACGGCACGCGCATCCCGCTGCTGGTAATTTCCAAGTATTCCACTGGCGGCCATGTCAACGCACGACTATGCCGACCACGTGTCGATCGACAAATTCATCGAGAGGAACTGGAACATCGGCACCATCAGCTACCGCAGCCGGGACAACTTCCCCAACCCGATCACGAAAAAGGGCAACCCCTATGTTCCGGCTAACGGGCCGGCGCTTTCTGACCTGTTGGCGCGTTCAATTTCGTCGGGGGAAATAACATTACGCTCGACGACTCATTTCCTGGCCGGGCTGGAGCATTGTGCTCCGGCCCGGCTGGGTGGGTCATCACTGGCGCGAATTTTGAGTTCATCACTCTACTGAAGCATATCGTCCGCTCCCTCACTTGCAAGTTCGAACTTGAACCCTGAAACTATGCGTATGCGTCTTTCCGTCTCGGGCAAAGTTGCTTTGATCACCGGCGGTTCGCGCGGCATCGGCGCGGCTGCAGTGCGCATGTTTGTGGATGCGGGTGCGCGCGTGCTTTTCAGCTATGAGAAATCGAAGAGCGCAGGCCGATCGGCTGGTCGAGGAATTGGGCGGGGACAAGTGCGCCGCGATCGCCTGCAATCTTTCTGGAACGGAGACGGCGCGGGAACTGGTGGCCGGCGCTGTCGATCATTTCGGCCGGCTTGATATCCTGGTTGCCAATCATGGGATCTGGACGGCACAAGACGTTCCGGTCGATCAGATGGATGATTCGCAATGGCGCAGGACGGCTGCCATCAACCTGGACAGCGTCTTCGCATTGATTAAACATTCGGTTGCGCAAATGAAGAAGCAAGAGAAGTCCGGCGCTGCAGCAGGTCACATCGTTCTGGTTAGTTCCACCGCTGGACAACGTGGCGAAGCTTTTCATTGCGACTACGCTGCCACTAAGGGTGCGCTGATCAGCATGGTCAAAGGGCTTTCCACCGAACTGGCTCGCGATGGCATCTATGTCAATTGCGTGGCGCCCGGTTGGGTGGATACGGACATGTCGGCTGCCGCGCTGAACGATCCCAAGAGCCGGGCTGCAATCTTTGCGACCATTCCGTTGGGACGGGTAGCGAAACCAGAGGAAATTGCAGCGCCCATTCTGTTTTTGTGTACGCCAGCGGCAGGTTTCATCACCGGAGAAGTCTTCAACGTGAACGGCGGGGCCGTGCTGGCGGGATAAAACCGTGTAGAACTCGTTTCTTTGTGTACCTTCGTGTCCTTCGTGGTTCTAGCATTTGTACTTCATTAACCACGAAGGACACGAAGGTACACATAAGGAACCAGGCCTAGACAGGGCAGCTACAATGGCAATGTCGGCGTCTAATCCATGGAAAGTATGAAATATCTTCTATCTGTCTTTTTGTTAAGTGCGTTCGCCTTCGGGCAGGCGAACACAGCCTCGCCCCCGACCGCCTCACAATCCGTTCCGGTCGATCAGGAGAATGCCCGCAAGGCCAAAACGCTGCTCGATCAAATGGTTGAGGCTCTGGGCGGAAATGCCTATCTGAATATCGAAGACGTCAGCCAGGAAGGTCGCACTTACAGCTTTCACTTGGGAGAATCAGAGGGCACCGGAGTCCTGTACTGGCGCTTCTACAAATTCCCTGACAAAGAGCGCGTCGAACTCACCAAGAAGCGTGATGTCGTGTACGTTTACCGCGGCGATAAGGGTTTTGAAATCACCTACAAAGGCACGCGCACCGATGACCCCAAGGCGGTGAGCGATTATCTACGGCGACGCCAATATTCGCTGGACTGGGTGATTCGCAAATGGCTATCCGAACCGGGAATCGCTCTGTTCTACGAAGGGCACACGATCGCCGCGCAGAAGGATGCGGAACAAGTCACGGTCATGACCTCGAACGACCAGAGCGTTACCTTGTGCATCGATACGAATTCCCACCTCCCGGTGAAGAAGACTTATTCCTGGCGCGATCCGACGGATAAGCAACGCAATATCGAAGACGAAGTCTTTGACAATTACCGGCCGGTACAGGGCGTCATGACGCCTTACAGCGTGACGCGTTTCTACAACGGGGACATGTCCAGCCAGCGCTTCTTGAACTCCATCAGCTACAACAAGGGACTGAGCGACTCGATGTTCGCGGCCGATGTTACCTATGATCCGAACAAACCTGTACCCAGGAAGTGACCCGGTCGCGGGTTGATTTTTCACAGGCTAAGTTCATGTGAGGGATAGCTTTATGGCCAATCGCCTCATACTTGGGTCGGCTAAAACCCACGAACTGTGGCTAAATTACCACAGCCAGACTTACTGCCCCGGGCTGTAATCTCTTCATCTAACAATAGATAAGAGAAAGTAAGGCTGAGACACGAGCAAACAATTCGTGGGGCGGTGGAATGCGCTGGGGTAGGTCTACACAGCGGTGCTCCCGTCCATTTGCGAATCTTGCCCGCACCTGCGGGTTCTGGCATTGTATTTCATCGCGTCGATCTTGACGGTTTTGAGGTCGAGGCCATTAGCCGGAACGTCGCGCGCGTCAGCTACGCGACCAGCCTGATGAAGAAGGGCGTACTGATTTCCACCACCGAGCATTTACTTTCCGCTTTCATCGGAACCGGCATTGATAATGCCATCGTCGAACTGGACAACCTGGAGCTGCCGATTCTCGATGGGAGTGCGCAGCCTTTTGTGGAACTGATTCAGCAGGCAGGAATCCGGAAGCAGCGGCGTCCACGAACCTATCTTCGCATTCGCACGTGGCTGGAGATGCGCGAAGGCGACAAGTTTATCGCAGTATATCCAGCGGAGACTTATTCCGTTTCTTACACCATCGACTTTCCCCACCCGCTGATCGGCAAGGAAACCTTGAGGGTGGAGCTGTCGAATGGCAATTACCTCCGCGAAATTGCTGCAGCTCGCACCTTCGGTTCCCGCCAGGACGAAAAGACGCTGCGCAATATGGGTTTGATCCGAGGCGCATCGCGAGAGAACTGCGTGGTCCTGACGAAAGATGGCGTAGAGAATCCGCCTCTGCGTTTCGCCGACGAATTCGTGCGGCATAAGGTGCTGGACCTCATTGGCGACCTCGCGCTCTTGGGAAAACAGATTCTGGGCAACGTGGTTGCCGACCGGGCCGGCCACGCCATGCATACTGCCTTAGTGTCCCGCTGCTGCGGGATCGGACGTTGTGGGAGGAGACGACGATCGAGGACCAGCACGATCCCGGAGCTGAGCCTCTCCATGCCATGGCTGGACAGACGGCCTGAGCGACTCCTAAGCCGGATGGTTCATCAGTAGATCCCGGGCACCAGTCGCTTCGTGACTCGGCTGTATTCCAAGTAATCTTCGCCAAACGCTTCGGTCAACGCCATTTCCTCGACGTGGATGCGATAGAGCAGGGCCGCCGTGGGAAAGACCAGCATGATCGCGAGGCTCACCCAATTGCGCTGGCTTAAGCCAATGGCCGTAAAGATCAGCAGCATCCCGGTGTACGAGGGATGCCGCATCCAGTGGAAGAGACCGGTTTTGTGTACGGTCTGGGTCGCATGAATCGCCACATTCGTACTGAACGATCGCCCGAGAGTGAGGATCGCTGTCCAGCGAATCGCAAGCCCGACGACCAGCAGTGTCATCGCCGCTATCCTGAGCCAATGCGCGCCGGCGAACATAGTTGGTCCGTGGGTGTCGCGATACCACGTAGCCGCCCAGATGGAGGCGAAGATCACCGACAACAGCAGTAGGAGCGACCCGCGGTCCTTGAGCTCTCCCTTGCCGCGGCTGGTGCGCGTCACCACCTGGAGCAAAACCTCGGACGCGACCCAAGCCCAGTACAGTATCGTAAACATCCTTGCCAAAATCATGGCATCCTCGGAGTCAGGTAACAGCCCGCGCACCTCCGCCTGACTGTCTTTTGATACGCATCAGGCCGGGTAATTGTTCACTTCCAGATCCGGACTGGGTCAATCTCTTACTCCCCTGTCCGGCGAGGCGCAGATCCCACCTTCTGCTTCGAGAATTGACTGCGCACAATGCTCAGTAAAGCTTCGACGGCGGGATTGTCGAGGTTCGGCCTCAACCCAATGTCAATCGACGACCAATGGCGAGAGCGCACTTTCTTGTAGAGGACTCCGGGCATGGCGAAATTCGCCACACAAGCGGGAGCTAAAGATATACCGGACCCGGCGGCGACCAGGCGCACTACGGTGGGCCACTGCGGAGCCACCTGCACGACATTTGGCCGGAACCCTTCGGATTCGCAGCATGCGATAGTCCGATCAAAAGCAAGAGGCCCCATCCGCCGCGCGAAAAGTACAAACGGCTCGTTTCGGAGATCTCCGGGACGAATTGTGACTTTACTGGCGAGCCTGTGCCGGGTGGGAAGGACCGCAATAAATCGTTCCCGTAAGATCGATTCAAGCGCCAGCCCATCCTGCGGTTCGCCGTCGCGAAGGAAACCCAAATCCAGCGTTCCATCGAGCAGAGAGGGCATTTGCTCAGCCGTGACCAGCTCTCGCAATCGTAATTCGACCTTCGGATATAGACGGCGATAGCGTTCGATGGCTTTGGGCAGTGTGGTGAGCATCACGGAGCCGCTGAATCCCACGGTCAGAACGCCCTCGTGACCGCTTCCCAGGCGTCGCGCCATTTCCACATCATCCTGCATCTTGGTGACGGTATTCCGCGCACGCTCCCTGAAATACTCTCCGACCTTGGTCAGGCGAACCCCGCGGGTTGTGCGTTGGAACAAGGGATACCCGAGTATCCGCTCAAGACTCCTGATCTGCTGGCTGAGCGGCGGTTGCGCCATCCCCAACTGGGCCGCGGCCTTGCTGAAGTGCAGGGTTTCTGCGACGGCAAGAAAGTAACGTAAATGCCTGAACTCGATTTCTTGTTTCATACTCAGCTCGTCTTAGTATAGACAATTCAGATATTGGACATATCTTTACCCAGATTCTATCGTGGAGGATCAAGGAGGGGTTATGCACATGAGTCTGGCCAAGGAACAGTCGTCATCGGCAGCCGAAATCAGCATCCGGCAGTTTCAGCCAGGGGACGCGGCCGCATTCCGAAGGCTCAATGAGGAATGGATCACCCGTTTCTTCCGCATAGAGCCGAAGGAAATGCCGGTTCTGGCCGATCCGCAGGCAATGATTCTGGACTCTGGCGGGAAGATTTTCTTCGCAACTGCCGGCGAACGCTGCGTGGGCTGCTGTGCGCTGGTTAGCATCAGAGACAAAGAATTCGAGGTGGCGAAGATGGCTGTCGAGCCGGCATATCAGAGAGCGGGAATCGGTCGCAGGCTGCTTGCAGCGGCGATCGAAGAGGGACGAAATGCGGGTGCACGAAGGCTCTATCTCGAAACCAACCATGCACTGACGCCTGCGATTCGACTGTATGAATCCGTAGGATTCAAGCACATCGATCCGAGCCGAATAATCCCCTCTCCGTACGAGCGAGCCGATGTGTACATGGAGCTATTTTTGTTTTGAAGGCGTCGAGAATATGGCACGCCGCAAATTGGTTTAGTAGGCCGCACCATAGTGTTCTGATTCAGACGGTCGGAGATTGTCCACGAATCCCTAGGTTCAGCTCGTGTCTCCGGTAATTGTGCTCGAGTGACGGTTAAACCCGAAGGCCTTGTACACTCATGTTCAGCTTGCGTATTCCCTCGTGAATCTGATTCGCGTTGGTGCCACCGTAGCCAAGAATGACACCGGCCTTTGCTGGCGGCCTCAAATAGCAGGTCGATAAGGGCGTTGCCGAAATTCCCCTCCGGGCAGCATCTTTCGAGACCGCCACATCGTCGGTGCCGGATGGCAGCAATGCCGCTAAATGCATCCCCGCTTCAGCGCCAATCACCTCGAGCGTATCCCCCATTTGGGCGTGGATCGCCTTTACCAGTGCTTTTCGACGCTCCATATACAACATTCGCATGCGGCGTATGTGACGAGCGAAGTGCCCCTCGCGGATAAAATCGGTCATGACCAGCTGATAGAGCGTCGATGAAAAGACATCGGCGGCGTCCCGAGCAGCGCAGAATGCCGGCAGTAGGTCTTTGGGAACAACCACGTAACCCAGGCGCAGGGCGGGAAACATGACTTTGCTGAAGGTCCCAACATAAATAACCCTCGCGTCTGTGTCCAGGCCTTGCAACGAAGCAATCGGGCGGCTTCCGAACCTGTACTCGCTATCGTAATCGTCTTCGATGATCCAGGCACCGTTGCGAACCGCCCAACTCAGGAGAAGCATACGGCGCGTGGCACTCATCGTCATGCCGAGAGGATATTGATGCGACGGCGTGATATAGACGGCACGCGCCTTCTGGCTACGACGAATGAACTCGGGCACGTTCATCCCTTCCTGATCCACCGGGACTGGAATCAACTGAGCGCCAGCAGTTATGAAGGCCTGTCGTGCGCTGGGATAGCCCGGCTCTTCTATCCCGACCCGGTCTTCCGGATCCACCAAAACCTGTGCGGTAAGCTGCAAACCCTGCTGCGACCCGGTCGTCACCATAATCTGCGATGGGTCGCATCGCACCGCGCGAGCTGCTCCCAGGTATTCCCCGATTGCCTCGCGGAGCGGCAAATACCCCATGGCATCGCCGTAGCCCATGATGCCCCGGGCCGGCTTTCGAGAATGCCGCGCCACCAGTTTCGACCAAACACCCAGCGGAAAATGGTCCAGCGCGGGTAAGCTTACCCGAAACGCACCCACGATGTTCAGCCACGATTGCGCAGGCAAGTGCGTCAATGCGACTGCGCGACGTGAAATTCGCCGCAGACCTACCTTCCTGATTATTTCCTCCGGGAACGTCTTCTGCCCTTTTCCCCGCGTTGGAGTTGCTATGTCATCGGGGATGGATCCGGCCACGCACGTGCCAGATCCGACGAAAGTTTCGAAGTACCCTTCGGCAAGCAATTGCTCGTATGCGTTCAAGACCGGAATTCGAGAAATCTTCAGCTCGGTGGCCAGACTTCTGGTCGAAAGTACTCTCTGCCCTGGCCGCATTTGACCGGTGACGATGGCGCGCCGGAACCACTCGTAGAGCTGGCGGTGCATGGGACTTTTGGCGCGGGAGTCGACCGTAATTGGCGGGAGGAACGTGGCGGGAACGCGTTTCATTCCACAGCAACCCCTGAAGTGGTTATATCGTAACACACTAAAGTGGCTATTGCGGGAGACCACTCGGGGCTTTAGATTTGTCCGACGGTCACGAAGGATCGCAAAGATCCATAGGGAGACGGAATGAACACTCTCAAGCATATTCGAACTTATTTTCTCCTGTGCAGCGCGATTGCTATTTTGCAGCCTCTCGATGGACTCGCACGGCAGACTTCAGAGGCCTCGACAGCCATCCAACCAGCTATAGAAAAGGATGGGCAGCACGATTTCGACTTCGAGATCGGTACCTGGAAATCTCACGGATCGCGCCGCCTCCATCCCTTGACGGGGTCAGACACCTGGGCCGAGTTCGACGGTATTTCGGTCGTTCGAAAGATTTGGAATGGACGCGCCAATCTTGTGGAACTCGAAGCCGATGGACCCGTAACAGGTCACATCGAAAATCTGTCTCTTCGCCTTTACAACCCACAATCCCACCAGTGGAGTCTTTATTACGCCAGCAGTAAGAGTGGTGCCCTCAGCGTGCCCGCAACAATCGGCGAGTTCAAGAATGGCCGTGGAGAATTTTTCGACATGGAACTGATCAACGGCAGAAATACTTTAGTTCGAAATGTCTGGTCAGACATCACTCCGAACTCTTGCCATTTTGAACAAGCTTTCTCCATTGATGAGGGCAAGACTTGGGAAGTGAACTGGATCACGACCGACACGCGAGTAAACGACGATTCTGCACAGCAGAATTCGGAAGCGCCGAGAACTAGCCTTGAGCAGAGTTCCGCAGAAAAGGACGGGCAGCACGATTTCGACTTTGAGAGCGGCAGTTGGAACATTCACTTGTCCCGCTTGAAGGATCGCTTGGCAGGCTCCACGACCTGGGCCGATTTCGATGGAACTTCTGTCACTCGAAAGGTTTGGAATGGGCGTGCCAACCTGGAAGAATTCGAAACTGATAGCTCACAGGGTCATATCGAGGGTCTGACCCTCCGGCTATACAATGCCCAGTCCCACCAGTGGAGTATCTATTGGGCCAACGGCAAAGATGGCATTTTAGCTCAACCCATGATCGGCGAGTTCAAGAATGGACGCGGCGAGTTCTTCGACCAGGAGCCATGGAAAGGTAGAGCCGTCTATGTTCGATTTATTTGGTCGGACACCGCTACGAAAAGGCCCCACTTTGAACAGGCATTTTCGGATGACGGAGGCAAGACCTGGGAGGTGAACTGGATCACGAACCAGACACGGGTGAACGATGAATCGGCCAAGTCGCACTGAACTCGTCGCACGAAGATTCCCGTCGAGAACCGCTAATCGATTCTTAATTGGATCCCCGCCCGCCGCTCGCGCTTGCGTTGGTTGCCCTGATGATCGAGATCAAACCTAACTGAATGCCGCTCGACCGGCCGGGCTCTGGAAATACGCACCAACGACAAGTGCACACATCCCACTCGACTAACCGATCATTTCGCGTTGATCACCCATGCGGCGCTCGCGTTCGTTTGCGAATCGCTCCACGCCTGCGAAAATCGAATCGGGATCGAGATGCGCTTCCGCGATCACTTCCGCTTCGAGGCCGCCGCTTCTCCATGAATTGTCGAAGTCGGACGTGAGTGAATATTCATCCGTCAATGGACCGAGGTTGCGCAGAGGCCACATGCGTCGCGTGCCTGTTGATACCACCATTAAATCGTAGCGAGCTTCGGGCGGCAGCACGGAATCGCGATACGCTTTCGGTTGGCGGTCGAACAAGTCCTCGCTGATCGCCGCGATCACCTTCACGTTCACACCTTCGGCTTCGAGTTTCGGCAGCACTTTCACCAGATTCACAGTGGAACTTGATCCTTGCGCGATCACGTAACCGTGGCGCGGCTTGCCCGGCGCGAAATCGCGGATCACGTATAGGCCTTTTGCCGCGGCGCGCAGATCAGTGTCGGCGAAATGGCTGCGGTCCGCAACCGCGAAGTCGGGACGCGCCACTTCCAGCGTAATGATGCCCACGTGCGGATCGCGCGCTGCGATTTCTGCGGCTGCGAAATAGCCGGGCGCGACATCGTTGTAATCCCAAAAGCTCAGATTGATCGCCTGACCACGCGGGAACAGCTTCCACACTTGCGGCGCGAAGATGCCGAAATGTGTGCGCGCATCAGCCGCGGTTTCAGGGCCGGAGTGCGCGGCGAGAATATGCAGCACGCCGACGCGGAATTTGCTGTCCTGTTTTTGTTGACTCCAGACGCGCGCCGGAGTGTACATCAGCGGCGTGAACGCTCCGTAGGTGCCGCTCAAAGCCCAAACGCCGGCGAATTTTTCGGGATCGACGGAAGCGCTTTGACTCACCAGCCCGATGGCAGTGGAAACATTGCCCGCCTCTTGAATCGGCGCTTTCAAGCGCGTGCCCAGCGGATTGTCCGTGGGACTGTAGTGTCCCCACAAGCTGCCGTGCTCCACGTTGATCGACTCCGAAAGGTCGGCGGCCACCGTGAAGAATCGTCCGTCAGTGACGTAATTCATCCACTTGATGATTTCGGAAATTGCGCGCCGCGCTCCGGCTACCTCGCCCGGTTTCTTGAACAGCGCAATGCTGACTTGCTTCTCCGCACCGGAAATCGCATTACGAATCGAGAGTTTCTGCGGTCCTTCAGGTAGCGCCGCGACGCGCAGGCGATCGTCGAGGAACGGATCGCTCGAGGCTGAGATGCGCAACTTCACGTCGTCGCGCACGGTGTCGCCGATTTCCACGAGGCGATCGGCGAGGCGATCGCCCAATCCATTGCGGTCGAGCAGCGACATCACGACGTCGATGTTCGTCTTAAACTGGATCAATCTCTCGCGATTGTTGCTGACCGCACCCTTGCGAATTCCTTCGAACTCCACGCCGTAATGCTTCTCGAACGTCTGCGCCAGCGCGACAAAATACTCCGAGTTCATCTTCAGCGCGTAGGGATGGCTTGGGTAACTCACCAATTGATCGCCGTAGCCGGGGATTTTTCCGTCGACGGCTGTGGGCCAGTAGCCCTTGATCGTTTTGCCGATCGCGACGATTGGACGACGGTCGTGCGGGTCCACGGCGTCCATTGCTTTCAGCACCGCGGCCACTTGGCCGTAATCGTTACCGTTCGATAGCGTGAAGACGTTCCATCCATAGGACGTCCATTGATTCACGAGATCGTAGCCATCGAACTGCGCGGCGATGACGCCGCCAATCAGGCGATCGTCGATGCCCGCGTTGTTGTCGGAGACCATCACGCGCAAACGCTTTCCCACTTGCAGCGCGAGCGCCTGCGTCTTCAACTCCTGCGCGTGGCCTTCCGTGAGCGCGAATTCCCCTTCCAGCGCGATCACTTTTGGCGACTCTGGCGCGCCCGCCACATCCCAGAACGCCGCTTTGCCAGCGGCCGTCGCGATGCCGATGCCCGAAGGTCCGCCGTTTACGTCGTTGGTGACGTCGGTGCTTTCGGCATGCCCCGAGAGCGCACGAATGCCGCGGCCCTTCGCTTGCGCGAAAAGTGGATGGTCTTCCAAATCCGTTTCGTGCAGCAGCGTCTTCAGCGCGCCCGCGCCCCGCCGGAATCCCAACGCGTCGATGGGCAGCATCGCGACCTGAGGATCGACGCGATAACGCGGATCGCCGGTCTGCTGATACTTGCGATACAGGGCCTGGCCCATGATCATCCACAGCGCGTAGCACGTGGGGATCGAGTGGCCCGCCGCGAGCATGAACTTGTCGGAGTAAGGATGTTTCGGCCGGCGGTAATCGAAACGGAGTCCGCCGTTTTCAGGACCGATCAAATGCGCCGCAACGTTGTACGGTGTGTATGCGAGCGGTCCACCGAGATGCCCGGTCTGCGCGTAATTTCCCAGCAGCACCAGGGTCATGCAGGTCATGTATCCAACGTCGTCGAGCAGCGGATCGTACGCCAAAGTCTGCTGCTCGGAGGGAGAAGGAGTTGCGTGAATGAGCGTTGTCATAGACAGTCTCAAAATCATACCACCCGTGAAGGAACGGTATCCGACCCGTAACTTGCTCGAAGAGGATTTCCCAGTACCAATCCGATAGAACGATTTCAGGTCGCTTCCGATTAGCCAACCAGTCGCCCAGCAGGTATGGGCTCGATCCCGCCTGCTGAGTGAGCGTTATAATGGCCCACACGAATGCCTCTCGCCTCTGGCACAAAACTTGGTCCTTACGAAATTCAATCGCCCCTCGGTGCGGGCGGCATGGGCGAAGTCTACCGTGCAAGAGACAGCCGGCTTGGCCGTGATGTGGCCATCAAAGTCTTGCCGGAAGCGTTCACCAGAGACGCCGATCGGCTGCGGCGATTTGAAACCGAGGCGCGGGCGATCGCGGCGCTGAACCATCCCAACATTCTTTCTATTCACGACATCGGCACATATGAGGGTGCGCCTTATCTGGTTTCAGAGTGCCTGGAGGGTCAATCACTGCGAGAGGAGTTGAGCGGTGGGGCCGTGCCTTTGCGGCGAGCCGTCGATTACGGCATTCAAATCGCGCAGGGCCTGCCGGCGGCGCACGACAAAGGAATCATTCATCGCGACCTGAAGCCGGAAAATCTTTTCGTGACCCGCGATGGGCGGGTGAAGATTCTCGATTTTGGATTGGCAAAGCTGGCGCGGTCGGAAGCATCACCGGACGACGGCGCGACGATGGAGGCCTTGCCCACGTCCGTTGGTGCCGTGCTCGGCACAGTGGGGTACATGTCTCCTGAGCAGGTGAAGGGCGCACCTGCGGATGCCCGCTCCGACATTTTTGCGCTGGGGACGATTTTGTACGAAATGCTCTTCGGACAGCGTGCCTTCCGGCACGATACTTCCGCCGAGACCATGACCGCGATCCTGAAAGAGGATCCGCCGGAGCTGAGTCTTACTGGTAAACCCATTTCGCCCGCATTGGAGCGCATTGTCAGGCGATGCCTCGAGAAAAATCCGCTGCAACGGTTTCAATCGGCGCGGGATTTGGCGTTCAATCTCGAAGGTCTGTCGGGAACCTCTTCGACGAGCACGGGAACCGGCACTGCCCGGGTTGCAGTTGCTGCCGCCGAAGAGAAAACGTCTGCTAAACAGGTGATGATGGTTGGAGCCAGCACGATTGTGCTGGTTTTCGTGGCTGCGGGAAGCTGGATGCTGGGAGCACGCAGCAACTCGGTAGCGCTGCCGACTTATCATCAACTGACGTTTGATCGCGGATTGGTTTATGCGGCGCGGTTTGCGTCGGATGGTACCTCCATCTATTACAGCGCCAGCTGGAACGGGCAGCCGGTTCAGCTCTACTCCGCGCTGCCCGATACTCCCGAGTCGCGCCCATTGAATCTCATCAACTCCACGTTGTTCGCAGTGTCTGCCTCGCAGTTGGCGATTTCGGTGGGCTGCAAGGACCGCTATCTCGGGCTTTGCCAGGGAACCTTAGGGCTGGTGCCCCTGGGCGGCGGCACGCCGCGGGAAGTTGCTAACGATGTGCTGGCTGCCGATTGGGGCGCCGACGGCAGCGAGATGGCCGTCATTCGACAAGTCGGAGGAAAGTACCGCGTGGAGTTTCCTCACGGGAAGGTGCTCTACGAGAGCACTCACCCTCTCGGATACTTGCGAATTGCGCCGCATGGCAACGCTGTGGCGTTTGTCGAATTCAGTTCGGTTGATGGCGATGCGGGTTGGGTGATTGCCGTTGACCGCAATGGAAAGCAACTGCTCCGCTCTGTGGGGTTTATCAGTACGGAGGGTTTGGCGTGGTCTCGGTCGGGTGAAGAGGTCTGGGTGGGGGCCACCCGGACAGAGGGATGGGCGAATGAAATAATTGGTCTCGGGCTCAATGGAAAACAGCGTGTGGTTCTTCGACTGCCCGGCATCCTCCGGCTTCACGATGTGTCGCGCGATGGGAGAGTGCTGCTTTCGAAAGAATCGTGGAGAAGCGGACTGCAATTCCGCGGCCCGACCGATAAGAAGGAACGCGACCTGAGCTGGCTCGACTATGCAACGCTCCGGGATATTTCGTCAGACGGCACTTTGATTTCGTTTGACGACTGGGGCTCGGCAGCAGGCGCTTCGGGCTTGGCCTTCGTGCGAAGAACCGACGGCTTACCCGCCATAAAACTCGGACAGTACAGCGAGCCGGTGCTTTCGCCGGACGCAAAACAGGTTTTGGCTTCTAACGCCATCACGGTGAATCTGGCGGGGTTTGCTCTGGTGCCAACGGGCGTGGGAGAGATCCAGAAAATAAATGCGAACGGCATACAGGAAGCCGCTTCGATGGGTTTCACGCCCGACGAAAAAGCGATCTATTACGCCGGCGACGATGGTCACGGATGGAAGATGTACATCCAGAGCATCTCCGGAGGACCGCCGAGCAGTGTGACTCCTCCGATTTCCTTACGCCGGAACCATTTTGAGGGCCACATCCTTTCACCAAACGGCCAAACCTTTTTTGCCCGCGACCTGAGTGAGCGGGGCGGACTCTACCCGATCACCGGAGGAGAGCCGCGATTGATTCCGGGCTGGTTGCCGGAGGACATTTGGATCACTTGGGCCGCAGACGGTCGATCGGTCTATGTTTATCACGATGACAAAACTTCGGCGCCTCTTTACCGGCTTGAGCTTGCGACCGGGAAGCGCGAACTGATCACAACCTTGGCTCCCAGCGATGTTGCGGGAGTAACGACCATCGTGAATGTGCGCATGACCGCAGACGGCCAGAGTTATGGCTACTCGTTCTCCCGAGAGTTGTCGGACTTGTTCCTGGTGGACGGAGTGCGGTAGTCGGACGGAAGCAATCCCGGCCATGCCTTAGGCACGCGAAATGCGTTTCTGTCCAAAACAAGGTAGGCTGCCTCGCATGCCAGGACGTTTTCGACTCTGTTCCCAAGACCAAACTTGCAGTGTGCGCCCTCTGTCACAAACCTGTAGACCTTGAAACCGCCAAAACCGATGAGGACGGGCAGGCCGTTCATGCGGAATGTTATTTGCAGAAGGTAAAGCGACAGAAAACTCCATAAAGCGAGCTCGCACGCACATCGTGGAAGAGTACCTAATTATTCTTGGGCGAAGTGTGGATTCCGATCCGAGAAGAGATAGAAGAGACTTTCCAGGTAAACCGCAACGAGAAATCAGTTGCCTTGGACTACGGGTTCGTTCGCTTTCCACCGACACAGCGGAACACCCTGAGCACTGTGAGTTCTCAGGGCTGAGGGAATTGCGGGTAAAGCTTCTGGAGGCACTCCCGGCAGAAGCCATGGGTGAAGTCAGCCGCAGATCGGTTGCGGATGTAAGTCTCAAGAACCTCCCATTGGCCGTCCTCGTTACGGATTTTCTTGCACGATGCACAGATGGACAACAAGCCGCTCAGCAGCTTTACCTTGCTGAGGGCTCCCTGGAGTTCGTTGATCAGGTGCTCGCGTTCGGCCTCGGCGTGTTTTCTGCCACTGATGTCGCGAAAGATGATGCAACTAAACTCATTCCCTTCAGTATCAGGGAAGACGACCGAGGATATCTCGATGGGAAATGTGGTTCCGTCAGGGTGTAGAGCCGTCAGTACGCCATGTGCTTTTCCCGTACGCTTCCGTTCTTCAACCAAGCGCGCTAACTCGGGATCTGAATTATCCATCAGACCCTCTCGCCGAGCGGCGATGATCTGTTCCCGTGTGCGATTCAGGATGGCGCAAGCGCTGGGGTTTGCGTCGAAAATTCTGCCATCCGGCGAGGTGAGAAGAATCCCGTCCATGCTGTTTTCAAAAAGCAAGCGATGACGAGCCTCGCTGTCTGGTATGTACTGCAGCGGCAGTCCCTGAAAAGCTGCGTCAATCGACATAATTATTGGTTCCCGCGCCAGATTATAACGGCGACTTCGATTGCTCACAAAGGGAATCTTGTTTATAGGAGAGCAGAAACCTTGCTCTCACGCATATCTTTTTGGAAGCCTTGTCGCTTCTCCCGCGGCATCGTGCCCCTCGCATCCTCGCATAAAGTCGGGTTAGGACCCAAGGGCGATGCAATTCGACTCGCACCTGAGGATTTCGATGTTGGCGCATGACAAAGTTGATCGGGTTGGTCAACGCATGACAACGAAATGTGAGGCGAGTCACTGACTGCTGAGTCAAAGCGCAGTACCTTATCTTCATCTTCGAAGTCCCGGAATCCGAGGAGATCTTATGAAACATTCCGCCGGCGGTCGCAAGACGCCTTCCAAGCTTTCCGAATCCACCCATCATCGGCTCAACATGTACGCACTCGCGGCCAGTGCGGCGGGGGTGGGAGCTCTTATTGCCCCGAATTCCGCAGATGCCAAGATTGTCTACACTCCTACAGATGTGAAGATAAACGGAGTATATAAGCTGGATCTCAACCATGATGGTAAGACCGATTTCTTGCTCGTCGAGAATGGTTGCTCTTCGGGCCCGCGGTGCTCATATATAGAGGTTTGCGCTAACTTTCTAGAAAAAGGGTGTGATGCGATTAACTCCTCGACGACGAGACTAAACCAAGTCCGAGTAAACGACCGTTACGCGATGGCGCTATGGCCCGGAGTCAAAGTTAACGATGGGACTTTTGAGGCGCTCTCGGTACCAGGCATCCTGATGGGTATACGCCGGGATTTGCGCACCAGCACCAATTCCCAATCAAATTGGGCTGGGCCATGGGTGGACGGAGGCAAAGGCGTCAAGAATCGTTATCTCGGACTGAAATTCGAGATAGATGGAAAGTTTCATTTCGGGTGGGCCCGCCTTCGAGTGAAGACTGCCAACAGGAGCATCACCGCCACACTAACCGGCTACGCCTACGAAACCATCCCCGGTAAGTCCATCAACGCTGGTCAGACGAAAAGTGCGGACGATCCGACCAACGAGGATTTCCGGCCCAGTGCTTCCTTGACAACTCCCATTCCCGACCAGGCGCAATTCGCGACGCTGGGCGCCCTCGCGAGCGGAGCGCTTGGACTGTCGATCTGGAGGCGGGAAGAGTCCTTGGAGGTCACGCAGTAGCGGCAGAAGGTCCGCGAGTTCTGCTAACACGGAATCGCATGGAGTAACCTTGATTAAATGGATGGGAGCATTCGAGAACGAGTCGAAGTACTGAGGCGGGAGATCGCCGAAATCCAGAAGCTAAATCTAGCTTATCAGCAAACGCCCAAAACAGTCTTTGGTGCAGAGCAGGATCACACGAGGCGCGAACAGAGGTTGAGGGAAATCATGGACGAGTTGAAGTCCATGACGGACTGGAAGAAAACCTGACGTGATTCACACCTGGGCGAGAAGCGTCAATCTGATTTGACCCTCATTCTTTCGTGCCCCTAGAATGAACGGTTCTGCTTTCGGTTTCGGTCCTCACTATGGCGCTTCGTCTTTACAACACATTCTCGGGCAAGGTGGAAGAGTTTCGGCCACTCGTGGATAACCAAGTTCGCATGTACGCTTGCGGGCCCACGGTCTACGATTATGGACACATCGGGAACCTGCGGACGTTTATTGCCGTGGACATTCTGCGTCGTTTTCTGCGCCAGAGCGGCTACAAGGTGCGTCACGTGATGAACATTACTGACGTGGATGACAAGATTATCCGAAATTCAACGCGTGACGGCGTGAGCGTTCAGCAATACACGGCAAAATACGAGAAGGCGTTTCTCGAAGATATCTCCGCGTTGAACATAGAGCAGCCGATTCTGGTGCGCGCGACGGAGCATATTCCGGAGATGGCGGAATTTATCGCTGAACTGGAAACAAAGGGATTCGCTTATCGGGCGGAAGATGGGTCCTACTACTTTAGGATTGCGAAGTTTCCCGCTTACGGACAGCTCTCCAAGAAAGATTTTGCCGGGATGGAAGACGGGGCGCGCGTGGATGTGGACGAATACGAAAAAGACAGCGCGCGTGATTTTGCTTTGTGGAAGGCACCCAAGCCGGGCGAGACTTCGTGGGAGACAGTGATCGGGCCGGGGCGTCCGGGCTGGCACATCGAGTGCTCGGTCATGGCAATGGAGGAATTGGGTGAGACTTTCGACCTGCACGCTGGGGGCGAAGATCTGATCTTTCCCCACCACGAAAACGAAATCGCGCAGTCCGAGGCGCTCACCGGAAAAATGTTTGTCCGCTTCTGGTTTCATGTGCGCTTTCTCTTGGTCGAGGGCGAGAAAATGTCCAAGAGCCTGGGGAACTTTTATACGCTGCGCGATCTCGTGCTCAAGGGACACAAGCCGTCCTCCATCCGATTTTTGCTGGCTTCGGTTCCCTATCGCAATCAACTCAACTTTACTTTCGATGGACTGAAGCAAGCCGCGGTGTCGGTGGAGCGGTTGCGGAACTTTCAGTCGCGTTTGATTACCGGACAGTTCCCAGCAGGCGCAACTGAGGGGATGTCCGAGTTGGCGAGCGAAACTAACGAGCGAATGCACGCGGGCATGGACGACGACCTTAACACCGCACAGGCGCAGGCAGCCATCTTTGATATGGTGCGAAAAGCCAATGCTGCGATGGATGCGAGACAATTCAAGAAAGATGACGTTCCCGCTCTACTGACGTCGCTACAAAGATTTGACGAGCTTTTCGCGGTGCTGAAAGACGACGACGGCCCGAAAATTCGCAGCATTGTGGAATGGGCGAAAGCCGAAGGTCGCGAGAACGAGATCAGTGAAGAGCTGCTCGAAACGGTTGGAGCACAGCAACTCTCCGACGCCGACATTGAAACGAAAGTCGCAGAAATGGAAACGGCGCGCCGATCGCGCAATTTCAAAGTATCAGACGCGATCCGCGCCGAACTCGGCGCCCTTGGCATCATTGTAGAAATCACGAAAGACGGAGCCCGCTGGAAACGAAAATAATCAAGAACGCCTCTACCTGCGCGTCATTCTCTATGAGGCAGGTAGAGGCACTGGCAGCGGGATAACTATCTGACCGTGCACCCCGCGCCGAAGTTAAGCGCTGAGTTATTTGTCGGGCCGCACACTTGCAGGTTCCACTGCTTCTTCAAGTCGCTCACTGTAGGAATGGCAACTTGCTGGCGGGTGGTTTCTCGGGCAGCAGGTTGCGCTGCGGATGAAGCTGCAGTTTGTGGTATCAGCGTCGCAAAACTCGCGACTGTAGTCAGGATCAAATTGACTCCCGCCGTAACCCGGACCGACAGAACTGGATCACTGATGTGCGCTGCCTGCAGAAGGGCCGGCAGGCTCTGGTTAATGTCCGCGATCGCGCTCTGGATTTTCTGCAGAGTGCCGGTGCTCGGGTTCGCCTTGTATTGGTTGTAAAGCGTGGCCAACAGATTCAAGTCTTTGCTCGCTTGCGCCGAGATGTTCTGGATGGAAGCAGCCTCCGTGGGGTTAATTTGCTGGCCGGATTCCAGCGTGGTAATGATGGTGCCGAGGTTCAGCGCCATCTGCGTTAGCGCTGGCAAGTCCGCGAGTGCGATACTAATCCACTGCGCGCTGCAGCCGGTTGCTATCAGCGAAATAGACAACACAATCGCAAGAGCTGTTCTCGATTTTGAAATTGAGCTTGAATTCATAATGCAACTTCTCCTTGGTTTGGTTGATACTGGTTGCGGTTTCTGACTTTCGCCGGTTCGCGGGCTACAATCGAATGCAATCGGCAACCGGCAACTAACAGCTGAAATGAAATCTCTCGACGAATATCTTCAGGAGGCCGAAGTAGCGCATGGCCATCTCTGCGCCGGACAGGTCCTCGGGGTCCGTCTGGCTATGCTCGGCCTGACGAAACTTGGCATTGACGATCCTCGCGGCAACGACCGCAAGCGCCTGGTCACTTTTGTGGAAATCGATCGTTGCGCGACGGATGCTGTCGCGGTTGTTACCGGCTGCCGTCTCGGTAAACGTGCGCTCAAGTTCCGCGACTGGGGAAAAATGGCTGCCACCTTCGTCGACGTGAACACTGGCAAAGGCGTGCGCGTCGCGGCGAAGGAATCATCCAAAGCCCTGGCGCGGCAGATGCATCCTGAACTGCCCAATAAAAATAGCCAGCAGATGCTGGCTTATCGTGAAATGTCCGAGGACGATCTATTCACCACGGAGTGGGTGAAAGTCGATCTGCCCCCGGAAGAATTTCCCGGATACAAAGGCGAACGAATTGTTTGCGAAGTCTGTGGCGAAGGAATTAACTTTCGCCGCGAAGTACGTAGTGATGGAAAACTACTCTGCCGCTCCTGCGCGGGTGAACGATACTACGAGCCGCTGTAGACAGGCAATGGAGCACCACATCGAAGCCTATGCCGCCTGCTCGTAGGCATGGGCCACCCGCAGGATTGTAGCTTCGTCGAAATGCTTGCCTAGAATCTGTAATCCGACCGGCAGATTTTCCTTGGTCTCTCCGCAAGGAATAGAAATTCCGGGAATCCCTGCCAAGTCCGCGGTGACCGTGAAAATGTCGGCGAGATACATCGCGAGGGGATCGTCGACCTTCTCGCCCAGCTTGAACGCGGCAGTAGGGCTGGTCGGAGTCACAATCGCATCCACGTTCTTGAACGCTTCTTCGAAGTCGCGGACCAGCAGGGTTCGCACTTTCTGCGCTTTCAGATAGTAGGCGTCGTAATATCCGGCGCTCAATGCATATGTGCCTAACATGATTCGCCGCTTCACCTCGGCGCCAAAGCCATGATCGCGGCTACGACGGTACATTTCGGAAAGCGTGCGCGCATCGCTGGCCCGGTAGCCGTAGCGAACGCCGTCGAAGCGGGCCAGGTTCGACGAAGCCTCGGCGGTCGCCACAATGTAGTAAGTCGGAATGGCGTATTCGGTGTGCGGCAGCGAGACCGGAACTATCTCGCAGCCCAATTGCGACAGCTTTTGAATTGCCGCTTTCACAGACTCTTTGACTTCGGGGTCCAATCCCTCGCCGAAATACTCTTTGGCAACGCCGAGCTTAAGCCCTCGCACCGGCTTCTCCAGTCCTGCGACGTAGTCGGGAACCGGCACTTCGGCGGAAGTAGCATCCATGGGATCGCGACCAGCGATGGTGTGAAGCACGATGGCCGCGTCTCTCACAGTTTTGGTGAGCGGTCCGATGCGATCGAGCGACGACGCAAACGCAATCAGCCCATAGCGCGATACGCGCCCGTACGTTGGCATTAGACCGACCACTCCACAAAAGGATGCGGGCTGTCGGATCGAGCCGCCCGTGTCCGACCCGAGCGTTGCCACAGCCATGTCCGCAGCCACCGCTGCTGCTGATCCTCCTGACGAACCTCCGGGAACGCGGCTCAGGTCACGGGGGTTATGAACCGGATGCCACGCCGAGTTCTCGTTCGACGATCCCATGGCAAACTCGTCGCAGTTCAACTTTCCCAAGACAATCGCGCCCGCTGCTTCCATTCGCGCCACCGCCGTGCAATCGTAGGGTGGAACATAGTTGCCTAGAATCTTTGAGCCGGCGGTCGTGCGCACGCCGCGGGTGACCATCACATCCTTGATGCCGATGGGAACGCCACCCAGCGGTGGCAGCTTCTCGCCTTTCGCAGCCAGAGCGTCGATCTCCGCAGCCTTGGCGAAAGCACGGTCTTTGCTCAGCATGAGGTACGAGCCAATCTGCGGATCGTCCCGCTGAATCTTGGAGTAGAACGCCTCGGCCAGCGACGTGGCCGTGGTGGTCTTTGCCTGCACGGCGGAGCGAGCGGCATCGATTGTGAGTGAGTTCAAATCCATAAGAGGAAAACGTATGGCGTGCCTAAAGATTCATTGCCGATTAAGACGAACAACTTGTCTCGAAACGTTGGCCTATCTCTCGATCACTTTGGGCACTTTAAAAAACGTTCCGTCTGTGTCGGGCGCGTTTTCCAGGGCGACTTCGTGCGGCAGCGATTTTCTCAGACCTTCGAGAATGTCTTCGCGACTGGCGTAGGCAAAGCGTGCGCTGCCAGTTTTTGACTCGTCGACACCGTACCTGTCCGACACCTGCGCCATCGGCGACACATTCGCTGTGTCCCGTTGGTTCAATCGATCGATGTATTCGAGAATCGAATTCAGATCGCGCAGCATATGGGCGCGTTCGTCTTCGGTTAACTCCAGATTCGCCAGATCGGCGACATAGCCGACGTCTTTCTCAGTTACTTTCATTTGGCATGTGGTGTGGAATTTATGTGGCGCGTGAGCTTGTGCCTGTACGACGGTCCGATTCTCAATACAGTCTCGATTTGCCCTACTTTTAGAATAGCAGTTTGGACAGGGTAAACCGGCCATACTTTCCAACTATATATTCGCAATGTTTTCATAGACTTAAGCAAATTTAAGCCTCGAAAGGGGCTTGACAAGATTTTGGCTAAACGGGCTTTTTGCACCCTTTTTGGTGCAATTACTCGGGACGCTCAGAGCTTCTATTCTTTGTTCGGAAACTCGATCCCGACAAACGCAGTCGCTTCTTCTTTGCTGCGCAGGCGACCTTCGAGCTGTCCGTCCTCGACCGCCGACAGAATTTTCTTAAATTCCGGTCCTGGCTTGTATCCGAGTGCGATCAGGTCGTCGCCGTTGATCAGCAAAGCTGGTTGCATGATTTCCGGCGTCATGGAAGCGATCTTTTCACGAGTGAAGTTGTAGGAAGCAAGATTTCCGTGACTGGACTCGCAATCCAAACGATGCAATTGCAGATGTTCGTCGAAACGCGGCATGCGCACGAATCTCTTGAACGTTGACTCCTTCATTTGCTGCACGTGCGCAAAGCGCATGTGGTTGTCGACCAAGGTGAGAATCTGCTCGGTGTCGTTGTTAGAAAAGCGCAGGCGTCGGCAGATGTCTTGGGCGATCTTGACTCCGACATCGACATGCCCGTCAAAACGGATGCGGTCGGGCGCAACACGAAATGTCGCGGGCTTACCAACATCGTGCAGCAGAGCGCCCCAAGCCAGTGTCACCGGACAGGGATGCGGCAACTTGTCGAGCAAAAGCAGCGTATGCACAAAGACATCGCCTTCAGGATGAAACTGCGGCGGCTGGGCGACGCCTTTCATGGCTTCGATCTCGGGCAAGATTTCATGCAGCAATCCAGTTTCGTCTAGCAGAAGGAAAGCCTGGCGCGCCCTACCCTCGGTCAGCATCTTGCTGAGCTCATCTCGCACGCGTTCGCGCGATACCTGATTAATTTGCGATGCCAGCTTTCGAATCGCCTGAAAAGTCGCAGGCTCTATGGCATAGCCAAAACGTGCCGCAAAGCGGACTGCGCGCAGCATGCGCAGCTTATCCTCCGCAAAACGCCGCTCTGGATCGCCGATGGCTCGAATGATCCCGGCATCGAGATCTTTGCGCCCGCTGACAAAATCTAGAACTTCGTTCGTCAGCGGATCCAACAACAGGCCATTGATCGTGAAATCGCGGCGCTCGGCGTCTTCCCTTGGATCTTTGCTAAAGACAACACGATCAGGATGACGGCCATCACTGTATCCGATGTCGCTGCGAAAGGTGGCAACCTCGACCACGTAAGCGTTCGGAGAAATATATCCAGTTGCATCTCGGACAGGTGGCTCCAGCATGCCTGCAGCATCCCATCTGGGCGTCGGTTGCGGCACCAGCACAACCCCGAACTGCACACCGACCGCATATGTTTCGGGGAAGATGCGCATGACATCCTCGGGGGTGGCGTCAGTAGTGACGTCGTAATCGGCGGGCTCGCGGCGGAGCAGCAGATCGCGCACGCATCCTCCGACCAGATACGCTTTGTGACCGCGCTCCCGCAAGGTGCGGACGATCGAGATGGCAAAGTCTTTGAGCATGGCAGCAGCGATGCGCTCCAGCAGATAATATATTGCTTATGCCTGACGCCTACATCCTCGGGATTGAAAGCTCCTGCGACGAGACCGCCGCGGCCGTGGTGCGCTCGGGGGAGGAGATCGCTTCGAACGTTGTGTTCTCGCAGATCGCCACGCACCAGCCTTATGGGGGAGTCGTGCCCGAATTGGCCTCGCGGGAGCATTTACGCGCAATCGTCCCGGTCGTCCGCAAGGCGTTGGCCGATGCTGGACAGACTTATCAGTCCGTCGATGCGGTGGCCGTAACCCAAGGTCCCGGGCTGGCGGGCGCATTGCTTGTCGGCATCAGCTACGCCAAGGCTCTTGCCTTCGCTCTGGAGAAACCCCTCATCGCCGTGAACCATCTCGAAGGCCACATTCACGCTGTGCTGCTTGAGGAGCGAAGAAAGGGAAATCACGACTTGCGCTTTCCCGTGCTGGCGCTGGTCGTATCCGGCGGTCACACTCATCTTTATTTAGCCAAGCGGCATGACAATAGTTGGTCCTACGAGAACATTGGCCACACCCGCGATGACGCTGCTGGAGAAGCCTTCGACAAAGTCGCAAAGCTGCTCGGCCTTGGATACCCCGGCGGTCCGATCGTTGACAAGCTTTCTACCCACGGCGATCCTCATGCCGTGAAGTTTCCGCCATCGCAACTGAAACACCGGGATCGCAACGATCAAAAAGCCGGGCGGACTTATGATGGCCCACGCTTTGATTTTTCTTATAGCGGCATTAAGACCGCAGTTCTCCGCTACGTCGAAACTCATAACATGCAAGCTTCGATCGTCGAGCGCCGCAAAGCCCTCGCGATGATTCCACAGCCCAAACTCGAAGACTATTTGTCGAACTGCGACAAACCGACGCTCGATCTCGTAGCTTCATTCCAGCGAGCGTTGGTCGAAGACCTGGCAGGAAAGACTCTGGCTGCGGCCCGTGCGTATGACGTGGCTACGTTGTTCGTAACCGGGGGTGTAGCAGCGAATCAGGAATTGCGCCGGCAATTCGACAAGGACGCGGCCCTGGAAGGCCTTTTCGTCTATTTCCCTTCTCGTCCGCTGTCGACGGACAACGCAGCGATGATTGCGGCCGCAGCCTATCCCAAGTTCTTGGCTGGAGATTTTGCGCCGATGGATTTCTCGGCAGAAGCGGGGATGGTGCTGCGATGAGGCGGCAGTATGCCCTGTCGATTAAGACCCCGCGTCCCCAGTGATTTTCAGTTAGCGACGCCCAGTTATGACAGTTGAGAAGGGATTACCATGTGCTAGTGATGATGTTCCGAAAGCCGGTCCAGCGGTAGAAGACGACAAGATTTACAACTGCAGCGCTGCCCCGAAGCAAAGAAAAGATCAAATCATTCAGGTCTTCGCTGCCACGGGGGATGCCGGAAGAAGCAAGGCTGAGGATCGGAGCCAGCAAGCTAAGCGACCACATCACAAGGAAGAGATACACAATTGCTCTGAATGACGATTCCGAATCCAGTTTTCTCACAGGAAAATAGCTGCATAGGATGAGTTCGAACCCAAGAATTGCGACAAAGATCGCCGGCACGGGCTCGATGGCGAGAGCGGTTCCTCCACAGGGACCTGTGCTCGTATTGGTCGCAAGAACAGAGCCAAAGAAAATCATGAATACGCTGGCGATCTGTCTGGAGCTGCTCGCGAGAACACCAAAAAGGCGATTCCGCACTCGATGCCTTCCGTCGATTGCCCAAATAAACGCCGGGCAAGCGCACACGATCTGAACCTTGAACCAGTTCAGACTTTCAATTCGTTCGCGTCAATATAACCATCGTAAGGGCTGGGAAGCGGCAAACGTGGGAATGAGCGGGATGACGGGAGCCGACAAAAGTGTCCACCCAACGCCGAGGGTTCTCTCGGCGGTTATGTCTGCCGAGCAGTCTAGGCATGAGCGATCTGCGTAGCAGGGGACTCAAGCAATTCCGGCTTCAATCGACCGATGCGTTCAAGCCTGCTAAGTACTGCTCTTCGCCACCTGTGCCTTGGCGCCTACGACGTGGAGCGCCTTGGCTAGCTGATCCTCGATATCGATATCCTTGAAAATTGTGTAATTGGCGCGCTTTTCCGTGTGTTCAAAACCACTCTGCTTGCCGGCCACGATCACGATCGGAATGCCAGCCAGATCAGCGTTGCTTTTCACCGCCGTAATGAACTCGCTACCGTTCATCTTCGGCATCTGCATATCGGTGATGATGATGTCTGGCCGGACCCGTTTCAGCGTTTCGAGCGCTTCCAGTCCGTTGGTGGCCGACTCCACGGCGAAGCCGCGCTCCTCAAGGAAGCGGCAGACGGTATGTCGAATGAGCATGGAGTCGTCGACAACCAAAGCCACAACTGACATGATCTCTCCGTGGGCAATTACTCCCAGGCTGACACTAACAACTGTGAATGATCCAAACAAGAGAAAGACCACGGGCCAAGATTACCTTCGTTACTCCTCGCCGCGAGCGAAAGGGGACTTGCTTCAGGATTCGTTCTTCATTCGGGTGTCTTCGATCATCATGTCTTTGAACTCGCTGGACTCGAAAATATCTCCACACTCCAGGCATTCGACGAATTCTGCGTCTTCCTCGCGGGCCACAATCTGCACACGCGGGTGCTTACACTCATTCATGGGATTGCTCTTCTCGGGGGGTTGCGACGGCGGGATTGAAGTCATAAACCCGGGCGATCACGGTCGGCCTGGCGAGGCTGAAGTGAAGTTTGCCGGAAATTGGCGGTATTTTAGCTTGACTGATTGGGTTGTCAAGTCTTTTCGCAGAGAATCTGGCCTTGACTCGGTCGACGACTGCCGGGTCGGCAGATTACTCAGTTTGTGCCAGTCGAATCCGCAGAGAACGGAAATGCGACCAAAAAGATCGCCATCCTATAAGCAGTTAAGGACAATATAGTTACCATTGGATTGTGTATTCAGCCGTTCGCTGCGAACAGTTGCAATCCCAATCAGCGTCCCTTACAATTAATGATATCCGACTGAAAAGGTCGTAATTACTAGCGGACCCAGATGCTGAAGCTAACTAAGAAAGCGGACTACGGCTTGATGGCGATGAAGCACTTGGCTGAGCGGGCGCCTTACGGCGCTTGCAGTGCGAAGGATGTTGCCGACGCTTACGGGATTCCGCAGGAAGCTCTCGCAAAGATTCTGCAGCGACTGGTCAAGGCGGGGTTGCTGCACTCGCAACATGGAACGAACGGCGGCTACAAGCTGGCGCGCGATCCCGGAACGATCAGCGCCTTTGAGGTGATTCGGGCCATTGACGGTCCCTTGTTCATCACCTCATGCATCACGGTGCGAGGCGAATGCGATCAAACCGATCGCTGCACCATTCGCGAGCCGCTGCGCCGGGTCAACGAGAGCATCGAACAAGTGTTGCGGCGCATCAGTATCTCAGAGATGAAGGAAGAAACGCATTCCCAGGAAGAACTGGAACCAAAGAAGCCAGCTGAGCTGGTGACGATTACATAGATCAGGTAGGAGAGCAATTATGAGCACTGATGTGAAGACGATCCCCCAGGTAGAACACGTAGCTCCCGAGGGAGTCAAGCTGCCCGTCTACATGGACAATCACGCCACCACCCCCATGGATCCTCGGGTGCTGGAAGAGATGCTGCCTTATTTCATGGAGAAGTTCGGCAACGCCGCCAGCCGCAATCATTCGTTCGGTTGGGCAGGCGAAGAAGGCGTCGAAACCGCGCGCGAACGCGTTGCAAAACTGGTCGGCGCAACCACGAAGGAAATCATCTTTACCTCGGGCGCGACCGAGAGCGACAACCTCGCTATCAAGGGCGTCGCCGAGATGTACAAGGAAAAAGGCAATCACATCATCACGGCTGTGACTGAGCACAAAGCCGTTCTCGATACCTGCAAGCGTCTGGAAAAGTACGGCTATCGCGTCACGTATTTACCGGTGCAAAAAGATGGCTTGGTCGATCTCGAAGATCTGAAGCGTGCCATGGATGACAAGACCATCCTGGTAACGATCATGTGGGCTAACAACGAGATTGGCGTGCTTCAGCCGGTTGCAGAAATCGGCAAGCTTTGCCGCGAGCGTGGAATTATTTTCCACACCGACGCGACTCAGGCTGTGGGCAAAATTCCGGTCGATGTGAACAAGAGCAACATCGACGTAATGTCGATCTCTGCTCATAAAATGTACGGACCGAAGGGCGTCGGGGCGCTGTATGTGCGGCGCAAGAATCCTCGAGTGCAGATTTCCGCCATCATCGACGGCGGCGGCCATGAGCGCGGCATGCGTTCGGGCACACTGAACGTCCCCGGGATCGTTGGTCTGGGCAAGGCTTGTGCGATCGCGTCGGAAGAAATGGCCAAGGAATCCTGCAAACTTGCCGGCCTGCGCAATCGCCTCCGCGACAAAATCATGGGTGGGCTGGACGAGGTCTACATCAACGGGTCGTGGGAGCATCGCCTGCCGGGCAACTTGAATATCAGTTTCGCCTACGTCGAAGGCGAATCGTTGCTGATGGGCATCAACGATATCGCGGTTTCGAGCGGCTCGGCATGCACCTCGGCGACGCTTGAGCCATCTTATGTATTGAAGGCTCTGGGCACTGGAGATGACTTGGCGCACAGTTCCATCCGCTTCGGCCTTGGACGGTTCAACACCGAAGCCGAGGTTGACTACGTAGCCGATCGCGTAGTTGAGACGGTATCGCGGTTGCGCGAACTGTCGCCGCTCTATGAAATGGCGAAAGAGGGCGTGGATTTGAAGAGCGTGAAGTGGGCAGCGGAGTAGGTTGCCCGAGGGTAGCAAGCTATGTCTCTACGGAGACCGGTCGACAAATTTTAAGGAGAAAGCAAAATCATGGCATACAGCGATAAGGTTCTCGATCATTACTCCAACCCGCGCAACGTCGGTTCGTTGGACAAGAACAGCTCAGAAGTCGGGACCGGCCTGGTCGGCGCGCCCGAGTGCGGCGACGTAATGAAGCTGCAGATTAAGGTCAACCCGCAAACCAACGTCATTGAAGACGCAAAATTCAAGACGTTCGGATGCGGCTCGGCCATTGCCTCTTCGTCCTTGGCGACCGAGTGGGTGAAGGGCAAGACCGTGGATGAAGCGCTGCAGATCAAGAATACGGAAATCGTGAAAGAACTTTCGCTGCCTCCAGTGAAGATTCACTGCTCGGTGCTCGCGGAAGACGCGATCCGCGCCGCCATCCACGACTGGAAAAAGAAGCAGGACGTGGCGAAGCCGACCGCGGTGGCCGCGCAATAGTTCTATGGAGAACGGGCAGTTTCCGCCCGTTACGAGGCGCGAACGTGCGTCGTAACATCCATATGAGCAGAGCATGATCGAAACAGAAACCAAAACGGAAGCGCCGAAAGCTCAGGCCAAAGGCGTCCTGGTAACGGACAAGGCTTTGGCCAGGATCCGCACCGCCATCGTGAAGGAAGGCATTTCGCCCGAGCAGGGCGGATTGCGCCTTGGCGTGCAAGGCGGCGGATGCTCGGGGCTAAGCTACAACATTCGCTTCGATACGCAACCGCGCGAACGCGATCGCATCTTCCAATTCGGCGATGTGCGGGTGTTCGTCGATCCGAAGTCGTTCATCTATCTACACGGCATGACCCTGGATTACCAGGAGACGTTGATGCAGCAGGGCTTCGTGTTCGTGAACCCGAATTCAACGAAGTCCTGCGGCTGTGGTACGTCGTTCTCGGGCTGATGGCATGGTGCGGGCGCCCTCGCCCGCGAGGGTTTCTCTCCACGGCGCGGCTGTTCTGGCGGCGCGAGCCCACGCGAAAATGTGAGCGGACGTGGCGAGTGTGTTTATGGCGAATGCGGAATCCAACACGAGCTCTTCATCGATAGTGACGGGCGGAGAGACTGCCACCTGCTGGTCGTGCGGCACCATGCGCGCCGTCCATTTCTGTAGTGCCTGCGGAAAAGTCCAGCCCCCCGTGCCGGTGGATTACTTCATGTTTTTCGGGCTGCCCCGCATGCTTAATCTCGATACTGCGCTTCTGGAGCGGGAATTCTATGAGTTCAGCCGGAAGCTTCATCCCGATCTTTGCGCCCGGGCCGATAAACGCGAACAACAATGGAGTCTCGAGCAAAGCTCGCTGCTGAACGACGCCTACCGTACCTTGAAAGATCCAATCAAGCGCACGGAATACTTGCTGCGGCTCGAAGGCGTGGAGCTCGAAGAACAGTCGAAGACAGCGACGGAAAAGGCACGAGCCTCGGGCGAGATCAAAAAGCAGGTTGTTCCTCCAGATCTGTTGGAAGAAGTTTTTGAATTGAATATGCAGCTCGAAGAACTGCGTGCTCAGAAAAAACTGGGCGAAGACGATCCTGCTCTGGTTGAAGAAATAGGAAGACAAAAGCTGGAACTGGAAAAGAAGTACGAGTCGCTGTCCGAGGAATTGAAGAAGTATTGGGACGACTGGGACCGCCTTCCCGGCAATGCTACGGAGGAAGGCCGGAGCAAGATCCGCGACAAAATGGTAGACCTGCTGAATCGACGGTCGTACATCAGGAATTTGGTGAGGGATGTAAATGAAGTGCTGGAAGGATAGCATTCAGCACCCAGCCATCAGCATTCAGCCAGCGTGAACTGAATGAGGGCCATGCTAAGAATCCAATGGGCTGAGTACTGACTGCTAACTGCTGATTGCTGAACTATGGCCACTGACCGTATCGTCGGAATCGATCTCGGAACCACGAATTCTCTCGTGGCTTTCATGCAGGGGGAGGGCCCTGTTGTGATCCCCGGCGAGGACGGGCTGAACCTCGTTCCCTCCGTGGTCGCGTTGGATGAACGAGATCAAATTATCGTCGGCAACGCGGCGCGCAAATATCTGATCGAGACTCCAGAGCGCGCCGTCTACTCGATCAAGCGCCTGATGGGCCGTGGCGTCGAAGATATTGAGGAAGAGCTAAAGCTGTTTCCGTTTCAGCTGGCGCGAGATTTGCAGGCCGGAGAAGTCTTGCGCATTACGCTGGGACAGAAAACCTTCACGCCACCGGAAATTTCCGCCTTCATTCTGCGCCAACTCAAACGTAACGCCGAACGCTTTTTCAATGCTCCGGTCACCAAGGCCGTGATCACCGTGCCTGCCTACTTCAACGATGCGCAGCGCCAAGCGACAAAAGACGCCGGGCGCATCGCCGGCCTCGAAGTGTTGCGCCTGGTCAACGAACCTACGGCCGCATCCCTGGCCTACGGCCTTGACAAAAAGCAGAACGGCATCATCGCGGTCTACGATCTGGGCGGCGGCACGTTCGACATTTCCATACTCAAGCTGCACGATGGCATCTTCGAAGTCATCGCAACCAACGGAGACACACACCTCGGCGGCGACGACATCGATAATCTGCTGATCAAGATCGCTATTGACGACATCCTCGGCGACGCGAATCTGGATGTCTCTCGCAACAGCGAAGTTGTCGCCACCATTCGCAAGGCCGTCATCGAAGCCAAGATCGCATTGTCTTCGGAATCAGCCACGGAACTGGACATTGATTTGCTGGGCACGGGACTGCCCCAGGGCAAGCGCTACCAGCGCGAGATTACCCGCGAGCAGTTCGAGCAACTGATTCAGCCAATCATCGATCGCACCGTTGGCCCGTGCAAACAGGCACTGAAAGACGCGGGACTCAAGCCACAGCAGATCGACGAAGTCGTCCTCGTCGGCGGATCGACGCGAATCCCGAAAGTCCGCGCATTGGTAGAGGAATTGTTCCAGCGCAAGCCGCATACCGATCTCAATCCAGATGAAGTCGTTGCGCTAGGTGCGGCAGTGCAGGCCAACATTCTCGGCGGCGGTTCTGAAGCTACCGAGAACATGCTGCTGCTCGACGTTACACCTTTGTCGCTGGGTATTGAAGTCGCGGGCGGCGTGACCGACAAAATCATTCAGCGCAACTCGACCATCCCGGCCTCGGCCACTCAGTACTACACCACGCAGATCGACGGGCAAGCCAACGTCGCGATCCATGTCCTGCAAGGTGAGCGCGAACTGGCGAAGGATTGCCGCTCGCTGGCTCGCTTCGATCTGAAAGGAATTCCGCCGATGACTGCGGGTATGGCGCGCATTGAGGTCAAGTTCCTGATCGACGCCAACGGGATCCTGCACGTCTCGGCACGCGAACAACGCAGCGGCAAGGAATCCGAGATCGAAGTGCAACCCAGCTACGGACTGACCGACGATCAAGTCGAAAGCATGATTCTCGATTCCTTCGATTATGCCGAAGAAGACTTTCGCCAGCGCCAGGTGATCGAAGCGCGCAATGAAGCAGAAACGATTCTGGCCGCGCTCGAAAAAGGCAAGAAGAGTCCCGCATGGGGGAAACTCACCGGCGACGAGAAGAAAAAGATTGCCAAGCTGGAAAAGGCATTGATCCAAGTCAAGGACGAAGAAGATCATCAATCGATCCGAAAAGCGATTGACGTCCTGAACCAGGGCACGATGCGGCTTGCGGAACTGATGATGGAGACAGCCGTAAGCACGGCGCTCAAGGGCAAAACGATGGACGAAGCCGACATGGGCGAAGGCTCAGAAACCGGCCATCCCGTTGCCAGAGCAGATTTCGAGTAAACAAGTTTGATTACGTAGCCCCCGACGCCCCCCGTTTCGGGGAGCCGAGCAAAGCTCGGTGGGGCGCGCACGACGATGCCTTAAGGAGCATTCATGGCAGACGACAAAACAAAAGGATCAGGAACCGCAACCGCAACCGCAACCGTGGACTCGCTCGGCGAAAACACCGTCCAACTAACTTTCTTGCCCGAAGGCAAGACTGTCGAGTTCGAGCACGACAAGCTTCCCTACGAGGATCATGGCAAGGAACAGTCCATCCTTGATGTGGCCTTGAACTACGGCGTCCGTCTGGACCACGCCTGTGGCGGCAACTGCGCCTGCACCACCTGCCACGTGTGGGTGAAGGAAGGTGCGGAGAATCTTTCCGAAATGGACGACGACGAAGCCGATCGTCTGGACATGGCTGCCGATTTACAGTTAAACTCTCGTCTCGGCTGTCAGGCCGTGATCACCAAGCCAGGCAAAGTGGTAGTCGAGATCCCGTCGTGGAATCGCAATTACGTATCGGAAGAACACTAGAAAGCAGCAGTCAGCACTTAGCATTCAGCACTCAGCCAGCAAAGATTTCCCCGACAGCGGCAAGATCGCGCAGGGACTGAATGCTGACTGCTAAATGCTGAGTGCCGGTTTTCTCAAGGAGCCACATGCCAAAAGACCTAACGTGGGATGATGCAGAAGACATCGGAATCCTCCTTTCGGAAGCGCACCCGCAACTGGAGCCGCTCTCGATCCGTTTCACCGATCTTCACGGCTACGTAATCGCGCTGCCCGAGTTCAAAGACGATCCCAAGAAATCTTCTGAGGGCAAGCTTGAGGCGATCCAGATGGCTTGGCACGACGAGTTCCTGGATAGAACGCAGGCATAAACCACTCGAAAAGACCTGCTGTTGACACACTTATTACTTCCACATGACAATCCCGGTTCCGTCCGGCCCTATTCTGTTGTCTCCTGAGTAGCTTGGTATGGAGATCGCTGAACGATCTCCTCTCCTCAAGCAAGAGGGGCACGGCGGATACCGTGCCCCTTTTTTCTGCTTGATAACGCCTAACCTACAGTGGCAGGCACTGGCTCTTCCACGCTAGCCTCGCGCAGGAACTTCGCCGCTTCCTCGGGCGGGGTCGGATTGATATAGAACCCGGTACCCCACTCGAATCCTGCTGTCTTGGTCAGCTTCGGCATGAATTCAATGTGCCAGTGGTAGTGATCATTGGTGGGGTCCTGCACCGGCGATGTGTGAATTACCAGGTTGTACGGCGGATTATCCAGCACCCGGTCCGCCTTCATGAGCAGTGTCTTGATCGCCTTGGCCAGATTCTCAAATAGTTGCGACGACGAATTCTCGAACGCCGACTCATGCTGCTTCGGCATGATCCAAGTCTCGAACGGAAATCGCGGTGCGTACGGAGCCAAGGTGAGGAAGTCCTGATTCTCAGCGACCACGCGCGTACTCGTCTCCGTCTCCTGCCGGATGACGTCGCAGAACACGCATCGTTCTTTGTAAATGTAATATTGTTTCGCACCTTCCAACTCCTCGACCACATAGATAGGAAGGATTGGCAGCGCGATCAGTTGCGAATGCGCATGCTCCAGCGACGCGCCAGCAGCCTCTCCGTGATTCTTGAAAATCAGAATGTATTTGAACCGCCGATCCTTCTTGAGATCAAGAATGCGGTCGCGGAAAGTCCAAAGCACATCTTCGATTCTTTTGGGAGGCAGCGTGGCCAGGCTCGCGTTGTGATCGGGAGTTTCAATAATCACTTCGTGCGCGCCAATCCCGTTCATCCGGTCGAACATGCCTTCGGCCTGGCGGTTCAGGCTGCCTTCAATTCCAAGGGCGGGAAACTTGTTCGGCACCACGCGCACCGTCCAGCCCGGCGTATCGCGCTGTGGCGCAGGTCCTCCGTTCGGGTTCGGACGGTACGCTTGAATTTCGGGTGGCGTTTTGCTCTCGTTCCCATAGCAGAAAGGACAAAACCCTCCCTTTAATTTCACTCCGTCGCGGGCAAAGTCAGTTGGACGCTTGGCGCGGTCGGTCGAAATAATTACCCATCGACCTACAATCGGATCTTTTCTAAGCTCAGGCAAAGATTAAATCCTTTCAATAAGGGCATATGAGTCAAAGCCAAACCGGCACATTACGCCACAGGGAAGGCATTGCGAAATAGTTCGATCAGCGGTTGGCTGGACTGACGTTCATAATACACGGTGACCACATCGAAACGCCACCGGCACGAAGGTGACACATAACGGAGGTACTCGTCGGCCACGGCCGCCAACCCGCGCTGCTTATCGCGGTCAACCGCCGCTTCGGCAGGCTTTACATCACGCGTGGTGCGGGTTTTGACTTCGATAAAACATAGGACGTTTTTATCCCAGCCAATTAGGTCGATCTCGCCCCGGCGCCGTGGTGAACGAAAATTACGCGCCACCATTACGTACCCCAGACGCCGCAAATAAAAGTACGCGGCTTCCTCGCCGCGCCGCCCTGTCCGCTGATGTGGAGGAATATTCTCAGCCGGAAGCGTCCGCTCCGCGACCCAATCGAGCGCTCGAACCACAGCCTGCGTGACACGTCCTGAAAGGACAATCGCCATAATAAACAGATCGTAGGACGAACAAGCCGCACTTAGATGTGACCTTCATCACATGAAAGGAACGTTAGGCGGGTCAATATTACGAAGTGAATGCGTCCAATAATATTGGGGCGGGTCAAATGAAGAACCCGCCCCACGCAGCCGTCCCAAGGGAGGACATCCCGCCGGCTGGCTAAACCCTTTGTCCCACGCTCGAAATAGATTCTTCGAGAGTATCCATGGCGACATCAGCTTCCTCTTTGGTCACGATGAGCGGCGGCGCGATCCGAATTGTGCTTGGGCCACAACCTAAGAAGAGGATGCCATGCTCGAAGGCCATCTGGATGATGCGGTCACGCTCGGCCGCACCATATTCTCTGGTCTTCTGATCTTTGACGATCTCGACTCCGATCATCAACCCGCGGCCGCGAACGTCCCCAACCAGTTTGTGCTTGCTGGGCCAGGTCCCCATGCGCTTCAACATGTGGTTGCCAACCTCGGTTGCGTTATGCAGCAAGCCATCGCGTTCGATAACATCCAGGGTGGCCATCGCAGCCGCATTGCAGACCGGATTGCCTCCAAACGTAGACGCGTGCGAGCCGGGAACCCAGTCCATGATTTCGGCTTTGCTGATGGTTACGCCCAGCGGCATGCCCGAAGCGATGCCTTTTGCTGAGCAAACAATGTCGGGATGGACGCCAGTATGTTCGATAGCCCACCATTTGCCGGTGCGCCCGATACCGCTTTGCACTTCGTCGGCGACCAGCAGAATGCCGTGGCGATCGCAAATGCGGCGCAGTTCCTGCATGAAGACAGTCGGAGCAACGACATATCCACCCTCACCCTGCACCGGCTCGACAAAGATTGCGGCTACTTCCTCGGGGGCAAGCGTAGTCTTAAAGAGCTTGTCTTCGATGAAGCGGGCGCAGCCCAGCGCGAAAGCCTCGGCATCCTGCGGTCCGCCTTCGCATCCGCGATATACATCTGGATAACGAATGTGAGTTACCCCCGGAACCAATGGGCCGAAACGCCGCTTCTGCTGCGGCTTCGACGCGGTGAGCGAAAGCGCACCCATAGTACGCCCGTGGAACGCGCCAAAAAATGCGATCACGTTTTGCCGCTTGGTGTGATAACGAGCGAGTTTGAGAGCGCACTCAATGGCTTCCGCGCCCGAGTTGCCGTAGTAAATCTTGTGTGGGCCAGGCATAGGAGCGATCCTCGAGAGTCGCTCTGCGAGGGTCACCATGCTCTCGTAATAGAAATCGGTGCCGGACATATGAATTAGTTCGGCCGCCTGTTTCTGAATCGCGGCGACAACATGGGGATGGCAATGCCCGGTCGACGTAACGGCGATCCCGGCTGAAAAATCGAAAAATTCATTCCCGTCCACGTCGGTAACCACGACGCCGCGTCCCTGCTTCGCGACCAGCGGATAGGAGCGGGTATACGAAGGCGAAATGTATTTGCTGTCGCCTTCCAAAACACGCTTGGCATTGGGGCCCGGTAAAGCCGTTTTGATCTTGGGCCCGTTAAGAGTTTGGGTTGACATGGCATCCTCCAAAATGGTCGTTGGCTTTCGTCTTGAGTGATTGGCTTCGAGCGGAGTTCAGCCCTGAAGTCAGAATCGGACGAGGAGGATGGGAAAATTAATCGCTACCGAATAGGCTGGGACGCGAATGCGACGGCAACACTGCCAGATAGCGGCGCGGGCACACTAGAAAGTGGAGCCAGCACGCGGGCAGGTGCGAATTGGGACTTTGGCCGCGCATCGGAAATCATTCCACTGCTATTATAGCCTGCCGCGAGCGACGGCGTAACCCCCCAATCGGTCCTTGACCGTTAGTCACGCGCGCTAGTCCGCGTATGTCCGCGGCATTCGGCACTTTCTAATATCTCGCATCTCTTCGCTGGTTTGTTGTGTCTGATACTTATCTGCTGATCAACGAACATGACTAACGCCCAGCACCAAAGCCGGTTCGCCGTGATCCTTGCCTTCGGACTGGTGTATTTCTTTTGGGGCTCGACGTACCTGGCAATTGATATCGCGGTGGAGCGCATTCCACCCGCGCTCATGTGTGCCGTGCGTTTTCTGATTGCTGGCGTGTTCATGCTGGCATTTTGCGGATTTCGCGGCCGCAACATCTGGTACAGCCCACGGCAATTAGCGCAAATGGCGACCGTGGGCGTGCTCCTGCTCATGGGCGGCAATCTCACGCTCTCGTATGCCGAAAAATATGTGGCCTCGGGTTTGGCGGCTTTGATCGTAGCAGTGACGCCACTTTGGTTCCTGGTGCTGGATACGCTCTTGCTCGGCGATCATCATGTTTCAATTCGCGGCAAAGCTGGGCTAGGCTTGGGAGTTGTGGGCCTGGTCATATTGTTGTGGCCCGACCTTACCACGACGACTTCCTTTGGGCGGGTGCAGTTGTGGGCCTCGATCAGCTTGCTCGGCGGGTCGTTCAGTTGGGCGTTGGGTTCGGTATTGGCCAAACGTTGGAAGTCCGCAGATGTGGATCCCTTCTCGGCTACGGCTTGGCAGATGATCGCGGCGGGCGTAGCGAATCTGTTATTCGCCATTGCTGCCGGAGATTTTTCGCACGTAGTATGGACGCCACGTGGAGTCGGCGCGACCTTGTATTTGGTTGTCTGCGGATCGTGGATCGGATACACGGCGTATATCTGGCTTCTGAACCATGTGCCCACGGCCAAGGTTTCCACTTACGCTTACGTCAATCCCGTAGTCGCGGTCTTTCTGGGATGGCTGGTGTTGAGCGAGCGTGTGGACAGATATATCCTCGCGGGCAGTGCAATCGTGGTCGCTTCCGTCATTCTCGTAACCAGCGCGCAGGTAACGAAGAAATCGGCACTGGACGAAATGGCGATGGTGGAGACGACGGGAGATTAACTTCGATGCGCGCTATATGAGGTGTCCCGTCAAGCACAGCCGTCCTTCCAGCGGATTCATGCTTCCTTGGACTACGGGCACCATGTGCGGCAAGCGATCGTCAAAAAGCGTGAGCTGATTGTAAACCGGAGGAATCACTTCGAAGTAGCCCTGCCACGCCTTGGGCTGCCGCGGCTCTAAGGCGTCGAAAACTTCTTCTCTCGCCACGCAAGTTTGCCCGCCGCTGAAGGAGTTCGCATTTCTGGTCAACGAATACACGTACCCATAAACACCGTTGCAGCTGTCGTTGTGTATCTCGTGGCGCATCCCATCGAGATGGAGAGATAGCCAAGGCGACCGCGGCGAGACTCCGTTCAACTCAGAGTCGCAAAGCGCTTCCAGCCGGGTTAAGAAATCGTCAATTAGATCGCCGCCTAAGACCTTAACGGCGTCAGTCCGCAAATAGCAGTAGACCTCGGGCATATACCAGTAATCCCAACATTGATGTTGGCTTTGAAACGCATGCGCGCCAGGATCTCCCATGAACTGTTCATATCTGGCGCGGGCCTCATCGGCGCGCGGCCAGAAATTCGTAATCACCCTAATGCGAAACCGAGGATTTTCCTGACCAACGGAAGCGGAGGGGTCGAGGTGCATTACTCTTGCCTCAATGTGGATTCATTCACAGAGATACATGAGACTCAAGGAGACGACTTTGCAGAATTGTAGCGCAGTTATCCGCATCGCCGGTGCGGAAAGGATAAGGATAGAGTGTGCCAGATGCGAAGCTGTATCGCGGCTAAGCGGACGAGCGCTTTCGCATGCTTCTGTTAGTGTGGTTTATGACGTTTAATCGAGAACGAAAGCTGGCTGGCAGGTACTGAACGCTTATGATCGGCAATCGACAACCCATCACGACCACGTTGGTTGGAATGAACGTTGCGGTGTACATTGCGATGGTTCTCACGGGCGTTTCAGCGGTTAGCCCCACGATCCCGCAACTGTTGAAGTGGGGCGCGAACTTTGGGCCGCTCTCGCTGGGCGCGGAGCCGTGGCGCATATTGGCTTCGAATTATGTTCATGCCGGGATCATTCACATCGCGCTGAATATGTGGTGCCTGTGGAGCTTGGGATTTCTGGCCGAGCGAATCTTCGATCCGTGGACCTACGTTCTGACGTACACCGCGTGCGGACTTGGCGGCAGTTTAGCGAGCCTGTCATTGCATCCGCGGGCGGTCGGAGTGGGCGCTTCGGGAGCAATCTTCGGATTGGCTGGAGCGCTGATCGCGGCTCTTTATCTTGGCCATTTGCCGATTTCCAAGCAGGCGATTCGGGGCACGCTGAAGAGTCTGCTGGTTTTCGCCGGCTACAATTTGTTCTTTGGGGCAGCGGTCCCGGGAATCGACAACTCGGCTCACATTGGCGGGCTGTTGACCGGACTGGCTCTGGGTGCAGTTTTGGCAAGACATCTTACGGCGCCGCCGGAGGTCCGCGATGGCTGGCGGCGTGGGGTTTTTATTGCCGCTGCCGTCGTGCTTCTTCTGGCATTTATGTCGGTAAAGCGTTTGAGTGGGTTTGCGCTGCAGTAGGTTCTCCCTTCAAGATTTTTCCCAACAGCCAAAAGCATCTTCCGCTCGGGCATTCGTCTTTGCACGATTGGACGCTCACAACTACACAGGAAAAGACTCGGGCGAGGGCGCCACACGCTCACTGTGTCCCCTCTTCCGGCTCGTCATCGCTCACGACTTCAACTGTATGGCCGCGAACCGCGAAAGTGAACTTCTGGTCCGCTTGGGAGACAAAGCTTACTCGCGTAGGGCCGCGTTGCCAGGCCGGCGGCGCACATTCCGCGCTGGATGCTTCCTCGTTAGCAGCTTCTCCCAGAGGCTTTTTCAGGATGGGTTTGCGGCGGCCAAGTTGCATCACGACGGCAGAAAGCTTGTGGCCATCCTCCGAGATGCCGCAGTAGGCGGCGTAGTCACGATACCAACTGGCTGAGGATGAGTCGGGATCGAACTCAGGCAGGCTGGCTTGCGAGATATGTCCGGTGATGCGGTCGACGACGAGCCAACCGCTGCGCTGCCAACTCCAGCGCACGGTAGTTTCCTGGGGCAGAGTATCGTTCACGCGAACGACGCGTCGCACTACGAACAGCTGCTCGGTTACTTCATGGGGGATGCCGAAGGTAAATTCTTTCAACCGGGTATCTACGTATAGGGGCCTAATCTTTAAATCGTCGGGCCGATTTTGGTCGAGATCCGAAGATGGCTTCACAACGGTCCATTTTCCGAAAACGATGACGTGCGGCTTGGAGGCGGCCAATACCGTCGCTGTGAAAGAGAAAAGGCAGAGAGCGATACGAAAAAGAGAACTCATGCAGTGAGGCTACTCATCCATCGCCTGCCGGAGCAAGGTCAGATCGCACATTGGGTCAAGAGATTTCCCAAAACGGCCTATGCTAATGAGTTGGACAGGTGCTTGCCCGGATAACAATGCGGATTCACTGGCCTACCGCTAAATCCGATACAATAAGAAAGCGCTCGACGCAGTTATGAGCCCTCCCCATAAATTCCGGACATCTCCTGCCAGTCATTCTTCGTCTTACAAAGAGATGGGGGAACTTTCGCCGCGTCGTGCTCCACGCGTGTTGGTGGTCGACGATAACCCGGACACAATGGTGCTGATGCGCGAGTTGCTGTCCACTCGAGGTTATGAAGTGGTGGCGGTTTCGGACGCCGCTCAGGCCGAGAGCGAGATTCGACGGGACCTTCCTGACCTGATTCTGTCCGATGTTGTGATGCCGGGCAAGTCGGGTTACGAGCTATGCCGCGAAATCAAGGACAACCCAGCTACTCGTTTGATTCCTTTCGTTCTCATTACGGGGTTGAGTGATCGCGAGGACAAGCTGCGGGGAATCGAAGCTGGGGCCGACGATTTCTTAAATAAGCCGATTTTTTCGGAAGAGCTGTTTGCCCGCGTCAAGTCGCTGCTTAAACTCAAGGAGTTCACTGACGAGTTGGAAACTGCGGAATCGGTACTTTGCACATTGGGCTTGAGCGTGGAGAGTCGCGACCCATATACCGAGGGTCATTGTGAACGGCTGGCGGAAAATGCAAGCAATCTGGGACGCCATCTCGGGCTGAATGCGGAGTCGATCGTCGCGTTGCGGCGGGGCGGGTACTTGCATGACCTTGGTAAAATCGCGGTTCCCGACGACATCTTAAAAAAGGGAACGAACCTGACCGACGAAGAGTGGGTCATCATGCGGCAGCATCCGGTGACCGGGGAGAACATTTGCCGGCCGCTCAAGTCGTTGCGGCTCGTACTGCCAATTATCCGCAATCATCATGAGCACTCTGATGGCAGCGGCTATCCGGATGGGTTGCAAAAAGCGGAGATTCCTCTGCTTCCGCGAGTCCTGCAGGTGGTCGACGTGTACGATGCTCTGCGGACGGCGCGACCCTACAAACCGGCGTTGAGCCACGAGCACGCTGCCTTTACCATGCGCCAGGAGGCCAGCGGCGGACTGTGGGATGAAGAACTGGTGGCGGAGTTTTTGTCCATGCTGCAGAAGCAGCGGCAAGTTGCCTAGGAGTTCCTGGATATCGGCTCCTCTCTTCCGCTTCACTCTCCCGGTTTTTGATTCCGCGAGGTTGACTCTGAGGCAGCAATCCTTGAGACTAAGCGTCTCATAGCCGAAAGCTGACGGCTGACAGTTGAGATCCGGATTTGGAACCTGCCACCTACAGCATTATCCTCCCGGCCTACAACGAAAGCGCGCGCATCACAGCCACGCTGGACAAGATTCTCGCTCACGCGAGCGAACGGGGCTGGAACGTGGAAGTCATTGTGGTGAATGACGGATCGAGTGATTGCACCGCAGGGATCGTTCTCGAGTACGCGAAGAAACACGCCGCACTTCGACTGCTGGAAAATCCTGGAAACCGGGGCAAGGGGTTTAGCGTCCGCAACGGAATGCTGCACGCAAAAGGCGATGTTCTGCTGTTTAGCGACGCGGACTTGTCGTCGCCAATTGAAGAGGCGGACAAACTGTTTACCGCCATTGTGAACGGCGCCGACATCGCGATTGGATCTCGATGGATTGATTCGCGACTGCAGATTCGCAGGCAGCCGCTACATCGTCGGATCTTCGGACGAATCTTCAATCTGGCATTGCGCCTCATTCTAGGATTGCAGTTCAAGGACACTCAGTGTGGCTTTAAGGCTTTCACACGCCGCAGCGCGCAAGCAATCTTCCCGCAGCAAAAAATCGAGCGCTGGGGATTTGATCCAGAGCTGCTCTACCTGGCCAGAAAGTTCGGCTTCACCGTCAGTGAAGTTCCGGTCGCATGGGCACATCGAGAAGGAACGCGCATCCACCCACTCCGCGATGGCGTCCGGATGTTTGTTGAACTGTTGAGGATCCGCTGGTACGCGCTGAAAGGAAACTACGTTCCTTCCAACGTTGTTTCCCAACGGCTCTAGGAAAGGGAATCATCGAGAAGCTTCGCAGACGTCCAGAGACTTAGAACCTGAAGCTTATGGTTTTGATGAAGTGTGCCTGAGGTGCTATGCCGAATCCTGTGCTCGACACGAACGCTCCGCGTGCTACGATTCTCATCCGACTGTTGGTAGGCGGTGTTTTCCTGGCGGAAGGTATACAGAAGTTTCTTTTCCCTGCAGCTTTAGGCGTAGGACGTTTCGTTAAAATTGGCATCCCGGCTCCTCAGTTTTTCGCGCCGTTTGTCGGGGTCGTTGAGATTGTCTGCGGAGCGCTTTTAATCCTTGGCTTGTTCACGCGAGTTGCCACGATTCCGCTGATCATCGACATCAGCGTTGCCATAGGCACGACCAAGATCCCCATGCTATCTCGGGCAGGTTTTTGGGCAACCCTGCACGAAGCCCGAACCGACTACTGCATGCTTCTGGGTTTGGTGTTTCTTCTTTTGGTTGGCAGCGGACCATTCTCGATTGATCAGCGGAGAAAATCCTGAAGTCCTAGGCCGCTTGAACTGAGGATTTCGAAGCCTTCGCCTGAAATGAATGCAAAGCATCATCGAGCGTGGGGTGAACGTCGAAAACGGGAAGCAGGTTCGTAAGCTCGAGTGTGCGCTGGATGTGAGAGTTGAGGCCGACCAATTTCAGCGAACATCCGCTGGCTCGAATCCACATATGCACGACCACCAACTCGCCGAGACCGGCGCTGTCGATTGTCTCCAACTCACTGAATTCGACGACGATTTGGCGTGCATGGGGGAGAAGCTCCGCTATTTTTTGGGAGAACGCGGTGGCTTCATCACGATAGGTGAAGCGGCCCTTGCAAGAAAGCACGGTTACATCGTCGACGGCGCGGATTTCCAAATCTAACTTCAAACTGCACTCCTTGTCCGGACTACAAAGCTCGTTTCCGGCGCATACTACTCCCTTGGTCTCTTGTTTTTGGTGTCAACGATACTTATTGGATGTCTATGAGCGGGTTGCGCGACTGTGAAAATCTAGTTAATTGTTTGAGACCCTCAGAAGTGCGCGTTCGTTCGAATCTCAACTGGGGTTGTGATTCATTTCTAAACAAAGCCAGAACTGGATTCGTGACCGAACAACTTAGACCATGGTTTCAATTGGAGTCGGGACGACTGAACGCTTAGCACATTTTTCGAGATGTCGGGAACTTCAAACAGCGCCCCATTCGAATACGCACTGGCATTACGGCGGAGTTGATCGAAAGTCGTATCCTGAAGTAGTCGCTGCACCGTCGGGGCGATTTCTCGAAAATTGGATACGACGATTCCAAAGCCCTTTTCGGTCAGCCATTCCGCGTTGTAGCGCTCTTGCGGCAGGGTCTTCGCATTGCATTCCACAATTACGGGTAGGTGGAACTGCAGGGCCTCGCTGATGGAGCCAGGGCCGGGCTTGCCGATGAAAAAATCGGCCAATGCCATGTAGGACTCTACATTCTGCGTGAAGCCATGAACCGCGATCGGCTTCTTGGTTTTCAAACTCCTGAGTTGAGCCGCGAGCTCCTGATTATGTCCGCAAAGCATGATCAACTGGACGCCGCTGTCGCTTTCATCCAGGCGCTTGGCAATATCAAACATGACTCGAGGCCCGTGGCCACCGAAAAGCACAATTCCAGTTGGACAATCCGGTTCAAGGCCGAGCCGTTTACGTTCCGACGACGCGGTCCACCGCAGTCTTCTGATAAAACTTGGGCTTCAAAACCATTCCTGACGTTTCAAAGATATGGTCCGCGGAGTGACCGAGCGCCAATGCCTGCTGCCTGGCCCGTTCGGTGGCGACGATAACGTATTCGGACTCGCGCTCGATCCAGAAGTGGGGCGGGTAATCCGCAAGATCGGTGAGCAGGGTGACAAAAGGAGTTTTTTCCGGGCCCCGAAGGCTCTCGGCGATGGCTCGATTGAAATGCGGGATTACCGACAACACCAGGTCAGCCGCATGCTGCGCCCAATAAGCCCGAAGAGCCCTCACGATCCACGGATGAGCGAGGCGAATCGTTCCCAGCAGCACAACCAGCAATTGCGGTGTAAACCGCGTCCAGCCGTTTCGCAGAATCAGGTTGTAGGCATCTTCGATGTTGAGGCCGGTTGCTTTGCGAAGCACGTCAAGCGGGGCAAGCAAATCTTGCACATTGAGAAGACTGACGTCCCAGGGCCGGTCCTGCACCGCGAGAGTGGCCTTTAGGGCGTCGGCTGTACTGCGGTGTCCTCCACCGGCGTGGTGGAAAACGATTGTCAGTTTCCGCAAGAATCTCCTGACCAGGCGTCGCCGAGACAAGCGGCGTCAGCCATTAATATTCTCGTATTCCGCATCTTCAGGGAGTGCGGGTTCAAACGCGAGTTCGGAATCAGTTTCGGCTTGTTCGTTGGAATCGTGATCGCCGGGTCGCTCTTGATATTCGTGAATTCGCGCCCCTGCGGGATCGATCGTAATGTAGGTAAGCCTCTCGTCGACCCATCCGCCCGCGTTGTAGTAATGGATGCCTTCTTTTTCCTGGTGCATGGCCTCGTGCGTATGGCCGCAAAAAATGCGAGTGGCTTTGTGAAGACGGGCGTGAAACAGCGCTCCTGACGCCACTTTGTGCGACATTCGCAGCCAGCGAGTGTTGATGCGGTCAATGAAGCGGACCACCGGTTTTCCCTTAACATCAAGCCTTTGCAGCAAAAGATAAAACAGTGTCCCGAAATAGTTGAGACGAACGTTATTGGCCAGGAGCCGGTCAAACTGATGGCCGTGAATGGCCAGGTGACGTATACCTGCGTATTCCCACTCGTACTCTTGATACACGCGTACCCCGACTAGGTGCGACATAATATCGGCGAGGCCCTGGTCGTGATTTCCCTCGACCCAAACCACTTCCAGGTCGCGTTTCGGATTGGAGAGCTTGCGGATATATCCCAGAAATTTCCAATGTTCCTTGGTCAGTCTGCGGAAATTGAGGTCGGCAAAAATATCGCCCAGCAAAATCAGCCGCCGGAAGCGGTTTTGCTTCAGCACGCAAGTGGCCTCGCGCGCCCGGCTGGTGTTCGATCCAAGATGGACGTCGGAAAGGATCAGCGTATCGTAGACGGGCGGATCCATACCTTATTTCTAGCCGGGGAATGTTACGGGACGATGAAATCCCGGTAACAATGCGGTAAACAAGTATCCACCAAGGTAACAACCGCACGGTTACGGTCGGACTGAATGGAGCGAGGGTCAGTAATTCTTGGCGATCTTTGGACTGGGGTTATTTCTGCGGCACGTATTCTTTGGGTGGGGCAGCGCCTTCGCCGAAGAAATACTGCTCCATTTGTTTGACGATGGCTTCCTGGTCTTCTCGGCGAGCAGGATTCAGGCGATACTCGTTCAGCAGCATCTTGCAGAATTCTGTCCAGCCTTGCCACGCTTGCTGCGAGACGTTTTCGTAAATCTTCTTGCCAAATTCCGTGTCAAAAGGTGGCTCATCTAATCCCGGAAGCTCCTTGTGCAACTTGACACAGAAAACCGTGCGCTCAGCCATATTTCTCCTCAACAAGTCTGTCTGAAAAATTATCTCATACCGAGGGGGCGCAACAGGCTTCAGGTTTCAGGCGTCAGGCCTGCTTGTCCGGAAGCCGGAAGCCGGAAGCCTGATGCCCGATGCCTCTTACTCCACGAACACCACGAGAATCCGTCCGTCCGACTTGTACACATCGCCTGTGGCATTCTTGGCGTCCTGCACAGGATTGGGCGGGAGGTAGTAAAACATGCTCTTCACCTTGCCTCCCTTCTGTAGACTGGCGCCGATATTCTCTCGTTCACCATCGATATTGGGATCGATCTTGTGTGTGACGTCGCCATTGCGTTTGTCCTTGGCGAACCCGATGTCATGGGTTCCGGCGCCTACCCACACGGTTTGTCCGTTCCACGTGAATGGCGCCTTCCACAAGCGGAAGTGATGCCGGCTTGCGACCATCGCGATGGGTTCCGCCTGCTCATAGCCGTAATCCTGGGGCCGGTTGAACAGATAGAGCGTGCTCATCGGCATGGCCAAATAATCTTTGCTTTCGTACGTCATCATCGCGGCTTCGAGAACCGCCTTCTTATCGTTGGTGTCGGCCACGTGGAAGTTGGCTGCGTCGATAGCGCTCTGCACCTGCTGCTGCGAGCCGATCAGAACAAAATTCACCATGTCACCGAGGTTCTTGAACTGGTCATTGACGCGGCGCGGTAGACCGTCGATGTCCTTACGAAGGCTCGAATCCAAAGGCGTGTTGGAGATTTTCAAAGCCGGAGCCGCTGTCGTCGAACCGGGCTGTTGGATGCCTAACTGTCCCGCAAGAAAAATTCCGGCGGCAGTCACCAATTGTTCCTTGAGAACGTCTCCGCGACCAGACGCCGCCTGCGCCTGGCGATGGACTTTGACTTCAAAGCTTCCTTTGCAGGGCGGCTTGGCACCGGCGTTGATTCCAAGAAACAAATGACCAGCAGCATCGACCGTCACTTCCTTGCTGCTCCCAATCAGAACCGGAGTTCCCTGCGCCTGCAGTTTGGCGATCAGAGCCCCTGGAAGCCCATCCGCCAGGGGAAGACCTTGGGCGGAAGCTCCACTTACGCCCTGCGGATCGCATTTACCGCTCGCGCTGATATTGAGGACATCGCCAGTTTGAAGATCAACGCCAGTGTCCGTCCACGCCTGAGTGGTTGAAATGTTAAAAGAATAGTCGTTAGCAGCGGTTGACGCAGTCTGCGCTATGCCTGGGCACACGCCGAGAGACGCGATTGCCACAACGTTTAGCGCCCGAATCCAGCGCTTCATCGGCCACCTCCACGAAATAATCCGGACCTCACGGATAAAGGCCGGTTTTCATTAATATTATGCACCAGCGAGACAGCCCGTTGCACCAGGGGCTAGGGGCAGTTGCTTACCCGCATTTCCCCGTGCCGTGGCACTTTCGGCGGGACGACGAGCAGTTGCCAGGCTCAGCCAGTTTGCCGTCGGGACCGATGCAAGCCTGAGTGTGGATGCACCAGAACAAACCTTCATTCGAGGGAGGAACCGTTGGGTCGGCTTCGGCGAGGATGAATTGCGCTTTCCAGCGCAGGGACGGGCAGAGGCCAGGATGATTGGTGTTAAAGCGATCGGATTCCTGAAGCGGTGATTGTCTGATCACGCAGTGCCTCCCGAAGCGGCTTTCATGATAGCGCGTTTCACCGCTACTTTTGCAAGTTGCACTTTGTAGGCGTTGTGGCTCAACGGCGTCGCCTTCTGCAGGGCCGCGTCCGCTGCGGTCTTCGCGCCGTCTTCGGAAAGGTTCATTCCCGCCAGCGCACGCTCAGCTTCCGCGGAGCGCCATGGGATTGGGGCTACGTATCCGACCACGACTCGCGCTGATTGCACGGAGGAACCGTTCATCATGAGCCCCACAGCGGCCACCGCCAGCGGCCAGTCAAAAGCCTGCTTCTGCCGAATCTCGTAGTGAGCGACCTTCATCTCGCCCGGCGGAGGCAGGATTACCTCAGCAACGATTTCATTCGGCTTGAGGTCATGCTCGCGCTCGGCTTCGGTCCTTGGGATCACATAAAACCGCTCCAACGATAACTCGCGCGATCCTTTCGGTCCAACCAGCCGAATCGACGCGCCGTAGGCAATCAGCGCGGGAACAATCGTGGAAGGACTAACAAACTTGGCAGGGCCACTATTGCCCAGGATCGCATGGTATCGATTCTCACCTGCACTCACCAATTCTTTTCCTGACTCATCCCTGGGAAGCAGGCCGAAGCCACCACGAAAATACCAACAGCGCGGCCGCTGGCAGAGATTGCCGCCAAGCGTGGCCATGTTGCGAATCTGCGGGCTGGCAGCGTCGTTGAGCGGTTCGGCTAATGCCGGATAGTCCTTAATCACATTCACATTGTCAGCCAGTTCGCCCAGGGTGGTAAGAGTGCCGACGCGAAGACCCTGCGCCGAGGCCGTGACACCGTCCATTTCCTTGATCTGCTTAATGTTCACGAGACGCTTGGGATGGACCACATCGTCCTTCATCAAGGCGAGCAAGTCGGTGCCGCCGGCGAGGATTTCAGCCTGTCCCCACGCGGTTCCTAAGAGTCCCACAGCTTGTTCTTTGGTGGTCGGACTCGCATATTCAAACGGTCGCATTTATGCACCTGCCTTTTGAGCCATGTCTTTTTGGCTTAGCGCAGCGAGCACTTTGTCTGGCGTAATCGGCAAAAACGAAACACGCGCGCCGATCGCATTTGCCACTGCGTTTGCAATCGCAGCTCCTGGAGAAATCACAGGTGGCTCGCCCAAACCAATCACGCCGCGCTCGTCATAACCCTTGCCGGTCATCATGTGAACCACGAGTTCGGGAATGTCATTGAGCCCGGCGAGCCGGTAAAATTCCATATTCGGATTGAGCATGCGGCCGGTCGCCTGGTCCATCACTTTCTCTTCGAACAGCGCATAGCTGATCCCCATTGCGAGCGCGCCATAGCAACTGCTCTCGGCGGTTTTGAGGTCGATGATCAAACCGCAATCCTGCACTGCCACCATTTTCTTTATTTTCACGACGCCGGTCTCGATATCGACTTCAACGTCCGCCATCCCTACTCCGCCAACACCGCTATTGGTGAGGTCTGGGTGATTCTTGCTAGCAACCTGATCATTGTGTCCGCGCGCGGTTATTGCCATGGCGCCGATCTTCGAACAAGCCTGCTTCCAGTTCAGCGAACGGCTCGGATCGCTCTTCACCCGCACCGTGCTATTCACACATTCGAGATCGTCGCCCTGTGCGTTGAGAGCCGGCGCGACTTTGGCGAAGAGTGCTTCGCGCGCATCCACGGCAGCGCGCCGCGTAGAGGAACTCACTCCGCCCGGAGTAGTCGAACCGCCGGACCCACCGGATGGAGGGTAAAGCGTGTCGCCGATGTAAAGATTGATCGCCTCGATTGGAATGCCCAGCGTTTCGGCTGCGACGATGACAATGGTGGTCCGAGTGCCGGTGCCGATGTCTTGCGTTCCCATCTTTATGTCGACAGAACCATCGGGGTGAATGGTCAGATCGCAATCGCTCGCGTGACCGCGTCCGCCCCAAGTGTGAATCGAGAGCCCGAGCCCACGAGCCATGCTTCCTGAAACATTCTGACCGCGCGGACGCCACTTTTCTTTCCAGCCCATGAGGTCGGCGGCGATCGCGAGTTCCTCGCGATAGACATCGCGACGCGGTCCGGTAATTTCAAGATTCTTCAGCCAGAGATCAAGCGGATCCATGTTGAGCTTGGCCGCGAGATCATCGAGCGCTCCCATCGTGATAACTGCGGCCTGTGGATGGTTGGGAGCCCGCCACGCTCGGGCAGGTCCGATGTTGTTGCGAATGGCCGTGTGTTCCTTGTGCTGGTTAGGAATCCCGAACACGTATGGAATCGGAGGCATGCCTCCACCACCCGGGCCTCCAGTTCCCCAGGATTGCGATTGCCATCCAGTGATGGTGCCGTCTTTGGTCGCCGCCACTTTCACGCGTGCGTATGCCGAAGGCCGCGCACCCGCGACTTTTAACTCGGCATCGCGCTCAAGCATGATTCGAACCGGTTTTCCTCCGGCTTTTCTGGAAAGCCGGGCAGCAGCTATGTCCCAGCGATCAGCGGCAAACTTGCTGCCGAATCCTCCGCCCATATTGTCCTGGTGAATTCGAATGTTGGCTGCGGAAATCCCCAGTGGGTCCGCCATTTGCGCGGCAATGCCGGAGACGTTCTGCGTGGAGATGTGCGTGAGCAGATGATCTTTATCAGCCCACTCCGAGACGGAACCGTGAGGCTCAAGGCAACAGTGAACGATGACCGGGGCACCGTAAAGACCTTCAGAAACGACCGCAGCCTTTGCAAACGCTTTGTCGGGATCTCCGCTGGTTTGGGCTGCGGTTTTCTGGTAAGCGGAATGGCCCCCACCTTTTCCTGCGTGATATTCGGCCTTCTGGATCGCTGCAAGAACCGCCTCAGATCCGCCCTCACCCTTCATGTCGTTCAGGAAATCCTCATCAACTTTGAATGTGACGCCGTGATCTTGAAGATACTTAATCAACTGTGCGTCCGGGGTCTGGTTGCTGATGGCGTCGTCGATATCATCTTCGCTCATCGGGCCCGGAGCTTCGCCGGCGCCGGCGGGAGGCTCGGCGTCGCTAACCAAATACGACATCGGTTGATAGTTCACTTTAATCAGTCGGATCGCATCTTCTGCCGTGGACTCATCGACTGCGGCAACAGCAACGATTTCATCTCCCGCCCATTGCGCGGTGGTGCCGGCTTTCTGAATGATCTCGACCGCTTTCACCCCGGGCAGCTTTTCCGCTGCGCTGGTGTCGATACTGACAATCTTCGCTTTTGCGTAAGGCGCGCGCAGAATTTTGCCGAAGAGCATGTTCGCGCCGTGATAGTCGTAGGTGTACTTGGCGCGGCCGGAAACTTTGAAAGGTGCGTCCACGCGAGAAATGCGCTTGCCGATCAGAGTGCGATGTTCAGCATCAGGCCAATTGTAGTCCGGCATGGCTCACGCTCCTTTCTGCGCCATCTGCGCAATCGCCAGATGAATTCCGTGATAGGTGCCGCACCGGCAAACGTTCCCGCTGAGGCCGTGACGGATTTCTTCCGGACTCGCATTCGGATGCTTATCCAGCACCGCTTTGAAAGCCACGATAAATCCGGACGTGCAAAAACCGCATTGCGAAGCATCGTTGTCGACGAACGCTTGCTGTATGGGGTCGAGGTTGTCGCCCTGCATGACTGCCTCGACGGTCGTGATCGCTTTGCCTTGCGCTTCAATCGCCAGAATCGAGCATGCGTAGATTGGCTTGTTGTCCAGGATCACAGTGCATGCGCCGCATTCGGCGCGATCGCAAACCCGCTTGGCGCCGGTAATCTCAAGCTGGTCGCGCATCGCGTCAAGCAAAGTGACGCGTGGCTCGAGCTGCATGGAATGCTTCTGGCCGTTGATAGTAAGTTCGACCGGAACTTTCCCGGGACCGTAAACCTTCACCGGCACGCCCGCCGCCTGCACAACTTTGGTTCCGAGAATCGGAACGGCGGCAGCCGAGATAGTAGAAATCTTCAGGAAATCGCGGCGAGAAACGCCCGAGCTTTCATCTTTAGGTTCGTCGTTCAAAGGATCGCGGTCTTGCATTTGCAATCTCCTAGGGATGCGTGTAGTCAGAAGAAGAATTAGACACGGTAAAGATTGTTTCGGTTAGCGATTGAGATGTTTGATTTCGACTGTCAGTTTGCCTCTTTGCAATCAGAAAAAGTATACAACCGAACGATTCACGTGATTACTGCCACTAGCCACCGTCGGAGACGATACGAATCCGCTTCATTTTTCGGCCTACGCGCAGCACTACGTCCTGATCGACTGGCATCATCACCACCAACTCTCTCCCAGTGTCGATTTTCTCACCATCGATGCTGACCAGGCTGACCGCCCCTTGTTTTTGCTTTGCGGCAGCCTCTGTATTCGAGGCCGCCAGCCCCGCCAAACGGATCAGCTTGTCTATCCGAAGTCCGGACCTTCGAATCAACTTGTCTACCTGTACTATTTCCAACTCCGCTGATTGCTCCATTCCTCCGACAACACGGACTGCACCGCCGCCACCTCCCTGGGGAACTATGTCTGCCAATCGGATCTCAACGACATCTAGATCCTGCGGTACCTCGTCTTTCTGGAATTGCTTCGCCCAATCCTCGGCCGCTTTCGTTGCAGCCTCAGCGGAATGAAAATCTGCCACAATGCGCCGCGCCATTTCTTTCTTCGCCTGCATCGGATGCGACTCGCGCTTCATCTTTTCGATCTCCTCCATCGACACATCCGTGAGCAACTCGTAGTAGCGCCACATGATTTCGTCGGAGATCGACATAATCTTTCCGTACATTTCGAGTGGCGGCTCGTGGATGCCTATCGCGTTACCCAGCGACTTCGACATCTTCTGCACACCGTCTAGGCCCTCGAGGATCGGCGTCGTGAGCACAACCTGCGGCTCCTGGCCATAAGACCGTTGCAGTTCACGCCCAACCAGTAAATTAAATTTCTGATCCGTCCCGCCGAGTTCGACGTCAGCTTCGAGAGCAACCGAGTCATATCCTTGTGCTAGCGGATAGAGCAATTCGTGTACGGCAATCGGCTTCTCTTCCAGGAAGCGTTTGTGAAAGTCCTCCCGCTCGAGCATCTGCGAGACCGTGTACTTGGCTGCAAGACGGATAAAATCGTCCGCGGTAAACTTTGAAAACCAGCGGCGATTAAAATCGATCACCGTCTTTTGTGGATCAAGAATCTTGAAGACCTGGGCTTTGTAGGTTTCTGCGTTCTGCTCAATCTGCTCCCGCGAAAGCGGTGGACGCGTGGCCGATCGCCCTGTCGGATCGCCAATCATTCCGGTGAAATCGCCGATTAAAAAAATGACCGTATGACCGAGGTCTTGAAAATGCTTGAGCTTGCGCAGCACGACTGTGTGGCCCAAATGCAGATCCGGCGCTGTAGGATCCATGCCGAGTTTCACGCGCAGAGGCTTGCTCGTAGCGCGGGATTTTTCCAGCTTGGAACGCAGCTCGCTCTCGCGAATGATTTCCGCCGAGCCCTTCTTGATGTAGGCTAACTGCTCGTCGACCGGTGCGAAGTTTGGCATGGACTTTCGATTATAAGCAATGTTCTGCTGAGTTCCGCCCGGCACAAGGCGCGGGCTGTCCTCACGGGGAACTTAGCGCGCCTTCAATCGCCGCCCCACTATCTCAAGCTTCCCTTGCAGAACAATATTGATTGCCTCAGGGTACGCGATGTGCTCCTGCTCCAGGATGCGGGCGGCGAGGCTGTGTTCATCGTCAGTATCAAGCACTGGGACTGCCTTTTGCAGAATGATGGCGCCGTGGTCGAGTTCTTCGTCCACGAAGTGGACCGTGCAGCCGGAAACCTTCACGCCATAAGCAAAAGCCTGCTCCTGGGCCTCAAGCCCGGGAAACGCCGGCAACAACGATGGATGAATGTTAAGGATGCGCCGAGGAAACTGTTGCACGAACCACGGCGAGAGCAGCCGCATATATCCCGCAAGACAGACCAGATCAACTTTGTGTTCCTTCAGAGCAGCTACTACCTCACGATCATGCTCGGCACGATCTTTGGCTCTGGATGGAATCACCAGCGCGGTGAGCCCGAACCGGCGGGCAGTCTCAATACCACCTGCATCCTCTCGATTGGAAATAACGACGGCGATGCGTGCATCGGGAATACACCCAGCCGCGACATTCTTGGCGATGGCCTCGAAGTTCGAGCCGCGTCCGGAGAGCAGGATGCCAAGGTTCTTCATGGGATCTTTAAGTCGTCAGCCATCAGCACTCGGGCAAGCATTTATCATAATTCAACTTGCGCGCCGGTTGCCGGTTTGCTACCGTCCCGAGTGGTCCGATATAGTTTTAAAGGGCATGTTCAAAGACTTCCATGCTATCGACCGCTGGACCAGGAAAGAAGTGCACTGCATTTATCAGGCGCTGATCGTGGCCATTGCTACGCGGCATGCGGATGCAGTAGACATCAAGTTCTTGGTGGACGGCCACCCCGTCTGGATTGCACTGCCGCATCCCGCGTGGGTTGAATATCAGAAACGTACAGGGAAATTGATTACCGATCCGCTCGCCGTAGAGATTGCCGGGCACTATCTCAAATACGTGCTGGAATCGGGCGAAGGAGTGGATCGGGAGATGTATTCGTTGACCATCGCCCAGACGCTTGAGCATCTGGAGGCGGCGGTGGAAGAGAAAGTTGGTTCTCAGCCCGTCGGGTAGCGCACACGCACACGCCTTCCATTCTCGTCGCAAGGGTTCCGCGCGTGATCCTGCAATCCGCAGTTCGCAACAGGGAGACATTAAGATGGCGAGTACCACGATAGATGTTGAAACGCCCGCGCACGACCATAAGCATCCCAAACTGGCGCGCTGGGTCGAAGAAGTGGCGCAGTTATGCAAACCCGATCGGGTTCACTGGTGCGATGGGTCGCCGGAGGAGTATCAGGCCATGCTGCGGTTGATGATTCTCACCGGAACGGCCATCCCCCTGGACCCAGCGAAGCGACCGAACAGTGTGCTGGTCCGCTCGGATCCCGCGGACGTAGCTCGGGTCGAAGATAGAACTTTCATCTGCTCACGAACCAAAGAAGAAGCCGGCCCGACCAACAACTGGGAAGATCCTGCAAAGATGAAACAGAAGCTAGCCGGGCTCTTCACCGGCTCCATGGTAGGCCGCACCATGTACGTGGTTCCCTACAGCATGGGACCGATTGGATCGCCCATCGCGAAGATTGGGGTGGAGATTACCGATTCTGCTTACGTAGTAGCAAGCATGCATCTGATGTCGCGCGTGGGCAGCCGGGTGCTTGCGGCTCTCGGCGAAGAAGCTGATTTTGTGCGCGGGATGCACTCGGTCGGCTTTCCGCTCAGCCCCAATCAGCCAGACGCGACCTGGCGCTGCAATGCCGAGCACAAATACATCTGCCATTTTCCTGAGACGCGCGAAATCTGGTCCTACGGTTCCGGCTACGGCGGTAACGCTCTGTTGGGTAAAAAGTGCCACGCGCTGCGCATCGCGTCAGTGCAGGCGCGCGACGAGGGTTGGATGGCCGAGCACATGCTCATCCTTAAGCTGACCAACCCGTCGGGACAAGCCAAGTACATGACCGGCGCATTTCCCTCGGCTTGCGGCAAGACCAACCTGTCGATGCTGATCCCGACGATTCCCGGTTGGAAAGTAGAGACGATCGGCGACGACATTGCCTGGATGAAATTCGGTGCCGATGGCCGGCTTTATGCCATTAATCCCGAGTTCGGATTTTTTGGCGTAGCGCCGGGCACCGGCGTGAAGTCGAATCCGAATGCCATGCTTACCGTAGCACACGATTCTATCTTTACCAATTGCGCGATGACGTTCGATGGCGACGTTTGGTGGGAGGGAATGACAGAGAAAAAGCCCGCCCAGTTGGTGGACTGGCTGCGTCGTCCATGGACGCCAGATTCGGAGCGCAAGGCGGCTCATCCGAATGCCCGGTTTACGGCTGCGGCAAAGCAGTGTCCGGTGATTGCGCCGGAGTGGGAAGATCCGAAAGGCGTGCCCGTCGATGCCATTCTGTTCGGTGGACGCCGCGCCGGAATTGTTCCGCTGGTCACGGAAGCTTTCAACTGGCAGCATGGCACCTTCCTGGGTGCGACCGTCAGCAGCGAGACCACTGCCGCGATCACCGGAAAAGTCGGCCAGTTGCGCCGCGATCCCATGGCAATGCTTCCGTTCTGTGGATACAACATGGGCGACTATTTTGCGCACTGGCTTAAGATTGGCGCCAGTTCGGACGAGTCCCAATTACCCAAGATTTGCTACGTAAACTGGTTTCGTCAGGATAAGAACGGCAAATACCTTTGGCCCGGTTATGGAGAAAACAGCCGCGTGCTGAAATGGATTTTCGAGCGCTGCGACGGCAAAGTGCATGCGAAAGAGACGCCCATCGGACGTATTCCCGACGTAGCTGATCTCGACACCAAGGGACTGGACATTAAGGGTGCCGATGTGGACGAGCTGCTCAGCGTGGATGTCGAAGGCTGGCTGGCGGAGGTACCTCTAATCAAAGAGCACTTCGCTAAATTCGGCGATCGTCTGCCGAAGGGATTACAAGATGAAGTTGCGGCGCTGGAACAGCGGCTGAAGTCAGCGAAGCGCTAGTCGGCCTACTACACCGAACTGTCATCTCGTCTGGAGCACGCGAGCCCGGAAGTCGCTCTGTTCCACCCACCGCCTACTTCTGTGCTTCGGGAGGCGAATCCCGGATTCCTGCCACTGCTATCATTCGTCCCGTCACTCCCTTTTCCGCTCGATATGAAAAAAGCACATCGGGACTACAAGCCGTGCACAGTGGCGAGGCGCTGATGTTCTTGGGCGAAACTCCAGCGTCGATGAGCTGACGCCGATTGGCTTCGACCAGGTCCAGAAAGACCTTCGTTGGTAGCTCGCTGTGTCCGGGCGCACGAGCCGTGAGGAACAGCAGCGGATATTTTTCGCGCACCGGGTCCGATTCTTTGATCTCGCGAAACAAGTCCTCGGCGTAAGCGAATTGCGATTCGAACTGCTGGCGCACTTCTGGTCCTACGTCGTAGCAGCAAGCGTGGATTCCGGGGCCGATGGCAGCGTTCACATTCTTCGGCAGCGTGTCAAACCAGCGGCGCATTTCTCCCAGGCCTTTTTCAACAATTCGTTTGACCGTGCCCCGCCAACCTGCGTGAAAGACTCCCACAGCTTTCTGCTTCGTGTCGACGAGGATGACCGGCAGACAATCAGCCGTTTGGATCGCCAGAAGAACACCGGTCATGCGAGTGATAAGGCCATCGCCAACAAGAGGTTCCTTCGGCAACTCGGATACGCAGTGGATGAGATCGGAGTGAATCTGGCGCAGAGTAACCATGGGCCATTGTTTCTTGCCGCCCCGAGCGCCAAGTTTCTGCAGGAAGGCAGCTCGGTTGCGTTCGACTGCGCTGCGCGAATCCTGTTTAGTAAATCCCAGGTTGAGAGTGTTTCCCCCGTAAACACGGGAAAACCCGCCAACTCGCGTGCTGAATCCATGAACCAGCCAAGGAACGCGAGTCAGGTCTTCAGAACGAAGAATGGTCAGTCGAGCTTTGTCGGCATTCTTGATAGGCACCCGAACATATTAACAATCAAGCCCGGCTAATCTCGGGCTTCGCTTGTGCCAATTCGTGGCCTGCTCATAGGCATAGGCGAGCTGTAGAACTCGGTCTTCCTGCCAATGGGGGCCGATAATCTGAAGTCCGATGGGAAGACCTGCTCTTGTAAATCCACATGGAATTGAGATCGCCGGAAGTCCCCAAACATTTGCTGGCCGCGTATTCCTCAGCAGGACAAGTTCACATGGACGAAGAGCGTCCGGGTTGCGCTTCAAGTCAGCAATCGCAGGCGCGGGAATCGGCGTCGTCGGCGTCACGAGAAAGTCTACGTCTTCGAATACCTTCCCGATCTCGCTGCGGACCTGTTTCAGCTCACGCGCCGCCTGCTCCTTCCGCTCGGCGCTAATCCCCTCGCCCGTACGGATGCGTCGCAGGGTTTCCGCTTGATACAGTTCAGGACTCTTTGAGACGAACTCGCGGTGATACTCGTAGGATTCCACCGCCTGCAATGTCCGGTCGATCGGGACGTCAATCACAATCTCGAACAGATCGCTGCCGAGGGCTCTCAGTGTGCCGAGCGCCTCTTCCACCGCCGAGGCGACTTCTGCATCAAGGTCCTCATAGAAGAATTTTCTGGGCACGCCAATCTTTACCGGCATCGAGCCGTCATGAATAGCCGCGAGGTAGTCACCGACCGGCACATTTACGCTGTTCGCATCCTTCGCATCGTAGCCCGCTATCGCTTGCAGCATGACCGCAGCATCTGAAACCGTGCGCGCGATTGGGCCAACGTGATCGAGCGACATTGAAAGCGGGATTACGCCCCGCACGCTAACTCGCCCATACGTAGGCTTCAGGCCCCCGACCCCGCACAGCGCCGCAGGTTCGCGAACCGAGCCGGCAGTATCGGTTCCGATAGCGCCATAACAGAGGCCAGCAGCTACAGATGCGGCCGAGCCTCCCGATGATCCCCCGGCGATGCACGCGGGATTCCACGGATTGTGAACTTCGTCGTAATGGCTGATCATCGAGCTGCCGCCATAGGCGAACTCGTGCAGAGTTTGTTTTCCCAGGAGGACGGCTCCAACGTCTTTCAGTCGCCGGACGACTTCAGCATCTTTTTCCGGGATCCGATCCTTGAACAAAGCGCTGCCCGCGGTCGTGCGGATTCCGCCGGTATCGATAAGGTCTTTCAATGCCAGCGGTATCCCGTGCAGTGGCCCACGCCAATTCCCCCGCAAGATTTCGGCCTCTGCCGCGCGCGCCTGCATGAGAGCCGATTCTGCGGTCACCGTGATGAATGCATTCAGCGTGGGGTTGAGTTTTTCGATCCGCGAAAGGCAGTCCTTCGTCAACTCCACGGGGGAAACGTCTCGTTTACGCAACCGCTCGCCAGTTTCCACAATCGAAGTCAGCATGATCGTCTGTCTTGATGCGAACCGACTGTCGCCCGAACCATTATCCTCTGACAGTCATGTTTTGCTGCGTTCGAAGAGTCTATAATCTTTACTGCTTGTGGGAGGTGCAAGAACTCATATGGCCCAGATGATTGCAACTCCAGTCGCAACCCACGGGTTTCTCCTCGATGGTAAATGGGTTGAAGAAGGCGACCCGGTCGAGATTCGAGCGCCTTACGACGGCAGCGTTGTGGGCCGAGTGTTTCAGGGAAGGCGTGAGCACGCCGAAGCGGCGATCGCGGCTGCCGTCAAGGCTTTTGGCACGACGCGACGGCTTCCAGCGTTTGAGCGGCAGCGCGTGCTGCGCCGGGTCGCGGAGAGCATTGCCGAGCGCAAGGAAGAGTTTGCCCACACTTTAGCTCTGGAGGCGGGCAAACCGATCAAGGCGGCACGGAGTGAAGTCGAACGATCCATCTTCACATTTACGGTAGCCGCCGAGGAGAGCACACGCATCTACGGTGAATATCTGCCGCTGGATTGGCAGGAATTCACTGCCGGCCGCTGGGGAATCGTGCGCCGTTTCCCTCTGGGGCCGATGGCTGGAATCGCACCGTTCAATTTCCCGCTTAATCTAGTGGCGCACAAGGTCGCTCCCGCCATCGCAAGTGGTTGCACCATGGTGCTGAAGCCTGCGCCGCAGACGCCGTTGACCGCCCTGCTCATGGCGGAAGCAGTGCAGCAGGCGGGTTGGCCGGACGGAGCACTGAATGTTCTTCCGCTTTCCGACGACGACGCTGGATTACTGGTGACCGATGAGCGTCTGAAGCTGATCAGCTTCACCGGCAGCGCCGCGGTCGGATGGGAAATCAAGCGACGGGCTGGAAAAAAGAAAGTCGCGCTGGAATTGGGAGGGAACGCAGGCGTGATCGTTCACAGCGACGCCGATCTCGTCTACGCCGCTGAACGGTGCGTGACGGGTGGCTTCGCTTATGCCGGACAGATCTTGCATCTCGGTGCAACGCATTTTGGTGGAGCGCTCCGGTCTGGGAAAATTTATCGACCTTTTTGTTGCAGGAGTCAAGAAACTCAGGACGGGGATCCGCTGGAGGAATCAACCGATGTCGGTCCATTGATTCGCGAAAGCGATGCCATCCGCGCCAGCGATTGGGTTCAGGAGGCAGTGCGAGGCGGCGCCCGATTGCTTTGTGGAGGACAACGCAAAGGTTCGATATTCGAGCCCACTGTTCTAACCGCGAACACGTCCTGACATGAAGGTGAATTGCCAGGAGATTTTTGCCCCGGTTGTAACCGTCGAGGCTTACGACGACTCTAAGGATGCTGTGAGGCAAATCAACAGCTCTCCCTACGGTTTGCAGGCTGGAATATTCACGCGCGATGTAAAGCTGCTGTTCGACGCCTTCGAGGAGCTCGAGGTCGGAGCCTTGATGGCGGGAGACGTGCCTACGTTTCGAATCGATCACATGCCTTACGGCGGGATTAAAGAATCAGGGATGGGGCGGGAAGGCTTGCGCTACGCCATCGAAGAAATGACGGAACCAAAATTGTTGGTCATGAACCTGCGTTAGTTCACTTAGTGTGAGGCGGTAAGATGTATCGGGTTGCGATAGAAATTTCGCAATCAACCATTCTTCGCGGCAACCGGCCGCGAGATTCTGTTAGAATTCCGGGTTAAGTTTTCCTGTGCTCGTTACGTTGCGTCGATTTGTTGGGGTTCAGTTGTTACTGGCAATCACAAGACGGCGTGAACTGCTATAATCGCGAGTTTTCATGTGCGAACATCACAGGTATCTGTGACTTGTTTGCTCAAAACAGCGCCATACTGAACTGGGGATGGAGCTCGACATCCCTGCTGCACTGAACGCTGATGCAGATTTTTCATCGCAGTACGAACACAATCTCCCGCGCCACGATTTATGGGGCGGTATTTTTGGTCTCGGTCTTGTTGTGGGCGCTGCTCGAACTGCAGCGCTCGCCTTACATCACTTACGCCAAAGTGGTGCGGCCGCAGCCGGTGCCCTTCAGCCACCAGCACCATGTTGGCGGCTTAGGCATTGATTGTCGTTATTGCCATACTTCGGTGGAGACATCTAACTGTTCGCCGGGATCCCTCCAACCAAGACCTGCATGAATTGCCACTCGCAAATCTGGACGGAAGCCAATTTGCTCGAACCGGTGCGCGAGAGCTTCCGTACCGGCAAGTCGCTGGTATGGACACGAGTCAACGATCTGCCGGATTTTGTTTATTTCAACCACAGCATTCACATCAATAAGGGAGTCGGTTGCAACACCTGCCACGGTCCGGTCGACCGAATGCCGCTCATGTACAACTATGCTTCGCTGCAAATGGAGTGGTGCCTGGAATGCCATCGCGCGCCGCGAGAATATTCTGCGGCCTCGCGATCAGGTTTTCAATATGCGCTACGAGCAGCCGTCAAGCGACAAGCCGGTGGTGGTGGATGGCAAGGTTTATACTGATCAACTTTCCCTGGGCACGATTTGATGAAGAAATACCATTTGCGCACGGTGGCCGATATTACGAGTTGTTCAACGTGTCACCGTGAGGTTCGACAGGGTTTCGCGAAGGAACTTTCAGGATGAAGTGTGAAATGAAGGCAGAAAACATAAGCGAGCAGCGCGAGGATGTTTGCCCCGGAGCAAGCGCAGGCACGCTCGATCTGGAAACGGTTCGCGCGCAAATCGCGGAGACCGAAGGGGCCGGAATTCTGGCGCAGCCTGGAAGAGCTGGCGGGCAGCGCCGAATTTCAGGAGATGATGCACCGCGAATTTCCCAAGGGCGCGTCGGAATGGCTGGATTCGGTCTCGCGCCGTGGATTCCTCAAGCTGATGGGCGCTTCGCTGGCTATGGCCGGCATGACCGCTTGCACCAAGCAACCGCCGGAACCCATTGTTCCCTATGTCAAGCAGCCGGAAGAGTACTTCCCGGGCGGCCGCTTTTTTACGCGACTGCTTTTACTCTTGGTGGATACGCCAGTCCGATGCTGGTTGAAAGTCATCTCTATCGTCCGACCAAAATTGAAAGCAACGAGCAGCATCCGGCGAGCCTGGGCGGAACCGACATCTTTGCGCAGGCTTCGATCCTGGGGATGTACGATCCCGACCGCTCGCAGACCATCACGTATCTGGGCGACGTGCGAACCTGGGGAAATTTTCTCGAGGCCATCCGCGGACCGCTGGACATGCAGAAAAGCTTGCAAGGCGCGGGGATTCGCATCCTGACCCGTCCATTTTCTTCTCCCACGCTGGCCGACCAGTTGCAGTCGTTGCTAAACTTATCCGCAGGCCAAGTGGCATGTGTACGAGCCGGTGAATCGCGACAACGTGCTCGAAGGCGCCAAGCTGGCCTTCGGACAGCCAGTCGAGACGCAGTACGACTTCTCGAAGGCGGACGTAATTCTTTCGCTGGATGCAGACTTCCTGTATGCGGGATTTCCGGGTGCGACGCGATACATCCGCGATTTTGCCAAGCGCCGCAATCCGGAAGCGGCGATATGAGCCGGCTGTATGTGGTCGAGAGCACGATGAGCTCAACCGGAGCGAAGGCGGATCATCGGCTTGCCGTGCGAGCAGCGGATGTCGACAGCTTTTGCCCGCGCACTTGCCGGCTGCGATCAGCGGTGATGGAGCCCGTCCCTACGTTAGAACGACCCGGAACAGCAAAAGTTTACCAACGCGCTTGTGCAGGAATTGCGGAGCCATCGGGGATCGAGTGTTGTCATCGCCGGCGATCATCAGCCTCTCGCAGTTCACGCTTTGGCCCACGCGATTAATCAAGCTCTTGGCAACGTCGGCAAAACGGTTTTCTACACCGATCCAGTGACGCCAACCCAGTCAACCAGACCGACTCGCTCAAAGATCTGGTCGCCGATATGCGCGCCGGCAAAGTGGACATGCTGTTCATTCTCGGACGGCAATCCCGTCTATGACGCGCCTGCCGATCTGAACTTCGCCGATGCGCTCAAGAACACAAGCATTCCTATGCGCGTGCATCTCGGCCTCTATCAGGACGAAACCGCCGAACTCTGCCAATGGCATGTGAACGAAGCGCATTATCTGGAATCATGGGGTGACGCTCGTGCCTACGACGGCACTGTCAGCATCGTGCAACCGCTGATCGCTCCTCTGTACGGCGGCAAAAGCGCTTATGAACTGTACCTCGCTGCTCGCGGGCCAAGCCGAAGCCACAGGTCACGAAATTGTGCAAGGCTACTGGCAGAAGCAGCATCCCGGTGCGGACTTTGACGCTTTCTGGCGAAAATCGCTGCACGATGGCTGGATTGACGGAACCACGTTTTCTCCGAAGCAGTTTCCGTGAAAATGGCGAGCTATCTGCCTTTCGCCAAGAACCCGCCAAATGCGATCGAGATCAACTTCCGCCGCGATCCCTGCGATTTACGATGGATGCTTCTCCAACAACGGCTGGCTGCAGGAACTGCCCAAGCCGATGACAAAGATGACTTGGGACAATCCCGCGCTCATCGGCCCGGCGATGGCAGAGCGGATGGGGCTGAAGAGCGAAGACCTGGTCACGCTGGAATCTCAACGGCAAGAAGGTCACCGCGCCGATCTGGATACAGGCGGGCCATCCCGATAATTCGATCACAGTATTTTTGGGTTACGGGCGCAAACGCGCGGGACGTGCAGGAACCGGCGCCGGCTTCGACATGTACCCGCTGCGTACCAGCGCGGCACCGTGGTTCACGACGGGAGTGAACATCACCAAGGCAGGTGGGACCTACAAACTGGCCACGACCCAGGGTTACCAGACGATGGACACGCCAGAAGGCGCGCGGCCGCAGGTGCGGGAAGCGAGTCTCGAAGAGTATCGCAAGGAACCAGATTTCGCCAGGGATGAAAAGCCTCCAGCGGAGCTGACGTTGTACAAGCCCTATCCGTACGACAAGGAACTCTACGCCTGGGGCATGGCGATCGATTTGAACGCCTGCGTGGGCTGCAACAACTGCATTGTGGCCTGCCAGTCGGAGAACAACATTCCGGTCGTCGGCAAAGAGCAGGTCGTCATCGGCCGCCACATGCACTGGCTGCGCGTCGACGCCTATTACCAGGGCGACCGCGATAATCCGAAGGCTTACTTCCAGCCCGTTCCCTGCAAGCAGTGCGAAAATGCGCCCTGCGAATTGGTTTGTCCCGGTGGGCGCGACTGTGCACAGCACTGAAGGCCTGAATGACATGGTCTACAACCGCTGCGTGGGCACGCGCTACTGTTCCAACAACTGTCCGTACAAAGTGCGGCGCTTCAATTTCCTGCTGTTTCAGGATTGGGAGACGCCGCAGTTAAAGATGATGCGCAATCCCGATGTCACCGTGCGCAGCCGCGGCGTCATGGAAAAATGCACTTACTGCATCCAGCGCATCAACCAGCATCGCATCGATGCCGAGCGGGAAGATCGCAAGATTGCAGGACGGCGAACTGCAGACGGCGTGCCAGCAATCTTGTCCTGCCGATGCGATCGTCTTCGGCAATATCAACGATCCCAACAGCCGGGTTTCAAAGGCTGAAGGCGATCGCACGCAACTACAGTCTGCTGGCCGATCTGAATACGCGGCCGCGAACCACCTATCTGGCCGAGATTCGCAATCCCAATCCAGAGCTGGAAAGCAGTAGGCGGAGCGCGATCGAAAGATGGACGAGCAAATGACAACCCGGCAAGCATCCGGTATCATCGAGCCCGGATACACCTTCGGCACGGTCACGGACAAAATCAGCTCGATCGTTCTCACGCGCCCAACCTCGAATGGTTGGTTCCTTGGTTTTGGCATCGCTTTTCTGCTGACCATGATGATGTTGTTTGCCATCGGATATCTGTTTGCCCGCGGCGTGGGCATCTGGGGCATAACTATCCCGATCGGTTGGGGCTTCGCCATCGTGAACTTCGTGTGGTGGATCGGAATCGGCCACGCGGGCACGCTGATCTCGGCCATCCTCCTGTTGTTACGGCAATCGTGGCGCAACTCCATCAACCGTTTTGCCGAAGCCATGACACTGTTTGCAGTGTCAGCCGCAGGTCTGTTTCCGCTGGTTGCACATGGGCCGCCCTTGGCTGGCCTATTGGCTGTTTCCTTATCCCAACACCATGAACTACTGGCCGCAGTTTCGCAGCCCGTTGGTGTGGGACGTTTTTGCGGTCTCCACTTACGCCACGATTTCGTTATTGTTCTGGTTTATTGGACTGATTCCCGATTTGGCCACGCTGCGCGATCGCTCCACGAACCGCGTTGCGCAGATTATCTATGGGTGCTGGCGCTTGGGCTGGCGTGGCTCCGCGCGACACTGGCATCGATACGAGACAGCCTACCTGCTGCTCGCCGGACTCGCTACGCCCCTGGTTCTGTCGGTTCACACCGTGGTCAGTTTCGACTTTGCCGTGGCCATCGTGCCGGGATGGCATACTACGATTTTCCCGCCCTACTTCGTCGCTGGAGCGATTTACTCCGGCTTTGCCATGGTCCTCATGCTGGCAATTCCGATCCGCAAATTTTACGGACTGGAAGACTTCATCACCGAACGCCATTTGCAAAATTCAGCAAAAGTGATGCTGGCGACTGGGCTGATCGTCGCCTACGGTTATGGCATCGAGGCGTTCATGGGATGGTACAGCGGCAATCGCTACGACTCGTTCCTCCTTTGGAACCGACTTCACGGGCCCTATGCGCCGTGGTACTTGTCGCTACTCGCTTGTAACATCTTCATTCCACAAGTGCTCTGGATTCGAAAACTGCGAACCAGTCCAGTCGCATTGTTTCTCATTTCCGGAGTTATCCTCGTCGGCATGTGGCTGGAGCGCTTCATTATTGTCGTGGTTAGCCTGCACCGTGATTTCCTCACGTCGTCATGGGGAATGTATTATCCGACTCGCTGGGACTGGATGACTTTCATCGGCACCATTGGGATGTTCCTGGCTGCGATGTTCCTGTTCGTTCGCATTCTGCCGATGATTTCGATTTTTGAAATGCGCACCCTCCTGCCCGAGGCGGAGGTGAAGGAATGAAACGCACTCCGATCTACGGAATGATGGCCGAGTTTGATTCTCCCACCCTGCTGGTGGAGGCGGCGCATCGCACGCATGACGCCGGTTATCTGAAGATTGACGCCTACAGCCCGTTTCCAGTGGAAGGATTGGCAGAGGCGATCGGGTTTCACAAGAACCGCGTCCCGTTGGTCGTGCTGATTGGCGGGTTGCTGGGAGGTTTATCCGCCTATGCCCTCCAGTATTGGATTGCGGTGATCACTTATCCCGTCAATGTCGGCGGCAAACCCTATCATTCATGGCCGGCGTTCATCGTGGTGACTTTCGAGATGACCATTTTGTTCGGCGGCATTTTTGCCGTGTTTGGCATGCTGGCGTTGAACGGTCTTCCCATGCCATACCATCCTGTTTTCAACGTGCCGCGCTTTGCCTTAGCGACTAAAGATCGTTTTTTTCTGATCGTGTTTTCTACCGATCCGAAGTACAGCCCGAGCGAAACCCGCCGATTTCTGGAAGGCCTTGCACCGCGATCGATATCGGAGGTGCCCAGCTAAAGATCATGATGAGCCTCCGCAAGCTTTCGCCGTTGGGACTGCTGGTCGTGCTGGCGCTGGCCGGATGCCGCCAGGATATGCAAGACCAACCACGCTTTAAGCCGCTTGCCGAGAGTGACTTTTATTCTGACTTGCGCTCCGCCCGCCCTCCCGTCGACGGAACCGTGGCGCGCGGCCAGTTGCATGAAGATACATATTTCTACTCAGGGAAACTCGGCAACAATCCCGGCGACTACATGCCTTTCCCGGTGACCGGTGATGTTCTGGCTCGCGGTCGTGAGCGCTTCAATATTTATTGTGCTCCGTGTCACTCACGCCTTGGCGATGGCAACGGAATGATCGTGCAGCGCGGCTTTCGCGCTCCACCGTCCTATCACACCGAACGTTTGCGCAAAGCACCGCTGGGATATTTCTTCGACGTGATGACCGAAGGTTTTGGCGCGATGCCCGAGTACGCATCGCAAATTCCGGCTCGCGATCGCTGGGCGATCGTGGCTTATATCCGAGCCTTGCAGTTGAGTCAGGACGCGACCATGAGCGACGTTTCGCCCGGACAAAAAGTCCCGTCAGAAGCACCCGTGTTCCGCGGCGATCCGGGTTCTGGCGCGACTCTGCCCGACCTCCAGTTTGATTCGAGTGGCGAAAAAGGAGAGCAGCCGAAATGAGCGCGGCGCGTGTAAACAACCTGGACTTGACGGCGCCCCCGGTGGTCAAAACCATCCAGAGCCGCTCGCTCGTCGTCGGCTTGATTTTTGCCCTGATCTCCGTGGTCCTCGCCTTCCTGCGTCCGGACGAATTCTTCCGCGCTTACCTTCTTGGCTACATGTGCTGGCTTGGGGTCGCTCTTGGATCGATGGCGATTGTCATGATCCGGCATCTGACCGGCGGCGGGTGGGGCACGGTTATTCGCAGAATTCTCGGCGCGGCCATGCGGTGCCTGCCGCTGATGGCAGTTTTGTTTGTTCCCATCCTGTTCGGGCTTCCTAAACTTTACGTGTGGGCCCGGCCTCTTGATTCCATCGCCGACGAACATTTCCGCGAACACTTGCAGGACCTTACTCGCAGCTACCTCAATGTCCACGGGTTCATCATTCGCGCCGTGATTTACCTGGCGATATGGAATCTGTTGTCGTTCCTGCTGAGCAAGTGGTCGAAGGAGACGGACGACCGGTCGACGCGCGACAATACCGCGCGCTTCAAGGCAGTGAGTGGGCCGGGCTTGATTCTCTACGCCTTCACCATTTCATTCGCCGCCATCGACTGGCTCATGTCCATCGATCCCAGTTGGATTTCGACGATCTATGGTCTGTTAATCCTGATCGGCGAATTGTTGTCGGCGATGTGCTTCGCCGTCGTCGTCGAGCGCATTCTCGTGGATTACAAGCCGATGTCGGAGATGTTGAAACCGGACTTTGTCCACGACCATGGCAAGTGGATGCTTACCTTCATCATGGTCTGGGCCTACTTCTCGTTTTCGCAGTGGCTCATTATCTGGGCGGGAAATTTGCCGGAAGAAATCACCTGGTACATGAGGAGGTTGAACGGCGGTTGGGGATTCGTTGGGCTAACCCTCGTCTTGTTTCAGTTCGCGGTACCTTTCGTCCTATTACTTTCACGTCCTTTCAAGCGCGATGTACGCCGCTTGGCCTGGCTCGCAACTTGGATCATGATCATGCGCTACCTCGATCTTTTCTGGATTATCGAGCCCAATTTCTCAAAGACCTTGAGCCTGACGCTTGCGGACATCGTCGTCCCCATCGCCATCGGCGGTTTTTGGCTGGCTTACTTCTTCCGCAATCTGAATTCTCTGCCGCTTCTGCCCGCTTATGACACGGACGCGCACGAAGTTTTGGAACCAGCACATGAATAATGAAGATCTAAAACACGTGCACGTGGAAGAAGGCTACGAGCGGCAAGACATGACGCCGCAGTCGGTATTCGCGTTCCTGATCAGCCTTTTCGTAGGGGGGGTAATCGTTTATTTTATCGTCTGGGGCTTGTACCACTTCATGGACGCACGCCAGAGGGCGCGCCAGCGTCAGCAGAGTCCGCTGGTAAAACAAGTGGAAACCGATACCCGCATTGTTTCACCGGACGAGATTAAGAAATTTCCCGAGCCGCGCTTGGAACGTAACGAACGAATTGAGATCAACGATTTCCGCCTGAAGGAAGAGCAAACGCTCAACAGCTACGGCTGGGTTGACCAGAAGGCTGGAGTGGTGCGCGTCCCGATTGAGCGCGCCATGCAGTTGGTAGCAGAACGCGGATTGCCGACTACGCCGAAAGCGGGAACGATTCCGCCCTCCGAGGTGAATGTAGCTACGCAAGCCGCCGAGCGCTCAGATACCAGCAACAAACCGGCAAAATCCAAGACGCAACCGCCGAAGTGAAAGGAAAGTAGAAGTGCGCAGTGCAACAAATATTTCGAGGATATTGGCAGTGGCGGTTTTGGCTGTGAGCATTCTCAGCCTGCCCGCGTGGGGCCAGGGAATAACCCAAGGCCCCGTGTCCCCGCCCGCGAATGTGCGGCCGCCAGGATTGAAGAATGTCGCCATCGAGCAGAACTTGAATGAACAGATTCCGGCCGCTCTCACGTTTCGTGACGAGACTGGAAAAACGGTCACGTTGGGAGACTACTTCGGCAAGAAGCCGATGATTTTGAATCTTGTGTATTACCAATGTCCGATGTTGTGCGGAGAAGTGTTGACCGGGCTGGAGAGCGCGCTTCGAGTATTGAAGTTCGATGTGGGGAAAGAGTTTGACGTTCTCACCGTGAGTTTCGATCCCAAAGAAACGCCTCAAATGGCCGCTGCGAAAAAAGCCGAATACCTCAAGCGTTACGGACGCCCTGGCGCGTCAGAGGGCTGGCATTTCTTGACTGGGCCAGCCGCTTCGATTGATGCGCTCACCAAGGCCGCCGGATTCCAGTATCAGTACGATCCCAAGAGCGGCCAGTTTGCTCATGCGACCGCGATCATGGTGCTGACGCCCGAGGGAAAAATCGCGCAGTACTATTACGGAGTCGAGTATGCACCTAAGGATTTGCGGCTGGGATTAATCCAGGCTTCCCAAAACAAAATCGGCACCGTGGTCGACCAAGTGTTGCTGTATTGCTACCACTACGATCCGGATACCGGGAAATACGGCGCAATCATCAGTAGAGTTCTGCAACTGGCCGCGGGCGCGACGGTACTCATTTTGGGAACCTTTCTGATCGCCATGTTCCGTATGAACCCGACAACCGTGGCGCGGCGGCAACAAATGCCCAAGGGCGCCCGGCCAACGACGAATGACTAACGACCGACGACGAATTTATGTTCGATAACTTTCCACTTTGGCCTGTACGCGCCGCCGCCGGCGCCGGCAACGTAGATGCCCTCTACATTTTCCTGCTGACGCTGTCCGCGTTCATGTGCCTGGCCATCTTTACCATGATCCTGGTGTTTGCGACCAAGTATCGCCGCCGCCCGGGAGTCGAGGCGGAGCAGATCGAAGGCTCGTCCGCATTGGAAATCACTTGGTCGATAGTTCCGATGGGGATTTTTATGGTTATCTTCCTCTGGGGCGCAGCCATTTACTTCCAGGAACGGACCCCGCCACGGGATGCAACCGAAGTCTACGTCGTGGCTAAACAGTGGATGTGGAAACTGCAACATCAGGAGGGGCTGCGGGAGATTAATGAACTGCATGTGCCGGTAGGCCGCGACGTCAAACTGATTATGACCTCGCAGGATGTGATTCACAGTTTCTATGTTCCTGCCTTTCGCATTAAGCAAGACGTGCTGCCGGGGCGCTATACAACCGCATGGTTCCGTGCCACGAAGCCCGGCGTCTATCACCTGTTTTGCTCGCAATATTGTGGCACCATGCACTCCGGCATGATCGGGCAAGTCACCGTAATGGAGCCTGCGCAATACGAAGCTTGGCTCTCCGGCGGCATAACCACCGGCTCGCTCGCAGCCAGTGGCGATAGCCTTTTTCAGCAACTGGGCTGTTCCACCTGCCACCGCTTTGATATTCAAGGTCGCGGACCCAATCTGGTCGGGCTCTTCGGTCATCCCGTGCATCTCGAGGACGGGCGAACCGTGATTGCCGATGAGAACTATATCCGCCAATGCATCTTGAGTCCGCATACGAATATTCCCAGCGGATTTAAGCCCATCATGCCGGTTTTTCAGGGACTCGTGAGCGAAGAACAGCTGACTGCTTTGGTCGCGTACATCAAGTCATTGAGCCCGCCTCCCGTGGGCGGGCAAAGCGGGATCAGCGTGGCTCCCAAACCGCAGTACCCTAAGGAATAGAAATGGCTACCGTAGCAGTTACTGCCGAACGCGAAAATTATCTGAATCAGGAATACGGCATTCGCTCGTGGCTGTTGACCACGGACCACAAGCGCATCGCGTTGTTGTATCTCATTTCCATTACCTTCTTTTTCTTTGTCGGAGGCTTCTTCGCTCTGCTGATTCGCCTGGAACTGTTGACGCCGGCGGGCGATCTGGTTCAAGCCGATACCTACAACAAACTGTTCTCCATGCACGGCCAGGTAATGATTTTTTTCTTTCTCATTCCTTCCATCCCCGCCGTGCTGGGGAATTTCCTTGTCCCCTTGATGGTCGGCGCTAAAGATCTGGCATTCCCGCGTATCAACCTGTTGAGCTGGTATCTGTACATGATTGCCGGCACGATCTATCTGCATTGCATCGTTACTGGAGGCGTGGACACGGGTTGGACCTTCTACACCCCTTTCAGCACGGCTTTCAGCAATACCAAGGTGATTGAGGCGGGAATTTCCATCTTCATCGCGGGCTTTTCGTCGATTCTCACTGGCCTCAACTTTGTCGTAACTATTCATCGGATGCGAGCGCCCGGCATGACCTGGTCGCGTCTGCCTCTGTTCATCTGGGCTATGTACGCCACCAGCATCATCCAGCTGCTCGGAACGCCAGTGCTGGCGATCACGCTTCTACTGGTGGTCTTCGAACGCGCCTTCAATCTGGGCATTTTCGATCCCACGCGTGGGGGCGATCCACTATTGTTTCAACATCTGTTCTGGTTCTATTCCCATCCCGCGGTTTACATCATGATTCTGCCCGCGATGGCGGTGGAAAGCGAAGTAGTCGCATGTTTCACTCGCAAGCGTATCTTCGGCTATAACTTCGTTGCCATGTCGAGTATCGCGATTGCAGTCTTCGGATTCCTCGTCTGGGCTCACCACATGTTTGTGGCGGGCATTTCACTTTATGCAGCATTGGTCTTTTCCATCCTTAGTTATCTGGTTGCGGTACCCTCGGCGATTAAAGTATTCAACTGGACCGCGACCATGTACAAAGGCTCCATCTCGTTCACCACTCCCATGCTGTACGCCTTCGGCTTCATCGGCCTGTTCACCATGGGCGGGCTCACCGGCCTGTTCCTGGCCTGCCTCGGAGTCGACGTACACGTTCACGACACTTATTTCGTCATCGCCCACTTCCACTACATCATGGTCGGCGGCGCGGTCATGGGATATCTCGGCGGTCTGCATTTCTGGTGGCCAAAGATCTCCGGACGAATGTATCCCGAAGGGTGGGGCAGGCTTGCGGCATTGCTCGTGTTTGCTGGCTTCAACCTGACTTTCTTTCCGCAGTTTATTCTCGGCTATATGGGAATGCCTCGCCGCTACTGGCAATATCCGCCGGAATTCCAGGTGTTGAATGTGCTCTCGACCGCCGGTTCGACCATTCTGGCGATCGGATACGTTCTGCCCATGGTGTATTTCCTGTGGTCCATGCGCTACGGGAAAATCGCCCCCGATAATCCCGTGGGGAGCGGCCGGACTGGAGTGGAAAACTTCTTCACCGCCGCCCACTTTCAATTTTGAGGAAGAGCCGGAAGTGACGTGGGAAGCTTACAACTACGAACAGATTCCCGCTCCCGCGGAGGTGAATGTTGAGCGATAGCCCAGTCGCGGTCGAGCAGCACGGCCCTGAACTTTTGCACCATTTCGTCGACGCGGAGCAGCAACGCGATGCGGCGTCGCTCGGCATGTGGCTGTTTCTGGCCACCGAAGTCATGTTCTTCGGCGGCATGTTTTGCGCCTACCTGATTTATCGTTACTGGTACTACAACGAATTCGCCGCCGGCAGCCGCAGCCTTGACATTTACCTGGGCACGATCAATACAGCAGTTCTGATTTGCAGCAGCTTGACTGTAGCGCTAGGTGTGCGCGCCGCCCAGATGGGCAAGCGCAAGCTCTTAGTCATTCTGTTGCTCCTCACCATTCTGTTTGGATTTGCGTTCCTTGCCATCAAAGGCGTCGAGTGGTACGACAAATACGAAGAGCATCACGTCCCGGGCCCGTCGTTCAACGTAGACAAATTGGCGAAAGACTATCCGCAAATCCACATCGACCCACGGCACGAGCAAATCTACTTCTCGCTGTACTTCGCGATGACCGGGCTGCACGCGCTGCACATGATCATTGGCGTGGGGATTTTCATCTTTCTGACCTACTACGCATGGAAGGGACGTTACACACCGAAGTATTACACGCCTGTCGAAATGGGCGGCCTGTACTGGCACTTCGTGGATATCGTATGGATTTATCTTTTCCCTTTGCTGTATCTGATCGATCGAAAACCGCTAAGGTGAGCCGTCATGTCTGAACACATAATGTCGAGCAAGTTTTACTACACCATCTGGATCGCCCTGCTCTGTCTGACTGTGATTACCGCGGCGGTTTCTTTCGTTGATTTGGGGCCGCTTAACACAGTCGTCGCGCTGGTTATCGCAACTGTCAAGGCTTTGCTAGTGGTTTTGTTTTTTATGCATGTGAAGTACACCAGTGAAAAACTGACCAAGATCGTGATTGTTTCTGCGATCTTTTGGCTATTCCTCTTGCTGGCGCTCAGCATGGCCGACTACGCCACGCGACTCCTGAGTTAACGCGGACCGCGGCACTGGACATTCGCTCGATTTGAGATATACTCCGCTCTCGACGCGATCCTTTCGACATGCGTTTAAGATGGATGAGGTAATCGCGATGGCCTTTTGCAACTCTTGCGGTACGAACCTGGAAGCGGGCGCAAGATTCTGCCCGAAATGCGGCGCGGCCGTGCCCATGCCCGCTGCAATCCCGGCGACCGCTCCTTCCGCCCCCGCAGCACCACCGCAGGGAAACGATTCGCTCAAGATCATCCTGATTGTCGTAGCCGCCATTGTTGTGCTGGGTATTCTGGGGATAGGGACGCTGGCGTTCGTAGTGCGGCGCATTGCTCACAACAGCCACATTCAGAACAAAGACGGCAACGTTCGCGTGGAAACTCCCTTCGGTACGGTTCAGAGCACAAACAATCCGGACGAAGCCGCCCGGAATCTCGGGATCGACCCGTATCCCGGTGCGCGTGTCCTGCAGGGGAACAGCGCGACCATCGGAGGAATGCATACCGTCACGGCACAATTTGAGAGTGACGATTCGGTAGATAAAGTCGCGACGTTCTACTCGTCGAAACTTCCCAACGCCAGAGTCAACACCAAAGATCAGAATCACTGCACGATTGTCTCCACGGACAAGAAAAATATCATCACCATCAATATTGCGCCGGAAGGCAATAAGAGCCAGATCAACATTACAACGGTGACTGGCAAGAACCTGACCGGCGACAACTCCTCGGACTAGCGCGTCGCGCTTACATGCCAAGCAACTTCGCCGAGCTCGCCCGCGCAGCCAAGTCAGCGGTCGTGGATGCAAGCGCGCTTGCCTCCGCGCTGACTCGTCACGTGCGTGGCGACGTTCGTTTCGATGACGGAACCCGCGCTCTCTACGCTACCGACGGATCTAACTATCGCCAGGTTCCCATCGGAGTAGTTCTCCCTCGCAACGCCGACGATGTCATCGCAACCATCTCGCTGGCTCGTGAATTCGGCGCGGCCATCCTCTGCCGGGGCGGTGGAACTTCGCTCGCCGGACAATGCTGCAACGTAGCCGTCGTGCTCGATTTCACTAAGTACATGGCGGAAATTATCGAGATCGATCCGGTGCGGCGAATTGCGCAAGTTCAGCCGGGGGTAGTTCTTGATCGTTTGCGTAACGCCGCTGAAAAGCATCACCTGACATTCGGTCCCGACCCCGCAACCCACGATCGATGCACGCTGGGCGGCATGATCGGAAACAACTCCTGCGGCGTGCACTCAGTAATGGCTGGCAAGACCGATGACAACATCGAGGAACTGGACATCCTCACCTACGACGGCGTGCGCATGAAAGTGGGCCAGACCAGCGACGCTGAACTTGAGAAGATCGTCGGAGAAGGCGGCCGTCGGAGCGAGATTTACTCAGGATTGAAGAGGCTCCGTGACACATACTCCGATCTCATACGGAAACGCTACCCCAATATTCCCCGCCGGGTCTCAGGCTACAACCTGAATTACCTGCTTCCGGAAAACGGATTCCACGTGGCGCGTGCGTTAGTGGGATCGGAAGGCACCTGCGTTACCGTTCTCGAAGCCTCATGCCGGCTGGTGGAGAGTCCACCCGAACGCGTGCTCCTCGTCATCGCTTATCCAGATATCTTCCAGTGCGCCGATCGCGTGCCCGAGATCATGGCGCATCATCCCATCGGTCTCGAAGGAATCGACGAGTTGCTGGTTGAGTTCTCCCGGCGAAGACAGCTGAATCCGGAAGGACTTGCTCTTCTACCGCCCGGCGGTGGCTGGCTGTTCGCTGAGTTCGGCGCGGACACGATTGCCGAAGCCGAGTCCCAGGCACGCGCCCTCATGCAGTCTCTCAGCCACGGCGCAAAGCCGCCTTCCATGCGACTCTTCACCGACAAGAAGCAGGCAAGGCAGGTCTGGGATGTCCGCGAATCGGCTCTGGGAGCCACTTCTCACGTGCCCGGTGAGCCTCCGGGTTGGGAGGGTTGGGAAGATGCCGCCGTGACTCCCGAAAAGCTGGGCAGCTATCTGCGCGATCTATACAAGCTGATGCAGGGCTACGGTTATCGTAGCGCTCTCTATGGGCACTTCGGGCACGCCTGCGTTCACATGCGAATCAATTTCGATCTCGAGTCAAACAGGGCATCGCGAAATATCGCAAGTTCGTCGAAGAAGCCGCCGATCTGGTCATCAATTATGGTGGATCGCTTTCCGGCGAACACGGCGACGGGCAGTCGCGAGCAGAGTTATTGCCAAAATGTTTGGCCGGAACTGGTGCAGACGTTCCGGGAATTCAAAGCGCTGTGGGACCCGGACTGGAAAATGAACCCGGGCAAGGTCGTCGAGCCATACAAACTGGATGAAAATTTGCGCTTGGGCGCCGACTACAAGCCATGGCAGCCGCAGACCCACTTTCAGTTTCCCGAAGATCACGGCAGCCTGGCAAGTGCGACATTGCGTTGCGTGGGCGTGGGCAAGTGCCGCCGCGACGAAGGCGGAGTGATGTGTCCCAGTTTTCGTGTGACTCGCGAAGAAGAACATTCCACCCGCGGCCGCGCGCACTTGCTTTGGGAGATGACGAAGGGCGACGTAATTAAAGATGGATGGCGCGACCAGCGCGTGAAGGGCTCACTCGATCTGTGTCTGGCCTGCAAGGGATGCAAAAGCGATTGTCCGGTCGGCGTCGATGTCGCCACCTACAAAGCCGAGTTTTTGTCGCACTACTATAAAGGAAGGCTCCGTCCGCGCAGTGCTTATGCCTTCGGCAATATCGACATGTGGATTCGCCTCGCTTCAAAAGCGCCAGCCTTGATCAATCTGACGACCCAACTTCCTTTCCTGCGTGATATTGCCAAACTGTTTGCAGGCATTCCGAGGGAGCGTAAGATTCCTGCTTTCGCTCCGCAAACCTTCCGTCATTGGTTCAGTCGTCGAGAGCTGCGCAATCCGAAAGCAATGCCAGTGCTACTTTGGCCGGACACTTTCAACAACTACTTTCTTCCTGACACGGCCAAGGCTGCCGTTGAAATACTAGAATCCGCCAACTACTGTGTCGTTTTGCCCAAAGCCGAATTGTGTTGCGGGCGTCCGCTCTATGACTGGGGCATGTTAGATCGGGCCAAGAAATTGCTTCTCACGATTCTCGGGGCGCTCGAAACCGAAATCGAACAGGACATTCCAATCGTTGTCCTGGAACCAAGCTGTGCCGCCGTGTTTCGCGACGAACTTCTGAATCTGTTCCCCGAAGACGACCGCGCCCGCAGGCTGTCGCAACAGACATTCCTGCTGAGCGAATTTCTTGAGAAAAAGGCGAAGCATTTCCAATTGCCGAAATTGGCGCGCAAAGCTCTGGTCCACGGGCATTGCCACCACAAGTCAGTAATGAGAATGACCGACGAAGAATCTGTCCTGCGCAAGATGGGGATCGATTTTCACACTCCGGCTCCCGGTTGCTGCGGGATGGCGGGTTCGTTCGGTTTCGAAGCTGACAAATACGAAGCTTCGATCGCGATCGGCGAACTGGAACTCCTGCCCGCCGTTCGCAAAGCCGACCCTGACTGTCTAGTTATCGCCAACGGCTTCAGTTGCCGCGAGCAGATCGCGCAGTGCACGAATCGCCGGGCTCTGCATCTGGCCGAGGTCATCCAGATGGCGGTTCGCGCGCCGCACCTGTAGCCCAGACATTTTGTGCTCTGTAAGTTATTGATAAAACAGTATTCTCGCCGCGCATCTCGCCAGACTGCCCCGATTCTGGGAAAATACAAGATACCGTCGATGCCCTGCCAGCTTTTGCAGTCCATCGCGGACCGGTGCCAACTATGATCCGGGATAGCGAATCCGCTCTCACCGTCGCCGACACCTCGGAGCAAACGAAAATAGCTCCCGTGGTTGACGCCTCGATCCGCGGCTCCGTTCTAGTTCTGATTCAATTCGACGTCTGTGAGGAAATCCGTCTCGACAAGCTGCGTGAAATCTTTGGAGCGCGCACGTTGGAACAACCAACCCTGAAACATCCGGCCCCCGGGTATGTCCGTTACCAACGTCCTCCTGTCGTCGAGCCAATCGATCCACTGATCCTCGACAGCGGTGAGCACCTCGAAGGTCAGATCAAGTTCTACGATTACGGTGTAGTGAGCGTAGTGCTGGAACTGCCTTTCTCGGGGGACTGGGACACGTTGGTTCGTCTGGGCAGTCGCTGGGTGTGGGACGTGGATTTTGCGGGCCATGCTTCGCGCATTGCGCACCAGAAACTGGAGCGCGCAACGCCGGCGCTGGTGAAACCCTATCCCGACTGGTTGAGCGAAGACTACTTCATTTTTCATGTGCGCGAAATCAACGGTAGTCCTTCAGCCAATCAACTGGTTTCGTCTCACGGAGCGCGCATCGCTCAGATCGTTCGAGGAGAAACCGCGCAGCTTTCCGAAGGCGAGCAAAACGAAATCCTGCAGTCGCGAATCTCGTACTACCCCAATGATTTGACCGTAATCAGCTGGAACGCAGCGTTTCTTTATGACAGTGCCGCAGGCGCGGAAACCGCAATTCAGCTGCTCGATACGCGAACTCGCAGTTGCTCGAGTTCCGCCACTACGACGACTTCCTCACGCGGGAGCTTGAGAGCGTTTACGACTCCTTTGACGAGGGCACCGGAATGCTGGCGCGATGGCGACTGGCGCGAGCCGCCACCAAATTGCATACCGTCTTGCTCGATGTGAATGAACTCACCGAGCACGCCGACAACGCCATCAAATTTCTTAGCGACATGTTTTCTGCGCGTCTCTATAAACTCGCGGCCTCCAAGGTTGGCGTTCCTGACTACAAAGATCTCGTCACCCAGAAAGTACAAACCGCCGAAGAGCTTTACCGCTTCATGGTCGATCAATTCAACCAGAGCCGCGCATTCGTGCTGGAACTCATGGTCGTGATCATTCTGATTATCGAACTGGTCTACTTCTTCCGCGGAAAGCCTATCTGAGAACCGGGAACCAAGATCTGCGAACTGATTTCATATCATCCGTACTATCCTGAAAACGATGCGAGGACTCGAAGGCAAACGCGTGCTCATCACCGGTGGCGCCAGTGGCATTGGCGCAGCCACAGCCGCGCGTTTCCTGGAAGAAGGCTCAGCCGTCTGTGTGCTCGATCGTGATGCCAAAGGTCGCGAGGCAATTCAACACCAGTTGCCGGATCTGGCCGGAACCGTCGACGCCGACGTTTCGAACCTGACGCAAGTGCAGGCCGCGTTCGACGATGCGGTTCGCCTCTTGGGTGGCGTCGATGTCTTGATTAACAACGCTGGCATCAGCATTCGCCACGATTTTCTGAAAATCACTCCCGAGGAATGGGACAAAGTCATCGCGGTAAACCTGACGGGCGTGTTTTACGTCGCCCAGACCGCTGCCCGTCACATGTGGGAGCGCGAGGGCGGCATCATTTTGCAAACCGCTTCGACCAACGGAATCGTGGGCCAACCTTACTACGCCGACTACAACGCGACCAAGGCTGGAGTGATAGAGCTGACTCGAACCATGGCGCTGGAACTTGCTCCCAAGGTGCGCGTGTGCGCGGTCGCGCCGGGCTACGTTCTTACGCCCATGCAGCGTGCCGAGTATAGCGATGCGATGCTCGAAGAAGTGAACCAAAAGATTCCGCTGCGGCGGCACGCAGCGCCAGAAGAAATCGCAGCCCTGTTTGCATTCCTGGCATCAGACGACGCGGCTTATATGACCGGCCAGGTGTACACGATCGACGGCGCGGAAACCGCGGGCGGGTTGGCCAGCCGGTAATTTCACTCCTAAATGGCTTACTCGGAAAAAGCGGCAGTCCAATCTTTGACCGGCAAAATCGTGCTCATTACCGGTGCCGCTTCCGGCATCGGACGCGCGGCCGCATTACTTTTTGCCCGCGAAGGCGCGGCGGTCGCCATTGCCGACGTCAATCAATCGGGACAGGCGGTTGCCGAAGAGATTATTGGAAGCGGGGGCCACGCTTTCTTTGAATCCGCGGATGTGACCCACGCCATCGACTGCCAGCGGGTCGCGGACAGAACTCTGCGCGAGTTTGGCGGGATTCATATACTGTTCAACAATGCGGGAATCATGCGCCGCGCTTCCGTGACTGAACTCAGCGAAGAAGATTGGGATCGGGTTATGGCCGTGAATGTGAAATCGATTTTCTTGATGTCACGGCTGGTGATCCCCATCATGGCAGAGGCAGGCGGTGGCTCAATCATCAATACAGCTTCCGGCTGGGGCCTGGCTGGAGGGCCGAGCGCCGCCGTTTATTGTGCCTCGAAAGGTGCGGTCGTTCTCCTGACCAAGGCGATGGCGATCGATCATGGTCCGCGAAAAATTCGTGTCAACTGTATTTGCCCCGGCGACACCGACACCGGTATGCTGCGCGATGAAGCCCGGCAACTCGGAGCGCGCGAAGACATTTTTCTCGTCGACTCGGCGCGCCGCCCGTTGGGGCGACTGGGCAAGCCCGAAGAAATTGCGCAGGCCGCGCTGTATCTGGCAAGCGACGCATCTTCATTCGTCACGGGCACGGCATTAGTCGTCGACGGAGGCGGCTTGGCAGGGTCCGCATAGGTTGAACCCGAATGGCACCGCTCGTCACAACTCGGAACCGTACCCGCTCGCAGCAGTGGTTCGATCGAGCGCAGCAGTCCTTGGTCGAGGGAGTGAACTCGCCGTCGCGCGGCCAAGCGACATACTCATCCGGCCCCATCTTTCTCGAGCGCGGCAGCGCTTCGCACGCATGGGATGCCGATGGCAACGAGTATGTGGATTTCATGATGTCCTTTGGCGCACTCATTCACGGGCACGCTCATCCCAAGCTGGTCGCCGTGGCTTCCGAGGCTATGGCGGAAGGCTCGCACTTTGCGGCAGCGACCTCGGCGGAAGTCGAAGCGGCAGAAGCTTTCCGTCGCGCGGTGCGGTCGGCAGAAGTCGTTCGCTTCACGAACACCGGCAGCGAAGCAACCATGCTGGCACTCCGCCTCGCGCGAGCGCACACCGGGCGAAACAAATTCCTGAAGTTCGAAGGCCACTACCACGGCTGGTACGATCCGTTTCTGTTGGATGCGCACGCGCATTCCTCGGAACAATTAGGCACGCCGGAAAATCCCGCAAGAATCTCCGACTCCGAAGGTATTCCGCCCGCGACTTTCGACGACGTCGTGCTCGCCCCCTGGAACGACATCCCGACTCTAGAGCGGGTCATGCAAAGACATGGACGCGAATTGGCCGCCGTCATCACCGAGCCCATCATGGCAAACATGGGATGCATCCCTCCACGAGATGGCTACCTGCAACGGCTGCGAGAGCTGACCCAGCAGCAAGGCGTGCTGCTGATCCTCGATGAAGTCGTTACCGGGTTTCGCTACGCGCCAGGCGGATGCCAGGAGTATTACGGAATCCAACCGGACCTCAGCACATTCGGCAAAGCCCTCGGCGCGGGATTTCCCGTAGGCGCGGTCGCCGGTCCGCGATCGATTCTCGATCGCATGCGCTGGAGCGACCACATGGTCCTGCATTACGGCACGCTCAATGGACACCGGCTGACCATGAAGGTAGTCGCAGCCAACCTTGAACTGCTGTCACACGACGACGTCTACCGCAACCTGCACGCCACAGGAAACCAGGCCATCCGTGGCTTGCGCGAAGTATTTCGAAACCGCAAAGCAAAAGCTATCGTGCAAGGATTTGGACCCATGTTCCAAATCTATTTCACAGAACGCAATGCGATCCACGATTACCGCGACTATTGCGCTTACGTCGACACTGCACGCTATTCCCGATTCGTTCATCTTCTGCTTGAACGCGGCATCTACATGACTCCTTCGAACGGCTTGCACTGGATTATTTCCACTGCGCATACGGAAGCAGATGTGACGGCACTTCTGGAAGCGGCCGACGAGGCTTGCGCGCATCTGACCTGAACATGGAGACTGCCGTAAAAATGTGGGCTAATGTGAGAGCGACCGTATTTCTCGGCGGTGGACGCATTACGAATGCGCTCGTCGCCGGTTTGCGGCTCGCAAAATACGATAAGCCGATCGTCGTGCATGACCGCAATCCGAGTAAGCTGCGCCAACTCGGAAAGCTGTATAACGTCATCATCGAATCCGATTTGCGCCGTGCCGTGGAGCGAGCCGGACTTCTTATCATCGCGGTTCGGCCCGATTCGGTGAGCGGTCTGCTGCGTGAGATCGGATGCCTCGAAATAGAAAATCGATGTCGTTCGCTGACAATGGTCAGTCTGGCCGCCGGCATTCCACTTTCTAAGCTCCGGGCGCGATTGCCATTGCCGACAGGTTGGGCTCGGGCCATGCCTAGCCCGGTGTGCCGCAGCGGTCGCGGACTCACGGCTTTGACCTTCGATCGAGCTTTCTCTCGGAATGCGAGACTCGAAGTTAGAAGCCTCTTCGAGAAGGTCGGCGGAGTGCTCGAAATTCCCGAGAGCCAGTTCGACGCTTTTACCGTCACCTACTCCAGCAGCCACGGTTACCACGCCCTGGCGGCGCTGGCCGCCTCGGCACAGCGATTAGGACTAACCCGCAAAACCGCGTTGGCGGCGGCGGCGCACGCCCTCGCCGACGGAATTCTCTCCCGGCGTGAAGGCAAGATTCCGTTGGCCCGACTTATCCACGAAGCCCAGACGCCCGGCGGCATTGCGGCGGCCGTGGTGAATGCAATGGACTCGTCCGGATACGAGTTCAGTATCCGGCAGGGGCTACGCGCGGGAATGGCACGGGCGCGAAAAAACGCGAAACGAGCCTAGCCAGCATCTGCGCGTTCTTCGCTAGCGCTCACTTTCTGCTTGCCCGCCCAGCTGAGGAACCGCGTCCGGAAAGGAATATCCGCTGGGGACTTCCCGGCGCTTCATCGTTGATCAGGACCCGCCCGTCGAACAACCCAGCGCTCGGCGGTGTGAACGTCACGTTGATCGTACAAGAAAGACCCGCACCCAGGCTGCTGCCACAGTTATTGGTTTGTGAGAACACACCGTTCGCGCCTGGGATCGTGATGCTGGTAATCTGCAACGTTTTCTTTCGGATGTTGGTCAGCTGCGTCGTAAGTGATGTGTTGTTGCCGACGGTTACTGTCCCAAAGTCAAGGGCGTCAGGCTGGAGTTCCACCACTGTTCCCAACATGACGGAAATCTCATCGGTGCCCTGATCCGCGATCACCAAGTCTAGTATGCCGTCGTTGTTGAAATCCCCAAAGGTAATCCCCAAGGGGAAATATCCGACGGTGTAGGCGCGTGGTTTCTGCAACGTTCCGTCGCCATTGCCGAGGAGTACGAAGAACTGATTGTTGCTCGTAAACCAGGAGGTCACGACGACATCGAGTTTGCCGTCTCCGTTGACGTCCGCCACGCCGCCCCTGTACGCGTCTGTTCCTGCCGGATAATCCACGTGGGGCTTGAATGTGCCATCGCCATTACCTATCAAAACCGAGACTTTTTGCACGGATTTTTTTTGCAAGAAGTTGTCCGGTCGCAAGGAGTTGCACGGCACAACCAGGTCCAGTATGCCATCGCCATTCAGGTCGGCGGCGTATACATCACTCGACTCACCGGCGGCCGCATATTTGACTGTTGGCTGGAACGTTCCGTCTGCGTTACCCAACAGGATTGCCACCGACTTTTCATTGCTGAGGGCAACCGCTAAGTCCAGTTTGCCGTCTCCATTGAAGTCTCCCACGGCGATTGCGCCGGGGCTCAAGCCTGCCGCATAAGGCACAGGCGTCTGGAAGGTGCCGTCGCCGTTGCCGAGCAGAATGTAGACTGCGCCGCTGCTATCGCTGGAGGCGAGGTCGAGTTTACCGTCTCCGTTGAAATCGCCGACAGCCAGGGCATTGTTGCCAGCGGGATAGACGAGCGGCTTCTGAAAGGAGCCATCGCCATTGCCCAGCAAAACCGAGACACCGCGAACGGCAAGGTCAAGTTTCCCGTCTCCGTTGAAGTCGCCGACGACCAGGGAGTCATCACAGTTGCCACATCCGGTCGGATAATCTCCGTGGTGCTCGAATTTTCCGTAGCCATTTCCTAAGTACACGCTGACCGTGTTTGTGTAGAGGCCCACCGCGGCTATGTCCAGGTTGCCGTCTCCGTTGAAGTCGGCGGCAACCACGGATGGGACGCCACTTCCAGCCAGATAGTCCGACCTGTTGAATGTGAACAGCGGAATTGGTCTGGTCACCTCGAACGAGATCGCGTTCGAGACGCCGCCTCCTGGGCTGGGATTCAGCACGGTTACCCAGCCGGAACCGTGTTTCGCAACGTCAGACGCCAGAATGCTTGCGGTCAATTGCGAGCTGCTCACAAACGTCGTGGTCCTGGGGCTGCCGTTCCAATTCACCACAGAGCCCGAAACGAAGCCAGTGCCGTTCACTGTCAACTCGAATCCCGCGCTGCCTGGGGCAATCGTGTCGGGAATCAGGGGCTGGTTAACCAAGGGTACTGGGCTTTGCGCCAGGGCGATTCCGGTTGAAATCAAGAGAGCCAGAAAGAGACCAGCGATGAAAGGCACTATGAGGAGCTTACGAGAACGATCGTCACAAGCGAAATTGCTATGGGCCACGACTGCCTCCCTGCGGAGAGTTCGATCATGTGAATTTGAAGTTGCAAAAATACTTCCGCATTCGACCAAATTGTAAGCCTCGTTTTCTCGGAGGCGCCCCCAACGAACCCAATTCCGCCCCTCGGGGCGATCACCACGATCTGTCGAAAGTTGCCTCCGTCGGCCATGGACGCGGAGCTCCCGTCACGGGACATTAAGCGAGCTAGTCACAACGAACAGTGCTGGAGGTCACTGACAGGCTTACGGAAAATAAGCTCTGCCGCTGCATCGGCGGCATTCGACGGGGCGGGAGCGCTTGCTCTCATTGGCCAAGGGGCCTTGACGTGAGGATTGGACACGCAACTTATTCAGAGCAAGCCAGTCTCTTGGCCAGCCGAGACAGCCGCACCAGGCGATAGAGCGGTTGTAGATGTTTTGGAAGGCGAACAATTGACCATTCGCTTAGGCTTGGGGTGATGGCTAAACGCCACAGGAAACGCGCTCGGTCCTGCCAGCGCTCTCTCAGGCGCATCATCAGGCGGAAGTAGGGGATCGACTCTGTGTTGTAGTGAGTGCTGTTTTCGATGATGGTCAGAATCTCGCCGGCGAGAACGGCGGTTGAAGGATCTTCTCGCACGCACATTTCAATTGCAGGCAGGAGAGGTGAGCCCAACAATTTGTGGGCGAGAAACAAATTCAGGTTCACGATACGTTTGATTCCCAGACGGCAGGCTTCGCGCTGAATCGCGTTCCAATCAAGCTGTCGGGACTTCGCCAGTTGGGCGATGTCACACAGCCATGAGAGCTGAACCCATACGTGTTTGGCGGCGTGAACCGAAAGTACGAGCAGGAGATCCTCAGCACACAGACTTCGCACGGAGCGTTCGCCAAAGGTGATCTCCCCGGCACGGTCGAACAACTCTGCGACATCGAAGTCGATAGAGTAGAAACGGGGAACGATTCGCCATTGCAACTCCAGCAGGTGTTGCCCATGAGTTGAGCCGAATGAATACTCGTATCCAGTTTCGATGTAAGTGGCTTCGATTTGCGGGGCAAGCTCGAGAGCCGATTTGTATCCCAGGTCGCGCAATGCGGCTTTAGCCTTTGGCACGTCCGCCGGAAGAATCAGAATATCGAGATCGCCAAACTGGCGTTGCGTCACGGCGCCGTATAAAGCCTGCGCCAGAACTGGGCCCTTATAGGGAACGGCCTTGATTCCCGTGGACCCAAGATGGCTGACGATGCGTACCAGTTCCGCTCTAAACCAGAGCGTCTTGCGGGCGTTGTCCCGGTACCGCGATCGGAGCGTGTCGAGAAGTTCGGCGGGAACCAGATGCGGGTACGTCGACAGCTCGCCATATATTTGCGGGACCACGCGATGGTGATCTACGAGCGCGAGCAGGCGTTCCCAGTTGAGCCGATGCGAGAGAAGTGCGCGGACCCTTTCGGCGCGCGATATGTACTCGCAGCAGGCAAGAAGTAACTCGAATTCGGGGTTGTCACCGAATGCCCGCGCTGTTGGCGAGCCTGCGGGACCAGATGGAGCCGGTCGTATCTCTGCGACTGCAGCCATGCTGAGAGAACGATAATCTTTGCCCATGAACAAAACCAGTTAGAAGGACGGTGCCTATCGACCTTCCCTCGAGGCCGGACGAGGGCGTCCGGCGCTACGTGTTCGTCGTGGGTTACTTTGGTTTCGACACCGGCATCCCGCTGCCGAATGCTTGCTCTGTCGAGACGTACAATTAAATGTTGGTCCACATATGAGTTCGGGTGTGAAATCCTACGAAGCAGAGCGCCGCAGTACTCGAATCCGCGCCCAGATCCCTTTTCGCCTCACCAGCCTGGATCCTGCGACTCCATTCACCGAGCAGTGCCATACTCTGGTGGTAAATACTGAGGGATGCGGCGTGCGCCTCAGCCGGCCTCTGGAGGCGGGCTTGTCCGTTCTGCTCGACGAACTTCCGGGAGGAACGAGCGCGCCGGCGCGAGTGGCGAATTGTGTGCCACTCGGAACTGGGAGCAAATACTGGTTGGTGGGAATCGCGTTAGAACAGCCCGCGAATATCTGGTGCATACAGCCCGCGCCCGCGAACTGGGGAGTCGAGGCGGAGCCGATCGCCTCCGCTGTGCCTCCGCCGAAGAAAGACAACGAGTGGCCCTACTCCGTGTTTTCTACCAAGGGCGAAGCGCACCCCGGAAGAAAGTAGTAAGCCTTCAGGCGCAACTCGCACCTGCGATTATGCCCTCGCCTACATCAATCTAGCGGTTGAGTTTTTCGTAGTAGCGATTGTCGTACAGGGTTGTGGAATTCTGAACGAATTCCAGGATGCGATGCATTCTGACTTTGTCTTCCCGATTTAATTCCTTGAACTGCACGGCAATGCCGGAACCGGGATGCATTCTGGCTACGGTGCCGTCGGCATGCAGCTTGCCGTCATCGATCGAAAAGACCAGCTTGAGATTCGTACCCGGCGTGACGATCGCGCTGGTTTCCACGTAGCATCCGCCCATGCTGATGTCGATCAAATTCCCGAAGATCGGTGCTGCCTCGTTCTCTGGATGCAGCTCAATTGTGATGCGGCATTTCATGCGGGCATAGAGCCGGCGGTTCTTGCGCGATGGCTGCTGCTGCTTCTCCACATACATCCGGCGGTCAGCTTCAGCCAGAAGCTCTTCCGCATCTTTTCCATCCTCGGGATACATCGCTTGCCCGACGCTCAACGAAAGAATCTCTTCCGCGCAGACTTCAAACCCTGCCTGCTTGGCTAGTTCGCGCAGCTGATACGCTTTCTTGGCGGATGCATCCGCGGGCAAGCCCGGAGCGATGACGACAAATTCGTCTCCGCCCATGCGAGCCACATAGTCATACTCTCGGCAGCTTTCTTTTAAGGCCTGGGCAAACAGGCGCAGAACGCGGTTGCCCTCCAGGTGCCCGAAGCGGTCGTTAATTTGCTTGAAGCCATCCATGTCGCCGACCATCACAGTTAATGTGGAATTGTCGCGCTTGCAGCGAGCCAGTTCGCGGTCGAGCTGCAGGAACAGCGATCGGGCATTGGGCAGGCCAGTGAGATAGTCCGTGGTCGCGGAGTTTTCCGCTTGCTGATACTTCTCCGCGTTCTCAATCGCCAGCGCCATCTTCGAACTGATGGCCAGCAGGATGCGCAAGTTATCCGAAGTAAACGCGTCGCGTTCCCCGCGATAGAGAGCAAGCACTCCGATCACGCCCGACACACCTTCCAGCGGAATCGCTAAAGCCGAGCGCAAGGTGCTGAACTTCGTGGGATCATTCAAATATCCCGGCTCGACCGAGGGATTGCCATTAATGATCGGTTTCTTATTGTGCGCCACCCACCCCGAGAGCCCCTGCCCCATGGGAATGCGTAATGACGAGAACAGACGGAAGTTGTCGCCGTTGACATATCCGGGAATCAGCTCGTCATTTCGCCGAACGTAAATCGCGATCGCATCATACGGAACCAGCGACCTCAGTTTCACCGAGAATACCGAGAGCGTTTCAACCAGGCTGAGCGACGCGCCCAAATCCTGGCTGAGTTCGAAAAGTGTCTGCGCTTCTTGCCGAGCTGCCGCGATCGAGGATAGGAAGCTGGCTTCGTGGCCCAAACCATCCTTGACCGAAATGTTTTCGAATCCCGCCGCGGGCGCAGAGCCCCGTTCCACTTTAACCTCGGTCGAGAGCAGTGGATTTACCTCTCGCCCAAATTGAGCCAGGGCCATCTTTTCGAGACTGATATATCGTTTCTTCAGAATGTCGACGACTTTCGGATCAAAAGATTTCCCCGACTCCGCCGCCAGACGCTGCATCACTTCATTCAGCGGCAAAGCTCGCCGGTATTGACGATCCGAAGCTAAAGCGTCCAAATAGTCGACCGCAGAGAGAATGCGCGCGCCGATTGGAATCTCCTGGCCTTTCAGTCCCATCGGGTATCCGGAGCCGTCCCACTTCTCGTGGTGAGCACGGACGATAGGCACAACCGGGTAAGGGAACCGAACTCGTTCCAGAATCTCGGCTCCGACCACCGGGTGAATCTTCATCTTCTCGAATTCTTCGAGCGTCAGACGCCCCGGTTTCGAGATGATGTGCTCCGGCACAGCCAGTTTGCCGATATCGTGCAACAGCGCGGCGGCATGGACAGCTTGCATTTCGTCGTCGCTCACGCCTAATTCTTTGGCCACCTCAACCGCATATACCCGCACTCGTTGCAAGTGGTCATGCGTAGTTTGATCTTTAGCTTCGATCGCCAGCGCCAGCGCTTCGATGGTGCGCAAGTGCAGGCTCGCCATTTCCTCGACGTGCCGCTTTTCGTCTTCCAGTTTGCCCAGGTACAAACGGTACGAGCGATAGATCACGTAGATCGCGGGCACCAGCAGCAGAGACGTTTCCCAGTAGAAAGTCTCATTGAACCAGCCAATCACCCCGGCGATTCCCGCGCCCACGAGGTAATAGGGAAACGACCAGAAATAACAATCCACAATGATCTTCTTAAGCCGTTTGCCTTCAGTCAACGAGATGACGGTCGCAATCGATCCCGTGTTGGCGACGAAATAAGTACAAGCGGCCACGCCCAGCAATAACGGCCGGCTATCAACCATCAGATTGAACAACGGATGGTGATAAACCAAGTAGGCCAGCGCGGTCGAGAGCGCGCCCGCGCATACGTTGAAAGTGACTTGAATCGCGTTCGGCCGGTCCGGATACAACGACTGCACCAGGATGGAAACGCAGCCCAGAATCAGCGTCTCCGAGAAACTCAATTCAAGGACGCCCAACAGCACAAACAGAAAGTTCACCGACATCGTGCCCGTAATGCCGGGCAGGTTCACCTTCATCCGCGAGCCCAGAACAGCAATCCCGAGGTAACAAATGAATTGGGCTATGTTCTTACTGGATTGGTGGATCGCGCCGAAAAGAAGAACGCCCGTACCCACGGTCACCACCAAGCCGATAAACAGCTTGGCAGGTACGGTCAGGTCTCTCCACGACTGTGACTGGCCAGACATTCAGGTCCTGTTGGTCTCGGGGGAGCACAGCAGATTGTCTCAATAGAAATAGCATCTAACTGTATTTAGGAACAATGATTTACGGGTTTTCCAGGAAACTTCAGTAACCGTTCGGACGTGACCGGAGAAGGGTGGATTTTGGCATGCAGAGTATGCCGAGAAAGGCCCCGAGGATTCAGTGATTTACAACCCCGAGTCGGGTGGCCCAGCCTATCGCGTTCTGTGCGAAGGCTGGGGCTTTTAGCCAGAGCACTGCACCCCTTAAGGATTGTCATCCCGACCGGAGCTTCCCATCCCGAACGGGATGGGAAGCGCAGCGGAGGGACCTGCTGTCTCTTTCGAGCTACAGCAATCCCGAAAATGCCTAATAGTGCGTTGTTCCGGCGCTTGCCCCGTGCCCAGTAGAGGAGCGCGATGATTGTCTTGGTTAGTCTATTAAAATCATGTATGGCGAACGGAGGGCGAAAGGCGTTAATCTGGTATCAACGGTTGAAAAGCGGGCGGGAATCCTTTGCTAAGGTTAAGATTCTGCCGTGCCGCCGATCTATCACATTACGCCGATTGACAACCTTCCGGGGATTATCAAGGAAGGCGGGCTGCTCTGTGACCGCAATGCTAAGAAAATCAAGTTCGTGAGCATCGGACACAAGGACATCAAGGAACGAAGACTCAGAAAAGGAGTCCCGCTCGCGCCCGGCGGGGTGCTCGCGGATTACGTTCCTTTTTATTTCGCGCCACGCTCACCGATGCTCTACACGATCAACAGGGGCAACGTCGAAGGTTATGTGCGAGGGCAAGAGCCAATCGTTCATTTAGTTTCGTCCACGGAAGCGGTGGATGCCGAAGGGTTGGATTGGGTCTTTACCGAAGGGCACGCCGTGATGGACTATACGGACTTTTTCGACGACTTTGCGGACTTGGACAAGATTGATTGGCCCCTGATGCGTTCCAAATACTGGTTTGATAGGGATGAGTACCCGGATCGATGCCGCCGCAGACAGGCGGAGTTTTTGGTCCACAATTTTTTTCCATGGAAGCTGGTTTCCGAGATAGGTGTATGCAATACTGCCACCGCGCAGCAGATGAACCAAATTTTGGGAGACAGAATAATTCGAGTTTCAGTTAGAGGGGATTGGTACTACTAAATGATTTTCCGCGCAGATGGGGACCTTCTTGCAACAGACGCAGAGGCTCTCGTAAACACGGTGAACACGGTTGGCGTGATGGGCAAAGGGATAGCTCTGCAATTCAAACTGGCCTTTCCAGACAACTACGCCGCATACGAAACCGCCTGTAAGCGCAGCGAAGTGCAAATCGGCAAGATGTTCCTGTTTCATCGGCAGAACAATCCGCGAGTCATTATCAATTTCCCTACAAAGAGGCACTGGAAGGGAAAATCAAGAATCGAGGACATCAAGGCTGGACTAAAGGCCTTGATTGAAGTAGTTAAGAAGGAACGCATAACCTCCATCGCTGTGCCTCCACTCGGGTGCGGCAACGGCGGATTGGATTGGGCAGAAGTCCATCCATTGATTACACAGGCCTTCGCAGAACTACCCGACGTGACGGTGCAATTGTTCTACCCCGAAGGTGCTCCGAAGGCGGAAGAAATGAAGATCGCCACAAAGCGTCCGAAAATGACGCCTGGACGGGCGATCATCTTGGAGGTACTGAGCCGTTACGTGCTTCCCGCGTATCGCTTGACCCTTTTGGAAATCCAAAAACTAGCCTACTTCATGCAAGAGGCCGGGCAACCGTTACGACTCAAGTTCGAGAAACAAAGATATGGTCCTTATGCAGAAAATCTCCATCACGTTCTGCAAGCAATGGAAGGGCATTTTGTCAGAGGTTACGGTGACCGGAGCCGTGATGTCTCGCTTGAGCTTTACTCCGATGCTGTGAAAGAAGCCGAGAACTTTCTCATCACTGAAACGGAGACTCAGCAACGACTTGCCCGCGTCACGTCGTTGATTGAGGGGTATGAGACGCCCTATGGTCTGGAATTGCTGTCCACTGTTCATTGGGTGGTAATGCACGATTCAGTAACTGAGGGACGGGAAAAGCCAGGTAACGTAACGACCGCTGTTCACTCTTGGAACGAGCATAAGCGGAAGACTTTCACCAAGCAGCGCATTGAATCGGCATGGCAGCGACTCAAAACAGAAGGTTGGTTTCAATAGCTGTGGGAACGGTGTCCCGAAAGACTGCGAATTTCTGCTAGGCATATGTACTCCCCCGGACATCCCTGGACTTCTTGGCGGGGTGCCCAGACTATCGCTTCCGCCTCCACCACGAGGGTGGCCCGTCCAAGCTCCGGCTCGGGCGGGGCTTTTCCTCCGAGCATTCCCAATTCGGGAACCGGCCCGCAGCGTTCTCCACTTTCTGCTTGAACCCAGTGCATCACTTCCGATAACATAGGAACGCAGAGATTATCTGCAAGATAATCACCGATCTTTGACAACCTGACAACGGACGCGGCTCCTGGACCGCGAACCCGCTGAGTCCGACCAGTGCATCCCTTCGCCTGGCTCCAAAACAGAATCGCGCGCAGAAGAAAACCGCGCTAACTCCCATGTTTCCAAGATTTTGCCTCGAACCGCCAGACTCAGGAAAATCTCGACCGTGTGTTTTCTATAGTTTGCGCGGAGGCCAAAGTTTCTCGTGGGCCGACAAACCCCGTAACTCCCATGTTTCCAAGATTTTGCCTCTAACTACCTTAAGAACCATAGATCTAGGAGGCAAAAAAAATTCCGGCCCTTTGTTTTCTAGATTTTGCGCGAAATCAGAGTGTTTTTTTTGAGGAATCTATGCACCAAAAAGTGTGCATCAGAATCACGGGCAACGGTGCCGGAGCCTTTAGCGCTCTTACTGAAATCCGCAGCCGTCTAGCAGTGACGCCGTGGTCTTCGCTTGCCACCTCGGAGGCCGCTTAGGAAACCTACCTCCTCATCTGTGCTAAATTGAGCCACGGGGCCCGTAGCTCAACGGTTAGAGCAGCAGACTCATAATCTGTTGGTTGTAGGTTCGAGTCCTACCGGGCCCACCAAGCGATCGCTGCCCTTTTCACAGCCAGCAAGTTCGCCGGGTTTTGAGCGGCGACGGTCGAAGACGCGGCCGATCTTTTACGGACGATCTTTTCACTGAAGATCTTTCTAAGGACGATCTTCGGTCAGGAGTCGATCGACCGACATCGCGCCCGATCCTTTGAATAGGATCAGCAGTCCGATCGCGATGGCCAGCAGGTGATATTCGAATCCCTCGCCTTTTTGATTGCCGGCCCAGTTCATGAAGAAGCCATTCTGCGCATGCACCATGACGATGGCCACCAGCATGTTACAGATAATGCCGAAGGCGGCGATGCGGCCGAGGAATCCGACGATGCAGGCCCAACCCGCCGAAGAACTCGGCGCAGATGGCGAGAAACGCGAAAGGCGCCGGGATTCCCATCTGGTGAGTAAAGAAGCCCATGGTGCCGCTGAAACCGTATCCGCCGAACCAGCCCAGCATCTTTTGCGCACCGTGAGCGGAGAATACCAGGCCCAATGTCAGCCGAAGAATCGCTACGGCAAAGTCGTTGTTCGTGTTGATGATTCTGTGAAACATGGTGGCCTCGCTTTCAGAATTGTACGAGTGTACCTGACGGCTTAAATCAAAGAACCCGACTGCCGGACTTTTCGAAACCTAACTTGATGACCTCGCCAGTATCTTGCGCCAACGAAAGCTCGCTCACTTCGCCGCTAGTAGAACCAGCGCGCCTCCGCCGCGTCGGCCGCAGCTTTGGGCTCCCCTGCGATTCTGCGGCAGAGGAAATCGACCAGCACATAATGGTAGCGAATGCGCCCGTCGGCATCGCGAAGAATGCGATCATACACGCCGAGCAACTCGCCCACCTCGACGACTAAGCCGGTCTCCTCCAAAGCTTCGCGAGCCGCTGCCTGGCGCAAAGTCTCGCCCATCTCCAGCGCGCCTCCGGGGATCGACCATTCGTCCAGCGAGCGGGGGATGGGCGCGCTTCACCAGTACTACGCGGTCGCTGCTCGATGATGATTGCGCCCACACCTACCAGGGGCGAATCTGGATATTCGCGTTTCATTGAGGAGGAATCCGCCAGCAACCTTAAATCATGCACGGGATTCTAAGCAAAACTGCGGGATCAGGAGGCAGTTCTCAGATATCAGTTCTCGGTTCTGGGTAGAATAGCGCGGTGGCTTTAGAAGAATACAAACGCAAACGCCGCTTTGAGGAAACTCCAGAGCCTCCGCCGAAGGTGGAGAAGAAGAGCGGGCACCGCTTCGTGGTGCAGAAGCACCGGGCTACGCGTCTGCACTACGATTTCCGTCTGGAGATGGAAGGCGTGCTCAAGTCGTGGGCAATACCGAAAGGGCCATCGCTCGATCCCGCCGACAAGCGGCTGGCCATGCAGGTGGAGGATCATCCGGTTTCTTATTTTGATTTTGAAGGCACCATTCCGGAAGGCAACTACGGCGCGGGTACGGTGATGGTTTGGGACGTGGGTACGTGGGAACCACTCTCACCGCAGCCGGTGAAGGGAAAATACGTGGCAGGAACTGACGCCGAAGCAGCTGCCATGTTGCAGAAGGGAGATCTCAAGATTCGGCTGCACGGGCAGAAGCTCAATGGCGACTTTGCGTTGATCCATATCAAAGGGCGGCGTCCGGGAAGCAAGGGAACGGAATGGCTGCTGATCAAGAAGCAAGACGAATACGCGGTTGAGGGTTATGACATCGATCAATACGACAGTTCGGTGCTCAGCAAACGTTCCATGGCAGAGATTGCGGGCGACGCGGGTTCGGCCCAGTGGACCAGCAGCCCTCCGGTATCGCGTGGGAAAGTAAAAGCGCCGTGGCTGGCGGAGACCTTGGCTAAGCTGGATAAGAAAAAAAAAGCTAATCGCCGCGAGCGCTGAGAAGAAAACCAGCAAGACAGCCTCCCATCGAGTTGCATCTTCATCTACGGTTGCTAAACAAGCATCCGCTGAGAGTGCGACGATACAGACGCTGCCGGGCGCAGTGCGGAAATCCATGCCTTCGGCCATTCATCCCATGCTGGCTACCTCAGTCGAGGACCCTTTCGACGATCCGGAGTGGCTGTTCGAAATCAAGTGGGACGGGTATCGCGCAGTTTCGTTTCTGCAGGACGGCAAGGTTCGGCTGGTTTCGCGGAACCAGAACGAACTCACCGGAGAATTTCCTGAACTGCATGAACTGTCGAAGTTGATCAAAGCCAAGAATGCGGTTCTCGACGGTGAAGTAGTTGCGCTTGATGAGCAAGGCCGCGCTTCGTTCAGCCTGATGCAACAGCGCACTGGCATTCGCAAAGGCGGGCGACGCGTCGGCGCGCGGCGCGAATTGCAGATCGTGTATTACCTTTTCGATCTGCTTTATCTCGATGGCTACGACTTACGCCACGTCGCGCTCGAGCAGCGTAAACAAGCTCTCGCGCAGATCATTGCTCCCAGCGATCTGGTCCGTTATTCCGATCATTTTCCCCAAGGGTTGGCTCTGTTCGAGGTCGCGAAGAAAAAGGGGTTGGAGGGGATTCTTGCGAAAAAGCGTCTGAGCCATTATGAAGAACGACGCAGCCGGGAGTGGCTGAAGATCAAGGTTACGCAAACCGTCGATTGTGTAATTGGTGGCTACACCGACCCGGAGGGCAGCCGGCAATATTTCGGGTCGATCGTGCTCGGGCTCTATGACAAGAAAGGTCGGCTCATTCACGTCGGGCAGGCGGGAACGGGATTCAATCAGTCGATGCTGAAGGAAATCTGGCAAGTGCTCAAAGAACTGGAGACGAATCGCAATCCGTTCTATGGCGACGTCGATGCGGCGCATGTGCATTGGGTAAAACCGGAACGCGTTGCGGAGATCAAGTTTACCGAGTGGACGCACGAAACCGTGGAAGGCGGAATGAAGTTGCGGGCGCCGGTGTTTCTGGGCTTACGAGAAGATAAGGATCCAAAAGAGTGTACGTTCGCGGAGCAAACCTAACCCTTCACTCTCAATGAGTCTCCACCATCGTCTGCCCCAGCTTGTGCAGCCCGTCCTGATTCACCACTCGGGTGTAAAACATGTGGCCGCCGGGAAACTCCTGCACCTGCACCCGGCTCGCATCACCCATCACCGGCATCTGATCAACCGTCAGCACGGAGCCCATGAACGGGCACGACAGATCGTTCCATCCATGCAGGATCAGCACCCGCAGCTTGGGGTCGGCGGCCACCGATTCACGCAGATCCGTCACCGCGCCCTTGCGGAGGTCGTCTGTCTTGTGGTCCCATTGTCGGTTTACGTCATACGACAGCGCCTCGTAACGCGCGTCGTTCTTCCATCCAACCGTCCGGGTGATGAAGTCCACCATGGCTGTGGTCGTCGGCGCAATAATGCTTTCCAGAATCGGATCGCCGGCCTCCTGAGTCGGCGCGTAGGGAAACGGATCGGGTGCGGTCACGTTCGAATCGTAAACGCTCCCGATCAGCCCCTGCGGGCGGCGCACTTCGCGAACATACGCGCCGATGTCCAGCCGACCGCCGGCGAACTTCACAAACTTCGGATCCAGTCCTGTCATTTCGGTTACATGCGCAATCATGGCGTCGGTAGCGGCCGTGTCGCTGCGCCCTTTCAGCAGCGCCTCCGCGTAGTCGCCGCGGGTGTAGGCGACGACCTGCTGCATCGCTGTGGGCGTCAGTTTGCCTTCAGCCTCGAGGTGCGCGGCCGTAATCGACGGCAGCGTAATCATCCATGGAATTGGCGATAGGTTCCCGTCGCCCATCTCGGGGTTCAGATAAGGGCTCACCAAAACCAACCCGTTCATGGCAACGCCCAGCCTCGACTGAAGGTAGTGCGTAATCCGCGGCCCGCGATATCCGCCATAGCTTTCGCCCACCAGATACTTTTTGTCGAGCAGCCGGTTGTTCTGCACCAGCCATTTGTAGATCACCAGCGAAAGGTATTCGATGTCCGGCGTCGGCGCATAAAACAGCTTCTTGGTCTGGGCTTCATCGACCAGCGACCGCGAAAATCCGGTGCCGATCGGGTCGATGAACACCATGTCCGTAAAATCAAGCCATGTCCCGGGATTGTCGGTCAGGGTCGCCGGGTCCGAAGGCGAATCGCCCTCATTCGCAAACACGATATGCTTTGGCCCAATCGCGCCCAAGTTCAGATAAACCGACGAAGCTCCGGGTCCGCCGTTCAGCGCAAAGGTTACAGGGCGATGCGTGGCCCCTTTGTCGCCCTTTGGTTCATCCAATGTGTACGCGGTATACATGACAACGCCATTCGACTTTTCGTCGTTGCCCTTCAACGTGATCGTGCCCACGGTTGCAGTGTAGTGAATCGTCTTGCCGCCGATCGTGATTGTTTGTGGAGCAGACTTGTCGGCTGGCAGCGGATTCTTCATTGGCTCCCCCGGCTTGGCGGCAGCAGGGGAAGCTGCGGCGGCATCTGCGGGAGGAGGCGTGGCCGGTTGATCGCCACTCTGAGCGAACGCAGGAAGGACAAACAAAAGGAGTGCAGCAGCGAGGTTTCGCAAAATCATAGGGGAATAGTTTAACCCGAAGCACGGGGCACGGAGAGCGATGAAAGCAATCGCAGCTCGCAGGGATGGTTGGTCTTCAGGATCGAACTTCTTTCAGACGAGGCGTCCGGGGCTACTTGATATCTTTCATTGGCAGGAGCGAGCCGTAGTCGCGGCCGCTGGGTTCGACGGCGCGGGCTACTATGCCATCGAAAGCGTCGCGGAACTCTGGATACTTCACCAGCAGCGCTTTCATGACTGCAGAGTTGTCCTGAAAAGTTTGTGCCGTATTTGAAACGTCTGCGGACTGATACTTAACGACCAGATCGAAATCCTGCCCCACTGCCAGAGGGAAAGAGTGCGGTCAAACGAAACGTCTTTCCTGCGGCCGCGAGTTCCACGGTACTACCGTCGGCGGGAAGGTCCGCGGGCTTCACTGTCTCCGACTCATCGGCCAGCTTATCGGTCAACTGGGTATACATGAAGCGCACTGGGACCGCCAGGTCGCGCGCTTCGAGGTAGTAGAACCACGCGTTGCGATTTTGGCCCTTGTTTTGAAGGCGCGAGCGCGGTCGGCAAACCAGTTCGCGTCATGGCCGCGATTTGGATTCCTTAATATACAGGCCTCCAATTTTCCAGTCCTTGCCCTCTAGTTGCAGAACGAAGGTTACTGTTTCAGGTTGCTTGGAGGAGGGAACATCTAAAGTCACGACGGCGTAGCTTCCCGGCGGCAAATTGGGGATCACGAATACCGCGCTGTCCGAAGTCTGACCGCTTCTGCCAAAAACACCGCAAAGAAACTCGGCGCGTGGCTAGAGGCGCAGTTCCCTCGACCTTCAGGAGAAACGGAGAGCGCGAAGCAGCTTGCGCCCCTGAAAAGTTGGCTTGATTATCTTTCACGGCGGTTTCGATGCCGGAGAAATCCGAAGCAACACTGGCAATCGAATTCTGCCGCAGAGTTGCGGAGTCGCCCCGGGCCACCATGTCGAAATAGCGTTTCGCCGTGCTCACCAAGGTGGCGCGTGTAGGCTCGTCCATGTCACCGGCGGTCAAACAGGTCTGGGCGCGAGCAAATCCGGCGCAAAGAATCAGCGCGATCACGGAGAGGCTCGTCCACACGCGAGTTGTCGACGGCATTCTTCGAAGTGTACGCATGGGCGTCTCTATTCTACGACGCGAACTCGCGGAATTCTCGTCCGCGCGGCTCGCCCAGATCCCTCGCCGCGCAAAGAACGCTTGCTCGGGATGACAATCAACTTTTGACACTACCCGCCCCCGCCTTCAATTGCACCCGCTCCGCCCTTATGGTACCGTCCCTTTGATTCCCACTTCTTCGGGAAAGGAAATCTTTATGGCCTTGATCATTTTGGGCGTTCTGGTCGTCATCGCAGTTGTCCTGATTGGGATGTACAACAGCCTGGTGCAGTTGCGTGTGCGCTGCGATTCGGCCTGGTCTGACATTGATGTGCAGCTCAAACGCCGGTATGACCTGATTCCAAACCTGGTTGAGACCGTGAAAGGTTACGCCGCGCATGAAAAGGGGACGTTCGAAAACATCGCCAAGTTCCGATCGCAGGCAATGCAAGCAACCTCGCCCGCCGACAAGGCCGCTGCCGACAACCAGCTTACTGGCGCGTCTGAAGAGCTTGTTTGCCGTGGCCGAGAATTATCCTCAACTGAAGGCTTCTGAGGAGTTTACCCAGTTGCAGACTTCGCTAAGCCAGACCGAGGACACGATTCAGAACGCCCGCCGTTATTACAACGCGGTAGTACGGGATTTGAATACCAAGATTCAATCCTTCCCTACGAATATTTTGGCCGGGATGTTTGGTTTCCAGGCACGGCAATTCTTTGAAGTCACCGCAGCCGACCGCGAACCCGTAGCGGTAAAATTCTGAGTCTTGGGTCAGCATGATCAAACTTGTTTATTGCATCAGCAAGAAGGCGGGTTTGACGGACGAGGAGTTCTTTCGTTACTGGGAAAATGTTCATGGCCCGATCGGCGCACGGATACCATCGGCTGCGCAAACTGGTGCAAAGCCGCCGCTGATCGTCTCGGGCGATGCGCACCAACCCGCTTACGACGGCATGGCGGAACTTTGGTTCGATGATATGGAGGCTTTGCTGGCCGCACGTCGGTCGCCCGAATGGAAAGCCTCAACTGAGGATGAAGCGAATTTCATTGACCCCGGCAAGGTTGCTTACTTTGTATCGGAGGAGCGCGTCGTTTTGGACAGAACAAATGAAGATTCGGTCTAGCGGGAAGAACCGGGATTCCTCGTCGCTTTCGCTCCTCGGAATGACAAATGGGATTGTCGGCGGTTTGAGACGCAGCGAGCTGCGTCTCTACAGAATCCTCGCGAGCTTTCTGCTCGTCGTCCTTTTTGCCTCGCCCGTCTTCGCACGCAGCTGGCGCGTGGCTGATTTCAAGGACACCATCTCGGTTCATGCGGACGGCTCGGCTTTGGTGCGCGAGCGCATCACGCTGACTTTTGACGGCGAATGGCATGGGATTCATCGCTTTATTCCGATCGAATATCCGGGAGCGAGGGGAACAAACTACACGCTCTTTCTGAATGTCACTGGCGTGACCGACGGCAATGGCGACAAGCTGAAATATGAATCGTCGACGTCGAATGGCTTTCGCGATCTGAAGATTTACATTCCTGATGCGGTCGATGCCACCCGCACGGTCGAGATCGATTACACGGTTCGCAACGGCACGCGTTTCTTCGAAGATCACGATGAATTTTACTGGAATGTGACCGGCAACGATTGGCCGGTGCCGATCGATCATGCGTCCGCGCTGGTCAGCTTTCCGGATACTGCCGCGGGCTCGCTTCGCGCACAGGCTTTCACCGGAGCTTACGGCTCGGCGGAACGCGGCGCCAGCGCGGAAGTCAAAGGCTCCGAAGTTTCATTCGAGACGAACTAACCCGCTGCCCATGCGCGGTGGCATGACTGTCGACGTTTTTATTCCTAAGGGCATTCTCGACAGAGCCGGGCGGGTTTACTCGGCTGCTGTGGTTTCTTGGGCAGCAATCCCATTGTGTTTCTGCCGTTCTGGACTTTTGCTGTGATGTTCACGCTGTGGTGGTACAAGGGACGCGATCCCGACCCGGGGCTTTCTGTCGCGCCTATGTATGAGCCGCCTGCGGGCATGACTCCGGCCGAGGCCGGGGCGCTGCTCGGGGACGAGGTTCATCCTCGCGACATCACTTCGACGCTGGTGGATTTGGCGGTACGGGGATTCGTGAAAATCGAAGAAGTCGATGACAAGGGCCTGGTGTTTCATCACAAGGACTACATTTTTCATTTGCTGAAGCCGCGCGATCAATGGAGTGGGCTGGCGCCACATGAGCAAGTGATGCTGGAAAATGTTTTTGCGAACGGCGAGGACACGCGGTTGTCCAGCTTGAAAAACCGCTTCTACACTGCGATTCCCGTAATCCGGCAAGACATCAAGTCGGCATTAAAGATCAAAGGCATGTACCTGCTCGATCCCGACTCGGCGAATGGCTACAGCGTGCTTGGCATCGTCGTCATTGTCGCGCCGTTTTTGATGATGCAGTTTCTTTGGCACAAACGATGTTTTCAGCTCTATCGGCTTGCTGATTGGCTGCGGAATTATTTCCGCGATTATCTGGTGGCTGTTTGCGCGGCAGATGACGGCGAAGACGGTGCAAGGTGGACGCACGTGTATAGCGATTCTCGGGTTTCAGGAGTTCATGAACCGCGTGGATGCCGACCGGATCAAGCGCATGCCTCCAGACACATTCGAAAAATATCTGCCGTACGCCATGGCGCTGGGCGTCGAGCATCATTGGGCGCAGGCGTTCGCCGGGATCGTGAAAGATCCTCCAAGCTGGTACGTCTCGCCGACCGGGAGCATGGGCTTTAATCCAATATTCTTTTCAGGCGCGATGCACAGCATGGCGACGGATATGAATCAGGTTTTTGTCTCGGCCCCGCGTTCGAGTTCGACGGGATCGGGCTGGGGCGGCGGTGGGGCGGAGGAGGGTTTTCGGGCGGCGGTTTCGGTGGGGGTGGGGGCAGCGCGTTCTAGCGATGCATCGGAGGTGGCATTTATCCTTTGTGGTTGATGCATTAAAAAGCTATAACCTCAGTGGGTATCGCATTTTAGGTTACACAACGGAAAGCCTTCACGACTTCGAACGTCAGCGGCGGAGCGATCGTAGTTCAGTTGACCAGCAGATGAGGCCGATGTCCAGTAGGCGGAGACAGAGCAAGGCGCCGAACGCTAGAGTGTTTGCGCTATCATGATACGGCTTTTATCAAGCCGGTACTTCAGTTCTCCCCAGATCGTCTTGCACGCAACCTTTTTCGGTCTCGCACATCCAACTGAGGTAGAGAGTTGATCCCAGAAACAGGGTGCGCAGCCTATATGCGATAGCGCCAGACGGTACACGATGAACTCCGTTCCACTCTTGGTCGAGAACGGAGTGTGACACTCCCATCGGCAAGGATGTGGCTCCACGAAAGGCTTCGGTCGGATCGGCTCAGGTGGTTGAGTTGAGTCTGTTGGCGCGGTCAGAAAATGCCCAGGGTCAGGAAACCATCACATAGATCGCGGGGAACGTCGTCGGTCAACCATCCGCGCCACAGACCATGTCGCTTGAACCCCGCGGCCGGGAACTCAGAGGGGAAAGATTCGTTCGCGACGCAAATATGCCATCGCTGAGAGCTCGAGACGCTCCACGCTTTGGCCTGCCATCTGTTTGTAGGATGCTAGTCATTGGCAGCGAGTCTAGGTTTCTCTACTCCATTTCGAACGCCAGCCATTGCAACTGGCCGTCGCGTTCCACCTGGAGCACGACGGGCGCGTTGGGTTTGAGGTCTCGCAGGGCGGCGCGCAGTGAATCCAGCGAATCGACTGGCGTCTTATTTACGCTATGGATCAGGTCACCCGACTTCAGGCCGGTCTCGGGACCGATGAGGTCGGCGGCGCGAGCAATTACTACCACGCCACTCGGAATACGCAAATCGCCGACCATGGAGCGCAGCTGATCGTTCAAATCAACCGCCAGGATTCCCAGACGCGGCACCAGACTTTTATCGGGATCGACCGCGTCCATGAGCTTGTCCATCTGATCCCGATGCTCGCTCGCCGCAACGTACAAAGTTTTTCTTTCATCGCCGCGCAGAACAACCAGTCTCATTACTTCGTCCAGAGGATGCAGATACAAGGCGGCTGTGAGGGCGGGCAGCGTGTCGATGGGCCGGTCATCGGCACTCACGATAATGTCACCGAGTTTCAAACCCGCGGCTTCCGCCGCTTCCCCAGGAGTGACGTCGGCCACGATCACTCCCCAGCTTCGCGAAAGCCCGAGACCTTCGGCCAAACTCGGCGTAATGTTTTGGGCGATTGCTCCGATCTCGACTCGATGAACGTGCCCGTACTTCCGCAAGCTCAGATAGACGAAGCGCACGATCCGGGCGGGAATTGCAAATCCTAATCCCTCGCTGCCGCCGCCCTCGGAAAGAATCAGGGTATTAATGCCGAGCACATAGCCATCCATATCAATCAAGGGGCCGCCGCTGTTTCCGGGGTTGATAGGAGCATCCGTCTGGATATAAACCATGGGATGATCCGGATCGGGCTGTCGGCCCACCGCGCTCACCACGCCCATGGTGACCGAGTTCTGCAAGCCTTCCGGACTACCAATGGCAAACACCAGCTGGCCTTGATGAATGCGGCGCGCGCTGCCCAATTCGAGGGTGGGCAGATTTTTTTGATCAATCTTAAGCAGCGCCAAATCCGAGTCTTTGTGAATGCCAATAAGCTTTGCCTCCACCACGTGCTGCTTGCCCACCGGCTCAACCTGAGGGAAATCGAGCGAAGGCATGGGCAACACCACGCGGATGCGATGCGCTCCCTCGACCACGTGCGCATTGGTCATGATGTAGCCGTCGGGATCCACGATTACGCCCGAACCGACTGCATGCTGCCGCGCGATCAGAGCGGTCTGACTGCGATTGCTTTCTTCGATTGGTCCATAGCCGGTGACGAGAATCTGGACCACAGCGGGTGAAACCCTGGCGACCAGACTTTCCAGCGCGGAATTAAGGTCCTTCAGAACCGCAGGAGCTTCGGAGGACGCGAGCCCACGGCCTTCCCCACCTCGGCTTCAGGATTCGCCTTCGGCGGAACGCTTCCTTTGCGGAGGCGCAGCGGGCGCGGGATTCGGGGCCGCTTGTTGAGCTCGGCTCGGCGTCGCAGAAAAAAGAAATATCGCGGTGATTGCGAGACTCAGCAAGAAAATGCGGGAAGGATTTTTCGATGTACCGGCTGGAACGGGCATGGGATCGGCTCCTGGAAACAATGACTAGTTTATCGGAAGAGCAGCGGCGCAAACTCCACGAGATTGCGACGCCATAGCATCCAGGTGTGCGCTCCCGGAGTTTCGATCTCGGTGGCCTTCACTCCCTTGGCCTTCAGCCATTCGCGCAGACTACGGTTGAGCGTGATCAGTCGATCTTCGGTGCCACACGCGATCCACAGCAGATGAAGTTGCTGGTTTGCTTTTGCATCGAGAGTGGGAAAATCTTTTTGAAAGTCCTCGGGAATTCCGCCTGAACTGAAGGCGCCGATCCAGGAAAACTTGTCGAGATTGTTGAGTCCTGTTAGCAGAGATTCTGTGCCACCCATGGATAGTCCGGCAATCGCCCGCGCATTGCGATCTTTCTTGGTCCGGTATTGGCCTCGACCTGCGGCATCACCTCCGTCAGCAAGGCCTCGCGGAAGTTCTCGAAATTGCGATCCCGCATTTCGGTGTGCGTCCACGCATCCCATCCAAGACGCACGAACTCCATCGTCCCATAGCCCAGCGGCATGACTACGACCATCGGTTTGGCCTGGTTACGCGCAATCAAATTGTCAAAAATCACATTCGAGCGTCCGATCGTCGTCCATGCGCTGGCATCGTCACTAAAGCCGTGCAGCAGATAAAGCACTGGATAGGTTTTCTTCGCTGCCGGATTGTAGCCCGGAGGAGTGTAAACATAATAATCGCGGTCATCGCCAGCGACCGCAGACCTGTAAAAATGATGATGGATCACGCCGTGGGGCACATCGTTCAGCTCCCATGGCAATGATGAGGGTCCGGGAACGTGGACCTGACTTTGCGTAGCGACCAGATTCGGCTTCAGCAGTGGATTCTCCGGATCAATCAGGCGCACGCCGTCGGCGACGAAAACATATCCGTAATAGTCTGGAGCTAATGGGGCGGTGGTGACAGTCCAAACGCTGTGGTCATCCTTTCTGCATCGACGCAGGCTCCGCTCCCTCAAGCGCAAGCTTCACATCCAAGCGCATTCGGAGCGCGAAAACGGAAGGTAACGCTGCCGTCCGCGTGTACTTCGGGCGAGACCAGCGGCGCGGGCTGTGGCTTGGAGAAAGTTGCGCCGGTTTGGTCTGCTGCGCCATAGACAGGACTCCAAGCATTGAAATAATCCAGAAGCACGAGTGAAGAAAAAATGAGAAGCGATCTCATAGAGAGTATTCTCGGAGACGGGGTCCGATTGAGTGGGCTTGATTTTACTGATTTTATTTCTCTTAAGGAAATCCACAGACCCGGATTCGACGGCTATCGATGGCGGAAATCCAGGCTCGCTTGATCCAGGGGGAACCTAGTTTCTATCATGTTACGTTAGTAACTCAGGCCTTTGACTGAAGTGCCTTCCGTGATATAAGGGCGAGTAAGTAGAAATTCAGTAGAACCCTGAAGTTCGTCAGGAGATGCCACTGTGGAATTGGCTTTTGCAGGAAAAGAAGGCCAGGAACTAGGAGGACATGTGTCCGAAGCGCGGACTGGAAAACGGTTCCCCCTGGAACTGCCGATCAAGATTCATAAGGCAGATGAGGCGGGACAATCGAGTGGAGTAACTGGAAATCTGAGCGCCGCCGGAGTTTACATTCGGGCGGATGCGGCGCTGGAAGTGGGCTCCAACGTGGAGTTCGAGATCGTTCTGCCGCCCGAAGTCACCGGGGCCAAGGAAAACGTTACGGTGCAATGCAAGGGACGGGTGGTGCGCACCGACGAACCTGCCACCGGCGGAAGCAGCAGTCCCGCGGAGGCCCGAGGCGTGGCCTGCGTGATCGATTCGTACGATTTTGTTCGCCACCCATAGACTGTCGTCACTCACGTCGTGAACTGGCAATGAGGGGCTGAAGCGATGCTTAAATTGATTCTGGCCGACAATCAGGCAATCTTCCGCGCAGGAATCGCCAAAGTGCTGGCGGTTGAAGACGAGATGCGCATTGTGGCGCAAGCGCAAAACCAGGAACAGATGTTCATGGCGCTGGATAAGTTTCGCGCCGCCGTTCTGGTCATCGCTGGCGGATTCCATGGTGACTTTCTGGCCGTGCTGCAAGCGGCGAACAAAGCCAAAACTCGAGTCGTGGTGCTGGCCGATACCGGCGAAAGCACGCAACGCTACATGGCGGCGGGCGCGCACGGAGTCATCTATCGCAACGTGACCAGCGCAGCGCTGGTCGACTGCGTTCGCAAAGTGGCTCGCGGCGAAACCTGGGTGCAGGACATTGCCGTCCCCAGCGAGCTTACCGAAAACGACATGGTCGGTGTGCGGGTGCGCGATCGCTTGACCGCGAAAGAACTGCGGATCGTCGCGCTTATCGTGCAAGGCTACAAGAATAAAGAAATCGCGACCCAGCTTGGAACCACTGAGCAGGTGATCAAGAACTATCTGCGCAATGTGTATGACAAGATCGGCGTGTCCGACCGGCTGGAGTTGGCGCTTTTCACCATTCACCACCGGATTCTGAATGAAGCCGCCGCTGCCACGGCCGCAGCCGCGCCGCAACAGGGGCAGGCCGTACCATCGTAGGAGTTTCGTGGATTCGGTCCTTATGATCGGCGCGCTGGGTGAACTTTTGTCATTCGGAAAGTAGTTTCGTAAGCTCTTGCTCTTTGCTGCTGCCCAACCGCTTCAATATCCGGCACTGTTCGCGAGCATCGTCAAGGTTGCCCAACCGGAAGTAGGCGACGCCCAGCAAGTAGTGAACTTCCGGCTCGTCGGGTCGCAGCTCAAGGGCTCGCTTAAGCGAAGGCACGGCATCGCCATAGCGTCCCATCTCTACACATGCGTCCCCGATGTTTGCATGGGCTTCCATCATTTTCGGGTCAACCTCAACGGCTCGTCGATAGCAAACCAACGCTGAATCGTGTTGTCCCATCGCACCTAGGCTGATTCCCTTCATCACAAGTGCCTCGGTGTTGTCGGGCTGCACCAAAAGCGCCTTCTCGACCCAGCGCAGACCCTCTTCGTATTGCTTAACCTGGTAGTAGCACCAGGAAAGATGACAACTGGCCTCGGGAATTTCCGGCAGTAACGAAGGAGCTTTCAGGTAGGTCTCAATGGCTTCGTTGTATCGCTGTTGCTGGCCGTAGACATAACCCAAGCTTACGAAAATGCGGAGGTCCTCGGGTTGCAATTCAAGAGCTCGCCGAAAGGCTTCGACGGCCAGATCGTATTGCGCCAATCCCGAGTAGGAAACTCCCAAATTGCTCCAAGCTTTGCCATCCGCCGGATTGAGTTCGACGGCCTTGCGATACGCCTCTCGTTCTTCCTCTTTCTTGCCAAGCTCCCCGTACGCGACACCCAGGTTGAAGTAGGCATCAGCATAGTCAGGTCTTAGCCGGATGGCCTCCGTGTACGCATCCGCTGATTCTCGAAACCGTCGCTGCCAACCCAGAACAACACCAAGACCAAAGTGTGATTCGGCGTCATTCGGGTCCACTGAGACGGCCTGTTCCATACAGCTCAATGCTTCTGCGAACCTTCCTAATTCCACTTCTGCCATAGCCGTACTGGATAGCGCCTTCGTGTGTTTCGGGTTTAGGCGCAATGCCGTTTTCAGGGATTGAATTGCATCCTTGTGACGTCCTAGATTGCAAAGCGCCCAACCCACGCCGTAATGTGCCTCAGCGTCTTTTGGGCTAAGATTGACGGCTTGCTCGTAAGCTCGGAGAGCCTCCTCATGTCTACCGAGTTTGCCTAACACCGATCCGAGGCTGCAGTACGCGTGCGCGCTAGGCTTTATTTTGATTGCTGCTTCGAAAGACTCCGCGGCATTCTGCGGATCACCTAATCTCGCCTGAAGGTACCCGAGGTGCTCCAGCCAGGTTCCAAGGTCCGGTAGTTTTGATCTCGATGTAGTGGCAATTCGTACGGCCCGACTTAGCGATTCTATTGCCTCTTGATCACGGCCTAGCTTTTGATGGCAACGACCTACATAGGCATGAGCCCATGCATAGTCCGGCTTGGCCTGAAGGACGCGATCCAGCAACCCGAGAGCTTCCTCGTAGTGCCCCAGTTGGCAATGGCAGTATGCAGCGTTAGCCAGCGCGTATGGGTCAGGCGTGTTCTCGCCCGCGGCAGAATTCAATAGGTTTAGCGCTTCTTCATACCGCTTCTGTTGAATCAATCGGCGCACGCGCAACCGGACCAACCTGCCCGCGAGCCAATTCGTCATCGACGGCTCCAGTCGGGGAAATAAACACCTCCAACATGAAAAAACCGGAGGCCGAAGCCCCCGGCGTTAGAATCGAGGGGTTCCTACCTGATCTTTTCCGCTACCGATTTTGCCTGCGTAAACAAGTACAGGTAATCCGGACCTCCGGCTTTTGAATCTGTTCCCGACATGTTGAATCCGCCGAAGGGATGTGCGCCGACCATCGCGCCGGTGCATTTGCGATTGATGTAGAGATTGCCGACGTGGAATTCATGAATGGCGCGATCGATCTTGTCTTGCGAACTCGTGTACACGGCGCCGGTAAGACCGAACTCGGTGTCATTGGCAATCTCGAGCGCGTGCTCGAAGTTCTTCGACTTAATCACCGCCAGCACCGGGCCAAAAATTTCTTCCTGCTCAAGCTTTGATTTTGGCTTTATATCGGCGATCACGGTGGGCTGGATGAAATAGCCCTCGCCTGCGTCCTTTGCGGTACCTCCGCCGGTAATCAGGCGTCCGTCTTTCTTGCCATATTCGATGTACTCAAGGATCGACTTCATCGAACCTTCGTTGATCACCGCGCCCATGTTCGGATTCTCAGCAGGATCACCGACCGTAATCTTTTCCACGCGAGCCTTGAGCTGGTCAAGAAATTTGTCGTAGATGCGCTCGTCCACGATCGCGCGGGAGCAGGCCGAACACTTCTGGCCCTGGAAGCCGAATGCCGCTTGGGCAACGCCTTCGACGGCGGCGTCAAAATCACCGTCGGCGTCGACGATGATCGCGTCTTTACCACCCATTTCAAGGACGGTCCGCTTGATCCACATTTGGCCCGGAACGCTGTCAGCGGCGCGCTTGTGGATGTCGAGACCAACTTCGCGGGAGCCCGTGAAAGCGATGTAACGCGTCTTGGGATGGGCCACCACAGCGTTTCCAAAGGTGGCGCCGGCTCCGGGGCAGAAGTTCACTACGCCATCGGGAATGCCAGCCTCTTCGACGAGTTCGATGAATTTCGCGGCGATGGTGGGCGAATCGCTCGATGGTTTTAGAATAACAGTATTCCCAGAGACGACGGACGCCATCGTCATCCCGGCCATAATCGCGCAGGGAAAATTCCATGGCGGAATTACGGCGCCGACTCCCAGCGGAATGTAACAGCAGAGAATCGTGCTCGCCCGGCATTTGTACGTCGGGCTTTACTTTCGCAAGGCGCAATGCTTCGCGGCTATAATATTCGCAGAAGTCGATGGTCTCGGCGATGTCGGCGTCCGCCTCCGCCCAGTTCTTGCTGACTTCAAAAACCAGCCAGGCGCAGAATTCGAATTTGCGCTCCCGCAGCAGATCGGCAACGTGAAACAACAAGCTGGCACGCTCCTCAACCGAAGTGCGACTCCAGTGCTCGAAAGCGCTGAGCGCGGCCTGCATGGCCGGTTCCACTTGTTCCTTGCCAGCCTTCTGATGCAAGCCGACCACCTGCGACGGCTTGGCCGGGTTTAGCGATTTGATCTTGCCTTCAGTTTTGATCCGCTTGCCGCCGATGATCAGATCGTACTCGCGGCCCAACTGGCCGCGAACTTTCTCGATGGCGGCCCGCATTTTGCGCGCGTTCTCTTCTTTGCTGAAATCGGTCAACGGCTCATTGACGAATGGGCCTTGATGAAGGCGAAGTCTGGGGTCGTGCGGGAGTTTCAACGGTTGCCATAAATGCACCTCGAAAGCTATATGGATGCTGCGCGGGCAGGCGCGGAACCACTTATTCTAGCACCGGTGTAAGGGGCAGTTCGCATGCCCTTGTCATTCCGGGGAGCGAAGCGACGAGGATTTCTCCGCATTTTCCGCGGATGCGCGAAACCCATATCCCTCGCGTTGATTGGGATGAAAGCAGCGATTAGGCGGGCTCAACTCTGACCGGACAGCCGGGGCGACTGTCCGACCACGCGCAAATCTGTTACTGGATTTTTCGGTTGGTGAGGGCCTTTAATTCTTCGACGATCTGCTCCAACCGGCCGCGGCGCTGGGCGTGATTCTGCTGCGCTGGCAAGGTTCGTCTCTGCTGGGCGTATTGCTCGTTGAGTCTCTGGATGTCACTGATCTCGGCCTTGAGCAGATGGACACGACTAAGGATCGCTTCTCTTCCATTTAGCAGCATGTCTCTAGCATACCCTAGTTCCCGAAGATCCGCTCGGCATTGTTGTGTGACTTTCGGCATCCAGCAGCCCGATTTGAGAACAACTCCTTTACGGTGAAATTGGCGAGTAGAAATGACAAATTACGGCACTTTCACCGAATCATGAGTCTCGGTGGTCCGGAAACTCATTTTGGCGGTGCGTTCCAGTTTGTCCCAGGCGAAACGCTGGCCTTCGATGGCGCGCTTCACGGTCTTGAACAGTACTACCGAAAACAATTGGCGGTACGCGAAGCGTTGCAGCCATACCTGGCTGAGCAGCCAGGCATCTTCGCGGGCTTCGGGTTGGCGGCGCTCGAGGGCAAACGCGATGGCGGAAGTGATGAAATCAATAACCAGAAAAGCAGCAAAGAAAAGTATGAGTCGCTGGATGCTGGCCGGATCGGTCGAGTCCGGATGAAAATGCTTTTGAATGAAATACCAGATTGCGCCTACGGCAAACATCAGATCAATGAACGGCGAAACCAGGGGCAGCAAGATTTGGAAGATAACGATATTGGGCAAAGCAACCCAACCGAGCGCCCCCTTGCGGGCGAACACTGACGCGATGTTTCCATACCGATTGCAGAATTCCGAATGACCAGCGGAAGCGTTGCCGCATGAGGCCGTTGGCATTAACCGGCGCCTCGGTGTAGGCGAGCGCCAAGTCTTCATACTGCACGCGGTAACCGAGCCGCAGCAACGCCATGGTCAGATCGGCATCTTCGGCCACGGTGTCGGTGTGGTATCCGCCAGCTTCGCGAACCGCGGATGTCCTCCACGCGCCGATCGCGCCCGGCACCACGCTTACGGCTCCGAGAACGTTCAGCGCCCGGCGCTCGAAGTTCTGGCTGGTGATGTATTCCAGCGCCTGCCATCGGGTCCACAGGTTCACGCGATTCCCAACTTTGGCGTTTCCCGCGACCGCCGCGACTTTGGGATTGAGGAAATGCGGAACCAAGCCGCGAAATCGCATTGCGGGCGATCACCGTGTCGGCATCGATGCCAACGAAGATTTCTTCGTCGCTCAAGTGCTCAAGACCGAAATTGAGGGCTTCCGCTTTGCCGGAGTTCGGCTTGGTCAAAATCAGCACGCGGCCCGAGGCTTCTTCGTCAGCAAAAGCTTGGCGCGCCACTTCCAGAGTGTTGTCCGTGGAGCCGTCATCAATCACGATCACATGCAGGCCGGGATAATCCGAGTCCAGCACAGCGCGCACCGTGCGCTCGATCACTTTTTCTTCGTTGTAGGCTGGAATCAACACAGCGACAGCCGGTTTGTAGGAAGCCACCTGAGCTCGGACTGCCGTAAGATTGCTGCCGCAAGCGATCGTAAATGCGCGAAAGCGCCGACAAACAACAAGCGTCCAGTCATCAGCAAGTCACCAAGAAAAAATACCCAGGTGATGGCGCTGCGTGCTGAAATTCCAAATCGCGAACCCCATCCAGTCAAATCGGGCAGCCCAGCGTTCGTTATAGGGAATCGGAGGCATGACATCGGCCCTGGTCTTGCCGATCAAATCACTAAGAGCGACGATCTCGTCCCCTTTCGCGCGCACACCCTCGATAATCATGGGCAAGGCGCGAACGGTTTCGCTGCGATCGCCTCCGCCATCGTGCAGCAGGATGACGCTACCGCAGAGTCGGTCCTTGGGATCGCAGGGCGGAATGTGGGCAAGCACGACCGCAGCGATATGCTCCGCGGGATTGCCCGGTTCCTTCCAGTCATTGGGATCGATCTTGTTACCCACGCTGATGTAGCCCATATCCTGAACCACCTCGAGCGGCCGTACTTGGTCTGCGGTATCGGGCTCCTGATCGATGGAATAGGGCGGGCGGAAAAGAATGGTATGAATACCCAGCCGGCTGGCAAATAGCTGCTCGGTCAGGCTCAATTCGACTTTCATGTAACTGAACGGAAATGTTGCTGATGTCGGGATGAGTGAACGTGTGATTCCCGATTTCGTGCCCTTCGCGATAAATGCGAGAAGTGACGCTGCCGAAATCCTTGGCCTCGAGCCCAATCAGAAAAGAAAGTCGCAGTCGCATTTTCTTTTTTCAGCACGTCCAGGATTTTCGGGTGTCCACGTCGGATCAGGGCCATCGTCAAAGGTGATGGCGACGGCTTTCGGGCTGTAGCCATAGCGAGCGACACGGTAAGGCTGGGGCAGAGGATCGATGTTCTCATCGCTGATGATGCCGTCGGGGTCCACTGTGATTTCTCGCTTACCGTTGGCCGGACGATCTTCAATGCGCAGAATTTCGCCCTGACCTTCCATATCCACGTCCTGCCCAGGGAGCACGTCTTTCAACTTATCGGGAGCCGCGGGATCTCCGGGAACATCCCAAACCCGCCATAGGGAACGATCTTCAGCGCCCAAGCGCCAGAGCGCGAAAGTCTCAATCCCCAGGCGCTGCGCCGCGCGCATTTCGTTAAGTGCGGTGACTGCGTCCAGGAACCAAATGTCATGGCTGCCGGTTTTGCTCGTCCATGTAGCTGAAGTGGGGATTGCTGCTGTCGCCATCGAAGTCGATATCTTCTTCCGAATCGCGCGCGCCCAGCCACGCTTCCTGCACCGAAACGTTTGTGTCGCGCACGTCAGGCGGTAGTTTGCCGTGTTTCGGCTTGCGCACCCAGTCATAACCGTAATTGCCAATGGCGCAGATCAGTTTGTCCAGCGGAACCGCTTTGCGAGCAAATTCCAGGTTCGCCACAAACCAATCTTGCGACGCGACCGGCCCCGGCGTTCCTTCGGGATAGTGCTCGTCATAATTCATGAGCACCACGCCATCTACGCGGCTGGCCACGGCGGGATAATTGAAATCCTCATTGTGAGGAGGCACGCTGACATACAACTTCATGCCTTTGCCATGAAGATCATCGGAGATCTCCTGCAGCAATGCCATGTAACCAGGCTGAGCTTCGGGAGCAATCTCTTCGAAGTCGATCATCAGGCCGCGGTATTTGTCAGTGGCGAGAAACGCATCAACTCTGCTGCCGGAAACGCGCGCGCGCATCGGAGTCATTCAGGAAAGATGTGATGTCGACCCAATTCACGCCATCGGAATTGTTCACCATGGGGAACACTTCCATGCCGGTATCTTCGGACTTCAGAAACTTCATGACCTTGTCGTCCACCGGATGGATGCTCGATCCCTGAATCACATCGAAGTACACATTGGTCTGATCATCGACACCCTGCAGGTGGCCATCGGGGGTCAAAACATGAAGCCAGTCGGGATAAAGCAGGTCAACCTGGCGAGCGTATTCACGCAGGGAGGAGAAGCTTGCGGCATCCCACGGGGCATAGAAAGCGGCGCGAACCCCTTCGTCGGAATTGAGCTTCTCCAACGACGGATTGGTCTGATTCTTATGGCTCCTGCGCAAGGCGGCGGCCTGCTTGCGCCGCTTCTCTCGGGCTTTCTCTTTTTCGTTTTCTTTCAGCGCGTGGTATGGCTTTTTCTGGTTTTGCCAAATCAGCTCGGGCAATTGCTCGCCGTGTAAAGCGTTATAGATGAAGAAAATAACCAGCAGCATGACGCTGAGGCCAAGAACGTCAAACAGGCCTCGCAATCGCTTCCAGCGGGCTTGTCGAGGATCGTAAAAAACTGGTTGCGCCATGGGTGAGTTAGAATCCATCCTAAGCTGTGGACCAAGTCGGGTCAAACTTTGAAGGGCAGCTTTTGGCTTCGGGCTTTAGGCTTTCGGCTTCAGGCTTTCGAGTGCTGGCTTCTAGCTTGGATCGTTGTGCTCAGACGAAGCCTGAAGCCTGACGCCTGAAGCCTGAAGCCTTCTGCTATATTCCCTCCGTGCGCGAACTGTTGCACAAACATCTCCCGATTCTTTCTGTCGCCACCCTCGCCGGCGTGGCGCTCCGCCTTCTATTCATTTTCCGCTTTCCTGGAGTCACCTACCGACTCATTTGTTTACGGTGACATTGCCAAGAATTGGCTGCAGCACGGGATTTACGGCCTGAGCGGCATAAACGAGATTTCCCCTACCTACATTCGGCTGCCGGGATATCCCGCCTTCCTGGCCGCGATCTTCGCGATCTTCGGCATGGAACACTACCGGGCCGTGCTGGTCGTGCAGATGTTCGTGGACATCGGCACGTGCTTCCTCATTGCCGATCTCGCACGCCGTTTGATTTCTCTCCGCGCGGCGCGGGTTGCCTTTCTGTTAGCGGCGCTTTGTCCGTTTCTGGCCAACTATGCTGCCAACGCACTCACCGAAACCCTTAGAAGTCTTCTTCACCGTGCTGGCTCTGGATTTGGCCATCGCTGGACTCGATCCGCTCGATAATCGATCAGATGAAACCGTGGGTGGGATGCGGGCTGGCGATTGGAGCAGCCATACTGCTGCGGCCTGATGGTGGATTGCTTCTGATCGCCATCGAAGCATATCTGGCCGTGCTCTTGGTTCGTAGCTGGACGCACAAAACGCGGACAGGACTGTCCGCACCATCACGTTCTTCGCGCCTGGTCTTGATTCTGGCAGTCGTCTCGCTCGCGACCCTCGTTCCCTGGACGGTGCGCAATCTGCGCGCATTCCACGAATTTCAACCGCTCGCTCCACGCTACGCCAACGAAGAAAATTCCTTCGTGCCGCTGGGATTCAATCGCTGGGTGAGAACCTGGATCGTCGATTATGCCTCCGTCGAAGAGATTTACTGGGCAATGCCGGGCAACAAAATCGACGCTGAGAAACTTCCCACGCGCGCCTTTGATTCGCCCGAGCAGCGCGAGCAGACGCTGCAATTATTGGAGGATTACAACGACACGCTGCACGTCACTCCCGAACTGGATGCGAGGTTTGCGGCGCTGGCGGCCGAGCGCGTGCATCATTCTCCGTTCCGCTACTACGTTGAACTCCCGCTGCTACGTATCGCGGATATGTGGCTGCGCCCGCGAACAGAAACCCTGCCCTCGGATACGCGATGGTGGGAGTTCGACGACGACCCAGAATGGCTGGCGTCTGGCGTTGGCCTTAGGGGTTGTCAATCTTGCTCTATGTGGGCGCGGCCTTCGCAGGTCTGTTGCGAGGGCGATTTTTGCCTCACCTCGGCCTGCTGCTCACATTCGTTATTCTGCGATCAGCCTTCCTGGGCACGCTGGAAAATCCAGAGCCGCGCTACACGCTTGAGTGTTATCCGCTGGTAATCATTCTCGCGGCCGCATTGTTCCAACAGAAAAACCAACTCCGCGGACGCTTGACTGCAAGTTACTCAACTTCGGGATTTCTGATTAGAAGCGGAACTCTTAACCCAAAGGGGAATCGGTCATGCGGAAGCGCGTGCGGACATGCTCGGAAAGAAGTTCGATCGCCTCGCGGTTCAATACCGGGTCCGCTTGCGCCAAGTATCTCATCGCTTCGACCAATTGCCGCTGCCCGTCAACGTAGCGGGGATCGGAGGTCCGCTCGCGTCGCTTGCGACCTATTTGAGGAGGGACCGGAATGGTGAAGACCTTGGCCATAAAAGAATGTGTTACTGCGACCGGAGTCTTTTTGCCCTCTCCTCTCTTCTCTAACGAGCAGCTTTCTGGCAGTATACCGTCCTGGCCCCGGTTTTTCAGCCTTAATCTTTCCACAGGGCAAACGAACCGGTCGGACAACCATACACTTCGCCCTGACTCTGCCCGTCCGCCGACGCGTGGGCTGCTACCCTTGCGGCGATACAAACTTCGTCTTGCCAGAGGTCTTCAGCTTGAAAGCAGAATCCGGAATCCTCTGATGCAACTGGATGTCCGAATACTTGGCCACGTCGGTAATCACCCGAAGGCTCGAAAAGTTGTTGCTGAATCGACACACGCCGCGGGGGTATCGATCCACAGCCAGATGTGGTCGAACGTATTGCGACCTTTCACCGACTTCGGCACCAGTCCCAAGTTTTGCGGTATCGATGCCGTTCAACTGCTCGCTTCCCAATATAGCTTCACGTCAAAGGACTTGAGCATATCCTTCCCGCTACCGCCGAAACCCAGCACCAAAAAGCTCTCGATCGCGGCGCGATCCTTGCCCGTATTGTAAGTCGTCACCTGATCCATTTTGGGTTGGTAGACCTCAACTTTCCTTCCGGTAAAGACCACATACTTCGGCGGCTGGGCTCCCTGATGTCGGCAGCCATTTGAATTTCGCTTCCCGACACGGCGAAAATACACCATCCCTTTCTGGAAGTCGTGTTCGTCCACAACTTTCTGATATTGGTCCCACTCAAAGGCGGCTTGGGCAGTGCGGAAGCTTGCCGCAGTCTGATCCATCTGATTGAGAACACGCTTCAACTCTTCCGAGGGTCTGCGGCGGTGGCGATGCAACGATCAGAGAAATAATGATCGCCAAACCCCAGCTTATCTGGCGGCACCATCCCAATATCAGCAGAGGATTCATTCCAGTCTCACCGAGCCGCTACTCACGCGCCACCCAGACGCGGTAGCTAAGCAGGCGTCCCGAGCCATCGCGCACCGGCTCAATCTTCGTGATGCTGACTTCACCAGAAATAGGCTCAATGATTTCCAGCAATTGGTCGCGAACCGCATCGTCATCTTTGCCTGCAACGGCAGCCGCTTCAATCTGATAAATCAGCCCGCCGTTGCCATCGGGCACCACCGCAACTCCCGTACGATGCGGATTATGTTCAACCGGTTTGTCTTTGAAATTGATCAACCTCGGAGAGAGAAAAACAAACAACAGAATCAGCGTGACCATCACATCGTACTGGATGGTGCCACGCTCGTAAGACCAGAAAATGTAATCGCGGATTGTTCGCCATATCCCACTCATCGGAACAGTGGGAGCAGCCATAACCGTCGCATTCGCTTTTGCCCTGTCCAAGTCTATTTTTTACTCCCCGTCTTTGCAACGCGCAATGGAAACGCACAAAGAAGCGCTACATTTTCCTCGGCGTAAGCCGGTCTGTTCCCATGTACGGGCGCAAAGCTTCCGGAATCAGCACGCTGCCATCGGCCTGCTGATAATTTTCGATAATCGCCACCCAGGTGCGGCCCACCGCCAAGCCGCTGCCATTCAGAGTATGCACGAAATCAGTCTTGTTCTTGCCCTCGGGACGATAGCGGATGTTGGCCCGCCGCGCCTGAAACGATTCGAAGTTCGAGCACGATGAAATCTCGCGAAACAACTGCTGCCCCGGCAGCCAGACTTCGATGTCGTAAGTTTTGGCTGAAGAAAAGCCCATGTCCCCAGTGCACAACGCCATCACGCGATAATGCAGGCCCAGTTTCTGCAAAACTTCTTCCGCGTTGTGGGTGAGCTTTTCCAATTCGGCGTATGAATCTTCCGGACGGGAGAACTTCACCATCTCCACTTTCTGAAACTGGTGCTGGCGAATGATGCCTCGCACATCCTTGCCATACGATCCCGCCTCGCTGCGGAAACATGGGGTATAAGCGGTGAGCGAAATCGGCAGGCGCGCGGCGTCGAGGACCTCATCCCGATAAAGATTCGTTACCGGAACCTCCGCCGTCGGAATCAGCCAGAGATCTTTGTCCCCGTGCGGTACCCTGAAAAGATCAGCGGCGAACTTTGGCAATTGCCCTGTGCCGTACATGGACTCTGAATTCACCATGTAGGGCGGCAACACCTCGGTGTAGCCATGCTCGCGGGTATGCAGGTCGAGCATGAAGTTGGCCATCGCCCGCTCCATGCGCGCGCCCAGATCCCAGTAGACCGCAAAACGCGCGCCGGTATCTTAGTGGCGCGTTCAAGATCGAGGACGCCCAACTGCTCGCCCATTTCCCAATGCGGCTTGGGAGCAAAGTCGAATTTCGGCGCAGTGCCCCAGCGGCGGACTTCCACATTATCTTCCGCGGTCTTGCCAACCGGAACGCTTGGATGCGGAATGTTGGGGATGCCGACAAGAATCTGCTGCATTCGGGTTTCGTATTCTTCCGCGGATTTTCCCAGTTTTTGACTCTGCTCGCGCAATTCCTTGGTCTCCGCCATCAGCGCAGACGCATCCTGCCCGCTCTTCTTCAGTTTGGCGATCTCTTCAGAGGCGCGATTGCGCTGCGCCTTCATGGTCTCGGCTCTCGGTGATCGCCTGGCGGCGCTGGGTATCGATTTGCGCGAAATTCTTCAGCACTTCTGCGGGATTCATGCCGCGCTGGCGCAGCTTTTCCTCGACCAGCGGCAGATTTTCGCGGACAAAACTCAAATCAAGCATGGGAATTCACTACTGTAACGGAAAAGTGGCCGCCAATGCACGCGGCCAATTTGCCGGCGGCGTCTCAACTGTAGCAAACCTGAACTTCAGAATGGTTTTGGACTCGCCTGCCCCACGGGTTACACTACAACCGCGATGACCGCTTCCCCCGCCACCGTCAGACGCACGCCCGACCTCTCCGTCAGCTTTGCTGGCATCGAACTCAAAAACCCTGTAATCGCTGCCAGCGGCACGTTTGGTTACGGCATCGAGTTCGAAGACGTCGTCCACCTCGACAAGCTTGGCGGCTTCGTCGTGAAAGGCCTGTCGAAAGAGCCCATGGCAGGGAACCCGCCGCCGCGTCTTTACGAGACTGCCGCAGGCATGCTCAATGCCATCGGCCTGCAGAACATCGGTGCCCGCGCCTTCGTCGACGAGAAACTTCCCAAGCTGCGCGAGATCAAGAATATCGTTGTCATCGCCAACGTGTTCGGCTACACCCGCGAGGATTACGAGCGCACGATTCAAATCCTGAACGAAGGCGAAGGCATCGCCGCCTACGAGTTGAATGTTTCTTGTCCCAACACCGCCCACGGCGGAATTCAATTTGGCAGCGATCCCCGTTCGCTCGACGAAGTCGTGGCCACGGCCCGCCATTTCTCGCAGCGGCCTTTGATCGTGAAGCTATCGCCCAACGTGACCAGCATCGCGCAAATGGCCTACGTGGCGCAGGAAGCCGGCGCCGATGCGGTTTCGCTGGTCAACACTTTCGTGGCCATGGCGATCGACGCCGAAACCCGCAAGCCGCGCATCGCTAACGTCACCGCCGGGCTCTCCGGCCCGGCGATCAAACCGATTGCGCTGCGCATGGTTTACGATGCGGCCAAGGCAGTGAAAATCCCCGTCATCGGCATGGGCGGCGTTTCGACCGCGGTCGATATCATCGAGTTCATGCTGGCCGGCGCGACTGCGGTGCAGATCGGCACTGCAAGTTACTGGGATCCTGTTGCCACGGAAAAGATCGTCAACGAACTTCAGGATTGGTGCGCCGAACACCGCATCGAACGATTAACCAGCCTGACCGGCGGGTTGGTGCTGGAATAGCTCATTCCTCTCGCACGGCGGAAAGGAGCTCGAGAATGACAACCGAATCGCATGCCACCGGCCCGGCAGGACCGAAACCTCCCTCCTTCGGATTTGGACAGATCGTGGTTGCACTCGTTTTGCTGGTAATCCTTCTCTTGCTTGGTCAGAGCATGGTGCGCCACCGCTTCTTTCGAGGCGGCCGATATCACCAGAACGGCTCCGTCGGACAATGAGCAGGACTGGAAGAGAGCCGTGGGCTTTTCCTATCCCCAACCCGAACTGAGGGTGGCCCACCCTAGCACTGAAGGCTACTCAAGACTTTCTAGCGAAGCGGCTTTATGTGCTGCCGGAGACTTGAGGCGATCGGATCACCAGTGAGCTGAGTGGGGGTCGAAGCCGCTCCTCGTCGTCGCAAAGATTCGCTGGCAGGCCTTCGCGGTTGCGAAGGTCTGCGCTTCCTGAGGATGACGGCGGGGATGGACGGCAACGAGTTTGAGGAGGGTGTGCAACCCTGCAGTGTCAAATCCTACCGGCCGGTGGTGTACCAGATTGAGCCTGGGGAGCGGAAGTTTTGGCCTTCGCCCCAGACGGCTTGGGTACGGCCCTGGTGGTCGATGCCGATGCCGAAGTAGTCTCCGAAGGGAAAGCTGAAGCCGCCCGGGCGAATGTAGGGGTAGCCGGGCGCGTAGCTGGACATCTTCGACTCACCGGACCAGGTTGCGCCGCCGTTCGTGGAACTGCGGTAAAACGCGTTCCAGAGCGGGTGGTTGCGGGTATCCAGATTGCGCGAATCCATCCAGGCGATTCGTACGTCGCCGGCGTCTCCTGCCGCGAGTGCGGGAAAGGCGTGCTCCACGCTCGAAGCCGCTGTCGAAATATTCAGCCGCGGCGACCAGGTTTCACCGGCCGTCGTCGAAGAAGAGAAATAAATGCGCGCGGGGCTCTTGTCGGCTGCGCCGGAATTCCACAGGGCGTATAAAGTACCGGCCGCATCCGAGGTCATTGTGATCTGCGCGCCCAGATAGCCCCACTCGCAGCGGTAGGCTCCGCAGTCGGGAGGTGCGCCGGAGGCATCCATTAGCCGGGTCGTCCAGCTCTTGCCGCCGTCGGACGACTTGCTGATATACAGGTTGACGCGGCCGGTGGCGCCGTCGCGCTGAGTGTATCCGGCCCAGGACAAGTAGACCGAGCCATGCGGATCAACGGTCGCGCCTCCGGCCAGAGCTCGCACCAGCTTGGATTTCGGACTTACGTTTGCGGAGGTGAACGTAATCCCACGGTCGTGCGATGAGGCGATCAGGATATGCCCGTCGCGATTGAATCCGGTGTAGACGTCCTCACCGCGGGCCGCAAGCACTGGCTTATCGGCATCGAGAAGGCCGCGGTCGGCCACGACAATCGACCAACTCTGACCGAAGTCGACTGATTTGGCTACAACCATGTCCAATTTTTTGCGTTGCAGCCAAGCCGCGTATACGGTGCGGTGATCGGCGGGGTCGACCACGATCTGAGGATCGTACTGGCCCGTCCCTGGCGGCGTGATCTCGCGCGGGGGTTGCCAGGTTGCGCCATTGTCATTGCTGACTACGAGAATCATTGAAGGGAGTGGGCAGCCGCGGCATCCCGGCACGCGCCCATACTGCGGATAAAGAATATAAGTGTGGCCGAATCCATCGGTTGCGATTGCAGGCTCCCACTGATCGCCCACGGTGAAGCCGACCCGTGCCTGCGGCGCGAAGCCTGCTTTCGCGGCAAACGCGGCGGGAACGATCGCGCACACAAATACGATCGCGAGAGCGAGCCGGGAACTTCTGTGGGTACGGTGGAAAGCCAAGGTCACAAAACCTCAGGCGAGCTGGGGGGCAAAGCCGCTAAAGCAACATATCGCGGAAAAGCGGGGTTCGTCAACCGGAATGGCGGGCAGGGCAGTCACTCAGGTCATCGGTTAGTTTTGGCTCACCAGCTCGGAGATTGATCTCCTGGCCGTTCGAACATCCGCATCCGCACTTGATGCCGGAGGAAAATACGTCGGCCCGGCTGTTAGTGGCCGCATCGCATATAATGATCCGGTAGGCAGCTGGACCGGACGGTCGCTCTCGGCGCTTTCAGGCGGCGAGGGAGGAAAGTCCGAACTCCGCAGAGCAGTGTGCCGGATAACGTCCGGGAAGCCGGGTTCAAGCCCGGTTGACGGCTAGTGCCACAGAGAACATACCGCCCCGGCGGCAACGTCGGGGTAAGGGTGAAAAGGTGCGGTAAGAGCGCACCGCCGCCGCAGTAATGCAGCGGGCAGGGCAAACCCCACACGGAGCAAGACCAAATAGGGAGGGATTCCGAGTTCGCTCGGAACGTGCCGGCTCGGCGCGTCACAACCTCCGGGTAGGTCGCTTGAGCCGCGCAGTAATGCGCGGCCCAGAGGAATGACCGTCCTGCAGGAGCAATCCCGCAGACAGAATTCGGCTTACAGGTCCGGCTGCCACAAATCTTTCGAACTACAGAATCAGGAGCGTAATTCATGTCCGCACCCAGCCGTCGTCCGGAAATTCGCCGTCGCCGTACCCGCAAAGAGAAAATTCTTAAGCTGCGCAAGAGTCTCGCTGCGGCCTCATCAGAAACCGATCGTGCTCGCTTCCGCGCAAAGCTGCATCGCCAGGGGCTGATTTCGCCGGGAACGCCGCTGCTCAAGGGCGAGTAGCCTCCGCGTCGCGGCTACTCTCGCGACCTTGAGTTTTCGTGGTCTTGCACAGGCGGCGGCCGCGCCTATACTGCTTTGACGTACTGAATTTCTCTCGTTTGTTTTCCTGCCACGGCTTCGTACACGCCGAGAATCTGCCGGGCTGAAGCGTCCCAGGAGAATTTCTTGACCTGCTCGTAGGCTCGCTGTTTGAACTTGTCGCGAACCTGCTGGTCCAAGAGCACGCGGTGGAGCGCGCGCATGATCTCGAAGACGTTTTCCGGATTCACCATCACAGCTGCGTTGCCCACCACCTCAGGTAGCGACGAAGTATTCGACGTCACGACCGGAGTGCCGTGCGCCATAGCTTCGAGCGGCGGCAATCCGAACCCTTCGTAGAGGGATGGGAAGACAAATATCTTTGCCGCGTCGTAAAACACCCGCAACATTTCGATGGGAACGAATCCCATGAAGCGTACGTCATTTTGCACGCCGCCGCGGATGACGGTTCGACGCAAGTCGGGATGCTTTGAAAGTTCGTCGCCGATAATGATGAGTTTCAGATCCGGGAAGCGCCCCTCCTTTTCAAGTTCGGCTTTCAGAGCCGAAAAGGCTTCGATAATCCTCACCAGATTCTTAGGCGGACTGATCCGGCCAGCATAAAGAAGAAAGGGATAAGTCACCAGGTAGCGTTCGGCGAGGACTTGCCGCTCGGAGTCAGACGCGTGGCCGCGGAGGAAGCGCTCATCGATGGCGTTATACACAACCTCGATGCGGGAACCGGGGATGCCAAACAATTTCTCGATCTCGCTCTTTGTGTACTTCGAAACCGCCAAGATTCGAGCTGCCCCTCTTAGCACGCGGCGCGTAAGGTGAAAATGCAGTGACCGTCGCATGCTGGAGCGATCATGGGCGCGGTACATGTGTTCGAGAACGTCGTGGACTGTCATCACGTAGGGGCAAGGCAGGGTCCGGGGCATCCAGAACAGATGCGGAATGTGCACCAGATCGCAATTCACACGCTTGAGAATTGGCCCGACATTCGAGATATCCCTTCGCAGTGGTGCCGTCGTCCAGCAGAGGAATTGTCTGAAAGTTTGGCGGGAGCGGGTCCATCTCCGCTACTTTCTGCGGGGAACCGATCAGAAAGTACTCATTGGAGTGATCCAGCCGGCCCGAGCGCGCGCACCACATTGCGGGTGTAGGTGCCGACGCCGAACTCAGTCATCCGCCGGATATCAATGGCAACCTTCACGGAGTGATTTAACCACAAAGGAGACGAAGGCTACACAAATGAAATCCCGACTTCGAGAGAAGCTCTCAGGCCCTCGCCTCCGCTTGTGCCTTGGCCCTGCGTTCCGGGTACAGCGGGAAACTGCTCAGCCAGACCCAGCACCTGCTTGCGGATTTTTGCCAGGACGGCGTCGTCGGTTCGATTGATGAAGGACTTCGGAAATCCACCGGCCAACTTGCCGCATGTCGGCTTCTTTCATGCCACGCGTGGTGAGGGCGGGCGTACCAATGCGGATGCCGCTGGGTTTCATGGGCGGGTTCGTGTCGAAAGGAATGGCGTTCTTGTTGACGGTGATGCCGGCTCGCTCGAGCGCTTTCTCGGCCTCGCTTCCCAGCATGCCTTTGGAGAACACATCCACCAGCATGAGATGGGTGTCGGTTCCACCGGAGATGATGCGGAAGCCTTCCGCCGCCAGCGTATCAGCTAATACTTTCGCGTTGGCCACGACCTGGCGAGCATAATCGCGGAAGTCCGGCTGCATGGCCTCGCGGAAGCACACCGCCTTCGCCGCGATAATGTGCACGAGTGGCCCACCCTGCATACCGGGAAAAACTACTTTGTCGATCGCCGCGGCGTAGTCCTGCTTGCACAGGATCATCCCTGCGCGCGGTCCGCGCAGCGTTTTGTGCGTGGTCGACGTTACGATGTGGGCGTGGGGAACTGGCGACGGATGCGCGCCACCTGCGACCAGGCCAGCGAAATGCGCCATGTCCACCAGATAGATTGCGCCAACCTTGTCGGCGATTTGACGCATGCGCACAAAATCAATGATCCGGGGATACGCGCTGCCGCCGCCGATGATCATCTTGGGGCGCTCTTTTTCGGCAAGCTTCTCCAGGTCGTCGTAATCGATAGTCTCGGTTTCCTTGGTCACGCCGTAAGGCACGATGCGATAAGTCTTTCCGGAAAAATTGAGATGGAAGCCGTGCGTAAGGTGGCCGCCGTGCGCCAGATTCAGCCCGAGAATGGTGTCTCCGGGCTGCAGCACCGCGGCGTATGCTTCCATGTTGGCTTGCGATCCGGCATGTGGCTGAACGTTGGCATGTTCCGCTCCGAAAAGCTGTTTCGCGCGATCGCGCGCCAGGTTCTCGACGATGTCGGCAAACTCGCAGCCTCCGTAATAGCGCTTGCCCGGATATCCCTCAGCGTACTTGTTGGTAAACACCGAGCCCATGGCTTCGAGCACGGCTTCGCTGACGAAGTTCTCCGAGGCGATCAGTTCCAGGCCTTCGTGCTGGCGGCGGACTTCATTGTCGATCGCTGTGGCCACCTCGGGATCGGCTTCGTAGAGCGGGCGCGACATGTCGTTGCTTTTCATCTCATTCTCCGCAAAAAACAGGTTCAGTCACCGGTCTGCCGATAAACGTCCGGACGGTGAAGTTCCATATAGTTCTGAGGCTTCTTCAGAGGCTCGAAGCCAAGCTTCGAGTATAGTCCGTGAGCGTCTTGCGTGACCAAACTCCAGCGGCGCAATCCCTGCAGCCGAGGATGCTGCATGACGCATTCCATAAGCCATTTGCCCAGACCGCGGCCGCGAAACGAGTCGAGCACGAATACGTCTCCGATATAAGCGTAGGTCGCATAATCGGAGATCACGCGCGCAAATCCTATCTGCTTGCTGTCCGCATATACTCCGAAGCACAGCGAATTTTCGATGGAGCGGGCCACAACATCGCGCGGGATGCCCTTGGCCCAGTAGCATTCGGTCAAGAAACCGTGGACGATGTCCAGGTCAATCAGCGCGGGATCTGTGCTGATGGTGAACTCGCCTTTGCGATGTTCCTGCTCGGATTGGTTGGTTTGCGTGGTCATACGGAAGCGATAACACGACGCGCAGTCGTCATTTTAAATCCGATGTTCACATTACAGATTGGATCAAACTGAAGTCAGCTCGAGTGATGAATCCCTACTCGATTTTCCCACTCAAGGTTTTCCACTTAAAGAGATCGAGAATTCGTCGCAGCCGACGCCGCCGCAAGCCCCGGAACTGCCCCATGTGGGCTGGTAAACAGCGCCGAACGAAGGAGCATTCCAGTAATCGTCGTCGAGGTCGTTTGGCCAACCTACGGAGTCCACCCGGATGTTCCGCGGTTCATTCTCCGCCTCCTCGTGCCAATTTGCCCCATGCGTTTGGGTGAACCGGAATGCTCCGTTCGCTTCGAAAACGGCTATTGTACTCCGCGGGATCGCTCGACTAGGCAAAGATTCTTGCGTCGAGCATTGACTTCTTTCCGCGTCATTGACGCGACTATTCTCTCCGGCGTAACATGCCGGGATCAGGCGTCGGAAGCCACCTTTCAGCGGAAGGCTCCTTCTTCTGAGACACTGGCTTCTGCGGCTGCACAATTTACGCGACCGTTCCCCGGGGATCTTACAACTGGAAATTAACGGAGCACGCTCCAAGCGCGCCCTGAGGGGAGGACGATTATGAGATGCCGACTCGCGTTCAACGGCCTGCCGCTCGCAGCTTTGTTTCTGGCTTTAACTCCATTCGCCATGGCCAGCAGCACATGGTATGTCAATGGTGTCAGCGGGAACGACGACAACAACTGTATGTCGCCTCAGACCGCCTGCAAGACCATCGGCCATGCGATCTCGCTCGCATCCTCGGGTGATTCCATCATGATCGCAGCCGCGATTTATAAAGAGACTCTCACGATCAGCTTCAGCCTCAAGCTGATAGGAGCTAGCGCGAGCACGACAATTATTGACGGCGGAGGCTACGGAAATGTGGTTTATGTTCCCAGTACCGTCCACGTTGGACTTTCAAACGTGACAATTCGCAATGGTGCAGCCAACGGCGGGGCGGGTATCGCCACTTTCGGAGTAGTGACAATCAACAACAGCACCATCACCAAGAATATCGCGGAGCAAGGCGGCGGCATTGACAACGCCGGCGAGATGACGCTCAACGACAGCACCGTGAGCGGAAACACTGTACCATACGCATACGATGCCTGGGGCGGTGCCATCTACAACAGCGGTGCGCTCACGCTCAACGGCTGCACCCTCACCGACAACTCAATAAGTGCCAACTACTCCTTTGGCGCCGGCATCTATAGCACCGGCACGCTGACGATCGTCAACAGTACGATCAGCGGGAATAGCGCGGAAGGTGAATCCTTCAGCGGTGGCGGCGGCATCGCCAACGGCGGCACGCTGACGATTAGCAACAGTACCATCACGGGGAACGGCGCCACCGCCGGTGACGTCCAGGGCGGCGGGATCTATGGCGCGGCGACACTCCAGAACAGCATAGTCGCGAATAACCTTAAGGGGGGAAACTGCTCCGGCACTATTACCTCCGAAGGCTACAACCTTAGCAGCGACAAGAGTTGCCATCTGCGCGGCACCGGAGATTTGAACGACATCCATCCCAAGCTCGGACCCTTGCAGAACAATGGCGGGCCGACGAAGACCAGGGCAGAACTCTTGGGAAGCCCGACAATTGATGCCGGTAATCCGAGTGGCTGCACCGACAGCCATGGTCATCTTCTGAAGACCGACCAGCGCGGCGATCCCCGTCCCGGCAAATACAAGCATGACAAGCGGTGCGACATGGGCGCGTTCGAACGGCAGACCGACTGAGTTGACACGAGGTGGCGTGAGCTACGATGGAGCGCCGGAACCGGAAGCTAGCCCTCGAATGCGGTCCGCATGAATGACGCCAGATTCCAGCCGTCGATGTATTTGTAGGGCGTCTCTCCGGTTGTGTAATGTCCGCAGGGCAACACTACTACTTTGTGATCCAGACCGTGTCGCGCAAACTCATGCACGGCGCTGCGCGAAAATTCCGGCAGGAATGTCAGGTCGTACTTGGCATAAATGATGAGTGACTTCTTCCGCCAGCGCGCGAACTGTTCGAAGTAGGACGCGGGGCTCACGGCGCTCCAAAGAATCCGTAGACGTTCGAGATCGATCTGCGTTTCCAACCCCTCTCGGATGTGCCGCGTAGATTGTCCATGCCACACGACGTCGGCAACGTACGTTGCGGCATGATTGAAAGCCGCCACTTGAATTCGCGAGTCGTGGGCGGCGGCGAGAAACGCGTAACACGAGCCAAGACTCGTGCCCAGAATGCCAAGACGGCGATAACCCTGGGATTCCAGCCAATCCAGACAGCAGCGTACATCGATCACGGCTTGGCGGCAGGCGTCGAGGGTTCGGCCGATATTGGCGGAAACGGCATAGTCGGCGCGCAGGATCTCGGGAGGGGTTCGAATGTCGTGGTAGGGCATGCTCAATCGCAAAACCGAAATCCCCAGAAGATTGAGCACGCGGCACAAGCTGTTATATGCAAGGGCGTCGGAGTTCCAGTGCGGTAATAGCACAATCGCGCGCTTGCCTCGCGCGGGAAACCAGCGAGCGTTGGCCAGATTGTTTTCCGGAAATGGTGTGCGCACAGGCGAGGTGAAGCGCAGGAAATCGCCGTGAGTGTCTCTAACTTTTTCTTCTAAGCCTGGGTCGGGCACGGCGCGCGTGCTGAAAACTTTGATCTCGCGACGCTCCAAGCGGAAATCTGCTGGTTTGATGTAGGAGAAGAATTCGTCGCTCGACGCGATGATTCGCCGGTTGTATTCGCGCAAATAGCTTTCACTATCTTGCGGAATATGCCCCGGAGCGTAGCCATTGCGGCAAGGCCAGTCCCGCGCCCACTCCACGCCCCATTCCAGCGGACGCACCACGCGATTGTTGTCGACGGAGGTGAGCCGGGTTTCCCAGTCGTACATCCACTGTGCGTAGCGTGAGGGCATCTAGTTTCAAGGATAACAAACAGTTGGGCGAACGATTAGGCTCCCGCAGTGAAGCGTAGCAACGAGCATTGGATGGGAGCTTGGGAGGCTTGGAAATCATCCTGGAGAAACTCGCGGAACTGTCCGGTCTGCCCGACGCCACTGTTCTTCTCGGACGCAAAAAATCTGATTTCCTGTTTTGAAACCGTAGAACATTTACCTGGAGGGCGCCGCTTCGGCAACCGCTGTTTTCCCGCTATTCTCGTGACATCGTGTGGGTGAACGCTGATATGCTGCGGGTTTGCCGGTAACTACAATTGGAGTTACAATGATGTTTGAATGGGACGAAGCCAAGAATCGATCTAACATTCGGAAGCATGGCTTAGATTTTTCGGACGCGGAGGAGATGTTTCGAGGCTTCCTTCTCGTTCGTCCTGACACGCGTAAGGACTATGGCGAGGAACGATGGATCGGGATTGGGATGATTCGGGGGTGCGTTGTGTTTGTAGCGTTCGCCGAACCCTCACACGAGACCGTACGCATTATTTCGCTGAGAAAGGCGGATCATGAAGAACGGAAAGAATACGAAAAGGCGATCGAGGACGGACTGGAAGCGGGTTGACGCCCTCCGGGATGAGGATATCGACTATTCAGACATCCCAAAACAGGGTGCGGACTTTTTTGCGCATGCGATAATCTGGCCTGGACCCAAGAAGCAGATTACCTTGCGCGTCGATCCCGACGTCCTGACATTCTTCCGCAAGCAAGGCCGAGGCTATCAGACCGTGATCAACGCCGTTCTGCGCAAGTATATGGAAGCAAGAAAAGAACGCACGGTTTGAAATCGCACGGTTGGGTTTTCAGTGAGCCTGGCTGATTTGTCTAGCTTCCGTACTTTCTCGGCACGCGCTTGGAGATTCCGCAGAGAATTTCGTAGAGGATCGTGTCCGAAAGCGATGCGTGTTCCCTGGCGTCGACGCTCAGGCCATCGGTCGTGCCAAGCAGAATGACTTCGTCTCCGACCGAAACTCCAGGCAGACCGGTCACGTCGGCCAGGGTCAAGTCCATGGAAATCCGTCCTACGATGGGGGCATAGTGCTCGCCGACGATAACTCGGCCTTGCGAAGAGATCTTGCGATTCAAGCCATCCGCGTACCCGACTGGAAGGACCGCGATGCGTGCTGGAGCTTTTGTTACGTAGATGCCGCCGTATCCTAGCGCCTGGTTGGCACGCATATCTCTTAGCGAGAGAATGCGGGTCTTCCAGGTCAAAACCGGTTTTACCGCCAACCGCAATCCGGTGCCACTGACTTCTCGGCCGGCACGCTCGAACGGCATGTAATACCCATAGAGCGCAATCCCCGGCCGCACCATCGTGTTCCACGATTCCGGACGCGAGATCACAGCTCCGGTATTTGCCGCGTGGATTAGCGGCGGATTGAATCCTTCGATTCGAAGAAAGTTGCGGACCTCCGCGAAGGACTTCAACTGCACCGCCACCGAGGGCTCGTCCAGGACCTCGGACGAAGCCAGGTGGGTGGACAATCCCTCAAGCTGCAAATGCGATGAGGCCTTCAGCGCAGAACAAATTCGTGGCAGGTCCTCGGGCGCGACTCCCAGCCGTCCCATGCCAGTATCCACTTTCAAATGGATCGGATGTTTTGAAACCCCGAGAGCGGTCGCGGCTTTTTCGAACCATTCGATTTGCCCGGTCTCCCAGATGGTCGGAGTCAAGGCCAGGCGAATGATCTCTTCTTCTTCGCCGCGCCAGAAGCCAGTCATAAGAAGGACGCGCCCGGTAATGCCAGCCTCGCGGAGTGGGATCGCCTCATCCAGCGAGGTCACGCCGAACCAGCGGGCGCCTTCCTCTTCGAGCGCTCGCGCGCACTCGACAGCGCCGTGGCCATAGGCGTCGGCTTTTACGATGGCGCAAATTTGTACCGCCGGACTGATGTGCCGCTGAACTGCGCGAAAGTTCTGCCGCAAGGTTCCCAGCGAGACTTCTGCCCAGGTCGGCCGGGTCGCAGTTCGCTTGGCAATTTCGATAGTAGCCACTAGCCTAATTATAGCGGGCTCAGCAGATGCAATCAGGTTACTGCCGTACTACTCCCTGCCTGAATCCTCGGCGCTTCCAAGACCATTTCAGCTATCCGCCTGATAGTGTGAAGTTCACCGTCACTTGGGTTTCCACTTCTACGGGCTCGTTGTTTAAGTAATACGGACGATAGCGCCACTGCAGAACGGCGTCGATGGCGGATTTCACCAGCAGGGGAGGGCCGCTGAGGACTTGCAGGTTTTCAATCCTGCCTTCGCGCGAAATCATGGCACGAAGAACTACGATTCCCTGAACCCGCGCCTGCCGTGCCAGCGCCGGGTATTGCGGCTGCACGCGATAGATGAGATTTCCCTCCATCATGCGGGAAACGCGTGGAGGAACAGCAGATGTCGTCGGAGGAGGCGGTGGCACAAAGGCCCTGATTCCATTGCCAATCGAGTTAAGTACGCCATTGCGAGCCGTCGGATCGCCGGTCCCGCCGGACACTCCCGTCCCATCCAGATTGAGCGGTGGTGGGGCGATCGGCTCGTCGATGTTTAAGATCTGTCGCGGCACAGAAGGTGGAGCGATCACGTGGCCGTCAGGTGACAAGTTGCTGCTGGCGTGAGTGTCTCGCGCAGGTGCCGGTGCAGGAGGCGCGGGTGGTGGAGCTGGCGCGACCAGAGATGACATCAATTGCAACTGGGGCAGACCTTGCGTGTAGAGCAGTGGGAGCAGCAGCAAGCCTCCGACCCCTGCAGCTTGCATGGCAAACGAAACCAGAGTTGTCCAACCGCGGCGAGAACGGTCAATCCAGGGAGTGTCGATTAGCGAATCAGCAAACATGGTGACCTCCAGAGTTTGTTTCTTCTAATGACACCGGCAAGTGTTCTGAAGGGCGCGAAGCAACGCTGATTCCACAAAAATAAAAAGCCGCCTTGGGGGCGGCCTTTTGGGAACTTTCTTCGTGTTTAGGTGTCGCGGTTTTATTTAGGAGGCGCGGTTGTTGTCGCCGGTTTGGTGCCACCGGCGGGAGCTGCAGGCTTGGTGCCCGTCGTCGCCGTCGGTTTGGTGGCGGGCCTCGTCGGCGCAGGAACACCGGATTGCAAATTGTAGGCGTCGACGATTGCCTTGGTGATATCGACGGAAGGTCCGGCCCAGAGCACTGGTCCTTGCGGCCAGGGATTGGAAGTATCCATGATCAGGCCGAATCCCTTATCGCCCGCATACTTCACGATGATGGGCGCCATCTTTTGCAGAATGCGCTGGGCGATCTCATTCTGTTGGGCCTGAGCGTCATCGCGTGCATCCTGGACGCTCCGCTCAAGTTTCTTCTGCTTGTCCTCGACCTGCTTAACCAGAGTGGCGCGGGAATCTTCGTTGAGCTTGTCGTTGGTCAGCTGTTTCTTCAGACTCTCCACTTCGTCGTTCATGCCCTTCAATTCGGTCTGCTTAGGCTCGAGCTTCTTGCTGAGTGCTTCGAAGTCGCGCTGGCCTTCATTGCTGGCGAAGATTGCCTGCTCGATGTTGATCGTGCCAATTCTGTTTGAGGTGCTAGCGGCGGTCGTATCGGGCGTGCTCCCAGCCGCACTTGGGGCTGCGGGCAATCCGGGGTCCGCGCTAGCGGTTTGAGCCAGGGCGGTAACCGAGATGACGAACACAGTGGCCAGAAGAAATCGTGGAAGCTTTCTTGTCATGGGGTTGCTTTGAACTCCTTGGAAATTGTATCGGGAATCTCGCTTCAGGTCTTTTTCACGCATCGATGTTGACGGACCAAGCTGGGGTCCCGCCCCGAAGCCAAGCAGGCCGTGTGATCAAACGGGGAAGGCAGACCTTAACCTCCAGCGTCTCACGCTAATGTTCAAACGTGATGACCACCCCGTACTATTCGATTTTCAGGGTGCTGTAGGTTTCATTATAGGAACACAGTTGCCCCAGCGTCAAACGGGCGGCGAGCTGGAATAACCTCGAGGGAGAATTGTCTCCCGCTCTCCCAACTTGGGATGGAGTTTACTGCTTAGTACCGGCCCCCCCCTCCCCCTGATGTCCGCAAAATCTTGAGGCGGAAAGACTTAAATTTTGACCATGGGCTAGATCTTTGAGTTTACAGGAGTTACGGGCAAAATCTAGAGAACATTGGAGTTAGGGCTCGAGTACAAGGCGACTCGCAGTCCATTTTGGGACTGGGGCGAGTTCGGTATTTGGAGCGGGTCCAGAGGCTACGCTCGCCTGGGTCAGATTGTCAAAGACCGATGTTATCTTGCAGATAATGTATCTTGTAGCAGATTATCGAATGTGACGCGCGTAGTCAACCATAAAGCGTGCGGCGGACTTGGAAAGCCAGGCAACGACTCCTGCGAAGGTCGGGCTTGGTTCGTCAATCGTGATCTCGCGCATTTTATTGGCATAGCGAACAGAGGGAAGAGAGACGGAAATTCTGGAAGGCAAAATAACTGATAACTAAGTCGGCGAGTGTAATCGGGATTTTACGACAGTTGACAACTATGGACGCCGCATCCCTGCGGGTGTAACATCCCGGAAAGCCGTGCTGCTCCTGGCTTCCAACTCGACAAGCCGGGAGTCCGTGCGAGGAAGTCGTCCCGCGCCATGACCCACAAGAGCTACCCTCGATTTGCAAACCGCCTGCCGGTGTTGTGCCTGCTCGTGCTCGCGTTCGTTCAATTCGCCTCGGCGGAGTGGAAGGAGAAAGTCCTGTACAGCTTTCAGGGTGGAGTAGACGCCGGGTCGGTACCGGCGGGCGGAGTCGTTTTTGACAAGCAGGGGAATCTTTACGTTGCCACTACGGGCGGCGGCCCGAAGACTTGCGAACCGTTCAGCTATGAGTGTGGAGCGGTGTATGAGCTTTCGCCTCCGGCCACGAAAGGCGATCCCTGGACCGCAACCCTGATCAAAATGTTCGCCGGCGAGGGTTCTAAGGACGCTTCTGTCCCGAGTGGTGGCTTGATCATTGACGACGAGGGAAATCTCTATGGCGTGAGCGGTTACGGCGGCACCGGAAACTGCGTGCTGTTCGGTCTCGCCGGTTGTGGCACGGTTTACGAATTGTCACCGCCGGCGCAGAAGGGCGGCGCGTGGACGGAGACCATCCTTTACAGCTTTCCGACCGCCAAGCAAGGCTATCTTCCTCAGGGCAATTTGGTTTTCGACAGCGCGGGAAACCTGTACGGAGCGACGGAGTTTGGCGGCGGGTATGGAACGACCTGCGATCCTTACTACAAGTATTGCGGGGCGGTATTCGAGTTGAGTCCGCCGAAGACGAAGGGCGGGAAGTGGGCGGAGAAAACACTGCACGGCTTCAGGAGCGGCACGGACGGAGCCAATCCCAACGGCGGCCTGGTTCTTGATAGCAAGGGCGTGATTTACGGGACGAGCCAAAGCGGCGGCGACCAAGAGGGAGAGTGCAGCCCGAACGGCTGCGGCACAGTGTTTAAGCTCACCCCCCCGGACACAATAGGCGGCGCTTGGACGGAGGAACTGCTCTACCGCTTTCATGGCCAAGATGGTGCCACGCCTTTCGCTGGCGTCGTGTTCGGTGGGAATGGCGTTCTCTACGGCACCGTGTACGCCGGAGCGATCGGTGGGAATGGCGCTGTATTCGAGTTGGCCGCCCCGAAGGCAGGCAGTGGGCATTGGAAGGAGACGGTCCTTTACCGATTTACGGACGAAAATGACGGCGCGGGCCCTGAAGACGCTCTAATCTTGGACAAGAATGGGAACCTCTACGGCACCACGAATTTCGGCAATACGTTCCACGGCACCGTCTTCGGGCTCAAACCACCTACGGGGAAGGTCGGCAACTGGACGTTCGCGACTCTCTACGGTTTCGAGGGCTCCCCCGACGGGGGACAGCCTGCTGCCGGCTTGATCCTCGATACGCGGGGCAACCTTTACAGCACGACACAGAATGGGGGCAGAGTCTCTTGCAATTGCGGGACGGTCTTCGAGGTGTCGCGATAGAAAGCCAACTGTTGGCAACTAAATGATTAATTCAACGATTTCGGGGAAGGAGAGATGTATGCATACCGCACCGATGTTGACTTTCGCCGAGAAACGATTCTGTACGGCTTCACCGTCGCCCCGGACGGTGGCTACGATCCGACGCTCGCCATATTGAGCAAGAGCGGTAACTTTTATGGCACAACGTACCTGGGTCCCGGCGAGTCGCTGGCTGGCAGCGTTTTCCGCCTAACACCGCCCAAGCAGAACGGAGGAGATTGGACCGCGAGTATCCTCTACGGCTTCACGGGTGGCTCAGATGGCAGATTCCCCGCCACCACCATAGTCTTCGACACCGCAGGTAATCTTTATGGCGCAACACAGGAGGGCGGCGGCAAGGGTACTTGTCAGGGCTACTGCGGTACGGTGTTTGAAGTTTCGCCGTAGGAAGTTGTCCGCAAACCGGCCCTTCGCCTGTCCCGTTCGACAGTCTCATACAAAGCCAAGCCTCAACTGACGCTATCAGGCCATTTCGCTCATTCACTACATCGCGGTCCTGCAGTCCGCACCAGCGGTTTCATTCCGAACTACCATCTGCAAAGTGTTCTTCATCCATGATTAACTCTGACTGAATGAGCCACTTGCCGTGTTCTTTGGAGACGACGTACTGATGATGAATTTTGCGCGGCGGCATCGGCTTCCTGATCGTCGGATCGACCTGACCAACGACTTCCTCGTATTCGTAAACCACTGCCACATCGGGCCTCACGAATCGGACATCCACCTTATCCGAGTCCGGGGCATCCCTACCCGCTTGGTAAAAGGTGGAGTGGGCCAATTGATCGAACTTCTGCAAGAGAGCCTCCCGGCCGTGTAGGCGTTCCCCGAACGAATTCGTCCAATCCGCATCGACCGCGTACTGCCTTGCTTTGGTGGCATTCTTGTTGTCGCCATCCGCACCTTGAATTAGCGCCCTAACCGCAGACTCGTCTTCGGACGTGCCACGACTCTGTGCCCACAGCGCCGAAATAATGACGAGAACGGCCCCTCCAGCCAGCCATCTGCTTCGGATTGAAGTCACCATGGTTCTTCTGTCTCCTTCACCAAGTCGCTCGGATCAGCGGCCCTGTCACGATACACGCACCTAACTTCCGTTTCAAACTCGGCGCAGTGCCTGACAAGTCGCATTACGAAAAAACCCCTGTGAACGTAGAGTCAAGCAGCGATTTTCTCGGGTGACGTTAACAGGCCATAGCGCTCATTGAGAATTACGGGCTTCCCCCACGTCCCCACAGTTGTGCCGTGTCAGAACGGGATCCGAAGGGAGGGTGTAATGAAATTTTTCTCGAGGGATACCCACCCGCGTTGGGCACTAAGACCACAATTCGTCGCCCCGAGAATGGTGCATAGGAGAGGAAGAGACAGTTTTTCGCCCGTGGGTATAGCCCCGTCAAACTGATGGCCCAGTTCCAGGTGGTCTCGCGTCGTCCGCCAAATCCTAAGGCCGGTCAAATCTTATGTAGAAACGTCGTCTCTAGAAGGTCGTGGCCACGGTGAAGCGGAAGGTCTTGCGCGGCTCTCTCAGTTGATAGGGGGGAGAGAAAGAATTTCTGGCGAGCTGATAGGTGTAATCTCCGGCGGCGCCTGCGGGGAACATGCCGCGAGTGATTGGAATTGGAGCATTCACGATCGTATCCAAGCGCAGCGGGTTATATGCCCAGTAGATGCGGAACGGCGCGTTGACCACGGGCAAGAATACTTGCAGCTCCAGGCCAGTGGACATTCTGGGCGTCCAGTTCGTCCCCGGCACGGGGTGCAGGTATTGCGGGAACTTCTGCGTGGATCCGCCGACGCAGTTAAAACCGGCGTCCAGCGCAGGGCAGCCGAAAACCGTGCTGTTGATCAGGTCGAACTGTCCGTTGTTAATTTTGAGCTGGGAATCTCGGAGGATCGGTTCCACGCCCATGTCGACGAATGGCGCCAAAGCCACCGGGCCGGCGATGGTGATACGGTATTCCAAATTTCCGACCAGGCTCAAGTCGCCGCCAGGGAAGACAATCTGGTCCAAGGGAACGGGGATGGTGTAAGCGCCTTGCAGGGGATTGGCCGGATTCTTGGGCACAATCGAGCCATCAGGATTGCGCAACTGGATCGAAGTTGTGTTTGGAAGAAATGATACGGGCGAGACGGAGCGAATATCAAAGCCGCGCAAATCATTTTCGCCGCCATCGTAGAAGCGCTGGAAAGGCGGAGGCACCAGGCCGTCGTAGCCGGTTAGAAAAGAACCCTGAAAGTTAAAGCCAACCGTATTGCGGCGATTATTCATCGGCTTCCAGTGCGTGTATTTCACGATAGGACGAATTGTCTTGACCGTCCCGCCCACGCCGGCGAATTCGCTCGCTACGTAGAAACTGCTGCCCTTGTGGGGGTACAGCGCCCTGTCCAGGGAGTTTATAGAGAAGCTGGGAGTGATCTTGCTGGTGATGATCCCGTTCAGTGCGTTTGGCCCGCTGATTCCGCTGAATGACAGGAAATTGAACAGTGTCTGCGACGCCGTGGTGAGGGCTACGATGGAAGAGTCGTCGTAGGAATAACTAATCCCAACCCGCTTGAAGGAGCGGTGCAGCGGATAGGCCAGGTTGATGGCAAAGCCCCTGCTCGACTGCGTGTAGTTCTGAAGATTCTCCTGCAGTTCGGCCGGCAGATTGATCGCTTGACCGCTGAGGATGGCCGCTTGCCGAGCCTGATCGTAAGTGAACTTCGTGAAGTAAACCGTAAAACCTAACTGCAGAGGACGATCAAACAGGTAAGGTTGAGTGAAGCTGAAGGAAACGTTACGCTGCAGGTTTCCGATGTTCGCTTGTATGCTCAGAGTTTCGCCCAAGCCCAGGAAGTTATTGGTGCTGTAGCTAAGGCCAACGAATGTGCCCGACAAACCGCTAACTCCGCCGCTCAATCCAATGCTGTTCTTGCCTTTCTCATGGACTTTGAGGGTGAGATCGACTGTGCCATCCTTTTCGTTCAGGTGGCGTTCAGTGACGTTGGGATCATCGGGCTTCAAATTGTCGAAGAATCCCAACTGATTCAATCGCTGGATGCTGAGTTCCCAGAGTTGTTGGTTGTAGACCTGGCCTTCTTCCAGAACGATCTCGCGGCGTATCACCTTGTCGCGAGTGGTGGTATTGCCTTGGAATTCGATTCGGCGCACAAAGAACTGCTTGCCTTCATCTACGTCAATATCGAGGAAGACAAGCTTCTTTTCCTCGTCGAAGGTGGTGTTTGGAATTGAAGTGAAATTGATGTACCCGATTTGGCCATAGGCCTTCCCGAGGTTTTCCAGGCCCTTGGCGATTTTGCTTCGGTCAAAGGTATCGCCATCCTTTATCGGAAAAAGGGCGCGTAAGGCTTTGGTGTTCGACACTGCTTTGTTGTTCTTGAAAGTGATTCCGCCCAAGTTGTATTTGTCGCCTTCCTCAATCGGCATGGTGATGTCCACGGCCTTGCCCGGCCCAGCCTGGATCAGTGGAATGTGAAATCCTTTATGTCCAGTATCGTGGATGACCGTCTTGGGTTCCTGAACCAGCACTTTGAAGTAGCCACGGTTTTGAAACTCGGCGCGAACTCGCTCGGTGTCTTCGTCGAGTTTGGTGGCATCGTAGGTTTTGGAGAACAGATTCTCCAGAAAGATCGAGTGCGGGATGCCGATGGGCTTAAGGTTCTTCATTGCGCCACGCAGAATGCGGCTCTTGACGTGTTTATTCCCCTCGAACACAATCTTGCCCACTTTGACCTTAGGCCCTTCCTTGATCGCGAAGGTGATGCTCACAGCGTTGGGCGGGATGGGATGAATCTCGGTGCGGACCGTAGAGTACTGTCTCCCGTGCTCGGCCAGCAGTTGCTTGATCGTGACTTCGGCCTTCTTTACCTTGGTAGGGTCGTATTGGCTCTCGACTGACAATCCGACTTTGGCTTCCTTGAATCGGTCGAGCACGTCGCTTTTCGACACTGAGTTCAGGCCTTCGTAGTTAATCTCTCGGATGGTCGGGCGTTCTTTTACATAGATATGCAGAACCCAACCTTTCGGAGTCTGCTCTCGCTCAAAGCGAATATCCTGAAAGTACCCGGTATTCCACAGCGAGTTGAAGTCGCGCTCGATGGCTGCGGGATCGTAGACATCTCCAGCGTGGGTAAAAATTCTAGCTTTGATGGTTTCAGCCGGAATACGACGGTTGCCGTGAACTTCTACGCCGGAAATTACATCCTGCTGCCCGATGGCCGAGGAGCAGAGCAAGAAAAAGGCCAGCAGGAAACTGAAGAGCGAACTTCTCCTACCTGCACAACGCTTTAAAAATGAAGGAGATGGCCTCGCTGCGACACCCGAGGGTCGCCATGCGCGGCCGTGCCTGCCCTCGATAATCGCAGGGCTATCCTGATGAGTGCGATGAATCGCCACTACCTCAAGTTATGGGAGTGTGGAAAACCGCAATTATACGGTAGAGCAGTGGACACCGTCCAAGCACATGCGCCTTTAATCGCCCTCAGGATGCCGTTTGGAAAAGCTCTACTTCAACCAAGACGGAATAAAAGGTAGCGGAGTTGCCCAAGTCAGTAAGTTTTTCCGAGGTAAGCACATTAATGTTACGCCCCTGCGGACTTAGCTTCGCCCATGAGAGCCGCGCACAAACCACACCGGGTTGCAATACGCCGTCTACTTTGGCTCTTAGAAGTATATCCCCACGACGGTTGAACACGCGCACCTGGTCGCCATTTGCGATGCCGCGTGTTCGGGCATCAGCGGCATTCATTTCAAGCAGGCCTGCTTCCTCCATATCCTGGATCACGGGTAAATTGGAAAAGGATGAGTTGAGAAAATTGTCAGACTTACGAGCCAGCAACTCCAGAGGAAAAGTTTTCGCCTGCTCGCTGTGGCGCGATTCGCCCGGCGGTTCGAACTGAACCACGGGATCCAAACCCTGAGACTTGAGCGCTTCACTGTACAATTCGGCCTTGCCGCTCGTCGTAAAGAAGTTTCCGTGTGCAAAAGGCAAAAAGAAATCTGGGGAGTGCGAACTGTCATCTGCGAACTGTTTTTCAAAACTGAGTCTTACGTGACCTTCCCGCTCCAGTCGCTCCCGGCTGATTCCTTGCAGCCAGGGATGGTCAGAGTCCAAGGCCGCATCGATCATCTGGTCCACGGATTCGCGGAAGCACTCATCCTCGAATCCCATTCGCTGGGCGAGCGCTCGAAAGACTTCCACATTGGAGCGACATTCGCCCAGAGGCTCAATGGCCTGATTCGAAACCTGCAAGAAGTAGTGCCCGTAGGCGGTCTGCAGATCCTTGTGCTCAAAGAAAGTAGTCGCGGGCAGAACCATGTCCGCGTAATCGGTAGTGTCGGTGAGGAACTGCTCGTGAACCACCGTGAACAGATCCGCGCGCTGCAAGCCCCGAATCACTTCATTGTGATTGGGACAGGTCGCGGCTGGATTGCAACCGTAAACGAATAGAGACTTGATCGGCGGATCATCCAGCGAGTTCAAGGCCTTCCCCAACTCGACCATGTTCACGGTGCGGGCCGGACGTCCCAGTGGCTTGAGCATCAAGTCGAAACGTTTAAGAACTTCTTTGTTCAACTTAAAAGCTCCGCTAGTGGACATCTGCAACCCGCCGCCGATCTCTTTCCATGACCCAGTAATACAAGGCAGCATGGCGACAGCGCGTGTTGCCATTCCTCCGCCTTCCGAGCGCTGGACTCCATAATTCAAGCGAATCACGGCTGGATGGGTGGTCGCGTACTCGCGGGCCAGCTTCACAATGTCAGAGGCCGCGATTCCGGTCCACTTTGCGGCTCGCTCTGGCGTGTACTCTCGCACCTTGTCGCGAAGCTGTTCGAATCCCAGGGTGTGGCGCTCGACATAATCTGCATCGTGAAGATTCTCGCCGATGATCACATGCATCATGGCCAAAGCTAAAGCCGCATCGGTGCCGGGATTGATCGGCAGATACCAATCCGCGCACGCAGCCGTGCGGGTGCGATAGGGATCGATCACTACTAGCTTCGCGCCTTGGCGCCGGGCCTCGGCGATGAAGGGCCACAGATGTACGTTGTTGCCATGAATGTTGGCTGCCCACGCAATGATGTACCGAGAATGGCGAAACTGTTCCGGCTCGGTTCCCAGTTTTATCCCAAGCACCGATTCCAACCCCGCTTCGCCGGCGGCAGAGCAAATATTACGCGCCAACTGCGACGCTCCCAGCCGATGGAAGAATCGGCGGTCCATGGAAGCGCTATTCAACATCCCCAGCGTGCCGCCGAAGGAGAACGGAAGGATGGCTTCACTGCCAAACTCAGCAACGATTTTCTTGAAGCGAAGAGCGATTTCGTCGAGCGCCTCGTCCCATGAAATGCGCTGCCAAGCCTGTGTGGCGCGGGCGCCCTCGCCCGCGGCCCGTAAACCCTTCGGCCCTACCCGCCGCATGGGATACAAAACCCGATCGGGCGAATACACGCGATCCAGGTACTTGGCCACCTTGGCGCAAAGGAAACCACGCGCCACGGGGTGCGCAGGGTCGCCCTTGATTTTGGTCGCGCGTCCATCCTCGACCGTAATCAAAACTCCGCAGGCATCCGGGCAATCGTGCGGACAGGCGGCGTGGACCACTTCCTTCATGACTTCTGATTATAAGACGCAGATTTGGCCCCAAGGGAAAAAACCAAGAACGACACGAAGGATCACAAGAGTTTCAGTCTGACTGGTTCCCTGTTTGACTTTGCGTCTTCGTGTTTTGGAGCAATAAAAAAGGGCGGCTTGCGCCGCCCACTCCATGCTGCATTTAGGTTTTTGTCTTACGGCAGTACGCGAACCCGTCCCGCCCACACGATTGGCTTTTGCGTGTTGGGATCGTAGAAGACCAATCCGCGAGAGATCAGATTGGTAGCGCCCGCCGCCTGCAATCCAGCCAAGCCGTTGATGTTGACAAATGTTGTGAGGTTGCCGGTATACACGGTGAACGGTCCACCCGCCGAGTAGCTCATCAGGGCATCGTTCTGCATCTGATAGTTTCCCTGATTGCCATTCGTAATTTTCACGCTGTTTGCGACCAGCGATCCGATCACGCCCTGCCGTCGCAAGGAAACCATGTCGGGAGTGAACGCGTTGCTCTGATAAGTGCCGCCGACGAAAATGCGTTGACCGACCACCAGAGATGAGCCGCTGAACAGCTCGTTGGTGAACCAGTTGTCGATGAAGCAAATGTCGTACTGCGACACCAGGCTGAGGTCAACCGTGTAGACGCTGTCCACAGGGATACTGGCTGAAGTTCCCAGCTCTTCGCCCACAAACATGGTGACTACCGGTCCGGGGCTCACCGCCAGGATTCTGCCAGAAATGAACGCTTTGTCGGTCGTGATCAGCTCGACGCTGCTGGCCAGAATCGCGCCAGTGGCCTGCACCGTGCCCTCGATGGAGACAATGCCGTTCGCCATTAAGCTGCTCAACGCATTGCTGCCGTTGTACAGAGTGCTCGAGTTGACGTCGATCGTCTCCTGGAAACCGTACGGGCCTTGCATCACGAATGAGTTCCCCGCAGTGTTTACCGAAACGATGTTGCCGGTAAATTCGGTGATCTGGCCCAGATCGCCAGAGGCCGAGACTGCCATGACATCCAATACTGGTGTGACCGCAATCGTGCCGTTGTTGATAGTCAGATTGCCGGTTCCATCCATGGCCAGCGACTGACGCAGATCGAAGTCCATATGCAAACCGGCCAAGCCGTTGCTTCCCACCACAAGCGGAGCCCCTGCCGGGAATGCGACCGTCACTGTCGGGCTGCTCAAGGTTCCGGTTGCGGTGCCGATTGAAGGTGGATTGGTCGTGAGGTCGACGTAATTAATCGAAGGCGCCGGGTTGCTGGTCGCGAAAGTGAAAGTGGCACTGGTGTAGGTTCCGGGCGCGACCGTGTTAAAGCCCAGCAGCGAACGCAAACCGATTAGCCGACCGAAGTCAACCGTGGTCGGGGTGGAAAGCACTTGTGCCGTGGTCGACCCGTTGTTAAGGGTGATGCTGTTAATGGTGATATTGAATGCAACTACCGACGACACGGGCGCGTCTTCGCCTGTAGCGAAGACCTGCCCCTGGGTGTTCGGCGGTGGCGTCGACGACGAGGAATTACTTACGCCATTACAAGCGCTGAAACTCAGGGCTAATGCAAGCAGCCCGGTGAGTGATAGAAACCTTTTCATAGTAGCTCCTGTAAATCAGAATCTGTGGGGGAGCTGCGAATTCTTAATACCCGAATGAAAACACGTCTGATTGTGGGAAGTCTTCATTACCTTAGGACAGATTACGGACGTAACTGCGTGACTCCAGGGCGGGAATTAGAGGGGATGGCAGAGAAGGCGAGCGCTACTTCAAACCAACGTACAGGTCCACTTGAGAGTCCTGCGGGTTCTGGCTCCGCTGGTCGTAAACTTCAAAATCGGCTTTGTAGGCGCGTGCACCGCCGAGTTGCTTGTTATCCTCCAGGCCCCAGACCCGTTGCCATGCCTGCGGGACAACCTGGGCGACTTGTCCCTTCGCACTGGTGACGACGGCATATTTCCCCCGGGGCACCTTTTTGGCAACCATCCCTGGCGGAACATCGGACACGCTACTAACTTTCATTCCAATAATGAAATCGTATTCGCCGTTGCGGTCGCTGGCATAACCGGTGTAAACCGCGTAGATCGTGGAATCGACTTTGTTGGGAATCTTATCCGCGATGCCTTCTTTGAAGAACCGGGCCCACTGCTTGGGGATGGCGCCGTCTCCTGTCATTTCGTCAGCATTATTGGTACGCGCTTGAATTCCGATCACCGAGAACTCTTGCAGTTTCACGACTCCTGGTTCCATTGCGGCTCCCACGGGGAAGGTTGTCACGGTGAGAACGATTACGAGCCACATCAAACCAAGCAGTCCGCTGGTCAAACCCAACCCAAGACGCGCCGCTCTGGAGAAAGGCTCGCTATGCCCGATCATCAAATCTCCATCACTTCTTTTTCCTTGCCCTTGCTCATCTCTTCCATCTTCTTGATTTCACCGTCGGTGAGCTTTTGGATTTCATCCATGGCCCGCTTTTCGTCGTCCTCAGTGATCTTCTTGTCCTTCATCGCCTTCTTGATGGCGTCGTTGCCATCGCGCCGGATGTTGCGCACCGCGGTGCGATGCTCCTCGAGCACCTTGTTGAGATGCTTCACCATATCCTTGCGGCGCTCTTCGGTGAGCGCAGGCACGGGCACACGGACGATCTTGCCATCGTTCATCGGGTTCAAGCCAATGTCCGCGGCGCGAATCGCCTTCTCAATCGCTGGCAGCGAGGTCGGATCAAAAGGCTGGACTGTAATGAGCTGCGGCTCCGGCGCATGCACCTGCGCAAGCTGATTGAGCGGCATGTGCGATCCGTAGTACTCCACATTCACCGAATCCAGCATATGCACCGACGCACGCCCGGTGCGCGTAGACGCCATCGCCTTGCGAAAGTCCTCGACCGCCTTGTCCATGCGCGTTTTGAGTTGAATGTAAGTATCTTTAAGGCCAGGAATTGCGGCCATGCCAGCTTGAGCCATGATCAGCTCCCCTGAGGATGAGTTACCAAAACTGTGAATTATAAACCTTTGAAACGAATGGTTGTCGAAGCCCAACATTAAATGCCAGCTGTTAAGTCTCCCAATCGTTTCCAGGCATAATCCGTTTCATGAATTCGTCGAAGAGCGGCACGGTAAACGCGGTGTCACCGTGATTCGGACTCCAGATCATCCCTTTCGCGATCAGGCCACTTCGAACTGGACCAAACGATGAGACTGGTCTCCCCAGGCGATCCGCGATGTCGCCCGACCTGTGGGGCCCGGGTCCCAACGCCGACATGGCGCGCAAGTAGGTTTTTTCGGTTGGCGTGAGGCGATCAAAGCGCACTAGGAAAAAGCTTTCGTCAAGTGCTGCAATCGCTGTGATCGACGCAATTTCAACATCTTCTGCCGTGATCGGGCTTTGTTTTGCGGCCTCCCACGCGTGTTTTCCCCATTCCTGCAGAAAGTAGGGGTAGCCTCGGGTTTTAGAAATAATCGCCGAGATGGCAGCAGAATCGTAATCCACGCCCTCGTCCCTTGCCGGCTTCGCGATCGCTAGTTCCGCTTCCGATTCGGTCAATGGTCCAATCGTCGGAAAATCAAACAGGCGCTCAGCGTAAGACTTTGCGTTACCCGTCATCCCTCTAAGTTGCGGGAGCCCGGCGCCCACGACAGTCAAAGGGAGACTATTTTGCGCGCATCGATGCAGTGCGGAGATTAGGGCCCCTAATTGCGCTTCTTTAACGTATTGCAGTTCGTCAATGAACACCACGACAGCACTCTTGGCGTCCCGCGCGGCAACTCCCACCTGCTCGAGCAAAGCCGTCAAATCAATCTCCAAGTCGCCGTTATCGGCCAAGCCGGGCTCGGGTTCATAATCAAATCCAACCTCAATGTCCTTGTATGACACCTTCAGAGCTTTCGCGAACCCGGCCAATGCGCGGAGAGCGCGTTGAGCACCAGCTTTCGCTGCCTCGACGCGACTGAGACGGAGAAGAGTTTGTCGCAATTGAGGTGCGAGCAGTGCGGGCAAAGACTTGTTCTCGGGGGCTTCTATGCGCAAGGCATATATCCCCTTTTCTTCGGCGTCCTTTCGTATTTGATCAAGGAGAACTGTTTTCCCAACGCCACGCAGGCCGACCATCAACACACTCTTTGCCTGGTTCCCTCGGCGGATGCGGGCTAGGGCGATCGCAAGCTGTGCTCTAAGCGCGTTCCTACCCGCCAACTCGGGAGGAGGAGACCCGGCACCTGGGCTGTAGGGATTTCTTATTGGATCCATGGGCTCATATCAATATTAGCAATATTATCATGAAACGATAATATCAGTAATATAGCTATAAACCGAATGCAAAAGCCTGTCCGGATAGACTTACGCGCTAACCAGCGAACCGATCTTCTCGCCGGTTACGACCTTGCGGATATTTCCCCTCTGGTTGAGGTTGAAGATAATGATCGGCAGATTATTGTCTTTGCAAAGTGAGATGGCGGTCGAGTCCATCACTTTAAGGCCTTTTTTCAGCACGTCCATGTAAGTGATCTGAGTGAACTTCTTTGCATCTTTTACCAGCACCGGATCGGCGTCGTAAATACCGTCGACTTTTGTAGCTTTCATAATGACGTCTGCCTTGATTTCCATGGCGCGCAGCGATGCTGCAGTGTCCGTAGAAAAATAGGGATTTCCGGTGCCCCCAGCGAAAATCACCACGCGGCCTTTTTCCAAATGACGGATGGCGCGTCGGCGAATAAAAGGCTCGGCGACCTGGTTCATCTCAATTGCTGATTGCACGCGGGTGTAAACGCCCTGCTTTTCCAGCGCATCCTGCAGCGCCAGCGAATTGATCACAGTCGCGAGCATGCCCATCTGATCTGCCGAAACGCGGTCCATCTCTTTCGCTTGCTCGGCCACGCCCCGGAAAAAATTACCACCGCCCACCACGATCGCGATCTCGATTCCTAGAGAACGTACGTCCGCGAGTTCTGCAGCGATTTCATGAATGCGAAAGGGGTCAACACCAAACCCCTGGGTTGCAGCCAAGGCCTCGCCGGAGAGTTTCAGCAAGATACGTTTGAAGACCGGAGTCGTCATGATTTTTGCAGCGTCTGCGTCCTCGCGAGCTGTTGCGCCAGCATCCGCCCGCGCAAGGGTAAAAAAAGGGCGCGATAAGCGCCCTTGATTTACTCGGCTTTCTGTTCCGGCTTGGTGACGGCGATGGTCTCGCCTGCCTCGCCTACCTTGAAGCGAGCGAAGCGGCGTACCGCGATGTTTTCGCCGAGCTTGCCGATCTTGGTGGCAATCAGTTGCGCGATGGTCACCGTTTGGTCCTTGATGAAAGGCTGTTCCAGCAGGCAGACCTCTTCGTAAAACTTGCCCATTTTGCCTTCGACCATTTTCTCCGCGATGTTCGCAGGCTTGCCGCTGGCGATGGCCCGCGCAAGCGCGATGTCCTTTTCGCGGGCGAAATCTTCCGCAGTAACGTCTTCCCTGCGGATGTACTTCGGATCGCTGGCCGCGATGTGCATGGCAATGTCGTGCACCAGTTCCTTGAAGTCTTCGGTGCGAGCCACGAAATCGCTCTCGCAGTTAATCTCCACGAGCACGCCGATCTTGCCGCCGGCGTGGATGTAGCTGGCCACCGAGCCTTCGCTGGTCACGCGGGTTGCCTTCTTCGCCGCCACGGAAACACCCTTCTTGCGCAGGACCACAACCGCCTGTTCCATGTCGCCCTTGGCTTCGGTCAGAGCTTGTTTGCAATCCATCATTGGCGCTCCGGTCTTCTCCCGGAGCTCTTTCACTTGTGCAGCTGAAATATTCATCGTAGATGTGCTCATTGTAAATAAAACGTCCTTGGTCGTTCGTCGTTCGCCATTGGAATGTCTCGACCAACGGTGAATGACCAAAGGCCAACAGGCTGCCCTAACAAACTTCGACCCGCGCCGGACGACCCGCGCGGGTCTGAATCCCTCAGGGGCTAAGGCCCGGAATCTGATCTGCGTGTACACCTGAAGCCGAGAGCCTGATGCCTGCTCTAATACGTTTGGGTTTCAACCTGCGGTACATCGTCGGCAACGCTTTCCTTCGCCGCCACCGGTTGCTTGCGCGTACCCGCCCCCAGCACATCTTCCATGCTGATGTCTTCGCCCGTGCCATCTTCCGAGGCGCTAATATCCGCGGTGCCTTCAGCCGCGCGCGCCGCCGCATCCCGCTCGGCCTGCTGCGCCGCACCGGCAGCAGCAGCCAGATCGGCAACTTGCTTGTCGGTCATGAGCTGCGCGCCTTCAGCCACGGAATCCGCAATCTTCGAAGCAAACAAGCGGATCGCCCGCAGCGCGTCGTCGTTGCCCGGAATCACATAATCCACTTCACTGGGGTCGCAATTCGTATCGACGACCGCGACCACCGGAATGCCAAGCTTGCGAGCCTCACGTACCGCGATCTGCTCTTTGTTCGAGTCGATGATGAAGATCGCATCGGGCAGGCGGCTCATGTTCTTGATGCCAGCCAGGTTCGCCTGCAAATGCTTGCGCTCGCGCTCCAGCTTGATGACTTCTTTCTTAGGCAGCAACTCGTAACGGCCATCCGTGGCCATTTCATCGAGTTCTTTCAGCCGCTTTACCGACTTCTGCACCGTCACCCAATTGGTGAGCAGGCCACCCAGCCACCGCTGGTTTACATAGAATCCACCACAGCGCGTCGCCTCTTCGGCAATCGCATCCTGGGCCTGCCGCTTGGTTCCGACGAAGAGAATGATTTTGCCTTCGCTTGCCAGTTCCTGCACGAATTTCGACGCTTCTTTGAACATCTTCAGCGTCTTCTGCAAATCGATGATGTAGATCCCGTTGCGCTCTCCGAAGATGAATTCTTTCATCTTGGGATTCCAGCGCTTGGTCTGATGCCCGAAGTGCACGCCCGCTTCGAGCAACTCCTTCATGGTGATGTTAGCCAATTAACCTCCTCATTTGGTCTGCATCCGGCGCTCACCCTGAGGCTGCCCCGAATTGCCATTCCCGTCCCCGTACCGAAGCACGGGAAGAATTGAACACCTAAAACCGTCGTTCGCCTTTGGTCGTTTGCCGTCAACCCACCGCCGTCGCGAAAGACCAACGACGAAGGACCAACGACAGTTTCTAGCGCTTGCTGTACTGGAACCGTTTCCTCGCACCCTTCTGGCCGTACTTCTTGCGTTCCTTGCCGCGGGAATCGCGAGTGACCATGCCTTCAGCTTTGAGCTTCTTGCGCAACTCCACATTGAACAGCATGAGAGCGCGAGCGATGCCAAGTTTTACCGCGTCGGCCTGGCCATTCACGCCGCCGCCGGAAACTCTGGCGACCACATTGAACGTGCCCGCAGTTTCCGTCGAGAGCAACGGCTGCTTCGCGGCCGAGCGCTGCGCCGGAGTCACGAAATACTCCTCAAAAGCTCGTCCGTTAATCTTGAATTCGCCGCTGCCTGGACGCAGATAAACGCGCGCGATCGCCGACTTGCGACGCCCTGTCCCGTAATATTGCACTAGCTCTGCCATTCTTAGCCTTTAGCACTTAGCAGTTGGCACTTAGCCAAACCGCTCCGGTGCAACCTTTCAAATAAGTCTTTGACGTCATCCCGAACCGGCCACAGCCGGTGAGGATCCCGCGCGTACAACCAAACTCTTACGCCCTGACTTCGAGCGCCTTCGCTTGCGGCTTCTGAGCTTCGTGCGGATGCTTCTCGCCGCGATACACATTCAGCTTGCTGATCATCTGCCGCCCCAGTTTCGACTTGGGGAGCATGCGCAGAACCGCAGCCTCGATGATCGACTCAGGCTTGCGCTCGAACCGCTTGCGAAACTCCTCGGTCCGCAATCCGCCCGGATAGCCGGTGTAATGCTGATACACCTTCTGCTCCGACTTGAAGCCTGTCGTCTTGATCTTCTCGGCATTGATCACGATCACGTGATCACCAGTGTCGAGAAAGGTCGTGTATTGCGGATTTTCTTTACCCATCAAAATGCGGGCGACCTGTGACGCAAGCCGACCGAGCGTCTGCCCGTCAGCATCCACGACGTACCACTTGCGCACAATTTCCCCCGCTTTGGGGAAATAAGTTGACATGCAAAATCTCCCAGAAATATAAAAACGCAAAGAAGACCGCTGAGCTCCACTATGCGCTGAACGCGCAGGGCTATCAGGCGGGCAACCGCAGGACTTGCAAAGTCTTAAAGATAACGTAGCCAGCGGGATATTGTCAACGAGGTAGCTGCTACGGTAGCGCTTTCCATAGCAGAGAAGCCAAGGATGATGGCAAACGCCCTGGAAAATTGCGGCCTGCGCTCTGCTCGTATTCCTGCATTACTCACAGGCTATTCATAAGCCAGCGCGTCAATTGGATCTTTCTGCGCTGCCTTCAGCGCCGGATAAACAGCCCCCGCAAGGGCTCCAACCAAAGCGATGACGGTCGCGCGAAGAATCCAGCCGACCGTTACCTCGACTCTGATCAGCGGCATCCGATAGATGATTCCTTTCTCGGCAAGCAAGCTGAACACGACTCCCATAACGATCCCTGCGATAGCCAGCAGAGCCGTTTCTCGCAGGATCACATTCACGATGTAGAGCTTCGAAGCGCCCATCGACTTCAAAATTCCGATTTCGCGCGTCCGCTCCATCACTGCCGTGTACATGGCTTGAAAAATAACGATCAATCCAATCGTGACGGAAACTCCAATGACGACGTCAATGAAGCTGCCCAGGTAGGGATAGCTCGTCGGCGTCATCAGCGACAGGTACTCACGCATGGAGCGGATGTTGTAGCTTTGCATACCTGGGACGGCCTTGATTTCGTCAACGACCGCCGGAGCATTGTTGGGATCGTCAAGCTTGAGATAAAACCCCGACACTTTGCCTTGCGCCCCCATCAGGTTCTGAAGCGTGCTCATGGGGAGAAACTTGCGTGCGCCTCTGCCATGCTCGACGATGCCCGCAATCCGGAAGTTATTATTGAGGAGTTCAATCGTGTCGCCCACCTTCACTTGCTTCGATTTGGCAAAGACATCATCGACCAGCACGTCATTCGGGCCCTGAAACGGTCCCCCAGCGAGATAGTGAAACGGCCCGCCCAACGCTTCGAAGCTCTTGAGATCGATTCCGTAAATGAGCTCCAAAGTTCCGGCAGTCGAGAACTGCATGACCACTGGTGCCACGCTTACGACATGGGGCAATTTGGCTAAAATGTCCGCGATCTTGATCGGTAAAGGCGCGCCGGAAACTCCCGCGATGACCGTGGACCCCGGAGGCATCACCACTACGTCGGCTCCCATGCCTGCCTGGCGCGCTTTGGAATCGTTCAGAATTCCCAACGATAATCCGACGATCAGCAGAATCAGCGTGACCTCCAAAGCAATCGCGACAATGCTGATCAGAGAGCGGATCGGCCGATGTACCAGGTTGGCGACGATCATTTTATTCATCATAGTGAGCACCTAGCACTTAGCATTCAGTTCCAACGAAGGTAGTAATAACTCAATGGCTGAATGCCGAGTGCTGATTGCTGATTCTACTTGCTGCCATGCCCCTGAATCGTAGGCGGCGATTGCGCCTCCGGCTTGTCCAGGTGAACAACCTCGGCGCCCGCCGGCTGCTCCAGTATGAATTTGTCATCCGGAAGCGGTTGGTTCAAGTCCAGTTTCACGATGTTCAGCGTAATGTCGTATTCTTCCTGCGGCCGCGCAATCTCGATTTGCCAGGGGAAGTCTATGCCATTGTCTTGCTTATAATTTCCGTAAACCGCGTTGGTCGCGACATTTCCCTGTTCGTCGTAGAGGAGCTGGCGGTGCGGCAGCAAGTCGGTGCGACTGAAAACGATCTTCCGTGAAAGCGTCCATCCCTTGTTCCCTTTGTGGATCACATCAACGATATAATCCGCGCGCGATACCTTGCGGCTCTTGGCTTCGGTCACCAGTTCGGTGTCGTTTTCCAGTACTGCAATTTCATTTTCCGGATCAATATGCCGCAACAGCAACGCGTCATAAATATGTTGTGGGCGCAGGTTCTCGAGCGGCTGCGATGGATTGTGGGTCTCGACATCGTTTCGCCCCACTACGAAACGGTTCTTCGTGGGAATCCATAACTTGAACCCTTCACCATCACTCACCATGTCGAAGGCCTTGTTGCGAACAATCGGCATCAATCCAATCATTCGCAGCATAGCCGGCTTGCGCGCCAGCACATAGCCGCGGATTTCCTCATAGTCCGTGACCTTGCCCTTCTTAACGCCACCCACGGTCGTGTCAATATCGACGGTGGCCTGCATGGACTGAATGCTGCTGGCCTGAGTGTTGATGTAGTCGATGAGTTGCTGCTGCGTCGCGGTTTTCAGTTGGACAGAAATGAAGGGTGGCTCGACTATGCGGGAGCGAAACAGGCAGCCCGTCAGGGGGAGAATTGCCAACAGGAGGAAGGCACCACGATATCGAAAGAAAAAAGACATGAGACGGATGATTCCGTGCCAAAGAGATGAGTATACCGAAGCCGGAGATTCAAGGTCGGGCTTCGGGCTTTCGGCGTCAGGCTTCAGGGAACCTTCGGCTCTGTGGATAGGCGGCGGATCGAACGATCCACATCGGGACTCGAAGCCAACTATCGCGCTGGCTTGGTGATGGCCATCACATTCCTGGTGAGAGTCAGCCATTTATTTTGGATTCATGAGCGGCACTTATCGCGACCTAAAGGTTTGGCAGGCCGCGATGGAGATGGTCCAGGAGGTCTATCGTCTGACCCAAGCATTCCCCCGACAAGAAACTTACGGCCTGATCATTCAACTCAGGAGGGCAGCTGTTTCGATCGCCAGCAACATCGCAGAAGGCAAGGGACGTTCTTCAGACAAAGAACTGCTCCATTTCCTAAGCAACGCAAAAGGATCCCTTTTCGAAGTGGAAACGCAGATTATGATTGCCGATGGCTTGGGCTATTTGACCCGTCCACAGTGCGAGGACTTTCTATCGCGATCGGCGGAAGTAGGTCGGCTGCTAAATGGATTGATGAAGGCGTTTCGCAACATGCCCGCCGCCTGAAGCCCGAAGCCCGAAGCCTATTTCCCGACCATCGCTCTTCGATACGCTGCCACGTTCTTATTGTGCTCTTCCAGGTTCTTGGCGAAGCGGTGATGGCCGTTTCCATTGCTGACGAAATAGAGATAGTCGGTGTCGGCGGGGTGCATCGCCGCTTCGAGCGATGTCTTTCCCGGATTTCCGATGGGTCCAGGCGGAAGTCCTGGATGGGTGTAGGTGTTGTAATCGGAATGGAATTGCATGTCAGCATGATGAAGGGCGCCGCTGTAGGTTCCCTGCAGGAGTTCGGCATAGATCACGCTAGGATCGGCCTGCAACGCGCCGTGCTTCGCCATTCGGTTGTAGTAGACACTCGCCACCAGTGGACGCTCTTCGGGTGCAGCCGTTTCCTTCTCGATGATGGACGCGAGTGTGACGACCTGCTGCACGTCATTGGCCTGGTTCTGCAGATCGCTGTTCTTTACATCCGTAATCTTCGCGTCGTTCGTTAAGCCGATCTCTTTTGCAACTAAGCGGAACTGCTTCACCATCGCTGCTGCCATTTCTTCCATGGTCTGCATGCGAGTGAACTCATAGGTATTCGGAAAGAGGTACCCCTCCAGAGTCTTGGCGTCTGGCGCCAGGTCGGCGATGAGAGCGGTGTCGGACATTGCGACTTTGAGAAAGTCCTGACTCGGACCCAAGCCTGCGTTCTGGATGGCTTGTGCGATGTCGAACATGTTGAAGCCTTCGGGAATCACCACGGTGTGAAAGTAAACGTCGCCACGCACCAGTCGCCTGTGGACATCAACGGCGGTCGCACTGTTGTCGAACAGATACTCGCCAGCCTTCAAAGAATGCTTATGACGGAGGTAATGCCAGACGACGAAAGCGTCGGCGCTACGGATCACGCCTGCGGATTGCAATTCGTTCGCGATGCGCCGAGTGGAGTAGCCCGGATGCAAGAGCACAAACGTCTGCCCCACCGGCATCACCGGCTGCATCAGCGCCCAAGCCAGCCATCCCCCGCAAATGAGGACAGCAAGCAGGAACAATGTGAAAATGACCCGCACCTTACGAATAGTTTAGATGAACGCCGGTCGTGGGTCGTTGGCCATTGGTTGTTAGCCGTTGGTCACCTTGGGAAGGCAGCGGCAAATGCCAATTGCTAGGTGCTCTCCCTGGCATCCATCCAACTTTGCAGAATCAAAACTGCAGCCATTTGATCGACCACTTGTCCCCGCCGCTTAATTGACATTTCGGTTTCGCGCAGCAGGCGATTGGCTTGGGCCGAACTCAGGCGCTCGTCCCAAAGATGAACCGGCAACGGGAAACGCTGGCGTAGTTCCTCTGCGAAGCGTTGCATTTTCTCGGCCTGGATACCTTCCGCCCCGCTCATCCGCAGCGGGTAGCCCACCACGATTTCGGCCACCTCGTATTGGCGGATCACCTTTTCCAGTTGGGCGAAATCGAGGCGCTTGTTTTGCCGGTGAATGGTTTCGAGTCCCTGTGCGGTAATGCCGAGGGGGTCAGAAATGGCAAGGCCGATCCGCTTAGACCCGACGTCCAAACCCAGAACTCGGGCGAGGCTGCGCGGCCCCAAGCCGTTCCGGGAATAGGTTGGTTCAGAGGGCACGTGCGCATTATAAGTCCCGATGAAATTGCCAAGAAATGGATTACGATGCTGAAATGGCGACCGGCGAAGCGCAGGCTCAGACCCCGACGATACCGGTCGCCTCTTTGCCAGCGCCCAACCCTAAAGTGCGCCCGCATTGGTCGATGAACATCATCGGCATCGCTGGAATCCTTACGCTCTGCTATGTCGGCGAATCGGTGCTGGTGGTAATGCTGGTTTCCGTGCTGCTAGCCTTCATCCTCGCGCCCATCGTAGATCTGCTGACGTATCTTCGTCTCCCGCGCGGCCTGGCGGCCGCGATCGCGATTCTGCTGTTGCTGGCTGCGCTGGTCGGAATCGTCTATTTTTCTTACAATCAGGCGGCCACGCTGGCGCAGGATCTCCCTAAATACACCAGCAAAGTTCGCGACGAGGCGCTGCGATTTCGCAAGAGCGCGGAACGCTTCGAGGTTTTGCCTCCGGAGCACGAGAAGGGAGTTGTGAGCGTCCGGACGGCGACCGATTGGACCGACATTCTGACCCGCGGCTTCGGTTCAGTCAGCGCAGCCGTTCTGGCGGTGTCGTTCGTACCCTTTCTCGTCTTCTTTATGCTGACCTGGCAGCAGCACGTCCGCTCGGCCACGGTCATGCTTTTTCCTTTGGAGAACCGCCACACCGCCTATGTCACCCTGGGACAAATTTCGGCCATGGTCCGCAGCTTCATGGTGGGAAATGTTCTGATCGGCCTATTGCTGGGGGCAATCAGTACAGTCGTCTTCTGGTGGATTCATTTACCATTCTTCTACTTTGCCGGATTTGCCAGCGGCTTTTTGAGCTTGATCCCTTACCTGGGACTACTGCTCGCCCTGGTACCGCCGATATTTGTGGGTCTGGGACACGCGGATTCCCAGGACATTCTGCTGATCGTCACGGCAGTGCTTCTGTTGCATGTGGTCGCGCTGAACCTGCTCTACCCGAGAATTCTTGGCAAGCGCTTGCAGCTCAATCCTTTAGCGGTAACCATGTCGCTCCTGGTGTGGGGTGCATTATGGGGAGCGATGGGCTTGCTCCTCGCCATTCCGATTACCGCCGCCATCAGGATCATCTTTGCCCACGTGGAGTCGTTGAAACCCTACGGGGCCTGGCTCGGGGAATAAGATCCCGTTCGGCACCGCTCACCTGATTCTAAGGGTAACTCTCTGTGTGGCCGAGGTTTGCGCATGGTTCGCCTTGGCCTCCGTTATCTAAGGAAGCCCCTCGCAATTGCAATGGGAGCATTCTAAATTGCCTTTCCGTTCCAAATCGGGTAAAATGGTAGTGAATTTGTTCCTCGTTTTCCCTCCGATTGTGGGTGGTTCTTCATGCTTAATGGTGATGGCAACTTCCACATAGGCGACAAGGTCGTCTATCCCAATCACGGCGTTGGCATCATTGAACAGATCAGCAGCCGGACTATTGGCGAGAGTGTGGAAAACTTCTACCTGCTCAAGATCAAATCCAGCAGCCTGAAAGTCATGGTGCCTTTCCACAACGTCGGCACCGTCGGTCTCCGGCGGGTGGTGAAGAATGGCGAAATCCAGAAGATCGTGGATTTTCTTGAAGATGGAGCCTGTGACAACAACGCCGACTGGAAATATCGTTTCAAGGAAAACTCGGAGCGCATGCGCACCGGTTCCTTGTTAGAAGTCGCCAACGTCTTGAAGGCGCTTCTGGTGCTGAACCAGTCGAAGTCTCTCTCCTTTCGGGAAAAGAAAATGTTGGAGCGCGCCCGCTACCTCCTGGTCAGCGAACTGGCGATGGCGAAGAACTGCGAAGAGCCCCATGTCGAGGAGTTGTTGACCAAAGCCCTGTCCAAGTCAAACCTGCGATTCCCCGAAGCCTCCGAGTTTCAAGCTTAAGTTCGGGACTGTGTAAACCACCTTTTCCTTTTGAAATAGCCTTCGTTCCGATTCAGGCAAAAAGTGTGCCAAGCAACCGACGTGGCGGCTGGCGCTGGGTTTATAATCCGTGGAAGCATGACCGAGCAAATCAAGAGGAAGCTACAAGAGGAAATGAATCAGCTCGAACACGAGCTGGTGCACGAACTCCCCAAAGAGATCAAGAAAGCTGCCGCGCTGGGAGATCTCAGCGAAAATGCCGAGTATCACATGGCCAAGCAGCGCCAGGAGTTCGTCAAGGCGCGCCTCCGCCAGCTCGGCAAACGCATGAGCGACCTCGCTTTGATCAACATGGATAACATTCCCCGCGACAAGGTCGGTCTGGGATCGACGGTCCGGGTTTACGACAACGACAAGAACGAAGAAGTCGAATACAAGCTGGTGACCAGCGAAGAAGCCGACTTTCCTTCCGGAAAGATTTCCACCAGTTCCCCGATCGGGCGCGCGTTGCTGAACAAAAAAGTGGGAGACACCGCTATCGTAGTCACGCCCAACGGCAAGCGCGAAATGGAAATCCTGAAATTAAGCACCATACACGACGAGGCCGCAGCCGGGTGACGGGCACGAACATATCTGAGTCTCGAACTGGGCCGCGGACTGGGTCTAGACCTGGACCTCGAACTTGGACCAGTGCCTTCGGGCGTGCCTGCGGTGTCCTGCTGGATGCTATCGTGCGCTGGCTGGCACTCGCCCGCGTCAACCCGAACGTCCTCACTTTCCTCGGGTTGGTTGTCAACATCGTCGCCGCTTTTCTGTTCGGTTACGCCAACGGCGACAACCAGGCTCGCATGTTCCGCTACGCCGGGCTGGTCATCATCGGCTCCGGTTTCTTCGACTTGGTCGACGGCGCCGTAGCCCGAGCCAGCAATCGCGTCACCCGCTTCGGCGGTTTTTTCGACTCCGTAGTCGACCGCTACAGCGACGCCTCCCAATTCCTCGGACTGCTGGTGTTCTACGCCCGCGGCGACCGCTTTTTCTACGTCGTGCTCGCCGCCATCGTGATGATCAGCGCGATCATGGTCAGCTACACCCGCGCCCGTGCCGAATCGCTCATCGGTTCCTGCCGCGTAGGTTTCATGGAGCGTCCGGAACGCCTCGTCTTGGTCATCATCGGTGCCTTGTTCAACCGCATGGCCCCGGTGCTATGGATCATCGCCGTGCTCTCGACCATCACCGTCATCCACCGCATCCGCTACACCTGGACCCGGACCGAATTGGTAGATCGAGCCGCCGCAGCCACACCCGGCCAAGCCGCATAGAGCGGACACTATCGTCCGCTGCTTTGACTTTTTCCGAATGCTCACCACTCCTCCTCATCCGTAATTCTTCTTGACATCACGCTCCGGATGAATACTCTTAGGGCGCAGCCCTCCCCTGGTTCATACCGTCCGCGCATCTCGCCTGCTCAAAAATGCCATAACCAGGGAGAACGGCATGTCTCGCTTTCCAACCCAACTCTTCGCGGCACTGACCTTATTCCTGTTATGCACAGTGGCCGCCGCACAGGACACCCTCAAGACCATCGACAACCCCGGCGGTGGCCAGATCGTTTACGGACCCGTCGCCGGACAGACTTCGCTGCAAGCGGCGATGGGAGCCCTACTCCGCGATATCCACAGCCGCTTCGGCGAGCGTCCACAGATCGGCAAGTTCTTCCAGGCCGGGGGCACAGACTCCGTGGCAACCTTTTTCACAGTGACGGCAAAGAGCCAGGGTGGAAAGCACTTTGCCGGCATGGTCATCGTTTCCATGCCAAGCGGAACCCCGCCAACCGGCGCGTTCATTTACGACGATGCACAGCGCTTCGGCACCACTGCCAACCCCATGTTGAAAAAGCTGAACCAGGTTTTGCACCCCGATTCCGGCAAACCCACGTCGCCGTCAGCATCAGCACAAGCCGCCAACGTTCCCCCACTCCAGCAGACGCCCTTCCCAGATGGAAGCGGCAGCATCGGTCTACCCGCAGGATGGCAAATCACCAACGCCGGTAAAGGCACAGTCAATGCTGTCGGACCCAATTCAGAATCGATCCATTTCGGATTGTATTTCCCGATCCTCGACCCAAGAAATCCACAAACTCAGATGTCGCTCCGCAGCGGCCGCCCGCTGCCCGGAATGTATACCGCCTATCCGTCCGGCGGCGATCTGGTGCAGGCATTTCTGGCCATCATTCAGCAAGTTCATCAAAAGCAACACGCTGCAATGCCCACCATCAACATCACCAGTTCGAAAAAGATGCCGACGTCGCCAACCGAGACTGACTCGGTCCTGCTGACCGCGGACATCGACTCTCACGACGGCAAGGGTCTCATGGCCTCGAGCCTTCTGGTCTCTGCGCTCCGGCCGATTACGGGTGGGACTTGGGCGATCACGGTAAATCAGGGAAGCATACCGAAGCCGCTCGCGGACAAAGAGTGGCCCACCATTACCGCCATCGCTAACAGTTGGCGCCTGAATGGCGCCGTCATTCAAGCTCAGACCCAGGCCGAAATCGGGAGAATCAAACAGATCGGCGCCAACGCCAAAGCCCAGGCCGACGCCGCCCATGCAGCTGAAGACGCCCACAACGCCAGTGTCGAATCCCGATGGGACAGCCAGGCCAGAAGCAATCAAAACTTCTCCAACTACCTGCTTGACCAGACCGTCGTTCAGGACAACAACACCGGCGGCCACGCCACGCTATGGAATCAATACGCTGACTCGCTGGTCAAGAACGATCCCAATCGCTACCAGTACGTGCAGACACCAGATTTTCTAAAAGGAATCGATTATTGAATGTGGGCGCGAGCGTCCCTCCCGACAACCACACCTGACTAGAATCTCCACCATCTTCTATCTCTAATCGATTCACACTATGGACATGCTCACCTAACAAATAGAAAATTTGCCACCGGTTTTCGTGGGGCACGACCTAAGTTTCTAACAGAATTCAGACTCACTCTTCGAATTCCAATTGGAGGCATTGTGATTTTTAAGAGGCTCATGGTCTTCGTGTGCGCCGCAGTGATTTGCGGCAGCGCTTCATGCGCTGCACAGGACGAAACCTCCGGGTTCTTCGCCAAATGGGAGGATCGGGTGCGCGATACCCTCGCAGAACAGCCTGCATGGCCCATCCCGCTGGTCACGGCGTCGTCAGGCCTATTGCAGGTCTGGCGCACCGATTTTGTCCGCCAGATAACGCCGGCTGGCACTGATACCTGGAATTACGGCAATAGTAAAGGCGTTAATGTCGTGCCCTGGTACCGGGTGGAATTCGATGCCCTGATTCCGCCCTACATTCAGCACAATTCGACCGCGAAGGATGGTTTTGGCGATGTTTCCTTGCTGCTGAAATATCGCCTGGCAACGGCCAACGAAGAGAGCGGTAGCTATTCCGTGAGTGTCTCCGTCGCCGGCACATTGCCAACCGGAAGCTATAAGAATGGCAGCCTCTCGGCCACCGTTTCTCCTACACTTTGCGCGGGAAAGGGCTTCGGCAAACGGCTGGATGTGCAATCGACGTTAGGCGCAGTCCTGCCCGCAGATGATACGGCCAAGTTAGGGCGCGTCGTCGCCTGGAACACCGTGGCCCAGTACCACGCCGGCAAATTCTTTTGGCCGGAGGTCGAAAGCAACGCGACTTTCTACCACGGTGGAACGAATGATGGACGCGTGCAGAACTTCGTGACGCCGGGGTTGATGCTCAGCAAGTTCAAGCTTGCAAGCGACCCCCGAAACCGCCTGGGCCTCGTCTTCGGCGGTGGCGTGCAGATCGCGACCACCCGATTCCATACCTACAACCATGGAGCTGCGCTCACGGCGCGGATGCTGTTCTGAAATGGCGAATGGCTCGGGCGACAGTTCATTTACCAATGAAAGCCTGGGCCGCGTTCCTGGATAAATCCGGCCGTGAATTTATTCGACCGCGGCATTTCCAGCCACAGATGTCGCCGGATGCAGCGCCCTCCCAAACATAATCCCAGTTTCCACTTCCACCGGCTTCCTGTCCTGCAGGTACGGCTTGAATTTCCATTGTTTGAAGGCATCGGTGATGGCCTTTGCCTGGTCGGGAAATGCGCTCAGAAAGTGAACGTGTTTTACCCTGCCTTCTTTGTCGATGATGATTCGAACTGGAACCGCATTGAACCGGTGTTCAGTGAAAACCGGATCGGCCCGCGCAATCACGTTTTCTCCCTGCGCGTAATCCTTAATGCACACTGGCGCATCGCCGCCACCCGTCCCAGCCGTCGGGCCGGCGTTCGCAGGCAATTCCATCCTGTTGAGGTCGAGCATCAAGCTCGACAGCAGCTTAGTGTCCTGGCTGCTTAGCACCACTTCCACGGTGTGGCACCGGATTTCGGTCGCTAACACATACCAATGCAACTCTGCCACGGGAGACCAATAGGCAAAGAAAGTAAAAGGACGGCCGCTGATCTTCGTCGGGGTAGGCGGCAATTCCAATTTGTAATCAGCCTGCAAGTTATCCTTCGAGTAATTAACCACCTCCAGCGCGTTGGTCGCGGGCAGAGTGGTAAAGAACATATCGTCTGCGGTGATCAGGATGCTGCCGCGGGCCGGTCCTTTAAATGCGTCCCCCGGGCTGATCTGCGCCAGTACGTAGCGGCCGCTTTCCGACGGAGGCGGTCCCTTGTATTTCTCACTCCAATCCTTAGGCAGCGCGTAGGTCATGCCAAAATACGGATCGCGGAACACGTTGTTGGTCACGTTGCCGTCTTCGGGTACGGGAGTTACCGAATCGCTCGCACTTGACCACGCGCCCTTCACCAGGATGACTCCAGCAGGCACTTTCGTCAGCGGCTGCGTGTTGCTAGAAAAGTCGCCGCCATTCTGTGGGACGTTTTGGGGTTTTGCGCTTTGACCCCACACCAGCATCGGCAAAGCGAGACCAACAAAGAAATATAAAAATCCACGATGCATGCGACCTCCGACCCAATATAAGCGCGGGCGTCTCGCCCGTGCGTCCTCGCCGCCCATTCACTTCGCCGCCAACCCACGATTGTCATTCCGAGGAGCGAAGCGACGAGGAATCCCGATTTCTGCCGACAGTGCGAAAAATGCCGGGACACCCAGCAAAACTCCGGCGAGACGCTCCCGCGTCCCGCCAGAATCCGCAAATTACAGCGAGCGCAGGAAGTCCAAAATCTCCTGCTGTTGATTAGTGTTGAGGTTGGAGAAATTCTGCTCGACTGTGGTGGCTTCGCTGCCATGGCTCGCGTGCGCCGCGATAGCAGAGTTCAGGTTGGTGGTTCGGCCATCGTGCAGCAGGAAGATGCGCTGCCCCAATCCCCACAAAGGAGCTGTGCGGAACTGATCGCCGCCCGCGCTCCCTTGCGAGACGTTGTCCGCCAAGCCGCTGCCCATGTGATGTATTTCGATATCCGAGAACGCAGGCACCGGGGCATTGCTCAACGCGGGAACCAGGTTCGACACCTGGGTCGTGCCTGGCGTCGCATTGTGGCAGGTTGCACAACCGATGGCGCTAAACAACTGGCCGCCAGCGGAGATCGAATTCGCCGGGACCTGTTGGCCGTTCAGCACCACTCCACCCGTCGGAGGCGGAGCCAGGAACCGCATGAAGTTGGCGAAGGCCGATACGTCATCCAGAACCGCTGCGTTCGACGTCTGCGTTGGGTTCGATGTGTCTTCCGGATAACCCGTTCCGGAGAGATTCAAACAGTTCGAGGGCAGCCCAGTTTGCTGCTGGTCTTCCCCCGGCAGCGGCCGGTCTTGGGTGAACAACAGATTCGTGATCCCCATCTCCACGTTGTAGGCCTCGCCGGCGAAAATATGCAGCGACTTATTCTGTGCCTTCCAACCGAAACGGCTAATCGTGCCATCGTTGCCGTTATGGTTGAAGGAGCCGGAAATGCCCAGGTTGTTGTTGTTGTTCACTGCCTGGTTTTTCAACAAGGTTGAGTCGTCCAGATTCTCGATCAGACCCGCGCCAAACACCGGCGTGGGAATGCGGAAAATGATGTCGTTAGCCTGTCCTGCAGCACTAAAACTGGGTTGTGGCAGACTGCAGCTGCCGGCATCACTGCGGCCGCTAACCGTGAACAGGTCTTCCACTCCGCCATTCGGAGCGCTGGTGTTCACCGTGCCGTTCGCGTTAAAAAAGAACGGAAACCGGGCTTCCCGGGTGGGGCCGTTGGCCGTGATGAAATATGGGGTCCGGTCGTCAGGGGCCACTGAGCTTCCTGCAAAGGCGAACTGGGGATTGACGGCAGCACCGGTTCCGCCAATCGCTGGTTGCGCATGGCATGAACTGCATTGATTTGAGTTAAACCGCGGTCCCAGGCCGACGTTCGCGGAGTTGGAGACATTCTCCAATTCCTGAAAACGGCCCAGACCGTCCGTGAAAAACGGCAGGAAGCCGTTCGGATCACTTGTAATGATGGTGGCGCCGGTGCCGCGATTGGCACTCTGAACTCCCGGGTCCGTTTGAGCGAACGCCATTCCCGCCAGGAACAGCAACATCAAAGTTGAAACTGATGCCAGCTTCGTGATCTTTACCACCATGCCTCTCGATAATGCCTTTCGCGAATTCCTCATTGCTTTCTCCTTGATCTGTGTCCCGCAAATACCCAGGGGGATTTCCGTCGCGCAGGCCACCTTGAAGGCGGACCAGCAAAAAATGCGGCGGCTGAAGGGTTTTTCGGTGGGCAACTTCAGACACACCAATAGCGCATGAAGTTGCTTCCAATCATGGAGGCAAGCCCCTGTGAAATCTTCTTGACTTTCAACCCGGAGATTCCCCAACACAATCTTTGCTGAGGTGGCGCGCACCGACGAAGCCGCGAAGTATCCGGCTGCGTGGCAGCAACCGAAGTGGGCCAGACATTAGTACGAAGGAGAATGGGAGTCAACAAAAAAGTGCGCCCACGTGCACTTACTATTTGCGGGTTTATAAATCTCCCACAAAATGTTCGAGGTAGCGCATTCCCAATTTGGAACTGGCCACCCGGCGCCCGTCCAAATGCTAGACTATCGGACATCGGAAAGGCTCTCTATGGCGGATGTCCCGCGGATCAGCGCAACCATTCAGAAGACGCTGGAACTTGCGTCCCGTTGTACCCAGCTTGAAACCAGCGACAATTATGGCGCTCTGGGCGATCAGGTCGAAGAACTCGAGGGGCAAGCGCGACAAGCATTTCTGGCAAAGATGGAAATCGCGTCGTTGTTGCCAAAACTGAAAACCGGAAAGCCACTGACGCCAGAAGACTTGAAAACACTCGAACTGCTCATCGTGGGCGACGCCGAGTATTTCTTGAAGTATGAAAATGATTTGGAACAGTGGAAGAGCGAGATCAGTAAGTTGCTCGGAGAGATATCCAATTTGCAGTCGTCTGATTTGGATGTAGACGGATTGATGCATTTGCGCGCACTCTGCGCCGAAGTCGGCCGCGTCCTGCCTGATGTTGTCTATTACCTCAATCAGAAAGAGCGGACCGGCAAGTTTCAGGCAGCGACACGCGAACCGCTTGATCCCGAAGGCTATCGCGTGCTCGCCGAAATCGTCGAGCAAATGCTCCTCTCAGGCAAAACGTAAAGGCGTAACTGAGAACCGAGAACTAAGAACTGACAACTGGTTCTCCTTTTCGATCGAGCTTCTGCCAAGTCTAATTTTGTCCGGCACAATGCTGCTCAACCTCAGCGCGCTTGGTTATGCCCGTGTGCGCGTTATGGGTGGCCCATGCTTACGCGATGACGAGCGCGCTGCCGTGCGCCGGTGTTAGACTGGTCGGTCGTTTTCGGGGGAGGACTTTCCTTGTCGATGGATCCTGTTCTGCTTGTGCACGGCGGTGCCTGGGCCATTCCGGATGACATGGTCGAAGCTCATCTCAACGGTGTGCGCAACGCCATGGCAGCGGGTTGGCGGGTACTGAACCGCGGCGGTTCGTCGCTCGACGCGGTCGAGGAAGCGGTCGTGATCATGGAAGATGACGAGACCTTTGACGCTGGACGCGGCAGCTTCCTCAACCGCGATGGCAAAGTGCAACTCGACGCGCTGATCATGGAGGGCGCCACCCTGCGTGCCGGCGGTGTGGGCTGCGTGGAGCACTTGCGCAATCCGGTCCGCGCCGCCCGCAAGATCCTGAGCGAGAGCCCGCATGTGTACTTCGTCGCCGAGGGCGCGGAACGCTTCGCAGCCGAGCACGGAATCGCGTTGTGCAAGAACGAAGACTTGATCATTCCGCGCGAAGTCGAACGCTTGCGTGAGTTTCAAGCGCACACTGGCGAAGAGAAGCCCGATCTGTTTGCCGCGACTCTTTCCCACGACACCGTGGGCGCAGTCGCGCTCGACGCCAAAGGCGACATCGCTGCCGCGACCTCGACCGGAGGCACACTCAACAAAGCTCCTGGACGCTTGGGAGATTCATCCTTGATCGGATGCGGATGCTACGCCGACAACAAAACCGCGGCGGCTTCCACCACGGGATGGGGCGAGCCCATTATGAAATTAGTTCTGGCCAAGTGGGCAGCGGATCGCGTGGCCTCGGGCAGTCTGCCCGAATGGGTCGCGGCGGAAGCGATCAACTATCTGCAGGCGCGCGTGAATGGACATGGTGGCATGATTCTGCTCGACGCTCGCGGACGTTTTGGCATCGCGCACAACACGCCGCGCATGGCCTGGGCACTCAGGACCATGAGCGAAGAGCGTTCCGGCATCAGCCGCCAGGAGTGAGAAGGGTTCCTAGAACGTGAAGCGGGCTGAAAACTGCAACACTCGTGGAAGGCCGTTCGGGCTGATTTCCTGAAGTGCCCCGAAATTACCTGGGCCCGAGTTGGGCACGAGATAGCAGGTCTGCTTCAGCGGTTGCGCCGTCACCGCAGTTGGTCCCGATCGGATTGTATTGCAGCTGGTTGATGCCGTCGCCGTTCTGCACGTAGTAGTTGGCGTGGTTGAACACATTGAAAGCCTGCACCTGGAATTGCAGTTCCTTGCCTTCCCTGATCGCAAAGCTGCGGGCCAGTCCAACGTCGATCCTCTCCAGCCACGGGCCTAGAAAGAATTCAGTCCGATCCCCGGCGTGGGACCAGCGCCATTGATGCCGCCGGCGGTGTTGGCGGTGTCCTGATTGAAGGCGGTGTCGTTCAGGTTGTCATTGGCGCCATTGCAATTGCTGAATGACAAAGTTGAACTGGTGCACGCGGGACTCAACAACCCAGCGTACGGGCGGCCGGAAGAGAACTCCATGACGCTGCTCAGGGTCCAGCCGGAGAGCAACGCGCGGCCGGTGTCCGATCCGGTCAGTCTTTCCAGCTGGGACGGTAGACGCCTGCAAGGCTGATCCGATGCCGCTGATCGAGCAGCGAAGGAGCGTGGGTATTGCTGAAGTCGAACTGATTGTTGAAGTCCATTCCATCGAGCATGATGCTCTTGGCGAAGGTATAGGAAAATTGCAGCGAAAGTCCTCGCGACATGCGGCGCTGCAACTGCACGAAGAAGGAGTTGTAGTAGTTTTGCGCCGGGCTGATCAGCTCATTGATCTGGCCTAGATTGGGATTGATGCGGCCTTCGGTCAGCAGGCCGTTATCCATATTCGGCAGGGTGATCGACTGGCCGCTGCACGGCGCCGTGGTCGTGCCGGGAGGGCAGACGATGTACGTCGTCGTGCCTTGCAACGGATTCAGGTTCACGTCGTAGGCGCTGCCCGAAAGGATGTGCACGCCGTGATTCCACATGGTGCCGATACTCACGGTTGTGTTCTCGGAAATCTCGCGCTCAATCTGCAAACTCGCCTGCAAAATATAGGGCACGCGGAACTGCGGAGAAACCAGCGAAATATCCGGTGATGCGGAAAACAACGGGGAATTCGCGGGGAGGATATTGGGAAACGTTGGGAGCTGCTGGTTCGGCGGGCCCGCAGTGTAACTGACACTTGCCGAGGACTGCTGTGAGGCCAGTCCGTTCGAGACCACCGCGTTGCGGTAGTTCAGGCCGTTCATGTTGGTCATAGAACTGCCCGAATCCTCCGCGCACGACCGTCTTCGATGCAGGCTGCCAGGCAAATCCGAAGCGCGGCGCCAGGCGCTGAAACTGGTTCGGATACTGGCCGGTGAGCGGAAAGGCCGGATTTTCCGCCGGCTGCGGGTAAACCTGGAAGTCCTCGCGCAGGCCCATTTCCAGCGTCAACTTCGGCAACGCGCGGAACGTGTCCTGCACGTAGAATCCGTAGTAAGGCACGGCAAAAGAAAAAGTCGGGTTTCCCGAAGACTGACTGAAAACGTTGTATTCGCCGAGCGCAAACGCCTCCAGATTGGAAAATTCGTAACTGCCGAGGAACGACCCGAACTCGACGGCCTCGTTCGGATCCGCGCCGCCATCGTTATTGTCCGCATCCCAGGCGCGATTGAAATCGAAACCGAACTGCAAGTGTGTGCTTGCCGATTACATAATCGACCCGGTCGGAGAAAGAGTACTGTCTTTCAAAAACCCTCCCCATGGAGAACGGTGCGTTGCCCAGAATGAATGCGGCCGGACTATCCAGAATCACTGTGGGGATGTTGGGAGCCAGGCCGGTTGGGGTCGAGATCTCGTTGTCCTGCGAGGTGCTGACGTGAAATTCGTTCAGCAGCGTGGAGGAAAACGTGTGCGTCCATCCCACGCTGGCCTGGAAGGTATGCACGTAAGCGTTGGCCAGCGTCTGCGTTCCCATAGTTTCCCACGGTCGGGTCGGTGATGACGCCACCGGGCGAATTGAACCGGTTTAGATTAAGGCTGAGGAACAGGCTGTCGCGGGAAGTGGGCTGATAGTCGAGCCGGGGCGTAATCACCCAATCATTGCGCTTTCTGGCTTTGCTGCCGAGATTGGAGTTGAGGGCGTTCACGGTGTTTGCCACTTGCTGGAGATAGACGGGATTAGTCGGGATCAGGCGCGGTGTCGCTGCCGGGCACCGGCAAGGGACCGTTGGGCGCGGGCAAAGTCGTGCCTGCGGGAATTCCAAAATTAGCGCTCAAGAAGGCGGGTAAGTTCGCGGGCGTCGTGGCCAATGCTGGGTTAATGACGGAAATCGGATTGTTGCGCAGTTGCTGCTCATAATCCACGAAGAACCACAAACGGTTGCGAACGATCGGCCCGCCCACGCCGGCGCCGAATTGCTGCAAAGCATCTTCTGGCTTAGGGAATGCCGCTGGCTTTGTCGAGGGCATCGTTGGCTCCGGTGGCGGAGTTCCGGTTGTAATAAAACGCGCTGCCATGGAAGGCGTTGCTTCCCGACCGGGTTACGGCGTTGACGAAGCCCGCTCCACCTCCATAGACCGCCGAGTATGGGCTGACCGAGACTTGAAATTCCTGGATCGCGTCCTCCCCGAAGAGGTACGGAATGCGGTAGCGGCCGATAATGTCGGAGAAGTAATTGTTGGTGGCATTGCTCCCATCCACGGTGAAAGCATTGCCACCGTTTCCGTTGGCGTATCCCGAATCTTCTCCGCCCTGTTGTCCGGCAATGCTGACCAGGCCAGTGTCGCCGTCGTAGCTGGTATTCGGCGTAAGCACGGTAAAGTCGGTATAACGACGCCCGTTGAGGGGCAGTTCCTCGATAAACGACCGATCCAACACCGTGCTGGCGGAGGATTCCGCAGGCCGCAGCAGTGGGGCAGTCCCGCTTACTTTAACTGCGTCTCCACTGGCTCCCACCTGCAGCCTGATGTCCAGCGAAGTCGTGTTTCCGACCAGCACCTGGACTAAACCTTGAGCATCGCGAAAGCCTTTGAGACTTGCCGCGATGGAATACGATCCCGGGGTAAGCACCGGAAAGCGGTAAAGTCCGGCATGGTTGGTCTCGACGGATTGTTTGACGCTGGTCTGCGAGGTTGCTGACCACCACCGACGCTCCCGGCACTACGGCTCCACTCGGGTCGGTGACTCGGCCGCCGAGCGCGCCCGTCAAAACCACATTCTGAGCGGTCAGCAATACGCACCCGGTCAGCAGGACCAGCATGCTGCATGCCGCCAGGCGATGGGGCAGTGGAAGGGTCGATTCCTTTTTCATTTCGGGTCCTGACAAGATTCGATCGGCCTCCGGGAAGGCGGTTTCAGAGCGGGGATGGAGACTTCATTTGCGTCGCATCCATTCCCCTCAATGACCTGCTTAAGTACACTTTACCGTGATGCCTTGCAGGCCGCAACGAATCCGTGAGGATAGCAGGACGGCTACTGCTACTACCAACCCTAGGAGCTGCGATCGGTGCACAGTGAGGCGCTTTGCTGTGGGCTGCAGAGTTGGTGGTTGCTGCTGCAGCAGCGAGGACGCTCGGGCCTAGATTGACTCACCCCACATTGACTCGCCCCACATTGACTCGCCCCTACATTTAACCAATGCGATGCTCTTGCGTAATCCGGCTTGCTTTCTTCTTATGGCTTGATGTACAAAGCAGCCGAACGTGCTTTCTCAAAATGTTTGCCCTGAAGCCTGCCGGCGAATTCGGACTGGCTGTGGTCCTCTGCCCGCAAAAAGCCAGGCATCTCTCTTCATCAGTCGTTCTCATGGAGAAAACTTTATGACAATGCGGAAGTTCGTCTCGCTCACGGTCGTGGTACTGGGATTACACACCTTCGGCTTCAGCCAAGGCGCGGCTACCGGCGATGTTCGAGTTACCGTGAAAGATCCCAAGGGCAGCCTGGTTACCAACGCCACGGTTACGGCGCAAGATCAGGCAAAGGGATTAGAGCGCTCGGTCACCGGGAACGGCCAGGGCGACTACCGCATCGCGTTGCTACCGCCGGGGACTTACCAGGTTACGGTCGAGGCCGCGGGCTTCGCGAAGACCACGATTGAGAATGTGAGCATCACGGTGGGTCAAGTAGTGGACTTGCCCGTCGCACTCTCAGTCGCCGGCACCCAGGAAGTGGTCAACGTTAGTTCCGCAGCCGAACTGATAGAAACCAGCCGCACTTCGACCACCGACACTATCGGGCAGAGGAGCATCGATAACCTCCCCATCAACGGGCGCAACTACATTAATTTTGCGCTGACGGACTCACAGGTTCTGCGCGACAATGCTCCGGCTACGGGAGCGGCGCCGACTTCGGGGTTGAACATCAGTGGACAACGAGCGCGCTCAAACCTGGTTAACGTGGACGGGGCGGATGCCATCGACAACTCTACCAACGGCGTGCGTTCTACGGTTTCGCAGGAAGCGGTGCAGGAATTCCAGATCATCACCAACAGCTATGCCGCGGAATACGGACGCGCAGCCGGAGGCGTGATCAACATCATTACGCGCTCAGGATCGAACGATTTTCACGGCGACGTGTACGGCTATTTGCGCAACCGGAACTTTCAGGCGGTCAATCCGTTCAGCACTACGCCCAACCCCGCTTATACGCGGGTACAGGCAGGAACGGCGTTCGGCGGACCGATCAAGAAGGACAAAACATATTTCTACTTTGCGTATGAGATCACGCGACGGCATGAGACCGGGTTTTCCAGCATCGGGCAGAATAACTTTGGATTCGTTCCGTTTGACGCGTCCCCGTTCTTCGGTGCTCCGGCGGGAACTTTCGACATCCAAGCCACGCCACAGCAGGCGGCATTCTTGCAAAGCTTTATACCGGTGGTCCCGGCTGGGTTGCTGCCAACATTGCAAACCTATGCGTTTATGGCGGGCGCATCTTCTGGGATCGCGATCAACGGAAAATATCCGGCTTCGTTTGCGCTGCTTCCGGCAGCCTTTGTGCCGGCGGGATTGCAACAGTTTCCTTCTACTTGTAATCCGGCGTTTGGCTTAGCCGGAGGCTTCGCACCGATTTGCGCCGGGTTGCCGGCTTCGTTCCAGACGCTGGCCTCGCAAGTGGGAAACTTTCCGGTTTTCGAGGGCACCAGCCTCTATTCGCTGCGGATCGATCACAACGTGACTGCCAACAATCGCCTGATGCTGCGGGGAAACGTTAGCCCCAGCACGGTCACGGGTATCGAGGTGAATGGCGAGAACCAGGTGTTCGGACAGAATTCGTACTCCCGAACTTCGCAGCAGACCTACCGCGACGTCACTGGGGTGGCGCAGGATACTTGGACGATCGGGAACAACAAAGTGAATGAGTTCCGCTTCCAATTTGCCCGACGCGGACTGCTGTACAACTATTCCAGCTCGCCGGGAGGATCCGACCCAGCGGTAGATATTCCGGGCTACGCTTTTATTGGGCGCGAGCCTTACTCCTATATTGACCGGGTGGAGAAGCGCTACCAGTTCACCGACAACTTCTCGTGGACGCTGGGACGGCACGATACGAAGTTCGGAGTGGACTTCAATTACATTCCGATCACGGCCACTTTTACCGTGAACTATGGCGGAGTCTACGATTTTGGCAGCCTCAGCCTTTTTCCAGCGCCTTTCCCGAGCTTCTCCCCGGTGCAAGGTTATGGCTTGGGCATTCCTCAGGATTTTATTCAAGGCATTGGCAATCCCAGCGATTCCTTCTCGAACAAGCCTCTGGGCGTGTATTGGCAGGATTCGTGGCGAGCGTCGCCGAATCTGACCTTCAACTACGGGCTGCGTTATGACATCGAGTTCCCACCGCAGTTCTCGCAGCCCAGTGCGCTTGCGCAGGCGGGTTATAACCAACTCGGGCTGCAGAAAGGCATTCAGACAGATACCCACATGTTCCAGCCGCGCCTTGGGTTGGCGTGGGATCCCAAGGGTGATGGCAAGACTGTGATCCGGGCAAACTTTGGCATATTCTTTGACCATCCACTGCTCGGGCTGTATTTCCTGGGCGATGCCTCCGATGGTTCCACAAGCGGCCAACAATTATTTTTCGGCGGTACCCCGGGATGCAATCCTGCTGCTCCGCCGCTTAGCCTGACGGCCAACAATATTTTTCAGGGCATAGCGGGAACGTGTTTCCCAGCGGCCGTATCCGCGTTTGGATACCAGGCCAACCAGCAGCGCTTCAACTCATTTCTACCCGGCTCATTGTTCATCAACCAGGGATACATCACCAATGGCGTCCCACTGGTGTCGCAGCCGTTCGGTTATCCGCAGGCGAAAGGATTCGTATATCCCTATTCGCAACAGGCGAATTTTACGGTGGAACGCGACTTGGGCGGCGGCTTCGCCTTGAGCCTGGCCTATAACTGGAACGGCGGGCGGCGCCTGAACCGTCCAATCAACGCCAACACGGCGCGCGGTGATTTGCTGACGTCGAACTGGCAGGCTGCGGTCGCGACGGGAGCGGCGGCGCCGACGGACAGCCCTTTGTCGGTGGCCTCTTGCGGCGTGAACCCGATTCCGGGATCGAAGCTGCCCTATTATGTCCCGGCAGCTCTGGTCAGCTTCTTTCGGCCGTCGGGATTGAATCCGTCGCTGGCGGGCGGGCCGTTTGCGCCGTGCATTCCACTGGCGTTGGCGGATCTTGCGGCGAACGGTCTGAACACCGGGTGCAATCCGGGCGCTTCGGGCTTGGCAAATTGCATTCCGTTCAGCGATATGGACGCGAACTATTCGAATGGCAGTTCCAATTACAACGGATTCACCGCGAACGTGCGCAAGAGGTTCTCGCGGCGCTATCAATTCCTGGCGTCTTATACCTGGTCACATTCGATTGACGACTCGACCGATCTGCAGTCGCCGCTGGCGCCGCAGGATAGTTATTACCCTGGACTTGAACGATCCAACTCACTGTTCGACCAGAGGCATCGATTTGTTTTCAGCGGCGTGTACGAGAGTGGCAAGCTTGGCGGCAATAGCTTCGCCGATCGATTCTTCAGCAACTGGACGGTCGCGCCAATCCTTGAAGTCGGCTCCGGGCGACCTTTCAACATCCTGACCGGAACCAGCGACAATCTGCAGTTCGACCCAAGTGGAAGCCGTCCGAATGTGGTTGCGGCGGGAACTCCGACGAACGCTTGCGGCTATCCCACGGTCGCTTCCAAATATTCGCCCAGCGGTTTCTTGCAAGAAGTTTGTTTTGCCGACCTGACGCCGGCGCAACTCGCTTCCCCGAACGCGCTGCTATTGCTGGACGGCACGTTAGGCCGCAATGCTGGATTCCAGCCCTGGACCGTGTTCAACGATTTGCGGATTGCGCGGCGGATATACTTTGGCGAACGCGTGAATCTCGATTTGATCGTGGACATGTTCAATATCGCGAACAAAAACAATGTGGCCGCAGTAAACGAGCTGTATACCAATGCGGGGCAGCCAACGGCGGCTTACGATCCGAGACAGTTTCAGTTCGCGATGAAGGTGAATTGGTAGGAGAACAGCACTCAGCCGTCAGCACTCAGCACTCAGCGTTGTCCAGGCACGGGCGTTTCTTGGTTTGACCGAGTGCTGACGGCTGAGTGCTGACCCCTCTGCTACACTCTGTTCATCCTTCGCGATTGCCGGGAGCTTTTCCTGAATGCCACAACCCTCTGCTCCGCGTGCGCGGACACGCCTTGTGCGCCAAGCTGATCGTGCGGTGTACGATCGGGCCGCTGCTTACAAGATTCTCGATGAAGGTTTTATTTGCCATGTGGGATTCGTTGTGGATGGGCAACCCTTTGTGATTCCAACCGGGTACGGCCGGGTCGACGACAATTTATATATCCACGGATCGGCGGCGAGCCGGATGCTGCGCCGCGTCGATGAGGGTATCGCGGTTTGTGTCACGGTCACGCTGCTGGATGGATTGGTGCTGGCGCGCTCGATTTTTAATCATTCCATGAACTACCGGTCCGTCGTGATTCTGGGAACAGCTCACGCGGTGAATGATCCTAAAGAAAAGCTGGAGGCTTTGCGGCTCTTGTCGGAGCACATCTTGCCGGGACGCTGGGTGGAGTCTCGTCAGCCGGACGAGAAAGAGCTGAAGGCGACTTTGGTGATGAGGCTGCCGATCGAGGAGTTCTCCGCGAAGGTGCGACAAGGCCCGGTTGAAGATGATGAAGAGGATTATGCGTTTTCAACCTGGGCAGGAGTGATTCCGCTGAAAATGGTAGCGGGGGAGCCGATTGATGATGCGCGGCTCATGCCTGGTGTAAAAGTACCGGAATACGCTCGGGCTTATATTCGCCCCCGCTGACAGTCGCGGTTACAATCAAAATAGAAATGCGCAAGGTCTTCCATTGCGACTCGCCGTCCGGCCCGTATGCGGCCGATGCTGCCGTTCTCTGCTGCTTCGATCACCGCATCAGTACGGCCGTACGAAAGTTTCTGAAGAAGCAGGGCATCGAGCGCGCCGACATGATTATTGTTGCTGGAGGAGCTAAGACGCTGGCTTCGCCGCGCAATGACTTCGAACAGGAATTCATTCTTGAACAGGTCCGCATGTCCATCCGCCTGCACCAGACCAAACGTGTTCTGGTGATGAGCCACTCCGATTGCGCTACCTATGGCGGCTTGGCGCATTTCAACGGCGACCGGGACGCGGAGGCTGAGCATCATCGCGCCGAGCTTCTCCGAGCCAAAGACCTGCTTGCTGCAAGTTTCGCAAACATTTCCGTCGAGCCTTACTTTGTGAAGTTCGATGGAGTATGGCGGGTGAACGAGGCCGATCACCAGCAATCGACGGCGGCTACGGACGCGGCCCGCAAACTCGCGTAGCTGTAGCTTCGCGGATCGTTTCGTATTCGACTACGGAATCAGCAACAACTTTCCCGTCGTTTTGCGCCCCATTAGATCCCGGTGGGCGACGGCCGCGTCGGCCAGCGGATAAATGTGCTCAATCCGCAGCTTAAGCTTGCCTTCAGCAATCATCTTGAAAAGAGCGCTTGATCGGGCCTGCAACTCCTCCGTTGTAGCCGTATAGCTCACCAGGGTTGGCCGCGTCACGTAGAGCGAACCCTTTTGCGAAAGCTGAATCAGATCGAAGGGTGGGACGGCTCCGCTTGAGCCGCCGAACAATACCATCATGCCGCGCGGTCGTAGCACGTTCAGACCTTTCTCAAATGTCGTTTTGCCCACGCTGTCGTAAACCACGTCCACGCCGCGGCCGCCGGTCAGACGTTTGGTCTCAGCCTCGAAGTCCGTCTGGGTATACAGAATCACATCGTCCGCGCCCGCCTGCCGTGCGAGCTTGGCCTTTTCGTCGGTGGAAACTGTGCCGATAATCCGGGCTCCAAGGTTGCGCGCCATCTGCACCAGCAGCAGTCCGACGCCGCCTGCCGCGGCATGAACCAGTGCCGTTTGTCCGCGCTTGAGAGGAAAAGTGTCGTAAACCAAGTAGTGCGCCGTCATGCCTTGCAGCATGGTGGCGGCGGCTTGCTGATCGCTGACGCCTTGCGGAACTTGCACCAGCCGTTCCGCGGGGACGGCCGCGTACTCCGCATAAGATCCCAGGACGCTGCTCCAGGCCACGCGGTCTCCCGCTTTCACCGATTTCACTTCCGAGCCGACGGAGCTGACCGTACCTGCGCCCTCTTGCCCGAGCACAAACGGCAGCGGGACTTTGTATCTGCCCTCGCATTGATAGATATCAATAAAGTTCACACCCGAAGCCGCGACTTTGACCACCGCTTCGTTCGGTTTGGGCTGAGGAACCGGCAAATCCACAAGCTGCAGAACTTCTGGCCGACCGCATTGCTTGACTTGGATGGCTTTCATGTTTGACTTCGATTCGTATCGTGCCGCGGGAGATTCATAAGACCAGCGGATACTTCCGCAGTCGTATTTCGGATTTTCCAGGCACTCTGTTCCCCAAAAAGGCCATCCCCAAAAACGATCATCCCATCACACAGTGGTTGCAGGGGCTGGGGTCGCTGAAGTAATATTCCCGCCTGTTCCTAAAGTAACCCTGACCAACTCGCTTGCAGATTGACCCATCAAATCATGGGTAGTAGCATGAAATGGGCTTCCGTTAAGCTAGAGTTTGATCGTTGTAAGTTGTAGATAAACATGAGGATTTCGAAACTCTACGTTCTGATCGCGCCAGTGTTTGCCCTGATTTTGGGCGGCCTTGCGTGTCAGACGGCGCAGCGGCCGGCGACGCTATTGCCACCTGGAACCGCCACCGCGCCATCCTTAAGCGCGGCTCCAGCGCCCACTCCTCAGACTAATCCGGACACTCAGGCCGTCACGCCCGTACATACTCAGGTTGAGGTAAAGCCTGATCCCGTCGCTCAGTTGATTGCGCAGGTTGAAAACGAATACCAGGTCGGGCAGGAGAACTACAAAGCTGGGCACCTCGAAGCTGCCAAAGAGAACTTCGATCGCGCCTTCAATCTTTTGTTGGGAAGCTCCTTGGACTTGCGCTCGGACGAGCGCTTGGAGCAGGAATTTGACCGTGTCCTCGACGGGATAAACGGTTCCGAGCTGCAAGCCCTGCAACAGGGCGACGGGTTTACCGAGCAAAAGTCGGAGCCAGCGCCGATCGACGAAGCCAACGAGGTCACGTTCCCGGTTGACCCGAATCTCAAAGCAAAGGCTGAAGCTGAGGTCAAAGCTACCCATTCCGATCTGCCTCTGATGATGACGGACCCCGTAGCCGGCTACATCAGTTACTTTTCCACGCGTGGGCGGGGAACCTTGGAGCGCGCCCTTGCGCGCAGCGGGCAGTACGACGAGATGATTCGCAGGGTTCTGAAGGAAGAAGGTGTTCCTCAAGACCTGATCTATTTGGCTCAAGCCGAATCTGGATTCCATCCGTTGGCGCTTTCTCGCGCCGGTGCTCGCGGGATGTGGCAATTCATGGCCAGCCGTGCGACCGGATATGGGCTGGAACGCGACTGGTGGGTCGACGACCGTCAGGATCCCGAAAAATCTACGCGGGCGGCGGCGCGTCATCTGAAAGATCTGTACAACGAGTTCGGCGACTGGTATTTAGCCATGGCCGCTTACAACTCTGGACCAGGCACCGTGCAGAACGCGGTGAAGCGCACTGGATACGCGGACTACTGGCAGCTCTACAAGCGCAATGTATTGCCCAAGGAAACCCGAAACTATGTGCCCATCATTCTCGCCGTAACTATTATGGCCAAGAATCCGGCACAATACGGGCTGGACAAAGTGGTCACAGACAAGCCGGTACCGTACGACGCGGTCAAGATCGACTATCCGGTTGATCTCCGCTTGGTTGCGGAAACTGTCGATGTATCGGCAAGCACTCTGCAGGATCTCAACCCAAGCTTGTTGCGTCTGACCACCCCAAAGGACCGCGAGTTTGAATTGCATCTGCCGGCTGGGACGAAGGATCGCTACCTCACGGCGATTGCCGCTATTCCACCGGACATGCGAGTGTGGTGGCGCTATCACAAGGTTGCGCCGGGAGACACGTTGTCCTCGGTCGCTCGCGCTTTTCACACCAGCCCGCGGGCTATCGTTCAGGCCAACAACCTCGACGGAGATGAGAGTCTTCGGGCGGAAAGCGAACTGATTATTCCGGTTGCTCCCGGCAAACATTCCGCCGACGAGATGGCCAGCTATTCGCGCCGCGCTACCGCGTACAAGGTTCGCAAAGGAGACACGGTCGAAACCGTTGCCGACAATTTCGGCGTTCCGCCGGCAATGGTGCGCCGGTGGAATCATCTGAAGGGCGACAGTCTGGGGGGACGACATCTCTTGTATGTCCACCTGCCGATAGCACCTGATGCCGCTGAAAGCCATCAAGCAGCTGCCTCTAAGTCGCACTCCAAAAAGAAGTTACAGGCGAACGCTTCAAACAAAGTCGTGCATCATAAAGTGCAGCCCGGCGAAACCCTCTCTTCGATCGCCAAGTCTCACAACGTCACGGTCGACGACTTGAAAGAAAACAACGGGAACCTGGCCAACCTGAGGCCGGGTATGGTTCTGGTTATCGGCACTCCCTCCAGATAGTTTCGTTGCATCCAGCCGTTGTCTGCCTTCCGCTTCCGAATCTCAATTCCCAATTTACGCGTTTTTTTTGCACAGCCGATAGACAACTGGAAACCGGAATTCAACTTCGGTGTAATATGCATGGGGCAGGCGGGCAGCAGCTAGTTTTCGTCACTGCATTGCGAAAAACTACTGTGCTATAATCGCGGCCCATTCAGTCTGGTAACAACTTTCGGTGTCTTTTTAATTCTTGACGCATGCAGTGCGAGCAGAAAATTCAGGAGGAGAAATGAACGTTCACGAAACCCTCTATTTACGAGACGACGAAAT
>CAVOKS010000008.1:0-59539 GCA_963696565.1 uncultured Acidobacteriota bacterium | reverse complement strand
ATGGCAGGAATGTAGTTCTTGGGGATTGCGCCGCCGAAAATGTCGTTTACGAATTCGAACTCGCCGCCGCGAGGCAGAGGCTCCATCTTGATTTTGCAATCGCCGTACTGGCCGTGTCCGCCGGTTTGTTTCTTGTGGCGGCCTTGCACGTCGGCTTTGCCTCGGATGGTTTCGCGGTACGGCACCTTCGGCGCTTTCAGGATGACTTCGGTGTGGTAGCGCTTCTTCATCTTCGAGACTACGACTTCAATGTGCTGCTGGCCCGTTCCTGCTATAAGGAATTCTTTGGTTTGGGGATCGCGGAAGAAACGCAGCATGGCATCTTCCTCCATGAGCTTGTGGATGCCGGGGCCGAGCTTGTCTTCGTCGGCGCGGCTCTTGGGTTCGATGGCGAAAGTGATCGCCGGCTCGGGCAAATGAACTTTCGGATACTGAATGGGTGCGCTCTTGTCACCAAGCGTGTCACCGGTGAGCGTGTCTTTCAGTTTGGATACTGCGCCGATGTCGCCTGCATGCAGTTCGGTTACAGGCACGGCAGTCTTGCCTTGCATGATCGAGATGTGGGCCAGCTTCTCGGGCGAGTTGCGAGTGAAGTTCTGCACCGTGGCGTCGTTCTTCAACACGCCGGAAAAAACTTTGAAGTAGGAAATTCGGCCGGCGAACGCGTCTGAAATGGTTTTGAAGACGTACAGCGAGACCGGCTCAGTGTCGGTCTCGTGACGTTTTGGCAGGTTCGCCATTTCCTGATGCCGCGGCTTCTCCCTGCACCCATTCATGCTCGGAAGGCGCGGGGGTGTAATCCACGATGAAGTCCATCACGCGGTCGGCGCCGACGTTGCCCAGACCAGAGCCGAAGATTACGGGGAAGATTTTGTCCTCGCGGATGGCGTTGTGCAGTGCCGGAATCAAGTCCTCGACTGGGATAGTTCCTTTCTCGAAAAACTCTTCCATCAGCTTGTCGTCGCCTTCGGCGATTAGTTCGACCAGTTTCTCATGCGCTTCTTGAGCCTGGTCTTTGAGGTTCGCGGGAATTTCGGTTTCTTTGCCTTTGCCGTTTCCACCCAACTCGTAGGTGTAGGCCTTCATCTGGACCAGATCGACGACGCCAGTGAAATTCTTTTCTTTGCCGATGGGCAGTTCCAAAGGAATCACGGCGCGGCCGAAGGCATTGGTCAGAGATTCCAGGACGCGTTCGGCATCGGCGCGCTCGCGATCCATGCGGCTGGCGACGATCAGCCGGGGCGTCTTGAATTCCTCGCAATAGTTCCAGACGCGCTGGGTGACGACTTCAACTCCGGCGACGCCGTCGACCACGACGACGGCAGCGTCGATAACCGGCAGCACCATCTTGGCTTCGTGGACAAACATGTTGAAGCCCGGGGTGTCGACAATATTGATCTTGGTTTTGCCCCACTCGACATACGCCAAGCCTGCTGAGATGGACATCTTGCGGGCAATCTCTTCGTCGTCCCAATCGGTGGTGGCGGAACCGTCATCGACCCGACCCAAGCGCGGGGTTGCGCCGGAGGTGTAGAGCATAGCCGACACCAGAGAAGTTTTCCCCGCATGTCCGTGGCCCACCACGGCGACATTGCGGATGTTTGCGCCTTCGTAAACTTTCACGGGTTCACTCCTTCGACCGGGATCATCTCAGGACCGCCATGCGCGGCCGTCTGGCCGAGCGAGGCTCAGCAATCTCCTGATCTGCGAATCTTTCCTGCGGCGGGCCCATAACGAACAAATGAAGAGGATAGTCTACAGGCCAACGTCGAGCAGCTTACCGAAACTAAGGATGCTAACACGGCTCCACTAGGCCTCTCAACCGGGCATTTGGCCCGTCACTTTTCGGTTCAAGCGGTGTATCATCCAAATCGCTATGCTGGGCGGTCGCAGCAACGAACCTCGCTCCAACGAACAGTGGATCGCGCAGTATGCGGGCAGCCATCAGCACCCGGTAAACCGGATGTGCCACACGCTGGGGATACCGGCGATAGTGGTTTCGATCGCTCTGTTCATCGCGAGCTTCTTTGTTCACCGATTGTGGCCCTACGCGCTGGCACTTTTCCTTGTGGGATGGACGTTGCAGTTCGTCGGCCACGCTTTCGAGGGCAAAGAACCGGAGTTCTTTCACGACTGGCGTTTCCTGTTCGTCGGCGTGCGCTGGTGGTGGGCCAAGATTCATGGCAAGGCGTGAGAATCTCCGACTGGTTCCAGCGACCGCCATCACGACGCACGATTCCGCTGTCCGTCCCATAAGAAACTTGTGTTCTCATTGCTGATAACTTATTCTTTGACGGTTCGTCTCTAAAGAGTCTATGCATCGTCTGACGGCCAGAGTGTTGCTGGTTTTACTGCTCGTGGGCTCATTTGCCCCGGTGGCGCTGGCGATCTCCGCCACACCGGCGCACGCGTGTTGTATGCGGAAGCCGTTGCACGGCCGCCCTTCGCATGATTCTGAGTTCCATGCTCCTCCGGGATGTTGTCAACACGACTGTTGCCGGACCCTGACTGTTTCGCAGTGGGCGAACTTAACTCCGCCGACGAACACTGAGCGTACGGCTGCGTCCAAGCCTCTAGAAACAGAGTTGCAGGTGTTTTATTTCACGACTTCAATCAACCACGCCTATTCCGGTCGCGCCCCTCCGCAATTCTCCATCGCCTGATTCCGAACAGTTTGCTGAATATCACCTTGGCGCCAAAACCAAAGGTGTTTTCTGCACTTTTCGACACGACTGAACTCATGCCGTCCGAGCTTGATATGTCGGGCGGGCATGGGCTGACGTCAACGCGGCGGCTAAATGGAGACATTTTATGAGACTGATTGCGAGCTTGACGGCTGTCTTTTTGTTCTTGGGAACTGTGGCGTTTGCCACGATTTTCGGTTCGGTTCGCGGCGTGGTTCATGATCCTCAGCACCGTCCCATTCAAGGGGCCCACGTTACGCTGAAGGCGCAAAACTCGGACTGGACACAGTCCCAAGACTCCAGTGACAACGGAGAATTTGAATTCACTTCGGTTCCAATCGGAAATTACACCGTCACGGTCGTTACGTCGAAGGGTTTTCAGGAAGATGCATCAAGATGTGATTGTCCAGTCCGACACCAGTCCTGTGTTGCATTTCGAGTTGGCGGTCGCAGGCGCGAAGGAAACCGTCGCCGTGATCGGGCAACTCCGGTCGAGGCGCCGATGGACAGCGTCACGCCGACGACGATGGTGAACCGTATCGACATCCAGCAAACCCCCGGAGCGGACCGCAGCAACGGCATGCAGATGATTACAGATTACGTGCCCGCTACCTATGTGACCCATGACATGCTGCACATGCGCGGAGGCCATCAGGTCGAGTGGTTGATTGACGGCGTTCCCATCCCTAATACCAACATCGCCGCCAATCTGGGGCCGCAGATTGATCCGAAGGACATCGATTACCTGGAAGTTCAGAGAGGCAGCTACGACGCCGACTATGGAGACCGCACCTACGGAATCTTCAATATCGCGCCGCGAAACGGTTTTGAACGCGATCGGGAATGCGATCTGGTTATCAGCGCGGGCAATTTCTATCAAACGAACGACCAGATCAGTTGCGGAGGACACACGCAGCGCTTTGCTTACTACGCCAGCTTGAATGGGAATCGAAGCAACTACGGACTGCAGACGCCCGATCACCACAAGTTGTTCATGACGCGGGAAACGGCTACGGAGGATTCGCTTCGTTCATCTTCAATCCCGATCCTAAGAACCAATTTCGCGTAGTCGCTTCGCTGCGGCAGGACTATTACCAGATTCCCATCGACCCAGATCCCGACCTCGGTCGGAAATTCGGTTTACCCCAGTTATGGCCTGCGGGATGGCGAGCGTGAGCCAGATGGCTATGTCACTTTCTCGTGGGTTCATACATTCAACCCCAACTTGCTGATGACGGTTTCTCCCTTTTATCACTACAACGGCGCCGACTACCAAGGCGGCCCGAACGATTTCCCGGTGATCTCGACCGTTACTCAGACTGCCAACTACGCTGGGACGCAGGCATCGGTGAACGCAACCTTCTGGAAAAATGATCTGCAAGCTGGCGTCTACGGATTCTTTCAGCACCAGTACAATTACTTCGACAACTTATTCACCGACGGCAGCCAGAACTTTCCCTGCATCTTCGATTGGAGTAAATGGAGGAGTTGCCGCCGAATTCATCAACGACAAGTTCAAAGTGACGCCGTGGCTGACTTTAATCGCCGGTCTGCGAGTAACGCAGTTCAACGCTTCCATCTCGGAGAACGCAATCGATCCGCGCTTTGGCGTTGCGGTGAGAGTTCCCCGGCTGAATTGGGTACTTCGCGGCTACTACGGTTATTTTTACCAGGCGCCGCCGCTGGTGACTGCGACCGGCGCGCTTCTGGATTTGGCCAATAGCCAGAATTTTACTTTCGCGCCTTTGCACGGCGAGCGGGATACCGAGTCGCAGTTTGGCATTACCATTCCGTATCGCGGTTGGGACCTTAGCGCCGATACTTATCAGACCAGAGCGACGAATTGGCTGGACCATAACAATATCGGAGAGTCGAATCTCTTCTGGCCGATCACGTGGGACAGGGCCTTGATTCAAGGTTGGGAGCTCACGCTACGGTCGCCCAACATTTTGCACCACGGCCAATTTCACCTTGCCTATGCGAATCAAATCGCGCAGGCAACCTCGCCGATCACTGGAGGCTTGATCTGCCCGACTCCGGTGACATCGGCATGTGGGCTAGACATACCGCCGGGATATGCGCCGGTCGACCATGATCAGAGAAACACATTAAACCTGGGCTTCAACGCGAATTTGCCGTGGCAGAGCTACGCTTCAACCAATGTGTATTATGGCTCGGGATTCACGAATGGCTTGCCGGGCGTGCAGTATCCCGGGACTTACCTGCCGAGCCACACTACGTTTGATCTTGCTCTCGGAAAAACTTTCGCCGAGAAATACTCAATTTCTGTGACCGCGCTGAATGTGGCAAACCGGCGCGTGCAGCTCGACAACAGTCTGACGTTTGGCGGATTTCACTGGAACGATCCACGGCAAATCTATGCGGAGTTTCGCTATCGCTTTCACTATTAGCGGCTGGCGGAGACGAGCCGTCCGCGCAAAAGGGCAAAGAGAATAGCAGTGAGTCACGCATAGGCGTCATAGCGGCGGATGCGGACGATGATTGCCGAGCTTTGTGTCTTCGCCTGCCTGGGCTTCTTGGCGGCTTGTGGGCCTTCCCGGAGCGCCAAGCAAGGGGACATCGCTCAGGGCAACGACAACGGGCGTGAAACGTATATCCTTGACTGGCCGAGTGGTTTCAGTCGATAAAGCGAATCAATCGATCAATGTCGATGGCGACGCGATCCCGGGCTTCATGGCCGCGATGACCATGCCCTACCAGGTGAAGGATGCCAGCGTGCTCGAGAAATCGTCGCCCGGCGACCAGATCAAAGCGGACATTGTAGTGGGGAATGACGGAGCATATCTGGAAAATATCGTCGATCATGCAAAAATCGCCTTCGCCGAAGCCCACGAAATGAACTCACAGCTCTGAATTGTCCTTCGGACAGTTGAAGTTCTATTGCAAACTCTTCAACGCCGCCAGTAATTCCTCATCGTTCGGCTTCTGGTCCAGCGGATATACCTTGGCAAACGCAATTTTGCCGTTCTTGTCCACGATGAATGCTGCCCGTTCGCTGATCCCGGAAGTGGCGGCCCTTCACGCATAATGCCGAAGGCTTGCGTCACCTTTGCATGGGGATAGATATCCGAACACATGGGGAAATGTATCGCCCCGATTGCATGTTTTTGCCACGCCATGTGGCTGTAAACCGAATCGATGCTGATGTCCAGGAGTTGAGCATTGAGCGCGGCGAACTTCTCGCGATCCGAGTCGAATGCAGGCAATTGTTCGCTGCAGGTCGGAGTCCAATTCAGCGGATGAAACGACACGACCACATTCTTCTTACCGCGAAAATCACTGAGCTTGATGTTTAGCCGTTGATCACCTTCGACTGCGGGCAGTTCGAAATCTGGTGCCACATCGCCAACCTTCAACGCCATGTGCCGCTCCTCCTTAATAACCCGCCTAGCATTATGTCGCAGTGCAAGGACCAAGCGCCACTCGCGGAGTAAAGATCAGCCGTTCCCCGGCACCACAAGCCAAACTTGTGCCCATCGGGTCCCGCAAGACCGCGATAATTAATATTCCTTTAGCAATCGGTTCTCGATTAATATCGCGCAATGCCTTCCGAGCCCTTGTCATTGAGGATCTTCCCGGCCCTAAGGATGGACAACACATCCTGCTGCTTAGCGGACCGCTGGTGATGGCGACGTTGTTCGACTTTCAGGCCAAAGTTCGTGCGAACAATTCGCGCGCGCTGATCATCGACTTCAGCAAAGTTCCGTATGTGGATTCTGCTGGCATCGGGGCGCTGGTGGGTGCCTATGTGACTCACCAGAAAGATGGACGCAGCCTTGCCCTAGTCGGCGTCAGTGATCGGGTACATCACGCCCTTCAAGTTACCCGTGTGGAGCATTTCTTTCGGTTCTTCAATACCCTGCCAGAAGCCGAAAGCGACACTTAGCCATGCTGTAGGGATCGGCTCGAGACGAGTACTCATGTTCGGTTTGACTCTTCGTTGCGAATGCGCCCTAAGATGAGCGATCTAACATTTGTGTCTTCACGCCATTCGCCAACCGTGATCAGCCAACGATAATTGGACAAGCATGATCGGCCAAACCATCTCGCATTACCGCATCACCGGCCGCTTGGGCAGTGGCGGGATGGGCGTGGTTTACGAAGCCCAGGATCTTACCCTCGGACGCAGCGTGGCTCTAAAGTTCCTTCCGCCGGAGCTTGCCCGCGAGTCCTCTGCTCTGGACCGTTTTTTGCTGGAGGCTCGCGCCGCTTCGGCCCTGAATCATCCCAACATCTGCACGATCTATGCGGTGGAAAAAGACGGCGACCAGTCTTTCATCTCGATGGAATTAATCGAGGGACAGGGCCTCGACACTAAGTTGCACAGCGGACCTCTACCGGTTGATCGCCTGCTCGATATAAGCATTCAACTGGCGGACGCGCTCGATGCCGCGCACGCCAAAGGAATCGTCCATCGCGACATTAAGCCCGCGAACATTTTTCTGACCACGCGAGGCCAGGTAAAAGTTCTGGACTTCGGTTTGGCCAAGCTAACGCGCGTGCGGAAGTCGCAGCTCGAGACAGTTGGCGCCACGCAGGACGGTCTTCGCTACCGCCAGCTTGACCAGTCCCGGCAGCACAGTCGGCACGGTGGCGTACATGTCGCCGGAACAGGCTCGCGGCGAACCGCTCGATGCCCGCACCGATCTTTTCTCATTGGGAACCGTGATCTACCAGATGGCCACCGGAAGTCTGCCGTTTTCCGGCAACACGTCGGCTGTGATCTTCAATGGCATTCTGGAACGCGATCCTGTGCCTGCGGCGCAACTCAATCCTCAGGTCCCGACTAAAACTGCAGGAGATCATCGACAAGCTGCTGGAGAAAGATCGCGACCTGCGTTACCAGTCGGCGGCTGACTTGCGCGGTGACCTGAGACGGCTGAAACGCGACACCGAGACCGGCCGCAAGATCGCGCAACCCGTTTCAGGATCTTCCGTAATGGTTGCTACTCGCGCCGAGTTCGTCGGCCCAACCGCCATCGAGTGGATCAGCCGTCGTCGCTGCGGCCCGCCAGCACAAGCTAGGAACCGGAGTCGCGGCGCTGGTTGTCGATCGTACTCGTCGCCGCCGCGGCGTATGGCGTTTATGCCTTGTTCAATCGCAAGCGCCCCGTTCCCTTCGAGAATATTTCCATCACCAAGGTTACCGAAACTGGCAAAGCCGCGCTGGTGGCGATTGCTCCCGACGGCAAATACATTCTCTACGTTGTTCGGGACGCAGGCCAGCAGAGTTTGTGGCTGCGCAACCTTCCCACTAACAGCGACACCCAGGTGATCCCGCCGGCAGAAGTGGAGTACGACCATCTACGCTTTTCTCCGGACGGAAACTACATCTACTTCATGCGCAGCGAGCCCGGCAGCAGTGAGTTGAACTATCTTTACCGCGCCCCAGTGTTGGGAGGAACTCCCCAGAAACTCGTCACCGACATTGATTCCAATATCACGTTTTCGCCCGACGGGCAGCAGATCGCATATCTTCGCGACAATAATCCCGAAGCAGGCAAACAGCGGCTTCTGCTTGTTGCCTGTGGTGGCGGCGACGAGAAAATTTTATACAGCGGCCCTATCAACGGGGGATTCCGAGATCCCGCATGGTCTCCCGACGGCAAGACGATCGTTTGCATGGTGCTTCAGCCGGGAACGGCGTTGAGTGGTTTGGCGGCGCTTGATGTTGCCAGCGGAAAGCAGACGGTGTTTTTCACATCCGATAACACCATTGTGCAGCGCCCGGTCTGGATGCCGGACCAAAGCGGCCTGCTGGCACAGTCGAGTTTCGACCTGAATCAGATTGCTTTCATTTCTTACCCCGGCGGGAAGTTGCACGAAAGTAACCCGACGACACGAATAACTATTCCGAGCCGAGTATCGCTGCCGATGGGCGTACATTGGTCAGTGTCTTGAGCCAATCGCATTACTATCTTCTTCGTGATGCCTGCTACGGCTTCGACCGGCGGCGAGGCCCGGCAGGTCACTTCGGGCGCGCCCATTTATGCTTTTAGTTGGACACGTGACGCCAAGATAGTCATGGACTCAGGTTCAGATCTCGATTTACTCGATCCAGAATCGGGTAGTATGACCCGATTGGTCGAGAACGCCGGAATTATTATCAGCGGACCGTCCTGCCTGTCCCTGATGGCCGCTATGTGGTTTTTACCAGGGCGGTTGGCACGGGGCAGACGAAGTGATGAACGTCTGGCGCGCGGACGCCTCTGGTGGGAACCTTAAACAGCTTTCCGACGGCAAGGTGGATCAATCTCCGATTTGCTCACCCGATGGGCGTTGGGTGATCTACGGGACGCGGTGAACGGCAATCAACTGATGAAAGTGTCGATCGATGGAGGGAAAGCCGAGAAAATCTCTGACAAACTCACAGCTGTCTTCGATCTTTCGCCCGACTCGAAGACCATCGCGGTTGCAGCTTATGGTCATCTCGGCGAGCACGTGGAGACACTCGCGCTGATTTCCGCAGATTCCAATCAGACTTTGAAAACGCTGGAATTCGAACGCCCGCGAACTGGCCCGATCCGCTTCTCACCTGATGGCAAAAGTGTCGTCTACCCGTTCCGCCACGGCGGAGTCGATGACCTTTGGTCGCAATCCGCTCGATGGCTCTCCGGGAAAACAAATCACCGATTTCAAGTCAGAGCACATCAACGATTTTCACTGGTCGTTCGATGGCAGCAAGTTGGGAGTGATCCGCGGCCACACGGATTCTGACGTTGTCCTGATCCGAGACATGCAGCCCTGACGGGACCGTGCGACTGTTCTTAATTACACGATCTCGGCACTGCGGTCAGCCCGGCCGGATCGGAGCCGTTCTTCATCACATGAAACGGGGAGCCGGCGACCTCTTTCAGGCTGCCGCCGTCTGTGGTCAGAGACACCGATCGCCTCCGGGTTGTTCTGCTCCGACACGAAAAGATTGAGGCCCGTTCCCGTCGCCAGCCCCAACGCATACAGACCGGGCTTTGCGAGCTTAACCGTGCTGTCGTAGGTCAGAGCGCCGTTTGATCCGACGGAAAGCGTCGTGATCTGATTCGACATCGTGTTGCTCACGTAGAGATGGGTCCCGTCCACGCTGAGCATTATGTTGTTAGAACTTTCGCCGTTCTTGTTCGTAAAGTTGTTCAGTTCTTTTAGCTCTCCGCTCGAATTGATGCTGAACACCTCCACCTGCGTGTTCGATGCAGCATCGCCAAAGTACGCTGTCGTGCCGTCGCAACTGACATCGACTCCCGCAGCGGATCCCTTGGTGGTGAACGGCCCGAGCTCGGTGAGATCGCCCGTCGTGGAATCGATCTTGAATGAATCGACTTGCCCGATATAGGCCGCGATCAGGAAGCTTCCATCGGGAGTGACTTTCATCCCTGCAGGGGATGCAGGAACAGTGACCATCTTCAGCAGCTTCAGCGAGCAATTGGAGTCGATTTTAAATACTGAGATGCTGTTGTCATTGGTATTGCCCGCGAAGAGAATGCGATTCCCACTCGCTAATCCGATGCCAAACTGCTGCGCGCCAGTCACTCCATCGGAAAAAGGAGAGCCATGGGCCGCGGTCAAAGTTCCGTCGAATAGATTCATCTGAAATGCGCCGATGCTGCTGTCTCCACCATTCGAGACGATAAAGACAGCTTCCAAGTCGGCTCCTGGCAGAGGTTACCGGCGAAAGCGCGAAGTAACCGCTGCCCGCGCTCTTCCCGCCCGTGGGGTAGGTCGTGAGCACCTTCAATGCGCCAGTCGCTTGTCACCGTGAGGGCGGTTGTGCTGTTGTTACTGTTGGCTACGTTGTCATTCGTGAAAATATATTGCTGAGCGAACGCGCTGGCCGCGAATAACGTAAGAAAACCGATAGGAAAAACACCTGAGACGATCTTGCCAAGCTCTTCATTCCCCCCCCAACCGGATGGCGTCGCAGCCATTCATTTCCGGCCCGATGCGGCTGCCGATGTCCTCGCCGATGTTCTATTGCCCAAACTCGCACCTGACCTTGGGACACGACGACTTTCAGCTCCAGCACCAGTAATGGGAGCGACGACAGGCGAGCCGTTGACCGGGGGAGGCAACGTACGAACGCACGTCAAAGTCGATTCAGAACGTATTACAGTCGGACAGCCCTGTCAATGGTGTCGTGTTGCTGGGAGAAGAAAGTCCCGTTACAACAAAGGGCGGCCTGGGTTAGCCGCCCTGTTCTCCGAAAATTTGAAAGTGGTTTACGCCGGCTTTACATTCTCGGCTTGCCACCCCTTGGGGCCCTTTACTACGTCGAACTGCACTTGCTGGCCTTCCTGCAGGCTGCGGAACCCACCCGCCTGAATCGCCGAGAAGTGTACAAACACGTCCTCTCCGCTCTGGCGGCTGATGAACCCATAACCCTTGGCATCGTTAAACCACTTTACTGTTCCTGTTTCCATGGTGTTGCTCGATTCCTTTTTTCTTAGATATGCGCTGTGTCAATCGCAGAACTTCTTCAGGCAGGTCACGCTGGTGTCGCGGGAGTTGCTGAAAAACTGCAAAGGTCAAACGCAGCAGGATTGTAACTCAGATGTTCCCGAAATTGCCAAGCTATTCCACAGTCGGAAGGTTAAATATATACGTATCAATGCTTTGCGATGAATTAGGCGCGCCGTGTCAGCCTTGAAGAGTCTTTAGTAATGCTTAACTTTGCGCTCGCGGGGCGGTGGAAAGTGCGTCACGATCAGGGGTGACCTGCCTCACAGCGGCCACCCTAACAAAAGATGCACGCTCTTTGGGAAGGAGGGAATAGAGGCCCTCCTCGGGATCAGTTAGCGCTGATGGCGCCGCGGAGGGCCCTGGCGTTCCATTTCCTTCGAGCCCGGCGTGACACCTCCCGTTTTTTTCTAGCGGCCACTAAGGAATTCTATGTCTTCGAAACTTTTCGCCTGGAGAAACTCCAATGCTGCATCTCGATACTGGTAACACAGGTTTCATGATTTTATGCACCAGCCTGGTCATGCTGATGACGCCCGGTCTTGCTTTTTTTTATGGCGGCCTGGTAGGGCGCAAGAACGTGCTCGCCATCATGATTCAGAGTTTTGTCTCTATGGGCTGGACGACGGTGATCTGGTATATCTACGGCTACTCTGTCTGTTTCAGCGGCGACTGGCACGGGGTCATCGGCAACTTCCACAACGCCTTTCTGCGCGGGATCGATCTTAGTACTCCGTCGCCGAACATCACCATCCCGGCATTTGTATTTGTCGCGTATCAGATGATGTTCGCCATTATCACGCCAGCACTGATCTCTGGTGCGTTCACGAATCGGGTCACGTTCAAAGCCTACATGCTCTTCCTGACCGGCTGGCTGACCTTCGTTTACTTTCCTTTTGTCCATATGGTTTGGGGCGGAGGCATGCTGCAAAAATGGGGCGTGCTGGATTTTGCGGGCGGCATTGTGGTGCACAACATCGCCGGCATCGCTGCTCTTGCGTCGGTGCTGTACGTGGGCAAGCGGCGCACGGCGGATCCCGGCCCGCACAGTATTCCGCTGGTCGCGCTGGGAACTGGCCTGCTGTGGTTTGGATGGTATGGCTTCAACGCCGGAAGTGAAATGCGGGTTGATTCCGTAACCGCGACCGCATTTCTTAATACCGATTTGGCGGCCTCGTTCGCGGCGGTTACCTGGCTGCTGGTGGCATGGTTCAACGAAAAGAAACCGAAGTTTCTGGGCTTGCTAACGGGAGCCGTTGCGGGACTGGCGACGGTTACTCCCGCAGCCGGATACGTCTCTCCCACGACTGCGGTCATCATCGGTTGTGTTTCCGGAGTGGTTTGCTACTACGCGGTTGAGATGAAAAACAAATTGCACTGGGATGACGCCCTCGATGTTTGGGGAGTTCACGGCGTGGGTGGTTTTCTCGGCATCGTGATGCTGGGAATTTTTGCCAGCAAGGCCTACAACCCTGCGGGTGCGGATGGCTTGCTCAACGGCGATCCGATTTTCCTCTTAAAGCAGGTCGTTGCAGTTACCTTCTCGTCGGTCTGGGCCTTCGTTTTTACCTACGGGATGTTACGCATCATCGATATGTTTACCCCTGTGAAAGTCAGTGGGATGGCGGAGGAGATTGGATTGGATGAATCCATCCACGGTGAGCACGCCTATGAGGATGTTTTAGGTGTCGCGGATCTGGTTCACAGTGCAACCGCGGTTCATGAGGAGGAGCTGCTAACGGGACGGAAATGAGGGCGACGGGGCTTTGATGAACATCAAGCCGGTCGGTGGTGGAAACTGATTACCGCAGGAGTGATGGGTGACGTCACTCCTGCTTGCTTCGTCCGAGAACGCGCACTTCCCCCACTGGAATCTTTTCTGACTTCCCTGCATCATGGAGGGATGCGTCTCCGTTATTTTGCGATTCTGCTCCTGCTTTCATCCTTGGGTTTCGCCGATGTTGTTGTGGACGTTCGCACTGCACTCGCGCAGAGGAATTTTGCTGCCGCTGATTCCGCGCTGCAAGTCTACCGAGTTCAGCATGGTGTCGATCCTGCATATCTCGAAGCTCTCTCGTGGACCGCACGCGAAGCACTGGCCGCCAACCAGCTTGAGAAGGCCGACGCTGCGGCGAAGCAGACCGAGACCCTCGCTCGCCAGCTGCTCCAGAAGCGATCCCTCGACGCCGAACCGCACCTGCCCAGTCGCGCTCGGCGCCGCTTTTGAAGTCCAAGCCGCGGTTCTGATGGCTCATGGTCAAAATGCCCAAGCCGCCACCTTGCTACGGCGAGCTCTTGCGACTTACGGGAGCACTTCGATCGGGCCACGTTTACACAAGAATCTGAACCTGCTCACCCTCACCAGCCAGCCCGCGCCGGCACTAACTACTTCGGAGTATCTCGGTTCGCGGCCTACCCCGCTTAGCCAACTCAAAGGTTCGCCGGTTCTTTTGTTTTTCTGGGCCCACTGGTGCGTGGATTGCAAGTACGAAGGTCCGATCATTTCCAGACTTAGTTCTGAGTTCGCTCCCAAAGCGATTGACAGTTCTCGCCCCCACCCAGCTCTACGGATACACGGCCAAGGGAGAGGATGCGACGCCCAAGGATGAGATCGCCTACATCGGGCAAGTTTGGCAGCACTACTATCCCGGACTGCAGAGCGTCCCAGTGCCCATCAGCAAGACCAACTTCACTAATTATGGGGCGAGCACCACGCCGACCCTGGTCCTGGTCGACCGCAAAGGCCGCGTAGCGTTATACCATCCCGGCTTGATGGAGTATGACGACCTCCGCGCCGTCATCGAAAAAACACTATCCAACTAGCTTGTGTGGCGCGGGCGCAGTTCGACCCGGGCGCATCGCTCAACGGAATACGTACAAGATACCGAAGTCCGCGACCGCGCTAGCGCGACGGGAACTCGGCTCAAAATCGGTGACGTACCAATAAATTCCAACCCGCTCGCGAAGATAAAATCTTTTTTTCAAATGCATTCGCATGTCAAACAGGGGTCCGACGAGAGCAGTGGGGCTGGTGGGGATAAGAAGCTGCGCATTCAGGCGGAACCAATCCCGCTCGAACAAGGCCCCCAGAGTGGGCCAAACATGTTCCTGCCCATACTTAGAGGCGAACAAATCGCTGAAATGAATTCCGCCTCCAAGACGCCAGTGCGCGCGTTGACCGCCACATCACGATGCCTTCGGCACGAAAGGTTGTGCCATTGTTGAGGCCATTTGGGTTCGCAGTATCCGCACCGACTTCGGCCTCGAAGAACGTGGGACGATGTTCGCCCCAATCGACGCCAACGTCGGCGTCGTAATAAGGCGATTGAAAGCCGAGACCGTTGACGCCGATTCCAGCGTCCGCATAGGGCGCCGTTTGAGCGCTACCAAGAGCACCCGAGAAGAGAACCGCAGCTAGAAACTTTGGCAGGGCTCTCATCTTTGGCAGGGCGGTTCCCGATCGAATGAGCGACTGCGAACCACTTCATCTTCCGCAAGTGTACCTATTTGAGACGTTGCCGCTAGTTACCAATGCAGAACGTATGAATTCGTGACTGGACGGTCGATTCAGTGCGAAGCAAGCTTTGTATCGAAAGGTAACGCGCCGAGGAATCAGCAAAACTGAGCTCGAACAATGCTGCGAGACCTTATTGACCATGTGTAAGGTCTCGCAGGTTGTAGATCACTCAACGCAGCAACGATTCAATCTTTCTTGTTCACGCTTTTGCAAGGGACATTGGACATTGCGCTTGCCTAATTATCCATCACGTACAACAGGAAGTAAGGATGGGTGCCCGTGTTACCGGCTGGTATGGACTGCCCAACCTTGAGTTGAGTTTCATCTTCATGCTCGAACCATCCTGTGAGGCTTGTGACGGGAAAGGTGGCATTAGCAGCGCCAACGGTCTCGTTGTTCGTATCGTCGGCGAAATATACGACCACGTAGTAATCCGACAATGTCGAAAGCGTAACCTTCAATGGGTCCAGTCGGATAACACACGGGTTGGCCGTAGACAGCGGCTGTATCGGGCATATTTTTTTGCTGGTAAGAGCGATCATCGGGTCAGAGACACCTTTCAGCGTCAGGGGCGTGCGAGCCGTGATCGTAAGATTTCCGCGCTTAGTTGTGTAGAGAACCATGTTGCCGATGTCGGCTTCCGTCCCGGCGGTGAATCCGATGTAGAAAGCAGTGGTTTTTACGCTGACATCAAAAGGGGACAGCAGGGCGCCGGAGACAAGATCCAGCGCCGAATAGTTTGCCCAATCGATGTTGGTTGATACGGGACCGGCTACACCGGCCACCAGGTTTTGCGGTGGAGCGGACGCGGGACGTTGTGCTGCCGCCGGAGCGACGAGAATCGTAGCCGCGAAAAGGAATGTCAGAAAGGACACGGTGCGAAGCTTGAGGAGGATCTTCATGGCATTGAGAAACCAGCCACCGTTGGATTTTGCGGCATGGGCCACAAGGATGGCTGCGGATGGTTCAGTCCGCTCGAACAGCAGCCGCAGGCTTGAACCTGGCTGTTGTCTTGAACAGACGGAGGACGTCTCAAAACACCTGGGGAAGGAGCAACTGGTATCGAGACTCGACCAGCCCAATCCGACAACCTATATAACGTCCACTAGTCGCTGTCAAGAGTTTGCGGAGGCGATGTATGCGGTCCCGATTGTGGAAAAACCAGCCCGCATCGGAGCGTTCCTAACGCTTTTGAGGAGAAAACGCAAGTGTTACGCGGACAGTGGAAGCCTAACTTGAAAACGGGTGTCGCCAGGTTTCGAATCCACTTGAATGGTCCCCCGGTGCTTCTTGACAATTCTCTGCACGGTATCGAGGCCGAGGCCAGTTCCTTCTCCGACTCCCTTGGTCGTGAAGAATGGTTCGAAGATATGCGGCTTGATCTGGGACGAAATCCCCGGCCCGTTGTCGCCGATCTCAACGACTACACAGCCGTCTTCGCGATAGGTTCGAAGCCGAAGTTGGCCCTTCCCGCCCATCGCATCGATGGCATTATCGATGATGTTGGTCCAAACTTGATTAAGCTCACTTCCAAATGAGTTCACCAGAAGAGGCACCTGCCCGTAGTCGCGCTCCACAACCACTCCGCGTTTGAGCTTGTAGTTCAGGATGGTTAGGGTTGTCTCCAGGCTCTTCACGATATCCACATTCTGCACAGGCGCCTGATCCATGTAGGTGTATTCCTTAATCGCCAGGACCAGGTCAGAGATCCGCGTTGTGCTGCTTTCGATTTCGTTCAGCAGGTTCGCAATCTCGACCGAAGCAGCGATCCTCACCAGCGCGGCTCGAGCCGTACCAGCATCAAGAGCCTCGAATAGAGATTCCAGCGCCTCGGGCTTGACGTTCTTTCGCGCCAGATCGGCTGCCAGTTGCCACAGGTCGTTCTGCCCGTGACTGCGCAACAACGAATCAATATGTTCTTCCAGGTCGCTGGCGGTGAGTGCATCAGGCGGAGGCTGGTTTTGTTGGGTGAACGAAGCCTCCAGCTTCTCAATTTCGGCTTTCTGAGCAGCCGTCAGATCACGCCTGCCGAGTTCGTGACTCGCCTCTTTTATTTTTTTGAGGATGGTACGCAGTTGGCTGGTGGCGCGTTTGGCGGCGGAAGCGGGATTGTTCAGTTCGTGCGCGAGGCCTGCGGACAGTTTCCCGAGAGAAGCCAAACGATCGCGTTGCTGTTCCAACCGTGTGGTTTCACGAATACGGTCGGACATCAGGCCCACGAGACGCTGGGTCAGTTCCGGCATTTTCTGTATGAGTTGCGGAAACAGCGAAGTGGGAAATCGCAGGGTGCGGCTGTCCGTCTCTGCCCGTATGCCCACCGTAAACTGCTTCATCCTGGAAAATGGAAGCACTCCCGTGACGTTACCCTGGTTTATGGTGAAGATGATGGTTTCGCCGCCAATTTCGCCACGCCCTTGAAGTTGCCCCTCAAGCACGACAAACATGGCATCCGCGGGATCGCCCTGGCGCGAATAAGTTTCGCCCGCCTTGAGGTGCAACTCTTGCGATTGGCTGATGAACCAGGCGATCTGATCGTCAGGCAGGTCCGCGAATATGGGGACGCGAAGTAATTCCGAGTTCTCGACCATTTAAACCTTGCTCAAGTATTGATGGATGAACTGCACCGCAACCGATCCTTCACCGACTCCGGAAGCCACACGCTTTACGGAACCGTGGCGGACATCGCCCACAGCGAACAGACCGGGAACGTTGGTCTCGAGCAGGAAGGGATCCCGGTCGAGAGCCCATCCCTTGGGGCGTTGGCCGTCTCGAATCAGGTCGGGCCCAGTTAACAGAAAACCGCGGTCATCTCTTTCTACCAGACTTCCCAGCCAATCTGTTCGTGGCAGGGCGCCGATGAAGATGAACATCGCGCTCGCGGGTACCCGCTCCAGCTTGCCTGTATCCGAACAAAGCACTGAAATCTCTTCCAGGTGAGTGTCTCCATGCGCTTCGGACAAGGTTGCGTGGGCCCACACCTCGATGTTGGGCATCTCTTTGATCTGGTCTATCAAATACTGCGACATAGTGCTGGAAAGAGAATCGCCGCGAACCAGGATCACAACGCGGTCCGCGTATCGCGCGAAGTTCATGGCAGCCTGGCCCGCCGAATTCGCGCCTCCCACGACGTAGACCGTCTCGCCCTTGCAGGAAAGCGCTTCCGTGGCGCCGCCGCCATAGTAAACACCTGCACCTTGCAGGCGATCGATGCCCGGAGCTTCAAGCCGTCGCCACTGCACTCCGCTTGCGATCATCAACGCATGACAGGAAATCTCGCTTCCATCCGCCAGCTTGATGATGCGATAAGACCCTTCAGTTCGCACGCCGACAGCTTCCTGCGGGGAAAGAATCTCTACTCCGAAACGTTGCGCCTGCACTACCGCGCGCCGGGCAAGATCGCTTCCACTGAGTCCGGCGGGAAATCCAAGATAGTTCTCAATCCGCGAACTCATTCCCGCCTGGCCGCCTGGAGCTTCGCGTTCAATCATCACCGTATGCAAGCCCTCCGATGCGCCGTAAACCGCAGCCGCGAGACCCGCTGGCCCGCCGCCGACAATCGCAAGATCGTAAAAGTCAGTTTGCGCACGTGTCCGCAACCCAACTTTTTGCGCAACTTCCGATGGAACGCATCTCCAGAAGTTTTGTCCCGTCAGGGAAAAGCACGATCGGAAGGTCGGTAGCCTCCGGCCCCAGAGCTTCGAGGAGTTGCTTGGTTTCCGGGATCGTTGGCAGAGGCCTCTACGTCGATCCACTGATAAGGGACGCGATTGCGCGCCAGGAAATCCCGCAACTCGTAAGACCGTGGCGACCAGCGCGTACCCAAAACCCGGATTCCCTCGAAGGTTGGACGATAGGAAGCTTGCCAATCCTCGAGCAAGTCATCCAATTGCGGGTAGAGGTGCTCGGTCGGAGGATCCCACGGCTTCAAGAAGAAAAAAGTTGACGTTGGCTTGATTGATCGCACTGATTGCCGCGCTGGTGTCGGCGTAAGCCGTTAAAAGCGCTCGCTTCGCGTCGGGGAAAATCCGCATCCCTTCTTGCAGAAATTCGACGCCATCCATGTGAGGCATGCGCTGGTCGGCGAGGAGCAAGGCCACGCTGTCGTTCCGCACCTTCAGACTGCCGCAAGAGGTCGAGTGCGCCCGTCAGGCGAATCGCTTCCGATCACGCGGTATTCGGCCCCATACTGCGAGCGCAAATCGCGCTCAATCGCCCGGAGAACATCCGAGTCGTCGTCCACACTCAGCAAAATTGGTTTCGCCATGATTGGGTCTCAGTTTAGCGAAGCGGCGCCGGACTTCCGCACTGGCCGGATAAACAGGTTAGATACATAAATTTCCATTTGGTTGCGGAATTGGATGGTCGCCAGGCTTTTATTGTGTGAAAGAGCAAGGATGCAAACCCTACTTTCCGATGCAGAACGTGCTGAAGATCAAGTTGAGTATATCGTCAGTCGTGGTAGCTCCCGTGATCTCATCGAGTGGCCGCAGGGCGTTGTAGAGATCGAGCAGAAGCATTTCGTGAGGGACTTTGTTTTCGACGGCTACTCTCGCCGCCGCAAGCGCTGTAAGTGATTCTCGGACGCGTTCCTGGTGTCGCAGGTTGCTAAGGAAACCACTTTCGATCTGGGCTCCGGCGTCTCCTCGGATGTGACGCAGAATCTCATTTCGCAGCTCGGGGATTCCCTCTCCGGTTGTCGCTGAAGTTCGAACAGTCGACAACTCAGGGTCAGGCACTGGCCGCGTCTCAGGGGACAGGTCGGCTTTATTGGCAACGGCAATCGCTGGACGTCCCGCCACATGGCCTAACAGTTCTTTGTCTTCATCCGCCAGCGGGTGCGACGAATCGAACACGACGAGGACGAGATCGGCGTCGGCCAGCGCTTCCATGGATTTTTGAATGCCAATGCTTTCCGCCTCATCGAGGGCGCGGCGAATGCCCGCCGTGTCGACCAGTTTCACTGGAATGCCGGCGATGGCTACGGTTTCACTGACTAAGTCACGAGTGGTGCCGGGCGTCGCCGTGACTATTGCGCGCTCGCGCTCGACCAGCCGGTTAAACAAACTCGACTTGCCCACGTTGGGTCGGCCCACGATGGCAAGCGTCAGGCCTTCATGAACGATCTTTCCGTAGGCGAAGGAAGCGGCAAGTTCTTCGAGCGGAGCGCGTACAACCGCGATGCGCTGAAGAATCTGATCGGCGGGGAGAATCGAGATGTCATCTTCGGCGAAGTCGATCCCGGCTTCAAGAGTTGCAATTAGCTCAACCAGTTTCTGTTTGATCGGCTGCAGGCGGCGTGAAAGCGCACCTTCGAGCTGCTGGGCGGCAATCTTAGCCTGGTAGAGGGTTTGTGATTCGATGAGATCGCGGACCGCTTCAGCCTGGGTGAGATCGATTCGTCCATTGAGAAAGGCGCGCATGGTGAACTCGCCGGGTTCGGCGAGGCGCGCGCCGCGAGCCATGGCGAGTTCGACGATGTGACGCAGAACTACGGGCGATCCGTGGGCCGAAACTTCGACGATGTCGTCGGTGGTATAGGAGTGAGGTTTGGCGAAATAGGTGACGACGACTTCATCGATGCGTTCTGCGACCTTGCTCAGCCTGACGGTTGAGATCCGTCCCCGCACAAGCTCAGCGGGTTCGATCAGTTCTCCGAACACGACGTGGCCGGGCTGAAGATCGTGCTTTAATCGCAGCATTGGCAGAGCAATTTTTTTGGCGTCCGGACCAGCCAGACGGACTACGCCAATGCCCCCTCGACCGGGAGGAGTGGCGATCGCGACGATGGTGTCGTCGAGGTTCACGGAAAGATTGTAGCGGTTTTATTGTCGGGAGGCTGCTACACGACAAACTCGACTACGGCATTGCCGCGCGGCGCAGGCTTGCTCGCGGGTTTGTAGTTCTTTGGATAGACAACCAGGCAACGACGGCCACCTTCGCCCTGGCTCTCGGTGTGAAGGTCGGCGTGATCGCGTAAGCGCCAGGTGCACGATGCGACGCTCGCGCGAAGACATGGGCGCGAACTCGTACGGCATACTCGTTTTGCGAACTCTTTCAGCTGCGACATTAGCGGCCAGCCGAAGCTCCTCCAGCCGCAGCGCGCGCTGATTCATGCAGTCGAAGCAAACCTTCTCATGTTCGTTGCCGGGAAGACGCAGCATCTCAATCGCGAGCGTTTCGATGGCACGCAGCAGTTCGCCGCCGCGCTCCAAAACCAAAGGGGAATCGGGCCCGGAAAGCTCCACCAGAATTTCCGGCCGTTCCCAATCGCGCCCCTCGGGAAGCGGAGGATCGACGGTTATGCGGTATTTGAGATGGAGACCGCCATGTGTAACGACACCGCGCAGGAGCGCATCGATTTTCTTTGCAGCTGAGATTTTGTCTGGAATAGGCACTAGCTTCTCGCTCCTAGCTGCTAGCTTCCAACTCTGGCTTTCGACTTAGGCTCAAGCCAGAAGCTAGAAGTTATTTCTCTTTCTTGCGTGCTCTCTTCGCCGCCATCTCGCGCATTTCACGGCCCAGGCTGGTTCGGTTCATGACCGACTGCTGTGCGATGGCAATGAAATTACCCTCGGCCCAATAAAGACATAAGCCCGAGGCAAAATTCCAACTGAGGAACCCCATCATTACGGGCATCAGCACGTTCATCATTTTCTGCTGCGACGGATCCATTCCCGCTTGTGGCGTCATGCGCTGCATGAACAGCATAGTGATGAAGATTCCGATTGGCAGTATATGCCACGGGTCCGCCGACGAGAGATCATGAATCCACAACCAAGATGCATGGCGAAGATCAAGGGCCGAGCCTAGCATACTGTAGTAAGCGAACAGGAACGGCATCTGGATGACCAGCGGCAAACAGCCGCCCACCGGGCTGACGCCCTGCTGTTTCATCAGTTCGCCGATTTCCGTATTCATTTCCTGGCGACGCGGATCGCGCATGCCGTACTTCTTGTACTTTTCCTTGATCGAGTTCATCTGCGGCTGAATCTTCTGCATCTTCAGCGCGGATTTCATGCTGGAAATGCGCAGCGGCATCAGCGCCAGATTGATGATCAAGGTTTGCATGCAAATCGCCCAGCCCCAGTTGTGGACGAACTCGTATGTCCACCTGAGCCAGATGAACAGCGGGCGCGCAATCACGCCCCAGAAACCGAAGTTGATCAACCCGCGCAAATCCGGCTCCGCACCGACCGATGGTCGGCACGGACACGGATTCCAAGGTCGTCAGCGCTTTCGGTCCGACATACATTCGCGCGACTGTTGGGCCGCGGGGATTGCCCACAGCGGCTCCCAGCACTTCGCACGGCAGCAGTGTCTTGCGGGTTCGGGTTTTTCGGATTCTTGGGAACGTTGAGCGAATTACGAAGAGTGACCAACGCGGAATTCTGCGAGTCGTCCGGAATGAAAACCGCGGCGAAGTACTGATCGGTCGCTCCCGCCCAGTTGAATGGCATGTGGAGCGTATTGCCGCCGCTAATTTTCTTGACGGCCAGCCGCTCGATGTTGCTGTTGTACTGATAATTAATTTGACTGGCAGCGTAGGAAGACAGCGTAGATTCGTCTCCGAACCCCGCAGGCCACGCCGGGAAAGCCGCGACTACACTTCCGCTGGAAACGACTGACGTTTCGACGTGTACGACGTAAGTGTGGTCGAAGCTGAAACTCTTGCGAACGGCAACATCGCCATCGGCGTATTCAAATGTGATAGTGGCTGGGGCATGCAAAACGCCCGAACTGGAGCCCAGATACAGCGCGGAATTCAGCTTATTCCGCTGGGTCTCGTCGTAAGTCCACAGCGAGAGCGGATAACCGTACTTCTCGGCAGCCAGGCTTTGTTGACGAGATCCAGTGGCTGATCTTTATCGTCGGTAAATTTCTTCAGTATCCAGGACTTGACCTGCGCACCGCGGTTGGTAAACGTGATGCGGTAGAGATCGTTCTCGACTACCGTTTCCGATTCGGAAGCCGCCTGCTTGGTGGCTCCCGCATTGAGCACCGGAACCGGCGGTTGCTTCGGCTGGACTTGATTGCTGGCGGCCGCCGGTGGAAGGGTCGGAGCCTGGCTTTGGGTTTGCGGCGCCGGAGCAGGCGTAGTCGCCTGCGGAAAATACTTCTTGAGGATCGGCTGGAACAACACGATGACCAGAAAGGTCAGCGCGAAGACGAGGAGCAGCCGGCGCTCCATGCCTGGTTCTTGTTGAGGATTTTGGAATTCTGCCAAATTTACTTTCTCAATGACTGCAAAGCTCGGTTTCGCCCCTGCCCTGAACCGGCGTGCCGAAGCGTGACGGCTCGCTCACTTTCAGTTTGATCACTGGATCGAGCCCACCCTTCGCAAACGGATGGCATCGCAATACTCGCCAGATCGCCATCATGCTACCCCGTGCAACTCCGTAACGATCGACCGCTTCCATCGCGTACTCGGAGCAAGAGGGCACGTACCGGCACGCCGGTAAGAACATGGGAGACACAGCCCATTTGTATCCTCGGAGCAGGAACAGCGCGACGGTTTTTGGTAATCTGGCTCATCTGTATTCGCGTCAGTTAAAAACAATCTCTGCCGAGATTTGCTCGACTGGACAGGCGAAGAGCGGAGGTCCCCACTCTGCTCGGTGCTAATTTTTCTCTCTCTCCAGCGACTTTTGAATTACTTCAAAAGCGTGGCTGATTTCATTCTCCAACTCAGCAAAGTCAACTTTGAGCACGGACTTCTTAGGATTGACCACCACATCCACCGGAATCGGAACTCCCGGCCAACGCAAACGAACCGACTCTCGCAAACGTCGCTTCATGCGATTACGCTCGACCGCGCCACCCAGAACCCGTCCCACGGTGAATCCGATGCGAAGCCCTTCGCCTTGCTCCCGCCGCAGATAAAAAACTGTAAGGTGAGCGGCGAAGTGGCGGCGGCCCTTTTTGTAGACGCGCTCGAAGTCGGCGTGCCGGAGCAGACGCATGCTGCTCGTAAATCGAGCCCTTTTGCCGGAGCCGGGCAGATTGAGACCACCGTTCGGAGCGAGACCGCTCACACAGTTCACGATCCAGACTCAGGTTGCGGAATTGCCGTCAATTCCGGAAAAGGAAATCGACTACTCACGGAAGCCGGGCTTCACCGACACCCGCTTGCGTCCCTTGGCGCGCCGCCGCGAGATCACCGCTGCGCCGCTCTTGGTCTTCATCCGGGTACGAAATCCGTGCGTCTTCGAGCGGTGACGTCGGTTAGGTTGGAAAGTGCGCTTGGGCATGAAACTTAGCTGCTCCTGATTCAGTTAGTAGGTGCAATAATAGCTGTAGGGCGAATGAGAAGTATAAATGACCCAAGGCAGACGGGCAAACCGGACATTGTCGCGACCGTCGACGCCGAGCATCATTGCACCAGCTATGGTTCAGTGTCGAGCGACCGTGGATTGATTCAAATTCGTCGATTGCTGCACCATGCCCGCGGCAGTTACAAAGTCGCTACTTGACAGAAGTTTTTCTTCGCGTTTTGAATCGTGGAGGTCAAACGAAATCTTTGTCGAGAATTTCAACCAAGACAATTTTTTTGTGCTAGTATGCGGACCGTTCCTGCTCATTGAAAATTTTTCTCGCTCCAGCGAAACCGCCCCGCAGTGCGGAGCTTGCTGCGCTGGAAAATGAGCGCTTTCTTACTGCAATCATTTAATTTTCAGGCCGCTGATTTACGTAGCGCCACCAAGAATTTTCTTATGTCTGTTTCAAGTCCAACGCTTGCTCCCAATCCGTGGTTGCGCATCCTTGACGCGCTAGAAAAAAAGATCAACCGGCATTCCTACGACACATGGCTCAAGCCCACTCGCTACAGCCATTCGAGCGGAGGCACACTTTTTGTGTGGGTGCCCAAGGCTGAGTTCTGTCAGGTGGGCGACAAATATGCCGACCTGATCCAGGAGGCGCTCGACAATCTGGGCCTCGAGTATCAGGAGGTGAAGTTCGTTCCCCCGGGGACGATCCAGCCGCCACGCCCCTCCGCCACGACGGCGGCCTTTCCGGCTACGCGGCTCCAGCAACTCACCCGTCGCAGTCGCGCTTCGATTGGGATGGAGCGGCGCAACTCAATCCGCGCTATACCTTCGACGCGTTCGTCATCGGCAGCGGAAATCAGTTTGCCCACGCCGCTTGTCAGGCGGTTGCGGAGCGTCCTTCGAAGGCTTACAACCCGCTCTTTCTCTACGGCGGTGTTGGTATGGGCAAGACTCACCTGATGCAGGCGATTGGCCATGAGGTGAGCAAGCGGCAACCCCATTTGGCCATCTGCTACGTATCCAGCGAGAAGTTCACCAATGAAATGATCAACTCGCTGCGCTACGACAAGATGACCAGCTTCCGCGACAAGTTTCGCAACGTCGACGTGCTGCTGGTGGATGACATCCAGTTCCTGGCGCAGAAAGAGCGCACTCAGGAAGAATTCTTCCACACCTTCAACGCGCTGCACGAATCGATGAAGCAGATCGTGATTGCCAGCGATCGTTCGCCGAAAGAGTTAGCCGAGATCGAAGACCGGCTGCGCAGCCGTTTCGAATGGGGCCTGATCGCCGATATCCAGCCGCCGGATTTGGAGACCAAGGTAGCTATCCTGCAGAAGAAATCCGAGCAGGAAAAAGTCACTCTTCCCACCGACGTGGCTCTTTACATCGCGTCCAATATTCGCTCGAACGTGCGCGAGCTGGAAGGAGCGCTCATCCGGCTGGTAGCGCACTCTTCGCTGATCGGGGCCGAGATTACGCTCCCTTATACCCAGCAGGTGCTTAAGAATTTCATCGACTCCCAGGCCCGGAAAGTCACCATCGAATCGATTCAGAAGTCTGTCGCAGAGCAATTCGGATTGCGGTTGGTGGAGATCAAGGCGAAGAACAACTCGCGCGCCATCGTTTATCCCCGCCAGATCGCGATGTATCTGGCCAAGCATCTGACCGAAGCCTCTCTGCCCGAGATAGGTCGCCAGTTTGGCGGTAAGCACCACACGACCGTGTTGCACTCGGTCGAGAAAATCGACGGCGTACGCAAGACCGACAAGGATTTGAACCGGTTGCTGAATAAATTGACCGAGCAGTTGGGGGTTGAATCGGCGAGTAGGCTGAACTCCATCTTTTCTCCGGTTCCCTGCTGTTCCTGCTGGTCTTATAGGTTTTTCTTTTGATATAAGGGATGTATTGAAAGTAGCGCCACTTGGCGGGGGACTCAGGTTATGCCGGTAGAAGCCATAGCATCAGCGGCGGGAACTACCACCATGGAGATTACGGTCAGCAAGTTCGAGCTCTTGCGTGAGCTCACGGCGACCCAAGGTGTGGTCGAGCGTAAGACGACCATCCCCATCCTGTCAAATTATTTATTTGAAGCTGCCGGCGACAAGCTTTCGCTTACCGCCACCGATCTGGATCTCAGTCTGCGTACGTCGTGCGTGGCCAAGGTGAAGAAAGAAGGCGCTTGTACGATTCCCGGCGCGCAAGCTGCACGACTACGTAAAGCTGCTGCCCGATGCGGACATCACCATCAAGCTTTGGAAAATCACTGGGTCAGCATCCGCTGTGGCCGCTCGAATACAAAGATGGTCGGCATGGCGCGTTCGAATTTTCCCAGCCTGCCCACGTTTCCAACGGCTGGAGTAGTTAAAATCCCGTCGCAGGTTCTGCGGTCCATGATTGCCAAGACCGGGTTTGCCATTGCCAGTGAAGAATCGCGCTATACGCTGAATGGCGCACTGATGGTGCTGAAGCCAGAATCGATCACCATGGTCGCTACCGACGGACACCGCTTAGCGCACATCGAGCGAGTTGGCGGAAAGTTTGAAGGCGTCTCCGGCGAAATGAAAACTCTCGTCCCAAAGAAGGCGATGGACGAATTGAAGTCATTGCTCGATTCGACCGATGCCGAGGAAATCGAGTTCGCGAAGGACGAGTCCACGCTTTTCTTCCGCATCGGCCAAAGGCTTCTGACCTCGCGCCAACTCACCGGCCAGTTCCCCAACTTCGAAGCCGTGTTGCCGAAGGACAACAACAAGAGCATTACTGTCCACGGAGAAGAACTCGACGGCGGCGATCTCTCGCGTTGCGCAGTTTGCCGACGAACGTTCGCGAGCCGTAAAGATGCGCCTGGAAAAAGGTGAGCTGAAACTCTCGGCTTCCTCGACTGAAACCGGAGAATCCGAAGACTCGCTTGAAATCGACTACAACGGCGATGTGATCCAGATCGGATTCAACGCGCAATATCTTTTAGATTTTCTCAAAGCAACCGGAAACGGAGACGTGAAACTCGAATTCAAGGATTCTCAGTCCGCCGGCCAGATGCGTCCCGCTGAAAGCGAAGAATACAAATACCGTTACATCGTGATGCCGATGAGAATCTGACGCGCACTCACCCGTCCCAACAGCGCGTAAACTTCGACGGCGGCCTTTATCCGCCGTAAAGTGGTCGCTCTTAAGGGAGGGCCACATGCTCAGCGGATTCAAGCAATTTATTCTTCGCGGCAACGTAATCGACATGGCAGTCGGCGTCGTCATTGGCGCGGCGTTTGCCTCGGTGGTCTCAGCTTTCACAAAAGATTTGCTCACTCCGCTGATTGCAGCAGATGGTCGGCAAGCCCGATTTCTCCGCCATCAAGTTCACCGTCAACGGCAGCATGTTTGCTATCGGAGACTTCGTCAATGCCGGAATCTCGTTTTTGTTGGTAGCAGCGGCTGTATATTTCTTCGTCGTAACCCCGGTAAATCTCTTGGTCGCGCGCATGCGCAAAGCCCCGGCGCCCGCCGATCCCACAACCAAGAAGTGCCCGGAGTGCCTGAGCGAGATTCCCATCGATGCCAAGCGCTGTGCGCACTGCGCGCAACCCGTTCCACTGGGAATAGCGGCGTAATGCGCCGACCGCAGAGACGTCGCTTGCCATGTCTCACATCGGGCCCATCTCCTGTAACATTGGGCAGATGGACTTCCTGGCGCGCGCACTTCTTATGATTTTTGCGGTGGCTCTGCTGGCTTGCACGTTACCAGCACAGCAAGCACTGAAACCAGCGCCTTCGCAGACCGCGGCGAAGCCAGATTCCGGCGCCATCGTCGACGGCGTCTACCGCAACACCACGTTTGGATTTACTTACAAGACACCCTTTGGCTGGGTCGATCGTACCCGGGAGATGAGAGAAGACTCCAGCGAAGATTCGAGTGCAGATTCGAACTCCGCGAACAAGTCCATCCTCCTTCTTGCTACATTCGAGCGTCCTCCCGAAGCCACTGGCGACACGGTGAATTCCGCGGTCGTGGTGGCGGCGGAAGAAGTGGCTTCTTATCCCGGCCTGCGAAGTGCCGAGCAATATTTCGGCCCGCTGACCGAACTGACCAAGGCTAAGGGGCTAGCCGTCGTCAACGAGCCTTACGAATTCCACGTTGGCGACAGACAACTCGTCCGCAGCGACTTCAGCAAAGCACTCGGCAATCTAACCATGCACCAGAGCACGCTGGTCATGATCGAAAGGGCTACGTCGTCTCGTTTACTTTCATTGCCGGCAGCGAAGACGAAGCGGACCAGCTTGTAGAAGGCTTGAGCTTCGCCAGAAAAGAAACGCCAGCTCCGCGCAAATGAGTCCGGAACTCGATTGCCGAAAACGGGATGCAGTTCCGCCCGCCCAACACCTCCCTAAATGGCACGAGAAAAGCGGTTTACCGGCTCGATTCTGCGTCCAAAAGCGGTTTGAACTATGCTATAATTGCTTATAAATCCTGACGTCGTAAGTGTTAATAATTTCAGTCATTTGACCTCATTTTAGAGCACAGGAAATGCGCGCCGGCCAGAGCCTCGAATCCGGCCCATCTTCCACGGAGCTGAATGGCAACAAAGAGATCGAAACCACCGCCATTGTCGACACCAAGAATCGAGCTGGCGGGCCTAACCCCGTCAACGGCAACGGCGATTACACCGCCGATTCCATCAAAGTATTGGGCGGCATGGAAGCCGTCCGCAAGCGTCCCGCCATGTACATTGGCTCGACCGGCGACCTGGGACTTCATCATCTGGTCTATGAAGTCGTAGACAATTCTGTTGACGAAGCGCTCGCCGGATACGCCGATAAAATCGAAGTCGCAATCCATCTCGACAACTCCATCACCGTAATCGATAACGGCCGCGGCATTCCGGTCGATTCGATGGATATCGATGGCGAGAAGATTCCCGCCGCACAAGTCGTCATGACCACGCTGCATGCCGGCGGCAAGTTCGATGCTTCCTCTTACAAAGTTTCTGGCGGATTGCACGGCGTCGGCGTTTCCTGCGTGAACGCGCTGAGCGAAGAACTTGATCTGGAAATCTGGCGCGATGGATTCACCTGGGAGCAGACCTATTCCAAAGGTGAGCCCACCAGCAAGCTGAAAAAAGCGGGCGAGGTAAAGACGAAGCGTGGGACGAAAGTCCACTTCCTGCCCGACAAGAGCATTTTCACGGTCACCGAATACAACTTCGACACGCTGGCGCAGCGTTTGCGCGAATTGGCATTCCTGAACAAAGGCCTGCTGATCACGCTTACCGACGAGCGCACCACCGATCCTAAAACCGGCGAGCCCAAGACCGCGCAATTCAAATACAACGGTGGCATCGCGGAATTCATCAAGCACCTCAATCGCGGCAAACAGGTGTTGCACGATAAACCGATCTACATGGAGGCCGAACGCGATGGCGTGACCATGGAAATCGGCCTGCAATATAACGACGCCTACTCCGAAACGGTTTTCAGTTTCGCCAACAACATCAACACCGTCGATGGCGGCACGCATCTCTCCGGCTTTCGCACCTCGCTGACTCGCACCATCAACTACGCCGGACAGCAGATGGGCCTGTTCAAAGACGTTAAAGAAAATCTGACCGGCGACGATGTTCGCGAAGGCCTGGTTGCGGTGATCAGCGTCAAGCTGCCGCAGCCTCAGTTTGAAGGCCAGACCAAGGGCAAGCTGAACTCCGACATTGCAGGCATCGTGCAGGCGTTCGTCAACGAGCGTCTGGGCGCGTATCTCGAACAGAATCCGACGGTCGGACGAAAGATTATCAACAAAGCCATCGACGCAGCCCGCGCCCGCGAAGCCGCAAGAAAAGCTCGCGATCTGACTCGCCGCAAAGGCGCTCTCGACGGGGGTGGGCTACCCGGCAAGCTTGCCGACTGCTCGGAGAAGCAGCCGGACCGCTGCGAACTGTTTCTGGTCGAAGGTGAATCCGCAGGCGGCACTGCGAAACAAGGACGCGACCGCCGTTTCCAGGCCATCCTGCCGTTGAAGGGCAAAATCCTCAACGTCGAAAAAGCCCGCTACGACAAGATGCTGGCGCACGAAGAAATTCGCGCCATGATTACGGCGCTGGGCACGGGCATTTCCAAAGAAGATTTCGACGCCAGCAAATTGCGCTACGGCAAAATCATCCTGATGACCGACGCCGACGTCGACGGAAGTCACATTCGCACTTTGCTGCTTACATTTTTCTTCCGCCACATGCAGGAGTTGATCAAGCGCGGCAATGTTTTCATCGCGCAGCCGCCGCTGTACTCGATCAAGAAAGGCAAGTCGCAGCAGTACATCAAGGACGATCGCGAGTACGTAAAAGTTTTGGTCAAGCGCGCGTCGGAAGGCCTGGTCGTGCGTTATGGCGAAGGCGCTGCCAAACTCGAAGGCGCGAATCTGTCGCGCTTCATGAACGTGCTCGACGAGTATCTCAAGCTCTTCGACAAAGTTGACAAGCGTTTGCGCGACGAGCGCGTCACCGACATTCTGCCCAAGCTCGATCTCTCCAAGCGAGTCGATTTCGAAGGCGACAAGAAAGCTGCGCCTAAGAAAATCGAGAAGCTGGAGAAAGAACTGAAGAAGCTGCAAAAAGAACGCGGCTTCAAGGAAGTCGAAAGCCGTTTCGACGAAGAACACAATCTGTGGGAAGTCGCGCTACGTGAATGCGCAGGGCGCGGAACACTTGATCAATTGGGAACTGGCCTCCACTGCCGAGTATCGCCAACTGCTGTCGAAGTTCAAGCAAATCGAGCCCTACATGGAGCCGCCGTTCGTAGTCGAGACCGTCGCCAAGAGCGTCTCAACCAGCAAGGCGAAGATAGCCAACGGCGACGCCGAGCCCGAGGACGGTGCCGAGAAGAAAGCCGCACCGGACAGCGCCCGCAAAATCCGCCGCAAAGAAAAAGCCCGAGCCGCAGCTGGTAGAAAAGTCCACGGCACGCGATCTCTTCGACTACGTGCTGGCCGAAGGCCGCAAGGATTACATCATTCAGCGCTACAAAGGTCTGGGTGAAATGACCGCGCCACAATTGTGGGAAACCACCATGGACCCGGAGCGCCGCACCCTGTTGTCCGTCAAGCTCGAAGACATCGCTGAATGCGAAACCATCTTCACCACGCTCATGGGCGAAGACGTAGAAGCCCGCCGCAAGTTCATCGAAGACAACGCTCTCGACGTCAAGAACCTGGATATCTAGAGGCTCGTGGAGGGACGGGCGTCCTCGCCCGTCCAGCCCAGCCTAGTTCGCCGAAGTTCATTTCTTCCCCGATCGAATATCCTCCGCAAACCTTTCTCCCAACCACGATCCATCGTCAATCGAACGATACGGGAACAAAATTCCCTTTTGCCGGGTCTAACTTAAGTGCTGGAGGGAACTAACATGGTGATCGCTTGGCCTCCGCTTTGGTGGAAAGATCGAAATTGGCTCGAAAAGCTATGGCTCATTGCCGCAGGAATCGCCGCAATCTACTACGGCGCAATTCAGCCTAGGCAGGACTTTCGCGGAATAGCGGAATCCAGGGCTACTGGCTTGGCGGCTATCGAAGACAGCCGTCACCAGCATTGGTTCCAGCCGAACTCTCTGGCAGTCCGCGAAGAGCTCCAGACCGAAGGAATCGTCGGAGGTGTGCCCGTAAACGCGGCATACCAGAAAAGTGTTGTTCCCCGGCTGGCGGAGGAGGATGAGCGCAAGATTGTCCGAACAAGCTCAATTGCGCTTATCGTTGAAAAGCCCGCCGATGCCGCGGGGAAAATCCAGCAACTTGCGGAAGGCGCGGGAGGATTCCTGATGAACTGGGAAGCCAACGGTGCTCAGGAGGCGACCAGCGCGTCGCTGATGATCCGCGTGCCGGTCTCGAAATTCGAATCAACCCGAACTGCAATTCGGAGTCTCGCCCAACGGGTCGAGAACGAGCGCGTAGAAGCGGAGGACGTGTCCACGCAATACGTCGATGACCAGGCTCGTCTCCGCAATCTGCGCGCGCAGGAAACCCAATACCTCGTAATTCTTAGGCAGGCGCGCACAGTCAAAGATACGCTCGAAGTCAGCGACAAGCTGAACCAGGTCGGCGGCGAGATTGATCGGCAGCAATCTGAATTTAATACTCTCTCAAAGCAGGTGGAACTGGTCGCCATCTCGGTTTCACTTCGAAAGGAAACTGAAGCACAAGTGTTCGGGCTTCCGTGGCGTCCACTCTACGAAGTTAAGCTGGCCGCGCGAATGGGATTGGAAGGATTAATCGATTATTCCACTTCCATACTCTCTTTCTTTTTCTACCTGCCCGCAATTCTCTTATGGATGGCAACGATACTCAGCGGCGCCGCCATCGGCTGGCGCGTTCTGCGCTGGGCCGGCCGCCAGCTGTTCGTCGCGAAGGCACCCGCAGTAACTGGCTGATGCGTAGAATCGATCGTCACGGCTCGCCCGGGTGGATCCGTACCCGAACGAAGCACGAAAATGATTCTGACACGGGCATAAATCTAGCTCTTCCTGCTGTGCGCCCCATGCCAGATCGTGTCGATGGTAACTCGTCGGCCCTGCACACGATACAACACAATATACGGAGTGCCTCCGATCACCAGCTCTCTGATATTAGGCTCTGCCCCGGCGCGGCCCAGGTAGGGATGATTTCTTAAAGCTTCGACCACAGCAACAATCCGCATGGCTAGCCGTTCCGCCGCCTTCGGTTTGTCTCGCGCAACGTAAGCACGAATCTCGCGCAACCGGGTTCGGGCTAACACAGACCAGACAATTTCTACTGGCACAGCGTCTCGTCATCGTGTGCTTTCCCGCAGACGCACTTTGGAACCGGCAGTTCGTGCTCAGTACCCCAAGACAGCAGCCACGCTTTCATGTCTTCGTTCTTGATGTAGTGTCCTGACTTGACTTGGCGATCCGCCTGACGAACCTCGGCCAGCATTCGTTCCTGATCAGAGACGTAGGCTTCGACAGCGTCCGCAATCAGAAAATTCGAACTACGCCCCGAGGCATTTGCGAGCTTTGCCAACCGTTTCTTGGTTTCTGGCTTGAGGCGTATACTAAGGGTTGCGCTGCGTGTGTTTGCCATGAACACATCTTAACACGGTGAATGCTCGAGCCTGGGCGCGCCTCATCGGAGCCCGTACTTCGCCTCCGGATAAACCCGGTCAAAAGCCACCCAGGTCAGCGCCATCACCACAAACACCAGCACGCTGCCTTCCGGCCCGACCGAGCCTCCAGTGATCCAGCGCGAGCCGTGGAACGAGGAACGCATCAAGTGCCCGGTCACCATCCCACCGCTGTCGGGTACGGAGTACAGAAAACTCTCGCCCCAATCCCACGCAGCGTGAAAACCGACGGCGAACCACAGAGTCCCGGTTCGGCGAAGCGTCAGACACAAGAAAAATCCGATGGCCGCGACCGCGAGCAAGCCGACCCAGGTTTCTCCGGGATTACCTAAGTGCAAAGCCGCAAACAAACTCGAAAGCAAAATCGCTGCCGGCCAGAAACCCATGCCTTGAGTCAGCGTGAATTGCGGATAGCCGCGCAACAGAGACTCCTCGAACAAGCCGACGACAAGAAACAATTCACCCCAGAAAAGCGCGAATTTGAAGATTCGTGTGCCATGCAATGCCAAACCACCCAGGGAGAAATCGCCAACCCCGCCGATCGCGAGCACTAACACTGAAATGGCCACGATGCCCCAGACACTGCCCACCCAGAACGATTTTCCAAATGCACATTTTCGCGGAAGGCCGTAATCGCCGAAAGGCCGTTTCTCGATCGCGGCCATCACCAGCGTGGGCAGAACAGCCGATGCCAGAAATTCCAATTCTGCGATCAATTCCTGCCAAATCCCGTGCGCCTCATGCGGCTGCACATATCGCACCAGGGTGGTGATCAGAATCAGGAACACTCTCCACAATCCGACGTAAAGCAGAAATCGCCATCCGGCTCTCAGGCCGTGATCATCGATGAAGATGTTATGCACCGGCGGGTGCAATGCCGGCGTGTGCAATGATGGAGGCGAGGCGGTGGCCAACCCAAGATCCGATTGATTGAGCTGTTGTCCCGCCGGTCCTGTATTCTCAGAGAACGAGCCCTCTTTTGCTTCGTCCATGGCGGAAGTTTCCCCAATCATCCCCGGACATGGTAAAACACTCGCCGTCCCTTTCATGAGCAAATTTCTTACGCGCGAGCGTTTCGGCAGGCCTCAGGTGTTGGCGGGATTTTTGCTCCTCGGATTCCTGGCGCAGTGTGGTTGGTTGTTGGTCCGGGGCACCGAGCCAAACGAAGTTGAATCTTCTCAGCTTTTCCGCGTGGTGGAAGGATTGCAGCAATGGAGCGGCGATTCGATCGCGGGGACGCCATCCGTCGAGCGCATGGAGGCTGGAACCCCGACACCGCCCGAAGTCGAGCAGAACGATGGCTACGATCCCAACCACTCCCCGCTGTGGTATCTGTTGGCTTCCGCCCCGCTGCTGGGCTGGACGGGCACATCCGAGTCTGGATCCTTTCATTACTGGGGATGGCTGGCGCGAACTCCTTATCTGATTTTCGGCCTGCTCCTGGGCGCGTCCCTGTGGTATGTGGCGCGCAGGCTCTACGGAAACGCCGGTGGCTACATTGCGCTGACGCTATATTGCGTTTCGCCCGTGATCCTCCGCAGCAGCACCCTGTACGCCGCACAGCCAGAGATGGGCGCGGCCTGGGGCGCTTTCGGAGCCATCTTCACGGCCATCGCGGCCGCCCACACTTTATACGCTCCGCGCGAAGTTGTGGTTTGGAACTGGCGGCGCATACTGTTACTCGGACTCTCACTTGCGCTAGCCATCGGCTCTCAGTTTTCACTGGTCATCCTGATTCCGATCGCGCTCGGGTTCATGCTCTATCTGGCGCCGACGAGGCGGCCAGCGGCGGCTGCGATTTGGGCGGCAGCCTGCGGGGTTGCGTTCCTGCTCTTGTTCGCTTGTTATCTGTTTCGTCCCGGCGTTTTTTGGCACAGCATTCGCCACGCCCACTTTTTCGGAATCACATGGTCGGCTTTTCTTACGCCACGAACTTATATGCGGGTTCTCGCGCAAACCGGGCAGAGTGGCCCAGCGCTCTTGCTGGCGATCCCAATCGCTTTGGTTGCATATTTCGTCTGGCGCCGCTCAAGGTATTTTGGCAATACGGCGCCTCTGATGATTGCCGCCTTGTTTCTTCTGCTCAGCCTGGGCGCACCGCACTATCCTGGATTCGGATTCCAGCTCATCGCCACGCCATTCTGGTTTGTGTTCGTCGCAGCGATTGCTTCTGACATGCTGGAGACCCAGAGGCGCGATCTCGCGGCTGCCTGCGTCTGGGGACTTCTGCTGGCGAACGCGTTCTGGAATCTGGCTGAACTGGTGCGCGTCGGAAAGCCGTCATAGCACGGCGCCGCCCGCAGCCTTCATCTGGCAGCGCCATTCGGAAGCTGACTTCCAATCCAGTTATCGACGCGGGCTTCCAGCATGTCGAGCGGCAGGCTTCCTCCGCCCAGGATCTCATCGTGGAAGGCCCTGATATCGAAGTGTGCACCGAGCCGCTGCTTGGCGCGATCGCGCAGGTCGAGAATCTTGAGCTTGCCGATCTGGTAGCTAAGCCCCTGAGCCGGCCATGCAATATACCGATCAATTTCAGCTTGAATCGTAGGCTCGTCTCCGGCGCCGCTCTCGCGGAAGTAAGCCACGGCCTGTTCGCGAGTCCAACCTTCGGAATGAATTCCCGTATCCACAACCAGGCGGACCGCTCGCATCAACTCCAGATTGAGCCGTCCATAGTCTGAGGCGGGATCCTGGAAAAATCCGATCTCCTTGCCCAGCGCCTCCGCATAGACCGCCCAGCCCTCGGCGTATGCATTGTTGATGACGTGAAGACGAAACTCCGGCAGCCCCGTGAGCCGTTGCTGAATGGAAATCTGCATGTGATGGCCGGGAATGCCTTCGTGATAAGCCTGTGTCTCGTCGCTCACCAATTTTCGGTGCGCATAGTTGGAAGTGGCAACCACGACGCGAGCTGGCCGGCTGCCATCCGGGGTGCCAAAAACATAGTGTGTGGGATTGTTGGGTTGGGAGGCAGGCGCAGCTTCCACGGTCAGCGGAGTTTTCGGGAAAACCCCGAACAGTTCTGGCAGATGCGGCTGCATCTGGCCAACATAGCGCCGAAAATCTTCGACGATCTGATCCGCAGATTTCGGTATGTACTTCGGATCACTGTTGATCGCGGCGCGAAAGCTGCTCAGATCTTTGTAGCCCGCTTTGATCGCAAGATCGGTGAGCAAGCCATTGATTCGTTCGACCTCGCGCAGACCCAGCGCATGAATCTCCGCCGGTGACATCTCCGTGGTCGTTTGCTCTCGAATCGCTTGCTGGTACCGTCGAGCGCCGTCGGGCAAACTGTTCAACCCGATCGTGCTGCGGCCATGCGGAGCATAGTCCTTTGCGATGAATTCCGCGAAGCGGCGATAAGCGGGCAACACTTCCGAATTCACCACCTCCACGATCTCCGCAGTCAACCGCTTCTGGTCCGCAGCAGAGATCGAAGCCGGAAACTTCTTTGTCGGGGCCAGGAATGGATTCTCGGTAATCGTGCCTTCGCATTGCGCCGGGATTTGCTCGAGCAAAATCCGCACCGGCATCAATCCGTCTTTTTCTCCCTGGCGAAGCACGTCGATGGTTTGCTCGAAAGCCGCGGAATTTGATGCAAACGCGCAATGTAATCTTCGTAGTGCTGAACCGTATCCAGCGGCACGGAGTTCGGAAGATCGGCCAGGCTGTTGTGGATGCCCTGCATTTGCGAAATGGGCATCTCGTAGTTCTTCAGCTCGTAGTCCGCGATGCGATTGTCCAAAACGTGAAGCAGGAGATCGTGCGAGATACGATCCTGCTCGGGAAACCCCTCGGTAGAAATCGCCGCGAGCTTCGCGCGATACGCGCGATCGACCGCGTTCTGCTTCACGCTGGCTGCCAGAGAATAATCATCCAGCATTGCGTTATCCCGGTAGTCTCCCCTGGCACTCTCGCTTTCCGGAGAAGACCGCATGTCATCTTCGAACTGCTCCTTGAACAAAGCATTTTGAGCAGCCAGACGCGCTGCCACCGACTCCGTCGATTGCAATGGAATGTAATTGAACCGCAAAGGCGCGTACTTGGCTTGTGCCGCCACCGGGCCAAATACGCTTTGCAGGCACAGGCCGGCGAGGAAGAAGGCTGAGGCCAAGCTGCGCAGAACAGGAAGCATACGTCTCATAGCAATTCCGACCTTTCTCGCTTAGTTAAGCCTGAGTCCGTCGGGGCCACTCGGACCCCAGATTGTTCACGTACAACTATGCCCCAGTCCCAGGAAAACTGGAAGTCGTTCCGGCCCAAGTCGCTTCCGTGGCGCAACTATTGGGCAGCACCGGCCCTAAGACGCAGGGCGTGGCTTTTCAGCTACTTAGCCCGGACACAAACCGCCCCATAGCACGAAAGTAATTCTCTTTAGGCACGCAACTTCCACCCCCTCTCATGTTCTAATATTTACAGGGGGAGTGCGCCATGCGAACGAAAACTAGAGTATGATGTCCCGGTGAAACGGCTGAATCGAGCCGACCGGAACGGCTTTTGCTTGACCTTGTTTTCGCACTTGGTTTTCTGGGATTGTTCTCTGATCCCCACAGCGGGCGCCCAAGTGAACGGCATGCCTGCCTCAGTCACGTCGCCCGGATTTGGTGGTCGTCAAGTCAATGGAGTGGCTCCAAGCGTTACCTCGCTCGGTCCGCGCGGTTATACACCTAATTCTCCCACTTGCTGCTTCAGGGGCGTAACGATGGCTCCCCCGAGCCCAACCGCCGAACGCCCAGCACCCTCATCATCGCAAGGACGCGTACCTTCCGTGGGGAGCCGGGCTCTACGCCGCGCCCTATTACGGTTATTACGATTCCGGCAATGACGTTCGCCGATGATCCACCGGCGACTACAACGGCGGGCCAACAATTTTTGACCGTCGCGGTTCAGGGACCACGCCAGCTCCTGCGCCACCTCCGGCCCCATATTCGAGCCGCGCAAGCAACTACAGCCAGCAGCACGATCCAGCCTATGATTCGACTGCGCAGCCTAGCACCGGCTTCCGATCAGCCTCAGACCATCCTGGTGTTCAAAGACGGTCATCAAGTCGAAGTTGCGAACTACGCAATCGTCGGCAACACCCTGTTCGACTTGACCGCGGACATCGACAGAAGATTTCGCTTGCTGACCTGGACCTGACCGCCACGGCGAAACAAAACGACGACCGTGGCATCGACTTCCAGCTTCCCGCGCCGAACGAAGCGAACTAGAGATATGTCCTAACCCGCGCATCTTCGCGCCGATCATGTTTTCGTTAGCGGTGCTGCTCGGGGTAACGATTCTCGCGCCCAGTTCAACCGCACAAATGCGAGGTGCTAGCGGTGGGGACGCCTTCTGGTTTCTCGCGAGGCGTCAATGTTTCCTTTGCTGGACGTCCCTATTCCCGTTCTTTTGGGCGCTGGCGCAATTTTCCTCGGCGATCCGTTTTATGCGGACTATCCCGTCGCGCCAGTGGCCGTCCCACCGCAATTTGTTGTGGTGCAGCCCGCGCCTCCCGTTGAAACCCAGCCAGAAATAAAATCCGAGCCGCTGATGATCGAGCTGCAGGGAAATCGGTATGTTCGTTTCGGCGGAAGGCAGCAATCGGCAGAACGCGGCGCTAATGCACCCACTCGATTACGCGGAAGCCGATGCGACCAGTTCTCCGCAAATCACTCAGCAACGCCCACTGAGCTCGCGCCCGCGGTGCTGATCTTCAAGGATGGTCATCGCGAGCAGGTGCCCGAATACGCCATCGTGGGCAGCACCATTTACGCCAGCGGAGATTATTGGCAAAGCGGTCATTGGACAAAAAACATCCAAGTCTCCGCACTCAACATTCCCGCCACAATCCAAGCCAATCACCAAGCCGGCATCCGCTTCACTCTACCCTCAGGACCAAACGAAGTCGTAACCAGACCGTAGTGCTTCCCATGCAGGCATTGCTTGCAATGTCGATTTCCCCATCACGCTAAGCAGTTTTGCGCACCTTCTCGCGCCGCCCGATCATCATAGCGACGGTGAGACCGCCGTGTGATGAACTCGCCATCCGAACCGGATCCTCGGTTGCCCCAAGGTCACCTACGGCGGGAAGGTGGATCCTGGCCGCGGCAATTCTCGCTTCCAGCATGGCCTTCATCGACAGCACGGTCGTGAACGTCGCATTGCCTGCTCTCCAATCCAGCCTCGGCGCGACCGTGATTGACGCACAGTGGGTGATTGAGTCGTATGGTCTGCTTCTCGGAGCGCTCATTCTCGTCGGTGGTTCTATCGGAGATTTGTTCGGACGCCGTCGCACTTTCCTGATGGGCGTCACAGTTTTCGCAATCGCATCCGTATGGTGTGGCTTATCACCAACCATTCATCAACTGATCATCGCGCGCGCGATTCAAGGGCTGGGCGCCGCCTTCCTGGTCCCCGGAAGCTTGGCTCTTATCAGCGCTTCATTTGACCGGGCGGAACGCGGTCGAGCCATCGGAACCTGGTCCGGATTTACCGCAATTACCACTGCGCTTGGACCGGTTCTTGGCGGCTGGCTGATCCAGCACGCTTCCTGGCGATGGGCATTCTTCCTCAACCTTCCATTCGCAGCTGCTGTGATCGCCATTTCACTGAAGCATGTTCCCGAGAGCAGGAGTACAGCGGCCAAGCGCGTGGATTGGCTGGGAGCTGCAATCGTCACCGTCGGTCTGGGAGGATTGGTTTACGGTCTCATCGAATCTGCTCGTCTCGGCTGGGGAAACCCGCTTGTCTTTGGAGCCTTGACGATCGGCGTCCTATGCTTGATTGCTTTCTTTCTTGTTGAGGCTCGTGTCGCGGAACCCATGGTCCCCTTGCAGTTATTTCAGTCGCGGTCTTTCAGCGGCGCGAACCTGCTAACGCTGTTCCTCTACGCCGCCACAGGAATCTTCTTCTTCCTGTTTCCCTTGAACCTCATTCAGGTCCAGGGTTATACCGCAACCGCTACCGGCGCCGCCGCGCTTCCATTCATCCTGCTCATGTCCGCATTGTCTCGCTGGGCGGGAGGTTTGATAGCGCGTTACGGAGCCCAGACTGCCACTGATCGTCGGCCCTCTCATCACAGCCGTCGGCTTCTTCCTTTTCGCCATGCCATCCATCGGAGGCAGCTACTGGAGCACATTTTTCCCAGCATTCACCGTGCTCGGTTTCGGCATGACCGTCAGCGTCGCTCCTCTCACCACCGTGGTCATGGAGCGCGGTCGACCAGGATCGCGCGGGAACGGCCTCCGGGATCAACAACGCCGTCGCACGTATCGCCGGACTACTCGCAGTCGCCGTGCTCGGGATCGTGATGGTTCAGTCATTCAGCACCCACCTCAATCGCAGCCTCGCAGGCGTGCCGTTGTCGACCGAGCAGAGAAAGAACGTTAAATCGAACTATGTCAAACTTGCCGCTCTCGAAATACCTCCAGGGGCTTGACCGCAATACGTCGAATGAAATCAAGACTTCGATCAACCAGGCATTCGTTTACGGTTTCCGCCTGGTGATGCTAATCTGCGCCGGACTTTCCGTCCTGGGTGCCGCTCAATCCTGGTGGTTGATTCCCGTATCCGAACCTACGACTCAACCATGAAAAATCCCTCCTATGCTATAATGAGCTAGTATCCAACAAACGAGTAAGCTACTGTAAATGCAACGGGTTACCGTCGCTCGACTTAGAACCAGGAACTGAGAACCGAGAACTGAAGCTAAACCTGAGAACCGCAAAATGCCAGACGATCAAAATCCAGAACTTCCATTAACCCCGCCCCCGCCCGGCGAAGGCGGCAATCCCGGCGCGCTGAACATTCAACCCGTAAATATCGAAGAAGAGATGCGCCGGTCGTATCTCGACTATTCCATGTCGGTGATCATCGGTCGTGCGCTGCCTGATGTGCGCGACGGATTGAAACCCGTGCACCGTCGCATTCTTTACCACATGTTCGACTCCGGCCTGCTGCACAATCGCAGGTACGTGAAGTGCGCCAGAGTTGTCGGCGAGACCATGGGAAAGTACCATCCCTCATGGCGACACCGCTTTGTATGACGCGCTGGTTCGCATGGCGCAACCATTTTCGTTGCGCTATCCGCTGATCGATGGGCAAGGAAATTTCGGCTCGGTTGATGACGATCCTCCCGCGGCCATGCGATACACGGAGTGTCGCCTCGCCCGCATGGCGGAAGATCTCAACGCCGATATCGACAAAGATACGGTCGACTTCGAGCCAACCTACGACGACTCCAACATCGCAACCCACGGTTCTACCCACGCGCATCCCCAATCTTCTGGTCAACGGATCGAATGGAATTGCCGTTGGCATGGCGACCAATATCCCGCCCCACAATCTCACGGAAATCGTCGAAGCCACGATCCTGCTGGTGAACAACCCAGCCGCGCAGCTCCCCGAAATTCTAAACATCGTCAAAGGCCCCGACTTCCCGACGTACGGAATCATTCACGGCAAAGCCGGAATCTACGAAGCCTACAAGACCGGCCGTGGACGCTTCATGATGCGCGCCAAAGCCGGCATCGAAACCTTTAACAAAGATCGTCAAGCCATCGTCGTCACCGAAATTCCCGTATCAAGTAAGCAAAAAGCGCCTGATCGAACGCATGGCGCAACTAGTAAACGACAAGATCATCGACGACATAAGTGATATCAGGGATGAGAGCGATCGCGATGGCATGCGCATCGTGGTTGAACTGAAGCGCGGCGGCGAGCCGCAGATCGTGCTCAACCAGCTTTTCAAGCACACGTCGATGCAGGAAGGTTTTTCCATGATTTTCCTGGCTGTCGTGAATGGGCAGCCAAAGGAAATGGGCCTGATCCAGGCCATCAAGCATTTTATCGATCATCGCGTGGATGTGGTTCGGCGGCGCACTTCGTTTTTGCTGGCCAAAGCTAAAGATCGGGAGCACATCCTCGAAGGCTACCTGATCGCGCTCGATCATCTCGACAACGTGATCGTCATCATTCGTGCCAGCGCCAACCGTGCCGATGCCCGCGAAAACCTGGTCGCCTATTTCGGCGGCAAGAAGATCGAAATCAACATCACGGGCGCACGCCCAAGCTCGATCCCGAAAAGCCTTTCACCGGCATTCAGGCCGATGCCATCCTTGAATTGCAATTGCATCGCCTGACCCGGCTCTCCATCGACGAAATCAACAAAGAGTTGAATCTTACCCGCGGCAACATCGCCGACTACGAAGCGATCTTAGGCTCAGAGAAAAAACTCCGCGGTGTGATCATCAAAGAGCTTGAAGAAGTCAAAAAGCTTTACGGCGACGAACGCCGCACCGTCATCGAAGACGAAGCCGCCGAAATCCATCTCGAAGACCTGATCGCCGACGAGCAAATGGCCGTCACCGTAAGCCATTCCGGCTACATGAAGCGCACCGCGATTTCCACCTACCGCAATCAGCGACGCGGAGGCCAGGGGCGCATGGGCATGAAGACGCGCGACGAGGATTTCGTCGAACATCTCTTCATCGCCTCGACCCACGCCTACCTTCTCATCTTCACCAACAACGGACGCGTCTACTGGCTCAAGGTCTACGAAATCCCCGACGTAGGCGCAGCCGGCAAAGGCAAACACGTCGGCAGCCTGCTCGCGCTGCAACCTGGCGAGACGGTTCGCACCATTCTCGCCGTCCGCAATCTCGAGGAAGAAGGCAAATACGTTTTCTTCGCCACTCGCAATGGCACGGTCAAAAAGACTGACCTGAAAGATTTCTCCCACGTCCGCAACGGAGGCATCATCGCCATCAACATCGAAAAGGGCGACGAGCTGGTAGCCGCGCGCCTGACCGACGGCGTGCAGATCGTCTTCCTCGCTTCGCACGACGGCCAAGCCATCCGCTTCGAGGAGACCGATGTCCGCTCCATGGGCCGCAACGCGACCGGAGTGCGCGGCATGAATCTCGGCGAAAAAGACTACATCGTTGGAATGGCGACAACGGTCAAGCCCGATGCGGTGCTGCCACCTGCTCCCGCGAAAGATCCCGCCGATTCGACGCTCGAAGTCGAAGACGTGGGCAAGAAAGGCTCGCTCATCCTCTCCGTCACCGAAAACGGATACGGCAAGCGCACCGCCGCCGACGAATACCGCCTCACCAATCGCGGCGGCAAAGGCGTGATCAACGTGAAGACCACCGAACGCAACGGCAAAGTCGTCGGCATCGCGCAGGTCACCGAAGACGCCGAGGTCATGCTGATCAGCCAGTACGGCAAAATCATCCGCATCGAATCCAAATTCATCCGCGAGTCGGGAAGATCCGCCCAAGGCGTCCGCCTGCTGAACATCGAAGCCGGAGACAGAGTAGCCGCAGCGGTAGTGATTCCGCCAGAAGAAGAGCCGACCAACGGAGGGACTCTGATTCAGTAGGAGGCAGGGATTGCCGGGAAATTCAGAGCTCTGTGGCGCCTAATTGCACCATTAGCTGCCGGTTATACAAAACCTCAGAAAACCCTTGTCAATAGGGCAAAATTACACGATCGCACTTAACTTAATGACAACAAGCCAAATATAAAGTTGGAAACCATGTCCTAGTTTACCCCTCGAAAGTGCTAGCATTGAACTAGAGATCAATTCTCAGACGCGGCCCTTCTGGCCGCGTTTTCTATTTCCAGGACAATTCAATGTTCAGAGACGGCAAAACGCCCAAAAACGGCTTCAAGCTGCGCGGCGAGTGGACAGAACTGCTTTTCATGACCCGCGCCACCGAGCACGGCCTGCGCGTAATCAAACCCTGGGGAGACAGCAGCCGCTACGACGTCGTCGTCGAGACCGGCGGTCGCTTCCTGCGCGTGCAAATCAAATCCACCAGCTGCAAGCGAAACAATCACTACGTCTGCTCCATCGACGGGCGCGGAAAAAATCCCTACACCGCCGCAGATATAGATTTTTTCGCCATCTATGTGATTCCACTCGATATCTGGTACTTCATCCCGGTTGAAGCATCGAGCTCAGCCATCAATCTGTCGCCTCATAATTCGCTCTCCCAGCATGCTTGCTACAGAGAAGCCTGGCACCTGCTGCGCGGAGAATGAACGACGTACAAACATGGGGGGCGGACGCCTTTGTCTGCCCTTGACGTTGGGGGGTGATTGCAGAATAAAAATTGGATCAACTTCCGCCGACAGGAGTGTCAGCCGCCAACACCGGCGGCGGCTCCCGCGCCACACTCGGCAGCGGCGAAGTCTGACTTTAGTTGATGTTTGATTTGGTCTTCGTTTTGCCCATCTGCTTTTTCGCTTGCTCGTCTATCGCCTCTTCAGGCAAAAAAGTGATGTGCTTAGGAACGTGCTCCTCTAGTAGCTCTAGCACGTAATCGGGAATCTTCCTGTCTTTCGACGCGGCGACGGTCTTTATTCGCCTGTGAAGAGATTCCGGCACATCGAGTTTGACTAGCTTGGTACTCATGAAAACTAGGCTTACATCGTACATCAAGTTATGATATTGTCCTCTTTGGTATCAAAAGGTACCACGCGGTAAGACATGGCCCTTTGGCCAGCGTGAGTTTCGAGCGTGGGGTTATACTTGGATTTCGGGATTGACTGGCTGTCAAGTGCCAATTATGATTCCCGTCTTGCTCGGACTTTCCTTCATCGCCTCAGGCCAGAGGAAGTTGGCTGATTGCCTTCAGAGGCGAGATTCAATCTTTGAAAAGTTTTCTGATGCGCCAGGAAGGGATTGAACCCTCGACCTTCCGCTTAATAGGCGGCTGCTCTACACCGGGCCGGTCAAGACACGGATACCACTGAGCTACTGGCGCATTAGAAAAAGCATTGGCTGTAGATCGCAAGACCTGCGGCCAATTGGAAAGGACGGCCAGACTCGAACTGGCATCTCCGGGGTACGAACCCCGTGCTCTGTCCGTTTGAGCTACGTCCCCACGGCTCGGGTGAGGAGAGCGCTCGCTAACGTTGCTCCTCACTCCGGGCTTTATATCTTCACAAGCATCGGATTACCCCCGCTGAAAGTCAACAATTTTCGCGTAGACGAAACCGCTCCTTCCGCACAAGAGTTAGCAACTCCCTCGATGCAAGTAGCTGGGCCGTAGGGCGATTCTGGGCTGTCATTCGAGACACCGTACAACTTAACCAGCATCGCGTAATCAATATCCGCTGCGAAAGCATTCTCTACGGCGTCCGCATGGACGCGGTGACCGTCGATAGTTAGCTGGATTCGACTGCGCGTGCGGCCAGCAACGTCTCGCATGTGCTCCGAGGTAATGCGGCAGGCAGCACCAATCGAACCTCCTTCGACTCCTGCGGAGATAACAGCGATACGCTCATCGGGCGCGAGGTGGTTCATGCGAGGTAGCATATCAAGGTTTAATTAGAAGTCAAGCTAAATTTAGTCTAAATTATAAATTATAACGTTATAATAAATTTATACTTGACAATAAATATATAGCAACCTATATTCGTCATAACGGCGGAACTCCCCGCCCCCGTCGTTAGGAGGTTCTCATGGCTGCCGCAAAGGATAAACCAAACACTATCAACAACATCAAAAATCCTTTTCGACCCGGCGCGGGTCACATGCCTCCCTACTTAGCCGGTAGAGAGCACGAAACGAAGGAGTTTAAGGAACTTCTGGAGCAGGACACAATCCTCAAGAATCTAGTCTTGACAGGGCTAAGGGGCCTGGGCAAGACAGTTTTGCTAGAACGTTTCAAGCCGATGGCGATCCAAGCAGGGTGGCTGTGGGCGGGAACTGACCTTTCGGAATCAACTAGTATCAGCGAGGAGAATCTCGCTACCCGCTTGCTAACTGACCTATCGGTCGTAACCAGCTCCTTAGTGGTTACGGTTCGAAAGCCACAAGCAGGATTTGTGGGAGAAGACATTGCTGTTCCGTTGAATTACGAATCTTTGAAGGCTAGCTACGACCAAACCCCAGGCTTGGTCATTGATAAACTGAAATCGGTTTTAGAATTTGTGTGGCCTTACGTGCAGGGGATTGGCAGGCGAGGAATCATTTTTGCCTACGATGAGGCGCAAAATCTAGCCGACCACAAGGCAAAAGACCAATATCCATTGTCCCTCCTGCTCGATCTCTTCCAATCGCTACAGAGAAAGGGCGTTTGTTTTATGTTGGCCCTGACTGGACTACCGACCCTCTTCCCTAAACTCGTAGAGGCCCGGACCTTTTCTGAACGCATGTTTCATGTCGTCTTTCTCAACCCGCTCAATCAAGGAGAAACAGCGGAGGCAATGCAAGTACCGGTACGAAAGGAGGGCTGCCCGATTCATTTCTCAGAAGAGTCTGCCGAGACTGTTTGGAATGTAACGCGTGGATACCCATATTTCGTCCAATACGTGTGCCGCGAAGTTTTCGACGTATGGGTACAGGCACTGAACGCTGGACGGAAGCCTCCCAACATCCCCATAGCGGACATTATGAGAAAACTGGATGCCGATTTTTTTGCCGGTCGTTGGGCTAGGGCGACCGATCGACAACGAGAAATCCTATGGGTCGCGTCGACACTGCCGAACTGCGACCTGGAATTTACTGTCCAAGATGTAGTGGAGAACGAAGCCAATCGAATGCTCGAAAAGCCTTTTAGTAGCAGCTACGCCAATCAAATGTTGGCATCTCTTTGTCAGGCTGGGCTAGTCTATAAAAACAGGCACGGCAAGTATTCATTTGCCGTGCCTTTGTTGGCTGATTTTATTAAGAGGCAACTAACCACGTCTGAGTATCGCTTCGCTACTTCGTAGCTTCCCTTTCGATCCGCATAGCGGCTTGGCTGGCGTCCTCTTTGTATGGGCTTATATCCGCGAGTGGCACTTCCAACACCAGTCCGCGGAAATCCAAACTGGACGACCACCCTACACTTTCCAACGTTGACGACACGCACAAATCCTCCTAAGATGACTGCGCCCGTGTTCCCCCTAAGACGCGGGCACAGGCCACTCGTCAACGATGATCGGGAAGACGATTTCCCACTACCGCATTGTGGAATTGCTGGGCGGCGGTGGCATGGGAGTAGTCTACAAAGCGGAAGACACGGCGCTCGGCCGCTTCGTCGCGTTGAAGTTTCTGCCGGACGAAGCCTCGGAAGATCCTCAGGCGCTGGAGCGATTTCGGCGCGAGGCGCGCGCGGCGTCGGCGTTGAACCATCCTAATATTTGTACCGTCCACGAAATTGGTGAGCACGAGGGGCATCTCTTCCTTGTCATGGAGTGCCTCAGCGGACAAACGCTGAAGCACATGATTCAAGGCAGCCCGTTCGAGCTGGAGCGGCTGCTGAATATTGGCATCGAAGTGGCGGACGCGCTCGAAGCCGCGCATGCCAAGGGGATTGTGCATCGCGACATTAAGCCGGCAAATATTTTCGTGACCGATCGCGGACACGCCAAGATTCTCGACTTCGGATTGGCGAAAATCGCGCGCGCGGCCAAGCCTACCAGCGGAGAGTCGCAGACGCGCGCGGACGTGAGCGGGCTTGGGTTGACCAGCCCGGGAACTGCGGTCGGCACCGTCGCTTATATGTCGCCCGAGCAATTGCGCGGCAAAGAGCTCGACGGTCGAACGGATCTTTTTTCGTTCGGCGTAGTGCTCTATGAAATCGCTACTGGCGTTCTGCCGTTTCGCGGAGAAACTTCGGCGGTTATTACGGAAGCCATTCTCAATCGGACGCCGGTCCCACCTACGCGGATCAATGCTGAACTTCCGCCCAAGCTGGAAGAGATTATCAGCAAGGCGATGGAAAAAGATCGCGAGCTGCGCTGCCAGACGGCGGGCGAGATTCGCGCCGATCTGAAACGGTTGAAGCGCTCGCTCGATTCTTCGCGGACTTCGACGGTTGGTGAAGCGGCTGGGTCGTCCGGCTCCGCGGTCACGGCAGTTACGCAGACAGTGACCGCGAAATCGAAGAGCCGTCCATTCGGCGCGCTGCTGGCGGTTTGTACGTTGGTTGCGCTGGCTGCGGGAGTGTATGTCGGCAAGTTGCTTTTCACTAAAGCAGCGTTGCCGCCTCCGGTGTATCGGCAGCTCACGTTTCGGCGGGGCAGCATTCGGTCGGCGCGGTTTGCGCCGGATGGGCAGACGATTCTCTACAGCGCTGCATGGCAAGGCAGTCCGGTGGATGTGTTTACTGCGCGGCCCGAAGCTCCCGAGGCGCGCTCCATGGGCCTGACTCGAACCCAGCTTGCGTCCGTATCTTCCGCGTCGGAAATGGCTGTCCTGCTCAACAGCAAAGCCATCGGCACCTGGGTGAATATGGGCACGCTGGCGCGGGCGCCGCTGGTCGGAGGAGCTCCGCGCGAAGTGCTCGAGCAAGTGCAGTGGGCGGACTGGTCGGCGGATGGAACCAGCCTTGCCGTCGTGCGCGATATGGGCGGACGCAACCGGCTCGAATTCCCCATCGGAAAGCCGTTGTACGAGACCGGAGGATGGATCGGGCATCCGCGAGTTTCTCCGAAGGGAGATCAGATCGCATTCATTGACCATCCGGTGCAGGGCGATGACAGTGGTTCGCTGGCGCTGGTCGATCTCAACGGAAACAAGCGGTCGTTGTCAGGAGAGTGGTTCACGATTCAAGGCCTGGCGTGGTCGCCGGATGGAAAAGAAATCTGGTTCACCGCCAGCAAATCCGGCGTCGACCGCACATTGTACGCAGTCTCAATGGACGGCAAAGAGCGAATGGTTCTCCGCCTCCCCGGCGCAGTAATGATTTTTGACATCTTCAAGGATGGCCGGGTCTTGTTGATGCGAGCGAGTTGGCGGCGGGAATTGATTGGGATGACCGCCGACGACGCCAAACAGCACGATCTCTCCTGGCTCGACTACACCTATCCCGCGGACTTGTCGGGCGACGGCAAAACTCTGCTCTTCGACGAAGAAGGCGGCGGAGGCTCGCTAGACTATTCGAAGTCCGGCGGCCTTTCCTACGCTGTCTACATTCGAAAAACTGATGGCGCGCCCGCGGTGCTTTTGGGCGAGGGTGGGGCGGTGGCTTTGTCGCCGGATGGGAAATCGGTGATTGCGCAGACTCAGGATTCTCCTTCGCAGCTCAAGCTGTTGACCACGGGCGCGGGGAAGCGCGGGACCTGACGAAGGACAAGATTAACCATTCGTGGGCGCACTGGTTTCCTGATGGGAAGCGCATTCTGTTTTCCGGCAATGAGCCGGGCAAAGGTGTGCGGTTATACGTCAGTGATGTGGCTTCGGGAAAAAGTCAGGCCATCACGCAGGAAGGTGTGAACGGAACTGCGTTCGTGATTTCGCCGGACTCGCAATGGGTTGCGGGGATTGGTCCGGACCAGAAAGGCTATCTTTATCCTGTTTCCGGTGGCGAGCAGCGGCTGATTCCGGGACTCAATGCCGGAGAGCAGCCGATTACTTTCAGTAGCGACAGCCACTCCCTCTATGTTTATCAGCCCGGTGAATTGCCTGCCTCGGTCACTCGCATCGACTTGGAAAACGGCAAGCGAACGCTGTGGAAGCAGTTGATGCCGTCTGATCCCGCTGGAGTGGAGACGATCGGTCCTATCCTTATGACGCCTGACGCGAAGACATGCGTCTTCGGATACCATCGCATGCTTGCGGATTTGTATTTGGTTGAGGGGTTGAAGTGAATGGGTAGGGCGTGGCATTGGGACTGAATTGCGACTCTGGGAATTCGCGAGAAAAAGCGTTTTTTCGCGGCCCAGCACGGGCGGGGGCGCCCGCGCCACACGAAATGTCTCAACGGCTTATCCGTTCAATTGCTGCCAGGGCTTTGGTTTGGCGATAGCGGCGGATCTCGATCACGGTGGCTGAAATCAAGGTGACGGCGGCGACAACGGCTGCCACCGGCAATGCAATATGGCGATACGCTATCGGCATATTCGGATGGATACCGCGCAACCCCGCCACGATTACCAGTCCCGAGAATTGCCAAGAGCAAGCTCACGGCGAAAGAAAGCAGCGTCAGCAGGAAAGTCAGCAGTAGAATGCGACGGGGATCAAGTACCAGTAGGGCTTGGTGGTGTTCGGAGACATTGTCGTTGATTGTAACGCCGTGAATGCTAGTTATTCATTCGAGGCGCATGAGACAGGTCGGGAAAAACTGCTGGCGTTAGGAGCTTGAAGCGGCGCGGTTTCAAGCATCGCCTTACGTCTTTTTAACTTCTTATGGCACGGCTGAAGCCGTGCCCTTCCACGAATCCGCCGCGCCTTTTTTGTGCCCTGACAGGCCTCGCATCGCGTATCTGCGTTTCCTGTACAGCAAATCGAGAACTGCTCTAGAATACTTTCTATGTCGCAAGCTGCACCTGCAATGACGCGATCTCCGGAGGAGGTCGTCCGCCAAAGTCCCGTCTCGCAAGCGCCCAATGGGATTTGTTACGCCATTGTCGGCGAGGTTACCGTGGCGACCTCTGATCTGGAGCGCATGGTTACTGCCGTCCCTGAAGCTGCAGCCGCCGCTTTGCAGCGCAAAGCTTACTACTTTGTCCCGCTCACGGTCAATCAGGGTGAAGATACCGTGATTGCCGATCGCTATGACGTTGGGCTCAGCGACAATGCGGTTTGTCATCGGAATATCGAATTGGGCGATTCGCAGTGCGTGTTCATCTCTACGCGGTTGATGGACGATAAGTTTTCGGTTGCGTTTGAGTTTTATATCAACGTCGGACACGCGGTGGTTGAGAAAGTGGGAGTGTCGCAGGAGTTTTCCGATCTGGTATGGAAGCAGGCCGAAGCGGGAGTGCGGGGCGAAACTTCGCTGGATGCGTGGGAGTCGCGCAAGGCGGCGACTTCGCATCAGCCGGATGCGGAGAAGCATAAGAACGAATATCTGGCGGCGACTTTCTCGGATGCGATTTCGATTTATTTGCTGTCTTTGTTTATCGATGTGGATTATTACGATCTGCGGGAGCGGGATTATCCGCTGCTGGCTCCGGCGCAGATGGCGGAGCGGTTGCGGAAAGTGGCGGAGTTGTTTCCGGCGAATCCGGGGTTTGAGTTCGCGATTTACTACAAGCGGAGAAGCTAAGAGCTGGCCACGGATTTGCGCGGATTTTCACGGATTACGCGGGCGAGGGCGCCCGCGCCACACTGGCGTCGAATAATCCTTGTGCTGTTTCCTTTCCGCTCTGGTTAGAATCATCCGTCCATGCCCGTCACTGTTCGATCGTTCGCCAAGATTAATCTCGGGTTGGGGATTGGTGCGCATCGGGCGGATGGGTTTCATGAGTTGCGGACGGTTTATCAGACGATTGCGTTGCACGATGTTATTCGCGTGTCGGTGTGGGCGTGGATCGGGGATTGAGATTCGTTGTGAGGATTCTCGGGTTCCGAAGGATGAGTCGAATACTTGCTATCGGATTGTTGAGCGTGCTATGGCGGCGCTCAAGGCTCGCGGGCGCGTGGTTATCGAGATTGAGAAGCGGTTGCCGGTGCAGGGTGGGTTGGGTGGGGCTTCGGGGAATGCTGTGGCTGCGTTGTTGGCGCTTGAGCGGGCTTTGAAGAAACAGCTTTCTGGGCCTGAGCGGTTGCGGATTGCGGCGTGAGGTTGGATCGGATTTGCCTTTGTTTTTGGTGGGCGGCACGGTGTTGGGGGTGGGGCGGGGCGAGGAAGTTTATCCTGCTGCCGGATTTGCCGGCGATTGCTTGTGTAGTGGCGACTCCGGAGATTGGAGTTTCGACTCCGAAGGCTTTTGCGGATTGGGATTTGTGGGCTGCGGGTGGACCTCAGGGGCTAAAGCCCGATTTTTCAGCGCATCCTAATGGCCCGGCTGAAGCCGTGCCCTTCCACGTCAATGCAAACGTTTCTGAGTGGAATTGGGACATCCACAGCTGTCGAGCTTCGCTCGACCTGGACGGGCGGGGGCGCCCGTCCCCACACAGCCAAACAACAAGACCTCTAAATTGACGCTTCCTGATTCGTCCGATAGAATGGTTGAGTTCGGTCGCGTGCTTTCGGCGTGGCTGGGCGGCCTGTCCCAGGGCAAAAGTAAGTCTGGGAAGGCTTCATCCGGTGTCCCTGTGAGCAAAGGCAGGGGCCGGGCCGAGACACCGCTTCTCGACCTCGTCCGTACCGGGATCGAAAACGACTTTGAACGAGTCGTCTTTCCTAAATATCCCGAATTGCGAGAGGTCAAGCGTGTGCTCGAACGCGCAGGGGCGGTTTATGCCTCGCTGTCCGGCTCCGGTTCCGCGACTTATGGGTTGTTTGCGTCCCGCGAGGCGGCTGAGAAAGCTGCGGCCCGGCTGCGCAAGGACGGCATTCCGGCAGTGGCGACGACTACGCTGACGCGTCCGCAGTACTGGAAGAAGATTTTCGATTGACGATTTCCGATTGCCGATTCTGGGCGGCGAGTTACACTAGAAGAGCCAGCCAGTCGTCAACAATTGAAATCTGTTTTCAGGGAAACTGGGCCGTCGACTAATGGTAGGTCAAGTGCCTTTGGAGCACTTTGTCTAGGTTCGAATCCTAGCGGCCCAGCCAGAAACGCTTCTAGCTCCTAGCTCTAGCTAGGACTGGTTGGGCTAGAGGCTAGGAGCTAGAAGCTTCTATGGCAACTCTTGCGACGGTGACGGAGAAGAAGGCTCAGGTGGGCGCCGAGGAGAAATCGGAGCGCAAGCCTCAACGCGGCCGGGTCGACGATAAGTTCAAGATTTTCTCTGGAACGGCGAACGAGGCGCTGGCCGATGAGGTCTGCACTTTTCTCGGAATGACCCGCGGGCAGGCCCTGGTAACGCGCTTCAGCGACGGTGAAGCCTACACACAGATTCAGGAGAATGTGCGCGGGGCTGACGTCTTTGTGATGCAGCCGACGTGCCGTCCGGTGGACGAGCATTTGATGGAGTTGTTGTTGATGATTGACGCGCTGAAGCGGGCGTCGGCGCGGCGCATTACGGCAGTGGTTCCGTACTACGGTTATTCGCGGCAGGATCGGAAGGATAAGCCGCGAGCGCCGATTTCTGCGAAAGTCGTGGCGGATTTGCTGACTACCGCGGGTGCCGATCGGGCGCTGATTATTGATCCGCATGCGCCGCAGATTCAGGGATTTTTTAATATTCCGGTGGATCATCTGTTCGCGTCGCCGGTGCTGGTCGATCATTTCAGAAAGCTGAGCTTGCCGAATCTGACGGTGGTTTCGCCGGACGCGGGTGGCGTGGAGCGGGCGCGTTTCTTCGCCAAGAAGATGGAATCCGCGCTGGCCATCGTCGACAAACGCCGGGTCGAGATGAACGTGGCCGAAATCATGCACGTGATCGGCGATGTCAACGGCAGGACTTGCCTGGTGATTGACGATCTCGATCGATACCGCGGGCACGCTGGTAAAAACTGCCTCAGCGCTCGTGCAGAATGGCGCCAGCAGCGGTCTATGCTTGCGCTTCGCACGCGGTGCTTTCGGGGGCTGCGGTGGAAAACATTGCGAAGTCTCACTTCACGGAAGTGGTGGTGACGAATACGATTCCGCTGAGTGAGGCGGCGCGGCAACGAGCCGAAGATCAGGGTTCTGTCGATTGCGGGACTGATCGGACGGGCGATTCAATCGATTCACGAGGAAACGTCCGTCAGCAAATTATTTCTGTAGATAGGAATCAAAATTATGGCAACTGCAACCGAGAGCAATGTACTGGAAGCGCAGCCGCGGACGGCGGGCACGAAGAACGATGCGCGTCGGGTCCGGGTTGGCGGAAAAGTCCCCGCGGTATTGTATGGCGCCGGCAAAGAAGCTCTGTCCGTGAGCCTCGATCCGAGGCAGGTGTCGCGCATTCTGCATTCGCAGACTGGCTACAACACTATTTTCGATTTGGCGCTGGATGGCGGGGAGCGCACCAAGGCGATGATCGTGGACTGGCAGTACGAGCCCATCAAAGGGGCGTTGCTGCACATCGATCTGAAGCGGATCGCGATGGACCAGACATTGACTGTCAATGTTCCGATCGTGCTGAAGGGCGAAGCGGCCGGCGTGAAGCAGCAGGGCGGCATTCTGGAGCAGATTCTGCGTGAGGTTGAGATCGAATGCTTGCCAAGCGACATTCCCGCGTCGATTGAAGCGGATGTCAGCGAGTTGGTTTTCGGCAAGGTGTTCCGCGTATCCGATCTGCCACACAATGAAAAACTCAAATTCCTGACCGATCCGAACCAGCCGGTGGCTACGGTCATCTCGGTGAAGGAAGAAGTGGTGGCTACGCCGGAGGCGGTTGCCGCCGAGGCGGGAGCGGGTCCTGCGGAACCCGAGGTCATCAAGAAGGGCAAGCAGGAAGCGGGCGAGGAAGGCGCGGAGCCTGCGGCGGAGAAAGCCGAGAAGCCCGAGAAGAAGGAAAAGAAATAGATTTCACCACAGAGTCACAGAGACACAGAGAAGGCTTGATCGAAAACCGAATCCGAGATTTTCTCTGTGACTCTGTGCCTCTGTGGTGAACATGTGAAACTTATCGTTGGGCTGGGCAATCCGGGAATCGAATACCAGTTCACGCCTCACAATTTGGGCTTTCTCGTGGTTGACCAGATTGCGAATGAGTTCGGGGTTGAGGTTAGAAATCGGCAGTGCCGGGCGCTGACGGCGCGAGTGGTGATTGGCTCGGAAACGGTGCTGCTGGCGAAGCCCGAGACGTTCATGAATCTGAGTGGCATCTCGGTTCGTGAGTTGGTTAGCAAGCATGAAGTCAGGGTGGAAGAAGACCTGACCGTGATTCAGGATGAGCTGGATTTTCCGCTGGGAACGATTCGGATTCAGAGGAAGCGGAGTTCGGCGGGACATAACGGGATCGAATCGATCATCAGCTCTTTGGGCACGAACGATTTCTTGCGGATCCGAATGGGAGTTGCTCCCGAGCGCAAGATCGAAGACGGGATGAGTTATTTGCTGTCGCCGTTTCGTAAGGCGAAGCTCAAGGTTGTCGACGAGATGCTTGAGGTCGCAGCCAGTGCTGGTGAAGGCTATTGTGACTGAGGGCGCGGCGGCGGCGATGAATCGCTTCAACCGCAAGGTAGAGACGGAAAAAGATTAGCTGCAGATTTGCACGATGCACACGGATTTGAAGATCCGCGAGAGATGGAGAATGGAATGAATCGTACTTATGAACTGATGTTCATCGTCCGGCCGGATATGGCGGAGGAGGACCAGGACAAACTTATTTCCACGCTGGAGACGGCGGTGGCCGCTTCGTCCGGGTCGGTAAAGAGCGTCGAGCGGATGGGCAAGCGGCGGCTGGCTTACACCGTGCGGAAATTTCACGACGGCATCTACGTGTTGCTGACCGTCGAAGGCGGTGGCGGCCTGATTCATGAACTGGAGCGCCGGTTGCGCGTTACCGAGCCGGTGATCAAGTTCCTCACTGTACGCATCGATGAGGAGCAGAAGCGCCTGGATAAGATCAAGGCGATCAAAGACGCGAAGCGCAAAGCGGCAGCGCCTGTGACCCCGGCTGAGGTTGGCTGGGGAAGCTCCCGCGGCTACGGCGTAAGAGCCGTCGTTGGTCGTTGGCCTCCGGTCGTTGGCCACACGACGAAGCTGACGCAATGACTAACGACAGAGTTAAGGAGCATCATGGCTGACGAAACTAGAGCATCTGAATCATCTTCCGGCGGTGACCGGCCGGATCGCGGGGAGCGGCGTCCGTCGTCCCGTCCCGGTGGACCGGGCGGAGGCCGCGAAGGTGGCGGCGCGGGTGGCCGCAAGTATTTCCGGCGCAAGAAAGTTTGCAAGTTCTGCGTCGAAAAGATCGAGGCGATCAACTACAAGGACATTCGTCTGCTGGCGCAGTTCGTGGCGGAGAGCGGGAGAATTGTCCCGCGGCGGTTGACTGGGGTTTGCACGCCGCATCAGCGACGGCTGTCTTTGGCGATCAAGCAGGCTCGCAATATTGCCTTGCTGCCATTTGCTGGCCGAGCTGCGTAAAAAGGCGGCCACGGATCAGCACGGATTCTCACGGATTCTTTGTTCATTTCAAATCGGCGAATCCGTTGCCCATAAACATCTTAGAACGGGAGTCATCTATGGAAGTCATTCTTAAAGAAGATGTAGCAAAGCTGGGTTCGCGCGGTGACGTGGTGAAGGTTGCCGAGGGTTTCGGCAGGAATTATCTGCTGCCGCGGAAGCTGGCCATTGAAGCGTCGGCCGGCAACAAGGCGGTCATCGCGCAGATGAAAGCGGCATCGGTGCGCCGTTCGGCCAAGGAAAAGGCACAGGCGGAAGAATTGGCCAAGCAGTTTGACGGGCTCTCGGTTTCGTTCCAGCGCCGCTCCGGGGAACACGATCAGCTTTTCGGTTCTGTCACGTCCAGTGACATCGGAGACGCGCTCGAGAAGAAAGGCTTCAACGTGGATCGCCGCAAGATCCAGCTGCACGAGGCACTTCGGACGCTGGGCGAATTCATGATTCCGGTCAAGCTGCACAAGGACGTGACCGCGCATCTGAAGGTGATTATCGAGAAGGAAGCTGTGGAACAATAAGGAAGCGAGCCAAACGCGCGATTATTGCGTCGCAAAGAACGCGACGCGTCGCGCGGCTCGCCCAGATCTCTCGCTGCGCAAAGAACGCTTGCTCGGGATGACAAATTAAACTCACCACCTGATGCCGTAACCGCGCTGGCTGGCCGAACCGAAGTTGCTCTGAAAATCACAACTGCAATAACCTTTGTGCTTCCATCCTGTTACAAGTGTTTTTTGTCAGCAAAAACCCTGCCAAACTCCTATAATTCCTGCTCACGATTGGCCTCTTAGGCCGTCCATAGCTATGCGACCGGGAAGAACGGCAATGGCGTCCCGGAGCATTCGAGGACAGAGAAAAATATGCCGGCCGACGCGTGGGCTGTACCATTTGCAGTTGGCGAGTGTTCCCATCCGGCGATAAGTCGGGACCCAAGGGAAGAAGCTGGTGGAATCCAGGAGCCCCGATTGCGGGGCCTTATGGCTGGGCAGGCTTCACGTATCGACGACACTTTGTTGGTCCGCGAAGCGCAGCGTGGCAATCGCGCTGCCTTCGAGGAGCTGGTGCGAAGTTACGACCAGGCGGTGCTGCGGCTGGCGCTTCATCTTACCGGCTCGGAACACGAAGCCCAAGATGTTTATCAGGAAGCTTTCCTGAAGGCGTACAAGAGCATTGGCAATTTTCGCTTCGAGTGCTCTTTTTATACGTGGATTTATCGCATCGTGACCAATCTTTGCCTCGATCACCTGCGCAAGCGGCAGGTACGCAAGGAAGACGCGCCGGTTGCGACGGATGCGGCCGGGGAGCAGTACGATGTGCTTGATCAAGTTCCGGACGGCACGGTCCGGGGCGAATCCTGAGCGGGATTTGATGCGCCGCGAGTTGGGCAAACGCATCAGTCATGCGCTGGAGAAGTTAACGCCGCGAGAGCGCATGGTTTTTGAATTGAAGCACTACCACGGGCTCAAGCTGCGGACTGTGGGTGAGGTTCTGCATACGACGGAAGAAACTGCGAAGAATACTTTGTTTCGCGCGACTCAGAAACTGAGAGGCGCGCTGGCGGATATGAGATAAGGGTTTCCCCTGAGGGGGTGTGATTATGAAATGCGAGTGGGTTAAAGAAAACGTTCTGCTGTACGTCTACAACGAGCTGCCCGATGATGCGCGTTATGAACTCGAGCAACATCTGGCGCGGTGCGCGGACTGCACTGCCGAGCTCAAGACGACGCGCAAGTTTCACGCGATGCTCTCCGAGCTGCCGGTTGAAGAGCCTTCGCCTAACCTGGTTGCGGCTTCTCGCATGCGACTGCAGGAGGGGCTCGAAACGGCGGAGCAGGGCAGGTTTTGGCATCGGCTGATTTTCGATCCCGCAGCATGGCTTCGTCAGATTCGTTTTGCTCCCGCTTTGGCGGCAGCGATTTTCATCGTTGGTTTCGCGGGTGGCATCGCGACCACGTATAAAGTTGTGAGCGACTGAGGGCGTCTTCGATTGCTGCAGGCCCGGTCAGCGCGCCGGCCGAATCTTCGATCACGGGAATTCAATCCATCTCGCAGGACCCTGGTTCGAACCACATCAGCATCAAGTACAACACGGTTTCCACGCAGGAAGCGCAAGGCTCGCTCAACGATCAGCGCATCCAGCAGTTGTTGCTCTTTGCGGCGCGCAACAATTACAACTCGGGCGTGCGCATGGATTCCGTCGACCTGCTGACTCAGGAACCGAATAATACGCACGTTCGCGAGGCGCTGATGTATGCGCTTGCGCTATGACTCAAATCCTGGCGTGCGGTTGAAGGCTTTGGATAGCCTGGGCGCATTCGTGAAGAGCGATCCGCGGGTGCGCGATGTGGTGCTCGAAGCCCTGATTCAGGATTCCAATCCCGGCGTGCGAACCGACGCTCTGCGCCTGCTCGATCCGGTACGGGCCGATAGCAGTGTGCGTCGGTTTTGCAAGAGCTCGCACGGAGCGATCAGAACCAATACATTCGCTCGCAGGCTCGGATTATGCTGTCGCAGCTTCCCGAATTTGATTAGGAAGCTGGTTAGGAAATGTGGGCGGGGCCGACAAGAGTCGGCGGAGCAAGTGAAGAGAATGGAAGGTGAATGTTGAAGCAACTCTCTAAATTCGTCGCGGTGCTGTTGTTCATCTTGCCGCTGGCAAGCGCGCAACAGGGCCGTGTGTACGGGGATGGCGGAAACTGGACGCAAGAGATCACCGGATCTTTGACGACGGTCAAGAATCTGAAAATCAAGGTGGATATTGGTTCGGTGCGGGTGGAAGGCGGGTCGCAGTCGAGCATCAACTACGTCATACGGAATCATTCTTATAGTGGTTCGGAAGACAGGGCGCGCCGCGAATTTGATAACTACAAGATCAGCGCTTACGTTCGCGGGGATACGGCATGGATCGTGGGCGATTGGGAGGGCGGCAGGCCGCACAAGTTTTCTGGCGACTTTGTAGTCAATGTTCCGCGCGAGATGGATGAGATCAAAATTGAAACTGAGGGCGGGAACGTCAGCACCAGCGGAGTTACTGGCCGGGTGGATGCAGAGAGCGGCGGCGGCAACGTTCGCTTCGATGACATTGGCGGAACCATCAATGCGGAAACCGGCGGGGGCAGCATTGAGGTCGGCAATGTGGCGTCTGACGTCAGCTTGCACACAGGTGGTGGTTCCATTCGGGTGAATTCCGCGAAGGGCAAGATCGAAGCCGAGAGCGGCGGAGGAAGCGTGACCATCGTCTCTGGATTACAGGGCGCGGTCCTGGAGACCGGCGGCGGCAGCATTCAGGTGGAGCGCTGCGCCGGACGCGTGAAGGTCGAGTACGGGTGGGGGAAGTATTGATCTCGGCGATATCGGCGGGCCGGTAGAAATGGAGACGGGCGGCGGCAGTATTCGGCTCGCTTCGGCCAAAGGGCCGGTGCGCGCGGAGACGGGCGGGGGCAGCATTGAATTGAATGGAGTGCCGTCGGCGCGAGCGGAAACTGGGGGCGGCGGGATCGTGGCGAAGTTTGTTGCGTCGAACGGCGAGCATCACGATTCCGAGTTGGAGACCTCGGCTGGCGACATCACGGTTTATCTGGAACCGAACGTGAACATCAGCGTACGGGCGTAGCAATAGAC
>CAVOKS010000007.1:0-23403 GCA_963696565.1 uncultured Acidobacteriota bacterium | reverse complement strand
ATGGCAAACTCACTATGGACTTCTCCCGCGAACTATTCAAAGAAGGCGTCATGGGCACCGGCATCGCCTTCCCGACAGTGCCCGAAGGCAAAGCCCGCATCCGCACAATCATGACGGCGACGCACACAAAGGAAGAATTACAACAAGCGCTGGAAGTGCTAAAGCGAGTGGGGACGCGGATGGGAATTGTATAGCAACGATTGCACTTAGACGCGAATGTTCCACGTGGAACACTTCTGCGGCTTAGTCCGCTCTATAGACAAACTTGCCGCTCACAATCGTCGCCACGACTTTCCCAGTTAGCTCCCAGCCATTGAACGGGATGTTGTGCGATTTCGAGCGGGACTTTGCGGCATCGAACGTCCAGCGCTTCCTGGGATCGAAAATCGTTACATCGGCGTGATTGCCGCGGGCGAGTGTGCCTCGGCCTCTGAGGTCGACCACGCGAGCGGGACCCGCCGTGAACAGTTCAACGATTCTCGCTAGAGGAATTTTCTGGTCGCGATGCAGGCGCGTAATGGCGAGGCCGAGCGCGGTTTCGAGACCTGTGATTCCAAACATGGCGCGCTCGAATTCAATGATCTTTTCATGTGGCGCGTGAGGTGCGTGATCGGTCGCGATGGCATCGATCGTGCCGTCGGCGAGTGCAACGAGAATGGCCTCACGATCGGCGCTCGATCGCAGAGGCGGATTCATCTTGAAGTTGGAGTCGTAGTCGCCCACGTCGGCATCGGTCAGGGCTGAAATGGTGCGGCGTGACTTCGCAAGTGATGCGAGCTTTGCCGCGCTTGCCCCGCCTGACTGCCTTTAGCGCGTCAGCGGTCGAAAGGTGGGCCACGTGCAAACGCGCTCCAGTGAATTGCTGCGCCAATTGAACATCGCGCTCAACCACGGAAGCTTCCGCTGCCGTCTTCATCCCACGCAGGCCGAGACGAAATGAAGTTGGTCCCTCGTTCATCGAGCAATTCTCGGTCATGCGCGTGTCTTCCGCGTGTTGAATCACCGGAAGGTTGATCCCCGACGCGGCTCGCAGCGTATCGCGCATAACAGTGTCATTAAGGATGGGCCGGCCGTCGTCGCTCACCGCAACTGCGCCTGCACGTTGCAAGGCTCCGAAATCGGTAAGCACAGCGCCTTTGCTGGCGTGGGTTGCAGCCGCGATTGGGAACACGTTGACCACCGCAGCACGTTCGGGTTGCTGGATCCAGGCGACCCATTCGGGCGAATCGACCACGGGAGAAGTGTTCGGCATGCAGCATACAGATGTGAATCCACCCGCAGCTGCGGCAGCGGTACCGGTTGCGATGCTCTCTTTGTAGCTCTGACCAGGTTCGCGCAAGTGGACATGGAGATCAATGAAACCTGGGGCGACGATTAGGCCACGGGCGTCGAAGGTCGCGTCCGCGCTGCTGCGGATCTTGTTCGGCGCGGCGACCTCAGCGACGCGTCCATCGCGCAGCAACACGTCCATGAGCGCGTCTACGCTCGCCGCGGGATCGATCACGCGACCGCCTTTGATCAAGAGCGAGGCCGGTTTTGATCTATCGTGTGCCATTCGTTGCTTCTTGAATATTTTTCAGGCCAGATGAGCCCGCTAAAACCGCTCTTTCGCCCCTTTGGGGCTCGCGGGTTGCCCACCCTTACCCACAGTTTGCGCCGTGGGCTGGATTCTTGCGCCGCTTCGCGGCTAAACGCCCGAGCAGCCTGTCTTTGAAGCCTAACTGGCCTTGCCCAGCGCCTTGGCCAGGATCGCCATTCGCACGGGTACTCCGTTATGCACTTCTTCAACGATCACCGACTGCGGGCAATCCGCGACTTCCCATGTCAGCTCCAGCCCACGAATAATGGGCCCGGGATGCATCAGGATCGCGTCGCGCTTGGCCATTTTCAAGCGGGCGGTTGTCATCTGATATCTCGAAATGTAATCCTGCACTCGCAGTTTCGTTCCTGCCAAGCGTTCTTTTTGTACGCGCAAAACCATAATCGCGTCGGCACCACGAACGGCTTCTTCGACGGTGCGGGTGATGTGCAGGCCCGGAGCGAGGCTGGTTGCGACTTCAGGCAAAAACTCCGGCGGACCACAGAGAGTGATGCGGGTGCCAAATTTGCTGAGCAGGTGAATTGCAGATCGGGCCACGCGACTGTGATAGATATCTCCGATGATCGCCATCTGCAGGCCCTTCAAGGTTTTCTTGTGGCGCAGAATCGTGTAAGCATCCAGCAGCGCTTGGGTAGGATGCTCGTGCATTCCATCCCCGGCATTGATGACTGGAACATCCAGATGGGTCGCCATTAACAGCGGTGCGCCAGCATGCGGGTGTCGAATCACCATGACATCCGCGCCCACGGCTTGCAGGGTGTATCCGGTGTCCAGCAAGGATTCGCCTTTTTCAATGCTCGATCCGCTCGAGAGCACCAGCGTGGTCATCGCTCCCATAGATTTGGCGGCGATTTCGAAAGAGCTGCGGGTGCGGGTGGAAGCTTCGTAGAAAAGCAGCAGCACGCGCTTGTCTCGAAGCAATGGCCGCGGCTTCAGCGGATTCATGCGCCGCGCCAGCGCCAGCAGGCTCAGAATCTCCTTTGCGTCGAGATGTTCAATGCCGAGCAGAGAACCGCGTGCGGCTTTGTTCATGTTCGCCTGAGAACCCCAACGGCTAAAGCCGAACCCTCATTCAGCGCTATGCGGTATGCCTGAAGGCATACCCTGATACGAATCGCGCGTTTTCTGGAGCCCGCTTCTTATCCGTTGCCACTCTTCTAGTTTTCCTTTTCAACGAGCAGAACTTTTTCGGCATTATCGATTTCGCGCAACTGGACTTCAACAATCTCCTGTCGCGTGGTTTGAACTTTGCGGCCCACGAAGCTGGCTTCGATGGGAAGCTCGCGATGGCCACGATCAATGAGCACACAGAGCTGCACCTGCATGGGACGGCCCTGCTTGAAAAGAGCGTCCATGGCGGCGCGCACCGTGCGTCCCGTATAGAGAACGTCATCGACCAGCACGATGTTCTTGCCGGTAATGGGAAACTCCATTTCCGTTTTCTGCACCACCGGCGCCGATCCTACAGTCGAAAGATCATCACGATACAACGTAATGTCGAGTGTGCCCACGGGTACCTGCGTTTTTTCGATTCTGCCGATCATCTGACCAAGGCGCTGGGCCAAGAAGACTCCACGCCGGCGGATGCCGACTAAGCCAAGATCGGTAGCACCGCTATTTTTCTCTATGATTTCGTGCACCAGCCGCACCAAAGTGCGTTCGATTTCCGACGCGGACATCAATTGCGCTTTCTCTCGCAGATTTGCCTGGCGGTTTGACGTTCGCGGAGACATGAACGCTGCATCATACGCGTGCAGGGCAGGTCGGAGCAAGGTCGCGCTTTCACTGCCCGGGTGCGACGCCGAGCTCGGCGAATATCATTACGTGCCCTGCCGGGTCTTTGACGCCGATTTCTTTTGCGCCGTAGAACGTGGTGCGAATCGGCATCGCAACATCAACTCCTTTTAGCGCGCTAACGACTTCGTTTAGATTGTCGACCTCAACGTAGAGGAACGATGGACCTTTGCGGACTTCCGACGAAATTGTTGTGATGTCTTTCTCAGCGCTGGCGTAGGTTTGATACATCAGTTCGACTGGCCCTTTTTGCAGGATTGCGAAGCTCAGTCTGTTCCCATCGGGCACTTCGATGGTCTTCTCGAAGCCGAGCCGTTCGATCCAGAACTGCAGGCATGGCTCGATTTCTTCCGCGAACAGTATCGGTGTGATTTTCTTTGTGGTCATACGTGTCCCCTTTTTGGCTGCGTTCAGGTCTGCGAGGAATTCAAGTTTCTCCTTGCGTTACTATACTAGTCTCGATTAGACTAGTAAGATACAAATTTGGGGAACGGATGTCAAGTGGCACTTCAATCAACTCCCGGATTGCCACGAACATTCGATCTGAAACTGATCTCAGGAGCCCTCTCTGCCCACTCAAGAACGTAGACTACGCGACCTGGTTTCGATCGGCCCGGCCATGTTGCGCGATTTCGAACTGCTCGGCATTGCCAGCGTCAGCCAGCTCTCCCGGCAAAACCCGGAGAAACTTTACGAGAAGCTTTGCCGGATCACCAAGCAGCCGGTGGACATTTGCTGCCTCGATGTCTTTCGCGCGGCTGTAGCACAAGCCCGAAATCCAGGTTTGCCGGTAGAGCAACGCCAATGGTGGTATTGGAGTCGCAAACGGAAGGCACGCGATGGCCGGCGCTAAGCAGCATGCCCTGACGACGCCGGACCTGGTCCTGCTGAGTTTGCTTGCCGAACGTCCCATGCATGGATACGAGGCCAATTCTGAGCTGGAACGGCGGCAGGTAAGGGATTGGGCTGGCATTTCCCGGCCGCAAGTTTATTACTCGCTGGAAAAGCTGGCTCGCCTGGGACTCATTCGCCAAGGGGAAAGCGATGAGCCCCAGGCGGGTCCGGAGCGGCGGGTCTTCGTGACTGCACCGAAGGGTCGAGCGGCGCTGGCCGATGCTCTCGAGCGAGAAGACTGGACTACACAACGCGACCGCCCGCCATTCCTTACCTGGATTGCCCTGTCCTGGCAGGCGCGGCCCGGTGTGTTCCAGCGGCAACTGAAGCGGCGGCGGGAGTTCTTGGAAGCAGAACTGGCTCGCGAGGAGGCTACGCTCCGTGCGATTCGAAAAGAGGTGGGCCACCGTTTCCACGAGGCGGTGTGGATGGTCAGCCTGATTATTCAACAGTTCCGGCTGGAGTTGAAGTGGTTGCGCAAGCTTTCGCGGGAGATTCATCGGCGAGCTGACGCGCGGCATCCGGTGCGGGTGGGGAAGGACTGGGCATAGCCGACGGCGAGCTTACGAGTGATCTTTCCGGTATAGCAGGAACGCTCCCAGCGCACCTCCTGCGCTGGAGAAAATCAGGAACGCTACCAGCGTCATGATGAGCGTGAGAATCATGATGAAGGCAAAGCCATCCGGTGTATTGAACAGATCGATGACCTGTTGCATCCGCGGATCCGAGCTGGAGGCTGAGTTTTGTTGAATGTAGTTCAAAAAGGCATCGTGGATTTCCTTTCCAGAGCGAAAGGCGGTCCAGAGCGCTAGAATCGCGGCCAGAACGCCGAACCCCAGACCGCCTGCGAGTGCGCCCAGCCGTGCTCCCAAGCCGGCCGTGAGATGAGTTAGTGGGCAACGCCGACGGTAAAAGACTACGGTCAGAAACCCCGTGGCAAGCATACCCAGCCCAGTAGACTTGCTGACGGCGATTATAAAAATGCCTGCCAGCAGTGCAATTCCAGCAGAGGGCAAAGCTTCACGCCAATCGAGAGCCGTCGGCAGCGGCGTAGCGTAGGATGCGGACGGTTCGATCGTCACGTCAGGCGTCGTGGCAACCGGTATGAGCGGCGCCGATCCAGCGACTCGAATCTGAGGGGCATTACACCGCGAGCAGAACGGAGTGCCGTCTTCGACGCTTGTGCCACACTTGTAGCAGGGATGCTCCACTGAGTTTCAAGGTACAGCAGCGAAGCATGGTTCGCAAGAAACGGCGCCCTGGTGGACGGCGAGGACGCCCGTCGCTCCATTGAATCTTGAACTTTTAAATATCGCCTTGCTTGCCGCGCATGTGTACGTAGATCAGCGCGAAGGTGGAACCGTTGCCCTGCGCAGATGGTTCGACGGAAACCATATGTTGATGATCCTGAGTTCCAACTTTCAGTTCGACGACGTTGCCGGTGTTGTCGCCTTCACACTTGACTGGCTGGGAGCCGTTGGAATCGTCTTTGTCGGAATTCACGTGAATATCCCCGCCGTGCTCGCGGCTGTGGCACTCGAGCACCTTGCCGTATTTCTTTAACTTATCCCGATAGTAAGCGATGAGCTTGTCGGGCGAATCGTCAGAATCGTAATTGACGACCACCAGCTTCATGCCGAATGCCGCGGTAAAAATTCCGATGTTCGCGCTATTCTTGCCGTCATCGTTGTGCTTGAGGCGCGCGGAGGGATAGACGGGTAATCCGGTGTCACGGACGTCGGCGTCATTGCCCACGTGCAGATCGCCGGCTGAGCTGCGGATGTCGAGATGCTTGTCCTGACTTCCATCGTCGGCTTGCTGAGCGGCGGCGGTGAGCGCGAGCAGAGTCAATAGCACGGCGAAAGTGGCTGCCAAAGCCAGTTGCGGTGCCAGTCGGTAGAAAACGGTTTCGAACCGAAGTGTGAATCGAGACATTACTCCCTCCTAGATGTCGCCTTGCTTGCCGCGGACTCGCACCCAGACGATGGCGAAGTCAGAGCCCTTACCCTCGGAATCGACGGAAACGATGTGCTGGTTGTCATCGGTCCCGGCCTTGAGTTCGATCGTTTTGCCGTTGTCGTCGGAATCGCATTTGAGATTGCCGCCAACGACGTAACCCTTTTGGCCGCCAATCACAGGGACATCGTCGTCAACCTTGAAACGCCTGCCGTGGCATTGCAGCACATTGCCGTATTTCTTCAGCTGATCCTGATAGAAAGCGATGACTTTTCCGGGCGCATCATCGGACTCGTATTCGAGGGCGACAACTTTCAAGCCATACCCGAACGCCGACAGATTGACATTGGCGCTCTTCGCGTCGCCGTCTTTGGATTTTGGCTTCGGCCTGGCGCCGGGGTAGACGGGAAGGCCGGCGTCGCGGGCATCCGCGTTCTCGTCGACGTGGATTCCGCCGACTGGAGTGCTGATATCGACTTTGCTGTCGCCATCGTCCCCGTGATCTTTCACGTTCACGCTGCAGGCGGGCAAGAGCGCAAGCGCGGCCAGGATCGCCGCGACCGGAAGCCAACTAATTGCCTTGCGAATACGCATGTCGAATACCTCCTTGCGCGATTTGCGCCGGTCTTTCGATTCCGGCCCCGCGCTGGGCGATGTTCGGGATGCTGACCGGAAGATGTCCGCGGATCGCGATTTCTCCGAACAACGCCTTTACCGCACTGACTTCTGAAACCGTCGCGTTGGAAAACGTACAGAGATAATTTTGTACTGCCGGGAAGTCCTGCGCCAAGTATGGATTTCCCATGGCGAGTACGGCTGTTTTCGCCGCAGCATGATCCAACAGCGTCTGCAACAGTGCCGCGCTCGCGTCCGATAGGCCGACCGAATTGGTCACACCGTTTGCACCTTTCATGACTTTGCCGGGCACGGGAACTTCATACACTGCAGCGATGACGGATTGCGCGCTGTCCACGGCCTTCAACACATCGTCAGCCATCGCACCAGCCACGCGGGGATCGACATAAGTGACATTGGCATCCGGCACGCGCTCGCGGATCTCGCGTTCCAATCTGCGTCCAGCATCGGTGCGCATGTCGTCAGAGAAAATTATGGCGACTGTAGTGTTGCGCACCTCTTCCACCTTCTGATACGGAAGACCGGGCGCGGCGGTTCCCGAAGATTTCAGAGGCAGTAGCTTGCCATTGTTGCGGACCAAGGTGATGGAGCCGTCTGCGATTTGCTGGCCGAGGGCAAGGTTCTCAGGCTTGCCGACCAGAGTGGATAGCGCCTCGATATTCACCAAGCGCGTTTTATAAAGGTTTAGCGAGGCTTTTGCTTTCAATATTTTGAGCACGGATGCATCGAGCCGCGCGGCGGAAATTTCGCCCGTCCGGACGGCTTCGAGCATGGCGCGATAGGACGCGTCGAGGTCGGCTGGGATGAGCAGCACGTCGTTACCCGCCTTAAAAGCGTCGACAGCAGCGCGGCCAATGTGTCCCGCATAAAGGCGAGTGAGGCCGGCCATATCAAGCGCGTCGGTGATAACGATCCCCTTGAACCCGAGCCGGTTCTTAAGCAGGCCGGTCACGATCGCGGGCGAGGTCGTGGCGACGTGGTTGGGATCGGGGTCGAGCGCGGGGATGGAAACATGGGCCACCATTACGGAATCGACGCCCGCTTCAATGGCTTTCCGAAATGGTGGGAGTTCAACGGACTTGAGGCGCGCCATATCGCCGGTCACCTGCGCTACGCCCAGATGGGAATCGGTTGCGGTGTCGCCGTGCCCAGGAAAATGTTTGACCGTAGTCATCATTCCGTTAGCTCGGGCTCCGCGGATGTACGCGGTTACCAGATCGCCGACTTGCTCGGGATCTTCGCCAAACGAACGCGTGTTGATGATGGGGTTCGCTGGATTCGAATTGACATCGGCGTCCGGAAAGAAGTTCCAGTGCACGCCGATAGCGCGAGCTTCCTGCGCCGTGATCCGACCGAAGGCCTCGGCGTACTCCAGATTGCCCGTGGCGCCGAAGGCCATGGCGTGGGGAAATTCGGTCGTGCCGTGCAAGCGCATGCTGACGCCGCGCTCGAAGTCAGCAGCAATCAGTAACGGCAGCTTGGAATTCTGCTGCAGCCGATTTAGCAGTTCGGCAGCTTCGTAAGGCTGGCTACGGTAGAGAAACGGTGGGTCCCAGGGAACGGTCATGGTGAACCCGCCGAGATGGTATTTGGGGATGTCGTCTCGAAGTTGCAGGTACTCGGGCGCCTCTACGTTCAGAAATTTGGCGCGCACCCAGACCACAAAAAGCTGGCCGACTTTTTCTTCCGTCGAGAGCTTGCGCAGGGTTTGCTCCGCCCATCTTTCGCCTGCGCGATCGAGATGGATGGGGCCCGGTTGCTGATACTTTTCTTTGGCAAATGAAGAGCAGACGAAGACACAGAGGATCGCGAAGAATAGGCCAATCGGTCGGAGCATGAGCTGACGATAGCATGGCATTATGCTTTCGGTCTCAGGCGTCAGTGCGCTTCACGAATATACTTGTTCCACTATGCCTGTGATCGTCTCCATGCTGCGCGGGATCAACGTCGGTGGCCACAACAAGATCAAGATGGAGGCCCTGCGGGCGCTCTATGAGTCACTCGGGTTGCAGGACCCGCAAACCTACGTAGCGAGCGGCAACATAGTTTTCCGGACCAAGGCGCAAGGTCTTGCCGCGCTGGCAAAGCGGATTGAAAATGCGATCGAGCAGAATTCCGGTTTTCGCTCCCGCGTCATACTTCGCACCACTTCCGAACTCAAAGATGCGGTCGCAAGAAACCCATTCCGAACCCGGCGCGGTATTGAGCCGAACAAACTTCTCGTGATGTTTCTTGAGAGCCATCCTGCAGCCGAGGCGCTGGAACAGGTTCTCAAGATCAAGGCGGACCCCGAGGAAATGCATATCCACGGTCGCGAGGTCTACCTGTATTTTCCCAATGGCATGGCGCGACCGAAGCTGTCGTGGGTGACGGTCGAGAAAAAGCTGAAGACTGCTGGAACCGGGAGAAACTGGAACAGCGTCATCAAGCTACTGGAGATGGCGGAGAAGCTCGAGGAAGCAGAGACATAGCTAGCTACGTCTCTACAGCCAGCAAGGCTGCGGCTTTCTGCTGGATTTCTGGATCGTCGCCGAAGCCTTGGAGCCACACTACGTCCGGCTCGCGGCGGAACCAGGTCATCTGACGCTTGGCGTAGTTTCGATGGGCTTGTTGCGCGGCTTGCAACGCGGTCTTAGCATCGATTTCACCGTGTAGCAATTGCACTGCCTGCTTGTATCCCAGCGAGGACAGTGGGCGCGCCGTCTCGCCATATTTTGCCAGCAAGTGTTTCGTTTCTTCTACCAGCCCTGACTCAAACATGCGTTCTGCCCGTTGGTTGATGCGCGCGTAAAGGACCTCGCGGTCGGGGTTCAAGCCCAGACGCAGAATTCGGAAGCCAGTTAGCGGATCGCGGCCCTGCTTCCACATCTCAGTCATTTTTCGCCGTGATGCGAGACAGATCTCGATGGCACGGATAAGCTTGGGGATATCGTTGGCATGGATCTTTTCGGCGGCATCGGAATCGAAGCGGCGCAATACGCGGTGCAAGTATCCGGCGCCATTCTGTTCCACGCGCTGTCGCAGCCTTGCGCGCAGTTCTTCCGAGCGCTGAGGGCCGGGAAACAGTCCATCTAGAAGGGCGCGAAGATAGAGCCCGGTCCCTCCGACCACAATTGGCAAGTTCCCGCGGGATTTAATTTCCGCAACCGCCTGTCTTGCCAGGCGAGCATACTCGCCCGCGGTTATGTAGCCGATAGGATCCACGAAATCGAGCAGGTGATGAGGAGCACGCGCTCGCTCGGCAGGGCTCGGTTTCGCGGTTCCAATCTCAAATTCGCGATACATGGCCACCGAATCGCAATTCACGACTTCGCCATGAAAGCGCTCAGCGAGGGCCACGGAAAGTGCGGTTTTGCCACTGGCCGTCGGACCCAACACCACCAGCAGCAGCGGATCCGGAACCACCTTCAGCGCGCGCCCCAGGGAATGTGATGCCAGTAGCGAACGAGGGTCAGGATCAGGATCACCACCGCGATCACCAACAGTCCCGTCGCTTCCAAGGTATATATTTGCGGGGTGCGGTGATGCTCGGATGAAGGATGGTCCGCCGGTTGTGTGTCCGGCTGTCGTTTTGGCCCCGACGCAGGCATAGCAACATTGTATCCCCGGAACGCGACGGAGTATCTTCGATTTACGCGCAGTTTTGACTCTCACGGAACCAGGATGACAATCGCTGCGTATCACCGTCTAATGCCGGGGTGGTAGTTCGTTCACTCGGCCTCAGGAGAAAATCTATGAAGCATTTTGCCTTAATTGCGTTGGGGGTCTGCCTGGCGGTCGCCCCGTTGGCGCGCGCGGATGAGTGGTCCAAGACTTACACGATTACCGGAAGGCCCGAACTCCGGGTCGAGACCTCCGACGCCAACATCCACGTGGATACCTGGGACCAGAAGACCATTGAAGCTCGCGTGACTTCCGAGCATTACAAGATTGGCGAGCACGGCCTCAAGATCGAAGAACACCAGTCCGGCGATTCAGTCGAAATCCAAATCCATTTTCCGCACGACGTGCACATCATCAATTTCAATTTTCACGGCTACCAAGTCGATGTTGAGATCCACATGCCGCGAGAAGGACGGGTCAATCTGCATACCGGGGACGGCGCCATCCGGCTGACGAATTTGAAAGGTGAGATGGATCTTCAGACCGGCGACGGCCATCAAGATATCGACTCTGTGGATGGCACGCTGCGTGCGCGCGCCGGGGATGGTCACATCACCGCTGCCGGACGGTTCGACGGACTCGATCTGACCACTGGAGATGGTCGCATTGAAGCCCGCGCGTTGGCCGGTTCGACCGTTGCTTCAAGCTGGACTCTTCACACCGGTGATGGCGGTGTCACTCTCGAACTGCCGGGTAGCCTTGCCGCCGACGTAGATCTGCACACAGGCGATGGTCACATCGAAGCCGACATTCCAGTCGCCGTCGAAGGACGTCTGGGCGACAAAAACATTCACGGAAAAATCAACGGCGGAGGGAACCTGATCACGGTTCATACCGGAGATGGTTCAATCCACCTGCAGAAGTCGTAGCAGCTATTTTCGTGGTGTGCGAGGAAAGAGTGTATTGGCTTGCCATCGGGTGTCGCCACTACACGCGAGATCCCTCACCGGCTGCCCCGGTTCAGGATGACGTAAAATTAAGAGATTGCTCAGCTAATTGACGGCTGCGTGGAAATGCTGCACGCTAGAATCTTCGTCCGGCAAATTGGCCTCATGACGTTGCTGGAGACTGTCGATTCATCGCTGAGGATACAGAATGCATCGTAAGACGCCTGCTTTGATCTTCCTTGTCTCGTCATTTCTTACCACGATCACTATTGGCTCTGCGGTAACCGCACAAACTACTCCGGCCGAATCTCAGCCCGTTCTCGACCTCAGTTCGATCGATCCGAGCGTGGATCCCTGCACGGATTTTTTCGCGTACTCCTGTGGTGGCTGGATCAAGAAAAACCCGATCCCGCCCGATCAAAGCTCCTGGAGCGTTTACTCCAAGCTGGAGGACGATAACAAGACGATCCTGCACGAGATTTTGGAAAGTGCGTCCACACCTGCGTCCGATCGCGATGCCGTGAAGCAGAAGATCGGCGATTACTACACCGCCTGCATGGACGAGAAGGCGATCAACTTAGCCGCAATCAAACCTTTGCAGCCGGTGCTGGATCAGATTCAGCAACTGCGTTCCCGCCGCGCAATCGCGGACATCGCCGCGATCCTGGTTTACAACAACGCGCTGTTCCGTTTTCGTTCCGATCAGGACTATAAGGACTCTACGCAAGTCATTGCCGAGGTGGACCAGGGCGGGATTGGATTGCCGGACCGCGATTACTATTTGAAGGCTGACGCCGAGTCCGTAGGGATTCGCAAAAAGTACATTGCCCATTTGCAAAAAATGTTTGAACTGCTTGGTGATAAGCCGGCTACTGCCGCAGCTGAGGCTCAAACGGTTCTTCGTATTGAAACAGCTCTAGCCAAGGGATCGCTAACCCGCGTGGAACGGCGCGATCCGCAAAAGCTGTATCACAAGATGACTGTCGAGCAGTTCACTGCGCTCAGCCCGGCGTTCCGGTGGAAAACGTATTTGACCAAAGTCGGTCTGGCTTCGCTCGAAGCGCTCAATGTCGAAACTCCCGACTTTTTCAAAGCGCTGAACACGGAACTGGTAAACGAAACATTGACGAGCTGGAAGACTCATCTCCGCTGGCATCTCATCAATGCGAATGCGCCTTTCTTGTCATCCGATTTCGTGAACGCCGACTTTGATTTCTACGGCAAGACCTTGCAGGGAGCGCAGCAACTCGAGCCACGATGGAAGCGTTGCGTCGGTTATGTGGACAACGATATCGGAGAAGCGCTGGGCCAAGTCTATGTAGAAAAGAATTTCAGTCCTGAAGCCAAGCAACGCGCCCAGAAGATGGTGAAGGAAATAGAAGATGCCATGGGACAAGACATCGATTCGCTCTCCTGGATGACGCCCACCACCAAGCAGCATGCGCTGGAAAAACTTCATGCCGTCGCCAACAAGATCGGCTATCCCGATAAGTGGCGGGATTACGGCGCGCTCACTATTGCTCGCGACGATGAAATGGGCAATGTGCTTCGCGCCCGCGAGTTCGAATTTCGCCGTCAATTGGCCAAGATCGGTAAGCCGGTGGATCGCGGCGAGTGGGAAATGACTCCACCAACCGTGAACGCGTACTACGATCCGCAGCTGAACGACATCAATTTCCCCGCAGGGGTTCTGCAACCGCCGTTGTTCGATGTGAATTCTGATGCGGCTCCAAACTTCGGCGATACCGGATCTACGATTGGCCATGAACTTACCCACGGCTTCGACGACGAAGGCCGGCAGTTTGATGCCCAAGGCAATCTGCGTGACTGGTGGACTGCGGAAGACGCGAAAGCGTTTGAGCAGCGTGCAAGCTGCATTTCGGATCAGTATTCGCAGTATGTCATCGTGGATGACATCAAGATCAACGGAAAACTGACTCTGGGCGAGGATGTCGCTGATCTGGGCGGAGTGATTCTGGCTCAGATGGCGTGGCAGCAAGATACCAAGGGCCAGACGCTCGAGCCGCTCGAAGGCTTCACGCCGGAGCAACGTTTCTTCATCGCTTACGGGCAGAGCTGGTGTTCGAGTACGCGCGACGAAACCAAACGGCTGCGGGCCACCATCGACCCGCATTCTCCGGACAAATACCGCGCCAATGGCGTGGTCTCAAACCTGCCCGAGTTTCAGGAGGCGTTTCACTGCAAGGCTGGCTCAGCCATGGTTAGGGAGAACCGTTGCAGGGTCTGGTAGAAGAGGGCTACTGTAGGTCGGATTTATCAGGGTTGTAGTAGAAAGTGAAGCGCAATCCGAGGTACTGCCCGCCGAACTCGCCGGGCAGCGGCGGAAATGGATTTGAAGCAGTGATGCCGCCCCAAGCGCCGCGATCGAGTGCGACATCGCCTGAGGTTGCGACTAATTTCATTCCTGCAACTGTGCCGTTTTTGAGAATGGCGAACTCGATCGTGAGTTTACCTTTCTTCATCAGCGGTGCACGCGCCGATTCAGGAATCAAGTTATACCAGTTCATTTTCACGTCGTGCAGCACGCGCTGCAGATAGGGACCGAAATCGACGCCCATTGTATCGGTGAGAACCTCAAGGGGTCCCATTGCGGCGGTTGGCTTTCTGCCTAAACCGAGGCCGTAATTTCCACCGTCACCGCTGCCGTATCCGCCACGATTCGCCGCGGCAGCTCGTTCGGCCTGCTGGATGGCCGAACCCGCCGATAAGGAGCTGTCGCCAAACGCCGCTTGGGGAGTCAGGGCAGGCGGAGGCGTCTGTAGTTTTGCGACCTGAGGTGGAGCGGGTGGTGGCGGCGCCGACGGCTGGGGCGAAGGATTCGGAGTCGCAGCGGGAGCCGGATTTTGGGATTGCGCGGCCTCAGGAGCGCTCGCACCCGGTCTGCCGGGGCGTGAGGCATCCAGAATTTTCTTAAGTTCCTTACGATCTATCTGCGGAGCGTGCGAGGTGGCAATACGGTCTTTATCGGAAATGATATTTGTGTCCGGACGCTTGCTTACCTTTTGTTCATCCGGAGGCAGTTCGAGATAAGTAAGGTCTTTCTGATTCGACTCTGGGCTCGCAACGATTACGGCTCGCCGCGGCAGGAATCCCGCTAACTTCTGTGAGTTCCACAAGACCAAGACAACTATCAAGTGCACGACTACCGAAATCCAGAAAGCTTCGCGACGGCGGGCCTGCGCTAGTTCATCCTGAAGCTGTAACAGCAGCGCAGGAGCTTCGACTATTTCGCGATAGGCAGATTCCCAGTAACGCGCATCGTACAAATCTCCACCCTCGGAGCTTCGCGGTGTTGTCGAAGAAGCCGGGTTGGTTGGCGGGATTTGTGTAGTTGACATCGAACAAGCCTAGCTGCTGGTTAGACACGAATCGCGAGGCATTAGTTGCAAGGAGACAAACCCCTCCTCGTGCATGACCACTGCAAGTCTGCCGTCGCGAATTTGCTGGCGTCTTTCGCCCAGTAGGTTCATTTTCGCATCTTTCAGGGGAATCCGCGAAGGCCTGAAAGTGTAAGTCCGTAGGATTTGCATCCAGATGGTCAATTGTGGATTTTCGTTTACAAAACTTGACACTCAGGATGGCGGATCAGGCGTGGAGCTGCTCGAGATCAATCTTTCTTCCGTGTTCATTGATCGAGGCGACAATGTCCAGAGCCACGGATAAAGCGCGGCGACCGTCTTCCAGCGTAACCGTAGACGTGGAACGACGCTGGACGGACTCCAGAAACGACTTCAGTTCAGCGTGCAGAGGTTCCTCGCTGGTCGTTGGGGGCTTCACGACCTGGATTTGTGGATTCGCTGAGGGTGTGCCGGATGCATCGCCCGGACCGACACTGAACACCAGAACATCTTGTCGCCCGTAATCCAAGGATACATATTGTTCAGGTTGAAAAAACCGCAGCTTGCGGACGCGCTCGGTCGAAACGCGGCTGGCGGTAAAGTTCGCCACGCACCCGGATTCGAATTCGAGGCGCACGTTCGCAATGTCGACCTTGCCGGAAAGAATGGGCAACCCCACCGCGCGGATTTCCTTGACCGGTGAATTCACGAACGAGAGCACAATGTCGAGATCGTGAATCATCAGGTCGAGCACCACATCCACGTCCAGCGATCGCGGCGTGAACACGCTGAGCCGATGCACTTCGAAAAACATGGGCCGCGTGATCACGGGCAGAGTGGCGCGGACAGCAGGATTGAAGCGCTCGAGGTGCCCGACTTGGCCGATGCGCCCGAGCTGCTTCGCCACGCGGATAAGTTCGTCGACTTCGGCGAGTGAAATCGCAAGCGGCTTTTCGATCAATACGTCAATGCCTGCCTCCATCAACTGCTTGGCGGCGCTGAGGTGGTGGATGGTCGGTACGGCGACGGAGGCAGCCTGGACTTCACTGTGCGTCGTAATAAGCTGGTCGATCGATCCAAAGCTTCGGCAGCCGAAGTCTCGCGCCACGGCGTCAGCCCGCGCCGTATCGGGATCCACAACTCCGACGAGTCGCACGGGTGCGCCCTCCTCTGCGAGTTGGCGGTAAACGCGAGCGTGATTCCGACCAAATGTTCCCACACCGATCACGGCGACGTTGATCAAATTGTCAGTGGTCAGATTTCCATTCTCAGTCGGCAGGTTGCCGCGGGACCAGTTGATTTAATCACAAAAGGCCCACGGAAGAGCCCTTGCCTGATACGAACGTCACCAATGAGTTGCGGAATCGGATTATCTAGCCTGCGCCTTTTTGAGCAGTGCGATCTGGCCAGCGTGATAGAGTTCGTGCTGCACGATTCCGCTGAACGTATAGAAGAAGTCGTGATAGCTTTCGGATTTGCCTGGCACTCGTTCCTGCAGCCGCGAATCGGGGAAGGCTGCAACCGCTTTCACCAATTCGCTGTGGGTATGCTTCGCGTGCTCAATTGCCTTGTGCCAGGCCGCCGCGCTTGTATCTTTTACCGAAGGGAAATTCTGTTCGCCTTCAAGTTCCGCCGCTGTGCCGCCGATGCGTGTAAGGATCGCGCCATCCCATGCGGTAACGTGCAAAACGAGTTCCCAGATGCTGTGTGCGTTCTTGATCGGATGCGCGCCCGCCATCTTGGCATCGACTCCTTTAAGGATTTCGAGGACAGAGTCGCCATGCCAGGCGTCTCCATCAAAAGCACGGCGTATCTGGTCGGCAAGGCGGGCAGTTTCGGACATGATTGCTCCTCTAAATGTCAGGTTCCTGGGGTGAAGTGACCAACTCTAGTCTGCCACAATGCAGATCTCGGCCGCATCGGCCGCAGTAACAATCGCGACGCCATCGAGAAGCAGGCATTTGCCCGCGTCCACTGCCAGACAGCTTGCGCCCGCTTTCTGCATCGCTTCAATCGTTCTCACTCCGATCACAGGCACATCGAAGCGCATGTCTTGATTGGGCTTGGCGATCTTGATGACGGTGAGCGCGCGACTCAACGTGGAAGGATCGGATTCAAGAGAAGCCATGATCTTGCCCGCGCGTTCGATAGTTTCATCCGTTCCTTCCATCGCTTCGACCGCGACACAGGCAGTTTCCGCGATGACTACGGTCTGGCCAATGTCGTATTCTGCCAGGTTGCGGGCTACGATGCGTCCATAAGCGATGTTCTTTTTTTCCTGCTCGGAAGGCGCGCGTTTCGTGAGCACGCCAGGCTTGGCTAGCAAAGGTTCGAGAAGTGAAGTCGAGTTTTCCAACGTGATGCCTTCGTCCGCGAGCACTTTCGCGACAGCTCCCAGCAGAGAATCCGTGTTGCGAGTCCCAAGCGAAAGCAGAAGCTTGGCCAGGCGCCAGTCGGGCCGAATGCTGGAGAAGATTTGCTTATGCTTGACCTGTCCGGCCATGATCGCGCGGTGCACGCCTTCGCGCTTGAAGGTCTCGATCAGCTTGGAAAGTTCTCCCAGAGAAAGCCAATGGACAGCAGAAGCGCCGTGGGATTCGATCTCAGGAAAAGCTTCTTCCTGGATGGCAGCGACGATCACCTCGTATCCCTCAGCACGGGCCGCATCGAGCACCAGAAAAGGAAAGCGACCGTTGCCCGCGATAAGACCGAGTTTCCCTCTGCTTTCAGGCATCGCCCGCCAGTGTAAATGAAAACGCCCCAGTGAGAGCTCAGTCCTACTTAATGACTCCCCGCTCGGATTGTTCGATAAACTTCATCAGCATCTCCACGTCTTCTCCGCGGTCCGGTTCCGACTTCAGCTTCTCCAGAGCCTGCGAGGTATTGAGTTTCGACGCCAGCAGAACTTTGTAAGCGTGGTGGATTTTGCGAATGCGTTCCTTGCTGAAGCCGCGACGCTCCAGCCCAATCGCATTCAGTCCATACGCACGAGTATCGCGGGAAGCGGAAGTCTTGGAAAAGGGAAGAACATCGCGGGTAATGGTCGTCCCGCCACCAATAAAGGAGTGCGCGCCGATGCGAACAAAATGATGTACCGGACAGAGCGCGCCTACCGTGGCCCACTCTTCCACCGTGACATGGCCGCCGAGAGTCGCCGCGTTGGCAAGAATAACGTGATCGCCGATTGTGCAATCGTGAGCGACATGGGCATAAGCCATCACCAGCACATGATTGCCAACGCGGGTCAGTCCGCCGCCTTTTAGGGTGCCGCGATTAATGGTCACGAACTCGCGAATCTGGTTGTGGTCGCCAATTTCGAGGCGAGTCGGTTCGCCGGCGTAGGTCAGATCCTGCGGCGGCATGCCGATTGAGCAAAATGGAAAAAAGGCGTTATGGACGCCGATCTTTGTCGGTCCTTCCATAGTCACGTGCGAAATCAGATTGCACGCTTCTCCGACTTCAACCTCGGACCCGACTACACAGTAAGGACCAATGTTGCAACTGGGATGAACCTTGGCGCCGGGATCAACGATGGCTGTGGGATGGACTTTCATCTTCCGCTGATCATGGCTCCTAGGTCTCGATCTTTTCTTGCGAAGGTCTCTTTTCAGCGCGCGCCCGATCGACCAGCCTGCAAGTCACAAGAGCTTCGGCGGCGAGCGTGTCCCCAATGTAAGCTCTTCCGGCCATGCGCCCTGCATTGCCGCGCCAGACTTTCACCACGACCTCAATGCGAAGTTGATCGCCGGGAACCACAGGACGACGAAACCTGGCACGCTCGATACCGGTAAACAGCACCAGTTTGCTGTCGCGGTCCTCGACTTCGGTGAATAGCAGAACTCCGCCGGCCTGAGCCATGGCCTCCACGATGAGAACACCTGGCATCACCGGGAGACCGGGAAAGTGTCCGGCAAAGAACGGTTCGTTGATCGTAACGTTCTTGATGGCCACAATCCGTTTCCTGCGCTCAAGATCGACGACGCGGTCGATGAGCAGAAACGGAAAACGGTGCGGGAGAATGCGCTGGATGTCATTGATGTCCAGCGTAGTCTGGGGCTCCACGGGAGCTTCAGTTGCAGGTTGAGCAGTATCGGTCATCGGTTTCTCTTCGTATGAAAAGCGAAAGATGGGGAGCGAAGATTATACTGTACCGCGCGTTGCCAAACCCTTGCAGAAAAGGATTGCATGCCTAAGAAAGCGTCACAAACAGCCCCGAGCGAAACCGTTTCCCAGGGCGAAATGGCGAAGCGGTTGCGTTACTTCCAGGAACGAAGAGATTCGATGGTTCAAACCATTCGTCAACTGGTGGAAACCGAGTCGCCTAGCGACAACAAAGACGCTGTGGACCAGTTGGGAACGCTGCTTGCCGGAAGATTCGAAGGGCTGGGAGGGCACGCAAAGTTTCATCGCGTCGAGAAGTTTGGCGATCACTTGCAGGTTGATTTCGCGGGCACTGGCGGCAGGAAGCCAGTCTTGCTTCTGGGACACTTGGATACGGTATATCCGCTGGGCACACTGGCGACCATGCCGTGCCGCGTGGCCGACGGGCGTTTGTCGGGGCCGGGTGCGTTTGACATGAAGTCCGGGATTGCTCTTATGTTGCACGCGATCGAGGCGCTGCGAGTCTGGCACGAAGACGTTTTGCCCAGGCCGGTGACTGTTCTCCTGGTTTCGGACGAAGAAGTGGGCAGCGAAACTTCGCGGCGCATTACCGAAAATCTGGCGAGGCAATCCGCGGCTGTGCTGGTGCTCGAACCTTCTCACGGATCGAAAGGCGCCGTGAAAACCGCTCGCAAGGGCATTGGCGAATACGTTTTGAAAGTTACGGGGAAAGCCGCACACTCGGGGCTCGATTTTGAGAAAGGGCAGAGCGCGATAGTGGAGCTGGCAAGGCAGATTGTTGCCCTCCAAAAGTTGATCGATCTGAAACGCGGTCTGACACTCAATATCGGAACAGTACAAGGTGGGACACGAGTAAATGTGATTCCTGCCGAAGCTAGTGCGGTGCTCGACGTACGAGTTGCACGAAAGCAGGATGCGGCTGGCATCGACCGCAAACTTCGTTCGCTGAAGCCCTTCAATCGAAAATGCAAACTAGAAATCAGCGGCGGAATGAATCGTCCTCCGATGGAAAGAACGTCAAGCGTGGCCGGGCTCTACAAGAAAGCTGCGGACATCGCCAAGCAGATAGGTTGGAAATTGGAGGAATCGGCTGTCGGCGGAGGCTCCGATGGAAACTTTACCGCTGGGCTCGGCATTCCGACACTGGACGGATTGGGTGGAGTGGGCGAGGGCGCGCACGCAACGCACGAGTCGATTCTGATTTCCGAGTTACCAAAACGCGCGGCGCTATTGGCCGAATTGATCGCGAGTGTCTAGTCTCCAGCCGTGCTAGAATCCTCACTCGGCGCGGTTTTTCCTCGCCAGAGGTTCCCGAATTATGAAGGCTTCCCGAACATTTCATCTCCTGATCGCAGCCCTTACGATAGTGGCTTGCCTAATTCCGATTGCAGCATTTGCTCAGATGGACAGCACCCCTGTCCGCCACGTCTCCAATAAGATTCCAGTCTTGGGTTTCAGCCGCGAGATGTCGGCGGACCGGCCATCAAACCTCTGACAGCCACCCCAAGGTCAGCCACGTCGGCCCCAAAGCCAATCCCTGGAAGCTTCAGGCCACGCTCCCAGGAGCGGTCATCCACGACATTTCTTTTCCCACAACATTGGTCGGCTATGCCGCCGCGGAACTCGGCCAGGTATGGAAGACAACGGACGGCGGCTCGAAGTGGACAGAAATTATGAACCTGGGTTTCCCGTATTACTGGTTTGGTGTAAAAGCGCTCAGCGCCACTGACGTGGTCATTTCCGGCTTTAATGATTCCACCGAAGAGGGCATCATTCGGTGGAGTCACGACGGCGGCAAGACCTGGACATCCGACATCGTTCTGACCACGACCGGCTGGTCGTACCGCGTTCGTTTCGCCAACCACAAAGACGGGTTGGTCCTGGATGGTCTGGCCACCAAGAGTGCGAACGCCGCGCACTATACGACTGTGCTCGACATGTACGCATCGTTCATCCTTGTACGCGGCTTCACGGCCGAATCGCCTCCGTCCCGTGTGATATCGCACTGGCAATGGTCGCAGCCTTGGCCCACTCGAGAAGCCAATCGCGGAAAGGGCTGTTTCCTTGAAGCGTAATCTCAGATGCTTGGAGAACTGCCTGGTCAGCCGTTTCTTGGTTGCCAGTGATCAGGAACGCAAGCCTACCCAGAGCATTTCTTTGATCCTGGAAGCAGGCCACGACTTCGGCTGGCGATGCATGATTGCGGGCATCGACCGGCGCTGTGAAGGAGTGAAACCAGGACATGATTCTCCTCTCTCTGTACGGCCCTCAAATGGCCTGAACGAATGGGAATGCCTAACTGAGAGCCTCTCCCCGTCATTCCTATGCTGCTTGCGTCGCTCGGCTATCCTCTGCATAGGCGATAAACGCAGCCGGTCGCATACGGCAATTGCATAGACACTGCCGGCGACAAACACTGCGCCGACACTAGCCAACCACTTCAGCAACTGTCCGCCCACTGAATCGATATAGCTCAGTTCGGTGAGGTCGACGATCAAACCCTTGGGCAGTACGTCCTTTGTGACTAGGCACCTGGCTTGCTCTGCCCAATCAGCCAAGAGTTTGCCTTCCAACTTCAGGGTCGGCCCATTCGGTAACCACTGCATTTCTGCACGAAACATTGGCTTGATCCTCGAAACGCTCTGTCTTGCTCTCCCTATGTCCATTGGAGCGCACGTTCTGGTGCCAATGCTGCCGCTACTAAATGATTGATGTAACTGCCTCGTGGTGGAGACTGGTTCGTCCGAATTGCCGCAATGCGGTCATTGTCCGCATGCGGGCAGCGGACCTCGGTGTAGAGCCTGCCCTTTGGAAGAACAACTTCGAGGAGTCCTACGCGAACGAAGGTTCGGCGCCTCGTGGACAGGCAGCCCGCTCCTTGCCCACGCTCATCGAAAGACCGAGACCCCGGGGACGAATAACGGCTGGAGTGAGTCTTCAGCCTTGCCCCCAATTTTCGTTCACGTAAGAATACGACAACTTTGATCAACTCCCTCTCCGGTTTGAGCCGGGATGGGGGAGCGCGAGGGGCAAGGGACGGCGTTTGAGTCCCTTGCCTCTCGCTCAGCTGTGTAGAAGCCTGCTGCTTGCGCCGCCGCAAACTCTTTCGGGGTTTGATAACCCAGGCTGCTGTGCGGCCGCTCTTCGTTGTACTCGATCCTCCATGCCGCGATCTTCCGCCGCGCATCGAACAGATTCTGAAACCAACTTACCGTCAAACACTCATCCCGCAGCCGTCCGTGAAAACTTTCCACCCGCGCATTCTGCGTCGGCTTGCCCGGCTGGATGTGCAGCAACTCGATCTTTCTCTCCACGCACCACGCCAGAAAATGCCGGCTGGTCAACTCCGGCCCGTTGTCGCAGCGGATCGTTTGCGGCTGTCCGCGCTCCGCCATGATCGCATCCAACACTCGCGTCACTCTCCGACTGGCGAAACTGGTATCCACTTCCAACGCCAAACACTCGCGCGTGTACGCATCCACCACGCTCAGCACCCGGATCGTTCGTCCACACTCCACCGCATCGTGCACAAAATCCAGCGCCCACTCCTGGTTGGCCGAAGTCCGCGCCAGCAGCGGCTTTCCTTCGCGCACGCAATGCTTCCGCTTCTTCCGCCGAATCATCAATCCCGCCGCCTGATACACGCGATGCACGCGCTTGTGGTTCACACGCTCTCCCGCGCGGCCCAACAGAACATGCAGCCGCCGATACCCGAAACGCGGCTTCTCCCGCGCCAACTCCACCAACCTGCGTCCGCAGCGGCTCATCGCTGCGCTGGCTCCGGTAGCGATAACTCGCTACCGCCATTCCCGTCAGCCCGCAAACCCGGCGCTCGCTGACGGCGTATCTCACTCGCAGCCAGTCCGCGTCCGCCCGCTGGTCTACGAGCTCCATCCGTTTTTTGCGATCACCGCCTTCAGCATCTCTTTGTCCAGACTCAGATCCACCACCAGCTTTTTCAGCTTCGTGTTCTCATCCCGCAACTGCTTCGCTTCCTGCGCCTCGCTCACATCCATCCCGCCGTACTTCGCCTTCCAGGCATAGATCGTGTGCTTCGACACCCCCACTTCCCGCGCCACGTCCTCCGCCTTGCGACCCGCTTCCAACTGCTTCAGCGCCCCGATCATCTGCGCCTCCGTGTGATTGCTCCTCGACATGCTTCTTTCCCCTTTCCTTCGACGAAATCATACTCAGATTCGTGCGGAAAATGGGGAGCAGGTCAGAGTCCATGCCATGATTCACATTTCTTAAGGTTGGCGTTAAGAAGGTGATGGTATTTTGCAGCCCACGTCCAAGTACCGGCGCCGCCAATGGCCTTTATGGGCAGGCAAAAAGTGAGCACTGCCTTGGCAAGTGCCTCAAAAAAAAAACCCCGTCGAAATGTGGCAGACTTCGAGAGGGCTTCTCAAATGCAAATGCTAGCGCTGGTGGATGCCCACCCGTTTAGAAACGAGTTCGCATTTCTACAAGACGACGAGTCGAGGAACAGGGA
>CAVOKS010000006.1:0-104526 GCA_963696565.1 uncultured Acidobacteriota bacterium | reverse complement strand
TAGTGACATCCACATGGAGCCATACGAAAAAGAGTTTCGTGTGCGCTTCCGTATTGACGGCGTGCTGCAAAGCATCATGACTCCGCCGCTGAAGTTGAAGGATGCCATTATTTCGCCGCGTGAAGATCATGTCGAAGCTGGATATCAGTGAGAAGCGGTTGCCGCAAGACGGCCGCATCATGCTGAAGATGAATATCGGCGGGCGCAAAAAGCAACTCGACTTCCGTGTGAGCACTCTGCCCACACTGTGGGGAGAGAAAATTGTGCTCCGCCTGCTCGACAAAGAAAACCTCCGCCTGGATATGACCAAGCTGGGTTTCGAGCCAGAATCGCTGGTCAAGTTCGAGAAAGCCATTCTCAAGCCGTACGGCATGGTTCTGGTAACCGGACCAACCGGGTCAGGCAAGACCAACACGCTCTACTCCTCGATCTCGCAGTTGAACAAACCAGATACAAACATCATGACCGCGGAAGACCCGGTCGAGTTCCAGTTGGCCGGAGTCAACCAGGTGCAGATGAAAGAGCAGATCGGCCTGAACTTCGCCACCGCCTTGCGCGCTTTCTTGCGGCAAGACCCGAACATCATTCTGGTGGGCGAAATCCGAGACTTTGAAACTGCCGAAATCGCTATTAAGGCCGCGCTTACTGGACACTTGGTGCTCTCCACGCTGCATACCAATGGAGCACCGGAAACCATTACCCGGCTCATGAACATGGGCATTGAGCCATTCCTGGTGGCGACCTCGGTCCACCTGATTTGTGCTCAGCGACTGGTCCGCCGCATCTGCAAGGAATGCACGGAGGTCGTCGACGTTCCCCATCAAACCCTGATCGAAGAGGGTTACAGCCCGGAAGAGGCCAAGACAGTAAAGATCCAAAAGGGCAAAGGCTGCGGCGTTTGTAACAACACGGGCTACAAAGGCCGCTGTGGTTTGTACGAAGTCATGGAAGTGGATGACGAAATCAAGGAACTGGTTCTTGTGGGTGCTTCGGCGGTCGAACTGAAAAAGAAGGCAATCGAGCGCGGAATGATTACCTTGCGCCGCAGCGGGCTGATCAAAGTTGCGGCGGGGATGACGACGCTCGAAGAAGTGGCTCGCGAGACTATTCACTAAAAGTTTGTAACGAGGAAGAAAGGGAATAAAAGATGTCGCTCGCACTCAGTGATCTGTTGAAACGAATGTTGGAGATGTCGGGAAGCGATCTTCACCTTACGACGAACTCGCCCCCTCAGATCCGCGTACACGGGCACTTAGTGCCGCTGGACTTGCCGCAGATGACGCCGGCTGAGACCAAACAACTGGCCTACAGCGTCATGACTGACTCGCAGAAGCATCGCTTCGAAGAGAATCTGGAATTGGATTTCTCTTTCGGACTCAAAGGTCTGGCTCGGTTCCGTGCCAACGTGTTCAACCAGCGGGGTGCGACTTCGGCCGTCTTCCGTTTGATTCCCTTCGAGATCAAGTCCTTTAATCAGTTAAACCTTCCCGCCGTGGTCAGCAAGATGTGCGACAAGCCTCGCGGCCTGGTTCTGGTCACCGGGCCGACGGGATCGGGCAAGTCCACGACCCTTGCCGCCATGATCGACAAAATCAACACCGAGCGGCATGACCACATTCTCACCATCGAGGACCCGATCGAATTTGTGCACATGAACAAGAATTGTGTGGTCAACCAGCGCGAAGTGCACGCCGACACCAAGAGCTTTACAGACGCACTGCGAGCCGCGCTTCGTGAAGATCCCGACGTCGTGCTGATCGGCGAAATGCGCGACTTGGAGACCATCGAATCGGCTTTGCGTATCGCCGAAACCGGCCACCTTACGTTCGGCACGCTGCACACCAACTCGGCGTCGTCCACCATCAACAGAATTATCGATGTCTTCCCGGCACACCAGCAGTCGCAGATTCGGGCGCAGTTGTCGCTGGTACTCGAAGGCATCATGTGCCAAAGCTTGCTGCCCAGCGCCGACGGCAAGGGCCGGGCGATGGGTATGGAAATCCTGGTACCGAACGCCGCGGTTCGCAACCTGATTCGCGAAGACAAGATCCACCAGATCTACTCATCCATGCAGTCGGGTCAAGACAAGTTCGGTATGCAGACGTTCAATCAAGCGCTGGCCACACTTTACTTCCAGAAGCAGATCACCCTGGAAGTCGCTACCGCTCGCTCCAGCAACGTGGACGAGTTGCAGGAGATGATCAACCGCGGCGCAGGACTGATGAATCGCAACCAGTCCGCTACCGCCGTGAAGGGTGCAGCGACAGGAAAGCGGTAGGCAGTTTCGAATGAAGTAGTAGTCCGGAACGAGCATTCGGTTCGGGAAAGCAGTAATGCGGTGCGCGAATAAACTCGCACACCCCGTAAACGCTAGGGAAGCAAGGAGAAGTCCATCATGCCAGTCTTCACATTTTCTGGGAAGAGCGAAAACGGAGAGAAAGTCAGCGGCGAGCGAGTTGCGCCTAATAAACAAGCGTTGGCCGCGCAATTGCGCAAGGAACGAATCAACGCGGGCGCAATACGCGAAAAAGGCAAAGAGTTTGCCATGCCGACCTTCGGCTCAGGCAAAGTCAAGACCAAGGAGATCGCAATCTTCTTCCGTCAGTTCTCGGTCATGATCGATGCCGGTTTGCCGCTGGTGCAGTGTCTGGAAATCCTGGCCGCAAATCAGGAGAACCAGGCATTCCAGAAGACGCTCACGGGCGTACGAACCACCGTGGAAGGTGGCTCGACCCTGGCCAACGCCATGCGGCAATACCCCAAGATCTTCGACGATCTGTCCACCAACATGATCGAAGCCGGCGAGACTGGCGGTATTTTGGACATCATTCTGCAACGCCTGGCGCAGTACGTCGAAAAAGCGGTCAAGTTGAAGGGAGCAGTGAAATCGGCTCTGATCTACCCCGTCTCGGTCATTGGCATGGCCGTCCTGATCGTGGCCGCGTTGCTGAAGTGGGTTGTTCCCATCTTCGCCAACCTTTTCGCGGGACTGGGTGTGGCTCTGCCGTTGCCGACTCGCGTAACGGTGGGGCTGAGCGCGTTTGTGGGTCAGTTCTGGTGGTTCTTCATCATCGGCATCGTGGGTATGGTTTTTGGCGTCAAGCAAATCCGTAAGAATCCCAAAGGCCGCTACTATCTGGACTATGCCCTGCTGAAGATGCCAATCATCGGCATTCTGCTGCGCAAGATCGCGGTCGCTCGCTTTACTCGAACTCTGGGTACACTGATTACCTCCGGTGTGCCTATTCTTGAGGGTCTGAGCATCACCGCTAGAACCTCGGGCAACGCTGTGCTGGAAGAGGCCTTGATGAAGGTGCGGAAGGCCATTGAAGAGGGCCGCACGATCGTCGATCCACTGCGCGAATCCGGAGTTTTTCCCAACATGGTTACGCAGATGATCGGCGTCGGCGAGGCTACCGGCGCTATGGATGCCATGCTGCAAAAGGTCGCCGATTTCTACGAAGACGAAGTCGATTCCGCAACCAAGGACATGCTGGCTTTGTTGGAACCAGTCCTGATCGCATTCCTGGGTCTTGCGGTCGGCGGCATCGTTATTTCGTTGTATATGCCGCTCTTCTCGCTGATTGCCAAGATGGCCGGCTAAGCACGAAACATCCTGGGCGGAGTACCTGGCTGGAGAACGATAAGCCAGCGGACTCCGTCCAGCAGAAGCTCTTCTACCAAGGGGTTTTTTATTGCTGGCACGCCGCAACGGCATTCCCGAGGGCAGGGGCAGGGGAATTGGGTTAGGCATGCAATCCATGTTCGATGAGCGGCTGTGGCTGGCCTGGCTGGTCAAGGTTCGGATTCTTATCCTGACATTTTTATTGGGAATTGAGCTGGCTATTTCACGGCTCACTCCCAATCCCTTCCCGCTACGGCTGTTCATCGATGCCATCCTGTTGTGGTATGCGATCTCAATCTTCTACGTGTTGCTGTTGTCTTTTTGGCAGGAGTACCGCATCCAAGCCGTGCTACAGGTGCTTACTGACCTGGCGCTGGTCAGCCTCGTAGTCTATGCCACCGGTGGAGTCGACAGCTCACTGAATTTTCTTTATCCGCTGGTCATCATCGTAGCTTGCATTCTCCTGCCCCGGGTCTGGGCTTACCTTACGGCGGCGCTCGCCTTCATCCTTTATGGAACGATTCTAGAGCTTACGTACTTCGCGATTATTCCTTCGTACTCGACCACCCATCCGGAGCTGAAGGCGCTGCAAGCCATCATTTTCGTCAACCTGTTCGGCTACCTTGCGGTTTCGTACCTTGCCGGGTTGCTGGCAAACAAGCTGCGACAGGTGGACGTAAAACTGAAGCACACTAGCGGAGCGCTGGAGAATCTACAGGCGTTGCACGAGAACATCATTCAGTCCATTACCGGAGGATTGATCACTACCGGGCTCGACGGACACATTACGCTGGTCAACACCGCGGCGCAGAAACTGCTAGATCGTTCTGAAGAAAACCTGCTGGGCCAGCCCGTCAATCAGCTTTTTCTTGATCCGCTGCCTCACGTCGATTCGGAGCCGGCTCACGGCGAAGTCCGATGTCTCGCGCCCAATGGATATCGCAAGACCTTTCGCGTATTGATTTCGGCTCTGGCCGTACCGGAGCGGAGCACGCTAGGCTTCGTGTATACCTTCGATGATCTGACGGAAATCCGGCGACTGGAGCGCGAAGTCCGCATGCAGGATCGTTTGGCTGCGGTAGGGCGGTTGGCCGCCGCAATCGCGCATGAGATTCGCAATCCCCTGACCTCGATCGCCGGGTCGGTCAGCATGCTTTCAGAAATCCCACATTTGGAAGACGAGCATCGACAACTGCTGCAAATTGTGACCCGCGAGTCGGAGCGCCTCAACACCATCATTACCGATTTTCTCGCCTATTCTCGCGGACGCCAGTACCGGTTCACCAAGGTGAATTTGATTCCGCTGCTCGAGGACACGCTCACTTTGCTCGAACATCGTCTGGCTGCGCAAAGTGCTGGCATACGTGTCGAACGAAAATACGGAGTGAAAGAAGCCTGGACTTCGGCGGACGGAGACAAACTCAAGCAAGTCTTCTGGAATTTCTGCGAGAACGCCGTGCGCGCCATGAAAACGGGAGGCACCCTGACGGTATCCCTGGAATCCAGCGGCGAGGACTGGCAGATTAACTTCGCCGACACTGGGCCGGGAATGAGCCAGCAGCTTATCGAGAAGATATTCGAGCCGTTTCAGTCTCAATTCGAAGGTGGCACCGGTCTTGGCTTAGCCATCGTCTACCAGATCGTGCAGGCTCATGAAGGCAAGGTTTGGGCCCGCTCCAACCTGGGACAAGGCAGCGTGTTCGTGCTGCGTTTGCATCGTTACACGGTGGGAGAAGTTCTGGCTGCTCCGCAAACGGGTGGTACACATCAATCGCACTCGACTCTTCCCGACAACACCAGCGCCGCAGCGGTCGCGGTGGGAGGGGGGGCGCATGGGTAACATTCTGGTTTGCGACGATGAGCGCTCCATCTGTGAAATGCTGGACATCGCGCTGCGCCGCGAAGGTCACAAGGTCGAAACTGCAAACTCAGGCGAAGCCGCGAAGCGAAAGCTCGACGGCGCTTTGTACGACGTAATCGTCACGGACATAAAGATGCCGAATATCGACGGCATCGAGGTGCTGCGCCACGCCCACCAGATTTCTCCTGACTCCGCCGTGATTCTGATGACGGCCGTCGACGACTACGAGGCCGCTGTTCAAGCGGTCAAAGCCGGCGGGGCCACGGATTACATCCGCAAGTCCCCGGGCTTAGTCGATGAAATCAAGCTGGCCATTAATCGAGCACTTGAGAAAGTATCCTTAAGCCGCCAGAATTTCGCTTTCAAACGCGATGCGGCCACGCGCAACTCGCTGGACAACATTGTCGGTGTAAGTCCCGCGATGGAGAAACTGAAGCAGACGATTCGTACTGTCGCTTCAACGCAAAGCACGGTGCTGATCTACGGCGAGAGCGGAACCGGCAAAGAACTTGTGGCTCGCGCCCTGCATGTGTGTTCTCCGCGCGCCGCTGAGCCATTTGTTTCCATCAACTGCGGAGCTTTTCCGGAGACGCTCCTCGAGAGCGAATTGTTCGGCTACGTCAAAGGCGCATTCACCGGGGCCAATCAAAACAAGCGCGGACTATTTGAAGTGGCCGACAAGGGAACCATCTTCCTCGACGAGATCAGCGAGATGAGTCTGACCATGCAGGTCAAACTGCTGCGAGTTTTGCAGGAGCGCTCGGTGCGTCCGGTGGGAGGGACGAACGAAATTCCCATCGACGTGCGCGTGATCGCCGCGACCAATCGCGATCTCGACAAACAGGTGGCCGAAAATACCTTTCGCGAGGATCTTTATTACCGGCTCAGCGTGATCCCGGTTTCTGTCCCGCCGCTGCGCCAGCGTCGCGAAGACATTCCACTTCTCGTCAACCACTTCCTCAAGAAGTACGCGCCAGGGGCAGGGAAGAGCATCCAGAGAGTACATGCGCCGTCGCTGGAAGCGTTGGCAGGCTACGAATGGCCGGGCAACGTCCGCCAACTGGAAAACACGATCGAGCGCGCGGTTGCTCTCGAAACCGGGGATGAACTGCGCGTCGACCTGCCCGCGGAAAAAGCCAAGGCCCGCGCCGCCGCTGCCGGGGTAGGCTCGCCAGGCGCGGCCATAAGTGCTGGCGCGCTGCCTGACGGTATGGATATGGAGAAGTACGTTGCGGACATCGAGAAGTCGCTGCTGTTAACCGCCCTGACTCAATCGAACGGCGTGCAAACTCGAGCTGCGGACTTGCTCAAGATTTCGTATCGCTCGTTTCGCCATTTGATGAAGAAGTACGAGCTGTAGCACTGAGCTTCTGGCTCCCTGCTTCTAGCTTCGACCTTGTGTCCGAGCGAGAAGCTAGAAGCTAGAAGCTAGGAGCTTCCTTTCTTCAACTGCTGTTTCCATCCCAACACCCTCGCCTTGGCGCCCTCCGCTTCCGCTTCCGGAATCATCCCCTTCTTCTGATAAAGAACCGAGAGACTCGTGTAGGCCAACACGTCCTCAGGATCGATTTCCGCGATACGCTTGGCGATCACAATCGCTTCGTCCAGTCGTCCGAGATCCTGCAAAGCCCGAGCCATGCCATGCATGGCTTCGGTGAAAGTTGGATCCGCTTCCAGAGACTTCCGATATTCCTCGACGGCGCGATCCTGCTCGCCCTCAGAAACCAGGTCCAGAGCGGCATAGTAATGGTCTTCGGCTTTCCGGCGGGCTTCAACATCAGCCATAAAAGAGAAATCCTCAGGGGGAAAATGGATTCTAGCACGTACGTTGGCCCGCCCAGATAAGGCTGGAGCGCGTTTTCACTGGACGATTTAACCTAAAAGAGCGATATAGTTATCGGAGTTGCGGGAGAGCGAACATGCGCTCACAAGAAATTGCCGCCGGATTTCTGCGTACTGTCGGCGTGCTGCTCATCCTTCTCGGAGTAGTTCATACGATAGCCACACCTCATATCCGAGATTTGTTAGGGGACAGCTCCACCGAAGTCTACCAGCGCGCGGTCGGGCCGACTTTGTTGAATCATGTGTTAATGGGTATTCTTCTCCTGCCGCTGGGCTACACAACCTGGCTCGCCGCCGCCGCGCAGAATCGTAATGCCGCGTGGGCGAGGCGAGTCTTACTGGTGAATGGAATCGTTCTGTTGACCCTTCCGGCATCCATAGCGGTCTTTATGCGTCGGCCGGAATACTACACGGCTCCCTTGTTCCTGACGGGCGTGATTTTGGTGACAGTAATTTCCTTGCTGACAATTGTCGCCGCGTGCCTGGTCGGGCGTGGCGTCGCTCATTCGGGGAGCGATTCGGGAGCGATCAGTTAAGATAGCCACATGCGCCAAATGATCCGATTCTTGTGGAACGCGACTCGCGGCCACCATCTCGCGCCTTGGCGCAGTCCCTACCTGCTATGGCGAATCGAAACCTATTGTGGAGTGAAGATGCAGCAGATCGGCCTCCTCGAATTCTGGGAGTTCACCTGGCGGGAACGAAAGAATCTGTGGCGCTTCTTGAAATGGACCGCCGAAATGGACCGCTATGTCCACCCCGGTCCGAAGAGTTCGTAACCTACTGCCCGTTGCTGGCGGCGACAGCGCCTTCCATGACGATCACTACTTCGTTGCCCTTGCTGGCGCCAATGATTTGCGCGGCTGCCCCCCGATTGGCCGATATCTCCAAATACCCCATGCTACCCAGGATCCCGAAGACTTCATTCGGCGCGCCTCCGGCGTAGTTGCTGTGAATCTCCGTGATTTCGTGTTTACCAACACGAATCTTGAACGCCGGCGGGTCAGCCTGGAACAGCGCGGGAATATCTTGCGGGGCGAAGTTCGTGACGATGTTTCCGAAACGGTCAACCCTCAGGACAACGCCGCGTAGAGTTTGCGCGTCGATCGGTTTGGGCCTGGGTGCATTGAAGCGTACGAAATCGGTGATCACTTCGCCAAACTTCGCAGTCTCCACGCCCTTGGCCAGGTACGCAACCACGGGCGCGAACACGTCGCGCGCATGAAAAGTGCTACTCACCGGCTGCCGGTAGTAATGTTCCGCGACGATGTGGCGTACTTCAATGCGCTCCGCATGGTTGTAAATCAGCGACAGCACGCCGTTGTCGGGAGCCACAAAGTAGTGCCGTCCCGTGGACAAAAGAATCGGCCGTCGTGCCGTTCCCACGCCCGGATCGACGACCACCAGGTGTATCGTCCCATTGGGGAAATACGAGTACGCCTGGGCAATCGCCAGAGCGCCATCGAGGATGTCAAAGGCCTGCACCGCATGGCAGATGTCGACGATTTCAGCCTCGGGAGCAATATCCAGAATGACGCCTTTGATCGTTCCCACGAAATGATCGTTAAGCCCGAAGTCGGTGGTCAGAGTGATGAGGGGACGGTTCGCCAATGTTCTTCCTTAGCTTGGACAGAATTCTGCCCAAAACTCGAAAGTAACCTGCCGCCGAGAGCGCCGTCAAGGCACGTAGGTAATTGGCCCAACCGCTCGAGTGGAATGCGAACTAGACTTGAAAGTTTGGTGTACTTGGTGGGATGATCAGGAGTCACGAAACGATCAAGGCACGCGGCATGCGTCAACTGGGGCTAAGCAAAGCGGAACGCCGAGCTGTGATTCTAATCTCCCTCCCGTTAGCCATTGGCGTGGTCGCCTTTTCGGTCTGGTCGCGATCCTACTTTGGGATAATCGCATACGGCATTTTCGTAGCGATCCCATCAATCTTCTCCCTTTTGAGATCGCGCAAGCCCGGCGATTCAGAGATTCTGGATAAGATGATGGAAATCAAAGACGACCCCAAAGAGATGGCGCGCTTTGTCCCCTAGACCGCACCGAACTCTCAATTGGACGAAATATGTTCAGACTCTACTCGGTAGCGCGATCTGCCTCCCCGACCGGGATCGTGGCTGTGTGAACGCCAAAAACCGCCCACCCCCCAAAATCTTGTCAAGCCCCCGAAAGCGCCCAATTCCCCTCAAGTCGATGATTCAACAACAGAAATAAATCTGAAAACCATGGCTCATTTACCCCTCCGGATTCGGTATTCTAGATATAGAGATGAATTTTGGCGCAGGCTTCCCAGCCTGCGCCTTTTCTTTTTCCGGCAACCCTTCTTCAAGGACGTTTTTCAGCACCCATGCGCAAAAACAGGGCTCCGCACGGACGCATTCCAGCGTCCGAGGAGAGCCCTGTCCGCAAAGCGTACCGGGAACGCGGGCGGCGAAACTGTAAGCAAGGTGATCTGGGTGAGGTAGCCTTCTTGCACAAAGCGACCGCGCTCGGTTTCATGGTGGCCCAGCCCTATGGCGTGGGCTATCCCTTTGACTTCATCGTGCAGGGAGGGCAGGATCTCTTGCGGGTGCAGGTAAAAGCCACCACCAACCTCAGAGATGGCTTGTACGCCGTGTGCATTAATCACCACCCGGGTCGCCAGCCTTGCGCCTACCGCGCGGGCGAGATTGATTTCGTGGCCGTCTATATCATTCCCGAAGATACCTGGTACATCCTGCCCGTGCGCGAGGTGGAAAGCCGTCTCATGCTCTTGTTTCGTCCCAAGGGATACCCCCGCCCCGACCCCTACGCCCACTTCCGCGAAGCCTGGCACCTGCTGAACCAGCCCGACGGCCTAATCTTCGGCTGAAGCCGAAAGAACGCACTCGCACGCTGCCATCTTGAGGCAGCGGAGTCCTTGGCAAAGCAGCCGAAGAAACTCAGTGCACTCCCTCGGATGGTGCCATCACAATAATGTAAGCGTCAGGCTGGCCCGCCCTAATCACCTTAGGCATGTTCCGCGCACTTGGCGGGGAACCGATATCCTTGTCGGCGACATAAGGCGCATAAAACATCAGATGCGGCGGAAGGCGAACCAATTTGTTCGCCTCGGGAACCAAAAGGAAGCCCAGGTCTGAAAGCATGTAAACGATTCCAGGCTTGCGCGGAGCCAGGAACTTCCCAGTCCGGTAACCCTCATCGAGATCAGTCTTGATTTGGTCCTCTTTCTTCCCCTGCGCGCGTTGCGCCTCTACGAAGAGCCGGGTAAGGAGCGTGGTCGCGCTTCCTTCGGCGTCAAAACAAGTGGGTTCCAGATTGACCGGCGCTTGCCGATCCACAAAGCAGGAGAAGCCATTGCTTCCGTCTCGGACCTTTACGTAGCCAGTGCCGTCAAGAACATAGACAGTAGCCTTGCTGGAAACCTCGGGTGGGGCCGCGCTCTCGGCCAGTTTGATTTTCTCTTCGCGCGGAAGGGAAAAATCGTACGCTGGCTTGACGGTATTCGCCTGGGCGACGGCGGCCAGATTGCTCATCGCGAGAATCGCAGTTCCCAGCAAGATTCGAAGCAGCTCTTTTCGATAGAAAGACCTCGTCATCCGGAATCTCCTTTTTGGTTCAAGAACGGCACTGATCATGTACACGTCCCGTTTTTCGCCGATAATGTGGAACAATTTCGTACGCACGCTCGCTAACGGCTCCGAGTGCGCATCCCGATTAGACCCAGCTCATTCGGAAAAGGTAGCGATAAATTAATTAGTATCTTAGCTAACTGTCGAATGATTGGGCTTGCCCCCCTCAAGCACCGTCCTTTGGCTTGAGTGGGGATGTTACCAGCGTCCAAGGACCCACTCTAGTCGCAAAGAAAGCGACTAGAATGGGCCACCCGTCCCAATGAATCCGTACAGAGAATGCGCTCTATTCGACACAGGTCGTGGTTGCGCTGTTTTGCGGTGTAAGATTTGTCCGATGCTATGGAACCGATGCTCATTTTCGACAAGTCCTTTCTTCAGTCCTTGAATCCGGATGAGGCCGCCCTACTGGACCATTTCTTTGCGACGTGCATAACCCCGCTCTTCTTTGTCGAAACCCTAGCCGATCTTGAGAAGGAAGTCCGTAGAGGCAGAACTCCGGAACAAGTCGTAGGCAACCTGGCATACAAAACGCCGGACATGAATTCGCACGTTAGCCCTCACCATACCTGGATGCTTCTCTGCAACTGCGCGGCGAGCAGAACGTAGCAATGGACGCCCGCATGAGGCGCGCGGATGGCACCGTCGTGCAACTGAATGATCAGCAAGGCCTCATATACCGAGCGAGCAAAGAAGAGGAGGCCTTCGTTCGATGGCAAAGGGGTGAGTTTTTGGACGTCAGCGGCAGATCGCAAAGGAATGGCGGAGGGGGGTCTCATCTATCGATAACTCTCAGGCCTACGAAACCTTCAGGAAACTTTACGCGAGCTTCCGCAAGCCGAAGGACCTGAAAGATGTGAAGGACATTGCTGAGATCCTGTTGATCTCCTGCAGGAGGAAATATCCTTCCGCTTCGGGATGACTCTCCTTCAGATCCCAACTGATGTCCAATCTTCCGCCTTAGCCAGGTGGTCCGCCCATGGCAAACAGCCGCTGGGGACGTTTGCGCCGTATTTCAGGCACATGTTCGTGGTGGAGTTGTTCTACTACCTCGCTGTCGCCGCCGACTTGATTGCCCGCGTTCGTCCGGCGGGTAAGGCTGACAACAAGGTGGATGTTGCTTACCTTTACTACCTTCCATTTTGCAAGGTGTTCGTCTCAAGCGATAACCTTCACGAACGGGTCGTGCCCTTATTTCTCCGGGATGACCAGAGCTTTATAAAAGGCCCGCTCCTGAAAGCGGACCTCAACAAACTAGACGAACGTTTCGCCGCTTTGCCGGAAGAGACAAGAAACAAACCTTTGTATATTTTGGCTCCGTATCCTCCTGCGGACGACTCGTTTCTGGTAACACGCCTTTGGGATCACCATTCGCCCAATTGGCGCGAAGAATCCAAAAAGCCGGAACTTTCCGTTGAGTTGCAAAAAGAACTGCTTGAATTGACAAAGCGATTGTCCGAAGAATCAAAGCCCGTCGAGCACCAAGGGCCTTTAAGAATTGAGGATGTGCAATACATCCATGTTTCGCATCAGGTATTTCGCAAGAAAGGCAAATGGGGGACACGTGTGCCGCCTGACGCATAAATGATGTCAGCAGCCCCCAATTCCGAAAGTTCACCTCCCCGCTGGGCGAACAAATGACGAATATGTAAATTGAATGCGCGGGCTGGCTGGGCGGTTGGCCATTCAAGCGGCACTTTGGCTTGAGTGGGGCGTTTCCCAAGCGTAAACCGAACTCCCCCGGGGAACTCCTCCCTACTCGTAGCGCAACGCTTCGACAGGGTCCAATCGCGCAGCCTTGAGCGCGGGAAAGAATCCCGAAATCACGCCCACCAGCGCCAGAATGGTGAAGGAAACCGCGATTACGAGAAACGAGGCATGCAGGAAAATGTCGCCCTCGTGGTTGGCGGTCTTATAGAGTTCACTGTAAAGCGGCATCGGCGGAATCACCCAGGTGAGAAGCACCGCAACCCCCATCCCGATGAGGCCGCCAGAGAAAGTCAGCACCAGGGCCTCAAGCAGAAACTGTGCCAGCACCTGCCGTCTCCGCGCTCCCAGCGCCTTGCGCAGCCCAATTTCGCGCGTGCGCTCGGTAACCGAAACCAGCATGATGTTCATCACGCCCACGCCGCCGACTCCTAAAGTGACTGCCCCGATCAGTCCGAGCACCGCTTGTAGCCCGAGCGAGAAGCCGTTCAACATGTCGCGGTCTTCGATCGTGTCCCACACCGGCGTAGCTTTTTCGTCTTTCGGGTCGAAGTGATGCCGGCGCGCCAGCACCTCGCGAGTGGCGGCTAACGCCTTCTTGTTCAGCTCCGGAGCAGTCGGTTGGATGACGATCAGGTCGGGGTCGCGGATGTTCTTCAAATCGCGGTAGACATCGAAGGGAGCGAATCCATCTTTATTGTCGGGACCGTTGTAGGAGGAATCCTGGATCTTGTTTCTCAAAACTCCAATCACTTCAAAGTCCAGACCGTTGATGCTGACCGACTGTCCCACGGAAGGCGCACCTTGAAAGACCCTTTGGTTCGCGATGTTCCCGAGGATCACGACCCGGTTGTGATTTACGTAATCAAGATCGCTGAAATAACGGCCTTCTTCAATATCCAGCTTTCGCATAGCCCCGTAAGGCAGATCCACTCCACGCACTTTGAGCGATACCACCCGCGTACCGTATTTGAAGGGAAGGTTGCGGTTCACCTCGCCGCTGACCGCGCGCACGATCGGAACTTCCTCGCGTATGGCCGCAACGTCCTCGTATTCGAACTTGATTTTCTTTCCGGCCCGCTCCCCGCCCGCCTGCATGCTCGTCTGACCAGGAAAAATGACGATCACGTTGTCGCCCATGTTCATGAAGGCATGCAGAACGCTTCCGCCCAATCCCTGCCCATAGGCCAGCAGGATCACAACCGAAACCAATCCCCACACGATTCCCAGCATGGTGAGCACCGAGCGCAGCCGGTTGCGCATTAGGGCTTGCCAGCTCTGCGAGATCAGTTCTTTAAGAAACACGGAGTCAGTTGAATTCCGGAAAGCCCAATTGTCAATTGAAAATATTCATTCGAAGCGCAACGAGTCCACTGGCGTCATCTCGGCGGCGCGTTGCGCGGGATACATGCCGGCGGTAAGCGTGATGACAGAAAGCGTCAGAACGGACGCCACGATCGATGCGCCAGAAACGATGGGGTGGGGAACAAAGTCCGGCAGAGGGATGGCCGACATGGCCGCGCACAGAACCATGCCGGCAGTCAGTCCCAGAACACCGCTGACCACGGTCAGAATCGCGGACTCGGCGAAAAACTGCCGCAGAATGTCGCGGCGAGTCGCCCCCATCGCTTTGCGAACACCGATCTCGCGGGTCCGTTCCGTTACCGAGACCAGCATGATATTCATCACGCCAATTCCGCCCAGGCACAAAGTGATAATCGCCACGCACCCGAAGAAGATCGTAATCACGCTGAAAATGTTCGCGACCAGATTCGCCCCTTCGAGAGTGTCCCAGATGAAGAGGGCGTCTTTGTCTTTCTCGTCAAAGTGGTGGGCGCGACCCAGCGAACGGCGCACCTGCTGCACCGTTGCTTCGTGTTCGTCGGGGGTGCTTACTTCAAATACGATATCGTTCACGTAGCCGCGCACGATCCCCGGTTTCTCCGGACGCGGGAAATCACGGGCGACAGCCGAATACGGCGCAAACAGAAAGTCATTATCCGGCCCGCTGTAGTTGGAGTTTTGGGTCTTCTTCTTGAGGACGCCGATCACCGTATAGGGAACGCCCTTGATCTGGAGGTTGGCGCCGATAGCAGGTTTTCCGCTGAATAGTTGCTTGCGGGCAGCATCGCCCAATATCACAACGCGGCGCGCCTCGGTCTCATCCTCCTCCGTGATCAGCCGGCCGTCGCCGAGTGCCAGCGAGCGAAAACTTTGGAACCCCGGCCAGATACCCACAATTTCACGGTTGGCGGAGTTAAACTGGCTTACCTCCGGAATCGCTCGCCTCAATTCTGGGCTGACATTCTTTACCAGATAGCATTCGTCGCGGATGATCTCAGCGTCATCGACCGTCAGCGTAATTTCGCGTCCTGCTGCCAAACCGCCCACTTGCGAGCTAGTCCGCCCGCCCCAGATGATGACCAGGTCTTTGCCCAGGGTCTCCATACGTTTTTGCTGGTCCACGCTGAATCCGCGGCCCAGCCCGACCAGCAGGATGACCGATGCGATTCCCCACACAATGCCAAACATCGTGAGGAAGACCCGCATTTTGTGCGCTTTAAACGTCGCCAGGGTTTGGCGAGTAATCTCCAGGAGATTCATGGATCGGGGGAGCTCCATTGAATGCTTGGACAGAAGAATACAACTTTAGGATTCCGATTGGTAGATATTCGCTATGCAAGAATGAAAAGGCACGGATCGTTTTGATTGGATCCGTGCCCAGAATTCAACGCGCAATCAAGAACAGCTTACTGCAGGACGACCTGTTCGCCCTCCTTCAGCCCGCTCAGAACTTCCGTTTTGGCCCCGTTCGAAATGCCAATATTGACCGCGACTTTCGTCTTTCCGTCCTTGGCTTTCGGGTCAGGGATCTCGACCGATGCTTTCTTATCTTTGTCGTAGATAATCGCGCCTTCCGGAATCTGCAGCACGTTTTTGTGTTCTTCCAGAATGATTTCCGCGTTGGCGGTCATCTCGGCCTTCAGTTCGCCGCCGGGGTTATTGATGGACACACGCACTTCGAATGTGGTCACGTTATCTTTCTCTACACCCATCGGCGAAATCTTCGTGACTTTGCCGTTAAACGTCTTGTCCTTGAACGATTCCACTTTGATCCGAGCTGGCTGGCCGAGATAGACCTTCCCGATGTCGCTCTCGTCCACTTTGCCCTTTACATAAACTTCGCTGGTGTCGCCCAGGGTCATGACCAAAGTCGCCGAGGAGCCCAATACCAGGATGGAGCTGACCGCATCACCCATTTCGACGTCACGCGAAAGCACGATGCCATCGATCGGCGAAATAATGTCGGTGTAGCTGAGTTGCTCGTCCAGTTGCTTCAGATTCGCCTGATCCCTCGCCATCTCTGCCTGGGATTGCGCGATCTTCGCCTTCAATACCGTAACTTGAGCTTTAGCCACGTTCTGTTTGTTCTGCGCCATTTGGTAGTTTTTCTGCGCATCATCCAGTGCGGAATCAGAAACGACGCCATCCTTTTCCATTTCAAGGGCGCGATCGTAGGCCCGCTTCAGCAAAGGCACATCCGGACCCTCCGCATCCACCTTGGCGCGTTCGTAGTCGGCCTGAGAGCTAGCCAAATTCGCCTGCGCCCCTTGCAACGCGGCGCGAGACTGGTCAACTTGAGCTTCGATCTCGATCTTGTCCAGCTGCGCCAGCAATTGCCCTTTTTTCACCGTGTCCCCATATTCCACGAGGAGCTTCTTCACGATTCCGCTGGCTTTGGACTTAACCTCGACCTTAGTAATTGGAGTGACCTTGCCGGTCGCGACCACGCTCTTGGCCAGATCACCCTTCTCGACCTTGGCCAGTTTCGTGGGATCAATCTTGGTGCCGCCGCGGGTAAAGGCGAAAAGCGCACCCGCAAAGATCAGCAGAACCGCTGTCACGATGCCGATGATTATGATCCGTTTGCGCCGCTTCTTCTTACCATTGCTGTTGCCGTTCACGTCCGCCTCCTGCGCTAGACCAATTTCTTTAACTTTCTATTGTTTACTACGAAGGTGGTTTGGGTTTTGTTCCTCTTGCAGCTCTCTTGCCCTGGCCTGGTTCAACACCGGCTGGCCGTTGCGTTAGACCGTCCAACTCCAGAAATGGAAGCAGAGAATCTTTTCGCGAAGCTAGAACCTGCAGTTCCGAAGGCAAACCACAAAATCGCAGCTTTCTGTGGGCTGGCAACCATTCTACAACGCCTTTGCCGTCAGGGGAATGCGATACTGCCTTTGAAATGTTAGAATTACCCATCCATGATCGCATTTGTGCTGATCCGGGTGTTTTTGATTCTGCTCCTGGTCGCAGCCAACGCGTTCTTTGCCGCGGCCGAATTCGCCCTGGTCAGCATCCGCGAAACCCGCATACAGCAGCTGATTGAAGCCCGCCGTATTGGCGCCCGTATTGTCCAAAAGCTGCACCGGAACCTCGACGAAGTGGTCAACGGGGTTCAACTGGGAATCACGGTCGTAAGCCTCACCCTCGGATGGGTCGGCGAACCCCTACTGGCCCGCATGGTCGAGGAGCCTCTCGGACAGATTCCCCATGCTAATGTCTACGCGCATGGGATTGCCATCGTCGTCGCTTTCGTCCTCATCACCTGCCTGCACGTGATCCTGGGCGAACTGGTGCCGAAGTCGCTGGCTTTGCAGCGCGGCGAGCAAGTGGCACTAGCGGTCGCCGCCCCCATGGAATTCTGGCTTACTTTGACCCGGCCTTTCATTTTCTCGATGAGTGCGGCCGCCGGTTCCGTGCTCCGTATTTTTGGCTCGCGCAAGGTGCGACAGGGACCCATCCATTCGCCCGACGAGCTCAAACTCATTGTGACTGCCAGCCGCCAGTTTGGACAGATTCCTCTGTTCCAGGAAGAAATGATCCACCATGCCCTGGAACTCGAGAGCATCACGGTGCGCGAGGTGATGGTGCCGCGGCCCGACATTTTCTCGCTCCCAGCCGACCTCTCGCTCGACGAAGCCCTGGCACGCGTCGTCGAAGAGCAACATTCCCGCATCCCGATCTATGATCCACAACGCGGTCCGGAACACATCGTCGGAGTCCTCTACTCCAAAGATCTGATGCGTTGGGCGCGCCTGCGTCTGACCCAGCCTATGGCGGCCAGACCCTCCATGCGAATCAGCCAGATCATGCACGATGTCCTGGTCGTGCCCGAGACCAAGGTGCTTACCGAAATGCTGGAGGAATTTAAAGATCGCAAACGCCACCTAGCTGTCGTGGTGGACGAGTTCGGATCAACCGCTGGCGTAATTACGGTCGAAGATATTCTGGAACAACTGGTCGGCGAGATTGAAGACGAATTCGACGTAGCTCCGCCCGAGCAGCCTGTGCTCCCCGGGAAGCTGGCGCTGATCCTCGAAGGTTCGTTCGGAATTCGCGATCTCGAATCCCAGTATCAGCTATCGCTGCCGCGTGACGGTGGTTTCGAAACGCTGGCCGGATTTGTGCTCGCGCGGCTGCAGAGGATTCCCCGCGTCGGCGATGTTTTCGATTACGAAGGGCACCGCTTCACCGTCGAAGAAATGGAAGGCCACCGCATTGCCAAAGTGCAAGTAGAAAAACTGCAACCTACCGCAGTAGGCAAAGCCGGAGACTGAGAAGTGCGAAGCAGAAACTGACGACTGGTCGTAAGAGGGAATCCAGAATGCAAAGCCTGAAACATCTGCGTGCTCTGATCGAGGAAGTCCCGTCTAAGTTAAGCAAACTTCCACTCTCCCAGGTGGAACTAAAACCGTCGCCGGTCAAGTGGTCGCCCAAGGAAGAGCTGGGACATCTCTTGGACTCGGCCGCGAACAACCACCAAAGAATTGTTCGCACTCAACTCGAACACGAACCGAAGATGCCCGGCTATGACGGCAACGCATGGGTCGAGTTGCATAAATATCAGCGGCGCAACTGGCAAGAGATGATCGATCTCTGGCGAAACCTCAATCAGCAACTGCTGGCAGCCGCCGAAGCTGCGCCCCCGTCTGCTTGGTCGCGAACTTGCACCATCGCAGACTCGCTACCACTAACACTGAAATTCGTTTTCGAAGATTACATCGACCACATGGTCCATCACCTGAAGCACATTGGTGTTCAGGTAAACGACCGGAAGCCCGAAGCCTGATCCTTGAAGCCAGATGCTCCGCTACCTCGCCCAACGCGTGCTGTACACGCTACCGGTAGTCTGGCTGGTAGTTTCGCTCGTCTTCTTATTAATCCATCTCGTCCCAGGTGATCCTGTCCTGCAAATGCTGGGAGAGGGCGCGCCATCGACCGATATCCAAGCCACCAGGCACGCCTACGGCCTCGATGTCCCGCTGGGTCGGCAATATATCAACTACTGGAAAGGCGTGCTGCACGGCGATCTCGGCCCGTCACTCCGTTTCAATCAGAACGTTGGCACGCTGATCGCGCAGCGCTATCCGTACACGCTGCAGCTAACGCTGGCAGCTTTGCTGGTGGCCATACTGCTCTCGATTCCCGCCGGCGTCCGTTCCGCCCAAAGACGCAACCGCTGGGACGATCGCGTGATCAGTGTGGTCAGCCTCTTCGGATTGTCGTTCCCAAACTTCGCACTTGGCCCCATCCTGATTTTGTTCTTCGCCATCAAACTGGGACTGCTCCCGGTCTCAGGCTCGGGATCGCTCGCACATCTAGTTCTACCGGCAATCACCATGGGCGGAGCGCTGGCAGCGATCCTCACCCGCATGGTCCGCACCTCCATGCTGGAAGAATTAAGCCAGGATTACATCCGCACCGCCCGCGCCAAGGGCCTGCCGGAACGCACGGTAGTCTATCGCCACGCCCTGCGCAACGCCATGATTCCGGTAATCACAGTGCTGGGCTTGCAATTCGGCGCGCTGCTGGCTGGCGCCATCGTAACTGAGACCATCTTCTCCTGGCCCGGCATCGGCCGCCTAACCATCCAAGCCATCGGCAACCGCGATTACTATTTGGTGCAGGGATGCATTCTGGCCATCGGCCTAACCTACATCGCCGTAAATTTCCTCACGGACTTGTTGTATTCGGTGGCGAACCCAAGGATTAGACAATGACCAATTCGAGCTTTGCCCGCTGCAGGCTCGACAGCGCGATGTCGTTTCGGATCGAGAATGCAATCCACCTGAGACCGACCTTGACGTGTATATACGTATGCTCTATTATGTATATATTGGGAGGGAGTCCAAATGGCCGTAACCATGACTTCAATCCGTCTCGATACCGACCTCGCCGACGAGGCCGTGAAGGTGCTTAAGGCAAAATCCCGCACCGATGCCGTCCACATCGCTCTGCGCGAAATCGTCGGGCTGAAGCGATTCAAAGCGCTGATGAAAAAGAACTCCGGCAAACTGAAGTTCTCCGGGCTTGATGAGTGACATCGTCATCTTCGATACATCGGTCCTGGTCGATGAACTTCGCACTGGGCGTCACAGAAAGAGAATTGAATCGGCGGAGGGTTTGGTCCGCACCTCATCGGTCGTCCTTGCGGAACTGCTGCGCGGCGTAGTCGGGCCAGTGGAACACAAATTCCTCCGCTCGCTGGCCAGAAACCACCCGGTCTTAACTCCAACGGCGAAGAATTGGATCGAGTCAGGCGAGATACTGGCCGATATTCGCGCCGATCAGGGCTTCGCACCGCACAAGTTACGGCACCTGCACTTTGACGTTCTCATCGCTCTTACCGCCCGCTCCTGCGGAGCCCGCCTCATCACGACCAATCGGGCGGATTTCGAACTAATCAATCGTTATCGCGAGATTAAGCTGGAAATCTGGTGAGGTGGGAGAACAATTAAGGCGGGGCATGGCTGCCCCGCCTTCATGCAATTCAAGTTACGCCGCTGGCATCATTTTCTTCATTCGTTCTTTCATCTCTTGCGGCGATACATCTTCCACATGCGTGGCGATGCCCCACAGATGTCCGAAAGGATCCTGAATGAAGCCATTGCGGTCTCCATAGAACTGGTCCTCAACCGGTTTGAGGATTTTCGCCCCCTCCGCCGCCGCGGTCTTAACCACGCTATCGACGTCGGGAAGGTACACATACAGGCTCACCGGACTTCCGCCGACGGTCGAGGCGCTAGTGTGTCCCGGTCCCATGCTGGGGTTTTCATCGGCCAGCATGATGTGCGAGTTGCCAATCTTCAACTCGGCGTGACCGACCTTGCCGTCCGGGCCATTCATGCGAACAGTTTCCGTCGCTCCGAAAACTTTCTTGTAATATTCGATGGCCTTGGCTCCATCCTTAACGATCAGGTATGGTGTAACCGAGTTGTAGTCTTTGGGAATATACGAAACTTTGCTCATGATTTTTTCTCCTCAGAATGTAAGCTAGAGGTGCTGGTTTATGGAACGCATGCGGGTTGGCCCGCAGCGATAGTCTTTAGCAATCAGAACATATTTCTCGATCGGCTACAAGACCGGCAAGCAATCTAATATTTCATTATGTCCACTGCCGCCATCTCGCTCCAACGTGCCGCGCGCCACAATGTTTTGGCATCGACCGGAGTCGTGTTGGTCGCGGTGTTCGTAATCTGCGCCATCTTCGCCCCGTGGATTGCGCCGCAAGATCCCGCCCACATCGACCTGCCGACGCGTCTCGCCGGACCGTCCTCAACCCATTGGTGCGGCACAGACGAACTTGGACGCGACATCCTCTCTCGCCTCATCTACGGATCCCGCATTTCCATGCTGGTCGGCAGTTGCGTAGTCGCGGCTTCGCTGGCCCTGGGCCTCATCGTTGGGTCAATCGCCGGCTACTACGGAGGACGCATCGATCGCTTCGTCAATGTCGTCCTAATGAACGCGTTCCTGTCTTTCCCCGGAATTCTTCTAGCCATTGCATTCGTGGCCTTCCGCGGTCCGGGAATTTTCAATCTGGTCCTGGCGCTTTCACTCGGAGGCTGGGTCGGCTACGCTCGCCTGGTTCGCGCTCAAGTTCTTTCCGCTCGCGAGCGTGAATTCGTAGAAGCCGCACGCGCCCTCGGAGCCAGCGATTTGCGCGTGATCGTGCGCCACATTTTGCCCAACATTATTCAGCCCATCATCGTGCAAGCAGCCATCGGGATGGCCGGTGCCATCCTCGCCGAAGCCACCATGAGCTTTCTCGGACTCGGCGTCCCGCCGCCCACCGCAAGCTGGGGTACCATGCTCAACGACGGCCGCGCCCATCTCTTCGACGCGCCCCACTTGGTAATTTTCCCAGCGCTGGCAGTGATGCTTGCGGTGCTGTCGTTCAATTTTATCGGTGACGCTCTGCGCGACTTCCTCGATCCGCGCTCGCGCATCGAAGCTGGTCTCTGATTCCTTTGAACTCCCAAATGCAACTCTTTTCACCATGTCGCGAACTGCCGAAGTCGGTGTAGACTAGGTCGCCTTTTAGAAATCAAGAAGGCATTCTGGTTGCGAGGGGGAACCATGGTGAACCTAGTTCAACGGACGTGCTGGATTTCGATCAAGCGCCAGCAAGCGGCAATCGCTGCGCTTGCGTTGGCAGCTGTACTTGGCTTAGCGACACTTACAAGCCAAGCGGCACAAGCGCAGACTTTCAAAGTGCTGTACAACTTCAAAGGCTCGAAGGACGGCGCAACGCCTTACGCGCCTCTAATCCGCGACGATGCAGGCAACCTCTACGGAACCGCCGAGGCTGGCGGCGCGTCTGGCGCGGGAACCGTGTTCAAGGTGAATAAGAGCGGCAAGGAGACTGTGCTGTACAGCTTCACCGGCGGTGCGGACGGCGCGAATCCCTTCGCCGGGTTGGTCCGCGACGCCGCAGGCAATCTTTATGGCGCCACTGCCTACGGCGGCGCGTCCGGCGTGGGAACGGTGTTCAAGCTGAGCAAGACTGGCAAGGAGACAGTGCTCCACAGTTTCGCCGGGGGGACGTCAGACGGCTGCTATCCCTTCGGAGGTTTGCTCCAGGACACGGTTGGCAATCTCTACGGCACCACCGAGGTATGCGGCGCTTCCGGTGTAGGAACGGTCTTCAAGATCAGTAAGACCGGCAATGAAACCATCCTCCACAGCTTTGCCGGAGGATCGACAGACGGAGAATTTCCTTCCTTCACAAGTTTGCTCATGGATGCGAACGACAACCTCTACGGCGTCGCCGAGCAGGGTGGCACTTCTAATCTGGGAGTCGTGTACAAGCTGAGTAAGGCGGGCAAGCTAACTGTTCTGCACAGCTTCGCTGGAGGAACCACCGACGGATGCGACGCTTTCGGAACTCCCGCTATGGACGCTGCCGGCAATCTCTATGGCACTGCCAACGCGTGCGGTTCCTCCGAGGTCGGAATCGTATGGAAGGTGAGCAAGAAGGGAAAGGAGACCGTGCTGCACAACTTCACTGCGGGGCCGTCGGACGGCTCGGAGCCCGTCGCAGGTGTGGTCATGGATGCCGAGGGAAACCTGTACGGCGACACCTACCAGGGCGGCAGTGCAAACCTTGGAACGGTTTATAAACTGAATACGAAAGGCAAGATAACCTTGCTGCACACTTTCACTGGGTCGGACGGGGACTATCCGTACGCCGGTGTTCTTCGGGACGCGTCAGGCAATCTCTACAGCACGACCATCTACGGCGGCAGCGGACAAACATGCAAGAACGGCTGCGGAACGGTGTGGCAGATCACCAAGTAATTATGATGGTAAGACCGCAGCGTTTACGTCGGTGCCGTCGCTCTCGATGAAATTATCCCGGGAACGACGGTGCCGTTTTCCGTCCCCAGGGAAGATCACAAGACTCCTTTCGCGAGATGGAATCTGGATTTAGGAGATCCCGCATGATTGCACGCATCTGGCGAGGCGCGACCCGCGAAGCCGATAAAGACACCTACTTCGAATACCTCCAGAAAACCGGCCTGAAAGAATACGCGTCCATCCCCGGCAATCAGGGCGTGTGGGTTTTACGGCGTGTCTACGAAGGCAAGTCCGAGTTCACCCTGATCTCGCTCTGGGATTCATGGGATGCGATCAAAGCCTTCGCCGGTCCCGAATACGAGAACGCGGTGTACTATCCCGAAGACGAAAAGTTCTTGGTGGAAAGGGGACCACGCGTGATCCACTACGAAGTCCTGGCCGGGCCGACGCGGGGCACCTGATAATGAAAGCTATGACGGAAAAGGCCAATAAAACGCGGGCGATCGGACTGGTGATCGGCATTGTCGTCCTTGTAATTGCCTTGCTGTGGAAGCGGCTCTCGCGCTGAGCTCGGTGGCGTGACGTGAGAATGCCCTCAAACGCTCACGCTGCGACAAGCAGAACAGGGGTCCTTCTACTTCGCTCAGGATGACAAAAAACTCAAGGAATCGCGCGCAGCTTCTACTTCTTCAGTTCCTGCAGCCAGTTCACAATCAGGGTCAGGCTTGCAGAGTTCTGCACTGGCGCTTGCATCAAGAGCAGGCGCTTGCCGTCAGCCGTGGCCTCGAAGTTGCTCGGCTGTGCGGGAAAAAGAGATTGGGGTTTACCCAGTTCCACGCTATCGCCGTGCGGAGTAACTGATACCGAGGCAATGTGAGAGTGGTCATCCATATAAAGAATCTCGTTGCCTTTGCTGGTCCAAGCCGGGAACGATCCGTCTCCCACCAGAAACCTGCCGCCGGGTTTGGGGAAAGCCACGACGTAAACCTGGCTGTGCCCGGCTTCGAACGAAGTAAAGGCAAGCCATTTTGTGTCTGGCGAAAACGTGGGGTATCGGACGTTGTATTTTTCCTGAAGAAATGGATAGGGCTTGCGATCCCCGAACATCGGCATGACCCAGGCGTCGAAGTGAGAGGCGTGGGCGCGGTCTATGGTTTCGTAGACGATGTATTTTCCATCCGAGGACCAGCTGCTGGGGTACTTGTCTAAATCGTCGTGATACAGCAACTCTTCCTGGCGAGCGCCACTGGCTGGCCGGGTATAAAGGTCGATCTTTCCGTTGCGCGCGGAGTCGAAAACAATCGTGCTCCCATCGGGCGACCAGACGGGATCGTCATCTCTGGACTGCGAGAAGCTGAATTGCGACTTGGTGCCGCGCTCTAGATCGTAAATGTAGATCTCCAGGTGTCCGCCCGCGTCGGCCCGCGCCGCCGAAACTTTCTTCCCGTCGGGCGAAATGTGCGCATCCTGAAAGGTTCCGGTGTCGATGACGTCGCTCTTCTTTCCGTTACGGTCGTACCATGCCAGGTCGAGAGCAGTCGCCTGTCCCCCGGCAAAAATCAACTTGCCTTCATTCGACAGTGAGAACGCGGCCGCACCGCGATTTTCGCCACGAATCTGCTCGGCAATCGGGACGGGATTTCCAGTCAACTTCAATTTTTTCTCGTCGAAAGCCTGGGTCATCAGGTTGCCGCCGTGGACGAACACTAAATGTCCATTGGCATATTGCGCGCGATAATCCGATCCCACCAGGACTGTGTCCTGCTGCGAATCCAGCGCCGCCAGATGGATATTCGCCCCTCCCTCACTGTCGGGTGCGAATTGAAAAAAGAGGAAATGCTTCCCGTCGGGCAGAAACACAGGCCAGCGTGGGGAACCGATGCCTGCCGCCGCCTTCTCCTGGCCGATCGCTCGGGTTGGGCTTCCGCCCGCTGCGGGAATGCGAAGCAGCGCGGACGTGGCGTCAGGAGTAAACAAAATTGTGCCATCCGCGCCCCATGCACCGCCGCGCGATTGGGGAGCATCCGCCAGAGTTTGGACAGCGCCGCCGCTGGCGTCGATGACGCGGAGCTTTCCTTGCGCAAAGAATCCCAGGCTGCGGCTATCCGGCGACCAGAAGGGGAAAACAGCATCCTCGGTCCCCGCCAACGGCTGGGCCGCAGTCGAATCCAGAGGACGCACCCAAAGTTGGGCCGAGGTTCCGGTGCCGCTCGCCACAAACGCCAGCTTGGTGCCATCAGGAGAAATCGCAACGCTGAGCGGATCGAAATCGTGTTGTTCTGGCGGCAGAATGCTGACTCGCAGCGGTTTGACAGGTACGGGCGCGCGCAAAACAAATCCAATCGCGAAGGCGACGGCGAGTGCGGCGGCCACGCCCGCCACAATCCACGAGAGTTTCTGCGAGATCCGTCGTCTCGCCACCACAGGCGCGGGAATGCCCGCTTGCGAGCCGGCCTCGGCAATCCACTCCAGTTGCAGCTTCACGTCGTGCGCACTCTGGATACGTTCTTCTCGCTCCTTGGCCATGCAGGAGCGAATCAGCCGCTCCAGTGCCGGAGGAGTCATTGGCGCTACACGCGACAGCGCTGGCGGGTCCGTGGCCAGAATCGAAGCGATGACGCTGGCCTGCGTCTTGCCGGCAAACGCTCGCTTGCCCGTTGCCATCTCGTAGAGCACGCAGCCCAGCGCGAAGATGTCGGAACGCGTGTCGGCTTCGGATCCTTCAATCTGCTCTGGTGCCATGTACTGATACGTTCCAACGATCGTGCCTTCGACCGTCAGTGGCTTGCCCGCGGTCATGGCGGTGAGGACGCTGGCGCTGGCGTTGTTCGCTTGCGCCTGCTTGGCCAGCCCGAAATCCAGCACCTTCGCCCCGCTCTTGGTCAACATAATATTGCCGGGCTTCAGGTCGCGATGGATCACTCCCTGCTGGTGCGCTTTATCAAGCGCGTCGGCGATCTGGGCCCCGTAGCGCAACACTTCTTCGATGGGCAGCGGTCCCCGCACCAGGCGATCGGCCAGGGTTTCGCCCTCCAGACATTCCATCACCAGATAGTCGGAGCCGTCCTGCGAACCAACATCGTACAGACGGCAGATGTTGGGATGAGAGAGCTGCGAAATAGTTCGCGCCTCGCGGTCAAAGCGTTCTTTCAAACTCGGAGTGGAAACGAAATGTCCAGAGAGAACTTTGATGGCTACGTCGCGGTCCAGGCGGGTATCGCGAGCACGGTACACTTCACCCATTCCGCCGGCGCCCAGCGGTGATAGGATTTCGTAGGGACCAAGTTTCGTGCCAGAGGCGATTGCCATCAGTGCGCGCAATTATAGCCTAAGAAACCGACTGCGCAATTCTTTCGGGCTGAATCGAGCAATCAGTTAACCTAGGCTGCCCGTGAAGTCCTCCCGCACATAGTGGAAGAAGATTGAAGTAGACGTATGCCCTTCGGGCAGGGCCTCGCGCGAGTGGGGTATTTGGCATCCACGGTAGAGCAGGGCATCGCCGATCGCCTGGAAGACCGTGATCTTTCCTGATTGTTTGTGAAGATAAAGCGGCCACGGGGTCGCATTTCGCGGCTCGGGTGAGTAGTCGAGGCACAGAGTCACGCTGAAGTCGCATTGAGCGCGGTCCGTGTGCTCCTCAAGGATGGCCCCTTCTTTATAAGAAGCCAGATACACATAGGAAGGTTTTACCGGTTCACCGGCAAACGCCGTCATTGCGGTGGTCAATTGCTGATGAAAGAAGCGGATTACAGGATCGTTGTAAGAGACATAACGAAGCGGACTTTGGCTATCGCCGAAATGCAGTTTCCCCGTGCGCAATTGATGCCGATAGTAGCGACGCAGCGCTGCGATATGAAAAGGATGGATCAGTCGTCCCACGGGAGCATAGCCCTGCGATTGGAACTTTGCGGCGGTTACGGAAACAATATCTGCCCACTGCTTGCGCCGACAAAAAGCGTAGTCATACGGCACCAAAACATTCGCCATGATTAAAGTGCGCCGTGCTTGGGGCGAAAGCGCAGGAGCGGAATCACCAGGTTGCACGCCGGAGAGCGCGGTGGCGAGTTCGTTGCCCAGCCAGAAGGGTTGCAGAGCATCGCTTCCGGGGTCTCTGATCCAAACCATCGGGCCCTGCTGAGTGAATCCATCGATGGGAGCGGCGGCAGGTAATTCTCCACCGGAAGTAAAGAAGCAATCAGAATTCAAAAAAAGAGGACGATCAGACAGACCCTCCCAGTACTCTGGTCGGAGGAGACGTTCTGGCACCAGATGGTCCGGCTGATCGTCCAGGCGGCAGTGGAAGAGCGATCGGGGCAGTTCTTTTTCCCGATCGTTGCAGGCAGGTGCGACTGCGAGCTGCTCAATCCACGCCAGCCAAACCGCGTCTTTCATTTGTGAACCCAACCATTGACCGTAAAACGGCTGTCGGCGAACTGTCCTGAGGGACAATCGACCGGGGTAATTTCGTGCGAGAGCTGACTGGCGAACAAGACCAGTTGGTTTTGCTCGGGCACAATGGTGCGATAGTTTGCGGTGGGGACGTAGTTGTCGTTCTCCCGTCGCGAGTCGTAGATGCGCAGTTCCCCGCCGCTGAACTGTTTGGGCTCACGATGGAAGAAATAGACAAAGGTGATTTCCCGAGCCGCAACCGCTTCCGCGCCGTTATCGACGTGGCAGTGGAAGAAGTCGCCGTGGTTGCTCGCCGTGGTTTGAGTCTCCAGGCGCGAAATGGCGAACGGATCACGTCCCCATTTTTTCAGGACCCGCGGCAGGCAGGTCAGAACCCGATCCGTAATCACCTTCTCGTGCCCGTCCAGATTCATCAGGACACGCGACCGGCGATGGTCATAGTCGACGGCTCCGCCAGTGACGCCAGGCGCGATCACCTCGCTGACCTCAAACTGCATTTCGTGTTCCAGGACGTACTGGCTCAATGTATTCAGCTCGGCGGGGGTAAGGAATTCGTCGAGAATCACACATTGCGCGGGCACATAGTCGTCCGCTTCCATAACGGCAATGCCACCGGTCTTTGGCTGCACTGTCGTCGTGGTCGCGAACGAGATGGGCGGCGGACTGGTGCCGGGTGGACGCGGAGGCGGCAAGGGTGACGGGGACGGCGGCGTAGTCGGTGGAGATCCGGCGCTGATGGGCGGCGGGCTGGTGCCGGGTGGACGCGGAGGTGGCAAGGGCGACGGGGACGGTGGCGTAGTCGGTGGAGATCCAGCGCGGATGACCGAGCTTCGCCTTGGATCACTCGACGACGCCCCCAACTGCTCTCGAAACAGTTGTTTGGTAATGCTTTCGCCCAGAACTCCGAGGGCTCGTTCAGCGACCAGTTCGCCCACGGTGCGAGTGATCGCCTCGGCTACGGCATTTTCCGATGCGCTTCCATTGTTTCTTGTACGCTGCAGTAAGTTGGCAAGCAGTTCTCTCTCGGGCACGCTGAGAATGCGCTCGTCGCACAACAGGGTACCGGAGAGACTGTCAATCATCTCTCGTGCGGTCATCGGACTCCTCCCGGTGAATAAACACACTAATTTACGGACCGGGCAGTCCGGGGAAGCGAGGGGACTTCAACCTAGCAAAACAAAATGTGAAAGGGAAGTGCTAATTGAGCACATGCGATCGAATGTTGAGGAAAACGCGTACCAATCTATGCCACGGTTATTTTTCCGCCATGGCGCCGACCAGCGATTCGAAGATTTTGAAGCCATCAATGCCGCCAAGCTCGGGTTCGCTCGCGCGTTCAGGATGCGGCATCATGCCAAGCACGTTGCGCCCCGGATTGCAGATGCCGGCGATATTGTTTAGCGAACCATTCGGGTTCGCATCCAGGGTAATCTCGCCTTCCGGGCTCGAATAGCGAAATACGATCTGCTTATTTCCTTCTAACTCCGCCAACGTGCTCTCATCGCAGAAGTAGTTGCCCTCCATGTGGCCGATGGGGATGGTCAGAACTTCTCCCACGCGGCAGGCATGGGTGAACGGAGTATCGGCGTTCTCCACTCTTACGTGAACTGGCTTGCAGACATATTTCAGGCCAACGTTGCGCATCAGGGCGCCGGGCAACAATCCGGACTCGCACAGAATCTGGAAGCCGTTACAGATTCCGAGCACCAGTCCGCCGCCGTCAGCAAACTTCTTTACCGATCCCATCACCGGCGAGAATTTCGCGATGGCGCCAGTGCGCAAGTAATCGCCGAAGGCAAAGCCGCCGGGAACGATGACAGCATCGCAGTTTTGCAGGTCGTGCGACTCATGCCAGAGGAACGTGACCGGCTGCTTGGCTACCTGTTGGATAGTCCAATAGGCATCGTGATCGCAGTTCGATCCGGGGAAAATGATGACGCCGAATTTCATCCGAGTTTCCTCGCCGAAGGGGTATACCCGAGTTTAACATGGGTAAACTGCTTGTCGAATTACCGCGAAGCATCAGAGTTAATGCATGAATGTGGGTGAACATTTTCGCATCACCAGCGGCGCGCTCAAGAACTGGCTGATCGCGCAACTCCAGGACTCGATCGCCGTCGGCTTGCTCTGGCTGATCGGCCTTTATCTGCTCAAGGTGCCGTGGGCTCCGCTGTGGGCGCTGCTGGCTGCGACCTTGCAAGTTGTCCCGCATCTGGGACCGGTGCTGGGCGTGATTGGCCCTGTCCTCGCCGCGACTTTTCGCTGGGGAGACTGGGAGCATCCTCTGTATGTGCTGATGCTTTACGCCGGAATCGCCGTGGTGGATGGCTTCCTGTTGCAACCCTACATCATGAAGCGCGTGGCCAAGGTGCCGATCTGGGCCTCGCTGCTGACTCCGATCGTGCTGGGCATTCTGATTCCGTTCTGGGGAGTCCTGCTGGCGCCGCCGCTGCTGGCGGTCGTGTATGCCTACAAAGCGTGGCACGAAAAGCAGAAGCTGCCCACGGGTTTTTAGGGTGGCCCATTCTAGGGTGGCCCATTCAAGCCGCACTTTGGCTTGAGTGGCGTACTTCCGACTCATGATCGCGCAGGATCTGTGAAGGTGTCCGGCCTTCGTGCTCATCCCAAACGTGGTACTGTAAGCAAGCACGAGGACACAATGTCAAAACATGATACCGCCACCAAACGCCATCGACGCCCCAAGTCGGCGAAACGTGTCGACTACACGGCCCGCACCATGGCCGCTCTGAAAGAACTAGAAAAAGCCGCGAAGCTACGAACCAAGCCCGCCTAGCGAACCGAAGCCCAGCGAAACCAAGCCGAGCGAAACCTCGCCAAAATCTGTCATCCCGACCGGAGCGTTGCGATTGGCTTCATCAATCGCAATGCGCAGTGGAGGGACCTGCTTTGCGGGGCTGCGACGGGCCCACTTGCGCCACCACACGAAAGCGCACGGGTCGGGAAATTCGACTTAATGGGACCTCGGCGGGCGAGGGCTAACGCAGCGTAGCTTTCGAGGGTGCCCTGTCCAAGCTTCGCTTGGGCGGGACTTTCGACTTGCAGTCTCAACGCGGAATGTCATGCTTCCTGCGCAGGTCCGCGAGAAATTCGGCGGCGGGCTTGGTACAGCCGGCTCTCACATCTTCGTAGCCTCGACGGATTCCCGCGACGCCTCCGCGGAGTCCTGCCGCTCCCATTCCAGATAGGTCGCCAGGACATCATCAAGAGCGGTGGCAGGATCCTGGCCGCGCCGCTCGGCGTACTCTTCCAGTTGCGCCTTGCGCTCCGGCTTGAGTGGGATCATATCCATGGCCGCCTCCCGTTTTCACGCCATTTAGGAACCTTCCATAATGTCTTACTATGCAGTGAACATTAGGGGGTACATGAAATGGGAGAATCAAAGCAGGAGGTAATGGTATGTAAAAATGGGCTGAAGTGGGAGCTTAAATTGCGCCAGCCGTGTACGGTCGTACATCTCCCTGGAACTTACTCGACGGAGCAAGATGCCGTTACAGCAGCTTATAAATTCATTCACGACAGGCGCAAGAGTCATCCGTACGAACAATGGTTTTGTCTGCATCCCAAACATTAGCAACAGTCATTTCAATACCGGGGGAACTCGGGGACAGACGGGAAGCGTCCCGTCTATCCCCGGTTTTCGTCCCTTGAGTTTGTTGCCTCTTGGTACTCGACCTGCCATTTCTTATATCTTTCCTGCTCCGCTAATGCAGCCATCCCTTCTGGGCTTTTCTCCCAGGTGTCGTCCGGCTCTTTCCCTGGGTCAAACCAGTAGGGCAGTGTCCCGCCCTTCCATGAAACAAACTCTTCGGTGCAGCTAAAACGCCGTGAACGGTTCGCCTCGTCCACGGTTGCCTTCCTCGCGTCCACGTACTGCGGGTAGGCGCGGTGCGCGATGAGCAACAAATGCTGCGGCGTCAGCGGCAGACTTATTTCAATGTCAGGTTGCGACAAGCTAGGGTGACGCAGCATCGGCGGCATCGTATGCGCGTTCGGAACGAACCACACGCAAGGATTGTCCGACGTTATGAATCCGAGCGCATCGTCTGTGACCAAGATGGTCATGGGCATTCGGAAAAGCATGGGAGCCAGAACCTCTACGCTGAGGTCTACCGTGTAGGGATACGCATGTTTGACCATATCCGCAGACTCGAGCGACGTAGTCGGCGTGCTGTTGTGTTTCTTCTCCAATGCGACCACTTGGCTGTGAACACTTTGGTAGAACTTCTTCCAATGCTCTCCGACTGCATCGGCACGGGCGTGCATCGCCGCAGTGAACAAGCAAAGATGGGCTCTGTCCCTCGGCGTCAGGTACTCGCGTCGGCGAATCCGACCCAACACGTTGACGAACTGGTTTTCGATTCCGCCGAGAGTATTCTCGATGACTAGATTGCGGTCACCGTTTGGCATCGTGATCGTGTATCGATTGTTCGCCCTAAATGACTTCTCCGGCGACTTCCTTACTTTTCTGCGAGCCGTCGCGGCGGACACGCCAAATGTGCGGGTTTTGGTCTCCTAGCGAGCGCGGGTCGCACCACGACTTCAGGTAACAATTTGGGATGACGTGCTGGTTCTTGTTTCTCATCGTACTCATCGACATTGTACTAGAAGCGAACACATAGCGAAAGCATCAGTGAGGCGGCTGGCCGACCTTTGCGTTTCTTGCAAAGGCGGGGACGACGATGCCGCCGCAGCTTTTGTCGTTCAGATGACAGTGGCGGGAAGCGCAAGGTCCCTCGACCGGCACACGGGATGACTGAGGGTTGGTGAGGCCCTCGGCAAGTCCCGGTCCCGTCCTTCAGCCGAAGACCAGCCCGTCGGGCTCGCTGAGCAGGTGCCAGGCTTCGCGGTAGTGGCCGTAGAGGTCGCGGCCGTCGAACCCCTTCGGACGAAACATCAGCATCCGGCGATCCACTACCTCGCGCACCGGCACAATGTACCAGGTTCTTTCCGAAATAATGTAGACCGCGATGAAGTCAATCTCGGACGCAAGGTACGGTCGCAACTTCCCGCCTTGGCTACGACAAACGTTCACCGCATACAAGCCCTTTCTCAGATGGGCGGCAGCTTTTACCTGCACCCGGTAGATGTTCTGCCCTCCCTGCACGATGAAGTCAAAAGCATGCATGGTGCCGTAAGGCTGGGCCACCATGAGCCCCAGCTCCGTCGCCTTGTGTAAAAAGGCCACCTCCCCAAGATCGCCGTGCCGCCGAGCTGCCAGCCCGCTTTGCCGGTCCACTTCCCGGACAGGGATATCCTCCGACGCTGGAGTGCGTCGGACGCCCCGGTCTTTGCGCATGAATGAGGTCGCTGGAGGAAATTGCCGGAAAAAGAAAAGGCGCAAGCTCGGAAGCTTGCGCCAAATTTCATCTCTACTTCCAGAATAGCAAATCCGGAAGGTAAAAGTGCCATGGTTTTCCGATTTATTTTCTGTGTCGAATCAGCGGCTTAGAGAGAATTAGGTGCTCCAGGGGGCTTGACAAGATTTTGGGCGAAAGCGGCTTTGCGCGTTTCTCGGCGGACTCACCAGCTTGCGAGTCGACGTTGAAAAGCACATAAAGTGACATCACCTGATGCTATAATTGGTGCCTGGAGTTCCCATGAGAACAACCGTTGCGCTGGATGACGATCTCGTACGCATCGCCCAGGAGTTTACTGGGGTCGCGGAGAAAACGGCGTTGATCCGCGAGGCTCTCAAGGCCCTTATCGAGAGGGAAAGCGCTCGCAGATTAGCGTCCCTGGGAGGCACAATGCCAGAATTGAAGAATGTTCCACGCCGCAGGCGGCGGCATTGATTCTCGCAGACACGTCGATTTGGATCGACCATCTTCGCTTAGAAAACAGAGAGATGCGCAAGCATCTTGACCAAGGGCAGATTGTGATCCATCCCTTCATCGTGGCAGAACTTGCTCTTGGATCATTGCAGAAGCGCCCCCTGACGCTTGCATTGCTCGATCATTTGCCACAGGTGCGAGTAGCGCAGATGAGGGAAGTACGGCTCATGATTGAGGCTCGCCGTTTGTACAGCCTCGGTATCGGTCTGACCGACGCGCATCTGATAGCGTCGGTTTTTATCAATCCACCCGTCCTGCTGTGGACGAAAGATAAGCCGCTCCGAAAGGCTGCGGAAGCTCTTGGCATCCACGCCAGCTTGGCTTAGGACAAGGGCATCGGCCACCCATCGCTACCGTGGGAGCTGAGAACTGAGAACAGACAACTGAAAACCGTCTTTTCAGTATCTCGTTGAGGCGACGAATGCGACCCGTCGAGTGGCCTTCTTTACCAGCGGGTAATGCTCCGTGGTATACTTTTGAGTCGCCTGCGTTTGTTTTCGAGGCAATCCCGAGGGTAATTCTGTGATCTCCTCTACGGGCGCGTCTTTTATACTTACGGCCAGTAAAGTTAAAACCAGCGTAATCAAGATCAGCTCAATCCAAGTTTATTGAACGCGAGGTATAGCCATGTCCGGGCACTCAAAATGGGCCACAATTAAGCATAAGAAGGGCGCGCTCGATGCCAAGCGCGGCAAGATTTTTACCCGTCTGATCAAGGAAATTTCGATCGCCGCCAAGAATGGCGGGGGAGATCCTGACACCAACCCGCGTCTGCGCGGTGCTATTCTCGCCGCCAAGGCCGAGAACATGCCCCAAGACAATATCAAGCGGGCGATCCAACGGGGAACGGGCGAGTTGCCGGGTGCGACCTATGAAGAGTTCTCGCTGGAGGGCTACGGCCCCGGCGGAGTCGCGGTTCTACTCGACATCAATACCGACAATCGCAATCGCACGGTCAGCGAGATCCGCCACGTCTTTGGCAAAAACGGCGGCAATATGGCGGACGCGGGAGCAGTGTCTTACATGTTCCATAAGAAGGGCGAAGTCATAGTTCCCAAGTCGGCGATCAAAGAAGACGACTTAATGGCCCTGGTTCTAGACGCCGGCGCCGAGGACTTGCGCGACGATGGCGAGAACTGGGAAGTGCTGTGCGAACCCTCCGCCTACGAAGCAGTCCTGGAAGCAGTAAAAAAGGCCGGAGTCGAACCCTCCAGCTCTCAAGTAACTATGATCCCGGCGAACTACATCAAGCTGGAAGGGCCGGCGGCGAGCACTATGATCCGGTTGATGGAGGCGTTTGAAGAGCACGATGACGTGCAGAACGTGCACTCCAATTTCGATATCGATCAGAAGTTGCTCGAGGAAGTGGCTGGTTAGAGGCTTTCGATCCTGGAAATAAACCAACCTATTCTGGTGACTGGAGGGGCCGGTTTTATCGGCTCCAACTTCGTTTTGCAATGGCTCGCGGTTGAAACCTCTCCGGTCGTTAATCTGGACAAGCTTACTTATGCGGGAAATCTGGGCAATCTAGAGAAGATTTCTGGGGATTCGCGCTACAGCTTCGTGCACGGAGATATTGGCGACCGAAAGCTGGTCAGCGATCTTTTAGGGCGCAGCCGTCCGCGTGCCGTTGTGCACTTTGCGGCGGAGAGTCACGTGGACCGCTCGATCCATGGGCCGGACGATTTCGTGCGCACCAACGTGAACGGAACATTCAGCCTGCTGGAGGAAGCGCGAGCTTACTGGACGGAGTTGGGGCAGGAAGGAAAGGGAAGGTTTCGTTTTCTTCATGTGTCGACCGATGAGGTTTACGGATCGCTGAAGCCTGACGAAGCGGCGTTTTCGGAGACGACTCCTTATTCGCCGAATAGTCCGTACTCGGCCACCAAGGCGGCTTCGGACCACCTGGTTCGAGCCTACCATCACACTTACGGCATGCCCGTGCTCACGACCAATTGCTCGAACAATTATGGGCCTTACCAGTTTCCTGAAAAGCTGATTCCGCTGACCATTCTGAATGCCATGAATGGCAAGGCTATTCCGGTTTATGGCGATGGGAAAAATGTTCGCGACTGGTTGTATGTGGCGGACCATTGTGATGCCATCCGCGCGGTTCTTGCTCGTGGAAAAGTCGGCGAGACCTACAATGTGGGCGGACGAAACGAGAAGCCGAATCTTGAAATCGTGCATGCGATCTGTTCGATTCTCGATGAACTGCGGCCTGCCGATCCGGTTGTTCCGCACAGCAAGCTGATTACCTACGTACAGGATCGGCCCGGCCACGACCGGCGCTATGCCATGGATACGCGCAAGATCGAGCGCGAGCTGAAGTGGCAACCGGGTGAGACGTTTGAATCGGGGATTCGCAAGACGGTGGAATGGTATCTGGCGAATGAGGCGTGGATTCGAGAAGTGACGAGCGGACATTACCGGGAGTGGATTGCGACGCAATACTCGGTGTGAAGTTCGTGGCAGAAATTCCCTGCAGCGGTGCAGGTGGGGCGGGCTTACATGGATCCCTCACTTCGTTCGGGATGACAGCATAATGAGTTTCGACACATCAGAAGGTCCCTAGACGACGAATGCCAACTCACGATTCCACGCGCAGTTCACATTACAAAGGCATCATTTTGGCGGGCGGATCGGGCACGCGGCTTTATCCCGTAACCCACGCGGTGTGTAAGAGCCTGCTGCCGATTTATGACAAGCCCATGATTTATTACCCGCTGTCCACGCTGATGTTGGCGGGGATACGGGACATCTTGCTCATTTCCACGCCGGAAGACGTGCCGCGCTTCCAGCAGTTTCTGGGCGATGGATCGCGCTTTGGTTTGAACTTTGAATATGTGGTGCAGCCGCGGCCGGAAGGGATCGCGCAGGCATTTCTTGTCGGTAAGGAGTTTATTGGTTCTTCTTGTTGTGCCCTGGTGCTCGGCGACAACATTTTCTACGGGCATGATTTGGTGAAGTGTGTGCAGGAGGCAAGCGCGAAGAATACAGGCGCGCGGGTATTTGCTTATCCGGTGCAGGATCCAGAGCGTTATGGCGTGGTTGAGTTTGATTCTGAAGGCAAAGCGTTAAGTCTCGAGGAAAAGCCGAAAGTTCCGAAGTCACGCTACGCCGTTACCGGGCTTTATTTTTACGACAGCCAAGTGGTGGATATTGCGAAGTCGCTGAAACCATCCGCGCGCGGCGAGTTGGAAATCACCGATGTCAACAAGCAGTACATGAAACAGAAGCAACTGGATGTGGTGGTAATGGGCCGAGGCATGGCATGGCTGGACACGGGAACTCATGAATCGATGCTGGAGGCGTCATTGTTTATTCAGACGATCGAGACTCGCCAGGGATTGATGGTTGCGTGTCCGGAGGAGATTGCTTACCGTCTGGGATACATCAGCGCGGAGCAACTTGAGGCTACGGCGTCTTCGATGAAGAAGAATCGGTATGGCGCGTATTTACTGCAGTTGTTAAAGGAAAAGGTGTTCTGAAGAGTCAGCGTTGTTCCCCCGGTGAAAAGCACAGGACCTCGTGGCTCAAGAGTTTTGCGGCCAGTCTTTCGCCCCGCTGGGGCTGGTCTGCACCCGGCTTTTACCCACGGCTTGCGCCGTGGGCTGCATTCTTTCGCCGCTTTGCGGCTGTCGAAAGCGACTTTCTGCCATTGTCCGAATTCCATTTTTCATTCGCAAACTTAATTGCCGCCGGCGCTTATCGTGGGTCTTTCATTTTTGCAGGAAGACAGCAATATCGCCGGGCTGTTGGAATATGAAGTCGAGTAATCCGTCAGAGTTGAAATCGGCAGGTACGATCCCTAGTTCGGCGCTGTAATTCGGCGCTCCTGGCAGGTTCACGATCTTTTTCCGTTGAAACGTGCCGTCTCCGTTACCCAAATACAGGTCGGTCTCGGTTTGATCGTTTGTTACGTTGTAGTTGACGAGCAGATCTGTTTTGCCGTCGGAATTAAAGTCTCCAGCGGTAAATGAAAAGCCGTAGATGCCACACGGAATGGGAATGGCAACTGGCTTCTTGAAAGTTCCATCTCCGTTGCCGAGTATGACCCAGAGCTTTCCGTTCGTCTGGTCTCTCTCGCCAACTGCGAGGTCAAGAGTTCCGTCTCCGTCAAAATCGCCAATCAGAAGCCCACTGACGGTATTGTGAAACGAAGCGATGTTTCGGGCTTTTTGGAAGGTACCATCTCCATTAGCGAAAAGAATTTGCAGACCGTACCTACTGTCTACTGCCAGATCGAGTTTGCCGTCACCGTTGAAGTCACCGGCGACAAGGGAAATCGGGTAATAAGCGGTGATGTAGCTTCTAGGGTGCTGGAACGTACCGTCGCCATTGCCAAGGAAGATCTGAATGCTCGTGCCTGCAGCCGCAACCGCCAAGTCGAGATTGCCATCCTGATTGAAGTCGCCCACAACGATGTCGAGAGGCCATAGTTCAGGGAAGTTCGCGAAGCGGGAGGCGAATCGAAACTTGCCTTCCCCATTGCCCAAGTTCACCTGGAGTTGCGTGGGCGGGCCCTGCCAATCCGCTCCAAAAACCAGATCCTCGTTGCCGTCGTTGTTGAAGTCTCCGGTGGCGATGGCGCTTTGGGAGTACGAGTTATAGGTGGCAACCGAGCCAAAGCGGAACGTGCCATCTCCGTTGCCCAGTCGCACATCCATTTCCTTAATCGTTCTCTGCGCAGCAAAGTCGAGTATGCCGTCGTTGTTGAAGTCGGCTAAGGGCAGATAGAAATTCCCGCCCCCTTTCAGATAGGCAATGGGCTGCTTCGCAACGATCGTTGCCGTTGGTGTATGTACTTCTACGATGGCGTAACTCGCACTGGAAACGCCTCCGCCCGGCGGAGGATTGGTCACCGTGATGTATCCAGCAGTCGCGGTCGCCACATCCGAAGCCAGAATCTGTGTTTGCAACTCTCTGGCTGAGATGAAGGTCGTCGAGCGCGGGCTGCGATTCCAGTTCACCACCGCTCCCGATACAAAGTTTGCTCCGTAAACTTTCAGTGTGAATGCTCCGCTGCCGGGAACGACTGCCTGGGGAACCACGGGACCGACTACCGTGGGAACGGGATTGTTTGCCAGAGCAGACGACAGACGGGTCAGCAGAATGATCGCCGGGCCAATCTGTCGCAGACGGGAGTCGAATCTCATGGAAGTAGCGCGTTGTTTGCCGTCGGCCATGGTATCCCGTCTTCCGGTGATTTCGTAGTGTCTTACGGTTGGAGCAATTCTTCTCTGGGGGTGGTCGCAAGACGCGGTTCGCGTCGGACTTCGCAATCCGTCTTTCGCCCCGCTGGGGCTGGATAGGTTCCTGTTTGTTACCCACGGCTTGCGCCGTGGGCTGCATTCTTACGCCGCTTCGCGGCTAAAACCGTGGTGCCATGGAGACTTCGCTTGCGGCTAGGGAATTGCGGCTGTGGCCTGGTTTGAGTATGCGCTCTCTACGTTACTCGAATCGACAGCGGTGGTTACGTAGTAATAGGTCTGCCCGCTCTGGACTGAGCTGTCCGTATAAACCGTGGTGGTAGTGGCCGAGGGGTTGAGCTTGGTGTAGGGCCCGCCTGAGGCAGTTCCGCGATAGATGTTGTAGCCGATCACCTGCGAAGTGCTGGCGTCCCAGGAAAGCGCTACGCTGTGCTGGGACTGAGATTGCTGGGTGCCGGTTCCGGACAGCGTTTCCGTGCTTGGGGAGTTGGTCGCATCGCTCTCGAACACGATGGTGCCGGGCGTACTGCCGGCTGCCGGTGGAGCGAACGTGACGGTGAAGGGAACGCTTTGTCCGGCAGGTACCGTGACCGGGAAGGTGATGCCGCTGACCGAATATCCCTGACCATTCCAGGCTGCGGAGGAAACTTTAATATCGGAACTGCCTGCGGTTAATGTCCCCTGCTTTACCGAGTCGGCGCCGACCGCCACACTTCCAAAACTCATGGTCGGGGGTGCTACCGCGAGCTGACCGGCACCCGGAGTGCCGCCACCTCCGCCCCCTCCACCGCCGGATGGTTGTTTCGAGGCAGAAGAAATGCCTTGACAGCCAGCCAGCGTCAGGATGGCCAGCGCCACCAAAAGGCAGCCAAAGCCACGCAACCGGAATGCGACAGATCGACTCTGCACGTAACAATTATCCGAACCGACCACCTGGTCCGTCTAGAGGCCCCTAAGCCCTGACCTACGGCGGATTTTACACGACACTTTGGTAACGGTGGCGGGCTGGTCTGGATTTACCTCACCGAGCCCGGTATCGAACTATTGATTTCGAACGCTCTAGTAACTAGATGTCTTGAAAATGGTGTGCAGTCCGCATCGGTTTCGCGGATAATGCCTGCAAACGATGGACACTTCCCACAGTGATTTGGAAGCGATCAGGCAACTGCTCGCCGACCTCACTCGTCGAGTCTATCGCATCGAGCGCAAGCTGGGACTTGAGGAAGGACCGGCATCGCATGAGCCGGTAAAAACAAGCGAGTCGGTGGCCCCGGCGGCCAGCGTGCCGCTGCCCCCGCCGAGTATGCCGGCCGCGCCGATCACTTCGCGAGCGCCCGTCGTGGAACCCACGCATGCCCCGCGGCCGCCTTACCCGCTCGTGCCAGAAGCGGTGGCACGTACTGAGCCTGATCTTGAGTCGCGCATTGGGTCGCACTGGCTCAACCGGATTGGCATTGCCGCTCTGCTGATCGGCGTGTCTTATTTCCTGAAATACGCCTTCGAGAACAACTGGATCGGGCCCGCGGGGCGCGTGACTGTCGGACTGCTCGCGGGTATTGCTGTCGTGGTATGGAGTGAACACTTCCGTTCCCGCGGATACCGGACATTCTCGTACTCGCTGAAAGCGCTCGGGATTGGAACGCTCTATCTTTCGCTGTGGGCGGCGTTTCAGGTTTACAGTCTGATCCCCAGCGAAGTTGCTTTCGTCGCCATGCTGGGGGTGACCTCGGCCACCGGCGTAATGGCGGTTACGCAGGACGCCGAGATTCTCGCCGCGTTCTCCTTGGCAGGCGGTTTCGTCACGCCCTTGTTGCTTTCGACTGGGCAGAACCGTGAGGTGGAGCTTTTCTCTTACATTGCTCTTCTTGATCTGGCGGTCCTAGCGCTGATTGTCCTCAAACCTTGGCGACGGCTGCTGCTTCTGAGCTATGCGGGAACTTTGTTCTTTTACGTTGGCTGGTATTTGACCTTCTACAGTCGCAGCCAGATTTCCTTGACGACGGCATTTGCGACGCTCTTCTTTGCCATTTTCGCGGCGGCTCCGGTGCTTGCGCAATCGGCCGGGGACGTGGGGGCTTCGTCATCGGTCCTGTTTGTGGCATTCGTGAATGCGGGCGCGTACTTCTTTGAGATTTATGCCATGTTCGCGGACGTCAACAAGACCGAAACGGCATGGTTCGCTTTGGCTCTGGCAGCGATCTATGTTCTTCTCAGTCGTCAAGGTCGGTCCGCGAAGGATTCTGAAACTGCGCGGAGCTTGCACTTCTTGCACCTTGCGTTGGCGATCGGCTTCATCACGATTGCCATCCCCATCAGCCTTGACGGGCACTGGATCACCATTGGCTGGTTTGTCGAGGCGGGCGTACTTCTCTGGGTAGCAGAGCGCATTCACTCCGATTTCCTGAATGCATTTGCCATTGGCGCTCTGGCTCTTGGAGTCTGTCGTCTGCTGCTGATCGATAACTTCTATTCCAATACATTGATCTTCAATGCGCGCATGGCGACTTACGCGGTAGCGATTGCGGCCCTTGGAATTGTGGCTTGGTATGGGCGCTTGCGCACGGATGAGATGGGACGGAGTGTCGCGGCGGCCGCCGCGGTTGCGCTCAACCTTCTGGCTTTGATCGCGCTCGGCCACGAGATCGCGGATTACTATGCATGGCAGATGGCCGAGCTTCATCCGAGACTCGGGCGATGGACTTCAACCAGTTGGGCAGAAGTGCGGCGAGTGGAGATTGCGCGAGACTTCACCTACTCGGCTTTGGGGATGGGCTATGGCGCCGGATTGATGATCGTTGGTTTGTGGCGAAGATCCGCGTTTGTGCGTTGGCAGGCGCTGGTGTTGATCGCGGTCACGATTGTCAAAGTGTTTATTTATGATGTGTCCGAATTGGACCGAGCCTATCGAATATTGAGTTTCATCGTTCTGGGCGTGCTGTTGCTGGCGATTTCCTTCGTCTACCAGCGCAACTGGCTGCAACTTTCGGCGAAGAAGAATTCGGTCCGGGCATAGAGGCGATTCGATCGCGTTTCTGGTGATTGGTGTTTTCGCTACTCAACTGGTATCAGGCGCGCCGTGGATCGTTCACTTTCCATTGAAATGGACGAAATTCGGCGAGCTTGCTGAAGTCCCGCCCGTTCGCCGTGATGACGGTGATTCCCAAACGGCCTGCGCTCATGGCGATGAGCGCGTCGTTGGTCAGTCGTCCTCTGCCAATTTTCTCGTAATCATATTTGGCTGCGAGCTGAGAGAGTACTTTGCCAGTTCGAGTCCAGTCGCTGAGATTCGGCACGAAGATGCGCTTAGCCTTGTCAAAATCACGTTCCAACCGCTCGACCACGTGGACGTCGTTAATTCCCGCCCCGGCGTAGAGTTCTTCCAGCACAACCGAGCTTAGCCACACCGGTGAATCCGAGGCCAGCCGTCTCAGCGCGAGCGCCGCTTCATCTCCGATTCGCAGAGCCGTGATGTAAATCGATGAGTCAAACAGGACGGGTTGCATCTACTGCTCCAGCTTGCCGTACACATCTTTGATCTCAATGCCACTCTTCACGAAGCGATCGTTGGCTTCGGTCCCTAATCGATTGCTCTTGTGCTCGGCAATGACTAAATCCAGAGCGCGCTCGATGGCTTCAGTTTCAGTGTTAGCACGCAACGCCCTTTGGGCGCGGGTGATTTTGATCGGGTCGAGTTGAAAATGTTTGTGAGACCGGTTCCTCGTCTTGGGCATGTGATGTTTCTCTCTTGCTCAAGTATAGCGCAATGTATGTACACAAGATGACTATCCATGAACATAACAATCGGAACGACTGGCAGAACCATGGTCCTGCAACCGGGCCAAGCCCATACCTCCGTGCCGTGGGGTAACCGGTTTTCGAGTTACCATCGGGGTTACCAAAGCTTGGTTCAAAGGTACTTTTAGGCCATGTACTCTTGGGACGACGAGGGCTAGTCTTGCTCTACGCTGCGTTGCCGGGAATGAGTTGCTTTTCAGCGCAGGTTTTTCGAATCGCCTTGGAGGCATCATGAAGTCGGCATTCCTCACCGTCTTATTGCTCGCAGGCGCAGCGCAGGCGCAACAGAGTTTTATGGCCGTCAACCCTTTGCCGAACGCTCCCAGCGCGCGCAAATTCTGGAGCGCGGAGAACAAGGTCGATTTCTCGATTCTGGCGGGGCAGATCACCGTCGACGCGATTACGACCCAGCACGGATTGAGTGAAGGGATGCGAGAGACCAACCCAATCATTCGTCCTCTGGTCACTCGTGGCGTGGCGGGTGAGGCGGCGGCTTCCGGACTCGGTTTTGGGTTCGCTGTCGGGACAGCATATTTGCTGCATAGGACTCATCACTACACGGCCGAACGGATTGCGACGCGCACCATGCTTGCGGTCGAGGGCGGCTTTGTGGCCAACAATCTTTCGCGGTTGTACTGAGAACGGTCGTTTCCAGCGCGGCGGCTCAACTCCGTTTTCGTTTCCATTTTCGATCATGGTCCACGTTAGCGGGCCACGCGCATTCGCGCGCCTGACGGGCGAGACGTCCGTTTCTGCATCGACCCACCGCTCTTAGCTGCTTCAAGGCGCCGCCCCACTCTTTGGCATTTCTGCACGGCAATTCGAGAATTGGTTTAATGCGAAGGCACTAAAGAGTTGACCTGCTTAGATTTAAGTTCTGTGTTTGGCTTGTCTTGGAAATCCGATTACCCAGGGGCGCTTGTGAGAAGAAGATGAGCCCCGCCGATTCCCGAATTATGAGACCTACATATTTTTCTTAGAGCTTAATGTGCGAAAAGAGCTTGGATTACAGCGAGAGATGGGTTATCGTGGCCGACACGAAAGTAAAGAACGGGATGCGTGAGCCGAACCACTCCCGGGCGGCAACGATCGTTTCGTCGCGGGGCGTGGTCGACATTTAGTAGGAAGATGTCTCCAAGGTCGGAGAGGTCCAGCCATGAAATCTCCTCGTTGTCTGCCTGCCTTTTATTCTGTGGCTCTTGTAGCAATATGTGTATCTGCTGGCTGCTTGCGTGCCGATGCGTGGAGCGCTGCCGGCGCAGATGAAGGCAACGCGCAGGTCTCCCAGGCAAGCGTCGTCATTCCTGGCCCTCTGCGTTCTTTTTTGCGGATGGCGGGCATCAGCCAGAAGATTTCGCCGGAAGAAGTCGTTCCTCTGCTGGCTCATAACGTATTCGCGCAAGGATATGAGGGTTCTCGAGATGGAGGCCGACCCACCGAGTTTTTGATCCTGCTCAGCCGATATGTCCACCAGGCGAGGGAACTGGCAGCTCTGAGTCCTGATGGGAGCATTCACGTTTCGAATTGTGAAGATGCGAAACCGTTGCTGCACGTGCTTGGCTACAAGGTGCGGCAGGACTGCGGAAAGAGCAACACTTCTTTAATGACCGCCGACCCGGAGCGGGCATTCCTGACCATTGATTCCGGCTTTCCACTGCCTGCACTCGAAGAGACGCTGCAGGGAGGAAAGCCGTTCACTTACCCATTCCCGGCCTCCCGGGTTCCCGTGATATTCACGGAAAGAGACTGGACCGTATTAAGCAAGGACAGCAGAAATTCCGGAGACCTGATCGAGACGATTTTGCGCGATCCTGTAGTGGCTCGCCTGTACTGGGCACTGGCTCGAAACGATGCCGAAACCAGAGCGGCCCTACGCCAGTCGGTAGGTCTGGGAAGACTGGTTCCGCTCGCCGCCGTACTTGATTTTTACGGGAGTCACATCTGCATTCGGTCCGGACGCGTCATCGTGCCCGGTGGAACCGGGGCGGAATCTGCGTGGAAGGATTTAGTTGGGGCGAGCCCGGACACGCCCGGTGAATTTGTACCCTGGTTGCTGGCAAAGGACAACGGCTGGTTGGCCGCATATTTTGACGCTCTATCGCGGGTTGGCCAAACCCAACAGGCGCACTTTACCGAAACTCGGCTGCGGCGTTTCTACGTAGCCTTTCGCGGTCAGTCAATCTCTCCCGACGCGGCGAGGCCGGCGTTCCGGCCGGCTCCAGCGCTCTTGCTTCTGGTGACCCGGATGCAATGGCAGTCTAATGGCGAACCCTACGTCCCTGGGAATCTCGGAGTATGGAAGGAAATCCTTCGCGAGAAAAACGACTCCAAGCTTGTTCGTGATTGGGGGAAACGCGCCGGCCATTTGAACAGTCCCGAGCAGCTTGCGGAAGCGATGTTCGGACTTTGCCGGGTGGAGACAGAGACCGGACCGCTGCAGATCTACCTGATGCTGAGTGAGCTGGACGGCAGGCGTTCACCGGAGAATCGCTTAAGCCCGCAAACCGCTCTCTTATTGGCGAGCAGGTACACGGAGTTCAGCAATCAATTCCTGGTGTTCTCGGAGTTTCCCGAGTTGACCGACGCATCCATCACAGAGTTTCTGAATGTGGCCGAAAGTTTAGGCAGGATTCCTAACCACACATTGCGTGGCAACGCTATGGGGATATTCCAAGCCAACATTGGGATGTGGCAGATACTGGCGCGTCAGGGACAGATAAAGAGTGCTGCGCTAAACGAGTCCTGGCAGAAGGTGATTAAACCTTTCGGGAAGGTGGCGTCGTCCCCGCAACTCTTTGACGCGGGCAGTGATTCTCTGGGAGAACTACTGCTGGCGGCCACGGGCAAAAAGAACGGTTCGCAGGATGAAATCATTGATTTGCTGGCAGGTCCTCGGCAAACGACTCCGGAAGGCCAACGAATGCACGAGGAAATTGCCAATGAAATGCGGTCGGTGTTGGATGGCCAGCGCTTGGTTTCTCTGGATACGATCTTGAACCTGGGAGCGGGTCTGGATGCGGTGGCGCACGGAACCGAGAAGGCCGAGGATTTGATCCCGTTGGCCGGCGAGCTTCGGGAATTCGAAATGCCGCGTCCGATTTTTAGTAGCGGTGAAAGAACGCAATGGGCGACCGGGGTTTACAACAATCGGCATACTGAATTGCAGATGCGGACGGATTTGACCCGAGCCATCAAGTCCGGTTCTCGCGAACAATTGACGGAAGCTCGCGGCCAACTCTGTCCGTTCCTGAGGGATACGCTGGTTGGCTTGAACTACGCGTACTACCAACCGCCCGGGTCGCAGATGCTGCACAATAATCCGCTTTTCGTCCGCTCCCACGACTTTTCGGGAGACACGGTCGCGGGCGTCGAACACGTCTGGCAAGCTTCGCAGTTGTTTGGGGAGGGATCGCCGGCGGGCGGCGGAGCCCATTTAGTTGGTTCACTTGCAGACTTGCCTTATGTGCTCGCGCAGGTGGAACAGGACTTCATCGCCCCGGAAAACGTTCAGGCGCTGATTTGGAGAGAGCTGGTTCCCGGACTCTTGATCAATGCGACCTTACCGCGCTGGTGGAATGTGAGCCAGAGCGAGCTTCATGCCATCACGCTTTATCAGCGATCGGGCGAGGAGCTTTTGACCGCTTCGGCACGAGATCCACAATTGCGGACCAAGGTGATGACGATCCTGTCGGAACGCATGGATCCGGAGACTTCCGAGCGAGTGGAGCGGGCTTTGGTTGAAGGGCGGCCGGCGGACGCAAATCCTCAGATCACGCCGGCGGACACGTTCTATCTGGCTGCCGAGTTTCGGCGAAGATTTTCTGGGGAGACCAACTCTTTAGGCGCGGCCAGTCAGGAATTGGATAGCCTGTGCCGCCGGTATCCGGCAGAGGTCAGCTGGGAGCGGTTGTCGCAAGACTTCGGCGTGCCGCACCCGATTCTGACGCAGAGTTACGCTCGCGAATTGCTCAATCTCAAACCGTTTCCCGCTTTCGAGGGCTATTCCAGCCGCTTGCTGGCCGAGAGTTGGGATTCCAGCAACTTGTATTGGGCGCGCCTGGCGGATGAAAAAGGCTATTCGGCGGTCACGCTAAATGTCCTGGTCCCCGAACTGACTCATCGCATGGTGGAAAAGATTTTTGCCAGCGACTTCGAAGATTGGCCAGCCATGCTGCGGGCCATGCGAGAAACAGGCGAAGAATTTAAGCAGGGTAAGCTCGCTTCGTCATCAACGATCGGCGCCAAGATCCAGTTTTGATGCAAGTTGTGAGAGGTAGCAAGCTGCGTCTCTACAGGTTAGGGAACATATGACAAAGAACTACTTTCTTCCTCCCGTGTTAATGCTGACTCTTTTCTCCGGCCCCGGAACCCGGATGGTGGCTCAGGAAAGCGAACCGAACATTCGCGTGGTAGTCGACATGGTGCAGTTGAATGTCGCGGTGACGGATGCCAAAGGGAACTACATTACGGGGCTTCATCCCTCAGATTTTGCGATTGTCGAGGACAACATCCCGCAAAAGCTAGCTACCTTTGGAGAAGGCAACGAACCCGCCTATAAAGTGGTGGACGTTGCTCCGGATGGCAAGACTTCGACGCAGGCCGCAGGACAACCGCTCGCAGCGGATCAAAAGGCGGGAGATGACCTTCAGAGCCTGGGTTCAATGGTAGCGGGCGCGAATGTTTTTCTGCTTTTCGACACCAGTAACTATATGTACCGAGGCTTTGTCTTCGCGCAAGATGCTATCGCCGATTTCGTGCGTTCTCTGGAGAGCGCGGACAAAGTGGCTTTCTATTCTTACAGCCGCGACCTTTCCAGGCCCGCCCCGCTTACCCCCGACCGCGCCCAAGTCTTGCGCGGGGTGCGCGCAACGGTTGCCGGAGACGATGCCGCGCTTTACAACTGTTTGTTGCTTACCATAAAAGATGCGGCGCACTACACCGGAAGAAAAGTGGTCGTGGTCTTCTCCAACGGCCCCGACAATTCGAGCATGGTTCCGCCCGAGGACGTGGCCGAGCTGGCGCAATCTACGGGGATCGCCATTTACATGATCAGTACGCAGTTGGCTAAGTTGGAGCCAGTCTCCACGGCAGTCTTTGAACGCATGACCGCGGCGACAGGAGGCAAAGCATATTTTGCCAAGACGTGGAGGGACGAACAGCGAGCCTTTGCCTCCATTCGCGATGACCTGGCACATCTTTATTCGCTGAGCTACTATCCTCAGGCGAATCCAAACCGCGGCTGGCGCGGCATCACCGTGAAATTGGTCGGCGACCGCGCGAAGAAGTACCACATTCGAACGCGCAACGGATACCGTCCTCAACCCAATCGATTCACTGCGGGAACTGCGACGGCGTCGGCTTCGGAATCTGCTCCGAGCCGTCAATAGGGTGGAGGCGTTAGCCTCGGTGCTTGATCTGAATCGTGTGGCTACGGGTTGGCCTTAGCCTCTCGCAGTTTCTCAGCCGCATATTCCGGTGTGATGTCACGTTGCGGCGACCCCAGCATTTCAAAGCCCACCATAAACTTTCGAATACTGGCAGATCTGAGAAGCGGCGGGAAAAAGTGCGCATGGAAATGCCATTCCTTATGTTCCCGTTCGTCGGTCGGTTGCTGGTGGAATCCCATCGAATATGGGCAAGAGACTTGAAATAAGCTGTCGTACCGGCTGGTGATGTTTTTCAAAATATCTGCGAGTGCTGATCGTTCTTTCTCATCGAGAGCACCCATGTCGGCCACGTGCCGCTTGGAAAGCACCAAAATTTCATATGGCCAGACCGCCCAGAAGGGCACGACGGCAAGAAAATGTTCGTTGCCGCAGACGACGCGGTCTCCAGAAGCTTCTTCGATGCGAATGTAGTCGCACAGTAAACAAGTCCCGTGTTGCTTTTGATAAGCGGCAAATGCTTCCTGTTCTTTGCGCGGTTCATTCGGGATGGTTGAGGTCGCCCAGATTTGGCCATGCGGATGAGGATTGCTGCAGCCCATCATCAACCCGCGATTCTCGAATATCTGTACATAGTTAATGCCGGGATTCGGAGCCAAGTTTTGAAACTCTTGTATCCAAGTGTCGACCAAGGCGCGGATTTCTGACGGTGACATTCGAGAAAGGGTCAGATCGTGGCGCGGAGAGAAGCAGACAACGCGGCAGATGCCGCTTTCAGCCTCCGCGACAAGAATGCCCCTCCCTTCAATATCGACTTGTGCCGGGGATGTATCGGGCTGCAGCGCCGCGAAATCGTTGTCGAAAACAAACGTTTGGGAATAAGAAGGGTTTCGTGCGCCCCCTGCGCGAGTGTTTCCTGGGCAGAGATAACAATTGGGATCGTAGGGCTGGCTGGGTTGCTGCTCAGGAGGTTCGGTCTGGCCTTGCCATGGCCGCTCGGTGCGATGAGGCGAGACTAATACCCACTCGCGGGTGAGCGGATTGAACCGTCGATGCGGGGAACTTGGCATCGTTTGGTCGATCGAGTCGGGCGTTGGCGGATATTTCATTCACATGTTCAGCGACTTCATTGTTCGTCCACTCCGGCCCAGCGCAGCGCTTCCTGCCGGTTGGCGAAGGCCCGCATCTCAACAATTTTTCGGTCGCGGATTGTGTAGACATCGGCAAGGCGCACGTCCGTCCAGTCGTTGCTGCCTTTAACTCGAAACCTGGCGTGAACAAACACCACGATCCGGTTGCCGGATGGGATTAACTGCTCGGGCTCGCTGCTGCCTTCAGCCCAAGGGGCACGCGATTGGGCCAGGTAGCGTTTCACTTCATCGCGGCCGTGGTAGGTGCCGCCTCCGGGAAATTCTACAGGTTCGGACCACTCGATCTGCGGATCGAACGGTTTTACGGCCGCGTCAATATCGCCGCGGTTGAACGCCGCATACGCGCCCCTGAGGTCAACGATGGCCTGCGCCTGTTCAGGTGTGTTTTCCACCCCAGACTCCTTCCGCGCCTTGGTGCACGCGCTCAGATTCAAGATTGCAGCAATAATAAAGACAAAGGTCAGCGGTGTGCTCATGGGTGCGCTGCTCTCGATAACATTTAAAACGCACTTTGAATTCTACGCTGCCGGTTGTTATGTTTCCGCGACAGCTCCGGCGCCATCGGAAGCTTCGCAGATTATGATCGTCGGACTCAAGCCAGTTTTTGCTTCGTAATTCTGTTCGAGTCTTTGCTGGACCTCTCCCGCGCGGGCGGAATGTACGAGGTTGATGGTACATCCTCCAAAGCCGCCGCCCGTCATGCGCGCGCCGTATACATCCTTTTGGTCTCTTGCTAGTTCAACCATCAGATCTAGCTCTGGTGTACTGACTTCATAATCATCGCGAAGGCTGCGATGAGAGTCGGCCATGAGCTCGCCCAACTTGGCCATATCCGCTGCTTGCAGAGCGCTGGCTGCCATCTTGACGCGTTCATTTTCGGTCACGACATGACGGATGCGCTTATAGATCAGGGGACTCAATCGGCTGCGATGTTGTTCCAGTTCGTCGATGGTCACATCGCGGAGGGCGCGGATTTCTGGTAGAGCCTGCTGCAGCGCGCGCAAACCCTCTTGGCACTCGCCCTGACGCGTGTTGTAGCCACCACTCGCGTGCTCATGCCGGACCATCGTATTGCACACCATGAGTCGCACGTCGCCTGGCAGGGGAAGAAGTTGGAAATCAAGCGAGCGGCAATCCAGCATCAAGGCGTGTCCAGCGCGACCGTGACATGAGATGAACTGGTCCATGATTCCGCATTTTGTTTCTGGATAAAGATGCTCGGCCTGCTGGCAGATTTGCGGGATTGCGTTTCGGTCGACGTTGATCTCCGAGTTGCTCAGCAGCGCCCATGCCGTAGAGACCTCGAGAGCAGCCGACGAACTGAGGCCCGATCCCAGCGGCACTTCGCTAGCGATCGCGAGATCTGCACCACGCAGTTTGTATCCGGAGGATTCAAGCACTCCCGCCACGCCACGGACGTAATCGCTCCAGTGACCTGATTTTCCGAGGCGGATCGAGTCGAGGTCCACATCGCACGCTTCGTCGAAGTTTTCGGAATAGACGCGCAGTCGGCGGTCCGGGCGCGGAGTAACCGCAACGTATGTGTACAGGTTGAGCGCGGCCGGCATAACGAAGCCATCGTTATAGTCGGTGTGTTCGCCGATGAGATTGACTCGGCCGGGCGCTCGGTAAACCGTGGGATGCCCGCCGTACAATTCGGCGAATAGAGCTTTTAGTCTGTGAATGGCTTCGTTCGTCGATCTGTCGATTCGCTTCACCGAAGTTTGTGCGCTATGGTCTGACTGTAACCATCACAACGCCATGCGACACGACTGAAGCTGAAAACTTGCCGGTGAACCGGCCCAAATCTTTTTTCTGCCACAAATCGCGGACCGCTGCTTCCAGATGATTGGGATATCCTAGATCCTCCCAGTTCACAGAGATCTCATGATCCCCGCTCGCGCGATTAAACAGAATCACGGTGCGGCTGCCATCTTTCATTTGTTTTGACCACACTTCCAGGTCGCCATTCTTTTTTACCCGCTTGCCTTCACTGCCGAGCGGGTCCTGATCGACCGCGATCACTTCTTTGTTGGTAAGAATGTCGCGAATCTCCGGGCGCATATCGCGCAAGTCATTGCCCGCGATCAGCGGCGCGGCAAGGATGGCCCACAGGCTGAAGTGCGAGCGGTATTCGGTGTCGGTCATGCCGCCGTTGCCGACCTCGAGCATGTCGGGATCGTTCCAGTGACCGGGTCCGGCAAAGCTCTCGAGTCCGACTTGCAGATCGACGATATCGACTACGCCGTTCGAACAACAATCGCCGGCGGGCCATTTGACGCGACCTTGCCAACGGTCCTGGATGTCGCCTGTCGTGCGCCACAGGTTACCGCCAGCGTCTTTTCCCCACAGCCAGGGTTTGTTTGTGCCCCACTCGCAGATGCTCAACACGATGGGCCGACCCGATGCGTCGAGCGCCTGCCGCATCAGCGCATAACTTGAAGGCCCATCTTGGGTGGTCGCGTTGCACCAATCGTATTTCAGGTAGTCCACGGTCCAGGCTGCGTATTGGCGCGCATCCTGATACTCGTGTCCGAGGCTACCTGGCCGTCCGGCGCAGGTCTTACTTCCAACGTCCGAATAAATGCCGAACTTCAGGCCGAGCGAATGGACATAGTCGGCCAGTGCTTTGATCCCGGAAGGGAACCGCTGCGGATCGGCGACGATGTTGCCGCTTTGGTCACGCGTAACCTGCCAGCAGTCGTCGATTACAACGTACTGGTAGCCCGCGTCTTTCATGCCGGATTTCACCATGGCATCGGCTGTCTGTCGAATCAAGTCTTCGCTGACGTTACACCCGAACTTGTTCCAACTATTCCATCCCATCGGCGGCGTTAGTGCGAGAGTCGAATCCGGCGGCTGCGCAGATAACGTGGCTGAACTCAACAGGATCAAAGCGAACAGGATTGCTCCGGCCTGAGCGCGCGGTTTCTTCATCGGCGTAATCCGAAGCAGTTCTCGAGTGACCATGAATACCGGAAGGTCATCAAGCCGTCACTACGGGTTTTGATCCGCGGAACGCGTAGTACACGATGTACAGATAGCAGATAACCGGAAGGATGAAGGCGTGGTGAATCCCGACTTGATCGGCCAAGACGCCCTGAATTTCAGGAATGATCGCGCCTCCGACGATCGCCATGATCAACAGGCCAGATCCGTCTCCGGTCAGCGGACCAAGTTCGGCAATTCCGAGAGTGAAAATGCTCGGAAACATGACCGAGTTGAAGAACCCCACGAGAATGATGCTCCACATTGCGATGTGGCCCAGGGTAAGCATGGAAATACATACCAGCAGGGCTGCCGTAGCTGCCGCAATTCCGAGCACGGTGCCGGTGCTGACCTTTTGCAGAATCGCTGAGCCGACAAACCGGCCAACCATCGCGCCGCCCCAATAGTAGGAGACGTAGCCTGCAGCGACGGCAACGGAAATGTTGCCGATGTCAGACTGGCTGAAATAGTTGATGAGGAAACTCCCAATTGCCACTTCTGCGCCCACGTAGACGAATATTGCAACCATCCCCAGGACGAGATTGCGATGCTTCCATACACTCTGTTGCGGACCCGCCGCGCCATGGCGTTCTGCTTGCGGCATGGCCGGGAGTTTGAACAACCCGATGGCGATTCCAAGCAGGAAGAGAGTAAGGCCAATCACCAGGTAAGGTAATTTGACCGAAGCAGCAACGTGGACACGATACGCCTGCAGCGCCTCAGCTGACATTTGCCGCACGCTGTCCATGCTCTGCGGTGCGGCGGTTAAGATCAGCGCGCCTCCGAGATATGGTCCAATGGTTGTCCCGAGTGAGTTGAACGCTTGCGCCAGATTCAGCCGGCTCGACGCTGTTTCTGGCGGGCCGAGCACGGCGACGTAGGGATTCGCGGCAACCTGCAAAGCGGTAATTCCAGCCGCTAGAATCACCAGTGCAGTGAGAAAGAGCGGATACGATGCGACATCCGCAGCCGGTATGAAAAGCAGCGCCCCCAGACCCATCGTGAATAGACCGACAACCATGGTCTTCTTGTAGCCCACCCAGTCGATCAGTTTGGCCGAGGGAATCGAAAAAACGAAATATGCCGAAAAGAAAGCAAACTGAATCAACATCACACGGGCATAGTTCAAGTCGAAGATAGACTTGAGGTGAGGGACCAGCACATCATTCAAAACAGTAAGAAGACCCCACATGAAGAACAGGGTGGTTACTACTGTCAATGCGCCCCTGTAGGAAGTGGAGGGCGCAACCGCCGTGGCAGGCTTGTTCAGGTTTGCAAGTGGCATTGAATTTTCTGTTTCGCGCTTCAGCATATAACATCGAGAGTTAGAAGTGCACCGTTTTTCTTTTGGAGAAGGTAATCGATTACCTCATTGGGAAATGCCTTCGCCCCGCGTCGGGTTGTCGTGCAAATTGTGGGCAGTTCTCACGTCAGCGGAAAAGAGCCAGGTCGACCGCATTCCCCATCGCTTCATGTCCCGCGGGCCCGGGATGCAGGTGATCTCCGCTGTCGTACTTCGGATTCATTCGTTGAGAATTTGCGGGATCGCAGATCGCCGCCGCGAAATCGATGACCCCATCAAAGTTGCCGGCAGTCTTGATCCAGCTATTGGCCGCGATGCGCTTAGCTTCTCCCTGTTGCGTCCAACCACCGAAGCCTTGGTAGGGGAGAATGGTTGCTCCGAAAATCTTCAGACCACGTGCGTGCGCCTGCGCAATGATCTGTTTGTAGCCTGCGATGAGTTCATCCGCGGTAATCTGAGACCGGCTCAGACATGGCGCAACCTGGGGCGGAAGTGGTGCGGTTGGCGTGTCGGGCTGGCCAATGTCGTTGGTGCCCTCAAATAAAATCACGGCGCGCACGGCGGTTTGCGAAAAGACATCGCGGTCCAGTCGAGCGAGCGCATTCACTCCCCAGCAAGGTGAGTTGGTCAACACGCGGTTGCCGCTAATCCCGGCATTCAGGACAGACATGACAGACTGCGAACCCTTGCTGAGAAGACGCCGAGCCAGCACATTGGTCCAGCGCTCATACATGTCGGGGCGGGAAGAGACGCCGTCGGTGATGGAATCTCCGAGCGCAACAATCGCTCCGTTCACGTTGGGAGATGCGACCACTTCGACCGACTGCAAGAAGTACCACGATTGCGCGGTTTTCGCGAACGGGCTCGCCGCCTCAGAACTGGAAAAGTTTCCGGCGTCGGAAATGTAGTTGGTTTGAAGGGCCACAGGATGAACCGTGGCTGGGCCAGTCGAATCAGAAGTGAACAGACTCACTGACAGATTCTGTTCGGGGCCGACAGCAAGAGAGATCGGATCACTGAGAGCCTCGGCGCCTTCGCGGATCGTAATCGATTTGCTTCCTCCGAAGGTGACTGCATGGTTGGAGCCGGCAACGAGGCTGGCCCCGCTCTTCTGCAGACCCACATAGACGCTGTCGAATGTGACCGCCTGGGTGCCGAAGGTGTTCGCAAAGCGAATTCGCACGGCTTGGCCGCCGACGGACGTGTGGATGATTTCGCGGAGGGTTTGATTCTTGAAGGTCGCGGGATCAGGGACCGCTGCGTTTGACGTGCTCCACGTCGCCACCCAATGCTGACTGGAATCTTCCGCAGCCACGAAACAGAAGGCCGCAACCGTCAGGCCAATCGCCGCGAACAGAGTGTAGCGTGCGATACGGCGAGTGTGTTCGATCAGCGACATGCTACGCGACGAGGCCTTCATCTTCGGTTTACCGAGCCGATGGCATTTTATAACGAGTTGTTATCTAACGATCGCTCGTTCCCTGACATTCGCGGATATGGACTGCCGTTGCTGGTTGCGAGTATGCTACGCGGTATCGGTGGCTTCGAGATGAAATTGAAATCCTCTACGTCTATTAGTTTAGCGTTTGCGCTGGCGATCTTGATTCTCCACTCCAACGCACTGTCGCAAGCTCCCTCGCCGCAGAAGGCTGCGGACCCGAATCCCAGCAACGTCCGCAGCAAGATCTCGATCTATGATCTGGAAAGCAAGAGCATTCACGTTGTTTACACCGCGGACAAACTTTGGGAGGCGCCGAATTGGTCTCCCGATGGCAAGTATCTGCTGGCGAATTCCGGCGGTGCGCTTTACCAATTGACGCTTGGCGCGGACGGAAAAGCGCAGCCACAGAAACTGGCTCTCGACGCCGGGTATCAATGCAACAACGATCATGGCATTACGCGCGACGGCAAGTTGCTAGCTTTTTCGGCGAAGTTTGGCTCGGCGCCAGAGTCGCAAGTGTTCGTCGCTTCCTCCGACGGTACCAACCCACGATTGCTGACTCCGAATAGTCCAAGCTATTTCCACGGTTGGTCGCCTGACGGGAAGTGGTTAGCCTTCGTCGGCAAGCGTGGCGAGTACTTCAATATCTTTCGCGTTCCGGCAGGCGGCGGGAGCGAACAGCGGCTTACTTCGAGCCCGGTTGCGGACGATGGCCCTGACTACTCGCCCGATGGCAAGTGGATCTATATCAATTCGAACCGCTCCGGCACTTGGGATATCTGGCGATTTCCCCCTGACGGCGCCGGCCCGGGAGATAGCAAGGCTGAGCGCATCACCAGCGATGAACTCGAGGACTGGTTTCCGCATGCTTCGCCTGACGGAAAATGGATGGTCTTTTTGTCTTTTCCGAAGGGCACCGCTGGGCACAACGTCAAAACCAACGTGCAGCTTCGCATGATAGCGATGCCGCCGGCCGCAGCCGGGCATGGCGCGGCTGGATCAATTCAAAGCCTGGCGCAGATTTTCGGCGGACAGGGAACTATCAACGTCAACTCGTGGTCGCCCGATTCGAAGAAGTTTGCGTTTGTATCCTATGAAGTATTGCCCTAGGACGCGGGGCAGTGCCAGATTGATCCTGCGACACGCCATTCTATGTGCCGGTATAAAATTGAAACGGCGCCCAGTAGAATGGCTTGCGGAACGCGTCGGAGTGAAGTAAAGAGAGCTTCGCGAAACGAAGTGCCGCCCGCGGACTGCGACCTTTTTGGAGTTCGTCGTAGAGTTGGTCCATCAGCTGTGGCGTCGAAGCGTCGCTGACTTCCCAAAGCGCGCCGATCACGTTATGCGCGCCAGCGTGCAGAAATGCCCACGAGAGTCCCACTAGTCCCTCACCCTTATATGCGCGGGTGCCTGCGCCGTAGCAGGTCGAAATGGTCACCAGTTGTGCGTGCAAGGGGTGATGAATGATGTCGCGCGCGTAGAGCTTGAAAGAATCTTCTTGTGCGGACGCTTTCGACAATATGACGGCTGAATCCAGCGGGCTCAATCGGCTGGCTGTGCCGTGCGCTACGAAATGGATATAAGAAAATTGCTCGGGGTCGCTTTCAAGATAAGCCGGAGCCGTGGCTTGAGCACGCGTAAGAACCTCGCGCCCAGCGGGAGCGAAATGTTTTTCGATATTTTCGATTTCCGCTCCGGCCTTGGGCAAATTGGCATAATCGGCATTAGGAGAGACGGCGTCGCCAATGAGGAGCAGTTTACCGCCGGATTTGGTCGACCCGTGCGACCCTGCCAGCAATCGCAGCGAGTTGGCATCGGCGATGGTCGCGTCTTCAATCCAATAATGCAACTTTGGGCCGGGCACTAATAAGGTCTCGAAATTCAGACTGTTTAAACTGCCATCGGGAATGATGAAAATTTGCGCGTCTTTCGTTAGCTGAGATTGTGCGGGCGAGATCAGCATTGTGTAGAGCGCAGTGCCATCCGCATTTGAAGTTTCGAGGACATCCTGCGGCCCAACCAGAGCCTTTCGATATCGCTGCACAGCTGCATCGATTTCTGACGCCGGAGGCAGAACGGACAGGCTGGTTTTCTGCGGCGTGATCGCCCAGAGATACGATTGCTTCTCGCCCAGCCAATAGAAAAGGATTGAGCCGCCGGCGCGTTTCGCCGCTTGTTGGGTATTTAGCGGATCACGGGCGAATGCGGTTCCTTTCGGCAGCAATCCTAATCCTTCGCTGAGGGTTCGGGCGCGGCTGTAGTCGGCAACCTGCAAAGCCTGGTCGTTCTTTCCGCGAGAGATCAGAAAATGAATATAGTCGTCGTAAATGCGCGAGGCGTTGGTAAGAAACGGCAGGCGGGAATCCTCGTGCTGGAGTGAGGAGCGGGCGGTTTCGAAAGTAGTGAGAGCAGTTCGATATTCACGCTCGGCGGCCTCCGCTTGATTTTGGTCTTCGTAAAGGCGTGCGAGCGAGCGCTCTGCCTCCCACTTCAAAAATACCGGGCTGTCTTCAGACTGCGCGACCTCGCGGAACGCGCTTTCCGCGACAGCGGCGTCATGCTGTTGTGCCGCGACCTGGCCTTGGACAAGTCGGGGATAAACTTCATCGCGCTTGTTGCCATCTGTTCGCGCCATAGAGAGCGCTTCATCCGAGTAGCGTTTCGCGTCCTCCAGCTTTCCGGTTCGCTCAGAAACAAATGCCAAAGCGATTAGCGAATTGATGATATCTTCCCGACTGTTGATTTGACGCGCGAGCTTGAGAGCCTGCTGGAAGGACTTTTCTGCAGTCGCAAACCTCCCGGACTCAAGATCAATATATGCGGCGTCGGTGAGCCAGCCAACATAGCTGGCTACCTCGCCGAGTTTTTCGGCTTGGTTCCCGGCCTCAACAAACATACCCTCAGCTTTTTCGGAGTCACCGAGCTTGAAATAAGCCCAGCCCATGTTACCGAGGGCTTTCTGTGCGACCCCCGCAGAGTTCTGAGAGAGAGAAATCCTGCGGGCAGCGTCGGCCCAGTCGAGCGCCTCGTCAAAGTGTCCCTGCGCCTCAGCGGACCAACTCACATCCAACAAGGCATTAGCTTCCCACAGTGGGTACCCACTTGCGTGCGCTGCGATAAGGACGCGCTCGAAAAAGACCTGAGCTTGAGGGTAATGCCCTCGCCGCATCTCCAGCGTTCCTCGCGCGCTGTCTACGTCCGCGCATGCTGCAGATTCCAGGCCCAAACACAGCCGGTCCGCTTCTCCGAACTTCTGCTCGGCTTCCGTCAAATTACCCAAGGATAAATAAGCTAGACCCTCTAGCCATCGGACCTTTACTGCCATTTCCCCCGAGGAGGGTCGAGCTGGCTCGGAAGCCATCAGTTTTATCGCCTTCTCGTACATGCCCTGCCGATAAAGGGCGTTTGCTCTGATGATGGTGAATTTCCAAGCCCATTCAGGGCTGATGCCGTGAAATTCTTTATAACCTCTTTCCGCTTCGCTCGCGGCCGACGGCATGTCCCCCTGGTCGAAGGTCTTCCTTGCGTTCTCGAACGCGGCGCCTGGATCTCGGGAGGTGCACGCGAAAAGGCACGCAAGTAATACAGTCAGCAGAACCGTTCCCAATGCTGGGGATTCGGAACAGTGTTTTTGCTTGTAGGGGGCCAGGAGAATCCTCGCGTCGCCTCACAAAATAGCTGATCCGCGCGCTTGTTGCCTACGGGTGTCCGCCGCCGCCACCACTACCTTGCCCGTTTGATTCGGCGGTCACGATACATGAGGTGGCCTGCGCGAGGCATCCCAACTCCAGCCGGATCATGGTCAGGTGGAACGCATATTTTTCAGGGCCCGGCGTGCCATTTTTCTCGCGCTTCATGGTCAATTCTGCGAGGAATATTTTTCCGAAGTGAGGCACATCGATTACATGGCCGAACGATATCCCCGGGGCACCGTTCACCCGGTTGACCAATGAACAGTCCATTTTGCCCTGGCGTTGGGCCGCAGCCGGGTCCCATTTATATCTGTCGCCTGCCCACTCGGGGAAATCCTTCGCGCTGGTGATGTCGGTATATTGCTTGGCAACCCGGCCGAGGACGCTGGCGTCGTCAAAGTAAGACATCGCGTTGGCCGGCTTTGGCCCGAGAATATCCACGTGCCGTTCCAATTCAACTTTATGTCCGCCAATCCGGAGATTGTCGAAGCGCGTGCCCAGGAACGTTACCGACGGCACTCCATCGGTGAGTCCATTGTCGGGATCGTAGACCGGATGTTCCGTAGAAATCTGCGCCACCACGCGATCGGCCGTGACTACATCAAGAACATTCAGATCTTCGACGACCGAGGTCGCCAGCGTGGTAAATCCATGACCCTGTTTCGGACTCTTGTGCCCCGCGACCTGTGTGTAACCAGACTGATAGGAAATCAGCCCATCCAAACGAAACGGGTCTGCGTGCTTGAACTGGTAGTGGCCATCCTCCGGCAACTTCACGTAGGCGCGAGGCTTGATGGTCTCGCGCAGAGGTTCTTCGAAATCCGCGCTCAGAACATCGGCCGCGGCGTAGTACGTGTGGGACGGATCTTTTGTCGGTAGCAGTGACTTCAGTAGTGTCGCCATGTTGTTCCCTCCGCTCGATGGAGCTACTTTTGAATTTGTACTTCAATCGAATAATGGCCGAGGTCTGAACTCTGGTTGGCGGCCGTGTTGGCGCGCACCGCCAGCGTGTAAATACCCTGCTCCTGATTCGCTCCAGGAACGTAAATCGACCGGGCCTCATCGGATGAGGTCGCGGGAACCGTGCGCGACCATTCTAGTCTTCCTGACGGGCTCGACAAGTCAAAAGTGTAGGAGGCGTAGCGGCTGTCCGGGGGAATGTTTACCAGCAAATGGAAGCCTTCTCTGGGGTGGGTCGAGATCTGAGTCGTGCTCGTCCCGCGGGTGCTGACGTTGACCGAGGCCCAGGGCAAAATCTGCGGGCTGCTGGCTAATTGCTTCAACTGCGGATACGTCACCAGATTTTGATACCCAACCACGACCAGCAGAAGGGCGAGAACCGGCACCACAAAAGCAGGATGCAACCATGCGAACGGCCCCGGTTTCGCGGCAACTGGCGTCCTCACCGGAGAAACGGCGACCGGTTCCGCCAGCACCACTTTACTGTGTTCGACCAAAGCAGCTCCGGCCCGAACATCGAGAGCGCACTGCTGGCAGCCGAAAAAGTGCTCCTCGAATTGGTCCCGCTGCTCGGGCGTAAGCTCGCCGAGCAGGTACTTTTCCGCAGCCATTAAGCGGATCGATTCAGTATGGTCCATGTCCGCAGATGTTCCTCGTATGGATGGTGAAAAAACAAGACAAATCGTTTCATTGCGTTAGTCTGCCCCCTTTACTTCTCGGCGGGCGAATTCTTCAAATAGACGGCCTTAAAGGCCTGCTTGGCACGGTGAAGCAGGACTCTAAGGTAGTCCCGGTCAACGTTAAAATCTTTACACACCCCGTCTTTATCGCGCTCTTCCAGAAAGATCTCGCGCAGTAACCGACGGTCGCGCTCCGATAGTTCGTCGAGGACCTGGCGCACTTTTTGCTGCATTTCTTTGTGAGACAAAATCGCTACGACGTCAAGCGATGGATCAGGCACGTTCGCACCGTCTTCTTCTTCAGCCGAATTCTCCCGGGAAGCGGAACGATAGTACTCGAGCAACACGTTATTGCAGACAGAATTCACAAAAGCTCCTAACCGTTCCGGTTGTCTTAATCTCCCCGCGCTGCGCAGAGCGACAAAGACACGGGCAAAAGTTTCTTGCCGCAGGTCTTCGATGGCCTGGGGAGAATTTACCCGAGAACGCAATTTCAATTGGATCAGCTCACTGAAATAGGCAACAAAATGGCTTTCTGTTCGGAAGTCGCCCGAACATAGCCGTTCTAAGTAAGCCTCGTCGAACTTATAGAATTGCAAGACACCGGCCCCTGGGTGCGCGTGAGTGGCAGCTATTCTACACCGCCCCTGACGGAACAAAGCCAGCGATTGTGCGGGCCCGTGTCCGGCGGACTCTTTCTGACACGATCAAGTGTGAAACGAAATTGGCTTCCGACGCACCATTCCAATGAACATTGAACTGGACAAACGTTCTGGGAGACGTCCCGGTTCATGTTCGCGGGTCCACTCGCGAAGCAAACCAGCTTCGCCGGGTACCAGCATCCCGATGGAGGACGCTGCCGCCGGGGGGATGGCATCGTTCCTCAGATTCGCCGGAGCCGTTTCGTGACGGCTTCGGCGCGATTCGGGACGCTCGCGCACAAAACAAATAGAAGCGCGCTTGTGCTCGCAGTTCACCGACAAGTACACGCAGAATGCAGCAGGACATCGATGTCAACCTCGATCTCAACCTTGACCTCAACTATGAACGAACCGTTTCAGGTAAAGGACTTTCAGAGGCATCTATCAGTCGAGCAGCGAAGTGTTCCAGCTGGAGTGATGCAGGCGGTGCTGATGCACGCCTTGCAATTACGGCGGAATTGCCGGGAAGTTTTTCTGCTCTGCGACATTCAAGGGCACAGCCTTGCGGAAGCCGCTGTGATTCTGGGGATTAGCCAGGTTGTGGCAAGACGCAGGCTTGGACTCGCACGGCGACGAATGGTCGATGTGATTGAACGGCTGTGTGGGCCGATCCGAGAAGTCACAGGCCCGAGGTCAGAATGACTAGGTTTGGCTGTCGCTGTGCCAAATCTGCGCGGAATTTCTTTGAAGGTGCCGGAAGTGCGAGAAGAAGCCGGATTCGCCTTCGAGGCGGTCTTGCGAGTGCTACGGTGTTCTTGGTAGAGAAAAAGCTCTGCCACTGGCGGACACGCCCAACGTCGACATGCACGAAGTCGGAGCTGCGATAGTAACCCACTCCTCCGCGATGCAGGCGCAGGGCAGCGTCACGCAGTTCCGACGTCGGAATCCAAGTCCAAAGACCTACCAGGCATAGGGATAGCCAGCAGTCAAAGCTTTATCCAGTTCTGCGTCATACCCATAGATATCGTCGAAAAACCGAATCTGATTTTCCTCGTTCACTGTAGCCGTGCCGTAAACAATTAGAACCGGAATGCGCGTCGTGAGGTTCACCTGAATATTGTTTTTCTCGCCGTTCATTGTGGCCTTCACCCGCTCCAAATCCCAGCCAGGATTGTTTCGCAATACCCAGGCAACCAGGTCCTCAGGCTTCTGCACCCGAATGCATCCATGGCTGAAATCGCGGACGTCCTGCGTGAACAGTTCCGGAGCATCTGTGCCATGCAGGTACACGTTATCCGGATTGGGGAAAATGATCTTCACCAGGCCCAGAGAGTTCGTGTCGCCGGGCTTTTGCCGCACCATCAGGTGAAGCGATCGTATGCCTTCCAAAACCTCTGGGCTCACTTGATTGTCGGTTACGACCTCGCCCTGGGGCGTCACCACTTCAAAATTATGCTTGGCGATGTAGGTCGGGTCCTCCTGGATGTGGGGCACGATTTCGTTTCGCTGGATGCTGGGAGTGACGTCCCAGTAGGGCCGGAAAACCACGTATCGGATCTCTTTCTCAAAGATCGGAGACTTGTGGCCATAGGCTTTTCCAATGATGACGTTTTTGTAAAAGGCGACGCTGCCATCCGGGTTCATCGCGCGCACACGATACTCAGGGAGATTCACAACCACGGGCGGTTGTACGAAGGAATGCGGAAGCCAGCGCCACCGTTCGAGCGTCAACTTGATCTGGCGAATGCGGACCGCCGGAGGGGTATTGAGTTCATTGATCGTGCGCGCGTCGAGATTGCCGCCGGGAGTTTCGCCATGTCGGTCCTGGTAATGCTTCACGCCGTCGACGAGCGCACCCTGGTAGACGGTTGCATTTGGATCGAGCTGCAATCCTGAAGGAATGTCGCCAATGATTTGAAGAAACCGACCCAATTGGACCACGCCAGCGTAGGGTTGGCCGGGCCGCACAGTCTTCGTGACCGTCGGGAACCTCTCTCCTTCAGCTTGATGTGCGTATCCTTCATAAACCGGCAACAGCGCGAGCAGCTTCCGGTAGCCCAAGAAGGGCGGCTCCAGCTTTTGGATTTCGGCGGCTGCATCGCTCGCATTTAAGACCTGGGTCTGAATGAATTCGGCCAACGGGAGTGGTTCTCCCCCCATATCGAGCTGAAACTTGAATTCCTTGGGATTTACCCGGCCACAGTGGATGGCACGGATGTAGCGCATCAACGAGACCGTAAGCGCGGTATCGAATGAGATCAAGTCTTGTTCAGACGGCTTCTGCTCCACCTTGACCAGGCGGCCCTGCCATCGCGAGCCGTCGTAATCTTCGGCGTCGAGTCCTTTAGCGTCCGCATTTTGCAGGAGCCCGATCACGGCCAGTCCCTGAGGACGTACGTGTAGGTTCTGAACCCAAAGCAAAGAATAGCCGCTCGCCTCGTAAAGTTTGGCGACCTCTGTTTTGTAGGGAACGAAGTCGGGCCAGCGAAGGTCGGCATTGCGACCTGAGTCCACAATAGCGTGGAGCGCGGGAACACCCGAGGCAGACAACGTCTGACCCGTAGGGGCAGGCTGCTGCTCCGCGAGGAACGCAGGGAAGGTCTCGCCGCTGGCAAGAGACATTCCTACAACAACTACGCTCGTTAGGACGATCATCCACTGACGCCGATAAACAGGATTCCCCAAAGTAACCCTCCACCTGATGTTTTATATGAGTATCGAAAGCAATTCGAGGTTCCTTTAATTGGAAAAAATTTCTCGCGCCCGCATCGTCGTGATCGAACCCTCGCGCCTTAGAAGTGGCGTCACTGCCAACAGGTAATTTCCAGAAAGTTTGGCGGCCGGCTTGCTTTACGAACAAAGGGTTTGGCGATGGAGTTCGATCTACTCACGCGGGTCTGAGGAATAAAAGGCAGAAATGGCTGCCGCCAACGGCTCGGTAGGAGAAAATTGGCTGCTTCGTTCCGACTGAATCGCTGGTTGATCAGGAGCCTCGGGCGGAATGTTGACGACTGCCATCCGGGATTGAGAAACCTCGATCCTCAACGGCTGGAAGAGCGGATCGGCAACGCTCCGTGTTTCGACATTTCTAAGATTGGTGCGGAAGGGGGGATTTGAACCCCCACGCCTTTCGGCGCCACCCCCTCAAGATGGTGTGTCTGCCAGTTCCACCACTTCCGCACATTAAAACTCGACCCTAAATCTTATCATGGGCCAGCTGTTCGCGGTCCCCGTCCCTTTCGCCCGTATCCTGCATTAGTTTTGATCTCTCGCCGCACACACCCCGGGTCCTAAGATTTTCCTCGCTAACGAAAGCCCATGTTTGACACGTCACAATGAACGGTGATTTGAGTCATTGCGGCTTTTTCTGTTGGGGACTGAAATGGGTTAGTCAACAGTCATCAGACCATTCCGTCATGAGCACGCATTCAGCGACGAAAATCGAGTTTGAAGCGATCCCCCGAAGCAAGGTTTATCAGGAAGTTGCCAGGCAGATTGAACGGCGCATTACCGAACAGATGAAGCCGGGAGATTTGCTCCCTCCCGAGCGCGAACTCGTGCAAATGCTTGGGGTCAGCCGCGGCTCGGTTCGCGATGCCATCCGCAGCCTGGAATTGATGGGCCTGCTCGAACCGCGGCAGGGCATCGGCACAGTGGTTCGCGATCCCGCAGATGTGCCCGCGAATCTCCTTTCTGCGGCACTGACGCAGCAGCAGAAAACGATCAGCGAGCTCCTTGAAGTGCGCAAGATGATCGAGCCGGCACTGGCGCGCCGCGCCGCACTGCATGTCTCCAAGGCTGAGCTCGTTGAGATGGAGCAAATCCTGATTCGTCAGGAAGAGAAAGTAGGCGGCAACGAACTCGCTATCGACGAAGACTCGGAGTTCCACTACGCAATCGCATTGGCCTCCGATAACACCGTGGTGCTGAAGGTAGTAGACAGTCTGATGGATTTGTTGCGTGAAACCAGGGAACGCTCTTTGCAGGTGGAGGGACGGCAGGAGAAATCGCTTGCCGGACACCATTGCATCCTTCGAGCCCTGAAGCAGGGTGACGCGGTAGCCGCGGAAGCGGCCATGCGCCAACATCTGCAAGAAATAGAAAAGATCGTTTTACAAAAGCTGTAAAAAGAATGGAGGTTGCCAAATGGGCCAGCTATTCGCGGTTGAGGTAATTTACCGGGGGGTTTTTCAAAAAACCCTCGCGAAAAACATCACGCGCGACATCGTTCTCGCCGCGCACAACCAAGGCAAGCTGGGCGTTTCCTTCGGTCGATATGGAGATGCTCCGGAACGGAACGGGATTCCCGCCAAGAGTTTTGCCATCGTCGCTGACGATGAACAGACGCTCGAAGCCGGGATGGCGCAATACGAACCGAAACAACTCGATCTGACTGTCGTACTCGATGACACGCTCTGCAAGGGCGCCGAATCATGGGCATGGTACGGGTTGCAGCCGGTGCATCACGCGCTCAAACCGGGACACACCCTCATCGTGATTTCCCGCGACGACGCACCCGAACTGCTGAAGAACATTCACCGACGGGAAGAGCCTTACAAGCTGGGAATCATCAAGGGCGTTACCAGTTTCTCCGGTATGTGGGTTTACAAAGATGATCACACAGACGTGCGTGTCCTGGGCGCCATCGCCAAAGTCCTGCCCGAAGTGATGACCATCGAGTCGGTGGAGAAATTCATCAATCAGAAGCTCAAGAGCGACCTGAAGGTGACGTCGGCGCGCAATGCCTACGACCGTTTTTCCAGCGTCGATGTGAAAGCCGGCGTTGGCAATCCCGAAGACTTATTCAAGTTCGACCTACCCCGCTGGGAAGACATGCGCTGCGGTGTATCTATCAAAGGTCAGCCGCAAGGGGGTGCCTTCGCCGATCCAGTCACCGGGAAAGTCGGCGGTTTCCGCCCAGCTCGCAACGAGCTGTTCAAAAAGTACTCGACGCGCACCCAACGGCCGGTGGTGAACTTCGCCACTTGCACCAAGTGCACGCTGTGCTGGCTGAACTGTCCCGATGCCGCGTTCGATGTCACCATCGCGGGCACTTATGACACCGACCTAACAGCCTGCTGCGGTTGCGGCATCTGCGAGGAAATTTGCCCGGTGAAAGATTGCATCACCATGGTGAACGAGTCCGAGTTCCACGGTAACGACAGCCAATGGGCAGCATTCGAAAAAGATCAGGATGGGTACCTCAAATGGCTGGAAACCACGATTCAGAAAGCCGAGCCGATCGAAAAGCGATCCCACGGTTTCCGTTATCGCGGCCAATATCAAGAACAGGTCCCCGAGGCCCTGGAAGTCGCAAAGAAAGGCTAATGCCCCGAAGGGAGCAACCTGAATACTAAGGAGATTGAAATGGCGACAATGACAATACCGGTTGAGGAAAAAAAGAAACCCTTGGAGCAGGAAGCCCTGATTACCGGCGCCGAGGCCATTGCGATTGCCTGCAAACTGGCCAACGTCGACGTAGTTACGGCTTACCCGATCCGGCCTTACGACACGGTGATGCAGTACATCAGCCAATTGGTAGCAGACGGCGAAATGGACTGCGAATATATCGTGGCGGAAGGTGAACATTCACAATTTGAAATCGTGAAACATGCGTCGGCTTGCGGAGCGCGCGTGTTCTGCGGTTCGAGCGGCGTGGGTTGGATGTACGCCATGGAAGCGCTGACCGTAACCCCGGCTCTGCGCATTCCGATGATCGCAATGGTGGGCAACCGGGCGCTTGATGACCCCGGCGCCTTCGGCGTGGAACACAACGATGCGCTCGCCGTCCGCGATCTGGGTTGGATGTTGACCTGGGTCGACAGCGCGCAGGAAGCGTTGGACACCGCATTGATCGCCTACCGTGTGGCGGAAGATCGCCGCATGTTCGTCCCGTTGGCGATCAGTTGCGATGGCGCGTTCCTCACCCACTCGCAAGCCTTGGTCCAGATCCCATCGCAGGAGCAGGTCAACAAATTCCTGCCCCGCTATAACCGCGGCGATCTGCTGCTCCATCCCGACAACGTTATTTCGGTGGCCCCACAGGCTAACGAGGACTGGGTGACGGAGATTCGGCGGCAGAACTACGCAGTCACTGAAATTGCATGTGACGTGATTCGAGAAGTCTATGCCGACTTCGAGAAAACGTTCGGTCGCAAGTACGGCAATCCGTTCTTCGAAGAATATATGACCGAAGACGCGGACGTCGTGCTGCTAGGCATGGGAACAATTTCGACGCCAGTCCGGGTTGCGATCCGGAAGATGCGCGAAGAAGGCAAGAAGGTTGGCTTCGTTCGCCTGCGCTGGTTCCGGCCGTTTGCCGGTCCAGAGATTGCCAAGTGCCTGGAGCGTTTCAAGGCCATTGGCGTGATCGATCGCGACTTCTCGTTCGGATCGCCGAACCTGAGTGGCGTGGTGGCGACGGAAGTTCGGTCCGCGATGTACACCGGCAGCAGCACCAGGCCGCCGGTCATTGGATTCATCGGTGGACTGGGTGGTCGCGAAATCACCGTGCCGGACGTGGAAAAGACGACGGAGATCGTCTTCAACGCGGCAAAAGGCAAAGCGGAACCTCTGACGCAATGGATTGGGCTGCGGGGATAACGCCCGTCGACGCGTGCGTTATTCATAGCCGGAAAGGATAAAAACAAATGAGCACATTCGTAGATGAAAAACCGACGCAAAACCTGGAGCCCTTCAAAGGAGTCAAGAAGGTTCCACACGAGGAATATTACACATCCGGCCACCGCACCTGCCAGGGCTGCGAGTCTGCGCAAATCATGAAACTGATGGCGAAGGCTGCAGGTCCCAGGACAATTGTTCTGGGCAGCACCGGCTGCATGTACGTGGCTAATACTTCTTACTACGCGACGCCTTGGGGCGTGCCCTGGATGCATACGCAACTAGGGAGTTCCGGCTCGGCCGCGCTGGGAGCGGCTGCAGCTTTCCGCGTCCAGATGCGCAAGGGCGCGATGAAAGACGAGCCTATCAACGTCATCGCCTTCTGCGGCGATGGCGGCGGGGCGGACATGGGCCTGGGTGCGATCTCGGCCACCATGTGCCATCCCGATTACAACCTGCTGATCCTGATGTACGACAACGAGTCTTACGCCAATACCGATATCCAGATTTCCGGGACATCGCCGTATGGCGCCAACACCTCGTTCAGCACGCCAGGAAAAGTGAAGCGGATCATGAATCACCGCTGGAAGAAGAACATGGCGCCTCTGATTGCGGCTGGCCATCCCACGGTGAAATACGTAGGAACAATTTCTACGTCTTATCCGCTGCAGGCGATGAACAATGTTCGCAAGGCGCTGTCTATCGGCGGACCAACATTCATTCACTGCCTCAACCCCTGTCCGAAGGGCTGGGATTTCGATCCTGTGCTTTCTTTCGAACTGGGCGAGTTGGCCGTGAACACCGGCATTTGGCCTCTGTATGAGATCGAAAACGGCAAGCTGAAGCTGTATGGCAAAACCGAGCAGATCGCCAGCGGCAGATTCAAGCGCCTGCCGGTACGCGATTACTTGCTCAAGCAAGGAAGGTTCGCGCACTTTATCGAAGAAGATATCGATTACTTCCAGAGCAAGATTGACGATATGTGGAACAAGTGGCTGGTGCCGGGAGTCATCCCGCTCCAGAAGGATCTCGAAGACGAATAAACCCGCCCGCCCTCTCGTAAAGGGGGCGGGTTTTTCCTTTGCCCGGATCACCTCCGGCGGGAGCTAGAAAAGAAGACCTAAGAAATATCAAAATTCAGGAGGGTGCCCCATGGCCACGAATGTGACCTCCTTAGTTCGTCCCGAACCCACGCTCGGCAAGATTGCTGGAAACCGTTGGATCCAGTTGGTGTGCGGTATCGTCGCGATGATTGTCATATCCAACTATCAGTACGCCTTCACACTTTTTACGCCGGGCATGAAACAAACTTTTACAGGCGTGCCTTACGCAAAAATAGCGGCGGTGTTCTCGGCTTTTATTCTGTTCGAAACATGGCCCATGCCCGTGGCTGGGTACTTTGTCGATAAATTCGGGATCCGCAAGCTTATGACATTCGGCGCGATTTGCATCGCGCTGGGATGGGTTCTGGGTGGGACCATCGCCAAGTCTCCGCTTGACCTGTACATCTATTACGGCGTCTTTGCCGGAACTGGCGCGGGAATCATCTACATTTCCTGCATTGCCAATGCGGTGAAATGGTTTCCGGATCGCAGGGGATTGGCAGCTGGGCTGACTGCCGCAGGCTTCGGCGGCGGTGCCGCTCTTACGGTCATCCCGATTGCCGCCACGATCCACAACATGGGCTGGGCTAAGGCGATGGCTGTCTGGGGAGTTGCCCAAGGCATCATTGCGCTGGTTGCTGCAATGATACTGCATCATCCGCCGGCAGGGTGGGTCCCTGCCGGGTGGGACCAGCGCGCCAAACAAGTAAACAAAGCTGTCGCGCAGTCGAAGGTGAATTTTACCTGGATTCAAACTCTGGGCAGGCCCGAGTTTTATTTCCTCTACGCGATGTTTTTCTTTGCTTGTGCGGGTGGGTTGATCGCTACGGCGAACCTTTCGCAAATTGCCAAGTCGCTTCATGTGAGCGATGCGAAAGTTTTGGGGTTCGCGATTGTTCCGTTGGCTGTAACCCTGACGTCGGCCTGTAACGCTTTGTCCCGAATCTTGTGGGGCACGGTCTCGGACCGGCTGGGACGCGAATGGACCATGTTCATAACCTTTGGCATCGAAGCAGTCCTGGTATTCCTGGTGACAAAAATCGCCGGAAGGCCGATCGCGTTTGTGGTGCTGTTCTCGTTTGTCTTCCTTTTCTGGGGTGAAATATTTTCCCTGTTCTCGGCGACGACGGGAGATGTTTTCGGCCCCAAGAACGCCTCTGCCAACTACGGCATGGTGTACACCAGCAAGGGAGCGGCCTCCGTTTTTGCCGGGTTTGGCGCGGCGGCGCTGGCTGCGTACTTCGGCGGCTCTTTCTCTGTGCCGTTCTACATTTCGGCTGTCTTGTGTGGGATTGCGGCGATCTTCTCTCTCTTTGTCCTTAAGCCGCTGGTGAGGAACAGAATTGCGAAGGAAGCGCCGTTTGCTCCTGCAGCGACGGGAGTATTGGTGAAAGAGAAACAGGAAGAAAAGCATCTGGTCGGAGTCGCATAGGCCCGATCGAAAGGAGAAATTTTATGGCAGCCCCGTGCATTGCTCCTCAAGTGGAACCACCTGTCGAAAAGGAAACCTTGCAGGTGCGTGAGCCGAAGCAGGTAGCGTCAAAGCAACCGCCGCGGAGTATTCTGGCCGAGATTTTCGAGGGACACGAAGACTTTCTTGGCTGGACTCCCGACTAGTTTTCTTGGTTGAATTACCAGGCTCGTGAGCTTTGTTGGAGATGGCTTCTCATTGAAATGTGAGGAGCCATTTTTTTCAGAGCGTCCGCCCACTCGCGACCGTTCAGTAAAATCAAAGGAATGCTCGGGCGCAGGGGCCGACAACGCTGGGCGTGGACTGCGTGCACGCACATTCGTACAATCGGATTAAGCAGGGCCCGCGAGAGCCTGCCGCGCAGGGGGAAGTTTGTGACGGAGAACCTGGCTGAATCCGCACCGCGAATACAGGATCCGTCGCACGACGTGCTGCGTTCGGAACCGCGGCCGCTCGACTCGCTATTTAAGCCAGAGAGCGTGGCGGTTATCGGCGCGACGGAACGCGAGGGAAGCGTCGGCCGCGCCATCCTGTCCAATCTTCAGATCCCAGCGTTTCGCAGTCAGATCTATCCCGTCAACCCGCACCATTCAAGCATTCTCGGGATCACGGCATATCCTTCGATCGGTGTTGTACCAGAGGGAGTCGATCTCGCGGTGATCGTTACGCCAGCGGCCACCGTTCCTGCGATTGTCCGGGAATGTGTTAGTGCGGGTGTGAAGTCAGCGATTGTCATCTCCGCGGGTTTTCGCGAACGCGGAGCCGAAGGGCAAGCGCTCGAAAAGCAAATCGCAGAGGAGTTGAAGGACAGCGATATGCGATTGCTCGGCCCGAACTGCCTGGGCGTGATGAATCCGCGGTTCGGTTTGAATGCGACCTTTGCCCACACCATCGCGCGCCCGGGCAACGTCGCGTTCTTGAGTCAGAGCGGTGCCCTACAGACGGCGATTCTCGATTGGAGCCTGCGCGAACAAGTGGGCTTCAGCGGATTCGTTTCCACAGGATCGATGCTCGACATCAGCTGGGGCGACTTGATTGACTATTTCGGCGATGATCCTGGAACGCAAAGCATCCTTATTTATATGGAGTCGATCGGCGATGCGCGCGCGTTCCTATCGGCAGCGCGCGAAGTAACCCTCACCAAGCCGATTATTGTTTTGAAAGCGGGGCGGTCGGAAGCGGCGTCGAAAGCAGCGGCCTCGCACACCGGCGCTCTCACGGGCAGCGATGACGTTCTCGAAGCGGCCTTTCGGCGGGCTGGGGTGCTGCGTGTAAACAGCATTGCCGATCTGTTTTATATGGCCGAGGTGCTGAGTAAACAGCCGCGGCCTCGGGGTCCGAAGTTGACAGTGCTGACGAATGCCGGTGGGCCGGGCGTGCTGGCGCGGATGCGCTGATTGCCAGCGGTGGTGAAGTGGCCACGCTTGCCGCGGAATCTCTCGACGCACTCAACAGTTTCTTGCCCAAGCACTGGAGTCATGGCAATCCGATTGACATACTTGGTGACGCAGATCCTGAGCGCTATCAGCGCGCGGCTGAGATCGCACTCGCAGACCCGAACAGCGACGGCCTGCTGGTCATCCTCGCTCCACAAGGAATGACGAATCCGGCGGATGTCGCCGAACGACTAAAGCCACATGCCCACGCCCACGGCAAGCCGCTGCTCGCGAGTTGGATGGGGGCGCAAGCTGTTGCCGCGCGGCGAGGTCATTCTGAATACTGCGGGAATTCCAACCTTTGCTTATCCGGACACCGCCGCCCGAATCTTCACCCTGATGTGGCGCTATACCTATAACCTTCGCGGCATTTATGAAACACCAGTCCTGGCGGATGGCCCGGAAGACAAGAGCGAAGCGCGGGGGAAGATTAGCACGATCATCGAGGAAGCGCGCAGCCGTGGGCGAACACTGCTAACGGAGTACGAATCAAAACAGTTGCTCACGCTGTGCGGAATTCCGGCGGTGGAGACGCGGATCGCGCGCAGCGAGGAAGAAGCAGCCAGCGGTAGCTGCGGCAATTGGATTTCCTGTCGTCGTGAAATTGCATTCCGAGACGATCACGCACAAGAGCGATGTTGGCGGAGTGAAGCTGAATCTTGTCGATGCCGCCGCCGTGCGCCAGGCATACCGCTCGATTGGATCCTCCGTCACCGAGCGCGCGGGCCGCGAAAGCTTCCAAGGTGTGACGGTGCAACCCATGTTGAAAGCGGGCGGCTACGAATTAATTGTTGGCAGTACAACCGATGCGCAATTCGGCCCCGTCATCGTGTTTGGCTCCGGCGGTGAACTGGTGGAGGTCTATCGCGACCGAGCTCTGGCATTGCCGCCGCTCAACTCTACTCTGGCGCATCGCTTACTCGAACAAACTCGGATTTTCAAAGCACTATCCGGCGTGCGCGGCCGCAGGCCGGTAGACATCGCGTCGCTCGAAGCATTGTTAGTCAGGTTCAGCCGTCTCATCGTAGAGAATCCTGCGATCAAGGAGGCCGACATCAATCCCCTGGTCGCTTCCTGCGATCAGATCGTGGCACTCGATGCGCGTTTCGTTCTGCATGACTAAGAGTGTCGCCACGAGCGAACTTCCCAAGTCTGCAATCCGTCCCTACCCAGTGCAATACGTTTCGCCTTGGACGATGAAGGATGGCACAGCCGTCACTCTGCGGCCAATTCGCCCTGAGGATGAGCCCCTCATGGTGAAGTTTCACGAAGCGCTCTCCGAACGCAGCGTATTTCTTCGCTATTTTCAGTTGTCCAAGCTCAGCCAGCGAGTGGCCCACGACCGGCTGAGACGAATCTGTTTCCTTGACTACGATCGCGAAATTGCCATCGTCGCCGATCACACAGTGCCCCACACGGGCGAGCACGAAATTCTGGCGATCGGACGACTAAGCAAACTTCACGGGAAGTGTGCCGGCGAAGTTGCGCTTCTGGTGCGGGATGAGTATCAGCACCGAGGTTTAGGAATCGAATTGCTGAGGCGGTTGATCCAGGTGGCGCGCGACGAACACTTAGACTCGGTACAGGCCTACATGCTTCGGGAAAACACGGAGATGCGCGGTCTCATCGAGAAGCTCGGTTTTATGGTCGAGCCTGCGGACGAGACGGGAGTGCACCTCACTTCGCTGAGTCTGAATGGCGGGTAACTGTTTGGCCCGATTCCCTTGCAGGTCAAGTCCGATTATCTCCGGGCGCGAAAATCTTAACGAGCGCAGAATCAGCGGTCGCCTCTTTTTTCGCTCGTTCCGCTTCGATCCGACGGATCGTCGATCGTAGCCAGTCGCCGAGCGCTTCCTCAAGTTCCTGCTGGGTTCCAGTGCGATACAAAGATGCGATGGTCTCTCCAGCCGGGGACAATGGGATATGAATGCAAGGAGTTTGTTCCGTGCGCGCTTCTTGCGGGACGAATTGCATCAGCAGGCATTCTTCGCACGGTTCGCGGTCCTTGGAGTTAAAGTTCATGCAGGTGGGGGAATCTTCGAAGACAAACCGTGGCCTCCAAGCTTCGCGCGGTAATCTGCCATAACCGCCTTGCTCCAGAAACTCCAGTTCGAACTTCAGTACCTCAAGCAGGTCGCGATTGTCCTTTGGCATAAGGCTCACCTTGGCCATTAGTTTGGACTCAGTCTCATTGGTCCGCCGTGATCCATATCACAGTTTGCCGTGAGGGCCATCACCTCGTTTGTGCGCGCACTGAATGCAAAGGGCTTACAATCACATGCATATGTGACCGCGGTCACGGACTCATCGGCCTCGGGAAGTTCAATATTGCATTTTGCAACGATGTTCGCGGCACAAGGTTGGACCAATAAACTCGAATGGAGCCTGAAGATGAAGAGAATCGACGTCAGAGTGTTGACAATCGCAACAGCATTCGCTGTTGTTCTCAGCCTTTCCCTCATCCGTGCATGCGCAAGACGCATCTACGCTCTTCAAATCGAAATGTGCGGCCTGCCATGGCGCGGATGGAACCGGTTCGTCGATGGGAAAGAAAATGGGCGCCCACGACTTTACCAGTGCCGACGTGCAGAAAATGTCCGATGCTGAGCTCACGCGACATCATTACGAATGGCAAGAACAAGATGCCCAAGTACGCGTCTCTGAAGCCAGAGGACGTGAAGGGATTGGTGGCTTACATCCGCACTCTGAAAAAGTAGTTCTAGCGGTCGAGAGTTAGGGAGGTTGCCCAGCGGCAGCGGACGATCCGCGGCAACGCTTCGAGTGTGCCTGCAGGACGAGAGCACGAAAGAATAGAGAATCAAGGAGAGTGGCGGTCTCAAATGAATCTGCGAGAACGCATCCGAGGCTGGGCGCAGCCAATTTATTTTCTGGGGCAGAATCCCGTACAACGCTTACCGGCGCAGTAATCACTACCAGCACCGCGCTCACCACGATCGCCTTCTGGTTCTATGACATCTTCCTGCCTGGGCCGCCGCATCCTTATATTGGCCTTCTGGTTTTTCTGATTCTCCCGGGCATTTTCGTACTCGGTCTGCTGCTGATTCCTCTTGGTATCTGGCTCAGAGCGGCGAAGTCTGCGCGGGAGCGGACAACTGCCGGGAACGTTTCCGGCCATCGACCTCGGTCTGCCCGTTGTGCGGCGGACCTTGGAGTGGGTAGCCTTCGCCACCCTACTCAACCTTCTCATTATTGGAACCGCGTCGTACCGCGGAGTCGAATATATGGATTCGGTGAGTTTCTGCGGGACGACTTGTCATACTGTGATGGCTCCCGAATATACGACGTATCAAAATTCGCCGCACTCGCGGGTTGAGTGTGTCGAATGCCACATCGGGCCCGGAGCGGGATGGTTTGTGCGGTCGAAGCTTTCCGGCCTGCGGCAGGTCTTTGCGGTAACCTTCCACACCTACTCGCGGCCCATTCCTTCGCCGGTGAAATATCTCCGCCCGGCGCGTGAAACTTGCGAGCAGTGCCACTGGCCGCAGCGCTTTACCGGCGACAAGTTTCTGGTGAACACCAGTTACAAGGACGACGAAAAAAACACGCCGCAGACGGACGTGCTGCTGCTGAAAGTGGGCGGACGCACCTGGCAGGGTTCGGTCGGAATCCACGGACATCACCTCGCTGACAACGCGCGCATCCGCTACATTTCGACCGACCCCGAGCGGCAGACGATCCCGGCTGTGTATTACACCGACGATCAGGGAAAGACCACGGAATTCATTTCCACGGATGCGAAGCCCACCCAACAGCAATTGGATAAGGGAGAACATCGGGTGATGGATTGCGTGGATTGCCACAACCGGCCCACGCACGTCTTCGAACTGCCCGAAAACGCAGTGGACAAGCAAATGTCGCTGGGGCGGATCAGTCCGGAGCTTCCGTACATCAGGAAGAAGGCGGTCGAGGTTCTGAAGGTGAACTATCCCACTCGCGAGATCGCGAAGCAAAGTATTAGGGACGAAATCAACAATTTCTATCGGACGAATTACGCGACCATCTATGAGACGCGACGCACGCTGGTGCAGCAGGCAGGCGAGGAAGTTGCGAATATCTACCTTCGAAACATCTTTCCGGACATGCGTCTGACCTGGGGAAGCCATCCCAATAATCTTGGGCACAACGATTCACCGGGCTGCTTCCGCTGCCACGACGGCAGTCACACCAGTGCGGATGGGCAGACCATCACGAATGATTGTTCCGCGTGTCATGAAGTGTTAGCGGCGGGTGAAGAGAATCCCAAGGTCCTAACCGATTTGGGAATGAAGAAGTAGGGAACTGTAGGAGTTCGACCGTGTTTAGCGGTATTCAACGTGCGATCAACATCACCAAACGATCGAGTTTTGGATATTTGGGTTTGTTGCTTTCGGTCTTTATTTTATTAGGCAGCGCACTGATACCCATCGCGCTTTTCGCCCAACCGAAAACCTCCCTTCCACTCAAGCAGGACGAAAGCTGTCTCGCCTGCCACGGCCAGGCGGGAATGACTTCGGCAGCTGGCAAGAGCATCTCGATCGATCCATCCAAACATGCGGCCAGTGTCCACGGCACTTTGGGCTGCACCGACTGCCACACGACCATCAAGGATTTTCCGCATCCTGACAAAGTAGCGAAGGTGCAATGCTCGACCTGCCACAGCGAAGAAGCTTCGCATGTCGCGGGCAGTATTCACGGCGCGCTCGGCGAAGGAGCCTGCCAATCCTGCCACGGCGATCCTCACGAAGTGGCGGCTGCGGCCCAGACTGCGCACCAACGAAGTGTGCGCAGTGCCATGCCGATGAAGTGAAAGATTTCCGGCAAAGCATTCATGGACAAGCGGCCGCAGCGGGCGATCCGGATGCGCCAAACTGCGGCTCCTGCCACGGTTCCGTGCATCAGATTCAAGTCTCGAGCGATGCGACTTCGCCGGTGGCCAAGAAAAATCTGCCGGACACCTGCGCTTCCTGTCACAGCAACCAGCAGTTTCTGTCGCGGCACAACATTCCATTCGCGCATCCGGTGGAACTCTACCGGCAAAGCGTGCATGGACGAGCTGTGGCCGACGGAGACGGAGCTGCCGCAACCTGCTCCGACTGTCACGGGAGCCACGGAATTCTTCCTGCGCAAGATGCGCGTTCCAAAATCAATCACTGGAATATCCCGGCCACCTGCGGACAATGCCATGCCGACATCGCCAAGACATATCTTGCAAGTGTGCATGGACAAGCCATGAAGTCCGGCGTGGTGGCTGCGCCGGTGTGCAGCGACTGCCATGGCGAGCACTTGATTCTGGCTCCGAAAGAAGCGGGATCGCTGGTCAACGCTGGACGCGTCTCGATGGTCACTTGCGGGCGTTGCCACAGCGATGAACGCCTGGCATTGCGCTACAACCTGCCCGCCGACCGCGTTCCCTCCTACGCCGACAGCTATCACGGCCTGGCCCAGCGCGGCGGTTCGCAGAGTGTTGCCAACTGTGCTTCCTGCCACGGCGTGCACAATATCTTTCCCGTCGGCCGACCCGCGCTCCACGGTGAATGCCGCAAACCTTCCCAAGACGTGCGGAAGTTGCCACGCCGGCGCGGGTAATCATTTCGTGATCGGGCCGGTGCACGTGCAAACCGCGAGTGGCCCCGCGCATCCCGTCGTAAAGTGGATTCGCTGGACCTATTGGCTGCTGATTCCGCTGACCCTTGGTTTCATGGTTGCGCACAACCTGCTCGACTTTCTGTCGAAGCTGATCCGCCGCCAGCCGCGACATGAAACCGGCGCCCAAGTGACGCGCATGAATCGAAACTTCCGCATCGCCCACTGGGGCGTGATTCTCAGCTTCCCGACTCTGGTGTTCACCGGCTTTGCGCTGAAGTATCCAGAGGCATGGTGGGCGCGTCCGCTATTGACTCTGGGAAGGCCACTTCGCATTTCGCGGGTTGGTGCATCGCTGCGCGGCAATTGTCCTGCTCGCTTCCACCATCTACCACGTAATTCATCTCAGCTTCATCAATCGGCGAGACGGCGCCTTGTTCCTGAAAGCCATGTTCCCCGATGTCAGAGACGTGACCGATCTGCTGAAGGTCTTCTCCTATAACCTCGGACTCACGAAAATCGAACCGCACTTCGCGAAATTCAACTACGCTGAGAAGGTCGAATACTGGGCATTCATGTGGGGCACTGTTGTGATGACGGTCTCTGGCTTCTTATTGTGGTTTAACAATTTCACCCTGCGCTATTTCCCCAAGTGGGTGTCAGACGCGGCCACCGCCATCCATTACTACGAGGCGCTGCTCGCGACCTTCTCCATCTTGCTGTGGCATTTCTACATGGTGATCTTCGACCCGCTCGTCTACCCGATGGATACGGCCTGGCTCAACGGTAAAGTCCCAGCGGACCACTACCGACATACCCGCCCTGAATATCTGCGCGCCCTGGAACGGGCCCACCTGGTCGAGCTACCAGAGGATCCGGACGATTCCGTGGAAGCGTTGAAAACTGCGGGCACTCCAAGTGATACTCCGCCCGTGAAGCCCTAAACGCTTGCATAAGAGCATGGGCAGGATCGCAGCGGCACCCGACCGCATGTAATAGTTTTGTAATTGTGCCCGGGATCACTGCGAAGAACTCAGGCAGTCGCTACGCTCGAAACAATCCTATGAAAACCCATCCTAAGGGCAGTCGCGCTCGCATCCTATTGAGTTCGGTCTTCGGGCCTTATGCGCAAGACGATGAATTTGGCAGCCGTTCCATCAATCCGATGGAGCTCTATCACAACCAGGTAACCCGCGCCCAAGGCAGCTTTTCGTTGCGCATGTTCCATCGCTCCTGGGGCATCATGCTGATCCAGGAAAACATTTCGGCGCCGTGCAGTGTGTTGGATTTTCCCACGCGCGAGGCCTTCGCTCGTGAACTAACCGAGAACCACTATGACATTGTGGGGATCTCTTCGATCATTGTGAATGTTTTGAAGGTGCGGGAGATGTGCCGCATCGTACGGGAGCTGTCACCGAGTTCGGTGATCGTGGTCGGCGGACACGTCGCTGCTATTCCTGGTCTTGAAGCGATGATCGACGCGGACCACATCGTGCGCGGAGAAGGTATTTCTTGGATGCGGCGCTACTTGGGAGAAGACGAGACTGCAACGATCCTCCATCCGGCCATCGTTTCCGGTCTGCAGACTCGCATTCTGGGCGTGCGTCTGCCACAGCGCAAGGGCGGAACAGCAGCGACCGTCATCCCGTCGGTAGGGTGCCCCATGGGATGCAATTTCTGCACTACTTCTGCTTTTTTTGGCGGCAAAGGAAAGTTCGTCAACTTCTTCGAGAGCGGCGATGAATTGTTTGACGTAATGTGCGGGATCGAATCCGAACTAAAAGTTCAGCTCCTTTTTTGTGATGGATGAGAACTTCCTGCTGAATCGCACACGCGCAATGCGCTTGCTGGAACGCATGAAGGAAGCAGGGAAGAGTTGGGAGCTTTCGGTATTCGCTTCCGCCAATGCGATTCGCAAATACACGATGCTGGAACTGGTTGAGCTCGGCATTTCCTGGGTGTGGATGGGTTTGGAATCTCCCAAGTCCAGCTATAACAAACTGCTGGGCACGGATATTGGGCAACTCACGCACGAACTTCGCCAACACGGTATTCGTGTGCAGGGCTCGACCATTATCGGACTCGAACACCACACGCCAGGACAATATCGTGCAGGAGATCGAATCGGCGGTCGGCTACCAGACCGACTTCCACCAGTTCATGCTCTACACTCCGGTTCCCGGCACGCCGCTTTACCAGGAAATGGCTGAGCAGGGCCGTCTGCTGACCGATGTTGACTTCGCCGACATTCACGGGCAGTACAAATTTAATTTCAAGCACGGCGCAATCTCGCGCGACGATTCAAAGCGGTTTCTCGATTGGGCATTCTGGCGCGATTTCGAGCGCAACGGACCGAGTCTTTATCGCATGTGTCAGACCATGCTCCAGGGCTGGCAACGCTACAAGGACTATCCCGACCCGCGCGTGCGTCAGCGGTTTGCGCGAGAAGTGAAGAAGCTCAGCAGCGCCTACAATGCAGCACTTTGGGTGATGGAGCGAGAATTCAAGAAGGTCAACCGAGGCGTGAGTGACCAGATTCACAAACTGCGCCGCGATGTGGAGAAAGAATTTCCTGTCATCGCCCGGCTCACTGCCTCATCGTTGGGCCCGATCTTGTTGTGGTCTGCACGCCGAGAGGAAAATCGGCTGGCTGCAGGACGGACTTACGAACCTCCGACCCTGATCGAGCGCCGCAATTGGGTTTCAGTTTCGTAGAGGCCGGATGCGGAGCGAATCATGCTGACTGGAAACACGCTTTCAGGTGGAGCAAGGGCCGGCGGAGGCGACCGGCCCATCGATCGATTTCTTCTACGCTGTGATGAGAGATTCCAAGGCAACCCGGCTGGGGATCACAAGCGTGCAGCCGTTTTGCTGGATGAGATGTTGCTTCTTGAAGCCTGCGAAAAGCCGGCTGACGGTCTCGCGCGAAGTTCCAATCATCTGTCCGATCTCTTCGTGAGTCAAAGCCATCTTCATCTGGCTGGGGTTTTTGGCTTCGGTGTTCTGGTCGAGCCATCCCACTAGCAATCGAGCAAGCTTTTCGCTGGCGGAGTCGGAAAGGATCAGGTCACGGATTTCGCGGCAGGTCCCGGCATAATCCTGGCTGATGTGCTGCGTCACCCACAGGGCAAGTTCGCCGTGAAGACGCATGAGGCGCAACAAGTCGCATTGACGTAGAAAGCTGACCTCGCACGGTTCCTGGGTCTCGGCCGTGGCTTCGTACGGACGTCCGGAAACTACAGCGGCGACGCCCAACGGGCAGCCCGCCTCGACAATGCGCAGAATCAGCGTTCTGCCGTCACTACCGCAAATGGAAAGCTTCACCCGCCCACGACGCACGATGAACACTCCCCGCGGCGCCTGCCCTTCGGCAAACAAAACCGCTCCGGTGGGGTAGGTCGTGGTGATTGCTTCTTGCTCCAAGGCGTCGACTAAGGATGGAGGAAAATCGCAGAAAGTTTTGATGCCGGCGTAAGTTTCTGGGCGTTATTTACGATTTGTGTGGCCATATAGTGCCTCCGCTCACAGATACTTTGGCAAGTCCTAGCCACATTCAATGGGCGCAGTTAGCTCAGTGTAGTTTACATAAGTTTAACAAAACAAATAGGTTGATGTGAGGCGGAAATTCTTCATCTATGACGGACGGCCCTGCCGAAGCAATCCCCGAACTGCGTGCTTTCACACACCGATGTGTGATCCCCATCACCAGTCGCTTGGTTATATGTCCAGAGAACGTGATCACTGACTTGCGTTTTCCGACACAGAAGCATGTGGCAAGTGCGCATGCCAGGTAGACGTCAGAGATGTCTTTCGGAGCATTCACCCTAGTGTCGCGTGGATCGTGTTCAGCAGAGCCGTTCGGCTGAATGGCTTTTCGAGCAGGGTTATACCGCGCTGCAACATTTCCCGTTCGGCGATCAACTCCCCCGTGTAGCCCGACATGTATACGATTTTCAAAGCTGGACGGGAGGTGTGCAAGCGCTCAACTAATTCAGGGCCGCTCATACGCCGCATCACCACGTCGGTCAGCAACAAATCAATGGGCTGCGGATGAGACTCCGCCCATTCGAGCGCAGACTTTCCGTCGTCCGCCTCGACTACGGTGTAACCGTGTTCCTGAAGCAGTTGACGAGTCAAGCTGCGCATGATCTCGTCGTCTTCCACGAGCAGAATTGTCGTCCCTTGCCGTTTCGGACCGACCGTCTCGGCTTCGGACTTGGATCCGACCCCGATCTTGTGCTCCGCGCTGGGCAGGTAGATCTTGAACGTCGTTCCATGTCCCGGTTCACTGTAGACCAAAATGTGTCCCGCGCTCTGCTTCACGATTCCATAGACCGTAGCCAGGCCCAAGCCAGTTCCTTTGCCCACGCCCTTGGTAGTGAAGAAAGGCTCGAAGATGCGCGACATAGTTGCTTCGTCCATGCCGTAGCCGGTATCACTCACCGCGAGCAGCACGTACTTTCCTGGTCGCATGGCTTGATTCTGCTCGGCGAATACCTCGTCAAAACTCACCGTACCCGTTTCGAGAATGAACTTGCCGCCATGAGGCATAGCGTCGCGGGCGTTGACCGCAAGGTTGACCACGATCTGGTCGAGTTGGCCGGGGTCTGCCTCGACCACGGCCGAGGCTGATCGGGGACAACGAGAATCTCCACATCGTCCCCCAGCAACGGACGCAGGAGTTTGGTGATATCCCTCAAGCGCTCATTCAGGTCGAGGACAATGCGGCTGAATTGCGGAGGTTCGGCTAAAAGCGAGCAGTTGTTTCGTTAATGACCTGCCACGTTCGCTTGCCTTCTTGATGTTCTCGACGTAAAGCGACGGTTCAGCAGCAGGATCAATGCGGTCGCGAAGAAATTCGGTGCAGGCATTAATGATGCCTAGAATATTGTTGAAGTCGTGCGCCACCCCTCCCGCCAAACGGCCGATCGCCTCCATCTTCTGGGCTTGGCGAAGCTGGCTCTCCGAACGTTTCTGGGCCGTAATGTCACGCGCAATCACTGATGCCCCTACGATTTCGTCAGCTCGCATCGCGCAAAGGAGACACGGAAATGGAAACATTTAGTTGTCGTCCGTCCTTAGTGACCCGTACCGATTCGTGGTGCTCGATGGTTTCACCACGCGCAATTTTCCCAAAATCTCCGAGATTTCGCCCGTACCATCGCCCGGGCGCCAGAAGGGATATATGCTTTCCGATGGCTTCTTCCGACTTGTAGCCATAGATGTGTTCAGCCCCGCGGTTCCAGCTGGTGATAATGCCGTTCAGGTCCTTGCTGAGGATGGCGTCCTCGGAGGAATCAATGATTGAGACCAATCTCGCCCGGTATTCTCCAAGTTGCTCGACCGTTCTGCGATGCAGCTCTTCACTGGCACGGCGCAGTTCTTCTGCCATTCTTTTGCGATCGCTGATGTCGCGGATCGCGCTCAGAACCACCATCCCATCCTTTGTAGTAACTGGGCTGAGGCTGATCTCTACGGGGAATTCCGAGCCATTCCGCCGTCTCCCGTAGAGATCCAAGTCGGCCCCCATGCGTCGCGTCTTAGGCGTCTGCGCGAAGTTCGCGCGATGATTGTGGTGCTGACGCCGAAAGCTTTCCGGCACCAGCATTTCGACCTTCTGGCCAATCAATTCATCGCGGTTGTAGCCAAATAGCTCTTGCGCCTGTGAATTGACCTGAATAATGATTCCATTGCGATCGACAGCGACGATGGCATCGGGCAGCGTTTCCAAAAGATCCGTGGAAAGAAGAACCCCGGCCATGGGTTTGGACGAGCGTGGGCGGGCTGGCTTTTTGCGTGTAGTGGAAGGTCGCGACATACATCTCCGGTACTCGAACAGTCGGTCTTAAATCTATGTCGGAAGCGACCTAGCTGTAAAGGCATGGAACGAGAATCATTTTAGTTAGAATGAAAAGCTTCCACGTGGGGAGTGAGCTTCATCACAATCAGCGGTGACCTTGCTCACGGTGACTCCGGAGTTCGTTTGCGAATCTAGACGTGAAGTTGGCCGCGATCGCGGAAATTTCCCACACAATGATAGTCGAAAGCACAGCCAAGCTCAGTGCCCCGCAGAAACAACGTCGGCGCGCCCTGATCGTGCCGCGTGAGCATGGGGCTTGGGGGATGCTGCTCGTTCCTTTGGTGACCGGCGCCGCCGTTGGCTTGATGGCCGACGGACGGGTTGCCCCGGTTTTACTTCTGACGACGGCAGTTCTGGCGCTGTTCTGGCTGAGGACTCCTGTCGAAAGTTGGCTCGGCACCAGCGCAGTCCGCGTTCAGACAAAACATGAACTTCAATTGGTCCAGAGCGTTGCTCTTCCAGTTGCCGCGTTGGCTGCGGTCAGCCTATGCGCACTTTTCTGGCGCGGGAAGAACCGTGAGCTGATATCGGTGGGAATGATTGCCGGCGCGGCGTTCCTTGTGCAGTTAGTTCTTAAGCAATTTGGACGAAGCACGAGGATGGTCGCGGAGTTGATCGGTGCACTCGCGTTGACCTCCACCGCGCCCGCCGCCTACTGCGTGGCTACCGGGCGACTCGACAAAAGGCTTGGATGCTGTGGTTGGTCAACTCGCTGTTCGCCGGCGACCAGATTCACTTCGTGTGGCTTAGAATCCATGGAGCAAGAGCTACAGGACTGGGCGAGAAGTTCAAAATTGGCTGGAGTTTCTTGGCGGGACAGATGCTCCTCGGTGCCGTGTTGGTACTCGCCTACCACTTCAAATGGTTACCAGAATTGACGTTGATTGCGTTCGCACCAATCCTCTTTCGTGGCTTTGCCTGGTTTGCGAAAAGATCCCGGCCACTGGTGGTTCGCCGGCTAGGTTGTACAGAACTGGCCCACGCGTTGGTCTTCGGCGTACTCTTGGCCGCCAGCTTCAGCATCGTGCGATAGTTTGTTGAATCGAGACTCGTCGGGATGTGCGATGGTCGTCTCGCAAGTGTCGCACCACACTGCGATGGCGGTCAGCCATCACTGCATCACGTAGACGGATCATGGTAGTTATTTGATCAGTCTGAGCTCCTGACGTTCGCAAAAGAGCTCCTACTGGGCGGAGGGTCCCCGCTTCGCGCCTTCTTATCTCATGCAGAAGGGAGCAATTGCCATGTTTGCGCGTATTCTCGATTGCCAAGTGAAACTGGAAAAGAAAGAAGAGTTCGTGAAGGTCATGAAGAATCAAATCCTGCCCATCCTCAAGAAGCAAACTGGATTCCTGGAGATTTTGCCCTTCTTCGCTGAGAAGGTGAGACAGGACAAAGCTTTGATCATCAGCCTGTGGACGACCAAACAAGATGCGGAGCGCTACGAGAGAGAGTTCTATGGCAGGATCTTCGACATTCTGAAGCCATTCCTGGCCACGCCGGTCGTCGTGAACTACTACAACCTCGAGGCTGCACTGTGCGAGCGCTTCGTCGAGACCTTGGTGGCGTGAGCCCACGAATCTTGATTGCGAAAAGAGAAGATTGAAAACCCCGAGCGTAAGGCTCCGGGGTTGTTTCTCTTGAGCACCATGCCGCATCGCCACCGCAATCATTCTCGTCGATACTGAGTGCATTTCCGCGGTCGCCGAACCAGCAAACTGTGAATACGTGGAAGTTCCAACCGGTGTACCTCCGTGTCGTTTGTGGTTCCAGCGTTTAGACTTGGCAAATCGTGAAGGCTACGGAGCTACGCGAAAAAACTTCAGTAACCCTTCCGCAAATACGAAGAGTCTCAACTAGTTCGTGCTTTGTGCCGATGACAACGTTATTCCATCTTTCTACGTTTAGAGTCTCAGGGGCATCGCACTCATGCGCAATCGGCTCAGTCATCCATTCCTGCCCCTATTTCTGATAACGACTGTCTTCGCCGGTCATCTCATCCATGCCCAAACAACTCAAAGGGGCTCTGAAGAATCCTCAGCTTCTACCTACCGCAGCAACGTTTCCGAAGTGCGTCTCGTGTTTTTCGCGACCGACGAACATAATCATCCGGTCGAAGCACTCCAGAAGGACGACTTTGCGGTCGTCGACAATGAGAGCATAATTCGAGATTTCCGCAGCTTCACCCACGCCGACTTAATCAAACTCGACGTCATCGTTCTCATCGATTCCAGCGAATCCGTTCTGCCGCATTTCAAAGAGGAGATTGCTGAGGTTCACCGACTGGTTTCGCAATCGCCGTGGAATCCCGAGGACAGGCTATCGGTTCTCTCATTTAGCGGTATGGGAGCGCAAATCGTCTGCTCCGGCGATTGCCGCAGTTCATTTACGCCGATCGCAGTTGCCTCCCGGTCCAGCAGGAGGAGCAACGCCGCTGTTCGATGCGCTTGACATTGCGGCAAGAATCCTCATGACAGCGCCGGCAGCCTGATGTTTGGCCAGTCATCATTCTTTTCTCCGATGGTGACGATACCATCAGCAAGGCTTCATTCCACGAGCGCTCGGAGAAAATACTGGCCAGCGAGGCACATGTTTATGCCATCGACCTTAACCCTTCCGGGAAGACCGTCAAACGGAACTGCAACGCTTGCAAAGGATTGCCGACGACTCTGGCGGACGCCGCATCGGGATCGGCGCGGGCGCGGTGGGAATCTTCAACGAGTGTCATCGAGCGATTTGCATTCCGCCCGCGTAGTAACCTACGCGCTCCCCGAGTCCGGCTCGACTTCCACTCGATTCGCATTCTCCCCACTCACAATCTCAAGCTGCAATTCCGCTGCCGCCGCGGCTACTACCGCCCCCAGACAGTTCACACTCTGGAGGACAGTCCATGAAACGCTCATTTCTTGCTGATTTTTTTGTTTTGCGCTTTGCCCGGCTTTGCTCACAGCGCAAATTGGAGTCTATCAACACGGCACAGTCGTGCGAATGCACATGGGCGAATGCATTGCCCAACGGACACGGATTCATGGTGGCATTCGGCGGCCCGCGAACCCGATAGGCCCGGAATCCTGCCCGAATACACGCTGGTATCCGATCACGTGGTGTTTGTCATCGTCGGAAAGTTGTCCAATTCGCTGATTCCGCTGGCGCAAACTATCGACTTCCGTTTCCACAAGAACGAGCTTGCGGTGCGGATTGACGATGCCAAACACGAAGCCAAATTTGCCATCAAGGAAATGATGGTGCGCTCGGAATGGGACCGCGTGCAGCGGCACATCGAGGAAAAAATGAAAGATTCAGATGATCAAGATGCGGAAGTGCGATTGCGATGAAGGCCCAGAACTACGGCAAAAGCACCGTCGGCTTGCGCTGCTTCCAGGCTTCACGGGAAATACGATCCATCGAAAATAGATCGGACGTGCGAACGTACCATCCTGAACCATGCATGCGCCCAATCAGCTTTAGTTTGGGCGTGTCGATATAATGCTTGGCCGGGTCGATGACGAAATCCTCGCGCACGTGCATTGCCAGCACGCGTCCAAGAACAAGTCCACTTTCCGGTCCCAGTTCCATGATTTGCAATAACTCGCATTCCATCGATACCGGGCTTTCGGCAATGCGCGGCGGCTTGACGTAAGAACGGGAACAGCGGTGAGCCCAGCTTGACGAGTTCGTTGGTACCCGGCTCGAACTCGATCGCTGTGATATTCATGGCTTCGGCGTTTTCTTCCGAAACGAGATTGACCACGAACTGCCTGGTGTCGCGGATATTGTGCCGTGTGTCCTTCGGCCGGACGATCATGGCTGCCGATGCCAATACCCACCACTGGAGGATCTCCTGCAAAGGCATTGAAAAACGAGAATGGCGCCGCATTTAGCTCGACCGTCCAATCCTGGCTCACGATCCAGGCGATCGGCCGGGGAACCACCGTCGACACCAGCAGCTTGTAGCGATCCTTAGCGGAGATTGTGGCGAAATCGAACAACATCAGGCCCTCCCGAGAGCGTAGTCGATAAAAACAGCCTACCACGCCTTGCGAAGGGGTTTAGTTAGGTTGCTATTGCCTACGAACCCAACTATTTTCGTGGTTTTCCAACTCGCTGTGCGGTCTCGAACATCTTCGCGACCGTGTCCAGATCTTTGGGCTTCACTTTGCCCGGAGGAATGCGCGTATTCGTAAGGTCTTCGAGTGTCAGCATGACCTCGCCGAGTGCCATTGAGTCAACCAATCCGGAGGAAACCAGGGGTGTGTTCTCATCAATCACGAGGGCCGGCTTTCGAATTCGCCGAAGGATATATTCAATCATCAGCTTGGCTTCTTCTGTCATTCCAATTCTCTTTCCTAAAGTATGCGCTGATCGTCTCAGGCCGGCGTTGCTATTCGACGTTAAGTTCTGGATGTTCCTTCTGCAACTTCTCGAACGTGGCGGCGCGCGCGGGTTTTCCGGCGGTGCTCTTCACAATCCATTTGGGTGGCTTCAGAAAAACTGTTCCAACCGTCACTCCCAAGCCGGCGGTTACTTGGCCACGAATCTCCCGCTCGATCTCGATAGTATTGGCGAGCAGGTCTTCGCTTTCTACCTCGGCCACGAGGATGATTTCTTCCGTTCCCAGGTCTGGATTGTACACACCCATCGCGATCACTCGGCCATCGTGGACGGCTTGGTGGCTGGCAACGATTTCTTCGATATCCTGCGGGTAGATGTTTTCCCCGCCCACAATGATGAGATCTTTCTTCCGCCCGACCACAAAAAGTTCCTTGTCCACACAAAACCCAAGGTCACCCGTGTGGTACCAGCCATCGACGATCGCTTTTGCGGTTAGGTCTGGACGATTGTAATAACCGTCAAACAAGCAATCGCTTTTGATAAGAATTTCGCCCGCGTAGTTTTCCTCGAGGGAAACGCCCGAATCTGACACGATACGGATGCCGTGATTGGCCAGCAAACGGCCGGATGAAGTGAAGCAAACCGAACCCGCAGTTCCTTCTGCGACCTGTACGACGCGATGCGAGTTCCGAAACTGTTTGCCATCGGCCCAAATGCGCGTGGGGCCGGAAGAGTCGATGTCCGACTGAGTGACCGCAAAGACGTTCTCGGCCATGGCGTATGAGCTTTGCAAAGCGCCGGCCTTCAGCCCGATTGCTGCAAATGCGTTCTGGAATTCTTGCATGCTGCTTGTGCGAACAGGCTCCGAACAATTGATCAGCGCACGAACCGAAGACAGATCATACTCCGCACGCCGGTTCGGCCGTACACGGCGAGGGACAAACTGAAAAGCAAAGTTCGGCAGCCACGCAAGCGTGCACTTATGCTCGCTGATGACCTGCAGCATGGTCTCAGGATGCATCACCCAGTCGAGCGGCGACTGCATTACGAGCGGAATGTGGCAGGCCATCGGAAGCATGAAGCAGGCGATCAGGCCCATGTCGTGATAAAGAGGCAGCCAGCTGTAAATGCGGTCGGTTGCACTGTCAAGCCTCAGCGCTTGCGAAAGATGTGCCAGTTGGCGCAGTACGGCAGGGTGGGTCAGCGCGACACCCTTCTGCAATCCCGTCGTGCCTGCTGAATGCTGGATGAATGCAACGCCATCTCGTTGGCTTGAGGATAGGCAGGGGTTCTTCGTCTCGCCCGAAGTCGCTGCAATTGCCAACTCGAAGGATCGTCGTCTGCTCGCCCAGCGATACGTGCCCGAGAATTTCCTCCGGAAACTCTTCGTCAATGACGACAACCTTGGCGTTGAGGTTTGCCGTTACTCCCGCCACTCCGAAGCGGTACTTGGATGGCTCGACCTTGTCATTAGGGTAGGCGATAAATGCCGGCACCGCGCCGAGCATCATCGCTCCAACGAAGACCGTCATCGCCAGAATGCCCTGCGGAAGAATGACGATCACGCGATCCCCACCGGCTCATGCCATTAGCGCGGAGCACTTCGGCCTGCAGACGGGCGCGACGGCGGAATTCGGCAAATGTGACGGTCTCTTGCTCGTCTTCGTCGACCCAGAACGGTGACGAACGGACGCTCGCCGGGAGCCGCCTCAAGCGCTTCGATGAGATTGCGGTATCGGACCACACATCAGTGTAGCGGATGAGTAGTGCAGCCGGATCAAGTCGTGTTCTTGTAACAACGCGCGTGCGCCATTATTCTTGTTTCGCCCGCGAATAAAGTTCGCGCGAGGATTCTCAAGGTCCGCGGGCCGCTGACCTTCAACGCACACGGAGGAAACCTGTTTCGAATCATCTCGTACGTCGTGGCATTCCTGTTGTGCGTCGTGATCCTGGCAACGGTCCGCTCGCGACCAATCCGGCAGGCTGCTCTTCTGATCGCAAGCTTCGCGCTCTATCTGGCGTGGGGAGCTTGGTTCGGCGCTGTTCTCCTCACCTCAATCATGATGAACTATCTCCTAGGAAAATGGCTTCGCCGCAAGCCCTCTAGCGTAATTCTGTCCATAGGAATTTTTCTGAATCTGGTCCTGCTGAGTACCTTCAAATACCTGCCGGAAGCTGCGGTTCATCTTCCTTTCTCTTCGCTGCAACGCTTCGCACACCTCGCGTTGCCCTTGGGCATTTCGTTCTGGACTTTCCAGGCGATGAGCTATCTGTTTGACGTTTATCAGGGCGACGACGTCGAGCCATCGTTTTTCGAATTTGCTCTGTATATGGTTTTCTTTCCGGTGACCATCGCCGGGCCCATCTGCCGCATGTCCGATATGCTTCCGCAATTCCGCTCAGACAACGTGACGGGTTCGAACGATATCGCGCGCGGATGCCAGCGTATCGCCACCGGCGTGCTTATGATGCAACTGGCCAAATTGCTGGGGCAGGGAATTCTGGCGGGCGATGGCGTTGCTTCCGGCTTCGATCGCGCGGTTAGCTGGAGCGGCCCGGACGTTTGGTGCCTCGCGTTCGGCTACGGCCTGCAGCTCTTCTTCGACTTCGCCGGCTACTCGCACATCGCCATTGGCGCGGCGCAGGCGCTGGGTTTCACGATCCCCGAAAATTTCGCCCGGCCATTTGAATCGACCAGCCCGTCGATCTTCTGGACCCGCTGGCACATGTCGCTATCTTTCTGGATTCGCGACTACGTCTTCTTTCCCTTGATGCGCTTGCGCCGTGAAGCGTGGTGGCGAAATCTCAGTTTGCTGATTGCGATGGTTCTGTTCGGATTGTGGCACAGGGCAAGCATTCTCTTTCTTCTATGGGGTGCGTATCACGGATTGCTTCTTCTCTTGCATCGACAGGTAGAAAGCTTGCAGCGCAGATTCGACTGGGCACCGCCCAGACTCCCATGGAATGCGCTCTCATGGGTTTCCACGATCAGTCTCGTGAATCTGGGATGGATTTTCTTCCGCGATAACTCTTTGCATCAAGCGCGTCAGATGCTGGCGGCGATTCTGTCGCCAGCGACCTACCGATGTCCACTTTCTGACCGGCAGTCTCTACTGGCTGGTTCTCGCGCTAGGCGTAGGCTACACGATTGTGCTGCTTACCATCGACGGGCTCAGTCGCTATTCGACTGAATCGGAGGACGCTGAGGCCGCGCCAGCTGGCTCACCCACCGGACCCATGGTGCTACTGGCTCGTTGGCGATGGTTCTGGCTCCCGCCGCTCTATGTGCTGCTCCTGCTTTTCGTCTGGATCGTCACCCTGTCGCATGGGACGAGCGCCGCGCAGATGATGTATGGCAACTTTTGAGTCCTCACCTCAGCCCACACCGTTCCTTTTATAGGCGTCTCGTGCGGGGCGCTGACCCATTCTCGCCCCCAAATCGAGCATTTCCCCTCATTTAGCGTGTGTTTTAGACCCTTTGTCAGTCGTGTTGGCCCTACTCCAAGTTGCGCTGAATCCTCTCCCTCATGCACTTAGTGAACCGCTGCCATGGCATGGCAATTGCGTTTTCACTTTCTTGGTGAGTCGGCATCGGCCCATAACGGCCTAGAAATTAGTCGAGCAGAAGCACCGACAATGACGATGTGCCTGCAGGCCCGCAAATCACGGAGGCAGTACCGACGATTCGCAGTCGCTCGCTGGCGGCGTTGGTTGGCCATCTCGGCGACTACCGTTCTGGCCCCTCTGTTACTGCTTGTGCTCGCAGAGTTGGCGCTGCGCCTCTGTGGAGTTGGAATGCCGACCGGTGTCACACGTCCCTTGCACGGACCATGGCCGCCCAGCTTATTGCGATAATCCATCTTTTGCCGCGGCCTTTTTCCCGGAAGGCATGTTCCGCACGCCGCGGCCGTTCCTGATTCCGGCAAGGAAGCAGCCGGGAACTTATCGGATCTTCGTATTGGGCGAGTCGGTCGCCTGGGGTGATCCCGATCCTACCTACGGATTTGGCCGGTACCTGGAGGTGATGCTCCGTCAACGTTACCCACAGACAAAGTTCGAGGTTATCAATACCAGCATCACGGCTCTCAACTCGCATGGGCTCCTGCCCATGGTCAAGGACCTAGTGCGCTATCAGCCCGACCTTTTTGTTATTTACACCGGCAACACTGAAGTTGTCGGGCCTTTTGGGCCAGGAACGGTGTTAACGCCGTGGGACTTGAGCCTACCAGCCATCCGCGCCAGAATCTTCTTTAATTCCACCTGGCTGGGTCAGTTCGTCGGGAAGCTCAATGGATCGAGCCAGAAAAAAGCGCAGGAATGGCGCGGCATGGAAATGTTTCTAGACCGGCAGGTCCGCGCCGATTCCCCTCAGATGAAGACCGGTTTACGAGAATTTCGCCGCGAACTTGCGCGATATCGTCGCGGTTGCCCACCGCTCAGGGGCCCAGGTCCTGATCAGCACAGTCGCCACGAATTTAAAGGATTGTGCTCCGTTCGCTTCCCTGCATCGCGAAGGCATTCGCGAGGATGAGCTGCGTTCCTGGCAGGGGTTAGTGCAGCGTGGCGCCGATCTTGAGAGCGCGGGATCCTACGCTGAGGCCCTGAAGCTGTACCTCTCGGCGGCAGAAATCGATCCTCAATATGCCGAGCTCCAGTTTCGCATCGCTCGTTGTCTGTGGGCTCTCGGTGATTTTGCGGGCGCCAAAGATCGATTCGTGCGCGCTCAGGATCTCGACACGCTTCGCTTTCGCGCAGATAGTAAATTAAATGAAGTCATTCGTGCGGAAGCTGGTCCGGGCGTAGGCGTGGTTGATGCGGCAGCGGTTTTTGCCGGCGAGAGTCCGCATAACGTCCCGGGGAACGAACTATTTTACGAACACGTGCATATGAATCCGCGCGGGACCTACTTGCTCGCGCGTGCCTATTTCCGCCAGCTCGACAGCATCCTGCCAGCCGAATTGCGGCGCGGCGCAGTCAGTGCTGATGTCGCCTCCGGGGAAGAGTGCGAACGTCTGCTTGCGTTTACGCCTTATGATCGCTTACGCGTCGCTGGCCTGGTTCTCGCGAAGCTGGAGCGGCCTCCGTTTACCAACCAACTAAACCACTCGGAAGAGGTCGCGCGCATGAAAAGCCTGGCTGAAGGATCACCCAATTATGAGGAGATCGTCGCCGACTACGAGTGGGCCATCCTGCAAACCCCACAGGACCGGCTGTTACATCTCAATTACGGCTTTCTCTTGCATCGCTACGATCCCGCCGCGGCTGACCCGGAATTGCGTCTGGCCTTGCCCTACGATCATGCGCCTGTCCTGTGCAATTGGCGCAAGTTTGACTGAGATCACAACGGACATCGCCTTCTTACTGTGCGCTGCAGTTTTGGCAGGTTGCGAATAGTTTTTGTGTTCTGCCGAGGAACTTCGTGGTTACGGTCCCTGCAAGCGGGCCTCTGCCTAAATGCACCAAAGAGCCGCGCTGTGGTTGAAGAGGGTAGTGCCCGCGCAATCGCCGTCTGCTGGCTCCCGGTTGCCCCCTGTCCCTTGGTGTGATCCAGATCACATCTGTATGTGACGGCGCACGCTGTCCTTCGGTTGGTATGCCCGTAGAGTAAACAAAGATAAGGGTCTTGGGAGACATTGCAGCGGGGCAAATTTCGCGGCGCCTGAGGAGAAAGACGCGAAACCTGATTTCATCCGAAGCAATCGCGAGCACCGCCCTCGCCGCAACGTGATGAAAACAGGCAGATTGAAACAGAGTTTCGCGGATTGAAAATTGTGGCATTTGGGGTGCCTTCAGTTACTACAGTTTTTGAGAGTGGAGTGCATGAGAGTTCAGACCTCGAAGGAGAAACAGAGCATGCCGAATGAATCAATCGGACCGGTGAAGGGCGAAGCCGCCTGGCAACCCGGGCAGGTTTACGCGATGGCGGCCGTTTGCCTGGTGGTCGGGCTAGCAATCGGTTACCTCTTCCGTGGATCGCAATCGCCTGCGGCAACGCCGCCTGCCTCTAATGCCCAATCGTCCGCTGCTCCCGCCGGGATGGGCGGGCAGATGCCGAGCCTTGATCAGATGAAACATATGGCGGACAAGAAGGCAGCGCCGTTGCTCGAAAAGCTGAAGAGCGACCCGACCAACGTGGATCTGCTGAAGCAGGTCGGGAACATTTATCAGGCTACCCACCAATTCAAAGATGCGGCCAGCTATTACGACCAAGCCCTGAAGACGGATCCAAAGAACGTGGCTATCCGCACTCAACTGGCCTCAAGCCTGTACTACAGCGGCGATGTGGACGGGGCGATCACCCAACTGCAGACGGGGTTGCAATATGACCCCAAGGATGCGAATTCGCTGTTCAATCTCGGCATGATCAAGTGGCAAGGAAAACAGGATGGCAAAGGCGCGCTGGTGGCGTGGCGTGAGTTGTTGAAGTCAAATCCGCAATTAAGTGCGGACCGAAAAGCAGCGGTACAGAAACTGATCGCCGACGTTCAAACGCAGGGCAAGAGCTAGGGATGTAGACAAAGGTTTGGCCGCTTCTGGCGGCCAAACAAATGTGATCTGAAGGAGACTAAGCAATGACAGATACAAATCGATCAACTTCTATCGAGCAATGGACAAGCGTGCAGGCCTACGTGCTTGCAGTTATCTGCCTGCTGGTGGGCGTGGCCGGTGGCTGGTTCATCCGGGGGTCTCAGAGTCCAGCGGCTTCGATGGCTGAGACGGCAAACGCTTCCTCTCCTGCTTCCCCGGTCGCAAACCCGGCACCCACCCCTGCGGAGATGCAGAAAATGGCGGACACCCAAGCCGGGCCATTAATCGAGAAGCTCAAGACAGATCCGAAAAATCCACAACTTCTGGAAAACCTCGGCAACGTTTACTACGACGCGCAACTGTATCCCACGGCCATCGATTACTACCAGCAAGCGTTAAAGCTGGAGCCCGCAAATACGGGTGTTCGCACCGACATGGCAACTGCGATCTGGTACACGGGCAACCCCGATGTGGCCATCACGGAGTTCAAGAAATCGCTTTCTTACGAACCGAACAAAGCCAACACCTTGTTCAATCTTGGCGTCGTCGAGTGGCAGGGAAAGATGGATGTCGACCAAGCCGTCGCTACCTGGCAGAAGCTGTTGGATACGAATCCGAATTATGCGGACAAAGACAAAGTCCTGCAACTGATGGCACAGGCCAAAAAGCATTCCGGTATCAAAGCCGGTACGCCGGCAAAACCGCTATCTTAACTGCCGATTCGGCGGGGCGAAGCTGGTTGCTTGGAGCCGACCGTGAAATGGTGTGATCTACACAGCGCAGCGATTCAGGGCAACTCGCCTGAGTGCTTGCCTGCGAGAGCGCGTGGCAAGGACGGTGGGGAAATGAACTACAAATCTCTTTGCACATACAAATGGCCGCTTGTGGTTGCTGTACTTTTTGCGCTTACTCAATTGGCAACAGCCAGCACTGCTCCTGAACTTTCGGGCACATATCAGGTGGTGCAGAACACCAATCTTGGTTCGCAGACCCAGATTCGCATGCGCATCCATCTGGTAAACCACGGGGCGAAAAACCTTTCCATCCAGAGAGTGACCCTTTGGGACTTCGCTCACCCTGATAAAGGTGGAACGCATGCCTGTGTGCTCACACTCCGCGCGCACGCGTCCGCGGACACGACGCAGGAATTCACCATCCGGCGCCCGGAGTTCGAGTCGTGGCGCAAAGGCCTGCGGCCGCGACTTGTCCTAGGAATGACTGCGCCGGCACACACCAAGAGCACTGCGGTAGTTCGTCTTGACCGGCTGGCTGGACAGGAGGCGAAGTGATCATGCGTCCCCATAGCTTGCCTAAATCGTTTCTTGTTGCGCTCGCACTCGTGTTGTTCACACCCCAGTTTTTGTTAGCCCAGTATGCCGTCAGCACGGTTGCCGGAGGCGGCCCGAATAATCTCGCGGCTCTGAGCGCGAGCATTGGGTATCCGGGCAGTATCGCGTTAGACGCAACGGGTAACACTTTCATCGCGGACTCCTACTCGAGTCACATCCTTAAAGTCGACACGGCCGGCACGCTCACGGTGGTAGCTGGAAACGGAACCGTCGGCTATTCGGGCGACGGAGGTCCTGCAACCAGCGCAGCGCTCAACCATCCGGAAGGCGTGTTCGTGGATGCCGCTGGAAACATCTTTATCGCTGACACCGACAATTCGGTGATTCGTGAGGTAGCGTCGAATGGCAACATCACCACGGTCGCTGGCAACGGCAAGGCAGGCTACTCCGGCGATGGCGGGCCAGCTACGAGCGCGCAGCTCGACGATCCTTACAGTGTTTTCGTCGATAGTGCGAGCAACATCTTTATTGCCGACACGGACAACTGCGTAATTCGCAAGGTGAGCGGTGGCACTATATCGACTTACGCCGGCAACACTACGTGCGCGTACGCCGGTGATGGCGGGCTTGCCACAAGCGCGCAGCTCGACGAACCTGAAGGTGTTTTTGTTGACGGCTCGGGAAATGTCTTCATTGCTGACACGGACAACTCTGTCATTCGCGAAGTCACGATCGCGAACGGCAACATTCAAACTGTTGCCGGCGTGTTCTACGACTATGAGTCGACTGGCACGTGTACCTACTCAGGCGATGGTGGCTTGGCCACCGCAGCATATCTCTGTCTGCCGGCCGGAGTGTTCGTGGATGGAACTGGCAACATTTTCATCGCGGACACAGACAATTTCGTAATCCGCGAAGTTCAGGCAGCCAGCGGGAATATTGAAACCGTAGCTGGAGACAATGCCTTGGGTGCGGGCTACTCTGGAAATGGCGGCGCAGCCACCAGCGCACAGCTGAACTATCCCAACGATATCTTTGTGGATGGTACAGGAGACATCTTTATCGCGGACACTGACAACTACGTGATTCGCGAGGTGACGTCGGGCACCATTCAGACGGTCATCGGAAATAATATCCTGGCCTATTCCGGTGATGGCGGGTCCGCGGTGAACGCGGAATTGAATGCTCCCGGAGAAGTCTCGGTTGACGGCTCGGGAGATTTTTTCATTGCCGACACGGTCAGCTCCGTGATTCGTGAAGTGGTAGCAACCACCGGTGACATTCAAACCGTCGCGGGCAACGGAACCGATTGTGCCGATCCCACTACAGCCTGCGGGGATGGCGCCTCTGCCACCAGCGCTCAACTCAATAATCCCTCCGGCGTGGTTCTAGATGCTGCAGGAAACATTTACATCGCAGATACCGCCGACAATCGAATCCGCGTGGTTAACACCGGCACGGCGGCGCTCACCGTTGCCACGGTTGTGATCCAGCCCGGCGATATTGCAACCGTGGCTGGAAACGGCACGCCCTGCCCGGACTCCGCTACAGCATGCGGCGATGGCGGCGCAGCAACGAGTGCGGAACTCGCCAGTCCCGGCGGCGTCTTCGTTGACAGTTCCGGGAACATTTTCATTGCCGACACGGGTGATTACGTGATTCGCGAGGTCGCCGCGTCGAGCGGCTTGATTACCACCGTCGTCGGAAATTATGCACAATGCACTCCACCTGGCACGGCTTGCGGGGATGGAGCAATCGCCACCAGCGCCCAGCTCAACTCCCCTGCCGGCTTGTTCGTTGACGGAGCAGGAAGAACATCTTCATCGCGGATACATTCGACAATCGCATTCGCGAGGTCACTGCGTCCAACAATCTCATTAACACCGTCGCCGGGACGGGAGCGCGCGGTTACGCAGGCGACGGCGCTGCCGCTACGGCCGCTCTGCTCGATACTCCTTACGGTTTATTTGTCGACACCCAGGGAGACATTTTTATTGCGGATACCGAGAACGCTGCAATTCGCGAGGTCGTAGCTGCCACCGGGTTCGTTCAAACCGTGGCTGGAATCCCCGCCAACGTGAACGGAATGGGTAGCCCAGGGTTCTCCGGCGATGGCACCTGTCAATCCATCGGCGCACAATTTAATTCGCCATCCGGCTTATTTGGCGACTCTGCCGGCGACCTCTTCATTGCAGACACGGATAACGCCCGCATACGCGAACTGATTCCAGCCGTCTGTGTCGTTGTCGCTCCGAATGCGGTCAACGTGCCAGTCGGTGGCCAGCAGCAATTCACGGCCACCGTAACCGGAAACAGCAACACCTTCGTGACCTGGCAAGTAGATGGAGTAGTGGGCGGCAACGCGACCGTAGGCACAATTTCAACCACCGGGCTATTTCAGGCCCCGGCGACCATCCCCACGCCACCCACCGTGGCAGTAACCGCGCTTGCGAATGCCAATGGCACTACTTCGGGATCGGCCCAAGCCACAATAGTCGCAAGCGGCGGCACCGTGAAAGTCTCTGTGAACTCAAATCCAGCCGTCGCCGAGGTTTATACCGGCACTACCCAAACCTTCAACGCAACTGTAACCGGGACAACTAACCAAGGCGTCAACTGGCAGGTGAATGGAGTGGCGGGCGGCAACCCGACATTTGGAACCATTTCCGCATCAGGCCTCTACTCCGCGCCGTCGGCCGTTCCGTCGCCGGCGACGATCTCCGTGAAGGCAATCTCACAGGCGAGTTCGTCAGCCTTCGGCGTCGCCTTAGTGTTGATCGTCAGCCAGCCCACTGCGGCCGACCCGCCGCCTCAAAGCACTACTCCGGGAGGGTCGGTAACGTATTCTCTTTTGTTAAATGAAAATACGGGCGATCCGAATTATCCGCTCAAGCTTTCCTGTTCGCAGAGTACCCTGCCACCAGGCGCTAGCTGCAGTTTTTCACCTCCCACGATCACGCCAGCGGCGTTGGCGGTGCCGTTCAAGCTGACTATCACTGTTCCCTCCGGCACAGCATTGCTAGAAAAGCGAAACGACATGCGGCTGCAACTTTACTTCGCTTTCGTGCCGCTCGCCGGCATTCTGTTTGCCGGGGGTGGGGCACGAAATAAGCGACGCCGATGGCTGTGGCTGCTGTGCCTTTGCATTCTTCTGATTGTGATGAACGCGTGTGCTGGAGGGAACTCGAGTCCTAGTTCCGCCAATCCAGAGCTTGGGACGTACAACATCCAGGTTCAAGGCACGACATCAGCTCAGCCCAACCCGGTAACGATCACAACCGCGGGCTTGAGTGTGCAGTAATGAAGTCGCTTGCACAAAAGGAGCTTGGTCGGAAGAAGACTGCCGAGGTTGACTCTGCGCCCTCTCCAAGGCTTGCCTCGAGTGGCAGCGTCCAGACCATGAGCGTGGCGCGGGAGTTCCGCGGGCTGTTAAACCGCCGGCCGATCCGATTGCTCGTGCTCGCCGGATTGTTGACCGCTGTGGCGGCCCGTGCACTGCTCTTGAAGTTCTCCGTCCTCGATCTGGATGTCTGGTGGCATTTGAAAGTCGGCGACTGGATCCTTGCGCATCACGCGTTTCCTCACACCGGCATTCTCTCGCGCACTGCAGTCGATCGGCCTTGGGCTGCTTACAGTTGGGGCTACGAAGTGCTGCTGTCACGCGCCTATGCCTGGTTTGGATTGGTGGGTGTGGGAATGTTTGGCACGATCCTCACGCTGGGCATTGCGTACGCCGTGTACTGGATGGTCCGTAGACTTTCAGGAGACTTCTGGATGGCTTGCATTCTGGCCACAGTGACGTGCTCCGCGTTCCTGTTCAGCCTGATGCCGCGTCCGGTCTTTTTCTCGATGATCCTGTTCGCGGTAACGCTCACGCTGCTTCTCGAATCTCAGCGGACCGGACGCGCGGAGCTTCTCTACTGGCTGCCGTTGGTGTTTCTAGTGTGGGCGAACTGCCACATTCAGTTTGTTTACGGCATCTTCGTGGTTGGGCTGTTCACGGCAGTGCACCTGTTACAGCAACTGAGTGCAAATCGTGGCATGGCGCCGGATTTTGCGTTGCCCTCGCGGCTGCCTGCCCGCAAACTGATTCTTATCTTCACCGCCTGTGTGCTGGCCACATGCCTGGGTCCGTACTCCTATCACTTATATGCTGTGGTTTTTGCCTACGCAGGTTCGAAATTTCCCTATACCTTCATTCGCGAATTTCAAGCGCTGAACTTTCGCGCCGTCAGCCATTATGTTGAGCTGCTGCTCGCCGGCTGTGCTTTCTTTACTCTGGGACGCCAGAAGCGCGTCGATCTTTTTAAGCTCGCATTGCTGACTGTCGCCACCGTAGTCGCCTTCCGCACTATGCGCGATTCATGGTTTCTCTGCATTGCAGCAGCGGCTTGCATTGCGGACACCTGGGGCGAAGAGGGTCAACGAGAGCCCGGCGAGACTCTTCCACAAACAGCCGCGGTGCTCGCAGCCGTGGCTTTGCTCTTGTTCTTGATCGCCCGCAACGTGGGTTTCGACACTCGCGGTCTGGACGCCGCCATGAGCAGTGTATTTCCCGTGAAGGCGGTCAACTTTCTTCGCCAGAATCCGCAGCCGGGGCCGCTCTACAACACCTTCGACTGGGGCGGGTTTCTGACCTGGTATATGCCCGACTACCCGGTGGCGATCGATGGGCGCACCGATCTTTACGGGGACGAGCTTGATACTCAGTTCTTCCGGACGCAGCAGGGCGACGCCTCGTATGTGGATGATCCTTATCTCAATGAGTCACAGGTTGTGCTGCTCTCGAAAAAAGATGGGCTCGCCAGTGTGCTGTTGTCAGATTCGCGATTCAGCCTGGTTTTCCAGGATTCGCTGGCGGTCGTATTCGTGCGGCGTTAATCACGTTCCGCGACCGGCCGGAATTCCACCACTACGATTTCGTTATCGAAGGTTCTAATTGGTCGCGCCGTAAACGCTCCGGTTGAGTAGTTGGCCAGCCACTCTACTGTCTGGTAGGAGGTAGGAGCGGCGATGACGAGGAATCGCTGATGCCGCTCCAGCATCGTAGCGAGAGTTCGCTTTCCGATCCGCATGGCCTCATCGTTCAAAGACATAGGAAGGAAAACCACCGAGGCGTTGATCGGGTAATAGGTCAGTTGCGAAATAAGCGCATTTTCGCTGGTGCGATCCGTCGGCAGCGGCTCGAAGTCGGCTTCAATGAATGCACTGCAAACCAGCACCGGCGCTTTGTCTTTAGCGACGTTCGCATTTACAAACTCATGCGCCTGCTTGAAATTCACTTCGTGCTTGCGAGAATTGGGCGAACTGAAGCATTCGAACACCGTGACCGCCACCAGGCCCACACAAAAAATCTGCCTCAGCACGCGCGAGTCGATGCGGCTTGTCAGAAGCCCCCAGGTCAGCGCGCTACCAGGAGCGACGACCGTGAAATACCGTGGGATGACGAGATGCAATGGAGTGGCGAGGCTCACGCCGTAGAGGATGCTGGCCGGAACCAAAGCCAAAAGCGGAGAGAGCAGAATTGCGGGAAAGCAGTCGCGTCCCTGCAGCTTTACTTTTCGCAGCAGAGCAGCGAGAAAAGCGGTCGCCACAAAGCCAATCAGAGTTTGCATGGGGGCGAGGGTGTTTAGCGCAGCCAACCCCGAGTGCGGCAGTTCCTGGACGACGTGTGTTTCCCTCGTGTGATATAGAGACAATACGCGATAAATCAGTGGAAGAATGAGCAGCATAAACGAAGTCAGCACAGCCGCCAACTGCCGTGCATCCGCCTTGATTGAATTTCGCCGAACCGCCAGATAGTAAATCGCAAACGCAGGCAGGATGGCGCCAAACAAGTAATGAAAGTAAAGAATCGCTGCTGCGGCCGCGCCGAATAAAATCGCCAGCCGCATCTCATGCCGCTTCATCCATAGGACAAAAGCAAAAATCGCAAAGTTGGTTGCCAGCAAGGCAAACGCGTATGGACGCGCATCAGTCGCGGCAAACACGACATTGGGTTCCAGAGCAAAAAAGATACAGACGAGAAACGCAATGTCCCGGTCAAACAACTCACGAGCGGCCCGAAACAGAAAGTAGACCGCTCCCAGCATCGCTAAGGTGGACGGAATCTTGAGTGCGACTTCTTGGCTGCCGAGAATCGACTTCGCAGCCCAGAGCGTGTAAAGATAGCCGATTGAAGAAGGCATCATCTGCGAGCGGCTCCAAATCTTCCAGAAGCCGCCGCTGACTTGCCAGTAAACCAGGGTCTCGTCTAACCAGAGCGGAGCCCGCAACGCCAGCAGCCAGATCGATAAAGAAGCGAGCAGAGCTACCGGATAAATCAGTTTTGAGAAATCGTGGGCCGGTTTTTCGATGTTGCGCTCGACCACGGTTGCCGTTGCCACCTTCATGCCTCACTTTTTCCCGACGCGTCCAGAACGGGAGCTCGAAGCCGCGACCGAACCGTTCTGATTGTGGGCGACCTCGTGGCATACCAGCGCGCAGGTATTTGTCGCGCGGTTGTAAGAGATGGGCGCAGCTCCGTTCTGCGCAACCACATTGACATCAAAATTCACCAGCCGCTGGCCACTAATATTCGGGTTGGTACCACTTAAGCCGTGGGCGGTGTGGCAAGTCGAACAGGTAAAGCCGGCGTTGATGTGGCTCTGATGCTGTCTGAAGCTGACGTTTGACATTATGTTGCTAAGGCTGTGGCATTTGCTGCACATGGCGTAAGGCCCGTTTACGCTGAGATCAGGGTTACGAAATAGATTAGTGACTAGCTGACCCGGCGCGATGGACTGGCTGAACTCGTATCTGCGTTCGAGAATGTGAGTCCATTTGGATCCGTGCGGACCATTCGGCCCCGGTCCCCCGAACTCGCGATTGTCGTCGCTGTTGTGGCAGTCGGTACAGAAAATCTGCGTGCCCATGGGACGCCCCGGCGTCATGCCGTCGAGATTCAACATATTGCTCAACAGGCTAGGCTGCGGCAGCGGGCTGCTACTGACGTGAGTAACAGGATGGCTCGACGAGGAGGTAAGACTGAATTGCAAAACGATGTTCAACGGATCGCCTGCGGATGCAGCTCGCACCGGAAGGTATCCGTAGATCGGCCGAACCGCCTTTCCGGCGCTGCTTCCATGACACCGGAAGCAGTTCTCGTATTGATTGACCGCGGGGTTTAGCACGGTTGTGCCGTCGGTGGCGCTGATTCCGGTAACGTCCTTCTGCGAAACGCGGATGAGCGGAGGCACGGGAAACGTTCCCACTTGGGCCGATCCATGTCCGTTGTGGCAATCGACGCAGGTTGCGTGCCGGTTGTTGTTGAGCAGCGTACTCTCGGCAGCATCATGTGGATTGGTCGTACTCGGGAATGGATGACCGACTTTGGGCGCAGCATACTCCGCAAAGACGCTGGGCGGCACAGGCGTGATATTCGATCCGCCGTTGTGACAGGCGATGCAGTCCTGCTCGTTCGGTCCGCGAAGCAGCCGAGCGGGTCCTTGGGCGTTGTGCGGGGTGTGACAAGAAATACATGCGTCCTGCGCTACGGTGGTGTAACTTCCCAGGTTCGCTTGAGGAGCAATTTTGTTCGGCATGAGGGCGTGTGCGCCCGTGGTCCAATTAGCGAGGGGGTTCAATTTGCCGGCCATTTGCCGGGTTGGGTCGTGGCAGGCCAGACACATCTGGCCGCGCGAACTATCGCGGACCAGGAAATTCTGTGAGATCAAATCCTTTGCTTGCACATGGGCGTTATGACACGACGTGCACTCAACATTGCCATTGATCAGCCGAACCGCCCCGGTCGGATCTCCGGTTATTCCTTTTGAGGCTAGGGATGCAATCAGATCAATGTTGTCTTTTAAGGGCAGCGCGAAAGCGAAGGGATGCGAGGGCTGCAGATTGCTGCCAAAGATATCGTAGCTGTACATCGACCCCTGCATCGTGACTTGGCCAAACACCACGGTGGTTCCAGGAGCAACTGTTCCGTCATGACAAGAGAGGCACAGATTGCTGTCTGCTCCGAGCATCGGCTGGGTTCCACGGTTTTTTTCAGTATCGCTGGTGTACAAACTGTAGCTCTGAACGGTGAGCTTCTGATTCCACAGCGGGAGTCGGCCTCCGAGAGCAGAGTGGGGTTCGTGACAGTACATGCAGAAATCGGGGCGCGCACCGGTGATCGGAGATTTGCTTCCCGGCCCAGATCGTGCATGCCGATTACGTCCCCGGTAAACTGAGCTAGCACGGCTTGTCCGGGCAGCACCAGCATCAGGCACGCTAATACAAGCTTAGCCCTCACTACATTCCTTCCTTGGTCGTTTTCTTGGAACCAAAATAATGAAATACCTGGATCCGGCGGTTGTAGGAGTCCACAATAAAAATCCGGTCATCGTGGTCAATGGTTAATCCCGTTGGCAATTGAAACTCTCCCGCCCGCGTGCCTCGTTGGCCGAAGTAATAGAGCAGTTGGCCTTCGCGATTAAATACCTGCACCACGCCCCACAGGCCATCGACGACGTACAGATCGCCTTCAGAGTCGACGCCAATGCCCTTGGGCCGGAATATGTCTCCGCTGCTGTCGCCCAGCTTTCCGATGGCATAGCGGAAGCTTCCGTCGCGGCCTAGCGCCTGGACGCGAAAATTCATCGTATCTACTACGATTAAATTCTGGCCGTCCAGTCGCAGCTCGGTCGGAAAGTTGAATTCCAGGTCGCCTCCACCTTTTTTTCCGATAGTCTGCAGAATGTTGCCCTGCATATCCATCATGAAGATCTGATCGCGCAGGGTATCGGTCACGTAGATGCGTTGCGCGGCGGAGTCTACGGCGATTCCGGTGGGCCGCTTGAAATAGCCTTCGCCGCCCTTCAAGCTGCCGATCGCGCGCTGAAATTTTCCTCCAGAGTTGAAGACGAAGACCTTGCCTGTTTCCGAATCCGTCACGTAGATGTTGTCCTGGGCATCGACCGCGACGCATTGCGGCCCCAGCATCGCATCCTTATCTTTTTCCCGGCGCTCGATGAACTTGTACTTCTGTTGCGCGAAATCGAAGATATGGACGCCGCCGGCGCCCGGATCGGTGACGATGATGCGTCCGTGGGAATCGGTAGCAATGCTGTATGGCCGGACCAGATTCTTGAAGTCGGGTTCGCCCGCTATGACGTCCACCAGTCGGTGCCAGAAGCCCCGATTCGGCCTGACTTCGCGCTCCGAGCTGAAGCTGCGCTCATAGATCAGCTTACGGCCTCCCTCCAGCTCAAGTTCTGGAGGCCCAATCTCGTTGGCAGGAGGCTTCGCATTCCGCGACGTCCAGGCCGCAATCGGGAGAAGCATCAGAACCAGTAGCAGGATGAAGACTGAACTCAGCTTGCGCGTGCCCCGCATCCGTATCCCCATATGTTCCCAATCTTATACTCGCTCGCCGCAGCCTCGACACGCTAGAAGAAGTTGAACCATCGGCTTACTCCCACATAAAACGATGACACATTCGCCGCCGGCAATCCCGATGCGCTGAATCC
>CAVOKS010000005.1:0-122748 GCA_963696565.1 uncultured Acidobacteriota bacterium | reverse complement strand
AATCCCACCACGTTGAAGTAATCTCCCTTGATGTGCGAAATCCAGCGCGAAGCTCTGCCTTGGATGGCATACGCTCCCGCCTTGTCCATTGGCTCGCCAGTCGAGATGTAGGAGCGAATGTCGTCATCGCTGAGAGCCGCGACCGTGACGATTGTCGTTTCAGAGCGGACGTCTTCGAATCCATGCTGGCTCTCACTCCTCGATTGTGGACCGACCAGGCAAACTCCCGTTGTTACCTGGTGTCTGCGACCCGAAAGCAAGCGCAACATGCGGGCAGCATCGCCGGCGTCGCGCGGCTTGCCCAGGATTTCCGCGTCTACGATGACGATGGTATCGGCGCCAAGAACAAAGTCATCCGGCCGCTGGCGAAACACGGTTAGAGCCTTTTCCCGGGCCATGCGTTCGGCGAACGCTCGCGGCGCTTCCGCAGCCCGGGGGACTTCAGGGATATCGGTCGGCTGTACCACGAACGCAATTCCCGCATTGCGCAGAAGCTCCTCGCGGCGTGGAGATGCAGAAGCTAGCACGAGCATGAAGTCTGATTTTAGCCGATCAGCTCAATGCGATTTCCGAATGGATCGTGAATGTGGCAGCGGCGGACGCCGGGAATATCATCGACTTCGTTCACCTCGACGCCAGCGTGGTGCAGTTGCGCGATAGAGGTCGGATAATCGCGACATCGCAGAGCTGGATGAGCCTTCTTTGCTGGCCGAAAATCCTCCTCGACGCCCAGGTGGATCTGAACTGAGCCGCTCTCGAACCAGCACCCTCCTCGCTTGGCGAGCTCTGCAGGTTTGGCGACCTCGACCATGCCCAAAAGATCACGATAGAAATGGCGCGCAACTTCTTCTGCGCCCACGGGCATTGCAAGTTGCACGTGATCGATGGAAGTGAAAGGTCGGACACGCATGAGTGACAGCTCAGCGCTTTTCCGGCATCGTGGGCAATTTGATCAACGCAAGCCGGAGTGATTCAAGAAACGGCTTTCCCGACGCTTCCAATTTCTGCTCGAGGCGTTCAGTGCAATCGCAGTCGCCGCAAGCCCACGGTTCAGAGCCGTTCTGGTCGCGGCACTTTCTGCGATCATGAGCGTCCTGCACCCGCGTCAGCTTAAAGTACTGCTCCCAATACTCGCGTTCTTCTTGCAGAGGAGTTGGGCAATAGCAGACCTCGACCCAGCGAGTCGTCTCATCCTCGCAAAGTCTCGCCTGCAGCATGTTTCGCAAGTACTCGCCTTCGGCAACGGAACCTCGCCCCAGAGTTCCGTCTTCGATCGCTTTCAGCAGACCCTGTTCGCATCCCGGTTTCACTCGCGCCCTGACCAAGTAACGCATGACTGCATTTTACTCTTCGCAAGGACGACCCTTTCGGCAGTCGGTGTCCGGTTACTGAAGCCCCTCTGCAACGCCTGTTAGAATCGAGCATTGACCCCCGCAGCCACAGACGCCGCTTTTATCCGCAATTTTGCCATTATTGCGCATATTGACCATGGGAAATCCACGCTCGCCGACCGCCTTCTCGAGTTGACCGGATCACTCACCGCTCGCGAGATGCAGGCCCAGGTGCTCGATTCCATGGATCTCGAGCGGGAGCGCGGTATTACCATCAAAGCTCACGCGGTTCGCATGGCGTATACAGCGCAGGATGGTCAGACTTATCAGCTGAATCTTATCGACACGCCCGGCCACGTGGACTTTTCCTATGAAGTTTCGCGTGCTCTGGCATCTTGCGAAGGGGCCTTGCTGGTTGTAGATGCTTCTCAGGGCGTCGAGGCACAAACCCTGGCGAACGCGTATCTCGCCATCAATCACGGCCTCGAAATCATCCCAGTCATCAACAAGATCGATCTACCCAGCGCCGATATTGCCCGCACGAAAGAGATGATCGAAGGCGCGGTCGGTCTGGACGCATCCGACGCCGTCCTGATTAGTGCCAAGACCGGTCAAGGCGTGCCCGATGTGCTCGAGGCCATTGTCAAACGTGTTCCGCCACCGAAGGGTGATCCCGAAAAGCGGCTGCAGGCGCTGATCTTCGACTCCTGGTTCGATCCCTACCGCGGCGTGATCGTGCTGACGCGCGTGTTCCAGGGAACGCTCCGCAAGGGACAAAAAATCCGTCTGATGTGGAACGGCCGCGTCCTCGACGTTGAAACGTTGGGCGTGTTGACGCCCAAGCCGGTTGAGATCGACGAACTGCGAGCGGGCGAGGTAGGTTTCCTTATCGCCAATATCAAGAATGTCGCTGACACAAAAATCGGCGACACCATCACCGAAGAGAATAATCCCGCCATCGAGCCTCTGCCCGGCTTTGAAGAAATCAAACCTATGGTCTTCGCCGGACTTTACACCGTCGATGCCCACGAGCACACCCAACTTCGCGAGGCGCTGGAGAAATTGCGGCTGAACGATTCTTCGTTCTTCTTCGAGCCCGAAAGTTCAGTCGCGTTGGGATTCGGATTCCGCTGCGGATTCCTCGGCTTGCTGCACATGGAAATCATCCAGGAGCGCCTCGAGCGTGAATTTAATTTAGAGCTGATCACGACCGCGCCGGGTGTCCGCTACAAAATCTACAAGACCAACGGAGAAATGGTCGAAGTCGATAATCCCTCGCGTTGGTTGCCTCCGAGTGAGATTGCCAAAATAGAGGAGCCGGTGATTCTGGCTACCATTCTGACCAACGAAGAGTATGTTGGCGGAATTCTGAAGCTCGTCGAAGAGAAGCGCGGCAAACAGAAAACCTTCGAATACGTCAGTTCTTCGCGCGTGATGCTGCATTACGAACTGCCACTCAACGAAATCGTTCTTGATTTTTATGATCGTCTCAAGTCCGTATCGCGTGGCTACGCGTCGCTCGATTACCATCTCGCCGACTATTGGGAATCGCCCATGGTCAAAATGGATATTCTGGTCGCGGGTGAGCCAGTGGACGCGCTCTCCATCATCGTTCACCGCGACTTCGCGTACGAACGAGGCAAGGCGCTGGTTTCCAAAATGCGAGAACTGATTCCGCGGCAGATGTTCGAAGTGGCGATTCAGGCATCGATCGGAGCCAAAATTATCGCCCGCGAAACCGTGCACGCTATTCGTAAGAACGTGCTGGCGAAGTGCTACGGCGGCGACATCACGCGCAAACGCAAGCTGCTCGAAAAACAGAAGGAAGGTAAAAAACGCATGAAGCGCATTGGGCGAGTGGACATTCCGCAAGAGGCGTTTTTAGCCGTATTAAAGGTGGGCGAGGATAGCTAAAACTAATGTAGGCGCAGGCGTCCTCGCCCGTGCGGCGCGCAGAGAAATCAGGCGGCTGGCCCACCTTTACGTTTTTTGTAAAGGTGGGAACTCATGTTGCCGACGCCGGGGTTTTAATCTTGCCCTCGCCCCATTGATTGATTCGCACCGCACCAGCCCCGAGATCAGAAGCTGGGGCCACCCGCTGGGCTCGAGCCGTAGTCAGACCAAGGATCACGATGTCGGTTGACGGCGGTCGGGCGTTTCTGGGCTTACCCGCACGTCATAGTGCATAGCTGACGGTTCTATGCGCGACAGAAGCACCTTGGCCTCTGGCTCAAAGGTGGCGACCGTGTAGTTGTCGCCGGCGAACCGTCGCACGGCTGCGATCGAATCGAAAAAGTTCACGACAACGAATTCAGTTTCTTCCTGGCCATCACTACGAAAAACGTAGCCACCTCGATAGTCAGAGTCTTTTCTCAGGCCTGGCAGGACTTTCTCTCTCAAAAGCTCTTCGTACGCATCCGCATTCTCTCGTTTTGTCCAGCCCCTCCAATGTCGCGCGATCATCATTTCCCTCCGGTCTATTTTGGCATCCTCGGCTTCCTCGCGCGCTTGTTTAATTTCCGAGATCGCGGCTCCGCTGTTCTCAACTTCCAGTTTGCTCGTGAGACTACCGAACAGGGAAACCTCTCACCATGTGGGCAGCTGCTGCAAACCTGCCTTCATTTTTGAGGTTTGGGTTGCGAGGACTGTTGTTGTGGCCGCGGGCGGCTTGCGGGCGGGACGATACCATTCATCCGCAGGTACTCGACCATCTGACCGTAGTGATCCTTCGGATGGAAGGCGCCGATAATGGCGATTGCGAGACGCGTTGAGAGGTATGGGGATACGGGCTTGGGCAGCGGCGTGACCTCGTTTTCGGAGGTGATCCCGGAAATGGCCCGATGGCCGAGCGCGAAGGAATCTTTAAGATACTGGACAATTTCGGCCTTGGTTTTCAGCGCCGCGGGGCCGTTGGCATTTTCTTCGATGGAGTTAGCGCCGATCGTCTCGCCCATGAGCGGGCCAAAATAAAGGTGATTGGCGAAGCCGATGTGTTTCACCTGCTCAGCGAAAGTGCGTACGCCTTTAAACTCGCCATTGGTAGGCGCGAAGGAATACTTGTCTTCGGGCATAGCTTCAGCCGCGGTAACGACTTCCTGCTCGACAACACCATAGAGCATGTTGAGGACAGAAGTGACGGTGGGCGGTTGCTGCTGGGCCGTTGAGACGACCATCAGACGCTCCCTGTTTTATGAAGTAAACGCCAAAATCTTATGCTTCTGTGGCCAGAGAAGTCATCCGCAAATTTTTACTGGCCGCTCGCTGCAGCGGCTGCTCCACCAATTATGCTAGCGACATCCCGGGACCTAGCCGCTTCGAGGCTGGCCCACCTTTACGTTCTTTGTAAAGGTGGGAACTCATGCCGCCGACGCCGGGGTTTTCATCTTGATCTCGCACCACCGGTTGACTGTCGTCCGCAAAGAAAAGCTATGACCCCCGACCTTGTGGTCCCCACCTTTACAAAAAACGTAAAGGTGGGCCAGCCCCCTGCTTAAGCATCAACTCCTCGGGTCTTTCTGTGTTTTGCGGATTCTCCTTCCTCGCTGCGGTTGCGCGCGGTCGCCCTCCGAAACAGCGCAAACCCCAGGCCGATGATGGCGCCAGAGATTCCGTACAAAACCCCGTTTCCTATAATCGTAATTATGAACACCAAGATCTTGCTCTTGATGTGGAGCGTAAGAAACAGGGTCGGACAAAGAGAAACGGTCGCGACCATGATCATGACGGTCACAGTATCTGAAAATGTCTGTATCTCGGACAGGGACAGCATAACAACTGCTATCCCAATGCCCAGGGCTGCTCCCCAAGTTGCGGCAAACCTTACTAATCGCATAGCTTTCTTCGTCACGGTGCCTGAGTCGTGTTCTGCATAATCTGTTGGGCTCGAATTTGCTTTATGACATGATTTGGGGTGGCTGGCCCACTTTTACGTTCTTTGTAAAGGTGGGGACTCATGCTGCCGACGCCGGGGTCTTCATCTCGATCTAGCCCCACTGATTGACCCGTACCGCACCCTCTTCCCAAAAGCATAACTCCAATAGTTGCTCCAGGTGATGAAGTGCAGCTCACTCGTCCCGCAATAGCGCCGGGGATGATTGGACACAACGCCAGCGCAATCGTGCGTGCTTAGAAAAGCTGTGACATCCGACCTCGTGGTCCCCACCTTTACAAAAAACGTAAAGGTGGGCCAGCCCCCTTAGTTTCAGCGTGGCTGTGGAGCGCAAACGCTCGTTCCCACAGTGCTGGCTCACGACGGTTCAAAACAGGCCATCACACTCAAGTGCCCCGGCCACAGGGTCAATACCTATATCGGCGCTTGCAGTAGTAAAGGACTACAACGATGATCGCTAGCACAGCGACTTCTCGCCAAGTGACCGGGCCGTTGATGTGACCAACGATCGAACTATAGACGATCATGCTTTTCTCCTGCGATCCCAGGATTATCTCTCACTCTGACGCGCCTACTGCAATGACTGTCGTAATCAGGGCATAGCGCTCGTTGAGAGCTGGCTGGGTGCCCCATTTCTCGCGTTCTTGCGAGAAGTGGGGATCTTCGCCGACACCCTCCCGACCCTTAACCAGCGCTCTGTCGAAATCTTCTCCTCCTCGTAATAGCGCTTTAAGCCCCAGGGCATGAAAACACTGAACGCCTCAGTGCGAGGTCATGTTTTTGACGGATGAACATTGGAACTAAACTCGGGCTTATCGTCGGCTATAAGCCAAAGGCCCCACTTCTCGCAAGAAACGCGAGAAATGGGGGCACCCAGCCTGGTCGAGAGATGCGGTGGCTGGCCCACCTTTACGCTCTCTGTAAAGGTGGGGACTCATGCTGCCGACGCCGGGGTCTTCATCTTGATCTAGCCCCACTGATTGACTCGCACTGCACCCTCTTCCTCAAAAGCAAACTCCGATAGCCGCTCCAGGTGATGAAGTGCAGCTCACTCGTCCCGCAATAGCGCCGGGGATGATTGGACACAACGCCAGCGCAATCGTGCGTGCTTAGAAAAGCTGTGACATCCGACCTCGTGGTCCCCACCTTTACAAAAAACGTAAAGGTGGGCCAGCCCCAAGTGCACACACGTTCCGCCAGTCTCGAAAGGCCAGACCTACCCAGAATTTATTTAGAGGAAATGGGATGTCCACACCTTTAACAAAAAAGGCACGCGAGACTCTAAGGCATCGCCTTCTTGGACCGGAACAGGGAATAAAGGCCCACGGCGATCAATCCCAGGCCCCATGCGAGCCCTAGCGCATACCACCACCAGCCCCTTCCCAGCGAGTTTAATATCGCTACGCGGTAAGCCGTTAGGGGCAAACGACCTCTCTGCGGGAATATTGCGTAGCACGTGAATGCCCCGTAACACAGGCAGGTCCAACCAACAAGCCGTTTCCAGGTCGACTTTCTGGTCGGATTCTCAGTTTGACCTCGGCCTCTCTTATCAGCAACCAGCCCGATCAAGAACCACATTGCCGCGGACGCCAAAAAGTAACGCAGATCATACCCGGTCCAATAGGTACTCGGACCCCAGAGCTGTCCGCGGCCCCCGAGAAGGGCCCACGCCGGCGCGTTGAGCGCATAGTCAAAGTACCTGGCCGTGGCCACACCATCCTGGACGCCTTCGTAAGCCCCGTGGACTGCTATGGCCCTTCTGACCTGAAGATCGCCGACGCGAAAGAGCACGACGCCCAGTACTACGCTTGCGAGAGGGAGCACAATTCGAAGGCGCATGCATTCTCCAATGCGTAAATTAATGCGGGGCAATAATATGCTCCTCAATCCAGTCTGTAATATTTATGGTTGAACTCCCGCAATTTGGAAACTCCACCTTGATCTTTGTCTGAGGTGTTGGGCCGATAATATCGCACAGCCCGATATACCCCGGGACTCCGCCGTCAGGCAAACCACTGAACCCATGCAACGACTCGGGGGACGAAAACTGGGGACGACGAAAACCGGGGACACGACGGGACGTTCCCAAACTTTTAGTAAAGCTGCTAGACCCGGTCCCTCCAATATCCAGGCTGCCGGCGTCCGCGGCTGGCCCACCTTTACGTTCTTTGTAAAGGTGGGAACTCATGCTGCCGACGCCGGGGTTTTCATCTTGCCCTCGCCCCACCGATTGATCCGTAGCGGCTCATCATCGGTGATTGCGCAGCAACTCCCAAGCTTCTTTATAAGCCGTCCACTCATTCGACAGGCCGTCAGCATACAGCGTGATCGAGTTCCTTTTCGGTCGGAAGATCAATCCCCCCGGAATGATGAACCAAATGTCTTCAGGAGTGAGATAGGCCGCCAGGAAATCAAAGTCTCCCTGCTTGTAAAGTTCACTGCCAGGGCTCGGATGGACGCCGCAGACATATCCGCCGTTAGCCTGACAGTTCGCGGTTGACTTGACCTGTACCCGCAGAAAGCACCCGCCGCTTTCAACCACCACGTCGTAGCGCGACGAGTCTCCCCACGGCTTGGCCATGCGCAGACCTTCCTTGGCGGCTCGCGCCATAAATTCGAGTTCCGCCCATTCGCCTCGCAGCTTGCAATTCTCTATATCTTTGGATTTCCCGGGTGATTTCATTTTGGGCAATAAAAAACGCGGCCTGGAGAGGCCGCGTTCCTTTCTTTGACTGTCTGCTTCTATTATATCAATGTGAAATAGGTAAATGTGCCATGTTTGCCAGAATTATATTTGGATTGAATGCAACAAGTTAACCTCTTTCGCGTAGCTTTTGCCTATTGACAAGATTTTCCCGACTAACCACTTTGGGTCGCTTTCGGTTTCGCTCGTTGACAGTGCCTTGAGCCCGGAGTAGCGTTACCCAAACCTGCAGAATTCTAAGCTCACGCGCACAGGAGGACAGGAATGTTTTCCAGGCTATTCTGGACGGTGCTGTTTGTGTGTCTGGCTCTCCACGCTGTCTTGGCACAGGATCCGACCAAAGTCGAACCCCAGCATTACAAGCTGGCATTCGAGAATGAATGGGTGCAGGTGGTCGACGTCCACTATGGCCCACACGAGAAGTCGGGCCTCCATGACCATCCCGGCGGAGTCGTCGTCGTTCTTACCGCCGGACACTTGCGGTTTACCGATGAAAACGGAAGGGTAAAAGAGGTCTTCGCCAAGCCCGGCGAGTCCAGATGGTACCCGGCATTTAAGCACAAAGTAGAAAACTTGGGCGACACCGCCTACAACGCCGTCTACATCGGACTGAAGACCAAGACGCTGGCGGGCAAAGCCGGCCCGCCAGACAACCAGCCTGCTATGAATGAGCAGACGATGCATGAGCAAACGATGGATGCGCAGACGGCAAAGATTCTCGCGAAATACGCCTTAGCTTCAGCAAAGAGATAATCGCATTGGAAGCGCTCTCAGTCTAAGAGCTCGCAGCGACAAACGCTTATGTGCTTTCCTTTGTGCACCTTCGTGCCATCAATGGGAAGTGCCTGCGTCCAACCGACGAAAAGACGAGAGTCGCTCAGTCAAGCCGCAAGACACCGCGCGAGAGGCCGCTGAGGCAGGCACCTCTTTTAAGGTTGCCTGCATCCTACAATTTGTTTAGTGCGTGCGGGTTAGCCTTGCCTTCAGGTACCCGAAGACATAGAATGTTATGCACGAGATAGTGTGTGTACGAGGAGTACCCCTTCTATGTTCCAGGTAGCTTTACGTCGCGGCCTTTTTTCATCCACTCTTCGGTTCTAGTTCTGTCCCTTTTTGGGCTCAGTCTGTTCGCAGCCGCGCAGCAGGATGCCAAGCCAGCCAGCACTGATCCAGCCCAAGCCGCTCCCGCAGCTGCTCCGGCCCAGACGAATTCAACTCAGACCGGCGATCCGCTAAAGCGTCCCATCAGCGAAAAGCAAAAGAAAGAAAACGCCAAAGCCCTGAAGCAAGAACTCAGCAAGACCTACAAGAAGTGGCTGGACGAAGACGTCGTCTACATTATCTCGGACGAAGAGCGAAAAGCTTTCAAGCAACTCTCCAACGACGAAGAACGCGATCAGTTCATCGAAGCCTTCTGGCAGCGCCGCGATCCCACCCCGGACACCGAAGAAAACGAATTCAAAGAAGAGCACTACCGCCGCATAGAATATGCCAACGAACACTTCGCCGCGGGCCTCCCCGGCTGGAAGACCGACCGCGGCCGCATCTATATCATTTATGGGCCGGCGGACGAGATCGATTCGCATCCTAGCGGGGGGACCTACGACCGTCCCATCGAAGAAGGTGGGGGGACGACTTCGACGTTTCCGTTTGAAGACTGGCGCTATCGCTATCTCGAGGGCATTGGGCAGGAAGTGGAAATCGAGTTCGTGGATACTTGCATGTGCGGCGATTATCACATGACCATCGATCGCGGCGAGAAGGATGCGTTGCTGCACACGCCCAATGGCGGAGAAACACTTTACGAGCAGATGGGGATGGCGAGTAAAGCCGACCGCTTTACCAGCAATGGACTGGAGACCCTAGGACCGGGGCCGGATAGCACGACGCAGGCGAGCAAAGAGTTCGACCGCCTGGAGCGGTTTGCCAAACTGACGGCGCCTCCGCCGGTGAAGTTCAAGGATCTGGAGGAAGTGGTCAGCCACAAGATCAGCATGAACTTGATGCCGTTCGATGTGCGCGCGGACTTCGTGAAAATCACGGGCGATACGGTACTGGTTCCTTTCACTGTGCAATTGAAAAATCGCGACATCACGTTCGCGAACAAAGATGGAGTGCAGCGCGGCGTGGTCAACATCTTCGGGCGCGTTACTACATTGAGTGGGCACATCGCGCAGACTTTTGAAGACACGGTGCAGGCGGATATTCCCGCCGAGTTGCTGGCCAAGGCGGCGGAAAATTCGCAGGTTTATTGGAAGGCAATACCGCTGCGGCCGGGGCGTTATCGCGTGGACATCGTGGTAAAAGATGTGAACGGCGACCGGGTGGGAACGTGGAGCAAAGGAATTCAAGTTCCGGATTTCGCGGATGACCGGCTGGATGCTTCTTCGTTGATCGTGGCGGATCTGGTGGAGCCGGTAGCCTCGAAAAACATCGGCACGGGAATGTTTGTGATTGGGGCGACGAAAGTCCGGCCGCGGGTTCCTCCGGCGGATGGTAAACCGATGATGTTCAAGCGCAACCAGAAGCTGAACTTCTGGATGCAGGTTTACAATCTGGGCGTCGACGACAAAACGCACAAGCCGTCAGCAACGGTTGAGTACAATGTGATCAATGCGACGACGAATAAAGCCGTGGTTCATACCGTAGAATCCACGGACACGATGGGCAACATTGGCGACCAAATGACCCTGCAAAAAACTCTTTCGGCCGCCAATCTTGATCCCGGGTGTTTATCGCATTCAGATCAAAGTGAACGATAACATCTCCAAGCAGACGTTAGACCCTTCGGCGACTTTCGCCGTAGAGTAAACTGAAACGCTTGGTCTCCCTTGAGGTGGCGGGCTGGTGAAACTCCGCAAGCTTGGGTTCTCGTTGCTGATGCTGGGGTTAACGCTTCCGGCGTGGAGCGTGGACAGACCAGGCACGATCTCGGGATACGTACGCGCGGCCGGCGGCAGTCCGCAGATGGGCGCCGCAGTGGAAGTGCTGGGCGCGGCGGCACAGGGCCTCAAGGTATTCACCGACGAGCATGGGTTCTACTCCGCTGAGGGCTTGTTGCCTGGAGTTTACAATCTCAAAATTTCTGCACCTGCGTTTCTACCCGCCCTGCGGGAGCACGTTGGGCTCCATGCGGGCGGTAATACCGTTGTCAACGTGACGTTGAAGACGTTGTTCGATGCCATTCAAATCACTCCCGCGCACACGCCCGCAGAACGAGACGATTGGAAGTGGGTGCTGCGATCGGTTTCGAACCGGCCCATCTTGCGGCTGGTGGACGATCCCTCGGCGGATAGTCAGTCTCTGGTTCTGTTGGGCGATTCGGAAAAAAGCGATCGGGATCTAAAGGGACGCTGTCGTTTCTCACCGGGGCGCCGTCGGAGGGATTTGGCAGCGTATCCGATATGAGCACGGGCTTCTCGGTGGAGAAGTCGATTTTCGCTTCCGACAGGATTGGATTCCGCGGCAATGTGGGATACGGAACCAATTGCCCGACCTCGGTTCTGCGCGCGTCCTTCCAGCACAACATGACGGACGGTTCAGGGCCATCGATCGCGGTGACCATGTGGAATGCACCGGCGCCTGACCTTGTCCTGCATAATTTTGAGGCGCTGGCACTGACCAGTTCTGACGACGTGAAGTTGGGCGATCGTCTGGAAGTGAAATTCGGCAGTGAACTGGAGAGCATCCAGTTCATGGGACGGGTGACCACGTTCCGTCCATTTGGAGCGGCCGATTTCCATCTCTCGCCGAACACGGTGCTGGAATATGCCTACACGACGTCGGAACCGGATAGCCGGCTGGAAAAAGGCTTTGACTCGGTGCCCACGGATGCGGACGAGTCTACGCCGCGGGTAAGCATGACGGCATATTCGCCGACGGTCGAACACGCGCATCATCATGAGGTTTCGAGTTTCACGGCGCATCGGAAAGACCAACCTGCAACTGGCAGCGTACGCGGACCGCGTATCCGATCCGGCGCTGAACGGGGTTGGGGAATTTACGACGGACAATGGAACGGTACTGCCGGACGTTTACTCGGGAACGTTCACTTATCAAGGGAGCAATTTCCAGACTGAAGGCGCGCGCTTCGTAGTGCAGCGCCAGTTGACACCGAACGTGACAGCCGCATTCGATTTCGCCTATGGCGGCGTGCTGGATCTGGCCCAGCCGAATGTGAGCCTGGCGAATGTTTCGCAGTCGAGTGTGTTGCGGCAGCGGCAGAGTGCGGCGGGGAAAATCAGCGGCATCCTTCCGAAGTCGAAGACGCGCTGGATGGCGTCGTATCGTTGGGTGAGTGGAGAAGCTCTGACTCCGGTCGATATGTTCAACGCGTCGGCGGGACGCGCGGATCCATTCTCTGAATCTCTTTTTCCGGCAACCGATTCCTGGAACCGGATTCTTCCCCGGCCACATCGAAGCCATCGTCGATCTGCGCAATCTTCTGGCGCAGGGATACGTTCCCGTCCTGGGGAGCGATGGGCATACCGTTTACCTGGTGCAATCGGCACGAGCGGTGAGCGGTGGCGTGGCGTTTACGTTCTAGAGACTATTTCCTAAATGATTTGCGGTTGGGCTTCGGTGCTCGTTGACGGGGTTTTGAGTGTAATAGCCTGGTTTCGTCACTGATCACCCACGGATGGATTTGTTTTGGGCGATTCGACAACGGTAATTTTGATCCCCGTTTCTAGAATCTTCGTCCTAATATCGCTTTCCTTTTGCACATTGTTTAGAGCCTTGAGGAGTTTGCGAAATTCGTCCACCGATACCTCTGATGTCGAGAGCACCAAGTCACCCACCTTGGCGGTGATCCGCTTACCGTTTTGCGGCTTAAGCCAGCTCTTGAAGGCATCGTAAATAAACGCCGAAGCTACGCCAGTTCCCAAGCCAACTGCAACGTCTCTCGCCAACTGGACGAGCTCACTAGGACCGGAAGGAGGGTTTTCGGGGTAAGGGAATGTTGGAAGCGGCCCTGCTGCGTGATGCGATGCAGGCGCTGCAACTAAGCGTGCCCATCGCACGCCGCTGGTTTGAATGCTTAAGCCCGAGGGCCCGACGATCCTTTCAATATGTTGCAGGTTCTCCGGTGCGGTGTCTGCGAAGGATATCCACACCTTGATTGAAAGCCCGCGATCCTTTGCCGTGCTTTCAATAGTCTGAAACAGCTTTTTACCCCATCCAGCTCGCCGATAGCTGGGCTTTACAAAAAGCTCCTCTATCTCGAAGCTCGTAGAACTCTGAATCGCTGACGCCCAGCCTAGTCGCTCATCGTTTTCTCCGACGATATCCAACCAGTGCAGGGTCGACCCGTCACTCTGCTTCAATATACCGGCTCTCTGGTAGGGCAGCACGCCGTGCAGTGGCCTCATCTCTGTTGCGGTCGGAATCGTGAGCCAGCCCTCCGACCACGTCGCGGCTAATCGTTCGGCCCTGATGTATCCGTACCCTCCATCTCCCCATGAATGCCCCCAAGAATTAATAAACTTGAACTCGTCGCGCTCAGGATTGAAGCCCACAATCAAAAGAGAATGCAGCGTTGGAAGGGCGATATCGCTCGCAGAAGGGGCCGGAATTTGGCCGCGCCAAGGATTCGCCCACTTATCCGTGATCTCCAAGCTAACCCCGAACGGCGTGCCAACGGCCTTACACTCGCCAATAGTGCGAAGCCGTCTATACGGCCCGCCGAACCGATACCTCTTCGCGATCAGGTCAATATCGAGAGGCTCCTTGGCCGGCGGCCAATCTGAACTGTATGGCCAAGACTCTTCGGGAGGAGTGCCCCACCCATATATGATTCGCTGCGCAGTAATAGGCCACGTTCCCGTGTGCTTATCGCCGGGAAAAGTTCCCTCAAGCTGCCGCGCCCTAACGAAGGAGTACCGAGTACTCATCCGCAAACCGTTCATTGGAGAATCACTCGAAAGCATTCTAACCCGACGGTTGGCGAAACATCGCGATTACACTCAACGACCGCCTTAATTGAAAAAGCATAGTCGGGTTTGCCGGTGCAGTCTGGGTGAGGCCCAACCATGAACGTTAAAGGCGAAACGGGTTATAAAGACCAGTTTTCAGTTGGCGGTTCTCGGTTCTCAGTCTGTTCCTGGGAAGCATCAGACCCCGAGCGGATCAATTATAGGTGGGGAAAAGGGGCCTCTCGGCGGACAAGCGCTGGGGGACGACGCGGCCGGTCGAGGCAGGAATTATCCTCCCGGCGGGACTGTCGGTCAAGACCAAAGACGTTGTGCGGTTCTGGCGTGCGGCCAAGCCCCAGGATTCCGGGAATCTTAAGAAAACCAGTTGGCAGTTACCGGTTCTCGGTTCTCAGTTTTTGGATTGGAGGGATTCAGGCTTGGGGAGACTTTGCTTTGATTCGGTGCCGATAGATGCGGATGAGTCAACGCCGCGGGTGAGCATGACGGCACATTCGCCGACGGTCGAACACGCGCATCGGCATGAGGTTTCAGTTTCACGGCGCATCGGGAAGACCAGCCTGCAACTGGCAGCGTACGCGGACCGCGTATCCGATCCGGCGCTGAACGGGGTTGGGGAATTTACGACGGACAATGGAACGGTACTGCCGGACGTTTACTCGGGAACGTTCACTTATCAAGGGAGCAATTTCCAGACCGAAGGCGCGCGCTTCGTGGTGCAGCGCCAGTTGACGCCGAACGTGACAGCCGCATTCGATTACGCCTATGGCGGCGTGCTGGATCTGGCCCAGCCGAATGTGAGCCTGGCGAATGTTTCGCAGTCGAGTGTGTTGCGGCAGCGGCAGAGTGCGGCGGGAAAAATCAGCGGCATCCTCCCGAAGTCGAAGACGCGCTGGATGGCGTCCTACCGTTGGGTGAGTGGAGAGGCGCTGACTCCGGTCGATATGTTCAACGCGTCGGCGGGACGCGCCGATCCATTCCTGAATCTCTTTTTCCGGCAACCGATTCCTGGAACCGGATTCTTCCCCGGCCACATTGAAGCCATCATCGATCTGCGCAATCTTCTGGCGCAGGGATACGTTCCCGTCCTAGGGAGCGATGGGCATACCGTTTACCTGGTGCAATCGGCACGAGCGGTGAGCGGTGGCGTGGCGTTTACGTTCTAGAGACTTTCTCATAAATAGGTGGTGGGAGTGCTTCGCTTTTTGCATTGTTTTGCAAAACGGTCGGGGCAATGTCGTGACGCAGGCACCCGCCCCTTGCGAAAAAACCGCAAGGAACGGGGCACCCCAAACCTGATTTTCGCCGGCCAGGGTCTGAAGTGTCCGACTGGACGGCGCGTGGTCGTGAGCTGGTGCGTATCGGGTGGTCCGCCGCCGCGATGTCCGCTAAGAAAGCCCCGCCCTCTCGCAAAGAACGCGAGAAGGGCAGGGCACCCGCTTTTGTGTGTGGTGAAAGGGTGGGCCAGCCGCCCGCTCGGGAGCTGCCCTTATCTGGTCCCGACCATCCGTCACTGAAGGCCGAAAGCGTACACCGCGCGCTCCTGCACCGAGCCGACGTACACCATCCCGTTTGCCACGGCAGGCGAAGAATACACCTGGCCGCTGATGTCGTATCTCCATAGGAGCGCTCCGGTCTTAGCGCTTAGCGCGTACAAGTGCGAAGTCGTATTGTGGAGGTAGGACGAGGCGAAGTAGACCACGCCGTTCGCCACGGCGGGCGAGGTCGTTATCCAGAGGCCAGTCTTGTAGCTCCACAGCAGAGCTCCGGTGTTGGCGTTCAGGGCGTACATATTGTCGTCACCGGACCCAACATAAACCACCCCGTTCGCCACCGCAGGCGAGGACGACACGCCGCCGCCGGTGGCGTAGCTCCATAGCAGAGCTCCGGTGCTGGCGTTCAGCGCGTACACGTTGCCGTCATCCGAGCCAACGTACACCACACCGTTCGCCACGGCGGGCGAAGATTCCACAAGGCTGCCGGTGGTGTAGCTCCACAGCAGGGTGCCAGTGCTGGCGCTCAGAGCGTACAAGGCCTCGGGCTCGTAGGTTTCTTCGTTGGCCGAACCGACATAGACCACCCCATTCGCCACGGCGGGCGAGGCGAATACACCGTCGGCGGTCGTATAACTCCACAGCAGGGCACCGGTGCTGGCGTTCAGCGCGTATACGTTGCCGTCCCACGAGCCGACATAAACCACCCCGTTGTCAACGGTGGGGGAGGAGTTCACCTGGCCGCCGGTCGTGTAACTCCACAGCAGGGCGCCGGTGCTGGCCTTCAGCGCGTATACGTTGTTATCGTCCGACCCGACATAAACCACGCCGTTTACTACAGCGGGCGAGGAATCCACATTGTCGCCGGCAGTGTTGCGCCACAGCTTGGCACCGGTGCCGGCGTTCAGCGCGTACAGGCTGTGGTCGCCCGAGCCGATATAGACCACACCATTCGCCACGGCGGGCGAAGAGAGTACCACTTGGCCGACGGGGGAGTGGACCCACTTCAAGCTTAGGGCCCCAACATTGTGAGGGCTAAGCACCTTCTCACAGGGGTTCGCGCGCGTCATGTCCTGCCTGTGGAACTGTCTCCAATCGGTGCACTCCTTGCTCCCTGCCTGCTGGCCCCATGCCACAGACAGGCAGCACGCGGATAAAATCAAAACCATGATGCTGATTCGTTTCATCACTGAACCTCCAAAAGGCAAACTTTGGTGACGCAAATACGTTTCCCGGGAATTCTGGTCGTTCGCCTCAGAGGGCTGCGACATTCGCAAGTGGCGGAAGCCGCTCTTCGGATAGGCGGACGTATTTAAGGAGATACGAATGAAGGCGTCGTGTCAGTAACAGAGGTCACATCGCGATGTGCGACCGCCTCTTGATTGAAGGCCGCGGTTGCTGTTGCTGTCTGAGGGATGCCAGCCTTGAACGTCAAAAGCGAACCGGATGATAAAAGACCGTTTCACGGTTGCCGGGCTCCCAGGGTTCTCAGTTTGTTCCGGGGACAAATCCGGTGTTCGGGGATCCCGGTTGCGGGCTCGCGCGGATCAAGAGTTTTAATCGATTCGTACAGCGTTGGGCCACTGCGGGCGGGATCCTTCACCGGCTGGCGCCGGTTCAGGATGACGTCTTTCTCAGGATGGTCTATTTACTTGACGTCTTACTTGACGTCGTCCTAGTGGCCCGTAAGGTTGAGTTCACACTGTTAGAGTTCAGGAGAGGGCTAGTCTTCCCATCGTCTGCGTCGATGATATTCACCACGACTCAAGCCGCCGAGGTCAACCACAACCGCCACAATCAGAATCACCAAATTAATGCCCGCTATGGGCTGTCGTGTATTCATCATCCAGGCATACGCCAAGGTTGTCAGGGGCAGGAACAGAAACCCGAGCAGAGGCAATAATAGCCCGTGGTAGGCCCGTTGCAGGTAATTCGAGAAGAAAAATAACAGCACGAGTGCGATCCGAGGAAACGCGAGAAAGACAATCAGAACGAGACAAGGCACGAAATTCTCCTCGCGCATCGTACGCTTTTCTCGCATGCGACACAACGAATATGCCAACCTGAGTGCCTTTTGATTGGTGATCTCTGAGAGGGGCCAGCCACGAATGCCGCGACCCGGATGATAAAAGACCAGTTGTCAGTTGCCGGTTCTTAGTTCTCAGTTGGTGGCTTGGAGCGAGCCGGGATCTGCGCAATCTGATGCAGGGATGCGTTCCTGTCCCAGGGAATGATGGGTTTAGCTGGTGGGCATTGCTCGAATGCCGTGTCTAGCCGCGGCGGCGTTGGGCCTTTTGGCTTGCCTTGCGCTGCGCCTTTTGGTATTTGTTGGCGGCTTTCTGCTGTTTGATGTAGGCCTTGTTTAACGCTTTTTGCTGCTTGATGCCTGCCTTCTGGGCTTGGCGCGCGCTATTGGGGCCGGTGAAGATTTGGGCCGCGGCTGGCATCGCGACGCTCAACGCGACCAGCAGGATGAGAGATGGGATTCGTTTCATAATATGCCCGTAATGGAAGATCCTACTGAGAGTTTACACCGAAGGTGCGACCGGGGCTGGCTATGAATACGTTGCCGGACATTACAGGAGTAACGGGTTGTCAGTTGCCGGTCTCGGTTTTCAGCTAGCGCGGGGCGATCAAACCCACTTGCTCGAGAACTCTGGCTTGATCCCAATAAATCCGCTCGCCGCATATTTTGTTGTCACGGAAGCAGACGACTGCGACCAGATCAACTGCGATCTTCTTATTGGTAGGCGGCAGGTTGGGTAGAATCCAGTCCATCCGCGTGCTGTGGGTAAAAGTGAGGGCCAATTCGTCGACCAACGCGTCGTCGCCAACCACGCGGTGGGTAAGCTGGGTGGCGATGTCGCTGGGCAAGGAATGGACGAAGCTGTCGCGGTAAAAAGCGCGCACTTCGCTCTTGCCGCGTCCGCCCATGTCAGTGGGGATATTGAGGACGAAGGCATCGTCGGTCATGGTTTCGAGCGTGGCTTCGACGTCGTGCTGGAGGAATTCCTCGTCTGTGTGGACTTTCCAAAGTTCTTCCATGGCGCGTTTTTCCATCGCGATGTGCTCCTTGGAGAATAGCCGGTGTTTGCTTATAGGTGAATTATAGTCTGCCGGGATTCTGTGCCCTGTTATTCCTGTCAAGTGAGGTAAATGTAACCGCGGATTCGAGGATTGCATCTTTGTCTTGGGATGGAAAAATACGAGTGGGTCGCATAGACTGCGTTGGGATAATGCGCTGAGCTGATTTAAATCGCGAAGGACGGAGCAAGAGATCTTGCCTGATTCGAACTCGAAAATCGCGCTGGCACCGCCCCCGGTGGAAGAACCGTCCGCTGGGGAAGTGAAGTCGAGTGTGCGCAAGATGATTCGAGTGGCTTTGATCAGTATTACCCTGGTTTGCGTATGGCTGACCGTCCGATTTCCCTTTCAGGCTGAGTCTGGCCTTGAGTATCTGTTGAATGGTCCCAACAGCGTGAACCCGCAAACGCTGCATCTTCGCGGCGAATTTGTGGAAAGTAATTTGGGATCAACCGAAGATGCGGGCGGCGGGGTTACGGTCCGAATGATCGCGGAGCAATATCTTTTTGTTCCGCAGTGTGTGGTCGTGCCGGCCGGGGTCCCGATCCGTTTTCGGATCACAAGCGCAGACGTCGTCCACAAACTGACGATCAACGGGACCGAGGATCAGATCAAAGCAGTGCCCGGCTATGTAGTCGAAACCCGGTTACAGTTTGCGCGGGCAGGCGTATATGAGATGCCGTGCCATGAATTCTGCGGGCCCGGACACTACACAATGCGAAGCCGGCTGATCGCGGTTGCTCCGGAGGTATTTCGAAACTTGAGTCAAGAGGCGAGGAGGGATTGTGCTTTGCAGTAGGGGGTTGGGGGAGATGCATGAAGGATCGAAAAGGCGAATCGGTTCGGCCGTGCTGGCGGTTGCGGTCGTAGTCTGGATCTGTGGAAGTGCTCGTCTTCTGGGATCGGACGTGGCTGAACCTCCGGTGCGAATTCCTTCGAACGTGGCGTGGACGGCGACAACGATCGCGCAGGCTTCCTCGGGAAATCCGCTTCGCGGGCTGATCATTGCGCGGCGTTGCGACCGCTGTCATGGACGCGAGGGTTTCAGCTCGAGTCCTTCTGTGCCAAACCTAGCCGCCATGGACCGGCTGGTAGTGTGGAAACAACTGGACGATTTCCGAGCGGGCAAGCGAAGCTCTCCAGTGATGCAACCGATTGCCAATTCGTTATCCGCGCAAGACACGGCCGACGTTGCGGCCTACTATTGGATGATGCCGATTGCGCCTGACCCGTTCGACGACCGCGCCTTCCCGCAGCCGATGCCTGATCCAAAGCATGAAGCGGTGGCAGTGCGGCTTATCACGGCTGGCGATGGAAGCCGCGGGTTGCCGCCTTGCCAGGCATGCCACGGCCCCATCGGATTGGTGACGGGAGCGCCGTCGCTTACAACGCAGAATGCTCCTTATCTTTTGGAACAGATCGAAGCCTTTGCCAGCGGCAGGCGGGCCAATGACATTAATTTGAGGATGCGCAGCATTGCCGCACAATTGACTGAGGAAGAGAGACAGGCTTTGTCGGAGTCGTATGGTGCGGGCCTGGCTCCGAGCGCGGGACCTCCCACGCGATAAGAAACGTCTTTACATCACTTCATCCGGGGACAATTATCGCGGGTCGGCCAGATGATCGATCGTCGCGGTGTTTGAGGGCAAAGTCGGTTTTGCCATGAAGAAATTGTGATCGTAGAGATTGCGATACATCACTCCTGCGATCTCCGCGGCCTTGGGACCGAATGTCGGACGGCCGCCTTCGAGGAAAACCACTACGACAATGTGACCAACGCTGGTTTTAGCGTAGGAAGCAAACCATCCGAAAGCGGGTTCCGGCGTGGGAGCAAGTTCCGGTCTTGCCCAGAACTTCTTCTTCGCTGAAATTTGTGCGCAGACGGCGGGCGGTGCCGAACTCGACGGCGCCTTCCATTCCGTCAGAAATTTCGGGGATTAGCGGAGCGATATCCAAGCGGCGCTTGACCACCGGCTGAAAGTCTGCGATCTCTTCGGGATTCGTGGGATGCTGCAGGTAATAAAGCGTGCCGCCGTTGGAGATGGCTGAAACCAGCGCGCCAAGTTGCAGCGGGGTCACGGAAACGCCTTCACCGAAGGAGCACATCTTCCCGACGCCACCAAGTTTTGACGAGATTTCTTCGTTGGGATAAATGCCCAGCTGTTCGCCAGGGATGCTGTAGCCGGCCAATTCGCCGAGTCCGTATTGATGGGCGTAGTAGCTGACTTTCTCGAATCCTAACTGGCGGCCGAGCGCTTCGAAGTACTGCGTTGTTGGAGTGGGCCAGCGCCATGGTCAAATTCATGTGATAGGCGGCCACCCAAACGAACTTCGGTTTCCTTGGTAATAATGCCTTCGTTAAGAGCGGCGAGAGCAACTGAGAGCTTGATTGTCGAACAAGGCTGCGCGCCGCTGGAAAGCGCGAGCTTCTGATTCACCATGGCCAGAATGCGTCCGCTGGTGGGCTCGATGGCCACGACTGTGCCATTCATGCCGCCGAGAGCGTCGATGGCCGCTTCGCGCACAACGGGATCTTCGCCGGTGGTGACGTCGCCTTCAGTAATATCCTGCGCGAAGGAACTGGTGTAGAAACGCTCGTAGTAGCGATGCCGAGTAGTCAGCGTGCTGCGAGCGGCTGTTACTGGAGTCGTGCGTAGCGCGGGCGTGAGCCAGGTGATGCATGCGCCGACGGGCGTGCTGAGTCTCGCTAATTTTTTGCTTGGATTTGTGCGGGGTCAGAGTATGCGTGCTGACGGTGGCGGCGATGCCAGCCTGGCAAAGCACAACAATAAAGATGACTGCGAGAAAAAGGCCGATGCCAGTGGAACGCTTGCCTGAATTCAATTTCTTGTACCTGTCCCCGGAGTTCACTGCTGTATGTAGCACGAAACCGGCCAATGATCGACGCCACTGGCTAAGTTCCCACTTGACTAGATGTTATGAAACTTCGTGTGGATAAGCAATTTAAAACGTATTTTTTGCTAAGGCGTCAGCTAGTTAATCTAACCCTTTGCCAATGAAAGAGTTGTCGTCAATTCCAGGCGCAGGCACGGCCCTTTGGTAACGTCCGCGGTTACTGGAACGATACTGCCCTGGAGTGGAAACAGTTTTCCCTTTGTTTCCGGGCTACATAGTTTCACCCCGTTTGCGCAGAAATGCCGGAACGTCGAGGTCCGACTGCTCGAAGTTAGCAATCATTGCGTTGCGCATGCTGTCGACGGAAATGGATTCGTTCGAGGCCACAGCGGCAACGTGCGTGCGCGGATTGTTCCATGACCATCGGCGGAGGCGGCGGCTCGGGATCGAACTCGCGTTCTTGCTCGAGGCTCGTCGAAAAAGTCGTCGTGGGACGAAGCGTTTTCACGCGAGATCATAAAACCGGGTCGTTCTTCGTGCCGACGGTGATGACGATCGGAGTCTTTGAAGCCGGTGGCGATGACCGTGATCTTCACGGAGTCTTTCATCTTTTCATCGAGCACCGCGCCGAAAATGATGTTGGCATCTTCGTGCGCGGCGCTTTGAATGATGGTGCAAGCTTCCTGCACTTCGGCGAGTTTGAGCGAAGTAGATCCCGTGATGTTGATGAGGATGCCGCGAGCGCCGTCGATGGCTCCGGCTTCGAGCAGCGGCGAGGCAATCGCTTTTTGTGCGGCTTCGGTGGCGCGGCGCGCGCCGTTGGCTGTGGCCGCGCCCATGACCGCGTAGCCCATGCCGGCCATGATGGCTTTCACGTCGGCGAAGTCGCGATTGATGATGCCGGGAATGGTGATGATGTCGGAAATGCCCTGCACGCCTTGGCGGAGAATGTCGTCGGCGATGCGGAAGGATTCGAAGAAGCCGGCATCCTGCGCGACCGCGAGCAGTTTTTCGTTGGGGATGACGATGGTCGTGTCGACGGATTCCATCAGCTCGGCGATGCCGCGCTCGGCTTGCTGCATGCGGCGTTTGCCTTCGAAGGCGAATGGCTTGGTGACGACGGCGACGGTGAGCGCGCCCATTTCGCTGGCGAGTGACGCGATGATCGGAGCGGCTCCGGTTCCGGTGCCGCCGCCGAGGCCGGTGGTGACGAAGACCATGTCGGAGCCTTCGAGGGCTTCGATGATTTTGTCGGAGTCTTCGAGCGCGGCTTTGCGTCCGACTTCGGGATTCGCGCCTGCGCCCAGGCCGTTGGTGAGCTTGACCCCGAGCTGAATTTTCATGGGCGCGCGCGACATGCGCAGGGCTTGCAGGTCGGTGTTGGCGACTACGAATTCGATGCCCTCCATGCCGGCATCGATCATGCGGTTCACGGCGTTGCCGCCGCCTCCACCTACACCGATGACTTTGATTTTGGCGTCGTTGCGGGCTTCTTCGTTAAAGCTGATGCGAATGTCGTTTTCATTTTTCATGGTTACTGCACCTCGATGGATTTTCGTTCTGTACAGCTAAAACCGTTAACCACTAAGGACACGAAGGTTCACGAAGAAAGAACGGCTAACGAAATCTTTGTGTAACTTTGTGCCCTTTGTGGTTCAAGCCTTTATGCTCCCTTTTTTGCGAACAGGCCCATCAGGCGCGAACTCCAGCGGGTGTCTTGCAGGCCGCGGGCTATTCGCGAGCGATGGCCGTAAAAAATCATGCCTAGAACTGTGGCGTATTCGGGCTCGGCTAAAGTCGATGGCATTTTCGCCAGCGCGGTCGGCCACGATAAACGCAGGGGACGCCGCAAAACGGATTCGGCGATATCGAGAATCCCTGCGAGGCGCGACGTGCCTCCGCTGAGCACGATGCCGCCTACACAAACATCGAGCATGCCGCTGTGCCGCAGGTTGTCGCGCAGCATTTCGAAGAGTTCGCGGGCGCGCGGCTCGAGAATTTCTCCGACCATGCGTTGCGAGATCAGACCGCGAAGGCCGGTCGCCGACCGAGGGGACTTCGACTTCGTTGCCTTCGGGAATCAGGGTCACGATCACATTGCCATAGAGCTTCTTGATTTTTTCCGCTTCGGCCAGCGGAGTGCAGAGCCCAACCGAAAGGTCGCTGGTGAAGTGGTCGCCGCCGATGGGAATCACGGCGGTGTGAATTACCGCGCCTTCCTGAAAAACGATGAGGCTGGTTGAGCCGGCACCCAGATCCATCAAGCACACGCCCAGCTCGCGTTCGTCGGCGCGCAGCACGGCATCGGCGCAGGCCAGCGGCTCGAAGACGGTATCGTCGACGTGCACGCCGGCGCGGTTCACCGCGGTAACAACGTTTTGAGTCGCGCTTGATCCGGCGGTGACCATGTGCACGCGGACTTCGAGGCGCATGGCCATCATGCCCAGCGGATCATGCACGCCGCTCTGCTCGTCGAGAATGAATTCCTGCGGCAGCAGGTGCAGAATTTCGCGGTCGGCGGGCAGAGGAATGGCGCGGGCTTTGTCGACGGCAAGCCGAATTTCTTCGCGCGCAATTTCGCGCGCGCGCGTGCCCAGGCTGAGGCCGCCGTGACTGTTCATGCCGCGAACATGCGACCCGGCAACGCCCAGCAGCGCATGCTCGATAGGTGCGCCGCAAACGTCTTCGGCCTGCTCGACCGCTTTCTGGATCGACGCTGACCGCCTTTTCCAGATCGACGATCACGCCCTTGCGCGAGCCGCGCGATTCGGAAATTCCGTGGCCGCGATAGCGCAGGCCGGAATCGGTAATCTCCGCCACCAGCACGCAGGTCTTGGCGCTGCCTACATCAATCGCGGTCAAAAAATTGTGCTGCGGATTCGCCATGCCTATGGATGGTCCTCTCCTCTTGGCAATTGCTGGACTCGGTTTGCTTCCTGGTTTTACCGCGACCGTTCCCGTAGCTGGCGGTGCGGCCGGAGTTGTTTTGCTCGAGTTCGTGTCTGGACGCGTGACCGGCAGACTGCGCCGCGCTGAAGCCATGGCTTTCGCGACGCTTTGATCTTTGGCGCCGACGGTTCTGCGCCGGCGCGCTTTGCCTCGGTGTCGCTTTTGCTGCCACTTTGTGGTGCGGTTTCCTGGCGGCTTTCTTTGCCACGGCTTTTGTCGGCGCCGCCGGAGCGAGAACGGGCGAAGATTTTTGCGGCGGGACCTTGCGTGATCAGCGCTGCCGGTTTCATTCCTGCTGCCATGGCGATCTTGGCCGATGACTTCGAAAGCGGCGGTTGCTTGATCGTGCCTTGCAAATCCGGGTTCACGATAATCTGCCCGTCGTAGCGCAAGTCGACGGATTCCAGTTTGTCGAACTGCTGCCGCCACTCGCGCACATGGCTCACGTACACCTTGTAGCGTTCGAGGTAGTTGGACGATCCCAGATGCACCAGCACTTCGCCTTGAGGGTCGCTGGGGAGGACCTTAACGTCTTCCGCATCGGACAAATCGACTTCGCTGAGTTCCTGCGAATAGTGTGCCCCGCCCGCGTCCAGTTGGCTGACCAGGTCGTTGTAGATTTTCATGCGCGCGGCGCGCGTGGAGGCGGGTTCGCCAGAATTCATTCCGAGGATCACGGGAAACGAATACTTTTTCTTGCCCGCCGCGGGCAGATCCATCAGCGTGCCTACGGGGTCGATCAGCAGGATTTTGGAGCCGACGCGGGCGAAGGCTACCGGCGTGCGTTCGTGAATTTCAATCCTCAGGCGATTGGGAACGAAGCGCATCACGCTGGCCGATTCCACCCAGGGAATTTTCTCCAGAGTCTGCTTTCGTTCGCTTAGCGGCACGAAGAAGATGTTGCGTCCGATGTCGCCGCCCATGACTTCCAACACCTGGTAGCGAGTGACGTTCTGCAGCCCGGTGATTTCAATGTCGTCGCTGGAGTCAACCCGGAAGCGCCACGAGTGTTCGCCGTAGTGATACAAGGCCGCAACCGCCGTGCTACCGACGAATAAAACGACCGCCGCGAGGATGCCCCAGGTCAGGCCAGTGGCAGCTTTTTTGGGCAGAGATCCCCGGCGAACGGAGACGCGCTTTTGTCCGCGCAGGAAGGGCGATTCCTGTTCCACGTCCAAGTCGAGCATGCGCGCGTCGTCAAGTGCGCCGTCGGGCGCTGGGCGCGCCGGCTCGTGGGCCGGTGGATACAACTCCTCCTGCGAGATGGTGGAACCGCTTTTTCGCGCCATCAGAACAGGTCAGTTGTCGTCAGTGAATCGCTGAGCGGAATAACTATAACTGCTTTTGCGGAATTGAGGTAGATGAAAGTTGGTGCCTTTTGTGCAAAAAAGTGATGCTTTTCATGCTTGGGTCCCAACCTGGTTGTAGGGCCAGCGCGTCAGTTGTAAAATCGCGGTCCGGGTTTACCGCTGCCTAATCCTAACGGAGGCATCAAATGAAATGTCCATGCATGTTCAAGATTATCGCCGCATTGGCTTCGGTCGCCTTGTCGCTATTGACGACGCCAGCGATGACAGCCCAAACGGTTATCAGCAACGAAGCCCTGGTGAGCACTACTTTTGTTGTCAACAAGCAGAGTGCAACGGCCAAATGTGGAACAGTTGGCTGCTCGGCGAGAGCATCTTGGTTCGGTCCTATTTCAATCACATGTCCGGCTCCGACAGGGCAGACATGTACTTTCCATATTTCTCTGGACGCGAAGACTACCATTGTTCTGGGTGGCCACGGCGGTGGAAGCGGATCAATAGGTTCTTATCAGTTCCTGGTCGACGGCGCCGCGCCAACGATTGGGCCCACGGACAAGAACGGCGACTATCTGTTTGAGAGGGATGTTTACACCGTTAGCACGCCAACAGATGCCAGCCGTCAGAGCTATCCCGCTTCAGTTCTGGCCACCGTGACCAATTCCAATTCAAACGGCCACGCTATTGCCCTGGGTCTAGGCTGCAAGGATATTGGTAGTGAAGGTGGCTGTCAGACGACTGCCCACTGGACCACCATGAGAGTTGATGTGTTCGAGCCGTAAGCAGCTCGCTTTCGAAGGAGGATAAGGCCAAGGGCAACGGCAACGGCGTCGACCCTTGACCGGACGATGCAGCTCAGGCTGCGCGCTTGCTTCGGCTTCTTTTCTTGATATTCTCGACTTGCGCCAGCATGGTTCAAGTCGTGGCCGGCGAACATGCGGACGATGTGCGTGATCGTCTCCTTGCCGCGTTCCTGATGCATGCCGTAGTTTTCCCACAAATTTTTGGGCAGCGCCTTCAGCATGGCCAGATTGTTCTCCCGCAGCACGCGAAAGGCTTCGAGAGAAGCCGCAGGATCGCGTTTCGCATAGGCGAATGTCTCGGCCCAGACGTCCTGATCAAAAGGCTGCACCGATACGCCGTTGTTGGCCAGGATCAGACGCATGCGCCATCCGCCGACCAGCTCTGCGTCGGCTAGGTGAGCGAGAATTTCCGCGATCGACCACTTACCTGGCTCCGGCCCCTGTACTGATGGCGCGAAAAAGCGGTTCCACTATGAGTTGATGGGGCGCACGAATCGCGGTCTGAAATTCACTCTGGGGAGCAAGCCGCATAAGTATGCTCCGGCAGGGATTGCAAAAAAAAGGTCAGCGGAGCAAGTGACGTCCGAGGCGATTCCTGTTTTGGGCATGGCTTTTTCGGCCTACTGCTTTTGCGCTTGACTTGAGTTTGGATTCGGACTAACGTTTTTGCACGAAATCTCGAGGTGGTTCTTTCGAGTCGCCGCGGCTCCTTCTTCCCCCCTTATAGCCGAGGCGGTAGTCGGGTTCCTAGCTGTCGATTCCGCAAGGTGAGGTGTATATGGTTTTACCAGAGCAGATGCGCGCGCGCTTTCTGCGGGTGGGATCATGGATAAGGCATCACTCGGTGGAGATCGTACTGGCGGCCTTGTTTGGGTTGCCGTTCGCTTACTTCGCTGGCGCTTATCTTGAGCATCCCGACCCGTATACGATTTACGTAGTAGCTGACCATGACACGAACAAAGAGACGCTGAACATTTTCCGGAGCAAAGCAAGAGGCTACCTGCAAAAGATCGGTGACGTGTACGTGAGGGTGCAGCCTGAAATTCTAGGGGACAACACTCAGGAAACGGCGGAGAAAATGGCTGCCGATCTTAGCAGCCGGCCGGATACGTTAATGGTCATAGGAAGTGGACGAAGCCAGATCACGGAAAAATCGCTGCCGATTTATTTCAAAGCTAGCCCGCGGGTTCCGTATCTGGCGACCACGGCTAGCGACGATGATCTGCTGAAAGATTGCACGGCTGAATGCTATGAGTGGAATGCAATTCCCCTGTTGCCGCAAAAGGTTAGCTTTGCACCCCTGCTGCAGCTTTCCCCGACCAATAAGATACAAGCCTCCTCGGCCATCGAGTTTGCGATTGAAAACGGTAAGAGCCGATTCATCATTGTCGAGGGCAACGACTCGCAGAACAAGTCTTACGAGGACGATTTGGTGAAGGAGTATGAAGGTGCCATCCAAGACGCGAAGAAGGATGGAGCGCTGGAGTTAAACAAATATGAGATCGATCGATTGCCGGACGAGAAGGTTCTGGGAAACATGAAGCCCGCGCCGGACTGCGTTCTGTATGTTGGCAATCTGGGAGAAGCACAGGCCCTCGTCAGCCAGCTTTCTCACATGAAAACCCTGGACGATCATACGCTGCTGATTTTGTCTGACTCCGTCATCCAGACGAGCCCGTCGGACGTCCAACTGGCAGATGGTTTTAAGCCGGAGCCCAACTCCAAGGTGCTTCCGTTACGCTTTACCCATCAAACGTTCGCTTCAGATTACAACCGGCACGTCAGTACCTACGACCGGGACGCGTTCGCGATCGCAAAAACTCTGATCCAAGATCTCAATGACCGGGGCGTCGATTTTCGCATGCGGGCAAAGTCGCTGCTGCACATTCACAGGGTCGGGGATGCTCGCAGAAACCTTGACCGTGTCATGAAGGAAAATGCCGCGGTGAGAACATGGTATGCAGGGGAGGCGGAGACCGGGGAACATCCGCTCACCTACATCTTCAAAGGGCACAATCAATACAACGGTATTTTCCATGTCTGGAGATTGACTGGCACTGACACAGAACCGGGTCCGGGCATGGAAGACGTGGACCACTGGCATCCGGGTAGGGGAATCACGTCGGCGCAGGAGTCGGCCGCGCTTGCGGTGCGGTACTGAAATCTGCACGTGTCGGGTGCGATCGAAGTTTGCCTGGTTAGGCCGCGTCTTCAGGGCTGCAGCAGGATGTTGTCGATCAGGCGGGTGGTGCCGACGACGGCGGCGACGGCTACCAGGGCGGGACCGGCGAGCTTGGGCGCGGGGTCGAGGGTGGAGGGATCGACGATCTCGAAGTAATCCAGACGGACGGTGGGTTCCTGGGCCAGGATTTTTTTGGCGGCTTTGATTAGTGCCGTCGCGTTGCGCTCGCCTTGATCGAATCGTTGTTTGACCTCGGTCAGGGAGCGGTTCAGGACGGTCGCGGACTTGCGGTCCTGCGGGCTGAGGTACACGTTGCGCGAGCTCATGGCCAGGCCGTCGGGCTCGCGGACGATGGGGCAGACGGCGATCTCGATGGGCAGATTCAGATCGCGCACCATGCGGCGGATGATGGTGGCTTGCGCGGCATCTTTCTGTCCGAAGAATGCCAGGTCGGGCTCGACGATGTGGAAGAGCTTGGCGACGACCGTAGCCACGCCGCGAAAGTGTCCGGGACGCGATTTGCCGCAGAGCTTGTCGCTGAGGCCTTCGACGGTGACGTAGGTGACGGCGCCCGGGGTATACATTTCGGCGGGCGTGGGCGCGAAAAGAATGTCGACGGATTCTTTTTCAAGCAGCTGAACGTCGTGGTCGAAGGTGCGGGGATATTTTGCGAGATCCTCGGTGGGGCCGAACTGCAGAGGGTTTACGAAAATGGAGGCGGCGACTGCGTCGCATTTCGATTTTGCGGCGCGCATCAGCGACAGATGGCCCTCGTGCAACGCTCCCATGGTTGGGACCAATCCCAAACGCTTTCCTGCGTGCCGTGCCGTGCGCGAAGTGGCGCGCATTTCGTCGATTGTTTTGCAGATTTTCATGGCACCGGCCTCAGGAGGATGGAACCCAGTTGATTTCTACTTTCATGCTTTCTAAGGATCCGGCGACCAATGCCCGATTCTTGCGAAGCGTGGCGTGGTCCTGATCAGAGGCGTTGGCGCTGATCTCCTGAATCGCAACTACGCGGCCGTAAGGCCATGCCGATGCGGGCAGCTTGGCCAGCGCCTCGGGCAATTTGTCTGGGTCGACGATCTGCTGCTCGTTGTTGCTGACGTCGAGTAGTCCAACGCCATCGAGCCGGATGATCAAGTACGGGATTTCGCCAAGCTTTCATATCCTTTAGCGCGGCGTATTTTTGTGGATCGGGCGGAGGGATTTGTCGGATGCGAGCCTCCGAGCTGACCGACGCTGATGCCTGCGCGGGCGCGCTTGGCGGCTTGGCGCAGGAAGTAAGCAGCACAACGCTCGCGGCCAAAACGCTAGGAAGCAAATATCTCATGCCATCAGTTTACTATCGTCGCATGCCCCGTCTTGCGTTCGAGAACAGTCTCCAGCGCTTGCTGAGTTTCTTTCGAGAGATGGTAAGACTCGCTGTCTGCCGGATACTGATGCGCGATCACGTCCTCACGGAAGGCGTGCGCGGCGTCGGTGATGAGCGCGGCCGCATCCCCGTAGCGGCGAACGAACTTCGCCGGTGGAGTGAACGTGAGATTCAGAATGTCGTGGAAGACGAGCACCTGGCCGTCGCAGTCCGGGCCGGCGCCGATCCCGATGGTTGGAGTTGCGACCTCCGCCGTGATCATGCTGGCGACTTCGCGGGGAATGCCTTCGAGAACCAGAAAGGCCACGCCCGCGCGATCGAGCGCCACCGCGTCGCGCATCAGTTGTTCGATCTCGGCTAGCGACTTGCCCTGAACTTTGTAGCCACCCATGACGTTTACCGACTGCGGAGTCAGTCCGATGTGACCAGCGACGGGAATTTCGGCGTCGATCACGCGGCGAATCAGATCGGCGCGTTTCTCTCCACCCTCGATCTTCACCGCTTCCGCGCCAGCTTCTTTTACGAAGCGGGCCGCGTTGCGCAATGCGTCGTCCGCGCCGACGTGGTAGGAACCATAGGGCATATCGGCCACAAGCAATCGCGCGCTTCACGCCACGCCGCACGGCTTTGGTGTGGTGAAGCATTTCATCGACTGTGACCGAGAGCGTGTCCGGATAGCCAAGCATGGTCATAGCGAGCGAGTCGCCGACCAGGACGATGTCGATATTGGCTTCATCGACCAGGCGGGCGCTGGCATAGTCGTAGGCGGTCAGGCAAGTGATAGGTTGATGTTGAAGTTTTTTCTCGCGAAGGGAAGCGACAGTAATCTTTTGGCGAGGTTCGCCAAGTGGTGCGATACTCACGATGTCCTCCAGTGCCCCTCCGCCTTGGCGGATAGAGCCCGTACACATCTTGGATGCTGCTGGGGCTATTGTAGACCTCGGGATCGTGGTTCGTCGATGGTTACGGTAAGATTGGGAAATTAAGGGAAATTCCGGGAGGACAGTCGCCGATGTAAGACAGTTGCATCGCGTCTTACAAGGTAGTAAGATTTGTTGCTATGCGAGCCTACCGCACAGTCATCAGTTCCAAAGGGCAGGTCGTCATTCCGGCTGAGTTGCGCGAGCAATTCGGGCTGAAAAAAGGTACGCCCGCAACCTGGAGTGAAGAAACGAGGCCGTTTGGTGCTTACGCCGATCACAGAGCGGCGACTAGATGAAATCATGGGATTTCTCAAGCCGAAACCGGGCGAGCCATCCATATTTGAGGACTCGTTTGCGGAGCGGCGAGAGAACGCGAGAGAGAAAAATAGTGACCCGCTCTTTCTCGCAGAAGCACGCGGCGATACGTGCTTGACGCTAACGCCCTGATCGCCTTCTTTGAAGGCCGGGCCGGCGCCGCGCGATAAAGTTCGACAGGCTGTTGATGAATCTGCGCAGCATAGACTTGCCTTTGCTTATGTCGGCCGTGAATTGGGGCGAAGTCTTCTATATGGCATGGCGTTACCACGGCGAGGCGAAGGCTCGTGAAGCGGAGGCGAGGCTGCAGGAGATGCCCGTGGCTGTTATCAGCGTGGATCGGGAGCGGGCCTCCCGTGCCGGCGCGTTGAAGCAAAAACACAGCCTGGGTTATGCCGATGCCTTCGCCGCCGAGTTGGCTATCGAACGGGGTGCCTGGCTGGTCACGGCTGATCCCGAGTTTTCGAAAGTTGGGAAAGCGTTGGCGGTCTATTCGCTGCCGCGGCATGAGAAGTAAGAGTGCCTATCGTCCTCGCTTGCGTTTGCTGTTGGTACGGAGCCAAGCGGCGTATCCAGCTTCGTCGAGCTTGCCTGCCGCCAGATCCCAGACGGCTTGAGTGGCGTCTTCTTCGCTGGCCTTAAATCGAAGCCGTGGAGCTCAAGGAACAGAACGCCGACTACGAAACCGGTCCTCTTATTACCATCGAGGAAAGGGATGGTTGCGCACGATACCGGCTGTGTAGAGAGCGGCCATTTGGACGATGTCGCGCGAAGCGGCGTAGGCGTGATGCTGGTGCGGACGGGCGAGGGCGGATTGCAGAAGCCCTCGATCGCGCAATCCTGACGCACCACCGTGAACAGCCAGAAGGCGGTCGTGGATCGCCATCGCGTCGCGTTCCTCGATCCAGAGCGGTTCTTTCTTAGTAGCTCACCGCGACTGGTCACTTTGCCAGGGCGTGGAGTGTGTTGCGATAGCGAGTCATGATCTGCTCGGCCTTAGTCATTTTCTTCTCGAACGCGGGATCGTATGGCGTGAGTCGGTAATCTCCGTCCGCTCACTCAATCAGAAAGAGGCGCTCGCCGTCTCCCGTGCGCAGCCGGCCAATCACTTCCTTGGGCAGGACCACGCCGAGCGAGTTGCCGAATTTGCGGACCTTGAGTTCAACCATGCGTCCTCCCGTTGTAGTTATTACTATTGTAATAACTATTGCCCGCCATGTGCTTCAAGAAGGAAATTGAAGCGATCTACGCCACGATGATTGAGGCCGCGAAGCAGTCGACTTAGTTGATTTCAGGGTGTCCGAATGATCTTCGAGCTCGACCACAGCCGGGCGGGCCGATGGTTTCAGGCGCTGGCAGCTTCTTGATTTCCCAGCGGGAGGAAATATTGGGTGCCTTTGATCGGGGCGGAAACTTTTCTTAGCAGTTCCTGCAAGTCTTCGTTGCGCTCGACGAAGTCGATCTCTGAAGTGTTCACGATCAGCAGGTCCGATGAGGTGTAGTGAAAAAAGAAGTGTTCGTAGGCCTTGATCACTTCTTCGAGATATTCTTCGTTGATGGCTTTCTCTCCGGGCGCATTCTTTTTCTTCAAACGCTTTTTCAGAACCTCGGGACTGGCTTGCAAATAGATCACGAGGTCAGGCGTGGGGAGTTGTTCGCGAAAATAGTTGTAATAGCGATTGTAAGTTTCGAGTTCCTGATCGGTGAGGTTGAGGCAAGCGAAGAGCTTATCTTTTTCGAAAACAAAATCGGTAACGACAGATTTCTGGGAGCGCGGACCGAGGTCCAGCGCGCGAAGCTGTTCGAAGCGGCGGATCAGAAAAGCGAACTGCGCCTGGAATCCCGCGCCGCGTTCGCCGTCGTAAAAGGCGCGCAGAAATGGGTTGTCTTCGGTTTCCATGACCCGCTGGGCGTTGAGACGCTCCGCCAGAATCCGCGTCAGGGTGCTCTTTCCGACGCGTATGGGACCTTCCACAGCAATGTAGCGGGGCAGTTCGAAAAGATTGGCCATGGGATCGAGCTTCGATTGGCAGGATATCCCGACACAGCTTAGAGCGCAATTGAGGGAAGAGTAACCCCTGTGCACCATCGTAGTCCCAGAGAAACAATTTACAATCGCGACATTATGGGTAGCTTCGTCATCGGAGCTGGTGTGGCTGTGGCGGCGGTTGCGGCTGGCTACCAGTCGATGGCGCCGACCGGGCAGTGGTATGGCCGGACCTTTACCGGGCTGAAGCCTGGAACCAGGCAATTGGCGCTGACTTTCGACGATGGCCCCAACGACCCGCACACGCTGCGTCTGCTGGAGGTTCTTGCACGGCACAACGTGAAGGCGACATTTTTTCTTATCGGACGCTATGTGAAGCAAAGGCCGGACATCGCACGCGAACTGGGGCGGGCTGGGCACGTGGTCGGCAATCATACTTTCAACCATCCCAATCTGATCTTTGCTTCTGCGCGCGAGACGACGATGCAATTGCGGGATTGCGAGCAGGCCCTGACGGATGCAGTGGGAGAGCATTCGCGACTTTTTCGTCCTCCGTTTGGTGGACGCCGGCCCGGCACTTTGAAAATCGTACGCGCGCTTGGTCTGGAGCCGGTGATGTGGAATGTGACCGGTTGGGACTGGAAGGGAAAACCCGCGGAGTACGTCGAACAAAAAGTAAGCCAGCAGATCCGCGGTGGCGATGTGATTCTGTTGCACGACGGCAGCCACGCAAAGCATTCGGCAGCGGATCGTTCGCAGACTGTGATCGCGACCGATCGGCTCATTGCCCGCTACAAGTCTGAAGGATACGAATTTGTGACAGTTCCGGAGTTGATGGGAAAGTCAGTTCTCAGTTCTCAGCCTGCAGTTCTCGAGTTAAAACGACGCGGTGCTTCGCGCATCCGGAGTCGAAACCCGTCCCACACCAACAAAAATTCGCAGCTATGCGTGCACCGACGCGAACGCCTGCTTGGCCACGCCAATTGTTTTCTGAATGTCTTCTTCGCTGTGCGCAGCGCCTAGAAACGCGGCTTCGAATTGCGATGGCGGCAGGTAGACGCCATTGTCCAGCATGGCGCGGAAGAAGCGGCCGAAGGCTTCGGTATCGGACTTCGCCGCCGAATCCCAATCCGTCACGGGGCCGGGAGTGAAGAACCAGGTGAACATGGAGCCCACGCGGTTATAGCAGAGCGGCACGCCTGCGTCTTTCGCGGCAGCCGCGACTCCTTCGACCAGTTCGCCGCTAAGCTTGTCGAGACGCGGATAAATCTCTTGTTTGTTCTCGCGCAAGTGACGCAGCGTTGCCAACCCCGCAGCCATCGCCAGCGGATTTCCCGAGAGCGTGCCCGCCTGATACATGGGCCCGAGCGGCGCCACCAGGTTCATGATCTCGGAGGGGCCGCCGTAAGCGCCCACCGGAAGTCCGCCGCCAATAATTTTGCCCATCGTGGTTAAGTCCGGAGTCACTCCGTAAAGTTCTTGCGCGCCGCCGAAGGCCAAGCGAAATCCGGTCATGACTTCGTCAAAAATCAGCACGCTCTTTTCCCGCTGTGTGATCAATCGCAAGGCCGCGAGATATCCACCGGAGCCGGTACGCAACCCATGTTGCCCACCACGGGCTCGACGATGACGCAGGCAATCTCGTGCTTAAATTTCTTGAATGCGTGTTCGAGCGCGTCGATGTCATTGAAAGGCAAAGCTAGCGTGAACTGGATGAATTCCTCCGGAACGCCGGCAGAGCCCGGGATTCCGAGTGTGGCAATGCCTGAACCAGCCTTCACCAGCAAAGCGTCGGAGTGTCCGTGATAGCAGCCTTCGAATTTCACGATGTACTTGCGCTTGGTATAGGCGCGCGCCAGGCGGATCGCGGACATGGTCGCTTCCGTGCCGGAACTGACGAAACGTACCTTCTGCATATGCGGGAAACGCAGACAGCACAATTTCCGCCAGGTCGGCCTCGGATGGAGTGGAGGCGCCAAAGCTGGTGCCGTTGCAGGCGGCATCCATGATAGCTTCAATCACTTTGGAGGGAGCATGCCCGAGAATGAGCGGACCCCACGAGCCGACGTAATCGATGTACTCGTTGCCATCGGCATCGAAGATGTGCGAACCCTGCCCGCGCACGATGAAGGGCGCATCGCCGCCCACGGAACCAAAAGCGCGAACCGGCGAATTCACGCCACCGGGAATCATCTGCTCGGCGCGTTGCTGCAGCTTGCGGGATATCTCCGTCTTGCGGGCCATGGGCTCTCCGAAAAGAAACTGGTCATCTATGGTAACAGCGGGAGGCCGCTAGACCGCGAAAAGCCAATACTGGGAGGTGCATCTTCGCTTTTTGCGGCACTTTCTACTGGCCTGACTAGAGTGTCAAAGGATATATGGAATTCACCGGATATTTACAGTTTCGCAACAGTCCTGAAACACGTCCTAGGTACTCTCTGTTCAGTACACGCCCTTCTAACCGGGAGGGTTTTAAGGACAGCTTCGGGGGGCTCCGAGCTGTCCTCGTTTATTTTGCACGCTCACTTCAGATACGCGCGAACCAGGCCGATCAAATCCTCGCCCAACTCTTCGGGCGAATCCACGGCGTGATCGGGATTCATCATGTGCAGGCGGATGTGGTCTTCCAGGATCTCCGCCATCAAGCCGTTGACTCCGCCGCGAATGGCGGCCAAAAGCATCAGGATGTCGGCGCACTCATCCCCGGCGGTGAGGGCGCGCTCGACAGCTGCGAACTGGCCACGGATTCGCTTGATACGGAACAGGAGTTTCTGTTTCTCTTTGGAGATTTCGGGAATCTTATCTTGCATTTTGCCTGCTTTCTTTAGCTTTTCCCTTTACAATACCGTAGGGGGGTATGATATAAGATGTTCAGAAGGGAAATCCACTGCGGACCTCAGATCCCGGAACCCAGGAGCCGCTAAATCCCCCTTAGGAGCGTAAATCGCATGGTAGCTGAAATCCACAGAAAGGAGGGGGACAACGATGAACTGCATGACTCTATTCTTACAGCCAATGGCGATGGCGACGACGCAGCTCGCGAGCGCAATCCACCACGATGCCACTCTGTGGCGCGTGGAACCGAAGGCGGAACAAAAGTCTTTGCGCATGAGCTGGGTCGTGGTCACCGACGAATGCGGCCGGCGGCAGCTTCGCATGCACTGGGTCGCGGTCGATGACCGCTGAGGGCGTCCAGCGCGACCTGTAACATTCCTTTAACCAACGCTGCGTAGGCTGGGTGGATTGGCGAGCAATGATTCAGGGTTGGAATGTTCGTTAGACCACCCAGTCGAATGCCCGGAAGTGGATGTTAACTATAGTTAACATCCCGTGGCATAGTCACGTTAACAAGGTGACGAATATCACAAGGGAGGGTGACAACGCGCCTTGAGTGGAATTCTTCTGCTGGCTAGTCTGCAATTATGAAATTGAAATTCATTTTCAACATGGCGGAACCTCGGGGAAGGTTGTCTCTCGCTCTATGGTTGACGATTGGGTTGGCCGCTCCTTTCTGCGCGATCGCGGAGCAGGCGCAGGACCAATCTGCCCCGCAGCAGACGAACCCGGTCCAGGTGGTTAGCGCGGCGCCTGGGGCCAATGAGGCTGATCCGCCCTCTGATCCACCGCCGGACGATAGCGTGGAGACGATGTTCCCCCATTTAAAAGACACGCGTTTCTGGCTTTCGGGGCAGATGAACTTCATTTTTCAGACCCATCCTTCATTCCCCGCAGCCTACAGTGGGCCGCACAGCCTGAGCCCCAACTACGAGAAAGCCACATCGCGCGTGCTGACGCTCTACACCGGTATGCGGCTTAATAGTTCGACTGAGATTCTGGTCGACATCGAAGAGGCTGGCGGATCAGCTCTCAGTACCGGCCTCGGGCTGGCGGGCAACACCGATCTCGATATTGTGCGCAACCCTCTGCTGAGCAAAGCGCCTTATCTGGCGCGGGGAATGATTCACAAAGTGTTTGCGCTGAGCAAGGATAAAATCGAAAGCGATCGCACTTCCCTCTCGCTCTTTGATGAATTGCCGCGCCGACGAGTGGAAGTGCGCTTCGGAAAGTTCAGCTTGCCGGACTTTTTCGATCTCAATTCGGTGGGCTCGGATACTCACCTTCAATTTACCAATTGGACCGTCGACAATAATGGCGCCTGGGACTACGCTGCAGATACCCGCGGTTACACGGTGGGCGCGACCGCGGATTACGAAGACCGCAATTGGGGCTTTCGCTTCGCCGAGGCGCTTATGCCCAAGGTCGCGAACGGAATTGATCTGGTGTGGAAGCCGTGGCAGGCTCACGCGGAAAACTTCGAATACGAATTGCGCCACGGAGTAATCCCGAAAAAAGGGGGAGTAGTCCGTCTGTTGGCCTACACCAATTACGCCAACATGGGGATCTATCGCGAGGCCATTGCCAACTTTGAAGCAGGTCTTACACCAGTGCCGGAAATCACTGACCATCCCTGGCACATCACCCGCAAATATGGATTCGGAGTGAACCTCGAGCAGAATCTCACCCGATATCTGACCGCGTTTGGCCGCTTCGGCTGGGACAACGGCAAGACTGAATCTTTCGCCTACACGGAAGTCGACCAAACTTTTGATTTAGGTGTCGGAGCTAAGGGCGCCTGGTGGCATCGCAAGCAGGACCGGGCAGGCGTAGCTTTCGTGACCAACGCAATTTGCAAAGATCATCAGACCTATCTTGCCGACGGCGGCCTCGGCTTTCTTCTCGGTGACGGCAAGCTGAATTATGGGCGGGAGAACATCGTGGAGTCGTATTACACGGTCCACGTGTGGCGCGGCATCTACGTGGCTCCCGGTGTGCAGCACATCAACAATCCCGGATACAACCGCGATCGCGGCCCGGTGGTTGTGCCCTCGTTCCGCGCGCACATGGAGTTCTGAGGGCTGCGTGGGGACGAGCCTGGACGAAGGGCGCTCGGACGCGGGTCTACTTTTCCACCTTCACACCCTTCCAGAAGGCAACATGCCCCTTGATCTGCTTGGCTGCGGGCTTGGGCTCGGGATAATACCACGCCGCGCCCAGATTCTTTTTGCCGTTCACGTCGAGGTCGTAGTAGCTGGCCGTGCCCTTCCACGGACAAACGGAATGAGCTTCGCTGGGTTTGAAATATTCCTGTTTGATGGCGTCAGGGGGAAAATACTGGTTGCCTTCCACCTCGACGCATTGATTGGATTCAGCGAGAACAGCGCCTTCCCATATTGCTTTTGCCATATCACCAGTTTAGATTTCCTTTATGTCTAGCGGCTTCGAAAAATTGAGTCTGGACGGGATCACCCCGACGACCACGCCTCGTTTCAACGGCCATTCCATGGTGGGCGCATTGAAACGCGTGCTTGTCTGTTCACCACGCACGGCCTGCTGGCATCAACCCGAGCGGGCGGCCAGCTGGCGTGAACTTGGCTTTCGTGCATGCGCCGGATTTCGAGATCGCTCAAGCGCAACACGAGGCTTTGTGTCGCGAACTGGAATCGTGCGGCGCCGAAGTTGAGGATATTCCTCCGGCCATGGAACTGTCGCTCGATGCTGTTTATGCCCACGATGCGTCGTTGCCGACGGACTTTGGATTGATCCTGATGCGTCCGGGCAAAACCAACCGCGTTCCCGAAGGCAAACATCATGGATCCTTCTGCCAGATTCTGGGCGTTCCCATGCTGGCGAAAATCACGGCCCCCGCAACCACGGAAGCCGGCGACATGGTATGGCTTGACGCCAAGACACTGCTCGTCGGCCACGGCTATCGAACGAATGCACAAGGCATTCAGCAGATGCGAGGCCTGCTCAAACCCAAGGGAATGGAAGTGCTCTCGGCACCATTGCCGCATGGAACGGGGCCCTGCGGCTTGCCTGCACTTGATGTCGCTGATCAGTTTGCTCGATGAGAAAACTGTTCTCGTCGATTTGCCTTGGCTCGCGGTTGAAACCGTCGACCTGCTCCGCACGCGCGGACACAACCTCATCGAGATCGATTATTCCGAGCGGGATACGCTTGCCTGCAATGTACTTTCGTTGGGCGAAAAGCGCGTGCTCGCGTTGGAAGAAAACGCGAAGACGAATCAGAAGCTGCGCGCCGCTGGATTCGATGTGCGAACCTTCCCTGGCTCTGAGCTGTGCATCAACGGCAGCGGCGGCCCCACCTGCCTGACCCGGCCGTTGCTACGAGCGTAAGGTTGCTCTCCATTTATTTAAGAAGTGTTCCACGTGGAACACTTTGTAATGGCTACTTTATATGTACAACATCGTACGTGCACTCTCTCTAAATGCATCTGGCAGCACGAGTTAACGGCTGAGCGTCAAACCGGGCATCAGGGACTGCGAGGCTATTTTCAGCGAACTTGCAGGCTGTCCAGGACGCGTTCGAAAGTCGGCCGTAAGGCTTCAAAGTCGGCGTCGGGAGCGACGAACACCACGTACAGGACGAGGTTGGAGCGGCCCAACATTGCAATCAAGCGAACGCGTTCGCGGAGCGGCTGTCCATTTTCCTGAACTGCTGATTTGCCAAACCAATCTAGCTTTCGGGCCTGCCGATTGTGCAGGGTGAAGGCGAGCGGACTGTTGGCAATCTGAAGATCGGGGTTGGCCTGTTCGATGTCGGCCATCAGTTCGCGTAGAGCGGCATCGAGTTCTTTGCTGCCGCTTCCTTTCGGCTGGAAGCCGCTGATCATGATTCCATAGGCGATTGTGCCGTTCGCAGATCCTCCTTCGGGATAGATCGTCACGCTGGTTGAGTCGGCATTGCCGTCGATCTGCCAGTTTTCCGGATAGCGAATGGCGTACGCCACATGCTGAAAGTCGCGGAGGTTTGCGCTGGCAATGTTCCGCAGCGGGAGTCGAGGCATGACGGTGGCTTTTTGCGCCAGGCTGACCTGTGCTGCGGATTCCTGATTGACATCCGCAAGAGCTTTCTTAGCCGCAATGAAGTCGGGGCTATCAACGTCCTGAAACTGTTTCGGCGGGAACCGGGAAAGAATGCTGGAAATGTTTTTCGCGCGGTTGCCGGGGTCGGGATGCGAACTTAGAAACTGTGGACCGCCGCGGCTCTCGCCTTGGGCCTTCATTTTGTTGAAAAAACTGACGACGGCCTGCGGGTCGTAGCCGGCGTCGTACATAATTTGCGCTCCGACCATGTCCGCTTCGGTTTCCGCGTCCCGCGAATACTTCATGAAAACGGAGCCGGCGGTAATCGACATGCCCATCTGCGCCAGCGAGCCCACCGCGCCGCCTACGGTTGCTCCCAGCACCCCGCCCAGAATGGCGAGCGGCAACTGCGCCTTCATTTGGCGGCTGGCCTGACGGGTGGAGTGACGCATGACCACGTGCGAGATTTCGTGTCCCATGACACCGGCCAGTTCAGATTCGGTGGCCAGCTCAATCAAGCCGGTGTGCACGTAAATCGGACCTCCGGGAAGCGCGAAAGCATTCACCGATTTTTCGCGGACAACTTTGAAAGTGTAGGGAAACTTGTACCCCGGTGCGCTGGCGGCAAGCTTTTGTCCAAGCGAAGCAATGTATTTGGACATGGGATGGTCGGCGGGAAGCAGCGGCAGCGCGCGCTCCACTTCCGGGACACTCTGGCGTCCGATTTGAATTTCCTGTTCGATGGTGTAGCGATTGCCAGCGGTCGGGTTGGTCGTGACACGACCTTTTTTGGGGTCGACATTTTCTTTGGCTCCAGCAGCGATGAGCGAGAGGCTGAGCAGGGCAGCACACAGGCGACGAGATTTGCCGGGGCAGGCAAGGTTCTGATTCATAGGGCACGCGGAAGTGGCATTTTAGCCTTCGGGGTTGGGGAATCCAAGTGGCGGGGCCGTTTTTCTTCGGGAAGTGCAGGGATCCTTCATTGGGATTCGCGCGCTTACGCGCGCGAGTCCGCGGCTTCAGGATGACAGTTCGGGGGGTATGCCTGGTCGGGGATTCGAGTGGAGTTGTGACAATTTGCGCGAGGTCCTTCGCGGCCTCCTACGTCAGCCCTCCTGGCCGACCGTTGAGTTCCTTCCGAAGATCAAGCCAGATTTCTCCCGGCATACCGAGGAAAACCTTCACCACCTCGGGATCGAACTGGCTTCCTGAGCCTTTCTCAATTTGCTGGCGTGCACGAAGAATCTGCGGGAACGATGAAGGATGCTCGGACGCGATGTCATCGAGGGTATCGGCAACCGCGAAAATGCGCGCTCCCAGCGGGATCTCCTCTCCTTTGAGGCCGCGCGGGTAGCCGCTGCCGTCGAAGCGCTCATGGTGGGAATAGACGATCTCTGAAGCTTCCACCAGGAACGGGATCTTACTCAGCATCTTGTAGCCGTAGTAAGCATGCTGCCGCAGGATGCGCTGCTCGTTGTCCAGGAGTTTGCCTGGCTTGCGCATGATAGCATCAGGGACGCTCATCTTACCAATGTCGTGCAGGAAAACGGCTCGCGCCATCACGTCGATCTTCTCACGACTAAGATCCATAGCCCGAGCAATGGCGATACAAAAAACGGTCACTCGCTGGGAATGGCCCTCGTTCTCGGCGTTTTGGCGGTCGAGCGCGTAGCCCAACAATTCCAGGGTGAGGGCAAAGGAGTGCTCCAGGTCCGGAACGCCGGTTTCGACACGGTCGTTTTCGACCGCGAGCACTTTTGGAGGCTCCACGAGTCTGGGCCCGACGGGATCATCCGACTCCGACGCATGACCCGCAGCGATTCGCCGCGTAGAATGCAGCCAGCCGAAGCGCGAGAGGATCCGAAGCACAAAGGGCCACATCCCAGCATCGTAGGCATTGCCTCTTGGCCAGTCAATCCTGAATGAGATCGCGGTATGGACGGGCGGGGACGCCCGTCCTCCATTGATCTGCTGGTAGAATTGAAGGGCGATGGTCTTGCCTTTCGTCCGTGATCTGTTCGCGGACGTGGAAAAGTTGCCTGCCTTTTTGCGTGTAGCCTCCCACCTGCGGGAGGGCACGGGGAGAATACGTGTCTCCGGACTCACGCCCACTGCGAAAGCGTTGCTCCTAGTTTTATTGCAGAAGGCCGCCGGACGGCCGCTGATCGTGGTCGTTGCCGACAACCGCATAGCTGAGGAATTGGTTCCGGTGTTGCAGGCTTTCCACGAACTGATTGGCGGGAATGACCCGGATTCCGTGGTCTCGCTGCCGACGCGCGATGTTCTTGCCGTTTCAGAATCTATCGCCGCATCCTGAAATTCAGGAAGAACGCGCGGTCGCGCTGTGGAAAGTTGCGACCGGCGCTGTCTCCATTCTGGTTTCGCCAATTGCGGCGACCGCTTTGCGTCTTCGCTCCGCAGAATATTATGCCGATCTGGCGCGAATGGTTCGGCGAGGCGAGACTCTTGATACCGAGCCGTTGCTGCGCCACCTCAATACTGTCGGCTATACCTCGACGGATGTTGTCGAAATGCCCGGCGAGTACGCCATACGAGGCGGCATCCTCGATGTGTATTCGCCTGAGGCTGATCGCCCGCTGCGCATTGAATTCTTCGGCGATGAGGTCGAATCCATCCGCAAGTTCGATCCTGCGACGCAACGATCCTCCACTCCAGTCGATGAAGCATTGCTGCTTCCGCTTACGGAGACTCCGATCAGCGACGATCTGCTGGGTGCGATTCATGTGCGCCTGTCGGGAAAGCGCATCGCCGGCGCGGAAGAGGTTGTCGAGCAAGCCGTGCGCTCTGGCGGAGTCAGCGTATTTCCGGGATGGGAGTTCTACGCGCCTGTGGCCGGGGCCGATCGCACCGTCTTCGATCTTCTCCCTAACGCGGTCGTGCTCGCGGACGAACCGGATAATCTCAAGCAAGAGTTTGATCACACCTGGTCGCGAATCGAAGAAGCGCACGAGCGCAGCGAAGTTGGGAACCTGGTGCGGCCTACGGACTTGTATCTCCCTCCGGAAGACTGGTGGCGAAAACTGGCGAGCTCTGCCGGGAGCGATCGATAGAGCATCTTGGAATCGCGCGTCCCGATGAGTCCGAAAGCAGTCACGCTTTCATTCGCAGCCGACGCAGCGGTTTCATGGCTCGGTTCCGGCGATGCTGGAAGACGTCAAGAAGCAGATTGCGGAACAGAATCGAGTGTTGATCGCGGTCCCGAATATCGGCGAGGTCGAGCGATTGGCGGATGTGTTCAGTGAGTACGGGCTTTCGTTCCGTCTTAGGCAGCCGCACTCGCGGCGGAGAAAGTTATGCCGACGAAACTGCGTATTTCGCAGGCGAGATTCTCACCAGCACGCTGACCAAAGCGTATGTGCCGGACGGCGTCATATTGCCGGAAGCTCATCTGGCGATTCTTGGCTCTCGCGATTTGTTCGATGAGTCCGACTCGGTTGTTTCGCGTCCGCAGCGCAGCAAGTCGAAAGTTTCGGCGTTTCTTTCCGATTTCCGCGACCTGCAAGTCGGCGATTACGTGGTTCACGTCGAGCATGGGATTGGGCAATATCAGGGGCTGAAGGAAATCAACCAAGGCGATGGCAACGCCGAGTTCATGTTGCTCGAGTATGCGGAAGGTGCACGGCTTTATGTTCCGCTGACGCGGCTTGATCTGATTCAGAAATATCGCTCGTCGGAGGGCGCAAAGCCGCCGTTGAACCATCTGGGAACGGCAGCCTGGGCTAAGACAAAAGCGCGCGTCCGCAAGGCCATGAAAGACATGACCGACGAGTTGCTCAAGCTATACGCTGAGCGCCGGGCGGCCAAGGGATTCGCATTCTCGCCTGATAATCAATGGATGCGGGAGTTCGAAGACTCTTTTGAGTTCACCGAGACCGAAGATCAGGACTCTCGCAATCACGGACGTGAAGCGCGACATGGAATCGTCGCAGCCGATGGACCGGCTGCTGTGCGGCGACGTCGGCTACGGCAAGACGGAAATCGCCATGCGCGCGGCGTTCAAAGCGGTCAATGATAACAAACAAGTCGCCGTGCTTGCGCCTACAACCGTGCTTGCCTTCCAGCATTTTGAAACTTTCAAGCAGCGCTTTGCGGCATTTCCGGTCAAGATCGAAATGATCAGCCGCTTTCGAAGCGCGAAGCAGCAGAAAGAGATTCTGCAAAAGGTCGAGGCGGGGAAGGTGGATATCCTGATCGGCACGCACCGGCTGCTCTCGAAGGACATCAAGTTCACCGACCTCGGCCTGCTGATCGTGGATGAAGAGCAGCGCTTCGGAGTGCGCCACAAAGAACGGCTCAAGCAGATGCGGAAAGAAGTTGACGTTCTCACCATGTCTGCGACTCCGATTCCGCGCACGCTGCATATGTCGTTGGTCGGGATGCGCGATATGAGCGTGATCGAGACGCCGCCCAAGGACCGCATCGCAATCCAAACTGTGGTCGCTAGCTGGGACGAGAAGCTGATTCAGTCTTCGCTGGAGCAGGAACTGGATCGCGGCGGTCAGGTATATTTTGTGCACAATCGCGTGGAAAGTATCTGGGAGATCGCGGCGAAGCTGCAGGAACTGGTCCCGCGGGCGCGCATTATTGTGGGGCACGGACAGATGTCGGAAGGCGAGCTGGAAAAAGTGATGCTGAAGTTCATGCATCACGAGGCCGACATTCTGGTGGCCACGACTATCATCGAAAACGGTCTCGACATCCCTCTGTGCAATACCATCGTCATCAATCGCGCCGATCGCTTTGGATTGTCTGAGCTTTACCAGTTGCGCGGACGCGTGGGGCGATCGAATCGCAGAGCCTATGCGTACTTGCTGATTCCTGCCGACATCGAGCTCACGCCCATTGCGCGGCGACGTCTGGCGGCGCTGAAAGAGTTTTCCGATCTCGGCGCAGGGTTCAAAATCGCTGCGCTAGATTTGGAACTTCGCGGCGCTGGCAATCTGCTGGGTGGAGAACAAAGCGGGCACATCGAAGCTATTGGCTTCGAGTTGTACACGCAGATGCTCGACCGCGCGGTCCGCGAAATGAAGGGCGAAGCTGGGCCGGATGAAGCCGAGACGCAACTGAACCTCGGTCTCAATATTCGGATTCCGGTGAACTACATTCCAGAGGAGAACCAGCGCCTGCGAATGTACAAGCGCGTTGCTGGAGTCGAAACCGAATCGCAATTGAATGACGTTGGCGCTGAACTCGAAGACCGCTACGGGGAGCCTCCTGCCGCGGTGCGCAATTTGCTGGATTACGCCTCGCTCAAACTGCTGGCGGTGCGCGTGGGCGTGAACGCCATCGAGCGCAAACGGGATCTTGTGACGATCAAGTTTCGACAAAATGCGGTGATCGATCCCGGGAAGCTGGCGCGATTTGTGTCCTCGCAACGGGGCGCGCAATTCACTCCCGACGGGATGCTGAAATTCTTTCTGAAGCCGACTGCGCCCGAGGAAGTGTTGGACCATCTTGAAACCTTGTTGGAAAAACTAGCCGCAGAGATTCCCGAGGCGGCATCTACGCCTGAAAAAGTCAGCTAGACCGTTTGCAACTCCCTGCGCTGCGGCAAGACAGCCAGATTCCTAGTCTCGCGTGTTAGTCTCATTTTCTTTGAACTGACGAAACAAAATGACGCCGCAATTCCTATCTGCTGCCCACAAATTTCAGCCTGGCCGCCGTCTTCGCCTGGGGCACGAGCGATTTTCTTGGAGGATACGGCGCCCGGCGCGCGAATGCATTCGCGCTTACCGCGATCGCGCATCTCAGCGGCCTGCTACTTATGGCAGGAATAGCGCTGGCAAGCCACGCTCCCTTTCCTTCACGAAGCGCAGTCGCGTGGGCTTTGTTGGGAGGCTTGTCTGGAGGCGGCGCGCTGGCTATCTTCTATCGCGCATTGGCCACGGGCAGGATGGGCCTGACCGCCCCAGTAGCGGCGGTCTTAGGCGCGGCGATTCCAACCGCGTTCGGAATGTTCCGCGAAGGCTTGCCCCAAGTGGCTCAAGTCGTCGGTTTCGTGATGGCTGCAACAGGAATCTGGCTCATCTCGCGCACTGAAGATGAGAGCTCTCGCGAAGGTATTGGGATGGCCGCGCTCGCCGGCATCGGCTTCGCCGGATTTTATCTGTGCATCAGGCAGGCCGGGGACGGCTCGGCGTTTTGGATCGCGGCTACGTCGAAGGTCGCATCGTTCACTCTCACCGGATTGATCGTTCTGATCGGACGCAGCACCCGCGACATTGACCGCCGCGGCATCGCCCTTGGCATACTGGCGGGTTGCCTCGACGTCATTGGCAGCGTGTTGTTCATTCGTGCCAGCCAGACTGGACGCCTCGACGCGGCTGTCGTGCTCAGTTCGCTCTATCCGGCGGTCACCGTATTGCTTGCCCGCTTTATCCTGAAAGAACATTTCACCCGCTGGAAAGCCCTGGGCATGGTCGCCGCGTTGCTGGCAGTCCCCATGATTGCCTGGCGATAAAGAAAATCGGGCCGCGGATTTGCGCGGATTGGCACTGATTGATTGACTTGGTCCGCGCCAAACAAGTAAGAATCCGTCGCTGCCCTTGCTGTTACCATCTTCTTCGTGCCCCTGCTTGAAATCCGACAAACTGACCAAGGTCTTTCCTCTGGGCGAATCCGTCTTTGGCGGTGGCGCAAGAGGCGAAGTTCGTGCCGTTGATAATGTCTCGCTGGACATTCAATCCGGCGAAACCCTCGGACTTGTGGGCGAGTCGGGATCTGGCAAAAGCACACTGGGCCGGTTAGTACTTCGACTGATTGAGCCGACTTCAGGCAAGATTGTGTTCGAAGGCCGTGACTTGCTCGCAGCCGGCCACGCGGAGATGCGCCGCCTGCGCCGCGACATGCAGATCATCTTTCAGGATCCCTTTGGATCGCTCGATCCTCGTATGCGGGTGGAAGATGTGATCAGTGAGCCGCTAATTGTCCACGAACGCACGGATGCTTCCGCGCGGCGCGCACGAGTTGCCGAATTGCTTCGCGCGGTAGGTCTTGACCAGTCCGCCCTGCGCCGCTTTCCACACGAATTTAGCGGAGGTCAGCGCCAGCGAATCGGAATTGCCCGGGCTCTGGCGCTGCGTCCGAAGTTCATTGTGGCAGACGAACCGGTCTCCGCCCTTGACGTTAGCGTGGGCGCGCAGATCGTGAATCTGATGGCGCAGCTGCAACGCGAGTTCGGGCTGACATACCTGTTCATTTCCCATTCCATGCCGGTGGTGCGTTATCTCGCGACTCGCATTGCCGTCATGTATCGCGGAACGATCGTCGAGGTCGGTTCAACCGAGCAGATGACGGAACGGCCCAAGCATCCGTACACTCGCAGCCTGCTAGAGGCAACGCCGGAGGTGATGGCCTGAACCTCGCGCTTTCAGTCGTCTTTGTAGTGCCGCTGGAGGAAGTTTGTCGCTATGAGTCGGCGGATTCGGAAGGGCACGAATGATCCGATCGAAAATCGCGCGTCGAGGGTCCCGCAGCCGCTTGTTTGTTCCGTGGCCTGCGGATTACAATTCACGCCGGAATTCTTCCGCCGGAGTTTAAGGAGGCCTGCACGAAACCAGCTTGCTCGGGGCAATCCTTGGACGGCACAATGGAGACATCATGAAAAAAATCATTGCTGTGTTTGCTCTACTCACGTGCGCTGTCTTTTTGTTTGGCCAGGATAAACCGGAACCAAGTAAAACCGAACCAGCGAAAACTACGCCGGCAAGCGCGGCGTCGACCAAGAACCCGGTATCTGACACGGTGAAAGAAATTCTGGCGCGGCAGAAGAATAATTTGCTGGGGGCAGTTGAAGAGATGCCGGCAGATAAGTTCGGCTACAGCCCCACGCCTGCGCAAATGACCTTCGGCCATCTGGTAATACACACGGCGATGTCCAACATCGAACTGTGCAGCAAAGCCGGAAGCATGCCGCCTCCGCCCATGAAACCCATGCCCGAGACAGATAAGGTTCGGCTGCAGGCGGGGCTGACGAAATCGTTCATGTACTGCGAAGCTGCCTTGGGTAGAGTGGACGATTCAAAGCTCGGCAACCCGATTGAGTTTTTTGGGGGAAGGCAAGGCACCGTGGCATCCGCTCTGATTAGTCTTACCAACGATTGGGCAGACCATTACAGCGCTGCCGCGATTTATCTTCGTTTGAATGGCCTGCTTCCACCCACGGCGGAGCCGAAGAAATAGCACATTACCCAACTCGGCAGGAAATAATTGCGTACTTACTGGATCTGAACCAAATCGCCGGCGCTCGGCGCCGCGTGTTGCGGAGCCCGCCAGGAATCGAAAATCGATACTTGATGCACGCAGGAAACGGTGCAATGCGGCGCGCAGGATTTCTCGCTCACGTACTCGCGGCGAATATCGTGCACAGTGTAGGTCTCAAGTGGAGTTCCAGGATAGCCGCGCTGTTGGGAGCAATAGTGCACCAGCCCGTCCTCGCAGATGTAGAGGTAACGCGCCCCGGCACGGCAGCGCCACTGATTTGGCCGCCCCTGCGCAATGTTGTCCTGGAAACCATTGATGCGCGTGAAGCTGCTCTTCTCCATCGCCTTCATCTCGTGATACACCCGCTTTTCTTCGTCTGCCAGGGGCTGCAGCTGCCCACTCCCGTCATGAATGATGCCAATGGTCGAGCTGAAACCCAGCTCCAGCGCCCGTCGACCAATGGTGAGCGCATCCTGCGGATTGCACACACCGCCGCCCACGACCGAGTTGATGTTCACATGGAAATCGGCGTGCTCGGCGAGGAGTTCGAGTTTCTTATCCAGAACCTTGAGGCTCTTCTTGGATACATCGTCCGGTGTAACGTTGTCGATCGAAATCTGGAGCCATTCAAGTCCCGCGCGATTGAGCCGCTGAATACGATCCGCGACGAGCAAATAACCGTTCGTAATCAGACCCGCGATCATTCCACGCTTGCGAATGCGACGAATGATCTCGTCCAACTCAGGATGCAGAAGCGGTTCGCCGCCACTGATTGTGATCACCGCTGTGCCCAGCTCGGCCAGCTTGTCCACTCGCGCGAACATGGACTCCGTCGGAACGGGCTTGGAAAAATCGTCGTACTCATTGCAATATTCGCAAGCCAGATTGCAGCGGCGGATCGGAATGATGTGTGCCAGCAGAGGATGATCCGTGGACACGAACGCGCGAGCAATCATGCTCGCCCCGCGAAGATTGCGGTGGAGCGCAAGCATGCGCCGGCGTAGAGTTTTAAAGCGAGCGGGCATGAAGTTGATGATGACTCTATTAGACCATATGGGCACGCCGACTTCGCGCTGCCAGCATCGATCGGACGTTTTTAGAGGTCGAATGGCTACGGCAGCAGCTTGTGACCCGCATCCGCCAAAGCTCTCAGCGCCGCTTCAACGTAGCCTTCGCCGACGAGCACATAGTCGGTATCGAACGTGGAGATGGCAAAGATCGGAACTCCCTTCTCAGCTAGCGGACCGATGAACGAACTTAAAACTCCAACCCCAGAAAAAGAAAATGGACCCTCGATTTTAAGGCACACCCAAGGAGTCGTGGGCATGTGTCCCTCGCGGAACATTATCTGCGGGACAAACGATCGACAACTCATCAGCGGTTCGAGTCAGCGAAGTAAAAGCCCCTTTTATTGCCCAATCGGGCGGCGGCGCGTTGGCCGGCAACTGGCAGACCGCAAATCGCCCAGGGATTTGAGAAAACCTTAACGTGCGCCGGGTCATGAGTGTTGATTCCGTAGGGCGTCCATCAAGCTACGATCTCGCCGCGGCGGCGTCAAACAAATTCAGGAAGGCCAGTTTCTTTTCGGCTGGAAGGAATGACGCCTCGAAAGAATTACGCGCCAGCTCGCGCAAGTGCTCGTCAGTGAAGCCGAAGGCATCCTGAGCCAGCTGATATTCCCGGCTTAGAGAAGTCTCGAACATGGCGGGATCGTCGGTATTGAGCGTGACCATCACCCCTTGATCAAAATAATTGCGTACCGGATGCTCGGCGATGGTGGCACAAATGCCAGTGCGCAGGTTGCTGGTAATACAAATTTCCACCGGAACCTGCCGGGTCGAAAGCGCCTCCACCAGTTCGGGATCTTGCGAGGCAGTGAACCCGTGACCGATGCGTTCGGCTGGGAGATTCAGTGCTCCCCACACCGATCCCGGCCCCGCAGTCTCACCGGCGTGCGCCGTAAGGCGAAGGCCATTCGCGGCGGCGTAGGCATAGACATCGCGAAATAATTCCGGAGCAGCCTGCCGTTCGTCCCCTCCGATGCCGAATCCGACCACGCTGGGACTCCTGTACCGTGCAGCCAACTCAGCCACTGGCTGGGCTTTCTCCGCGCCGAACTGGCGAACCGCATCAAAAATCCACAGCAACGACACTCCGAAATCCCGTTCCCCTCGTTCGCGCCCGCGTTCGAGGCCGGCGATGATCGAATCAAAATCCTGCTTGCGCCACAAGCACACTCCCACCGACACGTAGACTTCGGCGTGCAGCACATTGTCCGCTTTAAGCTTCTCCATCAAGCGGTAAGTGATGAGCTCATAATCCTCGGGAGTCTGCAACTCTTCGGTCACAGTCTTGAATGCCATCAGAAACCCAGTGAAGTCCTTGTAGCGGTAAAGCTGCTCCACTTCCGCGAGCGTGCCATTTCTCCCGTGGCGCTTCTTTAACTCCAGCAAAGTAGAAGGATCGATCGAACCTTCGAGATGCAGGTGTAGCTCAGCTTTGGGCAGGGTGATGACGAACTGGCTGGGCTGGAGGCTCACACTTCAGATTGTAGATTCCAGACCGCAGATTTGCGAACACCCGAAAGGAGCAGGCCTGAATTGTGCACTGCAATCCAGATGGCAATTCTCCCATCCGATCTAGCCGACTTTCACATGCTCAGGGCGGAAACCGAGCCCGAGGACCCGGGCCGGAATGCGACGCAAGACCGGCCAGCGCTGCAGGAGCTTCAAAACCCACGGAGCCGAAAAAGTTTTGTCGCTGCCAAGAATTTTCCGGATCACATTGTTCTGGATCAGGATCTGGAACCGTTGCGTGGCTCGAGTCGGAAAACTCCTCCGTCGTTGAACCGCCTCAAGATCGCTTTCAGTGACGTTGTTTTGCCGAAGTTTTGGGCCGAGTAGGTTTGCTGCGGCGACCGCATCCTGAATTGCGAGATTGATTCCTACACCGCCAATGGGTGACATGGCATGGGCAGCATCCCCAATACATAAGACTCCGGGCCGGGACCACCGTGCCAGCCGGTCCACAGTGACGGTCAGAAGGCTGATTTGTTTCCAATCGCTCAGCTCTTCAGTGCGACCTTGTAGGAATGGCTCGAGGGCAGCAATCTCTTGGCGAAATGCTTCCAACCCTCGGTGCCGGATTTCATCCGCTGTTCCCTTCGGGATGACGAAAGCACACTGCCAGTAATCCTCGCGATTGATGAGAAACAGAATCCTGCCACGATCGAAATGGCCCAGAGTCTGCGGTGGATCGGTGGGACGACGGCTGAGCCGCATCCACATGACATCCATCGGCGCGCCGAGATCGATCACTTTTAGGCCTGCTCGTTGGCGGACGACAGAGTGGCGGCCGTCGGCGCCGACCGTTAATGGAGCACGAATTTCGAGAGTGCCGTTCGGCGTCTTTGCGCGAACGCCTGCCACGGTGCCGTTCACTTCGATGAGATCGGTTACCTCGGCCTGCATCCGCAAATGGAATGTGGGATAGCGGCTGGCCTGCTCGGTGATGAAATTCAAGAAATCCCATTGCGGCATCAAGGCCAAAAAATGGCAATGAGTCGGCAGGTGCGTGAAATCCGCAATCGTGATGGTTTCCCTGCCGACCTGGCCGCAAGTTCGGTCACTTGCTGATGTGGGCGCTTCAGGAACTCGTCCAGAATGCCGAGTTCGTGCATGATTTCAAGCGTAGACGGATGGATCGTGTCGCCGCGGAAATCACGCAGAAAATCCGCATGCTTTTCGAGTACGAAAACGTCAACGCCCTGGCGCGCAAGAAGAAAGCCCAACATTACGCCGGCGGGCCGCCTCCGGCGATGCAACAGCGAGTGTGGATCGCATCATCCACGCAAACCACTCCTAACGGAGATTTGCATTACGCAATGCGCCGACTTACGGCTTTCCCGGCGAACTCACTGTGATGCCGGCTGTAGAGGTAGTAGATGCTCAGACCGATGGCCAGCCAGGCAAAGAATCGCAGCCAGGTCAGAATGGGCAAACCGGACATAAGCAAAACGCAAAAGAACACGCTAAGCACTGGCGCCGCAATGCCGCCCGGAGCGCGGAAGCCACGATGCCGGCCGGGATCGCGATAGCGCAAAATGATGACGCCGATCGAAACCAGCACGAAGGCAAAGAGCGTTCCGATATTCGAGAGATCCGAAAGCGTTCCAATATCGAGAAAGCCCGCCGGAATGCCAACCAGGAAACCGGCAATCCACGTAGCTGTTGCCGGAGTCCGAAATCGCGGATGGACACGCCCGAACAGCCGAGGCAGCAGTCCATCCCGAGACATGGAGAACCACACTCTCGCTTGTCCCAACTGGAACACCAGCAGGGACGAAATCATGCCCATCATCGCGCCAAACAGCACTCCCAAATGAACCCAGCTCAAAGTGTGCGAACCGGTTTGCACGGTCATAACTTCAGGGCGTTGACCACAGGAGCGGCATCGTCGCGGACCGACTGCCACGGCACAATTCCTGTAAGCACAACCGCAACGCCGATGTAGAGGATGGTGCAAACGATCAGTGTGGCAGATAATTCCAATTGGCAAATCGCGTTGCGGATTGCGAGCCTCTTCGGCGGCGGTTGAGACCGAATCAAATCCAATGTAGGTGAAGAAAATGATCGAGCCGCCGGTCAGGATGCCCGACCATCCCATTGGGAGCGAAGGGATGCCAGTTGCCGGGATGCACATACTGCGCAGCCGACAATGACGAACGCCAAGATGGCCGCGATCTTCAGAATGACCATGACGTTATTGGCTTCCGCTGACTCGCGGATGCCGCGAACCAGGATCACGGTCAAGAATCATGACCACGAGAAAAGCCGGGAAGTTGAAACCAAAGTGCAGACCCGGTGTGTAAAGCACGTTGCCCCTAAGATCGGTGAGACCCCCGGGCAAGTAAGCCGGCGAGATCCAGCGCAATGCCGGATGAAATCCGAACCAGTCAAACATGCCCACCAGATGGGCCGAGAAGCCCACGCTGACCGCCATGTTGCTGACCGCGTATTCCAGAATCAAATCCCAGCCGATGATCCACGCGATCAACTCGCCCATGGTCGCGTAGGTGTAGGTGTAAGCGCTGCCCGCGATTGGAATCATCGACGCCAGTTCCGCGTAACAAAGCCCTGTGAAGGCGCAGACGATGGCGACCAGGACCAACGAGAGCGCGAGCGCTGGACCAGCGCCCGGCCGGCCCAGGGTGGCATGATGCGTGATCAGAAAATCGAGAAGAGGAGCATTGAGAATCGAAGAAGCTGTCGAACTTCTGCCCCCCGATCGCCGTCCCAATGACGGTAAAAATGCCCGATCCAATCACCGCGCCGATTCCAAGAGCCGTAAGCGAGACCGGGCCCAGCGTCTTCTTCAGTTTTCGCTCCGGTTCCTCGGAGTCGGAGATCAGCTTGTCGATCGACTTGCAGCAGAAAAGCTGATTGTCCGAGGTTCGCGGACTGCCCTCGGTGGTGCGGTTGGTGGTGATTGGTGTCTGTGCCAAAAGGCGTTGTCTCCTGGAATGCAGCACTCAGCAATTAGCACTCAGCATTTGGCCCCTAACGTTCGGAGCCAAAGACCAAGTGCTAAATGCCAAGTGCCGCCGTTTTTACCGCTTGGCCGCGCCGCGCACCATCTTCTTCACTTTGCGCTTCTTCGATCCACGGGCGTACTCCCGTGGCTTCAGCGGCTTTTCCGCTTTCACTTTCTTGCGCGATGTGCGTTTTGCTTTCTTTCGTTCTTCTTTGGTTAGCTTCTTTGTATTTGCCATGAATGCTGTTTATTTCTCCTTAAGATGATTCGCGATTCACTAGCCGAGCTTTGTTCGGCTGGACAGCCAATGGCGGCTATCCCCAAGTGAGTATCGCCACCTAAATCATGCCCGTTCCAACTGAGCATACTTCTCGACTAGCTTCTTTAAACCGAAGCGAGGGAATTGTACCGTAATCTTGGCCTCTTCACCCTCCCCTTCTCGATGGTACACCGTCCCTTCGCCGTATTTGGGATGCCGCACCTTCTGGCCCGGCTTGAAACCCTTCTTGCCCCTGGGCTCTTCCACCAGCGTTTTCGGGACGTTAAATTTCTTTCCCCGCGACGCGAAAAACTCCGCAATATTGTCAATGGAATTGTAGCTGCGTCCAGAATAAGCAGGAGCCTGTGGCTTGCTCGGAGCCGCCCAGTTCGCGCTGCTCTGATCTTCATCCTCGTAAGCGTAGTGGGTCTGCTGCTCAGGTTCGTGTGGCGCGGACACTCTTGTCCGTGAAGCTTCCCTTTTTCGTCGCGAACCTCCCAGTTCCTCCACCAACGCTGCCGGTACTTCTTCCGAGAAACCTCGAAGGCACGCTGGCCTCGGGCAAATCCGTTCCGTAGCGCCGACGATACACGGCTCGGGTCAGGACCAAAGTATCCATCGCCCGCGTCATGCCCACATAGCACAATCGCCGTTCTTCTTCGATATCGTCTGGCTGCAAGAAAGTCCGAGAATGCGGGAACAGATCCTTCTTCCAAACCACACAGAAACACGAGCGAAAACTCCAGCCCCTTGGCGGCGTGGAGAGTCATTAATGTGATCTGCGCTCGCTCATCGTAGGCGTCCGCATCGCTCACTAGGGCCGCATGATCGAGAAATTGATCCAGAGTTTCGCCCCGGTCGCGCGAATCCATCGCCGCATTCACCAGTTCGCGCAGGTTTTCAATCCGCGAGTAAGCCTCCGGCGTGTCTTCCTCTTCAAGTTGCTTGATGTAACCCGTGCGGTCGATGAGGAATTTCAGAATTTCAGCAGTGTTCGCCGCCTCGCCCGGAGCGCGAAAGCCAGGCTCCGCTGCTTGTGTAGGTCGGGCGCCCTCGCCCGCTACGGCCGGGCCAGTAGTCTCAGGGGAAGTGTCAACCTCATCGGGGACTCCGAAGTCGAATGAGATATTTTCGTCTTCGCTGGGATCGAAAGTTACGTCAGCATCCTCCGGCGATTCATCCGTGGCGAGGTCTGCATGCTGATCTTCCCGCGCCGTATCTTCCAACCGCTCGACATAAGTTCCGGCCAACATGGCGTGGCCATCTTCGATCAGTCGTTTAAAGCTCCGAAGCGCCGCGATGGCCCGCTGCGGCAAAAGCTGGCGCTTGATCGCTTCCCCGAGCGCACCCCACAACGAAGTTCCGGTCTCAAGCGCGACCCGTTCCAAAGTCTCAATCGTGGTCTTGCCAATCCCACGCACCGGTGTATTAATCACGCGCAGCAACGAGATCGAATCATCCACGTTGTGAATGACCTTCAAGTACGAAATCATGTCTTTGATTTCGGAGCGCTCGTAGAACGAGAACCCGCCCACCACGTGATACTTCAACTGATAGCGGCGCATAGCCTCTTCAAACAAACGTGACTGCGAGTTCGTGCGGTAAAGCACCGCCGCCCGCACATTCTCGCCCTGGTCCACTGCCTCTCGCAAATATTTCGCAATGTAGTCCGCGGCGAACAGTGCCTCGTTCTCGCCATCTGGCGCCTCGTAATAACCAAGCCTCGTGCCGCCTTGCCGCGAAGTCCACAGATTCTTTCCCTTGCGCTTGAGGTTGTTTGCGACCACCGCCGACGCTGCCTGCAGAATATTCTGAGTCGAGCGATAGTTCTGCTCCAAGCGGATGATCTTGGCCTCGGGAAAATCCTTCTCAAACTCTAGGATGTTGCGGATATCCGCGCCACGCCACGAGTAAATCGATTGATCTTCATCGCCCACTGCGCAAATGTTGTGCCGGGTTCCCGCCAGTAGCCGCATCAGCTCATACTGTGGACGATTCGTGTCCTGATATTCGTCGACCAGAATGTACTGGAACCGGCGATTGTAATATTCGCGAACTTCGGCTGCAGCCTTCAGTAGACGCACGGTTTCGAGCAGCAGGTCATCGAAATCGAGTGCGTTCGCCTTCGCCAGTTCTTTTTTATATTCGGCGTAAATCTGGGCAACTCGTTCGGTCTTGGGATCTGCTGATTGCAAATAAACTTCCTGCGGATCGAGCATGTGATTCTTGGCCCACGAAATATGGGCCAGTACGGAGCGCGGCGTAGTTTGCTTGTCGTCAATCCCCAGCCGCCGCATGACCGACTTGACCAGTTGCTGCTGGTCGTTTTCGTCATAAATCACAAAGCTTTTCGTGTGCCCGATCGCTGGCGCGCCCGGGACGCTCGAAGGAATGCGAAGCGCTTCGATATCACGTCTCAATACCCGCACGCAGAAAGAATGAAACGTAGAGATGACCGGCTTGGCAATCGACAACCCGCCCACCAACTTGTCGACGCGCTCCACCATCTCCGAAGCCGCTTTATTGGTGAACGTCATCGCCAGGATGGATTCCGGCATAACCCCCAGGTTCTCGATCAAATAAGCGATGCGGTAGGTAATGACGCGGGTCTTCCCGCTTCCGGCACCGGCCAGGATGAGCACCGGCCCGTCGGTAGTTTCAACAGCCTCACGCTGCTGCGGATTGAGTTGGTCGAGAAAAGACAAAGTCCGGGAAGGCTCCAAGTAGCTGTTTAGATTTTACAAGGGATTCGCCCGAATGGTTCCCGTTTCGAAACACACACCGCCCGTTTGTGACGTCTGACCGGGACGATACCCGCCGAACGTGAGTAAACTCTGCCTGGGCCCGTGGTGTAAGGGGAACACAGCACCCTGCGACGGTAGCAGATGCGGGTTCGAATCCCGTCGGGTCCACGCTCAGCATTCTGGGCGCAGGTTCTGTGGGAAGCGAAGGCAGGGATAGCTTCCCTACAAAAGTAACTTGACCGAGAACTGCGATGATCTATACTGAGAGAGTCGCAGGGTGCTGTAACTACCCAAGAATTCTTTGGCCCCGAGAAAATCGGGGCCATTGCATTATTGGATCAGCCTCAGACAGCCCGCGCCGACTTGCACTCCTCGCACGGACACCAGTCTCGCAAGAACTGCCACGAATAAATCCCCAACTCGTGGTCGTCGTTAAAATGAAACTTGATCGCGTATTTGCCCACGCCTTCCGCCGAAATCGCCTTGACTGCGGGCTTGAACATGGGCAAGGCCCCTGGCGCAAGTTTCAGAGGCTCCCCCGGCTGCTGGTGAGTCTTGCCCCGCTGTTCGTCGCACAGCGCGCAGGGGCAGGCATCGCGCAGGAACGGAAAAGAATAGTGCGACCGGTGACCGTCTTTCCACTCGATGTCCAGACCGGTCCCTGTGCTCAAATTCACCTTCACCGATTTCGGGTCCGTCGCGGCGGCCATGAATTCAGTATCGCATAGGGGACTCGGCGTTTTTCGAGACGCACAGAAACGCTCCGCAGCCTGCCCCGCGTGGCGCGAGATACCGAAAGTAACGGGGAGGGAGTGACCTGAACGCTTGCGGCGTGGTATCAATAGGTAGTAGCAGACGACCTCGAAAAGGTCCCGAAAGCGATACCCGGAAGCGCGACGTTAGCCTCCGTTCGTAATCCCATAATGCTCGATTCCGCTCAGATAGAGGCGGTAATGCCGCCCGAGGTCACTTGCGCCGAAGATGTATCCCATCTTTCGGGCAAGATTCCCGACCGCCACGGATACGTCACATCCGTCGACCAGACTCGCCTTTTCTATCGCCATTGGCCTGCCAGTACGCCCTGGAACGGGCGCGTAGTTGTGGTTCTGCACGGCATCGGATATCACAGTGCGCCCTACAAGGTTGTCGCCGACGCGTTGAATCCCCATGGCACCGACGTCTACGGGTTGGACTCTCGCGGGCACGGACTGTCGCAGGGGCGACGCGGATTCGTGGGCACTTCGGCTGAGGTTGGAGCCGACGTTGAATGCATGATTCGCTTCGTGCAGCAGCAACGGCCCACAGCCAGGATTTTTCTGCTGGGCGACAGTATGGGGGCTAGCCTTGCCCTGAACTATGCGAAACGGAACAGCCGCGAACTGGCCGGCTTAATTCTTCTGGCTCTGGCGCTGAATCTGGACATGAGCCAGTTCCTCAGCCTGGAGAGTTTGAGCCTGATGCCTTATTTCGTGCTGGCGCACCGGGAGCCGGTGATCAACCTTGTAGGCAAACGTCTTGAGGAGAGTTCTCGAGACCCTGAGTTCATCGCTCGTCGCCGCGTGGACCCGCTGGCTTACAAAAACGTCAGTTTCGGATACTTGCTCGACGTTCAGCGGATCGTTTTCGGGTGGAGGTGGAAAATCGCGCCTCGCGTGCACGCGCCTACGCTGCTAATCAAAGGCGGCAAGGATCGAGTTGTAAGCCACCGGGAGTGCGTCGCCTTCGATAAGCTGTCAGCCTCGCCAGACAAGTGTTTCAAGATTTATCCGGAGGTTCCCCACACCACGTTGTGGGACCCGGAAACGCCGGAGATGTTGAATACGGTTGGGGAGTGGATTCTGGAACGCTGAAGGAAGACGGGCCCTTCCTGCAGTTGCCGAAACGGCATCAAGTCCGGTAAAATCTATGTTTTGCACCTCAAGTTCTAAATCTGTCTGGAGTCGTCATGGCACAAGTTTGTGATATCTGCGGCCGAGGGCCGCAATTTGGAAACACCATCAGCCACGCCCACAACGTGTCGCGTCGGCGCTGGAACATCAACCTGCGTCCGGTTCGCGCCAAAGTCAAAGGCGGAGCCAAGCGCATGCGCGTCTGCACCTCTTGCCTCCGCAGCGGCAAAGTTGTCAAAGCCTGAGAACCAGTAACCACAAAGGACACCCTTCGATCTGCTTCCGGCAGGCTCCGGTTCACAAAGGAAAACATTTGGACTAAGTTTTCCTTTGCGAAGCTTAGTGTCCTCTGTGGTTAAGCCATTTAACGCACGCCCAACAGTTCGACGTCAAAGATCAGGGTTGCATTGGCGGGAATCACGCCTCCGGCGCCGCGGGCTCCGTAGCCAAGTTCGGGCGGGATTCGTAACTGGCGTTTGCCTCCGACCTTCATCCCGTTAACTCCTTCGTCCCAGCCTTTGATCACCTGGCCGCTCCCCAAGTCGAATGTAAATGGCTGGCCATGGTCGACAGAACTGTCGAACTTCTTGCCGTTGGTGAGCCATCCTGTGTAATGCACTTTGACTGTTCTGCCCCTAGTCGCGACGGGGCCGGTGCCGACCGTGATGTCCCAAAACTCGAGACCGTCGACGGTCGTCGTAGGCTTTCCCGTTACTTTTGTAGGGGCGCTGGTGTCAGGTTTCGTCGAGCCGCCCTGCGCAAAAAGACCTGTGGCCAGGAATGTACAACTGCAAGCAAACATGCACTCTTCAGCATCAAATTGTTCTCCCTTGAGTGGATTTTCGATTTAGTGGAACCTCGAATTCTAACTTGACGACACAAGAATCGCAAATCGCCAACCTCTGTGCCAGGCACGATCACGCCAACGCGATGACGTCAATTTCGACCAGGACATCTTTAGGCAGACGCGCCACCTCGACAGTCGATCTGGCCGGCGGGGTTGAGGTGAAATAGCGCCCATAAACTTCATTCATAGCGGCGAAGTCGCCCATGTTTTTCAGGAACACCGTCGAGCGCACGGCTTTCGCCAGCCCGCTACCCGCGGCCTGCAGGATCGCGGAGAGGTTCTTGAGCGCACGGTCGGTTTGCGCTGTAACGTCGCCGTTGATCACCTGCTGCGTGGCCGGATCAATCGCCACCTGTCCGGAAACAAAGACGAATCCATTTGCCCGAATCGCCTGTGAATACGGCCCAATCGCCTGCGGACCGTCTTTCGTAGAAATCACGTCTCGCATCCGTCCTCCACAATTATTGCCGCTGCTGATTAACGCAGATGTGCGCTGATGATGTCAAACGGGCTCGAAGGAACATCAAGAAAAAAACAGTTGTCGGTTGATTGTTCTCCGTTAGCGTATGCCGACGACAAACGACCCACGACTAGACCTTTCTGCAGTCTTTGCACGTCATGCACGCCGGGAATCTTGCGCACGCCGTTGATAATGTTTTCGAGATGTTTCAGGTCAGCAATATCGAGAATCACATCGATGTTAGCTTGCCCATTCGAGCTGCGCACCTGCATATCCCGAATGTTGGTTTTGGCGTCGCTGATCACAGCGGTAATCTGTTTCAACATGCCGAAGCGATCGTCACAGATAGACCGTAAGCTTCACCGGGTACGAACTCGGGCGTTCCCTCGTCGCGAGCCCATTCCACATCGATGCGACGCTCCGGTTCATACAGCAGGTTCACCACGTTCGGGCAATTCACCGCGTGCACTGCGACGCCTTTGCCGCGGGTCACATAACCGACCACGTCTTCACCGCGGATCGGGTTGCAGCAGCGGGCGCGATACACGAGCAGGTCGCCGTGGCCTTTCACGCGAATGGCATTGTTGCCGCTGTCTCCGCCGAAAACCCGACGCACCACGCTCGCAATGCCGCCCGACTTATCGCCGTCACTGTCGGCGACGGGCGCGGCGGAAGTCGGAGCCAGGCGAGCCAGTATTTGCCGCGCGGAATATTTGCCGTAGCCGATCCCGGCCATCAAATCGTCGACCTGCCCTAAGCCGTAGTCGGAGGCGATCTTGCGCAGTTCTTCGTCCTTGATTTCTTTTAGTGCGACCCGGTATTTCCGCGCTTCTTTCTCAATCAGCTTGCGCCCGATTTCGATAGCGCGTTCGCGCTGATGGATGTTGAGCCAGTGCTTGATCTTGTTACGGGCGCGCGAGGACTTGACGATGCCCAGCCAGTCGCGACTGGGTGTGCGCCCCGGCTGGGTTACAATCTCCACAATATCGCCGCTGTGGAGCTTGTGACGTAACGGCACCATGCGTCCATTCACCTTGGCGCCCACGCAACTGTGGCCGACTTCGGTGTGAATGGAATAGGCAAAATCGATGGGCGTCGATTCGCGCGGCAGCACTACCACTTTCCCCTTCGGAGTAAACGTGTAAACCTCTTCGGGATACAGGTCGATCTTGAGGGTGGAAAGGAACTCAGTTGGGTCGGATACATCGCGCTGCCACTCGACAACTTGCCGCAGCCACGCCAGTCTCTGCTCGTCCTGGGCCGAGACTGGGCCGTCCTTGTACTTCCAGTGGGCGGCGATGCCTTCCTCCGCCATGTGGTGCATTTCCTCGGTTCGGATTTGCACTTCGAAAGGCGTGCCATCCTCGGTGATCACCGAGGTATGCAGCGACTGATAAAAATTTGGCCGCGGCATGGCAATGAAGTCCTTGATTCGTCCGGGCACGGGCCGCCAAACGTTATGCACGATCCCCAACACGCCGTAACAATCCTGCAATGACTTCGTGATCACTCGCATGGCGTAAAGGTCGTAGACCTGGTCTACGCTGATTTTCTGCCGCACTAGTTTCTTGTGGATGCTGAACAGGCGCTTGATCCGGCTCTCCACTTCTGCCGTGATTCCGGCTTCTTTCAGCTTGTCGCGGAGAGTTTGCTCGACCCGCGCCAGGAATTGTTCGCCCTTCTTGCGGCGAGCTTCGACCGCGTCACGCACCTGCTCGTAGGTGAGGGGATCGAGATAGCGGAACCCGAGATCTTCGAGTTCGCCACGAATCTTGCCCATCCCGAGGCGGTGGGCGATGGGACCGTAAATCTCGAGCGTCTCTTTGGCTATCTTCTGCTGGCGTTCTGGCGTCAAGTGCTCGAGGGTCCGCATGTTGTGCAAGCGGTCAGCAAGCTTGATCAGGACGACGCGAATGTCATCGACCATCGCCAGCATCATCTTGCGGAGATTCTCGGCCTGCTGCTCCTCGCGCGTGGCGAAGTCAATCTGACTGATCTTGGTCACGCCCTCGACGATGTGCGCCACCTGCTCGCCAAACTCTTGGCGAATGTCAACGATCGTGACCGAAGTGTCTTCGACGGAGTCGTGTAGCAGGCCGGCGGCAATGGCGACCGCGTCCATTTTCATCTCGGCTAAAACCTGTGCAACTCCGAGGGGATGGACCAGGTAGGGCTCGCCGGAAGCGCGTAACTGACCCGCGTGGTTCTTTTGGGAGTACTCGTAGGCCTTGCGCACCAGTTCCAGATCGTCGGTCGGCCGGTTGGCGCGCATAATGCGCAACAACTCCCGGAACTTGGTCACCGTCAGGGCGGTGGTCGCGATCTGTTCGCGCAGCGTCGCCATAATGGATTATAGCCGGGGAACGACGGGCGAAGAACCTCGAAGTGAAGCGGCTTTGCTGATTCAATTATTTCGCCCGAAATCGGGAGCAGAGCCATTTCCGGCCCGTAGGACCTGCGCGAACTGATAGAGTTGGCATGCGGGATTACTTATGCCTGCCAAAATTTTAGTCAGCGGATCTTCCGGCCTTATCGGTGCAGCGCTGATCCCTGCCCTCAAGTCCAGTGGATACGAAATCACTTGCCTGGTTCGTGGCACGGCTTCCAGCAGAGATCAAATTCAATGGGATCCAGCGCAGCCCCTGGTGCCTGAGTCGGTATCCGGCTTCGATGCCGTTGTCCATCTTGCTGGTGAATCCATTGTCGGCCGTTGGACTGAGGGCAAGAAACGGCGCATTCGTGAAAGCCGGGTGAAGGGTACGCTACGTCTGGCTGAAGCTCTTGCTCAGGCGCCTCAGCGGCCCCGAGTGTTGATTTCGGCTTCGGCGATTGGATATTACGGGGATCGGGGCGAAGAAACGTTACGTGAAGACAGCGCTTCGGGATCGGGATTTCTCCCTGAAGTCTGCAGGGAGTGGGAGGATGCCACGGAACTCGCGACAAAGGCCGGAATCCGCACCGTGCAGATGCGATTTGGCCTGGTGCTGAGTCGGTTCGGCGGAGCGCTGCAGAAAATGCTGCCGCCTTTTCGGCTAGGAGTCGGCGGCAACATGGGCAACGGGCGCCAGTGGTGGAGCTGGATTGACATCGATGACTTGGTCGGCGCGGTGCAGCACGTTATCAAGACCGAAACGCTGCGAGGGCCCGTCAACGTCGTGGGGCCGAACCCAGTGATGAATGCGGAATTCACCAAGACCCTGACCTCCGTGCTTTCGCGTCCAGCGATTCTCCCGATGCCAGCTTTCGCGGCACGCCTCGTATTTGGCCAGATGGGCGACGAACTCCTGCTGGCCAGCCAGCGCGTGGAACCGGCTAAGCTGTTGGCCAGTGGCTATGTCTTTCAGAAGCCTGATCTTCGGCTTGCGCTGTCGGCGATCCTGAAAAAGTAAGTCTCAGAGTAGTGTGATCTGGGTCACTGACCATCACCGGCCAAGCTGAGAAGCTACCTTGTGGGTGGATGGTTTCACCATGAGGAACAGGTGGATTGCCGGTTTGGTCTTAAGCTCCCTGCTCGTTTGGGCGGACGCTGCCGCTTGGTCCGATCCGAATCTTCGGATGCATCCACGAGCCGCTGCTGAGCCGTTGTCGGTTCACGAAACCCATACTCGCGCCGCACATCACGGTTGCTGCCCCAGCCTGAAGTCCAACGCTCTGTTCCAGATTTCTCCCTTGGCAGACCCCTGCGGCGGGCAGCATCGTTGTTGCTTTTCTCAAGCACCTGTTTTTCCTTCCAGTCTGCCGGTGAACTCGAAGCACACAGTTGCCGCGAAAACGGTTTCCGTGGTCGATTGTGCGAAGGTGTCCACTCCGCCTGCTCGGAACTTTACGTGTGCCGATGTTTCCAGCCTTTCCTCATCTCTAAGCATGGTTCTGCGGGACTGATTCCTTCCATCTCTCCGTTCATTCGTTGTTGATACCTCAATGCTGTTCGAAGGGACAATCCCCGGGCAGCAGTAAGTTTGCACAATTTTAGAAAAGGAGATTTGTTATGAGAATCAGATTAACCGCCATTATCTTCGTGGTTGCCCTTGCAGCATCTTCCTGGGCGCAAACCGAAACTCCATCCAAAGCCAACCCGGCGCAATCTTCGACTGCCGGTGCGCAAGCCACAACCAAGGCAGAGTGTCCATGCTGCAAAGCGGACGGTAAAGCAGCAGCATCGTCCTGCGCTCGTCACCAGGGAAGTGCTGCGTCCGACAAGAGCTGCTGCAAAGTTAAAGATGGTAAAGAAGCCATGTCCTGCATGAAAGGGGGTAAGACAGCTGACGCATGCTGCTCAAATGGAAAGTGCGCTACCGCCGGAAAAACCTGCTGCTCGAAATCGGGGAAAACTATCGAGCAGGCAGCTCTAGCGTGCTGTGGGACCAATGGCAATCGCTGCGGCACTGCTCATCGTGACCAAGCCGACATCACTAAGTAGTCGCAACCAACCCAACCCCCGGTGAGCCGCGCCGGGGTTTTCTGTTTGTCACTATAAAACAGCAGCCTTGCCAAATTCTTCTACTCGCTCGCGAACGCTGAGCACGTGCCTGGGCAGATGCAGATGGCTGCCGGCCTCGAGGATGGGGATCAACCGGTCAAAATCCGGACCCGAATGAGAGCCGGTGATGACGATGCGGATGGGATGAAACAAGTTCTTTGCCCTTCGACCCCGGTTTCCGCTTTTACATCGTTGACGATCTTTTTGAACTGCTCTGCAGTCAGACTGGCCTGTGCTGGCCGATTCGTCCGCCATAACCTTGACGGTGAATCTGGCGAAGACGGCACTGGTGTTTGGCCAGGCGAGAACCTCGGCGTTGTCCGGCGCGGCCAATGCAGCCTTGGCGTCATAGTTGAAAATTGACGAAGCGCGCTCCGGCAATTGCTCCAGACGATCCACGTACGGCACCAGCAGCCTGACGATCTGTCCCAACCAATCTCGCAAATCATTACTTACCTGGACAATCGGAAGTCGATGGGAACTTAGCCATGCGGCATCGGTGGATTCGATCAGTCCGGCCTTGGCGAAATACCACACCCCGACGGCAATGAGATCATCTGGCGGCCACGTTTTGATGTATTGCCGGTTCAGCCAATACAACTTCTCCATATCGAAGACAGCGGCCGAGGGCGTGATCCGTTCGAGGGAAAACTCTTTTGCCAGTTCCTTAAGGCTGAAGATTTCTCTCGTGCCCCCGGTCGGCGCCCAGCCCAGCAGCGCCAGGTAATTCACCAGCGCCTCGGGCAAGCACTCCCATATCGCGAAAGTTCGCGATCGAAGTCGCGCCGTGGCGTTTCGAGAGCCGTTCGCGGTCGGCGCCCAGGATGGTCGACAAGTGCGCAAACTCCGGCACCGGCCAACCCAGCGCTTCGTATAGCGCAACCTGCTTGGGCGTGTTCGAAAGATGATCGTCTCCGCGAATCACGTGAGTAATCTTCATCAGCGCGTCGTCAATCACCACCACGTAGTTGTAGACGGGCATGCCGTTGGAACGCAGAATGATGGGATCGCTGACGACTTCGTTGGAAAACTCAACGTCTCCGTGAACGATGTCGTGAAAGCGAATGGGATGCTCGGGAATCCGCAAGCCGAATGGCGCAGGCTTCGCCGGCTGCGCGACGACGGTTGGCTTCCTCGGGATCGATGTTGCGGCACTTTGCCCGAATAGATCGGCTGGCGACCTTCAGCCAGGGCCCGGTCACGTTCTTTCTGCAGGTCGTCCTCGGTGCAGAAACACAAATACGCTTTGTGCTCGTTCAGCAGGCGCTCAGCCTGTTCGCGGTAGAGATCCAGCCGGTCGGATTGACGATATGGAGCGTAAGGGCCGCCGACGTCAGGACCTTCATCCCAATCGAGGCCGAGCCACTTGAGGTCGGCGATGAGTTGATCCTCAAAACGAGCTTCGCTGCGCTCGACATCAGTATCTTCGATGCGCAAGCACCATCGTGCCGTGCTTTTGCCGGGCGAAGAGCCAGTTGAACAAAGCCGTGCGAGCATTTCCCACATGCAGATGGCCGGTGGGAGAAGGCGCAAAGCGCACGCGAACGGGAGAATTTTGGTTCACGACATTGATGTTAACAGGAGAGCAGGAACTGGATCACCATGACACGGCCGCACAGCATCGAAGTCTTCAGCAATCTGGAGGTTTAGTCTCGCCCTTCGGTGGTTCGTCTCGATGCATTTCATCCAGCAATTTTGCCAGTACCTCAGCCCGCTGGTCGCTATTCAGTTCACGTCGCAACTCTTCCAGGGCCAACGCCACGATGTGATAGTGATGAGCGCCGCAGTACTTGGGGTCGGAAGTAATGTCAAGCCAGACTTGTGCATGAGTTCAAGATCCTGCGGACGCATACGAGGCGTGTGGGGACCGAGTGGGTATTCGTGGACTTTTCCGTTGGGCTCGTGGATCTCCAGGATCAACCGCGGCCTAGGTTCAGGCAAACGTTCCCACGCATCCCCGGTGAGCTTAGCTTGCTCGTCGGTGGTGAGTTTGTTGGAGAGCCCGCAAACAATCCGGCTCGAATCCAAGACGTTGCGCAGTCACTATGATCGAATCAAAGACGTCGGTAGCCGGGACCACCAGCAGCGAAACCGGCTTGCCTTCTTTTTCGGCAACTGCGACGGCGGCTGTGAACAGTTCCTGCTCATAATGATCGAAGACCTGGGAAGCCTCGACTACCGCGCTGCCGCTGAAAGGAATGCTCTCGCTGATACAGCCGGGCCGTCATTACCACCACATCCTGTCGGTTGGTATCGGTGGTGCGGAGAATGTCGCGCAGGTAATAAAGATTTCTGGGATCGCGGACGGCCACCAGAATATTTCCCGGCCTCACGCCGAGCGCTCCGGATCCGAGTTCCTGATTTCCGTAGACCCTGAATTGATCCAGGTTCTCGGGCTTGCCATGCCGCTCTTTCGCGACCCGATGTTCGGAGTAGGCAAAAATAGCAAAGAAAACCGCGCTGAATGTAATCCCAGCGATCGTGGCTTCGGATTTCGTGAACAAATTTACCAATGCGGTAATCAGCAATACGGCAGAGATTGCGATCAGGCCCAGCGGGACTTCCGTTTTACCGATGTGAAAATTCCCCGGCACCTTCCATTGTCGATTCTCCGGCTCGGTGAAACGCAAGACCAGAACCGCTAGCGACTTGAGGGCAAAGCTCCAAATCACACCGAAGGCGTACAATCCGGCCAGCACGTACACATTGCCTCGGCTCAGAATGATGGTCAGCAGCTGCAGCCCAACGATCAAGTTGATGATGCGATAGCTGGTGCCGAATCTTTTTTGCGGCTTCTGGAACCAGTCGGTAAGCACACCGTCCTCGGCCACACGGTTTAAGACCCCATTTGCTCCTACGATCGAGGTATTTTGCGCTCCCGCGAGAATCAACACGCCGACCAGCACTACGAAAGCGTGAAAGATCAGCTTCAGCACGGTAGGACCAACGAGATACATCGCAATGCCACCGATGAGGTTGGCGAAGTAGTCGTGCCGAACGCCGTCGGGAATAATCATGACGGCGTAGAACGAGACCAGGGAGGTAAATAGCAGGCTGTAGATGAAGATGACCAAGCCGGTCTTTTCCAGGTTCTTCAGCTTGGGGTGCTCAATCTCGCGGTTCACCTGGGCCAGCGTTTCCTCGCCGCTCATAGCCAAGACCGAATGTCCGAATCCGACGAAGAGGATGATCCAGGTGAGATGACTGATCCAAGTTCCGTGGAGCCAGCCAAGAGATTCTTTATTGAGCTTCACGACGCCCGGATTCAGCGGGTTCGGCGGCAAATGAATCGGCGCGCTGAAGACGGTGATGGTGCACCAGATGATCAGAATCACGACCATCACGGTGGTCACAATCATGATCTGCAGGGCCTTCTCGCTGGATTCATGCATGCCCTGAATGTTCTTCCACCAGAAATACAGCACGATCAGAACGGCAAAGACTGCGGAAAAATGGTCTTCGGAAAAGACCAGGGGATGGTGTAGATACTTGCCGATGTCTTCGATGAAGCCAGCGAGATACTGGCCGGCCGAGACCGCACTGATAGGGCCAGTGAGCACGTAGTCGAACAGCAATGCCGACACCGAAAACTTGGCCAGAGTGCCGCCCATGGCTTCTTTGACCACGCGGTACACGCCGCCGCGAACGAACATGCTGCTGGACTCGATATAAAGAGCGCGAACGCAGTAGCTGAACAGCATCACCGCGAGAATGAACCAGGGCGCGCTTTTGCCGATGACTTTCTCGGCGTCGCCGCCAGCGTAATAAGCCGAAGAAGCAAGATCGGCGAGAACAATCGCAGACTGCCCGCCAGAACGAGATGAAGGTCAGCATCACCGTGGTGGCAACGAACACCTTTACCGCGGGACGCCGGATGTTGGGGACGGATGAGGACATTTAAAAAAATGCCGGAAATGTAAGTCTACGAATTTAGCACAGCCGGGAGGCGGAATCTGTGATCAGACCAGAAGAAGTTCCAATAGCCATTAACCCGCGCGGGAGCTCAGGCCGATACTAGGCAGACGGCCCACCTATGGTCTCGGTTGGTCTAGGCGCCATGTAGGTTCGGGTGATGCGGTCATGCCAGCAGAGTCGATCCTCATCGAGAAAGCACCAAGCGTACCCTAACGCCAACGAAAATCCCGACAGCACGGAAGCCAGCACGCGCCAACGACGGATTCTCCTGGGAACCGTGGTGCCGTCAAACCGGCTCAGTTGCAGATGCGCCAGTTTTAGTCCCGGAGTTGTTCCCGCATGGACGATGAGAAAGTATTGATAGGCAATCCAGAAAAGAGCGATCAGACTAACGGAAATGCCTGCTGCCTGTTGCAGGGGCGGCACGATCGCGGTGATACGGAAAAAGATGTACGCGAAACCCGCGAATGCCGTGATTACGAACAGGCTGTCGATGGTGCCCGCCAAGAGGCGTCTTGACATGGGAGCGGCTTGCAGCGGTAACTCGAAACCGGGACGCCGTTCCTGCGCTGGCTCTTCCACCGGCATCCATCAATATGCCGCCGAGCGCCGGTGGCGGAAGCACAAGCTCTGGGACCTCGAGGATGCGCGGGCGATCGACAACGGGCTCGGCGAGTTCGTCGAAAACTGGCAGAGGAACTGCGGGGACGAGGGAACTCAAGAATCCTTGCGCCGCGTTTCCGCTACGGTCGAAGTGTCCGTGTCGGCAATCCTGAGCGGGGATCGATTGTTCTTCTTGGAGCTCCGAGAGCATCCTGCCTCGCAACCGCGAGCCGATTCGTCGCCGGAAGGGGTACAGCCTGACTCCTGTCCGCATGAGCCGTCCATGCCGGCTCAGGAGCATCGAACTTCAGCTGCAAAGAAGGATAACGAGGCAGGCGCGGGCGCCTTCGCGCCCGGTAATTGTTTACGCGAGCTGCGACTTCGTTGCGCCAAGAGTCGGATTCCTGCGGTTCCAGAAGTTCCGTCTGAAGCGTAGGGGGTGACGCGGCCGTGTCCTGTCCCACTCTCGTGACCACGACACCGTCCTCGCCAGGAGTAACCGGCGGCCAGTCTGGCTCCGACGGGCGGGGGCAGTCTCGGAATCTTCAGCCGGGGAGGAACTTTCTTGCGCAGCATCCAACACAAACCGCGGAGGCGTAGACTTTTCTTCGACGCTGGCGGCAAAGCGTTGCTCGCTGGCATCGTATGCTTCAGGGTCGATCAACCGAACCGGAGGAGGCGGCCTCAGGCCGGAATCGACATCGGGTTTAAATCTGGACTTCATGTCTGACGATCTCAAACTGGACGGACTTCCGGCCACAACCATGGACCGCACCGCGGAGTAGCCAGCCAGATGGACCGGTGTTCCGATATTAAGCAGCAAAAGCAGAACGAAGCCGAGAGCCTTAAATTGGTCGAAGATATCGGAATGTCAACTTTGCCACTCGGGCCAGCGGCGTGCTAACTTCACGATACCCCAGCGTGGACTCCACACTCGGGGAGTTCGTGCGCTTTCCGATGACCTCCCGCACACGATTCCTTATCACGGCGGCGTTCGTTTGTCATCTGCTACTCGCGCCTTCCCTAGTAACCAGCCAGTTGCGTTCCCCCGCCAGTGCGTCGAACGGCGCTCAAGACCTTCCTAATACGCCCTCGGCGCCCAGAGAGGAAGACGTGACCATAAGCGCCATTTCGCAGGAGAAAATCGGACGTATCTATAAATTGCATGGCAAAGCTGAGATTCATTACGGCGTCTACATCCTTCATGGCGACGAAGTTACTTATAACGCGGACACGGGTGACTCCACAGCCGATGGTCATGTCGTGCTGGAGGGCGGACCCAACGACGAGCATATCGAGGCCAGCCACGGAACCTACAACGTCCGCGCGGAAAGCGGGCGATTCGAGAATGTAACCGGAAGTATTGGCGTCCAGACTCGCGGAAACCGGCTCATGCTGACGTCCTCAAATCCCTTTTTTTTCACTGGAAAGGTCGTAGAGAAGACGGGTCCGGATCATTACATGGTCTACGACGGGACGGTAACGACCTGTGAGTTGCCTCATCCCCGATGGCAATTCAATGCCAACAAGGTGGTTGTCGACGTCGGGGGCACTGCCAAGATCTATCACAGCGTGTTCGGCATAAAGGGCATTCCGGTTCTGTATTTTCCGTTCGCCACTCTTCCCGCACAACGTTTCCCGCGCCAGACTGGATTTCTCATTCCTAACATCGGGACCTCCTCTGTAAAAGGAACGATCCTCGGTGAATCGCTGTTCTGGGCCATCAATCGCAGCATGGACGCACATATTGGGGCAGAATATTTCTCGGCTCGGGGATGGGCTCCGCAGGCCGAGTTTCGGGCGCAGCCCAGTAGCAACTCTTTTCTCGATCTGAATTATTACCAAGTGCTCGACCGTGGCGTCGGCAACCCGACGGTGAATCAGGGCGGTGAAGAAGTGCGTTTGAATGGCGAAGGGGAATTTGGCCACAACTTTCGCGGAGTCGCCAACATCGATTACCTCAGCTCGTATGTCTTTCGCCTGGCTTTTAATGACGTTTTCGCCCAAGCGGTCGACTCCGAAGTAAAGTCCAAGGCTTTTCTCTCGAACACGACCGACGGTTTTTTCTACAACGCCTCCATGCAGCGCTATCAGGACTTCGAGAGCACGACTGCCGGAGATGTCGTCACCATCCTTCATGCCCCCAGCTTTGAAGTATCCAGCGTCGATCGGCAACTCGGCCCATCGCCCTTCTACTGGTCGTACGAGGCCGCGGCCGAGGGACTTTCCCGCAGTGAACCCGGTTTCAGCACGGCTGCGCTGGTCGGACGCTTCGATCTTGAGCCCACCGTATCTTTGCCGCTGAAGCTTGACGGATGGTCGTTTCGGCCAGAATTTTCGCTCCGGGACACCGAGTATACGCAGCAACTCGGAACGTCCAGCAGCGGGGCGAGAGTAGCGGAGTCCGATCCTATCAATCGCTGGGCTGTCGAGGGCTCGGTGGAAGTGCGCCCGCCTGCTCTAAGCCGCATCTTTGATCGCGAGTTCATGGGACGCAAATGGAAACACGTGATGGAACCGCGCGTGGTTTACAACTACGTCACGGGGGTAAACAATTTCCCGAACATCTTGCGCTTTGACGAGCGTGACATTCTCACCAATACGAATGAAGTGGAGTACGGCGTGGTGAATCGTCTGTATACCAAGCGAGCGGCAGGCCAATCCGAAGACTGCGAAAAACCTGGAATGCCAGCCTTGTTTATTGGGGGAGCTCCCGTTCCCAACCGTATCCCATGGCAGCGACAGAGCGAGACCGGCCGAGGCACCCTGCAAGACTGAGCCACAAGTGAGGGAAGTCGTGACTTGGGAGCTTGCCCAGAAATACTTTATCGATCCAACCTTTGGCGGCGCGCTCGTCGCCGGACAGAGCAATGTCTTTACCAGCACCGCGGACCTGACCGGCACAACATTCTTGACCTCGCCTCGTCACCTTTCGCCGCTGATCTCCCGCCTGCGTATTCAGACCAGCGACCGAACCGATATCGAGTGGGACGTGGACTACGATTTCGTGCGCGGCGGCCTCAATGCGAGTACGATTCTGGCCAACTACCGCTTCGGTCAGTTCACAGTGGGAGGCGGCGATGCTTATCTGCAAGCGCCGGGGGAATGCGCTGTTGCCACTTGCATGTTCAACACCACCACGGATCCGAATATTCTTTTCTGGCCACAGCTTTTCAATCAGTTCCGACTCTTGCTGGGTTACGGGCACACTGGCAAACAGGGTTTCAGCGTCGCGACCAATGTAGGATTCGATGCCAAGTTGGGATTTGTGCAGTACGCGGCAGCGCAAACCACGTATAACTGGGATTGCTGTGGAGTCAGCCTGGAATTCCGCCGCTTCGCCCTGGGCGAAGTGCGGAATGAGAATCAGTATCGCTTCACCTTCGCGCTGGCCAATCTCGGCGCGCTGGGAAATCTTAGGCGGACAGAAAGACTGTTCTAACCTTCGGCTTAGCTCAGGCAGCCTCGTTTCGCGTTACCATGGATTTCCATCGTGAAGATCGTGGACGCTACTGAAAGCGGCGCTTCTGACCACAAGAGCACGGAATCCTTCATTACTCCCTCGCCTCAGGGATCTTCGTCGCCATTCGAACTGATCCTGCTGGCTCTAATCACCGCCTTGGCAGCTGCTCTGCGCTTCCATTCGCTGGCCGCGAAATCCTTCTGGTTTGATGAGGGAGTAAGTGTCGCCATTGCCCGCCTGGATTGGTACAACTTTGCGCGCATCCTGTGGCGACGCGAAGCCAACATGTCTTTGTATTATCTCTTTCTTCGTTTCTGGCTTCATTTTGGAGGAAGCGAGTTTTTCGTTCGGTCTCTTTCAGTTCTGTTTGCCATCGCGTCTGTTCCCGTGATCTACCTCTTGGGACGCCGTCTCTTTGATGCACGCGTTGGTCTGATTGCCGCTGCATTGCTTGCGGTTAATGCCTATCACGTCCAATACTCGCAGGACGCCCGCAGCTATTCGCTGATGGTGTTTCTTTGTCTGCTTTCGAGTTTGTATTTTCTAAACTGTCTGAGCGAGCCGTCGCGGCGCAACCGAATCGCCTACGTCGTCAGCAGCGTGCTGGCTGTCTATGCTCAATTCTTTTCGCTGCTTCTGGTGATCGCGCAGTGGCTTTCCCTGAAAATGCTGGATCGAGGGCAGGCTCCTCGGCAGATCAGAAATGACTGGCGCTGGATCGCACTCCTGGCGTCGCCGGTTTTAGCTTTCGCTGCCACCACCGGTACCGGTCCGCTGCGCTGGGTGCAACGGCCGAGCTTGAGGGACGTTTGGGTGTTTGCGCTGCATCTGACCGGCAACGGAGGCCCATGGTTGCTGATTTTGTGTGCGGCATTGTGTCTGACAGCGCTGCCCCCAGTTTGGCGCACGCATAGGCTGCGACGCGTACCTTGGGACCCTTGGCGTTACCGTTTTCTTTTGTGCTGGCTGGTTTTTCCGATCGCGCTTACCTTGGCGCTCTCATTAGTCAAGCCATTGTTTGTCGCCCGCTATTTCATTTTCTGTTTGCCCGCGCTTCTGCTGCTTGTGGCTTGCGGAATTGACCGCCTTCGGCCTGTGGTGATGGTGCCTGCACTTCTACTTGTTCTTGTCCTTTCCTTCACGGGAACCACTGGCTATTACAAAAAGGACGTGGACATTCAACGCGACGACTGGCGAGCCGCGACCCGATTCTTACTGGACCACGCTCAATCCGGGGACGCTCTGTTGTTTCATGTTCCTATGGGTCGTATGCCCTACGAGTTTTACCATTCCGTGCTCGGAGCTACGTCACTCGCACCGGTTGTTCTTTATCCGCACCATGGTGATCGGGTAACATTTCTTGATTTCGTCGAGAAGCCTGACGATGCGCAGCTGGAACGATCGATTCCCCAGCATTCGCGTGCCTGGCTCGTCCTCACCTACGCCGAAACTCAGTCGGGCCTGCCGGATGCGAGGTCGATTGAACTCACCAAGCTGCTGGGGAAGTTCTATCCGGTCGTTGCGCAGCGCGAATTTCAAGGGATCGAGATTCTGCTTTTCAGCACAGGCGATGCTGAGAAACAGATCGCAACAGCGCTACCGCCCCAAGGCTTGGCGTATTAGGATATCTGCATGCCAGTTTCAGCGACGACCATGTCCAAACGTGAATTGCTCGATACAAAGATCCGGGCTTTGGGCCGGACGTTGGTAGCCTATTCTGGCGGCGTGGATTCCGCATTCCTTGCCTGGGCTACTCACAAAGCACTGGGCTCGGATATGCTCGCAGTGATTGCCGATTCGCCCAGCCTGGCTCGTACCCATCTCGCCGAGGCTGTCGATTTTGCTCGTGAGCAGCGTATCCCGCTCGAAGTCATCAACACCAGCGAACTCGACCGAGCCGAATACATACGCAACGACGCCTCCCGCTGTTTTCATTGCAAGGATGAACTGTTCACCGTGATGGAAGCTTTTCGGGCCGCGCACGGATTCGACTCCGATCACGTACGGCCTCAATGTGGATGATCAAGGCGATTTTCGCCCTGGACAAGTTGCGGCTCGCCAACATCACGTTGCCGCCCCCCTGCTTGAAGCCGGATTGACCAAGCAGGAGATTCGAGAACTGGCGCACAGCGCTAATCTGAGGGTCTGGGACAAACCGGCTTCGGCTTGCCTATCCTCGCGTATCGAGTATGGACGCCCGGTTACGCGCGAGGCTCTGAGCACGGTCGAGCGAGGCGAAGATGCGATTCGCGCTCTGGGATTTCGGCAGTTCCGCGTGCGTCACCATGGCGAAATTGTGCGTCTCGAAATTGCTGGCGATGAATTGCCTCGCGCGCTCAGCTCCACGATGGCAGCGGAATTCACGCGCATCTTCAAAACTCTTGGCTTCAAATTCGTGACTCTGGATCTTGAGGGCTTCCGCTCTGGCTCGATGAACTCTTTATTGCCGGCCGAACAACTCTCCCGCAAGATTGGATCGCCAGACGCCTCTTTACCTTTGGAATCCGCGCAAAACCCGCATGGTTAGCCGCTTCGGTGCGCAGCGTGTGAGATAATCTTAATTATTCCGTTATTCCTAATGTATAGGCGGTTTTTAGTGACGATATTGCGACGTTCGATCCTTGTCCTCATGCTGGTTTGCCTTGGCTGCTCCGCTCAATTAGCGCCGGTACCTTCTCCGATCTGACCCAGAAAATCGAGCGGCAAGTACGGGTTACTTACAATATTCCGGCTAGCGTGAAGATCACGGTCGGCCCGCTCCGTCCCAGTGACTTTGCGAATTATGACGCCTTGACCATCACTATGGACGGCGACCAGAAAAAGCAGAGTTACGAGTTCCTTCTTGCCAAGGATGGCAAAACTCTGGCTCGAATGACCAAACTGGACCTGACCAAAGATCCGTATGTCGAGGCAATGAAAAAAATCGACCTCAACGGTCGCCCCTCTCGCGGCGAACAAGGATGCCAAAGTGGTTGTGGTCAACTTCGACGACTTCCAGTGTCCCATTCTGCTCGCGCATGCACCAGACGCTGTTTCCTGAACTGCTGAAGGAATACGGAGACCGCGTGGAATTTGTCTACAAAGATTACCCTTTGACGGACATTCATCCCTGGGCTGTGCACGCCGCAGTGAATGCGAATTGTCTGGCTGCTCAAAACAATGATGCATACTGGGATTTCGCTGACCACATTCACGCCAATCAGCACGAAGTTAATTCCGAGAAGGGGCGCGACGCGCAGTTCGCGGCACTCGACCGGTTAACCCTTGAGCAAGGGCAAAAACACAACCTCGACCAGACCAAACTTCAGGCCTGCGTCAAGGCGCAGAATGAAGACGCGATTAAGGCTTCGATGCACGAAGCCGAGGGCGTGGGCGTAAGTGCCACGCCGACTCTGTTCGTGAATGGGCAGGAAATGGATGGCGCGCTTCCCGCCAGCGAAATGCGGGCAGCCATCGATGCGGCTTTGCAGCGGGCGGGAGTCCCGGTGCCGTCGCACACGCCAGCCGCTGCCGCCAGCGATCCACAGCCACCCAGCAAGTAGTGTCGAGAGGATCAATTGAAAACCAACCCGCTATTTCGTCTCTTCGTGGCACGCACTTTTTGCCTCTTTCTCTTCTTGCGTTTTGCGTGGGCTGTGGAACCAAATTGGCGGGCGATGATGTTGCCGCCACGGTCGACGGCCGCAAGATCTATCGGGCCGATGTCGAGAAGTACTACGACAACCAGACCGCGGGCTCCCAGCAGCGGCCAGTGGGAGAGCAAGCCACCAGCCTGCGCCTCAGCATTCTGCGCGAACTGGTTGATAATGAGATCCTCATGCGTCGCGCGGAAAAACTAGGCCTCCTGGCCACCGACGATGAAGTCGAGCGCAAGCTCAACGAGATCAAGTCTCCTTACACCAAGGAAGAGTTTGACGCCCGCATGAAGGAGAAGAAACTCACCCTCGACGACTTCAAGCGCGACCTTCGCCGGTCGCTTACGGTTGACAAGGTTCTGAACAAGGAAGTGACGTCGAAGATCAATGTTTCCGATCAGGACATTTCGAATTACTACAACGCGCATAAGTCGGAATTCAACCTGGTCGAGCCTCAGTATCATCTGGCTCAGATCTTCGTAACCGTCGCGCCTAATCCTCAAGTCCACAATCTAAAGAACGATAAGGCGCAAAACGAGGCAGATGCACGCAAGAAAATTCAAATGCTTGTGAATCACCTGGACAGCGGCGATGACTTCGGAACGCTCGCGATGAACTACTCCGAGGACACGGAGACTTCTGGAAATGGCGGTGACTTGGGCTTCACTCCGGAGTCGTCCTTGAAAAACACCGACCCCGTTACTCGTGACGCCGTCATCAAGTTAAAGCCTGGCCAATATACTCCGGTCATCACGGTCGTGAACCCGATGACCAAGCAGCTTGTTGGCTTCCGCATCGTGAAACTGATTACCAAGGAAAGTGCAGGACAGCGGGAGTTATCAGATCCGCGCGTGCAGGAGGCAATCCGCTCCCAGCTTCGCGACCGACGAGAACAACTCCTGAAGGCAGCCTATTACGAGGTTTTGCGCGATCAGGCCAAGGTGGAAAATTATTATGCGCAGAAAGTGTTGGAAGGCAACGGAAACGCAAACTGAAAAGTACATGCATTCAGCACTTCTGAGTTCTTGGAAGCGCGTTCTCAAAAGCCAAGAGCTAACAACCGGCCCTACTCCACAATCGCCAACACATCTCCCGCGTTCACATTCGCACCTTCGGCCGCCACGATTTTTCGTACTGTCCCTTTCTTCGGCGATTTGATTTCGTTCTGCATCTTCATCGCTTCCACGACCATGATGCTCTGCCCCGCCTCAACCGGCTGCTCTTCGCCAATCAGAACACGCACAACTTTGCCGGGCATAGGCGCAAGCAGTTTCCTCGGACCTTTGTCATCCGCTGTCGCGCCCCGACGTCCGCGCAGTGATCGCGGATCATGCAACTCCGCGAGGTAGCGGACGCTACCCACCCACAGATGCATGTCCGTCGCTGTGCGCTCGCGTTTGATCTCATAGGCTTTTCCAGCGATCAAGACCGAGAGCACATCGCGCCGAGCCAGCACTGCATCCATCTCCACTTCGCGACCGTTCAATCGACAATGCCAGCGTGTTTCTTCCCGCTCGAGTTCAAGCCGGTAGCGTTTGCCATCGATGGAGACGTCGTAGACCATAAGAAATTGGCGAGCTGGGTTGATGCCGCCGAAGAAGCCAGAATGATTGTTCTTAACCCACCCCTTCTACTCTTGCCGCTCGCTTCCAACTTGAGGCAGCAATTCCATTGGCTGGTGCGCTCCCCGTCGCAGATAAGTTCCCATTTGCAGTGACCGCGGACGTCGGATCCAGCATCGCGAATATTCCGGCAGCGATGGCCGCAACTTCCTCGTCTTCACGCCGAACATGTGGAGGCTTCGCCTTCAATAATCGATCCAGGTAGCCAGTGTCCACTCTTCCCGCCTGAAAATCGGCATCAGTCAGAATGCGGCGGAACAGCGAAATGTTAGTCTTGATGCCTCCCACAAAATACTCATGCAAGGCGCGAGTCAAGCGCGATATCGCCTGCGTCCGGTCAGTCCCGTATCCAATAAGTTTGGCCAGCAGCGGATCGTAATCGATGGGAACCGTCCAGCCTTCATACATGCCGCTATCGCGACGAATTCCGGGTCCCGAAGGCGATAGCAACAACGTGATTTTGCCGGGGCTCGGAAAATAATTGTTGTCGGGATCCTCAGCGTAAATGCGGCACTCGATGGCGTGTCCGCGAATCTGAATGTCTTCCTGTCGAAACGGCAGCTTCTCGCCCGCCGCAATCCGAATCTGCAGATGTACAAGGTCCAGCCCGGTGATGAGTTCGGTCACTGGATGCTCCACTTGGAGCCGCGTGTTCATTTCGAGGAAATAGAAATTCTTTTCCTGATCGACCAGAAATTCTACCGTCCCTGCATTCGTATAATTCGCTGCCCTCGCCACCCGGACCGCGACATCGCCCATTCGCCGCCGCATTTCCGCGTCAACGATAGGAGAGGGCGACTCCTCAAGCACTTTCTGATGGCGGCGTTGGATGGAACACTCACGCTCACCGAGATAAACCGTGTTGCCATGCTCGTCCGCCAACACCTGCATTTCGATGTGCCGCGGACTAACGATTGCCTTCTCGATGTACACTTCGCGGTCGCCAAATGCGCGCTCGGCTTCGCTCTGCGCCGCTTCCAGAGCGGATTTCAGCTCTTCCGGCCTGTGCACCAAGCGCATGCCTTTTCCGCCTCCGCCCGCTGCTGCTTTCAACATTACGGGATAGCCAATCTTCCCAGCCACCTGCTCGGCTTGATCGGCAGACTCTAGCCCTCGCGAAGTCCCAGGTACGAACGGGACTCCGGCTTTTTCCATCTGTTGCCGCGCCCGGGTTTTCGATCCCATCATTTCCATCGATGCCGGACTAGGGCCAATGAACTTGACACCAGCATCGCCACACGCCTGCGCGAACTTCGCATTCTCGGAGAGAAAACCGTACCCGGGATGGATCGCATCCGCGTGGCTTCGTTTCGCAACGTCCAAGATCTTGGTGAAGTTCAGATAAGATTCTGCGGCCGCTGCCGGCCCGATGTGATAAGCCTCGTCCGCTTTGCGAACATGCAGCGAAGCACGATCGACGTCGGAATAAACCGCAACTGAAGTGATCCCGAGTTCGCGGCAGGCGCGGATCACGCGCACCGCAATCTCTCCCCGGTTGGCAACTAAGAATTTTCTTGAACAGGCTTGTCAGCCCTCCAGCTTTCTTGTCAGAAGTTCATTCACCATTTGCGGATTTGCCTGCCCCTTCGAGGCTTTCATCACTTGTCCGACAAAAAAGCCGATGACGGTCTTCTTTCCTGCACGATACTGTTCGACCTGCTTAGGGTTGGCCGCAACGATTTCGTCGATGATCTTTCCGATCGCGGAAGAGTCGGTGATCTGCTGCGGCTTTTCCTTTTCGTAAACTTCGACGAAGTCCTGCCTGCGCTCGAACGACAGGTCGTAAAGGTCTTTCAGCATCTTGCCCGAGATTGCTCCGCTCTCGACCAGGTCCGCCGATAGCGCCACGCCTTTCATCGAAATCGGCGATTGTTCAATCTCTAGGCCTTTCGCTTTCAAGCGCCCCATCAACTCGCCCTGCACCAAATTGGCTACTCGTTTCGGATTCTTCGCGGCTTTCGCCGCCGACTCGAACTGATCGGCAAACGATTTCGTAGCTGTCAGCACCTGCGCGTCATAGTCGGTGATGCCGTAATCGGCAACCATGCGCTTGCGGCGCGATTCAGGCAACTCAGGCAGAGTGCTGCGAATTTCTGCCTGCCACTTTTCATCTACCACAAGGGGCAAAAGGTCAGGCTCCGGAAAATACCGGTAGTCGTGCGCCTGTTCTTTCGAGCGCATGCCGTAGGTTTTGCCTTCCGCCGAGTTGTAGAGCCGCGTTTCCTGTGTGATTTTTCCACCCGATTCGACAATCCCAATCTGCCGTTCAATTTCAAATTCCAGCGCTTCGCGAATAAAGCGGAACGAATTTACATTCTTGATTTCAGTCTTCGTGCCGAATTGTTTCTGTCCGCGAGGCCGCACGCTTACATTTGCATCACAACGCAACGAACCCTCTTCCATGTTGCAATCGCTCACCCCGGTGTACAGAATGATTTCCTTCAAGCGCGTGAGGTATTCATGCGCTTCCGCGGGCGAAGCGATGTCCGGCTCGCTGACGATTTCGATCAGCGGTACTCCACTCCGGTTCAAGTCAATGGCCGTCGTCTCGCCGGAATCGGCGAAGCCTTCGTGCAGGCTCTTGCCCGCATCTTCTTCGAGGTGCAGCCGGGTAATGCCGATCTTCTTAGGCCCGTTGGCAGTCGTAATGTCGATCCTGCCGAACTCCGCCAGCGGCTTGTCGTACTGCGAAATCTGGTAGCCCTTGGGCAGGTCGGGATAAAAATAGTTCTTGCGCGCGAAAATGGATGTCTCGTTGATGCGGCAGCCCAGCGCCATCGCCGCGAGCACTGCAAAGTCCACGGCTTTTCGATTCAGTACCGGCAAAGCTCCCGGAAGGCCCAGACAAACCGGGCAAACGTTCGTATTCGGAGGAGCACCAAAACGTGTGGAGCACGAGCAGAAAATCTTGGACACGGTCAGAAGCTGGACGTGCACCTCCAGCCCGATCACAGGCTCGTACTTGGCGCGGGCCGCTACGGAAGTGTCCGGCGTGGTGGCCATACCCTTCGATTATAGAGGGTCCACGGCGATTGCCTCATCCGGAGGCTAATTCGGCTTGGAGGGTGAGCTCAGGTATTTCTCCAGTGCAACATCGAAAAACATCAATTCATTTCCTTTAGCATCCCGCACGCCGGTCAGATAAAAATGCGCACCCGCGAGCGGAGTGGAAATTCCTGACACATCAAAAAACATGAAGCCGGCCTGAGTGCCGTGGGGTTCGACCGCCTTGGCGGCAAACTGGGAGTTTTGAACCTCCTCCATTGTGTCCTTGCTCATGCTGCCACTGGCCTTCTTGGGCCAAGGCAGCGGATTCTGGGAAATCTTGCCAGCGGGACGCGAAATGCGCCGGTAAATATCCTCCTCCGTGGCGGCTGGAATCTTGGTCTGATTAAAAGTAACGAATTCCGCCTTCATTCCCGGCTAGCGAGACTGGCTGATCGCCGTCGTTCGTGATCACCAGGAACATCGGCATCAGACCCATGTCGCCATAGTGAACCGAGAAAATGCTCGCCTTGTCGGCCATATCGTAAGGATTGAGCGCAACTGTGACTGCTTCGTTGGGATGTTCGTCGTGCGCGGGATAAGTTTTCGCAGGTTGCGCAGCAGGCATGACAAAGTGTTTCCCCGCCAGGCAGATGATTGACGACAACAAAGAAACAGAGGCCGCGGTCAGCACTCGCGCCGACAAACAAGTTGGACGTGAGAACGGCATCATTATCGATTATAGGATGCAAGCTTCGCAAACGGTGGTGCCTTGGTGGCGCGTGTGCAGGTAGAATGTTCCTTCCTGCATGTATTTGATCTACACTGCGCTGCTGGCGGCGGGGCTGCTGGTGAGCCTTCCTTATTGGCTGATGCAAAGATTACGGCACGGTAAGTACCGCGCCGGTTTGGGTGAGCGATTGGGAAGGATTCCGCGGCGGTTGGTCGACTCAGCCAGCCCGGCCGACGATATGGATTCACGCGGTATCAGTGGGCGAAGTTCTGGCTGTTAATGGTTTAGTACTGGAACTCACAAAGCAATTTCCCCGGCATCGAGTAGTCATTTCGACTACTACGGATACGGGCCAGAAGTTGGCTCGAACCCGCTTCGGCGCGGAGAATGTTTTTTACTTTCCACTCGACTTCGCTTTTGCGATCCGGCCATATTTGCGATTGCTGCGGCCCGAACTGATTGTGATCGCGGAAACTGAGTTCTGGCCAAACTTCCTTCGGCTCGCACATGCCAGCGGCGCTCGGATTGCCGTAGTGAACGCCCGCATCTCCGACCGCTCTTTGTCTGGATACCGGCGCTTCCGGCGTTTGCTGGCCAGAGTTTTGCAACAAGTGGATCTTTTCCTCGCGCAGACCGACGAAGATGCTCGACGGCTTGAGGAAATTGGCGCGCCTGCTGAGCGCATCCAGGTGACCGGGAACCTTAAGTTTGACGTGCCTGCCCCGACTGCGCCGCCGATCATCGCCAGCCTGCGTGAGGCGTTCCAACAAGCCAACACCGGCCCCGTGATTGTTTGCGGAAGCACGGTCGATGGTGAAGAACCAATGTTGCTGCAGGCTTTCGTGAATGTTCTGGCCAGCCATCCTCGAGCCGCGATGATTCTGGCGCCGCGCCATCCCGAGCGGTTCGGCGAAGTGGCCAAATTGCTCGAGCAGCTCGGAATCCGGTTCTGGCGCCGTTCGCTGTGGAGCGGCGACCCGATTGTCGGCGGAGTCCTGTTGATCGATACTATCGGCGAACTCGCGGGCCTTTACGCGCTGGCGGATATAGCGTTTGTTGGCGGCAGCCTTGTCCCTCGCGGGGGACACAATATCATCGAGCCCGCTCTGCACTGCGTCCCCATTATCGTAGGCAATCACACCGAGAATTTTCGCGACATCGTAAGCTTATTTCAAAGTCGAGATGCGGTTCGCGTGGTCGGCCCGGCCGAGTTTCCGCTGGTGCTCATGGAACTCATATCCAACCCGGCCGAACGGATCGCTCTGGGCACACGAGCCGGAGAAACTCTGCGGACGCAAATGGGGGCAACGCAAAGGACTCTGCAAGCATTGGAAAAACTGTTGCCTGTCGGTGATCGCGTGGGAGCGGATCGGCGCTTGTCCTGAGCGCAAGTCAATGAATCCTTTGTCCTCTATCTTCGGAGCAGGCGTGCGGGCACGCAACACGCTGTACGACCGAGGCATCGCGCGCGCAAACAAATTGCATGGTCCAGTGGTGAGCGTTGGCAACTTATCGGTTGGGGGATCGGGCAAAACCCCGTTTATTCTGGTTCTAGGAGAATTGCTAAAGGCTCGCGGGGTAAAGTTCGACATACTCTCCCGCGGCTATGGGCGCAAAACGCGCGGTGTCGCGCGCGTCGATCCCGGAGGTTTGCCGCAAGACTTTGGTGATGAGCCATTGCTGCTGGCTCGCCGCCTGGAAGTACCTGTCATCGTCGGCGAGGATCGTTACGAAGCTGGCCTGTTCGCGGAAAAAAGCTTTGGTCACACAACTTCATCTGTTGGATGATGGCTTTCAGCATCGTGCCCTGGCGCGCGATTTCGACATCGTCCTGGTTACTCCCGAGGACGCGCGCGACCGTTTGCTTCCTGCCGGGCGTCTGCGCGAGCCGCTGGCTTCGTTGGCCCGCGCCGACGCGGTTGTCCTGACGAGTGGTGCTTCACCGGAATCGTTTCCTTTGAATGGCAAGCTGGTATGGCGGGTGCGGCGGGGGATTTCGTTGACCAATGTTCCCGCGCGCCCGGTGGTTTTCTGCGGAATTGCAAGACCGCAGAATTTCTTGTTGCAATTGCGTACGGCAGGCATTGAGCCTTCGGCTCAGGCTTTGTTCCGCGACCACCACGCCTACACTGAGCAGGACATTCACGACCTACTGAAATTGCGCCAGCAGAGCGAAGCAGAAGGTTTTGTCACCACCGAAAAAGATGCCATCAACCTAGGCAGGTATCTCGACGCACTGCAACCTTTGGCTGTGATTCCGGTCAAAATGGAATTGGTGGACGCGGCTAACGCAGTCGATACCATGCTGCGGATGATTGCGGAGCGACGAGCAAGGCGTGAGAAAATCGGTGCCTGAGAACATGTATCTGATTCAGCGGAACATGATTTCTAAATGACCAAACATCCCAAAGAGACCGAGCGGCTAAAAAAGATCGTCGACTCGTTCCCCAAAACAACCGTCACCGTGGTCGGCGATCTGGTGGCCGACGAGTTTGTATTTGGCGAGATCTCGCGCGTGTCGCGAGAAGCGCCTGTGCTGATCTTGAAACACCGCGAGCGAACCGTCGTGCCGGGAGGCGGGGCGAACGCGATCAACAACCTCGCGGACTTGGGAGTCAACGTCCTGCCGGTTGGAGTGGTCGGTGATGATGAGGCCGGACGCTTGCTGCTGAAAGCCTTTCGACATAAACGCATTCCGCTGAGCGGGATTTTGAAAGACAAGAGCTATACCACTGTGACCAAAACGCGCATTTTGGCGGGCATGACGCACACCGCCCGGCAGCAGGTGGTGCGGGTCGATCGTGAACCGGAGACCGAGCCCAACCGTCACTTGAAACGCGAACTTGTGCTGGCTGCGCGAGAGTATGCGCGCGCCTCGGATGCGCTGCTCATCTCTGATTACGGTTATGGAGCGGCGAGTCCTGCGATCCTCAACGCGATCCGCGAGCGCGGGCGTCTTGATGGAGTCCCAGTTATCCTCGATTCGCGTTACCGAATGCTGGAATATTCCGGTGCAGTCGCCGCCACGCCCAACGAGCCAGAAGTCGAGGCCGCGTTGGGTTTACGGATCGGTAACGATTGGTCACGCTTGTGCTCGGCGGGAGAGCAAGTGATGTCTCGCATGAAGTTGCAATCGCTCGTGATTACACGCGGGCGCGACGGCATGGTGGCATTCTCCGGCAAACACAAACCGGTAGACATCCCGATTTTCGGCTCGGATCAGGTTACAGATGTGACCGGAGCGGGAGACACGGTGATTGCCACGTTCGCCGCTGCCTTTGCAGCGGGCGCCAGCACCGGAAGAGGCCGCGCAACTGGCGAATTACGCAGGCGGAATCGTAGTGATGAAGCGCGGGACCGCAACCGTATCGCGGCGGGAGTTACTCGATGCGCTCGAGCAATCACCCCCGGCGACCAGAGCCCACTGAATGTCGACAAAGAAAATCCTCAGTCGCGAAGAACTGAAGCAGCGCGTTGCCGCATGGAAGCAGGGCGGGCGAGGCGATCATTCTCGCCAATGGAGGCTTCGACCTGCTGCACGTCGGCCACGTGCGCTACTTGCATGCAGCCAAGCAGCTCGGCGGACGATTGATCGTGGCCATCAACTCTGATGAATCCGTCCGGGCGTTGAAAGGAGAAGGCCGTCCGCTGATGCCGGCTGAAGAACGGGCTGAGATTCTTTCTGCACTGGCCGATGTGGACGCGGTCGTAATTTTCCCCGAGCGCGACGTGCGAGCCTTGATCCGTGAAATTCGCCCTAACGTTCATGCAAAAGGAACGGACTACACCGTCGACACCGTACCTGAGCGAGATGCGGTTGCGGAGTGCGGCGGCCGCGTGGAAATCGTGGGTGATCCCAAAGATCATTCGGCAACAGAGATCATCCGCTCGCGGATCGGACCGCGACGTTCCTGAGTATGCAAGTGCCGGCCACAAGTTCTTTGGGAAATTCAATTTCATTCGACCCCTCGAAGGTTGCTGATTGTACGTCTAGGTTCGATGGGCGACATCATCCATACGCTTCCCGCTGCGACCGCGTTACGACGAATGTTCCCCGAGGCGACCATTGGTTGGATCGTTGAGGAGCGGTGGGCAGAATTGCTATGCACTTTGTCCGAGCCCCGCTCGGGGCCGCGTTCGCCGCGAAGGCCGCTGGTCGATCGAATTCACACCGTGAATACGAAGACGTGGCGCAGGTCTCCGTTTTCTACCCAGACTTGGGAACAAATTGCGGCGGGGCTCAGCGAACTTCGTGCTCAACGATATGAAGTGGCAATTGATTTCCAAGGTGCGGCTCGATCCGCCATGCTGGCGCGTTGGTCGGGAGCGCCTACGGTATACGGATTTGCGCAGCCGCGCGAAAATGTCGCGAGCATGTTTTATACGCGCCAGGTGATTGCCCGTGGCAGCCACATCGTCGAGCAAAATCTTTCACTGGCGGAAGCGGTAGCATCCCGTCCGCTGGAGGTGCCGAATGTAGAATTTCCGCGCGACGAAGCAACCGAAAAGCAATACGAAGAACGATTGCAACACCGTAGACGATTTTGCGTTGCTCAATCCGGGTGCAGGGCTGGGGCGCAAAACGCTGGCCAGCGGAACGCTACGGCGAAGTAGCGAGGCGACTGGCGGAAGATGGTCTGAAATCGCTCATTAATTTCGGCCCAGGCGAAGAGTCCACTGATGAGAGCGGTCGAGTCGGCCAGCGCCGGCGACGGCGAGAGGCATTGCCTGTTCCCTCACGGAATTGATTGCGCTCACGCGCCATGCGCGCGTTTTCATAGGCGGCGACACCGGCCCCATGCACTTGGCTTCAGCTCTTGGTGTGCCCGTGGTCGCAATCTTCGGACCCACGAATCCGGCGCGCAATGGGCCGTTCGGGACTCGCAGCATCGTATTGCGCAACCCTATCAGTCCGACCACCCATTCCCGCAGCGCGACAACCCGATCCTGGCATGATGGAGATTAGCGCCGATGAAGTGATTGCTGCCGCGCGAAAGTTGCTAGAGGAGTGCCCATGGCTAGTGTTCACTTGGCCGAGAATCGCACGGCGCATCCGCGTACCTCTGGGCTTTGTTTTCACCGTAGCTCTATTTGTGGCTCGCGACTCCGACGGCTGCATCCATGCTGATCGGCTCTGCTCTGATCATTCCCGGACTTGTGATCCGTGCGCTGGCATCCGGTCATGTGCGGAAAAATGAGCAGCTCACGACCACCGGGCCTTACGCTTATACTCGTAACCCGCTATACCTGGGCTCTCTGATTTTCGCAGTGGGATTTGCCATCAGTGCGCGAAATTTGTGGATCGGAGCAGGGCTGATCGTGATGTTTCTGGCGATCTACTTGCCTGTAATCCGTGGAGAAGAAATGTTCCTGCGAGAGCATTTCGCCGAATTTGCCGAATACGCGCGCCAGGTACCACGGCTCTGGCCACGGCTCAATTCCTTTAGTCAGCAGTCGCGGATCGTTTTCCTGGGACCTCTACTGGAAGCATCGCGAGTACAATGCGACACTAGGTTCTGCACTGATCATGGCGGCGTTGATGGCCAAGCGGCTTTATAGCCGATAAAATTTGCGGACATCCCCGGCTTGGCATTTTGTATCACACCAGACGCTGGAATCCTTTATCGAAACAACAATGCATAATTTCTCAAGATCTAATCGCTCATGGTGTTTCATTCGCGATACTCTTCGTCTCCTCGCTGCACGCGCAGACTCAACCCTCGGCGCAGCCCAGCCAGCCCCCGCTCCCGACCATTAGCTCGGCGCCTGCGGCGCGAATTATTCCTCCGCCGCCGAACTATGCGTTTCCGAACGGGCAAACCTATGTGTATGGCATCGAATGGCATTTGTTCAATGCCGGAACGTCTGAGATGACGCTCGCCATCGATGGCGGCCAGGAGCACGTCACGGCGATTGCGAACTCCGCTGGCGTGGTGAACGCCTTGTACAAAGTGCAAGACCATTTTGAGGCATTCTTCGACCCACACACATTTTGCTCGCTGCGGGTTTCGAAAAATACGGAGGAAGGCTCTCACTCGCGGCAAACCGACCTCCGCTTCGATTACTCTCGCAACAAAAGCGTACTCGATGAAAAAAATCTGAAGACGGGCGAACAAAAGCGCGTTGAAAACGACCTTCCGGGCTGCGTTACGGATGTGGTTAGCGGATTCTACTATCTGGCATCGCTCCCTCTGCAACCCGGCAATAGCTTTACCTTCCCCATCAACGACGGAAACAAAACCACGGAAGTCAGGGTCCGCGTAGAAGCCCGCGAACAGTTGAAAGTGCCCGCTGGCACATTCCAAACGGTACGCGTCAAGGCAGAAGCGATTTCTGGCGCTTTGCAGGGCAAAGGCACGGTGTGGGCGTGGTTCACCGACGACGCAAGTCACACGGGCGTGCAGATGCGATCAAAGTTGGGATGGGGGACTCTGCTTTTCCGCCTGCAAAGGATCGAGAAGAAGTGACGAATTTCTGGCTCCAGCTATTTCTGCGCCAGCAGAGATTTTGCCCGGCTGAGTTCCGGCCGCGCCGAATTCGATCCATCGCATACCTTCACCAGCCGGGAGTAGTATGTGTTCGATTTTTCGCTCTTACCCGCCATCTCCGCCGCTCGCGCCGCACCGTACAGACCATTGAAGCGATTCGGATTGAATTTCAGGTCCGCCTCGTACTCCGCCAAAGCCTGTTCCGGGCGGTTCATATCCATCAACATGTCGGCCAGCATCTCGCGCGCGGGAATCGCCAAGGGCTCGTCGCCTTCAGCTTCCTCTTTTTCCGCAACGGTCCGCAACGCCTTAATCGCCTCGTCCTTGTTGCCTTCGGCGTAGGCCACCCAAGCCGCGGCTTCCTGACGATCCTGCTCGACAGCGTCCGCAAAGCCCAGCTTCTTCTCCTTCACCAAGGTGCTGTGAATGGTTTCGATCTCGGTCACGTCTTTGCGTGCGTCGGCCGGATTACCAGTTCGCGCCGCGCCGATTGCCCGAGCCCAGTAGGTAATCGAATTGTCTCCAGTTTCCGCCCCGGGCACCGGTGCGAGGGACGCAGCATCCGCCCAGTGATGCATCTCTAGCGCATATCTTGCAGTGAAAGTTACCAGTGCGCTTGTGCGTGGGTCGAAATCCATCCCATACATGTCGTCTTTTTTCGCAGGCATGGCCTTGACTTCTTCGATCACTTTTTGCGCATCGGCTTCGCGCCCAGACTGCAGATAAGCGTAGACCAGGAAATCCATAGCATGGAACTGGTGACCTTCGCCGCCCATATGCATGGCCGCGGTTTTGCGCGTAGCAGCAATGGAAGCGAGATTGGAGTTAATGTCATCCTGCCACAAGCCAAGCCGCGCAAAGATATGCGATGGCATATGCAGCGCGTGAGGAGCGGCCGGAGCAATCTTCGCGTAGCGTTGCGCCGCGGGCAGTCCAAGTTGAGCCAGTTGAGGCTTGTCGTAGCTGTGGATTAGATAGTGCGCCACTCCGGGATGGTCGGGCTCTACTTTGAATAGCGTTTCCAGGACCGCGGCGGCCTGCTTTCGATTGGCAAAGGTTGTGTCGTTGTCCGGCTCAGAGGCGAGCAGAGAAAGCGCATAGAAAGCAGCTGCTTCGCGATCCTCGGGAAAATCCTTGTAGGTGGTTGCCATTGCCTGGGAGTAAGTGTTGGCCCGATCGTGATAGTCGCGTTTTTTGCCGCGGTAGAATTCGTCCAAGGCAGTAATGTAATCGCGCTCTCGGTCGGTCTTCGGATGCAGGGATCCGGCGCTCTTGATCTCGGCGTGGCCTCGCGCGATGGTCGCTGCGTCCGGCTGGTTCCAGAGCTCGTGCCAGATGCTCATGGCGATTCCCCAATGCGCCATCGCGCAGTGCGGATCGTCTTTCGCGATCTGTTCAAATTCTTTCTCGGCTTCCTCGTACCAGAATGAATGCAGCAGCGCGACTCCGCGTTCGAATGGTTTCTGCACTGATGCCGCACACGAAACCGGAAAATGGACCGTGCCCAACTGATCCGTGGTCAGATCTTCGTGATGATTGCCTTCATCGGCAAATGCAGCAAACGCTGACAGAACCACCACGAAGAAGACCAATAGAACTGGTTTCATGGAATACTCCGCTGCAAAGCGCAGTCTAGCCCGTAGCGCTTAACAGGGTCAAACCGGCGGATTCGATTGCCGATTCTCAATGGTCGGAAATCGGCAAATCCATGATCCTTCTGATTTTCGCGCTCGATAACATAGAATCTTCGCTTGCAACTCACCATCGAAAAACTGGTATATGGCGGCGACGGGCTGGCTCGGCTGCCTCGGTGACGAACACGGTCCCGGCAAAGCCGTATTCGTACCCTTTGTTATTGAGGGCGAAAGGATCGAAGCTTCGCTGCTCGAACAGAAGCGCGGTTTTGCCAGAGGCAGGGCAGAGGCGATTCTGCAAGCTTCGTCCACCGACGGGTAGAGCCAAATTGTCCTTACTTCCGGCACTGCGGCGGCTGCCACTACCAGCACGTCAGCTACGAGCATCAACTGGAGATCAAGGCGGGGATCCTGAAAGAAAATCTTCGTCGCATTGCCAAGCTCGATCTGGAAACAATGTAAAGATTCATGCTTCACCGCATGTGGAATTATCGCAATCGAAGCCGGCTTCAGGTTCAGACCGACCCGGAATTCGCACTCGGTTATTACAGATTCGGCTCGCATGAGCTGCTTCCGGTCGAAGAATGTCCGATCAGTTCGCCATTGATTAATCGCGCCATCGCCGCCTTTTGGCGGATGGGACGCCAACACCCGATACCCGACGGAATTCGTGAGATCGAGTTTTTTGCCAATGCTGATGACACTCAACTGCTGATTGAGGCTTCCTGCGAATCCGGAACCCCGAGCACTCCGGTAAGAGAATGGACAGCAACTTTGCCGAGCGTTCTGCCGGAAATCGCGGGCATTGTGGTTTTCAGAGCAAAATTATCCAACGCGATCGGCACTGCCGAGCCGAAGCAAATTTCTGCGTCGGGAGTGGGAGACCTTATCTACAACACCAACGATGCCTCCTACCGCGTCAGCTCCGGAGCCTTTTTTCAGGTTAACCGCCATTTAATCAATGAGTTGGCGCAGCTGGTCAGTGAGCGCTGTTCGGGCGAAACGGCGCTCGATCTCTACGCCGGAGTGGGTCTCTTCTCCACCGTGCTGTCGCGAAGATTTGCACAGGTAATCGCGGTTGAATCGTCACAGACTTCCTACGCCGATCTCCTCCACAATTCCCCTTCGAACGTGAAGGCCGTCCAAGCGACTACCGCTGATTTCTTGCGGAGCCACGGCAGCAAGTCGCGGCCCGACCTCGTGGTGGTGGACCCGCCACGGAGCGGTCTGGGGGAAAGTGTGGTCCAGAGCCTCGTCGGATTGGGAGCGCACCGGATGACCTACATCTCCTGCGATCCGGCGACTGCCTCTCGTGATCTGGCTGGCCTGCTCAGCGCCGGATACCGCATAGAGCAGGTGCACCTGGTCGATCTGTTCCCCCAGACCTACCATTTGGAGAGTGTGTTTCATCTTTCCAGGTAGTGCAGTCCGAACGAGGAATGATTCTAGCACCAGTCTTCCCTTGCGAAACAACGGGAGGCTCCAATATCCAAGCCGATTCGCCAATTCTTGATCTCTTCCCTCGGGCGAACTGGTGAACCCGCAGTCAAGCGCACCTTCCACCATTTCCACGAAGCCGTTGTCGCGGCAACCTATGCTCTGGGCCTCCGTCGCATATGCCGGCGGGATTGTTACCGGGTACTACGTCTGGCGTCCGCCGCTGTGGTGGTTGATTGCCGCCATCGTTTTCTCAGCATCGGCCGCGTTTTTTCTTCGGTCTCGGGCGAAGGTCCGCTTTTGCACTTGGGTCTGCGGCCCTCTTTGTTGCGGGAGCATGGGCGATGCAAGTCCGGACGCCAAATAATCAGGACAGCACCGATATTCTCGCATTTGCAGACGGCCGCGAAGTAATCGTCACCGCCCACGTGGTCAAGGAAGGAATGCTGCAGGAAAAGAAGCCGGGGCGATGTGCAACAAAGGTTAGATTTGGGAACCGAGGAGATACAGACGGGAAGTGAAACCGTAACCGTGCACTCCGGGCTTCGCGTCAGCCTTTATGGGCACGAGAATAAGACGAGGTAAATAACGAGTCCGAAGCATCAGGCGCTCAGTCCATACATTGGTTCCGCTACGGAGAACGTTTGCGGTTTCCGCCAAGATTTATCCACCGCGCAATTTCGAAATCCTGGCGCCTTCGATTACACGGGATATCTGGCAGACAACGGAATCGTGGCAATTGGCTCAACTAAGTTGGATTCGGTTGAACTCCTGCCAGGCTTTGCCGGAAGCCGCGCCGAACTATGGCGGACACGCCTCCGCAGAAGTCTGATCGAGAGAATCCATATCCTCTGGAAGCCGGACGAATCTGCGTTGCTGGATGCCATGCTCATCGGCGAGAATTCGTTCCTCGGACGCGAAACCCTCACCGACTTCCAGCGCACCGGCACATACCACGTGCTGGTGATCTCTGGACTAAAAGTTGCCGTTCTCGCGCTTGTAATGTTTTGGCTGCTGCGCCGTATGCAGGTGAGCGATTTCGTCGCCAGCGCAATCACAGTTCTGCTCACCGTCGCATATGCCCTCTCTGACCGACGTCGGCGCTCCGGTGTGGCGAGCCACCTTGATGCTTGCGCTCTATTTGGCTGCGAGGCTGCTATATCGCCGAAAATCAATTCTGAACACTATCGGGGCGGCGGCGCTGGCGTTGCTGATTGTCGACCCCTTAGCGCTGCTGGGAGCAAGCTTCCAGCTCAGCTTCCTCTGCGTGCTGATCATTGCTGCCGTCAGTGCGCCTGTTCTGGAGCGAACGACGCAGCCCCTGTCTCGGGCCTTGAGGAGCCTGAATTCCATTGGTTATGACGCAGCTCTACCCCCCTCAATGGCGCAGGTTCGGCTTGACCTAAGGATGGTTGCCGGCTCGGTTGCAACGCTTTTTCGGAAAGCGCATTCCATTGATCCTGCTATCAGTACCGCGCGGCTGCTGCTTGTGGGCTGTGAGTTTCTTGTGATTTCCACAGCGCTCCAGGCCGGATTCGCTTTGCCCATGGCTTATTACTTTCATCGCGCAACACTGGTCGCATTGCCCGCGAATGTGCTGGCTGTTCCTCTCACGGAAATCATTATGGTCGCCGCGATTGTGGCCATCACGGCGAGTTATGCCGCACTTGCCCTAGCGAAGCTTCCAGCATTGATTGCGCGGTTGCCCTTCACGCAATGAATGGACCGGTGCGATGGCTGGGCGCTTTGCGAATTGCCGACACTCGCGTGCCCACACCACAACTCGGCGTCATTCTGTTGGGCGCGGATGCGCTCATTCTGGCGATGGTCCTCAGTCGCCGTCGTCGATGGTGGATCGCGGCAATCGGGTGGGTAGCGCTTGCCCTCAGCGCTTTCTGGATCTGCGCCGTTCCGCCGCATCCGCAAATGCGGCAAGGAGTACTTGAACTCACCGCCATCGACGTTGGCCAAGGTGATTCGATCCTTTTGGTTTCGCCGCAGGGCCGCACGCTTTTGGTCGATGCTGGCGGTATACCACCCTGGATGCACTCGGAGCTGGATATCGGGGAGGATGTAGTCTCGCCCTACCTATGGTCTCGAGGGATTTCATCAGCTCGATATCGTGGCACTGACCCACGCGCACGCCGACCATATGGGAGGTATGGCAGCGGTACTGGCCAATTTTCACCCGCGCGAGCTGTGGCTGGGAGTGGATTCGCCAAGTCCGGAATTGCAGACTCTTCTCCGTGAAGCGAGAGCACTCGAAGATTCCTTTCGTTCTTCACAGGGCCGGTGACAATCTTGAAATCGGAGGTGCAAAGCTCGCGGTCCTGGCGCCGCCACGCGATGCGGAAGCGCACCCTTCACGGCCGAACGACGAGTCGCTGGTCATCAAAATCAGTTATGGGGCAACGTCCGCTTTACTGGAGGGAGACGCGGAGAAGAAAACAGAAAAACAGGTTGTGGAGGAGAATCCGAAGGCTGACCTTCTTAAAGGTCGCGCATCATGGAAGCTCGACCTCGACCATCCCCGAACTGCTGGCCGCGGTTCATCCACGATTCGCCGTCATCTCAGTAGGCACGCGCAATGTTTACGGGCATCCCCGGCAGGAAGTACTGGATCGGCTGGCGGCAGCGCACGTTTTTACCTACCGGACAGATATGGACGGGGCAGTCACTTTCTACCTTGACGGAAAAACCGTCAGCTCTCAGCCGGCGGCTCTTCATTGATTGCAAACTCCGCAGTCTCAAGTTCGTCGGGAGCTTGCCGATATTCCTCGATCATTCGCCGTGCCTCGGCCGCATCCTCTTCACGCACCAGAATCACGGTTCCACCCACGCCAGGCAAAATGTCCTGTTGCGCGTCGAGAGAAGTCAAGTCCGAGTCAATACCGGCGGATTCGAGCAAGCCGCGCACGACCATAGCCTCTGACTCCTGTTCGGATCAAACACACGCACCAGTTTCTCATTCGGATTCGGGCGTTCTTTTCCAGATGAAATCGAATCTGCCATCATTACCTCCGATCAGGATCGGCCGAAAGGACCAATCCGCCGCGCCTATTTCCAGAGCGCGTGTGTCTGATTCTAACTCGACCAAGCCGGTCTGGGGGACAATTCGTCGCTAAGAGTCTTTCGCAATGATCTCTGCACGCCCAATTTCTTTTAAGGTAACCGAAGGTCTACACCAACGAGGCCATTGCGCTGCACACCCGTTACCGCGACAATAGTCGGCAAAGGCGAGCGCAACGCGCGCGCATCAGGGAACATCTAATATAGATGTGGGGGCCACATGAGTAGTTTGGAACGGCGAGGACAACCGGCGGTTGCGAGCGAAAGAGAGCAAGAGGCGCGAAATATCCGACGCCTGCAAATCATGATCAGCATGGTGATGTCGGTGATTGGTCAGGATCCAAACCTCACCGTCGAAGAAGCTTCCGAATTGGTGGCCGGTGCCAAGCGAGCCGCGCTGGCAATGTTTCCCGACAAAGAATTTGCCTACGACATTCTGTACAAGCCACGCCTGCAGAGGCTAATGAACGAACGTTTCCGCCTGCAGTAACAACAATTGGCTGGCGCTTACATATAAAACAAGACTGAGTCTCGGAATCCCGTATTTCTCCAGTAAACGTTTGTGCACAAACTGTTTCTGCAATTGTTCGATTTGGGCTGAAGGCATTTTGCGCCGATACGGCGCCAGTTCCCGATCCAGCCTCCGCCCGCACGCTGACGATCTGCTCGTCAGGGGTAGCCGCCAGTACAACCGCAAACAGTTTCTCCTCCGCCACCGTGAGCCGCCGCTCCAGATCTTCCAATCGCGGCAGCAGCTTGTTGGAGTCCAGTTCGGCGGCGATCTCGCGCAATGTGCGTGCGGTTTCTCTCGCCAACGGCGTCGCATTGATCCCTCTTGCTTCGGGAAGCTTCGCGTGGTCGAGTCTGTTCCGCATTGCGGCGTAGGAAAGCAGAGATTTCGGACGCTTGAAAACCGCTGGCGCGATGGCTCTGTGAATCGGGGCTCGTTGCACCCACCGCCGCCTCCTTCATCTCCTCTGCCGCCACCAAGTACTGCCTGCGCGCAATAAGCCAGGCTATTGATCTTTTGTGATTTCGACGGACGCTGCTCGTACTTGTCAAAGGCGGCATCAACACCGCGCAGCACAGCCTCTAGCGGGACACCGGCATCTTTCCAGGTTTCGATGAGCGCCCAATCGAGCGGAGATAACTGAATGCGTCCGCGTCGTCGCTGAAAATGTTCTTCGATTTCGGTGAAGTAGTTGAAGTAGTTTTCCACGAAGGGTTTTGTCTCGACGATCAGCGCGAGCGTGTTTTGTTTCCGGAAGAAAGCTTAGACGATGCTGCCTCGCGAGCGGGTTTCACCGTGACGTTGCGCTCCCAGATAATGCGCAGCCCTTCCAAAGTCAGGAACTCATCGACCTGTCTAATGTGTTTCGACCCCGAACCGAACAGCGAAGCTAAGCCGCCAGTGGCGATCACCTTGGTTTCATTCCCCAATTCTTTAACCAGCAATTCCAGAATTCCGTCGACCAAGCCAAGATAGCCGTAGTAGAGGCCAGATTGCAGGCTGCCTACGGTATTGCTGCCAATCACATGCGCCGGCTTGCGGATATCCACGCGAGTCAGGCGCGCCGTACGCTCGAACAAGGCGTCGGCCGAAATTCCGATCCCGGGCGAGATGACACCGCCTAAGTATTCTCCCTTGGAAGACACGCAATCGAACGTGGTTGCGGTTCCGAAATCCACGATGACGCAAGGACCGCCATATTTTTCGAACGCGGCAACGGAGTTCACGATGCGGTCGGCGCCCACTTCGGCAGGATTGTCGTAGTGCACGGGCATCCCGGTCTTAACGCCTGGCTCGATGAAAAGTGGTTTGGTACTGAAGTACCGTTCGCAGACTTGCCCCAGCGTGGAATCAAGAGGCGGCACGACCGATGAAATTACGATGCCATGAATGCCCTTCGCTTCGAGGCAGCCCATCGCGAAAAGATTGCGGAAGAGCACGCCGTACTCGTCCACCGTCTGAGTCGCGACCGTCGCAACCCGCCAATTCGCCACCAGCAATTCGTAGCGCGGTGACGCTGATTCGACACCATGAGCTAGCGCCTGCGCTTCTTGCCACCTTGGCGAAGACGCCCAGCACCGTATTGGTGTTGCCGACATCGAGAACAAGAAGCATATAAGAACACGTGAGGACGGCCGTCCAAGCCGAGCTTGCCGCTCGAGTAGAAGCTACACTCGGTCTCACTACTCCACTCAAAACAGTACGCATACCCTGCGCGGTACGAACCTGCAGAAATCCGCGCGAATCCAAGCCTTCCGTTACTCCCTCGAAGCCACCGTCCTCGACCACGACGCGCTGTCCGCGGGCCGAAGACGACCGCTCCTCAAAACGGTGCAGAATCGAAGCAGTCGCGTCGGCATTCTCCAGCAAGCTGCGATATTCCCGGTCGAGCGATCTTAACAAAGCCACGCACACTTCGACGCGGGACCACTCGGTGCCCGTCGCCAAACGCAGAGAAGTGGCGATCGCCTGCAAATCCGCGGGAAAACTCCATTGATTCACATTGATCCCGATGCCAACCACGACATACCGCACGCGCGTGACTTCAGCGTGCATCTCGGTCAGGATGCCGCAGACTTTCTTCCCATCGATCAAAACATCGTTGGGCCACTTCAAATCCGGAACTACTCGCGAGTCGATCTCCTGAATCGCTGAGTGCACGGCCAGTCCGGCAGCGAGTGTGATAACGAGCACCTCAGATGGTGGCAGCGCCGGACGCAAGAGCGCAGAGCAATAAATTCCAACCGAGCATTCGGAGTGCCACTGGTTGGCTCCCCGGCCCCGTCCAGCAGTTTGTTGCTCCGCCAGAAAGACGCTCCCCTCAGGAGCGCCTGCGCTCGCAGCTTCTAGGGCAGCCGTGTTGGTCGATCCGATCTTGTAATAGTGATGAATGTGCTTGGCGAAAATTGTTCCTTGCAATTGCGGGGCGAGCATATCCGGCAGCAGCAAGTCGGGCATGGACTTCAGACTATATCCGGTTGATGGATGCCCCGCAATATCAACTCCCAGATCGCGCAACTGCTGAACCAGGCGCCAAATCTCCGAGCGACTTGTGCCGATCTCCGCTGCGATTTTTGTTCCGCTCACGACGACGGTGGCGTGATCGATGAGAAGACGCACGATGCGTCCCAGGCGGGCGTCCGTTTGTGCCGCGGCCTTCTGTGGCATGGCCATAGTCGCCCGCGACCTCCGTTTTGGCGCCGATTGCTTAATGCGGGAATTATGAGGGATGGACCGCGAAACAGCAATCGCCGCAGCAGTATTCTCGCCGACAAACTGCAGCCTGCAGTCGTCTAATATCTATTCCACTGTCTCGGTAAAAGTGGCCACCGGGTGACCAAGTCCAAACTGGCCTTCAGCGGTAACGTGTACGGTGCCAGAGTTTGCGGGCAAAGTAAGTACAACGGGAGCGTTCCCATTCGAGTCGGTGTCGACAATTCGATTCGACAGAGTGCCCCCATCGGTTGCGAACAAGACAGTCCCGCCCGCCGCGCTTCCGCCAGACTTGCCAGGGTGCAACGTCACTGACAAATTCAATTGGCTGCCGGGCTGCCCTTTCTGATGGTCGCCGGTTTTGGTGAACGTTGCCCGCGGATTTCCTACAACGATCCAACCGCTCTGGGTCTCGGTAACGCCAGTGTTGTCGGCGCTTGGGACGGTAAATTGGTAGAAACCTGGAGCAGTGCCCGCAGTCACAGTGATGCTTCCGTCTTGCGTGGAGGTAAGATTTGGCTGCGTGACCACCAGTGTGATTCCGCTGTCCGACTGTGGAGTGCCGAGGGTGACGGTCCCTGACCCGGAAACAATCTTCGGCTGAAGTACAGTTGTTCCGCGGGCTGGAACCATGATCGTATCCGGATTCAGATCCCAGTCGGCGCTCGGTGTTGCCGACATCGAGCCCGTCACTACCAAGAGCGTGGCAGTGTAAGGCGCGAATTTCATCGAGGAACTCCATGCCTGCGGTGACGACGCCACAATTTTTGTTGGCGACTTGGGGGACAGCGTATAAGTCGTCACCTGTTGCGGAGTAAATCCATTCACCGCAAATTGCGCTTGAACTGTGCTCAGCGGCCTTTTGTTAATTACCATCAATGTCAGAGTCGTGCCCGTCGTATTCAGCGCAGCATAACTGCTGAAGAAGTCAGGGTTACCATCATTTGCGGCTGAGACGGATGTCGTCGCAAAAGAGTCGTGCTGTCCGTCGTAGTTTCGGTACAACTTCAAGGCTTGATAGTTGGGATTGGTGGGGACAGGCGCAACCCAACGCGAAGCCAGATACATGCGTTCGCGTCCCAGAATGCCGTAGGCGTCGGCATCAGCCAGCGCAGTAGAGAAATCCGATTCACCGGCAAACGCCGCGCTCCACTCCGTGAAGCTCATCGGAGTGCCCGGGTAGATCATATTGAGGATTGCCCGCATGCGCGGGATGCGGAACGGAATATGTTTTTTCGGCTGAATAAAGGTGGTCCACTCCTGATTGATGGCGCCCGATTCGCTTACATACGTCGGATCCCAATAATCCCGATAGATGCGCAACGAGAGCGCCTGCTTTTGCGCCTGGGTGTAGCCGGATGTGTCTGGTCCGTCCGGATAGGCGTGAATATCGAAAACGTCAACCGACCTCGTGCCGGCTAACTGGTCCTGCCAATAAACTTCGTTCAGCCACCAGGGCAGGAAATCTACGCCCGCGTGGGCGCCCTTGTCGTTATTGTTCGCGCCATTCCAATAGAACCACCAGCAACAACTGACCGGTCCAAAGCGAATCGCGTTTGGATCCCAGCCCTTTAAAGCGCCAGCTTCGGCAAGATAGGTGTCGCGCATTTCGTCGTAGGCAGAAGGAATGGGATGTACATCGCGATGCGTGCTGCCCCAGATGTCGATCTCGTTGTCCATATCGTAAAAATGGGGCGCGCTACCAAACGCCGCGGCCAGGGCTGGCGCCCATTGGTCGCGATACACGGTTCCCGGAGGATCTCCATTTTGCGGCGAGTCCTTCAGTTCGACATCGGCATCCGTCGGGTCGTTTCCAGTGAGGTTCGTCTGGCACCCTGGTAACACTCCATCTCCGGCGTCGGAGTTGTAAGGGTCCGCCCCGCACTGTGCCCCGTACTTTGCCACCGAGAAACTCCACCCTGAAGTTTTTGCCACCCAGGGCAGCATGACCATCGTCATGAGCGGATTGCTTCCCGCTGCTTCAACATCTTTGATGTACTGCACCGAATCGCTGTCTCCGATCTCCGAATAAGCAAAATCCTCAAAATACCAATCGGCAGCCGCGTTGTAGGTGAAGGTCTGCCAGTTATAGCGGGAGGTCGCGTCGCCACCCCAGCGAACCACAGTAAGGCCGCTGTCGGTAATCGTGGCGGCATTCTGAGGATAGCTCCCGCCGTACACATAAGGACTGATCGGATGGCGGTCACTGAGAACGTCCACGGTGACATTGACCGATGTTGCAGGCCGAGCGGCCGGGAGCCGCGTAGAATTTGTACCCTGCTCGGGACTGGATTCGCCAACAGGAGTCGCGGGAGCAGGCGCGTGTAATCCACCACCGCTTCCAGAAGAGCTACTTGCAGAGAGCAGTGCTATCAACATTGCAACGGCTGTATGCCGGACCTGGTGATTCATGGGGGAGGGCCTCCGGTTTCCGAATACTCTATCGCCTTTGCGGACGCAATCGTTACTCGAAAGGGCACTCTCGGAATGGTTCGTCGGACGTGAGAACTTGTCCAACAGGACAGGATGTTCTTATGCCCAGAATTTCAACGAGGGACTTCGGGCGGACAACCCTGGGTCAGGCTGGGGCTAAGCGCATGCTCATATCCACCGCCTTGGCCGAGTGCGTGAGCGCCCCGACGGAAATGAAATTCACTCCCGTCTCGGCGTAAGCGCGGACGTTTTCCAGTGTGATTCCACCCGAGACCTCCAGTGGAATGCGGCGTTCCACCTTGGAGCAGCGCTCGACCGCGCGCTTTACGGTTTCGACCGACATGTTGTCCAGCAGAATCGCTTCGCCACCATGCGCAAGGGCCTGCTCCAACTCCTCCAGCGTGCGCACTTCGATCTCGATAATCTGTTCGCCTCGCCGGTTCTTGTGCGCGCGTTCCAGCGCGGGCACAATGCCTCCCGCCAGCGCGATGTGATTGTTCTTGATCAAGACGCCGTCCGATAAATCGAGACGATGGTTCTGTCCGCCTCCGCAACGCACCGCATACTTATCCAGCATGCGCAATCCCGGCACAGTCTTGCGCGTGTCCAGAATTCGCGCCTTAGTACCCGAAACAGCATCTACGAATTGGCGCGTTAACGTCGCAATCCCACTCAACCGCTGCATGAAATTCAGAATCACGCGTTCACAGGAAAGAATCACCCGCGCATTGTGCCGGATCACGGCAATCGACTGCCCCGAACGCAAGCGAATGCCATCGAATATTTCGGGATGCGTAGTGACTTCATAATGCGAGGTAACCGCGCCGTCCAAAGCCGCATACACGTCCAGAATGCGCGACACACAGCCAATGCCGGCAAGGATGCAATCCTGCTTGGCGAGAATCGTGGCGGAGGCACGCTGGTTGGGGTCAATGCAGGCGTAGCTGGTTGCATCGCGCGTAGCCCGATCCTCCAGCAGCGCGTTCTCGATCACAGCAGTAATGCGTCGGCTATTCCAGTCCATAATTGCTCATAGATGGAGAACGGATGTCCTCGCCTTCCCAGCATTATCGTCAACTCATCCAGCTTACTCTTAACTTTTTCCCGCAGAATTTCCAGCTCCTGCGCCCGCCTTCGAATTCCCTCCACAACCTTCGCCGGAGCTTTCGCGAGAAATTGCTCGTTGCCCAATTGACGCTGGCCGTTGGCATACTCTTTTTCGATCTGCTCCAGTTCCTTTTTCAGCCGCTCGCGCTCTGCGGCGACATCAATCTTTCTCTCATAGATGACATGCACGTCGAAACGCGCTGTGTGACGCGTGGCTGATAGCTTCGCCAACGAATTCTCGACGAACTCGATCCTCTCGACGTTCGCCAGCCGCTCCACGGAGCCTTGATTCTGTGCAATCAACTTGCGAATCTCCGGTTCTTAACGAAGACCTGAACTGGCACGCGCTGTTTCTGATCGACCTTCAACTCTGCCCGCAAATTCCGCACGCTGACGATCAGATCCTGCAAGATCGCCATCTCGGTCTCGGCAGCCAAGTCCAACTGTTTCTCATCCGCCCGCGGATACGGTGCCAGAGCAATCGACTGCAAAGGCGGATGACCATCGTAAATCGCATGCCAGATTTCTTCCGTGATAAACGGCATCACCGGATGCAACAGCCGCAGCGCAGCTTCAAAAATACCAAGCAAATTAGAACATGCGATACGGCTGATTGGCGGTCAGCCCCGTCCAGCAACCGTGGCTTAATCAGTTCGATGTACCAGTCGCAAAACTCGCCCCAGAAAAAGTCGTAGATCTGATTGGCGGCTTCGTGGAAGCGGTAGGTCTCCAGCGACTCGTTCACGCTTTTAGTGACACGATTAAATCGCGAAAGGATCCATCGATCCTCCAGTGCGACCGCTTCAACGCCCGCCACTCCGCCGCTTGCCTCGGTCCCAGGTCTAAGCCCCGGCTCTACACGGTCAATGTTCATGAACATGAACCGCGCCGCATTCCAAATCTTGTTTGCAAAGTTGCGGTAGCCTTCGGTCCGGCTCTCGTTGAACGCGATGTCGGTCCCCGGTGCAGCCATCGCCGCCAGCGTGAAGCGCGTAGCATCGGTTCCAAAACGCTTGATGATGTCGAGCGGATCGATCACGTTGCCCTTGGTCTTCGACATCTTCTGCCGATCGGCATCGCGCACCAGGGCGTGAATGTAAACCTGGCGGAAGGGAACGCTGTCGTCTTTCTTGTCGCCCCAGCCGCTGGCTTGCTTCATCTTCGGATCCTGTAGATGCCCTTGCATGAAATGACAACCGAACATGATCATGCGGGCGACCCAGAAGAACATGAATCTCGTATGCCGTGATGAGCAGCGTGGTTGGATAAAAAACTTCCAGATCACGCGTCTTTACCGGCCAACCTAAAGTCGTGAATGGCAACAAGCCAGAGGAAAACCACGTATCCAACACGTCAGTGTCTTGCGTAAGCTTGGAGTCGCCGCACTTCGTGCACTTTGCCGGAGCCTCTCGAGCCACGATAATTTCGCCACACGTGCAATGCCACGCCGGAATCCGGTGTCCCCACCACAGTTGCCGCGAGATGCACCAGTCGTGGATGTTATGCATCCAGTTCAGGTAAATCTGTTTGTAGTTTTCCGGAACAATCGTGATTTCGCCGTTCTCGACGGCTTCGGTTGCGCGTTGCGCGAGCGGCGCAATTTTGATGAACCATTGCGTCGACAGCCGTGGCTCGACTACCGTGCCGCAGCGATCGCACTTTCCAATCGAGATGGCGTAATCCTTCTCGCCGACCAGGAAGCCCTGTTCGCGCAGGTCTTCCAGCACGCGCTTGCGAGCTTCATAGCGATCCAATCCGGCATACCGACCCGCATTTTCGTTCATGCGGGCTTGGTCGTCGATCACCTCAATCTGCGGCAAATTGTGGCGTAGTCCAGCCTCGAAGTCATTGGGATCGTGTGCCGGCGTCACCTTCACCGCACCCGTCCCAAACTCCGGCTGCGCCAGATTATCGGTGATGATCGGGATCTCGCGATTCATCAACGGCAGCAAAACTTTCTTTCCCTGCAGATGCTTGTAGCGCTCGTCTCCCGCATTCACCGCAACGGCCGTGTCGCCGAGCATGGTCTCCGGCCGCGTGGTGGCCACCGTGATGAATTCGCTCGCACCGACAACCGGATAGCGTATCTCGTAAAGCTTGCCCGCAATCTCCTCGTGCTTGACTTCGAGATCAGAAATCGCCGTTCCGCAGCGCGGGCACCAGTTGACGATGTACTTGCCGCGATAGATCAATCCTTCTTCGTACAAGCGGACGAAGACTTCGCGCACCGCGTGCGAAAGATTCTCGTCCATCGTGAAATATTCGCGGTCCCAATCCACCGAGGCGCCGAGCCGCTTCATCTGCTCGAGAATCGCGCCGCCGTAATGCCGCTTCCATTCCCAGACGCGCTCAATGAACGCCTCGCGCCCCATGTCGCGGCGATTCTTGCCCTCAGCTCGCAAGCTGGCGCTCCACCATCATTTGCGTCGCAATGCCAGCATGATCCGTACCGGGCAGCCACAAAGTCAGAAAACCACGCATGCGATGCCAACGCACGATAATGTCCATCTGCGTCTGGCCAAACATGTGCCCCATGTGTAATTGTCCGGTGACATTGGGCGGCGGCAACAGGAGCGTGAACACGGGACGCGTTTCTCCCGGCGGAGGCGTCGGCACGGAAAACAGCTTTTCCTTGATCCAGTACTCGGCCCAGCGCGTTTCAATCGCGCCCGGCTCGTACGCTTTAGGCAAATCGTGGGCCATGATTTCAAAGCAGCATTCAGCAGTTAGCATTCAGCAATGAGTCAAGAATGCTTCTATTGCAGGGATGCAAGAGAGATTCTCTGGGCTGAGTGCTGACGGCTGAGAGCTGAAAGCTGATCTTTGATCTTACAGTCGGTTTGAAAACGCGGTCAAACGCGTCCAGGAAATGGGAGGTGCGAGGGTGACGTTACAATTCTCAAAGGGTGTAAATGGCAGAGCAGTGTTAGGGGAAGCCGACACCCGAGTTGCCTATTGGCCCGAGGACCCTCCTAAAGAAACTCACTAAAACTTCGAGTGGGTTCGGGCGAGACTACTTTTTCTTCTCTTTGCCCATCTTCTTCGCGATCTCTGCCATTAGTTTGGGTTTGAGGTCGGCGAGGACGCTATCCACGATGTTCGCGATCTCGGTGGCTTCTTCGCCCGCAGAGTGCGAATCTTCGAGCTGAGAGTCGGACTTCGCTTCAGCGGTGTCTTCTTTCGGCGCCGTGACCGCATCGGCAATCTGCGAGCTGAGTTGCGAACTATCTATTTGCGATCCAATGACGGATTCGCGGATCTGCTTCCAGTTTGCCCAAGCCGCAGCCAGCTCCGATTCACCTTGCCGTTCGCCGGGCTCGGAGGTAGCAACGACGTTTTCTGAAGATGTCAGCGCCGGACTGGGGGCGGCGGCAGTCGCATCTGCGATCGTCGGCTCGGCCGCGCTTGGGCTGGCCGAGGCGGCGGCTGCATAAGCTGCGCTCTCGCTGCTCTCCGACATCGTGCTCTCGCTGATTACGTCTGCGATTACGGGGACAACCGCCGAATTTACTTCGGGCTGATGCGCAACCGATTCGTCATCGCTTGGAGTAGCCGTTTGCGGCATGGGCTCTTGTGGGTTTGATTCAGAACTACCAGAGTTTGAAAACGACTCGACCGAGGACGGCGGAATTTCTGATGCGGCTGCCGGCGCTTCCACAATCGGCGGAAAAAATTCATGAGCCGGCGAGCTCGCAAAACTCATTCCAGCGGCGTCGGCTGCGGCGAAAGCCGCGTAAGCCTTTTCCATCTCTTGTTCGAGGATGAGCGTCGCCTCGTCATCTCTGAGCGGAACCGGTTCGGCAATCCATCTGGGGCCGCTGAACTCCTGCGTTGCACCAGCGACTGCCATCGTCACAGGAACCAACTCCCGCGATTCCCATCTCCCACTTCTCTGCTTCTCTTTCTCTTTGCTCCGCATCGCCATGGCCGTTCGTCGGCGCCAATGAGGCCAGTGCCGCTGTGACTTCTTCGTCGCCAAGATTCCCTGACCTCGGCCGCCGTTTGCGAGAAGTTCAGACGCCGCAACAATCGCTTGGTCTGGCACTACTGTTTCAGTGGGAATATCGGCTGCGGATAGGGATTCTGCGGTCGTGTTGTTTTCGGTTGTTGCTGCTGAGGATTCCACTGGCGCGGTTGCTGGAGTTACTTCGCTGACCACAGATTCCGCTGGCAACTCTTCCGACCTTCGCAGCAGGCTCTTGAATTGGGGCTGCCACTCGATCAGTGGACCGGCGCATCCTGGAAGTCGATTCATTGCCCGGAGTGCTGAGCGCCGCAGCGGCAGCTTTTATGGCCGCAATCTCCTCAGCTGTAATATCCTGCGGCATGGAGGACAGCAAAGCTTCTTCCAATCCCGACTTCATTTCGGCGGGCTTGGGTTCCTCAGTCTTACAGCCTCGCGAAGACTCGCGACTACGGCCGATGGTTCCTGCGGGCGGCAACTTCACGATGTTTCGAATGCGGAGGCGGAATCGACAGCCGGTTCTTCCATCCGGTCTCGCTGTTGCCGAATTCCTTCGAAGGATTAAGTTCTTCCACCCCGGCCAGTGCCTTGGCAAATCGGCTCTGCCGTGTGGGTTGACTTTGCGGAACGATCTTGTCTTCCAGTTTGGTAAGCGCAGTGAGAAGTTCGCTGGCTTCAAACGGTTTCACGATGAAGGCGTCAGCCCGCACGCGGCGCGCTTCATCCGCCTTGAAGGGCTCCAGCTTGCCGACGGTGAGCAACACGGGAATGCGCGCCGTCTCCGGCGCTTCGCGCAGGCGCTGGCATACCTCCAGCCCACCATAGCCCGGCATATACACATCGAGCACGATGAGGTCAGGTTTCGATTCGGCAATTCTCTTAAGCGCCGCCGACCCGTTATTCACCGTAGTGACGTCGTAGCCGGCGTCACTGAGGATTCTCCGGCCCATGTTCTGGGCTGTCACGCTGTCATCGGCGAGCAGTATTTTCCGCGCCAAGCGATGTCCTTTTATCTGAAAAAAGGGGAGATAGCGCGAAGTTAACTTGTCCCGGACTCTAAGTCAATGAGGATACGACATTAAACAGGTTACGACGGGCCAGTAACCAACGGCGCAAAGCCTGGACCGCCCAAACCAGACCATAGGAAACACGAAGAAGTCCGCGTTCACAACGGCAATATTTTATGGATGCCCTTCTTTTTCTTATGCTTGCTGGAAGCGGTCGTATCGCTGTCGTCGGCTTGATCGGTCGAGGAAGACGCCGAGGAAGCGCTGCTTTTCGGATCGCTTGCTGTGGCAGCGCTGGTTCCACTGCTCGCCGCTTGGGCTGGCCGCTCCGGTCTGGATCTCATTCACCTGCTGCGGGGGAGGCAAAGCCTGGCCACTATCGTCGCTGACATTGGGTTTCAGCTCATTAGGATCTGCCGGTCCGGCGTTGGGTTTCAACTCGTTCGGGTCAGGCTGAGTGGCTGCGGGCGGCATCGGCTGCTGCCGGACTTACTGGCAGCCGCATCCGCCGGCGACTGGAGTATCTGAACGAGGAGCGGGCTGATCTGCCCCAGGCGCTCCGCCTATTGACGGTTTCGATGGAAACAGAGTGGCTGTCGGTGCCACCAGTTCCAATCGCGGCCCGCGTGGCCGCCTGCATCACCTGAGTTGCGCTCATGGGGTGGGATCGACCAGCGTAGGCTCGCCTACTTTCGTCGCATCGGCCACGTCGGGATGTTTCTGCGAAGCTTTTCATGACCTTCGAAAACGTGCTCGGCTCACGCCGGCTATCTTCTTCCGCTTTATTTTGCGCGACGGCCGCCTTGGTTGGTCTCGGCACCGGTTGGTGCAGGGCCAGAAGCCTTGTCCTGGCGTCATCTGCTCGATCCATGACTGGATAGCGAGTCAGGATGCGGCCGTAAGCTGCCGCGGCGCCTTTCGTGAAATCAGCGATCATGCGGGACTTGGCAGCTTCGTTTCCCGGACGGGCCCGCACCAGGGCGATCTCGCCTTCATACGACTGTCCAAGCAGGTAAAGAGCTTCATCGGCTTTGCTGTAGAGCGGATACTTGTCGACCAGAGATTCCAGGCGCGCGATCGCAGCTGGATACGACTGCCGCAGGTAGTAGAAGCGTCCAACGCTGAATTCCCGTTCGGCAATCACTTCCTGCACTTCCCGGAGGCGTTGCTTAGCCTCCGGTACCAGCTTGCTGTCCGGATATTGCATGATCAGCTGCCGGTATTCTTCCTCCGCTCGCATCGCATGAGTAGGATCCCGATCCGACCTTCTCCATCTGCTGATAGTGAATGTTGGCCAGCTTCAGCTGGGCCTCGGCCGCTTCCGGCATGTTGGGGAAGAAGGTTTCGAAATCCTTGTATTCAATTTCTGCCTGGGCCAACGATGCCGAACCACCTTCGGCGTACCAGGAGTCAGCTACCGCCAGCTTGGCGCGCGCAATGTATTCCGAATCCGGATAGGTGTTGATCAGAGTCTGGAGCGAGAGGCGCGCCACGTCGAAGCGGTTATGTTTCATCGCGTCCATGGCACGGTCGAATAGAACCTTGTCAGGCTGCTTTGAATCGACATTCGCGATTGGGTTGCTGACCTTCTTGTTTGTGCAAGCCACAGTCACAGCCAGCACGCCCAAAAGAAGCATCACCGGAATACGACGAGACATATGAACCCTCAGACCCTGAACTGTATTGCTCAGACTATCGTGGGCCGGCCCCTGAACTGGCTTTGCCCAGGCGCCTGCTACACCTTTTGCAGCATAGCTTCAGTCGCCACTTTTAACAGTTTCTGCGCGTTACTCTTTGGATCGCCTTTTCCGAACACGGCGTTGCCTGCAACCAGAATTTCGGCTCCCGCCCGTACTACTTCGGCCACGGTGTCGACAGCAATGCCGCCATCAACCTCAATCCGATAATTGAGCCGCCGCTGCTCGCGAAGTTCCGCCAGCCTGCGGATCTTATGCACTGCTCCGGGAATGAACTTCTGACCTCCGAATCCCGGATTCACCGACATGACCAGCACATAATCCACGATGTCCAGCACCTCGCTCAATGTTTCGACCGGCGTGGCTGGGTTAATCACGACGCCCGCTCGGAGCGCCATGCTCCCGGATGAGATGCAGGCTGCGGTTCAAGTGCCGTGCAGGCTTCCTGATGAACCGATATCCAATCGGCCCCAGCCTCCGCGAAGCCGGGAATGTATTGATCGGGATTCTCGATCATCAGGTGGCAATCCAGGGGCAAAGCGGTGAATCTTGCGTAACGACTTCACTACGGGCGGTCCGAGGGTGATGTTAGGAACGAAATGCCCGTCCATGACATCCACGTGGATCACGCTGGCACCGCCTTCGGCCGCAAGCTGGACTTGGTCCGCCAGATGGGCAAAGTCAGCCGACAAAATCGACGGCGCTAGCTCGATCAATGGGGTCCCGGGCATGGAGGTACTTCCCGGAATTTTAACACGCTAGACAGGCGCCCCGATGCCCTCTTGCGATTTTCGGCACCCTATACATCTTCACATTAAGTCGCGAAGGCGTCCCGGCAGGCGATCACAATCCGGTACAATCATTAGTTTGGTTTATCACGACGCGTACTTACCGTTGCTGACAACTGATTCTTTATGGCCATGAGAGTTCGCAAAGCCGTATTTCCTGCCGCCGGACTGGGCACGCGCTTCCTGCCCGCCACCAAAGCTCAACCCAAAGAAATGCTGCCGCTGGTCGACAAGCCGATCATTCAGTACGGAGTGGAAGAGGCGCTGGCTTCGGGATGCGACCAGATCATCATCATCACCGGCCGCGGGAAACAGGCCATCGAAGACCACTTCGACGTCAGTTACGAGTTGGAAAAGATGCTGGAGGAGCGCAAGAAAACCGATTTGCTCAAAATCGTGCGCGGCATCTCGGACATGATCCACGTTGCCTACGTTCGGCAGAAAGAAGCGCTCGGCCTGGGCCACGCTGTGCTCATGGCGCGCGAACTGGTGGGCAATGAACCCTTCGCAGTGCTGCTGGCCGACGACATCATCGACGCTAACCCTCCCTGCCTGAAGCAGATGATTGACGTTTTCGACCAGACTCAATCGTCGGTGATTGCGATTCAGATTATCCAAGGCAAGGCGATTTCTGCTTATGGCGTGCTTGATGTAAAACCGGCAGACGGACGATTCGACGGCCGACTTTACGAAATCCGAAACATGGTGGAGAAGCCGAAACTGGAAGAAGCCCCGTCGGATCTCGCCGTAATCGGCCGCTACATTTTGACGCCGGCGGTTTTGACACCTCGCAGAAACCAAGGCTGGCGTCGGCGGCGAACTGCAACTCACCGACGGCATGCGCGCCCTGCTGAAGAGAGAGAAAATGTATGGCTACGTCTTCGAAGGCAAGCGCCACGATGCCGGCGACAAACTCGGATTCCTCCAGGCCACAATCGAGTTCGCACTTAAGCGCAAGGATCTAGGCGGCCCGCTGAGAGAGTATTTGAAAGGGCTGAAGCTGTAGAGTCCTGAGTCATTCAAAAATGCATTTCCGGTGGTTCCGGTTCGGCCACGCCGTCAGCCCGCGGGTCGGATGCGCCTGAGTTCATGCCCACTCTTCGAATTGTGCATCACCGCTTGTCCGCGTCCCATCGCCGTGGTGTAGGCCCCGTGCATGATCAGGTTGTGGCCCTTGTCGCGTAGCGCCTGCAAAACCTCGGGCTTCACCCGCGACTCGATCGGAATGTCACAACTTACCCTGTTGCCAGCTACGGTGAATCGCGGCGCTTCGAGCGCGGCCTGGATGTTCATTCCGTAATCCACAAAATTAGAAACAAACTGCGCGTGCGCCAGCGGCTGGTTTGGGCCGCCCATGATGCCGAAGCCAATGTGCACGTCGCCCTGCTCCATGAACGCCGGAATGATGGTGTGAAACGGCCGCTTGCGCGGCTGCAACACATTGGGATGGCCGGGATCGAGCACGAACAACGCGCCCCGATCCTGCAACGCGAAGCCCATTCCATTCACCACAACGCCCGAACCGAAGCCGGCGTAATTGCTTTGGATCAACGACGCGATATTGCCCTCTTTGTCCACGGCCGCGAGATACACAGTGTCGCTCGTCGCCGGACTTCCTGGCCCAGGATTGCAATTGGCTTTGTTCGGATTGATGAGAGCCGCACGCTGCGCAGCGTAAGTCTTTCGACAACAGGCCCTGCACTGGAACTTTAGCGAATCTTGGGTCGGCGTTGTAACGATAGAGATCGGAGTACGCCAGTTTCATGGCCTCAATCTTCTTGTGCAATTCCACCGCACCCTGGGGCCCGCCAGGGTCGGGCCGGAACGTGCTCATGATGTTCAACATCTCGAGCGCCGCCATGCCTTGGCCGTTGGGAGGAAGTTCGTAAACCTTCCAGCCGCGATAGTCGATGGAAATTGGTTCAACCCACTCCGCGGAAAAATCCGCCAGGTCATCCAACTGCATGGTCCCGCCGAACGACGTCGAAGTGCTTACGATCGCCTTCGCGATCTCGCCTTTATAAAAAGCGTCGCGGCCTTGTTCGGCAATCAAGCCGCAGAGACTTTGGCCAAGTCGGGATTCGAAAACTTGGCGCCAACTCTCGGGGCCTTGCCGCCCTGCAGAAAAACCCTCCGCGACTCACTGGTCTTCTGCAGTTTGGCTTCTTCTTCCACCCAATAGTCGTGGATGATTTCCGGCACAGCGTAACCGTTTTCGGCGTAGTAGATGGCTGGAGCAAAAAGATCTTTCCAAGGCAAGCGCCCGAAGCGCTGGTGGGACTGGCTCCATCCTTCAACCGCGCCGGGAACGGTGACGCTGTGGATCCCGTCCTCGGGCATCGAGGTAATGCCGTGTTTCGCCAGAAACTCGACGGAAAGTCCACGTGGCGCCCAGCCGCTTGAATTCAGGCCGTAGAGTTTGCCAGTCTTCGCGTCCCAGTAGATGAGAAACAAATCGCCGCCGATCCCGTTATTCATCGGCTCGGTGACGCCGAGCACAGCATTGGCAGCAATCGCGGCGTCGATCGCCGTTCCACCTTTGGCGAGGATTTGCTTCCCGGCCTGCGAGGCCAGGTAATGGCTGGTGGCGACGATGCCGCGATCCGTCATCACCACCGAGCGGCCGTAAGAACGGTCTTGACCGGAGAACTCCATAGTCACGGCAAACAGTAGGAACACAAGCAGAAGAATCGGCCGCAGCATGCGCACCTCAGAATCAACGAGCCAAGCTGTCGCAGTAGATTCAAAAAGTCCGCCGTCATCCTGAGCAAAGCGAAGGATCTCTGCATTTTGTTTGTCAGCGCCTATGCTCAGACTTCCCGCAGCCATGCCGCGAGAGGGCGAATCTAAGCGCCCAGAGTGATCTTCAGTTTGCGCGATTTCTCTTCGACGCTATTGACCAGCGTCTCTTTCAGACTCTCCAGCTTCCTCGCCAGGGATTCACTCGCGAGCCCGAGAATTTGCGCCGCCAGAATTCCCGCGTTGGTGGCTCCCGCCTTTCCGATGGCGACTGTAGCGACTGGAATCCCCGCAGGCATCTGCACGGTCGCGAGCAGTGAATCCATCCCGTTCAGCGGCGTGGAAGGAATGGGAACGCCGATCACCGGCAGCGTTGTATGCGCGGCAATCACTCCGGCCAGATGCGCCGCGCCGCCGGCTCCGGCGATGATCACGTGAATCCCGCGGCCTGCGGCTTTGCGCGCAAAGTCAGCCGTGCGATCCGGAGAACGATGCGCTGAGGTCACATCGATCTCGTAAGCAATCCCGAAATCATCGAGCGCCTTCGCCGCCTCGCGCATGATGTCGAGATCAGAATCGCTTCCCATAACAATTGAAACCAGTGGCTTGCTCATGATGTCCTTTGAGTTTCGCGTTGTCATCCTGAGCAACGCGAAGGATCTGCTCCTCATCCGAAGCGTACAAATTCTTCTCGACGCTCAAAACGACGAACTATTTCTTCAGCGCCCGCGCCGCAATGTCCTTGCGATAGTACGCGCCCCCGAAGCTGATCTTCCCCACCGCCTCATAGGCGCGCTTCACCGCCTCGTCAAGGCTGACCGCTCGAGCAGTAACTCCCTAATACTCGCCCGCCGGCGGTAAAGTACGCATCATCGTGCTTGCTCGTACCTGCGTGAAAAACCTTCACGCCCGCAACTTTCTCCGCGTCTTCGATCCGGCTGATTTTCTTGCCCACTTCGAATGTGCCCGGATACCCTCCCGAAGCCATGACTACGCAAACCGAAGCATCCGTGACCAGCGGAAATCGCCATCGCTGACCCGGCCCTCAATCGACGCTTCCAGCGCCTCCACCAAATCACTTTCAAGGCGCATCAGAATCGGCTGCGTCTCGGGATCGCCAAAGCGGCAGTTGAACTCAAGCACCATCGGTCCACGCGCGGTCATCATTAGGCCGCAATACAGGACACCCTTATATTCCGTGCCTTCTGCTTTCATTCCAGCAACTACGGGACGCGCCACGTGCTGCAACAGCCAGTTCTGCATCTGCGCATCCACCATGGCTTGCGTCGAGTAAGCTCCCATGCCGCCAGTGTTCGCGCCCGTATCGCCCTCGCCCACGCGTTTGTGATCCTGCGCCGCCGCCAGCGCAGCTACGCGTTCGCCATCGCTTAGCACCAGAAAAGAAAGTTCCTCACCTTTCAGGCACTCCTCGAGCACCACGCGCGCGCCAGCTTCACCGAGCATCTTCCCACTGAGCATGTCTGCCGCAACCGCGGAAGCCTCTTCTTTGCTCTTGCAGATCACTACGCCCTTGCCCGCGGCCAATCCGTCCGCCTTCACCACCACCGGCATATGGAAATGCGGCAAGGCCTCGCCAACACCCTTCGGGCTGTCGCAGATGGCATAGTGAGCGGTTGGGATATGATGGCGCTGCATAAACTCTTTTGCAAAACTCTTGCTGGATTCGAGCTGCGCCGCAGCCTGCGTGGGGCCAAAGATGCGATATCCGCGACGCGTAAACTCGTCCACCACGCCCAGTTGCAGCGGCAACTCCGGGCCCACCACCGTCAGGTCGGGCTTGATCTGCGCCGCAAGGGCCAGCAGGGACTCAACGCTTTTCACATCGACGGGCAGACATTCCCCCTCGGCGGCAATGCCAGCATTGCCTGGCGCGCAATAGACCTGCGAAATACGCGGAGACTGGCGTAATTTCCACACCAGTGCATGTTCGCGTCCGCCACTTCCAATGACGAGAATCTTCATAGCTCAGGACAAACAAGGGTAGGGAACCGAACACATGATGTCAAACCCATGCGCGAATGCGGGAGCCACTTCTGTCCAAAGTGTAGAGCGGACACTCCTGTCCGCTGACGTTGACGTGTCCCTACAAAGTGTGCAGATACGCCAGCAGGTCGTTGATCTGTTGCTGACTGAGGACCTGGGCGTAGCCTGGCATCTTGTTGCGCCCCAAGCGAACGATATCCGTGACCCGGTCGTCATTCGCCGGCATCCCGCTCATTGGCAGATATGGCCGCTGGAAAATACCTTTCATGCTGGGGCCTTGCCGGCCCCTCGAAGAGTAAGGCGCATGGCAACGGTCGCAATAATTGTCGTAAATCCGGCGCCCAGCGATCTGTTGCGGATTGAGTCCGAGTTCAGCGTCACTCTTGCGGCGTTGGACTTCGCAACCGGCCAGAAACGATACCATCATCACAGAGCCGCATAGACTCAGAGCAAACAATTTTAACTTTCGAGATTGTCGAGAAATAAGAATGCGAGATCGTTCCATTTGTCCGTCAAACCCAAAAACAAACCGCTACAATAATAAAGCAAAGCCATGACTGGTGCGGGAATCGAGTGACAGAGAAACGAGTAAACGTAAAACGAGTGTACGAAGAACCGGCCCGCACCGACGGAACGCGGGTTCTGGTGGACCGCCTCTGGCCTCGCGGCTTGAGCAAGGATCGTGCGGCGGTGGACAAGTGGCTGCGCGATCTGGCCCCGTCCGACGCGTTGCGCAAATGGTTTCATGCGCGTCCTGATGCATGGACAATGTTTCGCAAGCGTTATCTCAAAGAGTTGGCCCGCCCAGAATGCGTGGAAGCGCTCAGTGAACTCTATCGCCTGGCTAATCAACGCAAGAAGCTGACCTTGCTTTTTGCCTCCAGGAACGAAGAACAAAACAACGCGACGGTGCTGAAAGATCTGCTGGAAGGAATGCGCAAACCCCCGACCGGCACTGGTCCCGGCGGAGTGCGTGCTGTGCGTGATCGTCAAGCAAAGAAAATGCCGAGGTGAAAAAAGCATTCAGCACTTAGCATTCAGCAGTTCCATCTAAAACAGTTTGTGAGCGATGTACTGAATGCTGATTGCTAAGTGCTGAATGCTGTTCTACTTCTCATTCACGATTGCTTCTACCATGCTGTCGATGGTGTCAAGAACTCGTTTGTTAGGCAGGTTGAAATTGTTGGAAAGGATGGAAAACGCGACCTGCTGGCCGCGCGCGGTAATTGCATAGCCGGAGAGCGCCTTCACTCCGCCGAGTGACCCGGTCTTGGCATAAACGTGCGTTCGCGGATCAAGATTCGGGAAGCGATCCGCAAGCGAACCGTCGATCCCGGCAACCGGCAGAGTCCCCCGAAAACTCGATCCCCACGGTTGGCTCGCGGCGTAGCGCAACAGTTGCACCACGGCATGGGGCGTGACCAGATTCTGACGGGAGAGGCCAGAACCATCGTAAAAAACATATTGGTCGCCGGGTACGCCCGCTTGATTCGAGAAAACCGTGCAGCACTTCAAGCCCACCTGCGACGGTGCCCGCCGCGCCTTTCTCCCGCCCCAGCAAACGCAACAGGATTTCGGCATGCAAATTCTGGCTGACCTTGTTGATCACGCGCACATCTTCAATCAGCGGCTTGGATTGATAGCTAGCCAGCACTAACGGCTGATTCGGCAAGGTACGCGAAGATTCGTCACCACCACGCGCGGGCGCCATAGCCGTAACTGTCAAAGTGGAAAGACTCGCCAATTCCGTGTGCCGCGTGCTTTGTTTGCCGTAAACCACGATGCCGCGCTTTTCCAGCAATTGATGGAAGAGAGCAGCGGCGAATTCCGCGGGATCTTCGATCGCGAGAGCTTCATTCGCGCCGGCATCATCAAGCGGCACATTGCCCCACAACGTGAGCGAAGTCGATCCGGGTTCGCGGTTGATAAAAATCTTTCGGCCGGTTCCCGCAGGCGTAGTGATAATGCGATTGTCGATGTGATAATAATCCGCAAACGGCGTGATGCTGACGAAGGCATGTTCCCCGGCGCGATCCGCGGGAAGAATATTCACGAACACGACGTTGTCGTTGATGGTAAGTGCCGAAACCGGAGCGCCATCCGCCAGAACTAAATCATCCTGACTCCAGCCTTCTCCATAACGCTCGAAGGCGAAATAGGAATCGTCAGCGACGATGTCGCCATCGACGTACTTCACGCCTTTCTGTACCAGCGCATCCGCGAGTTGCTCGAGCACCTGAATGGGATGATCGTTGCGCGCCGTTTTCAAGTTGTAGGGCAATTCGCGGCCGGAAAGATTGGGATCGCCGCGGCCGACCAACACCAGATCGCCGGTGAGACGTCCGTATTTATCAAGGATTCCGCTGGTTTCGACGGTTGTGCGTGAAGTGTAATCTGGTCCGATCAAGGCCACGGCCGCTGCGGTGGTAAACAGCTTGGTGTTGGAAGCGGGAGTGAACAGCTTGTCGGCGTTCTGGGCGTAAATGATTTTTCCGCTATCGAGTGAAACTACCTCGATGCCCCAAAATCCACGGGCCAAATCCGGAGCGGCCAGGATGGCGTCAATGCGTTTTGCAACTGGATCATGCGACGCGGCGTACAGTTGCGTCGCCAGGAGCAGGCAGGAAACAATCGCGAAATGCGCGTGTTTTCGACGCATGTGACAGTCGATTGTAGCATTGGCTATAGCGCTGCTGAATGCTGACTGCTGGGTTTAGAATCGGGCCCATGCGTCCGGTGTTTGAATGGAATCTAAGATCGCGATCCCTGCTGTTGGGAAAGCGCACGCTGGTGATGGGCGTCATTAATGTGACCCCTGATTCGTTTTCCGATGGAGGAGTGCATTTCGACAGCGATCGCGCAGTGGAGTACGGGCTGCGCCTGCTGGAAGATGGCGCCGACATCGTCGACATTGGAGGGGAATCAACGCGGCCGGGTGCCACCGTTGCGCCTTCGGTGGAAAGTGTGGACACCGCCTCACTTGGACAACCGCAGCCGCAGAAGCAGCCAGTCAGCGAGCAGGAGGAATTGCAGCGCGTGATTCCCGTGATCGCAGCGCTGAAGCAGAAGCGCCCAGAGGCAGTGATCTCGGTAGACACGTACAAGGCAAGCGTGGTGCGAGCGGCAGTTGAAGCCGGAGCCGAGATCGTAAACGACGTGAGCGGATTTCGCTGGGATCCGCAGATGGTGAAGACGCTAGCCGAATTAAGATGCGGGGCTGTGCTCATGCACATGCGTGGACGGCCCGAAGAATGGCGAACTTTGCCGCCGGTATCCGATGTTGTGACGGTTGTGAAACGCGAACTACGTGCGTGGGCCGATATCGCGCTGTTAGGAGGAGTGAAACGCGAGCGAATCGTGCTCGATCCTGGTTTCGGATTTGGCAAGAGCTTTCAGGAAAATTACCCGCTGCTCAAGCGCTTCGACGAGCTGCATGAACTGCGATATCCGTTGCTGGCGGGAGTATCACGCAAGTCGTTTATTGGACGGGCCCTGGCGAGGAATGGCAACGATGCGCCCGTGGCCGACCGGCTCTATGGCACACTCGCTGCGGAGACGGCGGTGATCCTGAAAGGGGCGCACATTATTCGCACGCACGACGTGCGAGCCTGTGCCGACGCGGCCCGGATAGCAGACGTGGTGGTGTGCTAACTGCAGGCCGCTGCTGTTTCTGAATCGGTTTCTCTGCTGGACGAGAAGGCTAACCAGCGGTAGCTTAATACGCATGAGACGCCCTTGGGACGCTGTCGTTTGGTGGGAGATTCGGCGGGTTCCATTTAACCTTGTCATTCTGGCGGTCGGTATTGTTTCCGCGTTGATCGTCGCATTTATTGGAAGTCGCGTATTTGGGGCAGATCAGGATATTGGCAGCCCATTCATGGAGGCGGCTTTTTATGGGATTGCCGCCAATCTCTGCTACACCCTGGGATGGATTACTGAGCTTCTTTGGGCTTGGGGTGATACGGCACAAACCGAGTCTATCCGCCCGAAGGTGTTTCGCGTTGGCCTGATCTTCTCGGCTAGTTTGACGCTTTTACCTGCGATTGTTATCTCACTCGTCTGGGCAGCACATCGTTTCCCTTGAAATTTAAAAAACATCCCGCTACCAAAGGGCATCTCCGCTGTCGAACCGGCTCCCGCTGCTATAATAGAAATTGCGCTCATGAGCAGGAAGCGATTAGTACGTTCGACCACAGTTCTTTGTGTCCGGCGGGACGGCCATGTGGTGATGGCTGGCGACGGACAAGTCACGCTCGGCGAAGGCGTGATCAAACATACCGCCAAGAAAATCCGCCGCTTATATCAGGACAAGATTCTGGCCGGATTCGCGGGCTCGACGGCGGACGCCTTTTCACTTTTTAGCCGGTTCGAGGCCAAGCTGGAGCAGTATCATGGCAATATCGGCCGAGGAGCTGTCGAACTGGCGAAGGATTGGCGGACAGACAAATTCCTGCGGCATTTGGAAGCGTTGCTGCTGGTCTCCGACAAAGAACAGACTTTCCTGCTCAGCGGCCAGGGTGACGTGATTGAGCCAGATGGTGGGATTGCCGCTATCGGCAGCGGCGGACCGTATGCGCAGGCTGCAGCCCAGGCGCTGGCGCTGCACACTCAGCTTTCCGCCCACCAGATTGCGGAAGAAGCCATGAAGATTGCCGGCAACATGTGTATTTATACGAACGACAAAGTTACGATTGAAGAGCTCTAGAATCAGGTGCTCGGCTTCAGGTTGAAGCGCGAGCCTGACGCTTGGAGCCCGAGATATTTATGGCCATTTACTTACCCGGAACCGTGGACGAAGAACAAATTGCGCTCGACGAACTTACGCCGCGTGAGATCGTCGCAGAGTTGGACAAGCACGTTGTTGGACAAAAAGACGCAAAGCGAGCCGTAGCGATCGCGTTGCGCAATCGCATGCGCCGGCAGAAGCTGACGCCGGAGCTTGCCGAAGAAGTTATTCCCAAGAACATCATCATGATCGGCCCTACGGGCGTAGGGAAAACTGAAATCGCACGCCGCTTGGCTAAACTCGCCAATTCACCCTTCTTGAAAGTAGAAGCGTCGAAGTTCACCGAAGTGGGATACGTCGGGCGGGATGTTGAGTCCATGATCCGCGATCTGGTTGAGATCGCGATCGAGATGGTGCGTGAGGAAAAGCTCGAAGACGTGTCCGACAAGGCCGAACTCAATGCCGAGGAACGCTTACTGGATATTCTTCTCCCGCCGCCGGCTCCGGTTCGACCTGCGGAGCCAGCGCAGGCTGGGTTCATCCTCGAAGGAACGACTTCCTCTTCCTCCGGCGAATCGCAGAGCCGTACCCGCGAAAAGCTTCGCCAACAATTGCGCGAAGGCAAGCTGGATGAGCGCATGGTGGAGATCGATGTGCGCGAACGCGCGTTTCCATCGTTTGAAATCATCTCCAATCAGGGCGTCGAAGAGATGGACGTCAACATCAAGGACATGTTGCCCAACATCTTCGGCCAGCGCACGAAGAAACGGAAGATGAAAGTCAATGAAGCGTTCGAATACCTGATCCAGGAAGAAGAGCAGCGGCTGATTGATATGGACCAGGTAACCCGCATCAGCAATCGATCGCGTGGAGGATTCGGGCATCATTTTCTCGACGAGATCGACAAAATCGCCGGCCGCGAAAGCGGCCATGGACCTGACGTTTCGCGCGAAGGTGTGCAGCGCGACATTCTGCCGATCGTGGAAGGAACTACTGTCAACACTCGCTATGGCATGGTTCGCACTGACCACATTTTGTTCGTGGCGGCGGGTGCATTCCACGTTTCCAAACCGAGTGACTTGATCCCGGAGCTGCAAGGCCGGTTTCCCATTCGCGTCGAATTGCAGTCACTTACCATGGAAGACTTCATCCGCATTTTGACCGAGCCAAAGTCTTCGCTGGTAAAGCAATACACGGCGCTGCTTGAAACCGAAAATGTGAAGCTGGAATTCACCAAGGATGCGCTGGAAGAAGTTGCTCGCTTTGCCTTCCGGGTGAATGAAGGCACGGAAAACATCGGAGCGCGCCGCCTGCATACCATCATGGAACGCGTGCTGGACGAGATCAGTTTCGACGCGCCCGATAAAAAAGGCGAGCACTTCAAAGTGGACGCAGATTACGTACGCCACATGCTGGCCGACATCGTGAAGGACCAGGATTTGTCACGATACATTCTGTAGCATCCGTAATCCTGCGAGGATCCGCCCATCTGATAATCTTGTTGTTCTGCCGATGAGGCAATTCCTCACGCATCTTTTTGTATTGTTGGCTGGCACCGTTGCCCTTGTGGGCTGCGGGGTTCCCGGCATTCCTAAACCTCCATCGTTGGATCTCCCCCAAACGGTGACTGATCTTCAGGCGGTGCGCAAAGGCAATCGGGTTTATCTTGATTGGACGGTGCCCGCCGAAACAACGGATCGACTTGCCGTAAGGCACCTGGGCCCCACAAACATTTGCAGAGGCCTCGCACCAATTAGCGAGTGCGCGAATCCAGTGGGAGAGGTGGCTACCCCGCGGCTTGCTGGGGCGAGTCCTCAAAGGAATAAGTCTGCGAAGCCGACTACGATGGGACGGGCGAGCTACATCGATCAGCTTCCGCGAACACTTCTAGTTGAGAATCCTGATGCGGAAATATTCTATGCAATTTCAGTCCTGAATGGCAGAGGCCGGAGCGCTGGAATTTCGAACATTGTGCGTGTTCCGGCGGTTCCGGCTTTGCCGCCACCCTCTGACTTTCAGGCTCGAGTCACAGCGGAGGGCGTCCTGCTGAGTTGGATCGGGACTTCACACGCGGCCGAAACGACTGGCATACGACACGTTTATCGAGTGTACCGTCGCCCGGAAGGGGGAAATACAGATACAGTTGTGGGAGAGGTGCCGCTGAACGAAACGCCCGCGGCGCAGCTCTTGGACCACAGCTTTGAGTGGGAGAAGACGTATTTTTATCGCGCAACCGTGGTCACACTGATCCGCAATGAAGGGAAACCCGAGACTCAGTTTGAGGGCGACGACACACCCGCGGTAAAAGTGTTCGCGCACGATATATTTCCGCCCGCGGTGCCCTCAGGTCTGCAGGCTGTATTTTCGGGAGCGGGTCAGCAACCCTTCATCGATTTAATTTGGGCACCCGATGCTGACGCGGATCTCGCGGGCTACAATGTTTTCCGTCATGAATCGGGCGCTGAGCCGGTGAAAGTAAATACGGCACCGGTGAAGACACCGTCGTTTCGCGACACGAACGTCGAGTCGGGTAAAACCTACGTGTATTCCGTTTCGGCGGTCGACGTGCGCGGGAACGAAAGCGCACGATCGCCAGAGGCCAGTGAGGCGGTACCATAGAAGCAGCCATTGGCACTTAGCACTTAGCATTTGGTTTTGCATAGGTGATCTTAGACATATCTGATTGCTGAGTGCTAACTGCCACTACTCAGAACTGGGGTCTTATGAAATATTGTCGGTTCGAATTTAACGGTCAGTCTCATTACGGCTTGGTTGAAGCCGTTGCGGGGGTAGAGCAGATCACGCGGTTACTGCTGAAACCGCCCGAGGAAGCAGACGGTGACATCGAGGATCTGCCGTCCAAGCGCATGGACCAGATTGGTTTGACTGAGGCGACGTTGCTCGCGCCGGTCCGCCCATCCAAAATCATTTGTGTTGGCCGCAACTATCGCGAACACGCTGAGGAGCTGGGCAATGAGGTCGCGGTCGAGCCTTTGATCTTCTTCAAGCCGCCGTCGTCGCTGCTCGCGCCCGGCGGCGAAATCCGCCGGCCGAAGCTTTCGCAACGCGTCGACTTCGAGGGGGAACTCGCGGTCGTAATCAGCAAGAAAATTTTTCAGGTGAGGGCGGACGAGGATGTGCGTCCTTACATTCTCGGCTATACGTGTCTCAACGACGTGACTGCCCGTGACTTGCAAAATAAAGACGGTCAATGGACGCGCGCCAAGGGCTTCGACACCTTTTGTCCGGTGGGCCCTTTGGTCACCGATGAGATTAATCCATGGACGGGGGTCGGAGTTGAAACTCGAGTGAACGGAGACGTTCGTCAGCAGGGCAACACTCGCGATTTCATTTTTTCATTGGGTGTTATCATTCGCTACATTTCGCAGGCGATGACGATTTCTCCCGGCGACGTGATTGCGACCGGCACTCCTAAAGGCGTGGGTCCAGTAGTTGCGGGAGATGTGATTGAGATCAGCGTCGAGGGTGTAGGGACGTTGAGGAATGCGGTCGTCGACGAATAGCTACGTGGATTGGAGTCGAGCTCCGCTCGACGGGACAGCCGATGGCGCCCGTCTTCACGCGACCGGGGTTACTTCTTCGCGCGAACTTGGACTTGAGTTCCTTCGGGTAGTTTGCCATCGAGTAGTTCGATCTTTCCTGCGCGGACGACTCCGCTGAATTCTTCACGCGCCGCTGGAATATTTCCCAACTCGGACGCGGGCGACGGCGCCCGCGCCACGCGACCCATGCCTCGGTCCATGGCGGCATTCGCCAGGCGGTCGGCTTCTTCGTTGTGGCCACGGAGGACGTGCCCGATGGAAAACCACTCGAGCTGTGCGATCAGCTCTTTTGCGCGACCGTGGAGATCCTGCAGCGCGGCATTCTTCACTTTGTAAATCCCTTTGATTTGCCGAACCAGCAACTCGGAATCGCTGATCACTTTGAGTGCTTTGTGGCCATTGGCGACGGCATACTCGAGCGCCGCGATCAATCCCTGATACTCGGCAAAATTGTTGGTTTGATGGCCGAGATATTCGCTTAGCGCGGCAACTTTTCGTCCGGCTTCGTCTTGAATGACCACACCGTACCCGGACGGTCCCGGATTGCCCCGTGCTCCGCCGTCGCTGAACGCAACCAGATAATGCGCGGGTGGGTTCTCGCGTGCGCTGAACAGTCCTTTGGTGGAGTGAGATGAGGAGTACGAGGGCATGGCAAAAGTTTACACTGCGCGTAGTTATCTCGGCCAAACCGCGCTTGGCCGGACGGACGAGCCACACGATCTTTATTTCAGATAGTGATCGAACCATGCGGTCAGACGATCAATCACGTCACGCCGGTGTTCGGGTTGAAGGAACTCGTGCCCCTCGCCGGGATAGATTACCAGTTGCGTCTTCACGCCTAGCGTCTTGAGTGCCCACCAGAATTCGCGGGATTCGGGGCATCGGGCATTCGCCATCGTACTGGCCGACCAACACCAGTGTGGGCGTCTTGGCATTTTTTATGAATGTGATGGGAGCGCTCCTCGCATAGATCGCAGGAAGGAGAGGATTGGAAACGCTAGTCGATCAGGAGAGCGCTAGCGCCGACGGTTTTGTATTCCTCCTCGGCGCTGGTGCGTCTACAACCCACAACTTCAGGCCGAATGGCGGTCGCTTCTTCGCAACGATTGGGAGTCCAAAAAGCCTCTGATCCCAGTTATCCACGGACACCATGCTTCCCTTCAAGACTTGCCGCCATCCCTGCGGAGCCGGCGGGCAATCGTTACAACCAATTTGGACACTGCGATCGATGAACTGCGCTACTTGATTGAACACCCTACCGAAGCTTTGGATCGCACGCACGAGCAACAGTCGAGAGTGGAGTGGGAGAAACGTGTGAACGAGTTGAAGGATTACGCCTTATCGCTCAAGAAGAGAGTACGGGCGGCGAGGCCAAGCCTGGATCGATAAGGCGACCGCCGGCATCTCAGAAATCGGTCTTCATCAACTGTCCTTTCGATTCGGAATACCGCGATCTCGGCGATACC
>CAVOKS010000004.1:0-60841 GCA_963696565.1 uncultured Acidobacteriota bacterium | reverse complement strand
GGTCTCGTCCGTGCGCGTCCGCGGTTCGGACTGTCGAGTGAAGACCCGATCGGTCAACTTTTCTATGCCCTAGCCAAGAGCGGGAGCGTCCGCACGGTATTCCAGAAAAAGCCAATAGTCCTTGGCCCACCTTATGAGAGCAGAATTGGTCATTTTCTAGGTGCGGAATTTAGAATGACGACCAGAAGATTGTTATTGATTGCACACTCCGCATATCACAGGGAAACTTGCTTCTGATTGCGAAAACGCCTCGGTGATTACGGGGCCTCAAGGGATCACAGCTTCCACCTGCTTTGAATACTTGCTCTCCTGGCCCTTCACGTTGATCGCCGTGGCCACATAGTAATATTTGTAGCCCGCAACTACATGGACGTCCGTGTAGGTTGTGGTTGGATCCAGAGAGCCATTGATCTTCTTGTACGGCCCATCCGATCGGGTGCCACGATATATGTTGTATCCGAGGATATGTTTAGAAGTGCTCGCCTTCCACGACAGGTGGACCTTGTGCTGAACTGGACCAACCATGCGGAGTGCAACAACTTGCTCGTTGAGTGAGTTCGAGGCATCGCTGGCAAACAAAAGCATGGCAGATGAATTATCGCTGCCGTTTGGAACAAATGTGACGGTGAATGGAACGCTGTGGCCCGCTGGAATCGTGAAGGGAAGTGTCAGCCCGTTCAATTGAAAGTTTTTGCTGCTTGTTATTGCGGACGAGACAGTTACATCGGCGCCCGTGGCGGTCAATTGAACCTTCTGAGTTCCGGTCGATCCCACGCTCGCATCTCCAAAATCGATCGCCGCGGGAGTGACTTGCAGTTGCCCGATCGCCCTGCCTGTTCCCGATAGTTGTATCGTTAGAGCCCGGTTGGGTGCTTCGGAAACAATCGAGATGCTCCCGTCAACGTAACCGCTCTTCTGCGGGGCAAAAGTGACACCGAACGTAAAGCTTTCACCTGCAGCCAAGGTTAACGGCAAGTCCAGTCCGTTCAGACCAAACTCTGTGCCTGTCGAAGCGGCCGAAAGAACGATGAGTGAGGTTGTACCGCTATTGGTAATCGTTATGAGACTGTCGCGTGTCTGGCCAACAGCGACTTCACCAAGCTCCAGCTTGGTGGCAGCACAAGTCAACTGTGTCCGCGCAGTAGCAGAACTCGGTATACCTACTGGCTGGTTCTCGGCGAGCGCGAGCCCCGCCAGCGCAAAGACTGAGACGCAGATTAGAGACACAAGTATCCAACATGTCAACCGGGGGAGGAACGACATTCAAAGAGTCTGCAGGTTTGTGAGTTTCGCCGGAAGATACCAGTAGTACATCTGTGCCGTCGAAAATTATCGGTCGGTCCAGTATTGGTTTCGGTTCTATACGAGCAGGCTCAATTTTGTCTCAATTCGCGCCGCTCGCTCACTACATAAGGCCGCCAAGCTCAGCTGCGATGGATCTTTGTATGGCAGCATTGCACAGCGCGATCAGGTTCTCCTCTGAATCACCGCCGGATTGGCTGCGGAATTCCTTATGGTGGACCTCAAGGTTGGACATCGAGCCGCACGATTGGCATCTCCAACCATCTCGGCGGAGCACCTGGTTGCGGAGCTGTTCGTACATGCTCGGGCTCAAGCCGCAGGGGTGCGCGTTTCGGTCGAACCGGATTCATGACGCTTTCTCAGTCACGTGGTGCAGAAACGTCTGCTTCTCTTCGCCGGGGAGGAACTTGAAGAACCGCAGACGCCGACTGCAAGAGAACATCGGGATCTTCATTCTCCAGATTCGCTCCCGCCAGGAAGTCTGCACAGATCATTTCCAGGCAATAGCCCCGGGATTTGTCGCTGCCCAGCATCAGAGCTGCCGTTTCGATCGCCTGCTCAACGACCGGGATCTGGCTCTTGTACAGCTTGAAATTAGATAATCTCCCACGGCTCGGTTTCCTGCCCGGTTAACTCCTTCTCGACTTCCTGCTTAAATTCTTCCTTGGGCATCTCGCGGGCTTTGTGCAACCAGGTTGCACAATCGAAGTGCTGCCGGTCCCTTCTCGCAATCTTCGCCAACTCCAGCCCCTTCGTCCACCCCACTTCCTTCAGCTCCTTTCTCGCCTGTGGCGGCAAGTGCTCATGGATCGACATCAGGTAGTAAGCTTTCCTGCGCGACTCCGGAAACCGTCTTTCCAGGAATTCGTCGAAGGACTTCACGTTCTCCACCCGCCAATACTGTCCCGCCCGAACTTCGCACAGATAACGTCCGAGTTCCACGAACCGGGTATCGCGTTCGAGTTCCTTCTGCTTTTCCCAGGCAAGAATCTCGTCGATCTTGGTGAGCACGAACAGCGCTCGGCGACGATTGAGCTTGGGCAGCATGGGCGGATTCCTAGTAAGTAAGCTCGTCAAGCCAACCAAGGTTCTCGGCTCCTGGCCGCCGCACCAGCGCGGCATCGACCAACTCTTGCTTTCCCAGGCAAAGTCCCAGGTACGGGCAAGTGCTGCAGGGGTTCTGCGGAAAGCGAATGCCGCTGTGCGGCAGAAACTGTGCGGACTCGATTCGCCGGATGGTGTCTTCGACCAACTGGCCGAACTCCTGCCGCTGCTCGTTCGTGATCGTGGTGTCGCAGATACTGGATCTCGACCAACCGCTTGCGGACGAAGACCACCTGAGCGACTTCGGAAATGCCGGTCATCCAGGAATAGCAAACCAATTGCGGATCGAGAGCCAGCAGTCCCTGCGGGTTCTTCCGGGTAGCGGCTGGAGGTGGTTTTCCATTCGAGCAGGCAGCGCGTTCCGTCCAGCTTTCCGATGGCATCAACATAGGCGACGAAATCGTTCTTGCCCGAAACTGGCCGCGTGAACTTGATCTGCAGGTTGCGGCGCGGCTGGCGAATGCGAATGCGGTCGTCCTGGCAGAAGCGGTCCAGAAGCAGGATGCCCTGCTGCAGCATGCGATCCCAAGTATCGTCCGTTCGAATAGTGCAAGCCCTGGTTTTGACATGCGCTCCATTCGCGAAACAAAACAGCGGCTGCATCTTCGCGCTGGAAATAAGCAGCGAGTGCCTGTTCGAATGCCCGCCCGAAGAGCATCGCGGCCCGTGTGTCTTTTTCCTTCCAGCCATCGAGATAGCGATGGCGATAGCGCCGCGGGCAGGTCAAGTATTGGCTGATTTGCGTGTAGCTGTAGGTCATCAGGCCACCTGCGAGCCATCGAGATTGGCGGGCGAAAGTTCTTCCCAGCGACCGGCGGGCGCAAAACCATCCAGCCGGAGCAGGGAAGCGCCGTTGATGATGATGTGGCTGATCTTCACCACGCCGGTCAGGCCGATCAATTGCGATTCATCGACTTCATCGCGACCCAGCAATTCGACATCGTAGCCAAAGTCGCGCAGGAACCAGTTGAACTTCCACAGGGCTTTCGGATTGCAATAGAGGCGGCTGGAAATGACATGGCCGGAAAATCGACCGGGCTCGAGAATGGCGAGAGCGAGAGTGTAATAAGGTTTTTGTGCCTGCCGACGGAACCAGACTCTTTGCACCCGAACCAGGAAAAGTCCGTCAGGGATTTGGTCGGCCGCGCAGCGATCGGCGGCGTGCAGGCCGGCAATCTGACGTTTCATGCTGCACCTTCTTTCTGGCCGAGATAGCTGTTGAGCTGGCAGTTCAGGGCGCTGCGGTCTTTCTCGGCCCAGTCGGCCAAATGCGCGACAAAAGCTTCGACTTGCTCCCGCGTGGCATCGCGGAGTGCCTTGGTGCCAGTGAAATCCAGTGGCGTAGGCTTTGACCAGATTGGGATCGAGTTGATGCTGACGAATGATTTGGCAAAGATGATCGCGGACGGTGCGACCGCCGTTACCATTCCCGTTTGTAGGCTGCGGCGTCTTTCTTGATTCGCCGGTCGGTTCGGTTTGGCCCTTGAACGAGCCGATTTCTTCGACCGAGCAGATGCCGATTCCGTAGGCTTTTCGCAGAGCGCGGTTGACGGCGCGAGTTTCGGCGATGCGCATTTCGGCGCCGTGAACAAGAAAAGAGACATTGGAAGGGTCGGCGTCGCCATATCCGACGAAGGTCTGGGATTCCGAATTTAAAACAGTTGCCTTAAAGACCCAACGGCCCTCGCTAGGATTGGAAACGGTTTCCACTAATTCCGTTTTTATGCTCGAACACCTCCGCCTTTGAGCGACTCGCAGCAAGCCGGAATGAGTGACATACCATCTTCCGTTCAGCATTAGCAGGTCGCCAACCCGCACCGATAGGTGTATTGAGCGGGTCATTTCTCGAAGAACTAGCATTTGCGAATTGGTGACCTCTGGATAAAGTTCCTTGACTGTGCGGACATTGTCACGTATTAGCTTTGCTTTAGGTCCACCACGAGAAGCGGGCATAATTAAGATCCTTTGTGCTATCAAAATGATATCACAAAGATATCATAACGTACAAGGGACACTGCCTGCAAAAGAGCGGTCAGAAAATGCCAGAACGTAGTGCTGCGCTGCTGCTCAGAATTCGACAAGAGCTCAAGGATCGGCTCGCTGATCTCGCCAAGCGTGAACATAGGTCGCTGAACAAGCAGATTGAGTTCATCCTCGAGAGCTTTCTATCCGATGCCGTCGACCGACAACCGAACCCACGACGCCACAAAGTGGAGCAGGGCTAGACTTGAGGTCACCCGATTCACGGGTAACATGAAGATCACAGATTGAGTGATGCTACGCCGCTATGCATCGCAGGTGAGCATTCGGCGAAGGTGGAAACGTGGGAGTCGGAGCCATGGATCGGCCTCGCAGCGGGCCGTCACCATCGGACTCGCGGCCAACTTGCGCTTGAGCGTCTTGATGAGGCAGGGAGCCCCCGACCGCACCGGCAATTGCACCCACCGTATTTTGCCGGGCAATGTTGCTGTCAACACCACCAAATTCCAACGGGAAAACCATCTCTCATGAAGAGCATCACTGCCGTGCTTCTCATTCTTGCCCTGACCAGTGCGGCCATAGGAGTGGACCTTCCATCATCCCCACGACCCGTGGAGCACGATCCGGGCCCGTCGCATTCACAACTGGGTGCGCTTGCACGATCGCTGGCACATGCACGCGAAAACCACTTCTTGCGATGCAGCACATTCGCGAACCTGGCGGAAGCGGCTCGTTCCGAGCCTTACTCGATCACAGGGTTACTTCGAGCATTGCCGTTTGTCGGATGACGCCGCAAATCAATTCTCAAATGGGGAAGCGAGGATTCAGAGCAGAACCTGATTACAATTTGTTCCGCACCCGCCACGGTGCATCACAGTTGACTTTTTCTGCGAGAGCACGTTGCCTCGATGTGTGGGAGACAGATTTGTTCCCATCAGCGATCAATAGATGAAAAGGGAAGAGCGAAATCGGCACGGAGATACCTCTTCAGCATGCGCTCAGTGCAATAAATATCGTTTCACCATATAGTTTGCGAGTAAATAACCACGATAGCTTTCAATCGTCTTTTTGGAGTAAACTAGTTGGTATCCCATAGTGTGTATATAGGCCCGGCAACGGGCCTTTTGTCATTTCTGGTGAAATTTATGAAGTGTCGAAGTGTACCGCGCATGTGCTCGAGTCCTGGCGTTGATGCGATAAGTTGATGCGATAAGAAGTTCTCCGCGGTCCGACGGGAAGGGGTTTATCGTGAAAGCAGTCAGCACTAGATCCGCAGCTCTGGTGAAGTGCGTTGCCACGGCGGGGGAGGGTTTTCCGGATGCGATGATAGACCTTGTCGCGGATCCATTGGATCCCAGCAGACTGAAGCTCCTCCTTTGGGACGGCGCGAAGGCAAAAATTGCACCGCGGATCAAATACGATCGTCATACATACGAGCCAGTCACACTCGATCCCACGGTGGTGCGTGGCGTGCGGTGGCCGACGCGCAGCAGCGACTGCGGGCGCACCCGCGATTTGTTTGACAGAATCCTTAGGCTGGTCACGGAGAACACTGGAATTGCACCGCAGCCTGCTCAATTACTGGTTTACTTCATTTTCAGCACCTGGTTCCCCGACCGACTAACGGTGGCGCCGGGTCTGGCGATCATGGGTTCTGCTGTGGCTCAAGCGATTCAGCTTCTTCGGTTCTTGCAATGTGCCTGTCGGCGATCGATGCTGCTGGTCGGAGGGCCTCAGCTCGACCTGATGTCTTTGCCGCTCTCGCTTTATCCGAGTCTGCTCATCGACCGACCGACGCTGACGTGTTCACTCCGAGGCTTCTTGAGCGCATCTAATCGGCGTGGAATGGTTTCAGTGAGAAGGGGAAAACTTTTGGGCGTCTGTTGTCCCAAGGCGGTCTATTTCGGGCTTAGTGAAGTTCCAGAGGCTGTCGCTTGTGGGATGCTTCAAATCACTCTCCCTCCAGTTGGCGTTCTACCGCAGGTGTTGGAGGACGAAAAAGCAAACGAAATTGCCGCCGAACTTCAGAACAAGTTACTGGCGTATCGCCTCGCAAATTTCGCGAAGATTCGAATTTCCCAACTCCAGGGGACCAGCTTTACCGCCCAGACTTATGAACTCGCCGCGAACTTGGCCGCCTGCGTCGTCGGTGATCCTGAGCTTGCTGCGGGCGCGGTCCCTTTGTTGAAGCGACGAGACGAGGCAGTCCGTGCGCAGCGTGACCGGGAACTCGAGACGGTTGTTATCGAAGCCATTCTGACCGTCTTTCACGAAAACAAGAAAGATCGCGTGCAAGTTAAGGAGATCGCTACGTTGGCGAATTCACTCCTTCGCTGTCGAGGAGAATTCATCCAGTACAGCCCCGAGGAGGTTGGCCATCGGCTCGACCTACTCGCGCTGCCACGAACGCGCACCGCTGCTGGCATGTGCTTAACTCTCACCAGCGACATGCGCCGACTCGTCCATCAATTGGCTCACGCGTATGAAGTGCCCTCGGTTGCGAATGTTGTGCGGAGTTGTCCGGATTGCAACGCAGCATCTGGTCCAGCTCCGGCCACTGTGTAGGTGATGTAGGTTGTGCAGGAAGAATAAACAGAAATAAATATGTCATCGCTCAGAAGGAGGAAACTTGAAGACGAAACTCGCTCTAAGCAACGCGGAACAGCAGGAATACATTGTCAATGCGAAACGCCTGATGTCAGTCGGGGTAATCCCGGCCGAAGACAAACCCCCATCCGAGCCGCGGATGCTAACCGTGGAGCAGACCGGAGGTCCCACGGACAGCTTTATTCACGCGACCCGCACCCGCGGATATGGAATTGTCGTTTGGGTGCGCATCGTCGTGCTGAAATCGGGGATCAGCCTCTCTGAGTGCCAAGTAAAGCCCCGGAAATGGGATGACACCTGCATCCAGCTGGTGGACGCAACAGACGGTCTTTATTCTTACGCGAGGACCATAGGGGTTGAGTATCCCAGAACTGACGTTCTGAACCCCTGGATTTCAAGCGATCGTTATCTGGGCCGCGGCAAAGTCTTGAAGGGTGTGGTAATGGCCCGAAGTCCTGTACCCCTTCCTGCGTGGTGTGACAACGGAATATCGATTAAGGCGGATCTAATCTTTTTGGATCAATTCGACAACCCCTATCCATTGGAGACGGAGCTCAGAGTCATGCGGGATACGGAGAGTAGCGTGGAGCGTCCCAGGCGCAGTGGGTTGTTCGGGCCGGCGGTCGCAAGCAAGCATGAAATTTATTCTAAGGAACCTGACACGGGCAGTCGCGGAGGCATCTCTCAGAAAGAGCCAGGTGTGCGCGCGACCAAATGATTAGGTGCACTATTGTCCAACGCTACCTGAAGTAATTTTACTTACATCGTTACACGATATAAATGCGAAGCTGTCTTGACGGACTCGGTCTACTCGCGAATTGTTGCCGTTCGTAGTTGGGCGATGGGGTAGCGTGCCACGCGACCACGTCGCGAAATATGTTTGATTTGCTCTCCCAGAGAAAACTGGCTAAGGAGCAAAAGGTGGCCGGTCGGAACGGTGCGGGAGTAGTTGAGAAAAGACCGAAGCGGAATGCGCAGAAGAGGAACAGAAACTCATGAAGAAGCTTGCCGAGATGTCGGGGAGGGGCCGTCGCGATCGAACGTTTTGGAAATGATCGACAAGACGCGAACTAGAACCGAACCGAAGGCAACGGCAGGTACAGTGTAAGAACGCCAAATAAAAAGAAGGGAACCGGGCCATACGGCGGAGACGCGAATGGCAAGTCCCCGGGTCTCCCGTTGGAGAAGAGGCAGGGCATCGATGTCTCGGGTGGTCGCCGCGCAAAAGCTTGCACGGCAGCGAAGAGTTTTCAGGTGATGACGACGCGGTAGGAGGAGCGAGAAGTTGATGTTGCGGCTCAACCAGGCTCGGCGGCTTGCCTCATCTTGGCTCGACGATATGAAGTCCTTTGACCATCGCGAAGTGCCGTTTGTTAAACGTGGCCAGATGGCTTCCACGTTCGATGGCGGTGGCGGCGACGATCAGATCGTAAGCTCCGATCATTTTGCCGGCCGACTGCAAATTCGCCCAGAGGCGCGCGTGTCCATACGCGGTCTGCTCTGTATAAGGAATAATAGGCAGCGCTGCCACAATGGCCTCAAGATATTGTCGACGCTTGGACTTGTGCGGTTCGGCCCCACGCTCTACTCCGTGCCACAGCTCCGCCACCGTGATGGCTGCGACTTCAAAGCGATCATTGGGTCGCGATGCTGCCCAGGCGGCGAGGTCAAAGACGCCCCTTTCCCCGCGAATGATGACGTCAGCGTCGAGAATGATCACCATTTGCCAGCCGGGAGCTTGACGGTCTTGCGGGCGGTTCGGAGATCACGGCGCCAGGTTCTGGCCTCGGTTGGCGATAATTCGGTTTCGGCCAGCACCTTGGCCAGATCTCGGCCAAAACAGACTTTCTCTCTGTCCGGTACCAAACGAGCAAAGGGAGCACCGTTCTTGAGGAGGACGAATGTGACATCTTGATAGTGGGAGCGGTTGAGACAATCGGCGAAATTGCGGGACGCTTCTGTGACGCTGATGGCGGTCTTTTTCACAAAATCAGATTATCAGATAATCGGTAGACCGTAAAGCACGCCCCATCCGGTTCGTTTCGTTGAAAGGAGCTACGAGGACCACCTGCTGCGAAAGCGATCGAATGCCCGAGCTCGCGCTCGAGCGTATGCAGCGGCTGCGCCGCGGCGAGGAGGTGCCTCCACCGCCCGCACGTGGCGAGTGAAACGGTCGCCCTTCGCCGGCAACAGATTCGCAGGCGTGGGCCGATAAGCTCGACCATCCCACACGAGCAAACACCGCGAAACCGGCGGACGCTGGGGCATCTTGCGCGAGAGGTTGGATACCCTCAGCGCCGCCGGCGACGCATGCACTTGCCGTAGGAATTACAAGCACTCATTGTTAGTTCTGGGCATTTCGAGTCTCAGGAAAAATTCGGCCGTCGGCGCTGTCAGAGAACCATCTCCAGATTTAACTCCTTAGATCCGCATGGACGTTGCTCAGCACTCATCGAATCCCGAGCGTTAGAACTCGGTAGTTTGTTAACACGCGCCTGCAGGAACGGTAGCCGGGTCGGGCTATAAAGGGCCACACTCGAGGGAACGATCTCACCAGCGAATCGATCCCTTGCGGCCTATGGCCTCGGATCGAAGCGGACCTCGACATCCACTGTTTTGTTCATTTCGTCGACAGACTCGTGGACGCTCGTATTCCAGTCCCCGATTTCCTTGTAGGCTTGCTCGACAAACCGTCCGGGATAACTGGCGTCGTAGACATCGCGCGGTCGCAGGGTCCAGTCGTTCTCCAGTCGGGCGGTTGTTTTGGAATCCAGCCCGTGAATCTTCAAGTCTCCCATGCGATAAACATCACCCTCAGAAATGCGAACCAGGTACAGCACGGTGGGCTGCGAGTCGTCCGGTCTCGACTCCACCCTCACATTAGCTGCCACATATCCACGTGTACCATACAGCTGTTTGACTGCTTCCAGGTCTTTTTCAAGCTGAATGGCATTGGCTGTCTCCCCAGCTTTCACATGGATCAGGGTCCGCAAAGTATCCTCGGGTACAGCCTTGCAGCCGGCGATTTCAAGTCCGCTCACCTTGTACTGCTTTCCAGGATGCACAGGGAATGTAACGTCCACCAATACGTGCTCCTCTTCGGTCGAAACCAGGTGAGCTTGTGGATCGCCGATCGTAGCTTTCAGATAGCTTCGTGCAAAATAAACGGGCAGGAAAGTTTTGTCGGCCAGAGCGCGAAGAGTGGGCAGCACATATTCCACCCCTTGCAGTTGCCTTGCGCTAGCCACAAGCAAGGGCAACTCCGCTGCATCAGCGCCTGAGAATTCGATGTTCCGAATCGTAATATGGAGTCCGGTTACAGTAAATCTGACAGCCTCGGTGGGACCGTCGTTCGGCACTCGCAGAGCGTCAACCTGTCCCGCCACTTTTTTCTCATCCAGCAGCGCCTGCAGCGCGTCCGAAATCTGATTCACCATTTGGCCCGTGACTGGAACTTCCCCATCGAACAGAGGGACGCTGGCATGCAACTTGTTGAAGAGCTCCTGACTGCTGAACCAGACAACATTGTCGAAGTTGACAGGGACAAATCTCTTGGAGCTCAGGACCGTCAACTTGAGTTTGGTACCCTCGGGATCGGACCGTAAATTGTAGAGAATGTCGGTAAACGCCCCGCTTTCTCCCAGCAGCCGGACCACATTCTCGAGGTCTTCTTTGTGCACCACCTGGCCGAGTTGCAGGCCGGTGGCCCGGATGACATCTTCCGGCTTGTAACGCTTCGTGCCTGTGATTTTGATCGAGACGAGCTTATATGCTGCGGGAGGGAGGTCTTTCGGCGAGTGCTGGCGCATCTGCGCGGGAAGAGCGATTGAGAGCAGCGAGACGAGAACGAAATAAAACGAAACGATGGGCAGCTTCCGGGAGATCATCTACAAAAATCTTACCGTAATCTTAGTTTTTTCGAATGGTTCTTCACGGCACGGTGTGACAAGCTTCTGTGCTTTATGCGGGTTATTCCTGGACTCGCCGGCGAGGGTTTTGACCGGCTCAGGATCGGGAATTGGAGCTTTATGGAGCTATCAACCGTGGCGTTTCCTCCTCATGCCAATCATCCGGAGGCAGCGTCAGCCCCCAAATGTTCTCAGGTCTCTCCAGTTCGATTCCGCAGTGTCGTGGTTGATCCGGATCGACGTACACGACCTCGGGTGCAGCGCGTTTGTCTGTGAGACGGACATGAATCGAGATTTTCATTTCTACGCGCAGGGCAACGGCAGTCATAATCAAGGCATCATGGAGTTGACGACGAGTGTCTCGCCTTCGCACGCCAGAGGTTCGTTGATGCCGTGAGCCTCGATCACAACTTTCAAACGAACCCGAGTGATCTTTCTGGATTCACGAGCAACTAGCGCACGGTACCATTACCGGCAGTTGGATGGACTTGAACTTCGTTTCCCATGGATTCTTTGTAGAGCCGGCGGGAAGCCGGTGAAAATGCAGGCTAATTTCGGACTTGAAGAACGGGAGTAAGAACATCTGCATCCACAATCTCGAAGTGCGTCAGTCTGCGACCCCCCGCGGCGCTGCACGCTTTGAAATTTGTGCAGCGCCACGGGATGCCACCGGTGGTTCGGCAATTGTTGGTCAGTTTATTATTTGGCTGCTGCTTGCTTCATCAGCTTCTGCATCATGGGATGGTGTGCAAGTCCGATGTTCTTCTCTGCCGGCGCGCCGAAAAGTTCTGGATGTAGGTAGAGTCCGCGATCACGCTCTGCCTTCGGCATTTCGACCGGAATGCGATGGGCGTTGGCCCATGCGTCCTGTCGGATGCCGGTTACTTGCCAGGAGACTTCCACATTGGGCTTATCCGTCTTGATGGCGAACTGGTGGTTCGCCACCTTGCTGGCCACGATGGCCTGCGCGAATTGGCCGATGACCGTGAGTTGATAGCGAAAGTCACGGTTCAAAGTCTCGAACCATTCCGGTAGTTGGACCACCGCCCCGCCCTGCGCGTCCGTGATCGCATTGCCGTTGTAGATGTTCATCATGTCAGGCGACTCGACGAACGAGTGATAGAGGTACTTGTTTGCGGGATCGAGCGGGTGATCGATCTTGAAGGAACCACCTGCCTTGGAGAGGTTGCCATCGACGTCGACATCACCGTCGAAAAACGCCGCGTAGCCTCCGCTCTGATTGTAGGTAAACAAAGCGTCGCCCGTAGAGGAGTTGCCAAAGCCCCCGCCGCTGCCGTTAGCACTGCTTGATTCGCCTAGAACTCCCCAAGTGTCGCCACTTCCGGAGACGCCAGTAGCGCCCAATCCCAACACTCCTATGTTCGCGCCAGTGCCAGTGCTGTTGCCCCACACCCCGGTGGAACCGCTACCGTATGTTCCGTAGCTGCCGGTAATGGTGCTGTTGCCCGCCACGCCGGTAGCACCATAGCCGACCACGCCATTGCTGCCAGTGCTGTTTCCCCCATTGCCGAACACTGCGATGCTGCCGGCAACTGTCGTGTAGGCCGCTACGCCGGTCGCGCCCTCGGCTATTACTCCGTTACTGCCGCCACTGGAACCGGCGTTGGCAAATATCCCGGTACCTCCAGAACTAGTGGAAGTAGCCGTGATCGGTCCAGCGCCGAGACTGCCGTCGACCGTCGCGTTGCTTCGAATCACGGCCGTGCCATTGACATCAAGGGTGGCGCCGGGGGACGTCGTGGCGATGCCTACCTTGCCGGAGCCGTCGAAGATGTTCGAGCTACCCAGCTTGGTCGGGCTTAGCCACTTTGTAATATGGTTGGCCGTGCCAGTACCAGTTATTGCGGACGAAGGCTGGCTCACATTGCTTCCAGTTGTAGAACTGGTCGCTGAGGCCTTCAAGAAAGCCGAAGGCGGCAGGCCGCCGATGGTCTCCGCGTCGGCCGCTTTTAGCGCGTAGGGTACGCTCATCAGTACCGTGCGCGCCTGCTCAGCTTCTCCCTGCAGCTGGACACCCAACCACCGGGGCTCACCGGAAACGAACAGATCTCCTGCCAGTCCGTGACTGCTGGTAGCACCGAGCATGACCGAGTAGTGTCCGGTCTTGTCAGGCTGGATGTTTTGGGTTTCCGTCCAGAGCGGCGCGCCGCCCTCTTGATCCTTGTAAAGAGCGAAAGTAACTCCTACGGTGCCGGTGACGGGCTTGCCGCTGGCATCGGTGAGAACGCCGCCGAACTTCACCACGGGCGGCACGATCCCGCTGGCTGCTGGTTGCTCCGCGTAAACCTGGAGCACGCAACAAATCAGTGAGAGGCAGAGTGTCATGCGAATCATATTTCGTAACATGGGATTCTCCTTGTATTTTTTTATTTCTGTTGCTGCATTTTTCTTGCTGGTTACTGCCATTGACCGGGGAGCGATCTTGTCGAAAGCCCGCTCCCCTTGTGCTACAGAGGTGATGATCCGCGTCCGCTGCGACCGGGCCAGCGTCGGCAAGTGCATCGACCTCCACTCGTCGAAGGTGTAAGAGCCGCCGCCCGTTCTAGGGTCTAGGAGAAGCCGGCTTCTGATTACTGGCGGCGGCTTTGGTCCTGGCTTCCTTCCACTGCTTCATAGCCTTTGGATCACGCGCCCACAGAACACCTTTTTCTTCTGGCGCGCCGTAAAGGTCAGGATGGAGATAGAAACCGCGTTCAAGCTCCGGCTTCTGCTGTTCGACGGGGATGCGATGGGCATTGGCCCAGGCATCTTGACGGATGCCGGTCACCTGCCAGGAAACCTTCACGTTGGGTTTGTCCGTCTTGATACTGAATCGACCGTCAGCAATCTCACTGGCCACGATGGCTTGTGCGAACTGGCCGATTACGGTGAGCTGATAGCGGAAATCGCGGTTCAAGGTTTCAAACCAATCCGGCAAAGGAACTACGGCATCGCCTTGCGCATCGGTGATCACGTTGCCGTTGTAGATGTTCATCATGTCCGGGGATTCGACGAAGGAGTGGTAGAGATACTTGTTGGCGGGATCGAGCGGATGATCGATCTTGAACGAACCGCCGGCTTTGGAGAGATTGCCGTCGACATCTACGTTTCCGTTGAACCACGCTGCCCAGCCGGAGGCGCTGCCCGCCAGAACCCCGGTCGCGGTTGAAGTGCCGTAAGCGTCCACGGCCCAAGCCGTGTCGGATTGCGCAACCACTCCAGGGCCGCTCGAGCTGACGCCGGTCACGCCGGTGGAACCGCCGGAGCCGTAAACGCCAATGTAGTTCGTACTGGTACCGATCACTCCGGTGCTGTTCGCGCTTACGCCGTACACTCCGGCGGCGTTGCCGTTGGCGTACACTCCGAAGTTGCCGCTGGCAGATACTCCAACCCCGTCCTCTCCCGCACCGGTGCCCAACAGCCCGGTGATGCCGGTTGCCACTACTCCAGTGCCATTCGTGCTGGTACCGGAGACTGCAGCCGAGCCCCCGCTGGTGTTGTCGTACCCCACAACCGCGGCGCTACTGCTGCTTGTCGTTGATGCGCTGATTGGTCCGGTGAGGCTTGCGCTGCCAGCAATATTGATGGTCGAGCCATTTTCCTCGATTATCGAATCGCTGACTGTCGCCGCTCCGCCGTTGGCATGAAATAGAGGAACGAAACTCTTCTTGCAGCCCGACCCGGAAGAGCACGTGATGGTATTGGCCACGGGTGCTTTATTCGAGCCGGAGGAACTGGAACCGGAACCGCCATTGGGCGCTGCCAGTTGCAGTGCGGAAAGCGGTTTGCCGCCGATGGTCTCAGCATCCAAAGCTTTCAGGGCGTAAGGAACACTCATCAGCACTGTGCGTGGCTGTTCGGCTTCTCCTTGTATTTGCACCCCCAGCCAGCGAGCTTCGCCCGAGGCAAATAAATCTGCGGGCAGTCCCTGGCTCGTGGTGGATCCCAGCAACGCCGTATAGTGGCCTGCCTTATCGAGCGTTACGTTTTGAGTTTCCACCCAGAGAGCAGCGCCGCCTTGAGACTCTTTATAGAGAGCAAAAGTGACACCAACCGTCCCCGCCAGGGGCTTGTTATTCGCGTCGGTTAGCGCGCCGCCAAACTTCACTACTGGGGGCACGATCCCGCTGGCTGCCGGTTGCTGCGCGGAAACGCGGAGTACGCAACAAATCAGCGAGAGGCAAAGGCTCAACCGCAAAGTATGTCGTAACATTGGAATTCTCCTTTTTTCTGTGGTAATGCTGTTCTCTGGGGAATCGAGTTGCGACCACCTTCTCCAGTCGGTAGGTAAGAAGCGTTACTTCTCAAGTCGCAGTACGGCAATCTCTCCGCGATTCTGTTTGCTTTCCAGTTCCTTTTCGACGGGAGACATGTAAACCGCTCTTCCTGCGGCACTGCCCGCTGCCCAAACCTGGGCCAGAAAATAGCTGCCCTGGTAGCGATAGAAAACCAGTTTTCCCGAGTTCTCCGGAGCGCGCCCGCTCATCTTTGAAGTCAGGACGAAGGCTCCTTGCTCGTGGGGATTGACAATACGAATGGTCTGCTCGCCCAGAGTGCTGACTTCATAGTGCCCGGCCGGGAGCGTGTGATCCGCCACCACGAACGGGAACGGGATGTCTGCTTTCAGGACCGCAGGATTGCTCTGACCCACTGCCGCCGTCGCCATTAAGAGCACTCCCATAAATGCTGCTTGCCACGTTTGCTTTTTCATAAGGTCCCCTTTTCTTGAAATTGCCACCTGCTTACGTGGGCGCATACTGCCGCAATCGATCTGGCCTGACAATGGTGAACGCCTGAAGATTCGCTTAATCCACATGAATCCGTAACCCGAGGAAAAGATTGGGCTTGTCAAGGAGTCCAGCAACCGTTGTAGAATTGCGACCAATCGTTTGGGGCGCTTTCATGTCGTCTGACCCGATCAAGGTTGCTGACCAACTTCGGTTTGGAGAGGATTTTGAGCTCGACCTGCGCGCCTACGAACTGCGCCGCGCCGGGCGGATTCTCAAGTTGGAACGCATTCCCATGGAACTGCTGCTCCTCTTGGTAGAGAAGAGGGGACAGTTAGTCACGCGCGATCAGATCATCGAAAGGATCTGGGGGAAGGACGTCTTCCTCGATACCGACAACAGCATCAACGCTGCCATCCGGAAAATCCGCCAGGTACTGAAGGACAATCCGGAGCAACCCCGTTTCGTGCAGACCATCACGGGTCGGGGATATCGGTTCATCGCACCCGCAGTGGAAGTCACCCCGATAGTTTCCGCTCCGCCGGTGGAGGAGCCCTCGCCGAGTATCGAGAATTTGGTGGGGAAGAAGGTATCCCACTACCGGATTCTGCAGGTTCTCGGTGGCGGGGGTATGGGCGTCGTATATAAGGCGGAAGATCTGAAACTGGGCCGCAAGGTGGCGGTGAAGTTTTTGCCTGCCGAGATGGCCGGCGATACGAAAGCTTTCGAGCGCCTGGAACGCGAAGCCCGGGCGGCCTCAGCCCTCGAGCATCCCAATATCTGCCCGATCTACGAACTCGGGGAACACGAGGGGCAACCATTTATTGTGATGCAGTTGCTTGAGGGCCAAACCCTGCAGGAAAAGATTGACAGTGCAAGCCAGCAGAAGAAGGTGCCTACGAACGAGATCCTCGATGTGGCGCTGCAAATTGTCACCGGCCTCGAAGCAGCACATGCGAAGAGCATCATCCATCGCGACATCAAGCCGGCCAACATCTTTATTACCCACCGTGGCGAGGTCAAGGTCCTCGATTTCGGGCTGGCGAAGATAGTCGAACAAGATCACGCCAGCAACCTCCAGGCCGGGAAGCAACCTACCCTGACCGAAACCTCGGCGTCGAGCGCACCCACGAGCGCTTTTACAAATCCGCGATTGACTCGGACGGGTACGACCATGGGCACGGCCCATTACATGTCACCAGAACAAGTGCGGAGCGAGACGCTCGATGCCCGCACGGACGTGTTTTCGTTTGGCCTGGTGCTGTATGAGATGGCCACGGGTCGGCGCGCATTCCCCGGGAAACAGCTGCGGTCGTTCACGATGCCATTTTGCGCCAGACCCCGCGGCCGATCCACGATCTCAATCCGGAACTTGCAGCCGGGTTCGAACCAATCATCACCAGGGCAATCGAGAAAGATCGCAGTCTCCGGTACCAGACCGCCGCCGACATGCGAGCGGATTTGACAAGGCTGAAGCGGGACGTCGAGAGCGGGCACGCTTCCGCGGCGGTCTCAGGGAAGGCGATTTTCACTGAGGCCTCCGTGTCTGCACAGGGGAAGCTCTGGAAAATTGGGCTGCTCGTCCTCGTGGTCGCCCTGCTGGTTGCGGGAGGACTTTACTACCGCTCGCGGTATCAGGCCAAGCGCCTGACCGAGAAGGACACTGTCGTTCTCGCCGATTTTGCCAACAGCACGGGCGACCCCGTGTTCGACGACACGCTGAAGACCGCGCTCACCGTTTCCCTGCGGCAATCGCCTTTCCTGAACGTGCTCTCCGACAGCGAAGTGGCGAAGACCCTGCACCTGATGACCCGTCCGGCCAGCACGAAACTCACGCCCGAGGTGGCGCGCGAACTTTGCCAGCGGGCGGGCAGCAAGGCTTATATTGCCGGATCCATCGGCAGTCTGGGCAGCGAATATGTGCTGGGGCTGAAAGCGGTGAATTGCCAGAGCGGAGACACTGCTCGCGCGAGGAACAGGTGACGGCCGCGTCCAAGGAGAAGGTGCTGGACGCGCTGGGCGAGGCGGCGTCCAAGCTGCGCGCCGAGCTGGGCGAATCGCTGGCTACGGTGCAGAAGTTTGATGTTCCGCTCGCAACAGGCCACCACGTCTTCGCTCGAAGCTCTGAAAGCGTTCAGCCTTGGCAGAAAGGCCGCTAACGAAAAAGGCCCTGCCGCAGCCCTGCCTTACCATCAACGTGCCATCGAGCTTGATCCGAATTTTGCCATGGGCTACACGGCCGTGGGCATCGACTACTCCAATCTCGGCGAACTGGGACGGGCCAGCGAGTATCTACACCAAAGCATTCCAGCTGCGCGAACATGCCAGCGAGCGGGAAAAGCTGGCACATCACCGCCGACTACTATCTGAATGTGACCGGGGAACTGGATAAAGCCGCTCAGACGTTTCAGGAGGAGATCGAGAGCTACCCGCGCTCGCCTGTAGCATACGGCAATCTGGGCGTCGTGTTCGCGCGACAGGGGCAGTATGAGAAGGCTGGGGATGCCACACGGCAAGCCGATGCGCCTTGCACCCGATCAGGTTGCTTGCTTACGTGAATCTCGCCAACTACGCTCTTGCCTTGCAGCGATTTGACGAAACCCGGCAGATCATCCATGACGCGCAGGCGCGAAAACTGGATGATTTCGCATTCCACGATGCTCTCTATGCTCTTGCCTTTCCTCGGGGCGGACTCTGCGGCGATGGCCGAACAGCAACAGTGGTTTGCGAGCAAGCCGGAAGTTGAGAACTTCGGACTCGCACTCGCATCCGACACCGAGGCCTATGCCGGTCATCTTGCGCAAAGCGCGGGAACTGACCAAGCAGGCTGTGGACTCCGCTATACGGGCCGACAGCAAGGAAAACTGGCGCCATCTGTCAAGGCGAATGCGGCTCAGCGAGAAGCCGCTTTCGGCAATTCCGCAGAAGCCCGGCAGTCAGCGGCAGAGGCCTTGAAGCTCGCTCCCGCGAGTCAGGGCGTCGAGAGCGAAGCCGCGCTTGCGTTTGCCATGGCGGGCGAAACGGCGCGCGCCGATTCCCTGGCCCAAGACTTAGGAAAACGCTTCCCGCTGGATACCCAGATGCAGTCGCTTTGGCTGCCCGCGATTCGAGCGCAATTGGCGCTGGACAGAAAGAATCCGGCTGCCGCCCTGAATACCCTGCAAGCTGCTTCCACCGCTCGAGTTGGGCAAATTGCGTTCGTCAACAATATCTCCTGCCTCTATCCGACGTATGTGCGCGGAGAGGCATACTTGGCAGCCGGACAGGGCGACGCTGCCGCCGCCGAGTTCCAGAAGATTCTCGACCACAGCGGCATTGTCTGGAACTGCTGGACGGGCGCGCTGGCGCATCTGGGAGTAGCTCGCGCCGAATGCCTTGCAGGCGAGAACCTCGCAGGGAGCGGATGCCGATGCCGCCCGCGCCCGCGCACTCGCCGCCTACAAAGATTTCCTCACGCTCTGGAAAGACGCCGACCCCGACATCCCCATCCTGAAACAAGCCAAGGCCGAGTACGCAAAGCTAAAGTAATTGCGTGCAGCAAGCTTGCCCTTGCAAATCGACACCGGCGATGCCAGCTTCACGATCGGACGCATGCGTAAATTCTTCACAGAGAATTCACTGATTGGTTTGCGAATGGCATATTGCCAAACTCTCATCCGTGCCACATTGCTTTGCATCCAGTCAAAATTCCGATCTCTGCCAAATACACCCGACTAGGGTGGACAAGCGCCATAGTTCTTGCTCACCTGCCTTGCTTCCCAGACAAGCGTCTTGTCGGGGCCCTTCGGCTTTACTTTCTTGCCTTTCAACTTCATTCGATCACCCGGTTTGATATCGGTCGTGTCTCCGGAGAGCATGTAGGTCTGCTTGTCTTTTTCGTCGATGAGGGTCATCCCAGTTTGTCCTGGGACAACGCAACCCGTGATCGCTCTCTTTTTCGAATAGTGAATGACTAGAACGGTCACGACTACCACGGCTGCGGCTGTCCCCACGATTCCCGCTACGATCGGCCCAGCGGAGGGGCCTATCTGTCCATTTATGAATTGCGCCTCAGCGGGCTGGGCGAGAGCCACGCCGAGGGCGATCATCAGAACTCCACACCACGCGTACTTTGAGGTCATGCTCACTCCTTATATGTGCGAGATATATGCGAGTGCTCAGTTGCTCCCTACAACCACACCGGCCTCGAGAGCAGCGTGATCCGAGGGCCAGAGTCCGTCGGGCAGCCGACTTCTCGGACTGGCCCCGATTAACAATGCTTCCCACGGAATCACTCCACCGTGAGTTAGCACCAAGTCTATTCGCTGATAAAGTTGCGAGACAGGATTGTTGTCTGATTCATCCTGACAACACGTTAACCCCGCGATCCTCGGAAAGAGCTCGGACCAAACGTCGTTATACCCAGCCGAGACAAAATCCGTATAGGTGGGATCTTGTGGCAGGGGGAAAGCCTGCGCGTTTGAATCCATCGCGACAATCAACGGCAAGGAAGTGTTTGCCGGGCCGGCACGCAATTCACCACCTTGGAGTTCCCGAATATTTGCGTCGAAGGACTCAAGATGAGTGTTGACGTAGAGGAAAGCGTGCCCGAAAAACTGGGCGTCGACCGATGCCCACGCCCTTGGGTACGGTAGTGAGCCGACCGGAGTTTGAAAAACGAGTTCATTCAAGAATTGTCCGGATTGCGGGTTGCTCCATTGGAAGACCCAGGAGGGAAGATCTGTGCGGGCCAGGATAATGTTGTAGTCAGTCAACGCAACACAGAAGTAATTGGCGGGCGGAATTAGTCCGGGAACAGGCGGAAATGAATTTTGGGTGACTTGCACCGCAACTTCATAGTGCCCGCCCTGGTTGGCCAAGGCACTGAGGAGTTCTTGGAGCATGTCGTATTCGATGGTCATAGTTCCGCACGTGCCTCCAACCGGGTCGAAGGTTCCGGTATACCACTGATCTACTTCCTGCAGGCTTAGCAGCTCTGGCCCGACCGCGAGGATTTGTTTCGCAACCGCCTGCATTCGTTCTGGAGGATTGGTGCCTTGGACTTGCGTAAGTATTTGGCCGACATCGAGCAGGAATTGTTGCTTAGTTTGGGCGCCCACCGCCTGCAGGAAATCGGTTCCTTCGTTGACGTTGTACGTCATCGCAGTGCCGATGCCGGGGAACCGTTGGGCCGTGGCAGGAACCGCCATAGCCGACCACATCGCTGCGACGGAAACGATCACAAGCGTTGTCCGTGTAATGTTGCGTTTCATCGTAGTTCTCCTTGTTTCTAGTTTTGAAGTCAAATCGAGTTTGCCCCACACCCACATAGCACGTGGAACGCACCAGACACTAAACCCCCGCCCGCCAAAGAGACGGGCGGGTGGCTGAGAGCTAGTGTTTGGAAAAGCGCCTTTTTCCGATGCTGCCAGTGGCGAGTATCCCTTGGTCTCCACCAGCGCTGATCACGACGGTGTCGATTTCATCGCCGTTCGCCGCAACGACGAAGTTTGTCACCACCGTTGGCCGGCCATCAGTAAAGTTGATGGTGAAGGTTCCGGTACAATCGGCGCTCACCGCGTAAGTGCCGGTGGCTCGGGTGTGGGTCCAATCGGCGACGACGGTGCCGTCAATGGTGACGGTGTCAATCTGACTGAGGTTGCCTTTGCCATCAAATTGGGTCATAGCCACGCCCACCATGGGGCCAGTGGGTCCTGCGCCTCCCAATTTCGTTCCCTGAACCGTGAATCCATAGTTGCCGGCGATGAGTTTGTTATTGCAGCCATTGGAATTGTTTTGTGCGTATCCTGACCCTAAAGCCGCGAGCGTCAACATGACTAGCGCGGCTGCGTGTGTTACCGGCTGTTTCTTCATAACTCTCTCCTTCTTCGATCGGATTTTCGCTATTCTTCCTCAGACCGTTCGCTTGCTTGCGACGGGACTGTGGAAGCGTAGGTTCTTAATGCATAAGGCGGCCATAGGTAATGGACCGCCCGACTTCATTTCCACTTGGCAGTTGCGCTTAGTTCCAAGCCACCGTAAAATGTGCTGCGAATGGCTTACCAAGCCGCATCCTTGCCCGCTCGATGTGAACCGTAATTCAGCTGCGGTTTAGAAGTCCTTCCGAAATCGCGAAGAAATCTTGAAGAATTCCTTCCTAGGGCTATGAACGAGAAAACAAGATACTTCTACTGCTTCGGTCCGTTTCGCCTCGATCCGGGGGAGTGCTTGTTGATTCTCGACGGCAAATCCGTGCCGCTCGCGCCTAAAGCCTTCGAAGTCCTGCTTGTACTGGTAGAGAACGCCGGGAGGTTGGTGGACAAGGATGACCTCATGAAGCGACTCTGGCCCGGTACCTTCGTGGAGGAGGCGAATGTTGCCAAGCACGTCTCCTTATTAAGAAGGATATTGAGCGAGGCGACAAACGGGCGCGAGTACATCGAAACCGTCCCCAAACGCGGCTACCGATTTGTGGTGGAGGTGAAGAAAGTAGCGGAGCCAGAGGCTGGCTCTCAACCTCAAGCCATTCCCGGCGCAAACCTGACCGGGAAGAAGGTCTCCCACTATCGCGTGCTGGAAGTGTTGGGCGGCGGGGGTATGGGCGTGGTGTACAAAGCGGAGGACATGAAGCTGGGCCGTTTCGTAGCTTTGAAGTTCCTGCCCGAGGAGATAGCCAGCGACGCGAAAGTCTTAGAACGCTTCGAGCGCGAAGCGCGAGCCGCTTCCGCGCTTGACCATCCCAACATCTGCGCCATTCACGAATTCGGCGAACACGAAGGCCGACCCTTCATCGCCATGTCATTATTGCAGGGCCAGAACCTGCGAGAGCGGATTGCCGCGAAAGCAGACCCATTTACGACCGACGAATTGTTGAACCTGGCGATTCAGATCGCGGAAGGCCTGGCTGCGGCGCACGAAAAAGGAATTATCCATCGCGACATCAAGCCGGCGAATATCTTCATCACGCAACGGGGCGAAGCTAAGATTTTGGACTTCGGTTTGGCGAAGATGACCTATGGAGGTGATCGCGAAGACCTCCAACGCCACGAAGGCCAATCCCAAGACGCCACGACCGCAATGGCCCTTGATATTCGGCTCTCGCTGACCGGTGTGGCTATGGGCACGGTGCCTTACATGTCGCCGGAGCAGGTTCGCGGGCGAGGAACTGGATGCACGCACCGACCTGTTTTCTTTTGGTGTGGTGCTCTACGAGATGGCAACAGGGCAGCAGGCATTTCAGCGGGGACACGGCAGCGGCACTATCACGAGGCGATTCTGAATCGCAGCGCCGTCGCCGGCACGGGAGCTGAATCCGGACCTTCCGCCCAAGCTGGAAGAGATCATCAACAAGGCGCTGGAAAAAGACCGCAATCTGCGCTATCAGCACGCATCCGACATGCGAACGGATTTGCAACGGCTGAAGCGGGACTCCGAGAGCGGACGCATATTCTGCGGCAACGCTCAGGCCGGCGGCCGTGCCAGAACGCCCTGCGGCTCGGTTGCAGAAGCCTGGAAGATTGCGGTTCCCGTCCTGCTGGTCGCCTTGCTGGTGGCGGGCGGTCTTTATTATCGTTCGCATCAAAGCAAGCGCCTGACCGAGAAAGACACCATCGTTCTCGCCGATTTTGCCAACAGCACGGGCGATGCCGATATTCGACGACACGCTGAAGACGGCGCTCAACGTTTCCCTGCGGCAATCGCCTTTCCTGAATGTGCTCTCCGACAGCAAAGTCGCGAAGACCTTGCAACTGATGACCCGTCCGCCAAGCACGAAACTCACGCCCGATGTGGCCCGCGAGCTTTGCCAGCGGGCGGGCAGCAAGGCTTACATTGCCGGAGCGATTGGCAGTCTGGGCAGCGAATATGTGCTGGGGTTGAAGGCGGTGAATTGCCAGAGCGGAGACACGCTGGCCGAGGAGCAGGTGACGGCGGCGTCCAAGGAGAAGGTGCTGGACGCGCTGGGCGAGGCGGCATCCAAGCTGCGCGGCGAACTGGGCGAATCGCTGGCCACGGTGCAGAAGTTTGATGTTCCGCTCGCACAGGCCACCACGTCTTCGCTCGAAGCTCTGAAAGCGTACAGCCTTGGCAGAAAGGCGGTTAACGAGAAAGGCTCCGCCGCAGCCCTGCCTTACTATCAACGTGCCATCGAGCTTGATCCGAATTTTGCCATGGGCTACCAGCGCAGTGGGCGGCGACTACTCCAGTCTCGGCGAACTAGGGCGGGCCAGCGAGTACTATCACCAAGGCATTCCAGTTGCGGGAACATGCCAGCGAGCGGGAAAAGCTGGCGATCACCGCCGACTACTATCGGATTGTAACCGGGGAACTGGATAAAGCGGCCCAGACCTATCAGGAGGAGATTGAGAGCTACCCGCGGACATGCCCGAGCGTATAACAACTTGGGCGTAGTGTATGGCCGCACAGGGGCAGTATGAGAAAGCCGCGGAGATGCACGAGGCAAGGCCTGCGCCTTGCACCGGATCAGGTAGTCCGTTACGCGAATCTCGCCAACTACACTCTTGCCTTGCAGCGCTTCGACGAAGCGCGGCAGATCATCCACGAGGCGCAGGCGCGAAAACTGGATGATGTGACACTCCACAATGCTCTCTACGCTCTTGCCTTTCTCGGAGCGGACTCCGCAGCGATGGCGGAACAGCAACAGTGGTTTGCGGGCAAGCCCGATTACGAGAACTTGGGCCTGGCGCTGGCATCCGACACCGAGGCGTATGGCGGTCATCTTGCGCAAGGCGCGGGAACTGACCAAGCGGGCGGTGGACTCCGCCATCCGGGCGGACAGCAAGGAAAGTGGGGCGATATGGCAGGCGAATGCCGCTCTGCAGCAAGCGGCTTACGGCAATCCTGCGGAAGCGCGGCAGTCAGCGGCAGAGGCTTTGAAGCTGGCTCCCACGAGTCAGGGCGTCGAGGTCGAAGCCGCGCTTGCGTTTGCCATGGCGGGCGATACGGCACGAGCCGAATCCCTGGCGCAAGACCTGGAAAAACGCTTCCCGCTGGACACGCAGATGCAGTCGCTTTGGCTGCCTGCGATTCAGGCGCAATTGGCGCTGGACAGAAAGAACCCGGCTGCCGCCCTGAATGCCCTGCAAGCTGCTTCGCCCATCGAGTTGGGGCAAATTCCGTTCGTCAACAATATTTCCTGCCTCTATCACGTGTATGTGCGCGGAGAGGCATACCTGGCAGCCGGACAGGGCAACGCTGCCGCCGCCGAGTTTCAGAAGATTCTCGACCACAGCGGCATCGTCTGGAACTGCTGGACGGGAGCGTTGGCGCATCTGGGAGTGGCTCGTGCCAACGCCTTGCAGGCGAGAACCTCGCAGGGAGCGGATGCCGATGCCGCCCGCGTCCGGGCGCTCGCCGCCTACAAAGATTTCCTCACCCTCTGGAAAGACGCCGACCCCGACATCCCCATCCTGAAAGAAGCCAAAGCCGAGTACGCGAAGCTGCAGTAGCAGGCGAATCCCCAGCTGACCTCGCCCCGATCCACCCATTTCCTACCTTAGTCAGCCCATGGCGCGCAGAACCCACGATGAGTGAAAACAGCGATTTTGCAACAGGCGTCATGGGCCGCCGGCGGATCACGCAAGATCAAATACCGCGAAGCAGTCACTTAGGTGAGCGATCTGTTGGCGATCTGGCGCGCGTCAATCAGGAATTCGACCCCATAAAGGTAGACCAAGCGGTTGCGAACGATTCCGCTGACGCGGGCGGGTTTACTACAATCGGAGTCCATGAATTCAACATCGATCTGAGCTCCTACGGCTAAGTTCGCAAGCGCAAACAAGCAAATGCCACCTGCGCTCATCTTTGTTCCGCGAGCCGGTATCACAGCTGTGCCGCTCAGATCATCAGCGACTACGAGGATTGGCACGTCAACCGCACGTCGCTCCCATCGGCGCGTGTCTCCTGACGGGTTTCGGTTCAATGCCATACTTGCAATTTAACAGCATCGTGAAACCGCTTACGCCTTACGAAGGAACACGTCCAGTTGCAACTCCTATCCCAATTGTTGCAAGCAAGACTGGAGGTGGTACTTGGTCCGATGAACGCCGGAACGGCGAGGATTCGGACCTGGCTGCGTTCTCAGATGGGATGAGCTTTACGAGAGCTATAGTGAGCTGTTGGCCAGCTCGTAACAAGTATCAAATGAGACCTTCGTCCAAGTCCGCTAAGGTGTTGATGATCGTTTTTGGGGTCTTCGCTCTTCTGGTTACGTGGATCGGCTTTCAGCTTGGCACGCGCCGTCACACTGGAATTTTGCGGACTCTGGCCAACGCCAAGCACGTTCTCAGCGAAGCATCGACGTCTGCCAGAGCGCAACAGGACCGCAAGTGCCCCAACCGGCCGGCAACATAACGTGACTCTATCGTGGAAGGCCAGCACTTCTCCAATCGTTGGCTATAACCTGTACAGACGTGGCACTTCAGGCGTAGTCAAGCTCAATGTAGAACCGATCCCGGGAACCAGCTACGTCGATCGTATGGTACAGCCGGGCAGACGTACTTTTATGTGGCCAAAGCGGCGAGTGCAGAGGGAGCCGAGAGCGTAGCCTCGAACGAGATCCGAGCCGACGTTCCTTCGCCGTAGATTCCGCAGATCCGGCCGACAACCGAGCTATGCCGCAGAAGTATGGCGGAGCGCTGACGCTACTTTGCTGTCAGAGCAAGTTCGCGTTTTCTCTACTTCGAGTCATTCAATTCGTCAAGCACGTGAAGCAATTGTTTCTCAATGGACTCCATTTGCTCTTGTAGCTGTTCTTGTAGTTTGTTGGACTTGTCCGAGACTCTTGTACGCGCGCCTTCACGTCGTCAAGCGCAGATGAAATGTTCGCTGTCGCGTTGTCTTTTCCAGTACCAACAATTATCTTGGGATCATCTGGGTAGGTCTGGTTTGTGAAGTCGTCGACGATTACCACATAATATTCGTAGGTGCCAGTTGCGTCCGCGTCGACCGCCATCGCGGAAATCGGTTTTTGATCCGAACCAACAATCAGGTACGCGGGAAGGTTAGTATTCGGATCGAATAACGGAGTTTCTTTGGGGAAGAGAATTGTTACGTGATATGGATTTTTCCCACTCGGGTTTGGAGGAGTCGAGACTGTCCACGTGACGGTTTCGCAGGTCTTAAGCTTCAGTCGGTAAGCATTAACCATGCCAACTTTGTATGATGTGGGGTTCGTTGCGACATTGATCGTCACAGACGTGGGGGCAGGGAGGTGCCTCGGACAGGTGGCCCCGACAGCCAGTGAATTCAATGCGACGACGCTTGTCGCTAACGCTATGAACAGACCCCAACTTAGTTCAAACTTGCAGTTGATAGGCATAAAGCTCTCCTTCGTCACGGATTCTAAGTCCGAGTGCGATGAAATCGGGAACGATAGCGATCTCTTTACTTGAACGAGACAGCTTCCCCCTCTAGTCGAACGAATTCTGGTTCAGCCCGCAGGCCAGCCAATTCGGGGTTGGCAATAAGTTGCTCACGTGGATAGCCTGCCTGAACGGCCTTCTCAAGCCACTTAAGCGATTCTCGCTTTTCTCCTACGTCAAGATGAATAAGACAAGCTGTCAGAAGAATGTCAACGTCGTTCGGACTATTTCGGATCGCCGTATTGAGATACGCTCTGGCTCGGACTCGGTCACCAATACGCGAATGATAGTGTGCAAGTGAACTGAGAACGTCACTGTCGCTCGGATTCACTGCCAATAATTTTTCGGCGAGAGAAATTGCTTGCTTATAGGATGTGCGTGCCTTATCCGCTCCGCCGGGAATCATCCGATAAGCGTCTGCCAAATTTCCCCAATAGTCATACTTCTGAGGCCGCAGCGCAACCGCTTTTTTCGTATACTCCACATCTTCGGTAAAGCGCCCCAAAAAAAAGTTCACGGTTCCCATGTTGGAGTAAAGGTCTGGATCGTCGGGCACAACTTGGAGACCGAGTCGAAAGTATTGATCCGCCATCTCAAATTGGCCGGTATTGAAATAAGCATCGCCAACATTCATGTAACCCCACACGTTGTCAGGTGCAAGTTCGGTAACCTTCCGCCACGCGTCCGCTGCCTCGCCGTAGCGTGAATGCTTGTTCAGGAACGCACCCAGCAGGTTGTAACAGCTCCAACAACTGGGTCGAATTTCGATCGCATGGCGATACGCTTGCTCCGCTTCAGCTGCGCGTCCGAGCGCATCATAAGTGTTTCCGAGACCGAGATAGGCATCCGAACTGTCAGGGTCAATTCCGAGCACTGTTCGGAAAGCAGATATAGCGCCGGGAAAAGCACCTGTTCGAAAGTTCAGATTCCCAATCGCTAACTGTACCTCTGGAATTCGGCTGTCAAGATTCCCGGCCCTCGTTACAGCAGCTTTCGCCTGTTCAGCCCATTTAGGATCTTTGGTGGCGCTGTATTTGTACCAATAGGCCTGCGCCAAGGCCGCATCGGCCTGTGCGTAATTGTGATCCTCCTTAAGCGCACGCTGAAAGAGGGTGATAGCAGATTCGACATTTTCCAACCGTTCATACCGCTGCAGGTAGCCGATCCCTTGAATGTAGAAATCGTAAGCGCTGAGAACAGTTGTGCCGTGATCAGTCAGCAACGATGCCGCAATGCCCGATGGCGCAACTTGTAGCATCTGAAACGTCTTTAAGACGACCTGGTCCTGAAGGGAAAACAGATCGTCAGCGGGCCCGGTGATGGTTTCGGTTCGAAGCTGTTGGCCGGTCTTAGCATCGATGAGACTTAGGTTAATCCGGGCAAAGTGTTCAACACGCTGCCAACTTGCGACGAGAACCAGGTTCGCGCCAAACTGAGTTCTCGCTTGGTCGATGCTCGTAATATTCTTCGCACGTATCTCAAGAGCCGAGGGCACTTGTAGTGAGGCGTCGCGGGCGAGCTTCGCGGTGACGGTCTCCGTAAAGCCACCACAGTACACCTGTTCGTCAGAGCCGCTGCCGACCGCTGTAAAGGGAAGCACGACGAGGTTTTTCTGACTGGGAACGTTAGGACCAAAGCCTCTTCGCCCAGTTCCATGGCTATAGCGAAAAATCGCTATACTCAGCACCAACGCGCAGATCAGGATCCCTGTTGTTATTAGAAGGGCGCGATTTCGGATAGTTGAACTTCGAGTGGCAGCTGAACCCGCGGCGCTAATCGCAGCGACATTCTCTGCCCCCACTGGCGTCGCGCCGCGCCCGCCTGAATCGGTATCTCGATCTAGACGCCTCAGATCCGTGGCCATTTCCGAAGCGTGCTGGTAACGCAGTTTCCGGTCTTTCTCCAGAGCCTTGTTGATGATCCGTTCTAGTTCCGCGGGCACATCGACACTCAGGCGCAGTGGAGGAACCGGTGCCCGGTTCAGGATAGAGTCGAAAAGCACTCCTGTGCTTTCGCCACGGAACGGCAATATTCCAGTAGTCATCTCATAGAGCACTACTCCGAATGAGAATAAGTCGGTTCGGGCATCCAGGTCTTTGGCTCGGACCTGTTCAGGCGACATGTAAGCGATCGTGCCAACCGCAGAGCCGAGGCTAGTCAGGCGCTCGGCCAAGGTCAAGGTCGATTGCTCTGCCACCCCAGCCGCCCCAACCTTTCTGACTACGGGTATAACCATAGCCAAACCGAAATCGAGAATTTTGGCATGCCCGCGCTTGCTCACAAAGATGTTTGCTGGTTTGATGTCGCGGTGGATGATGCCTTCGATGTGGGCGGCATCGAGCCCGTCGGCAATTTCAATACCGAGCGACAAAACAGTTTCGACCCCCAGCGGTCTGCCTGCAATGCGGTGTTTCAGCGTCAGTCCATCCAGAAACTCCATCGCGATGAATGAACGACCATTGTGCTTGCCGATTTCGTAGATCGTGCAGATATTGGGGTGGTTCAGCGCAGAGGCCGCGCGCGCTTCTCGCCGAAAGCGTTCAAGAGCATAGGGGTCTTGCGCGACATCCTCGGGAAGAAACTTCAGTGCGACGAAGCGGCCAAGCTCAGTATCCTCGGCTTTGTAGACCACACCCATGCCGCCACCGCCTAGTTTCTCGATGATGCGGTAGTGCGAGATGGTCTGGTCGATCATGGCGCGAATCTTACGTCTGTGAAACAGGCAAGTCAACGAGAGCTGGCGACATTGAAGAGTTCTCAGAAAAGTTGCTGGCATGGAATCACCATCGCACTCGTTTTCTTCACCTTGGGCTTGCCACAAGACGTCGTGACTGGCTTGTCGGTCGTCGCGGGATCGGCGCGGCGCTTGCCAAAGCGGGGAACCGATTTGTGCGCCATCGTTCAGGACTTTCGAGCTCGCTATGTTATGGAAGGCAGTGTTCGGCCGGGTCGGGGCTAACTTGTGCCTCGCGGAGAAGTCCGTTGCGAAAGATTTCTCTGCGTAATGTGAGAATCGTCGGGCCATCGATTTGTCTCACTAAACATGCGAAAGCCGGAGCTCTTGGCTCCGGCTTCCTGCATTGGGTGCGCAGCTATTACTTAAGAGCGACGGTAACTTTTTCGTTGCCGTCCGGTGCTTTGGCGAGTTGCAGCTCTTTCTTCAGCTCCATTTCATGTTTGGAGGTCGGGACAACCATGCTACCTGCGCCGTAGCCCTTGCAAATCTCGGTCAGAAAGTACTGGCTACCGACGCGGTCGAACACCAGCTTGCTATCCGTGCTGCGAGGATCCTCGCTCCTGGCGATCGACATCGCGGCCTGCGCGGTCTCGGTGTTCTGGATACTAATCAAGTTCGGGCTTTGACTTAAGGCCTTGATTTCGTAGGTTCCGGCCGGGAGTTGTTTCGCCCCAACGTTGAAGGCGAACGGCACATTGGCTTTCGCATAGGACTGAGCATAAGCACCGGTGGCGTTGAGCATCAGGGACATGACCACCAGCGACAGGATCGTGATAAGGTTGCGTTTCATGACATCCTCCTTGGAGTTCCTTGCAGTGGAACCCTAAACTGAATTTTGTCTCTCGAAGTCTTCAACGCCTCCGCTGAATACTTGGTGCGACGCATTGTGTTAAAGCAAGCGTGGTGCCAAGTCGTGGCGAGCTTTTTTGCCGGATATTCCGCTGTGTTTGCAACAACATGAGTTTTGGCCGAGAGAGTAGACATGCTTGCATGCGGTAGCCGATCGGCTACCGGCGAGTAACCAGCAGGTTCCGTAGCGACGATCCTCTGAAACAAAAGAGGGCTTAGAGTTCGTTATCTAGGGGCGCGTTGTGCCCGTCAATTCGGTGACGCGAAGCAAATAAGTTCGGCTAGACTGTTCCGCAGGAGGGGGACTTGCTGAATCCGAGGTTGATGGCGATGTCCGGGCCGCTGGAAGGGAGGGTCTGGGCTATAACTGACGATCCGCTCGCTGTGGGCCGCGACGCTGCCAATCAGGTCACGATCGGAGACTCCGCAGTCTCGCGAAAGCACTGTACCATCAGCCAAGTATCCCAGGGCGTTTATGAAATCTGCGACCACGAGAGTCACAACGGAACGCACGTCAACGGGATTCAGATAGGCCGTGGTCCCATTCAGCACGGAGACAAGATTCGCGTCGGAACAAGCGAGTTTGTGTTCCTCACCGGCGAGGATAGTGACGCCAATCCGCAATCATCGAGCATCGGCACACAAACGACCAGTAGCGCGCTGACAGCGGTATTCCTCGATCAGGATTCGGGCTTGCCGTCGGACGCATCCGGCATTGGCCGGATGGCACGCGACCTGTCGGCGTTTTTCAAAATTGCCAATCTCGTAAACTCGTTCCACGACATTGAAGGTTTACAGCGCGAGTTGCTGGGACTAATTTTCGAAGTGATCCCCGCCGCGCACGGCGTAATTGTGCTTCAGCCGAACGCAAATGATCTATCCAACCCGGCTTGCATGTGGAGCCGCGACGAAGATGGCAAAGAAATAGTTATCCGGGAGGAGTGGGCGCAACGGGCCATGTGGGAACGCTGTGCCGTCTACACAGCCGCTTCTACAGTACCGACACTGGCCGAACACGTATTGTGCGCTCCCTTGGTTGGGGTGGAGAACATCCTTGGGGTCATCTATCTGACTGCGCCGGCGACTTCACCAGCGTTCGGCGAGGACCACGCCTACTTCCTGAGCTCGGTTTCCCGTATTGCCGCAGTATCGCTGGAGAACCTGTTGAAGCTCGATTCTTTGCGGGCTGAGAACCAGCGGCTCAGAGCGGATGCGGGCGAAGACGCGCTGATTGGCGAGAGCCGGGCGATTTCGCGCGTCGCGGAGTTCATCCGACGCGTGGCGAAGGGCGATTCGACGGTGCTCATCCGGGGAGAAAGCGGAACCGGCAAAGAGTTGGTAGCCCGCGCCATTCATGCCAATAGTCAGCGCGCCACCAAGCCGTTCGTCGCCATCAACTGCGCTGCGATTCCCGAAACTTTGCTGGAGAGCGAACTGTTTGGGCATGAGAAGGGAGCCTTCACTGGTGCGGCTGCGACCAAAAAGGGAAAGTTTGAAGCCGCTGAGGACGGAACCCTGCTACTCGACGAAATTGGCGAGATGCCTCCACTGCTGCAAGCCAAACTCCTGCGGGTTCTGCAGCAACGCGAGTTCGAGCGGCTGGGGAGCACCCGCTTGATGCCTCTTAACGCGCGCGTGATCGCCGCAACCAACAAGAACTTGGAGCATGCCATCAAGGCGGGCGAATTCCGGCAGGATCTCTTTTACCGACTGAATGTGGTTTCGGTTGCGCTGCCGCCACTGCGCGACCATCGCGAAGACATTCCCGCGCTGGCGCTGCATTTCGCCAGTAAGTTTGCGGCGAAGAGCAAGCGCGGCTTCAAAGGCATTTCGGCGGAAGCGCGATCCCTGCTAATGCAATATAGCTGGCCGGGCAACATTCGCGAACTCGAGAACGCCATGGAACATGCAATCGTGCTGGGACTGACTGACGAGATCCTGCCGGAAGAACTTCCCGAGCCGTTGCTCGAAGAACAATTATCGGAGACTGCAGCGCTGTACCACAACACACTCAACCAGACCAAGAAGCAACTGGTTATCACAGCGATGGATAACGCGAAAGGCAATCACATCGAAGCCGCTCGGCTGTTGGGAATCCATCCCAAGTACCTGCATCGTCTGATCAAGAACCTCAATTTGAAGTCCGATCTGAAGCGGCTGGCGTAATCACCTGGCGCTGGGGATCGACAGAGACTGAACCTCGTCGCATGGGCGATGGGAAAGCAAGACTGCGGGAATTTTCCCGCCCTCCATATCTATCCCATGGTCGCGTTGACTTGCCTGCAGTTGGCCCATACCATGATCGCACTGGGGCGGGCGTCCGTGTGATTGGTCTAACTATCTCGCACTATCGCGTCATCGAGAAGCTTGGCGGTGGCGGCATGGGCGTGGTGTACAAAGCTGAGGATACCGAGCTTGGCCGCTTTGTCGCGCTTAAGTTTGCCTGACAAGGTTGCGCGAGACCCGCAGGCTTTGGAGCGTTTCCGCCGTGAAGCTCGGGCGGCTTCTGCCTTAAACCATCCGAACATCTGCACAATCTACGAGATCAGCCAGTATGAAGATCGTTCTTTCATTGCTATGGAGTTTCTGGACGGGCTGACGCTGAAGTACCGCATTGCGGGAAAGCCGTTAGACAACGAAACCGTTCTCTCTCTTGCAATTGAGATCGCCGATGGATTGGACGCGGCCCACACGGAAGGCATCGTCCACCGCGACATCAAGCCTGGGAACATCTTCGTGACCAAGCGCGGTCACGCGAAGATTCTCGACTTTGGGTTGGCAAAAGTTACACCTATCCTCGGCAGCGCCAGAGTGTCTGGAGCAACGGAGCAATCGACGGTCACTTTGGAAGAGCACTTGACTAGCCCCGGCGCAACCGTAGGCACGCTTGCGTACATGTCGCCGGAGCAAGTCCGCGGCAAGGAACTCGACGCTCGAACCGACCTGTTCTCCTTCGGGACGGTCCTGTACGAGATGGCGTCAGGCACGTTGCCTTTTCGCGGCGACAGTACAGGGATGATCTTCGACGAGATCATGAACCGTGCTCCGGTTCCTCCGGTGCGACTCAATCCTGACGTGCCCGCCGATCTGGAACGGATCATCGCCAAGTGTCTGGAGAAAGACCGCAACCTGCGCTACCAGCATGCTTCGGATATTCGCACCGACCTCCAATGTCTGAAGCGGGACACGGAGTCCTCACGCTCACTAGTTGCTATACCACCCGAAGCTCCATCCCATCCCAGGAAGCGCTTGAAGGTGATTGTTGGTACCGTCCTCGCGTTGGTGTTAATTGCGGTTGGAGGCTATCTTTACTTCCGTCATCCACGGCAGCTTACTGATAAAGATGTGGTAGTGCTCGCCGACTTCGCCAATTCCACTGGTGACAGGGTTTTCGACGATACCCTGAAACAGGCGTTGAGCGTTGCCCTGCGCCAATCGCCCTTCCTCAGTGTGCTCTCTGACAACAAGGCTGCCGAGACGCTGAAATTGATGACGCTTCCGCCCAATACGACCCTCACCCCCGACTTGGCGAGGGAAGTTTGTCTTCGCACTGGCAGCCAGGTTTATATCGCGGGTGCGATCGCCGCCTTGGGTACCGAATACGTCGTGGGTTTAAAGGCGGTAGATTGTCAGAGCGGCGAAGTCTTGGCACAGCAACAGATCACCGCACCTGCCAAGGAGAAAATCCTGGACGGACTGGGCCACATCGCAAGCAAATTGCGCGGTGAGTTGGGCGAGTCGCTGGCCACAGTGCAGAAGTTCGATATTCCGCTCGAGCAGGCTACCACTTCTTCTCTCGAGGCTCTGCGTCAATATACTGCCGGCCTTCGCGTCGAAAACCAGCAAGGCGATGTCGCTGCCATCCCGTTTTTCAAACGCGCGGTCGAACTCGATCCAAACTTCGCTCAGGGCTACGTTTCCCTGGCCACGTCCTATTCCAATCTTGCTGAGTACGGGCTAGCTAGCGAGAGTATGCAGAAGGCTTACGAACTGCGCGACCGTGCCACTGAACTGGAACGTTATAGCATTTCGGCGAACTACTACGCCGACGTCACCGGCGAATTGGACAAGGCGAACCCGGTGCTCGAGCAATGGGCACATGACTACCCTCGCGACGTCCATCCTCTGGTCGCTCTAGCGCTCAATCACAATCTGGTTGGTCAGTATGATCAGGCGGTAGCGGAACTCCATGAAGGTCTGCGGATCGACCCGGACCGTTCTACCGCCTATCTGAACTTGATCGCCAATTACGCTGCCTTGAATCGCGTGGAGGACGCAACTGTCACCTACAACGCTGCACTGGCGCGCAAGCTGGATCATCCTCTGCTCCACGTCAATCGTTACGGGGTGGCTTTTATCCAGGGCGACATTGCCGAGATGCAACGGCAGTTAGCTGGGATCACGGGGAAGTCGGGGCTCGAAGACTTTCTTCTTTCCATTCAGTCGGACACCGAGGCGTATGCCGGGCATTTTCACAACGCGCGAGAACTCTCCCGGCGAGCGGCAGATTCTGCCAACCGAAATGACAAAAAAGAGACAGCCGCGGACTGGCTGCTAAACGCCGCACTGCGCGAAGCTGAGATCGGCAATCCGCAACAAGCTCGGGCACAAACTTCCTCCGCCATGTCCTTGTTCTCTTCCCGCGATGTTCGCGTGCTATCAGCGTTGGCACTCGCCCGTTCTGGAGATGCAGCGCGAGCCCAAAACATGGCCGACGAATTGAGCCGTAGTGCGCCGGCGAATACTCTGCTGAACTGTTACTGGTTGCCCACGATTCGCGCTTCAGCGGAACTGACTCGCCACCATCCGGACAATGCGTTGCGGCTATTGCAGGCGGCCTCACCTTGCGAGCTAGGTGAACCCAATCCGCAAGTCCAGATCGGTGGCACTCTCTATCCCGGTTACGTCCGGGGACGGGCTGATCTCGAAAACGGAGATGCGCAGCAAGCGGTGGCCGAGTTCCAGAAGTTGATCGATCACCGCGGCGTAGTGCAAAACTTCGTGCTGGGGGCGTTAGTACATCTGCAACTCGGCAGAGCGTATCTCGCGACGGGAGATGCCTCGAAGGCCCGCGTCCAGTATCAGGATTTCTTCACGATCTGGAAAGATGCAGACTCGGACATCCCCATCTTGAAGGAAGCCAAGTCGGAGTACGCAAAGCTGCAGTGAGCGAAGGATCCCTTCCTCCTCGCTTACTCTTCGTGAATAATCTCCGCATTTCACTCTTCGTTACACGCGGTTTGCCCGCCGACAGTCCGTACTTCTATGTGGCCAAAGCGGTGAGCGCAAAGGGAACAGAGAGCACAGCCTCGAGCGAAATCCGAGTCGACATTTCTTCGCCGTAGATTCGGCAAGAGGCGTACGGGTATGCACACGTGAGTTGCCAGGGCCCTCATCGCTTGACATCAGGTCACGAGTGGGCCGAGCTTCTTCGCGAGTAAGAAGTGAACGGGGTCAATCCACGCGACGGCGCATCGAGCTTTTGGCGAGAGTGTGCTGCGCAATGAGGAAACGTCTGGTCAAGATGATCGGACATCGTACAGATATTGGCCATGCCCTTTCGAGACCTACCCACATTTGGGCGACAAAAGTAGGATCGATCCCGTCGACGGCTTTGCCTCGGACATTAGTCAACAAAGTTCTACCTGGGCTGTTTGTACTGAGAACTATTTTTGAGACATGGTTCCAACTCCTGGAGCCGGTGAGTATAGCAATACCCCGCAAATCTTGGCAGGTAATGTGTTTCGGCCTCGGTCGAAGGTCATAGCTTTGCATGGCCTCGACCTAAATGGGCAGGGACTCGTCGCCGGCCTGGATGCGGGATTTCACTCCAGGAGACCGTCTATGCGGATACCGAAGAAAGTCACGCCCAGAAAAGCCGCCGCGAACAAACGCAACGCCGCGCGCTCGACGGGACCAAAATCACAATCAGGAAAGCGTTTCGCGAGCAGAAACGCCATCACCCACGGAATTTACGCTGCTGGCATCCTGCTCCCCGGTGAGAGCAAAAAGGAATTCGATCAGCTATGGAACGAGAGAGTCAGCTCTCACTGCCCCGTCGGTTCCGCCGAATTCCACCGCGTCGGAAAGCTTGTCTGGCATGAGTTGCGCGAGAAGAGGCTTCGGCTGGCGGAAACCGGGGTGGTCGCCAAGCTCCTAGCCGACCAAAACGCCAAGGCGGAAATGTTGGCTTCCACGCACCTTCCCCAGTACAACAGCGCCGTCACAGCTCTTAAGCGTCTGAAAGAGATCGAGGAACAGATCAACTCGACAGGGTGCGTCAGCACGGAAAATATCGAGTGGCTCGGAAAACTGCCTCACGGCGACGAACTCAAGAATTTTCTCGACGCCATCGAGTTCGTTCGATCCGTTCGGCAAAAGGGCGGCTTCCGCCCAGGCGCAGAGATGCCCGCCGAAACGGAAACCAAGTGGTCAACGCGCGACGATGATGTAACCACTCCCGAGGTAGAGTGGGATTTCGCACGCGCTTTGCTGCTAGGAGTCTTGGATTCCCTCAAGACGTTCATTGAGGGTGAACGGTTTTACCACGGGCAACAAATGGTGCAACGATCGGAGGGGCAACGCAACGCTCTCTTAGTTCCGCAGGAAGCCGAGCTTGACCGTCTGATGCGCTATGACAAGCACATTTCGAGCCAGTATGACCGGGACGAACTCGCGCTCGAACGGATGCAACGACTTCGCCGCGGGGAGAAGGTGCCGCCGCCGCCCGCGCGGTTTTAGCCAGTCGACTTCGGTCGGCGCCCACAATCTGCGAGTTAGATCGGGCTCGATCGCTTTACCAGAAGGCGGCTCGAACCGGCCAACGCTATGGCATCTTGTGCAAAAGGTGGGATGGCTCTCACCTCGCCGGTGAAAGCCTGCACGTGCCCGAAGATTACAAGCACCCCATTTTTAGTTCTGCCATTTCGAGTCTCACGAAGAGTTGGGGCGTCCGCTTTGCTGCAAAGACCATCTCAAGGTTGAGCTCCTTGGGTCCGCATACCGTCTACGGCGCAGGCACTTGTGATGGACTGGTTCCCGGCCGTAATTTCGAATACATCGACGAAAGGTAGCCTTTCATTTGAGAATAGTACCGACGGATGATGAGAACCCGGCAGGGATCTGTCGCGTATTAAAATTTTCCACTCTATCCGATTTGTCTACCACTTACAAGTTTATTGATTTTGTCTATGGTGTATTCGATTTGACGGGTTCTGATCCGTTCATCAGTACAATTTCATTACAGTCGCGCCGCTTCAGTTGATGGAATGTTCTCTAGCAGCACGTCCAGCCGGGCTAGCACTCAAAAACCCTATCCAAAGGACAATGAGCGCTATCGGGATTTTTCGTCAACAACCCTCTTGAGCTGCCACCAGCTCCACAGGTTTCATTGACTTGCAAGTTTCACCGACGTAAGATTCGCGCCAGTGATTGGCCAAATCATCTCGCACTACCGCATCGTCGAGAAGCTGGGCGGCGGCGGGATGGGTGTCGTTTATAAAGCTCAAGACACGCGTCTGCATCGCTTTGTCGCGCTTAAATTTCTCCCCGAAGACGTAGCTCGCGACCCGCAAACCCTCGCCCGTTTTCAACGCGAAGCCCAGGCGGCGTCGGCGCTGAACCATCCAAATATCTGTACCATTCACGACATCGGCGAACAAGAGGGAAGAGCCTTCATCGCCATGGAATTTCTGGGGGGAACGACCCTCAAGCGCCGCATCGCGGGACGTCCACTGGAAATTGAAACCCTGTTGTCACTCGCCATCGAGATTGCGGACGCGCTTGATGCCGCACATACCAAGGGGATCGTGCACCGCGACATCAAACCGGCCAACATATTTGTGAGCGAACGGGGCCACGCCAAGATTCTTGACTTCGGCCTGGCCAAGATAGATCTCACGCGCCGGCGTATCGAAAGCGGCTCCGGCCCCGAAGATCCCACCCTCGAAGTCGACAAAGATCTTACAACCGGCGGTAGCACGATGGGCACGGTGACGTACATGTCTCCGGAGCAGGTAGCGGGGAAGTCGCTGGATGCTCGCACCGATCTGTTCTCGTTCGGAGCTGTGCTCTACGAAATGGCGACTGGTCACATTGCTTTTGAGCGACCGACATTGGGCGCAACCTTCGCCGCCATCATGCATGAGGACGCGCTTTCCCCGCGTCAGTGGAATGCTGAGTTGCCGCCACAGGCGGAAGAAATCATCGGGAAGGCATTACAGAAGAATCGAGAGTTACGCTATCAGAATGCCTCGGAGTTGCGGGCCGATCTGCAACGACTGAAGCGTGCCCTGGACTCGGGGCGGATTGTGGCGGAAGGAGTCGACCTTCGTTCGACTGGACAGCACCATCGACTGCGCTCAGGGCAGGCTCGGGGAACTGATCCCCAGCGAGCGTCGCGAAAGGCTGGGTACGCCGGTGCAGCAATCCTCTGCGCTCTCCTCATCGCCGGTGGGCTCTACTATCGTTCGCATCTCCAGAACGGGCATCTGACTGACAAAGACACGATTGTTCTTATCGACTTTGCTAACAGCACGGGTGATGTGATCTTCGACGATACGCTGAAAACGGGATTAACCGTTTCACTGCGGCAATCGCCATTCCTCAATGTGCTTTCCGATAGACAAGTTGCAAGAACCTTGCAACAAATGAAGCGCCCAGCGGGCACGAAACTTGCACCCGACGTAGCTCGCGAGCTTTGCCAGCGGACGGGGAGCAGAGCTTACATTGCCGGAGCGATCGGCAGCCTGGGCAGCGAATATGTGCTGGGATTGAAAGCAGTGAATTGCGGGAATGGCGACACGCTGGCCGAAGAGCAGGTGACGGTGGCGTCCAAGGATAAGGTGCTGGGCGCGCTGGGCGAAGCGGCATCCAAGTTGCGCGGCCAATTGGGCGAATCCTTGGCTACGGTGCAGCGGTTTGATGTTCCGCTCGAACAAGCCACTACATCTTCGCTCGAAGCTCTGAGAGCGTACAGCCTTGGTAGAGAGGCAACGAACGAAAAAGGTCCTGCCGCAGCGCTGCCGTTCCATGAACGAGCCATCGAGCTTGATCCCAATTTTGCCATGGGCTACTTGTCATTGGGCGGCGACTACTGGAGCCTCGGCCAAGTCGGCCGGGCGAGCGAGTACTACACCAAAGCATTCCAGTTGCGGGAACATGCCAGCGAACGGGAAAGGCTGGACATCACAGCCGACTATTATTCGAATGTAACCGGAGAACTAGACAAGGCGGCCCAAACCCGCGAGGAGTTGATTCAGAGCTACCCGCGCGAAGCCGGAGCTTATGGCAACTTGGGCACGTTGTTCGCGTCGCAAGGGCAGTATGAAAAGGCAGCTGAGGTCACCAGGCAAGAACTGCATCTTGCACCGGATCGAGCGTATCGGTACGTGAATCTTGCAAACTACAGCCTCGCTTTGCAAGGTTTCGATGAAGCGCGACAGATGACTGACGAGGCCCATAGACGGAAAGTGGATGACCTCGCGTTGCACAATGCTCTCTACGCCCTTGCCTTCCTCGGGGCAGACTCCTACGCGATGTTGGAACAGCAAAAGGAATTTGCAGGCAAGTCAGAATACGAGAACTTCGGACTTGCTCTCGCCTCCGACAGTGAGGCGTATGGCGGCCATTTTGCCAAAGCACGGGAACTGACCAAGCGAGCCGTGGAGTCTGCAATGCGCAGCGATAGCAAGGAAAGCGGGGCGGTATGGCAAGCGATTGCGGCTCAGTGGGAAGCGGCTTTTGGCAACTCCGCAGAGGCGCACCAGTCAGCGGGGCAGGCTTTGAAGCTAGCTCCGGCGAGTCAAGGTGTTGAGACCGAGGTCGCGCTCGCGTTTGCCATTGCCGGCGATACCGAACAGGCCGAGTCTTTGGCGCGAGACTTGGGGAAACGTTTTCCGTTAGACACACAGGTGCAGTCGCTTTGGCTACCTCCTATCGAGGCACAAGTAGCGCTAGATAGAAAGGATCGTGATCACGCGCTCAATATTCTGAAGGCTTCTTCGCCAATCGAGTTAGGGTTAATTCAGTTCGTCGAAAACATTTCCTGCCTTTATCCGACATATGTGCGCGGAGAAGCCTACCTGGCGACCAGACAAGGCGCCCCCGCCGCAGCTGAGTTTCAGAAGATTCTCAACCACAGCGGCATTGTTTGGAACTGCTGGACGGGAGCCTTGGCGCATCTGGGCGTGGCTCGTGCGAATGCTTTGCAGGCGAGAACTTCAGAGGGAGCCGATGCCGATGCGGCCCGCGTCCGTGCGCTCGCCGCCTACAAAGATTTCCTCACGCTCTGGAAAGACGCCGATTCCGATATCCCTATCCTGAAAGAAGCCGAGTCGGAGTACGCGAAGCTGCAATAGTCAACTGACGAAATCAGATGGGATGAGAAGGCCGGTCTTCTTTATCTCTTGTGCTTCGAGCGCGTCGATAACTTGGGAGCCTATCGCATCCCGCCGGAGACCGGCCTTCTCATCCCATCTGGTTACAGCAATTGACCTCGGAATTCTCCCGGCGATTCAAGAGACTGCAGATGTGTTAACTTTTCTAACCATGCAGTGACCAGCCCTAATCGTCACTGACATGGTGAATGATTTTCTTGAGAAATGGGCTCCAGTGGGAGGGATAGTGGGTTCTATCCTGGAGGGCATGAAATGAACCCAGTTGGTCAGGTCAGTCCGGCAATTCGATTCGATCGGGGTGTTTCTTTTCGCGCTCGTGCTCCTCAGCAAGGACCCTTTCGAGCCAATGTGCTTGTTTGTCTGCGAGCCATTTATCCGCAAACGCAAGATCGTGACCTATGACGAACTCCTCGCCGCAGCCTTCACACCGAAGCGTTCCCATTTCCTGCAAACCGGCTGCTGGCTCTCGGCTCTGCCCCTTCTTTATGGCCACTGCCCTCATCTGCTGAACTTCTCCGGGATACGCTGAATGAGGATTACTTCCGCTTCGGTCCAATGCTCACTGTACGGCCTCGCGACCCAACGTCACACCGAACACCTTCCAACCTATCGCATGAGGAACCAGCAGACAAGAGACGGGCCGAGCTGCCTGGGGCGTTAACTGTTGGACATCGCCTTTACACTCAAAACCACTGGACAACCGCTAAAGCCCTCTCATCCGAGGAGCGCTTCACTCTATACTGATAGGAAATTGGGATCGGGATTGCACGTGGCTTTCGGTCCCGCCCTGCTTAAAGGACTTCATGGCCGCGCTAATTGATGCGATTAATGTCAAACGTAAGACGTTGTTCGAGCTTGAGAATACTCCTTTCTGCTGCCTGGAAGCAGACGTAAACACGCCTACCGCTCGTGGCGGCCAGACCCTGGTGCGCCTCAAGATGCGTAACCTCCTCACCAACGCGGTCTTTGAGAAGACATTCAAGGCAAGCGACAAATTCAAGGAGCCGGACCTGCAGTCGGTGCAGGCTTCCTATCTCTATAGCGATGGGAATGGTTCTCATTTTCTGGACCAGGAAAGTTACGAGACCGTCACCCTCAACCGTCAGATGGTCGGGGACGCATTGGACTTACTGGTAGAAGGCGCATTGATTGAGCTGCGCAAGTTCAACGGCAATCCGATTGGTTTAGAGCTACCCATATTCGTGGAGCTGGACGTTGCCTACACCGAACCCGCGGTTCGGGGCGACTCTTCGGGCGGCGGGACCAAGACAGCTAAGCTGGAGACAGGGCTGGAAATCCGCGTTCCCCTTTTCATCAAAGAGGGCGAAAAGGTGAAAGTGTCCACGGAGAACCGCGAGTTTGCCGGGAGGGCATGAGTCGGTACGGCAGCGTTGGCTGTATCGTTGGCGAAAAATCGCGATGAGCAGAACTCACGGTGAGACGTGCGAGTTGTGGTTCGCCCGCAAGCGGCCTCCGGGAACCAACAAATATATCGTGATATGATATATTATCGGGACGTTAAAGATCTGCGATGGGCGCTTACAAGACTTTTTGTCAAAACGAACCCAATATGTGTCCTGTTTTTATAGAGTTCCACAATTTAAAAGGCACGAATTCGCCGCTTACGTCCGTCCAGTTCAGCTGCGAATGTTGTGTCCGGTTGCCCGGATTGCAAAGCTACGTTCCTAACGCGCTGTGACTTGGAGGTTAGCGTCCGCCGTTTCGCTGGGTGTCCTTTATCAACACCAGGTCAGAGGGTGAATCCCCGCGCACCAACGCGAGCTGCTTGCCGTCGGGCGACCACTGGTAGGAATAAATCTTCAGCGAAGTGAAGTTGGTCAACTGCCGTCCCGGCCCACCGTTCAATGGCTGCAAATAAAGATTGTCCACACCCTTATCGCGGATGGGATAGACAAATCCTTTTCCGTCGGGGCTGAAGCGCAACACGCCCTCGTGACGAGAATCATATTCGAAGTTTTTGATCATTTGCCCGGTCTCCAGCGAGAACAGGAAAATGGTTGGCTTCCGTACCTTGAAATCGTAGCTTCCCAGCACAGCCATTTTGCCGTCGCGAGTGACGTCGAAGCTGGCGCGACTTTCGGCGGACGCGTTCAGCCAGGGTTCCGGCTTCCCGCCACTGAGTGGTATTTTCATGTATGCAAAATGCGTCGCGTCCACGAAGAAGACCCACTTCCCGTCCGGAGAGCAAGCGGCCCGATCCTCAAAGTTTCCAGTCGTAAGCTGTCGTAGTCCGGTGCCATCTACCGAGCTCACCCAGAGATTCCGCGTGCCCGTCTTGGCGATGGCTCGAGTGAAGACCACGAGACTATCCCCGCAACCGTGCGGATTTTGGGCGCTCGTGTCCTTTTCCATGGGCAACGAATTGCCTGTGCCATCCAACCCCATCGCTTTGATGGTGGCATCCTGCTCGGCCAGGAGCTTGTTGTCCCCACTCCACGAAACCGACCACAGCAGTTCGCCCGAACTCACCTGTTTTGCATCCGAGTAATCCGGCTTCGCGCCCGTGCTCACGTAAACGTCCCGGCTAGGCTGGCGCATGACGCTGGCGATCGTGGATCCGTCGGAGGAGACACTCAGACTCGAATAGTCGTTGGTATCCGCGGTAACCTGGCGGAACTGTAGCCGCGGGTAACTCACAATGCCAATTTGTTGCTGCCGGTAAGAGGTGTCTGGGCCGGCGAAAGTCATGGCCAGCCCGTTTTGTCGAGGCAACCACGCCTGGTTATTGATGACGATATCCGTCGTCCGGTATACGGTTTTCTGACTTCCGTTCACCGGATCGATAGTCACCAACGAGCTGAGGTTGCCCTCCGTTAGCGGATACACCAGGCCCACAATCACCGTACCGTCGGGCGACCAAACCGGCGCAGACAGCGGGACAGCCATCGAGCCGGTCAGAATAGTCTTTTCGCCGCTGCCATCTGCGTTCGCGATCAGGACGAAGTATTTACCGGGTTCGGGGTCATTGGCGCGCACGAATACAAAGCGTTGACCGTCGGGAGAAAAGCTCGGAGTCGAATCGATGTCCTTTATCAGCAGCTGCGGGTTCCCGCCCAGCACCGGAGTGCGGTAAAGATCGTAGTCTTGCGATGCCGGGCCGCTAGCCACCTCCGAGTGCGTGAAATAGATGTAGCTCCCGTCCAGAGAAAAGCACATCGCGTCGTACCGAACGTGCTCCGGCTTGACGATTTGTACATTGCTCTCCGTAGCCATATGCCGCAGCCACAAGGACTCGTTGCCTTCCTCGTTGAGGACATACGCCAGATACTTTCCGTCCGGCGACATCGCGCCCATGCGCGCATTGTGGGTGCCGCTGACCTTCGCAATCTTGATGCTTTGAAATGGCAAGCTGCGGTGGGAGAAGAACAGCGAGTAGATGCCGAATCCAGCAGCCACTACTAAGAGCAGCCCCACAGCCGAAATTACTCCCAAACCTGTTTTGTGCTCCCGCGCCGCCGCTGCCAGAGACGAACTGCCGGAAGAAGAAGCAGCTGTCGTTGCCGCCGTTGCGCCTGATTCTCCAGTTGTTCGCGGACCTACTGGCGCGCTGTCGCTTCCTGAGGGCGTCACCGAGCGTCCCGATTCCGTGTCCCGCTTGAGCCGCTTCAGATCGCTTCGAACTTCTGTCGCCGACTGATAGCGCAGGTCCCGATCCTTCTCCAGCGACTTGTTAATGAGGTCTTCCAGTTTAGCCGGGAGGTGGGGATTCAAACGTCCTGCCGCCACCGGAGCCCGGTTCAGAATGGCGTCGAAGATAATCGCGGAGGTTTCTCCCTGAAACGGCACCTTGCCGGTCGCCATTTCATACAAGACCGCGCCAAAAGAAAACAGGTCGGTGCGTACATCGAGGTCTTTCCCCTTTGCCTGCTCCGGCGACATATAAGCCACCGTCCCAACCGCTGTGCCCGGGCTGGTCAGAAATTCCAAGTCTGGCCCGGCGGTCGCCGCGGTCATCCCATCTGCGACACTTCCCGTTGAGGACTTCACTTTGGCCAGCCCGAAGTCGAGGATTTTGGCATGCCCGCGCTTGGTCACGAAGATGTTCGCCGGCTTGATGTCCCGGTGCACGATTCCTTCTGCGTGCGCCGCGTCCAGCGCGTCTGCAATCTCGATCGCGAGCGGCAGCAGAATCTCCAAATCCATGACCCGCCCCGCGATCCGGTGCTTGAGCGTCATCCCGTCCAGAAACTCCATGGCGATGAAGGCCCGCCCCTCGTGCTCGCCAATGTCATAGATCGTGCAGATATTCGGGTGATTCAGCGCGGATGCGGATTGGGCCTCGCGTTGAAAACGGGCAAGCGCTTGAGGATCGCGAGCCACCTCTTCTGGCAGGAACTTGAGCGCAACGAAACGATGCAACCGGGTGTCCTCGGCCTTGTAAACCACACCCATGCCGCCGCCGCCGAGCTTCTCCACGACGCGGTAGTGCGAAATAGTCTGGCCGATCACGTGAGAAAGTTGGCCCCTCGGCGCGATCATGTTAGGCGTCAAGAGGCCCGGAAGTCAATTGCGTCGCGGGAGCCGGATAAGAGAAACACGTTTCTGGACCGTGTCACTTTGTGCACTGGAGCTGACGGCCACTCGAAAGAGGGTTGCCAACACACCTCTATAGCAACAGTGTTAGAAAACCTGCAGAATTACTCGCGTGGAAACCTCGTAAAGATTGGCCTTCCTGATTTCAATACATGGCGTTCGGAACGGGTAGTTTTCTAACACGAGTCCGACCGGGGCTCCTGGTCAATGAGCGCTATGGCGATGTTACAACAGCAACCATTTTGATTTACGCCAACTCCACGGCTTTCATTGACTTGCCCGGGCTTCCGCCATCGCATGTTTTGCACATGGTCGGCCAGACCATCTCGCACTATCACATCGTCGAGAAACTCGGCGCCAGGGGGAGTTGATCTGCCTGTTGTCGAGTAGTGCAGGAGCAATAAGGATTCGACCTGGTTGTCTTTAGTAAGTCAGGCTCCGCAGACCACGCAGGTACCAGCGTGGAGAAGCCTCGGCACCCGCAAGCCGTAGTCCAGGCATTACCACGAGCGGGTTACCGTTGTGTGGAGTCATTTGATTTTCCGGTTGCGTTGAGCCGACAAAGCGGCCAACAATCTTGTTGATCTAAAGTGTGGGTCGCTCCTCGCTTTGGATTGCCCCGACTTTCGCGCGCGGAGGCCGGGGCGTCTACCTCGCCAGAATGCCAAAATGACCGGAGTTACCTCGCCAAGTTACGTTACGTAGGTCCAACGAAGTCCCAAGGCCTTTGGTGCTTTGACGCTCTCCCCTCGCCTTCATACCCTGAATCCAGACGCGGGTTAGGCCTGGAGTGACGCCGACGGCAGAACACACTCTCTTTTCAGTAACATGCGGCGCTCCTAGGCGGCTCAATCCGGGAAATGGCACTGGGAACGAAGGTCAAAAGTCACGAGGGTGGACTCCCCGAAGGAGGAAAGGATTTATGCTTCCTACGCGCAAAACTCGAGGATTCACTCTGATTGCAACCCTGATGCTGTTGCTGATTATGTCGGGGATTGCGATCGGCCTGCTGATGATGGTGAACACCGAAGGTAAAGTCGGTGGCCAGGATAACCAAAACAACCTGGCGTTCCACGCGGCCGAAGGTGGCATAGAACACATGACCTCGGACCTGGCCAGCATGTTTCAGAACATCGAATCACCCACGGCATCCGAGATCGAGGCTCTGAGTTCAGATGCGCCTGTGAGCAGCAACCTGATGAGTTATCCCATCTATACCCTGACGCCGGCCACGAACCCTCAACGGAAGCCTCGCCACCAACTGGGGTCAAATCGCCAGCGGAACCTACCAGGGTCTGTACGCGCAGGTGTTGCCGGTCACCCTGCAAGTAACCGCGACTACCTCCCTGTTTGGGGCGGGAACAGTGGGTGACGAAGTGAACATGTCGCGCACGGTGGAAGTGGCACTGATTCCGGTGTTCCAGTTCGGTGTGTTCTCGGAAAGCGACTTAAGTTTCTTCGCCGGCGTTAACCTGAGCTTCGCCGGCCGGACGCACACCAATGGGGATCTCTATCTGGATGCTGGTACGGGGGCTACGACGACATTTCAGGATAAAGTCACGGCGTGGGGAAATGTCATCCGTACTGTATTGGCGAACGGGAACACCTCTGCGGCTACAGCTCACCTCGGCACGGTAGACATTCTGACTACGGCTCAGGGTTGTAGTGGTGCGCAGCCGGCCTGCGGGCCATAGCCCAAACCGAGGGCAGCGTCGTGGCCGGACCAACGTCTGCGCAGAACCTGGCATGGAATCCCACAATTTCAATCGGAGATTACAATAGCTGGATTATCGATGGAAATTATGGAAATCCGGGTGGTACGGGGGCCACGCAACTGTCTTTGCCCTTTATCAACAACGCGCTTGGACTCGCGGGACAACCACAACCCTTTGAAATCATCCGGCGACCTCCAGCGGGGGAAGTAACCACGACGGCTCTAGGCTCGTCGCGCCTTTACAACGAAGCGGAGATCCGAGTCATGCTCTCCGATAATCCGGCGGAGCTTTCTGCGCTCGGCTCTGCCGACCCCAACAATATTCGTCTGGCGAATTTCAATGATGCTTCGAATGGAGTGAATTACCAGTTCGGAGTGCCAGCCACGCCCGTAGCGGGGCTGCCAGCTTTGGTGACGGGCGGCACTTATAACACGTATTTCGCCACAGGGTCGACGGGAGTCCCAAATCCAACCACTTGGACGGGCACCGTAACCACCCTTCCAGCCGACTACCAGTTTTCACCGATCGCACCGCCGGCTGGTGATGTCACCCTGTTCGACGCCAACGCGCCGATCATCACCCAGGGCAAAGACGGCCTAAACAATGCGCCCCCGGCAATCGCTTTGTCGACGTGCAACGCCTTAACAGGTGTCTGCGCGGGCAGCTGTGCCATATCCGTACTACACGCCGCTCGCTTATCCGCGCTCCACTCTCCAGATGAGCACCTGGAACCTGTTGGATGGCTACCTGCGGGTCGAATATCGCGATGCCAACGGCGTGTACCACCCCGTTACACAGGAGTGGTTGCAACTGGGATTTGCGCGGGGCACGACTCCTCCGACGTCTCCCGGCACCAATCCCGTCAATCCGAATGCGATCTTGATTCTGCAGGAGCTTGCAGATCGAAACGGCGATGGCACGGTAGACCCCAACGGTGTTGCGCCGGCCTGCGTAAAGAGCGGTAGCCCATATACCTGCACCAGCGGCGAGCCGCCCGAGGTCACGAAGGACCCTGCGACTCCTGGCGACCTATTAGGCTCGGTATGGCAACAGCACAGCGCCCAGTGGGGCGAGCCCAACCCAGTTCAACTGGTATCCCATCAATTTCTATGACGCCCGCGAAGGCGAAGTCCGCGATGTGAAATCCAGGGAAATGCGCAGTTGCGCGCCCAATGGCGTGATGAACGCTGTCGAAATCGACGTGGGCAACCTGAGTCAATGGTTGGCCGGCAAGATTGGCGTCAGCGGACTCCTGGTCGACCCTGTGTTTCAAAACGGATACGTTTTGTACTTCTCCGACCGCAGGGGCATGCTGCCCAATCCCAATGGCACGCAAGTGGATCCCGCAGGCACGAAAACCGGCGACTCGGGACTGGAAGACTCCATCAACTCTCCCAACGCGGCCGGTAATCCAAACGGTTTGTTCGAGCCAATACCCTTCCGCCCCCCGGCACGCCCCGAGCTCTCCAGAAGACGTAAACAACAATGGCATGCTGGACAATTGGGGCGCGGCTAACCTCGGTCTGGGGCTTGGCTACATCCCGCGCACCCTATGCCGCCGGCCAACAGCGTGAACAACTTGATTCGTAATGCCGCTGCAGGCGCCCCGATCCGTACTTAGTCTGCCGGACGCATTCCGAGTTGCATCGTAGGCCAGAAGAACTGGATCAGCGGCGCTCGACACGTGCTAAAACTGGTGGACGGCTCACTCGGCAATGTGCCCGTCAGATCGGACAACGGCCAGGGTGGGTTCACCGTCGCTGCCGAGAATCCGGTTTACATCCAGGGGGATTACAATAGCAGTGTCGCGGATCCCACTTGGACGAATCCGAATGCGGCGGACCCTCCGCACGCAGCGGCTGGGGTGCTTGCGGATGCGGTTACGATGCTCTCTAATAACTGGTCAGACCTCGCCAGCCTGAACTCTCCCAGCAACGACGCGGGACGCCCGGCTTCGACAACCTACTATCGGGTGGCTGTCTCCGGCGGAAAGAACATCAACTTCCTGGTCAACACATGTTGTGCGGGATGGGCGGTAGGCGACTGGGGCACTGACGGCGGACTACACAACTTCCTGCGCCAACTGGAAAACTGGGGTGGGCAGACCCTTAATTACAAGGGATCGATGGCAAGCCTCTACTACTCAACTTACTCTACGGGTACTGACAAAAACGGCGGCGGGACTGTATACGAACCGCCGGCTCGAAACTACATTTTCGATCCGGACTTCACGCAGCCACAAAACCTACCGCCTGGAACACCGATGTTCCGCGACATCGACAACTTGAGTTATCGGCAAAGTTTCACGCCGCACACCGGTTGCTACTAGACCGAAGTCGCAGACGCGTTGTTCCCTGGGCGACGACATGTAGATGTTGCTGCGGCCTTCCCCGGCACAGCTGACGGTCCCACCAGGTCACTCACAGCAGAAGAAACTCGGATCGCTCAACCTTCGCAATCGCGAACTGCCTTCCTCTGCCACGGAAATCGCTGTGTTGCGCAGTCGATGACCGAGTAGTTGATTGACGTTTGCCAGTACGCAACAGACGACTGCAAGCGCGCCATCCGACTCGCAACATAGCGTCACTCTCTCACGATTGGATCGCAGCCATACAGGATTTGCAGACTCGGGTGGCAAAGTAAAGTGCCCACCTCGTCTTGAATGTAGTGGCCTCTTCATATCACTTGCCCGTACACCAAAACGAACCTGCCTCTCTGTCGCATGGTTGAGCGGTGAAATGACTTCCAACGAAAGCTCTTCACGACACGGTTTGTGCTCATAGCTTTCCCCCTCCCGTCGTTGGCTTGGCCATGGGCTTGCGCAACTTCATCGATGCGAACACGAGATCGAAAGGCCGCGCTGGCAGTTCTGGAAAAGTCTCATGCACCGACTGCAGGACTGTCCTATATGCAAGGTCAACTAAGCAAGCTCAATTGACATGCGTTTCGTCTGAGTTCTTCGAGTGGATTGTTTTATACTGCTGCCGCTTGGTGCCACTCTGCCAGGCGCGTCGCCAGAAATCCCAAATACTCCGCTACGCCCTCTCCGGTCTTGGCAGAAAGCCTAAAGACCGGCATGCCTGGGCGCACAGCCTGGATGTTGTCGTATGCGGTCTTCCAGCTAAATTCAACCGCTGCGGCCAAGTCAAGTTTGCTGACCACTGCAACGTCGGAGCTGTTGAAAATGGTGGGATACTTGAGCGGTTTGTCCTCGCCTTCGGTCACAGAAATCAGCACGAGACGGAGCTCTTCGCCCAAATCATAGGAGGAAGGGCAGACCAGGTTGCCCACGTTCTCTATGAAGAGAAAATCCAACTGGTTGAGATCCCATTCCTCCAAAGCGCTTTGAACCATGGCGGCTTCGAGGTGACAGAGAGTACCAGTCGTGATTTGCTTGACTGGGGCCTGACTACGCGCCAAACGCAGCGCGTCGTTCTCGGTAGCAAGGTCCCCAACCAAAGCAGCCACGCGATAATTTGTTCGAAGCAGAGTGAGAGTTTTCTCCAGGAATGCGGTTTTGCCGGAGCCGGGGCTGGAGACCAGACTCACCACGAATACTCCGGCGGCGCGAAAACGATCCCGGAGGCTCCGTGCCACGACGTCATTTTGTTTCAGCACATTCCTTCGGACTTCGATTAAACGGGGTTCGGGACGCATTCCTGTATCTCCAGTGCAACGACTTCGAGTTCTTTCCCTTGCACGACCTCAGAAGTTGGCGTACCGCATTCCGCGCAACAAAACAACTGCATCGAACTGACAGGGCGCTGTGCTTGACAACTGGGACAAAAAATAACAACCGAAACGTCTTCCACCAACAATCGCGAACCTTGCAGCGGAGTGTTCTCGCAGGCCATTTCATAACAAGAGAGCAGCGCCTCTTTCACCACGCCAGAAAGGGCCCCCAGCTTCAGGTGCACGGCCTTCACCTGAACGCCTCGGCGCTCTGCCTCTTCCTCGGCCAGTTCCACGATGCTTATCGCAATGGAAAGTTCGTGCATGGTTTTTCTTACTCGGTCTGCTGGAGGCCTGCCCGCGCAGGGCCATCGAAGTTGCCGAACGCCGCCAATGCCGCTTGCCCCAGGCTGATGCCTCCGTCGTTCGGCGGGACTGCATGGTTTGTCCACACCTGCAGCGCTCCGTTCGTCAGCAGAGACTTCAAATCTTCCAGCAACAACTCGTTCTGGAAAACTCCTCCGGAGAGAACAACCGTATCCAATCCGTGACTGCTTGAGATTTCGTTCACGGCATCCCGCAAACCCCTGGCGATTCCGTACTGGAACGATCGGGCAATTTCCCGCACATCACGGCCTCGAACCCTGTCTTGTGCGACCGCCAGCAGCAAAGGCCGAAAATCCAGTTCGCTAGCGACAAAGGGGAAGGGATAGGCTTCCATAAAGGGCGCGCGGCGGGCGAGTTGCTCCAGCCAGATCGCGGCCTGTCCTTCGAAAGTGACTTCACGAGTAAAGCCGAGAAGACATGCAGCGGCGTCAAACAAACGCCCCACAGAAGTCGTAGCAAACGTGCGGACGTTCTTGCAGACCAGATCCACTGCAATGAGGTAGCGCTCAGGAAAAACGAAGGGTGCGGCAAGCACGTCGGGCAATCCGTCCACCTGCGCAAGGAACCCAGCAGCCGCCTGCACCGGGTAGTGCGCCGCAGCATCGCCCCCGGCGAGCGCCGCGCGACGCAAATGAGCAACGCGGCTGAAGCCCTCTTGCACGCTGCCGACGAAAATCTCGCCGCCCCAGATCGATCCATCGTCGCCATATCCAGTGCCGTCGAAGCTTACGCCTACCACCCGTTTCGTCCACTCTCCCCGTTCCGCTAGCACGGATGCCACGTGTGCGCGATGGTGCTGTACGGCCCCACTTTGCAGAACCCCAAGTCCAGCGGCGTGTGCCGTTGAAACATATTGCGGGTGAAGATCGTGCGCCAGAAGCAGTCCGTCCCATGCGTACTTCGTACATCGAAACCAGATCTTCGATGGTCTCTTGGAATGCACGGAATGATTGGTAATGGTCCAAGTCTCCGATGTGCTGGCTGACAAAGGCCTGGCCGTCCACAACCAGCGTGATGGTATTTTTGAGGTCGGCGCCCAGCGCGAGAATGGGGCGCTCGGCAGGAAGTGTTGCAACTGCGCCCGGAGCGTAACCGCGGGCCCGGCGCAGGACCACAGGACCGAGCGCGCCAGCTCGTGCTACGGAGTCGTCCACTCGGCGCGCGATGGGCCGCTGCCCAATCAGAAACGAGTCCGCTATTCCTGTGAGACGTTGCAGTGCGTCTTCGTCCTCGTACGCGATCGGCTCACTTGATCGATTCGCGCTGGTCATCACCAGGACTTCCGGCGCGCCGGCAGCGAATAGCAAATGGTGCAAAGGCGCGTAGGGCAACATCACACCCAGTTCGTTGTTCTCCGGCGCGACCTCGGGCAATTGCAATTCTTGCGGGCGCGAGCACGATGGGACGAGCGACGGAAGTGAGCAGCGTTTCCGCGTCAGCAGAAAGCTCGACCAGAGTACGGGCCGTTTCTATATCCCTCACCATCAGTGCGAAAGGTTTTTCCTTTCGATACTTGCGATGGCGCAGATCCGCGACGGCATCGGGATTGCGGGCATCGCATGCCAGGTGGTACCCGCCGACTCCCTTCACGGCGAGAATCCCGCCGGCGTGAAGAATCTCGGCAGCCCGGCGGATGCTGTCTTTCACTTCCATCTGTGGTCTCAGCGTTCGACTGAAGCTGCGGGTGAAGATAATAGCCGGGACCGCATTTTGGACAGGCCACAGGTTGCGCATGAAAACGACGATTGCCGGGGTCGGAATATTCCGCAGCGCAGTAGTCGTCGAGCGGCCAATCCTTCATGGTCGTGTTCGGCCGGTCGTAAGGCAGAGCCAGCACGACTGTGTAGCGCGGGCCGCAATTGGTGCAGTTGATATATGGATACCAATAACGCGGATCGGCCGGGTCGAAGAGTTCTTTCAGGCATTCGCTACAAACCGGCAGGTCGGGTGAAATCCGAACGGTCGGACGATCCCGGCGCTGGCTCTCCGAATGTGAATTCCCGCAAACCGACTGGCTGTGCAGGCTGGACATCGATTTCCGCGATGCTGGCTGCGGGTGGCGGCTGCGCTTTCAAGTCGCGGACAAAAGCTTCCAGTCCCGTCTCGGCGCCTTCGAGATGAATTTCGACCCCCTCTTCCGCATTCAGCACCCATCCATTTAACGTATTGGCGCTGGCCAGGCGATAGACAAAAGGACGGAATCCCACGCCCTGCACTACGCCCCGAACTCGAATGGAACAAGCGCTCGCCATATGTCCAGATCGTTATTTGCGTCGGCCTACTCGTCTACGATGCAACTGTGACCTTGCCACCCCACTTGAACTACTTTGCCGTCCTCGACCAAGATGGGCACGGTGCGCTGCCCACGCGCGATATCGCGCAAACGCGCGCGGGCCACGGGATCGGCTTCCACGTCGTACTCGACAAACTCACTGCGCTTCCACTCCAGCCACTCGCGCATTTCGCCAGTATGGGGACAACGAGCAGTTCCATAGAGTTCAAGCGTAGCCACGGCTCAATACCTCCAACGATTCGCGGATGACATGGTAGATCGAAGCCTGCACTTCCTGAATGCGGGGGATATAGTCGCAATTCACCACCACGGGAAAGTCAGCCAGGCGCTTGCGCTTGATCTCGCCTCCGTCGTAGCCGAGCAGAGCGACCGTCAACATACTTCCGTTTTCGCGCCTCTTCCAGCGCCATGATGATGTTGCGCGATCCGCCGCTGGTGGAAATGCCTATGGCTACATCTTCCGGGCGGGCCTGCGCGATCAACTGGCGAAGGAAAATTGCATCGGTGCCAATATCGTTGGCGACGGCCGTGATATTCGCGGGCTCCAGAGAAAGTGATACCGCGGGTACAGACTGGTAGCCAGGCGGCGGAAGCACGCAATCGATGGCGAAATCGTTGGCGTCGGTCGCAGACCCGCCATTGCCGAACACAATGAGCTTGCCGCCTTGGCGCAGACGCTCATGAATTGCAAGCGCAGTGTTGCCGATCTGCTCGGCCTCTTCTCGCGCCGACTTGCGCGCGCAGCTTGGCATCGTCCTGGGCCTTCATCAGGATGGAAGCTGCGACTTCAGCCACCAAATCGCTGGTTCCCTGCTTTTCTCGTCCCAGAAATGGATAGAGAAATCCCGACTCCCCCACTTCATGGCCGAGTTCGCGGTGTTCAAAAAAAACGTGCACTGTCTCCCACAGCGTGTGATAAAGGATCTCGATCATCTCCTGATGCATGAACGGATCATGCGTGGCAGCATCCACCGCATAGGAACCCTCCACGCCGGGCAGACGCAAACGTCATCGCATCACGATTGTGCGCCTGCTGCAGCGTGGCCCAAACTTCGGGATCGCCTTCCGGTGGACCGAATCCCATGACGATGTCTTCAGGATGGAGGATTGCTTCGAGCCAGGGCCGAAAGAGAACCGATAGATCCAGCGCGGGCAGCGCACGTTTGCCCACGATCACGGGATGAACGAACTCCACAGACACGTGCTGGGCATCGGTGGCGTAAGGCCCGCGCCCGAAGGCAAGCAGGCGCCCTCCACGCAGAAAACGCTCCGACATCTCACGGCAAGCTTCGGCCAGATGTGGGGCCTCGCGCGAGAAGAAGTCCGCGAACAGTTGGTTTCGCTGCAGCAGACGCTCTTCGACCTGGCTTGCGAGTTTACATGCCGTTGTTATGGCGTCCGTCTCTGAAAGGTTCATCTTCATTTAACAAACTCGCGATTTAACAAATTCGCGGCAAGGGATCGCCGACGAGCATATCTACGATTCGGCTGCCCCCGTAAAGGGTCGTCACCAGCACCGTACCCGCAGGCTGTTCGCGAACTTCGCCAATCACCTGCGCTTCGCTTCCACCCGGCGCCAGGCACAACGCGTTGATGGCGGCGTCTGCGTACTCCGGTGAGACAACCGCCAGGAACTGGCCTTCGTTCGCGATATGCAGCGGATCAAGGCCAAGTAATTCGCAAGCGCCGCGAACGGCATCGCGCACCGGAATCTGATCTTCAAAAAGAACCATGCCCAGGCCGCAGTCGCGCGCCAGTTCGTTGAGAGATGTCGCAGCGCCGCCGCGAGTCGGGTCGCGCATCCAGCGAATGCCCGGCCCAACGGCGCCAATGAGGGCTTCGACCAACGGGAGGACCGAACGTGTGTCCGAACGAAGATCAGCTTCGAGATCGAGTTCACCGCGAGCCAGCAGGATGGTAATGCCGTGGTCGCCAATCGGACCGGAGAGGAGAATTCTGTCGCCTACGCGCACCGAGCGAGGATCAATTCTCAGTCCAGGAAGCAGGCGGCCGATGCCGGTCGTCGTGACATACATCTGGTCCGCTTTGCCATGCTCGACAACCTTGGTGTCACCAGCAGCGATCCTGACACCCGCGTCCCTTGCGGCTTTTCCCATCGCGCGAACTTCGGCTTCGAGGACCGCCGTAGGCAGCCCCGCTTCGAGCACATAGGAGACTACCAAAGCTTCTGCCTTCGCTCCCGAGACAGCCAGGTCGTTTAGCGTGCCGTTCACCGCCAGTTCGCCGATGGAGCCGCCCGGAAAAGTTAGCGGCTTGACCACAAAACTGTCAGTCGTGATTGCAACTGTGGTGCCGTTGATGTCGACCTGCGCGGCATCTCCAAGTGGGCCGGGCGAGGAACCGAAAAGCAAAGGAGCGAATAGGCCCTCGACAAGCTTGCGGCTGGCCTTACCTCCGGCTCCGTGCGCCATCTCGATTTGCGGATCTCGGAACCGCACTGGCGCGGATTCTGCCAGCACGGCGCTGCCGAGGCTCAGGCGACCGAGTCCAGACTCACCATTGCGGCCTTGCGGTGCTCGTAGTTGTGATAGGCGGCGCATGATCCTTCCGTTGACACCATGAGTGCACCGATCGGATGCTCCGGCGTGCACTCTCGGCCAAAAAGTTTGCACTGATGAGGCTTCAGCACGCCCTTCAGCACTTCTCCACATTGCGCGGCTTTCGGATCGGTCACTCGAATGCCGGGAACCTGCAAAGCGCTGTTCGGCGTCAAATTCTGCGTAACTGTCATTGATGCGCAGTGCCGACTGCGAAATGAACCCCAGACCGCGCCACTCGAAGTAAGGACGCAACTGAAAAACCTCGGCCATAGCTCTGAGAGCAGCGCGGTTGCCTTCCCACGGGACTACGCGCTTGTATTGATTTTCGACCTTGGCTTGGCCCGCCCGTAGCTGGTGCAGGAGCATGACAATGGATTGCAGCATGTCCAGCGGCTCGAAGCCCGAGACCACGATTGGTTTGCGTTCGTTCTGTGCGATCCACTCGTAAGGACGGCAACCGATGACGGTTGAGACGTGGCCCGGACCGATGAACGCATCGAGCCGCATGTCGGGAGAATCGAGAATAGCCCGAATGGCCGGGATGATGGTGACGTGGTTGCAAAATACCGAGAAGTTTCGGATGCCTTCGGCCTTGGCGCGCATCATCGTCAACGCGGTGGAGGGCGCAGTGGTTTCAAAACCGATAGCAAAGAACATGACGTGCTTTTCGGGATTGAGCCGGGCCAGCTTCAGCGCATCGGAAGGCGAATACACGATGCGGACATCCATGCCTCGGGCCTTATGCTCAAGCGGGCTGCCCTGAGTTCCGGGGACACGCATCATGTCTCCGAAAGCGGCGAAGATAACATCCGGTTCCTGCGCGATGGCAAGACCATCGTCGATTCTTCCCATGGGCAGCACACAGACCGGGCAACCGGGGCCGTGAATCAATTCGATGTTTTCGGGAAGTATGTCTTTCAGCCCAAAGCGGTAGATAGCATGAGTGTGCCCGCCGCAGACTTCCATCATGCGGTAGTGGCGCTCGGTACCGGCAAGGCGGCGAATTTCTTCCGCTGTCTTCGAAATCAATTCGGGTTCGCGGAACTCATCAACGAATCTCATGCGAATCCCTCCCTCGCGGCATCGACGCGGCACGGGCGTCAATTCACGTCCTCCAGTCCATATCCCTGGACTTCCTGCATCGCTCCGTCGATCTCTCCCAGCATCCGCAGCGTGTTCATCTGGTCGGCGGCATCCTGCTCGCTGATCTTGCTCATGGCAAAACCCACATGAACCAACACCCAGTCGCCGGGCAGCGGCTTGTCGTCCTGCAGCAGGCCCGAGATCAATCTTGCGTCGCACGCCAACCACGTCCACCAGCGCAGAATCCTGGTTGTCGGAAGAGATCTCGACGATCTTCCCTGGTATGGCTAGACACATGCGGCATCCTCCAGCGACCTTGTCATTCTCCCGATCCCGCTCCATCTTGGCAGTTCCCATTACGGCAAGCGATTCACTCTTGTTTGCGAGCCGCAATGTCAAACGACAACTTGAGTTCATCTTTGAGCTTTATAGTTCCCCCAGCCGCAGTAACTGGTCGAATCTCGTAGTCGCTCAAGCGAACGGAGACCTCTCCCGCAGCCCGCAGAATATCGCCTTTGAGCGTGACTCGCGCCGAAACCACTTGATCGTGCATGACCCCGCGCAATGTCAACTCCCCGTTCAACGAAACCGAATATAGACCCTCGCCTATCTTTTGAACCGCGGAGGCTCGAGGACACTCGTAAATGATCTCCGGAAAGCCACCAGCCTCTAGCACTTCGTCATGCATTCGACGCTCGATTTCATGGCGATCCTTGTTGCTGATATCATCGGTCACCGCCAGCGAAGCGGCCTGAACCACGAGCCGCAGAGACGCATCCTCCACAGTGCCGGAAGCAAAGTTCACTTCCCCCGCGAAATCCGGAATTGCAATGGTCGGGCTATGGGCAAGCGCCGAAAGTATCCCCGTAGCAAATGCCCGGACCGTGAATGTGCTTCCCTTGGGGTCAATTACGTATCGAACCGCCGTCGCCGGTGGCGCTCCTGCTGTAGACAAACCCGTTATCCCCCTGACTTCGTTACGAACCTGCGGACCCATCGCCGGCTTTTCTACATGGACCGCAGTTTCAAATAACGGTCCAGATCGGGCAAGGCGGCGTTGGCCAGATCGCCGACTCCGAACTGGCCCAGATAACGCTTCGCGATCGGATTGGAAAGGATCAGGCCCGCACCGAAGACGATGAGCGCCACGCCGCTGAGCATAAAGAGCGTGTCTTTGTCGTTGAAGCTTCCGTTCCCGTTACCATTTTCCGTTGCCACGGCAGTCTCCTTGTATTTGCAGGATATTCACAGCGTCGAACTCAAACCAGGCTTATCCTGAAGTTTGTCGATCAACGATTGCACCAGTTTGACCGCTGCCTCGACGGCAGCTTCAACCGGCGCGCTTAATCCCATCTGCCCTTCTTCGCCGCCGAGAGTTTCCGGCTCGCAGCCGACCAGCAGCACGTTCCTTACTTCGATATTCATTGCCCGCGCCATGCGCAACACGCTGACCGGATTCATGGCGTGGGCATCGGTCACGGGCTGCGAGGCTGCCGATTCGTCCAGAGCTTTCAAATCAGGTTCGATGACATAGAGAGTGCCGGGAGCCTGGCCGTGCGGACAGGCGTCCACCAGAATTGTGGTTTCATAGCCGTCTTGCAGCGCATAGGCCAGGTCGAAGCCGCGGATGCCAAAATCGGCCACGCGAACTCTCTCTGGCAGCTTCCGGCTGGCCAGGCGGCGAACCACTTCCACGCCAAACGCGTCATCGCCCAGAAAGATGTTGCCGATGCCGGCGACGAGAATGGTTGGTTTCTGAGCCGCTGAAATCTTGGGAACCTCGTCGGGTGCGAGCGGCTCAACTTCTTCTGCATCGAAGAAGAAACGATGACCGGGCTGGCGAAGCAAGCCCATGTCCTTGCCGGGATCATTATCCAGAACCACGCAGACGTGCTGCTTGCCCTCGTAATCCTGTTCGATGCATTCGATGGTGGCAATCTGCCCGGCGAGCGCGATGTCCATTACATCGCCACCCTTACGGGGACGCAGGCGCACGCGGCTTCCGATCCTAACCTCGACTCCAGAGATTTCCAGATGATCGAGAGAAGTCTTCTCTTCGAGAAGTTGCCATTCCCACTCGTTCATGCGCTTTCCTCCTTGAGCGGGCGCAGTCCGCGCAGCACTCCGTGCAACTTCATCAACTGCTCAACCGGCATGGTCTCTGTGCGTTCCAGCATCTGGCGGGCGCGCTCGTCCGACTGGCTCATCTCGCGCTTTTCATCGTCGGTCAGAGTCATGATGCGCAGGGAAAGAATCTCGTCAATCTCGGTTCCGTCGAACAGGTCTCCGGCGCTTTCAGGTGCGATCTGGGGATAATCGTAGAGAATGATCGGCGAGGAAAGCACGGTGTCGCACTGTCCTTCTTCACCCACCAGCACCGGCCACGTTCCCACGTTCTTACAACTCGCGGCAAGCTCGGTGATCTGCACCGGAGGCGCAAGCAGGGAGACAAACCGGCCATCCTTGCACGCCCAGAATCGTATGGGCAGAGACCATGGAACTTAACAAAGCCCGGTCGCGGCTGGATTCCTTGGCGCTTTCAAAAGGCGTCGCGTTGCGAATCCGCACGCTGACCTTGAATACTCCGTCGCTCAACCTGCTTACCTACGACTTCGATGGCACCGGAGATCGCCCTGCCGTTCGCGCACGATCACCCCGGCGATCTGCCCACGGTTGTCGATCAGATATTCGAATTGCTTTTCCGCGGGGAACCCGAAAACCTCGCCGACAGCGTCCGTGGCTCAAGGCCTCCACGTTGTATACGGGCAAGACTCACTTCCCGCTCAATCGCTTCCTGCCAGGGCTGATAGATGCGGTCATTTACCGCAACTCTCTCCACCAGCCGAAATCGCGGGCGTCTCGCCCGCCGGCAATTCGTTCACCGGCATGGTGAGTTCACCCACAGAGCGCGCCACCAGCTGGAGAAACCGCACTCGAATTTCAAGCCCGGTCAGCGAACCCCCTTCGACCAGGCATTCGGTCTGCATGGTCCAGGCCTCGCTGCCCTTCTGCGCTTCGCTGTAAGACCGCGGGCAGAGCACGCCGAAGTTCCAGCGCTGCTGATTCTTCACCGACGATGGGCGATAGGGATAAAGCATGTATCCCTCGTACAGCACCGCCTTAGCGATTTTCTCCACCGTCGCGAGATTCATCCCATCACCTTCTCTTCCGTCTCTTCGATACCGGCAGTATGCGCTCCAGTACTTCTTCCCATGTGGGAATGCCATGCTGGACTTTGTATTGATACAAGCGGTCGAAAGCATCTTTGTGCAGGCACAGCCAGGCGCTGTTGGGATAGTAGGACTCCATCATGTCGCGCCAGATTTTCACCGGCAACTTGAATCGGGCTTCCTTGTCCCATGAGATGGGCGCGACCTGCAGTTCGCCTTCGGGGCTGGCATAAAAAACAGTTCCACTAAACTGCAGGCAAACCGGAACCTCTCCCTCCGCCAGTCCATCGAAGTATTTAGTGGCGGCAACGTTGAAATCGAAACTGCAGGGCACGGGAAGATCGACCAGAGTAGTTCCCTTGAACGAAGGTACGACGAGATTAGCGTGAGTCCACAGAAGATTTCGCAAAGTCTGGCCCCATCGGCTGGACTGAT
>CAVOKS010000003.1:0-64413 GCA_963696565.1 uncultured Acidobacteriota bacterium | reverse complement strand
GCTACGCTCTCGTGTTGAAAAAGCGCCTTCCACGTGATGCCGCCGTCATTGGTGCGAAACACGCCGCCATTGGCCGCGCCCACGTAATAAGTGGCGCTGTCGCCGGGTACGCCGGCTACGGCGCTCACACGTCCGCCGGAGATCGCGGGGCCGATCTCACGAAAACTGACGCTCTTGCGTACTTCCATGGGCAGTTGGGTACGCCCTTCATCGTCGGCTTTCTGCGGACCGGCTTGGTCGGCGAGGGACGCTTCTGACGGTGTGGCCGCCACGTCCTTGGCGGGCTCACGGTTGCTGGCCGGAGATTTCCCGGTTGGATGAACACCGCCTGAGCGCTGCGTTGTCGTTGGACCCTTCTGTTGTGCGGAAGAGTTTTCTGGTGAAGCGCAAAAAAACAAACAAAGGGCCGCGACGGGCCAGACGCGATAGCGAAGGTTCATGGTTTTTGTCCGAAATAATATGCAAAAAGCGAACCAGTAGGGTAGCACGCAGGCCACCGCTAATGGGGAGCGGTTCAATAGGGCGCGCTCTACAAATTTTTACTTTCGTTGACCGTCCTTTACGCTGAGCGAGGGTGCAACAATGCTCCAATAGAACCAGACCGGCGTAGCTCAACTGACCCTGGAGGAATTCCGATGAAGTGGATTCTCATCTCGCTCTGGCTGTTCGTTTCAATATTGTGCGCTGCGCAGGCTGCTCCAGCGAGCCCGTCTTCCGAAGATCAGAACTCTTCATCCGCGCAAGACTCGCATAGGAATGGCCAACGGCCACCGGGCGTCGCCGGAACAATTACCGCCATCGATGCGCACGTAATCACGCTCAAGACTCGCGACGGCCAGACCGCGCAAGTGACCCTTGACGACAAGACGCAGTACCGCAAGGGCCGTGAAGCTGCAGCGCTTCAGTGATTTCAAGGTCGGCGATGTGGTTTTTATTCGTGGAGAAAAGACTGGCGAGAATGCCTGGCAAGCGACGGTTGTTGGCACTCGAGGTCAGGGCGAAGGCCCGGGCGGCAACTTCGCGGAAAGCATGGGCAAGCGCTTCATTGCCGGCGAAGTCAAGTCCATCGATGGAACTCAGTTGACCATCCAGAGACCGGACGGCGTTACCCAGAAGATTTCCGTCGACGAGGATACTTCCTTTCGTAAGAATGGAGAGAGCATTACGCTCGCCGACTTAAAACCTGGGGACCACGTGTTTGGCCGCGGCGAAATCAAGAATGGCATCTTCGTGCCCGCTGTCCTGAATGTGGGCGAGCCCAAATTCGGAATGCGGGGGCAGAATGAAGCGTCGGCGCCTCATTGACGATGGTCAAGAAAGTCGGCGATGCGCTTAAGGCCTACGTGCAGATTGGAACTCAGTCAAACGTTAAGCGGCATCCGCGGGCGACGAGTTCGCGCCTCCGTTTTTGTGTCTGGCATTAGTCGTTTGTTGCCCTTGGCTTGCAGCGCAAAATCCGCAAGCTCAAGGAGGAATCGATTCATGGCGTCGTGAAATCGGGCAATATGCCACTTCCGGGCGCGACCGTCACCGCCGCAAATACGCTTACGGGTCAAAAAGTGACGACCTCGACTGATGTGGACGGCAGTTATTCTCTACAGGTTCCGTCCGACGGCCGTTATGTTGTTCGCGCCCAGATGGCGGCGTTTGCCCCGGTCACGCAGGAAGTGCGAGTCAATGACGCGAACCGGAACATTGAGGCAAATCTCGAACTGATTCTGCTTTCCCGCGTCCCAAAGACAGAGCCAGCGAACCCCACCGCGCCTGCCCAGGCGGCGAACCGGCTGCGGGGCGTGGATTCCAGAACCTTACGTTGGAACAGAGCGCCGAAGGCCGTGAATTGAATGGCAATGGCGCAAGCGACATTGTGCCGCAGGGTATGCCGGTCCCGGGGATTGCTCCCGACAGCGCCACCGAATCTGTCGCAATTTCGGGTAATAGTTCCAGCCCATTTGCAACGATGAGCAGCGCCGAAATGCAACAGCGGTTTAATGATGCTCGTCAGCAGGGCGGAGGTTTCGGCGGTGGAGGGATTTGGCGGACCGGGTGGATTTGGCGGTGGTGGCGGCGGTTTCGGCGGAGGAGCTGCGCTTTTCGGCCGGCGAGGCTTCGACATCAACAAGCCCCATGGCTCGATTTATTACGGCATCGGCGATTCCGCTCTCAATGCCGCTCCCTACTCGCTGACCGGGCAACCGGTGATCAAACCTGCTTATGAACAGAACAGTTTTGGCGGATCTATCGGGCGGGCCGCTGAATGTTCCGAAGATCTACCATGGCGGAGACAAGACTTTCTTTTTCGTCAACTACAACGGAAAACGCGGCGAGAATCCGTTTGATCAGTTCTCTACCGTGCCAACGTTGCTCGAACGCCAAGGGAATTTTTCCCAAACCCGTATACACTTCGGGTCCGAATGCCGGACAACCGGTGCAGATTTTCAATCCCGCCAGCGGCACGCAATTCGCAAACAATACGATTCCGCAGATTAATCCCGTTGCCGCAGGGTTATTGCCGTATATTCCAATGCCCAACCTTCCGGGCGATTATCAGAATTTCCACTTCATCACCTCCGCCAACAGCAGCAGTGACGACTTGAACATCCGCATAAATCATAGTTTCGGAGCGGCCTTGCGTGGCCGCCGTCAGGGCGGCGGGCGCAGAGGTCCGCAGAACAATCTCACTTTTGGCTTTCACTATCATGGATCGAGCGCAGAGCTAACCAATCCTTTCCCCAGCGTTGGCGGCCACACTGACGTTCGTAGTTTCGATGTTCCGATTTCCTACGTTCGCAGCTTCGGAAAGTTAACCAACGTCGCCCGCTTTGATTTCAACCGCAGCCGTACGCGCACGCAGAACCTCTACGCATTTGTGGACAACATTACCGGAAATCTGGGAATTAATGGGGTCTCGACCAATCCCTTCGATTGGGGCCTTGCCCAGTCTTTCGTTCACCAATTTTGGCGGTTTGCAGGACGTTAATCCGCACTTCTGCGCGACCAGACTTTTACCTACTCCGACAACATGATTTGGACTCATGGGAAGCACAGCTTGGCGTTGGGGCGGAGATTTTCGACGCATCCAGGTCAACACCGAAACCGACAGCAACGCGCGCGGCAGTTTCATTTTTACTGGGCTCAATACTTCACAAATCTTGAATGGCCAGCCCGTCAACGGAACTGGTTTTGACTTCGCTGATTTCTTGCTCGGCCTGCCGCAACAGACCTCGGCGCAATTTGGCGAGAACAATTATCACTTCCGCGGAAATTCGTGGGACTTGTACGCGCAGGACGAGTGGAAGATACGCGGCAATCTCACCCTTAATCTGGGCGTACGTTATGAATATGTCTCGCCTTACACCGAGATCAACAATCGCATCGTGAATCTTGATCTGTCACCTGGAGTGTTGAGCCTCTCGGGCGGAACTCCAGCCGTAGCTGTCGTATTGCCCGGCCAAGTTGGCGCGTACAACGGACTTTACCCCGTCACGCTGGTGCGGCCCGACCGCAACAACTTTGCGCCGCGCGTTGGTTTTGCCTGGAAACCTTTTTCCAAGACCGTGGTGCGTGGCGGCTACGGCATCAACTACAACACTGGCGCGTACCAGACGATCGTGCAACAACTCGCGTTCCAGCCACCGTTTTCTTTTGCCGAGACCAATGTACAGCCAAGCCCCGGGCAGCTCACCTTGCAGAATGGGTTTCCAACCGCCCAATCGGCGGGAATCACCAATAACTACGCGGTGAATCCCAACTACCGCCTGGGCTACGTGCAGATCAGAAACCTGGACATCCAGCAACAAATCAAGCCCACGCTGCTGCTAAATATCGACTACACCGGAACCAAGGGAACGGATCTCGACGTTCTCGAAGCGCCGAATCGTACCGCAACCGGCATTCGCATTCCGGGCGTGCAGGCATTCGACTTATCAAAATTCGGTTGCCGACTCCGAAGCTAACGCCGGTTCGGTACGCCTGCGCAAACGGCTGGCTCACGGATTCTCGGTCGGCGGCACTTATACGTTTTCGAAATCGCTCGACGATGCGTCCACGATTGGGGCGGGGGCGACTTCGGGGTCGGGATCCGCCGGTCTCGGCGCTGGAGGCACTGGCGCTGGAAGCGGCGCCAGCAGCGGGACTTCCAGCGCGGGCACGACTAACGTTGCGCAGAACGCATTCGATCTTTCCGCCGAACGCGGCCTCTCCAGCTTTAATCAGACTCATCGTTTTACCGCCGACTATTTGTGGGAACTGCCTTTCGGTCACGATAAACGGTGGTTGACGGGAAATAGTGTTCCGCGCGCCATATTCGGCGACTGGCAATGGAGCGGCGACTGGACGATCGCTTCGGGACTTCCCTTCACGCCTCGACTCCTGGGGGACTTTTCGGATGTGCAGCGCGGCACGAATGGCACGTTGCGACCGAATCTTGTTCCAGGAGAATCAATTTCGATTCCTAATCCGTCGATTGGGCAGTGGTTCAATACTGCCGCATTCGTCGCGCCGCCGCCGGGTCAATACGGCGACGCTCGGCGCAACAGTATCATCGGTCCTCCGACCAAGGTTTTTGACATGGCCTTCACCAAAATCTTTCCTTTGAAGGAATCGCGTGTTCTGGAATTTCGCGCCCAGGCAACCAACGTTTTCAACATTCCGCAATACGCCAGCATCGATACACAAGTGAACTCTCCGACGTTTGGCCGAGTAACTGCGGTCGGAGCCATGCGAGCGATACAGTTGACCTCGAGGTTTCGGTTTTAAGGACAGTCATGATCAACTCGAGTCCAATCCGCCAGCCTCGCATACGCAAGCCCTAGCCGTGCTTCTGGTGCTCATTTTGCTGGGTTCCTACCTGCCATCGCAAACGGATTACACCTTCCACGCCGAAACCGAACTGGTTCTGGTGAATGTCACGGTGCGTGACAAGAGCGGCAAGGTTGTCCGCGACATGAAACCGGAGGACTTTCAGATTAAAGAAGACGGCAAATCCCAGCAAATCGTCTCCTTTGATATTGAGAACACCGATGCAGTTCCCGCCCTCGATGTAGCCCAGGCAAAGCCACTGGAGAATTCGCCGGCCCCAGCCCCAACCTCAGAGAAGCCGCAACTCGCCGCAGCGGTCGAGTTCAAAGATCGCCGCCTGATCGTGTTGTTCTTCGATCTTTCGGGCATGGAACCTGACGAGATCGACCATTCCGTTACTGCCGCCGAAAACTATGTGGATAAACAAATGGCTCCAGCCGACCTGGTTTCGATTGTTTCGCTGGGAAGTTCGCTGCAGGTCAATCAGGATTTCACTTCCGACCACGCATTGCTAAAAAAAGCGTCTGCAGGCTTTGAATCCTGGAGCCGGGCAAGGGTTTGAAGAAGGATCGACCGGCACGACCGAGGGTACACCCGACACCGGCGGATCGTTCACCGCCGACGACACCGAGTACAACATCTTCAACACGGATCGCCGGCTCGAAGCGCTACGTTCCGTCGCCGAGCGGCTTTCCCACGTGCAGCAAAAGAAATCTTTGATCTATTTTTCCAGCGGCATCGATCGCACTGGCATCGAGAACGAGTCGGAGTTGAGGGCCGCGACCAATGCGGCAGTTCGGGCCAACCTCGCTTTTTACACCATGGACATTCGTGGACTGCAGGCTCTGGTGGCCGGCGGAGAAGCGCAAAACGCCAGCCTTCGCGGCACATCGCCGTATTCCGGACAGTCGACGCTCAACGCTCTGAACTCGAATTTCACCACCCAGGAAACCCTTGTGACCTTGGCTGCGGACACCGGTGGCCGTGCCTTCCTCGATTCCAATGATTTCAGCAAAGTCTTCAAGGGCGTGCAAGAAGATACCTCGACCTATTACGTTCTCGGCTACCACAGCACCAATCCCGCGCGGGACGGGCGATACCGGCGCATCACCGTAGCCCTGAATCGGCCGGGAGTAAAGATTGAATACCGGCGCGGGTACTACGCTCCGGCCGACTACCAGCATTCCACCAAGGAAGACCGCGAGCGCCAACTCGAAGAGGAACTGAATTCAGACTTGCCCGCCACTGATCTGCCGCTTTACCTTGCCGCCGGCTACTTCCGCATCGGCGACAATAAATTCTTTGTCCCTATTTCGCTGGCCGTGCCGGGATCGCAAATCCCTTTCACCAGCACCAGCAATCAAGATAAAGCCACGCTCGATGTCATCGGCATGGCGCTCGACGGCAATAAGCGGCAAGTGGGCGACATGCGCGATACGGTGAAGCTTGCCGTGAACACGTCGACAGAAGTAAACAGAAAGAACGTACAGTACAACAACGGATTCATCCTGGTCGCCGGCAAATATCATTTGAAGTTTGTGGTTCGCGAAAACCAGAGTGGACGCATGGGCTCGTTTGAGACCGATATCGAAATCCCCGACCTGAAAACCCTAGCCTCTGAAGATGAGCTCAGTAGTGATGGCCAATCAGATCCAGCCGTCAAAAAATACCCGCAACAACAACAATCCCCTAATCCGGGACGGCTCGGAAATCATTCCGAGCGTCACTCACGTCTTCTCAACCGGGCAGCATCTCTATCTCTATTACGAAGTCTATGATCCGGGACACGAAGGTCAAAGCAACGGCAAATCAAAAGGTGGGAACGATTCGAGCATCCGGCTTCTGACCAACATAGCTTTCTTCCAGGGGAAGGTAAAAGCCTATGAGAGTCCCGTTGCAAGAAGTAAAAGAGCTGAATGCGCGAGATCGAGGCGCCGCCATTTTCCAACTGGATGTGCCGTTGACCCAGCTTAAGCCCGGCTTTTACAGCTGTCAGGTGAACGTAGTGGATGACGCCGCGGGACGGTTCACGTTCCCCCGTTTGGCGTTACTGCTTCGGCACTAGCTGAAGCTGTTGCATCTGACGTTCCCATAAACGGAAATCCGCTTACGAACATTTACTTTCCGTTACAAATTCTTACCTCACATGCGCGAAAACCTGTTTTTATCAGAGGAGCGATTTTAAGAACTTAGACAACGGAGGATCAGGGAACGCATCAAATGGGATCAGCGTTTGGAAGCATAGGGTTCGACCACGCTTGCGTCTCGAATCTCAGACGTAACTCCAGAAAGACTAAATGCTGGTTCTAAAACTCGTATGGCGAAGTTAATATATTCAGGACATCTTGAACATCTTTACTCGGAGCGACGAACTGCATCGGGGCTGTTAGCTCGCTTTAATGATCGGCCACCTGGGAGCACTGGGCTGTATGGACTGATGCAAGAAAATCGGATGGAAACCAAACCTCCTGCTTCGACGGTTGAGCTCCAGCAGCAGCATCAGCAACAACCTGCGCCTACGGGTCACTCCAATAAGTCCAGATGGCAACGCCTTTTCGTGTGGGCAGCGCTGCTGCTGACTTTTGGCGTGATTTTCATGCTGGTGTTGCGTCATCACGACGAAACCCAAAGCGCAGCTTCCTCCCGGCGCGGTGTGACCGGCCCGGTCACAGTTGTGACAGCCACCGCACAAAAAGGAAACATCGGGGTGTACCTGGAAGCAATTGGCACCGTCACTCCGATCTATACCGACTCGATTACCAGCCAGGTCACGGGGATGGTCACCCAGGTGCACTATCAGGAAGGCCAATTGGTCCGCAAAGGCCAAGCCTTGGTCGATATCGATCCGCGACCCTACGAGGCTCAACTCTTGCAAGCACAAGGCGCGCTCGAGCGCGACACCCATATTCTCGAGCAGGCGCAAATGGATCTGCAGCGTTACCGCGATGCGTGGGCGCGAAACGGAATCCCTAAGCAGACGCTCGATGACCAGGAGAAACTCGTATTGCAGGACGAAGGCACGGTAAAAAACGATCAGGGCGCTGTGCAATATGACCAGGTGCAGGTTGGCTGGTGCCACATCACGGCTCCGATCGTAGGACGCGTCGGTCTACGGCTGGTGGATCCGGGGAACGTCGTCCAATCGAGCGGGACGACGACCCTGGTCGTGATCACCGAAGAGCAACCGATCACCGTCGTCTTTACCGTTGCCGAAGACAGCCTTCCCCAGGTGCTGGCGCAGACTCGCCATGGCAAACGGCTGGAAGTCGACGCCTTTGATCGGGCACAGCTGACAAAGATCGCGACAGGAAAGCTCCTGACCCTCGACAACCAGATCGATACCACTACAGGTACGGTGAAGTTGCGCGCGCTCTTTGATAACAAAGATGACGCTCTGTTCCCCAACCAGTTCGTCAACACCAGACTACTGGTGAACACCCTGCAAGGGGTCACGCTGATTCCGACTTCCGCCATTCAACATAATGGCCAGACCGCATTCGTCTACCTCATCCAGAATGGCACGGCCCAAATTCGTAACATCAAGCCAGGTGTCGCGAACGCAGGCCAGACCGCTGTCGAAGGCATCAATCCTGGGGACGTTGTTGCAGACAGCAGCTTTGAAAAGCTGCAAAACAATTCGAAGATCACGGTTTCCAAGCAGCCTCCTCCCGCGGCGCGAGCGAGGGTCCAGCTCCGTGAGCCCATCTCGCCCATTCATCATGCGGCCCGTCGCGACCGCGCTGCTGATGGCGGCGATCTTACTCGTCGGTATCGTTGCCTTTACCCAGTTACCGGTCTCGGCACTGCCCGAGGTCGATTACCCCACCATCCAGGTCCTCACCTTTTATCCGGGCGCCAGCCCAATCGTGATGGCGACGACAGTAACGGCGCCGCTCGAGCGGCAGTTTGGCCAACTTCAGGGGCTCAGCCAGATGACCTCCACCAGTTCGGGAGGAACCTCTGTCATCGTGCTGCAGTTCAATTTGAGCCTCAACATTGACGTTGCCGAAGAGGAAGTTCAGTCGGCCATCAATGCGTCGCAAAGTTATCTGCCCTCCAACCTGCCGGCGCCTCCGGTCTACAGCAAGACGAATCCTGCCGACGCGCCCGTACTGACTCTCGCCATCACTTCTGATTCCGTTCCTTTGTCGCAAGTCGAAGACCTAGTGGATACCCGGCTGGCCCCGAAGCTCTCACAACTTAGCGGAGTTGGCTTGGTCAGTATCAGCGGCGGCCAGAAGCCGGCGGTGCGCATTCGTGCCAATCCGGTTGCGCTCTCTTCCTACGGTGTCGATCTCGAGGATGTGCGCACCGCTCTCGTGCAAGCAAGTGTGAACGCCGCCAAGGGTAACTTCGACGGGCCGCGGCAGGACTACCAGATCGATGCCAACGACCAACTCGTCAGCAGCGCCGATTATCGTGGCGTCGTGGTGGCGTACCGCAATGGCTCGCCGGTCATGCTGACGGATGTGGCCGAAGTCATCGACGGCGTCGAGAACAACAAACAAGCGGCGTGGATGAACCAAACGCCCGCCGTCATCCTGAACGTGCAGCGCCAGCCGGGCGCCAACACGATCAGTGTAGTCAAGAGCATCAAGAAGCTCTTGCCACAACTCGAAACCAATCTGCCCGCCTCGGTTCAGGTCACCACGCTGACCGACCTGACCACTGCGATCCAGGCTTCTGTGTCCGATGTCGAATTCGAATTAATGCTGACCATCGCGCTGGTGGTGATGGTGATTTTTCTTTTTCTGCGAAGTCTCTACGCCACGATCATTCCCAGCGTGGCCGTCCCGCTGTCGCTAGTCGGCACTTTCGCCGCCATGTACGCGCTCGGCTACAGCCTGGACAATCTGTCGCTCATGGCGCTCACCATCTCCACTGGATTTGTGGTCGATGATGCCATCGTGATGATCGAAAACATCTCGCGCTTCATCGAGGAAGGCGAGGCGCCGATGGAGGCAGCGCTTAAAGGAGCGGAGCAGATCGGCTTCACCATCGTTTCGCTGACCGTCTCGCTGATCGCAGTTCTCATTCCTCTGCTGTTCATGGGAGACGTAGTTGGCCGTCTTTTCCGCGAGTTTGCCGTAACCCTCGCGGTCACGATCGTCATCTCCGCCGTGGTATCCCTGACCCTGACTCCGATGATGTCGGCCCGCATTTTGCGCCATCAGCCCAAGGAGCAGCAGGGACGCATTTATCAGGCCTCCGAGCGCGTCTTCGAAAGCATGATCGCGTTCTACGGTCGAACTTTGAAGTTCGTGCTTCGATACCAAACCATCACGCTGTTTGTCGCCCTGGGCACGCTGATACTCACAGTATTTCTTTACATTGTAATTCCCAAAGGATTTTTCCCGGTGCAGGATACCGGCGTCATTCAAGGCATTTCGCAGGCTCCCGAAACTATTTCCTTCCAGGCAATGTCGGAGAAGCAGCAGGAACTAGCCAAGGTCATCCTTCAGGACCCGGCGGTCCAGAGTCTTTCTTCATTTATTGGAGCCGACGGCACCAACACAACGCTCAACAGCGGCCGCATGTCGATCAACTTGAAGCCGCTCGAGGACCGCAATCTCAGCGCCTCCGACGTTATCCGCAGGCTCCAGTCAAGCCTGAAGAACGTGCAAGGAATCGCGGTGTACATGCAACCGGTGCAGAACATCACCGTGGATGACCGCGTGAGCCGCACGCAATATCAGTACACGCTTGAAGATCCTGATGCTGATGAACTGAACGATTGGACTAATCGCTTTGTCACGAAACTGAAAACCTTGCCCCAGCTCGAGGACGTCGCAACCGACCAGCAGACGGGCGGACTGGCGGTCTCGCTGATCATCGATCGGGTCACCGCCTCGCGCCTGGGCATCGCTCCGTCGACCATCGACAACACTCTTTATGACGCGCTTGGGCAGCGCCAGATCAACACGATGTACACCCAGCTCAACCAATACCATGTGATCCTCGAAGCGCTGCCGCAGTTCCAACGCGATCCCAACGTCCTGCAACATCTGTATATCCAGGCCAATGCGTCTTCCGGAACCTCGGGGCCCGGAGCTTCTTCCTCGTTTGCGTCCTCCGGATCTTCTTCCGCCGGATCGAATGCGACCACCACTTCGGTCCTCTATACGCCTTCTTCCGGCGTGCTGATTCCAGTTACGAATGCGCTCTCGCCAAGCAATAGTTCGACGGGATCGACCTCGAACTCTTCCGCGAACACCGTTACCAGTACCGAGATGAGCAACGCCGTGCCGCTGAGTGCATTTACCCATGTACAGCGCGCAACCGAAGCGCTGTCGATCAATCATCAGGGACAATTTCCCTCGGTCACGGTCTCGTTCAATCTCGCGCCTAATGCCGCCCTGGGAAGCGCCATCACCGCAATCGACAAAGTGCAGAAGGACATGAACATGCCGCCCAGCCTGCAGGCGGATTTCCAAGGCACAGCGGCTTCGTTCAAGAATTCGCTTTCGAACGAAGCGCTTGTTGATTCTCGCCGCGCTGGTGACCGTGTACATCGTGTTGGGCGTCCTGTACGAAAGCTTCATCCATCCAGTCACCATTCTTTCCACGCTTCCTTCCGCCGGAGTAGGCGCGCTGCTGGCGCTAATGTTATTTCGTCAGGACCTCAGCGTCGTCGCCATTATCGGCATCATCTTGCTGATCGGAATTGTGAAAAAGAACGGAATCATGATGGTGGATTTCGCGCTTGAGGGCGAGCGCCAGCACGGCAAGAATGCCACCGACGCCATCTATGAAGCCAGCCTGCTGCGCTTCCGGCCGATCATGATGACCACCATGGCCGCGCTGCTCGGAGGCCTTCCATTGGCTTTCGGAACCGGGATCGGCTCGGAAATTCGACGTCCCCTGGGAATCGCCATGGTCGGGAGGACTTTTGTTGAGCCAGGCGCTCACGCTTTACACCACCCCAGTGATTTACATCTTTTTTGACAACCTCGGGAAAAGATTTTCGGGATCGCGCGCTGGCGAAAGCTCGGGCGGCACCGCACAGCCGGAAGCGCTGCCATGAATCCTTCTGCACTTTTTATCCGGCGGCCTGTTGCGACGACATTGCTCACCATCGCCATCGCCATCGCCGGAGCGGTTGCGTACACCGTACTGCCAGTTTCTCCTCTGCCCCAGGTCGACTTTCCAACCATCTCAGTTTCTGGGTCCTTGCCGGGAGCGAGCGCGCAGATTATGGCGTCTTCCGTTGCTACCCCTCTCGAGCGGCAGTTCGGCCACATCGCGGGCGTTTCGGAAATGACCTCCGCCAGTTCGTTGGGTAGCACATCCGTCACGATTCAATTCGACCTCAGCCGCGATATCGACGGGGCAGCGCGTGATGTTGAAGCTGCCATCAGCGCGGCTCGCACCTACCTGCCGGCAAACCTTCCCGCCAATCCTACGTATCGAAAAGTGAACCCCGCCGACGCCCCGATCATGATTATTGGTTTGACCTCCAGTAAATACGACCGGGGCAAACTGTACGACGAAGCCTCGACCGTGATATCGCAGAAGCTCTCTCAGATTCAGGGGGTGGGGCAGGTCTCAGTCGGGGGTAGTTCCCTGCCGTCGGTGCGCATCGATGTCAATCCTACGCAGCTGAACAATTACGGTTTGACGCTGGCTAACGTTCAATCCGTTGTGAGCACTCAGAACGCCGACCTCGCCAAGGGTCAGATGTCCGACGGAGCAGTCACGGCCGACATTATTGCCAATGATCAGATCTCAGCCGCGAGTGACTATAAGCCGATAATCATCGGACACAGTAACGGAGCGGCCGTACGGCTCTCCGATGTGGCCGAGGTCACCGACGATGTTCAGAACATCCGCTCCGCTGGATATTTGAATGGCATACCTTCCGTCACCATCATCATCTTTCGCCAGCCCGGCGCGAACATCATCCAGACGGTCGACAATATTCGCACCCAGTTGCCCTTTCTGAAAGCTTCGATTCCGCAGGGCATCGACACCACCATTGTTCTCGACCGAACCACCACGATTCGCGCCTCGGTCGACGACGTGGAGCGCACGCTGCTTATCTCCGTGGGGCTGGTCATCCTGGTAGTCTTCGTCTTTCTGCGCAACGCCCGCGCCACCTTGATTCCCAGCGTTGCCGTCCCGGTATCTCTGATCGGCACTTTCGCCGTGATGTATCTGCTCGGCTACAGCCTGGACAACCTCTCGTTGATGGCGCTTACCATCTCGACCGGGTTCGTGGTCGATGACGCCATCGTCGTCATGGAAAACATTTCACGCCACCTGGAACAAGGGATGCAACCCTTTGCGGCCGCGCTGAAGGGCGCGCAGGAGATCGGCTTCACCGTATTTTCCATCAGCATTTCACTGATCGCAGTCTTCATACCCATTCTCATGATGGGAGGAATCGTCGGGCGCCTTTTCCGCGAGTTCGCCATCACGCTTTCGACCGCGATTGTCGTTTCCATGGTGGTTTCGTTGACCACCACCCCGACGATGTGCGCGTACCTGCTAAAGGACGAAAAGGAAAAGAAGCACGGCAGAATGTATCGCGTCAGCGAGAAATTCTTCGCCTGGATGCTCGAAACCTATCGCCGCAGCCTGCTGTGGGTGCTCGACAATTCGGGGCTGACTTTGGTGGTGTTACTGCTCACGATCGTGTTGAACTTCGTGCTCATCTACAAGATGCCCAAAGGCTTCTTTCCGCAACAAGACACTGGCGCCATTACGGGAGGGGTACAGGGTCCGCAGGATTCATCGTTCCCTGCGATGGACAATTCGATCCGGCAGTTGGTCGGGGTCATCAAGAGCGACCCGGCCGTCGCCAATGTGACCGCCTACACGGGTGGCAACGGCGCAACCAATGGGGGATTTATCTACATCGCCCTCAAACCACTTAACGAGCGCAAGGTCAGCGCGGCAGATATCATCAACCGGCTCCGTCCCGAAGATGAACCGTTTGCCCGTGGCCTCGGCTTTCTTGCAAGCGGCGCAGGACTTGCGTATCGGGGCCAGATCGGGCAACGCACTTTACCAGTACACCATTCAGTGCGATAACGTTCAGGATCTATCGAAATGGGGGCCCATCCTTTTAAGTGAAATGAAGAAACTCCCGGGGCTCCAGGACGTCAACTCCGACCAGCAGAATGGCGGACTGCAAGAGCTGCTTACCTACGATCGCACCACCGCCGCCAGGCTGGGAATCACGACGCAGTCGCTCGATTCCTCTCTCTACAGCGCCTTCGGCCAATCCGAGGTCTCAATTATTTACACTCAACTGAACCAGTACTACGTGGTCCTCGAGGTCGCCCCGCAGTACTGGCAGACTCCGGAAGGCCTGAAGGACATATACCTCAACGCCGCGAAGGCTGGGTAATGTGCCGCTCGGGGCAGTTGCAACCTCCGAGGCCGGCACCACGCCGCTCGCCGTAAACCACACGGGCTTGTTTCCGTCGGTGACTGTTTCTTTCAACTTTGGCGCCCGGACGTCTCTTTGAGCGACGCGACGCAACGCATCGCTCTGATGCAGCAAAGACTCGGCACGCCTTCGACCATTCGTGGCTTCTTTGCCGGTACGCTGGAGGCTTACCAGCAGTCGCTGAGCACCGAGCCGATGCTGATATTGACCGCGCTGCTGGCGGTTTACATCGTTCTGGGCATCCTCTATGAAAGTCTGGTGCATCCGCTGACTATTATCTCGACACTGCCCTCGGCCAGCGTGGGCGCCATTCTGGCGCTGATGCTTTTCAAGATTGACTTAAACGTAATTTCTATCATTGGAATTGTGCTGTTGATCGGTATCGTCAAGAAAAACGCCATCATGATGATCGACTTCGCTCTGGTCGCGGAACGGCAGGAAGGCAAGAGTACACGGGACTCGATCTTCGAAGCCTGCATGTTGCGCTTCCGTCCGATCCTTATGACGACGATGGCGGCGCTGTTCGGAGCGTTGCCGCTGGCGTTCGGTACTGGAACCGGTTCGGAGCTGCGAAGACCGCTTGGGATCACGATCGTAGGCGGGTTGATTGTGAGCCAGATGCTCACGCTCTATACCACTCCGGTGGTCTACCTGTTCCTTGATCGGGCTGCGGCTTGCGGTTCCAAGGAACATGCAACACGTTGCGCTTCCGGCGCCAACTCCGGAGGCGAGCTAGCGAGGATTGAGATGTCAGGCAGAAACGTTATGACGATCTTTCAACGAAAATCCGTGGGCTGCCGGACTCGGCCGTGGACAACTGCGCTCTCATTAATGTTGTTGGTGATGTTGTCGGGTTGCGCCGTTGGACCGAAATACCATCCGCCCGCGCCGCCACAGCCGCCCGCTCCCGATTACAAGGAATCCCCTACCCAATTCAAGGAAAATGAAGGTTGGACGGTGGCGCAGCCTTCGGATTCCAAGTTGCGCGGCAAATGGTGGGAGATCTTCAACGATCCTGAGCTGAATGCCCTGGAAGAGCAACTGGATATTAACAACCAGAACATCAAGCAATTCTTCGAGAACTTCATGGAAGCTCGCGCCATCGTGCGCGAGGCTCGTTCGCAATATTTTCCAACCCTGGCGGTTGCGCCCTCGTTCAGCCGCTCGCGAACCTCGGGGAACCTGAGCACGACGCCGGTCAATACGACAGGAGGCGCCGCTCCCAAACCGCAACTTCAGAGCACGGTCTATTCGCTACCGCTCGAAGCCTCCTGGGAGCCCGACCTTTGGGGCAAGGTCCGCAACACGGTGCGCGAGGAGCAGTATGCCGCGCAGGTCAGCGCGGCGGATCTGGAGAACGAGCGTCTGACTGAGCAGGCAAGCCTGGCAGAGTTTTTCTTCGAGATTCGCGGCCAGGACGCAGTTGCAAAAGATTTTCAATGATACTGTGGATGCCGACCAAAAAGCGCTCGACCTCACTCGCGCTCTCTACGAAACCGGCATTGATGACCAGATTTCGGTAGTTGAAGCCGAAACCACGCTGCAGAGCGCGCAGGCGGGAGCAACCAACGTCGGAATTGCGCGCGCTCAATATGAGCACGCCATTGCGATGCTGGTCGGCAAAGCGGCCACAAACTTCTCCATCCCCGTGAAGCCGATGACTGTCGCTCCGCCGCCGATTCCCGTCGGCGTACCCTCGGAACTGCTCGAGCGCAGGCCAGACATCGCCGCCGCTGAACGCACCATGGCAGAAGCCAACGCGACCATCGGCATCGCGTATGCGGCTTATTATCCGACGCTGACTTTGAGCGCGGAGGGCGGATTTGAGAGTTCCACTTTCACGAAATGGCTGTCGTGGCCGAGCCGCTTCTGGTCCGTGGCGCACTGCGCTCTCTGAAACCATCTTCGACGCCGGCCTGCGCCGCGCTACGGTTCAACAATACGTCGCGACCTACAACGCAGATCTCGCCGGATACCGTCAAACCGTGCTCACTGCATTCCAACAGGTGGAGGATTCTCTCGCCGAAGTGCGCATTTTATCGAAGGAGATTCAGCAGGAGCAGCAGGCGGTGAATTCAGCGCAAACCTTTCTCAAGCTCGAACAGGGAAGATACGACACCGGCATCGATCCTTACATCGATGTCCTGATTGCGCAGACCACGGTATTGTCGGACCAGCAGACTTTGAATAATCTGCAGGTGGAACAGATGACGGCTGCGGTGGCGCTGGTCGAGGCTCTTGGCGGCGGCTGGGATCGTTCACAATTGCCGACTCCGCAGCAAGTAACGGAGAAGCCACCAAAAACAGATACGACCATCGAACACTAGTCTGGGCCGGGCGGACTTTAACTCAGTCGCACTATCCATTCGAGTTGCTCGCCACCGAGCGATCCGAGTCCGCCATACTTCAGATTCAGCTGCTAGGAACTGTCGGGGTTCATTGCGAATAAATCGGGCTGAGGGAACTACAAGAAATCCAACACGCGGGTGCAGTCCAAAAATGTATTTTATTAGCCTGCTGACATTACTGGACCAATGCCTCAATCGCCAATACAGGCAATCCGTCGGTGTCCAACACTTTACCCCTCACTACGATCCCAGGAACGCCTATCCGGTCGAGAACGTTGTCCGGAAGGCGTACTCCGTTCTGTACGCTGAGGACGAGATAAATTTGCCCGCCTTTATCGGAGACAAACAGCAGCGGACTACCCGCTGCTGCGCAGAGCTTCGCACAGAAGGCATGATCGTAAGCATGCGTGTGACTGCCAAGATAACAATTTGCGTCCGTGACTTCTCCTCGAAGGCTCACGGACTGTCCGGGCATAGTTTGTCCGGCCAGCAAATCAACGTTACCCTGCTTAGCCATTATGCGGGCTTTTGCCAGGTCGGAGACCATGGGCTGCACCTGCGCGAATGGCATATTATTTAGCCCGTACCGATCTCCGAATTGGAAAGCACATAATCCCAATGCCGCGACGACGCAAAGTAACAGCTTATTTATGTTCCACTCTTGGTGTCCTGGCTTGCATGGTTCGGATCGTGACGCTCTCGCTGATTTCGGTGCTCGTGTAACTGACGCGCCAGATAGAGTTCGAACCGTCGTCGCTGACCAACAGCGATCCGTCCTGAGCCACCGTAATGCCAACCGGCCTTCCCCAGACATGCCCGTTGTCGAACACAAATCCGGTAAGGAAATCCTCGTACTCGCCACTGGCCCGGTTTGTCTGGTGCAACGGCACGCGAATCACTTCATATCCGGCGCGTACGGACCGGTTCCATGAACCATGCTCTGACGCGAAAATGTCGCCCCGATATTCGACTCGGGAACTGCGTGCCTTCGTAAAATGTCATTTCGAGTGAAGCGTTGTGTGGCTGTAACAGTACGTCAGGAACCAGCGCCTTATCCTTCAACTCCGGATGTTTACCTTCGTGTCGTGGGTCCTGGTGGCCACCGATGTACCACCAGGGCCAGCCATAGAACCCGCCTTCCGTGACATGAGTGATGTAGTCAGGAACGAGATTGTCTCCCAACCCGTCGCGTTCGTTAACCGAGCACCATAACTCGCCGGTCTTAGGATTGATCGCCAACCCTCCTCCGGCATTCCGGATTCCGTATGCGTATACGCGCATCTCGGAGCCGTCGGGATTGAACTCCAAAATGTCAGCCCGATTTTTCTCATCCGGGGTCGTGTCGGGGTCGTCGACATTCGACGCCGATCCGACTGAGACGAACATCTTTTTGCCGTCGGCCGTGAACTGAACGTCTCGCGTCCAATGCCCTTCGCCGTGCGGCAGGTCTACAATGTGCTGCGCGCGCCCGCTCGCTTTCAACTCGCCATTTTGGTATGCAAACCGCACGACTGCGTCGGTGTCGCCCACATACACCCACTGGGGATTGTCCCCAGGAGGATAGAAGGCAATTCCGTAAGGCTCCTTGAGTCCGGTGGCGAAAACGCCGGCCTGCTCCGGTTTGCCATCGCTGGTAATTCCTCGGAACACTCGGATTTTGCCACTACTGCTTTCTGCCAGAAAAATATCGCCATTGGGGGCGGTTCGGATCAGCCGGGGATTATCCAGTCCGGTCGCGAATTGCTGCACGCTGAATCCTGCGGGAGCTTTCGGCCATGCACCTTGCGGACGAGCGATCACATCAGGTCCGTTACTAGCCGAGTCGGTCGCATACGGCGCTGGAAGAGCTTGCGCCGTGATCTTGCGAATGTTCCCGGGCTCTTCAAAGCGGAAATCTGTGAATGGAGCCTGTGGCGGCGGAGCATTCGTCCTAACCGCCTTTAGATTGGCAGATGCGGGTTCGGTCGTTTGGGCGCTCGGAGAATTCTTGAGTGACTTCAAATAAGCGACGATCTGCCATCGTGCCGCCTCAGGCAGGCTGGCCCAAGACGGCATACCGTTATTGACCGAGCCAGTCGTGATAAACCAGAAAACCTCTCCGTCAGGCGCCAATTCCGTCGCGCCTCGGGATAAAGCAGGAATGTTTCCGGTCCCGCGTCCATTGATTCCGTGGCATGAACCGCAGTTCGTCGTATACAGTTTTGCGCCTGCCGCGACGGCTGCCGGCTGCCCCGCATACGGATTCTTTTGTTGACTACTGGACGTGGGCGCATTATGAAAGTGCGCGTCTTGAGCGGCAAGCATTAAGACGGAAAAAATCCACAAAGCAGAACATGCTGTCACAGCAAGAAAATAGGAACGGGCGCCAACTCTCACGACTCTCCTCCCTTGATCTCTTATCTCTCGGTCTTCGCGCGCTTCCGCAGTCAGGTCGATACGGTGTTGGATGAAGTTCAGGTTTCTCGCGCTGCATCTTTGTTGGACCGGTAGCAATTTACTCGATCCAATCTGATTGGAAGTAAATTCCGCTCCAACCCCAGACACCGCATTCCCCGAAGCAGGCCGGAAAACGTCCCTTAAAACTCGCGGAAGCCAACAAGGTGGTGAGGGAATCTAATGCAACATGCGAGTGCGAAGACGCTTAATCGGTTTCATCGTAATTATTCAGTCCGTCCTTTTCTTGACACATTTTCTGCTGTATAAGACATGGACGTTTTCACCTTCAGGAGGCGGCGGGACGCTGTGGACCAAACTGGTTTTCGGCTTTTTGTCGGTAAGCTTTGTAGCCGCTTCCCTCCTCGCCTTTCGTTACACAAATCCTGCTCTGCGTGCTTTTTACAGGGCGGCTGCGGTTTGGCTGGGCCTGTTAACTTTCCTCTTCTTCGCGGCGATTTTCTCCTGGATCATTTACGGAGTTGCACTCCTCGCCCGTCTGGACTTGAACTTTCATCGCGTAGTGGAATTCTCGTTTGGCGCTGCGCTCGTAGCCGGATTCTACGGAGTTTTCAACGCAAACTGGACACGCATCACGCGAACGACAGTGCGACTCGCAAACTTGCCGGAAGCCTGGCATGGGCGAAGAGCGGCGCTGATCAGTGACCTACACCTTGGGCACGTGCGAAACGGATCTTTTCTGCGACGCATGGTTGCTAAGATTTTGAGCGAAGAGCCGGACGCAATTTTTATTGCTGGAGATTTATATGACGGCACGGCGATCGACGCCGCACGAGCAGCAGAACCACTAAACAAGCTCACAGCTCCGCACGGCGTGTATTTCGTCGCCGGGAACCACGAGCAATTTGGAGACGACAGCAATTATCTAAATGCGATAGCGGCGGCCGGCGTGCGCGTGCTCAGCAATGAGAAGGTGGAAGTAGATGGCTTGCAGATTGTGGGTGTGCCATACCGAAACGCGGTGCAGGACGGGGCTTTTAGATCAGTGCTTCACCGGATTCGATTGGATCGCGACCGCGCCAGCATTCTCTTGACACATGCCCCCGACCATCCGGAAATCGCGGAGGCTGCGGGCGTTTCTCTGCAATTGTCCGGTCATACGCATCTGGGGCAGTTCGTGCCTTGGAGTTGGATGGCGCGGCGGATCTACCGCCAGTTTGTATATGGATTGAGCCGGATAGGAAAAATGCAGGTTTTTACCTCGAGCGGAGCAGGAACCTGGGGACCACCCCTGCGACTGGGATCGAATCCCGAGATTGTAATGCTCGAGTTCGAATAAACCGCTAGGAAGCCTTCAGCCGGGTTTGCAGGAAATGAATATTGTGGAAGCCGCTTACGGTTTATTGCGGCTTCGATGTAGCGCTTCCGGAAGCTTGACCTGGTCGGTCCGAGCTGGCCTTGGATGCGATGCCTGCCTGTGTTTGTTTGCCAGGCGGAACGTCGGTCCCAGTTGGATAGATCAAAATCTGCACCGTACCCCAGCTCGCACCGGAACCTGTATCGGGCTGCTTGCCCATTCCCAGAGTTTTAAGCTGACTATCATCGAATCCGAAATTCTCGACCAGATACTCGCGCACAACCGCAGCCCGGGCTTCGGTCAGGACCAAGTCCTTCTGGGTGTCGCCTTCTATGCCAGCGGATGCCACGACCACCGCAAAGCCGAACTGGTTATTGGCCAGGAACTCGCCGCCATCGTTCAGAGATTTCTGGTTTTTCAGTTTGGCTGAATCCTGCTTATCGAAAAGCTGCTTCGCACTGTAAGTAAATTCCTTTGTCGGTGTGCCTTGTGGCAGCCGTTCGATCTCATTCTTTGCCAGCTCGCTGGAATCTTCGTATCCGCGACTCTTGAAATAGCCGCGCAGGAAGAAATTGTGTTTCATGGCTTCCATGTTCTCCTGGAAGTCGGTAACCCCGGCTTTCGCCTCAACCATCGTGTCACGCATGGCGCTCGAGGTTTGTTCCAGATTGGTATAGAGTTGTTTGTCGTTTACGAGCGCTCCTGCGGTTCCCTGCCCACGATCGATCTTGGCGCTGATGGAGTCTAGATTCGCCGTCGCCCGAGTGGCATTCTGGATGGCTTGCTGGCTGCCATCGAGAAGGCCGCTCGCCTTCTGCAGCAGGTCTGACATTTCAAGTGGCGGCAGGCTACCGATGACATCGCCATTGCGCACGTCGGCTGCCCCAGCGGATCCCGACGAGATCGCCAGATACTGGTTGCCCAACAGACCCTCAGTTTCGATTGTGGCGACAGAGTCTTGCTTGATGATCTCGTGCGTCGACTTACCAAGATCCATGATTACTGTGACCTGTTCGCCCGGCTTGTGAGGCAATACGATACTGCGCACAGTTCCAATGTGAACTCCGCCTACGCGCACGTCGCCGCCCGCATCCAAGCCTTCCACGTTATCGAATTGCGCCCTCAATTGGTACGTCGAGCTGAAAAGGTACTGCTTGCTTCCAATAATGAAGACGCCGACTGCCAGAATTGCTAGCGTCGCAACGATGAAAGCTCCTAAACGCGCCGCTCTCGACATAGATCCTCCTACGAATGCTTTAGAAATTCCTTAACAAATTCGATGTCACTTTTCTGAAGTTCTTCAAAGCTGCCATCGATCAACACTTTTCCGTTGTCGAGCAGCGCCAGACGGTCCGCAATCGTCTTCGCGCTGTGGAGATCGTGAGTCACGACGATTGATGCCATGTGATGTTCGGCCTGGAGTTTGAGAACCAAATCGTCGATCTCCCCGGCGCTGATCGGGTCGAGACCTGCGGTCGGCTCGTCGAGCAGCAGAATATCCGGCTCCAACGCCAGCGCACGTGCCAGTCCCACTCGTTTCTGCATGCCGCCCGAAATATCCGACGGCATCTTCTGAAAGTCGTCCTCTTTCAGGCCGACTTCCGCCAGCAACGTTCTTACCCGGTCGCTCCGCTCAGATTCCGACATCTGCTTCTTATGGTGTTGTAGCGGAAAAGCCACGTTCTGTCCGACGGTCAGCGAGTCGTAAAGCGCAGCGTGCTGAAACAGAAAACCCATTTTTTTTCGGATATCGGCGAGTTGATCGAGAGCCAGGCCGGCGATGTCTTGGCCGTGAATGCGAACCGATCCCGAGTCCGGCTTCTCAAGGCCAATGATGAGCCTCAGCATTACGCTCTTCCCTGTACCGCTGCGCCCCAGCACCGCCAGAGTCTCGCCGCGCTTCATAGCCAGAGTAACCCCGTCCAGGACCTTTTGACTTCCGAAGGACTTATGCAAGTTCTCGACAGCGATAGCGGGCGCACTGCCGGCTTTTTCGGCTGTCTCCTGCTTGATCGCAACTTGATCGATTGTGTCCATATTCATTTCGCGAGCTATTGAATCAAGGTCATGGGAAAAATATGAGGATGATTTTCACCAGTACCACGTCCGCCAGGATTACGAACAGCGAGGACAAGACTACCGAGCTCGTAGCCGCCCGGCCCACACCTGCTGCGCCTCCCTTTGTCCGCATTCCCTGAAAACACGCGACCGTGCCAATGATCAATCCAAACACGGCGGTCTTAAACGTCGGTGGCAGGAAATCGTTAAAATCGGCGCCGTTAAAACCGGCATTGATGAACTGGTGTAACGATTGCGGCTCCGACAGAGCCTGCGTGACCCACCCCATCACCACGCCACAAGCGTCGGCAGCCAGAGTTAGGAGCGGCAGCATCAGGATGCAAGCCAGAATGCGAGTGGCTGCCAATAACCTGTAAGGGTTTACCGCGGAGGCCTCGATGGCATCGATCTGCTCGGTTACTTTCATCGACGCCAGCTCCGCGCCGATGCCAGCTCCAACCCGGCCACTTACGACCAAGCCAGTGATGATCGGACCGGTCTCATGGATGACGGAGAAAACGATTGCCGCGGGCAGCAGGGACTTGGCCCCAAATCGAGTCAGGCTATAACGAGCTTCCAACGAGAGTACGACCCCGGTGGCAGCACCGGCCAAAGCGACCAGCGGCAAGGACTTTGATCCGATCTCGTCGAGTTGTCGGAACAGTTCGTGGAATTCAAATGGCGGTGTCACCGCGGCCCGGACAACCCGCCAGAAGAATATTCCGAGGTCGCCGAACCATTCGAGAAAATGATTGATCAAGCCCAGGAAGGAGCTCACCATGGAAGGCGCGCGCACGGCCTGCAGCCCCGGAACTCGAGGGTTCAAGGATGCAACCGTACTGGATCCACGCTCGATCACGGATTTGAACCCTGATCAGGGGCTCCGTGCGAACTGTTGAGGTGCATGCGCGAAAGCAAGGTGTGCGGGCCACTGTAGAGAAACTCCAGAGCGATATTCCCGCCCACATATCCCAGCATCGTGTAATTGCCCATTCGGAAAGCGTCCTTGTAGTTGTACCGGTCGGGATACCACGCGTAGACAGCAGTCATCGTGCCGGCATACGGGGCTATCAGCGACGGGAAAGAAAAGACACGATGGCCATCGTCGCCGTGGCGTGCCGTAAGGGTCGAGATCACGGCATGACCCAGCCGTGGAAATACGCCTTTGCACTCACAGCGGTAGTACAACGTGTCTTCCCTGAAGGCTTCCGCCAGCCCATAACGCGTCGTAGTGCTGATGCCGCAATGCCGAAAGCGGACCCGAATCGCTTGCTAAATCCTTCTACGCCCTGCTTCCACTCCGGAGGAGTGTCATAGGCTTGGCCAATGCCAGCCACAAACGCCGCACCCGCGATGGGATACGGGCCGAAAGTGTCGAAGAAATAGTTATGTAGCTTCGTCCCCTCCGTCGGACGCACATATGTCAAGTCGGGGAGTGTCTGGGTCGTCTGGCGTGGCTGCCGTACTGGAGGCATCTGCTGAATCGACCAGTGTTTGCGCCCTTGCCAGCGGTGCGCTGCTACGCCCGCGAACATCAACTACAAAACCATCAATTCGGTGTAGGTTCATTTTCGAGAGTCTCCTCGGCCATCTGGGATCAACCCGCACCCCCAAGGATCACTTGTTGCTCTTCACACGGTTAGCGGGCACGGTTCGTGGTCGCACTGGCACGCAATCTCCACCTCTTTGGATCCTGCTTCCTTACAAGCTTCGCCGCAGTATTTGTCGCCGCCTTGCACCAGGCACCGGCAGGGCAGATGCGCACATTTGCTCTTTTCACTTGTCGTCATCAGTTTTCTCCTTTTGCGAAATATCTATTTGCGAATAGAATCCGTGTACTTGCTGCTTTCTCCGACGTTTACGGGGAAACTGGTTTTTAATCGGACGGAATCGCTTTAGCCTCCGAGGGCGTTAGGCGAGAGCGATCACAATAACCGTAGCCCTTCAGACAGGCCGTGTAATTGCGCTCGTTGCTCGGCATCGGCCAGCATTTTGGCTTCGGGCGCAGTCAATTTCGAGTAGTCGCAGGTTGCCTGGCCGCTCTTACACTCCGAGATGTTGCGCTGGTGTTCGGCGACGACGGTTTGACCAGCTTCCGCTGGCGTGAGTGTGGAATGATCGCATTCGGTCCAGCCATTCTCACAATTCTCTGCGTTGCGCCGGTGTTCCGCGGCCGCCACTTCAGCCGCTTCCGAACCCGTAAGTTTGGAACGATCGCAGACCCCGCCGCCGTCCTTGCAGTTGGAGACATTCAGCTGGCGCGCGGACGCGTCCACGGCTTTCGCTTCGGAAGGACTCAGTTTTGAATGATCGCACTCGCTTATGCCATCCATACAGTTGGCCACGTTGCGCCGGTCCGCCGCGACTGAAGATTCACGAGTCTCGGATTGGGTCAATCGTGAAGGGTCGCAAGAGTCCATGCCGTCCTTGCAGTCAGAGAGGTTACGCTGGTGATCGGCTACGGCCAATGCAATCACTTGCGGCTGGGTGAGTTTCGAACGATCACACGAATCGAAGCCGTTTCTACAATCGGAAACGTTGCGCTCGCTGATCGCTCGCGTCCAGTTCAGCGGTTTGCGACGCACTCAACTTCGAGCGATCGCAGAGCTCATGCCCAGCCTTGCATGCCGCCAGGTTTTGCGCGAGATCGGAGGACTGCGCCAATGTAAAGAATCGGCCAGAGAATCAGGCAGGCTAGTTGCGCCCAAAGGCATCTACGCAGATTGGCTTTCATTAATCTCCACGTTTCAAAGACGGCCTGCGAGTTAACCGAAACCGCACTTCAGATGGGCTGACTTAGCTCAAGGAATCTGAAAGAGCAGGACGTGCTCGTCTCTAACATCATCATCGCCCAGGCGCAAAAGAATAGCTGGTCTGAATTGCTCACTTTGTGCTTGGGCAAAACCCGGAATCGGCCGACTATCACCGTGCTGACTAACGATCTCGTGCCTAATTTGAGCAATCTTGCTACAGAATCGCTGCCGTCGATGTGTCATTGTGAACCTGTCGAAAACGCGAAAGAGTAGGCTCCGTCTTGCATCCTTTTTTTGTCCATCTTCGTACTTTGCGCACCTTCCTGGCTGACTCTATGGGAAAGCTCTTCGGCGATGAAAACATCCAGAGCGATATCGGACCACCAAGGATGTGCCCGTTCTGCGGGCTAATTACTCCACGCTCCAAGCCATTTTGTTTGGAGTGCGGGAAGTCGTTCAGAGGAGTCCAACTGGGGCGGAAAGATGCGAGGCAAGAATGAACCAGCGACTCAACAATTAAGAAGGAGAAAAACATGCTTTGGACGATTTTCGTTGTGCTTCTGATTCTGTGGCTTCTAGGTTTCAGCCTCCATATTGCTGGTAGTCTGATCCATTTGCTGCTGGTAGTAGCGTTGGTGGTGTTAGTCATTAACTTGGTGAGCGGCCGCAGCACAGTGTAAGGGCGCGGCTCGTAGCAACTCGCGGAGACTTGTGTGCGCAGACTGTGGCACCGCTGCGTCTTGAGTCCATTACTCAAAATGTGGGCCAACTCGCAGGCTCCGGGCTTTTTGTTGTCTTGATGCCGTTACCCAGTTACCTGCTGACAAAACGAGATCCTGAATTAGTGAATGTGATCAATACTGCGCAGACGGTCACCCGCGCGCTTGTATAGAGTGCCGAGTGAAAAGTTCCAACACTCAGGAATTAAAACGAAGAAGGGAACAATCTATGAAACTGCTTACGATTTCTTTGCTGGCACTGTCGCTGTCAGGACTCGGCGCTTACGCTCAAACCGATACCGGCGCTGTGAAAATCAATCTCGGAACGGCGGACAAATTTGCCTGCTGGGTGGCTCCGGCATTACCAACGTCAGCGCCCACACTTTCATCATCGGTGACGTTGGCAGCGCTCCGACGCGCCACGGTGAAGGGACTCAAGCCGGCCCAGGTGAAGGGCAAGCTGTACCTCAAATCCAGCCCGGTGACGGCGAAGGCCCAGACCGCTCTAACAAAGGCATACGATCAAGCTGCGAGCGCTCATTGCGGCACCACCCTCACCGGCGTGAATCTGGGCGGAATGAAGCTCATTCCCGGAGTCTATTGCTTTGCGGCGGCGGCGCAGTTGACCGGCACTCTGAAGCTGGACGCTCAAGGCGATTCCAACGCGCAGTGGATCTTTCAAATCGGCACGACGCTGACCACCGCCCCGAATTCCAAGGTGGTCGTGAATCTCACCGGCAAGGGCGGAAGAGGATGCAACGTGTACTGGCAGGTCGGTTCCTCAGCCACGGTCGGGAAGGGCAGCATTTTTGTGGGGAACATCATGGCGCTGACTAGCGTCACGCTGGACGGCGGCACCCTTCGTGGCAAGGCTCTTGCCCGCAGCGGTGCGATCTCGATTTCCGACCCGGAAACGGTTGACGGTCCCCAGTGTGTTAACGACGACACCACAGATAGCGACGATTAGGGCCTCCTCGGAGAACTAAGCTTCTCGTCAATTGCCAATTGAGGAGCAGTGGCTGACCGTCCGCCACTGCTCCCCGTCACCGCTAAGAAGACGAATGCGGCGTTGATATTGACTAGGCGGCGGCTGACTTTTGCATGGTTTTCATGTAACTGTCCATTGACTGCGTCAACTGCGCATCCACTTCGTCCGCGATCGTCATGACGTCAGGCAACAGCAAACTGAAATCCAGAGATTCGAGATTGATCTGCAACGTGCCGAAGATGGTCACCTGCAATATTCGCGATTCGTGCACCAGCATCGCGGGCGTATAGCCTTGATGAAATCGCAGCCTGCCGTGGGCAACGGCGGCCGCTGAAAACATGGCATCACTATCCTTATCAGTCGCGCCGGGCCCGCTCAGGCGGAGAGCCAGGTCTTCCACCAGCTTGGGAAGATGTCCGGTGCGCTCCTCATCGCTAAGCGGAATGAGGTTTAATTCACTGCTTCGTTTTGCCCGTGCCAACCAGGCCTCCACGATGCTGGTACTGCACCGCAGCAGGATCGCGCCCACGCTCTCCTTGTCCGTCCGCTTGCTAGGTTTTCGATTGACTACTCTTTCTCGGACGAGTTCGGTGAAGCGACCGATCTCGAATGGTTTCACCACGATTTCATCCGCTTCCAGCAGGATGGCAGCCATAGCGCCCTGCACGTCGGGGTAGCCGCTGACCAGCAGGGTTAAGGCGTTCGGTTGGGAATGACGCATGGCTGAGACTACGGTGAAACCGTCGCCAGGGTCAGGCATGTGCAGGTCCGTGATCAGCACGTCAAAGGTCTCAGTCGCGATTCGCCTTAGAGCTTCGGTCACGCTGGAGGCAGCAACCACCTCAAATTTCTTACGTTCGAGCCCTTGCATCATCATAGCGAGCACTGCGCTATCGTCATCCACCAGCAAAACTCTGTGAACAGCGGGTGCTTCGGTCGGAGTCATGGAACGCCTCCATCGAGTCACGCTTAGTGGCAGTCTTAGACCCTGCTTTTTTTCAAGACTGTGCAATTTTGATCAGACGTCCCATTCTGGGCAACGTATGATTCGGCATGTTCGACAGGGTGGTCATGGGTTAGTGTCGATTGACAGTGTCGACGTTCCGACCCTCACGACTACTCAACTTTCTGTACCGAAACGCGCACGTTTCGGGCCAGACCTCCCCCGGGGTCTGGCCTTTTTGCGCCTGACCGTCCCATGACTAGACCGATGGTACAAATCAGAACTCCCACTAGAAATGACGATCGCACGCCTGCTGGAAAGATGCGAAGGCTAGTCGTGGAGAACTACGTTGAGTAGTGAACTGTGGACTTGCAATCCGCCTTCTATCCCACCTGCGTAGTGAATAAAACCCAGTTTTCTGAACCGGTTCATAAAAAAGCTCACTCGCGAACGGGTCGTGCCGACCATGTCTGCCAGCGTCTCCTGACTTATCTTGGGGACGACGGTTTCGGGCACGCCTTCTTTGCCAAAATGAGCCAGCAAGAGAAGGACCCGGGCCAGGCGCTTTTCGCTGGAGTTAAACAACTGGTCGACCAGGTCTTCTTCGTAACGGATATTCCGCGCCAGTAAATACGCGACGAACACGTCGGAAAACGCATGTTCGCGATGAAGCGCTTCCATCATCGCTTTTTTGTCAATGCGCAGAAGCTCGCAATCCGTTATGGCGGCCGCAGATCCCATCCGCAGAGCCTGGCCTGCCAGCGCACCTTCACCAAAGAAGTTCCCCTCGCTTAGCATGCCTATCGTAGCTTCTCTGCCGGTCTTGGATACGACGGTGAGCTTCACTTTGCCGGCCTGAATATAGAAGACCGAGTCCGCCCCGTCTCCCTGCGCGAAGATGGTTTGCTTCTTGACAACGGCTACGTTTTTCCTGCCATCGCCAATGGTCGCGAGGAAAATAGTCGGATCAAACTCGCGTTTCTTCTTATTCACTTTTAGTGCGAGACTCATCAATGCTGATTGTAGTCCTAAAAAGTAAGCATCTGTCACAAATCGTGACGAGCTCCAAAGTGAGCGCTTTTGCTCAGTATTTCCCGGCGACATGAGGCAGGCTTCCACAGGCAGAGTTGGAGAACTGAAATGAGCCGGAAAGATTTAATGAGCCCTGACCTGCTGAGCGAAATCGTGCTTCTTGGTAGTGCAGCGGTGATCGTGGTGGTGTGGTTGCTAATTGCAGTGGCCGCCCTCACGCAACCGATCGCGCTGACATGATGAGCGCGAGGCGCTCTCGGGAGAAGTCTATGGCTGCAACCGTTCAAGTCGGCACTATTCTGATTGAAGAACGTCCTGTTATGACCCAAGCTCTGGGACTGCAAAGTGAGGCTTACTCAGCACACTGGCGGGTTGTCAAAGCACTCGATGGCTTGGCGCTTGATCGCAAGATCCATGCCGCCGGATGGAGCTTCTTCTTCGTGGCTGCGGAGATGAAGGTAATGTTCTTCGGCGCAATCGGGGCGGAGAGCATCCAGAACGCACTGAAGCGAATGCTCAGGAAAATAGAGCCTCTGAACTTCAACTGCCTTGAGGTGACTGGAATCGTGGCCAAGCGATTTCTGGGCGTGCCTTACGCGGTTGTTTCGGCGCACTCCCGTCATATCCAAAAGAGTTGCTACCTCGATGGCCCCGAGGAACGGCGTTTCCAAGATGCCGAATAGGTTCGAGGTTGAGTGCGATCTGCGCTCCCCTGGGTCGACACTACTTAAATGAGAGGCCGCAACGTACCCAGCGATTCCTTTTCCACACCAGCCAGGCGCCTATCTCTATGCGGATCGGTTCGGGGTTGGCCGGTACTGAGTTCACACTTTTCTCCTGGCTTGGCACCGCAAGTAGGACAACGAACCGAGAGGGTGCGTTTCTGTTTGGCAGTCATGGCTACATAATGCAGCCTTGCTCGGCAACAAGATGGTCAATTTTGACCAGTACATTCATTCAAAGCCCCGGCATTGTTGCGCGGCGCGGTTTGCGGTCCGCGGAATTGGTTGTGAGCGCTTTTGATCAGACTTAAGTATTCCGACGTGAGAAAGTGCATTGCGGAACTCTTTGCAAGCGAGACCAACTCGCCATTGCACTTCGTAAGGAATCGCGCCTTTCATCCACGCAACCCGCAGCAGGAGAGCATCACCGGGCAAGCCCAGGATGATCAGGCAAAAGGAAACACAATGCGTTTCATCCCTTCTATTCGCTCGATGTTGTTCGCGCTCGTAATGCTGGCCGTGTCGGCTGCAGCGTTCGCGCAATTTGGCATATCCATTACTATCGGCCCGCCAGCGCTACCCGTATACGAGCAACCGCCCGTCCCCGCTCAAGGCTATCTCTGGGCTCCTGGCTACTGGGCTTACGGCCCGGACGGTTACTTCTTTGTGCCAGGCACTTGGGTGATGGCTCCGCAACCCGGCTACCTCTGGACCCCCGGTTACTGGGGTTGGAACGGCGGCGCCTTTGCCTTCAATGAGGGCTACTGGGGTCCGCACGTAGGCTTCTATGGCGGCATCAATTATGGCTTCGGTTACGGCGGTCAGGGTTATGAAGGTGGCCGTTGGAATAACGGACAGTTCGAATACAACACGGCAGTGAATAACGTCAACGTGACCAACATTCACAACACTTACAACACCACAGTGATCAACAATACGACGGTGAACCGCGTCAGCTATAACGGGGGTACAGGTGGAGTCACCGCGGCTCCGACCGCTCAAGATCGGACCTATGCGCAAGAAAAACACATCGCCCCGGTGGCCGCACAAACCCAACAAGTGGCGGCTGCCCGCGCTAACCCACAGCAACGAGCTTCGGTGAACCAAGGCAAGCCGGCAATCGCAGCTACTCCTAAGCCGGGATCATTCAGCGGCGGGGTACCGGCTAAAGAAGCAGGAGCGCCTTACAAGCCTGAAGTCAAGGCTGCAGCCGCTCAACCGCCGGCCAAGACGCCAGCAGCCCAGCCCGCAAACAACGTTCCTCGACCGGGCACTCCAGCGACTAGCACTCCAGCTGCGCGCAACGAGGTGCCTCGTCCACCGAGCACACCTGAGAAGACTACGGCGGCAAAGCCGGAGACCGCACCGCGTCCGGCCGCGAGCGCGGCGAAGCCTGAAAACACGCCGCGTCCGGCAGAGAACGCTGCTCGAAATGAAAGCAAGCCACAACCACAAACCGCTCCTCATCCGGAAGCCGCGCCTCGCACCGAGACCGCTGCGCGTCCCGAGAATGCGCCGCATCCACAGGCAGCGGCCAAGCCCGAGAGTGCGCCGCGTGCTGAAGGCCAAGCTCATCCGGAAGCTGCTTCCCGGGCTGAAGCTCGTCCAGAAAATGCTCCTAAGCCAGAGAAAGAGGCTGCTCCCGAAGAGCGGCGACAACAGCAGTAACCCCCTAGCTTCCACGAGACGGCTCGTAGCACATGCTGCGAGCCGTTTTTCTTGCGTTCACGATTGCGGCGTTTACCTCTAAGTTCAGGTTCCCGCGATCATCGCAATGCCAGGCGCATCGCTTCTCCCTGACGCTCAAAGTTGATCTGCAAGATCGCTGGATGGTCTTTGGTGAAATTCCCTAAGATGGACCCTGACTGTTCGTACTTGTCAGGCGTGGAACGCACGCGAACAAGGATGCGGTGTTTGCCTGCTGGAAGCCGGACTGTTTCAGTCTCCCGGACATCCGTTCGAAATGGATTCCAATGCTTCTTGATCTGACCGCGCAATGGGCGATCGTAAGCTAGCTTGTCATCGATCCACAGCGAAAGCTCGGGCGCTGAGAAACGATGTTCAATGCGTATGTTGAGCGTGGAGTCTCCGACGGCTTTAGAGGGTGCCTTGGAATTGGAAACCTTTTCTGCGCTGTGGTCGATCGCATTTGGCGCGCTCGCTACCGGGGGCGGTGCCCCGATCGCGCCAACGGTTGCTGATGGACTGGTCTGACTTGAATTTCGTGACGGCACACTCTTGTGATACGCAAAGAAGCTGAAAACGATCGCAGCAACGGAAAGCACGAGCCCGATGCGAACCGCTGGCCGCCGCCACCCGGACAAGACCCGCAAACGAATGAATGTGGGTGCTTGGCTCGCCGCGTTCCCTAACATTTTGAAGAAACCAACCGGCACAAGTGAAGGAACGTGAGTTGTCACATCGCCAGGCGAAGGAGTGAGGCCTTCTTTCGCTCCCGCGAAGCGCGTCGCACCACTGGCACGTTTTGAGATTGTCTGGCCGCGCTCTCGAAGCTCGCGCAGATCGAGAGCAAACTCCAATCCACGCTGGTAGCGTTGCGCGGGATCTTTTGCCATGGCACGGGCGATGACGGAATCCAGTTCAGGCGGAAGCTCGGGATCGAACGCGGTGGCCCGCAGGGGGTCGCGGTTGGCAACCTTGAAGCAAACTGTGGTAGCACTGTTACCTTGAAAAGGGCCGAAGCCCGTGACCATGTGGTAGAGAATCGCACCCAATGAAAATAGATCGGAGCGTTTGTCGACCGGCTCACCCTCCAACTGTTCCGGCGACATGTAGGCCGGTGTGCCCAGCGCCCGGCCCGGAATCGTGAGGTTCGCCAGGTTCACTTTCGCAATACCGAAATCTGCGATCTTGGCATGGCCTTCGGGCGTGACCAGAACGTTCGCAGGTTTCATGTCACGATGGACTACGCCTTGTCCGTGTGCGTGATCCAGCGCCTCTGCGAGTTCCTCCGACAGGCGAAGAGCTGTGTCGAGCGGTAGCTTCTGATCTTTGTCTAAAAGCAGCCGGTCCAACGACTGGCCCGCAATGAACTCCATAACAATGAAGGCAATGTGGCTTTCTGGATCCTCGCCGGTGTCAAAAATAGTGACGATGCCGGGATGTAATAAACGACCGGCCGCCTGAGCTTCGTGAAAAAAGCGCTCGCGGTATTCGCGCTCCTGCTCTGGATTCTGGCCAGAGAGCGAGATCGTTTTAACAGCGACAAACCTGTCGATCTTGGGATCACGAGCTTTGTACACCACTCCCATAGCACCGCGGCCAACCTCCGCGATGACCTCGTATCGTCCGAAACGCCTACCCCAGCGAGTTTCCATTTGGATCGCAGATTCTTAGGATGCCGGAACCCACCCGATTCTAGTTTAGGGCTTTGTCATTGATAGAGAGTGTTCGACACAATACCAGCGGGGTTACGGCGGTAATCGTTTTCTTGAACCAATAGTCATTCAGCATCGCCAAAGTGTTTGTACCCTGCCAACCCGGGGCAGATGTGGTCAATTTTGACCAGTCCGAAACATCATTTTCATTGAATACTGACAGAGACAAACTCGTGGACGGAATTCCTCACCGGTGACCGATAGCCTCCGGGCAAGTTGGATGCTGCGTCGGGCTTATCGGAAACTCTGACGTTTATCAACAGCTAGTCTCGGCAAGTCAGGAGCTAATGTCGCTACCAAACACAGTGCCTCCCAAGGGAAAGTTAGAAGTCGTCAGCGTGCGCCCCCAGGTACGGGAGGAAGTTTCAGCAGCTCGACCGCGATCGCGCTCGAAGCCATCGCTGCCCAGTCGAATCGCGGTGATCGGGAACTATCTTCCCCGGCAGTGTGGAATCGCTACATTTACCGCCGACCTGTGCGCAGCCATATCCGCAGAGTATGGGACCGCTCGATTGCTGGCGCTTCCCGTAAACGACACAGACGGAAGGATATGACTATCCTGCGCGGGTGAGATGGTCGCTCGCCCAGGACGACCTGAGATCGTATCAAGAGGCCGGCTGAGTTCTTGAACTTCAACAATATCGACATGGTCTGCCTGCAGCACGAGTATGGAATTTTCGGCGGAGCTGCCGGCAGCCACATCTTGCAACTGCTGCGCGGCCTGAAGATGCCAGTGGTGACCACGCTGCACACCGTCCTCCGCGAGCCGAATCCCGACCAACTCATGGTGATGGAAGAGATCGCCGAACTTTCGGATCGCCTGATCGTGATGAGCCAGCTATCATCCCAGTTCTTGCAGGAAATCTTCAAAGTGCCGGGCAGCAAGATCGACATGGTTCCTCACGGCGTTCCGGACCTGCCATTTCTCGATCCCAATTTCTATAAGGACGCTTCGGCGTGGAAGGGAAAGCGGTACTGCTTACCTTCGGTCTGCTCTCGCCGAATAAGGGAATCGAAAACGTAATTCAGGCGCTGCCGCAGATTTTGTCCAACCACAAGAATGTGGTTTATATCAGTCGCGGGCGCGACCCATCCTCATATCCTCCGTCGCGAAGGTGAGCAGTATCGAGCTTACCTGCAGGCTCTGGCCAAGGAAGTGGGAGTGGAATCGCAAGTGATCTTCCACAACCGCTTCGTCAGCCCGGAGGAGATGGCCGAGTTCATTGGCGCCGCGGACATTTACATCACTCCTTATCGCCATGAAGCGCAAGTAGTTTCCGGGACGCTTGCGTATGCGCTGGGTGCGGGCAAGGCGATTATCTCAACCCCGTACTGGCATGCCATCGAATTGCTGGACGACCGCCGCGGCGCGCTGGTTCCTTTCCAAGATCCTGATGCCATCGCACAAAAGACGATCGAGCTTTTGGATACTCCGGCGATCCGCCATGCCATGCGTAAACGCGCTTATTTGTTCGCGCGGGAGATGGTCTGGAAAAGAGTAGCGCAGGGCTACATGGAAAGTTTTGCCAGAGTGCGCAGCGACCGCATGGAGAGTCCCAGAGTACAGTTCTCGGCCCGCGCTACTGCCGAAGTCGCTGAATCAGTTGCCGGAACTAAAACTCAATCACGTGAACGCGCTGACCGATGACACGGGAATGCTGCAGCACGCGATCTTCACGATCCCTAATTCGCGGCGAAGGATATACCACCGACGACAACGCGCGCGCACTCATTTTCACGGTGCTGCTGGAGCAACAGGCGGATAGAGTCGGTTACGAATTCAGACACGTCTACCCAAGATTTCTCGTTCCGCTATTTGGCATTCCTGGAACACGCGTTCAATCCAGCGAACGGTAGATTCAGAAACTTCCTCGGCTATGATCGCCGCTGGAACGAAGCTGAGGGCTCCGAAGACTGCCACGGGCGCGCGTTGTGGGCGACTTGGAACGGTCTTAGGCCGGTCCAGGATCAGGGGCTGAGGTGCGCCGCCGGACGTTTGTTCGAGTTCTCCCTTCCCGCAGTTATGGAGTTCAGCAGTCCTCGCGCCTGCGCCTATGCCCTGCTCGGAATTCAGGAATATCTCCATTCGTATCCTGGAGATCGGGACGCGCAGAGAGTAAGATCTGCACTGGCCGGAGACTGCTCGAAATGTATGAGTCGATCCGCCGTCCGGATTGGAAATGGTTTGAGAACGTTCTGGCCTACGGAAACGCGAGATTGCCCCAAGCCATGTTGCTCGTGGGATCGGCTTGCGCGGACGATCGCATGCTCTCGGCCGGTCTCGAATCGCTGGATTGGCTGATGGAAACGCAGCGTTGCGAAACCAACGGCCATTTTGTGCCCATCGGCTCGCAAGGCTTCTATCGCCAGGGCGGTGAAAAAGCCCGCTTCGATCAACAGCCGATTGAGGCCGCGGGCGCGGTATCCGCCTGTCTGCAAGCCTACCGCATAACCGGTGACAGCCGCTGGCGCAGCGAAGCGTGGTCGGCTTTCAACTGGTTCCTTGGCGACAACGATCTGCAACTTCCTCTTTACGATTCCGTCACCGGCGGCTGCCGGGACGGCCTGCATCCCGATCGCGCCAACGAGAACCAGGGAGCGGAATCGACGCTATCGTTCTTGATGGCACTGCTCGAAATGCGTTCGCTGCAAGACAAGTCTGAACTATCGGGAGTATCTCTTCATGACTATGCCTGCCGAAGAACATCTATGAGCCTTCTGAGTACTCGCTACGAGCCGCTGCTCCTTCGGCACCCCGCCAATCCAATCCTAACCAGTAAGGATTGGCCATACTCCATCAATAGTGTGTTCAATGCAGGCGCCACCCTGCTGGCGGATGGTTCGACTCTACTGCTTTGCCGCGTGGAAGATCGCCGTGGCTTGTCGCATCTTTGCGCCGCGCGCTCCCGCAACGGCGTGGATGGATGGCAAATCGACAGCGAACCGACATTAATGCCCAGCCCCAAAGATTTTCCAGAAGAGATCTGGGGCATTGAGGATCCTCGCATCACGTTTGTGCCCGAACTGCAGCAATATGTCGTCACTTACACTTCCTATTCGCGCGGCGGCCCCGGAGTGTCTCTGGCTCTCACCAAGGACTTCCGGATTTTCGAGCGCTACGGCGTGATCATGCCACCAGATGACAAGGATTCGGCGCTTCTGCCACGGCGAATCGACGGATATTGGGCGCTGATTCATCGCCCCGATGACGCACGCTCGGAGTCGCACATGTGGATTTCCTACTCTCCTGATCTGCGCCATTGGGGCAGGCACAGGCTTATGTTGGAAGCGCGCCGCGGCGCGTGGTGGGACGCAAACAAGATCGGTCTGTCGCCGCCGCCCATCGAGACTTCCAGGGGATGGCTCGTGCTTCTATCACGGAGTGCGGCATACCCCTTCGGGCTGCCTGTATCGACTTGGGCCTGGCCCTCTTCGAGCTGGAGAATCCGGCAAAGTGCCTACTGCGAGGGGATTCGTGGATCTTTGGGCCGGAGGCCGAATACGAGCGCCACGGCGATGTCGACGATGTCGTGTTCCCCTGCGGATATACGATGGATCCCGATGGCGACACCCTCAACATCTACTACGGAGCTGCCGACTGCGCGATTGCCCTGGCGCGGGCCAGCGTGCGCTCTCTACTCAATTGGCTAGATGCCAACGGAAGTTGCGAGCGCCGACAGCGGGACAGGATTTATGAAGCCACTGCTCTCGTTTTTGTGTTCAGCGTTCGGGTGCCGTCACCGGCAGATGAGTCGGGTGTTCACGATTAAGAAGCGGACCTATCGAGTCTGCTTCCAATGCGGGCAAGAATTCGAGTATTCCTGGGCATTGATGAATTCAGCATGGTCGAGTGCCGATGCCAATCGCCTTGCGCCATCTGAAACGAGCTGAGATTCGCGGGAATTAGACCCTTTCTGGCACAACGATCGTAATTCTTCACAGGTGAGCAATCTTGCTCAGACGTGAAAGCCTGCACATGTCATTCTTTGTTGTGCTGAATGTGTCGAGAGAGCGACGACCGCCAATTCATAACCTCTCATTCTTAGGTTGCGGCGACTGAAGTCTCGACCAATCACATCGAAGCGACCACATCCAGCCGATTGGCATTCGTCATCCGTGTGTATGCCTTGAAACCCCGGCGGACACGATTTCGATCCCCAGGCTCTCGAACGCAGAGATTCGGGCAACACCTCGGCGCGGATGCAAGGCGTTAGCCCACGCAACAAGAAAGGTCAAAGATTATGCCATTGATTCAGCTTGTAGAAGTTCTCATCGTGGTGGGTGTTCTTTTGTGGCTGGTCAATCGCTTCATTCCCATGCAGTCATCCATCAAATCGATCTTGAATGGCGTGGTAGTCATCGCCGTGGTGCTGTGGCTGCTCAATGTGTTTGGACTATTTCATTCCCTCTCCAATGTCCGCATCGGAAAAGGATGACGAACTAATACGAGATTCGCTCAGGAGCTTATAACCAGAGAAAAGATCGAGACAACGTAGTCCGGCAGGCATCTGCCAAGGAGAAACAAATGAAGATGAAACTGTTGTTAGTGGCCGGAGTCGCACTAAGCATGAGCGCACTAGCGCAAACCAACTCTCAATCGGCGCCCTCCGTCGAGCCCATGGCGCGGACGCCCACGTTCCGCGTAGTCGTAACCAGCCGCACCACGCCAGCGGTCAACTATAGACATCACAGCGGCGCTACCAAGGTGGATTTCGCCGGCACGAATCTCATGCCCTCAGCCAATGGTGAAGCTGAAGTAAACAGCAAACGGGGAACCATCGAGGTTAAAGCGGAATTCGGCAATCTGCAGAGCCCCAAAACTTTCGGCAACGAATACTTGACCTACATCTTGTGGGCGATTTCGCCGGAAGGCCGCGCCGTGAACCTGGGCGAGGTCTTAGTCGGCGGCAACGACCGCAGCAAGTTGCACGTTACCACGGACCTTCAGGCTTTCGCCTTGATCGTCACCGCGGAACCTTATTACGCCGTACGGCAACCCAGCAACGTCGTGGTCCTCGAAAATGTTATTCGCAAGGACACCAAAGGAACCATCGAAACTGTGGACGCGAAGTACGAACTGATGGAGCGGGGTGGATATATTCCAACCGGCTACAAGTTCGACCCCGTGGTTCTGAATGCCAAGCTGCCGTTGGAATTCTTTGAGGCGCGCAATGCGGTGCGCATCGCACAATCGGAAGGCGCGGAGCAGTACGCCCCCGAAAGTTATCAGAAAGCCGTCCAGTTGATGAATAATGCGGACGAATATGCCACCCGGAAGAATGTTCAGAACAAACCGCTGATCGCAGTCGCCCGGGATACGGTCCAAACTGCCGAAGACGCGCGCGCCATCTCTGTCAAGAAGATGGACGATCAACGTATAGCCAACAACCTGCAGAACTCGGCCGACGCGCAGGCGCAATCGCAAGCGCAAGCGGACGACGCGACCCGGCAGAAGGAACAAGCTCAAGCGGATGCGGCAAAAGCGCAATCCGACATGGCCGCGAACCAGGCAGCATCCGCTGCAGCCGTCAGTGCGGCCCAGGCCGATGCCGACCAGTCTCGTTTAGCTGCGCAGCAAGCGAACACCGATAAAGCCGCCATGCGCGCCCGGTTGTCCGAGCAATTGAATTCCATCCTTCAGACTCGCGACAGCGCGCGCGGGCTGATCGTCAGCATGTCCGATGTGTTGTTTGACACAGGACAGTATTCCTTGAAGCCGGGAGCAAGAGAGAAACTGGCGAAAGTCGCCGGCATCCTGCTCGCCTACCCTGGGCTCAACATTGAAGTCGGCGGCTACACAGATAACGTAGGCGGCGATGACATGAACCAGAAGCTGTCGGAGAATCGCGCCGACGCAGTGCGAGATTATCTCGTGCAAGAAGGCGTGACCACAAACTCAGTCAGCGCAAGAGGCTTCGGCAATACTTTGCCTGTAGCTTCAAACGACAGCTCCTCCGGCCGTCAGCAGAACCGGAGAGTTGAACTTCTCGTATCCGGCGACGCTATCGGCAGTTCGGCTAACGTGACCACAGGAAGCTTGCAGTAAGACGAGAACATTCACCCAGAACTAATGGAGGCAACACCCATGAAACTAGCAGGAATTATCGGCACAGCACTCTTGTCTTTGATCCTTGCGGCTCCAGTCTACGCACAGGAGCAGCATGATCAGGAAGAGCAGAAAGACCAGAAAGAACAGACAGCAAAGCCTGCCCAAGAAGAGAAAAAGGCGGAAACGGAGAAATCCGCCAAGCAAGATGAGAAGGGCGCAGAGCAGGAGAAGAACACTAAGCCCGAAGAGAAAAACGCGCAAGAGAACAACAAGCAGGAAGAAAAGAATGCGCAGCAGCAACACGCACAGCCGGCGAAAAATGCCGGCCGCATTCCTGCCGATCGCTACAAGGCCAACTTTGGACGCGAACACACGTTTCGAGTTACCCAAGGCGATTACAACAATCACCGCTTCCAATACGGTGGCTACTGGTTCGGATTCGCCGCCCCTTGGCCGAGCAACTGGCTCTACACGCAACAGGTTTTTGTGGTCGACATCGGTGGCGTGTATTACCTTTGCAACCCGACGTATCCCGGCGTCAATCTTGAACTCAACATCACACTCTAGTGCCGTAGAGCAAGCAGCGTAAGCGTTGTCGGCGCGGACACGATCTTCTGGACTCGCGCCGATTAAATCGGCGGACATAAGGAGCACAACATGCTTGGAACTGTACTGATCGTGATTTTGGTCTTAGCACTTTTCGGAGCGCTGCCGCGCTGGTCACACAGCCGGGATTGGGGTTATGCCCCGACCGGTGGTGTGGGACTGGTCCTTTGCATCGTGGTCATTCTTCTGGTTCTCGGCCGCATCTAAAGCCATGCACCAGCTGTCTGCATCGTCAGGCGCCATCGTTAAAGGGTGGCGCCTGCTTTTTATCCGAGTCGTGACATCTCTTCTCATCGTGCTGATGTGCAGCGGTGGTTCGTCGGCGTACTCGGTTTTGACCCACGAGGAAATCGTGGACTTGTTATGGGCCGATGAGATTCGGCCGCTGCTGCTCAAGCGATACCCCGGATTGTCGGAGGACCAGATCACTCAGGCGCACGCCTACGCCTACGGAGGCGCTGTCATTCAGGACCTGGGTTACTATCCATTTGGCAGCAAGGAATTCAGCAATCTGGTGCATTACGTTCGCAGCGGAGACTTCGTTCGCGAACTGCTGATCGAGAGTCAGGATGTGAACGAATATGCCTTCGCGCTGGGCGCGCTGGCCCACTATGCCTCTGACATCTCCGGACATCCCGCAGTCAATCAATCGGTGGCGATCGAGTATCCGAAGCTGCGGGCCAAGTTTGGCAAGTCGGTCAAGTATGCACAAAATAAAACGGCGCACTTGAAAACCGAGTTCGGCTTCGACATGATACAAGTGGCGAAGAACCGTTACGCCTCGCAGCAGTACCATGATTTCATCGGGTTCCAGGTGTCCAAGCCTTTGCTGGAACGGGTTTTCCCGGTGGTCTATGGGGTGGAACTGAAAGACGTCCTGACCCATGAGGATCTAGCTGTTGGTTCGTATCGTTACTCCATCAGTCGGCTAATCCCGGAGATGACCCAGGTCGCTCTGCAGACCCACAAGAAAGACATGATGCGCGAGCAGCCCGACTTCGCAAAACGAAAATTTCTGTATCGCCTATCGCGCTCTGAATATGAAAGGAATTGGGGAAAGGACTACGTCAAGCCCGGATTCGGCACCCGGGTGCTCTCCACCCTCTTGCGATACATGCCGAAAATCGGTCCCTTCAAGGCGATGGCATTCAATAATCCGACCCCGCAAACTGAGGACTTGTATTTCAAGAGCATCAATACAAGCGTCGATCAATACCGGGCTTTTCTCGAAGCAGTGCGCACGAACTCGCTCGTGCTCCCTAACTCTGACTTGGATAGCGGTAATTTGACCAAGGCAGCAGAATATTCCCTAACCGACGAGACCTATGCAAAGTTACTCTCCCAATTGTCAGCCAAGAAATTCGATTCAACGCCATCAGAATTACGAGCCAACATTCTGGCTTTCTATTCCGATCTCTCTGCCCCGATCGAGACAAAGAAAGACCCGGCCCAATGGCGGAACGTATTGACGTCGCTGGACCAGTTGAGGTTGGCCACTCCATCCCCGATTGTCGCAAGTACCCCCGCGAATTGATCCGCCCCACTCGACTGCAGCGTAGAGACGCCAAACGCAAAAATATATACGTTGCCGATTAGTGGCACGGAAACACTACAAAGACAGACTCCGAATGCTTGATGCACGTCGCAATGCCATCTTCACTAAAACGCAACCGGGTTGATTACTGTGGCATCAAGAGGCATATGACACGCATTAAGAGCGGGAGCCGTCTTCGCAGTCCTGCCTCCCTCGATGTTTCATTCCGCTGCGACGGCGGCTCACGCTCTCTTTAATTCTGGGGATGGAATTGTGAGATCGCCCAGGCAAAGGGGCCTGACATGCGGTGGAAACAAATCGAGGATGAACCGAAAGTTTTCGCTCTAGTCTTTGAGACTGGCGACGAGATCGCAAGCGTGCTGCAACACTTCTCAAGGCACCAAGGGTTGGGAGGAAGTAGCTTTAAAGCCATCGGCGCGCTTTCTCACGCGAAGCTGGGCTGGTTCAACTGGAAAACGAAAAAGTACGATACAGCCTGCGTTCTCGACGAACAAGTGGAACTGCTTTCGCTGATTGGCGACATCGCTCTCAAGGAAGGAGAGCCGCAAGTGCACGCGCACGTGGTTGTGGGACGCTGCGACGGTACCGCCTACGGTGGTCACCTCCTTGAGGCTCGCGTGCGTCCGACCTGCGAATTGATTCTGACCGAGAGTCCTAGTCATCTTCAGAAGAAACTGGACCCTGAGACGGGCATAGCGTTGATGCAAATCTGAAAGAGCAATTGCAGTTCGCACATTCTGCCGCCGCAGAGAAGCTCGCATTTTAGTCTGAAGCCTGTCGAAATGCGGACGTTGCGTCGACCGCAGGACGCCGCGTCTAGCTTCGAGATACTATCCCTGGGCCCCCAGTCCACTCATACCGATGAAAATAAGCAACTAAGTTGCCTGAAGTGGATTGGAAAACGGCGTGCCTCTTCCTCCAAAGGGTGAGGAGAAGATCATGCAAGTGCCAGAGAACTACATCGGGAGCGAACGGCAGCTCGCCGTGCGCTTCCTTGAAGCAAGCGGTCGAGAGATGAACGATGTTCTTGCGCGCTGCCTGCCGTCCTTTCAAAGAAAGGCTTACCGGTATCTGCGCAATTCAGCAGACGCTGAAGACGCAGTTCAGGATGCACTCCTCTCTGCGTACAAGCACATCGACCAGTTCAGGGGTGATGCGCAGATATCTACCTGGTTAACCGCCATTGTGTCTAATGCTGCACGCATGAAATTGCGCAAGCGGCCACGGCAGATCCACGTGTCGATGGACGAGCGGTTCGGGGAGGATCAGGAATATTCCGTGTCGGAGATATTGGCGGCCCATGGGCCAAGTCCGGAGGATAACTGCCGCTGCTCCGAGTTGCGGGGACACATCCTCCGCTCCGTGGCACAGCTCTCGCCATGCTTGCGCAGGACATTCCAGTTACGTGAGTTGGACGGTCTGAGCACGAGCGAAACCGCGCACATTCTAGGAGTACCCGACGGAACGGTGAAAGCCCAGTTAACACGGGCACGCGCGAAGCTCAGGCGATTGATGTGGCGTGGACTCGCCCCGCAGCCTCATGCACGTCGGACCTGCACGACGCGAGGCATGTCCGAGAAATAGGGCTCGACCAGCGAAAGTTTCTATGTGGATGGTTCGACTCGCATTGCGCCCGCAGTAGCCTGTTTTCACCTGACCCTGCCCAGCAAAGCTGCTCCGCACAAATAACGCTAGCCGTCCACCGCATCCCTAATGACAACCGTTCCTATGCTCAGGGGTTTCGAAGGCTGCGGGCGGTTTGAGGCCTCATATACCAAAGTATGATTGCGCAGATGTGACGATTCCACTAGCTTCTTACCCATGGTCATTGAAAGTGACACTAAGGGAAAGATGAACTTAGTGGCGATCGTCGACGACGATGACTTGATGCGCGGCGCTTCATCACGGCACACGGTCACGAGAAAATGCGGAGGCAGGCGTTACGAGCAGGAGTGGTGGAGTTCCTTCCCAAACCGTTCGACGACGAAGCCCTGCTCGAAAGTGTTCGAGCAGCCTTGAAAAATTAAACCCGATAAGCAGCGTGCACGCAGCACGAGGGGGTCTCTGTGGCGGGTATCCAGATATCACGAACTGTTGATCAAGCTAACGATGAGCAGAGATTCGAGCAGGTCATCGGGAACAGTCCTGCTCTCGAAGCGGTGTTGGAACAGGTCGAACAGGTCGCTCCCACTGGTTCCACCGTGTTAATACAGGGAGAGACCGGTACCGGCAAGGAACTGATCGCACGCGCGATTCACAACATCAGTCCGCGTTGCGGACGCCCTTTCGTCAGGCTGAACTGCGCCGCCATTCCGCTTGATCTATTAGAAAGTGAACTTTTTGGCCACGAGAAAGGCGCATTCACTGGAGCTATCGTACAGAAGATTGGACGTTTCGAGTTGGCTGACAAAGGCACACTTTTCTTGGACGAGGTGGGCGACATTCCGCCCGCGTTACAGCCTAAGCTGCTGCGCGTACTGCAGGAACAAGAGTTCGAGCGACTGGGTAGCACTCGGACCCACCACGTAGATGTTCGGTTGGTGGCTGCCACGAATCGTGATCTCGCAGAAATGGTCAATCGAGGCCAATTCCGCAGCGACCTCTACTACCGCCTGAACGTCTTCCCCGTGCTGTTGCCACCGCTGCGGGCGCGCACCGAAGATATTCCCGCGTTGGTGATGCATTTTGTCGAGATATTTGGCCAGCGGATGAGTCGGAAAATCGACCACATCCCTGCGGAAACGATGTCTGCGCTCAGCTCCCACCCGTGGCCGGGGAACATCCGCGAACTACAGAACTTGGTTGAACGCGCCGTAATTCTTTCAAGAGATGGGGTGCTTCCCAATCCTTTGCCAACGAGAGGGACCCAGCCCCTGACCGTCTCGAGAGGCGCAATTACTCTGAGGGAGTCCGAGCGTTCTTTGATTCTTCAAACCCTGGAAGAAGTTCGTTGGGTGGTCGGCGGCGCGAAGGGCGCAGCTACCAAACTTGGCCTGAAACGCACTACCCTGATTCACAAGATGCAGAAGCTGGGAATTTCCCGGCCTTCTCTCCAAAACCAGAATGGGATGTATCCCCTGCAGCAGAGTCGGACTTGCTGACGCGTTTGGAATAACAACGAGAGTGGATGGTTGGGCACTCTCCGAATCGCTGTAGATCGACAGCTCTTGATCATCAGAGGATTTTTGAAGCATGGCCACCGAGGAGGCCCCGAAGTTGGTTGCAATTGTCGATGATGACGAGTTGATCCGGCACTCACTGAATGGCTTGATGAAAGAGGCTGGTTTCTCAACTCTGGCATTCACGTCGGCGGAAGAATTTCTAAACTCGGGCGAACTGGAGCATACCGCATGTCTGATTGCCGACATCCGTATGCCGGGGATGTCAGGGTTGGAATTCCAATCAAAACTAAATGAAGCTCACTACAGGATTCCGATTATCTTCATCACAGCACAAGGTGACGAGAGAATGCGGATGCAGGCTTTAAGGGCCGGAGCAGTGGAGTTCTTGACTAAACCTTTTGACGACGACGTGCTGCTCGACCATCTGCGAGCCGCGCTGGACCGTTGAGCTCCTTCCCGCTGGTAATGCCCTTCAGGAGCTACGGGCGTCGCCCGATATGTTTTTACTAAGCCTGATCCAGACGACTGAACCGTTACCAATGCAAACAACGACAAGCAACGATATCGGACCGAGTCGGTAGAAGTTCGGAGATCGCCTGCCTTTAGCCAAGCCACTGTGGATTGGCGTACGTGCCGTCAAACTGGTGAGTGGTCTTGTAAAGTTCGAACTGGCCAGCCTCCGCCGCCTTTGAGGTTTTTGCAAGAAGAGCCGCGACTTGGGAAGAACTCATCGGCTGAAAAGTGCGGGCAGCGTGCAGCGCTTGTTGAAGGATCGGCATCGAATCGCAGCCGGTGATGACGACGCTGGTCGGAAGATTCATTGAGTAGGAGAGGCACTCGGTCGGTGTGACGGTCTTGCTCTCAAAAATGATGTGGTCGCCCATGGGTTTCATGCCCAGCACTCCGATACCGTTCTCGATCAACACCGGGAGGACTTTCTTTTCGAAACTGTTGAAGTGAGCGTCCATTACGTTAAGAGGCATCTGAACCGCATCGAACTTGAATCCGTGCTTGGAGGCTGTGGCCAGCATCTTCAAATGAATGTCTGGACTCTTGTGGCCGGTGAAACCTATAAAACGGACCTTGCCCGCCTTCTGGGCGTCAAGCACAGCTTCCAATCCGCCGCCTTGGGCAAAGATACGGTCTGGATCAGAATCTCGAATCACTTCGTGAAACTGGAGTAAGTCAATTCGATCGGTCTGCAACCTCCGCAGCGATTCATTGAGTTGAGCTGTTGCAGCGATCTTGCTCCGGCCATCGATCTTAGTCATCAGAAATGCCTTCCCGCGGTAACCGTCACGCAGCGATTTACCCATTCGAATTTCGCTCTCTCCTCCGTTGTAGTCCCAGCAGTTATCCAGAAAGTTGATTCCTTCATCGATTCCGGTACGAATGATTCGAATGCTCTCTTCGGGATCGCTCTGTCTGGCCAGGTGATACCCGCCGAGGCCGATCAGGGAGACCTTTCCCCCGGTTCGACCCAGCGCTCGATATGGAATCTCACTCTTACGATCTGCCGCCGCGGACCCGCTTAGCGCCGTGGCCATCACGAGGGACGCAGCTGTCATGCCGATAAATTCTCTCCTGCTGAAACCGGCCTCCTGATTCGGCCCCTTGACCTCATGAACGCTGAATGGTGAGTGTTGCATAGACGACCCCTCGCCGTGACCGGTGCCCGGCAGCCATGAGAGAAATAGGATTCGAGCATTCTATAAGAAATCGGATCCGACCTCTCTACAGGGTTTACTGTATTGGCATCTTCCCTGCAGCAAGCTTCGGTTTGCCAGCACGGTAAAGCCACCGTGACCGCCGAATGACACGTGTCGGATTGTGGACACGAGTCCCGGCGGCATTGTCGAAGTAGCGATTTTGCCAGCCCCAGTTTCTCTACAATTACTCACTCCCACGGTTCATCCCTCTCAGCCGCATTTGGCTACAGCTTTGCAGAGGACTCGAATAGGACTCTCGGTGGCGGACCGTTCAAGCCGGCTTGAGCGCAAGCGGATTCCCGTTTCCGCGCCGTTAGGCGCAAAAGCCACAGCAGAGTCTCAACGGTGTTCAATGAGACTCTCCATGTTCTCGACGTTCTCGACAAACGCTTTCGACGATATTCTCCGGGACTTGCTCGACGCTCCGATTCACTTCACGGCCATCCCCACTGAAAGGAGACCAATTGCGATCACGTGGCCCAAGTAACTGGCGAGCACGGGTCTCCCTTGTTGTTTTGATCTTAGGGCCCGGGGCGGCGCTCGCAGACGCAGCCCAGCCCTTGAGCCCGACCAATATTTTTGCTCCCGCGTCGACCCCAGCGAAATCGATCTTCGGATTGTCTCTGTTTGTGCTGGCGGTCACAGGGACCATTTTCTTAGTTGTTTTCTCCTTGCTGCTTTACTCCGTGGTGCGGTTCAGAAAGAGAAACAATGACGACGGCATAGAACCTCCCCAGGTGTACGGCAGCAATCAGGTGGAATTGGCATGGACGATCATTCCGATTCTTATCGTCGTCGCATTGTTCATGGCGACTGCACGAGTGATTGCCGTCGTTCAGCGAACACCACCGCCAGGTAACGCGGTCGCGGTTACCGCCATCGGTCACCAGTTCTGGTGGGAGTATCGTTATCCAGAGCTGGGCGTAGTAACGGCAAATGAACTGCATGTGCCCGTCAGCGACCCGGTCCATCCCACCCCAACATTCATCAACCTGCTATCCGCCGATACTGACCACAGTTTTTGGGTTCCACGGCTAGCCGGTAAGACTGATCTAATCCCGAACCACCCCAACACAATGTGGATGGACCCGCAAGAAACCGGAGTTTACCTCGGCCAGTGTGCGCAGTATTGCGGGACACAACACGCCAAGATGTTGCTGCGTGTTTATGTTCAGTCAAAAGACGAATTTGACCGATGGATTCAGCAGCAACGCCAGCCGGCGACTACAAGTACCGCTGTTTCCGAGGGACAACGCATATTCGAGACGACCGCCTGCATCAACTGCCACACAGTGTCGGGCACAGTGGCTAGTGGGCGATTCGGTCCGGACCTCACGCACCTGATGAGCCGAGATACGATCGCGGCCGGCGCAGCCTCGAACACTCCGGAAAATCTCCGGCTCTGGATTCGAAATCCCAACGCGATCAAGCCTGGTTCCTTAATGCCGGCGATGGAGTTGGAGGAGAAAGACCTGGACGCGTTGACCGCTTATCTGGAGACGCTTCGTTGAGCATCTCGTGAAGACTTTGAGGAGATCGCCCGATGTCGACTGATGCCGTCGTACTTCCGAGAACCGACCTGGCATACCGTCCTATCGTCGCCCAGCTTCACGATTGGGTTACGACGGTTGATCACAAGCGCCTGGGGATTCTGTACATCGTTTATGCCCTGGTGTTTCTTGTGATCGGCGGGATCGAGGCGACAATTATCCGTATCCAGCTTATCCGCCCGCACAACGATTTTGTTTCGCCCCAAGTTTTCAATCGCCTGTTCACCATGCATGGCACCACCATGATCTTCTTCGTGGCCATGCCTGTATTGTTCGGATTCGCCAACTATCTTATCCCGCTCCTCATTGGGGCGCGGGACATGGCCTTTCCACGCCTCAACGCTTTCAGCTTCTGGATGACTGCTTTCGGTGGCCTGCTCCTCTATTTCAGCCTGATAGGAGCCAATGGGCTGTATGGAGCGGGGAATGCTCCCGACGTGGGATGGTTCGCCTATGCACCGCTGACCTCGCAGACGTTTTCAGTGGGGCACAGCACGGACTTCTGGACGCTGGCGCTGTTGGTCTCCGGTTTTGGCAGCATCGGCACCGCAATCAATATCGTGGCTACCATCCTGTGCATGCGCTGCCCGGGAATGACGCTCGCTAAAATGCCGTTGTTCGCCTGGCTCACCCTCGTCATGGCCGGTTTGGTGATCCTTGCCGTCAGTCCGCTGACGGCGGCTCAGATCATGCTGCTGATCGACCGTTACCTTGGCGGACATTTCTTCGACACGCAGGCTGGGGGCTCAGCAGTGATCTGGATGCATTTCTTCTGGGTTTTTGGACATCCCGAAGTTTATGTCCTTGTCCTCCCAGCCTTCGCATTCGCCTCAGAAATCATTCCCGTGTTTTCCCGCAAGCCGCTCTTCGGTTACCCGGTGATGGTCGGAGCCACGATCGCAATCGGGTTTATCAGCATGAGCGTATGGGCGCATCATATGTTTACCGTGGGCATGGGTTCGGCCGCTAATACTTTTTTCGTGATCTCGAGCATGACCATCGCTGTTCCGACCGGCATCAAGATCTTTAACTGGCTGGCAACGATGTGGGGCGGAAAGATTGAATTCAAGACTCCCATGCTTTTCTGCATCGCTTTTATTTTCCAGTTCTTGATCGCTGGCCTCACCGGCATCATGCTGGCTGCGGCCCCCTTCGACTGGCACTTAGGAAATTCATATTTCGTGGTCGCTCATTTTCACTACGTAATTGTCGGCGCCATCCTCTTCACGCTGTTTGCAGCCTTTTACTACTGGTTCCCCAAGATGTCGGGAAAGATGTACAGCGAAACACTCGGCAAATTACATTTCTGGCTTTTCGTAATCGGATTCCACCTGACCTTCGACTTCATGCATATCCCAGGATTGCTGGGCATGCCGCGAAGGATCTACACCTATGAACCGGGCCGCGGTTGGGACACATGGAATCTGATCGTGACCATTGGAGTTTTCTTTCAGGCTGCGGGGATATTGGTCTTCCTCGGAAATTTGATCTGGTCTTACATCCGCGGCAAACCCGCTGGAAACGATCCGTGGGATGCGTGGACGCTCGAATGGTCCACCAATTCACCACCCCCCGCATACAACTTCTATTCCATCCCGACGGTGAAGAGCCGCCGCCCGCTCTGGGATCTGAAGCATCCGGACGATCCGGACTGGAAGTACGAGTGAAGGAGCAACCGCGATGACCACGACATCCTTGACGCTGGCACCGACCGAACTCGGCTGGAAACTTCCCACCCGTGGGCGTGTCGGAATGTTCGCTTTGATCGCGGCAGAGGCTGCGATTTTCACCATCTTTGTCGTGGCCTACCTCTTCTATATTGGCAAGAGCCTCTCGGGACCCATGCCGAGAGAGGTTCTCTCGCCACCTTTCTTTTACACCGTTTGCCTGCTCTCGAGCAGTGTAACGATTCACTTCGCAACCAAAGCTCTTCGCGGCGCCGACGTCCGAATGTTTGGTGCGTGGTGGTTTGTGACGATAGCACTCGGCGCAATCTTTCTCTACGGGACCGCGTCGGAATGGCACCGCCTCATTTATTTGCATGGCCTTACGATCAGCACCAACTTGTTCGGAACCACCTACTACTCGCTGGTCGGACTGCACGGCTTTCACGTGGTGGTGGGCCTCCTGTGCCTTTCCTTAGTGATGGCCTTCACACTTTGCGGAGTCGTGAAACAAGAGCACGCCGAGCGCATCGACGTACTTTCTCTTTATTGGCACTTCGTGGACGCAGTTTGGATTGTGGTGTTCACCGTCGTTTATGTGATAGGTCGGTAAATGGAAAACCCTGCGACAAACGCGCGGACTCCCGACAGAGCAAAAACGATCGAAATGCCCGCGCCTACAGCGTGGCCGATCGTCCTTGCCTTCGGCCTAAGTCTGGTTTTTGCGGGTTTAGTCACGAGTGCGTCCGTGAGTTTTCTTGGTGCTGTCCTGGCGGTGAGCGGAGGCATCGGCTGGTTCTGCGACGTGTTGCCCCATGAGAGACATGAATCTGTGTCCGCAACCGAGATCGTCACCCCCGTCAGCACCAATCGTCCACGCGTAGCGGCCGTCCAGTGGATGACCCAGGAGTTGCTGCGAGCCCGATTGCCACTGGAGGTCTATCCAATCAGAGCCGGTGTAAAGGGTGGCATCGCGGGAGGCGTCGCCATGGCAGTTCTGGCGGTGATCTATGGAATTATCAGCGGGCGCGGGATGTGGTATGCGATCAATGTTCTGGCTGCGGGATTTTTCCCCGGCAGGCACCCGCTATCGCAAATCGGATCGTTTCAATGGGACTCCCTACTCATCGCGAGCGTCCTCCACTTGCTCGTTTCGTTAAGCGTTGGTCTTCTCTACGGTGCGACGCTACCCATGCTTCCACGGCGCCCGATCCTCCTCGGCGGTTTGATTGCACCCGTTTTGTGGTCGGGCTTAATCCATAGCTTTGTTGAACTGATCGATCCGATCCTTAACCAGGAGATCGATTGGGTGTGGTTCGTCTTGTCCCAGGTCGGATTTGGAATTGTCGCTGGCATTGTAGTCTCTCGACAACAGCGTGTACCAACTCGGCAGCATCTTCCTTTTGCTGCCCGCGCGGGGTTTGAAGTTCAGGGAGGCACCAATAAGGAGAATGGAGATAAGCACCGGTGATAATGGGCCGCCGCATCTTCGCCTCAACCCTCGCGATCTTTGTGGCTGTAGTGTGTGTTGCCTGCAGCAATTCTTCTGGCCGCCCGGCGCAGAACTCAGCCGTTATTTCGCCTGCTGAAATTGTGGACTTCGGTCTGCTCTATGGCCAGAACTGTGCCGGATGCCACGGCGTCGACGGTAAAGGTGGAGCCGCCATTGCTCTGGCGAATCCTGTTTTTCTCGCAATCGCCGACGACACCGTAATTCGCCGCATCGCTTCAAATGGTGTGCCCGGCACACCGATGTCAGCCTTCGCTCAGAGTGCGGGAGGAATGCTCACGGAAACACAGATCGACGCACTCGTACATGGGATCCGGGCATGGGCGAAACCCGACGCTCTCGGCGGTCAAACTCCACCACCTTATGCAGCGGCGGCTCCTGGTGATCCGCAACGTGGCGCCGCGGCATATCGAATTTATTGCTCTGGCTGTCACGGAGCCGACGGTCGCGGAGGAAGCAAAGCCAGCTCGATTGTAAATGGCTCCTACCTCGCACTCGTAAGCGATGGGGAACTTCGCACGATAGTTATTGCAGGCCGCCCTGATCTTGGTTCACCGGACTGGCGTGGTGACGTTGAGGGCCGACCCATATCCACGCAAGAAGTTTCTGATGTGGTGGCATGGCTCTCCAGTCGACGGCCAAAGTTCCCAGGCCAGCCATACTCGACTGCTGCGATGAAACGTGGAGAACCTCAATGAGCGCAGAAAACGGACTATCGAGACGCGCAGCTCTGGTGAAATTGGGACTGTTTCTTAACGGCGTTGTCGGCGTTTTCTTAGCCGTACCGGTCGTGCGTTATCTGCTTTCGCCGGTGACTCGTGAAAAGAAAGTTGGATACGAGTCGTGGCTTTCTCTCGGCGCAGTGGAACAGTTTCCCGCCGGCCAGACTCGTCTCGCCACTTACAAGAATCCCGTGGTCAACGTCTGGGATGGCGAAACCGGTGATATCGCGTGCTGGGTTCGAAATGTCGACGGTCAAAAGTTTCAAGTCTTCGCTATCAACTGCGCGCACCTTGGATGTCCCGTTCGCTGGTTCCCACAGTCGAACCTCTTCATGTGTCCCTGCCACGGCGGCGCTTACTACCAGGATGGTTCGCGGGCTTCCGGACCTCCAGAGCGCGGCTTGTTTCAGTACCACTACAAAATTGAGGATGGAAAACTTCTCATCAAAGCTGGTGAAATGCCGACTCCGGGCCAGCCTGTAGCAAATAAGGTGGGAGGCAAAACAACATGCGCCTGATCCAACAAATCGGCGACTGGTTTGACTTGCGACTGCAGCTCGGCACTCCAATTCGCGAGACCCTTGAACACCGAGTTCCGCGCGAGACCGCAAGTTGGTTCTATGTTTTCGGCAGCGCCGCACTCATGTGTTTCATGCTCCAAATTGTTACCGGCATTCTGCTCGCCCTGATTTACGTGCCTTCTGCGGGCGAGGCGTGGAACAGTCTGCAGACCCTCAATCACGGCGTTTCCCTCGGTTGGTTCATACGCGCCTTGCACGGATGGGGCTCAAATTTCATGGTCGCGATTGTCCTGATCCATATGGTGCAGGTCTTCCTCTTTGGAGCCTACAAGTTTCCCAGAGAACTCACCTGGATCGTTGGCGTCTTTCTCTTGCTTGTGACGCTTGGCATGGCTTTTACAGGCCAGGTGCTTCGATTCGATCAGGACGCCTACTGGGGATTAGGTATCGGAGCATCGATCGCAAGCCGTGTCCCGGTAATTGGTCCGTGGGCTGTCAATCTCTTGCTGGGTGGCCCGATCATTGCTGGGGCGACGCTTTCACGGTTCTTCGCGCTGCATGTTTTTGTTGTCCCGGGGTTGCTTATTGCTTTTGTCGGTGTGCACCTGCTCATGGTACTGAAACTTGGAATCAATGAATGGCCCATGCCGGGACGCGTCGTCCGGCGCGCCACGTATATCCAGGAGTACCACGAACTCACGCAGAAGGACGGCGTGCCGTTCGTGCCTAATGCGGTGTGGAAGGATATTTTCTTCTCCGGTTTTATTCTCCTTGCGATTGCTGTTTGCGCGCTTCATTTTGGTCCGTTCGGTCCGAGTGGCCAGCCAGATCCGACGATTATTCAGACTGCTCCGCGTCCCGACTTCTTTTTTTTGTGGCTGTATGCCCTGCTCTCGTTCCTGCCCCCATCAGCCGAGACGCCCATCCTCCTGATTGGTCCCGCCATCGGAATCGTTGTCCTGCTCGCGCTTCCGTTTGTAGCCGGCGAAGGCGAGAAGAGCTGGAAGCGTCGACCAATTGCTGTGCTTACGATTCTGCTGGTCGCTGTGAGCCTCGGCACTCTCACTCATCTGGCCGAGCACACACCCTGGAGCCCCGTGATGGATGCGTGGAGCAGCCAGCCGATTCCGGCTGAGTTCCTGCAGGGCCGGACGGCATTGGAGCGCCACGGTGCGCTCGTGTTTCAAGCCAAACAGTGTCACAACTGTCATTCGCTGCATAACCTTGGAGGACAGCGCGGACCAGCGCTGGACGCGGTTGCTCTCCGTCTTACCGAAGATCAACTGATTCGCCAGGTAATTCAGGGTGGAGGAAATATGCCAGCCTATGGAAAAAACCTCAGCCCTGCGGAAACGACCGCGCTCGTTGCCTTTCTGGAAACACTACACCCGGCGAATCAGAAGCCAGCACACAATGCTTCTGAAGCGATTGCGCTGGGCGCAAGCGAGGTCTCGCCACGGTAGACCGAGCTACGTCCGAGTTCCCTGCCCAGATGCAGTCGTGGTTTGTTTTGCTCACGGTCGCATCCACGCTGCTGCTCACAGCATTGGTTTATTTGCGCGGTTGGGTCTCGCTTCGAAGTGCTTTCCCAACCCTCATCGCCGGTTGGCGGCTCGCAGCATTTATGGGCGGCCTGACGTTAGTGTGGATTGCAATCGGATCTCCGCTCGCCACGCTCGATCATCAGTCGCTCACAATTCACATGATGAAGCATCTTCTGTTGATGACGGTTGCTGCACCACTGATTTTAATGGGGACACCGATGTTTCCGCTGGCCTGCGGCCTACCCAAGCTCTTCATCACGAACCGGAGGTCGCTCGCCAGTGTGCCGGGGCGATGGTTCGAAAGTTATCTTCGGCATCCGGTGTTGTGTTGGCTGGCGGGCACGGCAGCCGTAATCGGATGGCATCTTCCCCGTGCGTTTCAGTCGGGCATGCATTCCCACTCCGTGCATATTTTGGAGGATGTGTCCTTTCTGATGGCTGGCCTGCTTTTCTGGTCGCCTATCGTACAGTTTTCACCGAGTGCGGTGAAGTCGCCTCGGTGGTCTATGGCGATGTACTTGTTTCTTGCGACTTTGCCTTGTGACATTCTTTCCGCATTCTTCGTGTTTTGTAACCGGCTTATCTACCCCTTCTACCTTTCCACACCTCACCTGTTCGGTCTGCCTCCTCTCGCAGACCAGGAATGCGCGGGCGCCCTTATGTGGGTCTGGGTAACATTCGCGTACTTGATTCCAGCGGTCGCTATCACTTTGCAGATGCTCTCGCCCCCGAACACGCGACCGCAAGGATCAATCGAAGTTGCGCCGCAGGGAGTGGCAGGCCGCTCGCGGAACGGAACTGAAGCGGAGGTGATCTAAAACAGGGCAGCGAATCCAATCCTCGACTACCAATTTCCCCGATGGTCTGTCGCCTTCCAATTCCGTTCTCTAAATACCGATGGCTCGCAGAAGAATCCCCGCCAGGCTGCCCCCGAGAAGTGGACCGAGGATCGGCACAATTGCGTAGCTCCAATCCGACGTTCCTTTGCCGGCGATAGGCAAAATCGCGTGAGCCAGGCGCGGTCCAAAATCACGCGCGGGGTTGATCGCATAACCGGTTGTTCCTCCGAGCGAAAGTCCAATACCCCAGACCAGAGCAGCAACCAGGTATGGGCCCAACCCCGGGGCCAGCCCAATCCCCGCGACTGCTTTCGAAAAGATCGCTCCCACTACGAAGACCAGAACGAGTGTTCCAATGACTTCGCTGACCAGGTTTGCAGCGAAGTTGCGAATTGCCGGTATCGTGCTGAAACACGCCAGCTTCAGAGTGGCATCTTCCGTAACCTTCCAGTGGGGCAGGAAATGTATCCACACAAGGACGGCCCCCACAAATGCGCCAAGGATCTGGGCCACAACGTAAGGAGCAAATTTTAGAAAACTTCCCGAAGAAACAGCGAACCCCAGCGTCACCGCCGGGTTCAGATGGGCATCACTGCTTCCGCAAGCGATCGCCGTGAAAACTCCGGCCATCACTGCGAATGCCCACCCGCTGGTGATCACCATCCAGCGGTCGCCCGCGCTGCCTTCCGCCTTCGAACGCTTCAACAAAACGTTTGCGACTACCCCATCGCCTAATAGGACCAGAACCAACGTGCCCATGAATTCACCAAAACACTTTTCGGCCATGTAAGACTCCTTTTTTGATTGACGTTGTCGGTCCTAGTCCACCCAATCGAAGGATTTGTTTACCGCACGCTTCCACAGCCGGTACATTTCCTCTCGTTTCTCGTCTGCCAGATTTGGTTTCCATGTGTGATCAACGGCCCAGTTCGAACGTAGATCCTCAAGATCCTTGAAATAGTTGACAGCCAAACCTGCGGCGTAGGCCGACCCCAGCGCGGTAGTGGCGTCACGCGCGATCGGACGAACTACCGGCAAATTGAGAATGTCTGCCTGGAACTGCATAAGGAGATCGTTGTCAACCATGCCTCCGTCGGCCCGCAGCACGTCGAGCTTGATATTCGAATCTTTCTCCATTGCCTCCAGGACATCGCGGGTTTGAAACGCGGTTGCCTCGAGTACCGCGCGTGCAAGGTGCCCTTTATTCGCGTAGCGAGTAAGACCGGCAATCACACCCCGCGCGTTGTCCTGCCAGTACGGCGCATACAACCCGGAGAATGCGGGAACAAAATACACGCCACCATTGTCGGAAACCGATCTGGCGAGAGATTCGATCTCGGAACTCTTCTGAATCATTCCAAGATTGTCACGTACCCACTGCACCAGGGCTCCGGTGATCGCAATGCTGCCTTCCAGCGCGTAGTGAGCAGGTTGATTGCCGAGCTTGTAGGCCAGGGTTGTGAGCAGGCCGTAATTGGAGTGGACCACGCGATCGCCTGTGTTCATCAGCAGAAAACATCCAGTGCCGTAGGTGTTCTTGGCTTCTCCGGGCCGGAAGCAGGCCTGCCCCACGAGCGCCGCCTGTTGGTCTCCCAGAATTCCCGCGATCGGGACGTCCTTCAGTACTGGGTCTTTGACGTGCGCGTAGACTTCGCTGCTAGAGCGGATGCTTGGCAGTATGGCCTCGGGGATGCCAAAGGCATCGAGGATTTCGGGGTCCCACGACAAGGTTTCGAGATTCATCAACTGCGTGCGGCTGGCGTTCGTTACGTCTGTGATGTGAATGCCGCCATCGGGACCGCCGGTCAGGTGCCACACCAGGAAGGTATCGACGTTCCCGAAGAGTACGTCCCTGTTCTCGGCCAGGCTGCGTACGCCGCGCACATTTTCAAGAATCCAGCGGATTTTCAAACCACTGAAATAAGTGGTGAGCGGCAATCCAGTTTTGCCGCGAAAGCGATCCTGTCCTCCCGCTTTCGCAAGTTCGCTGACGTAATCCGCAACCCGCGTATCCTGCCAAACCAGCGCGTTGGCAACCGGCTTGCCGGTTTTGCGATTCCACACGACCGTCGTTTCACGCTGATTAGTGATCCCGATCGCTGCCAAGTCCGAGGGTCGAAGGTTTCCCTTCGCCATGGCTTCCGCGATCACCTCTCGCGTACGCTGCCATATCTCTTGCGGATCATGCTCCACCCAGCCAGGCTCGGGATAAATCTGCCGATGTTCTTTTTGAGCCATCGCCACCGTGCGTCCCGAGCGGTCAAACACGATGAACCGGGTGCTGGTGGTGCCTTGATCAATTGCGCCAATATATGTTGCCAATTTATTACTCCTTCTAAACTCTGACCTCTCGACTCCGCTCTGCAAGCCCCACGGCCACCAAAAGCCGATTGATCTTGTCGGTGTATTGCTGAATGGCTTCTTGCGATTGGGTTAAAGACCAACCGAGTTCGTCGGCTAAATACGCGGCTACAATTGGCGCGGCAGTGATCGCATCCCGCCAACTAAACAGTTGCAAGCCAATGCGCCGGGCCAAGATGTCTTCAATCGACACGGCCATCTCATACCGAATGCTGTACACCACTTCCGCCAGGATCGAAGCTGAATCGGGCACGATGCGAGACAGAAGGCGCGGGTTCTGTTCAGCCAAAGCCAGGACGTCAGAGGCCGACGTGCCGAACTTCTCGGCAAGGTGCTGGGCGGTGTCTTCGGATAGATGAAATTGGCTCGCCAGCTTTCTCGAGTAGCTCGCGTCATAGCCCTCGGAACCAGAAAGCCGGTAGTGCGGCGTGCGGCTAGGCGTGAGCGATCCGCCCAAATACCTCAGTACTGCATCGATGGTGTCTTCCGCCATGGCGCGATGTGTTGTCCATTTGCCGCCGAGACTGCTGATCAGCCCGCTGGCATGGTCCAGTTCGACTTCATCGTCGCGAACGAGCCTCTTGGTTGCCCGCGTTCCTTTGGCGCTCACCAATGGGCGCAGACCAGCGATGCCGCTGGTGATTTGATCGAGAGAAAAAGGTTTTTCCAGATAAGAGTTCAAGTGTCGTAGCAGATACTCTGCCTCGTCGCGCTTCACCACCATTTCTTCTTGCAAGCCGGCTTCGTCGTCCGTGGTACCTACGAGCAACCTACCGAGCCAGGGAATCGCGAAGATGACTCGACCGTCCTCGGTGTTCGGTATTAGCAGCGCTTCGTGATCCGAGAAGCCGTTCAAAGGAAGAAAAATGTGTACACCCTTGCTAGGCCGCATCCGGGTTTGAATGCCCGGGTGGGCAAGCCTGCGCAAAGCATCCGAGAAGGGACCTGTTGCATTGACAAAAGCGCGAGCGCCAACTGTGAACCTCTGCTGCGTGATCTGATCTTCCACCGTTGCGGTCGTCAACTTACCATTCGGTCCCTTTTCAAATCCGACTACTCGCGCGTAGTTCAAGGCCTCGCCTCCGCACCCCGCGAAAGTATGAACGAGCATAATGTTGTATCGGGAATCGTCGAATTGACCGTCCGCATAAACGACCGCCCCTGTCAGGCGCTCACTTTTCAGCGAGGGAAATCGTTTGACTACATCCGCGCGGGAAATGTATCGGCTCGGGAATAAGCCGGCGCGCCCTGCCATCCGGTCGTAGATCTTCATGCCGAACCCGTAGTAGAGCACGTCGAACCAACTGAAGCAGGGGACGAGGAATTCCAGGGTACGCGTGAGGAACGGCGCGTTCTGCAGCATGAGGATGCGCTCGCGAAGAGCCCGCTTCACCACCCGATACTGATGGATGTCCAGGTGGGTCACCGCTTCCTGCAGGTAACGCACACCCCCGTGAACAATCTTGGTCGAAGCACTCGATGTGCCAGACGCAAAGTCTCCACCCTCCAGGAGAACCGTTCTCAAACCACGTAACTGCGCGTCGAGCGCACATCCCGCCCCGGTCGCTCCGCCGCCCACTACACAGATGTCGAAGGCATGATTCTCGATGCTCCGGAATGCTTCTTGCCGGGTCTTCATTGAAGTCCTCCTTCGCGGCACCAATGCGGTCGGAACGTAACCTTAATACGGAACCCAGCTACGGCTGCATTCGCTACGCGAATTAGCGGCTAAGATTCGCATAGTACTGCACCGTCGCGTGCAGAACGAGCCCAGGTTTGGCTTGTACCATATAGTTCAACCAGAAGGCCTTCTCTGCGCCATACGTCGGAGCATTTGCCTGTGCGGTATACCATGAAGCGTGCAGCTTCCTGTCAACCCGCCGATCTTGCCAATGCTCGCCAAGCGAGTGGATGAATTACCATCCGAAGGAGATTGGGTTTTCGAGCCGAAGTGGGATGGCTTTCGCGCGCTCGTGTTCCGCGATGGTGATGAGATCCTGATTCAAAGCCGCGATGAAAAGCCACTGAACCGCTACTTCCCCGAGCTGCTCGACCCTCTACGCACTTCGTTGCCTTCCCGCTGTGTCCTCGACGGAGAGATCGTCATAGTTAAGAATGACGAACTCGACTTCGACGCTCTTCAACTTCGCCTGCATCCAGCCGCCTCGCGCGTGAATCTTCTTTCGCGGCAGACTCCGGCATCATTCGTATTCTTCGACTTGCTTTGCTTTGGAGACCGTGATCTCAGGGGCGAGCCATTTCATGCGCGCCGTCGCGAACTGGAATCGTTAATCTCAATGGCCGCGCCACCGATACATCTCACGCCAGCTTCCGATGATCGCAGCGTCGCATCGGACTGGTTTCGTCGTTTTGAGGGAGCGGGTCTCGACGGCGTGATGGCCAAACCGATTTCAGGAACGTATGAGCCGAACAAACGCGTGATGCTCAAGGTCAAACACGAGCGTGACTGTGACTGCGTGGTTGCGGGATTTCGTTGGCATAAGAAAGGTGAGCGGACGCTCGTCGGCTCGTTGCTGCTAGGACTGTTCGATGATGCCGGTGTTCTGCAACACGTCGGAGTCTGTGCGAGTTTCACCACGGCCAAACGCCAGGAACTTGCAGAATTCCTCGAGCCCTACCGTAGCAACGCGCTCGCCGCTCACCCATGGAAGCGATGGGCGGACGAAGAAGCGGGCGAAGAAATTGAATCTGGTGAGGCCAAGCGGATGCCGGGCGGCCAGAGCCGATGGAGTCAAGGTAAGGACTTATCTTGGGAACCGCTGCGCCCCGAGTTGGTGGTAGAAGTCGCTTATGACCACATGCAAGGAAGCCGCTTTCGTCATACGGCGCAGTTCCGTCGTTGGCGAACGGACAAAACACCAACCGACTGCACTTTTGCCCAGCTCGAAGTCGTCCCGCCGCAAGAGCTGGCGGTGATTTTTTCCCACCATCGCTAGCGACTACTCATTTCTTCTTTTTCGTGCCCGTTTTCCTGTTCCATTCGCGCCACTCACGCGTAGGATCATCGTCCGGATCTGGAGTTTCCTGCGACGGCCGAAGGTCTTCCGGCACATGACGCAGATTAACTCGGATGCGCGTCCATGTGGATGATCTGCCGCGCATGGAATCAATCAGTACATCGTCTACCGCAAGCAGTCCGGCTACTTCGACATGTTTGCTCTTCCATCGTTCGAGTCCCGCTAGCGCGGCCGCTTTATCAGGTGAATTCGCGACCACGATGAGCGGCATCTTCACCCGTGGTTTCTTTGGCGACGACCTGGCACGCGACGGCGCGACTCGGGACGCTTCCTCATCCGTCTTGCGAAAGTGTGGAGGCCACGGCGCATCGCCGAGACCGTCGGCTTTGTCTTTCTCCGCGAGTTCGAGCAACTTTTCCAGCGAACCAGCCACAGCATCCATTCCGGCATAAGGGTCGCCCATCTTTGCGAAGCGCTCTGGAATCGTTAAGACCGTAAAATCAGCGGGCTCGCAGTCCGGCACTTCGTTCCACAAAAGAGGCGTCGACACTCGCGCATCGGGAAGCGGACGCACCGAATACGCAGAGCACGTAGTCCGGTCCTTTGCATTCTGGTTGTAATCGAGGAACACGCCATGACGCTCCTCTTTCCACCATTTCGAACTAGCCAGCTTGGGCACACGCCGCTCTATCGCACGCGACAATGCGACGGCGGCGCGGCGGACCTCGGTAAAAGTCCACCGCGGTTCGATTCGCACATTCACGTGCATGCCGCGCGAACCGCTGGTCTTGGGCCATCCCTGAAGGCCGACCTCATCGAGAAAGCTCTGAACCTCTAGAGCGACCCGGCGTACGTCGGACCAACTGACTCCTGGAATCGGGTCGAGATCGATGCGCAGTTCATCAGGATGATCGAGATCATTCGAACGCACCGGATGCGGGTGTAGCTCGATGCAACCAAGATTGACAATCCAGGCAAGGCCTGCCGCATCATCGACTACGATCTCTTCTGCTGTTCGCCCCGAAGGAAATGAAAGCGTAACCGTCCGGAGCCACGAGGGTCGTTGTTCGGGCGCACGTTTCTGGTAAAACGCTTCTCCTTCGGCGCCATTCACGAACCGCTTCAGAACAATCGGACGATCCTGAATCCCAGCCAGCGCGCCCGGTGCAATCGACAGGTAGTAGCGAACCAGATCCAGTTTTGAAATTTGCGTCTGGGCTGAAAAGTACAGCTTGTCCGGATGCGTTATCTGGACTTCGCGTCCATCGATGGAGAGGACCTCGCTGGCTGCTTGTTTCGCCACTTAAACAGGCTACCACCGCAATGGCGCTTATTTGGACCCGGCAAAATTCTTTACGAATCAGCGCGGGGACGCAGGTCGATCACGGTTGCAGCAGCGCATGCTTGCGTAAGACTTGTTGCAGCTGATCGTGCGGCAGCGCCGGGATGGTCCAATAGTCTGCGCCGACCATCGTCTTTGCGGCGACGAGCGTATTGATGACGGACTCCTCGGTCGCTTGCACCACCGCGGTGAACATGGCATCCATCTTCCAGCTTTGCATGCGCTGAATCGTCGCGTTCTGGTCGGTAAAGGGAGGTTGGGCGCTGTTGCCCTCATCGGCTCCCGCGTTAGCGGTCGAAAATGCGAGGAAGATGTCGCCGGACTCGTCCCCTTCAATGGCTCCGACTCGTCCCAATCCGACGGAGACGCGGCGGGCAAGGCGTTTCAACTGGTCCGGCGTCAGCGGTGCATCGGTCGCGACGATCACGATGATAGAGCCTTCTTCCGGGGCGCGGACGCCATCGGCGGTGGTGGCTACTTTTGGGTCGCACACGGGAGCGGGTTTTCCGTCCCACCAGAGAACCGGCGGATTAAGGATTTTTTCAACACAAGGCCGCTGGAGCGTCATCTCCCGAGCGACGGCGATGCCTGCGACCCTCAACTGCTGCGATCCGCCGTAGTTGCATTGGACCAGCACTCCGACCGTATAGCCGCCTTCCGCAGCACTGAGCCGGCGCGACGACGTTCCGGTTCCGCCTTTGAATCCGTTGCAGATCATCCCGGTGCCACCGCCGACGTTGCCCTCCTGGAGTGGCCCACCCGTAGCCGAGTTCAATGCATCCCAGGCATCCTGCGCTGTGACGTGCTGGCCTTTGATGTCGTTCAGCGGAACGTCTGCGGTTTCCGCAGTAACCGGATACCAGAAGTCACCGGTTCGTTTCTGTTTCACCATCCAAGCGACTGCGGCATCACGCACGACGCCGACACTTCCTGTGTTGGTAACGAGGATGGGTGTCTCCAGCAGACCGCTCTCCTCAATCCAGTGCGTACCCGTCATATCGCCGTTTCCGTTCCCAGCGAAGTACCCGGCAAAGGTGCTTTTCGTGCCCTGCTTCCCACGCGGCAGGACAGCGGTGACACCGGTGCGAACAGGGCCCTTGCCCACAACCAGGCGGCCCGCGCCGGAGATAAGCGTTTTGTAGCCCACCTCGACGCCTGCGACATCGGTGATGGCGTTCAAGGGTCCGGGTGTCCCATCGAAGGGCACGCCGAGATCACGGGCGCGAGGCTCTGTGTTGCCCCGCACGATCGGGGCCGCGGTCACGGCAGGTCCGGTCACACTGCTCGTTCCCGTCTGGGCCATCAGCGTCAGCGACCCCATACCCAGCACACAGCACGCTGCCATTAAACGCGCACGCATAACGAACCTCCCGTGAGTGTCTCCAAAGGCGAGCACATGTTAACAGAACCGTGCTCTGGGCGAAGCGACGCGCAAACCGGGGATAATCCACAACAGAAAGGCCAGCATGGCAGAGCAGCCTGGGCAGTTTACGCCCAGCCCAGCCATTACACGTTTTGACTGCTACTCAATGAGGGATATCGCGATATTACATCAATAAGCCCTTTCGAGCTAAGTCGCCGCAAAGTGCTGCATCTTGACGTGCAGGGGGTGTGGACACATAATGTTCGCACTATCTTGCTACGGGACCCCAGTCTTTAAGCGATGTGAACCTGACGGAAGAGAAGCATCCACCCATGACTTGGCTTTCTGGTTCGCCGAGCAAGAAGCTGCCTGTAGATCGGTCAGCGCCTTGATGCCGTTTTGAGAAGGCGGTAAGGAGAGACTATGTTCCGCGCCAAACATTCTTGGATGATTATCGCGGCGGCTCTGCTGCTCAGTGTCGCGGGCGGCTCAGTGCCCGGGGCTTGGGCCGCCGTTGAGTTCAAGACCATAAATCGGTTCACCGGCCCTGGCGGCAGCGAGTCTGATGCCGATCTTGTCTTTGACACGCAGGGCAACTTGTATGGCACAACGGTTTATGGCGGCGCTTATGACGCAGGAACCGTCTTCAAGTTGACGCCTCAGTCCGGCGGAAGGTGGAGCGAGACATTGCTTTACAGCTTCTGCTTCGCGGCAAACTGTTCTGATGGGCGAAACCCGGCTAGCGGAATGATCTTCGACCATGCGGGGAATCTCTACGGCGTAGCATTCTATGGCGGCGCGAACGATGCGGGTGCTGTCTTTAGGATCTCACCCAATTCCGATGGAAGCTGGACCGAACGGGTGCTGCACTCATTTAACGGTGCCGATGGGGCCTTCCCTTCCAGTGGTTTGGTATTCGACCAGACTGGAAGCCTTTACGGCGTGACCAACTCGGGAGGGGTCCACGAGCTCGGTGTCGCTTTTCGTCTAACCCCGAATCCAGATGAAACATGGACCGAGAAGGTGTTGTACAGCTTCTGCGCGGTGCAGAAATGCCGGGACGGACAGTTTCCTGCCGGTAGCCTCATCTTCGACCAGGCGGGAAACCTCTACGGCGTAACCAGCTCGGGAGGTATCTATCGGGGCGGGGTGGTTTTTTCCCTGACGCCGAATTCGGATGGAGCGTGGACGCAGAAAGTGATGCATCAGTTCGGCCATCTCAGCCAAGATGGAGGTACGCCATACGCCGGCTTAATCTTCGATGCAGCGGGAAATTTGTTTGGTACAACCTATTCGGGAGGCGCTCATTCGAGGGGAACTGTTTTTGAGCTCAGGCCGACACAACAGGGTCCGTGGAAGAGCAAAATTCTTCATAGCTTCACGGGCGCGGACGGGAGTTGGCCTGAATCTCGCGTGATCTTCGACGCAAAGGGAAATCTGTACGGCACAACCACGTCGGGTGGTGACCTCAACGATTGCGCTGCTGACGGCGGATGTGGCGTCGTTTTCAAACTAACACAGCGAGCTGACGGCGAGTGGCTTGGAACCGTGCTACATCGCTTTCACGACCGGCCGGGAGCCGAACCCATTGCGAGCGTGGTCTTAGACGCGGGCGGGAACCTCTACGGGACCACACAGGGCAATGGATTGAGTTCCGAGGGATCGGTCTACCAGATCATCTTCTAGTGTGAGTCGTGTGCGGATAACCTCTGAATGCGGGTGGGCAGCCGCCTAACCGCTGTTAACAGGCCACACCACTCAAAACCCTCAATCCCCGCTGAAACCGACAATCAACCAAGAACTCACCTCAGAATTGGTGCAGCAAAAGTGGCCACTTCAGTCACAACGCGCCAGCGACCCCATACCCAGCACACAGCACGCTGCCATTAAACGCGCAGGCATCGCGAACTTCCTCCTCTAACTCTGTTCCAAAGGCGAGCACATGTTAACAGAACGGTGCTCTGGGCGAGTAACGCGCAAACCGGAGATAATCCGCAACAGAAAGGCCAGCATGGCAGAGGAGCCTGGACAGCTTACGCCCAGCCCAGCCATTACACGTTTTGACTGCGAGT
>CAVOKS010000002.1:0-360444 GCA_963696565.1 uncultured Acidobacteriota bacterium | reverse complement strand
TTCGGCGCATGATATGGACTTGGAACCAACGTGGCATATGCACCTCCAGCAGCGGTTCAAACTGGCTGCTTCTGGCGCAAAGCTAACTTCACTCAATCGCGCTGTCCAATGAATGTTCGGCGGACAGCTATTCCTGCCAGGAATAGCTGGGGAAATTTGAAGTGTATTGGGTTTTTGGTGGGCCGTTCTAGGTAGGATCTACATAACTATCTGTTTGCCGACGATTCGTTCAGGATGCAAAATTGAATATTGACGCGCTGTTTCAAAACGCTCTGGGAACCGGGCGAGTTGGTCAATGGAGGACCTTTGAAGGACAACGAAAAGGCGCGACAAATCTACGGCGATCCTACGGTGCTCAAAAAGTGCCGTGCCGATAAGAAGTTTGCCTATGTCGTGGCTCTCGCACGAGCGGGGTGAACGCCTTGAATTCGGCGCATTCGTTAATGATGAGTACAACGGGCAAGGACACGCCAGCGGCAATCCGTGACCGGATGAATTCGTATTTCTTCGTTTCAGGAATTCTTTGTGAGGCCCTGAAATTGATCCGCGCCATGAATACGGTTTTCGCCGGCGACAAAAGCTTTGAAAGCAATTACGCCTTATCCTCAAAGACGCCTCCGGTCAAGCGTTAGAACAGATGCACTTGAAGTCGGTAAGGCACGGCGGGGTGTTCCATTTTCTTCCTGATCGGTTTGCCGACGCCATCGCGAAGACTGCGATGACTGAGTGCGTATTCGCTTCTACTCTTGGAGAGCAGAAAGGCAACATCCACTACACATTTGCCGATCTGATCACCGCCGAGATTGGGGTAGGCACGAGGCTGGATGACAACGTGGTGGTCACACAAATGATGGAAAAGACGCTGGAACTCGTCAAGCAATTCGTAGATCACTCTGAAAACTTTATAGCGGATCAGCTCAACGGGTGGGGATTCCAGGTCCTCCCTGTTGCACCTGCCTCACGGGGAAATCCACCAGATTGAAAATTCGCTTCCACACAAACTCCGGCGTCCGCCCATTAGGCCGTAGCAGGGAGAGTAGGTGCTTCTGCCTTTTCTAGCGTGGTTTCCATGCCAGAGTTTCCACCACCGGTAGCGAGAATCCAATCGCCGGGCGTGGTGTCCCCTCCTGATAGCATGTCTTAATAACATCCACGATATAAAAGTCGTAAAGCTGTGCACGCTCGTTCTGGTCGTTGAGATCAACCAGCCGTGGTTTGTTCCCAGCCACTTCTACAAGGGCTTTTCCGTCGGAATCGGTTACACCAAATCCGCAAAATACCCAGCCCAGTACGCCCAACTTTACTTGCAGGCCAAAACGCCAGCTCTGGCTTTCTTCATCAAACTTCATCGCACCTGCTGCTTCAAACTGGTACCCGTCTTCTGCATCTTCAAAAACCCGTTCCGCTGCCCATCCGTTCCATCGCAGCATCCTTAGCTGGCCGTTCGGAATCCCGCAGTAAGAAGCGAAGTTGTGTTTCATCAGTGCTCCGTACTGCAAGCAGCGTTGATGGCGCGCCCGAAACAATCGCTCGCCTGCAGCAGCCGCTTCTTTGATTTCATCGTATTTGCTCATTGCACAGGTCCGTCCCGCCATCCCTTTTCAATTTTCGCTGATGAAAGCATCATTCACGGGCTGTAGAATGAAAGCGCAACCGATCGGCCTATTCCAACGAACGCGATTTCCGAGCCCATGGGCCGACTTTTCAACAAGGAAAATTGTACGATAATTGTACGATGGAGAGGGCTGTATAGACCTTTTGGCACTTTCCTCTCTTTGTAGAATCAGCAAGTTGCAGATTCTAAATGGGGAGGAAAGGTTCGACTCCCGCCGCCTCCACCAGTCTCTGGTTTATATTCAATCGCTTACAAACACAGCGTGTTGTTGCGCCCATGAGCAAAGGCGGCCCGGGGGGCATACGCCCCCGCGAGCCAGTAAAACCGACGGCTTCGGTTTAGCCGATCCCAACAACAGCTACAGGACCATGTTGACAGCTCTCTTTTTCGCCGAGCCTTTACGCCGACATCAGGCAAGGTCGTAGCGATCAAGATTCATGACCTTGTTCCACGCAGCCGCGAATTGCTTTACAAACGCCTCCTTCGAGTCGTTACTTGCATAGACTTCCGCGAGTGCGCGGAGCTGGGAGTTGGAACCGAAGACGAGATCGGCGCGGGTTGCGGTCCATTTGACTTTGCCTGTCGCGCGATCGCGTCCCTCATACACACCTTCGGACGTAGAGGGCTCCCACTTCGTCTTCATGTCGAGCAGGTTGACGAAGAAATCGTTGGTCAGGGTCCCGGGCCGGTTGGTGAAGACGCCGTGTTTGGCCTGCGCGAAGTTCGCATTCAGAGCGCGCAGGCCGCCGACGAGAACCGTCATCTCGGGGGCAGTCAGCTTCAGCAACTGCGCCCGATCCACCAGGAGTTCTTCAGCCGACAGAATCTGTCCGCTTCGGAGATAATTGCGGAACCCGTCCGCGACCGGCTCCATTACGGCGAATGAATGCACGTCGGTCTGCTCCTGCGAAGCATCCGTGCGTCCGGGCGAGAAAGGAATCTTCACCTCGTGTCCGGCCTTTTTCGCAGCTTCCTCGATGGCTGCATCGCCGCCCAGAACGATCAGGTCCGCAAGTGAGATCTTCTTTCCCTTGCTGCCGTTAGTCTGCGCGCTGTTGAACTCCTTTTGGATCGCCTCCAGCTTGGGCAAGACCTTCGCCAGTTCGGCAGGCTGGTTCACTTCCCAGTCCTTTTGCGGCGCTAGTCGAATACGAGCCCCGTTCGCCCCACCACGCTTGTCGGAGCCGCGGAACGATGCCGCCGACGCCCAAGCAGTCGCTACCAGTTGAGAGATCGAAAGTCCCGATGTGAGGATCTTTGCCTTCAGAGCAGCAACGTCCTTTTCCCCGATCAATTTATGATCCACGGCGGGAACAGGATCTTGCCACACCAGCGTCTCTTTCGGAACGAGCGGACCAAGGTAGCGCGCGATCGGACCCATGTCGCGGTGCGTCAGCTTGAACCACGCCCGCGCAAACGCGTCCGCGAACTGATCCGGATGCTCGTAGAAGCGCCGGGAAATCTTTTCGTAAGCAGGGTCGAACCGCAAAGACAGGTCCGTAGTAAGCATGGATGGCGCGTGGCGCTTCGACGGATCGTGCGCATCCGGCACTGTCCCGTTGCCCGCGCCATTTTTCGGTGTCCACTGATGCGCACCGGCCGGGCTCTTCGTCAGTTCCCATTCGTACTTGAACAGGTTGGTGAAGAAGTTGTTGCTCCACTTCGTTGGCGTCGTGGTCCACGTGACTTCCAGGCCGCTGCCGATAGTGTCAGCACCATGACCTTTGCCGAGTTTATTCTTCCATCCGAAACCTTGATCCTCGATGTTGGCGCCTTCCGGTTCGTTGCCCACATATTGAGCGGGAACGCCAGCGCCGTGGGTTTTGCCGAAGGTGTGACCGCCGGCAATAAGCGCGACCGTTTCTTCGTCATTCATCGCCATGCGGGCAAATGTCTCCCGGATGTCCCGCGCTGCAGCGATCGGATCCGGCTTTCCATTCGGCCCTTCCGGATTCACGTAGATCAGACCCATCTGGACGGCACCGAGAGGATTCTGAAGGTTCCGATCACCGCTATAACGCTCGTCGGCCAGCCACGTGCCCTCAGGGCCCCAGTTCAGTTCTTCGGGTTCCCAGACGTCTTCGCGCCCACCGCCAAAGCCAAATGTCTTGAATCCCATCGAATCAAGGGCGACGTTGCCCGCGAGGATCATGAGGTCGGCCCAGGAGATTTTCCGGCCATACTTCTGCTTAATCGGCCAGAGCAGGCGGCGCGCCTTGTCGAGATTCACGTTATCAGGCCAGCTATTGAGCGGGGCGAAGCGCTGCTGTCCGGCTCCCGCACCGCCGCGGCCATCGCCGATACGATACGTGCCTGCGCTGTGCCACGCCATGCGAATAAACAGTGGTCCGTAGTGGCCAAAGTCCGCCGGCCACCACCCCTGCGAATCCGTCATCAAGGCATGGAGGTCTTTGATCACGGCATTCAGGTCGAGCGTCTTGAACTCCGCCGCGTAATTGAACTCCTTGCCCATCGGATCGGACTTTGGCGAATGCTGATGGAGGATGTTCACGTTCACTTGATTCGGCCACCAGTCGCGGTTCGTAGGCGCGGAAGCACCGTGATTGAACGGGCACTTGGCTTCGGGTGAGGTGCTTTTGTCTTTAGCTTCGGGAGAAACACTTCCCGATGAGGTTGCGAGTGTATTTTCCATAATGTTTTCTTCCTTCCGATCTTGAATGAGTATTGCGTGAACAAACTACCTTTTCGTGCTGCATCGGCGGCAGAGGCCAAAGACCTCGACCAACGGCTGCGTCAGGTTAAAACCGTCCGGCAGTTGCCGGGACAGTCGTTTGAAATCGATGAACTCTCCTTCGATGTCCTGCACTGATTTGCAGCGCGAGCAGACCAGGTGATGGTGAGGTTCGAGATTGCCGTCAACGCGCAACGTGGCTGCATGAGGACTGACCTCTCGCAGCAAACCACACTCGATGAAAAGCCGCAGATTGTTGTAGACAGTGGCGAGAGAAATGGATGGAATGCGACGCCGGACCGCAGCGTAAACGTCTTCCGGGGAATAGTGTCCGTGGGAGGCGATGACAGCCTCATAGACAACTTGCCGCTGGTGCGTAACCGCCAAGCCGTGCTTCGCGGCCAGCTCACGGAACTCTTCATGGGTAAGACGCATGATTATTGGATAAGAACCATTATAAAACGATAGACAGCAGTGTCAACCACAATATTTCTTTGACTGTCTCCACTCGTCGTGAAACAACTGGATTAGTGAGGCACGCGGCCTAAAGCTTCGCTGGTCGGGCCCCGTCGGAATACAGCACGAGCTTTGTGCCTAGTTTCGGTTGAGTCAGACAATTCAATTGTAGGAAGTTCCCCCAACCGCTATTATGCTTCCGATTCCGGGTTGCTTTCGCGGGGCGTGAGCTCTTTGCCAATTATCCACAAACTCGAAGGAGAATCGCCGATGGACGTTTCGTCAGGTTTCGAAGTTTTCCTTTACGGTCTGCTGGTCCTTTTCGCGGTCGGCACCATCCTGAGCGGATTCTTCCAGGTACGAACCGCTGAGGCGGTTGTGATCCAGCGCATGGGCAAATTCCTTCGTGTGGCCAACGCGGGCATCAATTTCAAGTTGCCATGGCTCGACCAGATCGCTGGCCGCATCGACTTGCGCGTCCAGCAACTCGCGCTCGATGTCGAGACCAAAACCAAAGACAACGTATTCGTAAAGATTCCGGTCTCCGTGCAGTATCACGTGATTCCAGAGAAGGTGTATGAGGCCTTCTATAAGCTGGCCAATCCCAAGCAGCAGATTTCTTCTTATGTGTTCAACGTAATTCTCGGCCACGTCCCCAAGATGATTCTCGACGACGCCTTCCTGCAACAATCTGACATTGCAATTGCCATCAAAGAAGGATTGGACGATGTGATGAAGACCTACGGATACGCCATCGACCAGGCGCTCGTGACCGACATCGAGCCCGACGAAAAAGTAAAGGCCGCGATGAACGACATTAACGCGGCCCAGCGCGAGCAGGTAGCGGCCACCGCACGCGGTGAAGCGGAGAAAATCCTGAAAGTGAAGCAGGCCGAAGCAGAGGCCCAGAGCAAAGCTCTACAGGGCCAGGGCATCGCCAACCAGCGCAAGGCGATTATCGAAGGGCTGAAAGATTCAGTCGAGGCTTTCTCGAAGGCCGTCGAAGGATCAACGCCACATGACGTGATGATGCTCGTGCTGGTGACCCAATACCTCGACACCATGAAGGAAATTGGCGCCAGCGACAAGAGCAACACGATATTCGTGTCGCACTCGCCCGCGGCTATGGGCGACCTGTTCCGCCAGATGCAGGAAGCAATTCTGATCGGACAGAAAGCAGCGTCCGTAAGCCAGTAAAATGCGCTACAATTTGCAACTGTTGCTGAGTACGCAAACGATTGTGTGGAAGGCCAGCTTCAGCGATGTCACCGATGTACGAATGTGCGAAGTTAGCTAACATCCGCCCGCTAGGAGAGAAAATTATGGCAACAGTTCTGAACATCGCTCCATCCGAACGCTAAGGCTTCCAGCTTTGTTTCCCAAACCCGCAAAATGCTGATCAACGGCAAGTGGGTAGAAGCGGCATCTGGCAAGACCTTTGCGACCTATAACCCCGCAACCGGTGAGGTTCTCGCTCGCGTGGCCGAGGGTGATCGCGAAGACATCGACCGCGCCGTCAAAGCTGCTCGCGCGGCCTTTGAGACCGGCCGCTGGCCGCAGTTAACTCCCTCCGAGCGCGGTCGCGCAATTTGGAAGCTCGCCGACCTGCTCGAAGAAAACCTCGAAGAGTTTGCGGAATTGGAATCTCTCGACAACGGCAAACCGCAGAAAATCGCGCGCGGAGCTGACGTTCCCCTAGCTGTAGATTTACTTAGATACATGGCGGGATGGGCGACGAAGATTGAGGGCAATACCATTCCGATTTCGGTGCCTTACGCGCCGGGCGCGAAATTTCTGGCTTACACTTTGCGCGAGCCGGTGGGCGTTGTCGGGCAGATTATTCCGTGGAACTTCCCTTTGCTGATGGCGGCGTGGAAACTGGGTCCGGCGTTGGCTACGGGGAACACGGTTGTGCTTAAGCCGGCGGAGCAGACGCCGCTCACCGCGCTGCGTCTGGGCGAACTGTTCCAGGAAGCCGGGATTCCCCGATGGAGTTGTGAATATCGTTCCGGGATTTGGTGAAACTGCCGGGGCTGCGCTGGCGGCACATCCGGGCGTGGATAAGGTCGCGTTCACCGGATCGACCGAGGTCGGCAAGCTTATTCTGCAGGCTGCGGCGGGCAATCTGAAGAAAGTTTCTTTGGAGTTGGGCGGCAAGTCTCCGAATGTCGTGTTTGCCGACGTTGATCTCGATGCCGCAATTGCAGGGGCTGCGAGTGCGATCTTCTTCAATCACGGACAATGCTGTTGCGCTGGCTCGCGCCTTTATGTCGAGAGCAAGATTTTCGACAAAGTCGTGGAAGGTGTCGCCGAGCACGCGAAGAAAATCAATGTTGGCTCGGGTCAGGACGACTCTACCGATATGGGGCCGTTGGTTTCTGTTGAGCAACTAAACCGGGTTTGTGGATATCTCGAGTCGGGGTTCTCCGAAGGCGCCAAGGCAGTCGTTGGCGGAGGCCGGCATGGCGATAAAGGCTACTTCGTCAAACCCACGGTTTTGGTGAATACCAACGAGAAGATGAAGGTCGTGCAGGAAGAAATCTTCGGTCCGGTGGTCGCAGCCATTCCATTCAGCGATCCGGCAGAGCTGGTCACGCAAGCCAACGATTCGGTCTACGGGCTGGCCGCCGGCATTTGGACCCGAGATATCCAGAAGGCGCATCGTCTGGCTTCGCAGCTCCGTGCCGGCACCGTGTGGATCAACTGCTACAACATTTTCGACGCGGCGCTGCCATTCGGTGGATACAAGCAGTCCGGCTGGGGTCGCGAAATGGGCCACGAAGTCTTAGAGCAGTACACGGAAGTCAAAGCGGTTTGCACGGCGCTGTAGGCCTGTTTAGTTCGACACCGCGGGGCGTTTATTTCGTGCGATGAGGGACGGGCGAGGAGGCCCGTCCTTCCATTTCTTGTGCTGATCTGCTCCGCGGGGTGGATGCTTCCACAGGTTTGTGCGATCTCTGGCACTTTCGTGGAGTTGACGTGCGCGAATTGCGTGCTACTCTCGTTTCATTAAGTTGATTTTTCCATCCACTCCTCCATCGTTTGCTCCGTTGCTACAAAGTCTTCTCGCACACTGGGTTTGGACTTGCCGGAGGTAACCAGGCAGGCCAGCCAGTAACTGCGGTCCTACGCTGTCGGTTGTTGTGCGGCACTAACGAACAAATTAAGGAGGCATGAAATCGTGGAGACCAAATACAGGGTGCCTATCTTCGTTGCGGTAGAGAGATTGCAAGAGGCGTCGCAGCAAGCTGGTCTGACGGAGGACGATGTTATCTGCCTGCTGGCATCTGGATTGGATATTTGCGATGCCGTGACTTACGTGGAGGCAGTGCTGTTGAACCGAGTGCATTGAGCAGTCGAGCGTACCCTTCCCCACTTTGCACGTCAGAACGACTTCCATAATCCTGTCGCTTTTGGCTAGTTCCTTGTGATTTGACCATTCAACACAACCATGGTCTAATATCATGGTCATGAAGGAAGTAGCTATCTCCGAATTCAAAGCCAAATGTCTGCGCCTTGCTCCAGCAAGTGCAGAAAACCAAGAAGCCACTTCGGGTAACTCGCTTCGGCAAGCCAGTGGCAGAAATCGTTCCTCCCTCGGCGGATGCTCCCGCGAATTGGCTGGGATCGATGAAAGGCAGAATTGAAATCATCGGCGATATCGTCAGTCCCGCCAACGAAGAAAACGAATGGAAAGCACTGCGCGATTGAGGCTGCTGCTGGACACCCACATTTGGCTTTGGAGCCTGCAGGATGCGAGACGCCTCGGGCGCAGGGTGCATTACGAACTGACGAACCCCGCCAATGAGCTGTGGCTCTCTCCGATCAGCACCTGGGAAGCTCTAACCCTGCACGCAAAAGGCAGAATTCGTCTGCGTGGGGATCTAGGCGAGTGGGTAGCCAGTGCCACCGCGCCTTTGCGAGAGGCGCCTCTCACCCACGAGATCGCGCTAGTCGCGCGAGAATTAAAGCTGCCGCACCAGGATCCGGCGGACCGCTTTCTTGCTGCAACGGCTCAGGTGTTGGACTTGACGCTGGTGACGGCAGACAGCGATCTGCTGGGCTTGGGAGAAATCGCGACCCTGGCCAACCGCTGAACATGAGGCCCTGCTCCCGGCGACCCAGGGTGGTCTCGGTCTACGTCAATGTTGACTCTTCCGCGGGTACAATAGTTTCGACGAGGAAAACCTATGCCAGCCACCCGTACGGCTCAACCGGAGCGCGCGACCATGGTTTCAACCGAGATTCCGCCGGTCCCACTGACCATTGAAGGTTACAGCGTGCTTCATCAGATGATGCGGTTTCGCTGGTCTGCGTGGAGATCGCTGCGCCCGGCACAGAAGGCTAAGATCGTCCACGAGGCCAGTGGTCTGCTGGCGAAGATGGAACAGAATCCATCGGGACAGTCCGGACTTTATTCTTTGATCGGACACAAGGGCGATCTGATGTTTGTTCACTTCCGGCAATCGTTCGATGAATTGAATCAGGCGGAACTGCAAATGGCACGTCTTCGACTGAGCGATTATCTAGAGCCGACGACTTCCTATCTTTCAATGATTGAACTCGGGCTGTATGAATCCACGATCAAGGTCTACACCGACTTGGCGGAACGAGGCATGGAGGCACACTCGGAGGAATGGAATCAAGCCATCAAGGACACGCTGGAACGGCAGCGAGAAGCCATGCGGCCGCGATTGTTTCCGGAATTGCCCAAGCATCGCTATCTTTGTTTTTATCCCATGGATCGGCGGCGCGGAGAAGACAAGAACTGGTATACGGTCCCCATTGAAGAGCGGGCGCGGCAGATGAACGAGCATGGTCTGGTCGGTCGGCGGTATGCGGGCGAGGTGAGACAGATCATTACGGGCTCGATCGGATTTGATGATTGGGAGTGGGGAGTTGATTTGTTTGCCGATGATCCTTTGGTTTTTAAGAAGTTGATTTACGAGATGCGGTTCGATGAAGTAAGCGCGGTCTATGCCTTGTTCGGGACCTTTTATGTTGGCTTGCGGTGTGGGTCGGGAGAGTTGGGGAAATTGTTGAGTGGGCAGGCGCCGAAAGGCTGATAAGTCAACACTTATCGCAGAGTTCGCTGAGAATATCCGCGGAGGGCGCGGAGAAAATCTGATCTCGGAGACGACAATGGCGACGCTTGGACTGGTTGAATACGGAGACGCAAGCCCTGATGTGCGGGCGGTCTATGACGACATTATGGCAGTGCGGAAGACCGACTGGATCAACAATTTCTGGAAAGCGATTGCGAATGATCCCGCGACTCTGAAACGGACATGGGAAGATATCAAGCAGATCATGGCGCCGGGAGCGATCGATCCGCTGACCAAGGAACTGATTTACGTTGCGGTTAGCGTCAGCAATCAGTGCGATTATTGCATTGCTTCTCACACCGTTTCGGCGAGAAAAAAAGGCATGACGGATGAGATGTTCAAAGAATTGATGGCGGTGGTCGGGATGGCTAACGAAACCAATCGGCTGAGCGCGGGCTATCAGGTGGAAATCGACGAGCAGTTTAAGGGCGGTCGTTAGTCGTTTGGTCGTTTGTTTTTAGTTTGGGCTGGTTTCTTCTTTGGTTTGGTCGTTGTCTTCCCTTTCGCGAACTTGAATTCATGTTGCTTCATATTCACGCGACGTCCTCGAAAGGTCACTCCTTCGGATTCCAGGCGCAGTCGCTGTTCGATCGCCGAATCTCCACGTAGTTTAATTTCGCCTCCGGCTCCCAGTACTCTTTGCCACGGCAAATCGAAAGACCGGCGCAGCGCGCCAACCACCTGTCGGGCTGCTCCGGGATATCCGGCGGCGCGGGCAATTGCACCGTAGGTTGAAACTTTGCCGCGGGGGATCTTGCGGATCGTGGCTAGGATGCGGGCGTCCATCGTCATGTCAGATGGCTCTTCTTTTGCGGATCGCATGCCCGTTGAGATTAGAAAATTGCACGGAAAACAGACGCGGGCGGGGGCGCCCGCGCCACATTGAACCTTACGCAGCCGCGCCCTTGCGGAACGACTCGAGGGCTTTCTCCTCGCTGTCATAAACGTCAAAAATCGTAACCAGCTTGGTCACCTGCAGGAGATCTCCCACGCGCTGGGTCAGATTGGCCAGCTTGATTGAGCCATCGTTGTTACGGGCGGTGGTGTAGAGAGCGACCAGCGTACCCAAGCCGCCGCTGTCGATGTAGGTCACGCCGGACAGATTGAGTACGACGCGCTTGCTCTGGTTGATCACCATTCTCACGGTGTCGCGCAGGTCGGCGGACTCTTCGCCAAAAACAATGCGGCCAGCGCAGTCGACGACCACAATGTCATCTACAGTTCGGACAGTCAGTTTAAGTTGCATGCAAGCCCCCTCGGTCAGAAAGCCAATACAGAAGCCTACTTGAGGAGTATCTTTTCCGCAAGGACTTCGTTGGAGCGGGCCAGCGGGCGCCAGAGGCCTGGCTTCGCTTGGCTGCCCGGACGAGGCGTCCGGGCCTACTTCGTGCTTCTGGCATCACGTATAATCAAGTTTCCACCTCATGAGCTACCAGGTTCTCGCGCGCAAATACCGTCCGCAAAACTTCTCCGACGTCATAGGGCAAGACCACGTTACGAGGACGCTGAAGAATGCCATTGAGCAGGGCCGTACCGCCCATGGATATATCTTCAGCGGGCATCGCGGCATCGGTAAGACGACGGTAGCCCGCATTTTGGCGATGGCGCTGAATTGCCGGACTTCGGATAAGCCGGTGACGGAACCCTGCGGAGTTTGCGAATCCTGCACCGAGATTCGGGCCGGGAATTCGGTCGATGTCATCGAGATCGACGCTGCCACCAACCGCGGAATCGATGAGATTCGCGAGTTACGTGAAGCGGCGCGATATCGGCCGGCACGGGATCGCTTCAAGGTTTACATCCTGGATGAAGCTCACCAAATCACGGATGCGGCGTTCAACGCTTTGCTGAAAACGTTGGAGGAACCGCCCAGCCATGTGGTGTTCATGCTCGCGACGACTCAGCCGGAGGATATTCCGCAGACGATCCGCTCGCGCTGCCAGCATTTCAGTTTCCGGGCGGTGCGCTTTGAGGAGATTCTCGGGCAGTTGAAAGATCTGGCTAGCCGTGAGAATGTCGAAGCCGACGAAGATGCGCTCGCCCTTTTGGCCGAGGCCGGGGATGGTTCGATCCGCGACGCGCTCTCGATTCTGGATCAGGCCATTGCCTCTTGCGATGGGCGCCTCACTGCCGACGCGGTGCGGCAACTGGTCGGCGCCGCGCCTTCCACGGTGCTCGAAGAAGTGATGCAGGCGGTGGCCCGCAGTTCGAGCGAAGAAGTTTTACGGCTGGTCGACCGGTTGATCAGCGAAGGCCACAGTCCCACTCATTTCGCGCGGCAGATGGTTCGATTTCTGCGCAACAGTGTGGTGGCTAAAATCGCCGGTGGTGACTCTTCCCTGCTGCAGATTTCCGGGGACGAGCGGGCGCGGGTAGCGCGTGTTGCCGAACTGTTCAGCGAAGAGGATCTGGCGCGGCATTTGCAGATCATGTTGCGGACTCATGGGGAACTTGGATATCGGCAGGAACAGCGGTTTCATCTGGAATTGGGCCTGCTGAAGATGAGCCACGCGCAAAGATTGTTGCCGATCGAAGAGCTTTTGAGCGCGGCGGGCATAGCCGGAGCAGGTGCTCCGAGAGCGGCGGGGAGGCCGACCGTTGTTCCCGATCCGAAGAAGTTGGAATCGACTGCGCCGGAGCGGGCGAGTCAGGTTTCTCCGTTCGCGGCAGATTCGGCGCGCAAGAAGTAGCTCGAAGCCACAGCTCCTGGCCGACGACAGCTCCGGCAGCAGACGTGCCCGCTTTCGCGACCGGTAAAACGACGGCAAGTGTCGTGATGGGATCGGCGGCTCCGGCGGCGGTCGCCGAGCTCGCGCCGGAAGCGTCGGGACCAGAAAGATTGCCGGCAAGGCCGCCAGAGCAGGGCGATCTGCGCGATGCCTTGCGCGAGCCCGTCTGAATGCGCTGGCAGCCGGAGGCCATCAAATGCTGGTTTCGATGTTGGAAGGCGGCGAATGGCAGGTCGAAGGCAACGAGTTGGTGATCAAGGTAGCATCGTCGCCGACCGTGATTGATATGACTTTGGGAGCGGATGCGAGACGGCTGGCAATTGCGACCGCCAGTGGAGTTGCGGGACGCGCGCTTAAGCTGAAAGTGGTTCCTGGTAACGGGACGGCGAGCGGGGCGACGCCGCCGTCCATCTTCCAACGGCGGGGGGCGCAGCCGGGCAGAACAGGATCCGATTGTTCGCCGCATGAAGGAAAAGTTTGGCGCGGAGATTCGGACGATCATCGATTACAAAGAGAGACGGTGAAGCGGGCGTCGAGGCTCCGGGCTTCAGGAATCTCGGTTGACGGGAAAGGACGGCATGGGCGGATTCAACATACAGGAATTGATGTCGCAGGCGAAGCGACAATATGAAGTGCTGCAAAAGAAGATGGAAGAGACCGTGGTTGAGGGCTCATCCGGCGGAGGAAGTGTGGTAGTCAAGATGGACGGCCGCAAGCAATTGCTGAGCATAAAGATCGATCCCGAAGCGGTAAAGAGCGGCGACGTCGAAATGTTGCAGGATCTGGTAACCGCGGCGATCAATGGAGCGAGCCGGAAAGTGGATGAAGCCATGCAGTCTACGATGGGTGGAATGCTGGGCGGGCTGGGGATTCCGGGAATGTAGGAATTATGATGAGTAATTTGGTAATTGAGTAATTTTCCTATCGCGTTAGCACTTGCTTCTTCAATTACACGATTACCAACATCACACAATTACCAAATTATCTCTATGTCTAAATTTGCGGAGCCGATGGCGCGGCTGATCGATGAACTCAAGAAGCTGCCGGGAATTGGCAGCAAGACCGCGCAGCGGCTTGGGTTTCACATCCTGCGCTCGAATGATGAGGATGCGGAGGCGCTGGCTGCGGCTGTCCTCGACGTCAAAGCAAAACTGCGTCTGTGTTCCATCTGCAACAATATTACTGACGTCGATCCGTGCGTCTACTGCAGCAGCGCTACTCGCAACCAGCGCATGATTTGCGTAGTCGAAGAGCCCACGAACATTGGGGCCATCGAGAAAACCAAACACTTCAATGGCGTTTATCACGTGCTGCACGGTTCCATTTCTCCCGCTGCACGGCGTTGGATCCGGAACAGCTTCGCATCTCCAATCTGATGCGGCGGGTGGAAGACGGCCAGGTCGACGAAGTCATTATTGCCACCAATCCGACGGTAGAGGGCGAAGCGACGGCAACTTATCTTTCTGGGAAGCTGCGGCGCGTGGGGCTTAAAGTGACGCGCATTGCTATGGGTATTCCAGTCGGCAGCGACATCGAGTACGCCGACGAAATCACTATGCTCAAGTCAATAGAAGGGCGCCGCGAGTTGTGAGCTCGGACCCACAGTCGGCCCGTCATGCTTTCCAAGATGTGCAAATATTTGCACATCTATAGATCTGGAGCCTTTATGCCGCAACCACAATAACTTTCTCTTTATCAACACTTTACGTCGCAGATGTCAAGCTGGCCTTAAACCTGCACTTATCCCTGACAAGTTGTTGCCATCGTCTTCTCCGGATGTTGGATTCCAATTTTCAGCTGAGCCGAGGTTGATGTAACCGCGTCTCACCTCGATGCCGTAAGAAGCCGGGCCAACCAGCCCGGTTTTTTATTTATTCTCAAGAAAAACCAGCCACGAGATTTACACGGATTCTCACGGATCAGACCAAGAGCAGATTCGCACTCAGTTGGAGACGGCATCACGTTTCCAGAAAGAAGTTTGGCTCTTCCTCCGCGGGCACGATGCCCTCTGGCAGAACCCCTTGGTTGTATTCCACCAGCCGATTCTTCCACTTTAGAAATTCAGTTAGCTTCCTAGGCTCGATCCGGATCTCTACGCGGCGTAGGCTGGCGAGCAGAAGGTTCATCTCGTAGCGAAAACCGGTCGCAGTGCGAAGGTTTTTCGCCGCAGGCTTAAGCAATTTGATTTTCCGGTTGTACAGTTCCAGCAGTCCCCATCCGCTTTGACATTTCTTCTGGACGAAGCATGCCTGCAGGCGTCAGATAAAAGCGCTCACATCCCAGCCCAAGCTCCTGTTTCTGGCGGAATGGCTTCTCGCGATCGGCAAGAAAGTCAGCACGCGAGATTTTGCATTCGACGAGCACAGAGTGGCAAGCTCGCTTCCATCCGATGGCGTCGGGCATTTCGCCGCTGAGGCAGGCTTGCTCGGAGAGAACCACTCCGCAGCGATACGAGCGCAGCCATGCAACGGCTTTCTGAACTAGTTGGGCGTGAGTCATACGATGCTTAGGTTCTACCGGATGGCGGGCGCAGACGGAAGTGACTCGAAAGCTTCTAGCTTCTCGCTCACTAGCTTAAGCCTCATTGCACCGAGCGGTTTCACGATCACCGGCCGTCGATAAACGGTTTCAAGCAAGTGCCGCGCAGCAGCAATGCCTTCGGCCATGTGATCGCGCGGAGAGTATCCCTGCGGCGGCAATCTCAAGAATCCCATTTTGTTCATAGACTTCGAGGCGCTGTATCCGGCCATCACGATCAGCATCAAAGGCGTTGGCGAGGCGTAGAATTCCCGCCAGCTTTAAGATGCTCTGCCGCTGACTTTCGCTCAACCCTATCAAGCGTTTTCTGCCCAACTCTAGGCAGCGCGCCACGGTGATAACGGGAGACGATGCCGACCCATCGCAGCTTCTCCTCACTCCAACTCAAGGGAGGCGTCAGCCGTCGAATCAGATTGTAGGTAGTTTTGTGATGATTTTTCTCTTTTTTCGAGCGGCCGACGTCATGCAACAAAGCCGCAGCCTGCAAGATGGCCCGCTGATCTATAGGCTCGGAATCCGTTGGCGGCCGCTTGACCGGCAATCCGTCATAAAGTTGAAGGGCGAGTCTCGCCACATGAATCGAGTGTTTGAAATCAGGATCGAGAAACGAAGCCCAAAGCTTAAGGCGGCTCAGCGCGGCCGATTCAATCTGCGCCCCGACTGGCAATTGTGCCCGCCAGACTTGCCACAACGAATCCTTGCCCAGCATCCTGGCGCGGTATTTCTCGATCCTGCGGGTACGCTCTTCGATGATCCTGGAATGCCACTTCGAGCGCGAATCGACGTCTGGAAAAGCGTTGACTTGAAGGGCAGTTGTCCAAAGCACATCGAGGTCGTGAACTTCGCCCAAGGTGTCTTGTAGTTCCTTAAGATCGCCGCTCCACGCGGCGTGTTGTTCCGGCAAGAAGTTTTCCACGATGTAGCGGAAGCGCTTCAGTCCAATCCGCAGACGGTGAAAGGCGACGTGCGAGCGATTGCGCAGCGCACCGCGATGCAGTTCGTAGGCTTCGGTCCAGCGCTCGAGCGCGAGATGCTTGAACAGAATGCTTCCCGACCTCATTTTGGCCGCACGGCGAGGCAGAGACGTGCTCCATCGCCTCCACTGCTTACGATCGAATTCCTGCAGGCCAACCGCTGCTTGTTGCTTGAGACCGGCTTCGCGACCGCCGAGGAACTGCAGTACAGCGATAGTAACCGGGTCCTCGGGACTGCCCAAAGAACGCACCCATTCTTCCATCACCTGCGCATCCCGCAACTCTCCCAACTCACGGAAAAGTTGCTTGCCTGCTCTCTTCATCTCCTTCCACGAGGGATCGGGATCCATGACGAGAAGGCCGTCGGCCATGGAGCGACAGCGGCGCAGCGCCACTCGCAGATCGTGGACGGGATCGGCTCCAAACTCCACGCTGGCGCGATCGCATTCTTCCAGCACCCGTTCCATCCACAGGGCAAGGCCTGTCTTCTTCTGTTCCTTTCCTGCTCTGGCGACGGCTAGCGAGAGAGGCATCGTGGTTCCTGGGATTCCAGCATGACCAATCATTCTCGCTGTTGGAGCGAATTAATTCCAGTGCTGAACGGCTGTAAATTGGGCCCGAACCTGAGCATTCACGTCCCCCTGGGGCACTATTCTCGATTGTGACTGCCCGCGAGAGGCCAATTACCTCCGTAACATGCATCCTCTTACCTTGTGCATTAACCTTACATCGAAGTATCAGGAGCCAGGTATTTCGACTGCCGCCACAACCAGGAGCCAAGACAGGAATGCGTCCGCTCGCGCATTTATTCATAGCCTGAACATCCTGGTGAAGTACGTGCGTCTTTATGGTTCTCAACACAAGCGCACGGAAGGACAATTCGAAGTCACCTGGAACGAACTGCAACATGGTTTGCCTGAAAGCGGCTTCCTTTTGGGAGTTTCCGAGAACCGGCTCTTGCTGGATGGAGTCGCACTGGAGTCGGGGCAGGCAGAACGCAGCTTCGCTCAACTGCTGACCGCAGCCGGTCTCGCTAGCATTCATTTTTCTAAGGGCGTAACCGTCGATGACTTTGCCCGGTTGATAAAGGCCTTTGCCGTCGGTGGTTCCAAAGCCCAGGACGTCGTCCAGCAGATCAAGGACACGTTTGGCGACAGCAAGCAATCGACGATCCGCATCAACGAAGTCAAATTTGTAGCGGCTGATCCGGGCTCGGCCGATGTGACCGTTGCCGCGCAGATTGCCGCCCAGACGCTGGGTCCCGAATTCAAAGAATGGCTGAACGATCCACAGAAATTGCTGCAACTCATCGCGGCGGCTGAGGGTTCACGTTCCGGGGGCGCGGGAGGCACCGTACCCATCGGCAGTGTTCCGAACGTCGCCGGAAATGCACCGAGCGCTGAGCGGAGAAGCGACTGGCGGAGGTGGAGGAACCTGGGCGGGCGGAGTTGTGCCGCTGCAGGAAGAAGAAGTCATGCAGGCAATCCGACTGTTAACCAAGTTTGGCGAAGTCGGCGCCGACCCAGGGGCCAAAACGGAATCGCTGCAGAAAGAACTGACCCAGGCCGATCCCAATACCAAACTTAACCTGCAGCAACTGCTGGAAACTCTGGCAGCGAAGAACCCCGCCGAAAAGAACGATACGCCTCTTTTGATGAAGGCGGCCGAGCACATGGCGATCCGCTTCGCCATGGAGCGCTTCCAAAAGGGCGACATCAAGGTTAACGCCGTGCACCAGATGCTGGAGCATATGAGCCGGCAGATGGAAACTCTGCGGCAGATTCTGCGGGTGCACGAAGACAAAATGAGCAAGGCGGGAATTCTGGTAGAATCCCACGCCGACATCCTGGACCGGATGTTTTGGGCGGAAGTTCCCGAGGCCGGAAAGAAAAGCGTGCTGCTTTCGGGCGAAGCGCCCTGCGTGCCTCCGCGCAATATCCGCCAGTTCATCGAAGTCCTGCTGGAGCGTGGAGACCTGGAAGGCGCTGCCGCCATTCTGCAGAATTACTCGAATTGCCTTAATGCTAAAGAGGCGGACCCGCGCCGCAAAGCGGCCATCGGCCTAAGTCAGCTGGCTGACTTGTTTGCCGCCTCCGGGCATCGATTTGATCGGCCCGATCGTTCACAAGATTGGCGAAGCTCTGGTTCGGGACCCTGATCCAGAAGTGCAAAGTTTGCTCAGCGCAGCCTTTGTGCGCCTGAGTTCAGAAGCTGGAAATCGCAAGCAGTTTGCCGCTCTAAGCGAGGTTTGCTCCGCCATTGAAAACGTAGCCAAAGAACGGCCAGCCATGGCGAACGAGTTACGCCCGCGCATCGGCGTCGAGAATCGCCTGCCGGAGTTCATCGAAGAGGCGCTGCGCCTGCCACAAGTTCCACCCGACCTCATCATGGTACTGCGACGTACTTCGCAGGCGGCTATCGAGCATCTTGCCGACCGCTTCTTCCGTTGTATGCGTCGGGAAGAATGCGATCGCATGGTCGAGATCGTAAGAGAACTGGGGCCAGATGGATCTGCAGCTGGCGCGCGAGATGCTTCGCATGGGACCAGTTCGGCAGGCCTCATCCGTAGTGGGACTGCTGAGCCGTCTGGATGTGCCGACGCTGCTCGAGTTGTTACCCATTCGCCTGAAGGAATGGAACCGTTTCTACCACGATATCGTGGTTCGCCAAATCGCCTATGGCGCTGCGCAGGACCGCGGCCGCACTTTATTGGAAATTCTGGAACATCTGGATGCCATGGTTCTTCCCCAAGCCATCGATGAGATCGGCATGAGCGGCGACCGCACAACGGTACCGCCGCTGATGGTCATGGCCGAAGCCGGCGAATCCCAAGGACGTTCTGCAATCGTCCAGATCAAGGCCATCGAGTCGCTGGGCCGGTTGAGGGAACCGGAGTCGATTGCCGTACTGCGCAATCTGCTCGAGACCAAGAAGATGTGGAAGTGGTCAAATCATCGCGAGCTGCGAATCGCGGCCGCACAGGCCCTGGCCAAGATTGATCCCCGTTACGCGGCGCAGGTAATGTCCGATAGCGGCTTGCGCCGGGTGAACTCGCCATTGCTCCGTTGGACGCGGCCCCAGCATGTCCGTGGGTGCGTCAACGGCGGTACGAACGAATCGTTTTGCGGAAGAGTCTGTCAGCCATTATCAGTAGCTCCTGGGGCAAATCCAGCATCTCGCTTCGCGAGCTGAGTCTGGGCGGCGGCATGGGCACGAAAGAAGATAACCTCCGCGTAGGCTCCGAAGCGAACATCGATATTTCGTCAGGAGTCCGCCACATCCGCGGACAGGTGTTGCTGCGCCGCGCCCGGGTGAACGAAGTCGGATTCGAAATTGTGAATACTGATATGGAAAGCCGCCTGCGCTTACGCGGAATCCTGATGGAAGCAGTGGAACGCGCTCCAGAAATACGAGGCACGTGAGTGGCAGGGCGAGCGCAAAGGTCTGATTCCAGCCTTCTTTGAAATCGCAGATAAAAAAGCCCCGGCTCGAATTCGAGCCGGGGCTTTTGCATTACCGGTAAATCCTCTACTTCACTTTGGCGAAGATGATGACCAGCGTGTACAGCGCCAGCGATTCAATCAGAGCCAGGCCAAGAATCAGCGCCAGCTGAATTCCGGGCCGCGCCGCAGGGTTACGAGCCAAGCCCTCAGCCGCGGCAGCCGTGGCTTTGCCTTGCGCCAGGGCGCAAATGCCGGAAGCGAACGCCATGGAAAATCCAGCGGCGATCGCGACCCAGTTTACGCCGCCAGCGGCTTCCCCGCCCTGCGCGAACACAGGGACGGCAAAGCACAACAGCGACAGCACCATGAACAGATTACTCAATTTACGCATCGTGTTTCTCCTCGTGACTATGAATTACCGCCAGTGGGTGGTTGACGCCATACCTTGCAGACGCCCTCACGCTGAACGGTGAAACTGCTGTACAACAAACTCCGAAACCTCACTTAGCTTGTAGAGACGTTGCAAGCTACGTCTCTATCAACACTCTCTAATGCTCTTCCGCCACAGCTCCAGCCAGATACACTGTCGTCAGCAGAACGAAGATGTACGTCTGCAGCAACGACACGCCGATGTGCAATCCCAAGAACACGATCGGCACGTCCGATCGGAACCAGCGAAAAGAAAACCAAGCGTGACCATGTCGCCAGCGAACATGTTGGCATAAAGACGGATGGTCAGCGACAGCACCCGGGCAAGATGGCTAATAATTTCAATGGGCAACAAAAGCCACGCCAGCCACCAAACCGGGCCCAGAAAGTGCTTGAGATAGCCGATTCCAGCGTGTTTGAATCCCTGCGACCTGGTAGTAGACAAAAGCACAGATCGCCAATCCCAGCGGAACCACTGGGACCGCGGTAGGCGATTCAAAGCCGGGAATCACGCCGATCAGGTTGCAGAGCAAGATGAACAAGACCGAGCGCCATCAGAAAGGGCGTGAATCCCTCACTGTGATGACCGATGATTTCCTCGCTCTGGTCCTCGACGAATCCATGAGCACCCTCGAAGATGTGTTGTAAAGCACCCGGCCTGTCGACCGAGAGCCGCGACCGCACCATGGCAAATATGATGACAAGAAAAATAAATACGAGAACCTCCATCGCTACTGAATTAGGAATCGGTGCATCCGGATATTTCGGTTCAATGTGAAGGACCCGCAGCAACCCGGTGACCGGGCCGGCGAAGAGTTGATTCAGGAACGCTGTAAACCAGAGTTGTTCGTGCATGAGACAGCTTCTAGCCTTTAGCTCCTAGCTCTTAGCGTATCGGGTGCGATGTGCTTCAGAATCCGCGCGCCAAAGCCATATACAGTTCGTAAGTCGCTTCGCACGCGATGCCCCCTACGGGCAGAAACAGGCCCGCAAAGAGCCCATAAAGACTCGCGGGAGAAACACTGAATATAGCATAGCCAGCCGCAGCCATCAAAAAGTAGCGCACCAGAAATCGAAACACGATTCCGCCGCTCGATTGTTTATAGGCGGTCTGAGTAGCGCGATCCGCCAGGGCGATGACAACCCGCTCCAGCCAATGAAAATTGAGGTACGCGATGGCACATCCGCAGGCGAACCCAAGGGCAACACGCCAGCCAAAATGCAGCCATCCCGCTGCGCTGAGAATCAAGGCCAGAGCCAGCATGAAATGCGGAATACGCTTCAAGGCGCCGGAGTAGAACGCTTCGGATCGGTCTTTGTCATCCTCGCTCATAAATTCTTCGAGGAAGTGACAGTCCGAATCAATTCCACGAAGCCAGCAATAATTCCAACGATCAGCCCGGCAAGATAAAGCCACGTCGTATGCAGCCAGTGATCCAGCGCCAGGCCGAGCAGCCATCCGGCGACGGTTGCTGCCGGAAAAATAAATGCCAGCTGGCTATAAGTTCGCCAGTTGCACCAGAGCACTTTTCTTTTCCGGAGGGTCGCTGTCGGGGCTAGGCATAAACCACAGACTAACCGAGGCCCATCGACCAAGTCACCACGCGTATGAAATCGCTCGGGGAAGACGCCGATTACGACCGTGGCGAATGCGGTTACGCCAAGCGCAACTCGCATGGCGATACTGATCGGGAGCCGGGTTTTGTCCAGAGCCTCGCTCATAAACATGGCATTCGCGATCCGCATGTAGTAGTAAAGTCCGAAAACCGCGTAGAGCACAGCGACCGACGCCAGAATATAATGACCGCTCTCCATCAGGCTAAGGAAAATGAAATACTTCCCGTAGAAGCCCGCCAGAGGGGGAATCCCGGCCAGCGACAGAAGAAAAATCAGCATCAGCACGGCTTCGGTCGGAGCCCGTGAGAACAATCCCGCAATGTCGTCGATCTCGTCGCCGATCACATTCCGCTGCCGCAGCGAAGTGACCACAGCGAAAGCGCCCAGGTTCATAAACGTGTAAACGAGCAGGTAGAGCAGAATTCCCTTGAAACCGTCAAAGAAAGCGGGCGCGGGATATTCCACCGAAGCCAGCGCAACCAAACCCAAAAGCATATAGCCGACGTGCGCGATCGAAGAGTACGCCAACAGGCGCTTGAGGTTGTTCTGCGTGAGCGCTGCCAAATTGGCGCCAGTCATGGTGGCGATCGAAACAAAAATCAGCAGCGGCACGTACACCGACCGCAACGGATACAAACCCCAGAGAAAGATGCGCAACAACATCGCCCACGCCGCCGCCTTTACCGCAACCGACATGAATCCCGTCACGCTGGTCGGCGCGCCTTCGTAGGCATCCGGCAGCCACTGATGAAATGGGATGGCGGCAATCTTGAACAACAATCCAGTCGCCGTGGTCAGCAGCGCAACCACCGCCACCGGGCCAACATGATTCGGAGTTCTGGGCCACTTGAATCGAAAGCGCCTGGCGGATCACGGTTAGGTCCGTAGATCCGGTAAGGCCGTACAGCAGAGACAATCCGTAGGCGAAAATCCCGGACGAGAATGCTCCCAGCAACAAATACTTCAGCGCCGCCTCATTGGAGCGCCGATCAGTCCGCAGAAATCCAACCAGCACGTAGGTGGAGATCGCCATCAACTCCAGGCCAATGAAGGTCAGCACGATGTCGAAGCTCGAGGCCATGCACATCATGCCAACCACTGAAAACAGAATCAGCGAATAGAACTCGCCGTGGTTTTCGTGTTCGATCTCGAGGTAACGAACCGACATCAAGATGGAAAGTCCCGCACCGGCGAGAAACAGGTAATAGAAATAAATCGAAAAGTGGTCGAGGACCATGGAATGCATGAAAGCAACTTCCAGCGAGCGTCCAACCTTCGCCGCTTCAAATTGGGCGTACTGAATCTTCAGCACTCCAGCAGCGGAAAAAAGCACCCCGATAAACGCGGTCACGGCGTTGGTCCACTTCCACTCCGGCGGAATCATCAAATCGATCAGCAGAATGCCCAGCGCAAACACCGTGAGCATGAGGATGGGAAGGGACAGCAGATAATCCGTGCCGGTGAAGTATTGTGGCGCAGGCACTTATTTCGTCCCCTTGGCAAGGTTGGCAGCGATCGGAACTGCGACGGCAGCCGCGTCCGGTGTGACCGAGGTTGGACGCGAGAAGCGTTGACTGGCCCACTGATGCCCGGATAATCGGGCCGCACCGTAAGCACCAATTGATTCACCGGCTGCTGCAGGATCTGGAAAAATGGCTTGGGATACAGCCCGATCCAGAATGCCATGACCAAGCAGCGGCGCGAAGGTCAGCACCTCGCGTGGCGTCAGATCATGCAGTTTTTCGTTCTTCGGATTGGTCACAGTTCCAAAAAAGACCCGCTGGTAAAGCCAAAGCAAATACGCCGCCGCCAGAATCACGCCTGGAACTGCCCATGCGGCCCACTTCCAGTTCTCCATGAACGTGCCCTGCAGGATTGTGAACTCGCCGACGAATCCATTCAGCAGCGGCAGCCCCATCGAAGACAAAAACATGATCATCGTGATCGTGGCGTACAGCGGCATTACATTCGAGATGCCTCCGTACTCGGAAATCTCGCGCGTGTGCCGCCGCTCGTACAGGATGCCGACGATCAAGAACAGCGCGCCAGTCGAGATTCCGTGGTTGATCTGCTGCAGGACTGACCCGCTCAGGCCCGCTGGATTCAGGGCAAAAATTCCTAGCGTGCAGAATCCCAAGTGGCTGACCGACGAGTAGGCCACGAGTTTCTTCATGTCCTTCTGCATCAGCGAAACCAGCGCGCCATAGATGATTCCAATAATAGAAAGGAAAATCATCCAGAATCGCACTTTGGGATGCATCACTACATCGGGAAAGAAGGGGAGGGCAAATCGAATAAAACCATACGTTCCCATCTTCAACAGAACGCCAGCCAGGATGACCGAGCCGGCTGTGGGCGCCTCGACGTGAGCATCGGGCAGCCAGGTATGGAATGGGAACATCGGCACCTTGATCGCGAAGGCCACGAAGAATGCCAGGAACAATATTATGGCAAACGTCGAACCGTATGCCGGGTCGTGGAAAATATGCGGCGCAGTCTGATAAAGCGCCTGAATGCTGAAGGTGTACTGGCCGGTCTGGCGGAAGTTGTAGAAATAGAGAAACAGGACGGACAACAGCATCAGCACCGAACCAAACAAGGTGTACAGGAAAAACTTGATCGCCGCATAAAGCTTGCGCGGGCCGCCCCAGATGCCGATCAGCAAATACATCGGCACCAGCATGGCTTCCCAGAACATAAAGAACAGGAAGAAATCGAGTGCCATGAAAACGCCGAGCATTCCGGTCTGCAACACCAGAAACCAGATGTAGTATTCCTTCACCCGGTTCTCGATCGCGCTCCAGGACGAGAGGATCGAAATCCATCCCAGCAGCGTAGTCAGCATGATCAGCAAGAAAGAAATGCCGTCGATGCCGAGCACGTACCCTGCGCCGATCGACGGAATCCAATTGTTGGGCATCGCCCTCCATGAATTTGAATCCGGGCTCAAAGCGCTGCGCCCAGAACCACGGCACCAATGGGATCGAGACCAACAGGCCCGCCAAAGCGAAACATGTTCGCGATCCAGCGAATGGCGTCCTTCTGCTCCTTCGGAATAAATATGAGCAACAGAGCGCCAACCAGCGGCGTGAATAAAATGATCGAGAGAATATGGCTTTGCATATTAGTGTCCATTACGCGGCGTGTGGCGCCCGCGCCACACATCACTATCCGCGTCAGTTTCATCGCCATGCATAATACGCAACAAATCCTACCAACCCTATCACCATCACCAGCGCGTACCACTGCACCAGGCCCCACTCCAGCAATCGCATCGGATATGACAGCATTCGCGACAAGATCGCGGGACCGTTGACCAGCACACCGTCGATGATCCACTTGTCAAACCAACTGGAGAGCGTGCCGGTGAACCGCGTAATCCATCCGCCGCCATTGACCACGCCATCGATCACGTGCGAATCGAACCACGACGACGCTTCCCAATACCCATGACGCCGCAGCGCACGTCTCCCACCTTGCGTCGGCCGGTGAAAGCGTAGTCGTAACCTTCGTCGACGTAATACTTGTTGTAAAGCACGTCGTACAGTGGCGGAGCCGCAGCCGCAATGGGCTCGACATAGCCCTTGTCGGCGTCCCGATACGCGCGCCAAGCCATGCCCCAACCCACTACGGCGGCACCGACGGAAAGAAACATCAATCCGTATTCGATTGGGCTGGTGTGTTCCTCTTCCTTTTCGCCGGCGGCGAGTTGAGCTGTCTTCCCTTCTTCGGTGAAAACCCTGGCTTCGTGGGCGAATACCGGATCGAGGAACTTTGCAAAATGATCGGACCCACCCAGGCTGTGCGGCCAACCAAGCCAACCCGCGCCGATAGCGCAGACCGCAAGAATCACCAAGCGGCACCGTCATCGACTTCGGAGATTCGTGGATATGGTGTTCGACCTCGTGACTCATTCGCGGGCGGCCGTGAAAAGTCAGGAACATCAATCGGAACATGTAGAACGCGGTCATCAACGCCGTGATGAATCCGATGAGCCAAAGCAGACGATACGCCCCGCCTTCCGACGACCATGCCTGCCAGAGAATTTCGTCTTTCGAGAAAAACCCTGCAAACGGCGGGATGCCCGCGATCGCGAAGGTCGCAATGAACATGGTCCAATGCGTAATTGGGAATGCGCTTGTGCAGATCGCCCATATTGCGCATGTCCTGCTCACCGCTCATGGCGTGGATCACCGATCCTGATCCAAGGAAGAGCAGCGCCTTGAAAAAAGCGTGAGTAAAGACGTGGAAGACGCCGGCAGAAAACGCGCCCACACCGAGAGCGAGGAACATGTATCCCAATTGCGAAACCGTCGAGTACGCCAATACTCGCTTGATGTCGTTCTGCACCAGATCCAATCGACGCGGCGAAAATCGCAGTGAGCGCACCGATGATCGCGACTGTCTTCATTGAAGTTGGAGCGAGCACAAATAATGCGTTGGATCGCGCCACCATGTACACGCCCGCAGTCACCATCGTCGCGGCGTGGATCAGCGCGGAAACCGGCGTCGGACCCTCCATGGCATCGGGCAGCCAAACGTAAAGTGGAATCTGCGCCGATTTACCGCAGGCCCCGACGAACAAAAGCAGAGTCGCAGCCGTGATGATCGGATCGCCAATGGCAAAATGCCCGCTGCGCGCCAGGTGCGTGACTTCGGTGAATCGAAGCGATCCGAAATACCAGGCGATGGTAAACATGCCCAGCAGAAATCCCGCATCGCCAATGCGATTCACGATGAATGCCTTATTGGCCGCAGTGCTGGCGGAATGTCGATGGAAATAGAATCCGATCAACAAATAGGAGCACAGGCCCACGCCTTCCCAGCCGACAAACATCAACGCGTAATTATTCGCGAGAATCAAAGTCAGCATGGAGAACATGAACAGATTCAGGTATCCGAAGAAGCGGTAGTATCCATGTTCATGCGCCATGTAGCCGGTTGAATAAATATGGATGAGAGCTCCGACGCCGGTCACAAACAAAAGCCAAATGCCGGACAGCGGATCGAGCAGGAAGCCCACGTCAGCCTGAAATGGGGCCGGCTTCCCGTCGCGCATGACAAAGTTCATTGGATGCCGGGCGTCCCCACCCGCCTGGACGGGCGAGACTCCGTCGCTCCATCACCAGTACCCAGCCACGTGTAGACGATGGTTTGGTACGGCTTGCCCGGGCGGTCGTGAGCGTAATCTGTGTATTGCCAGACGGCGGCGCAAGCAAACAGAAATGCCAAGACCACGACCCCGACGCAGACCGCGCTGACTGTCGTCTTCTGCAGCTTGCGGCCAAAGAAGAACATCAGCGCCGCGCCGAAAGCCGGCAAGAGAGGAATCAGCCAGATGTGATCTAGAAAGAACATGAGTAAATCAGCACTTAGCACTCAGCATTTGCACTTAGCAGTTTGGTCCTCGTCGCAACTCCAAGGACCAAATGCTGAATGCTAAGTGCTGAATGCTGCCTTTCTACCACTTCAACAAATCTATTTCGTCCACGTTCACCGTTTCCTTATTGCGGAAGAAGGCGATCAAGATTCCCAAGCCCACTGCCGCTTCTGCCGCTGCATCGGTGATCACGAAAATCGCGAATACCTGTCCATGCAATCCCCACAGCCGCGAGAACGCGACGAGATTCAAGTTGACTGCGTTCAGAATCAGTTCAATCGACATCAGAATAATGACCACGTTCCGGCGGGTCAGCACGCCGATTACACCCAGGATAAACAGGGCCGCAGCCACCACGAGATAATGAACAGTGCCGATTGGAGCCATAAAGAGCTTCTAGTTGCTAGCTTCCGGCTTTTAGCTAGGAGCCAGAAGCTAGCAGCGGTTTCAAATTCTCTTCTTCGCCATCACCACTGCGCCGATAATCGCCACCAATAGCAGCAACGACGCGATCTCAAACGCGAACATATATTGCCCGTAAAGCATCACGCCGATCTGCTGTGTGTTGCTGTTCTCGACGGGCTGCGCAATACGATACGGAAATAAAGCTTTCCCTTCACGTACACCGCACGAACAGTCACACCGAATGCGACGGCCGCGACAAGCCCAATCACCCATTGCTTATTGAATTGCTCTTCTCTCTGCGATCGCTCGATGTTTACCAGCATGATCACAAACAGGAAACAGCACCATGATTCCGCCCGCATAAAGAATGATCTGGACGCCGGCGACGAACGGCGCATAGAGCATCAAGTAAAGCCCGGCTTGCGCAAGCAAGCCAAAAATCAGTGCCAGAGCGGAATGCACCGGGTTCTTGCGCGTGATGACGAAAACGCCGCTCAGCAAAATAAGCCCCGACAACAAATAAAAGAAGAACGTCGTCGCTACAGGCTGCATGCCGGGTTGGATGGCTTGCTCCATGGCTAGAGAACCACCCCCAAAATCGCCGTCAGGATGAGCACGCCGATTCCAATCGGCAACAGCACCTTCCATCCTACTTTCATGAGTTGATCGAACCGGTAGCGCGGGAACGTGGCCCGATACCAGATGTACAGATACATAAATCCAGCCACCTTCGCGATGAACCAGTAAATATCCTGAATGCGGTCACGCACTGGAGGCACGAACAATATCAAGCCAATCAAGCCAAGCACCGCGCCGAACCCAGCCAAACCAATCGTCTGCACCCGGAAGTAAGGATGCTTCGGCATGCGACGCACGCCGACAAAAGCAATCGCGGCCAGCGCGAGGAAAGTCAATCCGGGAAACAGCGAGAACACCAGGTCCCAAGTTTCACCGGTCAACGTGTTGGGGAAGGGCCGATACCATCCGCCAAGCCACAGAGTCACCGCGATCGACGAGACTGCGATCATGGCTGCGTACTCGCCCAGCATGAACAGCGACCAGCGCAAGCCGCTGTATTCGGTGTGGAAGCCGGCGGTTAACTCCGATTCGGCCTCGGGCAGATCGAATGGCGCACGATTGGTCTCCGCGACCATGGCAATGGCGAAGATGCCGAATGCGATAAATCCAAGAGGGAAAAACTTGAACAGGAACCACACGTGCTGCTCCTGCTGTGCCTGGACGATCCCAATCATGCTCAGCGTTCCGGTTCCCGAAGTGCCGACGCCGACTCCATAAGGTCCTAGGCCGTGCAGGCTGGTCATCACAATGGCAGAAACCACGGCCAGACCCATGGCGACTTCGTAGGAAACCATCTGAGCGCTGGAACGGAGCGCGCCGATCAGCGGGTAATGCGAGTTCGAAGCCCAACCCGCCATCACAACACCCAACACGCTCAGCGAGGAAACACCGAGCATGAAGAGAATCCCAATATTCAGATCGGTGATGGCGTGAGTAGGGCCGAAGGGAATAACAATATAGACGGCAAACGAAGCACACAGAATAATGAGCGGCGCGATCCAGAAAACAAACTTGTCGGCTTCAGCGGGGATAATGTCTTCCTTGGTCATCAGCTTGATGGCGTCGGCGATGGGCTGCAGCAGGCCGTGGGGGCCGACGCGCATGGGGCCAAGACGAATCTGGAAATGCGCCAGAGCCTTGCGCTCCAGCCAATTCATCGCCATAACGGCAACGGAAATTCCGCCAAAGACCACCAGGATGTAAACGGTGGCCCAAAATACATTGCCCGCCTGTCCCGGCGTAGTGTTGCTGCTGAGATAGGAAGTAATGTAGTCGAGCATCAGCGATCCACCTCGCCGAGGACAATATCTAGCGTGCCGATCACAGCGATTACGTCGGCAACGAGAGCTCCGCGCACCATGATGTCCAGCGCCTGCAAGTTCACAAACGACGGCGGCCTTATGCGCACCCGGTAGGGTTGTGTCGATCCATCGCTCACAATGAAATATCCCAGTTCGCCTTTGGGCGCCTCGATCGAGTGGTAAATCTCTCCCACAGGCGGCTTCATCACCTTGGGAACCTTCGCCATAATCGGGCCTTCAGGAATCTTATCCACGGCTTGTCGGATGATGCGTAGCGACTGCCGCATTTCTTCCATGCGCACCGTGTACCGATCGTACGTGTCACCGTTCGCGCCGATGGGAATTTCGAAGTCGAAATCCGAGTACGCTGCGTAGGGCCGCGCTTTGCGGAGATCCCATTTCACGCCGCTGGCTCGCAAAACCGGGCCGGTAACGCCAAGGGCAATCGCGTCAGCCCGGGAAATCACACCGACATTTTTCGTTCTCTCCAGCCAGATGCGATTGGTGGTAAGCAATTCTTCGTACTCGTCGATTTTCGGGGGAACGAAATCGAGGAACTTGATTACGTCGCGCTCAAAACCCTCGTAAGTTTCATACTGGCAGCCCCCAATGCGGAATGCGTGCGTGGTCAGCCGGGCACCGCAATACTTTTCGAAAATCTTGAGAATCTCTTCCCGGTCGCGGAAGGTATAAAAGAGCGGCGTCATCGCGCCGATATCGAGAGCGTGCGTGCCCAGCCAGAGCTGATGGCTAGCCAGCCGGTTCAATTCCGTCAGAATCACGCGGATATATTTCGCCCGCGGCGGTGCCTCAATGTTAAGAAGTTTTTCGACCGCCTCACAGTAGCCCAACCCATTGGAGACCGCGGCCACATAATCCATGCGGTCGACGTACGGATTGAACATCGTATAAGTGCGGTTCTCGGCAATCTTTTCCACTCCGCGGTGGAGGTAGCCGATGACGCATTCCGTGCCCAGAACCTTTTCACCATCCAGCTTAAGAATCACGCGCAGCACTCCATGGGTCGCCGGATGCTGCGGGCCCATGTTGATGATGAGCTCATTGCTGTCGAGAAAGGTCTTGTCGGGTTGCCCGAGTTCCAGGTGAGAGAGATACTTCTCGTCGGCCGGTTTCGGATCAGTCGTTTTGAGATCAAACATGGTGCGGTCGGACATGATTATTGGCCGCTCTCGATCCCCAGGTTGGCCTTCACCCATTCCTGATCCTGTTGAATAATGCCGTAATCCTTGCGAAGCGGGTAGCCCTTCCAGCCATCGGGCAGCAGGATGCGCTTCAGATCGGGATGCCCATCGAAGCGAATCCCAAACATGTCGTAAACTTCGCGCTCCAGCCAATTCGCAGTCGCCCAGACCGAAACTGCGCTGGGGACGCTGTCGCCGTCTGCGATCATGATTTTGACGCGAATCCGCTCATTCTTTGAGAAAGAGTAGAGAATCCAGACCACGTCGAACTGTTTTTCCCGCTCCGGATAGTGCACCGCCGTGATGTCCACGCAGTAGTCGAACTGTTCCCGGTCGCGCAGAATCTGCAGCAGATCGGAAATGATAGAAGGTTCCACGACCATATAGTTTTGGCCAAGGTAGCTATTGGCTTCGCGAATGCCGGAGCCGTATTGGCCCTTTAGTGTGGCAACCATGGGAGAATCCCACGGAATCGGGGCTGGTCCGGCAGGTTTAGCCGGCGCGGCGGGCGCATGACCGGCAGCCGGTTTCGGCTCACCGCTCGGCGGCGGCGCGGACGATTTTGTCTCCTCGGGCATAGCTACGAAGGCACAGACCTCCGGCGCAAGAACAGGTTTGGAGAACGTTAACTTCTAACAGCTTGCGGAAACCGTGTCAACGACGAGTGTGCAGTCGACCTTGTGCGCCGCGTCACGTCCGCCGAGCGGCCGCCTGATGCGACTCGATCAAGTCGCGAATTCGCTGCGCATCGCCCTTGCGATGACCCCGGCTGGTGATCGGGTTCGTCCCGCCCGACGAGTCAATGCGGATCGTCGACCAAATGATTCCAGTTGAAATTTGTACGGACGCGACCTGTGCAATGGCGATGCTTTCCTCACTACTGCCGAAAAGGCGGGGCTTTACTTTGATCACGTGCAGCGAATTCACCACTATGCGAATCGGGAAAAAGAAATTCCCTTTCGTCCAGCGGCTGGCAACAAAAGTCTCACCGTCGGGAGTTGCGTCAGTCATAGGTGTTTGGCAGTTTGTATTACTCGGACGAATCTCTCCTGGCTGAATGCTGATTGCTAAGTTAATTGCTGCTCTACACCCACTCCAGCGCCCCTTTGCCCCAGATCCAGATGTAGCCGACGATCAGGATACCGAGGAAGATGAGCATCTCAAACAGCCCGAAGGTTCCCAGCGCCTTGAACTTCACTGCCCACGGAAACAGAAAGATGGTCTCCACGTCGAAGACCACGAACAGGATGGCAATAATGTAATAGCGGACAGTGTAACGTCCCCGGGCGCTGTCGATCGGATCAATGCCGCATTCGTAGGGCATCAATTTCGTCCGGTTTGGATTCTCCGGCCGAATCAGCTTGGCTGCCAGCAGCGTGATTGGGATCAATACGCCCACGACGGCAACAAATATGAAGATGGGAACGTAGTTTTGTGGCATCGGGCCTCAACTCACGCTTCGATTGAAAATGTTAAAGCAGTTTATAGTACCCCCGAGAGCCGCTGGCTTCAAGGACTCTGGTCACAGCTTGTTTATAATCGATCTTCTTATCTCTCCAAGCAAAGGAACCCATTGGCACTCGACGATAAAATTTACGAACTGCGGCGCGAAAAACTAAAGCAGATCGAAGCGCTGGGGCAACGCGCCTATCCGACCAAGTACGAGTTCACCCACACGATTCCCACGATCCTAGCCGATTACTCGGGAAAATCTGCGGAGGAACTCGATCAATCGCGAGTCAACGTGCGCGTCGCCGGACGCATCATGGCCATTCGCTTGATGGGCAAAGCCGGGTTCGCGCACCTGCAGCAGGGCGGGCAGAAACTGCAGATCTACGTAAAGAAAGATGCGGTCGGCAAAAAGGGTTTCGAACTTTACAAGTTGCTCGACCTCGGCGACCACGTCGGCGTCAGTGGCTACTTATTCCGGACGCGCACCGGCGAACTCAGCATTCACGTCGAGGAGATTACATTCCTCTCGAAAGACCTGTTGCCGCTGCCGGAAAAGTGGCACGGCCTGACCGATGTCGAGTTGCGATACCGGCAACGTTATGTCGACCTGGTCATGAACCCGGAGGTACGCGAAGTTTTTCTAAAGCGCAGCAAGCTGGTGCAATCCATGCGGCGTTTTCTCGACGCGCATGGCTTCATCGAAGTCGAGACTCCCATGATGCAGCAGATTGCGGGCGGCGCCGTCGCCAAGCCCTTTATCACGCATCACAACACGCTCGACATGGATCTGTATCTCCGCATCGCTCCCGAACTTTATCTCAAGCGGCTGACGGTCGGCGGATTTGATCGCGTTTACGAAATCAATCGCAACTTCCGCAACGAGGGTCTGGGATGGCGCTGGAATCCCGAGTTCACCATGCTTGAGTTTTACCAGGCTTATACCGACTATCGCGGGATCATGGATCTCACGCAGCAGTTAATCGAGCAGGCCGCCGTCGACGTCATCGGAGGAACGAAAACGAAGTGGGGTGAACACGAGATCGACTGGGCCGATCGAATTGGCGCCGCATGACCATGCGCGAAGCGATCATTCACTACTGGCCGGAAACGGTTGGGGCAAAGCCAACCATGCCGGACTTCGGTGCTCACGATTCGGTGAAGACGCTTGTGGAACGATTCAACGCGGCTCACTCACACATCGCCTACGATTCCAATGAACCTGTGGGGAAAACGATCGCCAACCTTTTTGAGGCCGTGGCCGAGGAACAGTTCACTCAGCCGACAATCATCTACGAGTTCCCGACTGCCATTTCGCCGCTCTCCAAGCAGAAAGCCGATGAACCCGATTGGACCGAGCGCTGGGAGATCTATGCGGGGCAAATGGAGATTGCCAACGGCTTCAGCGAACTCAACGATCCCGAGGACCAGCGTCGCCGTTTCGAACAGCAACTCGAAGAACGTGAGCGAGGCGACGAAGAAGCTCACCAGATGGACGAAGACTACATTCGGGCGTTGTCTTACGGTATGCCGCCGGCCGGGGGCTGTGGCGTAGGCGTTGATCGCCTGGCCATGCTCCTGACCGATTCCCACACGATCCGCGACGTGATTCTGTTCCCCCTGCTGCGGCCCGAAAAAGCGCCAAACCCGGAAGAGCCGAAGGAATAGAATGCGCCAACAAATTCATGTAGTTGTTGTTCTTCGGTTAGCCAAGATGATGGTTTTCATGATCTCTCCGTCCCCACTGTGTCATCCTGAGCGAAGGCGTCATTCGCAGCGAATGATGCCGCAGTCGAAGGATCCCTGTGCTGCTAATTCATGCTAAAGGCATCAGGGAATTCTCCCAGTCACAGCAATCTGGTGAGAACACCTTGCCACATCATTGCGCCGCGATCATATTTTGGTCCTTCGATCCGCAGATTCTCCGCTTCGCGGAAAATCTGCCGCGCTCAGGATGACAGGTCAGTTGCTTTTGTGAAATTACGATTTCAACGCAAGATTCGGATAGACCGCATCTTTGCCCTAACCACTAGAATCAAATTGCCATGCGCTTCGACCTGGATTCCGCCGCTCGCCGCCGTCTCGGTTACCATCTCATCGATCAGATCGATAATTTCTTCGCTTCCCTGCCCGACCGTCCCGTTCAGCTTCCGGGTGAGCAGAGGACATTTGCTGCACTCAACAATCCCCTGCCCGAGACCGGTGAAGATGCCGACAAACTACTTGACGAAGTTTTCCGCGAAATGGTCGACAAGGGTTTTCATGTTCCCAGCGCCAACTATTTCGGGCTGATGAATCCGACGCCCACCTACATCGGAGTCATGGCTGAGGCACTGGTAGCGGCGCTCAATCCGCAACTCGCAACCGTTAAGCGTTCGCAGTTGGCCTCGAGGATCGAGCACGAAACCATCCGCTGGATCGGAGAACGCGTAGGCTGGCCCGGCGAATTCAACGGCACCTTTACCACCGGCGGCAATGAAGCCAATTTCAGCGGATTGGCGCTGGCTTTAGCGGCGAAGTTTCCTGACGCGATCGAGGAAGGCGTGGCTTCGATTGGTGCGCGACCTGTCCTCTACGCTTCCGACGAGGCCCACCACTCGATCGATAAATCGGCTGGCCTGCTCGGACTAGGACGAAAAGCATTGCGGCGCATCGCAGTGAATAAGAATGTACAACTCGATCCGCAAATCCTGGAGCGGACAATCGAGGCCGACCTTGCATCCGGAAATAAACCTTTCTGCGTGGTCGCCACAACCGGAACAACGAACAGCGGTGCGGTAGACGATATCGTGGCAATCTCGGAAATATGCCGGCGTCACCATTTGTGGTTGCATGTCGACGGGGCCTACGGTGGTTCGGCAATCTTTTCCGACGAGCACCGGAGTCTGTTGCGGGGTATCGAACAAGCCGATTCAATCGCAATCGATCCCCACAAGTGGATGGCGATGCCGCTTGCCGCGGGCGTAGTCCTGACCTGCCATCCCGAAATGCTGGAACGTGCTTTTGCTGTTGCGGCTCCATACATGCCGAAAGCAGCTGAGGCTAAAGGCATCGACAATTCGCGCATCAGCACCCAGTGGACGCGACGCATGAACTCGCTCAAACTCTGGCTCACACTGCGAGTCCACGGCAGAAAGGCTTATGAGGAACACATCGATCGTCAGCTCAAACTGGCGCGAGGATTCGCCTCGTGGATAAACTCCTCCGAACATTTCGAGTTGGCTGCGCCCCAAGTTCTGCCCATTGTCGCATTCCGTTTCAAGGCACCAAGCTTGAGCGCGCAACAACTGGAGCAAGTACATAACAGTATCGTGGATGAAGTCACGCGCGACGGGCGCCGCTGGATTTCAGAAACCAGGGTGAATGGACACAGTGTGCTCCGAATGATGGTAATCAGTTATCTCACCGAAGACCGCCATCTCCGCGAACTGGGCACCGCATTGGCCGAAGCTGCCGCCAGACTTACCTTTGCAGGAACTTCAGTACGATAGTTTGGTTCAAGGCGACCGGGGAATCGCCTAGAATAAGGCGTTGACGAAAAAGAGCGGTCTAATCCTCATTCTTTGGGCTGTCTCGCTTTGCGCGCAAAGCAACAGCGGAGAATTGCGGCTCAAAGTGACCGATCCGACCGGGCTCGGCGTGAAGAGTTCGGTGCAACTGGTGAGCGAGGGAAATCAGGTCCGCAAGACTCTGGTTACTGACGAAACCGGGAACCTCACAGCAAAGCTGCTTCCCTTCGGAGTGTACCGCCTCGAAGTGCAACGCGAAGGCTTCGCGTCCTTCTCCGATTCGATCGAGATCCGATCCGCGATTCCAGCCGAGTATCACGTAATTCTGAGAATTGCACCCATGAGCACTTCCGTGACCGTCAACGATGCGGCCACGCTGATCGATCCCTACAGCTCCGGCAGCATCAACCGAATTGGCAAGGACACAATCGCGGACCGCGTGACTTCCCTGCCTGGTCGTTCGCTACAGGATCTGGTCAACTCCCAGCCCGGCTGGCTCTACGAGGGCAACGCGGTTTTGCACCCACGCGGCTCGGAATATCAGACTCAACTCGTGGTCGACGGGATTCCGCTCACCGACAACCGCTCGCCGAGTTTTGGCCCCGAGATTGAAGCCGATGACGTCCAATCGATGAGTATCTACACCGCCGGTATTCCGGCCGAGTACGGACGAAAAATGGGCGGCGTGGTCGAAATGGCGACTGCCAAGGATTCTGGAGCAGGCCTCCACGGCGAAGCCGTATTAGCGGGTGGCAGCTTCGACACAGCTGATGGTTATCTGCTCACCGAGTATGGCTGGGGCAAGAACACGCTGGGGTTTAATGCCGAGGGCGCGACGACCGGGCGCTACTTGAATCCGCCGGTCGTGGAGAACTACACCAACAACGGTACGACAGGTGATTTCGGCGCGAGCTACGAGCGAGATTTCACCAATCACGACCGCCTGAGTCTCTCGGTCCGCCACGAATTCTCCCGTTTTCTCGTGCCCAACGAGTTAGTCCAAGAGACAGCAGGTCAGCGCCAGGATAAGAACAATTACGAGACGATGGGAATTGTGTCTTACCAGCATTTGTTTTCGCCGAACGTTGTAGCAGATCTCCACGGCATGGTCAGGGATGACTCCGAAGGTCTCTCGTCAAACCCGTTCTCGACGCCCATCATTGTCCTCCAGCAGAACGGTTTTCGAGAGGGATATTTCAAAGGCACAATTTCAATCCATCACGGCAAGCAGGAATGGAAGGCTGGCATCGAATCGGACTCCACATTCCTTCGCGAGCACTTCAGCGATGTCATCACGGACTTCACTCAATTCGATCCTGGCACGCCACCCACCTATAACTTCGCCGAGAATCGTCCTAGTCTCGAGCAATCTGCTTTTGTGCAGGACTTGATCCGCCTCGGCAACTGGACCGTGAGCGCAGGCCTTCGCTGGGATCACTATCAACTGTTGGTAAACCAGAACGCCGTGAGTCCGCGCCTTGGAGTCTCGCGCTATTTTCGCTCGGCCGATCTGGTGCTGCACGCATCCTACGATCGAGTTTTTCAAACTCCCGACTTCGAAAATATCCTGCTGTCGAGTTCCCCCGAAATCGTCTCCTTGAATCCCGAAGTTCTGCGCCTGCCAGTCGAACCTTCGCACGGAAATTACTACGAGGTCGGATTCACTAAGGGCTTTCTCCAAAAACTCAGGCTGGACGTCAATTACTTCGACCGGCGCGTGAACAACTACGCCGACGATGATCAGTTGCTCGATACTGCCGTCAGCTTCCCAATCGCCTTTCGCAAATCGAACATTTACGGAGCCGAAGGAAAAGTCGATATTCCGCATTGGCGCCGTCTGTCGGGATTTGTCAGCTACTCTTACATGGTGGGTTCCGCGTATCTTCCAGTCACCGGCGGGTTATTTCTCGGGACCGACGCCACGAATGCCCTCAGCCAGACCAATGGGCGCTTTTGGGTTAGCCAGGACCAGCGCAATACCGTACGAACTCGCTTCCGCTATCAGATCGTTGAGCGATTTTGGCTGGCGCTGGGCGCCGAATACGGCAGTGGTCTGCCGGTGGAATTCGATGGAACGGAAGTACAAGCGGTCGCACAGTATGGACAGGCAATCGTGAGTCGAGTGAATTTCGACGTGGGCCGGGTGAAGCCTTCGCTCTCGATCGATGCTTCGGCCGGAGCCGATCTGTGGAAGAAGGATAAGCTAGCCATGCGGTTGCAAGCCGACGTTCAGAACATCAATAACCGGCTAAACGTCATCGACTTCGCTGGCCTGTTTTCCGGCAACGCCATTGCTCCCCCGCGCAGCTACGATCTCCGTCTCACCACGAATTTCTAAGGCCTTTGACGCGCCTGTTTACGCCTCGGTAGCCAAATTTTAACCTAACATTCATGCACAGGTCATCGGCGTGTAACAGCCCGAGGGCAACCTTGAGGCCGCGCTAGGGAAGACATTTCGATTGAGCTCCCGCGCCGAAGGGGACTACTGAAATGACGAAGAGAGCCACGAAACTGGCGGCGGCGATGTCGCTAGCCTTGATTATGCTCATCGGAGCGAACTGCTTTGCAGCAGTCAAACCTTACTTTCTCGCCGCAGGCCTCGAGCGGCGCATTCAATTCCTTCGCGTTGGCTGCAGGGCCGGCTGAAGGTGGTGGGATCTGCGGACAGAACATTTGGACTTTCAAGAACGGAGCCCAGGGAGTGGACAACCGTGGAACCGGCCTCCTGGAGACCGGAAACGTTTGGATTGTTTGGAATAACTCCAGCAACCCCACGATCGTCTGTGCTTATATTGCGGTAGACAGCATCGTCGGGCAACAGTTGTTTTTCGCCGCCCCGGCGTCGACCTTTAACATGCTGGAACCAGCTGGGACGCCTGGAGCCAACCTGATTCCGACCCTTACCGACACCGCGATCCCGCAGACGGTGATTAACGTTCTTCAAGGTCAGGCCTTCAACGCTGCGCCTTCGGATATTCGTCCAGAAGACGCTTTGTTCGAAGAAACCCGTGTTTTGACTGCCCTAAACACTACCAACTATGACGGCCTCGGTTATGGACCGGGCCCGGTTGGAACTCCTATCCTGAGCCACTTCAGCACCAAGACGGCGACGCCCGCCCTTTACGCTCTCAGCGGAACCGACCCGATCACTGGCCAGGCGATTCCGGCACACAAGACGACCGATGTCGGAGTCCAAGTCGTGGTTATCGCCGTTAACGCGCAACAGGGGAGCGGCCAGAATTCTGGTCATTTTGGTGACTCGACGTCATTCTTTAACATCAACCGTCGCGATCTCACCTTGGCTTTGAACGGCAGCTATGCTTACACCAAAGACCTGACGTCGGTCCCAGGGCAGGCTACGGTGCCGCTCAATGTCATAACCCGCGAACCGCTTTCTGGAACCTTCACGGTGACGGAATTCGACATTCCGCGGAACCTGGAGACCAATTCGACCCAGGAACTTGGAGTGAATCCGGCGACGGGTCAGGGCACAACCTGCCCCGGAGCACCTTGCGGCAACCCGCTGAACCTGTCCAACGGCGGAGGTTTCCGCTGGAGAGCAATCGGTAACGGCGAAGAACTCGCTGAGATTGAATCAGCCGCCACCGGGGACTCGATCGGCTATGGCTTCTGGAGCGTCGGCAATTTCGCCGGCCAGTCGCCGAACGTCCGCTACCTTGCCGTAGACGGCGTTGACCCCATCAACCTGAATTACATCGACGGAACATTTCCCACTTGCACTGCTCCGTGCCCCGGCATCGTTAGCTTTGCCAACGTGTCGGCTGGCGATTACCCAATCTGGAATACGTTGCGCGTGGTCTCACACTCCCCGGTCCCAACGGGAGTGGCCGCTCTGATCTCCACGGCGCAGACTCAAGTCGTGAACATCTACCCGGATTTCCTCCCCCTCAGCTCGATGGGCGTCTTGCGCTCTCACTTCAAGCAGTCCGGCATTACTGCGGCAAACGGTAGTGGTGGCGCATGCACCTTTACCGAAGCCGGTGGTGATGTCGGCGGGGCCGTCCTGAGCATTCAGGGCGACCAGGATTACTGCGCTGCCAGCGGCAACAAGGCTGGACGCACTGGCAAACAGCAGTAGTTCGATGTTCGAAAGATGATGCAAGGACGTTTTAGAGGCAGGCTGCTCGGTTTTGCAGCCTGCCTCCATTTATTTGAGAGCGGGGATTTCCGAAATGAAAGTATGAAGTTTACAGCTGCGAGTTCAGAGGTCAGAGATGGATTTTAAACACCGTACCGCACCCTATGATTTTATTGCCGTTCTTGCACATTCCCTTTCCGCCTAGAACGGTCGTGCCAAAGAGCGCGTCAAATTTTCCCTGGATTAAGCCAGCCACAGGCCAGTATCCGTCGCGGCCCTTCGTGAAGTTATAGAGGACGGTTTCACTCCAGGGACCGCTCTTCGAGGGCGTCAGCTCGAAAACTGTGCCACAGCTGTTGTTGTCTCGACAAACGCCATTGCCGCCAAATTCAGTCGTACCGTAGAGATTGCCGGCCGTATCGAGAATCAGGCTACCGCGTGGAAAACCTCCATCACTCCCACCTGTGAAGCTGTAAACCACGCCCTCTGTCCAAGTGCCGCCAGCACCCGGTGTCAATTGGAAGACTGTGCCACAAAAGCTAGACACGCTGCAGATTCCACCGTGCTGCGTCACTCCGTCGAGATTGCCCTTGGTGTCAAAGATCAATGCGGCGTCGGGAGCCTGGCCGTCGCCGGTGCCGCCCTTGAACCGGTAAAGCACCTTCTCGGTCCAGGCGCCGCCCTGCTTGGCAGGCGGCTCCAACCGAAAGACCACACCACAACCGGGCGTACCGAAATATTGGCAATTCCCTCCTCCGCCCGCAAGCGTAGTGCCGTATAGGTTGCCTGCCTGGTCAATCGTCAGACCGGCGTAGGGTTGAAATCCATCCTTGCCCACTCCAAACGTGTGAATCACGGTTTCGGTCCAGTTCCCCCCCTGCGACGGTTTGAGCTGGAAGACCGTGCCGTTGTCACGATAGCCAAATCGTGGTTCTCCACCGGCCAAGGTCGTGCCATAAAGATTCCCGGCTTCGTCGAAAACCAGGCCAGCGGTGGGTTGCGCGCCGTCGGCTCCGCCTTTGAATTTATAAAGAATGGTTTCCGTCCAGACCCCGGCTTGCTGCGATAGCTCGAAAACCGTTCCTTCATCAACATCCGAGCCGCCGAACTCCGTCGTGCCGTAGAGATTACCAGCCTGGTCGAAAATGAGGCCGCCGACAGGACTTCTACCATCACCACCGCCGATGAAATTGTGGAGCACGATCTCGTTCCAGCCTCCGCCGGTCGCTGGCGTCAGTTCGAAGGCCGTGCCGCAATCCGTGTGACATGGAGCGCCGATGCCGTTGGTCGTGCCGTAGAAATTGCCTGCGGCGTCAGAGATTAAGCCAGCCATCGGAATGTCACCGTCCGTTGTGCCCTGAAAGCTGTAGACCACGCTCTCTGACTGTCCCACCGCTACCCTGCTGCCAATGAGGATTAGAGCGAGAATAAAGAGCGCGAGGGATGACGTCTTGGAAAAGATGAATTCCATGCGGACGAATTGCCTCCTGCAGAGCGCGCGAATGTTGCAACTTCAAGCCGAAATGCCGATGCCCGGCAGGCGTCAGGAAGACCAGAAACTAGCGCGATTTTGGCATTTCGATTTACCAGTGTCAACGTGAAAGAGTTTGCGCGTTTTCATCGGCTCGCTTTGCGGTGGAGCGAGAAAACTCGCAATTGCTCCGAAGTTGGCCGAACCATTCGCAGAGCTGGATACCGCCGGGCGCGTTGATTGCCCGCCGTCTCTGCTGGGTTTCGACGGAAAAAAGCCTGAATCAGAAATAAAACGAAATAAAAAGCGTGAAGGTGAGGGAATTTGTTTCGAAATGTCGCCTTTATAAGTGAGCGGGAAAACAGGTCATCCGGTAGTTACTGCGGACCGGCTATGTTCATCGCCAGGAGATAGCGGCACTAAGTTTGCTCGTTCTTTCAAACTTCAAACCAACACATTCATCAGATCACAAGGAGAAGAAAATGAAATTAAAATCGCTCGCTCTAACTTTCGGTCTCGGACTTGCTCTGTGCGCTTCAGGATGGGCTCAGGCTCCCGCTACCAAATACAGCTTCAAAAACATCAAGTACCCACACGACAATTTTACCCAGTTGCTCGGCATTAACAACAACGGCAAAATCGCGGGGTACCACAACTTCAACAGCAACAGCGGTTTCACACTCGTTCCGCCCAGCGATTTCACCACCGAGAACTATCCCGGCTCGGCTATGACCCAGGTTATCGGGATCAATAACAACGGCCGCACGGATGGTTTTTACGTCGACAGCAGCAACGTGACTCACGGCTTCTTCGGCGGCACCTCCGGATACTTCACGGTCGACTATCCGGGAACGGCCTTCAACCAGCTTCTGAGCCAGAACGATCACGGTCAGGCCTCCGGCTACTACAGCATGAGCGCCACCAACAGCACGCCCGACTTCCCGTACGTCTACGACGAATACGGAGGGATTTTTGAAGTCATCACCATTGCGGCCGCCGTCAACGGGGCTCAGGCGACCGGGATCAACAACGAGCAGCAGGTCTGTGGATTTTATATCGACACGAACATGGTGAATCACGGCTTTCTGTTGAACCTCGGCACGTTCACCACGCTCGATTTTCCTGATAGCACAGGCACCCAGGCTCTGGGTCTGAACAACAAAGGCCAAGTTGTCGGTTTCTACACCGACAGCGCCGGTGCAAGCCACGGGTTCGTCTATCAGAACGGCAAGTTCGCGTCAGTCGACGATCCCAAGGGCGTTGGCCAGACCACGGTCAATGGCATCAACGACAAGGGCCAGCTCGTAGGCTTCTTCGGCAGCGGGGACATCAGCACTGGCTTCGTCGCCACTCCCGAGTAATCGCGATAGACCACGGCCTTTCAACCTCAACTACAACAGGCGTGGGACCTCAACCAGGGCCCCACGCCTGATTTGCATTTCTCTGGAATTTTCCGCTCCGCAAAAGAATCAAAATCGGCCAATCCGTTGTATAATGCCCGCGGCTCGGAAGTACCATGGGAATCCGAGCGAGGAAGCGGCAGGTCCATCCATTCTGTAATCCCCCGGGAGTCGAAATGAAGCGTGCAATCTCACTTCTCTTGCTATTCGCCCCGCTTACAATCGCACCGTTGAACGCGCAGAAAATTCAGCACGTGATTGTGATTTTCCAGGAGAACCGTTCGACCGATAACATGTTTCAGGACCCCGTTTTGGTTGCCGAGGGCGCCGACATCGCCAGCAGCGGATTGAATTCCAAAGGTCAGATTATTAAGATGCAGCCGCAGCCGCTTCGCAACAATTACGATATCGCCCACGGACACAACTCATTCGAACTGATGTACGACAATGGGAAAATGGACGGAGCTGACAAGCTTCCCATCACTTGCAGAAACGGACCTCCCAAATGCCCGCCGGCCGCTGCTCAATTCAAGTTTGTGAACCCGGCCGAAGTAGCACCGTATTTCCAGCTGGCCGAGCAGTACACTTTCGCCGATCGAATGTTCCAGACCAATCAGGGGCCGAGCTTCCCTGCTCACCAATTCATCATCTCCGGGACCTCCGCGCCTTTCGAGACCAGCGACTTGTTTGCTGCCGAAAATCCACTCGGTGCGCCTGATACCGGCGACGACACCGGGTGCACCGCTCCCGCCAAAGAATACGTCGCATTGATTGATCCCATGGGGAACGAGTCTTCCAGAATGTACCCGTGTTTCGAGCATTTGACTTTGTTCGATCTGCTCGATGCCAAAGGAGTCAGTTGGCGCTACTACACCGAATCAGCCAACACAATCTGGACCGGGCCGAACGCGATCAAACATATTCGCTTTGGTCAGGATTGGAAGAACGTCATTTTGAATCCCAAGCAGGTTCTTTCCGACATCTCCGGCTTTCAGCTGCCGGCCGTGAGCTGGGTGATTCCCAATGGAGCCGAGTCCGACCACCCAAGCTTCAATATGGGCACTGGGCCGTCCTGGGTAGCGTCGATTGTGAATGCCGTCGGCAACAGCCCCTACTGGTCCGATACCGCCATTTTCATTACATGGGACGACTGGGGAGGCTGGTACGACCACGTGCCGCCCACCATCTATGACTCTTATGAATACGGTTTCCGCGTGCCCATGATCGTGGTGTCATCCTACGCGAGGCAACATTATATTTCTCACGTCGACCATGATTTCGGCAGCATTCTGAAATTCATCGAGGAGAAGTTCGACCTCGGCTCGCTCGGATTCGCGGACTCGCGCGCCGACAATCTTTCCGACTGTTTTGACTTTACCAAGCCGCACAGCTTCCGTACGATTCCCGCACCCTACGACGCCAACTATTTCCTCCACGACAAAACTCCACCCATCCCTCTCGACGACGATTAGAGCGACAAAGATTAACGCGACGACGATTAACGGGATGAAGATCAGCGCCAGCGGGGCTGCGAGTTCGTCCCCTCTCAAGTTAATGGACAAGAAGGCTCGCACACGGTATCCTCAATGCTCACGCGAAAGAGTAAACAACCCATCTTGATCTTTGGAATCAATAGGTTGCTTCGCACCTGCGCGGGTATGAGCTGACCCCCGCGCAACTATTCCAGGAATCCGGTGTTTTGGACTTTGACGGCCACGGAGTCTGCACGAGACCGAGGAACAGTGGACAACCCCCTACAAGGAGAAACTTGAATATGACGAACTACACTAAAATGGCATTGCTGAGTGCAGCTTTATCCGCGTTTCTGTTACCCGCCGGTGCGCAGACATCTACCGCTCCGGCCAACCCGCCAGCTGCGCCGACTACGAGCGCGGCGCCAGCGCCCGGTACTTCACCAACCGCCGGCGCACCGACCTCGCCCGCGGCGCCCACTACTCCGCCGCAGAACGGGTACAAGACGGTCAACCAGCGGAAACAGATTCAGCAGAACCGCATCGCCAATGGCGTAGACAATGGTTCTCTCACCGCCGGAGAAGCTGGCAGCCTGGAGAAGAAAGAGTCGCAGATCAACCAGGAAGAGAACACAATGAAGTCCGAGGACAACGGGCATTTGACCTCCGCCGATCGCACTGCCCTGGAGCAGCAGCAAAAAGGACTTTCGCAGCAGATTTATCAGGACAAGCATAACGCCGCGACTCAATACGACGGCTCGCAGAAAATCGGCCAGCGCTCGGAAAATCAGCAAGACCGCATCGGCCAAGGCATAAAGAGCGGACAGCTAACCGCAGGTGAAGCCAGCAACCTGGAGAACAAAGAAGCCGCCATTAACCAGGAGAAGCGAGCTGATCGCGCAGCCAACGGCGGCCATTTGACCCAGCAGCAGAAGAATCAGATTAATCAACAGCAGAACAAGGTTTCGAAACAGATCTACAAGGACAAGCACAACAACAAAAAGCAGTAACCACCCACAAGTAACCGAAACGCCCTCGGGCAACCGGGGGCGTTTTATTTATCCAGTTCGGGCGCCCCCCCAAGACAACGAATTCATTCGCGAGGATTTAGTTGCAAGATCCGCACCAGGCTGCCATTTTGCCTTGACAGTCCGGCCTTTGGGAGTCATAGTTTGCATAAGCAGGTCGGTTCCCCCGACTAGAAATAACTCCCAACGTTAATCCGCGCCGCGTCATCTAAGACGTCGTTCCAGGAGGGGTGAAACAATGAAATTTGCCACCAGGGGTCTTTTACTGTTGGTTCTCGGGTCAATCGTATCCCAGGCTCAGATTCAATATCCGAGCCCTATCAAACACGTCATTATCGTGATTCAGGAGAACCGGACCCCCGACAATCTCTTTGGCAGCAATTCGCCCAACAATCAGTATTACTTGCCGGGTGCCGCGCTCGCCCCAAATAACGAAGGCTTGGCCTCGCACTGGGCCAACGGCAAGAAGACCGTGGTTAAGGTTCCGCTGATCTCGATCCCGTTGTCGTCGGTATACAACTCCGGAGACAACAACCCGGTGGACGACTACGATCCGGTTCACTCCCACCCGACTTGGCTTGCCATGTGCGACCTTAACGCAACCACGGGCGACTGCGCCATGGATGGGGCCAACCGCATCCACGTGGTCTGCGATACCAACCTGCCCAAAGGCACGCAATGCCCGCCGCCTAACCCGCAGTACGCCTACGTTCAATACAAAGATGTGGCTCCCTACTTCCAGATCGCGTCGCAATACGGATACGCGAACAATATGTTCCAGAGCAATCAGGGAGAAAGTTTTACTGCTCATCAATTCCTTTTCGGCGGCACTTCGCAGGCTGGAAACGGCAACGACCCCACCTGGTTCGCTTCCGAGGCCCCGCTGCTAAACGGAAAACAGCCAATCGGCGCCAACCTGGGATGCATCGCGCCTACCGCCGAAATGGATCCTCCCGACGGCGAAACCGTTCAGTTGATCAATCCCAACACCGATAGCGAATCCACCACCATGTACCCGTGCTTCGAGCACCAGACCCTGGGAGATTTGCTCGATAACCCGCCCCAACCCTTCCAACCCATCAGTTGGAAGTACTACACGCCAGGCGCGGGATCGCTCTGGTCAGCGCCGGATGCAATCGACCACATCTGCGTGCCTGAAAAAAATTCCCAAGGGCAGCTCGTCTGTACCGGTTCCGAGTATCTCTCTCATCTCGATCTCACCCCGTCGGATGTGTTGAAAGACATTCAAAATACGAATTGCGTGCTACCCCAGGTGAGCTGGGTAATTCCCAACGCGCCGCAGTCCGATCACGCAGGGTCGACCAACGGCACCGGCCCGGCATGGGTAGCGTCAATCGTCAATGCCATCGGCAGCAATACCACCTGTGACGTGACCAACGGCAACAAGGGCTATTGGTACGACACCGCGATCCTCATCACCTGGGATGATTGGGGAGGCTGGTACGATCACGTCGCACCCCTCGCGCTTCCTTCCGGCGCACCGCCCGAAGCTGCATCGTTCGAGTACGGTTTCCGCGTTCCATTTCTCGTGGTCTCGGCCTACACTCCAGCCGCCACCATCAGCAATACGAACCATGACTTCGGCTCAGTGTTAAGGTTCGTCGAAGACGTCTTCGGCGGCCTCGGCCCGATTCCTCCCGGCACCTATGCGGATTCCTACGCCAACGGTGATCTGCAGGAGTTTTTCAACTTCTCCAACAAAGCAAGCCGTTTCAAGAAAATTACCGCGCCTCTAGACGCCAACTACTTCATCAACGACAAAACACCGATGGAAGGCCCCGACAATGATTAAGTGATTGCGACTCGGTGCGGGAGAATAGGTGCTGCTGGCAAGACACTCCAACAGACCCGTTTCACCCGCACGAGTCTGATGATTCCTTCAACTCCTGTCAACATCAAAAGCTGCCACTAAGCGCCAGATTTACGCTGTCCCCGCACAGTTTTACAGGTTCCCTGCCTCCCGGCATGACAGGCTGCCGAGAAATATCCTTTGCTAGCTTGATGATAGCGAAGATGAGGCGCAGGCAAAACAAATGCTTGCGCCGCAGGGGTGTATGGCTTTATCTTGGGAGTTAGCTCGGGGCACGTCCCCCGCCCCTTCGTGGACCAAAATGAACTCAAAGCCTTGGTTGGTTACTGGTGCGGCCGGATTTCTCGGCTCCCATGTCGTGGAACATCTTTTGCAGCAGCAAGTTCCCGTCATCGGGCTGGATAACCTGTTTTCTGGAAAGTGGCAGTTTCTGGCACCGTTTGCCACCCATCCCCGCTTCAAGTTCATCTGCCAGGATATTCGCGACCAGGCGGCGATGACTGAGATATTCCTGCGCGAACGCCCGGCCACAGTAATTCACCTGGCCGCGCTGCACTTCATCCCCGCAGCCAACCGCGATCCCAGCCTCACCGTCAGCCTGAATATTAACGGCACACAATGCGTCCTGACCGCTTGCCGCGAGGCCAACGTACTTCGCTTTTGGTTCGCCAGTACCGCAGACGTCTACCCGGCCAGCGAAAAGCCGCATCACGAATCCCATCCGGCAGGTCCATTCAGCATTTATGGCCTTACCAAATGGACCGGCGAAAAGTTGATTCAACTGGAAGCGACTTTGCACCCCGAACGCCATTTCGTAGTCGGCCGCCTCTTCAACCTGTACGGACCACACGAAACCAACCCCCACATACTTCCCGAGATCATTACCCAGATCAAGAACGCCAATGGGTCGAAGGTGTTGAGTCTGGGAAGCGTGACCCCAAAACGCGATCTCGTCCCGGTGGTGGACGCCGCGCGCGCGGTGGTTGAGATGGTTGAAAAGTCCAAGCCTGGAGTTGCGACTGTTAATTTGGGCACCGGGTTTTCTGTGTCCATCCAGGAAGTCGTCGAGCGCATTTCCGTTCTTCTCGGCAAACCCTTAACCATCGAGACCGACCCAAAGAAAGTACGCCCGATCGAGCGACCCCATCTGCAAGCCGACGTGGCTGCGCTCCGCTCCATGATCGGCTGGTCGCCTCATACCGATTTGTCGCGCGGGCTCGGCGAGCTCCTGCGCTACGAAGGAGTCTTATCGTGAGCGGTTCACAGCCACATATTGGCATCGTCGCTCTCGACCGCTGGCGCGGCGGAGTGATCTATACGCATAATCTGGTGCGCGCCTTATCGCACCTGCCCGCGACCGAGCGTCCTCGCATTACTTTGTTTTGCCGCAGCAATGCCGAGTTGTTCGAAGAAGTAGCTTCACTCGCCGACAACGTCGTGGTCTACGAATCCTTCCTCGACAAGATATTTGGCAACACCCGCTTTGCTGTGTTGGCGCAACGGCTCAGTTCGGGAGCCTCAGCCGTCCTGCTGCGCGAAGCCGCGCCGGAATTGGCAAAAGCAGCGCGTCGGGCCCGCGTCGAAGTTGTGTTCCCTGTATCCGTTGCCTACACCCGCTTGATGCCCACCACCATTGCGTGGATCCCCGACCTTCAACATTGCTTTTTGCCTGAATTCTTTTCACGGTTGGCCCGGGCCGCGCGCGACAAAAGCTTTCCCGCTTTACTCCGCGATCCCAACCGTCACGTAGTTTTCAGCAGCCGTTGCGCGCTCGAAGATGCCATCCGCGCTTACGGACCTCCGATGGCGCGCACCCATATTCTTCACTTCACCACCGTGCCGCTCCCATCGTGGTTTCAGGATCCTGCACCCGTTGTAGCAAAATATAAGCTTCCCAGTTCTTATGTCATTCTGTGTAATCAGTTCTGGATTCACAAAGATCATCTGACCGCGTTCCGAGCGGCTGCGAAACTCAAACAGCAAGGCCTGACCGTGCATCTGGTATGCACCGGGCCCACGCAAGACAACCGCCATCCTGAGTTCTTCCCTAAACTCAAGGCGCAAATCAAAGCGCTCGGCATTGAATCGCAGGTACACATTCTGGGTATGATCCCGCGCGACGATCAAATGTGCCTGGTTCGCGCCTGCAAAGTCGTCTTGCAACCCTCAAAGTTCGAAGGCTGGAGCACGGTCATCGAAGATGCCCGCGCCCTGGGCAAGCCTGTAATCGCTTCGGACTTCCCGGTGCACATTGAACAGGCCGCCCCGGGCTCGTCTTTCTTTCGTATGGGCGATGCTGACGATTGTGCGCACGCCATTTCAAGTTTCCTGGCGAAGGAAGAAGTCCCCACGTATTCACCCGCCGATCACGATGCTCGCATCGTCGCCTTTGCCCGAAAGTTCATGGCCATCGTCGATGCCTCGCTCGGCGACGACTCCTCGCCCTACATTCCGGAGAGCGAACCCCTGTTGCAATCTTCTAAGCGTTGACCGAAGGCTTCTTCGAAATAGCGCATGCATCGACTCCCGTTTTCGCGCTCGAAACCGCTCCCCCAACATGGCACAAATCCGCCAAATACGGGGTTCCGGACGCCACAAATGTGCAAACTCGTTCATCTTGACAGCCCGATCTGTAGAGTGCAATCTGTTAACCGGGCCCCCACCGAGGAAACTCGCTCCTCTCTAACCCAGGGTTTCCAGAACGCCGTGAGGAATTAATGAAGACTCGTCTCCGACTGCATAAATGGCTTCTTCTTGCCACCGGGATACTCTGCCTGTCGGTCGCTGCCATGGCGGTCACCCATGCCGTCCCCACGGTCACGGCTCCCGTTAGCCCACAGGCTGTGCCGGTGGGAAGCGGCTTCACGCTCACGGTGTACGGCGCCGGATTTGTCCGCGGCGCAGTCGTGAACTGGAACGGCAGCGCGCGCACGACCACATTCGTATCCACTCGCGAGCTCCAGGCGCAAATCCTGAGCTCTGACGTCGCAAATCCAACTGCCGGTTTTATCACCGTGACCAACCCCGCTCCGGGTGGAGGAATCTCGAGTTCCAGCTACGGAACCGTCGAAGTTCACGCTCCGATTACCACTATCGCTTTGAACGCCCCCAACCTCTACGACCGAAACGTCTCGTCGTGGTCAGCGCTCGTTGCGGATTTCAATGGCGATGGCAAGCTCGATATCATCAGCGGCAGCGCTCCGATTTTGTGTCTGCTCGGCAACGGCGACGGTACATTCGACTTTGGCTCCTTCATCGATCGAAACCTCATCGACCCTCCGCGCGGCATGGCCTTTGGCGATTTCAACGGCGATGGCAAGCTCGACTTTGCCTTTACCCAGGACAATTCGATCAGCGTCTATCTCGGCGATGGCACCGGCGCTTTCACGCTCAAGGGAACATTCGGATCCTTCACCGACCTGCGACGAATTGTTGTTGGCGACTTCAATCGCGATGGCAATCTCGATATCGCTGCAGTCGATTACGGAGGCTACACCGGCCAGGTTTCCATTCTTCTCGGAAACGGCGACGGCACTTTTCAGACTCAGACGAACTACACTACCCTGAGCCAGCCATTCGATGTGGTCACCGCCGACTTCAATGGCGATGGCAAGCTCGACCTCGCAGTCGCCAGCAATACGGACAACGGCAGCGTCTCGCTGATGATGGGCAACGGCGACGGCACTTTCGGCACACCCCACACCACGGTTCTCAACAAAGGTGTCGGCTTCAACACCTTCGGACGCGTTCTTGCCGTGGATGACTTCAATGGAGACGGCGCCTTCGATCTCGCGGTCCTGTGGAACGATGAGATCGGCATTTTGCTCAACAAGGGCAAGGGAGCGTTCCAGCACATCGTGTATTACGCCGCCGGGGGCAACCGTCAGGCTGAATCATTCGCTGTCGGAGACTTTAATTCCGACGGCAAAACCGACTTGATGGTTTCGATCGAACCCGGTCCCAAAGTGAATGTACGTTTCGGCAACGGCGACGGCACCTTCCAGTCAACCGTCACCGTGTTGAAGGGCACGGGCAGTGCATTGGGTCTGGCGCCCGGCGACTTCAACTCCGACGGTCTCCTCGACTTCACCCTGCAACAGTTCGGTGATTACGTCTACGTGCAGCAGTAGAGCTGGATTCGTGGAAGGCACGGCTTCAGAGCCTGCAGAAAAAACTCTCGATTCGTATCAGGGTATGCCTTCACAGGTTGCGAAAAACTCTCGATTCGTATCAGGGTATGCCTTCAGGCATACCGTAACTCGATGAAAAATAGGTCCGGCTTTAGCCGCTGGGGCTCGATGTCGCCCCAGTAACCGCATTTTCCTGCAACCTCTTCAGCCGTGCCGTAAGACCTACGATTCGATGCAGGCCCCGCAGGGACCAATGCCGTTGCTGGGCTGGCCGTGAATGACGAGAACGCCTGTCGCGGTGCTCGCGTGCCCTAATCGTTTTCCGCTTCTCCGTACCTTGCCGAAAGCCTCGACGCCAGATTCCCAATTTGGAACTGACCTCGGCGCCGCCCGCTTTCTCCTTGATCGCGGCGACCACTTCCGATAACATATAGACGGACTGGTTATCTTGAAGATAATCACTGATCTTTGACCATTGATCTTTGAGCATCGATCTTTGACAATTGAATCACGGACGCAGCTCTTCGGGCCGCTGCGAATCGTCGCGAAGGGAAAGCGGCTGGCTCAAGCAACCAGCAGACGCCGTAACTCCAATGTTTCCAGGATTTTGCCTCTAACTATCTTAAGAACCATAGATCTACGAGGCAGAAAAATTCCCGGTCCTTTGTTTTCTAGATTTTGGGCGAAAACAAGAGTTTTTTTTCAGCAAAATCTAGCACCGATAATGGTGCACCCTGTGACCTGCGGCGTCCCAGGGTGCCCCGTTCGAGCTCCGCTTGGGCGAGGATTTCCCTTGGCCGAGCTTATCTGTGAAGTAAGAGAGAGGCTGAAGGGAGGGTTGAAGCGAGGAGGGCCACGAGCGCCCGCCCAAGCGTGAGGTTGGACACGGCCCTGCAGAGTAGAGTGAGCCTGCGGGCTTGGGTGCCCGCTCTTACGCTTAAGAGAAGCGCTGCTTTATCGCCTGCCGCAGGACTGGCAATGCGAACTTGTGAAAATCCTGGTAGTGGCGCTTCTTCCAAAACAGGCTGGGATCCTGGCCGATGCGGTACCAGAATTCCAGGCCGCGGTGCTGCATCCATTGCGGAGCGCGCTTGCGCATCCCAATGTGATAATCGAATGCGCCGCCGACCGCGCCGGTGAAGCGGGCCTCAATGCGGTTGCGATTGGTCCAAACCCAGCGCTCCTGCAGCGGCGCGCCCAGCCCCACCCAGAAGATGTCAGGCTGAGTGCGGGCGAGCTCACCCAGAATGTATTTGTTGTTCTCGCCCTCGATCGGCCCCCAGGGCGGAGTCCAGGCGCCCACGATCTTGATGCTGGGATACATGGCCTGAAACGCGGCTGCGGTTCGCTCCGCTTTCCTGTCTCCGCCGCACATGATGAAAACCGTGTAGCCTTTTTCGGCCGCGCGGGCATTCATGTTCACCAGGAAATCCGGGCCGCAAACCCGGCTGCCCACGGGCTTGCCGAGAACACGGCTGGCCCACACCAGCGGGATGCCATCGGGCATGGGGAAATCGGCGTCATTGAGAGCCTGGCAATATTCCGGATCGCTTTGCGCCTCGATCACGTTATAGACGTTGTTGAATACGGCGTAGGTGCGCTGCCCGCTGCGGATGGCGTCTTCCACGGCGTCGAGAGTCTGGGCAAGGTTCCATCTGCGCACTCGGACGCCAAGAATGTCCACCCGGTCGGTATCGCGATCGCTGGTTGCTAGGGTCATAGTTTCCACCGGCACGTTGCAAGCCTCCAAATCAGATGATATTCCCGCCCAGCGCGGGGGCCAAGGGGCGCGGTTCTTCAATCTTGTCAGGGGAGTACGAAGAAGTCACTTCGAGTCCAGATTCTACTTCGGTATGCAGCTCGAGATCTTGAAATTTCCGATCCTGGTGTTCCAGTTGATCTCGGTTCCAGTCTGATTCTGCGCGAAGTACTGCGTCACATACCAGAAGGTGCACCCATCGACAGGGTCGACTGTCATGCTGGAGTAGTCGCCCCAACGGTTCGAGTTCTCCTCGTCTCCGGCTCCGTTGAAAATCACGAGTTCTTTCGGCGTTCCCGGATTGCGCAGACTGAACCACGATGTTCGGATGCCGGGATGCGTCGCTCCGCTCGAAACGTTGTAACCCGCTGCCGCATGGCCATCGCGATCCTGCGCAATGCTGGGCATGAAGCGGAACAAACGCGAATCAGGATTGATGGTGCCGCTCTGATAAAGAGTGGGCAACCCACTGCCGCGAAGTTCGTACCAGCGGACTCCGGTCTGCTGATTCGTGACACCCGTTTGTACCGTGTGGCTGACCAGGAACGACTCGTAGGTGCCGAAGTTCCGGTAATCCATCCGTGGCATCAACCGATCGCCGACCGAGTCAATATGATTATGCGTGGTTGCCGTCGTCGATTCGGGAACGCACCAGGTTACGCCGGATGCGTTCAGCTTATAGCAGCCGGGAGTGTACGCAGGCACGGCAAGAGTCGACCTGGTCAATGTCGAGTCTGCTGGTGTGGTCCAATCGAGGTGAAAATCCCACAGGTTGAGCGTGCTCGATGTGGTCGTCTTGCCGTTATTCGGCGGATTCTGAATGCTGATCAGATATTCGTCGCGCCCAGCGGGCGGTGAATTCGTGCCGTTGACGTCGGCCGGGATCAGACTGTGCTTCAGATAAAGTGCGCCCTTGGTGGGAATCGGGTCGGGATCGCTGAAACACTGCATGGGCAGCAGCGTCGAACCGGTCAACATGTCGGTGCGGTCGAGAGCACACACCACAACCCCAATTTGCTGGTAGTCGTTGTTGACATCATTCAAATCGAAAGAGACGTAATACCCGTTCCCCCAAGTGCCGAACTTGGGCCAATCCGGCCAATAGGCGTTCCCCTTGGAGTTCTCTCCCAAAACGGAATTCAGCGAGAACTCGTAGGTGTACCAGGCAAGCGTGCTCGAGGTCAGGTCGTCGGTATTGGAAATTGCGACGCAGTAGTAGTAGTAACTGTAATCGTTGGAGACGACGGTCGAGCGCGCCGCGATGATCCAGCGTGAAGCCAGGCGATCGAAATTGATGATGCCGTCGCCGCCCACGCCGTAGCAGTCGGTCATGTTGTTCTTCTGAAACGGCAGCGTGCCGACTTGAGGAACGGACCAGACCGGGGCGAAGGTGACTTTGTCAAACGCCTGATAGTTGACGTTTGTCCATTCCATGTATTGCTTGGTGCCAACGGCTCCGTTAGGGTCGACATCGTATTCGGGGTGGGCCACTTGGGAGGCGTCAATGCCCTCGAAAGTGTTCACGGTTTGGCCAACCGACCAGGATGAGGTCAGTAACCAGAAGAGTATTACCTTAGTGTAGATTACCCTGGCGCGAGCTAGACGCAAATTCGCCCTTGCTGGTTGGACGTCAACACCTGGGAGTGAAGCGGAAATGACTGTATTCTTGAGCAACAGGCCCATATTGTGCCCTCTCACTTGATCGCTGTCAATGTTATCGAACTAGTTATGATGAAGCGCCAGGAGTGAGTGAGTTTCCACCATTTCCAGCCCGGAACCGAATCGGCAAACCCATTTAAAACATAGATTGAGCAATGCGCTTGAGAGACACATTGGATCACATGCACTCCGGTGTGTTGACGGTTCGTAGTACGTGTTTTATTCTGGCTTACCACCCCCGGAGGACGATCTGCGGCATAGCTTCGGACGGACCAAAGTTCAGTCTCTTGAACGTTTATCTAATTAGCAACTAACCATCCAGATTCTTTGCGACAAAAGGGGAGATCTCAGGTGAGAATTCTAGTGGTCGGCGGGGCGGGCTATATCGGAAGTCATACGGCGCGCGTATTGCGGCGGGCGGGGCTGGATGTTCTGATTTACGACAATCTGTCGACAGGGTTTGATTTCCTGGCAAAAGGCTTCGAACTGATCGTCGGAGACATTCACGATAGCAAGAAGCTGCTTGAAGCGGTCAAGCAGTCCGACGGAGTAATGTACTTCGCAGCCAACCACTACGTGGGAGAATCGATGGCGAACCCGCGGAAGTATTTCCGTAATAACGTGGAAGGCGGGCTTTCATTGCTGAATACCATGGTCGATGCGGGAAAGAACACCATTATCTTCTCGTCAACCTGCTCGGTGTATGGAGCGCCCACGAAAATGCCGATCACGGAAGACGATCCTCGGCTGCCCTGCAATCCTTACGGAGTCTCCAAGGTATTTTTCGAGCAAGCGTTGGAGTCCTACGCGACAGCCTACGGGACGCGCTATGCGAGCCTGCGCTACTTCAATGCGGCCGGTGCCGACGAAAGCGGAGAAATCGGGGAATGTCACGATCCGGAGCCGCATCTTATCCCATTAGCCTTGCGTGCCGCGGCCGGCGTGGGAGAACTACAGGTTTTTGGAACCGACTATCCTACGCCCGATGGCACTTGCATCCGCGACTATACGAATGTGGTCGATCTGGCTGAGGCGCACGTCATGGCGCTCAACCATCTGATGAATGGAGGCACATCCTTCACCGTGAACCTCGGCACAGGGCAAGGATTTTCTGTGAAGGAAGTGATTGCGACCGTCGAAGAAGTGACAGGCAAGAAGGTGCCGACAAAGATTGTTCCCCGGCGCGCGGGCGATCCGCCGGCATTGGTCGCGGATCCGGCGAAAGCACAGAAGTTGCTGAAGTGGAAAACGAAACGGACGCTACGGGACAGCGTCTCAACCGCGTGGAAGTGGATGCAGCATCAAGCGGCGGCAGTCAAGCGATAGCTTGGCCTAGCTTTTCAACGGTTGGCATGAACCGGAATCGCGGGCGCATTCGTCTTTGATCGTTCTTCCAAGTATCTGGGCAAAGCGTCCTTCCACGAAGGCATCGATACACCCAAGGCTCGGACTTTGGCTTTGCTTAGAACGGAATAGGACGGACGGTTCACCGGGCTTGCAAAGGTGCTGCTCTTGACTGGACTAAGTTGCGCCTGAATGCCAGCACACTCGAAAATATGCCGAGTGAAGTCATACCAGGAACATTCACCTTCTGAACTGAGGTGGTAGAGTCCGAAACTTTCTGTAAGGATCAGGTCACGCACAGCCTTCGCCAGATCTCCGGTGTAGGTAGGTGTGAGCACCTGGTCATCGACCACGCGGATGGCATCCCCGGCCAGGGCTTTCTTCAACATGGTTTCGACGAAGTTGCCGCCCTTGCCGCTGCTGCCTGCGATACCGTAAAGGCCGCAAACTCTCAGGACAAAATAACGATCGGTATAGGCGGGGACCAATAGTTCTCCCACAACCTTGGAGGTTCCGTAAACGTTGAGAGGCGCAGGGAGGTCGGTTTCTTCGTACGGTGTGTTCTTGGCGTAGCCGCCGAAAACATAATCGGTGCTGAAGTGGACGAGTCCCGCGTCGACCTTCTTACAAGCCCGAGCCAGATTCATAGCGCCTGTGCCGTTGACCTGAAATGACAGGTCTGGTCTTTTTTCGCATTCTTCCACTTTGTGGTAGGCCGCGGTGCTGATAACGAAGTCGGGCTGGGCGTCGGTCAGAACTTCTGCCACTCGATCTTCGGAGCAAACGTCGAGTTGGGCATGGGTGAAAGGCAGGACGGTATCGCCGGCCTTCTGAAAAACCTTTACTATGTCGCTGCCCAGCTGTCCGTTGGCGCCAATCAGAAGCACCTTCATCGGGTAACCTCCGCCAGCGCGCGCAAGCCATTGTTCGCAGACAGCAACTTCAATGTGTCGATGTTGTAGTACTGCGGGTTGTCCCAGTCCTGGAATTTGTCCATGTTCTCGATGAGGTTTTTCACGATGGCTTTGACATTGTGGTTGGCGTGGAAGCTGAGAACGTTCTCTGCCTTTTCGGTGCTGACTTTGTAATTGCGGAAGTCGGTTTTGTGGTTGATAGTCAGATGAACTCGAATGCCGAGTTCTTCCTCGATCGCCATCTTTACCAGGTCGCCAACTTCGCCGACCGTGTAGTTTCCGGAAGCGATGTTGAAGATGCCGGAAATCTTCTGGCTCGCTTCAATGGCGCGAATGTAGCCGTTGGTAGCGTCCTCGATGCTCATGATGGGACGCCAGATGGAAGGATTGTTAACCGTAATTTCGCGATTGCGCACGCCATTTTTGAACATGGTGTTGACGATCAAATCCAGACGCATACGCGGACTGTACCCGGAAATGGTTCCCTTGCGCAGCGAAATCACGGAGAAGTCGTCGTCGACCAGATTCATGGCCGCTTGTTCGCCCTGCAGCTTGGAAATCCCGTAGGGATAAAACGAAGAAACCGGCCGAGTCTCGTCAAACAGTTCGTTGACGGTGTATCCATACACCGAGCAGGAGCTGGCGTACACATAGCGCTTGACCTTGGCTTTTTTCGCGACGTAGGCGAGATAGGCAGGCGCGGCCGCGTTGAAAATGAAATTCTCGCTGGGCGAGTATTCGGCCATGGGATCGTTCGAGAGCCCTGCCAAGAACACTACCTGCTGGTACTGCTCGAGGTCGGGAACGTTGATGTCAAAAATATCCTTGTGAATGATCCCGGTCTGGGAGGGCAGATGGTTGCCAAACCAGAAAAGGTCCAGCACATCGACTTCGTAGCCGCGATCCAGCAGCTTTGGAACCAGCACCGACCCGACATAACCTGCTCCACCAGCAATTAAAATCTTCATGAGTCTCTACCTTCCAACCATCGTGTGGTTTTGGGAATATGCGAAATGCTCTGATTCAGGCTTGGACAGCCATTCCTTCAGAGTTTGTGCTTTGCGATCTTTGTCGGAAAGCTGAGGGTCACGGACTGGCCACTGAATGCCGATCTCGGGATCGTCCCAGCGAATGCCCGATTCGCCTTTATTGCTGTACACGCCGGTACATTTGTATTGCAGTTCCGCGTACTCGGAGAGCACGCAAAAACCGCGCGCAAAGCCGGCTGGCGCCCAAATCTGTTTGCGGCTCTCGGCTGAGATTTCCATTCCGAACCACTGGCCCAGAGTTGGAGAACCCTTACGGATGTCGACCGCGACAAGGAATGCCGTGCCCCTGGTCACCCGCATCAGCTTCCCCATGGGAGGCTCCCACTGAAAGTGCAGTCCGCGAAGTACCCCGCGTACAGAACCTGAGTGGTTGTCCTGGACGAACTCATAAGGCAAACCCATCGCCTTGAACTGGTCGGCTCTGAAAACTTCTGTGAAAAATCCGCGCTCGTCCTGAAAGACCTGTGGGGCCAGGACGCAAATATCACCTAACGGCCGCGACTCAATCTTCAATTCCATGGTTTAGTATGCTCACCGCTGGCGCCTTTGTCGCCATTAATATTGCTTAATGGGTTAACTGACGTTAGTCTCGCCGGGAGAAGCCTAGCAGGACTTATAGGAGGACTTGCTACTCGTCATCATCGTCTCCCTCACCCGGATCCACGTGGGTGGGTAGTTCTTTGGCTGGCGCTGTCTCGGTTACCTCTGCGTCCGTGTTCACGCCGGTCCCGTCCAACCGCACCAGATGCGGACTTCCAGGATCGGTGTCTACGATTGTGACCAGCCCCCACCGCGGTCCGTACACGCTTGGAGTAAAGGTCACTGTGATCTGACAGCTCGCTTGCGGCGCAAGTACGGTGCAGTTATTGGTTTGAGTGAAATCTGATTGAGCGGCCGATGTTATCGAGGAAATCGTTACGCTCGTCGTCCCGCTATTGGTGATGGAGAAGCTCTGAGGGTCGTGACTACCGATCTTGCGCGAGGGGAACAATTGCTCCCCCAAACCTCCAAAGACCGTGGGGTCATGAGTTAGCGTTGTGGCCTCAATCGCGGATCCTGTTCCTGTAATCGCAATCGTTTGAGGACTGCCTGGATAATTATCCGTAATGGTGAGGGTTGCATTGTCGGCACCTAACACCGTGGGCGTGAATTTGAGATTGAACTTGCAGAAGGCTTGGGCTGGAATCGGAGCCTTACACCCGGAGACAGTGTAGTCCGAGCTGCCTGATATTTTCATCGAAGTAATCTGCAACGGAACGTTCAGGCTCAGGTTGTTGATTTGTATCTGATTGGTGACGCTGGTCCCTTCCACTTGTTCCCCGAAGTAAGAGGTTGGGATGGTCATGGGACAAGTGCGCTGATTGAGAATGACGGGAGGCAGCGGATTTTTGGTATTGAAATCAAACGCGTCCATCAAGTCGTTGGCTTCGGCATCGCGCCCGGTGAGCGAAGGCAGATGGAACAGGTCCTCGATGAACCGAAGAACGCTTGAAAGTTCATATTGCGTGTGTGAAACGGTTTTCGGTAGAGCGTAAGGAGAAATCACGAGCAGGGGAACCCTGGGACCAAGTCCGAATTGGTCAACCTGGGGCGGCTGAACGTGATCGTAGAAGCCGCCGAAGTCATCCCAAGTCAAGAAAATCGCGGTCGAGCTCCACTCGGGGCTCTGCATAATCGCGTTGATCTTGTCGACTGTCCAGTTCTCGCCGTAGCAGACGCTGAAGGGCGGATGCTCCATTTGTCCGGTTTCAGCGGTAATCCAAGTCACCGGCGGCAATTTTCCGGCCTGCACGTCGCTATCGAAATTTGCTTCATTCGCAATGTGAGTCTGCCAATCGGGACCGTAGCGAATGTGGTAGACGTTGTTGTAAACGTTCCATTGGTAGCCACTCACACCGCTGGGCGATGCGTAGTACTTCCAGTCGATATTGGCCGCGTCCAGCAGATCGCCGAGCGTCTGCATCTCCACGCATGGAGGCTCGTTCCCGAGCGTGCCGTCGCTCTGAAGAAACTGCACCGTGAGGTTAATCACGGCGTCGCAACCCCAGGAGTCATTCTTGTCATGCGTGTTCGGAACACTGACTATATTCGCGGACTGGGCCGCTATGGCATACAGATGATTCGGCAGGCTGGGGCCATGCAAAGAAGAAAACATTTGATCTGCCAGCAAAAACTTTTGGGCGTAAACCCAATAGTTGGGGATGTCCTGCTGCCATAACTGGGAATATGCCATGTAATCCCCTTGCACGTTTCCCATGTAATTGATGTCATACAGATCGTTCTTGCCATCAGACAAAACTTCCAGGCCCGACCACCAGTCATGCCCCATGTCATGAGGCATCTGATCGCCCAAATGTTTTAGGGGTATGACCGTTCCGTTCGAGAGCGTACCCTGGGTAGCTCCATTGGCGTTAGGAAACGTTCCGAAATAAGAGTCAAAGCTGCGATTCTCGCGAACGATAAAAACCACGTGCTTAATCGGATTGTTCTGCGCAAAACAGCTTATCGTGAGCAGCAAAAGAGGCAACAGTTTTCGCGTCATCTTATTTCACCTTACAGAGTTACCATGGTGTTCTCGAGTCGACCGAGAACGCTAACCGGTTCACACCGGAAAGCCACGAAAGCGGCTGTCCAACCTGGTACTTTATAAAAACGAATGGTTTGGGGGACGATGCTCACCTGTCTTAAGCAATTGGTTAGCCAAAATCCATTGCCTTGAGCGGGTTGCGTCGACCCAGTTATCCCACGCATTCCAGAAGCCTTCGACCAACTTCCCCAAGTGAGCCAGATTGAATATGACCTGGCGGATGCAAACTCTTGCATCCCGCGGAACAAGCGATACCTAGCGAATAAATAACGAAAGCACGACGGTTGTCTTCTAGCCGCCGCTCCCGGTCTCCAGCAATACGGGTTTATTACCGACAGTGACGGTTTTTTGGTGAAGCGGACCAGTCGCTCCGGAAAGATCGCGGTACGCGCCAGAACTAGTGGCGTCGACATTCCCAGACTTATCGTACTCATCGTCCCAGACAATTTTTCCTTTGTAACCGGGTCCATCCAAATTGCACGACCAGAGGTGCCCTTGTGGCGCGCAATGCGAAACGGTGCGGCCTACGAGCCACTTGTGCATCTCTTTGTAGGCTTTTGCTCCAGCTAGCTCGCCATTCTCGTGCGTCCAAAGGGTGCCGCAACAACCGTCCTGTTCGCCGTCATACCGGTACCAGTAGACGCGCTCGACGCCAGTCGAAGCTAACAGGATGTAATACTGGGCAACGTAGGCCATGGCGGGATCGGGTTCGCCCCAGTTGGCCTCGTTGGTTTTTCCCCAACTGCCTTCGGTCATCCACATGGGCTTGCCGGAGACTTCCGGATGCTTCGCCAATTTTTCTTTGACGTGGCTGACCATCTTCAATACGTCTTCGGCATTCGGGTGGTCGTTGGGTCCGTTTGTGTTTGCGTAGCAATGGAACGTGACGACATCAATGTACTGCCCGCCGCCCGCCGAGAGATAGCCGTCGAGCCAGTCGCCGGCGTCATTGAAATTACCGTGTTTGGTAAGAGCGGAAGGTTCGGGCGAAAGAATTAAGGCGTCGGAATCGGCCGCTTTGATGATCTCGCGCGCATCTTTTGTCATGCGCACCAACTGAGCATCCGTTCCCGCCCAGAAATTCTTGGCATTGGGTTCGTTCCAAATCCCCCACCACTTGATCCTGGCGTAACGATTATGATCGAGATGTTGGTTGTGCTCGACGATCGCCTGCACGAAACTCTTAAAAGCGGCGTCGGATCCTCCTCCGTCAGAATTCAAGTCGCGAGGTGGATAGCACAATCCCACCCGGGCTTCCCAGCATTTGCCCGTGGGATTGGAGGAAATCGAATCCGGCGTCTTGCCAAAAGTGTACATCACTTCCGGAATGCCATCGCTCTTGATAATGGCCAGCCATTTATCCAAGTGCTCCCAGTCGCAATGATTCTGGGTGGGGCAAAGCTGCCACCAGTTTGTGCCCGTATCCCAGAGCCTGATGCTGCCAACCGGTACCTTCAGTGGAAATGAATCCATCTTGTTCACGAGCATTCCGAAGAATGAATCTTGCACCTGCACCTGGCCCACACTTGGCAGGGCCACCAGCAGAAGAAGAATCACACGGGAAAAAATCTTCATTCGCGTTCCTCGCATAAAAATTTATTAGACTGGCGCGGATTCTTTAGGCGGAATAAGTCCGCCGAAGCACCTCGCGCGCGGACCAGGCTGAGGCGCGTCTTTGATTAATCTAACACCGACAAGGCTTTGAAGTTTCGCCAGCCCTTCAAATCAGAAGCGCAAGCAGACGCCGTTCCAGTTCATCTAGCCTTCGTCGCCCCAAGCATACGGTCTACGCCTGAGCTTGCGGTAGGCTGTCCAAAGCGAGAATGGAACGATCGCGAAGAAAACTGGAGTCGCATGGTACCAGAGCTTCAGGCCGGCGTAATTGAGTTTGTCCCAGGATCGCTCCGCGAGGCCGGGCTCCGCTAACTCACCTTCCAGTGACTGCGGGAATGGCGGCCATTCGCCAGAATACCGCTTTCGCCACATGAACAGGTAGCGATCAATTTTGCTCTTCAGCATGGGAGGAAGAGCACTGGACTTTTTCTTTGGTGCAACGATTCGTTCCGCTTTCACCATTTCATGATGGGGAGCGTCTTCGATCGCACTATGGTCGGAGCCGACCAGCGACGTCATCTTCGGGTCAAAAGGGATCTGCAGAAACTCACAGACGCCTCGCATGGTACCATCCGGATCCCGGACCAGGTCTTCATAGCAGATTTGATGGAGCGCCGCGCCCTTGCTTGATACCTTGTCACACTGCGCCTTCATCTCGTGGTAGCCCATGAGGACGCGCAGCAGCATCCCTTTTCTCTGAAAGTAACCGCCACCGTCCCGCGCAGCTTTCACCACGCTGCCGCAAACGCTTCGCAGATCGCGCCATATGATGAGGAATCGCGCGTTCGGAAAAGTGCGGGCTAATCGCGAAACTTCATCGAAGTAGATCGGCGATTTGCATCCCCAGACCGTGGCACTTTGCTTTTTCTGCCGGGCGTAGTGGACGTATGCCTCGCGCAGAGCCGTCGGAAGATCCGAGATGCCGGCAGGGATCTGGCTGGTGTCGACGTTGTGACGGGTCAGGGCGCCGTTCCAGGATTCCCATTGTGCCAGCCATCGAGGCGTGTCTGTCGGAAACCAGAACAAAGATGGAAGGTGGGCCAAATCTCCCTCGTACATCAGGGCGATCTGCGGATGCTGATTGAGTAAAGCATAGAGCAGCGAAGTGCCGGAACGAAACATTCCAACGACGAATAAAGGTCCTTCCGCAAGTTGCGGCGACCCGTTCTTTTCGGGCTTCGTGCTCTCAAGAGTTTGTGCGAGTTGTTCCTGTGTAGCTGGCATTTTGTTTGTCGACCGATCGCGGACTGACATCCGCATAATCAGAAATGGGTTTCAGATACCGCAGTCACCATCGCGGGCAACGGTTGCGCAGGTCTTGACTGCGGCTGCGACCGTTCAGGGAGATGCGAGGATTTTCCGGAGGCGGCGAGGTAGTGGCGGAGTTTCGCCGCGATCACTTCCACGTTCTCTTCGTGGAACATGGCTTGGTGACCTCCGGCAATTTTATGAACTTCCAACCCGCCCGTGATCACGCCATTCCAACTCTCATAAAAGTCGAAGTAACGGCACGCCGGCCAATCGGTAGACTGGAGAAAGACAACCGGCCCCGAATACGGCTGCGGGCGATAAAAGTAGGATGCCGGATGCACGATGGTATCCAGGTCGGCCGCCAACCGGTCGGGGTTTACCTTAAAACCCAGCTTGTGATGAATCCGCCAACGCATCACACTCAGCCTTAATCCGATTCCGGTCGCGCGACCGGCGATGAAGCCAGTAAGTTCAGCCGGGTGGAGTTTTCGCAATTTATTCCAGTGGAATTTGAGTTTCCGGGCAAGCAGGATGCTTCGGCTCTCTTGCGAAAAGTCCTGATAATAAGCCGGGTTCTGACCGTCGACCATGACGAGAAGCGCGACTTCCTGCCCTGCGACCGTCAGCAATCTGGCCATTTCGTAGGCGATTACCGCATTCACGCACAACCCCGCCAAATAATAGGGACCCTCGGGTTGGACTTCGCGCAGGCACTCCACCAGCGCGACGGCGATATCTTCAAACTTGTAAGGAACCGGCAACCGACTCGCCTCGGGACCGGGAAGATGCAGCCCGAGCGACGGTTGGTCGGGTCCTAGCCGGTTGGCCAGCGCCAGAAACAGTGGCCCACCCCGCACCCAGAACAAAGGCGGTTTGGAACCGTGCGGTTGAATTGGAACTATAGCCGGATGGTGGTTTGACTGAGCGCCTTCGCTGAGGATCGTTGCCAGTTGCCGAATGGTCGGAGCCTGGAAAACGTTGGCGAGAGAAAGCCTTTGTCCGAGTTGCTGCTCGATGCGGAGCAAGAGTTTCGCTACCAGCAAAGAATGTCCACCGAGGTCAAAGAAATTGTCCGTCACGCCAATTCCGCGCTTGTTCAGGACTGATTCCCAAATGTCCACTAACCGTTTTTCCAGTGCGCTGTCAGAAGGAACGAACTTTGCGGGAGCAGCAGTTTCGGTTAGCGGAGGCAGCGCGTTACGGTCAATTTTTCCATTGGGAGTTAATGGCAGATCGTGGAGCACTACGAACGTCGCGGGGAGCATAGCCTCCGGCAATTTGCTACTTAGAAACCGCCGCAGATTCGCCGCATCAAACTTCGCAGCATCGACCGGAACCACGTAGGCGGCTAACGTCGGTTCACTGGTTCCCTGTCTCTGAAGAGTGACCACAGCCTGCCGCACACCGGCGTATTCGGCGATGACTGTTTCGATCTCTTCGACTTCAATGCGAAACCCGCGCAGCTTTACCTGATGATCGAGACGTCCTAACATCTCCAGATTTCCATCGGGCAGGTAGCGAACCAGGTCGCCGGACTTATACAACCGCGCACCCGGCGTTCCACTAAAAGGATCTGCAACGAAACGATCCGAGGTCTCCTCGGGCCGGTTCAGGTATCCGCGCGCGACTCCCGGCCCGCCAATGCAAAGTTCACCGGGAACAGCCACGGGGCACAAGTTCAGTCGGGAATCAAGAACGTATACCTGCGCATTGGGGATGGGGCGACCGATCGGAACCGAGGTCCGAGCCTGGCCTGGCTCACACTGGTAAACGGTGCTCCAGACAGCCGCTTCGGTGGGTCCGTACTCGTTGAACAGCGTCGCCTGTGGGAGTAATTTGTAGTGGCGCTCGACGAGTTCCGCGGGGCAGGATTCGCCGGCCACAATCGCAACACGCAACGACGCCAGTTGCCCGGGTTTAGCTTGTTCCAGAAGCAAGCTGTAGAGCGACGGAACGCAAAGTAGCTCAGAGATTTGGTGTTGAGCTACCAACTGCGCCAACTGTGTGAGATTTGCTTGCAGTGGCCCAGGCGTCAGCGCGAGAGCGCCGCCGCGACAGAGCGTTCCGAAGATGCCCACCAGAGAACTATCAAATGAGAAAGATGAGAGCAGGAGAAAACGTCCAGCATCGGCGCCGTAATAGAGAGAGCGCGCATGAGTCGAATGAACTAGATTTCGATGCGTAATCTGAACGCCCTTGGGTTTTCCGGTCGACCCCGAGGTGTAGATCAGATAGGCCAGATTCTCCGGCGTACACTCATTGCGAACCGGCGCCGCACTCTCTTTTTCGATTCGGCTCCAGTCGGAATCGAGGCAGAGGACTTCGACCTTGCTATCGGCCAGAGCCGGTCGCAGGCGTTGCTGCGTGAGTAAGACTCGGAGATTGGTATCTCCCAAAACGTACGTCAAGCGATCCGCAGGATAAGTTGGATCCAACGGGACGCACACGCCACCGGCCTTCAGCACACCAAGGATACCGACGATCATTTCCGAGGAAGGCTCAAAAAAAAGACCGACTGGCTGGTCCGGGTGAACACCGACTTTCTGGAGATACGCCGCCAGTTGATTGCTCCTGCGGTCAAGTTCCTTATAGCTCAGCTCACCATTCGCATCGATGAGAGCGGTTGCCTCGGGAGCGCGCTCCGCCTGTCTCATCACCAACTGATGCAGGCAAAGGTCCGCGGGAAATTCTGCGCTGGTGTCATTCCATTCAACGCAGATCTGCTGCCGCTCGCCCGCGGTGAGTACTGGAAGCCTCGAAATTCGCTGCTCCGGGTTGGCAATGATGCCTTCGAGCAACGTCGTGAGATGTGCCGCCATACGAGCAACTGTGGCCGCTTCAAAAAGGTCGGTGCTGTACTTGAAACGGCCCACGATGCCGGACGGCTGGTCATCCAGTTCGAGACACAGGTCGAACTTCGAAATTCCGGTATCGACTTCCGATCGAGTCAGCGCTGCACTCCACTCTTCGTGAGCTTTCGGAAGCGGTGGTTCCAGCGTCAACAGAACCTGAAATAACGGGTTGAAACTCAGGCTGCGATTAGGATGCAGATCGTTTACCACGTGCGTGAATGGCGCATCGTCGTTCGACATTGCATCGAGCGCAATGTTACGGGTCCGGCGTAGGAGTTCGCGAAACGTAGGGTCGCCCGACAAATCGTTGCGCAAAACCACAGGATTAAGAAAATAGCCTAACAGTCCCTCGAGTTCGGATCGTTTGCGCCCGGACGTGACCGTGCCGATGACCACATCTTCCGAAGATGAATAGCGATGCAAGAGCGTGGCAAAGCCAGCCAACAGGGTCATGAACAGGGTTACGCCCTCGCGCCGGCTTAGCAGTTTAAGAGCGTCGGTCAGGTCTTTGGAGAAAGCGACCGGCTGAATCGCACCGCGAAAACTCTGGACCACAGGACGGGCGTGGTCGGCGGGCAACCGCAGAACGGGCAACTGCTCTCCCAATTGTTTTCGCCAATAGGCCAGTTGTGCAGGCAGGCGGCCGCTCTGGGAAAGCCATTCGCGCTCCCATCGGGCAAAATCGGTGTATTGGACGGACAGCGGGGAGAGAGGAGAATCTTGGCCAGTGGAAAAAGCGGAGTAGAGGGCTGCTAGTTCGGGGAGCAGCACGCGGTAGATGGAATAACCGTCAAAAATGATGTGATGGAGGGTTAGAAACAACCGGTGTTCGGTATCGCTCAGATGTACGAGCAGGGCACGAAAGAGAGGACCGCGGGAGAGATCGAACGGTCGGAGCGCGCCTTCGAGCGCGAGGCGCTGGGCCTCGGATTCCTTCTGCGATGGCGGCGTTTGGCTGAGATCGATACGCGTGATGAGCGCTGGCGTCGCTGGCTGGACAACTTGAACGGGCTCGCCATCGGCAACAGCAAAACTGGTTCGCCATGCTTCGTGGCGACGGACGATCTCACTTAGAGCGCGCTCCAATGCCGGCACATCCAAAGTTCCATGGCGCTGGATGGTAACCGGCTCGTTGTAAATGGGAATCTCTGGAACCAGTTGGGCATGCAGCCAGATTTGCTGCTGCGCAAAGGACAGAGGCGCCGTGTTCCCGTCAGCGACATGCTGAATGCCACGTCCATCGACCAATTTGGCAAAGGGCACTTGGCCTGGTTCTTTCAGTTCTACGGCGTTTCCCATGTTGTGAATAAGATCAAGGGCGTGCGCTCAGTTGCCTACTGGCGTAAAGGAAACTGGAAGTGCAGTCAGGCCTCTCAACCCGAGGTTTTCCCGCCAGGTAATAGGTCCGGGCTTCAGTTGCAGGTTCCCCAGCCGCTTCAAGATAGCCGTGAAGGCGATTTGACCTTCCAGACGGGCCAGGGGGGCTCCGAAACAGAAGTGTGCAGCGAACCCGAAAGCCACATGACGATTGTCCTTGCGGCGAATGTCGAGCAGGTCGGGGTCGGGGAAGCGCTCCGGATCCCGGTTGGCAGCTCCCATCACGGCGATCACAGCTTGTCGCTTGCGGATTTGTTTTCCGCCGAGTTCCACATCGTCCTGCGCCAGGCGTGCAGTGTGTTGGCTCGGACTCTCATAACGAAGCAACTCCTCCACCGCGCTCGGGATCAGCGACAGATCGGCACGAAGCTCTTCCAGCACCTGCGGACGACGCAGCAGAGTCAGGATTCCGTTGCCGATGAGATTCATGGTCGTCTCCTGCCCTCCAACCATCGTGACGATCAGGCTTGCGACAACCTCTTCATCCGACAAGTGGTCGCCATCGACGTTGGCGGTGAGCAGAGAATGCACCAAACCTTCTCTGGGATGAACGCGCTGCTCGCGGATCGCGTCGTGAAAATATCCCGTCATTTCCTTGACCGTGTCGAGCACGCGGTTGGTGCGATCGGGATTGTGCTGGAAGTTGCCCAGCATTTCGGCAAAATCTCCAGACCACTTCTTCAGTTGTCGATGGTCGGAGGTGGGTATCCCGAGGAGTTCAGCCGTGACGATAGAGGGCATGGGCGCCGCAAAGTCGGCGACCAGATCCATTTCTCCTTTGGCCATCACAGCGTCCAAGAGGCGATTGGCGATGTCCTGGATGTGAACTCGAAGCGCTTCAACTCGGCTCGGGGTAAACGCTTGCGAACACAAACCGCGCAGCCGCGTGTGCCCTGATCCCTCCATAAACAGCATCAACTGCACCATCAGGTCCGCGATTGGGCTCAACTGCGACAATCCCAAGGACGCGAGTTGCTCGGACGTGGGCGTGCGCAGGGCTGAGAAATCGCGCAGCACCCGGATTACATCGTCATACCGGGTCACTACCCAGGCATGCAGAAAGGGATCCCAATGCACGGGATCTTCGGTGCGAAGCCGCCGATACAAAGGATACGGATCCGCAAGAACCTCGGGATCCAGCAAATGATGAAGGCTTAAAGCTGCTCCCGATTTCTCGGAGGCCGATCCCTTCTGCGGGGTTGCGGTCAATGGTGGGGACATAAACTAATCCGCGCTTATTGCTTCGTTGCGCAGCATCTGTTCAATTACAGCAGAAAGCTCTTCTGCGGTGGGCGAGTCGAAAACGGTGCGCAGCGGCAACTCGACCCCGAAAGAATCCCGGGCCCGGGCGATCAATTGCGTGCCCAGCAGCGAGTGTCCACCCAAAAAGAAGAAATTGTCGTTTACACTTACTTGCTCTGTCCCCAACAGCTCCGACAAAATCGCGACCACACGCTCCTCGACCGGAGTGCGCGGCGCGATTCGCATCTGGTCTTTTATGGTTGTCTCCGGAGTGGGATCAGGTAGCGCGCTGCGGTCGATTTTTCCGGTCGTGGTCACGGGAAGAGAGTCGACACGCACGAACGTTCCGGGCACCATGTAATCCGGCAGGTATTTCTTCAGGAATTCCTGGAGCCCTGACAGGGAAAGGTCGGCGTCCGACGACGCAACAACATAGGCGATGAGGCGCTTGTCGTCAACTTCTCCGCGCGCCACAACTACACTGGCCTTGATTCCCGAATATTGATCCAGTACGGCAGCAATTTCGTCTGGTTCGATACGGTAGCCGCGAATTTTAATTTGCTCGTCAATGCGCCCGGTAAAAGCGATCTGCCCGTCGGGCAGAAAGCGAGCCAAGTCGCCAGTCTTGTACAGCCGATCACCGGCCGTTTGACTGAACGGATTGGGAATGAACCTCTCTTTATCCAACTCTGGACGGTAGAGGTAACCGCGCGCTAATCCAGGCCCCCCGATGTGCAACTCTCCCGCGACACCAGCGGGAACCGGCTGCATCTGCTCATCCAGAATGAAGATCTGAAAGTTACTGATGGCCCGTCCGATCGTGGGCGGTGCATCCGGATGCGGATTCGGCGCCACAGTACCTGAGGTCGCCACTACGGTGCACTCGGTGGGGCCATAATTGTTCACCAGCGTGAAGGGGAGGCCAGGCAAGGGATGAACGTGTAGTGCGTCGCCGCCCGTCAGAAGAATGCGCAAGGCTGCGTCGCGCGGCCAATCGAGAGTAATTAAAAGCTCCGCCAGCGGCGTGGGGACAAAACTTACGGTGATGCGATTGCTTATTAGCCAATCGCGTAACAACTCGGGCGAAACCCGGGTTGCCTCATCCGGAAAATAGAGGCTGGCTCCAGCCACCAAGGACGGCCAGATCTCCCACACTGCGCCGTCAAATGCGATACTCGCCAACTGGCTGGTCCGATCCTCGGAGGAAATAGAAAAGGCAGAGTTATGCCAGGAAATCAAGTTCAACAAATTCTTATGGGTGATCTGAACACCTTTGGGGCGGCCTGTTGAGCCGGACGTGTAAATCACGTAGGCCAAATTCTGCTCAGAGACAGACCACTCAGGAGGCGTTTGCGGCCGGCTTGAAATCCGGGCCGAATCTTCGTCCAAGTTGACGACTTTCCAACTGCCAGTACCGATACGTTGCGCGATCTCGCGTCGGGTTATAAGGATCGGCGTTCTTGCATCCTCCAGCATGAACCGCAAACGATCCACCGGATATGCAGGATCTAATGGGACATAAGCTCCACCCGCTTTGAGAACTGCGAGCGCGGCCACAACCATGGCCGGACCGCGATCGTGACAAAGACCAACCAATGTTTCAGGTCCCACGCCTGCCGATTGCAGATCGTGCGCGAGCTGGTTGGATCTGATCTCCAGTTCGCCGTAATTCAGTTGCTGATTGCCGGATACCAACGCCGGGGCATCTGGAGCCGCGTCCGCCCGCGCCCGTACCAGATCCGTAATCAGCCCATGGCCCGGTTCCGACGCGCTCGCCTCATAAGCGACGCCCGACTGTTCCGCACGGATTGCTAACGGAGTGCTTGGGGAAGCTGAACTAGTGATGTCCGGTTTCAATCAGATACCTCCGAAAACCAGGGCCTACAACGAAAACCGCGAAATAACTGCCAACGCGCCATTTCATTTACTTACTGGGAGCGAACTGCAAATTCATCTGCCGTTTCCGGGGAAGTCTTTCGCTTCGTCACCGACTCCCCCCAAAGCCTGAAGAGAGCGCCGTTCGTGACTGAAGTGAAATGCCGCTGGGTAGCCGCTTGTAAGGCCGACTCCAACCGTTCCCAATCTCCAAGATCTTCAATTTCCCAACTGTGAAAATACAGGTGGGCAATCCCACCATGCTTTTCGACGTAGTCGAGTCCCCTGAAAAAATGTGTCAGCCAGTCCGTGGCGCCTTTGTAGTCAAGGAAGAAATTTCGCACTCCTGCGAAATTGCGCTCCAGCAGCGCATGACGGGTTTGAATAAATTTGCTGTGACCACAAGCGTGAGTGCTAAGCCCCCACAGAAAGGGATTACGCGGGAATGTATGCAGGTTGAAGAGGCATGTTCGCCCCCCAAGGAACCCAGCTTGTTTGACCAGCCCCGGCGTCTCGCGGTTGAATTTCCCTTGCGGGTAGCAGAACGAAACTACCGGTTCACCAAGGATGTCCTCCAACCAGCGCTTACCGTCACAGATTTCTTTCTGAGCCTTTTCCGTGGGCAATGACTTAAGAGCAGCGTGATTGTAGGTGTGCCCGCCGATCTCGAACCCGCGCGACAATTCCCGGATCTGACCTGCCGCCATGACGGGGTGCTCCGGATTGCGTGCCGGAATATAGAAGGTCGCCTGCAATCCATACTTGTTAAGCAGATCGGCAGCGCGTGAATCCGCGGGATAACCGTCATCTACGCTGACCGTGATGTAACGAAAATTCATCAGACATTGCCTCTACTTCACGCGACCGGCAACTGCACGGCTTCCTGCACGGGTTCAGAAGTTCCAGCACGATTGGCAATGACGTCCTCATAAATTTTGATTAGCTGCTGGTAGTTGGCAGCGGCAGTATATTTGGCCTCGTACTCCAAACGGCCCTGGGCTCCTATCCGTTCTAAATACTCCGGCCGTTCCCATGCCACTTCCATGGTTCGCGCCAGGTCGTTGACATCACCCGGACGGAACAAAAGTCCAGTATGGCCGTGCTCCACCAGTTCCTCCATCGCTCCGAGTCGGGATGCGATCACGGGAACCCCACAAGAGAAAGCCTCAATCACCACCAGCGGGAGGTTTTCGTACCACTCGCTGGGAAAAACTACAAAACGCGCGCCTTTCATCTCCTCGACGAGCCGCTGGCGTGGCAGCCACCCCAGAAACTGAACGTTGGGATAGACCTTTGCGAAGGCCTCGAGTTGCGGACGATAAGAGCCGTCCCCAGCAATTCGCAGGGTGTGAGAGTGAGGCATTTGCAACCAGGCCTTCAACAGGGTAGGTATGCCCTTCTCAGGATCGAGTCGCCCCGCGAAGAGAGCGTACGAACCGGTACCCGTTCGCTTCCCGGGATCGGGATCGACGAAGTTTGGTTTGACCCGAATCTTATCCTGCGGGAATCCCGCACTCGCATACCGGCTGCGGGAGAATTCGGTCAGGACGATGTAGCAATCTACCATTTTGAGCCAGGTCTTGTTGGCGCGGTGTACCGTGAGCATCAAAGCGACAGCAGCCGTCTCGGCCCGAGAGTCGCGGTAACACGCGTGTACCGCGCCTTGCCAAAAATGACCTGTAATGCAGTCCTCGCATGGCTTGCCATCACGGCAGAAGTTCCCTCCGGGACACAGCAGCCGGTAGTTGTGGAGGGTTTGTACAACGGGCACGTTCTCGTTACGGCATGCCCAAAAAATCGACGGTGAGATCAGTGGAAAGCTATTGTGCACGTGCACGATATCCGGCTTGTTCTCATGCAGCAAGGCAGTAAAATCGCGAAACGAATCAGAAGCCCACACCGTCCGGCCAACCAGGGTGAGGCGGCGGACGAGCGAATAGTCCTTGATCTCGTCATTGAAACGACGATATTCAAGGACTGTGTGCCCCGCCGAACGCAACAGATCCCTCTCGAGCTGGAAGACGACGTCCTCCCCTCCCGGCTGTTGGTACGCGTTGTGTACGAGAAGAATCTTCATTCTTTTAATTTTATGCTTTCCCGCCCCGGTTATCGGTACTGGATTCTTAGGCAAGGGCCTCGGCGTCCACTTGGGGATCCATCACATGGCTAGCGACTGGATACCCTAAACGCGCCAACGCGCTGCCCGCGTGATGCTCGATCAATTCTACTTGCGCAGGCGTTAACTTTCCCCGCCATCCCTGGACTGCCCCGCCGCGCACAAAGCGCCCCTTTACCGATGCCCGCTGCGGTTCCGCGTCTTCCTTCTTTTTCATTTTGTCCAGGGAATTGTTTGCAATGGCCTGCCGGATGCGATCCTCATCCGCGTTTACTCCAAGGAACTCTGCCATCCGCTTGAACCCTTCGTATGGACTCTGGCGCAAATCTTCGAAGCGCACCACCAGCAAGTTTCCGGTCACAGCGATCGGAGAATCCAACCATGACGCCACATGCCGCTGCCAGGGTCCGAACGCGCTGATCTTTCCGCAGAGGAACGTGTTCAGGAACTGATCTAAATCTCCTTCGAAGAACTCGAGAGCGCGGGTATAGGCAAACTCGGAAAGAGCCACATCTCTTGCATCTCGTACCAGGTAGATGGCTCGCTTGTATGACGGCCTGAATTGTTCGTGCGAGGCAATAAACTTGCCGTCTCCAGGAAGCAACCGCGGTCCGTTGCGGTGGGTGGCGATAGTGCAGATGGTCGAGTTCACCGCTTCAAACCCGGCGGCGCGACCGGTCAAAATCTCGAACAAGGTGAATCGCGACCACGTGGTACCCGACCGCGGATAGGAGGCAAAAATCACGTCAGCAGGCACCAAGTTATGATGTCGTAACCATGTGATCGGTGCCCTCAGCTCAGTCTTCGACAATTTTCGGCGAAGTTTCCGATAGAGGGAAGTTGGCCTGCGCCGTTTTCCAGTCCCGCTCTTTGGCTGTCTTTCGCTTGGTACGTCATCCGTTTCGGTCATTTTCCTGTCCTCCGTTTGATGCGGGCCGGGGGCGTCCGAACCAAGAATTACTACACCGTCTTATAGCTCCGCCCTCTGAGTCACAGATAGCGACCCCTTTAGCGGAAAGAACCACCTGAAACACGCGCCCGCTCTCGTTTCATAAGCGCGTGTGTCCACCTCAAGAAAAGTCCGATTGAAGTCGGTAAATAGGGAGCTGTACTTTCGGTATTAAGTCGATATCCTACGGTCGCAAAGGACCGGCTCAGAATACAGTCAATTGCAAACCCCTGCAAGGAGTCGAAAGCAATGAGGACCTAAGTCTCTAGGCTTATAAGTCAATGATTGTAAATGACTTTCTCCATAAGACTGAGTGCTTATGAGCAAAGAGACCTTACTTCGGGACCGTCATTGCGACCCTACCTCGGTTCGGGTTGGCCTTCTGATGGCTTCCGCCAAAGTATGAGCCGAAATTGGACGGCGCACTTTTCGGACGGAACCAGGGCGATTCGCCCGGACCTACGGGCAGCTGGGAACTTTGAAGTTGGCAATTCTTGTCTGCCAGACGGGTACGCCGGTCTGGTTGGCGGTAAAGTACTCGTTGACATACCAAAAAGTACAATCGTCGACGGGGTCGACGGTCATGCTTGTATAGCCTCCCCAGTGATCTGAGTCTTCCTCGTCGCCCGAACCCGTGAGGATCGCGAGTTGACTTTGAGCACCCGAAGGCAATGTCAGATAGGATGCCTTGATCGATGGGTGAGTGGCAGATCCCGAGACGGTATAACCGACCGCCATGTTCCCCAATTGATCTTGGGCCGCGCTGGGTACACTGAAATAGTTGGATTTTCCTGGAATCAGGTTTCCGCTCGCCACTAGCACCCCGTTTGTGCCAAGCTCGTACCACCTGACGCCTGTCTGTGAACGGCTCCCGGTTCCAGTTTGCACAGTGTGCGTAATCAGGTAGGAATCGTGCGGCGTCGAGCCTAGGAATCGACGATAGGCAAAACGGTGCTCAAGGCGATCGCCTAGGGAGTCGATATAGTTCCCGGTGGAACTCGAACTCGGCTCGGGTACGCAGTATGTGTTCAGTTTGTTGGTTGCGTCATAGCAACCGGGAGTGTACACAGGAACGGTAAGCGAAGTCGGCCCCGTGAACGTGGAATTAGCGGGCGTCGTCCAATCGACGTGAAACTGCCAGAGATTTATGGACTTGGAAGTGGTGCCGGACTTCGGGTTCTCAATGCTGGCAAATAACTCCGGTGTTCCTGTAGCCGGCGGATTGAGGCCGTCAATATCTGCGGGCAGCAAGCTATGCCCAAGATAATTGCCGCCGGAGGGGTTCATGTATTTAAAGCACTGGGGCGTTCCCGCGGTTCCGCCTAGCAACATATTGTTCCGGTCGAAGGCGCACACCAGCACTCCCACGATGTTGTAGTAATTGTTCGGGTCCATCATGTCGATGGTGACGTAATATCCGTCCGGCCAAGAGCCGATGTGCGGATAGTCTGGATCGTAATTGTTGCCTTCTGAGTTCTTGCCCATCACGGCATCGAGAGGTAGTTCGTAGGCGTACCACGCGAAGTTACTGGCCGTGAGGTCGTCGGTATTAGACACCGCGATGCAGTAGTACCAGGCGGAACTGGTCCCCTCGCGTACGGCCACGACCCACCGGGATGCCAAGTGATCAAAGAGAATCACGCCGTTGCCGTCGGTGCCGTAGCAGTTGGACATGTTGTTCTGCACGAACGGAGTGTCGGCCGGCAGCGGAGAAGAATAGACGGGGGCAAACGTTGTCTTGTCGTAGGCTTGATAGGCCGAATCGGTCCACTCCAGATACTGCTTGGTCCCGACTGCGCCATTGGGATCGACAGTGAACAGGGTGAACGGAGAGTCGACGGCATCGATTCCCTCGAATTGCTGGACGGTGACTTGTGCTCCCGCAAATACGGCCTGCAGAAGTACTAACGGCAATAGTGATTGGATACTCAGTTTCATTTTTCCCTCGAATACGCGCCAGATCGGGGGGTCTGGAAGCTACGGAATTTGATTCGTTGATTTCGGAGCGCAGAAAAACTTGAATTGACTGGTTTCAGTTGAACAGGAGGAATCGTTACTTATTCAGAAGATGCGCGACTGCTTTCTTTTCGGCCTGCTGCAATCGAGTGAATTCTCCCCGGAGACTTCGTCATTCGCGGAAGTGGCTGGATTCAGCCAAGAGCTCCTCATGGCACCAGGAGTATAGGCTTCAACCCCACGGGTACAGACTGATTCGCCACCGGGTTTTGATTACCAGACAAATCCAAATATGAACTGAAAGCTGCCGACACAGGGACGCTGTTCGTGCTGCAGTTGCCTGCTGCGCAAGTCTGGGACGTATCCCAGATCGCCTCGGCCTGCGCGCCACCAGGACTCTGCACTGCGCAGGTCCAGCGCGTGGTAACGGTCGCATCGGTGCTGCACGGTCCAACCGTGGCGGCACCGCCGTTGGTCCATCGCACAATTTGCACGTAGGCGTTACCAGCCGAGTTCAACGAGTGGCTGCTGTCATCGTAAAACGCGCCCTCGTCGGAAATGTCCCAATTCCACCAGTAGAACTTCGCCACACCCTTCGACATCTGCATCAGGTAATAACGTGCGACGTAGGACGCTTGCTGATCGGGATCTGTAACCGTGCCAGGCGGGCCCCAGTCACCTTCAGTGTCGAACAAGGGCTTGCCTTGTGCCGAGGGGAAACCACTGATTACTTTATTCACCCGATCGATCTGGTCCGCGACCATCTCAGGACAGGTAGTTCCCGGACAGCTGGTAGAGACATAACCATGGAACGTCATGATGTCAGCGAAATTCGCGCCATTACTGTAAGCGAGATATTCCTGCAACCAGGTGGCTGCTTCCGGATCGAGAGTGGCAGCCGGGGCGGTAAACTTGGCGTTCGAATCGACGGCCGACACAATCTCTCTCATATCCTGGGCCATCCTCGCTAGCATGATCACGCCAGCGTGCGGCACGCTTGGGCAATCCACATCGCCACTCCACTCTTTCTGGATGTTGGGCTCGTTCCACATTTCCCAATACTTGATCTTGCCTGGCCCGAGATGGTTGATCATTGCGCTCACAAAGTTCTTGAAATGCTGATCCGTGCCAGATCCATCACAACTAAGATCGTCGGGAGGATCGCAGATCCCGGGTCCGTTCTGTTGCTGGAAAGCACAAAACGTATTGGGCGAGCTCGAGTTCACACCGTGCAATGACGCCCAGCTCGGCGTGGCATACATGGTAAACATGACGTCCGTACCGCTTTGTTCAGCCAATCCCAACCACTGATCCAAACGGGAAAAATCCGGAGGAGAGTTTGGCGACGTATCCAAATCGGCCCACTTCACTGACGCACCCAGGCTTCGCCAACTGCTGACGGGTATCGTGGCCCCCGGCCATGGACTGCTGAGATTGTTGGTAAGCATCCCGAAATAAGAACCAGTCACGCCGGCACTTGGAACCGGGTATGAAGGAGGCGGTACATTCTTTGGGGAGTTGGCGGCGCCGCTCACACCTTGGCACCCAGCGGCGACCATCAGTGTCGAGGCGAGGGTCACAATCGCCAGACACACAATGAGCTTTGAATGCGTGAAGCGTGGTGCACTGTTTTCGCAATTTCCGCGCTTCGGTTTCCCTACCCGAGATACCTGGGAACAGAATATCTCGGACATGATTGGATCTCCTGAAATTCATTCTGCAATGAGCATGCGCACTTTCCATCACGGAAACTGCATGCTCGCAGAACAGGAGTCCAATAGCTTTTGCGAGAACGTTCTCTGGCTTTCGGGTAACTGTCATCGCGGCGCCCGTCGGTCGAGTTACCGTCGTTACCTTCCTTAGTTGGTTCCACACCTCAGGGTCAATCTCGCGGGGAAATCGTTCATACACCTCTGTGTGCCTCAGCGTGATAGTCACGTTTTCGTTCTGAATTCAGAAATGGGTTCGCACTCTAGTTGGCTGCGGATGCCGCACTCCGCGCGCCACAACATCTCTCTGCTCCGCAGCGAAGTTACTACGCACCGAGCGCCCGGCCCCCGCGATTTGTCCCGGCACGCGATTGGTACTGATCTTCAGTAATCTCAACAGCCGCTTCAAACCGTGTCAGTGTGTACTCGTTAGATCGCGAAAGGATCCACCAACGATGCAGGCCTAATCGATGCACGCAGTAAGCCTCATCAACCCCCGGAGGTTTGATTTTATGAAGAAGTTTTCGTTCGTCGGCTACACTCTGGCAATTGTCCTTTTCCTCACCGTAGCCGCACCACTTTCTCAGTCCCAAGACCAAAATCAAAATGACAAGCAACCACCGGTACCGGGCTGGTTCTTTGAAATGACTGCCCACTGGTACAATCCGTGGCCTGCGGTTCCACTCTATGGAGTCAGGCTATGGAACACCGGTACGGCCTGGTCTGATATCAATACGGCCGACGGAGTCTATGACTGGCAGGCTCTCGATGGTTGGCTGGCCGCCGCGCAGAAGAACCATGCCGACGAACTTCTGTACACCCTGGCACTGACGCCGTCATGGGCCTCATCGAATCCCAACGATGCGAGCTGCAAACATAACTCTGGCGCATGCGATCCTCCGAACGATCTAAACCCGGACGGAAGTGGAACTGACCAGCACTGGAAAGACTTCGTGACCGCCATTGCCACTCATGCCGCGGGCAGAATCAGGTTCTGGGAAGTGTGGAACGAACCCGTAATGCCCTTCTTCTGGAACGGTACTCAGGCCCAAATGGTCCGAATGGCAAAAGATGCCCGAGCCATTATCCTGAGCATCGATCCCAACGCCAAAATGATGAACGCGGGCGGCCAGGCCCACGATAACTACATGATCGACTGGTGGAAAAACTACGCGGCCGCGGGCGGCTTCGAGTACGCCGACATCATTGCATTTCATGGTTACGTGAACAACTATCCATTCGTGTGTGGTGACTATCCAAAAGCGGCTGATCTGGTGGGAGTCGTCAATACCGTGAAGAGCATCGTACCCGACTCTGCGTCGAAACCGATCTGGGATACGGAAGCTAGCTGGGGGGATGTGAAATGGGGGGATTGCTTCACCGATCCAGACTTGCGAGCCGCTTTCCTGGCCCAGTTTTATATGATGCACCGCAGCCTGCGCGTGCGGCGCTTCTACTGGTTCGCCTATGACGATGACGAGACGGGCGGATTAATTGACCCATCGACGGGAAAGCTGAACGTGGATGGCATTGCCTATAAGCAAGTTGACAACTGGATGCTGGGAAACACCCTGACCCAAGACTGTTCGGCGACCGGAACGACGTGGACTTGTGGTTTCCAAGGGCCGAATGGTTACAAGGCTGAAGTCATTTGGGACACCGGCGAGAGTTGCGGCAACGGTGCCTGCCAAACCACCCAGTACGCTGTGAACTCATCGTTCACTCAGTACCGCACGCTTGGCGGTGATACTGTCGCGATCCAGAATAGCGAGGTCCCGATCGGCGCGAAACCTATAATCGTCGAAAACAAGACTCGCAAACAGTAAGTTGGTGGCGGGGCTTTTGCCGTCAAGTCGTACTTGGACTCATGGGTCTTGCCAGATGGATTGGCAGGGGTCGTGAGTCCATAATTCTTTTTTCCTTCCTCTTTTCCCGGCGGCGAATCAACTCGGCATAGCCCAGGATAGACAGAAATAGCAGCGGCGCATGCCAGGTCAATTCATCATTGAAGAAGGAGTGCACAAAGATAACCGCCAACACTCCGACGGCTTGTAGCGCGAGTTGCCGATCTTCGAGATCGAGCGAAGGGTCACGAACCGATCGGAGTAGATACCACCAGGTCCGAATAAGAGCGTATGCAAAAGGAATCAGTCCCATGATCCCGATACCGACCAGCATCTCAATCCAATCGCTGTGGAGCGTCGCGGTGTCGATGTGGAGCTTGGTCATGACAGCGAATCTGCCGGCCGCGTAGGCTCCCAGGCCGGTGAGAGGGTGTACCAGGAACTGCTGCCACGCGTATGACCAAAACTCAGCTCGCCCCGTGAGATCCTGCATGCTTTCAGTCGTCTGGTCTCGTTGCAAAAAGGTTACAACTGTGCCGCCGAAGCGGGAAAATCCCCAAACCACCGCGCCTATGCCACCACCTACCAGGGCCAGCCAAGTCCGTCGAGTGAGGATGAGCACCAAAACAGCCGCCACGACGAATCCACCGAGGGCGTTCCGTGTCTGGGACATGAGCAGCGAGGCAATGCCAAAGACGAATAACACACTGGAGAATGCCCGATCCGTCTTACGGCCTCCCACTGGCAACAGCCGGCACAGCGCGAGTATCGCGAGAACCGCTCCCGATTGTCCGACCGCGTTCCATGCCGTGGCGGGATAAACTCCCTTGAGGCGGCCATCTTCAAAGGCGTCGCTCGGCCACAGCGGCAACTGCATCCACACCCAAGCCAACTCAACCGTGTAGATGGTCCATATCCAGGAAAACAAGCTCTTGTAGTCTTTCAGATCGTGGATGGTGGCCAGAGCGGCCGCCAGAACCGAGATATCGAGCAAAAGCTCAAGGGACTTGTAGAGAGTCCACATGGGATAGACGGACCAGATGGTGGAGAGCGCGCAAAGCAAAGCGTAGATCGCTAATGCTCCCGGGAGGCCTTCGAACAAACTCTTCAACCATGCGGTCTGCCGGCGCAAAAGCCGCGCGATCAGGACTCCGCCAACGACCATTTCCGGAATGATGCGAAGCATGGCCCACGCGTCCAGCGGATCCGACTGGCTGACATCTTGATCTCGCTTGCGGAAAACAAGAGTGCTTATATAGAGCAACAAAATCAACCAGTGCCACCAGCGGATTTCCCGCCTTAACGCGGCCAGCTTCCGGTAGGCCTGGGGCAGAGCTGCGGCGCCGGCGAACAGCGCGATCGGCCCCAGGATAATTACAGCCAGCGCGCCCAGTGCGCCAATTTCGTCGTAACGTCGCATTAGCTGGGATATCCCAAGGCAGGCGAGGAAACCCAGTGCGACAAAACACACGATCCACAGAGTAGGAAGTTCACCCCAAACTTTACCTCGTTTGTTCGACGAGGGAGATGCGTAACTGGTGGCCGAAATTCTAATTGGCTCGATCGACATAAATAAGATTCAAGAAAGACTAGAAGTTCTTTGCAGAGCCGGTCCGCTGTGGACCGCCGTTTGTTGCTGGCTGAAAATCGGGTATCCCAGACGAGCCAGAACGCTTCCCGCGTGTTGCTCAATGAATTCCAATTGCTGGTCAGTCAGCTTCGAACGCCATCCCTGCACGAAACCGTTGCGCACGAAGCGATCCTTCATCGATGCTTTTTGCGGCTCGGCGACCTCTTTCTTTTTCATCTGTTCCAGGGAATTGTTCGTGACCGCGCGCTGAATCCGCTTTGGGTCCACGTCCAGTCCGAGAAACTCCGCGATGCTGGTAAAGCCCTGCACCGGATTTTGCCGCAGGTCTTCATAGTGAACCACCATCAACCGCTCAGTTTCTGCAATTGGAGAGTCCAGCCACGAACTTACATGGCGATGCCATGGCGCGAAGCCGCTGATCTTGCCGCATAAGAAAGTTTGCAGGAATTGATCGAGATCTCCCTGAAAAAACTCCAAGGCACTGGTGTACGCGAACTCTGACAAGGCAACGTCCCGGCCATCCCGCACCAGGTAGATCGCCCGCTTATATTCTTTTCTGTACTGTTCGTGGGTCGCAATGAGGCGGCCATTTTCCGGCAGCGCGCGCAATCCCAAGGTGTGTCTGCCGACGCCGCGGATCCCCGCGTTTACCGCGGCAAATCCAGCCTCCTGCCCGGTAAGAATTTCGTACAAGATAAACCGGCTCCAGCTAACGCCCGAACGGGGATAAGAGGCAAGAAAAACATCCGATGGCTCGAGACCGCGGTGCCGAAGCCAAATGTGCGGGATTCGCAGCTTCGTTTTTGACAGTTCACGCCGTAGTTTGCGATAAGAAGAGGTGGGCATATGTGGTTTCACGCCGTCGCTGTTCGGTTTGCCGTCGCTCGATCGTCCGCTATTCACGGGGTTGCGCCCTTCCACGACACAATGTTTTCTTGATTCTGTGCATGGCTGACAATCTTGCGGCGAAGAACGACTACCACGAAGATTAAAGATAGAACGTCTGCCAAATTGCTGCCCCAGATCGCACCCTTCAAGCCGAATGCCCAGGTCGCGGGAACCCCGATCAGCAGCGACAAAACAGTTGCCAGAGAGAAAGCCACAAAAACCGAGCCGGGCGACTCCATTGCACGCAGCGCGATCGACGGCCCGTACGCGGCGCTCCACACGATGGATCCAAAAGCGACGATGGGCAGCAAATTTGCCACTTCCATATACCGTCCGGAATAGAGCAAATGAAAAACCGGGCCATGCAGAGGAAGAATAAGAATCCAGTAAGCGATTGCCCCGCCCAGCGAAATCATCGTCATCCGGACGCTCAAACTAGTTGCGCTTGATCGTCCCTGCTGGTCGTGAACCCGGGCTGCGTATGGAAGAAGAAGCATGCCCAGCGCAGCTTTGGTCTGCTCCATGGGCAGCGTCAAATTCATCAATGCCCGCAACTGGCCGGACTGCGCCAGGCTGCCGAATGAACTAAGCAGAGGATAATAAACATACGCGGGAATGTAGCCGGCAACGGCGCTCGCCAATGCCCAGCGTCCGTAGCTCCAGTGCCGTCTCCAGATCTCGCGCACATTAGGAGCGACCCCAGTCGTCGGCAACTCCGAGCGCAGCCGAATGAGGAGATAGACACTGGTCGCCAGCGCTGCCAGCCCCATCAGCAAGAATGCCGAGAAAGCCGAAAGTAATCCGCGATGATAGAGAACATACAACGCACCCAGGCTGACTCCCGAATAAACAAAAGCGCCGCCCGCGGCCTTCGCAGGTGAGAGGTCTAAATAGAAGCCACGTCTCGCCATGGCAAAAGCCAAAATACAAGGCGATGCGATCGTCACCCCGGCTAACGCGCCAGCCAGACCGCCAGAATGAGCCAACCCTCTGGCGGCGAAGGCGGATGCGCCAAAAGCCACAAAGATCGCGATCGAAGCGACCGTGTGAATCCACAATAGCGAACCCAGGTATCCACGCAAACAATGCCGGTAGGAGGACCCTCCGAATACCGCCATCGGTTCGAGCACCAGAGACTGATACATAATCGAGAGCAACACGTAGATGCTAAAAGCGACAGCGTAAGCGCCGTATTGCGCGGGAGCCATCCAGCGCGCCAGCAGAACGCTGACTAGGAAATTAGAACCTGAAATCAGGCCCTGATCCAGAATGGCGAAACCACCCTTACTCGCCCAGGGTATCAACCGCTTGAACTCACGATTCCGATCCATGCCCAGAAATCTGAGCACGAGAGATGTAGGAACCTTCGCGGCTGACTTCCCTGCTCCGGAATTCACGGTCTCGTCTGTATGGGATTGCGGCAAATCGAATCTCTCGTTCTTAGTTTGGACGGACCGTTGATCTGTTGCCACGACTGGTTGGTCAGGTTTCACTGAGTTATGAAATCTTCAGAGCAGGCTGCTCGTGCTCATGCAGGGATTGATCGATACAGCTTTTGAGGCGTTCGGCCAGATGCTCAACCTGCGGCGCAACCAGCATTTCGTAGTGATCGCCGGGGATTTCGTGGACTTCCAACTCGCTGACGAGTCCTGGCCATGCGGCGTGAGGATCGCCGGAGCTGCGTAGAGATTTCTCGCCAGCCCGGATTAAAGTGGCCTTGCCCGCGTAGGGCCGTAGCGTGTAGCGCTCCGCTGCGCCCGCGTTCGAGTCGCGGACGTCGCGAAGAAACTGCGGCACCTTGCGGTTTTTTAAACCGCGGCGAACTCTTTTTACCGCTTTGCTCGGCAAGTCGTGGAACCAATGCCTCCAGGAAGGCGTTAGCAACAACTGCACGACCGAAGCAGTTACATTTTTGAGGTTTCCGGGATAAGTATCAAACAGAACGAGCAGACCTACTTCTTCGTCCATCGCTCGAAGTTGCTGCGCCATTTCGTATGCGATCAAGCCGCCGAGCGAAAATCCGCCAACCAAGTACGGCCCCTTCGGGCGCACGCTTCGAATCTCGCTGATGTAGTGGCTGGCCATCTCCTCGATCGTCTTGAAACAGGGACGCTTTCCGTCCAGCCCCTGAGACTGCAGTCCATAGAGCGGATAGTCTGGACTCATACGACGCCCGAGTTCGTGAAAGCCGACAGCGTTGCCGCCTACGCCGTGGATACAGAAGAAAGGCGGATGGGAACCAGCCGGCTGGATGGGCACGAGCGAAGACCAATGATGAGACCAGCCATTCTGCCGCAACGTCGCCGCCAATAGCTCAACTGTGGGTGCCTCCAGAAGCATTGCCAAGGGCAGCGTCTTCCCTGTCGCTTGACCGATACGGTGCATCAACCTCGCCGCCAGCAACGAGTGGCCGCCCAACTCGAAAAAGTTATCTCGAATCCCGATTGGTTTCCTGCCCAGCACTTCTTCCCAGATTCGAACCAGCTGCGACTGAACAGCGTCAGTGGCAACCACGATTTGGATTGAAGAAGTTTCGATTTGCGGCGCGGGCAATCCTCGACGGTCGACCTTGCCATTTGGCGTTATCGGCATCGTCTGCAGTTGAACAAAGGTCGAGGGAACCATATAGTCCGGGAGGTGTTGCTGCAGGTAGTGGCGAAGTTCCGTCGGGGTGGGTTTCGCTCCCTGCGCGGGGACCAAATACGCAATCAAACGCTTTTCGCCCGCGTCTTCTTTCGCGAGCACGGCTACTTCTCGTACCCTTGGGTGTTTGGCGAGCGCAGTTTCGATTTCTCCGAGTTCGACGCGAAAGCCTCGAATCTTGACTTGATCGTCGCCTCGTCCGAGAAACTCGATCACGCCTGATGGAAGATAGCGAGCCATATCCCCGCTCTTATACAAGCGAGCTCCGGGCTCCGCGGAAAATGGATCAGGGATGAATTTTTCCGCAGTCAGCTCTGGCCGATTGTAGTAGCCCTGTGACACGCACACTCCCCCGATATGCAGTTCTCCAGGAACACCTACAGGCACCGGATTCAGTTGCCAGTCGAGCAAATATATACGGCAGTTTGGCAAGGGACGACCGATGGGAATATTTTCCGGTATGGCGTCTCGGGCCGCGTAGGACGGCTCGAATGCGGTTACGCAGATGCTGGCTTCGGTCGGACCATAAGTGTTGATCCAACGAACTCGGCGGCCGACCGCATTCAACCAACGTCGCAGGACTTCGACGAAGCTCTCTCACCGCCAACAATCACCAGCCGAACACTCGGCGGGACTGGCTCTTTCAGTTCACTCAGGTGGTGGACCCACTCGTGCCAGTAAGCCGTGGGCAAATCCAGAATCGTGATCCCCTGCCGCTCGACCCACGTCAAAAACTCAGGCACCGCCAGGGACATCTCCTCCGACCGCAATACCACCGTAGCGCCGCTTTGCCATGTGCAGTACATTTCTTCGATGGCGATGTCGAAGCTAATCGAACAGAATTGAATCATTCGATCGCTCGGCCCGATTCCGAACATTTGGCGGCGTAGCGGTGGTGTAATTCACCAGGCCAGAGTGCGCGAAGCAGAACGCCGCGCGGTTTCCCAGTTGATCCTGAAGTATAGAGAACGTAAGCAATGTTGTTGGCGTGACTCCGCTTTCCGGATTGCTTGTCGGCTGACCGGACAGCGTTTCCGTCAGCTCGCTAAGAATCAAAATCCGGCAGCCCGCTGGAACTTCGCTGACCGGCATCCCCTTTTCCGTGATCAGCACCTGCGCCTGCGAATCCTCTCAACATATACGTGATGCGCTCTTGCGGGTAATTGGGATCTAATGGAACGCAAGCTCCTCCTGACTTAATCACCGCCATCAGCGCTACCGCGAATTCGAATGCGGGATCAAGGCAGATCCCAACCCTCACGTTGGGACCAACACCGCGGCTTCGCAGATAATGCGCTAACTGATTGGCTCGCCCGTTCAATTCGCGATACGTTAGTTGGTTGTCGCCATAAACAACCGCAAGTCTGGCAGGCGCGCGCTCTGCATTTCTTCGAGCAGTTCGTGCAAGCACTTGTTGCTCGCATAATCCTGGATATTTTGGTTCCATTCCACCACCATCTGACGTTGTTCCTGTTCAGTCAGAATGGGAGGTCCCAAACCGCTGATCCGGATCCTGTGCAATGCTGCGAAGCAATGTTTCGAGGTTATGCAGGGTACGAGCGATGCCTGCCGCTTCGAATAGTTCCTTGTTATAAAGCAAACGCACAGAGAATTCTTCTCCATCATCCTAGATGTCCAATGCAAATCCACTGGCACATCCGGCTCACACCGTGGCTCGGGCCGTCGCCATTCCAGCCGGCGATCGTTCAGTTCGTAAGAAAAAGATAACTGGAAAGTCGGGGCTTCGACGCCCAGCTCGGAAGTCATCTCTTCCGACAATCCGCCAAGGAGGGTCTTCCGCGCTCCCTCGCCTCAAGGCAGTTGCATAGGAGCGGGAAACAAGATCGGGAACGCTGGGGTCACCGGAAACATCAAGTCCGCACCGGAAATGCATCCTGGCCGGAAGCCGAGCGTTCCGTCGACGTCCGGTGCCGACATCTGCAAGCATGCACGCCGACTACCAAATCGTCCTGAGACGTGTAGCGCAAAGCAACACCTGGAAAGCGCTCAAGAGGACAAGCAGAAAATGCGATGCGCTCGCTTTGTGCCGAGATCCGCCGAAGTCCTTCCGCGAGATTCCTTCCCGACCTGCCGGGACTGCGCGGCGAACTTGCTGGCCGGCTTGGCCACCGGGGCCTGTTGGTTGGGAAGGTTAGAACTGGTGCACCAGAGAAACAGCGGCGCCAATAAGCAGAGCGGCGCGCGCTAGAATTCCCTGCTGATCGGCAGATGCGGGTCCGTCCCCCGCAATCCCGCAAGTCGCATTCCGAGCGCAACGAGTTACCAGTGATGGTTTCGCTCATTTGGTGAGATTTTTAAGGCTGGTCAGGTCAAAGCAGGCTCACATCTGTGATCTGAGGAAGAGGTACTGGTCTGTGGCAAGTTTGGATCAGGCGGCGCCAGATCCGCGGAAAACTGCGGGGATGGTCTTTGCCAGAATCTGCAGATCAAGCCACAGACGACCAGCTGCGCACGTACTGGAGATCGAGTTCCATCCATTTGTGAAAAGGCAGCGAACTTCGACCGTTCACCTGCCACAAGCAGGTAATGCCGGGCCGAACGCTGAATCGGCATCGCTGCCAATCCTCCCCGCTTCGGTGAACAATTCGTAGTCGCGCAATTGCAGCGGGCGAGGGCCCACGAGGCTCATGTCGCCCTTCAGAACATTGAAGAGCTGAGGCATCTCATCAATGCTGGTCTTGCGCAGGAACTTGCCGATCGGCGTAAGCCGCGGATCGTTCTTGATCTTGAACACGGGCCCGGAAACTTCATTCAAATGTTCGATGTCCCGCAGCTTCTGTCTCCGCGTCGATGACCATGGTCCGGAACTTGTAAATTGTGAAGATCGCGCTTGTTAAACCCTATCCTCTTCTGCACGAAAAACACCGGGCCGGGTGAAGTAAGTTTAATGAGAATGGCCGTCAGCAACAACAAGGGAGCGAGGGCATGAGCAGCATCAGGGAAAGGCAGAAGTCCAATGCCCGCTTGATGACCGTGGGCCACCCTTTCTCCATGCCGCCACCGTGGGTGATCAGGGCGAATCTTCGAATCTCCGCCAGGGGTGGCCGGGTCTTGAGATTAAACAGGTCGGATAGCACGTGGAGCATAATTCCCTGTTGCTCGCACATGGACGCGATTTCAGAAGCGTCGTCGTGGAACGATCGCAAGGGCACGGCGATCACCACTTCGTCAACCACGCTGCGCCGCAGAAACTTGCGCAAGTCTTCCAGCGTGCACACCACCGACCAACCGCTCTTCTGCAGATCTTCCGCTCCCGCCCACTCGTCGTCGGCGAAGCCCAGTATCCGATAACCGAGCTCCGGCTTCGACTGAATCGTCCTGGCGAATTCAATGGCCCGGCCATTGGTGCCGACAATCAGCATGTTCCGCAGGTTGTGCCCTCGCTTGCGCAGGTGCCGCAGGTACGTACGGATGGTAATCCGGCTTGACGCGATGACGAACGTACTGCACACCCAGAATACGGCTACGAAGACGGCGTTCACCATCCGGAAATCCGATCAGAACGGATGAAGCCAGGCCGAAAACCAGCGCCGACAACGACGTCGCCTTAATGATGTCGATGACTTCGGCTCTGCGGGCGCGCATTCGCTTGGAGTTGTACAGGCCAAGCATGAGGAAAATGGTATGCCAAACCCACAACAGAAATGAAGAAAACGACGAAGTTCTGTATCTTGATTCTGAGGGACAAAAAGTCATTGAATGACACATGCCCGTGCGCCGAAACCATGGGCAAAGCGGCCACTCCGAAAGAGACGGTCAAAAGAAATAAGTCAAAAACTCTGATGGCACTAGTTAGAGTTCGACGTCCCATATTGTCCATCGATGAATTTCCTCAGAATTGTTTTCAGCAGTTCAGAACCGTGATTGAATCCGCGAGAGTAAAACTCTTGACTTTTTCGACGCTGAAGCTTGAATCGAGAATCTTTCGGAACCGAATATGTAACCTAACAGCCGTCGAATCTAATTCGCCTGCCCTGCTCGCCAGTTTTCGACTAAAGCTTGTTGTAGATCCGTTCAGGAATCGGGAAGGTGCGCTGATTCAAGACCGCACCGAGAACCGCATTTTGATGCCTGCAGTTGTTGCATGGTTTCTCGAGTTGCGTCACGACGGGTCGAGTTTGCCTTCAGCACAAGAACCACGCCGTCGGCCAGTCCGCCGAACACCATGGCATGATTGCAGGCGTTGAAGGACGCCACGTCCATCAATACATAATTGAACTGCGAGCGCAACTCAGATATGCGCGTGCGCATGCGGTCTGATGTCAGCAACTCCTGGCGAACTGTCGTTGCTGGCACCGCAACTCACCAGCCACAGGTTCCAACGTGATAGCTGTTGCGCGTATTGACGAATGGGACCGTCCCCGACCAGAGCATCAGAAAGCCGTAGTGGTTCTCTACGTTGAACTGCCGGTGCAACGAAGGAGCACGCAAATTGCAATCGACGATGCAAACTGAACCAGTAACCTGCGAAGCCAGAAGCTCGCCCACTCGGGCGCAGATCCAGCTACATCCGTCTCCCGTGTCCATGCCAGTAAATACAACGTGGCGCGCGGCGTCGGTACCGGGCAAAAGGAACAACCGGTGTACCAGTTTGCTGATTTCATCCCGTGCCATGCCGTCGATCTCTAACGTCGGCGTGTTCGTCAACGCCTCCGTGGGCAGGACGGTTGCAGGTATAGGCTCGGTATCAGACGGGAGCATCTCCTGCGTCTTTTGCATCTGGTACAACAGTTCGAAGTTTTTGCTCATGACCGGTGAATTCCCTTTCCCTGACTTAGCTGCTGCTTCGTTCGCCGACCGCGGAGGGTAGGGGGATGGTTTCGGAGTATGTGCCATCCGTTCCGCTACCACGGTAACTCTCAAAGCTCTGCGGAACGGCTGCGAGTACAGGGATGTTAAGTTCGGCAGACACCTCCGTAGGTGTCCGGAAGGAAGGATCGAATCGCTCCTGGATGATTACGGCGCCAACCGCCACGGAGGCGGCGATGAACATCCCCAACAAGAACACCAGAAAACGGGAATTGGAAGGCAGGGACGGAACGGACGGAGGTTCTGCAACCACCACGTTCACAATATGGGTGCGATCCAAAGCCTCCGTCATGCGGGCTTGTTCGCGCTTGCGCAAATACAACAGGTAGCTTTCTTCGTCCGTCTTGATGTTGCGAAGCAGATCCTGCTCCACGAGACCTTTTTGTTCCAGGTCGCGAGCCTGGGTCTCGTAGGTTGCAACGATGGCTTGCTGCGCTGTTGCCCTCGCCTCCAGAGCGCTGTGTTCGGCTTTGGCCTTGGCCAGTTCTTCGTTGATCCAGGCATACGTCGGGTTTCGATCGGTTGTTTCTTCTTTGATCGGCTTCGCTTCTTCAGACGCGATCGAAGCCTGAGTATCTGCAAGCTGCTTGTCTACTTCCTGCACCAAGGGATAGGTTGGTTGATACTTGGTCAGCAGCTCTGTGCGTTTGAGTTCCAGGGTCATCAGCGTATTCTTCAAACCTTGCAACACCTGATAATCGTCTTGCTGCCGCATGGAGGTTGTCAGGCGTTCCGGGGTTATTCCAGCTTGCTTTTCCAGTGTCTTGATACGCTGGTCTGTACCTGCCAGATCGGCCCGGGTTTGCTGCAGGCTGGAGCGGAACTCGCTTAACTTTTGCAGCGTGATGTCCCTGGTCAGTTGAGGGGCGACCCCATCCTGTTGTTCCGAAAACGTTTTCAGCTGTGCCTCGGCGCCGCTCAAATCTTTCTTATAGCGCTCAGTTTCGTCATCGAAAAACTGCACCTGTCCCGGCGGCGTATGCACGGCCACGTGTTTTTGAATGTAAGCGTCTCCCAACGTGCGCAAAACACGCTCCGCCAATTGCGGGTCATCCGATGTATAGCTGACATCGATGAGGTGACTCTTTTTTTCCGCTTCGATCTTGAGATCTGACGCCAACCGTGCAGCTGCCTTCGCAATCTTTTTATCCCGAGTCGCAGGTCCGAAGATATATTCGGAAAGCGATTTGCGCTGGTCGAGGCCACAAGCCGTCACAACCTGCCGCAACACATCGTCAGCCTCCAGAAGCCCGACTTCAGAATTGAGCTCTTCCTCAGTCACTTCGTCGTGGATCGACATTGGAGCGTTTTGCTCGGGACTAACGATTGGGTCCATTCGTTCGCGATCCACCAGGAACTTGGTGGTGGCGCGATACTCGGTCGGCTGCAGCACTGCAGCGAGAATGGCGCCCGTGAGAATTCCAAAGAAACACAAGCCCGCAGTCCGTTTTCGACGAAATCCGATGGCTAAAAGGTCGCGTAAAGAGAAACGGAAGCTTCCACTTTCGTACACGGGCGTCACATCACGGTTGTTCATATCTGTCCTTAAACTCTTGTATCTTTGAACTCTTGCATCTTTACAACTCTACAAAGCCCTAAAACTCCGCAAAACTCTACGGAATCGGGAAGTAAGAACCAAGACTAGCGTTAGGGATGAACGGCTTGATTTTCGAAAGAGTGTTCTTTGGCACGAATAGCATGTCGCCGGGATGCAGGAAAGGATCTTCTCGCAGGCTGCGATCAGCCTCCATCTTTTTCACATTGATGAGTTGAGCCGAAGTCCAGTTATCGTCTACGCGACGGTACAGCACCACCTGCGAGTGCTTGGCGGTTTCCAGGAAGCCACCCGCCATGGCAATGGCTTCAGTCAAAGTCGTGTCGCCCCGGAGTTCATATTTTCCCGGCCGCGCGACCTGCCCATCGGCAATGAAATAGGGCTTTTGAAAATCTTTCAGTGATACCGAAATCTGAGGGTCATTCAGTATCTTGCTATAAGTCTTTCGCAGTGTCTCGGTGAGTTGAGGCACGGTTTGCCCCTGTACCTTGATGTCGCCGACGCCATGCAGCGTAACAAAACCGTCGGGCTGGACGGCCACTCCGGTCTGATTAAACTCCGGGCTCAAATCGAACGTGATGTCGAAGGAATCGCCAGGCTCTATCTTGTAGCGCGAGTCTCGGGTGTGAAATTGCGGGTCGTTCGCAGTGGCAGGAGCGCTGGCGGTCTGGTTTACGGCCGGACTTGTACCCGCGCTTTTTTCCGAATCAGATTGCCCCGCACACAACAGTTGAGCAGCCAAAACCGCTAAGGCTACGCCAACGGGAAATGACCAGTTCTTCATAAATTGTCCTGTCCAGTTACAGCTCTTGTTTTGCCAAATCGAAAATTGGAAGATCTGGCGCCAAACCTACGTTTATTCGACTTCGGCGCTTCCTACCAACCCTGTTAACTTCGATGCAGTCGTCGCAGTGATTTCGTACTGACGAATCTTATAAAGAAGTCCGCGATAGCTGATGCTCAACAATTGTGCCGCTCGGCGGCGGTTCCACCCGGTTTGCTCGAGTGCCCGGCCAATGGCGTGGATTTCTGCTTCGGCACGCAACCGGCGCAGCCCCAGCTGCAGTGGCGACTTCGGGAAAGCTACAGCGGGCGTGCTCAAAGCCTGCTCCGCATTCGCTTGTGGCTCACTCTTCGCGGCTAAGACCTCCGCGTTCTTCGTAGGACTTGCTTTTATTTGATCCATGTAAACTCGCAGTCGCGAAAGCGCAGCCGTAGTCGTGCGATTTCGACCAATTCCATATTGTAGCCCTGTTGAAATCGCCTCGACTCAACAGCCTACTGTAGCTCCGCCCTCTGAGTCACATTTCGTGACCCGGAAAGCCTATTTTCCCCCGAAACATTGGCCCTTAAGCCTTCTTCACCAGGGGAGGACGCGGTACAAACCGATCCTCAATTGGAAGGGGGAGTGAAACAAAATCGCTAAAAGTTTTGCGTCAACAGAGACGGCGTAACTCGCGTGCACGGCACGCTTAGAGTGATTCGAGGTTACAAGTGCTTGCAGTTTCCTGCAAGAGGTCCAAAGCCCTAGTGACTAAAGACTCCAATGCGATTAAAGTTTTCTGCACCAATAACTTACAGAGCATTAATTCATCGCTTTCGCGGTCCGGGCGGGTGTTGAGGGTTTAGGTAAGCACCCAGCCAACGGCTTTCGACTCATTTCGCGCACGAGGGGTTGCCTGACATAGCTGGATCATCGACTTTCGAGATCACGCCAAACCGGTTGGATTTCGGTGATGTCGCAAACTTGATCGGACAACCTACAATTATGAGCTATTCGGGAATCAAAGCTACTTGTACATGGTGAGACCGCCGCAGGCTTGGGGTTGCGACGTAGTAGTCGGCGCAGGACAATTAGTAGTCCCGGGCTGGTAATTCTGCGCCCCGCCGGCCAGAAAAATTTTGCCCTCGGCGATTGTCGGCACAATAAACTTCACCGCCCCAGGGTTGCCGGGAATGCTGGCGTTGTAAGCTGACGTATCCCAAAGCTCGGGGCCTAGCGTCCCCTCACCACCCCCCGTCGGAATCGCCCTGTAACTATAAAGAACCGCCGCCTTGGCGGCCTGGTTGGGCCTGCCAAAGCCGCCAGTCTCGAGCGTCCACACAATGGCATCATTAATGTTCGCCGAGCTGCTCTTATCCCAGCTCACCGTCGGAGAGGCGCCCGGGTATTGGAAATGGTGGGCCGGATCGGCTCCAGCTGGAGTGGTTTGAAATGCACCGACGCCGGTCGACTTCACGAAACGATAAGCCTTGAGAACGTCGGAAATGCCGGCCACGTAGAGGTAATTGTGAACATTCTTGCCGGTTCCCCCAGCAAGGAAAGCCGGTGCGCCACGACTTCCGCTGTCCGGAGTCTCCTCCGCATTGTGTATCGCCAAACCCTGGAAGCATTGCGCGATGGCCCCTGTAACAGGTGCATTAGCTACACTGCAGGCGTACTCGTCAGGGTTCTTAGACTGACTATCCACCTGTCCTAGATTTCCAGTGAATATGGAATAGATCATCCCCTGTTTGCCCGCAGCCACGATTAGCGGATTATTGACTTGAAACGTAGGCGACAACAACACGACGCCGCCCGCGCCGAGATCCCAGTTATTAGGACCGATCGCCACTTGACAGTACTGTCCCGTACTGTCGAACGCGCACGGACTCGGACACTTCTGAGGAGCAGGGTTAGTGCAGGCGATAACGCTTTTCCCGGATTCCAATCCTTGAAAATCAGGCGGCGTGTAGAAATCCGCGAGACCGCTGTCAGTCAACTTGACCACGCTGTTGCCGTATTCACCCTGACCTTGAGAAGAATCATTCCCATTGCTGGTAGCCAGATAGACATTCCCAGCGCCATCCACGGCCGGTGCGGCCCCTCCCATCCAGATCCCGCCTTCACAGGCCTTAGCCCTACATCCAAACTCGCTGTTGAATACCGTATAGCTGCTGGAAAATCCTTGCGTCCCGCTATACTTGTAGGCGAACTCGATAGCGAACCCGAAGTAAGGGGATTCGTCGCAGTGCGATCCCCAGGCGATCCAGAGCTTGGCCGTATTGTTGGCGCCGTTAACCAGAGCGACGCCAGCTCTCTGGTTGTTGTATAGAGGGTTGAACCCGGGAGCATGGTTTGCGGCAAACGTGGAATCCAGGACGACGGGACTGCCTGGGATTTCCTGAAGCGTGTCGGCAAAAAGTCCGTGCAGCTTCTGCCGGTAGGTCTTGACGCCGCTGCTGCTCACATCTTCGTGTTTGGTGACTAGATAAATCACTGGAGGGGTCACGGACACATCGATTACCGGCGTCCCAGTGATTCCCACTTCGGGGGCGATGTCGGTGCAAGCGCCGGGCAAATCGGTATACGGGACCGCAATCTCCGTGTATCCGGTTCCCAAGTCACTGGCGTTGTCCAAGTTCACCTGTTGCAAAACCGTTCCCGTACTGCTGGCGCTGTCTGAATCCAGCGCATACACACTGTTGTTCTCGGTTGCGACGTAGACCACGTTCTTGGCCACACCACTCACTTGCAACTGGTGGACATAGAGCGGTTGGGTGTAAATTGGTCCGTCCGTTGTAGCCAGCCATTGTGGCAAAGGGTGATTGCTGGAGCTCAGCGTTGAGGCTTTGAGCACGCTCTCGTTCGGATTTACCCCGTCGCGGTTGTTGTCGTTGTGATAAGTGAGCACGCAGGGCGTGCTGCCTGTGCAATAAGTCTGTCCGATCGTCAGCTTTCTTTTCGCGTCTTCAGCAGCGAAGTTCTGAATCACGAACGAACAAATGACCAGCGGAATCAACACGACGCTTCTCGGAGTGATTTTCATGACAGACCTCTGGGTTTCGCACGAATGAGGAAACCGCAACAGACGCGGGTTGTCGACAGTTGCGCTCACGAATTCAATTCGCTCAGCCTATCTAAACCGTCAATGAAGAAAAGATCAATAGATAATCTTACTGGGGAACTTTCGCCCAGAGTCTTTCGGGTACTGTCGGGATGTACTACTGATTATTGCAGTTACCGAGTTAGCGCTTACAATCCCGACATCATGACAGGCCTTATTCAAGAAAAACGCTCTCATACTTCGAAAGAAATCGCGCTTGTAGGCTGTCTAACCCGCTGTTCCCGCTTCATCAATTTAGTGCAAAAGCGGCTCGCCGGGAAGAACGGAATTCTGCTCGGGGTGCTGTTCTTCATGCTTACGGCCGGGGCGTTTGCGCAAATTCCTGCCGATTATTTCGGCATGACGATGACTGCGACCGATTCACAAGAGCCCTATCCATCCGCGTCCATCGCCAGCATCCGGCTGTGGAACACGGGTACGGACTGGGCTAACATGAACCCCGCAGCTGGAGTCTACGATTTCGACCGCTTCGATATGTGGTTGAGCGAAGCCGGGAACCACAATCTCACCGTTCTTTACACTTTCGGACGCACTCCAGTCTGGGCTAGCTCGGATCCAAAGATGAGTTGCCACGGCAATCCTAACGGTCAGTGCGCTCCTCCCAAGGACCTGGATCCAGACGGCAGCGGGCCCGATCAACTATGGAAGGACTTCGTCACTGCTATCGTGAACCATAACCAGCAAAGTTCCACCGGACATGTTTCCTATTGGGAAATCTGGAACGAGCCCAATGCCATCGGAAACTGGCAGGGCACGATGGCCCAAACTGTGCGCATGGCAGCCGATGCCTACAACATCATTAAGCAAATCGATCCCTCAGCGACTGTGACCAGCCCCGCGCCCACGGGCGAGTGGATGCCGGACGGGAAGCACACCGCAGTTGCTCTCTGGATGCAGCAATTCCTGGCTGCCGGCGGTCTGAGCTACGTGGACATCTTCAGCTTTCACACCTATGTGTGGCAGAAAAATTCACTTCCAGTCGCCGAAGAAGTCGTCCCGTTAATCAAGAGTGTGAAGCAGGTGATCGCCGCCTACCACGCGAGTTCCCGCCCCGTATGGTCGACGGAAGGCTCCTACGGAGCTGGCGTCAACGGAGACCAGGGTATTGGCGATCCCGATCTTCGCGCGGCATTTACCGCACGCTTTTTGCTGCTCCAGTATTCCGCTGGTTTAGAACGATTCTATTGGTTCGCGTGGGATTCGATTCCGCCCGAGGGATGGGGCACCATGTGGACGTGGGATCAAAGCAGCGGTTGCACGACACCGTCGAGCGGAGGATATTTGTGCGGGACTGGCATCGCATACGAGCAAATCACCGATTGGATGATCGGAGCGCGATTGACCCAGTATTGCCAGCAGGGAGCCCAGACAACGCAGTGGACCTGCCAGTTCAGCCGTTCCGGCGGTTACGTGGCGGAGGCGATTTGGGATCCTGCGCAGACTTGCAAGAATGGCAACTGTACGGTGAAGTGGGTTTCGGTTCCAAGCCAGTTCATCTCTTACCTCGACATCGCCGGAAATAAACATTCCATCAGCAAAGGCTTAGCGCCCGTCGGCGCTAAACCCATTCTGCTCGAAAACCAATGACGCTTCGTAAGCGTGGCTAGTTTCATGTAAAGAATAGCGCCGCTTTGTAGCAGGAGTTCATGGGGCTACTGAAACTTCCTATTGCGAAGGGAGCAGCCCAAGTACATCCAGTTCGCTCCCCGAGCCCACATACACTTTCCCGTTCATGATCGTGGGAACAGAAAAAGTGATTCCAGGGCCAAGCACGTCGCGAGTTCCGGCTTGACTCGTGTTATACAACTCCACGGAAACTTTTGTGGCATCGTAAGCGTGCAATATCTCAGGCGGGAAAATACCTTTCATCATCGCCGGCCGTTCAATCGCCCATACAATTCCGTTGGTCGATGCGTTGGCTGAAATGGATGGTGTACTGCCCGCAAGCAACTTCTCCGGGGCCTGGTAAACCGGGGTCGTGGAGAGCAGCCCATTCGTCAAAGTATATTGGCTGAGAAAATCCTTTTTGCCTGAGTAATAAACGGTGCTATTCCAGTAAGCTCCGCTGCTCCAATAACCGTTCGTAGAACCCTGAACAGTTTGGATTACGTGATTCGTCTTCGGATCATACTTGCCCATATCGGAGCGATTGACAACGTAGATGAGCCCCTGTTTGCCCGCGCTGATGATCTCGTTGGGAAATTTCCCCGGCTGCGTGGGCAGGAGCAGGCCCACGCCTGACCCTAGATCGATGTCACCCTTATTCAAATTGTATTGATCGTCGGGGGTGAAGTAGTCCAGCAGGCCAAGCGTAGGATTGAATTTTAGAAAGCTGTCTCCGTAATCGCTACCTCCGCGGTTCACGTCGAATGTCCCATTGCCGGTTTGCAAATAAATATTGCCGGCCGCGTCGGCGGAAAGTCCTCCGCCGCTTTGCCAAACGCCACCATCGGAGCCGTTCGGCGTACTGTTGAAGACGGCGGTTTGGTCAAGATTAGCTGCGCCGTATCCCAACACCCAGCCGTGGAATGGAGCGACGTCGCCAAACGACGCCCAGCCAGTGTAAACAACTCCGTTTAAAAGCAGCAATCCGGGGCGCTGATTTTCGTGCAGCGGGCTAAAGCTCACCAGGCCATCTTTGTTTCCTGCTCCGGTTCCCTTCACCGAAGCTTTAATCACCACTGGGCCGCCGAATTTCTCCATCCCGCTGGTGATGTCGAGCGCATGCAGGCGCTGCACATACTTGCCATTTTCTTTTGTGGCAGCGACTAAGTACATGGTGCCGCTGCTGGGATCGATCACCGGTGTTCCAGTGATTCCGATCACCGAATCGAAAGGACACGGATTTGACTCCGTATCCGCGCAGGGAATCGGCGTGATTCCCTTACCCGGATCGATGAAGCTATCCGACCAGAGAGGGATGGTATTCACGCCCTCGGCATCGAAAGCAAACACGCTGTCATTCTCCGTGGTCACGTAGACGGCATTGAAGGTGCCTTTGCCGGGAATCGCAACATTGTTGACGTACAGAGGCTGCCCGAAGATTTGCCCATCGACCGGAAACGAAAACAGCTTTCCGAAGGTTGTGGAATTTACGTTCGTCGGAGTGAGAATCGTCTCCTGGAGATTCTGACCCGTTCGCGCCAGATCGTTATGCCAAGTCAGCATACCCGTGTAGGTCTGAGCTTCGACGACGCAAACATTCAAACTAACGAGGCAGACAGCAAACAAAAGTTTCGAGAATGGTTGAAAGATTCGGGCTAAGCATAGGCGATCACTGCGACTTGCTTGCATGGGCCCTCCGTCGACAAGGCTGCCACTAGAATTTGCGGTTCAGAAGAACAGGGTCCCGGTTGCCGGACAAAATCCCCAGAGAGGGAAAGAACTGGCGGCCATTGTCATCCCTCATTGGCTCACTGTCAACAGATTGCAGAGCAACATTTTCTCCCGCTTCGGGTTTAATCTTTGAAAGCCCCACATTTAAACCAGTGTGTCGCAAGGTTCCAGGCCTCTGGTTTTCGCATCTTAAGGACTTGATGCGTGAGTACAGACCATATCCAATTGGCAGGTGAATAGTGCTGCAGAATGTTTTCAGACTGTTGCGATTTCGCGAAGCGAAACGCATTGACGGGATTCGCGGAGTTTCCTACCTTGGACCCGCGCTGGCAACTGCAATCACGTTGTTATGTGCGGCCGCGCTTACTCAGTGCGGCGGCGGCTCCGCGCCGCAACCGCAGCCAACCCCTGTAACTCCCGCGTGCAACGCAAACAACAACGGAACTGTCACCAATCCACCGCTGGCCGGGCTCTATGCGCTCAGTCCGGGACCAAGCGGCACATTCTTTGGCATCAACACCAATGTCCTTAAAGATCCTTGGCCCACCACCGCGATTCCGCTGAGCAGTTGGCGCAGTCTGGGCTCAGCCGTGAAGTGGGCTGACATCAATACTGCCTCCGGCGTCTACGATTTCACGCGGTTGGACCAGTGGCTGAGCGAAGCCAAAGCCAACAATACAGACGTCATGTTTACCACCTATGCCACGCCAAGTTGGGCGTCTTCCCGGGGCCAGGATTCAGCTTCTCCTAACACCTGCTGTGCTTTCGAGATGCAGAACGGACCCGGAATCTGCGATGCTCCAGTCGACTTAAACTGCGACGGAACCGGAGCGGACGCGATTTTCACTGATTTTCTCACCGCCCTGGTTCAACACGTCGGCCCCGGAACCATCAAGTATTGGGAAATGTGGAACGAACCCAACATACCCAGCGAATGGAACGGAGAAGTCGACTGCGCCAGTTCGGGAGTGTCACATCCCGGTGACGTCATGCTCGCCAGAATGGCGAAGGATCTGAGAACCACCGTCACTGCACTGGATCCGAACGCACTGTTCACCACGCCCGCGGCCACCGACGACACCAAGGCAGGCGATTGGCTGGGTACGTATCTCAGCAGTACCGATGGCGGCACCTACGCCGATATCAACGCGTTTCACGGCTACATCAGCAACGGTGCGTGCCCGAGCGACTGTCCCGTGGCCGAGGAGGTTGGAAACGAAATCGACCATCTGAATTCTCTGCTGCCCGCGGCCTCCAAAGGTAAGCCACTCTTCGACACCGAAGGCTACTGGGGCACGGCGAAAAACTCCGACGGCACACTCACAACCGGCATTACCGATCCCGACCAGCAAGCTTCGTTTGTGGCGCGCTATTACCTGATCCAGATGTGGAAGCAGGTCGCGAAATTTTATTGGTGGAGCTGGGACATCGATTCGCAGACTGCGTTTTACAACTCCACAAACAATTTATTGACCGCCGCCGGCAATGCCTACGTGCACATTGTGCAATGGACAGACGGCGGGGCCTCGAAGGTCACATCTTGCGCCACCAATCCGTCGGTCACCACGCAATGGACCTGCACGATCACGTCTCCGACCAGCGTCGTCTCGGCGCCTATCTGGGATACCTCGCAAACTTGTAACGCCGGAGTGTGCACCACCACGCCGGTCAATCTGCAGTCGATTGGGCTTTCATCCTTCAATGCTTATGAGGACCTGTACGGCCATACGACGCCAATCACCAACGGTACGGTGCCGGTCGGATTGCAACCCGTCCTGCTGATCCAGCAGTGATGTGCCTGAAGTGATGCGGAAGAGTGGGCCATTCTTTCCACTCGAAATCGCAGGCAAAAGAAAGAGGGCAACCAGATGAATGGTTGCCCTCGTGTTATTTTGACGGACCCTAGTTAACGACCCTAGTTGACAACCAAGGTGACGCCCAGCGGATGAGCCGCCGTATTGCCGCCGTTCGTGCCAGCTGTACCTGTCACGCTGAGCTTGACCGCGTAGGTTCCGGACGGCGTGCCGCCGGTTCCTCCTCCACCACCACCACCCCCGCCGCCGCCAGACGAACTGCCACCGCCGCAGCCGACTAAACTCAAGACGAGCGCCAGCGTCAGAACAGTGAGAAGCACGATCGCGCCGTGGCGTTTACGTTTCCTCAGATCTCCAACCAGGACGATGCCCATTAATCCGAAACCGGTGAGGCTCGCCATCAAGCCAGTCCCGCCGCCGTGCGGATTCACATCCGCCGGAATCAACATCCCGGACGTGGGCGCAGTCGTTGTAATGGTAAGGGTTGTGCTGCCACTGCCCGGCAACGTACTTGGACTAAAGCTGCACGAGGCTCCCGTGGGCAGAGCTGAACAAGCCGAAGCCGGAAAGCTGATCGTCCCGTTGTAGCCGTTCGTTGGAGTGACAGTAATCTTGTATGTTGCCGCGGTACCGGGGTTCACCGTTTGGGTAGTCGGGGTGGAGGCAAGGGTGTAGTCCGGCTGCACAGCAACCGGCACCACTGTCTCCTGCACTGCTCCCGAAGTAGTTGGAATGTAGTTGGTGTCGCCGCTGTATGCGGCCGTGATACTTTGCGTTCCTGCGGTCGGGAAACTGGTGGTCAGTGACGCTACGCCAGCGGTGATGGTTACCGGCGTCCCCAATTTGGTTGTACCGTCGAGGAAAGTCACCGTGCCCGTCGGAGCCGTGGTCACGCCACGGACCGTGGATCCCGTGATTGTGGCTTTGAAAGTGACCGACTGACCCACATTCACTTGCGCCGCCGACGTGGTCAGCGACGTGGCGTTTCCGCTGGTGTTCAGCAGCACGCCGACGCCCGAGAAGGCTTGCTCGAATCCGCTTGTAACCGCATCGAGCACACCGTCCCCATTCACGTCGATCAAAGCAAAGTCCCATGCCCAGCGATTAGTGGCAAATTCCAGCGGACTGTAGAAGGTGCCATTGCCCTGACCATACATAACACCCACGGTCCCCGAGAGGGCGTTGGTGTAAACCAAGTCGGGAAAACCGTCCCGGTTCAGGTCGACAATCTGCACGTAGCCTGGTAACGCCGGGCTCTGAGCGCTGCTGTTGAGCAACGTGGGAGTCTGGAATGTCCCGTCGCCATTGCCTAGGGCGACTGCAATTCCCTGGTTGGCGTTGGTCGCATCTTGAATGGTCACAACCATGTCAGGTTTGCCGTCGCCGTTGATGTCGGCCACAGCAGCGTTGTAAGGGTTGAGGAATGTGCTCGGAAGTTGGAAATTGGGCTTGGCTGTAAAGGTGCCGTCGCCGTTACCCAACAGCACGGCCACGGCGTTGCCGGGCGCGCTGCAGCTTCCCTGGAAACATACGCCGTAAAGCGGCACAGTTAAGTCGAGCTTGCCGTCCCCATTCACATCGGCGGCGGTAATTTCCGTCGCCACCGTGGAGAGCGCATAATTCGCAACCGGGTTGAAGCCCGTTCCGTTGTTGATCAACACGCCAACATCAGCGGTCGTGGGGGCAGTGCCAGAATTGTTGTTGACGATGGCAAGGTCCGGCTTTCCATCGCCGTTGAAGTCGGCGGTCACGATCCCCACCGGATTGAGGTTCGTGCCCCCCGTAGATTCCGTAACATACGTCGGCCCCACGTTAAACGTGCCGTCGCCGACGCCGTAGAAGATCTGAACTAGTCCCCTATAAGTGTCGCTCGCTGCGATGTCCAGTATGCCGTCACCGTTAAAGTCCGCCACAGCGACGAACTGCATTTCATAATTCGGCACAGAAATTGGCGGAGTGTAATTTACGCCGGGCTGAAAGCTCCCGTCCGCATTCGAGAGGAACACAGTAACTGGTGCCGCATTGGTGCCGTCGGCGTTGCCAATCACGATGTCAGGAATGCCGTCGCCGTTAAAGTCGCCAGAAGCTAGGCCCTCGCCCTCCGGTTGAAACCCGCCATTTGCGTGTAGCGCGTAGTAGTTGATGGCGGAGCGGAAGCTCCCATCCCCATAGCCTTCGAGAAAGACGAAGTTCTGCTGGTTGTCGGGAACAACCACGTCCAGTTTGCCGTCGCCGTTAAAGTCCGCGACCAGCGGTGGATCAAAAGGAGAGCCACCGGTTGAATAGCCTGCTGTTGGCACATTTACGGTGCCGTCGCCATTTCCTAAGAAGACTTCGACTGCGCTGTCATTCAGGTCGGTAACTACAATATCGTTCTTACCATCTCCGTTAATGTCTCCAATCGCGATCGCGGTTGGATTTGGAAATCTTGTCACTGGGTCGGCAGTCGAAGGATAGTAGGCACCAGTTTTGAAGCTGCCGTTGCCAGTGTTCAGATAAACCGTAATCGTGCCACCATATTGGACACAGTTCGCGCTGACTAGATCGCCTTTGCTCCCAGTCGCCACAACGCCGCCCCCTAGAAAGCAGGAGCCGTAAACGTTGTCAGTGGTTGCCAGACCAACAGGGGCGGCGTAACTCGTACACGGGCTAGCACCGCTGCTGCAGAGGTAGACCATGATCTGATTAGTGGTCGCAGATGGAGCCGCGAAGTCGAGGGAGCCGTCGCCATTGAAGTCGGTGAAGACCATCGGATTGCCCGGGACGCCTTGCGTGGGCGACCCAGCGCTCAACGCTCCGGTGAAAGCGACAGAAGTCGGCGTGCCAAACGAGCCATCGCATGAACCATCGCCCTTGCCGAGTATGGTCCAAATGTTGCCGTTTGGTGTGCCAGCGTCGGCGAGGACAACGTCCGGACATCCATCGCCATTGACATCCGCTATCGTAGCCCACACGAAGCCGTTGGTTGTAACCGGAACTGTGCCCTGTGAACCGGCAGTGAATGTTCCGTCACCATTACTCAGCCAGGCTTCAATGGTAGTCTGGTTCGGGCTCGCTGCGGGATGGACAACCACGATGTCATCGGTCGTTTCCGTGCTCCCCTTCAACTGACCCACAAAAATCGGATCCTGCTGATCTTCGCCCGTCAATGTCGTCAGGACGTTGGTGAAAGAACCAGTCCCGTTATTCAGCGCCACGGAAATGCTGAATTTATTAGTGGTGGCGCCGGTATTCACGATCGTTGCAGCACTCTCAAAGCCGTTCCCGAAATTACCCATCACCGCTGGAAAGATTCCGGGAATCCCACCGCCTGCGAAGGTTCGCGGGGCGCCTAAGAACCCGATGTTCGTTGGCGGGGCGCTTTGAGCAAATCTCCGCGCTGTCGACTTGGCAACCGCGGCGCGGTTGATCGCGCGTTTTTGCGATTGGGATGCGTGAACTGTCTGCGCTCCCGATGCACCCAACTGGTTCTGTGCATTCGCTTGGTTGTCAGAGCTAAAGCTGGACAAAAATACCAGCAAGGAAAGAACACTGAGGCAAGCAGCTCGCCTGATCATTGGTTATCGCACTCCCTTTTGCAGTTCACTTCTATTTATTTCCAGACTGGTGGCGTATCGCGGGTCGCGGCTGACTGCCGATTCATGACAGCGCAGGTGTACCGGCTGAACAACTGCCGACAGTGTAGTCGGGAATTTGTCAACTGTGAATTCCACTTTCGTACCCCACAGATGCAAACTTCGGTACCCCATAGGTAACCTGTTGCGCCCAGTGTACAGTTTCATTTTTTGAAAATCGGACCGATATCATCTCTTGCGGCCAAAGCACGACGAGGGGCTACACGAAGCTCCAACGCAATGAACCATACTGCCACAAGCATGATTTAATCAAGCTGAATTTTGTCTTCTTCGCGTTGACAAAGTCGCTACAGACAACTTCCATCGGGGCCAGAAAGCCATCCGGCAAGCCCAACCAGAACGCCGTAAGCCGTTAAAGTATCAATGGTTAGTAATCTGAATTCCCGAAACCCTGCTGGCTTGATGCTGCGATGCAACTAATTCCCCTCCCTCCGCGTCAAACGCCTTCGATGAAATATTATTTTGAAGGGTTTTCTTCACGCTAAGAAAAACCGGCTGCGCACCGAGTGGAATCGTCGCCGCGAGGGTTTAGTTTAAGTCCCAGGGAAGTCCGTCCAGTACGACCATAACAAGGAGAACTCAACGGATGGTTCGATCGACAACGCTGTTTGCGTGGGGCTTGGTATTGTGCACGGCGGGAATCCTGATCAGCCTCAATGGCTGCGGAGGAGGCGGCGGGGCTTCGTCGACGACCCCACCACCGACCCAGAAGATTCAGCACGTGGTGATTATCTTTCAGGAGAATCGCACCCCCGACAATCTGTTCCAGGATCCCAATCTAGTCGCCAAGGGCGCGGACATCCAAAGCTACGGGATCAATTCGAGCGGTGAAAAAATAACTCTGCAACCGCAATCGCTGGGAGTTGATTATGATCTTAGCCATGCGCACAGCGCGTTTCTCGAAATGTACGACGGCGGCAAAATGGATGGAGCCGATAAGATCCAGGTTCTGTGCAAGCCCAGTGACTGCTCGCCGCCACCACCACCGAATCCTCAGTTCTGGTCCACCGATCCCAGCCAGTTGGGGCCGTATTTCCAATTAGCCGAAACCTATACTTTCGGCGATCGGATGTTCCAAACCAATCAGGGACCGAGTTTTCCCGCGCATCAGTACATTATCTCCGGCACATCAGCGCCCTCGGCGACCAGCACTTCGTTTGTTGCGGAGAATCCCGCGGGGAACCCGCTGTTTTTCACCGATGCAGGATGCACCGCTCCACCCGATGAATACGTTGCTTTGATCAATCCCAGCGGTCAAGAAACTTCGACGATGTATCCTTGCTTCGACCATCCGACCCTGACCGACCAATTCGACGCAAAAAATATCAGTTGGAAATACTATGCACCCGGGCCGGGCTGGATCTGGACGGCGCCCAATGCGATTCAACATATGTGCGTGCCCAACGCGCCCATACCCAATGCCACCGCTTGCACGGGTTCCGATTGGGTCAATCATGTCGTACTAAATCAGACCCAGGTGTTGACTGACATCGCCGCCGGCAATCTCTCAAGCGTGACCTGGGTGATTCCAAATGGGCAATCCTCCGATCATGCCAGTTTCCCCGATGGCACCGAGGGACCGTCCTGGGTGGCTTCGGTCGTGAACGCCATCGGAAACAGCCAGTTCTGGTCCAGCACCGCGATCATTATTGCCTGGGACGACTGGGGAGGTTGGTACGACCACGTTGCCCCTCCGATCGATTCGACCTACGGATATTACGAATACGGCTTCCGCGTACCCTTGATCGTAGTCTCCCCTTACGCCAAGGCCGGCTACATCTCGCACGTTCAGCACGACTTCGGCAGCATCCTGAAATTTACCGAGGAGCAATTCAACCTGACCACGGTCGCCCCTGGATATGCCGACACACGTTCCGACGATCTTTCCGATTGCTTCGATTTCACCCAAACTCCGCTGACTTTTCAGACCATCAAAGCAGAGAAAGATGCGAGCTATTTCATCAACGACAAGAGGCCTCCGCAGCCTCCCGACGATGACTAAAAAAGCGTCCAGAGGAAGTGTGCAAACTCTTTCATCTTGACAACCCGTTGGATTGGGGCAGAATGATAAGAGTTTGAGTCGCACACTCGTCGTACTCCCCACCTAACGAGAATCTTTTGGAGCGTATCCCATGTTTTGTGTTGCAAGCCCGCATGACCGCAGTGACTTTCGCTCGAACCGCTTGGAGAGAAAAGTTGCTTTTGCCTTGGCCGCATGCCTGACCTCTTTTTTGTTGTTCGCATCGTTCGCCGCTGGTCAGAACATCATCAATACGGTTGCTGGCAACTATGTCGCACCCAATACATCCACCGGCGCTGATATTCCGGGACCGACGGCCGCCATCCAGGATTCGCAAGGCAACCTCTATGTCGCCGCGCCCTATTCTCAGTACATCTTCGAGATGAGCGGCAACACCGTTTCGGCTTACACCGGCATGGGATGGGTCGGCTACTGGGGCAAAACCACGACACGATTGAAGGGTCTTCTGGCGGAGCCGACCGGGCTTGCGATGGACACGCAGGGCAATCTCTATATTGCGGACTCCGGCAACAATTCGGTTCGGAAAGTCGACACATCCGGCAATCTCTCGACCGTAGCCGGTATCAGCGAACCCTGCCCGCAAGCGAAATGCGGTGATGGTGGTCCTGCGATCAGCGCGAAATTGAATGGTCCTCAGGGTGTCGCCGTAGATTCCAAAGGCAACGTATACATCGCTGACACAGGCGACAGCCGGGTGCGCTGCGTCCTCGCCGTCGCTGGCGGATGCGGCGGTTCGACCAAACCGGTGGGCACAATTATCGGTTTCGCCGGCTCGCTGACTTCCTGCCCAGTATCTACGAATTCCTGCGGCGACGGTGGCCCCGCCACCAGCGCCATGCTCAGCAATCCCGCAGGCATTTCGCTGGACAGCAGCGGCAATGTCTACATCTCCGATACCGGAGACAACCGCATTCGTGAAGTTGTCAAACATGTGATCAACACGATTGCGGGCACGGGAAACCCGTGCTTTGGCACCGAATCATGCGGCATTCCTGGTTCAGCCCTCTCCGCCAACCTCGGAGCCCCGCGCGGCTTGTGGGTGGTCTCACCGACTCTCTACTACATCGCGGACACCAGGACAAATACCATTCGCGTTGTATCCTCAGGCACAATCAATACCCTTGCCGGGGACGGCGCACAGGGCTTCAAGGGTGACGGCGGCCCTCCCACCTCGGCGAAATTGTCGGGACCGTTGGGCGTGTGGGCCAACCCCGCGGGAGATGTCTTCATCGCTGATAGCGGCAACCAGCGCATTCGCGAGGTGACCGGTACCGGTTCGAGTGCTGTCATCAACACCGTCCTCGGCGGCGGAACCGGCGGCGATGGCGGCGCGGCAACCTCAGCCGAACTGGCCCAGCCCTACACCGTGGCCCTGGATTCCAACAACAACTACTACATAGCCGACACTGCGAACAATCGTGTCCGCGTGGTGAATACGCAAAGCAGCGCCATTACCGTCGCAACCGTTTCGGTCCCGCCTGGAGCGATCGCGACCATCGCCGGCACCGGCGATTTCGGCTACGCAAAAGGAAACAACGGAACCGCTGCTCTTACTGCAGCCCTGAATGGGCCTGAAGGCGTCGCGGTAGATTCGACGGGCAATATCTACATCACCGACCCGTCCGACGGCATCGTCTGGGAAGTCAACAACGGCACGGGAATTATCAGCATCTTTGCCGGTGATTTCCTGCCCTGCAATGCTCCCGCGCCGGGATGCGGCGACGGTGGCTCGGCGACCGACGCGCAACTGTCGTCGCCCAGCTCGTTGGCCATCGACGGCAGTGGCAACATCTTTATCACCGATCCAGTCGCCAATCGCATACGCGAAGTCAGCAACGGTACGATCTCGACCGTCGCCGGAACCGGTACCTCGGGTTACTCGGGCGATGGCGGCCTGGCAACCGCTGCCGAGCTTAGCCGTCCTTTCGGCGTTGCGGTTGACGGATTAGAAGACCTCTACATCGCCGATTCCAACAACAACGTGATCCGTTGCGTACTCGGCGCGGTTGGCGGTTGCGGCGGTTTGACCAGTACAGTCGGCGATATCGTTACCTTCGCGTACAACGGCAACGAAGTATTCCAGGGCGACGGCGGTCCCGCATTAAGCGCTACTCGCTGGAATCCCACCGAAGTCGCGGTTGATTCGCGTGGCAACCTGTTTGTCGGAGGCGGCAACGACGATCTGGTGCAGCGCATCGACATTGCTCCGCCCAACGTCGTCGTAACCGTAGCTGGAAACGATCTGCAGTATTGGTGGTATGCCTATTGTTGCGACGGAAAGCCAGCCACCAAGGCACGCATCGACAACGCCGGACTGGCCGTCGACAGCAACCAAAACCTGCTGATCGCCGACGTCGGCAACAACCGCATTCGCGAGGTAGCCAACCTGATCGCAGTTGGCACCGCGACTCCAACCTCGCTCAACTTCGGCGATGTGAAAGTTGGCCAGAAAAGCTCGCCCATGCCGGTGACGTTGCAGAATACCGGATCGAACGATCTGGTCATCTCCAGCATCGGCACCAGCGGAGTCTTCGCTCAAACCAACAACTGCCCCCCCAGCACGAGTTCGCTGGTTCCGAGCGTGAGCTGTACCGTCGAGGTTACCTTCACTCCCACCAAGACCGGCGCAGTGAACGGAACCCTGACCATCAGCGACAACGGTTTCTACGCCAAGCAAACCGTGAAGCTGACCGGAACCGGGGACTAAGCGCAGCAGTCCTGAACTGAATCAACAGAACCCCGCCCAAAAAGCGGGGTTTCTTGTTCTGCGCGCCGGTAGAATTGCGCACGCGTGATTCTGGGTGGCGCAGCGCTTCAGCGCTGCGGTATCGGTCGGCGAATGAATAAGGGTTTCAGCCTGATCTGGCAAAACATATGTTTTGCCGCAGCCTCTGGGAAGTCGCGGAGCCAGCAGCCTCACCCCCACGCCGCCTGGACACCCGCGCCGGCCAGGTATAACATCGCGGAAAGCCGCGCCGTTCCTGGCTTTCCCCGGACGCGCAGGTAGCCCTCGCCATGACGCGCAAGAGACATCTCCGGCCCGCAATCATCCTGCTGAGCCTCTTAGTAGCCATTTTCGCCTTGAGTGTCCCCGCGTCGGCCGAGTGGAAAGAAAAAGTGCTCTACAGTTTCCAAGGCATTCCTGATGGATCACTGCCAGGAGGCGGCGTGGTTTTCGACAAAGCAGGCAATCTCTACGGAGTAACCGCCGAGGGAGGCTCTGGCACCTGTGCTCCCGCGCAGTGCGGCATCGTCTACCAACTGAGTCCGCAGGAACAGAAAGGCGGAGCATGGACCGAGACCGTGCTGTACGTGTTCAAAGGCCAAAAGTATGGTGACGGTTCGTCTCCAGCAGGGACGCTGCTCATCGACAGTTCCGGCAATCTCTACGGAGGAACAGGCTACGGCGGCACCGGGCCCTGCAAGCTTCTGGGCGGGACGGTCGGATGCGGCACGGTATATGAGCTATCCCCGCCGAAAGAAAAGGGTGGGGCATGGACCGAGAAGGTGCTATACAGCTTCAAGGGCGGCAAAGACGGGCAGCTTGCGGCGGAAACTTTGACGTTCGATGGCAAAGGCAACATCTACGGAGCGACATACTACGGCGGTGGCTACGGCTCGTGCAATGCGCCCTACTACCAGCACTGCGGAACGGTGTATGAGCTGAGTCCGCCGAAAACCAAGGGCGGCAAGTGGACGGAGAAAGTGCTGTATAGCTTCAAAGGTGTTAAGGACGGCCAGCAGTCAGGCGATGGGGCAAACCCGAATGGGGGTCTGGTGCTGGATGGCAAAGGCGCAATCTACGGCACAACCTACTTTGGCGGCAATAATCAGAAGGGGCAATGCGAGGGCGGGGTCGGAGGAACAGGCTGCGGCGTAGTGTTCAGTCTTCATCAGGAGGGCGGCAAGTGGACGGAGACGTTAGTCCACCGCTTCGATGGCCAAGACGGCTCCAACTGCGCGGCAGGGGTCGTTTTCGACGGAAATGGCAACCTCTATGGCACGACTTTCTACGGGCCACAAAGCGGATTTGGACTGATTTTTGAGATAGAGAAGCCAACAAAAACCCGCTCCTGGACGGAGGCGGTGCTTTATCAATTCCGCGACGGGAATGATGGTGCAAACCCGGCAGCAAGCCTTGTTTTCGACGCCCACGGCAACCTGTACGGTACGGCATATCGCGGATTGGGTGAATCTGAGTACGGCGATGTTTTCCGATTAAACCCAGCCGGAGGAGAAATTTCCTGGGACCTAAGCGTTCTTTTCGGCTTCAACATCCACGCTGGCCCGGGGCAGCCGATGGCCGGTCTATCCTTTGACAGGGCGGGTAACCTTTACAGTACCAGCCAATACGGAGGTACTGGAACCAATTGTGGGTCCGGTGCTTGTGGGACAGTGTTCGAGGTTTCGCCATAGAATGCCCGGGCGGGGTGGCCCATCCTTTCCCGCGCACCTTGTGAAAAGGGCCGTGCGCGGTCGATCACAATCTCAAGGGTGCCCCGTCCAAGCTCCGCTTGGGCGGGGACTTCCCCAGACTGAACGCATCTCAAAAGTAAAGAATCAAAGTGGACGAGAGGCTGAAAGCCTAGACGAAGCTCCCGCCCAAGCAGACCTTGAACGGGGCACCCTACAAAGTAAAATGAGCGCCGCAGCGTGAGCTGCGACGACAACCAACCAACTACATCCCCGCGCTGGCGTACGAGTTAATCTCACAGTTCAAACTGACTTCTTCAAATTGCGGCACGGTCCACTCCATAATTTTCTCCTCCTCTGCTAAGATTCGATGCCATCCGCAACAGCATCAGTCGCAAGTTGCGGTTACGGGACCAAAGATATCGAAGTCCGTCTCAGTCCCGATATATACGTAGCCGTTGGCTACAGTCGGAACCGAGAACTTCGTAGGATTCCCCACCCCGTCACGGGTCGGGCATTGATCAGCGCCATAAAGCTCAAGCATGGTGCCCGCGTCAAACGCGAACAGACCCGCGTCATACACGCCTCGCTTAATCCCCCACACCAGGCCGTTTTGGTATTGCGGCGCCGGCCCCGACGAAACCGAAGGAGTAATGGAATAACCCATCACAATGCTCTGTTTTGCATTATGCGTAACGGAAACAGCACTGCACAATACGGGACCCGGGCCGCAATCATTATTGGTGTCATAAAGCGGATACCGTTTCAGCGTATCGTAGCCTCCCGCGAAATACAGGTTGCCATTGTTGCCGCTCCAGAAAGCCGGAGTGCTGCGAGCCTGCGCTGTGGTCGTGCTGGCTAGCAGTGTCTGAAGATTATTGTTGTCCCAGCCGGAGGACGCACACGCCGTGCAGGAATTGGTGGAGCACTGTCCGGCGCTGAAGCCTCCGAGGTTGGTGCGATCCAGCGCCCACAGGTAGCTTTCTTTGTCGCCTTTCACCGCGACCAGCGGGTGCCCGCTGATGCTGCCGTCGGGAATCAGAACCACGCCGCCCGAGCCATAATCCAGATCCGAGCACTCCCGGTAGTACTCATCCGAGGGCGTAAAGTAGTAGCTCCCACTCGGATATTGCAGGCTTGGTGTCACCTTGATGAAACTATCCGCTGCATCGGGCCCGCTGTTGGCGAGGTCAAACGTGCCATCCGCGCTGCTGAAGTAAATGAAGGTCTGGCCGCTCTGATCCACTCCGGCCGCTAAGCCTGCCCCCGCCTGCCAGATCCCGCCTCCAATTAAGCTCGATCCAGGCACGGTGGTATACGCTAGCGGCGGCGTCTGCAAGTTCTGCGCGTTATAGCCCAAGATCCATCCTCGCGGATGCGGACCCGGTACTCCATCCATCATCGAGAATGCAATGTAAACCATGTTGTTCGCCAGGCCCGATTGGCTGGCCGACAGCCAGAGCAACCCCGGCCTCTGGATGTGGGAGTGCGAAACAAACGACACCCCTTGGCTGTTTCCTGACAAAGGGTGCGGGCTATGATAGGCGGTCTTCTCCGCCAGGGTGGTGAGATCGAGCGCGTGAATTCTGTGGTACCAATTCGTTGGATTCGTGGGCGGAGATTGCGACTCGGTGATCAGGTAGATGGTATTTGAGACCGTGTCGATCACCGGAGTACCCAGAATCCCGACCGTCGGGCTTATGGTTTCGCACGCTCCTCCGCCAATCAGGTGACAATCCGCGGGCGCTTCGGTGCTCCTGGGGATGAGGTTCGTGTTGCTCGTAATCAGGTTGCAGTTCCTGCCATCGAAGGCGAAAATGCTGTCGTTTTCGGTCACGATGTACACCACATTGCGGTTGTTCGTCGAATCCCAAACCGTGAGCGGCTGCGCATATACCTGGCCATCCAGCACGCCCCCTTTCGCCACCGACAAGACCGAGCAGATCTTGCCAAACGTGCTTGGCGTTACAGTGGACGTGGTCAAGGAAGTCTCGTCGACGTTCTGGCCGGTGCGCCAGTTGTCGTTATGCCACGTGGTCACATTGATCTGTGCCTGCGATATTGCCGGGCTGAAGGCAAATGCCATGATCAAGGCGGTAAGCGGACCGGTAAGGCGAAGCTTTTTCATTTTCTCCTCGAAAAACGTGTTCGGTTGCGGCTGGTGAATCTTGATGGTTTCATTCTTTCGTATCGAGAGTGGCTGACGGCGATGAAATGCTTTCGTGAAACTCTCGTCTCGTCGAAACGCCACCGCATTGGGAGACCACAGATTTTTTACCTCCACTGCAACCACTGGGGGAAGACAATCAAGCCGACGCGGGGGGAAACAAATTACAAACTAGCACTCACCCGGCCCACGCGGCCTCCGGCGAAGAGGGTGCTACGATTCTGGCTCACGGTGAAGGACGTGTCAAGAGCAAATGTGCCACAGCACACCCCGCATCACTACTACCACGACTAGGACTGCGCAAGATTTTGCCACCTCGTAACAGGGTAACAACGAGTCACCATCGGGGTAACCATAAAAGTAATTGCGAAAGCGAGGATGGGCGAATCAAGCACTATTCCGAAAAGGCCTTCGCTCCGAACAACCTCCGCCATTGGAACTCCAGGCACAGCCTCATGAGTTGCAGCGTGAAGTACCAAATTGGTCCATGTTGAAAACTTAGTGCAAATTCCTGTTTGTGTTGGTGGTAATGTAGCGTGCATGGTTTCCCGCAGGCGCGCCACGCTTCGCATCCATCGGGTTGCGGTGTTTCCCGTCCTCTTCGTACTCCTCTTAGCCGGCTCCGCATTAGCCGATTCCCAAGTGACCATGCAGTTTCTCGGTCACGGAGGCACCGATAAGGATCCAGTCTATCCCTGGTATTTTCAGGTCGACAGTGTGCCCACCACTCTGATTTGCGACACCCTCAACAACGTAAACGTCAAGGGAGAAACCTGGCAGGCGAACGTGACCAACATCCTCAACGGTCCGACTGAGGGTTTGTTCAAAGGCAACACCCTGATTGACTACAAGGCTGCCGCCGTAATCTTCAGTGACGTCCTGTTCCATGGGGCGAATGCCGGCGACGCTAACTGGGCGATCTGGGCGCTATTCACTCCCAGCGCGAAGAACAGCAAATATTTCAATGCGGATGCGCTCGCGCTCTACAATGCCGCCCTGGCGCTGGCGAACAAGCTACCCAAAAGCTTTTTCAATAACTATGTGATATACACGCCAATCCCGGGGACCCAATCCTGCAAGACCTGCGGGCTGCCACAGGAATTCATCGGCTATAATCCCGTTCCGGAGCCCGGGACTCTTCTTGTTGTTTGGGACGGGCCTTGTGGCATTGGCTGGGGTAATTCGAAAGAAACTCGCTCGATCGTAGCTGTACCGCGCCCTTATCCCTTTCACCGTCGTCTCTCGACAGCCAGGCTCGGGACACAAGTACCTGAGAACATTCCTTTGCCGATCCAAGCTTGAGATAAACATAGGCCGGCCGTGCTTTTCACAGCGCGGCTGATCATTGGAAACCACCGGCGGGTCGTCCCGGACGGGAGTCACGTAGCCCAAGCGCCTCGTTGAAGCAACGCTGGCAGAACTTCTCGGTGCAACGAAAGAACTCGATCGAATAATTAACGCTGAACGGAGCCAGCAGAAATTCCATGGTCCGATAGTGCTTGTCGCACAGGGGAAGGATGTCGGTCCTCACGGGGGGATTCTAGCATCGCGCACAAAACAAAACCGGCGGGGTTAGCCGCCGGTAGTTGATTCGTCACGTTAGGCGGACGAAGACGAGCGAAGACGCCGAAGCCGTCGCTCCCAGAGAACCTCAATTGCTGTTGCTGTCGTCCCGCCGCTTCAGCGTCGGCTTATCGTCGTCGCTCGTGGTCGACCCATCCTGGCCCGTACTGCTGGTGGTCGAAGCGCGCCGCAAACTCGGTTTGCTGCTGTCCTTCAGATCGTTTGGCTTGCGCCGGTTTTCGAGCAATGCCAAGCGCGACTTGACATCATCGAATTCTGACGTCGTCACCGTATACTCCTGCTTCGCCGGCAGGATCTTCTCAATCTCTTCCTGGGATTTGGCGATGCGATCCGGCGTCTGCGGATGCGACGCAAAAGCCTTGGCCAGCGTTCCCGGCTTCTTCTTTTCCATCGCCTGCAGCTTCTCGAAGAAAGCCACGAACGATTGCGGATCGTACCCCGCCTTATACATATATTGCAGCCCGAGGTAGTCAGCCTCAGCCTCGAACGAGCGCTGGAAGCTCATGAACGTCAAAGGCAAAGCCAACCCCGCCGCCTCATAAGCCGCATAACCGATGCCCCCGCCGACCATAATCAGCGGTATGGTCGCGAAGTTCGCATATTGCGAACGGGTTAGCTGCCGCGTGGCGTGGCGGGCGCACACATGGGCGATTTCATGCGCCATCACGCCGGCCAGTTCTGCTTCTCCGTCGGCCGCGAGGATGGTCGCCGAGTCCACATAGACGAACCCACCGGGCAGCGACATGGCATTGACTACGTCCGAATCAATGATCTTGAAAGTGAAAGGAACCTGCGCGTCCGAGTTGCGAACCAGATTCTGTCCCAGACGATTTACGTATTCCGTGATCACCGGATCGGTCACAAACTTCGAAGTCGAGTCCACCATCATCGAATATTGTTTCCCCATCTTGATGTCGCTTTCGATGGAGTACCAATTCCCCAAGCCACGTTGCCCAATCTTCCGATTGCCGATGGCATCCACGTCATTCTCGCCACCGTTGTGTTTAACCTTGTCGGGATCGGCAGGCTGGACTGGAGCGCTTTGCGTGCCCTGCGCGGTGGAGTCGGTAGTGGTGGTGCTGCTTTGCCCCGGCGGAGTGCCCGAGACTCCGGGATCACCGCTCGGCACCGAAGCGCCGGGAGCGCTGCCCGGAACCGGTTGGCTGCCCGGAGTGCCGGTTTGCCCAAAGCTTGCAGGGACCAAAAGGAAGGTGGACAGCGCAGCCGATAATAGCAAGAGCCGGAACTTCATAGCCAAACCCCGTTTTTCCGCCCCGAGCGGGCCTTCAGACCGATTATACCCCTGGAAGCAAGAGCGTTCCGCAGAATCCTCTAAGAGGTTCGACGCAGAATCACTGCCGAAGGTTATCCGGTGCGGATAAGCTTGACAACCCCTCCAAACGAGAATTGTCATTCCAAGAAGCGGAGCGACGAGGAATCTGCTCTCCCGTCAGAATTTGTCATCCCGAGGAGCGGCATCTGCTCTCCCGATTCGTATCAGGGGGCGCCTTCAGGCGCGCAGAATTAACGCGAAAGAAAGGACGGCTTTAGCCGCTGACAGCAATACGACCAAATCCCCACTTTTCCCGATTCGGTAAAAATCTTGTCAAGCCCCCTTTCGCCCTCAATTCTTCCCAACTGCCTCATAGCAAACCGAATATAAATATGGAAACCATGGCACTTTTACCCTGCGAGTCTGATACGCTGAATATGTAGACACGAAAAAGGCGCAGGCATCCAGCTTGCGCCTTTTGTTTTTTGACGCGGACGCTTCCCGTCCGCGAAATCTCCGAGCAACCTAATTCAAATTCAAGGAGAAATGTCTGCGCGGGCCAGTGCCTGCGCATTCTACGTTTATGACCGAAAATTCTGATGATTCCACAAGTCTGCACTCAGCCCAGCAGATAGCCCAGCGCCAGTCCGCTTTGTGCATGGCAAAGTATTCCAAACGTAAAGGCGAGATGGCGGAGTTGGTGTTCGCGCTCAAAGCGATCAGCATGGGGTTGTCGGTAAGTAAACCCTTTGGCGACAGCGATCCCTACGATCTCGTGGTCGAAAGCCACGGGCGATTGCTGCGCATCCAGGTCAAGTCGGTTTTCACGACCAACCGCTGGGGATACAGCGTCACCGTGGCGCGGAACCGGCTGCATCGGCCTGGGGAGCTATATACGGCGCAGGAGATCGATTTCCTGGCCGCCTACGTGGTGGTTCACGATGTCTGGTACATTCTGCCGGTGGAAGAAGTTGCAGATGTTGACCACATTCGGCTGTATCCGGGCGGGACAAAAAGGCGGGACGGGGGCCGCTACGAGAAATACCGCGAGGCCTGGGACCAATTGCGCTTTGGCGCCTCGACTTTGGCGCTGTGAACCCGGCAAGAAGATGGGCGTTCCGGGTTTTTGGGGACGTGGGCGGTGCATGAATCGGCAAAGGCCTTTGCCAGATTTCGGCGCAAAATGCGGCGTTATCGGGAAAGGCCCTTTGCCAATTTCTGGCATTGAGCTCAGGTCAGCACCCAAAGAGCGAGAGCCAGAGTCTGGGTCCCCACCCGTCGGAAGGACGCGACTTCACGCCTTGACAAAACATTCCTTCTAGGTTATATTCCTTAGGTGGCATGGGAAGTCGAATTCATTGATGAGTTCGAGACTTGGTGGAATGGCCCTCAGCGAATCGGAACAGGAAGACGTTCGAGCTAGCATAAACCTTCTCCGTGAACGCGGCCCGAGCTTGGGACGACCGCACGCCGACCTGATTACCACCTCGCAGTATCCGAACATGAAGGAATTGCGAACTCAGCATCGCGGACGGCCTTACCGCACGCTTTTTGCCTTCGATCCGCGCCGCGTGGCAATTCTGCTGATCGGTGGCGACAAGACCGGAAACGATCGCTGGTATGACGAGTTTGTGCCACGCGCCGACCAGATCTACGCCGAGCATCTGCGGGCGATTGAGAAAGAGTAAGCAGTCACAGGGGGAGTGAGATGGCAAGAAACTTTCGTGAGCTTGAAGCCAGGATGTCGCCCGAATCGCGCGCTCGCTCGGACGCCAAAACCAAAAAGATGATTGCTGAGATGGCTCTCGATGAGCTTCGCGAAGCCCGAGAATTGACCCAGCAGCATCTGGCCAACCTGCTCGGCATCAACCAGGCCGCGGTGTCGAAGATGGAGCGCCGCGCCGATATGTACATCAGTACGCTGCAATCCATGATCCGAGCCATGGGAGGCCAGTTGAAGATTGAAGCCGTGTTCCCCGAGGGCAAGGTGGAGATCAATCAGTTCCGCAAGCTAAAGAAGGCCGCCGGTGGGAATTGAGAGATGAATCGAAGTGCCCCACTCAAGCCAAAGAACGGCTTGAATGGGCGACCAGTCCCGTGTTTCAGCGCCAAAGAGCGGGCGGAAATCAGATTTTTCGTTCCCTGCGGCACGGGATTATAAATCAGGGGCTGGTAGAAATTTTTTGATGTCGTTTGAAATCAGAATGCAAACAGGTGTACCCTTTCAGCCCGGAATGTACGGACGGACTGTAGGGTTTGGTCCGACTCATTTCAAGGAGGATGGTTATGCATCGCGATCACTTTCGGCTCCTAAAGCTTTTGACGTTGCAGGTTCTTGCCCTGCTCGTCTTCGCTCCATTCGTTTGGAGCCAGTCCAATCTCTATGGGGTGCTGGTCGATGGTACGGCTACCGCGTGCAAAACAAAGGAATACAGCAAACCAGGCAGGCATGACGAGACGGGATCCCAGCAAACACATTGTGGGACCGTCTACAAATCTAGCTCCGCGATGTCCAACTCAACGGCTGACCTTAATAACGATAACTTAAACGGCGGTGTGGCACTGACTGCTTACAAAAGCACGTCTTCGGCGGTGGCACGGTCGATAACCAATGACACCGTCACGCTAATCCCTCCGTCGGGTTATAGCCAAGATTCCGTGGATTTCAAAGTAAAGGATGCGTACAGCTTAGCGTTCGATAATAATGGTGGGTCGGGTTATGCCCAGTTGTGCTGGAAAGCACCAGAATTGTGGGCAAAACCCCAATGTGTCCAAAAGTATAAAAATACTCAAGGCGACGTAGTTTGGGCCGCGACGCTCAAAAAATCCGCAACAGGCTTCCAGTTTGCAATCGCGAAGGGTGCCCAATTAGCGGCTTCTCTTAAGGATACGGGGTCATGGGAAGGTGATTACACAACCTCGGCAGACCCAGATGCGTTCGAATTTGAGCAGGATGGTTGGGCCTGCACTTTCGCATCCGGCGCCGCATGTGAAGCTCTTGGACCTCAAGAAGTTCAGTAGGGAGCTGGCCCATGCCTTCACCACCCACAACGACGATGCCCCGTCCTTCTCGCGTTCTTTGCGAGAGGGCGGCGGGGATTTTGGCTGACATTCCGGCCGCCCACGGCGGCACGAGCGAGGACGCTCGCGTCTGCATAGGTCCGACTGCGCTTGCGTCGCTTCCCTTCCAGTCGTAACATGACGCCGTCTCAATGTCAGGAGGTTTTCTTGCTCGATCGCCGAAGCTTCCTCAGTGGTACTTCGGGGCTTGCCGCTGCCCTTGCTCTGCCTGGCCGCCTGTTCGCGCAGTTGCAATCCGCGCCTGCCGCGCTTCCGGATTCCGCTCTTTACAGCCGCGATCAGGATGCCTACTGGGCCGAGCTTCGCAAGCAGTTTCTGATTCCGTCGGATGAGATTTATTTGAACAATGGCACCGTGGGGTCGAGTCCTGCACCGGTTCTACGCGCTATTTTCGACGGCTACACGCAAACAGAAAAGATGGATCAGGCGGATCCGGAGGATTATCCGATTTGGGGATACGCGGCATGGAACCAGTTTCGCGATCCGCTGGCCGCGTTCGTCGGCTGCAAGCGGGACGAGATTGCGCTGGTGCGCAATGCTACCGAGGCCAACAGCTACATCGCGAACGGGATCGAAATGAACGCCGGTGACGAAGTGCTGATGACCGACCAGGAACATCCCGGAGGCCTGCAGCCCTGGCGGCTGAGAGCGAAGCGTTATGGCGTCGTGATCAAGACCGTGACTCTGCCCAAGCCGGTCAAGGATGCCAGCCAGGTTTTGAACCTGTTCAACGATGCCATCACGCCGCGCACGCGCGTGATCTTTTTCAGCCATATCACGACGGTGACTGGCGTCGTGCTTCCCGCGAAGGAACTGTGTGCGCTGGCGCGGTCGAAGAATATCTTGTCGGCAGTCGATGGGGCGCACGTGACCGGCATGATGCGTCTCAATCTTGCACGACCTTGGCTGCGATATGTATTCGTCCAGCCCGCACAAGTGGCTGCAGGCGACGAAAGGTTCGGGCTTCTTGTATGTGCGCGACGAAGTCATCGACCGGCTGTGGAACACTATTGCCACGGAAGGCTGGGATGAGCCAGAGCTGCGAGCCGAACGATTTCAGCGCATCGGTTCGTCGAATGTGCCGGCGCTGTGGGGACTGCTGGCCGCGATCAAACTAGCCAACGACATTGGCATGGAGCGGATCGAGCGCCGCCATCGCGAGCTTTGCGATTACATTCTGGCCCAGATGATCAAGCGCGGGGCGGAGTCGTGGACTTCGCCTGATCCGGCATTACGCTGCGCGATCGCGACCGTAAATGTTCCTCCGCTCCCGCGCATGGAGATGGAGAACTGGATGTGGAGGACGCACAGGATTCGCATCCGCGGCGGCGAGCCGTCAAAGCTGCGGCTGTCGACGCCTTATTATTTGCAGAAGAAAGATATCGACCGTTTTCTCGAAACCTTCGACGAGTTCAAGAAGAAGAAAAGCATAGCGTGAGAAACGCTCAGGTTGGTTCCGCAAAAGACGTGAACCACAAAGGACACGAGTTCACAAAGGAAATCTATACCCAACTTGCCGGCTGGTTTTCCTTTGTGAACCTTCGTGTCCTCTGTGGTTAATGATCTTTCTGGCTCAGTCGTAATACTCCAGCCCCAAATGCGTGATCAGTTCTTCGCCGCGCAGATGCCGCAGCGTGTTCTTCAGCTTCATCAGCTGAATAAACAAATCATGTTCAGGATAAAGTCCCGGCGCAGTCATCGGAGACTTGAAATAAAAACTCAACCACTCCTGAATGCCAAGCCCGCGAAGCTCCGCGCTACGCTGTGCCAGATCCATGAACAGAACTAAATCGAGCACGATGGGCGCCGCCAAAATCGAATCCCGGCAAAGAAAATCGACCTTGATCTGCATAGGGTAACCAAGCCACCCGAAGATATCGATGTTGTCCCAGCCCTCTTTGTTGTCGCCTCTGGGTGGGTAATAGTTGATGCGGACCTTGTGGGTGAAATTGCCGTAGAGTTCGGGATAGAGTTCGGGCTGCAGAATGTGTTCGAGGACGGAGAGTTTAGATTCTTCTTTCGTTTTGAACGACCCGGGATCTTCGAGTACTTCGCCGTCGCGGTTGCCCAAGATGTTGGTCGAGAACCATCCGTTGAGGCCGATCATGCGGGCCTTGAAGCCGGGAGCGAGGATGGTCTTGATCAGGGTCTGTCCGGTTTTGAAATCTTTGCCACAGATTGGGGCTTCGTTTTTTCGCGACAGCTCAAGCATCACGGGAAGGTCTACGGTAAGGTTCGGCGCTCCGTTGGCGAAGGGCACGCCCTCCATCAACGAGGCGTAGGCGTAGATCATCGAGGGCGCAACGTTCTCGTCGTTCGTGGTCAGCGCTTTCTCGAACGATTTCAGCGACTGATGCGCCGCGGTCGGCTCGATGTAACTTTCGGTCGAACCGCACCAGATGGTGATCAGGCGCGTGGCTCCGGAAGTCTTCTTGAAATCGCGAATGTCGGCTCGCACCTGCTCGGCAAGATCCATCTTGTTCTTGCCCTTTTTCACGTTGGGCCCGTCGATTTTCTTGACGTAGTTGTGATCGAAGACGGCTTTGCGCGGCTTGATGGTGCTGAGAAATGGCTTGATCTGGTCGAGCAATTCGCGATCGAGAACGCCGGCGTTCTTGGCCGCGGCGTACATGTCGTCTTCGAAAATGTCCCAGCCGGTGAAGACCAGATCGTCGAGTCCGGCCAAAGGGACGAACTCCTTGATCTTGGGCGAGCGCGCGTCGGTGCGCTTGCCCAGACGAATGGTTGCCATCTGCGTGACCGAACCGATGGGCTTGGCGATTCCCTTGCGTATGGCTTCGACCCCGGCCACAAATGTGGTCGCGACCGCGCCCATGCCCGGAATCATTACGCCGAGTTTGCCTTTGGGGGATTGAATCTCGCTGCTATTGTGTTTCTTGCTTTCAGTTCTTGCGGACTTCTGCCGAATCGCCATCGTGTCGAGGCTTCCTTGTGAGAGCTCTTGCTAGTGAGAGCCGGGGATGTAAGGCAAACAGGTATGTTCTCGTATCAAGTCAGGATTTGCAACCAACTGAGGCCGAATGCGCAGGATGAGAATTCAACGGCGCGAGTCTGGCATTGGACGGATGAATAAACAGACTTGCCGATTGTCCCGCCACACTCGGAACATATAAAAATCCATTATCACAATCGATTTTTTACGTTGGACTCGACGGGAATCTTCGGCCATGATTGAAATCAAGTTCGTGCTTGCGATGCAGCAAGTCCCGCGAACCCGTTGTTTGCTTGCCAGCCCTGTCGCGGCATGCAAATCTCCTGACCTCGTTGTTCATCGCCATTACTGAGTTGCAGCTCTGGCCTCATGCCGGAGTGTGCTCCTCACATTAGAACAGGAGATTCCATGAAATCGATTCGCAGGTTTTCGTTTGCCGTAGTCCTGACTTTGAGCGCGTTAGGCCAATTTGCTGCTTTGGCGCACGCACAGAGTCCCGTCCAGGGTCGGTTCAACTTGCCTTACGAAGTGAATTGGGAAAACACCGTGGTTCCGGCTGGAGATTACGAGTTCTATCTCCGACCCGCCGGAGGCTCGGAATTGCTGACACTCGAGAAGGTCGGAGGCAGTTCGTTCGGATTTTTGGCGCTGGCTCGCGCACCCGAGCCGGTGAGCTCGGGTGATCTCAACAAACTGGTTTTCGTCGTCAAGAGACGGAAAGCGGTTTGTCAGTTCCATGCAATTGCCGGAGTTTGGGATGGGCCTGGCTTTCATCGTACAAGAGAAGCCCGCACATTCTGGCAAACAGATAGCGCAGGCTGAAACGAATATCGGCTCCTCCCCCAGCGAGGTAGCTTGTTATCTGGCGCCCGGGAGCAGATTTTGTTTGAATCTGCTTCTGGTGCGCCGGAGTTTGTTCGCGTCGTAACGCTGTTTCAACTGGAGGAATTTCCGTGGCGAAAAGGAAAACGAATAAGAACCAAGTGACTCTGAAAGTCCTGGCGGGCCATCTGGGCCTCGCCCCGGGAACGATCTCAAAAGTGTTGAACAACGCGAACGGATCGGAAGCGATTTCGCAGCCCACGAAGACTCGCATTGTTGCCGCCGCGCGCAGATTCCAGTACCGGCCCAATTTCTTGGCCCAGTCTTTGCGAACCAAGCGTACTTATATGATTGGAGTGCTGGTGCTCGAGATCGGCGATCCGGCGAGCGCCCTGGTGATTGCCGGCATCGAGCGCTTCCTGAGACAGCGCGGCTACCTCTGCATGACCGGCGTACATCGAAACAATGCAGAGATGCTGGGGCCTACGGAAGCCTGTTTCTGCGCCGCGGCGTGGAGGGATTGATTACCGTGGATGCTGACTTTCCTTATCGTTCGCCGTTGCCGACGGTCGCTATTGCGGTTCCGCGAAACTGGATCGTGAAAAACCCTTTGGCGAGGAGCTGCGGATTTGGTCGCGTCCCTCGATTCGAGGCGATTCATCGAAAGAGTAGGGGAAACCGCTAGCCGAAACACTGTTGCGGCAAATCGAACCTCGCGGGGAAGATACCTTCAGCGGCGACCCGGAATTGATGATGCATGATTGGGCTGGCCCGACGGCTGTGATGCAGAACGGATGAAGGGACTGTCGAGCCTGCTGCCACTCCGCGCACGATCCTTCGCGGCCTGACGGCCTCTCAGGATGACGTCAAGTGAAAATACGACTGGAGATCGATCCCCGGCGTGCGATGTGCGTCACGTGATTTGCGAATTGCCTTTTACCTCGTCGCTGAGAATCATGGCTTCAGCAATTTCCTTCATGGACTTGCGTTTTTGTCGGCTCTGCCGCTGCAAGGTGAGATAGGCCTGCTCTTCGCTCAATCCCATGTCGCGCTGCAGAATGCCTTTGGCACGCTCGACAAGTTTGCGGGTTTGCAATTTTTCTGATAGATCAGAGTTCGCCTCCTCCAACCGCGCCAGTTCAATTTCCGCTCCCGACTAAAAAGCCCGCAGTCGCGATCAAACGGATTTGCCGCCGAGTATGAACGTGGGGCGGCGATGCTGCAGATTGATTACTCCCACCACTCGCCCGCGTGATAGCAAGGGAACGGAAAGAAATGCCTCGTAGCTATCCTCTGGCAATTCGTTAAAAAGCCGGAATCGGGGATCCTGGGCGGCGTTCTGGCTCACGGAAACTGGCTCCTTTGCTCGGCTACCCAGCCCGTGATTCCCTGCCCCATGCGCAGCTTGAGACGATCCACGACTTCGGGATGCGGATTCTTCGAGGCCCGCAGCACGAGTTCATCGCCCTCAAGCACGTAAATCAGACAGGAATCGCACTTCACCAGGGCCGATGCGAATTCCACGAGGCGGTCTAGAACTTCATGAAACGGGTCGGCAGTGGCTCGTCGACTGGCAATGTCGTGCAACAGATCAACCTGCAAATCCTCATTTAGAAATGATGCGTCCATGGGTCATATTATCTAATGAGGTGGCTTGTAGTAGCTCATTCCAAATTTTGATGGGCCGATAGAACAAAAGCGTCCCGTATTGGGACCGGCCGTTGGCGTTGGTCTTTGACCAATGACCGGCGACCAACGACCAGAGGGCTTACTTTCTTTCCAAATCCATCGTCTTTATGGGCAGGTCCCAATGGGCATCGAGGATTTCGAAGCGGCGTTGTTCTTCGCGGACGTAGGTTTCTTTGTCGGGGAATAACTGCTTCTTGAGCGTGTCTTCGTCGAAGGGCTCATTGGCGACGGTGGCATTCTTGAAGATGATGGTCACGCGATAATCCCAGCGGCCGTCTTCGGTCGTGTGATAGCGGGGTTGGTCCATCCAGACCTTGAGCAGGCGGCCCATCTCGACTTCTTTCTTGAGCAGAGGGTAGTGATTCTTCTTGAAGAGTTGCAGGAATTCGTCCGCGTGTCCCCATTTTGTCTTGTAGTAGTATTCGACCACAAAAGGTTGGCCGGAAACGGACTGGGCCTCGGCGGTTCGGGTGCAAGTTCCGATCCAGTTTAGCGCTACAGCCAGGGTTAGTAATCTGACGAAATTTTTCATCACGATTCTCCTTTTTTTCTGATCAGAAAAGGAAAAAAACAGTTCTCGGTTCTTAGTTCTTAGTTCTCGGTTCTCAGAGCTTAGTTGGCTGGGCGCATTCGGTTTTGCCAATGTGTCCACACAAACCAGATGATTCCCGGCGGCCAGGGCGACTCCGATGATGGCATCGAACTGGTGAAAATATTTTCCTAGCTCGCGCCAGTTTTCGCCGAGCTTCATGCCGAACCAGGCTAGAGCGAAGCACCAGGGCCACGAACCGAGAAAAGTATAGAGATGAAATCGTCCCCTGGGCATGCGGGCGATTCCCGCCGGCAGCGCGATAAAGGTGCGAACGACGGGAAGCAATCTTCCGATCAGGACCGCAAGATATCCCCAGTGCGCGAAGAAGCGGTCGGCCCAATCCAATTCTCGCCGGCCCATCAAGATCCAGCAGCCGTATTTTTCTACCAGAGGACGGCCGCCGTAGCATCCGATTTCGTAGGCGACTAACGAGCCGAGGTTGCAGCCGATGGCTCCTGCGGTCGCGACCCAGAACAACTTCATCGTGCCTTGAAAGACCAGGTAGCCGGCGAAGGGCATGATCAATTCGGAGGGTAGCGGAATGCAGGCGGATTCAATCGCCATCAGGAGGGTCAGGCCCGCGTAGCCCGTCATGGCGATGACGGAGTGGATGAACAAAAAAAGGACGCCGAGGATCTTTTCAGTCATGGGAGAAACGCAGGTGAAATTTTGTTAGAGACGTAGCTTGCTACGTCGCCGGCCGACACTGAGACGTTGCAAGCAACGTCGGTACAGATACTTCAGAATGAACCTTCCTGGGTAAAGGTGAATCCGGGCAGGGACGCGCCCTGCGCGCCTTTTGCCACTTTCACTCGCACGGTGGGGGCATCGGGAGCGGTTACTTCAGCCGGACGCAGCACGGCGTATTGCGAAAACACTTCGCTGTAAACTTTGGTGACGAGGTAGTCCCGCCCGTCGTCATCCTTGCGCCAGACCTGCCCGAGTTGGACGGACTTCACTGCCACTCTTAGTTGGCCTTTCTGGGATCACTTCCAGACTACCTAGCCGGTTGGCCCTCGTCAATCGGGCGACTGTTGTTACGGATTACGAAAGGATGGCATTGACCCCGCGCTGCGTGGACGGGCCCGGACGCCCATCGCTCCATCGAGGATTTAATTCTGCTAACATTCTGATTCGATTTCATGCGGATGAAGGTGAGCTTATGGTACGCGGCTTAGTTGCTCGGCAACCGGCAAAAACGGGGCGTCACGAAGGTGTTCGGGTTTCGCGCTCGTCCAAGAAAACTGTTGCCGCCGGGCCGGGTCAGAGATCCGGCGCCACGCGGGCTAAGGCAAAGGCGCCGCGAGACCGAAGCCTGAAGGGTTACGATCCGCTGGCTCCGGAGCGCATTGCGGAGATCCTCAAGCGGCTGGATCAACTTTATCCGGAGGTTACTTGCGCTCTGACCCACAAGAGCGCGTGGGAGTTACTGGTGGCGACGATCCTGTCGGCGCAGTCGACGGATGTGAATGTCAATCGGGTGACGCCCGAATTGTTTCGCAAATATCCGACGGTCGAGGACTTTGCGGCGCTTGCGCCTGAACAACTTGAACCTGACGTCCGTTCGACCGGATTCTTTCGCAACAAATCAAAGTCGGTGGTGGGCGCGGCAAAAAAGATCGTCAGCGAGTTTGGCGGGCAGGTTCCCGACGACATGGAAAAGCTGCTTACTCTGCCCGGCGTCGCGCGGAAGACTGCCAATGTTGTGCTGGGAAGTTGGTTTCGCAAGGCTGATGGCGTCGTGGTAGACACGCACGTGACTCGGATTTCGCGCCGTCTCGAACTTACCAAGAATTCGGATGCGTCGAAGATCGAGCAGGACTTGATGAAAGTAATTCCGCGCGAGAAGTGGATTCTGTTCGCTCACCAACTTATCTGGCATGGACGGAAACTGTGCATCGCACGCAAGCCGAAATGCGTGGACTGTGCGCTGGAGAATATCTGCCACGCCGGAGATAAGACTTGGACGACGGTCGAGGTGCATAAGAACGCGAAGCTGTAACCTGAGAGTGTCATCTTGCGCGAGTCTACTGCTTGGCGCTCCCAACCCCGGTTTCAAGATATTCTCCAGACAAAGTTCTTAGTTGGAATTCCCTGTCGTGGATTTACCGCACTCGCACGTAGGGATCTTTCGACTCCGCTCAAGATGACACAGCCAGGGCAAAGAACAAAGTGGCATCTGCTAGACTTTTTATTCTGACCTTCGTCTAACTACTCTTCAGGACCCGAATGCGTACTTTCATCTCGTTTGCTATTGTCATATTCATGAGCGCCATTGTCTCGCACGTCAGCACCGCGGCCCAGACTTTGCCGTTGCCTCAAGCAATTACTGATCCCAAACAAATTACGAGCAAGCCCAACGCGAATGTAGAGCAGAATCAGCAGAGTCTTTCCATCGAGAAGCTCTATATGACGCGCCAGGTCGGGCGGGCATCGTGGTCGCCCGATGGCAAAACGATTGTGTTCGTCAGCAACATCAGCGGACGCAATAATCTCTGGCTGGTGCCGCGGAAGGCGGCTGGCCGACGCAGCTTACGGTGAGCGATCAGCGGCAGACCGCGCCGGCGTGGTCGCCGGACGGCAAATGGATCGCTTATATGTCCGATTATGACGGCGACGAGCAGTGGGATATTTTTATTGTGTCTCCGAAGACTGGGCAGGTGGTCAACCTGACAAATACTCGCGAGATCTCAGAGGAGTATCCGCGATGGTCTTCTGACAGCCGTTATCTGGCGTACACGGTGAAACCGAAAACCTCGTCGGTCTATGAGATCGACGTTTACGACATGATCATGCGGGACGTGAAACACATCACCACCGGCACGCCGGCCGACAAGTTGAATGACAATCCGATCTGGTCGAAGGATGGTAAGTGGATCGCATATACGCAAGAGCAAGCCAAAGGAACGGATTCGAATATCTTTGCCGCAGAAGTTGCAACGGGTCAGAGTTCCCTGCTCACGCCGCACGATGGCGAACAGATTTACCGCGCCAATGATTTTTCCCCGGATGGCAAGAAGCTGCTGCTTACATCGAACGCGGCTAATGGCTACGACAATGTTGGGCTGCTGGATATTGCTACCAAGAAGATTTCATGGTTGACAAGGGACAAGTGGGAGATCGCGGGCGGAAGCTTTTCGCCCGATGGCAAACTCGTTACCTGGACTGCGAATGTCGAGGGCGACACTGACATCTATTTGCATGATCTGGCGGCCGTCAAGACTACGGCGCTGCCTCTGCCGAAAGGTGTGAACGATCTCGCGGGGGAACATTCCGCATTCAGTAAGGATGGGGCACGCTTGCTTTACAACCACAACGGCGCGACCGCTCCCGGAGATCTCTGGGTGCATCAACTGGCGACGGGGAAGAATCGTCAGTTAACCCAATCTCTGATCGCGGGAGTGCGCTCCGAAGACATGGTCGAGCCGTTCCTGGTCCACTATCCCAGCCGCGACGGCAAGTGGACGATTTCTGCGTTCGTCTATGTGCCTTACAACATGGTGCGCAATGGGCAGAACGCGGCGATTGTCTATGTGCACGGTGGGCCGGCGGCGCAGTCGGTGAATTCGTTCAATCGCTTTATCCAACACATGGTCAACCAGGGATACATGGTGATTGCGCCGAACTATCGCGGCTCGACGGGATACGGGAAAGAATTTCAGCAGGCGAATCTGTTTGACATGGGCGGCGGCGATTTGCAGGACGTGTTGGCGGCTGCGGATTTTATCAAGCAGACTGGTTATCTCGATCCCAAGAAGATCGTTCTGATGGGCGGCAGTTATGGCGGCTATCTGACCATGATGGGCGTGACTAAAGCGCCGGAGGTTTGGGCGGCGGGCGTTCCGATTGTGCCCTTTGTTAACTGGTTTACGGAAATTCAGAACGAAGATCCGGTGCTGCAACAGTCGGACCTCGCGACCATGGGCGATCCGGAGAAGAACAAAGCTCTGTTCCAGGATCGTTCTCCGATCTTCTTTGTGGATCAGATCAAGGCGCCGCTCTTTTTACTGGCGGGCGGAAATGATCCTCGTTGCCCTGAGGAGGAATCGCAGCAGGTGATCGACGCGATCAAGAAGCGTGGCGGGGTGGTCGAGTTCAAAGTGTATGCGAACGAAGGTCACGGATTTCGCGAGTGGAGAATCAGATCGACGCTTATCAGCGCGTGTCGGGATTCGTGAAAGCGCACGTGCCTCCGGCGGATTGCAGTTGCTCGCTGAGCGAGTAAATTGGTTTACCCGATGCTCATGACGTCGACCCTCGTCTGACAGCCGTGTTCCACGCGGGCTGCACGATTGCTTGATCAGGCCGGGGATCGTGTATTCCTTGGCTTCGATGTCCACTGGGAGACCTAGTTCGCGCAGGGTCGACGAAGTAACGGGCCGATTGAAGCGAAACGGATGTCGTCGAATGCACTTAGCTTTTCGCGGGCGAGGGCGCCCGCGCCACATGTTCTTTCCTAGTAGCGCTACGAAGTTTCTTACCGTCGACGAACTGGTAAACGTAATCACATGGGGTCTGCGTTTTGCATCTTTCAGATTCGTTCTCAGCCTTGTGCGAGAAGACTCTGGAACCATAGTTTCGTAGGCTTCAACGACATCTACGACGGCGCCCAGCCCACGCAATTCGCGAGGGATTACGTCGCGGGCGACTTTAGCACGCGCCAACAGTACGCGCTTTCCTGACACCTGATCACGCAAGCTCTCAACCACTGACTCAGCCACATACTCTTCAGGAACCACGTTCACTTTGACTCCGCGTTTCTCGATTGCTTTCTTGGTGGCTGGTCCGATGGCCGCGACTTTCAAGTGCTTCAGTTGTTTTTTGGTTAAGCGGAGCTTATGAAGGCGTTCCCACAGCGCGTCGACTCCGTTCACGCTGGTCAGGATGAGCCAGTCGTAGCCTCTAAGATTCTTGAGGGCTGAATCGAGAGGCTTGTAAGAGCGCGGCTTGCGGATTTCGATAAAGGGAATCTCCACGACTTCGGCGCCCAATTTTCGCAGGCCAGAAGAAAGCGCGCTGGCCTGATGGCGGGCACGACCGACGACGATGCGGAGTCCACCGAGAGGGCGGTTCTTTCTGCTTATCGTTTCTTAATCTTCGACTCAACGGCCCAATCCTTCTTGCTGCATGAGTTGCGCAACTCCTGAGATGTTCGAGTCCTGGCTCTGGTTCAGGCATTGAATGACTCGCGCTTGTTCGCCCTTGGTGCGATTTTGGCTGAGCTTGAACTTGCCCTCCAGCCTTTTGACCTTAATGTTAAAACCCACAATATGTTTCATCATTCGGCTTCGATATTCTTCGCTCAGCTCGGACCATTGCGTCATGTACGACGATTCGAAAGTGTCGATCATGCGGTGCAGGGTCGCTCTCAGACTTTCTTCGTCAGTGAACAGAGTGGGCTCGCCGTAAACGTGAACCGCGGCGTAGTTCCAGGTGGGGACGCTTTCTCGGCTCTCATAGAGGCTGGGTGAAATATAGGCGTGAGGGCCGTGAAAAATGATTAATGATTCTTCGCCCTCCTTCATCGACTTCCAATGCGCATTTGCCCTCGCCATGTGGCCCTGAATTATGAACTGATCGTCGGCGTCGTCGATGAGAAGCGGGAGGTGAGTGGCGAACGGAATGCCGTCGACGTTGGAAACCAATACGGCAAATGGGTTCGCTCGCATAAAAGCGAGGATGGTGGCGCGATCTTCCTCACGGTTAAATTCGGGTATGTACACTCTGGGATCTCCCGGTGGTCACGATTTCGTGCAGCACACGCGGGCGAGGGCGCCCGCGCCACATGTTCAAGGTTGCTGCGGCACGGCAATTCCCTGCCCGTAGACTTGCTTCGAGGATCGCATCTCCACCGCGCCGGAGCAAAGTTTCGCCGACGGATTCTCCAAGCTGAACTGGATCGCTTCCGTCACGCGACTCGCGCAGTACCTTGGAGCCGTCAGGGTCAGCCACGATCGCTTCCAAGTGCAATCGTCCGTTGCGTACCTCGGCAAAGGCGCCGATGGGTACCTGGCAACCGCCGCCAAGTTTGTTGAGCAAGGCTCGCTCGCAAGTTGTGGCGGTTCTCGAAGCAGCGTCGTCCAGGAAAGAGAGATGTTGTCGCGTGACCGAGTCCCCGGCGCGAATCTCAATCCCTAATGCACCTTGGCCAGCGGCTGGACACATTATTTCCGCCGGGATCACTTGTCTGACGAGCTGTGTTTTGCCCAGCCGGTTCAGACCAGCTGCCGCCAGGATGATTGCATCGTACTCGCCGGCTTCCAACTTGCGCAGACGAGTGTCCACATTTCCGCGCAGCGGATGAATATCAAGATCCGAGCGCACGGCTTTCAGTTGCGCTTGACGGCGCAGGCTGCTGGTACCGACCCGCGCTCCTTGTGGCAGATCATTAATGCCGTTGTACTTAACCGAGCAAAATACATCGCGCGGATTCTCCCGCGTCGTAATCGCCGCAATTTCGAAGCCTGAGGAAAGCTCGGTGGGAAGATCTTTCAGACTGTGCACCGCGAGATCAATGCGTTCCTCAGCCAAAGCCTCTTCGATCTCTTTTGTGAACATTCCCTTGGTGCCAACTTTGGCGAGCGCGACGTCGGTAATCTTGTCGCCCGTGGTCTTGATGATTTCGAGTTCGACTTCATGGCCGCGCTCGCAAAGCAACGCGCTGATGTGATGGGCTTGCCAAAGCGCGAGTTGCGAGCCTCGAGAACCAATGCGGAGGCGAGCCATCAGGCGCGTCCTCCGGGACTGCCGGACTGAGCTGTATTTTTGTCTTTTTCTTTTTCCTGGAGATTGAACAGGCGGCGAACTATATCGACGACAGTCGTAGCTTCGGATTCGCGGGCCGCCGTCTTCAAGGTGCTGATGGGCGTGTGCATGATTTTGTTCACGATGCCGTGTGTGAGCGTGTCGATCGCCAACTCCTGCTCCGGCGATAACGAGCCGAGGCGTCCACGAACCCGATCGATTTCAGCCTGGCGGATGGTTTCCAAATGGTCTTGCAGAGAAACAATCGTAGGCACAACATCGAGCGTCTGCAGGCGAGCTTGAAAGCGTAAGACTTCGCTCTCGATAATGTCCGAGGCGCGCTCGGCCTCTTTTTTGCGGTCCGCAACGTGCGAGGACACTGCCTGTTGAAGATCGTCGATGTCGTAGACGAAAATCCCGTCAACCTTATTCATCTCCGGGTCGACATCGCGTGGGACCGCGATGTCGATGAAGAACATGGGACGGTTCTTGCGGCGGCTCATAAAAAGCTCGCCGTGTTCGCGTCGGAAGATTGCGTGCGGAGCCCCGGTCGAGGTAATTACGATGTCGCCTTTGTCGCAAGTGTCGTAGAGCCGGCTGAATTCGATAGCCTGGCCGTCGAATTTCTGGGCCATGCGAATGGCCCGGTCGTAGGTGCGGTTGGCAACAAAGATCGACGCCGCGCCGTGAGCAAGCAGATGGCGCGCGGCCAACTCGCTCATTTTCCCCGCTCCAACCAGGTACACGGCCTTGCCATTCAACGATCCGAAAATCTTCTTGGCGAGCTCCACTGCAACCGAGGCTACCGACACCGCGGAAGAGCCCACGGCAGTTTCAGTGCGCACCCGTTTAGCAACGGCAAATGCGCGGGTGAGAAGTAAGTCCAATTGCGAGTGGATTGCTCCCACCGCCCTGGCAGTGGCATACGCTTCCTTTACCTGCCCGAGGATTTGCGCTTCGCCTAAGATCATCGAGTCGAGGCTCGACGTTACCCGGAACAAATGTCGGATGGCATCATTTTCGTGGTATTCGTAGAGGTGCGGCGCGAGGTCGGCATGCTCGATGTGAAAATAATCGCCGAGGAATCCGCGCAGATCGGCGCTGCCATTCTTGGTCTGGGCCAGCAGTTCCACGCGATTGCAGGTGCTCAGGATGAGGCCTTCGTCAACTCCTGGATGTTGGGTGAAACACTTCAGAGCATCAGGCAGCCGCGACTCCGGAATCGCCAAGCGTTCGCGCACTTCGACCGGCGCACTATTGTGATTCACGCCGATGAGCTGAAAGTTCATGATCGTGCGAACCTGTGAATCGTGCTGAAATAGTTCGCTGCCCACGCGATGATCGCAAAAACAAATGCCCCGGCGGCGAGGTAAGCGGCGCGGCGCCCGCGCCATCCCGCAGTCCAGCGGGTGTAAAGCATGATCAGGTAAACCACCCACATCAAAATAGAAAGCAGAATTTTCGGATCAAGGAAGTCCACGCGTCCATAGGTTGCTTGCGCGACGACCGTACCTGCAATCAGTCCCAGCGTCATGAAGGGAAAACCAAGCAGTAATGATCGGAATCCGATTTCGTCGATGACTTCAAGCGCGGGCAGGCGGGAAAGAAGTCCGTCTCCCTTTTTCGATTTCAACGAGCGTTCCTGGATGAGATAAAGCAGGCTGGCGCCAAAGCTCAACACCAGCGCGGCATAGCCGGTAAAAATCAGCGCGATGTGAGCGAACAACCAACCCCGAGCCAACCCTGGCGAAGTAAGCAAAATTGGCTGCTGTCCGGTGGCTGCGACGAAGGTCAGCAGAAACACCAGGGGAAACACGACAATCCCTGGAGACGTAGTTTGATAGATCAAGTACACGATCATGAAGACCACCATGATCAGGAAGCCCAACACAGATTCGGCGTTGTGCACGGAAGTCATGGTATTTGGCCGGAGAGAAGTACCGAATCGGTGAGCGAGACGAAATGAAAGACCATCCCCAGGTAAGCGGCGTGCAAGGCAATCTTATTCAACAGATCGCTGGTGCGGGTCAAAGCGACCAACGCATAGAGCAAACCGACGGCATAAAAACCCAGCGCGACTCGCAGCCAAAGTATGGGCATAGCTTTAATTTAGAGCCCCAATTTACAGCCCCTATGCGGGTTCGGGCATCCTCTCCCCAGCCGCCAGAGTGATTATAGTCTGCCCTGCGGACGAGGCATGAGGCAGTTGGACGCGTCACAGGCCATTGTGATGTAGATCACAAGACCACGGGGACTTGGGCGTTGCCTGGCGGGCTAGCCCGATGAAATAGAAGCGCAGTTCCCAGTTCCGGGTTCCCGGTTCTCAGTTTCAGTCAGTCGATCCCCAAAATCGCCAGGAGTTGCTCCAGAGTCTCGGCGTTCACGAACAACTGCCGGCCGTCGACCATCATATTCTCGATTTCATCGAAGGCCTGAAACAAACGCATCTTAACCGCGCCGTATTGTTCGGCGTCGGTGAGAGTGCGACCGTGGGCCGCTGACCACCCTCTGATCGCATCCTCCGTCAGGAAAACGCTGACCGCGAAAGTGGTCTTCCGATCGGAGGTCGCGTCGAAAACGTACTCGGTCGCGGCTGTCTCGGAAGGATGGACGACGGATGCACGCTTACCCACGAAATAGTACTGGTAGACGTATCCTTGTCCACCGGTATAGGTTTTCATGCGGCGGATGGTCATAAGTCAATCGTTATGGCTCGATCTTGGCATCCCGCAGGCGCTTGACTGCGGTCTCGGAAGACAAAGGCGAATAGTAGACTTCCTTGAAGGTGTAGGATTTCGCCTTGGCCGCCAAAACTGGCATGATCTCGATGTGCCAGTGATAATCCTCGTCGATCGTCTTCCAATAACCCAGGTTGCCCGAACGGTGCAGGCTGTTGGGCGAGGTATGCAGCACGAGGTGAAATTCTTCCGTAATGGTGCGTATGCGCTGCAGGGTACGCCGCAGCAGGGCGCCCAGGTCGCGCATCGTTCCGGGCCGGTTCAGGCCGAATCGTTCGAAGGCGGCCTCGTGGGTACGTGGCAGAATCCAACTCTCGTAAGGCACACGCGGCGCATAGGGACACACGGCGATGAAGTCGCCGCGAAGCTCAATCACGCGCAGGTCTTGCTTCATTTCCTGGGAAATAATGTCACAGAAAACACATCGTTCCTTGCTCTCGAAATATTCGCGCGCGGCGCGGAGTTCGTACAAGACGCGGCGAGGCACGAATGTAGTTGCGGTCATTTGCGAAGTGGGATGCTCGAACTCTTGCCCCGCGCTATTTCCGTGATCCTTGAACATGCTGACGTACTTGAAGCGGCCGTCACCTTTCAGATCCTGAATGCGCTGCGCGGCCAGCAGCAAGAATTGCTCGATCTCGAGGTCGCTGGCCTTCCACAGGTGCCGATCGTGCACGGAGTTTTCGACTAAAACCTCATGGGCGCCGATGGGGCGCATCTTGTCGTAAATGCCATCCCCGCGGCGGGTGGGCTCGCCCTCAATGTGATACAGAGCGTTAGGATGCACGACGGCCCGCGCCGACCAGGAAGCGCCGGGCGTGCCCGACATGCTGGCTATGAGTTGCGGTGACTCGCGCGAATCGGGACAGAACCGGCAGAAAGGTTCCAGGCGCGGCGCGTTATCTGGAACGTCGTCGCCGGTAATAACCCATGAGCGAGTGATCGGATCCTTGCGAAGTTCCATGCACAAGGAAACCACCGGATGGCAGTTGCGTCAACTAGGTCGGCAGTCAGGCGTTTTGCACCGGGCAGCGATGGATTACGGTTTGTTATAATCCGCGCACGAAGCCGCCTGAGATGACCGAGCCTTCCACGCCGTTGATGCGGCAGTACGCCGCCATCAAGAAGGAACATCCTAGCGCCTTGCTGTTCTTTCGTTTGGGCGATTTCTACGAGCTTTTTTTCGACGACGCCATCCTGGCATCGCGCGAGCTGCAGATCACACTCACTTCTCGCAATAAAGAAAAAGGCGTGGCGGTTCCCATGTGTGGCGTGCCTTATCACGCAGCCGAAGGCTATATTTCCAAGCTCATCCGCAAAGGATTCAAGGTCGCGATCTGCGAGCAGATGGAGAACGCTGGCTTGGCCAAGAAACTGGTGCGCCGTGAGGTGACGCGAGTAGTCACGCCCGGCACGGCCGCCGATTCATCGCTGAGTTCCGAGGAAAACAACTTCCTCGCGGCGGTGGCGCAGATCGGAGATCGAGTGGGATTTGCGGCTTTGGATCTTTCCACCGGTGAATTTCGTGCTACCGAGTTTAGTGGCGATGACGCTGGAAAGCGAATCCAAGAGGAACTGCAGCAGCTGAGACCGAAGGAACTTTTGTATGGATCGGTTGCGCCGCTGTTCGACGACCAAGCGGTCGCGCGGGGAAGGTCGCCCTCGCTCGTCGGGCCGCTCCGCGAACGGCAGTGGTGGCTTCGCCGAGACTCCACTTGACGACTGGATCTTCGCTCCCGATCACGCGATTCCGCTACTTGGAAAATCATTTCGGCGTCTTGTCTCTCGAGGGCTTTGGACTCGCGGGCAAACCTGCAGCGGCTTCTGCAGCAGGAGCCATCCTCTACTACGTTCGCTCCACTCAGCGCGGGACATTGGACCACGTCGACCGGGTTGGCTTTTACGAACGGCAGAACTACCTGGTGCTGGACGCGGTCACAGTACGAAATCTGGAACTAATCGAGCCGCTGTTTGCCGGAACCGACGCCGGAGTAACTCTGTTCCGCTCGTCTCGACGCGAGCGATCACGCCCATGGGCAAGCGTCTGCTGCGCTCGTGGATGCTGCGCCCATCGATTGAAGTAGCGGAAATCAATGCGCGTTTGGATGCGGTCGAGGCACAGGTAAACGAAACCGTAGCGCGCGAAGAACTGCGGCGGGCGTTAGACGGAATCCTGGATCTGGAGCGGTCTGCTCAGCCGAGTAACGCTGGAGACGGCGAATCCCCGCGATGTGCTCGCTCTGGCCGCGTCGCTGAGAAAGATTCCGGGGCTTCGAGTTGCACTGGCGAAATTCGCGACCGAACGGCTGAAGACGCTGCACGCGTCGCTTGATGAACTGGGTGACCTGCGCGAACGCATCGACAAAACGATTGTGCCTGAGCCGCCGATTTCGCTGAGTCGATGGTGGCGCAATTCAAAGCGGCGTGGACAAAGAACTCGACGAACTGCGCGATCTGAGCCGCAATAGCAAGCAGTTCCTGGCGCAGATCGAACAGCGCGAGCGCCAGCGCACCGGAATCAACTCGCTCAAGGTCAAGTTCAACTCCATCTTTGGATACTATCTCGAAATCTCGAAGCCGAACTTGCATCTCGTGCCACCTGACTACGAGCGCAAGCAGACCCTGGTCAACGCCGAGCGCTTTACCACTCCTGAGCTAAAAGAGTATGAGGCGAAGATTCTCGATGCGCAGGAAAAGATCGTGGAGATCGAGCGGCGGCTGTTCGCGGAATTGCGCTCGGCACATTGCCGGGGAGGCCAAGCGCATCCGGCAAACCGCGCTGGCGCTGGCCGAAGTGGATGTGCTTTCGGCTTTAGCCCATGTAGCCGCTTTGCGCAACTATTGCCGGCCGAAGTTCGATGACTCCGCGGACATTGAAATCGTTTCTGGACGGCATCCCGTGATCGAGCAGCAGGAAATGGCTGGCGGCAACGAGCGCTTTGTGCCCAATGATTTTATCTCAACTCGACGACGCACACTGTCCTGGTTCTGACCGGTCCGAACATGGGTGGCAAGTCGACTTATCTTCGCCAAGCGGCCCTGGTTGTGATTCTGGCGCAGATGGGGTCGTTCGTGCCGGCGGCGTCGGCGCGACTGGGCGTGGTGGACCGCGTGTTCACGCGCATCGGGGCAAGCGACAACCTGGCACGCGGACGTTCGACGTTCATGGTCGAAATGACGGAAACGGCGGCGATTCTGCACACCGCTACGCCGCGGTCCCTGATTCTTCTCGACGAAGTGGGGCGCGGCACGGCAACATACGATGGGCTGGCCATTGCGTGGGCGGCGGTCGAATACATCCACGTACGCATGCGCGCCAAGACTCTTTTTGCCACGCATTATTTTGAACTCACTGAACTGGCGGAACGGCTTTCAGGCGTAAAGAATTATCACGTATCGGTGAAAGAGACTGCCGGCGGAATTGTGTTTCTGCGAAAAGTGGAACCGGGCGCGGCAGATCGCAGCTACGGAATCGAAGTCGCCAAGCTAGCTGGACTGCCGAACGAAGTTATTGAGCGGGCACGAGAAGTGCTGGCGGAACATGAGAGTGCGGAGCAACGAGTGACCGAGCAACTGGCTAGCGACGAGATGCGGCCACGCCCTCCGGCGCAGCTTACGATTTTCACGCCGCTGTCGCAGCCGGTTCTGGATAAGCTGCGTGAGGTGGATTTGAATCGCTTGACTCCGCTTGAAGGCGCTGAATTTGTTAGCGGAATTGAAGAAGCAGGTGGATTGACGAAAATAAAATCAATTTCCGAAACCATCGGCCAACTGCTCATCATAGGCTTCGACGGAACCGAGATGTCACCCAGGCTCCGTTCTCTGCTCACGCGGCTGCAGCCCGCCGGCGTGATTCTCTTCGCGCGAAATATCACGAGTGGAGAGCAGACGCACAAGCTGCTCAAAGAATGCCAGTCATGCGTCTCCACTCCGTCTGTTCACTTGCGTGGACATGGAAGGCGGCAAAGTCGATCGCTTGCGCAATATCACCGGATCCGCACCGTCCGCTGCGGACGTGTTCGCGACTGGCAATCCTAAACTCTACCGCAAGCACGGGAAGATAATCGGCGAATCCTGCCGAGCGATGGGTTTCAACACGGACTTCGCCCCGGTTGTAGACCTGGCATTTGAGGCATCGCGCAACGTTATGAATTCGCGTGCGGTCTCGGCCGATCCTAAAGAAGCCGTTGCTTACGCCCGTGAATTCCTGGCTGGATTGCGTTCGAAAGGGGTGTTGGGAGCGATCAAACATTTTCCGGGGCTCGGCGAGGCGAATCTCGACACTCACCACGAACTTCCGAGTGTCGATAAAACCTGGAAGAAGCTGTGGACCGAGGACATCGCTCCCTACCGCGCGTTGCGTCGTGAGTCTCCCATGGTTCTGGTCGGCCATGCGGCTTATCCGGCTATGACGCACGATCACACACCGGCCTCGTTGTCGAAGAAATGGATTACTGACATATTACGAAAGAAGATCGGGTATCGAGGTCTCGTCGTTTCGGACGATCTAGAGATGGGCGGCGTGCTGAAGGCAGCGCCGATCGAACGAGCGGCTGTCGAACATATTCGCGCGGGGGGCGATCTTTGCCTGATTTGTCATATCGAGGAAAACGTTACTCGTTCTCATGCAGCGCTGGTGAAAGAAGCTGATCGCGACGCCAAATTTGGTCGGCGGGTGAAGGAATCCGTGGCGCGGGTGTTGGCGTTCAAGAAGAAGTCTAAAGACGTGCAACGCACGGGACCTGCCCCATCTGCCGCGAAGGTGGCGAAGCTTTCGCGCCAGTTGTGGGAGTTCAGCGAACAAGTGCGATTGGCGGCGATCAACCGGCAGGACCGGGCATGATCGTTGCCGGAGTGATGAGCGGAACGTCCGCCGATGGGATCAACGTTGCGCTGGTGCGAATCATCCCGTCATTGCGCAGCCGGGCGGGGACACCCAGTCTTCATTTTCTGGCGCATGCGGAGTATCCCTATCCCAAACAAGTTCGCAGTGCTGTCTTGGCGGCGATGAACTCTGCTAAGGCCAGCGTGCCTGATCTTGCCAGGTTGAACTTCCTGCTGGCCGAACTTTATGCTGACGCCGTGCTCGCTACGCAACGTCGATTTCGTCTGAAAGCTGAGCTCGTGGGCTGCCACGGGCAGACTCTTTATCACCAGGGTGAACGCACTTCCTTTCTCGGACACAAGCTTGCCGTAACCTGGCAAACCGGGGAGAGCGCCGTGGTGGCTGCGCGAGTTGGAGTGCCTGTTGTTTCTGATTTTCGTCCGGCTGATATGGCGGCTGGCGGCCAAGGAGCGCCGCTGGTTCCCTTTCTAGATTTTCTTTTGTATCGCGATCCTAAGTGTAGGCCGAATTGTTCAGAACATCGGCGGGATCGCGAACCTCACCGCCATCCCGGCTGGCGCGACTTCCAATCGTGTCACGGCGTTCGATACTGGACCGGGCAACATGGTCATTGATGGTGTGATGCTGCGTTTGTTTGGCAAGCAATACGATCGCGATGGGAGAATCGCGAGTTCTGGCGTGGTGCTCGACCGCGTGATCAGTGACATTATGCGTGGGCCATTCTTTCGTCGAAGGCCGCCAAAGACGGCCGGACGCGAAGAATTTGGACGCGAGTTTACTGCGGAGTTTATCAAGCGCTGCGGGCGCGTGCGATAAACGTGACATCGTCGCAACCGCGACTGCATTGACGGTCCGATCAATCGCGGATGCGCTTTGCCGATTTGTGCTGCGACCGACAGGCAGGTATCGCGATTTCATCGTTTCGGGCGGCGGAGCCTGCAATCCGACACTCATGGCTATGCTTGCGAACGAATTGCGGCCTCTTGGTCTGCAGATTCGTGCTTCCGATGAATTCGGATTGCCCTCGGAGGCGAAAGAAGCAGCGGCATTCGCTTTGCTGGCTTATCAGACATGGAATCGGCAGCCCTCGAATGTGCCTTCCGCTACCGGTGCGAAGAGGCCCGCGATCTTGGGAAAGATTTCCTATGCGTGAGAGGGAACCCTTTCGCCGCTCGGAGGCGGATGCACAGCCTAGGGCGGCTGTGCCCACGTGGCTTTTCGTAATCCTGGCGCTTATCGTTCCTCTAGCATCCTGTTCGAGCAAGCCTGATCCCAACACCCTGGTGATGATTATCGAGAGCAGCCCCACCAATTTGGATCCGCGAGTTGGTCTGGATGCTCAGTCCGAGCGCATTGATGAATTACTTTTCGACGACCTGTGTACGCGCGACGACCATTTGAATGTTCAACCGGGACTGGCCGAGCGTTGGGAAATTCCCGATCCTCTTACTTACATATTTCATCTGCACCAGGGGGTGAAGTTTCACGATGGCCGTCCGCTTACATCGCGCGATGTGAAGTGGACTTTCGATTCCCTGCTCCAGGGAAAAATACGCAGCACCAAAGCAGCCGCGTACCGACTCGTGGATCGCATCGATGCGCCTGACGATTCCACAGTCGTGTTCCATCTTAAAGAACCGTTCGTTTCGTTGTTGTGGAACATTTCGGATGGCGCCATGGGAATCGTGCCTTACGGCAGCGGCGATGAGATGAGCCGCGATCCGATTGGCTCGGGTCCCTTCCGCTTTGTCAGCGCTGAACCAGACAAAGAAGTGGTCATCGAACGCAATGAAGCCTACTGGGGCGAAAAGGCGCGCGTGAAACGGGTACGATTCGCAGTGATTCCCGATGCCACCACCCGCGCGCTTGAGTTGCGCAAAGGCAGCGCTGACATTGCGGTCACGTCACTGACTGGGGACATGGTGCTGGCGCTCGAGCGCGAATCCAACCTGCAAGTTTTGCGCGCTCCAGGCACGGTGCTGGGTTATCTGGCTTTCAATACTCGTGATCCGATTCTTAAAGACGTGCGGGTGCGCCAGTCCTTGGCGTATGCCATCGACCGAGCCCCAATGATTCACTACCTGATGCGCGATTTCGCGCGGCCTGCCTACAGCCTGCTTCCTCCGGAGAGTTGGGCGTACGACGGCAACGTGCCGCGTTACGACTACAATCCTGAGCGGGCGCGGCAATTGCTCGAGCAAGCCGGATATCCCTCGGTGAATGGCGTGCGCTTTCATCTCACCATGAAAACTGGGACCGACGAAAATACGCGGTTGATGGCGGCCGTGCTACAGCAGCAATTGCGCGACGTCGGCGTCGCGTTGGATATTCGTACATTCGAGTTTGCCACTTTCTTTTCCGACGTCACGCGTGGCGCCTACCAGGTACACTCTTTGCGTTGGGTCGGCGGAAACGAAGACCCGGACATCTTTGAGTACGTTTTTCACTCCGCCAAGTTTTCGCCGCACGGCGCCAATCGCACTTACTACGCCAACCCCCGCGTGGATTTGCTGATCGACCAAGCGCGTGGCGAACTCGACCAGAACGCGCGCAAAGAGATCTACGCGGAGATTCAGGAAATCTTGGCCGAAGATTTGCCTTACATCAACCTGTGGTACTTTGAAAACGTGATGGTACACACCCGACGAGTGCAGAATCTGACTCTGAATCCACCAGGGAATTATGACTTTCTAAAAACGGCGCAATTGGTGCCGTGAGCGAAACTGTCGACGAGTCAGAGACTATCTCCAGAGGACCAACCGAGCAGCGCAAGTCCGCGTGTTAACATCGAACACTCGATCAAGAACTCACGTGCGCATTCTTTTTATAGGCGATATTTTCGGCAGGCCGGGGCGAACCATCGTCAAAGATCAGCTTTCATCGCTTGTAAAAGAGCACGCGATCGACCTCGTACTTGCCAACGGAGAGAATTCAGCCGCAGGCTTCGGCATCACGCCGCCTTTGGCTGAAGACCTTTTCGAGATGGGAATCGACGTCCTCACCACCGGCAATCATATCTGGGACAAGCGGGAGATTATCGATTACTTCAACGCCGCCGACGGCAATCCGCACAGCCCCGCTCGCCGAGTGTTGCGGCCTGCCAACTATCCTCCGGGAATGCCAGGGTGGGGTGTGTACGAAGGTCGCAAACGCGACGTTCCCTACGCTGTTATCAATTTGCAAGGCCGGGTTTTCATGGCTTCGAACGACGATCCTTTTAGGGTGGCCGACCAATTGCTAAAGGAGATCAAAGCTAAGATTGTTTTTGTCGATATGCACGCCGAAGCGACGTCGGAAAAGATTTCGCTCGGATGGTACCTCGACGGACGGGTCACGGCCGTCGTCGGCACGCACACTCATGTTCCCACTGCAGATGAACGCGTGCTGCCGGGCGGCACGGCCTACATCACCGATGTCGGCATGACGGGCCCGTACGATAGCGTGATTGGTGTGAAGAAGGAACTGATCGTGGGAAAGTTTCTCAGCAATATGCCGACGCGATTTGAAGCTGCGACTGGAGACGTCAGACTCTGCGCGGTGGTAGTGGATTGCGACGAGCGAACCGGCCGAGCGAGAGAAATCACACGGGTGATGGTTAAATAGTCGGGCTTCGGGCTTTAAGCTCCAGGAACTGCACGCAAATCATGAACGAATTTCGAGCTGCAAACACAAACGACAAAATTAAACGGCTTTCATTGGATGGGCGCAGACGCATATCTGTTCGACATTGATGGCACGTTGCTTGTCACCCGCGATGGCGTTCATCGCAATGCCCTGCACCGTGCGATGCGTGAGGCATATGCGGTCGACACGACCATCGAGGGGATTGCCTATCATGGGAAAACCGATTTGGGGATTCTGCGAGCCGCTCTAGAGCGCAAAGGAGTTTCATCCGACCGCTTCGAAGCCAATCTTCCAGCAGCGCTCGAAGTTGTCTGCCGGGATGTCTCGGCCAACGCCAGCCGCATCGCGCCGACCGTCTGCCCCGCGATTCCGGAGGTGCTTGCCGAATTGAAAGCTGCTGGTAAATTGCTCGGCTTGGCATCGGGAAATCTCGAATCAGTTGGCTGGCTCAAAATCGAGGCGGCTGGCCTGCGCGATTTCTTCAGCTTTGGCTGCTTCAGTGATCAACACGAAAGTCGCGCGGATATTTTTCGCCAAGGTGTGATTGAAGTGCAACGCAGGCTGGGCAAATCGGCGACGGTTTGTTTCATTGGCGACACTCCGGAAGACATCAAGGCGGCGCGTTTAGCAAACTCCAAGATCATCGCAGTATGCACTGGGATTTTCGGGGCTGGCGAACTCGCGTCTGACGAGCCCGATATCTGCGTGACTTCATGCGCTGAGCTATTAAGCAGAGCGGCGAGCGGTTGAGCTTACGGTTCCAGAGCTCTTTCCAGTCTTCGCTCGATTGCGCACCGGCAGATATCGCAATGCGGCCCGCGCCAGCGCCAGATACACATCCCTGCGCCTGCGGGAACTTTTCTGCAGCGCCTGCAGATGTTTGCGCACGGTTTCCGCGTCACCGCGCACGATCGGACCGCTGAAAGCTCCCGCCGGTCCGAGCGCCTCATAGTTCCTGATAGTTTGCCTTACGATCGGAAGCATTCTCTTCCGAGCCTCGACTGCGGATAGCCCAGCCGCCAGTGCCAATCGTTCTCCGGTCACGAGTGTTGCCACCAGCAGGGGCGAAGTGAATGCTCCCCACGCGTGGTAAGCAGCCTTGTGCTGCTTGCGAATCGTGAATGCTTCTCCACCGAAATCCCGGCGATCCGTCGCGCTGCGCGAACCGCCGCAGGATCGCCTTCGATTGCAAATGGCACACCTTGGAGTGAAGGGATCGACCCGGTCACGAAAGTCATTAAAGGATGAACCGAAGCCACGGAAGCTCCACGACGTCGCAAGATCTTCAACTCGTCGCTTGCCAGCGCCCCGCTTGAGTGGAAAACAATTTTTTTCTTCCAGACGATCGCCGAGGCAAGCTGATGCGAGGCCGCGGCAATCTCCTGATCGGGCACACAGAACCAAACGAGATCGGCATCCAGGCGTGCGGTGTCGCCCGTAGAAGCTTGCCCGTCGACCTTCCGAGTCAGCTCTCGAGCCTTCCGCTTTGATGGGGCGGTGTTGCGAGAAACGATTTCTGAAATCCTGTATCCTGCGCGCCTTAGCTCTAATGCGAGCGCTCTGCCCAATCTTCCAGGGCCGACAATTGCAACGCTGGGCTTCTCTGCCATCGCGGGCAGCATAGCAGGGCGACTCGCCAGCAGCAAAATCTATACGACGTTTCAACGCGGCATAGCGCTTGTCGCTTATATTGTTGGTATGCCGAAATCATCTCATGCCAAAACTAAAGCTCGCGTGCTTTCTTCCGTCGAGGCCTACCGCGGCCCCGCCTTTTGGGTCACGACTGATCAGGTGCTGGAACCTAGCGGCGTTCGCGGCCGTCGCGACATTGTGCGTCACACGGGCTCAGTGGTCATTCTTGCCGTCGATGAAACCCGCGCTGAGCCCAGTGTGTTGCTGGTCCGCCAGTATCGCCACGCTGCGCAGCAATATCTCTGGGAACTTTGCGCGGGGCGAATGGATAAGGGCGAGAACGAGTTGACCGCGGCAAAACGCGAACTGATCGAGGAAACTGGTTATACTGCCGCCCACTGGAAACGAATCCTGAAGTTCTATGCGAGTCCAGGCTTCGTAGCCGAAACCATGTCGATTTACCTGGCAACGCGTCTTGACTGCAGGCACGGCGCAGCCCGAGGAGGATGAAGTCATTGAGATTAAATTCTTCCCTCTCACCACCGCCGTCCGTATGGTCATGACCGGCCGCATTCAGGATGCCAAGACCATCTCGGGCATACTTTGGCTCAGCCAGACATACCGCACTCGGAGGCGTCGCAGATAGCCGCTCCTTTTGATTTTTTTCGGTGGTTTGTTCCTCTTGACAGCCTCTTCGAGTAGCCGGAAAATGGCAGAAAATCGGGAGGCACGGCTGGCAACAGGTAAGGTTCGTGCCCTTAGGGGGCGTACGTGGAACGCTTGAAAGGTACGGTGAAGTGGTTCAACAATGCCAAGGGATATGGTTTTATCGGCCGCGAAGATGGAGCTGATGTCTTTGTGCACTACAGCGCGATTACGTCGGAAGGATACAAGAGCTTGCAGGAAGGCGATCAAGTTGAGTTCGAGATCACCCAGGGCCCCAAAGGTCCGCAAGCCTCGAATGTTACAAAGGCTTCATAGAGTAGAGCATCAGACCAGATTGATCCAAGCGGCGGGCGGTGTCCGCTCGTCCCGCTAGTTTTGCCGCTGCCGCATTTTTCATCGACCGCCTGATGTCCGCTACGGCCTCCATTTTTCCAATCTCACGAGAATATCCGCGGGTCGCTTATCTAAAATTTGACGTAACTGGTTTTTGGGTGTATCTGTATGGGCGCGCCACATGCCTAGACGCCTCTTCTTACTGCTGAGTCTGCTCACCGCCTCGCTCGCTATCGGCGCGCGACAAAACGGAGAATTGGATGGAGGTTCGCAGCCCTCATTTCATCGTATTGAGTAACTCCAGCGAAAAGCAGGCTCGCCATGTCGCGGACCAATTCGAGCGCATGCGGTTAGTTTTTCATGCGGAGGTTCCACGCGCCGACGTCGATCCCGGAGTCCCTATCGTCGTGTTAGCTCTGAAAGACAAGAAAGACTTTCAGTCACTTGGAGCCGGAGGCCTATCTGGCGAAGGGTCAGATTGAGCTTGCGGGTCTTTTCATGCGGGCGCCGGATAAGAACTACGTCCTGCTCCGGCTCGATGCGGAGGGCGAGCATCCCTACGCAACGGTTTATCACGAATACACCCATTACTTTGCAGCGGCGCCGAGGAGTGGCTGCCGCTCTGGCTTAATGAAGGTTTGGCTGAGTTCTATCAAAACACAGAAATACGTGATAAAGATGTGTTGTTGGGAGAGCCGAGCTCGGAAAATATGCTTCTTTTGCGGCGGAACGCCTTATGCCGCTTCGCAATTCTCTTCACTGTCGACCACAACTCGCCGTACTATCACGAAGAAAATCAGGGCTCCATTTTCTATGCCGAATCCTGGGCTTTTACTCACTATCTCCGGGTGAAGGATCGCCAGCAGAATACTCAACCGCCTACGCGAATACACGGAACTGGTGAGCCAGAAAGTAGACCCTGTCACTGCTGGCACGCGTGCCTTCGGCGACCTGAACCAGCTACAGGCGGCGCTTGAAAAATATGTCGCGCAGACCAATTTCTTCAGTTCAAGGGTCCACTCTTCACCGAGGTTGACGATACCGACCTTTACGATTCACGCCATGAGCCCGGCTCAGGCCGATGCAGTGCGCGCAGATTTCCTGGCTTACGAACAGCGGGTAAAGGATGCAAAACCTCTGCTTGAGCGCGTGTTACAAGAAGACCCGAGCAATGCTTCGGCGCATGAAACCATGGGATACCTGGAATTTCGCCAGGGAATCTGGCCGAGGCCAGGAAATGGTATGCGCAGGCGATCAAGCTGAATTCGCAAAGTTTTCTCGCCTATTACTATTTCGCCGCCATTACTATGAATGGCGGGCGGCTCGATTCGGAAACCAAGTCGCAGTCGAAAGCAGCCTTCGAACGGCCATCAAGCTCAATCCTTCCTTTGCACCATCCTACGACGAGTTAGCGGTATTTTATCGGAATGCAGCGCGAGAATCTTGAAGAGGCTCACACGCTGTGCTCTCAACGCAGTGCAGTTGGATCCGGGCAATCTTCATTATCGGCTGAACACGGCCAACATCTTGCTGGAAATGGAGCGTGCCAAGACGCCATCGCCGTCCTGCGAGAACGCCATGATCTTGGCCAAAACCCCCGATGAAGTCGCCTCAGTTCAGAATCTGCTGGATGTCAGCCCGCAGTATCAATCGGCTCGCGAACAAATCGGGCAAGAACAGGAAAGCGCTCCCGGCGATTCAATCCCCTGTCTCCGAAGCAATCTTCAGCGCAGGCGACAATGGGCGCCCTAAACAACCGCGTCAGAAAACCAGCACGGGCCGCGCCGCAGCATGAAAGGCACGATTAAAGATGTGCGCTGCTCTCAGCCTGCAATTATGGAGCTAAAGGTCGAGAGTGACGGAAAAGCGCTCTCCCTGCGCAGCAATAATTACTTCAAAATCCAGTTCAGCTGCTGTCGGCTTCACGCCAGCAGGCGAACTACATCCTTGCACGGATCTGGAGGGCATGAAGGCTCACGTGGAGTTCTTTGAAACCTTGGGAAAGTCCGCTGAAGGCCAGATTTCTTCCATAGAGCTCAGTAAATAGAAAGCGGCTCTACGGCAAAACGGAAATCAGGACGGTTTGCCAAATACCAGCGCTTGGCGCATGCCTTCGAAATGAATTTCAAGCAGGGTTCGCGACCCGTCCGGATTTCTTCTGTACACATACGCATCGCGCGGATACTTTGCGTCGCGCTTCACCCATTTTCCGTCTGCGCTCGCAACCACGTTACTATTGTGGGTGAATTTTACGCTCGCATTGCCGATATAGGATTCCCAGCTGATCGTGTATTCTCCCTGAGGTGTTGGCGCGCCGTTCAGCGTGACCGAAGAAATTAGCGTGAAGGTCCGCCAACCTTTTTCGAAAGGTCGGGGTTTGAAACCGCTGGACACGAGCGTGTCCTGCGTAACTTTGGCCTTCCCTTCATCGCCATAAGGGCCCACAAGAACGTGGTAGGAATTCGTCCACAGGAAACCTTTCTGAACCGCAGTGACGGGAAATCCGAGTTGTGCGAGTTTGTCGGTTTCGTCGTGAGCTTGCAGCTGATTCTTGAACTTGCCCACGTCGAAGTACAGCTCCCTGGTCAAGTCAATGTTGTCTGCGCCGGAATCCTCGGTTTGAACGCCCGGTTGCTTCGCCGGTTCGACCTTTGGAGCCGTGGTGAGTTTAGGCGGATTGACGCTGGAGTTCGACACCATCATGATCGGCGGCGTTGCGACTGGCAATGAGACCGTCGGTGACGGCGAAGAAATCGCCGGAGCCGCAGGTGTGGCGAGAACCTTCGGCGCACGGTCGATGGCTGCCGGCGAAATACTCGCGGACTTAGGGGATTCAACCGGGGCCGATTGTGGATTAGTTGTTGTTCGCCAACGGCGACGCCGGAACCTTCGCGGACTGCGGAACTGCAACTGGCTCACGCGCTGCTAATGCGGGAGGGGGTGCAGATGCAGCCGTCGACACCGACGAAGGCACATTCTTCGGAGCAGTTGCAAACGGAGCCGCGGCCAACGGCGCGGCCGCCAGCGCCGTGGTAGGCGCGGGCGATAATATCTCCGGCGACGCTGCCGAGACCACCACAGTTTCTGCCTGCGGTTTTGCCGCGAATCGCTCACCCAACTGTATGAGCAACTCACCGAGATCACGGCGGTGGTTTTGGAATAAGAATGCGCCTGCCGCGACGGCCGAAACCAAAAGCCCGGTGGCCAATCCGCGCGAGAACGCGCTCAATGGCCTCGGTGCCTGCGACGCTGGCAAAAGCATCGCCGGCGGAATAGAACCGCCGGGCGCAAGCTCTGCGTGCAACCGACTGCCGCCGACAGGAAATGCGAGCGACCGTGGTCCTGCTGATGCGGCCCCCTCATCAGGGCGAAGCAGCACTCCCGGCTGGCTCATCCAATTACGAATTTTGGCGCGCGCGTCTGCGGGCAAATCAATGAATCGCAAGCCGCCTTTTTGTGTCTCGTCCGTCCATGTTACTGCGCCAGCGGCTTCGATTCGCTGGTTATTGTCCGAAAACCAGAAACGGATTGTTCCATTCGGCGGAACCTGATCAAAGGAGTGAAAGCAAAGCCCTCCATCCGAGACGTTCAACACGATGCCGCCGTTATTCGGTTCGATGTTGATGTAGGCGTGTTTTCGCCATCGTCGTCCGGGGAGTTTGGCGGCGATCCAAGGCTGTCATGGCAGCACCCAGTCAGTAGATTGAATTATGAGATTATTCGCAACGCGCGCAGCAATCGAGTCCGTTCAATAAGCCGCGGACTGACCTGCAGCAGGTAACTGCATGTCGGAATTCTTGTTCTTGCCGTTCCGACAGAGCGGTAATATACACCGGATTGCCTCTACACACAATCTCTCCCCAATCTTGCCACCCGGCCACTGGCACGAGTTTACTCTCATTCGCCTCTATCTGGACCTGCCTTCGATAATTATTTCTCCGGAACAGTGGACTATAAGCCCTGCCCGTTGTATATATTCTTCGATGCACTAACAAAGCCATCTTCTCCTCAACGACGAATCCACCAAGCCACGGAAAGCAACAGGAAGAAAAGAGGGCGGGATGAAACTGAGACTCTTGATGCTTTACGTGCTCTGCGCTGGGCTAACTTACACGGCCTTCGCCGACACACTTCACCTGACCAACGGCCAAGTCATTACCGGGACTTTTCTTGGACGGAGCTCTGCCGGAGTCCAGTTCATAGGGCCAGATGGAACTAGTCATATTTATCCGCCGAGGAAGTACAATCTCTATCTTTTGGACCGGTCCCGGTTCGGCTCAACCTGCGGCAACACAGACGCAACAGGTCACGGTCCCGGCCGGAACCCTCCTTCTCGTTCGCATGGTCGATGGGTTGGATACCAAGACGGCCTACACTGGCCAATTATTCACGGCGACGTTGTCCACTAACCTCGCTGCAAATGGCTATGTAGTCGCGCCCAGCGGAACAACGGTCTACGGTGAAGTGGTCGAAGCAAAGTCAGCCGGGCGCATCAGCGGCGCCTCGCAATTGAAGCTTCAGTTGACCCAAATCATAATCGGCGGCAACGCCATTCCGATCATCACCGATGTTTTTGATTCACAAAAGGGCAAGAGCTCGACCCATCGATCGCTATTTAGGACGCTCGGCGGCGCCGGCCTGGGCGCGGCCATCGGCGCCATTGCCGGCAACGCAGGTGTGGGTGCGGCGATTGGCGGAGTAGCCGGCGGCGTAGGCTCGGTCGTTCAGAGAGGCGACCAAATCGAGATTCCCAGTGAGGCACAGTTGGAGTTTCACCTGACGCAACCAGTAATGCTGCCGATTGCGCAATAGGCTTCTAGCAATTCAAGACGGCACAAAAACTTCTCGGAGGATCTTATGAGAATTCGACCGACTGTCGCGCTTTTAGTGGTGATCGCAGCGACCGGCCTCTGGGCCCAGGAAAAAAAGCTTCAGGATCCAGCCGAGAGCAAAGAACTCAACGAACAAGCCTACGTGCGCCTGCTTCACACGGACCTGAAAACCAAGAAGGAAGCGATCATCAGAGAAGAAATGCAGTTGACTCCTCAACAAGCGGCCGCCTTCTGGCCGATCTACCGGGATTACAACACGGAACAGAACAAGCTCATCGACCAGAAACTAGCGGTTTTCCAGGACTATGCTCAGAACTTTATGAGCATGAACGACGAGAAGGCCGATCAGCTAGCCCAGAAGGTAATGATGCTGGACGATCAAAGAATGGCGTTACGAAAGAAGTACTATCAGCTCATGAAGACCGCGATTCCAACCGTTCTAGTGGTTCGATTTTTCCACGTGGAAAATCAACTCCAGTCTCTGCTGGACCTTCAAATCGCGTCGACCCTGCCGATTATCGAGCAGGCAACGGAATAGACCCGGAAGAACCATCCCACAGGCCTGACCTTGATTTCCAGACGCTTCGGTTTAAATAGCCGCCGCGTTTGTATTCTGCTGCGCGCGCATCGTACAATAAACGGGCGGCGGAAATGGGATTTTAGCAACGGGACATTCCAACCCTGTATTATCATTGCGAGAGTCCATGCTCTAAGATCGTACTTGCTTTCCCGCGGATCAATCCCCGGACGCAAAGGCTCGTAAACTGAAGACGAACGGCGCAGCATGCCAGTCGAGGAAACGTTAAGCATGGTTATTCTAATTACGATTGTCCACATCGCGGTTTGTTTGTTTCTCATCGTTGTTGTGTTGCTGCAAAGCGGTAAGAGCGGCGACATTGCCGCCGCCTTTGGCGGCATGGGCAGCCAGACCGCCTTCGGCCCACGCGGCGCTGCCACCGTCCTGTCGAAAGCAACAACATGGTCTGCTGTCATCTTTATGGTGACCTCGATCACGCTCTCGGTCTATGCTTCGCGCCGCGGTGTTTCGAGGTCGGTGTTGCAGGGAGTCAAGGCCTCGCCCGCCACGTCCCAGCCTGTTAAGCCCTCGCTCCGCGCAACCGCCCCGGCTCCGGCACCGCAGAACTAAGTCGTTGCGGTTCGCTCTCGGTCTTTGGTGGGGACATTGCAATGCTTTGCCGACGACGAACCACTGACACCCGACGACTGACGACCAACGACAGACCCCATGATCCACGAAATCCTTGCCTGTCGGCCCGCTGCAGTGCAACTGCTCCATCATCGGAGACGAGACCACGCACGAGGCCATGGTGATCGATCCCGGCGATGAAATCCAAACCGTTCTCGCGCATCGTGCGCAAACATAATCTGCAAGTAAAGCAGATCATCATTACCCATGCCCACATCGACCATGTGGGCGGCGCCATGAAACTGCGGGCCGCAACTGGCGCACCCATCCTGCTCAATCAGAACGACTACGAGTTGCTCAAGATGCTCGATATGCAGGCCACCTGGGTTGGCGTGCCGTCTCCGGGCAAAGTGGAAATTGATCAGAGCATCGGGCAGGCAGACACGGTGAAGGCAGGCCCGCACACCGCAAACATAATTTCCACGCCCGGACACACGGAAGGCAGCATCTGCCTTTATTTTCCTGTCGAGAAGAAATTAATTGCAGGCGATACGCTGTTTGCGGGAAGTATCGGGCGAACCGATCTTCCCGGCGGCTCCTTCGAGAAGATCATCGATTCCCTGCACGATAAACTGCTCGCTCTGCCGGATGACACCATCGTCATTCCCGGCCACGGCCCGCAAACCACGATCGGCGAGGAGCGCGAGAATAATCCCTTTTGAAAAACTAGCGCCAGGTGCGGGCGTCCGCCTGCAAGGGACACAAATATACACGACGGACATCATGCGCCACTTACGCCTTCTTCCGCGCCAGGCGATCAACCAAAACCCTAAGCGTAGTCTGGGCCTCCGGGCTCCACCAGACCGCGTTGACCTGATCAAGCTCCAGATCGAAAGACACAGAGAAAAGTTCGAACAAATCGGCGCGAGCGCGTCGCCGGGTTGCGGCCATCGCATCGACGGGCAACGCCACCAAGCTGCGACACCACTCGATTGCCCGGCTCACTACTTGATCAAGCGGAACCATTTCGTCGACCAAACCGATGCGTGCCGCCTCGTCGGGAGAAACCAAAAGACCTCCGACGGCAAGCCTCTCGGCTTGATGCGCACCAATCAAGCGCTTCAGTCCGGCAAAGATCATAGGCGGCAGGGGTAACCCAACCTGCACTTCATTCAACCCCAATTTCCAGTCGCCTTGGGCCGCAATCCTGCAGTCACAAAAAATCGGTAGAACCGCCCCTCCGGCAGTTGCGTGCCCCGCAATCGCAGCTGCTATTGGAATAGGAGAGAGAGCTATGGCGCGCACCAGCCCGTAAAATTCTTTCCACAGAGTAGCAATGGCCGAGCGGTCAAGGCGTCAACAATAACGGAACGTCAAGTCCCGCGGAGAATCTGCCGGGCGTACCCGAGAATACCAACGCCCGTGCGCCATCTTGCGGAGCGCCATTCCACGGCCTGTTTAGAGACGACAATCAACTCCGGTGAAAGCGCGTTGGCTGGCGGACGGTTGAGTTGCAGTTCGCGCACTGCTCCGTGGTCAATAGTGAGGATCATGCGGTCAGAAGGATCCGCGTCGTGCCGATGGATGCGGATCACCAGCGAAGTATATGTTGAGCAAGGCGGGAAGTGGAATCCAATTTTTCCACATTCCAGTTTCTAAACAAGCCCGCACTGTCTAGTGATTTCTTTTTTACCGGCTCAAAAGCTCGAGCACCTGCACAATTCCTTTCTGAAAATCCCGCGGCGGCGTGATCAGGCTCACAATCAAGTGTCCATCACCGGAGAAATCGTAAAAGTGTCCGGGATGGACAAGCACGGAAAGCCGACGCAGAATCTCAATTGCAAGGTCTTCGTCGGATTGCGTCACCGGAACCCGCAGCACTGCGTACCATCCCCCTTCAACGTCCAGGCGACGACAAGTTTTCTGTTTTGCCAATGCGCGGTCCAGTTCGTTCAAGTTCGCTCGAACGCGATCCAGCAGGAGGGGCTGAATGGAGCGCCGCTGCTCCAGCAGCGCGGGTGCCGCTAGCTGAACGGGAGCATTCATCGATAGGTACGTGTCAGCGACTACTTCCATCCGCGCGAGCGCTGTCGACACGGCTTCGCCCGGTCCGCTAGTCACTATCCATGCCAGCTTCATCTGCGGTAATCCCGAAATCTTTGAGACGCCGCTCAAGGTGAACGTCAGTACATCGCGGTTGGCGGCGAATGTCGAACGCGGCGCACCATCGTGCGCGTAATCGAGGAAAACCTCGTCGGCAATGAGCGACAATTTGTACTCGCGGCAAACATTATTGAGCGCGTTGCGTTCCTCTTCAGCCACAAATGATCCGGTGGGATTGTTCGGATGCACCACCACCACGGCGCGGGTGCGATGGTTCACCGCCTTGTACAAAGATGGAAAATCAATCTGCCAGCCGTGATCGTAGAGCAGCAGATACGGCACGAGTTTCACATCCTGCAGGTCGGCAAGAAACTCGAACAGCGGGTAGCTTGGCTTGGGCACCAGGATTTCATCTTCCACATTGCACAGCAGGCGAAACAGGTAAGAATAACCCTCGCTCGTGCTGGTGGTGAGAACGATCGATTCGGGATCGACGTCGTCATATTGCTTCCGGTAGTAGGCGGCCACGGCTTCGCGCGCGCTGAGTAAGCCCTTGGGCTGCGGATCGTAATCCATGGCCTTGGGATTAACCAACGCTTGCAGGATGGCTTCCGCGTCGTAGTGTAACTCGGCTCGCGTAGGATTCGAAATTGTCAGATCGAGAACTTCCCTGCCCGCAGCCCGTAACTCTTGCTGTGCTTGAGTAAAACGATTGGGCGTAAGCTTCCAGTCGGTGCGGTGGGAGAACATGCGAGTCCATCATACGCAAAGAGTCTACGGAGTTCAGCGTCCCGTCATCCGGGTAAAGCCGTCGTCGCTCCAGTCTTCGCTCCCAACGCCGTGATGTACGAAGAAAAGACCTTCGGGATCATACTTCGCTTTTACCGACTGCAACCTCGTACAGTTCGAACCCCAGAAGGATTGTTGCCAGGAAGGCTCAAAGAAGTTGCTCTCGGAAACATAGGAACCGGCCACGGGAGCGACCTTCCGCAATTCGTTCATCGCCTGGTCGACAGCAGATGCACCCGCACGGGCGGCCGCGAGATCGGGTTCATGCCCTGGAATTCCCGGATATGTCTGGCCCTTTCCAGCAGCAATAATCGCGAGCGCAAACGCATCGAGCACAGCGGGATTCATTGCCGTGTCTCTCGCTGCGGCAATGGCATCCGCAGGAGCTCCGGCCAGTCCTTTATTGAAGTGGAGTTCAATCTCCCAATGCCGCGAACCGGCAAACAACGCATTCGAAAGCCGCTCCTGCGAATCACCATCGAGCAGCGATGCGGGCAGCCATTGCGATTGGTAGCCATAAACTGACCACGCCACCTGGCCGCCATCCCCCGTCCACCATACGTTGTTCGGCTGGGCGCCGTTACGGGAATCCGCGCGGAAAACATGATGCTGATGTTCTTTCCTCCACTCCACGTCCCACCAATTCCGCGCCGGCATACTGCCGAGAATGAGCGGTGTTTCAATCGTATAAACCTTCGGCGACTGCGCGATCCAATCCAGAAAGGGTTGCCACACTTTCTTCGCCTGCTCCGTGTCTAAGCCATGTGAAACCATGCTGACGACAAGCTCGTTGTCTGGCGTAACGTGGATTTGCTCGCCCCAATGATCGTTGAAGAGAGCGTCGCGGTAGAATCCCACGAACTGCCGAATCAGGCGACGGTAGGAGTCATCTGATGAGGCCTTAACGGTGAAGATAGCACCGCCCCAGAACTCGGGCAGATCGCGAACGCGCAGAGTGACTTTGCTCACGACGCCCAAGCTGCCACCCCCGCCGCCTTTAAGCCCCCAGAACAGATCTGGATTTGTACAGGCGTTCGCGATGCGTATCTTGCCGTCGGCCGTGACGACTTCAGCTTCCAGCAAACCTGCCGCTGCAAGGCCGTAGTGCTTGGAGAAACTTCCGAACCCACCACTTTGAACCAGGCCTGCCACGCCAACGGTCGTGCATCCCCCGCCTTGCACGTACGCACCACCCTTGGTAGTAACGGCTTCGTACGCCTGCATCCAGATCGCTCCAGCGCCGAGCGTCACGGCGGGCTGCGGATGAGCACCGTCACACCCCTGCGGAACAAACGCCGCGTGCATTGCGATGTCATTCATGTGCCGCGTCCAAATCAGCAACGAATCAGGCGCGTTCGAAGTTCCCTGATAGCTGTGGCCGCCGCCTTTCACGACCAGGCGCAAATTGTTTTCGTGAGCAAAGTTTACGGCCATTGCAACATCATCCGCGTTTCTTGCCGCAACCGCATAAACGCTTGGCTTTGTAACCCACGCGTTCACCCAACCCAAAGTTTGCGTAAGACCCGGTTGATCGCCAATGTAGTAGGGATTATCGAGATTCTTGAGAACGTCCTGACAGGCCGCGCTTTCAGGTGCGGACTGGCAGGCGGCCAAGGGGAACTGGACTGGAAATAGTTGTCCGCCAACCTGCTGTTTCAGTTTCCCCCAAGCGGCCGCGCTTGGCCACGATGGGTCGGACGAGCGCACTCGGCGGAATGACTTTGCAGGAAGCGCAGTCTGCGTGAACGAGGACAGGTTCGGCAACAGTCGCGGCAGCAGGGGAATCGCCGCCAAATGTTTGAGTAATGTTCGTCTGTCCATCGGGCGCACATCGAGCCGGCCTTTGACGGAGAATGGACCACCGTTCGGCGGGAGCTATTATATGCTCCGCTCCTGCATAATCCGCCACAAAACAAACCTGCGCCTTCGTCATGTGCCGCTAAGGCAACTTATTCACATAACACGGACCATTCGTGGCTTGCACTGGCGGCTTCGGCGGCGTCATCCAAGGTGGATTGGTGAAATCAAAAAACTCCGTCATATCCATCTGCGCGGCGTCGCGTTTGGTTAATGGCGGAAGATTGAAACGGGTTTCAATGAACTTCAGAATTGCGGTCGTGTCGGCCACGGTGTGAGAAACGTAGTTCTGCTTCGTGAACGGTGAAACTACGATCAGAGGCAAACGGAATCCAGTGAAAACAAAATTGCATACTGGTCCCTGCTGCGGCGGATAGCAGACATCCCCTGGATGCAGATCGATCGGCGGGATGCCGTCCGGACTGACCGCTGGCTGCGGGGGCACGTGGTCGTAAGGACCTCCAAATTCGTCGTAAGTGAAAATGAAAACGGAATCCTTCCACGAACTGCTTCCCATCAGCCCGTTCATCAGCGTCGAAACATAATTCGCCCCCAATTGAATGTTGGTCGGCGAAGCATCGTAATCCGAAGGATGCTCGTCGAGACCCGCGTCCGATGCCTCTTCAATTTCCGCCACCTGAGGTAGAGTGTCGTTCTGCAGATCTGTAAAGTATTGCGATATGGGAGCGATGTTGTTGGGGTATTTTGTCGGAATCGTCTGTCCCCACTCGAAAGTCTGGATGCTGCTCAGAGTCAGCAGGCACGCCGGGTCGTACGGCGGACCGGTGCAACTGCTGCCTTCAGGATTGACATAGATTTTCCACGTAATCCCCGCATCTTGCAGCTCTTCGAAAATCGGTGTAGCCGTCAGAGGTGGCTGGCTCTTGGGCAGAGTGTGAACGTGCCCTTGCGAGGTGGCGGCATCCAGATAATTCCGGTTCGCGGGCGTCCGGGTCATCAACGGTGAGAACCAGCGGTCCGAAGTTGCGAAAGCGGTCGCCATGAAATAGTAATAGTTCAAATCCGTCCAGTCGTAGTAGCCCATGGCGCGAATGCCGCCCTTATCATAAAAAGATTGGTACGTTGCATAGTTCGCCGCGGTCCAAACATATCCGTCCAACGTAGCAGTACCCGAGAGTGGATCCGTTCTATTCCTGTCCTCCAGACTCTGGGTCCACTCATCGCCTGGGTTCTCGATGCACTCTGTGACCAATTTATAGGACTGAATTTGCGGGCTGTTGCTATCGACATGGCAACTATTTGTATACGCAGGATCACAACCTAAGTTGACCGGAGGGGGACCCCAAAGCGGCGGAATTCCCGAGGTCGGATTGAACTGCGGCAGTCCATCGAGCGATTGATCGGGAATATTATTGGCTGCCCAGTAGGCGCGGAGTGCACCAAAATAGTGATCGAAATTCCGATTCTCCTGAGCCATGTAAACAATGTGATTGATGGCGGTGACGCCGGAAATGTTAAAGGTTGCCGTCGCTTGCAGATTTGCCGTGAGCGTCAGCATACAGGTCGACGCAGATCCGCTACAGGCTCCGCTCCATCCCGCGAAACCTGAGTTTGTCCCGGGGGCCTCCGTGAGAGTCACAGCTGTCCCTGAGTTGAAGCTCGCGCTGCACGTTGGCGGACAATTAATGCCCGTCGGATTGCTCGATACTGTGCCCGTGCCGCTTCCGGCAAGGGTCACAGTCAGCGTCGGCAAACTTTGGTTCAAGTTGAAGGTTGCAGTGACCTGTGTATTCGCGCTAAGGGTCACCATGCAAGTCATGCCGCTGCATGCCCCACTCCATCCCGCGAACGACGAGTTCGTCCCCGGGGTTGCAGTGAGCGTTACCTGACTACCAGCGGCAAAAGTTCCAGTGCATGTTGGCGGACAACTGATCCCGGAAGGGCTGCTGGCGACCGTCCCAGTCCCGGTTCCCGCGAGGCTGACAGTTAGCACATCGGTATTTTGAACAATGATAGTGTTGAACATCGCAGTCACCTGCTGGCTCGCGCTAAGCGTGACTGTACAAGTGGTGCTGCCGCCGGTGCATGCCCCCGTCCATCCTACGAAAGATGAATTCGTCGCGGCGCTCGCAGTGAGAGTTACCTCGGTGCCGGGGTTGAATTCGGCGCTGCACGTCGAACCGCAATCGATGCCCGATGGGCTACTGGAGACGGTCCCTTTGCCCGTGCCGGCCAGGGTCACCGCCAGCACCGGCGAAGCGCTGAACGTGGCTTTCACCGAAGTGTTTTGCATCAAGGTTACGTTGCAAACACCGGAACCGCTGCACGCGCCTGACCACCCGGCGAAGAAGGAGTTTGCCATTGGAGATGCGGTGAGCGCCACCTGTGTCCCGCTGGAAAAAGTAGCACTGCATGTTTGCCCGCAATTGATGCCCGAAGGGCTGCTGCTGATCATCCCTTGACCCACACCGGAAGACTGGACGCTCAGCTGAAAATTCGTCGGAGAAGGGGAACCGTTCGAAGAGCCGGAGCCTGTACCCGACCCTCCTCCACAACTGGAAAGAACAATGGCTATTAAACTCACGCACCCTGCAATAGCGCAGCCCCTGATTCCGCACATGGACAGGCCCTCCTCTTACTGGCCGTCCTACGATGAGAAGAATCCAAGGCGGGTTGCTTAGCTCTGGATGCGGAACTCGTTGCAAACTCTAGACCAGCGCCTAATCAACGACTTGATAAGGTCGCATCATGTCGTTGTCTTCATGTTCCAGCATGTGGCAGTGATATATGTAGCGTCCGGCGTAACCATCGAAACGCACGATAATCGTCAGCACTTCTCCCGGGTTGACCACCGCCGTGTCCTTCCACCCTCTTTCATTGGGCGCTGGTTTCCTCGGCTTTCCGATGAGTTTGATTTCGTCTTTGCGCAAAGCTGCCGGATCGTAACCCTGCCTTCCGACGATTTGAAACTGCACCAGGTGCAAATGCATGGGATGCGAATCATCTGTGTTGTTGATGAACCTCCACTTCTCAGTGGATCCCAATTTCACGCTCTCGCTAACTGGATCGTCGTAGCCTTTGCGATTGATGCGGACTCCGAGAGTTCGCCCGGTCTTGTCGAACGTTTCCTGAAGCACAAAATCTCTGGTTCGGAAATCAGCAGAGTCGCGCAACTCTGAAAAAGGCATTTGCTGCGGAATACTGAATTCCTTCGTGGCGGCAATCGGCAGTCGAACTCGAAATTGCATCAATTCGTTGAGGGGTGCGTAGAGTTGCCCAGGCACTTGCCATCCCGGGTACGGACTCATCGCGTCATTACTTAGAGTCAGCGTTTTTCCCTTCTCAGAGGAGAAGTCGATCAGCAAGTCCGCTCGTTCCGCGGGAGCTAGCAGCAGTTTCTGCATTTTCACGGATCGGGGCAGGAAACCTCCGTCGCTCCCAATCTGATCGAAGGAAACAAGAGACGGAATTTCGTAAGGCGTGTTCGCCAGGTTGAAATACAAGTTGAAGAAACGCGAATTCGATGCGTTCAGCACGCGAAGCCGGTACAGCCGTGGTTCGACATCGAGGTAAGGGTAGATGGCTCCGTTGACAACCGGCAAATTTCCGAAGAACGCTGGTCCCCACGTGCCGGGTGGAAGCGGGGTTCCATCGTCTTGCGTCGCCCGATACACGAGTTGGGCTTTTTCATCCAGAATGCGATCTTGGACCATCAAACATATTTCGTAGGCTGCCGAGGGCAGGTTTAATTTCTTCTCCTGTTCGTCTCTAAGAAGATAAAACCCGGACAAACCCGCATAATTGTTCAGCCGCGTGATTCCCAGCGCATGGTCGTGATACCACAATGTAGCCGCCGCCTGATGGTTTGAATAGTGGTAGGTTGCAGCCTTCCCCGCTTTCACCCAACGCTCCGGCAAACCGTCATCCGCCGAGCGTGTGCGTGCGCCGTGGAGGTGGGTAACAGTTCGAACCGCCGACGAAGGCGGCATTGCACCGTGCAGATGGGGATCGATTGAGAACAGGTGTTGCTGTGGCAGCCGGTTTTCCCAACGCACGAAGACCGATTCGTCCGTCTGTGCTTCAATCGTCGGACCAGGATATCGGCCTTCGTATCCCCATAATCTGCTCGGGGAAAGTTGCGAATGCAGTCTGGATTCGAACTCGAGCAGGCGAACCCGGTAATGAGAGCTCCCATGCTTTTTCTTTACCGGATTTAAAGTTGGAAGTAACGGTAACGGGTCAATGTAACGATCGATTTTCGGGCTGAAGACAGGCGGCAGTGGCGTGCGGGGGTGATAGGCCTCTTCTGCTTGTGCAAAGAGCAAACGTGGAACGGATGGCAATGACGTTGCCGCTGCTGAAAGCTTCAAGAATGTTCGTCGACTCAGCATTTTGTGGATTTTCTGGGCAGCCGGACCGCGCGGTTCATTTTACTATTGAGGGCGTTCTCTCCCGGTTCGGCTGGATTTCGGTGAATGTTGAGCCGCTTCTCCCATCACCCAACTCTGTGATCCATAGGCGTGACCCAGACTCACCTGCGGGGAGACAATAAAAGTGGCATACTATCGTTTCGCAGCAGTCGGAAGATTGCGCCGCACCGACGAACCTACTCGCGGGGGGATATAATGACAACCTTTGCATCTATGGAAAAAGCGACCCAATACGAACTGCGCCTGGCTGAACGCATGTCGCGGCTGGGAACGGAAACTGCCTTTGAAGTGCTGAATAAGGCGCGCGCCCTGGAGCGCCAGGGTAAAGATATTGTCCACCTGGAAATTGGCGAACCTGACTTTGATACCCCCAAGGACATTGTCGAGGCCGGGGTCGAAGCCCTGAAAGCTGGATGGACCCATTATGGCCCGTCCGCGGGACTGCCGGAATTGCGCCAAGCCATTGCAGACGACGTGGAGCGCAGCCGCGGAGTCAAAGTCACGAGCGATTGGGTCGTCGTTGTCCCTGGCGGCAAGCCCATTATTTTCTTTACGATTCTCGCATTAGTGGACGCTGGAGATGAAGTCATCTTTCCCAATCCAGGGTTCCCGATTTACGAATCGATGATCAATTATGTTGGAGGCAAGGCGGTGCCCATCCGGCTGTGGGAAGAAAAGGATTTCAGCCTGGATGTCGAAGAATTGGATCACCTGATTACAGAACGCACGAAACTCATCATCTTAAATTCGCCGCACAATCCCACCGGCGGTACTCTCAGCAAGAGCGACATTAAAAGAGTCACCGAGGTCATCGGGGACCGAAACATTATGGTGTTGTCGGATGAAATCTACAGCCGCCTCATGTTCGACGGCGCGCGCCATCACTCGATCATGTCCGAACCCGGCTTCAAAGAGCGCACCATTCTCCTCGACGGCTTTTCCAAGACGTATGCCATGACAGGATGGCGCATGGGTTACGGCGTGATGCGGCCTGACCTCGCCACCCAGATGGCGCGGCTGGCGACGAATTCGACTTCGTGTACGGCGAGCTTTACGCAGATTGCAGGCGTCGAGGCGCTTCGCGGATATCAGGGCCCGGTTGACAAAATGCGAACGGAATTTCAGAAACGCCGCGACGTGTTTGTGGCCGGGTTGAACCGGATCAAAGGGTTCTCCTGCCGAGTGCCTAAGGGCGCGTTCTATGTTTTCCCCAATATCACGAAAACCGGATGGAAGTCGAAGAAACTAGCCGACACATTGCTCGAAGAGGCGGGCGTGGCGTGTTTGTCGGGAACCGCATTCGGCGATTATGGGGAAGGCTATCTGCGCTTCAGCGTCGCCAATTCGCTGGAGAACTTGAACAAGGCTCTCGACCGGATTGATCAATGGACCAAACAGAATTTATAGCAGGCACTTGAGCCCGAGAAACAATGGCTCGGCCGCAATGTCGAATCTCGGCAAACTAGGGAAACAAACGATTTTCATTCTGCTGACTCTGTGTTTGCTCTTTCCCGCTTGCAATTGGTTTCGCAATTTTGATTTCGAGCATGGCGCTAAACTAACCGGAGGCAACCCGGAACGGGGCCGCATGAAGCTTGTGCAGCATTCCTGCATTTCCTGTCACATCATTCCGGGTGTTCCGAAAGCTGAAGGAACTACCGCCGCGTCGCTAGCTCACTGGTCTTGGCGCCGCAAGCTGCTCAATACTTACCCGAACACGCCTGAGAACTTGGAGAAATGGTTGGAGAGTCCCTCGCATCTGAAGCCCGGCACTTCGATGCCCGATATGAACGTTAGCCCGCAAGACAGTCGCGACATGGCTGCCTATCTGTACTCGATCAATTAAGCTTCAGCTTGCTTCTAAGATTTATTCGCTTTGTCCTTCAGATTCGTCTAATCGCCACCGGCTGGCCCGATAGAGTAATATGATTTTCGGCTGACGCGCGAGCCAGTTTTTCTGCACACCTCCCAACCAGAGAGACAATTGAGAACACGATGACCGCACAATTCCGCGTTTTTGCCACATGTGATATTGGGGAATCGCTCGACCTGCTGCGCAAACGGGGATACGACGTTGAGGTCTACCCCAACCCTGAAGCCCCGCCCAAGAGCCTGATTATCGAGAAAGTAAAATCTGGCATCGACGGACTCATCACCACATTGCGTGATCCTATTGACGCCGAGATTTTCGAAGCCGGCAAGGGCCATCTCAAAGTCGTGGCGCAATATGCCGTCGGCTTCGACAACATCAACCGCACTGATGCCAACCGCTACAAGATTCCATTTACTAACACTGCCGACGTCCTGACTGAAGCCACTGCCGAATTTGCGTTCTTCATGATGGGCGTGCTGGCAAGAAAAATGTGGAGCGCGGAACAGCTCACGCGCGACAACCAGTGGGGATACTGGCATCCTTACCTGCCGTTTCTTGGGGATGAGGTGACTGGTAAGACCGTCGCCGTGATTGGCACGGGCCGCATCGGCCTGGCCACGATCAAGAAGTGCAGCGGCTTCGACATGAACATCCTGTGCTACGACCCGGTTTATCAGAATCACGACTACGTGAAAGCAATTCAGGAGGTGATGGACCTGCGCCATGCGCGCGGCATATCGAAAGAGAGAACATGGATCAAGTACGTGACCTTCGATGAGGCGCTACGCGATGCCGACTTTGTCAGCGTATACGTGCCACTGCTTCGTGAGGGCGAGAGCCCGACGCCCACGTATCATCTTTTCAACGAGCGCACCTTACGCATGATGAAGCCCACGGCCTTTTTGGTGAATGATTCGAGAGGCCCGGTAGTGGATGAATCCGCTTTGGCGAAAGCGCTGCGGGAAAAATGGATTGCGGGCGCGGCGTTGGATGTCTACGAAAAGGAACCCTTACCTCGCGATTCTCCGCTGCGTGATCCGGCGATCGCAGATCGTTGCCGGCTGTATCCACATTTTGCCAGCGCCGCCCGCATCACCCGCCTGTCTACCGATCCTAATAAAGGCATGGCTGGACGTTGCGTCCAAGGGCTGATCGACGTGTTGGAAGGAAATTACGGCGGCGATGTAACGAAAATGCCTTACGTAGTTAACAAGGAAGCGTTCGGCAAGGCTTAAAGAGGCGATACTCTCGGCGACATCCAGCAATTGAATAAATCGTGCGAAACCTCTGAGTCGCCTGATCGCGGGGACATGTATGTTCTTTCGGGTAGATTATGCGATGTCTGTATTGCTTGTCGGCTTTGTTGCCGGTCTTCTTCTGAGCAGAGCAACGAAAAACATATCCGCGAGCCGACTGGCGCGAGCCTACTACATTGCTGTTTTCTTTGTCCTGCTGTCGCGAACCGTAATATCCGTTTACGCGATCTTAATCGACCGCGTGAGCCTTTGGAACACCGTGGGCGGCTTCTTAGGCGATGTCCTGGCTCTGTTGTTCGCTGCTCTATTCGGCGTGGCCGCTCGGCGAATCGACAGCAGAGAATTCCTGACCGATTCGTCGGTTCTCGAAGCGCTCTTCATGGCGCTCGCTTTTACATTTTCTTTGGCAGGCGTTGGGAAGATGTTTTCCCTAACTCCGATGATCGAGTTCTTCACGCAATCCGGTTATTCGGTTACGTTTCTTAAATTCATAATCGTTGCCGAAATATTCGGAGCTCTGGGTCTTTTATTGCCTTGGACCAGGGCACTGGCATTGTGCGGCTTGACTGTCGACATGTTCGGTGCTGTGCTGACCCACATTCAAAACGGCGATCCGCTCAACGATAGTACGGGCGCCATTGGTCTACCTATCCGCCTCATAGCGGTTGGCTCTTTGTGGGAACTACATCGCCGGAACAAGAACTCTTCGTCAGCCGTTCGAAGCACGATGCTTGTTGTAACTGCAGTATCGACCGCTTGTTTGTTGATTGCCCTTGTCGGCAGTTTCGGCGTGCGCCATCTGGGTTCGCCGATTCCGTCGGTCGTCGCGCCGGCCTCCACGCGATAGCTATGTTCGCGGCTTCATTGCGCGGGTCGCGAGACAGCTACAGCTTGCATCTGTCGACCCAGCCTGACTTTCGTCTTGATTACAGAGGAAATGAATGCCAGAATGCGACGCTGGGGTGTTGTATGCCGCGTCCATGCAGTTCGCTATCTCTGCCAGCCTTCACCGTCTTCAGCCTGACTTTGATTCTTGTTACTCACTGCTTAGCAGCTAGCAAAGCCCGAATCTTACACAAGTTTCAGGGTGGCAACGATGGCGCCAATCCGTGGGCATCACTTCTGCTCGACAATAAAACAGGCACGCTTTACGGCACGACGGAAGATGGAGGCAATCAAATATGCCAGAATTCTTTCGACATGGGCTGCGGCACAATTTTCTCGCTGTCGCCGGCAAGCAACGGGTGGAGGGAGACTGTTTTGTACCGTTTTCGCGGAGGCGACGATGGGGCGCTTCCCAGGGCTCCTTTGGCAACGCGCCCGGACGGATATTTCTACAGCACTACCACAAGTGGCGGCGGCGCCATTCAGGGCGGCATCGGCACGGCTTTTCGAATCAAGCGTGGCACGTGGAAGGAAGCGGTCATCTTCAGATTTTCATCCTACCAGGAGGGCGCGTATCCTCAGGGCGTAGTGGCATTCGACCGCAAGGGAAATCTCTACGGCCTTACTCCGGACGGTGGATCATCAGGCGTCGCCTTCAAGTTGATTCCCAGCCCGCGGGGAGAATGGAAGGAGGTGGTGTTAGATGAAAATCTTGGGCTTCCATACGCCGGCGTAGTCATCGATCAGGATAACCTCTATGGCACTACCGACGAGAATGGAACGTTTAGTGACGGCAGCGTCTTTGAACTTTCGCACACAAAGCCTGGCTGGCAGTTCACGAATATTTACTCATTCCAAGATACGGCCAGCTTCGGGGTTGAGCCGAGCGACTTAACCATCGATGAGAAGGGAAATCTTTTTGGATTCGCCGCCGATGCAGGAATTGTTTGTTATCCCCATCCCTATAGCTGCGGTACCGTTTTTGCAATGATCCGCAGCGGCGGTACCTGGCAGGAAAAGACGCTTTACCAGTTTAAGAACGTGGCGGATGGATCGGGACCGGGCTACGGCGCCCCGGCATTTGACAGCGCTGGCAACCTTTATGGGACGACCCAAGGCGGTGGCAAGTACGGATTTGGCACGGTCTTTAAGCTTTCGCCAGTCAAAGACGGTTGGCAGAAAACAACGCTCTACAGTTTCCCCGGCGGCGCAGGAGGGGCTGAGCCAATCGGCGGACTGGTGGTTGATCTGCATGGAAACATTTTTGGCACCACTTATTTCGGAGGAGGTGGCAAGGGGGAACACTGCAAAAAGCAGGGATGCGGGATCGTGTTTGAAATCACTCCATAAGTAAAAAACGCCGCGAACTACAACTCCTTCGAGTGTGCGACTATTCTGAGATGGTGTGCTCTTCGCTGCTCTGGGCGCGAAGAAGCCGATCGACCGAATACGGCGCGCGGCGAGTGGGCTCGTGGTAATGCCGTACTTGCATCTCGCCCAACAAGCCGACCGCCAGCAGATTTAAGCCCGCCAAAAGCAGGACGGCGGAGAAGATCATGAGTGGGCCATGCTGCATCATTACGTCCGCATGATGCAAGAACTTTTCAACCAGGAGCCAGACCGCGACCGCGCCTCCGCCCGAGATGCTCAACATTCCGAGCGTGCCAAATAAATGCAGCGGGCGCGCCAGGTAGCGCAGCAGAAAGCGTATCGTGATCAGATCGAAAAATACACGAAAGGTGCGCGAGATTCCATAGTGTGAAGCGCCGCGCTCGCGGTTGACGTTACGAATCGGCACCTCAACAATCGAAGCTCCATACCACGACGCCAGCGCCGGAATGAAACGATGCAGTTCGCCATAAAGGGGCACCTGTTCCAGCACTTCACGACGATAAGCCTTGAAAGTCGTTCCAAAGTCATGAATGCTGACACCGCTCAGTTTGGCCATTAGCCAGTTGGCGCAGCGCGAAGGAATGCGGCGCAGCCAGAGATTGTCGATGCGGCGCTTCCGCCATCCGCTTACGATGTCGTAGCCTTCGGCAATCTTCTCCAGGAATAGTGGAATGTCGGCAGGGTCATGTTGCAGATCGCCATCCATGGCGATAATGTATTCCCCGCGCGAATGATCGAAACCCGCGGCCAGCGCCGAAGTCTGACCAAAATTGCGACGTAGTTTCACTACCGTCACCCGGCTGTCGATCGCGGCAATCTCGCGCAGCAAATTGAAGGTTCGATCCCGTGAACCATCGTCGACCAGCACAATCTCGAAACTCTCGCCGTGCATCTCCATGACCGCTTTCAAGCGATCGTAGAGGTCGGTGACGTTCTCCTGCTCATTATGCAGGGGGACGACAATGGAATATTTTGGCATGAAAATCTATTATAGCCTGCTCCGAGACGGTTTTGCGCCTTTCGCTCTAACCGCATAGGGCTGGCTACGAAACTAGAATGCTAACAGCGGAGCTAACCGTTTTGCTGTATCTTTTTGGGACACGGTGCTTACGATTGGTGTATAAGTCTGAAGCAGTTGCAAGGCCCCGGCGGGACAGGAGCCCGCGTCAATGGACATTAAGGTAATTATCATGATGGGCTGCGTTCTTTGTACCACTTCCGGACTTTGTTTCATGGAACTTCGGCGCATCCGAAAGAAGCTGGAAACGAAGTAGCAGTCGTGAAGTCCTATTCGAAAAAACAAAGTGCCGCTCCGGCGCATTAATTTGCGTCGCTGTGATTCTATTCCCGACCGTATCGTCCTTTTGAAACCGCCGTTTCTATTTCTTCTTCCTCAGTTCCAACCGGGCACGCCGACCATCACGGTTGGATTTCGAAAATCGCGCCGGACGACATCAGCATGACAACGGAAATCGCAAATGGAATTGTGCAGTGAAAGAACTTCTTGTCTTTCATCGGGATCACCTCGCAGATGCTCAAAGTCGATCTTCGAACGGGCCCGTAGTCGGAAGGAAAGGAAACGCGAGGATTCTACGCCCCTCCGGCCCGATGCTCAAGCTTTTGACAAGCGCTGCTCAACACATAGCCTATAATTCCGTTTCGCTTTTACCGAATTGCGAACAGGAGAAAGCTTGAGTCACAAAGCCGAGACAACCATCGATTGCGGTTCCCTTCCACGCCGGCGCTTTCTGCAAACCAGCGTCTTAGCCGGCGTGAGCGCTGCTGCAATGCCTACGCTGGCGGGCGCTCGTGACGTGGCTTGTCCTGCTCAGCCGCCCGAGATCAAACCATTCGAGTTGGACGAGATCACTATCGCCGACCTGCAAGCTGGAATGGCTTCAGGAAAATTCAGCGCGCGTTCTATCACTGAGAAATATCTGGCGCGACTCGATGAGATTGACAAACAAGGTCCGGGAATCAACAGCGTGATCGAAATCAATCCCGAAGCTCTCGCCATTGCCGATGCCCTCGACAGGAAGAACATAACGGCGCACGCGGCCCCATGCACGGCATCCCTGTCCTGATCAAAGACAATATCGACACCGCCGACCAAATGCAGACCACTGCCGGCTCGTTGGCGCTACTGGGGTCGAAGCCGACCCAGGGATTCTTTCGTTGCGCAGAAGCTGCGCGAGTCCGGTGCGGTGATCCTGGGCAAGACCAATCTCAGCGAGTGGGCGAACATTCGCTCCAGCCATTCCAGCAGCGGATGGAGCGGGCGCGGCGGCCAGACCCTCAACCCTTACGCCCTCGACCGCAATCCTTGCGGGTCGAGTTCAGGTTCAGGCGCCGCGACCGCAGCCAGCCTCTGCGCAGTCGCAGTCGGCTCGGAAACCGACGGCTCTGTTGTCTGCCCGTCATCGGCGAACGGATTGGTCGGAATCAAGCCCACGCTCGGCCTGATCAGCCGTGCCGGCATCATTCCCATAGCGCACAGTCAGGACACGGCCGGCCCCATGGCACGCACCGTACGCGACGCCGCGATTTTATTGGGCGCGCTGGCCGGCGTCGATCCTCGCGACAGCGCAACTTCGGCGAGCGCAGGCAAAGCCGCGGCTGACTACACGAAGTTTCTTGATCCTCACGGACTTCGCGGCGCTCGCATCGGTGTGGCCCGAAAGTATTTCGGCTCAAACGAAACTCAGGACCGGTTGATGAACCAATTGGTTGACGCCATGAAGCGCCAAGGGGCAGAAATCGTCGATCCCGCCGACCTACCCACTCACGGAAAATTCGATGACACCGAACTTCTGGTTCTGCTCTATGAATTGAAAGCTGACCTCAACGCATACTTGGCCGCGCGTCCGGGAGCGCCAGCATCGTTGAAAGAAGTCATCGATTTTAACGATCGCAACCGTGACAAAGAGATGCCGTATTTTGGCCAGGACCTTTTCATCAAAGCCGAAGCCGAGGGGCCGCTCACCAGCAAGGAATACATCGATGCCATTGAAGCGAATCACCGTCTGTCGCGCCAGGAAGGCATCGACGCGGTCATGGACCAATTTCATCTCGACGCGATGATGGCCCCCACAGCGGGTCCGGCATGGCTTACCGACTTCGCCAACGGAGACCACGCGGCCGGAGGCAGTTCAAACGCCGCCGCAGTGGCTGGCTATCCGGATATCACGGTTCCCGCAGGATTCGTCTTCGGCCTGCCGGTAGGAATATCCTTTTTCGGCCGCGCCTGGAGCGAACCAACATTGCTGAAAATCGCCTATAGTTTCGAACAAACAATCCAAGCTCGAAGACCCCCGCGATTCTCGCCTACGCTGAAGCTAGGTTAGGGCGGACACTCCTGTCCGACGCCGTTGATTTTTGCTTCCGTACCCACGCGAAAATCCTTCTTTCTCAGCGCTGGCCGAGATGACTTCCGTAACGTTCCCGTAATGCTGTCTGCCCCTAGAATCAGTGTGTGCGCCCCAACGTCACCTCGCGGGAGAAGTGTTGGATTTTCGCGTCTGCTCTCGTCATTCTCCAGGCCATGGTTGCCTTTATTGTTCCCCGCAGCGACCAACTGACTGCGGTTGGCGATCTTACTCAGTGTTTCCTTCTTTCGTTTGTGGTACTCGCCATCCTGGGCAACATCAGGGCGGCGGAACCAACCGCCCGGCTTTTCTGGGCTCTTCTGGCCTTGGGTTGCGGCATGTGGCTATGCGTGCAATTCCTCTGGACCTACGTTGAAGTCTTCTTGCGCACCGCGGTACCGAATCCTTTTGTCGGGGACGTTGCCCTGTTTCTGCATCTCGTTCCCTTAATGGGCGCCCTCGCCGTACGGCCTGACCTGGAGTGGGACGAACCCGTTGTCCGCATGGGTGCGCTTGATTTCTTGCTGCTCGTAATCTGGTGGCTGTATCTCTACTTGTTTGTGGTCATCCCGTGGCAATACGTCTCGCCGCAGCAAGAACTCTACGGACGAAGCTTCGATGCCCTGTACTTTCTGGAGCATTTCGTTTTCGTTGCCTGCGCGGCTGCCGTGTGGTTGCGCAGCAGAGGCGCATGGAAAATCGTCTACGGCAATCTGTTTGGCGCAAGCTTGCTGTATGCCATTAGCTCGGTCACCGCCAGCGTAGCCATCGATCTCGGCAGGTATTACACCGGCAGCGTTTATGACACTCCCTTACTCCTCTCCATTTTATGGTTTGCCGCATTTGGACTGATTGGCCGTCGTCTGGCATCTCGAACCCGTGCCGCCAGGACCAGTGCCGGCAAACGTGGAGGTTGGATCTCCGCCCTGGCCATGGTTGCCATTCTTTCCCTGCCAGTTCTGGCGGCGTGGGCGCTCTACATGAGCCATGCGCCATCCAGGGTACGGAATTTTCGCGTCCTGCTCACTCTCTCCACCATGATGCTGATGGCTGCGCTGCTATGGATCAAACAGCACGGGCTCGATAAACGAATCGCCCGCACAAATCAGGAGTTGCGCGAAGACTCTTACACCGATCTGCTCACCGGGTCCAAGAACCGCCGCTTCCTTACCGCGACCATCGACGCCGACGTGCGGCGAGTGGTTCAGGGCTATTCCTCTGACCAGAAGTCGTGCGGCCAACGGAATCCCGACCTCGTCTTCTATCTCATCGACTGCGATTACTTCAAAGAGGTCAACGATCACTATGGGCACGAAACCGGTGACCATTTGCTGATCGAGATCGCCCGTCGAATTAGCTCCGCAATCCGCCACTCCGACGTCCTGATTCGCTGGGGTGGGGACGAGTTCCTGGTGGTCTCGCGTTATACGAACCGGGAGGAAGCCAGCGTATTGGCGGACCGCGTTCTGCAGGCGGTCGGCGGCGACCCATTACCGCTTAAAGGCGGACAGCGCTTGCGCTGCAGTTGCTCGATTGGATGGGCGGTCTTCCCCTGGTTCGTCCGCGAGCCCGAGGCGGTCGCCTACCGAGAAGTCCTGCGCCTCGCCGACTGCGCGCTGTACGACGCGAAAAAAGCGGGGAAAAACCAGGCGATTGGAATGTTGCCAACTTGCGAAGAATCTTTGCCGTTCATGGCCACGGTAACCGCAGGGAAAGAAGCTCGGTTGACCGAACAACTGGCTGCCCAAGCCCATCGGACTCCAGGACCGCAACCTGACAAAGCCGATTCCAGTGAGGGAATCACCTCCGCCAAGGCTGCCGCCGCGGCGCAGCAAGCTTGATCAAGATCGCCTGCGGAAATTGTCCGAGCCGGCTCAACTTCGCAATGGAGGCCCCGGGCGGAGTCGAACCGCCGACCAACGGTTTAGGAAACCGCTGCTCTATCCAACTGAGCTACGGGGCCATGCAACCTTGCCTCATTATGACACGTCGGTTTGCTCCCGAAGTATTCAGGAAAATCTCCGCGCACAAAGTGGTATAGCCAGCGAACTCGCAACACCGCGCTGTTTTTCACTCTGATCGACCGGAGCGTCTCGGGCCAGTTTTCGCTTGACAGGATCGCCATGAAATCGCTATTGTTAGAGCCGTTTTGCAATGTATGTAAGCCGATTTTATTAGTAGGGTATGAAGACTCCCCGCCGAACTGCCCTATGCCATTGGCCAACAATTTTCGAGGAGGATTTGCATGAATTACAGGAATCGCACCAGGAGTTTGATTACCGCTGGATTTTTGCTCATTGGGGCAGTAGCAGTCGCACAAGTTGCGTCCACCCCGCCCGCGGCGAGCGGCAGCAGCGCGCCGGCGACCAACGTTAGTACGGTTCGCGGCTGTCTAAGGGGCCAACGCGGGAACTACGTCCTGATCGACGAGAAGAGCAACCTGCCCTATGTGTTAAAGGGAGTGGGCAACAAGCTCAATGGTCAACTCAACCATCAAGTTGAGGTGAAGGGCAAAATCCTGCCCGGGACCATCAAGACCGGCATAAATCCGGATAAGGCAGGCAGCAATCCGAGCGATACGGCACGCGGGATTGACGGCGTTCCCTTCCAGGTGGCAAACCCGGAGACGGACATTCGGACAATTTCGAAGAAGTGCAAAGCGGCGGATCAGCAGTAAAGTCCGTTGCCGGTTTTTCCAATCAATCAAGACCCTGGGCGCTTAAGAAAGATGAAACAGTCGATCGGCGCCCAGCACCAGCCCGAGAGTCAGAATCGCGATGACGATTTCTCCCACGGCTCCCACGATGAAGGGACGGAATCCCTGCTGAAGCATTTCACGCAGATTGGTCCGGAGTCCAACGCCTGCAAATGTAAGTAAGAAGGCCCAACGGGACAAGTTCCCTAGACTGCCGATCTGTTCCTTGTTGAAAACACCTAGCGTGGCCAAAAGCGATATCAGCAGGAATCCAAGAACGAACTTGGGAAATTTCTGCCACAGAAACAAAGCTTTATTGTGGACGATGTGAGCCTGGCCTTTACTCGCCCAATAGATGGCGTAGCCGAGCACGACAAACCCGATCATCGCGTTTCTTGCAGTCTTAGCCAGGACTGCAATCTTGCCGGCGGCATCGGAATAGAGAGCGCCCGCGGCCACCGCTTCGGCCGTGTTATCCACCGCCAATCCGCTCCACAGCCCGTAGGCGTGATTGCTCATACCCAGAAGATGTCCGATAAAGGGAAATGTGAAAAGCGAGATCGCCCCAAGGGCCAGAATGGCGGCGATGGCCAGGGACGAATCCTCGTCGTCGGCATCGATGGCACCTTTGGCTGCGATGATGGCGGAGACGCCGCAGATCGAGGAACCTACCGCCAGGAGTGTGATCAGCTTCGGCCTGAGGTTGAATGCCCTGCCCAGCGCCGTCATCAGCACGATGGCGACCGCGAGCTCGATCACTACCAGCGCAAGGCTTAGTCCTCCAAGTTTAACGACGTCGCCAAGAAGAAAACGGGCGCCCAACAGCACGATGCCAACCTTCAACCAGAATTCGTACGTGGCGATGCCTGCCTTGAATAGCTCTGGGATGCGTACGGTGTTCGATATGGCGAGGCCGATAAGGATGGCCCACAGCACGTACTCGATATTCGGAAGGCTAACGTGATGACTCTTGCCGTAGCGAGAAATCGATTGTTCAATGAATTTGCCGGCGTATCCAATCGTGGCCAGCAGGATCACACCCGGAATGAAGCTCAAGAAACGCGATGAGAGACTGCTTGATGCCGGCTTCTCAATTGCGACGGAAGTACTCATATGGTCCCCCTGCGGATGAAGTAGAACTACCAGGGAATTTTCGGCAAAATGTTCAAGCGGACCAATAGGGCCAACAGTAGCGCGAGACCCACTGCCCATCCGTCAAGCGATAGGTTGAATTTGCCGCGGCTCATCCGGCTGTCTCCCTTTGACTCTCAGAAACTCGGGACAAGGCCGTCGGCCTTTCGTTTAGGCAGGAGCCTTGTCGCCGGGTTATCTGAAGGTCGTAATTAACAACTGACGCGCTCCGGTTGACTACAGAAACCGGGCAGCCAGCCAAGGCAGTGAAGCCTTGGCTGACCGACGGCCCCAGGGCTGGAGCGTCTTCTCGGGCCCTAAGCTGAAGTTCCCTCAAGTCCAATCCCGCTAGGTTCAAACGAGCCGCCTAGAAGGTATAGATCAAGTCGAATTGCAGGCGGTCTAAATACGGCTCCTGCTGTCCGGCCTTGCTGATAGTCGGAAGGCTGCTGTAGTTGTTGAACAGAGCCGCGTTGTTTTCCAGATACGTGTTGAGAACGCGCCCACGCCACCAGGTAAAGCTGGCGAGGGTGTTGGCCCGCAATTTCCACAGAGCGTAGAAGCGGTTCTGCAGAATGTTGGTGGGAGCTCTCTGATCGCTTTCGACAAACGACGCGATGGCCGCGTCCTGTTCTTCGCGGAGCCACGCGTAGCCAATTTGAATATCGTTCTTGTTCTTCACCTGGCCCACGCTGGCGTCAAACCCGTATTCCTTGTTCTGGCTTCCCAGGTTCGTGAGCACAGTGCCCTTCGTGCTCAGCGGATGACTTTCCGCGTCCAGGTTGTCGAGGAACTCAAGCAACACGTTGATCGGCAGACGGGTGAGGCCGGTCTGGATCTGGTTGGGGATAATGAAATCCGCGTAGTTGTAGCCGGAATAGAAATGAACCACGCCTTTGGCGTCCACATAGGTGGCGTTGGTCATGCCGTTGGGCGCGAACACGCAAGGCGGGAAGCCAGGAAAGCTCGTGCCTTTGGCGCAGCCTGGTCCTTCGCCGGGTACCGGAAGACCGGTAATCGGCGCCGGAGTTGTGCCACCTGTCGGCGTGGGAGGCTGGTAACCGGTGGTGGTGGCTCCGGTGGTGAAGGAGCTTGCACTCAAAATCGCGTCCGGTCTGTTCCACTTCAGGCTCAGGAACGAAGGCGTGACTGTCCAAGGTCCGAATACCAGCCGGCCGGCTATCTGCATGCCCAGGGTATAGGAATCCTGGGAAGGGATTCCTAGCTTTCCGTTGGCTTGGTTGTAAAGCAGTTCGATGCCTTGAATGTTGATGTTCTGCAACGGCCCGGCGAAATTGAACGAAGCTTTTTCGTCGAAACCTTCGGGGTTCAGGTCGGGATCGAAGGTAGCGGAGGTCCGCTGCCAAGGATAGGCAAACTTCCCGCCGGTCAGAGACAGCCAGTGATGGGCGACTGGATTGTAAGTAATGAATCCCCGATCCAACGCAATGGTCTTGCGATCGAAGTCGCCGGTAAGGGTCTCGTTCGTAGAGGTTGGGTTGCCGATCGCCCCTGTGGCGATGGCAATGCCTCCGACGAAGTCCTCGTTGAGCTGGCCGTCGATTCCCAAACGCACGCGAACGCGGGCCAGGTTGTCGTCCGGAATTCCCGGCTGGAAGTAGGATTCGCCGCGCAGTCGGACGTCACCGCTTAAGCGGAAACGACCGACCAGAGCTTCCAGCGCGCTTAACTGCTTACCTGTGTCTTGGGCCTTGGTATCCACGACGGCAAGGGCGCTCTGGACCTGTGCGACGTTGGTGGACGCCTGAGTCGCCAGGCTTTGCGCCTGGGTAGCTGATTGCTGGGCCTGGGCAGCCGCGTTCTGAGCCTGATCGACTCCGGTTGCCGCTTTTTGCGCGGCGGCGTTGGCCTGCTGCGTGGCATCCAGCAATTGCTGGAGCTGGGACCTTAACTGATCCACTAACTGGTTCTGCTGTTGGATTTGCTGCTGCTGCGCCGAGACGGCCTCTTTCAACTCCTGGACCTCTTTGGCCGTGACGGGGGCTGGCTTGGCCGAGACAGCGCGTTTCTTCGGGGTCGTTGCCGGGGCCGGGGCGGCGGTTTGGGCGGATACGAGCCCGGTTAATGGGATCATCATGATTATCATGATGGGCATTATAGGGATAGACCACCACTTCTTTCCTGCGTTCATTTGTAGACGCTCCTATTGTTTTCGACTCGCGGGAGTCGCTTTACACCACAGAATTCACTACGGACCAACCGGGAGCCAGCTTAAGCCGGCGCCAACCCCCATTTTTGCTGCAGCCGGCGTTCGATGGTCTTGACGACCAAACTATTTGCGATGTAACTCTAACCAACTTGCTATACCACTCAACTCCGGCTCGGGTTCCCATGAACCACCATCGGCAAAACGCTCGATGGCTCACCTTTCTTCCTGCGCGACTTGCCGGACTTCGAAGAATCTGCACCCTTACCATTGACGATGTCGGCAAGGGTCGTATGTTCCAGGATCTTGGCCGCGGCATCGCGCACCGCGAGGAAGACCTGATAGAGCGCGCGGTGTTCGTCATCCCGATTGATCAGCGTGCGCAACTGGTCGGCATCCCCAAAGGGTGCCAGCGGACCGTCAATCAGGCGAATGATCTCGCTCAGATGGATCTCCGAGGGCGCCCGGCGTAATTGGTAACCACCCTTTGCTCCGCGCACGCTCTCGACCATGCGCGCGTTCTTCAACTCCAAAAGAATCAATTCCAGGAACTTTTCGGGCAACGCCTCTTCATAGGCGATGTCGCGGATCCGAATGGCGCCCTGGTTGTAGTGTCGGGACAGCATCATCATGGCTTGCAGTGCGTACAGACCTTTTTGAGAGATTTTCATAGCGCTCCAAAGTATGCCACAAACTCTATGATTGTAATAGAGTTTATTGACATCACCAGATTAGCAAGTCCGGTTCCGTCCTCGACCGACCCACACACAAACCCTAACCAGCTTATTTATTATTACGTTACGGAACACCCGTCAAGCAAATGGTAAGCCCGGGAGATGCATAGCATTGCAGTTTGACAGTAGTTCTTACGACATCGGACGGTGACTGGACCGCCTGGATAGACCGGGATTTTAGCTCCCGCTAAAGCTCCGCCTTCCTCAAGCGCAGCGAATTAGTGATCACTGATACGGAGCTGAAGCTCATGGCTACAGCCGCGAGGATTGGACTCAGCAACCAACCGAAGAAGGGATAGAGCACGCCGGCGGCGATCGGCACGCCAAGCAAATTGTAAATGAAAGCGAAGAACAGATTCTGCCGGATGTTTCGCATGGTCGCCTGGCTGAGCTTTCGGGCGCGGACGATGCCGGCAAGATCGCCTTTCACCAGGGTCACGCTTGCGCTTTCCATGGCGACGTCGGTTCCGGTGCCCATGGCGATTCCTACGTCGGCTTGAGCCAGGGCTGGAGCGTCGTTAATGCCATCGCCCGCCATGGCAACGATATGACCCTGCTTTTGCAAGCGGCGCACTACCTCGGATTTCTTGTCCGGCAAAATCTCCGCTTCGAAGTCGTCGATACCGAGCTTGGCTGCTACGGCCGCCGCTGTCCCCTGACTGTCGCCGGTGAGCATCACGATGCGCAGTCCCGCCGCTTTGAGATCCCGAAGGGCCGGCAGGGTGTTCGCCTTGATGGGATCGGCAATTCCAATCAAACCCGCTGGCCGTCCTTCAATCGCGACGAAGATAACGGTTTGGCCGTTGCGGCGGAGATCTGCCGCGGCGGGCTTGAGCGCATCGATGGATAGGCCCGTCTGCTCAAAGAATTTCTCGTTTCCAGCGGATACATTTTTTCCATCTACCTTGCCGCTGATTCCGAGTCCGGTGTGGGATTGAAAATCCGTAGCGCTGGTCAAGGTCATGTCGTTCTCCCGGGCGGCGGCGACAATCGCGGAAGCGAGAGGATGTTCGCTTCCCTGCTCCAGGCTCGCAGCCAGGCGAACCAGTTCGGTTTCATTTCCTCCGGCAACGGCGACCACGGATTCGACTGTGGGCTTGCCTTCGGTCAGCGTGCCTGTCTTGTCGAAGACCAGAGTGTTTACCTTCTCGAAAATCTCCAAGGCCTCAGCGTTCTTGATGAGGACTCCGGCGCGGGCGCCGCGTCCGGTGCCGACCATGATCGCCATCGGTGTAGCTAGTCCGAGCGCACAGGGACACGCGATGATCAGCACAGCGACGGCATTCACCAACGCGTAGGCCAGGCGCGGTTCGGGGCCAAAAACACTCCAGACCACAAAAGTGAGCACTGCGATTGCAATGACCGCGGGAACAAACCACCCAGCCACACGGTCGGCTAAGCGCTGAATGGGGGCCCGGCTGCGCTGGGCCTGACTCACCATTTGGACAATACGCGCCAGCAGGGTTTCCTTGCCCACGCGCTCCGCTCGCATGATGAATGAGCCCGTGGTGTTCACGGTTGCACCGATTACCCGACTGCCTGCCTCTTTCAAAACAGGAATGGACTCGCCCGTGATCATAGATTCATCAACCGAACTCATCCCCTCGAGAACTACGCCATCGACCGGAATCTTTTCACCTGGCCGCACTCGCAAGCGGTCGCCGGGCTTGACCTGATCCAGAGATATGTCACGCTCCGTGCCATCGCGAAGAATGCGCGCGGTGTCGGGACTGAGATTGAGCAACGCTCGAATCGCGGCGCCAGTACGGCTGCGGGCGCGGAGTTCGAGTACTTGACCCAAGAGCACGAGGGTCACGATAGCAGCAGAGGCTTCGAAGTAGACCGGCGGCGTGCCATTCATGTCGCGAAACGACAAAGGGAATAATCCGGGGAAGACCGTGGCAATCAGGCTGAAAAGGTAGGCCACCCCAGTGCCCATGGCAATCAGCGTGAACATATTTGTCGAGCGATTGATGATGGACGTCCAGCCCCGCTGAAAGAAAGGCCAGCCGCCCCAGAGAACGACAGGCGTGGCGAGAAGCAGTTCCAGCCAAGGCAGCCAGCCTTTGGGCAGAGCGTGCTCGACCGGCATACCGGGCAACATGTCAGCCATCGCCACCACCAGCAGCGGCAAAGTAAGCACCAGGCTTACCCAGAAGCGACGCTTCATATCGCGCAATTCTGGATTTTCTTCCTCAATTGCAGTGACCGTGCGAGGTTCAAGAGCCATGCCGCAGATGGGACACGATCCCGGGCCGGGCCGAACGATTTCCGCATGCATGGGGCACGTATACTCGGTCCGCTTTGCCACAGAGGGAGTCTCGGGCTCGAGCGCCATGCCGCAACTGGGACAGGGTCCGGGCTTGCTGGCGTGAACCTGCGGACACATCGGGCAGACATAGTTTGGCTGGTCTGCGGACGGTTGATTTACAAACTGATTTACGGGGGAAGAAATCGGTAGGGCTGGAGTCGGCTGAATGGCGGGCTGGCCCAGCCTAATCAGACTGGAAGAATTCGGACGCGGAGCCTGAAAAAGATATTTTTCGGGATCAGCTTTGAACTTCTCAGCACACCCAGCGCAACAAAAGTAGTGCGATGCTCCGCCATGTTCAAGGCGGTGCTTCGCCGTTGCGGTATTTACGCTCATGCCGCATACCGGATCCTTCACGGCAATTGCGGAATCAGGCGCTTCTTGTTTCATGCGAGTGCACGGCCTCGTGAACTGCTGCCCGGACCAGACGTCCGGGGCCCACCTGTGTATCGCCCTGCGATTTCTCTTTAAGTTTCTCGGCGGACACTAAATAGATTCCGGTCCGCGACGCTTCGATTCTTGTCGATCCAAATCTTCATGGCATCGGTTGTTGTATCTTAAAGGAAGGAGCGAACAAGCCGAATGACACAATTGGAAGTCGCCTACCGTTACGGTTCCGCACCCGGAGAAGCGGAGATGCGCGCCCTGGATGGCATGCGCGAAGTTTATGGCGTCCGCCGCATGCGATTTGATCCTAAGGACCGAATCGTGTACGTAGAGTTTGACGCATCACGCCTCAAAGAACCAGTGATTGCGGGTTTGCTGCGGCAGGCTGGATTGGACGTGCAGGAAAGACTCGCCTTGGCATGAGCTCAACTACCGACCAGCAGGCTGGGGAGGGCTGCCGTCGGCCAGGTGAAACTCGGATGAAGGGAAAATGCAAGGGGCGTCCAAGAAAACCTCTGGCCGAAGTTTATCTTCAAGGGCGCCCCGTTGCGCGCCACTTCGTCTGCCGATGATTGTAGCATCCGATTTGCCAATTCCAAGCGACTGAAATACAAGGCTCGTCGCCGAAAGCCACCGCGTAGGAATTGCCAGCGGCGAGAAAGATTTACGCTCACGCCGGAAGGCATGGATCGTGCCAGAGAACTGTTGAAATCGTGAAAGATAAAATACTTAGGGCCGTCTAAGGTGTTTGCTGTACGGCTGAAAACCTCGGCCGAAGGACAACGCCTTCATGAGCGAGAAAGTTTCCGCTATAATCGAATCTCTGCTGGCTGTACCGTGTCGCGCCCGTAGCTCAGCTGGATAGAGCATTTGGCTACGAACCAAAGGGTCGGGAGTTCGAATCTCTCCGGGCGCACCAGATTTCAAGCACTTAGGGGCACCTCCAGTGGGTGCCCCTTCAAATTGTGCACGAATTGTGCACATTCTCGGAGACGGGGCGATTTGTATGATACCGAATGGCTTTGAAGATCCTGAAGCGGGATGGGCAGTTTACAGAACAGTGAGTGGCGACTTTGAAAAAGTTCTTAGTGAAGAGCCGTTTTCCTTGCGAGAGAACTGCGAGAAGCAAGCAGAAGAACTCACCCGCAAAAGCCTGGAGCAATGGAAAGCGGGGACGGCACAACGGGACAGCTACATTTGCGGAAGAGAGGACTTACGTTCGCCAATCAGACACAGCAAGCGCTAGAGATCATGGGTTGAAATCTGCCTGTCAAGAGCAGCAGATGTGGGAAGGTCTTCCTGAAAACGGCGGTAACGATCGACGAAGTTAGTAATCGTTCCTTGGAAATCCTGATCGCTAATGAGCTGCTTCTGCCAGAGTTCACGATCCGAGCGCAGCCGGTTCAGCGCAGAGTGCAGGAGTGGCTCCTTACCAATATCGAGTTCTTCAATCGTCCTCGCATCCCGTTCCAGTTCATCCCGTCTGCGCTGGTCGCCTTTCCTAAGTCTTGCCGCGCTTCTGAAATGATCCCAAAGCGCCTGCGCTCCGACCTTAAAACCGGTGGCCGCTATCATGCCCAATGCCCCGGCGGTCCCGTTCCGGATACCAGGAATCGGGAACTTAACATCAAGGACGAAACCCAGCACAAATCCCAGGAGAGCGGCAGCTAGATCACCCTTGCTGGAAATCCGTCCCAAGATCGCGTCAACGATCTTTTCTTCGTCCATTCTTACTCTTCCTCACGCCGAAGCTTCTCTGGCAACTTGTCTTCCGCTGCGGATGTCCGAACACGGATGTCTCTCCGTGTCTGGAAAGACCCAGTGGCTTGGCTCATAAGCAGGCGACGTTTCCGCCCCCAAACGGCCCAGCGCCAAATCATCACGACCGTCAGCGCTATGATCGAGCCGACCCACAGCGCCAGAAACCAAAACGAACCATCGCGAAACACAAGAGCAAGTGAGGCGATCAAAACAGAAATGGAAACGATACTGGCTGGAGAAGAGGTCTTTCGCGATGCTGCTTCGTACTGCTCGGTAGTCGGCACGATCCCCGGTACCTCCTGCGACAGCGCTGCCGTGAGGAGCCGATTATAACCGAAAGCTGTCCAACCCCACGCTCTAACTAGCACAAACCTGCGGACACCGCTACAATTCTGGACACTGTGGGCAATATGAAAATCTTCATTAGTTGGTCTGGTGCGCGAAGCGCCGCTGTCGCAGAGACGCTCAAGGAATATCTGCCGATGATTAACAATGCCTTCGATCCATGGCTCTCTTCGGTCGACATCGAGAAAGGCTCTCGCTCAACGTCCGAAATCGCCAATGCACTTGCAGCCGCTAAAGCTGGAATCGTCTGTCTCACCCCCAACAACCTCAAGGAGCCGTGGATTCTCTTCGAAGCTGGCGGGGTCGCCAAGACGGTCGATAAGCCCCTCGCATGCACCCTGCTGATCGATCTGGAGCCGAGCGAGGTGAGCAAACCCCTTGGCGACTTTCAGCACACCAGACTGACGGAGAAGGAACTCCTCCAGTTGCTGAAAACTTTGAACAGAGCGGCGGGAGAAGGCACCCGAGAAGACGCTCACATCGAAAAAGCATTCAAACTGTGCTGGCCGGAACTCAAGGAGAGGTTTGCCAAGCTCCCCTCGGACGGAACTACGCAGCGGCCGCATAGAACAGATCGTGACCTGCTTGAGGAGCTTGTGGACACGGTGCGGGGCAGAAGTGCGAGCGACACCGTGCTCCTGATGGAAGCTGAGGTAAAAATAAGCGAGCTTTCCGAACGACTGAAGAGCCTTGAAGCCTCACTAGCAAAGGAACGTACACGATACGTCTCCCTTTCAGAGCTTCTCAAAGCTGAGACTTCCGACAAGCCAAGCGATTTACGCCTCGCGGCGCAAGTGTCGGCCGAGAGGGCAAGAAAAGACAACGAAAAAGCCAAGTAGCAAACCCCCAAAGTCCCACGATTGCGAGGATCCGCCGTTCCCTGAACCGCTGCTCGCCATAACGGATTGAATCGATGTGCAAATCTGCACTTGGATTCGTACACCGCGTAGCACAGTGGTGCGAAGGTAACCACAACGAAACCCTCGCCCCCCTGTGCCTTTCGCTGGACCGGCGCCCGAAAGTATTGGAGAAAACCGAACACCGCACAGATGTTCGGAAAAGGAGAACACTTTCCGCGCTGGTCCCATTGCCGCCCCACGTGCCAGCGGCAAAGTCAAAGTTCTGTGGGCTTCGACAATCCGAGTTCGACAACATCTTCCCCGCCAAGACGGGCACGAATGTTGGCCTCGGCCTTGAGCAACGCGGCCAGCTTGGTATTTTCTTGTTCATACTTCCAAGCCAACCGTCGCCCACGTTCCAACTGTGAATCCACGAGCTGCTGGGCCTTTTCGTATTCAGACTCTAACCGCAAGTGCTCAGCCTTCCAAGCATCAAGATCCGACTGCGAGGGAAGCATAGCCAGGTCAGGCTTCACAGTTTCGTGACTGTGAAACAGCGAGCGGGCCTTGTTCAGTGCCACCGTCAGCGTGCGCCGTTCCTGCGTGAACTGGTCGTGCTCCGCGACGATGCCCTCGACCACGTCTTGCTGCTCGCGCGCGGCAGACCACGCCTCTGCGTGCGCCGCGCGCAAGTCAGCCGTGCGCCAGGAGCGATGATCTTCCAAAAACTGACACAGTAAATCCGTCCACTTGCGCAGATCGGCCTCCAGAGCGGTTTTCCGAGCCTCGAATTCCTTGGCCTGGGGAGATAATTCCGATTGTGGTGGCTTTGTCGAGAGCGGGTCCTTGTACGCTTCCTCAAACCAGTCCTCGGCTTCGACGACAGAGAATCGCAAGAGGTATTCGGTCAACGGCTGGCACAGTTCCCGCGCTTCTGCGGCCAAGTCTCGCTCGAACGGCGTGATTTCCGGTGGCAACTCTGCTGCGTCTCGAACCGCTTCCGATTCGACCGCTGCAGCCTCCGGTACAGCTTGCTCTTCCACCTTCGGAGGCGTCCAGAAAGGATTCGAGTAACCTACGTCGAAGGGCACCTGAATTGGCGGTGGTGGATTGAAACGCCTGTGCAGTTGTTCGATGAGTGGAATCTCAAACTTCATCACTGGCCTGCCTTTTCTGCACGTTTCACCGCGCGGTCAACAATGGCTTCGGGACCACCACGGCGCATCATCTGGTCGTGGCTGGCGAAGGCGTCCTGGCCCATATCGTAGCCACACGATTCAGCGGCACGCTGGCGCAGGATCTCGCCGGAGTCGCTGACTTCGCTTGGTACGTCGTGATGACAATGATTGGGTAAGGTTTTCATTTGCCCTCCCGCGCCGTGCTTTTGTCGATTCCGTTCTCCCACCCATTCAAGCGGGCGGGCTCAGTGCTGCCCTGACCCGGGTTTTGTTTCAGGGAATTGCTGCCTTCTTCGTTGGCTTGCGTGTACGGTTGATACTTCGGCTGTTCGTTGCTCATCGTTTTCTCCTTTACTCAGTTTTTACAAATCCACGCCTGAAAAAATCATCTTCAATCTCGGAGATCAGTTGCCGGTTCCGCGACGTGAAGCCCTTGCATTGCGATTGTTTGTCGCAGTGCTGGCTGAAGGGACAGCGGAGCAGCGAGATTTTGTGGCCGACCATGAGAGGCTGGCCACAGTTCTCGCCTTGCACAATCTGGACGAGCGTGGTCAGCATCGCGTCTTTGACCTCGCAGAGACGCTTCACGGCCGCACTCCCATGCGCTTGGAGAATTGGCGATCACCCGCGCACGTCCGCTTCTGCTTCACACGCGCGAGCAAGTCATCCAAGGCCGCGTGCATGCGCTTCCGGTAAGCCTCGTCCACCACCAGCTTCGACTGCAAAAACCGATCTACCTGAGTTCGCAGCTCATCGAACTCGTCCCGCTCTTTCTCCATCACTTCTCCCCCCGTCACTGCAAAGTCATCCTCCACGGCTGAAAAATTTCGGACGCCACACGGCGCAGCGCATCACAGGTGAAGCTGTTGTGCTTCAACGGCTGCTCGATGCCCTGCGCCTGCTTGTCCGCGTCCCACCTGTACAGCTTGAGTTCGCGGAGCAAATTCTTGCACGATTCGTGGACGCGCAGGAACCTCCGCCCGAAGGCATTCGACACGGCGCGGATCCCGGAGATCACGGCATCATCGTCTTCGTCGGCCTCCGTGACCCAAAAGCCTCGGCTGAATAGTTCGGAAGCGAATCCGGCAGCGCCTTTGGCCAAGACGATCTGCGGTCCGGACTTCACGCGCGATTGCTTGATGAACCTGAGAAGATCGGAAAGCACATCGCTCTGCCGCCCCTCTTGCGCGGAATCCCAATAGAACTCGCGAGTGACCCAAACCGTTCGCCCGTCATCCACCGCTTCGAGGAAGACTGCGACCCGCGCAGTCGAAGCCTCAACGCTCACGAAGCATGGGACGCGGTTTTCAAACAGGAATGCCCGCTGCTTCAAGTCGGCGTCGCCCATCCTGATACCTTCCGCCTGATCGCCATACACGGCCAACCTCGACCTCTGCACCATCGGCCCGAGCGCATACCTGACCGCGTCCCAAACGTGATCATTCCCGCTTGCCAAGTCGGGCAGAACGTCACCCGTCAGACGGTCACGCCTGTACGACCAGAGCCGCGCTTCCTCTTGGGCATGCACGCAGCGAGGATGAATCACGATCTGCTCGAAACTGCGCAGCACAGCAATGCCATCCTCAACGCTACCTTTCCACTTCTCGCAAGGCTCGATATTGAACCCGCAGTTCCGGACGTGAGAGATGGTTTCTGGCCTCGCGTTGTCGGCGCGGATCATGTGATCACGCGAACCGGGGACCGCGTCGAACAGCGCAGGCGTGGCGGTGATCTCGCATCCAACCTTGTAGGCTTCATACTCGATCATCAACTTGCCTTGCGTCTGCCCGTGAACTTGGCCGACGATCCAACACTTCACCAGCGAAGTCGGATCATTGGCGAATCCCCAGTCCGCCCCGAAATACGGACCATCCCAGCGAGGTTCTGACGGCGGAGTGAAAGCTTCGATGACGTATTTCCCGCGCAGGATTTGCGCCGATTGATTTGTCCTGGGATTACCGCCCCACACGTGCGCTGCAGATTCAGGATCGACGCGGAACAAATACACGCGCTCGCGTTCAAGCTCCGGCGGAAACCAAGGGTTGTCGTCGTGATTCACCCGCACCACAATGGCATCGGGCGGACAGTTGACGATGAAGCGCTGCCAGACTGGATCGCTTTCTTCGTCGGGGTTGAACGTGGCCCAGATTTCGCTTCCCTGCTGGCGGATGGTCGGCAATAAGATTTCAAACGAGCGCTCCGACACGCGCTCTGCCTGCTCGATCCAGCAGATGTCTACGCCTTCCATCGACATGATCTTTTCCGGCGAAGTACCAGTTCCGATGAACAGAAACTCCGAACCATTGCGCCCGTAGATTCCCTGCTGCTGGATCTCGTACTTGTGCGCCAGTTGCATCGACCTGATCTGACTCGACAGAAGTTCGTGACAACTCTCGCTGATGGAATTCTGAAATTCTCTGGTACACAAAATTCTCAACTTGCGCTCCGCTGCCTTCAGGACGAGAGCCCGCGCCACGGCCCAACTCTTGCCGCTGCCTCGCCCGCCGTGAACGATCTTGTACCTCGACGGTCGGAACAAGCACTCAGACCACGCGGGAAACTGCAACGTTGAACTCACAGCGTTCTCCTGCGTCTGGTACCCAGATACTCTTGAACTCCCCGCGCACTGAAGCGCAAGCTGCGCCCTTCGCGCCTGACGAAATTGAACTTGCCCGCATGCCGGTACAGATACGATTTCGACATGCCCAGCACCTGTGCTGCCTCGTCAATAGACAGCAGTGAGTCCGGTGCTTGCGGCTGAATCACTGGCGCAGTCAGGCGGACGAGTGCCGTTGCTTTGATCTCTTCGAGAGACCCGATCAGACTCGGCAACTCTTCTGCCGGGAGTGTCCGCGCCGCCGACAACGCCTGTTCAAGTTCGTTTCTCATATGCACACCTAATGCACACGCTCGCTAACTGCTTATTCCTTACCCACTTCTTCCGGAACTTTAGATTGAGTTCCTAATGCTCCATTGCCCTGCGCCTGCTCGAATGCCGATGATGGAAGCGCTCTGTAAACAGCAAGCGGGATCTTGGTTGGCTGGCCGTCAGGGTCGACCAAGATGATGTTGTACGAGTCTCCCTCGCGCTTCTGCGGCCCTTCGGCATCGTCCTTCACGAACTTGCCTGCCAGCTTTGCCCGGAGCGCGACCCAGTTCCTCAGCTCCCGAGATTCCTTGAACCAGACCTCACTTTTAGCGGAAATACTCAAGTGTTTTTCAACTTTGAGCACCAATCGGTCGATTGCCTTCGTGAGTTCTTGAAAGCCAGTGTTCTTAAGAACTTGTGCATTTCTAATCGCGGTTTTTATGTGACTCCTATGACGGGCAACGGCGTCATCCCCCAAACCGAAGAGCCGCGCTATCGCGAGCGTGCTGCCGTCATTCGCGACGATCTTCCGGTTGATTTCCGCTATGTCCGGGTGCTGGCAAACCGTGCATTTCCGTCCCATCAATTCACCCCTGTTATCTCGCGCCAACGACGCGCTGTTTCCATCGAGCCTCGCACTTTCTCGTCGAGGGAACGCGGGACTGAATCGCTGGTTTGCTTTTCAGTCCCGCCCGGGGTGGTGCTGGCTGCATGAGTTTCCCCGGAAACTTCATTCATCGAATCTTCTGGGAACCGGGGTGGTTTACTGGTTAGCTGGTTACATGGTTTCTTTTCTGGTTTAAGGGTTAAAGGGTTGGGGTGGTTAGCCTGGTTGTCTGGTTGGGATGGTTCACATGGTTGCACTGGTTGGGATGGTTGTACTGGTTGCTTATCAGAGAGAGAAGAAAGTCGAAACTCTCGCACAATCGAGTATTGAAGTTCGGGAGGCAAGTCCTGCTCGTCCTTTTTCGCTTTCCAAGATCTCTTGACTGTCTCGACTTCAATTTCAAAAATGCGGCCTTCGAACATTTGCTTGAGCGCGGACTTACTCAGTTCTGGCAGCGTCGGCGTGGATCCATTCGTTTCGCACCACAGCTTGTAGAACTTACTGCCCGTCGATGCGTAGGGATGGCCTTCCGTGCCGGCCAGTGGATACAGCGCGCACAAGTCGCCCGGATACACCGCACCGTCGTAATCGATCGGCTGATCGAAGACGAACTTTGCCTGATTCCGCTTGTATCGTTGGGTCCAGTCCCAATCTGCGTTCGTGCAGACGGCGTGATACCTGCCTTCGGGGAGCAGCGGGCGTGGTTTTCCGAACCTGATACCAGGGGACACCGCAGGCACGGCGTGAGCCTTGCCGTTAGTCTTATGGGTAGCGGTCGCCATCAGCCACGCGGCTTTCTAAACTGCAGATATGCAGATAATCCGCTCACGCCTCGCCCCTCGCTTGGCCCTCGATACGCCGCAGTTCGTTGATATGGATCATGTGGCGTCTGCCGATGCGAACGGAACGCAGATTGCCGCGCTCGATCTCCCGGATCACGGTGAATCGGGAGACACCCCAGCGGCTCGCTACTGCTGCCACGGAGCGAAATACCTGCCTGCTCTCCCTTGCTATATTGTGCTTCAACACTGTACGATCCCCTAGAATTTGATTTACTTTGCTCATCTAGCTGTAATATACTTCAAGCAGCTAGATAGGTAACTAGAAACTGCCATGTCATCAAAGTCTAGCAACCAAAGACGCGATCAAATTCTAGAGGTAATGTCGGCGAGCAGGCTTGAGCGAGCGCTGCGCGATTGGGCAAACTTGCCAGGATGGTTCCGAGGAAGGCGTGGCCAGACGCCAGTGGTCTTCGGCCAAAAACCGGAAGACATAGAGCCCGCGTTGCGGCGAATGGTGAAGCACTACCCTGAATTCTTTCTGCAACAAGGTCGGCCAATGCTGGAAAAACAAGCTTTTGATCACCTGGCGTTGGTTGCCCAACTCCTGCGCATGGCTTGGGATTCCCCGAGTCTCCGCAAACAGGAGTGGTATCTGGCCGACATTGAAGGTTTCTATCATCGTGTTCTAAATCGGTTTGGCGATCCTCCGACCGTTGCGCTGCCGTTAGAAGCGTTGGTGTACTACTTCCGCCGGAACTCCAATCGCGCATTACACTGTCCCAATCCCGATTGTCCAGCCCCTTATTTCCTATCTACCAAGAAAGGTCAACGATACTGCTCCGAGCAGTGCGCCATTCCTGCTCAAAGAGCTGCCAAGCTCCGGTGGTGGAACGCGAACCGAAAAACAAGAGAAAGAAAAGCCGAAAACAAATGAGAAGGAGAAAGCAAAATGGAAAACACTGAACGAGCGACGAGACGGGCACGCGGTGAGGGATCACTGTACCAGCGCGGCCAGACGTGGTGGATTTGTGTTTACGCCAACGGAAAGCAGGTGCGTGAATCGACTCAAACGGGCGATGCGGAGAGGGCGAAGAAATACTTGCGGCACAAGTTGAAGGAGGTCGGAGCGCTCGAACTCGCCGGGAAAGCTCTGATCACCTCGCGCGACCGAAGGAAGACGGTCCAAGACTTAATGGACGGGCTGGAAAAGGACTTCGCGATTCGCAATATCCTGACGGCTCCGGCTAAGAGTCAACTCAAACGGGTGAGAGCCGACTTCGCCGGGGCGCGGGCGATGAGTCTCAGCAAAGAGGACGTTGACCGCTACATCGAGCAGCGGTTGGCTGCTGGTGACGCACCGGCCTCGATCAATCGGACGACGGGCTTGCTCAAGCAGGGATACATCTTCGCAGAGCTTCCCGTGCCAAAAATCCGCAAACTGGACGAAAGCGGGAACGTGCGTCACGGCTTTTTCAGCGAACTGGAAGTGCGCCGCGTCATGGCGAACCTCGACTCTGACCTCGCCGACTTCACCCTGTTCGGCTGGCTGACCGGCATGAGGAAGGCCGAGATTGCTTCGCTCAGGTGGGAGGACGTGGCGGGCGACGAGATCCGGCTGCGGGCAGAGAACGCCAAGACGGGCGAAGGACGAACCATTCCGTTCGAGGGAGAACTTTCCGACTTGATCGAGCGGAGGAAGAAAGCGCGGCAGTTCAAGGTCAAGGATGTGATGATGATCTCTTCGCTCATATTCCACCGCAACGGAGGGCCGATCCGTGAGTTCCGCAAGTCCTGGGCCACGGCCTGCCGGTTGGCAGGTGTGCGGCGTCTGTTTCACGATCTCAGACGGAGCGCAGCGAGAAACATGCTCAATGCCGGAGTGCCGCAGGCGATCGCCATGCAAATCACGGGGCACCGAACGGACTCGATGTTCAGGAGATATGCCATCGTCACGCCGAACGATGTCCGCTCCGCGCTCAGAACAACTCAGGATTGGACTGCAGCGGAAATGGCGAAAGCAGTCGCGACCGAAGCGCCCGCGAGTGTGAACTAGCATCTCCGCGAACGGACGACACAGAATTGTGCGAACGCCTGTCGCAATCAGTTGGTTTTCACCCGGAGATCGTGTGACAGAGATTCTCAGATTTTCAACGCTCTTTCAGACCTACAATCTCTACATGCCAATTCCCACGATCCGCGTCAACATTTCTGCCAATGTCGTGTCCGCATACGCCGCTGTGATGTCCACCATCATCGCGACTGTACAGGCGTTCAACTATTTTAGAGACCGCGCTCATATCAAGATTCGTGTGCAGTCTAACATGGAGATGATTGGCGACCCTCGTTACAGCGGAATGAGTCTGACAATCATGTATGTCGTCAACGCCGGACGCCGGCCGATCACAATTACGACCGTGGGAGCGTATAGGCTCTTTCCGCACAAACCCTTTGTCATCCCGGACGTCAGACCTCAGTGTCCATGCGAACTGACCGAAGGCAAGCAACTGACGGCCATCATCGATCAGAAAGATTTAGACCTATCCGCCATGGAGTCTTGGGAGGCATATACGTCCACGGGTGGCACGTTCAGATTAGCAATTGTCCCCTGGTATCGCCGACGGTGGAATCGGCGTCAGTTCCGGCATCAGGCGATCAACGAAGGGCACAAGAAGAAAAAAAGTTTCTAATACGTCGGTCCCCCGCTTAGGATACATCGCCAGCATCGCTAGGATTCGCTAGGAACGATGATCTCTCGCCGGACTCGTGCTAGATACTAGCCCGGTTCAAGCCGGGAGCCGGAACTGTGATTGTGCATCTTCTGTGCATTAACGTGGTGTTAGAGGGTGTAAAGCGGAGCAAGAGCGGTCCGGTCGGTCCATCCTCTTTTCATAACCTTAGCTGGATATCTGAGAAATGTTTTCTACCGAGTGGCACCCTGTACACGCCGAATTATAACTACGAACCAAAGGGTCGGGAGTTCGAATCTCTCCGGGCGCACCATCTTTTCAACCACTTGCGAATCTGCCGACGAACGACTCGGCAGGACTGTCCCCGGAATTATCCCGAATCTGTAAATGACCGACCATTGCAGCGGCATCGCCACTACGTTCTGATTGAGCGCTTTTCATGCCCGACTAGCAACCTGTTGGACGCAGTGAGCGAGGATGTCCGCGACAAAAGAATCACCCGTGTCTGTATTAAGCATTGCGTCATAGAGGTGGCGCTCTGGCCAGTTCAGCTTAAGGTATCTCTTAATGAAGGCAGCGCGATCTTTGTCAATCGTGTCAACGTCCGTTATTGCCTGTTCTTGGGATATTCCAGCAGTGATCAGTCTGTGGATTTTAAAGTTGCGCGGTGCGTAGAGGAACGCACGGAAAACATCTTTGCGTTCACGAAGAAAATACTGCGAGCCTCGGCCAACGATAACGCATGGGCCGCCAGACAGTGCATGGCTGACCGCCTGTTCGGAAACGGCGGCGATTCGGCGCGCATCGAGCAGTTCCAGCCGATTGGTCGGAGGCAGGCCCCCCTCGAATGCTCCTCTAAGAAAAGACTTGAACACGCGATAAACCGCAGGATCATTTTTCCATTCCCGCTGCTCGACCGCTTGCGGCGTGCTGTTGGTCAGCCGTGCGATTTCCTGAGTTAGTTCGCGGTCCCACAGTTTCCAACCGAGAAGCTCGGCAAGCTTTGCAGCGATCTCTGAACCGCCGCAGCCAAATTCGCGTTCAATCGTTACCGCTCGAATCACCATGACTAGCCTAACCGGCGGCAACCTGGCCGCCCGCTCCTGGATCATTTCTTTTCAAGAAAAACGCAAGAACAAACATGATCGAGCAGAGCGCACCCAACACCCAAAAAATATCCATATAGGAAAGAGCGCCGCTTTGCTGATGCACCAATTCATAGAACCTCGCAACTGCCTGGTCGTGGGCATCTGCAGCCCGAAGCCCAGAGTGCGCGATTTGTGAGCTCAGTGCATGGAGCGCCGAACGATATGCAGGAGTATCGGGAGTGATGTGGCCGACGAGGATTTGCTGGTGATATTGAGCCCGCCGGACAATCATGGTGGTCACGACGGAAGTTCCGATACTGCCGCCGATGTTGCGCATAAAGTTGATGATGCCGGAGACGCTGTTGCCTTTCTCTTCAGGAATTCCGATGTAACCCGCAGCGGTGATGGGAACAAAGAGGAATCCAATCCCTACGACTTGGGCGACGCGCAGCCACATGGCAAACTTGAAGCTGACGAACAAATCAATCTGGTGCGCAGAATAAAATAATCCGATGGCGAGGCACAGCCATCCCGTCGCGATCAGCCATCTGGCTTGAATCTTTGATGTAAGCCGGCCGACGATGGGCATCATCACCAGCAAGACAACACCACCGCCGGACAGAACGAGACCCGCAAGCTCTGCCGTGTAACCCATCAGTGTCTGCAGAAACTCTGGAATCAAGACCAGGGTGCTGAAGAGCATGAAGCCCATCATGAACATCATTAAGTTCGCGGCCGCGAAGTTGAAACTCTTGAACATGCGGACATCGATGATCGGTTCTTTGCGGAACCATTCCCAGATGACTAGCGAGATAAGGCAAACGGCTGCGGTTACGATCAGGATCGTGATGAAGTGCGAACCGAACCAATCGTCTTCCTGCCCCTTATCCAGAAGCACCTGCAGCGAACCCACTCCAAGGGCTAACAGGGAGATTCCGAAATAGTCCACCCGGATCCCGCCCCTTTTTACTCGACGGAGGAACGGCGGATCTTCGACAAGGATGTGAGTTAAATAAAGAGCGAGAAGGACCGGGGGCAGCGTGATGAAAAATATCCAGCGCCAGGAGTAGCTGTCGGTTATCCAGCCTCCCAGCATGGGCCCGACTGTAGGCGCGAGAACAGCAGTAACGCCATAGACAGCAAACGCCTGCCCGCGCTGCTCTGGAGGAAACGTATCATTAAGGATCGCTTGTGCCATCGGTTGCAGTCCGCCACCGCCGACGCCTTGCACAGCTCGAAAGAACAGCAATAGCGGCAAGCTGGGCGCGAAGCCGCAAAGCAGTGAACTCGCCGTGAAAATAGCAAGCGATATCATGAAATACCGCTTGCGGCCGATGATTTCGGCGAGCCATCCGCTGATGGGGAGGACGATCGCGTTAGCTGCGAGATACGACGTAAGTACCCACGTGCTGTCGTCGTAACTGGCTCCCAAGCCTCCTGCGATGTAGGGCAAAGCAACGTTGGCAACGCTCGTATCTAAGACTTCGACAAACGCCGCGATCGACACGGTGGCGGCAATGGCCCAGGGATTGACCTTTGGACGCCAGACCGCCTGCTCTGCGGGGAAAGTTAAGGCTGCAGCGCTCATCGCAAGTAGACCTTCGCTTCGACATTCATGCCCGGTCGCAGCTGGTGGTCCTGATTCTCGCCCGATTCCAGAACAATCTTTACCGGCACCCGCTGAACGATTTTCACGTAGTTGCCGGTTGCGTTTTCCGGAGGCAGCAGGCTGAAGAGGGGTCCGGTTGCTCCCGCAATGCTATCGACATGACCGTTGTAGGTGCGGCCGTTTGAGTCGAGGTCAATCTCTGCTTTCTGGCCCACTCGCATGTGTTTGAGTTGGGTCTCTTTGAAATTCGCGGTAATCCACACCTGATCCAGCGGAACTACCGTGAGCATTTGTTCGCCGGGGTCGACATTCAATCCCACGACTACTTTCTTGGTCACCTCGCCGGTTACCGGCGCTGATATTTTGGTGTATCCCAGGTTGAGCTCGGCCTGTTCGAGTCGGCCTTTTTCTGCGCTACGTCGGCAGCAGCTGATAGCGCGCGGGCGCGAGTGGACGCCACCCGTTGCGGTCCGGCTCGGGCGGACTCATCCCGCGCAATCGCTTCGATAAGCCGGCTTCGCGCCTCCGCGACATTTTGTTCAGCGGCCGCCTCTTCTGCTTTGGCGGCTGTCACGCCCGCATTGTCGGTTTGTGCCGCAGCTACCGCATGGTCATAAGTCTGCTCAGGTACTTCGTCCTTGATCAGCAGAAGGTGGTAACGCTTGACGTCGTCCTGGGCCTTCACGTTTTCTGCCTCGGCTTCCAAAATGCGTGCCTGTGCGGCAGCCACTTGTTTTTCACCAGCGGCGATTGCGGCTTTGGCGTTTTCGATGTCCGAAGACGTGAACTTCAGTTGGCTCGTGGTGTCCACAGAACTGATGGGCACATCGATGTTGAGGGCGCGAGCGGAGGCCTCCGCGGTTTCGAGGTTCGCCTGCGCTTTCGCTAAGGCGACTTGATAGTCTTCTGGATCAATCTCCACGAGTGTGGCACCTTCCTGCACATACTGGTTGTCTCCGACGTGCACCGCTTGCACATAGCCGGAGATCCGCGCGCTTACCGGGTAGAGGTGAACATCGACTTGCGCATCGTCGGTGTCCTCGAAACCCGAGAAGTAGTGCCACAGAAAGATGCCACCGATAAGAACGACCACCACGGCACCTGCAATAATCCAGCGCTTGCGGGAACGCCGGCTCGGATAGACAGGGGGCGGCGGCGGCGCGGGACTCTCTATCGGGGTATTGGGCGTTGAGGACGATGAACTTTCTTGACTTTTAGCCATCTCTTGGTCGGGCATCTTATTGTCCTTTCAAATACAGCGCGTAGTTCGATTCCGCGAAACCGATGGCTCGCGCCAGTGAGATTTTTGCGACGTTATAGCTGTAAAGGCTGGCGATATACGCGTCGTTGGCGTCCGCGAGGGATTGCTGCGCCTGAACCACTTCGATGTTGTCGGTTACTCCTGAGGAGAAGCGATCGCGTGATTGCTGCAGGGTCTCAGCAGCGAGCCGGACCGCATTCTTCTCAACCGACACTTCTTGGGCATTAGCTTGCAAGTCAAGGAAAGCGTCACGAACGTCCTGATCGATCCTGGCACGCAGGTCTTCAAGTTGTTGTCTGGCCTTTGCCAAGAGCGAATCTGCCACGAGGTTATCTCCGTGAACCCTGCCACCCTGGAAAATGGGAAGCCGGAGTTCCGCGGCTGCGTTGATGGTGCCGTGATTCGACGCAAAGTTAGTGCCAATGGATCCGTAATCCGCGATGGCCGATAGCGTCGGGTAACGCTCGGCTGAAGCGGCCTTCTTTTGCAACTCAGCGGAACGTACTTGCTCGGTTAGGCTTTTATAGTCGGCGCGAGAGCTGTACGCCTGCTGCAACGCTTCATCGAGGGTTGAAGTCGTAAGCGGCTGGTAACCAACATCCGTGGTTATGTCGAACGTCTGACCCGCCGGAAGTCCAATAGCGCGCGCCAGAACCAACTTCTGCTTAGCCAGATTGTTCCGCGCGACGATCAACCTTTGTTCGCGTGCTTGAAGCTCGACGTCAGACCTCAGTACGTCAACCGCAGCCGCCAGCCCGGCCTTCTTCTGGTCCGTCGTCTGATCAAAAAGCGCCTTCGCAGTGTCGCGCTGAGCTAAAGCAGACTCGACTTGTGACTGGTCGGCAATGACCAGCAAGTAATTGGACACAACCACAAGAACAATCAGCTCGCGTGCGTTTTTGTAACCGTACTGGGCCGATTTCACTTGCGCAGCCGACGATCGTGCACGCTCAATCGACTCCCAATTGAAGACTGACTGATCAAGGTAGCCGCGGGTGTCAAAAACTCCAAAGGGACCGGTGATGGGCGGAACGCCAGGAACAGGAATCTTGATGCCTATAGTCGCTTTCAGATCTACCTGGTGAACGCTGAAACTCGTACCCGTTGTCAGATTCGGCAGCAACGCACTGAGTGCCTGCCATCGTTCGCCATGTGCGCCGGAGACTGCATCGCTGGAGAGCAACCCCCCCAGGTTCTGCCGCAGACCGCGAACCACAGCGTCGTCGAGTGAAAGTCGCAACGGCGTTGAACTGGCTGTGCCCGCGGGAACTCCTCCGAGGTAAGGGGTCTGCATCTGGAGATCCGAGACGTCCTGAACAGCAATCGTAGAGGAACCATAGGACACTGTTCCTCTGCTCGCAGCAGTCAAATCGGACTGTCCGTAGAGCGGGGCAACCAACAGAGCCACGCAAAGCGCGGTCAACTTTGTACAAACCTTCACACGGTCAGTAGCCAACGTTTTTCTACGCGTCCGCGCAGGGGCTTCAGCTATGTGATCTTCGGTACCGCTGACGTCACCAGCTCCGGAGCACCCAAAAAGCTTCCGAGCGCCGTGGCGGCCAAATCCCAGCTCCAGAACAACCCGCAGAATCAACAGTGCCGCATTCATAGCTTCCCTTCTTCTCATTTGCAGGCACAGGAGTGGTCCGATGTGCCCGCGGATCATGCTGCCGCCTTCGCAATCTCTGACCGGAGCGATCTGAATCCCGTGCGATTGTTTTTGAAAAGAGCTATGGGTGTTCCCGTGCTGCAAAGGTTGAGCCATGCTGTCCTGTGCTGAAAACTTATTCGCTTGCGCATGCCCGCTCGTTCGGACGTCTTAAGCGCATAAAAGCAGAACTGCAAAAGGGAAACAATTGGACGATGGTATTGGCGATACCTTGGTATTAGGTGTAGAAGCGCTGAGCTGCGCTGGCTGGTGTAGCAATGACACCGACTCGACTTGCTAGTAGAGCCGACGCTGCGATGGTGGACAACTGGTCCGGGCTAGGACTCAAGGGACGGCTTCTACTCCTTCGGTCCAATCGGGGTTGGCTTCGCACTGGCCTGCTTGTTCCACCCGTGGAAACGCGAGAAGTCGCCCGCATTCCATGCCTCGCGGAGTCCAGGAGTGCTCAGATCCCAGTCTGGGCGGATTTCGCTCGTCACGGCGCGCAGATCGTGCCAAAGATCGATGACCGACGGACGGCCCCAGAACCAGTAGCCGTTATAGATGCTGTAGATCACGAGGCCCGGCTTGAGCACGAGCGTATGCGGGATCATCGGATTATGCTCGGGGTCGGTGTACTCCTGGATGTCGAGATCCTTCTGAACCGTTCGGTCGGGGTCCGAAAGGAAGGTCCACTGGGCTCCGACTGACGCGCGGAATTCCTGGAGAGTGTGGTGATCGTCGGTGGCAATCGTGGCGATCTGAGTGTACGCCACCGCGATCTTCGGGTAGAACGCGGCGAGTTCCAAATGCTGCTGGTGCTCCTTTGGGCAATAGTGGCCGCGCGCGAGCGTGAGGATTAGCGGATCGTCGCCCTGTAGCTCGCTGAGCTTGCGCAGTTTGCCCGTGTGATCGGGCAGTTCGTAGTCGGGGAAAATGCCTCCGGGCACAATATCAGAACGCATGATTGGACTCCTCCCGTTTCTCTCAAAGATCTCTCAAAGATCTTCTTAAAGATCCAGAGTGACACCCGCGTTTGGCTGGGAACAGCATACGAGCACGTTCCCGGGAGCGGGCCTCTCCAGCGGCTCAGGGTTATAAGTAATCGATCCGCCAATCAGACCAGTCATGCAGGTATGACAGACTCCAGTCCGGCACGACCATCTGACCGGAACGTCGCACGCTTCCGCCAGTTCAAGCAAGCTCCCGAATTTCGGATCCCAAGCGGCGGTAATCCCGCTACGCGCGAATGAGACTGGGGGGCCAGATCCGGGCGGCCCTTGTGGCAGGTGAGGAGTGTGATCAACCTGCGCCATACCAGGGGTAATAGCCTCGAGAGAACCGAAGATTTCCGTGTGCACATTCCCGGCGAGCACACCCCAGTTTCGCAGCCCATCGCGCATATTCTGCAAGAATGAAGAGGGGCCACACAGATAGAAGTCACTACCCTGTGACACGCCAATTCTCTCCAGCAAAGCTGTGTCAATGTGCCCGGGAGCATCGAAGTCTGCCCCGACTTGGTCGGTTGCAGCGGGCCTGCTGTACACGATGTATCCTCGTCCGCGAGAGAGCTGTTTCAGTAATGAACGCGATTCTTCTGCAAATGGATGGTCGGCGCGATTGCGCGCTCCATAGATCCACCAGATCTCTCGTTGCGATTTTTCAGCGGCGAGTGCGTGCAGCATCGACATCACGGGCGTTGCGCCCACTCCAGCGCTCAGCAGAACCACAGGACTCTGGCCGGGACGCAGAGTAAAGCTTCCGCGCGGCGCACTAACATCCAATAGATCGCCTTCTCGCGCACGGTTGCACAGAAATGAACTTCCAATCCCATTCAATTCGCTCTTGACGCTGATGCGGAAATGGTCGGCTGCCGGCAGATCAGACAACGAATAGCTGCGAAGAACCGGCGGTTTGCCCGGATCGACGAGCAGCCGCAAAACCACAAATTGACCCGCCTGGAAGACAGGAAGAGGCTGCCCATCGATTGGCGCCAGAATGAAGGAAGTTACGCTATCGCTTTCCTTATGAATACTCGCGACTCGCATCTGTCGAAATCCGGGCCATGCTGGCGCTTGTTCCTCATTGGCGAGTCCCGGATTCCCCACCGTAGTTTTGGAGCTCAAGTCTTGTTGGAGCATTGCTTGGAACGAACTCTGCCAACCCTTGCTAAGTGCAGGAATCCGCAGCGCGCGTTGCAGTTGCTCGCTGGAATGTCCCGGCAAATACAGGAGGGCGTCAACGTCGGCCACACTGATTCGCTCTGGACCGTCGGTAATTTTTACGATGTCGTCGCCCGCACCAACTTCTCCTTCCTGCAACACGCGAAAGTAGAATCCTGGTCTGTGATGTGCTACGAGCAGGGCTGGCATACGAGGTTCATTCATGCGGATGCCGACGCGGTAGCACGTCACGCGTGGCTGCGTCACTTCAAATATCGCACCACCGATGCGGTATCGATCGCCGATGCAGACCTCGTTATCAGGAAGTCCCTCGACGGTGAAGTTTTCTCCGAACTGGCCGAAAGTAAAATCGCTGCGGCCCAGAAAGCGCTCCCAGTAGTGGTAAGAATCCATCTGGTAGACAAAAACGGCGCGCTGCTCCCCGCCGTGACCGGCGAGATCGGCTTGCGCATCACCATCGATATCGAGCTTGCGCACCATTCGCCGTCCCGTCAACCGGAGATTTCCAGACTGCGGTTCGGACAGTTTTGCCGTTCCATGTCACGTCGCGCGGAAGGCCGACATTTACTGAAAGCAATCGGGGCATGCGTACCTCGTCGAAGTCCAGCGTGCGGTTAGAGTCATTTTATTTCGGTGCAGCGGGCGAGCTTCTGCGTAGCCAGCCTGGTCCGCGAACAGCGGGCGATCCACGAGCAGAGCAACTCCAGCGGCAGTACCAGCCAATGATCAAGAAATATTTAACTTGCCGGCGAGCCAGTAATCGACGCTAAACTTTCCCGGACCGGAGCAAATCAGCCAGATAAAGAAAAGCACGTACAGGACTTCCGGAAGATAGAGGAAATCGTCGAGCCAGCTAAGAGGTGAAAGTCCTTTAGGCAAGGTGGAAAGCGCGCTGGTCAGGGTGGCGACAATCATATCGATCAATAAAGCCACGCAGGCCGGGCTCGAAAGAAACCCCACGGTCAGCAAGGATCCGCCAACGAACTCGACACCCGCCACGAAATAAGCCGTCTGGTGGGGAAACGGGACTTTGGCCTTAACCAGCGTATCGTAAACAGGTTTGGTGCCGCCGGCGACAAACAATTTGTTTGCCCCGGAGATGGCGAAGAACAACCCGATCGAAACGCGTACCAGCAGGATGGCATATTGTTCCACATCACTGCTACCCAGCAGCGCAAACTGGACCAACCGTTTCCAATCCATCTCTTATCCCTCCAAATCGCGGTGGCGTTAGCCAATTCTCGCGCTCCCAGATTATTCATCCATCCGTTCGACCCATTGAGCTCGGAACGCAGGAGCCACGAATGGATCGGCAAAGTACTGGGTTTCCCGCGCAACCTTGTCGCCGATGAACTCCATGATGCTCACGGTGTAGGACGGCTTGCCATCATATGTCAGGATGAATTCGGTGACCCAAAGATTACCGCTACCAATGATTCGTCGGACTGTAAACCGCTTCTTGTTCGGCTGACTCGCGCGTTGGCTCTGTATGTTGCGTCGACCGCGGGTTCGCTCGCCTGACTGCGGGTAATCGAGCACTGCGTCCTCGCGATAGATGAGGTGCTCCGTTTGAAAATCGTTCGCATCGGACGCCGCCCAATGCTGGTCCAGTGCCGCGCGGATCTCTTGATCTCGGACGCTCATAGATTCCTGTGATCAGCCGCGGACTAATTAAGCCTGAAATGCAGGCGCGAAGCTATTGGACGAAGGTATCGATCGATGAGGGGAGGGCAAAAGCAATACCAAAGTACAATGGACGTCTTTCATTGCATGCCTCATTGTTTTGTCATGAAGTCTCTTAAGCATACGAGCGGGAACGAACTTCCCCTCCTATCCGTCGTCGATGATGATGAGTCCGTGCGCGAGTCGCTGCCTGACCTGATTAGGGAGTTCGGCTTTGCAGCTCGAGCTTTCTCGTCGGCGGAAGAGTTTCTCTCATCCGGTTATGCCGGTGAGACTAGCTGTTTGATCCTCGATATCGCCATGCCGGGCATGAGTGGGCCGGAACTTTACCAGGAGCTGAAGCGTCGCGGAGAAGAGATCCCGACTATATTCATCACCGGTCAGAAAGATGAAAAGATTCGTGCTCGAGTGCTCGAGCAGGGCGCGGCCGGGTTTCTGATCAAGCCATTCAGTGACGCAGCTCTGCTTGCGGCGATCAAGGTCGCACTGCAAGGCATCTGAGGTCCACCAGTGAATCTTGAGGGGGACAATGACAATGAACGTGGCGCGATCGCTTAGTTGTGACGCAGGGGCATCGCCGATGTCGAAGGCTAGCCCCGTCGTCTTCATTGTTGACGACGACGTGTCCGTGCGCGAATCGCTGGAACTGTTGGTTCGGGATGAGAAGTGGAAGCCGGAGACCTTCGCGTCCGCACAAGAATTCCTCGCCCACCGGAGAAAACGTGTCCCGAGCTGTCTTGTCCTTGACGTTTCGCTTCCGGGCCTGAACGGTCTTGAACTGCAGAAACAGCTTGGGGTTGAACACGTCGATATGCCAATCATCTTCATCACCGGTTACGGCGATGTGCCGAAGTCGGTACAGGCCATGAAAGCCGGGGCTCTCGAATTCTTAACCAAGCCCATCAATAACGATGCTCTGGTAAGCGCCATCCGAAACGCTCTTCAGCGAAGCAGTCTCGCGCTCGCTCGAAGCGCGGAGATGCAGGAGCTCCGAGGACCGTTACGCCTCACTTACTGCCCGAGAACGGCAGGTGATGGCCCTAGTCGTCTCTGGGCTGTTGAATAAACAAGTTGGCGGCGAGCTCGGTATCAGCGAAATCACGGTAAAGGCACACCGTGGGCAGGTCATGCAAAAAATGAAAGCAAATTCTCTCGCCGACTTGGTGAGGATGGCGGCCAAACTCCGGCCTGTCAGCCCGCCAATTCACTTGGCTTGACGCAACCCGGCCCGCTGACTCCGCGACAGACTAATCAGACTAGCGACACTCGCGTGGATCCGCTCCGGAAAAACACTCAGCCTGCCCATCCACTAACGCACTCCAGCAGCCGCTTCGACTGTCCCTCAAAAACAACGCGTGCGTTAAAAAAGTATCCAAGGCTCGATTCAACAATCACGGGGTTTGTCTTCTCACCGAACGCAATCACCGACCGCGACTGATGCGAAGGTATCGATCGATACCATCGTCCAATGGATTGTTCTCCAAGCTTCTGGCCTAATCGCGTTGTCGACTGGATCCGACAGGAAGCGGCTTATATGTCAGAGACGAAGACAAGAAACGTAACGCAAGAATTACAAAGCTGGCGCTACAGAGTCGGGCTCACGGACACTCGACGCATAGCATGTGCAACTCTGCAGAATGCCGTCGTAGCTGGCGTTCTGATGTTCTATTCCAGAAGTGTCCTGGGAGCCGTGATCCGGGCATGTGTAGGCGCTTAGTTAGTTTGGCTTAAGTCTTTCATACCTCCAGCCCAGCGAATTGTCGGGGTCGGCTTTCGTGTTCATCATAAATTGTTCCCGCCGGACCCCTCCGAACGGATACGGCGCGTACGACGGGGCTGGGACATCCGTTCGCGATTTTTGCTACCATTCCTACGTACAAACTAGGAATATCGATTGATGCGCCAGGGGGTGCACGCTATCCCTTATTCCTCGTGTCGCGATGGCGGTGAAAACTGCTTCCGTTATCTATCCGAATCAGAAGCATGAGTCATGTGATGCGCTGCGGCGAACGGCGCCGGTTTGCATCTCATCGCTTTCGGTATTTAGTGATAGCAGGAATCCTGCTGTCGGCGTCTCTTTTTTCCGGTTGCCATAAGCCCGCGCAGCCTGTGACCATCACATATTTCGATTCCGACTTCCGAGGGGTTCCTGGCGACCATCGGATGATTCCGGAGGCCTATTTGCAGGAGTTCGCGCGAGAAACCGGCATTCGCGTCGACGATCTTCCGACGCCAGAGGACAACGGCGCAAAACTTAATCTCGCAATGGATTGGCTGCGCAGCGGCGCTCCATCCCCTGATTTTTACGGCGTTGATATGATCTGGGCCGGAATAATGGCTGACTACCTCGTCGACCTGCAACCTTACTTCGCCCCGGAGATTTCCTCGGAGGATCCCGAATTAGTCGCAAGCAACAAGGTTCAAGGCAAGGTTGTGGCAATGCCAATGCCCGAGCAGCCGCTTGATGTGCAGGTTTTGATTTATCGGACGGACCTTCTCGACCGGTACGGATACAAAATGCCACCCCGAACCTGGGACGAGCTGGAGAAAATGGCCGTCCGGATTCAGGCTGGAGAGCGCGCGAAAGGAAAGAAAGATTTTTGGGGGTTCGTCTGGGCCGGAGCGATCGCGACGGATAGCGAACAACTTACGATGGAAGGATTGGAATGGCAGGCAGCAGAAGGAGGCGGCCACATCATTGAGTCTGACGGAAAGATCAGCGTAAACAACCCAAACGTCATCCGGGCTTGGGAACGAGCGGCACATTGGGTCGGTTGGATCTCTCCACCGAGCGTGGTTTCATACACTGCTGCCGATGCAGAACTTAAATTCTGGGTCTCGGGCGAGGCTGCTTTTCTGCTCAGCCACTCCATTGTGTATGAAACTTTTGCTTACGATAAGCCGTTCCGCGACCAAGCGGGAGTGACCAGCGTCCCTGCTGGAAAAGTCGCGCGCGTCGCTACCATAGGGGGCTACGCTCTGGGGATATCCCGCTATTCACCTCACCGCGCCGAAGCCGTGAAGTTCATCCAATTCCTGTTTCACAAGCACGCAGAACTCACGGCGACTCATCGCGAAAAGCCGGGCCGAAAGGGGCAGTACTTTGAAGTTCCACTGGTGATGAAGGAAATCTATCCCTGGTGGTACACACCGGGGGAATCGGGAGGGAGTGAGATAGTTTCGCGCCCGTCGGCGGTTGCCGGATCAAACTATGAGGCGGTCTCCAAGGCCTATACCGGCGCACTGCATTCTGTGCTGACCCGAGAGTCTACGGCTCCCGCAGCGGCCGCAACGCTCGAGAACGATCTCGTTCGGATCATGGGGAACGGGGCTCAAGCGGGGACAGGTTCGCACTGAGATGAATCGACTGCGACTCAATATTGGCCCACGCCTGGTTCCGCGTTGAATGGGCGTTCGATGTGGATATGAAGCTGCAACAATGGCAGTCCCTATTGCAACGACTCGGCATTGATTGGTTCCCACCGGGCCCTGCCGAATGGATACGGCGCGAACGACGGGGTAGGGGCATCCGTTCGTGATTTTTGCTACCATTCCTACGTACAAACTAGGAATATCGATTGATGTGCGAGGGGTGCACGCTATCGCTTATTCCTTTGCGTTGCAAAGGCGGTGAAAACTGCTTCCGCTATCCATCCGAATCAAGACGATGAGTCGTGTGATGCGCTGCGCCGGATCGGCGTCGGTCTGCATCTCATCGCTTTCGACGTTTGGGCATGGCGGGAATTCTGCTGTCGTGCGTCTCTTTTGTACCGGTTGCCGTAAGCCCGCGCAACCCGTGACCATCACATTTTTCGATTCTGAAGGCAGAGGAGTTCCTGGCGACCATCGGATGATTCCGGACGCCTATTTGCAGGAATTCACGCGGGAAACAGGCATTCGCGTCAATGATCTTCCAACACCGGAGGACAACGGATCGAAACTCGATCTTGCCATGGATTTGCTCCGCAGCGGTGCCCCGTCCCCTGACATCTATGGCGTTGACACGATCTGGACCGGAACAATGGGGACTACCTCCTCGACCTGCAACCTTACTTTGCCTCTGAGATTTCCTCGGAGGATCCCGGCATCATCGAAAGCTACATGGTTCAGGGGAAGGTTGTGGCCATGCCCAATCAGCCGATGGATGTGCAGGTTTTGGTTTATCGGACGGACCTTCTCGCCCAGTACGGCTACAAAACGCCACCCAGAACCTGGGATGAGCTGGAGAAAATGGCCGTCCGGATTCAGGCCGGGGAACGCGCAAAAGGGAAAAAAGATTTTTGGGGGTTTGTCTGGGCCGGAGCCATTGCGACGGACAGCGAACAACTTATTATGGAAGGACTGGAATGGCAAGCAGCCGAAGGAGGCGGCCACATCATCGAGTCCGATGGCAAGATCAGCGTCAACAATCGCAAATGTTATTCGGGCCTGGGAACGCGCGGCACATTGGGTGGGTTGGATCTCCCCTCCCAGCGTGGTTTCTTACACGGCTACGGACGCGGAAAATAAGTTCTGGGTTTCCGGCGAGGCTGCGTTTCTGACTGACCATGGCCATTGACGTATGAGGTTTTTCGCACAAGATAAGCCGTTCCGCGACGAAGCGGGAGTAACCAGCATCCCGGCTGGGAAAAAGCGCGCGCGTCGCGACAATTGGGAGGCTACGCTCTGGGGATATCCCGCTTTTCAGCTCACCGCGCCGAAGCCGTCCAGTTCATCCGGTTCCTTCTCCGCAAGCACGCAGAATTCACGGCGACTCCATCACGTCGAAACGGCAGGTCGAAAGGTCGAGTACTTTGAAGTTCCACCTGTGACGATGGGAAATTCTATCCCTGGTGGTACAAACCGGGGGAATCGGGTGGGAGCGACGATCGTTTCGCGCCCAGTCGGTGGTCGCGGGATCGAACTATGAGGCGGTCTCCAAAGCCTATACCCAAGCACTGCATTCGGTGCTGACGCGCGAGTCCACAGCTCCAGCAGCGGCGGCGGCGCTCGAGAATGAGCTGGTGCGGATCATGGGTAATGACAAGGCTCAACCGGGAACGGGTTCGCACTGAGATGAATCGACTGCGACTCAACATTGGCCCGCGCCTGGTTCTATGCTTCGCGCTCATCATCGTTTTGATGGTAGCCGGCGACGTAATCGTTCTATGGCAATTCCACATCGTCCAGGCGCAAGCAGAGCGGCTCGATGAATATGACGAGGAGTTGGTAACGGTCTTACGTGTTCACTCAGACCTGTTGAAGTTTCGCGACGCACTTGAGTCGCTTGCCAACGCAAAAAACTCCGAGCGTCTGAAGGCAGAAACTCAATCGATGAATGAGGCTTTTGCGAAGGACATGCGACGTGCCAAAAACGCGCTGTTGGCCGTGCATTCCGGCAACGCCTCTGACCCGACGATCCTCCCCACCCTCGCGGTCGATCCAGTCGAACCTCCAATCGCAGACCGCATCCATGATCGAGTTAGCTGGAAGCGGATGATTGGAACGCATTGCAAATGCGGCTCGCCAATCAAGCTACGCCCACTCGAACTTTACGGTCTCTGCCTTGGCTGAAAGAGTCGACCGCGAGGTAAAGACGGAACACGCGAAGCCGCAGCCAACATCCGCCAGGTGCAGCACCGGATTTTTATTGTTGTGCCGGCCACGGTCGTTCTCACCTTGTTGATTGCCGGAACGTTGGGACTCGTCATTACCCGCAGCATCACGCGGCCACTCGAACATCTGGTCGAGGGTTCAAAGATGTTGGCGCGGGGGGACTTCAAACATCGGGTTCCCATACGAGGGAGAAGATGAGCTTGCCCAACTGGGACGTGTATTTAATGATACAGCGCGGCAATTGCAGGATCTCTATGAGAGTTTGCAAAGCAGCGAGGACCGGCTCCGCCGGGTAATCAACACGATTCCCGCTCATGTGTGGAGCACTCTGCCGGATGGTTCAGTAGACTTCATCAATCAGCGTTTGCTCGAATCCACCGGGCTATCGATCGACGGCATTGCTTGGATCCGGTTGGCAATCGATCATTCATCCGGATGATCGTGCGAGATACATCGCTAAGTGGACATCGGCATTGGCCGCAGGAGAGCCCGTCGAGATGGAAGCGCGCGTCTGGACTGCACAGCGCGACTATCGGTCGTTGCTTGTGCGCAACGTACCCTTTGCGTGATGGTCATGGAGAGATAGTCAAGTGGTACGGCACCGGCATCGATATAGAGGACCGGAAGCGCGCCGAAGAGTCATTGCGTAAAGCGCAGGCAGATCTCGCACACGCGAATCGCGTGACTACGATGGGCGAACTCAGTGCCTCCCTTGCGCACGAGATTAATCAACCTATCAGTGGCGCCATCACGAATGCTTCTACCTGCCTGCGCCGGCTCGATCGCGAGCAGCCCGATCTCGAAGGCGCTCGGGTTGCGGCTTCATTGATCATTCGTGATGCAAACCGAGCAGCGGAGATCATTGACCGAGTCAAGCTGCTTTTCAGAAAAGGCGTTGTGACAAAGGAGCGCGTCGATGTCAACGAGATGATTCGAGAGATGGAGCTTCTTCTGCACAACGAGGCGACCCAGCACTCGGTTTCTGTACAGACAAAGCTTGCAGCCGATCTACCTCTCATTGTGGCAGACCGTGTCCAGTTGCAGCAGGTATTAATGAACCTGATGATCAACGGCATCGACGCAATGAAGGCGGTCGATGGCCCGCGTCAACTCACGCTCGGCACCCAGAATGAAAGCGACGAACAGCTTCTGGTATCGGTCGAAGATACTGGCATTGGACTTCCCCCTAACCAAGCTGGCCAGATATTCGACGCTTTCTTTACGACCAAGGAACACGGCACCGGCATGGGGCTTCGTATCAGCCGAACGATTATTGAGGCCCATGGTGGCCGGCTCTGGGCCACGGACAACCATCCTCGCGGAGCAAATTTCCATTTCACGCTGGCTGTCTCCTCGGGCGCCGGTCGCTTGGACGCTGGAAGCCACTGCTGACCTGCTCCCATATCGATCGGCTTCATCGACATAAATTAAAGATTTACGCGGCTTGGTATGGATCGCGAGTTGAAGTGAACGCGCGATCGCGGCACCGATACGAAAGTATCGCCGATACCATCGTCCAATTGCTCCTTCGGCGCCCTTCTGCTCTGATAGCTCGGTGCCACGGATTTAAATCTGCATGTCGGGAAGTTCCTAATCCTTTAGGGGAAATTTATGTCGAGCAACATAGCAGAAACCGCCATCGAAGCACCGCTTACCTCAAATCCTCTGGATGTCATCCCAGACGAAATGCCATTCGATGTGCCCTACGGGCGGCCAATATCGCTATACCGAGCCCAAGCGGTTATTCACGCCGCGGTGGAAGAGGCCAGGAAGCGGAATTGGAAGATGAACGTAGCCGTAACGGATTCCGGCGGTAACTTAGTTGCCTTCCAACGAATGGACGGCGCGATGCTGGCCTCGATTCAGATTGCGCAACACAAGGCGCGAGCAGCCGTGACCTTCCGACGCCCAACCAAGGTCTTCGAGGATGGCATCAACCTTATGCATCTCAACTATCTGCTCGCGTTCGATGGAATCATCGCGTCTCGAGGCGGTATTCCACTGATCGAACAGGGCGATATTATCGGCGCAATCGGCTGTTCAGGCGGCACGGATTCTCAGGACGAAGTCATCAGCAAGGCAGGGGCGGCAGTAATTAGTGAACTGCCGGCGAGTATCAAATGATACAGACCTTGCTGTGGCCATCGTCTTTCAGCTTCGGAGGAATTGGCCGTGAAAGCAGCGAGGATTCATAGCTTCGGGCCGCCCGACGTCGTGGTGGTCGAGGATGTGCCGAAGCCGTTGCCGGGCCCAAATGAAGTTCTGGTGCGCGTGATGGCTGCGGGCGTCGCTCCGTGGGATGCGATCATCCGTGAGGGCAAGAGCAAGGTTAGCCCGCAACCTCCGCTCACCCTCGGTTCGGACTTCTCCGGTGTCGTCGAGAAGCTCGGCCCCGGCGTTACGAGCTTCGCGCCGGCCGACGAAGTTTATGGCGTCACCAATCCGCAGTTCTGTGGCGCCCAAGCCGAGTTCGCCGTGGCCGCGTCCGGAATGTCCGCCCGCAAACCGCAATCGCTGAATCACGTAGAAGCGGCATCGGCTCCCGTCATTGCGGTAACCGCCTGGCAAATGCTGTTCCAGTATGCACAGGTGATGCGCGGACAAACGGTAATGGTCGTCGGAGCCGCGGGGAACGTCGGAGCCTACACCGTACAAATGGCCGCAGACGCCGGAATCCACGTCGTTGCGATCGCACGCCTCGACGACGAGAACCTGCTCCGATCATTGGGGGTGAAATCGATCATCGACTCGAGCCAGCCCGCATTCGGGCAGGACCTCCCACAGGTGGATGCGATCCTCGACACAGTCGGGGGCAGTACTGTTCAACGCTGCGTCGCGGCATTGAAACCCGGAGGCAAACTCGTCACCTCGGTCTCGGCGCAGGCTCTCCCGGCAGGGGCCATTTTCTTCTACGCTGAGGTGACCACCGCGCGCCTGCAGACACTGACAACATTATTTGACGCGGGCAGAATCACAGCGCGTGTGGGCTCGATCCTTCCGCTTTCGGAAGCGCGCCAGGCGCAACGCATGCTTGCGGGCGCACCCCACAAGCCCGGCAAGATCGTACTGCAGATCGGGTACCCGTAGCAGTGCCGATGTGCGCGGCTTAGTATAAGTCGCGGCCAAGCTTGATCGAAAAATGAAGACCGACCGTTTCTCCATTCAAATCGAAACTTATGTATAATTCGCCGATGCAAGGCATACCGTGGAGCACAATTGCGCTTGGCTCGGTGTTGCTTATCGCGGCGCACTCAACAGGAGGACAGGACGTGAAATCTCCGCAACCAGAAAAGTCGAAGTCGCCTGTCAAAACGGAGCAGCGCGGGCGCGTCATTGGAATCGGCGGTGTCTTCTTCAAATCCGCCAATCGTGATCAGACGCGCGAATGGTATGCGAAGCACCTTGGACTCGCTGACAAAGGCTCAGGCGCGATGCTTCCCTGGCGCGAACACGACGACCCGCAAAAGGAACACCTTACCGTTTGGACCATTTTTTCCGCCTCCACCGACTATATCCCGGCCACGCAACCGCTCATGATTAACTACATCGTGGACGACATGGATGCCTTGCTCGACCGCTTAAAACAAGAGGGAGTCAAGATTGACCCCAAACGAATGGATGAATCCTACGGTCGCTTTGCCTGGATCTATGACTCAGATGGAAATAAGATCGAACTCTGGCAGCCGATGCCGGCAAAACCCTGACTCTAGCAACAAACTGATTCGTCGTAAGGCCGGCGAGCCAGTAATTCACACTGAACTTTCCCGGACCGGAGCAGATCAAGTCGCGCTTTTCTTCGATCACCCAGCGTCGACGCGTGTAATTCGCGACTAAGGTTGGAACCCGTCCGCCATCCACTTGGCGAATAGTTCAATCCGAGATTGCGGCCAAGGACCTTCTCCTCTTGGTGGCGGGGGCGGCATTACGGAGCCGCCGATTCCACGAATGCGATCGTAGATGGCGCCAGCATGCTTTTTGACGTCATCGTAACTTCCCAGGTTGAATGCCTTGCTCATGCCTTGAATGTCTCGCTCTGTAAAGAGCGGACGAATGTCCATTTGAAAGCTCGTCGTTTTCGTCATTGTGCCTCACAGGTATTGAATTCTACGGATTTCCCGGTCTGCATCGTGAATGCAAGACTTCCTTTCTCTAGACGTCAGGGCATCGGGCGTCGGCCTAGCCTGCGATTTTGCCCAGGTAGTATCCGAGCCGATTTTCGACATCCCCCGGCTTGTGGAAGCCGCGCGCCATGAGCGCCTTGATCCCCTCCTGGGCGGCAGGTCGCCCGAGCGATGCGATGCACGCATCCCATCCGGCACCGAGTTCGACGTCAGGCGGCAGGCTGGTGTTGACGAGGCGCTTGGTCTGAGCGATCGCCCATTTGTCGAACTTGGCGATGCGGGTCGCGAGCGCCTCCACAAAGGCATCCAGATCAGCATCGGGCAGGGCGCGATTAATGTAGCCGTAGGCCTCGGCCTGCTCTGCTCTGATGTCCTCCGAGCTCAGGAGCACCTCCAGGGCGCGGTTTCGCCCGATGAGTCGGGGAAGCCGAGCCATGGGACCGCCGCCGGCGACCATCCCCACGCCCACCTCCCATTGCGAGATGATGGTCTTCTCGCGGCTGGCAAAACTCATGTCGCAGGCCAGCGTGATCTCGCTGCCGTTGCCCGTCGCACGTCCGCGGATGAGGGCGATGGACGCGACGGGCAGGCGTGTGAGACGCGCGAGAAAATCCGGCCAAGGCGGCAGGCCTGTGGGACCCTCCGGCAGCGAGGTCAGGTCCTCAAGCTTGGCCGTGAAATCGGAGTGATTCAGGAAGTAGTCGTCGACCGCGCTGTCGAAGACCACGACCCTGACTTGCTCGTCGGCCTCGAGCGCGTTCATCACTTCCTGGAACTGCTTGACCATTTCCGGGCCCATCACGTTGATCGGCGGGTTGTCGATCGTGATCCGCCAATACGCGGGCGATCGTTTGGTCACGCGAATCTGCTGGGGTTTTGTAGGTGCGTTCATCTGCGTGACTCTTGTAGGTGTGTTTGCAGTTGCCATGGAATTTTCCTCAGTATTTGTTAGTCTTCGAAACCGGTTGATTAAAGCCGACAACGGCCGTCGGCGTCTGTAGTTCATTTATCGCAGCGTGCACACACGCTCCGCGACAATGTCAAGAACTGAAATTTCGATCCGAAATCGCCGCTCGGGAAAACAAACCACCCGGCGATACAAAGCTGTCACCATTCAGCCAGAATAAAATGGGCCGCGCAATTGGACGATGGTATCGCCCATACGTTCGTATCGACTGTGGTGGCGAAGTCAACCTACAAGGAACAGACCGATACAAAGGTCTGCGATCTGGATGCGAGCGGGCGCCTCTAAGACATTCAGCACCAAAAACAAAACGTCCCAGACTTTACAGTCATGGGACGAATCGCTCGAACAGGTTCCTCCCCCGAGAAACTGTCCACCATCAAGATAGCCCGCCGGCGCCGGGATGGGAATGGCACGAATGGGCTATATGACATTCGTCGGATTACCCTGGCTACCTCGAAATTCGAGATAGCCGTGGTCTTTACTTCGCGTCTTCCCTCCCGTTTCGACGCGGCCTGGCCACTCGTGCCCTGAACTATCCGGTACAATTCAACTATGCCGAGACTAAAAGGATTGGGAAATATCGTTGCGGAATTGAGAGTGGAAAGGGCGCATCTGGTAAACAACCTCCGCCATGTGGACGCGGCTCTCGCCGTGCTGGGCAAATTAGAGGGAGGAAAGTTCGCTACCGTGTCGCGTCGAACCCTGTCGGCGGCAGCTCGTCGAAAGATCGCGGCTGCCCAGAGGGCGCGTTGGGCGAAGGTCAAATCAAAGCAGGAGAAATCGAAATAAGGGATCGGCGCCGCGGGGTTTCACATCGATACCGTTCTAAAACGTGAAAACGCCCGCAATCCTTTCGAATCGCGGACGCTCTTATTTGCCACTTAGACAGCTTGAACGTTCTCAGCTTGCCAGCCCTTGGGGCCTTTGGTGACGTCGAACTGCACGGCTTGGCCCTCTTGGAGGCTGCGGAAGCCGCCCGCCTGAATCGCGGAGAAGTGCACGAAGACGTCTTCGCCATTTTGACGGCTGATAAAGCCATAGCCCTTGGCGTCGTTAAACCACTTTACTGTTCCTGTTTCTGCCATTGTTGATGTTTCCTTTTCTACCTTTGGATTGTGCTGAGAAGATTCGCTGCTAGTGAGAGGGGGTGACGCTGGTTGGCGATACCGACTTTCAATTGCGTGTGAGTCAAACTTAGCCAGGCCTTATTATACACGAGCGAGCGTAATGCGGCAGAATATTCCACGTGGCCGTTCGGAGCATTCCGCTGCGAGATTCCTCGGCCGGCTGCGCCCCCCAACGACGACTTTCAATGGGGTGGCTAGACTTTCGCCTTGGATTCGGGCATTCCGACCACCACGGTTCGCCTGCGCGGCAGTTCTTCGTCAGGAATCTCCGCGATGAACTGCACGTCCAAGCCGAGGCGGCGGCTTTCCTGATATGCCACGTCGTTAAAGAAATAAACGATGTCCCCGCCAAATCGATCTTTGACTCGGCGGCGCTCCTCGAGGTCGAAGGGACTAGCCGAATACACTTTCAGTTCGGGCGCGTCTCTCAGGACCGCGCCGAGGTCGCGCTGGAAGTCGAGCGCTCCCTGCCGCACTTGCACCATGGTCAAAGCGACAACGTGGTAGGACATAAGTCGAGACCGAGCATGGCAGGAAAATGCTCGGTCTGTCTAGTGTGGACGTCCTTCTATTTGCAGGTGTCGAACTTGAAGAACCAGACGCGACAGCGGCAGGCCAGACCTGATACGCTTATTTTCTAACCCAGCGCGGACCCGTAGCTCAACTGGATAGAGCACTGCGCTTCGAACGCAGGGGTTGGGAGTTCAAGTCTCTCCGGGTCCACCACTTTCACGCCGAGCTCCTAAATCCCTTTCCATCCCGTGAACGACGGGCGCTCTCTCTTACAATGGTTAAGTGAAAACTTGGGATGTCATTGTTGTGGGCGGCGGCATCATTGGCCTCTCGCTCTCCATCGCGTTGCACAAACGGGGCCTGCGAGTTCTGGTGGTGGAGCGCGGAGAACCCGGCGGTGAAGCCTCCCACGCCGCAGCCGGAATGCTTGCCGACTGTCCTGTCGAGACGCCAGCAGCCCTGCAAACGCTAGCTACAGCCAGTGCGCGAATGTATCCCGAGTTCGTTCTTGAATTGCAGGACGAATCGGGAATGAAGGTCGATCTGCGGGATCAAGGCACGATCCTGTTCGCTCCAGAGCACTCTGAATTCTTGGCGCAGAATCCTCTTCCCGCCTCTCTAGCCGAACTCGAGCCGGCCCTGTCAGAAGTGAGAGGCTCCGTAGCGTACTTGAAAGAACGAAGTGTCGATCCGCGCGCTCTGGTCGCCGCGGCGTTAAAGGCGGCCAAACATCGCGGAGTCGATGTTTCTTCGGGCACTACCGCGACCGATTTAGTTCTCGCTGAGGGCCGAGTCGCTGGGATTCAGACGGATCGAACCCACTACAATGCGCCCTGCGTCGTGAATTGCGCGGGCGCGTGGGCGGGAATTTTCTCTACCCATCACTTCCCTACCCGCCCGGTCAAAGGACAGATGCTGGCGGTGGCCTGTGCCCGACACGATGTCGTGCGGCACGTCATCCGCGCTCCCGAGGTTTACCTGGTGCCGCGCAGCGATGGACGAATTGTCATCGGTTCTACTCTCGAAGAAGCTGGATTCGACAAGCGCACCGACGCAGACACGATTCAACGCTTGTATCAAGCCGCGATTCGCTTAGTTCCGGAGCTGGAAGAGGCGCGAATTCTGCAGGACTGGGCCGGGCTCAGGCCGGGAACACCGGACGACCTACCGATCCTCGGCGCAACCACCACGCGAGGATATTTTGTTGCCACCGGGCATTTTCGCGACGGCATCTTGCTCTCCCCGGTAACGGCACACATCATGGCGCAAGTCATCACCGGCGCGAAACGAGACTACGACATTTCAGCCTTTTCACCGCTGCGATTTCTCGAAGGACGCACGTCTTTGTAAGCGTCGCCGCCTCTCGGCCGCATGGTTTAGTTACTTTGCGCGCTGAGCCCCTGCAGCGCCTTCCGCGCTTCTTCCAGTTTTGGATCGAGCTTCAGCGCCTGTTTATAAATCGCGAGGGCCTCCGCGGTACGGCCATCCTGCTGCAACGCCTGACCCAGCCGAAAATAAGCTTCGCCGGAGGGCGCTTCGGCCACATTTCGCATGGCATCGGACAACTCCACCTTCGCTAGTCCCTGCTTCGCATCAGAACGCTGCGGATCGATCTGCAACGCTGCCTGATAACTGGCGCGCGCCTTGGCATAGTTTCCGACTTGGCTATACAGCCGGCCAAGGGTGGCGTAGGCTCCGACCCGCATGTTGGGATCGGAAACCAAAGGGATTGCGATCTCGTATTCCGGAATCGCGTCTCGCGTGCGGTCGTTCAGGGTGAGATCACCGGCAAGATTCAAATGAGCGCCCGCATCGCGAGGTCTGAGTTGAACCGCCTTCTGGAAATGCGGCAACGCCTCCGGAAAACGGTCCGACGCCAGCAGCGCCGCACCCAGATTTTGCTCGCCAAGGAAATTGTCTTTTGTGACCTCGACAGTGTGCGCCCACAGATCGACGGCGCTCCGCCAATATCGAAGCTGGTCGGAGGTAAAAAGCACGAAAACAGCTAGGACGACCGCGGCTATCTTCACCCGCGTGCGGAACGTAAGTTGCCGGCTGTCGGCCAAATCAGCAGCGCCCCACACCGCCATCACGAAGATTCCAATCAGCGGGACATACGCATAGCGGTCAGCAATGGCCTGCTCGCCCACCTGGACGATTCCAATTACGGGGACGAGCGTGCCCAGAAACCACAGCCATCCCGCGATCAGGTACGGCCTTCGGGCGCGCTGCCACCAGACCAGCGCGCTGACGCAGAGCACAAACAGCGCAGCCAGTCCTAATTGCCAAATTGCAAGCGTCGCGCCGGGGTGGGGATAGAACACCGCCAGCCACGCCGGCCAGAATGCTTTCCACACGTACAGCGCGTAAGCGTAGATCGCGTTCTCCAGACGAATGCTGAGAGGAAGCACCAAACGCATGGCTCCGCCGGAGCGCTGCGCGAAAACGGTGACGGCGCTCGTGGCAGCAGACAGTGCGAGGAGCGGCAACTTTTCCAGGATGAGCCACACCAATGAAGCCTGCGGCACAGGCAACGCAGTTTCCGGGCTCGACGATTCCCATCCCCGAATTCGCCGCAACGGCCAGAAATCCAGCAGCAATAGGACGAGTGGCAACGTCACCACCATGGGCTTCGAAGCCAGTCCGAGGACGAACAGTACAGTCACGGCGAGGTAGCGCTTAATGTCCGGCTTGAGCGCGTACCAGCCATAAGCGCCCAGTGTGAGCAGGAAGAAAAACATACTCAGCACATTCTTGCGCTCAGCGATCCACGCTACGGACTCCACATTCATGGGATGAATTGCGAACAACGCCGCCACCAGGAAGCTGCGTCCCGGAGCACGGGTCGCGCGGGTAAGCAGGAGAAACAGCAGCACAACGTTCAATACATGGAACAGCACATTGGTGACGTGGTGCCCCTGAGGATTCAGACCGTACAGTTGACAATCCAGTGCATGAGAAAACCAGGTCACCGGGTGCCAGTTGGTGTCGGTCGACTTCAAAGCCCAGACAATCGTTTGCCAAGTGAGACCCGCCTGCACGTGTGGATTGTTGGTGACGTAATTGTCGTCGTCGTAATTGAAAATAAAAGGATGCCCAATCGCGGGACTATAAACCGCAAACGTTACCACCGCCAGCAAAAGACAAATCGCCAAGTCTCGCTTCCGAGGCGACGCCAACACAAAGCTCTCGACCCGCTCCCGAATGCCGGCTTTTCCCGGAGCCAGACGGCCCGTGTCCGGCCGCTCGTAGCGCGATTTCGTCTTAGAGGACATGTTGAAGGTAGAAGTAGCTCGCCAATCATGGGCAAGCAGAGGGCATTGTACCCTGCGTGGATTCATTCGTGCGCTCGTAGCCTGCGCACCGAAGGACGGGAAGTCGCGGATACTTGGCAAAGCTCGGATCGCTATCCGAAAGTTTGCACCGATAAAACGTCGATCCACGCGCGGACTGGATGCGCTGCGAGTGTATGCAGTCGAAACACAATCCAACACGCTGTTGTTCCTGCTTTGCGGCGGCTTCTGTCACATCCCGCAGGATACCGCATCACGAAGCTTCGACCATCGCTTCAGGTATACTTATCCGTCATCAGTATTCCTAAAGATCAATCGAAAGAAAGGGACATGTCTATGGCTTCCCCGGCAGTGGATTACGCTCGTTCGAATCAGCAGCGATTCTTAAACGAACTCAAAGATTTGCTTCGTATTCCCAGCATCAGTACGGCGCCCGAGCATAAGTCCGACGTGCAGAAGGCCGCCGACGTAGTGGCCAACGAACTCCGGCGAATTGGCATGGAGAACGTGGAACTAATCGCGACTAAAGGCCATCCCCTGATTTACGCCGACTGGCTCCACGCTCCCGGCAAGCCAACGGTGCTCTGCTATGCCCACTACGATGTGCAACCACCCGACCCGCTCGACGAGTGGATCAGCCCACCCTTTGAGCCTACAGAACGCAACAACAATATTTATGCCCGCGGCGCGGTGGATGACAAAGGCCAGCTCTGGATGGAGATTAAGGCCATCGAAGCCTTAATGAGAGGTCACGCCGGCAAGCTGCCTTTGAATGTGAAGTTCATCATCGAGGGCGAAGAAGAAGTCGGCGGCGAGTCCATCGCCGAATATGTGCGCAAGCAGAAAAGCAAGCTGAAGGCCGATTTTGCGCTGGTCTGCGATACCGAGCTGTTTGCTCCCGATCTTCCTACGTTGTGCGTCGGGCTACGCGGACTCGTCTACACGGAAATCGAAGCGGTAGGCGCGAAAACCGATCTGCACTCCGGCATGTACGGCGGCGCCGCGCCCAATCCGTTTTTTGCATTAATTGAAATCATCAGCAAACTGAAAGATGCGAAAGGCAAGGTACTGATTCCAGGCTTCTACAAAAATGTGAAAGCCCCAACCGCCGCCGAACTCAAGGCATGGAAGCGTCTACCGTTCAACGAAGAGCACTATCGGAAAACCGAAGTTGGTTCTAAAGTGCTGACTGGAGAGCCGGGGTACTCGGTGCTCTATCGCACCTGGGCGCGTCCCACGCTCGAAGTCCACGGCATGCCCGGCGGATTCACCGCTCCCGGCGCCAAGACCGTGATCCCGGCGAAGGCATCGGCGAAGGTTTCCATGCGATTAGTACCGAACCAGGATCCCGACGACATCCTCAAGCGTTACACCGCCTTCGTGAAAAAACTCACGCCGAAGGGCATCGATACCAAAATCAAAGTATGGAGCAAGGGTCCGGCCTGCGTAGTGGGCACGGACAACAAATTCGTGAAAGCATCCACCGAAGCCATGCACGATGTTTTCAAGAAGGACACGGTCTTCATCCGTTCTGGCGGCTCGATTCCAATCGTGACCGATTTTCAGGATGTGCTGAAGATTCCCAGCGTGATGATGGGCTTCGGCTTGCCCGACGACAATCTGCATGCTCCCAACGAGAAGTTCCACATTCCCAACTTCTACCGTGGGATTGAGTCGATTTGTTTGTTCTTTGAGAAATTGGGCGAGTAAGCTGCGAGCGCGGTGGGCGCGCGTACGGCGCGGTCGATCTGTAAACGGCAGTTTCTATCGTCCGATACGGCCTCTTGTTCAAGCCGGATTCGGGGACGTTTACCACCCTTCGGGCAACTGAATCACCGAGACTGTATTGCTCCGCCGGTTCGCTACGTAGACTCGTCTGGTCGTCGGGTTTACTGCCACGCCGGTGGGAGAGTTCCCTACTCGCACTCTTTTCTTGACCGTCAAGGTTGAAGCATCAATGAAGATCGCCCGGTTGCTTCCGGTATCGGGTTCCACCGCCAGTGTTGTACCTGGTATAGCAGCGACCTCATTGGGATAGTCGAGACCGCCAACCGTCCCCAATACTGTTCCGGTGATCGAATCGATGACATAGAATCCGCGGTTTTCGTCCGTGGCGTACGCACGATCATGTTCCCAATCCATGGCCACTCCTCCTACCAGGGTTGCGCCAGGCAGTTGGATCGTGTTCATCACTGCGTCGGTAGCACCGTCTACTACAGAAACCTGTCCGCAACCGCACAGGAAATCGGCCACAATCACCTGGTTCGAATCGGTATCGATCGCGACACTAAGGGGGTACGGACGGACAGGAATTGATGCAACCAGTTTGCGCTCTTCGCCGGAGATGACGTCCAGAAAACCGCTCTGATCCTCGAGCGTCACGTAGACGCGATTGGTGAAAGGGTTGACCGCGACTTTGGCCGGCGAAGAGCCCAGCCAAAGAGTTGAAGTCGTCAGTTTCTTCCCATTGATAATTGACAGGGATCCGCCGGTTAGATTAGCTACGTAAATGGTATTTGTATTCGGGTTGACGGCGACCCCATTTGGATAGTGGCCCACCCTTACCGTACTCAGCACCTTATTCGTGGCCCCGTCGATGACCGACACAGTATCGTCCGCTTGATTGCTGACGTACACACGATTGGTTTTCTGGTCTGCGGCAAGATAGATTGGCTCATTCCCTACAGCAATGGTCGCAATCACGCTTTGGCAGAAAGCAAGCGCGGAACAAGAGACGCAGACAACGACAACCGCAACCAGACCGACAAACGAACGTCGCATAAGGAGCCTCGATATTGAACCGGTTAGCGATCGCCGGAAAAAAATACAATGTCGGACTACTCTGATCCCCGCCAGTAGCGCGTGGTTGCCTAATTTTACAGTATTTCTATCGGAACCGGGCCTCATCTTGTTTTGCCCGGCGCAAGCGTCCCTCCGCGCTGCGCGCGGATTTGCAAGCCACGATCTCAACGGCTACGGATTGGCCAGTCAGGGAATCAGAATCTGCAATAAGACCGTTGCTTCAATTCGACGCTTGCGCTAGGCTTATTGCGCTCTCGCGATTCTTCCCTTCCTTCTCAAACCACACCCATTTCACACCCGAATGCTGCATTGTGTGTGCAAAATGACGTGGTTGTGCAAAAGCGCTACCCTATATATGGTGTTTTCTTGCTTGACCCCGGTGCGATTTCACCGTTACAGTAGCTCCAATCTGTGCCCGCCCTGTCCAGCCACAGGAAGGTTTTTGTCGGAGCGAGCTGTGGAGGAATCCAATTGGTTAACCCGTTCCCCAAGGAGTAGAAGTTGCTCAAACTGAAAAAGCTTCAGATTCTCGGTTTCAAATCTTTCTGCGATCGCACTGAACTCAAGTTTCACGGCGAGGGCATCGCGGCCATCATCGGTCCCAACGGATGCGGAAAGTCCAACATCGCCGATGCGATCTCCTGGGTTCTGGGCGAGCAGTCGGCCAAGACTCTCCGCGGCTCGCGCATGGAGGACGTTATCTTCGCCGGCACGCGCGACCGCAAGCCCACCGGCATGGCCGAAGTTGCGCTCACGCTGATCGATCCCGAAGTCTACGATGGCCCCGATGCGCACGAACCCACCGAGATCGAAGTGCAGAATGATTTGCCCGCAAGCGCAGACGATTGGGATGAAGCCGAAGTGCGCGCCAAAGCGGCCGATGAAGTTGAGCGCCTGACTGAAGAAGCGCAACCGGGGAAAACCGAGGAAGTCGAGCAGGCCATATCGACAGCGGCAGTCGCCGCTGTCTACCCGGAAGATGAACCTGCCTTTGCAGTTTTCTCCAACCCGTCGCTCCCTTCTTCCAGCAAAGTAAGTGCGCCGGTGAACCCCGGCCTTGCCCTGGCTTCGACCGACAAGAACTCGCAGGTGGTGCTGAAGATCCGCCGCCGAAAATTTCAGCAACGGTTTCGAGCGGGAGAGATCGCCGTCACTCGTCGACTGTTTCGCTCCGGAGACAGCGAGTACCTGCTGAACGGCAAGCTCTGCCGCCTACGCGATATTCAGGAACTGTTCATGGGCACGGGCCTCGGCCCGGAATCGTACGCCCTCATCGAGCAAGGACGCATAGGACAAATTCTGAGCAGCCGCCCGACCGATCGCCGCGCCATCATCGAAGAAGCCGCAGGCATCACGAAGTTCAAAACCAAGAAGCGTCTCGCCGAAGCGCGACTGGAAGACGCCAAGCAAAACCTGTCACGCGTGAACGATATTTTCGACGAAGTCACGCGTCAGATGAATTCCTTGAAACGCCAGGCCTCGAAGGCCGAGCGTTACGCCAAGCTGCGAGACGAGATGCGGGCCAAGCTGCGCCTGGTGCTGGCCAGCAAGTTCGCCCAACTCGATCGCGAGAGCATCGAACTCGACGAGCGGATCAATTCCCTCTCGGAAGAAATGCGCCACCGCACAGAAACCGTCCAGCAACTCGAAGCGGAGCATGCCGACCGCACCCAGCGTGGATACGCCATCGAAACCGAGATTCGCGAGAACCGCGAGCGTCTCAACCAGATCAAGCTGGAGAGCGAACGAACGCATGCGCAGCGTCGTCATAACGAAGAACGGTGCGCGGAGCTGGTGGTGCGTTCGGCTGCTTCCGAAGCGGAATTGGCCCAGGCGCAACATCGGCTCACCGCGTTGCAAGCGGAGCGCGACTCGAATCACCAAGTATTACAGTCGGCGGCCGCAGATGTAGCTGCGGCGCAGTTGGAGCTAGCTCAGTGCCAGCAAGAAGCCGCCCACGCCGCGAATGCCCTGGCCGAGTTGGAACATCAGCAGGAAACCTCACGCGGCGCGATTATGGAAGTCGTCGCGTCCGCTTCCAATCTGCGAAATTCGCTTACCCAGGCGGAAGAACGCCTCGCGGCCGTGGGCCGCGAAGCCCAGCGTTTGCAGGTTGAAATGGCGACAGCGAATTCTCAGGTCGAAACCTTCGGCGGGCAGCGCGGACAATTCGCGCTGGAATTCGAAACTGTCTCCCAACGCGTCGCAGGGTTGACGCGAAGAAATTTCGCAAGCGCGTCAATTGATCGAATCGAAACGCCGTGAGGAAGCAGAAGCCAAGAATCGCCTCGACAGCCTGCGCGCCGAATATGCCTCCGCGATTGGAAAAAAGGGATCGCTCGAAGCCGTGATCGCTGAACATGGGTATTCGACCGAGTCGGTGCGCCGGCTTTTTCAATCGGGAGTGATGAACGGCGGATTAGCTCCGGCTGGAGTGCTTAGCCGATTTCCTCGAGGTCGAGCCGCGCTACGAAGGCGTGGTCGAAGACTTTCTTCGCGACGAACTGAACTACGTCGTGGTGAAATCCTGGGATGCGGCTGACGAAGGTTTGCGCCTCTCTGCGAACCGACGTGGACGGACGCGCAACATTCCTGGTGCACCCCGAAGATTCGCAAGCCAAATTCTCGTTCGCGGTCGACGAAGTCGCTCGCGCCGCCACGCCCAGCCAGTCGATCGTCCCACTGAAACATGCCATCCGAGTGCTGAACGGCTTTGGGCGATCCCTGGAAGTCATCCTGCCCAAGCTGCGCGACGGATATATCGTTCCCGAGCCCACGGCCGCACGCGAGCTTGCACTGTCGAACCCGGACGCGTTTTTCCTTTCGCAGTCCGGCGAATGCTTCCATAACGTAACCGTCACTGGCGGCAAGCAGCGCGCCGAAGGCCCGCTCTCGATGAAGCGCGAGCTGCGCGATGTAATGCGTTTGTTGAACGAATTGGAGTCGGCTCTGCGCAACGACGAGGTTCGAGTATTGACGCTGGGCCGCGAGATCAAAGAACTGGCTTCACGACTCGACCGGCTCGAAACCGAAAAGCGAGAAGCCGAAACTCAGGCGATGACTTCAGGTCACATGCTACAGCAGCTCGATTCGGAAATGGCTCGGGTCGGCGAGCGGCTGAACACTTGTCGTCACGAACTCCAGCGTCTGGCTTCTGACCGTGCCGAACAGGAAACGTTGATCACTTCGACGCAGACAGAATTGGCCGCTCTGCAACAGCGACGCGAAGAATTAGAAGCTCTGGCGGCTACGGCAAACGAAGCGCTGGTCAGCCTGCGCGAGCGGCGTGAGTCGGCGGCGCAGAACGCTTCGCAACATTTGGCCCGGGTCGCGACCTTGGAGGAACGCCATCGCTCCGCAACCGCCGTGCTCGAGAAAATCGACGCCCTGGTCGCGGACATGGGCGCACGAGCCAGTTCCCTGCAATCGCAGATCGAATCTTCCGCAGTCGAAAAGCTACAACGCGAAACCGAAAATCAGCAGATGATCGCCCAACTGGAAGAATTCGAAGCCGAGCGCAATACGACCGAGGCTCGCGATGGGCTATTGCAATTTGAGTCCGACCAAGTGCGCTCCCGCCTGGCAGAAATTGAAGACACTCTACGTGACTGCGCGGCAATTGCTCGATCAAGCTCGCGACCGGCGCGGTGAGCTTTCCGCAGCCGCGGCCAAACTGCAATCGGACGCGCAGTACATGGCCGAAACCTGCCTGAATGAATTGGGCATACAGCGTCACGAATTGGCTGCCGACACTACAATTCCAATCGCTAACGGAGAGCAGCTAGCAAACGAAGACCAAGCCTACCGCGAAATGCGCACCCGGCTCGACGCCATGGGCCCGGTCAATATGATGGCTCTCGAAGAATACAAAGAAACCGCAGAGCGCCACACGTTCCTCGACACGCAAAGAAAAGATCTGCTCGATTCGATTGCGAACACCCAGGCTACGATCAAAGAAATCGACACTTTCTCGCGGCAGAAGTTCGAAGAAGCTTTCTACAAAATCAACGAGAACTTCCAGACCACGTTCCGCAAACTCTTTGGGGGTGGGCATGCTCTCATGCGTTTGACCGATGAAGAAAACAGCGCAGAGAGCGGCATTGACGTGGTCGCTTCACCTCCCGGCAAGAAGCTGCAAAACGTACTGCTGCTCTCCGGTGGAGAAAAGGCTATGACCGCGTTGGCCCTGCTGGTCGGAATCTTCCAGTACCAACCCAGCCCGTTCTGCATTCTCGATGAAGTCGACGCCCCGCTCGACGAAGCCAATATCGGCCGCTTCACCGAACTGGTGAGAGAGATGAGCATCCGAACCCAGTTCGTCCTGATCACCCACAGCAAGAAAACCATGAGCATCGCTCCCGTGCTCTATGGCGTCACTATGCAGGAGCCAGGAGTTTCCAAGCTGGTCTCGGTACGCTTCGGTGCGACGGCCTGACGAACCCACGCACTCGCCTTCGGAGGTAGACACCTCAGTACATCCCGCCGTGAGCGAAGCAGAGGAGTGAGAGGGACCTTGGTCTTAAGCGTCGGGGACTTCGCTTCAATATGATCTGTAACGGAACACTGAGGAAACTATTCACGGCCGTTAGATGCCGCTCACTCAGATGTTTTTCTCCCCTCCCAGTTATCCTCTGCCATCCTCAGCTTTTCCACAAATGGAACCCCGCGGAAATCCGCGCCAACCGCCCGATTTCAATCCTTCACCAACCGTCAACGCTTTTTCTTTCAAGCGAATGCGCCGTATCGATACAGGACTATGACTTAAATCGTTGACAAATATTTCTGGCAGGTTAGAATACGCGACGTTTTCTAACTGTAAAATTTAATCATGAGCCCCCAGCTTCTCGACTCCGTTCTGCTTCGTACTGACTTCCCGGAACTCAAACTCCACGCCAGCGGCAAAGTTCGGGACGTCTACGATCTCGACGCCGAGCATCTGCTTTTCGTGGCGACCGATCGCATCTCTGCGTTCGACTACGTGCTGGCCACGGGGATTCCCCACAAAGGCCGTGTGCTCACCCAGATTTCCCTCTTCTGGTTCGATTTCCTTCGCGACGTGGTCGCCAATCATGTGGTCACGGCCGATGTAGCAAAGTATCCCGCAACCGCGCAGAAATACGCCGATCAACTGCAAGGCCGGTCGATGATGGTCATGCGCGCCGAAATGATTCCGGTTGAGTGTGTCGTGCGAGGATATATTTCCGGATCGGCCTGGAAAGAGTACAAAACCAGCGGCCGCGTTTGCGGAATCGAACTGCCCGCGGGACTCAAAGAATCCGGCAAGTTGCCGCAGCCGATCTTTACTCCGGCAACCAAGGCGACTACCGGTCACGACGAGAATATTCCCTTCGACGAGATGACGCGAATCGTCGGGGTCGAGTTAAGCCGCCAACTCCGCGACCTGAGCTTGAAGGTTTACAGCAAAGCGGCGGACTACGCCCTGCAGAAGGGCATCATCATTGCCGACACCAAGTTTGAGTTCGGGATGACCTCGAAGGGCATCACTCTCGCCGACGAGGTGCTAACTCCCGACTCTTCCCGCTTCTGGCCGGCAGACAAGTACCAGCCAGGTAAGGCTCAGGATTCGTTCGACAAGCAGTACGTTCGCGATTACCTCGAGCAGATTCGCTGGAACAAGCAGCCGCCCGCCCCCGCTCTTCCCGCGGAGGTGGCGCGCCAGACCAGCGACAAATACCTGGAGGCCTTCCACCAGCTCACCGGACGCGAGCTGGATGTTTAGTGCTGTACTCGTTCGGAGAACACGATGACGGGAGCGGACTGGGTCATCGTGGCAGTCATCGTTGTATCAGTGATTCAGGCTGCGATCTCGGGCTTTTTTCACGAAGCCTTTGGGATCGCGGGCTTGATCTTTGGCTACCTACTGGCCGCTTGGAATTATGAACGGCTGGCAGCGCGATATGCGCCCTATCTGAAGTCGATGTGGTTGGGCGAAATCGCGGCTTTTCTGATTATCTTTTTAGCGGTGCTCGTCCTCGCCGGAATCGCGGGGCGCATCACTCGCCACATCGTAAAAGAAGCTGGCTTAAGTTTTGTCGATCGGATTTTAGGCGGAGCGCTGGGATTGCTGCGTGGAAGTTTGATGGTCGCAGTGATCCTCATGAGCATGGCGGCGTTCACGCCTACGTCAGCGTGGTTGCAAGGTTCGGAACTGGCGCCGTATTTCCTGGTCGTGGGACGTGCCGCGATTTGGGTAGCGCCGTCGGAATTGCGCGCCCGCTTTTATCAAGGACTCGACTTGCTGCGTCGCGAACAGCAACACACGTAATATTCGCGATGGCAGCGTCGAAACGGAATCAGGCCCAATAGAGAAGAGCGCGGATGGCAGCTCTTTACGGGAGCAGCTTTTCCTTGACGCTTTTCAAAAAGAAAGAGGGATGCCGTGAGAGATCAGCTCGAAGCACTCATCCTGCAGATGTACAAAAGCAATATTCTGTACTCCGAGGCGGTACGCGAATTCAAAAAGCGATTCATCCTCACCGTACTGCAGGAAAACAATGGAAACCAGTGCCGGGCCGCCCGTCAACTGGGGATGCATCGCAACACGCTCAGCCGCACCATTACCGAATTGAAGATCGACATTCGGCAACTGCGCGCCGGAGTCAAACGTCCTCCCCGCAGCGCCCGCCCCGCCGCCTACGACAAGAAGGCAGTCCGCTGAAACTGCAGTTCTAGTCTCTTCGAACGAGAAATCAGGGCAGCGATTGCTCGCTGCCCTGATCGATTCGAAGCCAACTTTCTGCTCATTTGCCGGTCGCGCGGTGATGAGTTGGTTTTGCCGGCGGTGCCTTGGTCAGCAACGCGCCTTTCTCCATGGTCATCACAAACGGGCTCGGGGTATACGACACAGGCGTCCCTTCGAAATCCAGGGTCGCCCCTTCTGCCGGCATTAACTTCGCCGGAATGGTTCCACCCATCGTGACCACGACATCCGCCCGCTTCGCTTGAATGTCGTCCTCGCTCGCCGCGATCTGCAGCTCGGTCGGCGATGCCTTGATGACCGTGCCTTCCATCTGCAAGGCCACGCCTTTAATCGCAGACCATACTTTGTCTGTATCGGCGGGCGCACCCGCGGAAAGAACCATCTCCCACTCAGCGAAACTCATATCCTTGGGAGCCTTGCTCTTCACCAGGTCAGCCGCTTGCTCGGCCGGAGTAGGAGGAACGTAGGCCTTGATGGTGAACCCCGCCGGTGGCAGCGGTGTAGTAGCGGTCATCGCCAGCAGTTCGTTCCAGCCTTCTTCCGAGCCATGATACTTCACGTACTTGGCATGACCGAATTTCGTAATCTGTGCCTTGCCGCCCGGATCCTTTACCAGATTGATGGCGCGGGCGATGAAGAACAGTCCATTCACGTCATCTTCAGGAGTCGCCGTCAGACTGGCCAGCGCCAAGGGATAGACGTTTTCCACGTTGTTCGGGTCAGCTTCCACCGCCGCCCGCAGATCTTTCTCGGCAGTCGCGTTATCTTTCAACTGCAGCGCGGAAAATCCCGCCACACTGTCCAGCAGGGACCCCAACTGGGTCTTCTGCTTTTGGAAGTCCGCGTCTGACACTCCGTCTGGTTTAGTCATTGTGGTCAGCGCCTGCAGGCCACGTTCCGCATGCGCCTTGGCATCCGCCCACTTTTGCGCGGCACGCTCGCTATAGGCCAATAACGCCAGCGCCCGAACATTATTGGGATTGGCAGTCAACAGGCGGTTGGCGGTGTCAATCACCTTCGCCTGGTTCCCTGCCTGCTGATAAGCTCCCATGAGCAGTTCCAGCGCGTCTTCCTTCATCACGCTGTTAGGGTATTGCGCGAGAAAAGCCTCCAGGCCGCTGATTTGGGCCGTCGGATCCTTCTGCTGCGCGGCTCCAACGTAGGCGTTGTACTCCGCCGGATCTTTGATGGTTTTAGACGCGCCGGGCTGCGCCTGTGCGGGTGCCGCGGTTTGGGTTTGCGGTTGCGCTGCTGCTTGCTGACCCGAGGTTATTCCAGCAAACGTAATCACAATCGCCACTAGACTCGTCTTCATTTTGCAATGGCTCCTTGAATTGTCGGGAAAACGGACGGCATTCGTACCCGGGTATACCCAAGCTCATCCCGGCTGCTCAGTGCATGTGCCTTATCGGCCTATGCGGCAGGCCCGGAAAACCCAGCGCCCGCCCGGTAATGCCAACGAGGCCAAGATATTATTTCCGGTGAGCCGGATTATAAGTATCTATCTGCACTAAGGCAAGCTTACTTTCCAGGCTCTCCTGCCAATTTTGTAAGATGCGTAACAGGCTCCAACGGTGGTTAGAAGTCATTAACCTGATTATCATAGCGGAGGGGTCTTATGGAGGAGACTGTCAAAATGACTAGTCTGGTCGGCCAAGTCGCAGTGGTTACCGGCGCGGGCCGGGGCATCGGCGCCGCGATTGCCACCAAAATCGCCGGCATGGGGGCGACAGTCGTGCTTGCCGGACGCACCCGCGGGCCGCTCGAATCCACTGCCGATGCGATCGTAAAAGCCGGCGGTCAGGCCGAACCCGTCGTCTGCGACGTGATGCACCTCACCTCCGTCGAAGCCCTCGCCGCACATGTCGACAAGACCCTCGGTCGACTCGACATTCTGGTCAACAACGCCGGCATCGGCGGCTTCGGAGGCCCGCTCCACCAACTTCCTCCAGAGTCCTGGGACCAGGTGCTGAATACCAACTTGCGCGGAGTCTACTACTGCGTTCGCGCCTTCGCTCCCCTGATGATTCGCGCTCGCGCCGGACATATCATCAATATCTCTTCGCTCGCCGGAAAGAATGCCCTACCCAATGGCGCGGCCTACGCCGCATCGAAGTGGGGACTGAACGGCTTGAGCTATTCCGTCGCCGAAGAACTCCGCACCTACAATATTCGCGTCTCCGTAGTCTGTCCCGGTTCAGTCGACACGGAACTTAGCCCGCACGCCGGCAAAGATAAATCCAAGATGCTGCAACCAGAAGATGTCGCCCACGCACTGGCGATGCTGGTCACACAAGCCCCGCAATCCTTCGTAAGCGAAATTCTCCTCCGCCCAACCCAAAAGCCATAAGTAGTGTGGCGCGGGCGCTCGCGACCGGCTACCGCTTAAGCCAGAACCGTCTCATTATTCGAAGCGTCCGCTGTCGCAGTAATCGGGAACGTCGCCACAACCGTTGTTCCACCAGCATTGGATTGAACACTCAAATTCCCACCGAGCTGGAGGATTCGCTCCCGCATTCCCCTAAGACCAACGCCCGTGGTGCCATTCCCCGAAGGGCTCAACTGCTTTCCTGCCGGCAGACCTCTGCCGCGATCGTGAACTTCGAGCCGAACCTCGCCATTCGATCGCAGCAAACGCACCGTGGCCTCCGGGCTGCCAGAGTGGCGATGCACGTTGGTCAGGCATTCCTGAACTACCCGGAAGATGGCAAACTCCAGATCAGAATTCAGCCGCGCAAAGTTCGGATCGCCTTCCAGAGTTGCCGCAATCCCGCTGCGCTGCATAAATCCTTCCACATACCATTCCAGCGCAGTCCAAAGACCGATTTCATCCAACAAAAGCGGGTGCAACAAATGCGAGGTGGCGCGAAGTTCGCTACTAACATTCTGCAGCAGGGCATAACTATCGGACAGCAGCCGTGCTTCTTCCGGGCTCAAATTTTCCGACGCTTTCAGTTGCGCCAGGTTCAACATCAACGCGATCACCGTCTGTCCAGCGCTGTCATGCAGTTCCCTAGCAATCCTTCGGCGTTCTTCATCCTGCATTTTCATTAATTGCGCGCTAAGCTGACGCGCCGCTTCGGCGGCTTTTCGGTCCGTGACGTCCCGGTTTATTTCGAGCCAAGACCTAAGATTGCGGTTCCCTTCTTTCAGAGGTGTCCAACGACTGGCAACCGTCACCTTGGTCCCGTCTCGCCTGGTGTGCACCAGCTCTCCCTGCCAACCGCCTTGCTGGCGCTGTTGCGAGATTTCGGCAAGGGGGACGGGAAACTCGGTGCGCAGCAATTCGTGAGGACCTTGCCCGATCGCCTCCGTGCTTGCCCATCCATACAGCCGTTCAGCGCCTTTGTTCCAATAGGTGATCGTTTCATCGGAGCCAACGACGAAGATCGCATCATTCGCGGCGTCCAACCACTCCGCTTGCGCTCTTACTCGTGTCGCCTCCTCGGATAGCCTTTGATTGGCAATGTGCAGCTGTTCTGTGCGCTCTTCAACCCGAGCTTCAAGCTGCTCTTGTGCCTCCCGTAGCTCATTCTCGACTCGCCCACGCTCCGCCACCTCGCGTTCCGATTGTCCCTTGGCTCGACGATTCGCCTCTCCGAGAGCAATAACGAAACCCGACAAGAGCGCGAATAGCACCATCCCAGAGATTTCTGCTTTAGGGTTCTGTAAAACGAACGAATTGACGTATGGAAGAAACCAGTACCAGACGCCAAACACGCTGACAATCGTGCAGACCACGGATGGGCCAACGCCGCAATACCAAGCCGAGAACACGATAGCCGCCCAGACTGTCAGGTAAGGGTTCTCTGCCCCCAGCAAAGGAGAAATCATCTTCCGCAGCAGCAGAGCAACCAGCGCCGCGAGAATCGCGAGAAAATATCCTCGTGCCTTTGGGGTGACCCTGCGCATCGGCCTGCTTTCTTTTAGGTTAAGACGATTCGGGCGTTAGATTCCGAGACGGACCTAAAGGTTATATCGTAAGCTGCAGGTCGAGGCATCAGGTGTTCACTGTAGTGAGCCGTGATCCGCTGCGTCGTATAGCGTAGCTAAATCGCTTGTAAAAAGAGCGTGCCCCATTCTTCCTCCGCGCCACAGGATCTTACTTCTTGAAGAGATTCTCGAAGGCGGTGCGCGCATCCATGGGGCGGGCGGAGGTTGGGGTGGAGGTTTCCTTTTCTACCCGAACTCGCATGGAAAAGAATGTGCATGGATTGCGCTCGTCCTTGCGCGGGATTCGCTCGGGGATGGGCTGGGTGCATTCGAAGCGGCTGGAGGTATCGAAGTACGTACACTGGCGGCAGGAGTGGAGTTCGAAGCCGCACTTCGGACACTTCCCGACCGGTTCAGAAATCGAAGTCAGCAAGGTGCCGCATTGCGCGCAACGGGAAACGGCGTGCGTTCCCGGCATTTGCAGAGCGCGCGGTCCGAACGTTTCTTTCCTGACCGGTTTCTCGCCGGATGGCTTTGGCCGGTCTTCATCCCGGCCTCGCTCTCGGTCGCGGTCCTGATAGCCCTGTTGGCGATACTTCTGTGACATTCGCAGTCCCTCAGCCGCAAGCGCATATTGTCTCGCTTCGCTGGAAAGTCCACAAGTGCGTTTAAGATTTAGGATCGGTTTCAAATAGTCCGCGCGAGATTCCTCGCCCCGCTCGAAAGCGCAGCTTTGGAATGGCGCCCAAGAATACAATGGGCCACATTAATTTTCAGCATAGCCCCGAGCGGCGCAAGGCGCATCTCAACAAAGCGAGTGGGCTACGGATGGAGTCGCTCGAATTGTAATTCGCGATAGTGGGTGCTAACATCCGGTTAGCAGCATCAAAGTTGGAGGTTTCATTTATGTCGGACAACAATAGCAATAGTTTTCTTTGGTTCCTCGCAGGGTTGGGTATCGGCGCCGTTGCCGGCGTGCTTTATGCTCCACGCTCCGGCGACGAAACCAGGCAAGCGCTGCGCGCCCGAGCTGAGGACAGCCGCGAGTTCGTTCGGGATCGTGCGCGGCAGGCGCGGGAGCAAGCCGCCACTTGGGCCGATCGCGGCCGCGAAGTGCTGAATCAGCAGAAGGAGCAGTTCCGTTCGGCGTACGAAGCTGGAAGGCAGGCCTACCAGGAAGCGACCGCGGCGGAAGGCGGCACGCAGAATCCGTAATTCGAGATTCTCCGCGGAGTGGTGAAGCGGAGGGACGCTTATGGACTATCTACCGATTTTCATCGCCTTGACGGCGGCGGCTGTAGTGATACAGGCCGGAATCCTGGTGGCCATGTATCTGGCTGTCCGCCAGACTGCAGCGCGGATGGAAACGCTGGCCACCGAGGTCAGAACCAAGGTTCTGCCCGCAGCTGAGATCGTGCACTCCATGCTGGTGGAGTTTCGACCGCACCTTGAGACTCTGGTCACCAATGTCAGCGAGTCGAGCACCATGATTCGCACCCAGATGGAGCGCCTCGACGCGACCATCAGCGACGCCATTGACCGCACGCGGTTGCAGGTGATCCGTGCCGATGAATTGTTGAATCGCACGCTGGACCGAGTCGAGAGCACGACGGATTTAGTGCATAAGACAGTGGTTTCGCCGGTGCGACAGCTTTCGGGACTGGTTCAGGGAATCACTTCGGGCGTGGAATTTTTGATTGGATCGAAGCGACGGCAACGTAACGGGGTCCCGGTGCCGCAGGACGAAATGTTCATCTAATTTGCTCGAACGTAAACATCAGAGGCAGCGCCGAGTGCGCTGCCTTTTTGCTTTGGTCGAGATTGGGATGGGCCACTCTTATGGGGCGACGTGGAGAATCATCTGGGTTCCACCGTCGAGCTTTACGTTGTGCTTTTGGGAAGTGAGCAGCGAATCTTGTGCGGCTCCAGTGCTCAGTGAGAGTCCGGACATTCCTACGACGCCCTCTGCGTTCGGCGACAGGGGCCCGTTCCGGGTGGGGCCTGTGGCCGTGTCGGGAGCCGGCGCGCCCGCTGGGTTTGCGTTTCCGGGCATAGTGCCGCCGGAGCTCGGCGCGGGTCCACCGTACGCACCACGGCCGGGGGACATTGAGGGCATTCCGCCTGGTGCCGCTTGTCCAGCCATGGGCTCGTTGAAGGTTGCATTGGATTCGGGCGGACCGATGGCTTGAATGGAGGCTTTGAGCGGCAACTCAGTCCCGCTCTTCAAGACCATTTTGTCGAAGGCAATCCCCAGCGTAGACGGCGAGTTGCCCTGATGCGGCGCGACCTCGGCGACATGGCCCACGATTTGAGATCCTCGGGGCGCGAGCATTTCGTGTTTGTCGGAGAGGAAATCGTCCATAGTCCTGGCGATGACTTCGTCGCCGACTTTGGCCTTCTTGGCATCGACGGGCTTTGCCAGCTCGACTCGGACAGCCGTGCCCGGCGAGAAGCGCACGGCTGTGTTTTGAATGGGCGATTCGGCGTTCGAAATCTGAGCCAGCGAGGCGCCGGTCAGCAAGACTGAAATTAGCGCGACTCTAAGAATGCTTTTCATGGGTCACGTTCCTCTGTATTAGTCCGAAGCGCGCGGGTTGCCAAAGGTTTTCTGCCCGAGCAGGAATTTATTTGGCAGCGCATCGGAATCCTGCTTCATTCGAGTGAGCGGCCGAACCTTAAACGATCCAGCCGCCGCCCACTACCACATCGCCGTCGTAGAATACGGCGGCTTGGCCGGGCGTGATGGCACGCTGAGGCTCGTCGAAGGTCACTAAGACTTCGTCTTGGCCTGACTTCTCTAGCACGGCTGGCGCGCCTTCATGACGATGGCGGATCTTCACGCGGACCCGCATTGGCTCGCGCAGGTCGTCGACTGCGACCAAATTCACGCGGCGGGCGCGCAGGGTCCGCGAGTACAACTCTTCCTGATTGCCGACCACCACTTGATGACGGTCGCCCTTGATCTGAATGACGTACAGGGGCGAGCCCGTAGCCACGCCCAAGCCCTTGCGCTGGCCGACGGTGAAGTTGTGGATTCCGTCGTGCTCGCCGATTACTTGTCCATCGGTGGTTACGAGTTCGCCGGCTGTGTCGGGCAGCGACGCGCCCTGCTCGGCCAGATAGGCATCGAGAAACTTCTTGTAGTCGCCTCCGGGGACAAAGCAGATCTCCTGCGAATCCGGCTTGGCGGCGAGAGCAAGGCCGTGATGGCGGGCAAGATCGCGAACCTGCGGCTTGGTCATGTCTCCGAGAGGAAACAGGGTTCGGCTGAGTTGATCCTGGGTCAGCCCGAACAGGAAATAGGTTTGATCCTTGGACGAATCGGCTGGACGCTTTAGCAGCCAGCGTCCACGCTGCTCATCGAACTCGACCCGCGCGTAATGACCCGTGGCCAATGCATCCGCGCCAATTTGCTGAGCGACGACCAACAACTGATCGAACTTCAAATGGTTGTTGCACAGGCTGCACGGGATGGGCGTTCGTCCGGACAAATATTCCTCGACGAAGGGCTGCACCACATCGCGCTCGAAACGGTCTTCGTGGTTGACCACGTAATAGGGGATGCCTAGAGTCTCGGCGACGCGGCGCGCGTCATAAACATCGTCGAGCGAACAGCAGCGGCCTTGCACCGCTTCGGGCATGCCTTCGTGCCCGGCCAGACGGCGCTGGTTCCAGAGCTGCATGGTCAGGCCGATGACTTCGTGCCCGTCGGCGCGCAGCATGGCCGCGACGGTCGAAGAGTCGACTCCGCCTGACATGGCTACGGCGATGGTCTTTAAAGGCAGCATTCAGCACTTAGCAGTCGGCACTCAGTCCCTTAACATTCTCTCGGAGTTCAGGAAAATCCTGTGAGCACTTCGGAGTTCGCTACCCAATTCCGTACGAACCAAGTGCTAATTGCTAACGGCTGTTCTATTGTAAACCGGGGACAGCTCACGGAGGCGGGCTACGGTTTGCGGCACGAGGTCCAGGGCGAATTGAACATCGTCGGGAGTATTTTGTTTTCCCAGGCTGAAGCGGAGGCTGGCGCGGGCAATTTCTGGCGGTAATCCCATGGCGGTTAGCACGTGGGAGGGCTCGATGGCTCCGGAAGAGCACGCGGCTCCGGTCGAAACTGCCAGTCCTTTCAAATCGAGTGCGATGACCAATGCTTCGCCTTCGATGTAGTCGAAATGAATGTTTGTGGTGTTGGGAACGCGCGGAGCGCCTTCGCCGTTGACGCCTGTGGCTTCGACCTCGGAAAGAATTGTTTGTTCGATATGGTCTCGCATGGCCGCCATTTGGGCGAGGTCGCCTCGCTCCAGCGCTTCCCTGGCGATCTCCGCGGCTTTGCCGAGACCGATAATTCCTGGAACATTCTCGGTTCCGGCGCGGCGTGAGCGCTCGTGGCTTCCGCCGTAAAACATCGGCTGGAGGATGGTTCCCTTGCCAACGTAGAGCGCGCCTACTCCCTGGGGCGCGTGCAGTTTGTGGCCGGAGATCGAGAGCAGATCGCATCCGATGCCCTTTACTTCGATCGGAACCTTCCCTGCAGCTTGTACTGCGTCGGTGTGGAAATATACGTCTGCTTCGGCGGCAATCTTTCCAATCTCCTCGACGGGTTGCAGGACGCCCGTTTCGTTGTTCGCCATCATGATGGTGATGAGTTTCGTGTTCGGACGGAGAGCACGGCGGACGTCCTCGGGATCGACGAGGCCGCGGCCGTCTACGGGAACGTAGGTGACTTCGCATCCGATGGCTTCGAGGTGTTTGCAGGAATTCAGCACTGCATGATGTTCGATGGTTGAGCTGACTACGTGATCGCCGGCGCGAGCCAAGCCGGAGATGGCGAGATTGTCGCCTTCGGTGCCTCCGCTGGTAAAAACGATTTCGGATGACCGACATCCAAGTAGCGCCGCTACCGCTTCGCGCGCCCGCTCGACTGCGGCTCGCGTCTCCTGTCCATGATGGTGGATGGACGATGCGTTGCCGAAATGCTCCGCGAAGTACGGCCGCATGGCCTCAAAAACCTCGGGCAGCAGCGGAGTGGTGGCGTTATTGTCGAGATAGACTCGGCGCATGGAACCCATGCCTTATTCTACGCCGCAGTGCGGAGGCTGTGACGCGGGCGAGGGCGCCCACGCCACATTTTAAAGGCCAACCCACGATCCTTGTCGGGCATCTGATTCCTCGCTACTTTCACTTTCATCGACGCGTTTGCTGAAGGAACAAGAAAGAAGGCGGGAAGCTGATGATGACGCGATACATAAAATTGGTTTGCTTAGTGATCTCGTTATGCACGACAGCGGCGTTGAGCCAAGGCCCGACTACGAGTTCGCCGGTCGCGTTTGTTTATGTATCCAGCGCGGTCGGCGGCGGTTACGAGATCAGCGCTTTCGCGGCAGCGTCGAACGGCAAGCTTACGCGGGTGTCAGGTTCGCCTTTTTCGGCCGACGTGCAGAACATGGCAGTGAACGGAAAGTATCTCTTCGGCACGAACGGAATCGAGATCGACTCGTTTGCCATTGCGTCCGATGGAGCGCTCACTGAGGTTGCTTCGATCAACGCCCAGCAGTTCAACAATCCGGTTGGCGGCGGTCCGGGCTCCTTGTTCCTCGACCATACCGGCGCGACGCTTTATGACGAGGATATTTACGGTAACAACGGCGCTAACAACACTTATCAATTCTTCGACATTGAAAAGGCTACCGGACAGTTGAATTACCTGGGGATGACCAGCGCTGCAAGCACGCAGTTCTGGGAGCCGCTCAGCTTCACTGGGAATAACGTTTACGCCTACGGATCGAACTGCTATCACTTTGATGCGGACATATTCGGGTTTGAGCGGAAGGGTGATGGAACGCTTGCCGAATTGAATATCAATCCGGAGATTCCCGCGGCGAGGAGTGGATCGTTTTATTGTCCTTACCTCGCGACTGCTGATCCTACCAATCATGTAGCCATTTCGCTCCAGCCACTCAATGCAAATTCGTGGCAGCCGGACGGTCCGCCGCAGCTTGCGACCTATGAGGCTGACGCCTCGGGGAACCTGACCACGAAGAGCACCTATTCCAACATGCCAACGAGCGCGGTCAACAGCGTTCTCGATATTGAGATGGCCCCTTCGGGAAAACTTCTAGCGGTGGGAGGAACGGCGGGGTTGCAGGTGTTCCATTTCAATGGGAGCGATCCGATTACGCACTATACGGGACTGTTGACGACGGACGAGATCTGTCAGTTCTTCTGGGACAACGACAATCACTTGTATGCGATCAGTGCGAAGTCTGGGAAGCTATTTGTGTTTACGATTACGCCGACTAGCGTTAGCCAGGCGCCGGGCTCGCCTTACACGATAAGCCAGCCGGCAAATATTATTGTTCTGCCCAAGACTTAGGGAGGTGTTGCCTCCGCGCTAAGGAGGCTGCGGAACAATGCTGTTTACCGTTGCAACATTAGGCCCCAGCGGCTAAAGCCGGGCCATTGTTCATATAGTTACGGTATGCCTGAAGGCATACCCTGATACGAATCGAGAACTCTTCCGCGATACGAATCGAAAGTTCTTGGCAGTCTAAAGCCAGGATATATACCAGCGCTTTCCGGCACGAGTCAACTCGTGCCCTTCCCGCCTTCTAGCGCTTTTCGAATGGGACCCAGTGTTGGGGGTAGGGTGGGCCGATGTAGTCGGCGCGGGGGCGGATCAGGCGGTTGTCGTCGAGTTGTTCGATGACGTGGGCGGTCCATCCGCTGATTCGCGAGACGGCGAATACCGGCGTGAACAGGTCGACATCGATTCCCAGCGTGTGGTAAGTCGAGGCGGAATAGAAGTCGACGTTGGCGTTGAGTTTCTTTTCAGCCTTCACGAATAGTTCGATGGCGTGCGACCAATCGAACCACTTGGCCTGGCCGCTGGATTTCCCCAGATCTTCCGACATTTTTCGCAGGTGCGTCGCGCGTGGGTCCTCGGTGTGGTAAACGCGATGGCCGAATCCCGGGACCTTCTTTTTGTCCGCCAGCATTCCCTTGATGTATTCGACCGGATCGGAGCCTGAGCGATCGATCGCTTCCAGGATGTGGAAGACGGCCTCATTGGCTCCGCCATGCAACGGGCCTTTCAAACAACCAATGGCGGAGACGATAGCGGAGTGCATATCGGAAAGAGTTGCCGCAGTGACGCGGGCCGCGAAGGTCGAAGCGTTGAGCTCGTGGTCCGCGTGCAGAATAAGTGCGATGTCAAGAGCGCGCTCAGCGGTCGGCGTGGGCTTCGTGCCATTGAGCATCAGAAGAAAGTTGGCGGCGTGAGACAGCGACGGGTCGGGCTCTACGACGGACTTCCCTTTTCGAATGCGATCGTAGGCGGCCACGATCATGGGAATCTGGGAGGTCAAGCGAATCGACTTGCGGACGTTGGCGTCGTGGTCGTTCTTTCGCTCCTCGGCGTCGTAGAACGCCAGCGCGGATACGGCGGTACGCAATACGTCCATCGGCACAACGTGCTTGGGGGCCGACCGCAGCAGGCTGATGATGGCGGGGTCGAGCTTGCGCTCCTCGGCGAGGTGGTCACGGACTTCCTTGAGTTCATTTCTGGTCGGCAGGCGGCCATACCACAGGAGATAACAGGTTTCTTCGAAGGTGGAATGGTCGGCGAGTTCGTGGACATCGATGCCACGGTAGGCCAGAACGCCGCGATCGCCGTCGATGAAACAGATGCTGGAGGTGGTGGCGACTATTCCTTCTAAACCTTTGGGGACATGCGCCGCAGTCACACTGGACATACTTCCTCGCTCGAGCTATGGGATGCGTTGTGGACGCACGGAGGGAGCAGGAGCGTGCGCGTCTCAACTAACTTTTATACGCCAAAACGATTAACTTTCCAACCGGCTGCGTAGAACGATGGTAGTAAGACCGGGCGCAGGGCGGGGATTTGAAGAGGGCAATTAGCACTTGGCATTTGGCTCTTAGTCCTTGCAGTTCGTCGCGGACGCGGCAAAACTCCCAGGGCTTAATGCTAAGTGCTCAGTGCTAACTGCGGAATGCTGTTTTTTCCGCAAGACCACCCTACCTTCACCGTTCCCAACAGTTCACCCGAAGGTACAGGGGCCTCCTGGATACGGGCTAATACCTTCGATTCCCGGTTACAATCGGAGCATGCGTATGCGTTGGGGATGGTCTTTGATGACCATGGCAGCATTTGCGATCGCGGCGTTGGCCGCCGACGAGCCGCAAACTCTTGGTTTGCTGTCCTGCCCGCAAACGGCGTCCAGCAATCCGGATTGCAATCCCACGAAAGCAGATCTTAGGAAATCTAAACTCGCTTTTTCCAAAGCGCTCAAGCTCCAGAAAGCTGAGCACTTCGACGAGGCCTATGAAGAGTTTGATGCCGCGGCGCGTCTGGTTCCGCGAAACGTGGAATATGTGACCGCGCTGGCCATGGTGCGACAGCAATTGGTTCTCAGTCATCTGCAACTCGGAAACGCTGATCTGACGAGTGGAAAGCTGGTGGAAGCGCAGGCTGAGTTTCGCACCGCTGCCAACCTCGATCCGCAAAACGACTTTGCCAAGCAGCAGCTTCGCGATTCCATGCTCGAATGGGCGCCGAAGATGTCCGAGACGCCGCGAGTGGTGGAGTCCGCGGAGGTGCGAGTCGTTCCCAGTGCTGACCTTCATGAGTTCCACTTTCGCGGAGATTCTCATGCGCTGCTCACGCAGGTGGCCGCGGCATACGGCGTAACCGCTGAGTTTGATGACTCGGTTCCCTCACGGCGCGTCCATTTCGACATCGAAAGCGTTGACTTCTATGCCGCCATGCGTGCCGCCTGTGACGTGACCGGGGCTTTCTGGGTGCCTTTGTCGGGAAGAGAGATCTACCTGGCACGCGACAACAATGAAAATCATCGTCAATTCGACCACATGTCGTTGCGGACGTTTTATATGCCCGGAGTTTCGACACCGCAAGAGATGACGGAAATGACGACGCTGCTGCGGACGATCTTCGACGTCCGCTTCGTTTCGCAGCAGCCGCAGAACGGAATGATGGCCGTACGTGCCCCCGCGCTTGTGCTGGATGCGATTACCCAATTATTCGAGAGCTTCGGGGTCTCGCGGCCGCAAGTCATGCTCGACATCCAGGTTTTTGAAATTGACCACCAGTTGACCCGTGACATGGGGCTCCACATTCCCAACAATTTCACTCTGATTAACATTCCGGCCGGAGCGATTGCGGCCTTGGCGGGACTGACGGGCGGACTGGGCGGGCAGAACATTCAAAGCTTGATCAATCAATTAATTTCCAGCGGCGGCATTAACCAAGCAAATTCGCAGGGCATTGCCGGATTGATCGCGCAACTGACCGGGCAGTCAGGCACCGGACCAGGTTCTATTTTCAGCCAGCCGTATGCCACATTTGGCGGCGGCCTCACTCTCATGGGATTGAGTTTGGGCACCCTGAGCGCGGAGCTCTCACTGAATGAGAGTTGGGTAAAGACGCTGGAGCATTCGACTCTGCGCGCCGCCCAGGGGAATGAAGCGACGTTTCGGATGGGCTCGCGTTATCCCATTCTGAATGCCAGCTTCGCCCCAGTCTTCAATACACCGTCCATTTCGTCGGTGCTGCAGAATGGCAGCTTCCAGGCTCCGTTTCCTTCGTTTACTTACGAGGATCTTGGTCTAACCTTCAAAGTGAAGCCGGTGGTATATACGAACTCGGATGTGGGCCTCACATTCGAGATGGACTTCCGCACTTTGGCCGGGCAAAGTCTAAACGGTGTTCCCGTGATTGCGAATCGCGAGTATAAAGGCAGCGTCACCCTGGTGGACGGAGAAACGGCGGTCGTTACCGGCTCTCTCAGCCAAAGCGAGCAACTCAGTATGACCGGAATTCCGGGGTTGGGAGATGTTCCGGGGATCAATAAAATAATGACCACCAACAGCAAGATGGAGGAAGTCGATGAACTCCTGCTGGTGATCACGCCGCACGTCATCGATGCAAGCCGGGGCCAGAGCGTGGAAGTTTGGATGCCCCGGGTTGGGCAGTAATCGATCTGGTCCCTTGCTCAAACCAAGTCAGTTTATTTCTTAGCCTGAGTATTTTCCTGGGCGGCGAAGTCTACGAGTTTCTTCAGAACCTCGTATGGAACAGCGGGGATTTTACGCCCGTTGATGAAAAATGTCGGCGTGCTGTCGACATTCAGCTCCTTGCCCAACGCCACGGATTTTTCCACGCGCGAGGTAGTTTCGGGTTTAGCGGCACAAGTTGCAATCTCAGCGCCCTTCACGCCGGCAGTATCGGCTAATCCGGTTAGTTTTTCATCCGCATTGGCAGCGGTAATGTCGCTTTGTCCGGCGTAAACGCTTGAGATGAATTTCCAGAAAGCATCGTTGGAACTGCGGTTGACGCAGTCTGCGTATGCGGCTGCCTTAGCCGCCCAATCATGCATGGGAAGCGGAAAGCTCTGGAAGATGACGCGAACATCCTTGTCCTCGGACATGAGTCTATCGAGCGTCGGCTGGGCGTCTTTACAGTGCGGACATTGCAAGTCGCTGAACTCGACCACGGTCACGGGTGCGGTTGCCGGGCCATGCGAAGGGCCGGTTATGCCTCGTTCCAGCACCTTTTGCGCATCCGCAAAAGGATGAGCGCCGAACGGCATAATATCTCCGGTGATGGCGTGCTTGCCGTCGGGCGTAATGTACAGCTTCAGGGGCTGCTGACCTTGATTGCCGCTGATTAGTACATTCACGTCCGACAAGCCTTCGATTTCAGACGGCTTGATGCCGGTAATCTTCCAGGTCAACGAAGAGTCGTATCCGAACCACTCGTGCATAAAAGCGTTGACTGTTTCTTCGGAAGGAAGGTTAGCAGCGACGGCGGTTTTAGCGGCATGGGACGGGACTGGCGCTTGTTGCGCGCCAGCCAGCGCTGACAGCAAGAGCAGGATAGAAAGACTTAATAGACGATGCATGCATTCCTTTCAATTGACGGCAAGATAATTTCGCAATGAAGACGTTGCGAGCACATCTGTACAGACGGAGCTTGCTCCGTCTCGGGCCTACACATCCGACTTGGCCGCGATTGGAAAACGGCGGCCATAGCCAAAAGCTTTCTCTGAAATCTTGAGGCCCGGCGCGGCCTGTTGCCTCTTGTACTCGCTGCGCTCCACCATGCGGATGACGCGCCGAACCAGACTAACATCGAAGCCGCGATCGGCGGCAATCTGATCCGCGGTATGCGACTCTTCAACGTAGTCTTCGAGAATCGCGTCCAGTATCTCGTAAGGTGGAAGGGTATCGCTGTCCATCTGTCCGGGACGGAGCTCGGCCGATGGCGCCTTCTCCAGGCTGGATAGGGGAATTACCGGGTGGCGCGAGTTCACGTAGTGGCTCAGGCGATAGACCATAGTCTTGGGAACGTCAGAAATAATGGCCAGCCCGCCGGCCATGTCGCCGTAGAGCGTGCAATAGCCCACGCCGAGCTCGCTCTTATTGCCGGTGCTCAGCACGATGGCTCCGAACTTATTGGAGAGAGCCATGAGCAGCATTCCCCGGGCTCGGACTGAATGTTTTCTTCGGTCTCATCTTCTTTGCGTCCGGCAAAGACGTTTGCCAACGTCTTTTTGTAACTTTCGAAAATATCGCCAATGCAGAGTAGTTCAAAACGAATGCCAAGGTTTTGCGCGAGCGCGCGTGCATCATCGATCGAGCCTGTTGATGAATATGGTCCCGGCATGCCAACGCCGATCACATTTTCGGGTCCAAGAGCATCAGTTGCGATGGTCGCAGTGAGCGCGGAATCGATGCCTCCGCTGAGACCGACAATCACCTGGCGAAAACCACACTTGCGAACGTAATCGCGCGTCCCCAACACCAGCGCGGCGTATGCGCTGGCCTCTTCGCCTTCGATCTGAGGGTGCATCTCGCCCGTCAGTCGATCGGAGTCAAAGTAGATGATGTCCTCTTCGAAGGATTTTCCCTGCGCGATCACTTCGCCGGCTGGATTGAATACCAGGCTCGAACCATCAAACACCAGGCTGTCGTTGCCTCCGACCTGGTTGACCATGGCGACCGGAACTTTATAACTGCGCGCGATGGTGGCCAGCATGTCCCGGCGCAATTCGCGCTTTCCCAGCCAGAATGGCGAGGCGGAGATATTTAACAGGAAGTTGCCTCCAGCATGAACCAACGCTTCGACCGGATCGAAGGTGTAAAGACGCTTGTTCCAAAAATGCTTATCGTTCCAGGCGTCTTCACAAATCGTGAGCGCCATTTGCTTGCCGCAGAACGGAAACAACAGCTGGCTTTTTCCTGGTGCAAAGTTCCGCATCTCGTCGAAAACGTCGTAGGTGGGCAACAGCATTTTGGATTGCAGGAAAGCCACGCGACCGTCTTTGAGCAACGCGGCGGAATTCATCACCGACTTGCCGCTTTGCGCTTGGGCCGGAGTTACGAGGCCGCAAATCACAGCAATACCGAGGGTTTCGGCTGCAATGTGCTCAGCGCTTTCGCGGTTGTGCTGAACAAAAGAAGCGCGCTCCACCAAATCGCGAGGCGGATAGCCACAGACGGAGAGCTCGGGAAAAAGGATTAATCCTGCGCCATCGGCTTGAGCATGACGAGAAAATTCGATGATCTTCGCGGCGTTCCCCGCGAAATCCCCCACAGTGGGATTGATCTGTCCCAACGCAATCTTCACTCTTTTAGTGTAAAGGCAGGCGGCGAGGGAGCCAAGTCGGTCGTGTTTTCATTCCGAGCACAGCGCGGGATCTGTGCTTTTCGCGGACACGGCAAGAATCAGATTCCTCGTCGCTTCGCTTTTCGGAATGACAAAAAGCTCGGATCGGAGGGACCGTGTCCTTCAAACGATCATCCCTGATCAACGCATGGCGTAGTTCGGTCCGCCGCTCGGTTGGGGAGGCGAGGCTGGCGGCGGCGGTTGAATCACTGGCGGCATCTGGCCACCGACCGGTGCATTGGGATCTAGCACTGGTTCTCCCGGACGCCGCAGGCTGGGAGCATTCGGCGGTTTTTGCTGCGAAGCCTTGGCCACGCTTGCCGGTGGCTCGAGATCGACCTCTTTCGCAGTCCGCAGAGTTTTGCTGCCGTCAACCTTCATGGTTTCGACGCGGACCACTTCATCGCCCACCAGACGCACGAAGTCCACGTCCTGGGGCGGCTCGCCGTAGATCCAGTCTTCGTACTCGATCTCTCCATCCTTCTCGCGAATCTTTTTGGGTGGGCGACCCTTAGCGTAAATCAACATCTCGCGATTCATGCCGACGAGCACGTGATGGTTCTGGATTGCTTCTTTGACTTTGGGCGGAACCGTGTCGAGATAGGCTTCCATGGCTGATTTGGCGTCAAAGTCAAATACAGGACGGAGCAGGTCTTTAAACTTTTGCGGAGTCAGGTCGGGAACGTAGTGATCGAATTCGAGATCGACGTAGGTGCCGCGCGGATTTGCATTCTGATCTCCGGGCGAGACCGGAGACGTATTCATGTTTCCGCCAAATTCGATGCGCTGATACCACTTCTGCTTTTTGACCGGGCCGCCGTTAATCTCGAAGCGGATTCTGTCCGATTTGATCTCAACGCTCGTAATGCGCGCTTCGTCTCCAGGCTTCACCGCCGGGCCCCACAGGGCCATCAGGTGCTGCAGGTCCGCTCCGCTCGGCGAGATGACACCGTTTTTCAGCGACAGACCAATTTTTCCCATCGGGAATGGAGTGCGAATGTAGATCAGCTCATCGGCGAGCCCGTGAATCAGATCCATGCGCGTTTGTTTGGAAAGGTGGGGGATGGAATCCTGGTTCCGGGAGGAAGATGTCTGATCGGAAGCGCTTACACCGAGGCAACCGCAGAGCAAGACAACCAGAGCCGAAACCGAGCGAAGCTTCACGGGGCACCCAGGCACTAATAAGGCGATTATAGCGCCCGTTCGGCCAGATTGGCGGGAAAGTTTTTGCCCAAAATGTAGCCCATCAGTCCTGTTGGTTGACTGTATCCTCTCAGTCCTCGACCCACAAACGGACGCCGCCTCGCGCCACTTGCAGCGGCAGGACACGGCCGCCGTTATCCCCAATTGCGGTTGCCACGCGGCTGGCTGCGCCTTCTTCTACGAGGAAAATCGCGCAGCCTCCGCCGCCTGCGCCGCAAGCCTTGGCTGCCTTACCTCCGTGCCGCGCCGCCACTGAGATCAATTTGTCGATCAGCGGCGTAGTGATGCCGGGTGCATTAGTGCGGCGCAGCTTCCACTCCTCGCGCAGGAGTCGAGCTACTTCCGCCCAATCGGCCCGAGACAAGGAGTGGTGCATGGCACGAGCGATTTCGGAGATGCGTTCGAAGTTCCGGAACACATGCCGATCTCCGTTGATGTGAGCTTTGAAGACTTCCCAATTATTGATTCCCGACTTTCTCGGCGCGCCCGTGTACGCCAACACAAAACGCGACTCGATCTCCTCCGGCATCACCGGGACAGCTTCGCGGTGAATGCCATCGGCGTCGAGGTGAATGGCGCTCACTCCACCGTAGAGAGCTGGGTAGTAGTCCTGACAACCGGTGGGCACGGCAATGATCTGAGCCTCCACGTTTTGCGCGATCATCCGCATCTGTTCGAAAGTCAGATGGCGCTCCGTGAAGCGCGCCAGGGCTGCAGTCGCGGCGATCATAAGGGCGGAAGATCCAGAGATGCCGGCGCCGGCCGGAGATTCGGAATCGGTTTCGATCAGCAAGCCTTCTCGGGGCGCGAAAAACTGCAGCAGCCTTGCCGCGAGGGGGAGCCGAAAGCGGCGCGCAGCGCGCAAAGCATCGAAACTGGGAAAGAGTTCTTCTTTCTTCGTGTCGAGGGAACGCACATGAATGCGTTTTCCCTTGAGCGGCGTGATCCGGCAGGTGGTCTGAATATTGACAGCAAAATTTAAAGTCAGCGCGCCGGCATGGAACATGTAAAGCGGCCACAGATCGAGAGTACCTCCCGCGAGGTCCGCACGGCAGGGCGCTTGCGCCACAATGGTTGGACCGCTGATTGCGTCGGTCGGTCTTTGCATGCAGTGTTTGTATCACAACGGTGTAGGCGCGGGCGTCCTCACCCATGCTTTGTCGCGAAAAGGTTTTCAGAGCTCCACTTGGGTGGAAACGAGCGACCCGGCGTGACTAGGAGATATTCAATGCGCGCTTGATGGTGCCGCGCTCTTGCTGAATTTTTTCTTGCAGCAGAGTGATGGCGTAAATCAACTGCTCGGGCCGCGGTGGACAGCCGGGGACGTATACGTCAACGGGAATGACCTGATTCACACTTTGCACTAGCGCGTAATTATTGAACACGCCGCCCGAAGTCGCGCAGGCTCCCATCGAAATCACCCACTTGGGCTCGGGCATCTGCTCCCACAGCTGGCGGATCACGGGAGCCATTTTATTGGAGACGCGTCCGGCAATGATAATAAGATCGGATTGCCGCGGAGAAGGCCGAAACACTTCGGCGCCGAAGCGAGCAATGTCGAACCGCGACGCGCCCATGCTCATCATCTCGATCGCGCAGCAGGCCAAGCCGAAGGTCATCGGCCAAATCGAATTCTTGCGCATCCAGTTGACCGCGTTGTCCATGGTAGTCAGGACGACGCCCTCGGGCGTGGGATTCCCGTAAGTCAGGTCTTTGACCACGCGCTTACCGTTTTCAACCGTGACATAGGGACCGAACTTGAGATCGTCGGACATTATTTTTATTTTACCTGTCGGCGTCGGCAGTGTCCAAATGCAAGACAAGTCAGCCGCGGATATACAGGTTGTACCGTTCTTCCGAAAATCCGCTTGACAATGTAAGTCTCTGCGATAGGATTCCCTCGTATTCCCCTCCGATTGTGAGCCCTTGGACATCTTGCGACATGCCGTGAGCGACGGAATGCCCGCGCCGCATCACATTGGACAATCACCACGGGCTTGAATTTGAGGAGGCACACAGTGCGGATAAAGCTACCGAAAACGAGAGCGGCCCTGGTTGGTCCCGGGACTCGGCTTTACGCCGATCCGACGCCCAGCCCCGACGAGACTTCTTTTCAAATCGACAACACCAGCGCGCAATATTACAACTCGCCTTATTACCTCGCGCACAAGGATCAAGTACAGCCCTTTCCCGCGCCGCGCACCGGCGTGCCGCCGTATCTCGATCTGCAGGATTTCGTCCCCACCGAAGTTCTTGACGCCATCAACACCACCGGACGAATTACTTTTCATTCTGTGGGTGACACGGGCGCGGCCAAGGGAGTGCCCGCGACCGCGATTGCAGATGAGGCCGGCGTCGCCGATGCTATGGCGGCCGATGTGCAATCCGGAGGCGTGACCGGCCCGGCATTCTTTTTTCACCTCGGCGATGTGATCTACAACTTCGGCGAAGCGCAATATTATTACGACCAGTTCTATGAGCCCTTCCGCGATTACGACCGTCCCATCTTTGCGATTCCAGGAAATCACGACGGCATGCTTTTTGGTGCAACGTCAGCGACTCCGCAGGTTCAAACGCTGGAGGCGTTCCTGCGAAATTTCTGCGCCGACGCTCCCGGACCTTCGCCCGACTCCGGCGGCCTGGTACGCACGGTCATGACGCAGCCGGGAGTTTATTTCACACTCGATGCTCCTTACGTTTCGATCATCGGCCTCTACAGCAACGTTCTGGATTCGGGCGCGGGAGTGATTTCGTCGCAGGGCGGTAAATTCCCTGTTGTAGGAAACGCCCAACTGGCTTTCCTGCAAAGCGAACTCAAACGCTTGAAGCCGGATCGCCAGGCGGGAAAACGCGCCATTATTATTGCGGTTCACCATCCTCCAGCATCGGTAGACGCCAAGCACGGCGGCTCGGTTGGCGTTGAGAAAGATCTCGACAGTTGTTGTCAGGCGGCGGGGTTATGGCCTGATGTTGTGCTCTCGGGACACGCTCACCTGTACCAACGCTTCACGCGCGTGGTGAATGGTAAGCAGACACCTTATGTGGTTTCTGGATCAGGAGGATACGCAGCGACACCACCGCAAGCGGCGGCACCCAAAGCGCCATACACGATTGGCGACACCACTCTCGAGGTCGACCCTATTGTGGAATTTGGCTATTTGACGATCACGACTGACGCCAAGACGCTGTCTATCACATTCAAGACGGCCAGCAACGGCATAGTGACGGTGAGGGATTCGGTAAACGTGGACCTGACGCAAGCGCAGATCGTGTCTGGAACTCACGCTCCCAGTGGCGGAGGCAAGAAACCAAAACCGGTGCCCCCGAAGAAAGGAACGAAAAAATAGATCATTACGTGTTTAGCACAATTTTGCCGAACATCTGGCTCTTCTCCATGTACTCGTGGGCCGCGCGGGCTTCTTGCAAAGGAAATGCGCGGTCCACGACCGGCCGCAGACGTCCAGCAAAAACATAGTTCAGCACCTCACGCAGCTCAGACATCGTTCCCATGTAAGAGCCAAGAAAATTGAGCTGGCGCGAAAACAAAAAGCGCAGGTCGAACGTGGCGTTGAAGCCGGTGGTCGCCCCGCAGGTGACGATCGTTCCGCCCGGCTTGAGCGACTTCATACTTTCATCCCACGTAGCCGTGCCTACGTGCTCGACCACGATGTCCACGCCTTCTTTGTTGGTAATCTTCCGCACTTCTTGCGAGATTTTCTGCGTGTAATGATTGATACCGAAATCCGCGCCAAGCGCATGCGCTTTTTCCAGCTTTTTTTCATCTCCCGCAGTGGTGATGACGCGAGCGTGAAATAGCTTGGCAATCTGAATGGCGGCAATTCCGACGCCGGAACCGGCGCCGAGGACTAGCACGGTTTGCCCCAGACGAATCCCCGCGCGGCCGACGAGCATGTGCCAGGCAGTGAGAAATACCAAAGGAACGCTGGCGGCTTGAATGAAGTCCAGATTGTCGGGGATAGGAATTACATTCACTGGCGGGACGGCGATCAATTCGCAATAACCACCGTCGACACCGTTGCCGAGCGCGGTAAACGCAGGGCATTGATTCTGAAGTCCGGCAGCGCACTTGGCGCAGTGATTGCAGAAGTGCATCGGGGCCAGAACGACGCGCTGACCGGGAGTGAAGCCGGTAACATATTCGCCGACGGCTACGATTTCCCCTGCGATGTCGCTGCCCAGAATGTGCGGCAGCTTCACACCAGGCAGTCCCTTGCGTACCCAGATGTCGAGATGGTTCATCGCGCAGGCTTTGATCCGGACGAGAACCCGATCCTTGCGTGGCTGCGCGTCGGGTATGTCTTCGTAGCGAAGAACTTCTGGGCCACCGAATTCGTGTATGCGAACGGCTTTCATGCGTCTTTGGTAAGTTAAGAAGCTACCACAAGTCTGCTGGTCAATTCCTGGCCGTGTCGCATCCGCAGCGGGGCGATTAGATTGGCGGGGCCGTGTCCGACTGACTATAAGCAAACAAGCCTCGGGAGTGATGACCCGAGGCTTCTGCTTTCTAATAACTTCGACCGACCTGTTTACTTCGGACCCAGCGAGCAGTCTCCGTTCACATTCTGAATGTAAATGCCGTTGCTGCCGAGGCGGTCGTCTTCGAAAGCGATGGCCGATAGGCCAGTGGCCCTTACGATGTCTGCGACCGGCCTACCTTTGTTTGATTCTGGGGTAGAGACCGGGAACTGCGCGCATTTGACCTGGCCGTTGCCCATCAGTCGCGTGGCCTGAATCGATGCGTTTCCGTACCCCACCATGTCGATCCAGAACATCAGCGCGCCGGATCCGATCTGTACGTTCGTGGGAAGAATCTCCTGGTCCGCGCCGAGGGGCACGATCACCAGCCCGGTCTGTCCCCAAAGCCGTCCTCCCTTGGGCCCGAACTTCTGTGCGTAGATTCCATTCAACACCTGGTTAGAATCTTCCTCAGTCCAAACCAGAAATACTTCGTTGGTGGCGGCGCGGTAAGAAGCTGCAGGATCGACTCGCACCTGCGATGTGTCGGTTGAGGCCAAGGCGCCGTTTTTCGCAAAGGCCGCGCTGCCGTCAGCCAAAATATGCTGGGCGAAACATTGCAAAGTCGGCGAACTGGTATACCAAGTGAAAACCGCGCCGCCTTGTCCATCGGGCACAAAATAAGGAAAGTTGCCGAACTGAAGCGAGCCGGTATCGAAAAGGGTTACGTGATTCGCGCCCCACATCAGCGCGCCCGTGTCGGACAACTTGTTAGTGAGCAGCAGATTATTGCTGCCAAAACCCTGATTGCTCACCCAGGAAACAATGACCGACCCGTTGTCAGCGGCGTGGAGATCAGCGAGCCAATAGTTGTAATTGGATTTGCTCAACACCACGCCGTTGCCCCACTGCGGCTTGCCGTTCGCGTCCAGTTTCTGGAGCATCGTGTTGCTGTTGCTGATCCACGCGACGACGACCCCGCCATCACTCGTGCCGGCAATTTTCGGCGATCCGTTAGAGTTCGCGGTACCCGTGGTGAGCTGCACTCCGCGCGGTCCCCACAATGCTTTTCCCTCCGGACTCATCTTGGCCGCAGTCACCTGCTGGTTCGATCCTTCACGTGTGTCGAGGAAAGCCAGGAGCGCGTTGCCTTCCGTATCGATATCAAGGCCATAGTCTTCAGTAGAACTATTGCTGAGGTGGGCAACTTCAATGCCACCGTGCTTGAAGACCTGGAAACCGGCAGGACCGAGCCGCTGCAGAAAGACGCTGTAACCAACCGGCGGCGGACTGTTCGGGTCGGCATCGAACCAACTGACGTACCATCCGTGATCCGGCAACGGCTTCACTTTCGGCTGCACTTGATCGGCGCCGTCACTCTTGTTGGCCAACGCGAGGTTCACCGAAGGATCAGACGACCATTGCGCCCACGCATTCGAACCAAGCATAAGAGAGAGCATAAGCACGAAGCCATATCGGATCACATGTTTCATGAATTCCTCCTAACCAGAACTGCGCGGATTGCACTAAGAACAGCTCGCCAATACTACTCAAACGTCAAAGTTCTTACTAGAGTCCAGCGTATGAGGCCTAATGTTCCTTCGAAGACAGAAGGCCTTTGCGCCCAAATGCCAAACCCGCGCGCGGTTTGACTTGCCTGACGAAAAACCCAATAATCGAGCCTGGATGGACATCTACGAGGAGATCGTGAAGCTGCGGCAGGAAGGCCGCCGAGGCGCGGTGGCGACCATCGTCAATGTGCGCGGCTCGATCCCCTCGTTCGAGACCGCGAAGATGTTGGTCCGCGATGACGGCTCCATCGCCGGCACTATCGGCGGAGGCTGCGTCGAGGCCGAAGTCTGGCAGGCCGCCCGCGAAGTGATGGAAAGCGAGAAGCCGCGAAGCCTGACTTTCAATCTCAATCAAGATCCCAAGTACGACACCGGCCTCGTCTGCGGAGGCACGCTCGATATCTTCATCGAACCCGTCCTACCTCCAGCGTTACTTTATATTTTCGGTGCAGGCCACGTGTCAGTCAATCTTTACAAGGTGGCTCGCGGCGCTGGTTTTGAGGTCACTATCGTCGATGACCGCGAAACCTACGCCAGCCGCGAGCGTTTCCCCGAAGCCAAAGAAGTCATCGCGCAGGATTTCGAACATGCAATGGCCGGGCTCTCGCCAAATCAGTCGTCGTACATCGTGATCGTGACTCGCGGGCATCGCGACGACATGCGGGTGCTACGCTGGGCGGTGCAGACTGAGGCGCGCTACATTGGCATGATCGGTTCCAAACGCAAGACGATCACGATATTCCGCGAGCTGACCAAAGAAGGCATTCCAGCAGAACTTTTCGAGCGCGTACACGCGCCCGTCGGTTTGGATATTGGTGCCATTACGCCGGAAGAGATTGCAGTCGCGATAACCGCCGAATTAATTGCCGTGCGTCGCCGTTCGGAACGGGCCTTGCCTCACATGAGCTGGTTCAAAAGCCGCACGACCGAATCGAATCCGGCCGAGCACTCGGTTGAAGCTCGCAAAGAAGACTAGCCCAATCTGAGCACCGGGAACTGCGAACGGACAACTGATCTCCGCTCCAACCCGCCTGAAATTCTGCTATCTTCAGCTCATGCCCCACGCGCCTGGCCTTTACGCCGTGATTCTTGCTGCCGGCCAATCCACGCGCATGGGCACGGACAAGGCGCTGCTCCCCTGGCCACCTGCTGCGAGCGGCTCCGTATCCACAGGCCAGACTTTTCTTTCCGCCGCCATTCAGGCTCTCGATCTGTTCAGCGATAAGGTAATCGTGGTCGTGGGCAAGAACGAGAACAATCTTGCCCCCATCGTATATGCCAATGGGGCTTCTCTGGTGCGGAATCCCGACCCTGACCGGGGACAGTTTAGTTCACTTCAGGTCGGACTGCAGGAAGTTCTGAATGAAGGCCGCGACTCCGCGATGGTCACTCTTGTCGATCGGCCTCCGGCGAATGCCGCGACATTGAAGAAACTTTACTCGGCATTCACCGACGCTCCCAGCGACGTATGGGCCGTAATCCCGGAATTCAACGGAAAGCATGGACATCCCTATTTGGTGGCACGAGAGATGATCGAAGCTTTCTTGAAAGCTGCCCCGACCGCGAACGCGCGCGATATCGAACACCAGAATCTGCCGCACATCGTCTATGTTGCCGTCGATGATCCGCTGGTCACATTGAATGTCGACACGCCCGAGGAGTATGCGGCATTATCTCAGTAGCCCCCCAGATCGAAAACTTCATGGGAAATGGAATGCCACACGTGACCCCAACTACAGTTATCCCGGCTTCAGATTTTATCCATTCGGTTCTCGACCTTCGCCCTCAATTCGCCGTTTTCGATTGCGATGGCACGTTGTGGTCGGGGGACGCCGGTGAGCGCTTCTTCGACTGGGAACTGAAGCGAGGCGTGCTCCCTAGTGACGTCGAGCGCTGGGTGCGGGCGCGCTATGCCGACTACAAAGCCGGCAAAGTCACGGAAGATGACATGTGCGGCGAAATGGTGACCATCCACAGCGGGCTCGCCGAGGCTGAGGTGCAGCGCCTCGCCAAGGAATTCTTCGATGAAAACTTCGTGAAGCAGATTTTTCCTGAGTTACGACATTTGGTTCAGCGTCTGCAGAGCCAGGACTGCGACGTCTGGGTGGTTTCCTCGACCAACGAGTGGGTGATTCAGGCAGCCATGAAACATTTTGGGATCGATGAAACGAAAATTTTAGCCGCAGCCGTTGAGATCAAGGAAGGACTCGTCACCAATCGCCTGATTCGAGTGCCGTCCGGCGAAGGCAAGCCGCGAGCGATAAGAGAGGTAGTCGGCAGAGATCCCGACGCGGCATTCGGCAACTCCCGCTGGGACGCCGCCATGCTTGCCATCGCTCAGCATAGTTTCGCCGTGAATCCGAACCCCGATCTGGAGCAGGTAGCGCGCGAGCGCGGCTGGAAAATCTACTGGCCGGATGGCATGCAATCTCAATGACAAATAATCTGTCATCCGGAGCGAAGCGAAGTGGAGAGACCTGCTTTTTCCCCTGTCCAGCAATATCCGCGTTCATCCGTGAAGGCTCTGGCTAGATTTTGACCTGCTTCAATGCGGACGCCAGCGCATCCATAGCGAGGTGGCTGGCGTGAACCGAAGTTTCTGGCAAGCCCCCAACCGCTTGCACTAACTCTTCCCGCGACAATCCGCTTGCCGCTTCCAAGGTTTTGCCGCGTACCAACTCTGTGAGCGCAGAGCCGCAAGCCATGGCGGGAACGCATCCCTTTGCTAGAAAACGGATTTCAACGATGTGGCCTTCAGCCATCTTCAAGCTCAACTTCAAAATATCCCCGCAAGCCGGGTTTTCGACTTGCGCGACTGCATCAGGATTCAAAACTTCACCCGCATTTCGCGGATGCTCAAAGTGATCAAGAAGCTCGGGAGAATACATCCAGAGAATTGTACCGTGCCGCGAACGAGACATTTCTTGCGATGTCTCCTTTCTCGCCACGCGCATCGAATCCAAAGGCCTGTAAGATTGGTTTATCGTGTCTAAGGACCATGCCCCCCGACGAATTGTCTCCCTGCAGCCAAGCGCAACTGTAATTCTGGCTGCTGTTGGCGAACTTGACCGCGTCGTGGCTTGCACAAAATATTGCGTGGATGTTTGCCCGGACATCCGCAAACACGGGGCGACCATCGTCGCCGACTCCTGGACCGCGAGTACCGAGCAAATCGTCGCTGCTCGTCCCGACTTGGTGATCGCTTCTGTCCCCTACCAAGAAAAAGCAGTGACCGAAATCCTGAAGTCCGGAGCGCGCTTTCTCGGCCTGGCGCCGAAGACGCTCGCCGACATCTACACCGATATTGCCGCCATCGCGGGGATCGTGGGCGCGCCTGATCGCGGCGAGCAAGTAATCCGCGAAATGCAACAAGAAATCGAGACGGTTCGTCGGCAAGCGAACGGAACTAACCAGGTTCGCATCTTCTGCGAGGAGTGGGGTAAACCTTTGATCTCTTCGCAGCCCTGGGTAGCCGAACTGGTGACGGCCGCAGGCGGAGACTTCGTGGGCTCTCCGGGGAAACAAACATCCGCCGAAATAGTTCTAGCGGAAAATCCCAATGTGGTCGTGGCTGCATGGTGCGGCGCGGGAGACCGCGTTCCTCTGGAGAAAATCATTCGTGATCGCGGGTGGGAAGCAATGCGCGCCGCCAAAGAAAACCGCGTCTACTGCATTCGAGACGAATTCTTGAACACTCCCGCGCCCACCCTGGTGCAAGGCCTGCGCGCGCTGGCTGCGGCCATTCATCCGGCAGATTTTCCACAACCTCCGGGTCTAAGATGTATTACCGAAGTGCCGATGCGGAAAGATTGATCCCTGAATTAAGATTCCCCTATGCCTCCTGCAACCAAAACCAAAGACGTTGATCGGGAGTTGGAACAACTCGCCCGCGCAGCCAACTCTGCTCAGGACCTGATGTTCGAGATCGTCAAGCTTCTGCACGACCGAATGCTGAAGTACAACTGGGTGGGTTTCTATATGCTCGAGACGCCTTCTAATGGCGAACCGCCAATGCTGGTTCTCGGCGCATTTCAGGGGGCCATGACGCCTCATACGCGAATTCCTTTGCACCAGGGAATCTGCGGCGCTGCTGCCTCGACCGGCAAAACCGTGATCGTTGATGATGTCAGCAAGGATCCGCGCTATCTGGCTTGTTCGCTAGAAACCAAATCTGAAATCGTGGTTCCGGTGTTCGTGCGGGGGAAAGTCGTGGGCGAACTCGACATCGATAGCCATTTCCCCGCGGCATTCAAAGACGAAGATCGTGAACTAGTCGAACGTTGCGCCGTACTGGTTGGCCAACACCTCGAAAAGTCCCGGAAATGAAAACTGTGTTCGTCCCGTTGAGCTTTAACCCCAGTGGAATAATGGTCTGCCCATGAAACGAGTCGTCGCGGCGGTAATCCTGAAGGACGGAAAAGTGTTAGTGTGCCAGCGCACTCGTCATCAGACCATGCCATTGAAGTGGGAATTTCCCGGCGGCAAGATTGAAGAAGGCGAACAGCCGCGGGACGCGCTGCGGCGCGAGTTGGATGAGGAGCTCGGTATCGACGCCAAGATCGGCGAAGAAGTCTCGCGAATGATTCACGAGTATCCCGGCGGAGGCTCCGTCGAGTTGCACTTCTTTGTGGTCCACGACTACCACGGAGAAATTGAAAACAAAATCTTTCGTGATGTTCAATGGGCACAGCGGTCGGAATTGCCCAAGTACGATTTTCTCGAAGCCGATCTGCCCCTAGTCCGGGATTTGGCCGACGGGAAAATTGTTTAGGTGGTGGGTGGGAAACCTTAGTTGAGTAAAACCGAACGCTTTGAAAGAGTGCCGCCTTTACGCTCACTGAGAAGGCGAACTGCCATCCCTGCGTTTTAGCGTGGGCCGATCATCATCGGTGCTGCTACTGCCGGCGTCACTGCTGCTCGTGGACGCGGCACGTCGCAGAGTCGGACCACCGTCGTGGCCGTTGTCGATCTTGTGACGGTTCTCCAGTCGCGCCAACCTCTCTTTGATGTCTTGAAACTCGGAGGTGTCCAGCTTGTACTCCGGCTCCGGCGGCAGCAGCGTGTTGATCTCGTCCTGGGTTTTGGCAATCCGGTCCGGCGTCTGAGGATGCGTCTCGAAGGTCTTCGCAAGAGTGCCCGGCTTATGCTTATCCAACGCTTTGATCTTTTCGAAAAATGAGGTGAGCGCCTGCGGATCGTACCCAGCTTTGTACAAGTACTCGACTCCGAGGAAGTCCGCCTCCGACTCGAAGCCACGCGCAAATCTCAGAAAACCCATGGGGATCGCCATGCTGGCCAGACTCTGAGCCGCGTAGCCGATTCCGCCGCCCACAAAGATCAGCGGGATGGACGCCAACTGCATCAATTGCCCCCGCGTATTTTCGCGCGCCAGATGACAAGCTGCCACGTGCGCGATTTCGTGAGACATCACGCCCGCCAGTTCAGCCTCGTTATCAGCCGACAGAATCAGCCCCGAATCCACGTAGAAAAATCCGCCGGGCAACGCAAAGGCATTAATATCGTCGGTATCCACCACCTTGATTGTGAATGGTACCTGGGCGTCGGAGTTCCTCACCAGATTTTGCCCGATGCGATTTACGTATTCGGTTATTTCCGGGTCCGTCACCAGCTTGGTCGTAGATTCAATCTGCCGGGCATACCCTCGCCCCATGTCGATCTGTTTTTCCAGGCTGTACCAGTTGCCCAGACCGCGCTCGCAACCTACCTTCCGGTTGCCGATCGCATCGATGTCGCGCAAGCTTCCATCGTGATAGGTTTTAGCTGCCTTGGGTAGAGGAGCAGTGGCGGATGTAGTGGTAGGGAGCGAAGCGATGGTGTTCGAGGTCGATTGATCCTGCGCGGCAGCCAAGGCGCACACCAGCAGGAGACTCAGGAAAATCGGGAGCACGGCACGCAGCATAACCCCACCCACCACGAAGGATTCTGACACACTCAGAGGCAAAAAAGTAGCCCAAAGTTTGCTGCTTCTGTAGGTTTATTTGATGCTTCGAAGGGAACTTTTCGATCTTACTGCCCCGATCGTAACGTCCAGAACCAGGCGATGCTCAGCACGGTCATGATCACGGTCGTAGCCCAAGCCGTCCAGTTATAGATCCGCGAGTTCACATACTCGCCCATCAGCTCTTTCTTGTTCACCAGCAGGAGCATGAAAACCAGCACCGGAGGAACCGCCACTCCGTTCACCACTTGCGACAGAATCGAGATCTTCACCAGCGGCAAGTCGGGGACCAGAATCACCGCCGCGCCAGCGATGATCAGAATGGTGTAAAGCCAATAGAACACGGGTGCTTCAGAGAATTTCTTCCCCACCCCGGATTCAAATCCCAACCCCTCGCAAACCGTGTAAGCAGTCGACAGCGGCAAAATCGAAGCCGCAAAGAGCGAAGCATTAAACAACCCCACCGCGAAAAGGATATACGCAAAATCTCCCGCGAGCGGGCGCAGGGCCTGGGCGGCGTCTTTGGCGTCGGAAATGTTGTGGTAGCCGTGCACGTAAAGCGTCGCGGCGCAGGCCACGATGATGAACCAGGCCACGATGTCGGTAAAAATGCAGCCCGCGATTACGTCGATTTGCGAAGCTTTGTATTGGCGCTTGGTTACTCCTTTTTCTACGATCGAGGATTGCAAATAGAACTGCATCCAGGGGGCGATCGTCGTTCCGACGACGCCGATCGTCATGTACAGATATCCCGGAAGCATGAAGGCGGCCTTCGGCGGAGGCTTCACCGTCGCCACCAAAGCCTCGATCCAGGCTGGTTTGGCAAAGAAGCCAGCGAAGATGTAGGTCACGTAGAAAAACGATGCGGCCAGAAAAACTTTTTCCACGCTCTTGTAGTGGCCCTTGACCGGGATGAGCCAGACGATCACGGCGCAGACCGGCACCGTAATATATTTCGAGAGGCCGAAGAGTTCGAGGCTGCCTGCGATTCCGGCAAACTCGCCCACCACGTTGCCGAAGTTGATGACCAGGATTCCGATCATCATGAAGAAGGTAATGCGGAAACCGAATTCCTCGCGGATGAGGTCGCTAAGGCCCTTGCCGGTGACCGCGCCCATGCGGGCACAGATCTCCTGCACCACGATGAGGGCCAGCGTAATCGGGATTAACGTCCACAGCAGCAGGTTCCCGAACTGCGCCCCGGCAGCCGAATAGGTGTAGATGCCGTTGGCATCGTTGTCGACGTTCGCGGTGATGAAACCCGGACCGACTACGGCGAAGAACAACACGATCCAAGTCTTCGTGCGTTTCAGGAATTTCATGCGTCCAATTCGCAGACATACGATGAGAAAATTCTCAAACGATCAGACAGAATAAACGGAGAAGTGAAATCTGAACAGGTGAAAAATCATAGAGGTGAGAATTCCCTGTTACTTACAGGCTGAATGGGGAACACAAGATCCTTCGACTACGGAATCGTTCGCTGCGCGACGATTCCTCGCTCAGGATGACAATTGGTTAATGGTGGATGCGCTTGTTCCACGTTGATGATCTTGGTTGAAAGGCTCGTCGCTTTCGCTAAAATCCCACCCATACAAAGGACGCTTGGATGGGCGACCCGACGTAAAACAATCTGCCACGCTCTGTGCAACCTGCGCTTTCGGGACGCAGGTCAGCGGTTCTGAGGCGGCGGGGGTGCGCCATGGAGAAAGGCATCGTAGCCATTACGGAAAGATCGGCGGTAAGCCTCAGCCGCTTCGGGTGGCACCGGCGGATTGCGGAATGCTTCCTGCCCTTCGACGTTCGGCGGCCTTTGAGCTGCGAGATCGCTCTTTGCCGCTTGGTATCCGTCAAAGAGACCTTGCTGGGCGGCCTCGCGAAACTCGACTGGCGGCGGTGGTGGCGGAGGAGGCGACTGATTATAAACCGGCTGTGGATGAGCGCATCCAGCCAGAGCGAGCATCAGCAGTACCGTCGGGAAAGCCCACCATTTTTTCATTCTGTAACCTCGCATCGTCGCATTTGATGTACTCCCAAGTATGCCACGAAATACAAACACCGGTCGGCTGGCCCAGCTTTCCGCATTCTTTTCCGAGGCGGGGGCTTCTAGCCGAGGCCGATCAAACGCGTGGCATGTGATTCCTACAACTTGGCTCGGAGGATGCTGATTACGTCGTCGGAGGTAATGACTCCGGCCAGCTTGCTCTGATCGTCGATCACGGGGAGGGTCAGCAGATTGTATTTGTCGAAGAGTTCGGCAAACTCGTGCTCTTTCGCTTCCTCGTGGCACGAGATCAGCGGCTCCCGTGTGAGAGAGAGCATTGCCGTTTCCGGCGAGGCCAGCACAAGTTTGGCCAGGGGCACGGCACCGGCCAGGGTGCCGTGGGAATCGACCAGATAAATGGTACTCACGGTTTCGATTCCGCCTTCGAAGCTGCGCAAAGTGTCGATTGCATCCTTGGCCGTGGCGCTGACGCCCACGGCAAGATAATCCGTGTTCATGCGGCCGGCGGCGGTGTTCTCCTTGTGCTCGAGGAGTTCGACCATCTCCTTGCGCTCTTCGGGAGCCATTTCCTGCAGGATGTCGGCGGAAGTCTCAGCGGGCAGATCGGCCAGGAGGTCGGCGGCAGCGTCGGGATCCATCTCTTCGACAATGTCGGCGGCGCGGTCGGAATCGAGCGACTCGACGATTGCCTTTTGCACCTTGGGATCAACTTCTTCGAGGGCCTCGGCGGCGACTTCTTCGTCCAGAGTCTCGAAAACCGCCTCGCGCTCGTCGGGCGCAAGGTCTTCTACGATGTCGGCAATATCCGCCGGATGGAGCCGGGCCAGGCGTTCGTGGGAGATTTTCAGCTTTACCCGGCGGGCCGGATCGGTTTCGATCAGGTCGACGAAGTCCCAGGGTATTTGACGCTCGGGGATCTGACGCAGCAAAGATCGGAGCGCCGTAATCGGAACCACTCCCTTGAGCAGGCGCCGAACCGCACCTCGCGCGCCTACGTCGACGGAACCGACGCGCAGCATGGGATGACGGTTGCCGGGTTCCTGAAAGAGTTCGACGTCGTTGACGCGGACAACTTTGCGTCCGTGAACGTCAATAATCTGCTGGTCGAGCAGGTCACGGGCGAGCAGAAAGAGACCTTCGGATCCGTCCGCGATGGGCCACGCTGAGGCTGCGCTGTCAATGCGCAGGCCGCCATTGATCGAGTGCACGGCGCTGAATGGCATCACGCGGTCGCCGCCCTTGGTGCGGACGATTAACACGGCGATGCGAGCGCGATCCTCCTGCGGTGCAACCGCCAGTTCGCGCACACGCCCGCACTGGCCTCCGGTCGGCTCAAAGACCGGCAGACCCAGCAGTTCGGTAAGCGCGAGCGATGACATCGCTCTGAGAGAATACCCAACTGCGGAGCAGGAAGCCAGAAGGCTTTTGCGTGTTCTTACGGGGCGCGGTGTCTAATCAGGGTTGGCGTCTCGCAGGAGAGCAAAATCGGAGCGTATAATCCGCGCGTTGACATTTCCACAGCAGCAAGGCAAACTACCCAATCCGCTGATCGGGGGCTTTTGGCTCGCGCGAAGCGAAGGCGCTCCGTGGCCGGCTCGGGAGAGCGGAGTTTTTGGGTGCGATGTTTCGGGTCCCCACGGTTTTGGATTTGCGGGGCTGGTTCACAGACATTTTGCCATGACCGAACTGCGGGTCTCCTATACGCTCGATTCGACGCTGGAGACCGTCGATAACGCCGAGCAAACAGCCAGCCGCATCGCGGCGGAAAGCGGATTCGACGAGGATGTCGTCATGCAGATTTCCATGGCCGTGCGTGAAGCCGCGGTAAATGCCGTGCTGCATGGCAATGCTTATGATCCAGAGAAGAAGGTTAAACTCGAATTTGAACGAACTGGCAATGACTTGGTCATCACTATTCGCGACCAGGGCAAAGGGTTAGATCTGGCCAAGATTCCCGATCCGTTGGCTCCGGAGAATCTTTTAAAGACTTCGGGACGGGGAATTTTTTTAATCCGCTCGTTCATGGACGAGGTGCAGATTCATCCGTCCCAGACGGGCACCGAAATTAAACTCGTAAAGCACGTTCACGGACCATCCGGGGACGTTAAGGAGGCTTCTCAGTGAGCATGAAGACCAGTACTCGTCAGGTTGATGGCGTCACCATCGTGGATTGCAGTGGCCGTATCACGCTCGGCGAAGGCAGCGTGATTCTGCGGGACACGGTGCGCGAGCTGCTTTCCAAGGGCCAGAAAAAGATTCTGCTCAACCTCGGCGACGTGACCTATATAGACAGCTCGGGCATTGGCGAGCTGGTCAGCGCCTTTACCACGGTTCGCAACCAGGGCGGCGAACTCAAACTGCTGAACCTGACGAAGAAAGTGCACGACTTGCTGCAGATCACCAAGCTCTACACCGTCTTCGACGTGCGCGATGACGAAGCCAGCGCGGTGAAGTCGTTTAATTAAAGAGATTCCATTCTTCATTTATGGGCGACGGGGGCCGGCCCATTCGAGACCAGCCCTTTGTCCGCCTTTTTCTGTTTTGGGAACGTCTGCGGTTTTTCATTGCTGATTCCGTCTCAACTTTAGGTGCGCGCCCTACAATTGTTAAGTGCGGGATGCTCTTGCTTTACTCGTTTCCCTAATCCGGCTTCGCGATAGATTCGATCGGCTGCCGATCGGCGGCGTCTTAGTCACTTTGCTTTTGTCTGCATCCTTCGCTGGGGCAGATTGCATTCCCATTGCTGAGGCACGGCAGCACATCGGGGAGGACCAATGCGTCACTGGCAAAGTTTTTCGGGTGAAGCATGCCGGGCGGGGCGTGACGCTTTTTGATTTCTGCCAGGATTCCATGGTGTGTCCATTCACGGTCGTGGTTTTTCCCCATGATCTAAAGCGCATCGGGGATGTGAGCCAGTTGCAGAATCAGGTGATCGAGGTCCACGGTCCGGTTAAAGAATACGACGGACGGGCGGAGATCGTTCTCCAGCAATTGCGGCAGCTCGGCGGAGAAGGCCTGCGGATTCCGAAGCTGCCCAAGAATTACGACGTAGAAAATAAAGGCCACTATAGCGCGGGATCGTTTAGCCTGCCAAAGCCCACGTATGCAGCTCACAAGAAAAAGCAACCGGCGAAGATTCCGATCGATGTTCCGGCTGACACTGATTCCATCGACAGCCCTTCGCCGCCGCAATAATTAGCGACCTCACTAACAAACTTGTCGATCCGCTAAGGTGTGAACTCGAAGACGGTACCTTGGCCTTCGGTGCCACCGAAATACGTTGTGTCATACATGTTGCCTGAGCGGTCGAGTGCTAAACCGGCGAAGGGATTGGCCCCGTCGACACCGCCGAGGAAGGAGTACACAACTAAATACTTCCACTTCCCATCCGCTTCGCGGGTCAACTCGAACACGGTACCTTGGTCGTGAGGGCCGCCCAGATACGTCGTGCCATAGAGCTTGCCGGCGCCATCGAAGATCAAGTCGCCCGTGGAGCCGAAGTTATACAGCACCTTTTCCGTCCAGCCGCCGCCCGTTTTCGGCATCAACTCGAATATTGAGTCTGCCGTTGGACCATACAGATTGCCTAAGGCGTCGAAGATCAGGCTGGCGGAAGGGTTTTTCCCGTCTTTACCGTTGAAGCTGTGCAGCACTTTCTCCACCCATTTTCCGCCTGCTTCAGGCGTCAGCTCAAATACCGTGCCTACGCCGTCAGCCCCACCATAGAAAGTAGTGCTGTAGAGGTTCCCGGCGGTGTCGATGATCAGGCTAGCGTAGGGTGAAGCTCCGTCATTGCCTTGGCCGAAACTATGCAATACCTTCTCGGTCCAGCCACTGCTCGCCTTCGGTGTCAGCTCGAATACCGTACCCGAGGAACCGGTTCCACCCTTATAAGTCGTGCCGTAGAGATTTCCGGAGCCATCCAGCGTCAGTCCGGCGTTAGGAAACATCCCGTCCTCGCTGCGGCTCCCGAAGGCATACAGTAGTTTCTCGGTCCAGCCGGACGTTGCTTCGGGCGTCAACTCGAATACTGTGCCGGAGGCGTGGACTCCGCCCGCGTAAGTCGTGCCGTAGAGATTGCCACTGGCATCGAAGATCAGGTTTGCCAAGGGATAGGCGCCGTCCGCGCCGCCTTTGAAATTATGCAGAATCCTTTCGATCCAGCGTCCGCCTGTTTTGCGCATCAGCTCAAAAACCGCACCTTCGTCATAAGCCCCGCCTCCGCTGGTCGTGCCATAAAGGTTGCCGGCGTTATCGAAAATCAGGCCCGCCCGCGGATAAGCCCCGTCCGCGGCGTTGAAGCTATACAGCAGTTTTTCCTTTTGCGCGGCCGCGGGCGTGCTCGCAGCGAGGAGGGTTACCGTAAAGATCGCCAGAGTCGCTATGAATGCGCTGGAAGATCTGTTGGCCTGCATGGGGAGTCTCCTTAGAACCCAAGGATCGATTCCATCCTTGTCATTGAAGTCATGGAGGCGTACCGAGCGGCCAATTTTCCTCCAGGGGCGAAGGAGCGTCAAGAGAAGAAAATCTGTGAGTTAGGACCCTGGTCCCGAGGAGTTTCCGTCACGGCGTGTTCAGGGTTCGCTTAGGCGCAGAATTGGACGACCAAGGTTGGCTGATCCGGCACCTAGTTGGAAACGCGAGGTTCCTCGACTTCGCTCGGAATGACACTTTACTAAACCTGGGTCCGCATCAACGTGGGGATCCGCGGCCTGCTAGACCATGCCTTTTCTTAGATCCTCGAGCGGATAGAACGTTCCCCTCCAGACCACGCCGCCGTGCGCCAGAGTCAGCGTCATGGAGCGCAGCATGATGTAAACGAAGATGGCGGCGCCGACGGGATGCAGAACGAAATAATATGCCGGGATGTCCGACTCCCATGACATTCCCACATAAATACCGAATATGGATGCGAGGGCGAGCGCATACGGCAAGCGAGCCCACCCGTGAGCAAGCCAGATTCCGGCGAACGGCGTGATGTTTAGAAACGCCAGGGCAAACGCGGAAAGCAAAAGTCTCCAGGACTGGAACGACATGATCGCAAAGGAATTCTTGGTGAGGTTGTTGACCATGCCCATTGCGCCCTTGGCCCAGCGGAGCGAAATCAGGTCGGCACCGTAGACGTTGCGCTGGGCGTATCCGGCATTCTTCACGATTTTGCCCAGCTTCATGTCGTCGACCACTTCGAAGCGCAACGCCTTGTATCCGCCGACCGCGTCGTACACACGGCGGCGGACTAGGTTGAACGCGCCCACTCCGATATGGTCTTTCGTTTTGGGGTCCGCCACTTTCCAGGGGCGATGTCCGAAGACGAAAAGAGTTTGGAAAAAAGCGACTGTCATTCTTTCGCCGGGGCTGTGCATGATGATGCGAGGGAACAAGACGAGGTGGTCGGCGGCTTCGGTTTCGGCGTAAGCCAAAGCGCGGGTGAGCACGTCGGGGCGGAAAAGCACGTCGGCATCGGTAAACAGCAGCCAATCTCCAGTTGCCTGATTAGCCGCGCTCCACATCGCGTGAACTTTGCCCAACCAACCCGCGGGCAACTCGGCAATGTGAATGACTTTCATTCGACCATTAGCTTCCGGCCTGGATGCAACTCCGTCGATGACTTCGCCGGTGCGATCGGTGGAACGATCGTTTATGGCGATGATCTCGTAGTTGTCGTAATCGAGAGTGAGCAGCCTGGTGAGTGCCGGCCCAATGTGTTCTTCTTCGTTGCGTGCCGGAACAATGATGCTGACGCGGGGATTTCCGTTTGGAGTGGCTGGTTTGCGATTCCATTCGGGATACGAGATGTCGGCTACTTTGGGCATGCCCAAAGCGGCATCCAGCAGGCGGGAAAACCAGACCAGGGCGAGGAAGCTGCCGGCAATCCAATGAAAGACGGCCCAATGAAGAACGCCCCAATGTGAGACGGCCCAGTGAAAATGAATCATCCCGGCTGGCCGCCGAGGGATCCAGCTTCGCCGTCGACGCGTACTGGAGGAGCGAATCGCATACCGTAAAACAGTATGGCAGAAGAAACCGCCATTGCGATGACCGGCAGAATGAAGGCAGCTTCAAGCGAGCGCCGGTCGGCAACGTATCCCATAAGGGTTGGCGAAGGCACGTCGCCTAATAGATGGAAGATGAAAATATTGACGGCGATCGCGGTCGCGCGGATGTGCGCGCCGACCGAGTTCACGAGAGCCGTGTTCAGAGGCGAAGTATTGAACAATAAAAGAAACGCCGCCACCGCGATGGCCGGCACCATCAATTTTCCCTTGCTGAACAAGGCAACGATCATGACCGGTACACCGAGACCCATGCTGACCGCCGACACAAAATAGTACGAACTTTTCATGCGCGGGAGCAGGCGGTCTCCCAGCCAGCCTCCAGCTAAAGAGGCAAGGATGCCATCGACCACCACGATTTTGCCGAAGGTTAAATTTGCCGCTTCCAGGCTGTAGCCGCGCACTTGGGAAAGAAAAGTCGGCATCCAGACCTGTATTCCTCCGAGTGAAAACGTTCCTGCCGCCATGCCCAGGGTGACAGCCCAGAATGCAGGATTGCGTGCCAATCCTCGCAGGGTGGCGCGGTCTGGAGTTTCCTTCAGCGAATCGAACTGGCCGCGCGGCGGCTCGGGAATGAACAACAGGGCGAGAGCGAGCAGGAAGCCAGGGAACGCCGCGATGTAAAACGGATACCGCCATCCAAGATGTGGCCCGAGCTTGCCGCCCAGAAGATATCCGGCCGCTGTGCCCACGGGGATCGCCAGATAAAACACTCCAAAAATGCGGCCCCGTTTGTTCTCAGGAAAAAGATCGGCGACGAAAGTCGGCGCGATGGTCACGAAAGTCGCTTCGCCAATCCCAACCAGGGTATGGCGAACCAGTAACTCCCAGTAAGTGTGCGTGACCGCGGTCAGGAGGGTGAGCGCACTCCAGAAGATGGCGCCCAGAATGATGATCTTTTTGCGCGAATAGCGGTCGGCGAGCGGCCCGGTGAACGGCGCGGCGATCATATAGAAGCCAAGAAACGCGCTGGTAAGGTATCCGACCTGTGTGTTGGTGAGATGGAATTCACTTTGCACCAGCGGCTGCACCGCAAACAACACAGAACGATCGATGTAGTTGAGCAGGTTCAGCGCCGTCAGCAGAGTGAGCGCGGTCCAGGGATAAAGTTTCGTCTGGGTCACTTGGCGAAGGAATATATCACGAGGTCATTAAACGGTATTGTGGATTGCACTCGGGACTAGAATGAAAGCGGGGAGAAAGCTGATGAGTGTTCGGAGAAAAGGCACGCCAACCTGGAAGATTCATCCCGGCGAGATTTTGCGTGAGGAATTCCTGAAGCCCATGGCGATTTCTCCCAACGCCCTGGCAAAGCGGCTGCGTGTTCCGCCACCGCGCATTAACGACATCGTCCTGCAACGGCGAGGCATCACCGCAGATACTGCCCTTCGCCTATCGCGGTTCTTCGGGACCACGGAGCAGTTCTGGCTGAACCTGCAGGGTGCCTATGACATCGGTTGCGCGAGGTCCGAACTGGCGAAAGAACTGGAACAAATCGAACCGCTGAAATCTGTCGCAGCGGGACATTAGGCGCACAAAAAGGTTCGATTCACGTCAGCGCTCCCTGCGGCAAAAGCCCAGCTTACTTCCCTTTTGGCCGCGGCCACTTTGCCACGATCACCGTCGAGATCCCGCCGCGCGGGCGAAAATCCCCCTTGACCTCAGCCCATACGGGACGCGCCCACCGCACTACATCGTCCAGCACGCGGTTCACAATGTTCTCCTGAAAGATTCCTAGATTCCGGTAAGCCTGCAGATACTCCTTCAGCGATTTCAATTCCAGACAGCGCTTGTCTGGCATATAGCGGATGGTAAGCATGCCAAAGTCGGGCAATCCGGTTTTTGGACAAACCGAAGTAAACTCAGGGTCGTCGACCACAATCTCATATCCTGCAAACTGATTCGGCCAAGTCTCGATCTCGGGGAACTTCGCATCCAGGCCTGCCTGGGCGTGTTCGGGCGTGTAGCGTGGCGGTTTGGGCATGGCCCATTGTAACCTCACAAATTCGCCAAATTCTTCAAGGATTTGCGGGTCATTCCCGAAGCCTCGCGCATCTAATTCATCAGCTTCCTTCTAAAGCTCTCAGGGGCAGCAGGTGGTACAGTTATTGCGTCCAGTAATTCGTTTGTTATTAGGCGCGAACAACGAAGAATGACGAATAATGGCGGCAGTTTTGTGACCCGGCACCGCTGGCTCGCGGCAACGCTCGCGATTGCCGCGGCAGTGGTGTTGTTTGCATCTTTGTCGCGCGACCCTGCTGTGCCGGTGCGGGCGGTGACTGCGCAGCGGGGCACGATTCGAAGCGTGGTCTCGACCAATGGAAAAGTCGAGCCGCTGCAGAACTTCGAGGCCCATACGCCGATGGGCACGACGGTGACAAAAATCCTGGTGCGGGAAGGCGATCAGGTCAAGAAGGGCCAACTGCTGGTGCAATTGGACGATGCAAAAGCCCGCAGCCAAGCGGCGCAGGCCAAAGCTCAAGTCCTCGCCGCGGAAGCCGATCTGAATGCGATCCAAAAAGGCGGGAATCGCGAGGAGATTTTGACGCTCGATTCGCAAATCACGAAAGCCCGCACTCAGACCGACACCGCACAGCGCAATCTGGACGCGCTGCGACATCTGCGTGCGCAGGGCGCAGCTTCTCCAGGCGAGACAAAGAACGCGGAGGATCAGCTCAAACGCGCCAATGCAGATCTCGACCTTCTTCTCCAAAAGCAGAAGAATCGCTATTCCCAGCCGGAGATTGCCCGGGTGGAGGGCCAGAAGGCCGAAGCTCAGGCTGCGTATAATGCGGCGGAAGATGTGCTCAATCAGCTGAATATTCGCGCTCCGTTCGCTGGGATCGTCTTTTCGCTGCCGGTCCTGCAGGGCGCATACCTCAATCCAGGCGATCTGGTATTGGAGGAAGCGGATCTCACGAAAGTTCGCGTACGAGCGTTCGTGGATGAGCCCGACATCGGCCGCCTTGCCGCGGGAGACAAGATCGAGGTCACTTGGGACGCGTTGCCGGAGCGAACCTGGGAAGGTATGGTCAGCGTAATCCCGGCCGTCATAAAACTGCATGGCACGCGCAACGTCGGAGAAACCACTTGCATTGTGGACAACAAAGACTACAAGTTGCTGCCCAACGTCAACGTTGGCGTCACGATTATCACTGCGGAGCATCGCGACGTACTTACTGTACCCCGCGAGTCGGTTCATCAGGACGACGACAGCAAGATTTACGTGTACGCCATCGTGAACAACGAATTACAGCGCCACTACGTACAGACTTCGATTTCGAACTTGACGAAAGTCGAAGTGACCGGCGGATTGCCGGAAAACGCTTTGATCGCTCTCGGGCCTACCAATCCTAATTCCAAACCGTTACGCAACGGTTTAGCAGTAAAGGTGGTTCATTAACAAATGATTTCGGTGAAGAAACTTTCGATCATATTGTGTCTGGCACTTCTTCCTTCGCTGTGTGGCGCGGATTCCGCGGACAGCCAACTGCTTGCGCAAGGCCGCATGGACGACGCCGTGGTATCTCTGCATAACAGAATCAGCGGCGCTCCCAAAGATGCCGAATCCTACAATCTGCTGTGTCGTGCGTATTTCGCGCTTGCTGATTGGGATCAAGGTATTCCGGCGTGTGAGAAGGCGGTGTCGTTGGATCCCGGCAACTCGCAATATCATCTTTGGCTGGGACGTGTTTACGGTGAAAAGGCCGATCACTCGCACTTCGTAACTGCAGCCGGTTTCGCCAAAAAAGTGCATGCTGAATTTGAAACGGCTGTGCGCTTGAATCCAAATAGTGCCGAAGCGCGCACCGATCTGGCGGAGTTCTACATGGAAGCTCCCGGGATTATGGGCGGTGGGCGCGACAAGGCTGAAGCCCAAGCGCAGAAAATCGCCACGCTGGATCCTGTCCGAGCCGGATGGGTGAAGGCGCGCCTGGCGGAAAAGAGCAACAATCTTGTAATCGCCGAAAACGACTATCGGGCCGCCATCGTAGCCAGCCGCGGCAGTGCGCTCGCCTGGCGGAATTTGGCCTCGTTCTATCGGCAAACCGGCCGCCTGGACGAGATGCAAGATGCCATCCGCCACGTCAGCGCAGCACCGATGGATCAACCCGAAGTGCTGATGGAGTGCGCGAATATGTTGATTCGCAGCAACCGCGATCTGCCGCAGGCTACCCAGTTGCTCCGACGGTATCTCTCGTCAAGCGTAACCGTCGAAGCCGGGCCGGCGTTCAAAGCGCACTACCTGCTGGGCACCGCGCTCGAGCAGCAAGGCAATAAGCCGGCAGCGGCTCAGGAATACCGCGCGTCCCTCGCTCTCGCCAAAAGCTACACGCTGGCGCAGACGGCCTTGGATCGACTGAATGGCCAAGTGGCTGAGGTCGCGAATCCAAACTAGCCAGCGCGTTTGCCGCACGCCTGTCCGCAGCCTACCGCGGTAGGATCCTGAAAGGTCTTTTGCCCGCCGAACGATAGACGGAAAAGTCCCGCCGAGCGAGAGTAAAGATTGTGTCGATGCCCTCCCTGTCCGCAAGGTGAACCAGCACCGCGTCAGCCAACTGCGGTTGAATGTCCTCGTAGGCTTTCATCACGTCGGCGATCGCCTTGCCTTCTTCGCCGGCCAAAGGCAAGAGTTCCAGGAAACCATTATCCGCACTTCGTAGAAGCTGCTGGACGGCCCTCGGATAGGCACGAAGCAGCCAAGCCGCTTCCGTAATGACAGGCCAGCAAGAAAACAGTGGGCCAGATAGATGGCGCAGCGTTTCTACGCAGACCTCGTGATGTTGGTCCGCGCTGGAGAGAATGGCAACCAGCGGGCCGGTGTCCACCAGAACCCGCTTCATTGATCCTTGCCAAAGCCTTTAAAGTGTCGGGGATTCGTACTCAAGTCCTTGGGTGGACATGCCAGACCACGGCGTCGAATAACACCGATCAATCCCGCTTCCTCCGCCAGATCGAAAGCCGAACGCTCGCCGTTACAGCGGCCAAGATAGGTCTCCAGGGCTTCGCGGATGAGGTCGGATTCTGTCTGCCCCTTAATTCGGGAACGCTGACGGAGACGGCCTCCTAGTTCCTGGGGAATCCGCACTGTAATGCGCTCGGAGCTCATGTCAGACATTATAGCATAATTGTCAGACGCTAAAGCCCAAGGCGGATTTGCGAAACCTTGCCACTTTAACAAGCCACAGGTTCGAGATTCGTCGATACGTTGGAATTGTTCAAGACGGGATACAGTTGGGCGGGCGCCGGGCCGTTGTTTACGATTTCCACGCCATTCAGAACCACCCATATCGTGCGCCTACGCATCGGTCTGGAGGACATTGACGATCTCAAGGCAGACTTGGCCCATGCGTTCAGTCGACGAAATGAAGGTTTCATCTACCATGAGGCGGGCCCGCGGACTTGCATTTCGATGAGGAGCGCCCTAACCGCGTTGGTCTTCATCGGGTCTTGGCAAAAAATTCGAGGTAGACCAAAACACACACAATCCACGCCACCATAACAATCGCGACCTTTTTCAACAATGACATGAAAGAAAGTTTACTCGTTTTTTCGCTCTGCGGTCTTCACACAAGCAGGCTGTTTCGAAATCGTAAGATCCAATTGGACTGAGAAGGATATCCGCGCCGCGCTGCGTACGCTGGGTCGGCTCTCATTTAGAATTACATCTCCGGCTCCAGCAACCTTTGTTGAGGATAAAAACATGAAACCTGCTTGCCCTGGTAGATCACGCCTGGCTGTCTTGATCTTCCTTACTGTATTCCTGGCTTTTTTCTGCGGAACCGTCGGCGCAGAACAAATTCCGCTGAAGCGCGCGGTGGAGTTGGCGCTGGCCCACAGCACGACCATGCAGGCTTCTCAGATCGATGAGCAGCGTGCCTTTGCCTCGTACCATGAAGCCCGCAATCAATATTTGCCACAATTAACTGTCGGTTCGGGCCTGGGCAAATCGTATGGTTATCCGCTGAGCCTGGAAGGGTCTGCTCCGTCAATCGTCAACACGACGGCGCAGTCGGCGCTGATCAATCCGTCATTGCGCGATTTTGTTCGAGCGGCCAAGGCTGAGTGGCAGGAAAGCACCGTCCAGACAAAGGACCAGCGCCAGCAGGTCATTCAGGACACCGTCTTGAGTTATGCCGAACTCAGCAAATGGGAAGCGCTGATGACCCACCTGAGCCATCAGTACGAGGATGCGCTCAAAATGGAGCAGATCGTGAATCAGCGCGTTCTGGCAGGCGTGGATACGCCGTTGATTCGGAACCAGGCGCGTCTGAATGCGGCTCGGGTTTACTTGCACATCTCGCAGGCGCAAGGCGCAATCGATGTGCTGCGCAACCGGCTCTCGCAATTGACCGGCCTTCCCGCAACTGCAATTGAGACTGTCCCTGAATCCATTCCAGCCTTGCCGGAAGTAAAACCGGAAGACAATTTAGCCGCGAAGGCGGCGCAGGAAAGCCCGCTGATCCAGATTGCCGACATCCGCGCTACTGCTTTCGCGTTCCGCGCCCGCGGCGAACATCGCGCCATGTTGCCGAGCATTGATTTCGCCGCTCAGTATGCTTTGCTTGCCACATTCAACAATTATCAGAATTTCTTCCGTCCGGGGAGCTTTCAGTCGAACAACGCCACGGTTGGAGTGGAGATCCGATTTCCTTTCCTGAATCCTTCGCAGCGTGCCCACGCCCAGGCTGCCGACGCAGCCGCGCTTCACGCCCGAAAGGATGTTGAGGCAACCAGGAATCAGGTCTCAGAACAGACTTTGAAGCTGCAACGTTCGGTCGAGCAACTTTCCGCTGCCCAACAAGTCGTCGACCTGGAATATCAAATCGCCAAGTCCAATCTTGATGTCACGCAAACCCGGGTCGATTCGGGCAGTGCGACACTTCACGATTTGGACGACGCCCGCAATCAAGTTAACGAACGCTACGACGCACTCGAGGACACGAATTTCGAGCTGCAACGCGCACGCATCAGTTTGCTGCGCGCTACCGGCGAACTGGAAGATTGGGTAGGAGTTGGCAAGTAGGTGGGAAGATCGAAAGCGCTAACCGCAAGGGCACGAAGTCTCGCAAAGGGAAACCTGGTGCGGCGACCTTTGTGTCCTTATTCTGTCCTAGGTGGTTAAAAGAGGGTTGGCCGAATTTCGCCGAGGAGATCCATCCCCGCTGGACGACCCGTTTCCCTGTTGGACGCATCAAACCACCCATTCGCCGTAAGCGTTTTGGCTGGGGGTGAGTGAGCTATTACACTGGTTTTGCACACACTTATCATCCGCCCAACCTGGCTACCGCAGGTACTCGAAGTGTACCTGGGTGTGCCCAGAAGGCGTTGTGAAATGTTAATATTAGGTCATACACACATATGCCACTAAAAACCTTGTTTCTGAATCCGCCGTCGTTCGAGAATTTCGACGGGGGAGCCGGCTCGCGTTGGCCGGCTACTCGCGAGATTGAGTCGTATTGGTATCCGGTTTGGCTGGCTTATCCTGCCGGGATGCTCGAGGGCTCGCGCCTGCTCGATGCCCCTTCGCATCACGTTTCGGCGGAAGAGACTATCAAGATCGCCCGCGATTATGAATTTCTGGTCCTGTTTACCAGCACTCCAGGTTTCCCCGGCGATATTCGGCTGGTAAAGAAGATCCGGGAGATGAATCCGAAGATCAAGATCGCGTTTGTCGGACCACATGTCAGCGTGTTGCCGGAAAGGTCACTCAAGGATTGCCCTGAAATTGATTTCGTAGTGCGCAAGGAGTTTGACTACGCGGCCTACGAGTTCGCAAATGGCAAGCCGCTGGATGAGATTTTAGGTATCTCTTACTTGAAGAACGGATCGGTCGTGCATGCCGCGGACCGCCCCGAGGTTCAGGATCTCGATTCCCTGCCCCATGTAACCGACATCTATCGTCGTGACTTGGATGTGACCAAGTACAACGTCCCGTTTCTGCTGTATCCGTACGTTTCTCTCTACACCACGCGTGGTTGCCCCGCGCAGTGCACGTTTTGCCTCTGGCCGCAGACTCTGAGCGGTCACCCTTGGCGTAAGCGCTCCACTGATGATGTAGCTCGTGAGATGGCCAAGGCCAAAGAATTCTGGCCGAATGTCCGAGAGTTTTTCTTCGACGACGACACCTTCAACATTCAGAAGGTTAGAACCGTCGAACTGTGTGCCAAGCTGAAGCCTCTGAAGCTCACCTGGTCCTGCACTTCACGAGTCACGACCGACTACGAAACTTTGAAGGCTATGAAAGAAGCTGGGTGCCGACTCCTGATCGTGGGATACGAATCTGGCGACCCGCAGATCCTGAAGAACATCAAGAAAGGTGCGACCGTAGAGCGCGCCCGCCAGTTCACGAAGGATTGTCACAAGCTGGGCTTGGTGGTTCACGGCGACTTCATCCTTGGCCTGCCCGGGGAAACTCACGACACCATTAACCGGACCATCGCGTTTGCTAAAGAGCTCGATGTCGAGACGATTCAGGTTTCCGTGGCCCACGCTTACCCGGGAACCGAACTCTACGACTATGCGGTGAAAAACGGCTTCATGGTCGGCGACAACAAAATGGTCGATGAGGGCGGTCACCAACTCGCTCACATTCAATATCCCGGACTGCCCGCGGAAGAAATCCTCGAGTCCGTGCACCGCTTTTACGACGAATATTATTTCCGGCCCAAGGCGGTATTCCGCATTCTGCGAAAGGCTGCCTTCAACGCGGCGGACCGTAAACGCTTGTATCATGAGGCCAAAGCCTTCTTGAAAGTACGCTCCATGCGGACCAAGTGGGTGAAGGACAAACGCGAGAAGGACGATTCAGCTGCCGCAGTTGCACCGGCAAAAGCCTAATGTAGGCGCGGGCGTCCTCGCCCGCGCAGGCTCACCACGAAAGTTAAAAGTTCGTAAGAGCCCGCTCAGGAAAACAAAAGTGTGACCTTTCGCAAGTATCTGGTGCTGGCTGGAGTGACGCTGTGTGCGTCCATCGGCGATTCGTTGCTCTCGCGAGGCATGAAGCAGGTAGGCAACATTTCTCTGCATCACCTTTCTGACTTAATCCTGGCGGTGACCAATCCTTCGGTCGCTTTGGGCATTTTGCTCTTGCTGGGATTCTTCGCCTCCTACATGACCGCCCTTTCCTGGGCCGACCTTACCTACGTTCTGCCGGCGACTTCGCTCGGATACGTGCTGCTCACGCTGATTGCGAAGTTCTTTCTGCACGAGACGGTAACCACCTCGCGCTGGGTCGGCGTTCTTCTGATTTCGGCCGGCGTGGGATTCGTTACCCAAGGCCCGGCATTGACTCACCATCCCGTAAAAGCTGAAGAAACAGCATACGAAGCGGCTTCAGCGAGACGCGAGCCATGAAACAAGCCAATACGTGGAGTGCGATTGCGGCCATCGTGTTGGCTTCGACCACCGGCGACGTTCTGCTCTCCCGCGCCATGAAGCAGGTAGGAGACGTGGGCGAACTCTGGCGGCGCAGCGGCCTTTGGACAGTGGTTTCAAGAATGCTGCGCAATCCAAACTTCCTCCTCGGTGTTCTCGCCATGACGACGGCCTTCTACAGTCTGCTGTTCGGGCTTTCGTGGGGCGACGTCAGCCTGATCGCACCCGCCTCAGCCTCCCTCACCTTCGTGACCAACGCAGTCGCGGCCAAGCTGTTTCTGCACGAACGCGTAGACCACCGCCGCTGGATGGCTGCACTCTTGGTGGCCGGCGGCGTCGTCTTGCTAGCGGCGTAACGTCGATCATCGTCGGTCGACAAACCTTCAGCCGGATCACACATTGTTCGCGCTATCCGTGTACGATGACCACACTCAATCATGTTTTCTGACCTCGCATTATCGAGACGTCTGGAGCGGGCGGAAGGCCGCGCCTGCGTCGAGTTTGCGGAGGCACAGCGGCGGCTAAACCCCGACAGCGGCGCCGAATGGATTGAATGTGCCGGGGCCTACGCGGCCTTCAACGGTGTCGACTCTCCCGTCACGCAGAGCTTCGGGCTGGGTATCTTCGAGGAACTCACGTCCGCCGCGCTGGACGTGATCGAGCGTTTCTTTCTCGACCGTGGTGCGCCAGTGCTGCACGAAGTAAGCCCGTTCGCCGGAGTCGCTGCGCTCGACTTGCTGTGTTCACGTAACTACGGGCCGATCGAGATCAGCAATGTCCTTTACCGGCCGGTTGAGCGACCCACGGCCGAACAGGCCAGCCCCGTCCCTGATGGTCATATCAATGTGCGCGTCATCGGACCAGACGAAGCCCAACTCTGGACTGACATAAGCACAAAAGGATGGGCGCACGAACTTCCAGAACTTCGGGAAACGCTGTTGCAGCTTGGCGCCATCTTTGCCGCGCGCCACGAGAGTCCGTGCTTTCTTGCTGAGGTTGACGGCAAACCTGGGGCTGCCGGTGTGCTGGGCATCCATGACAAAGTTGCGTTGTTCGGAGGCGCGTCGACCGTTCCAGAGCTCCGCAGACGCGGCCTCCAAACCGCCCTGCTGCAAGAACGAATGCGCTACGCCTTCGATCAGGGATGCGACCTCGCCATGATGGTCGCCGCAGCAGGCAGCGATTCCCAGCGCAACGCCGAGCGCAGAGGCTTCCAGATTGCCTACACGCGAACGAAGTGGAAGCTTTATTCCTAGGCGCATTTGCGAAGGGTGCGGCTTTTTCGCGCTAGCGTTGCCTGGACGTTTACCGGCAACTCAAGAGTTTACGTCGAAGATCATCCGAACAGCCGCATGAATCCAGTCGGGGGAAGATTCGGAAACAGGAACGACGCATCTTCTGATCCCCGCGGCCCGGGCGACGGATTCCGCCGCGGTGTATCCACTTCGCACCGCGCCTTCCATGGTCGCGGGCCATCCAGTAGCGGTCCAGTCTCCCGCTAGAAAGACTCGTGGCCAGACCGTCTTTGATCCGGGACGATAGGCGTCTACTCCCGGCAGTGGCGAATAGGTGGCGTGGATTTCCTTAATCACCGTTGACTTCACCAGGATCGCGTCTCGTGCGCCGGGAAAAAATTCGCGCAACTCTCCAAGCGCCAGCTCGATAATTTCCGCCCGCGATTTCTCGACCAGATTCTTGGACGAACTCACGACCAGTTCCACGTAGCTGCCGTTTACGTTCTCGTCGCGTCCGAGCAATTTCGATTTGTGAAACATCCACTGAATAGTTCGGTCCAATAAGACAGCGTGATCGAGATCGGTAATCTGGCGATCGAACCAGAGATGAATGCCTGTGATCGGTGAGGTCTCGAATCGCGTCAGCACTTGCCGCAACGGCTCCGAAGCTGACGTGTGCGGCAGTATGCGGGATAAAACATCAAAGGGAACGGCAAAAACAACGAAGTCAAAACTGGTTTCGCCGCCCGACACACGAAGCGTCATCTTCTCCGGCTCAATCAGAAAAGATTCCACGCTGCTTCGGAATCGGATTTCGCCACCACGCGCAGCGATGTAATCTCCAGCCACGCTGTATAGCTCGGTCAAAGGCACCGTCGGCACGCCCATCCGTCCCGCTACAGCCGACTTCAAAAAAGAATCCCGCACCACCTGCGCGGCATACGGCACCGACATTCGATCAAGATCTTCGTTCAACGCGCTCACCAGCACCGGCTTCCAGAAGCGCTCGATGGCTTGCTTGGTCTGTGCGTGACGGCGCAGCCATGTCAAAAATGTTTCGCCACTATCTCGCAGCACCGCGGGCGCCAGTGCCGCCATGGCCATTCCGATGGCAAGCTTGTCGGACATGTCCAAACACGCAGCCTGTAGGAAAGCAGGGGCGTTATGAAATGGTGCAGGCAGTTTCGATGGCGCAATCACCGAGGCGCGTCCGCCGGGCTCGAGGAAAGTTAACCGGTCGTACCAGCGAATCTTGTTTTCGACGCCCAGCCTTTCATAGAACTGGATAAGGTTCGTGCAGCAGCCAAGCAACACGTGCTGGCAGTTATCCACCACTTCGCCGGTGCCGGGATGCTGATACGAAGAAGCGCGTCCGCCAAGATAAGGCCGACGCTCGAAGAGCGTGACGCGAAAGCCGCTGCCGGCAAGGGCGCAGCCGGCCGCGAGTCCCGCCAATCCGCCTCCGACCACGGCGACTCGGGAATTTTGTAGCGGACGCTCGCTCATCAGGACAAGCGTTTCAGGAAGCCCTTGGCCAGGATGCCAAGCTTCTCGCGCACCGTGAGGCTAACCTTCTCATCGCCAGTGAAGACGTCGTATTGCCGCAGCGCAATCTTCTCGAGCAGGCGCTGATAAATGGTCATCAGCACCCACAGCGCGGGCTGACTGTCCTCTTCGACAAGAGGAATCAGTTCTTCTCCAGCGCGGTAATACTCGCGAGCGCGATCGGCTTCCATCGCCAGAAGCGGGCGGAACAGTGATGGATCGGAGACAGAGTCCAAAGCAGAAATTGAAATCCCGAATTTATCCAGATCCTCTTCCGGCAGATAAACACGCCTCATGCGAGCATCTTCTTTTACGTCCCGAATAATGTTGGTGAGCTGGAATGCTATTCCCAGGCGCTCAGCCAGCGGTTCGGCAGCCGGATCGCGATACCCGAACACATGAATACAAACTAATCCGACGACCGACGCCACTCGATAACAGTATTGATAGAGGTCGTCAAACGTTCGGTAGTGAACGCTCAGCGCAAGCGGAATGGGCGACCCGGCTGCAGGCATGTCATCCGCTGTTGGGCCTCCTTCGACATCCATCGCGGTGCCGTAGGCCAACTGATCGAGCAATCCGACCCGAATGTTGTAGCGTCGCTGTGCATCGGTCAGAGCCAGCAGCACGGGCTCGTCGGTGGGCTGGCCGGACTGGGCGCGGTGAAATGCGTCCAGCCACGCGCTGAGTTTCTGCCTCCGGTCATACATCGACATGGATTCGTCGTCGGCGATATCGTCACAGCGCCGCATGAACGCATAGACAGCGCACAGGGCCTGACGCTTTGCGCGCGGCAATACCAGAAACGCATAGTAGAAATTCTTTGCCGCCGCACGCGTAATGTGCCGGCATACCGAATACGCAACCGCGAGCTGCGATTCAGTGGGCGCGAAGGGTGTGGGAGCGGGCTGCACGGCCGTACTCATGCCCTTTTTCTCCGCAGCTTTCTCCAAGCCACGCCCGCAACCAGCGCCAGTTTGCGTGATTTTGAAATCGACGGACGCCTGCCCAGTACGTTGTATCCCTGGCCTTCGATGGCGTTCAGAATCTCCTGCCCACCCCGGCTGAACAATTCAATATCGATCGCCAGGTCGCGATCTACCTGCTCGATCAGCGGTAGCCCTCGACGGAACCAATCGCGGGCGCGCTCCACTTCGAAGTGCATCATGTCGCAGAAAGCCGACGTGTTCCGCTGGGCCGCTATGTCATCTTCAGTGACTCTGAAGCGCCGCAGGTCTTCAAGCGGAAGATAGATTCGCCCGTTGGCATAGTCCGGACTGACATCCTGCCAGAAATTCGCCAGCTGCAGCGCAGTGCAAGTGAAATCTGAAAGCGCCTGACGCTCGGCATCCCGGTAGCCGCACACGTAGAGCACGAGATGCCCAACGGGATTCGCCGAGTAACGGCAATAGCCGAGAACGTCCTCGAACGTGGAATAGCGCGAGACTCTTTGATCCTGGCGAAACGCGGTCAGCAGATCGACAAATGTCTGCTTCGGAATCTCGCATTTCCGTACGGTTTCCGCTAGGGCCACGAACACGGGATGCCGCGGGCTCCCGGCGTAGCACGCATCCAGCTCGGCTTCCCATTGGTCAAGCAGCCGCAAAGATGCATTGGCATCGCCGACTTCATCGCCCAGGTCATCGGAGATCCGGCAATAGGCATAGACATTGAAGAAATCCTGCCGCAGACTCTCGGGAAGAAACCAGCTCGCAACCGAAAAATTCTCGTAGTGCGAACGAGCCAGACGGCGACAGTACTCCTCAGCCTCGGCAAGGCTTGGGGCTTTGTCGGGAATGGCGTACTCGGACGGAAGACTGCCCCACCCCTCCAGGCTTGAGGAAACAGTTGTAGTCCGGGCGTCGCTGGCAATTGATGACATGATCAGATTCAATGTATGCGCGGGCGTCCACGCCGATACGGCTGTCGCAAAATCCCGGCTCAGTGCCCGGGGATGATCGCGGTCTTGATATCGCCGTTGCGGTTCAGCATGTGATGGAAAACCTGCTGCAGCCGGGAAAGTGGTGCTTCGCCGGTAATGTAATCGGTCGAACGAATCTTCTTTTCGGCGATCAACGCGAAGGCTCGGCGCACAGTCTCCGGAGTGTGATGGAAAGTCGCTTTCAGCGTGACCTCCGAATAGTGCAGCCGGTTAGTGTCGAGCTGCACTTTGGTCCCGCTGGCGCAACCGCCAAAGAAGTTCACCGTCCCGCCTTTGCGCACCATGTCAATAGCCATCTCCCAAGCTTCCGGACGTCCCACCGCCTCGATGACTACATCGCTGCCGCGCTTCTCAGGCGAAAGCATCCGCACGGCTTCCACCGGATCCTTCACTTTAGCGATTTGTACTACGTCATGCGCGCCCATGTGTTTCGCGGCTTGCACTTGAGCATCGCGCTTCACCACAGAAATCACGTTGCAGCCAACCGCCTTAGCCACCTGAATGAACATTAAGCCAATGGGGCCGCCTCCGACCACGGTAACTGTGTCGCCAATCTCGACGCCGGTCTCGTGCAGACCGCGCAGAACGCAAGCCAACGGCTCAACCATCGCGGCTTCTTCGTAGCTCACATCGGGCGGGATCGCCAGCATATTGATCTCAACGATTCGCCGCGGAATGCGAATGTATTCCGCGTAAGCCCCATTGTTGAACAACAGATCTTCGCAAAGATTGGCCTGATGCTTGGAACAGTAAAAACACATCTGGCAGGGCGCGGAGTTCAACGCCACCACTCGCATTCCCTTCTTAAACCCGCGCACGCCCGGCCCAACTTCTTCGATCACTCCCGCCAGTTCGTGCCCAAACAACGCGGGAGGAACGATCATGCGCGCGTGGTATCCGCGCTGGTATACCTTGAGATCCGTCCCACACGTCAGGGCGACTTGCACTTTCACCAGCACTTCACCATCGCCCACGCGGGGAATGGGAACTCGCTCGATTTTTACGTCCTCTTTGCCATAGAGGACCGCTGCTGTCATCTTTCCGTTCAATTTCTATTTCCTTCCCACGAACTGCCCGCTTGAATCACAATCTTCATCGAATCCGGCTGGGGATGCGCCGCCAGCTTCAAAGCTTCCACACTGTCCGACAAAGAAAAGCGGTGACTGATCAAACCTTCCAGGTCCATCTCGCGGCTCATCACGAACCGAACCGACTCTTTCTGCAGTTCAACCGAAGCGCTATACGATCCCAACAATCTTTTCTCGTCCACGCAGATCGCGGCCGGATCAATCGTAGCCTCCCCGCGAACCGTTTGCGCAAACAACAAAACCCTGCCGCCCGGACGCACCGCATCCATGGCGGTCCGAATTAAGCCGTTACCACCTACGGCAACAATCGCTGCGTCGGCGCCCCGACCTGCGGTCTGTTCCCGGACCGTTTTCACCGTGTCGGCGCGCGAAGCATCGATCCCATTCTCTAATCCGAAGCTTTTAGATATTGTAAGCCTCTGGGGATACAAATCGGAAGTTACTACTGTAGCCCCAGACCGTTTAGCTAATGTACTCAACATGATGCCGATGGGCCCTTGTCCAATAACTAGAACACTCTCGCCGGGCATAAGTTGCAGCGTCTCAATCCCCTTCATGCAGGTGTTCACGGGCTCGACGAAGCAGGCTTGCTCAAACGAGATTCCGTCCGGGATGCGAACTGTACCGTGATCAACAATCCAATCCATCACCCGAACATACTCGGCGAATCCTCCGCCTGATGGTTCGAAGCCCGCAGTACAACCGACTTTCTTGTACGTCTCGCACTGGGCAAAGGTTTTGTGGCGACAGTAGTAGCACTCGCCGCATGGAATGTGATGGAACACCACCACTCGATCGCCCGGCTTAAACTGGCTGACTCCCCGACCCACTGCCGCAACCACGCCCGAGGTTTCGTGCCCGAAGATGCGGGGCGCCGAGTGAGAACCGCTCGAGATTTTCTTGAGATCGGTTCCGCAGATACCGCAAGTGTGCACCCGGACCAGCAGCTCTCCCGGCCCGATCTTCGGCACCGGGACGGTTTCCACTCGAACATCGTTCACACCGCGATAAACCGCCGCCCGCATCGTGGTCGGGGTCGCCCGCTTGGTTTCTTCGATCGTAAATTGTCCCGCCATTGCCATGAATTAGTTGACTACCTTTGTTATTGGATGCAACTCCGGCCCCGAAACCTCTGATTTCTCCGGCTCTTGGATGTACCGGTCCAACGCAGCGCAGAGCGCCCGTGATGCTCTCGCACCATTTCTGCCCAGTTGGACTACCTGAGGCCAAATCCACGGGCGCAGCACCGAAAAAATCACAAACCTTCCCGTCTTAAATTGACCTTTCTCATCGATGAAGCGATCCATCGCTGGCATATGAAAGTCGCTCTCATCCGAGATTGCCTTCACTGCCATAAAGCCCACACCCCGCGCTTGCGCGCCTCGTGCCACGGCAGCCGCTTCCATGTCGACTGCCTGCGCCCCGTAAGATTCCGCTAACTTCGCCTTCTGCTCTACGCCCACAACCGCAGCGGCGCTGACCAGGACGCCACGCCCTGTGGCCATTTCCGTGCGGCTGCCGTCACGGGCGTCGACCACGCGACTCGGGGCAAAGATGTCTCCCACCTTCAATGTCCGATCGAGCGCCCCAGCGAAACCCACCGACAGCATGAGCTTGGGCTGGTACAGCGCGAACACAGCCTCGGTTGCCCGGCGAGCGGCTTCCGCTCCAATCCCGCCGCACACCACCACAACCTGCCCGCTCTCGAAGAACTTGAAACGTCGGCCGTCGTGTTCCCGTTCAACCTTGTTCCAGCGCTTGACCAGCGGGCTTACCTCGCGTTCCAAGGCGGCGACCATCGCGACTTTGGCCGAGTTTCGCATTCTTCAGCCTCGCGGCGCGTATCCATTCGCCACAAACCATTCCGCTGCCCGCCGCAACGCGTCATCCACTGGAACCACCTTCCAGCCCAGTTCGCGTTCAGCCTTCGCGCACGATACAAACATCTTCTTTCGTCCCATGCGCACTGCATCGATCGTCGCCCGCGGCTCCCGTCCCAGGATGCGTCCGGTCACAATTTCATCCACGACGCCAGTCGCCAACGCCAGCACGTAAGGAACTTTCACCTTCGGCGACGGCAATCCGGTAATCGCCGCCAGCTTATCGAGAATCTGTTTCAACGTCAGATTCTCTCCGCCCAGAATGTAACGCTCCCCGCTTCTTCCCTTTTCGAGCGCAGCCACATGGCCGCGAGCGCATTCCCGGACATCCACGAGGTTCAGCCCCGTATCCACGTACGCGGGAAACTTCTTTTTCAGGAAGTCTACGACAATGCGCCCCGTGGGCGTGGGCTTAACATCGTGTTCGCCGACTGGCGTACTGGGATTCACCACCACGACATCCATCCCGCCGCGCCCTGCCTCCAGCGCAACCTCTTCAGCCATAAACTTCGACCGCTTGTAGTGGCCGATCATGCCGTCGAGTGCAACCGGAGAATCCTCGTCCGCCGGATGACCGTTCGAAGTAAATCCCATAGTCGCGACGCTCGACGTATACACGACGCGTCGCACATGATTCTTCCTCGCGGCTTCGAGAATCGCCCGCGTACCTTCCACGTTGGCCCGGTACATCTCCTCCGGATCGCGCACCCAGAGCCGGTAGTCAGCCGCAACGTGAAACACCACGTCGCAACCTGCCATCGCCTTCTCAATCGACGCCGGATCGCGCAGATCACCGACCACCCGATCCGCCTTCAGCCCCTGAATATTTCTCGGATCGCTACTGGAGCGAATCAGCAACCGCAGGTCGGCACCCTGCTCCGCCAAAACCTGCGCCACGTGACTGCCTACAAAACCAGTTGCGCCAGTGACGAAAGCTTTCATGGGGAGCTGTCAGCGAGCACTCGGCCTGAGAACTGGGAACCGAGACCTGACAACTGTTTTTACTCCAGCTTCTCAGGCTGAAGCGAAATATCAGTCGCCCCCGCCGCCTTCTTCTCCCAATAATGCCGCACCCAGTTTTCCCAACTCTTACCCGCAGCCATATCGCGACCGGTAAAAGCCAGGGCCGCAATCTCTGCGTAGGAAATTTTTATCCGGGGAGAACCATCTTTCGGCAGCAATCGCACGAAGCTGTCGGAGAGACCGCTTCCCTGATTTCGCGAATCCACGCCGCGATCGAAAATGTAGCCTTCAACCTTCGTGCCGTCTTTTCGCGTGAGCGAAACATCGCCGCGATAATCGAACGCTTGCTCGAGCGCCTTGCGGAGGTCTTCCTCATTGGCCAGCGACGGCACCGACCCCTCAAGCTTTTCGTGAAGCGTTCCCGGAACCAATTCGAGCGAGTTCGGATCCGGAGCAGCAGAAGGCCCGTGCCCAGCTTCCCGCCCGCTCAAACCCGCGTCTCCTCGCCCGTCGGAGCGCCGATCTGAACCAGCGGATTAACCGCATGGGCCGGCTGCGCAGCCTCATCCAGCAGGCGAAGCGCTGAAGCATCTTCATATCCGCCAAACATGCGCGCTTTCACTTCTTGCCACATGCCGCTTACTGAACCAAACAAATCGTTTACCGCGGACGCTTCGTATCCGCTGTGCACCATGCAATTCGCGCACTTGGGATTGCCCGACTCGGTCCCGTAATTTTCCCACGCAGTCGTCTCCAGCAATTCCGCAAATGTATCCGCGTAACCGTCCTGCAGCAAATAGCAGGGCTTCTGCCATCCGAAAACATTGAACGTCGGCATACCCCAAGGCGTGCAGGCGTACTCGCGCTTGCCCATCAGGAATTCAAGGAACAGCGCCGACTGATTGAAGCGCCATTTCTTGCTGCGATTGGAAAGCATGGCGCGGAACAGCCGCCGCGTACGAGCCCGCCCGAGAAAACGCTGCTGATCTGGTGCCTTGTCGTAAGAGTATCCCGGCGACAGCATCATGCCTTCGACCCCCAACTCCATCATCTCGTCGAAGAAAGCGCGCACGCTCTTCGGATCGGCTCCATCAAACAATGTCGTATTCGTGGTCACGCGGAAACCGCCGTCCAGCGCGGCTTTGATCCCGTCGATGGCTTTGTCGTATCCGCCTTCCAGACAAACTGAAAAGTCGTGATGCTCGCGCTGTCCATCCATGTGGACGGAAAAAGTCAGATACTTGCTCGGTTTAAACAAATGGATTTTTTCTTTGAGCAGCAGCGCATTGGTGCAGAGATAAATATATTTCTTGCGCGCCACCAACCCTTCGACAATCTCCCCAATCTGGGGATGCAATAAAGGCTCGCCTCCAGGGATAGAAACCGTTGGCGCGCCGCATTCGTCAACCGCGCGGAAGCATTCCTCAGGCGTGAGCTGGGACTTCAGCACATGCGCCGGATACTGGATCTTCCCGCAGCCCGCGCACGCCAGATTGCAGCGGAACAACGGCTCCAGCATCAGCACCAGCGGATACTGCTTGCGTCCTTTGAGCTTCTGCCCCAGAACGTAAGTCGCCACCGTCCACATCTGAGAAATTGGTACCGCCATTCGTCTTCTCTCCCGTACCGCCCTGATCCACTAATCTTGTCATTCCGAGGTGCGAAGCAACGAGGAATCTGTTTTCCCCCGCCAGCCACTCGAACTACCCAATCCGCCGCACGCCCGTACCCTGCGCCGCCCCCGCCATCGCCTTGGCATAAGTGGTCAACGCGATCAGCGGGAAATATTGCCGGTACAACGTATACGTCAGATAAAACACTCGCGGGAAACCCGTGCCCGTAGTCTGCGGCTCATCCCATCCGCCATCCTTTTTCTGGGTGCGCAACAAATAGGCAATGCCGCGAGCCACCGAATCGCTGCGCGTATCGTTCGCCGCCAGCAGTCCCATCACTCCCCAGGCGGTCTGCGACGGCGTGCTCGGTCCTACGCCGCGCGTGCTGGGATCGTCATAAGAACCGCAGGTCTCGCCCCAGCCTCCATCCGGATTCTGCACCATGCGCAGCCATTCCGCGCCTTGCTGCACATAGGGCTCATGGTGATCGATGCCGATCGCTTCCAGTCCGCGCAGCACCTGCATCGTGCCGTAAATGTAATTCACACCCCAGCGGCCGAACCAGGAACCATCGGGCTCCTGCTCTTCGCGAATGAACTTGAGCGCCTTCTTCACCCGCACATCATTTTTTTCGTATCCATAGGCCGCCAGCATCTCGAGAATTCGGCCCGTAATGTCCACTGTCGGCGGATCAAGCATGGCGTTGTGATCGGCAAACGGAATGTGCTCAAACACCATGCGCGTATTGTCTTTATCGAACGACGCCCAACCGCCCGATTTGCATTGCATCGAGAAAATCCAGTCGATAGCCCGCTGCACAGACTCCCGCTGATAGCGCCCGTTGGGGTGCTCCACTTGGCTCAGCGCCAGGCAAACCATCGCGCTGTCATCAACGTCGGGATAAAATTCGTTGTTAAACTCGAAGTACCAGCCACCCGGCTGTCCTTCTTTGTTCTTCACTTTCCAGTCGCCGACGGTGCGCACCTGCTTCTGCAGAATCCAATCAGCGCACTTGATCATCCTCGGATCATTCGACGGAACACCAGCTTCGCCCAGCGCAAACATCGCATAAGCCGCGTCCCATATGGGCGACATGCAGGGCTGCATGCGGAAAGTATCACCCTCTTCGATTCCGAGTTTCTCGAATTCATCCAGGGCGCGGATGAATTGGGGATCGTCGAGCGAGTACCCCAGGCAGCGCAATGCGATAATCGCGTTCAGCATCGAGGGATAGATCGCGCCCAGCCCATCACTCATTTCAAAGCGCTCCAGCATCCACTGCTCCGCCCGCTTCAGCGCCAGCCAGCGCAACGGACGGACGTGTACCATCTCGAACCAATGGGTAAGCCGGTCGAAAACCAAAAAGAAGTTGCGCCACGAGATCAGCTTCTTCGACCAGTGCAGGTGCATGCGCGATTTGTCGCGACCGCCGACAAATAACTCCTCCACCCCCATCTCATCAGGAATTTTCTTGAACGGCTTTTTCGCATAACAAATCGACAGGGGAACCAGAATCGCCCGCGACCACGAAGAAATTTCGTAAATATTGAACCAGAACCAGTTGGGAAACAGCACGATCTCCGGCGGAATCGCGGGCACCGCGTCGTAATCGAACTGCCCCAGAAAGCACAAATAAATCTTGGTGAAAGTGTTGACCTCGGTGACCCCGCCCATCTCAAGAATTCTCTTCCGCGCCCGCACCAAAGCCGGATGCTCTGGTTTGTAACCGGTAAGCTTCAGCGCAAAATACGCTTTTACGCTAGCCGACACGTTTGACGGGGCATCTACATAGATTCCCCAGCCACCGTCTTCGTTTTGGTGTTGGAGAATCCAGTTGCAGCACTTCTGGAAGCGCCCCGGATCGCCGGTGCCCAGCAGCGTGTGCAGCAGAATGTAGTCGGATTCTAAAGTCGTGTCGGCGACCAACTCGCCGCACCAGTAGCCCTCTTCGTGTTGCTGGGAGAATAAAAACTTACGCGCGCCATCGACTGCGGCTGCGACCCGGCTGGACAGGTCATCGATTTTTCCAAAGCGCAATTGCGGCGCACTCGAAGGCGAAAACGAGGGGGAGATTTCGTCCATATTTGTTTCTTTACTCCGCACTAACCGACGCTGGGGGCGCTGGCAATCGCCTCCACAATCTCGGGAGGCAAGCCAAAGCGCACGTTCTCGGGCATGACTTCGACTTCCTGCACATTGCCGAAGCCTTTGCTGGTCAAAAACTTCACCACTTCTTCCACCAGGCATTCCGGGGCCGACGCTCCCGCCGTCAATGCGATCGTCTTCACACCTTCCAACCACTCCGGCCGGATGTTTTGGAAGCTGTCTATTAGATGCGAACTCGTGCCCAGGTTGCGCGCCACTTCCACCAGCCGATTCGAATTCGAACTGTTATCCGAACCCACCACCAGCAGCAGATCGGCATCCGAGGCCACATGCTTAACCGCAACTTGCCGGTTCTCCGTCGCATAACAGATGTCCTGCGCCGCCGGGCCTTTGATATTTGGGAACCTCGCGCGCAGGGCGGCAATGATGTCCTTGGTCTCGTCCAGACTCAGCGTAGTTTGCGTCAAATAAGCCACGCGGTCAGGATTTGGCACAGTCAGTGACTTCACCTGATCCGGCGATCCCACCACTTGCGTCACGACCGGAGCCTCGCCCAATGTCCCAATCACTTCATCGTGGTCGTGGTGGCCAATCAGAATGAGCGAGTAGCCTTCCTTGGCAAACTTGACCGCCTCCACGTGAACCTTCGTGACCAGCGGACAGGTCGCATCAATCACGCGCAAATCGCGCACCCGGCTGGCTTCCCGCACCTCTGGCGAAACTCCATGCGCGCTGTAAATCACCCGCTCGCCGGGCGGAACTTCGTCCACGCTGTCGACAAAGATCGCACCTTTGCCTTGCAGCTCTTCGACCACAAAACGGTTGTGCACGATCTCCTTGCGGACATAGATCGGCGGCCCAAAAGCCTCCAGGGCAATCCGGACAATATCAATCGCCCGCACCACGCCGGCGCAAAATCCCCGGGGCTTCAATAAAAGCAGCGTCTTGCCATTGCTAGTAGGCACGATAGGGTTCCTATAAGGGTACACTTCCCCACTATGGTTTATCTATTTAAGCTACCCGAAAGTACCAATTTGGTCAACGTAAGCCCAAGAACTGCATAGGATTAGCAGTAATCGGCGATATGCCGCAGCGAACGGGGATGTCCGCGGATCAGGTATAGGAGGGACCACTCCTGTCTCCGCTTTTGCAGGCTGTTTGTCCTAACCTCAAAACGCCCAAATCCGCGATTCCGCCAAAATCTTGTCAAGCCCCCCAGACGCCCATTTTCCCCGCAACCCACTCATTCCACAAGGAAAATAAAGTCGGAAACCATGGCACTTTTACCGATTCAACCTGCTATTCTGGAAGAGTAGGTATTTCAGGCGCGGGTTTCATACCCCGCGCCTTTTTGTTTGCCCGCGATCCCGCGGGCATCGTCCGGCCAGAAAATCCCGAACACAAAATCCAGGAGAAAGAGAAAAAAAAGGCGCAGCCAGCGCCTTTCTTTATTTGCCCCATGAAAAAGCAATCCGAACTTCCTTCCCGGAAAAACCACAAACCACCCACCCGCAAACGCCTGGGAGAGCTCGCCGAGTTAGCCTTCATGAGCAAGGCAGCCAGCCTCGGCTTCGGAGTCGCCAAGCCCTACGGAGACAGCGAGCGCTTCGACTTCATCCTGAGCCGCGACGGCCACCTGTGGTGCGTGCAAGTAAAGTCCACTCGCACCGCCAAGGGCGGTGTCTACGAGATCAGCGCGCACGGTTGCTGGGGAGCCCACGACGTTTACACCAAAGACGAAATCGACTTCATCGTCGCCTACGTCGTCCCCGAGAACATCTACTACATCATCCCCATCGAAGCCACCCGAGGCCGCAAGCGCCTCTGCCTCCACCCCAACGTCCCCCGCAAAGCCTGCTACAAATATGAGCAATACCGCGAAGCCTGGTGGCTACTAAACCCGCGTTAATCTGCGCTCTGCAGAGCCTGTAATTCGTCCAACCGGCGCTGGTACTTGCGCGCCTGGTTGAGATTGAGCGGTACCGCCCGCAACCAAAGAAGCACAAACGCAGCCAGGATGGCGAGAAAGGCGCGAGCCGACTCCGGCTGCGCGACGGCTTCGCCCACACAAAATAGAACCGGCCCAGGCAGAAACAACAGCTGTCGCGACCAGAACCACGAGCCGCGGTGGAAATCCCGTTGGCGTTCGAGCTCCGCGCGATAGGCACTGCTGGTAGAAGCAGCGTCGAGCGGCAAACGCGCAGCCCGCCTCGCGTATAACTGAACCCCGATATACAGCACGCCGGCAACGGTGAGAGCCGATGCGATCCGCAGCATCGAAGTCGAAACCCCAAAGAAGAAATATCCGAAGAAGGCCGCCTCCGTTAAGGCGACGACGACGCCGACCAGAGTTCGCCGGCGAACCGTCTTCGTAAGACATTGCGCCGCCCGAGTAACACCCGACAAGTCGGCCAGCGGAACATGCTGGCGTTTGAAAAGAATCCGCGTGCTACCCAGCGCCCACCACAACGCAGCCCAATCATTCTCGATGAAGTCCATCTCCCGCGACATTGCGGTGACCCAGTCCCGCGTGCCCGGCGCAGCGTGGCGAGCCGCGATGTTCAATACTTTCAGCCCGAATTTTCTAATCTTTGTCATTCGATTCGTAGCCATTAGTGTTTCACCCCGCTGAACGCCGGTTGCGCGAGGCGACGCTTCGCGGGCGAAGGCGCATGCTCGCGCGCATACGCAACTCCATCGGCGGTCAATTTGTACATGTGCCGAGCCGGCTTGCCGGCTTCAGGCGTCTCCCATCGCGTAGCCAGCAGCTTCCGCTCCGCCAGGCGCATCAGGATGGGATACAAAGTGCCAGACTTCAATCCTGTATTGCGGCTGATGTCATATCCGTACTTCCAATCGTGCGCACGGTGCAGAAATTCAGCCAGCACGATGGATGTCTGAGGCGACTTGCGCAGTTTCATTGCGTAACTCTACATATATAGATATAGATTTGTCAAGCGTAGGGCGGACACTCCTGTCCGCCGCTGTCGAGGCCCAAATCGACAACCGCCCCGCTCCACAGAAATTGTCCCACCGCGGCGGCGCCCGCCAGCTCTCAATGAGCGCGATGGCCATGTTTACAACAGTTAGAAATCTGCCATCAAGATCTCGGTTGCCCGGTATCCTCCCACGGCAAATAAAGAGATTTTTGATAAAATTCGTCATCAGTGGGGCGCAATCAACGGGGCGCCGTCAGCAATTGGCATTCAAGTCTGAGCTGAGCCGACGCACGTGGCCAAAAATGGGGTTGACCATGTCGGATGTTACGCCGATCGTGTTCGTTGTCGACGATGACGTCTCTGCGCGCGAATCACTGGAATTGCTGATCCGCTGTGAAGGTTGGCGGCCGGAAACCTTCGCGTCCGCCGAAAAATTCCTCGATCACCCGATAGTTCTTATTCCGAGCTGCCTCGTACTCGATGTTTCTCTTCCCGGCCTCAATGGTCTCGACCTCCAGAAGCGCATTGCTGGGGAGCGGCCGGGCATGCCGATTGTTTTCGTCACGGGCCACGGCGATGTGCCCATGGCGGTCCAAGCCATGAAGGCTGGGGCTGTCGAATTCTTGACCAAGCCATTCAATGATGACGTGCTGTTGACCGCCATCCGGGCAGCCCTTGAACGGAGCCGAGTTGCTCTTGGGACGGAGGCGCGACTCCAGAGCCAACAGAAGCGTGTCGCCGAACTTGCCGTAGAGAACGCAGAGCTGCAACTCCAGGTTGGGCTGCTGCAGGATCTTCCTGTTTCCGCCTGGACGCTCGAGCCTGATGGGACACCGGATTTCGTGAATCAAGTTTGGCTTGAATACTCCGGGCAGACCCTTGATTTCGTTCGCTCGCATCCCGAGGCCTGGATGACCGCGGTCCACCCTGAGGATCGGGAGACAGCATCACGCACCTTTTGGGAAGGAGTACGCTCGGGACAGGGTTTTGTGTTCGAAACCAGGTCTCTCCGCGCTCACGACAGAACCTATCGCTGGCACCTCCAGCAAGCCGTGGCCTTGCGTGATGCAGAAGGCAAAGTCCTCAAATTCGTCGGTACGACCACCGACATCGACGACCAGAAACGCGCCCAGGAGGAGTTGCGCGCGAGCGAAATCAATCTTAAGCAGATCATCAACACCATTCCTACGCCGGCATGGTCTGCGCTTCCAGACGGCTACTGCGATTTCATCAACCAGCCCTGGCTTGACTATGCGGGTCTCTCGGCGGAACAGGGGCTAGGCTGGGGTTGGGGGACAGCGATTCATCCGGACGACCTGCCAGGGCTTGTGGAGTATTGGCGGGCCTGTCTGGCTTCTGGCACGCCAGTTAACACGGAAGCACGCATGCGTCGTCTCGACGGAGAGTATCGATGGTTCCTGTTTCGCGCGAGCCCGCTCCGTGGCGAAGCGGCCAACATCATCAAATGGTACGGAACCAACACCGATATCGACGACCGCAAGCGCGCCGAGCAGAAGTTACAGGCGAGTGAAACCAATCTTCGCGAGATTCTCGACCGTCTTCCTGGACTCGCGGCTGCGCTCAGTCCGGCCGGAGTACCTGAAGTTATGAACCGGCCGTTCCTGGAATTCTTCGGTAAGACGGCCGAGGAAATGAAAAATTGGAAAACTGCAGATATTATTCATCCAGATGACTTCGATCGGGTGGCTGCTGCCTTCGCACATTCGATAGCAACCGGAACTCCCTATGACGAGGAAATCCGTTATCACAGGTCTGATGGTGTCTATCGGTGGTTCCTGTGCAGCATCCATCCCGCACGAGACGCAGAAGGTAGAATCACTGGCTGGTATAGCCTCCTGACTGACATCGACGACCGAAAACACGCCGAGGAGAAGCTGCAGCATAGTCAATCGGAACTCGCGCACGTGTCCCGGGTCACAAGCCTCGGGGCGCTGACGGCATCGATCGCGCACGAAGTCAATCAGCCCTTGTCCGGCATCATCACAAACGCCAACACCTGTCTACGGATGCTCGCCGCTGACCCTCCCAACGTCGAGGGTGCTCGCGAAACCGCGCGGCGCACCATTCGCGATGGCAACCGTATGTCCGAGGTGATTACCCGGCTGCGCGCTCTGTTTAGCAAGAAAGAGCCCACGACCGAACCTCTGAACCTCAATGATGCTGTTTTGGAGGTGATTGCACTAACCATACTGGACCTTCAGAAGAACCGCGTAATACTGCGTCCCGAACTCGCCCAGGACCTTCCGTTGGTCAGGGGCGATCGGGTGCAGCTTCAGCAGGTCATACTGAACCTGCTCCGCAATGGCTCAGACGCCATGAGCACAGTGGAGGATCGTCCCAGGCAGTTGGTGATCGGAACCGAACGGGACGAGGGTGATCGGGTGCGCCTGACGGTGCAAGATACGGGAGTCGGGTTCGACCCTCAGACGGTGGACCGGCTTTTCGACCCGTTCCACACCACGAAGAGTAACGGCATGGGAATCGGGCTTTCTGTTAGCCGCTCCATTATCGAGGGTCATCATGGCCGTCTGTGGGCGACATTAAACGATGGTCCCGGAGCCACGTTTTCGTTCTCCATTCCTGCGTCCGAGCGCTCGGAGCGCGCCGATGACATCCGCAGCATTCAGGCGCCTGCCGTAGACGGTCGGGATGCGGCCTGAACCTCTCCACAAATCACATTGCTTTATTCGTAGACACACACCGACTTCTCATTAGCAATTCTGGTTCTATTTAGCGAGTCGAGCGGTCACAGGTATAGGATTTGCAAATTGTGATGAAGCATTCGACCTGGGTTCTTTCCTTCCTGTGTGCGTGTGGCGTTCTGGGAGCGCAGCGGGCTGCGTGGCAGCCATCTCCCGGACATGCGCAAGTGCCCATATGGCCGGGTCCGGTGCCAGATGCGCAGCCCGTCGCGGGGCCTGAGGTCGCAAAGACGACGGGGAATGAGTTCCTGATTGCGGGGAGGCCAGCGGTGGGGGTGAGCGGCGTCACGCAACCTACGATGACGGTCTATTCGCCACAAGGAAACAACACGGGCGCGGCTATCGTTGTTTTTCCGGGCGGGGGCTATGTGGACCTGGCTATCGATCTGGAAGGCACAGAGGTCTGCGACTGGCTGACGCCCAAAGGGATTACATGTGTGCTGTTGAAGTACCGCGTGCCGGGTGAGCAGGGGTATCCGAAGTCCGCGCCGTATCCAAAATCAGGGCCTTATCCGGAGTCACCGATGGCGTTGGAAGATGCGCAGAGGACCATGGGGCTGGTACGCTTTCGCGCGGCAGAGTGGCATATTGATCCACATAAGATTGGTGTGCTCGGTTTTTCGTCAGGCGGTCATCTGGTGGCAGCCATGAGCACGCATTTTGCGAAGCGTTTGTATCCGGCTGTCGATGCCGCTGACAAAGAGAGCTGCCGCCCCGATTTTGCCGTGGCTATTTATCCGGGTCATCTGTCGCTGTCTGCGGCGGAGTGGGACTCAAATCGAGGCATCAAAAAGTTTGTGATTCACCATCCGGCAACTGCCGATAAAGATTTGGGAGTGAACCCTGATATTCCCGTCACCCGCCAGACTCCGCCTACGTTTTTGCTGCAGGCCGAGGATGACCGCTCGGACAATGTGAACGACTCGCTGGCTTACTACATTGCGCTGAAGAACGCAGGGGTTCAGGTGGAGATGCATCTGTATGCTCAGGGCGGGCATGCATTTGGACTGCGGCGCACGAAGTTCCCGATAACTGGATGGCCTCAGTTGGTGGAGACATGGCTAACGACGATCGGGATGGTCTGAGTTGTCAGTCAGTGTTAGCTCACCCTAGTTGACGCACAATCTCGATATCACTCTTTGACGCCAGGGTTTTCAGTTTCCCATGGGCAAGCCCGCCGATAGGGATGAAAATCGAAGGGATTCCTGAAGCGAACTTGGTGTGCTGCGTGTTATTTCGGCATCACCACGACTTCTTCCTTCGACATGGCGTCCAGCGTCGCCTTATCGAGGCCGAGGTGGGCCATGACGAGCTCCGGCGGTGTATGAGTAAGCCACTCCGAAAGCGCAAGGTCCTGATAAAGGTTGCTCTTGAACATCTCCAGAAATTTCAAGTCGGTGTCACCTGTATTTTGAACGTAGTGGGGAAGCGTCTTCTGGACATAGCCAACATCTCCGGCTTGAAAGTCCATTGTGCGAGCGCGGCCTCCAGTAGCGAATACGGTCATTCTCCCCGTACCGCTGATGTAGTACTGCCACTCGTCGGCATTGGGATGCCAGTGCAGTTCGCGTATTCCTCCGGGATGGACGGTGACGATCGCGGCCGCAATGGTCGTCGATATTTTGAACTTACTCGAATCGATGATCCGCACCTCGCCGCCCTTGGTGCGCTTCGTGACCGCTTGCTGCGATGCACGAAAGGCAAAATCGATAGGCGATAAGCCGAGCGAGCCGGTGGTTGCCTTCAGGTCCGCAGGCAGCGGGCCCGGCACTTCGGCCTGGAAGATAAACTTCTCGCGCCTCGGCATTTTCTCCAGGGCCTGCTCACTCACGCCGAAGTTTTTCGACAGCACGTCGTGGGGCGTGTGCGCCATCCAGTCGGTAAGTAGCACGGTCTCGTATTCCGAGAAGTTTCCGTCGTCGAAAACCAGCAGAAACTCGCAACCGTCGGGATTCAGTCCCTGAATGGAATGCGGAATTCCCGTAGGAAAATACCAGAGATCGCCCTCCGTTACGTCGGTGACGAAGCTTTTGCCGTCCGCATCAAGTCCCGTGATGCGTGCGTTTCCGTAGAGCATGATGGACCACTCAGCAGCCGTGTGCCAGTGCAGCTCTCGGATGCCTCCTGCAGTCAATCTCATGTCCACGCCTGCAATTGATTTGGAAACCGCGAGCTCGCGAACCGTGACCTCGCGCGACCATCCACCCTCCTGCATCCGTTTGTGAGAGAGTGCAAAAGGATACTTGAAAGTCTGCACCCCGCCCGCGTCGGAGGGTGGCGGCAAGAAAGAATCTGGGTTCTGCGCATCCAGCGGGGGATTGCCTGGGCCAGGAGCGCTGGCACTTCGATCGTTCCTGGTAGGGTATGGTTTTTGATCTTGGGCTAGGGCATCCGCCGCCGACAGCATTCCGGCAGCCGCTAGTGCCACCGATCCCTTTCCGAGGAATCCACGCCGCGAAACCATTTCCTTCACATCTTCGCTCATAAAGTCCTTCCGTTTCGAAACCCAAGTAAACGGGACTTCCCGATTCTAGCTGGCCGATTCCGCAGAACGATACGGCAGTCAGCCTGCGGTGTCAATCGTGATCTATATTCGGAATGTTCCGCCGGAACCAGGGCTCAGACTCGAAGGGAACCAACGCCAGCTGGCTTCCACAAGTCGTAACAGTGATATGCCACGCTGCCTTTCACATTTTTCCAGAAGCAAACTTGAAACGTGCGGAGAATCTTGTTCCCACCTTCGCTGATTTGTCAATTGGCGCACAATCGCGTGGGTGTTGAAAACCCCTTCTCTTGAAAAAACGGCCTCTGCGTGGGGATAGAAAATGTTCACCAAAATCGAGAGCGTCGTTTATAGCGCGTCCTACTGCGATGAACTGTCTGCGGATTTCTCGCGAGTAAGTTTTTCAACAGCCACTCGCAATAACACCCATTGACCGAGCGGGCCGGGGGTTTTGGGTGTAATGGCCTGTTTGCGTCAGTTAACACTTCCCTGGCTTTCCCAATGCCATCACCTTGCACGGTGACGGCCATCACTGCAAGGGTAACCGCACTGTCTTAGCTTGAGTGCGAGGCTCCGAGTTCTGCCTCATATGCAAGTCGGCCCCGCAAGACCCAAATCAATGCCACTTGGAGAATATCGGATTTCCACCGACCTGAGTCCCGAGTTCATCATCGCTCTCCCGGGCCGTCACGAAACCCGAAATACTAACGAATCCTGACCAGCCACGTGATGTGGCGGGAGGACAACATTCAGAACCGTCGAGAGGATTCATTCCTTCGAATCGGGGGTTTCATTCGATTTACAAGATTGGAGATTGCGTCATGAACTGTAAGAAATTCTTGGGAGCCGCAAGCGCGGTTTTGATGATCGTCATCGTTGTGACACTGATGACACCAGGTGCCTGGGCGCAGAGCGCTTACAAGACGCTATACAGGTTCAAGGGAGGCAAGGACGGGAATGGGCCTGCGGCTGGCCTAATTTTCGATTCGGCCGGTAACATGTATGGCACAACCCAAAATGGCGGCGCTTACAAAGCAGGGACAGTCTTTGAGCTATCCCCTGGCTCAGGCGGCGGTTGGACGGAGAGCGTGCTCTACAGCTTCATGGGCGGTGCGGACGGAGCGGTCCCTACTGGGAGTCTTATCTTCGATACTAGCGGTAATCTCTATGGCACGACGGCGCTCGGCGGCACCAGCGGAACTGGTGTCGTTTTTGAGCTTGTGCCGAACTCGAGCGGAGAATGGACGGAGAACGTCCTCTACAGCTTCGCCTTTCCTCCACCCGCCACCGGACCGGTAGGTGCTCTGATCTTCGATGCAGCTGGTAATCTTTATGGCACGACATGGAACGGCGGAAGCAACAACTGTCAGTACGGGTGCGGTGTCGTGTTCAAATTGACGCCGACGAACAATGGTGACTGGACGGAGAGCGTGCTCTACGCTCCCGATGGCTCGGGCTTAACAAGTTTCCATGCCGGTCTGACAATGGACGGTGCCGGTGATCTCTATGGTGCAACCTGGTACGGCGGGATTAATGGGAACGGCGGCGTCTTCGAGTTGACGCCGAACGCCGACGGAAGCTGGACAGAGCACACGCTCTACAACTTCAAGGGCGACACGAACGGGGCCCATCCCCGGGACCGCCTGATCTTTGATTCTGCGGGTAATCTATACGGCACGACAGGCAACCAGTTCACCTCTGGCTACGGCACCGTGTTCAAGCTGGTGCCCAACTCCGACGGCAGCTGGACGAAGCATACTCTTCATCAATTCACAGGTGGCAAAGACGGTGCAAATCCCTGGGCTGGGCTAACGTTTGACTCCGCTGGAAACCTCTATGGCACTACGAACGACGGTGGTGCCTCTGGATATGGCGTAGTTTTCAAGCTAACGCCCACATCGACGGGCGGCTGGACCTTTCACGTGCTCCATGCCTTCAAGGACGCCGCCGGTGCCTATCCCGAGGGTGACTTGCTCCTCGACGTGGCTGGAAATATCTATGGCACGACCTACGGGGACGGCAGCAAGACGTTTGGCTCGGTGTTTGAGATCACGCCGTAGCTGGCTTCTCCGGTCGCTCGGGGTTCGGGTTCCGGACGACAAATGCGGGGACAGACGGAACGTTCCCCCATTTCCCGAAGAAACCAGGGAACGTCCCGTCTGTCCCCGGATTATTCTCAACACTCAAAATCCCCCACGGCGAGCAGACGGCACAGACTTGTGCGCTGGTCTGATTACGCCAGTTGCTCAGCCGCTAACCACCGCAGCGTCGCTTTCAAGCTTTCGTGTTGCGCTTCGACGAGGCCCAACTTCGGATGATACCGAAGTCCTGAATCCGTCAGCCCACTGAAATGGAGGGCCTTTGCGGCATAGTCCCTAGCAGCCTGACGCTCACCACGAACGTCGGTAATCAAAGCGTAAATTCCGTACCAAAGAAATTGGTCAATAGGAAGCAGCAGCCGCGTCCTGTGCTCTTGCAGCACTTTGAGCGCATCGTCGAAAAGCTCCGACATCTTCTCAGTCGCAACCAGCAATCCATACTCGCTCCACGCCCCTGTTATCACATTGGGAAATTCGCGCTGTCGCTGGAGAGCCTTCTGGAATGATTCAACTGCCTTTTGCTTATCTCCCAGTGACAGATACGCTTCTGCTTGGTGGAGGAATGCGTCAGCTCTAAAAATTGAGTTGGCTTCTAATGCGAAGAACTTCTCCAACAACGCTAACGCTACTTGGGGATGTTTATTGCAGAGGCGTCCTGCCTGAATATTGAGATACTGAGCCTTAGCTCTGGCGCGACGGAGCTTTTTGAAAAAGTGCTCCTCTATGGTGGGAGTCCACTCCTCGTTGCAGAACCACTTCTCTGGAGCCATAAGCGAACACACAAACATGAAGATTGTAGGACTTTAAGAGACAATAGACCAAGGTTGAGTGGCGAGAAATTGCGATTACACTCACTGACCGGCGACTAGGCCATCCTAACGTCGTGCACTTCGACGTTAGGGTGGGGACTTCGACGGTCGGGTCACTGCTCACGCATTCGTCTTCAGCATCTGCTCAGCATGCTTCCGCGAAGTCTCAGTCAGCTTCGCCCCGCTCAACATGCGCGCAACTTCTTCAGTGCGCTCCTCGCCGGTAATAAGACGAACCGACGTTCGCGTCCGCTCAGCGGAAGATTTCTTCTCAATCACATAATGATGGTCAGCGAAAGTGGCGATCTGCGGCAGATGGGTCACGCATAGCACTTGATTCGACCGCGATAAGGCCTTCAGCTTTTTGCCCACGGCTTCCGCCGCGCGTCCCCCAATGCCGGTATCGATTTCGTCAAACACCAGCGTGCGCTGCACCCCTGTCTTCTTTTTTCCCTGTCCGGCTTCCACGCTGGCTTTCAGCGCCAGCATCACTCGCGACAGCTCACCTCCAGACGCAATATGCTCCAGCCGCCGCAGGGGCTCGCCCGGATTTGTAGAAATCAAATACACAACCTGATCGAAGCCGGATGCCGTCCAATTCCCTTCTTCATCCGTGCCGCTGACCTCGATATGAAAATTGGATTTCATGGCGAGATCGTTGATCTCTGCTTCAACCAACCTATCCAGCTTGCGTGCCGCTTCGTAGCGCTTTTTCGAAATGCCACGAGCGGCCTTCAAATATTCGTCGGCCGCTTGCGCCAACTCTCTGCGTAACTGGGCCAAAATTTCATCTTTGTTTTCCATCTCCGATAGCTTGCGGCTGACTTCTTCGCCGTGATGAATCACATCTTCGAGACTAGGCCCGTATTTGCGCTTCAGCCGATCCAGCGTCGCGAGACGATCTTCCACCTCAGCCAGGTGCTCGGGCGATGCTTGAATGCCGCCGGCATAATCGCGAAGAGTTGCGCCGACATCTTCCACGCTGATGCGCGCCGTCTCAATGGCGGCCAGCGCCTCCTGGAACTTAGGTTCGTAGCGCGAAAGCTCCTCGATATGCTTTTGCGCAGACCGTAGAGAAGCTGAAGTGGACGCACCGCCCTCGTAAAGCAAATCGAAGGCATTCATGGCTGCGCTGTAAATTTTCTCGGCATTCGCCAGCACGCGCTTCTCGGTTTCCAGGCGTTCGTCCTCGCCGGGTTGCAGCTTGGCGTCCTCAATCTCTTTTTTCTGGAAAGTCCACAGATCAAGCAGGCGAAGCCGATCCTGCTCGCCGTGTTCCAGTTCTTCAATACGATGAGCCGTAGCCTTCCAGCTTGAGAACGCCTCGCTAACCGCGTCGAGCTGGCTCACCGCAAATGCGTCCAGCAAGTCCAGCCGCGCCGCCGCATCGAACGACAGGATAGATTCGTTTTGCGCGTGAATGGTCGCGAGATGGGGAGCCAGTTGGCGCAGCACAGCCACCGTGGCCGGCTGATTGTTGATGAAGACGCGTCCCTTGCCGCCTGTGGCAATCTCGCGGCGCAAAATAATGGATTCGTCTTCTTCGTTGGGATCGATGCCGTTGGCTTCGAGAATTTTACTTATGCTCTTTTCCGTCCGTTCATCGACTTCAAAAAGAGCATTGATCACGGCCCGGTCGGCGTTGGCGCGAATCATGTCGCTGGAAGCTTTCTCGCCCAGAAGCAAAGCCAGCGCATCAATCAGAATCGATTTACCGGCTCCCGTCTCTCCAGTAAGCAGGTTGAGGCCAGCCGCAAACTCCACTGCGAGATTATCAATGACCGCGTAATTTTCGAGCCGCAGTTCGGAAAGCACAAGCCGTCCTGGGATGCCAGAAGTTGAGCGCAGAATACCATGAAAAGAGCCACCCCTCTCACAATGTGGCAATGGCTCAATTTGATTGTCATCCCGAGCAAGCGTTCTTTGCGCAGCGAGGGATCTGGGCGAGCCGCGCGAAGCGTCGCGTTCTTCGCGACGCAACAATCGCGCGTTTGGCTCGCTTCCCTATCGAACTATCACTACTCACTTCTCTGTCACCTACAGAGAAACCCCGTTAATCCATGCGGTACGTCTCTCCAGCAAGCCCGGAATGTTCGTCTATAATTACGGGAGCCTTCAAAATAAAATGCATTTTCCCTTACTACTGGCAGCGGTGGTTGGCGGGGAGATCGTCGACCTAGTCGCAGAAACCGGTCCCGTCGCGAAGATCGTCCTTTTGTCTCTGTTGGCCTTCAGCGTGATCTCGTGGGCCATCATTCTTTCGAAATGGAGCCTGGTGCGCCGAGCCCGCGTACAAAGCGGACGCTTCGTCCGCGCCTTCCGCAAAGCCCAGCGCCTGCAGGATGTCTCAGCCGTAGCCGAACAATTCAAGCCCAGCCCCTTAGTTGCAGTATTCGAAGGAGGCTTCGCAGAACACAAACGCCAAGGCAGCAGTATCGCAATTCAGCGAGCCATGCAAATCGCCTGCTCCGAAGAAGTAACCCGCCTCGAACGAAACATGCCCTGGCTAGCCATAACCGGCGCCGTAACCCCCTTCGTAGGCCTTTTCGGCACCGTCTGGGGAATTATCGATGCGTTCCATGGGTTGGGGACTGCTGGCGGGGCTACTTTGCGGGCGGTTGCGCCTGGAATCTCGGAGGCGCTGATTACTACTGCGGCGGGATTGGCGGCGGCGATTCCGGCAGTGATTGCTTACAACTTGCTGGGCAGTTCCATTCGCGAGTTCGCGGCGCGGGGAGATGATTTTGCTTTGGAGATGTTGAATGCGGTGGAGCGGGCGCAGCCCGCGGCACCGGAGGTGCGGCGGTAATGGCTTTCACGGCTTCGAACGGACGCACCCAATCTTCCATCTCAGACATCAACGTTACGCCGCTGGTGGACGTGGTTCTGGTGCTGCTGATTATTTTCATGGTGACCGCACCGGTGCTGCAATCAGGGATTGAAGTCAGCGTGCCCAAGACGCGCACCGTCAAAGAAATCACCGAAGAGCGATTGGTTATCAGCGTGGACAAGCAGCAGCGCGTGTTTCTGGGCAACGATCCCATCAACATCAACGAGATTGCGGCCAAGATTCGGCAGAAGATTCGCGATCCGCAACACCAGTCGATCTTCATCCGCGCGGATGAGAATGTGCCCTTTGGCGCGTTCGCGACCGTGATGGATGCGGTCAAGCAATCTGGAATCACGAATGTGAGCATCGTGACCCAGCCTCTCGACAGCCATGGAAGCAAACGCTGAGATATTTTTCGAGCACGATAAATGGGGCCGCAACCTGGCGTGGTCGGCGGGGCTGCACATTGCGGTTGCGGGCTCCATCATTCTGTACGCGGCGGTTGCGTCAGGCGGAAAAGGCAGCGCATGGGGCGCGGGTGGCGGCGGCGATGCGATGGGAGTAACGCTGGTCAGTTCAGTTCCTCTGCCTGCCAGCAGCGTACAGATGCAGAATGTGCTGGCGAATGAATCGAAGGGAATAACGCAGTCGCAGCCAAAGGCTGAGGAGAAAGAGCCGGAAGCGATTCCGATTCCCGACAAGAATGCGAAGATAAAACCCAAGCCACAAAGCAGCGCAAAGCAAAAGCCCACGCCTGAACCGGAAGACGAAGCCAGCAACGTAGTTCCATTCGGAGAAGGCGGCCCGGTCAGTGGGCCTTATGGAACCTTCAATGCGGGCGGGGCAAAAGGCGGATTTGGATTTACCGGCGGCGGAGGGGATTTTGGTTCGCGCTACGCCTGGTATGTGCGCGTGGTGCAGCAAAAAGTTTCCGAGAACTGGCTTAAGTACGAAGTGGATCCGGGGGTTTCAGATGCGCGAAGAGTTTATGTGACGTTTGACATCATGCGGGATGGCCACCCGGCGAAGGTGCAGATTGAGCAGTCGAGCGGAGTGCCTTCGCTCGATCAGTCGGCGGTGCGGGCTTTGCAGCGCATTGATACTTTTGGTCCACTGCCCCCGGATTATAACGAGAGCAAGGTCTCGGTCGAGTTCTGGTTCGATTACAAGCGGTAGGTTTGGTTCGGGCTTTAGGCCTCAGGCTTCAGACTTTCGGCTTTAGGCTTTCGGCTTCAGGTTATTTGGAAGGGCTGTCGGCTTTCAGTTCTTAAACAGGGTGAGGTGTCTGGGATCGGAAGAAACGGGCAACCTAGAGGAAGTGGATATAAGAAGCCAGTTCTCAGTTACCTGTTCTCGGTTCTCAGTTTAGAAGTGGATATAAGAAGCCAGTTGTCAGTTACCCGTTCTCGGTTCTCAGTTCGGTTCTCAGTTTGTTGGTTGGAAGAATGGATGGCGGAATGCAAATGGGCAACTTGCACTTCGATGTTTATCATCTTAGGATTGATCTGGACGCTGGTATCGGCAAGAGGACGACCGGCACGCACAAGTGCACAATCAAATCTCGGGTTCGCGCCGCGGTATTCTTTCTTTTCTTAACTGCGGTTATTGCTGTAACTCCCTGCTCAGGCCAGGATTGGATAAAAACCGGCACGGGCCTGGGGATGGAGAAAGTTCGCCTCGCGGTCCCCGACTTTAAACCTTCCACTGCAGACGCCCAGAACGCCGCCCTGCTCAACGTTTTCGATGGCACGCTGTGGAATGACCTGGATAATGCCGGTATCTTCGACATGGTTTCGAAGAGTTTCTATCCGCTGGCAGTTCCGGGCACACCGACCGACGTGCAGTTCGCGTCCTGGAGTTCTCTGCCTCCCAATGCCGCGATGTTGGCGTTCGGCAACCTGGGCGTGGCCGGCGGCAATGTGACGGTGCAAGGCTGGCTTTACGACGTCAAGAATATTGCGTCGCCGCAAGTGCTGGGCAAACAGTATCAGGATTCAGCCACCACCAATGCCGCCCGGACAATCGCGCACAAGTTCGCGGACGAAATTATCTTCCGACTGGGCGGCGGCATTCAGGGCATCGCCGAAAGCCAGATTTACTTTGTCAGCAGCCGTACCGGACACAAAGAAATTTGGGTCGATGGATTACGATGGAGCGAACCAGCACCAGATCACGCATCTGAATTCGATTTCGCTGTCTCCCCGGATTTCGCCCGATGGTTCACGGCTGGCCTTCAGTTCGATGACGAAATCGGGTTGGGAAATCCTGATGTACTCGATGGACCTCAACCGGCTGGTTTGCTTCCCCAAGTTTGGCGGCACGAATTTGTCGCCGGCGTGGACATCGGATGGAACCAAGTTGGCCTTTTCGTCATCTCGTTCAGGAGACCCTGAAATTTATACCGTCGATCAATCAGGCGGAAATCTCAAACGTGTGACCTCTTTCAAGGGTCCGGATGTTTCGCCGGTATGGAATCCGCAAGACCGAACGCGCAAATCGCGTGGGTAAGCGGGCGCACCGGCCTGCCGCAGATTTACACCATGGAAGCGGACGGAACCAATGTGCAGCGGCTTACGGACCAGGGTTATGCGGTGTCGCCGGCATGGTCGCCTAATGGGCAGTTTCTGGCATTCGCCTGGGTGCGACATTATGGGCCAGGCGCTCCGGGCGCGTCATGATATTTACCTGATGGACGTCGCCAGCAAGCAGTGGGTGCAACTGACCCACGATGGCGGACGAAACGATTTTCCGTCGTGGTCTCCGGACGGACGGCACATTGTTTTTCAGTCGAGCCGTTCTGGAGGAGAACAAATCTGGAAGATGCTGGCCGATGGCAGCAACCAGAAGCAATTGACGGTCACCGGGAGCAATACCCAACCAAATTGGAGTTGGAAATAGTAGCGAAAAGATTTTGTCGAGAAATCGGTTTAGAGTAGAAAAAGGCCAAATTCCCGATTGTAGGATTATCTTCAGTTGCCGGTTGCCGGTTCTCGGTTCTCAGTTTGTGGTTGAGCTGTAGCACTTGTTCGGCGAGTTCTTTGAATTAACTAGCCGGAGGAGGCGGACAATTAACCCGCCCCGCTATCGATCTGAGGCGCGCGTTGTGGGCAGCGGCGCGCGATACGCAAGGGAGGAAAAGTGAAGCAGCATAGAATGAAGTGGATCACGCTTATATTCATGTTGGGTGCCATTCTGTTCTTGGGCGCCTGCAAGAAGAAGACACCACCACCGCCACCGCCACCGCCGCCGCCGCCACCAGCGCCGACGGCTTCGCTTGACGCGCAAGTCCCAACACGATTCAGAAGGGACAATCGACCACGCTCACCTGGCAGACCACGAATGCCACTGATGTGAGCATCGACGGCATGGGAGCGGTGCAAGCCAGCGGCTCGCAGTCAGTTACACCGTCCGATTCGACCACCTATCACCTTGACCGCCAAGGGAGCAGGGTGGAACGCAGGAGGCCACGGCACGGGTTACCGTGACTACGCCTCCGCCACCACCGCCTCCGGCGCCCGGACCAACGCGAGGAGGAGCTGTTCGCGCAGAACATCAAGGACATTTACTTCGACTATGACAAGTACGATATTCGGGCTGACCAGCAAAGTTCGCTGCAGGCGGATATCGCTTTCCTGCAGCAGCATCCCAATATTCACTTCATCGTCGAGGGACACTGCGACGAACGCGGATCCACCGAGTACAACCTGGCTTTGGGCGACAACCGCGCGGGCTCCGTCAAGAGCGCGCTGGCTCAAGGTGGCATGAGCGCCAGCAACATCAAGACCATCAGCTACGGCAAGGAGAAGCCGTTCTGCACTGAATCCAACGAAGCTTGCTGGCAGCAGAACCGTCGTGGCCATTTCGTGTATCAGAAATAGTGGCTTGAGGTGCGGAGCGTCGATCGTTCCGCACCTCAGTTTTTTCTGGCTAGACCACAAGTGCGGCGATAGGTCTGACTTGGCCGCACATACATGTAAGTCCGCTTTGGACTTGGACAAGAATCATTTTGGCGGCAGCGGGGCTGGAAAACACAATGTCCCTCCACTTCGCTTCGCTCCGGTCGGGATGACAGAGTTTTATTTCGCGGGTGCCGCCTATTTTGCAACTCAAGGAACAAGTCATGAAAACTCATCGATATTCGACCATAGTTGTCCTGCTGATTGCATTCTGCGTGTGTGGGATACCTGCCTGGGGCGTAAGCAAGGAGATGGTGCAGTTGCAGACCCAGGTGCAGGGCTTGCAGGACCAGATGACCCAGATGCAAACCTCTTTCAACGAGAAGATGGGCGTGATGCAGCACCTGATGGATCAGAACACGGACAGTATGAACAAGGTCGCCGCGTCCATCACTGCGGTGCAGAGCGGGTTGGAGAAGTTGCAGACGGATAATGGCGGGAAGGTGGAGCAGCTTTCCGGTCAGATCCAGGCGCTCAATGATTCGATCGATGAGTTAAAGGCGCGCCTGACCAAGGTCAGCAAGCAACTGGAAGACATTCAGGCCGCACAGCAAAGCGTGGCAGCGGGACAGGCGGCGCAGCAGGCGCAACAGCAGGCGCTGGCGCAGGCTCCGCCTCCGGATGTGCTTTATAACAATGCGTTGCGCGATTACAACGCGGCGAAGAATGACTTGGCAAAGCAGGAGTTTTCGGATTACGTAAAGTTCTATCCCAACACCGATCTTGCGGGGAATGCGTATTTCTACCTGGCGGAACTGGCGTACAAGCAGGGAAATTTTCAGGAAGCCGTGACCAATTACGACCAGGTGTTGCAGAACTTTCCCACCGGGAACAAGGCGCCTTCGTCCGATCTGAAGAAGGGTTTGTCGCTCATCGAACTGGGAAAGAAGGATGATGGAATCGCGCAGCTTCGTCATGTAATACAGCGCTATCCGCGATCGAACGAAGCTTTGCAGGCAAAGGACCGGCTGCGAAAATTGGGAGTGGCGACGACCGCGACCCGCGCGCCCGGGGAGTAAGTTGCTATTCGTCTTTTTTCAGCCGTAGTGTTCTCAGGCAGTAGCGGATTTCTGGCGTCACGGCTTTGATGCGCATGCTTTCCTGCACCATCAGCTTGCAGGAAAGCGCTTCCCGGTTGGGGCGTTTGTCTCCCAAGTCGAAAGTCACTCGGCAATTCTGACATTCCTCATTCCAGCAGAAGCTGCCGTAGGAAACGTCTTCGGGCGCGAGAAATTGGAAGCAGCGCAATACCGGGTTGTTTTCGGGAACCTCGAATTCCCTGCCGAGAATTGTGATCCTCACCAGGCGGGTAAATGGCCGGAAGGGCGAGGATGGCGCGGTCATGGTTGTCGCGACGGAGGCAGCCGCGGGTGGTTGGATGGCTGAGGCAAAGCAACCCTGGTCGACGTCAACCTAGCGTCTGGCGCTGATGCTGGAGTGATGATGAGGGTGATGGCTGTGTTGCTTATTGTGCTGTTTATTGTGGTGATGCTTGTTCGCCGCGGCCGATTCCGGCATCGCCATGTTTGAATCGGCGGCTCCGGTTTGCGCCCACAGAGTCAGGGAGGAGAATAGAACCAAGATAGTCGTAAGAATCAGTCGCTTCATAGATCCTCCAATGCCCTTCCAAATTCCCTTTTATACATGACAAATCCTATGCCATGTTTTGAAATTTCGGAGTAGGGTAATTATAGGCATGGTTCGCTGCCATCGGGGAGAATTTATTGTGACGATTACCAAAGATCAAGACCGCTCTAAAGGGGCTGTAGAGCAGGAAGAACGGGATCCGAGCGACAACACTTCCATGCAGGGGCAGCTCGGACATCGGGATCAGGATCCCATGCTGAAGTCGTCGGACACGGATTTCCCCGAACCGGGTGGAAGCCCGGAGCACTCGGGCGAACCGCAGGACAAAAAGAAGCGCAGCCGCGACGACGCGGCCTGATCAGAAACCTCGAGAGAGCTTTTGCGATTCCCCTTGTATCGGCACGGGTCGAATCTTCCTTTGTGCGCCTGATTTTCCGCGTTCGGACCTCCCGCGGCTTTGCCCGAACATGCCGGTGTCGGAACTGGCAGCGCGGACGCGCTGACCGCCTGTTGTAAAATGCAAATCAACCATGCAGACGAAGACTCCTGTGGGAATCCTGGGCGCGACCGGAATGGTGGGGCAGCGCTTTGTGCAATTGCTGGAACATCATCCGTGGTTCGAGGTTGCCTGGCTGGCGGCTTCGGACCGCTCGGAAGGCCGCTTATACGGAGAAGCGGCACGCTGGAAGATGAGAACGCCCTTGCCAGCACGGGTGGCGGAGATGCGCGTGTCTGCGGCGGTTCCGGAGGGCGCGCCGAAGATCATTTTTGCAGCTCTGGATGCTTCGATTGCGACCGAGATGGAGCCTCGTTTCGCGGCGGCTGGTTGCGCTGTGGTTACGAACTCGAGCGCGCTCCGCATGCAAAAGGATGTACCGCTGGTGATTCCAGAGGTTAATCCCGATCACATTCAGATGATTGAGTGCCAGAGTTGGCGTAAAAAATCGGGCGGCTTTGTGGTCACGAATCCGAACTGCTCCGCCATCGGGCTGGTGATGGCGCTGAAGCCCTTGCAGGACTTATTCGGCATCGAAACGGTGATGGTGGTCACCATGCAAGCGGTGAGTGGCGCCGGATATCCAGGCGTAGCTTCGCTCGACATTCTGGGCAATGTGATCCCCTACATTTCGAAAGAAGAAGAAAAAATGGAGGAGGAGACGCGCAAACTCCTGGGCGGTTTGAATGGCTCCGGTTTCGTGCCCGCCGAATTCGAGATGAGTGCGCAGTGCAACCGCGTGGCGGTCGAAGATGGGCATACGGAATCCGTTTCGGTAAAACTGAAGAAGAATGCGCGTCCGGAAGAAATGATCAAGGCGTGGAACGAATTCCGCAGCGTGCCTCAGGAATTGAAATTGCCGAGCGCGCCGGAACAGCCGGTGCGTTACACAGAGTCGGCAGACCGGCCGCAACCGAGGTTCGATGTTGAGGCCGGCAACGGGATGACAGCTACGGTAGGCCGTTTGCGGCCATGCGGTGTCTTTGACTGGAAGTTCACCGTGCTTTCCCACAACACGATTCGAGGCGCGGCGGGCGCGGCCCTGCTGAACGCTGAGTTGCTCAAGGTGCGGGGTTACCTGGGGTGAAAAGCAGCACCTGGCCATGCAACAGAACCGGTGCTCCTAGGCGCGCGAAAGAACGTCCGAGGTACCTCGTCCAATGATCGTCATGAAATTTGGCGGCACTTCGGTGCAGGACGCCAAGGCCATCGAGCGAGCTGGGGATATCGTTAAAGGTCGGCTTCCGCAAAAGCCGGTAGTCGTGGTCAGCGCGATGGCCAAGGTCACGGACCAGTTGCTGGCGATGGCCCGCGCGGCGGGAAGCGGCGATCGCAAGACCGCGCTCAATCTTTCGCGGGCCCTCCGCGAACGACATTACAACACTGCAGGCGAACTACTTGGCACGGCGCTATTCACGGAATTTCATGGCGACTTAGGGGTTTACTTCGAAGCGCTGGACGAACTCTTGCGCGGCATCGCTGCTGTGGGCGAGTTGACCCCGCGCACCACCGATCACGTCGCCGCATTCGGTGAAATTCTCTCCAGCAGGATTGTCACGGCAGCCTTTTCCGCACAAGGCCTCGATGCCACGATGGTGGATTCGCGGGAATGCGTCGTTACCGACAACGAGCACATGCGAGCCGCTCCCTTGATGGAAGAGACCAACCAGCGGCTGCGGACGAAGGTGCAGCCGGTCTTGGACAAGGGCGGCGTGCCCGTGATGGGAGGTTTTATCGGCGCCACCAAAGCCGGGATCACGACCACGATCGGGCGCGGTGGATCCGATTATTCCGCTGCGATTGTCGGATCTGGTCTAGGCGCTGAGCGCATCGAAATCTGGACGGATGTCGATGGAATGATGACTACCGATCCGAACCTATGCCCGGAGGCGCGGCGGATCAAGGTCATCAGCTTTGATGAAGCGGCCGAGTTGGCGTACTTTGGGGCGAAGGTTCTGCATCCGGCGACTGTGCTGCCAGCGATTCAAAAGAATATTCCAGTTTATGTGCTGAACTCGCGGAATCCTGAGTGCGAAGGAACGCGGATTTCAGCGCGCGTGCCCCATTGCAAGAATTTTTTCAAGGCCATCGCCGCCAAGAAACGAATCACCATCATTGATGTCGCGGCTCCGCGCATGCTTTTGGCCCATGGCTTTCTGCGGGCCATTTTCGAAGCCTTCGACCGGCATCGAGTCGCGGTCGACGTGGTCTCGACTTCGGAAGTGAGCGTATCGTTGACCGTGGATTCCAACGAGTCAATCCCGGCGCTGGCGGCCGATCTGGCGAAGTTGGCGGATGTGAAGTATGAAGGCCGCAAGGCGATCGTTTGCCTGGTGGGAGAAAATCTTCGCGAGACGCCGGGCATTGCGGCCCGCGTCTTCGGCGAACTTTCTGATGTGAAGATTCGCATGATTTCGCAGGGGGCCTCGGAGATCAACTTGACTTTCGTAATCGAAGAAGACGAAGTGCCTCAGGTGATTCGACGGTTGCATAAGACATTTTTTTCGGACCTGGATCCAGAGGTGTTTGCTTGAGCAACATCTTGCATCGCAGAGTACGCTGAGAACTGCCGCGGAGTTCGCGGAGAAAATCTGCTCATGAACGTCCTTATATTAGGCCGGGGCAAAACGGGTTCGCTGGTCGCGGATGTGGCGCGAGAGCGACGTCATCAGGTCACGGTGATTGGCGCTGGCGACAATCCTCGCGCCTCCGCTCTGACGGCCGAAAGGCTGGCTCCGATCACTATGGTCATCGATTTCACTACGCCAACTGCAGTGCTGGGCAACGTGGAAGCTTGCATGCGCGCCAAGAAAAGCATTGTGGTGGGAACCACGGGCTGGTACGGCGAGCTGCCGCGAATCCGGCAGATGGTGGAAGACCCGGGATGCGGAATCGGTTTGCTGTACGCGGCGAATTTCTCGGTGGGCGTGAATCTGTTTTTTGAGGTTGCGCGTAGCGCTGCGGCCGCTCTGCAACACAAGTATTTCGGGCAGATCTTCGAACGGCACCACGCGCAGAAAAAAGACGCGCCTTCGGGAACCGCCATGGCATTGCAAAAAGTCGTTCAGGACTCCGCCGGAACCCAGCTTGAAATCACCTCGTTCCGCGAGGGAGATGTGGTCGGGATGCACGAACTGGTTCTCGACTCGCCCGCCGACACCATCTACCTTTGCCATACCGCCAAATCCCGCCGCGGATTCGCTGAAGGCGCAGTGCGTGCCGCCGAGTGGCTGGTCGGGAAAAAGGGAGTTTTCGACTTCAAGGATGTATGGCGGGAGCTGTAGGCACGTCAGTGACCTCGATTCCCTGCTACCAAAGCCTGAACTAAATACGTCAAATATGCGTATCCTAGACTATGCGGATGCTTGTGGACATTTTCGCGCAAATCTTCCGCACCCTGTGGGCGCACAAGCTGCGCTCATTTCTTACCATGTTCGGCATCGCCTGGGGCGTGGGCTCTTTGCTGCTGCTCGTGGGCCTGGGGGAAGGTTTCCGCTCGGGCAACAAGCGGGAACTGGCGCAGTACGGTAAAGACATCATGTTCATCTTTCCGGGGCGCGCCCCGGTGGTAGAGGGCAGCATGAACTCGGCGCGCAATTACTTACTCACCTACCAGGACTATCTCGACATTCGCAATGAAGCGCCGCACGTGCGCAATGCTTCGCCCGTGCTGATTCGCACCGATGTGCGCGCGGTCAGCGAATTTGCCAGCGCGAATGGAGAGATTGCCGGAGTCGAGCCTCAGTTCAGCGAAATCCGATATCTCCCGGTCAAGCAGGGACGCTGGCTCAATGGCCTGGATGAGACACAGCGGCGCAACGTTATTGTTTTGGGTGATGAACTGGTCAAGAACCTGTTTCCGGGGCGCCCTGCGGTGGGCGCGACCATCATTCTGAATGACATCAGTTTTGAAGTTATCGGCGCGGTGGAGCGCGTCGGGCGCGGCGACGATAACTCGACGAACATGCGTGGGTACATTCCTTACAAAGTAATGGCGACGCTTTTCCCGCTCAAAGGCGAGAACCACGAGAATTCCATCTCATTCATTAATTACCAGCCACGCGTGACCGACGAGCATCTGATAGCACAGGATGAGGTTCGCAAACTGATTGCACGCAATCACGGCTTTGATTACCACGATAAGAATGCTTTTGAAGGGTGGGACACGATTCAAAACTCCAAGGCGATCGGCATGATCTTCGACGCGATGAATATGTTCCTGGGCGCGGTGGGACTGGTCACGCTGGCGTTGGGTGCGATTGGCGTGATCAACATCATGCTGGTAACAGTGGCCGAACGCACGCGTGAGATCGGATTGCGCAAAGCGTTGGGCGCGACTAACCATAGCATTTTGCTGCAGTTTTTTCTGGAAGGAATACTGCTCACGCTATTCAGTGGTCTTATCGGCATGGGATTCGCTGCTGGCTTGATGGCGGTACTGGGCACGCAGCAAGGTCCGGGAGGATTTGATCCTCCTAAAATTGTGCCCACGTCGGCGATCTTGGCGATTGCGAGTCTTACCATTGCCGGAGTGATTGCTGGGCTTTACCCCGCGCGCAAAGCCGCCATGCTGCAGCCTGTGGAAGCGCTGCGGCAGGAGTAAACAAATGTTTCAGGATTTGTTTCAGGAAGCGTATGGCGCCATGCGGCACAACCGCCGGCGCACGGCTCTCACCATGCTCGGTATGGCGTGGGGCATTGCAACGGTGGTTATGCTGCTTGCCTACGGCGATGGCTTTGGCCGGGCCTGCGCCAACATCTTCGCCAACTTTGGCACGAAATTGATGATCCTGGTGCCGGGCCGGACCTCCATGCAGGCGGGCGGACAGAAGGCCGGGGCGCAGATTCGCTTTACGATGGACGATGTCGATACACTCACGACCAATCTTCCGCAGATCACTCACATCACCCCGGAAGTGAGTAAAAACTGCAACATCCAGTTCGATACGCGAACATTTACTTTCGGCGTTACTGGAAATTATCCGAACGTCGATGCCGTCCGCGCTCTCAAACTGGGCGAGGGGCGCTTCTACAACATGCAAGACGAAATGCAGCACGCCCGGGTGACGGTCATCGGCTCGGAGGCCAAGGAAAAACTTTTCTCCGGACGAAATGCAGTTGGCGAGCGCATCCGCATTGATGGCCTCAGCTTCGAAGTGGTGGGCGTGCTGAGCGCAAAGATGCAGGAAGGCGACGATGACATCAATCGTGCCATTTATGTTCCGTTCACGACTATGAGTGATTTGAAAGACACGCATTACCTCGATTCCATTTGGTTCAACTACGAAACTCCGGATTATGAAAGGCTGGAGCAGGCGACACGCGAGGTGCTGGCAGTTCAGCACAAATTCAGCACAACCGATCGCCGTGCCGTGCGCGTGTTTAATTTGATGGAACAGGTTCACCAGTTCGAGGTCATCACCATCGGCTTGAAGATTCTGCTGGGTTTTATCGGCACGTTGACGTTGGGCATTGGCGGCGTTGGATTGATGAACATCATGCTGGTCTCGGTGAGCCAGCGCACGCGGGAGATTGGAGTGGAGAAAGCGCTGGGCGCGCGCCGCGGCCACATCCTGATGCAGTTTCTCGCGGAAGCTCTGACCATTACTTTTATCGGAGGGGCACTGGGAGTGATCCTTGCCTACGTGGTCTCGCTCTCGGTCGGCAGGCTTACGCTATACAGCGCGATGGCGAAGAACGCGGAAGCTGGCGACATTCGCCTGATCATCGCTCCGGGAACGTTGATCGTGGCTACGATCATTCTGGCCGCAGTGGGATTGATCAGCGGCATGGTTCCGGCGGTAAGGGCTTCGCGGTTGGATCCTATCGAGGCTCTGCGATACGAATAGGCCGAGGGCACTGGTTCCACTTCGGTAAGTTGGCCGCCCAGTTCGCCTGGTTTCCCTGGTTGCGCAATCGATCAGTAGTAGTCTGAAGACGGACTACGATGCGCGCCGGTGTGACTTTTCGAAAAATGGGCTTGGCGGTGGCGATTCTGCTTGCCTCAAGCGCGCACGCAAATCCTCCCGGCACTGACAAAACTCAAGCTACGCACCCCTTACGCTGGGAAGAAGGCGCGGCGGGTTGCACTTTCAGCCGGGACGACGACGGCAAATATCGTTACGGATTCTGGACAGCCGATTTTGGAATTGTTTTGGCGGTGGACTCTCAGGAGCTAGAGAAAGCACGCCGACGCGAGCAGCCGATGTTCGCCGTGTTGCTCAGCGTGCATTACCGAGGCCAAGATTCACTTGAGGTAGCGCCGGGCAAGATCACCCTGGAATTCGTCAAGCATTACCACGATGTACACAGTGCGCTCGATGCAGATAATCTCGCAACCAAGCAGCAGAACGATGTCGACGCCTTGGTCGAGGAAACCGAGCGCGAAATTCGCAAGCATCCAGAAAAAAAAGAAGAGAAAAAAGCCTTGCTGGCAACGCGGCAGAAAGATGCTGCGGAGATGATCGAGTTCCTGAAAAGCCGCTCGCTGCGCGCGATGACGCTAAGTAGAGACCATCCCGATGCGAGTGGCTGGGTGCTGTTCAGCACCAAAAGCAAATGGATCGACGATCTGCAGAAGCAAGAAGAATTTGTGTTGCGGGTTCCCTTCGGAGACCGCGTCGTCGAGTTCCCGTTCTCGCTTCCGCCCAGCGAAGGCGATTTAATCTTAAGGCGCAGGCCGGAGAATCAGGTACGACCGTGAACACTAAGTGCGGGCCTGAGCTGACTTCCAACTACTCCATGCGACGATTCCGAGATCGGGCTGCGGGGCGTCCGGAAGCATTGCAAGGAATTCCAATAAATTGCCGTCCGGGTCGTGAAAAAACAGAGAAGCAGCGGGCATCCATGCGAAGACGAATGGCTCGTCCGTAGGTTTCTGCCAAAAATCGAGGGGAGTTATCTTGGCCGCCCGCAGATGCTCGGGAGCCTGCAGCAGGCTATCGAGATCAACGCTAAATGCCAAGTGCAGGTTCATTCGTTGCGGCCCTGCGCCAGCTTCCCACAACCCGAGCATGGAAGCCCCCGGATGCCCGATCCAATAAAAGGCGACCTTTTTTTCCGGGAACACCTGAGCCAGTTCCAGTCCCAACGCACCACCAAAGAACGACATCGAGCGTTGCAGGTCGGAAACCGAAAGATGGGTCTCGAACAAATCGCGAATAGGAATCATCGCCACATCCACAAATGAGTCCACCATCCGAGCCTGAGTCTGCGGCATCGGTGCGCACATTTTTGCGACGGTGCACGAGCCAGGACGCTCGCGCCTACACTATCCTAGGCGCCGTCGGTCAACCGCAAGACTTGCACGGTAATGTTGTCAGGACCGCCGCGATCTTTGGCCAATTTGATCAGAGCGCGGCATGCTCCGGCGGGATCATTGCTGGTGACGATTCCATGGATCTCGTAGTCGCTCAGCAAACTCCACAAGCCGTCAGTGCACAGAACCAGCACATCGCCCTTCTGCAGCGGGATCGGATGCTGCGGTGTTTCCGGCGAGATCTCTGTCCCTGCCCCGAGAGCTGCAGTGAGGATGTGTCTTTGCGGATGAGTTTCGGCTTCCTCCGCGCTGATCACGCCATTCTGCACCAAGCGACCGACATATGAATGATCGTGAGTCAGACGGGAAATAGTCTCTCCTCGCGCCAGATACAAACGGCTATCGCCGACGTGTGCGTAATACAGTTGGTGGTCAAGAAGAACGATCGCCGTGGCTGTAGTCCCCATGCCGTGCAGTTCTGGATGCCCGGCAGCGTAGTCCAGGATGCGTTCGTGTGCGATTTGAAAGCCGGTGAGAAGAAGAGACTGCACGTCCGCATTGGGAGTTTCGGCGAAAACCTCTTTGATGGAATCGACCGCGATGCGGCTGGCCTCCTGTCCACCTTCGTGCCCACCCATGCCGTCGGCCACGATCGCCAACCTCCCCTTGCGGGCGAACTCCTCGTCGGCGGCCGGCTCCCAGTAAGTGAGATGGTCTTCATTGTTTTCGCGCTGGCAGCCAATATCGCTCATGCTGGCCAACTGAACTCCGGGCCGTATTCGCATCACACCTCGCACGTCTTCCTCGAGCAAACTAAGAACCGTTCTTGGGTCACGTGAACGCAAAGTAAATTCCGATCAAGTAGCGGACCAGCCAGCGCTCAAAAACAAGCGGCCTGAAAACCATGGGCCGCGATTGTTGGGAGCGACTTGAGCCGATCTCTTACGAACTTGGGATTATATCGAACCTTGACGATTTATTTGTCCGGAAGCAGAGCTTGTTACGCGATCCGAACAAAAGGCGGCGCGGGAGTGACATTTGTCACGATAACTTGATGATGTTCTCCACTGGCGGGTTGCACCCGACTCTCCGATCATGAGTTCACTGGCTGGATCGATTCAGGTACGGCCGGAGCGAGGAATCCAATGATCGCGACGCTCGAAGAAACCCAAGAGCTTCAGAGACAAGGATCGGGTAACGGCGGGCCGGTGATTGCCAGCCTGCGCCGCGCAAGTAAAAACTACGGCGAAGTGCAAGCTTTGCGCCAGGTGGATTTCACCGTCAGGGCAGGCGAGTTGGTTGCGCTCTTAGGACCCAATGGCGCGGGTAAAACCACCGCCGTCAAACTGTTTCTGGGCTTGGCAAAGCCGACCACGGGCACAGTCAGCGTGTTCGGCGGAAACCCGATCCATGCCGAAGTCCGGACGCGCATTGGAGCCATGCTGCAGGTTGCGAAGGTACCGGAAACGTTGCGGGTCCGGGAGCATATTGATCTTTTCTCGTCGTACTATCCTCGGCCGTTGCCGATTGATGAGATTTTGACGCTGGCGGGGCTGCAAGAGATTAAAAACCGGGAGTTCGGCGAACTTTCGGGCGGACAAAGACAGCGCGTGCTGTTTGCCCTGGCTCTATGCGGCGATCCTGACATTTTATTTCTCGACGAACCCACGGTCGGCTTAGATGTGGAATCGCGACGGGTGCTCTGGGAGGAAATTCGCAGGCTCGTCGCGCGGGGCAAGACGGTGCTGCTGACAACACACTACCTCGAAGAAGCGGATGCGCTTGCCGACCGCGTGGTGGTGATCAATCGCGGCGAGATCATTGCGGAGGGAACACCGTCTGAGATCAAGGCCAGCACGGCCGGGCGCCGGATTCGCTGCGTGACTTCGTTGGGCATTGAGACGGTGCGAAGTTTGCCCGGCGTAATCGAAGTCCGCACAGACCGCGCAGGGCTGGAAATTCGTGCCGGCTCAGCCGAGCCGATTCTTCGGGAATTGTTGATGCGTGATGCGGGGATCTCCAATATCGAAGTCACTAGCGCAGGGTTGGAAGAAGCTTTTCTGGCGCTGACTGGCACGAACAATGACGCCGCGTAATGGATCAGGGTAAGGGCGGAAAATCTTAATTACTCGAAAGGAAACGAATATGGCTACTGCTCCCATCACACTCGTAGACGGCACCTGGGTGCGTCCGCTAAGCCAAACCCTTGCGATCTACTTCAAGGAAGCGAAATACGAATTTCTAACCCGGCTGCGTCTTCGGGCCTATTCGATTTCTACAATTACGTTTCCGCTGATGTTCTACGTACTGTTCGGTCTGGTGCTGAATCAGAAGGATGCGCCCGTCGGCGGCGTTGGGATCGCCACCTACTTGATCCCGAGCTACGGCACGTTCGGAGTCATGGGAGCCTCACTGTTCGGCACGGCGTCGGGACTGGCTGCGGAGCGTGGTTTGGGATGGCTGCAAGTGAAGCGGGCCAGCCCGATGCCTCCCTTTGCCTACTTCATGGCGAAAGTCGCGCTGGGAATGACCTTTAGCTGCGTGGTGGCGACGCTCCTGTTGTTGTTGGGAGTTACGTTTGGAGGAGTGCATCTGTCTGTCCTGGGTGCGACGAAGCTGGTAGCCATCCTGGTCGCGGGTTCGCTTCCCTTCTGCGCTATGGGATTGGCCATTGGCTATTTCGTAGGTCCGAACTCTGCGGTCGCGACCATTAACCTGATTTATTTGCCGCTCTCTTTTTGTTCGGGACTCTGGGTTCCGATCATGTTCTTGCCGAAATTCATGCAGCAAATTGCCCATTTTCTTCCGCCCTATCATTTAGCGCAACTCGCTCTGAGCGTGGTGGGAGGGGGACAGCACGAATCGAACTGGGTTCACTGGGAAGCGCTGATTGGATTCTCGCTCATTTGCCTGGGCGTGGCCCGGCTGGGATTTCAGCGCGACGAAGGAAAGACATACGGCTAACTTCGACCGACGGAATGACTTGTGAAGGAGCAGAAATGAACGCTAATCAATGTGCTGGCTGGGTTCTGGTTCTCGGTGCGGTTTTACTGCTAATCACTCTGGGCAGGGCCGACTTGCTGGTTATTCTGATTCCGCTGTCACTTTTGCTGGCCTTTGTGATTGGGTGTTCCCGGGACCACAAAACTGGGCTGACGAGTGACAGCAAAAAGGGGTAGCCTAGAGCTGCAGTCATGAGGCTTCTACCGAAAGATCGAAGGGAGGGCTGGGCGCCTTACATCTGGCTCTTTTACTTCTGCTTTTTTCTACTCAACCCGCTGTTGAATCACACTAGTTGGAAGGGATGGCTTGCCACCGGGCTGGGTACTGTAGCGTTCCTGGCTGTCTATTTTAGTTTTTTCTGGATCAAGTGCCCGTGGAACCAGCTTAACCTCCTGGGGTTCATCCTTTTAGGGATCGGCTTCGCGCCCTTCAACGAGGGAGCTTGCACGTTTTTCGTTTTTGCGGCCGCCTTTGCTCCTTACGCGGTCGAAACAGAATGGGCCGCACTCAAGCTGCTGGTCGTGGTGCTGGCGGTGGCTACGTCAGTGTGGTGGTTCTTTCATCTTTCGGGATGGTTCCTGTTCTACGGCGGCGGTCTTTCGATGGTCGTGGGTTGCGGCAATATCTACTTCGCACAACGAGAACGTGCCAACAACCGCTTGCAAAAAGCCAACGAGGAGATTGAGCACTTGGCTAAGGTTGCCGAGCGCGAACGGATTGCGCGCGATCTGCACGACGTGCTCGGCCACACACTTTCGGTGATCATTTTGAAATCGGAGCTGGCCGGTAAGCTGATCGACCAGGATCCGCAACGCGCGAAGGCCGAGATGGCCGACGTGGAGCAGACCTCCCGCGCAGCTTTGGCAGATGTTCGCAGCACGATTCGAGGCTACCGAGCGCACAGCCTCGAAGCTGAACTCAAAGCCGCCAAGGCAACGCTAGAAACCGCGGGCGTGACCGTGAAGTCTGAATCCTCGGAGGTGCGCCTGACACCGGCACAAGAAAGCGTGGTCGCACTCGTAGTGCGCGAAGCTGTGACCAACGTGGTGCGTCATGCGCGGGCGCGCAATTGCCATTTGCGGCTGATGCCGGTGAATGGAAATTGCCGGATCGAAATTCAAGATGACGGCCGCGGCGGAGGGGCGGTTGAAGGTAACGGCCTGCGCGGCATGCGCGAGCGAATTGAAGCTCTCGGCGGTACGCTCGAGCGCGAGAATCGCACGGGAACGCGACTGAGTATTGAGTTCCCGCTGAAAGCAAACGTTGATCACTGACCCTTTCCCTTTGAATCCTCAACCAAAAAACGGACGCAAGGCGATTCGAGTCGTGATCGCGGAAGATCAGGGCATGGTTCTGGGCGCATTGGCTGCCTTGCTCGAGATCGAAGGCGACATCACCGTCGTGGCTCGCTCCCGCAACGGAAAAGAAGCGTTGCAAGCCGTACTCGCGCACAAGCCCGACGTTTTCATTACCGACATTGAGATGCCGGAAATGACTGGGCTCGATGTTGCCGGCGAACTGCAGCGCCGGCGAACTGGAACACGCGTGATTATCCTGACTACGTTCGCGCGCGCAGGTTATTTACGGCGGGCGCTCGAAGCTGGAGCATCGGGGTATCTGCTAAAAGACATGCGTTCCGAAGAACTCGCCGAAGCCGTGCGCCGCGTGCAGCAGGGTTTGCGGGTGATCGATCCGGAACTGGCGACGGAGGCGTGGGCGGAGCCCGATCCGCTGACCGACCGCGAACGGCAAGTGCTTCGGCTCGCGGGCGAGGGCGTGACCAGCGGCGATATCGCAGCTGAACTCAGCCTCTCCGAGGGAACGGTTCGCAATTATCTTTCGGAGGCCATCAGCAAGCTGGGTGCGAACAACCGGGTCGAAGCAGCGCGCATTGCGCGGACGAAAGGTTGGCTGTAAAGTGCGCGCAGCAGCGCGAGCGCGACTAAATCCGCGCTATAGCATCCCGCCAGTTTTCACTGTCAACATGCTGAGTGCCGTCTCCAGTTTGTTGATTGCTTCGGCAAGTTCGGGATGTTCTCCGATTCGTTTCCGCAAAGAATTCAGCAGCTGATGGGCGCTTGAAACGTGCTCGACGGCAGGTGTTGCTTCCGGACTTGGATTGGGCTCGGCGGTATTCTGTGATGGCATTGGGGGAATCACTCCGCGTTGTCAGCCTACGCTGGCTACTGGTAGCGGGTCAACTTGCAGAGAGGCACAAGAGGCAAAGGCTGAGGCACTAAATACTGAATGAAAAGGTTCATACTGACGGGAGCACCTGGCGCGGGGAAAACAGTGATACTCCGCCAATTGGAGCTGGACGGCTTCAGCGTGGTTGAAGAGGCGGCCACGGACGTTATTGCGCTGCAGCAGGCGCAGGGTATCGATGAACCATGGACGCATCCCTCGTTCATCGATGCGGTGGTTGATCTGCAAAGAGCAGCGGCAGCTTCGCGCGTCAAGCGAACTGGCCGACGTACAGTTTCACGATCGCTCGGCCATGTGCACTGCTGCGCTGGCGGCTTATCTTGGACATCCTTTCTCCCATGGGCTTTCACGCGAACTGGAGCGGATCAAGACCGAGGCGATCTTTCAGAAGCGCGTTTTCTTTATTCGGAATCTTGGTTTCATTACGCCGACCGAAGCGCGGCGAATCAGCTTCGAGGAAACGCTACGGTTTGAACGAATCCATGAAGAGACCTATCGCAGCTTCGGCTTCGAGATCGTTTCCGTCGAACCAGGGAAGTTTGTTGGACCGTGTGGCCGCAATCAAGGCCGCAATTTGATTCGCGTGCGGCCGATCTATCCCTCTTCGCTGGTCATGATGAAGAGCGGCTTCATTTCGAAGCTGCTGAAATGCGGACGGAGCCGCGCGGTATTGTAGTGCTCCTTTACGTTCACGACTTTTTTCGAGGCGATGACGGCGTCGACCGGCATGTTATCGTAGCGGCCATTTTTCAGCACTACCAGGCGGCCGTGAATGCGGTTCAGCAGCAGGTCGAGAGCGAGATTGCCGTAAGCCATGGGCACGATCGAGTCGATGGCGTCGGGATCGCCGCAGCGGACCAGGTATCCCAGCTTCTGATTGATCACTTCGATGGTTTTGCCGTTGTTGTATTTGGGCGAAAGCTCTTTCAGTTTTTCTGATACCAGATCGCCGATGCCGCCCAGCTTCTTGTGGCCAAAGGCATCGGTCGTGTGATCTTCGAAAACCATGTCGCCGCCTTCGAACATGGCTCCCTCGGAAACCAGAACCACGGAATAGTGGCTTGGATTCTTCTGACGATCGGCAACCAGCAATTCCGTCAACTGCTCGATGTTGAAGCGATGCTCGGGAATCACGCAGCGGTTGGCGGCGCCTGCCATGGTTGGAAGCATGGCGGTAAAGCCCGCGTAGCGGCCGAAGACTTCGAGAACCAGGAAGCGCTCGTGCGAGCCTGCGGAGGTGCGCAGGTCGTTGGTCATTTGAATGGTGCGCGTGACCGCGGTGCTGAAGCCGACGCAGTAATCGGTTCCCGGAACATCGTTGTCCATGGTCTTGGGAATCGCGACCACCTTGACTCCTTCCTGATAAAGGCGCACGCCATAGCTCAGCGTGTCGTCGCCACCGATGGGGATGAGGAAATCGATTCCGAGCCAGGCAAGGTTCTTGAGCACTTCTGGAGTCAGATCGTTGATTTCGGCGTTGTAGGCTCCCTGCAGATGCTGAGGAACGGCGGATTTCTTCACCTTGCCGGGATTCGTGCGCGAGCTGTGCAGGAAGGTTCCGCCGGTGCGGCCGGCGCGGTTGACGATTTCTTCGGTCAAGGTTTGGAAGTTGTCGCTGTTGTCGTAATCTTTTTCGCGGACGATATCGACCAAGCCCGCCCATCCTCGACGCAGGCCAATGACCTGACAGCCCTCGCGGATCGCCCGGAAAGTTACGGCGCGGATTGCGGGATTCAATCCCGGTACGTCACCGCCTCCGGTGAGGATTCCGATCACTCCTTTTTTCGATTTCACATTCGCCATTTTGTAATGTCCTTACGCTGATCCTTTCTTATTCTCCATTTCATCTTACTAAATAGGAGAGCGAAAGCTTCAATCACGCGGGCTGGCCGGGCGGCACTCAACCCGCGAATGTTAAACTCATCTGTAGTGAAACCTCCCATTCGCCTGCTAGCCGCTGATATCGACGGCACCTTGCTCAACCCAGAATTTCGTATCTCAGACGTAGACCTGGCGGCGCTGCGCCGCGCGCATCAGGAGGGCGTGGAAATCATCCTGGTCACCGGGCGGCGGCACAAGTTTGCCTTGCCAATCGCTGAACTGCTGGGCTTCGATCTCTGGCTGATCAGCTCGAATGGCGCCATTACCCGGTCGCTTTCCGGAGAGACCTTTCATCGCGATATGCTGCCCGCCGAGACCTGCCGCAAACTCTGCGCCACGATGCGGGAATTTCGCGGGAACACGGTGCTCGACTTTCGATATCGAAGGCAAAGGCGCGATCGTGCTCGAACACATGCGGGACTTAACCGAGAGCATTCAGCGCTGGCTGGAGAAGAACCTGCAATATATCGATTTCGTCATCCCGTTGGAAAAGTCGCTCACGACCGATCCGGTTCAGGCCATGTTTTGCGGGCGGATCGAGCACATGCATCGGGCCCTCGGGGTTTTGGCCGCGAGTGGGCTGGAAAAAGACATTACGGTGCTGCGTACCGAGTATCCGGTGCGCGATCTGTCGATCGTCGATGTGCTGAACCAGGGGTGTTCCAAGGGCCACGCCCTGGAGCGATGGGCCAAATATCGCGGCATCCCCCGCGAACAGGTCATGGCCATTGGTGATAACTATAACGACATTGAAATGCTTGCCTTCGCCGGACAGCCATTTATCATGGGAAATGCGTCGGAAGAGTTGCGGGGACGGGGTTGGGCAGTGACTTTGGCCAATGATCAGAACGGAGTAGCTGCGGCGATCGAGCAAGTGCTGGGGGCGCGGGTCGCGGTCTAGGGCCGCAAGATTAGTTTGGACGAGATCGTTCATTTTCCATATGAAGGTGCTGGCTCAAATCGTTCTCGCGCTTGGCCCTTTGGGGGACGCCTCTGCTGCAAACGCGAGCGGACGTGGCGGTGTTGACCAATGGCTTTTCCATTCGCCACGAGCGGCGGGAGGTGGTCGGATCGGTGACGCGTCTTTACTTGGGCGCCGATCGCGACGGATATGTGGATGTTCCCACCGACGAAATCGATCGCTTTGAAAAAGACCTGTCGGCTCCGACTGGGACGACAGCACATAAATCGCAACAGATGAGTGAAGTCATCAACGCTGTTAGCGCCCGTCACCACCTGGATCCGGATTTAATTAACAGCGTAATCCACGCCGAAAGCGGGTTTAATCCGCGAGCCGTGTCGCCGAAGGGCGCGCAGGGCTTGATGCAACTGATGCCGCAAACCGCATCGAAGTTGGGCGTGAGCGACGCTTTCGATCCTGGCGCAAACGTGGAGGGCGGCACGCGATATTTGCGGGAATTGCTGGAACGCTACAATTTTGATTTGATCAAAGCTCTTGCGGCTTACAACGCCGGGCCGCAGCGGGTGGAGCAGTATCACGGCGTTCCGCCGTACTATGAGACTCAGGCTTATGTTGCGCGCATCGTCCGTGACTTCAATCGAAAGAAACTGGCGGAGCGGAAAGCGGCGGCGGTGAAGACCGCGAGCTTCCACAACAGTTCGGGAGGCCATGTTCCAACGGTAAAACAACTGGCTCTCCCCGATACAACGCGACAAGCTTCCCGCTAAAAAAGTCAGAGTCGCGAGTTTTCCATTGTGCGTTTTCGCGGACGGGCGGGATGCCCATCGCTCCATCGAAGTATCCTGCGTTGACCCCTGCGGTCGCGTCATTTACCTTGGCAGTAGGAGTAATTCTTGAAGCACTTCTGTAGTCCGCTTCCAATTGCGGGGCGCCTCGAGTAAATGGGCAAAAAACGTTATCTGGCCTACGCGGTCGTCGCGGCGATTCTCTGTGTCCTCGTTTATATGCAGTTTCGGACGTGGAAAGACTTTGACTGGGCCACCTTCTGGAGTCAATCGAAGCAGATCAGCGCGCGCCACATTCTTCTTGGCATTCTCCTGATTTACCTTCAGCTATTTTCTGCGCGCGCTGCGCTGGAAGATCTTTCTGCGACCGGTGCGCAGCGGATGTTTCCTCTCTCGGACTTGATTGCTCCGACGCTGGTCGGGTTCACCGGCCTGGCTCTGCTCGGACGTCCGGGAGAGCTGATTCGTCCTTATTTGATCGCACGTCGAACCGGCCTCACTTTTTCTTCACAGATGGCGGCCTGGGCGGTCGAGCGCATTTTTGATATCGGGGGATTCACGGTGTTGATGGTCCTCGCCATCTTCCTTCCCACGGAATTGCGATACCTGCCGAACCCCGAGATTTACCCGCGGCTTCGTCTGGGAGGTTTTCTGCTGGTCGCGCTGGTAGCGGGGCTGGCGCTAGGGGCTCTCTTGATCGCCAAATTTGGAGAAGCGGTTGCCGCCTGGATCGAAACTCGCTTCGCTCATCTTGGCCGCGAACTTGGGGCATCGAGTGGCGCAGAAGGTGCGTGAATTCCACGGCGGATTGGACACTATCCACAGTCCACTTGCCTTTCTGCAATTAACCGGCGTGTCCATTTTGATGTGGTGGATCATCGCGCTGGCGTACCGCGAGGTTACTCATGCCTATGGTCCCGCGCTCGAACACATGACGGTATCCAAAGTTCTGCTGTTGATGGGCTCGAGCATGTTGGGGTCGTTGATTCAGTTGCCGGGAGTGGGTGGAGGCTCGCAGTTGGCGACCATTTCCGCGCTGCAGCATATTTTCAACGCATCGCACGAACTGGCGGCCAGTTGCGGGATACTTCTTTGGGTGGTCACGTTTGTTTCGGTGGTTCCGGCCGGATTGCTGCTGGCTCATCGCGAGCGGCTTTCCTTGCGCAAGCTTTCGAAAGAAAGCGAGCAAGAGGAGGCTCACGCAGAGCTTTCGCCCTCGCCTCCAGCAGCGTGACGCGACTTCGCTACACCCGTCCCTGCTACAATCAGTTTCGTCCATGTTCCAAGCGCCATGAAGTGTCCTTTCTGCGGGTTCGCAAATGACAAAGTGGTGGATTCGCGCGAGAGCAAGGAAGCCGATTCCATCCGCCGCCGCCGCGAGTGCCTGAAGTGTGGCAAGCGCTTCACCACCTATGAACGCATCGACGAAATCCCTTACATGGTGGTCAAGAAAGATGGCCGGCGCGAAAAATTCGATCGCCAGAAAGTATTGAATGGACTGCTGCGGGCCTGCGAAAAGCGGCCGGTTCCAATCGGCAAGCTGGAACAAATTGTGAACGAGGCGGAAGGCTTCGTAATCGAATCCGCGGAGCGCGAGCGCAAGACCAGCGAACTCGGCGAACTGATCATGAATCGTCTGCGCCGGTATGACAAAGTGGCCTATGTTCGCTTCGCCTCGGTCTATCTGGACTTCAAGGATGTGCAGGAGTTCATGACGGAGTTAAAAGATTTGCTTAAGACAAAGGAACCGGAAGTTCGCGCCAAGCCCGCGGCCAAGACGCTTGAGCGAGACCTGGGTAGCAACAAGAAATCTCGGCTACGTGCCGGTTTTGCACGGAGCTCCGCGAGTCAACGTCCCTACAGCCGGTCAGCGACTTTGCCGATGAATAACAAATAACGATATGGCACACAAAATCACTCTCATCCCCGGCGACGGCATTGGCCCCGAAGTAACCCAGGCGACCGTCCGCATTCTCGAAGCCACCGGCGTCAAGTTTGAATGGGAAACCTTCATGGCCGGCGCGGAAGCGTTTGAGAAATACAAGGAATACATCCCGAAGGAACTGACGGAATCGATCGAGCGCACTCACGTTGGGCTCAAAGGGCCAGTCACCACGCCGATCGGCGGCGGCTTTGCCAGCATCAACGTCGCGCTGCGGCAGAAGTTCGAGCTCTACGCCAACTTCCGTCCCATTCGCAATCTGCCGCACATTCCCACGCGCTATCCTGACGTGGACCTCATCATTGTGCGCGAGAATACGGAGAGCCTTTACTCCGGCCTGGAACACGAAGTTGTCCCCGGCGTAGTCGAGAGCTTGAAAATCATCACCGAGAAAGCTTCCACTCGCATTGCCCGTTTTGCTTTCGAGTATGCCCGCAAGAATAATCGCAAGAAGATTCACGCCATCCACAAAGCCAATATCATGAAGCTCTCGGATGGCCTCTTTCTGCGCTGCTCTCGCGCTGTCGCCAAGGATTATCCCGAGATCACCTACGGCGAACACATCGTCGACAACACCTGCATGCAACTGGTCATGAACCCTTACCAATACGACATGCTGGTAATGGAGAACCTTTACGGCGACATTATTTCCGATCTGTGCGCGGCGTTCGTCGGCGGACTGGGATTCGTTCCCAGCGCGAACCTCGGCGATCACTGTGCCATTTTCGAAGCGGTGCACGGTTCGGCTCCAGATATTGCCGGCAAGAATCTGGCGAATCCAACGGCCATCTTGCGCTCTTCGCTGCTGATGCTGCGCCATCTGGGCGAGTACGATGCGGCGCTCAAGATCCGCAATGCTCTGGAAAATGTCTATCGCACCCGCGACAAACTTACCCGGGACGTCGGCGGCAAAGCAGGCACCTCGGAGTTCGCCGATTTCATCATCGAGGCGATGGAGTCGGGAGCCAACACCGAAGCTGACTCCTCGCACGCCTGAGATTACTGCCCTTCTGATCTCTTTTTTGTCATACTCCGTATCCACGAGCGTCAATTCCGCGTTGACGAACCTTTCCTTGATTGAGTAACATCGTGCCGTTCCAAGGTACACGGGGGGAATGGCTTACACAACGCGGCGTATTGGTGTGGTGCTCTTCCAGCTTGGCGGACCTGACACGCTGGAGGCGATCGAGCCATTCCTTTTTAATCTGTTCTGCGATCCCGACATTATTGACTTCCCGTTTGCCCGCATCGGTCGAAAACCGCTAGCCAAGCTGATCTCCAGCACTCGCGCCCGAAAAGTCCAACATCATTACGCAACCATCGGCGGAGGCTCGCCCATCCGGCGATTCACCGAGCAGCAGGCTCGGGCGCTGCAGTTGAAGCTGGCCGAATCCGGTTTGGACGCGCGTTGCTTCGTCGCCATGCGTTATTGGCATCCGTTTACCGCGCAGGCCATCGCACAGCTTCAGGACGCTGCAATGCGACGAAGTCGTGCTGCTTCCTCTTTACCCGCAGTATTCGAGCACGACGACGGGCAGCAGCCTGAACGAATGGCGACGGCTGTTCCGAGAAGACGTGCCAGGTGCAATCCGTTGACACCTTCTATCGTCACGAGCTTTATTTGCAGGCGCTGGTTGAGAAAATCGATGAGGCGCTGGCACGATTCGCCGACCCTGCGCAGCCGGAAATTGTTTTCAGCGCGCACAGCGTCCCGGTCGCCGTAATCCAGCAAGGGCGACCCTTATCAGCGGCAAATTGAAGAGACTGTCGAGCTTCTGATGCAGCGCGGCGGCTGGACGAATCGGCACCGCCTCTGCTACCAGAGCAAAGTGGGAGCCAGCAAGTGGCTGCAGCCCTCGTTGCACACGGCGTTGCGAGAGCTGGCGGCGGAAAAAGGCCGCGAGGTTTGCATCGTCCCCATTTCGTTTGTCTCCGATCACGTAGAGACATTGGGAGAAATCGATCACGAGGCGCGAGCGGAAGCCACCAAGCTCGGCATCAAGCGGTTCGAGATGACTTCCGGGTTGAACGATTCGCCGACATTCATTGCGGCTTTGGCCGACTTGGTTGGCACGGCGATTGGAGTCGATTTAGCAACCGAGCGCAGAGTGGGCTCGCTTACTGCCGCTGGAGACTAACGACTAACGGAATTAGAATAGAACCGGGGCCAAGTACAAAAAGGGGTGAGGTCGGATGGCAGACGAATCCGCCAATGGTGGCATTCTTGGGCACCTTCCGCCGTGGCCGCGGAATGCGCTCAATAATTCGGTCATCGCAATGGAGCAGGCCTACCGCCAGCGTAAAGGCCTGCCGCTGCTCAGCGACGCCGACATCGAAGCGTTGAAGGCTGGCCAGCCGATGGCTTGGGAAAGCGGGAACGGCGGATCCGCACCCGTTGCGGCGAGTCCAGCGCCTCCACCTGCGCCGCATCGCTTCCGCCTGTCGCGGCTCCGGCCGCTACAGCGAATACGGCACTCAGTGAGGATGTCGCCAAATGGGTTGCAGAAGGGTCGGAAATGGAGCAAGTCGACCATTGCCGCCGAACAGGCACGGCGCGGGCGCAAAAGTCTGCCGGCGCTCAACGATGTCGAAATCGCTGCCCTGCTCGGCGAGCCGGTCGCCGAGGCGGCAACTCCAGCGGCGCCGGTTCCAGCCGCTGCTCCAACACCAATTGCCGCAGTCGCGTCCGGACCGATTAGCGCAGACGTTGCCAAGTGGGTTGCGGAAGGCAGGAAGTGGAGCAAGTCGACGATTGCGGCGGAACAGGCGCGGCGCAGTCGCAAAGGTCTGCCCACTCTTAACGATGCCGAAATTGCCGCTCTCCTGGGAGAACCAGCTGCTCCTGCCGCGGCCCCGGCCGCATCCGCTTCCAGCTCCAGCGGCCGCACACGCTGCCCTGCCTCGGCCGCTGCGGCCGCAGCGGTGCAACTGCTTCGGCGGCTGCTTCTGTGGCCCGCAGCGGCGAATCGACTAGCTACGTCGGCACCCCCGCGGTTGGAACCTCAAGAGCGGCGAAAGCGGAGGGGTGGCGTCGGTCGGCCCAGAAGACAATGAAGTCAATCAGCAGCGCCGCCGTTTGGCTTGGAGCGCGGTTGCGCTTTCCTGGTGGCGTGGTTCATTGCATTCTTCCGCTTCTTCCTGCCGCGCACTTTGTTTGAACCTGCGACCAGCTTCAAGATCGGCTATCCCGAGGAATACGGTCTGGGAGTCGATACCAAGTTTCAGCAGAAGTACCGCATCTGGGTGGATCGCACGCCGGATCGCATTTTCGTGATCTACGCGCGCTGCACCCATCTGGGCTGCACTCCCGATTGGAAGCCCAGCGAGAACAAATTTAAGTGCCCGTGCCACGGCAGTGGATACGACAGCGAAGGAATTAACTTCGAGGGTCCGGCGCCGCGCCCCATGGATCGCGCTCACGTGGAAGTCGCGCCCGACGGTCAGATTCTGGTGGATGTTTCGAAGCTCTATCAGTGGCCAAAGGGACAGCCGAGCTCAGTTCAACGACGACGGAGCGTTCTTGCGAGCGTAGATTGCGTGGCGCGGGACAGCCCTCGCCCGTCGGCTTTGCAAGATTGAGAAGCTGATTAGAGGAAACAATGCCTGAAGAGAATGGAAACGGCAAGAACGGCAATCGAGTAGGCCTGCTGGAGCGGGTGAAAGCCGGAGTGAAAGAAGATGTCCAGTCCCTCAAGACCGACATGCCGGCGAAAGCCAAAGAGCAGATCGAAGGACTGAAAGATCCCACCAAGACTCAGGTCTTCACTTCGATCTTCCGCCACAAGCATGACGACACGCCGCGCAACCGGGCGCTGGGCGTGCTGTCCAACGTCTTCCTGCATCTGCATCCGGCGAAGATCAATCGCGACGCGGTCCGCTACAGCTACACCTGGGGTATGGGCGGAATCACGTTTTACTTATTCATCGTGCTCACCTTTACCGGCGTGCTGCTGATGTTCTATTACCATCCCAGCAAAGTGCAGGCGTTTCGCGACGTGCTCTACCTCGAGCACGATGTTCCCTTCGGCAAGCTGCTGCGCAACATGCATCGCTGGGCCGCGCACTTGATGGTGATCGCGGTCTGGCTGCACATGTTCCGCGTTTTTCTGACCGGCTCTTACAAGAAGCCGCGCGAGTTCAACTGGAATATCGGCGTGCTCCTGCTGGTGTTCACGCTGCTGCTCTCGTTCACCGGCTACCTGCTACCCGACGATCAACTCGGATTCTGGGCAGTCACGGTGGGAACGAACATGGCTCGCGCCACGCCGCTGCTGGGACACGAAGGCCCCTTCGGCAAAATGCTGGGCATGACGCCGTATAACGATGTTCGCTTCGGACTTGCTGGGCGGCTCGATCGTGGATGCGAATGCGTTGCTTCGCTCCTACATCTGGCACTGCATCGGCATTCCGATTGTGGCTTCGGTTCTGATGATCGTGCATTTCTGGCGGGTGAGAAAAGACGGCGGCATTTCCGGCCCGGCGCCAGTGATGCTGACGGCGGAGGCGGACAAGCCGCGCCGCAGCTGCTTAGGCGAAGCGACGCGAGACGTAGCAAGCTATGTCTCTATAGCGGACAAGACTTGTCGGTAGAGACGTTGTTTCGCAACGTTCCCCTGGTTAGGAGATTTTATGGATTGGCGACAACTTTGGGAGATCTGTTCCGCGCCGGACAACGTGCCGATCGTCGGTCTGATCCCGCTGCTGATCTTCTACATTTATCTGGCGTGGAAGCAGGCCAACGCCAACGATGAACTGATCGGCGAACTGGAAACCAGATCCCGCGATGGCGAAGACCCATCATCGCAAGACGTGGCCCTTCCGGCACGGCTGGCAAAAAGAAATTCACGTCTGGCCGTTTCTCGCTGCGCATTGAATTCCTCGCCGCCATCATCGTCACCATCATTTTGATGGTCTGGTCCATCACGCTGAACGCGCCGCTGGAAGAGCCTTCGAATCCCAACCTGACCATGAATCCTGCAAAAGCCCCGTGGTATTTTCTCGGCCTGCAGGAAATGCTGGTGTACTTCGATCCCTGGATCGCCGGCGTCGTCATGCCAACACTAATCATCGTCGGTCTCATGGTGATTCCGTATGTCGACACAAATCCGCTGGGCAGCGGCTACTACACCTGGAAGCAGCGCAAGTTTGCCATCGGCACATTTCTGTTTGGCTTCATCATTCTTTGGGTTTCGATGATCATCATCGGCACGTTCATCCGCGGGCCGGGTTGGCAATGGTTCTGGCCGGGCCAAACCTGGGATCACAACCGACTTGATTTATGAGGTGAACCGCGATCTGCCCGATCTGTTCGGGCTCACTTCGAACCTGGCCAAAGCCATTTTCGGCGCGATTGTGGTCGGAGGTATTACCTGGCCGGCGGATTTGCTGGTGCACGCGCTTTTCCGGCGTTACAACCCGAAAGATTACAAGCGCATGAGCCTGCTGCAGTATTCCATCGTGATGTTCTTCTGGCCTCACCATGGTGGCCCTGCCGCTGAAGATGGCTGTTCGGCTTGGATGCATATCAAGTACGTATGGATAACGCCGTGGTTTAACGTGTGATAGTCGTCGGTCGGCGGTCTGTCGGTCCTTCGGCCTAGAACTCAAGCCGACTGCAGCACCAACGGCTGAACGACCGACGACCGAAACGATGGAGATTCTGGTGCCTGAACAACCCATCCCCGAGCAAGATCCAGTAGTCACGAAATCGTATGCCCTGTATTACGTGGTCTCGATGGCCTTGCTCATGGCACGCTGTTCTGGGCTCTATGGGATGAAGCTACGGGCAGCGGCCATGGAAGGCTTTCCAGAACGCGTGGAAGACGCGCTATCTTGCGCTTCTGGCGAAGAGACGCCAACCTCAGACATCCTCACAGAAAGCGGTCGAGCATAGCCCCGAGTATCAGAGCTGGAGAGATAACTACAAGCAACTGACGCCAGCAGACCAAACCGCAGGTGGACAAAATTCAGACGCCGAACTAGCCGACTCAACGGAAAGCTCTTGGCGGTGCGCTCCGTGTTTACCGACAGGCGGGCCTACGTGAACGCGTCTGACCTACGATACGAGACGGCGAAAAGCGCCGTCAGCCAAAAAAGCTATTAAGGGGGACATCGACGAATACAAGAAGAAGCTCGCGGTCGTCGAATTCCCTGACGGCTCGAAAAAGAGTTATACACTTCCCGCAACTCGAAGAAGCATTCAATGAAATTAACGCAGAGAAAACACGCCTCAGCCTGGAACTCGGCGATGTGCTAAAGCCGGTCGCGGACGCCAACACCAAGATGCTGGCTTACGTCAGCGATCACATGGTGGATCTAAACCCAACGCAGATCGCAGGACTCAAAAAGAAAACTGACGATTGGGATCCGCACATCGTACAAATCAATGTTGCCGAAGCCAATATCGTCGACCGCTGCGAATCCTGCCACATGGGTATTCGCGAGCCGCTGAAGATTACGCCGGCTTTAATGACCCCGAAAGGCGAGAAAAAACCGGACGAATTCGCGCGGGCCTTCGTCAGCCATCCTCAGCCGGACTGTTACAGATTCACGATCCCGACAAATTCGGATGCTCACCCTGCCATCAGGGCAATGGCCGCGCCACCACCAGCGTGGAGAAGGCCCACGGGAACTACGAGCACTGGATATGGCCTCTTTTCCCTAAACAAAATGTCGAGGCCGGATGCCAGACTTGTCATGCCGCCGATATGGTGCTGGTCAGCGGGGGCACGGAATGGAAGATCATCGACGATGGCAAAGACCTTTTCCGCCAGCGCGGCTGCATGGGCTGTCACCGCCATGAGGGATATGACCGGGAACCGGAGGAACTAAATTCCGTTACTCAGCAGATCAAACTCTTCGATCAGCAGAAAGATGATAACTCAGAAGCAGCAAGCTTATTTGATGAAACAAGCCGATGCGGCCGAGACCAACGAAGAAGCCAATCGGCTGAATGATAACGGCCATCGCCCTCAAAGTCGCGAATAGCAAAATCGACGGGCACATCCAGCAGCTCGATTTCGAAAACCACAGCCTGATGCAGGACATGAAAAAAGTTGGACCGAATCTCAAAGACATCCGGCTCAAGCTGAACAAAAACTGGATCCCGGTCTGGCTGAAAAAACCTACTGACTTTCGCCCGACCACCAAAATGCCGAACTTCCGCCTGACCGACCATCAGATTCAGGCGATCTCAGCGTATCTGTGGCAGTCCGCATTGACCGATCCCTTCCAACACAAAAGCCCGGAAACTCCGACCACGGCAAAGAACTGTTCGAGACCCGCGGCTGCCTGGCTTGCCATTCCATCGGCGAAGGCGATCAGATGCATGGGCGGCACCTTCGCCGCGAATCTCACCCGCGAAGGCGAGAAAGCCAACTACGATTACCTGGTCCGCTGGATTCACAATGCCCGCGCAGCGCACGCGTCCCTACTGTCCGTACGAAAAGAAAGATATTGGCCCGGAGGATTACGCCAAAAAAGGCTTGCCTTACGTCTTTGACCTGGCAGCATAGCCAATGCCCGAACGACGGCCACGAACTGCAAGTGCAGAACATGACGGTCATGCCGAGCCTGCGCCTCGGCGCCGGAAGATGCGCAGGACATCGCGTCGTATTTGATGACGCAAAAAAAACAGGAGCCGTCTTCGTACGCTGAAGCCTCCTTCATGGATGATCCCGCGTCTGAAAGAAGAAGGCAAGAAGTGGATTCGTCATTACGGCTGCTCCGGATGCCATGAAATTTCCGGCATGGAGGATGAAGGCCGCATCGGCACCGATCTGACCTTCGAAGGCAGCAAGCCCATTGAGCGCTTGGATTTCGCCCTGTTCACTGAAACGGCCCAGCGCGGCGGAAGCACGCCGAGCCGATCACGAATCCGGAAGATCTGGCGCGGCTACCCGAGGGTGCGGCAACGGGGCCCATGGTACGACCACAAAGGGTTTTTTGAGCACAAACTTGCGGAGCCTAACATTTACGACCAGGGCAAAATCAAAGTCCGAGACCGAAGCCCTGCGCATGCCCAATCTGCACCTGACGTCAGAGCAGATTCGCGCCCTCACCACGTTCCTGTTGGGAAGCGAAGAAAGTTCCCTGCCCGCACAGTATCAATATCGCCCCGGCGATGCGCGCCGTGATATTCAGGAAGGCTGGTGGGTGGTCAAGAAATACAACTGCATGGGATGCCATCAGTTCTATCCCCGGTCAGCAGACCGTGCTAATGGGAATGAAGAAATATCAAGATCCGGACTGGAAGGATCAACTGCCTCCCAAGCTCTTGACCGAGGGCGCGCGCGTCGATCCCGAGTGGCTGCGGCGATTCCTGTCCAATCCCTCGTTGAGCACGACCGACACCAATCGCAATGGAGTGCGTCCGTATTTGAAAGTGCGCATGCCTACGTTCTCTTTCTCCGACAATGAACTGCGCAAGCTGGTGCGATTCTTCCAGGCACTTTCGCAACAGCCGATGCCTTACATTCCGGAGCAGGTTCCGGTGTTGACGCACGAAAGAAACCGACATGGCGCGCAGCCTGTTCTCGAGCACTGCTGCGCCTTGCTTGAAGTGCCACGCGACGGGCGATCCGGCGCATGACAAGATTGCCACCGCGCCAAATTTCTTGCTTGCCAAAGAGCGTTTGAAACCGGATTGGGCGCAGCGCTGGGTTCTGGATCCGCAAGCCATCAGCCCAGGCACCTCTATGCCGTCAGGATTGTTCCGGCTCGATAACGACCACTGGGTGTTCGCCGGACCCACGCCGGCATCGTTCCAGGGCTACGAAGGAGACCAGTCGAAGTTATTAGTGGACTATATTTTCCAGCTGACCCCGGAAGAGCAAAAACGCGTAGCCGCGTCGATGGGACGAAACAGCGCCGCAAACCAGACGCCGGCGAAGTCCAAGCAGGCTGCCGCACCCTCGCACCGGGCAAGCAGCGGAGGTTCGCGATAGAATGTAGGGTTTTACGGCCTCCCGAGAAACGTCTGTGATGGGCGCTCCCGCCCTACGCATTCGAGTACGAGTTTTCGGATCGCAAGTAATCTGAATTCGAGCTTTTGAAAAACGCATTCAACTCTCACGAAAGGGCGACATCATGAATAAGAAAACATCTGTAGCAATGTTTGGCCTGCTTTGTCTTCTCGGCCTATGGCTCCTCGTAGGCTGCAGCAAGAAAGAGGAAACGAACGAAGCGCCAGCTTCGGCACCCTCATCCATGGCGCCGCCCGCAGCGCCAGCGGCCACTCCAATCGATCCCAGCACGGTAGCCTCCGTCAGCGGCACGGTGAAGTTCGACGGCGCTGCTCCCAAGGCCTCGAAGATTGATATGAGCCAGGATCCTGCATGCAAAGGAACGAATACGGCTGAAACCTTCGTCGTCGACGGCGGCAATGTGGCGAACGTTTTCGTTTACGTAAAAGATGGACTGGGTGATCGGACATTTGCGGTTCCCACGCAGGCGGTCGACGATCGACCAGCAAGGCTGCAAATATCATCCTCACGTGCTGGGCGTGATGACCGGTCAGAACATTGAGATCAAGAACGACGACCAAACCACGCACAACATTCATCCCACGCCGCAAGCCAACCGCGAGTGGAACGAGTCTCAACCGCCGCAGCCGCTCCGCTCGAGAAGAGCTTTGCTCGCGAAGAAATCATGCTGCCGGTGAAGTGCAACCAGCATCCCTGGATGCGGATGTACATCAACGTAGTAAAGACCCCGTTCTATGCGGTGACCGGCCCCGACGGCAAATATGAAATCAAGGGCCTGCCACCGGGCGATTACACCATCGCCTTTGTCCAGGAGAAGCTGGGCGAACAAGATCAAAAAGTCACGCTCGCTGCGAAAGACAGCAAGACCGTAGACCAGACTTTCAAGGCGCAGTAATTTGGCATAGATCGTGCGGGGACAGCCGCTGACGGCCGTCCCGCCGAGCCAGGTTCGGCAGTTAGTTAGAACCAACGGAGCTAAATATCTGAAATCCCTCGTCACACCGTATAATCGCGCGCACCATGGCTTTGCTGTTTTCGTAGCGTGCGCGACTTTTGTACTCATCATTGCCGGCGCGCTCGTCACCAGCAACGATGCTGGACTCTCCATTCCCGACTGGCCCACATCTTTCGGATCATTCAGCGTTCCACCCTTGCATGGAGGAATTAAGTACGAGTGGAGCCATCGCGCGATCGCCGGGTCCATAGTGCTGCTCACGATTTCCATTGCCGCGTGGACGTGGTTCGCTGACCGCCGGCGCTGGATGAAATGGCTCGGCATCGCCGCTCTGGCCACCGTTATCACGCAGGCAATCCTCGGCGGGCTTACAGTCCTGTTGTTTCAGCCGCCGTGGGTATCCTCGGCGCACGCCGCGGTAGCACAAACCTTCTTCTGCATCGCCGTTGCCATCGCCATGTTCACCGGGCGCCGATGGGTGGAAGAAGTCCCGCAGATTGAATTCGACAGCCGCCGTCCCAGCCTGGTCACGCTCACGTGGCTGTCGATCTTCGTGCTCTATGTTCAACTGATTCTGGGCGCCATGTTTCGTCATCACGGCATGAGTTGGTGGCCGCACGTTGCGAACGCCGCTCTTGTGGCTTTTGTACTCACATGGACGGCGATCCGTGCGCTATGGCGATTCTCGAAGATTGGAGCTGTGAGGCGACCGGCGATTATTTTGGCATCGCTGCTGGTCGTGCAACTTTGCCTTGGCTTCGTCGCGTTTCTCACGCGTGTGGCTTGGGGACGCGATGCGGTCCAACCGGAATTTCCGATGGTAATTTCAACCGTGTCGCACGTCGCCGTGGGAGCACTGCTGTTGGCAACCGCCGTCATTCTCGCCATTCAAGTATGGCGGCATATCCCGGTTTCGTCTGAGGAGCGAGTCAAGCAGTCGAACTCGAAATCGCGTAGCTGCATGAACGCCGCCGGACAGCGTCTCATCGTAGAATAGCCTGTGGCCTCTAAAACTCCATTTGCTGTCGCTGCCTCCGAGACCGACCTGGCCGTCGAACCTGCAGTCATTTCTGTACGCGATGTTGTGCATCGTTATGGCGATCGAGCCGCCCTGAATGGCGTCTCTTTCGATGTGCGTCATGCCGAACTCTTCGGACTGCTGGGACCGAATGGCAGCGGAAAGACGACCCTATTTCGCATACTCTCCACTCTGATGATTCCGGTTGGCGGGCGCGCCGAGATTATGGGATTCGATGTTGCCCGCGATCCCAACGGCCTGCGCCGCCAGATTGGCGTGGTCTTTCAGGCGCAAAGCATCGACGTAAAACTTACGGCCGCCGAGAACCTGTGGCATCAAGGACATCTTTACGGCTTGCACGGAGCCTCACTGAAATCGCGTATCGCGGAAATGCTTGGCCGTGTCGGCCTTGCAGATCGAGCCAACGAAAAAGCTGAGACGTTCTCCGGAGGAATGCAGCGGCGCCTCGAATTGGCTAAGGGTCTGCTTCATCACCCGTCCGTCCTGTTACTGGACGAACCTACGACCGGACTCGATCCTGGCGCCCGCCGCGACCTCTGGCAATATCTCGCGATATTGCGTGATGAAGAAAGCGTGACAGTGATCGTCACCACCCATCTTATGGAAGAGGCTGAGCGCTGCGATCGTCTTGCCATCTTGAATGAAGGAAAGGTGGTGGCGCTGGGCACGCCCGATGAGCTCAAGCATGAGATCGGTGGAGATGTGATTCTGCTGGACGCGAAGAATCCCGACTCGCTCGCGGAAAGAATTCGCGCGCGCTTTCACCTGGACGCGCAGGTACTTCACGGGCAGGTGCGCATCGAACGCGAGAATGGCCATCGTTTCATTACCGATGTGGTCGAGGCTTTCCCTGGTGAGATCGAGTCGATTTCAGTGAGCAAGCCAACCCTGGAAGACGTTTTCATCCGCCGCACCGGCCATCGATTCTGGACGGACGGCGCGGAAGAAGCAGAGAAATAGACAAGTGAAGGAGGTAGCAAGCCGATGATGCTCGTCCTCTCGGTGATTTTCGGAATCGTGCCGCTCGTCGGAGTGGTCTGGATCGTTCTGAAGGCAAGCGTCACCACCGTCGACGGCCTCTTCATGACCCTGATCCTGCTGACTCTTTCGGGTATTCTGTTCCTGAATGCATACTTAGAGGTTCGCGGACGACTCAAGAAATCCGCAGCGCCGCAGGCGCAGAAAACGAGTTGATGTGGTCACGCAAACAGCAACTTTGCCAGCGCAGGCCGCGCCAATTTCCAGCGGAGTCGATGCTTCCCGCTTTCACCCTTTGGTGGCGGGAAATCGTCCGCTTCTACCGGCAGCGTTCGCGCGTAGTCGGCGTGATCGCCTCGCCGCTGCTGTTCTGGCTGGTCATCGGATCCGGCTTCGGCACTTCGTTTCGCGCGGGCAACGCCCCTGGACAGCAGCATTATCTGGATTATTTTTATCCTGGCGCGCTCATCATGATCGTGCTGTTCACTTCGATTTTTGCCATGATGTCGTTGATCGAGGATCGCAAGGAAGGCTTCCTGCTCTCGGTCATGGTCGCGCCCGTGCCGCGCTCCGCGATCGTGCTCGGCAAAGTGCTGGGCGGAACCACGCTAGCCGCCATTCAAGGCCTGATCTTTTTGGCTTTTGCGCCCTTTGTCGGCGTGCATCTGGGAATCATTGATTTTCTGCTGGTCGTATTTGTAGTTTTCCTGGTTTCTTTTGCGCTCACCTCCTCTGGGATTCGCGATAGCATGGCCCATGGATTCCACGCAGGCTTTCCATGCCATCATTAATCTTTTTCTGATCCCGCTGTGGCTGCTATCGGGCGCGCTGTTTCCGCTGGCAGGAGCTTCGGGCTGGCTGCGGCTCGTGATGCGACTGAATCCGCTGACCTACGGCGTCGAAGCTTTGCGCGTTCTTCTGTATCCGGACAGCCCAACCGTAATGTCGCTGCCGGCTTCGATCGGCACGCTTGCCCTGTTCACGATTTTCATGTTTGGGTTATGCTTTTTCCGGGTAAATCGCCGCACCACGAGGCCTGCCGCATGATGCAAATTCTTGCCGGCATACACTGCCTTCCCGGAGATCAACGCCACGCTGAATGGCACGAATGCCGTCCTGCTGCTGGTCGGACGCAACTTCATCAAGCATGGGCGGATGGCTGCACACCGCGCCTTCATGATCGCCGCAGTCGTAACTTCTTCACTTTTTCTGGCTTGTTATCTTTACTATCATTACTGCCTTTACTACTATGCGCACTCGCCTTCGAAACATTTCAGGGTCAAGGATGGTCGCGCCCCGTGTACTTTACCATCTTGACCTCGCACACCATTCTTGCCATTGTAATTTTACCTCATGGTGCTCATTACGCTGATCCGCGGATTGCGGGAACGCTTTGATCGCCACCGCGCCATCGCGCGCTGGACTTATCCGTTGTGGATGTACGTTTCGGTCACCGGCGTGATTGTGTATCTCATGCTTTATCATCTGTTCGCCGCGTGACCAGTGCTTCCACCGCAGAGACCTAGTGTCGCATTGTGTTAAGCTCTTAAAGGCGTTATCTTCGAAGGACACGAAGGTGCACAAACGAAGTAGAACTACGTCGGTGACAAATTGGTCTATGGCGGTTGTCAGATTGAAGATCGATGTTTCGGGCACGGTGGGCGATGAAGCCTGGCGTGGGATTGAAGCCAGTTCGATCAGATCCAGAGTGCGGATTTTGGTCCGCAGTTCGGCAGCGGGGGACGCTGCAATCATCCGCTCAACGCGCCCCACAACAAAGGCGAATGGATCGGCGCTGAAATCCGGCTACAGACTCCGCTTCTAGCCCAATACGCGGTCTCCCACTACCTGGAGCAGGACCGCGTGCTCGATGCGGATGTAGTGGAGTAATCTGGATCTATCGATGTCTTCCCTGCCCAACCCGCAGCTCCGCAATACTTCGCCCGATCGCAAGCGAAACCCTTGACCGGCCGCCCGCAAGCCGCGTATGTCCACGCGCAACCGGCTGCTCTTTTTCCTGACCGCATGGCTGATCGTCCTGATGCCGTTTTTGTTCTGGTGGAACACCTGGTTCGGCCGCCAACTTTCTGACAAACAACTGGCCGAATATCTGCAGGACGAAAAGCATCCCCGGCACATTCAACATGCACTGGTGCAAATCGGCGAGCGCATGACTCGGCACGACCCGAGCGTGACGCAGTGGTATCCGCAGGTGGCGAAGCCTGGCTTCGTATCCGGTCGAAGAAGTACGCAACACCGACGCCTGGGTGATGGGACAAGATACTTCCGGCTCGGGATTCCATGAAGCGCTGCTCAAAATGCTCGCCGATCCTTCGCTCATGGTGCGAGGCAACGCCGCGCTTTCGCTGGTCCGCTTCGGAGACGCATCCGGAAGACCACAGATTCTCGAATTGTTGCAGCCGGCCACAGTCACCGCGCCGCGACCGGGAAAAGTAATCGATACTAGCGCTGTCGGAACTGCCATTCGTCAGGGCGGGATCGTCGCCAAATTACAGGACGGCGGACAGACCACGGAAATCCGCTCGCCGATCACCGGCCGTTTGCGCGCGCTATCCGCGCAGACCGGACAGACCGTAACAGCCGGCTCAGACATCGCAACCATCGATCCGGGCACAGAACAAGTCTGGGAAGCGTTGCGCGCACTTTATATCGTGGGTCAGCCAGACGACATTGCCTCGATCTCACCCTACGAACGAGAATTACCAGACAACCCCGATCACGTGCGCAAGCAAGCCGTCGAAACAGAAAAGGCGATAAGAGAGAGAACGAAATAAGTACAGATTCTTTCTATTTCACTATCGCCTGACCCGGACTTGCCGTGTACGTCGACTTATCGACTTTGTCTGTCAAGCTGACGATCAGCTTGAATTTCCCTGATTTTGCGTAGGTGTGAGTTCCGCTGACGGTGAAGGGGCCACCCTTGGCTCCGGTCACACTGCCTACAGACTTGGTACCGTCACCCCAAGTGATGGTCGCAGTAAAGTTCACTTGAGCCGCCGTGATCGTGCCGTCCATGAAGTTGGCAACGGACCCTTTGAACGGCGTGCCGTGCGTGGGTTTGATGGTTTTGCTGGCCCCGCCGATAGCGCTCAGTCGGCCCATCGCTCCCGCGAATCCTTCTGCCACCCAGAGCTTGTGGTCCGACCCTACGGTCAGAGCGTTGCCACAGGCGCTGGGGGTTGTGAGCTGCACATTGCTGAGAACGCCAGAGGTCGTGATGCGGTTGACGCCGTTGGGATAGCACTGGGCGAACCAGATCGCGCCGTCTGGGGCGGCGACGATCCCGTCTTGAAAATTCTGGAATTGGGCAGGGTACTCGGTCACCGTTCCAGAAGTGGTGATCTTAGCAACTGCGCCGAAAGGAGTGTTTTCAAGGAACCAAAGATTTCCGTCCGGCCCCGCGGTAATGACGCTTGGATTTGCATTTTTCGTCGTAATCGAATACTCCGTGTTGCTGACGCATGACGGATCAATCTCCCCAACCTGATCCGTGCCCAGATCCGTGAACCAGAGATTACCGTCCGGCCCGGTCGTAATGAAGAGTGGAACGGCGCTGGAATTCGACAATGGGCACAGGGTTACAGCGCCGGCAGGAGTGATCCGCGCAACGCTTGGTCCTTCGGAAGTAAAAGGCACCGTATACCAGACATTGCCGTCCGGACCGGCGGTAAGCCCGATCTCAGCAAAGGTATTCTTCACGGGATATTCGGTCACCGTTCCGGACGTAGTAATCTTCGCAATTTGCCCGTAGGTTTGTTCGATGAACCAAAGATTCCCATCGGCCCCGGCTGCGATTGCTCCGGGATTTGCGTTGGGCGAGAGTGTCGGATAAGTCGTGATCACGCCGCCAGCGGGTGTGATCTTGCCGACCAGACTTGGAATCAGTTCCGTAAACCACACATTCCCATCCGGCCCGAGAGCATCAAAACCCGTCACCGAGCCGGTACTGAGCGCGTAAGTGGCCAGTTGACCGCTGGTTGTAATGCGGCCGATATTGCTCGTCACGCTTCCCGGAAACCAGAGCGCGCCATCTGGACCCGTGGTGAGCGAAGCTAAGTAATACAAGGTCGGAAATAGAGAGGGATTCTCGGTCACGACGCCAGCGGGAGTCACGAAGTCGGATTGAATTGTTGACCTCAGTGAACCAAATGTTGCCATCCGGTCCGGTCGCAGATTCCGGTGACCAGCCAGCGCTCGTGAGTGAGCGATGACTCGGTTTCAGCTCCCGACGTCGTGATTTTCGCGACATGCGCCGACTCTGATGGCCCACACATTCCCGTCGGGGCCGGCAGTGATCGAAATAGGGGATAATCGCTGGGTCGGGTACTGAAGCTGATCGCTCCGCCAGTCGAGATTCTCCCAAGCTTCCTTAACAGCCAGATTCTGTGGATTGACAAACCACAGATTGCCATCCGGGCCCGCGGTAATGACTCGCATAGCTAAAACCCAACCGGCGGATAGCTTCCTGAAAGACGCCGACATTTACGTTCGTTGCGTACTCCGTGATTGACGCCGGAGACGGTAATCTTGCCGACTCTCAAAAGACCATTCTGTTTCTGCTCGACAAACCACAAATTGCCGTCGGGCCCAGCGGTGATCACCCTGCGGAAAACTTCCTTCGGGCAACGCGAATTCTTTGAGTAATTCCTGCGCCGCTCGTGTTGATGTAGCCTACCTTGCCCGTGAGTTCGTCGGTGAACCATAAATTTCCGTCCGGTCCGCTGGCGAGGCCGAGGAGAGATTGAGCCCTGGGAACACGGAACTGCGTGATAACCCCGGCCGTTGTGATACGGCCGATCTTTTCGCCACCGGACTCGGTGAACCATAAATTCTTATCCGGGCCGATGACGATGCTGTACGGATTCGAGGACCTTCCCGGAGGCACCGCAAAATCTGTGCTCGCGAGGGCGAGGGTTGCAAAACTCAGCGAAGCGGCCAAAAACACCGCGATTGTCGTACGGCAGAAAAGTAACCGCGGCGAGGGCATGGCGGTATTCTCCTTTTCAAACAATATTTTTCCAACTCAGAAGAAGGCAGCCCAGGGGTCCTCCTCTCGACTTTCAAGGAGGGCAGCGATTGTACCACAGCTCTCTTTTTGGACTTCAATAGAACAGCGAACCCACCGAAGTCTAAACAGGAATGCGGGATTAAGGTCTAGTGGCCAAGAGCTAAAGCCGAAAGCTAAGATTGGCATCACGCCGACTTCTTTTTCCACTTCGACCGTGTCGACCATCACGATCGCGTCCCACGGACAGCCGTCGAGGAAACATCCGTCCGGGCCTTTGCTGAGGCACTTCTTGCATCCGATGCAAAGAATCGGGTCGACCTGGATTCTGCCAAATGGCGGGTGATCTTCGTCCGGAACCCAAAACATGCAATCTTCTACCGGACAATATTCCACGCAAGCCGGAGAGCCCGCGCACCCAGTGCAGCACTCGGTGATCACCGCCAACTCCTTTGGTTTCTTCTTTCGAGGAGTCAACAGCCCCTTGGATTTGGGTTCGAACTTAATCTCGTCGGGCACCATCCCAGCGGGCTTCAGGGAGTCTGCTTCAGCAGGCATAGCACCGATTATACCGTAGTGGGCGTGATTTTCATCCACCTCCGAAAACCAACAAAACCGCCGCTCATCAGCGAAATCGCAACGCGCTCGCGACCTCAAAACGGTTTCATTTTGGCCTGCTTCGCCGACTCTTTCCGCCCATTCGCGATCAGAGGACTGCTCGTTTCTGATATATTGGCCTTCCAGCCCCTGATTTTCGTTGTCTGTGCTCGCGTCTCGGCCGGGGGCGGAAGGAGCGGCATTCATGGCAGGAAGAAGCGTCAATAAAGTCATTCTCATCGGAAATCTGGGCAAGGACCCCGAGGTGAAATACACCCAGGGCGGCATGCCGGTCGCCAAGTTCTCAATCGCGACCAATGAACGCTTCAAGGACAAAGACGGCCAATGGCAGGATCGTACCGAGTGGCACAACATTGTGGCCTTTCAGCGCCTGGCCGAGATCGTCGGAGAGTATCTGAAAAAGGGCGGGAAATGCTTCATCGAAGGCAGCCTGCGCACCAGTTCCTGGGACGATAAAGAAACCGGCCAGAAGAAGTACAAAACCGAAATCATCGCCAATGATCTGGTTCTGCTCAGTGGACGTGGCGAAGGCGCCGGAGACGACTGCGGGCGGACGCTCGCGCGGCGCCGCCGCAGGCGGAAACAATTTCGACCAGCGCGCGCCGGAACCGGAACACGCGGCAGCTTCAACCCCGATCAGTGACGAAGACATTCCGTTCTGATCGGGGCTAAAGCTGATACCGTCTTTGAATTCTAATTACGCGTTATGCCGCCCGTTTCTGCTTAGGGCTGCCACTAACCTGGCCCGCCAGCTTACGAACCGCCAAAGTCATCATCAGGCGCGTAGTGCCGGTGAAGATCATGCTGATGCCCACCAGTGTCCCGATAACCCACAACGAACTGACGGGCCACTGATTCCAGATCAAGAAACCCAGAAACAGAGTAACGATTCCGTCCAGCAGCATCCACGGCGAGCTGCCGCTTTTGCGGGTGGCAAAATAGGCGACGATATCCACGACTCCCTCTGCGAACAGGAATATTCCCAGCACCAGAGTAAAAGTGGCAGTTGCCAGGACCGGATGGGCGATAAAGTAACCTCCGGCCACAATGTAAACGACGGCGACGAGAAGCTTCCAAGCAATGTGGCCGATGCCCTTGGACCGAAAGGCGTGAACGAGTTGCACGATGCCGTCGAGTACCGCCAGCCAGCCGATTACGATGACGACTCCGACGGACGTGGCCATCGGCAGGGCGATGGCGAGGACTCCGAAGATAATCAAAACGATCGACAACACCAGCGAGGCTTGTGACGCGCGCTTTAATCCAGTTTCCATCGTGGTCATGGCTTCCTCCTCATCGATCACTGCAGGGGCAAGTTTCTAGCGTGTCTCTTGCTGTTGTCAACTGGAAATTGTGACGGCGCCGCAGTCCTACTGAGGCGTTCCTTCTGAGTATTTCTTCTCAGTTGCTAAACCTTCATAAACTGCCATAATATGAAGCCATGGCTATGACCTCGTTGAACATTTCGCTTCCAGAAGCGTTGAAACAATACGTAGAAGGGCAGGTGGCTTCCGGGGACTGGGGCACTCCTAGTGAATACGTACGAGAACTGATTCGCCAAGATAAAGAGCGGCGACTGCACACTCTCGAACAAGATCTGATTGCAGCGGCAAAGGGCTCCAAGATCGAGATTGCCGTCGCTGATCTTCGGCGAAAAGGCCTGGTCGCAGCGTTGCGCGATCGAACTCTGCGCCGGTGAAGAGATCGCGAATTCACCTCAGCGACGCCGCAGTGAACGATATTATCGAGCAGGCTGACTGGTATGAGGAAAGGGCTAACTCCCGCCTAAGGAATCGTTGGGAGAGTGCAGTCGCTCAGGCTCTGCTTCGGATTGTGAAAAATCCTCGTTCCGGGGCACCGTGCACTTTCAAAGCAAGCGAGTTGCGCGGCGTCCGGCGCATATCAGTCTCGGGTTTTTCCAAGCACTTGATTTTCTATCGCGTCGAGAAAGACTCGCTGTTGATACTCCGGGTGATTCACGGGCACGTGACTTGGAAAGTCTGTTCTGAAAAATACGGCCCGCCATGCATTCGAGTGCCTCAACCGCTACAATACCTGCGGAGATTTTCTAATGACATCTCTTGCCAGCAAGACCTGTGTGCCCTGCCGCGGCGGCGTTCCTCCGCTCAAGGGAAAAGAACTCGCAGCGTTGCATCAGCAAGTGCCGCAGTGGAAGGTTATCAACGAGCATCACATCACGCGCACTTTCACTTTTCCTGATTTCAAGCAAGCGCTCGATTTTGTGAATCGGGTGGGCGCGGTGGCCGAAGAGCAAGGACATCATCCCGATATTCTGCTGGCCTGGGGCAAGGCAGAAATTACGTTGTGGACTCATAAGATCGATGGATTGACCGAAAGCGACTTCATCATGGCCGCGAAGATTGACGGACTGCACGCGGCTTGAGCCTGCACTTCCGACTGACGTCTACGATGTAACCAACTTTGAGACGTAACTCCGCTACAGGATCAGAAAATGAAATTTCTATCACGCATTCTGGCTGTGCTGGTGCTCACCGCGGCTGCCTTTCCGCAAGCGGATCAAATTGCCCCAAACGAGAATCTGGTAGCCGAAGGGATTCCGAAGATTCCCACTTCGTTAGCGGAAACCGTGGAGCGCTACACGAATTTTCGCGCCGCCGTTTTGGATAGCTGGAATCCGAAGAAACGGGAAATGCTCATTGCCACGCGGTTCGCCGATACCTATCAAGTCCACATGGTAAAAATGCCGGGCGGCGCGCGCACCCAACTGACTTTCTATCCGGACCGCGTTGCCGGCGCTCTTTATCCGCCTAGCAAAGATGATTTCTTCGTGTTCTCCAAGGATGTGGGTGGCGGCGAGTTTTATCAACTTTATCGCTATGACGTGACGACCGGGAACGTCACCCTGCTGACCGACGGCAAGTCACGCAACACGGATCCGGTGTGGAGCTACTCCGGAGACAAACTTGCGTACACGTCAACCCGCCGCACCGGGAATGACCTTGATCTGTATGCCATCGACCCGGCGAATCCGAAGACGGATCGGCTGGTGGCGCAACTCGCCGGTGGTGGCTGGCAAGCTTTGGACTGGTCGCCTGATGGAAAGAAGATTCTCGTCTCGGAAGGAATTTCGGCAGAGGAGAGCTATCTCTGGATTGCGGATGCCGCCAGCGGTGAAAAAACTTTGCTCACGCCTAAGGGTGGGCCAGTAAAGATTGCGTACGACAGCGGCCGCTTCAGTAAAGATGGTAAGGGCATCTACGTGACAACGGATAAGGATTCGGAATTCCTGCGTCTGGCCTACATCGACCTTGCAACCAAGGAGCACACCTACCTCACTAGCAAGATTCCCTGGGATGTGGACGAATTCGAACTCTCCTACGATGGCAAAACGATCGCATTCGTAGCCAACGAAGACGGCTTCGGCGTGTTGCACTTGCTCGACACTAAAAGTCGCAAAGAAAAAACTGTACCTGGCCTGTCTAAAGGAGTGATCTCGGGCATGAGTTGGCACAAGAACGGTCGCGACTTGGGATTCAACCTGTCCTCGTCTCGTTCGAGTTCCGATGTTTACTCGCTGGATGTGCAAACCGGAAAGGTGGAACGATGGACCTTCAGCGAAACTGGAGGATTGAACACCGCGGACTTTCCCGAGGCCGAGCTCATCCACTGGAAATCCTGGGACGCGCGTAGTATCAGCGGCTTTCTCTATCGTCCTGCAACAAAGTTCACGGGCAAGCGGCCGGTGATCATCAATATTCACGGCGGCCCCGAAGGTCAATACCGGCCCGGCTTCCCCGGTCGTTGGGATTACTACATGAACGAGCTGGGGATTGCGATGATCGCTCCCAACGTTCGCGGCTCTACCGGATACGGAAAGACTTTTCTCTCCCTCGACAATGGTTTCCTGCGCGCTGGGTCGTATCAGGACATCAATACTTTGCTCGATTGGATTCAGACTCAGCCCGATCTTGATTCCAGCCGCGTCCTCATAACCGGCGGAAGCTACGGTGGTTTTATGACGCTGGCCGTCGCTACCAATTACAACGACCGCATCTGCTGCTCGGTCGATGTTGTTGGTCCGTCTAATCTGGTCACGTTTCTCGAGCACACTTCGGGATACCGTCAGGATCTGCGACGGGTCGAGTACGGCGACGAGCGTGATCCCAAGATGCGCGAGTTTCTGGAGAGCATTGCTCCGTTTAACAACGCGAAGAAGATTACTAAGCCGCTGTTCGTAATCGCTGGGAAGAATGATCCGCGAGTCCCGGTGAGCGAATCGGAGCAAATGGTTTCAATCGTTCGGCAGAATGGCACGCCGGTCTGGTGGCTGATGGCAAAGGATGAAGGCCACGGCTTTTCGAAAAAGGCAAATCAGGATTTCGAGTTTTATGCCACAGTGATGTTCGTGAAAGAGTATCTGCTGAAATAGCCGCACCCTGTGCGCTGAAAGCTGACGGGCGAGAGCCGATAGCTTCTATAATCATTTCATGCTCGATGAGAACGATTTTCGCAAACGGGCCGACGCCGCCCTGGAATCCCTGAAGCAAAGTCTGATCACGGCCGAAGAATCTGCCGACCTTGAGGTCGAAGACCAGTCGGGTGCTCTGCACATTTCTTTCGAAGACGGCTCCCGGTTCGTAATCTCACCCAACGCGCCGGTGCGGCAGATTTGGATTTCCGCGCTCGCCACAAGTTTCAAGCTGGACTGGTCAGACGCGAGTCAGGTCTTTGTGCTGCAAAAGACCGGAGAAGAGCTGAAACCATTAGTGTCCCGTTTGATCAATCAGCAGTTAGGCGAAGAAACGGTAACTCTGGCTTGAGGAAACCGATCTAAGCTCCCGCTGCAGATCCCAGTTTGTACTTCAAGTGCCGCGCGATCAGTTGGCCGTGGAAACGTCCGTTTTCGATAAAAATTTCGTTAGTTCGAGAACCGGCAACAATTACCCCCGCTACGTAGATGCCCGGCACATTGCTTTCCAGTGTTTCGGGATCGCACACCGGTCGGCATTGCTCGGTCGAGAGCTCGATGCCCATCGAACGCAGGAAATCATAATCAGGATGGTATCCAGTCAAGGCAAAAACGAAATCGTTCTTCGCTCGAACCACTCCCTCGGGCGTGTAGATTACGACGTGATCGGCCAGGATTTCTCCCACTGAACTATTGAAGTAAGCTTTGATCTCGCCGTTCTTAATGCGATTCTCAATGTCCGGCAGGATCCAGTACTTAACGTGATGATGGATCTTCGGCCCGCGATAGACCAGGGTCACGCGCGCTCCGTGCCGCCACAGATCCAGGGCCGATATCGCCGCGGAATTCTTCCCGCCAATGATCACGACATCGTTGTCAAAGTACGGATGAGGCTCGCGGTAGTAGTGAAATACCTTGGGCAGATCTTCCCCCGGAATGTTCAGCATGTTTGCCAGGTCGTAATATCCGGTCGCCACGATCAGCTTGCGCGTGTGGTAGTCGTAAATTCTTCCCAGCCGATCTGTGGTCGTAACCTGGAAATCCCCATCTTGGCCGTTCACCGTCTTCACCCACTGGTATTGCGCAATCGGCAAGCGATAATGCTCGGCCACCTTCCGGTAATACTCAAGCGCCTCTTGACGCGTAGGCTTCTGATTGGCTGTGCTGAAAGGGATGTCACCGATCTCCAGTAGTTCCGGAGTGGTAAAAAAAGTCATATTGGCCGGATAGTTGAAGATCGAATTCACCACGCAGCCTTTATCGATCGAAATGACCTTGAATCCAGCTCTCTGCGCCTCAATCGCACAAGCCAGACCAGTGGGGCCGGCGCCGATCACAAGCACATCGACCCGCATGCTCGAGTGCAACTCCACCTGAGCGCGCGGAAGCGTGTCGGGAATCTGTAAGGCTGTATCGGACATCTGTTTCGTAACCAAAGTGATCTCTGGAATTGAAGAGAAAGATTCTAGCATGCGCCGCCACACAGTCTCGCGTCACCGGCGTCACGAGCGAGCTGCGGATGCTGCCGAGGACATCGGTCGAACCTCACGTTCGATGCTGCGCAATGACTCGTCTTCCGCGATTTCGAGGTCGTAGGCAGACTGCAGATTTAACCAAAATCGCGCGCTGGTATCGAAGTATCGTGCAAGGCGCAGAGCGGTGTCGGGCGTAATCGCGCGCCGCTCGTGAACGATCTCGGCAATGCGCGTGACCGGAACACGGAGGTCCAGGGCCAAGCGATTCATGCTGAGCTGCAACGGTTCCATGAACTCGGCACGTAGAATCTCGCCTGGGTGGATCGGCGGAAGGCGCTTTTGGATCTTAGCCATGCTGTCCCCTAGTGATAGTCGACAATCTCCACGTCGTGAGCGTTCCCTTCACGCCAAGCGAAGCAGACACGCCATTGGTCATTGATTCGAATGCTGTATTGTCCCTCTCGGCCGCCATGAAGCGCTTCCAACCGGTTTCCTGGCGGCGACATCAAGTCTCGCAATTGCGTTGCGCTGTCCAATTGCCGAAGCTTCCGGCGCGCGATATGCTCGATGGCATGAAAACGCCGACTTGGAAGCCGACGGTGAAGTCGCCCGGTTTCCGGCGAGCGGAACGACTTGATCACGTTGTCGAGTATATATCGTCTAGCGTATAACGTCAAACGGTAAACATCGAGGCCATCTCGAGCACGTGGCGCGCTTGTTATAATTTTAAGTTCTTCCATCTTCACGCTTAACTAGGATCCATATGCCGACGTCCGCTGAACCTCGCACTCGCATCGAATCCGACAGCATGGGACAGATCGAGGTCCCGTCCAATGTTTATTGGGGGGCGCAGACGCAGCGCTCGCTTCTCCACTTCGACATTGGACGCGATGTCATGCCGCCAGAACTAATCCGGGCATTTGGCATTCTCAAGAAGGCATGCGCGCTGGTGAATCAGGATCTGGGCAAGCTCCCTGCGGACAAGGCCAAACTCATCGTGCAGGCCGCGGATGAGGTCATCTCCGGCAAGCTCAACGACCAGTTTCCGCTGCGCATTTGGCAGACTGGCAGCGGCACCCAGACCAACATGAATGTCAACGAGGTCATCTCCAACCGCGCCATCGAGATCGCTGGCGGCGAAATGGGATCGAAGAAGCCGATCCATCCCAATGACGATGTCAATATGTCACAGTCGTCGAACGACACTTTTCCCACCGCGATGCATATCGCGACCGCAGAGCGAGTCAAGAATGCGCTGATTCCCGCCATCCAGGGCGTTCACGACGCGATCGCGGCCAAGGCCAAGGAATTCCACGACGTAGTAAAGATCGGCCGCACCCATTTGCAGGACGCTGTGCCTCTGACTTTTGGGCAGGAGTTTGGCGGGTGGGCCAGTCTTTTAGAGCGGGACATCGAGCGGCTGAAGCAGGTGCTCGGGGGTCTCTACGACCTTGCCATTGGCGGAACCGCGGTGGGTACTGGGTTGAACGCGCATCCCGAATTCGCGGAGAGAGCGGCAAAGAAAATCGCCGAACTCACCGGACTTCCCTTCCGTTCGCACGGCAACAAATTCGCGGCGCTTTCGGCACACGACGAAATCGTCTTCGCGCAGGGCGCGCTGGAAACGCTGGCCGCCTCGCTGATGAAAATCTCCAACGATATCCGCTGGCTGGCCTCGGGTCCGCGTTGCGGCCTTGGGGAATTGTCCATTCCCGAGAACGAGCCCGGCTCTTCGATCATGCCGGGCAAGGTAAATCCCACGCAGTGCGAAGCCATGACCATGGTCTGCGTGCAAGTTCACGGCGCAACCGCGGCAGTTGGATTCGCTGGCTCCCAAGGCAATTTCGAACTCAACGTGTTCAAGCCAGTGATCATCTACAACTTCCTGCACTCGGTCACTCTGATCACGGACGCTTGCCACGGCTACGTCGAATACATGATCAAGGGCATCGAAGTTGATCGCGCAAAAGTTGATTGGTACGTGAAGAACTCGCTGATGCTGGTAACAGCACTCGCCCCGAAGGTTGGATACGACAAAGCAGCCAAGATCGCCCACACGGCCCATGTCGACAAGACTAGTTTGCTCGACGCGGCGCTAAAGCTCGGCTATCTCACAAAAGAGGAATTCCATCTGTTGATGAAGCCAGAAAAGATGACGCGGCCTTAGCCACCTAATCGTCGGTCATCTGCTTGTACCGCACGCGCGAATATTAACGTTTTGCGTCATCCCGAAGACCCGGCGCACTTCAGCCGGGCGAGGGATCTCGCGCGTAGTGTGCATTATCCACATTGTTCATCCATCACAGACACGCCGCGCCAGATGCAGTACAAACGATTCAATCGATCGCCAAGAAGCCAATAAGTGAGGACGCGAGATCCCTCACTCGGACTAAATACACCGAGTTTCGGGATGACGCGGACTTGAGATATGCGAGAGCCTAAGCGCTTCTATGTTTACATCATGACAAATCGGCCGCGTTCCCATGTTTTATATACTGGCATGACTGGGAACATTGCGCGTCGACTGTTTGAGCACAAGAACAAGCTGTTACCGGGTTTTACGAGCCGCTACAATCTCACCCGTTTGGTCTATTGCGAATGCTTCGCTATCCCGGATCTGGCGATCGATCGCGAGAAAGAGATCAAGGGCTGGCGTCGCAGCAAGAAAATCCGTCTGATCGAATCTCTAAATCCGCACTGGCACGACTTAGCCGAACGATGGAGTGAAATGTACAAGCCCGACAGCCCTGCCACTTCGCGCGAGATCCCTCGCTCGGCTGAAATACGCCGAGCTTCGGGATGACATACATCTTAGTTTTTGAGAATGAGGGAGTCGACCCGCTCAGTCGGGATCGTACACTCCGTTGCCATATCCCTTGCGCCGGATGTCTTCCTGCATCTGCTCGAGCTTAGCCTTTTCCTGGGCAAGCTGACGCTGCCCCGCTTCGTATTGGGCTTTCAAGTTCCGCCCCCGGTCGCACCAGTCCTTGTAATAAGGGGTGTAATAAGTAGAAGTCCAGCACGCCTGCGCTTCATCGTCCTGGGCGAACTCGGTGCTCCACGCGGCAAACTGGTTTTTAAGACTCGCGATCTGGTTCTGGATATCGATGATCTTGCCCTTCTCTACTCTGACTTGACTCTGAAATTTCTTGCCCTGCGCTTCGAACTGCTGTACCGCTTGTTGATCCTCTTCTTCGTCGGTGGCCTTGTCGCGGGCGGATTGCGTGGCGTCGTTCGGCGTCGGCGCCGACTTGGCTGCAGCCGGATTGCTCCCATCGCTTAAATCGTGGTTTCTGATTATTTTGGTCGGCGGTGCGGATTCACGCGCCTGCCTTGCGGCGGCGGCCGCAGCGTCGACAGCAGATGGTTTAACCGGGCCTGGGTTTCCTGATTGCGGGTTCGGTGGCTGCGCGTTCGCCGGCTGCGTAGTTGCTGGCTGTGAACTGCTTGGTTGCGTGCCCGTCGATTGCGGAGGGCTGGCTTGCTGGCTGGTTTGACCGAAGGCCAACGCCGCCAGTAGAAGCCATCCGGGCATCCCCAGGCAATCTCGAACGCGCATAGATCCTGATCATATCGCCGCCTAAGCCTTCGGGCCGAAGTTTTGCGAGTAACGACCGGCCCTGTACTACCGTTCGCCGGCACAGCCTTCCAACTCAGCCGAGCCAAGACAACGACTCGCCGTCACTTTGTTCGAGGCACAGGCTTGATGCAAGGACCGAGCGGATGTGGCCCAAAAGCAGCTGGCCGCGGCATAGGATGAACCGTGAATAGTCGGTCCAACTCTGCGTGACACTCATCAAGTTGCTGATGCAAAGCGGGTAAATATTCGTCTCCATTGCGGAGCCCGCTCTGGATTCGCAGCATCCGCAGCTTTCCGGCATAACCTTCGAGCAGAAAGTAGAGATCGCGGTCAACCCGGCTACGGACGGCTTTCTGGGTTTCCTCTGTCAGTTCTTGGATGGTCGGCTGAAACTGATCGAATGCTGCGTCCGAAATTGCGAGCTTCTGTCGTTCCTGCTCGATCGCCGAATACAGCCGCGCAGCGGTTTCGGGAAAGCCCGGCGTGAGTTGTTCTTCGGGCCCAGCGGGTTGGCCCCAATAATCAAGCGATCCCCATGGCGTGCTCTTTTGTCCATCTCCAACTTTGGGTTTTGTGCAGCCTAAGAGAAGCAAGACCAAAGCCAAAAGTCCGAGCATCGCTAGCAGAATCGGTGATCGAACGCGCCTCGCTTCCATCCGCGCCATTGTACGTGTAAGCCCCGGCGCTTAGCGGATCATCTTTCTATCGCTCACGCTATTTCAGCGCTACGTTTTGCTGAGCGTTGTACCTTAACAAATCTTTCTGCGAGCTGGTCCGTTCAGTCAGCTTTCGCAACCGACAGCTCGCCGTGCTTGACCGCCGCCCTAGGACGTGTCTTGGGTGTCGTGGTTATGGCAATTACGCTGGCCAACACGAACAGGGCTCCCAGGAACGTGCGAGGACCAACCGATTCGCCTCCGACAAAATATCCAAGAGCAACCGCGACTACGGGATTTACATAAGCGTAGGTTCCAACTTTCGTTGGTGATTCGTGGTGCAGCAGCCAGACGTAAGCGGTAAAACCGACGATCGAACCGGCGACGATCAGATATAAAAGCGCGTACCAGGCCTTCGCCGAAACCGTCTGCAGATGAAAACCAGCGAACTCGCCAGAGAGCGCGGCCAGCGCAAACAGTTGAGCTCCGCCAGTGAGCATTTGAGCGGCTGCGCTCATGGGCTTCGATGCCGGAAGCGAAAGCTTACGCGTGAGAATTGTCGCCACCGACCAGGTAAACGCCGCCACCAGCAATGACAAAGCTCCCGCAGGATTGATGGGAACTTCTCCGAACGAGAACGAATGAAGGGTTAGAACAGCAACCCCGCACAGACCCACCAGCAGCGCCAGGCCGAGGCGAACAGTAAGGCGCTGCGTGCGGAGAAAGATGATTTCGAGCAGCGTGATGAACACCGGGATCGTCGCTAACACAACAGCGGCAATGCCCGAGGGAACACGCTGTTCGGCCCAGAACAGGCAGCCATAATCGACAAGGAAGATCAATGTTCCAAGGAGTGTTGCGCCCGCCCACTCGCGACGGTTCGGCGATGGCGTGCCCTTCAACCGCATCCAGCCGTACAGGACGACGCCGGAGACGAAAAAGCGCATGCCTGCCAGCAAGAATGGCGGCACTTCCTGTACGCCGATACGTATCGCCAGGAAGGTCGATCCCCAGACGAAGTAAATAATCCCGAATGCCAGGAGGATTTTCCACGATGCCGGACGCGCTGTGGTTTCCAATGCACTCTCCCTTATCGGCGTAAGACGCAACTGGATATAGATGGTTTAGCGCCTTTGCGCGAACCACGCTGTCGCCATAAAAGTTTTCGATGGGTTCGACAGGTTTCTTCTTATAGCCGAGTCGATTTTCCAAACGTCAGCCCGTTTAACTTTGACACCAGTTCTGTGTTGACGCCTTTCGAAGCGAGCAGCACATGAAAATTCTCTCCCATCCCCTCGGGAGTGATCAGATGTTTCAACTGCAAAGCGACTTTGGCGTGTTCCTGCGGAAGTCGGCATTCTTCGAAGGCATCGGCGAATTGATTGTGCTCGCCGATCCCCAACAGAAATTGCGACTGGGTGTGCAAAGGCTGGACTTGCATTCCTCGTTCCTCGGCTGCGGCTCCGAGCGCTGTGAAGTTCACGTGAGCGGTGATGTCCTGTTCTCCGGGCGCTTCGTAAGGATTCGCGCTCATTGAGTGCTGGCGATAAGCGGCGATCGTGCCGCGGTGGCGACCCGCTAGTTGCTCTGGGCGCGTGTAGCCATAGTCGATTGCGATGATGAAACCTCGCTTTATCGCACCGGCGATTTGGGACATATAACGTCGTGCGATCAGAGGAGCTTCGATTCGCTCGCCAGCCTCGGGATGCACGCCGTAGTGATCGAGAAACTCCAATGCCTCAGCGGATGGGGAGTGCCAGGTTTCGAGCAATCGTCCGTCATTTTCTGAGATGCGCAACTCGCCTTCTAGACTGAGTACCTCGACCGGCAACGCGTCGAAGAACTCGTTGGCGAAAACGATGATAGGGACTTCAGGAGCTAAAACCCTCTCAAAAGTGGGATCGTTCGGCACGACTGAAGTCGTGCCCTCGGTAGCGATTACGTTGCCGCGCGAACAGAGGGAGGCCTTCCCTGCTACGAAGTGCCGTTCCAAAGTCGCTTGCAGCCGCTCTCGCAGAGCGGGCGAGCTTTCCCCCAACGAATAGTGCAAGGCATGAAAGAACGCCGGGAACTTTTTCTCCGACCAATCCAACACGTCCTGCGCAAACAATCCGCGGCCTGGCCCGAGTTCCAGAAGTTCGATCCGGTCCGGCGATCCCAGCGCGCGCCACATCTCGTCGAACTGCCGCGCCACGAGGCGTCCGAAGACGGCGTGCACATCGCTCGAGGTGTAGAAGTCTCCAGCCTTGCCAAACTGCTCGGCGTTGCGCGAATAGTAACCCAGCTCAGCATCGTAAAGACAAATCTCCATGTACCTTGAAAACGGAATGGGGCCCCGTTCGCGGATTTCCTGTTCAATCTTCTGACGCAGAGTCACAAGCCGTCCCGTTGACGCTCAAGGCGGTCTTGCGGCGTACGGATAAACATTTCGACAAGGTAGTCGTGCAGGCAGTCGTAGAGCTGACGCTGCAGGGTCCACTCAAATTGAGAGCTGTCTAGATCGCGCGGATGGAAGTCGAAGTAGTAAGTGTGCACCGGCACCGGAGGATTCTTGAACTGAATGATCAGTTCGACGCCGTCACCCTTGGCTCGCGCGGAGAACTCCAGCAGGGGGTGTTCATAAAGACGCAGTTGAGTGAGAACGCGTTCAAGGCGTGAATTATTGCTCTCAGTCACAGGTGCATTGTAACGGCAATCGAGAAAGAGTTTCAGTTGGGCTGAAGCCGATTTGTTTTTCCTTTATATATTCCGCAGCGACTACAATAGATCAACGAGGCCAGATGTCCGAAGTTAGCTACGCCGAATTGCGACGGAACTTAGCCTCGGCGCTCGATCGTGTGGTCAAAGACAATGAGATAGTGATTGTCCGCCGGACCGGCGCGGCAAACGTTGCCTTAGTTCCGGCCGACGAACTCTCGGGATTGATCGAAACCGTTCACCTGCTGGCATCGCCGAAAAACGCCCTCCGCCTGCTGACCGCGCTACGTCAGTGCCCTCCCCTCTGAGGGTTCGAGGGCCCGAACGATCTCGTCAACCCCTTCCCGTTTTTTACAACTTGTTACAACTCGCTATCCGGCGGAATGTGCATCCGTCTAAACGCTCGTTTTCCTCAATCCAGTTCCGGTGGATGTTTCCCCCGGAAAACAATTCAAAAGTGGAGGTTATTCCATGCTTAAACATTTTGTCGTTGCTCTAGTTGCAGTCGCAGGATTCTCGTTGGGAAATCCATTGTGCCACGCGCAGTCCGCGCTCTTAGACTTGCCTCGGGATAGCCAGCACTCCGCGGTGACGCAGCGCATTGGAATCACCGACATTACGATTAGCTATTCCCGGCCGCTGGTAAAGGGTCGACCCATCTGGGGCAAGCTTGTTCCCTACAACGAAGTCTGGCGCACGGGCGCGAATGAAAACACGACCATCAGGTTCACTGACGATGCATCGATTGAGGGAAAGCCGCTGGCGAAAGGTGTCTACGCGCTCTTTACGATTCCGGGAGAAAACCAGTGGACGGTCATATTCTCCAAGGTCCACACAGCGTGGGGCAGCTTTACTTACAACCAGGCTGACGACGTACTAAGGGTGACCGTAAAGCCGCAGGCGACGGAGCCTCGTGAAGCAATGGCTTTCGACTTCGACGACGTGAAGGCGGACTCGGCCGTCGCCACGCTGCGATGGGAAAAGGTAGCAGTTCCTTTCAAGATCGATGTGAATGTCCATGACATCGTGCAGGCCAGCCTGCATAACCAACTGCAAGGGCTCGCGCAATACACCTGGGAAGGATGGGACGACGCGGCTACCTATCTGCTTACCGCCAAGTATGACCTCAACGAAGCCCTGCAATACGAAGAGACTTCGATCCGCACCGAGCCTCGATTCGACAATTATTTGACCAAGTCGCAGATCCTCGAAGCCATGGGACGCAAGGATGATTCTGAAATGGCTAAGAAGCAGGCGCTCGATCGGGCAACGGCGGCTCAACTCTACGGCTATGGACGCTTACTTCAGGGTCAAGGAAAACAGGATGAGGCTTTTGACTATTTCCGTCAAGCAGCCAAGAAAGATCCGAATGACTGGGTCGTTCATGACGGCACGGCGAGAATCTATTCGTCCAAGGGCGACTATGACAGCGCCCTGAAGGAGATTAAGATCGCGCTGGCGGGTGCTCCCGACAACCAGAAGATTTTCTTTGAACCCATGGTGAAGAAGTTGGAGGCGAAGCAGGACATCAACAAGAACTAGCGGGATAAGCGCCGGTCGCTAATCGCCAGCTTTAGCGACCGGCGTTTTTTCCTGGGAGGGTTTCTGTTCGGGATAGTCGTAGACGCCGCGTCCGGCTTTGCGGCCTACGCGTCCGGCTTTCACGTACTGCACCAGAAGTGGTGCAGGGCGATACTTTTCTCCCAAACTCTTGTGGAGATACTCCAGAATTGAGAGCCTTGTATCCAGTCCAACCAAGTCCACTAACTCGAACGGACCCATGGGATGGTTTAATCCCAACTTCAACGCCTTATCGATATCCTGCGCGGAAGCGATGCCTTCCTGCAGCATGTAGAACGCTTCATTCCCGATCATGGCGTTGATGCGGCTGGTGATAAAACCGGGAGATTCCTTGATCACGACGACCTCTTTGCCCATGCGCCGGCCGACTTCGGCGGCGGTCGCTAACGTGTCATCGTCGCTCTCGAGCCCACGGACAACCTCGAGCAGCTTCATTTTGTGGACTGGATTGAAGAAGTGCATTCCTACACATTTCTTGGCGCGATAAGTGACGCTGGCAATCTCAGTGATACTGAGCGAAGAAGTATTCGAAGCAAGAATGGTTCCTGGCCGGCAGATTTTATCGAGCAGGGTGAAGATCTCAATCTTCGACTCCATCTCTTCGGGCACGGCTTCGATTACCAGGTCCGCTTCGCGCGCGGCTTCTTCGACGCTGCCGGCGTATCGCAATCGCCCGAAGGCGGCGTTGGCATCTTCGGCTGACACTTTGCCAATTTCCACGGCCTTGTCGAGATTGCCGCGAATCTCGTTCTCCGCCCGGCGCAGGGCGTTGGGCAACAGGTCTTCCAGGATCGTGTGATAACCGCCGAGGGCCGCGACATGAGCGATGCCCCGGCCCATGGTTCCGGCGCCGATGACGGCGATGGTTTGGACCTGTGCCACTACTGACCCTTTTCCAATCGGACGACGAGAGCGTCGAGATTGGACCCGGCGGCCTTCAGGCTTTCAGCCAGACGTTTTTTTTCGTCGGTCTCCATGGCTGCGACGAAGGCGCTGATGCGGCGCAGGGTGGTGGTAATGTCGTCCACGTAGTTGATCAGGCGAATCAATTCTCCGGAAGTTCCCATGATGATTTCTGCTCCAGTGCCCGCGATCGGGCGATGATGCTTTTATTATGCGCTCCGCACTCAGGAAAAACCGGCACTTGAGGGCGAACTCACCATTTTCAATGCTCCGAAGAAATTAGTAAAGGCGCGTTAGTTACGATGGAGTTTCTTTGCCCTGCTGACAAATCCCGGCGAACTCAAAGACGGTGCGGAGATCGCGCCAGTTTCCTGCGAGGGCGCCGGGGATCGCGGCTTGCGCTTGTTGGATTCGTTCGTATTCTTTCTCGTTGTGGGATGGATCGTGGTCCGAAGCGCTGGGTTTCTTTCGCTCCTTCGGAGCTTGATCGTTTTCTTCTTTTGTCCCACGGCTTGCGCCGTTTGCTGCGTTCTTTCGCCGCTTTGCGGCTGGTTCTGTCGCGGGGCTTTCTTGCGATGCGTTTTGCTTTGCGGATTGCGGATCGGCTTGGGCTTCGATCTGGACTACTGAGTTTGTCGCGGGTTCGCGGGCGGGGGCGCCCGCGCCACATGGATCGCTGATCGGAGGACCGAATTCGGGGTGTTCGATTAGATATTGTTGGGCGTAGTCGGGGACTTCGCGGACCATGGGTTGTTCGCTGGCGCGGTAGTGGACGTCGTCGAAACGGACGTTCTTGGCATTTCTCGCGGCTATGCGCAGGGCTTGAATAATGAGGCGGGCGCGGGTTGGGTCGAGCGTGCCTTTGAGCAGGCCATCGACTACGTGCATGATGGAAAGCTGAATGGACTCGCAATCCTCGAGCAGGGCCATAGAGTGTAGCTGCATATCGACGCGCTGTTGCACGCCTTTGATTACGCGGGTGTGGAAATAGCAAAAGAATTCGCCGCGCAGGGCGGGTGATCCGCATTGCTGTCCGGTGACTTTGATGTGGGTGCAGTGGCGAACGTTGGGGCGTTTGGGAAGTGGAATGGGCATGGAACTACTCCTGAAAAAAGATCGCGAATTCGCGTAAATCTATGAATCGATTGAGTCGAGTTGAGAGGGTACCGGCCAGATCTATGAAACCAAAGGGGTTGCGGGCAAAATCTTGGGAACAAAGGGGTTGTGGGGTGGGATTGAGCTTGGAACGGGAATTCTTGGGGGAGGGCGGGAGCATCTTGGCTTTTCCTGCGTGGGATATAAGATAACTATATTATATATCTTAAAGTAAAGTCAAGGAAATAATGAAAAAAGATGGGAGGGTCGTTCCAAAATGGGAATGGAGGGGTTGGGACCTCGGTGGGGAGTTGGCTTTCGGTTAGGCCCGGTCAATGAGCGTAATCGCGATAGTTCGTCAACAATCAGAATGCAGGGGGAGACAGGAACTATCCTGTAAGCGTCACCCAGCCCGTAGCTCGCGGATGACACGCCGATAATCGCCCATTTAACACTCTCTGGCGCTACTAACTTAAGTTGGAAGCGTTTTCCCGCTCCTTTCGCCGCCACATGGCGATTCCTTGATTCCCAAGAGCGAGCATTCCGAGCGATGCGAGCTGTTGCTCATCTGAAGTTGGACTGGTCAGGAGAGCGCCTTCGCCGGGATCATCGGGATTCGCAGGAGCCGGGGTGTTGACCTGCTCATCCGATTCCTTTGTCTGGCCTGCTTTGATGGGTTTGTTGGGGATCGTTTCAAACGCGTAACCGGTCAGCAGGCCATCGATCATGTAGCTTTTGGGATCAGGAATCCTGACAGTAAGGCGTGCCCAACCGAAGTGAACCTCACCTTGGGCCTTCACTTTGATACCAAGGTAGCGGTTCTTCACTCCCTTTCCTCCATCGGCCCACGGTCCAATCCAGTAAACAGGCCCCTGCGATGTGTGCACAGTTCCACGGGCAAGTAAAGGAAGGTCTCCAAAATGTCTTGATTCAGCGATCCTTGCCCCAGGAAACATTGCTACAGCCAACTTGCCGTTCTCCCGTTGGACCGCCACGTGAATCTGTCCGTAAGTAGTAGTGCCACTACTGGCAAATATCTCTTCAGAGCCAGAACCTCCCGTCGCTATCAAATTAACATTGAGATTTCCCTTGCCGTAGTAAATCGAACATGCCTCAAGATGGCGCGCAAAGGCACAGTGGGTTGGCGTGTACACAATCTCGCCGTCGGCTGGTAGTGTCAGCGACATCAAGCCGACTCCCGCCGCCGCTGCGCCCAGCGCATACATTTCGAGATTGTGTTGGGCCGTCTTAGAAAGATTGGAGATCCTGGTCGAACGTGGAAAGGTCACCATAAATTCCTCATGGCCCGAACACGACTCGCCATAGCTCAGTGCTCCGGCCCGAACCTGGGATTAGCAGTGGAAAAATCTTAAGTCTCCTAATTGGCTTCGTCAGTGATTCCGCTCACTCTGCTGCGTGAGTCGCGGGCATCTCTTGCGATCTGGGATGCACGCTCGGCCCGCTCGACGGCAACGTCGCTATATCACTTAACCCATGTTAGTTCGATTCAGACGTAGACGAGCACAGACGTCGCCACATGCCAGAGCCGGGCTGACGCAAACAGGCGGTTACACTCAAGTGCCCAGCGCACAGCCATGTTGACGTAATCGGGATCTGCAACGGTTACGACCGTAGCCAGCGCTACTTTCTTCCCAGGGCTAGCCCGCCAAGACTGCCTGGCACAGTCTCCGCTTGCACAGTGATGACGTCCGGGCCTTTGGTTTTGCCCGCGATAATTGGCTCGTTCGGGATGGTTTCGTAGGCGTAACCGGTCAGAGTGCCGGCAACGATCCCATTTTTAACGCTAACGTTGAGCCGCGCCCAACCATAGTGCGTTGCTCCCAGAATCTTAAACTTAAACCCAAGATAGCGGTTGGTGACGTTGACCCACGAACCAAGATAACCCGCGTCTGAACTGGCCATTACTTGACCGGAAAACGGATGCCTGGGGCCGATGTGCGCTCCTTGGGGGAGTGCATATGCCCATTTTTCAAGAAATCCCTGGTGTCCCTCCACGCCGTTCTCCCCAATCGGGTTTACCGAGAGAGCATTGGGGCAGAAATCTTCAGTACAGTTAAACCGATCTACAAAACGAAAGTCGGTTTTTCCGTCGTGGTTGAGGTCGAGATTGTAATGACCGCCCTTTGGGATGACATGGTGGGCCTTGGTGTAAATGATCTCTGCCTCGCTGGGGGGCGCTAACGCCAGCAGGGTCACTCCCGCTGCGCTTGCCGCCAGCGCGTACATGTTGAGACGATCGTGGACTGACTGGGAGAGGCTAGCGGACTTGCGGGGCCGTTTCATGACGACCTCCTTGAGAAGGCCGCCATTATCCGTTAACTGACAGTCCAAGGTCAACTCTCGCTATCAGGCCATTTCACGCATTGACCTGTCGATGAGTGTGACCGCGACTTTGCGACGGTTGAGATGGCGGCTACCTCTTTCCTTGCGCCAATTCTCCTAGCGTGTCGGGTTGGAACGTTGAGACGTCCTGGCCTCTTGTCTTTCCGGTGATGATGGGCTTGTTCGGGATGGTTTCATAGGCGTAGCCGGTCAGGGTGCCGGTCACATCGCCGTATTGCCGCTGGTGCCCGAGGGTGACGCTGACTCTGGCCCAGCCGTAGTGAATCTTGCCGTGAATGACGAACTTTAATCCCAGGTATCGATTGCTGACACCCTTATCTTTCTCTTTCCCTTTGCCGACCCACGGGCCTATGTCGGAATGCAGGCTGGTGTGAAGACGGTTGAAAAGCTCGACTGCCATGAGTGGGTGATGAACGGGGAATTTGCGTTGGGGTCCGATTCGGACGCCTGCGGGCAAAGCGTAGGCAGCAGAAAAAAAATAGCTGCTACGACTGAACCGTCTCCCGGCGACCGCGTTGTTGACGTTGCGGTATCCGGATGCGGAGAGCCCTACCTCTGAGTATGAGCCCCTGTAATACATCGTGCGCAGTACAAAATCCTTGATGCCGTCGTGGTTGAGGTCAATATATAGGGGAACGCGTGCGTGGGTCACTTGATGGGTTTCGGTGTAGATAACTTTGGCCTCGGAGGCCCTGGCCAGCGCGAGCACACTCACTCCCGCCGCGCTGGCTGCCAGAGCATACGAATTGAGTTGCTGGCGGGTTGAACGGGAGAGAGCACTCGGTTTGCGGGGCCGGGGAGAGCGGGTCATAAATGTTCCTCCGAAAGGCGCGTTGTTACCCACTCGCTGGGTCGACAGTCAACGCCGCTTAACTGTCGAAGTCTAATAGCCGTACCCGCCTAGATTGTTAATAAACGATTAAATCTCAATGGTTTATAACCCGCATCAATGTTTTTAATTGGTCTTTTGGCGTGCTATCGAATCTAATGGGAGCATGAGTGAGAAACCCGTTAAACGTTATATCTTTGCTAGTGATTTCGACCAGACGTTGACTTTCAATGACTCTGGGTATGTGCTTAGCGAACTGGTCGGGATTCCGACGGCGGAGTTCGAGCGCAAGGCGCAGGGGATGGCAAAGCTCAACCTGGTGCAGCAAGGCGCCGAGTTGGCGTACTTGCTGCTGCATGATCCAGAGTTTCAATCGCGGGTGCGCAAAGAGCACTTATTCAAAGTTGGTAAACAGATTCGGCTGAAGGAAAACATTTCTTTGCTCTATCAAATACTTGAGAGCGGCATTGAAGGTTATCATTTTGATTTTTATGTTCTGTCGGCGGCTCCGGTCGAAGTGATTCAGTCCGCTCTGGAGGGACTGGTTCCACGCAATCACATTTATGGAACTGAGTTCCGCTACAACGAAGCGGGCCAGATTGAATCCATCACTCGCGCCACGGCCGGCTACGGCAAAGTGGCGGTGCTTGATCAGCTACAGAGCGACCGGCAAGTTGGGCCGGACCACATTATCTACACGGGAGATGGCAGTTCGGATCTCCACGTGATGCTGCACGTGAACGTGCGTGACGGCTTCACTATCGCGGTCTCCGAGGCTAAGCACGTTTCGCAGGTGGCGAAGAGAACCATCCTCAGCAACAATGCCTTGGCCGTGCTGGCGCCGATTCTGGAGGATGTCGTGGGCTGGGATCGGCCTCGCATCCGGCAGTTTTTCGAATCTTACGGAATGCTGATTCAGGAGTGGGACCGTGTGCGCACCGACTGGCTTACCTTGCGCTCGGACGAGAGCGACTGGCAGGCGGTGGGGGCCGGCTAAGAACAGTTTAGGCGCGGGGCTTCCCGACAATGCTGGCGCGGCGAAATCCGTCATCAGTTATGATTGCGACATGCTGCGCGATAAAAACCTGATCCCGCTTTCGCGGCAGCACCAGCATGCGCTGGCGCTATGCGTGCGGCTTGATCGGGCGATTCAAGCGGGAGAAATTGACGTTGAGGCGTGGCAGGCGGAGATCCAACAACAATTTGAAAGCGAGATCGGAATTCACTTTGCAGCGGAAGAGAAGGAACTTTTTCCGGCTGCGGCGCGATTTCTTGAACTGCAATCGTTGGTTGACGAGCTTCTCGGCGAGCATGTCGGCTCCGCGATTGTTTCTCACGCGCGGCCGCGCGCAGTCTCGACGCGGTGAGTCTGAGAGACTTCGGTCAAAAGCTGGCACGGCACATCCGCAAAGAAGAGCGCCAGCTTTTCGAGGGGATGCAGAAAGTCATGAGCGCATCAGAGCTTGCGTCGTTGGGCGCGGCACTGGACGAAGCTTTGAAAGACGCAACGCAAGCCTGCGCGCTTCCCAATGAAGCTACGCGGTTGCGGCCCAGCCGATGATCGCAAACAATCGCGGCTTCGGAATAGACAGTCCTATACCAAGTCCTCGACTTTGACTTCTCCGCCCTTCCACGAATCGTGGAACTCGCTTTCGACAAAGCTCGCGTCATAGTTGCGGTCTTGTGCTTTTAGTGCCTGCTGCAGTCCAAACAGAGAGCGGGGATTTCGCGGATTGCGATCGAGGTCCTCGCGGAAAACTTTCTCTGCGCCCGGAGCATCGCGAGTGATCAGCAGGACACCACCTAATGACTCGCGGACAGGAAAGAACCAGTCCGGCGGTTCGCCATATTTCAACGTGTCCTGAATCGCCACTGCGGCGGTCAGGAGCGAGATTGCCTGAACGTTATCCTTCCTGGCGACGGCGATCTTCGCGCCCAACACGTCTTCTGAAATTTTCATGATGTCTTTGGCTTTGTTATTAATTGGCATGGCGAAAACGACGTCTGGCGGAGTATTCTGTTCCGCCTCGGACACGATTTTGTACTCCGCTTCAGCTTCACTCAGCTTGCCCATTCCAGCCAGAGCCATGCCGCGGGCAAAATGCCAGAATCCAGCGGTGATCTTCATTGCGGGGTCGGGTTGCGGCATGGCCAGGATTTCGTTCCACTTGTGAAAGCGGACATCCACGGACATGGGGATCGTCATAAAACCTTCGAGCGGCGGCATATCTTTTACATGCTGGCCAACGTTCGCCACCAGCAAGTCCGCGTTCTTCCTGGCTTCGGCGTAATTGCCATTCA
>CAVOKS010000001.1:0-390718 GCA_963696565.1 uncultured Acidobacteriota bacterium | reverse complement strand
GGCCCTGCTGCACGAGAAATCCGGCATACTCCCCTGCCGTGCTGTCGTCGTCGTATCCACGTCGAGCGACCCATTCCCAAGTGCGTTGGGCATCATCCAGGCGCTCCGCCTGCATCAGGTATTGCAGCCAGGATCTCGCCGCCCGCCGATCTTCCGGAAGGCCGTACCGCAACACATCTTCAGAGTGATCCACCAAGCGTGTGTACTCGCTGAAGATGATCGAATCGTAGTCCGGAGTGAGCGTCAGAATACGCGCCGTGATCGGGAAGGGCTTTGTTGTTCTCGCCGATCTGGAAATAGAAGTTCGCCGCGCGCAGCAGAAGGGGCGCGGACCGCGGGGCGAGGGCCAGCACTTGATCGTAGCACTTGCGCGCCTGCTTCCTTCTGCCCAGCATCGAGAAACGCCTCTCCCAGGTCGGCCCATCGATAGGGATTTTGCGGGTCTCGCTGGAGAAGTTCGGCGGAATAGGGCGACGGCCTCTTGGGCGTCCGCTTCCCCTACCCCCGTCAATTGCTGCCGCGCTCGCGACTCCAGCGCGTGTTGGTGCAAACGAAGAAGCGGCACAGAACGCTGTTCAATCTCGAGCGTTGTTCTGCCCCAACGTCTCCGAGAGAATGCCCGCGGCACAGTAGGCAGCCAAAACCACCCCGAGGATGAACGTCAGCACTTTCAATCCAGCACACTCTCCCGATGATGGATCTTCTCGAACGCAGGGTGTCTAGCGACGAGGTTATCCGCCAAATGAGGAACGTAGGGCGTTGTAACGGTGCCTCCGCCAATGTGGCCCGATATCGAGCTTGCCTCCCGGTACGGATCGGCCCTATTCGCAGCGCGGATGATCCGGCGGGCAATGAGGGCTTCGCGGAGGTGGTGGCGGCGGGGGTGGCGGCCGCGGTGGGGAAGGTGGCCGCGGCGGCTCGGGCGGCCGTGGAGGATTTCCGCCTCTGGCAAGTGGGGTGGCGTTCTGTCCGGTTGCTCGGACCGCGGCCCCGTTCGGCGCCACCGGATGCAGCGGTTGAATCAAGCTGACGCGCGAGCCTTCCGCTAACTTCAAATCGGCCGACCCAGACAAAACCCGCAGCGCCACCGGACGAGCTGCTGCGCCTCCAGCTTGACCCGCGAGTTCGGTTCGAGCGTTGCGCGGCTCCGGTCAGTGAAATAGATCATGGCCGACGAGCCTGAGGTGGCGATCTCGTCGCCCGCCACCACCGGCAAGGATGATACAGCGGTTGCCGGCACGGCCTTGCCATTGAGCGTCAGCGGGCCCGGACTAGTGACCCTGCCCACCGGTTCGGCGGCCATCAGGACTACGGTCGTCATCATGACGATAAGCACACGCAAATATTTCACGGCTACCTCCTATAATCACGGATTGACGATTGTTGATTGAGCGATGTGCGATGAAAGCATGGGCTGGCTGCATCCCGTGCGATCAATCGGCACTCGGCAACAGGCAATTACCGAGCCCCGCGGTCATTCCGGCAATCCACGCCAGAAGCATGGCATTGGCCGGAATATACAAATTGAAATCCGCCAGGCTGTGCACCAGAATCGCGGCCAGCGCACCCGCACACGCCACGGCAAAATACCGCGACTCCGGGTCACGCGATGCCAACGGCGTTCCGCACCGCCGTCCTCACCACGGAGAACGCCAGCGCCGCCCCGATGGCGAAACCCACCAGCCCCAGTTCCGCCAGCAACTGAAGGTAATCGTTGTGCGCGAAATCGTCGGTGAGAAGTGGTCCGGACATGCCTTAAATCTTCAAGAATGCGGTCTCATATCCGCCCAGCCCGCACCCGAAAAAGGGATAAGCTCTGATCAAAGGAATGGTCTCGGCCCAAAGTTGTGCGCGTCCCCTCCGGTCGGATCAGTCGAAACAAGCTGGGCGAATCGCAGCGATCAGCTTGTCCGGCGGCAGAAACACGAAGCCAGCCAGCACCAGCGCGGCGACCAAGCCGACCGTGACGGCTTGCCGTCTTCCGGGAGCGCGCCGCCCAGCTCAGTTGCCGGGTTCCGAGTGCCAGCGTGCCCATTACGAACAGCGGAAGCGAGTGTTGCGATGAACCCCATGCGCGAAAGGAAAAGACGATCCCGACGAACATCAATCCCGCCAGCGCCCACACGCCGCAAGCTGCAAGTGCCGGAGCCGCCGCGGAGCATCCTTGCGAGCGGGTGCGTTGCCACAGCGCCACGGGGTACGCCACCGCAAAGGGCAGCGCCATCTCCAGGAAGCCCGCGTAGTGATTGTGGTTGACGTACGTCCCCCACCGCACTTGGTCCACGCCGCGACCGAAGTTCTGGCAGAGGCCCAGAGCCGCTTCCAGTGCTCCGATGGCAACGATGGGCCAAGTCGCCAGCCAGCGTCGATTCGCGAGGCGCCACGTGAGTTCGCGCACCAACAGGAAGACGATCACGTAACCGCAAACGAGCAGGAAAAACTGAAATGTCGCAAGGGGCGAAACGCTCAGCGCTAAATAGTTGGTTTGGCGTCCGATCAGCGCGGCTGGAGGCATCGCCGCGGTGCGGGCGGGTGACAGAACACGCACCAGCGCCACAGGCAGCGGAACCACCTGCACCAGGATATATACAGGCAGCAGGGTCAGGGACCAGCGCACCGCGCGGCGGGGTAGCGGCGCCCACCAGTCGCGCGGACGGGCTAGGCTCAGCACCACCGCCAGCAGGCCCAACACCAGCAAGTAGTGGTACTGGTCACTTCGGACCACGCCGCCCCAGTCGAAGGCAGCGTAGGCGAGCACGGCTCCCATTGTGGATAAAGCGCAAATGTCCACGAATCCCCGAAGCTTCGCGGATGGCGCGAGCGGGTGGGACAGGGCGTGCATGGGATGGCTTGGGGGAATCACGGAAAGAGGGGAACAGGTCACAGGCGACAGGCCACAGAGGACAGAAAGTCGGTTCGCGGAGGACAGCGGGCGGATAGTTGCTAGTCTCTAGTTAACAGTCGATAAAGATGAGCACATGACGGAAACCGGGTTTACGGTCGGCGGTTAACAGCAAGGAACAGCGGGGCGTGACAGGTCGTGCCTATTCTTCACGCCCAAAGGTAAAGTGCGTTTATTTTCATTACAACCTGTGGCCTGTACCCGGCACGCTGTGGTGGGATTTCTCTACTGAGCCCTGTAACCTATAACCTGTTTCCTGTGTTGCTGTTCCCTGGAATCCCGTCCCGTATTTTCGCAGAGAATAATTCGCGGCGCCGATGCCGGTGATGGCGGACAGCACCCACCGTGCGAGCAGAATTGCCAGGAAGTACCTGATACCAGGCCGGATATCAGGCCCTCGCAGCAGCAGGGTAGTCCACGCCGCGGCCAAGGTACCACACGCCGCGACGAAGAGCCACGACCCGATTCGGAACTTTTTGGACTTCCATCCCGGCACGTAGTCGTTCAGCCGCGAGATCTTCGGGCAAAATGTTGTCGTCGTCCGTGCTTGGCAGCAGTTCGATTCGTTCCCAAAAGTAAATGCACCACTGCCGATACGCGCCCGCGGCCAGGGCGAGGAGCACGCACGCTGTGCAGGCGAACCACGAAGGGTGCATGGGGGCATGAATCATTTCGCGCTCATGAGAGCCACTGGGAATAGACGCAAGTTCATAGTCGATTGCTGGCAGCGAAGAGCGGCCCTGCGGAGCGGCAGTTCGCGGTGACCCGGGCACTCGATCGTCAACCGTCGACGGCAAAACGCGGTCAGCGCTCTTGCACGTTCATTCGGCTGCAATCTCCAGGCCAAGTATCTCAAAAAGGGAGATATTGATCGGGTAGGCAGCCCAGGGGGAGGAAGGCCATGTGCAGGGGACTGACCGTTCGCGGTCAATAGTCCATAGTCGGCGGAACGTAGGCAGTCGCACCGCCCGTCGCGAGGGTAAACTCGCCGCCACGTTATTGATTATAAAAGGGAATGCCTTCCGCCTGCTAATCCGAAGTCTAACCCCAAATCCCTAACCCCTAATCCCTCGCCGCTGTTCTTCCCCATTTCAGATAAGCTGCGGCGGCCTGGGATTTTGGAGTGAACGTCGTGGGGGCTTTAGCGAGTTCGGCGGCGCGGTGGACGGGCGTAAAGCGGGCTGCCATGCCGACTGCGGAATCCGTCGAGCCCACGCTGGCGTCGAGTTCTTCCATTCTGACGGACCGCGTCAGGTACAGGCCCTCCAGCCCCGTCCGAGCCGCGACATCTTCCGGGAAGTTGACCTTTAACTCCAGTGCATTCATGGTGTTAATTTCCACCGGAGCGGTGAAGTAGATTCCCGTCTTGGAGAAGTCGCGCGTCCACCCCTGGGTTTCGAGGCGATGTCCGCCAGCGTCGCGCCACGTGATGCGGACCGGCAGTTCAAGGTGGGCCCGAGGCGCCCGGCGTCGGTCGATATCCAGCCGGCCTTCCCGCGCGGTTCGCGTGCTTTCCCGCCAGGAGCTATCGTCTTTTTTATCCGAGGGTTGCGGCGAGTGCTGAGCGTCGCGGACCGGCAGATCGGCCACCAGCGCCAGATCCCGCACCAAGCGATCGGGGGAATTCGGCTCGGAATCGTTTTCACCCGCCGCGGCAAACAAGGGTCGGGTTGCAGCCGCCGTCTTCGGAAGGTGACACGGATAGAGAGGAGAAGGCGTAATAGGTGACAGGTGGCAGGCTACCGGAAGGGAATCCTGTCCGGCCGGCGCGAGGATCAGCGGCGCCACTTGGTTCCCGTCCCCTCCTCGATTTTCTGTGTTCCGGCCCAAGTCTTTCCGTTCCATGTCTTTCCGCTCCCAGCGCTTCCCCATCGGCGGTCGACTACGAACTGCCCTTCTGTCCCCCTAATCCTAATCCCTACCCTTATTTCTACAGCAGGACGGTAGCCAAAGGGGAAGTCCACAGTTTACAGTTGACAGTCCACCGTTCGCAGGGGACACGTAGCGGCGAGTTTACCTCGCCATAGGGTCCGTTGGCCGACGGTGTGCCTCCCCGCAGGGGACAGTTGACAGTCACAGGCGGCACACGGGCGGCGGCACGCCGCCCCTACGTTCTTACTGTCGACTGTAAACTGTCAACTGTAAACTTCCCTTGAAACTTCCCTTGACTATCGACGATGGACTGTCCGCTGGAGCAGTTCACAGTCGACAGCCGACAGTTGATGGAAGGGCAGTTCACAGTTGACAGCCGACAGTTGACAGTCACAGGCGGCACACGGGCGGCGGCACGCCGCCCCTACGTTTTTACTGTCGACTGTAAGCTGTCAACTGTAAACTTCCCTTGACTGTGAACTGTAAACTGCCCTTTGGTGTTCAATATTGACCATCTTTGTTCCAGGCGATGTGTACGATAGGGAGCATGAAGACGACCGATCTCACGGACAAGCAGATATTTTCAATTCGCTGTCCCACCTGTGATGCTGAGCCGGGGAAGCGCTGCGAATTAAACACCGGAAGCTTACGCTTTTCACCCCACCGCGACAGGATCTTTTCCGCACTCGAAGCCGCGCAAAAACGGGAGCCATCAAAAAGAGTCCACAGTTAACAGTTGACAGAGAGAAGAAGGTGTTAGGAATTCCCAATCCCTATACCCTAATCCCTAACCCCTGCCTTTCCGGGTGTCAGGTGTTAGGTGTTCGGCAGCCCCTAACCCCCAATCCCTGATCCCTAACCCCTTGTTTTCTGCACTTTGCTGTCGACTGTAAACTGTCAACTGTGAACTTCCCATGACTGTAAACTGTCAACTGTAAACTTCCCATGACTATCGACTATTAACTATCGACTACGGACTGTTTGTCCGCTGTCAACTGTGAGGCAAAGAATTCATTCCGCGGGCTCGAAAAGGGGCAGAAAAGCTGTTGGTTTCTGCAAAACTCTGCGAAATACAGGTTTGTTTGTGTAAAATGCGTGAAAGTTGTGCAAAAATGTCGCTTTATTTTCGGACAAATGGTATGTCGATCCTTTGTTTTCATACACATTCCGGCTTCGTTCGTCACTTTTAACATCTTTTTTCCTGTTTTCGCCCGCGGCGCATCTTTTTCCCGCCGGCGCCACGATGAGACCTCCGCCGCGTCGGATAATTTGTCCTGTACTGCTATTCCCGCAGGTTCTTCGCAGCCCGCGACGATTTCTGTGGCACGGGCTTCCATCCCGTGAATCGGTCTTTTTCGGCACAGGATTTCCTGCGCACGTAGGGCCGACACATGCGGTTGCGGCTCTGCCGCGCGGTACCACTCTGCCCGAGACTCGGCGATGCCGGCAAAGACTTTGTGGCACGGGCTTCCAGCCCGTGAATCGGTCACGGCCAGGATGGCCGTGCCACTTCGGTTGCGGCTCTGCCGCGCAGTGTTCTGGTGTCGGTCTGGGCATTCGTCTTGATCCTGCCGTGGGCCGGGCGAATCGCGTTCCACACCTCGCCCTCTCTCGAACTATACATTAGATCCACGAGAGATGTCAAGACAATTCTTTTATATTTCCTACCGGCAGGAAAAGATTTTACAAAAAGGGACCACAGGGGACGAGTTAACAGTTCACAGTTGACAGTTAATAGTCACAGGCCACAGAACCGAGCGGCGGCGGTACGCCGCCATCGGCCGGCCTCCCCGAAGGGGAGGAACATCAATAGCCGTAGGTGAAACCTACGGATGCGAGCGCCAATGAAAGGAATTTTTCCGACCCTGATGGGGTCGAATAATTCGACCCCGTTCGGGGTCGCATCCCAATTTCGCCGCGGTTCCTTTCCGTAGGTTTCACCTACGGCTAATAATATTGTTCCCCTTCGGGGAACAAAGGTGGCGTCACGCCGCCCTATGGCGAGGTAAACTCGCCGCTACGTTTATGCTGTCGACTGTAAACTGCCCTTACTTCTGGGTCTTGACTTTCTGATGGCCATAGTGTGTAATCCGGTTCCAACGTGTAGTCCGTAAATCGAACGCATGCCACCGAATGGCCAACTGGCGCATCCCAATAAGTGCGAATCCTTAGGGGGAAAGGCAAATCAATGAAGGTTGTGGTCCAGGCAAATTTTCAGCTTTTCGGCGTTGTCAAGCGCGATGGAGACTGGTTCATCGCAAACTGTCCGCCACTTGACCTTACGACCCAGGGGAGGACCCTAGCGCAGGCCAAAGCGAACCTTATTGAGGCCTCGCAGTTGTTCATCGCGAGTTGCCTGGAGCGGGGAACCCTTGACCAGGCATTGAAGGAGCTTGGATTCAAGCCCTTCAAGGCCAAGCCGATGAACGTCCAAAACGCCTTCCCCATTGCTATTCCCGTTCCCTTCGGATTTGAGAAGAGCTTGCCGTGCCGCGTTTAAGTCCCCTGGGCTGGCAGAAGATCGTCTGTGTATTCCTCAAGCTTGGATATCGGCAAGCTGGCCAAAAAGGAAGCCACATCAAGCTTGAGAAGCCGGGAGCCGCCCGGCCCCTGATTATCCCGAGGTACGATGAGGTGGGCGTCGACATTATCAGTGGATTAATTCGAACCGCCGGAATCGACCGCAGGCCTTCCTTGATCTCCTCGAACGGCGCCAGCCCCCCTGCCAGTTCACAGTTGACAGTCGACAGTTGACAGTTACAGCCCACAGAACCGAGCGGCGGCGGTACGCCGCCATCGGCCGGCCTCCCCGAAGGGGAGGACACCTTCGGCCAGGAACTCAATGTGTTTGACAACGGAAGTGGTCCAGCTGCAATTGGCGACTTCAATGGTGACGGCAAACTGGACTTGGCGATACCACCGTATTCCGGCGGCGGAGTGTTGATCTTCCTGGGAAACGGTGATGGAACGTTTCCTGAAAACGGTGTCAGTTATTCCACAGAGTACGGTGGGTCGTTGGTCGCTGCCGATGTGAATGGCGATGGCAAGCTGGATCTGATCGATAGCGGTTGCGTGCTCCTGGGCAATGGCGACGGAACCTTTACTCAGGGCAGCTGCATAAGCACACCGTTTAGCCTGATGACTGTAGGAGACTTTAACGGCGACGGAAAGTTGGACTTGGCGGGCATAGCCTACAATTCCGAGACCGAGACCCAAACTTTCATGATTGCGCTCGGCAACGGCGATGGTACATTCCGGACACCCATCGAGGTTGGCGCCGGGTCCATACCCACTAATTTTGTCCAACGAGGGTTTGGAGCCGGCGACTTCAACGGCGACGGCAAGTTGGATCTGATTTGCTCCGGGTCGGCCGGGTGCACCAGTGTTCCTGCAAACTGTGGCAAGTGTCACCCCGAATGCTCTCGCTTTCGGGAACCAGAACGTAGGCACGAAGAGCGCACCGCAAACGGTAGTCCTCAAGAACATCGATACCTCCGCGCTCAAGATTAGCGGCATCACCATCGTCGGAGCCGATCCGAAAGATTTCAGCGAAACGAACAAGTGCGGTACGAGTCTTCCACCCGGAGGCAGCTGCAGGATTCTCGTCAGCTTCGCTCCGAAGGTCACTGGGAATCTCGCGGCCTCGGTGCAGGTGAGCTACCAAGGAGGGCCACAGTTGGTTCCACTGACTGGAACTGGCGTTTCCGCCGCAACTGTCTCGCTGACACCATCCAAGTTGACGTTCCCTTTGCAGCTACTAGGAACCAAGAGTTCATCGCAGACTGCGACGTTGATGAATACGGGTTCGACAACAGCAACGATTTCAAAGATTTCCACTGCCGCGCCTTTTAGCGAAACCAACAATTGTCCCGGCCAGCCTGACGGCGGGACAAAGTTGCGATATCCAAGTGTCATTCGCGCCAACCGCAAAGGGATCTGTATCGGGCAAGCTCTCAGTAACCGATAATGCCGCAGGCAGCCCGCAAACGGTGGCGCTCTCGGGTACCGGAACGGTAGTCGAACTGTCGCCGATTGGCGTAAATTTCGGAGATCAGAAGGTTGGGACCAAGAGTGCTCCGGTGCCAGTTAAATTGACGAACGACGGCAAGACTTCACTTTCGATCAGCCAGATCACGATTACCGGCGCCGACGCGGAGGATTTTTCTCAGACTAACAATTGCGGCAGCAGCGTGCCCGCCGGAGGAAGTTGCACGATCAAAGTCGTGTTCAAACCCACGGCGACTGGGCAACGCTCGGCGAAAATTAACGATTAGCGATGACGGCGGCGGTAGCCCACAAGAGGTATGCCTTGTCGGGAACGGGAACGTAGGGTCGGAACGAGGTTGGCGACCGACTTCAGGCTGAGGTGACTTCTTCTGAATTGCGTTGCTGGCGGAGCTTTCTGCAGAAATTCTTCCTGGTTGAGGGTTTCGTGGCTGCGCAGCAATTCCAGTAGGGGGTCGTCGAGTTCTTCCTTGGGTGGTGAGTCAGGCGGATTGTACTGGTCGCCAGCGGCAAGGATGCGTGGGGTGATCTGTAATGCAGGAAGCATCCCCGGACGACTGGTTAAAAATCCGATGAACCTTGCCACCTGGGCGCGCTCGTCGGTGGTACGCGCCGCGAATTCGATGCCCATGCCGAATCCAGGATGCATCACGCGAACCGTCCCTTCCGCCTGGACTTCGACATCCTCCGCATTCAGACACAGAGTAATGCCCGAGCGCTCGGGAAAAGGCGATTCGGTTTCGACGTAACATCCGCCCAGACTGAGGTCGGTCAAAGTGCACTGCGAGACGGGCTCGGGATCGGGCGGCGGAATCTCCGGAGCGTTGGCCGCGACCCAGGTTTTCAGGGTGGCGCGAAGGCTCTCGGAAAGATCGATGAAGCGCACCCCTGCTTGCCCATTGGGGCTGGCCCATGCGAGTTCTCCGCTCGCCTGAATTTCGGTATTGTTGTCAGGCAAATTGAATTGAACGCTGATCGTGGCTCCGGGACACAGCGGCTGCGCCGCCAGAAGGTCCATGCCATCTTCACTGAGATCGAGGAGGATACCTTCGAGAAGCGGTCCGTCCTGGACTTGAAGCTGGATCGGAACTTGTACGGGCACGCGGAAAGAGCGCCGGCGTTCACGCTTGATGAGAGCGGTGGCGGCGCGCAGACTAGCTTCGGCCTGCTCGGGGGAAATCGGTTTATAGAGGATGAAATTGGCGCCAGCGCCGAAAACGTTGCGCACTTTCGTTTTGTCGCTCAGCAGGGCGACGGTTACGGCTTTGGCGCCGGAAGTCGTCTGACTGGCATTTTGCAGGACTAGCGAAGCGCTGTGCGGATCGTCGAAGTCAACGATGACCGAGTCGAACTTTTCTTCGGTCAAGCGGCACATGGATTCGGGATATCCACATTGGGCGACGGCAACGCCGCAGCGAGAGAGCAGCGGAGTCAAAACTGCCGCTGCCTCTTCGTCCTTGGAAACCAAAAGTGCTTGAAACGTCATATGCCGCTCATGTGTGGCGAATCAAATCTCCGTGGGTTAGGGCCAGCGAGGAGCCACGCCGCGTGCCGGCTTGGCAGGGGCAGTAGTAGCGGACGAAGAAGCTGCCGCAGCCTTCGCCGTCGTGCTGGGCTGCTCATCGACGTCGGCCAAGACCGCAGCGTCGTCATCCTCGATTTCAGCCAGAAGAGGAGCCACTTCACGCAGTTTTTCGGCCGCCTGCTGCAACATCTCAATCTGCTTGGCCAACTGCGCGTACCGGGCCTGCTTCCGCCGCAGAACCTCATGAATGTCCTTCATACAACCCCCTGCTGCGAATCTAAGGACGCCGTCAGCAATCGTCAATCGTTATAGCCTTTAGGCAGATTACGGCAGTAACCGAGCCGCAGCGGGAAGGCGCGAATCTGCTATTGAAAATAGTTGAAAGATAGCCATTTCGTGCCAGCAACTGGCACCAATGTGGGATTTACATCTAAATGGGGAAAAAATATTCTGTGGTTGAGCAGTTCTGGGGGAGGGCTGTTCGGGCGTCTCACGACTCGAAAGAGTTGCGAGGCGCTTCTTAATTTTTGGGGAGTTCTTCTCCTCGCCGCGCCAAGGCTTGGCCCGTTCGCTTATCCCAGGATGTGTACAATCCCGGTCAGTCACTTCAAGAAAAAGATCATATTATGTGGATAGCCCTCTAGCCATTCGCGGAGCCTCGCTTTGAAATTCAAGGATTTCCTGCTTCTTGCACTCCTTACTCTGGGAGCATTGCTGGTCCATGGCTACCATCCCTGGGCAGAGGACGCTGCGCTTTACCTCCCGGGAGTCGAGAAAATCCTGCATCCGGAGCTTTTTCCTTTCAATGCGCAGTTTTTCGAATCGCATGCGCATCTGACGTTTTTCCCGAACTTTATTGCGGCGTCGGTGCGAATGAGTCATCTGCCGCTGGAAGTTGTGCTTTTCTTTTGGCAAGTGACTTCTATTTTTCTTTTTCTACTTGCGTGCCTGCAGTTGATCAGCAGGTGCTTTCCCGATGAAAAAGCGCGTTGGGCCGGTGTGGCGTTGATCGCGGCGCTTCTGACTCTGCCGGTGGCTGGAACCGCTTTGTACATCATGGATCAATACCTCAATCCGCGAAACCTTGTCGCTTTCGCTGCGATTTTCGCCGTCGTCAAAGTCATCGATGGAAAGTATTTCCAGGCCGCATTATTTCTCGCGTTCGCTGCGGCGATTCATCCGCTCATGTCCGTTTTTGTTCTTTCCTACTGCGTGGTGCTGCTCTGCATCGAGCGATTCGATCTACGGTTCGCCAGGCTTGCGTGCCTGTTGCCCTTCGGCATCTCATTCGATCCGCCTCCGCCGGCCTATCATCAGGTGGCGCTTTCTCATTCCTACTTCTACCTGCTGCGCTGGCAATGGTATGAATGGCTGGGCGCGCTGGCGCCACTTGCAATCCTGTGGTGGTTCAGCCGCATAGCTCGTTCGCGACAGTTGCGTAACCTCGATCAACTCTGCCGGGCGCTGATTATTTATGAGCTGGTTTATTTGATTGCGGCAGTTGTGTTGTCGATCCCGGCACGATTCGAAAGCCTGGCGCGGCTCCAGCCCATGCGAAGCCTGTATCTGCTCTATGTGCTTTTCTTTTTATTCGCAGGTGGACTGCTGGGCGAGTATGTATTGAAGAATCGAGTTTGGAGATGGGCAGCCCTGTTTGTGCCTCTGTGCGCGGGCATGTTTCTGGTCCAACGCGACTTGTTTCCAGGCAGCGCACAGGTTGAATGGCCGGGCGTGGCCTCGAAAAATCAATGGGTGCAGGCTTTCCAGTGGGTTCGTAGCTAACACCCCTCGCGATGCAATCTTCGCACTCGATCCCTGGTACATGCACATTCCAGGCGAGGACGAAAATGGTTTTGAGGCGATCGCGCAACGAAGCATGTTGGCGGACGGTGTGAAAGCCAGTGGCGCGGTTTCGATGTTTCCCGCGATGGCGGATGAATGGCTGCGGCAGATGAAGGCGCAGAGCGAATGGAGCAAATTTCAACCGCAGGATTTTCGCCGCCTGCAAGCGCAATACGGGGTTACGTGGGTGGTTCTGCAGCAGCCGGGAATCACGGGCCTTGATTGTCCTTATCGGAATGCTGCCGTGTTAGTTTGCAAGCTGGACTGAGGCTGCGCAATTTCGTGGAGTTATTTTGCCGAGATGACGAAGTTCACGACGGCGGTTTCATTTTTGCCCACGCTGGCCGGCTTCTCCCAGGTCCGGGGTTCGGAAAAGATAGGACGCTCTACTTTCTTCTCGGTCAGAACATCAAACGTCGCCTGCTGTCCCAAGACCTGCCAGCCTTCGTGCCAGGCAACAAGCTCGTACTCTCCTGGCGGAACATCGGTCAGCACAAACGCACCGCTCTCGTCGGTTACAGCGTAGTAGGGATGCGGCGCGACGAACATCTCGGCATTCATCCACACGTGCCCGCCATTGCATTTCAGGTTGACCAACCCCGGAGTATTCATATCGCGAGAAACGGTCTGATTCTGGAAAGGAAATGGAAGGTTATAAGTGGCTGCGCCATCCATGTGAATGGTGTGAAGCGTGGCGTCTGAACTCTTCATCTGAAGGGCGCTGCGTTCGGGAACCAATAAAATATGAGGCTCGTAGCGGCAAAGCCGCTGGTCGAGGGAACGGCGCTCGGGAGGCAAGTCAAACGCCTTCCCATTGGAAATGCTCTTGATGAAAACCACTGTATTCGCGACGCCGCCCTGAGGGCCAATAATCAGCCGTTCCAGATCGCGGGTCTTGTGCGAATCAGGGTCGCAGATTTGCGGATCCTTTGTGATGGGAAGCCGGGTAAGGTGGGGTTCCGGTCCCGACCACTTGACCGTCCCTTTGATAACTCCTCCGTTGGCGACGGAGATAACTGGTATTCACTGCTTTGGCCGCGAGCGTTGTGTGCCCCGGTTAACAGCAACCCTACTGAAGCCGCAAATACAGCAATTCTAAGCATCCTCACCAACTTAGGTGTGATGCTAATGTCTGGGTTTTAGACGGGTCAAGTAACGAAGGTAATCGCGCGACGATCCAGTTCGGGATCGGAATTTCGCGGTGGGAATATTGCGATTGGTGTCGAATTCGCCTTTAATCCGCGTGGCTGGCAGCTGGCGACGAGGGAGCCTGGTAACTCGCTCTTCTTGCGGCTTGATCGCAGTCGCAGGCTGTCCATGTACAGGTACACGACGGGAGTCGTGAACAAGGTCAATGCCTGGCTGACAATCAATCCGCCCACGATGGTGAGGCCAAGAGGCCGGCGAAGTTCAGAACCAGTTCCTGTGCCCAGAGCCAACGGCAGCCCACCAAGTAAGGCTGCTGCCGTCGTCATCATGATCGGGCGGAAGCGCAACACGCAGGCTTCGTAAATTGCCTCGATTGGCGTTTTTCCTTCTTTCCGCTCGGCCTCCAGAGCAAAGTCGATCATCATAATTGCGTTCTTTTTGACCAAGCCAATCAGCAGGATGATGCCAATCAGTCCGATCACATTGAGTTCGTTATGCGTGATTTTCAACGCCAGTAGAGCGCCGACGCCAGCCGAAGGAATCGTCGAGAGAATTGTCACGGGATGGATGTAGCTCTCGTAAAGAATTCCGAAGACGATATAAACCGCCAGCAGCGCTGTGATGATCAGGACCGATTGATTGGCCAGCGAATCCTTGAAAGCTGCGGCGGTACCTTGAAAGCTAGCGTGAATGGTTGCGGGAAAATTGATGGACCGTTCGGCAGTCTCAATGGCAGTGGTAGCTTGGCCAAGAGATATACGCCGGGTGCGAGATTAAAGGAAATCGTCACCGCCGGCCATTGCCCTTGATGATTAACGCCGAGCGAAGTGTTGGCGGGGCCGAAGTGCGCGAACGCGGAGAGTGGCACCATGTTGCCGTTCGAAGAGTGAACGTAGACGCTCTCGAGTGTGTCTGGGCTCTGCTGAAATTTGGGGTCCACTTCCATGACGACGTGATATTGATTGAGCGGCTCGTAGATGGTCGAAACAAACCTCTGTCCGAAAGCATCGTAAAGCACATTGTCGATGTCGGCCGCAGCGACCCCCAACCGCCAAGCCGTGTCACGATCGATGATCACATTCGCTTCCAGGCCTTTGTCCTGCTGGTCTGTGTTCACCTGCTGCAGTTGAGGAAGGGAACGCATCTTTTGCAGCAATTGGGGTGCCCAGGTGTTGAGCTCACTCAGATCCTCCCCCTGCAGCGTGTACTGATACTGCGCCTGGCTCAAACGGCCGCCAATCTGCAAATCCTGCTGCCCGTACATGAAGAGGGTGGCGCCAGGAACTTCCGCAAACTTTTTGCTCAACTCGATGATGACTTGATCGGCAGTCAGCTTCCGCTCACTCTGAGGTTTCAGCGTGATGTACATGCGGCCCTGGTTCATCGCGGTGGTGCCGCCACAGAAACCGATCATGGTGGATACATTCGGATCGTTCATTCCGATGTCGACGTAGCGGCGCATCTTGCGGCTCATGGCATCGAAAGAAATGTCCTGTGCTGCCTGCACCGATCCCTGAATCCGGCCGGTATCCTGCTGCGGGAAAAATCCCTTGGGAGCTTCTTTAAAGAGGTAGACGCTGAAGCAGGCCGTTGCCGATTGTGATCAGCAATACCGCAAACTGGTGGCGCAAGCACCCAACTCAGGCTGACGCGATAGAAGCGCAGGATGCCATCGAATATTTTCTCGCTGAACTTGTAGGCCCTCCCATGCTTTTCTTCATGAAGGGGTTTCAGCAGCTGCGCGCACATGGTCGGAGTCGTGGTCAGCGAGACCGCCAGAGACACAGCAATCGCGATGCTTAGGGTGACCGCGAATTCGCGGAACAAGCGACCGATAATTCCGCCCATCATGAGAATCGGAATGAAGACTGCGATCAGCGACGTGCTCATCGAAAGCACGGTGAAACCAATTTCGCGGGCGCCACGAAATGCGGCCTGGACAGGCTCCATCCCTTGCTCAAGATATCGAGTAATGTTCTCCAGCACGACGATCGCGTCGTCGACCACGAAACCAGTCGAAATCGCGAGCGCCATCATTGACAGATTGTCGAGGCTGTAATTCAGAAGGTACATCACGCCGAATGTGCCAATCAGCGACAGCGGCACCGCAATGCTGGGAATGATTGTGGCTCGCACCGTCCGCAGAAAAACGAACACTACCAGGATGACGAGAGCCACAGAAATCAGGAGCGTGATTTCGATGTCGTGCAACGGAAGCCCGCACCGTAGTGGTGCGGTCCGAGACCACCTCAAGGTTGATGGCGGGAGAAATAGAAGCTCGCAGCTGGGGCAGCAGCGCGAGCACATTGTCGACGGTCTGAGATAATATTCGCGCCAGGTTGGCGGAAAATAACCAGAATCACGGCGCGTTTGCCATTCGAGAGACCGTAGATATGAGCGTCTTCGACCGAATCGTTCACTTCCGCCACATCGCTCAGACGCACCGGGGCACCGGTGGTCTTGTTGTAAGCAACGATTAGCGGGCGATAGTCGTCCGCGTGCATGATTTGATCGTTGTCGTTGATGGTCCAGTCGGTGACCCCATTGGCTACGTGACCCTTCGGGCTATTTGCATTCGCCGCCCCTAAAGCTGTTCGGACGGCGTCCAGTCCGACCCCAGTGTTGTTGAGCAGATTTGGATCCAACTCCGCACGTACTGCCGGATTAGCACCTCCAGCTACATAGACTTGCCCCACGCCACTGACTTGCGCCAGCTTCTGCGAGAGGATCGAGTTCGCCTGATCGTAAATATTTGGAAGGGTGATGCTGTCGGAGGTCATCGACATGATCAGAATCGGCGCCTCCGCTGGATTCACTTTGCGATACCAGGGATTGCCCGGAAGATACGACGGCAACTGGCTGCGAGCGGCATTAATCGCTGCCTGGACGTCGCGGGCAGCCGCATCGATATTGCGGTTGAGATCGAACTGCAGAACAATGCCAGTCGCACCCAACTGGCTGATCGAGGTCATCTGATTGATGCCGGCAATCCGGCCGAATTGCCGCTCCAGCGGAGTCGCGACCGCGGACGCCATGGTTTCCGGACTGGCACCGGGCAAGCTTGCCGAAACTTGGATTACCGGAAACTCCACCTCCGGAAGTGGCGATACCGGCAGCTTGGTGAAAGCCAGCGCTCCCGACATTAACAAGGCCAACGTCAACAAGGACGTTCCAATTGGCCGTTTAATGAAGGGAGCGGAAATATTCATGAATCAGTCTCCGACCGCGGGCTCCTCCACTCGATTGAGGACGCCAAATCGTTCGAATCGCTTGGCCAGCCGATCGAACCACAAATAAACCACGGGAGTCGTGTACAACGTGAGCGCCTGGCTCACTAACAAACCGCCGACAATCGTGATGCCCAGCGGATGGCGCAGCTCTGAACCGGTGCCAGAGCCGAGGGCTAAGGGCAGGCCCCCGAGCAGCGCGGCCATGGTTGTCATCATGATCGGACGAAAGCGCAACAGGCAGGCTTGGAAGATGGCTTCCTCGGGCGGCTTGTGCTCCACGCGTTCCGCCTCCAGCGCGAAGTCGATCATCATGATCGCGTTCTTCTTCACGATTCCGATCAGCAGGATGATTCCGATCAGACCTACCACGCCGAGATCGTTTCCTGTAATCAGCAATGCGAGAATTGCGCCCACGCCAGCGGAAGGAAGCGTGGAAAGAATCGTGATGGGATGAATGTAGCTCTCATAGAGAACTCCCAGCACGATGTACACAGTCACGATGGCCGCCACGATTAACCATGGTTCGGTTGAAAGAGAATTGCGAAACGCGGCGGCCGTGCCCTGGAAGGCGGTATGAACGCTGGGCGGCATTCCGATTTCCTGCTCCGCCTGCTCGATGGCCTTGGTCGCGTCTCCCAGAGACATTCGCGGCGCAAGATTGAACGAGATCGTCACCACTGGAAATTGGCCTTGGTGATTTACCGCCAGAGAAGTATTGGAAGTGTGGACCTGGGTAAAAGCGGAAAGCGGCACCTGCGTCCCCGTCATTGACTTTACGTACAAATCCTTGAACGAACCCGGATTCTGCTGAAACTGCGGATCCACTTCCAGAACCACGTGGTACTGATTGAGCTGGGTGTAGATGGTCGAGACCTGACGCTGTCCGAATGCGTCGTACAGCGTATTGTCGATCTGCTGCGGCAGAATGCCGAGGCGGGAAGCGGTGTCGCGATCGATCGTTACATCCGCCTCAAGGCCCGCCGGCTTGCTGATCGCTGGCTACATCTCGAAGTTGCGGCAGGGTACGCAAGCTTGTCCAGTAACTGCGAGGACAAGCGCGCTAGCTCTTTCGCGTCCGCATCCTCCATCGTGTACTGGAATTGCGTACGGCTTACGCGGTCTTCGACCGTGAGGTCTTGCACCGGCTGCATGAAAAGCGTGATTCCTTCGACCTGCGCCACCTGTGGCTGCAGCCGGCGAATAATGTCCGATGCACTTGCGTTACGCTCATCGCGAGGCTTGAGATTGATCTGGATGCGGCCGCTGTTGGGCGTAAGGTTCGTGCCGTCCACGCCGATGAAGGACGATAGACTTTCGACGTCTGGATCTTTCAGAATTACGCGCGTCAGTGCCTGTTGGCGTTCTGCCAGAGCTTTGAAGGAGATGTTCTGCGGAGCATCGGCGATAGCGAGGATCACGCCCGTATCCTGAACCGGAAAAAATCCTTTGGGCACGATCACGTACAGGAACAATGTGAGCACGAGAGTTCCTACCGTGACCAGCAACGTGATCGTCTGATGCCGCAAGACAATCTTCAGAGTGCGGCCGTAGAACGCAATGACCTTATTGTAAAAATCCTCGGAAAGATTATAGAAGCGGCTTCGTTTCGAAGGATCTTTGTGCTTGAGCAACTTGGCGCACATCATTGGCGTCAAGCTTAACGACACCGCGGCGGAGACCAGAATCGTCACGGCCAGCGTAACCGCGAATTCACGGAAGAGACGGCCGACGATGTCGCCCATGAACAAGAGCGGAATCAGCACGGCGATCAGTGAAACCGTGAGAGAAACGATGGTAAATCCGATCTGGCCCGCGCCTTTCAACGCGGCATCCAGCGGGGAATCGCCTTCCTCCAAATAGCGGTCGATGTTTTCGATCATGACGATGGCATCGTCCACCACGAATCCAGTGGAAATGGTCAGAGCCATGAGGGTGAGGTTGTTGAGGCTGTAGCCCAGCAGATACATCACGGCGAACGTACCCACGATGGAAAGCGGCACAGCAATGCTGGGAATTACGGTTGCCGAAAGATTACGCAGAAAAAGGAAGATCACCATCACGACCAGGCCGATGGTGAGCATCAGTTCAAACTGCACATCCTTGACCGAGGCCCGGATGGTGACTGTCCGATCGGTCAGAATCGCGACGTTCACCGCGGCCGGTAACCCAGCCTGGAGTTGCGGCAGCAGCTTCTTGATCCGGTCCACGACGCCGATAATGTTGGCGCCCGGCTGGCGCTGAATATTTACGATGACCGCAGGATCCAGATTCATCCACGCGGCCTGCATCACATTTTCGATCCCGTCGGTAACCGTGGCCACATCGGAGAGGCGCACTGGAGACCCGTTTCGATAGGCGATAACGATAGGACGGTACTCGTCGCCGACCATCAATTGGTCGTTCGCGCCGATAGTAAACGACTGGCGCGGACCGTTCAGCGTCCCCTTGGCCTGATCGACGTTAGCCGCCGCCAACGCGTTCCGTGACATCTTCCAGGCTCAGGCCATACGATGCCAGCGCTGTGGGATTCGCCTGAATGCGCACCGCGGGCTTCTGCCCGCCACTGATCGAGACCAGACCCACGCCCGTGACCTGCGAAATCTTCTGGGCCATGGCCGTATCCGCCAGGTCTTCAATTTGCGATAGCGGCAGCGTCTTCGAAGTGAGCGCCAGGGTAAGAATTGGCGAGTCGGCTGGATTTACTTTGCTGTAAATAGGTGGATTCGGCAGGTCCGTGGGCAAGTAGGTTTGGGCCGCATTGATCGCGGCTTGCACCTGCTGCTCTTCGATATCAATATTCTGATCGAGGGCGAACTGAAGCGTGATGACCGAACTGCCAAACGAACTGGTCGAGGTCATCTGGCTGAGGCCGGGGACCTGGCCAAATTGCCGTTCTAGAGGCGCTGTCACCGATGATGCCATCACATCGGGGTTGGCGCCGGGATAGAACGTCATCACCTGAATCGTCGGATAATCGACTTCCGGCAAAGCCGATACCGGAAGCTGCCGGTAGGCCACGATCCCCACCAGCATGATGGCAACCATCAGCAGCGCTGTGGCCACGGGCCGGATAATGAACAGACGCGACGGATTCATTTCGTCCCTGAATGCTGAGCGTTCGGAGCAGGATTAGCCGAGGAACTCCCCGAACCGCTGCCTGCCGCAGCTTGCTGCGGCCTGTTTACTGAGGGAGCTGCCGGGCGAGTTTCGATCTTGCTTCCTTCTTGCAGTTTGTCCTGGCCGTCGGTCACGACGACGTCGTTTGGAGAAACGCCGCTCGCGATTACCGAAACATTGTCTTGCGTGAAGGCAACGGTGACTGCCCGCACTTCGACCGTGTTATCCGACTTCACCGCGAACACATAAGTACCCTGCGGACCCCGCTGAATGGCGGCTGCCGGGATAGTCGTGCTATTTTTGCGGACGTTCAGCAGTAAGCGCGTATTCACGAACTGATTGGGCCAGAGCGCATTGTCTTTATTGTCGAAGACCGCTTTAAGGCGGGCTGTTCCAGTAGTCTGATCGATTTGATTGTCGATGGTCAGCAGTTTCCCGGAAGCCAGTTTGTTTTGATCGTCGCGGCTGTACGCATCCACCTCGAGCGTGCCCTTTGCCATTTCCGGCGCAACCGCCGGAAGGCTGTCTTCTGGCAGGGTGAAAATAACGGCGATTGGCTGCAGCTGCGTAATCACGAACAGGGCGTTGGTGTCGGTGGCATGAACAATATTCCCGGGATCAACCAGCCGCAGGCCAATCCGTCCGGTCACCGGTGATGTGATGTGGCAATAGACAAGATTCAGCTTGGCGCTGTCGATGGCCGCTTGATCGTTTCGCACCGTTCCGTCAAGTTGGTCAACCGTGGCTCCCTGCGTATCCACCTGCTGTTGGGACATAGCTCCTGAACTCTGGAGCAGTCCCTTGAAACGCTCGAAATTCAGCTTGGCATCGCGCAGTTGGGCTTGATCTCTGAACAGTGCGGCTTGGGCCTGCTCCAGCGCAACCTGATAGGGCCGGGGATCGATCACCGCCAACAACTCGCCTTTCTGGACGTTCTGCCCTTCCTTGAAATTTACCTGCATCAGTTCACCGTCCACCCGGCTCTTCACGCTGACGGTGTAGTAGGCGTTCACCGAGCCAAGACCCGTGAGATAGTAAGGCACGTCGTGGCGCTCGGCGGTCGCCACGGACACGGGAACGATGGGGACTACGCTTGCCCGGGCCAACCCAGGCTTGGGATCGCCACCACAACTTGACGCCATAACCACTAACAAGAAGATAAGTGCTATCAATGGGTTGGCTAACTTTGGGAGTCGGCGGACTCGCTTGACCGACGGCGGCTGGAAAGTAAAACTTTGCCCTTCCCCTGCCGACCCCCGGTCTACCGGAAGCCGTTGTCATTCGCAAACCTCTTTCTGCCGGGAAAAATGATGAGTTCACCATATTGTAAACTGGTTTGGGTACCTAGGTTTGGACGCTGCAATCCCAATTCGGTTGCTGAATATTGCGTCACGAACGGATGCGCACCTAACCGGCCACTACCGCGCAGATTCAATCTTATCGTCAAACAAAATAAGCACTTAAGACTTTACAAAAATTTACCTTCGTTGACTCACTCTTTACGCGTTTGCGCCCACTGGCGCGACCTCAACTTCTCGCGTATATTGTTCGCCTCTACCCGCAAACCTTCCCAATGGCTGAAGCCAAAACCAAATCGACGGTCACGATTCGCGACCTGCAGAGCTTCGAAGACCTCAAACAGGTGGATGAGGTCGAGAGGGAAGTGTGGGGCCTTTCCGACATCGACACCACGCCGCTCACTCTGGTCATTGCAACCGAGGAGGCAGGAAGTATCTGGGTCGGCGCATTCGACGGCGCCGAAGCTGGTCGGATTCGCCTTCGGTTTTCTAGGTTTAGAGAACGGTCGTTTGATTGTGCACTCCCACATGCTGGCGGTGCGCGAACCCTACCGAAATTCGCACCTTGCATATAACCTGAAGCTGGCGCAGCGCGAACGGGCATTGGCGATACGCATCGACGATGGTCGATCGGATAGTCGAATGAACGACACTCGCATCAGCGAAATGACCTGGACCTTTGATCCTCTTCAGAGCAGGAACGCGCATCTGAATTTCACGAAACTGGGAGTGGTTTCGGAGAATTACAAAGTTGAGTTTTACGGTCCGGAAACTTCGAGCGTTCTGCACCGCAATGGTACGGATCGCCTATGGGTCTCATGGCCGCTCTCGAGCCGCCGCGTCCTGGACCGGCTGCAGGGCAAAGATAATCGCGCCGAAGTCCTCGACGCACTTTCTACTTTGACCCCTTTAATTCACTTTAATGGTGATGGAAAGCCGGCCCGCACCGACCTCACTGCCGCGTTGAATCGCCAAAGAATTGCGATTGAGATTCCCAGCGACATTGTGGAGGTCGAACGAAAAGATCCCGCGCTGGCTTGGGAGTGGCGCCTGCAAACCCGATGGGCCTTCACCGAAGCGCTGAAAGCCGGCTTCTCCGTCGCCGAATTTTGCCGCACAGTCCGGGGCCAACAGGGACCGGGCGTCTATCTGCTGGAAAAAGCGAAAGTCGAAGAATTCGTACCCGAGATGAAACGCAAACCGGGCAATGGTCGCTGATTGCACGATGTAGGGCGGACACTCCTGTCCGCGGACTTTTGTAGGCGTAGCATGGAAGAGTCGCCAGATGGCTGCGCCCGACCCCAATCCGATCATCCTCTACGACGGCGTTTGCGGCCTCTGCAACCGGCTGGTTCAGTTCCTCCTGAACCGCGATCCGCACGACCGCTTCCGTTTCGCTTCTTTGCAAAGTGAATTCGCGGCTGACATACTTCGACGCCACAGCGCCTCCCCAAACGATCTCGATACCATGTACGTGGTGCTGAACTACGACCTGCCGGGAGAGCGCATCGCATCGCGGTCTGACGCAGCCGTGGTGGCTTTCCGGGAACTTGGCGGAGGATGGGCTGCGCTAGGCGCTGCCCTGCAGGCATTGCCTGGTTGGATACGAAACTGGGGTTACAACCTGGTGGCGCGAAACCGATACCGAATCTTTGGTAAGTACGATTCATGCCCGATCCCCTCGGACAAGGATCGTCTTAAGTTTCTCGACCTCCGATAAGTGCGCGAACGGATGGGCCTTTTCCACCTTTTGCGGTTACAGACAAAACTTCTTATCCGCTGTAGAATGCCATCCGGTTTAGCTTTGTCCAGTCCGTACCCGCGAGGAACAACCAATGGCTGAGAAGGCCGCCGTATCCACGCCTGACACCAACATTGACTCCGTCCTGCAGGAACAACGCAGGTTTGAAGCCCCGGAGCATTTTAGCAAGCACGCGCACATCAAGAGCCTTGAAGATTACGAGCGCATTTATCGCGAGTCGGTGGAGCATCCCGAAAAATTCTGGGCCGGCATTGCGGAAGAATTGCATTGGTTCAAGAAGTGGGACAAGGTTTTGGAATGGAATAACCCCTGGGCCAAGTGGTTCGTCGGCGGACAGATTAATTTGTCATACAACTGCCTCGACCGCCATGTGCAAACCTGGCGTAAGAATAAAGCCGCGCTGATCTGGGAAAGCGAACCCGGCGAGGTGCGGACTCTGACGTATCAGCAACTGCATCGCGAAGTGCAAAAATTCGCCAATGTTTTGAAGTCACTCGGAGTGAAGAAAGGCGACCGCGTCGCAATTTACATGGGCATGACTCCAGAACTTCCGATCGCGATGCTCGCCTGTGCCCGCATTGGAGCCCCGCACACGGTAGTATTCGGAGGATTCGCCGCCAACGCGCTAGTCGACCGCATCCACGATTCGCAAGCCGTAGCCGTCATCACGCAAGACGGTTCCTATCGACGAGGCGCCGAAGTCAAACTATTTCCCGCCGTCGAAGAGGCACTGAAGTCCTGTCCTTCGGTAAAGTACGTTGTCGTCTATAAGCGCACCGGTTCGCCAATCCATATGCAGGCCGGACGCGATCACTGGTGGCATGAGCTGATGGCTTCGGTCTCCGACGAATGTCCCGCCGAACCGCTCGACGCCGAGCATCCGCTCTACATTCTTTACACCTCGGGCACGACCGGAAAACCGAAAGGCGTCGTGCACACCACCGGCGGCTATTCCGTCGGCACTTACATCACGACCAAGTGGGTGTTCGATCTCAAAGAAGAAGACACGTACTGGTGCACGGCCGACATTGGCTGGGTCACGGGCCACAGCTACATTGTTTACGGACCGCTGCAAAACGGCGCCACCAGCCTCATGTATGAAGGCGCGCCCAACTGCCCCGAGCCCGATCGCTTCTGGAGCATCATCGACCGGCATCAGGTAAGCATCCTTTATACCGCGCCGACCGCGATCCGCACTTTCGTTAAGTGGGGCGAGCAATGGCCGAGAAAGCACCGGCTCGACAGTCTGCGGCTGCTCGGCACGGTCGGTGAGCCGATCAATCCCGAAGCCTGGATGTGGTATCGCGAAGTCATCGGCCACGAGAAATGCCCCATCGTCGACACCTGGTGGCAGACTGAAACCGGACACATCATGATCACGCCCATCCCCGGCGCGGTGGGAGCCAAGCCCGGTTCAGCCACGCGCCCGTTCCCCGGAGTCGTGCCCGAAGTTGTCGACATGGACGGCAAACCCGTGCCCGACGGTTCGGGAGGATTTCTTGATTATTCGCCAGCCCTGGCCGGGTATGCTGCGCACGATCTATGGCGATCCCGATCGCTACGTGAAGCAGTACTGGTCGCAAATTCCGGGCGCATACTTCACCGGCGACGGCGCGCGCAAAGATAAAGACGGATATTTCTGGATCATGGGCCGCGTCGATGACGTCATCAACGTCTCCGGACACCGCTTGAGCACCATGGAAGTAGAGTCGGCGCTGGTCGCGCATGAAGCCGTCGCGGAAGCAGCGGTGGTCGGCCGTCCGGATGACCTTAAAGGCCAGGCGATCTCTGCGTTCGTCACACTTCAGCAAGGACGCGCGCCCACTCCGGAGTTGAAAGAAGAACTGCGGCGCTGGGTCGCTAAAGAAATCGGAGCGATGGCGAAGCCCGACGACATCCGCTTCACCGACATGCTGCCCAAGACGCGCAGCGGGAAAATCATGCGCCGCCTGCTGCGCGAACTGGCTACCAGCGGCGAAGTGAAGGGCGACATGACCACGCTCGAAGATTTCAACGTGATCTCAAAGTTGACAGAGAGCGAAGAGGCGTAACCGAGAACTGAGAACGAAGAACTGACATCCGATCTTCAGTCTTACGCCGAGGCCGCCTCGTGCCACACGCCACGATTCCAACCCTTGAGCGTCGACCGCTCCCCATGCTCGAAAGCGCACAGGCTGGCCATGCCTGCGGATATCTCATCTTCCGCCAGCGCCTGTCCGATCAGCTCTTTGGAACTGCCGCCGGCTTGTTCCAGCATGGTTCGCGCTACCACGCGCACCATGTCGTCCGACGAAGCCAGCGCCCGAATCAGTTCGCGCCCGGCAGATTCCTGGCCGAACTGTGCCCAGACCATCCCGCATAAAACTAAGTAGTTCGTATCCATAAATGCCTCCCCGTGCCAATCATCAATTCGAGTCTTACTCTATAGAAGCGACAAACTTGACACGAAGGTGTCAACTTATTGTGAAAATTCCCTGACAAACGAATCACAAAAACTGTAGGCGGATGAGTTTTCTATGCCGATGGGGTAACCAGCCGCCCATCACCTTCGTAACTCGCCGAATCGGAAAGCCGCAGAACTACTCTCTTTGGCAGGGGTTTACACCGATATGATCAACAAACTCTCGAACTCACTCTTGATCCTGGCAATCGGAGGGCTGATGTTCACCGGCTCCGCCATTGCCCAAACCACAACCACCTCGGGCGCCGGAGCGGGCGTCGTCGATCCTGGCCATCCCCGCGTCAATCAGGTAAATGGCCGCGAAGCCAACCAGCAGAATCGCATCGCCAACGGCGTCAAGAATGGCTCTCTGAGCCCGAAGCAGACCAGCAATCTGGAAAACCGCGAAGCCAGCGTGCAAAACCGCGAGAAGCGAGACATGGCAGCGCACAATGGACATCTGACGAAAGCCGAACAAAACGGGATCAATCGTCAGCAGAATCGGATCAGCAAGAGCATCTATAAGGATAAGCACAAATAAGCTTTCCTTGACGCGTTCTTCGGCCAGCTTTCTTTCAAGCCGATTGTTCCGAGCGTAGCGAGGAATCTGATGTTGTGTGGATCGCGACAATCCAGATTCCTCCCGCCAAGAGGCGGCGCTCGGAATGACAATGGTTAAACTAAAGCGGTCGTTTCCGCCGCCGCTCTTAGTACTGCCGGAACCCGCAGCACAAGCAGCCCGCCGACAATTGCGAGCGCGGCCATCAGTCCTAATCCATACGAAAACGATCCCATCCGACTGTTCAAATAACCGAACAGAAAAGGACCGGCAAAGCCCGCCACGCTCCCCACTGCGTTCACCATTCCCACACCTGCAGCGGCAGCCGATTCGCTGAGAATCTCGGTTGGCATCGCCCAGAACACAGGCAGAAAGGCTTCCGTGCTGCACAAGCATGGTAAAGAGAGTCATCGTTATTCCCATCGAGGCCGGTAGCGTGATCAGCCCAACTAACGTCAATGCCGCTACGAACAGCGGAACCGCCGAGTGCCAGCGTCGTTCGCCCGTTTTGTCCGAATGCCATCCGTTGATCAACATGACGACCAAAGCCACCAGGTAAGGGACCATGCCCAGCAGCCCGACTCGCATATCTGAGAATCCCGATTGCCGCTTCAACATGGTGGGCATCCAGAAGATAAAGCGTGTAGTACACGAAGTATTGGAGAAACGCCACCGACGCCAGCAGCAGAATTGGACGCGAGCGCAGCGCCTGCCAGACGCCGATCGGTCGTTGGCTGACCGGCTTTTCTTCCTCCAATTTTTGTTCGATCCACCGACGCTGTTCCGGCGCCAGCCACGCTGCTTCCCTCGGCCAGTCGGTCAGATAGAAGAACGCGACCACCCCGAGAAGAACTGCCGGCATGCCCTCGAGGAGAAACATCCAGCGCCAGCCGTCCACTCCTAACCAGGGATGCCCGAGAATCCATCCCGCGAGCGGCGACCCCACGATGAATGACAGCGGAATGGCCGCCATGAAATTGCTTCCGGCCTTGGCGCGATCCTCGCGAATGAACCAATGACTCAGGTACACGACGACGCCAGGAAAGAAAGCGGCCTCCGCCGCGCCCAGCATCAGCCTCGCGCCCGTAGAGTTGACCCGGGGTGTGTATCGAGCCCGGTCAGAGCGGTCAACGATCCCCATGCGATTAAGATCGAAGCTAATGCAACGGCGCGCGCTCCAGCGTTCAATCATGAGCGCGCCGGGAATCTGCAATGCCACATAGCTGATAAAGAAAATTCCAGCGCCCAAACCAAATACCCGGTCGTTGAACCCGAGCGTCCGCGACATCCCAATGGCGGCATAAGCTACGCTGGTGCGGTCGAGGTAATTGGTGATGTAGAGGATAAAAAGAAACGGAAGCAGTCGCAGAGCAATCTGATGGCGAGTATGATCCGCAAGCTTGATCGTCACGCCGCAGTCGCGCAACGTGTGGAGCCACTGCCATTCACTTGCCTCCGGCGATACTCGGGTAGGCCCGGACGCACTCGTCGGGCGCCGAGCAAACCTGCGGCACGGTTCTAGCTAGAATTTCGGGACTGCAATTTACTCGCCCGCGCCAAGCATCAAAACCGGCAACGTCGGCGCGGACGAACCACTCTCCGGCTCGACTGTGATCGCGAAAGCCTTGGCCTGCACCCCCGGCGGGAAGCGGCGGATTGATCACAGTCGCACTTCCATGCGCATCGGGCTTGAAGACTCCTGCAGGAATCGGAGCGCCGTTCGTCGGAATCAACCACAGCTCGTAAGCCTTCTGCGGCGGCAGCGATTGCAAATTGCTAGCCAGGAAAATCAGACTCGCTCGATCGCGAACATAAATGGCCTTGCCTTGCGGTTGCGGCGGAGTCTTGGCCGCGACCAGAGTCACTCGCATCGCATCGGTCGCGGTTAGAGTCGAGACCACTTCGCGCGCCCGTTGCAGCTCTGCCGTTTGCCGCGTAGCCTGACTCTTGCAAGCCAGCAATCGTTGCTGCAAGTCCGAGTTCTGCAGCCACAGCGCGACCAATCCCACTGCCAGCGCGCCCGCCGCGACCCAGGGCACAATCGTCCACCAACCCGCTCTTGCCGCAACCGCAGCCCGTCGCGGTTCGCGCGCCACGGCCTCGATCAGACGCTGACGCGCCCGCTGCGGTGGCACCGGACCCGCCGTCGACAAAGCCATCAACGCCATGTCCCCACGCAATTGCTCGAGCTCGCGACGGCATCCGGCGCACCCTTCCAGATGCTTCTCCAGCGCCACGCGCTCGTCACCCTGCAACGCACCCAGAGCGTAGAGTGCGAGATCCTCCGCGAATTGTTCGTGTACGCTCATGTCGCAAAGGCCTTGCGCAAGGCCAGCAATCCCGATCGAATGCGAGTCTTGATCGTTCCCAACGGCTCTCCTGTTTTTTCCGAAATCTCGCTGTGCGACAGACCTTCGAAGTAGGCCATCTCCAGCGCCTGCCGCTGCGGCGACGGCATCGCGCCCAGCGTGCCCCGAACTTTCTCCATTGCCCGCGCCCGCTCTGCATCGCCCGCCATATCGGGCTCGACCGCAACCACCACATCCGCAATATCCGTCTCCGGACGCCGCTTGCGCAGCCCATCAATCGCCCGATGGCGCGCAATCACCGCCAGCCACGGCCCCAGGCTGCCGCGGCTCGAATCGAACAGCCCCGGATTGCGCCACAACTGCATGAACACTTCCTGCAACACATCCTCGGCCGCGCCGGTATCGCCCAGCACACGCAGGGCGACCGAGTAGACGACGGCGGAGTAACGGTCATACAAAGCCGCCATCCCGCTCTCGTCACCCGAGCGGATCGCCGCCAGCACCGCCGCGTCGGTCCGATCTCCTTTGAACTCAGCGCCAGACAATCAGGGGGATCTCTTTCCACTTGAAGTACGGACCGCAAGCCCAAGCTGGATTGCAGCAATCCGACCGGGCCGATCCGCTTTCGTTACCGACACTTACTTACTCAAGCGTGGAGCGCAAAAAGCGAACCGCGAAACCATAGCAGTAATGTCGATCTTCGACAAGCGGGTGGGATGGGCGGCCGGGGATGCTAACTCGAAGGGCATGTTGTTGGCATCGGGACGCGGGCGGCGCCCCCGCGCCACAGCGTGGCTGGAGGCCGAATTATGATTGCACACATTCTGGTGCAGAAAATACCTCAAAAAAAACTCTCGTTTTCGCGCAAAATCTAGAAAACAAAGGATTGGAGATTTTTCCTCCCGCTAGATCTATGGTTCTAAAGGTAGTTAGAGGCAAAATCTTGGAAACATTGGAGTTACGATGCTCGGCGACGGCCTGCAGTACTGTTTTCGAACTGCAGATCACGGGTGCAGACGATGCGATGGTTGAAGAATGCGATTATCTTGCAGATAACATCCACGTTCCAATATTATCGCGAATGACAGACTGGGTTCAAGGAGAAAAGTAGGCAGGCGGTCGGCTCAGTTCCAAAATGGGAATGTCGCCGCCTGGGCGCTTTGTGTTTCCGGTTGCCGAAGGAAGGTATCAATCGAAACTGAACTTGTGCAGCACCTTCTCTGCCCAGTGGCCGTTCGTCCCCCGCGCAAGACGGAAGACTGTGCCACAGCCGTCGCCGTCGCCGACGCATTGTTTTAGATTGCCTCCGTAAACGGTAGTACCATACAGGGCTCCGTCCGCATCGAAGACCAGTCCGGCCTTAGGCCATAGACCATCGGTGCCGCTGAACCCGTGCAGCACCTTTTCGCTCCACTTGCCGTTTGTACTGTGAACCAGTTGAAAGATTGTGCCGCATCCGAAGCCGCCGCAGGTATCGCCATCAGGGCTGCCCGTAAGAGTCGTGCCGTACAAATTCCCATCCATATCAAAGATCAGGCTTCCGTAGGGAAAGGACCCGTCCTTGCCGTCATTTTGGAAGCTGTGTAACAGGGTCTCGGTCCACGTGCCGCCTGCGCTGCGCGAGAACTGGAAAACGGTCCCCTTACCGAGCGCCCCGCCATGGTTGGTGACGCCGTACAGGTTCCCGACTGCATCGAACACCAGAGCGGCTGCGGGATTGTACCCATCCTTGCGGTTGAAGCTGTGCAGTATGGTCTCAGTCCAAGCGCCGTTCGCTCCGGGAGTCAGTTCGAAGACGGTTCCGCAGCCGTGTCCGTGTCCGTCATCGCATGATCCGCTCCCGCCATACCAAGTCGTGCCATAGAGGTTTCCGGCCGCATCGAAGATCAGGCCGTTGGGGAGGTTCCCGTCTTTGCCGCTGTCGTTGAAGCTGTGTAGCACGGTCTCAGTCCAAGTGCCGTTCGCTCCGGGCGTCAATTTGAAGACGGTGCCGCAACCCTTGCCCTCCACACAGGTTTTTCCAGATGCACCGCCTTGAGCAGTCGTGCCGTACAAATTTCCAGCCGCGTCGAAAATCAGGCCGACAGCAGGATACGCCCCGTCCTTACGGTCGAAGCCGTGCAGCACAGTTTCGGTCCAAGTGCCACTTTCGGGCGCAAGCCGGAAAACGGCGCCCAGGTTATAAGGGCCGCCTTCAGAGGTCGTGCCGTACAAATTTCCATCTCCATCAAAGATCAGCGCGGCATAAGGCCCCCCTCCATCAGGGCAGCCATTGACCCGGCAGAAGCTGTACAGTATATTCTCCGTCCAAGTGTCGTTCTTGGGGACAAGCTGGAAAACGGTTCCCCCGCCATAAGCGCCGCCCGAGGTTGTCGTTCCATACAAGTTTCCTGCTCCGTCGAAAATCACCCCGGCGTAGGGCACCGCCCCATCCTCAGCGCCATTGAAGAGGTCGGGAGCAGTTTTGCCGTCTCCGCGGAGAAGAGATGCCGTGGTCACAAAGCCGAAAACTACCGCGAGGGCCGCAGCGTAGGAGGTGAGTAGTGTCTTTCTTCGCATAGATGTCCTTAGCTACTTCGAGGGAAGAAAGCGGACCCAGTTTACACCCGCTGCCCTTGCGTCGCCAGCGCGAACGATTTCCGTCAGGAGATGGCGGTCAGGACGTTCCGAGCAGGTCCGCGCAGTCCATGGTTGTCCTAATCATGCCGTTAAACTCATTGAGAATTGGCTGGCCGCAGGGTCAATGTGTGACTGGGGCAGGATGAGTCCCCACCTTACAAAGAGCGTAAAGGTGGACCAACCGCCGGGGGGTACCTATGTCCGATGCCTATGTCCGACCGTGGGAATCACTCCGAAAGCTCCTGGGGGCATTCCGTGCCACTTCTGAAAGGCGCGATGGAAGATGCTGGGTTCGGAGTATCCCAGCGCGTAGGCGGTTTCTGTGGCGGTCATTCCGGCGTCAAGGAGCAGATGCTGGGAAAGATCTCGGCGGGCCTGCTGCACCAGGCTTCGGAGGGAAATATCGGCCTGTCGTAACTTTCTTTGCAGTGTGCGCCGGCTCATGCCGAAATGCCGGGCAGCAGAATCCAGGTCAAAGTCTCCGCTATTCAATCTTTGCCGCACGAAGCTAAGTACGCTCTGCGAAAAACTGGCCTCGCCGGAAGCCCTCGCCAGGAACTGCTCCGCCGACTCGGTAATCGCCCGATGCAAATGTGGCCGCGCGGTTCTTAACGGAGTGTCGAGCAAGCGGCTGTCCAGGAGCAGAGCATTCGTCGGCATGCCAAATCGAACCGGGGCACGAAAGATGCGCGCGTGCTCGCTGGTATCTTTTGGTTTTGCGTGTTGGAACCAGACTTCTCGCGGCGTCCACTCAGCGCCGGCACGGAAGTGGTTCAGTTGCATGAGGGTTGCCATCGACATTTCGCAATCGTGCCGAGGCTCGGGTATGGAAGACTGCGAATACTCCCACTGAAAATGCGCGACCGATCCCTCTACATCCAATTTGAAAACACCGACATTCGTCCAAATCGGCAGATACCGCACCAAGCAGCGAAGCGCCTCGCCCAGGGTCGAACTCGTGATCATCGAATATCCAACCGCTCCATACTCCTACTGTTGCACTCGCTCGCCTACGTGGAGGCCGAAATCCGCATCCTTGGTCATCCGGGCGGCGTAGACGGAAAGCAACATCATGTCGGCGTAAGGAATTCGCAGAGCTGGATCTTCAATTGCCTCACGGTCGAGACCTACGCTGCGCAGCAAGTGACGACCGTTGCCGCGAAGCGCCGCAGTCTCGGCGATCTTGCGCACCGAACGAGCAAAAACCGTGGGAACACTGGACATTAGGCCTACCGCGGACTACTTTGCCGACTTTCTTTCGATCTTCCCTACATTCTGGTCCCACCATCGAATTGGCGCAAAAAATCATACTTCGTTAGCCAACCCAATGCTAGTGTTGGATGCATAAGAACGGGCTCGATTCGAGACTTCTGGATGAGCAATACTTTTCTTCGGCCGGCCGAAACCGCCCGCTACATCATGATAAAAGGTCCAAATGGCCTTCGTGCCGGATGGCGTCTGCTGATTTTCCTCGCCATTCTGTTGCCTCTCGGCTACGCCGCGAACCGGATTATCGATTCGGTCATGGAGAAACTGCACGCCGACTTTTTCACTCCCCTCGGAGGCACGATCATACTGGGAGGCCTTGCCAGCACTTTGCTTCTGACGGCTTGGATCATGGCGAGAATCGAGGGCCGAAGCCTCGCCGATTACGGATTGCCGTGGCGACGCGCATTCTGCCTCCAGTTCTGGCAGGGAGCGGCTTTCAGTTTCGCGTCGCTTACTGCGCTGCTGATCGCGTTGCGTCTCTCTTCAGCATTCTCTTTCGGGTCGCTGGCTATTCATGGCGCGGATATCGTGAAATACGCCGCAGCCTGGACCGTACCGCTCTTTTTATCCGCGTTGCTCGAAGACTTCTTCTACCGCGGCTATCTGCTTTTCACGCTGACCACCGGCATCGGCTTCTGGCCTGCAGCCGTAGTTACTTCGCTCCTGATGGGTGGAGCGCACTACTTCAATCCCGGTGGACACGGCCTCGGCCCGGTCGCGGCCACGCTTTATTGTTTGGTAACCTGCCTGGTGCTCAGAAGGACCGGCGACCTCTGGATGCCGCTTGGAATTCATTCGGCATGGAGTTGGGGCGAGGTCTTCTTGTACGGAGTGCCTTCCAGCGGACAATCGCACACGGCAACCTTTTGAATGCCAGCTTCCATGGCCCAGCATGGCTCACGGGCGGGACATTCGGGCCGGAGGCGAGCTGGCTCAATATCGCCCTGCTCGTGATCTGGTGGTTTATCTTCTCGGCCTGGCTGCGAGGAGTGAAATATCCGAACCCTGCCGCGATCCCGGATCCCCGCATGCGTATTCTGGTTCCGAGGACAGCGTCCTGATGATGACAAGGAGAAGCTTATGAGCGGGCGTCGATCATTGACTTTCTTGTCCTTATTAATATTGATTCTTGTCCCCATCGGGGCATGGCCTCAAAGCATTGGCCAAGAAGGAAACGATCCCTTCACGGGTAGGCCTGCAAATCCCGCTCCCCCGTTTAGCGCTCCCAACACCGACGATCATTCATCTCCCCATGCCAGTGAAGAGCGCATGCTTAAGTTCAAGTCGGAGACCGTCGTCGTTCTCGTCCCATCAGTGGTCACCGACAAATCCGGTACCCACGTTCACAACTTGACCAAGAAAGACTTCAGATTACTTGAGAATGGTAAGCAGCAGAGGATCACAACCTTCGAGGAAGTAACCGCCAGCGGCTCGCGCCCAGCCCTAGTTACGAATCCTCCCGGCACATTCAGCAACCTTCCCGCCAATGGACAGCAACCGGTCTCAATCACCGTCATTGCGTTGGATACGATCAACACACCGTTCCTCGATCAGGCCTCCGGGCGAAAGGAATTGATTAAGTATCTGGCGAACTCGCTGGATTCCTCACGTAGCCTCGGCCTTGTCGTTATCAGCAGTAAAGGAGTGAAGGTGCTCGGCGGACTCAACAGCGATCCCGCCACTCTCATTGCGGCACTAAAAAAAGCTGGCGGGGAACTGAGTTCGATGGAAACTTTCAGCGCCGACGGCAAAGCGTTAGCGAACTTCGAAGCCCAGCCCAGCGAACTCACCGGCGGCATTTCACCGGGAGCCGATCCCGGGTCCCGGCTGCGCCAGTTTATTCTGAACGCCGACGCCGTCGAGGGTCAGTACAAGCAGCAACGCGCCATCGAAGACACCATGAAAGCTTTTCTCGCAATCGCCTTGTCGCTTTCTGGTATTCCGGGAAGGAAATCTCTGATCTGGGCTACGGGAAGTTTTCCGTTTACTTTGGATTCTCCATCGGCCGTGCCGGGCGGCAATCTATCGCTGCTCTACGAGCGCACGCTGCAGGCCTTGAACGACGCTCAGGTTTCCGTCTACCCGCTCGACGTCCGCGGCCTGGTCGGCACCTCGCCCATGGCGGACGCCACCTATGACGGGGATCTCAGCGGCCCCGGATTCGCCGACGCCGCTGCGGGCCGGAGCGCATTGCAGAATTCCACCATCGCGAGCCTGAAGAATTTCGCCGACATGACGGGCGGTCACGCTTATTACAACAACAATGATTTGGTCGCCGGTTTCAAGCGCGCCGCGGACGATTCGTCCTCCTACTACTTGATCGGTTATTACGCCGATCACCACGATACCAGGCCGGGCTGGCGAAAACTGCAAGTGCAGGTCGCGCGGCCCGACGTGGAAGTGCATGCGCGCACCGGATTCATGGTGACTAACGCAACCATCGATCCTGCCTTGACCCGCAAGGCGGACGTCGAATTCGCCTTGAGTTCTCCCTTTGATAGCACCGGAATTCCGGTCACACTCGAGTGGCAGCCGCCCGCGTCCGATTCCGACAGAAAGAAACCCGCATTCACCCTGCACGTGCCCGCCAGCAGCGTCATCGACGAGGCCGACAACAATCACTTCGATATCGACTTCATTGCCCAGACCACCAAAACTGGCGCGCCCCCGGCCAATGCCGCGCAGACGGTCAAAGGCGCGATCCCCGCTGCCGCGCTGCCCAAAATCAAAGCTGAGGGAATGATCTACAAGAACGCACTGCAACTCCTCCCCGGCACCTATCAAGTGCGGTTTGTAGTACGGGACAATCTCAGCGGCAGGATCGGAAGCGTTACCGCCCCGCTTACGGTGAACTGAAACTAGTTTGTCATTCCGAGCGAAGCGAGGAATCTGCTGTCACTCATTCGGGAGGAACCCGCACGCCGGTCAACAAAAAGATCAGCCAGGGTGGCCCATCCTTTCATCACCGCTCGTCGCGCAGAGCCAGTTGCCTTTCTTCGGGCGTCATCTGATTCCACAACACCTTCAGGTCTTGTTCGATGCGGGTGTTGCTCGCGTCCTTGCGCAGCGAGCGCGAGAACCAGCGATAAGCCGTCGGCAGATCGCGAGTGGCGCAGTGACCGGTCGCGTACATCGTGCCCAGCACACTTTCAGCCTGGGCGCTTGAGCGCTGGGCCGCAGCCAGCAAATTTGTTCTCGCCCGCGTGCAGTTTTCCGGCACGCCGTTACCGTAGAGATATTTTTCGCCTTCAGCCTCGAGGTCTTCTACGGCAGATTGGGTTTGCAGCTTGGCCGCCTTGCGCACCGGGGCCGCCTCTCGCAGAGCTCTTCGGTCTCGGGCTCGCAGCCGTATTCGATGCGGAATTACCTTGTTGGGGTTGGTTCGACGGCTCTGAATCGTTTGCCGCCGGCTGATCTGCTTGGGACTGGCTCGCCGGCGGAGCTTGAGTCGAATCCGCCGTCCCTGACGCTGCACCAGCAGCCGGTGGAACCTGCGCCGGTGGAGTCGCCGTCTGATCGCTCGACTGGCCGGCCGGTGCTTGAACCGGTTGCGGAACTCTGTTATCGGCGCTCGCGCTGTTTGCCGGAGCTGCGCTCCGAAGTCGAGGCGGCCGCGATTCCGGCCTGAGGAATTGCGCATCTTGTGCGCTAACGGCGCGCGGCGGACTACTAAGAAGCCTGCTAGCTACGACGCGCAAATCCTGTCGCCAGTGCCAGCCCGCTACGGCAGTCGCCGCAAGCAGCACAATCAGAATCAGATTCCGGCCGCGATGCTGCGGGTCTCATCCTCGAGCAGGTAGCTCAAGCTTCGACTGTCTGCCGGTTCGTTCCCTAAGCCGAGAAATGACGGCCCGCTGACCTTCTGCGCCATTACTTCTTTTTTCTCTCTTGCCGGGGGCGATGAGGGTAGGGAAACTGGCCGCGAGGAAACAGGAGGCGGGGACACCCGCTGCGGCGAAGGCGCTGGCTGATTCCCGCCGGAACCTGGAAGGCGCAATTCCGCCGCGCACATCCCGCAAAAGCGATGTTGCGGGAAATTTTCGTAACCGCACTTTTCACAACGCACGAGCATGGATACTGGCATAAGAATATACCGACTTTGGATGGTGTGTCGGCGATTTCGGTTGGTTGACTAAACAGTAGCGTCTTCGCTCCAAAAAACCGTTAACAATTAGCCACTTAGGCAGTGATTCCCCGTCAACGCTCGTTGTCATCAATCTGTAACCAAGCAGTAATGAACCGGTCGCATTGTCCTCACGTCGATGAATTCCCATTTTCCCGCGATCGCCGCGCGAAAGCCCGCCCCGAACCGTGGATGTCCCTGTGGACAAAAAATACTTAGTGCCGATTCCAGACGCTCATGTCCTTCCGTGACCTATGGGAAGTCGCAGCTGACCCGAATAATGAAGCTGTTGCACATTACGTTTTTTTGACTGCGAAATGCGCTGCAGTCGGGATCGCGGTGCAGCGGCTCTTCAATCCCCCGGCCGTGCGCGAGCACGGGCAAGAGAGGCGGTACCGTGAGAAACCTCACGCTGCGGTCGAAGTCAGCTCGGTAGCCTAATCACTCTTCTCGGACTTCTATTACTTCCAGCCTTTGCAGCCGCACAAACCGTAAACCTGACCTGGGACGCCAGCAATTCCCAGAACATCGTTGGATACAACGTTTATCGTGGCTATAGCGCCGAGGGTCCGTATCACGAAACTTAATTCAGACCCTCGATCCGAACACCGCATATTCCGACAGCACGGTCCAGGCCGGCAAAACCTACTACTACGTAACCACGGCCGTCGACAATCAAGGCGGTTGAGAGTCAGCTTATTCGAATCAGTCGGAAGCCGCTATTCCCGGCGGCGGCCCTGGATCGGAAAATTCCTTGTACAGCTTTGCCGGAGGCAGCGATCCCAAGCTCCCCTATGGCGGCCTGATTTTCGACAAGGCTGGTAACCTCTACGGCACCACGGAATTTGGTGGAACCGACAATCAAGGCACGGTCTTCGAAATGATCGCCCAACTCGAATGGTAGTTGGACCGAAAGCGTACTTTACAACTTCACCGGCGGCGAGGACGGAGGCCAGCCCTACGGCAGCCTGGTTTCGATTCATTCCGGCAACCTTTACGGCACGACCAATTTCGGCGGCAGCACCAACTGTAATCTGGGATGCGGCACTGTTTTCGAGCTCACACCCGGTTCCGGCGGCTGGACTGAATCCGTGCTTTATACCTTCAGCGGAGGTAGTGATGGCCGCGAACCTTACGCTCGATTGCTCTTCGACGCCTCCGGCAACCTCTACGGCACGACCTTGTTCGGCGGCAATATTGGTTCGGTCTGCGGTTCCGGTTGTGGCACCGTTTTCAAGTTGACCCACGGATCCAGCGGCTGGACCGAAAGCGTTCTCTACGCTTTTGAAGGCGAACCGACGGCGCTTCACCCTACGACGGACTTGCCATTTGACCCCGCCGGCAATCTTTACGGGTCGGCCTATGCGGGCGGCACCAATGCGAACGGCACCATCTTTAAGCTCACCCCGGGTTCCAGCAGTTGGACCGAAAGCGTGATTCACTCCTTCGCTGGCGGGTACGACGGAACCCATCCCTATGGCGACCTGATCCTTGACGCCACCGGCAATCTCTACGGTACAGCCAACCAGGGCGGCCACCAGGGATACGGCATCGTCTTTCAATTGCAGCCCAGCACCGACCGGTCGATGGAAAGAAAAATTGCTCCACGGTTTCGCCAATACCCCCGCAGGAAATCCCGTTGCAGGCCTGGTCATGGACACCGCTGGCAATCTCTACGGCACAACCATGCTGGGTGCCGTTACGTCCACCTGTGCAGACGGATGTGGCGCGCTGTTCAAGCTGACGCCTTCAACCAGCGGCAGTTGGTCTTACAAAGTCGTCCATGATTTCGGGCAGGGAACCGACGGGTACCATCCCACCGGCGATCTGATTCTCGACTCCACCGGCAATCTCTATGGCACCACCCAAGCAGGCGGAGCCCAGGGATCCGGCATGGTATTCCAAATCATGCACTAGGGTCAGGGTGCGTTTCTCGGGAAAAAACCAAATCGCGGGGTGCCCCACCTTTGCGTCCTTTGCAAAGGTGGGAACCCTAAATCCTCACTTCGAAACCGCACCAACATAAACCGAAAACGGCTTCAGGGACAGATGTGAAAGTGAAACCTTCGATTCCCCGCCCATTGTCGTAAAGAGCGTGCTTGCGCTCTGCACCGCAAAACCTTGCGGCCCTAGATCGAAACTCACCCGCTGCGGCTGCGACGACATATTCAGCACTACCAGCACGGCCTCATTCTTATAACGCCGCAAGTAAGAAAGCACGTTCGTATCGCTCTCGTTAAGCGCTACATAGTCGCCGTCGAGCAAAGCTCGATTTTGATGACGCAGACGCCAGCAGCCTCCGATAGGCATGCAGAACCGACGACGGATCCTTGAGTTCACTCGCCACGTTGACCGTCTTATAGCTAGGCGGAACCGGCAGCCACGGCGTGCCGCGCGTAAAACCCGCATTGGGACTGTCGTCCCACTGCATCGGAGTGCGCTCCCCGTCCCGGCCTTTTTCTTGCGGCCAGCCCACGCGCCCGATCGGATCCTTCACATCTTCCTTCCGCACCGGATCATTGTTCTCCATCCCGATCTCTTCGCCGTAATACATGATCGGCGTGCCCCGCAACGTCAAATACAGTGACGCCATCAATTTCTCGATCGCTCGATTATTCTTTCCATCCCCATAGCGCACCGACGAACGCACAATATCGTGATTGCTCAGCACGAACACCGGCCAGCCTCCCGCCGAATCGACGGCCGCAATCTGCCGGCGAAATTCCCCCGCCGAAAGTCTGTCGACCTTAGTGAACATGAAGTCCATCGGCATCTGCAGTTCGTCGCCGTGATCGCCGTAATATTGCTTCAGCTCGCTCACGTCTTTGGTCCAGGTTTCGCCGATCAGCACGGCATTATTTTGGTCCGCGACTTTTCGCAGATCGCGGAGCACGACGTGGACTTCCGGCAGTTTGGCGTTGTACAGATTTTCTTCGTTCGGATCGCCGAACTTATCCTTTCCCGGCAGCACCGGATTATCGTGCAGGCCCGGATCTTCAAACAGCGTATCGACCGCATCCAGCCGGAAACCAGCCACGCCGCGCTTGTACCACCACCGCGTTACATCGAACATGGCATCGTGAACCGCGGGATTGCGCCAGTTCAAATCCGGCTGCTGCGGATAGAAATAATGATAAAAATATTGACCGGTCTTCGCGATCCCACGTCCACGCCGATCCGCCAAAGGTTGAAACCCAATTGTTCGGCGGAGCCGAGCCCTTGCCGTCGTGCCACATGTACCAATCCCGCTTGGCCGAGTCTGCGCGACGAGCGCGAATCGATAAACCACGCATGCTGATCCGACGTGTGATTCATCACGAAATCCATGATGATGCGAATGCCGCGCTTGCTCGCCTCTTGTTGCAGCCGATCAAAGTCCGCCAGCGTTCCGTACATGGGATCGATATTCTCGTAATCCGAAACGTCATACCCAAAATCCACCTGCGGCGACGGATAGCACGGCGTAATCCAAATCGCATCCACGCCCAGACTCTTCAGATAATCCAGCTTCGACGCGATGCCCTTCAAGTCGCCAATGCCATCGTTGTTGCTGTCCATGAAACTCCGCGGATAAATCTCATAGAACACCGCATGCTGCCACCACTGATGCCCTTCCGCATCGACAGTCTGAGTTTGCGCGAGAACCGTAGAACAGAAACCAGCAACCAACAAAACCAACCCCACGAACTTACAAAACATGAGAACGCCTCCCGGAATAGAAGACAGCAGCCAGCAAGTCTAGCTCAGCAATCAACCAGGAGCCAGCAAGTGTGGGAGGCCTAAGGCGGGTCCCCCAAAAGATTTTGTCATCCCGAGCGGAGTCGAGGGACCTTGCGTCTCCCCGGGCACCGATCAATATGGCCCCGATCCCCGTGCGGGTGCAGGTCTTTCCTTTTCGGATTTCGGACCACCCTCGGGAAACTTACGGTTGCGGCTTGGCGTTCGGATCAGGCGGTGTCGTCGGCTTCTTGTCGTTCTGCTGATCCTCGTAAATCGAATACTCCCCTTGGGGACGCTTCAGCTTGATCGTGATCACCATGGTCGGCTGGCTTATGTCGTAGTCTTCCCCGTAAGTTTGGAATCCCGTGGCCAGCACCTGGATCCGCAACTTGCCGTAGGGGACGCCGTCAAAGCTGGCCTTCCCTTCCGCGTCGGTTTTGAGTTCAATCCCGCCGCGATCCTGCTTGCCATGCTTGTCCACCGTGTGCATCACGACGCCCGCGTTGCGCACCGGTTTTCCGTTGTCGCCCTTCAGCACCACGAAGCTGATCACCGACACCGGATAATCGTATTGCGACTTCTTATCGCTAGCACCCGCCCCAACGGCCAAGACTCCGGCGAACCAAATCGCCAACCCGAACGCCACCACATGCGAAGATTTCTTCATGGCCAGCACCTCAATTCCATCCAGTTGCGAACTTCAATATATCCCCGTAAGCATTGGACAATATAATACACTTATATCGATTCACAGAACGCGCCACTTGACAATTCCTCATGGCCCACCCTATACTTAGCACTCGCCAACAATGAGTGCTAACAGCAGATTCGAATCGGTTGGCGACTGGTACCTCTTGAGCAATTTACCCTAAATCCTAATTGAATACGAATGAAAGGAGCTACAAGCATGGCTACAAAATTTACCCCACTGCACGACCGCATCCTGGTCCGCCGCGTAGAAGAAGTAGGCACCACCCGAGGCGGAATTATTATTCCGGACAGTGCTAAGGATAAGCCTTCGGAGGGCGAAGTTATCTCTGTTGGTCGCGGCAAATCGAACGATGAAGGCAAGGTGTTTCCTCTGGCGGTGAAAGAGGGCGATCACATTCTGTTTGGCAAGTACTCCGGCACGGAGATCAAGCTGGACGGCGAAGATTTCATCATCATGCGCGAAGAAGAAGTACTCGGCGTGGTGACGGGCGCGGCTTCCACTTCTAAGAAGGAACTGGCTGGCTCGCGCAAGTAATAGCAATAAGGATGTTCGTCTCGCGCTTTATTGCAATCGCTTGACGCGATTGCGCGCGGTGACGAACTCGAGATCCTTCGCGACGAATACAGCCGTCGCTTCAGGATGACAACGCAATTCAAAATCTTTCAGGAGAAAAGAAATTATGGCAAAGCAAATCGTACATGGAGAAGATTCGCGACAGGCGATTCTTCGCGGCGTGAATATTCTCGCCGATGCAGTGAAAGTCACTCTTGGTCCCAAGGGCCGCAACGTTGTGATTGAAAAGAAATTCGGTTCGCCGACCATTACCAAGGACGGCGTCACCGTCGCGAAAGAAATCGAACTGAAGGACGCGCAGGAAAACATGGGCGCGCAGATGGTGCGTGAAGTGGCGTCGAAGACCTCGGACATCGCGGGCGACGGCACCACCACGGCGACCGTTCTGGCCCAGGCTATTTATCGCGAAGGCGTCAAGACAGTTGCTGCCGGCGCCAATCCGATGGCGATGAAGCGCGGCATCGAGAAGGCCGTCACCACCATTTGCGGCAGCCTCGATAAAGAAGGCAACCGGATCAAGGGCGAGCTCGACAAGTTCTCCAAGCCCGTGACCGGCGACATGATTGGACAAGTCGGCACCATCAGCGCCAACAACGACGAGACCATCGGCAAGATCATTGCCGAGGCCATGAAGAAGGTTGGCAAAGATGGCGTGATCACCGTGGAAGAAGCCAAGACGCTCGAGACGCAACTCGAAGTGGTCGAAGGCATGCAGTTCGACCGCGGCTATCTCTCTCCTTACTTCGTTACCGATCCCGAGCGCATGGAAGCCGCGCTTGAGAACGCCTACATCCTGATTCACGAAAAGAAGATCAGCTCGATGAAGGATCTTCTTCCGTTGCTCGAGCAGATCGCGAAGAGCAGCCGTCCGTTGCTGATCATCGCAGAGGACGTCGAAGGCGAAGCACTCGCGACTCTCGTCGTGAACAAGCTGCGTGGCACGCTGCAAGTCGCCGCCGTCAAGGCGCCCGGCTTCGGCGATCGCCGCAAGGCTATGCTGGATGACATCGCGAAACTCACTGGTGGCAAGGCCATCACTGAGGATCTCGGCATTAAGCTCGAGAACGTGCAGATCAGCGATCTCGGCCAGGCCAAGAAGATCACCATCGACAAGGACAACACCACCATCGTCGAAGGCAAAGGCAAGCCCGGAGACATTCAGGGCCGGGTGAAGGAAATTCGTGGCCAGATCGAAAAGACCACCAGCGACTACGACCGCGAGAAGTTGCAGGAGCGGTTGGCGAAGCTGGTTGGTGGCGTGGCTGTAATTAAGGTTGGCGCTGCGACCGAGACCGAAATGAAAGAGAAGAAGGCTCGCGTTGAAGATGCCATGCACGCAACCCGCGCTGCAGTCGAGGAAGGCATTGTCCCCGGCGGCGGAGTGGCTTTGGCGCGCTGCGTCCCCGCACTCGACAAGCTGAAACTCGAGGGCGATGAGCAGATCGGCGTGAACATCGTGCGCCGCGCTATTCAGGAACCGTTGCGCCAGATCGCCGAGAACGCCGGCGAAGAAGGCGCCATTGTCCTGGGCAAAGTCAACGACTCGAAGGACAACAACTACGGCTACAACGCCCTGACCGGCGAGTACGAAGATCTGGTCAAGGCGGGCGTGCTCGATCCGACGAAGGTTGTGCGGACCGCGCTGCAGAATGCCGGATCGATTGCGTCGTTGATGCTGACCACCGAAGCCCTGATCGCCGAAATTCCCGAGGAGAAGAAGGGTGCTCCGATGGGCGGCGGCGGACACGGCGGCGGGATGGAAGGCATGTACTAAGAGCAGCTGTCAGCTCCTAGCTGTTAGCTAGATCAAAGGCCCCGCTCGAGAGCGGGGCTTTTTTTGTTCCTAGTCGACGAAATGCCCGGCCAAGGGACGGCAACGTCCGGGTTGGCGTACGCTCTCGACCTTGGAGCTCTGGTGGCGTGGCACGGGGCCGAGTAGTAGACTTAAACTGGAAAACGCTCCGATATGGGACCCAACTCTGAGGGACAGGATTGAACAAACGTGACTGACGAATTGCTTGTCGCTGCTGAACCCGACGTTGAGGAAATCCGAGTTCTGACTGTGATACTAAACAACCTTCGGAGTGTTGCACCAGAGGCGCGCGAGCGAATACTGCATACTGCCGCGACGTACTTCGGGTTAACTCCGTCCAAGGTAGCCCAAACATCCCCTGGCACCGCCGCCAGCGGCGGAAACGGAGCAGGGACTTCGTTCTCGGAAGATCGTTCGATTTCACCTAAGGAGTTCCTCCTTCAAAAACAACCTCGCAGCGACGTTGAGAAGGTAGCGTGTTTAGCGTTCTATCTCACGCATTATCGAGACGCTCCCCATTTTAAAACCTTAGATATCAGCAAACTGAATACAGAAGCTGCCCAAGTGAAATTCTCAAACGCAGCTGTAGCCGTCGATAACGCAGCTAAGAAGGGTTTACTAGTACCCGCGGACAGGGGCCAAAAGCAGTTAAGTGCGGTGGGGGAACAGTACGTGTTAGCGTTGCCGGATCGAGAGGCAGCGCAAACTGCACTTTCGGGCCTGAGAAAGCGGCGGAAGTCTCGCAGGATCGCCTTGACTTCGCCCGCCGAGGAAAATAATAGAGAGAGAGATGGCCAGCAAGCAGGCTAGACGCCACAAGTCCAAACGCGTTGCGATCTTTAATCACAAGGGGGGTGTGGGAAAGACAACCCTGACGTTGAATATCGCTTCCGCCCTCTCTTCGCTTGGGAAGACCGTTCTCTTGGTCGACTCCGACCCACAGTGCAATTTGAGCGCTTATGTTGTCGAGGAGGACGTTCTCAATGATTTGCTCGACAACTCAGATTCTGACGACGGTGGGACGATCTGGTCCGCAGTAAAGCCGATTTCTGAGGCAGCCGGCGATATCCATGTCATTAAGCCTGTTTCCTGGCTGAAAAAGAGCCTTCTAATCCCAGGCGACGTCCGGCTCTCGGAGTTTGAGCCGGATCTAAATCAGTTCTGGAACGAGTGCGTACTGCGGAAAACGCGAGGATTCCGAGGCACTGCGGCAATAAGCATGCTCGTAAACGATATTGCCAGCGATTATGGCGTGGACTATGTCTTTTACGACTCCGGTCCAAATATTGGTCCGCTCAACCGAATCATTCTTCTGGACTGCGATTACTTTATCGTGCCTGCCGCATGCGATCTCTTCTCCATTCGCGCCCTGAAAACACTAGGGCGGGCACTCGAGAAGATGGATTTTGGACTGGCGAACGATCGCTGACTTTGCTCCGGACGGTACCTACTTACTCCCTGGAAAACCGAGGTTCTTGGGCTATATCCCTCAGAGATACCGAGTTTACAGAGGGAATGTCTCCCAAGGTTATTCGAGTTTCCTGCCGCGAATAGAAAGACACATTAGCAGCGACATAGTGAATGTCTTGCGCGGTATCGATGTATCGCTCTCTTCGAGTTCGATGGCACTCAATAAGCTGGGCCTGATAAAGGACTTTGGGACCCTAGCGAACGCTGCTCAAACACAAGGTGAGCCTATCTACGATGTCAACGCAGGAACTCCAGTTCAACGACAGGAAGCGAAGGATGCATTCGTCGGAATTGCGCGAAGGATAATCGAGCGCACCGAGCGGAGCTAGCTCTTTAATATGGCGGCTTCTAGCCTAACCAGCGAACAAAGGAGGATGATCCGTGGCTTAGTGTCACACTACGAGGCGAACCAAGAGATTTGCTCAAATTTTCTGGACATCCTTCGATCTCACATTATGGGCGACAAAGCCCTGAAGGAACACATTCATTCGGTCAAGAGTCGGGTTAAGGATCCGGCTCACCTCCGGGACAAACTGGAACGGCAGCTGCTGAGGTCACTCGCTTTAGGAAAAGCGTTTAGTATCGACAAGAATAACCTTTTCGTCAAGATAAACGACCTCGCGGGCTTTCGCATTCTTCATCTTCACAGCAAGCAATTGCAGGGCATCCATACTGCTCTGCTCGTATTATTCGAACGGGAACGACTTCGTTTGCGCGAAAAACCGTTTGCACGAACGTGGGATGATGAGTCCCGCGCCTATTTTCAGCAGATCGGCATCAAGACAAGGAAGAGCCCTTCGCTGTATACAAGCGTGCATTACGTCGTAAACTCAAACAGCCGCGTTAAGGCGACATGCGAGATTCAAGTTAGAAGCCTAATGGAAGAAGTTTGGGGAGAGGTCGACCATTCCATAAACTATCCGCACCCAACAAGGAGCGTGGCTTGTGCCGAGCAAATTAAGGCTCTTGCGCGGGTCACCTCCAGCGCTACTCGTCTCGTGGACTCGATATTTCGCTCACACGATGACCACGTTGAGACTCGGGCGGCAGAGTTACGGAGGTTACGGAGACGGAACGACGACAAATAGGCTCGACTGCAAGCCCTTGCAAGCGAAACGCGGAAATAGACTATCCTTTTTGATTAGCGAGGGTGAAATCGCGTGATTACCGCAGCGTGAGGCCCACGCGTTCGAAGTCTTCGGCGCTGAGTCCGAATTCTGCTAGTATCTTTTCGTTGGGGATGCCCTCGCCGCGGGCGAGTGACGCCCTAGATGCTTCGACCTCGCGTGCTTCTTCTTGGCTGACAGGCTCGTCGTCATAGGGCGCGCTGGCTAATTCGCGTGCGAGCGGATCGAGAATGATCTCCAGAAGATTAACCACGGCGGAGACTTGGCGGGTGCCATGCGATCGATCAATTCGTGCGCGTGCTGTTTCTCGTCGATGGAACCGCTGGCCATAGCATGAGTTTAGTGAAATCAGCCGCGCTGCGCTAGGTCTGCCCCTCGCTGCTCGAGATTCCCGTATCCACCTTTCCGCAGAGAACGCGGAAAGATGGGGCACCCTTTTGTCTGGCTGGATTGGGAGACACAGGGTCCCTCGACTGCGCTCGGGATGACAGATCTTCTTACCGTCAAAGATTTCTTGCGGGATGACAGATTGTTTTCTCGTTCGCACGCGGGCGAGGGCGCCCTCGCCACATGGTTTGTTTGATGGGGATTTGGTTAGGTGTGATATAATACAGTCTGGGTTTATAACTTTGCGAGAATCTGGGTGCGGCTTCTGCCGGACCCTTTTTTATTGCTCAAAAAATGGGGTGAATATGGAGTTACAGGATGCGATCTGGGTGGGGGACATTGCGGCCGCGGGGGACACGCGGAAGTGGTCGGGGGAGCAGGCGGAGGCGGCTTTTTTGCACAAAGCGACTGGGCTGGGGTTGAGCGTGTTGACGCCCTGGGGAGACAGTGAGCGTTATGACCTGGTGGTGGGCACGGGAAAACGGTTGTTACGGGTGCAGGTGAAGTCGACACGATATGTGGGCGAGAAACGGTACAGCATCACGGCGCGCGGGTGCACGGCGCCGTATACGGCGGATGAGATCGATTTTCTGGCGGTGTACATTGTTCCGCTGGATCTGTGGTACATCATTCCGGTGAAGGCGTTTTCGCCGCGAAAGTGTTTGAAGTTCTATCCGGGAGGGGGCGGGCGGTACGAAAAGTATCGTGAGGCGTGGTGGCGGTTGGGAGCCGATTCGGCGGAGCGGTAGGCTTGGGGGTCGCGTGCCGGGGGCGCGAGGTTCCTCGACTGCGCTCGTGACGACAGATTCGTTCGGGTGCGTACGAGCGAGGGCGCACGCGACGTCTCGCCTTGCCGAAAGAGCCTGATTTGTGGCCTACTTCTGCAATACTCCTGCACGAGGGACAACTCATGGACTACCTATTGAAGACCGAGCCGACGGTATATTCCTTTGCGGATTTGCAGCGGGAACAGAACACGAATTGGGATGGGGTTACGAATCCCGTGGCGGTGAAGCATCTGCGGGAGATGAAAGGCGGGGACCGCCTGGTCATCTACGAAACTGGCGATCACAAGAGCGCCGTCGGGAGTGCGACGGTGGTTTCCGTCGACGCGAGTGATCCTAAAACTCCGTTGGTGAAGATAAAAGCAGGGAAGGCGTTGGCTAAGCCGGTGACGCTGGCTGAAGTCAAAGCTAACAAGTTGTTCGCCGATTCGCCGCTGGTGCGGCAGGGGAGGCTCAGCGTGGTGCCGTTGAGCAAGGAGCAGTACAGATTTCTGACCGGCGATTAGGGTGCGCGCCGAGTCTGTATGCGAGAAGTTTTTTCGCCCCGCTGGGGCTTGTTGGTTTTTTGCTTTTCCCCGCGGCTTGCGCCGTGGGCTGCATTGTTGCGCCGCTACGCGGCTACGACCTATCAGATGCGTTGGCCGGGTCAGAGACCCGGCCCTACTCAAGATACACACATCTTTCGAAAAGCATTACGCGTGGAGGTCGCGGCGGATCAGCGCGGAATCGACGAAAAAACCTATTCCGATGCTGAGCGGGATGATTCCGAACGCTGCGGCCGTCCATGCATCGGACTCAACCCGACCGATCAGCGCAAATGTAATCATGTAGCCGAGGGCGCCGGTGACCAGCAGGATGCCGGAGCGTCGCGAGCGGGCAGCTTCGGAGAGTTCGGGCTGCATGGGCACGTTGACTCCGCGCGCCAGTGCGGCCAGGCGTTCGTCGGTGCGCAGTTTGCGCACATGGTAAAAGGTATACATTGCGGCAAGCGGAATGCCGAAGACCATAATCACTGCTACGAGACCGACCAAATTTCCGTCCATGATGGGCTCCTTGTGTAGCGCGGTGTCCGCGCGTCGGCGGCTGAAAGCCGCGGTCGGTATAGAGTACGGAGGGAGCGCTGGGAAAGTTCCGCGCTAAATGATTGGGCGGGGACGGCTGCGCCGGGCAAGCCCCCGCTCACCCCGAAGAGAAGACCTTGCGCAACTCTCGGCGCAGGATCTTTCCCGAGGGCGTCCTGGGCAGGGCGTCGACAAAATGGATTTGCCGGGGCTGCTTGTATGAGGTCAGGCGTTCGGCGACGAATCCGCAGAGGTCTTCTTCTAATTTCTTGCTGGCGACGGAGCCTTCGCGCAGCACGATGAAGGCTACTGGAATCTCGCCGGCGGTGGGGTCGGCGCGGCCCACCACGCCGCAATCGCGTACCGCGGGATGTTCGAGCAGCAAGGCTTCGACTTCGGCGGGCGCAACGGGGAAGCCTTTGTACTTAATCATCTCTTTGCGGCGGTCGACGACGTAATAAAAATCGTCCGCGTCACGGGTCACGATGTCACCCGACCAGAACCATCCATCGTGAAGCACGGCGGCGGTGGCCTGCGGATCCTTCCAATAGCCCATCATGAATTGCGGACCGCGCATGACCAGTTCGCCAGGCTCGCCTGCGGCGACCTCGGTTTCGTTTCCGTCGATGCCCGCAGCGCTTACTACGCGGCAATCGGTTTGCGCCAGCGGTTGGCCGATGGATTCCGGTTTGTACAGTTCAGGCTCGAGGTAGCCGACGTGCGTCACCGGCGAAGCTTCGGTCATGCCATAGCCCTGGCACACTAAAATTCCAGTCAGTTCGGTAAAGCGGCGGCCAAGTTCGGGGGCGAGCGGGGCGGCGCCCGACTTCACCCAGCGCAGACGATGGTGCTTAGGGAACTCTCCGGCTTCGGCGGCCTGGCACAACGCGTTCAGAGCGGGCGGCACGGCCGGCATCATCGTTACATTTTCGTCCACGATTAGAGACAGCAATTGGGAGGGGTTGAAGCGCGGCATCAGTAACAGGGTCCCTCCCAGCGTGAGTATCGGGTTAAGGACAACATTAAGGCCGTAGATGTGATACAGCGGCAGGAAGCAGAGAGCCACATCGTCGCCCGACATTTCGCTGGCGTGCGGGCCGATGAACTGGTAAACGTTGGCGACCAGATTGAAGTGCGAGAGCATCACGCCCTTGGGAAGACCGGTCGTCCCGCTGGAGTAGGGAAGTGCAGCGAGGGTTTGATCAGAAGGCTTATCAGGGGTGGGGCACCCTACCGAAACAGGCTTCAGCAGGCTGGCAAAGAGTTCGGCTCCAGCCGCCGATTGGCGCGTGGTGTAGACGCGACGCAGGTTGGGAAGGTCCCCAAGATTGATTTCCTGAAGCAACGGCCCATCGGTGATGAGCAGGGCCGCGCCCGAGTTCTCCAACTGGTAGCGCACTTCGCGCTCGCGATAGCTCGGGTTCAGCAGCGTGGGGATGGCTCCGGCGAGACTGGCGGCATGATAGATAGCGCAGAACTCCCAGCAGTTGGGGAGATAAATGGCAAGGACATCCCCGGGCTTGAGGCCGGCGGCGACGAGCCCACGGGCCAGGCGCTCGACCAGTTCGGCGTATTGTGCGTACGTGATGCGCCGGTTGCAAGAGCTTTCGTCACAGGAGGAATCGATGATGGCGGTCTTGTGCGGGAAGCGGGAACATGATTCGAAGATGAGGTCATGAACGAAGCGGCCGTGTGGGTCTGCGTACAAGCGGGTGCGAAGCATGCGCCTGTGATTCTAGCGCGAAGCTTCGAAGGCTTCCACGTGATACCGCCGAGTGCCTCGCGTCTACGTCACCTTTCTCTGCATAACCTTTTACATTTCTGTGACAAATCTATAGCGCAGCAGCGTTATGGTCGGCGGCGCGATCTGCCAAGCGGATCATTCTTCCATGGCAATCGCCGGAGGTAAAACCCTTGAGAAAACCACAGATGCTGGTTAGCGCAGTACTCGCATTGGCGCTGTTCGCGATGGCCACACCGCCAGCGAGCCCGCAGACCTACACCGTCCTGCATGCGTTCGGCGGAGGGACGGACGGCGCAGATCCTAACCCCATCATCGGGGACGAACAAGGCAATCTCTATGGCGCGACCAAGTTTGGTGGCATCCCCACCTGCAGCTTAGACACTTGCGGGACGGTGTTCAAGATCGACAGCGCTGGCAACGAGACCGTGCTCTACCGCTTTGAAGGCGGGAACAATGGATACGGTCCCTTTGCAGGGTTGGCCCGAGACGCGAAGGGCAACCTATATGGCACGACACAAGGGAACGGTTTTGTTGGCGGCGCATCCGTAGTCTTCAAGGTCGAGCCGCAGGGGCAGGAAACCGTCTTGTTTGTTGCCGGAGACACAGCCAAGGGCTGCTGCCTCGATTCTCCGGTTGCCGTGGATGCGCACGGTAACGTGTACGGCATGTCGCCATACGGGGGCAAACCCAATTGCAATTTGGTCAGGAATGATTTGGGCTGTGGAACGCTGTTTAAAATCACGCCCTCTGGCAAATTTAGCGTGATTCATGTTTTTAAAGGAACGGACGGAATCCAGCCTGAGGGAGGCTTGGTGCTTGACGCCAAGGGCAACATCTACGGCACCGCTGTCTATGGCGGCAATCTCAAGTGCGAATATCCGGGCTGGGGCATGAACAAGGAAGAAGGCTGCGGAACCATCTACAAGCTGGATACCAGCGGCAAGTTCACCGCCCTCCATAAATTCACCGGGCCGCATGACGGCTCGGCTCCTATGGGCCTGATTATCGACTCCGCAGGCAACCTCTATGGCATTGCTGATAGTGGCGGCGATACCATCAAAAAGACAAATTGGGAGTACGGCTTGGGAACCATTTTCAAAGTGGATACGACTGGCAAGTACAGTGTGCTCTTCACCTTCAGCCCGTGCACCGATCCCCCGTGCACTAAGGGCCAGGTGCGGAATTCGCTCTACGCCAGCCATCTCGCGAGAGACTCGAAAGGCAACCTGTACGGCATCCAAGAGGTCAACAACTGCGCCTTTGGTGGGGGATGCATTTTCAGAATTGACACGAAAGGAAACATAGCCGACCTCTACGACTTCACAGAGGACCAAAGCGGGGACCCATTTTACCAACAGATGGGCTTGGTCCTAGGCTCGGACGGCGATTTCTATGGCAGCACGCCCCTCGGTGGGTCCGAACAACCCGAATGTGACGACAATATTGGCGTGCAATGCGGGTCGGTGTTTCACATTACGTTTTAGCCGGCCCTTTTGCCGCGGGGGCCATTATTGTCAGAGTCGCGGAAACCCAGGTCTCGAAAGGCGCGAGACCTGGGGCAACCCATGGCTATTTCATCGCTGAAAAATCGGTCGGGCGCATGTATGTGACATCGATTTTTTCTACTGTTTTGTCGGCCTGCTCGGTTTTCAATACCTCTTGAAATCCCGGGTCGGCCAAAAACGCGGCCCAGTTTTTTTTCGCTTCCTCGCGGCTGGGATGAGCCAACATAAAGATGAATGTGTTGTCCCAGGCGGGCGCATCCTCGGGGACCCAGTAGCCTACGACGTTCAGATCGTGTTTACTGAGCAGCTTTGAAGTGGTGTCGCGAAACCGCGACTCCAGTTCCGGCACTTTGCCGGGCAGAGTGTGGTAAACGCGAAGCTCAAAGACGCGATTATTATCGGCTCGGACTTGGTCGATGCGCGCGAGTCGCGCGGTAAAGAGTGATCCGGCGGCAAAGGAAAGCAGGGCAATGCCGCAAAGGATCCATCTTGTAGATTTTCGGAAGTTGAGTGTCATCGAAGCCTCCTGCAGCGAAGCGTTTGTGTGGACTCCTTCTAGGAGTACGTGCGAGATTCGATTTTGGATGTTCTCGACGGTGAGAAATCTCGATGGCCTCGAGCTTAGAGGTCAACGCCCTTGATCGCCTGCGGGTTGCGTCCGCGTCATTGTGGAGATCCAATTTACTTCCCACGTCTTGCCGCCATCGTCCGAGTAGGATTGTTCGAAGTGTGCGGAGTTCGGGGTGATGTCCGACCAAACGTATCGAACCAGGATCGCCCTGTCATTCAAAGTGTCCTGGCAGAAAAACTCGCCGCGTCCATTCTTGAATTCGCCGACCGTGGGTGGCAGGCTCAAAACGCCGGCCTTGCTGTTTGCCCAATACAGGCTCCACTGATGAGTTTTCGGATTGTACAGGCGCAGGGTTAGGCCTTCGATGTGGCCGTTTGAACCTTCGCCCTCGAATTCATTTAAATTGGCGCGCCCATCCCATACCTTTCGGACGACGATGGTGCCGTCGAACTCTGCCCAGGTAGTGGAACCGGTCAAGGGATTCTGGAGGCGCTTTAAATGCTGTTTCCAGGTGCCAAAGTAGAAATCGAAATCGTGTTGTCCGTCGCGGACGGTTGATTGCGATTCTGCTTTCGCCGCATCTTGGATTGGTGGCGTCGTCGATTTGAGGGCGTCCTCGCTCACCCGCGTCATGTCCGCAATCCCGTCCACTTCCCAGGTCTTGCCTCCGTCATCGGACCAGGATTCTTCGAAATGGGGTGAGTTCGTAGTCAGCTTTGACCAAATATATCGGTTGTAGCGAAGCCTGCCGTCCAGGGTGTCTTGGGTGTAAAACTCACCTTGCCCATCCTTAAACTCACCGACATTGGGTGCTGACACTTTGCCATCTTTGCTGTTCGCCCAATAGATGCTCCACTGATGAGTTTGAGGATTGTACAAGCGCAAGGTCGAACCTTCGATGTGGCCGGAAGGGCTGTCAATCTCGATCTCATCGAAATTTGCGCGGCCGTCCCAAATCTTTCGGTAGACATCGATGCCATCAAACTCGACCCAAGTAGTGGATCCGGTCAAGGGATGCAGGCGGCGCTTCCAATGAACTTTCCAACTGCCAATAAGGGGGTCGAAGTCGTGCTGCCCATCGCGCTCCGCTGGCTGAGTCGCTGTCTTTGCAGCGTCGGAATTCTGCTGCGCGAGCACGTCGGGGGGACAGAAGACTGCAAGGGTGCATACCAAGAGACAAACTGGAATGTGTTTGAGCGCGCGCATCGATGCCTCCGAGTGGTCGTTCCGGCTTGGGTGGTGTCCTGATCCGAGTGAGAACCAGCACGGGAGCAACATACTTGAAGAGGCGAGTGGATGTGTCAATGCAGGTAAAAACAAGTAAATAGTTGTGAACCGGTTGCGGCGGGCGGAGGTACAAATCCAGTGCTCGAGGGTGATCGAGCACTGGATCCTTAACAGGAACTTACGGGACTGATCAAAGCCGCAAGACGTGTCGTAGTCGTCGGGCTGACGGCTAGTTCACGTTGCGCTGCACACTCTCGAATCCCTTCTCGAATTGGGTGACCAGCGGAGTTTCTCCGGACTGGAGACCGTCGCGTCCCATAACCCGCCAGAGGAAACTGCTTGGCGTATGGGCATCGTACACGGCCATCAAATCCTCAGAAGGCCGGCTGGTTACCAGGATGAAAATGTCGGCCTGGGACGGCTGGTAAACGATCGTCAGTTTCCCCCAATTTTGAATGGCGTTCTGCACCGCGTTGATCGCAGCCCGATCTTCGGGAAGCACTTTCCCATCGAACTGATCTCCGTCATAGGAAGCAACGTAGACAAAACGCGCATTCGCCAAAGTGCCGGGAAATACGGGCGATTTTGGCGTACTCACGTTAGGCGCAGCCACCGCGGAAAGCGCCGTAACCACGATCAAGCTGGCCGTCAAAAGAAACAATCTCTTCATGGAAGCACCTCTGTTTTCATTAGATGCGTCGACAGCGTGCGGACCCGCTAGCGCCATTGAATCAATACTTTAGTTCGCCTGCGGGAGAGGCGGCGGTGCAGCACCCGGATTCACTGAGGGTGGCCTGTCCAAGCCCTGCTTGGGCTGGAATTTGCTTGACTGACCCTCATCCTTACGTTGAGGCAAAGTGGGCGAACGCTGTCTGTCTACAGGCTTCCCACAATGGGAAGCGCCTCGCATTTTGTTGTACTAAGCGCCTCCACTCTTTCAGACTGTCCTGATTCAAACATCACGGAGCGATCTTGAACACGACACCGCCGCCGTAAGCTCCCCCTTCGTAGGTCGTGCCATATAAATTTCCGGCCTTGTCTATCACGAGGGTTCCGTAGGGAATCTTGCCGTCGCTTCCGGAGAACGTGTGGAGCACGGTTTCATTGCCCTTGGGGTCGATTTTGAACACTATGCCGAAGTCCGTGAAGCCACCCTGCGGAGTTGTGCCGTAAAGATTGCCCGCGGAGTCGCGAACCAGACTACTCTCAGAAGGAGCAGCGCCGTCCGAACCACCGCCGAAGCTGTGTAGCACGGTTTCCTGACCTTGAGCATTGATCTTGAACACAGTTCCGTAGCCTATAGCGCCCCCGGCACTGGTTGTTCCGTATAAGTTACCGCGAGAATCGCGAATCAATCCTGATTGTGGAGTGCCGCCGTCGGACGAACCCGTGAAGGTATACAGGACAGTTTCCGTACCCGTCGAGTCGACCTTAAAGACGGTTCCGGCGTAGGAAGAAGAGCCGCCCCCAGATGTGGTGCCGTAGAGGTTCCCCTTGGTATCCAAGACCAAACCCGCCTGGGGAAATCCACCATCGGTCGAGCCGGTAAAACTATAAAGCACCGTCTCCTGGCCTCTCGTGTCGAGTTTAAACACCGTTCCCGCGCCACCCGTACCCCCCGATTCACTCATACCGTAGAGGTTACCGGATGGGTCGCGGACTACGCCTGCCTGTGGAAAATAGCCATCCTCGCCCGTACCTGTGAAGCTGTACAGTACGGTCTCCTTGCCCGATGCATCTACTTTGAATATCGTTCCGCAGCACTGTTCATAGGTGCCGCCCGTAAGCGTGGTGCCGTAGAGATTGCCGGAGGAATCTCTCACCAAGCTGCCATACCACGGGAACGTCCCGTCGCCTCCAGTCTGGCTGAAGCTGTGAAGGACTTTCTCTTTGCCCGATGAATTGATTCTGAATACTGTCCCAGAGGCGAAAGCTCCATCATTGTAAGTTGTGCCGTAGAGATTGCTTTTCGCATCCAGAACCACGCCGGCATAGGGATTAATCCCTCCTGGGCCGGACCGGAACTGGTGCAACAAACTGAAAGCCTGACCTGACGCGGACGAAGGAGAGATAAACAGGAGCGTAAGCAAACCGGCGAAAGCGAGCGCACCAGTGAGAGTCGCTGACGAGACGGCAATGAGTCCGTTTGCGCGTCGAGTGATACTCATCAATAGATTCCTTTCGCAGTGCGCATTTCCCGATTAGGGAACGATTTTGAAGACCACGCCCCCGCCGTATGCGCCGCCATACTGGGTGCTTCCATACAGGTTGCCCTTCGAATCGCGGACGACACCCCAGCCGGGTTCGTTTCCGTCTTTGCCCGAAAAGCCATGCAGGATGGTTTCATTGCCACTTGGGCTAAGCATGAAAACAGTGCCAAAATACGAAGTGCCCCCGAACTGAGTAGTGCCATAAAGATTGCCGGCGCCATCCGTTATCAACCCACCTCCTGGTGAGGCGCCGTCGCCACTGCCCCCAAAGCTGTGAATTACCGTCTCGGTATTGTTGGCATCCAACTTAAACACGACGCCGGGGCCGTAAGCGCCGCCCTGCATGGTTACGCCATAAAGGTTCCCCGCTGCGTCTCGGACTAGGCTTCCGTAAGGGAATGAACCATCGCTGCTGTCGAACGCGAAGTTGTACAGTATGGTTTCTGTTCCGCTGCGATCCAGTCTGAAAACTGTTCCAGCCCCCTGGGAACCGCCGGCCTCGGTGGTTCCGTAAAGGTTGCCTAGGGAATCCCGCACCAAAGATCCGCCTAGCGGAAAGCATCCGTCCCCAGAAATAGAGTTGGGATTGAAGCTGTGGAGTACCGTCTCCTTGGCCGCGGAATTGAGCTTGAACGCGGTTCCGCCGCCGAAGGCCCCGCCCTCGAGCGTGGTTCCGTAAAGAGTGCCCGCCGAATCTCGGACTAGGCCCTGCCACGGATTCATCCCGTCACCGTTTTCCGCGGTGAAGCTATACAATACTGTCTCTTTGCCCGACGGATCGATCTTGAATACGATTCCGCAGCCGTTGCCGCCACATGCGCCCCCGAACAGGCCGCCGTATTCGGTGGTTCCGTAGAGATTGCCGGCGGCATCCCTGATCAGAGGCGCGACCGGATTGGCTCCGTCGCCGCCGGACCCAGTGAAACTGTGCAGTACAGTCTCCTTGCCCTCGGGACTTACTTTGAACACCGTTCCGTAGCTGTAAGCACCGTCAATTTCCGTGGTTCCATAGAGATTCCCCTTGGCATCGAGAGTCAAACTCGAATAAGGACTGGAGCCATCACGCCCGGATTTAAACTGGTAGAGCAAATGAAAGGTCGCTGGGTTGGGAGTTTGCGCCACACAAGCCAGCGCGGCCAGCACCAGCGTGAAAGCCAGTATCTTCGCAGGCTGCGGAAGTCTTGCGAACATCCGACCGCGTCCCTTGCTCTGGGGATTCATCCGTACTCTCCTTCGTGCGGAAGCTTCGAGCACTTTCAAAAACGGCGACAAGTTTATACTCATCTTGCGAATCGCGATACGTGAAATGATTTTCACCTTGGCGGGCGGCCCATACCACGACGCTCAACTTGCTTCCAAAGGTGGCCCGTCCAAGCTCCGCTTGGGCGGGGACTTCCTCGAGTGAACGCATCGGCATTGTAAGGCAACAAAGAATAAACCGGGGACAGACGGATGTTTGCGCAAAGAAGAAGGCGTGAGCCATCGGACCTCGCTTGACCCGGCTCCGCCACTCTGTTACGCTCCGCGCCACTCTTGCTTGGGAGGTGCGATATGCGTCCAGTGGGCGTTACTCTCATTGCTATCCTGCATTGGTTGCGTGGGGCGGCCTATGTGGCGGTCGGATTCGCGCTTATCGGGTTCGCGCACCTTAGCGCGCACATGATCGCGAGCGTTGCCGGGGACGCCTTCTTCCAGCGGTTCGTTTCTGGGCTGGGTAAGACCTTTGGCGTTGCCATCCTGCTGTTTGCTCTGCTCTACATCGTGATGGGCTTCGGCCTGTGGGCGATGAAGAATTGGGCGCGGATACTCACTCTCATCTTTGCCGTGATCTGGCTGCTTTCGGCGATGGTTCGGCTCGTCCACTTTCCCACGCCTTTTCACTTGCTGCGCGCGGCCGTAGATGTGGCCATTCTCGTCTATCTTTTATTGCCAGATGTGAAGCGAGCATTTGCGGCCTAACAGGTCGCGGAAAAACTCTGATTTTGGGTGGCTGGCCCAGATTTGCGCACCTTGCAACGTGGGCACTAACCACCAGCCGGTTAGCGCTTGAGATATCGCGCCGGCGTAACAATCGCGATCTCCCGCCAGGGATGGAGAGCCAGCAGATCGGCGTCTCCAGTGATGATCAGATGCGCCCTTCCATTCAAGGCGAGCTCGAGAAATTTGTCGTCTTTGGGATCGCGGCATTCGCGGATTGGATAGACAATTGGCACGAACTCAGCTACGCGCCCAAGCAATCGCAGGAACTGCTGACGGTCTGCAAGACTGATATAGCGGTCGAATTTAGGCCGAGCCAGGACATCGGCCAACTCGTTCATGGTGGCTTCGGAGGCGAGCAATAGTCCAGAATCGGCGGCCCTGCGAACCGCGTCTCCCGGAACTGACGATGGCAGCAGGAGCCGGCTAACCAGGCAGTTGGTATCGGCGACGATGCGCTCGCGAACGCGCATCAATCCTTCAATAATTTCTTCAGCACCGCTTCAGTCAGGCCTCGGGCCTTGGCCCGAGCCGCGACTCGATCACAAAAGCGCTGGAATTCGGCGGCATTGAGGTCGCGCATCCTCTCGTATTCCTGAGCTGACATGATCACGGCAACATCCCGGTTTTGGCGTCGGATGACGACCGGCTCTCGCTGGGCAGCGTCCAGAAGCGCCGCGAGTCGCTGCTTGGCATCCGTTGCAGAGACAGTTCGCATAACGTCTATACTAGATAAAATAGACAAAATAGTCAAAACCGCGGCGCAAGGGATATTTGAACTTCTTGCCGTCGCGGCGCGACTGTTCCGGCGCAGCCGCGTGATGTTTGCCGTGATCTGCGTCTTAAAATCTCTCCACGGCTGCACTCCTGGCTGAAATGCCTGACGAATCCCGCTTGGTCGCTGCGCTATACTTGAGCTGGGATGGCCGACGACTCGCAGAAGACTTTCTACCTCGAAACTTTCGGTTGCCAGATGAATGCTCACGACTCGGAAAAGGTTGTGGGCACGCTGGTGTCCGAGGGCTACCGCCAGGTACCGACGGTTGAAGAGGCTGGGCTGGTGCTGTACAACACCTGCTCGATCCGCGACAAGGCGGAGCAGAAGGTCTTTAATCGCCTTTCCGACTACAAGAAATTCTATAAGCAGGGCAAGCGCTTCGGCGTGCTGGGCTGCGTGGCGCAGCAGGAAGGCGAAAAGATTTTCGACCGCGCGCCTTATGTGTCCATGGTGTGCGGCTCCGCGTCGTATCGCAATCTGCCGCAAATGCTCATCCAGATTGAAGCAGGGAAGCAGCGCGTCACCGGACTGGACGACCGCGAGACCGACGAATGCTTTGAGACGGAATTCACCGCCCGCACCAATCCGCATCGCGGGTACATCACGATCATTGAAGGCTGCGATAAGTTCTGCGCCTACTGCGTCGTCCCGTTCACGCGCGGCAAGGAGCGCAGCCGGACTTCGGAGTCTGTTTTGTTCGAAGCTGGACAGATGGCCGACCTGGGTTATACCGAGATCCAGTTGCTGGGGCAGAACGTGAATTCCTATAAGGATCCAGCAGGGAAGAAGAGCTTCGCGGAATTGCTGGCAGCGGTAGGCGAAACGCCGGGCATTCGGCGAGTGCGATTTACTACCTCGCATCCCAGAGATTTTGGCCGTGACATTATTGATGCAATCGACGCTGTTCCTACGCTATGCGATCACGTCCATCTGCCAGTGCAAAGCGGTTCTCCACGTGTGCTCGATGCAATGCAGCGGCTGTACACGCGCGATGAATACATGGAGCGCATCGCATGGATCAAGGCCGCGCGACGGGAAATTAGCATTACCAGCGACATCATCGTCGGGTTTCCGGGCGAGACTCAGGTTGAGTTCGAGGAAACTTTGTCGCTGCTCGACGAAGTTGAATACGACGCCATCTTCGGATTCAAGTATTCGCCGCGGCCGAACACTCCGGCGCTGAGTCTGGAAGACGCGATCCCGGACGAAGAGAAGGCGCGTCGTCTCGCCGTCGTCAACGAGAAGCAACGCGAGATCCAAAGGCGCCGCTATCAAAGGTATCTAGGGTCGACTCTTGAAGTGATGGTTGAAGGGAAGAATGAGGCCCGTGGCCAATGGATCGGCCGGACCTCGCAAAACAAAGTCTTTAACTTTACTGCCCCAGAGGATGCAAAGCCGGGCGTTGGAGAATATGTGACTGTCATCACAACGGCTGTTTTTCCCAACAGCCTTTTAGGGCAATTAGTGGTATAAGGAGCTTTTCCGGAGATCACGATGGAAGTCGAAATGAAAATTCGCGGCCTGCTCATGGACCCTGTTACAAATATGCCAATCGTGATCCTTAAAGACGCGGGTACAGACACGGTTTTGCCCATCTGGGTTGGAATCTACGAAGCCAACGCAATCGCGCTGGAGATCGAGAAGGTCAGCACGCCACGGCCCATGACCCACGATCTAATCAAAAACGTCCTGGTCGGCCTCGACGCCAACGTCCATAAAGTGGTGGTCACGGAGCTGCGGGAAGACACGTTTTATGCCGTGATCTGGCTGGAGCGCGAAGGGCGGATTGTCAGCATTGATTCGCGGCCGTCGGATGCGCTGGCGCTGGCTTTGCGAGTCGATTGTCCGATCTTCGTCGAGGATGAAGTTCTGAAGAATTCCAAGTTGGCCACCACCGCATCCGACCGCGTGACCAGCGAAGAGCTGCGCAAGTGGCTGGAAGGCCTGAATGACGAGGATATGGGCCGATATAAGATGTAGTGATTGAGTCATTGAGACATTGAAGCATTGCTTGTTTCTTAATGACTCAATCAGTCAATGATTCAATCGCTCAATTCTTGTCATGCCTGATCCGGCGGAACAGCTCCAGCAAATCTACGTGGCGGGATTCGAGTTGAAGGTCTTCGATCGTTTTCCCAAGTGCGTTGGAGTTGTGCGGGAAAATTGCATCGCGCTGCTGGTGCCGTCGCCGGACGGACTGCAGATGCTGGGCACTCCAGGCTGGCTGATGGGAGAAGCCATCGGGGTTCTGGTTGAAAGCGGAGGCCGGAATGTCTTTCAAGCGAAGCAGGAGATCGTTGAAGCTACACCGGACAGGCTGAAGGAGTTGAGGCGGTTCCGCGAGGATTTAAATAGCTTGCTGCACCCGGATGCCTGATCACCTACGAGTTATTCTTAAGTTTACATAATACCTATTATCGGACATTGAATATTTGGCGTTGGCGTGCGGGACGTAGCCCAAAGGTCGACCAGATTGCAAGCTCCCCTGCAATCCGGTCTCACGCTCACGCTCTCTCGACACAGTTCACGGCGTGATCTCAAAGACGAGGCCCTGGTTCTGGCTTCCGCCTGTGTTCGTTGTGCCAAAGACATTTCCATCTTTGTCCACGGCTAGGCTGCCGTAGGGCTGCGCGCCCTCGCTGCCGCCGACGAAGTCATAAAGATCGGTAAAGGTCCAGCCGCTCTTTCCTGGAACCAGCTTGAATACCGAGCCGAAGCCATTCGCGCCTTCAGCTTCGGTAAAGCCGTAAATGTTTCCGTTGGCGAGCGTGAGCTTGTTGTAGGGTCCCCCATAGCCGCCGGTCAAGCTGTAGAGCGTGGTAAACTTCCAGCCTTTAGCGGAAGGCGCCAGTTTGTACACGACGCCGCCGCCGTTGGCTCCGCCGTCGAAAGTACCGCCGTAAAGATTGCCGGCTTTGTCCAGAACCAAGCCTCCCACTGGATTTGCGCCATCATTCTTACCGTGGAAAGTGTGCAGGACGGTTTGTTTCCAGCCGGAACCGTGGCGAGAAAGCTTGTAGACCACGCCGTCTCCATCGGCACCGCCGGTGGAGGTCGTACCGTAAAGGTTGCCGTGAGCATCGAGCGTCACGCCTGCCTCCGGATTGATGCCATCGTTCCCGCCGGTGAAATTGTAGAGCGTGATCTCAGTCCACTTGTTCCCGGACTTCTTTTCCTCAAAGACTGTGCCATCCCCAAGGGTACCCCCCAGGTTGGCCGTTCCATAGAAATTGCCCGCCGAATCCAGGACCACTCCGCCAAGGGGCTGAGCTCCGTCCGTTCCGCGGCCAAACTGGTGGATCTGAACTTCCTTCCCCTTGCAGGAGCAGATCTCAAAGTCACTGCCAAAGTATCCTCCGCCCTCAGTGGTTCCGAAGAGAGCGCCGTCGGGGCCCAAGGCCAAAGACCCAAAGCCTGGGCCGGCCCCGTCGGGTGGACCATTGAAGCTGTACAACGAAGTGTGCTTCCATGAGGAGCCGCTGGGTGAAAGCCGATAAACAGTTCCATTGCCGTCGCTCCCACCGAGATACGTGGTGCCATAGAGATTTCCGTTTAGGAGGATAGGCCCTCCATAAGGATTCGCCCCATCTGTCCCTATGCCCGTGAAGTTGTAAATGACCTTGTAGGTTTGGGACTGCGCCGGTTGAGACACGGTTGCAACAAACAAAAACACAGCCATAAGAGTGAAAGGAACCACGATAGCGCGACGCGCCAAAGCGCGGCAGTCAGCTTCACGTTGCAGCATTACTCCCCACTTTCGTCGACGAGGCTTGATGTTCCGCCCCAGACAGTGCCGTACATTATGCACTAATTGCGTTCACAATGCTTGCCGAGTCGTTCTTGTTTCCCATTTGCCTTGAATTATTGCCGGCAGCTTGGGCCGCAACGGCGACATCTGATTTTAGGAATGAGTGCAGTTCTGCCGACCTGGCTTGGCTGCCCAGGCGGGCCGTCCGGCCCTACGCGATTACGCGTCCGGACTCTGACGCCAGTACGATTTTGGCGTGGAATAATGTGCCCGCTACGCGGGTCGCGATTGCGATCAGTTCCCTTTGTCCGGTGAAGACTTTTACCGTTCGGGATTGGGAGAGTTCGGGTAGATTCACGGGGCGGCCGCTGCGGATGCGGGCGGCCATCTCTTCGTTTGCGGTGACGGACGGAAATTGCGGGAGCAGTTTCCGGGGATGAATGAAGATGTCGTCCGTATCACCTGTCTTAAAGGCTATTTCTAATTCCTCTAACGTGTGGGCGTCGCCTAAGTCAAACTCGCCGACAGCCGTCCGTCGTAGTGATGCCAGATGGGCGCCGCATCCAATGAGTCGACCCATATCGTGGGCTACGGAACGCATGTAGGTTCCGGAAGCGACACGGGCGCGGAAACTGGCCACGCATCCTGGCAAGCTTTGCTCGCCTGCCTGGACGGGGGCGTCCGGGCTTACGTAGGCATCGATGCCTGTAATTTCGAATTCTTTAACCTCTACTTGAACAGGTTTCAGCGCGACTTCGGTGTGCTTGCGAGCCAGTTTGTAGGCAGGCACGCCTTGAATTTTCTTGGCTGAGAATGGCGGCGGTGTCTGTTCGATCATGCCTCGAAATCGGCGGGCAAGTTGGCGCAGTTGATCCAACGATACCGCGACCTCCTGGGCTGGACTGGCCGGTTCGCCTTCGGCGTCGTAAGTATCGGTGGCGAAGCCGAAGCGGATCGTGCCCTCGTAGGTTTTCTCGGACGAGGTATAGAACTGAGCCAGGCGGGTGAGATTGCCAACCACCAACGGCAGTACTCCGGTGGCGAGCGGGTCGAGAGTGCCGACATGCCCCACCGAGCGCTCTTGCAGGATGCGACGAACGCGATTAACGACATCGTGCGAAGTCAGTCCGGCGGGCTTGTCGAGGATGAGGACGGCATTCATATGAGCTGCGCTTTGTCCATTTACTGTAGCAGTTGGAGAACACATTTCGCTGCTGGTCCGCGTTTGCGGTAAGGCGTTAGTTGACTTGGAAAAGCATTATCGCAGGGCTGAAGGATGCGAGCGGGAAAACAATCTTTCGTCCCGCCTGGGATTGTCTGCCGCGAACTTTTGCCCACGACTTGCGCCATGGGTTGCGAAAAATGCCGTTTACTGTTGCGACATCGGGCCCCAGCGGCTAAAGCCGGACCCATTTTTCAGCGAGTTACGGTATGCCTGAAGGCATACCCTGACACGAATCGAGAGTTTTTCCCCAAACTCTTGCGACGCGGGCTGCATTCTTACGCCGCTTCGCGGCTGGAGTCCGATGGTTTTACCCCACGGCCCGAAATTAACCGCCGAGTTTATAATAGCGTGTGCATGCGAATTTCGTTTCCTGAGTGCTTTTTGGCTGCAACTGTCTCCGTTCTTCTGCCCTTGGCCGCACTCGGCGCCTCACCAGCCGGTGGCAGTCGAGGTCCTTTGCTTGTCAACGGGAACAGCCACATAGTGGTCATGGAATACGAGGCTTGGTTCGGACCGAAGGCGGTAACCTTTCAAAGCAGCGTGGCCATGCCGCTATTGCAATCCAAAGATATGAAACCGGTCGGAGGCGGGTACGACAGCGCGGATCCGGCGGTCATCAAACAGCACGTCGCCTGGATGGAGTACATGGGGATCGACGCGGCCACCAGCGAAGTCACCAACAATGTGAGCTGCATCTTTAATAGCGAGTGGTTCGTCAAGAAATACGTCAAGAACTGCACTCCTTCTTTCCGCCTTGCAAACCAAATCATCCGCGACAATACTGGCAATCTTTATCCCGCGTGGACAATGCTCGGAACCCGACTGGGCCTGATTCCTCTCCTGGGTGGCATCGACGAGAATGTTCTCTTCAAGGACATTGATGGCAAGACTGCTTTCGAGAAGGAAGCGGAATATTTCGCGGGGCTGCTGCAGAAATATCCCGAGCGCGCCGTTATTTACGAAGGCAAGCCGCTTATGGTGATTTACCTTGGCGCGGCACAAGATCCAAACCGTGAAGATCACCCGTTGTGGTACAAGCTCAGGCAATTTCTAAAGAAGCATCCCGAGTCTGAGTTCGAAGTACACGTTCAAGATGATGGCGGGATATCTCGACAGCCAACCCGCGCTGTGGGCTACGCAAGGCAAGCCCGACGGTCCGATAAAAATCAATCCGGAATATGGGTTCTGGAGTTGGGTCGACCGGCTCAATACTTCCTGTACGGTTCAGTTCTGTCCATACTATCCTTCGTACAACGAGGTTGGCTCCCGAGCTAGAGAACTTCACCGCCTCGATCGCGACTGCCGGGCCAGGACGGATGGGGATGTTCCGCCAGTCCGATCACGCCGCCCTACTGCCCTGACGACGCCCTGCGCTTTGGAGCAGAACAACACCTACGCTACATTCGATTCTTTCATGGGATACGCGCGGAGGCTGCAGCCGATTTTTCTGTGGATTCACCAATTCAACGAATTCACGCTGCCGGACGAGGGATTCGATGCCAACACCAACGATGATATCGAACCCGCGAATTTATGGGGCAGCGGAGACCTGGAGGTGGTCAAGCATCAGATCTCGATCTACCGCCAGGCAACTCACTCCGGCGATTAACATTGTGGTTGAAAAGCCGGCGCGCTATCCGACTTTCTAATCTTGCATGATTCCCATACGCGATGACACGCCCCGATTCAGCACACCGTTCGTTACGTATTTCATTATCGCGCTGAACACGGTGGTGTTTCTCTTTGAATTGTCGGTGGGCGGACAGAGTCATCGAGCCCTGAACAGCCTGATCTATCACTTCGGCGTTGTGCCGCTGCACTTCGAGCGAGCGTTGACGGGCGCTTCCTCCGTTTCGTTGCCGGGATCATTTGTTCCCCTCCTGACCTCGATGTTTTTGCATGCTTCGTGGCTGCACCTCATCGGCAACATGTGGTTCCTTTGGATTTTCGGGGACAATATCGAGGATTATCTCGGACACTTTCCGTATCTCCTCTTTTATCTGGTCAGTGGTTTCGCGGCGGCCGTGGCTCATATTCTTCTGAATGCGGGGTCAAACGTGCCCAGCGTGGGCGCGAGTGGGGCGATCGCCGGCGTGATGGGCGCGTACCTTGTACTTTATCCGCGGGCGCACGTCCTGATGTGGTTCCCGCCTATTTTTTTCTTTCACCTGCCCGCATGGCTGGTGCTGGGATATTGGTTCTTCGTGCAATTCCTAAGCGGTGCGGCGACCTCGATTACCGAGACGGGAGAAACCGGCGGAATCGCATTCTGGGCGCATGTGGGGGGATTCGTGGCAGGAATTGTGCTGATCAAAGTCTTGCCCGAACGACCACAAAGGTACCGCTATGCGGCTTGGTAGTTTCCCAACTGCTCTCCAGTCCGGGCGTGGCGTCGGTGTCGTCGGTGTCGACGTTTGCGTGCCGCTATAATGTTGATGTGAGTTCTCACTCAGTGCAGCAGGTTGCGTCCGCGGAGTTCCCTACCCGCTGGGGTAAGTTCCGCATCTTCGGCTTCCAGGGCGAGTTTGGCGAAGGCACGAATTCGCCGAGAGACGCCTCGCGCAAGGAAGAAGCAGTGGCCCTGGTGATGGGCGACGTGCATTCAGTGGCGCCGCTGGTTCGCATCCATTCGCAGTGCCTGACGGGAGATGTTTTCGGTTCGCTGCGCTGCGATTGCCGTCAGCAACTGGAGATGGCGTTGGCTATGATTGCCGAGCAAGGGGCAGGCGTGCTCATCTACGAACAGCAGGAGGGACGCGGCATTGGCCTGATGCCCAAGTTGCAGGCCTATGAGTTGCAGGATGCCGGCCTCGATACGGTTGAGGCGAATGAACGCCTCGGATTCGAGGCTGATCTTCGTGCCTTCGCTATGCCGTCGGGAATTCTGAGGGCGCTGGGCGTATCGAAAGTGCGGCTGCTGTCAAATAATCCCGACAAAGTTGCGGCATTGGAACGCGACGGAATTGAAGTGGTTGAGCGCGTGCCTTGCGAAGTGACCCCGAGCAGCCATGCTGAAGAGTATCTGAAGACCAAGAAAGAAAAGATGGGGCACCTTTTTGGTTCGCGCTGACTAGTTGCTGGCTGCTGCCAGCACCGCCCGCTTGGTGAATACCCGGATCATTTCCCTTCGGTACTCTGGCGTAAGTGCAGATGTCGTCAGGGGCTTTGCCGTTTTCGCTGCAAGGTTGCCCACCGCTTCCGCCAGTGCTTCATCGACGATCTTTCCGGCGAGCAATCTCGCTCGCTCCCTTAACCAAAAGCGGCGCGGGATTGACGGCTGTGACCGCAACTCGTGCATCGGCGATGTGGCCGTTCGAACGCTTCATGACGACGGCGATTCCGGCCAGCGGATAATCGATTGATCCTCGGACTCGAAGCTTGCGATACACGCCGCGATAGTCTGCCGATGATTCGGACAGGAACACTCGCGTGACGAGTTCGTTGGGTTGCAGGTTGCGATAGTGACACCTCGTTTGTATAGAAGTCGCGGAGTGGAATGCGCTTCAGACCGTCGGCATTGGCGATTTCAATCTCGGCATTCAAACACAGCAATGCCGGAGGCGTGTCACCGGAAAACGCTGCCCAGCACTTGCTTCCACCGGGGGCAACGTGGCATAAGTCTCCATCTTTCTTGATGCAGAAGCCACATCCTTTTCGCCAGGTGAGTGACTGGTTGTACCAGAGGCAGCGCGTGTCCAGGCAAATGTTTCCGCCAATCGTACCCATATTACGAAGGAGAGGCGAAGCGACCGTCGCGGCGGCTTCTGTTAGCACCGGGTAGCGACGCCGCAGCAGATCGGAGTGCTCGATGGTCGTGAGCGAAGTCAGAGCTCCGATCTCGACCCCAGCTTCCCTGCTGTCGAATGCCTTTCAGCTCCGCGATGTTGCGAATATCCACGACGTACTGCGGCTCGAACAACTTCTGCCGCATAGATGGGATGAGGTCGGTGCCTCCTGCGACGATCCGGGCATTGTTGTGCCTTGCCAGGAGCGACCGGGCTTCGTCTAGGGTGCGCGGGCGCAGCAGTTTGAATTGCGGGAGACTCAATCGTCACCTCCCGCTTGCGCGGTTGTTTCTCTCCGCGATGGATCCAGGGGATGCCGCTTCGGGCCCTTTCCCCGATACCACAGCGAGCCGCCATGCTCCCGGAATTTTAATGGCGAGGTGGGATCGATGCCTTCGGTGAGGTTGATGTACTTCGCATTTTTCTTCGCGCGCAGGGCAGACAGCACGCGCTCCGGAGTAAAAGGCGACTCGTGCAGGCGAATTCCGACGGCGTCGTAGATCGCGTTGGCGATCGCCGGGATGGTCGCGGCGAGGGAACCTTCGCTGCACTCCTTCGCTCCGAACGGGCCCTCCGGATCGATGCTCTCGACAATAATCGGTTCAATCTCTGGCGATTCTACCGACGATGGGCTACGGTATTCGAGCAGGCCGGGATTCATCAGCATGCCATCTTTCCAAATCATTTCCTCGGTGAGCGCCTGGCCCATGCCCATCCACACGGAACCGATGATCTGGCCTTCGACGGAGACCGGATTCAACGCGCGGCCGCAATCGTGCGCGGCCCAGACTTTGTGAACGGTGACTTCGCCGGTATCTTCGTCCACGCTGACTTCGGCGACTTGGGCCGAGTAGGAGTATGCCGGCGAAGGTCCGACTCCCGCACCTTTATGTTTGCCGCCACGTGCATCGGGAGGCGGGGCGTAAGAACCCGTTCCCGTAAGAGCACCGTGGAAGTCGATGGCGGCGACTACGGCTTCCTCGAACGTCATCCAATCTTTCGGGCCTTCTTCTTTGCGTTTTTGCTGCAAAGAGCCGCGCAGGATTTGTCCTTCGACGCGGCCACTGACCGAGGCACCGGACTGGGTGACGTCATCGTCAGCGGTCTTGGTAATGGCCGGCGGAGCGCTACCCTGCTTGTAAACAAGGTCATCTCGAAAAATCAAATCTTCCGGCGTGCAGTTCATCTTTGCGCGCGGCAGCCAAGGCAATTCGCGTCTTCACATCGGTCGCGGCGCGCAATGTGGCATTGCCCGCCATGAAAGTCACACGACTGGAATAGGAGCCGATGTCGATAGGCGTCAGGTCAGTGTCGGCGGCGATAATTCTGATCCGCCCGAGGGTGCAGCCCAGCACTTCAGCGGCAATTTGCGCCGTCATCGTGTCCGAACCCTGGCCGATTTCCGAGGCTCCCGTGTACACAACCACTCCCCCGTCACGATCAATTTTGATGTTCACCGTGGAGTGGGGCATGTCGGAGCGGATGATCGAATTCGCAGCTCCGCTCACGTAGTGGCTACACGCAATTCCCAGGCCGCGGCCTTTGGGGAGCTTGCCCTTGCGATGTTTCCAGCCTGAGCGCTCAACCGTTTTTTCGATACACTCCGGCAATCCGTAGCTTTGCACTCGCAGGCCGTTCACCGTGATGCAGGGCGTCCGGAGCAGATTGCGCTGGCGAATCCCGGCGGGGTCCATGCCGATCTTGGCGGCCAATTCATCCAGTTGCGACTCAAAAGCGAACCGGACGTTGACAGTGCCGTGACCTCGCATCGCACCACAGACCGGCTTGTTGGTCAGGACGCGGTAGCCGTCATATTGAATATTGGGAATGTCGTAGAGCGCGCCCAGCAACGCGCCGGAATAGAGAATAGTCACGACACCGTAGGAGCAATAAGCTCCGCCATCCTGGACGACGCGTGCTTTGACGGCGGTAATGCGACCGTCATTTGTGATTCCCGTTTTCAGATCGATGATCGTGCGCGGCCGTCCGCGATGCGCCCAGAAAACTTCTTCGCGGGTGTAGGTGACCTTAACGGGAGCGAGGGCTTTTCGCGCGGCAATCGCAGCGATGATTTCTAGTGGGATAACTTCACTCTTTCCGCCGAAGCCGCCGCCCACGAGCGGCTTGATGACGCGAATCTGCGCCATCGGCATTTCCAGCACCAGCGACAGCTTGTGTTGCAGATAATAAGGAACCTGAGTTGACGACTGAACCGTCAGGCGGCCGCGGTTGCCGGTATGCGGATCGATCTCGAATGCAGCCAGCGTCGAATGCGGCTCCATGGCTGCATGCGTAACTTCGTTGGCGATAAAGCGTGCTTCGGCTACCTGGTCCGCTTCGGCGAAACCCTTGTCGGGATCTCCAAATACGTGGTGATAGTCCTTTTCAAGATTGTGCGGCTTGTTGTCGTGGATGAGATTGGTCTCCGCCTTCATCGAATCTTCAGGATCAAAGTAGGCAGGTAGAACTTCGTATTCGACATCAATCAATTCCAGCGCCTGATCCGCGGTAGCTTCGTCAACCGCAGCCACGCAGGCAACGTTGTCGCCGACGTAGCGGACTTTATCGAGAGCAAGCGCGTACTCGTCATGTCCGACGGGAAGAATGCCGTAGGGATTAGGCGCGTCTTTTCCGACGACCACTGTAACTACGCCTTCCAACTTCTCCGCGCGGCTAGTGTCAATGCGCTTAATGCGGGCGTGCGGGTAGGGCGAATGCAGGATTCTGCCGACGAGCATTCCGGGCAGGCTGAGGTCGTCGGTGTATTTTCCGGCACCCGTGGTCTTGCCTGCAGCGTCGACCATGGCGGTCGGTTTGCCGATGATGGAAAAGCCGTTCGTCGGTACGCGTTGGTCCTTCGCCACTACAGATCCCTCGTTTCAGCCGGAATGACAAGACTAGGATGGGGTTTCATTTCGCAGCCGCCATTCCTTTTTGTTCGGCGTCAATTGCAGCCTTAATGGCCTGATACATCTGGCTGTAGCCGGTGCAGCGGCACAGGTTTCCGCTGAGCGCGCCGCGAATATCTTGTTCCGTCGGTTCCGGATTCTCGGACAATAGATGTTTAACAGTCATGATGAATCCCGGAGTGCAATAGCCGCACTGCGCTCCGCCCCAGTCGCCATAGGCTTTCTGAATGGCGGCCAGGCTTCCGTGCTCGCTCACACCCTCGACCGTCGTGATTTCCTGTCCCTCGCAACTGGCCGCAAGCAGAGTGCACGACATCATCGGAATGCCGTCCACCAGAACCGTGCAGGCGCCGCAGGAGGAATCGTCACAGCCGCGCTTGGATCCGGTCAGGTCGACATCCTGACGCAGCACATCGAGCAGTAGCTTGCTGGGCTCGAACGCCAGTTCGTGCGAGCGGCCGTTGACGCGTAGTTCGATGAGTTCTTTTTTCATTTGTGAGATCAGCTTCTCGGTGATAACGTTCAATACCCAAAATCTGCTTGCGCGGCGTACGCATGTTGCTTCACGCCTAAGTCTTCCACTCGGCACGCTCCGAGTTGGTTCATATAAGCGCGTCGATCACCCGTGCTGTATACCCAGCGGTCGAGCCATGCATCGCTGTCGGCTTTTGTCCTGGTCTGCTCGTGGTATTGGCGAAAGAATGCGTCGTCGCGTTTGTAATATCCCTGCACGGGCGAGGGATGCGCACCGTAACGACACTCGACAACGGCATTCACAAGAAAGGCCGGAATTACAGTGCGATTAGGATCGCTGGCAATCACTTCGGGCTCGACGATTTCCTCCGCGACTACGATCACGCGCTTGGCGGCACGAACTCCGTCGATCATCACACCGAAATTGCCCCAACAATGAGCGTTGCCTTCGCGATCGGCCCGTTGTACATGAACGATGGCGACATCGGGATTCAGCGCGCGGACGGCGTGCAGGGATTCTTTCGGCTCGAAAGGTGAAAAGACTTGATAGAAAAAATGATTGCCCTTCGCAACATCGCTACCGAGCGCCGTCCGCGTAGGAAGGAACGGCACACCCATGGCGCCCGCCTGCAGCGCGAGAGCCACAGTAAAGTTAGTCATGTTAATAATCTTTATCTCGTTGTTTTCGACTGCGCGGCGAAAGTTGTAGGCCGAGCCCATCATCACATTTCCAACCCAGGCGGCGATGACCTGCTCGACGCAACCTGCAGCAATGATCTGGTCAAAGAGAATGTCCGAGATCGGTCCGATCAGAGTAAGACGACGTTTCTTTTGACGAATGATCTCGTGCCCGGCAGCGAAAGGAATCATCTGCTCCATCTGAAGGCCGAGCGCGACCGAGGCACCGTCCGGCACAAACTCGGCAATCGCTTCGCGCAAGGTGAGAAGCTTAGACATCTACTTGCACTTCCATACCGGCGACCGTTTTTCAAGAAAGGCATTAATTCCCTCTCTAGCGTCTTCGGTCTTCATTAGGTCCTCAAGGTAAGTCTTCTCCGCTCGGGCGAGGCCTTTGTCGAAATGAATCGCATCCCAGGCGTAGATCGCTTTCTTGGTAATGGCCAGCGCGGCCGGGCTAAGCTGTGAAAGATGATGAACAGCATCTTGGACGACATGTTCGAGGTCGACTTCAGGCGCAACGGAATTCGCCAGACCGATACTGGCCGCTTCCTTGCCCGTTATGGAGCGGCCAGTAAGGACAAGATCGGCTGCGTGCTTTTGTCCTACGAGCGCGGCCAGCGCAGTGACAGCGACCGGCGGATAACATCCCAGCTTGATCTCGGGAAACCCCCAGGTGGCCAGCTCGGAGGTGTATGCCAGATCGCAAACCATGGCCAACTCGGCGCCTCCACCCAAGCAAATTCCGTGCACGGCAGCGATGCTCACCTTCTTCGAACCAACTAATGCCCGGATGACGCCGTGAAATTTATTGAGCATTTGCTCAACCTTGTCCGGAGTGTGGGCCGCTACGTCAACCCCGGCGGAAAACGCTCTTTGAGAACCGCTAACAATCACAATGGCGATATCAGGCCGCGTTTCGATCTCGTTTAACGCTTCAGCCAGCTCGTCCATCATCGGGACATCGATCACATTGACCGGAGGATTGTTTAGAACAATGCGGGCGATCGGCGGCTCCACGTGATAAGAGATCCGGGAAAACCTCGTGAGTGATTGCGTCGTCATCGCGTCCAGAAGCCGTCTTTGTCGTATTCGCGAATCGCTTTTAACTCTTTCGCTGTCGGCTCGGGCGTCTGCGCTACTTCATCGCAGAGACGCAATCTCCAGCCGGTACTACGGAGCACATCCTCGACTTCGATTCCGGGATGCACCGAAGCCAGATATGCTTGGCCATCTTCACCAAAGCGCAATACAGCTTTAGTCGTGATCACGGCGGATGGCCCTCCCCGCGGCAGGCCCGCACGCTTTCGCCATCCGGGACCGTCGCCATTGCCGGGGCTAGTCACATACGAAACGCGCTCAGGCAAACGCTGTTTGGTGTGTTCCAAAAGAACCACAAAACGATGGGCCAGCGATGCGATGTCGCAAGCGCCGCCGGAACCCGGTAACCGCGTGGTTCCCCTCGGTCCCTTTATTTCAGTCGAATTCAGATTGCCAAAACGATCGACCTCGGCAGCTCCAAGAAATCCCAGATGGACACGACCGGATTGCAGCAAGCTCATCACGCCAAGCATGTCGAGGCACTGCGTTGCGCCTAGGATGTTGGGCGGATCAGCCATCGTGTAAATTAATTCCGGCGCAGGCGTGGTGCGAATGACGCCATTTTCAAATAGCCCTACCGCATTCGGAGCATGCGTTTTCTTCGCAACTACGAACGCAATCAGTGGCAGCCTCATGCCGACGAAGACGATTTCCCCATCCCGGATTTCGCGGGCAGCGGTCGCCACCATCAGTTCACCCATAGAGTAGGGGCCGCTGGCCGTGCTCGGCTTCTTCGGAATGTCAGTCGTAGTTGTCACAGGGCAACTCTAAGGAGCTACGCTCCACTCGACAGCCGAGGCGGCTGTCTCTACGGTGTCTTCCATGATCGCCGAGCTTACAAGTTGATCGCCGATTTGCGAACTTCGCCGATCGACGCAAGCGGATCGCGGGCACCTTCTTTCGGCGCAATCCATTTCTTCTCATTGGCGATGATGTCCAGCAACAGCTTCTTATCTTCGGTCGTCGGCATGTAATCTTTTACGTGTTGTTCGTAATGTTTTCTCGTCGATCGCCTCACCGGTCTGGGCATGGAATTTCTGTCCCGCCCAGCGGCCGATGTTGCGATTGAATTTGATGCTCGGAGCGTATAGCTTAGGCTCTCCCGGCTTGAGCACGCTATTAAATCGTTCGATCAGTCCCGCAACTTCATCGCGATACAAATGCCGGTTGTAATCGTTCAACTCGTCGACTTTTGCTTCTTGCGGATTCTTGGGTTCGTCGTAGCGGCCTTTAACACCCCAGACGTAGGCCCAGTGCGCCGACGATGAATTGTCGGTGCCGAACAAATCGTATGAACTGGAAATCCACTTGTTCAGATACTTCTGAATCAACCAGGCCGGAATCACGCCTGCTTCCACGATGCGGCGAAGACCGTCATTGCCCGTGCCCATGTGGAAAGCTTCTTCACGCAACATGTAAGACATCGAACGTCCCAGCGGGGCAAAGGCGGAGTACTTCAACATTTGCAATTGAAACTTGCCGTCGCGATCGACGAAATCGGTGTAAGTGAAGAAATCCATCCAGTTGTCCACGTCGACGTTGAAGGCGCCCAGCAGGCGCTTGTTATCGAAGGCGCGACGTTCCAGCATCTTCTGCGCCTCGACTTTGCCCGAGTATCCGAAATGCTCAACCAGCAGCGCGCACATCTGCCAGCCATGACGCATTTCCTCGATCATCACGCGAGTGATCGCTCTGCGATCCCAGTCGGTGGGCGCGCTCTCAAAAAGATTTCGCTGCTGTTCGACGCTGGCAAACTCGGTGTCGCCCTGATAGACGATCAAGTTGATCAAAGCATCGCGCATCTGCTGCGTAGGCACCTGACGCAGGTTTTCCCACTTGCGGCGGCCTTTGAAAGCGCCGAATTGAATTTCATCGGTTTCGATCGCGCCGTAGAGCGTATCGAATTTGAAGTTGGCAATCTCGTCATGGTTGACGCCGATGTCTTTTCGCCAATCATCGAACAAACCGACCCAATCACTGAACGTTCCGATTTTTGCGACTTTACCTGGCATAAGACCTCTTTAACTTCTTAACGAATGATTTTGAGTTGCAGAGACATTGCTAGGAACGGCTCTACGCCATGTTTAACCAAACGGTCTTTAGCTCGGTGTAATGTTCGATGGCATGCACTCCCAACTCACGACCGAAACCCGAACTCTTGTAACCGCCGAAGGGGAGAGACGCATCCATAAGCCCGTAGGTGTTAATCCAAACCGTTCCGGCCTTGAGTTGCCGTGAAACCGAATGTGCTTTCTTTACGTCGCGCGTCCAAACCGCCGCCGCGAGGCCGTACGGATTGTTGTTTGCTTGCGCGATCACCTGATCCACGTCGTCGAAGGCTCAACGTCGGCCAGCACCGGACCGAAGATTTCCTCCTGGGCAATCTTCATTTCATTCTTTACGCCGCCGAAGATTGTGGGCTCAATGAAAAATCCTTTGCCGCCATCCACCGAAACGCGGTTTCCGCCGGCGATCAGCTTTGCGCCTTCTTTCTTGCCTGCCTCGATGTAACCGAGAACAGTCTGCATTTGTTCCTGGCTGACGATTGCGCCCATGCGGGTTTTCGGATCGAGCGGGTCGGCAGGCTGCATCTTTTTCGCCCGAGCGACGAGTTTTTCCAGGAATTCGTCTTGCACTTTGCTCTCAACGAAAAGGCGCGAGCCCGCATTGCAGACTTCGCCTTTGCCGTAAAAAATCCCGGTGATTGCGCCTTTGACGGCGCTGTCGATATCGGAATCGGCAAAAACGATATTGGGCGATTTGCCGCCGAGTTCAAGGGTCAAGCGCTTCATGCTGTCGGCTGCATTGCGCATGATCTCTTTGCCGACGTCGGTCGATCCAGTGAACGCGATCTTGTCGATTCCCGGATGGCGGACCATGATCCTGCCAACCTCTGACTCTACCCGTTACGAATGTTCAGACACGCCTGCGGGCATACCTGCCTCAACCGCCAACTCGCCGAATCGCAGGGCGGTCAGCGAGGTCAGGCTGGCGGGTTTCCATACGATGGTGTTGCCGCACGCCAGCGCCGGACCAAGTTTCCAGGAAGCCAACAGCAGCGGGAAATTCCACGGCACGATCATTCCGACGACGCCCACTGGCTCGCGCAGCGTGTAGGTGAAAGCGGTCTCAATCGTGTTCACCGTCTCGCCGTGAATCTTCGTCGCCCAGCCCGGCGTAGTAGCGGAGAACGTCGATCACCATCGGCATATCGACGTAGCGCGACTCGAAAATCGGTTTGCCGTTATCGAGAGTTTCGAGTTCGGCGAATTCGTCGATGTTCTTTTCGAGCAGATCCGCAAGACGCCAAATCAGGCGTCCGCGCTCGCTGGCGGACATCTTGCGCCACGGGCCCGAGCGGTCTTCGAAAGCGCGCCGAGCCGCTGCCACAGCGCGGTCAACATCCGCAGACGACGCTTCCGCGATTTGTGTCAGTACGTCGCCAGTGGCGGGATTGGTGGTATCGAAGTGCTTCGACGCGTCAGTCCACTGCCCGTCGATCAGAAGTCGCCCTGGAGAAAGTTTCGTCTTGGTAGCTGTAATCATCTGCCTTCCAATTGCCATAACGCATGGAGAGGACGGGCGTTTCGCCCGTCCCTCTCATCGGGTCTCGCTATTTCGCTTTAAAAACCGCCGGCCGCTTCTCCACGTACGCCGCCAAGCCTTCTTTGGCATCTTCGCTCTGGAAAAGCATTTGCTGATTTTCGCGTTCGACTGCGAGCGCTGACTCCATCGGAATTTCCCATCCGGTCTGCACCGCACGTTTGATTCGTCCCACGGCCTTGGCCGCTTTGTTCGGAGGACAGAATTGGCGAGCATATTCCATGATGTTTTGCATGAAGTTGTCGCGATCAAAAATGTCATTAATGATGCCGAATTCCTTCGCTTCTTCAAAGGAGAACGTATTGCCCGTTACCATCAGTTCGATCGCCTTGCTCTTTCCGACCATTCGCGAAAGCCGCTGCGTGCCACCGGTTCCGGGAAGCACGCCCAGATTTACTTCCGGTAATCCGATCTTGCCCGCGTCCTGACGCGCGATGCGAATGTCCGCAGCCATGGCGATTTCCAAGTCCGCCGCCGACGCAGTGCCCGTTGATCGCCGCAATCACGAGCTTTGGAGTGTGCTCCAGGCGAAGCAGCATTTCGTTGGCGTGCAGGCAGAAAGTAATACTTGAAGGTTGGATCGACGCTGGCCAGCATCTTGATATTTGCGCCCGCAGAGAAAAACTTGTCGCCGGAACCGGTAAGCACGATGACGTAAACGTCATTGTCCATGCGTGCTTTCAGAATGGCCTCGTCGAGCTGGCGGTTCATTTCATAGGTGTAGGTGTTAGCGGGAGGATCGAACATCTCGATCACCGCCACGCCGCCATCGGCGCGGTAATTAACCAGTTGCTTTGTGCTTTCGCCCGCTGCCGGTTGCAATGTGGTTGCCATGTTCCAACTCCTTTTCGCAATGTTTAGAATTTGAATTTAGTTCGATGCCGATCTCTTCTTCTGGGATCTCTCTTCGTTTTGGAGGATTGATGCTCAGGTACGGCGCTGATCCCCCGCAGGAAAATATCGCCCATTCCACGCGACAGCTCCTCGGCATGCGCGTCAACCCGTGGGTTGTACCAGGTGTAAATCCAGTTCATCATGCCAAACAAACTCAGCACCGCCATGCGACTAGAGAATTCTAGTCCCTTTGCCAGTTTGAAGTCGTCCAGCAATCCGACGCAGATTCGGTAATACTCGCGCTTAATGGCGGCGATCTCCGCTCCGAAGTCGTTCTTCAGCACTTCGGCCTCGTGCGAAAGAACTTTCATGGCCTTCTCGTTGGCGAGAAAGTATTCGAGATGGTTGAAGAATAAAAACCCGGATGCGTTGTTCCGGATCGGAAACTTCGTCGAGCCGCTCGCGCAGTCGCTCTACAATCGTGCTAAAGGTATGCTTCTGGATCAGGTAGAGCAGCTTGTCTTTGGACTCGAAATAATAATAAAGGCCCGATAAGAGACATGCCGCTGGAGCGCGCGAGGTCGCGCATGGAAGCGCCTTCGTATCCCTTTTCGTAGAAGACCGCAGTGGCGTGGAGAAGGATATTGCTCAGCCGGCGATCGAAGCGGCTTTGCAGCAGAGGGAGCCGGAATTGTGCGACGGCGAACCGAAACTGCCGACGTCGCTGAAGAGGACGCTACCATGAAAGTTCGAACGTTCGTTCAAATAATATCTCAATGTGACGAGAATCACAAGCGGCATCGGGAAGAACTGCGGCTCAGTTCGGAGGCACTCGGTATCAGTTGCGTGTGTCGGCCATCAATTGCTCGACCTCCGTCTTTCAAGTCAATGGTCAAAGGCAGCAACGGCAGGCGTACCGGACCACCGAAATATCCGTTAAAATCCATCGCGTATTTCATACCGGCGATGCCGAGCCCAGAAACTATTCGCATGGAGGCGTTGTCGATTCGCGACTGCTTCAGGCGCGACAGTTCGAGGTCGCCTTCTTTCCATCGCAGCATAAATCTTCGTAACACGCGGTCGGGGCGGCATCGGCGAAGGCGAGAATCGCACCCACTGCTCCCGGCCTGCAAGGATGGTTCGAGTGTCTGCGCGGCTCCGACGAGCACTTGAAATCCGACTTCCTTTTGCCGGGTCTTCAACCCCGCGACCACATTTACCGCCGCAGATGAAGCCTTTGTGCCGCCTCCGAGTGTCACTAGTTCCCCGCCGTTTCCGTTGCCCGAGTTCGCTGCTTTGAGCATGCGAGGGGTAACCGCGTCGAAAGTTTCGGTCACGGTAGCGCTGCGCTTTACGTGCCGTGTGCCCTCGACCATGTGACGGACTTTTTCCACGTTCGCCGCCGGATTCCTTCATGCCAATGATATTCGGGTGGTCCGCGAGTTCGATCGACAAGCTCCGACCGGCATGTCGTATCCGGTGAAAGGCGGGACGCTGTAGATCATCACCGGCAGCGGCGACCGGTCCGCCACGGTGCGATAGAAGGCCAGAATGTTCGCGGGTTGCATCTGCTTTTTGTAAAAGAAAGGCGTGCGCACAAGTGCGACGTCGTATCCCAGTTCAGCCGCGTAATCAGTGAGCTTCAGCGTGTCAACGGCTGACTCGCTTCCAGTTCCGGCGATCAATACTTTGTTTGCTGCGGCGGCCTCGCGGGTACTCTTGAGCACATCACGCCGCTCCTGATCTGAGAGATAGATGGCCTCGCCAGTCGATCCCAGGGCTACGATGCCGGCGACGGGAGTCTTCGAATAGCGCTCGACGTTGGCTTCGAGCTTTTTGAAATAGACGTTTCCGTCGGGATAGAACGGGGTCGTGATGGGTGGGAAAATCCCATGCAGCAGCATAGTTCCAAGCTCCTCTACCCAATTCAGGATACAGCGAAGAACGCCCTGGAGCGACTTCGCAGAAGCGCCGCTACCGCCGGGCGGTATGGCGTTCCGCATGAAGTCTTTGAAGTGCCTGCACCGTGATCTCGCCTCGCTGAAGTGCCGCAATTCCTTCGGCGGCGGCGCGGGCCGCGGATAGTGTCGTGATGGTTGGAATGCGCGCGCTGACTGCCGCGCGGCGGATGGCTTTCTCGTCGAAAAAGGGATCGACGCCGTGCGGAGTGTTAATGATGAGTTTAATGCGCTCGCCCTTGATCAAGTCCACCACGTTGGGGCGACCCTCCTTCACTTTGTAGACGCGTTCTACCGTCATGCCGGCCTCCTCCAAGACATCGGCGGTGCCGGCCGTAGCCACCAACTTGAAACCCATGTCGACAAACTTGCGCGCGACTTCCGCCACGTGCGGCTTGTCATGATCGGTGACGCTCACGAAGACGGTACCTTGCTTGGGCAGCTTCTGCCCCGCAGCGGTTTGCGCTTTGGCAAAGGCTTCGCCAAAGTTGTCGGCCACTCCCATCACCTCGCCAGTGGATTTCATCTCCGGCCCAAGCACGGTATCGACGCCCGGAAATTTGTTCCACGGAAAAACTGGAGACTTCACGTAATAGCAGTGTCCGGTGTCGAGGTCGGCGCGGCGCTCGATGAACTCCGGGAGAAATTCGCGCAGCTTGCGTCCAGTCATCAGTCGGGCTGCAATCTTCGCCATGGGCACGCCCGTGGCTTTCGAAACATAGGGAACCGTACGTGAAGCCCGCGGGTTTACTTCCAGCACATAAACTTTTCCACCCTCGCCATTGGTTTTCGAATTGCCATTGCTGCGCGGGAATGGCGAACTGGATGTTCATCAGCCCAACCACTTTCAAAGCGCGCGCCAGCTTGAAAGTGTAATCGCGCATGCGGGCCATTAGAGGCTGGGGAATATCGACCGCTGGAAGAACGCACGAAGAATCGCCGGAGTGAATGCCGGCCTCTTCGATGTGTTGCATGATTCCGCCGATGACGACGTCTTCGCCATCCGAGAGCGCGTCTACATCAACTTCGATTGCGTCTTCGAGGAAGTGGTCGATCAGTACCGGGCGGTCCTGTGAATATTCCACCGCCTCTTTCATGTAGCGCACAACAGTTTCTTCGTCGTAAGCGATGACCATGGCGCGTCCGCCAAGCACGTAGGAAGGCCGCACCAGCACCGGATATCCCACTCGATTTGCGCCTGCGACGGCTTCTTCGATCGAAGCTGCCATCGCACCCGGAGCTTGCGGAATGTCGAGTTCCTCGAGCAACTTGCCGAATCGCTTACGGTCCTCGGCCAGATCAATGTTTTCCGGCGCTGTGCCGATAATATTTACGCCCGCAGCCTTTAATGGCAACGACAGATTCAGCGGGGTCTGTCCGCCGAATTGCACGATCACGCCCACGGGCGCTCCGGATGAAGCTTCGTGTTCGCATATTGCAAGGACATCCTCGAGAGTCAGCGGCTCGAAGTAAAGGCGATCACTGGTGTCGTAGTCAGTGGAGACGGTCTCGGGGTTGCAATTAATCATGATCGTCTCATAGCCGTCGTCCCGCAGCGCGAACGCCGCGTGGCAGCAGCAGTAATCGAATTCGATTCCCTGCCCTATGCGGTTGGGGCCGCTGCCCAGAATGATGACTTTCTTTTTCTTGGTCGGCGCCGCTTCATCCTCTTCTTCATAAGTCGAATAAAGGTACGGCGTATAGCTTTCAAACTCGGCGGCGCAGGTGTCCACGCGCTTATAAACGGGCTTTAGTCCATGCTTTTTTCGTTGATGGCGGACTTTATCCTGATCGCCTTTGCCGCTTAGCCGCCAGGTTGCCGCCAGGCGCCCGTCGGAAAAGCCCATGCGCTTGGCCTCGCGAAGCACGTCAGTTGGGATCGACTCCATGGGATGTTTCTCCAGCTCAAGCTGCATGTCATTAATTTCCTTGAGCTGGTAGAGGAACCAGGGATCGATAGAGGTCATCTTCGCCACTTGCTTGACGGTATGGCCCTGACGCAAGGCGTAGCGAATGTAGGCGAGCCGCTCCGGATGCGGCGTCACTAGCCGCTGCGTGAGAATCTTAGGTTCGATCTTCTCGCCGCCGATGCGCTTGCCCGTATCCAGTGCGCGTACGGCTTTCATCAATGCTTCTTTGAAAGTGCGCCCGATGGCCATGACTTCGCCTACAGATTTCATCTGCGGCCCGAGATTTTCATCTGCTCCGGGGAACTTCTCGAACTGCCACTTCGGAATCTTCACCACGACATAATCGAGCGTGGGCTCGAAGCAGGCTGGCGTCTTGCGCGTAATGTCGTTCGGGATTTCGTCAAGCGTGTAGCCCACGGCCAGCTTGGCGGCAATCTTGGCAATGGGGAAACCGGTTGCCTTTGAAGCCAGCGCAGAAGAGCGTGATACGCGGGGGTTCATCTCGATCACGACCATGCGCCCGGTCGACGGATGAATGCCGAATTGAATATTTGATCCGCCCGTCTCAACGCCGATCTCGCGAATCACCGCAATGGCGGCGTCGCGCATGGCTTGATACTCGCGGTCGGTGAGGGTTTGTGCCGGGGCGACTGTGATCGAATCGCCGGTGTGCACGCCCATCGGATCGAAGTTTTCAATCGAGCAAACGATGATGACGTTGTCCTTCGAATCGCGCATTACCTCGAGTTCGTATTCTTTCCAGCCCAGGACAGATTCTTCGATCAGAGCTTCGTGCACCGGAGAGAAATCGAGGCCGCGGGCCAGCACTTCCATCAACTCTTCGCGGTTGTAGCCGATACCGCCGCCGCTGCCTCCGAGCGTAAACGACGGGCGCACGATGACCGGAAAACCGATCTTGCCGGCAAACTCCAAACCGTCTTTCAGATTGTTCACTAGCGCAGACTTGGGGACATCGAGTCCGATCTTCTGCATTGCATCTTTAAAGACCAGGCGATCTTCTGCTTTATTGATAGCGCTAATCTGTGCGCCGATAAGCTGGACGTTATATTTCTCCAGCACGCCGCCGTCAGAAAGCTCGATTGCCAAGTTGAGCGCGGTTTGGCCGCCGACCGTGGGCAGAATGGCAAAGCCGGCGCCGGGCGACATTTCACGCTCAACTCGAATGATCTCTTCCAGATATTCGCGCGTGAGCGGCTCGATGTAAGTGCGGTCGGCGACTTCCGGGTCGGTCATAATGGTGGCCGGATTCGAGTTGGCCAGCACCACTTCAAAACCTTCGGACTTGAGCGCCTTGCAAGCCTGCGTGCCAGAGTAATCAAACTCCGCCGACTGGCCAATGATAATAGGGCCAGAGCCAAGGATCAGAATTTTCGAGATGTCAGTACGTTTGGGCATTTATTGAGTCTTCGCGCGAGCGATGGCCTTCGCGACGAGCGATGAAATGAAATTTGTGAAGTTGAGCTCGGCCACCGGCTCCGAGTATTGTCCCTTGGGGCCGTCGGTGCTGTTGGACATTAGAAAGCAAGTAGCGTCGTACAGCCTTTCGCGAACTAGCTTCGTCAGAAGAATTTCGTAACGCCTAGCGTAGGATGCAGAGGTAAACTCCTCGAACACTTTGAAGTGTGGCTCCTGCGCCTTTACAGGGCGCGTGGAACCGGGAGCATCCTCCAGTAGCATTAGGTAGCCCAGCCACGGGCGCGCTGAGGGTTTGAAGGCTCCTTCTCGATACGCTGCCCACAAATCCGTCGCGCTGCCGAGCGCTTCCTCGGTCCTATTATTGAAGTTATTTCCAAAAGAGCCAACCTGCGATTTGAATTCGATCGCAGCAATCAAGCAGCCCTCGACCACCACAAGCAGATCCCATTTCTTCTCAGGCCGAAACCATCCAGGAAGCTCGATATGCCTTTCGCAATAGACTACCGGCCTGTCAACGCCCGACTCTTCCAAGAGGTCTCGAACCAAAGCAACAAAACCATCCATCTGACTTCCGCCCGTGACCGCCGTTCTCGCTCCAGCATCACGAACGCCGGTCTTAGTTCCTTGTTTCTGCGCCTGGGTTTCCCGGCTAGACCAGAATTGGGCGACCGCATCCCTCAGCTTGAGATCGATTTCTGAATTCACTCTACTCTTGCTCCATGACCAAAACAGGGTTGGCAAACAGCGATGAGAGTTCTCCCTCAAGTCTCTTGGCCGCGTAGCTCATATAGTCCCCGTCTATTTCGAAATTGACACTATTCCTGCCCCACTTCGACGCAGCGAGGGCGGTCGTGCCTGTACCCATAAATGGATCCAGAACCGTATCGCCGACAAAACTGAACATGCGAATGAGACGCTCGGCTAACTCGACGGGATAGGGCGCAGGATGATCCTTCGTTGACGCCCCTGTCAGTCCGTTCCAGATCTGCTGAAACCATTTCTGATAATCTTTGGCAGAGATCACACTTAGAATTCTTGCGCTATCTTGGGGAGTTCTGTAGCCGCCCGGCTTTCGCTGCATCAGAATGAACTCGACGTCGTTCTTGATGACTGCGTTGGGTTCGTAGGGCTTTCCAAGGAAGCCGCCACCGTTCTCCACTTCGTAGGCCGCATTAGCAATCTTGTGCCAGATAATTGGAGACAAGTTATCAAAGCCGATCTTCCGGCAATGCTCTTGAATGGTGGCATGGAGTGGAACGACAGTATGCCGCCCTTCGTTCTTGCGCCGCGAAAGGCAGACGTCCCCCACCACGCACACAAGTCTGCCGCCCACAACGAGCGAGTCAAAACATCTCCGCCACACTCGGTCCAGCTGTTCGATGAAGTCGTCGTAATCGACGATGTGACCGAGTTGGCCAGAGCTGTCTCGGTACTTCTTGAGAGTCCAATAGGGAGGAGATGTCAAAATGAGGTGGGCCTTGCCAACCTTTTCTTTCGACATCCTTCTGGCATCGCCGTGAACAAGGACGTGCCTGGTCGGAATCTCCTTTACTGCCCGTTCAATAAGGGTCAAAAACTCTTGGTTCTTTGCAACCTCCGGAATTGCGCTTTGGAGATCGCCGAGGCCGCGCAGTTCCTCCGGCACAAACTTTGCCAAATCAGGATGGGCCGGCAAATCTATCTTCGGAATGGCGAGTGCGCTCACCCTTTCCACTCCTCCATCAGCTTCACGAAATCTTTGAACAGGTAATGCGAATCGTGCGGGCCCGGGGACGCTTCGGGGTGATACTGCACCGTGAACAGCGGCAGATTCCGGTGGCGCATGCCTTCGAGCGTGTTGTCGTTGAGATCGATGTGGGTTAGTTCGACTTCGCTTTGCGGCAACGAGTCCGGGTCAACGGCGAAATTATGGTTGTGCGCCGTGATCTCGATCTTGCCGGAGTTCAGTTGCTTTACGGGATGATTGCCACCGTGGTGGCCGAATTTCAGCTTGAAGGTTTTTCCGCCCAGGGCAATTCCCGTAAGTTGATGTCCCAGGCAGATACCAAAGATCGGAACTCTCCCCATAAGCCGCCGGATGCTGTCCACCGCGTAAGTGCACGGCTCGGGATCGCCCGGACCATTCGACAGAAAGACTCCTGCAGGCTTCAGCGCTAACACATCCTCCGCTTTCGTTTCCGCGGGAACCACTGTGACTTTGCAACCCTCGCCGCGCAGCTTACGCAGAATGCTCAACTTGATTCCGAAATCGTAAGCGACGACGTGAAAGCGTTCCGGTTGATCTTTCACCCCAACGACCTCTTCCGGCAGATGCGAGCGCTCGCCGGTGTCCCAGACATAGGTGTGGTTGGTTGTGACGACCTTGGCCAGGTCGGTTCCGTCCATTTTCGGAAGCGCCCGCGCCTTCGCGATCAATTTCTCGGTGTCGGTTTCGAGCGTAGAGATGACGCCGCGCATCACGCCGTGGTCGCGCAAGTGACGCACCAGCGCACGGGTGTCGATATCGCCAAGCACCGGGATTTTAAATTGTTCGAGATATTCTTCCGCGACTTGCTGCGAGCGCCAGTTCGAGCTGACTCGGGAAAACTCGCGCACAATCAGGCCTTCGATATAGGGCCGAGTCGCTTCTGCATCTTCGGGATTCGTGCCGTAGTTGCCGATTTCTGGGTTGGTAAGAACGACGATCTGGCCAGCGTAGGAAGGGTCGGTGAAAATTTCCTGATAGCCGGTGATGGAAGTATTAAAAACTACTTCCCCATAACATTCGCCTTTGGCTCCGTAGCCTTTGCCTCGGAAGATTCTGCCATCTTCCAGCGCAAGGATCGCCTGCATTCGTGCTCCAGGGAGTGGATTTTATAGATTCTAGCAGGCAAACTGAAATGCGCCAAAGGAAATGTCTGTGAAAATCCTTTCGGATCGCCTACGACGCGGGCTCGCTCTAGGCTAAGCCGAACGCCAATACGCGTCCGAGGGCTTACGCGGGGTGCGCCGGCGCTCGCAGGTGTCGGACGTGCACTCGACTACATCGAAGAACAAATCATCTTCGCTGCGCGATGAATTTGCAGCCTGCGCCGCATCGTAGGCCTCATGTTGCAGGCGAAACCAGCTTTGGAGGTTGACCTCAGCCTTGCCTTCTATCGCATGCCGCCGAAGATGAAAGTGCAAACGCATCGCGAGATCCCACACTGCTCACCGGACTCGTCCCATCTTGTCCATGGGCCAGTACCCGAACACTGCCTTGCCGTAGATATAGCTCTGACCGACCGGGCCAAAATCGCGGCTGTCATTCGACAAACTTCGATGATCACCCAGCACAAAATAACTGTCCGCCGGAACGACGACTTCGGCGTACGATCGCTCGTCCTCGTAGGCGCGGGGTACGTAGTCTTCCTCGATCGGCTTGCCATTCACGAAGACGCGGCCAGCGTCGATTTGAATGCGGTCGCCCGCCAGACCAATTACTCGCTTAATAAAGCTCTTCGATGGATCGCGCGGATAGCGGAACACAATAATGTCGCCGCGCTCAATCGGTTCCAACCGGTAGACGAATTTGTTCACGAAGATGCGTTCCTGATCCTCAAGCGACGGCATCATGCTCGTGCCCTCGACTTTCACGGGCTGGTACAGGAAGACGATGATGAAACAGGAAATGGCCAGAGAAATTATCAGATCTCGCAGCCAAACCGAGAGGACCATGGCGCGCGAAGGAATCGGTTTGCTATCGTGAACCGCGCTTGGCTCGGTGGCGTCCGTCTGTTCGCGCATGATTGGTTCAATTCTATACGGATTAGGCTCTTCTCGTATTAAGGATCGATTCGCCAGTCCGTAGAAGGAGTGCCCGACTACTGCGTCCGCCGGATTCGGGTTACAATACTACAGAAACCCGAACGAGGAATCAGATTATGTTGAAGCGCGGATTGGCGCTGGCGTTTCTTTTCCTGGTAACCCTGACCGTGTCGGCTCCCTGGGCTACGTCCCAGCAAGAGGGGGTGGTCCCGGCATACAATGCAGCTCCGCCACCGAAGGGCGTAAAACTTCCTGCCATTCTGGGGAGGGAGCAATTGTGGGCTGAGAATGCTCAGTTCCCCTATCAAACGCATGCTTACGATCTGGCTGCGAAGATACCGGCGGTCTTGCACCAGCAGCCCTGCTACTGTTATTGCGATCGGATGGGTCATAACAGTTTGCATAGCTGCTTTGAAGGCACGCACGGTGCTCGTTGCGATACTTGCTTGAAGGAGCTGTATTACTCTTATTCCGAGTATAAGAAGGGTAAGACTGCGGCCCAGATTCGTAAGGGGATCGTGCAGGGTCAGTGGCGACAGGTAAACTTGGAGACAGCGGCTTCGATCAACTAAGGTGCGGGCCCGTCATTGTCGGGAGCGGGATTTGACGCGGCGCCTGGACCCGCGTATAAACTGCTCACGAAAAGGAGTTGTTTTTCCACAGACGGAATATCAGCATCTTTAACCCCTGGTCCTGAATGCAGTCGGGCGTCGGAAACTATCGGACGAGGTTGACCAAGGTCCATCTAAGGCTAAGATAAGAGGAATACATACGAAGAGTACAGGAAGAATTCTGCAGATGGCACAGAAGACCACACCCAAGAAATCGGTTGGCGACGACCCTCGTTTTGCACAGGCTGTGCAAAATTACGAGGCTGGCTTGCGCGCCATGCAAGAGCATAAATTCGACAAGGCCAAAGCCTACCTACAGAAGGTGATTAGCGGAGGCAGCAAGGAACTGGCGGATCGCGCGTTGGTTCACTTGAGCGCTTGCAATCAGCAAACGGAGCGTGCGGTCACCCAGTTCAAGAACCCCGAAGAACACTATGACTACGCGATTTCGCTGATGAACATCGGCGACTACGTGAGCGCCCGCGAGCATCTCGACAAGTTGTCAAAGCAGGCCCCGAAAGCCGACTACGTGGCTTACGGCCTCGCGGCTTTGGATTGCCTCACCGGCCACGTTGAAGACTCGCTGCGCCATTTAGACGAGGCCATCCGCCTGAACCCGGGGCTGCGATTCCAGGCGCGAAATGACTCAGATTTCCAAAATCTGGCCGAAGATCCGCGCTTCACGGAATTGTTGTATCCCGACCCTGGAGCTGAGTTGCCTTCTCCGGCAGATGGCGACGAGGATCGCTAGGCAGCCCTGATGGGCTACTCCGACGAACACGCCGACCCTGCGCAACGCCAGCACCCCGCGACCGCAAGTAATGGTTTGCGGGTAGTTGTGATTGGCGGAGGGACCGGCCTTTCTACACTGCTCAAAGGGCTGAAGTGGTACGTCAATCAGTCTGCGGACCAACCGTCGACGAAACCGGGCGAGCCGGAGATCTCCGATCTTTGCGCGGTGGTGACCGTCAGCGACGACGGCGGCTCCAGCGGCCGTCTGCGCCAGGAACTGAACATGTTGCCGCCCGGCGACATTCGCAACTGCATCGTCGCTCTTTCAGAAGATGAAGCCTTGCTCTCCCGCCTGTTTCAGCATCGTTTTGCCAAGGGGTCGGGGCTTCAGGGGCACAGCTTTGGCAATCTGTTCCTCGCCGCTCTTACGTCGATCACCAAGGATTTCAGCGAGGCCGTTCGATTGTCGTCGGAAATTCTGGTGACTCGCGGACACATCTATCCCGTTACAACCGCCAACGTTGAATTGGAAGCGCTCATGGAGGATGGAACGCGGGTGCGTGGAGAAACCAAGATTACCGCGAGTAAGGGCCGCATCAAGGAACTTTTTCTGATTCCTCACGATGTTGAGCCGCTTCCGCAAACCTTGGAGGCCATTGCCCGCGCCGACCTGATTACTATCGGCCCGGGCTCACTATTCACCAGCCTGATTCCGAACTTGTTGGTACGTGGGGTTGCAAAGGCGATTGCCTCTTCCGCAGCAACCAAAGTTTATATTTGCAACTTGATGACTCAGGCCAATGAGAGCATAGGGCGGACGGCCGCCGACCATATTCGAGCGCTCAATAGCCACGCCCACTCCCGCATCTTTGATTACGCGCTGCTCAATCGCAAATCGATCTCGGATCCATTAAAAGCCAAGTATGCTCTGGAAGGGTCGACCCAGGTCGTAGTTGATCAGGGAGCCATCAAAGAACTCGGTGTCATCCCGGTGATGGGTGATTATCTTGATGAGGGCGACGTTGCCCGCCACGCTACCGATCGTATTGCCCGCGACCTGATGAAACTCGCGGATACAAGCGCGGTCTAACCAGGGGTCGAATTCGAAACAACACACCACCAGCAGCTAAAGGAACCTCCGATGAAGTTGGAGGGGTAGGCGCGGTATATTGAATCGAATGCCAAAGGTTAAGAGCACCTCTTCACCTCGCGTACCGCGCGTTGCCATCGCAATTATGGCAGCGGGCAAAGGCACGCGCCTGAAATCCAAACATCCTAAAGTCTTGCACGAGGTCGGCGGAAAGCCTCTGCTGGCGCATGTGATCGCTGCGGCCTCGAAAGTTGTTCCGGTGGAGGATGTATACGCCATCGTCGGTCATGAAGCCGATCGCGTCCGTCAAGCGGTCGCCCACACCGGAATTAGCTTCATTCTGCAAGAAGGAACAACGCGGCACAGGTCACGCGCTCATGACCGCACGGGAAGCTTTGGCGCCTTATGACCAAGTAATCGTGCTCTCAGGAGACGCGCCGTTGATCACTTCTCAGACCATCGAGCAGCTTCGTGATTTTCATACCGCGAAACATCCGGCCATGACGATTCTGAGTGCGCAACTGCATGACCCAACCGGTTACGGGAGAGTGATCCGCGCGGGACAAAAGACCTCCGCCGTGAAGGCAATTGTGGAGGAAAAATCGGCCACTCCGGCACAACGCAAGATTCACGAAATCAACTCAGGCTTTTACGCATTCGATGCAAAAGCTCTTTTTTCGCACATCAACGAACTAAGAAACGACAATCCTCACGGCGAGTTCTATCTCACCGACATGGCGGCCATCCTGCGAAAAGCAAAAAAGAGCGTGATGGCGGTGGCCGGCGCACGATCCTCATGAAATTCTCGGGAGCAACACCGCGCGCGGAGATGGTGGACATTGACCAGCGCATGCGGATGGCCAAGTGCCGGCAACTGCTGACCGACGGAATCACAATTTTTTACCCGCAAACCTGCGTCATCGATTGCGACGTCGAGATCGGGGCGGACACGGTGATCGAGCCATTCGTGCAGATTCTGGGCAACACGCGGATTGGCAGCGATTGCCGCATCCGGTCCTACACTGTCATCAACAACTCCGTGATCGGAGACGGTGTCGTTATCCTTCCTGCTTGCATGCTTGACGAGTCTCGTGTCATGAATGGTGCCGTCGTCGGGCCTTATTCGCGACTTCGTCCTGGAAGCGAGATTGGCGAGAACGCGCACGTGGGAAATTTCGTCGAGACCAAGAAAACCCGTCTGGGTAAGGGATCCAAGGCCAACCACCTCAGCTACCTGGGAGACTCTGAGATTGGCGAGGGCGTGAACGTGGGAGCCGGCACCATCACATGCAATTACGACGGCGTGCACAAACACATGACCGTAATCGAAGATGGCGCATTTATCGGCAGTGATTCGACTCTGGTTGCGCCGGTCAAAATCGGACGGGACGCTTACGTGGGCGCTGCCTCATGCATCACGGACGATGTCCCTGCCAGATTCGCTTGCCATCGGTCGGGCGAAACAGATTGTCAAAGAAGGCTGGGTTAAAGCGAAGCGCGCAAGCCGTGAGAAGTTGGATAAGCCAGTTCATGGTTTAGCCCGTTCCGCGACAAGCCGACCGACTATTGCAGCTGCACGTAAGGGGCGCTGACGCAAGTCGCGTTGACGATCGCAGGCGCGGCATTCCACGCGGACGCCACGTGGATCACGCCGTCTTCATTCGAGCAGAACCCACGCACCCCCGTCTGGTTGAAGGCGGCGGGCACCGCCGACGGTGTAACCCTGATTTGGAGGACCACCGGCAGGAACGCCTATGCCGAAATAGTAACCGCTCTTGGCTGTTGCTGGAGAGCTAGCGCTGGCAAGTCCGAAGTCGATCAAACAAGCATTCTTAGAGACTGGACCGTTCGCGGAGCACCCGGTCGCGGCTGGCGGACCCAACGCCGCCATGGAATTCGAATAACCCACGGCTGGATAAATTGACAGATATGAGACTTGGGCCGTATTGACAGTACGAATGGAACTGGCGGCTGACGATTCATTGGCCGAAATTCTTGCGCGCAGCAAGTTTGGAATCGCGATAGCCGCAATGATCAAAATAATTGCCACTACAATCAACAGCTCGATCAGAGAAAAACCTCTTTGTTTGTGCATCCGCCTGTTCCTTTTCCTTGCGAGATGGGACCGGACCTGCCTCTCGTTGCCGAGAACGCGAAGAGTCAGCAGACTTGCGGATTTTTTCTTGACTTGCTCAGCATCTGACACAAGGGCGTGCGCTATTTCCTGCGCTGACGAATTCGTATTTCGAAGCTGATCACGCCGTTGTAGTCGCGAAGGGCGAGGAAGGACATATTGCGCGTAATGTTATATTCCGCCTGAATAATCTGCTGGGAAGTCTGCGAAACGTTAGTGGTGTAGGTGAGGGTGAGGTTGTCCTTCACCTGCCGCTCGATGGTGACCGCGGGAGTGCTGGTGGTGGGGGAAGTTTCAGTGTTTAGGCCCTGAGGATCAATCCGAATGGTGCCATTCCCCAACAAGCTTCGCGAGCGGCTACTGATGGCGGAGTTGAGGGCTTCAGCTAATATGGCGCTGGACGCTTGTTGAGCAAATGGCGACGTTCCCGGATTGTTGCAGTTGTGCCGATTGCTGCTGGGTCTGGCCGAGGGCCAGCAAGCTGATGATGTCAGAAATGGGCAGAGGCGGCTCAGAGTGATAAGTCAGATTAAGCTTGTCGACCGATCCCGTGAGATTGACAGTGATGTCGTAGTCGCGGACGTGGGTAGAGGCTTGCAGGTCGAGCACCGGGCGTAGTTGTGACCGGGTTAGTGAAGGTAACATCGCCGCGCTCCATGCGATATTTAGTTCCGTTTAACGTCACTTCGCCCTCAGTCACGTCGGCCCGCCCCAGCAGAACCGGCTTGGCCGCGGTCCCCCGCAGATGAAAGTCAGCGTCGCCGGTAAGCCGGACCACGGCGGTCTGCATCTGCAGTTCCGGAGTTGTAATAATGTGCACGTCCATCCGGATACGGTTCAGCAACGGATTGGTTTGCGGCAGCGCCGAAGCCTGCGCGCTGCGCGCCAGAGTCGCTCCGAAGTCGAATCCAGGAGTGATCGCCAGCCTCGTAACCACGACGTCGCCAGACAGCACGGAGGCCGCAGGAGTGCCCGCCCATCGCAGTTCCGCGTTTGCCATGGAGCTGATCCCCTGCGGATAGCGCAAACGCACGTCCTGGGTTTCCAGCGTGAGATTAAAGTTGATCTGACGGTTATAGGCGGTGGCGTATCCGCCGAATGTAACGAGTGCCGCCCCCGACATGCGCCGTGAGAGTTTCAATCTGCAACCGGTCTTGATTGAATACTGCCGATCCATTAATCGCACTTAGCGAACTGGGAAGATCGCTGTAGGCGATCGACCCATTGCTGACTTGCAACCTGCCCTGGGTCGTGGGTTTGCTGATCGTGCCTCCGAGCGTCAAATCCACCGCGACTTGGCCGGAGGTTGTGAAGTCGGAATTCAAGCTCTGAATAAGCTGGAGATTCGCGTGACCCTGGGCACGCAAGTCAAGATCGCGCTCACCGCTCAGCCGTACCGTACCGCCAACCGAAAGGTCGGTGCCTTCACCAATCAAATGAAACTGTTGAATGCTGAGAAATTGGTTGGCAATGACAAAACTGATCGGGCCATTGTTGCGAACCTTGATATTCTCGATGTCAGCAAAGAAATCGCTGAGGTTTCCAAAAATCTCGAGTTCGCTGGGTTTACGCAACGGGCCTCGTAACTGCAGGTCACCCGCAACCGCGGACGGCCAGTCACTCGCCGCTTCAGATAGTCCCTGAAGACGGAATCCACATTGAGATGGTTGAAATGGAGATTCACCGTAGCAGGCCAGGCTCCGCGCAGTTGAACGTCGCCATCGATATTCAGTTCCGCGGTTTTAAACTGAGAGCGCCCACTCACGTGCAGGTCAGAGCCTTGGGTCACCGCCTCGAATGTATAGTCACCCACAGCGCTCGTGGTCGAAGGCAAGACCGCGCCAGCGAATGTTCGCATTGACCACTGGCTGCTCCAAGAGTGCCCGAGGCTTGAGCGGTAAAATCCATGCGTCCATCCACCCGTACACGGCCGGCCTGCAGCTGCGGAATGCGGGCGAGGTCAAAGTTCTCTCCCGGTCAAGTTGAAACGGAAGGCACGTGTGGCGAGGTTATAAGTACCGTCGCCGCTAACATGCGCGTCGTAGTACACGAGATGAAGTTCATCCAGAGAGATCGCCGGCGGTTGAACTCTAACTTGGAGTCGAGATGTTGAATTGGTTCGCCACGAATCACTGCATCGGAGAGCTCAATGCTGCCGTTTCCGTGGGGCTCCGCCTTCGTGCCTTCTATGTGCACCGAGAGGTTTGCCGTCCCGCTGATGGGCAAGTCGTATCCGCTGAGAGCGAGGATTTCGTCAACATCGGCGTCGCGCATCTCTACACGAGCCGTAATCGGGCTCGAATCGGTAAACTGCCTTTCTTGCAGGCCAAGGCTGACGCTGAACGCGACGGTTGTGCCCCCGTGATGCAGCCTGCCATGATGTGCGGCAAAGGCGTGTGGCGATAACTGGAGATCCGCAGCCAGGGAATCGCAGTGTACATTTTTTTCCGGCCCGTGAGATGTGGCTGGAATCAATAGATCGAAGTCTTCGGACTGCAGTTTTCCGGCAAAGTCGATGGCAGACAATTTGCCGGTGGCAGTCCCACTGAACGAAGCATGTCCCTTGAAGAACTACCGGAATTCGTTGCTGGTAGCCGACCGCAGTAAGAATCGGCTGCCACTCGCTGAGGTCGGAGGTCGTGATGGACAGGTTCAATGCGGCGCTTGAAGAAAGCGTACCCGAGGCGTGAACTTGCGTGGCCCGCGTGGAGGCGTTAAACTCCTGCGACCTGCAACTCGCCGGAACCTGAACGGTAGCTGCGCACGAACATGCGCATTGAGCGGCAGATCTCCTGTTCTTAATTGGGCCGGGGCCACGACCTCCAAGCCGACTGCGGTCTCCGCTTTGGCGACAGATCCCCGCCATCTCGCCTCGACGCTGCCGCTGATGGCTCCCGCCAACTTAACGCGCTGGAACGGCCGTGCCGAGGTGGAAAGAGCGGTCGCGATTTCAGAAGCGGAAACATCTTTCAGCCGCAGGCGAACGCTTCCCGTTCTGTTCATTAGAAGCGTTGACTTTCGCACTCTTGCTTGCCGGCGCCGAATTGAGCCAGTTGATGATTTCAGCGTCACCAGTCACGTCTCCTGCCGAGCAACTTCGCCTGAAGTCCGGGAAAACGCCAGCCGCTGGGGACTGATCGTGTAATCGCTGCTCGCCGCTACGCACTACGCAACGCGACGGACTTATCCCGCCAATCGAAGTTCTTCAGTGAAAGTTTGCCGGAGGAAGAAAAAACCGCCGCTGACCATGAGCCTTCCCCCGTCGCTTCGAGAATCCCTTGGCGTATCTCGGTGCGACGCGCAATCGCGCTAGCCTCGCCCAGATCAAGAGTAAGGTCGTACTTGGCCACGATGCTGGGATTGTTGAAATTGACCAGATGCCCACTGGCCTGCAGCCGCGAACGTCCCGAAGTTGCCTTCAACGATTCGATATCGAGACTGTCGGGACCCAAACTGAAGTGGATTTCCGTCATCCAGGTCACCGGGCGATAGTTTTGAAGTCTGGTATCGATTTTTCCCAGTAGAAGATTGCCGTTGTAGCGGCGATGCAGCACAGAATAACTCGCGTCCGCTAACACATCGTGAGCGATGAAATCGAAGGGTGTTTTCTGGTCATTCCAGAGGAACTCTCCCTGGCGTACCTCAAGCTGACCGATGGAAAGAGAGAACAGCTGCTCAATCGACGTTTTGATCGACAGCTTTGACTTGGGCACCGGTTGATTGGTAGTGCCGTCGGGATAAACGACGATGTGAACGACGGGGTGATCGAGCACGAGAGACGAAAGGCCGAATTCAGTTTCCAGGATCGAGATGAGTTTGACTCGCGCGACCAGCCGGTCCACGTGGGCGTACGGAACTTCGCCCGCAGCCTCGAGACCGTGAATGGTAAGGTTTCGAATCTCGATCTGGAAGCGGAATGGTATGGTGTGAATCCCGCCCAGATCCACACGACCCCCGGTGATCCGTTCCAACTCGCGACTGCGTGGCGGCGAACGAAGGCCTGGAAGGAATCAGTGGTCATATACCAACTCAGACCACCCAGGCAGAGCAAAACAGACAGTCCTGCGAGCAGCAGATAATTGCGGAGCCTGCGCCAACGCGGCTTGGCGCCGGGCTCGCTCATCGCAACTCGGCGCCGGATTCTGCTGATCCGGCCTCCGTACGGATCCGGCTACCCGAACGCAGATCCTGTAACCAGGCAACCAGCAATTCGTTCATCTTTTGTTGGGTGAGCAATTCTCTGATCTTTGGCGTGACGTCAGCCAGGCGGACCTTGGTTCGGCTCCCGATTGCCGCAGCTGAGGAAGAAGCTCCTGATTGTAATAACTCTCGATGCTCTTGGAATCGATCACGACGTTGGGTCGTAGCCGGGAGTCCACCAAACCCAATAAATCGACTTGCAGAGAGACTCGCTTCTTGAGTTCCTTCTCAGTCAATCCGTAGCGCGTAAGCGCAGCCTCCCAAGCCGCATCACTGTCAGCAGAGGTATAGCGTTTGCGAATCTCCTGAATGCTCTTCTCCACTTCTTCGCTGCTGGCGTGCGGAAAACCCGAATCGCGCATTTGCTCCCGCAATAACTCCTGATCGATCAGGTGGTCCAATGCGGCTTTACGATCCGCAGCCTGCACCTGGTCGAGCGCGCGGCCCGCAACGAACGCTTCGTAGCGGACGGCATCCTGCCATTCGCTTTGCAGGATAATGTGGTTGTTCACGGTAGCCACTATGCGATCCAAAACATCCCCCGCCCTGGCAGGCGAAGCAATCGCGAGCAACACGATACAGCAAGCAAAAATCCAACTCTTTTGGTTCATCAGAAGCTCTGTCCAATACTAAAGTAAACGTTGAAATGAGACGTGTGCTGCGGCACGAAAATGCTCGTCTGTTGCCCTGCGCTATTGGTGACCGTTTGAGTACTCGGAAATGCTGGTGGATTAAGATTGTACCCGAAATCGAAACTCACCGGACCGATCGGCGTCTTATAGCGGATCCCGACCCCGATCGCATGGGAGATATAACTATAGTCGCACTGGCTGGCAGTGCTTTGCTGCAAGCACAGTTGAGGGTCCTTCTGGCGCCAGCGCAGTAGATTGTCCAGCATATTCCGGCCGTCAGTAAAGATATTTCCAGCGTCTTCGAAAACAACGAAGCTCATGTTGTCCTGAACGTAAGGCAGAGTCATTGGGGGAAAACGCATTTCCAGGTTATTCAGGAAAAGCGCGCTGCCGCCAAGGGGAAACCCGGTTATGGGGTCGCGCGGACCTGCCTGATTTAACCCGAATCCTCGATGAGAGTTGCCGCCTCCAGTGAAAAACCGCTCGGCCAGCGGAATGACTGTCATATCGGGACAACTGGTTTGGGTTGGATTTGGACATGCTTGCCCAGGCGGGAGGACAACGGTATTGCTGAAAGTAGCTCTCCAGCCCGACTCGCATCGAACGCGCGAAGACGAATTTCTTGTCTTGCGGCCGGTTCTTGCCGAATGCGTAGTAAGTGGAATTCTGGGCGAGGATGCTGCTGAAATTCGCCTCCGAGCCGAAATAGCTGGAAGCGACTGCGGCGTCGACCGTAGTGTAACTGCCCTTGGTACTTTCCAGATTGTTGTCGCGCTTGTTGCGAATGTAAGTAAATCCGGGCTCGCCGACGCGAACCGGCAAAGAAAGCAGAGGAATCTGGTCGGGACTAATGTCTATGTCTGAAGCCTTCACCCGGCGATAGGTGAAGCGATACGCCATAGTCGTGGCTTTGCTGATCGTCTCTTCAGCTTGTACCGACCCTTCCAGACGCTGCGAGGTGAACGTGGTCACGTCAATCGTGTTGTCATAGAAAGCGGTCAAAGATAGCTTCCATTTCGGACTGTTAAACCAGCGCGGCACAGTCGCACTAACCAGTCCGCGCTGCTCCAAGCTGCCTACGTCGGCTTTAAACGTCAAGGTATGGTCGCGTCCGCGGAAATTCAGACGGGTTATAGCCAGTGAGACGCGCGGACTCACTCCGGTTTGACCCTTCGCCTGGTTGGTGCCAACAGCGGAAGGCTGGCCAGTCTGGAATTCCAAGCCCACGCCGTAGCTGAATGTGTAGCGCTTGGCTTCCTCGACATCCACCAGGACGTTCTTCTCCGGCTCAGTGCCATTCGGATTTTGCACGGCCGTACCTACCTGGCTGAAGATGCCGAGATCGTACAGCCGCTGTTGCGTCTGAAGCATGTCGACCTGGCTAAGTGGATCGCCGGGCGTAACCTTTAGTTCGCGTTGCACCACGAACGGCTTGGTGTAGTGCAGTCCGGACACGAACACGTTGTCCACGAATACCTGCTCTCCTTCGGTAATCTTGAAGGTGACGTCCATGCGATTGGGCGCGCCGGACATGAGCTTGGCCGACGCCTCGAAACTGGCGTTAGGAAATCCGTGGTTGAAATAGTAGTTCAAAAGATTGTCGCGGTCCTGCGCAATGTCGAATTCGGAAAAGGGCTGACCCTCCGCCGTATTAATGTCGGCCGCAAGGTCTTTTTCAGAGAAGGCCTGATTGCCCTCCATGTGGAATGCTCCCACCAGGGTTTGAGGACCCTCGTCCACGGAGATCTTAAGGACAAGATCGTTTTCATGGCCCTCGTAATCATCCGTAACCGTGCTGGCAACCTTTACCTGTTGAAAGCCGTTGGCCCGGTAAAGATCCTCGATTCCATGAATGTCGGTGGTGAGCAATGCCTGACTGTAGTGGCCGCGCGACTGGAAGCGCGCGGCTGCATGGACCTGCATGCGGGCCTGCAGGCGGTCCGTCAGGAAGTATTTGTTTCCGGTAAATTCAATTCTTACTAACTTGTGTCGCGCACCTGCATCGATTACATAAATAATTTGCAGCCCATTTCCTGCCGCATCTGAATGTTGTTTCATTCCAACCCGGGCATCGAAGTAGCCGCGACCCTGAAGATAGTTGAGCAGATTGCGGCGGCCTTCGTTCAGCAGGTCCTCATCCACCGCATTTTCTTCGAAGATCGGGACATTCTGCTTGAGTACGCCCCGCTTGATCTTGAACCCTTCCGCAGTGACCTGCACCTTAGGTCCGGGAACAATGTCAAACGTGTAGTCGACCGCATTCGCTCCCTCGCGGTAGGACTTCTTTGATACCGACACCTGGGCCAGCAAACGATTCTGTTTCTGATATCTCTTGCGCAGTCGATCCAACGCATTACTTACCCGCAACACTGAAACGGGTTCCCCGGTGCGCATTTTTGCAATCTTCTGAATCTGACTCCGGCGAGTATCCCGCATTGCCAGTGACAGTCACGATTCCCACGTGCGCTTGAGGCCCTGGATCGATTTGAAAAAGGATATCGATTTGCTGCCTCGCCGGATCTTTCTGCTCTTGTTCATTGACCGAGGAGCGATAGTAGCCATTCTCCTGCATGAGTTGCTTGATATTCGCCAGAGCGCGATCAATCTGGTCGGAGCTGAACAGCTCTCCCAACTGGAGTTTAGAGGCATTGACGACCTGCCCGGCAGTGGGCCGGTTGGGAACACCCTGAACGTTAACCCGCCCAACGAAGTAATTCGAGGTCGTAAAAAACGAGAGGTCAACTTTGCCATCGTCGGTTCGTTGTCCTTCGACTCGGATGTCCGCAAAGCGCCCAGTGACGATGAAGCAGCATGAATGCTTTCGCGGATGAGTTCACGGTCTAGCGGTTCGCCTATTTTTTGGGGTATAAGGTCGCGCCAACGCTTCTGATCGGCATCGGAAGAGATATCCGGCAAGCGTATCTCCGCCACGATAAGCCCCTGATATCGGGCCATGGCGTCTTCGGACGCCGCATGCCGGAGATTGCGTTTCGACGGATTGACCCTGCTCCTGCGTCCCTCCGGCTACCACGAGGGATTCGCCAGACGCTTGCACGGCCGACAGCGCCGTCAGCGCCAGCGCAATCAGGGATGTCAACAACGTTCCCCTCAGCTGCAAACCGGCTCCCTCTGTAAATATGTGGTCGGCTAATCCGTTCGATGAATCCGTACAAATCAGTGTTGTATTTCACGCCAGGACTTCAGGTCCTGCTTTTTTCTTGACACCCTGAAGTTCGCACTGGAACCCGCCTTCAACCCCGTTTTGAAAATTGCGCGTCACCTATCATAATGGTTTGTACGCGTGGAACTGATGACCCCTTTGGAACGGGACGAAAGATATTCGCGGCAAGTGCTTTTCCGCCGGCAGTCGGGGCCGAGGGCCAAAGCAAGCTGACCGCATCGCGCATTACGATTGTCGGCTGCGGCGCCACTGGCTCCGTGCTCGCTTCCCTGCTTGCTCGCGCCGGCGTGGGAACAATCCGGATCATTGACCGCGATTACGTTGAGCCCAGCAATCTGCAACGGCAATCCCTTTTCGACGAAGCCGATGCCGCTGAATCTCTGCCCAAGGCCATCGCCGCGGCCAGAAAAATCGCTGCTTTCAATTCCGAAATCGTGGTTGAACCCCATGTCGCCGATCTGACGCCAACGAATATAGAAGCTCTGTTCGAAGGGGCACAGCTTATTCTCGACGGCACCGATAACTTCGAGACCCGCTATCTTATCAATGATTTTGCGGTGAAGAACTCCCTGCCCTGGATTTACACCGCAGCCGTAGGCAGTTATGGCGTGACGCTGAACGTGCTTCCGGGCAAGAGCTGCGTGTCTGGCTTGCATTTTCTCCGACCCTCCGCAAGGAACCTTCGAAACCTGCGAGACGGCCGGAATTCTGAATTCGGCGGTCAACCTGGTCGCTTCCATCGCGGCTACGGAGGCGTAAAACTGTTGGTCGAGGCCAACGAGTGGCTCCGCCAAACGCTCCTCTCCTTCGATGTGTGGAGGAATGAACGGGCCGAAGTTGCAGCCGACAGACCCCGCCCGGATTGCCGTGTTTGTGGGGAACATGAATTTTCTCCACCTTGCTGGTGTCGGCCGCCCGCATATTACGCTATGTGGACGCAACTCCGTACAGATTCACGAACGCGACCGCCCGGTAGATTTAGCCGAGATGAGTCAACGCCTTAAGCCGCTTGGCACGGTGCGCCACAACGACTTCGTTCTGAAGTTCTGGCATGAGCCCTACGAAATGACCTTATTCCCCGACGGCCGCGCCATCATCAAGGGTACAACCGATAAGACTATAGCCAGAAGTCTCTATGCCCGCTATGTCGGATCCTAATAAAACCCGCTCCCAGAGCCGAGTTTCGGGTTATGATGCTCTCGTAAAGTCTGTGGAGGATCCAATGCGTTCACTGAAAACTTTGTCCATGATTTTATTGCTGTCTGGATTGGCCGCCGCTCAAGCAAGCGTAATCGGAGGCACGGCCAGCAATTGGGTTCCTGCTTACGGCGTCTATGCAGCGCCGTTCGTGCCTCTGGTTACGACTCCGTCGGTGACTCTTGCGACCGTGTCGCCTTCAGCAGCGGGAGCCAGCAACGCCACGTTTGGAAACGTAGCGGGAGCAACCAACGCGACTCTCTCGTTTGTGTCACAACCTCCGGCCGGGGCCTATACCCAGGCGATCTGGTCCCCACCATATACTCAGCCGAGTGGGTTCGGTCCATCCGCGGCTGTGGAGACGGCAGAGCGAGCCGCGCCTGAGAGCCAGACCCGCGCGGCGAGCACATGCATTTGACGTTGGCGTCGCGTCATGGCAAACCAGTCGAGAGTGCAACTCACCTGATGGCGAGTTCGTCACGGTTCGAAGAAAGCGGGACGCACTTACACGAATCAGGATGTGGACCAGGTCAATCAGAAGAACGGGACCGTGAAATACGACGGAAAGACCGAACACATCTGAGACTGGCGTTGATGGCATTCGGAGATTGGTTCGATTGTGGGGCGGCGCGGCTTCGGCCGTGCCGCTCGCACCCAGTGAATGATGCGGCTTTCAGTGGCCAGCCCGCGCCTTGGCTCATCTCTGCGATAAGGCTTCCAAAGCCGCAAAGAATCCTGGGCAGGAGATCACCGCCGCATCAGCTCCGTGAATCGTGGTCTCGCCTTTCGGCCCGCAAAGCGGCGACGGCAAACGCCATGGCGATCCGGTGATCGCCAAAAGAATCTATTTCCGCTCCGCGTAAACTTTGTCCGCCTGGAATCTTCAGGCCATCCTCGCGTTCCTCAAGCTCCGCTCCCATGGCTCGCAGATTCGTCGCAATCGCGGCAATCCGGTCTGACTCCTTTCACGCGTAGCTCCTTAGCATCGCGAACTTCAATCCCATTCGTGGTGTAAGGCGCAACCGCGGCCAATATCGGAATCTCATCAATCAATGCAGCGGTGTCCGCGCCTGCGAGCGTAGCTCCGCGCAGGTCGCGCCCGTCAACTTCCACGCTCCCCACCAACTCTCCGTGTTTGTCTTCCAATTCCGCAATCGAAATGCCGACTCCCATCAATATCAAAATGTCGAGCAATCGGGCGCGGGTAGGATTCATCAGCAAACCGCTGATCAGCAGCCGGGACCCGGGAAACAATGCGGCGGCGCAAAGAAAAAAAGCAGCGCTAGAAAGATCGCCGGGGATCTCCGCCTCGATCGCATGAAGCTTCTGTCCGCCTATAATCCTCGCCTGGTTACCGTGCTGGTTTATTTCCGCACCGAATGCCCGCAGCGCCAGCTCTCCGTGATCTCGAGTGCGGAGCGGTTCTGCCACGCGAGTTTCGCCTTGGGCAAATAATCCCGCGAACAGAAGGGCCGATTTCACCTGGGCACTGGCTACCGGCATGTTGTAGTCAATTGCCTTCAAATGCGTGCCAGTAATACGCAACGGGGGACGGCCTCCACCGGTGGCTGCGATCCTGGCGCCCATCGATTCAAGCGGAGCAATGATTCTCGCCATGGGACGCCGCGACAGCGATTCATCGCCCATGAGCTCGCTGGTAAATTCCTGACCAGCCAGAATGCCGCTCAACATGCGCATAGTCGATCCCGAATTACCGCAGTCCAGCGGCATCTTCGGTGGTTGCAGCTTGGGCCCGCGTCCGTGAATCAGGACGGCATTTTCCTCGCGCTGCAACTCCACTCCCAAAGCGGCGAGACAGCCCAAGGTGCCGGCGCAATCGGCTCCGGTAGAGAAATTTTCCAGGCGCGTGGTTCCTTCCGCAATGGCACCCAGCATGGCGTAGCGGTGAGAGATGGATTTATCCCCCGGCAAGCGCAATGCTCCCGCTATGTTTCGCGCTGGGCGAATCACAACTGTGGAATCTGTTGTCTCAGTGGACATCCCTCAGTCAATAGTAATGGAAACGGAAGATTTGAGTCTCAGCTGGAAGAATCAAAGCACGGTCGAAAGGCGCTGCCGACCGTCGTTCTATACCATCGCTTTGGCTTCGGCGGTAGCCTCTTTCAGAATTTCGGCTGGTACTTCCTTGATGGTCACATGAAATTCGAACATCGGCGTCTCACTGCCGCGGCCCCAACGGGCCACCTCCCAGTGAGCGCGCAGGAACTTGACGTTCGGCTGCCCCGTCAAATCGAGCAGCAGAGGATGCTGCGCCTGATAAAACTTCTGAGGAAAGTTTGATAGCGGTTTTGGCCCCCAGGTGGTGCCGTCAGCCGACCCGAGGATGCTCACATCCAACGATTCCTGCTCGACGATGCCGGTGATGTTCAGGCTCAGAAGAAAAACGCGGTTCGCCGCGCTGCCGACATCCACCGCCGGACCATCGCCCTTGGCGTTGACCACCGTCTTATCAGGAACCAGGAAGCTATCAATCATTACGCGAGAATTGTAACAAAAGGAACTTCACAGCGTTTGCTAGGCCGCATTCAGCCGATCAAGAAACTCGCGCAGCAGTTTGCCTACCTCCTCGGGCTGCTCCCAGGGGGAATAGTGCCCCGCCTTCGCAATCAGCTTGATCTCACTGCCGGATATGTTTTGCCGCATCAACTCCGCCTCGCCAACGCCGGTAAGAATGTCTTCGTCTCCCGTCACAAGCATGCTCGGCACGTTGATTGTCTTCAGCGTCTCCACCGAATCTTGACGCTCGGCCATACCTCGCTGCACCATGGCCACATCTTCAGGCGACATGGTTCGCATCATTCGCAGCGCCCCTTCAACCAGGTCCGGACGTGTATCGCGTGTCGTTTTCCCCATCAACTTCGGAATCATGCTTCCGAAAAACAGTTCGGTGCCACGCTCCAACACGAAGGTCGCGGCCTGCAGTCGTACCGCCCGTGCTTCGGGGGTATCCGCTTGGGCCTTGGTGTTGCACAGAACAAGTGCGTCTACCCGCGCACGATATTTGCGCCAGAACTCGAACAACGCGTAGCCCCCAATGGAGACTCCCACGAACGCGGCGCGTCGCACTTCTTCGTGATCCAGCACTCGAGCAATGTCGGCAGCATGCTTTTCCATCGTCGCCGGACCATCGCCAACACCGGACTCCCCGTGCCCGCGCAAATCAGGAAGAATGACGCGGTAGCGCGTGGTCAGCGCCTGAGCCGCAGGCTTCCAAAGATTATGATTGGCGGGAAAAGGATGGAGCAAGACCACCGGTGGGCCGCTGCCTAAGACTTCGTAGAAAATATCCGCATCGCCACTGGTGATTTGGGGCATTGCCAGATTTAATCACAATCGCTAGGGATTGATCACTGGCTGCGCCCCGACCGGAGCCGGAAGGCGCAACGGTTCTTCTGGCATGACAATCCATGCAATCGGATACGCCAGCAGTCCCACGCCTGTCATAAGGGCAACAAACAGCCAGACCAGGCGCACCAGCGTGACATCAAGGTCAAAGTACTCTGCGAATCCGGCGCACACGCCGGCGATTTTGCGGTCCGCGCGCGGACGCACCAGCCGCTTTCGCGCCGTCACCGCTCCTACTCGGATGCCGCAGTAGGCACAGACATTGGCATCGTCCTGAATGACTTTCCCGCAATAATTGCAATACATGGTCTGCCTCCTCGTCGCTTGTTATTTAAATACGGTGCGACGCCTGCTTTAGTTTCAAATTCTACTCTCCCCGATAGGCTTCTTTCAGATACCGGTTGGCGCTATCCGCCTGAGGCGTCGTCGCGTCCAAGGCCACGACTGCCTGATATTTTTTCACCGCCAGATCGCGCTTGCCCAGGAGGTCATACATTTCCCCGGCAGCCAGATCGGCCTTCTGCAATATTTCCGGATCGGGTTGTGGAACCTCAGTCACCTGCTCATACGCCGTGACCGCACTCGTGTAATCTTTCTCGCTGCGAAGCAAATCCCCCAGGCTGAGTGCCGCGATCTCATAATGCAGGCCATCGTAAAAACCCTCTCGCCCAGCCTGCCAAACCCTACGATAGACTGCAGATGCTGCCTGATCATTTCCTTCTGCCCGAAGCAAATTTCCTTCCTCGACCGCCATGAGCACATCGCGCGGATAACTCTGAATCAGACTACGGGCAATGGGCAGAGCTTCCGGGTAACGATGTTCCCGCCGTAAAAATAGGACCAGCAGAATCTTTGCGTCGGCACTTGTGTCGCCCGCTCCCTCAGCACACTCGCGAAGATCCTGCAATCCCAACTCTTTGTTTCCGCCAATTCCAAGCATGGTCACGCCCGCGCGCAGCGCGAGGGGAAGACTGCCCATCACATAGTTGTGGGCGCCGACAATCAGCTTCGCGGGAGTGTCCCCGGGCGCAAGCTCAAGCACGCGCTCATGATCGCGCCGCGCCCCCACGGCATTTCGCAAAGCCGAAAACCAGGCGTGCTCCACCATTGCGGTATACGCGGCGAACTGGGCGCGAGTCACTCCGCGGGCGTAGAGCGCGTCCACATCCTTGGGATTCGCATCCAGGCTGCTTTCCTCCAACTGCGTGGCTCTTTGAACCAGATCTTTGATCTGCTGCTTTGCCTTCGGATCGGCCGGGCGATGGGCGGCCCGAATAAAAGCTGTCGTTCGCGTACTCGCCGGTGTTGAGGGCGCCCATGCGATAAAGCTCGCGGATCAGGACCGCGGTCAACAAATGATTGACCGCGAAGGGATCGTCCGGATGGCGTTGCAGTATCTGATCGAATTCCTGGACCGCGCGGTCGTAATCGAGATTGTAAAAGTGGTCGAAGGCCGATCGGTTCAGCGGGTCGTTGGGACGAAACGACAGGCCGTCCCCGGGGTGCGCCAGCCTGGGGGTTCGTCTGGGCAGCGGTTGCGTGGGTCAGCACCAGCGCCAGGGAGAGAAGCAGGTAGGGCAGCGTGCGGGGAAACAAATGGGCAATCCTTTACTTTGGTCTTGTGTCTTGAGTTTATCTGATGCGGGTCGGTTGGATCGCTAGAACCAAAAGCATTACTTTGCCAAGACATTTGTCTGTTAGAAATGCGCTGGGGCACAGGATAATTCCCAAAACTGGCTATCTTTGCCCGAAACGGGGTAATTCTTGCTCAGCCCGTTACCGGGGAATGCGACTGGAAGTTTCTAAAGCTGATGCGAGGCAAGAACTTAACCGAGGGCTGGGTTTGGTTACTGGCTTGCCATTAAGTGCTTGGGGAAATTCCACATGTCTCAGGTTGTTGATAACGCACCGCAGGAGTTCTGGCGTCCTCCGGTTGCCCCCGCCGAGTCCGTCATCCCGGCCATGGTTGAGGTTTGCGACCGTTGTGAGACCGAATTCATGGTCGGAGCCAAGTTTTGTCATGGCTGCGGAGCCGAACGCCAAGCCAGGGTGACCGCCAACGGCGCCCATACTTGGGCCCGCGCGCTCCGGCTGCTTCGTGTCCTCGAGTTCCAGAACGTAAAGGAATGGCTGGGCCTCTCGATGGCCTCGCTGATTGCCTTCTTTGCTGGGCTGGGATGCCTTCTGGCAGCCGTCACCGTTGGCGCCATTTACTCCGTCCAGACCCTGGCCGACTTTCAAGCCATTCAGTCCTGGCGGATACAGTGGCTGCTGGCAGCGCTAGCCGCCTTTGTCGCGGGAATATTGCTAAAACAGGCTGGCTCGGTTAGGAAGTAGATCCACCACGACGGCTTGAAATCCTTCCCCGAACTACCTTTTCCTCAACTAGCAGTTCCCCGCATCGAACTGTCAGCGATACCTGGTGTTTCGCCCGACCGCCCGGACTGGGCATCCGGGGCGCCCGTGTGAATTACGGGCGTTTGAAGTCAACAGAACTCGCACGAGCGAGGACGCCCCGTCTGCACAAAAAAAAGGCCCGATTGCTCGGGCCTTGGTCTTCGCGTAAAAAAGACTTAGCGGTTGATCGGGGTTGCGGCGCTGGCGCGCTGCGCGACTACGTGCCGGGCATTTTCTGCCAATTGCTTGGCTTGCGGCAGCAGGTCCAGGGCTTTGAGCACTTCAGGATCGGCTTCGGCCCTGACTTTCAAACCTTCCTCCTGGCCGAAAGCGTTCACGAAGATTTCGCTCTTGATGCTGGAGCGGACCCAATCGTTATTCTGCAGCAACTCGGCTTCGGTGAACGGAATCTTTTCCGAGTCGAGGAACTTGCGGAAGTCTTGCATGGTGGCATCGTCGACCTCGAAACTCTTGGTCGGATGATGATTCACCATGTAGTGCTTGGCGAAATTGAAGAACGCGTAGTGCTGCAGGAGCGAATCCTGGAACGGCGTGCTCTTGATGGGATCGAGCTTGACGTCAGGAGTGATCCCGCCTCCGCCGTAGACCGTGCGTCCGCTGTCGGTGAGTTTGACCTCGCGGCTGGCTGTGCCGTTCTTGCTGTCGTCCGGGCGTTCAAAATAATAGTCGTAGAGCGAGACGTTGGAATAGTCGCGCTGAATCAAGCGTCCGCTGGGCGTGTAGTAGTGAGCGGTGGTAAGAGCGAGTCCGGTATTCTCGGATAGCGGATACACGGTCTGCACCAAGCCCTTGCCGAAAGTGGTTTCGCCGACGATCAGGCCACGGTCGTGATCCTGAATGGCTCCAGCGACGATCTCAGCCGCGGAAGCCGTGCCCCGATTCACCAAAACGACCAGAGGATATTCCTTGCCGCCGTCGCCGTGAGTCGCGGTGTAGCGCTTCTCAGGCGAGTTGCGTCCGTGGTGAGAAACAATCAACTGACCTTTGCGCAGGAACTTGTCGGCAACGCCAACACCTTCGCTAAGCAGGCCGCCGGGATTCTGGCGAAGATCGAGAATCAGCCCCTTCAGATCGCCCATTTGATCGAGCGCATCGGAAACTTCTTTTTCCGTGGTCTCGTTAAAGCCGGTGATGTGCAGATAGCCGATGCCAGGCCGGATCAGGAAGTGCAGATCGACGCTGTAGCGCGGGATTTCGTCGCGAACCACGGCGAACTCAATTGGCTTGTCCGTGCCCTCGCGCAGGATCGTGATATGGACGGTGGTTCCTTTGGGCCCTTTGAGCAAGTCGGCCACGTCGCTGGTACTCATGTTGTCGGTCGGCTTGCCGTCGACCGCAACAATGATGTCGCCGGGACGAATGCCGGCGCGATACGCAGGCGTGCCCGCAAACGGAGCAATGACGATGACCTTATTATTGCGCGGACCGACAGTCATGCCGACGCCGTAGTACTTGCCGCGCTGATCCTCGCGTAGAAGCGCGTAGGACTTCGGATCGAAGAAATTCGAGTGCGGATCGAGTACGTGCAGCATGCCCGGAATGGCGCCGTTGTAAATGGCCTTGTCGGCATTCACCGGTTCGGCGTAGTTCTGCTCAACCAGGCTGTAGACGTCGGCGAACTGACGCAGGCTGTCACGAACATCGGAGTCGCCGCCGGGCGCTGCCGCCGGGTTGATCTTCTGGCCGAAGACCATGCCAAGGAATCCGCAGGTGACCAGAACGAAGACTGCAAGGTAGAGTGTGCGACGAGAACTACGGGCCATTCTTTTAGTTTCCTTCGGTTCGGGCGTCGAGAAGGCCCGGCCACCGCATCTGAGCGAAGTATAGCACGTCCCGAAACCGGCCCACGCCGACCTTAAGTAACCACCTGGGTGAGGGGAAGCACGCTACGCGCTCACTGTATTAGGATGCGTCGCCGGAGCCTGGAGGTGCGGAACTTTGTCGCGATATTTCGGCGGGATGGACCGCGGATGTCAAGTGATTGTCAAATAACGGGCCGCGCGTTGCCGCCATTGCGCGGCTGGCAGTATGATGAATCGCATGGGGTTCTCGGAGACGATCTTCCTATTTTTTCTGGCCTTGGTCATTTTTGGGCCAAAGAAGCTGCCGGAGATCGCGCGTCAGGTGGGCAAGGCGCTCAACGAGTTCCGCCGGGCTTCGAATGAGTTCAAAGCGCAGATCGAGTCGGAAATTTCGCAGTTGGAAATGGAAACCGCCAGCAGATCCTACCCCCGTCCACGCCCCCGACGGGAGCGGTCGCCGCAGCGCCTTTGACGCTGGAACCTGCCGTGAGCCCCCAATTATCGAGTTCCCAACTATCGGTGGAACCGGGCCCCGAAACTGGATCTCCTGAACCCACCGCGATGGTGAAGGCTCCCAATGCCTGATTTGGTTGCCGAAGCGCCTTCCGCAAAACCTGCGCAGGATCCCATGCCTGCGATGAGCTTCCTCGACCACCTCGAGGAACTGCGGCGGCGGATCGTCTATTCAATTATCGCGATTGCGGTGGGCTTTTTCGCCTGTTGGGGATATGCCGAGAAAATCGTCGGCTGGATGCAGAAGCCGATCATGGAAGCGCTGAAGAAGAACGGCATGCCGCAGACGCTGGTGTATCTGAACCCCACCGACCCCTTCAACCTTTACTTGAAGGTTGCGATGTTGGCCGGGTTTATTTGTGGCTTGTCCGGTCGTGCTTTACCAGGTTTGGATGTTCATTTCGCCGGGGCTTTACCGGAACGAGAAGCGCTACGTCACGCCCTTCATGTTTTCGACGGTCGGTTGTTCCTGGCGGGCGGCGCATTCGGCTACAAGCTGGTTTATCCGGCCGCGCTCGATTTCCTGATCGGATACGGCAAGCAGTTCCAGCCGATGATCACCATCCACGAATACACGGATCTATTCCTGACTGTGATTCTTGGACTCGGCGTGGTGTTTGAGTTGCCGATTCTGGTTTTCTTTCTGGCGCTGATGGGAGTGGTGAGCGCGGGTTGGATGTGGCGCAACGTGCGTTATTCGATTCTCGTGATTTTATCATCGCCGCCATCATTACTCCGACGCGGATATCCTGAATATGTGCATTTTCGCCGCGCCCATGGTCGCGCTTTATTTGGGGAGCATCGGAATTGCTTATCTGGTGCATCCAAAACAGCGGAAGGCGCGGGCGGAGAAAAAATCTCAATGACATCGACTGTTCGGCAGATGATCGGACCTGATGTGTTTTCTGTAGCCTGGTCGCTTGCTCCAAGCTGATAGCATTGGCCGCGTGCCTCGCCCGCGACGGCGGCCGCGACCGCTCCGAAGGAAACGGTCAGACGTCCGCGCGGCCGAAAGTTGCAGCGTACGCTTACGGACATCCCCTGACACCGGTGTCCCTGTCGCCGAATTCAACGAAATTCGCGCCATGCGCTATGTGAAGGAAATCGTGGCCTTCGGCCCGCGTCCCATTGGCAGCGAGAATCACAAAAAAGTTGAAGAATACATTCACGCCCACTTGAAAGGCGACGAGGTCGAAGACGATGCCTTCACCATTGACACGACCGAAGGAAAGTTTCCCGTTCGCAACATCATTGCGAAGTATCCGGGGACCCGTGATGGCATCATCGTGATCGCCAGCCATTACGATACGAACTATCCGCTGCGCGATACGGCTTACGTCGGGGCAAACGACGGCGGTTCTTCAAGCGCCCTGCTGCTCGAAATCGCGAATCAGCTTCGGGGCAAGAAACTCGACGGCTACAGCGTGTGGCTGCTCTGGGACGACGCAGAAGAAGCCATAAAACTTCCGTGGACCGACGACAACAGCGTTTACGGCGTTCGTCACCTGGCGCAGAAATGGCAAGATGACGGAACCATCAAGAACATAAAGGCTTTTATTCTGGAAGACATGATCGGTGACGCCGACCTCAATATCGAGCGCGACGAGAATTCCACTCCCTGGCTCGAGGACTTGGTTTATCAGGCGGCGACGCGCCTGGGCTATCAGTCGCACTTCTTTGCCCGAACCATCCCGATGGAAGACGACCACAAACCTTTTATGCAGCGCGATGTTCCCAGCGCCGACCTGATTGACTTCGACTACGGATACGACAATGTCTTCTGGCACACTACGCAAGATACGGTAGACAAGCTCAGCCCCAAGAGCCTGGAAATCGTGGGCACCGTGACTCTCGAAACGGTGCGATGCTGGACAAGAAGTAGAACCTCCGTTCGAACCTCTTCACCGTGATTACCGAATTCACGGCTGCTCTTTACTCTTAATCTTAATCAGAAGGCAGCCTCACAGGCCTCCGTGAAACCGTCCGAAAGCGTGGGCGCACAATAGCGACTGCAGCAGGATCCCCGCCCCGAGTACGAGCACGTGCTGGGTCTTCCGCAGATTGAAATCGCCGACGCGACAAACCAGCAAGTAGGCAACGGCAAGGTTGAAGAAACCCCAAAGAACATTGACCATGGCTGAGGACAAACCTTGGCCGGGCGGCGACGCGAAGGGGCTCTGGAAGGCGTGGCCCGAGATCCCATTGCCGAGATGGGGCAGGCTATTGGCGAGAAATAAGCCCCCGAAGAAATACGCCACATAGTGGTACCAGCGCATGGTTGCTCCCTTCTGGTGGACAAGCAAATCGTAGCAGGTCAGCGACGGCACTCTCTTTTGCGCTTTCGCTTTTGCACGATTTGATTTCTAATTCCAACCTTATGCGAATCGTGAAACTCTGTCTGTTTCGTACTCGTGTTTCTCGTTGCACTGGCATCCGCACAAAATCCTGCCGACCAGGTGATCGCGGAAGCTTTGAAGCCCTCGCCGCTCGAATCCAACTTGCAGCGCCTCACCGATCAAATCGGCGGCCGGGTACCGGGAACGCTGGCCATGCGACAAGCCGTCGATTGGGGTGTCGCAGCCTTCAAAGCTGCGGGCGCAGACAGCGTTCATACGGAAACCTTCACCATTCCCGGCTTCCTGGGGCGAGGGTTTCACCAGAATGAGCGTCTCCGCGCCAGAACAATTCGACGTTCGAGTTGTTTCGATGGCGTGGGCGCCCGCTCTGCCCGCTCATCAGGATGTGCCGATCGTTGACGTGGGCGAGGGCAAGCCCGAAGATTTTGTTAAAGCCGGCAACGTGACTGGCGCTTTGCTGCTGGTCCACTCCAACGAGATGGCCACGTGGGACGATCTGTTCGCCGAGTATCTCCGGGCTCCGGGCATTATTCTTCGCGCCCTGCAGGCCAAAGCTTTGGCCATTGCTGTTCAATCCACGCGCCCGCACGACCTGCTCTATCGCCACACCGACTCGATGCAAGGTGAAATCGGTCCCATTCCCATGGTGCTGGTGGCAAGAGAAGACGCCGGGCGCATCGCGCGGCTGCTGGCTTCGGGTCAGAAGGTTCGTGCCGACCTGGCAATACCCAACCGCGTTGGCGGACCGATTACGGCGGCGAACGTAATCGGTGAAATACGTGGCAGCGAGAAGCCGAACGAGTTCGTGATTCTGGGAGCGCACCTCGACTCGTGGGAACTGGGTACGGGCGCGCTCGACAACGGATGCAATGCGGCGCTGGTAATCGATGCGCTGCGCGCGATCAAAACAGCGGGTTGCGGCCGCGGCGCAGTATTCGCTTCATCCTGTTTTCTGGGGAAGAAGAAGGTTTGCTCGGGTCACATGCCTACGCCATCGCGCATCGCCCTGAACTGGATAAGGCCGCGGCTGTGGTTGTCTTCGATTCTGGAACCGGCAAGGTCACTGGCTTTTCTGTCGGCGGACGCAAGGATGTAGTCGATGCCGCAACCAATCTGGTTGCGCCTTTGAAGCAATTTGACGCGGCCAAACTGATCACCACCGCCGAATGGGGCACCGACCATTTCGATTTCATGTTGGAAGGCGTACCAACGTTCGTGGCAGAGCAGGAGGAAGCGAATTACCTGATCAACTATCACGCCATGTCTGACACATTCGACAAAGTTGATCTCCCGCAACTGAAGAAACATGTAGCCGAAGCAGCCGCTCTTACATTCGGCATCGCCAATACTCCGGAGCGGATCGGTCCCCGCCTGCATCACGCGCAAATCGAGCAGACCATGCAAGAGACGCACCTCGATGAATTGATGAAGACCTTCGGCATGTGGCAGCGTGGCAAGATGGCAAATGGGGACGAGCCGATTGAGGTTCTTGGGTTGCGCCGGAGTGATGAGGCTTAATTGAACCAGCTATTCTTCTGGATTCTTTTCAATGTTTTCGTGCTGGGCATGCTGGCGCTCGACCTCGGGTTGCTTGCAGCGGCCAGCCACACTGTGAAGTTTCGTGAGGCGCTGGCCTGGACCTTGACCTGGATTGGGTTGGCCGGCGTATTCGCGGTGCTGGTTTATTCTCGCTATGGGCACGCGACGGTCAGTGGAGTTCGTTACCGGTTACGTGATTGAACTTTCGCTTAGCGTCGATAACCTCTTCATCTTCATTCTGATTTTCCGTTTCTTCCGCGTCGCACCCGAGCACCAGCACAAAGTATTGTTCTGGGGCATCATTGGTGCGCTGGTCATGCGCGCCATTTTCATTGTGGTGGGCATTGGCCTGATTCGAAGGTTTCATTGGATCACGTATATCTTCGGCGCACTGCTCATATACAGCGGAATCAAACTTTTTCGCCAGCATAGGCAGGAATTGAACCGCAAAATAACCCCGTGCTGCGTTTGTTTCGCCGTTGGGTGCCGACGACAGAGGACTACGAGGGCGACAAGTTTATTGTTCGCCGCGAGCGTTTTTATGCCACGCCGTTGTTGCCGTGCTGGTATTAGTCGAGGCTACGGATTTGGTCTTTGCCACCGATTCGATCCCCGCAGTACTGGCCATCACGCTCAAACCATTTATCGTTTATACGTCCAACGTGTTTGCGGTTCTGGGTCTGCGCTCCATGTACTTCCTGCTGGCGGGCATGATGGAACTCTTCCACTATCTGCACTATGGGTTGGCTGCGATTTTGATCTTCGTCGGCGCGAAGATGCTGGTCTCGAACTACTATCCCATTCCAACTTTCGCCGCGCTGGGAGTCGTTGCAGGAGTGCTGCTGATTTCGGTGCTGGCATCGCTGCTTAACCCGCAAATCAAACGCAAGAACCACAAGGACACAAAGTTTACCAGGAAGCCAGGAAAACCGAAGGTTTCCTTTGACCTTTGTGTCCTTTGGTTATGGCTTTACGCGAATCGGATCGAATCGCCCTTGACGATGGAATGCTTGAGGAACTTGGCATCGTCGTGGGTGGGAAAATCAGTGCGATAGTGAGCCCCGCGGCTTTCTTCCCGAGCCAGAGCGGAACGGGCGACCAGCAAGCCCAGAGCATGAAGATTTTGCGCTTCATGCGCACGCCGAGTTTGGGGGTGGGCCACGCGCGGAGCAATGCCATTCAGTTTCTCGATGGCCGCTTTCAATCCAGTTCCGGTGCGCACAATGCCCGCGTCCCGCCACATCAAATCCTGGATTTCGCGAATAACGTCTTCGGTCGCCATATCGACCGGCCCGTTAGACACGGCCCGGTGGAGCTTGGCCGTGCTCGCTCGCCTGCCGGCGCAGTTCATCAACCATGGTTTTGCCCGCCCGTGCGCCGAAAACTAAGCCCTCGAGCAGCGAGTTGCTGGCCAGCCGGTTGGCGCCGTGCACGCCGGTTGCGGCCGCCTCCCCGGCGGCGTAGAGCCCGGGCAGAGTGCACCGTCCCACGAGGTCGGTGCGCACGCCGCCCATGGCATAATGCGCGGCCGGCCGGATCGGAATCATATCGGCCGTGATATCGATGTTGAACTCCATGCAGGTCGCGTAGATGCGTGGAAAACGCTTCTTTACGTGATCGGGATCGAGGTGAGTGAGATCGAGGTAAACAAATGGGTCCTTGACCCGGCTGACCTCGAGTTCATGAAGAATAGCTCGGGCAACCACATCGCGCGGCGCCAACTCGCCCATTGGATGGTACTTGTGCATGAAGCGGTCCAACTCGATGTTGCGCAAGTACGCGCCCTCACCGCGCAGCGCCTCTGAGAGCAGAAAGCGTGGGGCATTCTTTAAGTAAAGTGCGGTCGGGTGAAACTGGATGAACTCCATATCGCTGATTTCGGCTCCGGCGCGGAATGCCATGGCCACGCCGTCTCCGGTGGCGACGGCAGGGTTGGTGGTGTTGCGATAGAGCTGGCCCATGCCACCGGTAGCAAGCAAAATAGCGGAAGCCGACATCTGCTGCTTCTCGCCTCTCTCGTTGATGAGATGGATGCCGCAGACCCGACCGTTTTCCACAATCAAGTCCGTGGAGAACTCGAATTCGCGGACGGAAATGCTTTTCAACGTTTGGCTCTTGGCGTAGAGAGCCCGCAGAATCTCGCGTCCCGTCGAATCCCCGTGGGCATGCAGAATGCGGTTGCGGCTGTGCGCGCCTTCCCTGCCGAATGTGAGTTTGGTGCCTTGGCGGTCGAATTCCGTGCCCCACTGAATCAATTCGTCGATCCGTTCGGGAGCGTCTTCGACCAGCACCTTGGCGGCTTCGGGATTGCACAGGCCATCCCCGGCGAGCAGCGTGTCTTGCAGGTGAAGACTGATCTCGTCCTCATCGCTGAGCGCCGCCGCAATACCACCCTGGGCCCATTGCGTGTTCGATTCCGTGACCTCCCGCTTGGCGAGCACGAGAACTGTGCCCGCTGCCGCCAATTCGACCGCGGCGCGCAGCCCGGCAACTCCAGCGCCAATGACCAGGAAGTCGGTGTGAGACGGCGCAGACTGCATAGGCTAAAAATGTTATCACGCGACGGCTCAGTAACCGCGCCGGCGACTACGTTATGATGAGATTCCATGATCCGCGTGACTATATCCGTCCAGCCGCGCCCGTACGACGCCATCATTGAACACGGTTTGCTGGAGCGGGCGGGAGAGCACTTACGCGAAGTCTTGAATGTGGCGCGGGCGCCCTCGCCCGCGTCTCGCGATGGCAAGCCGCTGTTCGTAGTCACCGTTCCGCCGGTGCGTAGCAGATGGGGAACGAAGTTGCTGAGGTCGCTATCTAGGGAGGGATTCAAACCACAGTACATAGAAATGCTCGACGGCGAGCGCTACAAAAAGCTGGCCACCGTCGAACAGTTGGCCGAGAAGTTGACGCGGCTGAATGCGGATCGAAACGCTGTGATCGTGGCATTCGGCGGTGGCGTAGTGGGAGACGTCGCCGGTCTGCTGGCGTCGCTTTACATGCGCGGTGTGGACCTGGTACAGATTCCCACGACAGTGCAGGCTCAACTCGACGCCGCCATCGGCGGCAAGACCGGCGTAAACCTACGCACGGGCAAGAATCTGGTCGGAACGTTTCATCAGCCGCGTGCAGTGCTGATTGATCCTGCTGTGCTGTCTAGCTTACCGGAGCGTGAATTTCGCGCCGGGTTGTACGAAGCTGTGAAGTGCGGAGTGATCGGTAATCCAGCGTTGTTCGACCGCCTGGAAAAGACTACGGTGAAGGGGTTGCGCCGCGATCCCTCTGCATTGGAATGGGTGATCGCAGAATCAGTGCGTCTGAAGGCCGAGGTAGTCTCTTCCGATGAACGCGAGGGCGGGCTGAGACGCGTATTGAATTTGGGTCATACGATTGGACATGCGCTCGAGACTGAATCGAGTTATCGCCGCTTTCTTCACGGCGAGGCTGTAGCCTGGGGGATGATCGCAGCCACGCACATTGCCGCTGCGACGGGCCGCATCGACAGGACTAGCGCCCAGCGAATTTCTGATGCAGTGCTCGGTTTGGGTAAGTTGCCCGCAGTCGTGGCTCGCAGCCGTGACATTGTGCGCTTGCTCACCCGGGACAAGAAGACGCGCAATGGCGTTGTGCACTTCGTGCTCCCGACGACAATCGGAAAGGTCGAGGTCGTGAACGACGTGCCAGAGAAAGTAATGATCGAGGCCGTGAACGAGTTGCGGCGTCTATCCAGGCTCTGAAACAGTTTGCCGGAAGCAATTTCTCCAATAGCAGGTTGAAGTCGGAGGTGCGATCCTTTTGAGTGATTCATCCAAAGCGACTGTGATTGGCGCGGCGCCTGAAGGCGCGCACGATCCAGCGTCCGCCGCGCGCGCGGTCCGCGAAATGTTTACCTCGATCGCGCCGCGATACGATTTGCTGAATCATGTTCTCTCCTTCAACATCGACCGGCTCTGGTGGCGCAGGACCGCGCGCAGCTTTGCATCAATTTTGCAGCGTCCAGACGCACACATCCTCGATCTATGCTGTGGCACTGGCGATATGACTTTCGCTCTGCGTCGACAAGCCGATAAGTCGGCGAAAATCCTCGGCGCAGACTTTTCCCATGCCATGCTGCAGCGGGCAAACTTCAAGTCGACGGGAAAGTCGCTGCGCTGGGTAGAGGCCGACGCGCTCAGCCTGCCTTTTCCGGACCAACAATTCGATTTGATCACCGCAGCCTTTGGCTTTCGCAACCTCGCAGACTACGATGCCGGCCTTCGAGAAATTACGCGCCTTCTGCGTCCCAACGGAGAATGCGGCATCCTCGATTTCGGAGAGCCTAGTGGCTTGATGGGAAAACTGTATCGCATTTACTTCAAGCGCGTCCTGCCCGCCGTGGGCACGCTGATCTCCGGCGTGAAGGGTCCCTATGCCTACCTGCCCGCGTCGGTCGAACGATTCCCTTCTCCTGAGGAAATGCTCGGCCGAATGCGCCGTGCGGGCTTTCGCGAAGCTTCCTGGACCCCCTACACCTTCGGCATTGCAGGCTTGTACCGGGGGAAAAAATAGCCGTGAATTACGAAGCCGCTCTCAACATCTCCGCAAGTTTGTGAATGTCATCGCCGCTCGCATCGCTAATCACAAAGTAGCGCAAGCCGCCCTGACTCCAGGTTTCAATGTTGAAGGACAATTCTTTCCGAGGCTGCGCGCTCGATCCCAGCTCGTGTCCTACTCCGCGATCCTGAAAAATGAACACCGAAATCTGATGCTTCCGAATCTGGTACATCAACTCCGCTCCCGGCGATTGTCCGAGATAGGCCACGCGGCCGCCCACCAGAACAAACTCCGAGCCTTGCAATTCTGGCAGATTGAACGAAAAAGGAATCTTCCCCTGAAACCAAGGCTTCACCGTATGTCGATCGGTCGAAATCACGTCCACCGGATTCGCGCTGGCCAGCGTAGCCACGTGAAGGTCGGCAATCTCGCCGAAAGTTTCTTGCCGTCGCATTTCCCCCCGTCGAACGGATAAGGTTACGAATCCAACGATAAGCACCAGCGCGACCGCGACTGTCCCTCCCAGCCAGCCGCGTATTGGCGACCGCCGAGGCTTCGCCGCAATATTCTTTCTCACCCGTTCACGAAACTCAGGGCTCGGCCGATAACGCATGCCCGCAGCGTGCACCGCGCGCTTCATCTGGAGCCGCCTGAGCACGTCCGCGGCGCACGGCGGACAACCCCGAAGATGAGCGTCCAGCTCCCGCATTTCGTCCGCAGAGAGTTCCCCATCGAGATACGTATCAAGTTTTGCGGTCCAATGGTCGGCCATGTTAGGACCTCACCAGTTTCTGCTGCAGGCTTTCACGAAGGGCTTTCCGCGCGCGCGACAGCCGCGACATCACGGTTCCAATTGGAATAGAAAGCGCTTCCCCAATTTCCTGGTAAGACATTTCCTCCACTTCGCACAACAAAAGCACCTCGCGAAAATGTACAGGCAGCGCCTCAAGAGCTGCTTGAAGGAATTGATGTTGAGAATGCTCGATGAAGATGGTTTCAGGCGTTTCCGGCCCGGCCGATAATTCCGGACCATCATCAGCATCCAACGCGACGGTCGCGCTCGCTTTCAACCCCGTGCGCGATGTGAGAAACGTATTTCGCAATATCCGGTACATCCAGGCGCGAAAATTCGTGCCCGGCTGGAAGGATGCAAATCCTTTTAACGCCTTGACGTAGGTTTCCTGCACCAGGTCTTCTGCCTCCGTCCGGTCCTGGGCAAGCCAGTGCGCGAAGTTATACAGCTGATCGAAGAGCGGCATGGCCAACTCCTCGAACGTCTCGGCAGTCAAACGCGTTTCCGCCACTCCCATAAGGTAAACCAGGAATGAGGCAGTTTATTCCATCGCAGCAAATGAACGGTTCGGAATGAATCGCTGCCCGGGCGAAGAAACCTCGTTGCGATTAAGCCGGTTGAGCCGCCGCGGATGGTTGGCTGGGAGCCGCAGCACCGGCTACAAACGAATCGGCAAACGCGTCAGCAATGGTATAGCGGATCACTTTCTCGTAATCCTCGCCCAGGAATTTGCGCAGACGCTCGGTGTTCATCGTGTATTCCCCGGTCATGTATGGCATGGCCTCCGGCGGGATAGCGGAAATTCCTAACTTCCACAGCGCCTGCAGAATCATGCGAAATCCCCACTTTCCCGGGACACGCCTAAGTTTTGCATGCGCCATGTCGATGCAACCGCGCGAAGCTTAAGGGCTCGCCGCGTCCGGCCACATTCAGCACCGTGAGGCGTTGGGATTCGGGCTCAGTTCTGTTCACGATGTGCGCCAACAACCGCGCCATGTCGTCCACGTGGACAAACTGAATGTGGTTTTCCAGATACTGTTCTCCATAAGGCAACATGCAAGGAAGCCGCTTGCCCTGCTCCCGCATTTTTGCCGCGCGTTTTGCCCCGCCATTCGGGCTGCCTCGAAAAGCCCCCAGCATGTAGTTTTCCACGCTGGCCCCGGCAAAAATGTGCGGACGCAGCATATAGACGCTGCAGCCTCGTAACGCAGGCGAGCGTTGCTGCACCACCCGATCCGCCTCCATTTTATGAATCGCGTAAGGCAGGGTGTGCGCACCCAGAGGAAAGTCTTCGCTCGCAGGCTCCTTCAGATCCGGGCCATACACCGCAACGCTGCTGGGAAAAATAAATCTTCCTACGATGGAATCGTCCCGATTGGCTTCGGTAATTGCCTCCATCACTCGCGCCGTGCCGGCTACATTGATCTGCCACATCCGCTCCAGGTCGAGCACGCCACTGCGCACCGGATCTAGCACAAAAGCCAAATGAAGAACCGCGACCGGGCGTGCTTCACGCAACAGAAGATATAACTCGCGGCAGGATTCTTCCACACCCAGATCCATGCGAACGAACTGCAGCGGAGTGTCAGCTCGGGGCGGATTCAGATCGATCCCGACGACGTGATAATCCTCCAGCAGCGGCAATAGCCGCACGCCCAAATTGCCGGCAATCCCCGTTACCACGATGTTTGGCTTGTCTTTGCCCATCACTTGGCCCATTACTTCGGGCCAGGAGCACCGGGGTTGGCCGCAGGCCTTCCGGTCGGCGGCGGCAATGGCATCCCGTGGGTCGGTGGCATGTCCGGTCCGAAATAGCTTTCATCCAGCGTCGGAGTAGCCGACTTTTGCACCGCCTGCATCTGCTCTTGCACGCGCTGAGTCCGTAGCGAAGATCGGATTTCCTCCTTCACCTTGTCGAGCGGCTCAACCTCTTTTTTCCCCATCTTGTAAATGAAATAACCGCTCTGATCGGAAAACACGGCAGAGACTTCCCCAGTCTTCAAATCCAGCACCGATGCTTGAGCGGGAGGCAACCCGTTGCGACGCGTGTCCGCCATCTTCGTGCTCGGAGGCTTGGTTTTGATTCCCGCCAACGTGTACGCCTCCTCTTCCAGCTTGGTGAAATCTTCTCCCGCCACCGCGCGCGCGTGTAGTTTGTCGGCTTCTTTCTGCATTACTTGTTCCGAATCCTTTTGGCGCTTCTGTTCCGCCGCATCGCTGAGCTTCACTTTGGAAACTGGAGCCTGCTGAGATTTGGGAATGAATATGCGCTGCAGATCCGCTTCCTCGAAATCTGCCATGTGATTTTTGTAATAGTCTTCAAGATCCTGATCAGAAATCTGTCCCGCTTTCTCCTGTACCGCCTGGTTGAAAGCCTGAGACAAAATCTGAATCCGCGTCAGCTTCAGCCGCTCTTCGAACTTCGGCCCTTTATCCAGGCCTAACTCTTGTGCTTTTTCTGCCATCGCCAACGCACTGGCATAGCGCATGGCAAATTGCCGGCGAACCCGCGAGGGCATATTCGGCTGAACCGCGTCCAGTATCTTCTCGAATTCAGCGCGCGTGATTACGGTTTTGCAATTCGGGTCGGACGCTTTGTCGGCGGACGCGTTTTCGCATACCCCGTTTATGGTGACGACCGGCGCATCGGGCGCGACTTTTGACGCTTCCGCATCACTACTTTGGGCGGGATTCATGGCGCCGCCGGCGGGCGCACTCGATTGCCCAGCTGCGGGAGTGGACGCAGGACTCGCCGCCTGACCCCAGGCCAGAGCTCCAAGCAGCAGACAGACTAAGCCATATTTCGTCATTGTTAATGATTCCTCCAGGGAAGATCGAAAAGACCACTGAAAATCCTAGCACAGAGTTCCTCCCCTGTCGGCACAGTCTGCGGAAATGTTTCCTGAGGATATATTGGCGGGCTGACTCTTCTACAGCGATAATGCTGTCATGGCTACATCGCCGGCGATTGACAGCGCATCCTCCATGCGCGCGGAAAAACGCGCTGTTGCCGGGAGTTCTGTGCTGGCGGCGATTGCCATTACCACGCTAAAGCTTGTCGTCGGCTTTACTACTGGAAGTCTGGGACTCTTGTCCGAAGCTGCACACTCCGGCCTCGACCTTATCGCCGCAGTGGTCACATTCTTGTCTGTCCAGGTTTCGGACAAACCCGCCGACGCTGATCACCAATACGGCCATGGCAAAGTGGAAAATTTCTCCGCCTTTATCGAGACCGGGCTGCTGCTGCTGACTTGCGTCTGGATCGTCTACGAAGCCGTGAAACGGCTTTTCTTCCGGCACGTGGATATTGAACCGAGCGTCGCCGCCTTTGCCGTTTTATTCATTTCCATGGCGGTGGATTTTTGGCGCTCCCGCGCTCTCGGAAAAATTGCGACGAAGTATGACAGCCAGGCTCTCGAAGCCGATGCCCTGCACTTCTCCACCGATATCTGGTCCAGCGGCGTGGTGGTGATTGGTTTGGCGCTGGTCCTGATCGGCCGCTTATATGGTGTGGACAAGCTGCGTGATGCCGACCCCGCGGCCGCGCTCGTTGTCGCCGGAGTCGTCGTCTACGTGAGTTCGAGACTGGCCCGCAGAACCGTCGACGCTCTGCTCGATGCCGCTCCCGCGGGTGTGCGCGCCAGCATCCTGGCTGCGGTCAACAAAGTGGATGGATTAATCGAAGTCGATCGCGTCCGCATCCGCCGCGCTGGCAACCGCTATTTCGCCGATCTCTCCATCGGCCTGGCCCGCAACGTAACCTTCCAGCGTTCTGAGCAAGTCGCGGACGCCGTAACCTCCGCTGTGCAAGGCATCCTGCCTGACGCCGACGTGGTAGTTCGATCGGTGGCTCGCCCGGCTCGAAGAGAGAATATTTTCGATCGCGTTCGTGCCGTGGCCACGCGCAACAACTTCAACGTGCATGACATCAGTGTTCAGGATCTGCGCGGACGTTTGCATGTCGAACAGCATCTTGAACTGGACGAACAGCTGAGTTTAAAGGATGCGCACGATCAGGTGACCCGACTCGAATCCGATATCCGCCGGGATGTGCCCGAGATTTCGACTATCCTGACCCACATCGAGAGCGAACCCGCTACCATCGAAACCGGCGATGAAGTCGTGCGCGATGCGCTGCTGGAAAAGAAGCTGAAGGCGGTAGTAGCGCACTTCCCCGAAGTCCTCGATGTGCACGAAGTTGAGGTCAAACACGTTCGAGGACGCCTCTATGTTTCCTGCCATTGCACCTTTTCCGACGAGCTTCCGCTGGCGCGGGTGCACGACATTTCGACCGAACTGGAGATTCACTTCAAACAGGAAGCGCCAGAACTATTTCGCGTCCTCATCCACCCAGAGCCTCAAACCGACAATCGCAGATAGGACTTTTTGACGGACGGATCGACTAAGGATAACGGGTGGCCCATCCTTTTCCGCGTTCTCTGCGGAAAGGGTGGGAAACGAGAATGTCCGACGGGAATCACTTGATGAGATATAAATGAGGGTGGCCCATCCTTTCCGCGTTCTCTGCAGAAAGCGTGGGAAGCTAAAATGTCACATCGCATGGGGCCGCGCGTAACTGATGGCGGGCCCGCTCTTTCCATGTTTTGTGCGGAAAGGGCGGGAAACCAGAATGCTTGAGAGGTAGAAAATAAAAAAGGCGGCGAGTCACATCGCAGCCTTCACAAATTCTATATTAGTGTCTCGACCGCCGCGTCCACCTCAGACCCCGACCGCTCTCCAATGGCCAAGATTTCATCGGGTCCACGGACGGCGCCACGTCAAACGAATCCACAGGCTTCGGCGCCAAAGTTAACCGGGGCCGGGAACTGTGGAAATTCCGCTTTAATTGTCATCCTCAGCGCAGCGAAAGAATCTGGGCGAGCTGAACGATGCATCGCCCGGCCTGCTCATTCGCCGGCGGTCGTGTGAAGCGCCAGCGTAGCAATACAACGGCAGTGCGGCGCAAAATACTGCGTGCCAAAAATCCACACATTCCCGGCCGACGGCGCTACTCCTGTAAACAGCTGGTTTTCGATAAACTGTCGATCGTGCTCCGGGTTCGGGCTTGGAACAAGCTTCCACTCCGTCCCGTCCCAATGCTCAACCAGCGTGTAGCCGAAGCCGTCCCCGTCCGTAGAGTACCCGACGGCGTAAATGTCCCTCGGCGAATTAGCGACCAGCCCAGCTAGCGTGTTTCCTTCGTGTTCAGAACTGTTCGGACTCGGCACAATCTCCCAACTATTTCCATCGAAATGATAAATCAGTGTTTGGTTTGTGTAGTCGCCATCAGTACCAGAATTCTGCCATCCTGCCGCCCAGACATTGTCCGGGGCAAGCGCCAAAACACCCAGCAGTTCCGCGCTGATGGCTCCATGCGGGAAAGGCAAGTCCGCAATGATCCACTGACTGCCGTCATAACCGATGGCGAGCGGAATCCGGCTGTTCTCGCTCCACTGGTAGCCGACTACCCAGGCGTCGTTCTTGGCATCCTGCGAAGATCCGTAAAACCAGGCAACTCCCCCGCCGAAAGAGCTGTTTACCGTCCACAACTTCCCGTCCCAGTGCTCGACAAAGTAGCCGAGGTTGCCCTTAATTTGAACCTCCCCCGATGCCCAGATGTCGTCCTCACCTGTCCCCGTCAGGGTCAGGACTTGCGGCTCCCAAGCCGGCGGAAAGGGCAAACCTTGAGCCCGTTCCCATTTCTCCCCATTCCACTTGTCGATGATTTGACCCTGCTCGTCCCCTCCGCCACCCGCCCAAGCCAGCGTCGGAGATATGGCGAGCACGCCTCGCAGGTAGAAACTTGCATTTTCCCCGTCCGCCCCCGGCGCCGGAAATGCCGTCCACGTTTTTCCGTCGAAGTGTATTGTCGTGTTGCCCACCGCCCAAATGTCATTCGGAGACGAGGCAGAAGACGCGTATAACGCATTCTGCGCGATATCGGACTTGTGACCGTTCGGCGTAGACACAACTTCAAATATCGATTTTTGTGCCCTAGCCGCCGGAATCGATCCCGCCAGAATTGCGACAGCTGCAGTCACAGCGAAGGACCGAAGTGTTCGAATGCCTGCTTTCATGCTTTTCTCCGCAATGCGCCAAGCGCCGCCACGGCGCCGGGCCAAATTCGCCTCTCACCTGAGGCCACGCAAATTGCAGCACGCCGCGGTCATCGCTATGTCATCCGAATGTCAAAGCTTTGTAAAAAAGGCCGCGACAAAAATCGCGGCCTGCTTCTATTTCCTGATCCGTGCGAATCCGTGAAAATCCGTGGCCGCCTTTAGTGTCTCGATCCGCCGTGGCCGCCGCGTCCGCCGCCGCCACCGGGTCGTCCACCCCGTCCGCGGCCACGTCCGCCACCACCACCCGGTCTACCACCACGCCCGCGATCTCCACCGCGATCAGGACGATCCCCGGCAGGCCGTTCTCCTCCACCGGTTCCAGCGACTCCAGCAACTGCATCGCGGTTGAAGTTGGGTTCGTCGTCGGGGAAATCTCCACCGCCCTCGATGGTCAACGCCGGCGCCCCGGCAACTTCGCCATTGCTCGGCTCGCCACCCTCCGGTCCAGGTTCGCCGCCGCCCATCTTCGCGCGTTGCTCCTTGAGGATGGCCTTGCGCGAAAGCCGAATGCGATTACCCTCAACCGCAAGCACTTTCACCAAAACCTGATCGCCCTCTTTGAGTTCATCGCGCACATCCTTGATGCGATGCTCCGCCACTTCGCTGATGTGCAGCAAGCCGTCAGTCCCAGGAATGATTTCGACGAAAGCCCCGAAGTCTGCCAACCGACTCACGGTTCCGAGATAGGTCTTCCCAACCTCCGCAGTGGCGGTTAGATCGCGAATGATCTGCAACGCCTTGTTCGCGGAAGCCTCATCGTTCGAAGCCACGTTGACCTTGCCCGTATCTTCGACGTCGATCTTCACTCCGGTCTGTTCAATGATCGAGCGAATCATTTTCCCACCGGGCCCAATCACGTCACGAATCTTATCCACCGGAATCTGCAGCGTATAAATTCTCGGAGCATACGCCGAAACCTTCTCGCGATGTTCGGTAATTCCCTCGCTCATCTTCTCCAGGATATGCAACCGCCCCCGCTGCGCCTGCGCCAGAGCCTCCCGCATAATCTGAGCGGTAATGCCTCCGACTTTAATGTCCATCTGCAGCGCGGTGATGCCATCTTTCGTCCCAGCAACCTTGAAATCCATGTCGCCGTAGTGATCTTCGGCGCCAGCGATATCGGTAAGGATGGCATAATCGTTGCCCTCCTTAACCAACCCCATAGCCACGCCGGCCACAGGAGACCGAAGCGGCACGCCAGCATCCATCAGCGAGAGCGAAGCCCCGCAAACCGTAGCCATGGACGAAGACCCATTCGACTCCAAAATGTCCGAGACCACGCGCATGGTGTAAGGCCAATTCTCTTCGGTCGGAAGCATCGCGGAAATCGCTCGCTCCGCCAGCGCTCCATGCCCAATCTCACGCCGCCCAGCCCCCCGCAAAAACGAAACCTCACCCACCGAGAACGGCGGAAAGTTATAGTGCAGGAGAAAGCGCTTCTTGGCTTCGCCTTCGAAGGTTTCGAGGCGTTGTTTGTCGTCGCTGGTGCCAAGTGTGGTCGTGACCAGGGCTTGGGTTTCGCCGCGGGTAAAGATCGCGCTTCCGTGGGTGCGAGGCAGCACTCCGACTTCAACCCAGATGTCTCTCACTTTGTCGAAGGCACGTCCGTCGGGTCTTCTCTTATTGTTGATAACCTGTTCGCGGAAGATTCTTTCGCGCAGAATCTCGTAGTAGGCCTTCAGCTTGGCTTGGGCTTCTTCGTCGTCTTTCGGGATCTCGGCTTGCAGTTTCTTCTTGAGATCGCGGACCAAATTGTGGCTTTCCGCTTTGGGATGCTTCTCGGTGTCGAGGCTCTCGGCCAGTTCGTTGCCTATCTTGGCTCGCAGTTGGTTGTAATAAGCTTCGTCAAACACCGGCGGAGTGACTGCGCGCTTGGGTTTTCCTGCTTTTGCCTTCAGGTCGTTGATGGCAGCGCAGATCTTCTTTATTTCGGTGTGGGCGAATTCGATCGCGTCCACGACCGTTTCTTCTTTCACTTCTTTCGCGCCAGACTCGATCATCACGATCCCGTCGGCGGTGCCGACGACCATGATGTTCAGCAGGCTGTCCCGCATCTCGCTGTAAGTCGGATTAATAATGAACTGCCCGCTAACCAAGCCAACGCGGACCGCGCCAATCGGACCATTAAATGGGATGTCAGAGATCGTCAGCGCAGCCGAGGCACCATTGATGCCAGCCACGTCGGGATCATTCTCAGTGTCCGCCGAAAGTACAAACGCAATGACCTGCGTCTCGCACTTGAATCCCTCAGGGAACAGCGGCCGAATCGGCCGATCAATCTGCCGGCTAGTAAGAATCTCGCGTTCACTGGGACGCCCTTCGCGCTTGATAAACCCCCCAGGAATCCGCCCCCCCGCATACGTATATTCACGGTAGTCGACGGTCAGGGGGAAGAAATCTATGCCTTCGCGGGGGTCCGGGTTGGACACGGCGGTGGCGAGGACTACGCTTTCTCCGATGCGGACCACGACCGAGCCGTGGGCCTGTTTGGCTAATTTGCCGGTTTCAAATGCGAGGCTCTTGCCTCCGGTGAGTTGAACCGATACGTCATGCTTCATGTTTTATTTTCCTTCTGGGCAGGAGGGCACGCCGGTGCCGGTCTGGGAGTTGCACAATGCAGAATCGAAGATCAGGCGCCAGTCGTGACTTGGGAAATTACCTTGGAGACGCACCGTCCCCGCTGTTCTCATTCAACCACTGCGGTCCTGGAGCTATCGTAGGACGGCAGAACAATTCCGTTGGCATTCGGTAAAAAATTGTGGACGTTCGGAGCACGAAGTTCCAGAAACGGGTCCGCGCCCCACTATTTGCGGAGACCGAGTTTCTGGACCACAGTCTTATAGCGATCGGAATTGTAGGTTTTGAGATAGTCGAGCAAGCGACGCCGCTTGCTGACCAGCATGAGAAGACCGCGGCGCGAGCCATGGTCTTTCTGGTGCATCTTGAAGTGTTCCGTCAATGAACCAATGCGTTCGCTCAACAGAGCGATCTGAACTTCCGGGCTGCCGGTATCGGTAGCATGGGTGCCGTACTGGTCGATGAGGGTTTTCTTTTGCTCTCTGGCTAGCACTAACCTGGTGCACTCCTGTCTAATTTTTCAATTGTTTTGTAACGTTTATGAGGTTAACACGTGGGCAGCGAGGGTGTAAAGGCAGAACCGGTTCACCACGGAGACACGGGAGGCTCGCGTTTCTAAAGCTTCTGCCCGTGCGCCAGATGGCTGGGTAGAAGGAACGTCTTGGGATACTTGCCTTCGCCGCAAAGCTTGAATGAGCCAAATTCCTTGTACCACGGCCCGTCAGGGACGTCTGGCTTGGATTCCATCCAAAGTCGCAACTGATTGAGGTCTTCGAGGCCAATGTTGCGGTCGTGCATCCGCTCGACCAGATGGTCGCGAACGGCGATAGGAAGCCGGGACCAGGTCTCGATTTCCATCACTCACCGAAGACGAAGCGTCCCAACTGATCTCCCAGTTGCTTGACCTGCTCCGGGTCGCTGGCGGCGCGGAAGCGTTCCGCCAGTTGGAAGAATGCTTTCTCTTTTTGCTGTTGGGCTTCGATTCCCTGCTCGATGAGTTCCACTAGCACGCGATTGTCGCTAAGGGCGCGCTGCCGGGCCAAGGCCTCGACCTGTCTGGCGATCTTGGGCGGCAGGGTTACACTTCGCCGGACATGCTTTGCGCGGGTTGATTTTGCATGAGTCCGTTTTGCGGTTGGCATGGCGGCACCAGTATACACCATTTTGGTGCATCACGCGCAGCCACTGCCCCAGTAGTCTGGTCCCCCAGGCGCGCTTGCGGATGTGGATGCGATTCAGCCCCTGCACCCTATGCTGGGCCACCCGTCCGGCATTACTTGGCCGGCTTGGCGATAATTTCCAGCTTCTCCAACTCGTTTACGACCAGCTCAACCACTGCGCTGATGACTTTGTGCGCGGAACTGGGATCAAAGGAGTCGCTGGTTCCGGTCCAGATGAGTACGCTGCCCGTCGGGGTGACGGCATAGACGTTGCTTTCGACCTGCACCATTTTTTCGACTATCAAATAATCGGGCGAGTAGACGACGGGATACACGGCCTCGTAGTAACCGTAGAAGTCGGTGTAGTAGGGCAGAAGATAAGGTTCCCCGGGCACTTCCCTGACCCTGGTTTTCTCTTTGATCAAGCGGCACACGACGACAGCATCGATGTTGTAGGCCGCGATCTGCTCCCTGAGATAGACCATGTTGATCGGGCCCGCCGTAGGCCGCAGCAGGATGTCGGTTCCGGCAATCGCGGTGATTCCCGGCCGAGCCATTTTACTGGCGAGCGCAACTTCGAAGTCCGCACGGCGCTCGAGATTGTTGCTCATGCCCAGGGCGAGAATGATTTTGAGCGGGCGAGGGGAATAGGTTGGATTCTTCCAGCTTTCCTTGAGCTTGATCGAGGAGTGTCCGGTTGCCGCGTTGAGTAACAGGGCTGTGATGAGGAGTATCTGTTTCAAGCTGGCCCTCCGAAATATTGCGCCTTGGCGTCTCTGGTGAAAGCTCAACGAGTGTACACCGGAAAACCGGCGTCAATCAGGAAACCGCCGCACTCAAGCAGAAGACGGCTCGAATCCCGCCGCTAATACTGTCCGGCTGCACTACGTCAGATCGAGAGCCATTCTTAGAGCGCGGTCGACCTCGGCGAGCCTGGCTCCTCCTAATGAGCCCAGAAACTGCGTGAGGTCGGCTTTGCGCAGACTGACCAGGTTGTCGCACATGATCCAGCCGGGATGTTTCAAGCCTTCGTCGAGCCCAACCGGCACCTGCGTGGACAGGCCTTCTCCGTGGGTGAACACCGGCGCGCAGACTACGGTGGAGAACTGGGAATCGATCAGCACTTGCCGGCTCACGATCACAAACGTGCGGTATTGCTTGAAATCGCCGCCGGGCCGGTGCACGCGATAGAGTTCTCCGCGCTTCATACGAACTCCTGGCGGGCGTTCATTCGGCTTCGCCAGACGACTGGTATTCCATCACGTCCGCGGCCTCGGCGTTAAGCCGTTGAGCGGCCGCGTTGATCCGTTCGAGATCGCGAGCCTGCACGGCCGCACGAGCACGTTCCCGCAAGAACTCCCGCAGGACGCGCTCGATAAAGGCCGAACGCGATTGCTTGGATCCGGCGAGGCGGTCAATGGCGGTCAGGATGTCGCCTGAGAGTGTGATAGAAGTCTTCTCTTTCATCCTACTATTATACTACTTAGGGGAAGAGTGGGATGATTCGAGCCATGGGAGGCCAGTTGAAAATTGAAAGGTGTTCCCCGGGGGCCTTGTGTGTGATTCAGATCGCGTTCAGGAGGGGTGGGCCACCCGCGGCAGGATAGCACAGGCCGATTAGAAAAAAGTTGGATACGTCGCTTCGCCGTTGCATTTCTTTGACAAGCTCACAAGTCAGCCGCGGAGCGGCGCAAGAATGCAGCCCACGGCGCAAGCCGTGGGTAAGAAGCAGAAACCGGCGAGCCCAGACGGGGCGAAAGAAGCTAGCCCCAAATGTATCTTTCGTCGTATTCCACGTGGTTCTTCTTGAGGAACGTCAGGAACTCCTCCTGAGATAAATGCTTCTTGTGATATTCCTCTTGTTCAGCGATGTATTTCTTAACCGCTGGGACGTTCGATTCGCTGACGCTGAACACTCCGTAGCCGGTTTGCCACGCGAAGTCTGAACTCCATTTTTTTCGAACCCATTTTGACGAGTTCGCTTTAACGACACGGACGATCTCCGCAGCGGACTGGGCTGGCCGAATGCGGAGCAGCATATGAACGTGATCAGCTGTGCCGTTGATGATCAGTGCGGTTGCATGAATTTCACGGACGATGCCCCCGAGGTATGCAAATAGATCAGCGCGAAAATCTGGCTTAATCCAAGGGCGCCGCCCTTGGGTGCTGAAGATCAAATGCAGCAAAATATTGCCGGATGTATGAGACACGCGTCTTTCGCCCCTGCCGGGGCTTCTCCGTTCCCTTCCACTTTCCCACGGCTTGCGCCGTGGGCTGCATTCTTGCGCCGCTATCGCGGCTTCTTCATCATCAGACCGACGAGGGTGAGCAAGCTGTGACAACCGTCACATCAATTGTGGTTGATTTGTTGCGGTACAACATGTCGCGCGTCAAGAACCTTCGGTTCGTACACGTGGTAGCTAAGCTAGCCCGTTAGCGTCTCGAGTATGGTTCCATCGTCCTGCCTTTGTCATGACGCACAAGGTGTTTGACATTTTCCAGCAGGAACGCGGAGGAACGTTTATCGGCTCCCTGCGGGCCCTCGGTCGGATCTGGGGCTTGGTGGCACGGCTGAAGCCGTGCCCTTCCCTTTCGCGCACGCTTTGGACGTGGACTGTCGTGCGGTCGGCAAACAGCAGATTCCTCGCTTTGCGAGGAATGACAACGTTTTATAACGTTTAATAATGACCACGTTTAATGTGGGTCGCTCTCATCAGTGAAAACGCAACATCCCTCGACTTCGCTCGGGTGGACAATTTCTTGGGCTTGGCCGGCGTTCGTCCTACGCGCTACTTGGGCGGGCGCATGAGGTCCCAGGCTTCGCGGTTGGGCTCGTGGATTCCGCGGCGGTGGTCCTTCGGGCGAAGGGCCAGGCAGGTGGGAGTTTCGCGAATGGGAAAGATGAAATAGGAGTCGTCGGGAATGATGTGAACGATCACGAAATCCACTTCGGTCGGCTTATAGGCGATGACGCTTCCGCAGGAGTGCCGGGCGGGACTGACGTGGTAGAGGCCGTTGATCAGGCTGGCGGTGCATTTTATTTGTACGCGCCAGAGCTTGTCGCCTTCGGGCCAGTCGCGGCTGATGAGGATGAAGTCGAACCGCTCGCTGTCGCCGTAGGGTTTGGCGATTCCGAAACCTTCGCTGGCGGCTTTGTGGGCGAAGGCGAGTTCGGAGAGCTCTCCGCGGCGCTTGGTGCTGAGCTCCTGCTGGCGGGCACTCTCTTTGCGGCACTTGGAGTTCAGCTTGCGCTGGCGGGCAGTCTTCGGGCCCGGCGCTGGCGAGCGTCGGGGCGGAGAGCTGCGTTTTCGCATTGGGCTGAGATGGAACAGGGCGCGAGCTGGGGCCGAGCTTGCCCTGTTAATTTGTCCTGGTTAGTTGTTTCCTGTAGATTATGAGCCTAATTCTAGAATATCAGAGTCGGAAGGTAACAATGACATGATTTGACGAATTATTTTATGAATGGAATCAAGGTTTGCGGGGAAATGGGATGTCCGGGGGGCTTGACAAGATTTCGTGCAACCAGCGGATTTCCGAGTCGAGGCCTTCGTGTATCATTGACCGCCTTGCATCTCTCGTTCACAACCATCCGCGGAATTCTGTTCTGCGTTGCGCTGTCGTTCTGGATCCTTTACTTCCACGAGACCTTTTTCCGCTCGGGGAAGGTGCGGATGCATTGGCTGAAGCGAGGCATCGCCGACTTCCTGCTGATGTTGTCCATCGCGATCGTTACTTTCCTGGTATTACTCTGATTCAGCGGTCTTCCTAGTCATCATCGTCCGCGCTGAAGCGGAAGCCAATCGAAAATTCTTTCGTGTGACGGCAGCTGCGCCGGTGGGGATATTCTCGCCGTTTCAGTTGATGGTACCTATGTACCATGGTAATATTGTCCCATGAGTCATTCGAAAAGAACCGGCTTCCTTTGTCGAAGTCGAGCGCGTACAGACCGGCGTACGGCTCGAAAAACGGATGCTGAAAGTGCTGAAGGCAGTGGCCGAGTTGAAAGATATGTCTCTCGGCGACCTGTTGGAAGGTGTGGTGCTGCACGCCTTCGAGGGCAAAGCGCCGTTCTCCGCAGAGACGCTGAAGGAAATCGAGCAATTCAAGAAGATTTATGGCATGACCTTGAAAGCGTCGGATAGCCATCAATTAAAGGAGCGCAGGCGATGAAAACGATCATAGTGATCGTGCTGGCCGTGGGAGCGTTAGCGGTAGGGGCGTTTGCTTTATCACCTTCATCGCCGCGGCGCGTCGAGCGGGCCGGTGGCCCATGTGCGCAACGAATTCGAGTTCACGGTGCACGCCCCTTATCAGGTGGCGGCGCCTTTGTTCGGGCCCGAGGGGGAGCGCGGATGGGCGGGCGGTCATTGGGATCCGCAATTCTTGTATCCGCAGCCCGCGCAGGACACGCAGGGCGCGGTCTTCACCATCCGCCACGGCCATCATCACGCAGTTTGGATCAACACGGCCTTCGACACCTCCGCCCACCACTATCAATACGCTTACTTCATTCCGGAGATTATGGCTGTGCTGATTGATGTTCGCTTCTCCGAGCTCGATGCGGAGAATACGAAGGTGAATGTTGCGTATGAGCGGACCGCGTTGAATCCCGAAGCCAACCAACGCGTGAAGGAAATGGGAGACGCGGACCGTAACAGGGGAAAAGAGTGGGCCACCGCGATTAACAATTACCTGGCGAAGCAGAAGGCTCCGAGCCATTGAGAGTAATTGAAGGGATCTCAGTGATCGATACTCGGCGGCCCCGGCCGCTTCAAGCCCGCCTGGCGGGCATTGAAGCGGCGAGGCGCAGAGTTTACTTGGTTACGGCTTTAAAGCCGATGCTGGCGCCGCCCAGCGTGGTCGAATAGCGTCCTACGAGAACTACACTGTCATTGATTCCGTCGGAACGGCTATCGCACTTGCAACCCGTGGGATCATTGAATGCGTAGTATTTGCCACCGTCAAGCAGCCATCCATGGACATCCCCCGCCGAATCGTAATACGTGCCGGTGACGGAGCCTTTATTGTTTACGGCGTGGGCTACGCTTCCCAGAGTGCCTGCCTTGGGATAGCCGACTGGCTTGAATTTCTTGCCATTGTAGATGTAAGAAACGTACCCGGAGCCGGCCGAGTTCAGCGCGTACACGGTAATATCGCCCGCGTTGTTGATGCCGTAGGCGTCGGGGATGTGTCTCCCTTGACGTCGATGCTGGTGTATTTGGTGCCTTTCTTCAGGAAGCCATGCTGGACGTTGGCGGAATCCAGGTACAGGCCCACGACTTCTCCGCTATCATTGATTCCGGTAGCCTCGGTTCCATTGGATTTCGGGAAGGCGACCGTGGTGAATTTCCCTTTCGAGTAGACAAACGATTCGTCAAGACTGGTTTTGGTATTGGTGCACCAGCCGACTGCCTCGCTCGCGCTATTAATGGCGTAGAAGGCAATTCCACCCGTGCCAACAAGCGCCTCACAAGTTTTGTTGTCGACGGTGGTGAGCTTCTTGCCAGCGAGGATCATAGCGTGTTGAACCCCAGCGGAGTCTACATAGTCTCCGGCAATGGTCCCGGCGTTGTTGATCCCGTACGAGTCTGTTTCCGTTGCTGATTTGTTTGCTTTGACATTCGAAAACGTAAAGGTTAACGATGGCGCCGCCGCGATACCTACGGCGACGGACGTCAGAACTAGCAATACACCAAGAATGGACCGTTTCACTGGTTTCTCCTCCTAGAGAAAGTTGGTTGTGATTCGTCTGCCGCCAACGCGAACCGGGGCAGGAAATCGCAATAGAGTGGAGCCCCCTCAAAACCAAGTTTGGGCACCGGCCACGACTGGGCCGGAGACCGTTGTCAACCGCGCGACAGTGCCGGAGAGTCGCGAAGTGATTGAGGCGGCCAATTATCATCTTGGTTGGGATGGAGGTCAAGATGAAAGGTTTTGCACTCTTGCGAGCCAAGCATTCAGGCCGCCGAGGACGGGCGAGGACGCCCGCGCCTACACTTGCATTCGCCGCAAATCCTGTCCTGTCATCTCTTTTGGTTGGTCGATTCGAGCATGCCCAGGATGGTCGGAGAAATATCTTGCAGTGATCCTCCGGGCTTGAGGGTGAACTGCTTGCTGTTGTCGGAGATCACGATGAAAGGGACGGGATTCGTGGTGTGGGCGGTGTGGGGCCGCCGGTTACGGGATCGATCAGCATTTCGGCGTTGCCGTGGTCGGCGGTGATGAGCATCGCTCCGCCCTTGGCGCGGACGGCAGGCTCGATGCGGCCGAGACAGGCATCAACGGTTTCTACAGCTTTTACTGTAGGTTCGATCTGGCCGGAGTGGCCCACCATGTCGGCGTTGGCGAAGTTCACGATGATTACGTCGAAGGTTCCGTCTTCGATTGCCTTCACGACGGCGTCGGCGATACCGGCGGCGCTCATCTCTGGCTTCAGATCGTAGGTCGCGACTTTCGGTGAGGGCACGAGCAGCCGTTCCTCGCCGGGGAAAGGTTGTTCCACGCCTCCGTTGAAGAAGTAGGTGACGTGGGCATATTTTTCCGTTTCGGCCACGCGCAGGTTGCGGAGATTCATCTGGCCCATGACATTGGCGAGAATATTGTTCATCGACTCGGGCGGGATGACGACGGGCAAGCTGAATTGTTTGTCGTAGCGGGTCATGCAAACGTAGTGCAGATTCTTGGGCACGCGATCGCGGGGAATGATGGCGTCGAGATCGTCAGCGCCAGGTAAGTCGCGTCCGGCTTTTTCGTTGAGGCCGCTGTTGCGAGTGAGGGCGCGAGTGATCTGGCGGACGCGGTCGGCGCGGAAGTTGTAACAGATGCAGGAGTCTTCGTCGCGAATCGTGGCGAGCGGTTCGCCTTTGTTATCGACGCAGACGAAGGGGACGATGAATTCGTCGGTGACTCCTTTGTTGTAGGACTCTTTCACGCCCTGCACTGGGTCCGCATACTTTGCGGCGTCGCCGTTGCCGAAGACCATGACGTTGAAGGCTTTGGCAATGCGCTCCCAGCGCCGGTCGCGATCCATGGCGTAGTAGCGGCCGCTCACGGTCGCGATCTTTCCGGTGTTGTATTCGCGCATCTTCTGCTGGAGTTGTTCGAGGTAGCCGGCACCGTTGGTGGGCAAAGTGTCGCGGCCGTCCATGAAGGCGTGCACGAAGACGCGGTCGACGCCATTTTCTTTGGCCATGCGGAGGAGCGCGTAGAGATGCGTCTGGTAGGAGTGAACGCCGCCATCGGAGAGCAGGCCGAACAGGTGAAGACGGCGGCCGCCGGTGCGGGCGTTTTTCATGGCGGCGAGCAGGACGGGATCGGAGAAGAATTCGCCGTTCTGGATCATGAGCTCGATGCGCGTGCTGTCCATGTGCACGATGCGTCCAGCGCCGATGTTAAGGTGGCCCACCTCGCTGTTGCCCATTTGACCGTCCGGCAGTCCGACGGAGGGCCGCTGGTTTGAATCAATGTGTTGGGATATTCGCGCAGAAGGCGGTCGTATGTGGGCTTGCGGGCGAGGGCGATGGCATTGGCTTTGGTCTCGGCGCGGTATCCCCAGCCGTCGAGAATGATGAGGACGAGTGGTTTGGGACGCATATTAGCTCTGCTGTTAGCTTCTGGCTTCTGGCTAAAAGAAAAAATCCGCCACGGATTTGCGCGGATGAACACGGATCTGAATTCTTTTTCCGAAGTCAAACACGGAAACATACTAATTCTTTTGCTGCGATGGCGCTGCTGCGGGCGCGCTTTTTGGTTTCTCTTGATCTTCCTTTACGATTTGCTCGGCTCTTTGCTGAATGGCGTCGATTTGCTTTTGCATGCGCGCATAGGAAGCCTGCATCGATTCGGAGGTCAGGGCCGGCATCTCGCGCATCATTTTCTGGCCGGTCGGGGATGCGTAGAAGGTGCTCATGGCATCGATGTCGGTCTTGGAGAAATGCCGTTGGTAGATTGGGATCATGTCGTCGAGCATGGCGTCCATGGGCATGTCTTTTATGGTTTCTGCAATCAGTTGGTCGGCTCGGGCGATCTTCTCGGGAGAAGTCTGCGGGTAACGCTTCTTCAGAGTCTCGTGGATCATGGCCGTCTGTTGTTTCATCATCGCATCCATCACCTGGTGCATTTGCTGATGAATCTGCATGACGTCGAAGAGGTGCTGAATGTCTTCTTTGCTGGCGGGGGCATCGCCGGGTGAGGGTGCGGGTTGTTGGGCGAAGGTCATTGATGCAGCCAGAAGCAGAACCACGAAGGAAATAGAAAGATGCTTCATAAATTTCTCCGAAAAGCCTACCAGATTACCTCGACAGGATAACGCTCAAAGTGCGGATCGGCAGTGACCAGCGGAAGTTTTTCTTCGATGCTCTGTGCGATCAGGACGCGGTCGAAGGGGTCGCGATGGTGCATGGTCAACGATTCGATCCTTAGAATGTGGTCCAGAGTAATTGGCAGAACCTCGATCCGGTTCTGTGCTAGCCTGCTTGATCAGGTACGGGCCCGAGGGCTCAGGCAAGGGTAGCTTGCCAGCCTGGACTTTAATCAGGATCTCCCAGATGCTGGCTGCGCTCAGCCACAGATCGTTGGGGCCGGTAAATATCTTTTCAGCCCGGCGGGAAAGTCTTTTGTCGTCCGCGATCGCCCACAAGAATACGTGTGTGTCGAGAATCGCCCTCATTCGTAAAACAGATCCTCGATCTCCTTGGGGAGGGGATCGTTGAAATCGTCGGGGACAATGAATTCGCCCTTGGCCGAACCGAGCCATCGATTTTGTGGTCAGCTTTTCTAAGGGCACCAGTTTGGCTACCGGCTTCCCAGCCTTGGCGATGATGACCTCTTCGCCCATGGCTACGCGCTCGAGCAGGCGGGACAGGTGGGTTTTGGCCTCGTGGATATTGACTTCCATGAGTTGATTATAGCTAAGTCATGGACTAAGTCAACTGACTCAAAAAGGCCACGGATTGCACGGCTAAACGCGGATACGAAGGAGCGTTTCCAGCTACAAATTAGCCTTTGTAATTCAGCGCCTTCAATCCCAAGAATCTCGCCGAAGCTCCCAACTCTTCTTCGATTCTTAGCAACTGGTTGTACTTTGCGATTCGGTCGGTTCTTGAGGCCGAGCCGGTTTTGATTTGGCCTGCTCCTGTCGCTACGGCCAGATCGGCGATGAAGGTGTCTTCGGTTTCGCCGGAGCGGTGCGAGATTACCGAGGTATAGCCGTTGCGGCGGGCGAGGTCGATGGCGTCGAAGGTTTCGCTTACCGTGCCGATCTGATTCACTTTGATGAGAATCGAATTGGCTACGTGCTTGTCAATTCCCTCTTGCAGGAATTGCACGTTGGTGACGAATAGATCGTCGCCGACGAGTTGAATTTTGTCCCCGAGTTCTTTGGTGAGGTTCTGCCAACCGTCCCAGTCTTCTTCGGACAAGCCATCTTCCAGCGAGACGATGGGATAATCTTTCACCCACTTCGCCCAGTAGCGGATCATTTCGTCGGAGCTTTTCTCGGACTTGTCGGACTTCTTGAAAATGTATTTGCCGTCTTTGTAGAACTCGCTGGCGGCGGGATCGATGGCGATGGCGACCTGTTCGCCGGGCTTGAATCCGGCTTGCTGAATGGCTTCGAGCACGACTTCGATGGCTTCGACATTCGACTTGACCGAGGGCGCGAATCCGCCTTCGTCGCCGACGGCGGTGTTGTAGCCGCGCTTCTTGAGCACGCCCTTGAGCGTATGAAAAACTTCGACGCCCCAGCGCAGCGCTTCGGAGAACGACTTCGCTCCGACGGGCATGACCATGAATTCCTGGAAGTCGACGTTGTTATCGGCATGCGCGCCGCCGTTGAGGATATTCATCATGGGCACGGGCAGCGTGTTGGCGGGACCGCCGAGATAGCGGTAGAGCGGCAGCGCAAAGTAGGACGCGGCGGCCCGGGCCGCGGCCATGGAAACGGCGAGAATGGCGTTCGCTCCGAGGCGGCTTTTGTTGGGCGTGCCATCGAGTTCGATCATTTTCTGATCGAGGGCGCGCTGGTCGGCGGCGTCGAAGTCGATCCAAGTGCGTCGGCGATCTCACCATTCACATTCGCAACCGCTTTGAGCACACCTTTGCCGAGATAGCGCTGCTTGTCGCCGTCGCGCAGCTCGACGGCTTCGTGTTCGCCGGTGGAGGCGCCACTGGGCACGATGGCGCGTCCGTGAGAGCCGCTGCCCAGAATGACTTCAGCTTCAACCGTGGGGTTGCCGCGTGAATCGAGAACTTCACGGGCGTGGATGTGAGCGATATTCGAAGGCATGAGTGCTTCCTTTTTTGTTTGGAATGAGACTGGCGATTATAAATCACCGGGGCTGGGCGGCTCTGTGATGCACGACTCATTGTGCCGATGAAATGTGCGTCGCAGAATCGATGGCCTGAGCATCAAGTTCGCGGGCGAGGGCGCCCGCGCCACACTCTAGAAACCGTGTCTACGATGGTTCGGGTATCGATTCCCTTCTTGTTCTCGAATCGCACCTACCTTAGAGTCGATTCGAGATGAAGAATCGCACGGAGACTTTGGGGATCGGATCGCGGGCGCCGGATTTTTCGCTTGCGGCTGCAAATCGAGCAGGGAAGTTTTTCGCTTTCGAGTCTGCGGGCGCATGGGCCGGCGGTTCTGGAATTCTTGCGCGGGACGTGGTGACCGAACTGCGTCAAACGCATGGCCCAGTTTGAGCCAGTCCAAAGCGAACTCGAGCGGGCTGGGGCGCAAGTGGTTTTTATTGCTGCCGAGAAGCGCGACGGGATGTTTAAGCCGGTGAAGTTTCTGGAGAAGCATCCGGTGGCGTTTCCGTTTTTGCTGGATGAAGACCGAACGGTCACCAAGGCGTACGGGCTTTATCACCGGCTGGCGACAGACGCGATCAATATTGCGCATCCGGCGACGCTGGTCATCGATGGAAACGGAACGGTGCGGTATATCTATCGCGGCGAGAATCAGACGGATCGAGCACCGATCGAGCAGGTTGTGGAAATGGTCGGGAAGTTGGCGGCTTCCGCTTGAGTGTGGGGCCCGGCGGCACGGCGAAGCCGTGCCCTCCCAAAAGCGATTTGTGAGATAGCTCCCAGTCGCAACGGTTGACAGGTTAGAAAATCTGCAACTCATATAGGAGGGCGAAGATGAAGAAGCTTGTACTGGTTAGCATATTCCTGCTGGTCGTGGCTGCGGTGGGAGAGGACATCTCGCTGCCTGCGGGCACATCCATGAAAGTGAAACTGGAAACCACTCTGACGACTTCCAGCACGACCGGCGATCCATTTTCCGGCCGAGTTACGGAAGCGGTCCTGCTCGATGGAAAGCCCGTCATACCGATCGGCGCCACCGTGCAGGGACGCGTCGTCAAAGCCAGCGAACCGCGACGCATTCAGGGCAAGCCGACGATTGCCATTTTTCCTGAGAGCGTGGTGTTGCCGAGCGGCGAGCATTATGTGCTCAATGCCACTCTGGTGGATACGAGCGTGCGCAATGGCACGGACGTCAACGATGAAGGCCAGTTCAAAGGCAAGGGCTACGACGGCAAGGATCTAACTCAGATTGGCATGGGAACTGGCGGCGGCATGCTGGTCGGAGGGTTGATCGGCGGAGGCAAAGGCCTCCTGATCGGCGGAGCGGTGGGCGCGACGGCGACGGTCGCGCATTGGCTGGGCAAAAAGAACTCAGCCACGCTGCCAGCGGGCACTGAGTTGGTGATGGAATTGAGCCGTCCGCTGGCGATGACTGCGGCGACCCCGGGGCAATAGGAAACCAGTTTTCAGTTCGTGGTTCTCAGTTCTCTGTTAGCCGGAAGCTCTCGCTTCCGGCTTTTCTGCTTGCCCCTCGCAGGCTTTCAGGAACTGCGTCTAACCTGGCTTGGTGTTCCGGAGACAGGTCGAGAAACTCGATCCCATTTCCGAATTGCGGGTGATTGGTCACGACCAGCGCCCTGGTTGGCAATCGCGCGTCTTCGACCCAGAGGATGAGATCCAGCTTGGTTCCTACCGGCAGGGTGAAGCTCATCTCCACGTAACATCCAAAAAGACTGAGATCGGCAGTTTCGGCGTGGCTGGCAACGGCTGCGCCTTCCGGTTTGAATTCAATGGGAATCGAAACCTTGGTGCGGGGACATCTCCTTCGTTCCTTTTGGGACGTCGACTGAGACTGCTCGGTCATGGCTTTGTCTCCTTTTCAAACCAGGACCCCTCTTGACTGCAATGGTGCCCCTTATCGGAAGGAAAGAAAAGGCTGATCTGCAATAAAGTCAGGACTTCCTGTTGATTGTCTTTGCTCTCGACTGCATTGAGCGCCTAGAAGGCTAACGCAGCCAAGTCTTCTTCACTGAGAAGGCGGAGTTCAATCCATCCTTCGAGGGGGAGCGCGTCGACGGGCAAACGGTTCTGCCACAGACTGAAGCGCAGGCGCAGCAGGCTCGCCGCGGGAGTAATTTCTTTTCCGCCAGCGCTGCAGCCAAAGACACGGGCTTAGCCAGCAACCATGCCAGCGGCAGCTTGAATTCGAAGTTTCGCAGCAAGGCTATTTTGACCTCGGCAGAAGGGCTACTCGGAGGTCGCCAGAGGTTTTTCGCCATCGGGAAAGCCTGCCTTGCCATGAGCGCAGCTTCCCTGCTTCGACTCGCACGTCCACTCGCAGTGCACGCCTGGGCCGCTTGCGCATCCGCAGCCCAGGACTCAACATTGACCACCAGGTCGAAATCAGTTTCGAGGCGGCTTGCCGACAAAATCCAGGCGTCCGTAGATATTGCTGTCATCGATTCCCGCGTAAACGCAATCCACCAGAAACTGCTTGCCGTGCATGGCACCGGCGCGATGATCGGCGGTGTGGATCGCAGCGCCCATCCACTCGAAATAGCGAACCATGTCACCGTTGATGTGGGGATGAATGTAGTGAGTCTGGGGCGTGAACTGCGGCCTGGCTTCGACACCGCTGATCGGATGCGCCAGATAATCGGGTGGGGTAGCACCGAGGGCCTGATACACGTTCGAAAGATGTTTGCGGTAGAGTTCGTCGAATTCGCGGTCGTTGGCTGAATGATGCTCGGGACCATACCACCAATTCCAATCGCTGCCTTCGGCGATAAACAATTCTTCGAGCGCCAGTTTGCGTTGCGCCTCACTGGCCTGGGCTGCGTTCGAAGCATAGAACGCGCGGGCGTGGTAGAGATAATCCCACGAGCGATTATCCTCGGGAGCGCCGATCCATACGTTGAAGTTGGCGTTGATCCAGGAACCCGGAACCAGCGAGGTCAACTTTGCCGAAATCACGATGACGGGCGATGGCTTCGGACACGGTACACTGCCTCAATGCCAGGTTCGCGTTGCAGCGCATCGTAAAAACGGCGCAGGAATTCGCGGCCTGACCGGGGATAATATTCCCAGGCATTTTCGCCGTCGAGGATCACCGAAACAACCGCGTCTCGTCCCTGATTGAGAAGGGGTTGTGCGGCTTGCTTAATGTTGTGGATGAGGTGATTGGCGGCGTCCTGCGGCGGCATTCCCGAGTACACGAATCCGACCAGGTCGGAGATGGTGTGATCGCGGAAGATCAGGTGCATTTGGGTCGAACCGCTCTCGAAGCGATGGATGTTATAGAGCTTTTCGGCGTTCTGAGAGAAAGACGCCCTTCGCCGTCGCGCCCGAAGTTGATTCCGAGACTTCGTCCCAGAACGCCTTCGTCGGTGGCCATCCACTTCACACCCAGGCTTTGCGCGATGGACAAAACCTCTTCTGACACGCTGCCCTCGGATGGCCACACGCCCAACCGGCTTCACCCCGAAGACTTGCTGATGCAGATCCAATCCCCGCTGGAGTTGTTCGCGCGCATCTTCGGGATGAAGGAAACGATTCTGGGGCAAGGGCAATCCCGGCGTCGAAACGGCGCCCATGTTTGTGTCGCAAACCAGCGGCAGGATCGGATGATAGAAAGGCGAAGTCGAGATTTCGATTCTTCCCTGCTGCGCCGCCTTGGCATGCGCCGGCAGCACTTCGCCAACCAAAGCACGCTGTCGAGTAATCACGAATGCCTGATCTTCGAGCGAGAATCCACGACCCTTTTTGATGAGTGCGGCGATGTCCGGCTGGTCGAGGAAGAATTCATCAAACCATGCGATCTGGGAGAGCACTTGCAGATCGGTGAAATCCTGTGCCTGAAAGTATTTTTCGGCTCGCTCGGCGGAGTCACCGGCTCCGTGAAATCGCTCCCATAGCTCGTGGTATCGCGGGTAGCGGCCAATCATGTGTACCGGATTCGCCTGAAACAAGTATTGCAAAGCAAAGCGGCGTTCATGGGAGGTGAGTTCTTTCGCCGGCTTGGCTGCCACTTTCAGAAACGGATCGTGCGCCGTCCCGGCTCACGTAATCCTGGATTTGCGTGATCAACGAAGGGACGAGGTTGAATGTCTGATGGACATTGGGAAATTCATCCAGCAACTTGACCATGCCGTAGTAATCTTTGAGGGCGTGCAAGCGAACCCAGGGCAGACGGTACTCACCCGTTACCAGATCTTTGTAGTAGGGCTGATGCTGGTGCCAGAGAATAATGACGCGTAAAGCGGGCATTGAACGTGCGGCTCACCCGAGAAGATTGGAGCCGTGTTGGAAGTCTAACATGTGTATGCGGCTATCATGGACTTTGGGAAGCTTTGCCGACTCCAACCGCTCTATTCCAGTACACTAGTCGTTGCCCGGCTAGAATCCAAGCTCGGCTAAAATCAAGACTCGGCTAACCCTGATCCCTAATGACGAATCCAACCCTGACCGTGAGGTCGCGCTGAAATGGGACTTCTGACTGAGCAAGATCTTTATCTTTTCAACCAGGGGCGTGATTATCGCGCATACGAGAAGTTGGGAGCCCATCTTACTTCGGTCGGCGACCAATCGGGCGCCAGCTTCAGCGTGTGGGCTCCGAACGCGCGCGCGGTAAGCGTCATTGGCAGCTTTAATGGGTGGGATCCGCTCTCCCATCCCCTTCGGGTTCGCGAGAGTTCTGGCATTTGGGAGGGGTTCATCCCCGGAGTGTCCAAAGGAACCGTTTATAAGTTTCACATCGTTTCGCGGAACAACGGATTCGTAGTCGACAAGGCAGACCCGTTCGGGGTCTTGCATGAAAAACCGCCGCGCACCGCTTCCGTGGTATGGGATCTCGAATATCAATGGTCCGATCATGACTGGATGCAAAATCGCGAAGGGAGAAATTCCCTGCATGCACCGATTTCCATCTACGAAGTCCATCTGGGTTCCTGGATGCGGGTTCCGGAGGAAGGCAATCGCTCGCTGAACTATCGTGAGATAGCGCCTCGCCTCGCCGACTACGCTCAGCGCATGCACTTTACCCACGTCGAATTGCTGCCGGTGATGGAGCATCCGTTCTACGGTTCCTGGGGATATCAGACCACCGGGTATTTCGCACCGACCGCGCGCTATGGCACGCCGCAGGATTTCATGTATCTGGTGGACTACCTGCATCAGCGCGGCATCGCCGTGATTCTGGACTGGGTGCCATCGCACTTCCCTACCGATGAGCATGGGCTGGCGTATTTTGACGGCACGCATTTATTCGAGCACTCCGATGCCCGCGGCAGGGTTTTCATCCCGACTGGAAGACGCTCATCTTCAACTACGGACGCGACGAAGTCCGCAGCTTCCTGCTTTCGAGTGCCATGTTCTGGCTGGACAAGTACCACGCGGACGGCCTGCGTGTGGACGCCGTCGCTTCCATGCTTTATCTGGATTATTCGCGCAAAGAAGGCGAGTGGCTTCCCAACAAATACGGCGGACGCGAGAATCTGGAAGCCATCGAGTTCCTGCGCCAGTTCAATATCGAAGCGTACAAGGAATATCCCGGCATTCAAACCTTCGCGGAAGAATCCACTTCCTGGCCGATGGTCTCGCGGCCCAGTTATCTCGGCGGCCTGGGCTTCGGCATGAAGTGGGATATGGGCTGGATGCATGACACCTTGCAGTACTTCGCCCACGATCCCATCCATCGCAAATACCATCACAACCAGCTGACCTTCCGCATGCTGTACAGCTTCACGGAGAATTTCGTGCTCCCGCTCTCGCACGATGAAGTTGTCCACGGCAAAGGCTCCCTTATCGGGAAAATGCCGGGAGACGAATGGCAGAAGTTTGCCAATCTGCGCTTGCTCTTCGGCTATATGTTCGCTCAGCCGGGCAAAAAGCTTTTGTTCATGGGCGACGAGTTTGGACAGGTGCGGGAGTGGGCCCATGACAGCAGCCTGGATTGGGACGTGCTGCAGTATCCCGTTCACCACGGATTACAGAGCTTGGGTGGAGCAGTTGAACCGGCTTTATGCCCAGGAACCTGCCCTGCACGACTTCGATACCGATCCGAAGGGGTTCGAATGGATCGACTGCAACGACAACGCCGCCAGCACCATCTCGTTGTTGCGGAAGAGCCGATCGCCGAACCAAAACATTGTCATCGTGTGCAACTTTACGCCAATTCCCCGGCTCAACTATCGCCTGGGAGTGCCGGCGTGGAGGGTTCTGGCGCGAGACTTTAAACAGCGACGGCAAAGAGTACGGAGGCAGCGGCATGGGGAATGCGGAGGCGTACTGGCTGAGGAAGAGCCGGTCCACGGACGACCGTTCTCTCTGAATCTGACCTTGCCGCCGCTAGGGGCGCTGTTCCTGAAAGCCGAATAGTCGGCATTTCGACGACAGTCGGCAGCGGCGTTGTGCTGGTTTGGATCACGAAGAGTGTCACCGAACGTGACGATTTCAAGCGGTCAGCAGCAGTTGAAGGCGATCCAAAATGAGCCGTAATGGAACGCCTTTTCCCAATCGTGGCATCGACGAACGGGGCCATCTGTTCCAGGTCCGGATGCGAGCCCGAGACCATAAGGACGGGCAGCGTAGGATGTCGCTGCTTGAGCCATGTGGCCAGCTCCAAACCATTCATTCCAGGCATTTCGTAGTCCAGAATGACGGCGTCGATCTCCTCTTCCTTGGACTCAAACACGTGAAGTGCGTGGCGGCCGTTGCTAGCGGCGATGACTTCGTAACCGTTTTGGCCGAGCAAGGCTCCGTAGAGTTCGCGGATCCCCGCGTCATCGTCCACGCACATCACGGTAAGAGCTTTCATCGGGAGGACTGCCCTTCTCGCGTCGCCTAAGAGGGGTTTAGGACGACGCTATTTGCAGGATTAGAGAGCACGTTAATGACCACGATTGCACAACCTTTCGGTCTGAACGATTACCTGGTGGACACGGTCCGGGCCGCCGTTTACACTTCGACCTGGCCTCGAGGCTTGTCCAATGGGCTGTTCCGAGGGTTGGCGCGATGCCTATAGTCTTTTAAGCAGTTCCCATTCCCCTTCCGAGGTCATAGATGAAGAAGCTCACGGAATCTTTCTATCGGTTAAAGCTGCCTGCAGTCCTGGTTGCTGGTCTGTCTCTATTTTGCGTTGCGCTTACGGCCCAGGAGTCTCCTATTTTGTCGGGTCCTGCCTCGGTCAACGCCATCGCCCTTTCTGTCTCCCCCAATCCAGCCAAGGTAAAGGGGAAGATCACGATGACTGCAACGGTTACGACCAACAGTAAAGCGGCGACCGGAGGCACCGTCGCCTTTTTTGACGGCAAGGCGCCATTGGGAAGCGCGCAGGTGGTGGGTAAGAAGCCCGCGAAGGGATACAAAACAGGCACGGCGACGACGACCTTGATCGTGGCGCCTGGTTCCCACGCCATAACAGCGGTCTACGGAGGAATCGCGGGCTCGCCCAAGGTCGTACGCTCCAAACCCGTAGCGCTTAAGGTAACGGGAAAAACAGGCAGCGCCACCTTGCTCACTGCGAAGGCCAACGTCCAGCACCCCAAGAACTACGATTTCACGGCGAGCGTGCACGCTTTCGGACTGGTGGTACCGCAAAGTACGGTCGACTTCGCTGACATTACAGCCAACACGGACCTGGGTACTGCACCGCTCAATCCAAAAACCCTGTCGCACGGCTTTGGCAAGGCCCTCGCAACCAGTGCGTCGGGTATGCCTGCACAGTCTGTGGTTGCCGACTTCAACGGCGACGGTTTTCCCGATGTCGCCACGGCGAACGCGGCGTTCGGTCCGAGCACGGTGGCCGTGTTTCTAGGCAAAGCGAATGGTGAGTTCCGATCGCCAGTTACTTATCCGACTGGATATTTCACCAGCGGAATCGTCACCGCTGATGTCAATAACGACGGCATCCTGGATCTGATCTCAATGAGCCAGGATGGCACTATTGCAGTCTTTCTGGGAAATGGAGATGGTACTTTTCAGAACCCGCTGACCGACACCATAGGCGGCTTGCCAGTTGCGATCGTACTTGGAGACTTTAATCGCGATGGCATTCTGGATTTTGCCACCATCGACTACTTCGCAAATACAACCTCGATATCGCTCGGCAAGGGCGACGGCACATTTCAATCGCCGGTCCCGTACGACGTCGGGAGTGGGCCTTACTCCATGGCCACGGCCGATTTCAACGGAGATGGCTATCTCGACTTGGTCGCTGTGAACGACAATGTCAACACAATTAGCGTACTGCTGGGCAACGGCGATGGAACCTTTCAAGCCCAAAAGTTGTACGATGTCGGAAATCAAGTGGAGTTCGTGACCACGGGCGACCTGAATCTCGACGGCAACCAGGATATCGTTGTCGCAAATTATGCCGACCAGAACGTTGGCGTTCTCCTCGGCAACGGAGATGGCACGTTCAAACCGCAAGTGACTTATAGCCTCGGTGGGCCCGATTCCGGCCTCGCCATTGCTGATCTGAACGGTGATGGCATTCCCGATATCGTCGCATCCTACTATCATCCGTCCCAAGTGGGCGTACTCTTGGGCAAAGGCGACGGCACCTTCGAAGCCGTACGCGAATACAACACTACACAGTCGCAAGGGTACGCAGTGACCGTCGCTGATCTGAACGGCGACGGCGCTCCCGACTTGATCAGCTGCGACCTGCATGCCTCGATTAGTGTCCTGCTCAATGTGACTGCGGCGAAAGCAACATTGATCGACGTCGTCGTACCCGGAACGCCAAAGGACATAGAGGAAATCGTAGCGAAATACAGCGGCGATTCTCGATATGCAGCCTCGAAATCCGCTCCGATCAAAGTAAAGGGCTCCGGCGGAAAACTGAATCCCTAGCCGCAACTCTAAGTAACCAACAAAAGCGGGGTGGCCCATCCTTCTCCGCGTACTTTGCGGAGAGGGTGGGCGCGAGATTCCCGATTTGAAACCGCGACCGCTTCGTCCTCCGCTTTCTGCTTGATTTACGTCATCCACTTCAGGTAACGTATAGACGCATAGATTATCTCAAAGATAATCGTCGATCTTTGACAATCTAATTCCGGGCGAGGCCGTCAGTCCCAAAACGGGATGCTATCCTCCGCCCTAACCCCAATGTTATCTAGATTTTGCGTGTAACCCCTGTAAACTCAAAGATCTAGCACATAGTCGTGAGCCAAGATCGTTTGTTTTCTAGATTTTGCGCTTGATCAGGGGGAGGGGGGGTACCGGTACCAATCAGTAAATCCCGCCCCGAAGCGGGAAAGCCGCTGACATTTCTGGAAGCGCGGAGAACGCTTACCGCAACATGCTAGACTCGGTTTAGCCCCCGGCCATGCGGATCCTGACCCGCTACATCCTCCGCGAAGTCACGGCTCATGCTCTGATCGGCGTGGCAGTGTTCACCTTCGTTCTGTTCACCCGCGACCTCGGACAAATCCTCGAACTGGTAGTTCGCAACAGCGCTCCGCTGCCCAGCGTTGCGGAAGTCTTCTTCTTTATTGTTCCCGTCACTCTCACCATCAGCATTCCCGCGGGCGTGCTGGTCGGAATTCTGATCGGCCTGAGCCGGCTCGCGGCCGACAGCGAGATCACCGCCATGCGGGCCTGCGGCATCGGCGTATGGAGCTTTCTTCGCATCGTTTCCATTTTTGCCGTAGCCGCGTGGGTTCTCGCTTTGGCTAACGGAATTTATCTCGCGCCTGCGTCCCAAGGCGCCATGGCCCATTTGCAGGATCGGCTGAAGTCTTCGCAGGCCTCCTTCGAAGTGCAGCCGCGCGTGTTCTACGAAGGATTTCCAGGGCTCGTGCTCTACGTCCAGAACGTGAAGGCCGCGCAGGGCGCGGCCATCTGGAAGGGCGTTTTTATTGCCGACACGAGCGTCCCATCTTCTCCGCGAATCACCCTGGCGCGGCAAGGCATTCTGGTGAGCGAAGGACCGGAGACTCTGCACCTGCACCTCACCGATGGCTCGACGCATGAGATCGATCCGAAGATCTCCGACCACTATCAGATTTCTACTTTCGAGCAGACGGACATTCCGATTCCGGTCCCTCAAGCCGACAGCGCGAAAGAGCAAGATTTGGTGCCAGTTTCGCAAATGGGCACATGGGATCTCTGGCGGCAGGCTCACAATCAGAAAGATCCGGCTCTGGCCCGCTGGTACTTGATCGAATTCCATCGCCGCTTCGCGCTGCCCACATCGTGCCTGGTGCTGGCGCTGGTCGGAATTCCTCTCGGCCTGTCGTCGAAAAAAGGCGGCAAGTCGACCGGGTTCGTGCTCGCCATCCTGCTGGTCTTCGCGTATTACTCCGCATCTCTGGTGGGAGTTTCGCTGGCACGGCAAGGCAGATTGTCGGCCGGATTCGGAGTTTGGCTGGCAAACATTGTGTTCTTCCTTGGCGGCGCTTTTCTGCTTTGGCGCGCGGAGCACCAGTCCATTCGAAATCGCTTCCCTGCGCAAACTCTGGCATCCCTTTGGAGCGGGAATGCGCGATGCGGCCGGAATGCCATTCCGCAACCACCGTGCGGAAAATGTTTTCGAGCGAGCCGCCGGACGGCGTCGCGTCTTCAGCGCCCGCTTCCCCATGATCCTGGACGATTACGTGCTGCGCGACTTTGGCATGAATCTGGCCATGGTCGTGGCCGCGTTCCTGATGCTGCTGCTGGTGTTCACGCTCTTTGAGTTGCTGGGAGACATTCTCCGCAATCAGATTTCGCCGCTGGTGGTCGGAGCGTACCTGCTGAACGTTTCACCTTACTTCGTTTACAACATCACGCCCTTGAGCATCCTGCTGGCGGTTCTGATTACTTTGGGCGTGATGCAGCGCTCCAACGAAGTCACCGCGATAAAGACGGCGGGGCTGAGCATTTACCGCATCGTCACGCCGCTATTGGTAGCCTCGGCCATTTTGAGCGCGGGTCTTTTCTTCGCCGACCAGTTTTATTTGCCGCACGCCAACAAACGCCAGGACGCGCTCCGCAACCAGATCAAAGGCAAGCCTGCTCAGACCTATCTGAATCCCGACCGGAAGTGGATTTTCGGACAGCACTCGGACATTTACTACTACGAGTTGTTTGATTCCGATCGCGATCAGTTCGGCCGGCTTGCGGTTTTCCAATTCGATCCTGCGACCTTCCAGTTGACGAAACGAATTTACGCCGACCGGGCGCATTGGGAAGAGACTTTGCAGCGATGGGTTTGCACCCAGGGTTGGGAGCGCGACCTGCGCGGACCAGCGATCGATGACTATCGCACCTTCGAAGTGGCAACGTTCCCTTTCGTCAGCGAACCTCCGACCTACTTCAAGAAGGAAGTGAAACAGTCTTCGGAGATGAACTACGAGGAGCTACGCCGCTACATTCGCGACTTGCAGCAGAGCGGCTTTGACGTCGTCCGGCTAAGGGTTCAGCTGCAAAAGAAATTGGCCTTTCCGATCATAACCCTGGTAATGGCCGTGCTCGCGATTCCCTTTTCGCTTTCTGCAGGACGGCGCGGCGCCATCACCGGGATCGCCGTGGCTGTGGGCATTGCCGTCGTTTATTGGACGGTGGCGGGACTGTTCGAAGCGATGGGCAACATCAGCCAGTTGCCGCCCGTGCTGGCGGCCTGGTCACCCGATCTGATCTTCGCGCTGGTGGGCGGATATCTGGTTCTGAAAGTGCCGACGTAGGTCGGCCGGGCAATCCCCGGGGCGAAAACCCTCACGTGATCTTTTGGCTTGGCGGCACGATGAACTCGTGCCCTTCCCCAGATCTCATCATCTCGCGGCCAAAGCAGAGGTCTGCCCGAAGGTGGTGTAGGGCATGCCCGAGACGTTCAGCAGTCCCGTGGTGGTGGTGAGGGTATAAATCGAGATCGTGCCTGCGCCACTATTTGCCACGTAAACCCAATCGGTGGGATTGGTGGTCGTGTTTCCGATGTTCGTTCCCGTGGCTCCAACGCGCAGCGCGATTGATACTGGAGTCAAGCCGGTCGAAATGGTTGCGGGCGAAAGCGGGGTCAGAACACCGCTTCCGGTTCCGTACGAATATTGAGAGACCGTGTTCGACCCCTTATCGACCACATAGGCGAAGACAAAGTTTGGGTCGAACGTGATTGCGACGGGACCGAGGCCAGCCGGGAATGGCGAGCCCGCTATCTCAGTGAGCGTACCATCCGGAGTATTGGGTTGGTGCAACTGGTGACCACGTTGTCACAAATAGCAAACACCGAGATGTTATTGGAGTTGGCCCCTGCGTTCATGACGTAAAGAAAACCTCCGTTGGGTTGAATGCCAAGCCCGGACGGCGAAGTCCCCAGTGGCTCGCTGTAATAACGGCACTCCAAGCGGAGTCAGTGCGCCGGTGGTGGAATTGATGGCGAACGCCGATACGAAATTCGCCAGTTGATTCGCGACATACAGGAAATTCCCTGAATTGCTGACTGCAACCGCCGTCGGAAGCGTGCCGTTCGGGTACGAAAGGCCGATGGGAATCGTAGTGAACGGAGAACCGGGCACGGCGGTGAGAGCCGTGCCATTGATCGAAAATACGGAGACGTTGCTTGATCCTTGATTGGCGACAAATAAAAACTTGCCGGCGGGATCGATGGCCAGACCCGTGGGTGTGGTTCCGTAGGTCGTAGTTCCGCTGACTGCCGTCAGCCCGCCGAAGGAACTGATGGTGTACGCCGAAACGCTATTGGCGCCGCTGTTGGCCACGAACAAGGCGTCGATCGTCGGCGCGACGGCGATGGCCGACGGGACCAGCGCCGGTTCCGACGCTGTTTCCGTTCGCGTCAGCTGGCCGTTCGTGAGATTCACCACGAAAGCAGAAATTGTGGTGTTGGACTGCGCCGTAACGAAGAGAAGGCCTGCGCCTCCGCTGTTCACTGCGGAATTATTTCCGCCACACGCCATCAAGCATAGAAGCAAAACCGGCAGCAGCACATGTTGCAGAAAACGAAACTTCATCCCCATTCTTTCTCCCAGTTCGATTCAAGATCTCACGGACGCGGACAGAAAAGCTTCGCGGCATACGCTTTGGAGATCAAGCATTATCTCATTCGTGTATCAAGGAGTATACCGGAAGCGCAAACTTCTCACCCTGATTGGAACCGCGGCTGCGGGGAAAAGTTGCTTCGTCATCGCAGCTTCCCGGCGCGATGGGTGCAGGTGCTATGCTGTTCTGCCATGGCGATGGTCTTGCTGCTGTCCAAGTACTTCGCGATTGGTTTCAGTGCGCTCCTGCCGGTAATCAACCCGCTGGGATCGGCGTTAGTATTCTTGGGTTTTGTGGGAGATGCGCCGGCCTCGGTTTATCGCGATCTGGCGAGGAAGATTGCCATCAGCACAACGATTTTCATGCTGATCATCGAAGTGATAGGGACCGGTCTGCTGGAATTTTTCGGGATTTCACTTCCCGTGGTACAGGTTGCCGGAGGACTGGTGCTGGCCAGCATGGGATGGACCTTACTCAACCAACAGCAGAGCGAAAGCAGTCCCGATCGCAGCACGATGGGAGCTGTAAACTTCTCATCGGTGGAACAGCAGGTTTTCTACCCACTGACATTTCCGGTCACCGTCGGGCCGGGTTGCATCGTGGTCATGCTGACATTGACCGCACACGCTTCGGTGAAGTCGAGTGTGCTGGCGAATGTCGTGGCTCACCTCGGGATCCTGGTGGCATTAGTGGCGTTGAGCCTGACCGTTTATCTCTGCTACCGGTACGCTCCAAAAATCACCGAGCGAATTTCACCACCTACAGCGCACGGAATCCTGCGCATTATTGCGTTTGTGCTTCTCTGCATCGGAGTGCAGATCACGTGGAACGGCGTGCAAACGCTGATCAAGACGTTGCTGCATTCCTAGAGCTGGCTTCCGGTCCACCGTGACGCTCCTTTCATTCCCAGCGGAAAAGCAGGTTTCTCGACTCCGCGGGATCATCCGCATTTTGCGGATGACCCTGCTGCGCTCGAAATGACAATAGCGAATTAAGCAGGCTCTCACGACAGGATGGTGACAGTTCGCGGGTCGATAGAATTTGTCTTTTTCCGAAGCAGACAAGGGCAGGCGAATTTCAACCATCAAGCCGCCTTGCGGTCGATTCGAAACTCGGATGGTGCCCCCGTGGAGACGCACCGCACGATCCGTAATTGCCAAGCCCAGGCCAACACCGCCGGTTTGGCGTCCGCGGGCATCGTCGATACGGTAGAACGGGCGAAACAGTTTGTCCAAGGCGTCTTCGGGCACGCCGGGACCGGAGTCGGTCACTCGTACGACGGCTTCGGGGCGGCTTGAGTCGTTGCTCTGGAGTTCTTCTTTCTCTGGTTCCAGATCGCGCGATCCCGCGTTCTTCAATTGTGTGTCCGGCAATCCCACACCCTGTTCCAGATGCACCTCAACGCTGGTGCCTTCCTGCGTGTAGCGGATGGCATTGCGAACAACGTTTTCGATGGCACTGTGCAGTAGGCTCGGGCTTCCCATTACAACGCAGTCGTCCACGACCGTGGCTTCGACCTGGCAATGGCGGCTTTGCGCCTCAAAAGCAGCATCCTTGGCGATTTCATGAATGATCTGTTCGAGGTCAACCGGGCTTTTCTCAATCGACTCATTGCCGGCTTCGAGGCGGGCAATGGTCAACAGTCTTTGGATCATTTCGTTGAGGCGGTTGGTTTCGCGGTCGATGCGATCGAGAGCGCTGCGAGCGTCAACTCCGCTGCGCTGGCGAGCCAACTCCAAAGCCACGTTCAAGCGCGCCAAGGGTGATCGAAGCTCGTGGGAAATATCAGTCAGCAAGCGGCTCTGGGCGTTGACCAGGTTTTCCAGACGCTCGGCCATGCGATCGAAATCTCGCATCAGTTCGGCCATTTCGTCATGCCGACGGGAGCCGGGCACGCCGGCACGCGCAGTCAGATCACCAGAAGCCAGTTTTTGTGTCGCCGCGCGTAAACGCACGATGGGCGAAGTCAAATATCGAGCCAGGATGGAACACACCAGACCAGAAGAAATAATCGCGATCAGGATACCCAAGCCAGGGACGCCGTGCGGACCGAAAAGGGTGTGCTGCTCGGGAGGCAGTTCGGTGACGAGAGTGTAGCGATGCCCGTCGGCTGCGGTGGTCGCTTCGCGCAGGAACTGCACGGGCCTGAGCCGACCCCAGAAAGTGTCGGCGGTGTGAGCCTCGCCGCGCTCCACACGCTCAATCCATTCCGGTGGCTGGCGGCCGAGCAACTCCCGTCCGTGCTCATCGAAAAGGTACAGCCTGACATGTTGGGAGTCGCGGACACTTCTCAGGTACTTGCGAGCGCCTTCTTCTCCGCCGCTTTGATAGGCTTGAACGGCCTCGTTCAGAAATCTCGCTTGTTGGGCCTGCACGCTGGAAATCTCGCCCGAGTGGCCGATAGCCAGAGTGGCCAGGATTGCCAGCACCAGGAAAAGCGCTTGCGCGACCCAGTAGGAGAGAAAGATTCTGACAAAGAGGCTTCTCATGTTTCTTCGCCTCGGGCCGTGGTCAATTCGCCGCTGGCATGGTCTCGGGGATGCGCGAAGATGTATCCGACGCCGCGTACAGTCTTGATGTGATCGCTGCCGTTGTCAGAATCGCCCAGCTTCTTTCGAACTTTGCTGACATGCATATCGATACTGCGGTCAAAGGGAGAAAACTTGCGTCCGAGCACCGCGTCCACCAGATGCTCTCGCGTGACCACACGTCCGGCTTCACGCAACAAAACATGCAACAGATTAAATTCCACCGAGGTTAGTTCCACCGGCTTGCCATTCTGACGAACGATTCGAGTGGCGGGGTCTAGTTCAATGTCACCCACCCGCACGACTTCAGGAATTTGATCGTCGCCGGCTCGTTCTCCGCCCTTTTCTGCCGCTTGGGTTCGGCGCAGAATTGCCCGAATGCGTGCCACCAGTTCGCGAGGATTGAAGGGTTTGGGAAGATAATCGTCAGCGCCGATCTCCAGGCCGACAATTCTGTCCACATCCTCGCCCCGGGCCGTGAGTAGCAGGACGGGGATGCGCGATGTGTTCCGAATCCGCCGCAGAACATCAAAACCATTCATGCGGGGCAACATCACATCCAACACCACCAGCAGGTGATCTCCGCTCAGAGCGCGCTCCAAGCCACGGTTGCCATCGTGTACGGCTTCGATCTGGAATCCCTCGGGCTCGAGGTACTCACCTACGAGGCTGCACAGCTCCACGTCGTCGTCGATTACTAGAATGCGATCCACTTTTCTCATTTTAGTTAGCCGCGTTCCTAAAGGGGGTAAAGAATTGTCAATCCAGCGGTTATTGCGCTTTACAAAACTTTACTCCGGTTGACCGACTCTTTACCACTTGCGAACGGGAAAAGTGTTTCTATAATCGTAAGCAATTTGAGGTTTTCCGATCGACGGGAAATGCTCACAGGAGAAGTTATGAAATTCGTTGCAAGCAAGATGTCGTTGGTGGCTTTGGCGATCGTGCTGGTGGCTGGAGTTGCGATAGCTCAGCGCCCCGGCGGACCGCGCGGTGGTGGTGATTTTTTTGGCGGGCCCATGCTGGGATTCTTCTCTGACTATCTGGATCTGAGCGATGCGCAACAGACACAGATCAAGCAAATCATGGCAAAAGAGAAGCCGGCGCTGGAGCCGTTGTTCCAGCAGGAAATGCAGAGCCATGAGCAGATGATGCAGCTCATCCAGAGCGGCAGCTTTGATGAAGCCAAGGCCACGGCAATTGCGAACCAGGGAGCGCAGATTCACGCGCAGCTCGAAGTGCAGCATGCCCGCGTAGCCTCGGAGGCGTACCAGGTTCTTACCGCGGAGCAGAAAACCAAGCTGGCTCAATTCATCGCCAAGCGGGAGCAGCGGTTCGAGCAACATATGCAGGAGCAAGGAGCCCACTCGGAACAAGCGCCCAATCAGTAATTTCGTCTGATCGGGGAATAGGGAGGGACCGAGGGGGTTCCCTCCCTTCGAGTGGGATACATCTTGCTATAGATTAGGAAAGGCGGATAGTCTCGTGGCTGCTGTAGCAACCCAAACGGATGTGATCGATGCCATCGCGGCCGAAGTAGCGATCGGCGTAGAGAGAGCCGTCGAATGCTGGATGTCGCAGATCGAACAAGCACTTACGGATATTCATCTGACCTCTCTCGGTCGACTCAGTGCGGTACGCGAGATTTTGGACGAGTACAAATACTTGACCGGGAAAACGCAACTGACAGGTCGGAGCATTTGTTGAAATGAAATAAAGACTTGCCGCTTCGCGAGAGGTGTGACATGGACGCTGACCTTGTTTACTCCTACTTGATTGATTCCACCTGGTTCTTTCTCGGGAGTTGGGTGGTGTTGCTGCTGACGGCGGGCGTCGTCACATTCGCTGATCGGCTGGGGCCGCGCATCTTGCTTCGCATGGGACTGCTGCGGCGAAACTGAAGCTCGTGCTGGTAGAATCGCATCTAACGAGCCGATGCTGCCGAAAAGTCTGCGTCCCCTGATTCCCTATTTTAAGAAGTACCGCCGCAGCTATCGTGGTGGGGACGATTTGTGTCTTCCTGACTAACGGCATCTGGATTCTTTTTCCACTGGTCATTCGACGAGCTATTGATGACCTTCATCTCGGCATCACTCGACACAAGCTGGTCACTTACGCACTGCTTCTGTTGGGGGTCGCGCTGTTCAAGGGGATCTTCCAGTTTCTGACCCGCTGGATCGTGATCGGCGTTTCCCGCGAAATCGAATTCGATCTGCGCAATGATCTTTTCCGACACCTCGAAGGCCTTTCGTACTCCTACTATCAGCGGACGCGAACCGGCGATATTATGGCTCGCGCCACCAACGACCTGAATGCCGTGCGCATGCTGTTGGGACCGGCCATCATGTATTCGGCGAACACGATTGTGTTTACCGCCGGGGCGCTGGCCTTCATGCTTTCCATCAGCCCTAAGCTGACCTTATACGCCTTCCTGCCTCTGCCGATTGTCAGCATCACCATCCAGCATTTTGGCCGCAAGATCCATGAACGTTTTGAGCGAATCCAGGCGATGTTCTCTGAGATTTCGGCTCGGGCTCAGGAGAATTTTTCCGGGGCTACGAGTCATTCGCGCCTATGTGCAAGAGGAAGCTGAAATCGCGGCATTCGAGGCGTCGAATCAGGAATACATCAAGCGCAGTCTGAAGCTGGTTCGTCTGATGGGCATGCTGTGGCCCTCCCTTGAAACCATGCTCGGGCTTGCCATTGTGCTGGTGCTTGTGGCTCGGCGGCCGCGAAGTGATCTCCGGGCCGCATCACAGTCGGCGGCTTTGTCGCTTTCAACACCTACATGGTGCAGCTTACCTGGCCGATCATCGCGTTAGGTTGGGTCATCAATATTTTCCAGCGCGGGACCGCGTCGATGGGGCGCATCAACGAGATTCTGGTTGAGAAACCCGAAATTGAGGACAGTGAAGCAATAAAGTCAAGAACAGCACGAGCGAGACGCTCGCGCCTACACAGATTCGAGGGTGAGATCGAGTTCCGGCATTTGAACTTTTCCTATAATTCCACTCCGGTTTTGCACGATATCAATCTCCGCATTCCCGCTGGTAGCAGCCTGGCGATTGTTGGACCGACCGGTTCCGGCAAAACCACGCTGGTCAGTTTGATCCCTCGAATTTACGATGCGGAGCCGGGGACCGTGCTCATCGATGGCATTCCTGTCCGCGATTATCCGATTGCAGACACTGCGCCGCAATCTTGGCTTTGTGCCGCAGGAAACTTTTCTGTTCAGCGAAACGGTGCGCGAGAACATCGCGTTTGGGAAAGAAGACGCTACCGACGAAGAGGTTCGCTCGGCAGCGCTGGCGGCCAGCATTGGCGAGGAAATCGAGAGCTTTCCCGAACAGTACCGAACCCTTGTGGGTGAGCGCGGCATTACGCTTTCCGGCGGCCAGAAGCAGCGCACCGCGATTGCGCGGGCCATCATTCGCAATCCCCGGATTCTGGTTCTCGACGATGCACTCTCCAGCGTAGACACTCACACGGAAGATAAGATTCTCAATCACCTGCGCGAAATCATGCGGGGCCGGACGACGATTTTCATTTCCCACCGGGTTTCGACCGTACGCAACGCCGACCGCATCGCCGTCCTTCACGCTGGACGAATCGTGGAACTGGGCACTCACGACGAACTGGTGGCCAAGGACGGCTACTATACCGACCTCTATAACAAGCAGTTGCTCGAAGAAGAATTGGCCGAAGTGTAGCTGTCGGTATCTTCAAGTTCTTATATGCGGCGCGTCGTTATCCCCGAATTGCTCGACACCGACTCTGGGACTCCTACCGAGGTCGCCACTGCCCTATCGGACTTACGCCACATCAATCAGTGGTTCGGCGGCATCGGCGCGACGCAATCGATGATCGCAGACGGTCGCGCAGAAGACTGGCGCTCAGTTCGATTGTCGATGTTGGAAGTCGCGGCTGGCGCTGGATATGTGCCCCAGGCGGCCAGCGCCGTCTGCGAGAGTCGGGGATCAAACTTAATGTTACGTTGCTTGATCGCGCCGATTCCCACTTGAAAAACGGCTCTGGAAATGGAACCTCGGCTGTAGCCGGAGATGCGCTGGCGCTTCCTTTCGCGGACGGAAGTTTCGATTTAGTCAGTTGCTGCCTGTTCGTTCATCATCTGGAACCGCAGGAGGTCGAGCCAGTTTGTGAACGAAGGTCTTCGTGTATGCCGCATCGCAGTGATTATCAACGATCTGATTCGCGATCCCATTCATCTTGGCCTGGCTTATCTGAGCCTGCCACTTTATCGCAGTCGCTTCACGCACCACGATGCGCCGGCTTCAGTGCGACGCGCATACACCATTCCGGAAATGCATCAAATGCTACAGCGGACCACGGCGGCGAGGGTGGAGATTGAGCGCCATCCTTTCTTCCGCATGGGCGCGATCGCGTGGAAAAGATAAAAACCATGTTTGACTTGATCGTGATCGGCGGAGGACCGGCGGGAACTTCCGCGGCCATCACCTGCGCTCGAAATGGCGCGAGTGTTTTGTTATTGGAACGCGGGAGGTTTCCCCGGCACAAGGTTTGCGGAGAATTCGTTTCCGCAGAATCCCTTGACCTGCTTGCCGATCTGCTTACTCCGCAGGACAAGCGACTGCTCGCCGATGCGGTTCGCATCCCTCGCGCTCGTGTTTTTCTCGATGGCCGCTGATTGAGACGGCCAGTCGATCCGCCCGCAGCCAGCATTTCGCGCCTAGACCTCGACGCTGCGCTATGGTACTCGGCGGAACAATGCGGAGTCGAAGCTCGGCAGCAGGTTGTCGTGCAAACTATTTCCGGGAACGATCCATTCCTGGTTACAACTTCGATCGGGAGAATTTCAAAGCCGTGCGTTGATCAACGCTGCGGGCCGCTGGTCGAATCTGAATCGCACGCCGGCCGACGGGCAAGACGCGGGCGTGAAGTGGCTCGGCCTCAAAGGACATTTTTCTGAGCCTTCCCCGTCGCGCCTCCGTGGATCTCTATTTCTTTGAAGGCGGCTACTGCGGAGTGCAACCGGTGAATGTCACGGACGGACTTGAACAGTCCGTAAACGCCTGCGCCATGGTGCGTGCCGACAGGGCCAGCACTTTGACAGAAGTATTCTCTTGCCATCCCGCTTTGCAGGAACGCAGTCGCCGGTGGAAGCCGCTGAGCGATTCGGTAAGTACTTCGCCGCTGGTCTTTCGTCAGCCCCAGCCAGAGCGAGACGGAATTCTGATGGCTGGCGATGCTGCCGCTTTCGTCGATCCCTTTGTTGGCGACGGCATTTCTCTTGCTCTGCGCAGCGGAAGTCTGGCGGGCGAATGTCTCCTACCGTTCTTCGCCGGAAAACTTTCGTTGGCTGAAGCTGCTCCGTGATTATCGCTCGGCCTATGAACGGCAGCTCTCGCCCGTGTTCAGGATGTCTTCCAAACTCCGGCGATGCTGAGTTTGCCGCGGATCATCCGAACACCGATTTTGTCCCTACTGGAAAAGTCTTCGGCGATCAAACAATATTTGGTGAGTAAAACCAGGTAGGTTGCTGGCTCCGCTCCGACGGGCGAGGATGCTCGTCCTCCATAATCTCTAGCGAACGACCAGCACTTCGCGAATGTTGTCGCGGGTCAGGAAAAACTTGATCGAGCCGAAATCGCGGAACAGGTTCTCGATGTGACGGTTGTTAAAGACCCGCTGCAAGCGGAAACTTTTCTCGATCGAGCTATGAAGCGCGCCAGTCGGACCTTTGCGTAAATCCCTTCGCGCCTGGACGTGCTGCATTTCAAGAATGTCATTGTCGACAATGTGGTATCGATAGCAGGGCGCGTCCGGTCCGGCTTCGTGGGTATGAAAGAACGCCAGTAACATGCCGCCCGGTTTTATCGTCGACCAGAGGCGAGCGACTACGGGCTTCACCAGGCTTTCATGCATGTAATCGGCCAGATTCCAGCACAGGACAATATCGAATTGGGCCGCCGGGTAGACGAGGTTGTCGGCGAGAAAGCGCCGGCTATCCAGGATCGTTTGCCCCTGTTCGTCCTTGGTGATTAAAGACGGATCAGTCGAGGCCTCCAGCAAATCTTCGCTATAGATCTTGTGTCCCCGTTCGGTTAGATAACGGATATTGGTGGCAGAAGTGGAGCCGATATCGAGAACACAAATCGGTTCTTCGGATTGCAGGGTGCGCGCAACTGCGCCCAGCCCACTGGAGCGGCGTGTGAGCCGCTGCGTCATGGACACAGGTCTGGTCCCCTGACCGGGGACGGTGGCGGAACCGCGAAAGAGTTTCATGAAGCTATGCGTAACCGATGCCATGGCAAATTCCTGGCGGCCGGTTCAAGAGACTTCCTCAATATAAATATATCGTGGCCTGCGCACTTGGACCGGCAGAAAATTCTATTGTTTGGTTACTGGAGTACTACCTGCCGCCGCGCTCCTCGCCTCGACCGCAGGCTCAGACTTGATGGTTGACGGTGAGTTCGACTTGGTGGTTTCCCTCTGGATTTCCACTTTTCCCTTCAGGTAAGCGCCATCCTCGATCGCAATCCGCTGGGTAACAATATCGCCAAGGATGACGCCGGATTTCTGCAGCTCGGCCCGATCGCTAGCCCGGATGTTGCCTTCCAGCTTGCCCTGAATCACTACGCCCTTGGCATTCACATCGGCATGAACGTGGCCGTTCGGACCAATCACGAGGTTGTGGCCCTGGAGCTGAATGGTGCCCTCGACTTTGCCGTCAACGTACAAATCCTCACTACCGGAAAGCTCACCCTTGATCACTACCGACCTACCTATATGTGCAAACTCTCCGGTCTTTGGCATGTCCATACTGCATTCTCCTTTTGGAAGCACACTCGCGGGATACAAGTGGAATACCGGATTCTAAACCATTTGTCGAACCCTGTGGGCGAGGAGGAGGAATTGGCGGAGAAAAAGTTTGCACAGTTACGGCAGATATTCCGTTGAAGATCGCGCAATTGGCCTTCTGCTGGCGGGCTAAGCTGGTGTACAATTCCGCTCGGTCTGAAATTCAAAACACAAGCCCCGCTTCGAAGAAAGAGTCAAAATGAAACGTTCTCTCGCGGTTTCTCTGGTCGTCGTTGTTGCGTTAGCTCTTGGCGCGTATCTCTTGCCTGGTTCGGTTCGCGCAGCTGATCAAACGAAAATCAACGGATTTAACATTGTCGTTCCAAATTCCAGTATTCCGCGGCCTGGACACATCCACACCAACTACTTTTTCGCTGTTCCAGAGACCCCGAACACAACTGGCGGACCTCCTCCGGGCACCGAAACGCCGGGCTCGTTGGCGTGCGTGTACCAATTGGTCGAGGGACCAAAAGGGTGTCCCGTCGCGACCAGCACGAAAGTCCCGACCGGCGGGTGGGGAGCCATTGCCATTGTGGATGCTGGCTACTATCCGACTGCGAAGTCGGATCTGGACGCGTTCTCGGAGTACTTTGGCATACCCAAAGCCGACTTCACAGTGGTTTACGCCAACGGAAAACGGCCTCCTACGTATAGCGGGTGGCTGCCCGAGGAAGCGCTAGACATCGAGTGGTCTCATGCCATGGCTCCCAAAGCCAAGCTTTTCCTGGTCGAGTCCGTGCTGTGCGACTCCGGCAGTTGCAACACGGATCCTACCTGGCAGGCTGTGACGGTCGCGAGTAAGTTGGTGGCCGAGAATGGTGGTGGCGTGGTCAGCATGAGCTGGGGCGACGCAGAGATTTCCAACGAGAACAACTTTAACAAGTACTTCACGACCCCCGGAGTTGTCTATTTTGCCGCGAGCGGCGATTCGGGGATAGGTGGTCTCATCTATCCTGCAGCTGTGAAGAACGTCGTGTCTGTCGGCGGCACACAATTCAACCGGGACTCCAACGGAGATTTCGAGAGCGAAACCTATGGCGGCGGCGGGGGCGGCATAAGCTTGTATGAGCCCATCCCCAGCTACCAAGCCATAATCAAGAAAATTGTCGGAGACAAGCGTGGAAATCCCGATGTTTCTTCGGACTTCTGCTGCACCGGCATTTATCTACAGGGCCAGTGGGGCGGCGTCGGCGGCACCAGTTGGTCCTCACCAACTTTCGCGGGAATCGTCAATGCTGCTGGGAGCAAGATGAAGTCGACCAACGACGAGCTCACGGCTATCTACAAAGAGTACGGCAACAAGAAAGAATACAAAGCGGAGTTCCACGACATCACGCAGGGGAGCTCATACTGCACGGTGGGCTGGAATTTCTGCGGGGGCGTTGGCTCTCCGCGCACCTACAAGGGAAAGTAGTTACGTATCGCGTCTGTGCAGGCCCTGTGCAACAAACAGGGCCTTTTTTTATTGTCGGAATGCCTGGGCTTCGGTTCCTTCCACTTCCCTGGCGCCCCGTAGTGCGACACGCTGTCAGATTTCCCACTTGCAACCGCTCCGAAAAAGCATATACAACGGCTGTAGGCTAGCTACCGTCTAAGTCAGCACGTAGCGTGCAATGAAGCGAATTCACTTCAATGCGAAGCTGGTGGTTGCGATTGCGGCCCTGGCCTTGGTCAGCCGCGTCCCCGCGTTCTCAGCGGACCAATCCTCTGAGTCTCCGATCGAACTCGTCCGTCGCACGGTCCAGGGGGAGATCGCAACTGGCAACGAGGCGAAAGCGATGTTCACGGACCACAAGGGAACTCCGCAGGGTTCCCAGACCAAACTGGTCGTCGAAACCCGCGAAGGCACGGCGGGAATGGTGGTTGCCTTCGACAATAAACCCCTCTCGCGGGAGCAGCGCCAAGCGGAAGAGGCTCGATTGGAAGGATTGGTTAATAACCCGGAGGGCCTTAAGAGAAAACAGAGATCTGAAAAAGAAGACACGGAACACGTCACGCGAATCATGAGGGCCCTTCCGGATGCGTTCCTTTACGAACCCGACGGCAGTGCGGTTGGGAGTCAGGAAATCGGCAAGCCCGGCGACCAGCTCGTTCGCCTGAAGTTCCGGCCCAACCCTAAATACAATCCGCCCAGCCATGTGGAACAGGTGCTCACTGCTATGCAGGGTTACGTTCTGATTGACGCGAACCAGCATCGTATCGCGAAAATCGATGGAACTCTGACCAAGGAGGTTAGCTTCGGATGGGGAATTCTAGGTCACCTGGATCGCGGTGGACACTTCCTGGTGGAACAGGCCGAGGTGTTCCGGGTGACTGGGAGATCACGCACATGAGCCTCAGTTTTACGGGTAAGGAACTTCTGTTCAAGAGCATCAGCGTTAAATCGGATGAAGTGTTCAGCAATTTTCGCCCAGTGCCTTCGAACCTGACCTTCGCCCAGGGAGTCGACCTGCTAAAGAAACAGCAAGCGGAATTGGCGGAGAACCAACAACGGCCTTGAGCCGTGGCTTCGTTATCTGCAACGTCTCTACGTTCCCGGTCGGATCGTCTCTTTTCTTACCGTGAGCTTCTCAATTAAATCTTCACGCACGCGATAGCCAGACCCGGGTTCGTCGCGAATCAGTATCGTGCCCTGTGCCGTAACCTCGACTTCAGGTTCGATGATGTCTTCTTTCCAATAGCGTTTCGAGGCGGAAACGTCTCCGGGCAGGCGGAAGTTGTGCAGCGTGGAAAGCGCGATGTTGTGAGCCCGACCTATGCCTGACTCGAGCATGCCCCCGCACCAGACCGGAATGTTGCGCGACGCGCAGACATCATGCACTTTTTTGGCTTCGGTGAATCCGCCCACCCGTCCGACCTTGATGTTGATGATGCGGCAGGCGCCGAGATCCAAAGCCTTAGCCGCGTCACGGGCGTGACGAATGGATTCGTCCAGGCAGATTGAAGTACGCAACTCTTGCTGCAGACGGGAGTGATAGTAGATGTCGTCGTGCCACAATGGCTGCTCGATCATCAGCAAATTGAACTGGTCGAATTTGCGCAGGTGCTCGAGTTGGTCCAGAGTGTATGCGGAGTTGGCATCACAACTGAGCACGATCTCAGGCCAACGCGAGCGGATGCGCTCCAGCACGTTTACATCCCAGCCCGGCTTCACTTTCACCTTGATGCGACGATATCCGGCGGCTAGTTCGGTTTGAATCTTCTCCAGCAATTGTTCGATGGAATCCTGAATGCCAATCGAAACGCCGCACGAAATTTCCTGCAGGTTGCCGCCGAGCAGTTTCCATAAAGGTATTTGTTTTTCTTGCGCCTCGGCGTCCCACAAGGCATTCTCTACCGCGGCCTTTGCCATGTCGTGGCCGCGCACTCTCGCCATTAGAGGCACGCTCTCATGCGCTGAAGTGAGCGTCCGGCCCAGCACAGCCGGGGCAAGATAATGTTTGATTGTGGGCCACGCGCTTTCCGTCCACTCGCTGCTATAGAACGGATCTTCGCCGGCCACGCACTCCCCCCAAGCATCGATTCCGTCGCAGTGAACGGTCAGCAGAAGAATGCGGCGGCTGAAAGTGCGTTTGAAGCTCGTCTCGAAGAATTGGACGAGCGGCATCTGAATTTCGCGAAGGGTGATGGCTTCAATTTTCATGGTTTGAAGAGCGATTTACCGCATTTATGCCGCCGGATACATCCACTTCTCCTCCCAACGGCCGAGCAAAAACTTGCCGCTTCCCTGCACCTCGCGTTCATAGCTCAGCACAGCCAATCCGTCGCCAAATGCCTTGACAAATTGCTCTCGATTGCGATCCTGCACTTCTTTTGCCTGGTTTCGCGTTGCGGGGGACGCCTTCCACTCATAAATCTGCGCTGGAACCGAAATCGTTGCAGGGCTTCGATGCGCGGTTTTGTTTTCGCTTGCAACAACATTTCAACCCGTCTCGACTTCAGCCACCACTCCGCCACCAGCCGATCGGTGGGCAGACCGCCTTGCAGCGGGGAAGACGTAATTCCGTACTGGTTGACGCTGTAGCGCCGGGCGATCGCGCCCAGCTTCTCGATATTGAAATACGCGTTCTTGATCTCCAGGGGATCGAATGTCCACTCGATCAGCTCAAAACCACGGGCAAGGCATCTTCGCGCTGAAACAACTTTAAGCGGCGGCCCAATCCAGCGTTCTGATGCTGTTTGCGCACGGCCAGCATGTGCGAATGCAGATACAAATGCCCGCCCCGAGCGCCCGGTATCGAGAGGGCGAACCCAACCATCTCGTTGCCCGCAAATGCCCCGATCACCTGACCACCGACTTTTTCTGCCACGACAAACATGCGCAGCGGAACCAGGTCGGCATCGGAAAAATTCCAGACTTCCTTCTGTACTGCGACGCAGGCTCGCATTTCGTCAAGCTCGTGGCATTTGCGAATGGCGATCGAATCCGCGCTCACTTCGCATCCCTGCTCCTGCGCCTTCGCACTCTGCCATAGGGATTCCAGTTCTTCCATCGGAGGCTTCTTGCGGAGACCGCCCCGAAGCCCGCAACTGATCCTCCATCCACTGAAAGCGGCGCTTGAATTTACGGTTGGTTTTCTTCAGTGCCGACTCGGAATCGAGCGAAAGATAGCGCGCAATGTTTACCAGCACAAAAAAAAGATCGCCAACTTCTCCTTCCAGTCGATGGCGCAGGTCTTCATCTGATTTGCTGTCGGCCTGCTCCGGCGATACCTCTCCCCGTGCGGCTGCGGCCCAGGCGCGGGGAATTCTTTGAGTTGCTCCTGCAGTTCTTCGGTTTCCTCGTGCAGCTTTTCGAACAGCCCCTGAATGTTCGGCCAATCAAAACCCACGCGGGACGCACGCGAGCTCAGCTTGTGGGCTTCGAGCAACGCGGGCATCGCGGCGGAAATTCCGGCCAGGACGGATTCCGGCTTTATCGTCTTTCTTTGCAACTTTTCCGCCGCCTGTCTCCAGCCGCTTTTTCTTTTCTTCGGCTTTCAGCGCTTCCCAGTTGCGCAACACTTCGGACGAAGTCTCGGCCTTCACGTCTCCGAAAACATGAGGATGGCGATCAACAAGCTTATTCGAGAGCCGGTCCAGAACTTCGTCGATCGAGAACGTGCCTTCATCCTTCGCCATCTGAGCATAGAACAGAACCTGGAGCAGCAGGTCGCCGAGTTCACCCGGCAGTTCGTCCCAATCGCGATTGTCAATGGCTTCGAGGACTTCGTAAGTTTCTTCGAGCGTGTAGGGCTTGATGGAGTCGAAGGTCTGCTCGCGGTCCCAGGGGCACCCTCCCGGACCGCGCAGGCGGGCCATAATCGAAACCGCTCGTTCGAAACGCTCTCCAGTAGTTGGCATGAGAGCAATCACTGTAAATGAGGTGCGCGTACGCAGGCAATCGGGTTATCGCGCGAAGGTCTGTACCAACAGTTCCGTGTCGTCGGAGATGATGCCGTCGACTCCCCAATCGGCAAGCCGCAGCATTTGTCTTTTGATCATTCACCGTCCACGTGAGCAACTTCTGGCCAGCGCTGTGGACCTCTTTTACCAACTTAAGCGTGACCAGCGAGTGATGCGGAATCACGTAGTCCGCATTGGTTTCTCGCCAGCATGCAAGCTGTCCTGGCTTGTCACAAATGATCCCAGCCTGAATTTTCTGGCTGCGGGTTTTCAATTCCATCACGACCTCGGACAGAAAGGAAGAGACCACGTAGTCCTCTTCCATCCTGTATTCGCGAAGTAAGTCGAGTAATTTCGATTCCAGTCCCGGCAACCTTGAGTTCGATATCGAGAAACGCACGCTGAGCGTAACGCTGCAGCACATCATCGAGGAGGGGGAGATGCGTTAACTGATTGGCATCTGCCTGGGACACGGCGATGCCGTCTACCGTGGCGTCATGACAAACCACGACAGCGTCCACAGCCGGTTAGGCGCACATCGAACTCGAAGCCATCGCAGCCGTGCTCAAGAGCGAGATCAAAGGACGCAGGGGTGTTTTCAGATATTGACGTAGACGCGCGCGCGCCGCGATGGCCGAGGAGGAGAGGACGGTCGGACATGCTGCGCAAATTCTAGCTCGATTGTCCGGCATCGGCGTCACAAAAATGGAAAGGACATTGTGGAATTCATGGAACGTTCACATGACTGATGATTTTCGCAATACTCTCGTCGCGAAGCTGGCTAGTCGAGGTCGAAATCGCGAATGGGTTTGCCGGTGTCTGGGGATTCTTTGGCCTTCTTGACCGCTTCCTGAAATTTCTTTTCCAGAAGATCTCCGGCATGCTTCTGCGCTTCTACCGATTGACGGAAGATGGATTCGCGGCGACTGTCCTGCTCTTTCATAGCCTTGGCCGCAGCTTCGAAATCATTGAACATCTTGGGCTTGACCGCCGGGGTGTGGGCGATGACGCCTTTAGCCGTGGGATCGACTTTCAGCACCGCGCTGCAGCACGGGCAAGTTATATCGAAAGCCGAAGTGTTCTCCGCCATAGAGCAAATCATAGCGCAAATAAGCACCGTTGATCGAGAAACTCAATGAGGCTGGATTTTTATCGGGAAGATATGGAACAGGGAGAGCATTTCCAAACCCAGCAAAACCACCGAAACAACGGTCACCGTGATGGCCAGGATCTCGCCGAAATTAAGGCTGCTGCGCCGGGGCTCGAAGCGTCTCGCTACCAAGCCAAGAATATTGAGGGTCGCAAAACCAAAAACCAATACCCAGAGGATGTTGTAGACGTTGCTCTTCTTGCTGGAAAACTCGCCTGAAAACTGTAGCGCGAAGAGCAGCGACGATTGCAGGCCAACCAAGCTGGGCCCCAACCGGCTATGCGACGTAACCCGTGCGACCGTTGTGGTAAGGGGCGATACCATAGTCTGGTTTGTTTGGACCTCCAGTAGCCCTGAAAGGCTACGATATTACTCTGTTTGCCGCGCGAAAGTCAGTGTGAAAGCAGGGTTACTCTCCTGCGTCCAGCCCAGCCCTGCTTTATAATAGAGGGTTCCGCATCGCTTTCCAGCCCGGCAAGGAACCCGGTGGCGAGGCAATCAAGCGTGCCGGGGTTCACGGGGCAGGCGCGTATGTTCACAGGATCTCATAACGGATGTCCACGGAAACCATTGTTGTTCGCGGGGCGCGAGTACATAACCTCAAGAACATCGATTTCGAGATTCCGCACAACTCGCTGACGGTAGTCACCGGGGTGTCGGGATCGGGCAAGTCCTCGCTTGCCTTCGACACGATTTATGCCGAGGGTCAGCGCCGGTATGTGGAATCGCTTTCGGCCTACGCTCGCCAGTTCCTGGAGCGAATCGAGAAGCCCGATGCAGATGTAATCGACGGAATCGCGCCCGCAGTTGCCATCCGGCAAAAGAACACCACGCGAAATCCTCGTTCCACCGTCGGCACCGCAACCGAAATCTACGACTATTTACGCCTGCTGTTCGCCCGAGTTGGCCGGACCTATTGCCTGCAGTGCGGCAAGCAGGTCAAGAAAGATACGGTAGACGAGGTAGCCGATGCCGTTCTGAGACTCGGTGAGGGCACGCGCCTTAATGTGCTGTTTCCACTACAGAGTGCGGCACCGCAAGCCGCGAGCGGTGCGTGACGCCGCTCCGGCAAAGTCAAGCGCATAGGAAAAAGACCAAGACTGACGGCGATAAACTTCCGTCGGAACAACTCAAAGCCCGCCTGCTCGATCTGCGTACCCGCGGCTTCAACCGGCTGTATCAGAGCGGCGAGATCTTCGAGTTCTCCACCCCTGAGTCTTTGCTGAATGTTAACTTCGCCGAACCAGTTTTCGCTCTTGGTGGATCGCCTTGTGGTATCGCCGGATTCCCGAGCGCGAATTGTGGATGCGGTCGAGATCAGCTATCGCGAGTCAGGCGAAGTCATCTTCGAGACCGCTCCCCGCGAAGGACAAGCTTCCGAACAACTGCGTTTCTCCCAGCGCTTCGAATGCAAGAGCTGCAATATTCGCTACGAGGAGCCGGAGCCACGTTTGTTCTCCTTCAACAATCCGTATGGCGCCTGCCCTCGATGTCAGGGATTCGGAAACACTATCGACTTCGATCTTAATCTCGTCATTCCCGACAAATCCTTGAGCCTGAATGAAGGCGCGATCGAACCCTGGACCAAGCCCAAATATCGCTCCCTGCTTACCGACCTCAAGCGCTTTGCCCGTGAGGCGGATATTCCCATGGATGTGCCCTGGAACGAACTCGACCGCGAGCAGCAGCGGCTGGTCATCGAAGGCGAAGGGCGCTTCCTGGGAGTGCGCGGTTTCTTCAATTACCTGGAGCGCAAGAAATACAAGCTGCACGTTCGCGTGTTCCTGAGCCGCTACCGCGGATATTCCGTCTGCTCGGCCTGCAGCGGAACACGTCTGCGTACGGAAGCGCGGCAGGTAAAAATCAATGGCAAGAACATTTGCGACGTGTGCTGCATGACCATCGAAGACGCCTCGAAGTTCTTCGAAGCAGTTGAGCTGACCGAGCAGGAGGCGAGCATCGCCGACCGGCTGCTGCAGGAAATTCGCGAGCGCCTGCGCTTTCTGAATGAAGTTGGGCTGGAGTATCTGACTCTTGACCGGCTCTCCTCCACGCTCTCGGGCGGCGAAGCGCAGCGCATTCAGCTGGCCACTTCGCTAGGTTCGCGTCTGGTGGGAACGCTTTATGTGCTCGACGAGCCCTCCATCGGCCTGCACAGCCGGGACACCCATCGCCTGATCAAGATCCTGCACAATTTGCGCGACTTGGGTAACACGATTCTGGTGGTTGAACACGATCGTGACGTGATGCGGGCTTCCGACACCATTCTCGATCTTGGACCCGGCGCTGGAGAAAACGGCGGCAAGGTGATCGCCGCTGGAACCTACGAGCAGATCCAGAAGATGCCGGGTTCGCTCACCGGACGCTACCTCGCGGAAGAGTTGCAGATCCAGATACCAAGCACCCGCCGCAAGCCAGGACCGCAGCAGATCAAGATCTACGGCGCTCGCGCCCATAACTTGAAAGGGATCGATCTTGAGGTTCCATTGCGGATGCTCGTGGCCATCACTGGCGTTTCGGGTTCCGGAAAATCCACGCTGCTGCACGACGTGTCTGTACCGGGCCCTCTCAGCCGCAAAGAAACAGCCGAACGACAACCCGGCCGCTGCTTCCTCGTGGGATCGGGTAGAAGGCGCTGAGTTCATCGACGAGGTTGTGTTAGTCGATCAATCTCCGATCGGGCGCACGCCGCGCTCCAACCCCGTTACTTATATCAAAGCCTTCGACGGCATCCGCGATCTGTTCTGCTTCCCTGCCCGAAGCCAAGAAGCGCGGGTTCACCGCTGGGCATTTTTCTTTCAACGTGCCCGGCGGGCGCTGCGAGATCTGCCAGGGTGATGGCACCGTCACCGTGGAAATGCAATTTCTGGCCGACGTGGAGCTCATCTGCGAAGAGTGCAAAGGCGCACGCTACAAACCTCAAGTATTGGAGGTTCGTTATCGCGGGAAGAATATCCATGAAGTGCTGAATCTCACAATCAAGGAAGCGCTGCAGTTTTTCGCAGGCGCGCCAAAGATTGTGGATAAACTACGCGTGCTCGAAGAAGTGGGGCTCGGCTATCTTCGGCTGGGGCAGTCCGCCACGACGCTTTCAGGCGGTGAAGCGCAACGGATGAAATTGGCGGCGCACTTGCAGCCTGCCGCACGCGAGGCGAACCGTCCGCGAAGTGCCGATGACCAGCCTCGCCGCAAACCGCACATCCTGTATATTTTTGACGAGCCGACCACGGGGCTGCATTTTGACGACATCAGCAAACTACTCTCCGCCTTCCGCCGTCTAATCGATGCAGGAGGCTCGATCCTGGTGATCGAGCATAACCTCGAAGTGATCAAGACTGCGGATTGGGTGATTGATCTCGGTCCTGAAGGCGGCGAGCGTGGCGGCTATATTGTTGGCTCGGGTCCGCCCGAAACGATCGCAAATCTTCCCCAGTCGTATACCGGAAAGTTTCTGGCAGGTATATTGAATGGAAATGGGTCGCCGGAGATTGAGGTTATCGGGAAATGGATCGTCGCGGAATGGGGGCAAGTAAATCAATCTGGGTGGCGTTGTGGGTTGTTTGCCTGATTGGGTCGGCTCTAGCCCAGAGCACCGGCCAGACTGTGCGTCATCACAAAATTGTTGACCAGGATTCGTCCTTCCCTCCCGAACTGGCGCAAGCCGAGACTGCCATCGAGAAACGCGACTACGCCACGGCCGAGCCGCTGCTTAAAAAAGTCGTGGCCGCCGATCCAAACAACTTTCAAGCGTGGTTTGACTTGGGATTCGTCTACAACGCGCTGGGGAATGCTCCCGAGTCCATTGGCGCCTATCGAAAATCCGTGGCTGCCAAGCCGGACGTCTTCGAATCCAACCTGAATCTCGGACTCATGCTGGCAAAAACTGACCAACTGGATGCCGAGCAATTTCTGCGTGCCGCCACGACGCTCAAGCCCACTGCCAATGTGGACGAAGGTCATGCTCGAGCCTGGCTTTCGCTGGCTCACGTTCTTGAAAATAACAAGCCCGAAGAAGCGATCAGTGCCTATAAGCAGGCTGCTGCCCTCGATCCAAAAGACCCGGAGCCCCATCTGGCGGCTGGGTTGCTCTTGGAAAAGGACAATCGTTTTGCCGATGCCGAGCAAGAATACAAGCAAGCACTTGCCCTCGACCCCACTTCCAGCGATGCCTTAACCGGAATGGCCAACGTCTACATGCGCGGGCAGCGTTATGCGGAGGCCGATCCGATCCTGCGCAAGATCATTGCCATGCACCCCGAAGATGTGTCGGCACGGTTGCAGCTTGCCCGTATCCTCCTCGTCCTCGGAAAGAACGACGACGCAATCGCGCAGTTGCAGGAGCTGCTCAAGCTTGATCCCGGAAATTCTCTGGCGCATGCCGATCTCGGCGATCTTTACCTGCAGAGCAAGAAATACGATCAGGCAGAAGCCTTATTCCGTTCCATGCTGGCCACACACCCCGAGAGCGCGCAATTACATCACTACCTCGGCGTGGCGCTTTTGAAACAGCTGAAGTATGCGGACGCGCAACAGGAGTTGCTCATCGCCGTGAAGCTCAAGCCCGATTTCGGCGAGGCTTATGGCGATTTGGCAGTGGCTGCCGACGAGAACAAAAACTACGAACTCGCGATCAAAGCCGCCGATGCGCGCGCCAAGTTTCTGCCCGAGATTCCCGTGAGCTATTTTCTTCGCGCCAGCGCTTACGATCACTTGCGCAACTATAAAATGGCGGCGCAGCAGTATCATCGGTTTCTTGAGGTCGCGAACGGAGCGTATCCTGATCAGGAGTGGCAAGCTCGCCATCGGTTGATTGCCATCGAGCCGAAAAAATGACCGCTATGCGTCTACCGACAACCATTGCCGCGATTCTTTTGGCGACGTCAGTCTTCGCATTCGCCTATAAAACAGAAACGCTGCAGGAATTGATCGCGCGGGCAGGATCGGCAAAGCTCGATGATCAGCCGGCCTTATACGTTGACATCGCGGAACGCCAACTCAAATCGGCCGATGAGTTGTACTCCGCTGGCAAATCCGATGACGCCCGCGCTGCAGTACAAGATGTCGTAACGTATTCGGAAAAGGCCCAGGCGGCCTCCATCCAATCGGGCAAAAAGCTTAAGAACACCGAGATCGCCCTCAGAAAAATGGCTGCCAAGCTTCGGGATATCAAACGCAGTTTGAACTTCGACGATCAGGCCCCGGTGCAAGGCGCGGCGGACCGCCTCGAGAACTTGCGAACCGATCTTCTAACCCATATGTTCGGTAAGGGCAGATGACTTCCGGCTGGGGCAAACTCGGACGATTAGCATTGGCGATGTCGCTGCTCTCGACCGTGTGGGCGCAGCGCCGCAGCGACCCGCTCAATCCAACGGAACAAGACCAACTGCGGGACGCTGCGCAGGACCCGGCCGAACGCCTCAAACTCTACATCCTGTTCGCCCGCACCCGGCTCACCGCGCTGGAACAAGTGAGGGCTGATCCCAAGGTCACTGATCGCGCCCAACAAACCCGCGATCGGCTGCAGGACTTTCTGGATGTCTATGATGAGTTGAACGACAACATCGACACCTTTGTAGAGCGAAAGGCGGATCTGCGAAAGCCTTTAAAGGCCGTCATCGAGGCCGACACCGAGTTTCAGGCCAAGCTCCGGGCTCTTAAAAACTCTGCGGACGCTGACAAAGACGAAGCCAAATATGATTTTCTGCTCAGCAACGTGCTCGATGCTGTCGATGGCGGCGTGCAGGATCACCGGCAATTGCTGAACGAACAAGAAGAAGCAGCCAAGCACAAAAAAAAGTAGAACTTCTTCGTGCTAATCTAGCCGCAAGGTGACAGACCGACTTCTCCACATCTTCCAAGAAAGTTACAGTGAGCTACGGCCGCGTGCGCCCATGCCCGAGCTTGCGGTGGAATTCTTTGCCTTTGTCAACATCAACAACACCATTCGCTTGCGGGAAGGAAAGCTTTTCGTCCGCCTTTCAGACCTGTTGGAAGGCGCTCCAGACACGGTCTTGCAAGCAATCGCTCACATTCTGCTGGCCAAAATGTACCGCAGACCCGTCGAGCGGGCATACTCGACTCGCTATCGGCGCTATATTTCTGGTCAAGACATCTCCAGGAAAGCGCATCTGGTGCGCCAGGTGCGCGGCCGAAAGCGAATCGAAAGTGCGCAGGGCCGGACTTACAATCTGGAAAACATCTTCGACGACCTCAACACACGATTCTTCTACGGCTTGCTCGCTCGACCCCAGATGACGTGGAGCCGCGACCATGCCCGTAACCGCCTTGGCCACTACGACCCCGCTCATAATGCGATCGTCGTGAGCCGCGTTTTTGATCATCCCCGAGTTCCAAGCTATGCCGTCGAATACATCGTCTATCACGAAATGCTCCACCTGAAACATCCCGTGAAGCTCCGCGGCAACCGCCGTTGCGTGCATTCCACAGAGTTCCAGGCGGAAGAGAAGCTCTTCCCTCACCTCGACCGAGCTCGGGCTTTTCTGAAGCGTCTGTAGCACAGAACGCGCAGCTACTGCGCACGTGATTTAGATCACAATGGCCCGTGATTCCACGCGTTGACGCGGCGGAAGTCGAGAGACTATCCTAGATAATGAAATTGAAATTCATTTTCAATATCGCAAGCTTAAAAACTGAGGCCATTTTCTAAGATGTTAGAAGCATTCATCGTAACTTTGCGGGAAGGGGTCGAGGCTGCCCTGATTGTGGGCATTACTCTCGCCTACCTCTCCAAAATCAACCGGCCAGAGCTGCGCAAGTCCGTCTACGCCGCACTGATCGCCGCCTTCGTTGGCAGCCTCGGGGTCGCAGCCCTGCTCTCCCGCACTCGCTGGAATCAGGACATTTTCGAAGGCTGGGTCATGCTGGCCGCTGCCTTCTTCGTCATCACCATGATCATTTTCATGATGAAGACGGGGCGCAAGCTCAAGGGCGAGATCGAGGGCAAAGTTGGGCTGCTGGCGGGGCGCAACGCCTGGTTTGGACTCTTCGCATTCGTATTTCTGATGGTGCTGCGAGAAGGTGTGGAAACTGTTCTCATTCTTTCCGCCGTCTCTCTGAACTCGACCGAACTGCTTAGCTTCCTGGGCACATTTCTAGGCGTAATTGCTGCCATCGCGTTTGGAGTGATGTTTGTTAAAGGCAGCGTCCGCATTAATCTGCAGAAATTCTTCCGCGTCACTACGGTAATTCTGTTTTTCGTCGCTGCGCAACTCGTGATCTCCGGCCTGCATGAACTCTCCGAAAATGGAGTGCTGCCTTCTTCGAAAACCGAGATGGCAATTATCGGCCCGATCGTGCGCAATGATTTGTTTTTCTTCATCACGATCTTCGCCCTCGCGGCGCTCATGGTGCTGTTCGAAGTCAAGCGGCGCGAAGCAGGACCTTTGCCCGCCTCCGCCGCCGAAAGACGCAAAGCAGTTTGGAGTGCCCGCCGCGAGCGCCTTTGGATGGCCTCCGTTTATGCCAGTTCGTTCATATTCATAGTTCTCGTTACTGCTGAGTTTATCTACACCAAGAGCGTTAGCGCGTTGTCACCGGCAACGGAAGTCACTTTTGTGAACGGCCAAGTCAGCATTCCGCTGACGCAAGTCCAGGACGGCGATCTGCATCGTTACTCCGCCCAAGAAAACGGCGCTACCATCCGTTTCTGGCTCTATCAGAAACCGGACGGAAAGATTGCCACAGTTCTGGATGCGTGCGAAATCTGCGGCGCAGTGGGCTTTTATAAAGGACCGAACGGAGTAGTTTGCAAGAACTGTGCCGCACCGATTAACCCGCAGTCGGTCGGAATGCCCGGCGGATGCAATCCCGTTCCGTTAAAGGCGCAAGTCACTTCTGACGCGGTCATCATTCGGGAGGCGGACATCGCGGCCAAGAGCCGCATGTTCCAGCAATAGGCCATGTTCGGACGCCTCGTCTACGAATCGTTCCGCCGGCAGAAACGGCGCAAACTGCTGGCTGGCGTAGCGATCACTCTAGGCGTGGGCGTGGCCACCGCGATGATCGCCGTTGCGACCGACATTGGCGACAAGATCAGTCGCGAACTGCGCACCTATGGCGCGAACCTGATCGTGACTCCGCAGGAAGATACCCTCGATGTTCAAATCGGCGGGGTTGATCTCAAGCCGCCGAGCGACGGCGCTTATCTTAATGAAGCCGACCTGCCCAAGATCCGAGGCACGTTCTGGCATCACAATATCGTGGGCTTCGCGCCCATGCTGCCAGTAAGCGTCCGCGTGGGTGATAACGCTGATACGAAGAATCTCACTCTGCTCGGAACATATTTCTCGAAGCAACTCACTTTCGGCAAAGAAGAGTTTGTCACCGGCGTACGCATTACTCATCCTTGGTGGAAAGTGCAAGGCGCGTGGCCCGATGACAACTCGTCGGACGTATTGTTGGGCGAAGGCCTTGCTGCGAAACTCAATCGCAAAGCCGGAGACGAAATCGGCATCGCTGGTCAAACACGTCGCATCACTGGCATTCTCTCGACTGGCGGAGCGGAAGATGATCAAATCGTCGCTCCCCTCGCCCTGGCGCAACAGATTCTCGGCAAGCCGGGCGCGGTGCGACGCCTCTACGTGAGTGCGCTCACTAAACCTGAAGACGCGTTGTCGCGCCGCGATCCCAAATCAATGAACCCGGAGATGTTTGACCGCTGGTATTGCTCGCCGTATGTAGCCTCGATCGCGTACCAGTTGCAAGAGGCGATTCCGCACTCCCACGCCGAACAGATCCGCCAGATCGCGCAGAACGAAGGAACGGTTCTCTCTCGCATTAAAGGTCTGATGCTGTTGGTGACATTGGCGGCGCTGTTCGCATCCGCGCTCGCCGTCTCCGCAGCCATGGCCACAGCCATTTTTGAGCGGCGCACTGAAGTAGGTCTGATGAAGGCTCTGGGCGCAGGCAGCGCTTCCGTCGCAGCCCTGTTTTTCGCGGAGGCATTCCTGCTGGCTCTGATCGGCGGTGTCGTGGGTTTTGCTGGCGGCGCATTACTTGCCCGTCAGATCGGCCGTTCGATTTTCGATTCTCAAATCACCATTGAGCCAGTTCTCTTCCCCGTGATCCTGGCTATCGCTGTGATCGTGACTTTCGCCGGCAGCGCTATGGCGATTCGCCGCGCCGTGAAGTTTGATCCCGTCTACGCACTGCGAGGTGAAGCGTGAGTTCACAGCGGAATTCGGATCTGATCAACCGCCGTTCCGCCAAGCCTCATACTTCAATGTTTCTGCGTATGCTGACGCGTGCCGCCGTACTCCGTCGTGGACGTGCCGCCTCTGCCCTGCTCGCCATGGTCGTTGCCGCCGCCGTAGCCACGGCCATGCTTAATCTTTATGTAGACGTGCAAGCCAAGCTACGCAAGGAGTTTCGCAACTACGGCGCGAACGTCGTGGTGGTTGGGAAAGACGGCCAGCCGCTTCCCGTCGAGGCTCTTTCGAAAGTCGAATCCGCACTGGCTGGACACGGTCTTGCCGTGCCGTTCGCTTATGTCGTGGCCCGCACGTCCGATGGCCAATCCGTCGTCGTCGCAGGCACGAACCTCGATCAAGTTCGCAAGCTGGATAGCTGGTGGTCGGTCACAGCCTGGCCTAACGCTTCGCAAGATGCGCTCCTCGGCACGCGCGCCGCTGCAGTGGTGAGCCCGCAGGGCACGCCATTCGATCTCAGCTTCCAGGGACACACAATTCACCTCAACCCCGCTGGAACGCTGCGGACCGGCGCATCGGAAGACAGTCGCATTTATCTTTCGTTGCAGGATTTTGAAAACTGGACAGGAGTGCAACCGTCGACCATCGAGATTGCTGCTTCGGGTTCGTCCGAAGAAGTCAGCGCTCTGATTCAACAACTCTCTCAAGCCCTCCCCGGCGCAGACGTCCGCCCTATTCGTCAAATCATGGAAGGCGAAGCGCGCGTGCTCGGAAAAACTCGCGCCACTCTGGCCGCAGCCGCTTCCCTGATCATTGCGACTGCGGCTCTGTGCGTGCTCTCTACGTTAATTGGATGGGTCTTCGATCGGCGACGCGACTTTGCCATCATGAAGGCTCTAGGCGCTTCTGAAGGCCTGATCAGCGGGTTCTTTGCCGCCGAAGCCGCCGTTTTGGGCGCGGTAGGAGCGCTCATCGGATTCGGTATCGGCGTGGCAGTTGCCGCCTGGATTGGCCGGGTTAACTTTCATTCGCCGGTAGTGCCGCGCTTCAACGTCTTGCCTGTCGTTTTCGTGGGCAGCATCGCCGTAGCATTGATTTCCGCCGTGCTTCCGATTTTTCTGTTGCGCCGCGTGCAACCCGCTATGATCTTGAGGGGGGAGTGAGATGATCAAGCTGAAGAATGTCAGCCGTGGATATCCCGCCCGAGCCGAGGCCAAGGGCGGCGTGATTCGCGCCCTCGACGATTTCTCCCTCAATGTCGATCCCGGCGAGTGGATTGCGATCATGGGCCCATCCGGCTCCGGCAAATCGACTTTGGTAAACTTGATCGGTTGCCTCGATCGCCCAAGCTCTGGCGAGATTTGGCTTGACGGTGAAGACGTGGCTCGCATTTCGCCGAGCGAACTGAATCGCGTCCGCGCCGAAAAAATTGGTTTCGTGTTCCAGCAGTTCCATTTGATTCCCTACCTCACGGCCCTCGAAAACGTAATGCTGGCACAGTACTTCCACAGCATGACGGACGAACAAGAAGCGCTCGAAGCCCTGCAGCGCGTGGGATTGAAAGAGCGCGCCCACCACGTTCCCTCCCAGCTTTCCGGCGGCGAACAGCAGCGCGTTTGCATTGCCCGCGCCTTGATCAATGATCCCAAAATTGTTCTCGCCGACGAGCCCACGGGAAACCTCGATGCCGTCAACGAGGAGATCGTCCTGCGCCTGTTGCGCGAACTGCACCAGCAGGGACGCACCATCGTGATGGTCACCCATGACCCTGTCGTCGCCCGCCTCGCCGACCGCCGCATCGAACTACACCACGGCAAGATCGCAGCGCAGGAAGTTTTCGCCATGGCCGACGAAGAACAATTCGACGAGGTGCTCGAAGAACTCTGGGCGCTGGGGGAGCACGGTGAGATCGCTGAAGTCGGTCGCATGGAAGTTCACGGAGCTTTGCCGGTAAGCATCGCCGTGGAAAAAATGATCGCGCTTGGCTTGGTCTGGGCCACACCGCATCCGCCGGAAGCGCACGATCACAAGCCGTTCATCAATCCCTGCCACGATGCCCTGAAACCCACTGGCGTCTCAACCGGCGATGGCAGCATGATCGTAGAACTCACGCCCCGCGGCCGTCAGCGCGCCGCCGACATTATTCGCCGTCACCGCCTAGCCGAGCGCCTCTTCACCGACAGCCTCGCCATGGACAGCGAAACGGAAATCGAACAACAAGCCTGCAAGTTCGAGCACATTCTTTCGCCCGAAGCCACCGACAAAATATGCGCATTCCTTGGCCATCCCCGCACCTGTCCCCACGGCGCACCCATTCCGCCCGGGCCGTGCTGCGGCAAGACGGCTGAGTTCGTCAGCGCTTCTCTTGCGAACGCCGAACGACCCGCCTGACCTTTTCATGTCCACCCGCAGAACCTGCATCGGCGTTTTCGACTCCGGCTTTGGAGGCTTAACTGTCCTCAAAGCTTTGCTTCGACTGATCCCCGATGCCGATTACCTCTACTTTGGCGATACGGCGCGCCTGCCTTACGGCTCGAAGTCGGCAGAAACCGTTGCCCGGTACGCTGTCGGGGCGGCACGCTATCTCGAACAGCGCGGCGCACAGGCTTTGGTAATCGCCTGCAACACCGCCACCGCTCTGGCGCTGAACAAGATTACGGAGGCCGCGAGCGTCCCGGTCGTGGGCGTGATCGAACCTGGGACTGAGCGCGCGGCCGCGGAGAGTTCGGACAAGAAGGTGGTCGTAATCGGCACCGAAGCGACGGTCAGCAGCCATGCTTACTTGAAGGCTCTTCAAGCTCGAGGCGTGCACGCAAGAGAAAAAGCGTGCCCGTTACTGGTTCCGTTGGTCGAGGAGGGATGGATCGACCATCCCGTGACCGAAGAGGTGGCCAATATCTACCTGAAAGAAGCGTTTGCCGACGAATTTAAGTCAGCCGATGTGCTTCTGCTCGGATGCACTCACTATCCCCTCATCCAACCGCTGTTGCGCAAGGTCGCTCCCAAGCACGTGAAGATCGTCGACTCCGCAGATGCCACGGCTGACGCGGTCGGTAGAGTGCTGCGCCGCATGCCGCTGTCGCCGACGCCCCAGCCCGAGCGTCGCAAATTGCCTCGCCTGCAATGCTTCGCCACCGATTCCGCGGAAAAGTTCCGGCGCCTCGGTGCGCTGTTCCTCGGACATCCCATCGATTCTGTCCAGCACGTGGATCTTCCCGAATAGTCCTCGAATCCAATCCCATGGGATTTCCGACGTATGCGTTCGGACTCGGGCGCAAGACTCGGATAGACAGGATACCTTCGCGAAATTAGCCTGACCTTGCGCCATGTCACCACTCGACAATCCGATCTGGCAATCGCTGATCACGACTCACGCGCACTTTGCCGAAATCTCCAACGCGGCCCGGAAGTTCCCTCATGAAGTGAGTGTGCTCGCCGGGCTTTCCGAACCTACGCCTGAGAATTACGATTCTCTCGCCGCAATGATGCACTCCGGCGAACGGGTCGGGCTGTTTCTACAAGGCCCGCCCGATCCGCCTGCTCCCTGGGTCATCGACCGCACATGTCCTCTGCTGCAGATGCTGTGCGAAAAACGCAGCGCGCCTGCCGCTGTCACTCGCGGAAAGCAACCAGAATTTATTCGGCTAACTAAGGCAGACGTACCAGAAATGCTGGCTCTTACCAAGCTAACCAACCCCGGTCCCTTTGGCGCACGGACCCACGAACTGGGAGATTATTTTGGCATCCGTGTCGCGGGAACGCTGGCTGCGATGGCCGGCGAGCGACTGCGGCTTGCAGGGTACACCGAGGTTAGCGCGGTGTGCACGCATCCTGACCACCTTGGTCACGGCTACGCCAGCGCTCTAATGGGCGTAGTGATGGATCACATTTGCAGTCGCAGCGAGCTTCCGATTCTGCACGTTCTTCCACAGAATACTCGTGCCATTCAAGTGTACGAGCGTCTCGGATTCGCGAAACGCGCGATGCTGCACCTGGGGGTGCTGCGGTGCGGAGAGAAAAAAAACTCTTCGGAATCCTGATCTAAACTTCCCTGCCGAAAAACAAAACGGCCGCGATTTCTCGCGGACCGTTTTTATCGCGATTAAATTCGAATCAGTACAGCCGGAAAGTTACTTCCACATTAATCTGCACGGCTACAGGCTTGCCGTCTTTCATCGCAGGCTCAAACTTCCAGGTCTTCACCGCTTCCATGGCTTTTTCATCCAGTCCAAGACCTAGGGTGCGAGCCACGCGAATGTCGCGCGCCTTGCCGTCCGGTCCAACCACCAGCCAAAGAACGCAGGTTCCCTGATACTTGGCCTTGCGCGCTTCTTCCGAGTACTCCGGATCAGGCGCGTAAATCGCTTTAGGCGCGGACACGCCGCCACCCACTTTAAACGCTCCACCGCCAATCCCGCCGCCGTGGCCAGGTCCAACTCCCGGTCCTTCACCCGAGCCCACGCCTCCGCCATTGCCAGAACCAATTCCGCCGCCTGAACCCGTTCCGTTGGACGGCGGACCCGAAGGCAGGTGCGACATTGGATCGCCCAGGTTCGGCATGTTGTTCATTGCCAGATGAACTTCCGGCGGAATCACTACCGTCGGCTCGACCGCCAACTTCGGATGATCATTCCGCACCACCATCATGGGCGGAGTAATCTGCTCCATTGCCAACTTGGGTAGCTTGCCTTTTGGCGCCTGGAATTTGTCTCTGTCACCGCCACCGCCGCCGCCGCCTGCCTGCGTCTTAGAGGGCGACAGCGGAGGGATATCGTCGGGTGCTATCAGTGTCACGACCTCGGGGGGTTTGGTCACTTCCTTCACCACCCGTTGTGCGAGAATGGTCCCGCCAATGATAACGACCAGCGCCAGCACGTGCACCACAGTCGAGCCCAGCGCGCCGTTCTTCTTGTAATCGTAGAAGCCCCAAATGTCTTTGACCGGAATTGGCTTCGAGGTCAGTACCAGCGGCGCTTGTTTCTTGGGAAAGAAGAAGTCGTTGAGATTCTGAACCAGGGACTTCCAAAGCGACTCGTCCAATACATCCTTGGACAGCAGCAAATTCAGTTCTGGTTCGCCCCCCGGCGTGGGCTGAATGTCATTGGTTGCCATATTTGACCCGAGTTCCCCGTACCGCGGCTAAGCCCAAAGAGCTACAACTCATCCTAAAGTTGATGAACCTGCAACCCGGCAAGTTGCTTGCCTGCGTTAATAACTCTTACGATGCAGCCCGATTCCTTCCGTGCCAACAGGAATTCGAACCCTTCCATCAAGCGTAATTAGATGCCAAGCCGAGGCGAAACGTCTGCTAGCAAAATTGTACACTTTTTCACTCCCTTTCCACAGTGCTTTCCGGGCTCGCCTCGGGAGGCTTCGGAACGCCAATGGACGTTCCTTTCTAAGCTCCCTATAATGATAACAATCAATCATTTGGGAGTAATCGACCGAGTGCCGCTGCGGCTTGAATCTATATCCAAACTGGTACAAAGCGGCTTTGCCACGGGGGGCCAGTTTTCTGGGTTCGTTGCACCCCCTCCGCGATTAAACGTTTGCCAACCCTGATGACCCATGCCCATCTAATGCGCCGATTCCACCTCTTGATCGCCTTATCGGTTGTGTGCCTGGATCGCGTCACCAAATGGCTCGTGGCGAAGAATATCTCTCTGCACGATGGCAAGCAAGTCATTCCAGGATTCTTCCGCATTACTCACGTGGAGAATCGCGGCGCCGCCTTTGGCTTATTCGCGGATTCCCCGCGCAATGGAAAATCGCCATGCTTGTGCTGTTTTCGATTGTGGCTTTAATAGTCGTTTCAGCCCTGCTCTGGCGGAACAGCCATGCCATGACCACGACCGGAATCGGCCTGGCACTCATTCTCGGCGGAGCTCTCGGGAATCTCTGGGACCGCCTGCTGAACGGTCGCGTGGTCGATTTCCTGCTCTTCTACATCGGCCAATACCAATGGCCCGCCTTCAACGTAGCCGATAGCGCGATCGTCGTCGGAGCCGGCCTGCTGGTCATCGAAATCCTATTCGCCAAATCCCCCGTTCACGAGACGTCAGCCTAGAAGCCGACTACCTTCGTTACGGCTCCCCATACAACTGTCGATACACATTTGCGTTCCGTAAGATCGCCTGCACATACTCCCGCGTCTCAGTAAACGGAATCGACTCCACAAATTCCTGCGGATCCCTGTATTTCCCCTGGCCTAGCCAGTCCTGCACCCGATCCGCGCCCGCGTTGTAGGCCGCCAGCGCGTACTCGAACGATCCGAACTTGTCGACCATGCTGCGAAAGTATCGAGTGCCCAGTTGAAGATTGACTCCTGGCACAAACAGTTGAGTACTGGAAAAGTGTTTCATCTTCTCTTGCTTCGCAACCGACTTGCCGACCTTGGGCAGAAGTTGCATGAGCCCGACCGCATTGGCCCGAGACACTGCACCGGGATTAAACTCCGATTCCTGCCGGATCAGCGCCGCCACCATGTAAGGATCCAGCGCATTGTCGGAAGAGAATCTTTTCAGATCGATCCAGTAAGGCTTGGGGAACAGCGCCTCCCAGTACGGCCGCGGCAGGCTCGGTATGTCGACCGCAAAATAACTGGGCACGGCGCGCTTCAGGACTTCGATCGCCAAGTTATAGTGGCCCGCATCGGCGTACAGACGAGCCGTCTCCGGAGCCAGCCAATTTCCATTCCCTTCATCCGCCGCTGCGTGCAATTCTTTCACCGCCAGATCCAGCAATGCGCCATTCGCCAGAAGTTGCGCTTTCTGTACCCGCAGGTTGTCAGTCGGAATCGGGTCGGCGGTAACCTTGGTGCTCGCATCCATTGGCGGCACTCGATCCAGGAGAGCGTAATGCACCGGGTCACCATCGCTTTTGATCTTCTTGAGTTGCTCGCGCGCCAACTCGCCATAGTAATAATTGCGAAACCGGTCCGACACCTTTTGGTAATAGGCACGCGCCTTGGGCAGTTCTCCATCTTCCTCGGCCAACCGGCCTCGCCAATAAAGCGCGGCAGGGATTTCCCCCGACGACGGATACAGCTCAATCTGCTGCTCGAAACCTTTCTCCGCATCCTCACGGCGGCCTTGCCGCAAACTCAACCAGGTTGCCTTCCAGAGCGCATACGACGCCCGCCCTCCATTTGGAAAGCGTTGCTGCAACTCGCGGTAGGAATCGATCGCCCGGTCGTAATCGTGCCGCAACAAATAGATGTTCCCTGCGGATAGCAACGCCTGCTCTAGCCACGGGCTGGTGGGATCCGCCTGCCGCATCTGTTCAAGAATTCGCAGAAACCCATCGTCATCGTTCGCGCCGCGCGCGATTTCTCCCAAGTTGAACAAGCGCTCCGCGTTCATCTCCGGAGTCGATTCCGGCATTGCTTCCAGCGCCTTTTTGGCTTCCTTCTCGCGTCCGGCACGGCGCAACGACTCTGCCATCGCCATCTGCAGAGAAAGACGATTCTCGGGACCGACTTCGTTCAACAGGTCGTGATACTCATTTGCTGCCTCGTTAAATTGCTTTCCTTTGACCAGCAAGTCGGCCCGCGTTTTTTGCTCCACAAAGGTGGGCGGCTGCGTTCCCGGAGTTCCCGCCAACTTCCTCAGATCACCGTCAACCTGGGTCGCTTCCCAACTGAGCGGCATGGTGAAATACAAATTGCGAAAGATGACTACCGCTTTCGCTGGCTGACCCGCCGCCTCGTAGGCGCGTCCTAAGGCGAGTTCCAGGTCAGCCCGAATCGGTTGCCGATCATTTTCCAGCAACTCCACCGCTTCGGCAGCGCGTCCGTCCGCCACCAAAGCGTTGGCATACGCTACTTGCGCGTCGCGAATCAGCAGCGACTCGGGATAAGTTTTGTCGAATGCGCCGAGCGTCGCTACTGCCTCTGCCAACCGGCCCGTCTGATAATAGGAAGTTCCCAGATAAAAATTGACGTAATCGCCCAGGTCGCCAGCCCGCAGCTTCGCCCGATTCAAAGGATCGATGGCCTGCGCGTAACCTCTATCCTGAATGTGGGCATAACCAATCACCAGCCACGCCAGCGCGCCCGCATCTTCTTTCGCATGACGCCGCGCATACGCCTCGACGCCCGCATATGCCGCGGGAGTACGATCCTGAAGCAGTTGCCGCGCCATCGGCTTCAAACTCGCCGACGCGACGAATGCCGCATGCATGCGCCGCAAACGTGGAGAAGGCGGCTTGTGCCTGGTGTGCGCCGTGCTCGCGCCGCTCCTCGTTTTTGTCGAAGTGCTCTTATGAGTCGTGGACGGAGTGGCAGGCCGAGGCGCGGATGGGCCCGAGGGTTGAGACGAAGAAGATTGAGACGGAAAAGACTGAGCCGGAGAAGACTGAGCCGGAGATTGGGCAGCCGCTGGTGCCAGCGCAGAGACACTACTACCCAAAACTGCCACGATCAAAACCAGTTTTTTCAAAAGCCAACCCTACTGACGATGGATGGATCAATTATCTTCTTTTTTTTCCAATCGTCAAAACTCGCTGGTAACTGGGGTGGGACGTTTTGTTTTGCGCATTTCCCCTGTTGAATGGACGCTGGGTTTCGTCCTGAATAGGAGCGGAAAACCGACCATCCCCCGCAGAGAACCCAAGAGTCTCGGGTCGCGACGCCCGAACCCCGGCAAAAGCTGCTTACTTCGACCGACGTAGGTCGCAGGCGAGTAGAACGAACACCTTGGAATGATGAGTGCCGCTCAGAACTACCTTGAGCGTGTTGATGGCCCGCATTTTTTCGGCTGCTTGAGCACTTCGTGAATGCTCGCGGGGCGCTTATCGAACGACCTGCTTTCGCGTCCTCATCAACCTGCTTCACTTCATGATTATGTCGCACACCGATCGCTAGCCGTGCGTCCCGTTGCGCTCGGTTCTTTCGGCGAGACGCTGGAGTTGCCCCGCGTGCACGCCAGCCACCCAATCGTACGTGGCCGCTGGGCCGACCCGCGGGTCCCGGGTAACATGGGCGTCGCGCAAGGTGTGCACGTACGCCCGATCCTGGTCGATCCGTGCGTGTATCTGATCAGCTCCGCCGATGGACCCGTGGCCGGGGATGAAGACATCGACGTCGCCCGCCACGCCCTCGAGTAGCCGCAGACCGGCGAGATAGCTCTCGATCGGGTCAGCGGTGTCGTTCAAGTCGAGCAACGGAATCAGGACATCGGAAATCATGTCGCCGCCGATGAGAACCCCGCGTTCCTCAATCCACAGCGCCGCATGGCCCGGGGCATGCGCTTGATGCTCGATAATCCGGACTTGAGGGCCATCCCAAGGAATCTGCGCCGCATGGGCGGGCAGGCCGGTAATCAGGCCGAACAGGTCCAGCGATACCTGCGGGGCGATGTCCGGGGGTATGAACTGGGCGGCGATGCGGGCCTTCGCATCTGCGTCCGTCAGCCGCCGATCTCGGACCGTGGCCGCGCAGCGAGCCGTGCCGTAACGGGGCGCTGCGCCGAGCCGGGCGTCCCAGAGCAGGTGATCCCAATGCGGATGCGTGGAGAACCCTGCCACAACGGGCTGATCCAACTCGCGAAGGTCGTCCGCGAGGGCGGCCATTTCGTAGCCGAGTATCCCGGGGTCGATAAGCAACACACCAGCCTGGCCTTGCACAACAACAGTGTTGGTCTGGCAGAACTCGCTCTGCTGGATCAGCACACCCTCCGCGACCTGCCTCAGCATGGATGGCTCCCTGCGCGTGTGGTTTGCAACCGCTGGTCGAGACTGTAGTACTTGGCGGTAATAGAATGCAAGCGGTCCGGGCAAAGCGTATCAGACGCAGTTGGGCTGCCTTTGGCCGGAAGGTAACCGCCGTCAGGGAACAGTCGCCCTGTCGTTTCAGGCGTTAGCACTGGTCGAGCAGCGATATCCCAACTTCTCACCAGCAAGTTCGCGCTGGAGGATGGGCCACGCTGTTGTCCTTCCTGGGAAATCGTGCTTGGGACAGCCACTGGAAATTTTGACAGCTTACACATTTGAGAATGACGCTGTATTCTTGTTCAATGTGGCTGCCCACATCTCACCGATAGAGGTTGGTGTATATGTTCGCCGAAACAGGGAACCATTTGGACGCAAGAGTTCTCCCGCTCTGGAATGCAGTCTTCTGCCTGGACTGCGAGGTCATCAGTAACAGTCGAGGTGACGAATGCTCCGCGTGCAAGAGCCGCTCGCTCGTGAACCTTGCTCGGATGCTCGAGGGCAGTTTGCTCGCGCATAGGGCACAACACTTTCACAAATACGAAAGTGGGTTGTTCGACATCACAATTGCGGTGGAATTGCAGCAGCTGCACGCCAAAGACCTGAGCACCACGGTCGAAAGGTTGACCAGTGTGATTGGCTCGAAGCTCGCACAAGACCGAGCGTCATTCCACGTCAATGTGAAACCATCGGCAATAGACAAACTCGACCTTCAGCCGTCGCTTTGCTTCCTGGAACGGGATGCCGCATAAAATATGCGATTTAGACGAGCAAGCGCCGCAGGTCGAGCCTCTGGCAGGCGGGCCGATAAACGAAAAAGAGGAGGGTAAGTCTGGCTGAACTTGCGTTCCGTGCAAAGCGGCAAGCCTGCTTTTTGACGTGGCCGTGCCCTACGGAGATAGCCAACGCTACGATTTCATAAGGAGAAATCCTGAAAGACCGCCGCTTATCGCACCCGCACCGTGAGCACCGGCACCTTACTATTCCTGACGACGTATTCCGCCACGCTGCCCAGCAGCAGATGTGCCAATCCTGAACGGCCGTGGGTCCCCATAATGATCATCTGGCAATCGAGTTCAAGCGCCGCATCCACAATCGCCGGACGTGGTGAAGCTTCGCGAATAAGAACCTCGGCGTCGGGCACCAGGCGCTTCACCTCATCCATGTAGCGCTGAGCTTGTTCTCTCACCAAATGAAGTGGATCGACGCCGGCCATGACACAACCGGTTTCTGCCAGGCTGAAGATGTTAATGACGTGCAGCAGAACCAGCTTTGCCCCGAGTGCGCCGGCAAAGGTGCGAGCCCACTCCAAAGCTTTGCTGGCCTGATCCGAGAAATCGGTCGCGACCAGGATTCTGGAAATGCGCGGCGGTTCGCCTTGAGTTTGATTCTTGGCGTTCATGGTTGTCTCACGTTACCTGCATCTAACAAGCAGCCTCTCTTATCCAGCAAATTCCAAATCTTCACGATCTCTCTTAATCCAGAAGGTCACTTCCCTGAGCAGGAGTCCTTTCTCTCGATTCGCCGAGATGAACTCGCCTGGCTGTAGAACCATATTCGGAAGTAAGACCGGGCTCACCGCACCGTCAACTCCCAGATGCAGTGTCATGGTTGATGAGCAGTCGCGGCATAGCCAGAAATATTCTTTCACCTTGACGGCGGTCGGCTTAAGAACCGGGTCGGTTTCGAGGCGAAAGAGTTTGCCGTCGTTGAGACGCCGAAACCGCGCAGGACACGAGGGATTGCCGCACTTGGCTACCATAACAGCACCTATTTGGTCAGTAGCTCTATTATCAGTCTCTCCCCCTCCCCGCGTCGCTACGGTGATTTGAATCACACGTCATCGTGACTTCATGTGCGCTACTGAATCGAGCTGCAGGCTGTGATTTCAGTCACCGCATAGTGGACGGTTTCGACGTATAAGAAAGCTAGGACGGGAAGGAGACCACAATGGAAACGATTGAACTAAAACAAAGTGTCACCGTCAAGAACATCCTTCTCGCGACCGATTTTTCGGAGGTTTCGAAAAAGGCTCTGCCGTACGCTGCGGCGATCGCGGGCAAATATGGTTCGAAGATCTGTCTGGTTCATGTGCTTCCAACGCACGCGCGGACGTCCATCCCGATCGAGCCGCTGCCTGCCCAGTTGGATCGTGACCGACTGAACGCCGAACTGGAGATGAAGACCTTTCTCCGCGGAAGCCTGCTTCAAGACATACAACACGAGGTTCGCGTTGAGCAGGGACCGATCTGGGATGCTCTATCAGAATTGATCGAGCGCGACGAAATCGACCTGCTAGTCCTCGGCACACATGGACGCGGAGGACTCAAGAAGATCTTTCTTGGCTCGGTTGCGGAAGAACTGTTCCGTTTGGCTCCCTGTCCGGTACTGACGGTTGGACCATCGGTTCCTGTCCGACCGCCGGAAGATTTTCATCGGATCCTGTTCGCCACGGATTTCGGCACGGCCTCCTTGCATGCACTGCCCTATGCCATCTCGCTCGCCACCGAGAGCAGTGCCAGGCTGACCCTGTTGCATGTCGTGTCACCCGCGCCCGTACTCGACGTTGGGCCGTTCTGGTACAACGGCGCAGATGTGATCGGACAACAGAAAACAGCCAGGACGCGCTACATCGAGCGGCTCAGGCAACTGGTTCCACCCGATGTGAATCTGCCCTTTGAGCCGGAATTCCTGGTCGCATTCGACTTCGCCTCTGAGTCAATTGTGAACATTGCCGCGGACTGCAAAGCGGACTTGATCGTCATGGGCGTGAATCAAACCGCGTGGGTGCGCGCTTCAGCTCATATGCCGTGGGCAATAGCGCACGAAGTTGTTTGTCACGCAAGGTGCCCAGTTCTGACCGTGCGGAGTTAGTGCGGGCCGACTCTGTCCGCCGCAGTTGAAGTTGAAGGTGGATAACAGAGAACGCCAGGACGCGCATTACTCCATGGCGATGCAGATTTGTGCGCTCGATCAATCTTCTTTTATCTCCTTCTGCAGAGGAGGCAAGGCCGGCATTTCTCGATGGTCTTTGTCGCGCCAATAAATCTGAAAACATTCGTTGTCTTCCATAGGCTGCCACTTGGTTCCGTCTTCGTATTGGATCAGATACGGAAAGAACACCCATCCCAATATTCCTTGTGCGTTCGCAGCGGGATACGCCGGCCTCTCTAATAGCTCTTCCTGCCCGGCTGCCAGCGGTTTCGCCGACGACCAGTTACTGTCAAACGGTCGCCGCAGATCTTGTGGCGTCTGCAGATGTTCGAAGATCAACCCGATACTCTTGATCGGCTTGCCGCTGACGTTCTTGACGCTGAGAGAATTCTTCTCCGAATTCCAAAATTCGCCAGCCCCGAACTGAATCGGGCACTGCCTCGACGGCGGAGAATAAATTGTGTACACCGCCATCATCCCAGCTTCCATATGGTCCGACACGTGGCAGTGGAATAACCAGGTGCCGGGATTGTCTGCGAGCATGTCCACCGCGACCATACTGCCCGGCAGCAACTCGATCACATCGGTGTTCCGCCTGCCGTCGGTCACGGTTTTTCCATGCCAGTGCGGAGTGTGAATATCCTGTTCATCGCCCATGCCCAGAAGATACCAACGCACTTTCTCGCCTTTTTTCATCACCAAGCCGGGCAAGTTTCCGAAGATATAGCCGTTCATGGCATAAAACATTCCGTTCGGATCCTGCCGGCTTAACTGTCTAAAGATCATGAATGACGCGACGAATTCGCGATCGACATCCTTGGGCGAACCATCAGGTCTGGCGTGGCCTTTAGCCGTGATAATAATCGGACCGAGCAGCCCGGCATTGATCTCGGTCTCGGCCGAAATGTGGGGATGGTACCACCAGATTACCGACGACAGCTGGCCCGGTCCTGGCCCGCTGCCTTCATCCGCGAACCAGTGATAAGTAAATCGTCCGCCGGGCGCAACATGGGAGCCGGCTCCACCGATGGGCAGGTAATATCCGCCCTCATTGTTCTTGTCGTAGCGCAGCCCGTGCGGATGAATGTTATGTTCCGCACGGCTGCGATTGAGAAAGTCGACCAGAATCGTGTCGCCAACTTCGGCGCGGATGATCGGACCTAAGATTCCCAGCCACTCGGGCTGTGGCTTGCGTACGGTAAATGTCGCATCCGTGTATTCGATGAAGCGGGTCTTCGACCAACTGGTCTTCGTCCGCCAGGGTAGCGGCAGAGGAACGCCGTGAATTAAATCCTGCCCGCTCGGAGCGTAGTCCCAGGTCACATCTTCGGCCGCAATGTAGTAGTGCCGTGTAGCTGCGACGCAGGGCACCGCGCACAACAACACAGAGAGCATGAAAACCTTCGGCAGTTTCACCGCTCCATTATCCCATTACCTCTCGGTCGCGGGAGCAGTACTGTCATCCTGAGCAAAGCGAAGGATCTGTGCATTTTGCCTGCAGCGCCAACTCTCACACCTTATAGAAAACCAAATGCAAACTTCCCTCGATTATTTTGACACCCAGTCTTACTCAAATTGCTTCTTTACCTCCGCCGGAACTCTCGGAGGCGGAGGAAAATCCTCCGAAAAGCCCTTGAACATCGCGACCGTCTTCTCCTCTCGCCTGGTCCCATCGTGCACAGCGATCTTGTGTGGTTTCGTGGGCGAGTAGCCTTCCCACAGCGAAACGCCCGCATAGACGCCGTCTTTGCGCAGGATGTAGTAGGTCATGTCCACAAAACGCAGCTTCGTCATGTCGCCGTTGTAATTGCGCACAATTCGTTTCAGCGTCTCCATGCCCGCGTCGAGGGGAGACATGCCATGGCGCATGTTCTCAACAATCGTGTGCGCTCCCGCCACCTTGATATTCTCTTCGCCGCTGCCCGTCGCGCCCGCCGAGCCCACATCCTGATCGGTGTAGCAACCCGCCCCAATAATAGGGGAATCGCCAACCCGACCCGGCAGTTTGTATGCCAGCCCGCTGGTCGTTGTGCACCCAGAGATCTCTCCCTTTTCATTCAGCGCCGAGCAGTGAATCGTGCCGGTCGGAGGAAACATAACTTTGAACACGGCCTCGCTGCGGAGCTCGGGCGCTATGCCAAGATCAGCCGCCCGTTCCTCCAGCCGTCGAAAACGTTCCTGCATCCTCTGGGATTGCGGCTTCGTGTCCGGCGTGACATCTGGCGGCTGCCAATGCGGATCGTCCAGCCCCGGTCCCCACCAGTCTTCTGACGAGTGATACTCCTTCCACAGTAACCAGATCTTGCGCGAATGATCGGTCAGCAAATTCTCCCGAGGGAAACCGACAGCCACGGCGAACCGCTCCGCGCCCTCGCCCACCAGCATCACGTGCCCGGTGTGCTCCATCACAGCTTTCGACACCAGCGAAACATTCTTGATGTTGCGCACTCCGCCGACCGACCCAGCCCGCCGCGTCGGCCCATGCATACAGCAGGCATCAAGTTCGACGACGCCCTCTTCATTAGGCAAACCACCAAGCCCAACGCTGGTGTCATTCGGATCATCCTCCGGCCCCTTGACCACCCGCAGAGCCGCGTCCAAAGTGTCTCCGCCACCAGCTAGAAAAGCGTACGCAGCATCCAGATAGTTAAACCCGTTGTGCGCGCAGACGATGATCGGACGAGCAACGACGGGACGCTTGCCGGAAGATGAGCTTGGCTTTGAACTTGAAGAGTCTTGAGCTTTGATCGCGATATCCGGCAAGCCCACGGACAACGAACCTGCAACAGCAGTAGCAAGAAAATCGCGCCGCGAAACCGTCATGAATTCCTCCCGTGAAAATGAATGCTGGAAAGCGTTCGCCAGAATAACACGCGAGTGGATGCAACGACTGCCGACACACCCGTGATGTAGTGTGGCGCTCCTATTTGCAGCTATTGCCCGAGAGGTGCTGATTATCGCAGGCACGCGCCCGAGAAGATTCGTGGAAGGGGGCGAACCCTACGGCACCAGGAAGTTCACATTGCTGGTAAGCGTCCCGCTCGGCGTCGTCACTTTGACCGGGCCGGTCGTCGCGCCGGTCGGGACCGTGGCCGTGATTTCGGTATTCGAAACCACTTTAAAGGTAGCCGTCTTGCCGTTAAACGTGACCTTGGTTGATCCCGTCAATTTGTTTCCCAGGATAATAACCTTCGTGCCCACTTTGCCGTTTGTGGGCGCCGTTTCTACAAACGGGTTCAGGCCAAGCGACAGGCTGAAGATCGTGCCTTGGCCGCCGGAACCGCCCTCGGTGGTTTGCCCGTAGAAAATTCCGTTCGTCGCTTGAAACATTATGCCGATTTGGTTGTACCCGTCCGTGCCGTCGAAGCTGTGCAGTGTGGTCAGCACACCGGCTGGTGTGATCTGGAAGACGGTGCCTAGGTTATGGGCCCCACCATAGTACGTTGTCCCGTAAAAGTTCCCATCGCTGCCGAGGATTATTCCGCTACGAGCGTCGGAACCGTCGGTACACGCCATCTTGGTGCAAAAACTGTAAATCGCGTTCAGCTTCCCGTTGGTTGGATTGAATTGAAACACCGCTCCTTCGCTGTAGTTCCCACCAGACTCTGTTGTCCCGTAAAAGTTTCCGTCCGGACCGAGTACCGGCCCGATAGCATTGCTACCGTCATTACAGGCGGGATAGTCCACGCAAAAGCGGTAAATGGTCGTTAGCTTGCCCTTTGGCGTAATCTTGAAGATGGTGCCGCCATCAGCTTCGTTTCCTCCCCAAAATGTTGTCCCGTAAAAGTTTCCGTCGGTGCCCAGTGCCAGGGAACTGTAACTAATCGCACCGTCGGCGCAGCCAGTTTGGCTACAGAAGTCGTGAAACGTAGTCAGCTTTCCACCGGGAGTAATTCTAAATACAGTACCGCAGCCCCCCGAATAACATTTCTTGTTGGTGCCGCCGTAGGGCGTTACCCCATAAAAATTGCCGTCGCCGACCTGCACCATTCTGTCATAAATACTGCTGCCATCCGTGTCGTCGAAGCTGAACAAGGTAGTCGGCGTGCCACTCCCCGCGAACTTGAAGATTGTGCCGTAGCCAAAGGTGCCTCCGCTCGCCGTTCCACCATAAAAATTACCGTCCGCACCCAGCCCAAGCGCGCCCGGGCCGCTGCCGTCGGCGCATCCCGTCTGTGGGCAAAAGTTGTAAAGGGTAGTCAGTTTTCCTGCCGGAGTCAATTTGAACAGGACGCCCTGGCCATATGCTCCGCCGCCCGCAGTCCCATAAAGATTCCCGTCTCGGCCCTGGATGGGAGGGCGGCCCGGGTTGGCCCCATTCGTTCCATTGAAATTCACCAGCGTCTTGAATATGACAGTAGGAGGCGCGGTACGAATGTCTGAATCGTTCTGCGCGGCTGCGCCGGTAAACATCACCGTCACGGACAGGACCACTGTGATCAGGCTGCTGCTCGGAGACCTCTTTGGGTTATTCATGGATCGCACTCCTTGGCTCGAGCAAAGAGCGAACGCTTTGAATAGGAAGCCGGTATTTAAGAAACTCGGACTGCAGAAAGACGACCCTAAGTTCGTACCTAGGACCGAACTATAGGCGTTAGCCTTTCCCCAATGCAAGGGGAATCACATGACATGAACCGACATAAAGGGGCATCAGCGTTCTGCAGGGTCCGAGGGCTGTTCTTTCAGCCAGGGGGCATGGCCATCTTAAGTTTTGTCGCCTGAAGCTTCCGGCCGCCCCAGGTTCCGCAACCCATTCCCGAATCGGGAAGCGCAGCCTGACTCCAGCCGCTTTTTCTTGCTCCGCGCCTTCATTCGTGATAACATCCTAGCATATTGATTATCTGTAAGATAATCTAAGATCTTTGACAACCTTAAGCATGGCTCCGGCCTCGATCCTACCCGCAGTTCCAAAATGGAATTGCGAGCAGGTGGACGGCAGCGTAACTCCAATGTTTCCAAGATTTTGCCTGTAACTACCTTAAGAACCATAGATCTAGGAGGCAAGAAAATTTCCAGTCGTTTGTTTTCTATATTTTGGACGAAAATGAGAGTTTTTTTTGAGGGAAATGTTGCACCAGAAAGTGTGCATAGAACCAGGATGCACCATTCCCTGCTACGCCAGCGCGGCCAGACTCTAGGAAGCGGCGAGCATACCGCCCTTGCTTTGATCTGCGCGGAAACGCAGTAGGGCGGCAATGTTTCCGGCGCGGTCAAACTCGGGGTCGTCTTCAACGTAAAACAATTCGACGTCGCGAAGAATGGCGGCGGGAATCATGGCCTCGGTAATGTCTTCAAGCTCGCGCGTTTCGTGGCCGCACAGCGGGCACTGGCGAACCATATGAGCGTCGAGATGGCCGCAGTCTGCGCACTCTACCGCGAGATGCGAGAACTTATCGCCGATTAGCAGCGTTTGCACCTCGCCAAGTTCGAGCGACTTTAACACGCGACGCAGTCCGGTAACTCCGCGGGCATTGCTCTTGGCTTGACTGATCGCTTCCCGGGCCAGTTCTTTGCAGCGCTGATCGAGCGACTCGCGCAGAATGCGGCCGGCTTGCTCGCGAATCTGATCGTTTGTGATCCGGCTGAGGTCCGCTGGAAAGTGCCCGAGCAGCCGCTGTTTGACGTAGGGATGCAGTTGGCTTTCGAACTCGTGCCAACTGGTATCGTGGCAGCCGATAATCAACTTTTCGTAGAGCCCTTTCTCGAGAGCCGCGCTCAGGTGCTCGGCTACGCTCTTGAAGTGGTGCATGGCCTCGTCGTTGACGCGGCGCTGAGCGTGTCCTCCGTCGTAGCCGGCGCTGCGGCCTTGACGAACCGCTGGCGTGCGAGACATCCCTTCGCGCTCTTTGAGTTCGTCCAGCCGGAGATCGAAGAAGCGTGCCTTTTGCCGATCGACGAGCGCGACCCAGAGACGAGGCTGTGCACCGAGGAGCAGAGCCAGCGGTTTCAGATGGAATTGGCGGTTCACGAAAAGCTGTGTTCCCGGTAGCTGCGAAGGCAGATCGAACTCGCGCCAGAAATTACGGCTGCCGCAGGCAAACACTGCCCGGGCGCGGGCTTGGTTGCCATGCAGATTCTCCGCCAGTTCGAGAATGCGATTCAGATCGGCGCGCGTGCTGCCGTTCTTGCCGTTCTTATCGGCTTCGCGCAGCGCTTTGCGAACCAGATCCTTGGCAAGAATGGTCTCTTCGCGATGCGATTTGTTCTGCGGGGTACACGGCTCGAAATAAAAACTGAGCGCGGAGCCTTCGTTGACGTTGGTGTGGAATTGAGCCAGCTCACGGATGTCTTCGCGGCTAATCATCACGCTTTCTCCTGTGTGCTGTCGATGATCAAGCTCTTGCGGATGTCCGCAATGGCCTGTCGGGCTTCGCTTTGAACCGGTTGGCGAGCGGCGTCAAGTGGCGTAAATGTTGGCGCGCCATTTCGATGGAGGATCGCACATCATCCGGCTTGCGGTCGGTGATGACGCCGATTTCATCCAAGGAGAATCCCTCGATGGCGTGCAGGATAAAGGCCTCGCGATCGGCGCGGCTGGCGCCTTCGAGAGCGAATTGCACCAGTGTCACCATCTCGTCAGAGGACGCAATGTCCTCGGGCGTTGAGACACGCCGGTCGGCGATCACGTTCTCACCGGTTAGAGTTTCGTCGGGCTGATGGAACTGCAGTTCCGGCTCATCGCTGGCGCGGACGTTCGGACGTCGGGCGGAATCCTCCAAATGCACCGACAGCAGGCTCTCCGGGCTGCGAACCGAGAGGTCCTCAATCGATCGGAGCGCAAGGCGGTAAAGCCACGGCTCAAGCGCGAGAGTTTCCGGCTTCTCAGCTCCGTTGGTTCCATTGCTCAGAGCGCGGGCGATGGCTTCGTCGATGACTTCTTCCTTAGTGACGGAGTCAGGCGTAATTTCCTCGGCGGTTTCCCGGAAATAGAGTTCGCGCTCGACGAAGCGCTCCAGGCGGCCGAGACTGGCGTTTACATAAGAGCGAATATCGTCGGACGAGGCGGTCGGGACGCGCACGGCTGCAACGGTGTCTTCGAATGCGACGCTCGATTTGGAGCGGAAATCCGCCACGCGGCGACGCTGCCATTTGTGTGAGTTCCGCAATAGATCTTTATGCTTGCTGATCTGTTGTAGCAGGTCGTCAAAGGCTGCCTTCACGGCGGAGGTGGCGCTTGCGGCAGATTTCTGTACCGCCATCTGCCCCGAGGGCAGACGCAGGTTCAGCGATACGGCGGTTCCCTCGCGTGGTGAATTCTGTTCGACGACGCCCTTTAAATGCACCAGTTCGGGTCGGAAAACCTGCAGCCGCTTGCGCAGCTTTTCCACCAGGTGGTTGATGTCTTTTTCGATGTCAGGAGTTTTGCGCACTTTATAGCTGATATGAACATTCATCTCAGGCCTCGGATCACGGAAGAGATTCCGTGAAGAGTTCCGGTTCCCTACAAGCCGATTCTACACCCGGCGCAACAGGGTGAATCAAAATTAAAGGGCTCTAAGTTAATCACTGTAGACTGTGATGGCTGCACTTGCGGAGGCAGGGTCGAACGCAGCAGTCACTATCGGGTTGAGCGCAGTAATTCATGTACATACACTAGTATTGACATGCCATTTGGTTCCCTGCTATCGTGGGTGCGTGTTGGGACGCAACCGTGCGTTTCGAATGGGACGAAAACAAGAATCGGCAAAACCTACTCAAGCACGATGTTCGCTTTGAGACCGCGGTTCTTGTCTTTTATGATCCCTATGCCCTGACGCGCCGGGATGAATCATCCCACGAAGAAGAACGCTGGATCACTCTCGGCGCTATTGGTTCAGGAGCGGTTCTGATGGTGGTTCATACCTGGGCAGAGAAAAATGGCGAGGAAATTGTCCGCCTTATTTCAGCCCGAGCCGCTACGGCCCACGAGAGAAGGAGCTATGAGAAAGCTTACCAAGGAACAAAAGAGGGACATCGCCGCCATCGCGGCAAAAAAGGACGCGGACATTGATTTCTCCGATATCCGTGAAGTTGTCGATTGGAGTGGCGCCGAGATGGGGAAATTCTACCGGCCGCCAAAGAAATCCGTAACCATGCGCCTTGACCGAGATATTCTTGACTGGCTAAAAGCTTACGGTCGGGGCTATCAGACGAAGGTAAACCTGCTCTTACGGCACGCCATGTCGAGTGCTGGGGGAAACGGTGGTTCGAGCGCAGGTAGAACAAAGAGAAAAAGGTCCCGCGGAACTCACTCGACGGGTTGAATCTAGAGACCTATACAGCCACCGTGACCGACGTTTCCGTCCGAGTCACGGGACGGTACAGCGTGTCGCGCTCGATGGGCTCGCGTCCAGCTTCGCGAATCAGGCGTACCAGTTCTTCGCGGCGCATGCCTTGTGGCGTAGTCGCGCCGGCGTCGTGATAAATCTTTTCTTCGATCACCGTTCCGTCGATGTCATCCGCGCCGAAGCGTAGCGATATCTGCGCCATCTTCGCCGTCACCATCTGCCAATACGATTTAATGTGCGGGAAGTTGTCGAGCACCAGTCGTCCGACGGCGATCTGTTTGATGTCGAGCATGCCGGAAGTCTTCGGCAGATGCTGCAGCGGCGTGTTATCGGGATGAAATGCCAACGGGATGTAGGTCTGGAAACCGCTGGTTTCATCTTGCAACGCTCGTAACTTCAACAAGTGATCGACGCGATCTTCGTCGTTCTCGACGTGGCCATAAAGCATGGTCGCGTTGGATTTGAGACCGATCTGGTGCGCGAGCTTGGCAGTTTCGAGCCACTGATCGCCATCGATCTTGTGATCGCAGATGATGTGGCGCACCCGGTCGGCGAAAATCTCAGCACCGCCTCCAGGGAGCGAATCGACACCCGCGGCTTTGAGTTGCTCAAGTGTCTCGGCAATCGATAATTTGGAGCGTTTTGCCAGATACGCGACCTCGACCATAGTGAACGCTTTCAAGTGAACTTGGGGAAAGCGCTGCTTCAAGCCCGAAATCAGATCAAGGAAATATTGAAATGGCAGGTCGGGGTGTAGGCCCCCGACGATGTGGAATTCGGTAACAGCTTCGCTGTAGCCCGACGCGGCGGTCTCGAAGGCTTCGTCGAGCGCCATCGTATAAGAGCCGGGCGTATCTTTCTTCCGTCCGAAGGCACAAAGGCGGCAGGCGGCCACGCAAACATTCGTCGGATTGATGTGGCGATTGACGTTGAAGTAGGTCTTGTCGCCATGCATGCGCTCACGCACGAAATTGGCCAGCCAGCCGACGGCGAGAATGTCCGCGGAACGGTAGAGCGCGCGCGCATCGTTCTCGTTCAGTCGCTCCCCAGCCAGCACCTTATCGTGAACGGGGCTGAGCCGCGAGTCGTCGGTTTCAAAAGCATGCATTGGATGCTTGCTGAGCATTGCTTCGATGATACCGCACCAAAGCCTAGGAAGTCACAGTTGCATGTCCGATGCCTATGCGCAGGAAAAGGATTTTCTCGTTCGCCCGTACTTCGGAAGGGTCTCACTCACACTTCACATACCGACCAACACGACAGCAAAAAAAGCCAGTAGTTAGTTGCCAGTTCTCGGTTCTCAGTGTGTTCTCAAAAGAATTGTGCAATTTCGATTCTTACAGTTCTCCGCGTCGTTCGAGTTGCTTATAGAAAACCAGCGAGTACACCACGGGAACCAGCGCGCCGGCCATCAGTGCGGCAAACGGCAACCATCCCTTCACGCCGATCGCGGTCAGAGCCAAGCCAACCACTCCACCCAGCACGAATGTTTTGGCCGCGAACCGATGGGTCGCATTCCAAACCCGCTCGTTGGCCAGCGCCCACGGGGTTCTGACTCCGATGAAGAAATTCCGGCGTATCTTCCCCATGACGTTGCCCAACAAAGCAAACAGCAGGCAGGCGCCACCGATGATGGCCCGATCGACATTTGCTGTATGGCCAAGGCCGGCCCAGAGGCTTACGCTGGTGAAGTAAGCCAGCATGCTGACCAGAACCACCATGATGTAAAGCGAGGTGGATTGAAACGTGTCCACCTGCCAATGCTTCGGCGACAGCCAGGGCAGCAAATAGAACAACAGCATGGTTGAAACCATGAACCCCGGACCAAACAAAAAAAGAGTCCACTTCGCGCTGTAGCCGTTGGCCCGACCTTCCATGTTCCAGTGCGTAGGCACCCGGCTCGGAAGGTGGGGATAGGCAATCAGAATTGCCACGAATGCTGCTGCGGTCAGCAATATTCCGATCCAATAGTATTTGCGTGTCATCGTTTACCTCGCTTCTTCCCAACTCCGATCCCGTTGTCGCCGATTAAATCCATAGCCCATGCCATGAGGTCCTGCACCACGGTCGTGTTTAGCCCGTACCAAATCTGTTGGCCTTCACGGCGGCTGGTGACGAGATCCGCATCCTTCAAAACCGCAAAGTGATGCGACATGGAAGGCTTGGTCATATCGAATTTCTCGGCCAAGTCCCCAGCTTTCATCTCGGCTTTGCGAAGGAGGCTGAGGATCTCCCGGCGAGTCGGATCGGCCAGTGCCTTAAATGCCTTGTTGTTGCTCACGGTATGATTAGATGCCTATGTAATTAGATTAATGCCTAACTATTATCGCTGCCCGTTCCGGCTAGGTCAAGACCTACCTTGAAGCCACAGATGGGCCGCCGGACAAGGTTTTCGGGGCTTTCGAAGTTGGGACGAAAGCACTTGAATGGGCAGTCTGGCAATGAGATGATCTCGGTCGCGAACGCTGCGCATGCCGGCTTGGCCAGACGAAACTGAAACAACAGTGTTCCGAGGAGCGAGAAATGAAATCCTACAAATTGCTCTTGTTCGGTCTGCTTTGCATTTCAGCTGCGGCCGCATCCCAGTTCAAGAAGCCTACCTTCTATGCGGTGGGAATGGAACCGCAGGTTGTCATCGCTGCAGACTTCAACAACGACGGCATACTTGACCTCGCTACCGCGGATTTCACCTCTCTGGACGTCAGCATACTTCTGGGAAAGGGTGACGGGACTTTTCACAAGGCGCACCAGTTCTCGACTACGCTCGGCCCGTCGGCTCTTGCGGTCGGGGATTTCAATGGAGATGGCAAGCTTGACATCGCCGTCACCGAATATGGCTTGAACGCTGCACAGCTGGCGATTTTTCTTGGAAAGGGGGATGGCTCGTTTGTTGCCGGACCAGTCTACACTTCAGTTTCGCAGCCTTATGGCATAACGATTGCGGATTTTAACGGGGACGGTTATCTCGATTTGGCCGTAGCAAATAACGGCAGCAATACTGTAGGCGTGATGTTTGGTAATGGGGACGGAACCTTTCAAAAACCTCATGCTTATTATGCGCCGCTTCCTGAAAGGGTGCTTGCGATGGATTTGAATGGAGACGGTCATCCCGACCTTGCTGTTCTGGCATATTGCGGGCGCAATGTTAAGACTTGCCGTTCCGGGGCCGTGGAAGTCCTGATCAACAAAGGTCATGGCACGTTCAACAAACCGATGTATTTTTCTGTAAAAGGGGTTGGGCCCGACGGGATCGCGGCCGCTGATCTCAGTCACGACGGCAAAATTGATTTGGTAGTGGCGAACAATAACTTCCAACAAGCGAGCACGGTGTCCGTGCTGCTGGGCAAGGGGGACGGGACGTTCGAGCCGGTTGCCAATTACGCGGTCGGCGGAGGACCGGCAGGAATCGCGATAGCGGATTTCAATGGCGATGGCAAGCTCGACATCGCCGTTGCCAACACAGGAAGCGCCACGGTGAGCTTGCTGTATGGCAAAGGAAACGGAACCTTCAAGCCCGCGCAGAATCTGAACTTTCCCAACAATTCGCTTCCAATCTCGGTGGCGGCGGCCGACTTCAACGGCGACGGCGCGCCCGACTTGGCGGTGGCGCTCGATTACGCCAATGAAGTGGCGGTTCAGTTGAATACGCGCTGAAACCGACAATCACGCCGTTTGCGGGATCACCTCAGCGTCGAACCAACAAATCTCCTGCAACAAAAACGAAGAACACAACCGAGATCACGCCGTTCATTGTGAAGAACGCGGCGTTAAGTTTCGAGAGGTCGCGGGGCGAGACCAGCGAGTGCTCGTAGGCGAGCAACAGAGCAACGGCTACGACTCCAGCAATCGCCAGCTTTCCTAATCCGAAGACCACGACCAAGCTAACCAGCAAGAGAAGCATGATGAAATGAAAAAGGCGCGAGATCCAAAGCGACTTGCTGATTCCGAAATAGCGTGGAATGGAGTGCAGCCCGGCATCGCGATCAAATTCATAATCCTGGCAGGCGTATAGCACGTCGAAGCCCGCGCCCCAAAACGTCACAGCAGCCGTTAGCAACAGAATTCTTGGATCGAGCGAGCCGCGGACTGCAATCCATGCAGCCGACGGCGCAATCCCCATGGCAAACCCCAGCACCAAATGCGACCAGCGAGTGAAACGTTTGGTATAGGAGTAAAGCAAAATGATCGCCAGCGCGAGCGGGGAAAGAATGAACGACAGCCGATTGAGCTGAGAGGCCGCGAAGACAAATAGCACGCACGACACCAGCACGAATGTGATCACGAAACCGGGAGTGAGCGTGCCAGCAGGAAGCGCGCGTGTTTGAGTTCGCGGGTTGGCCGCGTCAATCGAAGCGTCGGCCAGACGGTTAAAGGCCATCGCCGCTGATCGAGCCGTCACCATGGCCACGATAATCCAGGCAAGAACGTGAGCGCTGGGCAGGCCGTTCGCCGCCAGCATGGCTCCGCAAAGCGCAAACGGAAGCATAAAGACGGAGTGCTCCCACTTGATCATTTCGAGGGTGACGCGGAGGTTGTGAAGAACGGGCACAGATAAATTGTAAGGCAGTTCCCGGTTATCGGTTCTCAGTTCTCAGAAAATCTCTACCCTCCGGAACGGTATCCCTCGCTACCTATCAGCGGAACGAATCGACATCCTTCCATGCCGAAGACAACTGGCTGGCCGTCATACTTGCGCACCAACTGCAGTTCCTGCGCTTGCGGGGGACCTACCGGGACAATCAAGCGTCCGCCTTCGCGCAATTGTTCAAACAGCGGCGGGGGAATTTGCGGGGCAGCGGCGGAAACAATAACGGCATCAAAGGGTGCTCGATCCGGAAGGCCGTTGCCGCCGTCCCCCACTAAGACTTCAACGTTGGCATAGCCGAGGCGGGCGAGTGTGGCTTGCGCCGTACGGGCGAGGGACGCATGCCGCTCCACCGAATAAACTTGCCGAGCGAGCTCCGCCAGCAGTGCGGTTAGATAGCCGGAACCTGTTCCCACTTCCAGAACCACATCCGAGGCATTGAGTGCCAGCGCTTGCAGCATGATGGCGACAATGTAAGGCTGAGAAATAGTTTGACCCTCGCCGATTGGAATCGGGTGGTCTTCATAAACCTGATCGCGATAGTCCACCGCAACGAATTCGTGACGGAAGACGTGGGACATCGCAGCGAGTACTCGCTCGTCTCGAATCCCGCGGGCACGGAGCTGCGACTCGACCATGGTGCGGCGTTGAGCGGCGAACACATCGACTTGGGTATCTGCGGCCATTGTTCGACGACTCAGAATAGCGAATCTTCAACCCAACTCGCGAATCATCTGTACATCGCATTTCTAGTACCATGCTTTGAGAACTTGAGAGGATCGACCAGTGAGTGAAACAGAACGATACGCTCCGGGATGGCCGGGCATTCCGCCGCGCTGGACGTCGAGCGCGAAGAGTGGCGTGGGCACAGCCCTGAATCAGCACAGCAAGGTATGGTTCACAACCAGCCACGGCATTCTGAACGAAGTCTATTACCCGCGTGTGGACCAGGCTTGCACTCGCGATATGGGATTAATCGTCACCGACGGGACCAGCTATTTCTCCGAGGAAAAACGTCATTGCACGTTCGAGAATATTCCCGTCGCGCCCGGCGTTCCCGCCTTCGAGCTTATCAACACAGAGATTCAAGCCCGCTACCGGATCGAAAAGGAAGTGTTGAGCGATCCGTATCGCAACGTGGTGTTGCAAAAGATCCGCTTCATCCCGTTCCGCGGAACACTCTCCGACTATCGTCTTTATGCTCTGCTCTCGCCGCACCTTGCCAATTGGGGCAGCAGCAACACGGGATGGGTCGGCGACTACAAGAGTGTGCCGATCCTATTCGCGGAACGCGACGACTGCGCCCTGGCCTTTGCCTGTTCGACGCCATGGAAGAAAATGTCTGTAGGTTTCGTCGGATCCTCTGACGGCTGGCAGGATCTCTCAAAACATTTCCAAATGACGTGGGACTATACCCGAGCTGAGAATGGGAACATCGCGCTGACGGGAGAGATCGATCTGGCTGCATGCAGCGGAGAATTCGTGCTGGTGCTCGGATTCGGAACTATTTGGTCAGAGGCTGGTCAGCAGGTGCGATCGAGCTTGCTCGATTCCTACGAAGATCTTCGCAACCACTACATAGCGCAGTGGGAAACCTGGCACCAGAAGCTTATGAAGTTGGACGCGCCGCAGCGGGAGCGCGATCTCTACCGCGCCAGCGTTGCCGTGCTCCGCACGCATGAGTCGAAAGACTTTCTGGGAGGAGTGATCGCGAGTCTCTCCATTCCGTGGGGCTTCGATAAGGGCGATGAGGACCTGGGCGGATATCACCTGGTCTGGCCGCGTGACCTCGTGGAAACCGCATTCGGCTTTCTGGCGGCGGGCGCGGAGATCGACGCCGTACGTGTGCTTCGATATCTTGAGTCCACCCAGGAGGCCGACGGACACTGGGCTCAGAACATGTGGCTGGACGGGCGTCCGTACTGGATGGGCCTGCAGATGGATGAAGCCGCATTTCCGATACTGTTAGTCGACTGTATGCGACGGGATTGTCCAGAAGTGTTGGGCGATCTCAAACGCTGGTGGACTCTGGTTCGGCGGGCTGCAGGGTTCCTGGTCCGCAATGGCCCGGTCACGCAGCAAGATCGATGGGAAGAGGATGCGGGCTATTCACCGTTCACTCTGGCGGTAGAAATTTCGGGGCTGTTGGCGGCGGCCGACCTTGCGGAAGCAGTTGGAGAGAAAGCCATCGCCGAATACCTGCGCGAAACGGCGGACAATTGGAATGACAACGTGGAGCGCTGGACTTATGCCAGCGACACGGATCTGGCAAGGCAGATTGGAGTGGAAGGATACTACGTGCGCATTGCGCCGCCGGAGACGGACTGCGCAGCGTCGCCGCTTGAAGGATTTGTGCCTATAAAAAACCGGCCACCGGGACAAAGCGCGGAACCGCCCACTCATCTGGTCAGCCCCGACGCGCTTGCACTGGTGCGATTTGGTTTGCGCGCCGCGGATGATCCGCGCATTCTGAACACCATCAAAGTGGTCGACGCGTTGTTGCAAGTGCAATTGCCGCAAGGTCCGTGCTGGTATCGATACAACGGAGATGGCTACGGGGAACATGAAGATGGTTCGCCTTTCGACGGGACCGGAATCGGCCGGCCTTGGCCGTTGCTTGCAGGCGAGCGTGCGCATTACGAGATCGCCGCAGGACGCCCTCAAGTCGCGGAAGAATTGCTGCGCGTGATGGAGTTTTCGACCGAGGGCGGGCGTCTGATCCCCGAGCAGGTCTGGGACTCGGCCGCGATAGCGGAACGAGAATTGTTCCCAGGAAAACCTACGGGTTCGGCGTGTCCGTTGGTATGGGCACACTCGGAATATATCAAGCTGCGTCGCTCGTTACGGGATGGAAGGGTTTTCGATCAGCCACCCCAGACGGTTCAGCGATACCAAGTTCAAAAGAAGAAATCGACGTACTTCGCGTGGCGCTTCAACAACCGATGCCGAACCATGCCGCAGGGCAAGGGACTGCGCTTCGTGTTGACCGCTCCCGCACTGGTGCATTGGAGCTTCGACAATTGGCGGACCCAGCAGGACATCAGCACGCGCGATACCGGCCTGGGCACATATGTCGCGGACCTCGGCACAGAGCGATTATCCGTGGGAAGCGAGATCGTTTTTACACTCTACTGGCCGCAGGAAGAACGTTGGGAAGGCACCAACTTTTCGGTGGTGGTTGAAAGATAGTATTGCCGCAGACCCGCGATCAGCTGCCGGTGTAGACGAGTTCCACGACAGTGCAGTCGTCGTTCAAAGGCGTGCCACTGCAAAAGCTGGAGATCGCGGTAAAGATTTGTTCCATCGTTCCGGTTTTCGCGGCGAGTTCCAAGCGCGAATCCTCGAAGAAATCTCCGCGCGCATTTTCTGCCTCGGTCACGCCGTCAGTCACCAGCACCAGCCGGTCGCCCGGCTTCAATTGGCAGTGCGCGCTTTCGTATTTGGCATCGGGCAGCAGACCCACGGGAAGGTTACCGTGATCGGGCCTCTGCACGGCTCCGTTGGAAACCACTAGCGGCTGAACATGCCCGCAATTGACGTATTCCAAGTCCCCATCGTCGCGAACGCGGGCAATGATGACAGTGGCGTACTTCTCTCCAATGTTCTTATCAGTGAAGAAGCGATTGACCGCGGTCACGATCTCAGTCAGAGGCATGCCCGCGGTAAGCTGCGAATAAATCATTCCCTGCAGCGTGGAAGCCAGCAGAGCTGCGGAAACTCCCTTGCCGCTCACGTCGGCCAGCACGATGGTCAAACCCTGTTCGGTGTTAACCGCGTCGAAGAAGTCGCCACCAATCTCCTTGCAAGAGAGATTCCTTCCTGTCAGCTTGGCGAATGGGACCTCGGGAATGGTAACGGCCATCAGCCGCTGTTGAATCGATGCCGCAATCGACAACTCTTGCTGGTAGCGGCGGCCGGCCTCCTCCGCCTGCACCAGGCGGGCGTTCTCGATGAGCGAAGCGGCTTCAGTCGCGATGGCATGAAGAATGTCGTTGCTCACTCCCGAAATATCACGGGAGGCAAAGCGCGAATCCACGTACAGCGCTCCCATCACTTCCGCCGAAGGCGCAGGCGATGGAGCCTCGGCATCGCGAGTGGCCTGAACTTGCGGCTTGCGCAAGGGCACACAGATAACGGTACGCAGATCATAAGCGACGATGCTTTTGCGGCCGGTAAGGTCCGCCGATCGACTGGTGTCGGTTAACACAAATTCGGAATTGGATTTCAACGCGTCATCGAGTATCGAGTGGGAAATGGTCTTGTCGTCCAACAGGGGCTCACCCTTCGAATTGCGTCCGGCCGCAAGCCGTAGGTCCCCGCGGGCGTTCTTCATGTAAACGTAAGCGCGTTCGGCGCGAGTCAGCTTTAAAGTCACGTCCAGAAGAGTCATCAGGATTTCATCGAGCACCCCGATGGTGTTCAGCTTACGAGCTGCCTCGAGAAACAAAACCAGTTTTTCCAGATCTGTAGTCTCGTCCGAGATGTGCATCACGGAGATCTGGCTTAGGAACTCCCGGGCCGAGTTGGTGGTTCCGTGCTGCGGATTGAAAATCACATACGCGACTTCACGAACGCCGAACTCCAGACGGTCATTCCTCTCCAGAATCTTGCGTTCGACCCGTTCGCCATTGACGAACGTCCCATGCTTGCTGCCCTGATCAACCACACTGAACGCGCCGTTTTCGGAGACGATCAGCGCGTGGTCCCTTGAGACCCGCGGGTCGGCGATGACTAAATCTTTATCGACCTTTCGTCCCACCGTGAAAGGACTGTGGTCCAGGTTTATGACGCGCTGCTCGTTACCCTGGACAAAGACGAGCGTTGGGAATATCCCGGAACCGGTTCCGGAGGATGGGCCGATAATAGTCTGGAAAGCCATGTAGCGCCTGCAATGCTCCTTTGAATGTCCTATAGGAATAATGACAGCATCGAACGGCGGTGGGAAGAGGCTAAGAAGGTTTCACTGGCCCAACCCTTTCTAGGCAGCCCCGCGATGAAACGTCGCAATCGCCTCCTGCTCAGTGTCGTAGACCTCAAACACGGTCACCAATTTGGTGATTTGCAAGACATCGCGCAAACGCTGACCCAGTCCTGTCAACTTGATTTCTGCGCCCGACGCCCGCGCCGAGGAGTAAACGCCGACCAGAGTGCCGAGACCGCCGCTGTCGATATAATTCACGCCCGCAAGGTTCAGCACGATCTGACGGCTGGAAGCCAACACACGCTTGAGATCGTCGCGCAGTGTTGTGGCTTCCTCCCCAAACATGATACGGCCTTGACACGACACGATCGTGACTCCATTAGCCTGCCGTGTTTCAATTTTCAGAGTCATTCGATCCTCCGCAACCGCTAGTGTCCGAGAAGCCTATCGCGGGCGGCGAGGGAATGCAAGCTCAGGCGCTCGACAACTTCGCCGGGTGGGCCACAGCCCCGGACGAGCTCAGGATATCCGGCAGAGTGAGCGCGCCGAGGCGCGTCAGCAGCATCAGCACGCCTACTGGAATAGCCATGCTCGTCCACAGCGGGGCGGCCCACGCTTTCTGCACTGAGTCTGCCGGCAGCACAACCCAACCCAAACTTAAAGTCAACGCTGCCAACCATGGCCACACCATCAGCGAACCTGAAATCGCGCAGAGCAGCCGAGTGAGCGGATCTTTGCTCCATAGAAATCGGGCATGGCGAACTATCAGCAGCACGGCCGGCAGCAACAGTATCTGGTTGTAGAGTGAAGTCATGGGGATGACGACAACCGTTACCGCAAGAACCAAGGCGGATACAAGAGCAAAGGTCGGATCGCCGGCACACGCCCGGCGCGCACGCCAGCAAACGACGGCCAGCCCTAGCAGCATTAGCCCGGACAAGAACAGGCCCGCAGCCGGGGTGGTCAGCACAGCGAGAATCGACACGGGCCTGCCCGTGTATTCACGGTAGGCAGCAAGTGCCTTCACAAACTGTCCCACCCACCCAGGCATTACAAACTCAGCCGCGGCAAACAGAGCGGACATGGTCATGCCGAAGCTCCAAAGGAAGCGCTTCCGCGCACCGTAGTTTCCGCATGCCCATAACACCAGCCATGCAACCATAAGTAAAACCAGTTGCGGCTTGATGGTGGCAAAAGCGAGCAGTACTCCCGCAAGTACGAAGGAGTCACGAACCAGGAGCAAAGCGCACACTGCAACCATTCCGCCGACGAGAAGCGACAATTGCTCAAGCTTGATTCCCTGGACCATCGGCAGAGTTCCTAAAGTGAGCGTTATCAGAATTCCATTCAATACCGGCGAAACCCGCCACTTTACTGCATGCGACCAAAACGGAATTGACAAGGCAGTCAGCAGGATGAAAAACCAATGAACTACGAAACGCACAAACGAGAAAGGAAAAGTAAGCGTAGGCGCGATCAGAAAAACTACATACAAGGGATACGCGAATCCCATCTGGTCCTTGGGGTCGCCCGGGCGATTGGCATCGAGCGGACGTCCGTAATATCCGATCTGAATATCACGAGTGACCTCTGGGCTATAAGGATTGCGATGATGCAACAGCAGCTCCTGCGTACCTCGCCAGCGGGGATAAAAGTCTGAAAAGATCCCCTGCGGACTGTCATGCGCCGCCGCCTCGGTCAGTTGATGGCCGAGATACACATGGTCCACGTAGAACCACATGCTCCCCGCCAGAAGCAGCGCAACGGGTAACCCGAGTTTGTGAGCTTTCAACAAGGATCTGCGAATGCAAGGAGCATTTCATTATCACTCAAGTCTTGTGAGCTGCTCCCTTCACTGCTCGTTGCAGCGGTCGCCGTAAAGCCAGACATGAAATTATCGTCCCTACGATCAGCGTCCAGGGAATGAGCGGTGACAGCCAGACGATTCTCATACCGAAACGGAGCAGCGCTAACCAGCCGAATAGCATGAGCAACGCCGCGAAGAAAGGCATGGACCTCCTCCGATCGGAGATCGGGACCAAGAGTGCGCATCCGGCTTCGATCAAGAGCGCGAACGGAAACGCGGCCGCCAAGTCGACCAGATAGTGTTCGCCAAGACCAAGAGTTGCGAGCACCGTGCCGGCCAGAAACAAAAGCAGAACAAACCGCGTCCAACGGGAAAGACCTTCGGAATACCACCATGCAAGCAGGGCCCACCCCATGTGCAAAGAGGGAAAAGCATTTCGAATCCCGAAAATTTCGACCGGCTGAAGCACCGTAGCCGTGAATTCGTGGCTGGCGGGAGCATGAAAGGGGAAGTCCGATCCGACAAGATAGATAGGACCGCAAGCTGGAAGCAGATTGTAAAACAGAACTCCCACGGGGCCGGCAACCAAGAGCCCGAGAAAAACCGTGATCGCGTAGCTCCTTTGGCGAACCAGTTGTTTGGCATAAACCAACATACCGGGTATCGGGAGGCCGTAATAAAACAATAGAGCGACCTCGGTAAGCCAGCGCGATCGCAACACGAAGTGCCCCACCTTGAAGCTGGGTTGCACTCCCAGGCTGCCATCGAAGAAAAACAGGAACAGGTCGTACGTCTTGGGGTGGAGTTTATCCGTTATTTCCAGAAGTGTAGAACTGAAGTATCCAAGCAGGACGAGCAGCAATGGAGGCACGATTGCGTACTTCAGAAGTTCCTTTTGCTCAGTGGCACCCCACAGTCTCCGTAAGATCAGCAACAAAAAGCTGCTGACCCCCAACCATGCTACGAGCGGGAACCACCGCAATGGCACTTTGAGAACGAAAATCTGTGCCGCCGTCAGGACACAAGCAATAATCGCGAGCCAAGGAATTTCCGAAATTGGTCGAACATGAACAAACACCAGGACAGCGCTTGCCAGCGTAAGAGAAAAAAATATGTCCGCTGCAGTTCGATCGTAGAAACTGCGGCTCAGAACGAGCGTGGCCACCACAGTTACGGCGAGGCCAGTCAAGGCAAGGGGCACAAATCCTCTTGCCGTCCCCAGCCTGTCATTTGCGTGTGTCATCGCGAGGATGTTGGTTGGCGCAAAGAGTATTCCGGGCTGGAGATACTGTCAATCAACTTTTCGCCGACCGCGCGAAAGTGGAGACCTTGCTAGGTCTCTGCCAGCAAGCCAGCGCCGTCGGCAGTTCGCAATGAAATCAGTCGCGAAATACCAATCAGGCACAGCACCAGGACGCCACCAAAAATCCCCAAGAGGTTATAACGCATGGACAGCACCAACTGCAGTGGCGAGAAGAAAACCATCGCGGTCACAGCGGCCACAATGGGCCATCGGCCAAGCCTGTTTTCGTCCAATAGTTCGTCAGCCAAGAGAAAAATGGGGAGCACCAGGATGCTCAGATCGTGGCGCAGGGCGTGGTAACTGACGAGCACGGTGGCCACAACTGCAAGAGAAAACTTCAGATTCAACAGGCGCAGGTTGCCATTGCCCCGCAATCGCCAGGCGGCAAATAGAAAGACGATTGCCGAGGATGCCAGTAGCGTGGCACCGAAGTAGGGCTTGGATGCCATAAAGAGGTAGAGAATACCGCGCAGGTTTGGCATGTCCGAAGGAACGATCGCGCTTTGCGGCAGATTGCGCTCCAGGTACAGCACATAGTGAGGATAGGCTCGAAGCGCTGCGCCGCCCACGGTAGCCAGGGAAATCAGCGCAAGAGCTGCGGCCGCAGGCAGAAATCCGTATAGAACTTTTCTCGTCTTCTTCTCTACCAGCAACAGAACCACGAATGGCAGCACAAGGTGAAACTTGAAAAGTCCAAGAGCGAGCCAGACGCCTGCCGCCGGAAAACGGTTCTTTTTCAGACAAACAAAAGCCAATGCGTAGAGGAACAAAAGCAAGATGGAATCCTGCCCCTGAAGCAAGGCAAAAAATATCGGGGAGAAAGCAAGACTGACGAGCAGCCAGAGAAGCCAGGAATACTTTCGCAGCTTCGGAAGATGTGGTCGAAGAAGAAACGGCAGAGACGCCAGCAACGCCAGATTCGTGAGGTCCCAAAGAACGAAGGCTTGCGGATAAGGAATGTAGGTGAATGGGAGAAAGAGCAACGCCTCGAACGGTGGATGGTTGTAAGGTAACGGTCCCTGCCGAATACTGACTTCCGGGGCAAACTCGCGCTGAACCCGAAATTGCGTGGCGGTGTCGTACAGTTGGTGTCCGAGACCTTGCCGCACCATGCTCCCGCCGCAGTAATAGATCGCAAAATCTGAGTACCCCTTCCAAACTTTCTCTCTAACGTTCCAAAGGATCATGGCATGGACAAAAACCATAGCCATTAGACACAGGACTATCGCGAGCTTTAGCGTGGAAGGTTTCATGCTGTCAGCGGATTGCGAACCGCGATCGCGAATTCGCGACCGCTCGCAAAAGGCGAGGCGATTCTATACCGTGGGGCGGAACGCGCGGTATTATCCTCGCACTGGTGAATCAACTCCTTCAAACGCGCCGCCTGTTCGTCTTCATCCTGGCGCTAGGCCTTTTTACCATGGCGGCGCGCGCCGCCACCGATCCCGACCTGTTTTGGCATCTGCGTACCGGGCAGTTAATCGTCCAAAATCACAAAGTCTTTCACGCCGATCCCTACTCCTACACGCGGTTTGGACAACCGTGGGTTGATCACGAATGGTTATCTCAAGTTCTCATCTTTGGCTTGTATCGCCTCGCGGGCTGGGGCGGATTAATTGTTGGCTTCGGCGCGGTGATCGCAGCTGCGTTCCTCGTGGTTTTCTTGCGTTGTCCGGGGCGTCCTTACGTCGCTGGGGTGATCACTTTACTCGGCGCTTTTGCATCGGCGCCTAGCTGGGGCGTTCGCCCTCAGATGCTGACTTTGCTGTTGGCCAGTCTGCTTCTGCTGATCTTGGAGCGTTCTTACCAGCATCCCAGGCTGCTGTGGTGGACCCCCCCACTCATGCTACTTTGGGTAAATCTTCACGCGGGATACGCGGTCGGGCTGGCGCTGATGGCGCTGTTTCTGGTGGGTGATGCGCTGGACGTAACCTTTGGTTTCGCAATCCTCGATTCCGAAGATGGCCGTCGCGCCAGCACACGCTTTCGGGCCCTGGCATTGGCCATCGTGGCTTGTGCGGCCGTGGTCCCGCTGAATCCGTATGGTGTGGCGATGTATTCCTATCCGCTGGAAACACTTCGTTCGCGAGCCATGCAGAGCTACATCGGCGAGTGGCGTTCGCCCAATTTTCACCAACACCTATACCTACCCGCGCTCGCCATGGTCCTGGCGTCCGTAGTCTTACCAGCGATTTCGCCCAGACGCCTGCGCCCCCGTGAGGTTCTGCTGTTATCAGTGATGACATTCGCAGCCTTGCGTTCGGTTAGGCACATACCCATTTACACGCTTATCGCGGTTCCCATCCTGAGTGCATTGCTGATGGCCTGGCTGCAGGAGAGCGGAGTTGCAAAGCTCTTCCAGTCGAAGCATTCCGCTATGACTGCGCGTAAGACACTTTTCAATACGATTTTGCTGGTAACTCTTATTGTTTTCTCCGTCGCTCGAGTGCGCTTTGTGATTCACCGCCAGCCCGAGGCCGAGGCCAAGGAATTTCCTGCTGCCGCCGTTTCCTTCATTGCCGCCCATCAGCCGCCAGCACCGATATTGGCTCATTACAACTGGGGTGGATATTTCATTTGGAAACTCTATCCCGAGTATCGTGTCTACATCGATGGCCGGGCTGACGTTTATGGCGATGCTTTCATGGACAATCTAGCTGCCGCCTACTACCTGAAGGGCGACGCTTGGCGGACACTACTTTCGACTTGGGGAATCCGGACCGTCGTTCTCCCGCCCGATGCTCCTGTCGTAACAGGTCTCAGAACCTTGCCTGATTGGCAAGAAATGTATGCCGACAATCAGGCGGTTGTTTTTGTCAAGAAAACTCAATGAGGGGGTTTTCATCTCGATTCTCCCCTGAAGCTAACGACAAAGCCCTAAAAACGCCGAAGAAAATTGCCGAGTTCACGCTGATTGGCATATAAAACACGTACTTTTGGGGGTCGGAGTCATTGAGAACGTATCGTACCCTAGCCTTTTCCTGTGAAACTATGGTCACTACCGGGGAGGGCCGGTATGCAACAAAATGTCGCTCTAGCAAGAGACCTCAGGGTATGATGGTCGGGGGGATTGAGGGCAACTCTTTTCCCGCTCCTAAACCTTTGATTCAAAAAAAGCAAGTGATCCGGCGCACCGGAAATTTAAGTGCGCATGGAATTGCAGACAGCTCGGCTGTCCGGTTGTGCTTTGGCTGCCGGCAAGGCCAGCAGCAGTCGGCGCGAGATTTCGATTGGTGAGGAATAGTAGATGAATCGCAACCGGCTCTTGTTAATCGGGTTTATCGCCTTGGCACTGGGTGCGTTCGTGAGCCTTGTGGTCTATCGCAACCTGCAGTCCAGGGCAGGCTCTAAAACCCCTCTAGGCGAAGATGTAGTCATCGCAGCGGACGATCTGCAAGTAGGAACAAAGATCGACGACAAAGACATCCGGGTCGTGCACTTTCCTAGTGCCGACCTGCCGGACGGTCGCTTCCGCCAGAAGACCAAAGTAGTAGGCCGGGGCGTCGTGCTTCCGATCGCCAAGGGCGAATTCATTCTTCAGAATAAGCTGGCAGGAGAAAACGCAGGATACGGTCTTCCGTCGCTAATTCCCCCTGGCATGCGCGCAGTTTCGGTGCGGGTGAACGATACCACTTCCGTTTCCGGCTTTGTGTTGCCAGGCACGCGGGTTGATGTTTTGTTGACGGGAAATCCCCAGGGATCTAACGAGCAGCAGACCGGAACCGTCCTGGAGAACGTCGCCGTTATTGCCACAGGCCAGAGGCTTGAACGGAACTCTGCCGGCGAACCGCAGAGCGCCCCTGTGGTGACTCTTCTCGTATCTCCGGACGACGCCGAAAGACTTACACTGGCCAGTTCTCAAGGCCATATTCAACTGGCATTGCGCAACCCGCTTGATACTAAGCAAGAAGGCGTGCCCGCCGTGAAGTCCAACTCTCTCTACAACACTGCCTCCGAGGTAACTCCGGCAGCAAAGCCGCACAGCATTTCCAGGCACACCCCAGTCCAGGCCCCTCCCTCAATCCCGACCGCTTACACGGTCGAGGTTTACAAAGGAGATAAGAAGGAAGAGGAAAAGTTCTAAGCACAAGTCCCGGTGGCGAGGTTACACAACATGTCGATCCGCTCCCGCAGGTGGGAGAAACGCGAAATGCAAGCTGGCAAACTGGTGGGAATGACGTTTGGCATTCTGTTGCTGCTCAGCGCCATCGTAATGCCGAAATCCCAGGATGCTCAGGCTCCGCAAGCAGCGCAACCGCAACCAGCAGCGCCAGCCCCGGCTCCAGACCAGGCGCCAGCCCAAACCGCGCCCCAAGGCCCCACGGCGACGGCGCAGAATCAATCCGAAGCTGAATCGCATGGTGCCGCTCCGTTGCGCGTGATGGTGGGCAAGTCGCTTCTCATCAATACCACGGAGCGTCTGAAGAGAGTTTCCGTAACCGATCCCGGCGTAGCCGATGCCATCGTGGTCACGCCCACTCAAATTCTGGTACACGGACGTTCCGCCGGCGAAGTCTCCCTGCTGATCTGGGATGAACTCGAACGTTCCCGCAGTTTTGATCTGCGCGTGGATGTGGATGTCAGTGCAGCGGCCGAGGAAGAAAGACGAGTTTTTCCCGACGAACAGATAACGGTTACGCCTTCCCGTTCGGCAATCGTGCTTTCGGGTCACGTGACTACCGAGGATATCGCCAAGCGCGCTGAAATGATTGCCGCGGCCTACTCCAAAAATGTCGTGAATGTGCTCACTTTTGGTCCGGTGGGTGCCCAGGAAGTTCTCTTGGAGGTCAAGTTCGCGGAAGTAGACCGCACCGCCGCCCTGCAGTTGGGAGTTAATTATTTCCTTCCTGGCTCGGGTCATACGACTGGGACCTTGACCACGGGCCAATATGGGGGATCGACGATCTCCACGACTTCTACGACCACCCAAACCAACGGAAGTGCGACCACGACCTCCACTGCGCCCACGCCTCCTACCATCAACCTCACCAACCCGTTGAACCTTTTTCTATTCCGCAGCGACATTAACTTTGGAGTTGTGGTCCAGGCATTGCAGCAGAAAAACCTTTTGCAGATTCTTGCGGAACCGAACTTGATCGCGGTGAATGGCAAGGAGGCCAGCTTTCTGGCTGGCGGAGAGTTCCCTTTCCCCATCGTTCAACCAGGACAGGGTTTCACTGCAGTTAGCATCTCGTTTAAGGAATTTGGCGTCAGGTTGAGGTTCACGCCCGTGATCATGCCCAATGGAAACATCCATCTACGCGTGGTGCCGGAAGTGAGTGAATTGGATTTCGCCGATGGGTTAACCATCTCCGGATTTAACATCCCCGCACTGAGCACGCGTCGCGCGGACACGGAATTTGAGTTGCAGGACGGGCAGAGCTTCGTGATCGCCGGCCTCATGGACAACCGGGTGACTCAGATTGCTAACAAATTTCCTGGACTCGGAGACATTCCGATTCTCGGCAATTTGTTTAAAAGCAAGAATCTGCAAAAGAGCAATTCGGAATTGATGGTGCTGTGCACGGTGCATCGCATCTCACCCAGCACCCAGGCGCCTGAAGGTCCGAAGAATCCGCAGCCGTTCCTCGACAAAGATAAGTTTGATGGAAAGAAGCCATCGGCAGGCAGCAAATGAAGCGCTGCGCTCGATCACCATGGCGAACCTTTGCGTCCGCAAAACTGTGTAAGGGACACTTGGCGGGAGAAGTGGCAGCGTCATGCCCGAACTTTCGGTAATTATCGTTGCAGCGGATAACGAGCAGCGCGCCGTGTTACAGGTGCTTGTGGACGGCACTAGTGTGGCGCGAGCCGTGTATACCCATGCCAGTTTTCCAGTCGCCGCAAACGACCCTTTGATCCGCCGGATCCAAACCACAAAGGCTGATGTCGTTCTGGTCGACATCCCTGCTGATAACGCGATCCTGGCGTTGCGGGCTATTGAATTGCTCCACCAGGAACTGCCGGCAATGGCTCTATTCGCGATCGGCAGCATCTCGCAGCCTCAAGTGATTGTCGGTGCGATGCGCGCCGGAGCTCGTGAGTTCATTGAACGACCGACGACGACCACCGATCTTCTGGAAGCGTTTGTCCGCCTCACGGCAGCCCAAAGAAAAGTGAATCGGGAAGGAACTAGTGGCAAAGTGTTTCTGGTGGTCAACGCCAAAGGAGGCAGCGGCGCCACGACCATCGCTGTGAATCTGGCTTTGGCCCTACAGTCTGCCCACGGCAACACCGCTCTCGTGGACCTGGCGCCCCTGGGGCATACCTCTCTGCACATGAATCTGAAGCCTCTGTTCAACGTGACGGACGCGATCCGCAACCTGCATCGCCTTGACAGTTCTCTGTTGGAAAGCTTCATGACCCGCCACAGCAGCGGCCTGCAACTACTTGCTGGCCCAAACGTTCCGGTTGCGGCGGAGCCCTCCACCGCGGAGTTTGCCAGATTGTTCGATATGTTAATGGGTCAGTTCCGCTATGTCGTAGTTGACGCTTCCACGAGGATAGACCCGACGACGCGACTGGTCTGCAACTTGTCCCAAAGCGTGTTGATGGTGGGCAGCGCCGACGTTGCTTCCTTGTGGAGCGCGGCCCGGGTCCAACAGTATCTCGGAGAAAGCGGCGGACGCGAGAAGGTGGGCCTGGTGTTGAATCGTTTCCGCAAAATAGCTGGTTTTAGCGAGGCCGATGCCGAAGCTGCGGCGGGCGCAAAGTTGCTGTGGAAGATTCCGAATCAATATTTCGCGGTGTCTACGGCGATCGATCGTGGAGTGCCGGTAGTAGCGCAAAACCACACTGAAATTGCGCGCGCCTTCGCCGGGCTGGCGGCCCGTTTGACGGAAAATGATTTAGAAGTAAAGCGTAAAGCTTGGTCCTTATTTAAGACGGTTTAGGATTTAACGCGGTGTAGGCTTGAGGCGTCAGGCTTCGCGCCTCGGGCATTTAGACCATCAGGCAGACTTCATGGCGAATTTGCAGACCTTCGAAAGAACCGAATACCAGCAGGTCAAGGCGGACCTCCACCGCAAGATTCTTGATCGTCTTGACCTGGAAAAACTGGGCAGAACCCCGAGCGATGCCGCGCGGGACGAAGTCCTCCAGTTGATCCGCGTTACCGTGAACAGCGAAGCCGTCCCTCTGAGCTTCGCGGAGCGGGAACGGCTTTCACGCGAGATTCTAGACGAAATCTTCGGCCTCGGCCCGCTGGAGCCATTGCTGAAGGATCCAACCGTCTCCGACATTCTGGTGAACCGCTTTGATCGAGTTTACGTCGAGCGCGCGGGCAAGCTTGAACCCACCGGCTTGAGCTTCAAGGACGACGCTCACCTCATGCAGATCATCGACCGGATTGTGTCTCGAGTCGGTCGACGCGTCGACGAGTCTTCGCCAATGGTCGACGCACGCCTTCCCGACGGATCCCGTGTGAACGCCATCATTCCCCCGCTGGCGATCGACGGGCCGTGCCTTTCCATTCGGCGTTTCGGCCGCGACCCAGTCACGGCGCGAAACATGATCGAAAACAAAACTCTGACCGAGCCCATGCTGGAACTGCTTTCCGCCATGGTCAAGGGACGGCTCAACCTGCTGATCTCGGGTGGAACCGGCGCCGGCAAGACTACGTTGCTCAACGTGCTCTCCGGCTACATTCCAAATTCCGAGCGCGTGGTCACCATCGAGGACGCGGCCGAATTGCAAATGAAGCAGGAGCACGTAGTCCGCCTCGAAACCCGCCCACCAAACATCGAAGGCAAGGGCGCTGTCCGGCAGCGGCAATTAGTAATCAACAGTCTGCGTATGCGCCCGGACCGCATTGTAGTCGGCGAGGTGCGCGGCGAAGAAGCGTTCGACATGCTACAGGCCATGAACACCGGCCACGAGGGTTCGCTGACAACGGTACACGCCAACGCACATCGCGACGCGTTGGCTCGACTGGAAAGCATGGTATCGATGGCCAATCTGAATCTTCCCGAGCGGGCCATGCGGCAGCAGATTGCCTCCGCCATTCACGCTATCGTGCAGATCGCGCGCCTCTCCGATGGCACCCGCAAAGTGATTTCGATTTCTGAAGTCACTGGTATGGATGGCGAACTCATTGCCCTGCAAGATATTTTTGTGTTCGAGCGAACCGGGATCGATGAAGGTGGCAAAGTGAAAGGTCTTTTCCGCGCCACCGGAATCCGGCCCCGATTTGCCGATCGCCTGGCTACCGGGGGTTGCCGCTTGCGTCCGGCGTTATTTGAGTCGCAGGTAGAGGTCTAAAGGAGTTTTCACGAAGGCGAGCGGAAAATCATGCTAGGACTTATCGCCATATTGGTTTTCGTGGTGGTCGCCTTGGGCGTCTTCGCTGTAGCTTCCCTACTGGACCAGCGCAGTGCTCAAGCTCGCCTTCTGCGCGAACGTTTGGCAACGGTGCAAGAGGCTGCGTCTCGCGCTCCCAGCGAGGAGCTCGCCTTGCTGCGCGACGAAATGTTGAGCAAGATTCCGGCGCTCGACAACCTGCTTCGCCGCTCCTCCCGGATTTCCAACCTGCAGCCATTCCTCGAACAGGCGAACCTCAAAATACGAGCGGCCAACATCCTCATGCTTTGCATGGTCAGCGCCGTGGCATTGGCCGTAGCGGGCTTTCTCGCAGCTGGATCTCTGCCGCCGAACCAGGCTTTGTTGATTGCCGCCGTTGGTTTAGTGCTTGGCGGATTTCTCCCCTACTCTTACGCCTCCTATCGTCGCACCAAGCGTTTTCAGAAATTCGAGGAGTTGTTTCCCGAAGCCATCGACACCTTGGCCCGAGCGGTGCGTGCCGGCCATGCTTTCACCACGGCTTTGGAGTTAATCGCCAACGAACTTACTGAACCTGTCGCCTCCGAGTTCCGCAAACTTTTTGAGGAGCAGAAGTTCGGACTGCCGGTCCGCGACGCTTTGATGAACCTGGCGGAACGCATGCCGCTGGTCGACGTGAAGTTCTTCGTTACGGCGGTAATGCTGCAACGAGAAACCGGTGGCAATCTGGCCGAAATCCTCGATAACCTTTCCTATGTGATCCGGGAACGATTCAAAATCATGCGTCAGGTGAGGGTTTACACGGCGCAGGGACGTTTGACCATGATGCTTTTGATGGGATTGCCTCCTGTCATCGTAGTCACGATGCTGCTGACGAGCCCTGCCTTTATCCACCCCCTGTTTGCGGATCCCATCGGGCATGCCCTGGTGGTCGCTGGAATTGTTTTGCAGACGCTGGGCTATTTCGTAATCCGGAAAATCATTCAGATTCAGGTTTGAATTAACGCATGGCACTTGCGCTCACAATCGTGGTGTTCTTGACCATCGCCCTGGTGGTGTTTTCATTTGGAGCAGCGGCCTATGCGCCATCTTCTCTGCTCGGTTCCCGCTTGCGCGCGTTGGGCGGGCAACGGATCAAGGCTGCCGAAAAGCCCGCGCTCAAGGAACGACTGGAACAAGCTCTCGATCCCTTCAGTAAAGCTATACCGTTGTCCCCGAGCGACGTCTCGCGAACCCGCCGTTGGCTGATCCAGGCTGGTTATCGCGAAACCCGCCATTTGACGGTATATGTCGGCAGCCGCCTGGCGATGGCGATCTTCGCGTTGGCGTTGGTAATCGCGACCAGTGGATTCAACTCCCCGATCCTGATGGTCAGCGTGGGTGCATTCGGATTCTTTTTACCCCGATTTATGCTCAAGCGGATGATCAAGGGGCGCCAGCAGCGCATCAAGTTGGGGCTGCCGGATGCCCTGGATCTCACCGTCATCTGCGTCGAAGCCGGATTGGCCCTTGATCAGGCACTGATGCGTGTTGGCACCGACCTGCATCACGCCCATCCTGAACTTAGCGATGAGTTCCATCTGGTAAATCTGGAAATGCGAGCCGGCAAGCCTCGAGCTGAGGCTCTGCGCAATCTGGTAGAGCGCACCGGCGTTGACGATCTCCGTTCGCTTGTGGGAACCTTAATACAGACTGACCGCTTCGGTACCAGTATTGCCCAGGCTTTGCGAGTGCACTCGGATTCGCTGCGCACCGAGCGCCGGCAACGGGCGGAAGAACAGGCTGCCAAGACAACCATTAAAATGGTAATTCCCCTGGTTTTATTTGTCCTCCCCTCGATTATCTTTGTCACTCTCGGCCCGGCGATTATTGAGTTGATCCGGACGCTGGCACCCGTGACTGGACACTGATAAGGCCGAACTGATCTGGAAAGACGAGTCTGAGAGCACGAACCGAATCCAGCAGTCATGATTCAGGAGTTGTGATGTCGTTACAGGCCGCCACAGGATATGCGTTCAACCGGACGCGTAATGCGTATCTGGCCACCCACTTGTGCGTGGCAGGAACACACTGGTCGCGCCTGCTCGGGCTCATGGGCAAGGATCCCGCCGGCTTCCCTGCTGGCGACGGTCTCTGGATTATTCCGTCTCGCGGCGTACACACGATCGCCATGAGGTTTCCAATCGATGTCCTCTATCTGGACCCGAACAAAGTTGTTGTCCACATCGAGCAGAATCTGAAGCCATGGCGAGTGGCGCGAGTAAGCATGCGCACAGCTTCGGTGTCGAGTTGCCGGGAGACACGCTTAAATCCAGCGGAACCACGATCGGAGATGAAATCGAGATCGCGCTGAATAAGATCGTGCTGCCCGCGAAGCAAGAGGCGAGCACAGAGTGAGCGACGAACTCAAACTCCTGGTCGAGTGGTCTTCGCCGTGGCAGGAATTTTTCACCGCCATTCGCCCCGCCCTGAAACGCTCTCCCGAACCTTTGGCTGGAGAAGCCAGAACCGGACTTGTTCCCTATCGTGGGATGTTCGCCTCCTGGATCGTGGAAGCGGCATTGTTTGTCATCGTGATTATGCTGTCGCAAGCAATCGACAAGCTGCGGCCTTATGAACCGCCGTCTATGCCGAAGTACGACGTCATTTATTTCTCGGGCGAGGAACTGCCACGCACCGAAGATGCCGGAGGAGCACAAGCCGGTCGTTCTGGCCGCGCTGGCGGTCATGAAGCTCACCACCGCACTCAGACCATCCGTGTTGCTCGCGGCGAGTCCCTTCGCGAGAAAGTCGTGGATGCTCCCAAGCTCAAGCTGCCACAGTCCGATTCGGCAGTCGCCAATTTGTTGGCGTTCAAGCCGGTCCCAGGACCAGCTCCCGCGGAGGGACTGAAATCATCGCAGCGCGCTCCAACTCTCGATCAAGCCGTGGTTGCGCCCACTCCAGAAGTTCGCAACGATAACAAGGCACAGCGCGCGTTGACACTGAACGCCAACATCGTCCCACCGACGCCTGAGGCACAACGCGACAAAATGCGTTCTGCTCCACCCTTGAATGCGGCCATCGTTCCTCCCAGCCCCAGCGCACCGCGGAGCGACATTACCCCGATCCGCGTACCCGGCTCGCAAGCCGTGGCCGTGATTCCGCCGCCGGTGTCCGCTCCCGAGCAGGTCACGAATCTCAATCCCAAGCTCACGCTTCCCGCGCCGGCTGTAATCGCACCACCTCCGTCACAAATTACGCACGACATAAATCCCAGAGGACCCGGATTCGGTGCGGGTGAACTGCGAAATCAGGTGGTACCGCCGCCAGCCTCGATGGCGGATGCTTCGGCTTCCCATCGCGCGTTCGGTGGCATGGGCAATGGAGCTGTAGTGCCGCCTCCGGTTCAGATGAACGGAGCCGCAACGGGCAGTCGCGCCGTGCCCGGCTTGGGCACTGCCAATGTCGTGCCTCCTCCCGTGCAGGTTGGCGGCGGTTCTCTGGCGCGCTCAACGATGACGAGTTTGGGAGGCGGAACGGCCGCGGTTCCGCCACCTCCAACCGTTTCGGGTGGAGGCTCGCTTTCCGGTCTGGGACGCGGGAATCGCGGTGCGGGCTTGGGTGGTCCCGGAGATGCCGGCTCGGTGGCTGCGCCACCGAGCAATAACAGCGGCAGCAGCAAAGGGACGGGAATTGTGGTGTCAAGCCAGCCCGGCTCGAAGATCGGCATGCCAGGCAACGCCGGCGCGGGCTCGCTCGCTATGTCACCATCCGGCGGAGACAAACCTGGATTAGGTGGATCAGGCGGCGGATCGGGAATCGGCCGTGGCGCCGGTCCGGGCAGCGGCTTATCCGGAGAAGGCTCGGGCGCGGCGAAAGCCGACGCTGCGAAAGACGGCACCGGTCGCGGATCTGAAACTACGGCGCGTGGCGGAATCTCTCCCTATCCCGGCCCCGGCGGCGCGGGCAATGGGACCACAGGTAAACCGCCGATGCCAGGAGTCTCCGTCAACGGCGGAAGCAATATTGTTACCTTGCCAAGCTTCGGGGCTGATGGAGCCGGGCCCAATATCATCGCGCGCTCCTCGGTCGGCAAAGATCAGCAAGGCCCCGGCATCACGGTAGTCGGCAGCGCCCGCTCCGGAGGCGCATTCAATTACTACGGCATGCTCAAGGGAGACAAGAACTACACAATCTACATCGACACTGTGCTGGGCACGGCGGTCATGCAGTATGCGGATCCGTCGTCTGCGGCGCATCCCTACGCCGAGGATTTGGTCGCACCGCAACCCATGCGCTCCGATTTGCCCGCAAACTTGAAACCCTCGCGGTTGGTGATTGCCTGCATCCTCGACCGCACGGGAACGCTGCGAAACATGCAGGTTCTGGACGGCGGCGGCAGTGCGATGACTTCGAAAGTTTTAGCCGCACTAACCAACTGGAAATTCCGCCCCGTATTTCGCGGCGAACAGCCGGTAGAAGTTAATGCAATCCTAGGCTTCGACATCGACACCCGATGATTGTGCGGCGCGGTGCGCCATACGAAGTTCCCGCTACGGGCTTCGTTGAAACAGCACCGCCGTCCCGTCCTCGTGAATGAGTTTCCACCCCGGAGTCTGCCCAAGAATCGTCGCCAAGGTTGAGCCCTTTTGCAGTAGCAGCCAGTTTACGTCTTCTCGTCCAACACTTTATTCCAGCCAGTTTGGACGAACATTACTCTCTCGTAATCCTTGAAGAAATGACTGCCGTACAAGTCATGGCGATCGTCTACTAGAACCTTGGTCTCAGGATAGAGCCGGTAAATCAGATACCCTCCCCACTGGTCGGGACAAAAGATCGGTTCCCGGATATTGCGCTCGGCAATCACTGCGGCAGCTTCCACTGGAAATTGCTTGTCGTCGAAATATGCGCTGATAAGTTGCGCCGACCCTATTTTTCCGCCGTGCATGCAAGCCCATAGGCCGACGACGAAGACCAGCAGCATCCAAACGTGCCCTTCAAGATGCAGTTCCAATTTCTCCATGCGCATGCTGAAGCCGCGCAGCCGCGAAAATATCGCGCGCAGCCATGACGCAATCTCCGAATTCTCAGCCCCCTTCGCGACAGTCTCCGAGAGCAGCGGAGCAACAACCAGCGTAAGCAACATCGAGGCCACTGGAAGATTGCGCGAAGCATACAGCCCGCTGTAAGCCGCCAACAGAATTACCAGCAAATGAGTGAGCGGCACTTTTCGTCGCGCGCTGGCCAGCGCCGCGATCGTCACTAGCAACATCACTACGAAACATTGCTGTGCTATGCCGTGAAAGTCGGGTGACTGAAACTCGTTGACGTGATCCATTAGAAACCGGTCCGAGAGATACCGGTAAATATGAACGTGCAGCTTGTAGCCGTAGGGATTGACGAAACTCGCCACAAACGAAAGCATACTGACGAGACCCAGCCGCTTCAGCCACGCTCCAAGGACGCTCGCGCCGATCCGGAGTCCTCAAGTACTCAACCCCGCCACCGACCAGGTAAACCGCTAACAAAGCGAAGCCGAGAAGAAATCCACCATGCAGGTTCACCCATAGCAGCATCAGCAGAGGTAAGAAAAATACTCGCCGGGTTTTGCCGGGCTCCGCCGCGAACGAGGCCGAATCGAGCAAGTCAAACCAAATCACAGTGAACAGCCAACTCACCACGTGAGGCCGCGCCAGAAAATGGACTGCCGAAGCGCCCAGCGACAGCACCAGCATAAAAAGCGTAATCGGCAGGCTGCCACCGCGACGCATGGCGAAGTGAAACACCAGGACAAAAGTTGCCGCCATAATTGCAGCCGTGTAAAAGACCACGCCATTTAATCCCAGCGCGTGGTGAATCGCCGCGATCAGCACGTCGTACAGCCATTCCCAGGCATACCAAGCTTGTCCGCTCATGGTCGCCGAGAACGGATCCACGCGCGTAATCGAGTGCGTCTGTAGGATTAGCTGTCCGTTGCGGATGTGCCAGCCCGTTCCCCCATCGCGCAGCAAGACCCTGCCCAGCGCGCCGCAGCTAAAGCCCAACAGCAAGGCAGCAAAAAGCAGATCAGAGACCGACGGCATCAACAGCCGAAGCCAGCGGGAGCTAGCGCCGGACTGCGCCGGCGTATCGGACTGAGGCTCTGTTTGCGGAGGTTTCAAAGGCAAAGCGTTTGCTCGCGCCTGATCCGGTTCATGTTACCCGATTAAGCGCAGCAGCGGGCCGATCACTGGTTATCGCGGTGAGTACTGGCTGCGACTTTCAGACGTTCTCACGGACGGTACAACAGATAGCCCAGCCCTACCGCGCATGTGATGAAGCAAGCTGTCAGGCAGGCTCGCCGCTATGGTGAGTCCTATTGCAGCGTGAATCAGCCCCAAGGGAAAGATGTTGCGATAGCGGCGAAACATCTCGCAGAACAACAAGCCGCCGATAAGACTCAGCCCGGTTAGCAATGGGCTCGGCACGTGAGGGGCTGCGAACAATACAGCCGCGGCCATCACCGCGCGTCGGCTGCCCAGCAGTGACTCCAGACGCACAAAGAAAAACGATTGCAAAATGAATTCCTGCTCCAGCGCCCAGATGGCATATTTCCACGCTCTTCGCCAAGGCACAGGCTGCGCCGGCCCACACTCATGAAGCACCCAACCAGCAAAAACAACTGCGACAATCAACAAAATTCCAGAAACGAGTATGACTGTCCGCACCGGACCCCGGCCGAGCTAAGCCCCAATTCACGAACCGAAAAACGGCCGCGCATCGCGAACCACAGAATGCAAAGCGTCGCCACTAAGCTGACGATCGTGCTGACCCGGCCGGGCGGCGTCCACACCGCAACCATGATCAAACGAAAATCAGCCCAACTTGCAATGAGTCCGAAACTCCGCAGATAGAGTCCGACGCCGAATCCCGCTTCGTCTGTCAACGACTCGACTCATCAGGCGCGGTCTCGAGAAATCAAATTTTTCGACTCAGCTGCCATGGTCCGAATCTATCTATAGTGAGATGCAACTTTTCCCCGCTCAACATATCTTAATGGTCATCGGCTCCGGCGGGGGGCCCGGATGAACGGCAAAAACACGCCGCATATCGTGATCATTGGCGCCGGCTTCGGCGGTCTTAACGCCGCCCTGAAGCTCGCGCACCATCCAGTCCGCATCACTATTATCGACCGCAGAAATCACCACACCTTTCAGCCTTTGCTTTATCAAGTCGCAACCGCCGGCTTATCTCCCGGAGAAATTGCCATCTCCCATCCGCTGGATCTTTCGCTGGCCTTCACAACGTCGAGGTTGTACTCGGAGAAGTGCAAGACTTCGATCTTGATCGACGCGTAGTAAAGCTTGCCGGTCGCGAACTTCCCTTACGACTACCTGATCGTGGCCGCAGGCGCAAGCCACGCCTATTTCGGCCACGACGAATGGGAACCGCTGGCGCCTGGCCTGAAGACGATCGAAGACGCGCTCGAAATCCGGCGGCGAGTATTGCTCGCGTTCGAATTGGCCGAACGCCGCGCCGCCAGCGGCGGAGGCCAGGTGCAGCTGAATTTCGTCATAGTCGGGGGCGGGCCTACGGGCGTGGAACTGGCGGGAACGCTCTCCGGCATCGCCCGCCGCGCCTTGGTGGATGAATTCAATTCCATCGATCCCATGAGCAACGCGCACCATTCTGCTCGAAGGCGGCACCTCGAGTTCTGCCTGTCTACCCTGAGGATCTGTCTCGCAGCGCCGAAAAACAACTGCGTGAACTCGGAGTCGAAGTCCACACTTCCGCGATGGTTACGGGCATCGAACCCGCCGCGGTAATCATGGGGCAAACTCGTCTGCCAGCGGCGGTAATTATATGGGCTGCGGGAGTAGCAGCATCTCCATTAGGCAAGAAACTCGGCGCCCCTACCGACCGCTCCGGACGAGTGCTCGTCAATCCTGACTTGAGCATTCCCGGACATGACCACGTGTTCGTGATCGGAGACCTGGCTTCGCTGAAGCAGAACAACGGCCAACCGGTTCCCGGCCTGGCGCCCGCCGCAATCCAGGAAGGAAAAGCCACGGCCCGCAACATTTTGCGCGACCTTGAAGAAAAGCCACGCAAAGGATTTTCATTACCTGGGACAAAGGCAGTCTGGCAACCATCGGCCGCGCCGCGGCCGTGGGGCAGTTCGGCAAGATTCACATTTCCGGCTTTCTCGCCTGGATGGCCTGGCTCTCTGTCCATATCTTCTTCCTCATCGGATTCCGCAATCGCATACTCGTGCTGATTCAGTGGGCCTGGTCCTACTTCACCTACGAGCGCGGAGCCCAATTGATCACCGGAGACCAAACCCTCCCGAGCTGGACAGAACTAACCCGCGAGGAGCAAAGCTCCAACAAAGAAACCCCGATCGATCACGCCCGGGCGGGCTGAGCCTTCTATTCGACTCTGGCCAATCACGTGTTGCCTAATTGTGCGACGCGTCCGCCATAACTTCCTGTGAAGCACGCGCAGATTTTCCCGCCGCAGAGATACTCTTCGATTCCGGCTGCCCGAATACTTCCGGATGCAAATAGTAGCCCTGTTCCGCCGCTGCCTTATCCTCTTCCACCGGAATGCGGTACCGATTGGCGTAAGCGTCGTGCCGGATACCGGTCACCTGCCACGACACTTCCACGTTCGGCTTATTCGTCCGAATCACAAACCGGTTGGCGGCGATCTTCTTAGCCACGATGGCCTGCGCGAATTGGCCGATCACCGTCAACTGATAACGGAAGTCGCCGTTGAGTGCTTCAAAATAATCTGGCAAGTTCACCGTCGCCAGACCATGACGGTCAGTCGTGATGTTTCCGTTGTACACGTTCATCATGTCAGGCGATTCGACAAACGAGTGGGAAAGATATTTATTCGCCGGATCCAGCGGATGGTCGATCTTGAACGACCCGCTCGCCCTTGGTTAGCTTGCCCTTCACGGTGAGATTGCCGGCAAAGAACCCGTTGCCCGAATTGTCAACATTGAACTCGCCAGTCTTGCCCACGTAGGCGTTAACGAGTAACGTTCCCGGCGGCCAGACTCACGCCCTCTCCGGTCGGGGTGTTGCCGGCCTGGACGCCGATTCCCGCGGAGCTCGCGCTAATACCTTGGACCCCAAAGTTCAGGCCGCTGGTTGCGCTTGCCGACCCCAAGACCCCGGTGCCACCGACGGCCTGCCCAAATACTCCCGCGGCAAAGCAACATGTGCCGGACGAGTTGCTGCCCGTGACGCCGCTGCCATTCGGGCTGGCGTCTAAGACCGGCCACCCCGTTGGTATTGCCGCTCGTCGCCGTGGCGTTACCGACCACACCGGTTCCCGACGTGCTCGGCGTACTACCACTCACGCCGTAAACCCCGCCCGTAGTGGCAGGTTCGTAGCCGTTTACCGCGGCAGCGCCGTTGGTCGTGCTGTTCGATACTCCGACCACGCCATAGACTTGGCCGGTGGTAGCGCCTTCGTTCCCGCTCACCCCAGCAGCAAAATTCGTCGCACTGTTAGTCGATCCGAACACACCGAAAACCTGCCCGGTCGCCGACCCTTCAAAACCGCCGACCCCAGCCGCACCGCTCGTCGCGCTGCTGGCTTTTCCTGCCACACCCGAGACTACCCCTGTCGTCGCGTTTTCAACTCCACTGACGCCCGCGGAATATTGTCCTGTACTGACGGCCATCCCGAGGACACCGAAGACGCCGCCGGTCTTTGCCGTCTCATTTCCAAACACACCCGTACCGGCGGTGCTGGCGCTCTGGCCAAACACACCGCTCGAATTGCCCGAGGTTGCGTTCGACACCCCGATTACGCCAGAGCCACCGGTGGTGGCCTTGTCCATTCCAAACACTCCATTGCCATTCGGGTCGGAACTTTGTCCGTACGTGCCCGTCGTACCGCCGCTGGTGGCAGTTGCGATACCCGAGATTGCGGCCTGTGTGCCCGGCACGGTCGCCTGAATTCCGCGCACCCCGCTGCCGACAACGTCCAACTCAGCTTGCGGTGTTTTCGTACCTACGCCAACTTTGCCGCCAGTCTCGTAGATCGTCGAGTTGCCCAGCGTCGCGGTTCCAGTCCAGAGCGGGACGAAATTCTTTGTGCCACTTCCGGTGACCGTCGCAGGCGCAAGTTTTCCGGCCGCGGCGGAACTCACCCGCGAACCCGCAGGAGCAGCGACTCCGCCGGGATTTGCGTGGATGAACGCGGAGGCAGGCAATCCACCTAAGGTTTCGGCGTCCGCCGCTTTCAAAGCATAGGGAACGCTTAGCAGCAGCACCCGGGCGGACTCTGCGTGACCGGAAACCTGCGTGCTGATCCAGTGTGCCTCGCCCGAACTGAACAAGCTCAACGGCACTCCTTCTGCACTGGCCGAGCCCAGCATAGCCGTGTAATGTCCACTCGCGTCGACTTGGACGTTCTGCGTTTCCACCCACAACGGACTGCCAGCTTGCTGATCCTTGTAAAGAGAAAAAGTAATACCAACCACGCCGGTCATGGGCTTTTTGGATTCGTCCTGCGCTAATCCGGAGAATTTGATCAGCCGCGGCACCTGTGTGGAAGTCGGACTCGAGTTGGAAGCCGCTGTTTGGGCCTGAGTCGTGCAAACCACTGCAACCAGAAAACTGACGATGACAAAGCATGCGCGGAGCTTCACGTGAGCTCTCCTCTCTTTTCTTTGAGTTGTACTTCGATTACTAGGAGCGCCTGACAAAACGCGGCCTCCCGTCGGCCATGGGCCATCCTTATACCATCGAAGATGTGCACTGGCAATGGCCCTTGCTGCTGTTGGCTTCGCCAACGCAGGCTGGTTTAAGTAGAACGTCCAGAGCCTTTCACCCCACAGCCAAAGCGCCTTCTCCCGCTATAATCTACTTGCCTTGAAATTTCTTCGCCTCAGCGTAATTCTGCTCCTTTCCGCTACTGCCTTCGCGCAGGGGCCAGCCAATACTGGTCTGAATGTGTTGGTCGTTCCTTTTGAAAATCAATCCAAAGCGCCAGGAATTGCCTGGATCAGCGATTCTTTTCCCGAACTGCTGCAAGAGCGCATGAATTCCGCCAAGCTGTTTGTACTCCCTCGCGAAGACCGCATCCGCGCCTACGACCGCCTCGGCATTCCGGTCGAACTTCATCCTTCGCGCGCCACGCTCTACCGCATCGCCGAACAGTTGGACGTGGACTATGCCGTGCTCGGCCTGTATCGCTTCGATGGCAGGACTTTCACCGCGACCGCGCAACTGCTGGACATGCGCCGCCAGCACTTGCTGCCCGAGATGACCGAGTCCGGCCCATTGATTCAACTCATCGATATTCAAACCGCGCTGGCATGGGATGTTCTACACGCCCTTCGTCCGGATATCGCGGTCACCAAGCAAGCCTATGTTGCCGCCGCGCCTCCCATCCGTTTGGACGCGTTCGAGAACTATGTTCGTGGCATCACTGCGCCGACCGCGGAGGGACAGATTCAGCACTTTCGCGAAGCCGTTCGCCTTAGTCCAACGTACCCCGAAGCGCTGCTGCAACTGGGCAAAGCCTACTATCGTGGACGGCAGTACGAGCAAGCTGCTTCCACGTTGGCGCACGTGCCCGAAGACGATCCACTGGCGCGTGAGGCAAATTTCTACTTAGGACTTGCCGCCTACTACCAGGGAGATTTTTCGCGAGCCGAGTCGGCATTCCACTTCGTTGCCGCTCGCTTGCCCCTGGCTGAGGTTTACAACAATCTCGGAGTGGTCAGCTCTCGCGGAGACAGAAAAAGCGCCGCCGAATATTTCCAGAAAGCCATCGACGCCGATCCGAACGATCCTGATTATCACTTCAATCTGGCCATCGAACTTTACCGGGCCGGAGACGCAGCCGGCGCCTCTCGTCAACTGCGCGACACGCTGTCGCTGCGGCCCAGCGATGTCCGCCGCCAAGTCTCTACTCGAAGTGATCGCGTCCGAGACCAGCGCTTCAGCGCAACGGCCGGTTGTGCCTGCGACCCAGAAAACGCCGCTCGAACGCATCCGCGTGAATTACGACGAAAGTTCATTCCGCCAGCTTGCCTTGAAGATCGAAGCCGCCGCCGAGCAGCGCCTCAGCAAGACCGACCCGAAAACTCATGCGCAATTCCACGCTGATCGCGGACATCAACTGCTGGCCCAAGGTTTTCTCTCCGAAGCAGAAAATGAATTCCGCGAGGCGATCACGCTCAACCCGTCAAACCCCGAAGCCCATGCAGGATTGGCCAGCGTGCTCGAAGCCGAAAACAACGTGACTGGCGCGCGAGCCGAAGCCAACGAGGCCTTGCGCCTGCGGGAGTTCCCCGAGCCGCTTTTAGTGTTGGCGAAGCTTGATTTGCGAGACAATAGAGCTGAAGCGGCCGCGGAGAACATCGATCGGGCCTTGCGTTTGGAACCCTCCAACGCATCCGCGTTGGCGCTCAAGCGTGCCGTTGCAGCCAAGCTCGCGCAGGAAGCGCAGCCACTGCCCAATCGATGAAACTGTCTTTCGTTTCGCGCATTTTGTTCTGTCTGCTAGAGCATATCTCGTCCTTTCCGCTGCGTGTTCCGCCGAAGTCTTGAAGATCGTTGTGGACGACGCCATTCATCCCATCACCGATGAATACATCGGCCGCGCCATCGCCGAAGCTGCACGCAATAAGGACCAGGCTCTGTTGATCGAGATCAACACGCCCGGCGGCCTGCTCGATTCCACGCGCGACATCATCGAGAAAATCCTGGCCTCGCCCGTGCCCGTAATTATCTACGTCACTCCCAGCGGCAGCCGCGCCGCTTCCGCCGGATTCTTCATCCTCGAAAGCGCCGACGTCGCGGCCATGGCGCCCGGAACCAATACTGGCGCGGCCCATCCCGTCACCCTCGGCGGCGGCAAGATGGACGACACGATGAAAGAAAAACTTGAGAACGACACGGCCGCCCTGTTGCGATCGGTCGTCTCCAAGCGCGGACGCAACGTCGAGATCGCCGAAACCGCCGTGCGCCAATCCAAGTCTTTCACCGACCAGGAAGCGCTCTCGCAAAAACTCATCGACTATGTAGCGCCAACGAAGACGATCTGTTCAAACAACTGCAAGGCAAGCCAGTGAAGCGTTTCAGCGGCGAGACTGTCACCCTCAATCTGGTCGGCCAGCCTATTCGTCCTTTTGACATGACGTTGAAGCAGCGCATTCTGGCCTATCTTCTCGATCCGAATGTAGCGTTCATCCTGCTCGCTGTGGGCGCGCTTGCTCTTTACGCCGAGTTCAACCATCCCGGCGCCGTCGTGCCCGGAACAGTGGGAGTCGTCTTCATTCTTCTCGCCACTCTTCGCGCTGAACTTGCTGCCCACTCGCTTCGCCGCGGTAGTTCTGATTTTCGCTTCCTTCGTCCTGTTCGCTCTCGAAGCCAAATTTGCCGCCCACGGCGTGCTAGCCATCGGCGGCATCGTCACGCTCACTTTAGGCGGGCTCTTGCTGGTAGACGCTCCTATCCCCGAGATGCGCGTCCACTTGCTGACCGCGCTCGCCGTCAGTATTCCGCTGGGATTCATCACTGTCTTCTTGATGAGCATCGCCCTGAAAGCCCGTGCCAACAAAGTAGTAACCGGCGTGCAGGGATTGATCGGAGAAATCGGCTTGACCCAAAGCGCTCTGTCCCCGCAAGGAAAAGTTTTCGTCCACGGCGAACTCTGGGACGCCATCTCTTCGCCAATCTACCCGCAGGCCAGCCGGTCGTCGTGCGCCAGGTAGAAGGATTGCAACTGTCGGTCGATCCAGCTCCGTCCGCAAGCAAACAACACAAGCGTAACCAGTAAACGGAGAGACGGGGAAAACCAGCCTGCTCTTGCTCTCATTGCCGTTCCCTTCGTGGACCTTTGTGTCCTTAGTGTTCACGCCTTTGACTTCTTTCGCGAGCGACGCTGACCGCGCGGTCCCGCACCTCGCCAGACAACCCCGCAATATCTTGAAATCACATCCCGCGCAACCCAATTGCGATACAATCCGCCTCAGAGGCATTCCTGACAATCAGGATGAGGCCCGATGGAGCTTGGCTTTGGTTTCACGACTATCGTAATTATCATCCTCGCTCTATACCTGCTAAGTTCGATCAAGATCCTGGCGGAATACGAGCGCGGAGTGATCTTTCGCCTGGGACGTCTGCTTCCGGAAGCCAAAGGTCCCGGCCTCATTTTCGTGTTCGCTCCGCTCGATCGCATGGTGCGCATTTCGTTGCGTCAGGAGGCTCTCGAAGTGCCCCCGCAGGACATCATCACTCGCGACAACGTCACCCTGAAAGTAAACGCGGTCATCTTCCTGCGTGTGATCGAGCCGCGAAAAGCTGTGGTGGAAGTTTCCAACTACGTGTATCAGACTTCGCAGTTCGCTCAGACAACTTTGCGTTCCGTGCTAGGCGAACAGGAACTCGACGAACTCCTCGCCCATCGCGACAAGATCAACTTGCGGCTGCAAAGCATTCTCGACACGCATACCGCTCCCTGGGGAGTAAAGGTTGCCAACGTCGAGGTCAAGCAGGTGGATATGCCCGAGTCCATGCTGCGCGCCATGGCCAAGCAGGCCGAGGCCGAACGCGAAAAGCGGTCCAAGATCATTCACGCGGAAGGCGAGTTTTCCGCCGCTCAGCGTCTGGTGGATGCGGCCCATTTGCTGGCTACCGAACCGGTGAGCGTGCAATTGCGCTATCTGCAAACCTTGACTGAAATCGGCGTGGAAAAGAACACTACGGTCGTCTTCCCTGTTCCCGTGGACTTCTTCTCCGGAATACAAAAGCTATTTGCGAAACCCGATGGAGACGCTTCCCCGGCTAAGAGCTAAGCGGCCCGCATCGGCAATCAATGACGAGGTTGAAATGCCAACGGCCACTTCTCAAGACACGGAGATCACGTTAGGAACAGGCAAGATGCTTGCCTTGTTTTTCGGACTCGTAGCTTTGTGCGCGGTTTTCTTCGGCATGGGCTTTTCGCTGGGTCGGAGTTCGGTAAGGATCGCGTCTCCTGACGTCCCCGCTACCACGACGGTTACGACTGGCGGCCAACGGCCATCCGCAGTCAAAACCACCGGCGCCGCGGCTCCCGCCGATATGACTTTTTACAAAGCGGTCGAGAGCAAGGATGGAAATAGTCAGCCTGTCGTGAAGGAAGCCGCAGCCGCAGCTCCGGAAACCACACCGCCCACAACTGCTGCTGGCCCTGATCCCACGGCGCCAGCCTCATCAAACAGTTACTTTGTGCAAGTCGCCGCGGTCAGCAAAGCGGAAGACGCTGCGGCTCTGGTCGATGCCCTCAAGAAAAAGCAATATCCCGCATTCTCAACCAATACGCCGACCGACAAGCTTATTCACGTGCAGGTCGGGCCGTATGCCGACATCAAAGATGCCGAACTGATGCGCGGAAAATTGGTCAGTGACGGCTACAATCCAATCCTGAAAAGATGACGGTGCCTATTTCCCCCTCGGCAAATTGTCGTTGCGAGCAAAGCGAGGGATCTCGGTTCTAGCCTGAGCAACGAGTAATCAATTCCCTCACAAGGATCGTTCTCCCACACATATTGACAACCATCGATCCCCGGTTTATTGCTATCTCATCATGTCTGATCCCGAGCAAACCCTGAATCGTATGCTGCATGCCGTCGCCGACCCTACCCGCCGCCGAATTCTGCAGGCTCTCAAGGAACGCGGAGCCTGTTCCATCGGCAAGGACGTCGGTCTATGCGCTTCGGATATCGAGCCGCGGGTTCATCTTTCGCAGCCTACGATCTCCCATCATATGTCGATTCTGAAAAAAGCCGGATTGGTGGAGGCAAAGAAGCTGGGACAGTGGATGTGGTACCGGCGCGACGAGACCGCCCTCCGCGAATTCGCCCGCCAACTGCGCGAGAGCCTTTAGCGGTGCGGACAATGTGCGGGTGCAACTTCGACGATGAGTGTTGCTGTCGATGACTCGGGGCGCCAGCTACGGCTTGAATCTGGGGAATGATTTGCCCTGATTCGTCTCCGGCGTCGGCTCTGGCTTCGATTTCGGGAATGACTTCTTCTGCGGGCCATTCTTCGTCGCGGCCGACGTCTTCGACTTTGGCCTTGATGGGTTCGCAAGCGTCTTCTTCTGCTTCTTCCTCCTGAAAATCCTCTCTGCGCCAGGGATCTTCGCCGAGCGGGGTTTGATCTACGGTGCGGGGATCGATTACCACGCGGGTCTTTACTGCTGGCTCGAAGTTGATGCGGCTCAGATTCGAGGATGCGGTTTGCAGAGCGTAGAGCAGGAGGCCGGCGGTTTTCGTGTCCATTTGTCCGCTCAGGATCAGGCGCATGATTTGCATGAGCGAGACCTGGATGGAGTTGGCGTCTTCGAGCACGGGAAGGTCGAGGGCGGCGCGGCCGCGACGGGCGCGATTGGCGTTGAGGACGATGCGGGTTTCTTGCCAGCGTTTATGAAAATAGCAAAAGTGATTGCGCTTCAGCGCGGGCGATCCGCACTGCGTGCCGTTGATTTTCACGTGTTCGCAACGGGGAATGTTATCGGGATAAAGCGACATGAGAATTCTCCACCCCCTCCCCCTCTGATCTATTGCAATCAGAGAGATGGCGGGGGACTAGGGTTGAAATCTTTGAGTTAAAAGGAGTTACGGGGAAAATCTTGGAAACAAACGAGTTGTGGTTGGGGGAGGGCATTTCGGTGGATGAGCTATATACTGGTTATCGTTTATAGCTGTGGTGAAGTCAAGGGAATTGCGAAGAAAATAGTTAGTGCTTCCCGAAATGGGAAGCGAATCGGATAGGCCGATGTGGCCCTCGCGATGCGTGTGCAAGCAGCGCGATGAAGTGAACGCGCCGGTCGAGCCAGCCGCAGAACATTTACGTTTCCACTTGAGAGTCTCGCGTCCCACCCTTTCCGCAACGAACGCGGAAAGAGTGGGGCACCCTCGGTGTTGTTTTCCGATCGGAGGGAAAGGATGGGCCACCTCCGCCGATGGATTATGGGAGAACGTTGAAAGCGACGTTGCTGACGAACGTCCCTTTCGGGGTCTTCACTCGAACTTTGCCTGTCGTAGCTCCAACCGGCACGGTAGCGACGATGACCTTAGGCCCATTGACCTTGAAGGTAGCGGCGGTGCCATGAAAGGTTACGCTGGTAGCGCCGGTCAGATCGGTTCCGAGGATTTTGATTTGCGCACCCACCTTGCCCGAAGTCGGCAGAGTTTGGACGAATGGAGCAAGACCCATGGATAGCGCGAAGACGGTACCACCATTGTTTCCGCCGCCTCCAACCGAAGTAGTTCCGTAAAACTTGCCATCCGTCGCCTGAATCAGCCTGCTATACGAAGAGGCACCGTCGGTGCATCCCGACTGACTACAGAAACTGTAAAGCACTTTGTAAGCACCGGCGGGAGTGATTTGAAAAATTGTACCTTGGTTGGTCGCTCCGCCGTAGATGGTGGTTCCGTAGAAATTCCCGTCCGTGCCCAGAATCATGCCGGCATTTGGCATGCTACCGTCGGCACAATTGGACTGGCTGCAAAAGTTGTACAGCGAAGTCAGCGTGCCGTTCGGCGTCATTTTGAAGATGGTGCCGTCATTGGCCGGTCCGCCGCCGACTGTGGTTCCGTAAACGTCTCCATCAGGAGCTTGAACCAGGCCATCGAACGGCCCGCAGCCTTGGGTGCTGCTCGAAGGAAAGCCATACAGTGTTTTAAACGTCCCTTTGGAAGTCATCTTGAAGATGGTGCCGCAGCCGTTGGAATTCAGAGTGCCGTAGGCTGTGGCTCCGTAGAAATCGCCGCTTGGGGCTTCGAGTAGCCCTTCTGCCTCAAGGCCGACCTCATCACCGTCAGTGCCGCTAAATGTATGCAGCGTGGTGAGGGTGCCATTGGGTGTGACTTTATAGATCGTGCCGTAAGCAGAGGCGCCGCCAAGTCCGGTGATTCCATAAAACGCGCCATCCGCCTCAACCACTGGTCCGTAAGGAATGCCTTCCGCGTTCGTCCCGGTAAAGCTGTGAAGGGTTGTCAACACGCCCGATGGGGTGATCTCGTAAAGCGCGCCATTGTGGTTGACTCCGCCGCTGGTAGTGGTTCCATAGAATCTTCCGCTGGGGCTCAGGAACAGGCCCGAGAAAGGCGCGCCGCCATCGGTGCAATCATTTTGGCAAAAGTCATAAGGCACCGACAGTTTGCCGGCGGGAGTCACTTTGAAAACTACTCCGCACGTGGCGAAGGGGTTGTTGGCGCAGGTCTCGCCGCCGCCTTGGGTAGTTCCGTAAAAGTTGCCGTCGAGGCCTTGAACTAGGGTCCAAACCAGGTTGCCTCCGCCGCCCGGCGGGGCGACTGAGCTCAAGCTCGTCAATACGGTAAGAGTTTGCGCGGACGCTTGTCCTGCGGTCCACAGCAGCAGCACACACACAATTCTTCCAAAGCAGTTTCGCGACTTCAAAATTATCCTCCTGATAGTTGATGACGGTGGGTTGACTAAAATCTAGCCAAGGTTAGCTGCGTTTGAACGGCGGGGTTCGACGTTCTTATGAGGAGCATCAGAGCACCTGGGTGTAAGGGTGCCCCAACACCAAGCTGCGGGTCAAATTCAAAAAACAGATTGTCAGGATGGATCTTTCGCGCGCCAAATCCCGACGCCGGTCTGCCGACTCTTCCCGCTTCGGAATACGGCGGTGTCCGGGTTTCGGCTTAAGTGTATCGCGTTCCGACTCTTTTCGCAAAACACAGAGAAAGGATGGGCCACCCTTGGCATCGTAAGACGATCCAAAGAAATGGCTGCTCTGGTACACGAGCGAGAACGCTCACGCTGCATTTGGCTTTAGCTTGCAGTCGCAGCTTGGGCTTTTTGCATCAGGCGGCGGGCGTAAGTTATCAGGTCGGCTACTTCGAAGGGTTTTACCAGGCAGGGCACGCTTTTTTCCAGCAGGAAGGTACGCACGTCGGGCTCGGCCACGCTGGAGAAAGTAAACAGTAAATGCTTCTCCATGCCGGGACAGTTGTCCACGAGCCATGCGTAGATCTCTCGGGCGCTGCCGCTGCCCTGAGCTTTGCCGTCGATGATGACGGCGTCGAACGACTGCTTGGGCAACAGGGATTTCATTTCTTCGACATTCATCGAGGTCACGACTTCGGCTCCGGCGCCGGTGAGGACGTCGCGTTCAAATTCGAGCACAGCTTCTTCGTTCTCGATGAGCAAGACGCGTCCGGCAAGCGCTGCTTCGCGACGAGCTGCTGGCGCGGATTTCTCTTCAGTTGCGCTTTGCCCCGCAGATGGGAGCACGACTTCGATGACGCCGCCGCCGCTGGTTCCGTTGTCGGCGCGGATTTGTCCGCCATGCTCCTGAATAATTCCGTAGCAGATGCTCAAGCCGAGGCCAGTGCCCTTGCCCACGCCCTTAGTGGTGTAGAACGGCTCAAAGATGCGGTGCGGTTCCTTGATGCCGGGCCCAGAGTCGTGAAATTCGGTGTGAACGTTTCCGTCTTTAATGTAGACACGAACCTTCAACGAGCCGCCCTGACCGGCTTCGAGCATAGCGTCCACGGCGTTGTTAATGATGTTGAGAAACACCTGCTCCAGTTGGTGAGGATCTGCCGTGACCGCCGGAGCGGGGAGTTCGAATTCGCGCTGCAGGCGAATGTCGTTCACTTTCAGGTCGTAGTCGCGGAGTGCGAGAGTCTCGTCCAATACTTTGCAAATGTCGACGTGCTCTTTTTGCGGCTTGCGCTGACGCGCGAATGACAAGAGGCTCTGTACGACGCGATGCGTGCGCTGGGCCTGCTTGAAGAGCTTGCTCACGAAATCGGACGCGCGATCGTTGAGCCCTTCGCTTTCGAGCAGTTGGGCGTAGCCCAGAATTGCGGTCAAGGGATTGTTGAGTTCGTGGGCGACGCCGGCGATTAACTGGCCGACGGCAGACATCTTCTCACTCTGCAGCAATTGTTCTTGCGTTTTGCGAAGGTCTTCGTAGGCGCGGCAAGTCTCTTCGTAGAGACGAACTTTTTCGATGGTGGTAGCGAGTTGGCGGCCGATCGCGACTAACAGGTTTTCATCGTTGCTAGTGTAAACACGATTCTCGCGGCTACTGATTCCCATCATGCCAATGGGCGCGTCTTTGCTCCACAGCAGCACCCAGATCCAGGAATTCGAACCGTCGGCGCGGATAAAGTCGGCCACCGGCGGCGGAAGATGCGGCAGGTATTCAGGCGTAATCACTTCGGTGCGGGAACGAGTGACCAGATCGCCGAAGCCGCCGTGAAACTGGACCTCAGACAAGCGGGCGCGGTCGGCGCTGCGCTGTCCCCAACCGGCGCGGCGGCGGAAAGTGGTTTGGTCCGCGTCTCCTAAATAGATCGATCCAGTCTGCGCGCCGAGCAGCGAAATCACCTGGCGCAAGGTCAGGTTGAGGATCTCGTCCAGATCGAAGGACTGCGTCGCGATCACCGCCATGGCATTCAGCGCGTTCAGTTCGCGATTGCGTTTGCGGATTTCGTCTTCCGCCCGTTTCTTCTCGGTGATGTCGAGAAGGAATCCCTGATAGCGTTCGATTTTGCCCAGGGAATTGCGGGTGGCGAAGCTGCTCTCAAGTACCGTAATGAGCGTTCCGTCTTTTCGACGCAACGTCATTTCAAAGTTGCGGACGTAGTTGTGAGATTCGATCTCGCGATGAAAGGCGTCGGTTTGCTCGACCGAGGCCGGAAAGTTCTGTGTCCAGATCCATGGCCATCAACTCGGCGCGGCTGCCGTAGCCGAGCATGGCCACGAAAGCGTCATTGCAATCGAGCAATTTGCCGCCGGGAGTGGCCACGAAAACGCCTTCCTGAGCCTGCTCGAAAATCAGCCGGTACTTTTCTTCCGCATCGTGGCGGTCGGTGGTGTCGTGCACCACGTGGATGGTGCCCTTTTGCTGGCTTCCGTGCTCGCTGTAGGACGAAGTGGAAATCATGCAATTGCCACCGAAGCACGGGTCTTGCGCCTCTTGAATTCCTTCCTCGGCGGCGACGCAGTAGGGGCATCCGCTCCACTCGCTTTTGCGCGGAAGCACGAATTCACAGGGCTGTCCGATGACGTCGGCGGGCGCTTGCCCGAGGCGTTGCAGCAAAGCCATGTTGGCTTTCATGACTACGAACTCGGCGTCGTGCACCAGCACCAGATCCTGGATCGAATCAAAAGTGTTTGCCCATTGCCGATGGGAGCGCAGAATCTGTTCGACCAAGCGGAGATTCTCGACGGCGAGGCCAAGCTGATGCGCGCTGGTGACCAGAAATTCCATGTCGTCGGGAGTGTAAGAGAGTCGATGACGGCTGCCCAGGGACAAGGTTCCGATGACCGACTTCTTGCCCGAGCACCGGCAAGGTCACGACATGATGAAAGCGTTCGCGCTTCAGATGCGGCCGCGCACTGTCGTCCGCGGTGGAGGTTTCAATCACCATGGGTACGGTTTCGGCGAGCATGGCCTTGGTCGATTCGTCCAAGGGCACAGAAAAGCGATCGCGCACGTAGTCCTGCGGAAAGCCCGATCTGAGTGGTGAGCACCAACTTCTCACTTTCCAGCAGTCGGAACCAGGCGGCTTGAGTACCCATCAGGGTCTTCAACTCTTCCAACGCGGTCTCGGTCATGGGCCCATGCTGCTGGGAGCGCGTGATGGTCGTAGTCAAAGCATTGAGCACGCCCAGGCGCCGGGTCCGCATCCTGGAATCATCAAACACCATGAGAAGCATGCTCAATCCGAGGAGTAGGTCCACGGCCAGGCTGAATCCGGGTGGCAAGTGAATGCTCAAAGGAGCCCAATCGAGATGCACCGCGAGCAAGCTGATGCTCAACATCCAGGGACCGATTTCCCAGCGCGCCCAGCGGTAGCGGATCAATTGCAAAGCTGCACCGAAACTGATGATTCGGTAGGAAACTTCAAGCACCACACGGAGGGCGAACGAGTTCGGCCACCACAGCGCGCTGCACGGCCGCATAGACAGTAACCGCGATGGAAAAGGCCAAGAGCGGCACCAGAACCTTGCGGGCATTGCTATAGACAAAAACTGCCGCGGAGAACAGGCACAACTGCGAGCACAAATTGCGACTGGGAAACGGCGACCGCATAACGCGCGGCGGAATCGATGCCGGGATGGTGAATGGTCCAATTGGAAACGAAGTATGCCAGCCATCCCAGTATCCAAATCAGCAGGTAACGCTCGCGGAAAGTGCGAAATACCAGCAGGCCCGCAGCCAGGATGACCAGTGCGGCTGATTCCACCGCCACGAACTTCGGGACCGGAAGGTCCAGCGAAAGCGAACCAGCCAACTAAGGATCCAAATAAGGCAGAACTATTCATCGCGATAAGGGGGCCAAGCGCTACTTCCTTAATAACATGCCTACGGCCTAGCCGGTGAGCTTTCCCCGTAGCGGTTGATTACTTTAGGAACCGCCACCTTTGCGCCTCCTAATTCATGCCCAATTCGCGATACACTACACTGAGCCATGCCATCCGAGCGTATCCTGGTTGTCGAAGACGAAGACGCCATCCGCGAAATTGTGTGTTCGATGCTTGCCGCGGCCAACTATAAGACGCGGCAGGCTTCTTCCGGCCTCAAGGCTCTCGCCATACTCGATGCCGGGGAAGAATTCGAGCTCATGCTGTCCGATCTTATGATGGCGGATCTGGATGGAATGGGTCTGCTCGAACGCACCAAAGAAGGCTATCCGGACATGCCCGTGGTGATGGTCACCGCAGTGCATGATATTGCGGTAGCTTTAGCTGCCATTCGCAACGGCGCCTACGATTACCTGCTGAAACCTTTTGAGCGCGAACAACTGCTGGCAACGGTACGCCGGGCTTTGGAGAATCGCCGCTTAAAGATGGAGAACCGTAAGTACCAGACCGAACTCGAAAGCCTGGTTGATGCGCGCACCGAACAGTTGCGAAATGCCATGGCCGATCTGGAACGTTCTTACAGCATGACGCTGGAAGCGCTGGGCGGTGCGCTGGACCTCAAAGATGCCGAGACTGAAGGCCACTCAAGACGCGTTACTGTATACACCATTGCCATCGCCCGTGCGATGGGGCTGCCAAAAGAGCAAATCGATGTAATTGCTCGAGGCGCTTTTCTGCACGACATTGGCAAAATGGCGATTCCGGACGCCATCCTGCGCAAGCCCGGCAAGTTGGACCCGGACGAAATCAAGATCATGCGGGAGCATTGTTACCACGGCTACCAGATACTGAAGAAAATTCCCTTTCTCAAAGAGGCCTCGGAGATTGTTTATGCTCATCAGGAGCATTTCGATGGAAGCGGTTACCCGCGGCAACTGAAGGGCGAGGAGATTCCGCTGGGAGCGCGATTGTTCTCCGTCGCAGACACGCTCGACGCCATGACGTGCGACCGGCCCTACCGCAAAGCCCAGTCTTTGACGGCTGCCTTCGAAGAAATTAAGCGCTTCTCCGGAAAGCAGTTTGATCCTGAGGTGGTTAAGATCTTTCTCGACATGCCTGACGAGATCTGGCCCGACCTGCGGAAAGAAATCGACTCCCAGGTCAATCGCTTCGCCTACTCCACCGCCAAGGGCTGATTCCGACGTTCGAGCAGATCGTCATCCCGCAAGTTGCCGCTGGTTTTCCGTTCTTCTAATAGCTGAGGCTCAGGCGTATAACTTTTCTTTACCGCTATGCGGGAGGCCACTATGAAATCTGCCGTCACTCTGCTTGTGGTTCTACTTTTCGCTGCCGGGCTTGCGCTCGGACAAGATCGTCCCGCGGTAACGGCGCAGCCCAACACCGTCTTCGTTGGAGCGGATGGAAAATTTGAGGCCAACCCGGATACGGCACTGGTGCAATTCAATATCTCGGCGCAGCAAGACAATTCGCGTGCGGCTTACGATCAAGCCTCGAAGGCGGCGGAACAAGTACGCCAGATCTTGCGCAATAATGGCATCGACCCTGCCGCAGCTCAGATCGGCTATTTCTCCATTGAACCTGTCTATGACTACAAGCAAGCGAAACGCAAACTGGTCGCATACCGGGTCAACGTGAGCGTGTCGCTGAAACTGAAGGATTTTACGAGGATCGCGCCCATCGTGCAGCAATTGTCTGACGGAGACATCAGCGGAGATCAGTCGATCAGCTACACTCTCGACGATATCGACGCTGCCAAAACGAAAGCTGTGGAGGATGCCTATCGCCGCGCCCGCGCATCCGCCGAAGCCTTGGCCCATGCCAGTGGGCGCACTCTAGGAGAACTGTCTTACGCATCAGTGGATGCATTCGAAAATGTCCGTCCCGATCGGTATACAGCCGATGATGAAAATGTCGGCCATGGCCGCAGCGCCCGCGCCGACAGAAGAATTCAGCCCGCAAACCATTTCAGTGACGGCCCACGTCAACGCGATGTTTGCTTTGAAGTAGGGAGTTAGTAGTCAACTACGCTGCCGTGCACCGTGAGTCCCCCAGGATGATAGGAGGTCCTCACAATGTGTGCCGTTTGTTGACTCCTAATGCTGCCAGCATGCAAGCTGGGGCCAGCCTTGCGCCAACCTCCCGAGGCTGCCCGGCTGAACACTGACGGCATCCGTGTCCTTGGTCTTCCCCGCGATGATGGCCTTGTTCGGGACGGTCTCGTAAGCGTAGCCGGTCAGGAGAGCCGTAATTGTTCGATTCGCCCTAGTAACACTCAGCCGCGCCCAGCCGTAGTGGGTCTTGCCCTCGATGCTGAACCTCAGCCCGAGATAACGATTCCTGACGTTATACCAAGGGCCGAAAGGGGAAGTGGTATTACCCTTGAACCCAGAGCTAACCAGTAGCCAGCCTTCTCTTCGCGACAGAAAGCGTGCACCGCCTCCAATGCGCGCGCCCGTTTTCAGGGCTGAGTCGAAACGCCAACCACCACTCGTGCTACACCCGATTGCCCCATTATCTCCAGATGAGCTCTTCAATCCGAGATCGTTGAATTGAATGTCGGACCAGGATGTGCTGTTCAGCAAAGTGAAGTCGGTTCTTCCATCGTGGTTCAGGTCAAGTTTGTAGGAGCTGTTTGGATGGATGACGTGATGGATCGGGGTGTAGATGATCTTCGCCTCAGCGGATTGCGTCAAGGCAAGTACCCCCACTCCCGCGGCACCTGCGGCAACTACGTACATGTTGAGCTGGCGGCGGATTGGCTCAGAAAGGTCGGCGGATGTTTTGCGAGTCCGGGAAGAGCGTTTCATGGGCGTCCTCCGAAAGTGACTCATTATCTGTTCGCCCAAATCGAGAGTCAACCGCTCGATTTCGGGAGTGACGTGAACAGGCCGTTTCACCCGCCTTTACGGCTGAGCCGACGAATATGCTCTCGTAGTCGTAGGTACGCGGCGGGCATCGAGCGGGACATCGCGCTGGATGACGATCTCCAAAGTTGTGCCGGCATCGAGTTTCACGTCATTTCCGCGCGTCAACAACGCGATCGCGGTTCCAACCGCGCCACCGATTCCTGCGCCAATCAATGCGCCTTTACCGCCGTTGCTCAGCCCACCGGCTACGGCGCCAGCGCCCGCAGTGGTGGCTACCGTCGCGGCTTTTTCGCCAGCCTGGCTGTCGGAGCGAATCGTGCCCTCGGCGTCCTTGACCGATGTTTTATCCACGCCAGGAGCATTTTCGACTGCGCCGGGCAGGAGCACGGTATACCCGCTGGGATAGATCAGAGTGGTGAAGTGCATGAGAACTTCCGCGCGCCCTTTGATTCGCCCGCCGCGCTGGATGTGGCTAATCCTGCCCTGCACATATGTTCCCGCAGGAATCAACACTCGGCCATCGGCCACAACTGGGAACGTTGTCTCGGCATAAACCCCGTCGCCCTCGTGCGTCCCTTTGCTCGAGACCGCATGTTTCAACTCGACTGGCACTTTAGTTCCGGCGGGAATTGTGAGTTCGCTGGTGGCGTTGGAGACGCCGCGGTTGAATCGGTGGCAGCATCGGGCTTGGCGCTGGGACTGGACTGAGCTGCGGCAATCAGACGCCAAAAATAACACGCCTAAAATGACGCGCATGCAACACCTCTCGAAAACGTTCATGCCCCAGAGTCAGGATTCCGATGCAAATACGATGCGCGAAAGATCGAGAAAGTTAGTCGCGGCCGACTCGAGATCGAAGCTTAACCACGCCGACCGCCGAAGGTCGTTTTCTCGCACGTTGCCCATGTATTGCGACTGCAGCTTCTGCGCACAAAGCTCCCCGCACACGTGCAGCGTGCCCTCGCGGGCCGCGATCTCTTCGTCCCACGGACACAGATACAGCAGCGGCCGATTGTATTCGCCGAAAGAGGTCCACATCAGCCACCAGCGGTCGGTCGATCGTTTCAGCAGGCCACAGTTCGGACCGGCACAGCGATAAAAAGGATTCGGCATCGGGATCTTCGGATTGGCGGCTGGCATCACGGTTTACGTCTCCTGGCCGAGTAGCTCGAAACAAGGCGCAACCATTCTAGCCAATATGATGGCCAAGCGCACTCTAGCATTTAATTCGCTGCACACATAGACTCAGACGCCCTCGTCCAAGCCGAGTGCAAGGCCGCGAAAGAACTTACTTGTAAATCAGGTATTTCTGTCGAACCTGCATGAACTTCTCGAGCGGCTCGCGCCAGTCTTCCGCAATCCGTCGTGGATCGTCGCCCTTCGCAATCGCGTCGAACGCCGCCTGATTCACCAGCAGATCGTTCATCCGGTCCATGTGAAATTGCTCGGGATAAAGCTTGTGCAGCGCCGATGCCAGTTCCACCCCGAGTTCGGGCGCGTCGAACCCATTGCGTTCGACCAGAATAATGTTGACCCCTTGACACTTCTGCCCGGCAGATGTGCTCGCAGTCGGAGTGAAACTCACGGGCACGAAGCGCACTCCAGAAATATCCCGTGCATTCAGATATTGAGCCAACTCAGAGCCATTGATCCAGGGCGCGCCCAGCAATTCAAATGGAGTGTCAGTACCTCGTCCCACGGAAACATTCGTGCCTTCAACCAGCGCCACGCCGGGATACAATGTCGCCTCGGTAAGGCTGCGCAGATTCGGCGAGGGATTCACCCACGCCAAGCCAGTCGAATCGTACCAGTCGCCGCGCATCCATCCCTCGAGCGCGACAACCTGCAAACGCGCATTGATGCCGCGCTCGCTATTAAACATTTTGGCCAGCTCGCCCATGGTCATGCCGTGACGCACGGGCAGAGAATCGTAGTTGGTAAAACTCTCATGGGCGGGATCGGGAATCGGCCCCTGCACAAACGACCCGGTAATCGGATTAGGCCGGTCGAGCACGATGATTTCAATCCCCGACTTGGCTGCGCCTTCAAGAAAATATCCCAGCGTGGTTTCGTAAGTGTAGAAGCGTACCCCGGCATCTTGAATATCGACCACGACCGCGTCCAGCGTCTTCAAGACATCGAGCGAAGGCCGCCGCGCAGCATCCGTTCCTCCGTAGACGCTGTAAACCGGCACGCCCGTGGCCGCGTCCTTCGAGTTACCGATGTCGGTGGTGTCCAGCGAGCCCGTTACTCCGTGCTCCGGACTGAAGATGGCATCGAGCGAAACTCCCGCCGCTTGTGCCAACAAATCGATCGTACGGCGGCCTTGCGAATCCACTCCGGTCTGATTGGTCAGCAATCCAATTTTTTTCTTGCCTGTTGCGCCTTGAATCAGGTCAAAGCCATGAGCTTCGAGTATGTCGATTCCCGTCCGCACCTCGCCATTGCGACTCGCAACTCGGCGCACGCCCGTCTCGGCCTCGTTGTACCCGGTGATGCTCCGGTTTTGCAGCGCGTCTTTTTCAGCCGAAGTGAGCGGCAGAGCCGCGGCCACTGCTGTCGCGATTTTCGAACGCAACGCGACCGCACTTCCCTTCCCGCGCGGATGCACCGCGTTGGTCAACACAATGATGTACGTCCGCGTCGTCGGATCGATCCACAATGAAGTCCCGGTGAAACCGGTGTGCCCAAACGATCCCACCGGCAACAGGTCTCCGCGATTGCTCGAGTACGGAGAATCAATATCCCAGCCAAATCCGCGCAGCACATCCGATGTCGGAGGCTGCTGCGGCGTGGTCATTTTCTCAACGGTTAGCGGAGACAGAATCGCGCTGCCATCCAGCAAAGCCTGGGCGAACTTAGCCAGATCGTCTGCCGTCGAGAACAGCCCTGCCTGCCCCGCCACTCCGCCCATCCGTCGCACGGTGGGATCGTGCACCACTCCGCGCAGCATCTTGTCGTGCTCGTCATACTGCGTGGGCGCAATTTTCGGCAACCAGGACGCCGGAGGCAGAAAGCGCGTATGCGTCATCTTCAGCGGAGCAAAAATATTCTTCTCGCAGTATTCCTGCAGCGACATTCCTGATATCCGCTCCACCAACGCCCCGAGCACGATAAAGTTGACGTCGCTATATAGGAATCTCGACCCCGGCGCGTAAATAGGCTTCTCCGCGTACGCCATGCGCAACCCCGTCTCGCGACCTTCCCACGGCTGCGATAAATCTAAATCTTGGGGCAAGCCGGAGAAATGGGTAAGCAATTCGCGAACCGTGATTTCCTCTTTGCCGTTTTCCGCAAACTCCGGAATATATTTCGCCACCGGCTCGTTGACGCGAATCTGTCCCTTCTGCACCAGTTGCATCACTGCCGTGGTCGTCGCAACTACCTTTGTCAGCGAGGCCAGATCGAAAATCGTATCCACAGTCATGGCTTCGCGCCGCGGTTCGAGCGAACGCTCGCCGAATGCCTTCCGGTAAATTACCTGGCCGTCGTGGCCGACAAGCACCACCGCGCCGGGAATTTGCCCATCTCGGATGGCTTCCTGCACAATCGAGTCAATAACGCCGAGACCGACCGAGGGAGCCGCTTTTCGCGCAACGCCAAGCGAAGGCAGCGCAGAAAAGAGGACGGCCATCCAAACAAAACCCGGAAAGTACCGTCGGAGGGGTGAACGCGGACTGTTCATTCGTATACTTTGACTCTACACAAGCCTCGCAACCCGCTCAACAAACCGAAGTAAGGGAGTGCCATTTGTGCCAAATGGAGGACCACGTCCCCACCCGTCAGGCATGTTAAAAAAGATGATGGATCGACCCATGAACGTCATCGTCCGATTCCGTTTAATTCCCCTTCTTCTCTTTCTGCTCTTTTTTCTATGTCCGCTGCATGCGCAATCCGAAGCCGAACGGCGCAATTGGGATTTCGCGGTCTGGGCTGCCGGCGAGACCGGCGAAGAGAACACCAACTCGTTTGCCGAAGCGCAGATTGTGACCGCGGGAGTCTTCGTAGGCAAAGAACTCACCGATGAATCCGGCAAGGGTTGGCGACGCGGGCGCCTGGAATACGGAATCTCCGTGTTCCCACTATTCCGCCAATTCCGCGCAGAATCAATCTACGGCGGAGGATTTGAGCCCGTCATCTTGCGATGGAATTCCAGCCTGCACGCGAGTCATCTTGCGCCCTACATCGAATTGGCCGGAGGCGCCGTACGCACCAACACCAACTTCCCCGCCGGAGATACTTCGGATTTCAATTTCACGGCGCGCGGAGGCGGTGGCATTCAGCTCTTTACCAAGCGCCAGCAATTCGTCGACATAGCCTGCCGCTGGTCGCATATCTCGAACGCCAACTTGGGGACGAGAAACACCGAGTTCAACGGAGTCCAAGTCAGTGTGGGCTACCACTGGATCCGCTAACTGAGGACCGAGAACGGCGAACTGACAAGTGGCTCTTCGTTATTCGGGTTTGCTTTAAAGCTCCCCGTCGGCAGTCATCTTTACGCGCCCAGAGAACTTTGCTATAAACCGAACATCGAGTACACAACCTCTTCGCCGAAGCCTTTTCCGGGAGTGAATTCCGCCGCTGCGGATCGAACGCCGTTCCCTGCCTCGGCCCATCAGCAGCACGATGCTGTTTTCGCGCCTGCATTTGAGTTAATACGCCAGGCCATCGCGGATCGCGTCTTCCCTGCGGCTTCGGTTGCCGTCACGCATCGCGGCAATCTTGTCGCGCTGAAAGCATTCGGCCAGTTCACCTACGAAACTAATTCTCCCGCTGCAACCGTGGACACGGTATTTGACCTCGCTTCGCTCACAAAAGTGGTCGCGACCACTACCATGGCGATGATTTTGTACGAGCGCGGCCTGCTTGACCTCGACCTGCCCGTCGTCGCCGTCGTGGCCGAGTTCGCCGGAGAAGACCCACGGCGCGATGCCGTCACCCTACGCATGTTGCTGGCACACTCCTCGGGCTTGCCCGCGTACGAAAAATTGTTTCTGCGTGCCAAGACGCGAGACGAACTTCTTTCCGCCGCCTTCGCCACTCCGCTGGCGGCCGATCCCGGCGCGAAGGCCGAATACAGCGACATCGGTTTCATCATCCTCGGAGTCGCGCTCGAGCGCATCGCAGATGAGTCTCTCGACCGCTTCTGCCAGCATAAAGTCTTCGGGCCTCTGGCCATGACGCAGACCGCATTTAATCCGCCGTCGGCGTGGCGAGCGTCGATCCCGCCCACCGCGAACGATCAATCTTTTCGCCATCGCGTCATTCAGGGAGAAGTGCAGGATGAAAATGCCAGCGTGCTGGGTGGCGTTGCCCCGCAGGCCGGCTTGTTCGCCAACGCCGGAAATCTCGCCACCTTTGCCCACACCATTCTCTCCGGAGGGTGCCCCATCCTTCGCCCCGAAACCGTGACACTGTTCACGCGCCGCGAATCTTCTCCGCCAGGCACATCCCGCACCTTAGGCTGGGACACACCGTCATCCCCGTCCCAATCAGGAAAATATTTCTCTGGCAATGCATTCGGCCATCTCGGCTACACCGGAACCTCGCTATGGATCGACCCCGACCGCCAGTTGTCGATAACGCTGCTAACCAACCGCACCTGGCCCGACTGCAAGAATGAAGCCATCAAGCAACTCCGCCCCAAGTTCCATGACGCGGTGGTTGAATCGTTGGGGAGCCCGTGATGCCTACGCCACCGCCAATGAGAAGCATTCGACGGCCAATAATGCTAGCTTCTTTCTGCCTTTTGGTTGGAAGCGTATCGTTTCTCGCGGGCATGCTGATCTGGGCTCATCGTCTCGATGCGGACTTCTCGGCACGATACCAGTGCTGCACCCAAGAGGCCGCTGCGGCGTTTCATACCTCGTTCTGGTGGAGGTTTTCCGTGGCAGAGAAGCTCGGGTTTGTCGGCTGTTTGGGATTGGCCGTTACGCTCGCAGGCAAAAGTGTTATTAAGCTCGGAACTTGGACGATGGTCGCTGGCCCTCTCCTATGGCTCATCAATTTCGTAGTGTTTAGAGCCGATTGGGAAGGCTGGTCTGGCGCAACGGCATACACGATGGCGGTCGCGGTGTTCTGTGCAGGCACATCCTTGTTGGTCATCGGCGGTTTGCGCGTTGGTTGGCTAAAATTGCACCTTAGACCTCGATAACCCCACAGAGCGATCACCGGAACACGGAGAGAAAGCGTTGAGACGTGCATCCAACCAAGCCGACGCGAAACTAAGCCACCTCCCCACCGAGCAGCCCAACCGCGCCGCCAAGAATCTCGATCAGAAATCCTCCCTCGAAATCGCCAGCATCATTAACGCGCAGGACGCCGAAGTTGCCGCCGCCGTGAAAGCCGCACTACCGCAGGTCGCTCGTGCAATCGATCTGATCGCAACCGCCATTAAACAAGGAGGCCGCCTGATCTACGTCGGTGCCGGAACCAGCGGCCGCCTCGGAGCGCTCGACGCTTCCGAGTGTCCGCCCACCTTTAATACCGATCCGAAAACGGTGCAGTTCGTCATCGCTGGTGGAATCAAAGCGCTGCACAGCGCAACCGAAGCCAGCGAGGACTCGCGCGAACTCGGCCAACGCGAAATGGCGAAGAAGAAACCTGGCAAGAACGACGTCGTAGTCGGAATCGCCGCCAGCGGACGCACTCCGTTCACCATCGCCGCCATCGAATACGCCCGCCGTCACGGCGCCAAGACCATCGCCGTCACCTGCAACGCGGCGTCCCCTCTGGAAAAAGCCGCGCACCTTGCCATCGTCGCCGACGTCGGTCCCGAAGTCATCGCCGGATCCAGCCGCATGAAAGCCGGCTCCGCCCAAAAAATGATCCTGAATATGCTCTCGAGCGGCGCCATGACTCGTCTCGGATACGTCTACGGCAACCTGATGATCAACGTCCACGTGAAAAACTACAAGCTGCGCGAACGTGGTCTGACGATTCTGGAGCAAGCCGCCGGAATCACTCGCGAAGCCGCCGAGCAAGCCCTGCAAGCCGCAGGAAACGATGTTCCCGTCAGCGTTAGTAATGTTGGAAGCAAATGTCAGTCGCACCCAAGCCGCCCGCTCCTTGAAATCAACCAGCGGCAACGTCCGCCAAGCCATTATCGCCGCCCGAGCTCTGTAAGCGCCCGTGTCCCGCCGGCCGAAAATCGAGCAATGCTCAACTCCCCTGCTAACAACGCCCACAGGCCGTGCACTTCCGATTAACAAATTCACATCCACCACGAACCCTTTTCACCCGTACAATAATTCAGCGCCACAGATTGGACGGACCCCATGAGCCTCGCCGTTGCTCACGGTCTACAGCGTGCGACGTGGTCACAGGAAAATCGAGATATGGATAAATTCGTAATTCGCGGCGGCAATCCGCTGCTGGGAACAATTCGCGTCAGCGGCGCCAAGAACGCCGCGCTTCCGGCCATGGCTGCCGCTCTGCTTACCGAAGAGCCGGTCATCCTCGAAAACATTCCGCAGGTTCGCGACATCGAGACCACGCGCAAGCTGCTCGCCGCCATGGGCGCCGAAGTCGAACTCGGATACGGCCGCGCCCAGCATCGCACCACCATCTGCTGCCGCAATCTGACTTCGCCCGAAGCCTCCTACGAACTGGTCAAGACCATGCGTGCTTCGACGCTCGTTCTTGGCCCGCTCGTAGCCCGTTGCGGCCGCGCCCGCGTCTCGCTCCCCGGGGGCTGCGCCATCGGAGTTCGCGGCATCGACTTGCACATCAAGGGACTGGAAACTCTGGGCGCAACCATTACCCAAGATCACGGATATGTCGAGGCCACGGCCAAGCGCTTGCGCGGTGCTGAAATTCTTTTCGACAAAATCACCGTCACCGGCACCGAAGACCTGCTGATGGCAGCCACTCTCGCCGACGGCGAAACCATCATGCAGAACTGCGCCCGCGAGCCTGAAGTCGCCGACCTCGCCGATCTGCTCAACAAGATGGGCGCGCGGATCGAAGGCGCGGGCACTTCGACCATCCGCGTGAAGGGCGTCGACAAACTGCATGGCGCGCGCCATCGCATCATTCCCGACCGCATCGAGGCCGCCACGTTCATCATCGCCGGCGCGCTCACCGGCGGAGACCTGAACGTCGCCGGTTGCGATCCGCACCATCTGGACGCGCTGCTCGATAAGCTGAAAGAAGTGGGCGTGAAGACGGTTCACACAGCGGACTCGGTTCGCGTCATGGGCGATAACCCGCCGAAAGCCGCCGACATGATCACCGAAGAATATCCCGGCTTCCCCACCGACGTGCAAGCGCAGTACATGACCCTGGCGACGCAGGCAGACGGCACTTCGATCATCACCGAAAACATTTTCGAGAATCGTTTCATGCATGCCCAGGAACTGGTCCGCATGGGAGCGAACATCAAGATTGAAGGACGCCGCGCGGTGGTTCGCGGCAAAACGCCGTTGAGCGCCGCCGCCGTCCTGGCTTCCGACTTGCGCGCTTCCGCATCGCTGGTACTGGCCGCTCTGGTCGCCGATGGAGAAACCATTATCGATCGCGTGTATCACATCGACCGCGGCTACGAACACATCGAAGAAAAGCTGCGCGGAGTGGGGGCGCAGATACGCCGCATCGGCGAGATCCTGCCCAAAAAAGCAGCTGCGCCCTCCGCCAGAGGATGAACCCTCAAAACGGGTGACGCAGCTCGAAGAACACCTGAGAAGCGTGGGGGAAGGAAACTCTGGAATTTGGGGGGGCGATCGTAAGGGTCGAACGTCAGCCTCGCTGAACACTAACCCATGACCGCCCTTAAACTAGCCGTCGAACTACAAACAATTTAGCCGACAGCGTGCAGATAGCCAATACAGTAAACCCTGTATTCCGCCTCAAGAATTACCTTATGACCAGAACCTGAAAAGATATTAGGATTTTGTCATCCTGAATCCGGCCGGGTAATGGATCTCGCGCGCAGCGGCTACGCTGCGGGTGGCCCACCCTTCGCTTCAGCAGCCAATAAAAAAGCCGCGATCCCAGTCGCGGCTCAAGCTAAATGTCGGCTGCAGTTACGATTACGCAGCTTGTCTCGTGGCCAATTCCTGCGCGTAGTGGCGCGCCTCTGACGACGATCCAATGACCTTCATCTCTTTCCAGTCATAGGGCAATTCTTTGCCGCAGTCCAGACAGACCACGTACATACCGGTCAGCGCTGCCGCCTTCGAGGGCCGGAAACCCTTGCGGGAAGCGGGCCTCATGGTAATAGGAAAACTGTAACGATTATGCCAACAACCGAAGAAAGCATCGACCAACTTCGCGATCATGTTTGACCTCCACAGCCAAGTGCCTCGCTTGCCCTTCACCCAGGAATCAAACTGCCTTTCTACAGCCATTCACTTAGATTCCATGCTGTAGGGAAAGGTTTCGTCAACTTTCCATAGTGACAAACCCGGCGCGAACGTTACAGTTGCGCAGCTGCAAATATGCTTGCGGAATAACAAGTTACGCGGGAGAGCGAAAGCTCAGACGTGCTCCGGACCCGTCTTCTTTCGCGCATGACACTTGGAAACAATGGCAGTGCGAAGGCGGGTGCGAAGGTCTTCGGGAAGTTCGTACAGTTGGGAATCGCGATAAATCTCGATCGTCTTCTTGGTGGTATCGCAGACCACGTAGCAGTTGTGGCACCAGGCCAGATGATCTTCCAATTCAGCTTTTGTGCGCGCATCAATCGCACCATCAAGGTAGTTAGTCAGCTCATTCAGAAATTCTGCGCACTTCACTGGTTGGCGTCTCCGATTTCAGGTTTTTCTTTGCCGTTTTCGCGTCGTTGAAAAAAACGGCTGAGGCGCTCGCGTAATTGCAGGCGAGCCCTCAACAACCTTGACTTCACCGCCGGGATGCTAAGATCCAGCGCCTCGGCGGTTTCTTCCGTCGAAAGTCCCTCTACATCACGCAATACGAAGACCGTGCGGAAACTCGCGGGCAGCCCTTGGATGGTCCGGGTTAAAATCTCCCGCAATTCCGCCTGGTTGTACTGCTGCTCCGGATTCGGACTCCAGTCCGCGACTTCGCGCGGTAGCGAGTCTTCCTCGGTCTTAACTTCTTCGTCGAGCGAAACCATGCGCTCGGGGCGACGGCGCCGCAACCGCATGAGCGCCTCGTTCACCGCAATGCGCACCAGCCAGGTGTAAAACTTCGACTGCCCCTGGAACTGATGAAGGTTGCTGTACGCCTTCAGGAACGCATCTTGCACCACATCTTCCGCGTCTTCGCGGTTCTGCGTGATGTGTTGCGCAATTCGAAAAACGTTCCGGTCGTACCGCCGAACCAAATCTTCAAAGGCTCCGACGTCGCCGGCTTTCGCCGCTTGCACAAGAGCCAGCTCGTCAGAAACCGGCTCGTCTACTTTGGGTTGGATGGTACTCATCATTCATCCGATGCAACAATTTTCACGCGGCGCGCAATCAAGAACTGTTATTTTACTTGGTTACCAGCGTTCGCGCGTAACTCTTTTGACGCACGCTGAGTGCAATAGTTTAGCAGGGTTTCGGAACTGGTGAAGAAACGTCGAAACCGCAACTGAAAACTGCATTCATTCAGCTGCGTTTGCAATATGACTGGACCATCGACGCTAATCGCGAGTCCTCCCTCGGCTGGGTTAGGGTTACGTTCCATCTGACAGCGCTTTCGCCTTGGAACACGTTACTTCGGTCATCGTTGAGACGCAGCCAACTGGCCGTATAATCAAAACTTTGCTGGGGGAATAAAGAGGCCGTGCTCAGCACCGGAAGAGAATGTGCAGACCGGTTCAAGCCACAGTTTCTTGCCCCGATGGACTCAAACTCAGATGCGTTTTTTCAGCTCAACGTTAAATTGTGCGCTACCAAAAGCGATGCCTGAATTCGTCTGACGTGCTTCTGGCAAGAGCGAATTTAAGAAATTTAGAGTGGTCCGGCAACAATGGCACATAAAACTCCGATTGATCAAATTGTCGAGAAGGCTGTTTCTCAGGTGCTGGAAGGTCATCTTCCGGAGTTGCGAAAAGAACTGGTTCGCCGGGTTCTCGAAGAAGTCCAACCGCATCTGGGAGGATCTGCCGGGTCAGCCGGGAGTGGTGCTGCCGATCTGTTAAATGCAGTCTCCTCTATTCATGCAGGGACAACGCAAAAGGAAATTTTACGGGCTCTGCTCGAAAGCACTGCCGCTTATAGCGGGCGAGCGGCGCTATTCGTAATCAAGTCAGGATCGGCAACAGGGTGGCACGGGCGTGGTTTCGATAACAGCGACGACGTCAAGGATTTTTCCTTGGATGTCAGCAGCCGGGCACCGGGCAGGTCGTTGCAATCGCGAGCTGTGGTCAGCGCTGGCGTGTCAGAGATGGATCCGCGATTCATCTCGCAATTCGGCGCTCCCGCTGAAGATTCCCTGCTGTTGCTTCCCCTGCGTCTGAAAGACAAAGTGGCAGCTTTGGTTTATTGCGACGCTGGCACAGCGGGCGGCGGAAAGATGGAAGCTGCCGCGCTCGAACTGCTGGTCGCGGCTACCAGTGCGTGGCTCGAAGTGGCGTCGCTGCGCAAGCAGGCATTGAAAGATGGCGCAGCTGAGGCCGGTGCAAGCGAAAAGTTCGAAGCGCCTCCGGTGCAAACTGTCTCATCCTTCTCCGATCCATTTGCCGGGCACGCGCCCAAGCACGCGGCGGCGCCTCCGGTCGCAGTCGAGGAACCAGCAATGGCGGAGGCAACAGCCGAAGTGGTTTCCGTGCCCACGGCCATGGCCGCGGCGGCGGCGGCGCCAGCGACCGACGCATTTGCGCACATGTCGCCGGAGGATGCCGAGGTCCATCGCAAGGCACAACGCTTTGCCCGGCTCCTCATGGATGAAATCAAGCTCTACAACCAGGCAAAAGTCGCCGAAGGCCGTAAGCACAAAGATTTGTACGATCGCCTCAAGGAAGACATCGACAAAAGCCGCTCGACCTACCAGAAGCGCTATGGCAACACCGTGGCGGCCAGCACCGATTACCTCAGCAGTGAACTCATTCGCAGCCTGGCCGAGGATGATCCTTCACTTTTGGGCCCGAACTTTCACCGCTAGACCTGCTACACAGCTAGTATCTCGCTTCCACCCTTCCACAAAGAATGCACAAGAATGGGCCACCCCTACACATGATTAGGAATTTGAGCCTGAAGGGATGCCAGCGGCTACGAAGGCTCCAGCTTTTCGCAGAATGCCTGGATGAGGTCGCTCTGATACGGAAGCGCGCCGATGAATTCAAAACCGTGCAGAAAGCCCATCCTATGGCGAACCACAGATCGCATGACGAAAATCTCGGGAACGTCAGGAATGGAGAATTCCAGAGTCACCATTTCTCCCGCCGTCAACTCGCTGGTAATCACAGCTCCCAGTCCGGCCGCCGCAATCTCGAAGCAACGACCATGTATCCGGAGATAGCCGTCCGTCCCCAGAACCTTCACAATCACCGGTATCTCCGTGCGATACCGGGCATAACGTCGCGTAGCAGACTTGTGCATTCCTCCAGCCTTAATTAATCCTTCCCCAGAATCGTGGTCAGATGCGACTACGTAGAATAATAGATTGTCCGCAAGTCTGACAGTAACTTTAGGTCGACACCTTCAACCCCGTCCCCGAGCCGGCGCAATCCACATCGCTCCCATCATCCGTCGCGTTCTCCGCCTGAGTTTCAAACCTGAGGAAGTTCCGTATCAACGAGAGTACACTGTTACCAGGAGTGAAGCATTGTCACTCGATCACACGATCAACCGTGCCCCTCGTCTTCTAAACTTGTAAGACGACTTGGCACTTGTATTTTTGTGGACCCGGTAGCACACTGTGCTCACCGATTCAGAAGGGAGAGGGACAATGAACAGCAAAATCTTCCGCAACCTGTGGGCGGATGACCAGGGCCAGGACATAGCCGAGTACGCCGTCATGCTTGCCGTGATTCTGGTACTCGTTGTGGGCACCATCCGATTAATTGGTGGAAGTTCAAATAACGTATTTTCTTCGGTGGCCAGCTCCATCGGCCAGTAGCTAGTCGCCGGTTTCGCGCGCACAGCCAGACCGATAAAGTCTGGCTTGTTTTTTCGCTAGCCGGCGCCGAATCCTCTGTTCCCTCGCGCCCGAATGCACGCCCATCCGACCCTCCCCACAAGTAACCTTCGACATCCACCGGTCCTCTGGTATGATCTTTCGAACAGTTGATCTGGCCAGATGGACTTGACCATGTTCATGCCGCATCCCAATCTCAGCGACGAAGTGAATGGCAATATTGTCCGCTCGGAAATCGAAGGCGGCGTTTCTCTCGGCGACCTGCCGCCGTCCACTGTGCTCGAGATCCAGACCCAACATCATCGCTATACCGCAGTGTTCCTCGGAGAAAGCCAGGCTCTGATTTCCGGCCATCCCGAATTCTGCCCCGAACCTGTGCTGGTCGCGATTGCCGGCTCGACCTGGGGAGGCTCCATGCTCAAGCTGCGCTACATCGGCCGCGGCATGCACCTGGAATTCTGCCATCCCGAATATCGCACTCCGATCGTCACCTCCCGCATTGAGGAAGTCCGCGAACGCATCGATCTTGGATTCGACGAGTCTTCCACCACCAGCGAGAACTCAGTGACTTCTCCGCAGGCCATGCCCGTCCAATCCACGGCAATGCCAAGCATGTTAGCCCGCGGAACATTTGCCAAACCTTCCTGAACTCTTACAGCATCGAATTTTCGCCAAATCCCGTTTTGGGAAAAATCTTGTCAAGCCCCCTCAAGCCCGCTTTTTCCCGTAATCGACTCATTCCATGGAGAAAATAAATCTGACAACCATGGCACTTTTACCCCTGCAACCTGCTAGTCTGGAAATAGAGCAGAATTCAGGCGCGGGATCATCCCCGCGCCTTTTCTATTTTGTGCGCAAGCCGTTCTGAACCCGTTCCAAACCAATTCCAAAATCTTAAGGAGAAAAGATCCGGCACAGCCCAGCCGCTGTCGCCATCTTGCATTGCCCATGAAAAAACAATCCGTAGGTCGCCTCCGTCGCTCGCCATCAGGTCTGTCCAAAGAAGCCGGCAACTGCACTCGTAAACGTCAAGGAGAGTTATCCGAAATCGCCTTCGCCCTCAAGGCGACGGAGCTCGGTTTCAAAGTCTACGAACCCGTCGGCGACAGCCAACGCTACGACTTCATCATCGATACCGGCCAGCACCTCTGGCGCATCCAGGTCAAATCCACCGCCGGAGGCCTCGGCCATGACGCCGACAATGGCTGCTGCATCATCAACGCCTACTGGGCCTCCAAGGGCCACGTCCCCTACACTGCCGACCAGATCGACTTCCTCGTGGCCCACATCATCTCCCTCGGTGTCTGGTACATCATCCCCGTCGAAGCCTTCACCCCGCGCACCAGCCTCCCGCTCTATCCCGCTCCAGACAGCAAAACCGTAGGACGCTACGAAAAATACCGCGAAGCCTGGAGCCTCCTGACCAATCCCCAACCAGTCCCACCCAAAACCCGACGCTGACCAAGCGGACAGAAACCCTCGGCTGCCCCAGGTTCCGCGTCCGTTCTGTGGACGCCAACGTCGGCCAACGAACAGTCGCACCTCCAAAAATCTGTCATCCCGAGCGGAGCCGGATCGTCCGAAGGACGGTCACGCGCAGTCGAGGGACCCAGCGTCTGCCGGCACCCACCAGGAAACCGACAGGGAGTTCTCCGCATGAACACCGTCGGGCGGGTGCCTGGTGAGAATACCTCTCGGCAGCAAGAGGAGACACCACGGACCTCGGGATCTTTCGACTCCCTCCGCCCAGGATGACAGGATGAAAAGTACTTGAAGAAGAAGCTACACGGGACACCGCAAACAACCGTCATCCTGAGGAAGCGCAGACCCTCGCAACGCGAGGGCCTGCCAACGAAGGATCCATGCAACTTACCCGCTCAGCCAGAGCCGTCAGCGAGGCCACACCAATAAATCTGTCATCCCGAGCGCAGCGTGATCGTCCAAAGGACGCTCACGCGCAGTCGAGGGACCCCGCGTCTGCCGCACCCGGCAACGAACCCGCAGGGAGTTCTCCGCACGAGCCTCGCCCATGCGGCCTGTAAAAATCCAACAAACTCAAAGAACGATGTTACTTCAGTGACGTAGCCCCACCTGATCTTGCCGCGTAGGTTAAACTGTATGAGGAACAAAGGCACACGTTCCAGAAAAGGTTCTCCCATGGCGACATCTGCCCAGAAGCCAAAATCCGCGATGGCAACTCTTGCCGAGGGCTTCGAGAATCTGGTTGAATCCCAGCGCAAGAAGCTCAGCAAAGAAGAATTAAACAAGGCCGAAGAAAATTTCGAGCGGATCGTCAATAAAGCCCGCGCTTCTCGCGGACGGCGGCGCGAAACCGCATAATCACGCTTGCAGTTCTTCCTCTGTCATGTGCGGTTTGTACCCCTTAACCGCCGATACGAAATCGCCCTCCCCGAGGTAGTCCGGAAGAAACGATGCGCGCGTTTCGAGAAAGGCTTGGCCCGGCCAGCAGCTCCTATGCCCAAACGTTACCATATTCGCCTTTTCTTCACCGCACAACTGTGGCAAACTGGCTTAAGTGGCGAAAAGCAATCCACAGCAGGGCACCTTTTTTGCTAATGATTCACAGTTGCGATGTGGCGCAACCGGAGTGTACAAGGAAGTACCGATGGCAACAGTTCTTCAGCCACTTCGAGGTTCTCTTAAGGCAAAAGCGGATCCGGAGAAAATTTCTGAATATTCACCTTTGGCATCCGTATGGTTCGACGAAGACTCCGTGCTTCTGGAACGGATGTTAGAGTTTTATCCGCGTCGAAAGCCGCGCAGAGTTTTGGACGCAACTGTGAATGGCGGTCGCTTTTGGAAAGACAGCAAGCGCCCGGTTGTCGGATTGGACATCGATCCTCGCCATCGCCCCATGATCGTCGCTGACAATACCCAAATGCCGTTTCGTGACGAGTATTTTGACGCCGTGGTATACGATCCGCCGCACATTCCGAATCAGGGCAAGGACAACAAGAAGGACTTCAGTACGCGCTTCGGTTTGGTCATCCGTTCGTCCAAGGAGAATCATTACACGTTTACACATACGTTCCCACCGTTTGTAAAGGAGGCTTATCGCGTACTCAAGACGGAAGGTATCTTGCTTTGCAAGATAACGGACTACGTACATCATCATCGTTATCAGTGGGCGCACATCGACTTCATAAATGCTGCGCGCGAGGCTGGCTTCACGCCCTGCGATTGCATAGTCAAGATACGAAAAGGGCCAATTATTGACCCCAAGTGGAAGACTGCCCACCACACCAGAAGGCAGCACTGTTTCTGGTTGGTGTTTCGTAAGTCGAAGAAGTGCGAGTAAACGTCGCCTCAGCCATTGTGAAGAAATCAACGAAAGCAGCCGCGAAGGTTGTTTTGCGCCCGCCTGGCGCAGCGCGACAAGTGCAGTTTCACCAGCTTCTTGTCGCCGCGCGAAAGCAATGGTTCATCGACGCCTTGTCGGATGCCCTGGCACAGTTAGATCAGAAAACAGTCAAAGACCAACTTGCCCAATATGTTCCGGCTGACGCACAGAAAATCCTGGCGGCGGCTGGGTCAGAGACGAACACGTGTTCCCAGTTCCTGCCGTTGTTGAAAGAAAGCCTTCCCTTGTCGGCTACTATCGCCTGCTGCTAGGCGCTCCTCAGAAAGGATTCTACGCACAATCAACAGGCATGGGTCGGTTCAAGAGCATGGAAGAAAGGGGGACGATGGATAAAAACCAAGCGTCGCTAGTGCCTGATTTCTGCTGCGCCATGTCGGAACCGCTAGCAGAACTGGTGCGCCAGATACCTGGCATTAGCCCACGTGATCTTCAGGAACTGCAACTATTGACGCTAGGCTCTAAGTTCCAAGGCGCCAACAACACAGTGATAGGGAAAACCGCTATGCAAGGCGTTTTCGTTGCGATTGCAGCGATCGTCGAGAAATCCATAATTGAAAAGAGCGATAGGAAACTCACATTGAACAACGCGTCAGGTCGGACCGTGGTTATTACGTTGTCCCACGATCCGGATGTATGCGTGAGAGAGTCGATCACGAGCGGTAAGCCAAACAACACAGTGGCCATAGAGGTCAAAGGCGGAACGGACGCCAGCAATGCTCACAATCGCGCCGGGGAAGCCGAGAAGTCGCATCGGAAAGCCAAGCAGCAGGGCTTCAAGGACTTCTGGACGTTAATCTCTAAGAAAGGCGTCGCGCTCTCAAAACTTCAAACAGGTTCGCCGACCACAAACGAGTGGTTTGACGTGACCGAAGTCCTCACACAGAAAGGGCAGGACTGGGAGAACTTCAGGCAGAAGTTATCCTTAGCAGTGGGCATACCCGTCGCCGAAGCCAAAGGGTAACTGTCCGCCGTAGGAACCTACCTTCAGGCCTACTTCGCTTTGGAGAAATCTTCGACCGCGTAGAGCTGGCCGTTGCGTTCGGCTACGCCGATGCCGGCGGAGTCCATGTCGGTGTCGAGGATGTTGGCGCGGTGTTGCGGAGACTTCATGAAGCTTTGATGAATGGCGGCGGCGTTCGGTCCCTCGTCCACGTTCTCGGAAAGCCAAGAGAAGTGAGCGCCGGCCGCTTTCGCGCGGGTGAGGAGATTGGGCTCGCCGGGAAGTTGATGCGAGATGGTTCCCTGCTCGGCCATGCGCTGGGCATGGGCGCGGGCGGCGGTGGCCAGAGCTTCGTCGTACTTCAACGGAGATAATCCGTGGGCCTTGCGTTCCTGGTTCACCGAGTTGAACAGTTGACGCTCGGTGTCGGAAGTTTTCTGCGCGAGGGCGCTGGCGGCGCAGACAATCAGCAGAGTGACGAGCGCGGGTAATCGAGATGGAATGCGCATAAAAATCCTCAGTGCAATGTAACCCGGCTTGCGACTTTTCCACTCGCCTGAAACGTCGCCCGCAAGGTTTCTGCTTTGACGGTTACTCCAGACCCAGCTCTTTCCATTTCTTGTCGACGAGCGCTTTGGTCTTTTCGTCCATGAGGATTTCGTCGGGCCAGGGACGGGTGAATCCTTCGCTGGACCATTTGCGAGTCGCGTCGATGCCCATCTTCGATCCGTAATTGGGCAGTCGGGAGGCGTGGTCGAGGGAATCGACGGGGCCGAGCATGAACTGAATGTCGCGCTCGGGATCAATGTGGTTGAGCACTTTGAGCGTGACCTCGGCGATGTCCTGCACGTTGACGTCTTCATCGACCACGAGGATGCACTTGGTGAACATAGCCTGCCCCAGCGACCAGACCGCGTTCATCACCTTGCGCGCCTGTCCCGGATACGACTTCTTGATGGAAACGATCATCAGGTTATGAAACACGCCTTCGACGGGAAGATTGATGTCGACAATCTCGGGAATAGTGAGTTTCATAAGCGGAAGAAAAATGCGCTCGACCGCTTTGCCCATCCAACCATCTTCCATCGGAGGCTTACCCACGATAGTGGTCGAGTAAATCGGATCTTTGCGATGAGTGATGCAACTGAGATGAAAAACGGGATAAAGATCCTCCAGCGAGTAGAACCCAGTGTGATCGCCGAATGGGCCTTCGGGTTTTAGTTCGTCGAGATTTACGTGGCCTTCTAGGATGATTTCTGCGTGGCGGGAACTTCCAAGTCTACTGTTTCACACTTTACTAGCTCGACTGGTTTCTGGCGGAGGAATCCGGCGATTAGATATTCTTCGACGTCGGGAGGGGCGGGGACGATGGCGGAAAATGTGATTGCGGGATCGGTGCCGATGGCTACGGCGACTTCCATTTTGCCGGTGGGACGATCGCCGTCGACGATCACAGATCCGCCGGAGGAGCGCGCCATCACATCCACTCTTCGAGACGTTAATTGCTGCGTCTCTCGTATACGCTCGCGATAATGTTCGGCTCCGACTTTTTGTCTTTGCCAGTGCATTCCGGTGGTGTGCTGGTCGTAGACTTGCATTCTGTACATTCCGACGTTTCGCTTGCCGGTTTTGGGATCACGCGTTACCACGCAAGGTAGCGTGATGAAGCGGCCGGCGTCTTTGGGCCAGCATTGCAGGATGGGAAAGTCATCGAGCGAGAAGTTGTCACGACGAATGACTTCTTTGCATGGCCCGCTGGAAACGGTTTTCGGAAAGAACTTTCCCATCTCCGCGAACATTGGAAGCATCTTTACTTTGTCGAGGAAGCCTTGCGGAGATTTTACGTCGATGAACTGGCGGATGCGGTCGGCGACTTCGTCGAGCTTATCGACTTCGAGCGCGAGATTCATGCGGCGGGCCGAACCGAATTGGTTGATCAGGACTTGTGCGCCGGGATGGCCTTTGATGTTTTGGAAGAGCAGAGCGGGGCCTCCGGGCGAGGATGACCGGGCCACCGTTATTCTTGCGGGCATCTTGCTGACGCGGTCGGTGATCTCGGTGATTTCGAGAATGGGATCGACTTCGGTACGAATTTTCTTTAATTCGCCGGCGCGGTCGAGCGCGGCGATCCAATCACGTAGGTCTTCGTAGGCCAAAAGCTCCCTCGTTGCGAAACGCGATTATAAAGCACTGCGGGAACTCCTCTTCGTATATCCTTGATTTCGACAATGGCGGCTGGAGAGGTTGCGGAAAAGTGGCGATGGGAGCTGCAGCGCCTGAAGGCGCCAGTGATTCCGCGCCGGTTACAGCATCGCTAAAGCGATGCCCCGATACGAAGCAGCAGTTTTCCACGACGTCTGAAGCCGTGCCCTTCCCGAGATAAATTTGTGACGGCTGAGGTAATGGAGGCAAAGATATGGGACGACGAGTGGTGATTACCGGGATGGGAGTGGTGAGTCCGAACGGGGTGGGGAATGCTGCGTTTTCCGAGGGCATTCTTCTGGGGCGGAGTGGAGTGCGGCGGATTTCGCGTTTTGATTCCGCGGAGATTCCGGTGCAAATTGCCGGGGAGGTTCCGCGATTTCGACGAATTGGCTTGGGTGGAGAAAGCGCGAACGCAAGCATGTGTCGCGGGTGCTGCCGCTGGCTTTGGCGGCGGCTACGGAGGCTTTGAGCTCGGCCGGGTTCGATCACGCTTCCCTGCCCCTTGAGGAAAAACGGCGCTTTGGCGTGATCATTGGATCGGGCGGCGGATCGCAGGAATTCACCGAGGAACAATATCGTCTGTTCTTTCATCAGCAGTACAAGCAGATGAGTTTGTTTTGCGTTCCGACGGGAGTGATGGGCGCGCTTTCGAGCGAACTGAATGTGCGTTTTGGATTGCGCGGAGCAAGCCACGTGATCACGACGGGGTGCACTTCGTCGACGGACGCGTTCGGATATTCGATGCGGCAGATTCAATCGGGACGGCTGGACATGGTGTTGAGCGGGGGTGCGGATGCGCCGATTGCGCTGGGGATTATTAAGGGATTCATCCTGATGAAGATTTTGACGGACTCGTGGAACCATGCGCCGGAGCGGGGATCGCGTCCATTCTCGGTGGACCGCGACGGATTTGTGTTGGCTGAGGGAGCGTGGATGTTTGTGCTCGAAGAATACGAACACGCGCGGGCGCGCGGGGCGAAGATGCTGGCGGAAATTTGCGGGTATGGGTCGACCTGCGAAGCGTTTCATCGGGTGCGGTTGCAGGAGTGCGGTGAAGAACCGGCGCGGGCGATTGGGCTGGCAATGAAGGAAGCCGGAATTGCTGCGCAGGATGTGGACTACGTGAATCTGCATGGCACTTCGACGCAGTTGAATGATCGCATCGAGACGCGGGCTCTGAAGCTGGTGCTGGGAGAACGGGCGCGGGAGGTTCCGATGTCGGCGTTGAAGTCGCAGATTGGGCATCCGCAGGGGGCGTGCGGGGCGGCGGGTGTGGCGGCGGCGATTGTCGCGATGCAGAGTGGGCAGATTCCGCCGACGATCAATTTGGAGACGCCCGATCCGGAGTGCGATTTGGATTATGTGCCGGAAGTTGGGCGGAAGAAGACCAGTGCGAACATGCGGTTTGCAATTGCATTGCGTTCGGGTCGAAGAATTCGGCTTTGGTGTTGCGGAATTGTGCTTAGGCAATTCCGGCTTTGTCACCGCCTCACGCGGAACACTGTCCCGCAACCGCCTTGACAAGGACCATCTCCGCCGTGGTTCGCCGTTCCGAAAAGGGCGCCAGATTCGCGAAGAATCAAACTGCCAGTCGGGTTCCCACTATCTGTTCCCCCCGCGAAACCGTAGAGCGTTGTAAAAACCCAGGAATTGTCTTTGGAGGGCTGCAACCGAAATACGGTACCCTGAACCTTGGTCGTGGCAACTGTGGCTGTCCCGTAGAGGTTTCCTGATGGGTCAATTACCACGCCGCCGTCAGGTGCCCATCCGTCAACACCGCCTTGGAAGCTGTACGGAATAGTCTCCGCCCACCTTTTGGTTCCTTTGACGATTCCAAGTTGAAAGATGGTGCCGCTCTCCGCGCTGCCGCCTCCGCGTGTCGTACCAAATACACGTGCGCTCGCATCGAAGATCAGGTTCCCATTCGGGCCTTGCCCGTCGCCAAAACCCCCTCTAAATCGGTGAAGTACCTTTTCACCCCACGACGTGCCAGTCGTCGCAGGCGGGTCGAGTTCGAAGGCCGTACCGCAACCAACGGACGCGTCGTACTTGCAGTTCTGATTTCCGCCGGCAGCCGTCGTCCCGTAGATCGCGCCTTTGCTATTAAGGAGCAAGCCGCCATTGGGATTCGCGCCGTCAGTGCCGCTCTTGAAGCTATACAGCACTTTCTCCGTCCACTTACCGCCTTTGGTCTTAGGTGGGCTTAGCTTGAAGATCGTACCGCAGTACTGGTACAGCGGAGAGTTGCAACTCCCATAGCCTCCGCCGTATTGCGTCGCCCCGTATAGGTTGCCAGCACTGTCGAAGGTCAGATCACCATTCGGAAGATATCCGTCTTTGCCGCTTTTGAAGCTGTACAGCACCTCTTCCGTCCATTTGCCGGTCTTCGTGGTGGGCGGCTTCATTTCAAACACTGTGCCGCAGCCCGTTTTGCTTCCCAGGACAACGCAGTTGCCCGTGCCGCCGTAGGCAGTGGTGCCATAGAGATTGCCGGCGGCGTCGAAGATCACTCCGCCCGCTGGGGTATTTCCGTCTCCGTGCTGTCGGCCTTTGAAAATATGCAGCACGTTCTCGGTCCATGGCCCACCGTTGTTGTCCGTCGGTGTAAGTTGAAAAACGGTTCCACACTGCGTTGGGGCGCACGGGCCTTCGCCTCCCCACGAGGTCGCGCCATATAGGTTCCCGGCCTTGTCGAATGCGAGAGCGCCAATCGGATAGAGCCCGTCCGGGGTTCCTTGGAAGCTGTAGAGAACTTTCTCTTTCCATTCGGCTGACGCGGCACAACACAGCGCTGCGATGACGACGAGCATCGTAGGCAGAGTCATTCTCAAGGTGATGTTTTTGAGAGTCATGACAAAGGGCCGTCTGATATTGCTGCCTCCGGCTTGGGAAAAGCGCGAATTGTTGGCGATGTTACACCCGAGCGTGATCAGTGTCCACAGGGTCGCGAGTCCTCAGACCGGAATAGGGCATACCAGCAGCCCGCCCCTTGCAAAGCCCGCAAGGAGCGGGGCACCCGAACCTCATTGATCCGACTCTGAGCCTCTAAGCGAGCAGACGGCGGACGGTGTTTTCTACTGTGGGCCAGGCGGTCGAGCGGGGATCAATCAGGTCGAAATGGCTGGCGGTTGAGATTTCGGTGTAATGGACATCTTCTCCGCGGGTTTTCTTTAGCTCGGCGTACTGGCGACTGAAATAGGAGGGGACGGTGTCGTCTCCGGCGCCGTGTATCAGCCATTGCGCCGTGGCGTGATCGATGGCTAACTGCATGGGATCGGCTTCGCGGTAGTGCTCTGTCACTTCGCTGGGTTTGCCTCCAAGAAAAGCCACAACCGCGTCGTTGCTGAGATGCTGTTCCCACGCCTTCTGCAAATCCAATACTCCCGCCAGTGAGACCACCCGTTTGAGCGACGATTCGTGAGCTGCGAGGCAGAGGGCGAGTTGTCCACCGGCGGAGTGGCCCATCACGAGAATTTTTGTGGAGTCGAAGTCGTAGCGCTTGGCAATTTGCGGCAGGTAGCGATAGGCGTTGCGAATGTCTTCGAAAGTGCCGGGCCAGCCTCCGCCGGGGTTTCCTACGCGGCGATATTCGATGTTCCAGGTGGCGATGCCTTTGGCGGTGAGCGCGGCGCAGAGGTGTCCGGTGTGGGCGAGGTCGTATTTCGCGCGCCAGAAGCCTCCGTGGATGACCATTGCGACCGGGAATGGGCCTTTGGTTTTGGGTAGGCGCAGGTCTGCGAACTGATTGGGATCGGTGCCGTAGGACAGACGCGCATCGGCTGGGGGTGGTGGAAGAGTCAGAATGTCTTCGGAGGATGCCATTCTTGTTCAGTCTTAAATCATGTCAGTCTTAAATCATGTCAGTCTTAAATCAGTTCTCGGTTCCTGGTTCTCGGTTCTCAGTTCTGGTTAACTCTACTATCGTACCGTCTCCCCAGCCATATTTTTGGCGCGAGAGTTCAGCGATGGCGCGGTGCAACTCGGACTCGGTTTCGGGAGAGACGATGCGGGCACGGATGGTGAAGTTTTCACCGGCAACGCGCACCTGCGCTTCCGGATGGGCTTGCAGATTCCGGATCCACTGCGAAGTTGGGTATTCGGCGATCAGGTAGAAGCGCCCATCACGATGGGTGAACCAGATTTCGATTTCGCGGGGCAGACCAGTGCTGCGGCCTTGAGTGGTGAGATAGAGATACTGCTCGCGGTCGAAGCTATTGGTCTTTGAGCTTGAGTTTCGATTTGTTTTCTTCAAGGAATTCGCGGAGCTTTTCGGCGGCGTCCAGCAGGCGCGTCCATTGCTCGTAATACAACGTGACGGGAAAGCGGCCGAGTCCATACACGCTGACTCCGCCTTTTTCGCTCACCCGAAATTCCAGGCTGCCGGTGCGGCGCGGGCCTTGCTTCTCCAATTCGGCTAAACGGGCTTTCAATTCTTCATAAGTTGGTTCGGCCATATCGTTACCTCGAAGTAGTGGGATGTCTTCCATGATAGGGATTGGGTGGGAATTCGTCGAGAGGAAGAATATTTCGTGGTGGCACGGCGGATGCCGAGATTTCGTCACCGGGACCACGGGTGGGCACGATGGTTTCTTCAGGCGCAAGCGGGGGTGTTGCAGCCTGATGCTTTCAAAGTGGTTCGAGAAGCGCGCAGGGCATCGCGCTTCGGACCTTGGCGTGCATCCGCAATTGCTCGCTCTTGACTTAGATCGGCTTTTGGAGGCTTCACCGGTGCTGCACAAATGCGCAAATCCAACCTGTCTCGTCCCATTCCGCAAACTGAGTCAGGGGAAACTGTTCCTGGTGGAAAAGGAACCTTTCGAAAGGTCGACGCTGCGGCGAGCGCACTGGCGAGGCCAGTCGGCGAATCGCATCGAATACTACTGGCTATGCGAGCAGTGTGCGTTCGCGCTGACTCTGTCGTACGAAAAGGGCCGAGGAGTGGTCACAGTTCCGCGGTCTGACGTAGCCAAGAAGAAGCCCATGGAAGCTCGGCAGGGGCAAGAAGTATCCAAGAACGCAACGAGCCGGACCGAACAGTCCGCATAGGAAGGACAACGTGGATAACCCAAAGATGCAGGAGTGCACGATCTGCGGCGAGGAAAGATCAGCGGGACAGGTATGGTTTCTGGTGGCGGAGAGCCATTGGGAAGACAAGCTGAAGGTTCTTGAGTGGCAGGACGAACTGTCGAGTCGACGTGGAATCTATGCGGCGTGCAGCGGTGGACACGTGGAGGAGCTGGTGGTGCACTGGATGACGACGGGAAGTTTGGACTATCCGTTTGCCACGGTTGGACATAAGAAAGGAGATCGCCGCCGACAACGGCTGGGCTGGATTCTGCCCGTGGTCGAAGAGCCCAATATTAAAGGTGCGCGGCTGATTGGCGAATTGGCGGTTGACCGGGAAAGCGTGCGGCGTGCATTCCGAGAAGATCCAGAATCGCTGCAGGTGATCCTGGACGAACTGCTGAATGCGCTGAGGCGTGAGACTGCGGGAACCGCGGCACGGCTGGAATCGGCAGACGCGATGTGCCATGGGTTCCCTCGACAAATCTGATCGCTGAATCGAAATGCTTCAGGAGCCCGCGGATTTTTTCCAGGTGCGCCAGTCCGCGGCAACCGCCTCTTCCATGCTCTTTGCGGCTGTGTATAGCCAGCTTGGTTTGAGGCGGCTGAGGTGACGGCGGAGATATTTGCACGCGTCTACACTGCCGAGGTGAATGTTGCCGGTTTCCCATCCCATGGCAGAAAGAAGGCGGAGCTCGTCACGGTCGGTGGGCAGAACGGTTAGTTCGATGCGGGAACAATGTGGTGACAAGCGGCGGACAATCCAGCGACCTCGCAGTTGCACAAAGGGGTCGGGGTCGCGAACAGCACGGCTGATGATGGCCTGGTACATGATCTCGGAAGGACCCTCATCTCCACTGGCCCAGTAAACTGAGGAGGGTACGAGCGCCTTGGCTTCGCGAGCGATTTTGGCACCACGGCAGAGCGCGATTGCGACTACGCGAACGTGTCCCAGACTTCCCAGACCAGCGACCCGGCGAACGGTTCTGTAATTGAGAGAGTTCTCCGGCATCAGGTGCTCAAGAGCTTCCCGCGCACTCACGGCGACTCCGCCACGGACCTTGGAGAGGCCGTCCATTTTGCGCCAGAAGTGAACGGGATCACGCAGCACTCCGGTTGCGATTTGCCGCAGCCAGGTGTTGTTCTCTTCGAGCACATAGGGGCGGCCGCCGTGGACGAGACATTCCTTGTAGCCCTCCAGGATCGATGCGCACGCGTCCTTGGGTTTCAGCGTGAGGTGGCCGGCGGCGATGGCGAACATCGCGCTGGTGGCGAGCCGCACCAGATCGAGGGTGTAGGGCAGGATGGCGGCTTCGTCGAAGTCATTGATCCCCCAAACCAGGCGGCCTTCAACGTCCCGCCAAGTGCCGAAATTCTCCACATGGAGATCGCCCACGGCGAGAACCCTGGGAGCTTTGGCCAAGTCAGGGCAAATCTCCGGCCAGATCTGCATCCAGCGATAGAAGGTGGCGCGAAGAAAAGGAAATGGGGCTTCCGCCATGCGCTCATGCTTGAGGCGTAGATCAGCCTGCACCAGCGTGGTGTGGCGGCCCAGCCACTCTTCGAACCGGTGAGTTGCCTTGACGATATTCATTGCTGTCCGGGTGGCAACGATAAAACCGGGCCAGCTAAATGTCAACGCCGGCAGGAGCAGACAGCGCTCTCGGGCGCACAATCCGCCTGCAGAACACGCCCGTATTTCCGGCCCAGCCTGATTCTTCAGGGCCGCTTCTCAAGCTGCTCTTCAGTTGGCGTAGTAGGTTGCGTTCACTTCGACAAATTCCTGCAATTCACCCGGCAGATCCTCTACTGCGTAGATCGAATCCGAGGTGCACACCGGGACGCAAGCGCCACAGTCGATGCAGCCCGCCGGATCCACATATAACTGGGTCGCCGCTTCGAAGCCAGGCTCGTCCTTCTTGGGGTGAATGCAATCGGTCGGACAAACGTCGGCGCACAGCAGGTCTTTGATACAGGAACTGGTAATTACATAGGCCATGGATCCACTCCGAAAAAAGGTTTAAATGCATCTACAGAGTATGGTGAGGCAGATTTATTCTCGGTGACCTGTGTCGCATCTGGATATGAGCTAGATCACAAGCAGAACATTTAGAGGCGAGGTATTAAAACTGAAAACGCGAGCAGGCGAACAAAATAAATCTCAGCGATAGACGTTGTGCAAAACTGTTGCACGACTGCAAGCGTCGTTTTGGATTGCCTAGTAAAAATTACATAGCCGCGCAGGTTGCTACGCCCTAAGCCCAGGACTCTACAGGATTTCCCGATTTGGCAAGGCTGGTGCTTTAAGAATTGAAAGTAACTTGTAATCGCGCTGCCGTCTCTCTGGCGAAATTTCCACGGAAGGTTGGGTTGACTGCGTCCAGGTGCAGGCAATCACGAGGATGGGTCGGCGCCGTTCGGCGTCGCCTGGGGTCAAAGTCAGATTCCTAGGAGGTGTTCTGTGGCAGCATTTCGCATCTTGGTAGCGGACGATCATGAAGTGGTGCGCAAAGGTTTAATCGCGATACTCCAGCAACAGCCAGAGTGGCGAATATGCGGGGAGGCGTGTAACGGGCGCGAGGCGGTAGAAAAAGCGAAGCAGTTGATGCCTGACGTCATCGTTATGGATGTAAGCATGCCGGGCCTGAACGGACTGGAGGCGACGCGACAGATTGTGAAGGCGAATCCGGCTACAAAAGTCCTCATCCTCACCCTGCATGATTCCGACCAGGTTATCCATGACGTGCTGGATGTTGGCGCTCGCGGGTATCTTCTGAAATCTGATTCGGGATGTGAGCTGGTGGCTGCAGTGGACGCCTTGCTGCGCGACAAGACATACTTCACGCCGAAAGTAGCGGCCATGGTGTTGCAGGGCTATCTGAGGGGTGGGACATCCTTTTTGCCAGGCCGCACTCCGCTGACTCCCAGGGAACGTGAAGTCGTGCAGTTGCTGGCGGAGGGCAGCAGCACCAAGGAAGTCGCGGTGACTCTGGGCCTGAGTGTCAAAACCGCGGAAACTCATCGTTCCAATATCATGCGCAAACTTCAATTTCATTCGGTGAGCGATTTGGTGCTTTACGCCGTACGCAACAACATCGTTCAAGTGACGCAGCCTGGTGCGTGACGGTTTTCTAAACGCGGGTGGGAACAGAACCAGTCCCGCCTGCGGCCAGCGCGACGAATCTTTCCAAAATGGAACGGACAGTCTTTTTCTGAGCTTCGCGTGGGGCACCCTGTACAGCAACTAAGTAAAATGCCTACAGCGCTAACCGTATAGATTGCGTGTGCGCTAATCCTTACCCTGCGCTAGGGTTGCGCGTCGCAGCTAGTCGGGTTGGTGCGGAGCTGTTATCGTTATGCTGCACAGGGCAGAGGATGTCCCAGCGCAACATAGTGATCGAGTCAGGGTTTGTGTTTGTGTAGCACGGAGATTTCAAATCTGCCCCAACGAGTGGGGCCAAAAATTTAGCAGGCAAGAGGAACTATGAAACGAATACGATGCAGTGCTTCAGTAGTACTGTGTTCGATATTGTTCGCAATTGTGATGATGGCGCTGCCGGCAACATCGGGCGCGCAGATCGGTATCGGCATCTCTGTCAACTTCGGTCCGCCGGCGTTGCCGGTGTACGAGCAACCACCCTGTCCATCACCTGGTTATCTCTGGACACCCGGTTACTGGGCTTACGGTCCTGATGGCTATTACTGGGTGCCAGGTACGTGGGTGATGGCTCCGCAACCTGGATTCCTGTGGACTCCGGGATGGTGGGGTTGGGGCGGCTCTGCATTCTTTTTCCATGTCGGTTATTGGGGTCCGCACATTGGATTCTACGGTGGAATCAACTACGGGTTCGGCTATTTCGGCAATGGCTATCAGGGTGGCGAATGGCGAGGTGGACAGTTCTTCTACAACCGTTCTGTGAACAACGTGAATGTCACGAACATTCACAATGTTTACAACACGACCGTGATCAATAACACCACGGTCAATCGCGTTAGCTACAACGGAGGCAATGGAGGGATCACGGCGCGTGCGACACCGCAAGAAGAAGCTGCTGAACATGAGCAACACCTACCGCCGGTAGCCGCTCAGACTCAGCATGAAGAAGCGGCCCGCAATGACCCGCAACAACGGGCTTCGGTGAACCAGGGCAGACCACCCGTCGCAGCCACGGCCCGACCTGGCGAACTCAAGGGCGCGGGAGTTGTGCCGGCGAGAGAAGCAGGAGCACCCTACCATCCGCCCGCAGGCGAGCGTGGCAACGAGCAGGCTGGCCGACCGGAAAACAATGTTCCTCGTCCGCCGAACGCTGGAGAACGGGGTAGCGAGGCGGCAGGTCGTCCGGCGAATAATGTTCCTCGTCCGCCGGTTCCAAACGACGCCAAGGACCTTCAGCCTCACGAGCGTCCCGCGGCTCCGAACACAGGGAACGCTAAAACGGACCAGAAATACCAGCAGCAGCAGGACAAGCTGTACGCGAAACAGCAGCAGGACCATCAAAAGCTGGCGCAGAAACAGGAGCAGGAGCATCAGCGTCTAGCGCAACAGAACGCGAATGAGGCGCAGAAGCAGCAGACCGAACAACGGCACCAGCAACAGACGCAGCAGATGGAGCAAAAACACGCGCAGCAGGCGCAACACTTGCAGCAAAAACAGCAGCCACGGGCGCAGCAGGAAAAGAAGTAAAGGCAAATCCGTAGCGACATGGCCCACCCTTATTCGCGTTCGCGCGAAAAGGGTGGGCCAAAACTTTTACTGCAGGAAGTGCTAAAAAAAGTTAAGCGGCTTGCCCAATCCACCAAAGGATTTTGGCGACGATCCGCCAGCCATTGATAGACACCGCAGTGGACTCATACTCCCGGTTTTCCGGGACCAGAACCTCGGTGTGATCGAAGCGTTGCAGGCGGGAAACGATAAGTCCGTGATCTTTGTGGGTCGCTACCACGATCTGCCCGTAAAGCCTGGCGCGGTTAGTCTGGGAGGTGTCGATCACGATGATGTAGCCGTCGTGAATGAGCGGCATCATGGAACGGCCGCGAACGCGTAAACAGCTGGTATAGGCCGGGTTGGGACACCACTTGCTGGGCGCAGCCAACATGGTCTCCGGAGGGATATCATTGAGGCTTTCCACCGGATCGCCCTTCCCTCCATGAGTGGCTGCTACAACCGGCAAAAACGGGATGGCTACGAGGTCAGCCGATCGCTTGGGCGTCCGATGAGCTCCAGCTTGGACGACCTCCAGCTTCAACATACGATCTTTGCGCAAGCGAGAGCGGGCGGCGGGCAAAACTCGCATGAGATCGTCGCTGCTCAATCCTGCGCGACCCCAGAAGTACCAACACTCGGGATCGCCGGTGATGTTCCCAAGTTGAACGTAAATGTTGGCCGGAGGCTCTTGCACACCGCGCTCCCAGCGCGATACTGCCATCGCGGAAGCATTCATCTGCTGACCGAGTTCAGATTGGCTCATCTGGAGGCGACGACGAAGGGCGATGATCCGCTTTGCCCACTCGAGCTTGGCATCTCTTGTGTTGCTCATGGTGCGCCTGCTAGACTGTAGCTAACGCGGCTGTTCTAACGCTCGCGTTAGGCGGCACCCTGTCGCCAGTCTACATGAAAGGTTGTCATGTACCGTGACAATTCTAACACAAACGCAAATTCGAAAATACAATCGCCCCAGACATTATATCGCGGCCTGTATGTAAGGATCGCGCGCAAGCTTAAAGTAGATCCTTCCTATGTGAGCCGGGTGGCACGCGGGGACCGGCGTTCGGACGAAGTCGAAAGCGCTCTGCGTCAGGCACAGGAAGAGATCGATCAGCAGTTGGGGCGGGCATCATCTAACGCGGAGAATCGGCCTTCGCGTGCTGCGGGCGGGGCCAAGCGGCTGAAGATCCTGGTGACGCAAAACCGCGGCCGGATTCGCAAGCAATGGCTGTCGCATAGCGAGGCCGATCCTAATCTCAAGCGCGTCAAGCTAGCTGCCGGGAAACGAACGGCTCCCATCCTGCCAGTGCTTGACGAAACCATGAAGGTCATGACCCTGGGTCTGAAGCAGATGGCAACCACATCCATGAAAGCCGCCTTGCGGCACGGCCGATTACGACAGGCGCAGGGGTTCACGGCGATGGGGTTGGTAGAAGAGTACAACCTGGTCCGGCGCTGCATTTTTGCTTTGGCGCTGAAAAATCTTGAACATATGGATCCGCAGGTGCTGCTCGAAGATCTCACTCAGTTTGGCGAAGCCCTCGATCTTCAAACCCAGCGGGCTTTGGAAGATTATCTGGCTGCGAATTAGTGTTGTTGCTCCCGCACAAGCGGGAGCGCTCCCGCCTAGGTTAACCGGCCCAGTAAACCCGACGCTTTGCGGAACCAGGGACGCTCACGGCGGCGCAGATATCCCGGCATGTTCGGCTTCTTGTCCAAAATGCGCTGGGCCCATTCGCGGGCCTCGGCGGTTCGTTGCTGAGCCGCAAGAAAGCAGGCGTAGTTGTAATAAGTTTCGGACGAGGTGGAAATTTTCGTGACCTCGCGAAACAGAGCCTCAGCTTTCTCGGGCTGGCTGGTGTTGGCGTAGGCGTGGGCCAGCAAGGCGGCGGCGCGCTGAAAATCATACTTCGGATCCTGCGCGACCACACGTTCAAGATCGGGTATGGCTGCGGTGAAGTCGTCCATGAAGGTTGCAGCCATCCCGCGGCGATAGAACGGGTCAAGCGAGTCGGTGCGCGATGAAATCGCCTTGTCGTAACACTGGCGGGCCCGAGCATATTTTCCTTCTTCCAGATACAGATCAGCCAGTTCCTCGTAATTCCCGGCCGATGGATTGTCCAGAATGGCCGATTCGAGTTCATGAATTCTCCTGCGCCGGGGAAATACTTTGAATGACTGGCGCATCAGGCCAGCGTCGGGAATTACTTCGACAGCAATGTAGATCAGAGCCCCAAGTCCCCCGAAGAAGATAATGATCCACAACCAGTAGCCGTCGGGGCGGCGGCGAATGAAGTGGACAATTGCTACTGCCTGGAGAATCAAACCCCAGGGAAAAAATAAGAAGATTAAGGATCCCATGCGTTTGATCGGACTATAGCATGGGGCGGCGAGAGCACGGTGAAGGCGAGGCCAGTTGGGCATTGACAGGGTCAACATGATGAACGTTTTGTCACGTTGCTCGGTCGAAAAACTGTGATACTCTGGTGCGCAATAGGGCCCGCCTTGAACGATAGCAAGCTCCATGGGCAAGTCTCCATTTCGCGGTATCAACCAGCCTCTCCGCGCCAAGGGAGGACGGGATGAGAGCGCGCTCGAATCGAGTTCCCTTTCTGACCCATGTGGACTTGCGCACGGCAGCCCAGCGCCACGGGGCCGGGACGCGAGAATTGAACGGCGCAGCAGACTCAGACAAATGGGAACAGAGCAGATGCTTCCAGAGCGGCAGTTAGTGACACAGCTCCTGCAACAATGGGGCAGCGGGAACAAAGCGGCACTTGACGAGTTAATGCCGGTCGTCTATGAGCAGCTTCGCAAGCTGGCGTCGCGTTGTCTGCGCGCCGAACGTCCAGACCATACTCTGCGGGCCACAGCCTTAGTCAACGAGGCCTACTTACGCCTAGTCGATGCCGACATCGCCTGGCAGGACCGGGTTCATTTCTTTGCAGTTTCGGCTCGGCTCTTGCGTCGCATCCTGGTCGACCACGCGAAAGCTCATAACCGCGACAAGCGCGGGGGCGGTGCGGAGAAAATCTCGTTGGATGACGCCGTCTTGGTTGGTCCGCAAACGAGCGCAGGCATTGTGGAGCTGGACGAGGCGCTGCAGCGCCTGGCTACCCACGATCAAAGAAAGAGCGAGCTCATCGAGCTGCTTTTCTTCGGCGGGCTTACTTACGAAGAAACTGCGGAAGCCCTCAAGATTTCTCCAGCGACGGTGCATCGCGAACTGAAAATGGCGAAGGCCTGGCTGCACCGCGAACTTACGCAAAACGTTTCCTAGGGAATATTAGATGGCGTCTTCTTCCAGTTCCGACCGCTGGCGTCGGCTCGAAGCCTTATTTTATGAGGCTGTCGAGTTGAAGCCCGAGGCGCGCGCCGAGTTCCTGAACCAGCGCTGCGGCGGCGACACGGAGCTACGGAAGGAGGTGGAAGCTCTTCTGGACTCCGCCGAGAAACCGATGGATTTCCTGGAAAAGCCGGTGCTCGAGGCGGCGCATCGCATGATGGAGCAGGATCATCACGAAAGCATTGCTCCGGGCACTCGCCTGGCCCATTACGAAATCGTTTCGATGCTTGGAGCCGGCGGCATGGGCGAGGTCTACCTTGCCGAGGACACGCGTCTCAGACGGAAAGTCGCGCTCAAGATGCTTTCTCCCGAACTGACTCGCGATGAACGCGGGTTACGTCGTTTTGAGCACGAGGCGCACGCGGCTTCAGCGCTTAATCATCCCAACATTCTTACCATTCATGAATTCGGGCAGGCCGACGGAATGCATTTTATTGCTTCCGAGTTCATTGAGGGCGTGACCCTTCGCCAGCGACTGGCGAAGGGAAGACTCGAGTTGAGTACCGCGATTGAAATCGCAATCCAGATTGCCAGCGCTCTGGCGGCGGCGCATGCCAGCTGGAATTATTCATCGCGACATTAAGCCGGAAAATGTGATTGTGCGATCCGATGGGATTGTGAAGGTCCTGGATTTCGGAATCGCCAAGCTGAGCGAGAAGAAGGTCGGAGGAACAATTCGTCGTTTGGCTACGACGGTTGGATCCTCGACCAGTGAACCGGGAATGGTATTGGGCACGGCGAAATATATGTCGCCGGAGCAGGCCCGCGGGATCGAGGTTGACGCGCGCAGCGATATCTTCAGCCTGGGAGCGGTGATCTACGAACTCGTCACGGGAAGATCGGCATTCGAAGGCGGCACAGCCAGCGACATTATCGCGGAAATCCTGAAGGTTGAGCCTCCGCCGCCGGTCGAATTTGTCCCCGGACGTGCCGCATGAACTCGAGCGCATGATCAGCAAGGCTTTGCGCAAGGACCGCGAGACCCGATATCAGTCGGTGAAAGACCTGCTCATTGACCTTCAGGATTTCAAGAAGGAGATGGAGTTTCAAGCGCAACTGCAACGATCGGCGCGTCCTAGCAGCCGATCGAGCGGCGCCAAGAGAGGCTAGTGCAGGGAGCGCTTCGAGCGTTCCAGCTTGAACCCGCAAAGTCAGGATCGGGCAGTCGCACGCCTTGCCAGGCCGGATATACGCGCTCTCGATTCCGATGCTGTTTCCTCGCGCGGAAAATTCCTGGCGCTGGCGGTGATCCTGTTCGCTGTTTCGGTCGTTGGCTACTTTGTTGTCAGAAAATCGAACACCACTCCTACGGCCGACTCGGCCGCGGAGCCTGGCGATTCTTCCCTTTCGAAATCTCAAGCAAGACCCCGAGACCGACTTCCTGGGATTTTCGCTGGCGGACGCAGTCATTACCAAGCTGGGCTACATCAACGCGCTTACGGTTCGCCCATCTTCTTCGGTCGATAAGTATCGCAATCAGATCATCGATCCCAAAAAAGTCGCGGCCGATTTGAATGTCGACACGCTGCTCACCGGCAGCTTTATTAAGGATGGCGACGACTTGCGGATTACCACTCAACTGGTGGATGTGAAGCCGGACAAGATTCTCTGGCAGGACGCAATCGATCTGAAGTATGACAAATTGTTGACTGTCCAAGATCGGGTAGCCCAACAAATTATCAAGGGACTGGAGTTGAATCTTTCTCCTGCAGAGGCCGCGAATCTGAAGCCTGACAATCCCGTTAACTCGCTGGCTTATGAAGACTACCTGCGGGGAGTTGATCTTTACTCGCTCAACGAGTTTACCCCGGCGATTCAACTGCTGGAAAAGTCCGCTTCTATCGACCCGAACTACGCGCTCACGTGGGCGCATCTCGGACGGGCGTACACAACCAATGCTTCATTAAGATTTGGCGGGCGCGAGGATTACAGCAAAGCGCAGGCTGCGTACGAGAAGGCGATCGCACTAAATCCGTCGCTGGTTGAGCCACGAATTTACATGGCCAATTTGCTGACCGATACCGGGAGAGTGGAAGAGGCTGTCCCATTGCTGCGTTCAGCCTTGCAAATTAGTCCCAATTACGCGGAGGCGCACTGGGAACTCGGGTACGCTTACCGCTTTGGCGGGATGCTTGAGGAGTCGGTAGCGGAGTGTGAACGAGCGCGCCAGAATAATCCCCAAGTCAAAATTAACAGCTCCGCGATCAATGCCTATCTGTATCAGGGTGAATACGAAAAGTTCATGCAGAGCTTGCCGAGCAATGATTCGATTTACATCCTCTTCTACCGTGGCTTCGTCGAATACTACCTGAACAATCGCGATCAGGCGGCCAAGGATTTTGATCGAGCTTTTGAAATGGAGCCTTCCTTGCTTCCCGCGGACGTAGGAAAAGCGCTGAGTTATTCAATCAAGCACGAAGACGCGCGAGGCTTGAAGCTTCTTCATGACACAGAAGACCGGATTGAAGAGCAAGGAGTGACGGATGCGGAGGGTATTTACAAAGTCGCCCAGGCCTATGCGGTATTAGGCGACAAGAAGTCTGCGCTTCACATGCTTCGCCACAGCATCGGAGGCGGGTTCTTTTGCTATCCCTATTTTATGCGCGACCCCTTGTTACAAAATATTCGCAACGAACCTGAATTCCAAACTCTTATGAACGAAGCGCGCCAGAGGCACGAACAATTCAAGGCCCGATTTTTCTAAAGCGGACTAGGACACGGTGTTGACTTTCCCGTTTGCCGCTTGTTTCGTCCTTCCAAGCTCAGAAAATCGTTACTCTTCGTCCAAATATTCGCTGGGAACGTCATCCTCGGGCACTTCGTGCGTGTGTACTTCCCTTCCATCCTCGTCGTCGGCCTCTTCGACGCCTGACACCACACCGGCCTCGAACGCGTTACCTTCGTCAATCAACTCGTCAACACTTTCCGAGTCCGCGCCTTCGACGTTGGACAATCCCTGCAAATCTCCCGATTGCCCAGCTGAATCGGATTCAAATCCCGTCCGCAATGACGCGTCAGTCCAGTTCGAATTTCGCTTCGGCGCTCGTCGCGCGGCTGCTCTGGCAGACTGGATGCCGCTTGTCTTCTTCCTGTTCTTCTTGTTAACCACAGCTTTAGTTGTCGTGACGCCCTTGGTTCTGGCCGCCGGCTTCTTCGCGGCAGCTTTCTTCGCGGCCAGGGGCTTTCTAGCCGTCCGCTTAGCGCTGGCAGCACGCTTTGCCTTTATCAGCTTCTTTGATCCGCTCTGCTTGTTCTTCGTTGTCTTTCTTTTCTTTTTGGTGGCCATTGGCGCAGTCTAGCACCGACGGATGCGCGCTGCAAAACCAACCGGTTGCCGTGACTCGGATTGCGTGGGGCTGCTTGAGAAGGCCTCGGTACGCATCAGCGCACGATCCTCGATACCCCATAAATGATCGCGCCCCACAGCGCCACTGGTAACGGACTCCAACGTATGAATGTGGATATGAGATTCGTACTCAATCCTGGCTTTGCCTCTCGATCATAGGCGATGGATCTCAATCACTATCCCTGCGGGCGCGACGTCTGATGGCGTTCCTTGGATTCCGGAGGAGGTTGGCGGTTTGCCTGTGCCTGGCCGGAATCCACCACCTCTTTGGCCATCGGGGACAACGGCAGCGCTCGTTCCCGTATCCAAAGTGCAGAGGGCGTGATGAAGCAGCACCAACCGAAAAAGCAGCCAACCCGGCAGGTCTACGCCTCGGCGTTGAAGACGATCCGTGCCCAGTTGCAAACCATAGAATCGCAGTCCGACACCATCCTTCGTCAAAACCAGTTCATGGTCATGACGCGGATGAAGGACCGAAGGACCGAAGGCCCGCCAGGCCCAGGAAGCCTGAAATTCCGTGGGGATTGCCAAACGGGTGGGTTAACTGAGCGAGGGCAGTTACTACTGGTTCAAGTCCAGGCCGGACGGAACGTTCAGCGCTCCGATGCAATGAAGTGCACGGACACACGCGAGACCAGGTAATGTGGAGAACGGCACCGCGAGTACAGCCCCAGCCGAGGTTTGTATGGTGAGCGCGGATGGACTCGAACCATCGACCCATGCCTTAAAAGGGCATTGCTCTGCCAACTGAGCTACGCGCCCACATTGTTAACAATCTATCACAACCTAATGGGGTGATCGCGCCCCGGCACTTGAGACCGGGCTACACGCGCGGGCCAGGAGAGCACGGGTGGACGCAATGCTTTCATTCCCTGATTCTCCATTACTTTAAGCTTGACACCTGCGCACCAGCATTTAATATAAATGAATGTTTATGCATTATGTTGCATAATTATTCATTATGAATAAAACCTTAAGACAACGAGCGATCCTTCAGCTTTTGAAGCACGGCCCAGTCGCCAGCCAGGACGACTTGCAGCGGGCTCTGCGCAAACGGGGCCTCAAGGTAGGGCAAGCAACTCTCTCACGGGATGTTCGCGATATGCGATTGGCCAAGACGGCGGATGGGTACTCTCTGTCGCAAGGCGAGAGTTCGTCTTCGCCAGCTTTGCCGCCCGTATCGCGACTGGTGCGGGAATTTGTGCTGGGGCTGCGCCCGGCGCAAAACCTGCTCGTGATCAAGACGAGCGTGGGCAGCGCGCAACCCGTCGCCGCCGCGCTCGATGAAGAGGAATGGCCGGAAGCGATTGGCACGATTGCTGGCGATGACACGATCCTGACGATTTGCCCCGACAAGGAGGATGCGAAAAGGCTGGCAGCGCGCATCGAGGAGATGCTTGCCTAATGCCGGCAAGACTTAAGGCCGCTGTGTTGGGTTCGACAGGATATACCGGTCTGGAGCTTACGCGGCTTTTGCTGCGTCATCCTCGACTGGAACAACCTGCTTTACTTCAGCGGGAGGGGCAAACCGACACAGCCTGCAATCTGGCCGAAATGTTTCCTGTGCTCTCGGGGAATGGCAGCTATCCGCTGCAACCTCTGTCGTGGCAGGCTCTCAAGCAACAAGGAGTCGAGTTACTATTTCTGGCCACGCCGCATCAAGCTTCGCGTTCGCTGGTTCCCGAGGCCATCGCGGAAGGGTTGAGGGTCATTGACTTGAGTGGGGCCTGGCGGCTCAAGCAGGAACATCATCGCGCAGTGTATGGCTTCGAGGACGCGGATTCAGTGGCGGCCGCGGATCTCACCGAGATGGCGATTTACGGACTACCGGAGTTGCACCGAGATCAGATTCATGGCGCAGCCTTAGTCGCGAATCCGGGGTGCTACGCGACTTCGGTAATCCTGGCTTTAGCGCCGCTGCTTGCGGCTGGAATTGTGGATCGCGAACGTGGAATCATTTCCGATTCCAAATCTGGGGTGTCGGGGGCGGGCAAGGAGCCGAATTCGCGCACGCACTTTGTTTCTGTTGCCGACAACCTTTCGGCGTACTCGGTATTTGGTCATCGGCACATGGGAGAGATGCTTGAGCAGTTGCAACTGAATACATGTGAACTGATTTTCACTCCCCATCTGCTACCGATTCCCAGAGGAATTCTTTCGACTATCTACGTGCACTTGAACCGTGAAATGAAGGCAGGCGAGGTCGAATCCTGCTTTCGAGGCTTTTATGCTGGCCGCCATTGGGTGCGGGTCTTCGCGACGCCAAGGCTCCCGCAAATCCAGTTTTCTTTGCATACAAATTATTGCGATCTCGGCTTCTGTCTCGCGGAAGATGGTCGGCGTTTGGTGTTGGTCTCCTGTGTGGACAACTTGCTCAAAGGCGCCGCCGGACAGGCAGTGCAGAACATGAATCTGATGTACGGATGGAAGGAAGAGGAAGGGTTGCAGTGAAAATCGTAGTCAAAATCGGGGGCGCGGCGCTCGAGGATAAAGCGAGGTTGCGCCAGTGCGCGCGGGCGATCGTCGAGTTGGCGCAGGATGGTCATCAAGTCGCTGCCGTGCATGGTGGAGGTAGCGCACTCACGCGAACTCTGAAGCTGCTGGGCAAGGAAAGCGATTTTGTAAACGGCCTGCGCATTACAGATGCTGAGACCCGCGACGTAGCTCTCATGGTCCTGTCGGGAATCGTGAATAGAACCCTGGTCGCGGCCATCGTTGCAGCGGGAAGTGCAGCGGTGGGTCTGTGTGGGGCGGATGGGATGGCCTTTCGGGCGCGCAAGAAACAAACTCCTGGCTGCGACCTCGGTTTTGTGGGCGAAATCTGTTATGCGGAGCCGCGCTGGATCGAGGCCATCTGGAGCGCGGGGGGAATTCCGGTTCTGTCTTCGGTGGCGCTGGGCTCCGACGGCGAATATTACAACATCAATGCAGACCAGATGGCGTCCGCCTGCGCCGTCGCCTGCCATGCCGACACACTCATTTTTCTTACGGACGTCGCCGGAGTAAAAGGTGCCGACGGCGAGGTTATCCCTTGGTTGAACACGAAAGAGGTAGCAGCCTTGATTGCCGCTTCCGTCATCGGCGGCGGCATGCTGCCCAAGCTCGAGGCTTGCACTCAGGCGCTCCATAAAGGTGTCGGCCGAGTGAGAATTCTACCTGCAGCGCAGGTCGAGATTCTGCCGCAGTTCTATTTCACAAAGATGGCATGTGGAACGGAGGTGATTGGCGCATGAGCCTCGCGTCGGTCATTCGTTCCGAAGAAAAATTACTGTTGCCGACCTACGATCGCCACAAGATCCTGTTCGAGAGGGGCCGTGGTGTATATCTGTGGGACTCGCGCGGGAATCGCTATCTCGATTTTCTGAGTGGAATCGGCGTGAATGCCCTGGGACATGCGCATCCTGCGATTCAAGCGACTTTGAAACGGCAGGCGGGCCGCCTGATTCATGTTTCCAACCTGTTTTTCCACGAGTACCAGGCAGAACTTGCTAAAAGGTTAACCAAGATTTCCGGCATGGACCGGGCTTTCTTCTGCAACAGCGGAACCGAAGCGTGGGAAGGCGCGCTGAAGCTTGCCCGCATCTACGCCCGCACCAGGAATACGAATGGCCATCGGCCAAAGTGGCGCATTCTGGCTCTCGACAACTCGTTTCATGGACGCACTTTTGGTTCGCTTGCGACCACGGGACAAGCCAAGTATCGCGATCCTTTCGTCCCGCTTCTGCCCGGGGTCGGCTTTGTCCGGTTCAACGATGTGGAAGACCTGAAACATCAGTTCGACGCGGGCGTCTGCGCGATTTGTATTGAGACCATTCAAGGGGAGGGCGGAATCTGTCCGGTCAGCTCGGAGTTTTTGCAGCTCGCACGCCAGTTGACGGAGAGCAGCGATGCATTGCTGATCCTCGACGAAATTCAATGTGGTTTGGGAAGGACCGGCCGCTACTTCGCTTACCAACATTATGGTGTCAAGCCTGACATCGCGACGATTGCGAAACCGTTGGCAGCGGGATTGCCGCTCGGAGCGATTCTCACTACCAATCGCGTAGCCAGCAGCATGCATCCCGGTATGCACGGCACTACCTTTGGTGGAGGGCCTCTGGCTTGCGCGGTTGCGATCGAGTTTCTGCGGGTGTTGGAGGAATTGCTCGATCATGTGCGCGAGATCGGAAGTTATTTCCAGGGACAACTTGCAGCACTCAAGGTCAGACACGATTGTATCCGGGATATTCGTGGGATGGGCCTCATGCTCGCGATGGAATTAGACTCCGCCGAGACAGCGAAGTCCGTAGTTTCCACTCTGCTGGCAAAGAGAATTCTGATCAATCGCACGCATGAGACAGTTCTTCGCTTTTTGCCGCCCTACATTATTCAAGAAAAGCACGTTGATGAAGTGATCCGAGCGCTCGATTCAGCCTTGGCTTTGAAACGGCGTAGTGCAGCAACACCGGCGGCAAATCAAATTCAAAAAACGAAAAAGAGGAGTCACAGTGAATAGTCAGTCATTAAAAAGAGCGCCTGTCGTCCCTACGAGGGTTTCAAGTACTTTCTGGGGCTCCGATCTAGTTTCGACCCGCGATCTAGGCCGCCCGGGGGTCGAAGCCGTGCTTCACCTTGCCGGAATTATGAAGGCGCGGCCGGCGGATTTTCGCGGCACGCTTGCCGGAAAGCAAATGGTGATGTTCTTTGAGAAGCCGTCCTTGCGAACTCGGCTGACATTCGAAGCGGGGATGTCGAGTCTGGGCGGCGCCACGTTCTTCGTGGACCAGACTCAAGAGCCACTGGGCGCGAGAGAGAAACTGAGCGACATTGCGCATAACCTCGAGCGCTGGGTGGACGCCATCGTGCTTCGCACTTTCGCCCAGAACACGATTGTGGGCATGGCTGCGTACGCCTCCATCCCAGTCATTAATGCCCTCAGCGATTTGGAACATCCTTGTCAGGCTTTAGCTGACTATTTCACGCTGCAAGAACGCTTTGGCGATCTCAAGAATATCCGCCTGGCCTACGTCGGCGACGGCAATAATGTGGCCCACTCGCTGCTGCTCACGTGTGCGTGCCTTGGATCGAAGATCCGCGTGGCCACGCCAAAGGGCTACGGTCCGAACACCCAAATCCTCGCTGACGCACAAGCGATCGCCGAGGAGACAGGTGCCGTGATCGACATACTTTCCGATCCACAGGAGGCAGTTGAAGGCGTCGACGCGGTTTATACCGACGCGTGGGCCAGCATGGGCCAGGAGCACGAAGCTGGCAAACGCTCGAAGATCTTTCCGCCTTATCAGATGAATCAGGAACTCGTCGCGGGAGCGGCGCCTCACGCCGTGTTCATGCACTGCTTACCGGCTCATCGTGGTGAGGAAATTACCGATGCGGTCATGGACTCGGAAAGATCGGTCGTTTTCGATCAAGCCGAAAGCCGGCTGCACGTGCAGAAAGCCATTTTATACTTATTGCTTGGCGGCGAAACGCGCCTGCCATCGAGGAGCGCTCATGCCTGAAAAAGTTGTGCTTGCATATTCGGGAGGTCTGGACACCTCCATTATTATTCCGTGGCTAAAAGAGAACTATGCCTATGACGTGATTGCGATGGTAGGCGATGTGGGCCAGGGAGACGATATTGAAGCTGTGGTCGCGAAAGCGTACGCCACCGGCGCATCGCAAGTCGTGGTCGAAGACCTTCGCGAGGAATTTCTTACCGGCTACGTATTCCCCGCGTTGAAAGCGGGAGCAGTGTACGAACACAAATATCTGTTGGGCACGTCGTTAGCCCGGCCGGTGATTGCGAAACATCAGGTAGAAGTCGCCTTGCGCGAGGGAGCCACCGCCGTCGCGCACGGATGCACGGGCAAGGGCAACGACCAGGTGCGATTCGAATTGGCCTACCAAGCGCTTGCGCCCGAGTTGCGCGTGATCGCGCCCTGGCGCGAGTGGTCGTTGAAATCCCGCGAGGATTGCCTTGATTATGCCGAGCAGCACGGGATCCCCGTAGCCGCCAGCCGCGAGAAGATTCACAGCCGCGATCGAAATCTTTGGCACATCAGCCACGAGGGCGGTGAGTTGGAGGATGCGGCCAACGCGCCATTGCCCAGCACCTGGCAGCTCACTTGTTCGCCGCAAGATGCGCCCGATCGTGAAGAGCTGGTAACCATCGGCTTTGGGGCGGGAATTCCGGTCTCGGTCAATGGCCTGGAGCTTGATCCCGTTTCGTTGGTCGAACTCTTAAACGAAGTCGGTGGCCGCAACGCTATCGGGCGAGTCGACCTGGTAGAAAATCGGTTTGTTGGGATCAAGTCGCGCGGCTGCTACGAGACTCCCGGTGGAACTTTGCTCATCACAGCGCACCGTGAACTCGAAGCTCTGTGCCTGGAGCGCGATGTCGCGCACTTCAAGCAGCACATTGGGCTGAAATACGCGGAACTCGTCTACTTCGGACTCTGGTTCGCGCCGCTTCGCGAAGCGCTCGATGCCTTTGTCGAAGCCACACAAAAAGATGTTAGTGGTTCGGTCACGCTGTCCTTATATAAGGGCAACGTCTCTGTCGTGAGCCGCCAGTCCGAGCATTCGCTGTATCGCACCGATCTCTCCTCATTCACTATGGGCGACAGTTACGACCAGAAGGATGCGGCCGGCTTCATTCGCATTCTTGGCCTTCCCTCGCGTTCCCGCGCCCAGGCGCGTAAGCAAACAGCGAGATCGGAGGTGGCGCAATGAAGATGTGGTCCGGCCGCTTCCGGCAACCTCTGGATCCGGCATTTGAACGTTGGCAGCGTTCCTTTGAGTTCGACCGGCGATTGTTGGCGCACGAGCTTGCGGCTAGCAGCGCCCACGCTCGCGCGCTGAAGAGTGCGGGCATTTTGGATTCAACCGAACTCATCACAATTCTCCAAGGCTTGGAGCGGATCGCCGAGCAAGCAGCTTCGTCGCCTGCGTTTCTTGAGGACGACGAAGCCGAAGATGTGCATCATTTCGTCGAGAAACAACTGGTCTCGCTGATTGGCGACATTGGGTACAAGCTGCACAGCGGGCGCAGTCGAAACGAACAAATCGCGACCGATTTACGTTTGTATGTCAGAGCCGCGATCGATCAAGTACGCGCCGATCTGGCAACGTTAGGTGGCGCCCTGCTGGACCGTGCTCAGCAAGCCGGGAATGCCGCAATGCCTGCATACACCCATCTACAGCGCGCGGAGCCGGTGTTGGTGTCACATTGGCTGCTGGCGTACGTTGAAATGTTTCTGCGGGATGCGGATCGGCTGGCCGATTGCCGGAAGCGGTTGAATGTCTGTCCTCTCGGATCAGGTGCGGTCGCGGGAGCAACACTGCCTCTGGATCGTCGGGCCATGGCGACTGACCTCGACTTTGATCAACCGACTGCGAACAGCATCGATGCGACCAGCGATCGCGATTTCGTCCTCGAATTTGTGAATGTGCTCTCGCTGCTCGCTTTGCACCTGAGCCGCTGGGCTGAGGAGATGATTCTGTTTTCGTCCCAGGAATACGACTTCGTGCGCTTGCCCGAAGCTTACTCCACGGGAAGCAGCGCCATGCCGCAGAAGAAAAATCCTGATCTGTTGGAACTCGCGCGAGGAAAGTCTGCTCGCCTGATTGGAAATGCGACCACGCTGCAAATCTGCATGAAAGGCTTGCCCCTCGCCTACAACAAAGATTTGCAAGAGACTCAGGAGCCGCTATTTGACGCCACCGACACCGTGCTTTCGCTGCTACCGCTCGTGACGGGCTGGATGAAAGCGGTGGAGTTCAACTACGAAGCCATGCAGCAAGCGGCACAATCGGGATTCATGAACGCGTGGGCTGCCGCGACTTACCTGGTACAACGCGGAGTCCCTTTCCGTGTGGCCCATGAGCAAATAGGAAAAGCTGTGCAGTTATGTCTGGAGAAGCGTTGCGAGCTTCAAGATCTATCTTTGGAGGAACTGCATTCAGTGAACTCGAAATTCGACCACGATTTCTACACGTGTCTAAAGCTGGAATCGGTGCTTGCTATCCATGACGTTGCCGGTGGCACGGCGCCAGGACGAGTACGGCAGGCGATGGCCGAGGCTCGACAGAGAATCGAATCCATTCGGGAGGACGTTCATGCGCACGCGTAAAGCGATCCTACCCGATGCCCAGCGGATTCACGCTCTAATTACCGCATATGCCGGCGACGGCACTCTTCTGCCGCGCACTTTGGCCGAGATCTGCGAGAACGTGCGGGACTTCGTCGTTCTAGAAGATGGCGGTGCGATTATCGGGTGCGGCGCGCTCCACCTCTACGGCCCCCACCTGGCCGAGATCCGTTCCATTACTGTATCGCCTGCACAGCAGGGCAAGGGCGGCGGCGGACACCTGGTAAAGGCGTTGCTGGCAGAGGCGAAGAAACACCGGGTTACCTGCACCTGCCTGTTCACGCGCGCTCCCGAATTCTTCGCTCGCATGGGTTTCTCCACTGCACAACGAGAGGATCTGCCCGACAAGATTTACAAAGACTGTCACGTTTGCCCCCGATTTCACGCTTGCGACGAAGTAGCGATGGTACGGGGCGAATTGCCAAAATTTGCGATTCTGCCAGAACCCGCGAACTGGCTGGTTAAGCTTCAGGTGTGAGCACGTCGTTTCGGCTTCCGGGCACAAGTTTTCCAAGCCCGCTCATTCGCGATATCTTAGTCTCATGCAACTTCGAGGATGCGGTACAGCTCTCGTAACGCCCTTTCGTCAGGACGGCTCCATCGACGAACCCGCCCTGCGCAACCTGGTGGCGTGGCAGGTCGAGTCCGGAATCGATTTTCTGGTTCCCTGCGGCACCACCGGCGAAACGCCCACTCTGTCGCACGACGAGTGGCTGCAGGTTATTGACGTCACCATCGAAGTCGTGGCGGGACGCGTGCCCGTCATGGCTGGAGCCACTTCTAACTCAACGCACGACGCAGTTGAGAAAGCGAAAGAAGCCGCGGCGCGGCCGGGCGTCGATGCCATCCTCACGGCTTCGCCTTACTACAACAAGCCGACGCAGGAGGGCCAGTATCGGCATTTTCGAGCCGTTGCTGAAGGTGTAGACAAACCGATCATTCTTTATAACGTTCCGGGCCGCACCGGAGCGAACATTGAACCGGCTACTCTGGCCAGGCTGGCAGAAGTCCCGAATATCGCGGGAGTGAAAGAGGCCAGCGGCAACATCGCGCAGATGGCGGAACTATGCGCTGTAGTGCCTGAAAGTTTTCTCGTCTTTTCTGGTGACGATGCGGTTACCTTGCCAATCATCGCACTGGGCGGCGTGGGGATCGTTTCGGTCGCTTCCAATGAGATTCCCCGCGAGATGGCGGACATGACGCGGGCTGCGCTGGCCAACGACTGGGACACGGCGCGGCGCATTCACCGCAAATACGTGCCGCTGATGCAGGCCAACTTCATCGAGTCCAATCCGATGCCGGTGAAAGCGGTGCTGGCGATGATGGGGAAAATCGAAGAGGTCTATCGCCTGCCCCTTCTGCCGATGCGACGCGACACACGATCCAAGTTGCAAAAGATTGCTACCGAAGCCGGTGTAATTGCCAAGCCAGCAACGCCGTCTCCCGATGCAGTCAATTTCTACATTTACGAAAACTGGCTGGCGGGACCACACAAGATCGTGCTGCACCGATCCAGTTGCGGACAATGCAATCACGGCAAGGGCCGTCCGGCGGGACATGATGCCAATCATTCGCGCTGGCATGGGCCATACGTCACGCTCACGGAAGCTCGCGAAACTGCACACGGAATGGCTGGTGTGCTGATTCGCAGCGAGTGCAAATGCATCTGACCATTTCCAATTGATAGTTTTTATCCGCGCCACGGTAGGAATTGACAATTGGCAATAGCAGTCCCAAAATCCCGTATACTTTCTTTGGATGGAATCCCTCAGATCCGCGATCGAACGGCTCGCCTCTCTTGAAGTTGAAAGCAATCCGGACGCCCGTCAAATCTTCATGGACTTTCGCGATGAGCTGACCCAAGGCAAGATTCGCGCTGCAGAAAAGATTGATGGGCAATGGGTGGTGAATATCTGGGTGAAGCAGGGCATACTGCTGGGCTTTCGGCTGGGCGAGCTTAGCAAGATGGGTGAAGATGTGAGTCTCTCCTTCGTCGATAAAGACACCTTCCCTGCCCGGCGATTCACGGTCCGGGATCGCGTACGCATCGTGCCGGGGGGATCGTCGGTGCGAACTGGTTCTTATGTCGCGCCCACCGTGATCTGCATGCCTCCCATGTTTATTAACGTGGGCGCGTACGTGGACGAAGGCACGATGGTCGACTCGCATGCGCTGGTGGGTTCCTGCGCACAGATTGGCAAGCGCGTACATCTGAGCGCGGCGGCCCAGATCGGCGGAGTGCTGGAGCCGATTAATGCTTCTCCAGTGATCGTTGAAGATGACGTCCTGGTGGGCGGCAACTGCGGAGTTTATGAAGGCACGCTGGTGCGGACACGGGCAGTGTTGGGCGCAGGCACCATCCTGACCCGCTCGACTCCCTTATATGACATTGTTCGCGGGCAGGTATACCGGGCTACGGACGACAAACCGCTCGAAGTGCCGGAAAATGCAGTGGTCGTGCCCGGGTCACGAGCCGTGACAAAAGGTCAGGCAGCGGAGTGGCATCTGTCGCTCTACACGCCGGTCATTGTGAAATACCGCGATGAGAAGACCGACCAGCGAATCGAACTGGAAGAATTACTGCGCTAATCAGGAGACGGAACGCGTGGGATTCGCGAGTAACGGCAGAGCTGACTCTGCCATGCTTTTTCGGCGGCGAAGCTCCAGATGCTTCTGCCGGAAGTGGGCTCGAGCGCGCTCGCCCCAGGCACGCACAAAATAGTAATTGAGCCCCGCGCCAATCGCCGAACTAGCGATCGGAATCACTCGCCCCGCCCATTTCTCTACAGCTTCTTTGCTGGCTTGCGCTGCAATCCGCTGTATCACCTTCGGCACGAAGCGATTGACGACTTCTTTTTCCAGAATCTCGCGGCTGATGTCCACTCCAGCGGCGCTGGCTGCTGCGATCCAGAGTTCGGCTGTCTCTTCGTCGGTGTTGTATTCGAAACCGTAGATCAGGCTGAGCTTCTGAATCGTGCGCAGCGTGATGCCAGCGAGAATGCTGAGGTCTGGGACCATGGTCAGAATTCCGCCCAAGCCAAACCCGGCTCCCTCGGCCGCAGCCAGCTTCATTCCGCTGCGAATGACGCTGTTAGCGAGATCGTCAAGAACGCCGATGTCCACGGAATAAATGCCTTGGAAGCTGTTGATGGGCACGCCATAGGCCGCGCGAAGCTGAAGGAGAAACCTGTTCGGGTCCACCTTCACGGTCTCGTACGCATGTTGGAAGCCGCGCCGCAGACCGTTCTCGACTCTGCGCCGTAGCCACGATTTGGCTAGTTGTTCAGCCATCTGACTTGACCTTAACTCAACAAGCTTAGAAAAACCAGTTTCCCGATTCTGAATTCATAGTTCCAGGTTCGGCGTGGGGCCCGCCCGGCATTCGTATGCTACGATCAATGGACACTTAAAATGCCAACTGGAAAGCTGCACATTGTACCCCTCGGCGGCCTGGGCGAGTTCGGAATGAACTGCATGGCTGTGCGTTGGGGCGACGACATCATCGTCATCGATGCGGGCCTGATGTTCCCCGAGGCCGAACTGCTGGGTGTGGACATCGTGGTTCCGGACATTTCCTATCTCATCGAAAACCGGCAGCGGGTGCGCGCCATTATTCTCACCCATGGTCACGAAGACCACATCGGCGCTTTGCCGTGGATTCTTTCCGAACTTAACGTACCAGTTTGGGGCACCGAGTTCACGCTCGCTCTGCTGGAAGACAAACTGGAAGAGCACGGACTGCTCGAGAATGCCGATCTGCGCGAGATCAGGCCAGGAGAGCGATTCAAGGCGGGTCCGTTTACGATTCATCCCATCCACGTTACCCATAGTCTTGTCGATTGCGTGGCGTTAGCTATTCATACTCCGCTCGGGGTGCTCATTCACACCGGCGATTTCAAAGTCGACCCCACGCCCACCGACAATAAGATGTTTGATCTGCACGCATTTGCGGAGTACGGCAAAGAAGGCGTGCTGGCACTTTTTCAGGATTCGACCAACGTCGAGCGCAAGGGATACACGCCTAGCGAGCGCGCGGTGCGGCGAAAGTTTGACGAGGTGTTCGCGCATACCCAGCGGCGGCTGTTTATCTCCTGTTTTTCTTCGTCCATTCATCGCATTAAGCTGGCCGTGGAATTGGCGTGGCAGCACGGACGCAAAGTAGCATTTGTCGGGCGCTCGATGACGAATACGTCCGAAATTGCTGAAGACCTTGGCTACATCGAAATTCCTGAGGGTCTGCTGATTCATCCCGGAGAAATGAAGAATTATCCGCCTGAGAAAGTCTGCGTGATGATCAGCGGCACCCAAGGCGAGCCCATGTCGGCGCTTTCGCGGGCTGCGGTCGACAATCACAAGCACGCCAAGATCGAGAAAGGCGACACCGTCGTACTGTCGTCACGAATCATTCCCGGCAACGAAAAGGCGATCTACCGCATGATCGACCATCTTTTCCGGCGACAGGCGCACGTCATTTACGAAGATGGATCGTTTCCGCCGATTCATGTAAGCGGCCACGCAAGCCAGGAAGAGCTCAAGCTCATTATCAATCTGGTGAAGCCGAAGTATTTCATTCCGATTCATGGCGAATACCGGCAACTGAAGCTGCACGCGGAAATGGCGGGCGCGATGCACAGTTCCGTTGGCAACGTGATGCTGATTGAAAGTGGCGATATTCTCGAGTTTGACGAACTGGGCGCGCGCAAGGCGGGCCGTGTAAACGTTGGCCGGGTCTGCATCGATTCCGGTTCGCGAACCGACGTGGTCGAAGACTTAATCATCAAAGACCGTCGCCACCTGAGTGAAGATGGCATCGTGCTGCCGATCATCGCCATCAACAAGCTTTCGGGTCGGGTGGAAAGTTCGCCGGAAATCGTGACCCGCGGGTTCGCCCCAGGCGAAGACGGTTTCGTCGACGGCGCGCGGCAATTGGTGATGCAGACTCTGGAGTCGTCGAGCGAAGAAGAAAAAGCCGATTACGGCGTGATCAAAGAAAAAATCCGCGCCGACTTGAAGCGCTACATCTCAAAGCAAACGCAAAAGCGACCGCTGATCATGCCCGTGATATTAGAGATTTGAGTGCCTATGCCAGCGGATTGGCCCAGCGGAGGCCGGGAAAGCGCGCGAAGTCGCGGTCCGTGGTGTGAAGGACGCCGCCGTATTCCATCGTCAACGCGGCTAGTTGTGCGTCGCTAATCAGTGCACCTGAAGCCTGTCCCTCGACAATCATGCGGCGCAGTGAAATCCAGTGTTCGTCGCTGGGCGAGAGGACTCGTATGTTGGGCTGCGCCAGCCACTCATCTACCAGCCGCGCTGCTTGCTCCAGGCCCAGCCGGGGTCCAGGCAATCGAGTGTTTGTCATGACTCGCAAAAAGGCAGCCACGGTTTGCCACGATAGTCCGACGGCTTCGACACTGGAGAAGGTTTTTTCTACCCATGCCCGCGCTTTTGTATGTTGGGATGAGCCGCTGTCGTACGCATAGATAAGAATGTTTGCGTCGAGTACGATCACCGATACTCCGGTCCCTCCAGGAATTCGAGCAACTGCTCGACATTGTCATAGCTCAATCCTGGAGGAAGTCCCAGATTTATGGGTTTTACCACGAACGGTTTCTTGGATGGTTGTTTTGAAGCCATTAATCCCAAGCGCAAGAAGTGATTGACCACTTTCTTGAACGAGGCGCCAGAGCGTCGGCTTTCCTTGTTCAAAAGGCGAGCAACATCGTCATCCAGAGAAAGTGTGGTTCTCACATCATGATGCTATAATTAAAGGCATTATGATGTCAAATCTGGGTTTGGCTGGATGGACCGCGGGCTGTATCCTTTACATTCGAAATGACCGAAAGCGCCCATCCAGTCAGTGCAGACAGACCGAGGAATAATCCATGGTGACCCTCAACGACATCCAAGAAGCCCAGGCCCGATTACGCGGCGTGACCGTCCGCACCGGGCTAATCCAAGCGTCGTTGGGTGAAGACGGCTCCGGCGCCCGCAAACTCTATCTCAAGCCGGAAAATCTGCAGCCTATCGGGGCCTTCAAGCTGCGTGGGGCATACAACAAAATCGCATCTCTTTCTTCGGAAGAACGCAGCCGCGGAGTAATTACTTATTCCAGCGGCAATCACGGGCAAGGCGTCGCCTATGCCGCTAGGGCGCTGGGGGCGAAGGCGGTCATCGTGATGCCGAGCAATGCGCCCGCCATCAAACGCGAGGCGACGACGTCTCTGGGCGCCGAAATCGTGTTGGTTGGTCCTGGCAGTTTGGAGCGCCAGATCAGGGCAGAAGAACTATCCGCACAATATGGTTACGTTATTGTGCCCCCATTTAACGATGAGAAGATCGTCGCCGGTCAGGGGACAATGGGACTCGAGATTCTGGAAGATCTACCCGAAGTCGAAACCGTATTAGTTCCGGTTGGCGGAGGTGGAATGCTTAGCGGCGTGGCTACGGCTATTAAGCTGAGCAAGCCAAGCGTAAAAGTCATCGGGGTTGAGCCGGAACTGGCGGCCGACGCGCGGGCCAGCTTGCGGGCCGGAAAGATTGTCCAGTCCACCGCCGAACAGGCCTCGCAGACAATCGCCGATGGATTGCGGACGCAGAGCATAGGCACTATCAATTTCGAGCATATCCGGCTTTATGTCGACGATATTCTGACGGTCAGCGAATCCGAGATACGGGAAGCCATGTTGTGGCTGGCGACGAATCCCAAAACTGTAGCCGAACCTAGCGGCGCCGTCGCAGTGGCTGGATTTCTATTCCACGAGGACCAGTTGCCAAAAACGACCATGAATGTGGCGATCATCAGCGGCGGAAACGTGGATCCGAGTGTGTTGCATCAGATGAGGCAGGTGTGAGACGTTGCAAGCAACGTCTCTACGATGGTTCGCCGTCATACTGTAGGAACGTAGCTTGCTACATTTCTAAGGGCGACATCCTCTTGTGAATTTGATGACTATGCGACTGCGATTAATGGTTGTGGCCGTAGCCCTGCTCGGCCTCGCAGCCAGTGGGGAAACAGTGCGGGGCACGCCCATACAGGTTGGCTCCATCTATCTGTCGCCGGATTCCAGCTCGAACAAGCTTGCTGACATCGATCGCGGGCGCGAGGTTGTGATTCTCGAGACCAGCGGAGAGTGGCTACACGTGGAAGCAGTCGTCACGGAAGAGAAAATTATCACGGGTTGGATGATGAAGAAGTTCGTGGTGCAGGGTTCAACGCCAAACGGCGACGGGATCGTGTTTGGCGAGGCCGTCGAGTCCGAAGACCAAGCCAGCCAACGGCATGGGCGCCGCGGCGCCGCGCAGGATGCCATGCGCCTCTACTACCGGACTGCCGAATATTTCCCTAACTCGCCCCTCGCAGCTCAAGCCATGTACCGGTCAGCGGATATTCGCTGGCAGATCAACAAGGCCGATGTTATGTCCCTCCCTTCCGCTAAGGAGAAGGAATCGTATCTGCGCCAGAGCATGGACGAACAATACATGAAGGAAGTGATGAAGAAATTCCCCGGGACGAAGTGGGCCGATCTGGCCGCCTTTCACCTGATTGAGAACAAGGTGTGCGGTGACTGGCAAGGCTCTTCCAAATGTCCCGAAAAGGAAGCGGGGATGTACGAAAAGTACGCCAGCGAACATCCGCAGTCGCCCGCGGTAGCGGAAGCCTTGTATGATGCCGCATGGCGCATGTCGGCCCTGATTGAGATGTACAAGACCGACGGCGAGGCAAAGAAATCCGACGAATCCAGAGGCAAGGCCATCGCCCTGGCACAGAAAGCCGTGACGCAGGGCCCGCAAAGCGACTGGGCCGCTCGCGCTCAACTGCTTTTGTTCATGATCGAGCAGAACATTCCAACCTACGGGAACGGGGTCGAATAATTTGCCAATCTATCAGGTTGTGGTTTTAGCCATCGTTCAGGGGCTAGCAGAATTTATTCCAGTTTCAAGCTCAGGGCACCTGATTATTGTCCGTCGATTGCTGGGCTGGAACGAACTTTCGCCTGCACACGAGCTGACTTTTGACGTGGCACTGCATTTTGGGACGCTGCTTTCGGTCCTCTTCTACTTCCGGCGAACATGGTTTCAGATTATTCGGGCGGCCCTGGGTGGGAAGGTTGTCCGATTTTCCGAGGCCGGGGGCAGCGACCAGAACCTCACAGCGGACGAACAGCGAGAGGAACGTTTGCTTCTCTGGTTTCTCGCGATCGCGACGATTCCCGGGGCTATTGCTGGCAAATTGTTGGAGCACTCCGCCGAGGACTACTTTCGCGAACATATCTTTCTCATCGCTGGGGCCTTAATCGTAGTGGCTCTGTTGATGTGGTGGGGCGAAAAAGTCGGCGAACTGAGGAAGCCCCTCACCGGCATCAGCTTTGCGGATGCCCTGATTGTCGGGTGTGCGCAAGCTTTCGCGCTGCTTCCCGGCGTGTCGCGCTCGGGGTCCACCATCACCGCCGGTTTGTTCCGCAATATGACGCGAGAGGCTGCGGTTCGGTTTAGTTTTCTGCTTTCGACCCCGCTGATCGCGGGCGCGGCTTTGCTAAAGGCTCACGAACTGCGAAAAGAGGGTTTGCCAGCGGAAATGCACATGCCGTTCCTGGTAGGGGTGTTGATTTCGGCAGTGGTCGGATACGTCGCAATTGCCTGGCTGATTCGATACCTTCAGTCCAACAGCCTGAAAGTCTTTATCGTTTATCGCATCGTGGTAGGCGTGATTGTGATCGGTCTGGCGTTTATGTGGCATCTTCAGTAAGCCGAGGCTTCGTTTCCCACCGGTGCTGGCGTTTGCGCTCCGCTTAGCGCCACAGGTGGTGTTTGTCATTCTGGGTACCGCTAGGAATCCTGAGTTGTAGGCTCGCGTCATTCTTGTCATAATCGAAAGGCTCTGGCATAGATCTGGCACCGCTGGCAGGAACATTGTTCCTGCGTAGTACCAAATCGCCTATGAGGTATCTCTCACAGATCTTTGCTCCAACCAACAACCGCCGGCTCAACGAGCTGGTCGGATTTTTGTTGTGTGTCTCCGCGCTCCTTCTTTTCCTCGCGTTGGCCTCGTATTCTCCGCTGGATCCTTCGTTGAACAGCGCCTCGGTGCTGACCGGGTCGCGAGCGGCTCGCAACTGGATTGGCGTTGTAGGTGCCCTCATTTCCGACTTGGTATTGCAAGGGTTCGGGATCGGAGCGTTTCTGCTTCCCGTATTTTCTGCCATGCTTGGGGTCCGCTGGTTTCGTTCGCGCAAAGTCGGTTCCCCGATTGCCAGGGTTCTCGGAGGGGTCTGGTTGTTGATCTTTGTCCCAGCCCTGCTGGCGCTTTTGCCTGGCCATTTGCGATGGATGAATGCAATCCCGATTGAAGGCCTGTTTGGCAGGGTGGTCGGAGATTTTCTTATCCATTACTTCAACCTTGCGGGAGCCTACATCGTTTGTGCCAGTGTGTTGGCCGTAGCTCTGTATCTGTCGACGGCGTTCTCTTTCGCTTCGCTGCAGGTCTGGGTGCCGACCCGGTTCGCTTTCGCGATTGCCCTTCGGGATCGTTGGAAAGATTGGCGGGATGCGCGCGCTAAGAAGCGGATGCAGAAGGAACTGGAGAAACGCCGCGCCGCCCCGAAGCCCGTCATCACTACGCAGATGGTTCCAGCTCGACCCGCGAATCCACCGGTTCAATCGCAGGCGCGAGTTTCCGAGCCAGTTCGAACCGGTATCGACCGGACTTTTGCGGAAGAGCACGAAGATGAGCCAGCGGCGGAGTCGCGCCCAGAGCCGCAGGCGATTTCTCCGGAAGTCACCGAGCGTGCCGACAGTGCGCAGAAGCCGAAGACAACTTTGCCTCGCATTGCCGCGGGCGGTTTCAAGCTGCCTCCTAGTTCCCTGCTGCATCGTCCGGATGAACAGCAGGCAATCGATGCTGACGAGTTGAAGCTGCTTGCCCAGGTGTTGACTGGAAAATACGCGGAGTTTGACGTACACGGGCAAATCACCCAGATCAATCCAGGACCGGTGGTCACGACGTTTGAATTCAAGCCCGAAGCGGGTATCAAGTACAGCCGCATTACAAACCTGACGGACGACCTGTGCCTTGCGCTGAAAGCAGAAAGCATTCTGATCGAGCGCATGGCTGGCAAGTCGACCGTAGGCATTCAAGTGCCAAATCGCGAACGCGAAATCATTTGGTTGCGGGAGAACATAGAATCCACAGAATTCATTGGATCGAAATCGAAGCTCACTCTGGCGCTGGGCAAAGACATCAACGGGCGCATTGTGACCGCTGACCTGAATGGCATGCCGCACCTGCTCATTGCCGGATCGACCGGAGCGGGCAAGAGCGTGGCCATCAACGCCATGATCATGTCGATTCTGTATAAGGCAACGCCTGATCAAGTGCGCCTGATTTTGGTGGATCCGAAACGGCTGGAACTCGGCAATTACGAGGGCGTTCCACACCTCTATACGCCGATCATTACAGAGCCGAAGTTGGCAGCAAATGCTCTGCGCAATGCCGTACGTGAGATGGAGCGGCGGTTGAAACTGCTGGCGGAAAAGGGCGTGCGCAACATCGATCAATACAACAAGCTCTTCGACGAGAACGGAACTCCTAGCCTTTTTGGGGAGGGTGCCGAGGAACGTCCGCTGCCTTACATCGTCATCATCATCGATGAATTAGCCGACTTGATGATGCTCGATTCCAGCAACGTGGAAGAATCCATCACGCGGCTCGCGCAGATGGCACGCGCGGTAGGGATTCACTTAGTCTTAGCTACGCAACGGCCCTCGGTCGATGTGATCACAGGTCTGATCAAGGCGAATTTCCCGGCGCGTATGTCGTTCCGAGTGGCCACCAAGGTAGACTCGCGCACGATTCTGGACGCCAACGGCGCCGAAGCTTTGTTGGGACGCGGCGACATGCTCTATTTGCCGTCCGGGTCGGCGCGCGTTCACCGTCTGCACGCGCCTTTCGTTACTGAAAAGGAGATCGCCGCAGTGGTCGAGTTCTGGCGGGCTCAGGGGCTTGCCGAATACGAGGAAAAGTTCCTACAGGCTCCGAGAGAAGAACGCGAAGACGGCGGATCTGGAGCGGGCGGTGATGGAGATGAGGAGGCGGCAAACGATCCGCTCTACGAAGATGCCGTCAAGTTGGTGGTTGAATTCGGTAAAGCTTCCACTTCCCTGCTGCAGCGCCGCCTACGCATTGGCTACGGGCGCGCTGCGCATCTCATCGACCTGATGGAGCGAGATGGCATTGTAGGCGCAGCGGATGGGCCCAAACCCCGCGAAGTGCTGAAGCGGCCCGATTGGTTGTCCGAAGTTGAAGAGTCTCTCCGATAATCTTTGATCTTACGGAATCTCAGCTTTCCTCCAGGCTCTGAGGTTGGCAGCATAGAGCACGATGCAAAACAGATTCGCTGGAATAAAACCCCACTGCGACGTTCTCATTCCGATGAAACAGAGGATTACGCTGTTCACGGCGGCCAGAACCCAGCCTTCCCAATGTCTGCGTCCAACTAAAATGGTCGAGAAGATTGTAAGTACACAAGACAGATAATCGAGCCTTAGCCCCACTGAAAAACACCTCCGCAGTCATTATGCGGCAACTGTGTTGGGTTTCTCTGTGCGCAAACACGCTCTCGTAACGTAACGTCGGTACGTGCCCAAAAGGCGTTGGCGTCCGCCATTCGATATGGTCGAAGGTCACTACCACGCAGAAAAAAAGGGGCGATCTCCTGAGAGACCGCCCGCTTTCAGCAAATCACGCCGGTTAGAACGTGATCTTACCTACCAATTGAACCAACCGCCCAGTTACGCCGGCAGTTTGGAACGCTCCATAAATGCTGGTGGGGGTTGGAGCCGTCGCGTAGATTTGGCCGAATTGACCAATGCCTCCGACCAGGTTATTTTCCGGGGTGGCGAAATGAGGATGGTTGAGGATGTTGAAGAAATTGGCGCCCATGGTGAGCTTGACTCGCTCACCCACGGAGAAGTTCTTCATCAATGCCGCGTCCATATCGAAATACCCCGGTCCGCGGAACAGATTCCGGCCTGAGCCGAAACTGGTCTCTGCGCCAGCGGGAACGAACATGCTCGTGGTCAGGCACTGATGAGCATCTCCCGCAGGGCCGTTGCCGGGACTGCTGCAACTTGGAAAGCTCTGGTTCGGATTGAGCAACGTGGCATAAACGCCCCATTGCGACGGCAGACCTCCGGCACCGGGAGGGATATTGGCGATCGGTGCACTGCTGTCGATCACCGAGTAAGGCAGACCCGACCGGGCAAAAAGAGTACCGGAGATCGACCATCCGCCCGCAGTCTCGTTGACGAGACGATTCTGGAATTTGAACGGCTCCTCCCAAACGAAGTTGCCGGTGAAGTTGTTGCGCACATCCAGATCCGAACTGCCGTAGTTTAGCCGCAGGTTATTCGGATCCAGTTGGTACGGTACTGAATTAAATAGAGAAACGGGAGTATTGAAAAGTCCCGTGGTTTCGTCGAGGGCATGGCTCCAAGTGTAGCTGGCGCTGCCGCTGAAACCATAGGAGGCCCGCCGCGTAACTGAAGCCACTAATCCGGCATAGTTCGAGACGCCACCGCTGTATATCTGCGTGACCGGCCCGAACCTTGCATCCGGAGCGGTGGTCGGGATTGGAAGCGCACCGTTCGTCGAGTAAGCGTTGACAGCGCCGTTTTCTATCAGCTCATCGTAGCCATGCGTGCCAACATAGTTCAGGTCGAAGGAGGTCTTGGATCCGAGAGCTTGTTGGACCTCCAAGTTCCATTTCACGTAAGTGGGATTGCTGATTTTGCCAGTCGAGAAAAAGGCAGGCGGCGCGAACCCTGGGACGGCTGCCTGCAAGTCGGCAAGCGTAGCTCCAGATGAGAATCCCGAGTTGAAAGCCGTGTTGGAATGGATTGCCGTCGTTTGCGCATCGTTAACGCCACCGATCGTAACCCCGGGAGCGACAGGAACGCCGCCGGTAAGGGACGTGCCCGTGAGCTCCAGTGCATTGAGAGTTGGGGCGTTGGCTTCAATATTCGTCACGATCACGCCTTGATAGAGGTCCGTGAACATGCCGATTCCAGTGCGGATCACGGTGTTCCTGCCGAACGGACTCCAGCTCACACCGAACCGGGGCTGGAAGGCAACCTTCTGCAGTTCATTAAACGCCCGATGCTGATCGGTTTGAATGGCCTGGTTGTAGGGGATCGACGCGTCGTGATCTAACGAGGTGAAGGGGTCAACCAGGCGAGAAAAGCAGTCAGTCTGGCAAACCGCGTTCGAGTTCCGATCGGCACGAATGGCCGCGGTCAACTTCAGGTTGGGACTAACTTTCCACTCATCCTGGAAATAGATGCCCACGCTGTAAATAGCGATAGGGTTTACCGGGAAGTTCGTAAAGTTCTGCCCGTACGCGTCGCCGGCGGCAGGGGTGAGCACTCCGTTCGCGAAATCGGTCAGATTTCCGAAGACCACGGTTCCAAAAGCGTTGAACTGGTTGCCGTAGTCGCTGATGTCATTGCGCCGGAAGTTCATCCCGACTTTGAAAGTGTGATTCCCGTGATTGATCGAAAGATCGTCAAGGATTTGGTACTGAGTAACGTTGCGTCCCTGCGGGAAGTTTGTGTCCGCAGCCGAGGTACCCCCCAGCGTCGAAAGCAGACCGTTGAAGGTTACGCTGTTGTACGGCAACACACTGAGCCTGTCGCCGACCGGGGTGCTTTCCTTGAATATTGCGCTATACCACATACCAGAGGCTACCAGTTGGTTGACAACATTGGGACTAAACACGTGGGTTTCGTTGAGCTGACCATCGCTGGTGGGCTGAATACTCAAAGTATTGAAGAGCGTCGGGTCGATGAGGTCGGTGCCCGTGGGTTGCTGTCCTCGATCGAAGTGCACTCTGCCAAAAAGCTTGTCGTTGTTGCTGATGTTTTCGTCAACCCGGGCCGCGATCAGCCACTCCTTGTTGAGATTGGTTCCCGCGGCATGGTCGAAAAGAGCGCAAGGCGCGCCGCCCGCCCCAAAGCCGGGCAAAGTCGTGAGGTCGTGACATCCTTGCGTGGGATCAGAGGCCGCTGTTACTGGATTGAAATTGGAGTATCCCGGAGCCCCGTTGTACAGAGAAAACATTTGATTGTAAAACGGGGCTTCGGCCCCGCGTCCGTTGGCGGTCAGGTTGTTAAGGATTGCGGTCTCGAATCCCTGAGTGGGAAGAAAAATGTTCTGTACTGACGGCAAAACATAACGCAATCCTTCTGTGTCTACGAAGAAGAAGGTTTTGTTTTTGATGATCGGTCCGCCGAAAGAAGCCGACCATTGATTGTTAACCGCGAAAGGTCTGGGAGTGTTCGTGGCAGGATTAAACCAGTCGTTGGCATTCAGCGTCGTACCGTTCCAGTAGTAATTCGCGTTGCCATGGTACTGGTTGCTCCCTGACTTAGTCACCGAATCCATCTGCACGCCTGCCATACGTCCATATTGCGCGGTGTAGCCGTTGGTTACGACCGCGACTTCCTGCATTTCGTTGGCGCCCAGCGTCAGGTTGCTCGATCCGCTATTGTTCAGGTTCAGGAACGGGTCATTGTTGTCATTCCCATTGATGGTGAACAGATTCGAGGTGGGAGGCAAACCGAACGCGGCAAAATTGCCGTAGCCGCCGGCATTTCCGCCGACATTCATGACTACGCCAGGAGTCGTTTGCGCATAATACGTTGTATCGTTCCCCGGATTCGGCTGCAGCGCGATTTGTTTTTCTCCTATCGTTGTCGTGAGATTTGGATTTTCAGTCTGCAGCAGTGGCGCCTCAGCGGTTACTTCAATCGTCTGATTCTCGCCATGGGGGCTGAGAGCCAACGTAACACTCGAGATCTGTCCGAGTTGGACGTCGACCGAACGCCGAGTCTCTGACATGTTCGCCATCTTCGCGGACACGACGTAATTGCCCGGTTTGAGCAGCGAGAAGTGATAGCTCCCACTTTGATTTGTCACCGTGGTTTGGCTGGTTCCTTCCGAAGTACTCCGCAGGGTGACCGTGGCTTGCGGGATCACCGCGCCGCTCGTGTCCGTCACCGTGCCCGTTAAATCACCGGAGGTAACAGATTGTGCGAATCCGTACAGTCCCGAGAGCGATAGCAAGAACAGTGCCAGCGCCAGTGAAATTCTCGCCTTTACAATACTCATGAAATCTCCTCCTACGTTTGTTGGAAGGCTTGCGTTCAAACCAGCGGTGCATTGCCTCACCAATCTCCACGCCGCTCGGTGCATCTGAAACACCAAAGCCACGGGCGAGAACACGGTAGGGATGGATCGTTCCTCTTGAGGGACGAATTTCAATCGGAGATGGACGAAAAAAAAGTATGGGTTTTCCCGTACGCTTGTGGTTGTGCCGCGATCGCCGCAGGTCTACGGGAATCTATAAAAGAGGCCACGGATTATACGGAAATCAGTACAACCGGTTTTCTTGCCTCAGCGAGGACAAGCGCGGAAACAGTCACAACATGTCTTATCACGATGTTGTGTATCCATTTTGTTGGCCAACTTGTATTTCCTGTTTGTGTCTGCTGGGCTCACACCTGCTGTTGTACGTCGGGTCCGCATAACAGATAGCTGGTGCGAACCGCACTCGGAAAGATATCAATGCGCTGAACTTTGTGACAAACCATTTCGTATTTTGGAGCGTCAAACAGTTGTATGGGATGGTCTCCACAAATCGAAACCCGTCTGCGTGAAATTCGCATGATGATTCCTCAGATCGACGTCGTCATCGCTGATGAAGAGGCTGCGGTCCGCGATCAGTTGCGACTTTGGCTGGCGGAGGAAACCGGAGTCGAGATCGTCGCCGAGTGCAGCAACGCGTTGCAAACCATCGCTGCAGTGAAGACCCACCAACCTGACTTGCTCTTGCTCGACATCGAAATGCAAGACGCCGACGGCTTCGCAGCGCTGAATCGCATTGCTCAAGAATATATGCCGATCGTGATTTTAACCAGCGTCAGCCATCAGCACGCTATGCGAGCGTTCGAAGCGCGCGCACTGGACTTCTTGTTGAAGCCCATCGATGAGCGCAGGCTTCACGCTGCCATTGAGCGAACACGGGCGGAGCTTCTTAAGGCGCATGATCGTAAATTAACCCATCGCATTCTTGACTTGCTGGCCGAGGCCAAGACCGGGCCGCAAGCTGAGCGACGACTGGTGATCAAAACCGCTGGGCGTGTGGTGTTCGTCGACACTAACGAAATCGCATGGGTGGAAGCGGCTGGGAACTACGTTGAGGTGAACACAAGTGGCGGCCGTTACTTATTGCGGGAAGGAATCGGTAGTCTCTCCAAGAGGCTTGATCCCAACGAATTTGTCCGCATCCATCGTTCCATTATTGTGAACGTGCGGAACATCAAAGAATTGCAGCCCTGCAATCGAGGTGAGTACGTCGTGGTTCTCAGAGATGGCAAACAACTTTCATGCAGCCGCGGCTACCGCGCGAGGCTCCAAGAGCTGATCGCAGCGCAGTGAATGCGCATTTCCTGCCACTAACTCCGCAAGCTACTGCTGAAACATATCCACTCGCGCCGTAGGATCCGTCGAGAGCTGGAAAAACTGTCCAACCGAGTTCGGCGGCGGAGGCGAGGGCGCGACCAGATAAAGAATATAAGCCGGATTATTGTTCACGGTTACGAGAACTCTGCCGTTACTGGCGACTTGGGTTACGCTATTCGTCTGGTTCTGGCTCAGACCGTTCACTCCACTTACGTCCGCCGTAAGAGCAATAGCGCCGGACCCGGCCACTGCGGTGCTCACCACATTGCTGATGCTGGGTTCAACGGGTGCAAGCGAACCGCCCGCGTACGTCCCCGACAGAGAACCAGGCACAAACGGAGCCCCGGACTGCTGCATCATAAATCCGAAACTGACGGCAGAGTCCGTGCCGATGATGAATGCCTGATTCGGCGTTATGAGATACATGACGGGTAGCGAATTTTGAAAGCCCGATCCGGTTGGGAAGGTCACGCGTCCGTTGGTAGCGACGCTGTAGGTCCCGGTCCCTGCGGGAGATGTCAGCGTACCGGCGCTGTTCTGGTCGGAGGTTAGACTGAAGCTTCCACCGGTACCAGCGAATAATCCGACTTGGCTCTCCACCGTTGACCCATCGAGCGCCGTTAGCTCGAAAACGCCGGGGGCTGTGAGACTGAAGGTGCTCTGTTGCATCATCGAACCGCTCACTAGAGGGTGCAAGCCGGGAGAGAACGGATCTATCTCGACGGCGAGCAACTGACTCGCGTTGACAACGTAGAAGACGTAACTGTCAGCCCCAATCGTTATCGTACCGCGACCATTGGAAGTGGATGGTACTGTGTATTTGCCGCTGAAACCAACATTTGAAGAGACACCGGAAACGGCGTCATCGGAATCCAGAACGCCGCTGATCGTTAGTGTTGTCTGGTCTGCCGTGAACTCTCCTGCCTGGCCAAAACGATTCTTGCCCGAGTCGATTCCCACAAGACCGAATGCATAACTACCGATCGGTGCTGAGATCGTCTGTCTCAAGAGCACGCCAGAATTGCGAGCCGAATTATTGGCAAATCCGCCTGTGCTGTCGTCGAACTCTATGATGTTCGCATTTCCGCCAGCTGTAATTGAGAAAGCAAACGTTCGGCTCCCCGTGCCCGGCGCGGCGATGTTAAAGGTCATGAATCCCAGCCCGGTTGTGCCCACCGAATATGTGCCTACGAAAGTTTGGTTGACCGGAAAACTGCCGGTCGTATCATTTATATCCATCATGCCGCTGGATATGTTTCCTTGCCCATCAGCGACAAAGCTGCCCGCAGCTACGAAAAGTCCGCTGGAGTCAAAGCCGCGAACCGAGAAGGCATAGTTGCCGCTCAGTTTCCCGTTGTTGGTTGTCCCGGGATTGATGGTGATGCTCAGATTCGCCGTGGCGATCTGGTGCGCGGGTTCGGATGAGTCAGTCACCTGCACCGTAAAATTCGTGGTCCCAGTCGCGATAGGCGTTCCGGAAATCACGCCGCTTGAACTAAGAGAAAGACCAGGTGGCAGCAGAGTGCCTCCTGCAAGGCTCCAAGTATAGGGTTGCACACCGCTGTTTGCCCCCAAGGTCTGGCTGTAGGCCAAGCCCACGGTGCCAGATTGTAATGAGGCGGTTGACACCGAGAGCGGAGGCGGCTTATTGATCACAATGCTCAGTGCCTGGGTCACGATCGCGTCCGAAGAATCCTCCACCTGGACTGTGAAATTGGACGTCCCCAAGACCGTCGGCGTACCAACGATCTCGGCGGAGGTGCTTGTGCTTGTGGTCTGGAAGGTCAGTCCCGGAGGAAGACTGCCCGAAATTATCGTCCAAGTAAAGGGTGCGGGTGCACCGGCGGCATTAATAAATGAGTCGTAGGCTACGCCCAGGATACCTGCGGGCAGCGAAGTAGTGGTAATGGTCAGGACCGCGACTAGCGAAATCGATTGGGTAGCCGTCACAGTCGTGTTCGCCACTGAAGTTGCCGTGATCGTTGCGGTTGTCGCGACCGCTACAGTGCTCGGAGCGGTATAAACGACTGCAGTTGTCGTGTTGCTGCTTAAGGTGCCAGGACCGGTAAGAGTCCACGTCACACCTGCATCGGTCCTGTCGTTTGTAAGCGTGGCGATAATCGTCGCCGTTTGGCCGGGATTCAGCGACGTTTCATTTGTAGACAGCGTAACCGTGATCGCGCCGCTGCCCGAACAACCTGAAAAGGCCAGCGAATACACAAGGATACCCACCACCAACAAGCCAAGAGGTCTCAATTTTCTCACGGTTTCTCCACTGAAAGTTGTAACAATATCCTTGCGAAACAGCAAGCCGCTAGAACGAGAACAGAACCTGCAGATCAATCCTTCGAGTCGCTGAGCCGAACGAGTAAGGCCCGCCGGCGAGCGCATTCGATTCGCCGAATAGCGGCGAATTGAGATTGCCAGTGGGTGGCGCCAGGTTCACCCGATTAAGAACATTTCTTGCGGAAACGCTGAAGGTTAGATTATAGCGCCGATTGGTCGTGGCTCCCATGCTGAAGGGACCACCGCCACCACCTCCTCCCCCCAAACCTCGGCCGCCCAAACCACCTCCAATCCCACCGCCTCCCCGTCCACCACCACCTCCGCCGCCGCCACCTTGTCCACTCCGAGGACCGCCAGCGCCGGCTCCCACTTCTTTGCCAAAGCCAAAGGTCTTGCTAAGTCGCAAATTCATGGTGAACAGGGTTGGGCCAGTGCCAATATTGATTGGAATAGGTGTGTACCCTGGGGCGGGTGATAGATTGAAAGTACCTAAGGGTGTGCAAGCGATGCCGGAAGTGTACGGCGGCGTATTGCCACACCGGGCCGTCGACACCAACGAAGGCCGATCATTGAAAATAGAATCGCCATTCAAATCTTGACCGACCGTGACGTTATAAGGCACGCCCGAACTCACGATAATGAACGGGTTCAAACGGAACGCGTAGGGCAACGAAACCGTTCCGCCAAGAACTCCGCGGCTGCGGACATCGAACTGCGACCGGCCATAGTCGACCATCGGGTCATACGAATTTGAAAGAAAGTTGGCGCTGATGCTTGAGGTACCCGGAGAAAACCCTGCGGCACTGCCACCAGAACCGGCTCCCAAGTCGCTGTGGGCATAGTTGAGCGTGTAAAAGCCGAAAAGTGAAAGCTTCGATCCGATGCTTGTACGGACGTTGGCAATCAGTTGGTTCTGCCGGAATATCCCCTCAGAGTCGTACTGATAAATGTTGTCCGTGCCTCCGAAGGGGCGTACGCCGGTCGTCCCCGGCAAGGGAGCGTTTGCGTTGCGGAGGAAAAGCTGATGCTCTCCGTAAGAATTTATGTAAGTCACAGCCATTGTGGTGCTTTTAGCAAGTTGCCGCTCTACGCCGACCGCCGATTGCATGGTGTATGGCGCTCTCAGGTCAGAAGCGATTTGATAGCGAGTTGGAGAAGCCTGCTCCACGGGGGTGTTTCCAAACGTGAGCCCAGGAACAATCGTTTGTTGTTGGGTAAACCCATTTAGACGCTCTGCCTGCAACACAAGGTTGTATGGGAAGCGGTCGTAGAAAATCCCGTAGCCGGCGCGCAACACGGTTTTTGGCGCTGATTTCTTCCCGCTGCCGCCCAATCCCCAGGCAAAGCTTAGTCGAGGAGCGAAATCGGCGTGGTCGTGGATGTCGCTCTGGCTTTCAAAGCGCAGGCCATAGCTGAGCGTCATGTTCGGACGTATCCGCCAATCGTCCTGTGCGTAGAGGCCGGCATCCACCAGCGTGACCTCGGATAACGGCTGGCCGGTTGTGATCGAGAACTGGCTGGCACCGCAGTTTGCCAACGCAGTGCTCGTGGGTACGGTCGGCAATGCTGCAATCAACAATGACAGGCACGAGGTTCCGGGCTGCACATTTGTCTCGTAGGCAGAGAGGGTAGAGAACGTAAACGCCCCGTTGAAATTCTGATTCGAGACGTTGGAATCCGTCATGGCGCGCAGCCGCCCACCAAACTTTATTAAGTGGTTGCCGTGAACGATGGAAGTGTAGTTCTGCAGTTCGTAGTGGTTCTGTGTGTCCGAGCTGTTTCCGATCTGATTTCCTCCCCCAGTAAACGCTCCCAGCACGGATATGGTTGGCGAGAAATTCGGCACCGTCTGACTGTTGTCATCGCGGAGATACTGGAATCGCGTTTCATTCACAATATGCGTGTTCACGACCTGCGTATCGCTGATCTGCACGGTGTGCTCAACCGAAGTCGTGTTGAAAGCCTGGGAAGGAAGAGAAAATTGTCCCACTCCATCATTGGTCTCGCTATCACGGTAATACTGATAACGGACGGTCAGGGTGTTGCTCGGGCTAAGCTGGAAATCGAATCGGGGACCGACGTTGATTCGAGTCTCCGGATTCGGAACTGCCTGTGCGAAGTTGGCGGCCGTTGGGTTGGGGTCCGCAGTGGTAGGCACAATCGCATTCACGATGTTGGAGTCATTGATATCCCTGACTTGGGCAGTGAAGAAGAACGAAGCCTTTTTACTGATTGGACCGCTGACGCTCCCGTTGAAAAGCTCCGAGTGAAAAGACGGTTGGTTCGGTGCGAATGGGCTCAGCGCGTCGAAAGCGGAGGAGTTGCCGTCGAGCAGGAACTGGCCGTGAAACTGGTCGGTGCCAGGTTTGGTGAAGATTTCAATCCGGCCGTAGCCTAGCTTGTCATACTCCGCAGAAAATGGATTCTGATTGATGCGGATCTCGCGGATCGAAGACTTTGGTGGGAGCTGTCCTGCCGTAAATCCGTCGATATAAATCTGGCCGCCATTCGGTCCCGCCGAGGGCCCTGCCAGCGCCTCGAGTTCCTGCTGCAACTCGTCGGGATCATCAGAAAGCGCTTCGAGATCCTTCCCCTTGATCACGATGGAGCTGGCATTCTCCGATGGGTTCACGCTTACGGTTGTGCCTTCTTCCTGGACCTCAACCTTTTCCTGTTCCACCTGGATCTCGAGCCCGATATCAAAACGTTGCACTTGACTTGCGGAGATCGCGAAGTTCTCCTCGGTAGATACGGCGAAACCCTTCGCTGCCGTGGTGATGGTGTAGCTGCCTGCTGGCAATCCCTTCAGCTCGTAATTTCCCTGGTTGTCAGTGACCGCGGTTGTCTTTTGGCCGTCAGGTCCGGTAGCGGTGACGGTTGCTTGCGGGATGACTGCGCCGGTAGGGTCCGTGACCTTTCCCCGAAGTGTTCCTGTGGGGGTTTGCGCGGACAAGGAACCCGCCAACATCAACCATGCAAGAGGAGTGACTAATATGAATGCAAGACTTCGGGACCGGCGCGACTTCATCAACTCTCCTGAAGGAATTTTATGGAGCCGTTCAGCTATGGGTTTGTACCTGCTGCAGCATCTCCGCCACCGCCCCCAAGATTCCAGGGAGAAAGAAGCATTGCCGCCTGATTGCCAGTGGGCGAGGCGGACAGAATGGGCTCCACACCGGACAATAATGTTATCGCGATCGGCTGAGTACTGGCGGTCCCTTCGGTGGTCACAACCATGACAGCATCCCCTTTTTGCAGATCCGCGATGGTTACGGGAGGCATTCGCTTTAACATTTGCTGGAAGTCGGGTGGCCCACCCGAACGAGCGCCTGCAGCATTACCCGAAGGCGTGGTCTGACCTGTCTTGGCAGCGTCTGCCGAATCTGCTCCGGGTGCCGGCGGATGAGCTGCGGCGTCCGAAGATCCGCCGCGTAATCGTTGCGCAACTCGTTGTGCAACCATGGGAGGCAGTTTTCGGAGCTGCGAGTCAGCCGTTATTGCGAGCGTTACGGGCTTTTTCGTTGCCAGGTCCATGACGGTAATCGTGTTGGAGCTCGCATCCGTCGCAGTGACCAAACCGGCAATGTTCCGAAACGCGCCGGAAACCACTTCATCCGCAACCAGTTCAGTGCCATCCGCGCTGCGAGTCCCGCGTGCTCGCAATTGGTCTCCGGGATGAATCTCATCCAGGCTACTCGGCTTCGCGTCGTCGAACTTGATCGAATCGGGAGAGTATCTGCGAACAATTGTGGGTTTCGAAATGCGAATCGAAACCGGCTTGGCGTCGCTGGCCGGCGGAGCCGAAAGCGTAACAATTCCGTTAGCCGCATCGACTTTGCTGACCAACCCTCCCACTCCGCGCTTCTGCCAATCCTCGCGATCGCGCTCCTGCTTGGCAGACACGTCGGATTCTTTCATGAGAATAACGGAGGAAGCTGCGACCGACTTGCCATCGTCAGAAGCTTTGCCGCGAGCCAGTATCCGGTCCCCTACCTGGACGTCCGATAACTGAATGGGAGCCGCATCTTTCAAATCTTTCTGGCCCGGTGCAATGCGGACCAAGCGGGTGGAATCCTGAACTACAACGTTTACCGTTGCTCCTGTGCCAGTGGTCAGGGTTATGGTGTTTCCGGAAAGAGCTTTCACCGTTCCCACCGGTTTCGCGATCGCAGGCGATGCGGACGCCGCGGTGTCTTGGCTTTGGACAGCGGAGGCATAGCTCAGCGAAACGAGACCTGGGAAGGTCACGCCGAGAGTGATCCATCCGGCAAGCATTAGCGCGGTTGTGCGTTGCGATTTCATTACCTTAAGTCTCGCGTCCTGCAACTCAAACTTTTCAGGACGAAGCGACGGCTCACTTCGTCCCTCGCTGTTGAGATGTCGCTGAAACTGATAATACATATTGCAACACAGTCAACCGCAAACTGAACGTAAAGAATCGTCAAACGACTGTAAATTTGTCGGGTATGGGAACCTGAGATCGCAACTCTACTGACAAGATGATGGAGCGGGATACCGGGATCGAACCGTCGAGATCCACCTTGGGAAGCTGGCGTCAATCCCATGGTCAACCCAAAATCAAGGACGTACCGCGGGTCTTGTACGGTGTAGCGGAACCGCGTGGGCGGTCTTCAACTTGCCGGCAATTCCATGTGGCCTAGGTGAGCATTATTGCTCAGACGGTTTCGATCCTGATTTGCTAGGGTTGAATTGAATCTTGGTGTCCAAGATGTTCTCCACGGTTTTGTGCGCCAAACACGGCACGAAGCCGGAGAGTGCACAGGTCACAGAAAATGAGGCTGTTCCATGAAAAAGGTAATGTTCATATTTGCTATGTTGGGTCTCGGCACGCTGTGCTGGGCGGGGTCGGCGAAGGAAGATGCCACCGACCGGCTGGACAACGCCACATCAGTAATGCACGAGATTATGGGGATGCCAGACAAGGGAATCCCGGAAGAAGTGCTGCAGCATGCAAGGTGCGTGGCCGTGATACCACACATGATCAAAGGTGGCTTTATTTTCGGAGCTAAAGGAGGCAAAGGCGTAGCAACCTGCCGCACCGCAGATGGCTGGAGTGCGCCAGCGTTCATCACGATTTCTGGTGGAAGTTGGGGTCTGCAGATCGGTGTAGAAGCTGTGGACGTGGTTCTGATCATCCAGAATGAAAAAGGCGTGCAACGGTTGCTCTCGAGCAATTTCCAAATTGGCGGGGACGCCTCTGCGGCAGCGGGTCCGGTAGGACGGCATGCCGAAGCCGGTACGGATTGGAAGATGGATACGGAAATCCTGACCTACTCGCGTGCCAAGGGAGTGTTCGCGGGACTCACGTTGGAAGGCGCGTCGCTCCGTCAGGACAACGATTCACGGCGTGCCATATACGGGGACAAGGTTACAACTCGGGCTCTGCTGCTGGGCAAAGTGGCGGTTCCATCCGTGGCCCTGCCGTTTCTGGAGGAAATTCGCGGGGCAAAAGCTGAGGCCAGAGTCGACAAATAGTGGGGCTTTTGACTCGACCTCCTGACGGTTGTTCGCTAATCGTCTGGCGCTTCAGTCTTTACCTTGGCACTCCGGGTGTTGGCACGGGCATGGCAGTTGCCCACGGCTTTCGTATCAGCACCCGTAGTGCTCTGGCTTGCCTTTTTGTCTGCTGGCACGCCAAATCTCTCAATACAGCGAGCGAGAAAATCAGGCACTTGGTCGTTCAAGGCTCTCACGCTAATCTCCCGCCAGACTCATCTCGGACACGGCGGGCACGTTGGCCCGCACTCTGAGATTGTTGACCGCCCACTGGCCCTTGGCGTAGATCAGCTCATAGACCTGATACTTTGCGTCCATGTAGTTCACGTGCTCGTAGCCGTTCGAGGTTTGGTAGCCGGCCAAGCCTTTTTCCGAATCCGCCACGGGCGCGGAGTGGGGCTTGGTGTGAGTGGTGAGATCGTTGTCCTTCCATTGGCCGGTATAAATCAATTCATGGACATGGCCGTTGAGGTCAACGTAATTTACGTGCTCGTAGCCATTCGAGGTCTGATAAGCAGTCAGCTGGGTTGTGGGATCCGCAGTCCCGCCGAGAGTGTTATCGAACCAACCCTGCGACGTCCCAGGCAGCGCAGTGTAAATCAGTTCATGGACCCCGCCTCTTGCGTCGATGTAGAAAACATGCTCCTTGCCGTTCGAGGTCACTAAGCCTTTCAGAGGCGTTGCCGAACCCGCGACGGCTTGGCCGGGCCCGACGACGTGCAGATGGAGATCGTTGTCCTTCCATTGATCGGTGTAAATCAATTCATAGACGAAGCTGTCGATGTAGTTGACGTGCTCGTAGCCGTTGGGGGTCTGGTAGCCCGTCAGACCACTTCCCGCACCCGCCCTTTTCCCATTGCTGATATTGTTGCACTTCCAGTGGCCGGTGTAGATCAACTCATAGATCTGGCTATTCTCTTCGGTCTGGCGCTTCTCTCCGATGAAGTTGACGTGCACGTAGCCGTTGGAGGTCTGGTAAGCGTCGAGGGCGCTTCCCGGGACTGCATTGGGGGTGGGGCCCTTTTTGAGGGCGCTTACGGTGAGATCGTTGTCCCGCCACTGGCCGGTGTAGATCAATTCGTGGACGTGGTTGTCGTTACCGATGTAGTTGATGTGCTCGTAGCCGTTGGAGGTCTGGTAGCCTACCACCGGGCTTTTTAAGGCCGTATTGGGCGCGCCGGTCTTTTTAGTGAGATCAAGGTAGCTCCACTTGTCATTGCTGTAAACCAATTCGTACACGTGGCTGTCAGAGTTAATGAAGATCACGTGCTCTTTGCCGTTCGAGGTCTGGTACCCGCAGATTGCCATAGTTTTGTTTCTCCTCTAATGGGTAAATCGGAAAACGGAAGCAAAACACGACAATGCTGCCAAACAGGGGCTAGTGCAGCGAAGAACACGCTGGAAACGTTGGAACGGTCAGGTCCAAATGCCGGAAGCAATCCCGCGAGCGTTCGGCTGTTCTCGCCTTCGGAAGGAAATGTGCATGACTCGGCGTTTAGCGAACAGAAACTGGGAGAGCAATGTCTGGTTGCTAGAAAACTTCTAATCTCCGCACCGAAAACATAATCTTTTTCTTCAGACGGAGTCTGGGCGCGCCATCACCGCCGTTTCTGAATCAACGATGTTGCGAAAAGGGGTAATGATTAGAAAGATCGCAGCCATCACAGCGGTGACGAAGAGAATTCAGCGAGTAGTCTCTGCCGCTCTAAACACAACTGAACACAAACCGCAGATTGCAGCACCCTTAAGTAATTGGAAAGATGGAGCGGGAGACCGGGATCGAACCGGCGACATCCAGCTTGGGAAGCTGGCGTTCTACCGCTGAACTACTCCCGCTCACAAGCAAAGCGCAAAAGCTAACTCTTAGACGCGCGACTCAGAACACAATACGACTAACCAAGAAGATCCCTCCTAATGCAACCTTGAGGAAGGTGATACAAATTATCATCCCTGAGGAACTCATTTGCAAGGAATGTTCGTTCGCCACAGTGCGTCGGCAGTTGATTGCCGCCGAAGCTCTTCATATCATCCGATCCCGGTGATGAGATGTACTAGGCGTGGGAAAGCTACAGCAGGAATAAAGCGGTTGAGCAGTTTGTCTCGGAGCGCGGCTGGTGCTAATTGCGAGCGGTCATGGCGGCGTCGACTGCGTGCATGGCCGAGCCAATCACGCGTCCTTGGCCCGGTTCTTGCACAAAGGCGATCAGCCGTAGATTGTGGGTATCAGTGCTTGGGTCCAGCTTGACTTGAATATCTTGGGCAAAAGCTTGGCCTTGTCGGATGTTTCCAACCTTCACGATGCTTCGGACCACCGCCGTATGCGCCAGCGTGCGCCCAGCATTTTCGCCGCGAGCAACGTGGGATTCCGCTCGATTGAGAGCGACAGCAATATAGACGTCTGCCACAGGTAACCCGAAGGATTCCGGAAGCGCGCCCGTTTCCAGGTGAGCAAGTAAAACATTTGTCGCAGCGACGGAAACAGAGGATAAGTGAAGGGCAATTTTCGGGTTGGTCAGCGCCTCGGCCAAGGCCTTGTCGGCCAATGCCTCGTCGCTGCCCACAAATTGGCTGGTTCCGTCCACAATCATTTGAGGCGTGTAAACGTCGCTCAGTCCGAGGCGTCTGGCATAAGCACTCTGCCGATCGCTGTAGAAACGAGATGAATACGGGTCTTTCCAGCCAATGTGGTTCCAATAGTCGACGTGTTCGCTGAGAACAATCATCTCTTGTCCGGGGATAGGTTGCGCATCTAACTTCTGCAGGAGCGCATCCGCCGGAGGACAACTTGAGCAACCCTCAGAAGTGAACAATTCGACCAGGATGGGAATTCGCATGTCTGAACCCGACGACGATTTAGCCGACGTTGAAATCCGCGCCATGAGAGACAGAAAGGCTATGGTAGAAATAAAGAGAATTTTCATGGGCGCGGTCTTCAGTTAACCTCGGCTGTTTGATGCGCAAGCGCGATAAAAGTTACTTCACCCGATTCGCTCACTTCGGGCCCTTGAAACTTTCGTTCGTCTCGCGACTCTAAGAAGGCTGAGCTCGCCGAATATGTCGGCGAGGGTCTGGAGGAGTCTATGACTTGCTTTTCACGCATGTCCGCACTGCTGTTAATGATAACGGTTGGTGGCGCAATCGCCTGCAACGCTGGGGACAAAGCGATGACAGCGGTCCCGAGTCCAACTATGGATGCGGCAGTCGCTGCGACCAAAGGAGAGCAGACTGCGGTCGTCGCGGGCGGTTGTTTTTGGGGCATTCAGGCGGTGTTTCAGCATGTTAAGGGTGTGATCAACGCGACTTCGGGATACTCTGGCGGCGCGTCCAACACCGCGGAGTACGAACTGGTGAGCACTGGCGACACCGGTCACGCAGAATCCGTGAAGATTACTTACGATCCTTCGCAGATTACCTATGGGCAACTGCTGCGCGTGTTTTTCTCGGTCGCGCACGATCCCACTGAGTTGAACCGGCAGGGCCCAGATTCAGGCACGCAGTATCGGTCCGTTATTTTCTACGGCAATGATGAGCAAAAGCGGATTGCTGAAGCTTATATCGCGCAACTCGATAAGTCGCACTTGTTCGCGCATCCAATCGTGACTCAGGTTGTTCCTTTGAAGGCGTTTTATCCCGCCGAGGCTTACCATCAGGATTATGCTGCGAACCATCCAAACAATCCTTACATCGTCTACAACGATGCTCCGAAGGTCGCTCATCTCCACCAGGAGTTTCCCGAACTTTACACAGGCAAGTAGCATTCGAAAGGGAGCCGCGCATGTACGAGTCTGCAATGGAAAAGAATGAAGGGTCGGGCAAGCTGAAGCGGCGGGCGTTCCTGGTAAGTTCGGCTTCGGCATTAGCGGGACTGACATTGTGGTCGCTGAGGAAGCCTCACCTTGCAGAAGCTGCATCGACGCAAACGGTTAAGCAAGTCACGATCGTTATGTTCTCCGACGCGGGTGAGCGGCTGAAAACGGTTCAGGTGCAGAAAGTGATCAAAAGCGATGCGGAATGGAAAAAGCAGCTGACTCCCAATGCCTTCGACATTACGCGCCACGCGGACACCGAACTTGCATACTCGGGAAAGTACTGGAACCTGCACGACAAGGGCCTCTACCGCTGCATTTGCTGCGACAACGCGTTGTTCAGCTCAGACACGAAGTTTGATTCTGGAACCGGCTGGCCCAGTTTCTGGCAACCGATTGCGCAGGAGAACGTCATCAGTTCGAGAGACGTCAGTCTGGGCATGGTGAGAACGGCGGTGTCGTGCACAGAATGCGATGCGCATCTGGGCCACGTATTCGATGATGGCCCAGCGCCGACGCACCTGCGATATTGCATGAATTCCGCGTCATTGAGATTCGTCGCGCGGAAGACGGGCTAGGAACGTTTCCGCGAACCCTCCACAATTGGCTTCTGCCTGCACGAGCATGAACGCTCGCGCCTACACCGCCAACGCTAGGTCCAGCGGAACCAACGCAAAGCGAGCAGAAAGGAAATCCCTCCCCAGAGCAGAAGGATGATGAGCTGCCCGGCCTGTGTAGCCAGTGGAGCACCCTCTAGAATCGTAGCCCGCAGAGCATCATTGAGCGCGGTCAAGGGCAGCGCCTTGATGAAGGGTTGGATGACGGACGGAAAACGCTCGTAGGAAAAGAACACACCTGAGAAGATCCACATGGGCATCATGATCAAATTGATCAGCCCGCTGACGCTTTCGATCTTTTGCGCGCGACTGGCCGTGAGCAGGCCTAATCCAGCAAACCCCACAGCGCCGATTGCGCTGAGTATCAGGATCGAGAGCAACGACCCAACCACTCGTATATGAAAAACCAGCGCGCCGAAGCCGAGCAGGAGTCCGACCTCCACAATCATCAGCACTAAGCGGCCAGCAGCCAGCGCCAGAAGAAAATCGCTTCTCTTCATGGGTGTGGCTACGAAACGCTTGAGCAGTTTGCGCTGGCGCATATCCACTAGCGCAAAGCCAATGCTCCACATGCCGGAGTTCATCAGATTCATCCCGATCAATCCTGGAATGAGGAAATCGATATAGCGCGATCCAGGCTCGTTCGAGATAACGGATGATGTGGGCAGTGCGTTCTTGCGGCCAGCCGCAACTTGTAGAGCGTCGTCGACCTCAGCCCGTGAGAGCACACTCTCGGGACGCGCGGGATCGTAGAGATATTGAAAGCCGCCCTTGCCGTCAGATTCGATCACCAGATCGTACTTGCCGAGGCGGAAGCCTTTAAGTGCCGCGGGCTTGTCGACCACCTCAGCATGGATGGAAGACTTCTGCGGCGAACGGTCGATGAGGGATAAGGCATCTTGTGCGCCGAGCCCTGGACAATCGCGACGAAGGTCACATCAGCCGGCTTGTTGCGAAAAGCAATTCCAAGCCCCAAGGCCAGCAGCAGGGGAAACCCGAAGACCCAGAAGACAACCTCAGGCTCGCGCTTGAGTTCTTTCATTCGCACGGTTACGAGGTGCGAAAAAGCTGACCAGCGGCCGTTGCGCCGTACGGGAGGCCGAGTTGGCATTGGCGGAGTTTCTTGAGCCAGGCTCATGGTCGGAGTTCTACCATTCAACGATTTCTACATTCGCGCCGGATGGGACAGAGACCCGCCCCACACATTACGAATCCGACTGTTCACTGCTCCCTCAAGTGGCGGCCGGTCAGGTTGACAAACACATCCTCGAGGCTCGCCTGTCGCGTGGTGAGGTGCAGAAGTTGCGAGCCATGTTTTTCGACCGCGTCAAGCAACGCAGGAATCGTCAGATGCGGCTCGCGCACCGTAAGGCTGACCAGACCATCGTCGTGACGCACGGACTCCACGCCGGGCAAAGTCCGCCAGGCGTTGAGGGCCGTACCGTCGCTTGAGTTGCCGCTAGCCTCAAACTCCACCACGTGATGCCCGCCAAGCCGCTCGATCAATTCAGGAGGCGTTCCTTCGGCAATAATCTCGCCATGGTCGACGATCGCCAGCCGATCGCAAAGCCGTTCCGCCTCGTCCATGTAGTGTGTGGTTAATAAGACCGTCCCGCCATTTCGCTGGAAGGATCGAATAATGTCCCAGAGTTGGCGGCGGCTCTGCGGATCGAGTCCAGTCGTGGGTTCGTCGAGAAAGAGAATTTTGGGATTTCCCACCAGCGCCGTGGCGACTGCCAAACGCTGGCGCTGTCCTCCGGAAAGCTTGCCCACAAAGGCATCTGCCTTCTCACCGAGTTGCAGGTCGTCGAGTACATCGTCGGCGGAACGAGGCTCGCGATAGAAGCTGGCAAACAAGTCGATGGTCTCGCGGACGGTTAATTTCTCCGAGAGCCGAGTCTCTTGCAGCGAAATACCCAGCCACTCGCGAACCTCGCGTTGATTCTTCTGACAGGTGTGACCGAGAATCATGACCTCGCCGGACGTGGGATCGAGCAGTCCTTCAAGGATTTCGATGGTCGTGGTCTTCCCCGCTCCATTCGGACCCAAAAGGCCGAAGCATTCTCCGCCTTCAATGCGCAGGCTCAGCCCGCGAACGGCTTCTACTTTCCCGTCGTAGGTCTTGCGCAAATCGCGGCATTCGATGGCAGCAGGCACGCTAAGATTCTAACGTAGGCCCTGCGAATTTTTGTCAACGGTGCGTCTTCGTTAGCCACATTGCAATGTCCAACTAAGAATGCTATCTCTCGTTTAAAATATGTTCCTGCTGAATAGAGGAACGTCCTCTTATGCCAGTGCCACGATGCGGCTTCACTTGACGGTCCCACCTTTAAACGCCCGTGCGTCGTTTCCGTTCATAGTTTGAGTCTACGAAAGGAAGCTGCTCATGCTAAGGAAGCCATGGCTTTTGCTGCCTCTATTGATGCTCACGTTTGCCGGGATTGCGTTGGCACAAGAAACTCGTCATTTCACTTTTCATTATGCCTTTACTGTCAAAGATGTTTCCCCCGGCGAGAAAGTGCGAATCTGGATTCCGCAGTCGCATTCGGATGCCTTTCAGACGATCAAGGTCATCTCGGCGACCGGTGACGTACCGCTCAAGAAGACTCACGAGTCGAAGTACGGAAATGAAATGTATTACGCCGACGCTTCAAAAGCCAAGCAGCAGGAACTGCATTTCGAGGTCGTCTACGATGTCGTCCGGCACGAGCGGCTCACGTTTGGAATCTATTCTCCACATCTTGAGGCAGTGAAACTTAGCGACCGGGAGAGAAAGGAATATCTCGCGCCGGATGCGCTCGTACCCACCACCGGATTGCCGGCCGAACTGGCCGTGAAGGTTACCGAGGGCAAGACCACGCCTCTCGAGAAGGCACGCGCCATTTACGATTACGTATTTACGACCATGCGTTATGACAAGACAGGCACCGGATGGGGACGCGGCGACGTGCTCTACGCCTGCGACGCCAAGAAAGGCAACTGCACCGACTTTCATTCGCTATTCATTGCCATGGCGCGATCGCAGGGAATTCCGGCGCGATTTGAAATAGGATTTCCGCTTCCGCCCGACAAACACTCATCCGAAATTGCGGGATACCACTGCTGGGCTGAGTTCTTCGAACCACAGCACGGATGGGTTCCGGTAGACATTTCCGAAGCATGGAAGCATCCGGAGAAAAAAGACTACTTCTTCGGCGCGCACGACGACAATCGTGTGGAATTTACGATGGGACGCGATCTGGAGTTAAGCCCGAAGCAGGATGGGAAGGCGCTGAATTATTTTGTGTATCCGTACGTCGAGATTAGTGGAAAGGAATATCCCAATGTCTCGAACGCGTTTTCATTTGCCGACGTGGACGCCGGAGTAACTGCCCAACGCTGAGGGATTAACGCACACGTAGGGCGGACGCCCCGGACGGTCTAGGTGATCAAAGGCAGAGTCAATCGTTGTCCGGTTTGGATTGGTCGCGGAATACTTTATGTTGGGCGGCCGGCATCGGCTGATTCCCCTTTCGATCCCGCCACAGGATTGCATCGAGCACCGCAGCATTCGCCGCGTCTGGACGAGAAAAATCCATCTGGGCAGATTCCTTCGCACCTTGTCCTTTTTGCGGGTTCATCTGATAGATCAAGCCGTTATCGCGATTGCTCCAATCGGCGGTGAATGCCGGCTGATTGCCCGTTCCTGAAAACAGCGGAGCCAGCAACGGCGCGTAGGCGTCATTCTGATTCATGGGCGGCAACCCCAGCAACGTCTCAATGGTGTGGATCACGCTAACTGTGGTGTAGAAGTGGTGGTCCAAAAAAGGATGCTCGGCGGAACCGGGCGAATATTTGCTGATCACGAAGGCGATGGATCGGTGTGCATCCACGTGATCCGCGCCATTCTGGGCGTCGTCTTCGAGAATGAAAATACCCGTATCGTCCCAGTAAGGACTTTGCGAGACCGCTTCCACGACGCGACCGACCGCCAGATCGTTGTCGGCGACACTTGCCGCTGGGCGAGATTTTCCGGGTGTAGTGCCGTGCGTGTGGTCATTGGGCAAATAAAGCAAAACGAATGCAGGAAGTTCGGTTCCTCTTCCTTCCTTGCGAGCACGAACGAATGCGCCAAAGTCATTAAGGAACTCGTCGGCACGAAGCTGGTCGGGATACTCCGTGTTGAAATCGGGGAATAGAGGGTCGAAGTGATCACGCAACACGGCTTTGGTCGGCTTCGTGGCTTTCAGCATTGGAACCTCCCACGGCCACGGGCTGGCCGAACCGCGAGGCTGGCCGACATTTGGCGGCAACGGCTCTCCTTTATTCACCGCGCTTTTCGGACACGATGAGGTCGGCGCAGGGGTGTCTTCGTGAACTGTGGCCTTGCTTTCCGTAGCCTTGCACCAGACGCCGTAGATGAACTCCCCGTAGTCGCGATAGGTCAGTCCATGACCGGCCACGTTGTCCCAGATGTAACCTGTACCCGGTTCGTTGACGTCCGGCTCATTCTCGTCAAGGGGGATTTCGTCAGTCACGCTGCCTTGAAAATCGTAAGTGCGTTCTTTACTTCGGTAGCTGATCTGCCATGTCTGCTCGTTGTAATCGCTGGTAATCGCGGCAGTCGACCAATTGTGTCCGTCGCCCGAAACTTCGCCGCTGTCGTAGAAATTATCGAGCACTCCGAACTGGAGCGCGAGCTTGTGTTGGTTGGGCGTGACGTCCGCACCATACATGGTTAACGACGGGTCGCCGTCACCCGTCTTCAAGTCTCCGAGCACCTGATCATACGTGCGATTCTCCTTGATGATGTAGATCACGTGATGGATCGGGTTGGAATTCTGCGCGAATTGGATTTGGCCCGGGCTGGAATGCAGAAGATTGCTTTCTTCCACCTGGCGGGTAAGTTTCGGAAGTTGCTTCTCGATTTCGCGGATCTTGAGTCGGGCAATCGAGCCGTAAAGCAAAGTTGCAATGTAAGGATGATCGCGATGCCACTGCGTGCTTTGTAGATTGTCGGGACCGCTGTTGGGCCCGGTTCCCTTCCCCTTCGACGTGGCAATCAAGAGATCGTCGCCCACTGTGCTTAAAGCCGAGGGGTACCAATCCGTGGGGATAAAGCCGATGGCGCTCGTCATATTCAACAGATCGGGAGCCGCATTGCCGACGCCCAAGCGGGAGATATCGAACACCGCAACCGCATCGAGTGATGCGCAAGCGGCAAATAGTCGCTTGCCATCCTTCGATTGCGCGAGCGCAACGGGATAGGTTCCATGAGGCATCGCCGCGTTGGGCAAAGTCGCCAAGACCCACTTGAGCAAACCGGTTTCGGTTTCGATCACGCCCACTTGGTCGGAATTCGCCAATGCCACGTAGAGCAGCCTTTCATCCGGACTCAACAGCATCGCCGTCGGATGCGAACCTGGCGCAACGGGATCTTTTGGCTCAAGCAATGGGATCCAGCGAACGATGGTTCCCTTTTCCAAGTCGAGTTCGGCTACGCGCGAAGCATTCCACAAGCTGCACCAGGCGCGCCGCCCGTCGTGCGACGCCACTACTGTGTAAGGAAACGAAGACGGAATCAGATCGTGCGTACTTACGTCGAACTGCTTGAGCACCTGGCCGCTCGCGGAGTCGATCAGAACAACATTGTCCGAGAGGTTGTTCGCGACGAGCAACTTGTCGGGAGCGTTAGCGCTCGCGATTACCGCAAGGCCTGCCGGATAAGGCAAGACCGTTCCTTTGTCCGTTTTTTGGACGCCCTGCGCCACGCTCTTTCCTGCGGCAATCTTCTGCGCAGGAATCTTTATAAAGCGATCCCAAATGACCTTGCCTTCATGAAAGCGATAAACTGCCAGCCCATTTCCCGTATCGCCCGGCTTCTCTCCAGTGGGGTCAGTAATCGAGCCAATCGAAGCATAAAGGTGCTGACCATCGGAGCCGAAGGCTAACCCAACGAAATAGCTCTGATGCGCCGATTCGGAGAGTCGGTCTTCGGGGAAGTCGGCAAGTTGGTTGGTTTTCAGATCGAGAATCGCGATGGACTGATGCGCCTGATTTTTCTGCGTGCCATAGCCGTCGTTCAGAATCGCAGCGTAACGTGCGTCAGGGCTGACGGCCATCGCGGCAGCAAAACCGTTCAGCGAGCCCAGCATCCCGGGCGAAGGTAGCGTCAAAGTCTTGCTCGTGGGAAGCGAGATTTGCCGCGGTCCCTTTGGGTTTTGTGCGGCCAGGACTCCGAGTGCGGCAACAAGAAAAAGCAAAACGAGAAGATACAAGATCCTGCGCAAGCGCTGCCTCCTGGGTGGTAGATGTTTTAGCCTATCACCGGAAAAGCAAAACCGGTCAGACAAGCTGACCGGCCTCTGCAAACGAAGAATTATGCTCTGGCGATATTTTAATGAGTGTCGGTGCTGGCCTGTTGCAGTGGGGTTTCGGGCGCAACGTTATGACGAACATCGGCTCCACGCACCCAGAAAATTACGTCTTCGGCGATATTCGTGGCGTGATCCGCAACCCGCTCCAAATTGCGGGCGACCAGCAGCGCGTCCAAGGCCTGCCGGGTTACTTCGGGCCGCTCGTTCATGGTCTTGACCAGTGTGATGAAAGCTTCATCTTTCATGCGGTCGACGACGTTATCCATTTCGAGCACAGCTTGTGCCAGCTCGGCTTTGCCTTCGATAAACGACTCCAGCGAACGCCGCACCATTGCGGAAACCGCCGCAGCCATGCGCGGGATGTCCACGGGAAGCTCCGCCTTGGGGAGTTCCACCAGATCCATGGCGCGTTCGGCGATGTTGACCGCCTGATCGCCCACCCGTTCCAGGTCCGAGTTGATCTTGGTGACGGCGAGAATGAAACGCAAGTCCACAGCGATAGGCTGCTGCAATGCGAGCAGGTCAAACGCCAGTTCGTCAATTTCCCGCTCGGCGACATTGATCTGGAATTCGCCTTCGAGCACCATGTGGCAACGCGCCAGGTCGCGGTCAATATAAGCCTGGCAGGCGCGATCTACGGCTTGCTCGGCCAATCCGCCCATGCGAAGCAAACGAGCCCGAAGATCGTCCAGTCCTTGCTGAAAGCGGGTGCGCATTATCCAAACCTGCCTGTAATGTAGTCTTCCGTACGCTTGTCGGACGGTGTCGTAAAAATCTTTTCCGTCTTGTCGAGCTCGATCAGCTTGCCCAACAGGAAGAAGCCAGTGAATTCGGCCACGCGCGACGCCTGCTGCATATTGTGCGTGACAATTACAATTGTAAACTTTTCTTTGAGCTGGAAGATCAACTCTTCGATCTTGCCGGTAGAAATGGGATCCAGAGCCGAACAGGGCTCGTCCATGAGGAGCACTTGGGGCTCGACCGCCAGGGCGCGGGCAATGCAGAGCCGCTGCTGCTGTCCGCCGGACAAGCTGGCGCCGGACTTCTTGCGAAGCGAGTCTTTCACCTCGTCCCACAATGCGGAGAGTTTCAGCGAGCGCTCCACGATCTCATCCAGACGTTTGTGGTCGTGAAAGCCATTGAGCTTTAATCCGGCGGCTACATTGTCGTATATCGACATCGTCGGAAACGGATTCGGCTTTTGAAACACCATGCCGATGCGTCGCCGAATCTGTACTGCTGATGTTCCGTTGTAGACGTCGAGTTCGCCGATTTGAACTTTCCCAGCGGCGCGAGCGTCGGGTACAGTCTCGTGCATGCGATTCAGGCAACGCACGAACGTGGACTTGCCGCATCCTGAGGGTCCAATGATGGCAGTGGCATGGTTGGCTGGCGCCTCCATGGTGATGTCATAGAGAGCCTGTGTTTTGCCGAACCATGCGTTCAGCTTGTCGACTTTAATGCCCACACCCATGGTTCAGTTCGCTCCCTTGAGCATTCCACGGCCCGCGACAAGGCGCACCGCACTGACCGCAACGACGATCAGCACAATCAAGATTAACGCTCCCGCCCAAGCCTGACGATGCCATTCATCGAACGGCGAAATCGCATAGGTGAAAATCTGCAATGACAGCGCGGCCGTCGGCTGATTAATTTTCCAGTTCCAGTATTGGTTGCCGAAAGCGGTAAACAGAAGCGGGGCCGTCTCACCCGCAACCCGCGCAAACGCCAGCATAACACCTGTGATCACCCCTGACGTCGCGGTTCGCAGAGTAATCGACAACGTAGTACGCCAGCGCGAGACACCCAACCCGTAGGCTGCCTCCCGCACTGCGTTGGGTACCAGTAAAAGCATTTCTTCGGTTGTGCGCGTGATGGTCGGAATCATCATGATGGCTAGGGCAACGCCCCCGGCCAAGGCGGAGAAATGTCCTTGCGAGAGCACAACGATCCCGTAAGCCACGATTCCGATCACGATCGAGGGAACACCGTTCAATACATCCGCGGTAAAGCGGATTATGTTTCCCAGCTGGTTGCGTCCGTACTCCGCCAGATAAATTCCCGCACCGATTCCAATGGGAACACCGATGACGCTGGCTATCAATAAGATGAACGCAGAACCAGCGATTGCGTTCGCCATACCGCCGCCGGCTTCGCCAACTGGTTTGGGAGTTTGCGTAAGAAAGGCCCAATTGATAGAGCCAATCCCTTTGTAAACCAGGTATCCGAAGACGGCGCCGAGGGGCAAGAGAACCAAGAGCACCGAGGCTGCGGCAGCAAAGGTCGCAAGCGAATTCACACCCCGCCGCCAGTAACTGATCGGCGCAGCTGCGAAATCGGACGTGGCCGTCACAGGGTCAGGCATTGCTTCTCGCTGGAGTGCCACGCGTTACCGTCCACACCAGAAATTGGGCCAGAATGTTTACGATAATAGTAACGATAAACAGAGCCAATCCGATCTCAATGAGAGCGCTCAGATAGGTATCGCCCGTGGCCTCACTGAACTCGTTGGCAATAACGCTGGCCATGGTGTACCCGGGAGCGAACAGCGACTTTGCAATCTCCGGCCGATTTCCGATCACCATCGTGACCGCCATAGTTTCGCCAAGGGCACGGCCCAAGCCAAGGATCACTCCGCCCAGAATCCCGGCCCGCGCATTTCGCAGAACGCCGGTGCGAATCATTTCCCAACGTGTCGCCCCCAGAGCAAGCACGGCTTCCCGTTGCTGCTGGGGCACGGCCGTCATAACTTCACGTGTGATGGAAGAAATAATTGGCACGACCATGATGGCCAGAATGATTCCGGCCGCGAGCATTCCGATACCGTAGGGCGGGCCTTCAAACATTCCCGTCCAGCCGAAATAGCGCGCGCAAAAAGGCTCCCCGTATTGGCGCAGAAGCGGCACCAATACGAAAATCGCCCACAGCCCATAGATTACGCTAGGAATTGCCGCCAGAAGTTCGGTGGTAAACGCAAGTGGTCCCTTGAGCCAGCGTGGACACATTTCGGTGATGAAGACGGCCACACCAATGGCGAGAGGTACAGCGAGAAGAAGTGCCAGGAATGAAGAAACCAGCGTGCCATACACAAACGGCAGCGCGCCGAACTGCTCGTTCACCGGATCCCATTCACTTTGGAAAAAGAACTTTAGCCCAAAAGCATGCCACGACAGCTTTGACCCCTTAACAAGTTCATAAAGAATCACTCCCACCAGCGCGAGCACACACAACCCGCAAGCCAGCATCGCGAAGTGAAAGATAGCGTCGGCAACGTGGCTGTTTCCGGTTCCAAGAAGCGGCTGATTTTGCACGTCGGAACTCGCTGCAACCTCTGGTTTTGCAATGGGTTGCGGTCCTGTCAAACGTGGCGCTCCTAGAGCTCGGTTGGCCATCCACAGGCAGGCTAGCAGAATCGTGTTACAGCAGTGTTAAAATACCCCTTGGCATTGTGGCCAAGCCTTAATTAACCGCGGTTGCTGAGGAACGAATCCCTCGAAGTTCCTCGATTGCATTTTGTTGGATTCCCTTGTAGTTTTCGTTCTCGGTATCTGAGCGCTGGATATGCCTGTTGACTTAAAACGGAGCCGTCTGGTTTTTCAAAGATTGGCTCGCGAGCTGACCAAGCTCGCGAAGAGTCAGGCTCCAGAAAGCGTGCACAAATTTCGTACCAACAGCCGGCGCGTCGAGGCTGTGCTTAGCGAAGTGGTCCCGCAGCTAACCCGCAGTGACAGAAAGCTGCTCAAGCTATTGTCACGGCTTCGCAAGAAGGCCGGGCGTGTGCGGGACTTGGACGTGGAAATCGCTTCATTGCGAAGCTTGAAGATTCCCGAAGGCAATGGGCACAAGTCTGAGTTTTTGAGTGCTTTGGTGCAAGATCGCGCCAAGCACGAAAAGAAACTCGCGAAGGCTTTCAATCGTAAGACTGCCGACGAAGTGAGAAAGCGGCTGAAGCGTGCCGTCAGCGAGATCGATATCCCCAAGGATACGGAGCCGCTGACGTTGACCCTCAACAAACTCGCCAAGCTTGGACGAGAGCATGCGATGCTTACGGAAAAAACTCTCCACCAGTACCGAATCATCGGAAAGCGAGCTCGTTACATCGCGGAACTGGCTGACCCCGACGCGGAGGCAAAGCGCGTCGTCGACCAACTCAAACACATGCAGGACGTGATCGGCGACTGGCACGATTGGCTGAAAATAACTCAGAAAGCGGAAGCGCTCTTCGGTAGCGTTCGAGACTCGGCGCTGGTGGCCATGCTGCGAAATGTGACGCAGGCGAAGTTCCGTCAAAGCGTGGACGCGGTGGCTGAAACCCGTGTGGCACTCTCCGGCAAAAAATCTGGGCCAATTCGAGCCACTGCAGTACCAAGTCGCAAACCTTCCGCAGAATCTGCCGAGGCAAGCGCCGCAGTTGCCTGAGATCCAACCAGCATAATTTCCCTCTAGTTACAGTCGACCTAGAGTTTGCTTCTAATTGACTAGTCATCTGACTAGTTATATAATCGGTGTTTGTGGAGGTGCGTAGTGGCTTCTTGGCAGGTGCAGGATGCGAAAGCTCGTTTCAGCGAGTTGCTCGATGCCACAATCAAAAACGGCCCTCAGGTAGTGACCCGCCGCGGTATTGAGACGGCCGTTCTGGTGCCGATCGAGGAGTGGCGGCGTTTACAGGACTCCGCACGTCCCAGCCTTAAAGACCTGCTGACCGGTCCCGGTCCGCGATTTGAGAACCTGATTCCTGGACGACGCAGATTTCGACGGCGTCCAACCATCGAATTCCGGTGAACCGATATTTGCTCGACACTAACGTGGTCTCTGAACTGCGGAAGTCGAAACCTCACGGCGCCGTGCTCGGTTGGGTATCAGAGCTACAAGACAGTCAGATTTACCTCTCCGCTGTGACCATCGGCGAGTTGCAGGCCGGAGTGGAGCGGACTCGAGTTCAAGACCCGCAAAAGGCGGCGCAGATCCAATCATGGATTGACCTTCTGGAAGACTCCTACCAAGTGTTGCCGATGGACGCTTCGTGCTTCCGTGAATGGGCTCGCCTGATGCACGGAAAGCCAGATGAATTGCTCGAAGACGTAATGATCGGCGCGACCGCGCGAATTCACGAACTGACCGTGGCGACGCGAAATGAACGGGATTTCGCGTCTCTCGGCGTGCGAATATTCAATCCGTTCAAGACGACTCGATAGTTACTGCTGCCGGTCGCAGGCTTGGCATTCGATATTTTTCTCCAGGCACATCCGTGTTAGCGGTACACTTCCCATTCCGCCATGCCGACCCTTGCTGCCGTTGATATTGGATCAAATTCCGTCCGCCTGAAGATTGCTCGCCTCACCAAGCACCGCCTCACCAACATTCTTGAGGATCGGGAAGTCACGCGTTTAGGCGAATCAGTATTCCGGAGCAGTTTTCTGTCTCCGGAAGCGATCGCCACTACCGTGAAGGTGCTACGGAGGTTTCATCGCGCAGTCCAGAATGCGGGCGCGGATTCCGTGAGAGTCGTTGCCACGAGTGCATTGCGCGACGCACGCAATGCCAGAGCGTTTCTCGAATGGGTGCGCTCGACCACCGGTTGGGATGTCGAAATCATTTCAGGATTGGAAGAGGCCCGCCTCATTCATTTGGGTCTGGTTTCAACCCTACGCGTGAATTCTTCTCCGGTACTGATGGCCGACCTCGGCGGAGGCAGTTGTGAGTTAACCATTTCCAGCCAAGGTCACATTCGAAATACTGTCAGCCTGCCGCTCGGCGCGGTTCGCTTAACCAACGAGTTTCTGCGTCATGATCCGCCGCGCAAATCCGAGATGCGTCAGCTACGGGGATTTATCTCGCGCGAAATCGAGCGCACCGCTGACCGGATCAAGCGCTCCCGCCCAAAGGTGGTCATTGCGACGTCGGGGACGGCGGAATCATTGGCTGCAATCTGCCACGGCCTCTACAAAACCAAAGGATCACGCGCTGCCACGGTATCTAAAACACAAATGCGACGCATTGCAAAACTACTGGCGCGACTGCCGCTTGAAGAACGCAAAACACTCTCCGGGGTCGGTCCGCGACGTGCCGAGATCATTGTGCCCGGGGCAGCGGTGTACCTTGGACTTCTGGAGCGCTGTCAGCTGGCAGGATTCCGCTATTCACCTCTCGGCCTGCGCGACGGGCTGTTGGCTCAGATGGCGGCCGAGTACGACCGCACCACGCGATCGGGAAAGCAGATCGAATCGGAACGCTGGGATTCGATCCGCGCTGCGGTCTCGCACTATCGAATCGATATGGACCACGCGCTGCACGTCCGTGCCTCGGCGATGCAATTGTTCGCTGCGCTCAAATCCGTACACGGCTTGCCACCGCAATATGAGGAATGGCTCTCGGCGGCTGCCATGCTTTACGAAGTGGGCGATTATGTAAACCGCAATGGCAGGCATCGGCACGCCTACTACATCATTTCCAATTCCGAGATTCTGGGCTACACCCCGGAGCAAAGGCGAATCATCGCAGCGATTGCGCGGTATCTGGGGAAGTCGCGACCGGCGACCGGCGACGCTCCGATCAAGGCGCTTCCGACTGCGGATCAGGAGTATGTACTCAAGGCTTCCCTGCTTCTCCGGTTGGCTCGGGCGCTCAATCTTAGCCGTACCGCCGCAATCCGGACCGCGCGCATTCGCCTGCACGAAAGCGAAGTAAAGTTGATGCTAATCACGAAGCAAAGAAGCAGCGTCGACCTGGAATTGTGGGCAGTCGAAAAGGAGCAGAGTTATTTTCGTGAGGTCTTCGGTCGCGAACTCTCCGCCGCAGCAGCATAGAGTGCGCGCAGAACCTTCGGAGTCAGGCACCAATGCAGGAGCGCCGAGTTACGACCCATTTCCACTTTCGCCACGGCTCCCTTTTTCAACTCCGTTCCGGCTTCGCATCCAGTTTCACTAATGCTGCGCCCCAGAAACTCGCTCAGGTTTGGATTGTGGCCGACCACCATGATCGCCTCTTGCTTGGAGTATTTCTCAAGCAGTCTGCGAAAGTCCGCGAAGGTAGCGCCTGGCCGAAGCGCATCCTCGAATTGCAACTTGCCCTCATAGCTGAGTTCATTGCCCACTAGCGACGCGGTTTGAACGGCGCGCTTCAGTGGACTGGAAATCATCGCGTCCACCTGAACATCCAACGCAGCCAGAGCTCGTCCGACGATTCCGCACTGTACGATTCCCTCTTTGTCGAGAGCGCGCTTCTCGTCCTTTTTCGGGTTGGCCATTGGCTCGCCCGCGTTGGCGTGACGCAGAAAGTAAATGATCATGCGTTAACGCTCCCTTCCCATCGTCGCTCTTCGGCTCCTTGGACTTGGCGCAGCCGGAATTGCATCCAGCCCTTGCCGGCCTTCCGCCAGGCCAATCAGGAAATCCTGGGCGCTAAAAGCCGCTGCTCCCGTCGGCGGCTTTCTCTTGCCCTGCGCGCGCCAGGCACGAACGTAGCCCCCATCCTTCTGCAGAATGCGGGCTTTCAAATTGTCGGCTAAATACGATGACAAAATCTCCTGCCGCACACGCTCTCGCAAGAGCTCATCCTTCACCGGGAACATGACTTCCACGCGCTCGTAAAGATTGCGCGGCATCCAGTCAGCGCTAGCCAGATACACTTCCTCCTGGCCTCCATTCGCAAAGAAGTAAATCCGGCTGTGTTCGAGGAAACGGCCAACAATGCTTCGCACACTAATGCGGTCGCTGACGCCACGCACTCCGGGGCGCAGAGCGCACATTCCGCGGACAATCAGATCGATCTTCACACCATCCTGCGAAGCTTTATACAGAGCCATTATGATGTTTTTGTCCAGCAGCGCGTTCATCTTTGCGATGATGTGCGCCGGACGCCCATGACGCGCGTGCTCCGCCTCACGTGCAATCAGAGCCAGACAATGTTCCGCCAGATCGAGCGGGGCAACCATGAGCGGGTCGTAATTTGGATGTTCGGCGTAAGCCGTGAGAAAGCTGAACACATCGTGGACGGCGCCGGTGATCTCCGGGTCGGCGGTCAACACGCTTACGTCGGTATAAATCCGGGCCGTAGTGGTGTTGTAATTGCCCGTGCCGAGGTGGGCATAGCGGCGCATTACACCGTCTGGATCCTGCCGCACCAGCAACGACAATTTGCAGTGTGTTTTCAACCCGACTAAACCATGAAAGACCTGCACTCCCGCGTCTTCCAGATCACGCGCCCAGCGGATATTCGAGGCTTCGTCAAATCGAGCCTTCAACTCAACCACCGCCGTGACTTCCTTCTTTGCTGCCGCCGACATCAGCGCTGGAACGATCAATGAGTGTTCGCTGGTGCGATACAGCGTCTGCTTCATGGAGAGGACGCGGGGATCCTCCGCCGCCGCTTCAATAAACGAAACTACGGCGTCGAAGGAGTCGAAGGGATGGTGCAGCAGCACATCGTGGCGGCGAAGCTCCTCAAATAGGTCTTGCGACTTAGCGGTAAGACGAAGCTCGCGTGGAAGAAAAGGTTTGAACTTGAGTTCGGGGTGCTCAGTTTGCTCGTAAATATTGAACAAGCGCGAAAGATTCACCGGTCCGTTGACGGAAAACACCTGCCACGATTCCAGACCGAAGTTGGTACGCAAACGTTCAATGATTTCGGGATCAGCTTCAGATTCGATCTCCAACCGGACGGCGTCACCTTTACGTCGGTTATGCAACTCGGTGCGAACCGATTCCAGCAGGTTGCGGGACTCTTCCTCTGCCAGATAGAGATTGCTGTTGCGCGTAACCCGGAACGCCGCCGAGGAGACAATATCGTAGCCGTGGTACATCCGGGAGGCGTGGTAGGCCACAAGATCGGCCAGGAAAATAAAATCGTCGGTTCCTTCCGAAGGCAAGCGGATCAGCCGCGGCAAAGCCCGCGGCACTGTGATAACTCCGGTGTAGGTCATGGACGACCGGCGCCGCCGGCGCAGTAGAAATGCAACACACAGTGCCTTGTTAATCACCCGCGGAAAAGGATGCGCGGGGTCAACCGTGACTGGAGTCAGCAACAAATCGAGTTCACGTTCGCAATAATCGGCGATGAAAGCTCGCGCCTTGGCATCCAGTTCATGCAGGCCAAGCACGCGAATGCCATTTTCGGCCAGCATAGGCCGCAGCTTTTCGTTCCAACAAAGGTACTGGTCGTCCACGAACTCGTGGGTTTCCTGCGAAACGACATCGCGCTCTTGCAGCAGGGTAAGTCCGTCCGGCCCAGCTTCCGTGTATCCATCTTCGATCTGTTGCACCAGGCCGGCTACGCGCACTTCGAAAAATTCGTCGAGATTGCTGGCACTAATGGCGAGGAATTTAAGTCGCTCCAGTATCGGATTACTCTCATCCTGCGCTTCTTCGAGCACACGCCGGTTGAAAGCCAGCCACGAGGCTTCGCGATTGATGTAATAAGCCGAATTGTCGAGCGAGGCGCGAACCATAACCTAGAATGACGAAACAAAGAACGACGAAATCAATCGGATGCTACGACTACGTCTGCGGTATCACTTCTTGGGAGAAGGGGGCTCTGATATTGTCTGCGCAGGCGCCGCCATGCGTTTCATAATCACAAATTGTAACTCTGTACCGGCCGGACGCATAAGATACATGTAATGCTTGTCCAGCCTGAGGCGGACCTCCGCTTGGGGCACATTCCACTCCTCGGGCAAAGCATCCCCCGCGTGGCGCGGACTGTAATCTCCAACGTAAATCGTGTCTTTAACCTGCACTGAGAGTTCGTAGTAGGGATCTTCCTTGGTGACGGGAGTATCCACCTGATAGTAGAGAATTCGCGTTTTCGTCTTCTGCTGGATATCCACGATTTTGCCGGTTTGGTAGAGAGGCTTTTCAGCCGCGTTCAAGCTGGGCAACGAGGCCACTGCCAGAAGGAGGACGACACAGAATTTCATGGATACCAGTATAAGGCACGCACTTGCCGCAGTGTCGGGCGCAAAAGAGGGCTCCAGTTGTTTAACTGGAGCCCTTGATGTCATCTTGTTGCTTCTTCGCGGCTTAAGTTTTTAGCATCGGCGGTCTCAGAATCCCGCTACCGAACTTGTTTGATTTCGTCTTTGACCTTCTTCGCTACGCTCTCGGGTAGTGGAGCGTAGGTCAGATCTGCAGTCATCTTCTGCCCGTCATCCACCATCCAGTTTAAGAAATCGGCGATCATCTTGCCCTTCGCGGCATCCTTGGATTGAGCCGGAATCAGCAGCCAAGTGAAGCTGGAAATAGGATATGCATCTTTTCCAGGCGCGTTGGTAATCGAGACGCGAAAATCCGCAGGCATCGACTTGACCGAGGCGGCCGCCGCCGTGACGCTGGCCAAGCTGGCTTTCACAAATTCCCCGGCTGCATTCCTCACACTCCCATAGGTGATGTTGTTCTGCACCGCATAAATCAGTTCAATGTAGCCGATCGAACCTTTCATCTGGCGAATCAGCCCGGCAACACCCTCATTGCCCTTACCGCCGAGGCCGACCGGCCACTTTACCGATGTTGCCTTGCCGACCTGGCTTTGCCAATCTGAATTCACCTTCGAAAGGTAATCGGTAAAAATAAACGTGGTACCGCTGCCGTCCGAGCGATGAATCACGACGATGGGCTCATCCTTGGGGAAATTAATTCCCGGGTTCACGCTAGCAATCGCTTTGTCGTTCCAGTTGGTAATTTTGCCTAGGAAGATGCCCGCCAGCACATCGGGCGTGAACTTGATTTCTCCGCTGACACCGGAGATGTTGTACGCGGGAACCACCGCGCCCAGCACTGTTGGCACGTGTAGGATCTTGACCTTGGATTCAGCCAACTGCTGATCAGTCATAGGACCGTCGCTGGCGCCAAAATCGACCGTCCCGGCTAGGACCTGTCGAATTCCGCCGCCGCTGCCAATCGATTGATAGTTAAACTGAATGTCGGGGTGAGCGTCGTGGTATTTGCTGAACCACTTGGAATACATCGGATATGGAAAAGTTGCGCCAGCCCCGTTTAATGTGGTCTGTGCGACAGCGGGGACTGACAGGGCAAGACATAAAAGCGCGATGCGACGAATCACGCGATGATTCCTCCTTGATAATTTTATTCAACCCTAGGCTCTGTGTTGATTGTTACAACATGGTTACAGAATTGTAAATTTCTAATGAATCCCCAAGCAGCACTTGGACTTAGGGTTGGTGACGAAAAACGTCTGGATGTGCAGACCTGCGATTTCCTGACTAATGCCGGTGGCGATGGTCGAAGCAATCCAACTCTGTTTGACGCTTGTCCGGGGCTTTGTTAGGTTGGAGGGCTTCCTATTCTCATATCACTTCAACTGTTTCCGACCCGGAGCAGAAAAGAGAATTCTCATGGCACTAAAGTTTCGAGGGGTGGATTTCATCGGTTTCGACGCGCTGCTCAGCGATGACGAGCGGCTGGTTCGCGATACTTCCAGAAAATTTATCGAAGACAACCTTATCCCTATTATTGAGGAGTGCAATCGTGCCGGGCGCTTCCCTCGCGAATTGGTTAAGCCCATGGGCGAACTCGGCTTCTACGGCGCCAGCCTCAAGGGATACGGTTGCGCCGGAATGTCGAACGTCGAATACGGTTTGGTGATGCAGGAACTCGAACGCGGAGACTCGGGAGTGCGTTCGTTCGTAAGCGTGCAGTCCGCGCTAGTCATGTATCCGATTTATGCATTTGGCAGCGATGAGCAGAAACAAACCTGGCTTCCGGCGATGCAAAAAGGCGAGAAGCTGGGCTGCTTCGGACTCACTGAGCCCGATTTCGGTTCGAATCCCAGCGGCATGCGCACCCGCGCTCGGAAAGTTGGAAATGAATACGTCCTCAATGGCGAAAAGATGTGGATCACTTCTGGTTCCATCGCTGATGTCGCAGTGATCTGGGCCAAGGTGGAGGATGAAGACAACAAAATTCGCGGATTCCTGGTCGAGACCGATCGCCCCGGTTTCCGCGCCGAAGACATTCACGGCAAGTGGTCGCTACGCGCCTCAGTGACTTCGAGCTTGTCGATGCAGGATGTGCACATCCCCGAGGCGAACCTGCTGCCAAAAAGCGGCGGCCTCAAATCTCCGCTGATGTGCCTGAATCAAGCGCGCTATGGGATTGCGTGGGGCGGCATCGGCGCGGCTATGGCCTGCTACGATTGCGCGCTGCAATACGCACAATTGCGCAAACAGTTTCACGACAAACCGATCGCCTCCCATCAACTGGTCCAGGAAAAACTTACCTGGATGATTTCCGAAATCACCAAAGGTCAATTGCTCGTTCTGCAGGTAGGACGACTCAAAGATAAGGACAGAGCCGGGCCCAACATATTTCCATGGCCAAGCGGAACAACGTCTGGATGGCCCTGGAATGCGCTCGCATGGCGCGTGACATTCTCGGCGCAAACGGCGTAGCCGACGAATACCCGCTTTTGCGTCACATGATGAATCTGGAATCGGTCAAGACGTATGAAGGGACGCATGATATTCACACGCTGATCATTGGGCAGAGTGTGACCGGGATAGATGCGTTCTGAAGGTTTCTTGAAGTGCTAAACCCCATTCGCCCTATTGCGGATCAGCGACAAGAATTCCGTCCTGGTTTCCTGCTCGTTGCGGAAGCAGCCCAGCATGGACGAAGTGACCGCGGCCGAATGCTGTTTCTCAACCCCGCGCATCATCATGCACAGATGGCGCGCCTCGATCACCACCCCGACACCCTGCGGCTCGATGGCTTTCTGAATAGTCTCGGCAATTTGCGTGGTGAGCCGTTCCTGTATCTGCAAACGGCGCGAGAAGATTTCAATCAGCCGGGGAATCTTGCTTAATCCAATCACTTTGCCGTTGGGAATGTACGCGACATGCACCTTGCCAAAAAACGGCAGAATGTGATGCTCACACAAGCTGAACATCTCCACATCTTTCACGATGACCATCTCGTCGTAGGTCACCGTGAACAAAGCTTTCTTGAGCATGGCCTCAGCATCTTCCTTGTAACCCTTCGTCAGGTGCTCGTAGGCCCGATGTACGCGGTTGGGCGTGCGTACCAAGCCCTCTCGCGTGGGATCCTCGCCCAGGCGAACGATCATCTCGCGCACCAGGTCTTCAAAGCTGGCGCTGGTCAAGGTCGATGCTTCAACGGAAGTTGTCATGGTCTCCTTAGCTTAGTTACCCGATTCTCGCCCCAGTATTCGAACGAATTCATCATCGTCTCTTCAAACCGTACCTTTTCAAGATGAGCATGGCGAAAGCCGCGCTGCAAAATATCGTAGACAACAATGCACAAATTCTCCGTGGTCGGGACAGTTCGCGCGAATTCCGCAATCGTGTTCAGGTTCTGGTGATCGAAGCGTTGGAGAATCTCCCCCTGCACAAAAGCGTCCAAATCCATCAGATTGCAAATCATCCCGGTGCTCTCATCGACCGGGCCGCTGACTGTGACCTCAAGCGTATAGTTGTGGCCGTGTCCGTAGGGATTGTTGCACTTACCATAAGTCGCAGCATTCTCCGCCTCTGACATGGAATCGCTGTGTAGTCGATGCGAAGCGGAAAACATGTATCGCCGCGTCAGATACGCCTTCATGCTTCCCCGTAAAAATCAACGAACAGTTCCGGCGTCTCGTATACCCGCACCCGATGGAGATGCGCCGCCTGCAACTTCGGCGACAAACGCTGCCAGATCGCGATAGCCAAATTCTCCGTAGTCGGGATCCGAGTGAAAAACTCAGGAACTTCTTTATTCAAGAAACGGTGGTCGAGAGCTTCTAACACCTCCCGGCTCATCGTTTCCTTCAACTGCTTGAGATCCACAACGAATCCGGAACGCGGATCCACCTCGCCCTTCACTGTGACTTCAAGGGTGTAGTTGTGCCCGTGGCCATTGGGGTTATTGCATTTGCCGAAGATGCGCTGGTTCTCCTCCGCACTAAATTCCGGATTGTGATAGTAGTGCGAAGCTGAAAATTCAGCCTTACGAGTTAAATAAACCATGCTTGACCTTAAATTGAAGTAACGTGACTTGGAGCACGACCGGCGTCCTGCTGGCTGTCGAGGGGGCGTCCTGCCACTTGGTTCGCTACGGCGGAAGCGCACGTTCGATTCCCCGTATACCGGCGCCCCTTCCACGGGACGCTTCCCTTCTGATATGCATTCCTCGAGCGCACCAGCAGATAGGAAAACAACGGCAAACCGATCAGTGCTAGGACGGTCGCATCCCAGGAGAAATGCGCTTTGCGGATTCGCCTGAGAAAAAAAACGATCAAAGTAAGGGCCAGAAGCCCGACCGCGGCCGATGCTGGCGTTCGACCCTCCATTCCCATGACGATCCCTACCGCGACACTGCTTACAATCAGCACAAACTCCGTCAATCGAAGCAATGCCAAACGTCCGGGGGACGGAAACAGCAGCGCCAGGTTTTTCGTCCAGCCTTCCTTTAGCTGCGCAAAGCTGCGATACATGCGGGTTCGCACGGCATCCTTGCCATAGCGAAAGAATATCTTGCGCCCCGAAGCCTTCACCGCCCGAGCCAGCGCCACGTCCTCAAGCAAAGTGGTGGCAACGGCAGCATGTCCACCCACGGCATCGTAGGTCTCGCGAGAAATCAAGATGTACTGCCCATTCGCTGCTGCTGCAGAAGACGTGGGATTGTTTACATCCGACGGACGATAACTTGATGCCAGTTCAGCAAAGATCACCGGCATCACGGCCCTTTCCCAGAAGCCATGAACTTCCTGTTCCGGAGAATATGAAAGCAAAGCCGCCTTCTGGCGTTGCGCTTCCTCTAAGCTTCGCGCTAACGATCCGTCCCGATGAACCGTATCCGCGTCAGTGAATAGCAACCATTCTCCCCGTGCCTTTTTCGCGCCAGCCACCAGGGCATTGTTCTTGCCGATCCAACCCGGCGGCAACGGCGCCGGTTCGACCACCCTCACTCCCGCAAAAGACTTCGCGATCTCACGAGTGCTATCAGTCGATCCATCATCCACAACAATGATTTCAAAGCTCACGTGAGTCTGGGCCACCAGCGATTCCAAACAAACTCCAAGGCAAGCTTCCTCGTTCCGCGCCGGCACAATCACCGACACCGTCGACTGCTCCGATACTGGATCTCGCGCCGCCATAGCCTGAATTAGGTATTATAGCTTTGTGCGACGCGCCTCTGTTCTCCCCATCATCCTTACCGTTCTGCTGTCGGGCTGCTATCGCGGCTCCCGGCCACCTCGAATCGGCACTGCCGCGCCCGACTTCACGGTCCAGGACGCCGACCGCAAAGTCACACTGAGCGACTTCCACGGAAAGGTGGTGCTCCTCAACTTCTGGGCTTCGTGGTGCGCGCCGTGTGTCGAGGAAATGCCGTCGCTGGTGCAACTGCAAGAGCGCTTCCAGGACAAGGGTATAACTGTCCTCGGAATCAGTGTGGACGTTGACGGCGATGCCTACCATAAGTTCTTGAAAGACTACAAGATAGACTTTCCAACCGTACGCGATCCGGACCAGAAAACCAGCAACCTCTACGGTACGTTCAAGTGGCCGGAAACCTACGTTATCGATCGTAATGGGATCGTTCGCCGTAAGTTTATCGGCGCGGTGGAATGGAGCCAGCCCGAGATCGTGGATTTCTTGAGCAAGCTTTAAGTCCAGACCCCGGCAATTCCAAGCCTTAGCCCGTTCGTGCACTGTTAGGGCCCTTTCGTGTAGTGCCTTCGGTAACTGCAATCGGGTAGAATCCCGACTGTTTCAAGCTTTCGGAGGATGCGCTATGGCTGCTTCCCTACAACCGAGCGTCGCAGAAAAGGACTCGCGTTACCTGCAAGAAACGAGCCCCCACTCCGACTCTAATAGGACCCTGGAAGAGATAACACGCAGTGCGCTACACGCGACGGGCGCAAGTGGAGCGGCTCTCGTCCTTTCAGATGGAAAGGTTATGTCATGCCGGGCCTGTTCCGGAGAGCTCGCTCCGCCTGTCGGGACGCGTTTGAATCCCGACGCAGGGTTCACTGCAACCTGCGTTAAGACGGGGGAGATCGTACGCTGCGACGACACCGCAACTGACCCAAGGATCGATGGTTCGAGTTGCATCCAGCTGGGCATCGGCTCGATTCTGGCCGTGCCCGTCTTCGATGGTCCCAAGGTCGCTGGCGTTCTGGAAGTGCTTTCCAGAGAGACCAAGAAGTTCGTGGAGCGCCATGTCACGGCCCTGAAGCTATTGGCCCGACTGGTTGAAACCCTGGTCAACTATGCTCCGCACAACAGCTCACCCGACTCTCGAATCGCGAACCCGATACCCGCGGCGACGAATTCCAATAGGGTAAGCACGAATGAGGCAAAGGTGATGTGCCTCTCCTGTGGACACCGGAACCCGCAGGGCAGCCAATTCTGTAATCGGTGCGGAGTGATCTTGCTTGTGACTCTTGGCCAGACAGAAACGCCACCGGATCTCGTCGAATCGCAGGCTGCGGAATCGGGTGCTAACAAGGGGCTCAAAGAGATCTACAGGATCATCTCTGAAAACGCGGGCCGGGCTACTTGGACCGAGATTGACGCAAAGCTGATGGCGAATCTGCAGAGCACGTCGGTGCAAAATCAGCCGCGACCGGCGGCAAAAACAAAAGAAGAACTGGCCAACGGAAAAAAAGATTCGGTCAATGGACTGGAGAAAGCGCGGGAAGCAACCGAGCTGAAAACCCGCTTGGGAGCGGCCGTCCGCCGAAGCTTATGGCTTTAAGTCTTAGAGAGCAAGGTCTCTGCAGCCGGCTGATCGAGAGCGGTCCGCCGAATGTAGCCGCCGGGGGATGAAAATCAGTTTGACTTCTGGGCCAGCACGGTCATAATGCTGAACTGGCCCGCCCACTGGCGCCCGCAAAGAAAGTAAGTCAACCCAAAGGAGTGAAAGTGATGTTGGATAAAGGTGACGGTATTATGGCGACATATATCGGTGCGGTGGAAGACTTCCGGAAGTCGGCCACGGCGTTCATGCAACACGTAGATCTTTTGGCCCAGGCTCGCGACGCCTATCAGCAAGCCATGACAGCCAGTGCGGACCTGCGAACGGTTTTGGACGCCGGCGATGAGAACCTGCGGACCCTTATGACCCAGTTGGAGCAAGCGCTGAACCTGCACATGGGTAAGCCAGCTCTTGAGCGGAAGAAACCGGAAACCCTGAAAGTGGAATCGATCAAAACGAGCACGGAAGGCACGAGCGCGGTAAGAGCTTTTCCATAAGAACCGCGTGAAGGCGTTCGCGCTCCGTTACGGCAGGTTTCGATTTGTTGGTGCGAGAAACGGGAGAGGCACGGCTTCAGCCGTGCCGAGAACACCCGAGCAGGTTTAGGGTTTTCGCTGCGCAGTCACGCCCTCCACATCCATGTGCTCACGAACGTTGGCGCGCTGGGCCCGCTATGTGGCGGCCAACTCCTTCTGCATCTCCTCCAACGTGAGTCCCTTGGTCTCCGGATAGACAAACAAAACCACGAAGAATTGCAGCACCATCATCACTGAAAAGAACACGAACGGATAAGCACCGGAAGTGGCAGCCATTAAAGGAAATATGGCTGAGATCAAGGCGTTCATAAACCAGTGCGAAAAGCTGCCCAGGCTTTGTCCCTTGGCCCGAACCGAGTTGGGGAAAACTTCGGAGAGATAAACCCAGATCACAGCCCCTTGCGAAAATGCGAAGAAGGCGATGTAACCGACCAACAGCCACACCAGAAGACTCTCATGGCTGTGGGTAAAGAAAATCGCGGAGACTCCAGCCAGGCATATTGCGGTCCCCACCGAACCGACCAGCAGTAAGGTTTTGCGGCCAAGCTTGTCGATCACCGACATCGCGATCATTGTGAAGGCAAGGTTAGTGGCTCCGATGGCAACGGCTTGAAGATTGCCAGAGATTCGGCTGAATCCAGCGTGGGCGAAAATGTCGTTCAGATAATAAAGAATAGCGTTGATACCCGACAGTTGATTGAACATGCCAATACTCACCGCAAGGAAAATCGGAAACGCATATTTTCTGGTGAACAATTTCTCGGCCGCTTGCTTCTGTTCGACATTGATGGATTCGACAATCTCTTGCAGATCATGCTCGTAATTCTGATCGCCCGTCATCTGCAGAACCGATCTTGCCTCGTCCACGCGTCCTTTCTTGACCAGCCATCGCGGACTGCGTGGGATAGTGAACAACATTACAAAAAACAGCGCGGCCGGGAACGCCGCAACCCCCAGATCCCACCGCCATTCACTTGCGCCCAGACGTGCCAGGGCAATAAGGTAGTTTGAAAAGTACGCGAGCAAAATACCAAACACCACATTGAACTGAAATAAGCCGACCAATCTTCCACGCCATTTCGCGGGGGAAATCTCGGCAATGTACATCGGGGCTAGCACCGACGAACCGCCAATTCCCAAGCCGCCGATGAAGCGAAACACAACCAGAGACGACCAACTCCAGGCCAAGGCGCAGCCCAGCGCAGAGACTAAATAGAAGACTGCCAATCCACGCAAACTATCGCGTCGTCCAAAACGCTCTCCCGGAAATCCAGCAAGCATCGCACCCACGACCGTGCCCCAAATGGCGATGGAGACCGTCAGGCCCAAGCTTTTCGACGAGAGCGCGAATACCTGCGACAGCGCGCCCGTTGTCCCGGAAATGACAGCGGTGTCGAACCCAAACAATAGGCCACCCAAAGCGGCCACGACCGCGCTTTTCAACAAAACCGAGTTCAACTTCATGCCGTCTCCAGACGTCCGATTTTTGTTTCGAGGGCATTGGCTTCGGAAATCGTCCAATCGGGGATTGCTCCCCTGCGGCTGGCGACCAGCGCTCCCACGCGATTCGCGAAGTCGGCAACTCGGGGGGTGGGCCACCCGCTGCCCAATCCGTGCAGGAAGGCAGCAGCGAAGGCATCGCCCGCACCGACCGTATCCACGACTTGAACCGGATAGCCGGGCGCTTCGATATAGTGCCCGCCCATCAGAACTGTGCACCCGAGCGAACCGCGAGTTATACACACTCCGGCCCATTGGTAAGAGTTTGCGTAATTGCGACAGAACTCCTCAAGCGAACCATGCCGAGTGCCGAACATTTGGGCAATGGCTTCGACCTCCTCGTGATTCAGTTTCACGATGGTCGCTCGCGACATGAGCAGCTGAATCAACTCTGGCGTGTAACCGTCGGAGCGAAGATTCACATCGTAAAAGCGGCGCGCGGCCGATGCCCGGCCGAGAAGGTCTTCTGTCAATTGCCGGGCCTGGGGATAAACCTGATGCAGCGTCCCAAAGTAAATCCAATCCACTGGACGCGAAAACAATCGATCAAACTGAGCCGTCGTGAGCTGCGGAAAATCGTAGGCCGCGGGCCGGTGAAGAACGAACTTCGGTTGCCCGTCGCTAGACAGCGCCACCGAAGCAGTGCCGGTTGGATGATCTTTGTCGGTACGAAGATAATCAGTCCCCAGGCCAAGTCGAGACATGTTATCGGTGACCTTACGGCCTAGTTCGTCCGCACCAACTCCGCTGACGAATGAAACCTGGTGCCCCAGCCTGCTGAGGTGGGCTGAAAAATTAAAGGTAGCGCCGCCCAGGTGTTCTTCTTGTCCAACGATGTCCCATAAGACTTCACCGACGGTGATCACGTTCACGCAATATCCTCGGAGTCCGGGTCTGGCGTGCGTATGGCGGCTCGAAATTCTGGCACAGTATACACTTCCCGCCCTGAGTCGAAGACGCGGCAGCGGGTCAATTGGCTGCGTAAGCCTCCGTGAGCGACATAACTTTCAGCGCACTTTTAAGCTGATCGATTGTGGCGGCAGACTTTAGCGTGACGGTGGCGGACTCTCCCGGAAGCAGATCAAAATAATTATCCGAGAATTCAACATCAAGATCTCCGAATGACATGTAGACGCCACGCGCGAGCTTCGCTGACTGCAACGTAATCGTGTAGTCTCCACCGGATTTGCTGAGAGTGGTTGCGATCTTGGGCATGACCGGCAAATCCAGGCTGTGCATCGCATCAAAGAAAATCAGGTTCCTGGAAACTTTCTTGCCGCCAAGTTCCAGATCGAACACCAGAAAACTACGATGCAGATCACCCTTTAGGGCGAGATCCGCTTTGGCAAGGGTGAAGTAGATCGCGTTCGATTGGGCTGGGATTTGAATGTCCTTGGTTTGATCGAGCAAAACATTTCCTGAAAAATCAAGAAGCCGCGTGTGAATCGTTCCAGAAAGTGGCTGAAGCTTGTCCGAAACGACGTACACATCCACCTTGTCGTCGTGCAAAAAGGGCGAGATCAGCAAATCGTCATAGAAGCGCCGTGCATAGTACTGAAGCGCCTTCCAGCGTCCGTAGTAATCGATGCTCGCCCACGAAGCCACGGGCCAGCAATCATTCAACTGCCAGTACAGTGAACCCATAGTGCGCGGCCGCTGCCGGCGCAAATGCTCGGCGCCGATCTTGATGATCTCCGCCTGCTGCACCTGGCTCAGATAAACAAACGATTCGAAATCCTTGGGCTGGCGGTATTCGCGCAACATGTAAGTCAAAATGCGTTCATTGCCGCCTTTGTTTTTCTGGTGCGCCTGCATGACCGTCGAGCGAATGTCGAAGTCCTCGGGCTTGTTGGCGAATGTCCGAATGGTTCGCATCTCGGGGAAAGATTGAAATCCGTACTCCGTCATGAAGCGCGGAAATTGCAACGTGTAATCGGACGCAGGCGCCTGAGCATGCCAGACCTGCCAATAGTGCATATCGCCATTGTGCTGATTGTCGGGAATTTCCTCGAAATCTGCGCTGGGAGAACTCGGCCAGTAAGGCGTCGGATCCGCATATTGATTTACCGCGCCCTTCAGAATATCCGCAAACATAATTACGTAATCCTGCCACACGCGGTCGCGAGCTTCCGGCGAGATGGAGTTCTTGAATTGCTGACGATCGCCCCAGTGGTACCAGCCAGTTTCAACCTCATTATTCCCGCACCAGATCACGATGCTGGGATGATCGCGGAGCCGCTTGATCTGGTCAATCGCTTCCAATCGGACATTCTCCTGGTACGCTACGTCCCCCGGAATCATGTCGCCGCCGAAGGCGAATTCTTGCCAGACCATCAGGCCGAGTTCATCGCAAATGTCATAGAAATCGTCGGACTCGTAGTAGCCGCCGCCCCATTCACGCAGCATGTTCATATGCGCGTCGCGAGCAGCCTGAAGAATTTTGCGATGAATATCGGGAGTAACGCGGTTGGGAAAACTATCGAATGGAATAACATCCGCGCCTTTGGAGAACACTTCGATGCCGTTTACCACAAACTCGAAACTCTTTCCCCATTGATCGGGAACGCGGCGCAGCTCGAGCGAACGTAGTCCGGCTTTTCACTTCGGCTCGCGCTGCAACTTCTTTACCGGTGCGGATCATGGCGGAAAATCGATATCGGCTCTGCGCCCCATAGCCAACCGGATACCACAACTTCGGTTTCGCGATACGAATTGGAAACGAAACGTGATTCATGCCCGCGTCGAGTTGAAAAGTCTGGCTTCCATCGTTCGCCTGTGCGCCAGACAATTCGTCGTGCGCTAAAGCGAGAGTAACTGCGGTGGGCTTGCTAGCGTTGATATCAAGCTCTGCAATGACACTAGCTAAGTCAGTCGTAATCTTCTCTTGATGAATATGGAAATTATCGATGCGCAGCCCATCCCAGGTTTCAAGACGCACCGGCTGCCAAATGCCTTCGGTCACGAAACGCGGCCCCCAGTCCCAACCGTATTGATAGGGCGCCTTGCGCGTGTAGGGCGCGGTCGCGATATTTTCTTCGTTGTTAGAAATATTCGTTGAGATCGCGGGCAAAATGAACGGCAGTGACTTGACGTAGGGAATCATCTTCGTGATTGCGGAATGGAAAACGATGCGGAGAGTATTCTGACCGGGTTTCAGCAGCGGCTTTGCCGGGATTCGCCAAGTGCGAAACATATTGTCGGCGTGGAGAATCGCTTGATCGTTCAAGTAGACATCAGCAAACGTATCCAGGCCATCAAACACCAAATCGATGTGATCATGTCCGAGCGAAGCCGCGTCGACTTGAAATGCAGTTTGGTATTCCCAGTCAGCCAGGCCGATCCACTGCAAGCGGAACTCGTTATCGCGATCGAACGGATCAGGGATGAGATTATTCCGCAACAAATCGGTATGCACTACTCCCGGAACCTGTGCCGCATGCCATTGCTGGACGTCCGCTTTGTCTGTACTGCTGACGGCGCGAAATTGCCAGCCCGAATCTAGGATGCTGACTGAAGGTTCAGCCGCAGCCAGCGGCAACGTCATAAGTAAACAGAAGATGAGCAAGGAAAAAACATTCGTGCTGGAACGCGGGGAGAATCGGGGCAGGGTCGTCTCATCATCAGGGCTCCTACTTGAGTTGTCAGAAATCTGGTCATGTGCTTCACGGAATAAATCCGCTCTGCTGTTTTATAACTAGTCCGCATATCCCGAGCACAGGGCCGCTCCACCCGCAATGCCAGCGTCCGCACCGTAGTGTGCCTTGAGCAGGGGAATCTCCGGGCTCCGCGAATTGACGCAGTATTCCACGAGCCACTTGGAGAGGTCACCGAAAAACGGGTTTAGCATCGCCGCTACGCCGCCACCGATGATCATCACGTCCGGCTCCAGCAGGTCAACAATGTTACTCAGCCACAGCGCCAGCAGTTTAACGGTTTCCTGCAAAATCTCTGTCGCCAACAAATCGCCATCAGCATAAGCATGGCCCACCATTTCACTGGTGACGGCGTCGATTTTCCCTTTAGCAAGATGAAGAATGTTCGAACCGGAACTTTGATCTGGCGGCTAACTTTGCTCGCGCTCTTCGCGCTATTGCTGGACCAGCAGCCAGAATTTCAATGCAGCCCGGCTTGCCACACCCGCATCGCGGACCGTTGTAATCGATACTCATATGTCCGCCTTCTCCAGCCGCACCTGTCCGGCCGTTATAAATCCGTTTATCGCAGACCAGGCCAGTGCCAATTCCGGTGCCGATGGTGGCGTAGAAAATGCGATGAAAGCCGCGTCCCGCGCCCCATATGGCCTCGGCCAGCGCCGCTGCGTTGGCATCGTTCTCGACTTTCACGGGCACGTCATAGACTTTCGCGACTTCGGCCGCGAGCGGAAAATTACGCCAGCAAGGAACATTGGGAGGATTAAGGACAACTCCGGTGTGTGGATCCAAAGGTCCGGGCGCGCAGATGCCAATTCCTCGAATCAAGGTACGAGCTTTAGGGTCTTGAGCAAAGAGGACGTCGATCGCAGATATCACTGCCGCGAGACCCTCATCCGCTTCGCGGTTCGCCACCATGGGAGTGCGCGTCTGAGACTTGATTTCGCCGACGCGGTCCACTAAGCCAGCAGCGACTTTAGTGCCGCCAATATCCACGCCAACCACGAGAGTATCGTTAGTTTCTGTCATCGCCGGCTTTCTCGGCGAAACTCGTCGTGCGGGGCTTCACTCCGAAATCTCGTGCAGTTGGATTTGTACTACGCCTTGTCTGTCCCGCAATGGCGCGTGTGATGCCGCATTCGGAATTCGCAGTATACGCCGCCTCACTTGCACCGATCGTGGAAATCCTTCTCGCTAGGAGCCAGCTGAGCGCATCGTCAGCCTCGCAGTAAATTCATTGGACGGAAGACTCGAAAAAAGAGACTATGAGCAGCAGGAGGATTCACAGTCGGCCGTGCATCTTGAGGGTTCCCCGGAATATCGGTGCCGCAATTCTTGACTACGGCCAGGTGCTTGCGCGCTGCCCCACGGCGGAAGAGTTCGGGCGCTTGGCGGAAATGTTCAATGTGAGTTTTGAGTTATTTCTTGAGTTGTGGGAATCCAGTCGAGGTCCCTATGACCGCGGCGATGTTTCCGCTGAAGAATATTGGCTGAAGCTGGCCGCTCAGACGAATTCTTCGATCAATAGCAAACAGATCGAGATCCTGCGCAAGATGGAGGTTGAAATCTGGGCCCATCCCAATCCGGGCATGTTCGAATGGGTGAGCCAATTGCGGGCAGCGGGAATCAAAACCGGCTTGCTTTCCAACATGCCTTGGGACCTGGTGACTCATGTGCGCACGAACTGCTCATGGCTGGAGAACTTCACATTTAAGACATTGTCGGCGGAAGTAAGATTGATCAAGCCTGACCCAGCGATCTATGAGCACACGCTACACGGCCTAGGGGTCTCAGCAGGGGAAACGTTGTTCGTAGACGATCGCGAGCCTAATATCAGCACGGCCCGGACATTGGGAATGCACGCGATTCAATTCCAATCGGTCGCACAGCTCAAGGGTGATCTGGAAGCGTTCGGTTTTCCTGTTTTGCCAGAGGCTGCGGTTTCGCAAACCCAGTCTCCGGCGCAGCGAGCATTGGCAGATCGACCGGATCGAGCGCGAAAGTTTTCTCCCTTGCTGTAGCCATGAGCCTGCGGCAACCACTATCTAATGGGGTGACTATTGTTTGGCCGGTGCCGGCGGCTGATTAGAACCGCCCTGCAATCTCTGGAACTCCTGCATCTCGTGCTGCGCGGCTTCCGTCTTTCCCTGTTTCCGATAAAGACCTGCGAGCCCGAAATGCGCCTGCGCCGCGAGCGAAGTTTCCTTCTCGATAGAAAGAAGCCGGATCCATTCCTTTTCTGCAGCAGCGCTGTCGCCTTCGAGTGAAGCCGCTTTCCCTAGCGAATAAAGCGTCTCGGGCATGTCCGGCATCAACTTGTCGGCGCGCCGAAGTTCCGTTCGCGCTTCGTGCGTTTGCCCTGTTCCAGCAGACGCCGTTCCCAGGCGATAAGCGGCTTCGGCGTTGCCGGGCTGAAGTTTCGTTTGGGCGCGAAATTCTTCTTCCGCTTTGGCCCACTGGAAAGCGCCGGCATACACTTCGCCGAATTCCAGGTGGACTTCCGGAATCTCCGGCCGCAGGCGCAAAGCTTCGCGATACTCTTTTTCAGCCTCCGGCATTTGTCGCAGCACGAAATAGTTCTCCGCCATTGCCTGGTGTGCGCGAGGCGAGTCGGGATAAGCGGCCAACAAAGTGTCGATCGATTGCTTCGACAGCAGGCCGCTGGCACGACCGATGTAATAGAGAAGATCGGGATCATTCGGACGATCAGCCAATGCGGCCTGCAGATTCGCGATTGCCTGCGGCAGTTGGCCAGTCTGAATCTCGAGCTATTCCCAACCCGGTCTTATCGCCGCACTCGCTCAAGTGCGGAATCGCCTCCGCCGCGTAGCCTTGCGCCAGCAGTGCGTAGCCGAGCAACTGATGAGCCGGCGCAGAATCTGGATTGATTTCGAGAGCACGCTTTAGTGGCGCGACCGCAGAAGCTAAATCGTGCTTCTCCATGTACGTCTGGCCGAGGCTGATGAAGCCATCGGCGAAAGTTGGCTCAAGTTCGGTGACCTTTCGAAACTCGGCGATGGCAACATCGAATTGTCGTTGTTTGTCAGCCGCGATTCCAGCCTGCATATGCTGGATGGCTTCCGGCGATAGAGTCTGCCACGCAAACCACAAGAGTAAAAGTGCGCGGATCACGGTTTCTCCGGTTCACGAACTTCTAAGAACTGATCGGCGTGAACATCATCCAATGTCTGGTGAATGCCTGACGGCCACACGATTTCCACCTTAGCTTTTTCGGCGGTTCCGAGTCCAAAATGCAGACGCTTGTCACTTGCTGAAGCGTAACTTCCGGCGGAAGTCGCGAACCGTGTTTGTCCGTTTACTTTGACCCGGGCGCCGAATCCGTCACGATTGCTGCGCGTACCGCGCAGTGAAATCACCAGCCAGTGCAGCTTGCCGCCATGGTTGATGAAACACCTGAGGATGCCCGCCGAGATAGGTCATTACCACGTCTTGCCAGCCGTCGTTGTTTATATCGCCGAACGCGGCTCCGCGCCCGGCTACTGGAGTTGTGCTTCCAGAATCAACCCGTTCGAAACGACCATTATGATTCATCGCGAGCAACGGCAATTCGAGATAATGCAGGGAGGGATCGATCTGTTCGACGTTGTCCAAGCACGTGCCCCTGGGCGACAAATAAATCCTTCCAGCCGTCGTTGTCGAAGTCCTCCAAGCCCACCCCCCAGCCCGAGCTTCCGCTCGAGAGCACGCCGAGGCCGGTTTCAAGACTGCGATAACTGAACGACCCGCCGCCGTCGTTGTGATAGACACCGTAAATTTCCCTGGGCAACTCGGTCACGATAATGTCTGGCCGCCGTCGTTGTCGTAATCCTGAAACACTACGCCCATGCCCGATAACCGCCGACCGTCCTCAGAAAGCGCCGCGCCTGCTTCAAGACCCAACTTCCGTGAAAGTTCCGTTCCCATTGTTATGGAACAAATATTGTTGCATGCCGTCGTTGGCCACGAATATATCGGTGTATCCGTCTTCATCGTAATCGGCAAAAGCTACGCCCAACGCTCGCCCCTTTTTCGCCGCGATGCCGGAGCGTTGGCTCACGTCGGTGAAGGTTCCATCGCCGTTATTGTGATAGAGGAAGTTGGTGGTGGCGGGAAATTCTTCCGGCGGACAATAAGTATGGAAATTGCCGCCGCAGTCTTTGCTGTGCTTGGTGTCCCAATCCATGTAGCGGGTAACGAAGAGATCTAATTTTCCGTCGTTGTCGTAGTCGAAAAATCCGGCAGAGACGGACCAGCCTCCCCCGGCGACTCCGGCCTTTGCAGTCACGTCAGTGAATGTGCCGTCGCCGTTGTTGTGATACAGAATATTCTTTCCATAATTCGTGACAAACAGATCGGGATAGCCGTCGTTGTCATAATCGCCCACCGCCACGCCCATTCCGTAGTTTCCATCGCCGGCATTCGCCAATCCCGCTTGCTGGGTCACATCGGTGAAGCTTCCATCTTTGTTTTGACGGTACAGCCGATTCCAGTAGCGCGGGTCATGACGGTCGAAGTTTTCCGGTGTTTGCATTGGGCTGGTTATTCGCCCGCCGTTGACGAGAAAGATGTCCAACAAGCCGTCGTTGTTGTAGTCGAGCAGAGCGACGCCTCCGGGCATGGTTTCGATCAGATACTTCTGAGGCGTGGGAGAATTCTGCAGGATGAAATCCAATCCATGGGGCAAGTTGACATCGAACATAGGCGCCACGATGGCAGCAACAGACAGCGCCGATGTCATTAGAAGCGATATGCGCAGCAGAGTCTTCAGCAACCCGGGATTCCCTTCAGTGGCCTAGCATATCCTGCTCGCGGCTTTCATTGCACGCGGGCCGGAGTCGAATTCGGGGGTTTACGCCATCCATGAGGAGGCATCAAAAATGCCAACATGCCGAATGCATGAGTGCGCTATTAACTACTAAGTTATCGGCGAGTCGATTGGCGTTCGATCAGCTTGGGTGTGATCAGGATCTTCTTGGGGCGTGCCGAGCGTTTCAGCATGATTCGCTCAATCAAGAGTTCGGCAGCCCGCGCCCCAATTTGGCAAGTGCCCTGGTCGACGGTCGTGAGTGGAACCGCCAGAAGGTCGGAGTAGTGAACGTTGCCGGCCCCGACCACGGAAATATCGTCGGGCACCTTGAGGCCAGCCTCCAGGATCGCCTTCATGGCGCCGACGGCGACTGGGTCGTTGTAACAGAAAACTCCGTCTGGAATCGGATGCAGTCGCAGCAATCGCTGCATACCCTCATAACCGGCATCCTCTCCGTGGCCGCCCGACGTGACGTAACCCGCGGGCGAGCGCAAACCGCGTTTCGCCAAGCGCGCGACGGTAACCTTGCAAGCGCTCGGCTGAAATTCCTATTTCGGGACCGCACAGATGGGCGATGCGAGAGCAACCTCGCGCGATAAGATGGTCTGTCGCCAATCTGCCGATGGCGTTGTTGTCGACCCCGACGAAAGATGCATGCACGCCAGCTGATAGGGCGGTCAATCAGAGACATAGGGCACTTTGCGCGTTTGAATTCGCCGGAACAATTCCAGGCAACGCGACCGGCTGGGCGGAGGCGATGATGAGCCCGTCCACCTGGCGAGCCAATAAGGAATCAGCCTCACTTCGTTCCAATTCGGGATCTTCATCGAAATACGAAATGATCACGTGATAGCCGTGTGGTCGCACTGTCTGCGCAACCACGCGGGCAATCTCGGCGAAAAAAGGATGGGTGAATTCCGGCAGAAGCAAGCCGATGGTGTAGGTGCGCCTTGTCACCAGGCTGCGCGCCACCCAATTCATCTGGTAATTCAATTCCTCCGCGCGTCGCAGCACACGCTTGCGAGTGGCCGCGCTGATGCGTCCCTGGTTTCGCAGACACCTTGGACACTGTGACCACTGAGACCTTGAGATCTCGCGCGATGTCCATCATGGTCACGGCCATGGCGCAAGGATCATAACACCAATACGCCCGAAGTAATCGATTACCCGCGGTAAACGATTACCCTCATGCAAAAAACGATTACCCTTATGATTCAAAAAATCGATGCCCTAATGCAAAAAGATTACTTTTTGCTTGACAACCACTACCCATGTATTTAAAACTTTCGCCGTTCCAAAAACGTGGTGTGGGGGTGTGTATGCCGTCTCGCAAGCTTATGGACGCTGATCTTGTCAGCCGTCCTGGTGCTCACGACTTCTCTTTCCCTTCACGGTCAAAGTACGTTCGGCACGGTCGATGGCTCTGTCGTGGATTCCTCGGGAGCGGCCGTTGCCGGCGCGCAAGTCACGCTCACCAATACAGGGACCCAGGAAAAGCGCGTCCAGCCCACGGGCGACCAAGGCTTGTACAGCTTCGTGAACGTGATGCCTGGAAATTATCGCCTAGACATTGAGAAGGCAGGATTTAAGCACTTTTCACACGAACCGATGTCGTCGTTCAGGTACAGCAGGACACCCACATTGACGCCACCTTACCGGTCGGTCAAGTCACGGAGACGGTTGAGGTGACGGCTGAGACCCCGTTGCTACAGGTCGAAACTTCGTCTCTGGGTCAAGTCGTTGAGCAGCGCAAGGCGAACGAATTACCCTTGAACGGCCGCAATATTTTCAACTTGATCACGATCTCTCCCGCCGCGGTTGCGCAGGGCGGATCGGGCGGAACGCCAGTCGGCCAGAATCCCTTCAGCTGGGGCAATTATCAGGTGGGAGGCTCGTTCGGGAACCAGAGCGCCGAGTATCTCGACGGCCAACCTCTTAATATCGGCTACATCAACCTGCCCATTATCATTCCGACACAGGATTCAGTGGGCGAATTCAAGGTTCAGTACAACAACCTGGGACCAGAGTTCGGCAAGTTCTCCGGCGGCATCATGAACTTCAGCACGAAATCCGGCACCAACAGCTTCCACGGAGAGGCTTACGAATTCATCCGCAACAAGATTTTCAACTCGAACGATTACTTTATTAAGCAGAGCCAATTGGACAGCGGCCAGAGCAATACCACCGCTCCATATGTTCAGAATCAGTACGGATTTAACGTCGGCGGTCCGGTCATCAAAGACAAGGTATTCTTTTTCACCAGTTGGGAACAGTTCCGCCAGCGCTTCGGCAACCCCATCACCACGACCATACCGACGGCGGCTTTCGAGGCTGGCAATTTCTCCTCGTTGCTCCCGGCAATTCAGCTCTACGATCCATACACTGTGAATCAGGCCACGGGAGCGCGGTCGCCTTATCCAGGCAACATAATCCCGACGTCCGAGTTCAGCAAAGCGGGCCTGGCACTCTGGAATAAGTACTACGCGCCTGTGCAATCGGCCAACAACTTCGCCGTCGGCAACTACGTGGCGGCCACCAGCGCCGGTGGGAATAACACTCAGTTCGTAGCCCGCGGCGATGTGAACATCACCGACAAAACGCGCATGTTCGCTCGTTTTACTTACTTCGGCTTGCTGGATCTTCCGACCAATCCTTTTAACACTGGATTGTGCAATGACCGTTGCGCTGAGGACTATCACACCAAAGCTCTGGCGATTGATTTTAACCACGTGTTCAGTCCGAACCTCATCGGCGATTTGAACATTTCAGGAAGCCGCTTCATTTACTTGCGCGCGCCGCTTCTCGCCGGTTACGATCTGACTCAATTGGGATGGCCGTCGAGCTACAACAGCGAAGTTCCTGACAACATGCGGACACCGCCGACGCCCGCCTTCCCGTTTCCCGGCGACGTAGGTAAGAGCCAAGGCAATAGCGCCATTGGCGACCATAATACTCAGTACAACGTCTCGCCGTCTCTGACCTATATCAAGGGCAAACACACGTTCCAGTTCGGCGCGCAATGGGAGTTGGGGCTGGACAATTATTATCAGACCAACATCGCCAGCGGTGCATTTGGTTTCTCAGGAGCTTGGACGGCAAACCTCGCGGCGAATCCCGCAGCAAACACCGGATTCCCGTTTGCTGATTTTCTGCTTGGTTTAGCCCAGCCTGGCCCTGCTTCGTTCGTGAATCAGACAGAAGGTGCGGCTGAAGTTCCTGCACAGACGGCTGGCCGCCAGACCTACCGCGCCTTCTACGGCGCTGACACTTGGAAAGTCAGCACGAAATTGACCTTGAACCTGGGGCTCCGGTATGAGCTTCCAGGAACTTGGTCTGACCGTTACAACCGCTTGAGCTACTGGAGTCCGAACGTTACCAATGCCACGGTCACAGGCTGCAATGGTACCCCTGTTATCTCCTTGTATCGGAGACGCTCAACTGGTCGGCAATGGCGTGAACACGAGCAGGAACAACCTACCCTTGGATAAGAAGGAGTTCTCGCCGCGCCTCGGATTTGCTTACAGTTGGGATCAGAAAACTGTGATCCGCGGCGGTTACGGAGTCTTCTGGATCCCGAATTACATCTCTTTCGGCCTCAATCCAGACAACGATGTGATTAATCTGGCGACGACGCCGTTCTTCGCGACGTTGAACCATGGATTAACGCCGAGTGCTACTCTTGACTCGAGCAACTGCACCTTAGCCGGTCAAAGCTTCGCAACCTTCACTTGCACCACGCCAGGTCCGTTTACAGCTGGAATCTTGCCGCCGCCCGGCCGCACCTCCTATCCAGCCGCGACGCCTAACCTCTCCAGTTTCGTGGCATCCAACGGTGACCCCACGTTGGCGCCGTATACCGACCCGAAATATGGATACGTCCAGCAGTTCAACCTTGATATTCAACGGCAGTTGGGAGCCGGATTCTTTGCGGACGTTGCCTATGCGGGTGCGCACGGTGTCCACCTGCAGCAGTACAACACCAACATCAATCAAATTCCGGATACGTATGTCGCCCAGGCGGCGGCTCAATTTGCTGCTGGCCTGCCCGTGGCGATTGACCAGCCGGTAACGAATCCTTTGGCAACTCCGAATGCTACGCTTAGCACTCCCACTATCCTTGCTGGGCAGCTGCTTCGCCCGTATCCTCAGTACACAGGATTGAGCTTGGCCGGATATGGATGTTGCGGTAGCACCTACAATTCGTTGCAGGCGACCGTGACTCGTCGATTCCAAGGCGGTGGCACGTTGCTGGTGGCATATACGAATTCCAAACTCTTGAGCAACACCGATACCCTCACCAGTTGGCTCGAAGGGTCGGGCGAAACCGGAGGGGTCGGGCAGGTGCAGGACTGGAACAACCTGAACGGTGAGAGGTCGCTCTCTTCTCAGGATGTGTCCCAGCGTCTGGTCATCAGCTATGTGCTGGATCTTCCTTTCGGGCACGGCAAGTATTGGCTCAGCGGTGCCACCGGATTTGAAGACAAAGTTGTATCGGGTTGGGGAATCGACGGCATCACCACCTTCCAGCGTGGTTTCCCGCTCAAGATCACTTGGGCCGGTCCTTCCACTCCTCTGGAAAATGCCGGCTTCGGAATCGGCAACATCCGTCCCGACGTTGTACCCGGGTGCAGCAAGGGAGGCTCCCGCAGCCTTACAGAGTTCTTCAATGTCAATTGCTTCTCAGCGCCGCCGGCGTGGGGTTATGGTACCGAAGCGCGTGTGGATTCCTCACTGCGCGCTCCCGGAATCAACAACTTTGATTTCGCCATATTCAAACGGACGCAGATTACGGAAAGGTTCGGGGTTGAGTTCCGAACCGAATTCTTCAATCTGTTCAATCACCCCCAGTTTGGCGTCCCTGGAACCGGCTTTAACGGTACCTACACGGGCGCGGGGAATAACGGTTTTGGCGAGATCACATCCGACAACGGCGACGCCAATCCCCGTCTGATTCAGTTTGCATTGAAATTTGTTTTCTAAGTTTTCCAAGTGTGGACGGGCTGGGCAAATTGCCCAGCCCTTTTTTTGTTTCATGAATACTGCTTTACGAAACGGCAACGGTTGCAAGGGCATCCGCGCCCGCATTTGGTATTCTGGTCCGTCACCCCCATGAGAAATGTTCCTGCGATCGATTACTCCGAGGCTAAGAAGATCGTCGATCTCATCGTAGAGAGGGCCGCACAGCTGCAGAAATCCGTTGTGGTTGCCGTCGCCGATTCGCATGGTGAACTGATCGCGTTCGCGCGGATGGATGGCGCTCCCATTTCCTCGATCCGGGTTGCTGCCAATAAGGCCTGGACCGCCGCTCGGGAGCGCAAGCCGACAAAAGAAATTGGAGAAAAGGTGCGCCACCCCGAAAAGGGACACGACATCGCTTACTATGGCGATCCCAGATTCGTGGGTTGGGGCGGCGGCATTCCTATCTGGAAGGACGGCGTCGTTGCCGGGGCAGTCGCTGTCAGCGGCCTCTCGTCAGGCGAGGATATCGAGTTGGCTGCGCTGGCGCTGGAACTCATCGGTGCGCAGGCGCGTCCATAACGCGGCGAGACCCGTCGGCCCGTGTCACGGAGCAGATGGACATTTCCCTGGCGGCTCTACGCAGAGCGCCCGTCGACGCCGACCCAAGCACCCGAAGAAGAGGACAGTTCTACCGCATGTAGGATTCGTTGCACCGCGAGCCCGTCTTCAAAGTTCACGTGAAAGGGTTCTTGCCGGGCCATGGAGTTAAGAAAGTCCGCCAGGGTAGCAATGAAGGGATGCTCGTACCCCAAATCGTGGCCGGGCTTCCAGAAGTTCTTTCCATAGGGATGGTCCACTGCGGTCACGGCTATGCTGCGCCTGCCCTGCAAGGTAATCGGTTCGGCAGCATCAACAAAATCAAGCTGGTTCATCTGGTCGAGAGAGAACGCGAGCATCCCTTTCGAGCCGTTGACTTCAAACGTATTTCGATTCTGGCACCCCACTCCGTAACGACTGGCCTCGAAGGTGCCAATGCTGCCGTTCGCAAAGCGGACCATCAAGAGCGTGGCGTCGTCCACGTCGCGGCCTGGAGTAAAAGTATGCATCATTGCCGACAATTCGCTGATTGGTCCATTGAGGTAAAGCGCTATGTCGATGGAGTGGGAGAGCAAGTCTCCCGCAGCTCCCATTCCGGCCTCACTCTTCTTGTACCGCCATGTGTTCGCCTTGGATGCATCATTTCCTGATTGATTAAGGTAGAGGGCGCGATAATGAAAGACCCGACCCAAGCGGCCTTCCGCGATGAGTTGCTTCGCAAAAACGACCGCCGGAACGCGCCGGAAGTTAAACCAAACCATATTCGGCGTGCGCTGCACCGCTTTCGTCATTCGCTCCGCTTCCTCGATGGATGACGCCAGCGGCTTCTCGCAGAGCACGATCTTCCCTGCTTCAGCGGCGGCAATGGCGATCGTAGAGTGCAGTGCGTTGGGGACCGCGATATCGACGGCGTCAATATCTTTTCTGGCGATGATTTTCTGCCAATCGGTCTCGACCTCGCTCCAACCCCACTTCGAAGCGGCGGTCTCCAGCTTCGCCCGATCGCGCCCGCAAATAACCTGACAGCGAACCTCATAAGGAACGTCGAAGAAATGGCCGACTTGGCGAAAAGCGTTCGAATGCACTTTGCCGATGAAGCCGGACCCAATCATCGCGATGTTTAATCTCTTTTTAGACATAGGCGCTCTCTATACGGCAGCAAGCCTGCCGCACACGGCGTGGATGCTTGGGAAGAATTAGAGCAAGCGGTTTGATTTGGCTGCCCCCCAGGGATTCGAACCCCGATAACCTGCTCCAGAGGCAGGTGTCCTACCATTGAACGAGGGGGCAACGGATTTATTATCTAGTAGCTTGGCATTTCAGTCAAAGCAGTATTGGTGCGTCGTCCTCGATGCCCTCGTGTCTCTGTTCTTTGCCAACTTTACAGTTTAAGATTCACGCAGGAGAAGACTCATGGCTACCACCCTCGGCAATATCACTCCCTTGACCAACGACTATAGCGAAATCGCTCGCACTCCTCTCGAAGCCGAGCGCTGTGCACTTCTTGTGGTCGACATCCAGGAAAAACTTCTCCCGCCCATTTTTCAAAAAGATCAACTCCTTAAGAACTCCCAACTCCTTATTCGACTCGCGGGCATCTTGAAGCTGCCGGCTCTTATGACTACGCAATACGCCAAGGGGCTGGGCAATACCGTGCCGGAGATCGCTTCCCTGCTGCCGGAAACGCACGCCATCGATAAACAAATGTTCTCCTGCTTTGGCAGCGACGCGTTTTGCTCCGTGTTGAAGCGACTGCCCGGAAACCGCAACACCGTCCTGATATGTGGAATGGAAAGTCACATCTGCGTGACACAGACCGCGTTGGGAGCGCTGCGCGAGGGCTATATCGTCCACGTGGCGTCGGATGCCGTTAGTTCGCGCACGGAGTGGAACTGGAAAATTGGATTGGAACGCATGCGCGCAGCTGGCGCCGTGATCTCGTCCACCGAGATGATCATTTACGAACTGCTACGCTCGTCGGGTGCGCCGGCGTTCAAGGAATTGCTGCCCTATCTGAGGGGCTAGCAACACGCGGTTCTCGGTTAATCGTTGTCAGTCTTTTTGCTTCACCTTGACCACGGTGATCTTGGAAAATCCTTCCTCAAACGATGGCTGCTTCAGTTTCCCTGCCATGCGCCGCATGGCGTCTTCGGGTACCTTGCGTTCGCGGCGTTGGTTGCGAGCCAGGCAGACTTCGACCGGCACGTCGAAGAAGACTGCCTGGACTTCATAGCCGTAATCCTTGGCCAGCTTGATCCAGCCGCTGCGCTCGTGAGGCGACAGATTGGTAGCGTCCACGTAATTCATGGGACGCTTAGCGATCAACCTCGCCTTTAGCATGGAGCGCAGGTTAGAGAAGATCAGATCCTGAAAGCGCTGTTCGGTGGGGTCATCAAACAGGAGCGCGCGCAAGAGATCGCTGGAGAGTGGCGTAACGTTGTGGCGTTTGAACCAAGAACTCTTGCCTGACCCGGGCAACCCAATCGCCAGAATCACTACGCCTTTGGAAGGACGCTGCGACGGCGCCTCAACTGGGGGTAGTGGTGCAGCTGCAGTCCCTGCACGGCCATGCTGGGGGAGGGCCGCCGATGCCGGTTCGACTGGGGAAGCGTCATTGCGGCTCCGACCGCGTCCCCCTCTGCCCCGCCGACGGCGTCGTTTTGCCACATCTCCATTTGCCGGCTGCCGTGGCTGCACCGCCTGAGGCTCAGCCGACGCGTCCTGTGCTGCCTCCGGCTGCAATGGAGCCGGAGTCGCCTGCGCCACCTCGGCGACCGGCTCTGGGTGGGAAGGCTCGGTATCGTAGAATGCCGGCTGCAGCGGGGCGGGTGCGGCTTCGCTTCCTGCTTTTCTGAGGCTCTTTTTTGCGGCGCTTCAGGCGCTCGCTCATCCATTTGCGCATGTCTGGCTTGTAACACACCTGGAGCCTCATGAGCAACGTATGCCGTCACCGGCGTACCAAGCCGGTTAGTGCGAGTTCTGCCGGTCCCGAAGTGCCATCGCGCCACTGCGTCTGTGGAAAAGCTTACTGCCTGACCCAGCCGGCGCTCACCGACACGCGTCGCGTTTTCAGCAGCCCCGGAACATCGACTGCCCGTACAATATCCCCATGCCCATCCCCCGCGAGATTCAAGGCCAAAATTACATCAGCCTTGCGACCTTCCGCAAGAGTGGTGCTGCCGTGCCTACGCCGGTTTGGTTCGGGGAAGAAGACGGCAAACTTTATGTAATGACCCGGAGCGACTCAGGGAAATACAAACGCATCCGGAACAACTCCCAAGTGCGAATCGCTCCTTGCAGCATTCGAGGTAAGATCACCGGCCCTGAATTCGACGCTAAAGCGCGGATACTGCCGGCCAGAAGACTGGCCCCGTGCTCGCAAGACAATCGCAAAAGAAATATTGGCTGGCGCGAATTCCGTTCGTCTGGAGCAAGAAGAACGTTTACGTCGAGATCGATGGCTTTACGGCCCATTCGTGATCTCTCATCATCATGCCTTCCCGATCTGGCTGCGAGACATCAATCTCGCCGGCATATTTCGCCCTGCCGCATTTGCTGCGCCTGTCTTTCCCTGTTAACATTTTGTGTTCCCGGCCCTCCATTTTTTTCAGTCATATCTTCATCATCCTCGCGGAGGCAAGATGGCTATCAAAGTAGGCATTAACGGATTCGGACGCATCGGACGCAACGTCATGCGCGCGTCGCTCAACGATCCCAACATTGAATTCGTCGCAGTCAACGATCTCACGAACCCCAAGACGCTCGCTCACCTACTCAAGTACGACTCCATTCTCGGCAATCTGCCCAATCAGATCTCCGGCAGGAGCCGACAGCATCACCGTGGACAATAAGACCTTTAAAGTCTTTGCCGAAAGAGATCCTGCCAAGCTTCCATGGGAATCGGTCGGGGCGCAGGTCGTGCTTGAATCGACCGGCCACTTCACCGATGCCAACGACGCCAAGAAGCATCTTCGAGGTCCGGTCAAGAAAGTGATTATTTCCGCTCCCGCCAAGAATGAAGACGTCACTCTGGTGCTTGGCGTCAACGAACAGGTTTACGACCCTGCCAAGCATCACATAATCTCGAATGCCTCCTGCACCACCAACTGTTTGGCACCCATCGTGAAAGTCGTCAATGACAACTTCAAGATCGTGTTCGGTACCATGACGACCATCCATTCCTATACCAACGACCAGGTAATCCTGGATTTCCCTCATAAGGACTTACGCCGAGCCCGCGCCGCCGCACTTTCCATGATTCCGACTTCGACCGGCGCAGCCAAGGCGTTGAAGCTTGTCATCCCTGAGATGGCAGGCAAGACTCGACGGTTTCTCCATGCGCGTTCCCACACCCAACGTTTCGGTTGTGGACTTGGTCGCCCTGGTCGAGAAGAAGACCTCCAAGGAGGAAGTCAACGCCGCCCTGAAAAAAGCATCGCAAGAAGGTCCCCTCAAGGGCTACCTCGGATATGAAGAGAACGAACTGGTCTCGGCGGACTTCCGCGGGAGACTCGCGCTCCTCGATTGTGGATGCGCCCATGACCCTCGTGGTGGGTGGAACGTTGGTCAAGGTAATCTCGTGGTACGACAACGAGTGGGGCTACTCCTGTCGCGTACATGACCTGGTCAACTACATCGGCAAGAAAGGCTTGTAAGTGGTGTTTGCAGTCACCGGCACCTCGCCGGCTGTTCAGCGAGGAAATCTTTATCTTGGCCGGGAGCATCCGTGCGATGCCGGACGGCCGCACTGCATCAAGGAATCCATAATGTCCAAGCTTTCCATCCGCGATCTCAACATCAACGATCACCGGATTCTTATGCGGGTCGATTTCAACGTGCCCATGGAGGATGGCCGGGTCATGGACGATACCCGCATCCGCGAAACTTTACCAACCATTGAGTACGCGCTGCGTCACGGTGCACGGCTCATTCTCGCCTCCCACCTCGGCCGTCCCAAGGGTAAACCCAATTCCAAGCTGAGTCTCAAGCCCGTGGCCGAGCGTCTGCGCATGCTTCTCGATAAGGAACTGGCGCGTGGTGAGAACGTCGGATTCTCTCCCGAATGTGTCGGCGCGGAAGCCGAAGAAATCGCCGGCAAGCTGGAAAAGGGACAAACCCTGCTTCTGGAAAACCTCCGCTTTCACGCTGAAGAAGAAGCCAACGATGAGAAGTTTTCCAAACAACTCGCAGGTCTGGCCGATTACTACGTGAACGACGCGTTCGGGACCGCGCATCGCGCCCACGCCTCAACGGTGGGCGTCACTAAGTTTGTGAAGAAGTCTGCCGCCGGACTTCTCATGGAAAAAGAACTGCGCTACCTGGGAAAAGCCTTACAGCATCCCGAGGAACCGTTCGTCGCCATCCTTGGCGGCGCCAAAGTCAGCGACAAGATCGCCGTAATCCGGAACCTGATGAGCAAGGTTGACACGCTTCTGATCGGCGGTGCCATGGCCTATACCTTCCTGAAAGCTCAGGGCGAGCAGGTGGGCAAATCGCGCGTGGAGGAAGATAAACTCGACCTCGCCCGCCAACTTCTGCAGGAGGCCAAAAATCATAAACTGAAGTTCTTGTTGCCGGTCGATCACATTGTCGCGGACCGAATTGATGTCAACGCTGTCGTCCACGTTGTGGGCAGCGGGCAACCGATTCCGCCAAACATGATGGGCCTCGATATCGGACCGCAGACCGTCGAACTGTTCTCCGAAGAAATTTCTCGCGCCCGCACCATCATATGGAACGGTCCCATGGGAGTATTCGAGGTTTCGCCCTTTAGCAGGGGAACGTTCAAGATTGCTCATGCGATTGCTGAAAACGTCGGAGCCATTTCGATTGTGGGCGGCGGCGACTCGGTATCCGCGGTCCACGCTGCCGGAGTCGCCGACAAAATGACTCACATCTCGACCGGTGGCGGCGCATCCCTTGAATTCCTGGAAGGCAAAAAGTTGCCCGGCGTAGAAGCGCTGACCGAGAAGCGTTGACCTCTGTGAAAACAAGTACACTCCGTTCGGAAATTCGTATCCTCCTGGAACGCGGGAAGACCATAGAGTTTCACGGTCCGGCCGACATTACCGAAGAGACGACCGACGCAATAGTAAACGCGGCAAACTCGTCGCTGCTGGGCGGAGGTGGAGTGGATGGCGCTATTCACCAAGCTGGCGGACCCGCGATATTGGCGGAATGCAGGCGAATTGTTGGCCAGATCGGAAGCCTGCCTGCGGGTCAGGCAGTGATCACGACAGGCGGACGGCTGGCGGCAAAACATGTGATCCATACTGTCGGCCCGGTCTATCGCGATGGAAAAAGCGGAGAAGCTGAAAAGCTGGCGAGCTGTCATCGCGAGTCAATTCGCTTGGCCGACGAGCACAGCATCGAGTCTTTATCGTTTCCGGCTATCTCGACCGGGGCTTTTGGATATCCGGCCACAGAAGCCGCATCGATCGCGATTTCCTCCGCGGTTGAAGCTCTAGCGTCCACACGCAACCTAAGCACCGTTCGATTTGTACTGTTCGACGTTGCAGCTTTGCGAACGTACATGCGAGCCGCCGAAACGCTGCAAAATCAGAATCCCGCTCTTTCATGCCGAATCGAAAAGGCCTCTCCATGAGAAAGAAACTAATCGCTGCCAACTGGAAGATGTACAAGACACCCGATCAGACTCTCGACTTCTTTCGCGACTTTCTTCCCTTGGTCGCGAATCATGATCGCGACGAGATCGTCGTCTGCCCGCCAGATATCGACCTCTGCGCCGCGACGGAAGCCGTTAAGGGGTCGAACGTCGCGATTGGCGCGCAAAACTTGTATTGGGAAAAAGAAGGCGCATATACCGGCGAAGTCAGCCCTGGCATGCTGCTCGCCGTTGGCTGCACGCATGTGATCATTGGACATTCCGAACGCCGCCAGTATTTCGGCGAAACCGACGACATGGTGAATTTCAAGCTGAAAGCCGCTCTGGAAGCTGGACTTACGCCCATCGTTTGCGTGGGCGAAGTTCTGGAAGAACGCGAAGCAGGGCTGACCGAAGACGTGCTGCGCCGGCAATGCCTGCGTGCCTTCCACGCCGTCTCCGGCAAGAAGGCCGGTAAACTAGTCGTCGCCTACGAACCCGTCTGGGCGATTGGAACGGGCAAAACCGCCACGCCGCAGCTCGCCGCCGAATCCCACAGTTTGATTCGCGGAGAAGCCGCCAAAGCTTTTGGGCAGGAATTCGCGGACAACCTTCGCATTCTCTACGGTGGCTCGGTGAAACCCGAAAATGCCAAGGCGCTGATGGCAGAAGAAGAAATCGACGGAGCCCTGGTAGGGGGAGCCAGTCTCGATCCAAAATCGTTTGCCGCAATCGTGAAGTATTAGCCTTGTTGACCACGGACACGCATAGATACGTTCTTCGCGGAAACTATTTCGCCACCGTTGAACGCTGCCTAACTGTACTTATGAAAGTCGTCGTGGGACGCGTGTGGGTCCGATCGCGACGGTACGCCAGCCCTAGCTCGCGCCATAGCTCCACGCCTTGTAGAGGAATTAGCTTGACGCGTTCCGCCAGGACCTGATCGCGGGCGAAGCTCGCACTGATCAGCGAGACACCCAGCCCGGCGGCGACAAAACTCTTGATCATCCCAATGCTGGGTAATTCCATCCTGACTTGCAACTGAGAGCGGTAGGGCCGGAATAGCTTATCCATTACCCGGCGACTATAACCTGTTCTTGGCAACAGTAACGGCTGCGTGATGATGTCTCCCACGGATACGTGCTTGTGTTTTGCCAAAGGATTTTGCGGACTGACCATCAGCATAAGCTGGTCGCGAAAAATCGAGTGCACCTTCAGACTCGGGGATTTGACCGGCAAGGTTACGATACCCACGTCAATCGAACCGTTCTCCAACTTTTCTATGATTTTGTAGCTGAAGTTGCGATAGATGCTGACTTGGACTCCGGGATAGAGCCGGCAATATTCAGCGAACACTTCCGGCAAAACGTACAGGCAGGTGGCTTCGTTGGCGCCGATTAACAGGGTGCCGCGAGGCGTCGCGCCCTGATCTGCAACCGCCAGCAGGGACTCATCGCGCATCCGCAACAGCCGTTCTGAATAGGAAAATAACACTCTTCCGGCTGGCGTGAGCCGCACGGATTTGCCGGAGCGGTCGAGAAGTTTGTCTCCGTATTCCTGTTCGAGCAACCGAATCTGACTGCTGACGGCTGATTGCGAGCGAAAGACCTTTTGCCCGGCGCGCGAAAAGCTGCCGAGCTTGGCGACTTGCAGAAATGTCACTAGTTGGTCGAAGTCCATAATTAGTGTGTGATTATAGCGGAGGCGGAGGGAAGGTTCCGCAGAAAAGGTTATCGATTACCCTGTAGCGCACGCTGCTTGCGATACGATGGCAAGCCGTCGAGCGGAACTACCCGTGCGACATCGAACACTGGAGTTTGGTGTCGGCCGAAACGCGTCAGAATCGCGTCCCATGTCTCCGCGACCGAACAGGCGAGAGACAAGGGCTCCACGCGGCTGAATGGCAGTGGCCGTTCACTTCGCAATAACTGCGCCGCCCGCGGACTTCCTGTGAGACGTTCATGCCTGCGCAGAACGCGCCGAAGCCATAACTCTTCCTTGAGTTCGATGGGAACCATCCTGACGGATTGGTCGTTTAGCACGTATGCTCCGGCGGGGTCACGCAACAGATAAGCCAGACCGCCAGTCATCCCGGCTCCCAGGTTAATTCCCGCAGGCCCGAGAATGACGGCCACGCCGGCAGTCATGTACTCGCACGCATGTTGGCCCACCCCTTCGACCACGGCCAGGGCACCACTATTCCGCACGGCAAACCGTTCCCCTGCCCGACCTGCGATGTACAATTCTCCGCTCGTAGCGCCGTAGAGTACGGTGTTGCCAGCTAACACATCTCCGCGCAGAGAAGCTTCTTCCCCCGCTGAGATAACGATGTTGCCGCCCGACAAACCTTTGCCTACATAATCGTTCGCTTCGCCAAACAATCGCAAGATTGACTCCGCGGATCAGGAACGCACCAAAACTCTGGCCCGCGTTCCCAGAGAAATCGCAATCAACCGGCGTCGGAACGTCGCAATGCTGGCGCAGGATCTCGCCGGACAGATGAGCTCCTACGGCTCGATCCGCGTTGGTAATCTGGAAACGATCGAGAACGATTCGTGGCCTGTTGCGCCGACTTTCGGCTCAGAGCAATCTGAAGAGCGCTAGCAGACTCGCGCACACAGGCCATTTGTGTTGGCGCGGAAATTGGCTCCAGCAGTTCTGCCAGGGCACGCGCAGCCTGCACGATTGCGCGGCTGAAGTCGATCGGCGGCGCCAATAATCGCATCGATGGAGCGGGCTCCCATGGCCGCAAGTAGTTGTCGAACCTCGGCGGCCACGGCACGGAAGTAGTCTTCCACCATTTCCGGTTTTCCGGTAAAGCGCATCCTCAGCTTTTCGTCTTGCGTCGCGATCCCAACCGGACAAGTGTTCAGGTGGCATTGGCGAGCCATGACGCAACCCGAGCGCAAGCAATGCTGCCGTACCAAAACCAAATTCGTCGGCCCCCAACAGCGCGCCGACGATAACGTCCCGCCCAAACTTGAATCCGCCATCCACGCGCAAGCGCACCCGGCGACGCAAACCTGCACGCACTAGAGCGGCATGCGCATCGCGCAGCCCAATTTCCCAAGGCATGCCCGTGTTCTTGATGGAAGTCAGAGGAGATGCACCTGTGCCGCCGTCGTAGCCGCTGATCGTGATGACATCCGCCCCCGCCTTAGCAACACCCGTGGCGACAATGCCCACGCCGGTGCTCGAAACCAGTTTGACCCCAATGCGCGCCTGCGGATTCACCGCCCGCAGATCGTAGATCAACTGCTCCAAATCCTCGATGCTGTAAATGTCGTGATGGGGCGGCGGCGAAATCAGCACCGTGTTCGGCACCGAATGCCGCAGCCGCGCGATGTAAGTCGTCACTTTGCCCGCGGGCAATTGGCCGCCTTCACCCGGCTTTGCGCCCTGCGCAATTTTGATTTCTAACTCGTCGGCGTGGACAAGATAATCCGCGGTCACGCCAAATCGCGCCGACGCCACTTGTTTTACCCTGTTGTTAGCCTCGGGTTGCTCGCGATACACTTCGGGATCCTCGCCGCCTTCGCCGGTATTGCTGCGCGCTCCCAGCCGGTTCATGGCGATGGCCAGCGTGCGATGAGTTTCAGGAGAGATCGCTCCCAGTGACATGGCCTGCGTGCTAAAGCGGCTAAGTATGGAAGTGTCGGACTCAACCTCTTGCAGGGGCACGGGAGTAGCCGGCGCGATTTCCAAAAGATCGCGAATCGTCACCGGCTCTCTCGTTGCGGCAACTTCGGTAAACGCCTGGAAGTTCTCTGGAGTTGGCGATTTGATGTACTGATGCATTCGCCGCACCAGATTCCGGCGATGTGGAGTGGCGTTCTCCTTCGCGGCGGAAGCGGAACAGTCCGAGATCGCGCAGTCGGGAATTTTCATTTCCAAATGCCGCCGCATGACGTTGAATGCAATCTTCGAGAAGTTCGTCGAGTCCTTTGCCCTCGAGAGCGCCGCCCGCGTCTTCGAAGAAGCTTGCCCGAAGTTCTTCGTCGAGACCGATGGTTTCGAAGAGTTGGCTGTTGCGATAGCTGGAGACGGTCGAAATCCCCATGCGCGCCATTACCTTCCGCAGACCCTTTTCTACCGCGAGACGATATGCAGCGACGCCATCGGGACGCAATCTCGCCGCTTGCTCGAGAGCAGCATAGGGCAGTACTGCGCTGGCGCCAGCGGCGATCAGCAAAGCAACATGATGCGTGTCGACGACCTGCCCCGTTTCGACGATCAGGGGCACGTTCCAGTGTCCCGCCTTCACCATCGCCTTCCAGATTGCAGCTAAAGCCAGTAGCGCGGGCAGCAGCTGCATAGTTCGCATTCACGCCACGATCGCTTAGCAGAACGAGTTTCGAACCCGCGATCGACGACTTGTTCGAGGCTTTGAAAACTCGCTTTGCGCCGTCAATTCCATCAGCAATCGGAAACGTGCAATTAATATCCTTAACGGGCTGCAGCTTGTGCCGGATTAGTTCCAGTCTGGCCGAAGTCCACCAGCGGAGAAGGAAGCTGCAAAGTATCGCCCAGATGAACATCGAGCGACATCACATGGGCTTCGCGCAGCGGGTCGATTGGCGGATTCGTGACCTGCGCGAAGCGCTGCTTGCAATGCTCCCACAGCGGGCGCCGCATGTTCGACAGAAATGCCGAGGGTGCGTCGTCCCCCATGCTCCACACCGCATCTTGTCCATTTTGAATGAGGGGCTGAAACAGCAATCGAAACTGATCATCGCTCCAGCCGAGCGCGGCTAAGACTTTAGTCGGCTCGGACGTCGACGACTCTGAAACACGATTTAATGGCTTGATTAGGTCCGGCGAAGAATCGGAAACAAATCTCCGCCATTCGCCAAGCTCCGGAAGCGCTTCCGGGACGAAGAAATCTTGCCCTCCAGCGGATCGACCACCAGCATTTCGCCCGGACCCTAATCGCTGGCGTTCAATCACGTTCTTGTCATGCAAGTCGGCAATCCCCACTTCCGAACCGGCCACGAGCAAGCCATCCGAGGTCAGCGTATACCGCAGCGGCCGCAAGCCATTGCGGTCAAGTTTAGCGCCCACGGTGAATCCATCGGTAAAGATCAGTGCGGCGGGTCCATCCCATGGCTCCTGCTCGCGCGCGTGGGCTTGCAGAAAAGACTCGAAGTCCGAATGCGCATCGGAATCACTTTCGCGCGCCGGGGGAACCATGCGCCACATCGCAGCCGCCGGGTTATAGCCTCTGCGCAAGAAGATTTCCAGCCCATTGTCGAAGCTCGCAGAGTCGCTCACTTTCTGCTCGAGCAATCGCACCGTCGCCGGCAGCCCAAGTGTCTGGACGCAACGACGCCTCTTTGGCTCGAAGCCATCGGCGATTCGCGCTGATGGTATTGATCTCGCCGTTATGGGCGACGAAACGGAACGGCTGCGCCAGCGACCAACTGGGATTTGTGTTCGTCGAATAGCGCTGATGAAAGATCGCGAAAGGGCTGACAAAATCCGGATTGGCCAGATCGGAATAAAACGCGGGCAATTGCTCGGGCGTCAACAATCCCTTGTAGACCACAGTTCGCGAAGAAAGAGAACAGAAATAAGTTCCGCTGGAGCGGCAGATTCTACTTCCTTGCGGAAACGAAAGAGGTCTGCTTCGAAATCAACCGCTTCCTTCACGCGGAGCGAAAAAGCATTGCTCGATGACGGGAAGAGTTTCCAAGGCACGCGGGCCAACAATCGAAGGATCGGTGGGCACGGCGCGCCATCCCAACAATTTCAGCCCATGACCCGCTGCCAGCGCAGCAATCAAGTCGCGCGTGACATCCACTTCCCCGCTGGGCAAGAAAACCATCCCCAACGCGTAAACAGATGGCAGTTCAATCCCAGCTTCACGCGCGCAACTTCGAATAAACTTATCCGGAATCGCCGTGAGCAGACCCGCTCCGTCGCCACTTCTGCCGTCCGCGTCCAGGCCACCACGGTGGCCGAGTCGGCGCAAGGCCTCGAGCGCCCGCTCCACCACCTCGCGCGAACCTGGGCTGCCAAGTTGCGCCACGAACCCCACCCCGCAGGCATCGTGATCGACGGTAGCGAAACTCCGAGTCATCTTACATTGTGTACCCTCTGATGGGCAGGAAAGTACAATCAAGAATTTCGATGGCAGCAATGTATTTTTCAGGGAGGGCGAGGATTTACCTTATCCTCGGCCGCAGAAAGGCATTCGCCCTAGGGATTCAGAGGTTTCACCGCGGAGCGTAAGCCCTTGCAGGAGATCCACTCTGCAACGCTTCCGTGTAATGCGGCCTCCACCTGTTTAAGGTGGTCGCCCACCAGCCTCTTCCGGTTCGAGGTGAGATAGAAAACATCGATCGCCATTTGCCCTTCAGTGTCAATGAGGGCAATTTCGATGTTGCACTTGTGATGGGCGAAGCAGGAAGCGACTGTGTACAAAAGCCCTGGACGGTCCTGCGCGACCACCTGCACCAACGTGCTGTTCGAGGAGCACAGATTGTCAAACTCAATCGAGGTTTTTATCTTTACCTTGGGAGGGGCCTTCTTCTCTTCGGTTTGCATCCGGCTTTTTAGCGTGCGCTCAAGATCAACTTCTCCCATCAACACGTCGCTGACGCCGCGCTTGAAGCGCTCCCATTCCGAGAGATTCAATTCCAGGGTTCGAAAGCGATCGGTGAAATAAAACGTGTCAACGACCGTTCCCGCCTGGTTCGAAAAAGCATTCGCCTTCACAATGTTCATACCCCATGCGGCCAAAGTTCCAGCTACGCTTGCCGAAAAGAAATGGGCGGTCGTTCGTGACCAACGTCAGTTCGAACCAGTGGCGACCGCGCTTCAGGTCGAGCTGGATCGGATGCTTCCCCAGATCTTCCGCCATTTCCAGATGATGAAGCACCTCATTCATCGCATAGGTTCTCAAGTAACGCTGCGGCAATCCTTCTAGAAAAGCTTTTACTTTTTTGCCCGCGACTAGGAGCCAGAGCGCGCAAACGAGTAATTTTCTCGTCATCGAGATCGGCGCCGGAGTGAAGCCGCTGATCCACATTGCGATTGAGTTGATTCGCGGCCGCGATGTAAAGCTGCCAGACGTTCTCCGCTTTCCACGGAGTCAGCGCGTCGGGGTTGACCGCCTTGATGTCCGCGTAGGTGAACAGGCAAAGCATCTTCAGCCGCTCGGGAGTACCCACTTTGTCGACGAACGCGGCCACAGTTGAAGCGAATCGAAGATATCGCGGCGCAGTGCGGCCGACATTTCCAGATGATTGCCAATCAGAAAGAGCACGGTTTCGCGCTCCGACGACTCCAGATCCAAACGCCCCAGGCATTGTTCCGCAATGAGCCAGACTACCCTCGACGTGATTCTCGGACTGAGCACCTTTGCCGGTGTCGTGCAACAAAAGAGACAAGTAAAGTAATTCTGGCTGTTCAAGTTCGTCCAGAATTCCGGCGTACTGGCTTTTCCCATTCCGAGTGCGACTGGCGCAGCCGGTGCAGGTTCTCGATTGCGAGGAACGAATGCTCATCGACCGTGAAGCGATGATAGAAATCGCGCACCACCAGCGAGTCGATCGCCTTCAATTCCGGAAGAAGCAGAGTCAACAACCGCAGCGAATGCATGGCGCGCAGCGCCTGGGCGGCATGGGGCTGAGTCGAGAATTTCTCCCAAATAAAGCCAAAGCTCTGCGCCTCTCGGCGGAGTCGCCGCCAGCGACGGCAAGACTTGCTCAATCTTGTATTCCGTAGTCGTGCTCAGCCGCACGTCATGATGCGCGACGAAATGGAAAAGGCGGAGCAACACTTCCGGATCTTGCAGCGCAGACGATTGGCGCAGGAAACACCAGGCCATCGACGACCGAGAAGTCAGCATCCGAGACTCGCGCCCGCAAATTGTTAAAATGCCGCGAAAGCGAAGACCATGCCGCCGGAATTTCTTCGAACAGCTGCGTGGCCGTGCGATGAACTGAGCGGGCGTGGCTGAAATAAATGCGCATCCAGTCGGCCGGAGCAAGTTCGTGCGCGTCATACACTCCGATACCCCGCTTGGCGGCTTCTTCCTGCGCCACCCAGGACAGCATATTGTCGTCGCGTCCGTGACAAAAATGCAAGAAGCAACGGACCGACATCAGAAAACTCGAGAGCAGGGTCGAACTGTTTTCGCGCCGAAGATGACAGCAGCGACTTGGGATCGGGCCAGTCATGCAGCTTTTCCATAGAGGAGAGCAGGCTGAGCCAAAGCGCCAAGTTGCAGTCTCGCAAGCCGCCAGGAGTGTCCTTTACGTCGGGTTCGAGATGGAAGATTGTATTGCCGAATTTCTCATAGCGTTTGCGAGTGACGTCAGCCAGTCGCTGCACCAGAGGCTGCGTCTCCCGGATCATTAACTTCGGGATCACTTTGTCGTGCAGACGAGCAAAAAGATCGTGATCGCCAGCGAGATAGCGACAGTCAAGCAGAGAGATCGCAAACTCGACGTTGGCGGGATCGAAGCGATCGCATTCCTGCAGAATGCGCGTAGCCGGACTCACCTTCAGGCGCAAGTCCCACAAGCCCTGCGAAAAGCTCCGGACCTGATCCTTGAAAGCCTCTTCGCTTTCGTGGTCGGCATGAAGAAAAAGCAGATCGATATCGGAGTGCGGAAAAAGCCAGCTGCGCCCGAATCCGCCTAGAGCGACAAGGGCAAATTTTTGCGGACCTTGCTCGTCTGGACAAATGATTTCTTTCCAGAGATGAAGAGCAATCTTTTCGACCAGCGCAGTGCGCTGTGAGATGGCCGCCCAGCCATTGCCCGTAGCAGCAAAGTCCTCACGGATCCGCGCCGATTCTGTGCTGTAGAGATTTCGTAGTTCGCTGCTGAACGAGCCTGCCGTAGTCATAGCGTTTGATCCGGGCCGAACCTCACGCACTTAGCAGCATTCTTGTGGCTGGGGGATGTTGAGTCGATCTAGGCTCCTGGCTCGTGCCGTTTCACAGAGCATCTTCTCCGCGCTCGTCATTGCGAATGCGAATGATCTCATCGATGCGCGAAAGAAAAATCTTTCCGTCACCGATTTTGCCGGTGCGGGCAGCTGCAGAAATTGCCTGCACGACTTTCTCAACCATCGGATCGGCGACGACCAACTCGAGCTTGATCTTGGGAATCAGATCGACGGTATATTCCCGGCCGCGGTAAAACTCGGTGTGTCCCTTCTGTCTGCCATGGCCGCGCGCCTCAAGTACGGTCATGCCTTCGATGCCAATCTCGTGCAGCGAACTCTTTACGCTTTCCAGTTTGGAGACTTGGATGATTGCTTCGACTTTGGTCATCGTGATTCGTATCAATCCTACGCCAAAATCTCCGAAGCTGGATCAGTCCTTATTAATTCTCATTGCTGCTGCAGTATCGCGGACTCGAATTTCATGACACTTGTCGCCCGGCTAACGGGTTCGTCCTCCAGATCAACCGGCGTCCCGGCGGAAGAAATGACATATTCCGGATACGCGGAAATCCCGTGTTCATGCAAATCCAAGCCGTAAAGCTCACCTTCGCGCGACACCCGCAGCGTGCCCGTCGCATTGACCAGATACATGACGGCGTAGGCAACCGCGAAAGTAGTCGTCGTGATAATTAGACTCCCGAGCGCCTGCGCAGTCAGCAACTGCGTGCCTCCACCGTAGAGCAGTCCCTTGAGCACGGCTGAATTGTCGGGCGCGACCGGGCCAGTAGATCCGTACTTACCGCACGCAAACAGACCAAGCGAAAGCGTTCCCCAAATGCCGCACATCCCATGTACCGGGACCGCGCCGATGGGATCATCAATGCGGAGCCACTCCAGCAACTCGACCCCCGCGACGACCACAACGCCAGCCACTCCGCCGAGAAGAATCGATCCCGTAGGGCTAACCCAGTAGCAGGGACAAGTGATGGCCACCAAGCCCGGCAAGGAATCCGTTGATGGTGAAACTCACATCCCACTTCTTACTCGGGATGTAAGCGTAAAGCATAGCGGTCAGTCCGGCGGCGCACGCGGCCAGCGTGGTGTTCGTGGCCACTCGGCCGATGCCTTCGAAATCCATCGCCGAAAGTGTGCTTCCGGGATTGAAGCCGTACCAACCGAACCAGAGCAGCAGGCCACCAGTAGCTGCGATCGTCAAATCGTGCGGCAGCATTGGACCGCCGCCGTCGCGCTTAAATTTTCTGCCCGAGCCGCGGACCCAGAACGATGGAGCCAGCCAGCGCTATGACTCCTCCGATGGTATGCACAACGGTCGACCCGGCGAAATCGTGAAAGCCTGTGCCCAGTGAAGGAAAGAAATGACCGTCACTACCCATCAAAGCCAGAAAACCATCAGGTCCCCACGCCCAATGACCGATAATCGGGTAGATGAAACCGGAAACCGCGACGCTATACAGCAGATCGCCAACAAAGCCAGTTCGGCCGATCATTGCTCCCGAAGTGATGGTCGAACAGGTATCAGCAAAGGCAAATTGAAAAAGCCAGAATGCCAGAAACGCGACGCCGGTACTTTCGTAGGTGGCGGGAACGTCCTTCAGGAAAAACCAATGATAGCCGATGAAGCCATTGCCGTGGCTGAACATGAACGAAAAGCCAAAAGCCCAGAAGAGCAAGCCGCACAGGCAGGTGTCGACGATGCACTCCATCAGGACATTCACCGTCTCGCGGGAGCGGCAGAAACCGGCCTCCAGCATGGTGAACCCGACCTGCATTCCGAACACGAGGAACGCCGCGATCAGCGTCCAAACAGTGTTGATGGGATTGACGATGTCCGCGGCTTTGACTCCGGCATCAGCCGCATAGACGCGTCCAAAGAACAGGCCGGAGACGACGGTGATTAAGAGCAGGACCACGCCGACGCCGGCGGCCTTCCCGAGAAGCAATAGCTTTCCGTAGCGTCGCCACTCCGGATCGCGCAACCGGACGGCTAAGCGGGAGAATCTCTCCCCTAGAGACAGTTTTTTCCGGCTCTGCGGAACAGCACGCATCACATTGCTCCTTACAAGGCTATTGGGGGAACCGCATCTCACAAGCATGCTCACGTTCTACCCGGACCGCTTATCTGCGGGTAAACTCGGCGAATCCATGGCTACTCAGCACGACAGTAAAAGACCAATCCGACCATCGTCCAATGGATAGTTCTTATCACAAGCATCTGAAATATCTCTGCAATTTAAATTTATGGCGGGCATAAAGGAGATTTATTCGTGGCTTGGGAATGCAAGACTCAGCCTGAATGAGGATTGGGAAAGACCGAATTTAGCTGGGGCGAATGGATTACTGCAGATGAAGATTTACGCGACAACCGCGACATGGCTCGTCAGGCGATCTAATCCTGACGAGCCACGCTAAGGCTTACTCCCGGTACGCTCAGCCAGAGCCGCTACCAGATTGGCTTGCCGTCTTTGTCACGGAAGACGAAGGTTTCGCTCCCACGGGTGACTTCCCGGGCAAAAATCGTTTCCACACCTTCAAACTGCACCTTCGTGCCAACGACCGTGACCGCATCACCCTTGTTAAAAACCAGATCGTAGGTTCGCACAAACTTCGTGCTGGCAAGGTGGACCTCAATCGTCTTGTCAGCAGACAACCGCAAGATCAGGTGCGAGCCCATTCCGCCGCTCATCGGGCATTGACGGTCTCTTACTTCTTCCACCGTTCCCTTGAACGTGGCTTCGGCCGCTGGATCATATTTCGGAACGGTCACGCCTGGTTCTGCCTTCTGCCCCGCAACTACCAAGGGTAAAGTCAGAGCGAATGCAACCATGGCCAAGAACAGAATGAATCGTGAGGCTCTCATAGCCACCTCCTGCTGAACATCCGACTTCTGACCTAAGTGTGGCCCTGTTTCGCCCGGCGTGCTGTGACCACCATCACAGGGCGGTGTGAGGAGAGGCTTTCGAGGAAGGGCGGGAGAAAACCAAGGTGTATCATAGCGTTGCCAGGGGCTCGACGAAAATGCAGCCCCGGCTTTCGAAAGGGTAATCATGAAAGGTGATGCAAAGGTCATTGCAGTACTGAACCAGGTGTTGAAGGCGGAGCTCACAGCAATCAATCAATATTTCCTCCACGCGGAGATGTGCGAGAACTGGGGTTACGAGCGTATGGCCAAACACACCCGCGCCGAGTCCATCGAAGAGATGACCCATGCGGAAAAGCTGATGGAGCGCATTCTTCTGCTCGACGGCGCACCCAACATGACTGATTACTTCAAAATCAACATCGGCCAGACGGTAGGGGATCAACTCAAAAACGACCTCCAATTGGAATATGACGCGGTCAAGCGGCTGAATGACGGGATCGCAACCGCAGTCACTGCAGGAGACAATGGATCGCGCGAACTACTGGAAAAGATCCTGAAAGACGAAGAACACCACGTCGACTGGCTGGAAGGCCAACTCCACGCCATCAGTGAGATGGGCATGGAGAACTACCTGGCACAACAACTGCACAAAGGCGAAGAGGAAGAGGATTAACTTAGAACGCCGATAAAGTATCGCGCCCACCCTTTTCGCACGAACGCGAAAAAGGAATGGAGCGCGCGCGTGCTGCCGGAGTAGGGTTGAGAACCGGTGGGCCAGCCTTAGTGATCTTGACGTCCTTTTACATCCTTTTTACATCCTCGTGACATTCGGACCTTCGTGCCGGACTAAAAGAAGGCTGCCGAGTTGGGGACGGTCAGTTCCCCCACGCATCAGGCGGGAGGCTTCGTCATGGGTCGAAAAGAGTGTTCGTTGAACTTCCGCAGCATTCACACCGTCGCTTTGCTTGCACTTCTTCTGCTGGCGGAAGTTGCCGCGCAGGCGCAGACCTACACGGTTCTCCACGAATTCACTGCTGCGCCAGACGGCGCAATCCCCAGTCCTATCATTCGGGACGCTCATGGCAACCTCTACGGTACGACCTTCGGAGGCGGTCTGGCTTCGTGCGGCGAAGGCAGTTGCGGCACCGTATTCAAGGTCGATAGCTCAGGCAAAGAAACGATCCTGTATGACTTCGAAGGCGGGAATGATGGGACGAACCCCGTCGCCGGCTTGATTCAAGACTCTAAAGGCAACCTCTACGGAACCACTCGAGGAAACGGGTTTATCGGTGGCGCCTCGGTAATATTCAAGGTTGACCTGAAGGGCCAGCAGACCGTTCTTTACGTCGCGGACGAAGATCAAGCGTGCTGTCTGGATTCTCCGGTGGCGCGAGATGCGCAGGGCAACCTCTACGGCATGTCACCATTTGCGGGAGATGGCAATTGCAGTTACATAAGCGGCGGAATTGGCTGCGGCACGCTGTTCAAGCTTTCACCCGCCGGAAAGCTCACTGTGCTTCATACCTTTCACGGGCCGGAAGGCGCGCAGCCGGAAGGAGGCGTGGTGCTTGACGCCCAAGGGAACGTTTATGGCACGGCCTTCTTTGGCGGCAAGGCCGCGTTCTGTCATCCCCCGAACGGCGACTACCAGGCAGACGGCTGTGGCACGATCTACAAAGTGGATAGCAACGGCAAGTTCTCCGTGCTCCATAGTTTCGCTGGTCCGAAGGATGGGGCAGGTCCGCTCGGTCTGATCATCGATTCAGCGGGCAACCTCTATGGCATTGCACAGTGGGGCGGCGATGACCACCACTTTTACAATCACCTTTATGGTTACGGAACCGTTTTCGAAGTGGATACGACTGGCAAGTTCTCCGTGCTCTTCACCTTCACGCCGAAGACCACGCGGAATAATGTCTACGCGAACCAACTGCTAAGAGACTCGAAAGGCAACCTGTACGGCCTGCAACAATCGAACAACTGCGTACACGCTGGAGGCTGCCTGTTCAAAATTGATACGAACGGAAATTACACCGACCTATACGACTTTCAGGGTGAAGGTGAGGGGGACGACGGCTCCACCCCGATGGGCGTGGTCTTCGGTTCGCATGGTGATGTGTACGGCAGCATGTTCGAGGGCGGAGAGAACGAACCCGATTGCCAGGATGGTTGCGGCACCGTGTTTCATCTTGCCCCAATCTCTGAACCTTAGGGTGGGTCTCCCTAGTGAGCTGGTGGAGTAGGGTTAAGAACCGGTAGGCCAGCCAGCGAGATTGCTCTCCAGAAGGCGGGTTGGCGCCAGTGGGACGGATGGCCCGAGTAGCGCATGTTTCAGAGGATAGTCTATGACCTGCAAGTCCCTTGTCGCGTTTTTCTTTTCTTGCCTTCTAATCGCGAGCACCGCTTCTGCACTTCAATTAGAAACCGTGCTCTACGCATTTCGGAATCCCTTAACCGGCAGCAACCCCCTTTCCAGCCTTGTCGCTGACGCGAAAGGAAATCTCTACGGCACCACCACTTCTGGCGGCAAGGTTCGCGGGAGTGGCTACTGCTCCATGGGATGTGGCACAGTTTTCGAATTATCGCCGCCGGTTCCTCCCAGCACGAAATGGACCGAGACTGTGCTCCACAATTTCGCAGGAGAGCCGAACGACGGCTGCGATCCTCAAAGCGGACTCATCCTCGATTCCGCAGGTAATCTCTTCGGAACGACCCTCGCCTGCGGGAGCGGGATTAACACCGGAACTGTTTACGAGCTGTCGCCGCCGCAGTCCGGAGGGGCATGGACGGAAACAGTACTGTTCAACTTTCCCAGCGACGAAAGTTACGAAGGAGGACAACCGGCGGGCGGTCTCGTCCTTGATGCCGAGGGAAATCTTTATGGGGTCACGACCTACGGCGCTCCGACCGGCCTGAACGGAGTGATCTATCAACTCGCGCCGCCCACGGTGAAAGGCGGGACATGGACTCAAACAATCCTGTACTCGTTCCAGCAGAACGCGTATTTACCCTCTTCGGGCTTGATCGCCGATAGCAAGGGAGCCTTTTACGGCACGACTCAGTATGGAGGCACCGGATCGTGCCAAAACGATAACGCCACGGGGTGCGGAACAGTCTATCGGCTGTCTCCGCCCAAGCCGCGCGGAGGATCTTGGGGGTTTGACATTCTTTACAGCTTCGTAAATCAGGGCGCCGGACAAGGCTACTATCCGGTCGCCAGTCTGGTCATCGACAGCAAAGGCGCTCTCTACGGAACGACAGAAATTGGGGTTAAGTGCACGGGCAATGTTTTTCAACTGGTGCCACCGTCGCACTCGGGTGGAAATTGGACGGAGAACATCCTCCACGCATTTGGCAAGCAGCCGGACGGTGCCAACCCCGGCGCTGGGGTTGTGCTCGACAACGAAGGCAGGGTTTACGGCACGACGCAAGAAGGTGGGACGCATTGCATTGATGGAGGTTGCGGCGCGCTCTTTGAACTAACGCCGCCATCGCAGTCCGGCGGCGCCTGGAAGGAAAAGCTCTATAGCTTTGATGGGAAAGACGGATCCTTCCCTTCGGCCAATCTCATCATTCTTGGCTCGAAGATTTACGGAACGACTCTCTATGGCGGCGGAAATCCGAATCGTGGAACAGACAACGGACTGGTGTTTGCATTTGCGCCTTAGCAAGCATTCTGGTGCCTGAGCGAAACCATAACATTTGACAAAGTTTTGACGAGAGGGTGACAGACGGTTCGCGCGGCTATGGTAACTTTCCGCCGTTTGGATCACAAGAATCGCCAAAGAGACTGGAGCCAGAAATGAAACTAAAAAGTTCGGCCCACGATTTGTTGATTTGCGTTATAGCGACAGCTCTGTGCAGTTTAAGCGGTTTGGCCGCCGCCCAGACCGCTCCAACCCAACAGCCCAAGGGACCGGGTAAGATCGTCGTACGCCCGAAGTTCGGGGGTCAGATCGCCGGCTACGACATCGATCAGAATGGAACTGAAGGCATCCTCAGTGAACAGAAAACTCTAAACAATGGAGACACTTTGAGTGCGGTTGAGACCTTCGACCAGAAGACGGGGAAAATCGTTAAAGTGATCAGGAAGGGGGTAACCCAATACGACGACGACATCGTTCTCGGCATCGTCGGCACTTCTACTGCCATTGTCCTACACGAACACGCTGCTGCCCACCGCAACGTACGCACCTACCATCTGATAAGTCCTCTCGATGCGAACAAGTACACCGGCCTTTGGCAGCCGCCGCATTTTGACAGCGACGACATTGTTTCTGGCGTCAGCCACAATCAGGGAGCCACCGACGCGGCGTTTTTCGTCCTGCATGACGTCTACCCGGGAACCACTTACTTTGCCTTCGAGGAAGATATGCAAAAGCAAACCTTTGGCAAAGAGATCACGATGACCAGTCCCGACTTCGAGCCCTTTACCCCCGTAGCCTTCGCTTTCGATGTCAAGACGAATTCAGGTGTTCTCGCGGCGGCTCAAGGATGCAATTATTGCACTCCAGAGATCGGCACGGTTAACCTGGGCAGCGGCAAATTCGATGAGTTTCAGGGACTGGGCAAAGGACTCCAAGGGCTCGCCGTCGATTCCGACGATGGCGTTGCCTGTACGACCTCCGCTGACGACGCTAGTGTTCAGTTTTACGATCTCAAAACCCAGACCGGCATCAGCGAAGACCTTCCCGGTGGGATAGGGCAGGCGAACAGTGGGTTCGACGTCGAGTTCGATCCCATCCACAAGCTGTTTCTTATCTTCCAACCCGATGGTCCAGGAGAGCACAGCTTCATCCAGGTTTACGATCCCAAGGGAACCCTCGTGGACTCGATAGATTTCGGCCCGTACAACCACTTCGGTGGATACATCGCATTGCAGCCGAAGCAACGCAGTGGATTCCTGGGCGAAGGTCCCGTCCTACGGTCCTTCACATACTAGCTTGATTGGATCGCCGGACGCTTGGGTCAACCCCAGACGGTTGACCCTCGCGCCCGTGCCAGAAAACGGGAGGGACGGGGTACCCGAAGTAACTGTGGCCCGCCTTTCGTGTGATCCCCCTCGCACCCACCAGTGACTCGTGTCACAGCCTCTTGGCTTCGCTTTCTGGACAATGTCCTGGAAGGTAAGCCATGAGGAAACATGTTTAACATTCTGCACGCTGAGTTTCTGGCGCCGGGCATCAAGCGGTTCGTGATCGAGGCGCCGCGCATTGCACACAAGCAAAAACCGGGACAATTCGTGATCCTGCGGCTTTACGAGCAGGGCGAACGCATTCCCATCACCATCGAAAGCTCCGATCCCGAGCGCGGAACCATCGGCATTGTGGTGCAGTCGATCGGCAAAACCACGCAACATGCTGAATTCGCTGAATACCGGCGATAGCATTCTGAATGTGGTTGGGCCGCTGGGGAAACCTTCGGAAATCCAGAAGTTCGGCACCGTGGTCGTGATGGGCGGAGGCGTGGGCACGGCCATGGCTCTGCCGACGGTCGTGGCGCTGAAGGGCGCCGGCAATCGCGTGATCTCAATCGTCGGCGCACGCAACAAAGAGCTGGTGATTCTGGAGCGCGAACTGCGCGAGGTCAGCGATGCGCTGATGATTACGACCGATGACGGAAGCTATGCCGACAAAGGTTTCGTCACCGACAAGCTGCGGCAGTTGATCGAGAATGGCACGCGCATCGACCTGGTGCTGGCGATCGGTCCCATCCCAATGATGAGAGCGGTGGCGGAGATGACGCGGAAAGAACACATCCGCACGATCGTCAGCCTGAACCCGATCATGATCGACGGCACCGGCATGTGCGGCGGCTGCCGCGTGCTGGTCGACGGAAAGAGCGAGTTCGCCTGCGTCGACGGCCCCGAGTTCGACGCGCACCGCGTAGATTTCGCCGTGCTGGTGCAGCGCAATTCGATGTACCGGACGGCTGAACAACAATCGATGGAAGAATTCCAGTGCAAGACCAAGTCGCAGCTCGAGGCCGTTCCTGCGGGCGCATTCGCGGTCGAAGGAGGCAGTCGATGACACCGACCCACCAAGCAGCCCTCGTTGAATGTCTTGCCGCTGAAAGAGCGCATGAAGGTGCCACGGCAACACATGCTGGAGCAGCCTCCGCTGTTGCGGGCTACGAATTTCACCGAAGTGAACCTGGGCTATTCCGAGGAACTGGCGCGGCAGGAAGCGTTGCGCTGTCTGGAGTGCGCCAAGCCGCAATGCACGAACGATTGTCCGGTCGGGGTCAAAGTAAAAGATTTCGTGCAGTTAATCGTGGCCGGCGATTTCCTGGGCGCGGCCGCGAAAATCCGCGAAGACAACGTGCTTCCCGCCATCACTGGGCGGGTTTGCCCGCAGGAAGATCACTGCGAAGGCGGCTGCCTGATGGGCAAGAAAGTTCAGCCGCTCGGGATTGGATATCTCGAGCGCTTCGTCGCCGATTACGAACAGCGCCATCTGGATATCAGCAATCTACCGAAGGCTCCACTCGACGGGAAAAAAGGTTGCCATTGTGGGCAGTGGTCCCTCGGGCCTCACCGCGGCTGGTGATCTGGTTCAAAAAGGGCACCAGGTCCACGTATTCGAGGCGCTGCACACACCGGGCGGCGTGCTGGTGTACGGCATTCCCGAGTTCCGTTTGCCCAAGCAAATCATTCGCGAGCAAATTGACTACATGCGCGCCATGGGCGTGGAATTTGAAACCGACGTGGTTGTCGGAAAAACGGTAACTCTCGACGAACTACTCGACGAAGAAGGTTATGACGCAGTGTTCATCGGCACGGGCGCGGGCTTGCCGCAGTTCATGAATATCCCCGGAGAACATTTGAACGGCGTCTATTCGGCCAATGAGTTCCTGACCCGCATCAACCTGATGCACGCATACGAGTTTCCCAACTATGACGAGCCCATGCTCGATCTTCATGGGAAAAATGTAGCCGTGATTGGCGGGGGCAACACGGCGCTGGACGCTATTCGTTCGGCGCTGCGTCTGGGCGCAGCCAAGGCTTACGTGATCTATCGCCGCAGCGAAGCTGAGATGCCGGCGCGAAAGGAAGAAGTGAAGCATGCCCAGCAGGAAGGCATCGAGTTTCGCGTGCTGACCAATCCGATCGAGTTTCTGTCGGACGGCAAGGGCTGGCTGAACGCGGTGCGCTGCATGCGCATGGACCTGGGCGAAGCGGATGCGTCGGGACGCAGACGTCCGGTCCCGGTCGAAGGCTCGGAGTTCGATCTGCCCTTATCAGTGGCCGTCATCGCCATTGGCACGGGAGCGAATCCGCTGATCCAGAGCACTACGCCAGGCCTGAACACCAACAAACGGAATTACATCGAAGCTGACGTGATGACGCAGCGTACGTCGCGCAAAGGAGTTTTTGCGGGCGGCGACATTGTCACCGGAAGTGCCACCGTGATATTAGCCATGGGAGCCGGACGGCGCGCTGCGAAATCGATCCACGAGTATCTGACGTCAGGCGAGTGGTAGGAACCCGATGTGATCGGGCTCACAAAGACGAGTGCTTAAGGTCACCGCTGAAAGTTCGCAGTAGCTTTCTAATCGCAACTGACCGGATGCGCGGCGGCCGCAAGACACGAATTTCGCGCCGGGAGTTCGTCATGAACGACCAAGATCTTCTCAGGTGTCCATTACTCCAGGGCCTCGACCGAATGCACCGGGCCGAACTCATAGGCCTGCTGAACGACAGCGGCGTCCGCGAAAAGCTGGAGCAGTGTCTAGCCGAACACATCACCGCCTCGGAATCCGCGGGGCAGCCCTTAACCGCGTGTGGCAGCGAAAAGCAGCCCGGGGATTTCGACAAGCAAGTTCATAGTTGGAACCCGCAGCACTCCCCTTGGAACAGAAGTCTCAAGGAGTAGGCAAGGGCGCGGAAGACACGGAAACAGTAGGCTTTCCCGGCGCTCGTGTGATCCATATCACAAACAGTTGTGCTGTCTGTCATAGCCGGAATAGCTGCTAAAAGTCGATGATGGCAGTAGTCAAGGAGGGGCGGCGATGATGCTAGCGTATCGACTTCTCCGGTTGGTCGAGAACCACTCTGAGGCCCTGGCGGCAGGGCTCCTCGAAAAGACACAAAACTCCCCGTTGCTCCCCGGCTACCGCAATGTCCCGCCCGGGGAACTCGAGCAACGGGTGTACGAAATCTATCGTCACCTGGCGGACTGGCTTCTGGGCAAAAGCGAGTTGGACGTCGAAAAGCGATACACAGAAATTGGCGCTAAGCGCGCCCGGCAAAACGTGCCCCTAAGTGAGCTTATCTGGGCGATTATCCTAACCAAGAAAAACCTTTGGGACTTCCTGAAACAAGAGGCGGTTCTGGATCGTCCCGCGGAGATCTCCGGCGAGCTCGAAGTAGAGGAACTGCTGGATCAATTCTTTGATCACGCCATCTATTACGCGGCAGTCGGTTATGAGCGAGCTTGTGTGTCAGAGCCGTTGCGCAAGGTGAGAGCAGCTGGATAGGGGAATAACGTATGTCCTGGGAACTTGATTACGAGAAGAAGTTGCGCACGGCCGACGAGGCGCTTGCGCTGTGTGCAATCGGGCATGCGGGTCTACATTCAGCCCGGCTGCGCTGAGCCTGAGACCCTGGTGGAAGCCCTGATGCGCCGCGCTCCTGATGTGCAGGATGTGGAAATCGTTCACATGATGACCATGGGACCGGCTCCCTACGTGGCTCCAGAGATGGCCGGGCACTTCCGGCACAACGCCATGTTTATCGGCGGCAACGTGCGCGAGGCCATTAACGAAGGCCGCGCCGACTACACGCCCATCTACCTGAGCGAAATTGAAGAACTGTTCGAAAGCGGCGCCATGCCGATTGATGTGGCCCTGCTGGAACTCTCTCCTCCCGACTGCCACGGCTTCTGCAGCTTCGGCGTCGGCGTGGACACGACGCTCACTGCGGCCAGATGCGCCCGCTACGTGGTTGCGCAGATCAATGATCAGATGCCCCGCACCTACGGAGACAGCTTTCATCCATGTGACTGAGCTAGACGCCATTGTGGATTCCTCCCGGCCGCTGTGCGCCATGAAGCAACCGGAAATTACCGACATGCATAGGGCCATCGCCCGCAACGTCGCAGACTTGATCGAGGATGGGGCCGTGCTGCAGACCGGCATCGGCGGGATTCCGGATGCGGTGCTTCCCTTCCTCATGGATCGCAAAGATCTCGCGAGTTCACAGCGAATTGGTTTCGAACGGCGTTATCCCTCTGATCGAAGCCGGCGTGATTACCGGTGCGCGGAAGAACTTCAAGCCGCGGAAGATCATCCTGGGATTTGCCATCGGCACGAAACGGTTGTTTGATTTCCTGGACAACAATCCGATCTTCGAGTTCCATCCCACGGCCTATACCAACAACCCGGAACTGATTGCGCGCAACGACAACATGGTGGCGATCAATTCCGCGTTGCAGATCGATCTCACCGGCCAGGTCTGCTCCGATTCGATCGGAAGCCAGTTCTATAGCGGCATTGGCGGGCAAGTCGACTTCCTGCGTGGGGCGGCGCGCTCCAAGGGCGGCAAGTCGATCATCGCCATTTCTTCTACGGCAAAAGATGGCGCGATCTCGCGGATCGTTCCCATGCTGAGCCCCGGCGCGGGCGTGGTTACCTCGCGCGGCCTGATCCGCTACGTCGTCACCGAATACGGCGTGGCGTACTCTGCACGGCAAGACCATCCGGCAACGGGCGCAGGCGCTGATCGACATTGCACATCCCAAGTTTCGGGAAGAACTTTATCAATTTTGCGAGAAAACCGAATGGCTGCAGCGTCCGTTAGCTGCGGAGACGGCAGCAACGAGGTGAATCATGGCAGGGCAAGCGCGCGGTAAGGTCACGGTCGATGTCGAGGAATGCAAGGGATGCGGACTATGCGTGGAGTCCTGTCCGCCTAAGTGTCTGCGAACTAACGCCGGAGTTGAGTCCTTACGGAGTTCATCCGGCACGCTACACGGGACACGACTGCACCGGATGCGGAATCTGTTTTTATTGCTGCCCGGAACCGGGCGCGATTACGGTCTACCGGATAAAGCCCGAAGGAAAAGCATTCGCGGCGGCGCAAGGAGGCCAACATGCGGCAGCTCTGTAAAGGAAATGTAGCTGTAGTGAAGGGCGCCATCCTCGCCGGATGCCGCGGGTATTACGGATATCCAATTACCCCAGCCAGCGAAATCGCCGAGGCTGCCGCGCTCCTATTTCCCGCAAGTGGGCGGAACTTTTCTGCAGGCGGAGAGCGAAGTCGCCGCCATCAATATGGTCTATGGCGCAGCGGCGGCGGGGGTTCGCGTCATGACTGCATCTTCAGGGCCCGGCCTCAGCCTGATGCAGGAAGGCATGTCCTACCTCGCCGGCGCGGAATTGCCGTGCGTGATCGTCGATGTAATGCGCGGCGGACCGGGCCTGGGCAACATCGCTCCGGAGCAAAGTGACTATTTCGCCATGGTAAAGGGCGGCGGCCACGGCAACTACCGCAATATCGTGCTGGCTCCCGCATCGGTGCAGGAGATGGCAGAGCTCACGATGCTGGCATTCGATCTCGCTGACAAATATCGTAATCCGGCAGTCGTGCTGGCCGACGGCTTTATCGGGCAAATGATGGAGCCGCTCGATCTGGAATATCGCGAGATTCAGCTCCCCGAAAAAATCTGGGCTGTGAAAGGAACGCCAGAAACACGGGCCAACCTGGTCAGTTCCATTTATCTCGAAACCGATGAATTGGAAGAACACCAGCGCAGAATGGAAGCCAAGTACATCCGCGCGCAGGAAGCCGAGCCACGCTGCGAGCTCTACCACACCGAAGACGCCGACATTCTTGCTGGTTGGGTATGGCATCGTATCCCGCGTGTTGTTGTCTACGGTCGAAGCGCTACGCAAGGACGGCGTGAAAGCGGGTCTGTTCCGGCCCATCACGCTGTGGCCTTATCCCTCGAAGGCGCTGGCGAAAGCGGCAGCGAAGGTGGAAAAGGTGCTGGTCGTTGAATTGAGCAACGGGCAAATGGTGGAAGATGTGCGCCTGGCACTGAACCGCAAAGAGCAGGTGGAATTCTACGGGCGGGTAGGAGGCAACGTGCCCTCGGTCGCAGAACTGCAACAACAAGTCATGGACCGCATGGCCGTAGCAGTGTGAGGACAACGAAAATGGCAAACGAGAGCGTCATCAGCGTGGATCCTGAAATTAAGTCCGAAGCCAGCTCCGAAGTTGAACCCAAGCACAATGATGAATACGAAACAGTCCACTCCAGGTCACCGCTGTTCTATGACCTGTACGAGCGCAAGTCAGAGCTCAAACATCAGACCCACTATTGTCCCGGCTGCGGGCACGGAGTTGCCCATAAGCTGATTGCCGAAGCCTTGCAGGAACTCGGGCTGCAGGACAAGACAATCTTCGTCAGTCCGGTTGGATGCTCGGTGTTCGCCTACTACTATTTCGATGTGGGCAACGTGCAGGTGGCGCATGGCCGCGCGCCCGCTTCGGCCACGGGAATCAAACGATCCTGCCCGGACAAAATCGTCATCTCCTATCAGGGAGACGGCGACCTGGCGGCAATCGGCACTGCCGAAATCGTGCACGCTGCCAACCGCGGAGAAAAGATCACCGTCTTCTTCGTGAACAACGGAATCTACGGCATGACTGGCGGCCAGATGGCGCCCACCACGCTCGTCGGGCAGAAAAGCACCACTTCGCCCTGGGGACGGCGTCCATCGAATGAGGGTTTTCCGTTGCACATGGCCGAACTTCTCGCGACGCTCGAAGCGCCGGCATATATCGAACGTGTAGCGCTCTCGGACAACAAAAATATTATGAAAGCGCGGCGGGCGATCCGCAAGGCGCTCGAGATCCAGCGCGATGGCGCGGGCTTTTCATTTGTTGAAATCCTTTCGCCGTGTCCAACCATCTGGGGCAAAGATCCCGTGGAAGCGCGGCGCTGGGTTCTCGAGAAGATGACGCCAACCTTTCCGCTGAATGTTTTCCGCGACCGCCGGCCGGAAATGCCCGCAGGCAACGAGCCTCCTCAACGGCCGGTTGCTGATGTGCTTGAGATCACTCCAAAAGCGGAGACGCGCGACAAACCGAAACACGCCCATCATTTCAAAGACGTGAAGATCAAAATCGCGGGCTTCGGCGGACAGGGCGTGCTGCTGCTGGGCCAACTCCTCATCGAAATGGGCATGCGTGAAGCGCTGGAAGTGAGCTGGCTGCCGTCGTATGGGCCCGAAATGCGTTCGGGCAGCGCACACTGCCACGTGTGCTTGTCCAAAGAACGGATCGGGTCGCCCGCTGGTCTCGCATCCCGACGTGCTGGTGGCCATGAATGAGTTCTCGCTGCGCAAGTTTGCGCACGAGGTCGCGAGCGGTGGTCTCATTCTTTACAACGGCGTTAGTGTTCCTACCGACTTTGCTGCGCCGGGCGTGCAGGTGTTCGCAATTCCTGCGGCGGAGATCGCCGACAGACTGGGTTCGACCAAGGCAGCCAACATAGTAATGTTGGGTGCGCTACTGGAAGAGACCGAATGTCTCGCACCCGGAACTGCATTCAGCGTGCTCGAAGACAAGGTCAAGAAGCTCGATCTACTGGAAGTGGACCGCAAAGCTCTCACCGCGGGCCGCCTGTTTATCGACGATCAGGCGCACATTGGCGCGGTAAGTCAGCCGGACGGTTTCGCTTAGGCTCGTAAAGAGAAAACCAGCAATTTCCCCTTCGAAGCCGGTTTTCTCATCCAACCGTAACGTGCTCTCGACCTTCCTCTTCCTAGCTTCCGCGCGCTGTTTATCGACGTTCGCACCCGAAGACGCAGCAACGTCAAAGGATACGGGGTGTGGGCCGTGACGTCTGGTCGCACGTTCGGCCGGGGAATGCTCCATTATTACTGCACCACCAGCAGAATCCCATTCCCAAAAATATCACCACAACCATTTTTATCGCATAACCCAACTGGCTATACGATTGTCTCTGTGGGTTGCATCCAGCGCGGTGGGCTCCAGCGGTGACGATGGGTTACTGAAACACGTCAAACCGCGAAAATCACGGCTGGGGGTGACCTGGATCACTGCGCCTGCCCCTCGAAACGTTGAAACTCTCCACTAGGCGGCGACAGCGCTGCTGAGTTCTCTTACATCCAGTTGTTGAAGGAGTGGATCAGTGGTTACTTTCGCAACGTCTGCGGGACCGCGAAAAGAGCTGCTAATTCTGCCGAGTCATAAAACTATACAAGGAGAAATCGAAATCATGAAGACGACGAAGCTGGTGATGCTGGTAATGACCATTGCGGTAGCCCTTTTCATCCTGATGCCGAACCTGTCCTGGGCCGCCGATGACGGAGCCACGATCTACAAAGCAAAATGCGCAGCCTGCCACGGAGCCGATGCAGCGGGCAAACCCGCAGCCAAGATTCCGAGCCTGGTTTCCGACGATGCAAAGAAAGCGTCAGATGGCGACCTGGCCAATGACGTCGCGGAGAAGCCGAAGCATCCCGCGACGATCAAGAGTTTGACGCCTGACCAGGTAAAGATGGTTGTGACCTACGTTCGTAGCCTACAGAAGTAAAGATTGGCTGTTCCTCTAGCGCACTGCCGCTGTCGCGCGACAGATTGTCGGGCAGCGGTGAAGAAGGCGGCAGGACGAGTATGAAGATGTCCGGCTCAATTCGGCGGACCGAAGGGAAAATCGAGCCATCCGTCGCAAACCGGAAATCTCCTCCCCTGTTCTCCTTCCAAGATGGAACAGCCCTCCCGGGCCCGGGTGCATATCTCTCCGGACCCGGTTTATTCTTCGCAGTCGGTTCGCCAAAGGTGTTCTGTACGGTTCCCAACGTCGTGTTCCTGCGCAGCGTACGTTCACTTCCTACGTTATTCCCCCGGAACGGAAGTCCCGCTTGGGAGCAGCGAGGAGCAATTTCCATGAGTAAGGCCCTGCTTTATGACGCCACGATGTGCATTGGTTGCAAGCAGTGTGAAGTTGCCTGCGCGCAGCAGAACAAGCTGCCCTATGACGACAAAGTAGCCGCGGAGTCGGTGCAATCGGAACATAAGTACACGGTCGTTCTGACCAAGGACGACAAATTCATGCGCCGGCTGTGCATGCACTGTGAGCATCCGGCTTGCGCGTCGGTTTGTCCGGTTGGCGCCTTCCATAAAACCAAGGAGGGCCCGGTTGTCTACGACGTCTGGAAGTGCATCGGCTGCCGATACTGCATGGTGGCCTGCGCGTTTGCCCAGCCGAAATACGAATGGCATTCGCTGAATCCGCGAGTCCGCAAATGCATTATGTGTCCGGACCGGGTGGCTGCCGGCAAGCAGACGGCGTGCGCTGAGATCTGTCCGACGGGCGCGACGAAGTTTGGCGAGCGAGACGACCTCATCAAGGAAGCGCAGGAACGCATCCGTCAAAATCCGTCCACTTACCAGCCTCACATTTATGGACTGAACGAAGTTGGAGGAACGTCGGTCCTGATCATTTCCAGCGTCAACGTTGAGGACTACGGTTATCCCGCATCCGCAAAAATCGGCGACACGCCGATGCCGGAATACACCGGACGAGTGATGGAGAAGGTTCCAGACTTCATCCCGGTGTGGACGTTGGTGTTGGGCGGCATTTATTGGGTCTCGCATCGCCGCGAAGAAGTAGCCGCCGCGGAAGCCGAAGAAAGAAACAGAAGAAGAACGGGAGTAAGTGATGAAGATCAAGCTGACTTTCTGGAGAGTTGTATTCATTGTGATCATGGTCCTGGGCCTGTACTCCGCCTTCATTCGCTATTTCCATGGCCTGGGCGCGGTTTCAAACATGACGGACCAGTTTCCCTGGGGCCTCTGGATTGGCTTCGACTGCCTGTGCGGCGTCATGCTGGCGGCGGGCGGCTTCTGCATTGTGGGCGCGGTCTACCTGTTTAACGTCGAGAGACTGCACAGTGTGGTGCGCCCGGCGGTGCTGACCGCGTTTCTGGGCTACGTGCTCTTCATCGTGGGACTGTTATTCGACTTGGCCGGCCCTGGTACATCTGGCATCAGCTCATCTACATGAACCCGCACTCGGTCATGTTCGAGGTGGGCATGTGCGTGATGACCTACACCACGGTGCTCTTCTTCGAATTTCTTCCCAACGTACTGGAGCGCTTCAAACTGACGACTCCGATCAAGTGGATCAAGAAGATCTACCCGGTGCTGATCGTTCTGGGCATCCTGCTTTCCACGCTGCACCAGAGTTCGCTCGGATCGCTCTACCTGATCATGCCGAGCAAGCTGCATCCCTTCTGGTACACGCCGGCGCTGCCGTTCTTCTTCTTTGGGTCGGCGATCGCAGTTGGTTTGGCGATGACGATCTTCGAGTCCACGCAGAGCGCGAAAGCCTTCGGCCGTCAACTTGAACTTCCGGTTCTGGTCGAACTGGGCGGCGCTTTGCTGGTGGCTCTGTGGGTCAATGCTCTGCTGCGCTTCGAAGACTACTTCCACCGCGGCATGCTGCGGCAGATTTTTAAGCCCAGCTACGAAGCGTATTTTCTGTGGCTCGAACTGATGCTGGCCTTCGTGATTCCGATCACCATGCTGAGCTTCAAGAAGGTCAGGCTGTCGCCACAACGGCTTGTATCTGGCGTCGATCTTCAGGTGCTCGGATTCATCACCAACCGGCTCAATATCGCCTCACCGGCTTTGAGACTTACGTCGGACATCACTACGTGCCGAAGTGGACGGAGTTCTCCGTGACCCTGATGATCATCGCGATGGGCTTCGCGCTGTTCGGATTGGCAGTGAAATACCTGCCCATCTTTCCCGAAGAAGAATCGCGGTGCGAACGAGCGTCCCAGAACCGAAACCGAGTCCGGCAGTCTGCTACTCCGGTATTGGGCCATGCGGGAGATTGATCCAATTCGTCGGCGTCTGCAGGATGGAAGCGGCTGACTCAGCAGCATCAGCGCAAAATTGATCGGGTCTCTGTTGGCGGCCATGGTCGTCATCTTCGCTCTGCTCGGATACTTGAATATCCGATTGCATCGCCAGGATCTGGAAGCGGCCACGCTGGCCAGCGCCGAGCGGGTCAGCGATGTAATCAAGCGCAGCACCACCTATTACATGCTGCGCAACGATCGCGAGGGACTCTACCACGCGATTCAAACCATGGCGGACGAACCCGGCATGGTCAAGGTGCGCATCCTCGATCAGGAGGGACGCATCAGCTACTCGACCGACCCGGCGGAAGTCAGCCATGTGCTCGACAAGACTGCCGAGGCCTGCTACGGCTGCCACACCCAATCGCAGCCGCTGGCGCGGCTTGAACCGTCCTGACCGTTTTCGCATTTATCGCAGCGGCGGCGGGCAGCGGGTGCTCGGAATTATCACGCCCATCGAAAATCAACCCAGTTGCTCCAACGCCGAGTGCCACGCGCATCCCGCGAGCCAGCAGGTTCTGGGCGTGCTCGACACCAATCTTTCCCTGGCAAAAGCCGATGCGCAACTCGCGGCCAGCAGCGCCCGCATGCTCTCCTACACGGCGGGCGCAATGCTGATCGTGGCGGTATTGAGCTGGCTATTCGTGTGGCGAGTGGTCGGCAAGCCCATCAAAGCGCTCGAGCACGGCACGGAACATCTTCCCAGGGGAATCTTGGCTACCAGATCGAGGTGCGATCCGAGGATGAAGTGGGTGAGCTGGCTCAATCTTTCAACGGCATGAGCCTGCAATTGCGCGCAGCCAATGAAGAAATCGTCACCTGGGCAAAGACTCTCGAAGATCGCGTCGAAGCAGAAGACGAAGGAACTCCAGCGCGCTCACGATCACGTGCTGCATGTGGAGAAAATGGCCTCCATCGGAAAGATGGCGGCCGTTGTGGCGCACGAGGTGAACAATCCGCTCTCGGGAATTCTGACCTACGCCAAACTGCTGCGGAAATGGGTGGGATCGGGCCAGACCGAACATGAAAAACGCGAAGAGGCCATGCAGTGTCTGGAGCTGATTGCCGCGGAAAGCCGGCGCTGCGGCGATCTGATCAAGAACCTGCTGACTCTTTCGCGAACCGCGCCCATGAATGTCCAGTCGACCGACCTGCACGCTGTGATTGATCGCTGCCTGTTGTTGGTGCGGCATCAACTGGAACTGGGTGGAATTCAACTGCAGGTAAACGCGCAGAGAATCTGCCGCGTGTTCCTTGCGATCCGGAGCAGATCGAACAAGTCTTGCTGGCCTTGATCATGAATGCTATCGATGCCATGCCCAAGAGGTGGCAATCTCTGGATCGAGGGCCGGCTGAGCCCCGATGAAACGGAAATCGAGATCCAGGTGCGCGACGACGGAGCCGGCATCGCTCCCGACATTCTGCCGCACATCTTCGAACCTTTCTGACCACGAAAGAAAGTGGGCGCGGAGTCGGGCTGGGCCTGGCCATCAGCCGCGGCATCGTGGAGCGCCATAACGGCCGCATTGATGTCGAGTCCGAATTGGGCCAGGGAACGACTTTCACCATCACTCTTCCGGCTCAAGAGAATCGAAGCTTCGCTGGCAGCTGTCGGCGACAGCGATGTCGCATGAAGATGAGGTGATTGAAGTGAGCACACAAGGAAAACTGCTGATTGTGGACGACGAATTGAGCGTGCGCGACTCGCTCGCCAAATGGTTTCGCGAAGAAGGCTACGAAGTCACTGACGGTTGAAAACGCCAACGACGCACTCACCCGACTGGCCGAACAACGCTGGGATGCGGCTCTCGTCGACATCAAAATGCATGGCACCGACGGAATCGAGCTGCAGCGCCGCATGCACGAAGTCGATCCCGAACTTGATCGTGATCATCATGACTGGCTACGCTTCGGTCGAAACTGCGGTGGCAGCTCTGAAGAATGGCGCCTATGACTACGTGACCAAGCCGCTCGACCCCGACGAGATCGCGCATCTGGTGAAGAATGCGTTGGCCCACAAACGCACGGCACAGGAAAACGTGCTCCTGCGCGAGACGGTTGCGGAAGTGGCGCGTCCGGGAGAACTGATCGGGCAAAGCGGGCCGATGCGCAAGCTCTTCGACGCGATCGAGACGGTCGGTCCAACGGACGCGACGGTTCTGGTCACAGGCGAGAGCGGCACCGGCAAAGAACTGGTGGCGCGAGCGATCCATCATGCCAGCCCGCGCAGATTTCATCCGCTGGTCGTCATTCACTGCGGCGCTCTGACTGAGACGCTGCTCGAAAGCGAACTCTTTGGGCACGAAAAAGGCGCGTTCACCGGCGCGCAATACCGCAAGAAAGGCAAATTCGAAATTGCCGAAGGCGGGACAGTTTTTCTCGACGAGATCGGCGACATCAGCCTGAAGACTCAAACCGACCTGCTGCGCGTGCTGCAGGAGCGCGAAATCACGCGCGTGGGCGGCAACCAGACTATCAAGGTGGACTTCCGCTGCGTCGCCGCGACCAACAAGGATCTGGAAAAACTGATCGAGGAAGGCAAGTTTCGTCCTGACCTTTTTTACCGGTTCAACGTCTTCCGCATCGAGCTACCTCCGCTGCGCGAGCGCCGCGAAGACATCCCGCGCTAGTGGATCACTTCGTTCGCAAGTTCTCCCATGGCGATGAATAAGACGCATCACCCGGGTTGCGCCCGCAGCGATGAACCAACTGCAGCAGCAACCCTGGCCCGGCAACGTTCGCGAACTGGAAAACGCGGTCGAGCGCGCGATGGTCGTGGGACAGGAGCCCGAACTGAACGAGCAGGATTTCATCTTCAAGACAAACGGCGACGGTCTCAGCGGCTCTGGCAAGACGCTTGACGAGATGGAGCGAGCGCACATCCTGCACGTGCTCGAGGAATGCGGCGGCAATCAGAGCCACGCCGCCGAAATTCTCGACATCGACCGGGTGACTCTCTATCACAAGCTGAAAAAATACGGCTGG